>NZ_CM195526.1:4990000-5400194 GCF_043194755.2 Xanthobacter nonsaccharivorans | reverse complement strand
AAGGCGACCCTGCTCTGGCTGCGCTGGGGCGAGGTGACGCAGGCTCTCGCCGAGGCCGAGAAGGCGGTGGAGGCCAGCCGCCGCGACGGCGCCGAGCACACCCGCCTGCAGGCGGAGGCCGCGCGCCTCCAGGCCCTCGCCGCCCATGCCCTGCCGCCCCTGCGGCAGGCGGAGGCGGAATCCGCCGCCGCCCTCCAGCGCCTCACCCACGCCCGCTCCGAGCTCGATGCCGAGGAAGCCCGCCTCGCCGCCCGCAAGGAGGAACTGGAGCGCCGGCTGCACCAGCTGGCGCAGGACACCCAGCGCGAGGAGGCCCTTTCCGCCGACGCCGAGAGCGTGCTGGAGCGCCTCGCCGCCGAGACGGAGACACTGGCCGCCGAGCAGGAGGAGGCCGCCGAGGCGGAGGCCATCGCCGCCGACCGGCTGGAGGAGGCCGCCGCGCATCTGGAAGACGCCGAGCGCGCGCTGGAGGAGAAGACCGCCCATTTCGCCGACCTCGGCGCCCGCCGCGCCAGCCTGGAGCAGGCGGTGCGCGAGATCCGCGACCGGCTGGTGCGCAACGCCGCCGAACGCGCCTCGGTGGAGGCCGAGGAAGGCCGGCTGAGGCAGCAGGCGGGCACCGACGCCCTCGAAGGCATCCGCATGGAGGCCGAGGCCGCGCGCGACGCCCTCGCCGAGGCCGAGGAAGCGACGCTGGAGGCGGAGGCCGCCCATGCCGCCGCCCGCCGCGCCATGGAGGAGCTGCGCCCCGCCTATTCCGAGGCGCAGGCGCGCTTCGGCCGGCTCGACACGGAGGCCCGCACCCTCGCCAAGCTGCTGCAATCCTCCGACAAGCGCTTCCCGCCGGTGGCCGACCTCGTCTCCGTCGCCAAGGGCTACGAGACGGCGCTGGGGGCCGCGCTGGGCGACGACCTCGACCTGCCGGTGGACCAGGCCGCCCCCGCCCGCTGGGCCGGCGCGCCGGCCGATGCCTCCGATCCGTCCCTGCCGGAGGGCGCCGAGCCCCTGTCCCGTTTCGTTTCAGAGGCGCCGGCCCTTGCCCGCCGCCTCGCCCAGGTGGGCATCGTGGCGCGGGAGCGGGGGACGGAGCTGGCGCGGCGGCTGAAGGCCGGCCAGCGCCTCGTTTCCCCGCAGGGCGACCTCTGGCGCTGGGACGGCGTGATCGCCGCCGCCGATGCGCCGACCGCCGCCGCGCGCCGCCTCGCCGAGCGCAATCGCCTCGCCGACATCGAGGCGGAAACCGCCGTGGCCGAGGCGCATCTGGAAGAGCTCCGCGCCGCCCTCGCCGACCGGGAGAGCGACCTGCGGCAGGCCGCCGAGGGCGAGACCGCCGCCCGCGAGGCTCGCCGGGCCGCCCAGCGCGCCGCCGAGGCGAGCCGCATGCAACTCGAGGCTGCGGAGCGCCGCGCCGCCCAGCATCTCGCCCGCCTCTCGGCCCTGGCCGAGGCGCGCACCCGCCTCGCCGCCGTGCGCGAGGAAGGCGAGGCGGGCATGGAGGAGGCGCAGGCCCAGCTCGCCGCCCTCGACACCCCGCAGATCCTGGAAGCCGGGCTCGCCCGAGCCCGCGCCGAGACCGCCGAGCGCCGCGCCGCCCTGGCCGAGGCTCGCGCCCGGCTCGATTCGCTGCGGCGCGACGCCACCCAGCGCCTGCGCCGCCTGGAAGCGGTGGCCGCGGAGGAGCGCTCGTGGCGCTCCCGCGCCAGCGGCACCGGCGAGCGCCTCGCCGCCGTGGCGGCCCGCGAGGCGGAGGCCAAGGGCGAGCTGGAGCAGATCGAGGAGGCGCCGTCCGAATTCATCCGCCGCCGCCGCGCGCTGATGAACGCGCTGGAAGAGGCCGAGGCCACCCGTCGCGCCGCCGCCGACCGGCTGGCCGAGGGCGAGGTGGCCCTCGCCGCCGCCGACCGCGCCGCCCGCGAGGCGCTGGAGGCCATGTCCGGCTCACGTGCCGAGGTGGCCCGCGCGGATGCCCGGCTGGAGGCTGCCACCCAGCGTCGCGACGACCTGCTGCGCGAGATGGCCGACGTGCTCGACGGCCCGCCGGACCTCGCCCGCGAGCAGGCCGGCCTGTCCGCCGACGCTCCGCCCCCCGACGTGGCCGCCATCGAAGCGGCTCTGGAGCGGGCCAAGCGCGACCGCGAGCGGCTCGGGGCCGTGAACCTGCGCGCCGACGTGGAGCTGGAAGAGGCCGAGGGCCAGCACACCAAGCTGGTATCGGAGCGCGACGACCTGGTGGAGGCCATCAAGCGCCTGCGCGGCGCCATCCAGAGCCTCAACCGCGAGGCGCGCGAACGGCTCCAGGCCTCCTTCGCCGTGGTGGACGGGCATTTCCGCAAGCTCTTCGACACCCTGTTCGGCGGCGGCGAGGCCCAGCTGGTACTCACCGACGCCGACGACCCGCTGGAAGCCGGCCTCGACATCATCGCCAAGCCCCCGGGCAAGAAGCCGCAAACCCTGATGCTGCTTTCCGGCGGCGAGCAGGCGCTCACCGCCATGGCGCTCATCTTCGCGGTGTTCCTCACCAATCCGGCGCCCATCTGCGTGCTGGACGAGGTGGACGCGCCCCTGGACGACGCCAACGTGGAGCGCTTCTGCACCCTGCTGGAGGAGATGACGCGCCTCACCGACACGCGCTTCCTCACCATCACCCATAACCCCATCACCATGGCGCACCAGAACCGCCTGTTCGGCGTCACCATGGCCGAGCGCGGCATCTCGCGACTCGTTTCCGTGGACCTCGAACGGGCCGAGCGCCTGCGCGAGGCGGTGTGAGCCAGGCCACGGCATCCCGGCACCAGTGCCGACGCCTTTGACGACACCGCATGACGCGCCGGCATCGATTGCGGCGCCCAGCGCCCGAAGCACGATGTCGCAGCCACATTTTTGATAAATATTTTCAATAGCTTAATGGGTACGGCCCGCGCCTTGACACTCAATTTTGACGCAACTATGGTGCGCCGCGGTTTCGAGGGGGAGGGCTCTCGTCCTTCACCGGAGCCGGAGTTTGCGCCATGTCCGGACCTGAAGAAGCCTCCCGCGGGGGGAACCGAGGACCGGACGGGGTGGAAGGCTCCCGGCCCAGCGAAGCCGAACTCTCCGCAAGGCTCGAGCGGCTCCACGCGTCGTTGGGTCAGGTGCGTTCGAAGGCCGAGGCCCCCGCCGAAAAGCCGCGGGATACCTCGTCTCCCTCGGGTGTGGCGCTGGCCTTCCGGCTGGGTGCGGAATTCGTGTCGGGCGTTCTGGTGGGCTCGCTCATCGGCTACGGCCTCGACAGGCTCTTTTCGATCGCCCCGTGGGGGATGATCGTTTTTACGCTGGTGGGCTTCGGCGCCGGCGTGGTGAACATGCTGCGGGCCTCCGGCGAAGGCGGGAGCCGCGGCAAGACGGGGTCCTGACGGGCGCCCCTCCTCATGGAGGACGCGGGCGCGGCGGGGTTCGGCAGAGGTGGCGGCGGTGGAGGCCCGCAAGGGCGGAAGCCGCGGTTTCTTTTCGCGGCCGGTGCGGCGCAGGCGGCATCGACCAGGGATTTGCGCGGCGCAGGCCGTTCATTCATTTTGCGGTCGCGGCCGCATTCGCAGGGGGCGCGTTCGGATGACTGTCGATCCGATCCACCAGTTCGAGATCAAGCGGTACGTGGACCTGCTGAACTTCAGCAACGTCCAGTTCTCGTTCACGAACGCCGCCGTCTTCATGTTCGCCATCGTGGCGGTCATCTTCTTCTTCCTCACCTATGCCACCCGCGGCCGCACCCTGGTGCCGGGCCGGGCGCAGTCGGCGGCGGAGATGAGCTACGAGTTCATCGCCAAGATGGTGCGCGACAGCGCCGGCAGCGAAGGCATGGTGTTCTTCCCGCTGGTGTTCTCGCTGTTCATGTTCGTCCTGGTGGCGAACGTGGTGGGCCTCATCCCCTACACCTTCACCGTCACGGCGCACCTCATCGTCACCGCCGCCCTCGCGCTGCTGGTGATCGGCACGGTCATCGTCTACGGCTTCGTCCGGCACGGCACCCACTTCCTGCACCTGTTCGTGCCGTCGGGTGTGCCGGGCTTCCTGCTGCCGTTCCTGGTGGTCATCGAGGTGGTGTCCTTCCTCTCGCGCCCCATCAGCCTGTCGCTGCGTCTGTTCGCCAACATGCTGGCGGGCCACATCGCCCTCAAGGTGTTCGCCTTCTTCGTGGTGGGCCTTGCCTCGGCCGGCGTCGTCGGCTGGTTCGGCGCCACCCTGCCCTTCCTCATGATCGTGGCGCTCACGGCGCTCGAGCTTCTGGTGGCGGTGCTGCAGGCCTACGTCTTCGCGGTGCTCACCTCCATCTACCTCAACGACGCGATCCACCCCGGCCACTGAGGCCAGGGCGGCGCATCGCAAGGTCCGACCAATCACAACGTGTTCTCAAGGAGCAGTCCCATGGATCCCGCAGCTGGTAAGTTCATTGGTGCCGGTCTCGCCTGCCTTGGTATGGGTCTCGCCGGCGTCGGCGTCGGTAACATCTTCGGCAACTTCCTGTCGGGCGCCCTGCGCAACCCGTCGGCGGCCGATGGCCAGTTCGCCCGCGCGTTCATCGGCGCGGCCCTCGCGGAAGGTCTCGGCATCTTCTCGCTCGTCGTCGCCCTCGTCCTCCTGTTCGTGGCCTGATCGCCGCAAGCAACGAGGTCCCCGGGCGGCATCGCCCGGGTGGCTGTGAGCCAAAGTTCAGGTGCGAAGGCGGGCAAGCCATGATGAAGTCGTGGAAAATGACTGTCGCGCTGGCGATGACGGGTGCGTTCCTCTGGGGCGCTCCCCTCTCGGCGGCGAGCGATCCTGCCGCGAAGGCGGCCGTGGTTGCGCAGGCAGCCCAGGCTGACCACGGGCAGGCCCCTCACGGTCAGGGCACGCACGAGCCCGCCGGCGGGAAAGCGGAAGCCGGGCACGGCTCCAAGAGCCACTTCCCGCCCTTCGACAGCACCACCTTCGCCTCCCAGCTGCTCTGGCTCGTGCTGAGCTTCGGGCTGCTCTACATCCTGATGGGCCGCGTGGCGCTGCCGCGCATCGGCCGCATCCTGGAAGAGCGTCACGACCGCATCGCCGACGACCTCGAGGAGGCGGCGAAGCACAAGGCCGAGAGCGAGGCCGCCCAGGCCTCCTATGAAAAGGCCCTCAACGAGGCGCGCGCGAAGGCCAACACCATCGCCGCCGACACCCGGAACCGGCTCGCCGCCGATTCCGACGCAAATCGCAAGTCGCTTGAAGCCGATCTCGCCACCAAGCTGGCGACGGCCGAACAGCGCATCGCATCCACCAAGACCGAGGCCCTCACCCACGTGCGGGGCATCGCGGTGGACGCCACCCACGCCATCGTCTCCACCCTCGTCGGCACCTCCCCCGCCCCGGCGGACGTGGAGCAGGCCGTGGAAGGGGCGCTGGCCAAGAAGGACGCGGCCTGAACGGCTGCGGAGGTCCGGCGTTCCGGGGCCGAACGGCCCAGGTGATCCGGACGCGAAATTCGAGGTCGAAGAACCGGGACGTCGCGCCGCCTGCCCGGCGCGCCATCGGAACCAAGGCTTGAGCGGCCGCACAGGGGCTGGCGCGCGAGGCTCGCAGGAGCTTCAGGCGCGACGGGGCTCCCGAGATCTGAGGACCTGATATGAACGAGATGAGTCTGGCCGAGCTCTGGGTTGCCATCGCCTTCCTGGTCTTCGTCGGCATTCTCGCCTATGCGGGCGCCCACCGCGCCATCGCCTCCGCCCTCGATTCCCGTGGCCAGCGCATCGCCGCCGAGCTGGAGGAAGCCCGCCGGCTGAAGGAAGAGGCGCAGAAGCTCGTCGCCGAGTTCAAGCGCAAGCAGCGCGAGGCGGAGGCCGAGGCCGAATCCATCGTCACCGCCGCCAAGGCCGAGGCGGAGCGCCTCGCCACCGAGGCCAAGGCCAAGCTGGAAGATTTCGTCGCCCGCCGCACCAAGATGGCAGAGGACAAGATCGCCCAGGCCGAGCATCAGGCTGTCGCGGACGTGAAGGCCATCGCCGCCGACGCCGCGGCCCGGGCCGCGGAGACCCTGCTGGGCAGCGCCGCCCGGGGCGACGTGGCGGACCGGCTCCTCACCAGCGCCATTTCCGACGTCAAGACGAAGCTCAACTGAGCGTCCGCCACCATCTGGCACCGATTCGCGAAGGCCGCCCCCGGGCGGCCTTCGTGCTTTCCGGCACTCCCCGGATGCAAGGCGCGACCGCAGCCCTCCGCCGGCCGCGAGGACCGAGGGCCCGGCCCAGTTCGCACCTCCAACGGCGCTGCTTCCCGCCAAGCCCCGCAGCGCAGCGGGGCCCCCTGCGGCCACGCCCTCACCGTGGCGCGGGCACGAAACGCTCCCGCCTGAACCTTGCTCGTTCGCGCCGCCCGGACGGCACCATCCCCCTTGCCTCCCCTCACTTCACCCTCCTCCAGGCGGCAACGCACAGCCCGCACGATTAGGACAGCGCGACACCTCCCCGCCGCCCGGTCTCCGACGGCAGCCGCGCATCCCGTCCCACCAGCCTTGAAACCGCCGCCGCGCTGGTCCATTGCTTACACATGTGGCGCAAGGCGAAGCATGCAGCCGAGTTCGCCGCCGCCCGCATCGCCGGGCGGCGCATTTTCGCGCGCCGGGCCACGCCGGGTGGAAACCGTCCGTCTTCCGGCAACGTCGGCGCCTTCATGCCCGGCACCTTCGGCCTGTTGCTGCTGGCCCTCGCCGCCATGGCCCTGTCGGTCGCCGCGGACGCGGGTCGGCCGGCGTCCGCGCAGGCGGATTTCTTCTCCATCTTTCGCCCGCCGGCGGATGTGCCGCGGGCCCCGCCGCGCCAGCAGAAGCCGGGCCACAACACGGGCTGGTGGCCATTCCAGCCCCAGCAGGATCCCCTGCCCCAGCCCCAGGCCCCTGTGAAGCGCGCCCCGCCACCGGAACCCGAGGGCGTGGTCTATCCCTCGGCCGACGCGGCGATCCAGGGCAAGCGCCAGCCGCAGACCCAGTTCGTGCTGGTCATCGGCGACAAGCTCGCCGGCCAGCTCGCCCAGGGCCTCGCCGATGCCTATGTGCCGGACCGGGCCCGCATCGCCGTGATCGAGAACACGGTAGAGGACAGCGGCTACCTGCCCGCCCCCGTGGATTGGATCGTGCGCGCCCCCGAGGCCATCGCCGCCGGGCGTCCCACCGTGACCGTGGTGGCGCTGGGATCAGACGACCTCCAGCCCATCAAGGATGGAGAGGCCTTCGCCCAGCCCCTTACCGAGCGCTGGATGGAGCTCTACAGCAAGCGCGTGGACGACGTGCTCGCCTTCCTCCGGGAAAAGGCCGGCCGGGTGATCGTGGTGGGCCTCGCGCCGGTGGCCAGCTCCAGCCTTTCCGACGAGTACAACCGCCTGAACGAGGTGCTGAAGGCCCGCGCCGCCCGCGCCGGCCTGCCCTTCGCCAATGTGTGGGACGGCTTCGTGGACGAGGAAGGCAAGTACATGGCCAACGGCCCGGCCGTGGATGGCCAGCGTCGGCGCCTGCGCTTCAACGACGGCGTGCGCTTCACCCGCGCCGGTGGACGCAAGCTCGCCTTCTTCGTGCAGAAGGACATCAACCGCATGCTGGAGGAGCCCGGCAAGGCTCCCCCGCCCGTGCTGCCGGACACGCCCGGCGCCGGCAACCGGCCCGCTGCGCTCGCCGGCCCGCCCGCCCCCGCCAAGGCCGCGGAAGCCCCGGTACCGGCCACAGCCAGCGCCAAGGCGGCCGCGCGCGTGCTGAAGGAGGGTGTGGCGCCCAATCCCGTCCGGGGCCGCACCGACGACTTCTCCTGGCCGCCGCCGGATGCCCTGCCCGCAACCGCCCCGGCGCCGTAGCCCCCCGCGACGAAAGAAAGGGCGCGTGGGGCCATCGCACCGCAGCGAGCCCCTTTTCAAAGCGGAACCGGCGCTTTACCGATTCGGAAGAACACGTGGGTGCGGCCCCGCCGCACTGCATCGCGCGTCATCTGCCGAAGGGAGCCGCCATGACCATCCGTCCGCGCCGCAGCGTCCTCTACATGCCGGGCTCCAATGCCCGCGCCCTCGAAAAGGCGCGCACCCTGCCGGCGGACGGCGTCATCCTCGACCTGGAGGACGCCGTGGCGCCGGACGCCAAGGTGGAGGCGCGCGCCCGCATCGTGGAGACGGTGAAGGCCGGCGGCTTCGGCCCGCGCGAGGTGGTCATCCGCATCAACGGGCTCGACACGCCGTGGGGCTCGGACGACCTGGAGGCGGCAGCCAGCGCCGGGCCTGACGCCATTCTCGTGCCCAAGGTGCAGAGCGTCGAGCAGCTGACCACCGTGGGCCGTCGCCTCGAGGCCCTCAGGGTGCCGCAGACCACCCGGGTCTGGGCCATGATCGAGACCCCGCTGGCCATCCTCGACATCAAGGCCATCGCCGGCGCGGCGCAGGACCCGGTGACGCGGCTGTCCGTCTTCGTGCTCGGCACCAACGATCTCGCCAAGGAAACCCGCGCCGCTTTGGTGCCGGGGCGCGCGCCCATGGTGGGCTGGCTGAGCCTGGTGGTGGCCGCCGCCCGCGTCTATGGCGTCGACGTGCTCGACGGGGTGTGGAACCAGTTCCAGGACCTCGATGGCTTCAAGGCGGAATGCGCCCAGGGCGTCGAGTTCGGCATGGACGGCAAGACGCTGATCCACCCCAGCCAGATCGAGCCCTGCAACACCGCCTTCAGCCCGCCCGAGGCGGAGGTCGCTCGCGCCCGCGCCATCATCGCCGCCTTCGCCCTGCCGGAGAATGCCGGCAAGGGCGTCATCACCCTCGACGGCCGCATGGTGGAGCTGCTGCATGCCGAGATGGCCAAGCGCACCGTGGCGCTGGCCGATGCCATCGCCGCCCGCGGCTGACCCGGTGAGCGAGCCCTTCCGCATTGTCATGCTCGCCTATCCCGGCATGACGCAGCTGGACCTCACCGGCCCGTTCGAGGTGTTCGCGCGCCTGCCCGGCGCGCGCATCGAGGTCGTCTGGAAGAGCGCCCGCAAGCCGGTGGTGGACGTGGCCGGTCTTGCCATCATGCCCACCGCCGCCTTCGGCGATATCGCCGGCTGCGAATTGCTGTTCGTGCCCGGCGGCCCCGGCCAGCTGGAGCTGATGGACGACGCGGCCACCCTCGACTTCCTGCGCGGCCAGGGCGCGCGGGCGCGGTATGTCACCTCGGTGTGCACCGGCTCGCTGGTTCTCGGCGCGGCGGGCCTGCTCGCCGGCTATCGCGCCACCTGCCACTGGCTCTCCCTGCCGCAGCTGTCCCTGCTCGGCGCGGTACCGGTGGAGGAGCGGGTGGTGGTGGACCGCAACCGCTTCACCGGGGCGGGCGTGTCCTCGGGCATCGACCTCGCCCTCGCCGTCGCCGCCGAGGTGGCGGGCGAGGAGGAGGCGCGGCGGATCGGTCTCGCCATCGAGTACCAGCCGGCCCCCGCCTTCCCGCCACGCGACCGGGAAGACCCGCGCCTCGTCGCAGAGGTGCGGGCGAAGACCGCCGCCTTCCAGCTGAAACGCGAGGAAGCCGCCCGCCGCGCCGGGGCCCGCCTCTAGAGCCGGAGCGGCCCATCCCAAGCCACCCATGCGATTCCGTATGGGCCGCCAATCCGGTCTCCCCTCGATCCCTCGAATGGGCGGCCGCCCTCCGACACCTCGAAGCACATCCAGGACCATCGCGATGAAGCTCTACCGCTACCTCACCGGCCCCGACGACGCGGCCTTCTGCAAGCGCGTCTCCGCCGCCCTCAACAAGGGCTGGCAGCTGCACGGCGCGCCCACCCTCACGTTCGATACGGTCCAGGGCCGGGTCATCTGCGGCCAGGCGATCGTGAAGGAGGTGGAAGGGGAATGGTCCGACGACGTGGTGCTGTCCGAGCACTGAGCAGCACTGGGGCGCGGGCCGACCGGTCGGCGCAGGCCTTAGCCGACCGGACAAGGCAGCCCCTTTCCTGAAACGCAGGACCCCGCGCGAGGACCCTCCACCTGGGCCGCGAAGCCTGCCGCCCCGCCCGAGGGGCGGCGCCGGCCGGCTTAGCCGTGGGCGGGGGCCGCCTCGGTGGTGGGCAGATGGGCCGGGAGCAGCACCACGGCCACGTCCACGTCGTCGCCCGCGGCGCGGAACTCGCGCTTCACCGATTCGGTCAGGGTGGCGACCACGCCGCGGGTCTTCGCCACGGTCCAGTCGCCCTCGAAGCCGAGGTGCAGCTCCACGAACATCTTGCCGCCGAACTGGCGGGTGCGGATGTCGCCGAGTTCGTCGAAATCGTCGAAGTGCGTGGTGAGCACCTTCAGGATGCGCAGCTGCCCCGCCTCGTCGATCGCCTGGTCCAGCAGCGAGGCGACCGAATTCGAGAGCATGGCGAAGATGTTGTAGATCATGAACCCGATCACGACGAACGAGGCCATCGGGTCGAGGTAGAAGATCCAGTAGACGTCGTGGAAGACCGAGGTCACCGCGGTCACGGTGAAGACCGAGCCGGAAGCGATGGCCGAGACGAGATGCACGCGCGCCTGCGCCGTCAGCACCGGCGAGCGGGTCTCGTGGGCCAGCCGGGTGGCCTTGCGGTTCAGGATCACGTTGCCGATCACCGCGCCCGCCGCCACGAACAGGCCCAGCTCCGCCCCGCTCACCCCTTCGGGGTGGATGATGCGCCTGATGGCGTTCGAGCCGGCGATGAAGACCAGCACCGTCTGCAGCAGGGCGATCATCAGCTCGGCGAGGTTTTCCAGCTTGCCGAGGCCATAGGCATATCTGCCGGAATTGGCATTGTGGGCGAGGCGCAGCACCAGCCAGCAGGCGGTCAGCGCCGTGAGATCGAAGGAGGTGGCGAGCAGATCGGTGAGGATCGCCGCCGAATTGGTGAGGGTTGCCGCCAGGATGTAGAAGGGAAACAGGCCGGCCGTGAAGATCATGGCCTGGAACGACAATTTCTGGCTCGCCGATCCCGACACCCGGCCCCTCCCCCGTTCGGCGGTCCCCGCGCACCGCCCTCGCTTCTTGAGAACCATTGCGCCGCGCGCGTCAAGAGCATCGTGCCGCGCGCGTTCGACTCATTGCTGATCGCAAAGCCGGCGCCGGCGGCGGGGTGCCTGTTGCGCCGCACGCAAGGCATCTGCAACATGCGCCCCACGAAGCTGGGGGAGACCTATGAGCAAGACCAACCGGGGCAATTTCTTCGAGGACTTCACCGTCGGCCAGGTGATCCGCCATGCCACGCCCCGCACCGTCACCGTGGGGGACGTGAGCCTCTACAGCGCCCTCTACGGCACGCGCTTCGCGGTGCAGTCGGCGGACAGCTTCGCTGAAGCCATCGGCTATCCCCGCGCCCCGGTGGACGACCTGCTGGTCTTCCACGTGGTGTTCGGCAAGACGGTGCCGGACATCTCGCTGAACGCCGTGGCGAACCTCGGCTATGCGGGCGGCCGCTTCCTCGCCCCGGTCTATCCCGGCGACACGCTCTCCGCGGTGTCGGAGGTCATCGGCCTCAGGGAGAATTCCAACGGCCAGAGCGGCGTGGTCTACGTGCGCTCCACCGGCTTCAACCAGGACGGCGTCGAGGTGCTCGACTACGTGCGCTGGGTGATGGTGCGCAAGGCCGACACCTCCCGCCCCGCGCCGGAGCCCGTGGTGCCCAAGCTGCCCGCGGCCCTTGCCCCGGACAGCCTCGGCAACGCCGTACCGGTGCTGGACACCGAGGGCTGGCGCGACGACCTCTCCGGCTCCACCGCCCGCTTCGGCGACTATGAGGTGGGCGAGCGCATCGACCATGTGGACGGCATGACGGTGGAGGAGGCGGAGCACATGATCGCCACCCGCCTCTACCAGAACACGGCCAAGGTGCATTTCAACCAGTTCACCGAGGGCCAGGGCCGCTTCGGCCGCCGGCTCATCTACGGCGGGCACGTCATCTCCATCGCCCGCGCTTTGTCCTTCAACGGCCTCGCCAACGCCTTCCACGTGGCGGCCATCAACGGCGGGCGGCATGTGGCGCCCCTGTTCGCCGGGCTGACCCTGCACGCCTGGAGCGAGGTGCTGGACGCCCAGGAATTGCCCGGCCGCGAGGACGTGGGCGCCCTGCGCCTGCGCACCATCGCCACCAAGGACAAGCCCACCGCCGACTTCCCCGCCAAGACCGGTGAAGAGTATGACCCGAGCGTCATCCTCGACCTCGACTACTGGGTCTTGATCCCCCGCTGATCGGCGGATGCCGCCGGTTTTGCGGCATCCTTCGCCGCCTCCTTGGCGGCTTCCTTGGGCGCCGTCTTCCCGCTGCGCAGCGGCGAGGACGGCGGCAGGGGCTTGCCTGCGGCCCGGGGCGGCGGAACGACGGGCGCCCCATAGGCGGACATGAAACGCCAAACCTCCTCGCCCGCATCGATGTCGCGGCTGCGCAGGCCGAGGAAAGGCGTGGCAAGATCAGGCCGGGTATCCACCCGCGCCGGCGACTGGTGGCCGCCGTTCTCGATGCTGATGAGCTCCACCGCCGCCCCGTCGCGGCATCCCTCCCAGCGGCGCAGCACCGCCGTGGTGCCGTCGGACGTGTCGAGATCGGGCAGCTCGCGGCGGGTGGCCGGGGGGCAGCCGTCGAGCACGGCATAGAGGCGGGCGCTGTCGGGAGCCGAGAGGGTCGCCCCCACCGGGGTCCAGAAGCCGTTGTAGGAGATCACGGAATCGGCGGTGCCGTGAATGAACTGGATGGGCACCGCCCGCGCCGGGTGGCATTCTTCCCGGTAGTTGGCCGGGGCAGTGGCCATGATGACGGAATAGGCGGCGAAAAGGTCGGCGAACTCGCAGGCCATGCGCTGGACCATGAAGCCGCCGTTGGAAATTCCCGTGAGGTAGATGCGCGCCGGGTCGGCGATGCCGTCCGCCACCAGCCGCCGGACCAGCGCGACCAGGAACGCCACGTCGTCGCCCGGCCGCAGCACCAGCTTGAGGCGCATGGCGGCGGGCCGGCCATCGTTCCACACCCGCCCCTCGCCCTCCGGATAGACGGCGACGAAGCCGTGCGCGGCCGCCGCCTCGTCGAGCCCGAAATAGGCGCGGAAACTCTCCGGCGTCTGGGCCGCGCCATGCAGGGCGATCACCACCGGCGCGGGGCCGGCCACCCCGTCCGGCGTCATCAGCAGATACCGCCGCGCCTCGCCGTTCACGGACAGATTCATGTCCTTGAGCGAATCTGCCTGCGCCGCGAGCGCCGGCAGAACCAGACCAAGGGCGAGAATCGCCGCCCTGCACGCGCTGCGGGAACGCCACGCGGCCTGACGCAATTGCCGCAGGACGAAAGTGGTAAAAATGCCGGCCCGACCACGCGGCGGCACTTCGGCTGGACGCGGCATGCGCTGCGAAGTCCTTCACGGAAAAAGAAAACGACGCCGGGCGCCCCAGTCCGCTGCCGCCCTCATGCCATGCGCAAGGATTGCGGCAAGGCGACGGCAGAGCTGTGGCATGATAGCCACACTTTGGCGCCTTCCGGCCCAATTTTGACATGAATCAAACTTTTGGCGGCACAGCGGCGCGAAGTCTTCGGCTATAAATTATCCCGATAAAGCGTGGGAGCGGGGCATGCGGAAGTTCGGTCTTGGGTTCATTCTTGCGGCGGGGCTGGCGGCCCTCTCCACCGGCAGCGCTGTTGCGGCCGACCTGTCGACGCCCGTCTACAAGGCGCCGGTGGTGGAAGAGGCCCAGAGCCCCTGGCAGATCCGCCTGCGTGCCCTCTATGTGGTGCCCGAGAACGGCGGCTCCGTGAACGGCATCTTCGGCTCGGACCTGAGCTATTCCAATTCCGTGGTGCCGGAACTCGACATCACCTACTACTTCACCAAGAACATCGCGGCCGAACTCATCCTTGGTGTCACGCCCCACGACATCAACGGCGAAGGCGCGATTGCCGGTCTCGGCCAGGTCGGCAAGGTGTGGCTGCTGCCCCCCACGCTCACCCTGCAGTACCACTTCACCGACTTCGGGCCCTTCAAGCCCTATATCGGCGCCGGCGTGAACTACACCGTGTTCTTCAGCCAGGAAGCCACCAACCCGGCCTTCGCCTCCGTCGACGTGCACGACAGCTGGGGCATCGCCCTGCAGGCCGGCTTCGATTGGATGATCGACAAGCACTGGGGCTTCAACGTCGACGTGAAGAAGATCTTCCTGCAGCCGGAGTTCACGCTGCAGACGGTGGGCGGCGCCTATCTCACCGGCGGCGCGGACCTCAATCCCTGGATCTTCGGTACCGGCATCACCTACCGCTTCTGATCGCGCGCAGCGCCAACTTCGAGAAAACAGCGCCGGCCTTCCGGCGCTGTTTTTTTATGCCACGGCGCCAGCCCGTCGCGGCGTCAGGTGTTGGCATTGCAGCATTCCGCGCGCAGCGCGCGCCGGCATGCAACGTTCATCCAATTGCCGCCGGACCCGTAAGGGTCTTTAAAGCCGCGCAAGGTGCTTTGGAATCGTTGCGAAGAGACAACGATTGAGATACCTGATCGGTCGATTTTTTGGAGGAGGCCCCATGGCCGACAGCCCTCAGCGCATTGATCGCCCCCTTTCGCCCCACCTACAGATCTACCGCCCGCTATTCACGATGGTGATGTCCATTGTGCATCGCATCACCGGCGTGGGCCTGTATTTCGGCACGGTCATCCTGGTCTGGTGGCTCCTCGCCGCCGCCACCTCGCCGTCCGCGTTCGAGACCTTCAGGGCGATCGCGGGCTCGCCCATCGGCCTCCTGGTGCTCTTCGGCTTCACCTGGGCCCTCCTGCACCACGCGCTGGGCGGCGTCCGCCACTTCATCTGGGACTTCATCCACGGCTTCGGCCCGACGGAGCGCATCCTCCTCGCCAAGGCAACCCTCGCCGGCTCGGTGGGACTGACCGTGATCCTCTGGATCATCGGCCTCGTGGTGAAGTGAGGAGAGCGTCATGAGCAGCACCCCTTCCCACGGCCACGCCCCCATGCGCACGCCCCTCGGCCGCGTCCGCGGCCTCGGCGCCGCGAAGTCCGGCACCGAGCACTTCTTCCAGCAGCGCGTGACCGGCCTTGCCAACCTGATCCTGATGATCGCCTTCATCGCGATCGTCATCTCGCTTGCCGGACAGGGCTATGCCGCGACCCGCGCGACCCTCGGCAACCCCTTCGTCGCAGTCATCATCCTGCTGACGCTGCTTTCCGTAACCACGCATATGCGCATCGGCATGCAGGTGGTGATCGAGGACTACGTGCACACGGAAGGCCTCAAGGTGCTGCTCATCGTGGCCAACACCTTCTTCTCCATCGCCGTTGCCCTGGCCGGCGCCTTCGCCGTGCTCAAGATCAGCCTGGGAGGCTGACACATGGCCGATACCGCATCGAACGGGGCCGCAGCGCCCGGCATCAACGGCGCCGCCTACCCCATTGAGGACCATACCTACGACGTGCTCGTGGTCGGCGCCGGCGGCGCGGGCCTGCGGGCCGTGGTGGGCTGCTCCGAGGCGGGCCTGCGCACCGCCTGCATCACCAAGGTGTTCCCCACCCGCTCCCACACGGTGGCCGCCCAGGGCGGCGTCGCCGCCTCCCTTGCCAACATGGGCGAGGACAAGTGGGAATGGCACATGTACGACACCGTGAAGGGGTCAGACTGGCTGGGCGACCAGGACGCCATCGAATACCTCGTGCGCAACGCCCCGGCGGCGGTGTACGAGCTCGAGCACTGGGGCGTGCCGTTCTCCCGCACCGAGGACGGCAAGATCTACCAGCGCCCGTTCGGCGGCATGACCACCCATTTCGGCAAGGGCACCGCCCAGCGCACCTGCGCCGCGGCGGACCGCACCGGCCATGCCATGCTGCACACGCTCTACGGCGCGGCGCTGAAGCACCAGGCGGAATTCTTCGTCGAATATTTCGCCATCGACCTGATCATGGACGAGGATGGCCGCTGCCGCGGCGTCGTCGCCATCAAGCTCGACGACGGCACGATCCACCGCTTCCGCGCCCACCTCACCGTGCTGGCGACCGGCGGCTATGGCCGCGCCTATTTCTCCGCCACCTCGGCCCATACCTGCACCGGCGACGGCGGCGGCATGGTGCTGCGCGCCGGCCTGCCCCTGCAGGACATGGAGTTCGTGCAGTTCCACCCCACCGGCATCTACGGCTCGGGCTGCCTCATCACCGAGGGCGCCCGCGGCGAGGGCGGCTACCTGACGAACTCCGAGGGCGAGCGCTTCATGGAGCGCTATGCCCCCTCGGCGAAGGACCTTGCCTCCCGCGACGTGGTCTCGCGCTCCATCACCATGGAGATCCGCGAGGGCCGCGGCGTCGGCAAGAACAAGGACCACGCCTACCTCCACCTCGACCACCTCGATCCCGCGATCCTGCACGAGCGCCTGCCCGGCATCTCGGAGAGCGCGAAGATCTTCGCCGGTGTGGACGTGACGCGGGAGCCGATCCCGATCCTGCCCACCGTGCACTACAACATGGGCGGCATCCCCACGAACTACTTCGGCGAGGTGCTGGACAAGCGCTCCGGTGATCCGGACACGGTGGTGCCCGGCCTGATGGCCATCGGCGAGGCCGCCTGCGTCTCCGTGCACGGCGCCAACCGCCTCGGCTCCAACTCGCTCATCGACCTCGTGGTGTTCGGCCGCGCGGCCGGCCTGCGCGCCGCCGAGCTGGTGAAGCCCGGCGAGAAGCACCGTCCGCTGCCGGCCGGCAGCGCCGACCTCGCCCTCTCGCGCCTCGACGCGAACCGCTATGCCTCCGGCGGCACCCCCACCGCCGAGCTGCGCCTCTCCATGCAGAAGGTGATGCAGAACAACTGCGCCGTCTTCCGCACCGGCGAGGTGCTGGAGGAAGGCAAGAAGCTCATCCACGACGTGTTCAACGGGGCGACCGACGTCGGCGTCACCGACCGCTCGCTGGTGTGGAACTCGGACCTGGTGGAGACGCTGGAGTTCGACAACCTCATCGCCCAGGCCGTCGTCACCATGGAAAGCGCGGCCAACCGCCAGGAAAGCCGCGGCGCCCATGCCCGCGAGGACTTCCCGGATCGCGACGACGTGAACTGGATGAAGCACACGCTGGCCTACTTCGACTCGAAGACCGGCGGCGTGCGCCTCGACGACCGTCCGGTGCACACCTACACCCTGTCCAACGACATCCAGTACATCGAGCCCAAGAAGCGCGTGTACTGAGCCTCACTCGACCGCGCGCGGCGGGGGCGATACCGCCCACCGCGCGCGGCCATGGCCAGAATTCCTGCGGGCGGTCACCGCTCCAGCGACCCAGGACGTCCCATGGCTGAATTCACCCTTCCGAAGAACTCCCAGATCACGCCCGGCAAGGTCTGGCCGAAGCCCCAGGGCGCCAAGAAGCTGACCGAGTTCCGCATCTACCGCTGGAACCCGGACGACGGTCGCAACCCGCGCATCGACACCTATTATGTCGACCGCGAGGACTGCGGGCCGATGGTTCTGGACGGCCTCATCTACATCAAGAACAAGGTCGACCCGACCCTCACCTTCCGCCGCTCCTGCCGCGAGGGCGTGTGCGGCTCCTGCGCCATGAACATCGGCGGCACCAACACGCTCGCCTGCACCAAGGGCATGGACGAGGTGCTGGTGAAGGGCGTGGTCAACGTCTATCCCCTGCCGCACATGCCGGTGGTGAAGGACCTGGTGCCCGACCTCACCAATTTCTACGCCCAGCACGCCTCCATCGAGCCCTGGCTGCAGACGGACACCGCCGCCCCCGAGAAGGAGTGGCGCCAGTCCAAGGACGACCGCGAGAAGCTGGACGGCCTCTACGAGTGCATCCTGTGCGCCTGCTGCTCCACCTCCTGCCCGAGCTACTGGTGGAACGGCGACCGCTACCTCGGCCCGGCGGCCCTGCTGCAAGCCACCCGCTGGCTGAAGGACAGCCGCGACGAGCGCACCGGCAAGCGGCTCGACTACCTGGAAGACCCCTTCCGGCTGTATCGCTGCCACACCATCATGAACTGCGCCCAGGCGTGCCCGAAGAGCCTGAACCCGGCCAAGGCCATCGCCGAGATCAAGAAGATGATGGTCGAGCGGCAGATCTGACCGCCGACGCTCTTCCGAATCGCTTCGTTTCCGCGACCGCCCCGCCTCCCGGCCGGGCGGTCGTTTTCGTTGCCGCCCCTGTTCTTTCAACGCCAGGTTTTCCGTGCTAGACAGGATTTAACGTTAATCGGCTGCCGGAGGCGGCGACATGCCCATCGTTCGCGTTCTCGTTCCGGCTCTGATCGCCGTCGCCCTGCTCTTCTCCGCCGTGACCCATCCGGTCGAGACGTTCCAGGTGGTGGCGAGCGCGGTGCTCACCCTGTCCACCGCCAGCAGCATCATCTTCTTCGCGTTCGTGCTGGTCGCCGCGATCTTTGGCCTGGAGCGCACCTCCGGCCGTCATCTGGCGCCCGCCGCGGCGGTGCATGTGCATCGCTCCCTGCGCGACGACGTCGACGCCTGATCTCCGTCGCGGAGCGCGCGGCTCAGCCCCGCTTTCCAGCGGGGCGGTTTCCCGCGACATCGCACGGCGGCCGAGACTTTCGCCAAGTCTCCTCTCGGACCTGTTCCGCTCAGGCCCTTGCCCGGCGCCCGGCTCAGCCGGTGGGAGGGCGGCAGGTGGCGCCCGGCCAGGGCGCCCGACGATAGAGCGGCTTCAGCTCGATCCGCGTGACGCCCTCTCGCCAGATGCTGCTGTTCGCCCCCGGGCAGGCATTGCTCAGCGCCGAGGTGGGATTGCCGTTCCAATGGGTCGGCACGAAGATCTCGATGGAGAAGGCCCCGCCCTGGAACACCGGCTGGCCCACCCGCCAGCCCCCCGGCAGGGCATGCTGGAAATGATTCACCAGCGCGAAATAGGGATCGAACGGGTAGGGGTCGGTGTTCGGATCGACCTTCGGCAGCCCCGGCGTGTCCCAAAGCATCTGGGGCGGCGACTGGGCGAAGGCTTCCCGTGCCAGCCCCAGCAGCGACGCCGGCACGAAAAGCATAATCCGCAACCAGCGCCAGAGATGCAGCCTGCGCGGCCTTTCCGCGCGGGCCGGCGCCCGTGCGGACGGGGGAGACATCCCGCAGGCGCCCGCTCCAGCCCGCGCCCCGCCGTCGCCGCGCTGCGCCATCCTCGTCCCTTTCCCGGCCCCTGGCACCACGCGATCCGCCGAAGCGCCCATGGCCGCTTAACGTGTTCTTGTGGCATGACCCCTTAAGGCCGGCAATGCGGCGGACGGCGGCCTGGCCCGGACCCGATTGCCCTTGCGGCACATGGACTTTGCTGCGAGAGGAACACGTCGTGCCAGGACGTCCGGAATTACGGAGGGGGACAGGCGTGCAGAAGGGCGAAGCGGCGTTGCGGCGCGTTCTGGACTGCGGGGCCCTTTCCTCACCCTCGCATCGGGGCCCCTGACATGCGCGCAGTTCCCCCGCTGGACCTTCTCCTCGCCCTGCTGAAGACCTACAGCAACTTCGTCGGCGCCATGATGGCCCGCGGGCTCGAGGTGGTCGGCAAGCTCGGACTCTACATGCTCGGCGCCCGCGCGCTGGGCGTGCACGAATCCGGCAATTTCTTCCTGTGCCTCACCTGGGTGGGCCTCATCGCCACCGTCTCCCGCGCCGGCTTCGAGAAGGCGGTCATCCGCCACCTGGCGGCCGAGCTTGCCGTGGGCCGGGGGCGCGATGCGCGCAAGGCCTTCTTCATGAGCGCGGGCTTCGTGACCCTGGGTGGGACGCTCGCGACGCTCGCCACCATCCTCCTGGCCTATCCGCTCGCCAAGCATGCGTTCGGCGACGCCGCCCTTGCGGCGCCGCTGACCATCTCGGCCTTCGCGATCCTGCCGCAGGCCCTGTGCATCTACATGGGCCATGCGCTGGTGGGCTTCGATCGCGGCGCCACCGGACAATTGGTGCAGAACGGCCTGTGGCCGGCCCTCACCCTCGCGGCGCTGCTGGCTGGCGTGCACAGCCTGGAGGGGCTGCTCTATGCCCTGGCCGGAGCAAACCTCACCGCCGCCCTTCTGGGCCTCGTGCTGCTGCTGCGCGAGCGCCACCGGTTCCAGGCGGAGCCGGCCCCGGGCTCCACGGTGGAGGCGATGCCGGCCCTGTGGCGCACGGCCATTCCCCTCAGCGTGGTCGAGGTGGTCCAGATCACGCTGGCATCGCTGCCGGTGCTGTTGCTCGCCGCCTTCGGGCTGCCCGCCGCCGTGGGCGCCTTCTCCGTGGCGAACCGCATCTCCATGCTGATCTGGGTGGTGTCCACCTCCATCGGCGTGGTCGCCGCCCCCTCCTTCGCCGCCAGCCACCGGCGGGAGGAATGGGACGAGCTGCGCCGCCTCAACCGCAGGGTCCGCCTGGCGGTGGCGGTGTTCGGCGCGCCCATCGTGGCGGCGATGCTGCTGGCGCCGGAGATGCTGCTGCACCTCATCGGCCCCGGATTCGAGATCGCCGCGCCGGCCCTGATGGTGATGGGCATCGGCCAGCTCATCAACTGCATGCTGCCCTGCCAGGACATCGTGCTGTCCATGACCGGCTACGGCTCCATGCTGCGCTGGCTCAACACCGCCCAGTTCGTGGTCTGCTGCACCATCTGCGTGCTGCTGATCCCGCCCCTCGGCATGATGGGCGCGGCCATCGCCACCGCGGTGTTCGCCGCGCAGGGGGCCATCGGCACCACGCTCGCCGTGCGGCATTACCTGCCGAAGGCGTTTTGAAGGTATCCAGCCGCCGGAGCCTGCGGGAGTAACCGCAGGTTAATGCTGATCTTCCATTTTCGTCCCGGCTTGCCCCGCAGGAGGATCGCCGCCCGCCCGGGTCGTATCGGCGAAGGGCTGCGCGGGCGGGCATTGCCGAGCGACGCGGCGCGGCTCTTCATGGGGGAGAGACGGCCGCAAGGGGCGCTGCTGCGCAAGGGGGAAGCATGTTGGTGCCGCAGGCCGTGCAGGCGGACGAGCAGGACGCATCGGAATTGATGCCGCTGCAGGGGATGGTGTCCGGCTTCACCCTGCGCGATCTCCTGATCGCGACCTTCTTCCATATCCGCGCCGTGCTCCTGGCCGCGGTGCTGCCCCTCGTCATCGCCCTGGCCGCCGCCTTCACGACGCACACGGAATACACGGCGAGCAGCCTGCTCCTGGTCATCGTCAGCCGCGAGGTGTCCAACGCGCAGAACGTCACCGACAGCGGGCCGCCCGTGCTCACCATCGAGGGCCTGAAGCAGGTCCAGTCGGAGGTGCAGATCATCACCAGCGCCGACGTGGTGCGCTCCACCATCGAGCAGATGGGCATCGACCGGCTGTATCCGCACGGCCGCCTGTCCTTCCTCACCCGGATCTTCGGCAGCTCCGGCGACGACCGCCTGGATGCCGCCATCACGCGTTTCCAGAAGAACCTGCACGCCTCGGTGCTGAACGATTCCAACGTGATCGAGGTGAGCTTCACCAATCCCGACCGCGCGCTCGCCATCGAGGTGACCGACACGCTGGTGCGCAACTATCTCGCCAACCGCCGCAAGGCGCTGGAGAACCCCACCGCGAAGATCCTCCAGCTGGAGGTGGAGCGGTTCCGCCGGGACCTCTCCTCGGTGGACCAGGAGATCGAGAAGCTCAAGGCCAAGGCCGGCGTCATCGATTTCAACCAGGACGCGGTCCTTGCCTCCAACCAGGTGGATTCCATCCTCCAGCGCCGGCGCCAGGTGGCCGAGCGCGAGGTGGCGGTGGCCGGCCAGATCGCCGAGGCGGAACGCCAGCTCGCCGCGCTGCCGGACTCGGTCTTCGACTTCTCCGAGAAGACCGACGCCCTGCCCGGCGACGAGGATGCCAACACCCTCACCAAGCTGCTGCTGGAGCGCGACCGCGTGGTGGCGCAGTACGCCCCCAACAGCCCGCTCCTGCGCGAGGTGGACAAGCAGATCGCCACCGTCCGGACGCGCATCAAGAGCCGCGCCGAGCGCCGCTACTTCACGGACCGCGCGGTCCGCAACCCGCAGGTCAACTACCTCCAGAACATGCTGCTCTCCCTGAAGGTGGAGCAGGATTCCCTGACCCGGCAGAAGGGCGAGCTGGCGCAGCAGCAGCGCGTGGCGGAAGAGCGCCTCTCCCTGCTGCGCAGCGCCGAGACGCCGCTCATCGAGATGAACCGCAAGCGGGATGCCCTGAGCGAGGGCTTCCGGGAATACCAGCGCCGCGCCGTGGCCGCGACCATCGAGGAGGCGGCCTCCGCCTCGCGCCAGTCGGCGGTGCGCGTGGTGCAGGAAGCGGGCGCGGCGGTGACGAACCGGTCCCTCGCGCTGCCGCTGGTGGCCGGCGGCGTGTTCGCCGCCTTGCTGTTCGGCGGGGCCGCGGGGGCCATCGCCTCGGCCCTGCGCACCACCTTCATCACCCCCGGCGAGGCCGAGCGCGCCCTGAGCCTTCCCGCGGTCGCCACCACCGACGACGTAAGCGACCACGACACCGGCTTCACCACCGACAACGCCATCGGCAGCTTCGCCACCATGCTGCTCGACACGCGCATTGACGACGTGCCGATCCGCGCCGTGCACTTCCTGTCCGCGGAGACCGACGACACCCTGCCCTTGTTCACCCAGCGCCTCGCCGAGGAATTCGCGCGGCAGCGGCAGAAGCGCACGCTGTTCATCGACCTGTGCACCTCGTCCCCGTCGCTGCTGTCCTTCGGCTCGTCGGAGGTGAAGGGCGGCATCGCGGTCACCGGCACGCCGGTTCCCCTCCTGTGGACGGCCGCGGAACCGGAGAACTCGCCTCTGCTGGACATCCGCCTGCCCATCGCCGAGGCGGAGATGATGATGGCGGACCTGAAGCTGGCGTTCGACTTCATTCTCATCTGCTCGAACCTGCAGGGGGCCTCGCTGGTGACCCAGAGGTTCTGCCAGCTGGTGGATGGCAACATCCTCTCCGTCCAGTCGGAAAAGACCCGCAAGCCCGCCGCCCTGCACCTGCGTGATTCGGTGGTGGAAAGCCGGGGCCTGCTGTTCGGCTTCATCTTCCTCGGCCGGCGCTATTATCTGCCGAACTGGCTCTATCACCGGGCCTGATCCGCCCCCCACTCCGTCCCCCCCAGCGCCCGCCCCTCCGGCGGGCGTTGGCACATCTGCGGCCCGGTGGCCGGGACGATCCCGCGGAAAACCCGGAAAACCTGTCGCCGGCCCGCCGCGAAAGCCGCAGGGCCGCACCTGCGGGCCGGCCATGGCGCCCGTCCTTCGCACAGGGCTGCCCCCGCGGAGGGTCCACAGGCTTAACCTCCCGCTTCGACAGGTAATGGAACATTAACCACGCGGATTTAGTGTCGCTTTACCACAATAGAAAGCCTCAACGGCCGTTTCTCTTTTCAAAACCATGCGGGACACCCGGCGCGACGCCAAGCGGCCGGGGGACCCTTTCTTTGTTTCTGACCGGGGGTTCTGATGGTCTTGCCCGAGAGAAAGATGGTCACCGCCATCCCATTCTCTGCCTCGTGGACCGTCCGGAGCGTGGCCGTCGCGGCGCTGTGCGTCGCCCTCAACGGCTGCGCGGCCATCGCGACCTCGCAGAAGACCGGAACCGAGCCGTTCACCACCGGCCACGAGCTGCGCTTCACCGAGGTGAATGCGGACCGCTTCAAGCCGTGGAACGACCAGCTGCCGGCCTATCGGCTCGGCCCCGGCGACAAGGTGAAGATCAAGTACTTCATCACCCGCGAGATGGACGAGGAGCTGACGGTGACCCCCGACGGCTCCATCGCCCCGCGCGCCATCGGCCAGATCAAGGTGGATGGCAGCACGCTGTCCGGCCTGCAGGAATACATCCGCCGCGAATCGCTCAAGGAGCTGGCGGACCAGAAGGTGGTGGTCTCGCTGGAGGAGGCGGTTTCCGCCCGCGTCTATGTGGGCGGCATGGTGAAGAATCCGGGGGCGTTCCGCCTCACCGACCTCGGCACCAGCGTTCTGCAGGCCATCCTCCTGGCCGGCGGCTTCAACGACGACGCGCGCACCGGCCAGGTGGCGCTCATCCGCCGCGGCCCCAACAACGAGCCCATGCTGCGCATCGTCAACGTGCGCGACGTGATCCAGACCGGCTTCGACATGGCCGATGTTCCGCTGGCCACCGGCGATGTCATCTACGTCCCGCGCAGCTCCATTGCCGAGGTCAACCTCTGGATCGACCAGTTCATCAACAAGGTCGTGCCGTTCCAGCGCCAGTTCAGCTATACGATCGGCAGCTACTCGACGTCCGGCGGAACGTCGACGGTCATACCGTGACACGTATACCCCCGTACCGCACGGGGAGCGAAGACCCGGGGGCACACCATCAATGCTTGCGGAGATCGACCGAGGCACGCCCATCCGCATCGAGACCTTCCTGAAGGTGCCGTTCGCGTGCCTCGACGTTCCAGGCACCGCCCGCGTCATCGCCGCGCGCCCGCCGGGCGCTCCGTTCTCCTATGTGGTGACGTCCAACGCCTCCCATCTCGTCCGCCTCAACGAGCTGAAGGACGAGCGCTTCGCCGCCGCGCTCGCCGACGCCGGCCTCCACACCCTGGACGGGTCCGTGCCCCATTTCCTGGCGGAGCGGCTGTTCGGCCTCGACATTCCCGTCTGCCCCGGCAGCGACCTGACCGTCGAGCTGTTCGAGCATGTCATCGGCCCCGATGACCCCGTGACCGTGATCGGCGGCAGCGAGGAGATGAGGAGCCGGCTCGTCGCGCGCTTCGGCCTGCGCACGCTGAACATGCACGTGCCGCCCATGGGCTTCATCGATGATCCCGCGGCGGTGGAGGCGGTGATCGACTATGTGGTCGCCCATCCGGCGCGCTACGTCTTCATCATCACCGGGGCGCCGCGCTCGGAATATCTCGCCCACATGATCCACCAGCGGGGCACGGCGGTGGGCACCGGCCTGTGCGTGGGCAGCTCCCTGCACTTCCTCACCGGCCTCACCCAGCGGGCGCACCCGGCGTTCCGGCGTCTCGGCCTCGAATGGCTCTACCGCCTGTTCCAGACGCCGCAGACCCACCTGCGCCGGGTGTTCGTGGATTCGCTGCCCATCTTCCTCGTCGCGGCGAAGGCGCGGCTCAATCCCGCCGCCTACGGCATGGACAGGGCGCGGGCGCCATGACCGCCTCCGCCACGCCGCCGCGCCGCGTCTTCATGCCCCTGCGCCGCGCGGCCACGGGGGCGCCGCGGCCCGCCGCCGGCATCGATCCGGCACGGGTGCTGTTCGGCAAGGTGGTGCTGGTGTGCGTGCTGCCCATGTTCGCGCAGACCTTCCATTACATGAACGAGTATCCGGCGCCTTACTTCATGTCGAAGGCGTGGCCGTTCCTGACCATGCCGCTCGCCCTCTACGGCATGGCACGGCTCGGCCTGCCGGTCCGGGGCGTCTTCCTGCTCGTGCTCGCCTACGCCCTCGGCTTCACGCCCTTCATCTCCATCCTCCAGCTCGGCAACGGCTTTTTCGACGCGTTGACCACCACCATCAAAGCCTGGCCGATCTCCTATTATTTCAGCTTCTCGGTGGTGCTCGCCTTCCTCGCCGTGCCGGTGCCGCAGGTGCGGCGGATCATCATCGGCTGCGGCATCGCCACTTACAGCATCATGATCCTGCTGTTCCTGATCGCCCCGAAGTCCTGGTATTCGGATTCCGCGGCCGGCGGCAAGCTGCTGATGTACGAGATCGAGCGCGGCTACCGGGTCTACATGCCCATGTTCTTCGGCATGATCCTGCTGTTCTTCCTGGCGCGCACGGCCGTCGTGAAGCGCAGCATCTTCCATGGCATCGCCGCGGCATCGCTCTTCCTGCCGCAGATCTTCGTCTACAAGCAGCGCACGGCCATCGCGGCGGCCTTCATCGTCACCGCCTTCGCGGTGGTCTCGTCCCTGCCCCGGCAATTGCGCCGGCTCGCCTACGGGGTCGGGCTCATCGTCGCCATCGCCGGCCTGTTCGTGATGGCGCGCAAGCTGGGGCTGGTCGGAGACAATTCCAATGCCCTGGAAGAATCCCTCGGCGGCTCGCTGACGGTGCGGCAGAACTCCCTGCGGCTCGCCTTCGCCTACCTCGGCGACAACCCCATGCGCTGGGCCTTCGGCGTGGGCGCCACCACGCGCTTCAGCACCGTGACCCTCAACGACATCTTCGGCAACCATCAGTTCTTCATCGCCGATCTCGGCTGGGTGGGAGTGGTGTTTGAATACGGGCTGGTAGGCGCCGGGCTGCTCGCCGCGCTTTACATCTCCTGCCTCGTCTACATCCACCGCATCGCCCGCAGGTCCGGCGACCTGATGACCTACGCCATGGGTGACCTGGTGCTTTACGTGCTCATGTCGTCCGCGGTCTATTCGGTGGTGTTCACCCCCGGGGAGATGGCCAGCGCCATGGCGCTGGCAGTCTACATGGACCGGCGCCGCAACGCGGAGGCGCCGGCGGGGCCTGCCCCGTTCGTCAGCCGCCCCGCGCCAGGAGCAAGGCATGTCACGCTGGGTCGCTTCATCGCGCCGCGCCGCAATGGATGAGCCGCTTGCCGCCCGCGCCGCCGGGGCGGGCAAGGCGCGGGCGTCGGCCAGTGCGCTTCCCCGTTTCCCGGAAGCGGAAAAGCGCTTTAGAGTGTTGATTTAGCGTAATTTCTTTACACGAGCCGGTGCCCACTTCCCTCAAAAAGACTCTCGCACGGGAGCGCAGGTGATCCATGCTTGAGTCCCTGCAATATCTGCGCGCCATCGGCAGCCTGCTGGTGGTGGGCGTGCACCTTGAGCCGCCGCTCCAGCGGCTCGGCCTGGAGGCCCCCTGGCTCTACGCGGGCGCCTTTGGCGTCGACATCTTCTTCGTGCTCAGCGGCTTCCTGATCCTGGTCACCACCTACCGGAAGACCGACTACACGGCGGAGTTCTACCGCAAGCGCTGGCTGCGCATCGTGCCGCTCTACTGGATGATCACCACCGTGGTGCTCATCCTCCTGCTGGCGACGCCGCAGCTGGTGAAGAGTGGCTCGCTCGACACCTGGCACGTCATTTCGTCCTACCTCTTCCTGCCCTCGCCCCACCCCGTGCTGGGCAGCCTGGAGCCGCTGTTCGTGCCGGGCTGGACCATGAATTACGAGGTGTTCTACTTCGTCACCTGGGGCCTCATCCTGTTCCTGCCGCAGAAGGCACGGGCGCCCGCGTTCGGCGCCCTCATCGTCGGCCTCGTCACCCTCGGCACGCTGGTGAAGAGCGGCAATCCCCTCCTCGTCTTCTACACCTCGCCCCTCATGCTGGAGTTCGTCTTCGGGCTGCTTCTCGGCATCTGGTACAAGGAAGGCGCCCCCCTGCCCCGGCCGTTGGGCTGGGTGCTCATCGGCCTCGGCCTTCTCGCCCTGCTCTCGGCGGCGCATACCACGCCCTGGGTGCGGGTGTTCCAGCGTGGCCTCCCGGCGATGATGCTGCTCGCCGGGGCGATCACCCTGGAGCGGGCGCGGCCGGTGCGCCGCATCGGCGTCTTCGCCTTGCTGGGCGACGCCTCCTATTCCACCTACCTCACCCACTCCATCATCCTGTCCGCGGTAGGCCAGGTGTTCGCGCGGCTTCCCCTGACATCGCCCGCGGTGGCCGGCATCACCTACGGCGTGACCGGCGTGGCCGCAGCCATCGCCGGCTCCATCGTGTTCCACAAGGTGGTGGAGCGGCGGCTCCTGAAGCTGATGCGCGACAAGCCCGCCGGCGCGACTTCCGCCGCCCGGACGAAGGTGGCTCAAGAGGTATCTGAATAGCGCAGGCCGTGATCTCCTGAGACCCCTAAACGAAGGCGCCGGCGAACCTGTCAAAGGTTCGCCGGCGCTTCCGTCAAGCTGAAGGGGATTTCGGGCCCTGGACCCGAGGCGCCTCAGGCCTTCCAGGCCTTCACCCGCTCGATGACCTCGGGGCGCGCCGCGAAGATGAAGTTCACGACATATCGGCTGCCCTTGGTGCGATGCGTGCCTTCCGCGTTCAGCTCCGCCACCGCCTGGTGGATGGCCGGGTCGAACTCGGACAGCGGCTTCACCCTGCCGTCCTCGCGGAAGAAACCCTGGTAGCCGAAGGGCGCGAGGATGGACTGCACGGTCGCCACCGCGCCGGGGCGATGGCGCTCCTCCGCCTCGATGATGAGGGTGGGCTTCCTGGACGAGAGAATCCCCTGCGCCCCTTCCAGCACCTTGGCTTCGTGACCTTCCACGTCGAGCTTGATGAAGCTGATGTCCTGGTCGCCCACGCAATCGTCGAGCCGGGCGATGGGCACCCGCACCTCCTGGACCTCCTGGCCCAGGCCGCCGACCACATTGCCGTCGATGGTCGCAAGTGGCGAGAATCCCTTGGGAATATGCAGCACCGCCTCGCCGCTGCCGTCGCTGAGCGCCATCTCGAACAGGCGCAGCCGGCCATCCGAGAGGGGGCCAGGAAAGCGCAGCCGCAGGATGCGGGCCTGCGCCGGATTCGGCTCGAACGCGTTGACCTTCGCCCCCACCTTCAGGAACCAGTAGATGAAGGCGCCCCGGTTCGCCCCGATGTCGCAGACCGTGTCCCCCTTCCTGACCAGATAGGGGATGAGGTTCACCTCGCTCATGGGATCGCGCCCGAGGAACTCGTCGACGATGGGACAGATCTTCGCGAACGCCCATGGCATCCGGTTCTCGACGAGCGCTTTCAAGTGCATGTGAATCTCCATCCCCGCCGCGCCGGGGACCCTTCGGTCAAGGTTCTTCCGAAATCATAGCCTAGTCTTGTGAGCAGGCGATTAACGGTATGGTCAAGCTGAAGCCGCGTCACACCACCGCAGCCGCGGCATTTCGCGGCCCAAGTTGTTCCAATGCGCGCCTTTGCGCTATCAAGACCGCGCCGGCCGCCGACCCGCCCGGCGCGGTGTTTCGGGAGAATGCTCGTGAAGGATCCGACCACGCTCCGGCCCGCGGTCTTCCTCGACCGGGATGGGGTCCTAAACATCGACCGGGGCTACGTGTCCCGGGTCGAGGACTTCGAATGGGTCGAGGGCGCGCGGGAAACGGTGAAGCATTTCAACGACCTCGGCCATCTCGTCTTCGTGGTCACCAACCAGTCCGGGATCGGCCGCGGATATTATGACGAGGGCGCGGTGCACGCGCTCCACGCCTTCATTGAAGAGGATCTTCGTGCGGTCGGCGCGGCGCTGGACGACTGGCGCTACTGCCCGTTCCACCCGGAGGCGACCATCGACCGCTACCGGGAGGCCCACCCCTGGCGCAAGCCGGAGCCGGGGATGCTTCTCGACCTGATGGCGCATTGGCCCGTGGACCCGGCGCGCTCCTTCCTCATCGGCGACAAGCCCTCGGACATGGCCGCGGCGAAGGCCGCGGGCATCGCCGGCCACCTTTTCCCCGGCGGCGACCTCCTCGCCTTCGCCAAGGCCATCAGGCCTTGAGCATGCCGACCTCGATGAGGCCTGACGCAGGGTCCACCCACCTCCTCGCAGATCTTGCGGAGGACGCCCGCGCCTGGATGTTCGGTGCGGCCGCCCCCCTGTGGGCGCAGGCGGGCCGGCATCCGGACGGCCTGTTCGCGGAGCGGCTCGACAGCGCCGCCCAGCCGGACGATGCCCCGCGCCGGCTCTTCGTGCAGGCGCGGCATGTCTACGCCTTCTGCGAGATAGGCCGGCTGGGCTGGCAAGGCCCGTGGCAGGACCTCGCCGGCCGGACGATGGATTTCCTGCTCGCCCGGGGCCGGCGGCCGGACGGGCTGTTCATCCATCGCTTCACGAGCGACGGCGCCGTGCTGGATAGCCGCGCCGACCTCTATGACCAGGCCTTCATGCTGTTCTGCCTCGCCAGCGCCGGCCGCGCCCTCGGCCGGCCGGCGCTGTTGCGCGAGGCGGAGGGATTGGCTGACGCCCTGGAGGCGGGCTGGCGGCATCCGGCCGGCGGCTTCACCGAGCGCGACCTGCCACGCGCCCATCGGCAGCAGAACCCGCACATGCACTTCTGCGAGGCCTTCGTCACCCTCCACGCCGTCACCGGCCTGCCGCGCTGGAAAGCCCTCGCCGAGGAGGTGGCGCGGCTCGGGCGCGACCGTTTCATCCACGCCCAGAGCGGCGCTCTCCTGGAATATTTCGGCGAGGACCTCTCCCCCGCCCCGGGGGACGACGGCATGATCGTGGAGCCGGGCCATTGCTTCGAATGGGCGTGGCTGCTGGAACGGATGAGCCTGTGGGGCTGGCCGGGCACGCCCATCGCCGACCGTCTCGTGTCCTTCGGCCGACGGTGGGGCATCGATCCCGTGCGCGACGTGGCCATCAATGAGCTGCGCACCAATGGCTCGGTGCGCAGGGCGACCGCGCGGCTATGGCCGCAGACCGAGCGCCTGAAGGTCGCGCTTGCCCGCCTGCGCCGCACCGGCGATGCTGCGGAGGTCGACGAGGCACGGCGCGCCTACCTGGGCTTGAAGCGCTATCTCGCCATGCCGGTGCCGGGCACCTGGCAGGATGTGATGAATCCGGACGGCAGCTTCGTGCCCATGCCCGCGCCGGGCAGTTCGCTCTACCACATCACCTGCGCCATGGCAGAACTGGTGGACACGGCGGAAGGCCGCCTCTGACGTCCCCCCTGCGGCTGACGGGTCAGGGCACGGGCGCCACGCAGCCTTCAAGGCCCAGCGCCACGCAGATGGTGAGGGCAAGTGTGACGTCGTCGGGATTGTCGGGCCCTGTCGCTCCGGGCGGCTTGAGGCCGATCCCGTAGAGCATCGCGCCCCCCTTCGGATCGCGCAGCACCTCGGACAACATGCGGGCGGTGCGCTCCACTGTGTCGCGTGGGCCGCCGGACTGGGGCGGCAGCACCTGGATGCCCAGAGCCAGCGGCCCGCGCCAATAGTTGCGGTAGGCGTGGAAGGCCTCTCCCGGACTGAATTTCGGCCCTGCGTCATAGGCCATGACGGACACGAGATCGATGCCGGCGGCGGCGGGCGAGCGCAGCAGCGCGAGCATCATCCCCACATAGGGTCCGTAGCGCGGTTCGGAGGCGGCGAAGCGGCCTTCGCCATAGGCCCCGACGCTCCAGCCCGCCACCGTGAGCACGAACGGGCGCGGCAGGGCGCGGCGCAGGTCCTCGAGCACCGCGATGGAGCGCGCATCGTCGGCGCAGGCGATGCGCGCTTCGGGGGTACGGACGCAGCCGGAATCGGCCGTCTCATAGTCCAGGTCGACGCCGTCCGCCCCGAGGTCCTTCACCAGCCGGGCGAGGGCATCGAAATTGCGGGCGTCCCAGCCGAAATGCCCCCAGCCGCCCACCGACACCAGAACCCGCACGGAGGGCTGGTGCCGGCGCAGCTCGGCGATCGCAGCCTTCAGCACCTGCCCGGAAAAGGGGAACTGGAGCCCGGTGCCCGCAAGATCGAGGTTGCCGGCATAGGTCATGTCGGGCCGGGCGAAGCCGAGGGCCACGTGGGTGATGTAGCCGGGAAGCCGCGCGAGGCGCGTTGCGGTCGGGCTATCCGTCCTCACCTCGGTCCACGAGGTGAGATAGGCAAGAAACGGCCGCCCGCCATCCTCGGCCCATGCCGCGGACCGCCCCGCCACCAGGCCCACGACCGCGAGGACAAGGCTCAGAAGACGGACGGCCCGGCCATGCCCTTGGTGATGGTGAGCAGCATGATTCTGATGTCGAACCATATGGACCAGTGCTCGATGTAGAAGAGGTCGAGCTCCACGCCGCGCTCGGCCTTCTCCAGGGTGTTGATGCCGCCGCGCATGCCGTTGATCTGCGCCCAGCCGGTGATGCCCGGCTTCATGCGGTAGCGCGCCACATACTGGCGGATCGCCTCGTAGCGCACGTTGGTGGCCACCTGCATGTTGGGAACGTGGGGGCGCGGCCCCACCACGGACATCTCGCCCTTGAGGACATTGATGAGCTGCGGCAGCTCGTCGATGGAGGTCGAGCGCAGGAACGAGCCGACCTTGGTGATGCGGGGATCGTTCTTGCGCGTGCCCTGGGAGCCGTCGTCCCCCGGGTCCACCCGCATGGTGCGCAGCTTGTAGCACTGGAACACCCGGTTGTTCAGGCCGACCCGCGGCTGGCGGAACAGAATGGGTCCCGGAGAATCGATCTTGATGGCGAGGGCCGCCAGAAGAAGGATCGGCGCGGTGAGGATGAGGCCGATGGTGGCCACCACATAATCCTCCACGCCCTTGAGCAGCCCGAGCGAGCCCTTGAGCGGCTGCTGCTGCACCTGAAGGGCCGGCTCGCCGGCGATCCGCGTGAGGTTCGCGTAATTGAGGCTGAAGCGGTCGGGATCGAGCTCCACCATCACGTCGGCGGCGATCTGGTACATCTGGTTGGCGATGGAGCTGATCGCCCGGGGATCGTTCCAGCTCTTGGTGACGACCACCATGTCGACCGGATTGTGCTTCACATATTCCAGGAGGTCCTTGAGCCCGCCCAGCACGGGCAGCCCGTCTGCCTCCGCCGACGGCGCGGTGGCGCCCGGCTCATGGGTATCATCGAACAAGGCGGTGAAGCTCAAAAGGCCGTCCTCGCCCTCCTCCTCGCGGTAGCGGCGGATGAGGTCACGGGCCCGGCCCAAATCCCCGATGAGCACCACGTTGCGCCGGAGCACGGCATGGCTCTGCACCAGCATCATGCCGATCCGCACCAGGACAAGGCGGCCGAGGATGAGCGCGACGGCCGTGGCGATGCCCCAGTTGAGCAGGGCCATGAGGTTGGTGCTGCCGATGGGGATCAGCGCAAAATAGCAGATGGCCACCACCGCCCCGGCGGGCACGCCCGCCACCACCAGATGGCCGATTTGTCGCAGTGGCCGCACATAGTGCTCCACCCGATAGCCGCGGCCGATCTGCAGGATCTGGACGAAGGTGACGGCCCCGAGCACCCACAGGATCGCCATCTGGCTCCAGGAGAGGAATTCCCACCGCCAGTGAACAAAGGCCGCGGCAAGCGCCGCCATGGCGAGGTCACAGAGAAGGACGAGCCTGTTGACCAAGCCATGGGTCCAACGTGTCATCGTCCCCAGATCCCCACGAAGCGAACGCCCGAACATCACACGTCACGGTACTTGCTTCTGCTTAAGAAGACGTGCCCCGTCAAGGCGTACCGAAGTCAAACTGGAATGGAAGAACGGCATTGCGCCATCGCCGGGTCCGGCAGATGCCGCACTGCAACCGACCGGGCAACGCAAAGGGCCGCCCCGCGGCTGCGGAACGGCCCTCGCGTGGATGGCAACGGCCCGGGTGGGCCGCCACCCGATGCTCAGTGCCCGAAGGCCTTCACCACGTCCTCGGTGACCTTCTTGGCGTCGCCGAAGAGCATCATGGTGTTGTCCTTGAAGAACAGCTCGTTCTCGACGCCCGCATAGCCGGCCGACATGCCGCGCTTGATGAAGAGCACGGTCTTCGCCTTCTCCACATCAAGGATGGGCATGCCATAGATGGGCGACTGCGGGTCGGTCTTGGCCGCCGGGTTGGTCACGTCGTTGGCGCCGATGACGAAGGCCACGTCCGCCTGGGCGAACTCGGAGTTGATGTCCTCGAGCTCGAACACCTCGTCGTAGGGCACCTGGGCCTCGGCGAGCAGCACGTTCATGTGGCCCGGCATGCGGCCCGCCACCGGGTGGATGGCGTACTTGACCTCGACGCCCTCCTCCTTGAGCAGGTCCGCCATCTCGCGCAGGGCGTGCTGGGCCTGGGCCACCGCCATGCCGTAGCCGGGCACGATGATGACCTTCTCGGCGTTCTTCATGATGTAGGCCGCGTCGTCCGCCGAACCCTGCTTCACCGGGCGGGCTTCCGTCTGGCCGCCGCCGCCGGCCGCCGCGGCGTCGCCGCCGAAGCCGCCGAGGATGACGGAGATGAAGGAGCGGTTCATGCCCTTGCACATGATGTAGCTGAGGATGGCACCCGAGGAGCCCACCAGCGCGCCGGTGATGATCAGCGCGGTGTTGCCCAGCGTGAAGCCGATGCCCGCCGCCGCCCAGCCCGAGTAGGAGTTCAGCATCGACACCACGACGGGCATGTCCGCGCCGCCGATGGGGATGATGAGCAGGCCGCCGAGCACCAGCGACAAGAGCGTGATGATCCAGAACAGGGTGATCGAGCCGGTGAGCACGAACGCCACGATGAGGATCAGCAGCAGCAAGGCGAGGCCGGCATTGATGAGGTGGCGCGCCGGCAGCATGATCGGCTTGCCGCTCATGTTGCCGTTGAGCTTGGCGAAGGCGATGATGGAGCCGGTGAAGGTGATGGCGCCGATGGCCACGCCCAGCGACATCTCCACGAGGCTCGCCCCGTGCAGGTGGCCGGGGTCGCCGATGCCGAAGGCGCGCGGCGCATAGAGCGCAGCCGCCGCCACCAGCACCGCCGCGAGGCCCACCAGCGAGTGGAAGGCCGCGACCAGCTGCGGCATCTGGGTCATGGCGATGCGCTTGGCCACCACCGCGCCGACGCCGCCACCGATGGCGATGCCGGCGATCACCAGCACCCAGCCGATCCCGTCGGACGGCGGGGAGAGGGCGAGCGTGGTGAGGATGGCGATGCCCATGCCCACCATGCCGAACAGGTTGCCCTGCCGCGAGGTGGTGGGGTGGGAGAGGCCACGCAGGGCCAGGATGAAGAGAATGCCTGCGACCAGATAGAGCAGGGCGGCGAGGTTCGCGTTCATGTGCCCCGCCTCACTTCTTCTTGGAGTACATGGCGAGCATGCGGCTGGTCACGAGGAACCCGCCGAAGATGTTCACCGAGGCAAAGACGAGGGCGACGAAGCCGAAGATGCGCGCCCCCCAGGCATGGCTCGAATCGCCCACGGTGGTCACGCCCACCGCGAGCAGCGCGCCCACCACGATCACCGAGGAGATGGCGTTGGTGACGCTCATGAGCGGGGTGTGCAGCGCCGGGGTCACCGACCACACCACGTAGTAGCCCACGAACACCGCGAGCACGAAGATGGACAGGCGGAACACGAACGGGTCGATGGCCCCGCCGGTGGCGGCATGGGCCGCCGCACCGAGGGCGGTGGCCGCCTGGTCGGCATAGGCCTGGGCGGCCATGGCCGCCTCCCGGGCAATCTCTGCGGCGGCGCGGGCCTGTTGGGCGGCGTCGGCCGCGGTCTGGGCTGAGACGGGATTCATCAGGCCGCTCCCTCTGGCTTGGGTGCGAAGTTCGGGTGCACGACGGCGCCGTCGCGAGTGATGAGCGTGGCCTTCACCAACTCGTCGTCCCACTTCACGGCCAGGGCCTTGGAGGCCTTGTCCACCATGGTCTCGAAGAAGTTGAAGAGGTTCTTGGCATAGAGCGGCGAGGACGAGGCGGCGATGCGGCCGGGCACGTTGAGGTGGCCGACGATCTTCACCCCGTTCACCTCGACCACCGCACCGGGCACCGCGCCCTCCACGTTGCCGCCGCGCTCGACCGCGAGGTCGACGAGCACGGAGCCCGGCTTCATGGAGGCCACCATCTGCGCCGTGATGAGGCGCGGCGCGGGCCGGCCCGGGATCAAGGCGGTGGTGATGACGATGTCCTGCTTCTTGACATGCTCGGCGACGAGGGCGGCCTGCTTGGCCTGGTACTCGGCCGACATGGGCTTGGCGTAGCCGGCGGCGGTTTCCGCCTGCTTGAACTCCTCGTCCTCCACCGCGACGAACTTGGCGCCGAGCGAGGCGACCTGCTCCTTGGCGGCGGGGCGCACGTCGGTGGCGGTCACGATGGCGCCGAGGCGGCGGGCGGTGGCGATGGCCTGCAGGCCCGCGACGCCCGCTCCCATGATGAAGACGCGCGCGGCGGGCACGGTGCCGGCGGCGGTCATCATCTGCGGCAGGGCGCGATTGAACTCGGCGGCGGCATCGATGACGGCGCGATAGCCGGCAAGGTTCGCCTGGGAGGAGAGCACATCCATCACCTGCGCGCGGGTGATGCGGGGCATCAGCTCCATGGCGAAGGAGGCGACCCCGGCGCGAGCCAGCGCGGCGAGCGCCTGGTCGTTGCCATAGGGATCGAGAATGGCCAGCAGCAGGGCGCCCGGCTTATAAGACGAAAGTTCGGCTTCCGTCGGACGGCGCACCTTCAGTACCACGTCGGCGCCGTTGAGCGCATCGGCAGCCGAGGCGGCGATGGTGGCGCCGGCAGTGACATAGTCGGCATCCAGAATGCCAGACTTCACGCCCGCGCCCGTTTCCACCGCCACGCTGGCGCCAAGGCCCACGAGACGCTTCACCGTATCCGGGGTCGCAGCAACCCTCGGCTCGCCGAGATCAATCTCGGCGGGGACAGCGATTTTCATAAGGAATGTCTCCGGGGTCCGGCCGGTCAGCGGCTCAGAGGAGGAAGATCCACATCAGGACAAGGATCGCGACCACGCTTACCGCCCCCCATTTGGTAAGGGCGGTGAACAATGCGTAAGTGCTCTCGTGTTCAGCGTAGTCGTTGCCGTCTGCGATGGCATACTCGGTCGTGGCGTGTTCAGCCATCTTTTCCCCCTGCTCTCAGCGTTTCCATTGGCCTTTAGCGGACTTGCGAATTTCTGGCAACCGCATTGTGGTGTACAATATGCCAGTTGCGCGCTCCAAGGAGGAGGGCAAGGCGGCGCAACCGTTTGTGACGCATGAAAAAGGTTCTCACAAGCCCCACATGTTCTTGTTATGTTCCATTTGGGGTGCTACCTTTTTTCTCATGAGCGCGAACCTCGAAACTCGCATTTTGCCACCCGGCGCCACGCCCGCGGCCAAGGAAGCTCCCGCGCGGACACGCAAGGCGGCGCCGAAGGTGAAGAAGGCCGCCCCCTTCACCGCCGGGGAGCCCCGCGCGAACCGGGTGCTCGGACGCCTCGCGGAGGAGCGGGCGGCGCCCGCCGTCCCCCCGGAGCTCCACGGGGAGAGCGGCACCACGGTGGAGGATGCACGCCGGCGCGGCCGGGGGGCTCTGTCCAACGTCCCCGGCCGGTTCGAGCCGGCGGCCCGCGTGCTGTTCGATGACGGATGGCAGAGCCTCGACGACCTTCCGCCCTTCAAGACGGAGGTGACGGAAGAACGGGCGCGCACGGTCATCACCCGCAACCAGTCGCCGGACATCGCCTTCGACCGCTCCATCAATCCCTATCGGGGGTGCGAGCATGGCTGCATCTATTGTTTCGCGCGTCCGACCCACGCCTATCACGGCCTGTCCGCCGGGCTCGATTTCGAAACCAGGCTGTTCGTGAAGCCCGACGCGCCCGAGCTGCTGGCGCGGGAACTCTCCCACCCCAGCTACCAGCCCCGCGTCATCGCCATGGGCACCAATACGGATCCCTACCAGCCCATAGAGCGGCGTTACGAGGTGACGCGGCGCCTCCTGGAAGTGCTGGCCGACTTCGGGCATCCGGTGGGCATCGTCACCAAGTCCGCTTTGGTGGCGCGGGACATCGACATCCTCGGCCCCATGGCGGAGAAAGGGCTGGTGAAGGTGGCCATTTCCGTCACCACCCTCGACCCGCACCTCGCCCGCACCATGGAACCGCGGGCGGCAAGTCCCCATGTGCGGCTTGGCACCATTCGCCGGCTCGCCGATGCCGGCATTCCAACCGCCGTGCTGGTCGCTCCGCTCATCCCCGCCCTCAATGACAATGAGGTGGAGCGCATCCTCGATTCGGCCAAGGCCGCGGGGGCGAGCGAAGCGGGCTATGTGACGCTGCGGCTGCCGCTGGAGATTGCCGATCTCTTCCGCGAGTGGCTGGTGGCGCATTTTCCGGACAAGGCGCGCCACGTGCTGAACCTCATCCGCCAGATGCACGGCGGGAAGGATTATGAATCCGCCTTCGGCAAGCGCATGCGCGGCGATGGCCCCTATGCCTGGACCATCGGCCGGCGCTTCGAGATCGCGGCGCGCCGGCTCGGCCTTGCCGGGCGGGGAATGAAGCTCACCACCGCACACTTCCGCCGCCCCCGCCCGGCGGGGGAGCAGCTCTCCCTGTTCGACTGAGGACGCCGTGGCCGAAGACACCCCAACCGCAACGCCGTTGCCCCGCTTCGCCCTGCATCTCGTCACGCTGGGCGTTGCCGACCTGGACCGGGCCTGCGCCTTCTATGCAACCATGGGGCTGGAGCGGCGCGACCTGGACGGCGGCGGCGTCGCCTTCTTCCGCGCCGGGAATGTGGTGCTCAGCCTCTATCCGCGTGCCACGCTGGCGCAGGATGCCACGCTCCCCGATACGTCGCCGGAGCGGTTCTGCGGCCTCACGCTCGCCTGCAACGTGGCGAGCGAGGAGGACGTCGGACAAGTCATCGGCCGTGCCGTTGCCGCCGGCGGAACGCTGGTCAAGCCGGCGCAGAAGGCGTTCTGGGGCGGCACCAGCGGCTATTTCGCTGACCTCGACGGGCATCTGTGGGAAGTGGCGCACAACCCCTTCTTCCCGTTCGACGACGAAGGTCGGCTGGTGGTGCCGGAGCGATCGGGCACCTGATCCGGGCACGCTCCAACTTTTTGAATAAAGACGACTGAACCACCCTTTTTGGATCGCTTGGGCGCTTCAACAAGAGCGGATCCCGAGCTAGGAGCCTGTCCGAGGCGCATAAGCCCGCAGGAAGACCCGCACCGCGCCGCGCACCGATTTTTCCACGGCCGCCGGATCAAGAGCCGTTGGAGAGCCCACCAGCACGGGAATGGTCACCCCGTCCTTGCACAAGGTGAGAAACTGGCTCGCGGCCTGCTCCACATCCTCGATCTCGAGAACGCCCTTCTCAACCTTGGCGGCGAGGAATGCGGACAGGCGGCTGACGCCCTCGCACGGCCCCGCCTCGAAGAAGCGCCGGCCGATCTCCGGGAACTTGGCCGAGATGGCGATGACCGTTCGCAGCAGGGCGATGCTGCTGGGCCGCAGAATGGCGTGGATGAAAGAATAGCCAAGCTCGACAAGGGCGGTCTCCACATCCTCCTCGCCGAGATCGAGCACGAACATGCGCTCAGCCGTTTCCTCGCACTCCACCGAGACCAGGTCGGCGAAGAGGTCTTCCTTGTTCTCGAAATAGACGTACAGCGTGCCCTTGGAGACGCCGGCGGCGCGGGCAATGTCGCCCATGCTCGCGGCATCGAAGCCGCGATCGAAGAACACCTGCCGCGCGCCCGCAAGGATCTGGCTGCGCTTCTCGGGGTCCAGCCCCGCCCCGTGCCCGCCTTCCCTAACGTCGCAGGGGTGAGCCTTCGTGCCTGCCCCGCCCATGTTCCCGCTCATGCCCAGACGCCTCTCCCCGCCATAGCTGCCCCGTTGTATCGCGCCCCGCCGCTGCCCCGGCCCCCACCGCGGGGCCATTGGCACAAGGAAGGTGCACGCTGACGGGAGCAGAGGGAAGGAAAAAATTGACCGAACGGTTTAGTTCGCTCTTGCGCACCCGGCGGACCTCGGTTATGTTTTCTTCATCGAACTGAACCGTTCGGTCAACCGAGCAGATCCGCAACCTGCTCGCTGATCGGACTGAGGGAGGAGAGCAACGCCCCCGCTCTCCTCCCTCGTTTCGTTTTGGCTTCCCCCGGCGACCAATCTTCCGCGGCCATATGCGCCTGCCATCCATGCGTCATTCCGCCGCATGTCGCTTGGCAGCCCTCAAACGCCGCCCTACCTACCGCAAACCGGTCCGGGCCCCTCTGGCGCAGGTCTCCTGCGTGATGTCGGATCACAGCGTGCTCTGCACCCACCGTGACCCGAGGCCCCGAATGCACACCCGTCTGCCGTCATGACGGCACACGCGCCCCCTGACCGGACCGCCAGACCGCGCCGCCGTGCGCTCTTCCTCGTCAATCCCCACGCCCGCAACGGCGGCGCGTCGATCGATGCAGTGCGTGCCCTGCTTGGCGCGGGGATGGACCTGGTCGACCTGACCTGGCCGGACGGCCGGACCCTGCCCCACGTCATCCGGACCCGCGCCCGCGAGGTGGATCTCGTGATCCTCGGCGGCGGCGACGGCACCCTCAACAGCGCCGCCTCGGCCCTCTTCGATACCCAGCTTCCCCTCGGCGTGCTGCCACTGGGCACCGCCAACGATTTCGCGCGCACGCTGGGCGTTCCCGCCGACCTCGCCGCAGCCGCGCGGCTCATCCTGGACGGCCACCCCGTGCCGATCGACCTCGGCGAGGTCAACGGCCATCCCTTCCTCAATGTGGCGAGCATCGGCTTTTCCGCCGATCTCGCCCGCGACCTGACGCAGGAGGCCAAGCGGCGCTTCGGCGTGGTCGGCTACGGCATCGTCGCGGCCCGCCTTCTCCTGCAGTCGCGCCTGTTCACCGCCTTCATCGAGCATGACGGACAGGTGGAGACCGTGCGCACGCTGCAGGTCTCCGTGGGCAACGGCCGCTACTATGGCGGCGGCATGACGGTGGAGCAGAGCGCCCGCGCGGACGACGGGGCGCTCGACTTCTACAGCCTGGAGGTCGACCACTGGTGGCGCCTGCTGGCGCTCCTGCCCTCGCTCCGGCGCGGCACCCAGGGCCAGTGGGACGACGTGCGGGCGTTCCGCACCACGAAGGTGGTGGTCCGCACCAAGCGCCCGCGGCCGGTGAACACGGACGGCGAGCTCGTCACCTTCACCCCCGCCTATTTCTCGATCCGCCCCGGGGCGATCCGCGTCTATGCGCCGGCCGCCCCGGCCGCCCTCCTTCCCCTCCCCTCAACCTCCTCCCCCGAAGGTGCTTCGTGATGGACTACCTCCTTCAGCTCGCCGCCGATCCCGGCGCCTGGGTGGCCCTTGTGACGCTGATCGCCATGGAAGTCGTGCTCGGGATCGACAACCTCATCTTCATCTCGATCCTGACCAACAAGCTGCCGGCGCAGTACCGCACCAAGGCACGGCGCATCGGCATCGGCCTCGCGCTCATCATGCGCCTCGCCCTGCTCGGCACCATCGCCGTCATCGTGAAGCTCACGACCCCCGTCTTCGAGGTGTTCGGACAGCCCTTCTCCTGGCGCGACATGATCCTGATCGCCGGCGGCCTGTTCCTGGTGTGGAAGGCCACCACCGAGATCCATCACAACGTGGATCCGCGAACCCATGCGGAGGACGTGCGCGAGTCAAAGGTGACCATCGGCTTCGCCGCGGCCATCGCGCAGATCCTGATGCTGGACATCGTCTTCTCCATCGACAGCATCATCACCGCCGTGGGCATGACGGAGCATATCCCCATCATGATCATCGCGGTGATCGCGGCGGTGACCTGCATGCTGCTCGCCGCCGACCCGCTGGCGCGGTTCATCGAGGCCAACCCCACTGTCGTGATGCTGGCCCTCGGCTTCCTCATCATGATCGGCATGACGCTGATCGCGGAAGGTTTCGGCGCCCATGTGCCGAAGGGCTATGTCTATGCCGCCATGGCCTTCTCCACAGCGATCGAGGCGCTCAACATGCTGGCGCGCAAGCGCCGCTCGCCCGAGCCGCACCGCTGAGGCGCCACCAGCCATGCGCGGCGCGCCGCCTCCGGTGCACCGCGCATGGCGCCCGCCCGAATCTGCATTATGCTCCGCATGGCGTCGGCCATCTGGCCGGCGCGCTCCATCTGTTCCCGTCCCGCGCTCACGCCGAAGGTTCGCCGATGGCCCACCGTCTCCTGCTTCGCGCGGTCGCTTGCGCCGCGGCCCCGCTCCTCGCCAGCCTTGCCCTGTCGGGCCCCGCCTCGGCGCAGGCCTGCCTCGAGCAGATCGTCACCGTCCAAGCAGAGCTGAAGGCGAAGCTGCCCCACCCCAAGAAGCCGCCGCCGGAGCAACAGTCCATCGGCGCGCAGACGGACCAGCAGCCGACGCCCGGCTCCCTTGCGGCCGCGGGCCTTTCGGAGCCCGAGACCGGCGCCTTCGGCGCCCTGAACCAGGCCATGAACCTGCAGGCGACGGGCGACGAGGCAGGCTGCCTCAAGGCGCTCGCCGAGGCCCGGAAGCTGGGCGGCCTGAACTGAGCCGAAGCCATTCCCGCAAGAATGTGCGGCGGTCTGTACCCGGAAGCGTGAGCAAGCAAAGAGGCGGAGCGTTCTCGGCGAAACCCGCTTCGCGGGAAACGCTCCGGGCTCAAAGCCGGTCGCGCAGCGCGAAATAGGTGAGGCCCGCCACCAGCAACGGGTAGCGCAGCATCGTGCCGCCGGGGAAGGGTGGCACGGGCAGGCGTTGCAGCAGGTCGAACCGCTCCAGCTGGCCGCGCACCGCCTCGGCCAGGATCTTGCCGAACAGGGGTGCCAGCGTCACCCCCTGCCCGCTGTAGCCGGCGGAGACCAGCACATGGTCCGACAACCGGCGCACGAACGGCAGGCGTGGCAGGGTGATGGCCAGCACGCCGCCCCAGCCGTAGTCGATCCGCACGTCCGCGAGCTGCGGAAAGATCTTCAGCATGAAGGGGCGCACGAAGGCGGGCACGTCCGGGCGCAGGCTCCGCCGGTAGCTCTCCCCCCCGCCGAACAGCAGCCGCCCGTCGGCGCTGAAGCGGAAGTAATTGATGACGAACTTGCTGTCCGCCACCGCCGCATCGTTGGCGATGATCTCCTTGGCCCGCTCCCCGAGGGGCTCGGTGGCGGCGATGTAGTTGCAGATGGGCATGACGTGGGAATCCACACGCCGGTCCAGCCCGTCCATCAGGCCATTGCCGCATTCCAGCAGGAAGTCGGCATGGACGGTTCCACCGGAAGCGGTCGTCACCGTCACGCCCGATGGGCTGTCCTCCGCCCTCACCACCCGTGTGTCCTCGTGGATCTCGACGCCGGCCGCGCTGGCTGCGGTGGCCAGGCCCAAAGCGAAGTTCAAGGGGTGCAGATGCCCGCCCCCCCGATCCAGCACGCCCCCGTAATAGGCAGGGCTGCCCACCAGCGCGTGCATCTGCTCGCGGGAAAGGGGCTCCATCTGCTGATAGCCATAGACCTCGGCGAGGTGGCGCGCGTAGGCATGGCTGTGCGCCACGAATTGCGGCTTGTGGTCAGCATGGATCAGCCCGGCCCGCGGGTCGCAGGAGATGGCGTGCCGGGCGATAAGGTCGCGCACCAGCGTCTTGGCTTCCTCGGCGAGGTCCCAGAGCTTTCTCGCGTCGTCCGGACCGACCGCCTTTTCGAGGAACTCCTGGTCGCGCCTCTGCCCTGTGTGGATCTGCCCGCCGTTGCGCCCCGAGGCGCCGGAGCCGACGCGCACCGCCTCCAGCAGCACCACCTTGAAGCCTGCCTCGGCGAGATGAAGCGCGGCGGACAGGCCCGTGTAGCCGCCGCCGAGCACGCACACATCCGCCCGCGCCTCGCCCGCCAGCGGGGCAAAGGCGGGGCACGGGTTGGCCGTCGCGGTGTACCAGGACCTGGCGTGGCCAGCCGGGCTCAGAGGCGCCGGAGTGCGCTGCATGGGGTTCCCCCTTCTTCTTCGGGCCAGCGCCCGGGCGTGCGATGGCACACCCTGAGGACAGGCTGGACGCAACCGGCTCTGGATCCGATCCGATCTGACCGCGGTGCGATCTGGTCGGCCGTGCTCAAACCTGTTGAATGGAGGCGGATTAACGCCCCCTGTTGGATCGCCTAGGCGATCCAACAGGGGGGAGATCCGACTCTAGACGTTGAGCAGCAGGTATTCCCGCTCCCAGGGCGAGATCACCCGCATGAAGGTCTCGAACTCCGCCTGCTTCACCGCCGCATAGGTGGCGACGAAGCGCTTGCCCAGCACCTCGGCGAGGGGCTCGTTGTCCTCGAACGCCGCCACCGCCTCCAGGAGGCCGCGCGGCAGGTCGAAGTCGAGGTCCTTGGCATCACCCTCCAGCGGCTCGGTGGCGCGCAGGTTCTCCACCATGCCGAGATAGCCGCAGGCGAGCGAGGCGGCGATGACGAGATAGGGATTGGCGTCGGACGACGGCACCCGGTTCTCCACCCGCCGCGCCTCGGGGGTGGAGGGCGGCACGCGCAGGCCCGCGGTGCGGTTGTCATAGCCCCACTGGAGATTGATGGGTGCCATGGAATCGCGCGTCAGCCGCCGGTAGGAGTTCACATAGGGCGCCATGATGCACATCACCGAGGGCATGTACTTCTGGTGCCCGGCGATGAAGGAGAAGAACTCCGGCGTCGGGTCCCCGTCCTCGTCGGAGAAGATGTTGCGCCCCGTCTCGGAGGACACCACCGACTGGTGGATGTGCATGGCGCTGCCCGGCTCGTTGGCGATGGGCTTGGCCATGAAGGTGGCGTAGATCTTGTGGGCGAGCGCTGCCTCGCGGATGGTGCGCTTGAACAGGAACACCTGGTCCGCCAGCACCAGCGGATCGCCGTGGCGCAGGTTGATCTCCATCTGCGCTGCGCCGTCCTCGTGGATCAGCGTGTCGATCTCCAGCCCCTGGGCCTCGGAATAGTCGTAGATGTCCTCGAACAGGGCATCGAACTCGTTCACCGCCTGGATCGAATAGGACTGGCGGCCGATCTCCGGCCGGCCGGAGCGCCCCACGGGCGGCTTCAGCGGATAGTCCGGATCGGTGTTCGGCTCCACGAGATAGAACTCGATCTCCGGCGCCACCACCGGCTTCCAGCCCTTGTTCGCATAGAGCGAGATGACGTGCTTCAGCACCTGCCGGGGGGAAACCTCCACCGGGCGGCCGTCGCGATGGAAGGCATCGTGGATCACCTGCGCGGTCGGGTCCTGCGCCCACGGCACCGTGCAGAGCGTGGACAGGTCCGGCTCCATCACCAGGTCGCTGTCGGCCACCACGGAATCCACCAGCCCCTCATAGGCGGGGTACTCGCCCGAGATGGTCTGGAAGAAGACCGAGAGCGGCAGGTTCATCACCGGGGAGGAAAAGAACTTGGAAGCGGGCATGATCTTGCCGCGCGCCACGCCCGCGAGGTCCGGCACCGTGCATTCGATCTCGGTGATCCCCCGCGCCGCCATCCAGGCCTTCGCCTCGGTCAGGGAGTTGACGCCCCGCGGCGCCTCGACACGGTCTTTCTGCGCACCCTTACTGCGTTTCGACATGATGTCCTCGCGCGTGAACCGCTCACGCCTCCTCAGGGAACACCTGCGTCAGGGGGAGTGTCAACGCGGCGTCGCTCCCGGCCGACGCTCCTCTGCGCCGGAGCTCGGTCTTGCGTCCCGTTCCGGGACGGACCGCCGGGGCATCCGGAACATGTCCCGAACGAATCGCGACCGAATCGATGGCCCACCGATGTTCCCGCTTCGCCCCCTACGAAATGTGGTAGGTGCCTGTTCCGACTCGCAGATTCGTCAGCGCGGCGCGCTCACCGGGACAGGCCCGTTCTTCGCCTGGGTCTCGAAGCTCTCGGCCTGCAGCAGGGCCGTGCCGATCATGGTGGCCACGGAAATCTTGAACGGGGCCAGCAGGCGCGTGCCGGCGACGGGCACCAGCCAGACGAATATATCCTTGTTTTCCATCATGTATTTGACGGTGTAGCGGGTCGGCCGGTGGCCGGAGACCGGGTTGTAGCGCACGCTGCAGACCACGGCCTGTCCATTGTAGCCCTCCGCCTTCACCTTTTCCGTCCGCAGGTAGGAGAGCGCGATATCGTAGCGCTGGCGGCCATCGAACACGGGGACGGACCGATCGCACGCCGCGGACGACAGGAGGTCCGCCGAGCCCGGCACGTAGACGAAGGCGCCGCTCATGGGGTCGAGCACGTTCTGCAACGCATCGGGTGTTATCGGCACGCGGTCGGGATAGGGCTTGAGCGGCGGCTCCACGTCCATTTCCTTCACCGCGCCGCCGCTCATGGCGAGGCGCGCGGTCTCCTCCTTGCCGTCCGCCTCGGCATTGAGGGCATACACCCGCGGCACCATCTTGCTGCCGGAAAGCGCACCGCGGGCGGCCGCCACCCCCTTGCCGGAAGAGACGGCGCGCAACACGCCGGTAACGCGGGCGGAGCCGGAAATCTCGTAGGCCGCGTCCCCCGCCTCCACGACGATGGAACCCCGCCCGAGCTCCACCCCACCGACGGTGAGGGTGTATTTGGCATTGAGCCGGCCATCGGCAAATGCCGGAGGCACACAAGCGCCGAGGGTGGCGCCGGCGAGGGCGAGGCGCGCGAACAGGGCGGCGGAATGAGGCTCGATCATTCGTTGCGTCCGGGGCCTGAAAGGGTGGTGGCGCTCCGGATCACGGGGCGCCACGGTATCCGTGTCACATGCGCAAGGAAGGCGGCTGAACTGTGGCTCGGCCCCGCTCCGGGGATGTGGGCGCGGATGTTGGCGAAACGCATCGATGACCGCTTGCGAATCCTGAAGGGTCATTGACTTTACGACCGTTTGTCACGATCTTTCCAGCCTGCCCTGAGCGATGGGTCGCGAGGACGACGGTTTTCACCGGCGCCGCGCCTCTTTCGCTCGGGGTAGAGTTTTAATCGCTGAGGAGACTGAAGCCATTCGCCGCCCCATGAGACCCGTCGCGCCGGAGAAGGATGGACCGCGCGTCAATGAGGAAATCCGCATCCGCGAAGTCCAGCTGATCGACCAGGATGGGCAGAACCGCGGCGTGGTGGCCATTCGCGATGCTCTCGCCCTTGCGCAGGAGGCCGGCCTCGACCTCGTCGAGATCTCGCCGAACTCCGCGCCTCCCGTCTGCAAGATTCTCGACTACGGCCGGTTCAAATACCAGAACCAGAAGAAGGCCAGCGAGGCGCGCAAGAAGCAGAAGGTCGTCGAGGTCAAGGAGATCAAGCTCCGCCCCGGCATCGACACCCACGACTACGACGTCAAGATGAAGTCCATGCAGCGCTTCTTCGAGGAAGGCGACAAGGTGAAGGTCACCCTGCGCTTTCGCGGCCGCGAGATGGCGCATCAGGACATCGGCTTCAAGCTGCTGCAGAAGCTGAAGGAAGATGTGGCCACCATCGCCAAGGTCGAAGCCGAGCCCATGCTCGAGGGCCGGCAGATGATCATGATCCTCGCCCCGCGCTGAGTGCCCCTGCCGGGCGCGCCTTGAGCGTAGCCTGACCTGCGGAGCGTAGATGGACACTTATTTGGAACGCCCGTCGTCCCGGTGGAAGCACCATCGAGCGGCGGGCGTTTTCGTTTGCCCCCGGCGCCTGCCATGAGCGCCGCCGGCCGTGGCCATGAGGCGCATTCTTCCGGCCCTTACCGTCCGCGACGGGCGATTCCGCAAGGGTGATAATGAGCGCAGCGTTTCTGAGTACATTTTAGCATTTCTAAATGTCACAAAATGTGTCTGGACCTTGGATGAGCCACTTCGCTACCTCTGCGATATGCTAGTCCTGCTTATCAACCTTGCGCGCCGCCCCGATCGCCTGACCTTCATGCAGGCTCAGCTGGATGCGCTTGGCCTTCCTTTTGAGCGTGTCGACGCCATTGACGGGCGCGATCCCGGCTTTGACCCCGGTCCGGGTTTCATCACGCCGGTGGAGCGGGCCTGCGCCCTCAGCCACAGGAAGGCCTGGATGCGGCTCCTTGAGAGCAGCGAGGAGCAATGCCTCATCCTTGAGGACGACGTTCTGCTCTCCCGGGAAACCAAGGCCTGGCTCGAAGCCCTGAAGCGGCCGGAGGACGCGGATATCCTCCGGCTGGAAACGCGCCTCCAGAAGTCCCTGCTCGGCCCCGGCCACCGATGCGGGCAGGGCGGGCGGCGCTTCCACCGCCTGCTCTCGGTGCACTTCGGATGCGCCGCCTACATTGTCACCCGCGGCTTCGCGGAACGGGCGGTGCGCGATATCGGCGAATTCCAGGCCCCCGTGGATGACGTCCTGTTCGCTCCCGATCGCCCTTATTATTTTCCGTCCATCGCCTATCAGCTACGCCCTGCCCTGTGCATCCAGACCTCGTTTTATGCGCCGCTGTCGGCGAGCGTGGTATCGGTTTCGGATCTGGCGCGGGAACGGAGCATCCGGCTGACGGACCTTGCTCCTTCGGCGTCGCCCGCGCCAAAGCCCAAACGGTCGATCTTCGAGAAGGGCCTGCGGGAAATCCGCCGCTGGAAAAGACGCACCCTTGCGGCGGCGAGCAGCCTGCGCATCAGGCTCGCGACCGGCCGCCGCTGGCGCGACGTCCCCTTCGCCGGATCGTTCGCCCCAAGTGTCGAAGAAGCGATGTCCGGGCGCCCGGGCCACTAGGCCCGGCCCGGCGCCCTTTCGCCCCGCCTCCTGAAAAACAAAAGGCCCGGCGCATCGCGCCGGGCCTTTCGTCTTGAGCTTTCAGGCGTCACGGGCAGGGATGCTGAAGGCCATCGTAGCCGGTGTAGGTGCCCGTGGCCGGGTTGTACGAGCGGAACCGCTGCATGCAGTAGGCCACCGCATCGTCATAGACCGGAGTGTTGGCAGCTGCCGCGGCCGCTCCGACCGCCACCGCGCTCGCCACGCCCAGGGCGATCCACGCCCCGCCATTGTCATAGTAGCCCCAGCCCCAGCCGGGACGGTACCAGCCCCAGCCCGGACGCCACGGCCCGGGACCCCACGCGCCCGGCGGCGGACGCCAGCCCGGATGGCCCCACCCCGGACCACCCGGCCCCCAGCCCGGACGGCCGGGCCCCCAGCCGGGGCGCACCGGGCCCGGGCCCCAGCCGGGACGGTAGCCCGCCGCATAGCGCGGACCGACGCGGACCGGACCCCGATAAACACCACCGACCCGCATGGGACCGCGGTAGACGCCGCCCACACGCATCGGCCCCCGATAGCCGCCCACGCGCCCCACCCGCGCCGGACCGCGATAGCCACCGCGGTAGGCGACGGTATCCACCGCAGCCTCGCTCTTCAGGGCGTCCGGATTGACGAGGCCGAGCCGCAACGCCTGAGCGCCGGCAGGGGCTCCCGAAAACGAGAGCATTCCCCCTGCCATCGCCACCGCGGCGAGCAGGGCCACTCCTTTCCTCGCGAACATGATGCTCACTCCCTTAATGTTGGACAGCATCGACCGAATTTGTGTCGTTTGTTTCGCCGGACCGTTGGTAACTTAAGGCTACAACGCGGCGAAGGTGTTGCCGTGGCTCAAAAACTCCGGCCATTTATTCAAGCTTGCGTGACACCGCGGCACACAAATCCTGCCGCAGCGCACAGACGGAGGTAGCACCGGAACATCCACCTCCAGAAGGGGGCTGCCTTCCGCCGCTTGCCTTTCCCGCCATCCTCCTGTAACGACTGCCGCCTTCGAGCCGGCCGGCGAAAAAGGGCTGCCGCGCCGGCTCATATCGCTCAACAGCAACAAGAGGCTGAGCGTTCCCGGCCCGCAAGGGCCGGCGAAGCCATGCCACGGAGAGCCAAAATGCCCAAGATGAAGACGAAGTCGGGAGCCAAGAAGCGCTTCCGCCTGACGGGTACGGGAAAAGTGATCGCGGGTCAGGCCGGCAAGCGCCATGGCATGATCAAGCGGACCAACAACCAGATCCGCAACCAGCGCGGCACGACCATCCTCGCCGAGTGCGACGGACGGATCATCCGCAAGTCGTTCCTGCCGAACGGCTGACGCTACCGCACAGGATCTGAAGGAGCTTTCCCATGGCCCGCGTGAAACGTGGCGTTACCTCCCACGCCAAGCACAAGAAGGTCTTCAAAGCCGCCAAGGGCTTTTACGGCCGTCGCAAGAATACCATCCGCGCTGCGAAGTCGGCCGTCGAACGGTCGATGCAGTATGCCTACCGCGACCGCAAGGTGAAGAAGCGCAACTTCCGTGCGCTCTGGATCCAGCGTATCAACGCCGGCGTGCGCGCGCTCGATCTCGACCTGACCTATTCGCGATTTATCGATGGTCTCGGCAAGGCCGGGATCGAGGTCGATCGCAAGGTGCTCTCGGATATCGCCATCCACGAGCCCGACACGTTCAAGGCCCTGGTGGAGCAGGCCAAGGCCGCGCTCGCCTGAGTTCGGCCCAGGTGCGAGGCCGCGCTCGCCCGAGCGCCCTCGCCTCTTCCTCCCGTCTTTCCGAGACCTTCAAAAGCCCCGTGCGGTGATCCGTCCGGGGCTTTTGCCGTTGGGCGCGCCCCGTCTATAAGCGGCGCGACCGTCCGGATGCCACGCCTCAAGCGGTCATCCGGCACGTTTGAGAACTTCAAGGGCTTTGACATGTCCGACATCGCCGTCACCGACCAGAGCGCCATCGAGGGCCTGGAGCAAGACATCGCGAGCGCCATCCTCAACGCCGGGGATGAAGCCGGCCTCGAGGAGATCCGCATCTCGGCCCTCGGCAAGAAGGGCTCGGTCTCCGACCTGCTGAAGTCGCTGGGCGCCATGAGCCCGGACGAGCGCAAGGTAATGGGCCCCGCCATCAACGGTCTGCGCGACCGGGTGCAGGGTCTGCTCTCCCACCGCAAGGCGGCGCTGAAGACCGCGGCCTTGGAGGCCCGCCTCGCCACCGAGACCGTGGACGTTACCCTCCCCGTGCGCGAGGCCGCCGCCGAGACCGGGCGCGTGCATCCCATCGCCCAGGTGATGGAGGAACTCACCGCCATCTTCGCCGACATGGGCTTCTCGGTGGCCGAAGGTCCCGATATCGAGGACGACTTCCACAATTTCACCGCGCTGAACTTCCCCCCCGGCCATCCCGCGCGGGAGATGCACGACACCTTCTTCCTGCCCCCCGGCGCGGACGGGCAGCGCAAGGTGCTGCGCACCCACACCTCCCCGGTGCAGGTGCGCACCATGCAGGCCAAGAAGCCGCCCATCCGCGTCATCTGCCCGGGTCGCACCTATCGCTGCGACAGTGACCAGACCCACACGCCCATGTTCCACCAGGTGGAGGGGCTGGTGATCGACAAGGGGGCGCACCTCGGCCACCTCAAGTGGATCCTCGAGGAGTTCTGCAAGTCCTTCTTCGAGGTGGAGGGCGTGAAGATGCGCTTCCGCCCCTCCTTCTTCCCCTTCACCGAGCCCAGCATGGAAGTGGACATCCAGTGCGACCGCTCCCGCCCCGGCGAGATCCGGTTCGGCGAGGGCAACGACTGGCTGGAGATCCTCGGCTGCGGCATGGTGCACCCGAACGTGCTGCGCAATTGCGGGCTCGACCCGGACGAGTACCAGGGCTTCGCCTGGGGCATGGGCATCGATCGCATCGCCATGCTGAAGTACGGCATGAGCGACCTGCGCGCCTTCTTCGAGGCGGACGTGCGCTGGCTCTCCCACTACGGCTTCCGCCCGCTCGACTTCCCCACCCTCGCGGGCGGCCTGAGCGCGTAAGGAGCAGGACCCATGAAATTCACCTACTCCTGGCTCCAGGACCACCTTGAGCCCACCTCGTCCTTCGACCAGATCGTCGAGCGCCTCTCCCTCATCGGCTTGGAGGTCGAGGCGGTGGAGGACAAGGCGAAGCAGCTCGCCCCCTTCGTGGTGGGCGAGGTGCTCACCGCCGAGAAGCACCCGAACGCGGACAAGCTGCGGGTCTGCACCGTCTCCATTGGGAAAGGCGATCCCATCCAGGTGGTGTGTGGCGCGCCGAACGCCCGCGCCGGCCTCAAGACCGTCTTCGCCGCGCCTGGCACGGTCATCCCGGCCACCGGCACCGAGCTGAAGATCGGCAAGATCCGCGACGTGGAAAGCCGCGGCATGCTCTGCTCGGCCCGCGAGATGGGGCTTTCCGAAGAGCATGACGGCATTCTGGAGCTGCCGGAAGACGCGCCCGTGGGCGCGCCGTTCGCGCAGGTGCTGGGCCTCAACGATCCCGTCGTCGAGATTGCCGTCACTCCCAACCGCGCCGACTGCCTCGGCGTCTCCGGCGTCGCCCGCGACCTTGCCGCCGCCGGCCTCGGCGAGCTGATGGCGCCGAAGGTGAAGCCGGTGGACGGCACTTTCCCCGCCCCGCTCTCCGTCACGCTGGAATTCGGCGAGACCGCCTCGCTCTGCCCCGCCTTCGCGCTCCGGGTGGTGAAGGGCGTGAAGAACGGCCCCTCCCCCCAGTGGATGCAGGACCGCCTGCGCGCCATCGGGCTGCGCCCCATCAACGCGCTGGTGGACGTCACCAATTTCATGACGTTCGACCGCAACCGCCCGCTCCACGTCTTCGACCTGAAGAAGGTGAGCGGCCATCTGGTGGTGCGCCGGGCCAAGGGCGGCGAGACGCTGCTGGCCCTCGACGGCAAGACCTACACCCTCGACGAGGGCATGTGCGTCATCGCCGACGACAAGGGCGTGGAGAGCCTCGCCGGCATCATGGGCGGCGAGGAATCGGGCTGCGACGAGGCGACCACGGACGTGGTGATCGAGTCGGCCCTGTGGGACCCCATCAACATCGCCCAGACCGGCCGCAAGCTCGGCATCAATTCCGATGCCCGCTTCCGCTTCGAGCGCGGCATCGACCCGGCCTTCACCCTGCCGGGCCTCGACCTTGCGACCCATCTCATCGTCGAGATGTGCGGCGGCGAGCCGTCCGAGGCGGTGCTGGCCGGCGCCATCCCGGACACCACGCGCACCATCGCCTTCCCCCTCGCCGAGGTGAAGCGCCTCACCGGGCTCGACGCCTCGGAGGCGGAGATCCGCGAGGTCCTCTCGCACCTGGGCTTCGCCGTCTCCGGCACGGCGCCGGTGCTCGACGTGGTGCCGCCCTCCTGGCGTGGCGACATCGAGGGCAAGGCGGACCTCGTGGAAGAGGTGGTGCGCATCCTCGGCCTCGAGCGCGTGCCCTCCACCGAGCTGCCGCGCGGCGGCGACGCCCGCAAGGCCGTCCTCACGCCGCTCCAGCTGCGCAGCCGCAAGGCCCGCCGGTCGCTGGCCGCCCGCGGCATGGTGGAAGCGGTCACCTGGTCATTCCTGCCGCGCGAGGCGGCGGTGATGTTCGGCGGCGGGGCGCCCCAGCTGGCGCTCTCCAACCCCATCGCAGCCGACCTCTCGGACATGCGGCCGAGCCTGCTGCCCGGCCTCATCAAGGCGGCCGGCGCGAACGCGGCGCGCGGCTTCGCCGACGTGGCCCTGTTCGAGGTGGGACAGGTGTTCCTCGACGACACGCCCACCGGCCAGCGGCAGGCCGCCTCCGGCATCCGCCGCGGCACGGCCAAGCCCTCCGGCGCCGGCCGCCACTGGGCGGGCAACGCCGCCGCCGTGGACGTGTTCGACGCCAAGGCGGATGCCTTCGCGGCCCTCGCCGCCTGCGGCGCGCCGGTGGCGAACCTTCAGGTCACGGCCGATGCGCCGGCTTGGTACCACCCCGGCCGCTCGGGCACCCTGCGCCTCGGCTCCAATGCCATGGCGCATTTCGGCGAGGTCCACCCCGCCGTGCTGGAGGCGCTGGACGTGTCCGGCCCGCTGGTGGCCTTCGAGATCGTCCTCGACAAGATCCCCGAGCCGAAGGCCAAGGCGACGCGGGTGAAGCCGAACCTCGATCTCTCGCCCTTCCAGGCGGTGAAGCGCGACTTCGCCTTCCTGGTGGGCCGCGAGGTGGCCGCCGCCGACATCCTCAAGGCGGCGCAGGGGGCGGACAAGAAGCTCGTCACCGGCGTCGGCATCTTCGACCTCTACGAGGGCAAGGGCATCGATCCCGACAAGAAGTCGGTGGCGGTGGAGGTCACCCTCCAGCCGCGCGAGCGCACCCTCACCGACAAGGAGATCGAGGAGGTGGCCGGCCGCATCGTGGCCGAGGTCACCAAGAAGACCGGCGCGACGCTGCGCGCCTGACATCACGGGCATCCGGGCCGACCCGGACGCCCCTTCCTCTGCCATGGCCGGGCATGTCCCGGCCATGCGTGCTTCAAGCTCGCCGTTTCACGTCGCGACAACCGCCCCGTCAGCGCCAGCACGATCACCACGATCACCTGCCCGCCGACGATGCCGCCGTAGCCCCATCCCGAGCTGCAGCCCCGGCGCGGCGGGACGCCGACGAGCAGCGGGATGAGGCGCGCTGAGGATGGTCGACACGGGGCAGCTTCCCCGTGATGACGCGCGCAGACGTGGCCGCCCCCGTGCGGGTGGCTTCCAAGCGCTATCGCCTTGCGTGGGAACGAGAAGCGGGCCGCGCCCGCCTTGTCTCTCAAACCCCGCCGCGTCGTCCCTGTCCCCTTGTCGCTGCTCGGAGCCGGCCGGGATGGAAGCGGCCCGACCGCAACCGGACGTCCTTCCAGCCGCCGGCGCCCCTCAGAGCGGGGCGGTGGCCGCCAGCAGCCAGTTGCGCTCAGCGGCATCGAGGTCACCGGCGAGCGCGGCTGCCACCGTGGCGTGATAGGCATCCACCTGCGCCCGCTCGGCACCGTCCAGAAGGGACAGGTCGATGAGCCGGCGGTCGTAGGGAACGAGGGTCAGCGTCGCAAAGCCGAGGCAGGGCTTCTCCGCGCCTTCCACCTCCCGCCGCTCCACCAGGATCAGGTTCTCGATGCGGATGCCGTAGGCGCCCGTGCGGTAGAAGCCCGGCTCGTTGGAGAGGATCATGCCCTCCCCCAGCGCCACGTGGCCCAGCTGGGAGATGCGCGCCGGCCCCTCGTGCACGGAAAGGCCCGCGCCCACCCCGTGGCCGGTGCCGTGGTCGAAATCCAGCCCCGCCGCCCACAGATGCTGCCGCGCCAGGGGATCGAGCTGGGCGCCGTTGATGCCCTGCGGAAACACCGCGCGGGTGAGGGCGAGATGCCCCTTCAGCACCAGCGTGTAGTGCCGGCGCATCTCCTCGCTCGGGCGGCCCACGGCGAGCGTGCGGGTGATGTCGGTGGTGCCGTCCGGATATTGCGCGCCGGAATCGAGCAGGAACAGCTCGCCGGGATGTATGGTCCGGTTGGTGGAGCGGGTGACGCGGTAATGCACGATGGCGCCGTTCTCCCCCGCCCCGGCGATGGTGGGGAAGGACACGTCGGTGAGCTGTCCCGTGCCGCGCCGGAAGGTCTCCAGGGCCTCCACCGCGTCGATCTCGGTGAGCCGGCCGGAAGGCGCCTCCCGGTCGAACCAGGCGAGGAAGCGGGCGAGGGCCACGCCGTCGCGCACATGGGCGGCACGCATGCCGGCGATCTCCGCCGGATTCTTGTGGGCCTTGAGGAGGGCGATGGGGTCCGCGCCCTTGTCCACCGTGCCGCCGGCCGCCTCGATCACCCCGGCGAGGCGCACCGGCGCGGTCGCCTGGTCGAGCCGCACCTTCCGGCCCTTGGCGAAGGCGCCGAGCATGCGGTCCAGGTCGGAGACGCCGTGCAGCCGCGCATGGCCGGCAAGGGCCGCGCGCACCTCGTGGGACAGCTTGGTGTGCTCCACGAACAGGTCGGGCACCCCCTCCGCCGGCACGATGCACCAGGCGAGCGGCAGGGGCGTATGGGCCACGTCCGCCCCGCGCATGTTGAACAGCCAGGCGGCGCCGTGGGGATCGGAGACGAGCGCGCCGTCGAGCTTGTCCGCGGTCAGCTTCTCCTGCACCTGCCGGAGCTTCGCCGCCGTGTCCTCCCCCGCCACCGCGAGGTCGAGCAGCCGGATGGGCGCCTTGGGCGGCGGCGGCCGGTCCGGCCAGATGGCGGCGACGGGGTCGGCCTCCAGCGGCGCGAGGATGCCGCCCGCCGTAGCCACCGCCTGGGCCAGCTTCTCGCGGCCGTCCAGCGTCGTGCGCCAGGGATCGTAGCCCAGGCGCGCCCCACGGGGCAGGTGCGCCTCGATCCACTTGTCCGGCCGCAACTGGGAGAGCGGCACCACGGTGAAGGCGCCCGTGTCCACCTGGGCCGGCGCCTGGAGGGTGTAGCGCCCGTCCACGAACAGGGCGGCCTGCGTGGGCAGGACCACCAGCGTGCCGGCCGAGCCGGTGAAGCCGGTGAGGAAGGCGAGGCGCTCCTCGCAGGGCGGCACATATTCGTTCTGGTGCGCGTCGGCGCGCGGCACCACGTAGGCGTCGCACCCGTGCCGGGCGAGCTCCGCCCGGAGCGCGGCAAGCCGCCCGGGCCCGGCGGCACCATCGGCGAGATCGTCGAAGGTCTGGAAGATCGCCTTGAAGGAGCCGATGGCCTTGTGATGAACGGGAGTCGTGTCGTGAACGGTCATGGGCGCATGCTGCATGAAAGGTATAGTCGCCCCGACCTTAGGAGCCTCGGCCCGCCCCCGCAACGCGGTGGGGAATTCGCGCGAACGCCCTTGAGCGCGGCAAGCCGTCCGATTATGGTCGGCGCCTGCGCGGGCGTAGTTCAGTGGTAGAACGACAGCTTCCCAAGCTGTATGTCGTGGGTTCGATTCCCATCGCCCGCTCCAGTTTTGCGAACAGTGACAAGAGCTTGTCGGCCTACCGTTGAGCTACACGTTCCTCGCGTTCCTCGCCGCGTTCCTCGGTTTCGTTTACGACTTGTTCCGGTGGGCCTTGCGCAGTTCGGCGACCTTACGGCTTTTCCCGATGGTTCCGCGCACGTAGCGAACGGTTGTGGAAGCCTGCGAATGACCCGCAGCAGAGCGGATGGCGTCGAGATCAGCCCCGGCGTCATCCGCTTCGGAGATCCCTCCCGCCCGAGCATCCATGTTCCAAACCGAATCAGGAATGCCTGCTGCCCGTGCGACCAGGCGCCATTCGCGGGCATAGGCATGCTCCGCGTAAGGGCGCCCTGCCGTCTCATCCACAATCAGCGGACCGATACGCCGGTCAGCGGGAACGCGGGCCAGCAGATCCATGACAAGAGGGCACAGGGTTAGGTCGTGCGCCACCTCTGAACCAGTCTTCGTCGTGACCTTCATCACCACGAAAGCATCGGAAATATCGGCCCAGGTGAGCCCCCGGACCCAGCGCCGCGCACCCAGCACGATGCCGCCTGCCGATTCGGCAACTGGGATGGGCTCCCATTCTCCGATCACGTCGCGCTGACGCATCGTCGTCTCGAACTGAAGAGCCGTCCCTAGCGCGAGCGACTGGCGCCCTGCATCCAGTGCCTTCGCGATGAAGGCCTCAACGTGATGGGACTCGAGCTTCTGCCGCCGGCGGCCCGGCTGCTTGAAGCGAGCCTTTTCCAAAATAGTCAGGAGCCGACCACACTCCTGCAACTCAGCCGTGACACCATAGGCGAACATGCGGCGCATCATGGAGATGATGCCATGCGCCTTGCGCACGCGCTCGCTTCCGCCGGGCGCTTTCGGCTTCTTGGCCTCGTCGTACCACCGGCGAAAGTCGGAGATGCCGAGCGCGGCCAGAGATCGCTTGCCGAACGCCTTTTCAATCACGCCTAGCACCTGGTCATAGGTGCGCTGCGTGTTCCACTTCACCTCGCGGTACGGGCTCGCCATGTCCGTCTGATATTGGCGCACGAGGCTCGCAATGGTGCCGTCGAAGGCGGAGCGCGTCTCCCTGCGGCCTGCGGTCCATTCCAGCGCTTCGGCCTCCAGCCGCTTGCAGGCTGCCTCTATGAGCGGGTGCTGGGCGGGGTCGTGTGCGCTGAAATGCAGGCGCACGATGCGATTGGGGAAGCCGGCCGCCAAGGCGGACTTCGGGGCAGCCCAATAGAGTCGCTCTGTTCCGTCACGGTTTTTCCGGCGCTTCAATCCAGGGGCATTAACAGAGGGCATTGAGGTTCTCCTCGCCATCGGGGTGGAACGGCTGGAGATTAGAGAGGCCATAGCGCCGGTGAAACCACATGCGGACGGCGGGCCAATATCGGCCGCCCATGACCGGATCGATACGGGGGAGCCCATCACGCTCGAGAACCAGCGCCTTCGCTGGCCAGTCCCGTGGGTCCTGGCTCAACCGGCGCGCGATCTCCTCCTCACAAGGGAAGTCGCCTTCATTCCGAAACGTCGAAGACGGGCGGCGTGACACGACATCAATCCCCTCTTCAGAGCTCGGGCAAAGGAACTCGGGCATCTGCGGCCACGATGGAGATCTTCGCGGGCTCGATCTCGATCCGCAGCACCTTCACGCCGGCGGCGGTCGCGGCCTTGATGGCACGGCTCACGTCGGCGTGCGTGAACAGCAGCTGCGGCGGTGGGGAAGAGCGTGGCGGCATGGTCAGCCCTTGCCTTTCAGCTTTTCCAGTGCGCGGCGGTCCACCTGCAGCGGACTGGTGCGCCCGCTGCAGCCGCTCTTGGTGGCGGGCAGGATGCCCTTCTGTATCCACCGCGTGACCGTGCGCGTGGACACTTTCAACTCGTGGGCGATCTGCTTCGATGTGCGGAGGAGCTGAGAATCGCGCGTCATCATCCGGCCCTAACTCGACAAGGCGGCGCATGACGCCATCGACAACTTGGAAAACTCAGTCATGCGCTTTCCTTGCTAGTGCTTAGTCGTTCTCGCCGATGATCGAGCGCTCTTCCTCAGTGTAGTGCGCGATAAGTTCGCGAACCTTGCTGATTCGGAAGGTTGTGACCTTACGAATATCGACGCCGTTAAAGACGAAGGTGTCCCATTCGGAAGGTGAAGGCACACTGTCTGCAGAGATGGCCGAAGCTACGCCGGTGTAGCTTTCGACGTACGAAATGGCCGGGGCCTCCGGGGCGTGGCGGGCAGCATTGGCGACGCTGCACGCGATGCGACCTGCACGCGATGCATCCATGCCGTCATCCATCAGTTCGCGGAAGAGCCATAGGGCGATCATATCGTCAGGGTCGAAGAGGCGTGCGCGCCCCGGAACGGTCTCCGGAGCGCAATTGAAGCGGCCGGCGGCGATGTGTTCGTTGAGCCGATCCCGGTCAATGCTGGCGACGCGGGCAGCTGCCTTGGTGGTGAGTTTCGGTAAAGCGCTCATGTCTAAAACCTCAGGTTATAAACAATAGGTATCATGCGCTCTGGTTTGTAGCAAGAGCTTTTCTCGCCGACGCTGATATGACCCTCCGCGACGAATTTTCTCCGCCGCTTGTCCACACCCTGTGGAAGTCCGCTCACACGCGGCCCCGTACCGTCCCTCATCGTCGGTGCACATGAGCGGGATTAGGCCCTCTTCTCCCCCTCAAAATACGCCAGAGCAGCTGCCACCAATGGCGACACGATGCCGATTGCGCCTTCACGTAGTAATTCATCCTGCGCAAGGCGCAGCGCCTCGATGGCGGCACTTCTAGTGCGCGCGGGAGGGGCATTCTCCTCCAACGTGAGGAACGGACCTTCCCAAGTTTCCATCGCCCGCTGCCCGGTACGTTCATCGTCATGCAGGCGAACTGACGGGTCCGCATCGAAGGCGACAAGCCCGGTGCGGTACGCCTTGATCAGGTCTATTAACGGATCCACCGGGGCAGCTTCTGCCTTCGGCAAGATAACGACGGGCACTACCAGGGCAGCGATGGCGGCGCCGGCGCAGCCGGCCGTGAGCACGTCACGGCGAGATGTGATGCAATCGGCCGGCATCGACGGGATGATGTCAGGCAAAGCGATGGCGTTTGCCGACGCGGGGGTACGAGGCATTGTGTTGCTCCAATGAACACGGTAGGGTGTTTACCCTGTGAACATGCCAAAGGGTGTTTACCGTGTCAACAGCCATCACGCCCGCGCAATGTCGGATGGCGCGAGCCGCCCTGCAGATTGGGGTGCGTGACCTAGCGAAACTCGCCGGTGTTGCAGCCATGACCGTCACTCGATTTGAGAACGGACATTCGAGCGGGGCGCCGGAAACTATTGCCGCAATCCGTGCAGCGCTCGAAGCCGCTGGCGTGATTTTCGTCGCGGAGAATGGGGAGGGGCCAGGGGTGAGGCTGAGGAAGGGAACATCAAAATCAGGCAATAGCGAACAATGACTGACCAAGCGAAAACAATCCCAGAACGGCAGATTGCGCTAATTGATGAGCTAAGATCCCTCGGTAGCGAAACGAGCTGGGTCGAGTTCAAAGAAAATAATGTTGATGCAGAGACTATCGGAAAGACGATATCTGCAATCGCGAACGGTGCTAGGCTGGCCGATCACCATTTCGGCTATTTGGTATGGGGCATTCGCGATGACGACCGCGCCATCGTTGGCACAACATTTGAGCCATCAAAGGAAAAAAAGGGTGCTCAACTTTTGACGTTTTGGCTAAATCAAAAACTGGACCCTCCGCCCCATCTAGACTTTCAAGTCATACCTCATCCGCATGGCCGAGTCGTTTTGGTCGAAATCCCGGCAGCCACGTCGTCGCCTGTGACCTTCGATCGAGCAGCCTATATTCGGATCGGAAGCGCGACGACGGCACTGTCCGGGCATCGCCAAACGGAGCGTGCGTTATGGGCCAAACTTCAGCCCTACGCTTGGGAAGCGACGGTGGCCCTTCAGTTTTTGGACGAAAATGAAGTCTTAAATATTTTTGACTATCCTCGTTATTTTGAACTTACGCAAACACCCCTGCCAGACAATCGAAAAGGGATATTTGAGAAACTGAATGCGGACAGATTGATTGCGCAAGACGTGGGAGGCCGCTGGAATATTCTTAACTTGGGTGCCATTCTTTTTGCAAAGAGGCTGGATCGTTTTGAACGCCTTTCCCGGAAGGCAGTTCGCGTTATCGAATATGAGGGCAGCGACCGCACGAAGACACGCAGGAGGCATGAAGGCGTGCGCGGATATGCGAGCGGGTTTGAAGGCCTAATTACGTTTATAAACGGCCTTCTACCTGAGAATGAACACATAGGTCAGGCATTCAGAGAAGAGCAGCGTGTTTATCCAGAGATAGCAATAAGAGAGCTCGTGGCAAATGCACTTATTCATCAAGACATGACGGTAACAGGCGCTGGGCCGATGATAGAAATATTTGTCGACCGCATTGAGATCACAAACCCCGGCGTCCCTTTGAATGACCCAGCCCGTCTTATCGATCTGCCCCCGCGCTCACGAAACGAAAAGCTTGCATCACTGATGCGACGGATGAGGATTTGCGAAGAGCAGGGCAGCGGCCTTGACAAGGTCATCGCATCTGTCGAGCTATTTCAGTTGCCAGCCCCGGATTTTAGGGCCGAGGCCGATAACACCAAAGTGGTGCTGTTCGCCCCGCGCGCCTTTGCAAACATGACTTCGGCAGAACGCGCGCGGGCAGCATACCAACATGCGGTATTGAGATTCATCACGGGCGAGCGCCTTACGAACGCCTCCCTACGATCTAGGTTTGGCATCGAGGATCAGAATGCCGCGCAAGTCTCTCGCATATTGCGCGAGGCGACACGCCTCAATCTGATCAAGTTAGCGGACCCAAGCAGCCCTAGAGCGGGATATCTGCCCTTTTGGGCCTAATTGATCCTGTTTTGATCGAAACGGACGATGCGCGCGCAAGCGGCTCGCGAGTAGGCGATATGTCAAGGGGTTAGCTATGGACAGGCATACGATTCGCTCTTGATCCACATTTGATCGGGAGGCATTTCGGCGCCCTTAGGCTGCAACTAATTGCTCTGTTGAAGGTTTCTGTGCGCGGTTCCGATTCGGTGGTCATTTGCTTAGGCCAAGAAGGAGGTAAAAAATGCATGCAACGGGGAGGCTGAAACCATCATTTTTCATGGAAGGTCGTCCTTAATGCCCCCTGAATCCAAACGCGCCCGGCGCCGACGCGACCTCGCCCGCATGAAGGCAAAGGCCCGCTACGTCTATCCCGAAATCCCCCAGGCGCCCAAATGGGCAGACCACCTCGCGGTGTGCTCATGCTGGATGTGCGGCCACCGCCGACGCATGGAAGGCCCAACGATGCAGGAGAAAAGGTGGCTGGCCGGGCCAGCTGACTGAGGCCGGGCACCAGGGTGTTTCACTGGCTGTTCCACGTGGAACGCCGCCACCTCATATCATTCCCCTTCGTCGTTTCTCTTCCTTCTGTCCGGCCCTGAAGCCGGCGATGATCGCGTTGACTGTCTCCTGCGCCGCCGCGCCTTCGGCTCGCTCCAGCACGATAATGCCGGTTAAGATGAGGTGCTCAGCAAGCCGCTGTGGATCGACGCCAATGGCAAGCGCAAAATTGGCGAAGCCTGCCACGTCTACGCCGATTCCCTCTTCCTTGGTCGCTGTCATGCTCACCCCTTTCGATTGAGCGTCGGCCGCACGCCGTAACGGCGCATGGGGTCATCGGCACCGCCGCCGGCAAGATGCTTGTTCACGGCCCGGCCCACGAGGATATCGAGGCTCACCCCGCCACCGGCCGTGCGCCGGGGTTGGGCCTGCACGTCCGCCCCAACCTCGTTGAAGACGTTCACCGCCAGCCCGCCCATCAGCGCTCCGGCCATGCCGCCGCCCACCGCCCCGCCCTCGGCGAAGTGCGGGATACGTCCGGAGTTGAGGGCCGCCAGCAGCGGCGCAAACTTCTTCGCCTGCTTGGCATTCACCACGAACTCGCCATCCGAAAGCATCGCCGGAATGCTGTCCGAGGTGCTGGTGCCGGCACCAGCGATGAAGCCGCCACTGGCTGCCTTGACGTAGTTCGATCCGGTCGTGCTCCCTACCGTTCCGCCCTCCGAGAGCCCAGACGTCCAGATCATCTTGAACAACTGGTCCAAGAGCTTCTGCTGCACCATGTCGAGGATGCGGTTCATCAGGTTTTTGAGGGCGTCTGAGAAGGAGTCTGCCGCGCTCTTTCCATTCTCCAAGCCGGACCGAAGGTCGCTGAAGAAGCTGCCGACCATCCCCTTGATCTCGTTCAGCTGCTCTTGTGCATCCTTCGTCTTCTCGATCTGCGCCGTCACCTCGCCGTACTTGCGGGCAAGATCTTCCAGCTGCGCCTTCTGTTGCGGCGTGAGCTTGATGTTGGCCTGCCGCGCCTGCGCCTCGGCCTCCATCATGAAGGTATATTCAGCCGCTGCCTGGACAGTCATCGTCAAGGCGTTACGTTCCACCTCGAGGGACCGCACCCGCTCCTGTGAGGACTTCATGATCTCGTCGCCCTTGCCCAGCAAGGCAAAGTCTGCGGACTTTGGGGGCGCCGTGCTCTCGCCCTCGCGGCGCTTGGCCTCCAGCTCATCAAGGCGCTTCTGCGCCTCTTCTACCCGCTTCAGGTTGGCCTCGGCGGCGGCCGCCATCTCGCCGGTGTTGTCGGCAGGCGCCTTGGCGCCGTACTTTCCGGCCCACCCCCCAAGATTCTGACGTGCGGCCACTGCCTTCGAATACTCATACTCCGCCTGCGCATCCGCAAGGGCCTTCTTGGCATTCTCGACATGCTGGTCAGCCAACGCCTTCAGTGTCGCTTCGGCGCCGGGAACCTTACCCTTCACATCCGCGATGGCCTTGTCGAGGTCGGCCACGGCCTGCTTGTGGCCTTCCGCCGTCACCTTCGCCTGATCCTGCCGCATGGCCAGGAGCGCAATGCCCCCCACCAGTGCCGCGATGGCGATGCCGGCGGGACCACCGAGCAGCCCCAGCGCCGCCGACAATCCTGCGCCGGCCAGCGCGGCGACGCGTTGCGCGGCCGCCACGGCGAGGATCGTGGCATTGAGGCGCGTCATCTGCACGCCAGCAGCGACGACGCCGGCTGCGGCTGACGCCAAGCTGGCAGTGAGCGGACCAAGGCGGGCACCCAAGGCCAAAGCCCCCAAGGCCGTAGCGACTGCGAGGATTTCGCCCTTGTAGGTTTCCATTGCAGATGCGGCCTGCAGCACCCCGCTCTTGAGCCCGATCTCGATCCGCGCAGCCAACTCGTCAAAGTGCTTCGTGATGGCCGCCGCCTGCTTTCCCACGTCATCAGAGAGCACAAGCCCAAGTTCCCTTGCCCGCTGGCGCGCCCGGGAGATGGAGCCCACACCCTGCTCCATGAAGCGCACGAACTGCTCACCGCCAGTACCGCCGAAGATCTCATCCGCGATGCGGATTTGCGCGGCCTTGTTGAAGCCCTTCATCTTATCGATGATCTCTTCAAACAGGGCGGCAGGGTCGGTGAGCTTCTTCTTGAGGTCGGCGACTGAGTATCCGAGGCGCTTGAACGCCTCCTCGCCCGATCCTGCGCCCGTGCGGATAAACTCGTCCGCCCGGAGGTTCATCTCCTTGAGCCCGTCGGTGAGGGCGTCAACACCCACTCGGCTTTGCTGGGCGGCGTACTTCAGTTCCTGAAACGGCTCGAATGCGACTCCCGCCTTCTGCGCTTCCCCGGCGAGGTCCGCGACCGACCCCGCAACACCCCTGACGGTGGAGACAATCCCCGCGAGGCCTCCAGCGCCGAGAATGCCAACGCCGCCAAGGCTGGCGAACAGAGCTTCGGCAGACTGGCCCGCTGCGGCAAAGGTGGCCTTCATCGCTGCGGCGTTGGACTGCGCGCGCTTTTCGATGGCGCTGAAGCGCTGGTTCGCGGTGCGCTGTGCCTTCTCGAAATTCTTCTCAAAGTCGCGGATGCGCGCCTCAAGGGCGACGACAAGGCGTTCATCTCCTGCGGACAAGGTCAAACCTCCGCTGTTTCAGGACCGACGCCCGCAGCGCGGCCGTTGTTTTCCAAAGGTGAGCTGAGCGCAGGTCCCTTGGCATCAAAGCACCATGAGTTCCGGCGACCACTCGTCGCTCTCATAGATCGACCCGCCGCCGTCGCCCGCCGCCGCCCGCGCCACCGCCATGGCGCCGGCCACGGCGCCATCGATGCGGTCGCGGCTCTTGCCCTTATGGAACATGCGGTTGCCGGCCGGGTCCGTGTGGACCGCGATGTTCTCGAAATTCCAGCGCAGCACCGGATGCGCGCCATGGATGAAGCGCCGTCCGACGACGGCGCGCTCCAACTCCTTCACCGCCGGCGCCATCGTGACCCAGCCCTGCCGCATCTCCACCGCCGGGAAGCCCTCCTCGAGGAGGGTGTTCAGCGTGTTGCGGGCGAGGTGTGGATCGAAGGCGATCTCCTGCACCCGGAAGCGGGCGCACAGGTCGCGGATGGTGTCTTCCACGAAACGGAAGTCCACCACGTTGCCGGGCGTCGGGGTGATGAAGCCGCGCTCCGCCCACAGGGGATAGGGCACGCCGTCCCGCTCCGCCCGGGTCCGCAGGTTGTCCTCGGGGCAGAAGAACCAGGGATGGACGATGTAGCCATCTTCCCCGTCCCGCCAGGCCGCGACGATGCAGGTGAGGTCGCCATTCGAGGACAGATCGACACCGAGCCAGCAGGGTTCCCCCTCGAGGGCGTCGAGGTCCACGGGGGCGGAGCCCTCGTCGTACACGTCCATATCCACGAAGGGGTCGGCGGAATGGTCCAGCCAGACGTTGAGGTTGAGCTGGCGGAAGGCCTCGCGGTCGCCGGGCCGGCGCTCGCCCTCGCGGGCCAGCTGGCGCAGGCCTTCGATATCCGGATAGCCATGGGCGAGGCCGGGGTTGACCCGGCGCCAGACTGCTTCGTCGCGCCAGTCCTCTTCCTTCGCGGTCTCGAAAAGGATCGGCAGAATGGACGGATCATCGACCGCGCCGCGGGCCACCCTGCGGGCGTCCTCGACAATGTCGTGAGCAATGTTCTCCTGCCCCCGGCCGGCCGTGGTGGCGACGATGAGGAGCGAGCCGGGCGTCTTCACCAGGCCGGACTTCAGCACATCCCACAGGTCGCGCTTCTTCCACGCGTGCAGTTCGTCGGCAATGACGAACACAGGGGTGCGGCCGTGCTGCGTTCCTGCATCGCAGCTGATCGCCTCGTAGAAGCTGCGGCGGCGGGTGTTGACGATCCGGTTCTTGTATTCCTGCGCCGCGGTGATCTGCTTGATGGGCGGCACCACGCCGATGATGCCCAGCGCTTCGTCCAGGGCGATGCGGGCCTGCTTTCGATCCGAAGCGGCGGAGATGACTTCGCCGCCATTCACCCGTTCGGGGCCATAGGTATGCAGCAGCGCCAGGGCGGCGCAGAGCGAGGTCTTGCGGTTGCCGCGCGGCAGCAGCAGCACGACTGTCTTCACGATGCGCGTGCCGTCCGGACGGCAGGGGCCATAGATGCGCCGCACCACTCGCTCCTGCCAGGGATCGAGCTGGAACACCGAGCGTGCCGCCCGGCTCTTTGGATGACGCAAGGCCTTCAGCCAGCTCACCGCCGCCTCGCCCCGGCCGAACGGGTCGGGGATCTCCGATCCGTCGTAGATCCACGCGGGGAAGGTGGTGGGGATGGGAACCGTCACAGGGGTTGCCCCCCGAACAGGCCGAACAGGCCGGACTCGTCACCGCCGCCACCGCCGGACTTGATACCCGGCCTGCCGCGGCTCGCGGGCGTCAGGCCGAGCTCGGCCGCCATCTGGCGCGCCTGGTTCATCCCGTCAGATCGGATGGCTCCGGCCGGATGCCGCTTCGGGCCGCTCGGCCCGGTAAACGTCAGGCCCTCCTTCGCGAGAATACGGCTCGCCTCCGCCACTTGACCAATGGCGATGCAGTAATTGGCGAAGACTGCAAGGTCGGCTACGGACAGGGTACGGCGCTCATTGAAGAGGATCGGCAGCACGCGCAGCCACTCGGCCCGCGCGTCGTCGTCCAACCATTCCGGCGGCGCCGGCATCTCGTCGGGCGGCAGATCGTCGGGGGGCTCGATTGCGGACTTGGTGCCACGCATGGCCCGGCTCCTCAAAACGCGCGCAGCCGGTGCGGGTCGATGAGGTCAAAGAACCCCATGGGCACCTCACTGACGCGGCCTTCGGACTGTGCCGCCTCGCGGTTCTCGAAGAGGTGGGCGGCGTACATCTTCATCGCGTGCGTGATCGCCGGCGGAATGCTATCCGCGAAATCATCGAGAGGACCGCACCAGCCTTCCACATAGCCGCGCGCCGCCTCGAGCATCGAGGTCAGGTCGTCGTCGTAGTCCGTTTCGTCGCTCGTCAGGCGCACGTGGGCTCTCATCTCGGCGAGGGAGACGATGGACAGGGTGTCGGTCACGGCGTGGCCCTCCTCTCCTGAGACTGCTTCCAGCGGTCGTGGCAAATGCGGCAGAGCGGCTGCCAGTTGGAGCGCGACCAGAAGAGCTTCATGTCGCCCTTGTGCGGCACCACGTGATCCACCACCGTCGCCGGCGCAGGACAGCGCTGACACCTGGGGTGCGTTTTCAGATAGGCCGCCCGCTCCGTATCCCATTTGGAATCGTATCCGCGCTCCCGTGCCGTGGGCCGCCGCGCGTCGGCCTCCGCCTTGCGCCGCCGCTCACAAGGGCAGCGCTCGCCAGAGGCGACGCGCAGGCCGCAACCGCAGATCCGAGGGGCACGAACGGGCATGTCTCGACTCCGGAATGATGGGAGGGGCCTCAACACGAGACCCCTCCCGGTGAGCCCTTGGCGCGCGAAGGGGGCACCGGTGCTCGCGACCTTGCCTGCCTTGACCCCTCTTTGCTCCGGCAGGCCGGTGGGCGCCGGGGAGGCTGGCTTTCCGCTATTGGGCCGGCCGCTACTGGCCCGCATCAAGGAGGCGCCTCGATCAGGAGACCGGCCGCCCCGCTGCCGTGCCCCGGATGAGGACCGCCCCAGCCGCGATGGAGGTGCCGCTGTTCTTGGTGATCACCAGGCGCACGTAGCGCTTGCGTCCGATGTACCCCACCCGGGTAACCGTGTTCTCGGCAAGGCTCGCCGGGAAGGCCCCACGCAGGTCCGCCGTCCCCACGTCCGCGAAATCGCCGGACGTCGTGGTGTCGCTCTCCTGCACCTTCGCGGTGAAGTTTCCGGCTCCGGCAATGGCGCCGGTGTTCACCACCATCACGGCACTGTCGAAGCCCAGAAGATCGACGGCGCCGCCGGCGACGGTCGCGGCCTGGACCGCGGGAGCGACAAGCTGCACTGGTGAGATGTTGCTGCCAAGATCACGCATGTCGATTGCTCTCCAAGTCTTGTCGCCGGCTAGACGGCCGGGCGCTGTGTCGGGTGCCCCTTCAGCAGGACGGCGCCGGCCGCGACGTAAAAGGGAGTTTTCACCATGGTGACGAGCCGGTACTTTCGCCGCGTCACCACAATGTTGAATTGATACGTTGCATTTGGACCCAGAAACCTGAACCCTTTCCAAGCCCTCAGGAAAGGGAATGGAATTCTTAAGTCGTAGCAATCCGCCCAGATCCCTGATCCAGGGGAAAACTCTTCATATTGAAGGCGAATTCCGAACCCGAACTCGCTCGACTTATAGACTTGAGGATCTGCGGGCGGAGGGAAGCTTGCCCCGACATCCACGATCACAGAGGCGCTACTGAACCCATACAGATCCAATTCGGGACCGGGGGTGACAATCCCGTACAGATCCTCCCCGGTGGACTGATCAATTTTATTGTCCCACCTGGTTTCACTATTCACATAGTAGCTGCCAGGAGACAGGGAGGCGCCGGAATAATAGACGGCCGGCGCGAGCGCCTGCACCACTGCGAAGCCGGTCTTTGGATCACGCACGGCCGTCTCTCCTCAGCTCACTGCCATCTTGAGCTTGCGCAGCGCCTTCGGCTGCACCACGCCCGCGCCGACGCGGCGGGTCGCGTGGATGCGCGTCACGCCATCCGTGGCCCGGATGTACGGGTTCACGAGGATGGACAGGGCCACGCGGTCCACGATGCGATAGCCGGTGGCGAAGTCCCCGAACACGATGGGGAAGGCGTCGGCTGCCACGTCCGGCATGTCCACCGCCTCCACCACCGGGCGGCCGAGGATCGTCTCCGGCGTGTCGGCGGCATAGGCGGGTTGCCACAGGTAGTTCCCCTGCCCATCCTTGAGCTTGCGGATGGTGGTGAGGGTGCTGCCGTTCATCAGCCAGGTGCCGCGCTGGCGGTAGGCCGCCGGCAAGGCATACATGAGCGTGATCAGCGCATCGCTGCCCAGCGCGGTGGCATGGCCGTTCGCCGTGTAGGCAAGGCTGGGATCCGTGAGCAGGCCCGTGGGCTCCAGCACACCGTTGCCTTCCACGAAGGCGGCACCCTCCTTCTGACCGAAGTCCTCGGCGAGAGCGAGGCGCACCTCGGATTCCGCCATGCCGGCGCTGTCGGCGAGCAGCTGGTTCGAGATGTCGACGAAGGTGTTCACCTCGCGGATCGGGATTTCGAGCTGGCCGAAGCCGGGCTCGGACGCCTCGGAGGTCTGGAGCTCGCCCTTCCACTTGGCGTTGGTGATGCCGGTGCGCTTGGGATAGGTCACCGAGGGCGAGCCCGTGGTGCGCACGCTGGCGAGGGTGCGGATGGGCGAATACTCGGTGAGGTCACGGATGAATTCCGCGCTCAGCTCGGTGGGCGCCAGATAGCCGCCCTGCGGATCGCTCGATACGACGAGGGTCTTCAGCTCGTCAGCCGGCGCAGCAGCGCCCAGGCGCAGATAGGTGCCGAAGGCCTTGCGCTCGAGCGTGGGCTCGTCGCCCTTGCGCTCGGTGCCGGCCGGGCGGTTCAGCTTCGCCTCGATCTTGTCCAGGCGTTCGCCGAGCTTGTCGAGGCCCTTGGTTTCAGGCTCCTGCTTGTCGGGCTTGCCGCCGGCCTCCAGCTTCTCGATGCGGCCGATCACCTCGCCCTTGAAGGTGTCGAGGGCCGCCGTGACGACGGCGACGGAATCGTCTTCCTCGCCCTTGCGCTCGATGACGCCCAGCGGCGCCGCAGTGTCCTGAAGCATGGTTCACCTCTTCCTGATCGCCGAAGCGGCGCGATGGAGAGCCCCGGCGATGGCAAGCGCCGCCGCGGCGGATTTGGCGCTGGTCACCCGGGCGCCGGGATGCATGGGGATGGAGACGATGGAGCACTCGACCAACTCGAGCGCCTTGATGGTCCGGCCTCCGCCCTTGCGCGGTTCGGCCTTCTTCGTGACGAAGCCGATGGAGAGGCCTCCAGCCGCGCCGGACTTCACCAAGGCGCGCACCTCGCGGGCACGGGCGACTTCCTCCACCAGGAGCCGCCCTTTGAGGCGAAGGCCGTCCGCCGCCTCCGCCGCCTCGGTCCACACGCCCACGGGGTCGCTGGGGTCGTGACCAAAGAGCATGGGCAGCGGCGTGCGCATGCCGGCGAAGGCGCCCTTCTCGATCACGTCGCCCACGCGGTCGGGCGTACCGAAGGGCCAGGCGAGGCCCTCGATGGCGCCGCCATCATCCGCAACGATCTTCGTCTCGAGGAAGAGCCGTTCCATCAGGCGCCCTCGTTCGGCTGCGGCGCCGCGGCGCCGGGCTGGCTGCTGCCGGTGTTGGGGTTCGCGAAGGTGTCGCCGCCGTCATAGGGCGGCAGGCCTTCCCAGGCGCGGGCCTCATTGGGGTTGAGGACGCGGGCCGAGATGAGCGAGCTGTAGGCCGTGGCGCGCTCGCCGAGGTCGGCCCGGGTGAGGTCGTCGCGCTCGAAATGCACCCGGTGCGTGGGGTACTCGTCGGAGCTGAACAACGCGAGCCGGAGCGCGCCTTCAAGGGCGCGCAGCCACGGCTCCAGCGTGTACGTCAGGAACTCGCGGCCCATCTGTTCACTGTTGGACCAGGTGGCGCGCGCCAGATCGAAGAGCATCTGCGGCGGCACGCGGAAGGCGCGGGCGATCTGGAGGATCTGGAAGCCGGTCAGCTCCATGAACTGGCCGTCCACCGATGTCATGGTGAGCGGTGCGTAAGAGGCGTCGTCATCGACGATTGCGGTGCCGCCGGATTTGTTGCCTCCGTGGGCGAGCTGCCACGCCTCGCGGATCCGCTTGATCGTGTCGGGCGTGGCCTTGTTCTTCAGGGACAGGAGGCCGCTCGGACGCGCCCCGTTGCCGAAGAGCCGCCCAGCATGGGCGTCAAGCGTGAGGGCAAGGCCGATGCTCTCCCGCGCCAGCGACACCGGCGAGCGGCCGAAGGGGCTGCGCAGGTGGATCACGTCTGCCGGGGCCAGCTCCCGGGTGCCGAGGCGATAGGTGTAGGCACCAGTGCCCAGCCCATCCCGGTCGGCGGAAATGAACCCCGGATCGTAGCGGATGATCTCCACCGGCCGCCCATCCACCCGGTTCACCCAGGCGAGCCCGCCGGCATCGTAGAGCAACGCCTGCGCCACCAGGTCCCGCAGGAACTCGAAGCCGCTGGTCCAATCGTTCACGCGGTCGCGCAGGAGGCCCGCAACGGGATGGTCCGGCGCCTCCGATACGGCCGCTCCGTCGCGGCGCATCACCTTCACGTCGAGGGTCGCCACCGCCTCGGAGATGGCCCGGACTGCGCAGGCCACCGCCGGCACCGTGAGCGCGCTCGTCGGCCCGACGCTCACACCCGCCGCCGTGGGCGCCGACGCACCGAAGAGCGCCAGCAGCTCGGCGTCAGGCGCCGCCAGCGACTTGCGCTGAGGCGCCAGGAAGGAAGCGATGCGAGCGAAGGGGTTCTTCATCCTCTATTTGATGCGCCCACGCGCCCGCCGTCACTATCCCCCTGCTTCGGACATCTTCGGACACCTGAGCGCCCCGCGTCCGGCTCGGTCACGCCTCTGACACAACGCTTAGCTCATTGATCTATCAACAAAAAACACCATATGGCCCCCATCACGCGCGATGGACCCCCACCGGTCCCCAGGCCACGGCGGCAAGTCGGCGACCACCCCGGGGGTGGCATGCCAGGGCGGACCGCAGCTCGAGGCGTAGCGCGGGGCTGAGGGACCAACGGCGAGGCGGAGGTGTTAGAGGGCGGTGTACGCACCTCGGGGCCGCCCAGCCGCGGCGGCTGCGCCCTCCGCTCGCGCCGGTCGCTGGGTGTCGACGCGCCAGTCAGGCTTCAGCCCTCTTTCTTGAAGGACTTCTTCTGCCTGTACGTTCTTCGTGGGGTTCACATTTCTGTCTGCAGAAAACGTTTTGAACCCTGTCGGCTTGTGCGCAGCAGGACCGCGCTTGATCCACGTCCGCCACTCGGGAGAGACGATATCGATCAGGTTCGATAGGTTCTTCTGACCAGTCCGAGGGCGGAATGTAACACGCACCAAGCCGAGCCTCCGTGCCTCGCGCACCGCGTTCTGCACGGTGGTGCGCGAGCATCCCGCCAGGGCTGCCAGATGATCGATGGTCAGGTCACACACGCCATGGTGCTTCACCTCCCCGGCGATCACCACCAAGGCGGCACGCTCAGCCTCTGTGAACAACTCGCGTACCGAGCTAGGCAGGTCGCCTGCAAGGGTGCGCCGGCGCGCCCGAGAGCGTGCCCTGTCAGGAGAGCACTGCCGACGCCGGGGCGCGAACCGCCCGAGCACGCGTGGCGGACGCGGGGCTTTCGGCGCACGGGGCGCCCCACGGCGGGCGTTGATCCGCTCCTGCAGCGCCTCCACCTCGTCGCCGGAAAGCCGGCCGAAGCTGGCATAAAGGTCCCGCATGACGGCATCCAGCGCGTCGCGCGACGAGGCCGCATCGATTCGGTGCACGAATGATGCGGCGACGCCGCCGAGGGCCGGCGCGGCGCTCATCGCCCACCTGCCGCGGCATGCGCCGAGAGGTGGTCAGCGGCCTCACGCAGGGAGGGAAAGGAGCCGAGCCGCTTGCCCTTGGGAGATCCTGCTATGAAGCCATCCGACTTACGGCCGCCAATCTTGCCGAGGCATCGGGTACCGTCATATAGAGCAAGATCGACTGTTTCGCGTGAGTTGCGATCAGGCCGATGAGGACACTTGGAAGTCTTCGCCATTGTCTTCCCTTTCGGGAAGCGGCGAGGAACCTCGGAAAGTCAGATCAACGGCCTGCTGGATTTTCCCAAGCTGTATGTCGTGGGTTCGATTCCCATCGCCCGCTCCAATCTCCTTTCTGCTCATCGAGATTTGCGTGCCAGCACCCGTGTCGGGAGCTGAGGCAGCCTCGTGCAGCCGCTGGCGCGCGGGGATGATCCCTTCCTGACGCAGCCGGGAGGGAGGCGCGTCGCGCACCCGCCGCGCCCTGCGGACGGGGCTCGCCTTGACACGGTTTCCCTTCATCCGCCGAGCGGCCCCCAAGCGATGGGGGCCGGGCGCCTGCGGCCATGCCCGCCGCAGCATGGGCGGGCATACCGCGAACCTCCGTAGAATCCCTTAGGCCTCAAGGCCTCGCGCGACCTCCTGCGACGGCCTGCCGCAGGCCGCCTCCGGCGCCGCCGCCCATTCTTTGATCGTGATCAAGGAATGGGCTTCCCTCCGTTCCTACCGTCGTTTCGTTGACGGGGCCTGCGGGCGCGTCCTGCCGGCGAGGGGGTTTCGCCACAGCGGCGTGCGGGGGCTCGGCATCAGGCCGAAAGGTGCGCGTTCCCTTGTGTTTTCGGGGAGCGGAGCCGCACCCGCAGATTCCTCAGCGCGATTTTCATGATCTCTTCCAGAGGAGACGATGTGATGAGTGCCCTTGCCAAGCGCGTTGAGCTGCCGATCGAAGAAGCCCCGGCCCAGAAGGTCGACGACGTGATCGTCCACGTCCGCTTCAGCCCCAACGGCGACATCTTCACCATCGATCGCCTGCCCGAGGGCGTCAGCCCCAAGGCCTGGTACGAGAAGCTCTACCTGAACGCCACGCCCTATTACCGCACCTTCTCCAATGGCCGCGGCTTTTTCCGCATTCCCGCCGAGGTCTTCGCGGCGCTCTGATCTTCCTTTATCCGCAGTCCTTCTGAAGACCGGCGCCGGCCCTGCCGCGCCGGTCTTTCCGTGCATGCCAGTCCTTGTTACCTCCGCGGATCACAAACGCGTCGTCCCGCTTTCGCTTCCCCGTGCAAAGGTGTTGATATCGAACAAGGACACCGTGCTGCACCCGTCGAGACTGGACGCCACGTCCTCGGGAATCAGGGGAAAAGGGAGATGGCCATGCCGGCAACAGAAACCGACGCTCACGCCAAGCTGGGGGACGAAAGCTTCATGAGCGCGGATGATCTGCGCTCCTATATGCAGGAGATCGAGCAGGCCAAGCTCTCCAAGGAGATTTCGGCCATGGACCGCGCCGACAAGGCGCGCGACGAGATGGTGAAGACCCTGAGCCAGCCGGTGGACCTCACGCCCGAGCGGCTGCGCGAGATCGCCACCAACCTGCAGACCAAGATGCGCCTCGCCGCCCAGCGGGGCGAGACCGAGATCATGGTGATGCGCTTCCCCAACGCTTTGTGCACGGACAAGGGCCGCGCCATCAACAATGCCGAGGACGGCTGGCCGGACACCCTGACAGGCCGCCCGCGGCAAGCCTTCGAGCTGTGGCGCGACCACCTGCGCGCCGGCCACTACAAGCTCAAGGCCATGATCATCGACTGGCCGAACGGCATGCCCGGCGACGTGGGCTTCTTCCTGAGCTGGGCCTGATCCCGCGCCAGCCTCGCGCGGTCGGGCATGAGAAGGAGGGAAACGCCATGGGACACAAGAACAGGCACAAGGGCGCCCAGAAGAACGCCGAAACTGAAAACAAGACCGCCGAGGACAAGGACATCGGCAAGCCCCAGCCGCTGAAGCGCAAGGCCTATGAGGGGGAGCTCAAGCATCTCCATGCCGAGCTGGTGAAGCTTCAGCTCTGGGCCAAGCACACGGGCGCGAAGATCTGCATCATCTTCGAGGGCCGCGACGGCGCCGGGAAGGGTGGGGTCATCAAGGCCATCCTGGAGCGGGTGAGCCCGCGCATCTTCCGGGTGGTGGCCCTGCCGCCTCCCACGGAGCGCGAGAAGTCGCAGATGTTCATCCAGCGCTACGTGCCGCACCTGCCGGCGGCGGGCGAGATCATCATCTTCGACCGCTCCTGGTACAACCGCGCCGGCGTCGAGCGCGTGATGGGCTTCTGCCCCGAGGAGCAAGCGAAGAAGTTCCTCGCGGGCGTGCCCTACGTGGAGCAGGCCATCGTCGAATCGGGCGTGATCCTGCTGAAGTACTGGCTGGAGGTTTCCGAGGAGGAGCAGACCCGCCGCATGGAGAGCCGTATCGACGATCCGCGCAAGATCTGGAAGCTCTCGCCCATGGACCTCGAATCCTATTCGCGCTGGTACGATTATTCCCGCGCCCGGGACGAGATGTTCGAGGCCACCGACACCATGTGGGCGCCCTGGTTCGTCGCCTTTTCCGACGACAAGAAGCGGGCGCGGCTCAACATCATCTCCCATCTGCTCTCGCGCATCCCCTATGAGGAGGTGCCGCGGGAAAAGATCAAGCTGCCCAAGCGCCAGAAGGACCCCGACTATGTGGAGGCGGACTATGCCCGCCACCGCGTGCCGGAGCGATTCTAGAGCGCGGCCTGGTCATGTGGAACCGTTGTGCGGCGCCACATGATGGGGACACGCCCTCCACATGGAGGAATGGGAACGTATTGTCCGGCCAGATCGCCGCGCCATCTGGCCGGGGCGGGCTCTGACGGCGATCACGATGGACCGAGCGCGGGCGCGGGGCGTGCCTCCGGTGCCGCGCGTCGCACCCTCACATCCATGAGATGGGAGAGGACGGCGAGGACGAGGGCGGCCACCGCGATCGCCGCCCCCATGAGCGGAAGATCGCCGTAGGGCACACCGAAGGTGAGGGCGAGACCGCCCGCCCAGGCGCCGATGGCGTTGCCGAAGTTGAACGCCCCCTGGTTCAGGGTGGAGGCAAGGCTCGGCGCCTTCGCGGCCTCGTTCACCACCCGCATCTGCAGCGGCGCGATGAGGGTGAAGGCGGCCACGCCCCACACGAACAGGGTGACCGCCGCCGGCACCACCGCCCGGCTGGCGAAGGTGAACAGCAACAGCAGCGGGATAATGAAGGCGATGACGCCGATCACGGAGGGCATCAGCCGCCAGTCCGCGAGCCGCCCGCCGAGGAAATTGCCGCAGGTGAGCCCCACGCCGAACAGCAGGAGCATCAGCGTCACCCCGTGGGTGGTGAGGCCCGTCACCTGCGTCAGCAGCGGCGCGATGTAGGTGAACACGCCGAACAGGCTCGCCGAAGACAGGATCGAGATGAGCATGGCGAGGATCACCTGCCGGCTGCCGAGCGAGCGGGCCTCCTGGGCGAGGCTCACCGCCGGGATGGGCAGCCGGCGGGGCAGGAAGGCGGCGAGGGCCGCCGCGGCGGCGAAGCCGATGACCACCACCACGAAGAAGGTGCTGCGCCAGCCCATCGCCTCGCCCAGCGCCGTGCCGGCCGGCACCCCGAGCACGTTGGCGAGCGTCAGCCCGGCGAACATCATGGAGATGGCCTGCGCCTTGCGCCCCGGCAGCACGATGGAGGCCGCCACCACCGCGCCGAGGCCGAAGAAGGCGCCATGGCAGAGCGCGGTGAGCACCCGCGCGCCCATCAGCAGCCAGTAGGAGGGGGCGAGCGCGCACAGGAGGTTGCCCAGGATGAACACGCCCATGAGCAGCAGGAGCGCGCGGCGCCGGTCCATGCGGGCGGTGGCGATCGCGAGGAAGGGCGAGCCGAACGTCACCGAGAGCGCATAGCCGGTGACGAGCAGGCCGGCCTGGGGAATGCTCACCCTCAGGTCCGCCGCCACCTGGGGCAGAAGCCCCATGATGACGAATTCCGTGGTGCCGATGCCGAAGGCGGCTGCGCCAAGGGCAAGGAGCGGCATGCGCGGGTTGCCGGTCGCGGGCGGACGGGAGGCGGATTCCTGATGATGGCCGGTCACGAATGACTCGGCGGCGGGCTGTGCGGACATGGCGGCCTTCGGGGCTTAAGGCGTCGGAGCCGGCACGGGCGCGGGGCGCCACGCAAGGACCGGGATTCGCCCCGAAGTTTATGCCGCACTGCAACATAAGCCAAATGCAAAGGGGGCCACCCCGCCCCTGACGGAACGCATGGGAGCGACACCCCGGCGATGGACAGGAGGCCGAACGCGCAGCGCCCTCGCCGCCTGCGGAACGCAGGCGGCGAGGGCGCGGATCGAAGCTGATCTTGAAAGGAGGCGAACGCCGCGCCGGGCGGCGGTCACATGAGGCGGCGGCTGGTCTCGGGGACGAGCTTCATGACGTCCGCGAAGGTCTCGAAGGCGACCCAGGCGCGGCGCTGCAGATCGGGCAGGCGGGCAGCCTCCATCTGGTCCAGCAGCATTTCGGCATGCTCGCGGACCGGGTGCGACCGCACGAAGCCGATGGCGTCGTCGAGCGAGCGCAGCACGATGCAGGAACCATCGACGCAGATCTTCAACGGACGGCGGGTAGCTTCAAACATGGTCGATCCTCCGTGGGAAGGCAGCGGCGTGGCTGCGTTCTTCTCTTCTGCCCGGCCATGACCGTCCGCCGCGTCCCTCATTTGGGGGGAGGCCAGTTTTCGACGCACATGACCGGATGGCGGGCGTGGAGGCTCCCGAAGCCCGCCTGACCCGTAAAACGCGCAGGTGGGCGCCGTGTTCCCGGCTTCCAGAAAAATTTTCCGCAGGTCCCCGGCATCCTTCATTTTTGGGATGCGATGCGGCGCAAAAGACCGGACAAGGAGAGCGCGCATCCTCGTTTTCGGATCCCCGGGGAGCGCCAGCCGGACGGCGTTCCCCCGCATGCCGTCCGGCTGCCCCAATCCGCCGGCAGGATGCGCGGACATCTCCTCGGGCCGCCGTCACCGCGCCGCGAGGGTCGGAACCGCCACGCTCCAGCAGCGTTGCTTCGATGGGTCCCAATACCCCGCGCCCCGGCGGTCCAGGCTCCCCGTGATCGCCGCGCCGGCGACGCTGCCCCGCCCTCCCGTCCCGCAGCGCCGCGCACCGTCCGCGCCTGTGCCCGCGCCAACGAAAGGGTCTTCCCGCATGCCCGAGCCCGTCACCGCCGGCGATGATCCGCTCTGGTACAAGGATGCGATCATCTACCAGCTCCACGTGAAGTCCTTCTTCGATGCCAATGACGACGGCATCGGCGACTTCAAGGGGCTCATCTCCAAGCTGGACTACATCGCCGACCTCGGCGCCACCGCCGTCTGGCTGCTGCCCTTCTATCCCTCGCCGCGGCGGGACGATGGCTACGATATCGCGCTCTACGAGGGCGTCTCCCCGGACTACGGCACCATGGACGACGCCCGCCGCTTCATCGCCGAGGCGCACGCGCGCGGGCTGCGCGTCATCACCGAGCTCGTCATCAACCACACCAGCGACCAGCATCCCTGGTTCCAGGCCGCGCGGCGGGCGCCGAGGGGCGCGCCGGAGCGGGACCTCTATGTGTGGGCCGACGACGACAAGGGCTATCCCGGCGTGCCCATCGTCTTCTGCGACGTGGAGAAATCGAACTGGACCTTCGATGAGGTGGCCGGCCAGTATTACTGGCACCGCTTCTACGCCCACCAGCCGGACCTCAATTTCGACAATCCGCAGGTGCTGGAGCGCGTCGTCTCCATCATGCGCTTCTGGCTCGACATGGGGGTGGACGGCCTCCGGCTCGACGCCGTGCCCTACCTCGTGGAGCGCGAAGGCACCGACTGCGCCAACCTGCCCGAGACCCACGAGATCCTGCGCCAGATCCGCGCCCATCTCGACGCGCACTACAGCGGCCGCATGCTGCTCGCCGAGGCCAACCTCTGGCCGGAGGACACCCAGCAGTATTTCGGCGCGGCGGACGAATGCCACATGGCGTTCCACTTCCCGCTCATGCCGCGCATGTACATGGCCATCGCCAAGGAAGACCGCTTCCCCATCACCGACATCCTGCGCCAGACGCCGGAGATCCCCGCGACCTGCCAATGGGCCATCTTCCTGCGCAACCACGACGAGCTGACGCTGGAGACGGTGACCGACGCCGAACGCGACTATCTGTGGAACGTCTATGCGGCGGACCGGAGGGCGCGCATCAACCTCGGCATCCGCCGCCGCCTCGCCCCCCTGCTGGAACGCGACCGGCGGCGGGTGGAGCTGATGAACTCCATCCTCCTCACCATGCCCGGCACGCCGGTGATCTATTACGGCGACGAGATCGGCATGGGCGACAACATCCACCTCGGCGACCGCGACGGCGTGCGCACGCCCATGCAATGGTCGCCGGACCGCAACGGCGGCTTCTCCCGCGCCGATCCCGAGCGGCTGGTGCTGCCGGCGATCCAGGACCCGCTCTACGGCTTCACCGCGGTGAACGTGGAGGCGCAGCAGCGCGACGCCCATTCCCTGCTCAACTGGACGCGCCGGTTCCTGGCGATGCGCAAGGAGCACGCCGCCTTCGGGCAGGGCAGCTTCCGCCTCGTCTTCCCACGCAACCGCAAGGTCCTCGCCTATCTGCGCGAGCACGCGGGCGAGGCGGTGCTGTGCGTCGCCAATCTCGCCCACACGCTGGAAGGCGTGGAGCTGGACCTGCCCGAGTTCGAGCGCCGCGTTCCGGTGGACCTCGTCAGCGGCACCAGCCTGCCGGCGCTGGCGCGCGGCCCCCTCGTGCTGACCCTGCCGCCCTACGGCTTCTACGCCTTCCACCTGTCGGCCACGGCGCCGGAGCCCGCCTGGCGCGCACCGGAGCCGGAGGCGCTGCCGGAATTCGCCACCCTGGTGGTGCGCGACGGGCTCATGGACGCCCTTTCCGATCGCCACCGCCCGGTGATCGAGCGGGAGGCGCTGCCGCACTACCTCGCCCGCCGGCGCTGGTTCGCGGGCGGCGACGGACATCTCGCCGCGCACCTCGGCTTCACCATGCGGCTCCCGGGCACCCAGCGCGAGGTGGTGCTGGTGGAGATCGAGGCCCGGAGCGCCGGCCGCATGGACCGCTACCTCATGCCCCTCTGCATCACCTGGGAAGACGAGCATCCCCCCGCCATCGCCGAGCAGCTCGCCCTCACCCGGGTGCGGCAAGGCCGGCGCGTGGGCTATCTCACCGATGCCGCGGCCCTCGGCGGCCTGCCCCATGCGGTGGTGCGGGCGCTGAAGCAGAAGGAGCCGGTGCCGCTGCCGGATGGCGGCGCCCTCCATTTCGCGCCCATGAACGCCCTCGCCGCGATCGAGGTGGAGCGCCTGGCCGAGACCCGCCTCGAGGACTCGGACGAGCCGGCGGGCAGCATCGTGCTGACCGACCGCATCGCCGTGAAGCTGTTTCGCCACGTGGACTTCGATCGCACCGGCGAGGAGGAGATGGCACGCCATCTCACCCGCATGAACTTCCCTCACGCGCCGGCGCTCCTCGGCGCCATCACCCGCGCGGATGCGCAGGGACGGCACGCGCCGGTGATCCTGGTCCATGCCTTCGTGCGCAACCAGGGCAACGGCGCCGACTGGCTCGCAGCGCAGCTCGCCCGCGCCCTCGATGCCGCCACCAGCCTCAGCGATGGCGCCCGCCAGCGCTTCGACGAGGAGGTGGCCGGCCTGCTGCCGCTGCTGCGCAGCGTGGGCCGGCGGCTCGGCGAACTCCACACCCTCCTCTCGGGCCCGAGCGCGGACCCCGCCTTCGCGCCCGGTTTCGCCGACGCGGCGCAACGGTCGCTCTGGCGGGAAGAGGCGGCGCACGCCATCGCGGCCGCCTGCGACGCCCTTCCCCTTCTCCTGCCCCTTCTCCTGCCCGTGGACCGGGAGGGGCCGGACGCCTCCGCCAGCCTGCGCCCGGCGCTGCTGGAGCGGCTCGGCCCGATCTTCGCGGACGAGGCGCCCGTCATCCGCATTCACGGCCGGTTCGGCCTCGACCATGTGCTGGTGGCGGGCAACGAGGCGGTGATCGTGGGCGCGCAGGGCGGGCGAGACGGCGCGCCAACGGGCGCAGGCGCGAAGGAAAGCCCCTGGCGGGACATGGCGAGCCTCCTCGCCTCCCTCGACGCGACGCTGGCCCGCACCGCCGCGGGCGAGACGGGGGCCGCGGCGCGGCAGGCGCCGGAGCTGCGGCGGGAGCTGCTGCGGGAATTCCGCAGCCGGGCGGAACGGGCCCTGCTTTCGGCTTATCTCGACCGGGCCGGGCCGGCGGGCCGCGCCCTGCTGGATGCCTTCCTGCTGGAGGAGCTCGCCCGGCGCATGGGCGATGCGGATGCAGCGCCCTCCGCCCGGACGGCCGCGGCAGCGTCCTTCCGCCGCCACGCCGCGCGCCTGCTGAAGACCGCGGACGAACCGGCGCCTCCCGCACCGGCCGATGCGGTTGAAACCACCTGAAGAAATCCCCTCGCCGGAACGCAACGGCCACGCCGCGCGTTGAATCACGATTAAGACCCACGATGCCGGAGCGTATGCCGTCCCGGCAAGTTGAAGGAGGCTTCGATGGGCCGACCGAACCCGGCAGCGGAGGCCGAGAACCGCAAAGCCGATGCCCGGCTGGACGAGGCGCTGGAGGAGAGCTTTCCCGCCAGCGATCCGCCCGCCATCCTCGGGGAGGATGCCCCGCTGCACACGCCGAAGGAAAAGAAGGACGAAACGGCGCGCGCCGCCGCCTGCGACCACAAGATCCAGGCGTCCCGCACCCTCGACGAGGCGCTCGACGAGAGCTTTCCCGCCAGCGATCCGCCGGCCATCTCCCAGCCCCACCACCCGGAGGACGACGAGGCCGACAACTGCCCGATCCCGTGACGCCGTGAGCGTCAGGCCCGCGGCATCTGCGGGCGAGGACGGCCCCGGCCGTCCTCGGGCAAGGGAATGAATTCGTCGTGATCCGAGGGGATGAGGTCGAACCGCCCGTCCCGCCACGCCTGCTTGGCACTCTCCAGCCGGTCGAGGTCGGAGGAGACGAAATTCCACCAGATATAGCGCGGACCTTCCAGCGGCGCGCCGCCCACCAGCATCAGGCGCGCCGGCGTCACCGCCCGGGCGCTGGTGGCAACGCCACGGCGCAGCACCAGCATCTGGCCAGGCGGGAAGATCGTGCCATCCACCTCAACCTCGCCTTCCAGCGTGAACAGCGCCCGGTCCTCATGGGTGGGGTCCACCGGCACCCAGGCGCCGGCGGCGAGGAGGATCTCCGCATAGGTGGCGGGCGAGGCGAGCTTCACGGGGGAAGAGGCGCCATAGGCTTCCCCCAGCACCACCCGCGCCGTCACCCCGCCATCGACCACGAGGGGCAACTCTTCCGAACCCGCGTGGAGGAAGGCGGGCGCGTCCTCCTCGTTGGCCTTCGGCAAGGCGATCCAGCTCTGGATGCCGAAAAGGGCGCCCCCTCGCTCCTTCACGGTGAGGTCGTGGCGCTCCGAATGGACGATGCCGCGGCCGGCGGTCATCAGGTTCACCGCGCCCGGCTCGATCACCCGCTGGCTGCCGAGGCTGTCGCGATGGATCATGCTGCCTTCGAACAGATAGGTAACGGTGGCGAGGCCGATGTGCGGATGCGGCCGCACGTCCTGCGCCTGGTGCGCGGTGAAGCGCACGGGGCCCATGCGATCGAAGAAGATGAAGGGACCGATCATCTGCCCCTCCAGTGAGGGCAGCACGCGGGCCACCTCCATGCCGCCGATGTCGTGGGCACGGGGAATGATCACGGTTTCCACCGCATCGCAGCTCGCGGCATCTCCGGGGACGGGATCGGGCGTGGGGGAAAAGCTCATCGGGCAAGGCTCATGACAGGCAAGCCTCGACAGGTTGAGGCCTCTGCGGCCGAATGTGGCGGCAACGCCGCTCCCGGTCAAAGGCCGTGCGGTCACGGTCGCGGGAGGAGAGCATTAACCTTCAACGCAGCCAGGGCGATGCCGCGCGCCACGATGCGGCCGTTTTTTACTTCCCCGCAAGGGGCGCCCCATAGCGTCGGCCCATTCCGGCCCACATGCAGGCCGGAGGAGCGAACGCCACCGGAACCCAAGCTCATGAAGCTTCTCTTCTCGCGCTTCATCAAGGAAGAGGACGGCTCGACCGCCCTCGAGTACGGCCTCATCGCGGCAGGCCTGTCCATCGCCATCGTCACGGTGCTGGTGCAGATCGCCTCGACCTTCGCGCGCCTCCAGTCGGCGACCGCGGCGGCCGGCCACTGACGCCGGGTCGAAGGAAATGGCGCACATGCAGGCTTCGGACCTCATCCTCCTCGGGCTCTACCCGACCGCCCTGTGCGCCGCGATCGGCACCGATCTCGCCTTCCGCAAGATTCCCAACCTTGTCGTGGGTTCCATCCTCGTCGGCTTCGTGGCCCTGTCCTTCCTCATGCCGTTGCCGGACCTCTCCCTGCGCCTCCTGGTGGCGGCGGCGGTCACCGGGCTCGGCTTCTCCCTGTTCGCGGAAAACGTGATCGGGGCCGGTGACGCCAAGCTCGCCGGCGTGCTCATGCTGTGGCTCGATCCCCTGCAGGTGCCCCTGTTCATCGCCGCGAGCGGCGCCATCGGCGCCTTCCTCACCCTCGCCGCCCGCGCGGAACGCAGCGGATTGAACGACGGCCTCGGCCTCCTCGCCTGCAAGCACAGCCTGCCCTATGGCGTGGCGCTCGCCGGCGCGGGCCTGATGCTCCTGCCCTTCTCCAGCCTCCTCCACGGCGGCTGACACCGTCGCCCTGAAGCGCGTTCGCGTGAGTGGCCCTGGCTCCGCGCCCGCCGCCACGTGATCAAACCGCGCCGATGCTGTAGACAGGGATCCGGCAAAGTTTTGTTCCAAGCGGCTCCGGTCCCGCCGGGGTCGCGAATGCTTGCGGTGCCGCCCCTCCCCCATACGGGAGCCATCCCCGGGGCCGGCGCCGAGGAGTTGTCCCATGCCCGTTGTCCCCGTGTCCGCCATTTCCCTGCCCGATTGCCTCATCCCGTCGTCCTCGTCCGCCTGGCCCGTGTGGTGCGTCTCCCGCGACGGCTTCGCAACGGCCGCTCTACCCAACGCCGCGCGCCGCTTCGCCACCGCGGCCGGCTTTACCGGCGAGGCCGGCAAGCTGCTGCTCGTGCCCGCAGCCGACGGCGGCATCGCCGGTGCCCTGTTCGGCGTCGCGGCCGGGGCAAAGGCGGACGCCTTCGCCGCCGGCGCCCTGCCGGGCCTCCTGCCGGCGGGCGACTGGACGCTGGAAGGCGAGATCGCCGAACCGCGGCTCGCCACCCTCGCCTTCGCCCTCGGCACCTATCGCTTTGCCCGCTACAAGAAGTCGCCCGCCCGCGTCGTGCGGCTGGTGCTGCCTGCGGGGGTGGACGCCGCCGACGTCACCCGCGCGGTGGAGGCGGTGACGCTCACCCGCGACCTCGTGAACACCCCCACCAACGACCTCGGCCCCGCCGAGCTGGAAGACGCCGCCCGCGCCCTCGCGGCCCGGCACGGGGCACAGTTCCGCTCCATCGTGGGCGACGCTTTGCTGGCGCAGAATTTCCCGCTGATCCATGCGGTGGGCCGGGCCTCGCCCAATGCCCCGCGCCTCATCGAGATCCGCGCCGGCGACCCCGCCCATCCCAAGGTGACGCTTGTGGGCAAGGGCGTGTGCTTCGACACCGGCGGGCTCGACCTCAAGCCCTCCGCCGCCATGCTGCTGATGAAGAAGGACATGGGCGGGTCGGCCAACGCCCTTGGCCTTGCCCACCTCCTGCTCGCCCGCGGCGCGAAGGTGAACCTGCGCGTGCTGATCCCGGCGGTGGAGAATTCCGTCTCCGGCGCCGCCTTCCGGCCCGGCGACGTGCTGAAGAGCCGCAAGGGCCTCTCGGTGGAGATCGGCAACACCGACGCGGAGGGCCGCCTCGTGCTCGCCGACGCCCTGGCGCTTGCCGACGAGGAAGCGCCCGAGCTGATCGTGGATTTCGCCACCCTCACCGGTGCCGCCCGCGTCGCGCTTGGCCCGCAGCTGCCGCCCGCCTTCACCCATGACGAGGCGCTCGCCGCCGATCTCTCCCGCCACGCCATGGCTGAGGCGGATCCCCTGTGGCGCCTGCCCCTGTGGGCGCCTTATGCGGGCATGCTTGAGTCCAAGATCGCCGACACCAACAACGTCTCCTCCGGCGCCTTCGCCGGGGCCATCACGGCGGCCCTGTTCCTGGAGAAGTTCGTGAGCGCGGCGAAGGCGTGGCTGCACCTCGACATCTTCGCCTGGAACCCGAGCGCGCGCCCGGGGCGGCCCGAAGGCGGGGAGGCCCAGACCATCCGCGCCCTCGATGCCCTGCTCGCCGAGCGCTACGGCTGAGGCGCCCTATGCAGGACACCTTGAAGCTCGATCCCCGCCTCACCCCCGCCCGCCCGGACCTTGCCGCCAAGCACCTGGAAGGCCTCGTCGCCGCCCAGCGCTTCGTGGCGGGGGAGGAGCGGCGCGTGGTCGTGCCCGTCGCGCCGCTGAAGCGGCGCCCCGCCGGCGACGCCCCCCTGGAGACCGAGGCCCTGTTCGGCGAGGCCGTGGAGGTCTTCGATACCGATGCCGAAGGCTGGAGCTGGGTGCAGCTGAGGAAGGACGGCTACGTGGGCTACATGCCCGCCGAGGCGCTCGGCTCCCCCGGCATGGCACCGAGCCACAAGGTGGCGGCCCTGCGCACCTTCCTGTTCCCCGGCCCGGACATCAAGCTGCCGCCGCGCGATGCGCTGGTCATCGGCAGCCAGGTGGCGGTGCGGGAATTGCGCGGCGCTTTCGCCGTGACCTCGGACGGCTTCCTGCCGGCGGTGCACCTCGCCGCGCTGGAGGCGCAGGAGGCGGATTTCGTGGAGGTGGCGGCCCGCTTCCTGGGCGTGCCCTACCTTTGGGGCGGGCGCTCCAGCCTCGGCATCGATTGCTCGGGCCTGGTGCAGTCGGCGCTTGCCGCGACCGGCATTCCCGCTCCGCGCGACAGCGACATGCAGGAACATGGGCTGGGCGAGGCGGTGCCCGTCGACGCCCCGGTGAAGCGCGGCGACCTCCTCTTCTGGCCCGGCCACGTGGCCATCGCCGAGGATGCGGAGACCCTCCTCCACGCCAATGCCTTCCACATGGCCGTGGCACGGGAGCCGCGCGCCGGCGCGCTCGCCCGCATCGCCGACGCGGGGCTCGCCCTGCGCGGCATTCGGCGCCTCGCGCCCTGAGGCACCGGAATCCGGGCGCGCCCTGCGTAGGACCATGTTCCCCGTCCGCCCGGGCTCAGCCCGGGTGGCTTCGCTCCTCGTGTGTGCCGTTGACCTGGACGACTACCCGGTCGCGGCCGGTGCGCTTGGCCTCGTACAAAGCGGCGTCGGAAGCGGCCACCAGGGCGTCCGGGTTACCTTCCGGCGTGGGCACCGTCGAGGCGATGCCGAAGCTCGCGGTGAGGCGGCGGCGCGGCGCGCCGGGATGGGAGATGGCGAGGTCGACCAGCAGCCGGCGCACGTCCTCCGCAAAGGCGATGCCCGCACGGGCATCGCCGCCGATGATGAGCACGATGAACTCCTCGCCGCCGTAGCGGGCGACGAGATGGGAGGTCCCCGCCGTCGCCGCCGCAAGGATCCGCGCCACCGATCGCAGCGCCTCGTCCCCGGCCATGTGGCCGAAGGTGTCGTTGAACGCCTTGAAGTGGTCCACGTCCAGCATCACCAGCGTCAGCGGGATGCCCTCGGTGCGGGCGCGCACCCAGTCCTGGGAGAATTGCACGTCGAACGTGCGACGGTTGGCAAGGCCGGTAAGCCCATCCGTGCGCGCCAACGATGCGAGGCGCCCGTTGATGGTCCGCAGCTCTGAATTACGCTGCGAGAGGCGCTGCGCCATGTCGTCCACCGCGCGGACCAGCGGGGTGAACTCGCGCACGCCGATATCCTTCACCCGCTGCGTCTCGCCCCGCCCCACGGCGGAGACCGCGCGGGTGAGCCGCGCGATGGGCGCGATCACCATCTGCTCGGCCGCGACCCAGGACAGGAGCAGGAAGCAGGCGAGGGCCACGAAATGCGCCGCCGCCGTGGTCAATATCTTCCGGTCGATGGGAGCGAGCACCCGATCCGTGTCGGAGCCCACCACCACCCTCAGGCCGAGGCCGGGGAAGCGGCTGAAGGCATGGACGCGCGATTTCCCGTCAAACCCCGGCAAAGTGACCACCCCCTCGTCGGCGGCCAGCACGGCACGGGTGAGCGGATGATCCGGGAAACGGTGCTCCACCACCTCGGAGAGGGCCGGATAGCGCACCAGCACCGTGCCGCCCTCGCCCACCACCTCCACCACCACGCCGGATTCCACCGCGCTGCCGGCGGCGATGCGCGAGAGCCACTGGAGGTCCAGCACCACCCCCACCAGCGCAACCGGCTCCCCGCCCGCGCCCCGCTCCGCCCGCAGGAGAAAGACGGAATTCCGCCCGCTCACGCGGGAAACGAGCATGTCCGTCATGTAGATATCCTCGGACCGCATCGCCTCCTGGAAATAGGGCCGGTCCGACAGGTCGACGCCCATGGCCAGGGCCACGTGGGCGCAGCGCACATCGCCTTCCGGCGACGCGATGAAGATGCCCTGGATGCCCGCCACCTCGTTCACGAGACGCGTCACGAAGCGCACGCAGGCGGCGGGCTCCTGAAGCAGATGGGCCGCATTGCGCGAGACCACGTCGAGCACGGTGCGCGCCCGCGTCACCCCTTCCGATTGCGCGAGGGTCGCCCTGCGCGTCAGGTCGCGCACGTCGTCCTCGACGCCGACGATCAGCTCGCGCCGGTCGGAGAGCAGCGCCAGCATCCGCTCGGCAGACAGGGGCAGGGCGACGATGAAGATCAGGAACAGGATGCGCAGGCGAAGACTGGAGCGCCGCGGCACCTCCACGGATGGCGCTTCGAGGCTACTCCCTTCGACCATCGCTCGGCCCGCTCCCCCGGGACGTCGCCGTCCTGTACGCCACACGCTTACGCTTCACCTTAGTAAACGCTTCTTGATCACTTGGGGAGATGGGTTCATCTCCTCGCGCCATATTGTCGTCCGGGCCCGCGACGGGTTCCGCAAGGGAGCAGCACCCACCCATGAGCAGCGTCGAAGGGCTTCACGAGGTCCGCTCCGCCATCGCCACCGCCTGCCGCGACTGCGGCCGGGCGCCGGGCGAGGTCACCCTCGTCGCGGTCTCCAAGACCTTTCCCGCCGACGACATCGCGCCGGTGATCGAGGCCGGGCAGCGGGTATTCGGCGAGAACCGGGTGCAGGAGAGCCGCGACAAGTGGCCCGCCCTGCGCGCCGCCCATCCGGAAGTGGAGCTGCATCTCATCGGCCCGCTGCAGTCCAACAAGGCGCGCGAGGCGGTGGCCCTCTTCGACGCCATCCACACGGTGGACCGGCCCAGGATCGCCGCCGCCTTGGCGGAGGAAATGGCCCGCGCCGGGCGCACGCTGCAGCTGTTCGTGCAGGTGAACACGGGGGCCGAGCCGCAGAAGGCCGGCGTCCTGCCCGAGGCGGCCGATGCCTTCATCGCCGAATGCCGGGACCGCTACGGCCTCGCGGTGGCGGGCCTCATGTGCATCCCCCCCGCCGCCGACGTGCCGGATCCGCATTTCGCCCTGCTCGCCAAGATCGCCGCGCGCAACGACCTCAAGGGCCTTTCCATGGGCATGAGCGCCGACTTCGCCGCCGCCATCCGCCAGGGGGCGACGCACATTCGTGTGGGCAGCGCCATCTTCGGGCACAGAAGCAAGACGAAGGAGGCTTGAAGTCCCCCGCGTTCACCGCTATAGAGGCCGCCTCTCGCGAGATGCTCCCATCGTCTAGCGGTCTAGGACGTCGCCCTCTCACGGCGAAAACAGGGGTTCGAGTCCCCTTGGGAGCGCCATTCTTTTCAAGCACTTACTAGAATTTTGAGGCGCGCTGCCCCGGCAGCGGGCAGATGGAGACGTTGGTCGCGAGGATCGCGGTCGGAAGCCCCGCCGCCTCTCCCGCCAGCACGCTGCCGGACAGCAGGTCGCTCGCCACCAGGACATCGGTGGGCTCAACCGTCATCGCGTCGATGAGATCGCGCGCATCGGCCTCGGACGGGCCGACGAAGTCAGGAGCGTTCGTCGACTTGACGGAACGGTAGTTTCCTGGGCATGGCGGTTGCGATCTGGTTCGTTCTCCCATCATTCCGAGCCCAAGCCCATGCGCTGCTTCCCGATCCGCCCGCACCTGCTCGGCCTTGCCGTTGCCTCGGGCGTTGTCTGGGCTGCCGCGGCCTGTGTCCCCGGCGGTGCGGCGGCGCAGGAGGGCGGACAGGCCAATCGGCCGGTTGCGGCGGAGGTGGGCGCGGGCGTGACCCCGCCGCCGGACCTCGTCGCCGCGGCCCAGCAGCTGCATGCGGCGGCCCGTGGGCGGGATGCGCAGGCGGTATCCGCCATGCTTTCCGAGCGGGTAGCAGTCATCACCTCCGGCATCACGCCCGCGGCGCGGCGCGACGTGGAAACGAAAGGGCCCTGGCCCGATGCGGACGCGGCGCTGGAGGCCATCGGCGGCGCCGTCCTGGAGGGTGACGTGCCGCCGGCTGCCGCAACCGCGCCCACGTCACGGGCGGCCGCGCAGGCCTTCGAGGTCATCGCTGCGGCGACGGAACGGCCCGAATGGGGCCGGGACCCGCTGCTGAAGGGGGCCTTCTGCACCTATCGGGGCCTGCGCTGGGATGCCAGGGCGGGCGCGCGGATCGACGACGGCTCACGCGGCCTCCATGTGCCTGCCGCCACCCCGGTCCATGCCTCGGCGGCGCCGGCCGCGCCGGTGATCGGCACGCTGAAGCCGGGCCTGATCTATTTGCAGGGCGAGATGGACGACCTGCCGGAGGGATGGCGGGCCGTGCGCCTGCCTTCGGGCCGCGTCGGCGCGGTGCGCGAGGCGGACGTGCGCGATCCCGCCGCATGGGGCCTGTGCTTCCGGCCCAAGGCCGGAGGCGGCTGGCTGGTCTCCGCCTTTTCCGCCGTGCTCCTGTGATCGTTTGGGAGGGGGGACACCCGTGAACATCGTTTTTGAAGGCCTCCTGCGCGCCCTCGGCCTGTTCTATGTGCTGAGTGGCGTGCTGGTGGTGCGCTCGCTGGCCATGTCGACGGTGGTCGATGCCACCTATACGGCCATCGTGGGCACCCCGCCGCACCCGGCAGAGCGGGCCCGCGAGATCTGGCTCGCTGCAAGTTCGGTACTGATCGGAGCGGGCGGGCTGACGCTGGTGCTGCTGCTGGACGTGGCCGCAGCCCTGTTCATTCTCGCGGCGATCCAGCAACTGGCCTATCTCGGCTTTGTCGCCCCGCGCTATTTCGATCCCCACGATGAGCCGGATGCGACCGGGCGGGCGAAGACCTGGAATGCGGCCATCGTCTATCTGATGGCGACGACCCTCGTGGTGGCGGCGGCGCTGGGCGGCGTGCTGCGGCCCTGGCTCGACGCGCCTGTGTGGCTGCTGGGCGCGGCCGGCATCGTGGTCCTCGCCGGCATCGTCTGGACGGTGCGGGCGCTCGGTGTGCGCGGGTCTCTCGGGAAGGCGGAATAGGCCGCTCCCGGCCAACAGGTCACGGCAGGGCTCCCGCCACGCTCCTCAGCGCGGCTCGATCTTCCGGGCGTCCGCGTCGGCGAGGCCGATGAGCAGGTGGCGACCGTTGCGGTCCACGTGGAAGATGCCGTAGCGGGCCCGCGCATAAAGCTCCGCGTGGCCTTCCTGAAACAGGAAGGAATGCGGCTCGATGACGACGCCGTCGCCGGCCGTGCTGCGACCCACCTTGAAGGCCACCTCGCCCGGGCCCGGGGCGCCGACACTGCGCCGGAAGCTGCCGATGCGGCGGGCGTCGAGAGCGAGGATGATGGCCCCAGCCGGTGCATCAAGATCGATGCGCTCGCGCTCCAGCGCATAGGCGAGGCGCATGTAGTCGCCCTGCATCAGCGAGCGCGGGTCCGCCGGGGCGAGTTGCAGGAGCACCACCTCGCCCGAGGCCAGGAGGGTCTCGAAGTCGCGCACGCTCCAGCCCAGCACGGCCAGCACGGCGAGGCCCGCCACAAGGAAGAGCACGCGTCGCATCATGTTGCTCACGGTGTCTCCTCCCGGTCCCAGCCAGCCCGGGCGATGACCGCCTGTCCGGCCAGCAGGAGCAGGCCGCTGCCCACCAGCGTGGCCGACTTCTCCAGGAAGGTCATGTCCCGCCCGTAGTACCAGAGCACCAGGAACACGGGCAGGGCCAAGATGCCCGCCACGCGCAGCGGCACGTCATGGAGCGCATGGCCGACGATCAGCACGAGCAAAGCGAAGCTGATGCCCGGCGCCCCGGCGAAGCCGAGGAGGACGGCCCCCGCCGCCGCGGCGAGAAGCGGCGGCCGGGCCAGCTGCACAAGCCCGCCCGCCGCCCAGCCGATCACGCCGATGAGGGCCACGGTGAGCACCGCCTCGATCGGGCGCGGGTCCATCGACCGGTCGTTCGCCCACGCACCGGCATCCAGGCCGGCGGCAATGATGCAGACGATGGTGCCCATGAGGGCGAGGGCGGCGGTACCGATGGGCCGCAGCGCCAGCGGCACGCGATGGGACAGGAGCAGAAGCCCGGCAATCCCCGTCGCAAGGGCGAAGAGCACCGTGATGGCGAGGCTGGGGTCGGCGGCAAAGCCGCGGCGCGCAAGGATCTCGATGACCGCGGCCACCCCTGCCGCATATGGCGAGAGCACCCGGTCCAGCGAGGTGGCGGACACCGGATAGGTGAGGATGGTGACGGCGAGGATGGCCATGGTGGGCACCCACGGCTTGTTCTCGCCCATCAGGATGATGATGCCGACGACGGTCATCACCTTGCCCAGCGCCAGGGCGGTGAAGGCGGTCTGCGCGAGGACGTCGCGGCCCATGCCCGCCGGGGCGCGCGGCCGCGCCAGCGACAGGCCGATGCCGGCGGCGATGAAGGCGGTCCCCCAGGAAAGGAGGCCACTGCCGCTGTCGAAGGAGATCAGCTTCGCGACCACGAGAAAGGCGAGGAAGAACGCCGTCGCGAGGAAGGTGCCGACGGCGGCGAGGATCTTCAGGTGCAGTGGCGGCCGCTCCTCGGCGGCGTCGGCGCGGATGGCCGCGATCACCGCCGCTTCCGCCCCCCGGGGCAGCGCGCCGGAGGCCGTCCAGGCGGCGAGGAGCGTTCCGGCGTCGATGGTGGGGCGCGTCATGGCTGCGCCTCCAGCTTCCGTGACGTGGCGCGGAGCCAGGCGACGGCGGCGGCGAACAGGGCGAGCGTGGCGACGCCCATGAGGAAATAAGTGCCGATGTCGGCCCTCCTGCTGCCGTTGGTCAGCAGCCGGAACAGGGCGAAATCGGCGATGACGCAGACGGAGAGGACCACGGCCGCCAGCATGGCAAGGTCGGGAATCGGGCGGCGGTAGACCACCGCCATCGCCGCGAGGCAGAGGGGAATGACGGCGAGCGCCATCCCCTCCGCCGGGCCGAAGCCGCCGAACTCCTCCAGCAGGATGATCGCCAGCTGGACCGTTGCGGCCAGCAGCGGGAGGCCGAGGATGAACCGCGTCCAGCGTGCCGCCGGCCAGGCGACGCCGCGCGCCGCCAGCATCTCGCGGATGAGCAGCGCGATGCCGAACAGAGCCATCAGGCTGAGGTTGCGGCCGCTGTGGAAGGCGGCATCCGCAGGCTGGGTCTGGTCCCACCAGGTGGTGATGGTGACGGCGGCGACGGCGATCCAGACCGCCCATGTGGCGGCCGATCCTGCCAGCAGGGCCCAGGCCAGGGTGAGGCCGGCCCAGGCGGCGAACAGGGTCCAGGCGTCCGCGCCGGTTTGGTAGATCTGGCCCGCCACCGCCAGGAACACGCCCACCAGCGTCACGGCGGCGGCGGCAGCCGTTTCCGACGCGCGCCGGCCGAAGCCGAGAACCACCACCGTGAGGCAGGCGGCGGCGATCAGCGCGGCGATGACCCCCAGCCGGGTCAACGGCGGGATGCGGTTCCAGTTGAAGGCGAAGAAATAGATGATGCCGGAGAGCACGAGCGCGGCGCCCGCCGTGCCGAGCAGCCGCCCGGCCCACAGGCCCCATCGCCGCGGCGGCTCGATCAGGGCGAGGGCGTCATCGCGCGCCTCCGCCGTGATCAGTCCGCGCGAAGCCAGGCGGTCCACGGCGTAGCGATCCACTCGGAGCGCCGCCAGATCTCCCGTGCCGTCGATGACGTTTCCGCTCATCCGTATGTGTCTCGCCTTGCCGCCCCTGCGGGCTCGGCTAACCTCGCGCATGATGTCAACGAGGTCGAACCATGATCCGAACCGCCTGTGCCGCCATCCTCGTGCTTGCCGCAACGCCGGCGGCGGCGGCGCTGGACTGCCCGCTCGACAAGGCAGTCTACACGCCGCTCGACGCCGACGACGACTGGAGCGCATCGGAAGGCGTCATCAATTCGTGGGAGATCACCCATCCATTGAAGCCGGATACCTCCGCCGACCGGCCCTGGGTGGTGCGCCTCGCCGAAAACCGCCAGGGCCTTTCCGCCGAGTTCGGCATCGCCGACCCGCCCGGCTTCAGCGCGGCCCATGTCTTCATGCTGGTGCCGCCGGGCGGCAAGGGCAAGGGGCGCGATGCGGACAAGGCCCCCGCGTCGCTGGTTTATTATTTCGGCGATGACCTGAAGCGGGTGGACCCGCGGGGCGAGGCACCGCCCAAGGCGCCGCCGCTGATGCAGCTGCCCGGCCTGTCCAAGGCCTTCTGGACCTGGAAGCGCGACGGGCGGCGCTTCGTGCCGCCGGATGGCCTGTGGAAACTGACCGCCTGCCGGGCCTGACGCGCCGCCGCCGGGCGAGGGGGTCATTTTCGGGCCATATTTCAACAGCCTATAGTAGCAACGATCAGGGGGAGGCCCTGCCGGGGCATGGGGGGTTGGCGGACACATCGTCGAGGCGCCCAGTGAGACGGCGCAGGGTTCGCTGCGCTTCGCAGCGGCGGCCGATGGCGCGCCGGCGCGCGGGCGGCCTGTTGGCCGGGATCATGCTCGCGCTCGGGCTGCTTGTTCCGCAGTTGGCGGCGGCGCGCAATCTGGCGCTACTGGTGGGCGTCGCCGATTACGACGAGCCGAAGATCCGTGCCCTGTCCGGGCCGCGCAATGACGTGATCCAGCTGTGGCGCCACCTCTCCCGCCACGGCTTCGACGCCGCCGACATCACCGTGCTGGCGGAAGGGCTGCCGCAGGCGTCGGACGTGCCGCGCCCGGAGGCCGCGCCGACGCGCGCCGCCATCATGGACGGGCTCGCCCGCCTCGCGGAGCGGGCTGGCCCTGGCGATATGGTGCTGTTTCACTTTTCCGGCCACGGCACCACCCAGCCGGAGGCCGCCCCCGCCGACGGCGCCCTGCCCGAGGCCGGCGGGCGCGATCAGGTGCTGCTGCCGAAGGATGCCGGCCTCTACGATGCCGCCGCGCGCACCATCCGCAACGCCATCATCGACAACGAACTGGGCGCCGCCCTCGACCGCATCCGGGCGAAGGGTACCACCGTCTTCGTCGTGGTGGATGCCTGCCACGCCGGGACAGTGACCCGCTCGGCGGACGTGACGCGCGGGGTCGATGCCGCTGCGCTGGGGACGCCGCAGATGGCGGCGGGCGCCGCCATTCCCGGCCCGCCGCGCCTGCCCGCCCGCGCTCCGCAGCGCGGTGGCACTTTGCGGGGTGCCGGTGCGCAGGCGCCGGCAGAGACGGGGGCGCTGGTCGCCTTCTACGCGGTGGATTCCTGGACCCCGGCCATCGAGCGCGCCTATCCGGCGCCGGCGGCGGGCCTCGTCGCAAAGCCCGGCGCGGACGGGGCGGCGCAGGCGACCTTCGGCGTGTTCAGCTGGCACCTGCTGCGCGCTTTGGACAGTGGGCGGGCGGCGAGCTTCCGCGACCTCGCCCGCATGATCTCCCTCGACATGGCGGCGGCGGCCCAGCTCGCCCATGCGCCCCTCCCGGTGTTCGAGGGCGACCTCGACCGCGGCCTGCCCGGCGCCACGACGAACGGAATCCGGCGCTTCGCCACCCGCCGCGAGGGCGAGGATCTGGTGATCGAGGCGGGCGCGCTCCAGGGGTTCGACGAAGGCGCTGAAATCGCCCTGTTCGATGGTCCGCTCATCGATGCGCGACCCCTTGGAAGGGTCCGCCTGCCCGGCGCGGGCACCGGTGAAAGCCGGGTGCCGCTGGTCGATCTGCCGCCCGGCAGCGCCGCAGGTCCCGGGGGAAGCCTTTGGGCGCAGATGGAGCGCCCCGGCGTCGCCTTCCGCTTCCGGGTGGCCAATGTGGCACCTCCCGAGGCGGCGCAGGCCGTTGCCCGCGCCCTGGAGCCGAGAGAGGGGACGCCGGCCATCAATGTCGAGCTGGTGGCGTCGGGCCAGCCGGCGGACCTTAACCTCCATCTCGTGGACGGGCGGCTCTGGCTGGTGCCGGCAGGCGGGCGCCTCGTGCAGGACCCGCAGGCCTATGGCCGCAGCTTCTCCATCCCCGCCGACGCGGAGCCGGCCCGGCTGCGCAACGCGGTGTGGGGGTTCGCGCGCGCGGCCAACCTGGTGCGTCTCGCCAGCGTGGCGGACATGGGCCCGGGCGCTGCATCGGGCGATGTGGAGATCAGCCTCGAGCTGATCCGCGAGACCGACCCGGCCCAGCTTGCCGATCCGCGGCGCAGCTGCGTGCCGGCCGCGCGCCCCTCGGCCCCCGTCTCGGTGGACAGCGGGGTGGCGGCGCCCCTCGCCCATTGCGACACGGCGCGCCTGACCATCGCCAACCGGTCCGAGCGCGACATGGACCTCGGCATCTTCCTCCTCGATCCTTTGGCGGGCATCGACGTGCCGGTGCGCGGCTGGCGTCAGAACGGCTGCATCGTCACCCTGCCGGCCCGCGCCTCCGGGCCCCTGGTGGTGCGCACCACGCTGACGACGTGGGGCAAGGACGGCCCATCGCAGACCGGGCTGCATCGCATCCTCGTCTTCGCGCTGCCGCGGGCGGGCGGCATCCCGCCGTCCCTGTGCCATCTGATCCAGCGGGACGTGGCGGCGGCGGGCGCCCTGCGCGGCGGCTCCGGCCAGCGGGGCTTTCTCGATCTGCTGGGCCGCGCCGCGCTGGTCGCGCCCGGCCTGCGTGCCGCCAATCCCTTCGAGGCGGAGGACAGCGCGGCGGGCTCCGTCGTGGTGCGCCAGTTCAGCCTCGACCTGCTGCCCCCGGAGGCGCGCCGCTGATGCGCCTCGTGCTCCGCCTCATCCTGCTGTGGGCCTGCGCGCTCGGCTTGCTCCGCCCGCTCGCGGCGCAGGAACTGTCACCCGCGCAGCTGCGGGATGAAGCCTTCCAGGCAGCGCAGAAGGCCATGCTCACCTCCGCCAGCATGGCCCTTGCGCAGCTCGGCGTGCGCTTTTCGGCCGGCTCCGACGAGCTTGCCCGGCTGGTGCGCCAGCGGCAGGACCTCGTCGCCGCCTGGAAGGGGGCGGACCGCGCGCTCGTCAAGGCCCTGGGCATGGCGGGCGGCGGCGCCGGGGCGAACAGGGATGTGGAGGCGCGCCGCGCCGAGGTTGACGCGCTTCAGGCGCGTATCGCCGACAGCGACCGCGAGATGGCCGCGCGCTTTCCCGCTTATGCCGAGCTTTCCCAGCCGCAGCCGGTCTCAATTGCCGCGACCCAGGCCCTGCTGGAGGAAGACGAGGCGCTGGTGCTGGTGTTCGTCGGGACCCGCGAGACCTTCGTCTGGGCGGTGACCCGCGTGGAGGCCGACTGGCACCGCGTGGCGGTGTCGCGGGATGCTCTGGTGGCGCAGGTGAAGGCGCTGCGCGCCGGCCTTGATCCCGCAGCCGTCGCCGTGATGCGCTCCGCTTTGCGCGACTTCGGCGGCAGCGATGTGACGGGAGACGACATCGCCACCAGCGGGCCAGCGGGCTTCAGCCGGGCCGGCGCCCATGACCTGTTCCGCCGGATCCTCGCGCCGCTCGACCCTCTGCTGGCGCAGCGCCGCCGCGTCTTCATCGTCGCCGAGCGGCCGTTCGATGCCCTGCCGTTCGCGCTATTGGTGACCGAGGCGCCGCAGGGCGAGGATACCGACCCCGCCGCGCTCAGGGACACGGCGTGGCTGATCCGGCGGCAGGGCATCGTCACCCTGCCGTCCGTGTCGAGCCTCAGGTCGCTGCGGGCCGCGCCGGCCGCCTCGGCGCCGCTGCCGTTCCGCGGCTATGGCGCCCCGCTGCTGGGCGGGCGCGGCCCGCCGGCCAAGGTCGCCTCCGCCGCACCAGACGTGGCGGGCACCCTGCTGCGCGGCGGGCGCATCGATCTGGAGACGATGCGCGGCCTCTCGCCGTTGCCGCAGACCGAGGGCGAGCTCCGCCGGCTGGCCGAGGCGCTGGGCGCGCCGGCGGACGCGGTGCAGGTGGGCCCCGCAGCCACCAAGAGCGCGGTGCTGGCAGCGGACCTCTCCCGTTATCGCGTTCTCGCCTTCGCCACCCACGGCCTGCTGGCCGGAGATATTCCCGGCCTGTCCGAGCCGGCGCTGGTCTTCACGCCGCCGACGACGGAGGGGGCCGACGATGGCCTTCTCACCGCCTCCGAGGCGGCGCGGCTCCATCTCGCCGCCGACTGGGTGATCCTGTCCGCCTGCAACACCGCCGGCAGCGACGGCACCCCGGGCTCGGACGGCCTCTCGGGCCTCGCGCGGGCCTTCTTCTACGCCGGCGCGCGCACGCTGCTGGTGTCCCACTGGCCGGTGCGGGACGACGCCGCAGCGCGGCTGACCACGGGCACCCTCGCCGCCCTCAGGGCCGATCCCGCGCTTTCCAAGGCGGAAGCGTTCCGCCGGGCCACCCTGGCGCTGATCACCGATGCCTCGGACCCGACCCTCGCGCATCCGGCCATCTGGGCGCCCTTCGTCATGGTGGGGGAGGGGCGATGAGCCACCGTCTGCGCCTCGCCCCGGCGCTGGTCGCGGGCCTCCTCCTCGCCATGCCCGCCATGGCGCAGACGGCGGCGCCCGCCGGCGCGCCACAGCCGGCGCCGCAGGCGGCGGAGGGGGCCGATCTCGCCGGCCGGCTGGACGCCGCCTACCGGCTGCTGGGCGCGGACAGGCCCGGCGAAGCCATGGCGCAGCTGGAGGCGCTGCGCAGTCCTCTGGAGGAGTCCGGCGACCCGGCCCTGCTGATCCGGTTCTACGACCTCATGGGATACGCGGGCCAGGAGGTGAAGGATCGCGCCATCGAGATCGACGGCAACGCCCATTCGGCGATCCTGAACTATCTGGTCGCGCCGCTGGATGCGCCGGACACGGTGCTGGCGGAATTCACCCTGGCTGACGCCTATCGCGGCCGCGACGAGCAGATCTATGCGCTGGCGCATGTGCTGGCGGCCGCAAGGGGCGCGCGCCGGGCCGGGTCTGTGTCCCCCGACATGGAGGAATTGGAGGCGAAGGCCGCCGCGCTCATGGGCCAGCGCCTGCTGCGCGACGAGCGGCCCGAGCTCGCCCTCATGTTCCTGCGCCGGGCCGGGGATCTGGCGGGCAAGGGCCATATCGATGCCGACGACGTGCGCAAGCTCGACCTGCTCATCGCCGAGGCCGAGCGCGGCGCGGCGGCACGGCGCGACCTCCCGCCAGCGCGGCCAGAGGACTGCACGGGACATGCCGGGCTGGCCGCAGAGCAGATGGTGGCCTGCCGGCGGAACGCAGACCTTGCCGTCGCGCGCGGTGACAGCGCTCTAGCAGACGCGATCCTCGCCCGTCTCCTCGCCGACGTGCCCCGCGCCTCGCTGCGCGCCGATCGCTACGATGCGGCGCGCGACCTGCTGGTGGTGCGCCTGCTGCACCGGCAGGCCGGCGACCCACAGCTGCGCGCCAGCGCCGAGCTCATCGCCAACTATCTCGCCTATATGGGCGAGGTGACGCCCGCGGCCCTGCTGGGCGCCCGCGCCGCCCGGATCGCCATCGACGGCTCCAGCTACGACCCGGAACTGGCGCAGACCTGCGGCCATATCGCCCTGCGTGCCCTCCGCGCGGGTGCGCCGGACCTTGCCCGCCGCATGATGGCGCTTCAGCGCAAGGTGCTGCTGGCGGGCCTCGCCGAGGCTGGCGCGCCGCTGTCCGCCGCCGATCCGAAGGTGCTGCAGCGGCGCCTTTCCGCCGCGCTGCTGCGGATCGAGAGCGCCCGCATCGCCACCGGGAGCCATCTGCCGCGCCTCGCCGCGGCCCAGTGGGCGGAGGTGGAGCGCCAGATCGCGACCATCGACCTCGCCGCGTTCGACACCGTCGAGCGCTTCACTTCCGTCGAATATGCCGGAGTGGAGGACTTCGTCTTTCCGAGCTACGCCGCGGCGCTGGAATTCATGGGGCGGCTGGCGCGGCGCCTGCCCGCGAGCGACCCGCGGCACGATGTGGCGCGTGGCGCCTGGGTCAATGCCGTGGAGGTCTGGTGGGGCGACAGCGCCCGCGCCGATGCGCTGGCGGACGAGGCGATCCGGGAGATCCGCGCCGCGCCGCAGGGGCGCGATGAAGCGCTGGTGAACCTGCTGTCCGCGCGCTCCAGCATCGTCGCGCCCACGAACCCTGCGCTTTCGGCACGGCTCACGCGGGAAGCCTATGAGATCGTCGCCGCCCGGCCAGGCGAGGAGACGCGGCGTATCGAGCTACTCCTGGACATGGCCCTGGACCAGACCGACAGCAGCCTCGTCCGCGCGCTGGTGGCCGAGGCGCAGAAGCTGCGCGAGGCGGGAGGAGCCATCGGCCTTTCCGCGCAGGTGCGGCTCGACCTGAAGCGCGCCTTCATCGCCTTCGACGACGGCGAGACCGATCTGGCGCTGCGTCTCGGCGAGGGCGCCATCGCGCACCTCGTGGCGGCCGGCAAGGGCGACAGCTGGGTGATGGCCGCGCCGGCCCGTGACCTTGCCGGCCTCTATGCCGCCCTCGGCCGCATGGACGATGCCCGCAAGACCTATGAGACCCACGTGCTCGCGCGCAGCAACGCCATGGTGGACGGCGAGGAGAAGGTCCTCTCCGACCGGCTGGGACTCGCCAATCTGGAAGCCTATTACGCGCCGGACGACGGCACGGTGCGTACCCTTTCGACCCTGCTGGAGCGCGCCCGCCTGCGGGTGAGAGCCGATCGGGACCTGGTGCCGCGCATCCTGCGCGCGCAGGCCTTCGCCTATCACGGCCTGGGCGACGGGGAGCGGGCGCGGCTGGCGGCGCGCGACGCCCTGAACGCGCCGCGGCCACCCGCCAGCGAGACGGAAAATGCGCGCGAGGACCGCAAGCTGCTGGAGGCGCTGGTGGGCGCGGACTGGCAAGGCAGCCGCGCGGCGGTGAAGCCATGAGCGCGCAGAATATGCTCCGGGGCGGCGCGCCCGTTCCGCGGCCTTCGTGGCAAAGCATGGGGCGGCCCGCTCCCGCCCGGCCGGCCGGGTGCTGGCCGGATCCTGCGGGGCGCCCGGGCTGCCATCATCTGCCCCGATCCTCCTTCCCCGCATCCCTCGGCGCCGGCACCGGCACCGGCGCCCTCGCCTTGCAGTCTCCCCTCCCCCCTCCTCACAGAGTGGCTCCCATGAAGCTCCAGTCGTTTCGATCCTTTGCCGCCGGGGAGGGCCTGCGGCCCCTCGCTTCCAGGACGAGCCTCCGGCTCCTTGCGCTCGCCGCATGCCTCGCGGGCGGCACCCTCGCCGCGCAGGCAGAAGGGCCCCAGGTCCAAACAGGGCCCCAGGTCCAGGCGTCCGCGCCGGGCGACGATCTGCTGCTCCAGCAGGCCACCGGCGCAGCCGGGGCGCGCCCGGCCACCCTGCCGGCGTCGGACAGCGTCGGCCCGGCCGAGCTGGCAGCGGACCGCAGGCCCCGCACGGGCGGCGATCCGCGCGCGCTGCCCTACACTGCCGCCGGCATCGCCGTGAAGACGGGCGGGCTGCTGAAGCGTGGCACCAACGAGAAGATCGTCGGCGGCACGAAGGCGGCGCCCGGCGCCTATCCGTTCCAGGCCGCGATCATCCGCGTCGCCACCACCAACGGCAAGGTCACGGGCGTTTCGCCCGTGTGCGGGGGCACCGTGCTCACCTCGCGCTGGATCCTCTCCGCCGCCCATTGCTTCGTGGAGGGCGCGGGCGGCAAGGTGGAGGGGCTGCGCAGCACCAAGAACCTGCTCGTCCACGTGGGCAACACCAGCCTTCTCGCCGAGGACGACGCGCGCGACTGGATCCCCATCAAGCGCATCATCGCCCATCCGAAATACGTGACGGGCACCAACGTCAACGACATTGCGCTGGTGGAGCTGGAGCGCGCGCCCAAGCGCGGCGCGAAGGTGCAGCAGGTGACGGTGGTGACGCGGGAGACCGAGCCCACGGATCTGCCGGAGCAGGCGGAGCTTCGCATCATCGGCTGGGGCACCACCTCCGAGGGCGGGCGCCCCTCGCCCGATCTCATGGAAACCCGCCTGACCGCGGTGGACCGCAACCGGTGCAACCGCGTCCTCACCTCCGCACTGGTGGGCTCGCCCGATGCGCGCCGGGCGCTGGAGGACCTGAGCTACGTGTTCAACCTGACGCCGGCGGCGCGCAGGGCGCTGGAGCAGCAGCTCCCGCAGATCGGCGGCGTGGTGACGCCGCAGATGTTCTGCGCCGGCGCCGCGGTGGACGGGGTGGATACCTGCCAGGGTGATTCCGGCGGTCCCATCCTGAGCCGGAAGGGCGATGGGCCTCTCGTGCAGGTGGGCATCGTCAGCTTCGGCATCGGCTGCGGCCATGCCGAGTTTCCCGGCGTCTACACCCGCCTCGCGCTCTATATCGACTGGATCAAGGCGTCCATCGCACAGCCGAGCCCGGCGTCGCCGGCTAACCCACAAAGCCGGCCCTGAGCCACCGGCAAGGCCGCTGAACCGGCTCGCGCCGGTTCTCCCGTGTGCCATCGGCCCCGACCCCTGGCCGGCGCCAGGCGGTCTTACGGCTTGACCGGCTGGCTGACGGGCCAGAATGCGAAGGACAGGCTGGCGCTTTCCAGCGGCAGCCGCCCGCCGCGCGCCGTGCCGTCCATGAGGTCGTCGAGGCCGGCGCCCTCCTCGCCGCGCGTCGCCGGCCCGGCGAGGTCGTTGAAGCCCGTGAGGGCGCAGAGCGACGGCAGGTCCGTCTCGCCCTCGATGAACGGAACGCCGACAACGAACACCCCGTTGGTGGTGCTGGGCGCCCGCCCCGGCACGATGGCGCGGGGATGGTAGGGCACCTCGAAGACCAGCCGCCGCCCCGGCTCCAGCCGGTCGGAGACGGTGAGGCCCACCGGGCAGGTGGGGCGGCGCGCCATCAGGTTCCAGGCATCGTCGAGGAAGAAGATGGCGGCCAACATCGGGCGGGTGCTGCGGTTTTCCACCGCCACCTGCACCTTGTCGCACACCGCGACCGGCCCATCCTCCGCCACCGCGGTGGCCGGGCCCTTGAACCCGCATTGCCGCGCCGCCGGGTCGAGGCCGAAGCGCCGGATTTCCGTGGAGACGTCCAGGTCGCGGCCGGCACTGGCGGCGGCGAGCGCCTGAAGCCGTGACAGCTGGCGCGCGCGCAGCACCGCGCGGGCGATGGCCGTGGCGGCGATGTCGGTGTCCGTGCCGGGCGCGATCGCGGCGAGCGGGCCGGCCTCCACCGCCGCCGGATCGAGGCCGTCGGGCATGAAGCGCAGGCCGTCCCCGGTCATCCACGCCACCAGCGCGGGGGCGGCATCGTCCAGCTGCGCGCTGTCCTTCAGCGGTCCCGCGAGGGCCGCCTCGAACGCCTGGCGCAGCCGCGCCTCCTGCGCCGCGTCGGGCGCGCCGGGGCCGGGCCATGGACGTGGGCGCGAGAGGGTGAAGGCAGCCTGTGGCGCCGGTCGCGCCAGCCGCGCATAAGCGGCCTTGTCCAGCGCCGCCGCGCCCGGCGCCGTGGGGCAGCGGGCGCTGACCGGCGCGCAGCCCGGCTTGAGCGCCACGAGGCGGGCGCGGGTCGCCTCCACCTCCTCCACCACGGCATGGCCGGAGGGCTTGCCGGCCGGCTGGACGGCGCTGTCATAGAGCGCGACGAGGGCGCCTGCCTCGATGCCCTCGATCTGCCCGGCATGGAGAATGCCAGAGCCGACCCGCCACGTCGCGCCGGTCGTGGCAGCCGCCGTGCCGCCGGGCCCCGGGCCATCCATGCCGTCGCCCTCGAAGCTCGGCGTCTGCCGCGCCTGGAAGGCGGCATCGGCGCGCAGCACCCGGCCGGTCTCCACCATCAGCTGGCGATAGCTGAGCGTGGGGGCGCGCTGCAGCACGTCGGCGAGGGCGGTGGTGAAGATGGAGCCCCAGACCCGCCGTTCCAGAGGCGCGCCGGGCGGCAGTGCCACCTCCCGGGCCGTCTCGTTGGGCTGGGACGCGTAGAAGGCGGTGAGCCGCCCGGAGCCCGGCGGCAGCGCCGGCGTGAGGTCGGCGAGCACCGTGGTCTTCTCCGGCGTCATGGCGCCGGAGGTGGATAGGCCGATGTCTTCCAGTTCGATCTTCTTGTCATGGACGCCGTCGCCCACGGCGCGCGAGGCGGAGCCGGAGAAGCAGCTGTCCAGAATGAACCACACGTCCACGCCGCGGCTGCGGATGGCGTCGAGCCGCGCGCCGAAATCCGGCCCGGCAATGACGTTCTCGAACCGGTTGCGCGCCTCCCCGGAGTTCGCGCCGGGCTTGGGTGGCGTGGCGTCACGGGGCAGGAACACCTGGTCGAGCCCATCCACCTTCAAGGTGGTGCGCGAGGGTTGGCGGGTGCCGTGGCCCGAGGCATAGAAGATGACGAGGTCGCCTTTCTGCGCGGTGTCGGCCAGGCGCTCGAGACCGGCAAGGATGGCCGCACGGGTAGGCGAGCCGGCGGTGCCTTCGACGCCATCGGCCAGCACCGTGATTTCCTCCGGCGCGACGCCGCGCGCCTTCAGCGCAAGCAGCATGCGGCGCACGTCGTTGGCCGGGGCCTTCAACTGCTTGTCGGCCGGCAGGGCCGGATAGCCGGAGACGCCGACGAGGAGCGCCAGGGTCTTCGCCGCGGCGGCCTCGGCCGCAACGCTGCAGCCGAGGGCGACGAGCAGCGCCAGCGTGGCGCGGGGCGCCCGTTTCATCGCCTCGGCTTCCGGCCTTCGGCGAGGCGACGGAGCAGTTCCTCGGCGGCCGCGTAATGCCCGGCTTCAGCCGCAAGCGCCGCGGCCTGCAGGTCCCACTCCGCCGGATTGCGCTCCAGAAGCCAGAGCGCGCCCGCCACCTGTCCGAAGGCGGGCGTCGGCGCGCCCTCGCTGACCCAGGCGGGGACGGGCGGCGCCTCGGCGTTCACCAGCAACTCCACCTGCACCTCCTCGCCCGCGCCGTCGCGGACCGCCAGCACCAGCGGGCCCGAGGCCTCGGGCGGCAGCGCCAGGGTGGCGGAACGTCCGGTCGCCGGCACGGCGGAGAGCAGGACACCACCCTTGCCGGGCGTGCGGATCTCGACGGTGAAGGGCGCCTCGCCGCCCTGCCAGCCCAGCCAAAGGCGGGTTCCCGGCACCACACGCTGGGGCACGCTGCGGCCCATCTGCAGCCGCAGGGTCTCGTCGTTGCGGCCAATGAGATTGACCGTGCGGGCTGCGGGCTTGCTTTCGAACAGCTCTCCGATCATGGCGGCAAGGGCGCTGAAGCGTCCACCGGAGGGGAGCGCGCCGGTGACGAGATGCGGGGAGCGCGCCGCATCGACCCGCAGGTGACGGTCGTTCACCGTCTCGATGGTGACCACGGCGCCGGCATCGCGCACCACCACCTTGTCGCCATCGAACAGCGCGCCGCCGATCTGCACGGGCATCTCCTGCCCCTCGCGCTGCACATGGGCCGCCACATCGGGGTTGGTGGCCGGCAGCTCCATGCCGACGATATAGCCCGCCGGGGTCCGCGTGTCGGCATCGCGCGCCATGGCCGGCAGGCCGCCCGCGAGGAGGAGCAGGGCCAGCGGCGCGAGGCGCAATCCGGTGAGCAGCGGGGCAGCACGCATCACGTGATGGTCTCCGTTGGTTTCACGGCCGGCGGCTTCTCCGGCTTCAGCAGCGCCCGCCAGCCCCGCGCGCGCCAGTCCTTGCCGATGGCATGGATGCCCTCGGCGGTCGAGAGGAAGGCGACCATGCCGAACGCTGCCAGCACGATGTCACTGGCGGTGGAGGGAGCGAAGATGCGGCCGAGCACCATCAGCGCGCCCAGCACCGCGACGGCGACGACGAGACCTGCCGCCAGCGGGCGCAGCCGGGAGGTGATCGCCACCAGCGCCCCGAGAAGCGTCAGCGCGATCAGGGTGGCGCCGATTGGCCCGACGGGCTGGCCAGACAGCACCGCGGGGGCGGTGGCCACCGCATTGGCGACGATGAGCGCGCCCGGCAGGAAGCCGATGGGCGTCAGGTGCCCGTCCATGCTCTCGGCATGGCTGGCGCCGATGATGACGAAGCGGCCGCGCAGCAGGTCGTCCGCCACCGCTTGGGGCGATACCACGGCGCCGGATGCCGTCATCAGCGCGCGCGCCGGCACCCGGCGGAACAGCGGCACCTGCCGGCCATCGCGCGCGATGAATTGCGGGGCGGCGAGGTCCGGCCCGTCCGGGATCAGGAAGGCGATGGCGGCGCTCTGGTCGGGATTGCGCGGCCAGGCCGGTGCCGCGGCGGCCGTGCCGGGCGTGCACACCGCCTGCGTCCGGCTGTCCGCGAAGGCCTGGATGTCGGAGAGCGGCCGGGGGTGCGCGCCCGCCACCGCGGCGGCAAAGAGCTGGGGCGAGGGCAGGGTCGCGCCCGCGCCGGGCGAGCAGGAGGTGTGGCTCAGCTGCCAGCGCCGCACCACCCGGTCCTCGTCGATGCGGCTCACGCTCGCCGCCCAGATCACGTTCGGCTTGCCGCGCACGGTCGCATCGAGGAGGGAGGGCTGCTCGGCCAGCGCGTCGACGCTGGCGCCGGCCTGGTCTAAGGCGCCCAGGCGGCGGGCGAGGGCGAGGGGTGGCGCATCCGGCGGATAGGCGGCGAGGAAGCCGGCCAGCGCCGCGTCACCCGCGGGGGATCCGGGCCGGGAGGTATCCATGTCGAGGAAGATGCCGCCCGCATGCTTGGCGGCGGCGAGGGCGAGCAGCCCGGCCAGAACCTCCCGCGGCGTGGTCTGGGGATGGCCGAGCGCGGCCATGGTGGACGGGTCGATGTCGATCAGCGTCACCGGAATGGCGTCGTGCGTCGCGCCGGACAAGACCGCGGACCAGCGCACCATGCGGTCCTTCTCGCCGAGATTGGCGCTGAAGCCGGCGATCCGGTCGGCGAGGCCGAAAGCTGAGAAGACGCCGATGACGCAAGCGATGAGCACCGGCTTGGTGAGCCGGCCGATCCACCTGGGCGGACGTTTCACGAACGGGTCGACCTCGGTAGGAGCGCCGGGCGCGTCCGGCTAACAAGCTGTGAAATCAACAGATACAACTCCAGCACGGCTTTGGAAAGGGGCCGTCGACACGTGGCGGGCCCCATCCCTGGCCTGCGCACGCGACCTCCCCCCGCAACCGTGCCAGGGAAATGCCTGAGAGGTGCGGCGTTCAGCGCCTTCCGCGCGCGGGCGCGAATGGGGATGCGCGGCTTCTCGCGCGTATGGAGCGCGGCACCGGGCCGACCCGCAAGCGTGCGGGGGCGTCAGGTTCCAAGCCGTGCGGGCCGCCATCTCCGGAATTGGGGACCGTCGGGCCCACGCGGGCTTTGCCGAGGCGTGCCTGTCGGCCCGATGCTCGGGGAGCGACGGGCCGCGGCTGTCACCGCGGCCCACCGGCCTCAGGTCTCCGCCGCCACCTCCTCAAGCAGGCGCTGGGCGCTCTTGAGCAGAAGGCTGAGGTCGACGCCGGTGGCGACGAACCGATAGCCCCACCCCAGATAGCGGCGGGCATCGACGGCGGTGGTGGCGAGGATCCCCGGCGCCTTGCCGGTGGCGAGGATGCGGCGGGCGGCGTCCTCGAGCGCGGCCTGGACCTCGGGGTGCCCCGGCTGCCCCAGATGCCCGAGCGAAGCAGCGAGATCCGAGGGACCGAGGAAGACCCCGTCAACCCCCTCCACCGCGGCGATCTCCTCCAGCCGCGCGAGGGCCGCGCCCGTCTCGATCTGCACCAGGACGCACATCTCGCGGTTCGCCACGCGGAAATAATCCGTGGCGAGGCCGAAGCGGCTGGCCCGGGTGAGGCCGGCGACCCCGCGCACGCCCTCGGGGGGATAGCGCGTGGCGGCCACGGCCGCGCGCGCCTCCTCCGGGGTCTGCACGAACGGCACCAGCAGCGTCTGCGCCCCCATGTCGAGGAGGCGCTTGATCAGGACCGGATCGTTCCATGCCGGCCGGACCACCGTGGCGGCGCCGCCTGCGGCCGCAGCCTGGAGCAGCGGCTGCACCCCGGCGAGGTCCAGCGGCGTATGCTCGGTGTCGAACATCAGCCAGTCGTGCCCGAGCAGGGACAGGGCCTCGGCCGCCACGGGGCTTGCCAGCGTCATCCACAGCCCGTGCAGAACCTCGCGGGCCAGGAGCCGGGACTTGAAGCGGTTTTCGGGAGCGTTCATGCGCGCCTCATACGAACTGGACGGCGACGGAGCCGAGCGGGCCGAAATCGGCGTGCAGCGTGTCGCCCTTCCTGGCCCACACCGGGCGCGTGAAGCTGCCGGACAGCAGCATGTGGCCGGGCTCCAGCGTCACGCCGAAGGGGGCGAGCTTGTTGGCGAGCCACGCCACCGCCATGGCCGGATGGCCCAGCACGCCGGCGGCAAGGCCGGTCTCCTCGATCTCGCTGTTGCGATAGAAGATGGCCCCCACCCAGCGAAGGTCGACATCCGCCGGCCGCACCGGCCGGCCGCCGAGGACGAGGCCCGCCGCCGCACCGTTGTCGGCCACGGTATCGAAGATCTGGCGCGGCTCCCGCACGCGGGCATCGATGATCTCGATGGAAGGCACCACCCACTCGGTGGCGCGCAGCACGTCGACGAGGCCGACGTTCGGACCCTTGAGCGGCTCCTTGAGCACGAAGGTCAGCTCGGGCTCGACCCGCGGCACGCAGAAGTCCTCGAAGCGCACCTTGGCCCCATCCGAGAGCACCTGGTCGTCGAACATGTAGCCGTAGTCTGGCTCGTCGATCTTCGAGGAGGCCTGCATGGCCTTGGAGGTGAGGCCGATCTTGTGGCCGATGATCCGCGCGCCGGCGGCGATGCGGGCCTGCGCCACCGCCGAGGAAATGGCGTAGCTGTCGGCGATCTCGATGTGCGGAAACATTTCGGAAGGGCGCAGGCCCTGGACCTTGGTCCGGTGGCTCTCCAGCAGGCCCGCGACGGCGCGCGTGCGTTCTTCTTCGGTCAACATGGCGGCAGGCCCCTTACAGCTTGATGCAGACGTTGCGCAGGTCGGTGTAGAATTCCATGGAATGGACGCCGCCTTCCCGGCCGATTCCCGATTGCTTCGACCCGCCGAACGGCGTGCGCAGGTCGCGCAGGAACCACGAATTGACCCAGCAGAGCCCGACCTCGATCCGCGCGGCGACCCGGTGGGCGCGCGCAAGGTCGCGCGTCCAGATGGAGGCGGCGAGGCCATATGGATTGTCGTTGGCCGCGGCGAGCACCGCATCCTCGTCGTCGAAGGGCACGAGGGTGCAGCACGGCCCGAAGATTTCCTCGCGCATCACCGGCGAATGCTCGCTCAGGCCGGTCCAGATGGTCGGCTGGATGAAGGCGCCGCCGTCATAGGGCGCGGGAAGGTCCGGAATGCCGCCGCCGGCAACCACCTCGGCGCCCTCCGCGCGGGCCTGGGCGTAGTAACGCAGCACCTTGTCCCGGTGGGCCAGGCTGATCAGCGGGCCGAGGGTGGTGGTGGCCTCAAACGGGTTGCCGGGGCGCAGCGCCTGCGCCGCCAGCCGCAGCCGCTCCGTGAAGGCGGCGAAGATCGGCCGCTCCACATAGACCCGCTCGGTTCCGAGGCACACCTGACCGCAATTGGCGAACACCGCGCGGGTCACCCCCTCCACGGCCTTGTCCATGTCGCAGTCGGCGAACACGATCGCCGCGTTCTTGCCGCCCAGCTCCAGGGAGACCGGCCGCACGCCGGTGGCGGCGGCGCGCATGATCGCCTCGCCGGTCCGCGTTTCCCCGGTGAAGGTGATGCCGTTCACCAGGGGATGGCGGGTGAGGTACTCCCCGGCGCTGTCCTCGCCGCGGCCGTGGACCACGTTGTAGACGCCCGGCGGCACGCCCGCCGCGTTCATCACCTCCCCGAGCAGGGTCGCGGTGGCGGGGGTCTCCTCCGAGGGCTTCACCACCACGGTGTTGCCGCAGGCGAGGGCGGGAGCGACCTTCCACGTCATCAGCAGCAGCGGCAGATTCCACGGGCACACCACGGCGATGACCCCGCGCGGCACGCGAATGGCGTAGTTGAGCGCCCCGGCGCCGTCCGGCGTGGCGGTGCGGAAGGCTTCCGTGGACAAGGTGAGCACCTGGTCCGCGAACACGTTGAAGTTCGCGGCCCCGCGCGGAATGTCGATGTGCGAGGCGAGGCTGCGCGGCTTGCCGGTGTCGAGAATCTCCGCCTCGAGGAACGCGTCGAAGCGAGCGAGGATGCCGTCCGCCACCTTGCGCAGGATCGCGGCGCGCTCCTGTTCGCTGGTGCGGCCCCACGGCCCGTCGAGGGCCGCGCGCGCGGCGCGGACCGCCGCGTCCACCAGCGCGCTGTCCGCTTCGGGCACGAGGCCCACCACGGCACCGGTGGCGGGATTGATGTTCTCGAATTCGGTCCGTCCCTCCGGCACGAAACGGCCGGCGATGAAATGCGGGTGGCGTCGCGGCGTTGCGCCTGCGCGGGCGGCCGCGACGCTCGAAGCGGCACTGGTCATGCTCTGGTTCCTCACGTGACGTCTCAGACGGGTTCGGTGCCCGGTACGGGTCGGGCCTGCGCCGGGCGCCCGTGCAGGGCGCGCCAGATGCGTTCGGCGGTGAGCGGAAAGGTGTCGAGGCGCGCGCCGCTCTCCGCGAGGGCCGCGTTCACGCCGTTGAGGATGGCCGCCTGGGCGCCGGCGATGCCGGATTCCCCCGCGCCCTTGGCGCCGAGCTGGCTCTGCGCGGTGGGGGTGGACATGTGCACCACCACGATGTCCGGCAGCTCCACGGCCATGGGCGTGAAGTAGTCCGCCATGGTGGCGGTCGCGAGATCGCCCGAGGGGCTGTAGAGGCACTCCTCCCACAGGGCGCCGCCGATGCCCATCACCGCCGCGCCGCGCACCTGCTCGTCGGCCAGCAGCGGATTGAGCACGGTGCCGCAATCGGCCACCACCCAGAAACCGGCAAGGCGGACTTCCCCCGTGACCTCGTCCACCTCCACGAGGGCGGCGTGGGCGCCATTGGTGAAGGTGTAGGGAAAGTCCTCGTGCAGATAGGTCTCGGTGGCGGTCAGGCTTTCCAGCGCGTGGCCGGGCAGGGTGTCGGGGCGGTAGTGAACCCGGCGGGCGAGATCGGCGAGGCTCGCGAGCGCCTCGCCATCCCCGTCGACGACGAGGCCATGGACGATGGAGAGGGCATGGGTCCCGTCCGGCCGATCCAGCGCCGCCGCGGCCACGGCCAGGATGCGCTGCCGCAGGGCGCGCGCGGCACGCCAAGCCGCCTCCCCGCCGAGCGAGGCGCCGCGCGAGGCCCAGGCGCCGCCGCCAAAGGGCGCGCCCGACGTGCCGCCGTGCAGCACCCGCACGCGCTCCACGTCCACGCCGACCCCGTCGGCCACCACCTGGGCGATCACGGTCTCGAGACCCTGCCCCTGGTCGGTGATGCCCACCTGAACCGTGACACCCCCATCGGGCTCGAGGCGCAGCGTTGCGGTCTCGCGGGACGAGATATGGGCGCCGCCAAGGCCGTAATAGCCGACGCCGGGGGAAGTGAGCTCGACAAACAGCGCGATGCCGAGGCCGAGCCGCTTGCGTCCGCCGGAGCCGCGATGCGCCACCACCTGCGCGCGCGCTTCGGCCGTGACCTGCCGGATCGTCTCCAGCGCCGCCTGCTGGCCCAGGCGTTCAAAGCGGAAGCCCCCGTGCGACTGGTGGGGAAAGGCATCTGCGGGCACCAGGTTCAGGGCGCGGATCTCGAAGGGATCGAGGCCGAGGACCAGGGCTGCCTTGTCCATGAGCGCTTCGGTGAGGGCGCAGGCGATCGGATGGCCGACCCCACGCAGCTGCCCGCTCGGGGGCGTGTTGAGGAACATGCAGGTGGCGACGGCGCGGTAATTCGGCACGAGATAGGGCCCGCCGCACAGGCGGCTGACCTGGTTGGGCTCCAGGAAGCTGGTTCGCGGATAGACCGAGTAGGCACCGATCCCGGCGTGGATATCCACCGCCATCGCCCGGATCCGCCCCTGGGCATCGACGGCCAGGCGCCCGTGCACGATCTGCCGCCGGGCCTGCGTGTCGCTCATGAACGATTCCAGCCGGTCGGCCACGAACTTCACCGGCCGGGCGAGAAGCACCGACGCGGCAACCACCGCCATCTCGTCGGGGAAGACATGCAGCTTGAGGCCGAAGGCGCCGCCCACGTCGGGCACGACCACGTTGACGTCGCATTCGGCAAGGCCGAAGCACCTCGCCACCACGTCCCGCATCTGGAACGGGGCCTGGACCGACCAGGTGACGTCGAGCCGCTTCATGGCGGCGTCGTAGTCGGCGAGAACGCCCCGGGTCTCCATGGACACGGCGGTGACGCCGGGAAAATGGAGGGTCTCCTCCACGACGATGAGGCCCTCGGCGGCAAACGCCGCGATGGCGTCGCCGGCTGCCGTCACGCCGCGGAACGCGATGTTGTCCGGATGCTCGGGATGGACGCACGGCGCTCCCGTCTCGCAGGCTGCGGCGAGATCGGTCACGGCCGGAAGCGGCTCGTAGGCGATCTCGACGGCGTCGCAGCCGTCCTCCGCAAGGGCCCGGCTGGTGGCCACCACCACCACAACCGGCTCGCCCTGGTAGGTCACCCGATCCCTCGCCAGGGGGCGCTGGAGGGGCGAGCGCATGCCCGGAGGGCGCTCCAGGACACCGGACCAGGGAGCGCACACCCGGTCCACCTCCTCCGCGGTCAGCACCGCCACCACTCCGGGGATCAGGCGGGCGGAGAGCCCGTCGATGCCGAGGATGCGGGCATGGGCGTGGGGGCTGCGCACGAAGGCGGCATGAAGCAGGCCGGGACGGGCGACGTCGTCGAGGTAGCGGCCGCGCCCCTCCAGGAGGCGCCGGGCCTCGCGCCGCGGCAGGGAACGACCGATCACGGCCGGGCCGTGGGACGGATGGGCGGTCATGGGTTGCCCTCCCCGGCGGCGGCAATGGCGTCGACGATCGCCTCATAGCCCGTGCAGCGGCAGTAATGGCCGGAAATGGCCTCACGGATCCCGGCCCGATCAGGACAGGGCCCCGCCTCCAGCAGGGTCATAGCGGCCACCAGCATGCCGGGCGTGCAGAAGCCGCATTGCAGGGCATTGCGGGCGAGGAAGGCATCCTGCAAGGCGGCCAGCCGACCGACCTGGGTCAGTCCCGCCACCGTCTCCACCGCCGCGCCGTCCGCCTGGGCGGCGAGGGTGAGGCAGCCGCGCACGGCCAGCCCATCCAGCAGCACCGTGCAGGCGCCGCATTTGCCCTGCTCGCAGCCCACGTGGACATCGGTGGCGCCGCAGCCCTGGCGCAGGAAGTCGGCGAGGGACAGCCGCGCCTCCACCCGCTGGCGCACCCATTCGCCATTGACCTTGACGGTGATGTCGACCTCGGTGGCGCCGTCCGCGTCTACCGGGTGGGGGTCCAAGGCACGGCCGTGGGCATTCATGGGTGATCCTCCCGAACAGCCTCTCCCGCCGCCACGAGGGCGCGCGCCAGCAGATCCTGGGCCAGGGCCAGGCGATACGCGTCGGCGCCGGCGCCGCGGGCCGCAAGCTCCGCCGGCAGGCCTGCCAAGGCGCGGGCGATGCCCGCCGCGTCGAGCGGGACGTCCGCGAGGCACGCCATGGTGTCCTCGGCCAGGAGCGCGCGATCGCCGAGGCCGATGAACGCCAGCCGGAGCCCGGCCACACCGCCGCCCGCGGAGGTGCCGGCCGCGGCGAGGCCGGCGATGGCGAAATCTCCGCGCCGCCGCACGTGCTCGTCGAACCACGACCAGGCGGGCGCCGGCCGGGGCACGAGGATGGCCTGCAGAATCTCGCCGGGACGCAGCGCGGTCTGGAACACCCCGCGCAGGAACTCCGCCACCGGAACCTGCCGGACCGTATCCCGCGACGCGAGTTCCAGGCGCGCGTCGAGGGCCAGCAGGGCCCCGGCCGTCTCCGCAGAAGGATCGGCGTGGCACAGGCTCCCGCCCAGCGTGCCGCGGTTGCGAACCGCGGCATTGGCGACATTCGGCAGGGCCAGTCGCAGCAGCGGCAGATGGATGGACGCCGGATCGGCGAGGAAGGCGGCATAGGTCGTGGCCGCGCCGATGCGCACATGATCCGGCAGCACATCGATCCCCTTGAGGGCGGCGATGCGGCCAAGGTCCACCAGCGCGCCCGGTGCGGCGAGGCGCATGTTCATGGTGGGCAGCAGGCTCTGCCCACCGGCCAGCACCTTGGCCTCGACCCCGAGCATCGCGAGAAGCTCAAGGGCCTCGGCGAGGTCGGCCGGGCGGTGAAGGACGAACGGCGCGGGCTTCATGGCCGGCCGGGTCCGCAGGCGGTGGCGCGGGCCATCTCAGCGCACCAGGCCCAGGGCCACGGTCGCGGCGCCCGTGGCAGCGATGCCCACGGCGATGCCGGTGAGAAACGCCGTCACCACCCGGACGGGAACGAGCGTTTCCCCGTGATGCGCGGATGCGGCGGCGGGCGCGGCCACGGGCGACGGCGCGCGGGTCTCCGCCGGGGCGACCGGGGCGGGCCGGGGCGGCGGGGCGAGGGGATGGGCGTTGCCGCCCAGCTCCCGCGCGAAGGCGCCGAAGAAATCGTCGGCGAGCGACTTCGCCACCGACTGGATCAGCCGCCCGCCGACCATGGCGACCTTGCCGCCGATATCCGCCTCAGCCCGATAGGTGAGGACCGTGCTGTCCGGCTCCTCACCGACGGCGAGCAGGATTTCCGCGCCGCCGCGGGCAAAGCCGGCGAGGCCGCCATTGGCGCGCCCGTTGAGCACATAGCGGGAGGGCGGCTCGGCCTCGGCCCGGTGCAGGTCCCCCCTGAAGGTGGCGGAGATCACGCCGATGCGGGCGACCACCGTGGCCGCGAAGGTGTCGGGCCCCGTCGCCGTCAGGGCGGTGCAGCCCGGAATGCTGCGCGCCAGCACGTCGGGATCATTCAGGCCCTCCCAGACCCGCTCGCGCGGGGCCGGGATCAGGTAGGAGCCGGTGAAGACGAGCGCCATGGCTAGTTGCCCCCGCCGCGCCGCCAGGGCAGGAAGGTGCGCTCGCACAGCCCCACCAGGCTGGCGAAGGTGAAGCCGAGCAGGGCGATGATGACCAGCCCCACGTACATCTGCTCCACCCAGAACACGGTCCAGGACCACCAGATGCGGAAGCCGAGCCCTTCCGTCGCGCCGACGAACTCTGCGGACACGAGCAGGATCAGCGCCACGCCGGTGGCGAGCCGCAGCCCGGTGAAGATGCCCGGCAGGGCGCCGGGCAGCGCCACGGTGAGATAGACCTTCCAGCCGGGAACCTTCAGGTTCTTGGCCACCTCGAAGTAGATCTTGTTGATGTTCTGGACGCCGCCATAGGTGTTGATCGCCATGATGAAGAAGACGCCGATGGCGACGATGGCGTATTTCGAGGCCTCGCTGAGGCCGAAGATCAGCATGATCAGCGGCAGAAGCGCGATCTTTGGCAGCGGGTAGAGCATGCTGATGAGCGGCGAGATGACCCGCTCGGCCAGAGGCGACAGGCCCATGAGCAGGCCCACCGCCGCGCCCGGCACCGCGCCGATCACGAAGCCGACCATGAGGCGGACGACGGAGACGCGCAGGTCGAGCCAGAACTGCTCGGTCATCACCATCTCTGCGAACTTGGCGAAGATGGCGGACGGCGCCGGGAAGAAGCGTGTCTCCACGAGGCCGAGGCTGGCCACCGCCTGCCAGACCACGAGCACGATGACGGGAGATATCCAGGATTGATACTTCATCTGCGTGCCCTACCGGTCTTTGCGCGCGGCCATGACTTCTTCGCCCAGAAGGTCCCACAGCCGGCCGTAGAGCTGGCCGAACTCGGGGGTGCTCTTGAGGGTGAGAAGGTTGCGCGGACGCTCGAAGGGAATGTCGATCGTTTCCTTGATCCGGCCGGGGGCCGCCGACATCACCGCGACCCGGTCTCCCAGCAGGATGGCCTCGTCGAGGCTGTGGGTGATGAACAGGACGGAGATCTTGTTGTCCTCCCACAGGCGCTCGACCTCCTGCTGGAGCAGCAGCTTGTTCTGCTCGTCCAGGGCGGCGAACGGCTCGTCCATGAGCAGCAGCTCGGGGTGGGCGGAGAAGGCGCGCACGATCGAGAGCCTCTGCTTCATGCCGCCGGAAAGCTGGTGCGGGTAGAAGCCGCGGAATTTCGACAGCCCGCAGCGGTCGAGGAAATAATCCACGCGCCGCTGGCTCTCGGCGCCGTTCCACAGGCCCAGCATGCGCAGGGCATAGGTGGCGTTGCGCTCCACGGTGAGCCAGGGAAAGACCGATTCCTGCTGGAACACGATGGCGCTGGTGGGACGCTTCGGATCCTCGACCCGCACCTCCACGGTTCCGGAGGAGGGCTCGTCCAGCCCTCCCAGCATGCGCAGCAGGGTGGACTTGCCGCATCCGCTCGGACCCACGAGGCAGAGGAACTCGCCGGCGCGGATCTCCAGATTGATGTCCGCCAGCGCATGGAAGACCTGCCGGTTGACGGAGAATGTCCGGCAGACATCGCGGAGGGAGACCTTGGGGGCCGTCGCCGGCGCGGCCGTCCGCGCGGCGGCATCGATGGGGATCACCCGGGTGGCCTCAGCGGGCATAGGCGCGCTCCAGGAAGCTGGTGTCGGTCACAGCCGCAAGGTTCGGCATCTTGGGGATCAGCTTCTGCGCGGCGTAGAAATCGAGCTGTTCCTGGAGGCTTGGAACATTCACCTTCTGGCCGTCCGTGGTGAGCTGCCAGCTCATGCGCTCGTACATCTTCGGGTCCTTGATCGGCAGGCTCTTCTGCATGATCGCGGCAACCTCGACGATGCGCGCCGGATCGGTGAGGATGCCCCGCATGTACTGCATGGACTTCACCAGGCCGCGCATGAAGCGCTCGCCGAGGTCGCGGTCCCGGGTGGCCAGGCGAGGCCCGTAGATGGTCACGCCGAGCTGGAGGTTCGGGAACGCCTCCGTATGGTTGAGGAGCAGGCGGGCAACGCCCATCTCCTGGGCCTGGGTGACGAAGGGCTCGGTCATATTGGCGGCGTCGATGGCGCCGTTGGCGAGCGCCGCCACCATGTCGGGATACGGCATGTTGACCAGCCGGACGTCCTTCTCGGTGAGCCCTGCGGACTTCAGGATGCGCACGGCCGCCTGGTGCGTGTAGACACCCACCGCGGTGACGCCGATGGAGCGTCCCTTGAGGTCCGCCACGCTCTTCACCTTGCCACTGTCCATCAGCTCCTTGCGCACCAGCAGCCCGTGCGGCGCGGTGCCCGGCACCAGGGAGATGTAGTCGGCGACGATCTTCATATCGACGCCCGAGGCGATCGCGTTGAACAGGGACGCGGTGGCGGAGCTCAGGATGACGTCGACGGTGCCGGTGGAAAGGGCCGGGATCTGCTCGGCCCCCGAGCGGAAGTAGACCGGCTCCACATCCACCCCGTATTCCTTGAAGAAGCCCTTTTCGATACCCACCACCAGCGGGTTGCCGATCATCAGCAGGCCGACCTTCACCGTCTGGGCGCACGCGGGAGCGGCGAGCAGGCAAAATGCGGCGAACAGGGCAGCCAGACGGCTCCAGACTCTCATTGGCGTTCCTCCTTGGCGGGCTTTCGCCTCGTTTTGATTGGTACGGGCGCGCGCCGGGGCACGCCAGCGCCCGACCGGGCGGGCGCGGCTCATCCGTTCGCCCGAATGCCGCTCCGCCGACGGGGCGGCCGGCGCGCGGCGCGCCTATTCGGCGGCGACGGGCGCGTCGTAGATCTTGTTGATCAGTTCACCCGCGAGGTTGAAGGCGGGCAGGCCGCGGAACAGGAAGGCGAGCGCGGCCACGTCGTGGAGCTCGCGCTTGGTGGCGCCGGCCCTGATGGCGCCCCGGGCATGGTATTCGGCCGCCGGGGCGACGTGCGACAGCAGGATGCCGAACAGGATCAGCTGGGACACCTTGGTCTCCATGGACTCGGGGTACATGGCGCGCGTGCGCAGGGTCTCCACCAGATCCAGGAGCTCGGGATCGCACTCCCGCTCCACCCGCAGCCGATGCTGAATGCGGGGCGGGACGAAGCCGATCAGGTCCACATAGATGTCTTCGTAGGCGGGGGGGACGTTTCCAGACATGACAGGGCTCTTGCCTCGGGCCGGTTGTTGGGGGCGCTGGTGCGCTCCAGGCACGGCTGAAGCTAGAGCCACTCCTTGATCGATGTAAAGATGTTTTATCGATGATTTTCAGTTTTATATTAGTTATTGATTTTTATCGGCTCAGGTGCATATTCGCCCGAATTTGCGGCATTCCAGGACCCCGTTGATGGCAAGACCCGAAACCAGCAGTCCCGACACCCCCACGCTGTCGCAGCAGGCCTACAGCCTGCTTCACCACGACATTCTCGTCGGCACCCTGGCTGCGGGCAGCAAGCTGCGGATCGATGCGCTCAAGTCGCGCTACGGCATCGGCCCGACCCCCTTGCGCGAGGCCCTGTCGCGCCTTGCGGCGGACGGCTTCGTGGAGAGCGAGGAGAACAAGGGCTTCAGCATCCCCCGCCTGAGCCTGAGCGAGCTGCGGGACGTCACCGACCAGCGCAAGCTGGTGGAGTGCACGGCGCTGCGGCGCGCCATCGAGCGGATGGACGACGACTACGAGGCGCGGGTCGTGGGCGCCTATCACAAGCTGAAGCGCCTCGATGAAACCCTGGCGACCTCCGACGACGAGGCTCTCGCGCGGTGGGAGGAGCGCCATCGGGCTTTCCACCGGGCCCTCATCGAGGGCGCGGGGTCGCGCTGGCTCTCCAAGTTCCAGAGCGTCCTCTACGATCAGGCGGATCGCTATCGCCGGCTTTATTTCCGTAGCGCCCGCCTGCCGCCACAGGTGGCGACGGACCACCAGGAAATTCTCGACGCGACCCTCGATCGCGATGCCGAGCGGGCTTGCGCCTTGCTCGACCGCCATATCGAGCGGGTGTTCGAGATCGCCTCGAAGTCCCCCGTCTTCACCGAGGCGCTCTGCGACTGACCGGTCCCGGAAGGTCCTCCGTCCGCCGCGCTGCCGGGCGCAGCGCACTTGCCAGGCGCCAGGCGCATCCTTCCCCGTCCGTTCCGCCAACGTGGAGCACGGGATCAATCCTGCCTGCCGCTCCGCTTCATCTGTTCAGCGACCGGCTCGACATGCGCGCGGGCAAATAAATACGGAAGCACCTGCGCGCGAATGCTGCAATGCACGCGCATCGCCATTGCTGCGGCGACGCATCGCCTTCCGATGACATCACGCAGCAGACGGCCATCTGCGCGTCCGGGCCGGATTAAAAAATTCCAATACTTTCAAATACCTGAGTACGGACCATAGGTTTGGCACGCTTGTTGCCGTTCTGTGTTCAACAAAAAGCACGGAGCGGGACATGACTGTGACTCTGGCCATGCGGGCCGATACGCTTCCCTATCTCGATCTGAAGGACCCGGCCTTCTCCATCCGCTCCAAAAGCGTGACCGACGCGCGCGAGCAGAGCTGGTGCGCGCGCACGCCCTACGGCCTTGCCGTGCTGCGCTATGACGACGTGCAGAAGCTCATGCGCGACCCGCGCCTGCGCCAGGGCAGCTACGCGTGGCCGGCGCTGAACGATGCCACCGGCAAGTTCGCGGACTGGTGGAGCCGCATGCTGCTGAGCCAGGAAGGCGCGGACCACGCCCGCCTGCGCCGCCTCGCCAACCCGGCCTTCTCGCCCAAGCTCGTCACCAGCCTGCAGCCGGCCTTCGCGGCGCTCGCCAACGAACTCATCGACGCCTTCGCCAAGACCGGCCGCTGCGAGTTCATGGCGGATTTCGCCGAGCCCTACGCCACCCGCGTCATCTGCACGCTGCTCGGCCTGCCCCATGAGAAATGGCGCGAGCTCGCCGACATCGCCGCGGACATGGGCCTCGCCCTCGGCGTCACCTTCAAGCAGGACATTCCGAGCATCGACGCCGCCACCCAGAGACTGTTCGACTATGCCGAGCAGCTGATCGCCGAGCGCCGCGCCCGGGAGGGCGGCACCGACTTCCTGAGCCTGCTGGTGAAGACCAACCGCGAGAGCCAGGAGGCCCTCAGCGACCAGGAGCTGACCGACATGGTGGTGCTCGCCATCTTCGGCGGCATCGACACCACCCGGAACCAGCTCAGCCTCGCCATGGACATGTTCCTCCAGCACCCCGACCAATGGGCCCTGCTGGCCGAGCGCCCCGATCTCGGCCGCGCCGCCGTCGAGGAAGTCATGCGCGTGCGCCCCACCATCACCTGGGTGACGCGCGAGGCGGTGACCGACTTCACCTACCAGGGACTGGACATCGCGACGGGCACGACGCTGCATCTCTTCAGCCAGTCCGCCTGCTCCGATCCGCGCGCCTTCCCGGATGCGGGCTTCGACATCACCGCCGAGCGCAAGCCGCATTTCGGCTTCGGCGGCGGCGCGCATCACTGCCTCGGCCACTTCATCGCCCGCGGCGACATGACCGAGGCGCTGGCCATCCTCGCCCGGCGGATCCGCAATCCGCGCCTCGGGGGTGAGGCGCGGTGGCTGCCCGACAGCGGCAACACGGGCGCGATCGTCCTGCCGATCGCCTTCGACCCTGAAGCCTGAAGCAAAAACAACATTCCTTCCAGCAGACAGGGGAATAACCATGCGCGTGTGCGTGGACATGAAGAAGTGCCAGTACCACGGCCAGTGCGTGATCGCGGCCCCGGACGTCTTCTCCTTCGATGCGGACGGCACCCTCCGGTGGGTGGAGAGCATCGACGAAGGCCTGCGCCGTCAGGCCGAGGACGCCGCCGACGTCTGTCCCGAGCAAGCCATCACCCTCGAGGGATGACGATGTCTGCCCGGATCGTCATCATCGGGGCGTCGCTCGGCGGATTGCGCGCGGCCGAGGCGCTCACGGGCCTCGGCGTCGCCCCCGGGGTCATCACCATCGTCGGCGCGGAGCCGCATCCGCCCTACAACCGCCCGCCCCTCTCCAAGGAGGTGCTGGAGGAACTCGGCGGCATCCCCGACGCCCTCGCCAAGACCGCCTTCCGCCTGAAGCCGGAGGTGGCGGCGGCCGACTGGCGGCTGGGCATTCCCGCCGTCGCGGCGGACCTCGCCGCGCGCACCGTGCGGCTCGCCGACGGCAGCGACCTGGCCTACGACGCGCTGATGGTGGCGACCGGCCTGACGCCGCGCCGCCTTCCGTTCCCGGGCGGCGATGGCCAGCGCTTCGTCCTGCGCACGCTGGAGGACGCCGCCGCCCTGCGGCGGGCGCTGACGCCCGACCGCGCCGTGGTGGTGGTCGGCGGTGGCTTCATCGGCTGCGAGGCGGCCGCCACCGCCGCACGGCTCGGCTGCAAGGTCACCGTGGTTGAGCCGCTGGGCGCGCCCATGGCGCGGGCCGTGGGCGCGGCCGTGGGTGCCGCCCTGCAGCGCGTGCATACGGCCCGCGGCGTGAGCTTCCGCACCGGCGTCGGCGTGTCCGGCCTCCTGTGCGATGCCGAGGGAACGCTCACGGGCGTCGCCCTCACCGACGGCAGGGAGCTCGCCGCCGACCTGCTGGTGGAGGCCATCGGCTCCGTGGCCAATGTGGACTGGCTGGCAGGCCAGGGCCTCGACCTCTCCAATGGGCTTCTGTGCGACAACCACATGCGCGTGCAAGGCCGCGGCGATCTCTTCGGCATCGGTGACGTGGCGCGGTTTCCCAACCCGCTCTACGACGCGGAACCGCGCCGCATCGAGCACTGGTGCGTGCCGGGCCAGACCGCGCGGCGCGCGGCGGAGACGGTGGTCGCGACGCTGAACGGCGAGGCCCCGCCCGAGGCGCCGTTCCGCCCCCTGCCGTCCTTCTGGAGCGACCAGCACGCCATCCGCCTGCAGTCCTTCGGGCTGCCGGCCATCGCCGACGAGATGGAGATGCTCGAAGGCGCTCTCGACACGCCGGATGCGGTCACGCGCGGGGTCGCCGTGGGCTATCGGCGGGCCGGGCGGCCGGTGGCCGTGCTCACCATCGCCCTGCCGCCGGGCCGCGCGCTCCGGCATCGCGCCTACCTCGACGCCTGATCCGGCGGCCGGGCGCCGCCGCACCTGATCGCAACCCCTTTCAACCCAGTGGGAGCACCTCATGGGAACGGAGCATCTTGCCCGCGTGCTGGACGAGGAAGACATCGAGGTGGTCCACGTGGGCCAGTTCGATCATTCCGGCGCCTTCCGCGAACGGCGGCTGCCGCGCGATTCTTTCCTCGCCTGGGCCCGCGAGCCGCGCTTCGCCAATGTGATCGCCCTTTGGGATTCCGCCGACACCCTGTTCGGCAGCGGTCCCTATCTCACCGAGGAGGTGGCCATCGACGCCTCCTCGCTGCGTCGCTACCCGTTCGAGGCGGGGGCGGCGGCCCTGCTCATGGAGCTGAACGGCCCCTCCCGGGAGCTGATGCCCCGCGCCGTGCTGCGCGGGCAGGTGGAGCGCGCCGCCGCGCTCGGCCTCGAAGTGAAGGCCGCCTTCGAGTTCGAGGTCGTGATGCTGGAGGAGACCGCGGAGAGCCTGCGCGGCTCCGGCTTCTCCACCCTGCGTTCCTTTGCGCCGGACAACAAATGCTGGTCGGGCCAGACCGCCGCCAGCCATGCGGATTTCGTGGACGGGCTGGAGGCGATCCTGCGCGCCAGCGACATCGCCGTGTTCGCGGTGGCAGGCGAGCTGGGCCCCGGCTGCTTCGAGGCGACGCTCGGCGCCGTTCCCCCGATGCGGGCGGCGGACGACGCCGCCTTCTTCCGCCTCGCCACCCGCGCCTATGCGCGGCAGAACGGCAAGACCGCGAGCTTCATGCCGTTCCTCGGCGCCGGCTTCCCCGGCATCGGCGGGCACATCCATCTGTCGCTGTGGGACAAGGCGAGCGGGCGCAACCTGTTCTGCGACCCCTCCGGCATCACCAGCCCCGCGGCGCGCGCCTTCATCGCCGGCATGACGCGCACCGTGCCGGAGGCCTTCGCCCTGTGCGCCCACACGGTGAACGCCTATCGCCGCTTTGCCCCCGGCTCGTGGGCGCCGAAATCGGTGAGCTGGGCGGAATTCACCTTCACCACCGCCGTGCGCTCCGTGCCCTCGGCATCCGACGCGGCGCGCCTCGAATTCCGCCTGCCGGGCACCGACTGCAACCCCTATCTCGCCCTCGCGCTCATGCTGGGCGCGGGTCTGGACGGCATCGAGGAGAGGCTCGAGGCGCCGGAGCCCACCCCCGACAACGGCCCCGACGACATTCCCGAAGGCGCGATCCGCCTGCCGCGCACCCTCGCCGAGGCCGCCGCCCGCCTCACGGGCAGCGCCCATGCCCGGCGCCTGTTCGGCGACCGCTTCGTCAGCCACTTCGCCAGGATCTGCGAGGTGGAGGACCAGAGCCTCGCGCGGGCCGTCAGCGCCCAGGAGGTGGCGCGCTATCTCGAAGGCTGAATTCACCTCCAACAACAGCACAATCAGAGGGGAAAGACGTGAAGCATTTCCAGGACTCCGACCTCGGCCGGGAGCTGGCCGATCCCTTTCGACAGGAACGCGTCGCCCGCGTTCGCCAGAAGATCGACAGCCTCGGCGTCGAATACATCTACTACCAGTACGTGACCATCACCGGCCGCGTCCTGGGCAAGGCCGTGCCGGCGCGCCACTGGGAGCAGAATGCCAGGAAGGGCATCCAGACCTGGATCGGCGGCGTCGCCAACCTCACGGTGGACATCACCGGCTCCCTCATCGGCTTCTCCGCCAATGACGGCGAGTGCGTCGCCCTCCCCGATCCGGAGACCTTCTGCCAGCTGCCCTGGGACAAGAAGGTGGCGCGGGTGTTCTGCACCCTCTTCTACGGGATCGAGGACCCCAGGTCCCCCGGCGCCTATTACGAATGCGATACCCGCGGCAACCTCAAGCGCTTCGACCGCGAATTCCGCCTGAAGCATGACGGCCTGCACCTGCGGGTGGGCATGGAGCCGGAGATGCTCTGGCTGCGCCCCACCGGCGACGCCAAGCGCCCCTACGAGGGCGTCACCAAGGCCAGCGCCTATCACATCGACCAGTTCGAGTCCGTCCGCCACATCTGGCAGAAGGTCTACGAATACGGCCAGGCCATGGGCCTCGACATGATCCAGGGCGACGTGGAGGACGCCCCCGGCCTGCTCGAGCTCAACTTCGCCTTCGACGACGCCCTCGCCACCTGCGACCGGCTCACCACCTACCGCCAGATCTGCGCCGAGGTGGCGCGCCAGAACGGCCTCGTCGCCTGCTTCATGGCGAAGCCCATGATGGGCGTGCCCGCCAACGGCTGCCACCACAATTGCTCGGTCTGGACCGGCGGCGAGAAGCAGGTGCTGCACCTGGTCAAGGGCGAGCTGCCCGGCATGGACGAGGTGTTCACCTACACCAGGGGCGGCGTGAACGCCTTCGAGAACACCGGGGGCGGCTGGCTGCCCACCGAGCTCGGCCACCATGTCCTCGGCGGCGCGCTGAAGCACATCGGCGCCCTCACCGCGCTCGGCGCCACCACCGTCAACTCCTACCGGCGGTTCGCCGACATCGGCCTGTGGGCCCCCGTCGGCGCCAATTGGGGCCTGCAGAACCGCTCCTGCGCCATCCGCATCTCGGCGCCGGACCGGTTCGAGTTCCGCGCGGTGGACGCCATGGTCAACCAGCACCTGTTCTGCGGGGCGCTGCTGAAGGCCATGGACGACGGCATCGAGAACAGGATCGACCCCGGCGCGCCCGAGGGCCGGAACGTGGTGGAGGTCATGAAGGCCGGAACGGAGAAGATCCCCTCCATCCCCCTGAACCTGTTCGACGCGCTGGAGGCCCTGAAGGCCGACGACCTCATCCTCGCGGCCATGCCCGGGCGCCTGCACGAGCTTTACGACAAGCTGAAGCGGGACGACTGGCAGCGCTTCCTCAAGGAAGTCACCGACTGGGATCTGAACCGCTACATGGACCACTTTCCGTAGGCCGCGACGGGGCGTCCCCGCCGGGGACGCCCCTCCCGTTCCGTCTCCCGCCCGCCCCCGCCGACAGGACGCCACGCCGTGAGCCAACCGCAACCCGAACCCGTCGAGGCCTGGTCCGCCGCGGACTGGCGCGCCCGCGCCGCGCGCCTCTCCCCCGAGACCCGCATGTTCATCGACGGCGCCTATCGCGCCGCCGCCGACGGCGCCGTCTTCCCCACCATCAATCCCGCCACCGGCACCCCCCTGGCCGAGGTGGCGCGCGGCTCCCGGGCCGATGTGGACCAGGCCGTGGCGGCCGCCCGGCGCGCGTTCCGCTCCGGCGCCTGGTCGCGCATGGCGCCGCGCAAGCGGATGGAGGTGATGCAGCGCTTCGCCGGCCTCGTCGAGGCCCATGCCGGCGAACTCGCGCTGCTCGATTGCCTGGAGATGGGCAAGCCGGTGGGCGGCCTCATCGGCTTCGACATTCCCTGCGCCGTCGCCAACCTGCGCTTTTCCGCCGAGGCCATCGACAAGATCGAGGGCGCGGTGACCAGCACGGCGCAGGACGCCTTCCATTTCGTGGTGCACGAGCCCCTCGGGGTGGTCGGCCTCATCGTGCCGTGGAACTACCCGCTGATGATGGCCTGCTGGAAGCTGGGGCCCGCCCTCGCCTCCGGCAACAGCGTGGTCCTGAAGCCCGCCGAGCAGAGCTCCCTCTCGGCCCTGCGGCTCGCGCGCCTGTTCTGCGATGCCGGCGGACCGGACGGCGTGCTCAACGTGGTCACCGGCTTCGGCGAGGAGGTCGGCAAGGCCCTCGCCCTGCACGCGGACGTGGACAAGATCGGCTTCACCGGCTCGGGCGCGGTGGGCGGGCTCATCATGGAATATGCGGGCCGCTCCAACCTGAAGCATGTGACCCTCGAGTGCGGCGGCAAGTCCCCGCAGGTGATCCTCGCCGACTGCGACCTCGACGCCGCGGTCCGCAACGCCGTGATCGGCAGCTATGCCAACCAGGGCGAGGTGTGCGCCGCCGGCTCGCGCCTGCTGGTGGAAGAGGCCATCCACGACGCGTTCGTGGAGAAATTCACCGCGCAGACGCAGGCCATGTACGCCCCCGGAGACCCGCTCGACCCGGCGACCAGCATGGGGCCGCTGGTGGATGGCGGCCACCAGCGCCGGGTGCTCGACTTCATCGAGACGGGACGCCGTGAGGGCGCGGCGCTGGCCTTCGGCGGCGAGGTGCCCGGCCATCTCGGAGCGGGCTGCTATGTGGAGCCCACCCTGTTCACCCAGGTGGACAACGCCATGACCATCGCCCGGGAGGAGATCTTCGGACCCGTGACCACGGTGATCGCGGTCAGGAACGTGGAACATGCCATCGCCGTGGCCAACGACACGGACTACGGGCTGGCCGCCTCCATCTGGACGCGGGACGTCAGGACGGCCCATCGCTTCGCCCGCGCGGTCGCCGCCGGCATGGTCTGGATCAACACCTATTTCGACTACGACGCCGCCACGCCCTGGGGCGGGTTCAAGCGCTCCGGGAACGGCCGCGACAAGTGCCTCGAGGCTTTCAGCCAATATACCCAGACCAAATCGGTCTGGATGAACCTTTCCTGAGGTAATTCACATAAACGCGATGCGCAGATGCAGTATCCGCGCTGCATCTGCGCATCACGCAAACCCAAAATCCAAGTCAAAATACTGAAACAAAGGAGATGTCCAGCATGGCATAGGCCTTGCGCTTCCAAGCATCCGGTGGACCGAGGCTGAGAAGTTCCGCATCGGCCCGCCGGGAAGAGCCTGCACCTTCGCGCCCGCAAGCCCGCCGAGGTCCGGGCATCATCCGACGATACGGTCAAAAGCAAAGAGGGGAAAAACCGTGAGTCACGACAGCACCGCCACCAAATCCAGCTTGTCCGAGGACGAGCGACAGCTTCGCGCCCTGGGCTACACCTCCAACTTCGACCGGACCATGTCGTTGTGGGAGAATTTCGCGCTCGGCTTCACCTATCTCTCGCCCGTCGTGGGCGTGTATTCCGTGTTCGCGTTCGGCCTTGCCGCCGGCGGCCCGCCGATGCTGTGGGCCTATTTCATTGCCGGCTTCGGCCAGTTCCTGGTCGCCCTCATCTTCGGCGAGGTGGTGTCCGAATTTCCCATTTCCGGCGGCCTCTATCCGTGGGCGCGCCGGCTCGTCGGCCGGCGCTGGGCATGGATGGCCGGCTGGATCTACGCCTGGGCCCTGTTCGCCACCATCGCCGGCGTCGCCGTGGGCGCGGGTCCCTTCCTGGCGCTCCTGCTGGGCTTCGAGGTCACGCCGGCGGTCAGCACCGCCATCGCCCTGGTGCTCGTCGCGGTATCCACGGCGCTGAACCTCATGGGCACCAAGCTGCTCGCCAAGGTCGCCATGTTCGGCTTCGTCTGCGAGCTCCTGGGGGCGCTCGTGGTGGGCATCTATCTGCTGCTGTTCCACCGCGAGCAGCCCTGGGGCGTGGTGTTCGACACCTTCGGCGTGGAAGGGGCCGGCTCCTATCTCCCGGCGTTCCTCACGGCGGCGCTGGTGGGCCTGTTCTCCTGCTACGGCTTCGAGGCCTGCGGCGACGTCGCGGAAGAAACGCCCGATCCCGGCCGGCGCATCCCCATGGCCATGCGCATGACCATCTACATCGGCGTCGGCGCCTCCGCCTTCGTATGCTACGCGCTGATCCTGGCGGTCCCCGATATCGGCGCCGTCATCTCCGGCAAGGTCACCGATCCGCTCGGCGAGGTCCTCCTGACCTCGTTCGGCCCCATCGGCTCGAAGGCGGTCATCGTGGTGGTGATGGTGTCCTTCGTGTCCTGCGTGCTGTCGCTGCAGGCGGCGGTCAGCCGTTTGATCTTCGCTTATGCCCGCGACAGGATGATCTTCGGATCGAGCGTGCTCGGGCGCCTCTCGAAGGGCCACCACGTGCCTTCGGCCGCCCTGGTGATGGCGGGCATCGTTCCCGCCCTCGTCGTCTGCCTCGGCTTCTTCGTGCAGGATGCGCTGACCACCATCATCAGCTTCGCCGTCATCGGCATCTACGTGTCGTTCCAGATGGTGGTGCTGGGCGCGCTTCACGCCCGCATGCGCGGCTGGGTGCCGGGCGGAAAGTTCACGCTGGGCCAGGCCGGGCTTCTGGTGAACGTGGCCGCCCTCGCCTACGGGGTGGGCGCCATCGCCAATCTCCTGTGGCCGCGCCTCTCGCCGGACGCGGCCTGGTACACCAACTACGCGACGCCGCTCACGGTCTCCATCGTCCTCGGCGTCGGGCTGCTCTACATGCTGCTGTTCCGCTCCCACCAGCGCGGCGACGCGCCTTATGCGGATGCCTGGCAGATGCAGGCGAGGCCGCAGGTTTCGGTCCGCGCCTCGCAGGCCTCCTGATACGGCCGGCCGTTCCGCCCCGGCGGAACGGCGCCCTGCGCGGCGGAGGCGCTCATCGCGTCTCCGCCGCGCCCCTCCGAAGACCGCGCCGGCCCCGAGCGAAGAGACCCCGATGACACGCCCCACCCTCCTCTTCATTTCCCAGTTCGCGCAACCCGGCACCTACAACAAGGCCCTCTGGCGCCGGGTGCAGGGAGAGGACGACGAAACCGTCCCGATCCTGGCGCTGATGGACGCGCTCGCGGTCACCCCGGCGGTGAACGTCCGAACCATCCGCGCCCATGAGGGCGAGCGGCTGCCCGACGATCTCGGCGGCATCGACGCCGTCATCCTCGGCGGCAGCTTCGCCTCGGTCGCCGATGACTATCCCTGGCAGCGGGCCATCGCCCGCTTCCTCGCCGCCTGGCGGGCCACGGGCAAGCCGCTGCTCGGCATCTGCGGCGGTCACCAGATCATGACCACCGTCCTCGGCGGCCGCGTGGAGCGCTCGCCCCACGGGCCGGAATTCGGCTCCCTGCCGGTGACGCCCACGACGGCGGGGGCCGCGCATCCGCTGTTCGAGGGATTTGAGGACGGCGCCTTGTTCCACTTCGGCAATTTCGACCGCGTGGTGGAGCCGTCGGCAGGCAGCGTGGTGCTCGCCACGCGGCCCAACCTGCCCGCGGCGGCGCTGGACCACGGCGGCGCCTGGGTGTCGGTGCAGTTCCATCCCGAGATCACCTGCGACCGCATGGCCACCTGCTGGGCGGAACTGGACCCGTCAAAGGCGGCGGCCTATCGTTTCATCCCCGGCTGCGAGCGGATGATCCTGAACTTCATCCGCTCCGCCGGACTGCTCGACGACGCGGTCCGGCCACGCCTCACGGACGAACGTCTGGATCAGGTCCCATGAATGCGCGCGAAGCCAATGGCCGCCCCCTCATCGCCCTCGTGGGAGACCTCACCGAGGTCTCCGGGCTGCCGTACCACATGGTCGGCGACAAGTACGCGCGCTGCATCTACGACTTCGCCAACGGCCTGCCGACCCTGCTCCTGCCGGTGATGCGCAAGGACGACATCGGCGCGCTCACCGCCTATTTCGACGGTTTCCTGTTCACCGGCAGCCCGTCCAACATCCATCCGCGCCGCTGGGGCGGGCCGGAGCACACGCCCGGCCCGTTCGACGAGGCCCGCGACGACCTCGCGCTGGACCTGGTGGCGGCGGTGGTGGACCGGAAGGTGCCGGCGCTGTTCATCTGCCGGGGCTTCCAGGAGCTGAACGTGGGCCTCGGCGGCACCCTCGAGCCGGAGCTGCGGCAGGTGCCCGGGCGCATGGAGCATCACGCGCCGGAGGACGCCCCGGCGGAGGCGCGATACGCCCCGTTCCACGACGTGGAGCTGGTGGAGGGCTCGAGCCTCGAAGGCGTGTTCGGCGCCCGGCGGTTCGCGGTGAACTCCCTCCACTACCAGGGGCTTGCGCGCCTCGGCCGACGCCTCGGCGTGGAGGCCCTGGCGCCCGACGGCACGCCTGAGGCGGTGCGCGTCGCCGACCACCCCTTTGCCGTGGGGGTGCAATGGCACGCCGAATATCGCCCGGACCTGTCGCCGCCCAATGCCCGCCTGCTCGCCGCCTTCGGGGCGGCGACGGCGGCCCGGCGCCAGTCCCGGCGCGCATGATGTGACATCGCCGCCCGCCCCTGAACGAAAGGACCCGAACGCATGCCCGACCCGGCCGACGCAGAGCTTCTGGACGACCCGTCACAGGCCCGGACCGGCGCAGGCGAGGCGCTGGACGACCTTCTTGTGGATGTGGTGGGAAGCGACGGCCGCATGCTCTGGGCCAGCGAAGCGCAGCTGCGCACCCTCGGCCTGCCGGCGGACGTGTTCTGCGGCCTGCCGCTGGAGGCCGTCTATGCCCCGGACTCCTGCGAGACCATCAGCGAGCTGCTGCGGCGCGCCGAGGACGGCGGGCATGCGTCCTCCTGCGAGCTCACGCTCATCGGCCGCGGCGGCCGCAGCATCCGCACCCTGGCGCGCCCGCGGTTCCAGGACTGGCGCGGCCGCACCGCGCTGCGGCTGACCAAGATGGATTACGGCCCGATCGCCCTGCAGCACGCCGCCGTCGCGGACAACGCCCGCCTGCTGGGCAAGATCGTCGAGCATTCCAAGGAGGCCCATTGGGCCATCGTCTTCCTCGAGCCGGTGGACATCACCCAGCACAAGGCGGAGGTGGTCCGCCAGGTGTTCGAGAACCAGTCGATCTGGCGCATGTGCAACAAGCCCATGGCGCGGCTCTACGATCTGCCCGACGACCTGGACCTCAACGCCCAGCAGGTCCGCCTCTATTGGCCGCGCAGCCCGGCCAACGAGCGCTTCGTGGAGCAGATCATCGACGCCGACTACGAGATCGACAACGCGCTGAGCGTGGATTCGCGGCATGACGGAACGCCGATCTACATCCGCAACGACGTGCGGGCCGAGATCGTCGACGGCTTCCTGCGGCGGCTGTGGGGCAACTGCCGCGACACCACGGACCAGCAGGCCGAGCAGGCCGAGCGCGAGAACGCCATGTGCCGCGTGTTCGACGCCGTGCCGCAGGCGGTCGTCGTGTTCGACGGGCGCGGCGGGCTCATCACCCGCAACCGGGCCTTCCGGCACGCCCACGGCGAGGCCGGGCCGCTGGAAGACCGCCTGGCGCGCCAGCTGCGGCGCGGCCGGCCTCGGCCGGGGTGGCATGCGCTGACGCTCACCCTCGACGGCGCGCGGACCGCGCTCCGGGTGCACTGGGACCAGGCGCCGGGCGTGGACGGCGAGACGTGGAACGTCGCGACCCTGGTGCCCGGGGCCCAGGCGGTCCGCGTCCCCCGCGGCGCAACCGGGGGGCCGCGCGCGTGACCGTCCCCACCGAGCTCCAGTCGTTTCACGTGGTCCTGCGGGACACCGCCTCCCTCGGCCGGGAGGCGTTCGAGGCATTCATCGGCTCACGGCCGTTCCGGGCCTTCGCGGACCTCCTGCCGAGCCCGCTGCTGATCGTCGATCCGGACGAGCTCGTGGTGTTCACGAACCGGTCGGCGGAACGGCTCGCAGGCAGCGCCGGGCTTCCTGCCCGGCTGCCGCTCACGAGCTTCCTTCAGCAATCCAGCCTCGACATGGACGACTTCCTCGCCGCCACCGAGCGCGGGCAGTCGCAGGGAAGCGTCAGGGCCCGCGGCTCGGGGCGCATGTACCAGGCCCTGCGGCGCGTGCTCAGCGTGGACGCGGACACGCGCGGCTTCCTGCTCTACTGGCTCAACGATCCGGAATCCTGGGATCGCACGAAGCGCGGCGCCCAGAGCCGCACCGTCGGGCGCGCGGAGATGGAGGGCACGTCCGAGCTGTCCTTCCCCCCCGACCTGAAGAACCAGATCACCCGCGCCCAACGCGCCTATGCGCGGCAGTTCCGCATCCTGCTCCTGGGCGAGTCGGGGGTGGGAAAGACCGCCGTCGCCAAGCACATCCACACCACCGGCGGGGCGGCGGGACGGCCGTTCATCCACGTCAACTGCGGCAGCATCCCCGAGACCCTGTTCGAATCCGAGATGTTCGGCTACGAGCGGGGCGCCTTCACCGGCGCGCTCCAGGCCGGCAAGCGCGGCTATATCGAGAGCGCGGGCGGCGGCACCCTGTTTCTCGACGAGGTGGGCGAGATTCCCCTCGCGAGCCAGGCCAAGCTGCTGAAGTTCCTGGAGGACGGCACCATCCAGTCGGTGGGCTCGGCGGTCAGCAAGCGGGTGGACACCCACGTGGTCGCGGCCACCAACCGCGACCTCCACACCATGATGCAGGAGGGCGGCTTTCGCCGGGACCTCTATTTCCGCCTTGCCACCTTTCCCGTCCACATCCCGCCGCTGCGCGCGCGGGAGGACAAGGAAGCCATCCTCGACGCCCTCGTGGTGCGCGCCAATCGCATGCGCGGGCGCCCCCTTGCCTTGTCGCCGGCATGCCGGGCGCGGATCCTCGCCCACGACTTTCCGGGCAACCTGCGGGAATTGCGCAGCATCGTCGAATATCTCGACATCGTCGCCGAGGAGCTGGCCGAGCCCTGCCATCTGCCGGAAAGCCTCGCGGCGCCGGCCGCGCTGGCCTCGGACGTGGCGGCCGGAGTGGACGAGCTTTTCGAGGCCAGCGAGGCGGGCACGCTGCGCGACCTCACCCGCGCCTTCGAGGACCAGGTGATCCAGCGCGCGCTCGAGCGCTACGGCTCCAAGCGCGAGGCGGCACGACGCCTCGGGGTGGATATCGCCACCCTCGTGCGCAAGACGACGCGGCCGAAAGCCTGAGGAATGATGCGTATTCACCACGCGCGCCGATGCGCATCCGCAGCAAAGACCGACGCGCTCCGCTCCCGGTCATTGCGGGGGAACAACTTTCCAGGTGGCACGTTGCTTGCGTTTAGGGCGAAATCCAGAACAAATTCCGGAAAGGATAGACGATGAGCCGGACCAGCGACCTTTTTCAGCGGCGCAATACAGCCGTTCCGAGCGGTGTGGGCCACGCCTGTCCCATCTTCGCCGAGCGCGCCGCGAACGCCACCCTGTGGGATGTGGAAGGGCGGGAGTTCATCGATTTCGCCGGCGGCATCGCCGTGCTCAACGTGGGCCATTGCCATCCGCGCGTCATCGCCGCGGCCAGGGCCCAGCTCGACCTTTTCACCCACACCTCCTTCCAGGTGGCGCCTTACGAGCTTTACGTGAGGCTGTGCGAGCGGCTGAATGCCCTTGCCCCCATCGCGGGCCCGGCCAAGACCCTTCTCGTGAACTCCGGCGCGGAGGCGGTGGAGAACACGGTGAAGATCGCCCGCGCCGCCACCGGCCGCCAGGCGGTGATCGCCTTCCATGGCGCCTTCCACGGCCGCACCCTCGCCACCACCGCCCTCACCGGCAAGGTGGCGCCCTACAAGAAGAAGTTCGGGCCGCTGCTGCCGGATGTCTTCCACGCGCCCTTCCCGGCGGAGCTGGCGGGCGTGAGCGTGGATGACGCCCGCGCCGGGGTGGAGGCCATCCTGAAATATGAGGTGGATCCCGAGCGCGTCGCCGCGATCATCATCGAGCCGGTGCAGGGCGAGGGGGGCTTCTATCCGGCCCCGGCCGAATTCCTGCGCTGGCTGCGGGCCCTGTGCGACCAGCACGGCATCCTCCTGATCGCGGACGAGGTCCAGTCCGGCTTCGCCCGCACCGGCCGCCTGTTCGCCATGGAGCATTCCGGGGTCAAGCCGGACCTCATGTCCATCGCCAAGTCCCTGGCCGGCGGCTTCCCGCTGGCCGGCGTGGTGGGCCGGGCGGAGATCATGGACCGGCTCCCGCCCGGCGGCCTCGGCAGCACCTATGGCGGGCACCCGGTGTCCTGCGCCGCGGCCCTCGCCACCCTCGACGTGATCGAGGAGGAGGGCCTCGTCGCCCGCGCGGAGGCCCTCGGCACAACCATCCGCCGCTTCGTCTCCACGGAGCTGATGGTGGGCAACGCCTCGCCGGTCGCGGCGCTGCGGGGCCTCGGGGCCATGATCGCCTTCGACATGGTTGATCCCGCCACCGGCGCGCCGTCGGCCGACCTGGCCAAGGGCCTGGTGGCCGCGGCGGCGGAGCGGGGCCTCATTCTCCTGACCTGCGGCGTTAACGGCAACGGCATCCGGCTGCTGATGCCCCTCACCATCCCCGACGACCAGCTCGGCAAGGGCCTGCTCATCCTGAAGCAGTGCGTGTCGCAGCTCATGGCGCCCCCGGCCGCCGCCTGAGGCGGCCCGGAAGGCAGATCGCGGGCCCGGCGCCGAGGCGCCCGGGCGCCGCATTCAGCCGGACGCGACCAGATTCCCCATCCCGGCACTGCGGACGGGCGCGGCTCCGCCGCCCCGGACGGCGGCCGTCCTTTTCCCGCGAGAGAACCTGCCATGCCCGCAACGCCGCCGCTTTCGCTCGACGACATGGATCGGCAGAGCCTGTTCCATCCGGTCACGTCGATCTCGGACCACATCACCTCCGGGCCGGTGGTCTACACCCGCGGCGACGGCGTGCGCCTGACCGACCAGCATGGCCGCGAGGTCATCGACATGGGCGCCGGATTGTGGTGCGTCAACGTCGGCTATGGCCGCGCCGGGCTCGCCGACGTTGCCGCGTCCGCCATGCGTGAGCTGAGCTTCCAGCATCTGTTCGGCTCCGCCGCGTCCGAGCCCGCGATCCGGCTCGCCGACCGCCTGCTGAACCTGTTCCGCCGCGAGGCCTGCGCGCCGCAGATGGCGCGGGTCTTCTTCGGGACCTCGGGCTCCGACGCGAACGACACCGCCTTCAAGCTGGTCCGGTACTACAACAATCTCCTCGGCCGCCCCCGGAAGAAGAAGATCATCTCGAGGCTTGGCGCCTATCACGGGGTGTCCTGCGCCAGCGGCAGCCTCACCGGGATCTCCGCCTACCACAAGGGATTCGACCTGCCGCTGCCGGATGTCGTTCACGTGTCCTGCCCGCATTACTACCGCCACGGGCTGCCCGGCGAGAGCGAAGCTGCATTCGCCGCGCGCATGGTCGCGGAGCTGCGCGCCACGATCGAGCGGGAAGGCCCGGACACCATCGCCGCCTTCATTGCCGAGCCGGTGATGGGCACGGGCGGCGTGGTCCCGCCGCCCGCGGGCTATTTCCAGGGCGTCCAGAAGCTCCTGGCGGAGCATGACATCCTGTTCATCGTGGACGAGGTCATCACCGGCTTCGGCCGCACCGGTTCCTGGTTCGGATCCGGCAAATACGCCCTTGAGCCCGATATCGTCTCCCTGGCCAAGGGCTTGACCAGCGCCTACTTCCCCCTGTCCGCCTCGATCGTGTCGGAGCGCGTCTGGCGGGTGCTGGAGGCGACCTCCCGGACCACGGGCGCCTTCATGCACGGCTTCACCTATTCGGGCCATCCGGTGGGCTGCGCGGTCGCCCTCGCCAACCTGGACATCATCGCCGGCGAAGACCTCGTCTCCCGTTCGGAGAAGATGGGCCGCTACCTGCTGGCACGCCTGCGGGAGAGCATCGGCGACAACCCGTTTGTCGGCGACATCCGCGGAACTGGGCTGATGGTGGGCATCGAGTTCGTCGCCGATCGGGCACGGCGGCAGGACTTCCCCGCCGAAGGCGCCGCCCATCGCCTGGTGGCGAAGCGGGCGCAGGAGCGGGGGGTGCTCACGCGGGCCCTTCCCTTCCTGCCCGTGACCTCCTTCTCTCCGCCCCTGACCGTCACCGAGGCGGAGATCGACGAAGCGGTCGAGCGCTATGCCGGCGCGCTGGGCGATGTCCTGCCGCAGCTGCGCGCCCTCGCCGCCTGAGGGCGGGACCGTCACCGGCCGCGCCGCGCGGCATGGCTGCGCCTCGTGCGGGATGCGGGCGCCGGGGCAATCCGGATCCCGGCGCTCGCCGAGCCGGCCGGTCAGGACAGGAAATGGCCCATGGCGATGCCCGCGAGCGCCGCGGAGGCGGCGATCGCCAGGGTCTCCAGCGTCGCGCGCACCACCGGCCGCTTCGCCACCAGCCCGCGGCCGATGCCCAGCGCCACCAGCAGGATGGTGGTGAGCACGAGCGAGACGATGCGCGCGCGCTCCATGGGCAGGAAGGCGAAGGGCAGGACCGGCGTGAAGCCGGCGAACAGGTCGGAGATGAACATCCAGAAGGCATGGGAGGCGGGGCTCGCCCCATCGTCCGCCTCCGCCAGCTCGGAGCGCAGGCCGGCCACCGCGCGCGGCGCGCGGGCGAGCGCCTGCGTCACCTGCCGCACGTCCTCCTGGGCCATGCCGCCCCGGGCCAGGGCCGCGGCGACGGTGTCCACCTCTGCCCGGGCCGCCGCCGGGTCCACCGCCCCCTCGCGCCGCACCCGGCGGGCGTCCCGCACCGATTCCGCATCGAGATAGCTGCCCGCCATCATGGAGACGGCGGCAGCCGCCGCGCCGGTTGCGCCGGCGATCAGCACCGTGCGCGGGTCATTGGTGCTGATGGCGACACCGAAGACGAGGCCGAAGATGGAGACGGTGCCGTCCTCCATGCCGAACACCACGTCACCGATGGAGGCCTTGAGCGAGGCGAGGATGCGCGCGGATACCGACATGGAACCTTCCCTTCCGGCGATCCGTGCCGGCTTCCACGCCCGAGCTCGCGAGCACATGCCCCGTCCGCCGGCCGCCGGCGGCAGGATACCCCACTCCGCGCGCCGTCGCTGCGGCCGGCCGGCCGCAGACCGCTGAAAAGGCGAGCGGCCCGACCGCGACAGTAGACGCCCGACCGGCCCGACACGCCGGCCCGCTCCCTCACTGCGGCCCGGCGGGCGGCGCCGGCGGCACCCAGGCGGCGATGCGCTCGCGCCCCTCCCGGGACATGCCCTGCGCCGCACCGAGGATGACCCCGTGGACGATGCTCCAGACGTCGCGCCGGGCGTTGCGCAGATCGGCGAGGGCCGCGTCGGCCGCAGCCGGATCGAAGGGGGTGGCGGAAAGCGCCGCGCGCGCCCGGTCCTGCGCCGCGCGGGATACGCCCTCGGCTGCCGTGAGGCGCCCCTGCTCCGCCCTGAAGCGGTCGAGCAGCAGGCGGGCGTCGGCGGCGGGCAGGGTCGCCGCCAGGCGGTCGATGCGCACCCGCGGGCTCCGGTCGTCAGGGGTCGCCGCCTGGGGCGGTGGCGGGGGCGGCGGCCCGCGCAGCGCCACGGCGAGCCCGACCCCCGCGAAGAAGAGGTTGAGCGCGAGCGAAACCATCAGCAGGCGCCGCGGGGCGGGCGCGCCCGCCATGGAGGAAGCCTTCCAGCTCACAGCACCCCCTCGCCGATCGGCCCCGGCTCGAACACCACCGCGCTCACATCGGTGCCGGACGGCCCGCCCGCGCCCGCGCCGAGGCCGGGAACCATCGTGCTCGACCCGATCACGAAGCCCAGCACGGCCATCCCGGCGAGCGCGGCGATGCTGGGCCAGGCTGGCTGCAGGTCGAGGGCGACGAGCCACGCCGGCAGCCAGCCCACCCCGTGACGGCCCGACTGGGCCGGCAGCGCGGCCCGGGACAAGCCGGTCACGATGCGTTGGGCGGGGGCCGTGTCGGCGGCCGTGCGCAGGGCCGCCGCGCGGGCAAGGCGCAGGTCCAGGGCGGCGGTCTCGGCGAGGAGCGTCCGCGCCGCGCCGTCATGCGCCAGCAGGGCTTCCGCCTTCAGGCGAAAGGGCTCGGGCCAGCGCGAGACGTCGGCGCCGAAGCGGATCGTGCAGCGTTCGAGTTCGTCACGGGTCATCGCCTGGCCTTTCTGGAACAGATCGCACCGCAATCCATTCGGATAACACGTCTTCTTCCCTGTATCTGGAGTGCGATCCGAGCAAATTGAACCCCTTGCTCGGGTCGCGCCCTAGTCCTGCGGCGCCAGGGTTCGGCGCAGGCTGCGCCGGGCACGGACGAGCAGCGTCTCCACGCCGGAGACCGAGGTGCCGAGAATCTCCGCCGCGTGCGCATTGGAGAACCCCTCCCAATAGGTAAGCAGGATGGCGACGCGCTGGCGCTCGGGCAGCGCCGCCACCGCGGCCAGCAGCGCGCGATCCTCCTCCTGCCGCTCGATCCGCGCCAGCGCGTCGGGGGCGGGGTCGGCATGGGCAGCGGCCGCCTCCAGGTCGAGGAACGGCGCGCGACGCCGGTGGTTGAGGCAGAGGTTGATGGTGATGCGGTAGAACCAGGTGCCGAAGGCGGCATCCGGACGCCAGCGCGGGGCCGCGCGCCAGACCCGGAGCAGGGCCTCCTGGGCGATGTCCTCGGCCTCGGCCCCGTCGCCCACGAACCGCCGCGCGAAACCCACGGCGCGCAGGGCATAGCGGCCGCAGAGCACCCGGAACGCGGCGGCGTCGCCGGCTGCGACCGCCGACATGAGGTCCTCGTCGCTCGGCTCGCGCATCCGCGTGTTCGTACCCGCTCTCCCCGCCCGCAGCATGTCATCATGATGCGAACTCCCTCAATCCGTCCGCAGCGGCAGGCCGCCGGCGGGCGCCCCTTTCCGGGACATCCCCGAGTTAAACCCGTGCGCCGGCAAAACCCGGCGCGCCCCGGCGCATGATCACGAAGACGTGAGCCTGGCGCATCCTCGATGCGAAACGGGCGCTCGCCCGTGGTGAAAAAGTACGGAAAAACAAACGGGTCGGTGATTTTTCCGGTTCGGGGAAAGGCGGGAATGCTCTCGCCGCAGGTCCGCAGGGTTTGCCGCGCCCGCGTGTTGAACCTCCTGGTGTTCATTGCTGCAGGACGGTGTCGATGCGTCCCCTCCCCTGGATCCTCTCGTCGGTGGTGCTCGTGGCCGGCGCCCTTGCCTGGCACTACGGGCTTCCCGTCTCCGCCTCGGAGGGCCCGAAGGCGAAGGCGCCGCCGCCGCCGATCCCCGTTGTGGCCGCCCCCGTGGCGGTGGAGGACATGCCCGTCTATGGCGAGGGCATCGGCACGGTGCAGGCCTCCAGCACCATCACCGTGAAGGTGCGGGTGGACGGCGAGCTCACCAAGGTGGTGTTCACCGAGGGGCAGGATGTGAAGGCTGGCGACGTGCTCGCGCAGATCGACCCGCGCCCGTTCGCGGCGGCCCTCGCCCAGGCCAAGGCGGCGAAGGCCAAGGACGAGGCCCTTCTCGCCAACACCAAGGCGGACATGGAGCGCTACAAGGTGCTGGTGCCCAAGCAGGCCGCCTCCCAGCAGCAGCTCGACACGCAGGTCGCCCTCGTCGCCCAGTACCAGGCCCAGATCGACGGCGACCAGGCCGCCATCGACAACGCCCAGACCCAGCTCGACTACGCCACCGTGCGCGCGCCCATCTCCGGCCGGCTGGGGGTGCGGCTGGTGGACGAGGGCAACATCGTCCATGCGGGCGACGCCGGCGGGCTGGTGGTCATCACCCAGCTGAAGCCGGTGGCCGTCATGTTCACCCTGCCCCAGGACCGGCTCGACGACGTGCGCGCCGCCATGGCCCGCGGCCCGGTGGACGTGATCGCCTACCGCCGCGACGGCATCACCAGGGTGGGCGAGGGCACGCTCACCCTCATCGACAACCAGATCAGCTCCGACACCGGCACCCTGCGCATCAAGGCCCTGTTCCCCAACGCGGACCTGAAGCTGTGGCCTGGCGCGTTCGTGAACGTGAAGGTGCTGCTGGACACCCGGCGCAACGTGGTGACGGTCCCGGCGCAGGCGATCCAGCGCGGGCCGGATGGCTTCTACGTCTACCGCCTCAAGGGCGACGACACGGTGGAGAAGCGCGCGGTGACCGTCAGCGGCACCAGCGCCGGCACCTCGGCCATCGAGGCGGGCCTCGCCGCCGGCGACCAGGTGGTGGTGGACGGCCAGTACAAGCTGAAGCCCGGGGCGCGCGTCACCGTGCGGCCGGCGCCGGGAACGACCCCGGCGGCCGCCCCGGTGCGCAGCGCCAGCGCGGGCAAGCCGGCATGAATATCTCCGCCCCCTTCATCCGCCGCCCCATCGCCACCACGCTGCTGATGGCGGCCATGCTGCTGGTGGGCGCCGTCGCCTATCCCCTGCTGCCGGTGGCCCCCCTGCCGCAGGTGGACTTCCCCACCATCCAGGTCTCGGCCAGCCTGCCGGGGGCGAGCCCGGAGACCATGGCCTCCTCGGTGGCGACGCCGCTGGAGCGGCAGTTCAGCCAGATCTCCGGCGTCAGCCAGATGACCTCCACCAGCGCGCTGGGCGTCGCCTCCATCACCATCCAGTTCGACCTCAACCGCAACATCGACGCCGCCGCCCAGGACGTGCAGTCGGCCATCAACGCCGCCTCCGGCCAATTGCCGAAGAACCTTCCCAGCCCGCCCACCTTCCGCAAGATCAATCCCGCCGACGCGCCCATCCTCATCCTGTCGGTGCAGTCGGACCTCTACCCCCTCACCAAGCTGGACGACGCCGCCGACACCATCCTCGCCCAGCAGCTGAGCCAGATCCCCGGCATCGCCCAGGTGGCCATCGTCGGCGAGCAGAAGCCGGCGGTGCGCGTGCAGGTGGACCCGGCCAGGATCGCCGCCCTCGGCATGAGCCTCGAGGACGTGCGCGCGGTGCTCGCCGCCGCCACGGTGGACCAGCCCAAGGGCAGCTTCGACGGCGCCGCCCAGAGCTTCACCATCTATGCGGACGACCAGCTGCTCACCGCCAATCCGTGGAACGAGGTGGTGGTGGCCTACAGGAACGGCGCGCCGGTGCGGATCCGCGACATCGGCCGGGCGGTGGACGGGCCGGAGAACATGCGCCTCGCCTCCTGGCAGGACGGCAAGCGCGGCATCCAGCTGATCGTGTTCAAGCAGCCCGGCGCCAATGTGATCGAGGCGGTGGACCGCGTCTACGCCACGATCCCGCGCCTGGAGGCGGCACTGCCCCCGGGCATCAGCGTGAATGTGATCGGCGACCGCACCCAGACCATCCGCGCCTCGGTGGAGGACGTCCAGCTCACCATGCTCATCACCATCGGCCTGGTGGTGGCGGTGATCTTCGCCTTCCTGCGCAGCCTGTGGGCGACGGTCATCCCCTCCATCACCCTGCCCATGGCCCTCATCGGCACCTTCGCGGTGATGTACCTGCTGGGCTACAGCCTCGACAACCTCTCGCTCATGGGCCTCACCATCGCGGTGGGGTTCGTGGTGGACGATGCCATCGTCATGCTGGAGAACGTCTACCGCTACATCGAGGAAGGCATGAGCCCGTTCGAGGCGGCGCTGAAGGGGGCGGGAGAGATCGGCTTCACCATCCTCTCCATCAGCCTGTCGCTGGTGGCGGTGTTCATCCCCGTGCTGCTCATGGGCGGCATCGTCGGCCGCCTGCTGCGCGAGTTCGCCGTCACCGTCACCATCACCATCCTGGTGTCGGCGCTGGTGTCGCTGACCCTCACGCCCATGATGTGCGCCCTGTTCCTCAAGGATGAGCACCACGTGAAGCACGGCCGCGCCTACATGGCGGCGGAGGCCTTCTTCGACGGGATGCTGAAGCTCTATGACACGGGCCTGAAATGGGTGCTGCGCCACCAGTTCCTCACCCTCATGAGCCTTCTCGCCACCGTGGCCGCCACCGGCTGGCTCTACATGGCCATCCCCAAGGGCTTCTTCCCGCAGCAGGACACCGGCTTCGTCCAGGGCTTCTCCGAGGCGGCGCAGGACATCTCCTTCGCCGCCATGACGCAGAAGCAGATGGCGCTGATGGCCATCGTGGCGCAGGACCCGGCCATCGATCACGTCTCCGGCGCGGTGGGCGCCACCGGCGGCTCGCAGACCGTGAACACCGGCCGCGTGTGGATCACCCTGAAGCCGCGTAGCGCGCGCGACGCCACCGCCGACCAGGTGATCGCGCGCCTGAGGCCCCAATTGGCGAAGGTGGAGGGCATCGCCCTGTTCCTCCAGGCCTCGCAGGACATCAACGTGGGCGGGCGGGCCTCGCGCACCCAGTACCAATACACCCTCCAGGACGCGAACCTGGATGAGCTGAACGCCTGGGGCCCGCGCATGCTGGCCAAGCTCGCCACCCTGCCCGAGCTGCAGGACGTGGCCACCGACCAGCAGACCAGCGCCCCCACCGTCTCCCTCACCATCGACCGGGACACGGCCGCGCGCTTCGGCATCCTGCCGCAGGTGATCGACGACACGCTCTACGACGCCTTCGGCCAGCGGCAGGTGGCGCAATACTTCACCCAGCTCTCCCAGTATCACGTGATCCTGGAGGTGGACCCCAGGCTCCAGACCGATCCCGGCGCCCTCGACAAGGTCTACGTGCGCTCGCCGCGCACCGGGGAGGAGATCCCGCTCTCCGCCTTCGTGAAGGTGGACACCACCAAGACGGCCTACCTCTCCATCTCCCACCAGGGCCAGTTCCCGGCGGTGACGCTCTCCTTCAACCTCTCGCCCGGCACGGCGCTGGGGCAGGCGGTGGAGGCCATCAAGCAGGCGGAGCGGGAGATGGGCATGCCGCAGACGCTGATCGGCACCTTCCAGGGCACGGCGCAGGCGTTCCAGGATTCCCTGCGCACCCAGCCCTACCTGATCCTCGCCGCCATCATCGCCGTCTACATCATCCTCGGCGTGCTCTACGAGAGCTTCATCCACCCGCTCACCATCCTCTCCAGCCTGCCGTCGGCGGGGGTGGGCGCGCTGCTGGTGCTCTACGTGTCGGGCTACGACCTCAGCGTCATCGCCCTCATCGGCATCCTGCTGCTCATCGGCATCGTGAAGAAGAACGCGATCATGATGATCGACTTCGCCCTGGCGCGGGAGCGCGAGGGCAAGCCACCGGAGGAGTCCATCTACGAGGCCTGCCTCATCCGCTTCCGGCCGATCATGATGACCACCATGGCGGCGCTGCTGGGCGCCCTGCCACTGATGCTGGGCACCGGCACGGGCTCGGAGCTGCGGCGGCCGCTGGGCTTCGCCATCGTCGGCGGCCTCATGGTGAGCCAGGTGCTCACCCTCTACACCACGCCGGTGGTCTATCTGTACATGGTGCGGCTCCAGCGCCTGCTGGCGGGCCGGCGGCGCAGCCCCGCGCCGGCCGAGCCCGCGGCGCGGCCGCGCCTGGACGTCGCCGCCGAATGAGGCGCCGCCGCGTGCCGTCTCCGGATGCGGTCGTGAAGCGGAGCGCGCTCCGGCTTCAGGAAGGAGAACGCGCTAGCTGTCCAGCGGCTGGGTGCGCGGAGGGATGCCGTAACGGGCGCGGAGCGCATCGATGTTCTCGGCCGCGACGGCGAAAAAATCCCAGCCGGGGGCGAACAGGTCCAGCCTCGTCTGCGCGCCGCGCTGCCACGCCTCGAAGAAGGCCCCGGGCTTGAGCGCGCCGGTGGAGGAACGCGCCTGGTCGTTCAGCTTGATGCCCAGGTGCCAGCTGACGATGACCGGCAGGACATGGGCCGCCATGGAATTCTTCGGGTGCATGGCGGCGGTGAAGGTGGAGGTGAGCACCTCGCCCTCCGGGGTGGTGTCGTAGCCCGCGAGCACGTGGGTGGAATCGTGCGGCACCGAGAAGGCCACGTTGAGGCCGTCGGGCTCACCGGGAAAGCCGTAGCCGTTGTCCCGGAAATGGCGGAAGAAGTGGTGGCCGAAGCTGTCCGGCGGCAGCGTGGCAAGGGCGGTGAAGCGCGCCGCGAGCGCCGGGTCCGCGCCGGCGCCCCGGTACGGCATGAGGAATGCGGCGACGTCGCCGGTGAGCCCCCCGGTCCACGGCTTGCCGGTGATGCTCGCCATGTTCGCCCGGATCATGCAGCCGAGCGCCTGCTGCAGATGGCCGTGGGCCGCCTCGGCAAGGTCGCGCACATATTCTGCGCCGCCCTGGCCGGTGGCGGTGGCGCAGGCCACCACCCGGTCGATCTTCGCGGCGTCGATGCTGCCGTCCACGAGGGCCGCCACGGTGAGCAGCCGCAGCGCCTCCTGCGCGTCGGCTCCCGACACGGCGGCGGCGAGCGCCGGCGCATCCACCGGGCGCAAGGCCGCGAAATCCGGGACGGGACGGACGAAGACCACCTCGGCGGCGGCGCCGATGGTGTGGCGGTCGGCCGGCGTGACCGCCCCCGCGCCGTGCGCCTGCGCCACCCACAGCATGGCGCCCAGCACCGCCTCCTGCTGCGCCTCGCCGAGCATGATCCGCATGCGCCTCGCCCCCCATTGCCGCGATGGCGCGCAGGCTTGCACAGGTGCTGCGCGGACGGAAGCGCCGTCGCCCGGATGGGCGAGCGAGGATGCGGAACCGCGGGCGGCACCGCGTCAGGCGAACCGCCGCGCGCCGACGACGCAGCCGACCACCAGCCCGGCGGTGGCGATCATGCTCCAGGCCACCGGCTCGCCCAGCAGCAGCCCCGCCAGCGCCAGCCCGAAGAAGGGCTGGAGCAATTGCAGCTGGCCCACCCCGGCGATGCCGCCGCGGGCGAGGCCCCGGTACCAGAAGAAGAAGCCCACCAGCATGCTGAAGACCGAGACATAGGCGAGGCCGAGCCACGCCGGGCCGCCAATTCCGCTCCAGGCCTCCGGCAGGCTCGCGGCGGCAATCGCCGCCATCACCGGCAGCGCCACCACCAGCGCCCAGCAGATCACCTGCCAGCCGCCGAGCCGGCGCGAGAGGCGGGCGCCCTCCGCATAGGCGAGGCCGCAGACGAGGATGGCGGCGACCATGAGCCCCGCCCCCGCGAGCGAGCCGGGGCCGCTGCCCGCCAGCGCGAAGCCCGCCACCGACGCCGCCCCCGCGACCGAGAACAGCCAGAAGGCCGGCTTCGGCCGCTCGCCGGCGCGGATGACGCCGAACAGCGCGGTGGCGAGCGGCAGGAGGCCGATGAAGACGATGGAATAGGCCGAGGTGATGTGCTGGAGCGCCAGCGCCGTCAGGAGCGGGAAGCCCACCACGCCCCCGAGCGCCACCACTACGAGCGGCAGGAGATCGCCGGCCGCCGGGCGCTTCTGGCGCAGCGCGAGGAGCAGCGCCCCGCCGAGCAGGGCGGCGATGACCGCGCGGGCCGAGGTGAGGAAGAGCGGCGAGAAACCGCCCACCGCCACCCGCGTCGCCGGCAGCGAGCCGCTGAAGATGATGACGCCGAGGAGGCCGCTGCCCCACCCGTCCGTGCGCTGCATGAGGACCTCCCTCGCCCCGCCCCCGCTCCCGGCACTACCGCGCGGGCGATTGCCGCGACAGCGACACTCCCATACGGTTGGACCGAACAGTATGGATACGAGAAGCCACACAGTTGGCAGGTCCGAACAGTTGGCAGCTCCGGCGGAGGACGCAGGCATGACGGCGACGCGCACGGAAACGGTCATGGCGGAGATCCGCGGGCGCGTGGCGCGCCGCGCGCTGGCGCCCGGCGAGAAGCTGCCCTCCATTCGCCGGCTCGCCCGCGACATGCGGCTTTCCCCGTCCACCGTGGTGGAGGCCTATGACCGGCTCGCCGCGGAGGGGTTGATCCGGTCCCGTCCGGGCTCGGGCTTCTACGTGACGGGCGCCGTGCCGCCGGTGGCGCTGGCGGACGTGGAGCCGAGGCTCGACCGCGCCATCGATCCCTTCTGGGTGTCGCGGCAATCGCTGGATGCGGGGCCGGAGATGCTGCGCCCCGGATGCGGCTGGCTGCCGCCCGCCTGGATGCCCGAGGCCGCCATCCGCCGCGCCATGCGCGCGCTGGCGAAGGCCGACGGCGCGCAGCTCACGGACTATGGCGCCACCCGCGGCTCCCTCGCCCTGCGCCGGCTGCTGGTGCGCCAGCTCGCCGCCGAGGGGATCGAGGCGGGCGCCGACCAGGTGCTGCTGACCGCCTCGGGCACGCAGGCCATCGACCTCATCTGCCGCTTCCTGCTCAATCCCGGCGATGCGGTGCTGGTGGACGACCCGTGCTACTTCAACTTCCAGGCGCTCCTGCGGGCCCACAAGGCGCAGATCGTCGGCGTGCCCTACACGCCCACGGGGCCGGATCCCGCGCGCTTCGCCGAAGCGCTGGCGACGCACCGCCCGCGCCTCTACATCACCAATGCGGCGCTTCACAATCCCACCGGCGCGACCCTCTCGCCCCAGGTCGCCCATCGCCTCCTGACCGCCGCAGCGGCGCACGACCTCACCATCGTTGAGGACGAGATCTTCGCCGATCTCGAGCCGGAGCCCTCCCCGCGGCTCGCCGCCCTCGACGGCCTGTCCCGGGTGATCCGCATCGGCAGCTTCTCCAAGACCCTGTCCGCCTCCATCCGCTGCGGCTACATCGCCACCCGGCCCGACTGGATCGAAGGCCTCGTCGATCTTCAGGTGGCCACCAGCTTCGGCGGGCCGAGCCCCATCGCGGCGGAGCTGGTGTTCCGGACGCTCAGCGACGGCAGCTATCGCAAGCATCTGGCGGAGCTGCGCACGCGGCTCGCCCGGCGGCGGCGGGAGGCCCTCGGCCAGCTCGACGGCCTCGGCATCCGCCCCTGGACCCTGCCGCGCGGCGGCTTTCACCTGTGGTGCCGGCTGCCCGGCGGACGGGACGCCGCCGAGGTGGCGCGGGCCGCGCTGCGCGAACGGGTCGTGCTCGCCCCCGGCGACGTCTTCAGCGTCACCCGGTCGGCCACCGACCTCATGCGGTTCAACGTGGCGCAGATGGATGCGCAGGTGCTCCGCGTGCTCGCCCGAGCCCTGGGTTGACCTCGCCCGGCGCCGCACCAGCCCCCACCCCGTCACCGCATGGGTAGACTTTAGTCGCATGCAGGCAAAAGGCGCTGGCCTTTGCGTAAGGACAGGCTAGCCTCCCCAAAACACCAAAAAATTGAGGGAAGGGAGCATGCCCGTGCAGAGCATCGCCAACAGGTCCAGCATCTCGAAGACAGCCCGTGCCTCCGGCTTCCGGGCGGTCCGCGTCGCCGCAGCAGCGCTTGTCGCAGGCCTCGCCCTCGCGCCGGGCGCGGCCAGCGCGCAGTTCGTCAACGTCCTCACCGGCGGCACGTCCGGCGTCTACTATCCGCTCGGCGTCGCCATCTCCAAGGTGATCGGCGAGAAGGTGCCGGGCACGCGGCCGTCGGTGCAGGCCACCAAGGCCTCGGTGGAAAACCTGAACCTCATCCAGCAGGGCAAGGGCGAGGTGGCCTTCACCCTCGCCGACAGCCTGGCCGACGGCGCGGCCGGCAAGGAGGAGGCCGGCTTCAAGGCCCCGCTCTCCAAGGTGCAGGCGCTGGGCGGCATCTATTCCAACTACATCCAGATCGTCGCCTCGAAGGATTCCGGCATCAGGACCATCGCCGACCTGAAGGGCAAGCGCCTGTCGGTGGGCGCGCCCAAGTCCGGCACGGAGCTCAACGCCCGCGCCATCCTCAATGCCGCCGGCCTGAAGTACGACGACCTCGGCAAGGTGGAATACCTGCCCTTCGCCGAATCCGTGGAGCTGATGAAGAACCGCCAGCTCGACGCCACGCTCCAGTCGGCCGGCCTCGGCGTCGCCTCCATCAAGGACCTCGCCAATTCGGTGCCGATCGTGGTGGTGGAGGTGCCCGGCGCGGTCATCGACAAGATCGGCGCGCCGTACCTCAAGGCCACCATCCCCGCCAGCACCTACGAGGGCCAGGGCGCGGATGTCGCCACCGCCGCCGTGCCCAACTTCCTCGTCACCCGCGCCGACCTGAAGGAGGACGAGGTCTACGCCATCACCAAGGCCGTCTACGAGAATTTGCCGGAGCTGGCGGCGGCCCATGCGGCGGCGAAGTCCATCAAGCTGGAGAACGCCATGAAGGGCTCGCCGGTGCCGTTCCATCCCGGCGCGGTCCGGTTCTTCAAGGAGAAGGGTGTCAACCCCTGACGCAAGAGGCGGGGCCGGCCGGTCCCGCCGTGCGGCCGCCGCGGCGCGGCCGCGTCCATGCCGGGAGCCGGCGCGGGGTCTGAAGGCGCGGCACGCGCCGCCCCGGGCCCCGGCCCGCCGCCACCAGCACGGGCGAGCCCCGCCCTTCGCCCTTCTCGCGCCCGATCGCCCGAGCCTGACCCATGACATCCTCGCTCCACACGCCGCAGACCACCCCGCCCGTCAGCCATGACCTGAAGGACCCCAACCACGGCGCCGCGGTGGTGGTGGACGATGCGCTGCTCGACCTCACCTGGGGGCCGGGCGCGTGGGGGCGGACGGTGTTCTGGATCGCGGTCGCCTTCTCCACCTTCCAGGTCGTCACCGCCGCCTGGAGCCCGCTGCCCAGCCAGATCGTGCGCTCGGTGCACGTGGGCTTCCTGCTGCTGGTGGTGTTCGCCATCGCCGCCAACCACAAGCGGGGAACGGAGCGCCTCGTCCTGTGGGGGCTCGGCATCTTCTCCTTCGTCGTCGGCCTCTATCACTGGGTGTTCTACACCGCGCTCATCCAGCGGGCCGGCGACCCTTCCACCCTCGACATCGTGGTGGGCACGCTGGCGGTGGCGCTGGTGTTCGAGGGCTCGCGGCGGCTCATGGGCGCCTCGCTGCCGCTCATGTGCGGCGGCTTCATCCTCTATGGCCTGTTCGGCGAGTACCTGCCGGCGCCGCTGGACCACCGCCCGTTCGACTATGCCCAGGTGGTGGACCAGATGTTCCTCGGCACGGAGGGCATCTACGGCACGCCCACCTACGTGTCGTCCTCCTTCATCTTCCTGTTCATCCTGTTCGGCGCCTTCCTGGAGCGCGCGGGGATGATCCAGCTGTTCAACGACCTCGCCATGGGCACGGTGGGCCATGCCAAGGGCGGGCCGGCCAAGGTGGCGGTGATCTCCTCGGCGCTGATGGGCACCATCAACGGCTCGGGGGTCGCCAACGTGGTCACCACGGGGGCCTTCACCATCCCGCTCATGAAGCGCTTCGGCTACAAGCCGGCCTTCGCCGGGGCGGTGGAGGCCACCGCCTCCATGGGCGGGCAGATCATGCCGCCGGTGATGGGCGCGGTCGCCTTCATCATGGCCGAGACCATCGACGTGCCTTATGCCACCATCGCCACGGCGGCGGTGATCCCGGCCTTCCTCTATTTCTTCACCGTCTTCGCCATGGTGCATCTGGAGGCGGGAAAATACGGCCTCTCCGGCCTGCCCAAGGCCCAGTGCCCCGACGCCGTCCTGGCGCTGAAGACCCGCTGGTACCTGCTGCTGCCGCTGGCCGCGCTGGTGTGGCTGCTGTTCTCCGGCTACACGCCGCTGTTCGCCGGCACGGTCGGCCTCGCCCTCACCGCCCTCATCGTGCTGGGCACGCCGGTGGCGCGGCTCATCGGGCCCTACGGGCTGCGGGTGATCTTCTGGATCGTGCTCGGCCTGTCCGCGGCGAGCTTCCTCGAATACGGCATCAACGGGGTCGCGGCGGTGGTCGCCGTGCTGGTCGCCCTGCTGCTGTTCGTGAAGGGCGGGCGCGAGACCCTGCGCATCAGCATCGAGAGCATGGCCGACGGCGCCCGCAACGCGCTGCCGGTGGGGATCGCCTGCGCGCTGGTGGGCACCATGATCGGCGTGTTCACCCTCACCGGGGTGGCCACCACCTTCGCCACCTTCGTGGTGGAGGTGGGCAAGAGCTCCCTGTTCCTGTCCCTCGTCCTCACTATGATCGCCTGCCTCATCCTCGGCATGGGGCTGCCCACCATCCCCAACTACATCATCACCGCCTCCATCGCCGGGCCGGCGCTGCTGGCCCTCGGGGTGCCGCTCATCGTCTCGCACATGTTCGTCTTCTACTTCGGCATCATGGCGGACCTGACGCCGCCGGTGGCGCTGGCCGCCTTCGCCGCCGCGCCCATCGCCGGCGCTTCCGGCCAGACCATCGGCTGGATCGCCACGCGCATCGCGCTGGCGGGCTATGTGGTGCCGTTCATGGCGGTCTATTCCCCCGCCTTGATGCTGCAGGACGGCGACCCCATGTCCGCCGTCATCGGCTTCTGGCCGTCGGTGGTCTATGTGTTCGTGAAGGCGGTCCTCGCCATCGTGCTGTGGGCGGCGACCGCCACCGGCTATCTGCTGGGGCCCATGAACGCGGCGGAGCGCCTCATCACCTTCGCGGCGGCGGCCCTGCTCATTCTCGCCCTGCCGTGGACGGACGAGGTGGGCTTCGCCGCCTCCGTCGCCTTCATCGCCTGGCACGCCTGGCGCACCCGCGCGGCGCGGGCGGCGACGGCCTGAGGCGGCCGGCCCGTGGGCGCCGTCGCCTGCCTTGCGGCCGGCGGGATGGTGGTGCGGCTCGCCGCCGCCTTCACCCTCGCCTGGACCCATTCGGTGCAGAAGAGCGAGTGGCAGGAGGACTGGCGCGCCACGCCCTCAGGCCTCGTGCTGGAGGAGGTGCGCGTCCAGGGCTCGGGCGCCGGCATGGAGCCGCCCGAGGGCGCGGTGCTGCGGAACGGCTTCTACGTCGCCCGCCCCGCCCTGCCGCCGCAGACGGAGGTGCTGCTCCGCCGCTCCGGCGCCACGGCGGACTGGCGCATCTGCATGGATGGCACGTGCCGGGAAATGGGGACGCTGCTGCCGCCCGAAGCCGATCCGGTGCGTCTCACCCTGTGCGAGTGAAGCGGCCCGGGACCGATGGCCGCCTCAGGCCGGCAGGCCGGGGATGGGAAAGCCGAAGGCCTGGGCGAGCAGCACGCCGTTGAGCCCCAGCACCAGCACCGCACCCATGGTGGCGAGGGCATTGACCAGCGGGCTGTTGGCGAACTCGCCCATGATGTCCCGCCGCCGGGTGAACAGGACGAGGGCGATCATCGGCACCGGCAGGGCGATGGAGAGCACCACCTGGCTCAGCACCAGCGCCCGCGTGGGATTGACGCCGAGACCCACCACCACGAAGGCGGGCGCCATGGTGACGAGCCGGCGCACCAGGATGGGGATGCGGAAGCCCACGAACCCCTGCATGATCATCTGCCCCGCCATGGTGCCCACCACCGACGACGACACGCCCGAGGCGATGAGCGAGACGAGGAACACCCCCGCCGCGGCTGCCCCGAGCAGCGGGGTCAGCGTGTGGTAGGCGGTCTCGATCTCCGCCACGTCGCTGTGGCCCTGGTGGAAGGCGCTGGCGGCCATGATGACCATGGCCATGTTGACGAGCCCCGCCACGGAGAGGGCCAGCACCACCTCGCGATTGGAGAAGCGCACCAGCATGCGCCGCTGGGCGTTGTTCTGCGGCGTGGTGCGATTCTGCGTCAGGCCGGAATGCAGGTAGAGGGCGTGGGGCATGACGGTGGCGCCGATGATGCCCACGGCGATGACCAGGGCGGCGCCGTCCGGGATCTGCGGGGAGACCGCGTGGCGGGCCACCTCGCCCCAGTCCACCGGCGCCACGACCATCTCCACCAGGTAGCACAGGCCGATGAGCCCCACGAGCGCGCCGATGATGAGCTCGATGGGACGGAAGCCGCGGTTCTCCACCAGCAGGATGGCGTAGGTGACCGCCGCGGTGACGCCCATGCCGGCGATCAGCGGCAGCCCGAACAGCAGCGAGAGGCCGATGGCGCCGCCGAGGAACTCGGCAAGGTCGGTGGCCATGGCGGCGATCTCGCTCACGCCCCACATGACCCACACGAGCGGCCTCGGCAGGTGGTCACGGCAGTGTTCCGCCAGGTTGCGGCCGGTGGCGATGCCGAGCTTGGCGGACAGCGCCTGGAACAGCATGGCGATGAGGTTCGCCATCACCACCACCCACAGCAGCGTGTAGCCGTAGCCCGCGCCGGCCTGGATGTTGGTCGCGAAGTTGCCGGGGTCCATGTAGGCGATGGAGGCGATGATCGCCGGCCCCGCGAACAGCAGCGCTGCGGCCGGCCCGCGGCGGCGGCCCGCGAGAACCTCATGGATCGCGTGGGCGGTGCGATCTGTCATCGAGGAGCGGGCCGTGGAAACGGCATCGCTCATGGCTTGCTCGCTCATGGCTTCGGCTATGTTGCGTTGCACTTACCTCATAATGTAGCCACAGCTACATTTATTGCAACATTCTCCTGAGGCAAGCCGCAACGGGAAGACGCGGAGGCCCCGCCCGCGGGCGCTGCGGAACGAAGCCGGCAGAGCGCAGGGCGGAGGCTGGAACGACGACGGACCGGCGGCGGGAGCACGGCGTGAGGACGTTGCGGAGAAGACGTGCGGTGAAAAACTGCGGTGAAGACGTGCGGTGAAGATACGGGGCGATGACACGGGAAGGGGGCACAGGTTGCCTGCCCAGGCCCGTCTTCATAATGTCGTCGCAGTTTCAATCCCGATTCGACCGGGGCGGGGCATCCGCCGGGTCTCGGCTCATGCGGGGATGCGCGTGACGACTGCTCAGAAGGGCTCTGCCCGGGCCGCCGCGCCGGTGGCCGCCGCCGGAAAGGGCGCGAGAGAGAAGGCGGCGCGGGATAAGGGCGCCGCTCCCATGCGCGCGGAAAAAGAGCGCGCGGACGACGCGGACACGAGGGGCGCCCGCCCGAAAGGCGCCGGCGAGGCCGCGCCCACCCCCGCGGAGGCCGACGAGGTCCGCCGCTTCAGCCGGGCCCGCACGGCCCGCTCCGCCGAGATCCTCGAGGATTATACCGAGCTGATCGCCGACCTCATCGCCGAGCACGGGGAGGCGCGCGTCACCGACATCGCCCGGCGCCTCGGCGTCACCCACCCCACCGCCACCAAGGCGCTGGCGCGGCTCAAGCGCGAGGGGCTCGTCACCTCCCGCCCCTATCGCGGCGTGTTCCTCACGGAGGAAGGCGCGAAGATGGCCGAGCGCGTGCGCACCCGGCACCGGCTGGTGGTGGACTTCCTCCTCGCCGTGGGCGTGCCGGAGGATGCGGCCGAGACCGACGCGGAAGGCATGGAGCACTATGTCTCCGAAAAGACCCTCGGCGCCTTCCGCCGCTTCCTGAAGAGCCGCGCCGGCGAGGCGTGAGGAGAGGCACGGCCCGGGACGGACGCCTGTCGGCAACCCTTCCGCGCACCATCCCGCTGTGCCACTCCCCAGACGCAATGTCCCCCCGATCCCCCATCAACGCGCGGTCATCCGAAGGACTGCGGGGCCCCACCACCGTCATGCCCCGGCCCGTCCGGGGCATCCACCCGGACGTGGGCCCTGCGCCTGAGGACTTCCGCAACCGTTTCGCCGCAGGGTAGATCCCCCGGACGAGCCGGGGGGAACGCGGCGAAGGGAAGACTCCCGCCCCGGCCACGCGACCGGACGTCGGAAGGTCTACCCGGCCCTCCTTGCAGGCACCGTCATGCCCCGGCGTGTCCGCGGCATCCACCCGGACGCGGGCCCCGCGCCTGAGGACCTCCGCAACCGTCTCGCCGCAGCGTGGATCCCCCGGACGGGCCGGGGGATGACGCGGTGAGGGCGAAAGCCCCCTCAGAACGCCAGCCCGCCGAACCAGGCGCCGAAATAGCCGGCGTAGAGCTCCGGCTCCTCCAGATTGAGGGAATGGCCGATGCCAGGCACCGCCACGAAGCGGCAATCGGGCATCACGTCGGCCATCTCCTTCATGTCCGCCTCGCGGATCACCTTGTCCTCGGCCCCCCACACCACCAGGTGGGGGTGGGTGATGCGGCCCATCACCGCCTTCAGTTCGCCGCTCTTCGCCTCCCTGGTCAGCGTGTCCGGCGTGCCGAACCAGATGCCGTCGGAGACGGCGAACACCTGGTCGACGATGCGCTCGAACAGGGCCGCGCGCGGCCCCGCGTCCGCCCGGAAGCGGGCCGGCCCCTCCACCAGGCTGTCCGGCTGGAACAGGCTCGCGGCGGTGGCGGCCATGATCTGCCGGGTCAGCGCCTTGTCCTTCTTCATCTCGCCGAAGAAGGCGGCCTTCTCCGGCGGGAAGTCGATGCCCTGCGGCCCCACGGGGGACAAGGAGAAGACGCGCCCGAAGCGGCTCGGCTGCTTCAGGATCATGCGCGTGGAGATGATGCCCCCGGTGGAATGGGTGGCGAGGTGGCAGAAGGAAATGCCCAGCGCGTCCAGCGCCGCCAGCATGTCGTCCGCGTGCTGGGCGATGGAGTAGTTGGAGAAGTCGGCGCGCGGCTCCGGCTTCTCGCTGTCGCCGCAGCCGCGCCAGTCGATGGCGATCGTGCGCACGCCCCGCGGGAAGTGCGGGGCGGCGAGCTCGATCCAGTCCTTGGAGGCGAGGTTGCCGTGGATGAAGAGGACGACGGTGTCGCCCTCCCCCCACTCACGCCAGGCGAGGGTCACCTCGCCTGCTTTCACGCTCGGCATGGCCGCTCCTATTTGTTGAGGCCGGTGGGCGCGGCCGCCTTGGCCTCGGCCGGCGCGGCCGCAGCCGCCGCGCCGTGGATGAGCCGGTCGACGCTCGCCGGCGTGCCGGTGGCCACCCGCCCGGTCTCCACGAAGTCCACCACGTCCTCGGCGAAGGCGACGGGCTCGTCCGTGTGGATGAAGTGGGCGGTGCCGGGATAGATCTTCAGCTGCACGTCGCCCCCGGCCGCGTTCATCCGGCGCATGAAGGGCAGGATGAGCTGGCGGGAGAGGTCGTCGAGCCCGTTGAAGGCATAGCCGGGGATGAACGGCTCCTTGTCGCCGAACGCCAGGAAGATCGGCACCTTGATCTGGGTGAGGCGCTTGTAGAGGCTCGCCGGGTCCTTCTCCTGCAGCTCGGCCACCATGCCGTAGATGTCGAAGATGAAGACATCCACCCACTGCTGCAGCTCGCGCGGATCGCCCTTGATCATGCCGATGCGCTGGGCGGTGTGCAGGCGGGCGTACTCGCTGTCGCGCAGGAAGTAGCCGTTGCGCTGGGGCGTCACCGCCCCGGACACCGGATCGCGGCTCCTGAAGTGGAAGAAGTCATCGATCTGCTGGGCGGTGAGGTTCTTCTCCCGGTCGCGCAGGCCGGTCTGGTCCCAGGTGGCCTTCCACTTGTCGAAGTCATGGGCGAAGGCGGGGTCGAACAAGTCGAGCTTCTTGCCCGGCGCCACCGTCACCTCGCGCGGATATTCCTCGAGGCCGGCGGGGGCCTCCAGGATCAGCTTCGACACCGCGTCCGGCCAGGTGAGGGCATAGCCGAGCACGATCTGCCCGCCCATGGAGTGGCCGAGATAGGCCGCCTTCGGGACCTTCAGCTGGTTCACCACCACCTCGTGCAGCACCTCCCGCATCTCCTGCATGGTGCGGGCGGGGCTCTTGTCGAGGTTGCCGGGGCCGGACATGCCGTAGTGGGGCATGTCCACCGCGATCACCCGCAGGCCCCGCTCAAGGGCGATGCGCATGATGTTGCCGTAGTGGCCGCCGAACGCGCCCTTGCCGTGGACGATGACCAGCACGTCCGGATTGGCGGCCGTGCCAGCATACTCGTCCATGTAGCCGATGTCCCACTCGATGCCGCGGGAATCCTTCGCCTTCGTCTTCTTCACCGGGAAGGGATAGGTGACGAAGGTGTTCCAGAACGAGGTGTCGGGGGTGATGGCCTGCGCGACGGCGGGGTTGCGGTAGGTCTTCGCCACCAGGTCCTGCCCGCGGGTGAGGCGCGAGACGTCGCCGAGGAAGGCGGCCACCGTCGGGTCGAACTGGCGGTTCTTCAGGATGGGGAAGACGCCGTAATGGGCGACGGGGCTGCGCTCATGCACGAAATCGGCGCCGGGCACCTTCTCCACCGTGCGCTTGGCGCGGTCGAAGGTGAGCCACTGGTCGTTCTCGATATGCATCACCAGCGTGCGCGACTTGATGCGGCCGAGCTGGTCGTTGATGTTGTAGGTCTCGCCGGCGCGGTTGCGCCACAGGAGGTCCACCGCGTCGAACAGCAGCGCCCGCGCGTTCACCGAGGCGCCGGCCTGCGGGGTGGGCGGGTTCCAGTAGAAGATGTCCGGCTGCACCTTCGCCCAGTCCTGCTGGGAGCGGAAGTCGAAGTCGAAGCCGGTGAGCAGCAGCACCGACCAGCCGAAGGCGACACCCTGGTTGGGGTGCTTGTCCTTCGGCAGGTTGTAGTAGTTGCCGCCGGTGGCGCGCCACTGGGGATCGGACTCGATGGCGGCGGACATGAGCTGGAAGGTCCAGTTGCCCACCGGATCGCCGCCGTCCGACTGGCTGGTGCCGCCGATGGGCATCAGGCCGTTCATGAAGTCGGGGTGCATCACGCCCCAGACATAGGTCTGGGTCGCGCCCATGGAGACGCCGGTGACCAGCGCCGCGCGGGCGACCTTCAGGTGGTCGCGCAGCATGCGGTAGTTGGCCTGCACCATGTCCTGGTAGCTGTATTGCGGGAACTTCTGCCCCAGCCCCTCGGAGGGCTTGGAGGTGCCCCACAGGCCCAGCGCATCGGTCATGACCACGTAATACTGGTCGGTGTCGATGGCCTTGCCCGGGCCGATCACCGGCCCGCCGGACAGGGTCGTGCCCTCCACCCACTGGGCGTACATGTCGGTGGCGTCGCCGGAATAGAAGGTGTTGACGACCACCGCGTTGGTGATCTCCCCCGCCGCGTTGCGCACGGGGGTGCCCAGGGCGATATAGGCGGTCTTCAGCGGGCCGGCGCCCAGCGATTCGAGGGTGGTGCCCCCCTCCCCGCCGAACTCCCATTTCTGCGGGGCGGACAGGTCGTATTTGCCGCCGATGCGGAAGTTCTTCACCTCGTAGAATTGCTTGAGGGCGCACAGCCGCGCCTGCGAGCAGGCGGCGGTGATGGGCGCGGGCGTGGCGGGCGCGCCCTGGGCCTGCGCCGCCACGATGCCCGCCAAGAGAGCGAGGCCTACGAAGAAGGGGCGTCTCATTCTTTCTTCCTCCCGGCGTCCTGGGTCGCCGCGCGAAGAACAGCACGCCCTCGGTGCGCGAGGAAGGGGCTCGATCAAAGCTCCTGTTGAAGGCCGCGCGTGGAACCGGCGATCACCGGGCCTGGGGCTGCGACGGGCCCGGGCCGCACGCCACCAGCGCCGGCAGGCGGATGGTGAACACGGCGCCCTCCGCCGTGTTCGCAGCCGTCAGGCTGCCGCCATGGTCGCGGATGATGCCGAAGCTCACCGACAGGCCGAGGCCGGTGCCCTTGCCCGGCGGCTTGGTGGTGAAGAAGGGCTGGAAGATGCGGCCGATGACCGCCTCGGGCATGCCGCCGCCATTGTCCTCCACCTCGATCCGCACGGTGCCGGCGGGCCCGCCGGACGGCTCGCAGGCCACGCTCACGCGGATGCGGCCGGGCAGCTCCGCGGGCGCGCGGGCCCGGTGCTCGACGATGGCGTCGCGGGCGTTCTGCAGCAGGTTGATGATCACCTGCTCCAGCTGGTCCTGCCGGCACAGCACCTCGGGCAGGTCCGGCTCCACCTGCGTGACCGCCTCGATGTTGTCGAGCCGGAAGTGGGCCCCCACCACCTGCAGCGCGCCCTCCACCGCGTCGGCGGCGCGCGAGGGCTGGAGGCGCTCGTCGCTCTTGCGGCCGAAGATGCGCATGTGGTCGATGATGCGGCTCATGCGCACCGTCTGCTGGAGGATGCGGTCCAGCTTGCCGGCGAGGTGCTCGGGCGGCAGGCCGCGGCTCATGCCGGTGAGGGCGTTGGCGGCCGCGAGGCGGATGACCCCGAGGGGCTGGTTGATCTCGTGGGCGAGCCCGGTGGCCACCTCGCCGAGGGAGGCGAGCTTCGACATCTGGTAGAGCTTGTTCTCCTCCACCCGCCGCTGGGTCTGGTCGACCGCGAAGACCACCACGTCGCGGTCGGAGCCCAGGGGCCCCTTGTCGATGCCCACGAGGGGGGCGACCACCATCTCCACCTCCAGCTCGCGGGTGCCGTCGGAGAGGTGCTCGCTGCGCAGCTTCGGCCCGGTGAGGCGGCTGGCGAAGGCGCGGAAGCGCGAGCTGTCCAGATAGGTGCGCATGACGGTGGAGAGCGGCTCGCCGGAGGCGGTGCCCACCGTGCCCGCCCCGTCCTCGGTGACCTGCATCACCGCGACGCCGGGCACGCGGCTGATGGCCTCCAGCACGTTCGCCTCGCGCCGGCGGGCACGGTGCTGCACCTCCTCGGCCTCGAGCCGCTTCTGCAGGCGGAGGTAGCGCGCGCCCAGCAGCACCACGATGAGCAAAGCGGCGGACAGGCCGAGCGCCGTCGACCAGATGGCGACCCGGAACCCGGCGGACTGCTGCTGCACGAAGGCCAGCGAATAGGCCACCGTGACGAGGATGGGATATTTCGCGGAGAGCAGCGTGTAGCCGACGCGCTCCACCCCATCCACGGCGCTGACCTGGTTGTAGACGCTGAAGCCCCTGCGCAGCGCCTCCTGGTAGGAGGGGCTTTTCGACACGTCGTCGCCGAACGAGGTCTCCGCCGCCGCGCGCGCCCGCACCACGCCGTCGCGCCCGATGAGGGAGATCAGCATCTGGTCCTCGGTGCGCAGCTGCTTGTAGAAATCGATGAAGTCGCTGATGGCGTAGGAGGCGACGATGATGCCCGCGTAGCGGCCCTCGGCATCGCCCAGGGGCCGGGTGAGCTGGATGGTCCATTTCTTCGACACCCGCCCGAGCACGGGCTTGGAGATGAACAGGTCCCCGCCCCCCGGGTCCTTGCCCATCTGCACCCGGATGTGCTCACGGTCGGAAACGTCCACCCGCTCCCCACCCGGCGGCGCGAGGTTGCTGGCGACGAGGACGCCGTCCTTGTCCACCACGGAGAACTGCACCACCGCCGTGGGCAGGCTGAAGCTCCTCAGCGCCTCGTAGATCTGCTGCGGGGTGGCACCGGCATCGTAGCTGTTGGCGAAGTTGATGAGCAGCGCGTCGATGGGCTCGATGGCCTGCTCGAAGCTGCGCAGCAGCAAGGTGGCGGTGCGGTTGGCCGAGGTCTCGGCGATCTCGAGCTGGGCGCGGCTGTGCAGCTGGTACAGCACCAGGGCCGCGGTGAAGGGAATGACGCCGACCAGGAAGACGAGGCTTCCGAGCATCACCGTCACCGGGTCGAGGAGCCGACGGAGCCGCTTGTTCCTGGCCTCGGGCGTCCTGGCTTCAGGATTGGGCATCACGCGCGTTCAGGTCCGCCAGAGCCTCGTACAGCGCATCGAAGGCGAGCGGCTTGGGGAAGCAGCGCAGCACCCCTTCGGCCATGGCCCGCTCGATGTCCGCCTCGGCAGCGTGCCCGGTCATGACGAGGAAGTCCAGCCGGCGCGCCGGATAGGCCGCGCGCACCGCATGGATGAGGGAGATGCCGTCCATGTCCGGCATCCGCAGGTCGGTGAGGATCACGCGGATGGAGGGATCGTCGGCGAGGAGCGCCACGGCCCGCGCCCCCTGCCCCGCCGACACCGCGGGGATGCCCCGGAAGGACAGCGCCTCGACCAGTTCGTCGAGATACTCGGGCTCGTCATCGACGATCAGTACCGGGCCCATCTCGCCACCGACGGAAGACCGGTATCCGGCCGTGTCACGGAACCGGCCGGCGGAAGCCCGCACGGCCGCGCGGCCCGGCCGCTTCACCCAGCCAGGAGGCCCTCAATGCAACGGGAGGACAACGGCCCGTCAACCCGAACCTGCACCAAATTGGAATGGAACCGGCCGGAACCGCGGGCCCGCCCCAGCCGTCCCGCCGCGTCCGCCATCCCCCTTCGCGGCGGCGGCGCGCGTTCCGGCGCAGGAAAGCGTGAAAGGAGCGCTTGCCATATCAACATCTTGAAGAGCATCTTCCGGGGCGGAAAGATTCGCGGCGGCACCTCGCATGCAGGTCTCTATTCGCCCCCAATCTGGTGGAGATTGCCGCCGGCCCGGCCTTCGAGGGGCCGAGGCGGCGCTCGGGCCGCATGCGCCGGAGGGGTGGCGGGCCGGCGGGCTCCGGCCTCCGGTGGTGCCGCGTCACGCTCCCGATACCCTGCCGGCGGCCGGCGCCGCGGACGGGATGAGGCATCGCTCCGGCGGTGCCAAAGGAGATCGCACGAGATGAACCCCACGTCGTCCGCGCCCCGCGTCCTGCTGGTGGATGACGATCCCGACGTGCTCGCCGAGCTGCACGAGGGGCTGGAGATGCTCGGCATCCCGTCCATCACCGCCGCCACCGCCATCGAGGCGCTCGACCTGGTGCAGCAGAACGAGGGCCTGCAGGTGATCGTCACCGACCTGCAGATGCCCCGCATCGACGGCATCGAGCTGTTGCAGAAGCTCTCCGTGCGGCGGCGCAACCATCCCATGGCGGCCATCGTGATCACCGGCCACGCCTCCCTCGACCGCGCCGTGGGCGCGCTGCGGCTGCAGGCGGTGGACTTCCTGCAGAAGCCCCTCGCGGCGGAGGAGGTCGCCCACGCCATCACCCGGGCCCTCGCGCTGGTGGACGACGAAGGCGCGGCGGCCGAGGGCGATGCGCCCGCCGCCGGCCACATCGCCCGGCCCAATTACCTGCGCGCCCTGGTGGCCGCCCGGGCCGACCGCGACGCCATCTTCCAGGCCGGCCTGTTCTCCGACCCCGCCTGGGAGATGATGCTCGACCTCGCGGTGGCCGAGGCCAGCGCCCGGCCCATCTCCGTCACCAGCCTGTGCATCGCCTCCGGCGCCCCCACCACCACGGCGCTCCGCCGCATCGACGACCTGGAGGGCGCCGGCCTCCTCGCCCGGCAGCCCGACCCACGGGACCGGCGCCGCATCCTCGTAACCCTCACCGACCTGGGGCGGGAGCGGATGGAGGCCTTCGTCCGGCGGCAGGCGGAGCGGTTCGGCATCACCCTCGATTGAGGGTATCATAAAACCTCACCCCATCCGGGGCTGCGCCGTCGACGCAGGGACCGGCCGCGTCTTCAAGCGCCTCACGCTGATATCGGCGAACCTGCGCGCGGGGGCGCACGCGACGGCAGATGGATGCAGGCCCGGCGCGGACCCGCCCCAAAGGCGAAGGCGTCAAAACCGCCGAAGGTCTGGAAGGTCCTGAAACCGGAACGAGCCGGAGAAATGGAACGAGCCAGGCGTCGCCATCGCTGGCGAACAACCCGGCCCGACCACCCCGTGCCGGTCAGGGCGTGGCACGAGATTCCGAAAACGCAACGCCCGGTACCACCCCCCACCCCCGCGGAGGGTTCGGCTGTGCTACCGACGAGAGTTACCTAGCATACGCAACCCACTGTTGTTGCAGGAGATTGTGCCATTTCGGAATGATATGGCTCCACCCCGGCACCAATTCTCCTCCAGGTAGCACCTCCGGAGAATTGAACGCCGGCCCGGACCATCCGATACATCGGTCAGGCTTTTGGCCTCCATGGGAACCGAGGCGACATCGCATGACCCAAGCCCCTGTCGAACAAAAGCTTTCCGGAAGCGCCCCGGACCTGGGACGGCGGAACGGAGGCCATGGATGATGTCCGACCCCGCAGCTTTCGTCCTCATTGCGGCGCTGGTCGCAACCACCACCGCGGTGATTTTATTGCACCTGCGCATCAGGTCCCTGAGCGCCTTGGCGACCGACTATGAACGCGCCCTGGCCGAGGCCTCCGCCGCCCTGCGCACGGCCCGTGCGGCAGGGGAACGGGACCAGCGCGACATGGTTGCGCTGCTTGAAGGCCATGGCGGCGCGGCGCCGGACCTCTCCCCTCTGCCGCGCTCCCCCTCCCGCGCCCCGCAGCGGAATGTAAGGACCCGCGCCGCCGCATAGGGGCCAGAGCCCCGCGCCTTAACCCCTTCGCAACGCCGAATCCCCCAAGGTGCCGCCATGGCGCGCGGTTCCTTCTGGCTTCTCCTCGCCCCGCTTCTGCTCGCGGGGATCACCGGCTGTCGGTTCGATTTCGGATCGTCACGCGAACCCTGGCGCGCGGAGGAAGAGGAACGGTGCATCGCCGCCAAGGGCGTGGTGGCATCCGCCTTCATCGAGCCCCTGTCGGCCATCGACGGGCCGGGTCAGTGCGGCATGGAACATCCCTTCCGCGTCAACGCCCTGTCCCAGGGCAATGTGATCGTGGAGCCGGCAGCCCGGCTCGCCTGCCCCGTCATCTACCAGGTCGAGCGCTGGGAGGAGGACGTGGTCCAGCCCGCCGCCGTCGCCTGGCTGGGCCAGCCGGTCGTCGCGATCCGGCAGATGTCCTCCTATTCCTGCCGCGCCATGGTCAACGGCAACCCCAACGCCAAGATTTCCGAGCACGCGTTCGGCAATGCGTTCGACGTGGGCGCCTTCCGCCTGGCGGACGGGCGCTGGATCACCGTGAAGGACGGCTGGAAGGGAACGCCGGAGGAGCGGGGCTTCCTGCTGCAGGTGCAGGCCGGGGCGTGCGAGCGCTTCACCACCGTGCTCGCCCCCGGCTCCAACATCTTTCATTACGACCACATCCACGTGGACCTGATGCGGCACGAGAAGGGCCGCACCATCTGCAAGCCCGCGCCCCGGCCCATGCCCGCGCCGATGGCCCCCGCCCCCCTCGCCGTGAAGGCACCGCCGGTGGCCATGGCCGCGCCGGAGCCGATGCCCGAGCCGATGCCGGCCGCACCGCCACCTCAGCAGCAACCGAACTTCCTCTCCTCCATCTTCGCCCCGCGGCCCGCTCAGCAGCCGGCCCCGGAACCGGTGATGGCGGAGCCGCCCCCTCCGCCGCCGCCCCTGCCGCCAGCCTCCACCGCGACGCTTCGCCCGGCGGGAAGCGTCAGCGCCGCACCGGCACCGCAACCGCGCTACCAGGGCCAGGCCTATCCGCCGCAGCCCGCCGCCGCACCCGCGCAAAATACCAACCAGCCGCGCGGCCTTCCGCCCGGCTGGCAGGTGGGCCCGCAAGGCGTGCCCGTCTCCCAGGGGGAGGGCGGGAACATCGTGACCGGCTCCATCAAGCGGAAATACTATTCCGCCCCCGCCCCCCAGCCCTCCACCCTTCCCCTGCCCCAGGCGAAGCCCGGGGAGGACTGAGTTGCCCCTCCCCTTCGCCGGGATCGACGGGTGTCGCGGCGGCTGGATTGTCGCGCGCTGGGATGGGAACGCGAATCTGCGCCTGATGCGCGTGGCAGCCGTGGCGGACGTGTTCGATGCCCCGCAGCCGCCCGTCACCGCCGCCGTCGACATGCCCATCGGCCTGCCGGAACGGATCGGCGCGAAGGGCCGGGCCCCGGAGCGGCTGGTGCGCCCCCTACTCGGCAAGCGGCAATCCTCGGTCTTCTCGGTCCCCTCCCGGGCAGCCGTCATGGCGGGGATCGGGGACGGGGACGAGAGCGAGCGCTACCGGGCCGCCTGCGCCGCCGCCCGCGCCTCCTCCGATCCACCGCGCGCCGTGGCCAAGCAGTGCTTCCATCTTTTTCCGAAGATTGCGGAAGTGGACCTGCTGCTGCGGAACCGGCCGGAGCTTTGCAACCAGCTGGTTGAATGTCATCCCGAAGTCGCATTCTTCGTCATGAACGGGCAACGGGCGCTCGAATTGCCGAAGAAGGTCCACAACAGGCCCCATCCGCCGGGCCTCGACCTTCGGATTAGGCTCTTGGAGGCATGGGGGATACCAACAGACCTGCTTAATGAGCAGAACGCCCGTGCGCTCGGCGCAGGCCTCGACGATCTCGTGGACGCGTGCGCCTGCGCCGTCTCCGCCCGAAGAATGAGTGACGGCAAGGCCTTGTCATTTCCCGACCCGCCCGAGCGCGATGCCTTCGGACTGCCTGTCGCCATCGTCGCCTGATCGGGATATTCTCTTAAGTCGAATTCCGCCCGCCGCGGTCCGCTCGCTATGCGCGAAGGATTGCCCAACGATCCGGACGGCCGACCATGCCCCACGAGCGTATCCGCCTCTCGTCCCTCAGCGAAAAGATCGTCTCGGCCGAACAGGCCGCACAACTCATCAAGGACGGCATGATCGTGGGCATGAGCGGGTTCACCCGTGCCGGCGAGGCGAAAGCCGTGCCCCTGGCGCTCGCCGCCCGCGCCGGCGCGGCCCACGCCCGGGGCGAGCCGCTGCGCATCACCCTCATCACCGGCGCCTCGCTCGGCAATGACCTCGACAAGCAGATGGCAGAGGCCCACGTGCTGTCGCGGCGCATCCCGTTCCAGTCCGATCCGGCGCTGCGCAAGGCCATCAACGCCGGCGAGGTGATGTTCGTCGACCAGCATCTGTCCGAGACGGTGGAGCACCTGCGCACCAACCAGCTCGGCCCCATCGACGTGGCGGTGATCGAGGCCGTCGGCATCACCGCATCCGGCGGCATCATCCCCACCACCTCGGTGGGCAATTCGGCCACCTTCGCGATCCTGGCGAAGAAGGTGATCGTCGAGATCAACCTCACCCAGCCCGCCGAGCTGGAGGGCCTGCACGACATCTACATTCCCACCCGCCGCCCGTTCCGCGAGCCGATCCCGGTGGTGACCCCCGAAAGCCGCGTGGGCCTGCCCTTCATCCCGGTGCCGCCGGAGAAGATCGCCGCCATCGTCATCACGGAGAAGCTCGACTCCGCCTCCACCGTGCTGCCGCCGGACACGGACACGGCGGCCATCGCCTCCCACCTCATGGACTTCCTGAAGCATGAGGTGAAGCTCGGGCGGATGACCAACCGCCTGCAGCCGCTGCAGGCCGGCATCGGCACCATCGCCAATGCGGTGATGCACGGCTTCATCGCCAGCCCCTTCGGCGACCTCACCATGTATTCCGAGGTCCTCCAGGACTCGACCTTCGACCTGTTCGACGCCGGCAAGCTCAACTTCGCCTCGGGCTCGTCCATCACCCTGTCGAAGGCGAAATATCACGAGGTGATGCCGCGCATCACCGACTACAAGTCGCGCCTCATCCTGCGTCCGCAGGAGATCTCCAACCATCCGGAGATCATCCGCCGCCTCGGCCTCATCTGCATCAACACGGCGCTGGAGTTCGACATCTTCGGCAATGTGAACTCGACCCACGTGGGCGGCACCCACATGATGAACGGCATCGGCGGTTCCGGCGACTTCGCCCGCAACGCCTACCTCTCCGTGTTTGTCACCAAGTCGATCGCCAAGGGCGGGGCCTTGTCGTCGGTCGTGCCCATGGTGAGCCACGTGGACCATACCGAGCACGACGTGGACATCCTCATCACCGAAGTGGGCCTCGCCGACCTGCGCGAGCTTGCGCCGCGGGAGAGGGCGCGGGCGATCATCGCCAATTGCGTCCATCCGCTCTACCGCGATGCGATGGAGGATTATTTCGCGCGCGCCCTGACGCGGGGCGGCCACACCCCGCATATCATCGAGGAGGCGCTCTCCTGGCACGTGAAGGCGCGGGAGACGGGCAGCATGCTGCCGGACGGCGCGGCGCTGAAGATCGCGTGAGACGCGCGATCACGCGCTGCGCGGAGAGCCGCGCGGCGATGCGCAAGCCCCCGCGCCCCGGACCAACCGGGGCATGGGGGTCACGAAGAGTGACCGGAAGCGTTCAGCGTTCCCCTCACGCCGCAGCGGCGGTGCCGGTGGCAACGGCGATCTCGAGCTTCATGGCGGCGATGGTCGCTGCATAGTCCTTGGCGCCGTAGATGGCGCTGCCCGCCACGAAGGTGTCCGCCCCCGCCGCCGCGATGGCGCCGATGTTGTCCACCTTCACGCCCCCGTCGATCTCCAGGCGGATGTCCCGGCCCGAGGCGTCGATACGCGCGCGGATCGCCTTCAGCTTGTCGAGGGCCGAGGGGATGAAGGCCTGCCCGCCGAAGCCGGGGTTGACCGACATCACCAGCACGAGATCAAGCTGATCCAGCGTGTAGTCGAGGACGGAGAGGGGGGTGGCCGGGTTCAGCACGAGCCCCGCCTTCACGCCCTTGGAGCGGATGAGCTGCAGCGAGCGGTCCACGTGCTCGCTCGCCTCGGGGTGGAAGGAGATGAGGTCGGCGCCGGCCGCGGCGAAGGCCTCGATCATCCCGTCCACCGGCTTCACCATCAGGTGCACGTCCACGAAGGCCTTCGTCGCCTTGCGCAGGGACTGGAGCACCAGCGGGCCGATGGTGAGGTTGGGGACGTAATGGTTGTCCATCACGTCGAAATGGATCCACTCCGCGCCGCCCGCGAGCACGGCGTCCACCTCGGCGCCGAGGCGGGTGAAGTCCGCCGAGAGGATGGACGGGGCGATGATGGGGTGGGCGCGGGCCATGGGGGTCTCCTCAACGTCTGGATAGCCGGGGCTCGATCTCGTGCCCCGGCCGACTGGAGCGTCAGCGGAAGGAGAGCCGGGGCCCGGCGCAACAACGCGCCGAAGGCGGCTCCCTTCATGACCGTCGTCGAAAAGAGCCTGCTGCGCAGGACCTTTCCGTGGATCCCGGATCGGCGCTCCAGCTGCGCTGTCGCTCGTCCCGGGAACGAGGCGGCGGAGGCCGCCTCACGTCACCTATACGGCAGGGGCCACCACCCGCGCCAGCGCGCCGGCTTCGGCCAAGCTCAATGCACCACCTGCTTGAGCTCGCCGGAAACGTAGCGCTTGGCCATCTCGTCCAGCTCGATGGCGCGGATCTTCTCCGCCTTGCCGGCGGAACCGAACGCCTCGAAGCGGTTGATGCACACTTTCTTGGCCTCCTCCATGGCGGCGGCGAGGAACTTGCGCGGGTCGAACTCGCTCTTGTTCTTCGCGCCCACGCGCCGCATGGCGGCGGTCATGGCGAGGCGGATGTCGGTGTCGATGTTCACCTTGCGCACGCCGTAGCGGATACCCTCCTGGATCTCCTCCACCGGCACGCCGTAGGTTTCCTTGATGTCGCCGCCGTAGGTGCGAATCTCCTCCAGCAGCTCCTGCGGCACGGAAGAGGAGCCGTGCATCACCAGGTGCGTGGTGGGGATGCGCTGGTGGATGGCCTTGATGCGGTCGATGGCGAGGATGTCGCCGGTCGGCTTGCGGGTGAACTTGTAGGCGCCATGGGAGGTGCCGATGGCGATGGCCAGCGCGTCGCACTGGGTCGCCTTCACGAACTGGGCGGCCTCGTCCGGATCGGTGAGCAGCTTGGAATGGTCGAGGGCCTCCTCGGCCCCGTGGCCGTCCTCGGCCTCGCCCTTTCCGGTCTCCAGCGATCCCAGGCAGCCAAGCTCGCCTTCCACGGAGACGCCGACCGCGTGGGCCAGCTCCACCACCTTGGCGGTGACGGAGACGTTGTAGTCATAGTCGGCCGGCGTCTTGCCGTCCTCCTTCAGCGATCCGTCCATCATCACCGAGGAGAAGCCGGACTTGATGGCGCCCATGCACACGGCGGGGGAGGCGCCATGGTCCTGGTGCATCACCACGGGGATCTCGGGATAGGCCTCCACCGCCGCGGCGATGAGGTGGCGCAGGAACGGCTCGCCCGCATACTTGCGCGCGCCGGCCGAGCCCTGGAGGATCACCGGCGAGGACGTGGCGCGGGCCGCGTCCATGATCGCCTTCACCTGCTCCATGTTGTTCACGTTGAAGGCCGGCAGGCCGTAGGAATGCTCCGCCGCATGGTCGAGCAGCTGGCGCATGGAAACGAGGGCCATTGTCCTCTCCTTGTCAGGTCACGTTCGTAACGGTGCGTCTGGTGCGCCGCCTGCGCCTCAGCCGATGGCGCGGCGCACGGCGTCGGCCACCTTCTCGACGGTGAAGCCGAACAGGGGCCACAAATCCTTCTCCGGCGCGGATTCGCCGAAGCGGTCGATGCCGATGGCGGTGACGCCCTCCTCCCGGGTGCCGGTCAGGCCGCGCCAGCCGCGGGTGACGCCCGCCTCCACCGCCACCACCGGCACGCCCTTCGGGAACAGGGCCGCGCGATCATTCTCCGTCAGCGCCTCGAAGCGCTCGCGGCAAGGCATGGACACGACACGGGTGGCGATGCCCGCATCATCCAGCGCCTCGGCCGCCGCCACCGCCAGCTTCACCTCGGAGCCGGTAGCGACGAGCACGGCACGCGCCACCCCCTCGCTCTCGCGCAGCACGTAGGCGCCGTTCTCGATGGCCTCGAGCTGCGCGGCGGTGCGCGGCCACATGGGCAGGTTCTGGCGGGACAGGATGAAGGCGCTCGGGCCGTCCTTCCGGGTCAAGGCAGCGTGCCAGGCCTTGAGCGTCTCCACCGTGTCGGCCGGCCGCCACACATCGAGGTTCGGGATGAGGCGCAGGCTCTCCACATGCTCCACCGGCTGGTGGGTGGGGCCATCCTCGCCGAGGCCGATGGAATCGTGGGTGAGGATGTAGATGACGCGCTGGCCCATCAGCGCGCTCATGCGCATGGCATTGCGCGCATAGTCCGAGAACACGAGGAAGGTGGCGACGAAGGGGATGAAGCCGCCGTGCAGCGCGATGCCGTTGGCGATGGCCGACATGCCGAACTCGCGCACGCCGTAGAAGATCTGGTTGCCGGCCGGGTCCCGCGTCACGGGAACCGCGCCGGGAAAGGTGGTCAGGTTCGAGTGGGCAAGGTCCGCGGAGCCGCCGAGGAACTCCGGCACCGCGGGGGCCAGCGCGGCGAGGGCCTGCTGGCTTGCCTTGCGGGTGGCGACCGTCTCGGCCTTTTCTAGCGTCGTCTTCAGCGCCACCTCGAACGTGTCGGGGAACACCGGCGAGAGATCGCCCTTGAGGCGGCGGTGGAACTCGGCCGCCTCGTTCGGATAGGCGCGCTCATAGGCCGCCATGCGGGCCTCCCACGCCTCCTGCCGGGCGGCGCCATCCCTGCGGGCGTCCCACTGCGCATAGATCTCCGCCGGCACCTCGAACGGCGCATGGTCCCAGCCCATGGCCGCACGGGTGCGGGCAATCTCCTCGCTGCCCAGCGGGGCGCCGTGGGTGTCCTGGTGGCCCTGCTTGGTGGGCGCGCCGCGGCCGATCACCGTCTTGCAGCAGACGAGGGTGGGCCTGACGGTCTCGGCAATGGCGGCCGCGGTGGCTGCGCGCAGGGCGGCGGGATCGTGGCCGTCCACGTCGCGGATCACCTGCCAGCCATAGGCCTCGAAGCGGGCCGGAGTGTCGTCCGGGAACCACTCCTCCACCTTGCCGTCGATGGAGATGCCGTTGTCGTCATAATAAGCGACGAGCTTGCCGAGGCCGAGCCGGCCGGCCAGCGAGCACGCCTCGTGGCTCACGCCCTCCATCAGGCAGCCGTCGCCGAGGAACACGAAGGTGCGGTGGTCGACGATGGAAAGGCCCGGCCGGTTGAACTGGGCGGCCAGCGTCTTCTCGGCGAGCGCCATGCCCACCGCGTTGGCGAGACCCTGGCCCAGCGGCCCGGTGGTGGTCTCGATGCCCGGCGTCATGCCGTATTCCGGGTGGCCGGGGGTGCGCGAATGCAGCTGGCGGAAGCGCTTCAGCTCACTCACTGGCAGGTCATAGCCGGTGAGGTGCAGCAGCGCGTAGATCAGCATGGACCCGTGGCCGTTCGACAGCACGAAGCGGTCGCGGTCCGGCCAGGAGGGGTTGGCGGGATTGTGCCGCAGGGTCTCGCGCCAGAGCACGGCGGCGATCTCCGCCATGCCCATGGGCGCGCCCGGGTGGCCGGACTTCGCCTGCTCCACCGCGTCCATGGCGAGCGCCCGGAGGGCGGCCGTCACCGGCCAGGCCAGCGAACCCGGCGAGCGGTCGAGCACCGGAGCGGCGTCGAGGGGGGTGGCGGCGGTCATCGCATGCGCGGTCATGGCACTTCTCCCTGTTCGGCTTCCTGTCCCCTGCTCGGTCTTCCCCCGGCCCGGCGGGGCAGGGGAGGGAGGGGCACGCCATGGTCTCCAGCAAAGCTTCTCATGCGGGCGGCCGCCAAGGCATGCCGCCCCTCGTCCGCCCCACCGGGGGAGCGGCCGGTCCGGCCCGAGGCCTCCGGGAGGGAGGCGGGGGGAAGACGGCTGCCACGCGTCCAAGGGCTCAAAGGACGTGCCGTCTTCCCCCCTTCGCCCTCCCCCCCGGCGCGGGAGGAGGGAATGGATCGCGCTCCGGCCCGGCGGGCCGGGGCGCGTCAGCCGGCGCGACGCTTCCTGTCCATCAGCTTCATGATCAGGGGCGTGAGCAGGAGCTGCATGGCGAGATCCTGCTTGTTGCCCGGGATGACGATGGAGTTCGCCCGCGACATGAAGCTGTTGTGGATCATCGAGAGCAGGTACGGAAAATCGATGCCGTGCGGATCGCGGAAGCGGATGACGACCATCGATTCGTCCGGCGTCGGGATCCAGCGCGCGGTGAAGGGGTTGGACGTGTCCACCGTGGGCACGCGCTGGAAATTGATGTCCGTCTCCGTGAACTGCGGGCAGATGTAGCGCACGTAGTCCGGCATGCGGCGCAGAATGGTGTCGGTCACATCCTCGGTGGAATAGCCGCGCGTGGCCTTGTCGCGATGGATCTTCTGGATCCATTCGAGGTTGATCACCGGCACCACGCCGATCTTCAGGTCCGCATGCTGGGCGAGGTTGAGATCGTCGGTGACCACCGCGCCGTGCAGGCCTTCGTAGAACAGGAGGTCGGTGCCGCCCTCCACGTCCTCCCAGTCGGTGAAGCGGCCGGGCTCCGTGCCATAGGCCTTCGCCTCGTCGACGTCATGGACATAGTGGCGGAAGCGGCCGGAGCCGGTGGCGCCATAGTCCCTGAACAGCTGGCCCAGCTCGCCGAGCAGGTTGGTATCGGGGGAGAAGTGGCTGAAATGCTTGTTGCCCTTGGCGGCCTCGGCCGCCATCAGCTCGCGCATCTCCAGGCGGTCGTAGCGGTGGAAGGCATCGCCCTCCACATAGGCGGCCTTGACCCCTTCGCGGCGGAAGATCTGGTCGAAGGTGCGCTTGACGGAGGTCGTCCCGGCGCCCGACGAGCCGGTGACGACGATGATGGGATGCTTCACGGACATGGAATGCTCGGCTCTTCTTCTTGAGGTCGGGCGCGGATCAGATGAACAGGCCGCGACGCGCGAACAAAGGCGAGCGCTCGCCGTGGCCGGCGGGCTCCAGGTGATACCGGGCGACGCGAGCCACCTTGTCCCGCGAGCCGAACGCGAACGGCACGCGCTGGTGCAGGCCGGTCGCCGTCAGGTCGAGGATCGGGCCGCGGCAGTCGCTGGCGCCGCCGCCGGCCTGCTCCATCAGGAACGCCACCGGGAAGGCCTCGTAGAGGAGGCGCAGGCGGCCCTGCCCGTAGCCCTTCCGACTGTCGCCGGGGTAGAGGTAGATGCCGCCGCGCTGGAAGATGCGGTGGGCGTCCGCCACCATGGACGCGACCCAGCGCATGTTGAAGTCGCGCTCGCGCGGGCCGTTCCGGCCTGAGAGGCAATCGTCCACATAGGCCCGCACCGGCCCGTCCCAGTGATGGTAGTTCGACATGTTGATGGCGAACTCGGGCGTGCCCTCCTTCACCTTCACGTCCGCGCTCACGAGGCGGAAGGCGCCCTGCCTGTCGAGGGCGAAATGCCAGGTGCCGGCGCCGACGGTGAGCATCATCGCCGTGTGCGGACCGTAGATCACATAACCGGCCGCAAGCATGTCGCGGCCGTGCTGCAGGAATGCGGCCGGCTCCGCCGCGTCGATGTCGTCGCGGCGCGGGAACACGGCGAAGATGGTGCCCACCGAAATGTCGGTGTCGATGTTGGAAGAGCCGTCGAGGGGATCGATGGCGACCAGCAGCGGCTTGTCGGCGTCCAGCAACACCGGCGCGTCGTTCTCCTCGGACGCCACCGCCGCGACCGGCGCCGCCTTCAGCGCGCCGATGACGATGTCGTTGGAGATGACGTCGAGCGCCTTCTGCCCCTCACCGGCCTCACCGGAGGACAGGGTCCGCGCCAGGTCGCCGGCCAACGGGCCTTCGGCGATGGCGCGGGAGAGCTCGGTCGCGCCCTCGGCCAGGGCGGAGATGGTCGCGGCGACGTCGCGGCGGCGGGCGTCCTCGCCGGCCCATTCCTCGAGCGCGCACGCAAGGGTGATGGCCGGGGCGGCGCGATGATCGGCGTTCGGCTCCAACATGGCAGGTCTCCCTGAGGGTCTCCTCCGTGCGGCCCGTTCAGCGGGCCGTCACCGGTCTTATTGGTCCCGCGGCCTATTCGGCGCGGGGCGTGTAGTTCGGTGCGTCGATGCCGCCGGCGAAGACGCGGCTGGCGCGCACATCGCCTTCCACGATGGTGGAGAGCGCGTCGCGATCGGCAAGGCCGCCCGCCTCGAACAGGCGCAGGGACTGGCGCAGCCGCATGCGGTCCAAAGCGTTGCGGATGGAGCGCGCGTTGGCGAAGTTCGGCTGGGTGCGGCGCAGGGCGACATATTCCTCCAGCGCCACCTCGGCCTGCGGGCTGAAGGTGTAGTCCGCCTCCTCCGCCATGGTCCTGGCGATTTCCACCAGTTCGCCGTCCTCGTAATCGGGGAAGTCGATGTGGTGGGCGATGCGCGAGCGGAAGCCGGGATTGCTCTCGAAGAAGCGATCCATGCGGTCCTTGTAGCCGGCGAGGATCACCACCAGATCGTCGCGCTGGTTTTCCATCACCTGCAGCAGGATCTCGATGGCCTCCTGTCCGTAATCCCGCTCGTTCTCGGGCCGGTACAGATAATAAGCCTCGTCTATGAAGAGAACCCCGCCCATGGCCTTCTTAAGAATCTCTTTGGTCTTCGGTGCCGTGTGACCGATATATTGGCCCACGAGATCGTCCCGCGTCACCGAGACAAGATGACCCCGCCGCACATATCCAAGGCGGTGGAGGATCTGCGCCATCTTGAGCGCCACGGTGGTCTTGCCCGTGCCCGGGTTTCCGGTGAAGGCCATGTGCAGCGTCGGAGCGCCCGAGGTCAGGCCCAGGCGCTCGCGGGCGCGGCCGATGACGAGATGGGCGGCGATCTCGCGGATGCGGCGCTTCACGGGCTTCAGCCCGATCAGGCCCTCGTCGAGCTCGGCGAGAAATTCGGGAACCTCGCTCTCGGTGAAGAGAGCGCCGAGGTCGAGCTTGCTCTCGGCGGCCTCAGCCGGCAACGCGGCGGACGGTGCGGGAGTGGCAACATCGAGCATGACTCGAACCTCGGCGTTAAGTGGCGCGGTGGGAACAGCCGCGCTGGTGAAGCTTGGGAACTCTTGATCAGGTCACCGGGCGGCGTAGGCCCGGCTCTGGATGGCGTAGCGCTGGGTGCGGCCTTCTCCCTCGGTGCGGTCGAGGCGGAAGCCGTCTTCCTTCTCCGGCCGCTGGACGATGAAGGAGAGGCGGACCGTCTCCCATCCGCGGGTGGAGTCGAAGGCGTTCACCCGGACATAGAGCCCGGGATTGGCGGCGCGGCAGGCCTCGACCTCGCCATAGACGCCGGCGGCATCGCGCAGGTCGAACATGGGCGGGCCCCACATTTCCCAGTAGGTGTTCCGGGGGTGCGGGTCGTCCGTATATTCCACCGAGACCGCCCAGCCCTGGTCCAGGGCATACTGGATCTGGGCGCGGACCTGCGCCGGCGTGAGGTCGGGCAGGAAGGAGAAGGTGCCTTGGGTGATGCGCATGTCTCTTCTCCTCAGGCGACGGACGCGGTGGGCACGAAGTCGGACGTGTCGGTGGAGGCGTAGTTGAAGGTCACCTCGCCCCAGGTATCGAGGGCGGCGCGCAGCGGACGGCACCATTTGGCGGCCTCGATGAGGATTTCCGGCCCCTCGTTCTTGATATCCCGGCCCTCGTTGCGGGCGAGGATCATCGTCTCGAGGGCGACGCGGTTGGCGGTGGCGCCCGCCTGGATGCCATCCGGATGGCCGATGGTGCCGCCACCGAATTGCAGCACCACGTCCTCGCCGAACAGGTCGATGAGCTGGTGCATCTGGCCAGCGTGGATGCCGCCGGAAGCCACCGGCATCACCTTGCGCAGGCCCGCCCAGTCCTGGTCGAAGAAGAGGCCGCGGGTATAGTCGGTCTTCGTCGTCATCTCGCGGCAGACGTTGTAGTAGCCCTGCACGGTCATGGGGTCGCCTTCCAGCTTGCCCACCGCGGTGCCGGTGTGGAGATGGTCGACGCCGGCGAGGCGCAGCCACTTGGCGATCACCCGGAACGAGATGCCGTGGCCCTTCTGGCGCGTGTAGGTGCCATGGCCCGCACGATGCATGTGCAGGAGCATGTCATTCTCGCGGCACCAGTTGGAGATGGACTGGATGGCGGTCCAGCCGACGATGAGGTCCACCATCACCACCACGGAGCCCAGCTCCTTGGCGAACGCGGCGCGGCGGTACATCTCCTCCATGGTCCCGGCGGTGATGTTGAGGTAGTGCCCCTTCACCTCCCCGGTCTCGGCCTGGGCCTTGTTGACGGCCTCCATGCAGTAGAGGAAGCGGTCCCGCCAGTGCATGAAGGGCTGAGAATTGATGTTCTCGTCATCCTTCACGAAGTCGAGGCCGCCCTTGAGCGCCTCATAGACCACGCGGCCGTAGTTCTTGCCGGAAAGGCCGAGCTTCGGCTTGGTCGTCGCGCCGAGCAAAGGGCGGCCGAACTTGTCGAGGCGCTCACGCTCCACCACGATGCCGGTGGGCGGGCCGCGGAAGGTCTTCACATAGGCGACCGGAAGGCGCATGTCCTCCAGGCGGCAGGCCTTCAGCGGCTTGAAGGAGAAGACGTTGCCGATGATCGACGCGGTGAGGTTGGCGATGGAGCCTTCCTCGAACAGGTCGAGGTCATAGGCGACCCAGCAGAAATACTGGCCCGGCTGACCCGGCACCGGCTCGACCTTGTAGGCCTTGGCCCGGTACATGTCGGCGGCGGTGAGGCGGTCGGTCCACACCACGGTCCAGGTGGCGGTGGAGCTCTCGCCGGCGACGGCGGCCGCCGCCTCGATGGGGTCCACGCCCTCCTGAGGGGTCACGCGGAAGAGCGCCAGGACATCGGTGTCCTTCGGCTGGTAGTCGCCGTCCCAATAGCCCATCTGGGCATACTTGAGCACGCCGGCGGCGTACCTCTTCTTGGCATCCTTGATCTGCCCGATGGCGGCGTCGGCACCCATGATGGCGGCCCTCCTTGCTTGTTGAAGCCACCTTGCCGCGCATCAGGATTTAGGTAAATTTGAATGTCATGAAATAGGCATTCAGGAAACCTGAAGCCATGCCCCACTGGACCCTGAAGCAGCTGCGCCTCGTGGCCCTGGCCGCCGCCTCCGGCTCCTACGCCAAAGCGGCGCAGGACATGGGTTTGAGCCCCCCCGCAGTCACCGCCCAGATGAAGGCGCTGGAAGAGGACCTGGGCGTGCCGGTGTTCGAGCGCGCCGACGGACGCCTGCGACCGACCGCCGCTGGACAGGAGCTTCTCGCCGCCCAGCAGCGCATCGCCCAGGCTCTGGCGGAAGCCGAACGGGCCATCGCCGCGCTGAAGAGCCCGGATCGCGGATCGGTGGTGGTGGGGGTGGTCTCCACCGCCAAGTATTTCGCGCCCATGGCCTTGGCGGCATTCAGGAAACGCCATCCGGCAATCGAGCTGAAGCTGATGATCGGCAACCGCGAGGAGATCATCGAGGGGCTGATGCGTCTCGACCTCGACCTCGCCGTCATGGGCCGTCCGCCGGCGGCCATGGAGGCCGACACCAAGGTGATCGGCGACCATCCGCATGTGGTCATCGCCCCGCCGGAGCATCGGCTGATTCGCCGGCGACGCTTGACACCGGCCGATATCGCCAAGGAGGACCTGCTGGTGCGCGAGCCGGGCTCGGGCACGCGCATGCTCATGGAGCGGGTGTTCGACGAGGCGGGCGTGCCGCATCCGCCCATCGCCATGGAGATCGGCTCCAACGAGACCATCAAGCAGGCGGTGATGGCGGGTCTCGGCCTGTCCTTCATCTCCGCCCACACGGTGGCGGCGGAGGTGGCGGACGGGCGCCTCAAGGTGCTGGACGTGCAGGGCCTGCCGGTGGTGCGCCAATGGCTGGTGGTGCGGGCGCGGGACAAGCGCCTGCTGCCCGCCGGCCGCGCCCTTCAGGCCTTCTTGGCGCAGGAGGGCGCCGCCTTCCTGCCCCTCATGCCCGAGGGCGAGGGCGGGCGGTGCTTCCTGCCGGCGTCGGTGCGGCAGGACGGGGTGTGAAGGTCTCGGATCCCTCCGGGGCCCCTGGACGCAGCCGCCGCGCGGGCGCCCGGGATTCGCGTTCTTCCGTCCGGCGCGCTTCAGCCGGCCCGGGCGAGCTCAGCCCGGCGTGCCGATCGCCTTTCCATCCGGCCCGAAGAAGGGATGGGGCCCGGAAAACGTGCCGATGAAGCTGCGGTGGGTGACGAGCCGGCCGTCCGCGAACAGGTGCAGGGACAGGCTCGGCGGCTCCATGTGGAAGGTGGGCGGCGCGGCCGGATCAAGCGCCAGGCTCACCGAATGGGCCGGGGCCGGGCCGATGGTCGCGGCGATGCCGGCGAAGGTGGTCGTCACCGCCCGGTGCACGTGGCCGCAGGTGTAGGCGCACACCTGGGGATGGCGCCGCAGCACCTCCGCCAGCGCATCGGCATCGAACAGATTCTGCACGTCCATGTGCCGGATGCCGGTGAGGAACGGCGGATGGTGGGCACACACCAGCGCCGGCAGGCTGGGCTCGGCCGAAAGCGCCGCATCAAGGAAGGTAAGGCCCTCTTCCCCCAGCGTGCCGTGCGGCCGGCCGTGGACGGTGGAATCGAGCATCACGAGGCGGAGGGCAAAGCCTTCCACCACATAATTCACGCGCCCGCCGGCCGTACGCGCGGCGATCTCCGGGAAGGCCCTGAGCAAACCCTGCGAGCTGTCGTGGTTCCCCGGCAGCGGGAACAGGGGCATGGGCAGCCGGCCGGTGATCTCGCGGAAACGGGCATATTCGGCCGGGTCGTCGAAATCGGTGAGGTCGCCGGTGACGATCACCACGTCCGGGCGCGGATCGAGGGCGAGGATGTGGTCGACGGCCGCGGCGAGATAGATGGCGGTGTCCACCACCCCGTAGGCGAGGCTGCCGGGGCGGCGGATGTGGGTGTCGGTCAGCTGGGCGATGAGCATGGGGTCTCAGGCGAGAACGATTCGGGCTGGATCGAGGATGAGCCCGACAGCCCCCCCGGCGGCAAGAGCCATGTCGGTGGGGGCCTCGGCGACGAGGCGTACCCCGCCCGGCCCGGTGAGGGTGACGCGCTGGCGCGCGCCCTGGAACTCCACCTGCACCACCTCGAACACCAGCTGGGCTTCCGCTGGGTTGGCGAGCCGCGCCGCCTCCGGGCGGAACAGCAGGCGCGCCGTCGCCCGGTCCGGCCCGGGCATGGGGAGAACGCCGGCCGCGGTCTCGAAGCGCCCGTGGCGCACCGCCCCTTCTAGCCGGTTGGTGATGCCGACGAAGTCGGCCACGAAATCGTCGGCCGGCTGGAAATAGACCTCGCGCGGCGTGCCCACCTGGGCGATGCCGCCGTTCTTCATCACCACGATGCGGTCGCCCAGCGCCAGCGCCTCCGCCTGGTCGTGGGTGACATAGATGGCGGTGATGGCGAGGCGCTTGAGCAGCGCGTCGATCTCGGAACGCAGATGCTCGCGCAGCGCCGCGTCGAGGGCGGTGAGCGGCTCGTCCAGCAGGATCACCCGCGGGCGGACGGCGAGCGCCCGGGCCAGCGCCACGCGCTGGCGCTGGCCGCCGGAGAGCTGGTCGATCCGCCGCTCCGCCAGCTGGCCGATGCGCATCATCTCCAGCACCGCGCCGGCCCGGGCGCGCCGCTCCGCCTTGGCGGCGCCGCGCACGCGCAGGCCGTAGGCCACGTTGTCGATGACGCTCATGTTGGGAAACAGGGCGTAGGACTGGAACACCATGCCCACGTTGCGCTTCTCGATGGGCAGGGCCGTCACCTCCGCCCCGTCGAACAGGATGCGCCCGCCGGCATCCGGCGTTTCCAGCCCGGCGATGAGGCGCAGGAGCGTCGTCTTCCCGCATCCGGAGGGACCGAGCAGCACCAGCGTCTCGCCCGCCTTCACCTGCAGGTCGACGGGATGCAGGGCGCGCGTGCCGTCCGCATAGGTCTTGCCGCAGGCCGAGACGGTGATGGCGGCGCCGGAGGGGGTGGTCATTTCGCGCCTCCGGGAGTGCGGCCGAACAGTTGCAGGGCGACGAGCAGCGGCACGATCATGACGAAGAAGACCAGCGTGTAGGCGCTCGCAATCTCGAGGCGCATGGAGGCGTAGCTGTCGGCAAGGCCCACCGGCAGCGTCTTGGTGAGCGGGGTGTGCAGCATCCAGGTGAGGTTGAACTCGCCGATGGAGAGCGTCACCACCATCAGCGCCCCGGCGAGGATGCCGCCTCGCGCGTTGGGCACCACCACATGGAAGAAGCGCTGCAGCGGCGAGGCGCCCAGCGAGGCCGCCCCCTCCTCCAGCGTGCGCACGTCGACGGCGGCGAGCACCGCCATCACCGAGCGCAGCATGAAGGGCAGCGTGTAGAGCACGTGGCCGGTGAGGATGAACAGCGGGCTCATGCGGAAATCCCGCCAGCCGCCGTAGGCGAGGATGAGGGCCAGCGCCAAAGCCAGCCCGGGGATGGCCACCGGCAGCGTCACCACCTCCTCCACGAGGCGCGACAGGCGCGAGGGCCGGCGCACCAGCGCCCAGGCCGCGGGCACGCCGAGCACCAGCGTGACGGCAAGCGTGCCGAGGGCGATCCCCAGCGAGAGCAGGATCGTGCCCGAATAGAGCTCCAGCACCTGCCTGACCCATTCGAGCGTCAGGCCGGAGGCGAGGCCGCGGAAGTAATTCGTCGTGAAGCCGGCGAGGATGGAGGCCCCCGCCGGCACCATCAGGAAGGCGCAGGCGATGAGCGTCACCAGCAGCTGGAAGGCGAAGGTCAGGCGGTGGGGCGTCATGGCTTCACCCCGCCGCCGCGACGCCGGAGCCGGCGAGATTGCGCGACAGCGCCAGCACCGCCCAGGTGATAAGGCCCAGCGCGATGGAGAGCGCCGCCGCCGTGGCGAAGTTCGCGTTGAGGGTGAACTCCGTGTAGATGGTCATGGCCAGCACGTCGATGCGCGTCGCCAGGGTGAAGGCGGTGCCGAAGGCCCCCATGGCGGTGGCGAAGGCGATGGCGCCGGAGGCCATGAGCGCCGGGGCGATGCCCGGCAGCGTCACGTCCCGCAGCACCGCGAGCCGCCCCGCGCCCAGCGAGCGCGCCGCTTCCTCCAGGGCCGGATCGAGCTTCTCCACCGCGGCCATGAGGGTGACGAGCACGCGCGGCAGCGAGAAATAGACATAGCCGGCGAACAGGCCCGCCATGGAATAGGCGAAGACCCACCGCCCCATTCCGAGCCCCACGGACAGGCTGGACAGCAGCCCCTGCCGGCCCGCCAGCAGGATGATCATGAAGCCCACCACCACGCCGGGAAAGGCGAGCGGAAGGGTCAGCAGGGACACCAGAAGCGGACGGCCCCGGAAGCGGTTCCGGGCGAGGAACAGGGACACCACCGTGCCGATGGCGAGGGTCGCGGCGGTGACGGCTGCCGATAGGAGCAGCGTCGCCACCAGCGTCGCCAGATGGCGGGGATTGGTCAGGATCGCCAAATATTCCGCCAGCCCGTTCGGCCCCGAGCCGGCGACGCCCACGAGCCGCACCAAAGGCAGCAGGAAGAAGGCCGCCACGAACAGGAAGAGCGGCAGCAGGAACAGGCGGGCGAGACGGTCGGCGCTGTGCATGGGAGCTGGGCCTGGATGGAAAGGGACCGGCGCGGCGGCGAGCGTTCCGGCCCGGACGCTTCCCCCGGGCGCGCCGGGGGATGACAGGGCTGGAGCCGGCGCCGGTCAGCCTGCATCGCAAGCCGACCGGGTCGCGCGCCGGGCGCGGTTCAAGATGCGGACCGCCTCACTTCACCGCGTTGAGATAGGCTTCCGAGAAGCCCTTCTGCGCCGCTTCCATCTTGGCATAGTCCACCGGCTTGGCGCGGGCATAGTCGGCGGCCGGCAGGAAGCGATCCGCCACCTCCTTCGGCAGCTCGACGTTGCGGGCGGGGCGCAGGTAGGCCTTCGCCCACATGGCCTGGCCCTTGTCGGAGAGCACATAGTCGAGGATCTTCTTCGCCGCCTCCGGATGGGGCGCGCCCTTCACCATGGTCATCACATAGGGCACCACCACCGTGCCCTCGCAGGGGATGACGAAGGCAAAGTTGCCCTTCTCCGAATATTTGGCCCGGTAGGCGTTGAAGTCGTAATCGAACAGGATCGGAATCTCGCCGGAGACGACGCGGGCATAGGACGTCTGCTTCGGCACGATGGGCCCGTTCGCCTGCAGCTTCCTGAAGTATTCGATGCCAGGCTTGAAGTCGTCGAGGGAGCCGCCCGTGGCACCGTTCACAGCCACCGCGCCCACATAGCCCACGAAGGCGGAGGTGGGATCGAGATAGCCCACGAGGCCCTTGTATTCGGGCTTCAGCAGGTCCGCCCAGCAGGCCGGCACCGGGGCGCCGCCCAGGGCATCCTTGTTCACGAACAGGCCGAGGGTGCCGGAATGGATGGTGAACCAGTTCCCGTCCTTGTCCTTCAGGCCGTCGGGGATCTCCGAGAAGCCCTTCGGCTCGTAGGGCTGGGTCACGCCGGCATCCTTCGCCTTGATGCCGAAGGTGACGCCCAGATACGCCACGTCCGCCACCGGGCTCGCCTTCTCGGCGAGGATCTGGGCGAGGGACTGGCCGGAATTCTTGTTGTCCTGCGGCACGTCGATGCCGAGATCAGCCTTGATGGCCTTCAGCATGGCGCCCCAGTCGGCCCATTCGGGCGGGCAGTTGTAGCAGATGGCGTCCGCCGCCACGGCGGGACGCGCCGGGACGAGGGCGAGCGACAGGGCGGCAAGGGCACTCGCGGCGACAAGACCAGTCAGGGTGCGGCGCATGGCTTCGGCCTCACGGGTTGGAAACGGGGGAACAGGGAACAGACACGGCATCTGCCGGCGCGGCGGCGAGCGTGCCGCCGGGACGGAGGGTGAAGGGCAGGTGCTCGACGCGCGGTGGCGCATCGTCCTCCAGCATGGCGAACAGCATCTCCACCGCCCGCTCGCCCATGCGGCGGGTAGGGGTGTCGACGGTCGCGAGCGTCGGGTTCATGACGTGGCCGAGAGCGATGCCGTCGAAGCCGGCGAGGGAGACGTCGGCAGGCACGCCGAGGCCGAGGTCGCGCAGCGCGCCGGCCACCGAAAGAGCGAGGAGATCGTTGGAGCACAAGGCCGCGGTGGGGCGGCCGGGGCTGAGGAACAGGCCGGCGAGGGCCTCCGCATGGCCGGGCACATCGCTGAGGTAGTCGAGCTCCACCGGCGCCTCGGCCGTCAGCCCGGCCGCCGTCATGGCCGCCGCATAGCCCTCGTGCCGGCGGCGGGAGCGGTCGGAGGTGGAGAAGCGGCCGGCGAGGTAGGCAATGCGCCGGTGCCCGGCGGCGATCATCGCCCCGGTGAGGGCGAAGGTCGCGGCGGCGTTGTCCACGCACACGGCCGCGCGTCGCGTGCGCACCGGCTCGTTGTGGATCAGGACATAAGGGATATGCTCGGCGTCGAGCATGTCCAGCGTGGGGTTCTCGTCCGCGTCGGCCACGGTGAGGATGAGGCCGGCCACGTTCTGCGCCACCAGCGTCTCCACCAGTTCCGCCTCGCGCCCGGCCTCGTAATCCGTGGCGGTGAGGAGCAGGGTGTGGCGGCGCTCGCGCGCGGCGGCCTCCATGCCGGCCACGGAGGCGGCGAAGACCGGGTTCATAAGGCTCGGGATGACCACGCCCAGCGTGCGCATGCGCAGAGTCTTCAGCGCCCGGCCGATCTCGCTCGGGCGGAAGCCCAGGGCAGTGATGGCGGCGCGCACCCGGGTCTCCACCTCGGTGCTGGTGGGCGCAGACCGGTTGATCACGCGACTGACGGTCGCGATGGAGCAGCCGGCGTGCTCCGCGACGGTGCGGATGGTCACGATGCGGGCCAAGGACGTTTCCTGAAGCACGCGGCGCTGGATTGCGTCGCTGAAATCGTTTTCAGGATCTTCCTCTAACCCACCGCCGGCGACAAGCGTGTGACACGCGCCGGAGCCCGCGAACGCGGACAGCGGGCGTGCCGAGGCACGCCCGCTGCAGGGAGGGGACAATCAAGGGCGGCGAGCATCCCCTCCTTTGCGAAGCCTCACCGGGGTGGGAGGCAATGGTCCTGCTGTGGGCAGGGCGCCCCCATCGGCCCCGGGGGCGGCGGCGGAGGGGGAAGCAGGGTCGGCTCCAGGCGCACCATGCGCTCCAGCTGCTCCGGCGAGAGGCGCGCCTTCAGCGCCGTCACCGCCTGGGACAACCGGGTGCCGGCCTTGCCCGCCGCCTCCACGTGGGAGGCAAAGGCGGAGGTGAGGGCGAAGGCCTCGGGCCTCGGGAGCACGCCTTCAGCCCCGGGCGCGGGGGGCGGGCCGGGCGGCAGGTCCGGCGGCGGCAGCATCGCCTGCAGGGCATCGGTGAAATCGCGCCAGGCATCAAGCTGGGCGGCGCGGATGCCGAGAGCCACTTCCGCGGCGGCAAGGTTGCGGGCGAGGGCTAGCGGCCCGCCGGGCGGGCGGGGACGACCGGAGGGACGACCCTCCGCCCTCGGACCGCCCTCCGGCGGCGGGAAGCCCGGAGGACCGCCCTGCGGGCCCTGCACGTCCAGGGCCGCCATCTGCACGGACCGGGCGCTTTCGACCTGGGGCAGGCGCTCCTGCGTCTTCGCCTTCGTGGCGACCGGCGACGCGAGCACCCCGATCGCCAGCAGCGGAGCAACCAGAGCGCTGGCGAGCAGCGCTTTGCGTATCGGTGTGCGCGGCATTGTGTGCCTCCGTCCGATGTTGTTCGATGAGCAACGTGACCCGCCCCTGTTGCTGCCGAAGGTCTCTTCGTGTCCGAACGTCACCGCCGCGGTCCATTTTGTAACGCAATGTTGCTGGGCGGCGCGGGGCAACACTCGGACGCAAGAGGCGGAACACAACAGGGGTCCAACGCGCGGAGGGCGTCCTTTATGGTGTTGCGCCGCCGCAGCACAAACCTTCAGGCGCGGTCTCGGGAGGTGAGCAGAGTTGGACGCGGGCGCACACATTCTCGTCGTTGATGACGATCTGGAAATCCGCAAGCTGCTGGGGCGCTACCTCACGGCACAGGGCTTCCGCGTGACCACGGCGGGCGACGGCCGCGAGATGGAGGAGGCGCTCGCCACCCATCGCATCGACCTGGTGGTGCTGGACCTGATGCTGCCCGACGCCTCCGGGCTCGATCTCTGCCGCGCGCTGCAGGCCGGCGCGCGCACGCCGGTCATCCTCCTCACTGCCCTGAAGGAGGATGTGGACCGCATCATCGGTCTGGAGATCGGCGCCGACGATTATCTGGGCAAGCCCTTCAACCCGCGTGAGCTGGTGGCGCGCATCCGCGCCGTGCTGCGCCGCTCCGGCGCCATGGACGCTCCGGCCGCCGCCGCCCGCGCCTTCCGCTTCGCCCGCTTCCGGGTGGAGCCCGAGCTGCGCCGCATCACCGACGATGCGGGCAGCGAGGTGCCCCTGACGGGCGCCGAGTTCGACCTGCTCATCGCCTTCCTGGAACGGCCGGGGCGCATCCTGTCCCGCGACCAGCTGCTCGACATCACCAAGGGCCGGGAGGCCGGGCCCTTCGACCGGTCGGTGGACGTGCTGGTGAGCCGCCTGCGGCGCAAGCTCGGCGACCAGGGGGCCTTCCAGATCCTGAAGACGCTGCGCAACGGCGGCTACCAGCTCGCGGTCCGGGTCGAGCAGGAGGAGACCCCTTGAGGTCCCTGCGCGCCCAGGTCTCCGCGCTCATGGTCCTGGCCTTGCTGGCGGTGGTGGCGCTCGCCAACGGCGCCTCCTTCTTCCTCGCCCGGCCCGAGCTGCCGCCCTTCGGCGGCCACGGCATCCGGGCCGCCGACCTGCTGATCATGGCCGATCTCGCCTCGGCCGTGCCCACCGGCGCCGAGGTGACCTCCGGGGGGCGCTCGGCGCTGCTGCGGACCGCACCGCCGGCCGGAGAGATCAATCCCGAAGAGACGCGCCTTCTGGCCGAGGCCCTGATGCGGCGCGGCGCGGTGCTGCCCGTGCGGGTCCTGCGCCCGCCGGGCGCGCCTCCCGGCCCCGGCGGGCCGGGCGAGCGGAGCGGCACCACCGCGATCGGCCTACCGGACGGGCGCTGGCTGGTGCTGGAGGGGCTTGCGGAGCCCTGGACTCCGCGCGGGCCACCGGGCGGCACGTTCGGCCTCGCCACCTGGCTCGCCTTCCTGGTCGCGGGGGTGGCGCTGGTGGCCGTCTTCGCCGTGCGTCGGCTGACCAAGCCCCTCGCCCTCATCGAGGAGGCGGTGCGCCGCATCGGCCCCGATGGCGAGCCGCCCATTCTCCCGGAGGAGGGGCCCACCGAAGTCCGCGCAGCGGCCGCCGCCATCAACCGCCTGTCGGCGCTGCTGAAGGGCTCCCTGGACAGCCGCATGCGCATCGTGGCGGGTGCCGCGCACGACCTGCGCACGCCGCTGACCCGCATGCGGCTGCGCGCCGAATTCATCCCGGACGACGAGGAGCGGGCCCAGTGGCTCACCGACCTCGAGGAGCTGGACCGCATCGCCGACAGTGCCATCCGCCTCGTGCGCGAGGAGGTGGGGGGCGGCCCGGAGGAGAAGCTGCGGCTGGATGCGCTGGTGGAGGCCGTGGTGGCCGAGGTCGGCGAGGCGCGCCTCGAGGTGGCCCTGGTCTCCACCCAGCCCGTGACGGTCCGCGGCCGCCCGCTCTCGCTGAAGCGCGCGGTGCGCAACCTCATCGTCAATGCCGCAACCCACGGCGGCGGGGCGCGGGTGGCGGTGGGCGGGGCGAGCGACCGGGCGGTGCTGATCATCGAGGATGACGGGCCCGGCATCCCCGAGACGCTGATGGGGCAGGTGTTCGAGCCCTTCTTCCGGGTGGATCCGGCGCGTCATGTGAGCATCCCCGGCGCGGGCCTGGGGCTGGCCATCGCCAACGAGATCATCTCCCGCCACCGCGGGCGCCTCACCCTGGCCAACCGGCCGGGCGGCGGCCTGCTGCAGAAGGTGGACCTGCCGGCGGTGGAGGCGGATGCCGAGGAGACCGAAGGCCTGGCGGGCTGAAGCCGGCATGGCCGGCCGGGCCCGTTCCAAAAAACAAAGGGCGCCGACCGGCGGCGCCCTTCTTTCCCGAAGCCGCTCTGCGGCGCCCCTCAGCGGGTGGGGACCGGCTTCTCGCCGCGATAATCGTAGAAGCCGCGCTGCGTCTTGCGGCCGAGCCAGCCGGCCTCGACATACTTCACCAGCAGCGGGCAGGGTCGGTACTTGGAATCGGCGAGGCCCTCGTGCAGCACCTGCATCACCGCCAGGCAGGTGTCGAGGCCAATGAAATCGGCGAGCTGCAGCGGGCCCATGGGATGGTTCGCGCCCAGCTTCATGGCCCGGTCGATGGAATCCACGGAGCCGACGCCCTCATAGAGGGTGTAGATGGCCTCGTTGATCATCGGCAGCAGGATGCGGTTGACGATGAAGGCCGGGAAATCCTCGGCCACCGCATATGTCTTGTGCAGCCGGGTGACGAACTGCTTGGCGCTCTCGAAGGTATCGTCGTCGGTGGCGATGCCCCGCACCAGCTCCACCAGCTCCATCAGCGGCACCGGATTCATGAAGTGAATGCCGATGAAGCGCTCCGGCCGGTCGGTGGACGCGGCAAGTCGGGTGATGGAGATGGAAGAGGTATTGGAGGCCAGCAGCGTCTCCGGCTTCACCACCGTGCAGAGGCCGGAGAAGATCTTCCGCTTGACCTCTTCCCGCTCGGTGGCGGATTCGATCACGAGGTCGCAGTCGGCGAGGTCCTCGACCTTCTCGGCCGCCGCGATGCGGGAGAGGGCCGCCTGTCGGTCGGCCTCGTTCACGGTGCCCTTGGACACCTGCTTGGCCATGTTGCCGTTGATGGTGGCGAGGCCGGACCGGATGCGGTCGGGATCCGCGTCGTTGAGGGCCACGTCATAGCCGGCGAGCGCGCAGACATGCGCGATGCCGTTGCCCATCTGGCCTGCGCCGATGACCCCGACCTTCTTGATCTCGAGCGGCATGGTTCTCTCGTTTCGCCTTGCTGCCGGAGGGGAGGAGCCGGCGCCCCTGCGGCCGCGGCCGGAATCGGCCGGCCACTGCCTGCGCTACCTTAGAGCCGGATCCGGTTCGGCTAAATGCGCCGAATCGGTGAATTCGTCTCCAAACTCGATATGGAGGATCGCACCCGGCCGGCTCGCCATGCGCGCCGGCCGGCGCGTGCTCAGCCCTTGACCTTGGCGATTTCCGCCTTGAGCTCGGGCACCACGGAGAAGATGTCGCCCACCAGGCCGTAGTCGGCAACCTGGAAAATAGGCGCCTCCTCGTCCTTGTTGATGGCGACGATGACCTTGGAGTCCTTCATGCCGGCGAGGTGCTGGATGGCGCCGGAGATGCCGAGCGCCACGTAGAGCTCGGGGGCGACCACCTTGCCGGTCTGGCCCACCTGCCAGTCGTTGGGCGCATAGCCGGCGTCCACCGCGGCGCGGGAGGCGCCGACCGCCGCGCCCAGCGCATCGGCCAAAGGCTCGATGAGCTCGGCGAACTTCTCGCGCGAGCCGACCGCGCGGCCACCCGACACGATGATCTTCGCCGCGGTGAGCTCCGGACGGTCGGAAGCGGCGATGGCCTCCTCCACGAAGGTGGAGACGGCCGGATCGGCCACGGCCGCGACGGCCTCGACGGCCTCGACGGCCGCGGAGCCGCCCTCGGCGGTGGCGGCGAAGGAGGCGGTGCGCACGGTGACCACCTTCTTGGCGTCGCCGGACTTCACCGTCTGGATGGCGTTGCCGGCATAGATGGGACGCTCGAACGTATCGGGCGCCACCACCTTGGTGATGTCGGACACCTGCATCACGTCGAGGAGGGCGGCGACGCGCGGCAGCACGTTCTTCACCATGGCGGTGGAGGGGCCGACGATGGCGTCATAGGCCGGAGCCAGCGACACGATGAGCGCGGCGAGCGGCTCGGCGAGGCGGTGCGCATAGAGCGCGTCGTCCGCCAGCAGCACCTTCTCGACGCCCGAGAGCTTGGCCGCGGCATCCGCGACGGCCTTGGCGTCCTTGCCGGCCACCAGCACGTGCACCGGGCCGCCGATGGCGGCGGCGGCGGTCAGGGCCTTGGCGGTGACGCCGTTGAGAGCCGAATTGTCGTGTTCGGCAACGAGCAGAACAGCCATCAGATCACCCCCGCCTCATCCTTGAGCTTCGCCACCAGCTCGGCCACCGAGCCCACCTTCACGCCCGCCTTGCGGCCGGCGGGTTCGGCGGTGCTCAGCACCGTGAGGCGCGGGGCGACGTCGACGCCGTAGTCCGCCGGGGTCTTCTCGCCGATGGGCTTCTTCTTCGCCTTCATGATGTTGGGCAGCGAAGCGTAGCGCGGCTCGTTGAGGCGCAGGTCCGTCGTGACGATGGCCGGCCCCTTGAGCTGGACGGTCTGCAGGCCGCCGTCGATTTCGCGGGTAATGGCGAAGCCGCCGTCTTCCACCACCACCTTGGAGGCGAAGGTGCCCTGCGGCCAGCCGAGCAGCGCCGCCAGCATCTGGCCGGTCTGGTTGCAGTCGTCGTCGATGGCCTGCTTGCCGAGGATGACGAGGCCGGGGGCTTCCTCGCCCACCACGCCCTTGAGGATCTTGGCGACGGCCAGCGGTTCCACCGTGGCGTCGGTCTTCACCAGGATGCCGCGGTCGGCGCCCATGGCCAGCGCGGTGCGCAGCGTCTCGGACGCCTGGGCCGGTCCGATGGACACGGCGACCACTTCCGTCGCCTTGCCGGCCTCCTTCAGGCGGAGCGCCTCCTCGACGGCGATCTCGTCGAACGGGTTCATGGACATCTTGACGTTCGCCAACTCGACGCCAGAGCCGTCCGACTTCACCCGGACCTTCACGTTGTAATCCACCACCCGCTTAACGGGCACCAGGATCTTCATAGAGGCGTGCTCCCCGTTCCCGAAATTGCGACCGGAAGTCGAAAAATCGCCTCCGCCGCCGTGACTTCCGCCTGTTCCCTGCGATGCAGCATTTCTTGCGGGCGCGCAACGTAGGAGGGGGCAGAAAGCGTGTCAACGCTCGCTTCTTCGCGGCGCCGGCCGGCTCGGCACGCCGGAGGGATCGCGATCGAACAACACAACCCCAGGCTGTCGCATCACCGCCACCAGCACCGCACCGGACAGGAAGCCGCCAAGGTGAGCCCACCACGCGGTTTCCTGGTCGTGGGCGGCGAGGACCTGCCAGACCTGGAGGGTGAACCAGGCGCCGATCACCCAATAGGCCGGCACCCGAAGCGGGATCTTCATGAGCAGGAGCGCCCAGAGGCGGATGTTGGGGTGCAGCATGAGATAGGCGGCGATCACGCCGGCCACCGCCCCCGAGGCCCCCACCAGCGGCACCTCCGAGGCGGGATCGGCGAGGATATGGGCCGCCCCGGCGATGATGCCGCACAGCAGATAGAAGGCGAGGAAGCGCCAGTGGCCCAGGGCGTCCTCCACATTGTCGGCGAACACGAACAGGAAGGCCATGTTGCCGATGAGGTGCAGCCAGCCGCCATGCAGGAACATGTAGGTGACGAGGGTGAGGAGCGGCGGCAGGCGCTCGTAGCCGGGGGGCAGCACCGCCTCGCCCGTCACCACGGCGGGGATGGTGCCGTAGCCGAGCACGCCCGCCTCGCTGACCTCGCCGAGCGCCCCGTGCTGGAGCACCGCGAATACCAGCACATTCACCGCGAGCAGCCCCCAGGTGACATAAGGGCGCACGATGTTCTCGAGCGGATTGGCGTCGGCGATGGGTACGAACATGGCGGCCTGTCCCGGCGGGACCCGCCCGGCACCCCCGCCGCCCGGCCCCACGCTGGAGCTTAGAGCCCGACCGGCCGGATGGCACCCCGGATCTCGATGAGAGGCGCTATCGGCTCGCCCCCGGCACCCAGAGCACGTCGCCGGCGCCGCGGGCGTTGGCGTGGCGGGCGGCGACGAAGAGCAGGTCCGACAGGCGGTTCACATATTGGATGGCCGGCGCCCCCACCTGCCCGTCCCCCTGGTGGGAGAGCTCCACCATGATCCGCTCCGCCCGCCGGCAGATGGTCCGGGCCAGGTGAAGATGCGCCGCGGCGGGGCTTCCGGCCGGCAGCACGAAGGAGGTGAGGGGTGTGAGACCGGCGTTCAGCGCGTCGATGTCCTCTTCCAGCCGCGCCACCTGCGCGGGGACGATGCGCAGCGCCGTGCCCGGCGGCTCGTGCGCGGCCGGCGGCACGCAGAGGTCGGCGCCGAGGTCGAACAGGTCGTTCTGGATGCGCGTCAGGATGGCGTCGAGGACGGCATCGGCGCCCACATGCAGGCGGGCGATGCCGATGGCCGCATTGGCCTCATCCACCGCGCCATAGGCATCCACCCGCAGGTCGTACTTGGGCACCCGCGCGCCAGTGCCGAGGCCCGTGGTGCCGTCATCGCCGGTCCGGGTGTAGATCTTGTTCAGCTTGACCATGGCCGTGCCTTCACCGCCCCATGGCGTAGACGGTGATCATGACAAGGATGATCGCCAGAAACTGGAACAGCACGCGCATCTGCATCAGCTTCTGCGAGCGCTGCGGCGAGCCGCCCGAGGCGAAGTTGAACAGGCCGAGGAACAGCACCCCCGCCACCAGGGCGAGCGCCAGCGGAATGAAGAGATAGATGGACCAGTGAAGCATGGGACACCTTTGGAGCGTCTTCGAGCGCAGCGCATGCCCGCGTGCGCGAAGAAGACGCGTCAGCTCAGTCATCTAGAGCGCGTTCCCTCGGCCAAGGCGAGCGGAAAATGCTCCGGCGCACGGCCACCGCGTCAGTTGAGGAGCACGATGGCCGCGTTCAGCGTGGAGGCGTGGCACACCCAGGCGAGGTAGGGCACCAGCAGCCAGCCGGCCACCCTGTCCACCCGGAAGGCCGCGCAGAGCGCCAGGCCCAGCACCACGAGGAGGGCGAGGATGATGCCGAGCCCGGCACCGATCGCGTGGAGGCCGAAGAACACCGGCGACCAGAGGAAATTGAGCGCCAGCTGCGCCAGGAACAGGCCGATGGCGGCGCGCCGCGCGGGCGAGGACGGCACAAGGTCCCACAGGCGCCAGAGGGCAAGGGCCATCAGCAGGTAGAGCACCGTCCAGACGACGGGGAAGGCCGCGTTGGGCGGCATCCATCCGGGTTTCGCGAGACCCTGGTACCACCCTTGGATGGCCGGCGCCGTCACCGCGCCGCCCACCGCGGCCACCGTCGCCACGAGGGCGAGGCAGGCGAGGAGGCGCAGGCGCGAGACGGCGCAGGGCGGGAGGGAGGCGGTTGAGAGCGGGGACATGAGAACGCTCCGCGTGTCGCACCTTATCCGAACGCGGAGCCCCGGCGGATCGCTTCACCCGGGCGGCCCCCGCCCCACGCCCCCTCAGGTGGCGATATGGCGGCCGATCTCCTCCACCGGCAGCTTCACGAGGTCCTTGGCGATCTCGCCGTCGATGCAGCCGCGCACCTGCGGGCTCAAGGCGTCGCGCAGGGTGCCGAGGGCCTTGGGCGGAGCGACGAGCAGAATGCGGGAGGCCTCGCCCGCGCTCACGAGCTCGCCGAGCCGGCCCGCCACGCGACCGAGGAAGGCGGCCTCGGCCTGGGCGTGCAGGTCGGTCTGCTCCATGGCGCTGCGGCTGGTGGTGGCGGATTCGTGTACCCGGCCGGGACGGTCCGTGCCAAGGGCGACGGTGCCGGGATGCGGCTCCGCGAAGCTCTCCACCACAGACAGGCGGGGCGCGGGCGCGATGCCGACGTCCGCGAGGAGGATGGCCTTGGCTCCGTCGCACACCACCACGAGGCGGTTCGCCTTATCGAGCTTCGTCATGAATGCCTCCCGTTTTCGTTGATCGAGCACTTCACTCTCGGGGCAGGGGACGACTGGCGCCTTGACCGCCGTCAACATCGACTTCCCCTGCGACCGTGTGCGCAGCATCCGGCGATTGTCACCATCGGGCACGCATGAGAGCATCACACTTCAGCGATTTCCGGGCGGCCGACCCCGCTCGGAAAGCATCGGGTTCCGGAAGGCGCCTGCGCCGTGCCTTCAGGGCCCTTCGGGAAGGAGACCTCGCCATGCCGTTTCTCGTGCGATTCCTGGTGCGGCACGCCGGCATCGGCGTCGGCGTGGCGGCCCTGTTCGTCGCTCTCCTCGTCGCCTTCGACGCGGTGCATCTGCGCACCCTGCTCCTCACCTCGCCGGACGGCCTGCTGGCGGTGACCGTGCTCACCCTCGCCCTTGGGGTCACCTTCGGCAGCGTGCAGATGGGCTTTGCGGTGATGCTCATGAGCGACAAGGACGAGCCTCCGCGCGGCAGGCGCATCCGTCTGTCGCGCCTCGTGCCCCGCTACGCCCGCGCCGCCGCGCCCCGCACCCCCGGGGCCCGCTGAAGAGGGGAGCGTTCTTCCGCCCCGGTCGCGCGGCGATGGTGGATGCCGCGCGCCTTGCGCATTCCGCCCGCTCCGGCCCGGTGATATAGAACGTTTCAAAGAAGCATCCGCAACGCTCCCGCGGGTGGAAACGTCCGGGCTGCCATGACCCATCAAACGCCTCTCGACGCGGCCCTTTCCCCGCCGCGTGTCGGCCTGTTCTGCACCTGCCTCGTGGACACCATCCGCCCTTCCGTGGGCTTCGCCGCCGCGAAGCTGCTGGAGGACGCCGGCTGCGAGGTGGACGTGCCGCTCCAGACCTGCTGCGGTCAGCCGGCCTTCAACTCCGGCGACCGCGCCACCACCCGCGCGCTGGCGGAGCAGGTGATCCGGGCGTTCGAGAATTTCGATTATGTGGTCGCCCCCTCCGGCTCCTGCGCCGGCATGATCCGGACCCACTATCCGGAGCTCTTCGCCGGCGAACCGGACTGGGCGGCGCGGGTGGACCGCTTCTGCGCCAAGGTGTTCGAGCTCGTCTCCTTCCTCGTGGACGTGCGCGGCGTGACCCGGGTGGACGCCGCCTATGACGGCGCCGTCACCTATCACGACAGCTGCTCGGGCCTGCGCGAGCTCGGGGTGAAGGCGCAGCCGCGCCAGCTGCTGGCGTCCGTGGAAGGCCTCGCCCTCGTGGAGATGCAGGATGCGGACACCTGCTGCGGCTTCGGCGGCACCTTCTGCGTGAAGTATCCGGACGTCTCCAACGCCATCGTGGAGAAGAAGGCCGGAAACATCGCCGCTTCCGGCGCCGACACGCTGCTGGCCGGCGACCTCGGCTGCCTCATGAACATGGCCGGCAAGCTCCAGCGCGAGGGGCGCGACATCGCCGTGCGCCATGTGGCCGAGGTCCTCGCCGGCATGGGCGACGAGGCGCCCATCGGCGCGCCGCAGCACGACGGGAAGCCGAAGGAGGCCGGGCGATGAGCGTCGAGATCACCTCCCCCCGCTTCAAGGAGAACGCGCGCGAGGCGATGGCTGATTCAGCGCTCCAGCAGGCGCTCTCGAAGGTCGGGCCCGGCTTCATCGGCAAGCGCGCGGCGGCCGCCGAGAAGCTGCCGGAGTTCGAAGCCCTGCGCGACTCGGCGCGGGATATCAAGAACCACACCCTCGCCCACCTCGACCTCTACCTCGAGCAGTTCGAGGCGAAGGTGAAGGCAGCCGGCGGCCACGTGCATTTCGCCGTGGACGCGGCGGAGGCGCGGGACATCGTCACCGACATCTGCAAGCGCCTCGGCGCGAAGACGGTGACCAAGGGCAAGAGCATGATCTCGGAAGAGATCGGCCTCAACGACCACCTCGCCGCCGCCGGCATCGAGCCCGTGGAGACGGACCTCGGCGAATATCTCATCCAGATCCGTGGCGAGGCGCCCTCCCACATCATCGCCCCCGCCATCCACCTCAACAAGGAGCAGGTGGAGGCGGACTTCCGCCGGGTGCACACGCACCTGCCGCCGGAGCGCAACCTCTCCGAGCCCACCGCCCTCCTGGCCGAGGCGCGCGGCGAGCTGCGGCAGAAGTTCCTGGCCGCGGACGTGGGCCTCACCGGCGCCAATTTCCTGGTGGCGGAGACCGGCACCTCCATCATCGTCACCAACGAGGGCAACGGCGACCTCACCCAGACCCTGCCGAAGGCGCATGTGGTGCTCGCCTCGCTGGAAAAGCTGGTGCCGACGCTGGAGGACGTGAGCCAGCTTTTGCGCGTGCTCGCCCGCTCGGCGACCGGGCAGGAGATGAGCGTCTACACCACCTTCTCCACCGGCCCGCGCCGCCCCGGCGACCCGGACGGGCCGGGCGAATACCATGTGGTGATCCTCGACAACGGCCGCTCCGGCATGCTCGGCGGCCAGCTGCGCGAGATGCTCCGCTGCATCCGCTGCGGCGCCTGCATGAACCATTGCCCGGTCTACCACGCGGTGGGCGGGCACGCTTACGGCTGGGTCTATCCCGGCCCCATGGGCGCGGTGCTCACCCCCTCCCTCATCGGCATCGAGAAGGGGCGCAACCTGCCCAACGCCTCCACCTTCTGCGGACGGTGCGAGGAGGTGTGCCCGGTGCGCATCCCCCTGCCCAAGCTCATGCGGCACTGGCGGGAGAAGGAATTCGAGCGGCACCTGACCCCCGCCCCGCAGCGCTTCGGCCTCGCCGTCTGGGGCTTCTTCGCCCGCAACGGCTGGCTCTACCGGCCGGCGACGCGCCTCGCCATGGGCGCGCTCGCGCTCATCGGCAGGAAGAAGGGGCGCTTCTCGTCCCTGCCGCTGGCCGGCGGCTGGACGAAGCATCGCGATTTCCCCGCCCCGCAGGGCGACACCTTCCAGGCCCAGTGGCGCGCCCGCCGACAGGCGCGCGCCAGCGGAGGCGCAGGCCAATGACCTCTTCCCGCGACATCGTCTTCGCCTCCGTCCGCCGGGCGCTCGGCGTTACCTCGCAGGAGGCGCCGCGCCGGCGGGAGGTGGCGGACCGCCTCTCGAACCACCCGCGCGGCCTCGTGCCGGAGCGCGGCCAGCAGCCGCCCGCCGAGCGGCTCGCCCTGTTCACGGACATGGTGGTGGCGGCGGCCGCGAGCATCGATCACCTCGCGTCCCTCGATCAGGTCCCCGGGGCGATCGCCGCCTATCTCAGGTCCCGCAACCTGCCCCCGACCCTGCTGCGCGGCGCGGACGCGCGCCTCGCCGCCCTGCCGTGGGGGCTGGAACCGAACCTCGACGTGTGGATCGGCCCCTCGGACGGGCGGCAGCTGGCGGGCCTCTCCCACGCCTTCGCCGGCATCGCCGAAACCGGCACGCTGGTGATGCTCTCCGGCCCCGACAATCCGTCGACGCTGAACCTCCTGCCCGACCACCACCTGGTGATGGTGGAGGCGGCCGACATCGCCGCCGACTACGAGACGGTGTGGGGGCGCATCCGCGCCCGTTTCGGCGAGGGGGTGATGCCGCGCACGGTGAACTGGATCACCGGACCGTCCCGCTCGGCGGACATCGAGCAGACGCTGCTGCTCGGCGCCCACGGCCCGCGCAGCCTGCACGTGCTGCTGGTGGGCGCGGCGGCCTGAACGCCGCCGTCAGTCCGACAGGCCGCGCACCCACATGCCGATGGCGATGCCCAGGGACGTCGCCGCCAGCATGGTGAGCGCGAGGGAAAGGTAGCCCGCAAACACGAATCCCATGATGGCGCCCGACACCGCCGACAGAATCGCAACGATTAAGATGCCGCCGGGCGGCCGGGCATAGGGCTGCTCGGGCTTGGGCGACGGCTTGACCACCTCCTCCTCGACCGGATGCCTGACATTTTCCAGCACGGAAGGCAGCGGTACCAGCGCGTAGCCTCTCCCCCAACCCCTTGCACCACACGCGTTTTGCACAACACGCACTCCTCACCCTGACCTGAGGATGCCAACTGGTTGTACATTACGCAATTACAAGATGCAGGAGTGGGCCTCCTTTACCTACCGTCGCTCTTTTTTGGTCCTAATCCCCCGCCACGCTCGTGATGCAGAACGGTCACGCGCGGGGGAAAAATGCAGCTGCCGGTGGGGGATGTCGTGCTGGAGAAACATTCCCTTGTTGCCGATCCGGCGAATTGGCGGCAGAACTCGGCCACGATCAAGGACGGTGATACGATGAAGTCTGGCTTGCGCTTCGCCAAGGCGCTGCTTGCAGCGCTTGTCTTGCTCTGTGCCGCGTATCCGGCGGCGGCCCAGCAGAACCGGGGGCATGTCTATCTGCTCCGCGGGCTCGCGAACGTCTTCTCGCTGGGCATGGACGACCTGGCCAACAAGCTGAACGCGCGCGGCATTCCCGCCAGCGTCCACGAATACGGGCAGTGGGCCTCCCTGGCCGATGCCGCCGCAGCCGAAAGCCGCGCGCACGGCAATGCGCCCATCGTCATCGTCGGCCACTCGCTGGGCGCGGACGCCGCGGTGGAGATGGCGGAGCGGCTGACCGCGCTGGGCACCCCGGCCAAGCTCATCGTCACTTTCGACCCCGTGGGCGTGACGCAGGTGAGCGCCGCCTCCGGCTATTTCGTGAACTACTACCAGTCCAACAACGGCTACGGTAAGCGCCTCACGGCCGGTGCCGGCTTCCGCGGCAACATCGTCAACCGCAACCTCAACGCCATCGGCAACATCGACCACTTCAACATCGAGAAGTCGCCGCGGCTGCACGAGGAAGTCATCACCCAGGTGCGCTCGGTCACCACGCCGAAGCCGAAGCCCAAGCCCAAGCCGGTGGATCCGGCGGCGCCGGCGGGCACGCCCGCCACGGCTCCCGGAACCCAGGCCGCCGCCAAACCCGGCGCGCCGGGCTGAGGCAGGCCGCATCCCTGAAAGACGAAAACGCCGGCCAGGACCTCTCTGGCCGGCGTTTTTCGTTTGCCCGTCCGTGATCCGGCCCCGGCTCGCCTCCGCATATGCCGCGGGCGGGTTTGCCGCTTTTGGGAATTCGCCCCAGCCCCGGCACGGAACAAGAAGGCCGCGCCCGGCGTGCCTGCGGGACGGTTGACCGGCGCGCTCCAGGGCGCGATTCACCGGGCAGATCCGGGAAGGAGAGCGCGTGATCCGACCGGATCGCCATCCGGTCGGCGCGGGTTCTAGCCGATCCCGAAAGCCCGCATGCCGGCGGCCACCGCCATGGCGGCCACCACCGCGGCGAAATCGCTGCCGGTGAGCCTGGTGGCAAGGAAGGCGGCGGCGAGGCCACCCCACATGGCGCGGTCCCCGTGCACCGCCCCCGGCGCCAGCAGCGCCACCAGCACCGCCCCCGGCAGGCAATCCAGCACGCGGCGCACCCGCGGCGTCACCGGGATCAGCCGCATCAGCAGGAAGCCCGCGGTGCGGTTGAACATGGTGGCAAGCGCCATCACCAGGATGGCGATGAGGGTTCCGGCGTCAGCGCTCATCGTCGGTGAACCCGCCTGCGAAGGCGCCCGCGAGGGCGCCGATGACGATGAACCACCAGCCCGGCAGCAGGTAGGACGCGGCGACCGACACCACCGCCGCGACGCCCCATCCCACCGCCTCGCGACGCCCCTTCCAGTTGGGCAGCAGCATGGCGACGAAGAAGGCGGGCACCACCAGATCGATGCCCACGGCCTTGGGATCCGGGATGCCCCCGCCGATCACGTGGCCGGCCATGGTGGCGATGATCCACACGGCCCAGGTGACGAGGCCGGAACCGATGAAGAAGCCCGCGTCGTCGCCGCCCTCGGTGTGATAGCGGAGCGAGGCGGCCCAGTTGTTGTCCGCCAGCAGCAGCAGCGCCGGATAGATCTGCCAGGCCGGCATGGTGCCGAGCCACGGCCTGAGCGAGGCCGCCATCAGCACGTGGCGCATGTTCACCGTGAAGGTGAGGAAGCCGAGGGCGAGGAGCGTCGCCGGGGTCCAGCGGTCGGTCCAGCCTTCCAGCGCCACCATCTGGGCGAGGCCGGCGAAGACGAGGCCGCTGGAGAGGCTTGCCTCCAGAAGCGAGAACCCCTTCTGCACGGAGGCAGCGCCGAACGCCGCGCCGAAGGCGGCGATGCCCGGCATCAGCGGCATCATGGCCCGCACGCCGAGAAGCGTGCCGGCAAGGGTGAGGGGAACGGGACGGGGACGGGTCATGGGGCAGGGCGGGCAGGATCAACAGCATGATGCCGGGAATACCGCCTTATGGCCGCTCGCGACCGCCAGGCCAACCCGTTTTCGCGGGCGGCTCCGGGAAAAGGCCTGCGTCTCACGCGGCCGGCACCGGCTCCATGAGATGGGAAAGGCCCTCGTCCCACGGCGGCACCCCGCCGTGCCCCTGCCCGTACAGCGCAGCAAGATGGTCGATGAACACGCGCACCTTCTGCGGCAGGAAGCGGCGCGAGGGATAGACCGCGAACAGCCCCACCCGGTGCGAGGCGCGCCAGCGCGGCAGCACCACCTGCAGCGCGCCGGTGCGCAGCTCCGGCCCCACGTCCCAGGTGGAGCGCAGGGCAATGCCCACGGAGGCGAGCACCGCCTCGCGCACCACCTCGTTGGAATTGGTGCGCAGCTGCGAATGCACGCGCAGCGTCACCGGCCCGTCCGGTCCTTCCAGGCGCCAGGGGTCCTGCCCGTGGGTGGCGAGCAGCACGTGGCCGGAAAGGTCGGAGATGTGCTTCGGCTCGCCGGCGCGGGCGAGGTATTCCGGCGTCGCGCACAGCACCCGGTGGACCGGGGCGAGGCGGCGGGCGACGAGGCTTGAATCGTCGAGGTCGGCGATGCGCACCGCCACGTCGAAGCCCTCGCCGACGATGTCCACGAAGGAATCGGACAGCTCCAGGTCCACCGTGAGGTCGGGATTGGCCTTCAGCAGCGGCAGCAGGTGGGGGGCGATGTGCAGCCGCCCGAAGGAGGTAGGCGCGGACACCCGCAGCAGGCCGCGGGCCTCCGTGGACTTGCGGGCGAGCTGGCTCTCCGCCTCCTCGATGGAGGCGAGGATGGCCACCACCCGCTCGTAGAAGCCCTGCCCGGCCTCGGTGAGCGTCACCTTGCGGGTGGTGCGCTGGAACAGCCGGGCGCCGAGCCGCTCCTCCAGCCGCTGCACCCGTTTCGACACCACCGGCGGGGAGAGGCCCATCTCCCGCCCCGCGGCGGAAAGGCTGCCCGCCGTCACGATGCGCGCGAAGATCTCCAGATCGCCCAGATTGCCGATCATCCGCCGGCTCGCCTCCGCCCTGCGGGGGCCTGCGCACCCGGCCCCGATTGTTTTGAATGCCGCATGCGACTTTATCCGGATTGGAAACAATCCGCGACGTTTTTTCCCGATGAACCGATTATAGTCCGTCCAACGAGAACGCCCTCAAGGAACGCGGACATGACGGGAACGGCTCCGGGCCTCAGGCTTCCGGAAGCAGACGCGCGGGTGCTGGCGCGCCGGGAGGACATCGTCGCCGACCTCAGGGCCATCGTGCCGGGCGAGGGTGTGATCTCCCACGAGCGGGAAATGCGCCCTTATGAATCGGACGCGCTGACCGCCTACCGGCAGCTGCCCCTCGTGGTGGTGCTGCCCTCCACCACCGAGCAGGTGGCCAAGGTCCTCAAATACTGCCACGACAACGAGATCCGCGTGGTGCCGCGCGGCTCGGGCACCTCGCTCTCCGGCGGCTCCCTGCCGCTGCAGGATGCGGTCCTGCTCGGCATGGGCAAGTTCAACCGCGTGCTGGAGATCGACACCGCCAACCGCTGCGCCGTGGTGCAGCCGGGAGTGACCAACCTCGGCATCTCCAAGGCGGTGGACCACCTCGGCTTCTATTACGCGCCCGACCCCTCCTCGCAGATCGCCTGCTCCATCGGCGGCAACGTGGGGGAGAATTCCGGCGGGGTGCACTGCCTGAAGTACGGGCTCACCACCAACAACGTGCTGGGCGTCGAGATGGTGCTCATCACCGGCGAGACCGTGCGCCTGGGCGGCAAGCACCTCGACGCCGGGGGCCTCGACCTGCTCTCCGTGGTCATCGGCTCGGAAGGCCTGCTCGGCGTGGTCACCGAAGTCACCGTGCGCCTGCTGAAGAAGCCGGACACCGCCCGCGCCCTCCTTGTCGGCTTCCCCACCTCGGAGGATGCCGGCGCGTGCGTGGCGAAGATCATCGCCGGCGGCATCATCCCCGCCGCCATCGAGATGATGGACAAGGACGCCATCGCCGCCGCCGAGGCCTTCGTGAACGTGGGCTATCCGCTGGATGTGGAGGCCCTCCTCATCGTCGAGCTGGACGGGCCGGAGGCGGAGTGCGCGCACCTCCTCGAGGAGGTCACGACCATCGCGCAGGCGTGCAATAGCGTCACCCTGCGCGTCTCCACCAGCGAGCAGGAGCGCCTCGGCTTCTGGGCCGGCCGCAAGGCGGCCTTCCCGGCGGTGGGGCGCCTGTCGCCGGACTATCTGTGCATGGACGGCACCATCCCGCGGCGCCAGCTGCCCTTCGTGCTCGCCCGCATGCGGGAGCTGTCGGCGCAATACGGCCTGCGCGTCGCCAACGTGTTCCATGCGGGCGACGGCAATCTGCACCCGCTCATCCTCTATGACGCGAACGCGCCGGGGGAGCTGCACGCAGCCGAGAGCTTCGGCGCCGACATCCTGCGCCTGTGCGTGGAGGTGGGCGGCGTCCTCACCGGCGAGCACGGCGTGGGCGTCGAGAAGCGGGACCTCATGGACACCATGTTCAACGAGGTGGACCTCGCCCAGCAGCTGCGCCTCAAGTGCGCCTTCGACGACAGGAGCCTGCTCAATCCCGGCAAGGTGTTCCCCACCCTTCACCGCTGCGCCGAGCTCGGCCGCATGCACGTGTCGGGCGGTGCCCTGCCCTTCCCGGACCTGCCGCGCTTCTGACGCGCGGACCGGGACAGCCACCCGAAGCGAAAGCCATTCCATGAGCGAGATCATCGCAGCGCGCGACGAGGACGAGGTCGCGGAAGCCGTCCGCTCCGCCCTCGGCGCCGGCAAGTCCATCGAGGTGACCGGGCGGGGCACCAAGCGTGCCCTCGGCCGGCCCGTCGAGGCGGGCGTCACGCTGGACCTCTCCGGCCTCGTCGGCGTCACCCTGTACGAGCCCGAGGAGCTGGTGCTCTCCGCCCGCGCCGGCACGCCCGGCGCCGACATCGAGGAGATGCTGGCGACGAGCGGGCAGATGCTCGCCTTCGAGCCCATGGACCTGGGCCCCCTCCTCGGCGCTCCGGCGGGCGCCGGCACGCTCGGCGGCCTGTTCGCCGTCAATTTCGCCGGCCCGCGCCGCATCAGCCACGGGGCCGTGCGCGACCATGCCCTCGGCATCAAGGCGGTGTCGGGGCGCGGCGAGCCCTTCAAGTCCGGCGGACGGGTGGTGAAGAACGTCACCGGCTACGACCTGCCGCGCCTCATGGCCGGCAGCTTCGGCACCCTCGCCGTCGCGACCGAGATCACGCTCAAGGTGCTGCCCCGCCCGCCCATGGAAGAGACGGTGGTGGTGGAGGTCGCCTCGCCCGAGGCCGCCTCCATGGCCCTGTGCGCCGCCATGGGCTCGTCCAGCGAGGTATCCGGCGCCGCCTGGCTGCCGGCCGGCATCTCCAGCCGCGTGCCGGGATTGCCGCGCGCCGCATCGGTCGTCCTGCTCCGGCTGGAGGGCGTGCTGCCGTCCGTCACCGCGCGGCGGGCCATGCTGCGCACGGTGCTCGCGGCCCATGGCGCCGCGGAGGTGCTGGACACCGAGCCCTCCCGCGCCCTGTGGCGCGCGGTGCGCGACGTGGCGCCCTTCTGGGAAAGCGGGGAGCGGGCCGTGTGGCGCCTGTCCACCGCGCCAGCGGGCGGCCCGGCGCTCGCGGCGCGCCTCGCGTCCGATCTCGGCGGCGAGGCCTTCTGCGACTGGGCGGGCGGGCTCGTATGGCTCTGCCTGCCGGGGGAGGCCGCCCACGGGGCCGAGGTCCGCGCGGCGCTCGCGCCCCTCGGCGGCCATGCGACGCTGGTGCGCGCCAGCGCGGCGGAGCGCGCCCGCACGCCGGTGTTCCAGCCCCTCGACGGCGCGCTCGCCGCCCTCACCCGCCGGGTGAAGGAGAGCTTCGACCCCGGCCTCGTGCTCAACCCCGGCCGCATGCATGCGGGGATGTGAGATGCCTCCCCTCCCCGCCCTTCCGCTTCCTCTTCACGGCTGAGCGCCGGGACACGCACCAGGACGCGCACCGATGCAGACCCATTTCTCCCTCGCCCAGCTCGCCGATCCCAATGTGGAGGCGGCGAACGCCATCCTGCGCAAGTGCGTGCATTGCGGCTTCTGCACCGCCACCTGCCCGACCTATGTGCTGCTCGGCGACGAGCTCGATTCCCCGCGCGGGCGCATCTACCTCATCAAGGACATGCTGGAGAGCGGCCGGCCGGCCACCGAGCAGGAGGTGAAGCACATCGACCGCTGCCTCTCCTGCCTGTCCTGCATGACCACCTGCCCCTCGGGCGTGAACTACATGCACCTCGTGGACCAGGCCCGCGTCCATATCGAGAAGACCTACAGGCGCCCCGCCGCCGACCGCCTCATCCGCGACCTCCTGGCGAAGGTGCTGCCCTATCCCGACCGCTTCCGCCTTGCGCTCATGGGCGCGCTGGCCGGCAAGCCGTTCGCCGGCCTGCTGGCCAAGGTGCCGGCGCTGCAACCGCTCGCCGCCATGCTGCGCCTGTCGCCCGGCATGCCCCACGGCCGCACCGCCGCCGAGGCGCCCGGCGTGCACAAGGCCCAGGGCACCCGCCGCGCCCGCGTCGCCCTGCTGCGCGGCTGCGCCCAGCCGGTGCTCAATCCGGGCATCGACGCGGCGGCCATCCGCCTGCTCACCCGCCTCGGGGTGGAGGTGGTCCGCGTGGAGGGAGAGGGCTGCTGCGGCGCGCTCGTCCACCACATGGGACGGGAGGAGGAGGCGCATGCCTTCGCCCGCACCAATGCGGACGTGTGGACCCGCGAGATGGAGACGAAGGGGCTCGACGCCATCCTCGTCACCACCTCGGGCTGCGGCACGCCCATCAAGGACTACGGCTACATGCTGCGCCTCGACCCCGCCTATGCCGAGAAGGCGGCGCGGGTCTCCGCCATCACCCGTGACATCAGCGAATTCCTCGCCACCCTGGACATGCCGAAGGCCGCCGCGCCGCTGGGCAGGAAGGTGGCCTACCATGCCGCCTGCTCGCTCCAGCACGGGCAGAAGGTGAAGGGGCCGCCCGTGGACCTCCTGCGGGCCGTCGGGTTCGAGGTGGTGGAGCCGTTCGATGCCCATCTGTGCTGCGGCTCGGCCGGCACCTACAATATGCTCCAGAGCGAGATCGCCGGCCAGCTGAAGGCGAAGAAGGTCGCGACGCTGGAGGCGCTGGCCCCGGACGTCATCGCCGCCGGCAACATCGGCTGCATGACGCAGATCGGCTCCGGCACCGGCGTCCCGGTGGTCCATACGGTGGAGCTGATCGACTGGGCCACCGGCGGTCCGGCGCCGGCCGGCATGAGCGGCTCGGCAAAGGCGGCCTGAACATTGTTGCCGTTCCGGCAAAGACGATATGCGGCACTGCACCATTTCCCGCCGGGCGGCGTTGCATTAGAGCGGGCGGGAAACGTTTCCGCCCCGGCCGGGCGCGCCGGCGCTCATCCCTCGCTCCCTTTCGCGTCACGAACCTTGAGTCTCGAACATGGCTAAGCCCTTCGACCTCGCCCTCTACCTCGTCACCGACCCGCGCCTCGTCGCGGCGCGCGGCCTTCTGGCGACGGTGGACGCGGCGGTGAAGGGCGGCGCCACCATCGTCCAGCTGCGGGACCCGCAGGCCCATGGCCGCATGCTGGTGGAGCAGGCGCGCGCCCTGAAGGCGCTGCTGGCGCCCCTCGGCATCCCGCTCATCATCAACGACCGGGTGGACGTGGCTGTGGCGGCGGAGGCCGACGGCGTGCACCTCGGCCAGGACGACATGGCCCCGGGCGACGCGCGCGCCCTCCTCGGGCCGGGCCGCATCCTCGGCCTCTCGGTTGGAAACCCGGCGGAACATGCGTCCTCGGACCTGTCCGTCGTCGACTATCTCGGTGTCGGGCCGGTGAAGGCCACGGGCACCAAGGCCGATGCAGGCGCCGCCATTGGCACGGCAGGCGTCACGGCGATCCGGGCGCTCACGCGCCTGCCCATCGTCGGCATCGGCGGCATCGATGCGGGGCTCGCATCCGATGTCATCCGCGCGGGAGCGGACGGGGTGGCGGTCGTCTCCGCCATCTGCGCCGCCCCCGATCCCGAAACCGCCGCCCGCGCGCTGAAGGCCGCCATCACGGCCGCGCGCTGACGCACCCGGCCGGCCCGAAGCGCCTGAGGCGCCCGGCCCGCCCGTACTCCGCCGATCTGTAACGAGCCACGCGTTCACAGGAGAACCGACATCATGTCGTCCCCCGCCCTCAAGGCCGCCCCGTCCACGGGCGTCGAGATCACCGGCGCCCTCGGTCCCCGCTTCGACGAGATCCTCACCCCCGAGGCGCTCGCCTTCGTCGCCACCCTGCACCGCGCCTTCAACGGCACCCGCAAGGAGCTCCTCGCCCGCCGCGCCGCGCGCCAGGCCGAGTTCGACGCCGGCGTGCTGCCCGATTTCCTGCCCGAGACCGCCGGCATCCGCGCCGCCGACTGGACCATCGCCGACCTGCCCGCCGACCTCCTCGACCGGCGCGTCGAGATCACCGGGCCGGTGGACCGCAAGATGATCGTCAACGCGCTGAACTCCGGCGCCAAGGTGTTCATGGCGGACTTCGAGGACGCCTCCTCCCCCACCTGGCCGAACATGATCGAGGGCCAGATCAACCTGAAGGACCGCTGGGCCGGCGCCATCGACTTCGTCGATGCGAACAACGGCAAGTCCTACAAGCTCGGCGCCAATCCGGCCGTGCTCATCATCCGCCCGCGCGGCTGGCACCTGCCGGAAGCCCACCTGCTGATCGACGGGGAAGAGGTCTCCGGCGCGCTGTTCGACTTCGGCCTCTACGCCTTCCACAACGCCAAGGCGGCCCTCGCCCAGGGCTCCGGCCCGTACTTCTATTTGCCGAAGACCGAGAGCCACCTCGAGGCGCGGCTGTGGAACGAGGCGTTCACCTTCGCCGAGAAGGCGCTGGGCCTCCCCCACGGCACCATCAAGGCCACGGTGCTGATCGAGACCCTGCCGGCCGTGTTCGAGATGGACGAGATCCTCTACGAGCTGAAGGACCACATGGCGGGCCTCAACCTCGGCCGGTGGGACTACATCTTCTCCTTCATCAAGCGGCTCGGGAAGAACCCGCAGTTCCTCACCCCGGACCGCGGCCGCATGGTGATGAGCGAGGCCTTCCTGAAGGCCTACTGCCTGCTGCTGGTGGAGACCTGCCACCGCCGCAACGCCTTCGCCATGGGCGGCATGGCGGCGCAGATCCCGGTGAAGGGCGATGCGGAAGCCAACGCCGCCGCCTTCGCCAAGGTGAAGGCCGACAAGGAGCGCGAGGCCGGCCTCGGCTGCGACGGCACCTGGGTCGCCCATCCCGACCTGGTGCCGGTGGCCATGGAGGTGTTCGACCGGCTGATGCCCAACGCCAACCAGCGCGACGTGGTGAAGCCGAAGGCGGACGTGACCCGCGACGACCTGCTGAAGGTCCACGCCGGCACCCGCACCGAAGGCGGCCTGCGCGAGAACATCCGTGTCGGCGTCCAGTATATCGAGGCGTGGCTGAAGGGCCGCGGGGCGGTGCCGCTCTACAACCTCATGGAGGATGCCGCCACCGCCGAGATCAGCCGCGCGCAGGTGTGGCAGTGGATCCACCTCGGCGCCAAGCTGGAGGACGGCCGCACGGTGACCGCCGAGCTGTTCAAGGCCCTGCTGGACGACGAGATGACCAAGCTGCGCGCGGTGCTCGGAGCGGAGGCCTATGACGCCGGCCGCTTCCCGGAGGCCATCAAGCTGTTTTCCGACATGTCCCTCGCCGACACGTTCGACGAGTTCCTCACCCTGCCGGCCTACCGCCTGATCGCGTGAGACGGCCGGACATCTGAAACGGACAAGGGCGCGGAAAGGCTTCCGCGCCCTTGCAAGCCGGGACCTTCCCGTCATTAACAGCCGCGCCTTCCTCGATCTCGCCGGTGGCTATACGCATGACGTGGACGGCGTTGCCGATCACGTCGGCGGGGCGCTTTTCCCTTTAGGGCCTTTAGGCATCAAGAATCCCTTGAAGACGCGCTTCCGCATAGGCGATTGTCGTTCGGGTAAACCCCGGCTCATCAGGGAACTTGATCACAGCCGCTTCCAATGACCAATCTAACAGTCCAAGCTCGCGAAGCCTTACGAAGCCACTCTGCTTTTCCCCTGTCTCAACAAGCCTCCGAATGGCTCCGACCGTTCCATAATCAGCGCGCATGCGCATGAACGTGGTTGGATGATAACCCTTAGTTCTTGAAACCTGAATCGACTCATCTATGAATTGCTCAAGCGTCATCGTGCCCCCATTCTTCTTGCTAAGCATTTAGGTAGCTAGAAGCAGCGGCAACGCCCCGGTCAAGCCCTCCGGATTTCATACTGAGGCACTATCAGCCTCCGGCCCTACACCGGCCGGCGATCCTCGATGGTCTTGGCATCCTCCGGCAGCGTGCCCGGCGCCAGCAGCGCGAGGCGACCGCGCAGCTTGGTGGCGGCGCGCAGGTCCTCCAGCAGCGCCTCCTGCGACAGTGCCGCGGCGTCGGGGACCTCCACCTCCAGCAGCATGTCGTCCTGGTCGCCGGCGCGCCCCACCACGAGGCGCGCCTTCGCCACGGCGGGGTGCTTCCTCACCGCCGCCTGCACCTGCACCGGATGCACGAACATGCCACGGATCTTGGTGGTCTGGTCGGCCCGGCCCATCCAGCCCCTGAGGCGGATGTTGGTGCGCCCGCAGGGGCTCAGGCCCGGCAGCACGGCGGAGAGGTCGCCGGTGGCGAAGCGCACGAGGGGGTAGTCCTTGTCGAACAGGGTCACCACCACCTCGCCCACCTCCCCCTCGGCCTCCACCGGATCGCCGGTGCCGGGGCGCAGGATCTCCACAAGGCAGCCTTCGTCCACGATCATCCCCTCCTCCGCCTCGCTCTCGTAGGCGACGAGGCCGAGGTCGGCCGTGCCGTAGCACTGGCGGGCGGCGATGCCGGCGGCCTTCAGCTCGGCGCGGTGGGCGGGCAGGAAGGCCTCGCCCGTCACCAGCGCCTTCTTCAGCGAAGACATGTCGGTGCCGGTCTCCCGCGCCTTGTCCACCAGGATCTTCAGGAAGGACGGGGTGCCGCCATAGCCCTGGGGCCGGATGTCGGCGATGGCGCGCAATTGCAGGTCGGTCTGGCCGACGCCCGCCGGCACCACCGCGCAGCCCAGCGCATGGGCGCCGCCCTCGATCATCGAGCCGGCCGGGGTGAGATGGTAGGAGAAGGAATTGTGCACGATGTCCCCGGCACGGAAGCCCGCCGCGAACAGGCCGCGGGCGAACCGCCAGAAGTCGGGGCCGTGGCCCTCCACGTCATAGATGGGGCCGGGCGACATGAAGATGCGGGCAAGCCGGCCCGGCGGCACCGCATTGAGCCCGCCGAACGGATAGCTCCTCGGCTGGATCTCGAGGAGGTCCGACTTGCGCGTGACGGGCAGCTGCGCCAGCGCCTGCCTTGTGGTGACGGCGGCCGGGTCCACGTCCTTGAACAGCGCGGCGAAATAGGGCGCCTTCGCCTTCGCATGGGCGACCTGCGCGGAAAGCGCCGCAAGCAGCGCTGCCTCGCGCGCCTCGGGGTCGCGGGTCTCGCTGGCGTCGTAATGGCGGTTCGGATCGGTCATGGTCGGGCCTGTGTCTGAAACCAATCGAGAAATGCCTTTGATCCCCGGCCGACTGGAGCGTGAGCGCAAGGAGAGCCGGGGTCCAGCGCAATGGTTCGCCTAAGGCGGCCTAGCCGCCCCCCCCTCGCTGGATGAGGCCGGCTTCGCCGACTTTTCCCCTGGGCCCCGGATCGGCGCTCCGGCTATGCCGTCGCTTGTCCGAGGCGCGGTCCTTCAGGCCCCCTCACAGCCACCTTTTGCGGCGCTTGAAGCTCTTCAGGTTCTTGAAGCTCTTGCGCTCCTCGCCGCCGCCCTGGCCGAGGTAGAACTCCTTCACGTCCTCGTTGGTCTGCAGCATCTGCGCGGTGCCGTCGAGCACGATCTTGCCCTGTTCCATGATGTAGCCGTAGTCGGCCACCGAGAGCGCGACGCGGGCGTTCTGCTCGACGAGGAGGATGGTGACGCCCAGGTCCTGGTTGAGCTTCTTGATGATGGAGAACACCTCCTTCACCAGCAGCGGCGACAGGCCCATCGAGGGCTCGTCCATGAGGATGAGCTTGGGGCGGGACATGATGGCACGGCCGATGGCCAGCATCTGCTGCTCGCCGCCGGAGAGATAGCCGGCGAGGCCGGTGCGCTCCTTGAGGCGGGGGAAGTAGTCGTAGACGCGCTCGATGTCGCTCTTCACCTCGTTGTCGCGCCGGGTGAAGGCGCCGAGGCGGAGGTTTTCGAGGCAGGTCATGTCGGCGATGATGCGGCGGCCCTCCATCACCTGGAAGATGCCGCGGCGGACGATCTGGTCCGGCTCGATGCCGTTGATGCGCTGGCCCATGAAGGTCACGTCGCCGCGCGTGATCTCGCCGTCCTCGGTCCGGAGCAGGCCGGAGATGGCTTTCAGCGTGGTGGACTTGCCGGCGCCGTTGGAGCCGAGCAGCGCCACGATCTGGCCCTTCGGCACCTTCAGGGAGAGGCCGCGCAGCACCAGGATGACGTCGTTGTAGACCACCTCGATATTGTCCACCGAGAGCAGCGGGGCGGCCGCGTCCACGGCGGGTTCGAACTTCAGTGCGGCCTCTGCCATGGCGGTCTCCAGTTCCTTGCCAGACCGTCATCCCCCGGCTTGTCCGCGGGATCCACCCCGGAGGCGGGGCCGTCCTCCAGGGACGACCGCCGCCACGGCGGATGAGTGGATGCCCCGGACGAGCCGGGGCATGACGTTGCTAAAGGGGGGCGAGGCCTGCCCCTCCCCCCGGCCCCTCACCCACGCGGGCGAGGAGGCGTGGCGCGCCTCACCAGCCCTGGAGCTCGGTCTTGCGGGGCAGGTCGACGGTGGCGACCTTCTCCAGCTTGATGGTGCCGGCCTTCACCAGGTCGGCCACCGAGGCGTCGGTGGGGCCGCTCACCACGGCGCGGTAGAGGTCCACGCTGGTGGTGGGGCGGTGGTCGGCGGCGGTCCAGGTGGAGGGCTTGCAGACGCCGTCCGTGCCCTTCGGCACCCAGTCCTTCTTCTGGTACATGCCGTCGCGGATCTTCACGCCGGTCGCGCCGCCGTTCTTGTCCGCCCACTCCATGGCTTCCTTCATGTAGAGCACGGTGCACATGCCGGCGAGATAGTGCACCGGCCGGTAGGCGGTGCCCGACGCGTCGGACATCTTGGAGATCTCCTTGGCGGTGGCGAGGCCGGGCGCCGAGCCGGACCAGGTGACGGCCGTGCGCACGGGGAAGACGACACCATTCGCCGCCTCGCCGGCGGCCTTCATGGCGTTCTCGTCCATGCCCCAGACGTTGCCGAGGAACTGCACGTCCACGCCCGCGGTCTTGCAGGCCTTCAGCACCGAGATGTTGGAGCCGGCGGTGTTGCCGAGATAGGCATAGTTGGCGCCCGACTGCTTCAGCGTCAGGCACTGGGGCGTGTAGTCGCCGGGGGTGAGGGCGAAGGTGATGGGATCGAGCACCTCGAAGCCCAGCTCCTTGGCATATTCCGCCGCCGCCTCCTTGGGCGAGTTGGGATAGGGGTGGTTGGCGCCCATGTGCACCCACTTGGGCTTGCCGGGCTTGCCCTTCTTCTTCCAGTCGTCGGCGGCCCACTGCACCATGGCGCGGGCGGCGTCCGAATAGGACGGGCCATAGAAGAAGTTGAAGGGGGCGGCGCGCTCGCTCTTCGCGTTCACCTTGCCCTTGGGGTCGGTGAGGGAGGCGGAGTAGGAGCCCGAGTAATAGGGGATCTCCTCCTTCGTCACCATCTGCACCAGGGCCTCGGTGTCGGCCGTGCCCCAGCCCTGGATGGCCACCACCTTGTCGGAGCCGACCCACTTCTTGAAGGCGGCCAGCGCGCGGGGCACCTGGTAGCCGTATTCGTTGAAGTCGGAATTGATGGGCTTGCCGTTCACCCCGCCGTTCTTGTTGATCCAGGCGATGGTGTCCTGCACGGCCTGGCCGTAGGGCTGGCCCACGTCCGAGGTGCCGCCCGAATAATCGGCGAGGTGGCCGATGTTGATGGACTGGGCGAGCGCCGGCGCCGCGGCGGTGATCGCCAGCGCCGAGACGAGGGAAAGGGTGATCCGCTTCATCAGGTCTCTCCTTGGGTTTCCTTGTTTCACCGGGCGGTTCTGTGCCGCCTCGGCGCACTCAACTCAGTAAGAGAAGGGGTAGAGCTTCCAATAGGCCTTGATCAGGCGCCAGCGGTGGGCGAGGCCGTCCGGCTCGAAGATCAGGAACAGGATGATGGTGGCACCGATCAGCATCTCGCGCATGTAGGTGATGCCGTCCTTCAGGTGCAGCGCATGGTCGATGGCGCTGCCCTGGAGGGCGGCGGCGAGCCAGCCGGTGGCCTCGGGCAGGAGCACCATGAAGATGGTGCCCATGAGCGAGCCCATGATGGAGCCGAGCCCGCCGATGATGATCATGCCGAGGAACTGGATGGAAAACAGGATGTCCAGCCCCTCCACCGACATGAAGCCCACATAGTGGGCGTAGAGCGCCCCGCCGATGCCGGCATAGAAGGACGAGATGCCGAACGCCATGGTGCGGTACTTGGTGAGGTTCACGCCCATCATCTCGGCGGAGAGGTAATGGTCGCGCACCGCGATCAGCGCCCGCCCGTCGCGGCTGCGCATGAGATTGGCGGCGCCGAGATACATGACCACCACGAAGAACAGCACCACGTAGAAGTATTTGTCGTCGCCGGAGAGGTCGAAGCCGAACAGGGTGAAGGGCGCGGCCATGGCCCCGTGGGTGCCGCCGGTGAACCATTCGGCGCGCACGAAGAAATCCTGCAGGATGAACTGCGCGGCGAGCGTGGCGATGGCGAGGTAGAGCCCCTTCACCCGCGCCGCCGGCAGGCCGAAGATGAGGCCGACCACCGTGGTCCACAGCCCCGCCAGCACGATGGCGAGCGGCACCGGCACGCCCTTGTCGGCGAGGAAGGCGGAGGCGAAGCCGCCGAAGCCGAAGAACACCGCGTGGCCGATGGAGATCTGCCCCGAGAAGCCGACGAGGATGTTCAGCCCCAGCGCGGCGATGCCGAGATAGCCGATCTGGATCATCAGGCTCAGCACGTAGCGCGAGAAGAACAGCGGCGCGAGGCAGAGCAGCGCCACGGCGGCGACGCAGAAGATCCACGTGAGGCGCGTCGCGAAGATGGTCTGGTCGGCCCGGTAGCTGGTGCGGTAGTCCCCGCACGGGCGCATGGTGTCGATGGCCATGGCGTCAGACCCTCTCGATGTCGCGGGTGCCGAACAGCCCGTAGGGCTTGATCATCAGGATGATGATGAGGGCGTAGAAGGGGATGATCTCGTAGAGATTGCCCCACTTCAGATACTGGCTGTCCACGTACTGGCCGAGGTTCTCCAGCAGGCCGACGATGAGGCCGCCCACCACCGCGCCGAACACGCTGTCGAGGCCGCCGAGGATCACCGCCGGGAACACCTTGATGCCGAAGTAGGAGAGCGCCGACGACACGCCGTTGACGATGCCCACCACCACGCCGGCGACCGCCGAGACCGCCGCCGAGATGCCCCAGGACAAAGCGAACACCTGCCGGACCGAGATGCCCAGCGACTGCGCCACCTGCTGGGAGAAGGCGGTGGCGCGCATGGCGAGGCCGAGCCGCGAATATTTGAAGAACCAGGCGAAGCCCGCCATGATCGCCAGGCTCACGCCGGTGGACATGAGGTAGGCCGTCTGCACCTGGAGCCCCAGGATGTTCACCTTGTCCACGCTGAAGATGGGCGGGAACGGCTGGGCGAAGGTGCCGAACATCCACTTCATCAGCGCCTGGAAGAAGATGGACAGGCCGATGGTGACCATGATCACCGAGATGATCGGCTCGCCGATCAGCGGCCTCAGCACCACCATCTGCACAGCGATGCCGAACACCATCATGAAGCACACCGCGATGAGGAAGCCCCAGAAGAAGGGGATGTTCCACGCGGTGAGCAGCCACCAGCAGGTCCAGGCGCCGATGAGCAGGAACTCGCCCTGGGCGAAGTTCACCACCTGCGAGGCCTTGTAGATGAGCACGAAGCACATGCCCACCACGCCATAGAGCGTGCCGATGATGAGCCCGTTGATGATGAGCTGGAGCAGGAGCTGGGATTGCATCAGGCAGGCTCCGTCGCGATGAAGGTCAGACGCCGCCCACGTGCCCCGGCCGACCGGAGCGCGAGCGGAAGGAGAGCCGGGGCCCAGCGCAAGAGTGCGCCGCAGGCGGCTTCATCTGGGACCGCCAAGGAATTTGCCGGCTTCGCCGCATTTTCCCCTGGGCCCCGGATCAGCGCTCCGGCTGCGCCGTCGCTTGTCCGGGGCGCGAACGCGCGTTGCGTTGCAGCTCCCATCACGCGGCCCTCCGCTTGGTGTCGTCGTTCACCGGCTTCGGGGCGCCGAGGTCGATCACGTCGAGCTTCGTCTTGATGCGCTGGCGGGTGCCGTCCTGGAAGGTGATGGTGGTGTCCACGTCGATCACCCTCTCACCCGCGTACATGGCGTCGATGATGGGCCCGTACCGCTCGTTGATGACGCCGCGGCGCACCTTGCGGGTGCGGGTGAGCTCGCCGTCGTCGGCGTCCAGCTCCTTGTAGAGCAGGAGGAAGCGGCCGATGCGCTGTTTCTCGGCGAGCGTCCCGTTCACCGCCTCCACTTCCTTCTTCAGAAGGGCGATGACCTCCGGCTTGGCGGAGAGATCGGTATAGGTGGTGAAGGCGATGCGGTTCTTCTCCGCCCATTTGGAGACGATGGAGAAGCGGATGCAGATGAGCGCGGCGAGGCTGTCGCGCCCGTCGCCCAGCACCACGGCCTCGGCCACGTAGGGCGAGAATTTCAGCTTGTTCTCGATATATTGCGGCGAGAAGCGGTCGCCGCCCGCGGTCTTCGCCATGTCGCGGATGCGGTCGATGACGACGAGATGGCCCTTGCCGTTGAAGAAGCCGGCGTCGCCGGTGCGCATCCAGCCCTCTTCCGCGAACGACTTGGCGCTTTCCTCCTCGTTGCGGAAATAGCCGGTGAACATGTTGGGGTGGCGCGTCACCACCTCGCCGAGGCCGTTCGGGTCCGGATCGTCGATGCGGATCTCCACCCCGTCGAAGGGCACGCCCACGGTGTCGAAATCCACGTCGTGCGCCTTGTGCAGGGTGTAGGCGCCGAGCAGCTCGGTCTGGCCGTAGAGCTGGCGCATGGGCACGCCGAGCGCGAGGAAGAAGCGGAAGGTGTCCGGCCCCAGCGCCGCACCGCCGGTGGCGGCGGACTTCAGGTGCGAGAAGCCGAGCCGGTCGCGCAGGGCGCGGAACAGGATGAAATCCGCGAGCGGGGAGCGCCGGCCCTGGTCCAGCGCCTTCAGGCCCAGCTTCATGCCCAGGTCGAACATGGCCCGCTTGAACGCGGAGGAATCCATCATGCGCGAGCGCACGTCGGCGGCGATCTGCTCCCACACCCGGGGGGCGAAGAGCACGAAGGAAGGGCCGATCTCGCGCATGTCGGCCATGAGCGTCTCCTGCTCCTCCACGAAGTTCACCTTCATGCGGGAGATGAGCGCCTGCCCGAAGGCGTAGATCTGCTCCATGATCCACGGCATCTGAAGAACACTGACGTATTCGTCCTCCGCCGAGCGCGGATCCATGTCGAGATAGGCGCGGCAATGCCTCAGGAGCGCGCCGCCCGTGAGCATGGCGAGCTTGGGGTGCGAGGTGGTGCCGGAGGTGGTGCACAGGATGGCCACGTCCGCGCCCTGGCCCGCGCTCACGAGGCGGTCGTAGGCGCCGGCGTCGCGCGCCGCCACCTCGGCACCGCGCCTCTCCAGCTCCTTCAGGGAGATGAGGCGCGGGTCGTCATATTTGCGGATGCCGCGGGGGTCGGCATAGACGATGTGGCGGACGGTGGGGATTTTCTCCTCGAGGGAGAGCAGCTTGTCCACCTGCTCCTCGTCCTCGGCGAAGATCACCGCCACGTCCGCATAGGTGACGAGATAGGCGACCTCGTCGGCGAGCGCGTCGCGATAGATGCCGAGGCTCATGCCGCCCAGCGCATGGGCGGCGATCTCGCCCATCAGCCATTCGGGACGATTGTCGCCCAGAAGGCCCACCACGTCGCCGCGCCGGGCGCCCAGGGTGGTGAGGCCGAGGGTGATGTCGCGCACCCGCGTCGCCACCTCGCCCCAGGTGTAGGAAATCCAGATGCCCAGGTCCTTCTCGCGCAGCCACACGTCGTTCGGGTGGCTCTGCGCGTGGAGCCGCAGCAGCTTCGGCAGGGTGTCGTGGACGCGAACGTCCGGATAGGCGGGAACAGGGGCCATGGCGCGCCTCACGCGGTCTGCATCACGCGGTCATGGCGGCGGATGCCGCCGCGTCTTCCACCTCAAGGTCCTCCTCGCCGAGGTAGGCCTTGCGCACATGCGGGTCGGCAAGGACCTCCGCGGGCTCGCCCTCCACCAGCTTGCGCCCGAAGTCGAGCACCATGACGCGGTGGGAGATGTCCATCACCACGCCCATGTCGTGCTCGATCATGACGATGGTCATGCCCCACTCCTCGTTCAGGTCGACGATGTAGCGGGCCATGTCCTCCTTCTCCTCGAGGTTCATGCCCGCCATGGGCTCGTCGAGGAGGATGAGCTTCGGCTCCAGCGCCACGGCGCGGGCGAGCTCCACCCGCTTGCGCAGCCCGTAGGAGAGGGTGCCGGCGGTGGCCTTGCGCACGTGCTGGATGTCGAGGAAGTCGATGACTTCCTCCACCTTGCGGCGGTGTTCCAGCTCTTCCTTCTGCGCCCCGCCGATCCAGTAGAGCGCGCCGGTGAGGAAGTTGTTCTTCAAAAGATGGTGGCGCCCGACCATGATGTTGTCGAGCACGCTCATGTGGCTGAACAGCGCCAGATTCTGGAACGTGCGGCCGATGCCGATGGCGGCGCGCCGGTTGGGCTTCAGCCGGGTGACGTCCGAGCCATCGAACACCACGCGGCCGTCGCTCGGCGTGTAGCGCCCCGAGATGCAGTTCAGCATCGAGGTCTTGCCGGCGCCGTTCGGCCCGATGATGGAGAAAAGCTCGCCGCGGTCGACGTGAAAGCTCACGTCGCTCAGCGCCTTGAGGCCGCCGAAGCGCAGCGAGATGTTCTCGACGCCGAGGAGAGTTCCGCCCGCACGGGCGTGCACGCCATCGTGGCGCACCTCCTGGGCGGCTTGCGGAGACACCGTGGTGGTGCTCAAGCCCATCCCCTCCCTATGTCTGGCGGGGGATGAAGGCTTTGCCCTTCCCCCTTATGGCGCCCCGCATGATGCGGTTGGCTCGGCGCCTTGTCCGGTCGTTCCGCCGGTTATCAGGAAACAATCAAGCGTTCTTTTTTTATCCGGTCAAGCGTGCTTTTGGCGTAGACCGCGACGCGGGCCGCCGGCCCGGCCGGTTGACGCACGATACACTTGCGTTTTTTGCGCAGCATCTCAATCGGCGCACGCGGGCTGTGCGCGGATTCCCATCCGGAAGGTCCGGAGGCCCCGCGCGTAAAACAATCAAGCGTTCTATTTTATCTGGCCAAGCGGTCCGCCTTGTCGCAGGATGGTCCCGCTTCGCGCGGCGGCAGGCGTGGCTCGATCCCCCTGCGGCCGGCTCCGCGATCCGAACGTCTCCCTTTCCCGGCCCGCGTCGCGGCCGGCTCGTTGTCCTGGAAGGCCATGGCGCGCACCATCGGTTCCAACGGCGCACGCACCGCCGAAGCCATCCGCCAGGCGGGCGTCAAGCTCATCTACAAGCATGGCTACGAGGCCATGAGCCTCAGGCAGCTGGCGGCGGAGGTGGGCCTGCAGTCCGGCTCGCTCTACAAATATTTCGAGAACAAGCAGAACCTGCTGTTCGACATCGTCCGCGACCACATGGAGGACCTGCTCGGCAAGGCCGAGGCGGACCTCGAGGGGGTGAGCGATCCGCTGGCGCGGCTGAAGGCGTTCGCCGCCTTCCACCTGCGCTACCACATGACGCGCATGGCCCATGTCTTCATCGCCAACATGGAGATCCGCAGCCTGGAGGACGAGCACCGCGCCGTGGTCGTCGCCCTGCGCCGGCGCTACGAGGGGCTGCTGGAAGGCATCCTGCGGCAGGGGGCGGACGAGGGCGTGTTCCAGGTCGCCGAGCCGAAGGTCGCCACCTACGCCATCATCTCCATGCTCACCGGCATCTGCATGTGGTACCGGCCGGGCGGCCGCCTCTCCCAGGACGAGCTGGTGGCGATCTACACCGGCCTCGTGGTGGACGGCGTGACCGGGCCGGGCCCCCTCGCGCCACGCCTGGCGCCCGAAGCGCCCGAGCTGGCGCGGGAGATTCCCGCCGCCCCGCCGCGCAAGTCACGGACCAAGGCCCGCGCCTGAGGCGCCCCGCCCTGCCCCCAGGCGCGAGGCGGCATCGTGAAATCCCCTTCCGAATAGCGCTTGCACGCCACGGAAAAAAACGTACGATCGTTTCCAAGCCGGCGCTGACCGGCACCGGAGGATGACGCCTTGAGCCGCCCGCGCCCGTCGCGCCGCGGGCCCGCGCGCCACCCTCCGGGGCCATCGGCAACAGTGCGTTTCAGCCCGCGCCCGCGGGCGGGTTCAGTGTGGAGCGAGAGGGCTCATGGCGATCATCGAGGATGCGGTGGACCGCCGCTCCGACGCATTCCGCCGCAACCGCGAGGCCCTCGCGGCGAGCGTGGCCGACCTCAGGGACAAGGTGGAGCGCGTCGCCGAGGGGGGCGGCCCGGTGGCCCGCGACCGGCACCTGAAGCGCGGCAAGCTCCTGCCGCGGGACCGCATCCGCACCCTGCTGGACACCGGCTCCCCGTTCCTGGAGCTCTCCCAGCTCGCCGCCTTCGGCATGTATGACGACGAGGTGCCGGCCGCCGGCATCATCACCGGCATCGGCCGCGTCTCGGGCCGGGAATGCGTCATCGTCGCCAACGACGCCACGGTGAAGGGCGGCACCTATTATCCGGTGACGGTGAAGAAGCACCTGCGCGCCCAGCGGGTGGCGCAGGAGAACCACCTGCCCTGCATCTATCTGGTGGATTCCGGCGGCGCCAATTTGCCGAACCAGGACGAGGTGTTCCCCGACCGCGAGCATTTCGGCCGCATCTTCTTCAACCAGGCCAACATGTCGGCGGAAGGCATCCCGCAGATCGCGGTGGTCATGGGCTCGTGCACCGCGGGCGGCGCCTATGTGCCGGCCATGGCCGACCAGTCCATCATGGTGAAGAACCAGGCCACCATCTTCCTCGGCGGCCCGCCGCTGGTGAAGGCGGCCACCGGCGAGGTCGTGACCGCCGAGGAGCTGGGCGGCGCGGACGTGCACACCCGCACCTCGGGTGTCGCCGACCACATGGCGGAGAACGATGCCCATGCGCTGGGCATCGCCCGCTCCATCGTCGCCGACCTCAACACCACCAAGGCCCATTCCCTCGACATCCGCGAGCCGCGCGCGCCGCTCTACGATCCGAAGGAGATCTACGGTATCGTCTCGGCCGACCCGAAGCAGCCGTTCGACGTGCGCCAGATCATCGCCCGCATCGTCGATGCTTCAGAGTTCGACGAGTTCAAGCCGCTCTACGGCCAGACGCTGGTGACCGGCTTTGCCCGCATCTTCGGCTATCCGGTGGGCATCATCGCCAACAACGGCATCCTGTTCTCCGAAAGCGCGCTCAAGGGCGCGCACTTCGTGGAGCTGTGCTGCCAGCGCAATATTCCCCTCGTCTTCCTGCAGAACATCACCGGCTTCATGGTGGGCCGGAAGTACGAGGCGGGCGGCATCGCCAAGGACGGCGCCAAGTTCGTCACCGCGGTGTCCTGCGCCAGCGTACCGAAGTTCACGGTGGTGATCGGCAATTCCTTCGGCGCCGGCAATTACGGCATGTGCGGCCGCGCCTTCGACCCGCGCTTCCTGTGGATGTGGCCCAACGCCCGCATCTCGGTGATGGGCGGCGAACAGGCGGCCAACGTCCTCGCCCAGGTGAAGCGCGACGGCATCGAGGCGCGCGGCGGCACCTGGCCGGCCGAGGAGGAGGAAGCCTTCAAGGCACCCATCCGCACCCAGTACGAGGTGCAGGGCCACCCCTATTATTCCTCCGCCCGGTTGTGGGACGACGGGGTCATCGACCCCGCCGACACCCGCATGGTGCTGGCCCTCGCTTTGTCCGCCGCCCTCAACGCCCCCGAGAAGGAGACGCGCTTCGGCGTGTTCCGCATGTGATGGCGCCCTTGCGCATGCCGGCCCGCGGTACCCCCTCGTGCCCCGGCCGACTGGAACGGAACGGAACGCAGTGGAAGGAGAGCCGGGGCCCAGCGGAAGCGTGCGCCGCAGGCGGCCTGATCGGAGAACATGTTGGATTTCGCCGGCTTCGCCGACTTGTCCCCTGGGCCCCGGATCGGCGCTCCAGCTGCGCTGTCGCTTGTCCGGAGAACAGGGGCGGGTCAGAACCACGCCCACGGACGCCGCGCAGGATAGCCCCATGAGTCTCCTCACCACCATCGAGGACGGCGTCGCCATCCTCACCCTCGACCGGCCGGAGGTGCGCAACGCCTTCGACGATGCTCTCATCACGGCGCTCACCCGCGCCTATGAGGCGGCCATTGTCGATCCCGGCGTCCACGTCATCCTCCTGAAGGCCAACGGCCCGGTCTTCTGCTCGGGCGGCGACCTCAATTGGATGCGCCGCATGGCCGGCTACACCCGGCATGAGAACCTGGCGGATGCCATGGCGCTCGCCACCCTCATGCGCACCATCGACCTTTCGCCCAAGCCCACCGTGGCGCGGGTGCACGGTTCGGCCTTCGCGGGGGCCACCGGCCTGATCGCCGCCAGCGACATCGCGGTGGCGGTGCCGGAGGCGGAATTCGCGGTGACCGAGGTGCGCATCGGCCTCATCCCGTCGGTCATCAGCCCCTATCTGGTGCGGGCCATGGGCGCGCGGCAGGCGCGGCGCTACTTCCTCACTGCCGAGCGCTTCTCCGCCGAAACCGCCCTCGCCCTCGGCCTCGTGCACGAGGTGGTGCCGGCCGCGGAGCTGGATGCCGCCGTGGCGAGGCACCTGAAGGCGCTGAAGGCCGGCAGCCCCATGGCCATCGCCGCCACCAAGGCGCTGGTGGTGGCCGTGGACCGGCCCTTCGACCAGAGCGTGATGCAGGACACCGCCCGCCGCATCGCCGACCAGCGCGCCAGCGCCGACGGCCGCGAGGGCGTCTCCTCCTTCCTTGAAAAAAGAAAACCCAATTGGGGGGCCGCATGACCAGAGCGATCCGCACCCTTCTCGTCGCCAACCGCGGCGAGATCGCCGTGCGCGTGATGCGCACGGCCAAGGCCATGGGCATCCGCACCGTGGCCGTCTATTCCGAGGCGGACGCCGATGCCCTGCACGTGGCGACGGCGGACGAGGCCTATCCCATCGGCCCCGCGCCGGCCCGCGAGAGCTATCTCAGGATCGACGCCATCCTCGACGCGGCGCGCAAAAGCGGGGCGGACGCCATCCACCCCGGCTACGGCTTCCTGTCCGAGAACGCCGCCTTCGCGGATGCCTGCGAGGCTGCCGGCATCGTCTTCGTCGGTCCGCCGGCCTCGGCCATCCGCGCCATGGGCTCCAAGAGCGCGGCCAAGGCGCTGATGGAAACCGCAGGGGTGCCGCTGGTGCCCGGCTATCACGGCGAGGACCAGGACGCAGGCCTGCTCGCCCGCGAGGCGGAGCGCATCGGCTTCCCGGTGCTCATTAAGGCCTCCGCCGGCGGCGGCGGCAAGGGCATGAAGGTGGTGCGCGCGGCGGAGGACTTCCCCGAGGCCCTCGCCTCCGCCCAGCGCGAGGCGAAGAGCGCGTTCGGCGACGACAAGGTGCTGGTGGAGAAGTATCTCACCACGCCGCGCCATATCGAGGTGCAGGTCTTCGCCGACAGCCACGGCAATTGCGTCTACCTCCACGAGCGCGACTGCTCCATCCAGCGCCGCCATCAGAAGGTGGTGGAGGAGGCGCCCGCCCCCGGCATGACCGCCGAGCGCCGCGCCGCCATGGGCAAGGCCGCCGTGGATGCGGCGAAGGCCGTGGGCTATCGCGGCGCCGGCACGGTGGAGTTCATCGCCGAGGGCGAGAGCTTCTATTTCATGGAGATGAATACCCGCCTGCAGGTGGAGCACCCGGTGACGGAGGCCATCACCGGGCAGGACCTCGTCCAGTGGCAGATCCGCGTGGCCGAGGGCGAGGCCCTGCCGCTCGCCCAGGAGGAGATTCCGCTCAAGGGCCACGCCATCGAGGTGCGGCTCTATGCGGAGGACCCGGCGCGGGACTTCCTGCCCCAGGTGGGCCGGCTCGATCACCTCGTGCTGCCCGCCCATTTGCCGGGCACCCGCGTGGATACCGGCGTGCGGGCCGGCGACACGGTGTCCATCCATTACGATCCCATGATCGCCAAGATCATCGTCGCGGGGGCCGATCGCCTCGAAGCCGTGCGGCGGCTGGAGGCGGCGCTGGCCGCCACCGAGGTGGTGGGCCTTGCCACCAACCGGGTGTTCCTGAAGGCCATCGCGGCGCATCCGGCGTTCGCGGCGGCGGAGCTCGACACCAACTTCATCGCCCGCCACCAGGATCAGCTCCTGCCGCCGCCGGCACCGGCGGACGACACGGTGCTGGCGCTGGCCGCCTTGTCCATCCTGAAGGAGGAGGCCCGCCAGTCCGCCGAGACCGTGGATGCGGCCGATCCGTGGTCGCCCTGGGGCCTCGCCCCCGGCTGGCGGCTCAACCGCGACGCCCATGTGGACCTCGCCTTCGCCGACCGCGAGGCCCGCCTGTCCATCCGCGCCCACTTCCGGCCGGGCGGCTTCATCCTGTCCCTGCCCGGCGGGGACAGGAGCGTGGAGGGCGAGGTTGAGGCCGACGGCGCCATCCGCGCCCGGCTCGACGGAGTGACCCTCACCGCCCGGGTGATCCGTACCGGCGCGCGCCTCACCGTGTTCGTCCGCGGAGGGGAGTACGCGCTCGACTTCATCGACCCCCGCGTCGCCTCCCAGGCCGCAACCGGCACCGCCGGCCGGCTGGTGGCCCCCATGCCCGGCACCATCATCCGCATCGCAGTGGCGGAAGGGCAGGAGGTCGCCAAGGGCGCTGCCCTTGTGGTGGTGGAAGCCATGAAGATGGAGCACACCGTCGCCGCTCCGCGCGACGGCAAGGTCAAGACCCTGAAGTTCGCCGTCGGCGACCTCGTGGACGAGGGCGCCGAGCTGCTGGTCCTGGAGGACGCCTGATGGCCCGCCCCTCATCCGTGCGCATCGTCGAGGTCGGCCCCCGCGACGGGCTGCAGAACGAGCCCGGCCTCGTCCCGGTGGCCGCCAAGGTGGCGCTGATCGACGCGCTCGCCGAGGCCGGCCTTGATGTCATCGAATCCGGCTCCTTCGTCTCGCCGAAGTGGGTGCCGCAGATGGCTGATACCGCCGAAGTTCTCAAAGGCATCAGCCCGAAGGAAGGGGTCCGCTACCCCGTCCTCACCCCCAATCTGAAGGGGCTGGAGCTGGCGCTGGCGGCGGGCGTCACCGAGGTGGCGGTGTTCGCCGCCGCCTCGGAAGCCTTTTCCGCCAAGAACATAAACTGCACCATCGCCGAAAGCCTGGAGCGCTTCGCCCCCGTGCTCGACCTCGCGCGGGCGCGGGGCGTGGCGGTGCGCGGCTATGTGAGCTGCGTCCTCGGCTGCCCCTATCAGGGTGAGGTACCGGTGGCCAAGGTGGTGGAGGTGTCCGAGGCCCTGGTGGCCATGGGCTGCTACGAAATCTCCCTCGGCGACACCATCGGGGTGGGCACGCCGGACAAGGCGAAGGCCATGGCGAAGGCGGTGGCGGACAACATCGGCATCGCGCGTACCGCCTTGCATTTCCACGATACTTACGGCCAGGCGCTGGCCAACGTGCTCGCCTGCCTGGACCTCGGCATCGCCACTCTGGACGCCTCCGTGGCGGGCCTCGGCGGCTGCCCCTATGCCAAGGGTGCTTCCGGCAACCTCGCCACGGAGGACCTCGTCTACATGCTGGACGGCCTGGGAATTCGCACCGGGGTGGACCTGGAAAAGCTCGCCGCCGCCGGCCGCGCCATCACCGCCGCCCTCGGCCGCACCCCGGCCTCACGGGTGGCGCAGGCGCTCGCGGCCAGGGCGGGATAGGCGAAGCCCCCGCAACGCTGCGCGCATTCGGCCGATGGTAAGCGGCGGCGCCTTCCGGTAAACCTTAACCGGATATCGCGGGAACGCAGGCGTTGCCATGCGCAGGTGCAGCCCGTAACTGTTGCAGCGTTCGAGCCGAATAAGGCCAGACTTCGGGGTCCCCGCTCATGCCCGCGTCCCGCCGCATCGGAAGACGGCCTGCACCCGGCCTCGCCCTGGCAGGCCTTACGTTCGCAGCCCTTGCGCTCACGGCCTTTTCCGGGGCATCCGCCCAGGAGCTCACCCGGCTCTACGCGCCGAAGCCCCCGGCCGGGTCGGCTTATGTGCGGGTGCTGGACCTCTCCCGTTCCGGCGCGCCCATCGCCATCGGCAGCGCCCCCGCCGCGGCCGTCGCCCAGGGCGACACGGCCACCATCTACCGCGTGGTGAAAGGTGGCGCGCCGCTTACCATTGCCATCGGCGGCAAGCCGGCGGCCGGCAGCCTTATGCCCGCAGCCGATGCCTTCTCCACCATCATCGTGCCGGCCGGCGGCCCGGCGACGGTCATCGCCGACCCCACCGAGGGGCGCAACGACCTCAAGGCCCAGTTGCGCTTCTATAATCTGGTGCCCGGCTGCCCCGGCTCCGTCGCCGTCGCCGATGGCGGACCCGTTGTGTTCGAGGGCGTCGCCACCAACGACACCCGCCAACGCGCCATCAATCCCATCGAGGCGAAGCTCGCCGCCCGGTGCGGCGAGACGGCCGCGGCGCCCCTCACCCTGCCGCCACTCAAGGCCGGGGACCACTACAGCCTGTTCCTCATGAACGGCCCCGCCGGTCCGGTGCTCACCGGCCAGAGGGACGAGACGGAGCCCTACCGCGGCCAGGGCAACTGACGCCGCGCCATGGTCTTCGCTTCCGACAGCTTCCTCTTCCTGTTCCTGCCGACCTTCCTCATCGTCTACGCGCTGACGCCGGGCGCGGCGCGCAACCTGGCGATCCTTGCCTTCTCCTGGCTGTTCTATGCCTGGTGGCGGGCGGATTTCCTGCCGCTCATCGTCTCCATCGCCGTGTGGTCCTGGGCCACCGGCCTGTGGATCGCGCGGGCGCAGGGGCCGGCGCGGCGCTGGGCCCTCGTTACCGGCATCGTCTGGCCGCTGGCATCGCTCGTCTGGTTCAAATACGCCAACATGCTCGTGCATTCGGCGGGAGCGCTCGGCGCATCCGTCTGGGGCTGGCAGGATGTGCTTTTGCCCATCGGCCTGAGCTTCTTCGTGTTCGGCGCCATTTCCTATTCCACCGACGTGTTCCGCGGGACGGTTCCGGCCGAGCCCTCCTTCGTGAACTACGCCACCTACCAGTCCATGTTCGGCCACCTCGTGGCTGGCCCCGTGGTGCGCTACGAGTGGGTGGCCCAGAGGCTGAAGGAACGCACCTTCCACCGCGCCGAATTCATGTTCGGCGTCGAGAGGTTCATGCTGGGGTTCGCCCAGAAGGTGCTCATCGCCGACACCCTCGCCCCCATGGTGGACGCGGGCTATGCCATCGCTCACCCCAGCACCGTCGACGTGCTGCTGGCGGTCGGCGGATATACGCTCCAGCTTTATTTCGACTTCTCCGGCTACAGCGCCATGGCCATCGGCCTCGGCCTGATGGTGGGCCTGAAGTTTCCGGAGAATTTCGACAACCCCTACCTGGCCGCGTCCCTCTCGGACTTCTGGCGGCGCTGGCACATCTCGCTCTCCACTTGGCTACGGGACTACCTCTACATCCCGCTGGGCGGGAACAAGGGCTCGACCGGCCGCGTCTCCATGAATCTCCTCGTCACCATGGGCCTGGGCGGCCTGTGGCATGGGGCCAGCTGGACCTTCCTGGTCTGGGGCCTGTGGCACGGCCTCGGCCTCATGGTGGGGCGGGTGTGGAAGAATCTCGGCCTGCCGGGCACCGGGGCGCTGATGGGCCATGTGCTCACCCTTGCCTTCGTGATGGCGGGCTGGGCGCTATTCCGGGCGCAGAGCTGGGAGGAGGCCCGCATCATCTTCTCGGGCCTTGCGGGCGGCAACGGGCTCGGCCTCTCGCCGGCCATGGGCGCGGCGATCCGACCGGTGGAGATCCTGGCCCTCGCGCTGGGCACCGGGCTCGTCTATCTGCCCAAGGTGATACGCATCGACCCTTCCGCGCCAAACCCGGGCCACGCGCTCAGGGCCTGGATGGCGCTGCCGCTGTTCCTGTTCGCCGTGCTGGTCCTGCAGGGCCGGATCGTCGTGCCCTTCCTCTACTTCCAGTTCTGATGCGGCCGAGCCCATGACATCCCTCGCCCGCACCCTCGCCACCCTCGCCTTCCTGGCGCTGATGCTCGCAGGCCTCGGCCACGTGGCGGCGCACCTGTCCCGACCGGAGGCCCGCGACCAGCTGGCTGCCGCCGCCACGCCGGGCGACGTGCTCAAGGGCCGCTTCACCGCGCTCCTCGACAAGCAGGTGGTGGCGTCCCTGCCCAAGATGACGGCCTTCGAGGACCTCGTCTCCGGCCTCTCCTATCGGCTGCTCGGGGATGCGGGGGCGCTGGTGCGCGCCGGCTGCCCCGGCTGGCTGTTCTATTCCGAGGAGTTGATCGAGACCCCGGGCGGCCGCGCCAATTTCGACGCCCGGCTGAAGATCGCCGCCAAGATCCGCGACGCGCTCAAGGCGAAGAACGTCGCCCTCGTGGTGCTGCCGGTGCCGGACAAGGCGTTCCTCGCCGGCGAGAAGCTGTGCGGCGTGCCGGTCTCCGACCAGGCGCGCTGGCGCTTCGATGCCTGGTGGGCCGGGAGCCGGCCGCTCGGCCTCGCGCAGGTGGAGATCGCCCCCGGCTGGCCCGCCGCGGACGGCTTCCTGCGCACCGACACCCACTGGAACGTGCCCGGCGCCCGGCTTGCCGCCGCGCGGGTGGCGGACGCGGTGAACAACAGCATCGGCAAGGGCGAGGGGACAGTGAGGCAGGAGGAGACGGCGCCGAAGCTGCGCGTCGGCGACCTCATCCGCCTCGCCGGCCTGGAGCGCGCCTGGACCTGGTCCGGCCCCGAGCCCGACCGCGAGCCCGAGGTGTCCGCCACCATCGCCCGCTCGGGCGGCCTGCTCGACGACGTGCCGGCCCCGCGTGTGGTGCTGGCCGGCTCCTCCTTTTCCCGCAACTCGGGATTTCTCGAGTTCCTTCAGGCCGGGACCGGCGGGGAGGTGGCGCAGCGCAGCCGCGACGGCTCGGGCTTCGCCGGCCAGCTTCTCGAAATCCTGATGGATCAGAGCGAAATCCTCGCCCAAACCCGCCTCATCGTGTGGGAATTCCCCATGCGGGCGCTTACCCGCCCGCTGTCGGACGCCGAACGCCGCTTTCTGGGAGATGCGACATGATCGAGCATGGCTTCACCCGCCGCCGGCTGCTTGCCGGCTCGGCCCTTGCCGGAGCGCTGGCCCTCGCCGGACCGCTGGCGGGCATCGGCGCCCCCGCGGCCCGGGCCGCGGACGGCCCCACCATCGTCATTGGCAAGGACGGCTGGCTGTTCCCCGGCTGGGAGAGCCTGACGGTGCTGGACAAGGCCGGCATCACCGCCAACGTGGGCCTCATCAAGGATGCGAGCACGGCGCTGGCCGCCCGCAACATCCTGCTCGTGGTCATGGTGGTGCCTCTGAAGGCCAGCTTCTACAAGGACAAGCTGCCCGACGGCACGGCGCTCTCGGCGGACGTGTCGGGGCAGTATGACGCCATCCTCGGCGAGCTGAAGAAGTCCGGCATCGAGACGGTGGACCTGCGCGCACCCCTGAAGGCCGTGCAGACGGGGCGCCAGACCAGCTTCTTCCGCGCCGACTACCACTGGACCGCCTGGGCCTCGGAAGCGGCGGCGGACGCTGTGGCGCAGGCCATCAAGGCCAGGATCTCCAAGCTCGCCGGCAGCCCTCCCGGCGACAAGCTGGGCGAGTGGGTCACCCAGCGCCATCTGGGCGACCTCGCCGAGCGCTTCCTCACCCCCGACCAGCAGAAGCAGGTGGGGCCGGACCTCTACACCGTCCGCACGCCCCCGGCGGCGAAGGCCGGTCTGCTCGATTCCGGCCCCGCGCCGGTGCATATCGTGGGCAACAGCTTCGTGCAGCCCTATCTCGGCTTCCCGCAGAAGCTCTCCAATGCCCTCGACCGGCCGGTGTCCCTCACCTGGAACCCCGGCAACGTCGGCCCGTGGGCGACGTTCCTGCAATATGTGGGCTCCCCCGATTTCGCCAAGACGCCACCGCAGGTGCTCCTCTGGCAGTTTAACGAAGGTCCTTTCCATTCGGGACCCCAGGCCACCGACCAGTGGGACGCTCCCTCCATCATGAGCCGAGACAGCTGGCGGAGCCGGATGCTCGCCTCCATCAATAAGTGATTGATATTAAAAACAATCACCCCGGACACCCCGTGCCACGGCCCCTCCCGCGGGACGTGGCACGGGTGCTTTTACGATCTGTTTACCTTTATCACTAAAGTAAATGAAATCTTTACACGCATACTATTTTTACCGCTCGCGTTAAGGTTAACTGGCATTTAAGTAATGCTTGGCATCGTGGCGCCATGAGCACCGCGATTCACTTCAGCACCGCTGACACTCCCGCAGACCTTCGGGACCGGACGAGGCTCCTGAGGCGCATTGCCTTGGGTCTGATGCTGGCGGCATCGGCGAGCACCCTCTCGCTGGCCGGCGCGACCCCGGCTCTCGCCGATCCTCCCGAGCTCACCGGCGCGGCCTGGACCGCTGCGGACCGGGCCTATGCGGCGCAACGCGACAAGAAGTATTCGGACACGGTCACCTATGTCCGCGAGGCGCTGAAGCTCAGGCCCGACGTGCCGCGGCTCTGGCTGTTGCTGATGGACGCGCTGGAAGCCCAGGGCAAGACGGCGGAAGCGGTCGCCGCCGGCAACGAGGCGATCGCCGCGGGCATCAAGGATCAGGCGCTCACCGCCCGTGTCCGCGCCCAGAGCAAGGTGCTGGCCCAGGCTCCCTCCCTCGCCGCCAACAAGGCGCTGGAGGCATCCAACCCCAAGGTCGCCGTGGACTATGCCCGCAAGGCGGTCGCGCTGGTGCCGGACGATCTTTCCTACCGCATGCTCCTGGTCTACACGCTGATCGCCGACGGCCAGATCGACGCGGCGGAAAAAGCCGCCACCGACGCGGTGGACACGGATCCCCAGTCGTTCCTGCCCCGCACCCTGCGCGGCTATCTGCGCGAGCGCCTCGGCCGCACCGCCGAGGCGGAGCAGGATTTCGACGCCGCCCTCAAGGACGAGGTCCTGACCGGCCCCACCGCACGCGACGTGCGCATCATCATGGCCGATGCCGCCATCGCCGCCGGCCACCCCCAGCGCGCCCTGAAGCTGCTGGAGCCGGCGGACCAGAACGACGCCGGCGTGGCGGCGCGGGTGCGCGTCGCCCGCGGCCAGGAGCGCAATCCCAAGAGCGTGCCCGACAAGGCGTGGCAGACGCTGCCCGTCCCCTTCCAGAGGTGCGTGGACACGCCCTACGGCCCCTCCTGCAGCCTCGTGCCCGCCACGACCCCGCCCGGCGGCGGAGTGAGCGACACTCCCGGCTACGACGCCGCCCTCGAAGCCTTCGCCGCCTATCGCGACGGCAACAACGCCCTGGCCGAGACCCGCATCCGTGAGGCGCTGAAGGAGAATCCCGGCAACGCCACCTGGCGCCGCCTGCTGGTGGACACCCTCGACCGGGCCAAGAAGTACAAGGATCTGGACACCGCCATCCGCGACGCCATGGCCCAGGGCGACAACGACCCGACCCTGCTCGCCCTGCGCGCGGCCAACGAGAAGCAGCTCGCCGAGCCGCTAGCCGTACAGGCCATCAAGGAGATCGGCCGCGGCAAGCCCCAGGCCGCCATCGCCCCCGCCCGGCAGGCCGTGGAGCGGGCGCCGGACGCGCTCATCTACCGGATCGTCCTCGTCAACGCCCTCATGGCCGCCGGCCAGTTCCAGGAGGCGGAAGCCGCCGCCACGGCGGCGGTGGCCGACAATGGCAAGGAACCCCTGCCCCGCATCCTGCGCGGCTGGCTGCTGCAGAAGCTCGGCCAGCGCGACGAGGCGCTGAAGGAGTTCGACGCCGCCATCGGCTCCAACCTCCTCACCGACCTCGAGGACCTCAACTATCGCCTCATTGCCGGCAACGCGGCGCTGGCGTCGGGTCAGCCGGACGAGGCGCTGAAAGTCCTGGAGCCCCTCGACGGCAACAAGAACAAGGAGGTCGCGGCCCTGCGCAAGCAGGCGGAGGCGCTCGCCAAGACGCCCACCGCTGCCAAGCCCGCCCTCGCCCTGCCGACGGTGCTGTGCCAGCCGACGAATTACGGCGTGATCTGCTCGGTGTTCGCCGGCCAGGCCCTGCAGCTCGCCGGCGCCGCGGGCCTCAATCCCGCCGCCCCCGGCTATGCGGCAGCAAGCGCCGCCTATGCCGCCATGGCGAAACGCGACTATGCCACCGCCATTACCCAGGCGCGCCGTGCGGTGGACCAGGAGCCGGGCAACACCAACTACCAGCTCCTCCTCCTCAACGCCCTGACCTCCGCCGGCCGCTACGCCGAGGCGGAGGCGGTGGCGAACCGCCTGCTGGCCGGCAACGGCCGCAACGCCACCCTCCTGATCCAGCGTGCGAACCTTCGGGTGCGGGCGCACGATTATGCCGGCGCCATCCAGGATTTCCGTGCGGCGCTGGGGTCTTCCACCCTGCCGGCCGGGCAGGTGCGCAACGTGCGCCTCAGCCTCGCTGACGCGGCGCTCGCCGCCAAGCAGCCGGAGATGGCGCTCCAGGCGCTGGAGCCCTATGGAGCCGAGACCAGTTACGAGGTCCAGGCCCGCCTCGGCTATGCCTATCTCGCTCTGGACGACAAGGACGCCGCCCTCCAGGCCTTCAGCCGGGCGGCGGCGGGCGCCCGCAACGGGCAGGAGCGCATGGCGATGCTGACGGCACGCATCGGCGTGCTTGCCCAGCTCGGCCGCAAGGACGAGGCACGCCAGCTCTTTCTCGACGCCTACAACAGCGGCGCCCTGCGCGGCATGAAGACCGTGGACCTCGCGGTTCTCGCCAGCACCGCGGGCGAGGACGATCTGGCCTACGAATACTTCTCGGAGGCCAACAGCCGTTTCCAGCTGCGCGGCACCAACCTCATCAATGCCGCCTACAATGCCCGGCACAGCTACCACAATGCCGAGGCCGTGGATTACTTCAAGGCGGCCATCGACGAGGCGCGCTCCGGCAAGCTCCAGCTCGATCCGCAATATCTCTTCGGGCTGCGGCGCGAGGTGGAGCAGCTGAGCCGCACCTGGGGCGCCTATGCCTCGGTGAGCTACGGCCCGGTGGGCGTCGCCCCCGGCTCCTACCTCGTGCCGCCCGCCGGGAACGCGAACCACACGGTGGGGGCGGGTGGCGAAATCTACTGGCGGCCGCCGGGCATCGGCTATCGCGACGGCTCCATCTTCGAGCTGTTCGTGCGTGGTTTCGGCACGCTCTATTCCGACAATGGCGGCGCCACCGGCTTCGATACCGTCCAGGGCAGCGTCGGTGCGCGCTGGAAGCCGCTGAAGACGGAGAACCTCGTGTTCGAGATCTCCTACCTCTTCCCGGTGGGGCAGTTTTCCCGCGACGACGTGATGCTGCGCGCCGCCTATTCCAAGGCCGAGGGCACCGACCTGCGGGTGGACGTGGACAACTGGCGGGCCTGGCAGATCTATGCCGACTACAATTATTTCGTGATGCTGCCGGAGACCGTTGCCACCTTCGAGGCGCGCTACGGTCATGCCTTCCGCATGGACGCCCTCTCCGACCATCTGGTGCTGTGGCCCTACCTCGCCATCGGCGGCGGCTACGACACGGCCTATGCCACGCCCTTCGCCCTTGGCGCCGGGCCGGGCATCACGGCGCGCTACTGGTTCAACGAGGACGAATACACCGCCCCGCGGTCCTATCTCGACCTGACGCTCCAGTACCGCTTCAAGCTCGCCGGCGACGACCGCGCCGAGGGCATCTTCGCCGGGGCGTTCCTGTCCTACTGACGGGGCCGGCGCCGCGACATACGGACCGGGGGCGGCGATGCCGCCCCTTGCGCCACATCAAGGCGTGGCAAGGGTCCGGGGGCCATGGTCCAGCATCATGATCAGCCCCGAGACACAGACCCTCCTCTCCCGCTACGGGCAGCCGGTGCCGCGCTACACCAGCTACCCCACGGCGCCCCATTTCTCGCCAGCCGTCGACGCCGCGACCTATGGCGCATGGCTCGCCGCCGTGCCGCCAGCCAGCCGCGTGTCGGTCTATGTGCACGTGCCTTTCTGCGCCGAGCTCTGCCTCTATTGCGGCTGCCAGACGGCGGTCGCCCGCAGCCGGTCGCCGGTGAAGGCCTATGCGGAGCGGCTGGTGGAGGAGATCGGCCTCGTCGCCCGCCACCTGCCGGAGCGCGTCACCCTCAGCCACCTGCATTTCGGCGGCGGCACCCCGACCATGCTGGCGGATGAGGACTTCGCCGCCGTGATGCGCGCCCTGCGCGCCACCTTCGCCTTTGCGGCGGACGCGGAGATCGCCATCGAGATCGACCCGCGCGTCATGGATGCGGACAAGGTGGCCGTGCTGGCCCGCGAAGGCTTCAACCGCGCCAGCCTCGGAGTGCAGGATTTCGATCCCGCCGTGCAGAAGGCCATCGGCCGCCACCAGTCCTACGAAGTGACGAAGGAGGTGGCGGACGCCCTGCGCGCCGCCGGCATCACCGCCCTCAACCTCGACCTCATGTACGGCCTGCCCCACCAGGACACCCCGTCCGTGCTGAACACGGTGGAGACCGCCCTCGGCCTCGATCCGGACCGCATCGCCGTGTTCGGCTATGCCCATGTGCCGTGGATGAAGAAACACCAGGCGCTCATCCCGGAAAGCGCCCTGCCCGACGCCGCCGAGCGGCTGTCCCAGGCGGAGGAAGTGGGGGCGCTGCTTGCGGCCCACGGCTACGCTCCCGTGGGGCTCGACCATTTCGCCCGGGCCAGCGATCCCATGGCGCAGCGGGCGGCGGAGGGCACGCTGAAGCGCAACTTCCAGGGCTACACGACCGACGACGCGCCGGTGCTGATCGGCTTCGGCGCCTCGGCCATCGGCGCGCTGCCCCAGGGCTATGTGCAGAACCTTCCCGCCACGCCCCAGTGGCACAAGGCGGTGGAAGCCGGCACCCTGCCCATCGCCCGCGGCATCGCGCTGACGGAGGAGGACCGGCTGCGCCGCCACGTCATCGAGCGCCTCATGTGCGACCTTGCGGTGGACCTCGACGAGGCGTGCGCCCGCTTCGGCTTTCCCCGTGGCACCCTCGCCCCGGAAATCTACCGTCTCGCGGACCTCGTGGACGACGGGCTCGCGGTGCGCCACGGGGCGGTGGTGGAGGTGCCGGAAGCGGCGCGCCCCTTCACCCGCGTGGTCTGCGCCGTGTTCGACGCCCGGCTCGCGGCGAGCCGGGCGGCCGAGCCGGAAAAGAAGCGACACGCCGCAGCGGTCTGACCCGGACAACCAAGCGTCGTCCGCTTGTCCAGACCCCCGCTTGTCCTTGGGGGACACGCCGAGCACCCAACGCCTCCCGCGGCATCGCCAGCCGCGGAAGGGATGGCACGGCTCGGCTTCTGGGCACCTGAAAAGAAAAGGCACGCCGCGGCGGAAACCGGGCGTGCCGAAGGAGGACGCAGCGGGGAGGACTCCCGCGGCGTGCCGGGGGAAATTCAGGAATTCAGGCGCTTCAGCACCACGCTGTCGCGCAGCACCACCCGCCGAGAAGAGGGCAGCGCGATGGCCGCGGTCTCTTCCAGATGGGTGAGGGTGCGCGAGACGGTCTCGATGGTGAGGCCAAGGAAATCGGCAATGTCCTGCCGCGACATGGGCAGGGTCACCTCGACCCCCACGGCACCCTGGCTGGTGCCGGCCCGGCTCGCCATGTCGAGCAGGAAGGTCGCGACGCGCTCCTGCGCGGTCTTGCGGCCGAGGACGAGGAGATGATTCTGGGTGCGGCTGAGCTCAGCGGCGGTCAGCGCCCACAAGGCATGGGACAGCTCGGCATCATCCGCGGCGCGGGCGAACAGGATGGACTTTTTGACGCGGATCACCTTGCACTCGCTCACCGCCTCGGCGGAAAAGCGATGCTTCGGCGCGGTCTCCCAGCCGAACACGTCGCCAGCCAGGCAGAAGGTCTCGATCTGGCGGCGGCCGTCACCGAGCAACTTGCAGATGCGCACCGCGCCTGACAAAACCACATACACGTGCTCCGCCGCCTGATCCTCTCCGAAGATCTCGGCATTGCGGGCATAAGAGGTCACGACGCCGAGGCGGGCCACCACATCGACGGGGGAGCGGGATTCCGTTTCTTCGGACCACCTTCCGGCGGGCATGGCATGCGCATATGCGTTATGGGCGGTCGCTGCAGCGGGGCTCGGCATCGGTGGACCCTTCCATCTGTGTTGAGAAAGGGATAACCGGCGGGGGACGCGAGAAAAATTCGGATCGAACCCTTAAGTCGGTCCCCTTAGGTACATTTACGGAGGCCGGCGCAGGGCCGGACGGGGCGTGACGGGCGCAGCAAGAAAGAGAGACGGCACGTATCCGGCGCATGCCCACCAGGGTGCGCCGGCGGTCGCGCGGGAGGCGCTGCGCGGCATCGCCGCGGCGGCCGTCGCCTTCGGCGCCTGCCGGTTGGCGGGCATCGGCCCGCTTCACGCGGAAGGGCTGATGATATCCCTCGCCGCCGTCTTCTTCGTGAGCTGGCACGGGCTCATCGCCGGCGGCAGCGCGGTCGCCACCGCCTTCCTCGCCGGAGTCGGCTTCACGCTTCTGCGGCGGGAGCCGCAGGGGCTCGATCTTGTGGCGCCCGTCCTCCTCTTCCTCGCGGTGGGGCTCGGCATGGCCGTGCTCGGCGAGCGGCTGCGCAAGACGCGGCTTGATGCCGCCGCCCGCAACCGCGACCTCCTCGCGCGCGAAGCGCACCTCTCCTCCATCCTCGACACCGTGCCCGACGCCATGGTGGTGATCGACGAACGCGGCATCATGCGATCCTTCTCCAGCGCCGCGGAACGCCTGTTCGGCTATTCGGCGGCGGAGGCCGTGGGGCAGAACGTCTCCATCCTCATGCCCGCCCCGCACCGGCAGGGGCACGATGGCTACATCACCCGCTATCTCTCCACCGGGGAGCGGCGAATCATCGGCATCGGCCGGGTGGTGGTGGGCGAGCGCAAGGACGGCACCACCTTCCCCATGGAGCTGGCGGTGGGCGAGATGCGCTCCGCCTCCGAGCGCTTCTTCACCGGCTTCATCCGCGACCTGACCGAGCGGCAGGAGACCGAGGCGCGCCTGCAGGAATTGCAGGCGGAGCTGGTGCACATCTCCCGCCTCACCGCCATGGGCGAGATGGCGTCCACCCTCGCCCACGAGCTGAACCAGCCGCTGTCGGCCATCGCCAACTACATCAAGGGCTCACGCCGCCTGCTGGATGCCAGCGGCCCGCTGAAGGTGGAGATGCTGCAGGGCGCGCTGGAAAAGGCGGGCGAACAAGCGCTGCGCGCCGGGCAGATCATCCGCCGGCTGCGCGACTTCGTCTCCCGTGGGGAAAGCGAGCGGCGGGTGGAGGGTCTCTCCAAGCTGGTGGAGGAGGCGAGCGCGCTTGCGCTGGTGGGGGCGAAGGAGCACGGTATTCAGGTGCGCTTCCAGTATGACCCCAAGTGCGACCTCGTGCTCGCCGACAAGGTGCAGGTGCAACAGGTATTGCTGAACTTGATGCGCAACGCCCTGGAGGCAATGATGGAGGCGCCGCGGCGCCAGCTTCTGGTGAAGACCGAGGCGGCGGAGGACGACATGGTGATGATCAGCGTCTCGGATACCGGTCACGGCATCTCCGCCGAGGTCGGCCCGCAGCTGTTCACGCCCTTCGTCACCACCAAGCGGCACGGCATGGGGGTGGGCCTGTCCATCTCCCGCACCATCATCGAGGCCCATGGCGGGCGCATCTGGGCGGAGCCCAATCCGGGGGGTGGCGCGGTCTTCCGCTTCACGCTCCGCGCGGTGGGGGAAGAGGTCGCGCTCCATGACTGAGGCCAGGATTTTCGAGGGGGCGGTGATCCACGTCATCGACGACGACGAGGCCGTGCGCCAGTCGCTCTCCTTCCTTCTGGCCACCGCCGGCCACACCGTGCAGGAGCACGCCTCCGCCCGCCATTTCGTGGACGCCGGCCTGCCGGGCACCGACCCGAACATCTCCTGCATCATCACCGACGTGCGGATGCCCGGCATGACCGGGATCGACCTGCTGCAGCATCTGAAGGACAAGGGGTCCTCGGTGCCCGTCATCGTGGTCACCGGCCATGGGGATGTGCCGCTCGCCGTGGAGGCCATGAAGCTCGGCGCCGCCGACTTCCTGGAGAAGCCGTTCGACGACGTGGCCATCCTCGACACGGTGAAGGCCGCGCTGGCGCGCCGGGAGAAGGACCACCATCACGACGCCCTGCGCGGCGAGGTGGCGGACCGCATCGCAGGCCTGTCGCAGCGCGAGCGGCAGGTGCTGGAATGCCTGGTGGCCGGGCAGGCCAACAAGACCATCGCCTACGAGCTCGGCATCAGCCCGCGCACGGTGGAGGTCTATCGTGCCAACGTGATGACCAAGATGAAGGCGCAAAGCCTCTCGGAGCTGGTGCGCATGGCGCTTCTGGCCGGGATCACGCCCACCGCCGCGTGAGTGGCGGGGACAGGGGCCAATCCGCGCGGCCTGCCTTTCACACCTGACAGTCGCGGGAAAAGGCTCCCGTAAACGGGCGCTTGCGCTTGATTTACCGCAAGGCGCAGGACCTCATCCCAAAGTAGATTGCCGGCACCGACCACGTGGACCCACGAGCGGGTCGTGGGAGGGCTTTGGCAATGATCGCATCCGAACAGCCGCCGGCGTGGGTCGTCCATATCGTCGACGACGATCCGGCGGTCTGCAGCTCGCTCAAGTTCGCCTTCGAGATCGACGGCTTCAGCGTGCGCACCTACTCACGCTCGGAAGAGGTGCTCGCCGCGGACTTTTCCCGCGGTGGATGCATGATCGTGGACTACAATCTGCCGGGCCTCAACGGTCTCGAGCTCCTCAGCGAGCTTAACGAGCGCGACGTTCACCTGCCTGCCTTCCTCATCACCAGCAATCCCGCCCTGCATGTGCGGCGCCGGGCGAGCGCCCAGGGCGTCGCCATCATCGAGAAGCCCCTGCTTGGCAACCAGCTGAGCGAGGCGGTGCGCGAAAGTTTTGCCCGCTCCCGCCTGTGCTGACTTCCTCCCGTCACAACCATCGTTAAGCTGATCCGGTCCCGGATCACACAGCCCCGGACGCAGCAGCATCGAGGCCGTTCATGACCACGCGCAATCTCGACGCTTTGTTTCACCCGCGTTCCATCGCCCTCGTCGGAGCCTCCAACCGCACCGGAACGGTGGGCGCCCTGGTGGCGCGCAACCTGTTCGAGGGCGGGTTCGAGGGGCCGATCCTCACCGTCAATCCGAAGGAGCGGGCGATCCGCTCCTCGCTCAATTACGCGGCGGTGGCGGACCTTCCCATCGAGGTGGACCTCGCCGTCGTCGCGGCGCTGCCCGATGCCGTCCCGCAGGTCATCGCCGAGCTCGGCAAGAAGGGCTGCCGTGCCGCCGTGGTGCTGCCGGCCGGCTTCGGGCCCGGCGAGCGCACCTTCAGCCCCGAGGTGCGGCAGCAGATGCTGGATGCGGCGCGCCCCGCCTTGTTGCGCATCATCGGGCCCAACGGCCTCGGCTTCATCTCCACCCGGGGACATATCAACGCCAGCCTCGCCCATCTGATGCCGGCGCGCGGCGACGTGGCCTTCGTCAGCCAGTCGGACTCCATGACCGCTGCCATGCTGGACTGGGCCCACGCCCGCGGCTTCGGCTTCTCCCATGCGATCTCACTGGGCGACAAGGCGGATGTCGACTTCGGCGACATGCTGGACTATCTCGCCCTCGACAACACCACCCGCGCCATCCTGCTCTATGTGGAGAGCGTGACGGACGCCCGGAAGTTCATGTCCGCCGGCCGCATCGCCGCCCGCGCCAAGCCGGTGATTGTCATCAAGGCGGGGCGCAGCGCGGCCGGCGCGAAGGCCGCCCTCTCCCACACCGGTGTGCTCGCCGGCAGCGACCTTGTCTTTGACGCCGCCTTCCGCCGTGCCGGCATGCTGCGGGTGCACGAGCTGCGCGAGCTGTTCGAAGCGGTGACGACCCTTTCCGCCGGCATCCGCCTCGCCGGGGATCGCCTCGCGGTGCTGTCCAACGGCGGCGGACCCGGCGTTGCCGCAGTGGACGCCCTGGAGGGCATCGCCGGCCGCATCGGCACCCTCACCCCCGAAACCGTGGCGACGCTGGACAAGCTGCTCCCGACGGCGCCCTCCTTCGCCAATCCGGTGGATATCCGCGCCGACGCCAATGCCGCCCGCTACACCGAGGCGCTCACCGCCCTGCTCGCCGACAAGGGATCGGACGCGGTTCTGGTGCTGAACTGCCCCACCGCCGTTTCCGACAGCACCCAGACGGCCGAGGCCCTCATCGCCCTGCTGGAGACCCGTCAGCGCGCCCCGGTGCTCACCTGCTGGCTGGGCGAGGCGGGCGCCGCCACGGCGCGCCGGCGCTTCGCCTCCCGCCGCATCCCCACCTACGAAACGCCGGAAGAGGCGGTGCGCGCCTTCGGCCACCTCGTCTCCTACCAGCGCAACCAGACGCTGCTGATGGAAACCCCGCCGGCGCGCACCTTCGACGAGCCGGACCGGGCGAAGGCCCGCGCCTTGGTGGAGAAAGTGCTGAAGGAAGGCCGCAGCGCCCTCAGCGAGTTCGAGGCGAAGGCGGTGCTTGCCGCCTACGACATTCCCGTGGTGGACACCCGCGTCGCCGCCTCGCCGGAGGAGGCCGGGCGGCTCGCCGCCGAGATCGGCGGCCCGGTGGTGGTGAAGGTCCTGTCCCACGACCTCACCCACAAGTCGGACGTGGGCGGCGTGCGGCTCGACCTGCGGGGGTCTGCGGCGGTGGAGGAAGCCTGCCGCGCCATCATCGCCTCGGTGGCGGAGAAGCGCCCGCAGGCACGTGTCGAGGGCTTCACCGTCCAGGCCATGATCCGGCGGCCCAATGCCCAGGAGCTGATCGCCGGCATTGCCTACGACACGACCTTCGGCCCCGTGGTGCTGTTCGGCCAGGGCGGCACCGCGGTGGAGGTGATCGGCGACCGGGCTGTGGCGCTGCCGCCGCTCAACGGGGTGCTGGCACGCGAGATGATCGAGCGCACCCGCGTGTCACGCCTGCTGGCCGGGTATCGCGACCATCCGCCGGCGGACATGGAGGCCATCGCCAGCACGCTGGTGAAGATCGGCGAGCTGCTGGCGGACCTGCCGCAGATCGCCGAGCTCGACATCAACCCCTTGCTGGCGGACGAGAATGGCGTGATCGCCCTGGATGCCCGCATCGTCGTGCACGAGGCGCGGGTGGAGGGCACCGAGCGCTTCGCCATCAAGCCCTACCCCGCCGGGCAGGAGCGGATTCTCGACCTCACCGACGGCTCGACCGTGCGGCTGCGGCCTATCCGCCCCGAGGACGAGCCCGGCCTCGTGGAGGTGGTGCACCGCTCCGACCCGCAGGACGTTCGGATGCGCTTCCTCGGATCGGTAAAGGACTTCCCCCACCTCATGGCCGCCCGGCTCTCCCAGATCGACTACGACCGGGAGATGGCCTACGTGGCTGTGGAGGAAAGCGGCGACATCTGCGGCGTGGTGCGCATCATCGCCGATCCCGACGACGAAGCCGCCGAATACGCCATCATGGTGCGCTCGGACATGAAGGGCAAAGGCCTCGGCTACCGCCTCATGACGGAGATCCTCACCCACGCCCGCAAGCGGGGCCTGTCCAAGGTGTTCGGGGACGTGCTGCGGGAGAACGGGCCGATGCTCCATCTCGCCGAGGACCTGGGTTTCAAGGTCGGGCCCTCGAGCGACGACCCCACGGTCATGCGGGTGGTGCTGGACCTCGCCGCCGAAGCCAGGCGGGCCCCCCTTGAGGTCGCTCCGGCACCGGCCGGACCTTGACCTGACCTTCACCTTGAGGCGATATCGGAGTTGCGGCCTGCGCGCTCAGGTCGCAGATTATCGAGGGTGCTAGGAGCGGAGAACGCAGGTTCGCGGCGCCAGCCCGGGCGGAAAGGGCAGTTTGGCCGGTGACCGGCGGCATCGCGCAGGCGGGCGGCGGGTCCCGGCCGATGGAAGATTGGCTTTGAAGGAATGGTGACCGACGCCGACGATGCTGCGGGAGGCCCCTGGAAATCGGAATATCTTGCCCTGCACGACCCGGTGACCAGCCTGCCCAACCGCCTCCTGATGATGGAGTTCCTCGCAGGGGCGCTGAGTTCGCCGCAGGCGGGGCAGCGTTCGCTCGCGGTGTTCGCCCTCGACATCGACAATTTCAGGCACCTCAATGAAACGTTCGGCCTCGCCGCCGGCGACCTGATTCTTGCCGAGACCGCGCGGCGCATCCGTCGCTGCGTCCGCGACAACGACCTCGTGTCCCGCGTGGGGGCGGACGAGTTCGTGGTGGTGGCCACCGGCCTTGCCGGCGCCAAGGCGGTCGAGGGGCTCTACACCCGGCTCCAGGCGGCGCTGAGCGTGCCCGTCACCTTGCCATCGGGGGCCGTCGCCTATCCGCAGGCGGACATCGGCATCGCCCTCTCCCCCCTCGACGCGTCGGAAGCCGGAGCCTTGGTGCAATGCGCCGACCTCGCCCTGATGCGCGCGAAGGACGACGGCCCGGGCGCCTGCTGCTTCTTCTCCTCCGACATGAACGAGGAGCTCACCGGTCGGCGATCCCTGGAAGGCGATCTCCGGCGTGCCATCACCGCTGACGAATTCGTGCTGCTGTTCCAGCCCCGGTGCGATGCCAAGACGCTGGAGCTGCTGGGGGTGGAGGCGCTCATCCGCTGGGACCACCCGCAGCTCGGCCGGCTGGTGCCCGACGATTTCGTGCCCATCGCCGAGAAGAGCGGGCTCGTCATTCCCCTCGGCGAATGGGTGCTGCGCAAGGCGTGCGACACCATCTCCCGCCTGCCGGACCTGAATGTCTCGGTGAACGTCTCGGTTGTTCAGTTCCGCGGCGGCGAGCTGGTGGGGACGGTGGAATCGGTTCTCAAGACCACCGCCCTCCCGCCCAGCCGGCTCGAGCTGGAGATCACCGAGAGCGTGCTCATCGAGAACACCGAGAAGGCGCTCGACGTGCTGGGGCGGCTGAAGAGCCTCGGCGTGCGCCTGTCCATGGACGATTTCGGCACCGGCTATTCATCCCTCGGCTATCTGCGCACCTTCCCCTTCGATGCCCTGAAGATCGACCGCCGCTTCGTCGGCGACCTCGACCACAGCAAGGGGGCGCTGGCCATCGTGCAGGCCATCCTCGGCCTTGGACGGGCGCTGGGGCTGCAGGTGGTGGCGGAGGGTGTGGAGACCCAGAGCCAGCTGGATTACCTGAAGGCGGATTCCTGCGACGAAGTGCAGGGCTTCTACCTCGGGCGCCCGATGACGGAAGAAGCGCTGCATGCCTTCATCGCCGAGCGACGCCTAGTGAGCTGACGCCGCCACACCCGGTTCAGGGCGTCATGTCAGGGATTTCAGGCCTCAGCCCGCCGCATAGCGGAACGGGCCAGGCGATGCCGTTTCACAGCACCCGTCCCATCGCCGCAAAGGCCCGGATGCGGATGGCTCGGCTCAGCCGCCGTTGTTCTGCGCGGGCGGCTCGGGCCGCTGCATCAGCTCGCCCCAGGCGGAGAAGGCATCGTTGAACGCCTGGTCGCCCGCCATCCCCTTCTCGAAGGTCATGAAAGCCTTCTTGCCGTTGGTGTAGACGAACAGCGTGTCGATGAGGGGCATGCCCTGCAGAAGCGCAAGGTTGCGCTGGCGGTCCGCCGGCTCCTGCGACAGTCCCAGGAGATAGGAGGTGGGGTTCACCCGCACCGGGATGCCGGCGAGCAGCGCGCCCTGTGCCTGCGGGTTCGGCCGCATGCGCACGCCCACGAGATTGGCGATGCCGCCGAAGGGGAAGTTCTCGGGCAGCTTGAAGTCCAGCTCGATGGTGTGGGACACCGGCAGGGTCGAATCCGTATTGCGCCGCAACACGAAGCTGAGGGCGATCTGCCGCTCAGGAATGGTGATTTCACCGCGCAGGGCGATGTCCGGCGGAAGGCCGGGGCCAGCGTTCACCGTCTCGGTCTTCCAGGTGATGGTGCCCTCGAAGGTCTGCGGCGTTGAGCTGCCGGTGCTTTCCTCGACGAGCTGGGCGCGGCCGACGCCGGACGCCGTCGCCCGCGGCGGCGTCGGGACGCGGCGCGCAGCCTCGCTGGAGGAGGCCGCGACACGGTCGGCGTTCTTGGGCTGCTCGCCCGACGAGGAGCTGGCCGCCGGCGCCGCCGGGCGCGGTTCCCCGCCGCCGCCGAAGATGGCTTCGCGGTTGATGACGGCCACGGCGATGCCGGCGAGCACCACCAGCACCATCAGGGTCCACAACATGAACTTCTGCCAGGACGGCCCGCCCTCCTTGCGGGTGGGCCGTCGCCCGCTGCCGTTGGCCGCGCCACTCCGGCTGCGGACCTCGCCCCGTCGCAAGGGCGGGCGGCGGTCCGCGGCCTCTTCGCTCTCCTCCTCGCGGGTGCGCAGGGGCAGGCCGCGGCGCTCGCTTCGGGCGGAGGCCTCGGGCGGCGGGGGCGCGGCTTCGGCGTCACGCTCGCGCGGCGGCTCGGCGGGGCGCGGGGCAACCGGAGGAGGCGCAGGCGAAGCGGGGGGCTCAGGCGCCTCCTCGACAACCGGCTCCTCATTGTCCTGCGCGTACTCGGCCTCGATGCGCCGGATCGCCTCTTCGAGCCCCATCCGCTCCCGCGTGATCTCGCCCTCGGGCAGCGGCGGGTCCACCCCTCGCAACTGGCGCATCAGTGCCGTGCGGGCGCGGTCATAGACTGCCTTGCGGCCTTCCGCCGTCTTCTGGGGCAGGCTCGATATCGCGCGGACCAGGAGCGGGTAGTAGTCAGCCATCGGAGCCTAAGCTTCGCCTTCGAGCCGGGGGCTCATTCATTATGCCTGAAACGGATTATGCACGAGAATGGTATCGTCGCGCTCCGGGCTGGTGGAAAGAACCGCCACCGGGCAGCCGATGAGCTCCTCCACGCGGCGCACATATTTCACCGCCTCGGCCGGCAGATCCGCCCACGACCGGGCGCCAGCGGTGGAATCCTGCCAGCCGTCCATGGTTTCGTAGATGGGCTCGGCGCGGGCCTGCGCCCCGCTCTCGGCCGGAAGGTAGTCCACCTCCTTGCCGTCCACCCTGTAGCCCACGCACACTTTCAGCTCCGTAAAGCCGTCCAGCACGTCGAGCTTGGTGAGGGCGATGCCGTGGATGCCGCAGGTGCGGACGGTCTGGCGCACCAGCACCGCGTCGAACCAGCCGCAGCGGCGCGCCCGGCCCGTCACCACGCCGAATTCCCGGCCCTTGGTGCCCAGGGTCTTGCCCACTTCGTCGGTGAGCTCGGTGGGGAACGGCCCCTCGCCCACGCGGGTGGTATAGGCCTTGGTGATGCCAAGCACATAATCCAGCGCGCCCGGACCGATGCCCGTGCCCGCCGCGGCTGCGCCCGCCACCGTGTTGGAGGAGGTCACATAGGGATAGGTGCCGTGGTCGATGTCGAGCAGGGCACCCTGCGCGCCCTCGAACAGGATCTTCTTGCCGTCGCGCCGCGCCTTGTCGAGCAGCTCCCACACCCGGTCCATGAAGGGCAGGACCTTGGGGGCCAGCGCCAGCAGCTCGGTGACCAGCGCACCGGCATTGACCTCCTCCAGGCCGAGACCACGGCGGATGAGGTTGTGATGGGTCAGCAGGCGGTCAACCTTGGCCGGCAGCGTCTGCGGGTCGGACAGGTCCACGAGGCGGATGGCGCGCCGGCCGACCTTGTCCTCATAGGCCGGGCCGATGCCGCGCTTGGTGGTGCCGATGCGCGCGCCCTCGGTGGTGGCGCTCTCGCGCAGCGCGTCGAGCTCGCGGTGCAGCGGCAGGATGAGCGGGGTGGTCTCGGCGATGCGCAGCCGGTCCGGTCCGATCTCCACGCCTTGCGTGGCAAGGCGGGCGAGCTCATCCACCAGCGCCTGCGGATCGAGCACGACGCCGTTGCCGATCACCGAAAGCTTGCCGGGGCGCACGACGCCCGATGGAAGAAGGGAGAGCTTGTAAGTGACGCCACCGACCACAAGGGTGTGGCCCGCATTATGGCCGCCCTGGAAGCGGACGACCACGTCCGCCTGCTCGGAGAGCCAATCGACAATCTTGCCCTTGCCTTCGTCGCCCCACTGGGAGCCGACCACGACCACATTGGCCACGCGGAGATGCCTCCTCGACCGGCGCGGGTGGCATCCGGACTTCACCGGCGGGACCCACGCGCACAAAGGAAAGCCCCGGCTTTGGTCCGGGGCGTTACCGAAGCGTCTTACGGGATCGGGGCTTGGGAGGCAAGGCAAAGGCGTTGGCAGGGGCCGGCGGTTCGTGCTCTACCTTGCGCGATGAAAGCTCCGTCCCGCGCCTCCCGACCGCCCCGCCGCCCCGGACCGTCGCCGTCTTTGGCTACCGCCGGGCCCGGTTTCGCTGCCCGCGCGCTGGCGGTGGACGCCCTGGAAGCGGTCCTGCGCCATGGTGCCGCGCTGGAGGAGGCCTTCGACGGCGCCCCCCAAGGGCTTGACCCGCGCGACCGGGCGCTCGCCTACCGCATCGTCGCCACAGCGCTGCGGCGTATCGGCACCCTGCGCGCCCTGCTCGGCAAGCTGATGGAACGCGGCGTGCCGAAATCGGCCCCGCGCCTCGAATCCGTGCTGCTGGCGGGTGCAACCCAGATCCTCTTCATGGACGTGCCCAACCATGCGGCGGTCGGCCTCAGCGTCGATCTCGCGCGAGCTGACCGCTCGACGGGGGGCTTCGCCGGCCTCGTCAACGCCGTGCTGCGCCGGCTGACCCGCGAGCACGAGGGGCTCATGGCCGGCCTCGACCCCGACTTTGCCGACACGCCCGACTGGATGCGCCCTCGCTGGATCGCCGCCTACGGTTTGGAGGCGGCCCGGGCGATGGCGGCGATGCACAAGGTGGAGCCGCCCCTCGACATCACCGCGAAGGCGGACCCCCGGTCCTGGGCCGAGAAGCTCTCCGGCGAGGTCCTGCCCACCGGCACCATCCGCATTCTCCAGGCGGGGCCCGTGCGCAACCTGCCGGGCTTCGCCGAGGGCGCCTGGTGGGTGCAGGACGCCGCCGCGGCCATTCCCGCCCGCCTGCTCGGCGAGGTGAAGGACCGCGACGTGGCGGATTTGTGCGCCGCCCCTGGCGGCAAGACGGCGCAGCTGGTGGTAGCCGGGGCGCGGGTCACGGCGGTGGACCGCTCTGCCGCCCGCCTGTCCCGCCTGAAAGAGAATCTGGATCGTCTCGGCCTCTCCGCCCGGGTGGTGGAGGCGGATGCCGCCACCTTCTCCGGCGGGCCGTTCGACGCGGTGCTGCTGGATGCCCCCTGCACTGCCACCGGCACGCTCCGGCGCCACCCCGACATCGCCGTCTCCAAGCGCCCCGCCGACGTGGGGACGCTTGCCGCGCTCCAGGCCCGACTCATCAACCACGCGGCCGACCTGCTCAAGCCGGGCGGCCTCCTCGTTTATTCCACCTGCTCGCTGGAGCCGGAGGAGGGCGAGGCCCAGGTGGAACGGCTTCTTTCCGCCCGAAAGGACATGGAACGCGTGCCTTTACGCCCCGGCGAGGTGGAAGGTCTCGATCCGTTCATAACTCCTCAAGGGGATGTGCGCACTCTTCCCTGTCACTGGATGCGGGGGGAGGCGGAGCGGTCGGGACTCGACGGCTTCTTCGCAGCCCGCCTTCGCCGGATCGCCTGAAGGGGCGCGGCGCGGGCTCCCGCCAGAGGCCAACGAGGCGGTGAAGACGAAGCGCATGGGCATTTGGAATGGATCGGCGGGGCCCCTTCAGGCCGTGGCGAAGGGCCTCGCCCGCAACCCGGGGAGATCTGTGAGCCGAGGCAGCTTTGCCGAGCGTACTCGCCTGGCGGCCCTCCTGGCGGAGCTCTGGTCGCAGACGGTGCTTGCGCGCATCGGCGGCCGGGCGACGGCCCTCGGCTACGTGCCCGTTCCGGTCCCCGAACGTCTCCTGATCGCCCCGCAGGACCTGCGCACGGGCGACGCCACCCTCGCCGCCGAAATCTACGCCGGCCGCTTCGCCTTCGCCGGCAAGGTGATGATGCTGGACGGGCGCACCCCGTTCGAGCTGGTGCCACCATCGGTGGAATGGGCGGAGGCGCTGCACGGCTTCGGCTGGCTCCGCCACCTGAAGGCCGCCGGCACCACCATCGCCCGCGCCAACGCCCGCGCCATCGTCGGCGACTTCATGCGCGACCCCGGCAAGGCCAGGGCCATCGCCGCCCGGCCGGACGTGGCGGCCCGGCGCATCATCTCCTGGCTCACCCAGGCCACCTTCCTGCTGCAGGACGCCGACCACGACTTCTACCGCCGCTTCATGCGCTCCCTCGCCCGGCAGGTGCGCCAGCTGCGCCGCATGGCCGGCGACGCGCCGGACGGCTATCCGCGCATGCTGGCGGTCACTGCCCTGGTCTTCGCCGGCCTGTGCATGTCCGACCAGGCCAGCCTTCTGAAGGCCGCCCAAAAACGCCTCGCCGAGGAGCTGGACCGCCAGATCCTGCCGGACGGAGGACCGCTCAACCGCAATCCCGGCATGCTCATCGAGCTGCTGCTGGATCTCCTGCCGCTGCGCCAGGCCTTCAGCGCCCGCAACCACCAGGCCCCACCCGCGCTGATGAACGCCGTGGACCGGATGATGCCCATGCTGCGCTTCTTCCGGCATGGCGACGGCGCCTTCGCCCATTTCCACGGCATGGGGCATACGGCCGCGGACCAGCTCGCCACCATCCTCGCCTTCGACGATGCGCGCGGCGCGCCGGTGGCGAACGCCCCCTATTCCGGCTACCAGCGGCTCGACGCCAAGGCGCTGCTGCTCATCGCCGACACCGGCCCCCCGCCCCCGCCGCGGGCGAGCTGGGAGGCGCACGCGAGCTGCCTCGCCTTCGAATTCTCCTCGGCTCGCAACCGCATCGTGATCAATTGCGGGGTGCCGGAAGTGCACCGGGAGATGTGGCGGCAGGTGGCGCGCTCCACCGCGGCCCATTCCACCGCCGTCATCGCCGACACCTCCTCCTGCCGCTTCCTGCAGGGCGGCTCGATGACGCGGATCTTCGGCGCGCCCATCGTGTCCGGGCCGAAGCACGTGGAGGTGCAGCGCGGCACCCGCAACAACGCGCTGCTGCTGCGGGCGAGCCACGATGGCTATGCCGAGGCCTTCGGCATCATCCACCAGCGCTCGTGGCGCCTTGCCGTGGAAGGCAACCGGCTCGACGGCGAGGACGTGTTCCGCCCCGCCGAAGAGGGCGGCACCCTGCCCGCCGAGAATTTCGCCATCCGCTTCCACCTCCATCCGGCGGTGTCTGTGGAGCGGCTGGATGATCCCCATACCGCCCTCCTCAGCCTGCCGAACGGCGAGGCCTGGGCCTTCGCCGCCCCCCACGTGCCACTGGGCATCGAGGAGAGCGTTTATCTTGCCGCCGCGGGCGCGCCGCGCCGCACCTCCCAGCTGGTGCTCGCCGGGGACGTCACCCGCACGCCGCGCGTGGTGTGGACCTTCGTGCGCACGCGGGAAGCCCAGAGCGTGCCGCCGGCGCGGTCGGGACGCGGATAGGCGGAGCCGCTCGAGCGGGGCGCCATGCCGCCTCGCGATACCCCTCATGCTCCACGAGGCCGGCCCATGGCTGGCGATACGCCGCCAATGGTGGTAGGCGAGCGGCAATTCCTTTCACCGGAGCCGCTCGATGACCGCCGATATCCGTCCCGTGACCCGCGCCCTTCTCTCGGTGTCCGACAAGACGGGTCTCGTGCCGTTCGCCACCGCGCTTGTCGCGCACGGGGTGGAGCTGGTCTCCACCGGCGGCACCGCCAAGGCCATCGCCGAGGCCGGCCTGCCGGTGAAGGACGTGTCCGAACTCACCGGCTTTCCCGAGATGATGGACGGCCGGGTGAAGACCCTGCACCCCAAGGTGCACGGCGGCATCCTCGCCATCCGCTCGGACGCCGGACATCAGGCCTCCCTCGCCGAGCACGCCATCGCCCCCATCGACCTGGTGGTGGTGAACCTCTACCCGTTCGAGGCCACCGTCGCCCGCAAGGCCTCCTTCGAGGAGACCATCGAGAACATCGACATCGGCGGCCCGGCCCTCATCCGCGGCGCGGCCAAGAACCATGACGACGTGACCGTGGTGGTGGAAGCCGCGGACTACGACGCGGTGCTCCATCAGATCGCCGAGCATGGCGGCACCACGCTGGCGCTGCGCCGCAAGCTGGCGCAGAAGGCCTATGCTCGCACCGCGGCCTATGACGCCGCCATCTCCAACTGGTTCGCCCGCGAACTGAAGGAGGAGGCCCCCGCCTTCCGCGCCGTCGGCGGCAAGCTCATCGAAGCGCTGCGCTACGGCGAGAATCCGCACCAGACCGCCGCCTTCTACGCCTCGGACGAGATCCGCCCGGGCGTCGCCACGGCCAAGCAGGTGCAGGGCAAGCAGCTCTCCTATAACAACATCAACGACACCGACGCCGCCTTCGAGGCGGTGGCCGAGTTCCATCCCGCCCGCACCGCGGCGGTGGTGATCGTGAAGCACGCCAACCCCTGCGGCGTCGCCGAAGGCGCCTCCCTCGCCGAGGCCTACGCCAAGGCGCTCGCCTGCGATCCGGTGTCGGCCTTCGGCGGCATCATCGCCGTCAACCGCACGCTGGATGCGGACGCCGCCCGCGCCATGGTGGAGATCTTCACCGAGGTGATCGTCGCCCCCGACGCCACCGAGGAAGCGATCGCGGTGGTGGCCGCCAAGAAGAACCTGCGCCTGCTGCTGACCGGCGGCCTGCCCGATCCGCGTGCTTCCGGCCTTACGGTGAAGACCGTGGCCGGCGGCCTGCTGGTGCAGAGCCGTGACAATGCGAATGCCGACGACCTCGATCTGAAGGTCGTCACCAAGCGCGCGCCCACCGAGCAGGAGCTCACCGACATGCGCTTCGCCTTCCGCGTGGCGAAGCATGTGAAGTCCAACACCATCATTTATGCCAGGGACCTCGCCACCGTGGGCATCGGCGCCGGCCAGATGAGCCGGGTGGATTCGGCCCGCATCGCCGCCCGCAAGGCTCTGGACGCGGCAGAGGCGGCGGGCCTCGCCGTGCCGCTCACCAAGGGCTCGGTGGTGGCCTCCGACGCCTTCTTCCCCTTCGCCGACGGCCTCCTGGCCGCGGTTGAGGCGGGTGCCACGGCGGTGATCCAGCCGGGCGGCTCCATGCGCGACGCGGAGGTGATCGCCGCCGCCGACGCGGCAGGCCTCGCCATGGTCTTCACAGGTGTCCGCCACTTCCGCCACTGAGCCGCCAGCCCCGACGCCCCTATCCGGCAAGCAGCTCCTGCACCAGGATGCGATCCAGATAATGCGGGCCGTCGAAGACGAAGACGTCGAACCCTTCGTATGCCTTCAGCTGCGGCAGCAGCTCCGACGCGGCGGCAGCGCGGAAGCCGCCGCCCGTGGCGGGGCGGAAAGCCTCGGCGATCAGCTTGAAGCGTGAGGCTCCCAGGCGGCGGGTCAGGGCCTGCGCATAGAGCCGCGCCGCCTCCGGCGCGCGGGTGTAGACGCCCACGCCATCCTGGAAGAACAATCCGACGTCCGCCGGAAGCCAGGCCGCGACCCAATCGGCGAAGGCATCCGCCCCCACGTTGGAATTGTCATAGGCGCTCACCCACAGCGGCCGGGGAATGTCGGCCACCGCAGCCCCCATGCGGCCCACGTCTTTCCAGGTGGGATCAGCCTCCACAGGAAAATAGAAGCCGGCGGGCCGGAACGGCAGCGCCTGCCGGGCGACCCGGGCCGACAAGGCGCCGAGAGCCAGCACCTCCTGCCGCGCCTTCTGCTCGCTGAAATGGCTGGCGAGCCCGGCGATGATTTCCTCCGCCCACGGCTCGCGGGCGATGCGCTTCCAGTTGGGAGCGTTCTGGATCAGCGGCAGGCCGAGGTCCGGCAAGGGCACGAAGGCCGTACCATCCGCCACCAGCCATTGGATGAGCAGGCCACGCGCGCCGAGGAAATCCCAGTCGCCGCGCGGGTCGAGCGCGCCGCCATGCAGCTGCCAGACGACACCGTCGATAAGGCCGGAACGGTTGCGATGAAGCCGGTTCAGCAGCAGGTCGACGGTCCCCAGCCCCGCCGCCGCGACCGCGGCAGCGCCAGCCGCGAGGGCGACGCGCCGGCTCAGCGCAGACATGAACGGACGGTTCCGGAGGAACGACCGCGGCCGTTCATGCCGGAACGACCGCGAGATGGCGCTCCTGCTCGCGCACGGTGGCGAGCAACGCCTCTTCCTTCACGATGCCGCAGCGCACGAGATATTCGCCGATGCGGCCGTCCACGTCGGGATGGTAATTCTCCATGGCCGCATCGAAGGCCTCGCGCTGCATCAGTCCCTTTTCCAGCAGCAGGTCGCCGATCAGCGGCGGCGACTGGTGCCCCTCCATGCCGGGGGTCACGCCGCGCAGCAGGCGCAGGCCATCGTTGATCTCGCTCTCGCGGGCGATGCGCTGGAGCGGCACATCGCCCACCGCCACCCGCACCTCTTCCAGTGCCTTGTCGCGCAGCGGTGCCGCCACCGCGATCACCAGGCGGCCCGTCTCGTCCCTGCCGATGGGCAGCACGCGCCGGCGCACCATCAGGTCAATGGGCAGCAGGTCGTGGAACTCGCGCACCATGTGCGGCGTCACGTGGGTGCGCGGCAGGTTGGACTGGAAAGCGATGGCCTCCGCAAGCGTCTCCTCGTCGAGCCAGCCGCGGGAGACCAGGATGCGGCCGAGGGGCTGCTGGCGCTCGTCCTGGGTGGCAAGGGCTTCCTCCACATGCTCCGGCAGCACCGCCTGCCAGGACAGCAGCAGCTCGCCGAGGCGCTGGCGCTGCTGGCCGAGCTCGCCGGCATCCGGGAAGTCATGGGTTGTCTTGTCCCACACGATGCGCCGGCCGAGGAAGGTGTGGCCGAGGAACAAGCGCCAGGCACGGACGGTCGCGGCGAAGTTCACGAAATTGGCCATCACCACGCGGGGCACGGACATGAGCCCCTGCTCCCAGCCATAGACCGAGGCGACGAAGTAGAATCGCTGGACCAGGCGCAGCGCGAAGGCGACGGCATTGCCGGTGAGCACGGCGAGCAGCCACGCCTCCGTGGCGAAGATGGAGGGGAAGCGCACCGGCAGGAGGCCGAGCTTCTCCGCGCCGTAGATGAGCAGGAAGTGCGCGGCGACCACATAGGCCAGCACCGCCACGATGGAGGTGACGATTCCCTTGCGGTCGCGGAACAGGAAATACTTGGTCGCCCAGTTCCCCTCCCAGCCCGAGTGACGCCAGCCCTGGAAGGCGATGCCGAGGGTCCAGCGCGCCTTCTGCCGGTAGGAGGTGCGGAAGGTATCCGGGAAGAACTCGCGCACGCACAGGGGCATGGCGAGGTAAACCTCCTTAGGCTTGCCGAAGCCGAAGAGGCTCTCGCGCGTCACCCGGTATTCCACCGGCAGGCGGGCGATGATGGATTGCATGCGCGCGTGATAGAGCCGCGAGCTGATGTCGTAGTCCTCCGTCAGGCTCGCCGTGTTGAAGACCTCGCCTTCGCCCTCGTCCATGAGGTGCAGGATGGCCTTGCGCGAGAAGCAGGTGCCGACGCCCGCGGACGGCACAGACCCGGCGACGCTCTCGCGCACCACGAGGTCCTTGGCGTGCCACTCGGCGAACTCGTCCATGTAGATGCCGGCCACCAGCTCCGACCAGTGGCGCTCCAGCGACAGCACCGGGATCTGGATGAGGTCCTTGCGCGGCAAGAGGTAATTGAAGAAGCGCAGCTCCAGCGGATGCAGCACGTCCTCCGCATCGTGCAGCACGAGGCCGGCGAACTCGGTGCCGGTCATCTGCTCATGCTGGAAGATGGCCCGCACGATGTGGTTGAGGCAGTCGGCCTTGTTGGTGGGGCCGGGGTTGCGCACGTCCACCCGCACCAGCTGCTTGTAGCGCCGGCGCATGCGCTCGACCTCGGCGATGGTGTCGGGGTCGTTGGGATAGGTGCCGACGAAGATCATGTACCGCCGGTAGTCCATCACGCTGACCATGTTCTCGATCATGGCGGCGATCACGGGGGATTCGAGCCAGGCGGGAATCATGATGGCGAGGGGCTGCTCGTCCCGCTGGTAGAGGGCTGCGGGCGTGAGCGGGCGGATGAACGGCTCGATGACGAAGCGGCGGTAGATCCGCCGCCCCCAGTACCACGCATCGACGAAGAGGTCGTCGAGCGAGGAGATCAGGATGATGACCGCCACCACGGCCGCCGCGTATTCGACGAAGCGGATGTAATCGGCCAGGAGAAAGGGCCAATAGAGAGACATGGTGGCGGTTCCCGACGTGTCAGTTGCCGCGACGGCGCACGTGCGACGCGCGGATCAGCAGCAGGAAGAACAGGGCGGCGGCGCCGATGCCCAGCGGCAGGCCCCAGTCGGCGGAGCTCTGCCACAGGCGCTGCAGCGTGCCCGCCGCTCCATCGGTGTCGGCGACGCGGACCGTGCCAGGCGCGGCGCCGGACGCGGAGAGCTCCGTCAACGTGCCGTCGCTACCCACGAGGGCCACGTCGCCGCGCGAGAGGCGCACCGGCTTGGCGGGGGTCACGGGCACGGGGCCGATGCTCTGCCACATGATGCCACGGGCGTCGTCGCCGCGCACCGCCTGCACCAGGGCCACGTTCTTCAGGCCGGTGATGTCGAGCAGGCGCGCCTTTTCGTCGGTGCCGACGATGAGGCGGTCGCCGTCCACACGGGCCTTCGGCGTCACGCCCTGGACCGGCACGTCGAGGGCGAGGAAGCTGCCCGCGGCCCGGAAGGGACTGCCGGAGGGTGTCACGTCGAACGTGCTGGTGGCGGCCGGAAGGCCGGCGGCGGCGGCGGCACGCACCACGCGCGGCAGGCTGGACTTCGCCGTGGACAGGTAGGTGTCCGGCACCACGAGGCGCCCGCCCGAGGCCATGGCCGAGATGATGCCCAGGAAGTCACCGCCGGGGGCGGAGCCGCCGAGCTCGAAATGGCTGGTGGGCAGCACCGAGACCGGGAAGGCCTGGGGCGTCTCGCGGCACTTGTCGCTCACCGGCTGGCGCTGGAAGGTCACGCGCAGCACGTTGCGGGCGGCAAGGGCATAGGTGGGCACGGCGGCCGAGAGGTGCTCGGGATGGCCGTTGGCCTCGAGGCGCTTGGCGGCCAGCAGCACGTCGTTCAGGAACACGGCCACCACCGGGTCGGAGGTGGAGGCGCCCGGCGAGGCCGCCACGTCGAGGTTGAGGCGGCTCGGCAGGCTGCTGCCGCCGGTGGCCGAGGCGAGATCGAAGGAAATCACCCAGTCCCCGCGCGCCAGCACGTCGAGGTTGCTCTGGGCCGGACCGAGGCGGGACAGCGGCACCGAGTTGGGCTTCTCCGGCACGGCATCCACCGCGCGCACGGTCACCGTGCTGGCGGCGAGGGTGGAGCGCCAGAAGCTGTCGAACAGCTGGGTCGCCTTGGCGCCCGCCGCTCCGCCCACCGCGATGATGGGTCGGCCCGCCAGGGACTGGAGCGAGATTTCGTCTCCGGCGACGCTGACGCCGCCGAGGCTCGCCGACTTGCCCCGCCATTCGGCGAAGGCGGAGCCCGCCGTGCCGAGGCGTGCAGCCAGCGCATCGAGCGCGCCACGCACCGCCGACAGCAGCGGCCCGTCGGCCACGGCAATGTCGGCGCCGACGGGCGAGCCCGGCAGCACCAGGAGCGCGCCGATCTCGGACGCGTCCTTGATGCGGTAGGCCTTCGCCCCAACGAAGTTGGAGAAGGGCGCCACCACCTTGAGGGCGGCCGGCACGTCGAGGGCGGAGAGGTCCACCTCGTCGCCGACCGCGGGCAGGGTCTTCACCGACACGCGCTTGCCGGCCGCCTCGAGGGCAAGGCCGAGGCGCCAGGCGGTGTCGTAGGTGTCCTTGGCGAGGGCGCCGCCGGCCACCAGCACCGAGCCCGAGCCGGGCATGGCGGTCCAGGCGGTGGAGAGGTCACGCACCTGGCTTGCGTCGTAGGAATAGGTGAAGCGGGTCTTCGGGCTGAGCTTCAGCACGTTGCCGATGCTACGCTCGTCCGCGCAGAGATATTCGCCGATGACCGAGGACCAGGCGGTGCCGAAGCGCACGAAGCCGCTCTCCCGCGGCTTGCCGTCCACCGGCAAAACGGTGGAGGCGCTGCCGCTGTCCCCTTCGAGGCGCCGGGAGAACACCGGAGTGCCCTCCAGCGAGAGCAGCATGGTGGTTCGGCCGCCGTCGCCGCGCAGATATTCGCCTTCCACGGCAATGCTGGCGTCCTGCAGCGGCACGCCCGCCGGCACCGGCAGATAGATATCGCGGCGCGCGTCCATACCCTGGAGAACCACCGGATCGTCGATGCCGAGGTCACCGAGGGTATAGGTGCGCGTCACGCGCGTGTCGGCCGCCCGTTCCTGCACGGCGGCAAGAATCGGATCGGACGTCGGCACCGGTGCGGTCGCCTGGGCATGGGCAGCGCCGGACAACAGCGAAAAGGCGAACAGGCCGGCGGGCAGGAGGCCCGCGGCCCTGCCGAACGCCGTGCGAAATGCGGGTTCGTGTCTCATGTCAGTCTCTCACGAGCATGGCGTCGAGGCCGGCGGAACGCAGAGGCGCGAGCGCGGCGGGCGGAAGGGGTAGGGACGAGAACTCCTGCACCGGGCGTCCGCAGATGCAGTCAAGGATGCGGCGGCAGGCATGCCCGTCGCCGTAGGGGTTGATCCGGTTTGCGTAGGCGGCATGAGCCGCCGGATCGTCGAGAAGGCGCGAGACCGCATCCACCACGGCTGCGCGGCGCGTGCCCACGAGTTGCACCGTGCCGGCTTCCAGAGCCTCCGGCCGCTCGGTGACATCGCGCATCACCAGCACCGGCTTGCCAAGGGCTGGCGCCTCTTCCTGCACACCACCGGAATCGGTGAGCACGACGTAGGCGCGCTGCATCAGCCTTTGGAACGGCAGATAATCGAGAGGCGGGACGAGGTGCACGTTGTCGCGTCCGCTCAGGGCCTCGTGCACAGGCCCCTTCACATTGGGATTGAGGTGGACCGGGTAGACGATCTCCACATCGTCGCGGCGGGATATCTCAGCCAGGGCGTCGCAGATGTTGCGGAAGCCGTCGCCGAAATTCTCCCGGCGATGGCCGGTGACGAGAAGAATGCGGCGCGCGGGATCGAGCGCCGGGAGCATGGCGTCGAGCTCGGCGGCAAGGCTCGGGTCGGCCTCGATACGGGATTGGGTCGCCTGCAGCGCGTCGATCACCGTGTTGCCGGTCACGACGATGCGCCCTTCCAGCCGCTCGTTGGCGAGGTTGGTGCGGGAGCGGGCGGTGGGCGCGAAGAGGAGGTCGCTGGCGAGGTCCACCACGCGGCGGTTCATCTCCTCCGGGAACGGCTGGTCGAGATGGTAGGTGCGCAGGCCCGCCTCCACATGACCCACCGGGATCTTGCGATGGAAGGCCGCGAGGGCCGCCGCCATGGCGGTGGTGGTATCGCCGTGCACCAGCACCCGGTCCGGCGCCACTTCGGTGAGCACGGGATCAAGCGCGGAGAGCGCGGCGCCGGCGAGGCTGTTGAGGCCCTGGTTGTGGGCCATGAGGCCGAGATCGAAGTCGGGCTGGATGTCGAACAGCCGCAAGACGGTGTCGAGCATCTCGCGGTGCTGCCCGGTCACGCACACGAACGAGGCGATGCCCTGCTCCCGCCCGAGGGCCTGGACCAGCGGCGCCATCTTGATGGCCTCAGGCCGTGTGCCGAAAATCGACAATATTCTCAAGGGTCAATCACCGCTGATTCGATTTTGGATGAAGGCGCAACTGGAAGATGTCAAGATACTACCATTCGCATTTGCAATAAATTTGTGTGAAGCACGCACGCAAAGGCGCAGAACGCCGGAACAAAGTACCGCCATGCGCATGGAGCCAGCATCCCCCGATGCCGGGGCGACTATGGTTACAGAAAGTTGCGGGAGACTTAAGCGTGGCACATGGCGTGTGCGATGCACGCTCCGGCTTTCAGTTCGGCCGGGATACAACCCCAGAACGCGTGACCTCTGCCGCGGCCTTCACGAAGGCCTGCGCCTCCTCGCTGGCCCACTCGGCCGGCCCGGCAAGATAGGCAAGCTCGCAGCCCGAACGGTCGACGATGAGGGTGGTGGGCAGACCGACGCCGCGACCGACACCGCGCAGCGCCTGGAAGGTCTTGGTGGCGGGGTCGGTGAAGAAGGCAAGGTGCGACACGCCGATCTCGGAGAGGAAGGCGCGGGGCTTCTCCGGACCCTTGGTGTCGAGATTGATGGCCACCACCTGGAAATCCGGCCCGCCGAGAGTCCCCTGGAGGCGGTCGAGGGATGGCATCTCCTTGCGGCAAGGCACGCACCAAGTGGCCCAAAGGTTAACCAGCAGCAGCCGCCCCTTGAAGTCGGCAAGGCTCACCGGCTTGCCTTCCGCGTCGGCGAAGGTGAGCGGTGGCAGGCGGCGCGGTTCCGTGGCCACTGCCATGGCCGCGATCTCCCCCTTCGCCAGCCCCTTCAGTGAAGCGGCGGCCTCGACCGCGCCCTTGCACGCCTGATCCGTCGCGGCGGCGGCAGCAGGGACGGCACCGGCGGTTTGCACGGCCGGTGCATTGCCGTGGAGCCGGTTCATCCCGTATAGGGCGAGCGCGCCGGCCACGGCGCCCGCCGCCGTCGCCAGCGCGATCAGGCCGATCGTCCCGAACCTCCCGCCGCGTCCGCCGGCAGGGGGGACAGGGGCGGTCTCGTCGTCACGGGTCGCGAGGGGCTGGTCGGCTTTGGTCATCACCGGAGGGTCCGTCATGAGCAACAAGATGTGGGGCGGCCGCTTCTCATCCGCCCCCGATGCCATCATGGAGGAGATCAACGCCTCCATCGGCTTCGACCAGCGTCTTTATGCGCAGGACATTGCCGGTTCCAAGGCGCACGCGAAGATGCTCGCGGCCCAGGGCATCGTGGCGGCGAAAGATGCCGAGAAGATCACCAAGGGTCTAGACACGATCCTGTCAGAGATCGAGGCGGGCAAGTTCACCTTCCGGCGCGAGCTGGAGGACATCCACATGAACGTGGAATCCCGGCTGGCAGAGCTCATCGGCGCGCCAGCGGGCCGCCTTCACACCGCCCGGTCGCGCAATGATCAGGTGGCCACCGACTTCCGCCTCTATGTGCGCGACACGGTGGATGCTCTCGACACCCAGCTCGCCGACCTGCAGCGGGCGCTGGCCGAGAAGGCCCTGGCGCACGCCGCCACCGTGATGCCCGGCTTCACTCATCTCCAGACCGCCCAGCCCGTCACCTTCGGCCACCATCTGATGGCCTATGTGGAGATGGTGGCGCGTGATCGCGGCCGCCTCGCCGATGCGCGGAAGCGCCTCAACGAATGCCCGCTGGGCTCGGCGGCACTGGCCGGCACCTCCTTCCCCATCGACCGCGAGGCCACCGCGAAGGCGCTGGGCTTCGACCGGCCCACGGCCAATTCGCTGGACGCCGTGTCGGATCGCGACTTCGTGATGGAGACCCTCTCGGCCGCCTCCATCTGCGCGGTTCACCTCTCGCGCTTCGCGGAGGAAGTGGTGATCTGGACCTCGCCGTCGTTCGCGCTGGTGAAGCTTTCGGACGCCTTCACCACCGGCTCGTCCATCATGCCGCAGAAGCGCAATCCCGACGCCGCCGAGCTGGTGCGCGCCAAGGCCGGGCGCATCATCGGTGCGCTCACCGGCATCCTGGTGGTGATGAAGGGCCTGCCGCTGGCCTATGCCAAGGACATGCAGGAGGACAAGGAAGGCGCGTTCGACGCCTTCTCGGCCCTCTCCCTCGTGGTGGCGGCCGCCGCCGGCATGGTGCGCGACCTCGTGCCCGACGAGAAGCGCATGGAGAAGGCGGCAGGCCAGGGCTACTCCACCGCCACCGACCTCGCCGACTGGCTGGTGCGGGCGCTGAACATTCCCTTCCGCGAGGCGCATCACATCACCGGGCGCATCGTCGCGCTGGCGTCCGAGCGGGGCATCGCGCTGCACAAGGTGCCGCTGGCGGACATGAAGGCGGTGGACAAGCGCATCACCGACGACGTGTTCTCCGTGCTCTCGGTGGTCCGCTCGGTCCGCAGCCGCATGAGCTACGGCGGCACCGCACCCGCCCGGGTGCGAGCGCAGGCCCGGCGCTGGCTGAAGCGTTTGGGCGACACGCCGGCGTGAACTTTCGTCCCCGCCACCCGTGGGGCGGCGGGGGGCTCGCCTTTGCTGCGGCGCGGGCTATAGTGGCGGCGAATTTTTCAGGAACGGCTCAGCCCGCGATGCGACCCCTTCGACTTCTCCTGGCCCTCGGCGCCACCCTGGCCGTCGCCGCGTGCGGCGTGAAGGGCCCGCTGGAGCCGCCGCCGGGCGCCCACGTCGCTGCCCCGCCGCCGAAACAGTCCGCCGCCGCCACCTCGGACGGGTACGTCGCTCCCAAGAGCACGGCGGACCTCATCAATTCGGCCACCCCGACGGCGGAGTGGGCGAAGAAGAAAAGCTCGAGCTCCGGCAGCGGCGCCGGCAGCAGCGGTACCCTGCTCCAGGGCGTGGACCGCCCGAAGCAGCCTTTCATCCTCGACGGCCTGCTCTGACACGCCGTTTCTGACCCTGGCCGTCTCCGGGCCGGCCCTCAAGGGCGCCGGGGCGGCGTCCCGGACCGCCCCGATCCCATGCATCATTTCGACTATCGCAACGGCCGCCTGTTCGCCGAGGACGTGGACCTGATCCCCCTCGCCGGAGAAGTCGGCACGCCCTTCTATTGCTATTCCACCGCGACGCTGGAGCGGCACTACCAGGTTTTCATGGACGCGTTCGCGGGGCGCGACGTGCTCCTGTGCTACGCGCTGAAGGCCAATTCCAACCAGTCGGTCATCTCCACCCTCGCCCGCCTCGGAACAGGGGCGGACATCGTCTCCGCCGGCGAGCTGATGCGCGCCCGTGCGGCAGGCGTGCCGGGGCAGCGCATCGTCTTCTCCGGCGTCGGCAAGACGCGGGATGAGATGGCGGCGGCGCTCGATGCCGGCATCCTCTGCTTCAACGTGGAGAGCGAGCCGGAGCTTGCGGCCCTCTCCGAGGTGGCCCTGTCCAAGGGGGTGAAGGCCCCGGTTTCCATCCGCGTCAATCCGGACGTGGATGCGAAGACCCACAAGAAGATCTCCACCGGCAAGTCGGCCACCAAGTTCGGCATCCCCATCTCCCGCGCCCGGGAAGTGTACGACAACGCCGCACGGCTACCGGGTCTCGCCATCACCGGCGTGGACATGCATATCGGCAGCCAGATCACCGACATGGCGCCGTTCGCCAACGCGGTCACGCTGCTGGCGGAACTCGCCCGCGACCTGATGGCGGCCGGCCACAAGCTGCACCACATGGACCTCGGCGGCGGCCTCGGCGTGCCCTACGCGGCCTCCGATCCCGTGCCGCCGGCGCCGAAGGCCTATGCGGAGGTGGTGACGCAGGCGCTGGGCGATATCGGCCTGCCTCTGGTGTTCGAGATGGGGCGCATGCTGGTGGCGAACGCCGGCATCCTCGTCACCCGCGTGATCTATGTGAAGCAGGGCGAGGGCAAGACCTTCGTGGTGGTGGATGCCGCCATGAACGACCTGATCCGCCCCACCCTCTATGATGCGCACCACGATATCATCCCCGTGGCCGAACCCGCGGCGGACGCGCCGCTGCGGGTGGCGGACGTGGTGGGCCCCGTGTGCGAGACCGGCGACTTCCTCGCTCTCGACCGGCCGCTGCCGGAGGTGAAGCCGGGGGACTTGCTCGCGGTGATGACGGCGGGCGCCTATGGCGCCGTGCAGTCCGGCACCTACAACACCCGCAGCCTCGTGCCCGAGGTGCTGGTGCGCGGTCCGCAGGCGGCGGTGGTGCGCCCACGCCTCGATCCGGCGGCCATCATCGCCCTCGACCGGACCGCGCCCTGGCTGAAGTGAGCCGGGGCAGCCGTCAGCGGCCCTGCCTCACCCCCTTCAGGCGATAGAGCGCGTCAAGGGCGGCGCGTGGGGTGAGCGCGTCCGGATCGAGATCGTCGAGCGCCGCGAGCACGGATTCCGCAACCGGATCCGCAGCAGAAGCAGCAGCGGGCGTCGCCTTCGGGTGGGCGGCGAACAAGGGCAAGTCGTCCACCATGCGCTGCACGGGCGAGGCGCGTTCCGCCGCTTCCAGCTCCGCCAGCACCGCCCGCGCCCGGGCAATCACCGCCTCCGGCAGGCCGGCGAGCTTCGCCACCTGGATGCCGTAGGACCGATCCGCCGCTCCCGGCACCACTTCGTGCAGGAAGATGACGTCGCCGTGCCATTCCGTGACCTTCACGGTGGCGTTGGAGAGGCGCTTGCAGCGCTGCGACAGCGCGGTCAGCTCATGGAAATGGGTGGCGAACAAGGCGCGACACCGGTTCACCTCGTGCAGGTGCTCCAGGCTCGCCCAGGCGATGGACATGCCATCGAAGGTGGCCGTGCCGCGGCCGATCTCGTCGAGGATGACGAGGGAACGCTCCGTCGCCTGGTTCAGGATGGCGGCGGTCTCCACCATCTCCACCATGAAGGTGGAGCGTCCACGGGCCAGATCGTCCGCCGCGCCGACGCGGGAGAACAACCGGTCCACCACGCCGATTCGCGCGGCCCGCGCCGGCACGAAGGCACCGGCCTGGGCCAGCACGGCGATCAGCGCATTCTGCCTCAGGAAGGTGGACTTGCCCGCCATGTTCGGGCCTGTGACCAGCACGATGCGCCCGTCGTCCGCGCCTTCGGGCGGGGAGAGGTCGCAGTCGTTGGGCACGAAGGGCCCACCTTCCCTCGCCAGAGCCTGTTCCACCACCGGATGGCGCCCGCCCGCGATGGCGAAGGCGACGCCTTCCTCCATCTGCGGACGCACATGGGCTTCGGTCACGGCGAGCTCGGCAAAGCCAGCGGTGACATCGAGGTCCGAAAGAGCGTCGGCAGCGGCGCGGATGGTGGCGGTATCCGCCACCACGGCCGCAGCGAGACGATCGAAGATGGCCTGCTCGAGCCCCAGCGCCCGCTCTCCCGCGCTGGCGATGCGGCTTTCCAGATCCCCCAGTTCCACCGAGGAGAAACGCATGGCCCCCGCCATGGTCTGGCGGTGAACGAAGATGGCGTTGTGCGGCGCTTCCCGCAGCCGGTCGGCGTTCTGGGCCGTGACCTCCACATAATAGCCGAGCACGGCATTGTGCCGGATCTTCAGCGAGCGGACGCCCGTCTCCTCGGCATAGCGCCGCTCCAGAGCCGCCACCACGCGCCGGCTTTCGTCGCGCAGGGCACGGGTGGAATCAAGCTCCGGGTCGTAGCCCTCCCGCACGAACCCGCCGTCCCGCCGGTAGGGTGGCAGGGCCTCCCCCAGCGCGGCGGAGAGGTCGAGCACCAAGGCGTGCGGCACCCGCGCCAGCGCCGCGGTGGCGCGAGCGATGTCGGCGGGCGGCTGGGGACCAAAGAGAGTCGAGAGGATGAGCGCCCCATCAAGCCCGTCGCGCACCGCGGCAAGGTCCCGCGGCCCGCCGCGCTGGAGGGCGAGGCGGGTGACGGCGCGGGCCATGTCGGGCGCGCGGGCGAGCTTTTCGCGGAGCTCCTTCCGGAGCGCCCCCTCCTCCGCGAGGAAGGCCACCGCGTCGTGCCGGGCGCGAATGGCGGCAAGGTCAGTCAGGGGCTCGGCGATGCGGCGGGCAAGCAGGCGCGCGCCCGCCGCCGTCACGGTGCGGTCCACCGCCGCCAGAAGCGAGCCGCGCCGCTCGCCGGACGTGGTGCGCACCAGCTCCAGGTTCGCCCGCGTACCGGCATCGATGGCCATGATGCCGCCTTCCGCCTCCTTCTGCGGGCGGGAGAGCAGAGGCTTGGCACCGAGCTGGGTGCGATCCACATAGGCCACCACCGCGGCGGCGGCGATCAGCTCGGCGCGGGAAAAAGCGCCGAAGGCGTCCAGGGCAGCGACGCCGAAGAAGTCCGCAAGCCGCTTCTCCGCTCCTGCACCGTCGAACGACTGGCGCGGCAGTGGCGTCACCGCCGGGAAGCTCTTCAGGAGGGCACGCAACTCGCCGTCATCCAGCAGCGCATCGGAGACGAGGATCTCCGCTGGCTCGATGCGGGCGAGGTCCCCGGGCAGGTCCGGCCGGCTCGTGGCCGCCACGCGGAAGGCGCCGGTGGACATGTCGGTGAAGGCGAGCGCATAGGCGAAGTCGTCCGGCCCGGAGCCGGCTCGCACCCGCGCGAGGGCGGCGAGCACATTCTCCCTGCGGGCGTCGAGCAAGGCATCCTCGGTGAGGGTGCCGGGGGTGACGAGGCGGGTGACGTCTCGCTTCACCACGCTCTTGGCGCCGCGCTTCTTCGCCTCGGCCGGATCCTCCAGCTGCTCGCACACCGCCACCCGGAACCCAAGGGCGATGAGCTTGTGCAGATATTCCTCGGCCCGCTCGATGGGCACGCCGCACATGCGAATGTCTTCGCCCAGGTGCTTGCCGCGTTTGGTCAGCACGATGCCCAGCGCCTGGGAGGCCTGCTCGGCATCGGTGAAGAACAATTCGTAGAAGTCACCCATCCGGTAGAAGAGCAGGCTGCCCGGATTGGCGGCCTTGATCTCCAGATACTGCGCCATCATGGGCGTGACCCGCTGGTCCTCCGCCTTCATGGCAGGGGCGGGCGCATCGGATGCGGCGGCAGCATCGTCGGCGACGTCTGGGGCAGCCGCGCGGGCTGGGGCATTGGCAGGGCTGGCGCTCATGGCCGCACGGTACCGGGCGGGGCCGGCAATGTCAGCGCGGGCCGAGCGGCGATCGACAGGAAATAAGGGAATTCCCGCAGGTTTTGGGCCCCTCGCGTCCGCCGCGCCGACGCCCGGTAAAGTCAGCGTCCGAACCGCCGCGCTGGAGACGGCCACCGTGCAGCGGGACTATGGTGGGTGCCTCAGCCCCAGGGGCCGCGGCGCTGCCCGCCCCACGGCGCGCCCGACGCCGGGCCGGGGGCGGCACCGGGCGGCGCATATCCGCCTCCCCCCATCCGCTGCGCCAGCTCTCGCAGCGCCGCGATCCGGTTCTCCACCGCCGGATGGGTGGAGAAGAGGTTGTCCATGCGCGCCCCGGACAGGGGATTGATGATGAACATGTGGGCGGTGGCGGGGTTGGATTCCGCCTCATAATTGGGCACCTGATGCGCGGTGCCGGAGATCTTCGCCAGAGCCGAGGCGAGCGTCATGGGCCGGCCCAGAATCTCGGCACCGCCACGGTCCGCCTCGTATTCCCGCGAGCGGGAAATGGCCATCTGCACGATCATGGCCGCAAGCGGCGCCAGGATAACCATGAGGATGGTGCCGATGGCGCCGAACGGGCTGCTGTTGTCCCGGTGCCCGCCACCGAACAGCAGGCCGAAATTCGCCAGCATGGAGATGGCGCCGGCGATGGTGGCGGTGATGGTCATGGTAAGGGTATCGTGATGCTTGATGTGCGCCAGCTCATGCGCCATCACGCCCGCCACCTCTTCTGACGTGAGAGTCTGCAGCAGGCCCGTGGTGGCCGCGACGGCCGCATGCTCGGGATTGCGCCCGGTAGCGAACGCGTTGGGCTGCGGATTGTCCATGATGAAGACGCGCGGCATGGGCAGTTCCGCCCGCCGGGCGAGCTCGCGTACCATGCGCACGAACTCCGGCGCGGTGGTCTCGTCCACCTCGCGTGCCCCGTACATGCGGAGCACCATCTTGTCCGCATTCCAGTAGCTGAACAGGTTCATGCCCGCAGCCACCACGAACGCGATCATCATGCCGCCGCGACCGCCGAGCGCGAAGCCAACCACCATGAACAAGGCGGTCAGACCGGCCAGCAGGATCGCGGTCTTCACGTAATTCATGCCTACCCTCCCGACGCCGGCATGCGTCTGCCGTTGCGCCACGCCTAGAGGATGGGCATGGGATCAAGGCGCCGCAAGGGCAGGCGGCGCGGACATGAGATCAGATATCGCGGAAGAGCCGGTTGCCGGGCACGCACTTCCAGCGCCCCACCTGCCACTGCGGATGCTCCTCGCTCCACTGGGCGATGGTAAACTGAGAAGACATCACGCATGCGGTGGGCGCAGTCGCCTCCACCGAGACGCTTATCCGCTCCTCGCGGCATGTGGTGGGCGCGTTGATCAGGCACGCGTAGAGCACAATGAACATGTCGAAAGCTTCCTCGATCTGGACGAGCCTGCCTTCCCTTTCGGTCTCCTTCCCCACCCGCCCCTTTCACAGGGGCAGTCCATTTACGTGCGAGATCGTTCTTGGCTCACGTTCCTCGCCACATGAAAAGAGAAAAGCAAAACAAGTGCCAGAAATGGTGAAACTTTAAGAGGGATCTAAGAGCCGCGCAGCCAAGCGGCCGGGATTACCTCTCTCCCACAGGGAGACATCTGACGATTGCCTCTGTTGTGACGGTAAAATGATCTTTCAACAGGAGCAAGGGACGCGCCATTCCGGGGCGCCTGGGCGTGGCAGCTGTTCGCACTTCGTGCGCCTTGCTGGCGGAGCCCGCCTCGGCTAGGCTCCGCGCGCTATCTGGTGAACCGGTTCGGCAAACAGCCGGGCGCTGACAACAAGGGTAGGCGGCACATAGGACCGCTATCCGGAATGTCTTCGGGAGCGGTCATCCCTGCTCGGTCTACGAGGGAGGACATAAGGTGGCTAAGATCAGCAAGGTTCTGGTGGGTGAAGCGCTTGTCGGCGACGGCAATGAAGTGGCGCACATCGACCTCATCATCGGCCCGCGCGGCAGCGCCGCCGAGACGGCGTTCTGCAACAGCCTGACCAACAACAAGGACGGCTTCACCTCGCTTCTCGCGGTGCTTGCTCCGAACATGCCCTGCAAGCCCAACACCATGATGTTCAACAAGGTGACCATCAAGGACGCGCGGCAGGCGGTGCAGATGTTCGGCCCGGCCCAGCGCGGCGTCGCCAAGGCGGTGCAGGATGCGGTCGCCGAAGGCACCATCCCGCTGGAAGAGGCTGACGACATCTTCATCTGCGTCGGCGTGTTCATCCACTGGGAAGCCGCGGACGACGCGAAGATCCAGCAGTACAACTACGAAGCGACCAAGCTCTCCATCGAGCGCGCCGTGACCGGCAAGCCCACGGCCAAGGAAGCGACCGATCAGCGCGATATCGTGAAGCACCCCTTCGCGGCCTAGAGCGGAAACCACCCTGGGCAGAGCGGCGACCCTCGGCCTCCTATGCCGAAGAGTCTGCTCCAGCGGTTGGCCGCCCTTTTTCTTGGTCGTTGAGGACCACAAAAATACGACCGGCGGTGAGGCCACCGCCGGTCGTTTTCATTTTTCCGGGCTGTCGTTGAAGCGCCAGACGCGCGATCCGGCTCCGGGCCTCAGGGCTGCCGACCCCTCCGGATGAAGGCGCCAAACGCCCGCGGGCCGTCCCCCACCGGCACGCTCGCCACGACCTTCAGGGTGCCGGTGTCGATGACCGAGAGGGAATTGTCGAACCAGTTCGCCACATAGACGAAGCGCCCGTCCCCCGAAGCCTCGGCGCCCTCGGGATATTCACCCACGGGGACGAGGCCCTTGATGGCGAGGCTCTCCACGTCGAACACGCTGACCGTTCCCGCATACTGGTTGGTGACGAAGGCGAGCCCCCCGGCGAGCGCCACCACATAGGGCCGCTCCCCCACCTTCACCGTGCCCACCACGCGGCGCGCCGGCACGTCGATGACGCTCACGTCATCCGAGCCCACGTTGGCGGTGTAGGCGCGCTTGCCATCCCCCGAGAGGGTGATGCCGAACGGGCGCTTGCCCACGGCAATGACCGCGACGCGGGTGAGCGATGCCGCATCGATGACGGACACGCTGTCGTCGTCCCGGTCGGCGGTGAGCACGAAAGCCCCGTCCGGCGTCACCGCCACCCCCGAGGGAGAAGCGCCGGCCGGCGCGGTGCGGATCGCTTCCGGATGGTCCGGGTCCACGACGAAGAGGCGGGCACCATACCAGTCCGCCACGTAGACGGGCTTTCCGACCGGCGCCACGGCGACGCCGAGCGGACCGCCCTTCAGCTCGATGTGCGAGACGACCCTGCGCGCAACCGTATCGATCACCGAGAGCGCCTTGTCTTCCGGACTGGTGATGTACGCCCGGGTCCCGTCCGCCGTCACGGCAACGCCCGCCGGCTCGCCCGGGATGGGGATGCGTGCGACGAGCCGGGGCTTCGCCTGCGGCGCTCCGGTGTCCGAGGGGCCGAGGTCCACGACCGCGACCTCGTTCGCCGGCTGGTTGGTGACGAAGGCTTCCTCGCCGCACGCCGGGGCGCAGAAGGCGGGCAAAAACGCCGGAAGGAGCGCGACGGCGGCGGCGCGCGCCGCCCTTGCCCGCAGCCCCATCAGGAGCCCTTTTCCAGCTTCGCCTTCAGTGCGTCGAGACCGCCGCGGTACACGCCGGTGACGGCGGCGATGGCCGCCTCGTCGCTCAGCTCCGGCGGCGGGTCATTGTTGGGATAGCCGCGATAGAAGGCGCCGCGCCATTCCACCTTGGAGTGGGTCGCGTCCACCGGAATGACGGTGATGGTCGAGGAGTAATTGGTGACGGGCAGAACTTTCACGTCCACTTGCTGGATACGGTAGGAATAGCTCTTCTGCTCGGGCTCAAATTTGTAGAGCACTTCCTCGATGGTGCCGCCCCCCTTGAGGGTCAGCTTGCGGGTGGCGTCCACCGCATTGCCGCCCTGGCCCTCGTTCTTCTCCACGGCCGGATGCCAGCTCATGTCCTGGAAATTGCCGATGGCCGCCCACACCTTGTCGGCGGGCGCATTGATATCCACCGTCTCGGTCACCTTCTTGCGGGTGGGGCCATGCGCGTCGGCCGCCACGGGAAGAAGGGCGACAGCCGCCGCAGCCATCGCAGCCATTAAAATCTTCATGAAAACGATCCTCCGATGGTTTGGCCCGTTCCTCGGGCCGTCTTCATTGCGGAAGCGCCGGCTGGCCCGACGCCAGAATGCGGTTCTTCACCAGGTAGCGCGTCCCGCGCAGCCAGGATTCATCCGTGTTTCCGCGGATGTCCACCTGCCCGGAACGCACCAGTTTTTCATTGCCGTCCACTTCCTTCACGATCAGCGTGAAGGTGAGGATGAGGTTGGACATCTTGCGCACCATGCCCAGCACCTCAAGGCGCGCGCCCGCCGACCTGGCGATGCCCTCCTCGCAGCCGTTGCATTTGTAGAAGGGGGCAAGCTCGTCGATCTTCGCCGCCTCGGCGGAAAGGTCCACCGGCGCCATCTCCCCGCTTTCCGTGAGGAGGCGCACCAGCTCGGCATTCACCAGCTTGATGCGCGCGTCCTGCTCGGACTTCACGGTTTCACGCGTGTCGAACGTGTCGTCGAAGAACTCGAAACCGAAGATCGCCGTCGGCACCGGAGCGGCCAAGGCTACGGTTCCCGTTCCGGCAATTCCCGGTCCGACGAGCACGGAAAAGAACAAGAAAACGTGCGCGAGCCGCATGATCGGGAACCTTTTCGTGCGCGCAGGGTGTCACAGCCGCACGGCGCGTGGCAAGGCAAGATCATCTTATTGTTTTCTTAGATCTATTCGATTGCCTCTGCGCGGGGATGGTGTCTAGATCTTCCCGGTTTTCTGCTTCGTGACTGCCCCCGCGCCATGGCGAACAAGCCCCTGCGTCACCTCCTGCCGGCTGCCGCGCTCGCGGCGGTTTTCGCCTTGCCGGCGCTGGCCCAGCCGGCGGCGCAGGACGCGGCCGCGCCGGTGGGTGAGCAGAAGCCGGTCGAGATCCGCATGGGCCTCCTCACCCGGCAGGTCCCGCCGCCCCCACTCTATGATCTTCTGGCAGTGCCGGAGGACGACGCGACGGCGGGCGCCGAGCTTGCCGTGAAGGACAACAACACCACGGGGCTTTTCACCGGCCAGACCTTCACGCTCGAGACCGTGACCCTCGGCGAGGACGAGGAGCCGGTGGAGGCCGCCCGCAAGCTGGTGGATGGGGGCCAGCGCCTTCTCATCGTGAACCTTCCGGGCGACGAGCTCCTGAAGGTGGCGGATGCCGTGAAGGACAAGGGCACGGTCGTCTTCAATGTCGGCGCCACGGACGACGCCTTGCGGCAGGAGGCCTGCCGGGCCAACGTGTTCCACGTGGCGCCGAGCCGCGCCATGCTCACCGATGCCCTCGCCCAGTTTCTCGCCGCCAAGCGCTGGACCAGGCTGTTCCTCATCGTCGGCCCGCAGCCGGCGGACCAGCTCTATGCCGAGGCGCTGCGCCGCTCGGCCAGGAAGTTCGGGCTCAAGATTGTCGCCGACAAGCCGTGGACCTTCGGCCCCCTCGGGCGCGACCGCTCCGACAGCATCACCCGTTCCGACGCTCTGGTGTTCAGCCGCGGGGTGGACGCCGATGTGATCGTGGTGGCGGACGAGGCCAACGACTTCGGCAACTATATTCCGTTCCGCACCTTCGAGCCGCGGCTGGTGGTGGGCACGCAGGGCCTCACCGCCTCCACCTGGCACCAGGCTCAGGATGCCTGGGGATCGGCCCAATTGCAGAGCCGCTTCCTGCGCTCGGCCTCCCGCACCATGCGCCCCACCGATTACCAGGCCTGGGTCGCGGTGCGCATGGTGGGCGAGGCCGCCACCCGGACCAAGGGGGGCGACGCCGCCACCATCGCCGGGTTTCTCAGGGGCCCCGACTTCAGCCTCGCGGCCTTCAAGGGCGTGCCGGTGAGCATCCGCCCCTGGGACCAGCAGCTGCGGCAGCCGCTGCTCATCGCCCAGCCCCTCGGCGTCGTCTCGGTGGCGCCACAGGACGGCTTCCTGCACCAGCGCACGCCGCTGGACACGCTCGGCATCGACGAAGGCGAGTCGAAGTGCCGGCTCAAATGAATGAGCGCGCGAAGCGCCGGAACCCTGGAGGGCCCGCCCACATGACCACCCTCGCTCCCCCGCGCCCTGCGCCCAGGGCGCTCGCCCGCCGCATCCTGCCGCTGCTGGCCGGCGCCGCGACCCTGATCGCCGCCGATGCGGCATCCGCCTACACGGTCTATGTCTCCAACGAGCGCGGCAATTCCGTCACCGTGATCGATTCCACCACGCTGGAAGCGAAGCAGACGGTGAAAGTGGGCCGCCGGCCGCGCGGCATCACCATGAGCCCGGACGGCAAGGTCCTCTATCTCTGCGCCAGCGACGAGCACGCGGTGCAGGCCATCGATCCGGCGACCATGAAGGTGACGCGCAAGCTGAAGTCCGGACCCGATCCGGAGCTGTTCGCGCTGCATCCCACCGGCAACCCGCTCTACATTGCCAACGAGGACGACAACCAGGTCACCATTCTCGACGTGGAGGCCAACAAGGTCATCACCCAGGTGCCGGTGGGGACCGAGCCGGAAGGCATGGCGGTCAGCCCGGACGGCGGCACGCTGGTCGCCACCTCCGAGACCACCAACATGGCCCACTTCATCGACACCAAGACCTACAAGATCATCGGCAACGTGCTGGTGGACGCCCGCCCGCGCTTCGCCGAATTCTCCTCGGACGGCAAGCGCCTGTGGGTCTCCGCCGAGGTGGGGGGCACGGTCTCCGTGATCGACCCGCAGACGCGGAGCATCATCAGGAAGATCACCTTCGCCATTCCCGGTGTCTCGAAGGAATCCATCCAGCCGGTGGGCGTGCGCCTCACCAGGGACGGCAAGACCGCCTTCGTCGCCCTCGGCCCGGCCAACCGCGTGGCGGTGGTGGATGCCGAGACCTTCGAGGTGCAGAAGTATCTGCTCGTCGGCCAGCGGGTCTGGCAGCTCGCCTTCACCCCTGACGAGAAGCTGCTCTTCACCACCAACGGCAATTCCAACGACGTCTCCGTCATCGACGTGCCGGAGCTGAAGGTGGTCAAGTCCATCAAGGTCGGCGGTGCCCCATGGGGCGTTGTGGTCTCGCCGCAATAGGTGCCACTCTCGCATCTGGCAGGGCTTTCGAGGTGGCATGAACGAGATGGATGCGCCTGCGCTCGAGATTGACCGGGTGAGCCACGCCTTCGGCAAGAGGCGGGCCCTGGACGACGTGTCGCTCACGGTTCCGGCGGGCCGCTTCGTCGCGCTGCTGGGGCCGAACGGAGCCGGCAAGACCACCCTCTTCTCCCTCGCGACGCGGCTCTACACCACCCGCGAAGGGCGCGTGCGCATCTTCGGCCACGACCTGGCGCGGGAGCCCTCCGCGGCGCTGGCCGAACTGGGCGTGGTGTTCCAGAGCCGCACCCTCGACCTCGACCTCTCGGTCCGCCAGAACCTCGCCTATCACGCCGCGCTGCACGGGCTGGCCGGCCGACCGGCCAGGGCGCGCATCGTCCATCTGCTCGCCCTCGTCGGCCTGGGCGAGCGGGCGGACGAGAAGGTACGCACCCTTTCCGGCGGTCAGGCGCGGCGGGTGGAGATCGCCCGCGCGCTCATCCATCGCCCGCGCCTGCTGCTGCTGGACGAGGCCACCGTGGGCCTCGACCTCGAATCCCGCTCCGCCATCGTCGCCATCGTGCGGCGCCTGGTGGAGGAGGAGCGCCTTGCCGTGCTGTGGGCGACCCACATCTTCGACGAGGTGCGCGCGGACGACGAGATCTACGTGCTCGACAAGGGCCGCATCATCGCCCACGGCACCGCCGGCGAGGTCACCGGCGCGCATCTCGCCCGGCCGAAGCCGGAGGACATGCCGTCAGGCGCCACCGCGGCGCTGGAAGCCGCCTTCCGCGCCATGATCGCCGCCCGCGCGGAGGACGCAGCATGAAGCGCCTTCGGACGAGGACCGCCGGATGAGCGAGGCAGCCCATCCCCACCGCCCTCTCGGTGCCGCCGGACATGCGGTGTGCATGTGGGGCATCATCAGCCGCGAGCTGCTGCGCTTCGTGCAGCAGAAGGAGCGCTTCCTCTCCGCGCTGGTGCGGCCGCTGGTGTGGCTCTTCATCTTCGCCGCCGGCTTCCGCAGCACCCTCGGCGTCTCCATCATCCCGCCCTACGAGACCTACGTGCTCTACGAGGTGTACGTGACGCCGGGCCTCGCGGTGATGATCCAGCTGTTCAACGGCATGCAGTCCTCCCTCTCCATGGTCTACGACCGGGAAGTGGGCTCCATGCGCGTGCTGCTGACGAGTCCCTTCCCCCGCTGGTTCCTGCTGCTGTCGAAGCTGGTGGCCGGCGTCGCCGTGTCGCTGGCGCAGGTCTACGTCTTCCTCGCCATCGCCCGGCTTTGGGAGGTGGACATCCCGCCCATGGGCTATCTCACGGCGCTGCCGGCGTTCGTGCTCACGGGGCTGATGCTGGGCGCCATCGGCCTCGTCATCTCCTCGCTCATCCGCCAGCTCGAAAATTTCGCGAGCGTGATGAACTTCGTCATCTTCCCCATGTTCTTCGCCTCCTCCGCCCTCTACCCGCTGTGGCGGGTGCGGGACGCCAGCGAGGCGCTCTACATCGTCTGCCTCCTCAACCCCTTCACCCATGCGGTGGAGCTGGGGCGCAACGCGCTCTACGGCGTGTTCGAACCCGTGTCCTTCACCGTCGTGCTCGCCACGGCCGTCATGTTCTTCGCCCTTGCCGTCATCGCCTACGATCCGGGCCGGGGGGTGATCGGGCGGCGGGGCGGCCCCAAAGGAGAAGCCTCGTGATGCGTCCATCCCGCATTGTCCCCCTTGGCTGCCTCATGGGGACGGCGCTGCTCCTGTGCGGTCCCGCGGCGGCGCAGCCGAAGCCCGATCCGGACTGGCCGTGCCCCCAGCGCAAGGCCCCGGAGCTCGACCTCGCGCAGGTGTGGACGGGGCCGGACCCGGCCTCAGCCGGCACCTGGACCGACGACCAGGACGCCGCCACCCTGGCACAGAAGCTCTCCTCCCGCCGCACCCGGTTCGAGGAGATGGACAGCCTGCTCGACGCCTTCGTGAAAGAGGCCGGAAACGAGGCCAACACGCGGCTGCTGCGGGTGATGGCAGGGGTCCACGACATCATCAGCTCCGAGCGCGCCCGCCTCATCCACGGCATCGAGCGCTACGCCCGCGGCCAGCAGCGCCTCGCCGACCGGGTCCGGCAGGAGGGCGACGAGCTCAGCAAGGCGAAGCCCTCGCCCGCCGCTCCGGAGACGCCGGAGACGAAGACGCTTCAGGAACAGCTGACCTGGGACGTCCGCATCTTCGACGAGCGCGCCAAGTCGCTCATCTACGTGTGCGAAACGCCGGTGCTGATGGAGCAGCGGGCCTATGAGATCGGCCAGAAGATCGCGGCGCACATGAAGGCGGGCTGAGGGGCCGCGCGCTGCGCCATCATCCGCAGGTCAGGGAGCGGCCGGCCGCTCAGCTGCCGCCGCCGGGAAAGGTCTTGGTGAAGACCTTGTTCTCCGTGTCCTCGGCCTTGACCGTCACCGGCTCTGCCGAGGCCCGATAGCTGAAGCGGAAGGTCGGGTCCTCGCTGATGGAGATCCCCCCCTCCATGGCGAAGACGAGCTTGTCGCCCTGGCGCACCTCCATTTCCCGCACGAACCAGGCAGGCGTATAGCCTCGGGTGTCCGGATCCATCTGCAGGCCGGAGAAATTGGGGTGGCGGATCTGCACCTGCGCCTCGCGCCGACCGGCCTCGGCGAAGGAGCGGAAGCGCATTTCGCCCAGATGCTGGATCGATTCGGCCGTGTCCTTGGTGGCCGGGGCGGAGCAGCCGCCCGCCGCTTTCACGAAGGCCTTGGTCATGTGGAGCGCGCCATCGCTCGTCTCCACCACGGCACGGACGTAGGAATAGGAATTCACGCGCACCCGGACCGAAATCGTGAAATCCTTGAGCCCCTCGCCCAGGGTGAAGCGACCCGCCATTGGCGCGGGGTTTTCATCCACCACCAGTGTCACCGCCTTCACCGTGCGCGGATCACCCGGCGGCAGGGCGATGGCGATGGAGATGGGCACCAGCGCCGCATCCTCCGCCCGGCCGGGCGCGGTGAGGGTGACGAGGCCAGCGGCATCGGCGATGGGCTTGCCGGGAAAGATGTCGGGCCGGATGGCGGCCCAGGTGGTCTCCTTCGGCTCGTCCGCGGCAACCCCCTGCGCCAGAGCCGCCGGAGCGAAAGCCGGCGCAACGAGGGGCGCGCTGGCGACAAGGGCAGCGACGATGAGGCGCGTGGGTAGGCCGGGGCGGGCCGTTGATCGGCGCGCGCCTGGGTGGGCGTTCGGATGGAGCATGGCGTTGCCTCCTGTTTTTTCGTGCCCGGCGGTGCCGGCCCCAGGGCTTTCTTCGCGAAGCATGAGCCGATCGGCACCGGCCGCAAGCAGATCGCGGAACCCGCGCTCCGCCCTGGGCTGGGAAACCGATTCACTGACCTGATTGACGCGATCCGGCTGGTGCCGGCTCCAGGGCGACAAGCGGCAGACCCGCCTCCTGCCACCCGTCGACACCATCGGGAAACCAGGACACGTTGCGATAGCCATCGTAGAGCGCGCGCTTGGCCGCGTTCCACGACATCCAGCACGCACGCTGGCAAAAGATGACGAGAGGCGCATTCACATCGCCGCGAGAGGCAGCGGCGAGCCCCGCGCGGAAGTAAGCCTCGGTCTCCGCATTGAGGGCGCCGAAGCCCGTGTTCACGAGCCAGACCGCGCCGGGAATGCTGGAATGGGGCGGATCGCGCCACACGGTGCCGGCCGGCAGGTTGGACGGGCGCGGCGGGCGTGGCAGGACGTCGATGAAGGCGACCCCACCAGCCTTCCACAAAGCAGCAGCCGCAGCCGCATCGATGACGCGCGCACCCTGAAGCGTCGCCGGCACGGGCGCACGATAGGCATCCATCCGATAGTCCGACGGCTCGGGCGGCGGCTCCGCCGCGCCGGCAGGCAGGAGGAGCGGCATGGCGAGCAGCGCACCAGCCGCGAGCCGGACCACCCCGCCCCGGAGCCGCCCGGCGCTCAAGGCCGCCGGCTCCCTTCGGGCTGGGCGGCGGTCTTCGCCGGGCTCGATCCGGCGACGAGCTGGTCCTCGTCGTCGAGGAGCGGCACGTGATAGGCGAGGAGCACCTTCTCGATATCGTCGGCGCGCTTGGCGATGACGCGGTTCAGCACCTGCTTCCACTGGTGGTCGGTCTGCCGCAGGCCCATGGTGATGCGATAGGTCATGGGCGGGCGCGGGCCCTCCTGCAGCAGAGGCACCACCTTGAGCGGCGCGCCGGCCCGGGCCGCGAAGAGCCCGGCCGTCGGGCCCCACAGCAGGGCGGCGTCGATCTCGCCCTTCGCGAGGTCGTCGACCATCTGCTCGGCCGGGGATTCGAAGCGGCGATCCACCAGCAGCGAATAGGTGCGCGCGGTGGGAAGCAGTCCGTATTCGAGGAGATGATCGGCCGGAGGAGTCGCGGCCATCACGCCCATGCGCCGGCCCTTGAGGCGCGGATCGGACATCCTCTCCACCCCGTCGAGCGGCCCGCCCGCCTTCACCAGCATCACGTAGACGGACTGGTAATAAGGATTGGTGTGCAGCACGGGATCCGCGCCCGCGGCATAGCCGATGACCACGTCGCACAGCCGGAGGCCGAGGGTGTTGCGCACGAAGCCCGGGCCTTGCGGCATGAAGTAATAGCGGACGGGCAGCTTGAGCTCGTCGGCGACGATCTCCGCGATCTTGTTCTCGAAGCCTTCGCCGGCCGTGTTCGAATAGGGCATGTTGGCGGGATCCGCGCAGACCCTGAGCGCATCCGCCGAGACCTGGTCGGGAATCTGCTGCCCGCCCGCACCGGAGGGCGTCAGCAGCAGGATGGCCGCGAGCGCTCCGGTGGCGAGGGATGCAAGGATCGGCGCGAACCGCTCCTTACTCGCCAAGGCAGGTCTTTTCAGCATTGATGGTCCCCTGCGTCTTGTCGTCCCGCTTGGGGGGGCGCACGCGGCCGAGGGCATCGTCGGAACGGGCCCTGAGGTAGACGTACAGGTCGTCGAGGTAGCACATGACGTTCTTGTTCAGGCCGAACGAGGGCATCACCTTGTCGTTGCCGCCACCCACGTTCTGGCGCCCGCCCACCACCACTTCCTGGAACTGGTCGTAGTTCATGACCTTGAGCGAATCGACCAGCGCCGGCGCGTAGGTGGAGCCCATGCCGTCGGGCCCGTGGCACACGTGGCATTCGGCGTGATAGCGCCGGTAGCCGGAATAGGTGAACCAATCCACCGTGCCATCCGGCTTGATGTTGTAGGTGGGAGCGCCGGAGGCGTCGAAATACTTGCCGTCCTCCTCCTTCACCGCCTTCGGATTACCCGGCGGGGTGGTTTCCGCGAACGCGGGCAGGCTTGCTGCGGCAAGGTGAAGGCTGAACGCCGTGAAGCAAAAAACGCCGACGCGCTTCAGTTTGACTGTAGAAACCACTCGATCTCTCCAAAAAGGCAGACGAAGCACCGGAGCCGGACCCGGACGTGCCCGAGGGCAGGGGAAACCCGTCTCTCACTCGTCAAAAGGGGCGCATGCTATCGGTTGCTGCGTCCGTCCGGACCAAGCCGGAAAACGGGCTGCGCGAAGCGGTGACGAGAGGGCCGGCACGACACCTTTTCAGCGGCGTGCCGGCCCGTTTCCACGTGTTCGCGCAGGACGCTACCCGCGGTTCAAACCATCCCGCCTCACTGCGGGACGGCGAAGACCGTGAGCTGGCCACCCAGAGCAGTGTAGTTGCTCAGGGCCGCATAGCCGCCCACCGCGCCGAGGCCGGCGTTGGGGTCGTTGAGGCCCGCCGCGAGGCCGATGCCGGCCCAGCCGCCGACGCCCGAGAGCACGGCCACGTACTGCTTGCCCTTGTGGGTGTAGGTCATCACGTTGCCGATGATGCCGGACGGGGTCTTGAACTTGTAGAGTTCCTTGCCCGTCTTGGCGTCCACCGCCTTCAGATAGCCCTCGAGGGTGCCGTAGAACACCACGCCGCCGGCCGTGGCGAGCGCGCCGGACCACACGGAGAACTGCTCCGGATTGGACCACACGATCTTGCCCTGGCGGGCATCCCACGCGATGAAGTTACCCATGCCGCCGTGGCTGCCGGGGGCCGGGAACATGGAGAGCGTGGCGCCCACATAGGGCTGGCCGGGGGTGTAGCTAACGCGGAACGGCTCGTAGTCCATGCACACATGGTTGGTGGGCACGTAGAACAGGCCGGTATCGGGCGAGAAGGAGGCCGGCTGCTGGTCCTTGGTGCCGAGCGCCGCGGGGCAGATGCCGGTGGTGTTGACGTCCTCGCCGTTATGCTCGGTGGAATACTTGTCCACGACCAGCGGACGACCGAAGGTCGGGCTGTTCTTGTCCATGTCCACCTTGGTGGCCCAGTTCACCGCCGGGTCATACTTCTCCGCCACGAGCAGCTCGCCGGTCTTGCGATCCAGCGTGTAGCCGAAGCCGTTACGGTCGAAGTGGACGAGGAGCGGACGCTTCTGGCCGCCGATCTCCTGATCGACGAGAACCATCTCGTTGATGCCGTCATAGTCCCACTGGTCGTGGGGGGTCATCTGGTAGACCCACTTGGCGACACCGGTGTCGGCGTCACGGGCGAACACGGTCATGGACCACTTGTTGTCGCCGGGGCGCTGCTTCGGGTTCCAGGTCGAGGGGTTGCCGGAGCCGTAGTAGATGAGGTTCGTCTGCGGGTCGTAGGAATACCAGCCCCAGGTGCAGCCGCCGCCGGTCTTCCACTGGTCGCCCTGCCAGGTCTTCAGCGAAGAATCCTTGCCCACGGGCTTGCCGAGGGAGGTGGTCTTCTCCGGATCGAAGAGCATCTCGTTGTCCGGGCCCATGGAATAGGCGCGCCAGACTTCCTTGCCGGAGTTGATGTCGTAGGCGGTGACGTGGCAGCGCACGCCGAACTCGCCGCCCGAGATGCCCACCAGCACCTTGTCCTTCACCGGCATGACGGTCGCGGTGTTGGTTTCACCCTTCTTGGGATCGCCATTCACCACCGACCACGCGACCTTGCCGGTCTTGGCGTCGAGGGCCACCACCTTGGTGTCGGCCTGATGCAGGAAGACCTTGCCATCGGCATAGGCGAGGCCGCGATTGACCGTGTCGCAGCACATCACCGGGATCACGTTCGGATCCTGCTTCGGCTCGTACTTCCAGATGATCCGGCCTTCGTTGTTGAGGTCGAGGGCGTAGACGATGTTGGGGAACGGCGTGTGCACGTACATCACGTCGCCCACCACCAGCGGCGAGCCTTCATGGCCGCGCAGCACGCCGGTGGAGAAGCTCCAGGCAACCTGCAGCTTGCCCACGTTGTCCGTGGTGATCTGCTTCAGCTTGGAAAAACGGGTGTTCGCATAGTCGCCGGTCTGCAGAACCCACTGGTTCGGGTCCTGGGTCAGCTTCAGAACGCTATCATTCGCCTGCGCGGGCGCACCGACAAAAGCGGTCACCGCCGCCGCAGCGGTCAAACCAAAAAGACGTCTCATCCGGGCTTCCTCCGATGGATGCGCGCCCGCCTCCACGCGATGTGGATCGGGAAACGCACTGAGCGTTGTTTTCGCCTTGGGGGACTCCATCTACTTCGGCAGCGTGTCACGACCGGCGTGATGCCCTAGAAGCCTTGCGGTGACGAGCGTCCCGCAGGCCTGCGAACCAACCCCGCGTTCCCCGCACGGAGTTGTTGAAGCCGAAGCTGAGAGGAACGTAAGCAATGTTCTCGTCAGACGCAATACGCCAAATGTCTGCACCCCCGGGCGAGTTATTCTGCGCCTGCGAAGTAACGGGGCGTCATTCGTGTTGCAGCGCAAAAGTGCGCGCCGCGAGGCTACCGACGCGTCATTCCCACTCGAACTCGTGGAACGCCGTGGTGGCGTTGCGGGCATTGAAATCATCGAACAGCTGCCAGTTCGGCGCCTCGGAGCGGCCCGCCTCTCCCGCCGCCTCCGACATGGTCGCACCCGCCCGGATCATGCCGCGGACATCGCCCGCGAGGCGCTTCAGATAGCGTTCCGTGGGCTCCGCCGCCGCCGGCCAGGGGGCCGAGGTCGGCCCATGGCCGGGCACCACGCGGGCCACCGGCCGGCGCTTCAGATCATCGAGAAGGGCGATCCATCCCGCCACCTTGCCATCCACCGCCGGCACGTGGCCGAGGAAGAGGAGATCGCCGAGGAACCAGGTGCCGGTGGTCTCATCGAGCACCGTCAGGTCGGTGGCGGTGTGGGCGGTGGGCCACACCTCGAGGCGCAGCGGGCGGTCGCCGAGGTCGATCACCTGCGCGTCGGCCACGGTGACATCCGGCAGGATCACGCGCGTGCCGGCGGCGTTTGCGCCCACCAGCCGCTCGGTGGCGGAAACATAGCTTTCCGCACGCGCCGCCAGCGCCTCCGGCAGATTCCTGTGGCCGACGAAGGTGACGCCCGGCCCCACGAAGGCGGCGTCGCCGAGCACGTGGTCGGGATGCACATGGGTGTTGATGACATAGCGGATCGGCAAGGCGGTGCGGGCGCGGATGGCCGCCTTCAGCCGCGCGCCGGCCTTGAAGCTGCCGCCTGTGTCCACCACCGCCACCGCATCCCGCCCGATGATGAACCCGGCATTGCCGACGAAGCCGAGATTCTTCGGCAGGGCAAGAGCATAGGGTGCCTGATGGACGAAGACGCCGGCCGCCACCTCCACCACCGGCAGCGGTTCGGCCTCAGGTTGCGGCGCAGCATCCCCAGCCGCCGCCACGCCCGCCTGGAGGGCGGCGAGTGCGGCGAGCAGCCGCACGATGGGGCCGATCCGCATCCGGCCTGCCGCGGCGCGTGTCATTCTCGCTCTCATGAGCAGTCCTCCTCCGGAACCGGGGCGGCTCAGGTCTCGCGCAGAAGGGCGAAGCGCGCCGCGAGCCGCGCCCGCTCGGCCTCGACCCACGCCATGGTGCGCCCGGCGCGCGGCATGTCCAGCCGCACCTCCTCCACCACATGAGCGGGGCGGGGCGCGAGCAGCACGAGCCGGTCGGCAAGCTCCAGCGCCTCACGCAGATTATGCGTCACCATGAGCACGCCCATCGCCTTTTGCGCGGCGGCGAGGGCCACGTAGCGGCGCAGCTCGGCGGCGGCCTGCGCATCCAGCGAGACGAAAGGCTCGTCGAGCACGAGCAGGTCCGGCTCCACCGCCAGCGCCCGCGCCAGCGACACCCGCCGCGCCAGGCCGAGGGAGAGCTCGCCCGGGTAGCGCGCGGCATGGCCCTCCAGCCCGAACCGCGCAATGAGGCCAGAGAGGTCCCGGCCACGCTGCGCCTTCGGCAGGACGAGGCGGATGTTCTCCTCCACCGTGCGCCACGGCAGCAGGCGCGGCTCCTGGAAGGCGATGCCGATCCGCAGCTGCGCCGGCTCGGGGGAGATGTGGCCCGCAAAGCTCCGGTCAAGCCCGGTGAGGATCCGCAGGGTCGTGGTCTTGCCGCAGCCCGAGGGACCGAGCAGGCAGACGAACTCGCCCCGCGCCAGGCGCAGGGACAGGTCGCGCACCGCCTCCGTCGCGGTCCCGTCGGGCCGCAGGTAGGTCTTGGCGGCGACATGGGCCTCAAGCAGCGCCGAGGCGCCAGCGTCGTGCATGGGATTCGAAGGGTTGCAGGATGAGATATTCGATGGCCAGCATCACGGCCATGAAGGCGAGGGAATAGCCGAGCACCGCGCGGACATCGAACAGCTGGAAGTAGATGGAGATGGCATAGCCCACCCCGTTCGGCCGGCCGAGCAGCTCCACCACCAGCACGATCTTCCACACCAGCGCGAGGCCGGAGCGCGCCGCCCCGGCCACGTAGGGCTGAAGCTGCGGCAACACCACGTGGCGCAGCCGGTCGAGAAAGGAGAGGCGATAGGCCTGCGCCATCTCGTCGAGCTCCGGGGACAAGGCGCGCGTCCCCTCGCGCAGGAGCACCACCACGGTGGGGATCTTGTTGAGTGCCACCGCCAGCACCGCCGCCGTCTCGGTGAGCCCGAGCCAGATGTAGCACAGCACGGTGATGACCAGCGCCGGCGTGTTGAGCAGAACCACCAGCCAGGTATCGAAGGCGCGGTCGAGGCCCCTCAGCCGGCCGAAGGCAAGGCCGAGGGCGCAGCCGATGAGCATGGCGAAGCTGAAGGACACCGCCACCCGCGCCAGCGTGATGGCGATGTTGGACAGGAGCGGCCCCTTCACCGCCTCGTGGCCGATGAACGCGAACACCGCCGTGGGCGCCGGCAGGGACGGGCTCTGCACGTGGCTGGCGGCCGCCTGCCACAGGGCCAGCAGCAGCGCCAGGGAGCCGGCCCGCACCGCAATGCCGGGCAAGGCCCCTCTCATCGGGGGTCGTCCGCGCCGGTCCAGTACAGGTCGGGCGGCAGGCTGGTGGCCGGGCCGACGAGGCTCGCTCCGCCCAGTTGCGCCAGCATCGCATAGAGCCTGGCGGCGGCGGCTCGGTCCTCGGCCAGCGGGAGGCGCGGGATGCCGGACACGAAGCCCCGGCGCAGCGCGGCGAAGACGCTATCGTCCGGCGCCTGCATCTGCGGGCGGGCCGCCGCCCAGGCGGCATCGGAGGCCGGCGCGGGCGCGCCCAGCGCCGCCTTGGTGGCGCGCGAGGCACGGGCGAAGGCGTTGACCGTCTCCGGATTGGCGCGGGCGAAGGCGCCGTCGAACACGTAGCCCACCAGCGTCGGCTCGTGCGGCACGCCGAAGCTCATCACCACCTCCTCCACGCTGATGAGCGGACGGAAGCCCTTCGGCTCCAGTCGGGCGCAGAAGGTCCAATAGAGCAGCGCCGCGTCGAGCCGGCCCTGGGACAGCTCCGCCGCAAGCAAAGGCGGGGCGGCAAACACCGGCTGCGCTGCGGTCCCAAGATCCAGGCCCGCCCGGGCTTGCGCATGGGCCTTCAGCATCAGCCAGCTCTTGTCGAGGGGGCCGCCGGCCACCCCCAGCCGCTTGCCGGCGAGATCCGCAACGGTGCGGATGGGCGAGCCCTCCGCGACCATCACCGCTCCCTCGGCGGAGGAGAAGGGCAGATAGAAGAGGTCGCGCCCGTCCGCCTTCACCCGCGCGGCCCACAAAAGGTCGGTCACGATGGCGTCCACCGCCTGCGCCTGGAAGGCGATGCGGCCGGTGTCGTTGGTGGCGAATCGCTGGACCGAGAGAGTTGCTCCCGCCTTCGCATCCAGGCCGAGCGCGGTCATGGCCGCGATTTCCCACGCCGCCGAGCCAAATTCGAGGATGCCGAGGCGGAGCACCGGCGCGGCGGCGTGCGCGAACGGCACGGCGGCAGACGCGGCGAGGGAAGCGGTCGCCCCCGTGAGCGCCAGCATTCGGCGGCGGGTGAGCATCGCCAACATCCCTCCTTCGGCGCGCGGCACGGCATTCGTGCGGCCGGCAGCTTGATGAGATTTCAAATGCCTGTCCACCGCGAATACGTCGACCGGGAATGGGAAGGCAAGATAAAATGAAACTCAACAGCACGATTCAACACTCAGATTCGCCGAAAACCCCGGAGAATTGGCGCACCGCCGTGCTTTCAGCCTGTTTCTCAAATATCTCTTAGGTATCTGAATGATTGACTGCTGATTTTGTCACACTATGCTTCCGTAGTATCGGGATCCGGATGCTGCGTGCGCCTTGCGACAGGGCGTTGCCGCCGGCCCGGGCGGCAAAACAATCATCAGAAGATGGGGAGGCCCGCGCGCCGCGGGACCTGGGGAGGACAAGGCCCATGACAGCGCAGACGTCCTGGCGCGCCATTGCCGCCGCTCTCGGCATCTGCGCCACGCTGCCTGCGGCCGCGCTGCTCACGAGCGGGCCAGCGCTGGCGCAGGAGCCGCCCGCCGGGGCCGGCGGCGGCACCGTCCAGCTCGACACGGTGGAAGTGGTGGCGACCACGCCGCTGTCGGGAACCGGGATCGATGCCGACAAGGTGCCGGGCGCGGTCACCTCCATCTCGTCGGAGCAGTTCGACCGGCTCTTCTCCTTCTCCACCACCGACGCCCTGTTCCAGTACACGCCGAGCGCCAGCACCACCGACGTGCAGGGCAACGCCTTCTTCCAAGACTTCCGCTACCGGGGCTTTGCCGCCTCCCCCCTGCAGGGCACGCCGCAGGGCATCGCGGTCTACCAGAACGGCATCCGCCTCAACGAGGCGTTCGGCGACACGGTGAACTGGGACCTGATCCCGGAAGTGGCCATCAACCGCGCCGAGGTGTTCTCCAACAACCCCGCCTTCGGCCTCAATGCGCTGGGCGGCGCCGTCTCCCTGCAGATGAAGAACGGCTTCACCTACCATGGCTTCGAGGGGAGCCTGCAGGGCGGCTCCTTCGGCCAGATTGGCGGCTCCATCCAGTACGGCGGCGAGAAGGACGGCTTCGGCGTCTACATCGCCGTGGACGCGGTACATGACGACGGCTGGCGCCTGCACTCACCCTCCGACCTCGCGCGCTTCTACAGCGACCTCGGCTGGAAGGGCGACAAGGCGGAGGTCCACATCATCGCCAGCGCGGCGAGCAACCACCTCGGCGTGGTGGGCCCGACACCGGTGGAGCTGCTCAACGTCGACTATGCCTCCGTCTACACGTGGCCGCAGACCACGAACAACGACATGGGCCTGCTGGCGCTCAACGGACGCTACGACCTCACCGACACCTGGCAGCTGCAGGGCAATGTCTATGCCCGCAAGTTCAGCCAGTCCCACGTGGACGGCAACGACGCCGACCTCGGGGCCTGCAGCAACACGTGGAATCCCGGCGTCGGCAACACCAAGATGTGCCTGGAGGACGACCAGTTCAGCGGCCCGGCCGGCGGCGGCACCCCAGCCACCAATCCCGCCTATGCCGCCTTCCGCAGCCAGATGGTGCTGTACGACCAGAGCGGCAACACCATTCCCTTCACTGCCCTCGGCGACAACCAGCTCTACGGCGTCATCAACCGCACCTGGACCGACACCACGACCTATGGCGGCTCGGTGCAGGCGACCAGCACCGACAAGCTGATCGGGCATGACAATTACTTCGTCGTGGGCGGCAGCGTCGACTACAGCACCGTCAACTTCCGCTCCAACACCGAGCTCGGCATCACCAATACCAACACGCTGCAGGTGGTGGGCACCGGCATCTACCTGCGGAACCAACCGGACTATTCGCTGCCGGACCAGTACCAGGTCTATTACCTGCCGGTGGACCTCAATGCCACCTCCACCTATTACGGCCTCTACGCCACCGACGCCTTCGACCTGACCGACCGGGCCACCCTCACGGTGGGCGCGCGCCTCAACATCGCGCAGATCTCCATGCAGGACGCCACCGGCACGAGCCCGCAGCTCAACGGCGACTACACCTTCGCCCGCATCAATCCGCTGGCTGGCCTCACCTACAAGCTCTCGCCGGAAATGACCGCCTATGCGGGCTATTCGGAATCCAACCGGGCCCCGACCCCCCTGGAGCTCAACTGCGCCGATCCCAACCGGCCGTGCCTCCTGGAAAACTCGCTGGTGGCGGATCCGCCGCTGGAGCAGGTGGTGTCCCACACCTACGAGGCGGGCCTGCGCGGCGCAGGCAAGCTGCTCGGCGGTGACGTGAGCTGGAAGCTCGGCATCTATCGGGTGGACAGCGACAACGACATCATCGCCCTCGCCAGCCAGCAGACCGGATACGGCTATTACACCAACGTGCCCGCCACCCGGCGGCAGGGCTTCGAGGCGGGGGTGCAATACGCCACGGGCCCCTGGAGGTTCTACGCCAACTACGCCTTCATCGACGCGACCTACCAGTTCACCGGCTTGCTCGCCTCGCCCAACAATCCGCTGGCGGTGGACGGCGAGATCCTGGTGACGCCGGGCGACCACATTCCTGGCATCCCGGCCCAGACCCTCAAGCTCGGCCTCGACTACATGGTGACCCCCAAGTGGAAGGTGGGCGGCGACATCATCGCCGTGTCCAGCCAGTACTACGTGGGGGACGACGCCAACCAGAATCCCATGCTGCCCGGCTATTGGGTGGCCAACATCCGCACCACCTACCAGGTGACCGACACCATCCAGGTCTTCGGCCTGGTCAACAACCTGTTCAACGCCAGGTACGCCACCTACGGCACCTTCTTCGATACCGGATACCTCGGCCTGAGCAATGCGCAGATGCAGAGCCCCGGCCAGCCGCTCTCGGCCTATGCCGGCGTGAAGGCCACCTTCTGACCGCCCCTCGAAGGGATTGAACGACCGCGCGCCGGCGGCGCCACGCGGTGGCCTCGCGCAGGCTCTGAACAAGGTCCCGGAACCGGCCTCGCGCACCGGAATGACCGGCGCAGGCGCGTGTGCGGCGCGACGTCGCCTGCGGCAATGCAGCATGACGGAAGACGTCGGCAGGCTTTCGCGCGGCTCCGCCCTGCAATACCCGAGTAAGTCAGGAAGGAAGACCCTTGCGCAAAGTGGGGCCTTCGGTCAAAAGTCTGTTCCGTTCGACCGCGTGCGGGGAAACAACCGCCGAGCGCCGGGTGCAAAGCCGGGGCGAAGCCACCCGCTAAATGTTTCCCTCAGCACGGAGCTGCGCCATGGCGGATTCCGCCCCCATTCTCCACATCATCACCCCGCTCGCGCATGTGAGCCCGTTCGACGTGAACATGGCGGTGGATGCTGGCTATGCCACCATCGCCCCCTATTCGCGCGTGAAGCTGGAAGAGGTGCGGGACCTGACGCAGGACATGATGTTCTCGCGCCCGCCCCATTTCGCTCCGCGCACGGGCCTGTTCATCGGCGGCAAGGATGCCGCCCTCGCCCTCGACATGGCCGCCGAGGCGAAGGCCTCCATCTTCCCGCCGTTCGAGATCTCCATCTTCCCGGATCCTGCGGGCTCCTTCACCACCGCGGCGGCGATGATCGCCAAGGTGGAGCAGGCGCTGCTGAAGACCCGGCCCGAGGGGTTGGCGGGTGCCAGCGTGCAGATCTATGGCGCCACCGGCGTGGTGGGGTCCATCGCCGCCGTGATCGCGGCCCAGGGGGGAGCGAAGGTCACGCTGGTGAGCCATCGCGAGATCGGCGCCGTGGAGGAGAAGGCGAAGGACATCAAGGCCCGCTTCGGCCTCGACCTCTCCTGCGCCGCCGCCGCCACCGACGAGGCCAAGGCCCGGCTGGTGCCGGATGCGGAGGTGATCCTTGCCGCCGGCAAGGCCGGCGTGCAGATCCTGACCGAGGATCATCTCAAGGTCGCCACCCGCCTCCTCGTCGCGGCGGACGTGAACGCCGTGCCGCCCGCCGGCATCGCCGGCATCGGCGCCCATGACGCCGCGGCCGAGCTGCCCCATGGCATCGGCATCGGCGCGCTCGCCATCGGCAATCTCAAGTATGCGGTGCAGCACACCTGGCTGCGGCGCATGAGCGAGACCACCGTGCCGCTGTTCATCGACCTTCCCGCCATCTTCAAGCTCGCCCGCGAGCTCGACGCCTAAGGCGGCCCCCATGCCCGCACCCGTCCGAACCCCCGCCCGGCCGTACCCGCCGCGCGCGGGCATCATCCGCCTTTGCCTGCGCCAGGAGGCACGGCCATGACATCCACCATCACCTCCGTTGCCGCCCCGGCGTCCGCCGATCCGCGCCCCAGCCTTGCCCGCGCCGTCGCGCCTCTGGTGGAGGCCCTCGTCGCCGATGCCGTCGCCCTGCGCCTCAAGGTGACCCGCGGCCCGCGCGACGTGCGCATCGTCGACGCCGGCATCGCCACCCCGGGCGGGCTCGAAGCGGGCCGGCGCATCGCCGAGATCTGCCTCGGCGGCCTCGGCCGCGTCTCCCTCGGGCCGGGCGGGCGCTTCTCGCCGTGGGACACGCTGGTGAGCGTCTCCACCTCCGACCCCGTGCTCGCCTGCCTCGGCAGCCAGTATGCGGGCTGGAGCCTTGCATCTGGCGACTTCTTCGCCCTCGGTTCCGGGCCCGGCCGCGCCACGGCGGCGGTGGAGACCCTGTTCGAGGAGCTGGGCTACCGCGATCCGGCGGAAAAGGTGGCGCTGGTGCTGGAAACCTCCGTCGTGCCCCCGGCCGAGGTGGTGGACGAGATCGCGAAGCAGTGTGCCGTCGATCCCTCCGACATCACCCTGATCCTCACCCCCACCAGCTCGCTGGCCGGCACGGTGCAGATCGTCTCCCGGGTGCTGGAGGTGGCGCTGCACAAGGCGCACGCCATCCACTTCCCGCTGGACCAGATCGTGGACGGCATCGGCTCGGCGCCGGTCTCCCCGCCCTCCCCGGACTTCCTCACCGCCATGGGCCGCACCAACGATGCGGTGCTCTACGGCGGCGACGTGCAGCTGTTCGTGCGCGGCCCGGCGGACGCGGCCAAGGACCTCGCGGCGCGCTTGCCCTCCCTCGCCTCGCGCGACTACGGGCGGCCGTTCGCGGAGATCTTCAACGGCTACGACTGCGATTTCTACAAGGTGGACCCGCTGCTGTTCTCACCGGCGCGCGTGACGGTGACCGCCCTCGACCACGGGCTCTCCTTCACCGCGGGCGGCTTCGACCCCATCCTCATCTCCCGGTCGTTCGGAGGCTGAGGTGGCGGGCTTCGTCCTCTTCGCCGAGCGGGTGGACTGGCACACCCGGTCCCTGCTCGCGGCGCTGAAGGCGCGGGGGGCGAAGGCCAAGGTGGTATCGCTCAAGTCCTGCGGCTTCGCGGTGGGCGAAACGGCCCACGGCCTGCTCCTGCCCGGCTTCGCCGAGGACCTGCCCGAGGCCTGCTTCGTGCGGTCCGTGCCCGCCGGCACGCTGGAGCAGGTGACGCTTCGGCTCGGCGTGCTGCATGCCCTGCGGGAGCTGGGCGTGCGCGTGATGAACGACGCCCGCGCCATCGAGCGCTGCGTGGACAAGAGCGCCACCACCTTCCTGCTGGCGCGCGCCGGCCTGCCCACCCCCCGCACGCTGGTGCTGGAGGCGCGGGAGACGGCGCAGATGCTGGTGGATGCCGCCCCCGGCGACAGCGTGCTGAAGCCGCTGTTCGGCGCCCAGGGACGCGGCCTCGCGCGCCTCGCGCCCAAGGCCCCCGTGCCGGAGGCGGAGGAGGTGGGCGGCGTTTACTACCTTCAGGACTTCGTCCGCGCCCCGCAGCGCGCCGGCATCGGCATGCACGAGGATTTCCGCGTGTTCGTGGTGGGTGGCCGGGCGCAGGCGGCCATGGCGCGGCGCAGCTCCTCCTGGATCACCAACATCCACCAGGGGGCCATCGGCGCGCCCGTGCCGGCGGAGGGGCAGGTCGCCGACCTCGCGGTGCGGGCCGCGGCGGCGGTGGGCGCGGCCTATGCCGGCGTCGACCTCATCGCCGACGCCGAGGGGCGCCTGATGGTGCTGGAGGTGAATTCCATGCCCGCCTGGCGTGGCCTGTTCGATGCCACCGGCCGCAACATGGCCGAGCCGCTGATGGCCCATCTCGTGGGCGAGACCGTGGCGGCGTGACGCTTCGCGCACGGGTGGCGGCGGTGCGGCCGGAACCGGCCGGGCGGTGAAATGGAGGGGACATGCGCGTCCTTGTGCTGGAATTCGTGACCTCCGGCGGCATGCGGGGCGAGGTCCTGCCGCCGAGCCTCGTCGCTGAGGCCACTTTGATCCGAGACGCCATGCTGCGCGATCTCGCGGCGCTGCCCCAGGGAATCGACGTTCATCTCACCGGCGACGATCGCCTGCCCCTGCCGCCCGGGGCCACCCCTGTCGGGGCACGGGCGGACGCATGGGCGCTGTGGCGGTCGCTGGCTGCCGGCGCCGACCTGGTCTGGCCCGTGGCGCCGGAGACCGGCGGCGTCCTCGGCCGGCTGGTGGAGATGCTGGAAGGCACGGGCGCGCATGTCCTCGCCTCCCGCCCCGAGGCGATCCGCGCCGCCACCAGCAAGCTGGAGACGGCCCGCCGGCTCGCGCGCGCCGGGCTGCCGCATATCCCCACCTTCGCGTTCGAGGCCGCGCCGCAGATGGCCGGACCGCGCATCACCAAGCCGGACGACGGCGCCGGCTGCGACGACACCCGCCTCTGGCCAGACGGCACGCCGGCGACGCCCGAGCGCCCGCAGGGCCTCGTGATCCAGCCCTATGTGGCGGGAGAGGCGGCGAGCCTGACGGTTCTGGCGCAGCAGGGCGACGCACGCCTGCTGTCCGCCAACCGCCAGCATATCCGCCTGGTCGACGGGCATGTCAGCCTTGCCGGGCTCACGGTCGGCAGCATCGCCGACACGGACGGGCGGCTGGCGGCGCTGGCGCGGGAGGTGGCAGCCACCTTTCCCGGCCTCGCCGGTATCTTCGGCATCGATATCCTCCTCACCGCCGAGGGGCCGGTGGTGGTGGAGGTGAACCCGCGCCTCACTACCGCCTATGCCGGCCTCGGCGAGGCCCTGGGCCTCAACCCGGCGTCCCTGCTCGCGGAGCTCGCTGCACCGGCAGGGGCCGGGATCGTGCTACAGACGCGGGCCGTGGAGCTGGCGCTGGCATGAATGACCTCATTCTCGGCTGGGACGTGGGCGGCGCCCATCTGAAGCGGGCGGTGCTGGCGCCCGACGGCACGCTGTTGTCCGTGGACATGGCCGCCTGCCCGCTGTGGCAGGGCCTCGACCAGCTGGACATCGCCATGGCGGCTCTGCCGCCGGTGGCGGGCCGCTCCGTTGCCACCATGACGGGGGAGCTCACCGACCTCTGGCCGGACCGCGCCACCGGGGTCGCCGGCCTCTCGGCCGCGCTGGTGGAGCGGCTGGGGCCGGACCTGCGCATCTATGCCGGGCGCGCCGGCTTCATCGGCGGAACCGATGCGGCCGCGCACGCCGGAGATGTGGCCTCGGCCAACTGGCACGCCACAGGCGCCGCCATCGCCCGCCTGCTGGGCGACGGCGTGCTCATGGACATCGGCTCCACCACCAGCGACATCATTCATTTTGCCGGCAAACACATTTGCTTTCGCGGCTATGCAGATTGCGAGCGGCTGGAGAGCGGTGAGCTGGTCTACAGCGGCGCTGTGCGCACGCCGGTGATGGCGCTGGCCGCCACCCTGCCCTTCCGTGGTCGGCCGGTGCCGCTGATGGCGGAGCATTTCGCCACCACCGCGGACATCCATCGCCTCACCGGGGCCCTGCCCGAGGGGGCGGACCTCCACCCCACCGCGGATGGCGGGCCGAAGACGCGGGAAGCCAGTGCCCGTCGGCTATTGCGCATGGTGGGCCGCGACCTAGGCCCTGCCACGCTGGAGGAGGCGGAGCGGCTCGCCGCATCCGCGGCAGAGATGCAATTGCACCGGCTGCACAGGGCATTGGCCCTGGTGTTGTCCGCCGGCGCGGTGCCGCTCGGGGCCCCGCTGGTCGGGGCCGGCGTCGGACGCTTCCTGGTGCGGGAACTGGCCGTGCGGAGCGGCCGGCCCTATCTGGATGGGGGGCTGGTTCTTGCGGGAACCACCACCCTCGCTTCGGCCGCCGCCGATTGCGCACCCGCCGTCGCGGTGGGGCATCTCGCCATTGCTTAGCCGGATACTTGTTTTCGGAGCGCTCGGCCTGAGGGCAGATGGCTGGAGCCTGTCTCACACTGAGGGTCCGTGAGCATGCCTCCCGGGTCTTCGGTCAAGCCCGCGCGGCGCTAGAGCGGCCCGCTCGGCCCCGGTCAAAGACCAGGGCCGATGATATTCAGTTTCGTCATCAGCTTCCGCCGTGGCTCCACCGGGCCATCACCCTGCCATCACTTGGCGGCGGGCTTGCCGTCGGCGCCGAAGGTGGCGAGGTAGGCGATGAGGTCCTTGCGGTCGTCGCCGCTCTTGATGCCGGCGAAGGCCATCTTGCCCTTCGGGGCGAGGTGCTTGGGGTTCTCGATATAGTCGTCGAGGGTGGCCAGGTCCCACACCTTGCCGGCAGCGGCGCCGTCCTTGATATCCTGCGAGTAGGCATAGCCCTCGAAATGCGCCCATTTGGCGCCGACGATGCCGTTCAGCGGCGGGCCCACCTTCACCTTGGCATCGGGGCCGATGGCATGGCACGCCATGCACTTCTTGAACTGGGTCTCGCCCTTGGCGACGTCGCCATCGGCGAGGGCCGCCCCGCTGGTCGCGGCAAGAAGCAAGGCGGAGGCAAACAGAACTCGCATCAGGCATTCCTCTCTTTCAGGGCTGGTTGGTCCAGCTGATATCCGGGCGCGGCCAGCCGGCCGGCCGCGGGTCATTGAAGGATGATCATCTCCCCCTCGCCGCCGGCGAGGCGATTTCCCGCAAGGCGCTCAGCCCGGGGCCCGAGCCGCCCGCCGAACAAGGCGGCAAGCTCCGGCACGCGGCGCCCCAGAAGTGCGAGCATCACGAAATCCTGCGGCCCGGTGGCGACAAAACCGGGGGCCGGCGCCTCCGGTTCCCGCGCGAGCAGCAAGGTGCCGCGCTTCATGCCGCGACCGGCACCGGCGCCGAGCCGGCCGGCCACCGCGATGGTGCCGGCGATGAGGCCGTCGGCCGCCCGCGGGCCGGCATCGCCGCCCACCAGGATGAGCCCGCCGCGCAGGCGCGCGCCGAGGCCCGCCCCCACATTGCCGGCCACATGGACGACACCGCCCTTCATGCCCTGCCGGTCGCCGGCGAGGGGACCCCCGACCTGGGCGCCTGCGGAGCCGGCCACTTCCACCCGGCCGCCGGTAAGGCCGGCGGCGAGACCGTCGCCCGCGTCGCCCGTGATGACCAGCCGGCCGCCACTCATCCCGGATCCGGCGAGCACGCCCACCGGGCCTTCCACAACGATCTCGCCGGCGGCAAGGCCAGCCCCCGCGAAATCAAGCCGCGCATCGCCGGAGACGAACAGGGCGTCGCTCCCGGACGGGGTGACGGTGAACAGCTCGCCGAGGAGGCGCGTGCCGGTGCCGTAGGGCACAGGCAGCCGCGCCGCTTCCTCCGCCGAGAGCAGGGACAGGACCGCCGGGGTGACGGCCGAAAAATCGACCCGGGCGCCGAGCGGCGCGCGCAGGGTGAGACGATATCCGCTCATCCGAAGTCTCCGCATCCGCTCATTGTTGCGCCGGCGCGGCCATCAGCTCGCGCAGCTTGAAATGGAACGGCCCGAGGTTGCCACCATAATTGCCGGCATCCACCGCCACCACGCCCGCCGCCGCCCCCAGATCACACACGGCGGAGATGCCCGCCCGCATGCTGGCGGCGACGTCAGCCTCGCAGAGGCCGTCGATGACGATCTCGAGCACGCTCTCCACCTCCTGCGGGAGGGCGCTTCTGGAAACGCCGCGCAGGGTGGGGCAATAGGCATCGTTGGTGGAGGCGATCATGCCCGCATATTTGGCGCCCACCTTGGAGCCGGAGCGCACCACGCCGCCCGGAAAGGGCATGATGGCCCCTTCCACCTTGGCCATGGCCGCCACCGCCGCCTCAGCCGCGGCGAGCGCCGCCGGACGCGAGCGGGCGAGGATGAGGAAGTTGCCGCCGCCCACCGCCGCGGTGGTGGAGCCCACCACCTCGTCGCAGACGAACTCGCCTTCCATCACCGGCACCCGCCAGAAGCGGCGCCCGCCGATGGACTTGGAAATCTGGTGGCCGTCGCCGAAATAGCGCAAAGCCCGCCCGAGCGGGACGGCGGTGCCGCCGTCCAACCCCGAATAGCAGGCCGAGGTGGGCGAGGTGAGGACGCACTGGCCGGCCCGCAGCGGCACCACCTTCTTCAGGTCCTTGAGGGACATGGCGAAGATGAGGACGGAATAGCCCGGCCGCCCGTCCGGCGTCTCCTCGGGGGAGAGCGCGCGCTCGATCGCGGCCTCGCAGCCGCAGCCGATGACCGAGGTGGCAAAGCCCGTCATGCTGGCCGCCGCGGTGTGGGCCCAGCGCGTCGTGTCGGCGGTGACGAGGAGGCGTGTGCCCGCCATGGGGAACGCCTCGGCGAAGCTGTCGCGGATCACGACGCCGTTGAGGATCATCTCGGGGCCCGGGGATGCGGGTGCGGTCATGGGTTGAGCTCCACCAGCTCGGGACCTTCGCCGCCACGGATCTCCCCGTCGGCGATCTGGTAGTGCTTCGCCTTCAGCCCCACCGCCTCGTCGAACCAGCGCTCCAGCCTCTTGTCCATCAGGGGGTCGGACGGGGGATGCAGCGCATAGGTCCGCCCCTGGGTGAGGGCGACGATCTCGCCGTTCCGCACCACCACCTGCCCGTCCTTCAGGACGAGCCGCGGGGCGGCGAACATGGCCTCCCGATCCGGCTGCTCCACATAGAGCACCACGTCCGCCCGGGCGCCGGGGCCGAGATGGCCGCGGTCCTTGAGGCCGAGGGTGCGGGCGGGCGCCGCCCGGGTGACCACCGCAATCTCGTCCAGCGTGTATTCGCGGGAGATCTCGGCGAGCCGGGTATGCGCCCGCGCCGCCTTGTGGATGCGTGAGAGGTGGTCGTCGCGGAAAGGCTTGTCCATCAGCAGGCGGATGAGGTGCGGATAGGAGGTGAACGGCCCGCCGTTGGGATGGTCCGTGGTGAGGTAGACCCGCCAGGGATCCTCGATGAGCAGGAACAGCTCCAGCCCGATGGCCCATTGCAGCGCGTTCACGAAGGAGGTGTCGCGATAGTTGAAGGGCACCACGCCGCAGGCGGCATCCATCTCGATGTCCATGCCGATCCACTTCTTGGGATCGGCGATGCCATGGTTGCGATACTGGGACATGAGGTCGGCCGAGGCGGTCACCGTCTGGCCGAACATGATCTGCCCCACGTCCACCGAGATGTGCGGATTGGCGTTCACCGCCTCCGCGATTTCCGCGGAACCGGACGAGAAGTGCCGGTCGCCCTCGGTGCCATAGGAATGGAACTGGATGTGGGTGAGGTGGAGCGGGAAGCCTTCCGTCGCCCCGATGGTGGCGAGGGTCGTCTTCACGTTCCCGGGCACGCCGAGATTGCACCCGTGGAGGTGGATGGGGTGCGGCACGCCGAGTTCAGTCACGGCCCTCTGGAGGGTGTTGAGTATTCGGCGCGGGGTGAGGCCGTAGAATGGCCCGGTCTCGTCAAGATCGAGGGCACGCCCGTTGAACTTGAAGGCGTTGATGCCGCCGGGGTTCACGATCTTGATGGCGCAGCACTGGGTGGCCTTGAGCATCCAGGCCACATAGTCGTTCACCGCCTGCTGGCCCTCGCCCTGGGCGATGAGGCGCAGCAGGAAATCATCGTTCCCCAGCACCAGGAAGCCACCGGTGTCGATATTGGGGATGTCCGCCATCTCCAGGTGGGCGTGGCGGGCGTTGGCCCCCACCACCGCCGGCTCGAACACGGCGGTGTAGCCCATCTGCGAGTAGCGGCAGCCGGTGGCATGGGTGGTGGGCGCGGCCCGGCCGCCGCCGCAGCCGCAGAAATCGCCGAGCGGCTCGGGATAGAGCGTCCGGTCCTCGTTCATCAGCAGCCGGCCGAGATTGACCTTGCCGCCGGCAATGTGGCTGTGCAGGTCGATGCCGCCGGCGAGCACGATGGCCCCGGAAGCATCCACCACCTCCTCGCCGGCTGCGCGCGGCGCATCGGCGATAATGCGCCCGCCCTCGATCAGGATGTCACGGACCTCGTCCGCAATGCCGTTGGCGGGGTCGAACACGCGTCCGCCGGTGATGCGCGTTCTCATGCCGCCCCCCCGAGTGCCTTGAGGATGGCCGCCGCAGCCTCGGCGAGGCTGGGCAGCTCCTTCTCCCTGAGCGCCTGAAGCGGCAGGCACACCACCGAATCCATGCGGAACACGTGGCCCCCATGGTCGACACCGGGCGTGCCCACCGGGATGAACACCTCCGGCTCGCGCGCGAATACGGTCTCCGCGTGGGCCAAAGCGATCACCGGCCCGCGGTCGAAGGCGGGCGGCGGCTCGGGCCGGAAGGCATTGGCGTGCAACAGCAGGTCCGCATCCCGGAGCGCCACCGCGGTTGCATAGAGCTCCGGCACATGCCGGGCCGTGCCGGCGCCGACGACCGTGCGCAGCGGATAACCGAAGCGCCACAGGGCGAGCTGGTGGGCGCCCGTCACATTGTCCCGCCCGCCGAGCGGGAACACCGCGGCGCGGGTGGTGACGGAAAGCAGGTCCACCGCCTCCGCCGCCGCGCCCGCGACGGCCGCCGCCTCGTCCGGCGCGAGGGTCGCGGCGTTCCAGGTGAAGACACCGTACCGGGCCGCCTTCAGGACATCCGCAAGCTCGGCCAGCGCCGCGCCGGCGATGCCGGACACGGCGGGGATCATCTCCACGTCGCGGTTTGCCAGATAGGCCACCAGAACCGCCGCTGCGGTGGCGACCTCGCCCTCGGGCACGGCGATCTCGGTGATCTGGTGGCCGGCGAGCACGCGGCGGGAAGCCTCCGACAGCGGGCCGCCGATGACCACCACGCGCCGCTGGCCGGGCGCCGCGACGAACAGCGGCGCGGCGTCCGCCGCGCCCGGCGCCGCCACCGGCAACGCCCGCTCGAAGAAGTGACTGAAGGCGGGGGCCGGGTCGCCGCCGAACAGCACCAGGATATCACAGCGGTTGCGCACCTCGGCCAGAGTGGCCGCGATCCAGCCGCGCCGGGCGAGACGCTCCAGATTGGCGAACAGGCCGCCCGAGGCCGCATGGTCGATGCTGGCGCCGCGCACCATGGCGATGTCGTAGAGGCGGCGCAGGCCTTCGAGGTCCGCGCCAAGGCCTGCGAAGACCGCCGAATGGGCGGCATCGAGATGCCGCGCCGCGGCGACCGCCGCCTCCTCCAGGCTCGCGGCCTTGCCGTTCACCCGTGGCGAAGGCGGCGGAACATCCCCGCGCGCCAGCAGCCGCGCCGCGTCGGCGCAGGCCTTCTTCGGCACGATGACGCGTCCGGAGACGGACACCTCCAGGTCATCGCAGCCAAGGCCGCAGAAGCCGCACACGACATCGCGCACGATGCGCGGGGCATCGCCAGTTGTCAGGTCACCCGATGTCATGATGTCACCCGAGCGCGGGTAGGCTGGACGGCGACGGCACAGGCGCGACGCGTTTTCCAGCCAGAATGGGTGGGAGCGAGAGCAGACGGACGGATTGGTAGCGGTCGTTGGCCATGGCTTTGCCTTGGGGGTTGAAGGTCCCGATCAAGACGCCGCGGCGGTTGCCCGCTTGTCGTTGCAGTGCGCTTCGGAGGAAAGATTCCGTGCGCCATGCGTCTGTTCTTGAATGGCAAGCTAACATAGGCGCGAGGGGCAGAAAACCCGTCACTTGTGCGGCAGATGCGAGCAGATGTTGTGCGCTGCGAAACGCGCTATTTGAAGCATTGCACCTCGGCTTCCGCCTGGGCGCGGCGCAGGTCCGCGATCACGTCGTCATACTGGGGCGTGTTGCGGAAGATGCTCGCCGCCTGCCCCACGCCCTGGCGCATGGACAGGATCGTCTCCGCCGCCACGTAGCGGTCGTAGGGCAGGATGGAGGCGAGCGTGTCGACCGAGCAGGCGCAACGCGTCATGGCCTCGCGCGACTGGCCGTTCGCCGCCATGCAGCCGATGACGTAATCGACGCGCGCCGACGTGGGATAGTCGTTCTCAACCGCCGGCGCGGCATGCGCGGCACCGGCGGCGAGAAGCAGCAGGAGCGCGGCTTCAGGAGCCCTTCGGATCATAGGCGATGCTCTCCTCCCACAGCCGCCCGCCGGGCGCGTCGGCTGCGATGTCGATCTTCACGAGCTGCCCCGGCACCTGCGGGGAGACGTCGAACGTATAGGTCAGGGTGTCGAGCCCGCGCATGCGCACCGCATTGGGGTCGCCCCTGAAGGGGCTCACGCTGACGCGCCAGCCCTTCAGCGTGCGCCCGTCGACGGTGAACTCCGCCGGGGTGACGGTGGCCTTGTCACGCAGGCCCGCGCGGATGGTGTTCTTGAAATAACGCGGATTGCCCTTCAGCCGGCCGGACAGCTCGACCAGATGGGATTCCAGGAACAGCATCAGCGCCGGATTGGTGGTGACGCCCTCGAACGGCCCGGCCGCGCGGCGGTGTTCGCCGGTGAAGAGCTGGACGGTGACGTCCCGCGCATCCCCACCCTGGGCGGCGGGCGCCACCTGAAGGCGGATGACGTCCTCGAACGAGGGACCCAGCTCCGGATCGCTCACCTTGCGAACGTAGCGATAGATCAGCGGCTGGTCCGCCGGCGCATTCACGAGCTGCGGCGTCTCGAACAGCAGATCGGCGGCCTCGGGCGCGGCAGGAGCGGGCTGAGGAGCGGACTGGGGCGCGCCCTCGGCCGCCCCGGCGATGCGCGGCTCCACCAGGAGGCCCGCCGCAAACAGTCCGCCCGCGAGCGCCAGAGTGAGGCCGAGGAAGCGTCGCGCGCTCATGCACCCTCCGTGCGCACCGTCGGCGCGCCGCCGATGGTGCGATAGATATAATCGGGCGGCACCGCCGCCGCCTCGGAATTGGCCAGCGCCTCCACCCGGGCATGGAACGGCGATTTCGCGCAGGCCGGATCGGTGGCCGAGGCATCCCCCAGCAGCGCCATGGCCTGGCAGCGGCAGCCGCCGAAGTCCATCTCCCGCCGCTCGCAGCTGCGGCAGGGCTCGGACATCCATGCGGTGCCGCGGAAGGCGTTGAACGCCGGCGAGGAGCGCCAGACGTCGCCCAACGCATGCTCGCGCACGTTCCAGAATTCGAGGTTCGGGATGCTCTCCGCCGCATGGCAGGGCAGCACGCGGCCGGTGGGCGTCACGTTCAGCGTGCGCCGGCCCCAGCCGCCCGAGCAGGGCTTGGGATAGCGGGCGTAATAGTCCGGAATCACCATGTCGATGACCAGAACGCCCTCGAGCCGCTTGCGCGCCGCCTCCACCAGGGCGACGGAGCGGTCCACGTCGGGGCGGGCCGGCATCAGTGCGGCGCGGTTGGCATAGGCCCAGCCGTAATACTGGGTGTGCGCCACCTCCAGCCGCCGCGCCTTCAGCGCCACGGCGAGGTCGATGATGGCCTCCACCTCGTGGATGTTGCCGCGATGGATGACGGCATTGACGGTAAGCGGCAGGCCGAGGTCGGTCACCTGCTTCGCGAATTCGAGCTTCGCCGCGTGGCCGCCCTTGTAGCCGCCGATATGGTCGCCGGTTTCGGCCGTGGCCCCCTGCAGGGAAACCTGCACGTGGTCGAGCCCGGCGTCCGCCAGCGCGCCGATCATCCCGCTGGCGCGGCCGATGCCGGAGGTGATGAGATTGGTGTAGAGCCCCTCCGCCGCGCAATGGGCGGTCAGCTCCACCAGATCCGGCCGGGCCGTGGGCTCGCCGCCGGAGAGATGGACATGCAGGATGCCCAGCGCGGCCGCCTCGCTCAGCACGCGCTTCCAGGTGGCGGTGTCCAGCTCCGCCTCGCGGCGCTCCAGCTCCAGCGGGTTCGAGCAATAGGGGCAGCGCAGCGGGCAGCGGTGGGTCAGCTCCGCCAGGATGCCGATGGGCAGGCCCACGGGTGGGGCCTCCTGCGGCCGCGGCGCGGCGCCGGGCTCCCGCTGCACGGTCTCGATAGTCATCGCTCGATCACCCGTCGCGCGATGAGGTCGCCGATCATGTCCCGCACGTCGTCGGCGATCACCTCGCGCTTCTCGTCATAGCGGGCGGCCAGCGCATCGACGATCTCGCCGCAGGTGCGCGTGCCGTCCACCAGCTCCAGGACCGTCGCCGCCGTCTCGTCGATGTCGAAGGCGCGCTCCGGCGCCAGCAGCACGTGACGGGAACGCACTTGATCATACTTCAGTTTCACGCCACGCGGGAGGCGGGGAACGTCGGTCTCCTCGGCCTTCATGGATGGGTCGCCTCGCTCACCGCCACGCCGGGGCGCCAGGCGCCGGGGGCGGGCCAGCCGGGCTCCACATACGCAAAGTAAAGCGCATCGAGCTGCGCCCAGAGAACTTCCGTCTTGAAGGTGAGGGCGCGGATGACGGCGCGTTGTTGCTCGGCCGTGCGCGCATTCCGCTTCACGTAGTCCAGGGCGAAGTCCGCGTCCTTCGGCGCCTGATCGAGGCGACGACGGAAATAAGCGACGACGCGCTCGTTGATGAAGTCATAGTTGGCGAGCATGCCGGAGATGCGCTCGGCATGGATGCCCGGGGCGAACAGCTCGGTGAGGGAGGAGGCCACCGCCTCCAGCAGCGAGTGATCGGCGACGAAGCGCACATAGGCCTCCACCGCGAATTTGGTGGCCGGCAGCGCGCCCTCCTTCGACACCACATAGTCGCGGTCGAGGCCGAGCCCGTCGGTGAGCACCAGCCAGCGCTCGATGCCACCCGAATCCTCGCCGAAGCCGTCATGGTCAGTGACGCGGTGCAGCCATTCGCGGCGCAGCTCGCGGTCGTCGCAGCGGCTCATGAGCGCCGCGTCCTTGCGGGGGATGGCGGACTGGTAGCAATAGCGGTTGAGCGCCCAGGCGCGCACCTGATCCCGGTTCAGCCTGCCGGAATGCAGCAGCTTATGGAACGGGTGGAGGTTGTGGTAGCGGGTGGCACCCACCTCGCGCAGGGCCGCCTCCAGCCCCTCGGGTGAAAGCGGCTCGCGGGGCGAGGGTAGCGGCGGGAAAACGAGCGGCGGCGTGGCTACGGCAAGGACGGTCATAGGGAGAACTCCATCCCGTCCCGCGCGAGGGTCCAGCCGGCGGCCTCCACGGCGCGCCGCTCCTGCGATCCGTCGATGAGGGCGGGGTTGGTATTGTTGATGTGGATGAAGACGCGCCGCTCCACCGGCACATCCTTGAGGAGCTCCACCGTGCCGCCGTCCCCGGCCATGGACAGGTGCCCCATGCGCGCGCCGGTCTTGGTGCCGACGCCTGCGGCGATCATTTCGTCGTCGCGATATAGCGTGCCATCGAAGAAGAGGAGATCCGCCCCGGCGATACGCTCCCGCAGGGCCGGCGTGACCGCGGCGCAGCCGGGCACATAGACGAGCCTGCGGCCGTTGGCCTTCACCGTCACGCCCACGGTGGAGCCGCTCTCCTCGCCGATGACGAGGGAGGCATCCTCGCGCCAGAGGGGCACTTTCCCCGGCACGGTGAAGAATTCCATCTCCAGCCCCGTCGCGGGCGAGAAAGGAACCCCGAACTCAGCCGTGTGCCGGCCCACGAAGGCGGGCGACACCACGTCGAACACCTGGTTTTCGCGGATGAGGCCGAGCGTGTCGGCGGTGCCGTAGACATCGAAGGGCTGGCTCTCGCGCAGGGAGAGCAGGCCCGCGATATGGTCCACGTCACCATTGGTGAGCACCACGGCGCGGATGGGACTGTCGCGGTCGCCCGATCTGGGATGAAGGGCAGGTGTCTCGCTGATCTGCGCCCGAAGGTCGGGCGAGGCGTTCAGGAGGACCCACGCGCCGCCCCCCGCCGAGACAGCGATGCTCGACTGGGTGCGCGGCTCGACGCGCGGATCTCCGGACCACGCCAGCCGGCACACCGGACAGCGGCAGTTCCATTGTGGAACGCCGCCGCCGGCCGCTGAACCGAGAACGATCACCTGCATGACGCGTCGAACGCTCCTGCTTCCCCGTTCCCGGTCACCGACCACCCTGGATCAGAAGTCGGCCGGCAGATAGGCGGTGACTTCCATGCCGACGCAGACTTCGCACACCTGAGGCTTGTTCCAACGCATGATGCTTCCTCCTGTGTTGCGCCCCTGATCTTCATAAGAAGATCCTAAGAACGCACTGTAATGATGAAATTCACTACAGTGATTTCAAATATTGTCACTCTACCTCTGTCCCGCAAGCAAAATATGATGCTGCGCCGCACACGAAACGGCACGGCGCCAAAACCGCCTTCAGGATCAAGGGGCGCTCATACCAATAGCGGCCGTGCCAAGCCCGCGCGGCACAGGGACGGGCCCGACCGACACCGGTCGAAGACCGGGGCGATGGGCAAGGGTCCCTTGAAGGGTGAAACAAAAATGCCCCCCGGCTGCGGCCGATCTGGATCGCATGTTCGAACACGAACTGGCTCTAGGCGGTTGTGCAACCCCCCATGAAGATTTGACGGCTTGCTCCAAGCCCTGACCGGAGCCGGTAGCCCGGGCGGCGGATTCCGTCTGCCGCCCGGTGCCGCCCGGAAGCGGGTCAGTGCGCGGGAGCCGAGCCGGCGAGGTCCAGCATGAAGCCGCGGCCGCGCACGGTCGCCACCTGCGGACCGCCGGCCTTGCTGATGGGCGCGAGCTTGGTGCGCAGGTAGCCCACATAGACATCCACCACGTTCAGCGAGGCGCCGCCCTGGTTGGCCCACAGGCGGTCGAAGATCTCGCCGCGCGGCACCGGGCGGTTGGGGCTGCCCATGAGCAGGGCGAGCAGTTCCGCCTCGCGCTCGGTGAGGCGCACGTGGATCTCGCCGAACATGGCGGTGCGGGTGGAAAGGTCGAGCACCAGGCGGCCGGCGATGATGCGCCGGTCCTGCGCGCCGCCCGAGCGGTGCATGAGATGGGCGCGCAGGCGCGCCACCAGCTCGCCGAACACGAACGGCTTCACGATGTAGTCGTCCGCTCCCGCGGAGAGGCCCTCGGCGCGGTCGTGCACTTCGTCCTTGGCCGAAAGAAAGAGGATCGGTCCGGAATGGCCGGCATCGCGCAGGGCGCGGCACACATCGATGCCGGAGCCGTCGGGCAGCATGATGTCGAGGAGAACGGCGCAGGGATTGTACTGGCGCGCCGTGTCGAGGGCCTCGTCCGCGCGACCCACCACCGTCACGTCGAAGCCCTCGGCGGAAAGGCCGCGGCTCAGCATGGCACCGATGTCGCTGTCGTCCTCGACCACCAGAATGTTCATCTTGTCTCCAGTCCGTCCGCCCCGTCCCCGGCATCCGTCGGCAGGCCGGCCCCCTGCCCGCCGATGGCGGCGGCGGGGTGCGGCAGCACGATGGCGACACGCGTTCCGCCGCCCTCCGCGTCCTCGAGTGTTATACGCCCGCCGTGACGCGTTACCACCCATTCGGCGAGGGCCAGCCCAAGGCCGAAGCCCGTGCCGTCGCCCAGCCGCTCGCCGCGGGCGAAGCGCTCGAACAGGCGCGCGCGCGCCTCCGACGGGATGCCGCGCCCGTCGTCCGTCACCGTGATGCGCAAGGCGGGGGGCCCCTCCCCCGTGACCACGGCATGGGCCACCACGATGGTCCGGACCGGGCCGCCATGGCGCAGGGCATTGTCGATGAGGCCCTCGACCACCTGCCGCAGCCATTCCCGGTCCGCATGGACCAGAACGTCCCGGGCGTCGCCGTCGAGCCTGAGCGCCACGTTGCGGCGCCGGGCTGGCGTCTCGAAGCTGGCCACCGCCTCCGCGAGCAGCGGGGCGAGCAGCACGTCCTGGAAGACCAGATCGATCTCGCCGCTCTCCGAACGGGCGACGCGCAGAAGATCCTCCACCCGGCGATGCAGCCCGCCGGCGCGCTTGCGGATGGTGGTGAGCACCGACCGCGACAGATCCTCGGGGATGGCCGCGGCCCGCTGGGTCACGTCGCATTCGCCGATGATGACGGTGAGCGGCGTGCGCAGCTCGTGGCTCACGTCGGCGAAGAAGCGCCGCCGCGAGGCGTCGATGGCGGCAAGGCGGGCGTTGGCGGCAGTCAGGTCGGCGGTGCGCTCGGAGATGGTCTTCTCCAGCATGGCGCGGTCGTCCGCCACCCGCCGCTCCCGCCGGCCGAGCCTTGCGGCCATGCGGTTGAAGCGCGCCATCAGCAGGCCGAGCTCGTCCCGTGGACCGATGGCAAGGCGCGTCCCCAGATCGCCATGGCCGATGGCCGCCGCCGCCCGGTCGATCTCGGCGAGGCGGCCGAGGAGCGGGCGCGCGAGGGCCCGGTGCAGCACCAGGGCCGCGATCAGCACCAGCACGGCCACCGCCACCGCGCCGATGCGCAGGCGCAGGGAAAGGGCGAGGGCCTCCTCCCGCGCCGCCGTGACGCCACGCCGCTCGCTCTCCACCAGCAGGGACAGGGTGGGCCCGACCGCGGCGGCGAAGGCGTTGAGGGCGCCCCGCACCCGGTCGGTGCGGCGGGTCCCGTCAGGTTCGGCGAGAGCGGTGGTGATCTGGCGGTCGAGCACGATGAAATCGGCGCGCAGGTGCGCCGTCATCCTCTCGCGGGCCTGCCCCACCACGTCGGGACCGGCGGAGGCCGCCCGCACGGTGGCCGCCTCCAGCAGCCCCGACACGCGTGAGCGCGCCTCCTCGATCCGGGCGCGGTCGGCGGTGGGGTGCTCAGCATCGGCCACGGCGGCGAGGCCGAACTCGGACAGGCGCGCGGACATCTCGGTGAGCAGGTCGAGCCGCTGCTGCGCGGCAATGGCGGCCTCCAGCGCGCGGTCGGCCGCGCCCGCCGCCAGGAGCACGCCCAGCGCCGCAAGCACGGCGAAGAATGCCGCCGCCCCGGTCAGGGCCGCGAGCCTGAAGCGAATGGATCTCATCGCCGTCCGCAGGTTTCTCTCCCGAGGCGCGCGTTCGTTGCGCGCGCCCATTGCGCACCCTTGCCGGGTGTCGACGCTCTTATGTCATCTCACCCCACCGGGGCGGTACGGCGGGAGGATACGCCAGCACCCCGCCGGAAAAAACAACGCCGCCGCGAGCGGGCGCTCGCAGCGGCGGAAACACGGGAGGCGGAGCCCCGGAAGGCCTCGCGACGCCAGCCTCAGGCCTGGCCGGCCTGGAAGCGCTGCTGCCCTTCGGCCTGCAGGCGCTGCTGATAGAGGGCGGCGAAGTCCACCGGATCGATCATCAGGGGCGGGAAGCCGCCATTGCGCACCGCATCGGCGATGATCTGGCGGGCGAAGGGGAAGAGGATGCGCGGGCACTCGATGAGCACCACCGGCTGCAGGCTCTGCTCCGGAACGTTGAGGATGCGGAAGATGCCCGCATAGACGAGCTCGAAGGCGAACAGCGTCTCGCCGTTCACGTTCGCGCCGCCGTCGATCTTCAGCTCCACCTCGAACTCGCCATTGCCGCCCGGCTTGGCGTTGACGTGGATCTGGATGTTGACGTCCGGCTGGCTCGGCGGCGCGGCGAGAGAGCGCGGCGCGTTCGGATTCTCGAACGAGAAATCCTTGGTGTACTGCGCGAGCACGTTCAGCGACGGCGCCGCATTCGGGTTGGGGCCGCCATTCTGCGTGGCCATGCGCATCTCCATTTGAAAGCGTTGATCGGACGAGCCCGAACGAGGGTCGAGCCTTGAAAGGCGCGGCGCAGCTAGCATGCTTTGCGCCGCGGGTGCAAGAATGGGGAAAGGTTGGGGCGCCGCCGCAACCTGTCCGATGGAGATGCGATATGGACGAGGAGAAGGTGCAGCCGGCCCGCAAGCCCTTGAGCGAGGCCGCGAAGCGGGCCCTTGCCGAGGCCGAGGCCCGCCGTGCCGCCATCGACGCCGCGGTCAAGGACCGGCCGAAGGAGATCAACGGCCGCGACGGGCCGGAGCCCGTGCGCTACGGCGACTGGGAAGTCGGCGGCATCGCCAGCGACTTCTGAGACGGCCGCCGGGCGACCGCCTCAGCCCACCAGCGCGAGCCCGACGAGGCCGGCCACACCCACAGCGATGCGCCACCAGCCGAACGGCGCGTAGCCGTGGCGGGAGACGAAATCGAGCAGCGACTTCACCACCAGCACCGCCGCGCAGAAGGCGGCCACGAAGCCGATGACGATGAGCAGCCCGTCGTCGAAGGACAGGTTGCTGCGGTTCTTGTAGAGGTCGTAGACGAACGCCCCCAGCATGGTGGGCAGCGCCAGGAAGAAGGAGAATTCCGCCGCCGCGCGCTTGTCCACGCCCATCAGCATGGCGCCGACGATGGTGGAGCCCGAGCGCGACATGCCGGGGATCATGGCGAGGCACTGGAAGAAGCCGATGATGAGCGCGATGTGCCAGGGCAGCCCCATGGCATTGTTGTAGCGCGGCTCCGGCACCACCTTGTCGATGAACAGCAGGATGATGCCGCCGAAGATCAGCGTGCCGCAGATGAGGGCCGGCGTCTCGAACAGCACGCTCTTGATGAAGCCGTGCGCCAGCGCCCCGATCACCGCCGCCGGCAGGAACGCCACCAGCACGCCGATGACGAAGCGCCGCGCCCCCGGATTGGTGGGCAGCTGCTGCGCCACATGGAGGAAGCGCTGGAAATAGACGGTAAGGATGGCGAGCACCGCGCCGAGCTGGATCAGCACCTCGAAGGTGTGGCCGTTGCTCTCGAAGCCGAGAAAGTGGCCCGCGAGCAGAAGATGCGCCGTGGATGAGACCGGGATGAACTCCGTCAACCCTTCCAGCAGGCCAAGTGCGAGGGCTTCGAGCATGTCGCCGAGGGTCATGTCGTGCAGTTCCGGGGAAGCGGTTCGGGTGGGCCGCCATCCTGTTCCGACGCCTTCGCAGGTGCAATCAGGCGCGGCGGCGAACCGGGCTTCCGGAGCGCAATGCAGCGCCATTTGTGCGCCGCCTGTTGCCCGGCTGCAACAGCGGCGGCGGCACGCGCCTACCCGCGCCGGGTTCCAGAAATTCCCTGTCCCCAGCCGACGTTGGGGAAGATTGCGGTACGCCCTTCGTCATTCCTTCACGATGTTTGTCGCCCCGCTGCCGGCATCGGGAAACTACGGATGCGATGCAGCGCGATGGAACCAATCGGAAAGGATCGGACTCTAAGAATGGGGAAGCCGGGCGACTGGCCTCCTCCCCTTCGACCCCCGGCGCAAATCGGCCCATGTATCTGCATCATCATCCCTTTTGCCCGCATTCCCGCTTTGTCCGCCTGCTGCTCGCCGAATACGGGCTCGAGCCGGAGCTGGTGGAGGAGCGCGTGTGGGAACGCCGATCCGGCTTCCTTGCCCTCAATCCTGCCGGCGAGACGCCGGTGATCGTGGAAGAGATGCAGGCCTCCGTGCCCGGCGCCACCATTATCGCCGAATATCTCGACGAGACCCGCGGCCTCGCCCTCGCCCCGCATCGCCTGCTGCCGGAGGATCCCGCCGGGCGCGTGGAGGTGCGGCGGCTGACCCAGTGGTTCCACGAGAAGATGTATGTGGAGGCCACCGAGCCGCTGGTGCGCGAGCGCATCCACAAGCGCTACATGAACCGCGAGCAGGGGGGCGGCCCGCCGGACGCCACGGCCCTGCGCATGGCGCGCAGCAATCTGCGCTATCATCTGAAATATATCGGCTGGCTGGCGAAGGCCCGCAAATGGCTGGCGGGGGAGCGCATCAGCCAGGCGGACCTGGCCGCAGCCGCGCACCTGTCGGTGGCCGACTATCTGGGCGACGTACCGTGGGACGAGGACGAGCACGCGAGGGACTGGTATGCGCGCATCAAGTCGCGGCCGACCTTCCGCGCCCTGCTGAACGAGAGCATCCCGGGGATGCCCCCCTCCAAGACCTACGCGGACCTGGATTTCTGACCCCTCCCCCCGCCGGGCTCGAGGCCCGCCTCGCGGCTTTTGCCGCCGGGGAGGGCTTCGACGCCCTCGGCATCGCCCGGCCGGACGCGATTGCCGCGGCCGCCCCCCGGCTCAAGGCCTGGGTGGCGACGGGCGCCCATGGGGACATGGGCTGGATGGCCGAGACGCTGGAGCGCCGGGCCGATCCCCGCACCCTGTGGCCGGAGATCCGCTCGGTCATCATGCTGGGGCTGAACTACGGCCCGGCCGAAGACCCCCGGAAGGTGCTGGAACAGCGCACCGCCGGCGCCATCTCCGTCTATGCGCGGGCGGAGGACTATCACGACATCATCAAGCCCAGGCTCAAGCGCGTCGCCCGCGCGCTCCTCGCCGAGGCGGGCAGCCGCGGCCTCTCTGGGGACGTGAAGGTGTTCGTGGATACCGCCCCGCTCATGGAGAAGCCGCTGGCAGCGGCGGCGGGCCTCGGCTGGCAGGGCAAGCACACGAATCTCGTGTCGCGGGACTTCGGCTCCTGGCTGTTCCTCGGCGCCATCGCCACCACGCTGGAGCTGCAGCCCACCGCAGCCGAAGGGGATCATTGCGGCTCCTGCCAGTCCTGCCTCGACGCCTGCCCCACCGGGGCCTTTCCATCCCCCTACGTCATTGATGCGCGGCGCTGCGTCTCCTACCTCACCATCGAGCACAAGGGGCCGATCCCGGCCGACCTGCGTCCGCTCATGGGCAACCGCATTTATGGCTGCGACGACTGCCTGGCCGCCTGCCCCTGGAACAAGTTCGCGCAGGATGGCCGGGAGGCGAAGCTGGCGGCGCGGGCGGAGAACGACGCCCCGCCGCTGGCCGATCTGGCCGGGCTGGACGATGCCGCCTTCCGCGCCCGCTTCCCCAAGAGCCCCATCAAGCGGGTGGGGCGCGCGCGCTTCGTGCGCAACGTTCTGATTGCCATGGGAAACTCCGGGAATGCCGGCTTCCTGCCACGGGTGGAGGCGCGGCTCGCGGACGACGAACCGCTGGTGCGCGGGGCGGCGGTGTGGGCGCTGGGGAAGCTGGCGGAGGCGGAGGCGGTTCACCGCCTGAAGCAACAGCATCTTTCCCGGGAGGACGACGCGGATGTGCGGGCGGAATGGACCGTCCTCGCACCCCCTCGATGATCCTCACGCACGTCATGCCCCGGCTTGGCCGGCGCGCCCACGGGTGGCTCCGCGCTCCCGGACGGAGAGCGAGCGGCGCGGCGGACCCGCCGGACAGGCCGGCGGGTGACGACAGTCCGAGACGGCCTGCCCGGGCCGACCCTTCGGGCGCGGAGATTCGACAGGCTCAAGTCCCGGCCTGTTCCCAATCCCGCCGTTTGCCGATAGGATTGTTTCTTCACGGATCCACAAGGGGGGCGAGAACAGCTGGCGTCACGATCGCGTCGCGCCCATGCGCGAGGATCAGGACGACAGAACAGGCGACATGCACGAGCCCCGCAAGCTTTACGTCAAGTCCTTCGGCTGCCAGATGAACGTCTACGATTCCCATCGTATGGCGGACACCCTGGCACGCGAGGGTTTCGTGGAAACCCAGGATCCCGCCGAGGCGGACCTCGTCATCCTGAACACCTGCCACATCCGCGAGAAGGCCGCCGAGAAGGTCTATTCCGAGCTCGGGCGCCTCAGGAAGCAGAAGCAGGAGGCCGGCTCCGACACCATGATCGCGGTGGCCGGCTGCGTCGCCCAGGCCGAGGGCGCGGAGATCATGCGCCGCGCGCCCGTGGTGGACCTGGTGGTCGGCCCCCAGAGCTACCACCGCCTGCCGGAGCTGCTCGCCGACGCCCGGGCCGGCAAGCGTGTGGTGGACACCGATTTTCCCGTCGAGGACAAGTTCGACCACCTGCCCGCCCCCACCCGCGCGGCGACGCGCTCCCGTGGGCCGGCGGCGTTCGTGACGGTGCAGGAGGGCTGCGACAAGTTCTGCACCTTCTGCGTGGTGCCCTATACCCGCGGCGCCGAGCTGTCCCGGCCGGTCGGCAAGATCCTGGACGAGGCGGCGCGGCTGGTGGACCAGGGGGTGCGCGAGATCACCCTCATCGGCCAGAACGTCAACGCCTTCCACGGCGAGGGTCCGGACGGCACGGTGTGGAGCCTCGCCCTGCTGATGGAGCGCATGGCCGGCATCGAGGGGCTCGCCCGGCTGCGCTACACCACCTCCCATCCCCGCGACATGGACGATGACCTCATCGCCGCCCACCGCGACCTGCCGCAGCTGATGCCCTACCTGCACCTGCCGGTGCAGTCGGGCTCGGACCGCATCCTCGCCGCCATGAACCGCAAGCACGGGCGCGAGGATTATCTCGTCCTCATCGAGAAGATGCGCGCCGCGCGGCCGGACATGGCGCTGTCCTCGGACTTCATCGTCGGCTTCCCCGGCGAGACCGAGACGGACTTCGCGGACACGCTGGACCTGGCCCGCCGGGTGGGTTTCGCCAGCGCCTATTCCTTCAAGTACAGCCCGCGCCCCGGCACCCCGGCGGCCGATCACGAGGCGCAGGTGCCCGAGGCGGCGAAGGCCGAGCGCCTCGCCGAGCTGCAGCACCTGCTGGAGGCCTCCAAGGCGGCGTTCGACGCCTCCTGCCGCGGCAAGACCTTCGAGATCCTTCTGGAGAAGCCCGGCCGCCAGCCGGGCCAGCTCATCGGCCGTTCGCCCTATCTGCAGAGCGTGGTGGTGAACGATCCGCCCGCCCATGTCGGCGAGCTCCTCACCGTGACCATCACCGACGTGGGGCCGAACAGCCTCGCGGGGGTGCCGGTGGGTGAGGCCGGGACTTCCCCTTCGTCCGTCCTATCCCGGCCGCTTGCGGCCATGGAGGCCTGAGCTTGCGCAGACCCGGCAGCGACCAGCGCGACCGCCCCGTCGATCGCCACCAAGATCGCCCCCAAGATCGCCCCTTGGCCCCCACCGGCCCGGCGCGCGCGGCCGTGACCGCCCCGTGGGCGAGTCTGGAGGACGAGGGCCCGGCCCATGTGGTGCTGGCCTTCGACGACAACCGGCTCGCCACGCTGCTGTTCGGCCACTACGGGCGCAACCTCGCCCTCATCGAGCGCAAGCTCGGGGTGAAGGCGGATTCCCGCGGCAACCACGTGACGCTGGAAGGCGCGCGCGATGCCTGCGAGCAGGCCCGCGCCGTGCTGGAGCACCTCTACGACGCGCTCCGCAAGGGCCGCGAGATCGCCCAGGGCGACGTGGACGGCGCCATCCGTGAGGTCACCTCCCAGGGCTCCCTGTTCGATTTCGACCCCTCCGAGGACCGCCAGTCCTTCGACGAGATCCAGCTGCGCCGCCGGCCCGTGCGGGCCCGCACCCCGGCGCAGGACGCCTATATCCGCGCCCTGAAGCGCCACACCCTGGTGTTCGGCACCGGGCCCGCCGGCACCGGCAAGACCTGGCTGGCGGTGGCCTATGCGGTGCACCTGCTGGAGCGGCGGATGGTGGACCGCATCATCCTCTCGCGACCGGCGGTGGAGGCGGGCGAGCGGCTCGGCTTCCTGCCCGGCGACATGAAGGACAAGGTGGATCCCTACCTGCGCCCCATCTACGACGCGCTCTACGACCTCATGGACCGCCCCTTCGTGGAGCGGGCCATCCAGTCCGGCGAGATCGAGATCGCACCCCTCGCCTTCATGCGCGGGCGCACCCTCTCCAACGCCGCGGTGATCCTGGACGAGGCGCAGAACGCCACCTCCATGCAGATGAAGATGTTCCTCACCCGCCTGGGCGAGAACTCGCACATGATCGTCACCGGCGACGCCAGCCAGACCGACCTTCCCGCCGGCCAGGTCTCCGGCCTGTCCGAGGCGGTGCGCCTGCTGGAAGGCATCGAGGGCGTGGGGGTGTGCCACTTCAAGGCCGAGGACGTGGTGCGCCACGAGATGGTCGGCCGCATCGTCGCCGCCTACGAGAAGCTCGACGCCGCGAAGCTGGAAGCCGCCGTCGCGCGCACCTCGCGGACGGGGGCCTGAGCCGTGGCTGCCCCTTCCCTCGTGCCCGAGGACGAGCCCGCCGTCGCCGTCGACGTGCTGGTGGAGGCGGACGGCTGGTCCGCCCTGCCGGAGGCGGAGGCCATCGCCATCCGCGCGGTGGAAGCCGCGCTCACCGCCTGCGGGGAGGACGTGCCGCTGCCCTGCGAGGTGTCGGTGACCCTCACCGACGACGCGCGCATCCGCGTGTTGAACCGGGACTGGCGCGACAAGGACAAGCCGACCAACGTCCTCTCCTTCCCCCAGCCCGACCTGCCGGAGGGCGTGGACGCGCCCCAGCCGCTCGGCGACATCATCGTCGCGCTGGAGACGCTCGAAGCCGAGGCTTCGGACGAGGGCAAGACGCCCGGCAACCATCTCGCCCACCTGGTGGTGCATGGCACGCTGCACCTGATGGGCTACGATCACATCGAAGACGACGAAGCAGAGGAAATGGAGGCGCTGGAACGGCAGGTCCTCGCGGGGCTCGGGATCGACGATCCCTATGCGCTGCCGCAGGACTGACGGACCTTAGCGAAGACGAGGCCATGTCCAACATCGACCAACCGACCGAGGTCAGCTCTTCGGAGCCGCAGAGTTTTCTCGATCGATTGCGTGCCCTCCTCGGCACGTTCCGTCCGCACGGCTCGCTCCGCACCGACCTCGTGGAGGTGCTGGACGCGGCGGAGGCGCCCGAGGAGGAAGGGGAATTCACCCCGTCCGAGCGCAAGATGCTGCGCAACATCCTTCACCTGAAGGAGGTTGGCATCGGCGACATCATGGTGCCCCGCGCCGAGATCGTCGCCGTGCGCAAGGACGTGTCGCTGGGCGAGCTCCTGAGGCTCTTCGTCTCCGTCGGCCATTCCCGGCTGGTGGTCTATGACGACACGCTGGACGACCCGGTGGGCATGGTCCACATCCGCGACCTCATCGCCGTCCTTGCCGGCGACGTGGCGAACGAGCCCACGGGCAAGCTCGACCTCGGCGTGGTGAACCTCGACCGCTCGCTGGAGGACGCAGGCCTCATCCGCCGCCTCCTCTACGTGCCGCCCTCCATGCCGGCGGTGGATTTGCTGGTGTCCATGCAGGCGGCCCGCACCCATCTCGCCCTGGTCATCGACGAATACGGCGGCACCGACGGCCTCGTCTCCATCGAGGACGTGGTGGAGGAGATCGTCGGCGAGATCGAGGACGAGCACGACGAGGCGGCCGAGACGCTCCTCACCCGCCAGCCGGACGGCAGCTTCCTGGCCGATGCCCGCACGCCGCTGGAAGCGGCGGTGGAAGTGCTGGGGCCCACGTTCGCCACCGAAGAGGCGCTGGAGGAGGTGGACAGCCTGGGCGGCCTGCTCGTCTCCATCGCCTCGCGCGTGCCCCGGCAGGGGGAGCTGATCGCCTTGCCGGGCGGCTTCGAGGCGGAAGTGCTGGAGGCCGACCCCCGCCGGGTGAAGAAGCTGCGCATCATCCCCCCGCGTGCCGAGCCCATGGGCGCGTCGGATGCGGACGAGCCGCCGCCAGCCTGAAGACGTGGCATTGAACCCAACCGCAGCCTTCGTATCCCCGCGCCCCCGGCTCACCCTGCGCCAGCGCCTGCTCGCGCTCGGCCTCGCCGGAGGCTGGCGCCGGCGCCTCGTCGCCTGGGGCGCGGGCGCGCTCGGGTCCCTCGCCATGCCGCCGTTCGGCCTGTGGCCGGTGCTGGCGCTGAGCTTTCCGGCGCTGGTCATCCTCCTCGACGGCACCCGCGGACCGCCGCGGCAGCGCCTCATGGCGGCGGCGGGCATCGGCTGGTGGTTCGGCTTCGGCTATTTCGTCGCCTCCTTGTGGTGGATCGGCGACGCGCTGCTGGTGGAAGCCGACGTGTTCGGCTGGCTGCTGCCGTTCGCGGTCATCGCCATGCCGGCGGGCCTGGCGCTCTTCACCGCGCTCGGGACGGTGATGGCCCGGCTGCTGTGGTCGCGCTCCATGCTCCGGGTGTTCGCGCTGGCGTTCGGCCTCACCGGGGCGGAATGGCTGCGCGGGCACGTGCTCACGGGGTTTCCCTGGAACACCTACGGCTACGCCTTCTCCGAATCCCTCATGCTGATGCAGGGCGCATCGGTGGTGGGCGTCTATGGGCTCACCTTCTTCGCGGTGCTGCTGCTGGCAACGCCGGCGCTCCTGTTGCGGCCCGGCGGCCGCGGGGCCGTGGCAGCGGCGGCGCTGGCAGCGGTGGTGATGGCCGGCGCGGCGGCCTGGGGCGCCCATCGGCTTGCGGTGACGCAGGTGGGCAACGTTCCCGGCGTAGCCCTGCGGGTGATGCAGCCGAACCTGCCGCAGGACAAGAAGTTCGCCTACGACCGCCGGCGGGAGATCCTTCTGAATTACCTGAAGCTCTCCACCCGGCCGAGCCCGGCCTATCCCGCCGGGCTGAACGACGTGAGCGTGCTGGTCTGGCCCGAATCCGCCTTCCCCTTCATCTATGAGCGGGAGCCCTGGGCGGCGGCGGACGTCGCGGAGACGCTGCCGGCGAACGTGACGCTGGTGACGGGGGCCATCCGCTACGACCAGCCGCCCGAAGGGCAGGTCTCCCCGTTCTTCAATTCCATCCGCGTGCTGGATGCGCACGGGCGGGTGCTGGAGACCACGGACAAGGTTCACCTCGTGCCGTTCGGGGAATACCTGCCCCTCCAGGCCACTTTGGAACGTCTCGGGCTTGAACAACTTACGCGTGTACGCGGCGGATTTTCCTCCGGCGGGACGCTCCAGCCCCTGAGGGTGCCGGGGCTGCCCCTAGCGTCACCGCTTGTATGTTATGAAATTATCTTTCCCGGAAAGGTAATTCCGTCCGGCCCGCGGCCCGGCGTTCTCCTCAACCTGACCAATGACGCATGGTTCGGAAAAACGCCCGGGCCTTACCAGCACTTCGCGCAGGCCCGCCTGAGGGCGGTGGAGGAGGGGCTTCCCCTGGTGCGGGCGGCCAATACCGGCATCTCGGCGATCATCGATCCGGTAGGGCGAATCGTCGCATCGCTCCCGCTCGGTGACGAAGGGGTCGTGGACGGTCCTTTGCCCAATGCGTTGGAAACGGTTCCCATTGCGGGACGTTTTGCCGGCACCATCCTTGCCGGGCTCCTACTGGCCGCGCTCACGCTTGCGGCAGCACCCCTTTGCGGTTGTGCTACACGCTTAAGTTGATCGACGCTCGCGCAATGTGTCCTTATGTTCCCGGCGATCAGGGCAGCCTTCGCTTTGCGAAGTATCGAGTAATCTTTTCCGACACAGCCGGAGAGACCATGGTCAAGAAGGCGCCGAATCCTATCGATAAACACGTTGGCTCTCGCGTGCGGATGCGCCGCATGATGGTGGGCATGAGCCAGGAGAAGCTGGGCGAGCACCTCGGCATCACTTTCCAGCAGATCCAGAAATACGAAAAGGGCACCAATCGCATCGGGGCCAGCCGTCTGCAGCAGATCTCCACCGTCCTCGGTGTTCCCGTGGCTTTCTTCTTTGAAGGCGCGCCGACGGTGGGGCCGGAAGGCGAGGGCTTCTCGGAAGAGCAGTCTCCCGCTTATGTCTCCGACTTCCTTGCAACCTCCGACGGCCTGACGCTGACGCGCAACTTCATGCGGATCTCCGACCCTAAGGTTCGGCGTCGCATCGTGGATCTCGTCATCGCCATCGCCGGCGAGGCGGAAGCGTAGGCCGCATCGCCCCGGCGTTCATCATAACGTTCGTTTTACCGAACGCTTTCGCCGAGGCGATCTTGACCGTTCGCAACCGCGTTGCCAAAAGAGCACGACCCCGCAACGCGGTGCGGACGCAAATGAGGCCGAGCAATGGCGCGCCAGTCCTACCTCTTCACGAGTGAATCCGTCTCCGAAGGCCATCCCGACAAGGTTTGCGACCGCATCTCCGACGAGGTCGTGGACATCTTCTTCCGCACGGCGGAGGCGGAAGGCTGGGATCCCGGCGTCGTGCGTTGCGCGTGCGAGACCCTGGCCACGACTAACAAGGTGGTGATCGCCGGCGAGACGCGCGGCCCGTCCTCCATCACCAAGGACCTCATTTCCCACGCGGCCCGGCTCGCCATCAAGGACATCGGCTACGAGCAGGAAGGCTTCCACTGGGAGAATGCGGACATCGACGTGCTGCTGCACGCCCAGTCCGCCGACATCGCCCAGGGCGTGGACATCGCCGGCAACAAGGATGAAGGCGCCGGCGACCAGGGCATCATGTTCGGCTACGCCGTGCGCGAGACCCCCGAGCTGATGCCGGCTCCCATCTACTACGCCCACAAGGTCCTGAAGAGCCTGGCCGAGGCCCGCCACTCCGGCGAGACCCATGCCCTCGGCCCCGACGCCAAGAGCCAGGTGACCGTCCGCTATGAGAACGGCAAGCCGGTGGGCGTCACCCAGATCGTGCTGTCCACCCAGCACCTGGACGAGAACCTCTCGTCCCACGACGTGAAGTCCATCGTCGAGCCCTACATCCGCAGCACCCTGCCGGACGGCTGGATCTCCAATGAGACCATCTGGCACGTGAACCCCACCGGCAAGTTCGTGATCGGCGGGCCGGACGGCGACTGCGGCCTCACCGGACGCAAGATCATCGTCGACACCTACGGCGGCGCGGCGCCCCACGGCGGTGGCGCCTTCTCCGGCAAGGACCCGACCAAGGTGGACCGCTCGGCCGCCTATGCGGCGCGCTACCTCGCCAAGAACGTGGTGGCCGCCGACCTCGCGGACCGCGCCACCATCCAGCTCGCCTACGCCATCGGCGTGTCGGACCCGCTCGCGGTCTATGTGGACCTGCACGGCACCGGCAAGGTGGACGAGGCCAAGCTCGAGAAGGTGCTGCGCGAGGTGATGAACCTGCGTCCCCGCGGCATCCGCGAGCACCTCGGCCTCACCAAGCCCATCTACGCCCGCACCGCGGCCTACGGCCATTTCGGCCGCGCGCCGGAAGCGGACGGCGGCTTCTCCTGGGAGAAGACCGACCTCGTGGACGCGCTCAAGTCCGCCGTGGGCTGAGCCGCGATCATCCAGCACACGAAGCGGCGGCGGGCTCATCGGGCCCGCCGTCTTGCGTTACGATCACCTGCATAAAATGCACGCCATGACCGAAGACAAGGAACGCCGCGGCGCCTTCTATGGCCGGCGCATCGGCAAGTCGCTGCGCGGCGCCCAGCAGGATGCCATGGTGCGCCTCCTGCCGCGCTACCGTCTCTCCTTGGACGAGGGGGCGACGCCCACCGCCCTGTTCCCCCACACGCCGGAGGGCCTGTGGCTGGAGATCGGCTTCGGCGGCGGCGAGCACCTGCTTTCCCACGCGGCGCGGCGGCCGGGCTTCGGCTTCATCGGCGTCGAGCCCTTCATCAATGGCATGGCGCGCATGCTGGTGGACCTGGAGAAGGCCGGCCTCGCGAACATCCGCCTGTTCGACATGGATGCCGCCCTCCTGCTCGACCGGCTGCCGGACGGCTGCCTGGAGGGCGCGGACCTGTTCTATCCCGACCCGTGGCCCAAGCGCCGCCACTGGAAGCGGCGTTTCGTGCGGGCCGACAATCTCGACCGCCTCGCCCGCGTCATCCGCAGGGGCGGCACTTTCCGGGTGGCCTCGGACGTGCCCCATTACGTAGGCTGGACGCTCGCCGAAGTGCGCGCCCATGGCGCCTTCCGCTGGACCGCGGAGACCGCCGACGACTGGCGCACGCCCTATCCCCACTGGCCGGGCACCCGTTACGAGGCATGGGCCATGGACTGCGGCCGCACGCCCACCTACCTCACCTTCAAGCGAACCTGAGCGTCACGGCTCCGCGTCCCGCAACGCCGCCAGCCCCTCGCGATAGGTGGGAAAGGCAAGGCGTACCCCGAGCTCTTCCTTGAGGCGGCGGTTGGCGACCCGCTTGTTGCCGGCCCAGAAGGTGAGGGCCATGGGGCTCATGGTCTTCGCCGCTTCGGCGAAGGGAATGGCCGGCGGCACCGGCAGGCCCAGCAGCTCGGCCGCATACGCCACCGGGTCCGCCGGGGAGGCCGGCAGGTCGTCGGTGACGTTGACCACGCCGTCGAAGCGCTTCGCCACGCAGGCGAGGATGGTGGCTGAGATGTCGTCCACATGGATGCGGTTGAACACCTGTCCCGGCTTGTCGATGCGCCTCGCCTCGCCCGCCTTCAGCTGCACCAGCGCATTGCGCCCCGGCCCATAGATGCCGGCGAGGCGCAGCACGGACACCGGCACGCCCTTCGCCTGGCCGAAGCCGAACCATTCCTCCTCCGCCTTCAGCCGCCGTTCGAGCCGCAGGCTGCCGCCGCGGGGCGGCGTCGCCTCGTCCACCCAGGCGCCGCCATGGTCGCCATAGACGCCGAGGGTGGTGAGATAGACCACCTGCGCCAGCCGGCCCGCCTCCAGCACGGGGCGGGCGCAGCGGAGCACCGGGTCGCCCCGCTCGTCCGGCGGAGCGGACACCAGCAGCACCTCGGTGCCCGCAAGGGCGGCGGCAAGCGGCGCGGAGAGGCCCTCGCCATCGAACAGGAATGGCACCACCCCCGACGGCAGGTCGGCGAGCCGGTCCGGCGTGCGCGCGGTGCCGATGACGGGGGCGAAGGCGCCGGGATGGGCCGCCAGGAGATGGCGGGCGCAATAGCCGAAGCCGAGGGCGGCAAGGGAAGTCATGGTGCGGTGATGCCGCAGGAGACCGCCGGGCACAAGGGCGAACCGGGCGCGAAATCCGGCGCGGCGGTCCGCTCAGTCCACCCGGCCGGCAAGCGCGCGGGCGGTGAGGGTGCGCACCGCCGTCTCGCAGGCGCGGGTGACGCTCTTGCGGTCATGGGTGTCGTCCAGGGCGACCGGGGCGCCGAAGCTGACCTCCACGTCGATGGCGCCATGGCGCAGCACGTCCAGCAGGTGGGGCGCGAGATCCATGTCGCCGAACCAGGCGGCCACTGCGCGATGGGAGCGGCCCATGGGCACGCCCTGCAGGCGCACGTAAGCGACCGAAAGAGGTTGAACCATCACCTCCCCGGTGGTGGCGAAGGCTTCGCGCACCGCCCCAACCAGGGCCGTGCGGAACGGCAGCACGCGGTTGCCGTCGCTGGAGGTGCCCTCGGCGAACAGCACCACCGGGTCACCCTGGCCGAGGCGGTCGGCGATCTCCCTGTTCACCGCCCCGGTCGCATGCCGGCGCTGGCGATCCACGAAGACCGTGCGCTGGAACCTGGCGAGAAGGCCGATGACCGGCCAGGTGCCCACCTCGCTCTTCGCCACGAAGAACAGGGGCGTGAGCGAGCCGACCACCGGAATGTCGAGCCAGGAGGCGTGGTTGGCGAGCACCAGCAGCGGCCGCCCCGTGGCCGGCGTCCCCCGCACCCTCACCCGCACGCCGATGAGGCGCAGCAGGATGCGGTGGTAGAGGGTGGGAATGGTCCGGCGCGTGGGCAGGCCGGCCTTGAGCGACAGCCACTGGGCGGGAATGCCGACCGCCGTCACCACGCCCACCACCGCCAGCACGCCGCCGAGGCGGATGCGGTCCATGAGGCGCGACCAGAGGGGCCGCTCCGGCCCCAGCGCGTCCACCGGCTGTCCGTCGCCGGGCGCAGGCCGGCCCGGGGGCCCGCCGGGCGAGGTCACGGCTTGTCGTCCTCGTCGAGGGGAACGGCATAGAGCTCCAGCCGGTGCCCGCGCAGCTTGAAGCCGAGGCTGTGGGCAATGGCTTCCTGGAGCGCCTCGATTTCCTTGCTCTGGAACTCGATCACCCGGCCGCTCCTCAGGTCGATGAGGTGGTCGTGGTGCTCGTCGGGCATCTGCTCGTAGCGAGCGCGGCCGTCGCCGAAATCGTGCCGCTCGATGATGCCGGCGTCCTCCAGCATCTTCACCGTGCGGTAGACGGTGGAGATGGAGATGTTGTCATCGATGGCGACGGCGCGGCGGTGCAGTTCCTCCACGTCGGGATGGTCCTGCGCGCCGGACAGCACGCGGGCGATGATGCGCCGCTGTTCCGTCATCCGCATGCCCTTGGCCAGGCAGGCTTCCTCGATGACGCTGATCTTGCCGCTCAAGCGGGTAACCTCCGGACGGGCGGGCCAACATCCGCCTTATCGCCCCGCCGTTCGCGCACCGCAAGGGGCGCGGTGCCTCAGAAATCCCGGCGCAGCATCAGGGCGTCGGCGCCGCCGGAATAATAGCCCTTGCGGCGGCCCGCTTCCGCATAGCCCATGGAGCGGTAGAGGCCGAGGGCCGCCGTGTTGCCTTCCTCCACCTCCAGGAAGGAGGTGGAGATGCCCTCGCTGGCGAGCCGGCCGAGGTGATGGGCGAGCAGGGCCCGGCCGATGCCGCGCCGGCGCCGGTCCGTCACCACCGCCAGGGTGAGCACCTCCGCCTCGGGCGGCACCGCGTGGGAGAGGATGAAGCCCACCGGCTTGCGGCCGAGGCAGGCCACATGGGCCCGCACCGTGCGCTCGGCGATGAGGCGCTCGAACTCGTCCTGCCCCCAGCCACGGGCGAAGGCGCGGGCGTGGATGGCGGCAAGCTGCGGCGCATCCGCCGCCACCGCATCCCGAAGACGCGGCGGCCGGGGCGGGAAGAGAAACTCGATCAGGCGTTTCATCGGCGGGCGACGCGGGCCTTGTCCTGCGGCTTGGCATCCGGCGCGCGCAGATAGAGCGGGCGGGGCTCGGCCGCATCGGGATCCGCCACCGCCCCCAGCCGGGCCACCCAGGCCACGTCCGGCGCCGGCGTGTCGTCCACGGACAAGGGCTCCTTCTCGGAGGGCGGCCAGGCATCCGCCACCAGCTGGGCGCCGGAGCCGACAAGGCGCACCGCGCCGATCGCCACCGAGCGCGCCGCCTCGCGCACGCTGGTCACCCGCGGGGCGATGAGGGTGCGGGCACCGACGCCGAACATCTGCAGGAACACATGGCCGTGCCGGGCATCGATGGCGCTCACCACCGGCACGGCATCGTCATGGGCAAGGTAGGGAGCGGCAAGCGCCGCCAGCGTGGTCACGCCCACCACCGGCCGGTTGGCGGTGAGGCCGAAGCCGCGCGCGGCGGAAAGGCCCACGCGCAGGCCGGTGAAGCTGCCCGGGCCGATGGTGACGGCGATGCGGGACAAATGCTCGAAATCGAGCCCGGCCGCCGCCATCACCTGCTCCACGAGCGGGATGAGCGCCTCCGCGTGACCGCGCTCCATGAGCAGCGAATCACCGGAGACAATGCTGTCCGTCTCGGTGTCGAGCACCGCGGCGGAACAGGCGGCGAGCGCCGTGTCTATGGCAAGGACATACATGTACGCGGGTGCCCCAATCGCCGCCACGATCAACCGAAACCGCGACGGGGGGAAGCAACCCGCCCCGCTCACTTTGCCGAAAGGTTAACGACGCGGTTCTGTCATACCGCCTGCACCTGCTCCACTTCCGGAACGAAGTGCTTGAGCAGGTTCTCGATACCGTTCTTCAGCGTGGCTGTGGACGAGGGGCAGCCGGAGCAGGAGCCCTTCATGTTGAGGAACACGGTGCCGTCCTTGAAGCCGCGGAAGGTGATGTCGCCGCCGTCATTGGCCACCGCCGGGCGCACCCGCGTGTCGAGCAGCTCCTTGATGGTGGACACCACCTCGGCGTCCTTCTCCTCGAAGAATTCGTCGAGATCGGAGGTGTCCGGCTTCACGCCCTCCGAGAGGACAGGAGCGCCGGACATGAAATGCTCCATGATGGCGCCGAGGATGGCCGGCTTGATCTGCGGCCACTCGGCATCCCGCTTGGTCACGGTCACGAAATCCGAGCCCAGGAACACGGCGGCGACGCCGCGCACGTCGAACAGGCGCTGGGCGAGGGGGGAAAGGTCCGCATCCTCCACCGAACGCAGGTCGAGCGTGCCTTCCCCAAGCACCGAACGGCCGGGCAGGAACTTCAGTGTCGCCGGATTCGGCGTGGTTTCCGTCTGAATGAACATGACACTCAATCCTCGAAAAAATTGCGTGCAGGGCAAGCCCGCTTTCTGCCCTCAAAGATAGGAGTTCCCCCGGCAAACCGAAAGAGCGCCTCTGGCATCGCCCCGAATTGACACAGGCGCCCCAGGTCCGTGAACACCACCGGAACGGAATGGGGGCGAATCGGACGCGGCACCCTGTTTTGCCTTTGTTCTCGCTTGTCCCATTTCGGGACGATGGCGAAGCGCAGGCTGAACAGCCGGGGAACGAAAAGCGCGCGAATCGCTGCCGGAGCCAAGTTGGCCGTCTGTTCCTCACGGGATGCCCACCGGGCGTCCCCCGCAATCCCGTCTTGAAGGCTGGTCTGACGCTCCGGAAGAACCGCCGGTAGTGCCCCCGTCGGCTTGGCCCGGCCATGTTCCATTCCGGAGCGATGCGCGGCTGCCGCACCGAACAGCAGACGAACAAAAGGCGCGCGAATCGCCTTCGCGCGCCTGTTGCGGCTTCGTTCCGGAGGGACCGGGCCGGGACAGGCCCGGCCACGGCGCACCGTCAGGTGTTCATGGAATCGAAGAAGTCCTGGTTGGTCTTGGTCTGCCGCAGCTTGTCCAGCAGGAACTCGATGGCGTCCACCGTGCCCATGGGATTGAGGATGCGGCGCAGGACATACATCTTCTTGAGCGTGTCGGACGGAACCAGCAGCTCCTCCTTGCGGGTGCCGGACCGGGTGATGTCGATGGCCGGGAACACGCGCTTGTCGGAGACCTTGCGGTCGAGGATGACTTCCGAATTGCCGGTGCCCTTGAACTCCTCGAAGATCACCTCGTCCATGCGCGAGCCGGTCTCGATGAGCGCGGTGGCGATAATGGTGAGGGAGCCGCCTTCCTCGATGTTGCGGGCCGCGCCGAAGAAGCGCTTGGGCCGCTGGAGGGCGTTGGCGTCCACACCGCCGGTGAGCACCTTGCCGGAGGACGGCACGACGGTGTTGTAGGCGCGGCCGAGGCGGGTGATGGAATCCAGCAGGATCACCACGTCGCGGCCATGCTCCACCAGGCGCTTGGCCTTTTCGATCACCATTTCGGCGACCTGCACGTGGCGCACGGCGGGCTCGTCGAAGGTGGAGGAGACCACCTCGCCCTTCACCGAGCGCTGCATGTCGGTGACTTCCTCGGGCCGCTCGTCGATGAGCAGCACGATGAGGAAGCATTCCGGATGGTTGGCGGTGATGGACTTGGCGATGTTCTGCAGGAGCACCGTCTTGCCGGTGCGGGGCGGCGCCACGATGAGGCCGCGCTGGCCTTTGCCGATGGGCGCCACGATGTCGATGATGCGCGGCGAGAAGTCTTTCTTGCTGCCGGCCGGCTCGTCGTGCTCGAGCTTGAGCCGCTCGTCGGGATAGAGCGGCGTCAGATTGTCGAAGTTGATCTTGTGCCGCGCCTTCTCGGGGTCCTCGAAATTGATCGTGTTGACCTTGAGCAGCGCGAAATAGCGCTCGCCCTCCTTGGGAGAGCGGATCTGCCCCTCCACCGTATCGCCGGTGCGCAGACCGAAGCGGCGGATCTGGGAGGGGGAGACGTAGATGTCGTCCGGACCGGCGAGATAATTGGCCTCCGGAGAGCGCAGGAAGCCGAATCCGTCCTGCAGCACCTCGACGACGCCTTCGCCGATGATCTCCGTCTCGGTGGCCGCCAGCTGCTTGAGGATGGCGAACATGAGCTCCTGCTTGCGCAGGGTGCTGGCGTTCTCCACCTCATTCTCCTCAGCGAAGGCAAGGAGCTCGACGGGAGTCTTGGACTTGAGGTCTTGAAGTTTCACTTCCCGCATAAGGGAAAGCCTCGATGGGTCTTGAGTGCGCCGGAGCGTTCGCGGACGGATCGCAGCCGGCGGGGTGGGGGGCGGTGGGGATCGCAGGTCTTCAGGAGAAGCCGGGGCACGCAGCTGCCACCTGGCGCTCCCACCGGTCCCATAACGGCGCCGGACTTCAGGAAGCGCATTTGCCTGCGTTGAGGAAAGCGACGAGAGGATAGGTGCGCCGGCGGTGCCGCGCAAGCCCTCCTTGTGAGGCAGACGAAATCAAAACGGTTTGACCACCACCAGAATGACGATGCCGATCATCAGGAGCGTCGGCACCTCGTTGGCGATGCGATAGAAACGGGCCGGACGGGTATTCCTGTCCTCGGCGAACTCCCGCACCCAGCGCACCAGAAACCCGTGCATGGCCGACATGGCGAGCACCAGCGCGAACTTGGCGTGGAACCAGGGCGCGCGGTACCAGCCGCCCTCATAGGCGAGCCACAGGCCGGCGAGCCAAGCGACGACCATGGCCGGATTGATGATCGCCTTCAGGAGCCGCCGCTCCATGACCTTGAAGGTCTCCGACGCCTCGGAGCCCGCCTGCGCGGCGGCGTGGTAGACCATGAGGCGCGGCAAATACAGCATTCCCGCCATCCAGGAGATGACGGCGAGGACGTGCAGCGCCTTGATCCAATCATAGAGCATTGGCATTCCTGCCTTTTTCCCGCGCCTCAGCGCCCCCGGCGCACCGCTTCCACAAGCTTTTCCACATGGGCGATGGGGGTCTCGGGACGGATGCCGTGGCCCAGGTTGAAGATGTGCCGCGCGCCGGAGAAATCCGCGCGGATGCGCGCCACCTCCGCCTCCAGGGCCGCCCCGCCGGCGATAAGGCGCAGGGGGTCGAGGTTGCCCTGCAGCGCTACCTTGCCCGAAAGCCGGGCCCGCGCCGCCGGCCGGTCCGCCGACCAGTCGAGGCCGATGGCGTTGATGCCGGTATCGGCGAGCCGCTCCAGCGCCTCCAGCGTCGCGCCCTTGGGGAAGGCGATCACCCGCACATCCGGATGGATCGCCTTCAGCCCCGCGACGATGCGGCGCAGGGGCTCGGCGCACCAGCGCTCGAAGGAGGCGGGGTCGAGCACGCCGGCCCAGGTGTCGAAGATCTGCACCGCCTGCGCCCCGGCCGTCACCTGGGCGGCGAGATGGGCAATGGAGGTTTCCACCAGCATGTCGATGAGGCGCTGGAACAGGGCTTCGTCCCGCAGGGCCAGCAGGCGGGCGGGGGCCTGGTCGTCCGTGCCCCGGCCCGCGACCATGTAGGTCGCCACCGTCCAGGGCGCGCCACAGAAGCCGATCAGCGCCACCTCGGGCGACAGCGCGGCGCGAACCATGGAGATCGCCTCGTACACCGGCTCGACCTTCGCCGGATCGAGCCGGTCCGAAAGGCCGGCCAGCGCCGCGGCGTCCGCCACCGGCGACAGGCGGGGGCCTTCCCCGGCCTCGAACGTGAGCTGGGCGCCCAGCGCGTGGGGCACCACCAGGATGTCGGAAAAGATGATGGCCGCGTCGAAGCCGAAGCGCCGGATCGGCTGGAGCGTCACCTCGGCGGCGAGCTTCGGCGTGTAGCACAGGGTGAGGAAATCACCGGCCTGCGCCCGGACTTCCCGGTACTCGGGCAGATAACGGCCCGCCTGGCGCATCATCCAGAATGGCGGGGGATCCACCACCGTTCCGTCGAGCACGTCGAGGAAAGCGGATCGTGTGGGCTGAGCGCGGTCCATCCCGTCCCTTCAATCAATGAAAGATATTTTTAAAGAGAGAGTCTTTAGTGTCTTTAACGGTTGATTAACCACTCACCGGGCCCTCGACAACCAATCCACAGATCGACCGGTTCGGAAGGGCGCACTTGCCGCAGGTGCGAAAGGGCGCGAAAGGCCGGTTAACAAAGGATTAATGTAACCCTTCGTTAAGACTGTCCACATTGCCACACAGGGGCCCTCCGGAATCTGTCCCGCGGGGTCTGCATGTGGATGGAAATCCGGGTTGTCCCAAGACCCCACTTGCGTCGTGTGCGGGGCCGTGCCTTTTTCAACAGCGTTCCACAGGAGCGGTGGATAAAAGTGTCATCGACGAAATCGCCGGCCGAGAGCTACTTCCATCTGCATCTCGTTTCCGATGCCACGGGCGAAACCCTCATCAACGTCGGCCGAGCGGCCTGCGCGCAATATGTGAACGTGCTGCCCATCGAGCACGTCTATCCGCTCGTGCGGTCCATGAAGCAGCTGGACCGGGTGCTGAGCGAGATCGAGAGCAATCCCGGCATCGTGCTCTACACGCTGGTGGACAAGGAGATCCGCGAGCGGCTGAAGGCGAGCTGCCGGGAACTGGGCGTGCCCTATCTCTCGGTGATGGCGCCGGTGGTGCAGCTGTTCCAGTCCTACCTCGGCGGCGAGCCGACCCCGCGGGTGGGCGGCCAGCACTCGCTGGATGCCAGCTATTTCAAGCGCATCGACGCTTTGAACTTCACCGTCATGCACGACGACGGGCACATGACGGACGACCTGGAGAATGCCGACGTGGTGCTGCTCGGCGTCTCGCGCACGTCCAAGACGCCCACCTCCATCTATCTTGCCAACCGGGGGATCAAGACCGCCAACATTCCGCTGGTGCCCAACGTGCCCTTGCCGCCCAATGTGGAGAAGCTGAAGAAGCCCCTGGTGGTGGGCCTGGTGGCGAGCCCGGAGCGCATCGTCGAGATCCGGCAGAACCGCCTCCTCAGTCTCAATGCGGTGGAGGCCGGCACCTCCTACACGGACCGTGAGGCGGTGAGCGAGGAGATCGCCTTTTCCCGCCGTCTGTGCGCCCGCAACGGCTGGCCGCTCATCGACGTGACGCGACGGTCCATCGAGGAGACGGCGGCCACCATCTACGCGCTCCACAGCGAGCGCCGGCGCCGCGAGATCGCGGAAACATGAGGAGGTTCGATAGTGTGGCGTGGTGAACAGCCGCTCGTGCTCGCGTCCAAGAGCGCCACGCGGTTGACCCTTCTCGTGCATGCGGGCGTGCCCGTGGAGACGATCGCGGCGGATGTGGACGAGCGGGCGGTGCAGCTGGAAGCCGGCGAGATCGACCCGGCGCGCATCGCGCTCATCCTCGCGCGGGCGAAGGCGCTGGCCGGTGCCAAGGCGGCGCCCGGGCGCATCGTGCTCGGCGCCGACCAGACCCTGGCGCTGGGGCCGAAGATCTACCACAAGCCCGAGAGCCTGGAGGCGGCGCGCACCCAGCTGAAGGAGCTGGCCGGGCACACCCATGCGCTCCACTCGGCGGTAGCGGTGGCCATCGACGGGGCGGTGGTGTTCGAGACGGTGGTCAGCGCCTTTCTCACCATGCGGCCCCTCACCGAGGAGGCACTGAGCACCTATCTGCTCGCGGCCGGCCCGCGGGTGCTCACCTCGGTGGGCGCCTATCAGCTGGAATCGGTGGGGGTGCATCTTTTCACCCGCGTGGATGGCGACCATTTCACCATCCTGGGCCTGCCGCTCCTGCAGGTCCTGCCGTTCTTCCGCGAGCAGGGACTCTTGCCGTGACCGTGCGCGTCTGTGTCACCGGCCAGCCGGTGAGCTATTCCCGCTCGCCCATGCTGCATGGCTACTGGCTGAAGAAATACGGCATCGACGGCGCTTATGGCCGGGAGGAGGTGCCGCCGGAGACCGCCGCGGACTTCTACCGCTCCCTGCGGGCCCGTGGCTATGCGGGCTGCAACGTCACCGCGCCCAACAAGGAGATCGCCTTCTCCGTGCTGGACGCGGCGGAGGAGAGCGCGGCCGTGCTCGGCGCCGCCAACACCCTCTGGTTCGAGGGCGACAGGCTCTGCGGCGCCTCCACCGACGGCTACGGCTTCATCGCCAATCTCGATGCCAGCGCCCCGGGCTGGGATGGGGAGCGCAAGCTCGCCCTCGTGCTCGGCGCGGGGGGCGCCTCGCGCGCCATCGTCCATGCCCTGGTGGGGCGGGGGTTCGAGCGCGTGGTGCTGGCCAATCGCACGCTGGAGCGGGCGGAGGCGGTGGCCGCCCTGTTCGGCCCCCGCGTGGTGCCGCTGGCCTTCGACAAGGCCGGCGGGGTGATGGGCGATGCGGATATATTGGTGAACTGCACCTCCCTCGGCATGAAAGGGGCGGCGCCCTTGTCCATCGATCTGGACCGGCTGCGGCCGGAGGCGGTGGTGAGCGACATCGTCTATGTGCCGCTGCAGACGCCGCTCCTCAAGCTGGCGGAAAACCGGGGCATCCGCACCGTGGATGGCCTCGGCATGCTGCTGCACCAGGGGGTGCCCGGCTTCGAGCGCTGGTTCGGGGTGCGGCCGCAGGTGACGGACGAGCTGCGGGCCCTGCTCATCGAGGATCTGCGGGCCAAGGGCCAGCTGGAGGCCTGACGCGATGTGGATCCTCGGCCTCACCGGTTCCATCGGCATGGGCAAGTCGGCCACCGCGCGCCTGTTCCGCGCCCTGGGGGTGCCGGTGCATGATGCGGATGCCGCCGTGCACGCCCTCTATCGCGGCAAGGCGGTGGAACCGGTGGAAGCGGCCTTTCCCGGGGTGACCCGCGACGGGGCCATCGACCGCCCTGCCCTCGGCGCCCGGGTGCTGAACGATCCTGAGGCCATGCGGCGGCTGGAGGCCATCGTCCACCCGCTGGTGCGGGGGGAGGAGGAAACGTTCCTTGCGGCGGCGCGGGCGGCGGGGGCGCGGCTGGTGGTGCTGGACATTCCCCTCCTGTTCGAGACGGGCGGGCGGGAGCGGGTCGATGCGATCGCTGTGGTCAGCGCGCCGAAAGCTGTGCAGCGCACTCGCGTGCTGGACCGGCCGGGCATGACGGAAGAGAAATTCGCAGCCATCCTCGCAAAGCAGATGCCGGATGCGGAGAAGCGCCGGCGCGCCCATTTTGTCATCGACACCGGACGCGGCTTCGCGGCGGCGGAACATCAGGTGGCGGGGGTGGTGCGCGCGCTGGCGGGGCCGGGGCGGCAGCCCGGCTGAGGTGAGGGACAGGAATGCGCGAGATCGTGCTCGATACCGAGACCACGGGCCTTGAGGCCTACGGCGGCGACCGGCTGGTGGAGATCGGCTGCGTGGAGATGGTCAACCGCATCCTCACGGGCACCGTGTTCCACGTCTATATCAACCCCGAGCGCGACATGCCGGTGGAGGCGTTCAACGTCCACGGCCTGTCGGCGCAATTTCTGTCCGACAAGCCGAAGTTCGCGGAAGTCGCCGATCAATTTCTTGAATTCATCGCCGAAGATACTTTGGTGATCCACAATGCGGCCTTCGACATCGGCTTCCTGAATGCCGAGCTGGAGCGCCTCGGCCGGACCACCATCGCCCGCGACCGGGTAGTCGACACCTTGGCGCTCGCCCGGCGCAAGCATCCCGGCGGCGGCAATCGCCTCGACGACCTGATGAACCGCTACGGCATCGACAGTTCGCGCCGGGTGAAGCACGGGGCGCTGCTCGATGCCGAGCTTCTGGCGGAAGTCTATGGCGAGCTGCTCGGCGGTAAGCAGGCGAGCCTCATCGGCCTGGTGGAGGAGACCACCGAGGCGCCCCGCCTCGTGGTGGCCGCCCGTGCCGCCCACCCGCGTCCCGTGCCGCTTCCCTCCCGCATCACGCCGTCGGAGGCCGAGGCCCATGCCGCCTTCATCGCCATGATGGGCGAGAAGGCCATCTGGCTGAAATATGCCGAGGCGCCGGAGAAGGCCGAAGGCTGACCCCTCTCAGGACGCGCATGGAGCGTTTTACAACCATAAAACAATCATAGGTTGATCGATTGGGAGGCCTCTGGAGGGGAAAATCGCTCCCGGTTCGATCCATTCTTCATCCATCGAATGAAATCGGCCCATGGCCTCCTGAAGCGATTTGAGAAGGTGTCGCCTTTGCGCGTCGGCTGGAGAGGGTGTTTCAGGCCAGCATTTCGCTTACCGCGGCCGGTAGCGCCAGCGGATCGGTGATGGGCAGGGAGCAGCGCTCTCCCACGCACACGAAGGCAGCTCCCTCCGCCGGAGCGGAGGCAAGGCGGGCGGCCATCACGCTGCCGACCGGTGCCGCGGACCCGCCTCCCCGCACCACGGCGCGCAGGGGGAAGGGCACGTTCAGCGCCGCCGCGGCAAACCGGTCGGCCTGCCGGCCCACGACAGTGATCTCGGCGAGGCCGAGGCGCGTGTCGATGGCGTTGAGCACGGCCCCATGGGCCAGCGCATTACGCGCCGCCGCGCCGGAGAGGCCGCCAAGCACCCGGTCCGCCCGCAGCCGGAACGCATCCTTGCCGGTGAGGGCGGCGAGGCGGACGAGGGCATCCGCCGCCACCGCGTTGTAGTTCGGCAGGGCCTCGTCATGGGTGGCGTGGGGCCGCACCACCAGGGCGTCGCCATCGTCGGCGGTGAGGAAATAGGTGCCGGTGGCGGGGTCGAGATGGTGTCGCTCCAGGGCCTCCAGGAAGAGGGTGGCCTGCTCCAGCCCCTCCCCTTCCCCGGTCGCCTCATGGAGCGCGATACCCGCGCGGGCCATGGCCGCGAGGTCGCAGGCGAGGCCGGGAAACACCTTCTTGCCGGCGCACCAGGAGTGGGCGAGCCGCCCGTTCGCCACCATGTGGGTGCGCACGGCGGCAAAGGCGGCCTGCGCCAGGGCGATCCAATCCCCCTCTCCCAGGAAGGCGCCGGCGCGGGCGAGCGCGGCGATCATCAGGCCATTCCAGTCCGCCAGCACCTTGTCGTCGCGGCCGGGGCGCACGCGATTCTCGCGGGCGGCCAGGAGCTTCCGGCGCAGGGGATCAAGCCGGGCCTCGTCTGCCGCGCTCACGAATCCGGCGTCGGTGCGGTTCAGGATGTTGCCGGCCTCCCAATTGCCGGCGCGGGACACGTCGTAGAAGCGGTTGAAGACGGCGGCGTCCTCGGCCCCCAGCACCGCCTCGATCTCCGTCGCCGACCACACGTAGAAGCGCCCTTCATGGCCTTCCGAATCCGCATCGAGGCTGGCGGCGAAGGCGCCCTCGGCGGTCAGCATCTCCCGTCGCAGCCAGCCCACGGTTTCCCGCGCCCGGCGCAGGAACAGGCCGTCGCCGGTGTCGCGATACGCCAGCGCCAGCAGCTCCAGCAGCTGGGCATTGTCGTAGAGCATCTTCTCGAAGTGGGGGACGAACCAGATCTCGTCCACCGAATAGCGGGCGAAGCCGCCGCCGAGATGATCGAAGATGCCGCCCTCGCACATGCGATTGAGGGTGTGGGCGACGGTGGCCTTCAGCCTGTCGTCGCGGCGGCGGGTGCCCATGCGCCACATCAGCTCCATGAGGCCGCACTGGGGGAATTTCGGCGCGCCCTTCAGGCCGCCGTTCACCGGATCGAACCGCTCGGCGACCTTGGCGGCCGTCTCGGCCAGGTCGTCCGCGCTGATGGCGACGCCTGCCTGGGGAGCCCCGGCCTTGCGCACGCGGGCGAGGATGGTCGCGGCATTCTTCTCCACCGTCTCATGCTTTTCGGTGAAGACGGTGGAGACCTGCTGGAGCACATCGGCGAAGCCGGGCCGGCCGTAGCTGGCGCTCGGCGGGAAATAGGTGCCGCCCCAGAACGGCCGGCCCTCGGGATCGAGGAACATGGTGAGCGGCCAGCCACCGCTCTGCCCCATCTGCTGGAGCGCCGCCATGTAGATCTGGTCCACCTCCGGCCGCTCCTCCCGGTCCACCTTGATGTTCACGAACAGGGTGTTCATGAGCGCGGCGATGTCCGCACTCTCGAAGCTTTCGTGGGCCATCACATGGCACCAGTGGCAGGCCGCGTAGCCCACCGAGAGCAGGATGGGCCTGCCGCTGGCCTTCGCCTCGGCAAACGCCTCCTCCCCCCAGGGCCACCAATGCACGGGATTGTCCTTGTGCTGGAGCAGGTAGGGACTGGTCTCGCGGGACAGGCGGTTCTCGCTCATGACGTCAGGATCCTATGGCGGCGGGGCCGGCTGTGGGACAACGGTTCTGGCGACCAAAGGTTCGGGAAGCGACAGGGCACCGGTTTGCGGTTATGCCCTGCAAATCCGCAGCCAAACGGGGAGGCGTGACCATGCCGGACACCATTTTCGCTCTGTCTTCGGGCCGCCTGCCGGCGGGCGTCGCCGTGGTGCGCATCTCCGGCCCCGAGGCGCCGGCGGCGGCGCTGGCGCTGGGCGGGACCCTGCCGCCGCCGCGCCTCGCCCGCTACGGCGTGCTGAAGGACCCCGCGAGCGGCGCGCCGCTGGACCAGGGGCTGATGCTCTTCTTCCCCTCCCCCGCCAGCGCCACCGGCGAGGATGTGGTGGAGCTGCACCTGCACGGCGGCCGGGCGGTGGTGGCGGCGGTGCTGCGGGTGCTGTCCCGCCTGCCGGGGCTGCGGCCGGCGCAGCCGGGAGAATTCACCCGGCGCGCCCACGCTTGCGGCAAGCTGGATCTCGCCGAGGTGGAGGGCCTTGCCGACCTGATCGCCGCCGAAAGCGAGGCCCAGCGCAAGCAGGCGCTGGCGCTCGCCGCCGGCGCCCTCTCCCGCCGCATGGAGAGCTGGCGCGAGGGACTGGTCGGCGCGCTGGCGCTGCTGGAAGCGGCCATCGACTTCGCCGAGGAAGGCGACGTGCCGGACGACCTCGCCGCGCAGGCGACCGCCCGTCTCTCCGGCCTGAAGCGGGAGCTGATGGCGGCCCTGGCCGATTCCGCGCGGGGTGAGCGGGTGCGCGACGGTCTGGTGGTGGCCATCGCCGGCCCGCCCAATGCGGGCAAGTCCACCTTGCTGAACCGCCTCGCCGGGCGGGAGGCCGCCATCGTCTCTCCAGTTCCCGGCACCACGCGGGACGTGCTGGAGGTGCATCTGGAGCTGGCCGGACAGGCCGTCACCCTGCTCGACACCGCAGGCCTGCGGGAGACGGCGGACCTGGTGGAGGCGGAAGGCGTGCGCCGTGCCCATGCCCGGGCGGAGGCGGCGGACCTGGTGCTCTGGCTCTGCGATGCCGGGGAGGCGCCGCCGGCGGCCTTCGCCTCGGCGCTCAGGGTCCGCACCAAGATGGACCAGGGCGGCGCGGCGCCGGAGGGCTGGCTGGGCATCTCCGCCGCCACCGGCGCGGGGCTGGATGGGCTGGTCTCGGCGATCGAGGCCCGGACGGCGGCCCTGGGCGGCGGCGAGCCGGCCCTCATCACCCGCGAGCGCCAGCGGCTGGGGCTGGAGGCGGCGGCCGTGCATCTGGAGCGGGCGCTCCAGGACTTCGGCGGGCGCGAGGAGCTGCGGGCGGAAGAGGTGCGCCTCGCCATCCGCGCGCTGGACCAGACCATCGGCCGGGTGGACGTGGAGGACGTGCTGGATGCGCTGTTCCGCACCTTCTGCATCGGAAAATGAGCGGAGCGCCGGCATCAGAATGTTTCACGTGAAACATCCCGGCCCTTCCGGCCTTGACGCCGCCTGAAAGTCGGCGTTTCCAGAAGGGGCGCGGCACCGGCCGCTTTCCCTGCCCCGGATCATGATGAACGAGACCCCCTCCCCCCGCGCCTTCGACGTGATCGTCGTGGGTGGCGGCCACGCCGGATGCGAAGCCGCCGCCGCGGCGGCCCGGCTCGGCGCGGCCACGGCGCTGGTCACCCATGCCGGCGCCACCATCGGCGCCATGTCCTGCAATCCCGCCATCGGCGGGCTGGGCAAGGGGCATCTGGTGCGGGAGATCGATGCGCTGGACGGGCTGATGGGCCGGGTGGCGGACCAGGGCGGCATCCAGTTCCGCGTGCTCAACCGCCGCAAGGGGCCCGCGGTGCGTGGCCCCCGTGCCCAGGCGGACCGCAGGCTCTATGCGCGCGCCATGCAGCAGGCGCTGGCGGAGCAGGCGGGCCTGTGCATCGTCGAAGGCGAGGCGGATGACCTGCTCTCCCGGGACGGCCGTGTCACCGGCGTGCGCCTCGCTGACGGGCGGGAGCTGGCGGCCGGGGCGGTGGTGCTCACCACGGGCACCTTCCTCAATGGCCTCATTCACATGGGCGAGGTGAGCTTTCCCGCCGGGCGCATGGGCGAGAAGCCGGCGCTGGGCCTCTCCCCTGCCCTCGCCCGGCTGGGCTTTGCGCTGGGCCGGCTGAAGACCGGCACGCCGGCGCGGCTGGATGGGCGCAGCATCGACTGGGCGAGCCTTGAGATGCAGGCGGGAGACGAGCCGCCGGAGCCCTTCTCCGCCCTCACCACCCGCCTGCCGAACCCGCAGGTGGAATGCGGCATCACCCGCACCACCGGCGCCACCCACGACCTCATTCGCGCGAACCTTGCCCGCTCGGCCATGTATTCCGGCCGTATCGAGAGCACGGGGCCGCGCTATTGCCCGTCCATCGAGGACAAGATCGTCCGCTTCGGCGATCGCGACGGGCACCAGATCTTCCTGGAGCCGGAGGGGCTCGACGATCCCACCGTCTACCCCAATGGCCTGTCCACCTCCCTGCCGGAGGAGGTGCAGACGGCTTTCCTGCGCACCATCCCCGGGCTGGAGCGGGTGGCGGTGCTGCGGCCCGGCTATGCCATCGAGTATGACCATGTGGACCCCCGCGAGCTCGACCCCACGCTGGAGGCCAAGCGGGCGCCGGGCCTGTTCCTCGCCGGGCAGATCAACGGCACCACCGGCTATGAGGAGGCCGCGGCCCAGGGGCTGGTGGCCGGCCTCAACGCGGCCCGCCGCGCCGGCGGGGCGGATGGCGTGGTGTTCGACAGGGCGGAAGGCTATCTGGGCGTGATGATGGACGACCTCGTCACCCGCGGGGTGAGCGAGCCCTATCGCATGTTCACCTCCCGCGCCGAATATCGCCTGACCCTGCGGGCCGACAATGCGGACCAGCGCCTCACCGGGCGGGGCCGGGCCCTTGGCCTCGTGGGGGCGGAGCGGGCGGCGCACTTTGCCCGGCGCACCGAGGCGCTGGCGGCGGCGCGGACGCTGGCCCGCAGCCTCTCCCTGACCCCCAACGAGGGGGAGCGGCACGGGCTTTCCGTCAACAAGGATGGCCAGCGGCGCAGCGCCTTCGACCTGCTCGCCTATCCGGACATCGACATGGCGCGCCTCGCCGCCATCTGGCCGGAGCTGTCGGCGCTTCCGCCGGCGGTGGCGGAGCAGGTGGAGATCGATGCGAAATATGCGGTGTATCTGGAGCGCCAGCAGGCGGACATCCACATGCTGCGGCGGGACGAGGCGCTGGCCCTGCCAGACGACCTTGCCTATGGGGCGCTGCCGGGCCTCTCCAACGAGCTGAAGCAGAAGCTTGCCCGGGTGCGCCCGCGCACGGTGGGCCAGGCCGGGCGCATGGAGGGCATGACGCCGGCGGCGCTCGCCCTCCTCGCCACCCACGCCCGCCGGGCGGGCCGGTGAGGGCGCAGGCATGTGGATCACGGGGATGAGTGCGGCGCGTGCACGCGGAGCCGGCGCATGAAGACGGGCAAGGGCGAGAGCCATGATGCGGGGCGCGATGCCGTCGCCGCCATTGTTTCACGTGAAACGCTGGACCGGCTGACGTTGCTCGCCGAGCTTCTGGTAAAGTGGCAGAAGACCATCAATCTGGTGGCGCCCGCGTCCCTGCCCGACCTATGGTCGCGCCACATCGCCGATTCTTTACAATTGATTCACCATGTTCCCGAAAACACCCGCAAGTGGGTGGACCTCGGCTCCGGCGGGGGATTCCCGGGCCTCGTGGTGGGCGCGGCGCTGGCCGGGCGGGAGGGGGCGGACGTGCATCTGGTGGAGAGCGACACCCGCAAGGCCGCCTTCCTGCGCGAGGCGGCGCGGGTGGCGGACCTGCCGGTGACGGTCCATGCCCAGCGGATCGAGCAGGTGGCCGAGCGCCTGGCGCCGGGGACCCAGGTGGTCTCCGCCCGCGCGCTGGCGCCCCTGCCCAAGCTGCTGGACCTGGCGGCGCCCTTCCTTGCCGCGGGCGCGCTCGGCCTGTTTCCGAAGGGCCGCGACGCCGAACACGAATTGACCGACGCCCGCAAAGGCTGGACACTCGACCTTGACCTCCGCCCCAGCGCGAGCGACCCCCAAGGGCGCATCCTCTTGGTGAAGGATGCGCGGCGGGGAGCTGAGACCACCGTCACCACGCCCGGTGTCGCGGCCCATGCCGCGGGCGGCCCTTCCGGACCCGACGCGTCGAGGACAAAGCCATGACCGACACGCTCTCCCCCTTCCCTGCCCCCCTTGCCGCGCCGCGGGTGCTGGCGCTCGCCAACCAGAAAGGCGGCGTGGGCAAGACCACCACGGCCATCAATCTCGGCACGGCGCTGGCCGCCATCGGCGAGACGGTGCTGGTGGTGGACCTCGATCCGCAGGGCAATGCCTCCACCGGGCTCGGCATCGACCGGCGGCAGCGCAACCTCTCCACCTATGACGTGCTGATCGGCGAGGCCTCCATGCGCGAGACCGTGCTGGAGACCGGCGTGCCGCATCTGTATGTGGCCCCCTCCACCCTCGACCTGTCTGGACTGGAGCTGGAAATCGCCGCCGAGCGCGACCGCGCCTTCCGGTTGCGGACGGCGCTGAAGGCCATGGCCGAGGACGAGCGCGCGCCGCGCTTCTCCTATGTGCTCGTGGATTGTCCGCCGTCCCTGTCGCTGCTGACGGTCAACGCCATGGCGGCGGCCGATGCCATAGTGGTGCCGCTGCAGTGCGAGTTCTTCGCGCTGGAGGGCCTCTCCCAGCTGATGAAGACGGTGGAGCAGGTGCGCACCGGGCTGAACCCCAACCTCACCATCCACGGCATCGTGCTCACCATGTATGACGGGCGCAACAACCTTTCCGAGCAGGTGGTGCAGGATGTCCGCCAGTTCATGGGCGACAAGGTCTATGACACCGTGATCCCGCGCAATGTGCGCGTGTCCGAGGCGCCCTCCTACGGCAAGCCGGTGCTGCTCTACGACCTCAAGTGCGTGGGCTCGCAGGCCTATCTGCGGCTCGCCTCGGAGGTGATCCAGCGCGAGCGGGCGGCGCGGGCGGAGGCGGCGGCCTGACGTCGCAAGGCGAGCCGGCACGAAACGACGCAAGACAAGAACAATTCGGCGCAGGAAGACGACGGACAACGACATGGCGGACGAACAGCGCTCCCGGCTCGGCCGGGGACTTGCCGCGCTCATCGGGGAGATGGGAGAGCCCCAGGCCCCGGCCGGGCGCGGGACGGCGGGGGACAGGCGCGGCGGGCCCCGCCGCCTGCCCATCGAGCAGGTGCGCCCGAACCCGCGCAATCCGCGCCGCGTGTTCCTGGAGGACGGGCTGGACGACCTCACCGCCTCCATCCGCGAGAAGGGCATCATCCAGCCCATCGTGGTGCGGCCGTTGAAGGCCTCCGACAGCTTCGAGATCGTCGCCGGCGAGCGGCGGTGGCGCGCGGCGCAGCGTGCGGCGCTCCACGAGGTGCCGGTGGTGGTGCTGGAGCTGACGGACCGCGAGGCCCTCGAGATCGCCATCATCGAGAATGTCCAGCGTTCCGACCTCAACCCGGTGGAAGAGGCCCAGGGCTATGAGGCCCTGATGGACGAATTCACTTACAACCAGAACGATTTGGCCAAGGTGATCGGCAAGAGCCGCAGCCACATCGCCAACACCCTGCGCCTGCTGAAGCTGCCGGAGAGCGTGAAGGCCTATCTCGCCGACGGGCGGATCACCGCTGGCCACGCCCGCGCCTTGCTCGCCTGCGCCGAGCCGGAGCGCATGGCCAGGGACGTGGTGGAGAAGGGGCTGACCGTGCGTGACGTGGAGGCCCTCTCCAAGGCGCGCCAAGCCCTCATGGCCCCTGCCCCGTCCAGGGGCGAGGCGCCCGGCAAAAGCAAGGGTGCGCCGGCCTCGGAGCGCAAGAGCGCGGACACGCGGGCGCTGGAAAAACGCCTCACCGATGCGCTGGGCCTCGCGGTGAACATCGAGGGCAAGGGCGAGACGGGCGAGCTGCGCATCCGCTACGCCAGCCTCGACCAGCTGGACGAGGTCTGCCGCCGGCTGGGGCTGGATTGAACGGGCGCCGCTGAGCGAGCGCTCAATATGACGCTGGACCGCCAGATCTCGTGCAATAGAAAAGGCCGCAGGTGCTTTGCGCACCGCGGCCTTTGTCTTCGGTGCGGCGCCGTTCTTCAGCGCGCGCTTTCAGCCTCAGGCCGCGGTCTTGCGGCGGGTGGGCTTCTTGGCCGGGGCGGGCGCCGCCTTCTTGCGGGTCTGGCCGAGGCCCATGTTCTTGGCAAGCTCGGAGCGGGCCGCAGCATAGGCCGGGGCGACCATGGGATAATCCTTCGGCAGGCCCCACTTCTCACGGTAGACGTCCGGGGTCATGCCGTAGCTGGTGCGCAGGTGGCGCTTCAGCGACTTGAACTTCTTCCCGTCTTCCAGGCAGATGATGTATTCGGGCGTGACCGACTTCTTCACCGGCACGGCGGGCTTCTGCTCTTCCACCGCCGGGGCGGCCGGGGTGCCGAGCGAGCCGAGGGCGCGATAGACCGACTCGATCAGGGCGGGAAGCTCGGCGGCGGCCACGGAATTGTTGCTCACATAGGCCGCGACGATGTCCGCGGTGAAGTCGATGAAGCTCGGCGACGGAGAATTGGAGGCGGAGTCGCTCACGGGAGTCCCTTTCTGCTTATTCGCTGCAATGGTCGGAGCCGAGCATCGCTCCCGACCGATGCCTTTACCGGCATCTGAACTTTCAAAAATAGTGTATAGCACCTGCCGAAAGAAATACAATCGGGCCTGTAAAAACTCTTGAAGACCTAGCAATAATGCGGGTTTCCGGCCATTTTGATGCCTGCCGGAAGGCGCGCTGCCGGGCGATTTGATCCTTCCCGGAACAGCGATTCGAGCCGCTTCAAGTTGAAATCTTCGATGCTCAGAGGTGTTCGGCGGAGCACCGTTCGCACGGACGCGGCAGCAGCGGCACCGATGCCTCCCATCCCTGGAGGGAATACGGCTTTTTCTTGGTACCCGTCGGCTGAGTACAGCTTGCAGCTGCCGCAACTGGCGGTCGCAGCTGAGTTCTCTTGGCTCTCATGGGTCGCTGAAGCGCTGTCCCGGTAGCGCTTGCGTGAGTTCTATTTCGGCAGGCGGAAGTCCAGGCAGTATCCAGCATTCAGGCCGTGGACTTACTGGCGCGCCGGCCTTCTCCAGAAATGGCGCGCGGGATGCTGGTTCCCGTCTGGCCGCCCGCCCCCGGATGCGAGGCGCGGCGGCCTGTGCGCGTGCCCTCCCCCGGCGAAGCCGCGGGAGCGGTCGCGGCGGCTGTTGCAGCCGAGCTGCGCGACGCAGGATCCGTCGCAACACCTGTCGCAAGACTTGTCGCAACACTTGCCGCCGGCCGCCGGCCGCGCCACATGGGGGCTGCCGGAGCACGCGCCGATCGGATCGCGCGTTCTCTCGTCTGATTTCAGAGGGCGGTCGACCGGGCGAATGGTCTCAATTTGCTCAAATCGCGCTCGCGCCCATCGGCGTGTTGAACAGGAGCCCTGACGTCCCATGCCCCGTGCCGTCGCCGGACCCGAGATCGAGCGCCTCATCCAGCTCATCGCCCGCCTGCCGGGGCTCGGCCCCCGCTCGGCGCGCCGGGTGGCGCTGCATCTCATCAAGAAGCGCGAGGCGCTCATGGCGCCCCTGTCGGCGGCGCTGGCGGATGCGCTGGGCAAGATCGTGGAGTGCCGGCGCTGCGGCAACGTGGACGTCTGCGATCCCTGCACCATCTGCACCGACGCCACCCGCGACAACCACACGCTGGTGGTGGTGGCGGACGTGGGGGACCTGTGGGCGCTGGAGCGGGCCGCCGCGCTCAATGCGCGCTACCACGTGCTGGGGGGCGTGCTATCGCCCCTCGACGGCGTGGGGCCGGACGACCTGAACCTGGGCAAGCTGGTCGCCCGCGTGCACGATGAGGAGGTGTCGGAGGTCATCCTGGCGCTGGGCGCCACCGTGGATGGGCAGACCACCGCCCATTACATCACGGACCTTCTGCGCGACCTGCCGGTGCGCGTCACCCGCCTCGCCCAGGGTGTGCCGGTGGGCGGCGAGCTCGATTATCTCGATGAGGGAACGCTCGCGGCGGCGATCCGCTCGCGCACGCAGATGTAGGGCAACAGGCTGCCGAAACAAAATCCCCCGCCGGGGCGGGGGATCTGGTCACTGGAGCATGCGCTCGAAGTTGATGACGAAGAGCTTGGGATCCGGACGCTTGTTCACCTGCAGGTTGGAAAGCGTCACCTGCGTGTCGTAGCCTTGCGGATCGGTGATGATCCACTGCCTGAGGGCCGAGGTCTTGGCATCGAACAGGATCAGCAGCCGGTAGGTGCCGATCATGGGCACCTGTTCCTGCATCAGCACGGAGATGAAGGTGTCGTCCTGGTAGATGGCCGACACGTGCGGTTCGGTGGCGAGGTCGATCTGCTCGGCCAGCAGGAAGCGCAGGGGGGTCTGCGACAGGGGGGTGATGTCCTGCGTGTTCAGGCGGCGGTCGCGCACCGCCACCGACTGGCCGTTGGAGATCAGCTCCACCGGGCTCGGCGGATCGTACTGGAAGCGCACGCGGCCGGGCTTCTGCATGTAGACGTCGCCGGTGCGCTTGGTGCCGTCCGGGTCCACCTGGGTGAAGGTGCCGGTGAGCGACTGCACCGAATTATAGTAGGCCGTTACCCGGTCGATGGTGGAGCGCGAGGCGCGGCCATCGGGCGTCGCCGGGGTCGAGGCGGCGGCCGGCGCGGCGGGCTTGCCCTGCGGCTTCGCCTGGGCGACCTGCGGGGCGGGGCCGCCGGCCTGCGCCTGCTGGACACCGGCGGGCCGGTGGGGCGGGAGCGGCGCGGGGGCGGCGGACGCACTGTTCTGCGCCGGCTTCTGCGGCTGCATCAGGTCGCCGGGCGGCAGCAGCGCCTGGGCGCTGGCCATGCCGGGAACGAGCGCCAGCGCCAGCGCGAGGCCCATCCATCCCCCCGACAATCCGCTGCGGCCGCTCCCCCGGCGCAGAACGGGCGCTCGGCCGGACGGGAAGGGCAGGCGGACGGAAGGGCGGCTCGGCATCATGGATTTCTCTGGCGCGAGGCAGTCTGGGCAGGCGAAGAGGAAAGGCTTTCTGGAGCGCGATCCAAGCAGATTGAATCAACCTGTCCGGTTAATCACCCTCTAACTTCAAGATAGAGAATGCGTTACCCGATCAGATCGCGGAGCAACCCGCCTGGCGCATGCTCTAGCGCCAGCCTATGGCGATCCTGTGGCCCGGCGCGTGCGCTTGCAAGTCCGCCGGAACAAGGGGGGGCGAATTACTCGGCGGCTTCCTCCGGCATGAGGATTTCCCGCTTGCCCGCATGGTTGGGGCTGCCCACCAGGCCTTCCTTCTCCATGCGCTCCACCAGGGAGGCGGCGCGGTTGTAGCCGATCTGTAGCCGGCGCTGGATGTAGGAGGTGGAGCACTTGCGGTCGCGCATCACCACCGCCACCGCCTGGGAATAGAGGTCCTGCCCCTCGCCGCCGAAGCCGCCCTTGTCGAACACGGCGCCGTCCTCGCCCTCCCCGTCCTCGTCCAGGTCGGCGGTTACCGCCTCCACATAGGAGGGAGCGCCCTGGGCCTTGAGGTGCTTCACCACGCTCTCCACCTCCTCGTCGGCGACGAAGGGGCCGTGGACGCGGGAGATGCGCCCGCCGCCGGCCATGTAGAGCATGTCGCCCTGGCCCAGCAGCTGCTCGGCGCCCATCTCGCCCAGGATGGTGCGGCTATCGATCTTCGAGGTCACCTGGAAGGAGATGCGGGTGGGGAAGTTGGCCTTGATGGTGCCGGTGATGACGTCCACCGAGGGCCGCTGCGTCGCCATCACCAGATGGATGCCGGCGGCGCGGGCCATCTGGGCAAGGCGCTGGATGGCGCCTTCGATGTCCTTGCCGGCCACCAGCATCAGGTCGGCCATCTCGTCGACGATGACGACGATGTAGGGCAGGGGCTCGAGGTTCATCTCCTCGCGCTCGTAGATGGCCTCGCCGGTGTCGTGGTCGAAGCCGGTCTGCACCGTGCGGGCGAGGCTCTCGCCCTTGTCGGTGGCCTCGCGCACCCGGGCATTGAAGCCGTCGATGTTGCGCACGCCGAGCTTCGACATCTTCTTGTAGCGGTCCTCCATCTCCTTCACCGCCCATTTCAGGGCCACCACCGCCTTCTTGGGGTCGGTGACGACGGGCGCGAGGAGATGCGGGATGCCGTCATAGACGGAGAGTTCCAGCATCTTGGGGTCCACCATGATCAGGCGGCACTGCTCCGGCTTCAGCCGGTAGAGCAGGGAGAGGATCATGGTGTTGATGGCCACCGACTTGCCCGAGCCGGTGGTGCCGGCCACCAGCAGGTGGGGCATGCGGGCGAGGTCGACGATGACCGGGTCGCCGCCGATGGTCTTGCCCAGCGCGATGGCGAGCTTGTGGCCCGAATCGCCGAAGTCCTTGGTGGCGAGCAGCTCGCGCAGCAGCACCTTCTCGCGCTTCTGGTTGGGCAGCTCGATGCCGATGGCGTTGCGGCCCGGCACCACCGCCACGCGGGCGGAGACCGCGCTCATGGAGCGGGCGATGTCGTCGGCAAGGCCGATGACGCGGGACGACTTGATGCCGGGCGCCGGCTCCAGCTCATAGAGCGTCACCACCGGGCCGGGGCGCACCTGGCCGATCTCGCCGCGCACGCCGAAATCCTGCAGGGTCGCCTCCAGTTCCTTGGCGGTGCCGGCAATGGCCTCGGGATTGGCGACGGCGGCGGGCTTGGTGACCGGCGCCGGGGCAAGCAGCTCCAGCGAGGGGAACTGGTATCCGGCGCGGCGGCCGCCGCGCTTGCGGGCCCCGGCGCGGGCGCTGCCGGCGGGAAGCTCCGCCTCGGCCTCGCGCAGGGCATCCGGCACGGCGCCGCCGCTGGAGACGCTGCCCATCCGCGGCTCCGTCCGGCCGGCGGCGCGGGCCGCCCGCTCGGCCAGCACGGCCGGATCGACGGCGGCGGGCTTGGCCGGCCGCTTGCCGAACAGGCCGGCGCTGCCGAGGCGGGCCCGCCAGGACAGGATGGTGTGGGTGAGCGCGCCGAGGGAGATGGAGGTGCCATCTTCCTCCTCGTCATCGTCACCGATCTCGCCGGGAATCTCGCTGGCGGGGGCCGCCTTCAGCGGCGTGCGCCGGCCGCCGCTCAGAGCGAAGAACAGGCCGAGCACGCCCACCGCGAGCCCCACCGCGCCGGCGACGAGGCTGTCGAGGGTGGTCTCCGCCCCGGCCCGCATCACGCCCAGGGCGCGGGGAAACAGATCGCCCAGCGCCCCGCCGAGGCCGGTGAGCCCCGGCCAGGCCACGGGCGCCGGCACGGCGGCGAGGAAGGCGGTGGCGCCCAGCACGCCGACGATCCAGAAGCAGAAGCGCATGCGCTCCCGGGCAAACGGCCGGTGGGTGACGAGGCGCCAGCCGTAATAGAGCAGCGGCAGCAGCACCGCGAGGGCGGCGAGGCCGAACAGTTGCACCAGGAGGTCGGCGACCACGGCGCCGGGCCGGCCCAGCAGGTTCTGCACCTGCGCGCTGGTGGAGTTGGAGAGGCTCGGGTCCGTCGCGTGCCATGAGCCGAGGGCGACGAACGCCGCCAGCACGCCGATGATGACCAGCGTCCCGGTGATCTCGCGCCCGCGCCGCCGCACGGCGAGGCGGATGCCTTCCGGAATGAGGTCGAACCGCATCGCGGGGGTCGTCGGCCGGGTGTGCAGCACGGCGTCTGCAGCAGGGCGGCGGCGGGCCATCGGCATCGGCGCGAGCCTCCTTCAGGAAAGGGCGGCGACGAGGCGCGCGAGCACCTCCTCGCAGGTGGGAAGGTCCTGGACCAGGGCGACGCGCAGGAAGTCCGCGCTCGGATTGGCCCCCGTGAGGTCGCGGCGGGCGAGATAGCCGCCCGGCACGGTGCGCAGGCCCTGCTCGCGCCACAGCTTCACCGCCGCCGCCTCGCCGCCGGAGAGCCGGTCGTCCTTAAGGTGGGAGACGTCGAGCCAGAGGAAGAAGCCGCCGCCCGGCCGCGCGTAGCCGAAGCGGCCGGCCAGCATCCGGTCGGCCAGGTCGAACTTGGCCTTGTAGAGGTCGCGGGAAGCGGCCACGTGCGCCTCGTCCTCGAGCGCGGCGACGGCCACCGCCTGCAACGGCTCGGGCACCTGGGGCGCCGCCACCCAGCGGAAGGCGAGGAAATCCTTGAGGAAGGCCGGGTCGCCGGCGCAGAAGCCGCACCGCAGGCCGGGCAGGGACGAGCGCTTGGAGAGGGAGTTGAAGGCCACCGCGCGGGTGAAGTCGGTGCCCGCCACCTCCAGGATGCCGGCCGGCTTCTCGGCGCCGAGGTAGATCTCGGAATAGCACTCGTCCGAGAACAGGAACGCCCCGTGCCGGCGGGCCAGCTCCAGCGCCTTGCCGAGATAGTCGGGGGAGGCGATGGAGCCCTGCGGATTGGCGGGGGAGGCGATGTAGAGGGCGACCGTGCGTTCCAGAAGCGCCGGGTCGAGGGCGTCGAGGTCCGGCAGCCAGCCGCTGTCCTTGGTGGTGGGCACCACCACCGCCTCGCATCCCGCCGCCTCCGCCCCTGCCGCATAGGCAGCATAGAAGGGATTGGGCAGCAGCATGGCCGGGCGCCCCTTCCCGCCCTTCTTCGGATCGGCCAGCCTTTGCGCCACGATGGCGGCGGAGAACAGGCCCTCGCGCGAGCCGTTGAGGGCCAGCACCTCGCGGTCCGCGTCGATGGGCCGGGCAAGATCGTAGCGCTGCGCCAGCCAGCGGGCGGCGGCGGCGCGGAAGGTGGGCGTGCCCTCGGCCCGCGGGTAGCGGCCGAAGCCGGGGAGCGCATCCGCCAGCACCGGCCCGACGAACTCCGGCATGGCATGCTGCGGCTCGCCCACTGCCGCGCTGAGCGGCTGGCGGCCGGGCTCGACCCCCGCCAGGAGGTCGGCGAGGCGGATGAAGGGCGAGCGGCGATCTTCCGGGGGCGCTGCGGGGAGGGATGGCACGGCGGATGGGTCTTTTCTGGCGGCGATCATGATCCGCGCCAGAATGGGGCATGCCGGTTAAGGTGCGGCTAACTCAGATTCGAAGCCGCCGCCGCTGACACCGTCAAAGCTTCGCGAGAACCTCGCGCGCCTGGTGCGCATCGAGACGAATCTGCGCCACGAGGGCGTTGATGCCGTCGAACTTCAGCTCGGGCCGGATGTAGGCGTGGAACTCCACCTCCAGCGTCTGGCCGTAGAGGTCGCCGGCGAAGTCGAACAGGTGGACCTCCAGCAGCGCCCGGCCGTTGTCGAAGGTGGGCCGCCGCCCGTAATTGGCCACCCCGCCGAACTGGCCCAGGGGCGTGCGGGCCTTGACCGCATAGATGCCGAAGGCGAGGTCCAGGTCCTCGGGCAAGGCCAGGTTGGCGGTGGGAAAGCCGATGGTCCGGCCCCTCTTGTCGCCATGGATCACCTGCGCCTCCACGGCGAAGGGCCGGCCCAGCATATGCCCCGCATGGCCCACCTGTCCGGCCGCCAGGGCCTTGCGGATGGCGGTGGAAGAGATGGCGTCGCCTTCGTCCCGCATGGGCTCCACCACCTGCACCTTGAAGCCGTGACGCCGCCCGGCATCCTCCAGGAAGGCCGGTGAGCCGGCCCGGGCGCGGCCGAAATGGAAATCGAACCCGACCGCCACACCTGTCACATGGTACCGTTCGACAAGCACCTGCCGCACGAATGTTTCCGCCTCCAGGGAGGCGAGGGCGGCGTCGAACGGCAGCACGATGGCACCGTCCAGGCCGCTCTCGGCAATGTGCCGGAGCTTTGCCGCCTCCGGCGTCAGGCGGAAGGGAGCGTTGGCGGGATTGAAGAAGGTGCGCGGATGCGGCTCGAAGGTGAGGGCCAGGGCCGCGACCTTTGCCTCCCGCGCCATGGCGCGGGCGGTGTCGAAGACCGCCCGGTGGCCGCGATGCACCCCGTCGAAATTGCCGATGGCCACCACCGGGCGCGTGAAAGCCGGCGGAAGGGGCTCGGCACCGCGGACCAGGACGAATTCGGGAGAGGGGGCTTGTGTCATCGGCGAGCTAAGGCCTTGCCTGCGGCTTCGGCGGGTGCGAGGCGGTGTCCTGCCTGTGGGAACTAGGCGTTGTAGCCCGGGGGCGTCAAGGGCGCTCCGGGGCGGTCCGCTTGCCGCCTCACCAGGCGAGGCGGGGCATGACACCGCGCGGATGGGCGTGACCGGAGAACAGGTCGGCGAGGGATTCGGTGTCCGGAATGGCGCCGTCCAGGGATTTCAGCTCCTGCGCGTGGATGCCGCTGGAAATGAACAGGCTGTCGAAGCCCGCATCGTTGGCGCCGGCGATGTCGGTGCGCAGGGCATCACCGATGCCGAGCACGCGCTTGCGGTCGATGGGCCTGCCACGGATGGCCTCGGCCCGGCCGAGGGCGACCTCGTAGATGGCCTGGTAGGGCTTGCCGCACCAGATGGCCTCGCCGCCCATCTGCTCATAGAGCTGGGCGATGGCCCCGGCGCAATAGATGAGCGTCTCGCCGCGCTCCACCACCAGATCGGGATTGGCGCAGATGAGAGGCATGTTGTGTGCCTTCATGGTCTCCAGGGTGCCGCGGTAGTCCTCCGGCGTATCCACGTCGTCGTCGAGGAGGCCGGTGCACACCATCACCTCGGCTTCCTCGAGGCCGGACTGGACGAGGTTCAACCCCTCGAAGGTGCCGAGGTCGCGCGGCGGGCCGAGGTGGAACATGCGCACGCCGGGCCGGGCCGCCAGCACCTCCCGCGTCACGTCACCGGAGGTGACGATGGAGTCGTAGGAGGAATGGGGCACGCCGAAGCCGTCCAGCATCTGGCCGACGAACCGGTTGGGACGCGGGGCGTTGGAGACGAGCACCACCGTGGCCCCGCCGGCCCGCGCCTGGCCGAGGGCCGAGCAGGCGGCGGGAAAGGCGGCAAGGCCGTTGTGGATCACGCCCCACACGTCGCAGAGGATGAGGTCGTAATCACCGGCGAAGGCAGAGAGCCCGGACACCACGGGCGGCGCGTGGTGGCGCTGGGTGTGCGTTCCGTTGGTGCCTTCGGCCATGTCGTCCTCTCCTGTGTGCGGCGCACAGGTGCCACGTCACGGAGGCGACCACAAGGGCGAGGAGGCGGATGGGCGGCTGCGGAAGCGCATGGCGCCGCCGGGAACGACCGGCCCCGGTGAGGGCTGGTGTGGGCGGGCTACGGATGTCCCTTGCCGGGATGTCCGCCGTGGGGATTGGCGCCATGGGGGTGGCTGCCTGCATGAGGGTTTGCATGGGGGTTGCCCATTCCCATGCCGTGCGGATGGCCCCCCTTCGGCTGCTCCACCTGCGCCGCCGGCTGGGTGGACTTCTCCCGCGCGGCGATGCCTGGAAGGGCGCGCACCAGCGCGCGGAAGGCATCGCCGCGCACCTCGAAGTTGGGATACTGGTCGAAGCTGGCGCAGGCGGGCGAGAGCAGCACCACCGGTTCGTCGGCGCCGGACACTTCCGCGTCGCGGGCGGCGGCTTCCACCGCCTTGTCCAGCGTGCCGACGATCTCGTGCGGGACGTCGGCGCCGAGGGTCGCGGCGAAGTCGCCGGCCGCCTCGCCGATGAGGTAGGCCTTGGCGATGCGGTCGAACCAGGGCTTCAGCGGCGTGATGCCACCTGCTTTCGGCTTGCCGCCGGCGATCCAGAAGATGTCCGTGAAGCTCGTGAGCGCGCGCTCGGCGGCATCGGCGTTGGTGGCCTTGGAATCGTTGACGAACAGCACCTTGCCCTTGTTGCCCACCTCTTCCATGCGATGCGCAAGGCCGGGAAAGCGCTTCATGGCGACGGTGATCACCTCCGGCGCGACGCCGAGGGCACGGCAGGTGGCGAAGGCCGCGGCGGCGTTCTGCGCATTGTGCGCGCCGCGCAGCGAGCCGATGCCGGCCAGGGGCAGGCGGAAGCGCTCGGCGCCGCCCTCGGAGACGACCAGCGTCTCCGCGTCGCGCCAGATGCCGTCGGGCAGGGGCCGTACCACGGAGATGCGCACCACGTGGGTGCCGGCCTGCTCCGCCCGGTCGGCCATGGCGGCGGAGAAATCATCGTCGACACCGACCACGGCGGTGCCCCCGCCCTCGACGCCGACGATGAGGCGCTCCTTGACCGCAGCGTAGTTCTCGAGGGTGCCGTGGCGGTCCAGATGGTCGGGCGTCACGTTGAGCATGACGCCGACGGACGGATCGAGGCTCGGGGCGAGGTCGATCTGGTAGGAGGAGCACTCGATCACATGCACCCGGCCCGGCTTCGGCGGGGCGAGGGAGAGGATGGCGGTGCCTATGTTGCCGCCCAGCTGCACGTCGCGCCCGGCCACCCGAAGGATGTGGGCGATGAGCGCGGTGGTGGTGGACTTGCCATTGGTGCCGGTGATGGCGATGAAGGGCGAGCGCCTGGCGATGGCCTGCCGCTCGCGGCAGAACAGCTCGATGTCGCCGATCACCTCGACGCCCGCGGCGCGCGCCAGCTTCACCGACCAGTGCGGATCGGGATGGGTGAGGGGCACGCCGGGGGCAAGGACGAGGGCGGCGACGACGGTCCAGTCGATGGAGCGCAGATCCTGGACCGGAACGCCCGCCTCGCCGGCCTTGCGGCGGGAGGCTTCGGCGTCATCATAGGCAACGACACGGGCGCCGCCGGCCAGAAGCGCCTGCGCGGTGGCGAGACCGGAGCCGCCGAGCCCGAAAAGGGCGACGGTCTGATCCTTGAAGGTGGTGACGGGGATCATGGCGGTGCGAAAATTCCGGGGAGGCAATGGAAGCTCGCCTCCCCGTCTAGAGCAAAGCCGCGGAAAGTGCGAACGCCTTTCGCAACCACAGCGGCCTTACGGGAAATCCCGCGCTTGACCTGAACCTACATTCAGAACATTGAATGTAGGTAGGGTCGAGGTCCGGTTCCTTAGGAGGTTGAGGGCATGGCAAACGTTGGTGGCATGGACCGCGTGCTGCGGTTCATCGTGGGGATCGTTCTCATCGTCGTGCCGTTCGTGGCGCCTTCGGTGGCGGCGCTGTCTGGGCTCGGCGTCTGGGCCTGGGTGGTTGGCGCGGTGGGGCTGGTGATGCTGCTCACCGCCGTCTTCCGTTTCTGCCCGGCCTATGTGCCGTTCGGCATCAAGACCTGCGACCGGTGAAGCGGACGCGGGCACCGGCATGAAAAAGGCCCGCGGGGATGTCCCCGCGGGCCTTTTCTATTCAGTGGCTTCCCCCGTGCCTCACCGCAGCTTCAGCGTCGCGAGGCCGGCCAGGGCCAGCACCACGGCGATGATCCAGAAGCGGATGACCACCTGCGGCTCGGTCCAGCCGAGCTGCTCGAAATGGTGGTGGATGGGCGCCATCTTGAACACGCGCTTGCCGGTGAGCTTGAAGGACGCCACCTGCACGATCACGGAGACCGCCTCCAGCACGAACAGGCCGCCGATCACCGCCAGCACGATCTCGTGCTTGGTGGCGACGGCGACGGTGCCCAGCAGGCCGCCCAGCGCGAGGGAGCCGGTGTCGCCCATGAACACCTGGGCGGGCGGGGCGTTGAACCACAGGAAGCCGAGGCCCGCGCCCATTAGCGCGCCGCACACCACCGCCAGCTCGCCGACGCCGGCCACGTAGTGGATCTGCAGATAGTCGGCAAACACCACGTTGCCCGAGAGGTAGGCGATGAAGCCGAAGGAGCCGGCGGCGATCATCACCGGCACGATGGCAAGGCCGTCCAGGCCGTCGGTGAGGTTCACCGCATTGCCCGCCGCCACGATGACGAACATGCCGAAGATGGCGAAGAACATGCCGAGGTTCAGCAGCAGGTCCTTGAAGAAGGGGAAGGCGACCGAGGTGGAGAGGCCCGACTTGCCGTAGGTCATCATGATGACCACGGCGACGCCGGCGATCACCGCCTCGATGGCGAGGCGGGTCTTGCCCGACAGGCCGTTGTGGGTCTGCTTCGTCACCTTCAGATAATCGTCGTAGAAGCCGATGAGGCCGAAGCCCAGGGTCACCAGCATCACCGCCCAGACATAGATGTTGGAGAGGTTCGCCCACAACAGGGTGGCGACGAGGATGCCGGAGAGGATCATCAGCCCGCCCATGGTGGGCGTGCCTTTCTTGGTCAGAAGGTGCGACTGCGGCCCGTCGGTGCGGATCGGCTGGCCCTTGCCCTGCTTGAGGCGCAGCGTGGAGATCATGCCGGGGCCGAACAGGAACACGAACATCAGCGCAGTCACCACCGACCCGCCGGTGCGGAAGGTGATGTAGCGGAAGACGTTGAAGGCCGAAAAGGACGAGTGGAACTCAGTAAGCCACTGGAGCATAAGGGGGTTATCCTTCGAGGAGCGCATCCTCGCCCGCGCGGAAGCGCTCGGCGAGGCTCTTGACCAGGGGGCCCATGCGGCTGCCGTTGGATCCCTTCACCATGAGTGTGTCCCCGGCCCTGATGGCGGCGGCTACCATGGGTTCGAGATGGGTCGCATGGATGGCATAGCCGCCGCGCCGTTCGGAAGGCAATGCCTGCCAGAGCGCATGCATCAGCGGCCCGCAGCAATAGACCTGGTCGATCTTGGCCACCCGGATGGCCTCGGCGAGGCCGGCGTGGTGGGCTTCGCCGTCCACACCCAGCTCCAGCATGTCGCCGAGCACGGCGATGCGTCGTCCGCGCGGCCCCACGGGGGTGCGGCTCAGCACGTCAAGGGCGGCACGCATGGAAGCGGGGTTGGCATTGTAGCTTTCATCCAGCAGCGTCGCCTGCCCGCCCCGTACCTGCAGCTGGAGTGGCACCCCGCGCCCCGGCGGCGGCTTCAGCCGGGAGAGGGCGAGGGCGGCGAGCGCCATGTCCGCGCCCAGAAGCTTGGCTGTGGCCAGCACGGCCAGCATGTTCTGCACGATGTGGCGACCCGGCATCCCCACCTTGAAGGTCACCGGCATGCCCATCACGTCGGCCACCGCGACGGAGCAATAGGAGTGGAGGGCGGCCTCCTTCAGCCGCACGTCCGCGCCGGCGCTTTCGCCGAAGCTGACGATACGGGCGATGCCGCGCGCCTCCGCCGCCGCCTTGAGGCGGGGAAACCGCGGGTTGTCGAGGTTGAGCACCGCGGCGCCGCCGGGCTCGACCCCATCGAAGATTTCGGCCTTGGCATCGGCGATCTCCTCGATGGAGGAGAACTGGGCGATGTGCACCGGTTCCACGGTGGTCACTACCGCTACCTGCGGACGCACCATCCTCACCAGGGGCGTGATCTCGCCGGGATGGTTCATGCCGATCTCGAACACGCCGTAGCGCGCCTCGCGCGGCAGGCGGGCGAGGGAGAGGGGCACGCCCCAGTGATTGTTGTAGGAGGCGGCGGAGGCGTGGGTCTGCCCGTCCGCGCCGAGGGCGATGTGCAGCGCCTCCTTGGTTGTGGTCTTGCCCACCGAACCCGTCACCGCGACGATGCCCGCCTCCGAGCGGGCGCGGGCGGCGCGGCCGAGAGCGGCGAGGCCGTCCAGCACATCATCTACCACCAGGAGCGGGGCGCCTTCGGGAAAGGCATCCGCCTTCTCCCGCGCCACAACGGCGACGGAAGCTCCCGCATCGAGGGCCTTTGCCACATAAGCGTGGCCGTCGCTGTTCTCGCCGGCAATGGCGAAGAAGGCGTCGCCGGGCGCGAGGGTCCGGCTGTCGATGGAGATTCCGGTCGCATCGGCCGGCGTGCCGTGCACGTCGGCACCCATGGCCGCCTGCATCTCGGCGACGGAGTGGAGGACCCGCCCGCTCGTGCTCATGCCGCTTCCTCTCCCATGGCCGCGCGCACCTCTGCCGCGTCCGAGAATGGATATGTCCGGTCGCCGATGATTTGGCCGGTTTCGTGACCCTTGCCGGCAACAAGCAGCGCATCCCCAGGCTGGAGCCGGGCCACGGCTGACCGGATGGCCTCGGCGCGGTCGCCGATCTCCTCCGCGCCGGTTCCCCCCGCGCCCTGGGTTCCGGCGAGGATTTCGGCGCGAATCACCGCCGGATCCTCGCTGCGGGGGTTGTCGTCCGTGACGATCACCAGGTCCGCCTTCATGGCGGCGATGGCGCCCATGATGGGGCGCTTGCCCTTGTCCCGGTCGCCGCCGCAGCCGAACACCGCGATGAGCCGGCCGGGGATCGCCGCGCGCAGGGTATCGAGCACGGTGGCGAGCGCCTCCGGCTTGTGGGCGTAGTCCACGAACACCAGGCGGCGGGGATCGTTGCCGATGCGCTCCAGCCGGCCGGGCACGCCCTTCAGGTCGGCGAGGGCCTTCAGCGCCTCGCCTCGTCCCGCCCCGCTGGCGATGGCGAGGCCGGCGGCGAGCAGCGCGTTGTCGAGCTGGAAGCGGCCCACCAGGGGCACCACGGCGCTGGTGCCGTCCGCAAAGATCACCTTCTGTCCGGCATCGGCGCCGGTCACGCCGAAGATGTCGAGGCCGGAGGCCTGCCCCTCGCCGATGGGAAGGGTCGCAAGGCCCCGCGTCTGCGCCCAGGCGAGGGCGGTGGCGGCGAAGGGCGCGGCCGTGACGGCCACCGCGGGTGCCGTGGTGGGCATCACCTCGGTGAAAAGGCGAAGCTTCGCCCGGAAATAGGCGTCGATGGTGGGATGGTAGTCGAGATGGTCGCGGCCGAGATTGGTGAAGCCGCCGGCCGAGAGGCGCACCCCGTCGAGTCGCTTCTGGTCGAGGCCGTGGGATGAGGCTTCGAGCGCCATGTGCGTGACGCCCTCCTCCGCCAGCCGGTCCAGGGTGGCATGGAGCTCGACCGGATCGGGCGTGGTCAGGCTGCCGTAGGTGGATCCGTCGGGCGCGACGAGACCGATGGTGCCGAGGTACGCGGCCTTGTGGCCCAGCTTTTCCCAGATCTGCCGAAGGAAGAAGGCGACCGAGGTCTTTCCAGCCGTGCCGGTGACGGCGGCGATGGTCGCCGGCTGGCGCGGATAGAAGCGCGCCGCTGCCAGCGACAGGGAGCGCCGCGCATCGAGGGTGAAGGCCAAGGCCACCTGCGGCGGAAGGGCAGGGCGAGGGGCGACGGGCTCCATCAGCACCGCGGCGGCTCCGCGGCCGACGGCATCGGCGATGAAGCGGCTGCCGTCCGCATGGGTGCCGGGGATGGCGACGAACAGGTCGCCGGGCTTGATCCTGCGGCTGTCGGCGGACAAGCCGGTGATGATGTCCCCGTCCGCGCCGGGCGTCAGAACGCGAGCATGGCTGTCGAGGATCTGTCCGAGGGTTTGATGGGTCATCGGACCTCTTTTGGCATCCACGCGCACCGGTTGTCACCCTGCCGTGACGGCCGCCCCGTGGCAGGTGGTATCCATGTGCGGGGCCGGCCGGTCAGTTCCGGTCGGCCACCTTCAGCGGCATCCGCAGCAGCTGCTCGGCGTTGGGCAGGTTCTGCCGGGGGGCGATGTTGAGCAGGGGCGCGATGCGCTCCACGATCTTGCCGGTGGTGGGCGCCGCGTTCCAGCCGGAGGTGGCAAAGCCGTAGGTCTCGGAGGTGGCCTTCGGCTCGTCGAGCATCACCAGCACCAGGTAGCGCGGCTTGTCCATGGGGAAGACGGCCGTGAACGAGGTGAGCAGCTTGTTCTTGGCGTAGCGGCCGTTCACCACCTTCTCGGCGGTGCCGGTCTTGCCGCCCACCAGATAACCCGGCACCTCCGCCTTGGTGGCGGTGCCCTTCTCCGCATTGAGGCGCATGATGTAGCGCATCTTGTCGGAGGTCTCGGGCTTCAGCACCCGTACCGCCACCTTCTGCGCATCCTCCTGGGAGCGCTTGAGGAATGTGGGTGGAATGAGGAAGCCGCCGTTGACCATGGAATTCACCGCCATCACCGCCTGAAGCGGGGCGACGGAGAGGCCGTGGCCGAAGGCGATGGTGGCGGAGTTCAGCTCGCCCCAGCGCTTCGGCACGATGGGCTCGGAGCTTTCCGGCAGCTCGGTGCGCAGCCGGTCGAGCTGGCCCATCTTCTTGAGGAAGGTCTTGTGCGCCTCGACCCCGAGGGAGAGCACCATCTTCGCCGTGCCCACGTTGGACGACACGAGGAAGATCTCCGGCACGCTGAGGACCCGGTTCTCGGCGTGGTAGTCGTGAATGGCGAACTTGCCGAAGTGCAGGGCGCCGCGGGCGTCGAAGGAGGAGTTCAGCCCGATCTTCCCCGAATCGAGCGCCATGGCGAAGGACAGCGCCTTGAAGGTGGAGCCCATCTCGTAGACGCCGGTGGTCAGGCGGTTGAGGTAGGCGTCGTCCTTCGGATTGCCGGACACGTTGGGGTCGAAGTCCGGAATCGAGACCATGGAGATGATCTCGCCGGTGTTCACTTCAGTCACCACCGCCATGGCGTGGAGGGCGGAGAACTTGTTCTTCGCCCGCACCAGCTCGTCACGCACCGCATGCTGCACGCGCATGTCTATGGAGAGCTGCACCGGCTCCTGCCGGCGGTCGGTGGCGAAGCCGGCGAGGTGGAGTTCGGCGAGGCCTCGGCCGTCGATCCACTTCTCGATGCCGGAAATGCCCTGGTTGTCCACGTTCACGCCGCCCATGACATGGGACAGGATGGGGCCGTCCGGGTAGATCCGGCGGTTCTCCTTCAGGAAGCCGATGCCCGGGATGCCGAGCCGGTGGATGGCCCGCATCTGCGACGGCGTGATCTCGCGCTTCAGCCAAACGAAGCCCTTGCCGGAGTTGAGGCGGGCGCGGGCCTCGGCCACGTCGAGGTCCGGCAGCACCTTGAGCAGGCCTTCCAGCGCCTCGTCCGGATCGATGAGACGCTTGGGCTCGGCGAAGAGGGAGGGGGACTTCACGTCGATGGCGACGATGTCGCCGTTGCGGTCGATGATGTCCGGACGCGCCGAAGCGACGGCGTCGGTCCCGCGGCCGCGCGTGCCACCGGGATCAGAGGTGACGGCGAGGTGGGAGAGCTGGATCGCGATGGCGACGAACACGCCGCAGAATGCCAGCATGATCAGCTTGATCCGGCTGCGCGCGACCGTGTCCGCATCGCCGCGGTCGAGGCCGAACAGGCCGCGCACCATATGCCGGCCGCCGCGATAGCCGAGGTGGCCGCCGGCGAGGGCGAGGCTCTGGATGATGCGGGCCGTGGCCATGGTGGCCCTGCCGCCCCAGCGGGCCGCGACCCGGGCACCCTGGCCCGACACGCGGCCGCAGACGGCGAGGAAGACACCGCACGCCTTGTCCCACCGGTCGAGGGTGCGAAGGGTGGCGGACCAGGCGGTGCCGCCCATGCGGGCGGCGCGGGCGGAGAAGGTGTTCATGTCATCCATGGCGGCCTCCTCAATGGAACCCGGAGAAGAAGCGCTCCAGAGGATTGGACGGTGCTTCGGGCTGCGGCTGGGTGGGTGGCGCCACAGGGGCGGCGGGGAGCGGCTGGGGCGGCATGGCCGGCCGGGTCTGTGTCCGGCTCGCGGGGGTTGCCGCCGCGGTGGAAGCCGGCTTGGGAGCCGGCGGATGGGCCGGGCGCAGGGCCGAGGTGGCGGGCACGGTCGCGCCGCCGGAGCTGATGGGCGCGGTGGCCGAGCCGCTCACCTTGCCGGTGGAGGAGGTGACCAGCGGGGCATCGCTGAGGGCCTCGAGGATGCCGCCGATGCCGTCGTCATTGTTGGCGGGCTTCTCGGGCAGGTCATCGAGGCTGGAGATGGAATCCACGTCCAGCCGCTTCATGTCGAGGTGCCGCTCCGCCAGGCCCTGGATGTAGATGGGCGAGGTGCGGCGCGCCCATTCGGCGCGCAGCAGGGAGATGGCGTCTCGCTCCTTGCGGATCTGCGCGCGCAGGCTGGCGAGGCGCTCGGCTTCGGCGGTGGAGGCGTACTTGAGCTGGTAGACCACGGCTGCGGTCACCAGAAGCGCGACGACCATCACGACGTTGGCGACCCGGAACATCTTCTCTAGCGTCTCCGCCCGTGGCGTTGCGGTGGTGGGGCCGGAAGCAGCCCCATCAGGTCACCGCCCGGATGCGCCGGGGCCTCCGTGCGTTCGGCCGCGCGAAGCTTCGCGGACCTGGAGCGCGGATTTCCTGCCACTTCGTCGGGACCCGGCTCCACTGCGCCTTTCGCCACAAGGCGGAAGGAGGGCTCCGGTCCTTCCGCTTGCGGCAGGTGGCGCGAGGCGGACGGTGCCTTAGCCCGGTGTGACAGAAAAGTCTTAACGATCCTGTCCTCAAGGGAATGGAAGGTGACGACCACCAGCCGGCCGCCAGGCTTCAGGGCGCGCTCGGCGGCGGCGAGGGCGCGGACCAGCTCGTCCAGCTCTTCGTTCACGGCGATCCGCAGCGCCTGGAAGGTCCGGGTGGCCGGGTGCACCTCGCCGGGCTTCGACCAGACCACCCGTGACACGATCTCCGCCAGCTGGGCCGTGCGGGTGATGGGCGCCTCCGCGCGGGCCTTGACGATGGCCTTGGCGATGGCGCGGGACTGCCGCTCCTCCCCCAGCGACCAGATGACATGGGCGAGGCTCACCTCGTCGAGCTCGGCCACGAGGTCGGCGGCGGAGGGGCCGCTCGCCGCCATGCGCATGTCGAGCGGCCCGTCGCGGCGGAAGGAGAAGCCGCGCTCGGCCTCGTCGAGCTGCATGGAGGAGACGCCGATGTCCAGCACCACCCCGTCGAGGGGGGCGAAATTCCGCTCGGCGGCGATCTCGTCGAGGCGCGAGAAGCGATCGTGGGCCAGCAGCAGCCGCCCGCCGGAGGCGGCGACCAGCTCCTGCCCGGCGGCGATGGCGGTGGGGTCGCGGTCGATGGCGAGCACCCGGCAGTCGGCCGCGGCGAGGATCGCCCGCGTATAGCCTCCTGCGCCGAAGGTGCCGTCCACATAGCGGCCGGCCTCCTTCGGCGCGAGGTGCGCGAGAACCTCGCGGAGCATCACCGGAAGATGACGGGCCGGTCCGCCAGCGGCGTCGGCGGGGCCGACCCCGTGGCCCGTCGTCATTCCTTTTCGCCCCGCGTGGTCTCGGCTCGGGAGCCGATGGCCTTGCGCAGCTCGCGCACCCTTCGGGTGGCCTCCGCGAGATGCGCCTTCAGCCGCTCCGGTTCCCAGATCCGGAATTTGTGTCCCAGTCCCACGAACGCCACCTGGTCGGTGATTTCGGCGTGGGCCTTCAGTGTCTCCGTCAGCACCACCCGGCCCTCCGGGTCGATGCGTAGCGTCTCGCTGGTGCCGTAGAGGGCGGCGGCCAGCTCCTCCCGTTCCTCCGAATAGGGCGGGTAGCGGGCGATCAGCGTGTCGATCTCGCCGATGAGCCGGTTCCCGCCCGCATCGAGCGCGGGCTCCGCAAGGCTCGGATGGCAGTAGAGCCCCTCCGCGCCGTCCTTGGCGAGCACCGTCCGGTAGGGCGCGGGGATGGAGACCCGGCCCTTGGCGTCGAGGCGCATCGTGTAGGTGGACACGAAGCGGTCCATGGCGCCCGGGTGTCCTCATTCTGCGGCGGACGCCGTGGCGCCCCCACCGCGCGACGGCGGAAAGCCGTCCAACGTGTTTATGGGTAATAATGGGCTAACATGGGATAGCATGGGCGTCAACGGAATGGCGTGGGCTGGTGCTTCGAGCGGGCCTTCCCGAGGCCGCTTCCACGCCGCCGGCCCGCGCGCTAGGCTCCGGCGCCTGCAAGGGAAGCTCATTGCCGCATGTGGTCCCGCCTCTATTGGCTCGCCGTGGGCGGCCCGCTCGCCGCTGGCCTTCTCGTGATGGGGACGGATCCCGGCCCGCTCAGGGATGCGCGCAACGGCCTGTTCGACCTCTACCAGCGCGCCGCGCCCCGCCCCTACGATCCGGACCTGCCGGTGCGCATCGTCGACGTGGACGAGGCGTCCCTCGCCCGCATCGGCCAGTGGCCCTGGCCACGGGCGACGGTGGCGCAGCTGGTGGAGCGGCTGACGGACCTTGGCGCCGCCGCCATCGCGTTCGATATGGTCTTTGCCGAGCCCGACCGGCTCGACCCCGCCGCCGTCGCCGGCCTCCTGCCGGAGGACGTCCGCGCCCCGGTGCAGGCGGCCCTGGCCGGCCGCGAGGGCAATGACGAGAAGCTTGCCCGCAGGCTCGGCGCCGGGCCCTCCGTGCTCGGCGCGGTGCTGACGGACGCGCGGGCGGGCGGCGTCTATCCAGCGAAATGGGGTCTCGCCACTGCCGGTGATGATCCCGGCGTGTTCCTGCCGCGCTTTTCCGGCGCGGTGGCGCCACTGCCGGCGCTCGCGGCCGCTGCCTGGGGCATCGGCGCGCTCAACTGGCTGCCGGACCGCGACCAGGTGGTGCGGCGGGTGCCGCTGCTGCTGGGGCTTGAGGGTAAGATCGTGCCCGGCCTTGGAGCCGAGGCGCTCCGCGTGGCGCAGGGGGCCTCCACTTACGTGGTGCGCGCCTCCAACGCCTCGGGTGATGCGGGCTTCGGCACCCAGTCCGGCATCACGGCGGTGAGGATCGGCGCCCTGGAGGTGCCCACCGACGCCCAGGGCGAGGTGCGGGTGCGCTTCACCCCCACCGCTCCCCGCCGCTTCCTTTCCGCCGCGTCGGTGCTCGACGGCAGCGTTGCCAGAAGCGAGGTGGATGGCCGCATCATCCTGGTCGGCACCAGCGCCGCGGGGCTGATGGACACGCGGGCGACACCGCTGGATGCGGCGGTGGCCGGCGTCGAGGTCCAGGCCCAGCTCATCGAGCATGTGGTGACGGGGGCGAACCTCGTGCGGCCGGACTGGGCGCGAGGCGCGGAGATGGTGCTTGCCGCACTGCTGGGGCTTCTGCTCGCCCTGGTGCTGCCGCGGGTCTCGGCGCCGGCTGCGGGCCTGGCCGGGGCGCTGGTGGTGGCGGCGCTGGCGGCGGGGGCGTGGCTTGCCTTCACCCGGCTGGACCTGCTGCTCGATCCCATGGGGCCGGGGGCGGTGGTGCTCGGCGTCTATCTCATGGGGGTGCTCGCGCTCTATCGCGACGAGCAGCAGCAGAAGAAATGGGTGCGCTCGGTGTTCGGCCGCTTCGTCTCGCCCAAGGTGGTGGAGAAGCTGGCGGAGAACCCCGAGCGCCTGGTGCTGGGCGGGGAGACGCGGGAGATCACCATCCTCTTCTGCGACCTGCGCGATTTCACCTCTTTGTCGGAAACCATGGATGCGCAGGCGCTTACGCGCTTCATGAACGCCTATCTCACCCCCATGACCGAGGTGGTGCTGGCCCACGGGGGCACCATCGACAAATACATCGGCGACGCCATCATGGCGTTCTGGAACGCGCCGGTGGACGACCCGCACCACGCCCGCAACGCCGCCCTCTGCGCCCTCGCCATGTCCCGCCGGCTCGACCAGCTGAACGAGGGCTGGCGCCGGGAGGCGGAGGCCGCGGGGCGGGCCTTCGCGCCGGTGCGCTGCGGCGTCGGGCTGGCGACGGGGCCTTGCTGCGTGGGCAATCTCGGCTCGGAGCAGCGGCTCGAATATTCCTGCCTCGGCGACGACGTGAACCTGGCCTCGCGGATCGAGGGGGCGACCAAGAACATGCGGGTCGACATCCTCGTCTCCGAGGCGACCATGCAGGCGGCGGGAGGCCTCGCCTTCCTGGAGGCGGACCTGCTGATGCTCAAGGGCAAGTCCCGGGCAAGCCAGCTCTATCTCCTTGCCGGAGATGAGGATTTCGCCAGAACGGCGGACTTCGCGGCGCTGGTGGAGGCCCATGGGGCGCTCATGTCCGACTTCGGCGCCGGCGCCCTCGACGCGGCGGCCGCGCGGGCGCAGGCGCTGGAGCGGAGCGCGCCGGAGCGGCTGGGACGATTCTACCGCCTGTATGTGGAGCGCTGCCGGGACGGGCGGCCAGCACCCGCGGGAAGTGCCTGAATTCAGATGTCTTCCCCTGTTTGGGGGCTTGTCATCGGCGCGGCCGGCCCGCAAGAAAGACGGCATGAGCATCCCTTCCCCGTCCGTGCCGGGTGGAACGGAGCCTCCGGCCCATGGCGGCGCGGGGCCGGGACCGGGCTTGCCGCGGGAGATGCTGGCCTACCTGTGGCGGGCCGCGCCCCTGAGCCATATCAAGCTGTTCGCGCTGGTTCTTCTGCTGCTGCCGTTCAACTATGCCTCGCTGGAATTGCCGCGGCTGATCGTGAACGGCGTGACCGACGCCATCTCCGGCAAGGTGCCCCGTTTCCTGGAATTCGACCTCGCCGTGCCGGATGCGCTGGGCGGCGCGGTGTTCTGGAACTTTGGCGGATTCGAGGTCTCCGGCTTTGAGCTGCTGATCGGCCTCGCGGCGGTGCTGCTCGCGCTCCAGCTCATACAGCAGCACATTTCCCGGCTGATCGAGATGGCGAAGGCCCGGCTCGGCGAGCGCATCCTTGTCGGTCTCAGGCAGAAACTGTTCGACATCATCCAGCGCCTGCGGCCGGAAGCGCCGATGAAGAGCAAGGCGCTCGAAGTTGGTAACATGATGCGGTTCGAGGTGGGGCCCATCTCCCCCTTCGCCGGCATGGCCTTCGCCCAGCCGGCCAAGTCCGCCGGGCTGATCGGCTCGGCGACCCTGCTCATCTTCACCCAGAACGCGGCGCTGGGCGGCTGCGCCATCGGCATCCTGGCGCTCAACTACCTCCTGCTCGGCATCCAGCGCCGGGACAATGCCCACAAGCTCAAGGTCTACCAGCGGGAGGCGGTGGCGCTCGGCAAGAGGATCATGTCCGGCATCGACCGGCTGCCGCTGGTGCATGGCTTCGCCACCAGCCCGTTCGAGCGGGGGGAGGTGGACAACCGCCTCGCCATCGTCTCGGAGGCGAGCCTCAACATGAAGCGGCAGACCGCCACCGACCGGGTGCTCAACCTCCTCATGTCGGATGTGCCGACCCTGGTCTTCTACGCGGTGGGCGGCTGGCTGGCCCTGTCGGGAGCCATCAACATCGGCCAGCTGGTGGCGGTGGTGGCGGCCTACAGCCAGATTCCCGAGCCGCTGAAGGACATCATCGACTGGGACGAGAAGCGCCTTGTCGCCCAGGTGCGCTATGATTTCGCCCGCTATTACCTGGAGACCCGCGAGGTGTGGCCCGAGGGGGTGCAGGACGTGCCCGCCGGGCCGGCGCCGGCCTTCGACGGGTCCGTGCGCGCGGCCGACCTCGGCATTGCGGATGCCACCGGCGGCGCGGTGATGGAGGGGGTGAGCTTCGAGATCGCCCCGGGCACCGCGGTCGCCCTCAAGGGGCCGGATGCCGGCGGCAAGCATGCGGTGGCCAAGGTCTGCGGGCGCGCCATCTCCCTCTACACCGGCGCCGTGCGCCTGGGCGGGCACGACCTGGCCGCCATGCCGGAGGCGCTCTACGGCCGCCACGTGGCCTATGCGGGGGGCGAGCCCATCGTCATCAACGGCACGCTCCGGGAGAACCTCGTCTGCGCCGTGCGGCGGCGGCCCTGGCACGCCTCCGGCCGGGCCATCGATCTGTCCGGCGTCGCCCTTGCCGGCCTCGACCTCGAAAGCCTCGGCCTGCCGGACGCCGCGGCCCTCGATCGCCACGTGCTCGCGGCCCTGTCGCTGGGGGGGCTGGGCGACCTGGTGGTGCGGCTCGGGCTGGAGCGGCGGCTCGATCCCGAGCGCGACCCGGCGCTCACCGAACGCCTCGTGACGCTGCGCGCCGTGGTGACCGATGCGGTGGCCCGCCGCCAGGCGGAGACCGGTCGGGTGCTGATGGAGCCGTTCCGCTTCGCCGCCTTCAACCGCTGGATGACGCTGGCCGAGAACATTCTGTTCGCGACCCCGGTGAACGACGGGCGCGGCGCCGCCTCCCTGCTGTGCGACCCCGGCCTCGCGCCGCTCCTGGAGAAGGTGGGCCTCGCCGACGATCTGCGGCGGTTCGGCCTTGCCGCGCTGCGCATCCTCACGGACCTGGCCGGGGGGCCGGAGGACCTTCCCGGGATCGACACCAAGGGCCTCATCCGCGCCGAGGAGATGCGCGCGGCCGGCCTCCTCGCCACCAGGGCGGACGAGATCTTCTCCGCCGAGGAGCGCATGCTGCTCGTGCGCATCGCCGGCCGCTATTGCGAGCCGCGGCACCGCTTCGGCCTCGTGGACGAAGGCTGGCAGGAACGCGCGCTCTCCGCCCGCGCCCAGCTCGCCCACCTGAGGGCGGTGTCCGGCATCGCGCTGGCCCGCTACCAGCCGGATGCCTATTGCCAGGCCCTGACCGTGCGCGACAACCTGCTGTTCGGCCGCATCGCCGCCGACCGGGCCGGGGCGGCGGCGGTGGTGGACGAGATCGTGCGCGGCTGCCTGGCGCAGGAAGGGCTCATCGGCCAGGTGGAGCGCCTCAGCCTCGACGTCACCGTGGGCGAGGGCGGCCTGCCGCTCGCGGCGGCGGAGCGGGGCAAGCTCACCCTCGCCCGCTGCCTCGTGGCCGACCCCACCATTCTCGTCATCGACGATGCGCTCGTGCCCCTCGCGCCGTCCGAGCAGAGCCAGCTTCTGGAGGCGGTCCTGGCCCGCCGCACTGGACGCACCACCCTTGTCGTCCTAGATGCGGGGGAGCCGCTTCATCTGTTCAGCGCGGTCATCGTGATGACCCATGGCCAGATCGAGCGGATCGACGTGCCCGGTGCGGGGGAAGCGCCGCTTGAGGCGGCCCGGGCCTGAGCTGAAGACCAGGCGTGCGCCGGGCTCCTGCCCGCGCGGACGCGAGGGGGTCGAGACATGAGCATCGAAGACGAAGCCCGCACGCTGGCGCGCATCCCCATGTTCCGTGACCTGGAGCCGAGCCAGCTGCGGCTCCTGGCCTTCTCTGCCACCCGGCTGGACGTGGCCGTCGGCGACGTCCTGTTCGAGCAGGGCGAGGCGCCCGACGCCGCTTATGTGGTGCTGGACGGCACCGCCGTCATCGAGGTCTCGGCCGGCGGCGCGGCCCATGAGGTGGCCCGGCTCGGCCGCGACACCGTGGTGGGGGAGATGGGCGTCCTCACCGGGGAGCCGCGCACCGCCACCGTGCGGGCCGGCGCGACCATGAGCGTCCTGCGCATCGAGACGGACCTGTTCCTCTCGCTGCTCGACAAGACCCCCTCCCTCGCCCGCTCGGTGCTGCGGGACCTGGCCTTTCGGCTCCAGCAGACCACGCAGGCGCTGGTGAAGGCCCGCGGCTGAGCGGGCGGGCGATGCCGGGCGCATGGCGCGCCGGACCCTGTCGCCGGGAGGGCTGCGCGTGAGCACGGGATGCCGGGGCGGAGCGGCCCTAAACTGTTGCGCCGGAATACCTAATCCGGCGTAGAGGGCCTTTTTCTTCCTCGAGGCGAAGCTTCACCATGCGCCGTGTGCTCCATCCGCGGGGAGGGGTGACATGGTGCGTTTGGTCAAGCTGGGTGGCGCTGGCCCCGTCGCTCGCGGCCGCCTTGAAGGCGCGCCCGGTCCCTCTGGCCCGAGGGGCCGGCTGGTGCGGCCGGTCCCCAGGGGCCTGCCGGTGTCGCGGGGCCCGCCGGGGCGGCTGGTCCTGCGCGGTCCCGTGGATGCCCCGGGTTTCCGCCGGTCCTGCCGGCCCCCGAGGGGCCGCAGGGCGCGCCCGCAGCGCGGCCTCGGCCAACATCACCGTGCGCGCCGCCGCCTGCCCGGCCGCCGGTTGCCTCGCTAGCTGCGAGGGCGGCGAGAGCCTGATCGGCGGCTATTGCGTCAACCACGACCGCGGCATGCAGCACATCGCCGTCTTCTCCGCCCGGGAGGGCAGGACGGAGGTGGAATGCCTGCACGAGGTGAAGCAGGTGGTGGCAGTCTGCCTGAAGCCCTGAAGGGCGTTGTCTGGTCCTGCCCGGCCTCTCGGGGATCTCTCGACGTGCAGACGCCGGTCCCGGGCCGTCATGGCCGGGGGCATCTGCATGCGTCCGCGCAAGCCGTGGCGTGACGCGGCGTGCGCGGAACAGCGGGGAAACGGGCCGGGGAGTCGCTCGGGTGGGTTGGGCGCCGGTCGCTGCCGTCAGCCGCGCCGGCGCAGGATCTTGAGCCGGCCCAGCAGCTCGGCCACCGCTTCCGGGGGCAGGTGGCCGATCTCGCGGGCCAGCACGTTGGCGAGTTCCGTGGCCTGCGGGCTGAGGCCGGCGGTGTCCACCACCACGCGCGGCTTCGACACCTCGGCGAGGCGCTGGAGGTCTTCCGCCTCGTCCCAGATCACGTTGAAATAGGCGATGACGCGCTGCACCAGCGCCCAGGTGGGCTTGCCGCGCTTGCCCGTCTCCAGCGCCGAGAGATAGGTGGGGCTGACCCCGATGGCGCCGGCCATCTCGGTGAGGGTCACGCCTTTCTGGGCGCGCAGGTCGCGCACGCGGCGACCGAAGGGCGTCATGGCGTCGTCGTTCCCGGTTTCGGGCGCAGCGCCCGTTTGCCGGCAAGCTAGAGCGCGTTTCGCGCAAAGGGAATTCCTTTGCGCGCCGTGGCGCCCATCCGCCTCCCGGATGGAAACGGGGCCGGCGGAACCAGAGCCGGCGCGCGGCCAAAACGCAAGACGGCGGTGCAGGGCACCGCCGTCTCGAAATCTTCGATGCGGGACCTGAATGCTCAGGTCCAGCTGTCGTCGCCGCTGTCGCTGCCCCAGTCGCCGCCATCGTCGAAATTGACGTCCTCGGCGTTGGGGTCCTGCGGGTCGGCATTCCAGAAGTCGTTGTTGTCCTGGCCGGCGGCGGGCTGGGCACCGCCAAGGGCGTTCTGGGCATCCTTGCCGAGGTCGCCGGTGGCGCCGCTGCTGCCGCCGAAGAAGGGATCAGCCGCCGCGGCATGGGCAACAGCCCCACCGCCGCCGGACATCATGCTCTTGATGCCGTCGAACAGCAGCGCGCCGCCAGCCACGCCCGCGGCCGTCGCAAGGGCGCCCTGCAGGAAGCCGCCGCCCGAACGCTGCGGGGGCTGCTGGCCCCAGGGGCCGCCCTGAGGACCGCCCTGCTGGCCATAGCCCTGGGGCGGATACTGGGGCGGATAGCCGCCCTGCTGCGCATAGCCCTGCGGGGGATAGCCGCCGGGCTGCTGGGGATAGCCCTGCTGGCCGTAGCCGGGAGGCACATCCATCGGCGCGCCGGCGCGGGCGCCGGCAGAGGGGACGGACGCGCGGGAGCCGCCGCCGAACAGGCCGCCCAGGAAGCCGCCGCTGGATTGGCGCGCCTGCTGCGCCTCCTCCAGCTGGGCTTCCAGCTCCTGGATCCGGGCGTAGGCCTGCTGGAGCGCATGCTCCTGCACGAGGACGCTCTGGGCCAGGGCATAGGTTGCGTGGGGTGCCTCGGTGACGCGGCGCGCGATGAGCGCCTCGGCTTCCGCGTCGCGCGGCTGGTTCGCGACACCGCGCATGCGGTCGAACAGGCCGTCGATCAGGGCACGTTCCTCGGGGGTCATTTCCGCCTCCGGTGGTTGGACCGTCGCGCATATGACCCCGCAACCACGGCGCCGGTAGGGCGCCGCGGCATGAAATTTTGGTAACGTTGGGGATGGCGGGGCGGCGCTACTCGGCGGCGTCCGCCGGGCTACCTCCCGCAGCCGCCTCTGTCAGCTTGGCGCCGAGGCCGAAGCGGCGCTCCACATAGGCTTCCACCATCTGGCGGAACTCGTCCTGGATGTTGGCGCCGCGCAGGGTGGCGACCTTCCTGCCGTCGATGAACACCGGGGCGGAGGGCGTCTCGCCGGTGCCGGGCAGGGAGATGCCGATGTCGGCATGCTTGCTCTCGCCCGGCCCGTTCACGATGCAGCCCATCACCGCCACGTTCAGGGTCTCGACGCCCGGATACTTGGCCTTCCAGTCCGGCATGCGGGTGCGGATCATGTCCTGCACGCTCTGCGCCAGCTCCTGGAACACGGTGGAGGTGGTGCGGCCGCAGCCGGGGCAGGCGGCCACCAGCGGCACGAAGGTGCGCAGGCCCATGGTCTGCAGGATTTCCTGCGCCACCTGCACCTCGCGGGTGCGGTCGCCGTTGGGCTCGGGGGTGAGCGACACGCGGATGGTGTCGCCGATGCCCTGCTGCAGCACCACGCCCATGGCCGCGGTGGAGGCGACGATGCCCTTCGAGCCCATGCCCGCCTCGGTGAGGCCGAGGTGCAGGGCGTAGTCCGAGCGCCGCGACAGCTCGCCATACACCGCGATCAGGTCCTGCACCGCCGACACCTTGGCGGAGAGGATGATGCGGTCGCGTCCGAGGCCGATCTCCTCCGCCAAAGCTGCCGAGAGCAGCGCGGAGCGCACCAGCGCCTCGCGCGTCACCGCCCGGGCCTCGGCGGGGCGGGGCAGCAGGGCGTTCTCGTCCATCAGGCGGGTGAGCAGCTCGCCGTCCAGCGAGCCCCAGTTGGCGCCGATGCGCACCGGCTTGTCGTGCTTGATGGCGGTCTCGACGATGGCGGCGAACTGCCGGTCCTTCTTGTCGCCGAAGCCCACGTTGCCGGGGTTGATGCGGTATTTGTCCAGCGCCTCGGCGCAGGCCGGGTGGTCGGCGAGCAGCTTGTGGCCGATGTAGTGGAAGTCGCCCACCAGCGGCGCGTCGATGCCCTGGGCGAGGAGCTTCTCCTTGATGTGCGGCACGGCGGCGGCGGCCTCGTCCCGGTCCACCGTGATGCGCACGATCTCGGAGCCGGCGCGGGCCAGCGCGGCCACCTGGCGCACGGTGCCGGCGATGTCGGCGGTGTCGGTGTTGGTCATGGACTGGACCACCACCGGCGCCCCGCCACCCACCATGACCCGGCCCACGGGCACGCCGACGGTCGGGCGTCGCGCGGCGGGGCCGGCCTCGAGCAGCTCGGTCGGAACCACGGGCTGAGGGCTGGTCATGGGCATCTGATCCTTGGAAACGGGGCGTCCGCAGGCGCTGATACGTGCGGAAACCGGGCGCGGACGGCTTTTCGAGTAGGCCGCGCCGCGGAAGGCGTCAACCGCCTGCCGGCGCCGGGCCGGCGCCGGCCTCCCGGCAATGGGCGCAGGTGCCGGCCACCTCCAGCACCCGCTGGCGCGGCTCGAACCCCGCCGCCCGCGCCGCCCAGGCGAGGTCGCGCCCGACCGCATGGGAGGCGACTTCCCTGGTGAGCCCGCAGCGCTCGCAGATGAGGAACACCACCACCTCCTCGCCGTCGTGGGGGTGGGTGCAGGCGAGATAGGCGTTGCGGCTCTCGATGCGGTGGGCGAGGCCCTCCGCCACCAGGAAGTCGAGCACCCGGTAGACCGACATGGGCGGCACCGGCTCGCCGGCGGTGGCCAGCAGCTGCACGATGTCGTAGGCGCCCACCGGCGAATGGGTCTCCGCCAGCGCCTTCATCACCGCGCGCCGCAGCGGGGTGAGCCGCAGCCCGCGCTCGGCGCAGCGCTGCTCCACGCGCGCCAGCGCCCCGGCGACGCATTGGCCGTGGTCGTGGTCGTGAAGAGGAGGGGCGATGGCGGTCACGCCGGGAAATCTAGTGCATCGGGCCGCAAACCGCCACTTTTCGGTTTGCATGTGCAGGGCCGGGCGGCGCGCGTTGCGCTGCCGCAAGGAGCGTTGCAATCTGCCGCGGCAGGTTCGCCTGCGCGTGACAGCATCGTCACACCGCTCCGCTACATCGTGAGCCCCGGCACCTTGTCCGGGGCCACGCCGTGCCTTTTTGGGGAACTGCCATGCTCAAGGGGAAGGTCGCCGTCGTCACCGGGTCCACCAGCGGTATCGGGCTCGCCTATGCCCGTGCCTTCGCCAAGGAGGGCGCCAATATCGTCCTCAACGGCCTGGGTGACGCTGCCGCCATCGAGAAGGAGCGCTCCGCCATCGAGAGCGACTTCGGCGTGAAGTGCCTCTACTCGCCCGCCAACATGCTGAAGCCCGACGAGATCGAGGGCATGGTGAAGCTCGCCGAGACCGAGCTCGGCGCCTGCGACATCCTGGTGAACAACGCCGGCATCCAGCATGTGGCGCCCATCGAGGAATTCCCGCTCGACAAGTGGGACATGATCATCGCCATCAACCTGTCGGCGGCCTTCTACGCCATGCGCGCGGCCATCCCCGGCATGAAGGCGCGCAAGTGGGGCCGCATCATCAACACCGCCTCCGCCCACGCGCTCGTCGCCTCGCCCTTCAAGTCGGCCTACGTGTCGGCCAAGCACGGCATCGCCGGCCTCACCAAGACCGCGGCGCTGGAGACCGCCACCTTCGGCATCACCGTGAACGCCATCTGCCCCGGCTACGTGTGGACCCCCCTGGTGGAGAAGCAGATCCCGGATACCGCCAAGGCCCGCGGCATCTCCGAGGAGGAGGTGAAGAAGAACGTCATCCTCGCCGCCCAGCCCACCAAGGAGTTCGTGACGGTGGAAGAGGTCGCGGCCTACGCCGTGTTCCTCGCCTCCGACAACGCCCGCTCCATCACCGGCTCCATGCAGTCCATCGACGGCGGGTGGGTCGCCGAGTGAGGCTCGGCCGCGCGAGGCGCAGGCCGTGAGCCGGCGCGACGGCGTGAAGCCGATCAGCCTCGCGCTCCAGGGGGGAGGCGCCCATGGCGCCTTCACCTGGGGCGTGCTGGACCGGCTTCTGCAGGACGACCGCATCGCCGTCGCCGGCATCACCGGCACCAGCGCCGGCGCCATGAACGCGGTGGTGCTCGCTTCCGGCCTCGCCAAGGGCGATCCGGAGGAAGCGCGCCACGCCCTCGCCCAGTTCTGGAAGGACGTGTCGCGGGACGGGCGCATGTCGCCGCTCCAGCGCACCGCCTTCGACCGGCTGCTCGGCAACTGGTCGCTGGCGCGCAACCCGGCCTATCTCGCCTTCGAGGTGGCCTCGCGCTTCTTCTCGCCCTACGACCTCAATCCGCTGAACATCAATCCCCTGCGCGAGATCCTGGAAGCGCACGTGGATTTCGAGGCCCTGCGCCAATCCAAGGTGAAGGTCTTCATCTCCGCCACCAACGTGCACACCGGCCGCGCCCGCATCTTCGGCCACGACGAGATGACGGCCGACGCGGTAATGGCCTCGGCCTGCCTGCCCTTCCTGTTCCAGGCGGTGGAGATCGACGGGGTGCCCTACTGGGACGGCGGCTACATGGGCAATCCGCCGCTGTTCCCGCTCTATGAGCAGGCCGACGCGGACGACATCCTCCTGGTGCAGATCAACCCGGTGGTGCGCGAGACCACGCCCCGCACCGCCTCCGAGATCCAGAACCGCATCAACGAGATCACCTTCAACGCCTCGCTGCTCGCCCAGATGCGGGCCATCGACCATGCCACCAAGCTGATCGAGCAGGGGCTGCTGTCCCGCTGGACCCTGGGCGGCTCGCCGTTCCGGCGCGTGCGGCTGCACCGCATCGGCGGCGCCGACCAGCTCAAGGCGCTGGATGCCACCTCCAAGCTGAATGCGGAGTGGTCGTTCCTCCAGCACCTGCGCGACCTCGGCCGGGCGGCGGCGGGAAGCTTCCTCGACGCGCATTTCGACGACCTCGGCCGCCGCTCCACCCTCGACCTGCGGTTGGAGCTGGCGGACTAGCGCGCGCCGATCTGATTGCACCGCAACCAGATCGGTGGCCGACCTCCGGAGGCGGCCATGCGCCCGGGCCGTCGCCGGCACGGCGCCGCGGCTTCAGCTTCGGCCGTCATCCCCCTTCGGGCGCGGGGGAGCCCCTTTACGGCTCGCCCGCGCCGCCCGCCTTCAGTCGCCGCGCCGGTCGCGCTTGGCCTGCGCCACCGCCACGAACTTGGTGACGCGCCCGGCCTCCCCGGAGGCCGAGCCGATGGGGTGGAGCCGTGTGCGCACCTTTGCCCGCATGCCGGAATTGGCGCGCGGCAGGTTGGCCGGGCGCTTGGCGCGCTTGGAATCGCGCTTCAGCTCAAGGGCGAGCTGGGCCGTGGCCATCAGCTCGGTGCGCGCGGCCTCCGCCTCGCGGCGGGTCGCCTCGCGCCGGGCGCGGGTGAGGGCGTCGGTGAGCACGGCGGCCTTCTGGCGGTTGCCGGAATCGGCCTTGTCATAGAGGGCCTCGCCGCGCCCGCCCGAATTTCGTCCGCCCTTGCCGCGCAGGGCCCGGCGCTGGTCGTTGGCGATGGACAGCGCCCGCGCCCGCCGCTCGCGCAGATGCCTGACGAGGGCGGCAAGGTCGGCATCGGCCAATTGGCCGAGCACGGGGTGGCGGGCCTTCTCCACGAACTCCATCTCGGCGTCGGTCAAAAGGCGCCGTTCGGTCTTGCGGGTGTGTGCCATCTTCTTTTTCCTCCGTGCCTGAAACGGGTTCCTTGCTGAACCGTCCAACTCTGACGATCCTGGGGCCCTGCCCTTTCGATATGTGCGAGGGCGACGCATCGATCATGTGGAACCGTTCCGCGGGTCCATATGATCGGATCCCGCTCCCGAGGAAAATCACGTCCGCGAGCCCGACCGGAATGCAGCCTACCCCCGCTTTTTTCCTTGAGCCCGGCCGCGGCGCGCGCCTTGAGATCCATGTGGGCGACATCACGCGCCTTGCCACCGACGCCATCGTGAACGCCGCCAATGCCAGCCTGCTCGGCGGCGGCGGGGTGGACGGGGCCATCCACCGGGCGGCGGGGCCGGAGCTGCTGGCCCATTGCCGCACGCTGGGGGGCTGCCCCACGGGCGCGGCGCGCCTCACCCCGGGCTTCCGCCTGCCGGCGCGGCACATCATCCATGCGGTGGGGCCGGTCTGGCGCGGCGGCGGGGCAGGGGAGGACGAACTGCTCGCCTCCTGCTACCGCGAGAGCCTGCGGCTGGCGGACGACGCGTCCCTCGGCTCCCTCGCCTTCCCCGCCATCTCCACCGGCGTCTATGGTTTTCCGCCGGAGCGCGCGGCCCCACTGGCGGTCGGCGCCGTCCTCGCCCATCTTGGGGCTCCCGGCAGCGTCTCCCGCGTGGTGTTCTGCTGCTTCTCACGAGAGACCGCCGACCTGCATCATGACGCCTTCCGCGCCCTCGGCCTCGCGCCCCGCCCCTGACGCCGCCGCGCCGGGCACCCCCGCACTGGTCTCCCCCACGCTGGACTTGCCGGTCCTGCATCGGGACGGCCTGATGCTGATCATCGACAAGCCCCACGGCCTGCCGGTGCATGTCGGGCCGAAGGGCGGCGAGACCCTGGCCGACCATCTCGATGCCCTGCGCTTCGGCCTGCCCCGCGCGCCCGAGCTGGCGCACCGGCTGGACAAGGACACCTCCGGCTGCCTGGTGCTGGGCCGCCATGCCAAGGCCCTGGCGCTGCTGGGCAAGCTGTTCGCCACCGGGGCGGTGGGCAAGACCTACGTGGCCCTCACCCATGGCGCGCCAGAGGCGGACGAGGGCCGCATCGACCAGCCGCTCGCCAAGCGCTCGCCCCATCGCGGCTGGTGGATGCAGGCGGTGGCCAAGGGCACGCCCGGCGCGCAGGAGGCCATCACCGACTATCGCGTGCTCCACCGCGCCGGCGGTCTCGCCGTGGTGGCCCTCTCGCCGGTCACGGGGCGCACCCACCAGCTGCGCGCGCATCTGTCGAACCTTGGCCACCCCATCCTCGGCGACACCATCTACGGCGGCGCCTCGCGCCTGCCGGGCGGGCCGAAGCTGCACCTGCACTCCCGCCGCATCGTGGTGCCGCTGGCGAGGAACGGCCCGCCGGTGGATGTGAGCGCCCCTTTGCCGCCGCATATCTGCGAGACGCTCGGATTGCTCGGCATTCCCGCGGACGAGATCGGCCGCGCGGCCGATGCCTGGAGTCCGGGCAAAGGAACGGGCAAGGGCTGAGGCGCGATCGACCCGCCCCGCGGGGCGGCCGGGCCGTGACCGAGTTGTGAGGACCTTGGCGCCCCCCTCCACTGGCCCGCTCCTTGCGCTGTGTTAAGCTGGTTTTTCGTGACCGCCGGAGCCGATCCGGCGTCGAAGGCCCCGAGAGCCCGGATGCGCCCGCGCGCAATCTCCGTGGGAGAGGAAAGGGGGAAAGTGTGAGCGCACCACGCGACGGGACGCACCCGCGTTCGCCGGAAGACGACGCCCGTCTTCTGCTCGCCCGCGCCACCCGCCGTGCCCGCCTCGCCGTGTTCTGGGAACAGGCCTGGCCCGCGCTCGTGCGCGTGGGGGTGGTGCTGGCCGCCTTCCTCGCCGTCTCCTTCGCCGGCCTGTGGCTCGCCGCGCCCGTGGTGCTGCGCATCCTCGGCGTCATCGCCTTCGCCGTGCTCCTCGTGCTCGCCGCCCGCCCGCTCCTCGCCCTGCGCTGGCCGGGCCGGGAGGAAGCGGTGGCGCGGCTCGACCGGCACAGCGCCCGGGCGCACCGGCCGGCCACCGCCATTTCCGATTCCCTCGCCACGCGGCCGGACGATCCGGTGGGCGCCGCGCTGTGGCGGGCGCACCTGTCGCGGGCGCTCGCCGCCGCGCGCGTCCTGAAGGCCGGCGCGCCGGCGCCGGGCCTCGCCCGCCGCGACCCCCGGGCCTTCCGGGCGCTGGCGCTGCTGGCGCTGGTGGCGAGCTTCTTCATGGCCCCGGGCGAGCATCTCTCCCGCCTGTCCGCGGCCTTCGACTGGCGGGCCCTGACCCCGCCCGCCCCCTATCGCCTCGACGCCTGGGTGGACCCGCCGGCCTATACCGGCCGCCCGCCCGTGGTGCTGCCCGGCCTGCGCTCGGATGATCCCACCTCGTTGAGCGCCACCGCCCTCCAGGTGCCGGCGGGCAGCGTGCTGGTGGTGCGCGGCGCCGGCATCGACGTGACCGCCCTGAAGCTCGAAGGCGGCATCGCCGAGGTGGTGCCCGAGGCCGAGGAGCCGGCCGCTGCGACGCCTCCCGTTTCCAAGTCCGCGCCCAAGCCGGCCGCCAGGCCCGCCCCCGCCCGGCCGGAGGCGCCCGCCCTCGCCGCGGGCGAGCACCGCTATGTGATCAAGGGCGACGCCGACGTCTCCTTCCTCAGCCCGGACCAGCGGCGCCTCTCCTGGCATTTCAAGGCGGTGCCGGACCTGAAGCCCACCATCGCCTTCACCAAGGATCCGCAGACCCTCCAGCGCAACCAGCTCGGCCTCGCCTACAAGGTGGAGGACGACTACGGGGTGAAGGAGGCCGAGGCCACGTTCGAGGCCATTCCGGCCGAGCCGGGCCTGTTCCCGCGCCCCGGCGCCGCCCCGCCGCGCGCCGCGCACCCCCTCGTGCCGCCTCCCGACTTCAAGCTGGTGCTGCCCCCCGGCGGCCGCACCGGCAGCGCCCAGACCACCAAGGACCTTGTCGCCCATCCCTGGGCCGGCAGCCGGGTGAAGGTGACGCTGACCGCCCGCGACGAGGCCGGCAACACCGCCTCGAGCGAGACCAAGGTGACGCGGCTTCCCGCCCGCACCTTCACCAAGCCGCTGGCCCGCGCCCTCATCGACGAGCGCCGCCGCCTCGCCTTCGATGCCAACGTCCGCCCCCGCACCGTGCGGGCGTTGGAGGCGCTGAGCTTCGCCCCGGAGGTGTTCAAGCCGGCCGCCGGCGAATATCTCGGCCTGCGCACGGCTCTCGCCCAGGCGCGCTTCGCACGCACCGACGACGACCTGCGCGCCCTCGTGGACCATCTGTGGGAAATGGCCGTGCGCATCGAGGACGGCACGCTGAGCGACGCGGAGCGCGCCTTGAGGGACGCCCAGCAGGCCCTGCGCGACGCATTGGAGCGCGGCGCCCCGGAGGAGGAGATCCGCCGCCTCACCCAGGACCTGCGCGCCGCCCTCGATCGCATGATCCAGCAGCTGCAGCGCGAGGCGGAGCGCGACGGCGGCACCGACCGGCGCATGCTCGACGCCGAGACCCGGGTGATCCGGCCCCAGGACCTCCAGCGCATGCTGGACCAGATCGAGAATCTCGCCCGCTCCGGCAACCGCGACGCCGCCCGCCAGCTGCTCGACCAGCTGCAGGCGCTGATGGAGAACATCAAGCCGGGGGGGCGCCAGGCCAACCGCCAGCCGTCGGAGCTGGACAAGATGATCCAGGAGCAGCTGCGCCTGCGCGACCGCACCTACCAGCAGCGCCAGGGCCAGCGCGGCCAGCAGGGGCAACAGGGCCAGCAAGGGCAGCAAGGCCAGCAGGGACAGCCGGGCGAGAACAGCTTCGGCGAGCTGCAGCAGAACCAGCAGGAGCTGCGCCGCCGCCTGCGCCAGCTGCTCGACCGCATGGAGCAGGGCCGCGGGCAGACTGGCGATCCTTCCGGCGACGGCGATCCCTCCCAGGGGGCCATGGACCGGGCGGGCGATGCCCTTGGCCGGGCGGAGGGGGCCATGCGCGAGGCGGAGGAGGCCCTGGGCCGCGGCGACGGGCAGAACGCGCTCGATGCCGAGGGCCGGGCGCTCCAGGCCCTGGGCCAGGGCAACCAGGCCATGAAGGAAGCCCAGCGCGGCAACAACGGCCCCGGTCCCGGCGGGCCGGGCGAGGAGGCCAACCAGCGCACCGACCCGCTCGGCCGCCCGCTCCGCAACCAGGACTATGGCGACGACTTCACCGTGAAGGTGCCCGACGAGGTGGACAGCCAGCGCGCCCGCCGCGTGCTGGAGGAATTGCGCCGCCGCCTGGAGCAGCCGGAACGCCCGCAGCTGGAGCTCGATTATCTGGAGCGATTGCTCAAGGGCCTCTGATCTTTAACCCACGCAGGAGAAATTCCGCCGCGGCTTGTGCTTGAGCTTGGCTTGTCCACCCGGCTTCGGCTCTATTGTCAGCGGGATGGCCCGGGGTGGGCTGCGGTGGCGTTATGCGGGATGACATGGCCGGTACCGATGCGGACGTCCTCGTGCCCGGTCCGAAATCGAGGCCGGCCGAGATCGCATCCGCCACGACGCGGCTGATCTACGGCGCGGCGGCGGTGCTTTGCCTCGCCATTGTCACCCTCGCCGTCCTGTCGGCAGACCAGCTTCACCTGCGCGCCTTCAACCTTGCCGGCGCGGGCATCGCCCAGACGGCGAACGTCGCCACGCGCCTGGCGGATACCGCGTTTTCCGCGGTCAGCACGCTCCAGTCCGCGGCCATCGCCGAGCTGGGGGCGGACATCGCCACCGTCGAGGGATTCGCGCGCGGCGCGCGGGCGCTGCCGCGGGATTTCCTGCTCGGCGGCGCCGCGGCCCTGCCTTACGTCTCCGGACTTCTGCTGGCGGACGGGGCGGGCCAGATCCAGTCCACCACCTTGTCCTCCACCCTTTCGCAGAAGGTGCTGCGGGAGGTGCATTTCGACCGGCTGAAGCCCTCGTCGGAGGGCGATGTGCGCCTCACCGGGCCGATCCGTGATGCGGATGGCGGTCTTCTGTTCGGCGTGGTGCGCCCGCTGTTCGGCGCCGGGGGCGTGTGCACCGGCGTGGTGGTGGCGGTGGTCAGCATCGATGTGCTGGAGAGCCTTCTCGCCCAGTTCACCATGAACGAGGACGATCGCGTCGCCCTGATGGCCACGGACGGCACCGTCCTCGCCAGCGCCCCCCATTGGGAGGGCCTCGTGGGGCAGCGGGTCCCGGCCGACATGCTGGTGAGCCAGGGGCCGCAGAGCTTCAACGTGGGCATTTCGCTGTTCGACGGCACGAAGCGCCTGATGGCGATGCGACGCCTCGGCACGCTGCCGGCCTACGCCGGCGCCGGCACCGATTTCTCGGCGGCGATGGCGCCGTGGCGGTTCCAGATGCGGCTGATCGTCGGCGCCACCGTGCTGCTGATGGTGTCTCTCGGGGCCCTTGCCGTGCTGGCGACGCGGCACCGGCGCAGCCTCGCCTCCCTGGAGGAGGCCCGGGAGGCCGAGCGCATGGCGCGGGCCCGCCTCGCCTATGCGGCGGAGCGGCAGCGGATGCAGGACGAGCGCGACCTGGAGCGGGTGCGGTTCGCCACCGCCATCCAGGGTCTTCCGCAGGGTCTGTGCTGCTACGATGCCGACAGCCGGCTGGTGGTCTCGAACGCGCGCTACGCAGAGCTCTACCGGGTGTCGCCGGAGCTCATCCGCCACGGCATGACCCTTGCCGAGGTGGTGGCGCTGCGCGCGGCGCAGGGCGCGTGCGCCGACATGTCGATGGAGGAATATCTTTCCTGGCGCAGCGATATCGTCGCCGCCGGCGCCCAGAGCGAGACGACGGTGAAGCTGTCGGACGGGCGCATGCTCGTCATCAAGCACCAGAACCTGCCCGGCGGCGGCTGGGTGGCGACCCACGAGGACGTCACCGACCAGCGGCGCACCGCCGCCTTGCTCTCGCACATGGCGCTGCACGATTCCCTCACCGGCCTGCCCAACCGCGTGCTGTTCCGCGAGCGGCTCGACGCGGCGGTGGCGGCGCGGGCGCCGTCCAGCGCGTTTGCCGTGCTGCTGCTCGACCTCGACCATTTCAAGACCATCAACGACAGCCTCGGGCACAGCGCCGGAGACCGCCTGCTGCAGCAGGTGGCGCAGCGCCTCGGCACCGTGATCGGTCCCCGGGACGTGCTGGCCCGCCTCGGGGGCGACGAGTTCGGCGTGCTGCAGGACGCGCTGGAGCAGCCGGCCGAGGCCTTCGCCCTCGCCGGCCGGCTGATTGCCGCCTTGCAGGAGCCGTTCGACCTGGACGGGCACCCGGTGGTGGTCGGCGCCACCATCGGCATCGCCGAGGTGCCGCTGGTGGGCGCGGACCCGGAGGACCTGCTGAAATGCGCCGATCTCGCCCTCTATCGGACCAAGGACGAGGGCCGCGGGCACTACCGGCTGTTCGAGCCGCAGATGAAGGCGAGCGTGCAGCGCCGTCGCAGCCTGGAGGTGGACCTGCGCCGGGCGGCCGCCAATGGCGAGTTCGAGGTCTACTACCAGCCGGTGGTGGCGGTGCCGACGCGGCAGGTGGTGGGCCATGAGGCGCTGCTGCGCTGGCACCACCCGGTGCGGGGGCGGATCCCGCCGGACCATTTCATTCCGCTGGCCGAGGAGATCGGCGTCATCGAGCCCATCAGCGAATGGGTGCTCGCACAGGCCTGCGCGGTGGCCGCGGCGCGGCCCGAGGTGGGGCGCATCGCCGTCAACCTCTCCGCGGGCCAGTTCACCAGCCGTCGCACCAACCTGGTGCAGCAGATCTGCGCCGCACTGGCCGCCAGCGGCCTGCCTCCCGGCCGGCTCGAGCTGGAGATCACCGAGACCATGCTGCTGAAGGACACCGACGCCGTGCTCGCCACCCTGCACGCTCTGAAGGGGCTGGGGGTGAGCATCGCCATGGACGACTTCGGCACCGGCTTCTCGTCCCTCGATTATCTCACCCGCTTCCCGTTCGACCGGGTGAAGGTGGACCGCAGCTTCATCCATACCCTCGCCCATGAAAATCCGCTGGTGCTGCGCGCGCTGAACGAGCTGTGCCGTGCCTTCAGCATGCATGTGACCGCCGAGGGCGTGGAGACGGAGCAGCAGTACCGGGCGGTGATCGCCTCCGGCTACACCGAGGCGCAGGGCTTCCTGTTCGGCCGGCCGGAGCCGCGCTTCAGCTCGGTTCCCCGTCCGCCGCGATAGCGGCGCGGCTGGAGCATTTCCGCGGGTCTCGAATCGCGAAAATGCTCCACCTCGTTGTTTTCTCGCATTTTCTTCACGCGAGCCGGGATCTGCTGCGCATCGAAAATGCGCGAGGCGGGGCCGGGCAGGGTTGGGGTCAGCGTTCCGCCGCGGCCACCTTCAGCACCGGCCCATCCGCCGCCACCACTCTCACATCCTGTCCCGCGGGCAGGTCCGGGCCCTCGATCCGCCAGACCGTGTCATCGATGCGAACACGGCCGATGCCGTCCTCTATGGGGGCGTCGAGGGTGAAGACGCGGCCCACGAAGCCTTCCGCCCGTCGATTGAGGAACGGCCGGTCCGAGGCCTTGCCCGGCGCCGGCGTGACCTTGCGGCCGATCATCACCGCCACCACGGCGAGCACGGCGAAGGCCACCACCTCCCCCTGCCAGGGCAGGCTCACCGCATAGGCGAGCGCGCCGGTGACCAGGGCGGCGATGCCGAGCCACACGAGGAAGGCGCCGGGCGCGGCGATCTCCGCCAGCAGCAGCACGCCGCCGATGACGAACCAGGCCCAGGGGCCGAGATGGTCGACGAGGGACATGGCCGTCACGCCACCGGCGCGGTCGTCGGGCCGGTGGGCCGCCGCGCGCCAGGAGGGGGCGCTTTCGGCGTACCGGTGCCGTCGCCGCCGAAGGCGTTGCGCGCGATCTCGCCGATGCCGGCGAGGGAGGAGAGCAGCGCTGTCCCCTCGTAGGGCACCAGCACCACCTTCTGGTTCGGCGAAGCGCCGAGCGTCTCGAACGCCTTCACGTACTTCTCGGCGATATAATAGTTGAGCGCCGCCGGATCGCCGCTCGCCACGGCGGCCGAGAGCACCTGCGTCGCCTTGGCCTCGGCTTCGGCCAGGCGCTCGCGCGCCTCCGCGTCGCGGAAAGCGGCTTCGCGCCGGCCCTCGGCCTGCAGGATCTGGCCCTGCTTCTGGCCTTCCGCCTTCAGGATCTCGGACTGCCTGAGGCCCTCGGCCTCGAGGATGGCGGCGCGCTTCTCGCGCTCGGCCTTCATCTGCCGGGCCATGGCGTTCACCAGATCGGCGGGGGGCACGATGTCCTTGATCTCGATGCGGTTGATCTTCACGCCCCAGGGCGAGGCGGCGGCATCCACCACGGCGAGCAGGCGCACGTTGATCTCGTCGCGGTGGGAGAGCAGCTGGTCGAGGTCCATGGAGCCCATGACCGTGCGGATGTTGGTCATGGTCAGCGCCAGGATGGCGGTGTCGAGGCGGGCGACCTCATAGCTGGCGCGGGCGGCATCGAACACCTGGAAGAAGGCCACGCCGTCCACGGTGATGGTCGCGTTGTCCTTGGTGATGACCTCCTGGCTGGGGACGTCGAGCACCTGCTCCATCACGTTCACGCGGTTGCCGATGCGGTCGATGAAGGGAACGATGAGGTTGAGGCCGGGCTGCAGCGTCTTGGTGTACCGGCGGAAGCGCTCGACGGTGAACTGATAGCCCTGGGGCACCGTCTTCACGCCGGCGAACACCACCGCGATGGCGAGCAGAAGCAGGATGATGACGAAAAGGTTCGGGCCGATCTCGATCATGGATGGATGCCCCTGATCCGGCCCCCTGTGGCCGGCTGGGGGCATATGGGCATGCAGGCGGGAGCGGGGCAAGGCCATGGTAACATGGTAATGTCAGACGTTGGCGCCGGAACGAATCGCTGACTCGGCGCGCGCAGCGATTCGCCCTCCCTTTGTTCCGCTTCCGTTCGCTTCGTGCGCGCGCCGGCGTCCCATCGCGGCACGCGCGCCCCGGACAGGGCGCTCAGTCGGCGATCACGGCGAAGCGCAGCAGGATGGTGCGCTGGAGGGGATTGAAATTGTCGTCGGACACGAGGGTCAGGAGGGTCTCGCCGCCGGCGCCGGTGGTGACGGCGAGGCCTTCCATGTTGTCGATCTCGTAGCCCATGTCGAAGGTGCCGAGCACCTCGCCCACGAGCCGCGTGCCCGGCTTCACCTCGGCCAGCTGGAAGCGGCGGATCTGCATCTTCACGCCGGTGGTCACCGCATAGTGCCGCTCCAGCAGGTACATCTCGCCCGCCGGGCCGAGGGCGAGGTCGGTGGCGTTGAAGACGCCGCTCTTCGCCACGGTGAAATTGCCCGGCTTGCGTCCGCCGATGATGAAGCCCGGCAGGTCCGCGGTCTTGTCCGCGCCTTCCTCGCCGATGCCGACGAGCGCCCCCTGGAGCGGGCCGGAGGGGATGAAGGCGAGGCTTTCGAGGCCGAGGTTGCGGCGCAGGTTGCGGATCCCCGGCGCCGGCACCATGGCTCCGGCCTTGCCGAGGGGATCGGGCGGATAGCGCCAGATCTCGTTCACGTCCTCCATGGCCACATAGACGCCGTCCGGCCCCACGGCGAGGGCCTCCACGTCGCCGCGCCCGCGCGTCGCCTGCGGCCGGCCGGCCTGGTCGAGCACGGCGGCGGCCTTCACCTCGGACAGGCCGGTGGGCGTGTCGCCATCCGTGTCGAGGTGGCCGGAGAGGAAGACGCCGGCGTCGGTCACCGCCAGGAAACGGCCGCTGCCGCTCAGGGAGAAGCCGGAGATGCCGCCGAAGCCCCTGAAGTCGGACGTCAGCACCAGCCCGCCGCGGAAGGCGAGGGCGCCGAAGCGGGCGGTCTCGTCGCCGGGATGGAAGGTGCGGATGGGCTGCGCCGTGACCGTGATGGCCTCGGGCGTGGCCGGCAGGGCCAGGGGCTTCGACAGGGCGACGCCCGCGAGCGCGACGAGCAGCGCGCCCGCCGTCAGTGCGAATGCGCCGCGCCGCCTCAATGGAGTCGGCCGCGCTGGGTGCCGCCGCGTCCGCCGCCAGGGGCGCCGGCCTCCTCGAACAGCTCGGCGAGCTTCTCCGTCATCACGCCGCCCAGCTCCTCCGCGTCCACGATGGTCACGGCGCGGCGGTAGTAGCGCGTCACGTCATGGCCGATGCCGATGGCGATGAGCTCCACCGGCGAGCGGGTCTCGATCTCGGAGATGATGTGCCGCAGGTGCCGTTCCAGATAGTTGCCGGCGTTCACCGAGAGCGTCGAATCGTCCACCGGCGCGCCGTCGGAGATCATCATCAGGATGCGCCGGGCCTCGGTGCGGCCGAGCAGGCGCTTGTGCGCCCAGTCGAGCGCCTCGCCGTCGATGTTCTCCTTGAGCAGGCCCTCGCGCATCATCAGGCCGAGGTTGCGTCGGGCCCGCCGCCAGGGGGCGTCCGCCGCCTTGTAGACGATGTGGCGCAGATCGTTGAGGCGGCCGGGGGCGGCCGGCTTGCCGGCGGCGAGCCATGCCTCGCGGGACTGGCCGCCCTTCCACGCCTTGGTGGTGAAGCCCAGCACCTCCACCTTCACCCCGCAGCGCTCAAGCGTGCGGGCGAGGATGTCGGCGCAGGTGGCGGCCACCGTGATGGGCCGCCCGCGCATGGAGCCGGAATTGTCGATGAGCAGCGTCACCACCGTGTCGCGGAAGTCGGTGTCCCGCTCCCGCTTGAAGGAGAGCGCGGCCATGGGGTCCATGATGACGCGGGGCAGGCGCGCGGGGTCGAGCACGCCTTCCTCCAGGTCGAACTCCCAGGCGCGGTTCTGCTGCGCCATCAGCCGCCGCTGCAGGCGGTTGGCGAGGCGCGCCACCACCCCCTGGAGGTGGGCGAGCTGCTTGTCGAGATAGGACCTCAGCCGCGTCAGCTCCTCGGGGTCGCACAGGTCCTCGGCCGAGACCTCCTCGTCGAACTTGGTGCTGAAGGCGTGGTATTCCGGCCCGCGGGTATCGTGGGTGACGGGCGGGCGCGGCGACCAGGGCTCGGCCGGCTCCTCGCTGTCGCCGAGCTCGGTGCCATCGGGCGTCTCGGCGGGCGGCGCGGCGTCGCTCTCGGTGGCGCTGTCGGGCATCTCCTCCTCGGAGAGCTCGGCCTCCATCTCGGTGGCGCCCTGCTGGCTCTGGTCCTCCTGGGCGTCGCCGCTCTCGCCGCCCTCTTCCTCGGCGCCGCCCTCGCTCTCCTGGTCCTCGGGCTCCTTGTCGGTGTCGAGGCCGCTTTCCTCGCCCATGTCGAGGGAGGCGAGCAGGTCGCGGGCGATCTCGCCGAACCGCTTCTGGTTCTCCAGGCTGTCGAGGAGGCGGGAGAGGTCGCCCTCGGCGCGCGCCTCGATATAGGGGCGCCAGAGGTCCACCAGCTTGCGCGCGTCGGCCGGCGGGGCCTCGCCGGTCAGCCGCTCGCGCACGATGAGGGCGATGGCGTCCTCGATGGGCGCCTCGGAGCGCTCGGTGATGTCGGCATAATTGCTGCGGTGGTAGCGGTCGGCGAGCATGGCCGCGAGGTTGCGCTTGGTGCCCGGCATGCGGTTGCCGCCGATGGCTTCCACGCGCGCCTGCTCCACCGCCTCGAACACGGCCCGGGCGGTGTCGCCCTGGGGCAGCATCCTGCGGTGGACGGCGGGGTCGTGGCAGGCGCGGCGCAGGGCGAGGGAATCCGCGTGGCCGCGCACGATGGCCGCATCCTGCGCGGTGAAGCGGCGCGGCGGCTCGGGCAGGCGCACCCGGTCGGGGGCCAGCGCCGGGCGCTCGGACGCGAAGGTGACCTCGAACTCGGAGACGCCGGCAATGGCCTTGAAGCAGCCCGCCACGGCCCGCTTGAAGGGCTCAGCGGGCGCTTCCTTCGGCGCCTTTCCGGGGGTGCGGTTCGTCGGGGCCATCGGCTGCGTCTCGTTGCGGAAGGGTCGGGAGGGGCCGGCGTGAGCCGGCCCTGCGGAGCCTCTGCGGCGGCAGAGGCTCTCGTGCGCTCAGGACAGGGCGATGTTCACCGTGCTCTCGGTGAGCTCCTGGCCGAAGCAGCGCTGGAAGAACTCCGCCACCAGCGGGCGCTCCAGCTCGTCGCACTTGTTCAGGAAGGTGACGCGCAGCGCGAAGGCGATATCGCGGAAGATGTCCGTGTTCTCGGCCCAGGTGATGACCGTGCGCGGGCTCATCACCGTGGAGAGGTCGCCGTTGACGAAGGCCTGGCGGGTGAGGTCCGCGAGCCGGACCATGCGGTTCACCGTGTCGCGCCCTTCCGGGTTCTGGAAGTGCTTCGCCTTGGCGAGCACGATCTCCACTTCCTTGTCGTGGGCGAGGTAGTTGAGGGCGGTGACGATGGACCAGCGGTCCATCTGCGCCTGGTTGATCTGCTGGGTGCCGTGATAGAGGCCCGTGGTGTCGCCGAGGCCGATGGTGTTGGCGGTGGCGAACAGGCGGAAGGCCGGGTGGGGGCTGATGACGCGGCTCTGGTCGAGCAGGGTCAGCCGGCCGGAGGATTCCAGCACGCGCTGGATCACGAACATCACGTCCGGGCGGCCGGCGTCATATTCGTCGAACACGAGGGCGATGTTGTTCTGGTAGGCCCAGGGCAGGATGCCGTCGCGGAATTCCGTGACCTGCAGGCCGTCCTTCACCACGATCGCATCCTTGCCGATGAGGTCGATGCGCGAGATGTGGCTGTCGAGGTTGATGCGCACGCACGGCCAGTTGAGCCGCGCCGCCACCTGCTCGATATGGGTGGACTTGCCGGTGCCGTGGTAGCCCGTGACCATGACGCGGCGGTTGCGGGCGAACCCGGCGAGGATGGCGAGGGTGGTCGGGCGATCGAACAGATAGTCCGGATCGATCTCGGGCACGTGCGGGTCCGTCTCGGAGAAGGCCGGAACCTCCATGTCGATGTCGATGCCGAATGTCTGGCGCACCGACACCTTCATGTCCGGGGTGGGCGCGATGGTCTGCGTACCGCTCATGACTCCTCCGTCGGCGCGCTTGGCGCGCCCTCTTGTCCTCGTTCGGAGCGGCGGCCTGAAGAAGGCGGCCGCACCCAAAGAAATCCGACAGCCCGTAGGGCGGTCAGCAGAAACCGGCCTGCTTCAGGTTGTTGTAGGCCTGGATGACGTTGCGCAGCCGGTCCTCGGAGGAGCGGTCTCCCCCGTTGGCGTCCGGATGGTGCAGTTTGACCAATTCCTTGTAGCGCGCCTTGATCTCGGCGGCGCCGGCGGACATTTCCAGGCCCATCACCTCCAGCGCCCGGCGCTCGGTGGTGCGGACGATCCGGCCGTCCGGCTCGGGGCGGTCGGCGCGGAAGGCGGCGCCCATCTCGGCGGTGAAGCCGAAGGGGTCGCGCATGCCGTCGGTGCCGTGGCCGCCGTCACGGGAGGTGCGGCCTGCATGCCCGCCGCCCTTGGCTCCCATCTTCCAGGTGGGGCGATGGCCGGTGAGCGCGTCCTTCTGGTAGGCATACACGGCATCGTCGCTCATGCCGGAGAAATAGTTGTAGGACTGGTTGTAGGCCTTCACATGGTCGAGGCAGTAGTGCCAGTACTGGCCCTCCATGTGCCGCCCCTTCGGCGCCTTGTGGGTAGCCTCCTCGGCGCAGCCCGGCCACTGGCAGCCCTGCAGCGTCCGGCGGCTGCGCTGCCGGTCGTCTGCGGGCTTCACCCGGATGCGGTCGAAGAGCGGGGAGTTGAGCTTCATGACACAATGATTATGAGCGCCGTCCCGCGGCGCGGCAAGAAACCCGGCAGCAGACCTGCCAGATTCGGAGCTGAATCCCGCGCCGCCGCGGCCTGAGGCCGGCATGCCGTCGCGAGGATAGGCGGGTTCGCCGAGGAGACATATAATGGCGCCTCCGCGCAAGTGCCATCCGGCGCTGCGCGCCTTCAAAACGTTCCATTTCAGATATTGGATTTCCTGATGTCCCAGACGTCCCTTTCCACCATCCGCCAGACGCTGGAGGCGGGCCTGTCCTCCCCCTCCCTCGAGCTGGAGGACGAGAGCCACAAGCACGCCGGCCATGCGGGTGTGAGCCACCAGCTGAAGGGCAGCCATCGCGGCGACGGCGGCATCACCCACCTTCGGGTCAAGGTGATCTCGCCCGATTTCGCCGGCAAGAGCCGGATCGAGCGCCATCGCATCGTGAACGGCCTGCTTGAGGGCGAGATCGCCAGGGGTCTGCATGCCATCGCCATCGAGGCCAAGGCGCCCGGTGAATGAAGGTCGCCCGGTGAATGAGCGTTTGCCAATGAGCGTTCCCGCATTGAGCGCCGCCATGCGTCACGCCGGCCGGCGGGGGCTTCATGTCTGAGGCCGCCGCTTATTCCGGCGAGGGGGCGCTTGTGCTCTTCTCCGGCGGGCAGGATTCCACCACCTGCCTTGCCTGGGCGCTCGCCCGCTTCGGCTGGGTGGAGACCCTCGGCTTCCATTACGGCCAGCGCCATGCGGTGGAGCTGGAGCGCCGGCCCGTGCTGCGGGAAGCCATCGCCCGCCTCGTGCCCGGATGGGCGGAGCGGCTCGGCGACGATCACCTGCTCGACGTGCCGGTGCTGGGCCAGATCTCCGAGACGGCGCTGACCCGCGACGTGGCCGTCCACATGGAGGCGAACGGCCTGCCCAACACCTTCGTGCCGGGCCGCAACCTGGTGTTCCTCACCTTCGCCGCGGCGCTCGCCTACCGGCGGGGGCTGCGGCACATCGTCGGCGGCATGTGCGAGACCGACTTCTCCGGCTATCCGGACTGCCGCGACGACACCATCAAGGCCATGCAGGTGGCGCTGAACCTCGGCATGGAGAAGCGCTTCGTCCTCCACACGCCGCTCATGTGGATCGACAAGGCGGAGACCTGGCAGCTCGCCGAGCGCCTCGGCGGCCGCTCCCTCGTCGACCTCATCGTGGAAGAAACCCACACTTGCTACCTCGGCGAGCGAGGCAAGAGGCAGGATTGGGGCTATGGTTGCGGCGAATGCCCCGCCTGCCGGTTGCGGGCGGAGGGCTTCTCGCGCTACCGCGCGGCGCGCATGGTGGAAAGCCACGCTGCCGCCAACACATAACCGCCGCTTTGCGCTAGATTTGCAACAAGCCGCTCAACGATTCGAGAACCATCATGGCCGCTCCCGTGCCCGCCGCGTCCCCTGACGATTATGGCGCCCAGTCCATCCAGGTGCTGAAGGGCCTCGACGCCGTCCGCAAGCGCCCCGGCATGTACATCGGCGACACGGACGACGGATCGGGCCTCCACCACATGGTCTACGAGGTGGTGGACAACGCCATCGACGAGGCGCTGGCCGGCTGGGCCAAGGAAGTGACGGTCACCCTCAACGCCGACGGCTCGGTGACCGTGACCGACGACGGCCGCGGCATCCCCACCGGCATCCATGCGGAGGAGGGCGTCTCGGCGGCCGAGGTCATCATGACCCAGCTGCATGCGGGCGGTAAGTTCAACCAGAACTCGTACAAGGTCTCCGGCGGCCTGCACGGGGTGGGCGTCTCGGTGGTGAATGCCCTGTCCACCACCCTCGACCTCACCATCTGGCGCGAGGGCAAGGAGTACTTCATACGCTTCCGCCACGGCGAGGCGGAAGCGCCGCTGAAGGTGACGGGCGAGGCCCCGGCCGGCAAGCGCGGCACCATGGTGACGTTCACGCCGTCGCCCGAGACCTTCACCAGGATCGTGTTCGACTACGCCACCCTGGAGCACCGCCTGCGCGAGCTGGCGTTCCTCAATTCCGGCGTGCTCATCGTGCTCACCGACGCGCGCGGCCCCGACGTGAAGCGCGAGGAGCTGTTCTACGAGGGCGGCGTCGAGGCGTTCGTGAAGTATCTCGACCGCTCCAAGACGGCGCTGATCCAGAAGCCGGTGGTGATCCGCGCGGAGAAGGACGGCATCAGCGTGGAGGCCGCGCTCTCCTGGAACGACGGCTACCACGAGAACGTGCTCTGCTTCACCAACAACATCCCGCAGCGTGACCGCGGCACCCATTTCACCGGCTTCGCCGCCGCCCTGACGCGGCAGGTGCTGGCCTATGCCAATGCCTCCGGCATCGCCAAGAAGGAGAAGGTGGACCCCACCGGCGAGGATTGCCGCGAGGGCCTCACCTGCGTGCTCTCGGTGAAGGTGCCGGATCCGAAGTTCTCCTCCCAGACCAAGGACAAGCTGGTGTCCTCCGAGGTTCGCCCGGTGGTGGAGAGCCTGGTGGGCGAGGCGCTTTCCACCTGGTTCGAGGAGAATCCGGTGGAGGCCAAATCCGTCATCGGCAAGGTGGTGGAGGCCGCCGCCGCCCGCGAGGCCGCCCGCAAGGCCCGCGACCTCACCCGGCGCAAGAGCCCGCTCGATGTCGCCTCCCTGCCCGGCAAGCTCGCCGACTGCCAGGAGCGGGACCCAGCCAAGTCCGAGATCTTCATCGTCGAGGGTGACTCGGCCGGCGGCTCCGCCAAGCAGGGCCGCGACCGCGCCTTCCAGGCGGTGCTGCCGCTCCGCGGCAAGATCCTCAACGTGGAGCGCGCCCGCTTCGACAAGATGCTCTCCTCGGAGCAGATCGGCACGCTCATCACCGCGCTGGGCACCGGCATCGGCCGGGACGACGGGCATTCGGGCGGCTTCGACCTCGCCAAGCTGCGCTACCACAAGATCATCATCATGACGGACGCCGACGTGGACGGCGCCCACATCCGCACCCTGCTGCTCACCTTCTTCTTCCGGCAGATGCCGGAGCTGGTGGATGCGGGCCACCTCTTCATCGCCCAGCCGCCCCTCTACAAGGTGACCCGCGGCAAGTCCGAGACCTATCTGAAGGACGAGAAGGCGCTGGAGGAATACCTCATCACCGCCGGCCTCGACGACGCCTCGCTCCACCTCGCCACCGGCGAGGTGCGCACCGGCGCCGACCTCGCCCATGTGGTGGACGCGGCGCGTCACCTGCGCGCGGCGCTGGGTGGCCTTCATCCCCGCTACAACCGCGCGGTGGCCGAGCAGGCCGCCATCGCCGGCGCGCTGCGCGTCGCGGTGCTCCAGGACGAGGCCGCCGGCATCGCCGCGGCCGCCGAGGTGGCGCTGCGCCTCGATGCCCTGGCGGAGGAGACCGAGCGCGGCTGGACCGGCATCTATGACGAGGCCGGCTATACCTTCTCGCGCTCCGTGCGCGGCGTTGCCGAGGTGGCCCGGCTCGACCATGCCTTCGTCGCCGCGCCCGAGGCGCGCCGGCTGGATTCCCTCGCCCGCGACCTCGACGGCGTGTTCACCGCCGCCGCCACGCTGAAGCGCAGAAGCGACGAGCAGGTGCTGTTCGGCGCCGTGGACCTGTTCGACGCCGTCACCGACGCCGGCCGCAAGGGCCTCTCGCTCCAGCGTTACAAAGGCCTCGGCGAGATGAATCCCGACCAGCTGTGGGAGACCACGCTGGACAAGAACGCCCGCTCCCTGCTGCAGGTGCGGGTGAAGGAAGTGGACGCCGCCGACGACCTGTTCAACCGCCTGATGGGCGACACGGTGGAACCCCGCCGCGAGTTCATCCAGGAGAACGCCCTGCACGCCAGCGTGGACGTGTGAGGCTGCGCGATATTAGGGAATCCAGATGGCGGCGTCCGCGTCGCCATAGGGTTTCGTTCGCCCATTGATGGTTTCGATCCCCACCCAGGCGCATACGATTGCGTCGAGCTTGTCTTCGAACGACTTCAGGACCGCGTTGCTGCTTTCGGGCGCCGGAAGGGGGAGAGCGGCGGCCACGCCCCCAATTTGCGCGTCCAGCGCCAGGCAAATCGAGCGCCATACCGTGAAGAGTCGTTCAAGCCTGTCGAGGCCCGTGGCCGCCGGCCAGTAGCTGCGCCGCTTCCCAACCTTGTAGGGCAGGCGTTCCGCCGCGCCGGTAAGGGCAAGCAGAGCGGGGTGGGGATAGACCTCTATGGTGCAGGGCGGCGAGACGGTCAGGGTCGCGAGCGGATAGCCGGATATGGAAAGATGATTTTGCAGGTCCCGGCCGATAGAGCCTGGGCGGTGCGGTCCGGGGGAATGGGTGCTGCATTTGCGCCGACCGAAGGCCCGTGACACGGCATTGTCTGCCTCCCGCCGGGTCGTGATGGGCCGGCGCGAAAGAGGCATGTCCACGGCGACGATGTCGGGTGGCCGACCTGCGATACGCGCCGAAGCGGCAATGAGATGCCCTGGCGGCGCGGCTGCAGTCTGGCCGGTGAAGTCCGCATAGGAACCGAAGACGCCGGCGAGCCGCCATCCGGCATCCTCATGAACGGCGACGGCCACACCGCTCGGCTGTCGCTCCGTCCAGGCCGCGTCGATCCCCAACACCACCGACGCCATCGGGACGCCTCCGCCACGTGCACGGTTTGTCTTGAAACGCGTTGCGAGCGAAGCACCAGCCGGCCTGTAAGCCGGGTTCTGTACGGCGGGCCATGTGGCCCGCGTGGCGACCATTCCTCTGGGACGCCGGTTGCCCGGCGCCTCTAGCAGTCAACCCGGACGGCGCCCCGTAGACAGGGCTGGTTGCCCGTGCCGTCCCTATTCGACTTTGCTCCCGGTGGGGTTTGCCGTGCCGCTTCCGTTGCCGGTCGCGCGGTGGGCTCTTACCCCACCGTTTCACCCTGGCCCGTGCATGCACGGGTGGTCTGATTTCTGTGGCACTTTCCCTAGGGTTGCCCCCGCCGGACGTTATCCGGCACCGTGTCTGCGTGGAGCCCGGACTTTCCTCGATGCTCGCGCACCGCGGCCGCCCGGCCGGCTGGTGCGGCAGCAATGGGCGTTTGGAGGCGGGGCGTCAAGGGGCGGGGCCGATCACCCCACCAGTTCGAACCACTCGTCCTCGCTGATGACCTGCACGCCGAGGGAGCGCGCCTTGTCCAGCTTCGAGCCGGCGCCGGGGCCCGCCACCACCAGGTCGGTCTTCGCCGAGACGGAGCCGGCCACCTTCGCCCCCAGCCGCTCCGCCATGGCCTTGGCCTCGTCGCGGGTCATCTTCTCCAGCGATCCGGTGAAGACCACCGTCTTGCCGGCCACCGGGCTTTCCGCGGCCACCCGCTCCATGGGCTCCGGGCGCACGTGCGCGAGGAGCGCGGCGACCACCTCCCGGTTGCGCGGCTCGTGGAAGAACTCGATGACAGCTTCCGCCACCACGTCGCCGATGCCGTCGATGGCCAGCATTTCCTGCCACGCCTCGTTGCCCTTGGGGTGTTCCTCGCCGGGGATCGCGGCGGCCAGCGCCCCGGCCTCCAGCGCCTCCACCGTGCCGTAGTGGCGCATCAGGCGCTTGGCGTTGGTCTCGCCCACATGGCGGATGCCGAGGGCGAAGACGAAGCGGTCCACCGCCACCGTGCGACGGGACTGGATCGCCGCGAACAGGTTGGCGGCGGAGGTCTTGCCCCAGCCCTCCCGGTTCTCCAGCCGTTGGAGGCTTTCCTTGTTGCGGGCCTCCAGCGTGAAGATGTCCGCCGGGGACTCGATGAGGTTCCATTCGTAGAAGGCGCGCACCTGCTTCTCGCCGAGCCCCTCGATGTCGAAGGCGTTGCGGGAGACGAAGTGGCGCAGCCGCTCCACCATCTGCGCCGGGCAGACGAGGCCGCCGGTGCAGCGGCGCACCACGTCCACCTTGCCGGTCCTGGTGTCCACCTCGCGCACGGCGTGGGAGCCGCAGACCGGGCAGACATGAGGAAATTCATAGGGCCTGGAGCCGGCCGGCCGCTTCTCCTCCATCACCCGCACCACCTGGGGGATGACGTCGCCGGCGCGCTGGATCACTACCGTGTCGCCGATGCGGATGTCCTTGCGGGCGATCTCGTCCTCGTTGTGGAGGGTGGCGGAGGACACCACCACGCCGCCCACCGTGACGGGCGTGAGCTTCGCCACCGGGGTGAGGGCGCCGGTGCGGCCCACCTGGATCTCGATGTCCTCCAGCACGGTGGAGGCCTGCTCGGCCGGGAACTTGTGGGCGATGGCCCAGCGCGGCGAGCGGGAGACGAAGCCGAGGCGCCGCTGCAGGTCGAGCCGGTCCACCTTGTAGACCACGCCGTCGATGTCATAGGGCAGGGTGGCGCGCTGGGCCTCGATGCTGCGGTAATGGGCGATCAGCTCGGCGGCGCTGGTGGCCCGGATCATCAGCGGGTTGGTGGCAAAGCCCCAGTGGCCGAACGCCTCCACCATGCCGAGCTGGGTCTCGGCGGCCTGGTCGGACGCCTCGCCCCAGGCATAAGCGAAGAATTTCAGCGGCCGCGCCGCGGTGATGGCGGGGTCGAGCTGGCGCAGGGAGCCGGCGGCGGCATTGCGCGGATTGGCGAAGATCTTCTCCTCGTCCGCGGCCTGCCGCGCGTTCAGCGCCTCGAAATCGGCCTTGGCCATGTAGACCTCGCCGCGCACGTCGATGACGTCCGGGACCCCCTTGCCGTGGAGGCGATGGGGGATGTCGGCGATGGTGCGCACGTTGGCGGTCACGTCCTCGCCTTCCGAGCCGTCGCCGCGGGTGGCGGCCACGGCGAGGCGGCCCTCCATGTAGCGCAGGGAGCAGGACAGGCCGTCGATCTTGGGCTCGGAGGTGAAGGCCACCTCGTCCTCGGCCGAGAGATTGAGGAAGCGCTTCACCCGCGCCACGAATTCCTCCACCTCCGCGTCGGAGAAGGCGTTGTCGAGGGAGAGCATGGGCACCGCGTGGCGCACCTTGCCGAACTTCTCGGAGGGGGCGGCGCCCACCCTCCGGGAGAGGCTGTCCTCGCCCTTCAGCCCGGGGAAGCGCACCTCGATGGCGTCGTAGCGCCGGCGCAAGGCGTCATAGTCCGCGTCGGAGACGACGGGGGCGTCCTCGCGGTAATAAGCGGCGTCGTGGCCCCGGATTTCCTCGGCGAGGGCGGCGTGCTCGCTCGCGGCCTCGGCCGGGGAGAGGTCCTCGACCTTCTGGGTGCGGAAGGGCGGTGTGGCAGTGGTCATCAAAGGCCCCTTCGGAACGCGCCGTCGCCCGGGAGCGAACGGTCCCGCCTTATCCCCACTCCCCGGCGCGCGGGCAAGGATCATGGCGATGTTTCGGCCAATGTCGCCCGATTGAAAAATGTCTAAGGTACGGCTCAACCGCGAATCGTCCATGGGGGGATCAAATGGTCAGGGCATCCCGATATTCCCGCAGGCTTGCCGCGCTGGCGGCCGCCAGCTTCCTTTCCGCCGCCGCGCCGGCGCTGGCGCAGCCGGCGGATGATGCGGCCCTGGCGGCCCGCGGCGCATATGTCGCCAAGGCGGCGGACTGCATGCCCTGCCACACCGCCGACAAGTCCAGGCCGTTCGCGGGCGGCCTCGCGCTGAACACGCCCTTCGGCGCCATCTACTCGCCCAACATCACGTCCGACCGCTCCACCGGCATCGGGCTGTGGACCTACGACCAGTTCGTGAACGCGGTGCGCAACGGCATCCGCAAGGACGGGGCCTATCTCTACCCGGCCATGCCGTTCGACGCCTATACCGAGATCACCGACGACGACATGAAGGCCCTGTGGGCCTATGTCCGCTCCATCCCGCCCATTCCCAACACGCCGCCGGCGAACGCGCTGGGCTTCCCCTTCAACATTCGCCTCGGCATGCTGGCGTGGCGCGAGTTGTTCTTCGACCAGGGGCGCTTCCATCCCACCGCCGGCAAGAGCGACGAATGGAACCGCGGCGCCTATCTGGTGAACGCCCTCGGCCATTGCGGCGACTGCCATACGCCGCGCAACCTGATGGGCGCCACCAAGGCCAAGGCGGCCTTCCTCGGCGCCGACGTGGACGGCTTCTGGGCGCCGGACATCGCCACGGCGTCCCTCAAGAAGAACGGCTGGACGCCCGAGACGCTGGCCACCTTCTTCGCCACCGGCTCCGCGCCGGGCAAGACCTCCGTGTTCGGTCCCATGGCCGAGGTGGTGCATGATTCCGTGAGCAAGCTGACGGATGCCGACCGCGCCGCCCTCGTCACCTATCTGTTCGACGCCCCGCCCCCGGCGGACAAGCCGGCCCCGCAGATCGCCTCGCCCTTGCCGGCGAATGTCTATGCCCGCGCCGCCGGGCTCTATGTGGACAATTGCGCCGTCTGCCACATGGACAAGGGCGCCGGCCGCGGCGACACCGTGCCGGCGCTGGCGGGCAACCCCGCCGTGGTCGCCGCCGAGCCCTACAATGTGGTCATGGCGGTGCTGGGCGGCCTGCCGTCGGGCGGCACCTATGGCGCCATGCCCTCCTTCGCCGGCCGGCTCGACGACCAGGAGGTCGCCGACCTCGCCAATTATGTGCGCACCTCCTGGGGCAACACGGCGTCCGCCGACGTGACCACCAGCATGGTCGCGGCCTGGCGGGCCACCGCCCATGTGCCGGACTACGGCACGCAGGCGGCCTCCGCCTTCACCTGCCCGGACGTGGGCGGCGCCCCCGGCTCCGACGGGCCGGACGCGAAGGCGGTGGCGGCGCTCTCGGCCATGATGGCCGGGGGGCAGCGCTCCATCCCCATGATGGTGGACGCCTACAAGGCCGCCTCCGCCACCTCCGGCTCGGGCGCCATCGTCGATGCCCTCACCGCCGCTTATTGCCCGGTGGTGGCCAGGAGCCAGGCGCCCGACTGGCAGAAGTTCGCGGAGCTGCGCCGCTTCACCCTGCAGGCGGCGCTTGAGGTGTCGCGCCGCACGATCAACGGCCCGGTGGACAGCCAGTCCATCGCCTGGGCGCTGCCGGTGGGCAACGGTCTGGTGCTGAAGGAGCCGAAGAGCCTTGTCGCCGCGCTCGCCTGCCCGGCCGACGACGGCAAGGCGGTGCCGGCGGACCTTTCGGCCGCCGCGGCCAAGCTGCTCGGCACGCCCAAGGGCGCGGTGGGCGGCGATGCCGCCGCCACGCTGGCGACGACCCTCTACCAGCAGAACCCGAAGGCCCGTTCGTCCGACGTGGCGAATGCGCTGATCGCGGCCTACTGCCGGGTGGTGGCGACGCAGAAGACCTCGGTGGCCGAGCAGAATGCGCTGCTGAACGGCTTTGCCGGCCAGGTGGTGCAGACCCTGCAGCTGCTGCCGCCCCGCAAGGTGGTGGTGGAGGCGGCGCCCAAGGCCGCCGCAACCCCGGCCGCCCCCGCGAAGAAGAAGTGAGGCCCGCCCGCCGCGGCCCCTCATGCCGCGGCGGTCACACCGGCTTAACCGTGTTTCACATGAAACGGCCGTCCCGGAGCCTCCGGGACGGCCGTTTTCATTTCGGGAGCGGGGCCTTGCGGGGCGGCGAAACCCGGGATGAGCGCGCGCGTCCCGCCCCGGTCACCTCGTCGGCCCCTCCCGCGCCGGCATGCGGCGCTGGCGCAAGGCTCAGTCGTGATGGTCCTGCAGGCCGTCGTGGACTTCGAACACCACATTGCCCTGCCGCCAGGCGAAGGGGGCGGCGGGGTTCTGGACGGCGATCTCGCTCTGGGGAATGAGCTTGTCGCAGAGCATCACCAGGATGTCCTCGATGGGGGCGCTGGTGTCGTTCTCTTCGGTCATGCGGTCGATGGAGATTTCCGCCCCCTCCACGCCGTCTTCCTCAATATGGACGATGAAGATCTCTTCGTGACCATGAATGCCGTGGGCGGTGACGCGGAACGTCTCTCCCTGATACTCGAATTCCCGAACCATTGTTCATTCTCGCAGTTGTCTGATGAAAGCCGATACGCAACGCAACGATGTGGGGCGCGCCCCGTGAAAAGCGGCGGAATCTAGATTCGTGGCTATGGATTGGTCAAGTGCCAATGCGGCCGTCAGGAATTGCATAAAAAAGCATCAAAAGACACCTGCCGCTCATTGAGGCGGTCTATCGCGTCTTAGATTCCGTGACCCCAGCCACCAGTTCCTCGGCTTTCGGCAGGATGCCGGAGACGATGCGCTTCACCCCGTCCGGCGTGGGATGGAGCCCGTCCGGCTGGTTCAGTTTCGGGTCGCCGGCGATGCCTTCGAGGAAGAAGGGGTAGAGCAGCACGCCCTCGGCGGCGGCCAGCTCCGGATAGATGGCATCGAACGTCTCGCGATAGGGCCTGCCGAGGTTCGGTGCCGCCTTCATGCCGGCCAGCAGCACGAGGATGCCGCGCCCCTTCAGCCGCTGGACGATCTCGGTAAGGGCCTTGCGCGTGGTCGAAGGGTCGAGGCCGCGCAGCATGTCGTTGGCGCCCAGCTCGACGATCACCGCGTCGGTGCCGTCGGGGATGGACCAGTCGAGCCGGGCGAGGCCCTGCGGCGCCGTCTCGCCGGAAACGCCGGCGTTCTCCACCTTCACGTCGAGGCCTTTCGCCTTCAGCGCGGCCTCGAGCTGGGCGGGGAAGGCGGCGGGGCGCGGCACGCCATAGCCGGCGGTGAGGCTGTCGCCGAAAGCGACGATGCGCACCGTGCGCGCCTCGGCCCCTGACGCGAACGTGAACAGCGCGACTGCCGCAAGCAGCCCCGCCAGCGCCTTAAATGCCGTCTCCCATGGGCGGTGCGGCCGCCGCCGCGGCGGGCGGTTCGCGTCGGCCGGGAGACGGACTTTTCTCCGCTTCACGAAGACAGCGCTTTTGGGCACGGTACTTTCAGGCATGGATCATCTTTCCTCTGCGCAGCACGCCATCGCACTTTCGCACGTGGACCTCTCCCTCGGCACCGGGGCGGCGCGGGTGCATGTCCTGAAGGACATCTCCGTCGACATCAGGGCGGGGGACACGGTGGGCCTCGTGGGGCCCTCCGGCTCGGGCAAGTCCACGCTGCTGATGGTGATGGCCGGGCTGGAGCGGGTGGACAAGGGCCGGGTGGAGGTGGCCGGCAGCGATCTCACCCGCCTGTCGGAGGATGCCCTCGCCCGTTTCCGGGGGCGGCAGATCGGCATCGTCTTCCAGTCCTTCCACCTCATCCCTACCATGACAGCGCTGGAAAACGTGGCGGTGCCGCTGGAACTGGCCGGCCACCGGGACCCCTTCGGCCGCGCCGCGCGGGAGCTGGAGGCGGTGGGCCTCGCCGGCCGCGCGAACCATTATCCCGCCCAGCTCTCCGGCGGCGAGCAGCAGCGCGTGGCGGTGGCCCGCGCCTTGGCGCCCGAGCCGCCCATCCTGGTGGCCGACGAGCCCACCGGAAACCTCGACGAGGCCACGGGCCGGCAGATCATGGATCTGCTCTTTGCCGCCCATCGGGCGCGGGGCACCACGCTGGTGCTGGTGACCCACGATGCGGCGCTGGCGCGCCGTTGCGGGCGGGTGCTGCGGCTGCGCTCCGGCATCATCGAGCAGGATGGCGCGGGGCATGCGCTGCTGGCGACGGAGCCGGCCTGATGCCGGCTTTCCGCGCGGCCCGCGCCGCCGCCCCGCTTCCCGTCCGTCTCGCCCTGCGTGAATTGCGCGGGGCGAAGCGCGGCTTCGGCGTGTTCCTCGCCTGCCTCGTGCTCGGCGTCATGGCCATCGCCGGCATCGGCTCCTTCGCCGGGGCGCTGACCAAGGGGCTGGAGCGGGAGGGCCGGGCCATCCTCGGCGGCGACGCCGCCTTCACCCTGGTCCAGCGGGAGGCGACGGCGGACGAGCAGGCCCTCCTCGCCGCCGGCGGCCGGGTGGCGACGGTGGCCTTCCTGCGCGTCATGGCCCGCACCGAGGGGGGCGATGCCGCCCTCGCCGAGGTGAAGGCGGTGGACGGCCTTTATCCCCTGGCCGGCGCGGCCGGTCTCGCCCCGCCCCTGCCGCTCGCCGACGTGCTGGCCGCGCGGGACGGCCTGTATGGCGCGGCGGCGGACCCGGTGCTGCTCGGCCGCCTGAACCTGAAGGTGGGTGACCGCCTGCTTTTGGGCGACGCCACCCTCCAGATCCGCGCCGAGCTGACCGGCGAGCCCGACCGGCTCGCCACCGGCGTGGGCCTCGGCGCGCGGCTCCTCATCTCGCAGGCGGCGCTGCCGGCGACGGGGCTCATCCAGCCCGGCAGCCTGGTGCGCCGGAGCTATCGCGTGGCGCTCGACGATCCCTCCCCCCGCGCGCTCGGCGTCTTCATGGACCGGGTGAAGCCGCGCCTCGGCGAGGCGGGATTCGAGATGCGCACCCGCGATGGCGCGACCCCGCAGCTGGCGCGCAACGTCACGCGCATCAGCCAGTTCCTCACCCTGGTGGCGCTCACCGCGCTGCTGGTGGGGGGCGTCGGCGTCGCCAATGCGGTCACGAGCCACCTGGCCGCCAAGCGCGAGACCATCGCCACCTTGAAGGCGGTGGGCGCCACGCGGCGCGACATCTTCCTGCTCTACGGAGCGGAGATCGGCCTCATCGCCCTGTCGGGCATCGCCATCGGCCTCCTGCTGGGGGCGGCGCTGCCGTTCGTGGCGGCGGCCGCCATCGGCGCGCTCATTCCCTTTCCGCTGGACCCGGTCCTCGATCCCCTCGCCCTCGCCGGCGCGGCCGCCTACGGCCTGCTGGTGGCGGCGCTGTTCACCCTGCTGCCGCTGGCCCGGGCCCAGGAGACGCGGGTGTCCGACCTCTTCCGCGACAGTCTCGGCGCGGGGCGGACACGGGTGAAGGCGGGAACGCTGCTCCTCGCCGGCGGCTTCGGCGCGGCGCTGGCGGGGCTCGCCCTCCTCACCTCGGACGACAAGCGGGCCGCCGCCATCTTCCTCGCGGCGGCGGTGGCGGTGTTCGTGCTTCTGCGGGGTGTCGCGGCGGGGCTGATGGCGCTCGCCCGCCGCGCCCCGCGCCCGCGGGACGCCATGGTTCGGCTGGCGCTGGGCAATTTGCACCGGCCCGGCGCGCTCACCGCCTCGGTGGTGCTGTCGCTGGGGCTCGGCCTGTCGCTGATGGTGGGCATCGCCCTCATCGACGCGAGCCTGCGGCGCGAGCTCACCGGCCCGATGCGCGAGAGCGCGCCGAGCTTCTTCTTCGTGGACGTGCCCTCCAGCGAGGAAGAGGGCTTCCGCGCCTTCCTCGACCAGGCGGCGCCGGGCACCATCGTGAAGTCCGTGCCCATGCTGCGCGGGCGCATCACGGCGCTGAACGGCGTGCCGGCGGAGGAGGTGAAGCCGCGGGCCGATGCCGCCTGGGTGCTGCAGAGCGACCGCGGCATCTCCACCGCCACCGAGGTGCCGGACGGCTCCCGCGTGGTCCAGGGCGAATGGTGGCCGGCCGACACCACGGAGCGCCTCGTCTCCTTCGATGCGGAGCTGGCCGCCGGCCTCGGCCTGAAGCTCGGCGACACGGTGACGGTGAGCGTGCTCGGCCGCTCCATCACCGCCCGCATCGCCAATCTGCGCGAGGTGAAATGGGAGCGGCTCGGCATCAATTTCGTGATGCTGTTCACTCCCGCCACCTTCGCCGGCGCGCCCTACACCGTGCTGTCCACCCTCACCTTCCCGGACGGCGGCGACACGGCGCGGGAGATCGCGCTGCTGAAGGCCACGGCGGCGCGCTTCCCGGCGGTCACCACCGTCCGCGTGAAGGAGACGCTGGAGGACGCGCGGCGCATGCTGGACAACCTCTCCCTGGGCATCCGCGCGGCCAGCCTCGTCACCCTCATCACCTCTGTTCTGGTGCTGGCCGGGGCGCTCGCGGCGGGGCGGGAGGGGCGCATCTATGATGCCGTGATCCTGAAGACGCTGGGGGCGACCCGGGGGCGGCTCGCCTTCGCCTATGGCCTCGAATATGCCGTGCTCGGCCTTGCCACTGCGCTCTTCTCCGTGGCCGCCGGGGCGCTGGCCGCCTGGGCGGTGGTGACGCTGGTGATGGAGATTCCCTTCACCTTCTCCCCGCTCGCCGCGGTGGGGGCCGTCGCGGGGGCCCTCGTCATCACCGTCGGGATCGGCCTCGTCGGCACCCTGCGCGCCCTCGGCGCGCCGCCGGCACAGGTGCTGCGTCACCTTTAAGCATATTTCCAAGTTCACATACTCTTCTTGACGATGGGGCTTCGTGTACTGGTAACTAAGTGCGGCTTTGCTGCTCGGCTGCCGCGGATCGGCGAAGCGCCGACCTCGCGCCCTTAAGGGGCGAGTCCCGCCAATGCGCTGCCGGTGTCCACCGGACAGCAAGATGGGAGATGTCCGTCCAATGCGCTCTTTCCGTCGTCTCGCCCTCGCCTGCGTGCTGGGTGCGTCCTTCGCCTGCGGGGCCGCCGTGGCCCAGCCGGCGAACCCGCCCGCCGATCCGCCCTACACGGCGGAGGATGCCGCCGCGATCCTCGACGCGCGCCTCGCCGCCCTGAAGACCGCCCTGAAGCTGACGGCCGACCAGGAGAAGCTGTGGCCGCCGGTGGAGGCCGCCATCCGGGACGCGGTGAAGGGTGCCGCCGCCCGCCGCGACAAGCGCGAGGCTGCTCCCCCGCCCGCCACCGTGCTCGACATCCTCGGCCACGTGGCGGATTCCGAGATCGCCCGCGGCGAAGCCCTGCGCAAGTTCGTGGATGCGGCCAAGCCCCTCGTCGCCGCGTTGACGCCCGCGCAGAAGAACCGCATCCCCGCCTTCCTCGGCGTGCGGCCCTCCGAAACCCTGCCATCGAGCGCCGAGCTGTGGATCTTCGAGGAAGAGGAATGATCGGCCGCCGGCCGTCTTCGGGAGGAACACCATGCGCAAATTGCTGATTCTGGGTGTGGCCGCGGCCGCCTTCGGGCTCGCGGACATGGGCACGGCGTCCGCCGGCCTCCCGCTGCCGACTACCGGCCGGCAGGTGGCGTCCGACGTGGCGCCGGTGGAGCAGGTGCGGCAGGGCTGCGGCATCGGCTGGCGCCGCAACGCCTGGGGCGGCTGCCGCCGCCAGTGGGCGCCCGCCGGGCCGTGGGGCGCCAACGCCTGCTGGTACCGTCCGGGTCCCTTCGGACCGGTGCGCGTCTGCCGCTGACGGCGGCATTTCCGAGCATGAGACGCCGGCCGGGCCTGGGCCCGGCCGGCGCGCGTTGGGGGCTTTCGACCTCCGGCCGGCGCCTCGTGCGACGAATGAGGCCAGCCCGCGCGCCTTGACCCCCGCGGCACCGGCGTGCCAGCACCTTGCAAAAGGCAAAACGGGAGGGCGCGCACATGGATGACAGGGATCAGGACCATGGGTGAGGCGGATCTCGTCATCGGCGAGGGCCGCCTCGTGGAGGCCCATCCGCTGCGCGCCGCCGTGCTGCGCGAGCTGCACGCGCGTCCCTTCTCCCCCGCCCATGCGCCCCGGCGCATGCTGCACGCGGCTTATGTGCTCGATGCCGCCGGGGTGCAGAGGGACCGGGCCGCCCTCATCGCTTTGTGCAATGCCCGGGGCCTGCCCGCTCCCGCGGCCGGGGCGAAATATCACCACGTGGCCTTCGGCGGCGCGGAGCTGCGCTGGGAGAGCCACGCCGAATTCTGCACCTATACCTGGGACCTGCCGTCCCCCGGCATCCCGCCGGGTGGCCTGCCGTTCCAGCCGCCGGCGGCGACCCTGGCGAGCCCCTTCGGTGAGCTGCCGCAGCCGGGCCCGCTGCTGGTGGCGGTGGACCTCCACCTCGTGCCGGACAGCGCCGAGGACTTCTTCCTCGACCAGGTGTTCGAGCGCGCGAGCCTCGCCCGCGCCGACGTGAACGACGGCTTCGCGGAGATCGCCTCCGACTTCAAGGCCGACCCCTCCGGCTATGTGCGCATCCTGGTGCGCGACCGCGGCCTGGGGCCGGATGCGGCCGGCGCGCTGGTGCAGCGGGTGCTGGAGATCGAGACCTACCGCACCCTCGCCCTTCTCGGCCTGCCGGAGGCGCAGCGCCTCGCCCCGGCGGTGGCGCGCATCGAGCAGCGGCTTGCCACCGCGGCCACCGAGATGACCGCCACCAAGGGCCTGTCCGACAACAACCGCCTGCTCGACGAGCTGGTGGCGCTGGCCGCGGAGCTGGAGGCGGGGGCCACCGCCTCCCTGTTCCGCTTCGGCGCCAGCCGGGCCTATATGGAGATTGTGCGGCTGCGCCTCGCCACCATCCGGGAGGTGGCGGTGCCCGGCTTCCCCACCTGGCAGCAGTTCCTCGACCGCCGCATGGCCCCCGCCATGCGCACCTGCTTCACGGTGGAGGAGCGGCAGGAGAAGATCGCCCAGAAGCTCGCCAACGCCGCCGACCTCCTGCGCACGCGGGTGGACGTGGAGCTGGAGCAGCAGAACCGGGACCTGCTCACCTCCATGAACGAGCGCACCCGCCTGCAGCTGAGGTTGCAGCGGACGGTGGAAGGCCTGTCGGTCGCGGCGATTTCCTATTATGTGGTGAGCCTTGTCCACCATCTCGCGGCCGGTCTCCACGAGAGCGGCGTGGACGCGGCGATGCTGGGCATTCACCTCGACGTGGGCCTGGTGACCGCGCTGGCGGTGCCGCTGTCGATCCTTGGGGTGTGGTCGGTGGTGCGGCGCATCCGCAGCGCGCACGGCGACCACGATTGAGGGGAATCCGTTCGGCGCCGGTCGAAGGCCGGTGCCGGTGGCATGAGCACCGGCGCGGCGCCGGTGGGAGGGCGGAATGGACTACGAGGTCGAATACAACAACCGGGCGCGCGTGCCGGACCATCCCGCCATCTTCGAGCGCTGGGCCCATTCCTCCGCCGCCTTCCGCGGGCAGGCGGTGGCCGCCGATCTCGGCGTGCCCTACGGGGCGAGCCCGCGGCAGGTGCTGGACATCATCTGGCCTTCCACCGACCGGCAGGCGCCCATCGCCCTCTTCATCCACGGCGGCTACTGGCAGTCCCTGCATCCGCGCGACTTCACCTTCGCCGCTGCCGGCGTGCTCTCGCATGGGGTGGCGCTGGCGCTCGCCGGCTACGACCTCGCCCCCCACGCGCCCCTCGGCACCATCCTGGCGCAGACGCGGGCGGCCGCCATCACCCTCTACCGGCTGCTCGGCCGGCGCATGGCGGTCTGCGGCCATTCGGCCGGCGGGCACCTGGCCGCCGCGCTCACCGCCACCTCCTGGCGGGCATTCGACGTGGACACGCCTGACGACCTCATTCCCTCCGGCATCGGCATCTCCGGCGTCTACGAGGTGGAGCCCATCGTCTCCACGTCCATCAACAAGGCCCTGCGCCTCGACGTGGAGGAGGCCCGCCGCCTCTCTCCGGCCCTGTGGACCCTGCCGCCCGGGCGCACCTTCGAGGCCTTCGTGGGCGCGGCGGAGAGCGCCGAATTCCTGCGCCAGGGCCGCGACGTGGCGGCCGGATGGGCCGCCCAGGGCGCGGTGACCGCCCATCACGAGGTGCCGGGGGCCAATCATTTCACGGTGGTGGACACCTTGTCCGATCCCTCCTCCCACATGGTGCGCCGCCTGGTGGAGATGGCCCGCGCCGCGGCGGAGTGAGCCTGCGCGCCAAGCCTGCCTGCCCCGCCGCGCCGGCGGGGAGAGTTTCTTCCGGAGCCGGGCCGAACCCGCCCCGCCAGCCTCGCCGGAGTCGAGATGCAGCCGATCCAGATCGCCATCGTCCCCGTCACGCCGTTCCAGCAGAACTGTTCCATCGTCTGGTGCACCAGGACCATGAAGGGGGCGGTGATCGATCCCGGCGGCGACCTCGACAAGATCCGCGCCGCCCTCGCCGAGACCGGGGTGAGCGTGGAGAAGATCCTGCTCACCCACGGCCATGTGGATCACGCGGCCGGCGCCGCCGAGCTGGCCGAGAGCCTCGGGGTGAAGGTGGAGGGCCCCGGAGCCGCCGACCAGTTCCTCATGGACGGCATCCCGGCCATGGCGGAGAAATACGGCATCGCCGGCGCCCGCGCCGTGACGCCGGACCGCTATCTCAACGAGGGCGACGCGCTGACCGTCGGCGACCTCGCCTTCGACATCCTGCACGTGCCCGGCCACACTCCGGGCCATCTCGTATTCGTCTACCGGCCGCTTGGCATCGCCATCGTCGGCGATACCCTGTTCCAGGGCTCGGTGGGGCGCACCGACTTCCCCTATGGCGACCACGACCAGCTCATCTCCGGCATCGTGGAGAAGCTGCTGCCGCTGGGGGACAACGTGGTCTGCCTGCCCGGTCACGGTCCTGTCACGAGCATCGGCGACGAGAAGGCCCGCAATCCGTTCCTGCCTCGTTGACCTGCCTCGTTGACGCCGCGCCTGGAGGCGCTTTCCCGTGACCGCCAGCCGGCGCTACGCCCTCTATCTTGCTCCGCCCGCCGACAGCGCCTTGTGGCGCTTCGGCTCCTCGGTGCTCGCCCATGACGCCGAGACCGGGGCGCAGCCGACGCCGCCAGTCCTCGCCGGCTTCGATGCCGAGACCTGGCACGCCATGACCGAGGAGCCGCGCCGCTACGGCTTCCACGGCACGCTGAAGGCGCCCTTCCGCCTGGCCGACGGCTTCACCGAGCATGCGCTGGAAGATGCCGTCACCGATTTCGCGCGGGAGCATCACCCCTTCGATCTGCCGCCGCTGGTGCTGCGGGCCATCGGCACCTTCATCGCGCTGGTGCCGCCCTTCCCGGTGCCCAAGCTGGAGCACCTTGCCCGCTGCGCCGTGGAAGAGCTCGACCTCTTGCGTGCGCCCCTCTCCGTGCAGGAGATCGCGCGCCGCCGGCCGGAGCGGCTCTCGGCCCGCCAGCGTGGCTATCTGGATACCTATGGCTATCCTTATGTGCTGGACGAGTTCCGCTTCCACATGACCCTCACGGGTCCTTTGCCCGATGGGGAGCGCGACCACGCCCTCAACGCGCTGGCCGGTGCCTATGCGGCGAGCGGTGCGGACGTGCCGGTGCCGGTGCCGGACGTGGGACTCTATGTGCAGGAGCCGGCGGGCGGGCGCTTTCGGCTGGCGCGGCGCTTTGAGCTCGGGGGAAAGTGATCCATGAAGGTGCTTGGCGAACAGCCCTTGATCGATCCCACCGCGCAGGTGAAGGCCTCCACCCTCGGCCGCTATACCGAGGTGGGGCCCCGCACCAAGCTGCTCGAAGTGGAGATGGGTGACTATTCCTATGTGGTGAACGATGCCGACATCGCCTATGCGCAGATCGGCAAGTTCTGCTCCATCGCGGCCATGACGCGGCTCAATCCGGGCAACCACCCCACCTGGCGGGCCTCGCAGGCGCATTTCACCTACCGCGCCTCGGCCTATTTCCCGGGGGAGGCGGACGAGGTGGAATTCTTCGGGTGGCGGCGCGAGCAGAAGCTCACGCTTGGTCATGACGTGTGGATCGGCCATGGCGCGGTGGTGCTCGCCGGCCGCAGCGTCGGCACCGGGGCGGTGGTGGCGGCGGGTGCCGTGGTGTCCAAGGACGTGCCGGCCTACGCCATCGTTGCCGGCGTGCCGGCGCGCCTCGTGAAATGGCGCTTCCCGGAGGAGATCGCCCTGCGCCTCCAGCGCCTCGCCTGGTGGGACTGGAGCCACGAGAAGCTGCGCGCCGCCTTGCCGGATTTCCGCGCCCTCCCCATCGAGGCGTTCCTGGAAAAGCATGGCGGCTGAAGGCGCGCCTGCCGGCGCTCCCCTTCGCCGCCGATCGGTGCTATCCAGTTTCCATGATGCGTTCTCCGGCGAACAAAGCCGCGGCCGACGACGGTCCGCACGTCCACACCGCCTCGGTGGTTTCCGCCCTTGCGACCCTTGAGGCGGAGAAGGCCGGCCTGCAGGCCCTCGCCGAGGCCATGGCCGGGCCACTCGGCTCGGCCTTCGACGTGGCCGTGGCCACCATCCAGAATTCCCATGGGCGGGTGATCGTCACCGGCATGGGCAAGAGCGGGCACGTGGCGCGCAAGATCGCCGCGACGCTGGCCTCCACCGGCACCCCCGCCCATTACGTCCACCCCGCCGAGGCGAGCCACGGCGACCTGGGCATGATCACCACGGACGACGTGATCGTCGCCCTCTCCTGGTCGGGCGAGACGGTGGAGCTGCGCGACCTCGTGGAGTATTCGCGGCGCTTCGACGTGCCGCTGATCGCCTTCACCTCCAATGCGGAGAGCGCGCTCGCCTCCTCGGCGAGCGTGGTGCTCACCCTGCCGGTGTCGCAGGAGGCGTGCCCCCACGGCCTCGCCCCCACCACCTCCACGGTGATGCAGCTGGCGCTGGGCGACGCGCTGGCGGTGGCCCTGCTGCAGAGCCGCGGCTTCACCGCGCTGGATTTCCGCCAGCTCCATCCGGGCGGGAAGCTCGGCGCCAGCCTGAAGTTCGTGCGCGACGTGATGCGCTCCGGCGATCAGGTGCCGGTGGTGAAGGCGGGCACCCTCATGGGCGGCGCGCTGGTGGAGATGAGCGCCAAGGGCCTCGGCTGCGTGGGCGTGGTGGACGAGGCCGGCGGCCTCGTCGGCATCGTCACCGACGGCGACCTGCGCCGCCACATGGCCAATGACCTCACCGCCCGCAGCGTGGACGAGATCATGACCCGCGGCGCGCGCACCGTGCGGCCGGACCAGCTCGCCTCCGAGGCGCTGAACGTGCTCAACAGCCGCAAGATCACCGCCCTCATGGTGGTGGACGGCCGGGCGCCGGTGGGCGTGCTGCACATCCACGATCTGCTGCTGACCGGCATCATCTGAGCGTCATCCCGCCGCCGGCGCGTCTGCCGGCCGTGTGGCGATCAGCTCCCGCAGGGTGAGGATGGTGGAGGCGTCCGCCACGCCGTCCACCCTGGAGGGGCGGAAATGGCGCTGGAAGGCGGCCACCACGTCCTGCGTCGCCGCGTCATAGACGTCGTCGAGGGCGATGCCGTAGCCGTAGAGGGCGAGCATGCCCTTGAGCGCGGCCACCGGCTGCCCCTGGTCCCCCAGCATGAAGAAGCGCCCGCCCGCGGCCTTCGATTCCGGCACCAGGTGGCCGATGCCCGCGTCATGGAGCGCGGCCCAGGGAAAGGCCTCGCCCGGATCGCGCTTGCGGCCCGGCGCCACGTCCGAATGGGCGAGCACCCGGTCGGCGCGGATGGCGTGGCGGGCTATGATGTCGGCCGACAGGCGGATGACCGCGGCGACCTGCGCGGCGGGAAAGGGCGGCAGGCCGAAATCGTGGCCGCCATTGACGATCTCGATGCCGATGGAGCGGGAATTGGTGTCGGAGATGCCCTCCCAGGAGGAGAGCCCGGCATGCCAGGCGCGTGCCGCCTCGGCCACCATCTGCACCACCGATCCGTCCTCGCGCACCACATAGTGGCAGGAAGCTTCAGCCGCCGGCGTGCGCAGGAGGTCGATGGCCGCGCCTGCGCTGGCCATGCCGGTGTAATGCAGGACCAGCATGTCCACGGCAGAGCGACGCGCCCCGAAATTGGGGGAAGGGACGATCTCGTCCACCAGCGCGCTGTCGGGGATGGAGAGGGGACCTGCGTCGGTCACGGCAGCGCCCTTTCCCGGGTGATGCGGTCATAGGCGGCGTTCAGGGCTGCCACCCGGTCGTTGGCGAGCCTGAGGGCGGCGGGCGGCAGGCCCCGGGCGGCGATCCGGTCGGGATGGTGGCTCGCCACCAAGGCGCGCCAGCGGGCCTTCACCTCGGCGTCGCTGGCGCCGGGGCCGAGGTCGAGCACGGCATAGGGATCGTCCGGCCGGCGCACATGCCGCGCCTCGATGCGGGCATAGGCGGCGCCGGAGAAGCCGAGGATGCGGCTGACCTCCGCGAGGAAGGCCAGCTCTTTCTCGTGCACAGCGTGGTCGGCCTTCGCCACGTGGAACAGGGCGTCGAGCAGGTCCTCGCGGGTGTCCTCGTCGTCGGCGAACATCTCGGCCACCTGCCGGGCATAGGCCTCGAAGCCGGCGGTGTCCTGCTTGGCGAGGTTGAAGAGACGGGCGACGGCGTCGAGATCCTCGGGCGGGATGTCGAACACCTCGCGGAAGGCCTCCACCTCCGCCGGCACCACCACGCCGTCGGCCTTCGCCATCTTGGCGGAGAGGGCGATGAGCGCCACCGAGAAGGCGGCGGGCTTCGGGGCCGGGGCGAGCAGCAGGCGGTCGAGGGCATGCCCCGCGAGCGCGCCCAGCAGCGCCCCGAGCGGGCCCCCCAGGACGAGCCCCACGCCCGCCCCGCCGATCAGTCCGTATGCCACCTGTGCCTCCGTTGCCGTGGCGCTTCAGGTAGCGGCGGGGTGCGGCGGAGGCAAGGCGGATCAGCCCAGCTCGAAGGTGGTGATGCCGAAGATGTCCTGCAGCGGCAGGTCCGGCGCCGGCCCGCGATACATGCGCGCCGTCTCGAACACGGGGGCGAGCCCGGCCGCGTCCGCCAGCGCGCGGGCGGCGGCATTGGGCTCGGGCACGTCGAGGAAGACCGGGCCACCCTGGGCCTCGGCGGCGAGCGCTCCGAACAGGGCTTCGGCCGATCGGGCGTCGGTCGCGAACAGGGGGCCGATCTTGTGCCCCTCCCGGCAGCGGCGCACCACGCCATAGCCTTTCACGAGGTCGTCTTCCGCCAGCATCAGCGCCCGCCCGTGGGGCGGGTCAAGCCAGGCGGTGAGGAAGTCCGGGCGAGCGAAGCCGAAGCAGCGCCGGTCCAGCGCCGCGACCTGAGGATAGTGCGCGGGCGTGATGCGGGTGGCGCGCGCATCGGGCGGGGTCGCCGGTGCCGGCCCGCCATAGCGGATGTTGCGGTGGGCGAGCACGAAGCCGGAGCGGGCGTAATTTTCCTGCTGCGCCAGAACCCCGTCGAGGCCCACCGTTCCTGCCAGCCCGGCGAAGGTCTCCTGCCACAAGGCGTAGCCCAGACCCCGCCCTCGCAGGTCCGGCCGGCAGATGTAGAAGCCGACGAAAGCGAAGCCCCCGGCGTAGGTGGTGGCGGAGAGGGTCGCGGCGAGCTCATCGTCCAGGAACAGGCCCCGGAAGGCGCCGGCATCCTGGGCGAGGAAGGCGCGCGCATCCGCAAGGCCCGGGTTCCAGCCCTCGCGGGCGGCCCATTCCACTGCGATGTCCACCTCGGCCGGGGTGAGGGGGCGGATGCGGGGGGTGCCGGCGGCCATCACAGGATGTCCACCACGCGGCCCGCGGAATCCACCGCCCGCACCCGGCAGCCGGGATTGGCCCGCGCCGCCGACTGCATGCCGATGGCGATGTTGGGCGAAAGGTTCTGCACCACCATCACCGTGGTCCAGTTGCCGGTCCTGCTCTGGTACTGGATGCTCACCTGATCCATCGCAGCCTCCCCAATCCGCCGGCCGCGTTCCGCGCCGGGGCGCCCCGTCGTATCCGGAGGTGGATCCGCTCGCCCGTCCTATGTCATGCCGGCGCCGGGCGCGGGCGCGTCGTGCGCAACCGTCTCCAGGAAGCCGGCGAGGTCTTCCGTGATGTGGTCCACATAGGCGTCCTCGCGGCCCTCGAACTCCCAGCTCTCGCGGGCGGCGATCACCTCTCCGTGCGGCACCACCAGCACGGTGATCATGCCGAGGCGGTGGGGCACTTCCAGATTGCGGGCGAGGTCCTCGAACATGGCGGCCCGCACCGGGTCCACGCCATGCGCGCGGAGAAAGCGCTGGTAGGCCTCTTCGGTGGGCTTGGGGTGGAACTCGGCGGCGACGATGTCGTGCACGGCGGCGAAGTGCGCATCTATGCCCAGCTTTTCCAGCACGTTGCGGGCGTGGCGCTCGGAGCCGTTGGTATAGACCAGCTTCTGCCCTGGCAGCGCCTCGATGGCCGCGGCGAGGCGGGGGGACGCGTCGAGCCCTGTCAGATCCACGTCATGCACATGGGCGAGGAAGGCATCCGGCTCCACCCCGTGCTCGATCATGAGCCCGCGCAGCGAGGTGCCATAGCGGCGGTAATAGTCCTTCTGGATGCGGAAGGCCTCTTCCGGCGCGATGCCGAGCAGGTCGGAGATGTAGCCCTTCATCCGGGCGTCGATCTGCGTCCAGAGGTCGTGGTGGGCGGGGTAGAGGGTGTTGTCGAGGTCGAACACCCAGGTGTCCACCGCCTCGAAATGGCTCAGGGGGCTCATGAATCGCCAGATCTGAAGGCGGGCTGCGCAGCCCGCCGGGATCGCCGCAGCATGCCTCAGAAGGGGCCGCGGGAATAGATGTTGTTCAAGGCGTCCTCGAGCTGGCCGATGCGCGTGTCATAGGCCTTCGCCAGGCAGGCGCGGTCAGTCTTGCACTCGGCACGATGCCTCAGCCAGACCTGCTGCTCATATTGCACCACGCCCCGCTGGCCCATGCCGATGAGCTTGGTGAGCACGCCGTAGAGCGTCGCCATCTTCACGTCCTGCTGGGCCAGCGTGCAGTCCTTGCAGATGGTGGCCTCGTCCTCGCCCGCCGCTTCCAGGCAGCCGAAGCTCGCGGCATGGGCCGGCAGGGCGGCGCCCGCTGCGGGAACCGACAGGGCGAGGGCGAGGGCGAGGAAGAGGGCACGCAAGCGGACGGCGGGGGTGTGGGGCGGACGGTTCATCGCAGGCGCTCTCCAGGGGAATCCCGTCCGAGATGATTCACGCGGATGCGACAGCAATTTGATCGCCGACGCGCACGCGGCCCGATCGCGTCACCTTGGCGTAAATGCCGCAGTCCGCATGCCCGTAGGACACCATCAAGCCCTTGACCACGTTGAGGTCTCGGGCAGCGGTCTCAGGGTTCACGTTCACCGCCGCGCAGCGTTCCGTGCGCTTGAGGATGGCGATCTCCGCCTCCCCCACGGTGAGACGCGCCCCCGCAAGCTCCAGCTCCGCACCGGCAGGCCAGCCGGAGAGGTGCAGGTTCATGCGGAAGCGCCGGGGGTCGAGTTCGGCGCCCATGCGGGCGGAGAGGTCGCGCACGCTGTCGAGATTGAGCAAGGAGAGGAAGCCGGAGCGGAGGGAATCGGTGAAGCGGAAGCCTTCCGGCGCGGTGAGCAGCTTCAAGGGACCACGCGCCGCCTCGCCCATGAAGAAGGTGAGGAAGCCCTCGACCTCGGCGCGGCCCTCGGCGGTGGAGAGGTTCGCGCGCAGCACCTCGTGGCCCTCCAGCTCCAGCGTGAGCGTGGTGGTGGTCCCGTCGTAGCGCGAGGAGAGGCCGGCGAGGCGGGCGTCTCGCATGAGCATGAGGAAGGCGGTCTTCGGCCGGTAGGCGGGGGCGGCGGGATCAAAGCCGCTCGACCCGTTCTCCACCGCATAGATGCGATCGTCCGGGAAAAAGGCGCCCGCCGTCAGCTCCACCGCGTCGAGGGGTTCGGGGGAAAGGCCCTTCACCGGGTGGCGGTAGAGAGCGGCGACCTCGGCGGGGGGCAGGGCGGATCCGGGGGCGGGGGCAGGGCCAGGCATGGGGCTCCTCGGTTCGGGTGTCCCACGCGTCCCACCGGACGGCGGCGGGGTCAAGGCAGGGGGATCCGGCAGGCGCCGGGACGCGTGCTGGATCAATGCGCGGGCGCGGCCGCCGGTGCAGGCTGCGAGCTGCTTCCAGCGGGAAGGCCGGGCGAGGCGACAGGGGATCGTTTGGGGGGCTTGAGGGCACACGCAAAATCCGCGCCGCCCCTCTTCCCTCCCTGCCAAGCCGTTCCCACATGAGCCGAGGCGCAGGCTTGTCCAGCTTGCGTGGCGGTAGCCGGGGATGCCGGGACCGTGTCCCACCGTGCCCCCTACGCTTCGTGAAGAAGGTACCGGGCGCGAGAAGGAGGAGAGGCATGAATTTCGAAATCTATACCGAGCGTGCACGTGGCTTCGTCCAGTCCGCCCAGTCGTTGGCGGTGCGGGAGGGGAACCAGCAGTTCACCCCGGAGCACCTTCTCAAGGTGCTGATGGACGATCCCGAAGGTCTTTGCTCCGGTCTCATCCAGCGTGCGGGCGGAAATCCCACGCTGGTGCGAGCCGAAGTGGAAGCTGCCCTGAAGAAGCTGCCAAAGGTCCAGGGCGGTTCGGGGCAGGTTTATCTCAGCCAGCAACTGGCGAAGGTGTTTGAGACCGCCGAGCAGGCGGCGAAGAAGGCCGGTGACGGCTATGTCACGGTCGAGCGGATGCTGCTTGCCCTGACCATCGAGAAGGACACCGACGCCGGCAAGCTGCTGGCCAAGGCCGGCGTGACGCCGCAGACCCTGAACGCGGCCATCGAGGCCCTGCGCAAGGGCCGCACCGCGGACACCGCCACCGCCGAGAACGCCTACGACGCCCTGAAGAAATATGCCCGCGACCTGACCCAGGCCGTGCGGGACGGCAAGCTCGATCCGGTCATCGGCCGCGACGAGGAGATCCGCCGCACCATCCAGGTGCTGGCGCGCCGCACCAAGAACAATCCCGTGCTGATCGGCGAGCCCGGCGTCGGCAAGACCGCCATCGTGGAGGGCCTCGCCCGCCGCATCGTCGATGGCGACGTGCCCGAGAGCCTGAAGAACAAGAGCCTGCTCGCCCTCGACATGGGTTCCCTGATCGCCGGCGCGAAGTATCGCGGCGAGTTCGAGGAGCGCCTGAAGAGCGTGCTTTCGGAAGTCGAGAGCGCGGAAGGCGGCATCATCCTGTTCATCGACGAGATGCATACCCTGGTCGGCGCCGGCAAGACCGACGGCGCCATGGACGCCTCCAACCTGCTGAAGCCCGCCCTTGCCCGCGGCGAGCTGCACTGCGTCGGCGCGACCACGCTCGACGAGTATCGCAAGCACGTGGAGAAGGATGCGGCGCTGGCCCGCCGCTTCCAGCCCGTCTTCGTCTCCGAGCCCACGGTGGAGGATACCGTCTCCATCCTGCGCGGCCTGAAGGAGAAGTACGAGCTGCACCACGGCGTGCGCATCACCGACTCGGCCCTCGTCTCGGCGGCGGTGCTGTCCAACCGCTACATCACCGACCGTTTCCTGCCGGACAAGGCCATCGACCTCGTGGACGAGGCCGCCTCGCGCCTGCGCATGCAGGTGGATTCCAAGCCCGAGGAGCTGGACAGCCTCGACCGCGAGATCATGCGCCGCAAGATCGAGCAGGAGGCCCTCAAGAAGGAGACCGACACCGCCTCCAAGGACCGCCTCGCGCGTTCCGAGAAGGAATTGGCCGACCTTGAGGAGCGGGCGTCCGTCCTCACCTCCAAGTGGAAGTCCGAGAAGGAGAAGCTGGGCGAGGCGACCACCGTCAAGGCCAAGCTCGACCAGGCACGGGCGGACCTCGCCACCGCGCAGCGGCAGGGCGAGTACCAGAAGGCCGGCGAGCTCACCTATTCGGTGATCCCGGAGCTGGAGAAGAAGCTTGCCGAGATCGAGAAGGCCGGCGCCAACGGCGGCATGGTGGAAGAGGCGGTGACGCCCGGCCACATCGCCGGCGTGGTCTCCCGCTGGACCGGCGTGCCGGTGGACAAGATGCTTGAGGGCGAGCGCGAGAAGCTGCTGCGCATGGAGCTGGAGCTGGCAAAGCGCGTGGTCGGCCAGGCGGAGGCGGTGGCCGCCGTGTCCACCGCCGTGCGCCGCGCCCGCGCCGGCCTTCAGGACCCGAACCGGCCCATCGGCTCGTTCCTGTTCCTGGGCCCCACCGGCGTCGGCAAGACCGAGCTGACCAAGGCGCTCGCCGAATTCCTGTTCGACGACGAGACGGCCATGGTGCGCATCGACATGTCGGAATACATGGAGAAGCATTCCGTGAGCCGCCTCATCGGCGCCCCTCCCGGCTACGTGGGCTATGACGAGGGCGGCGCGCTCACCGAGGCGGTCCGCCGCCGGCCCTATCAGGTGGTGCTGTTCGACGAGGTGGAGAAGGCGCATCCGGACGTGTTCAACGTCCTCCTGCAGGTGCTCGACGACGGGCGGCTGACGGACGGGCAGGGCCGCACGGTGGACTTCCGCAACGTGCTCATCGTCATGACCTCCAACCTCGGCGCCGAGTTCCTGGCCGACCCCCGCCAGCCCATGGGCTTCAAGGTGCCGGGCCACGAGGGCGACCAGGTGGTGTCGGACGAGGAGGCCTACGACATGGTGATGGGCGCGGTGCGGCGTCACTTCCGCCCCGAGTTCATCAACCGGATCGACGAGATCGTCATGTTCCACCGCCTGAAGCGGGAGCAGATGGACACCATCGTCGATATCCAGATGGGCCGGCTGCGCAAGCTGCTGGAGGATCGCAAGATCACCATCGAGCTCTCCCCCGAGGCGCGGCACTTCCTCGCCGAAAAGGGCTACGACCCCGCCTATGGCGCGCGCCCCCTGAAGCGCACCATCCAGAAGCTGGTGCAGGACCCCCTGGCCGAGAAGATCCTCGGCGGCGAGATCCTGGACGGCGCCAAGGTGAAGGTGGGCCTGGAGGGCGGGCACCTGACTTTCGCCAGCGAGGCGGCGAAGGTGGACCAGGCGGCGTGAGACGAGGGCCGGGGCGGAAGCTTCGGTGAGAAGAATGGCCCCCGGCGTGATGCGCCGGGGGCTTTTTGTTTTGGTGGGATTTTGGGTCCGGAGTTATGCCCTGTGCGCGACCCCGAGCGGACGTTCAGCACAACGCGGCCGCCGGCGGACCGCTTGTCGCGCCTCAAGTTCGCGTATATGAGGCGTATATGAATCGTATATTCGAGGGCTCGCAGTGGGAATCGTAAATATCGAGGACGAGCTGCACGAGCAGCTGCGCCGGGCGAGCAAGGTGTCCTATCGGTCGATCAATGCCCAGGCGGCGTTCTGGATCAGGATCGGCATGCTCTGCGAGCTGAACCCGGGCCTCACTTTCCAGGAGCTGGTGGCGCGTGAGTTGAAGGATGCGGGCGTCGACGCCCCTGTTTCCGAGGCTGTGGCTCCATGACGAAGACGCCGGCCGAGGTTGAGCTCCTGGCGGAGTCGGGCCGTCTGCTCGCGTTGGTGTTCGCGCACCTGGATGGGCGGCCCCTCGCCGGATTGACCACCCTGCAGGTCAACGACCTCGTCGAGGCGTTCATCGTCGGTCAGCTCGAAGCCCGGCCCGCCAGCAAGGGCCAGTACGGCTACGGTTTTGCGCTGAACAGCTCGAGGAACAACGTCGTCTGCCACGGCGTGCCGTCGAGGGATGACGTCTTGCAGGACGGCGATATCGTCAATTTCGACATCACGCTCGAGAAGGGGGGCTATATCGCGGATTCCAGCAAGACATTCCTCATCGGGAATGTGGCGCCCACTGCCAAGCGGCTCGTTCGCACCACCTATGAGGCCCTGTGGAAGGGCATCCGCGCGGTGCGTCCAGGCGCCAGGCTCGGCGACATCGGCTCCGCCATCGAGCGGCATGCAAAGCAGAACGGTTATTCGGTCGTGCGGGAATACTGCGGTCATGGCATCGGGCGCGAGATGCACGAGGCGCCACAAGTGCTTCATTTCGGACAGCCGGGAACTGGCCTTACTTTGCGGGAGGGCATGGTCTTCACGATCGAGCCCATGCTGAACCAGGGGCGTAGGACGGTCCGAACAGAGGACGACGGATGGACCGTCGTCACCGCGGACGGGAAGCTTTCCGCACAGTTCGAACACACGGTCGCGGTCACCCGTGACGGCGTCCGCGTGTTAACGTTGCGTCCGGACGAAGCACGGCCCTAGACGTCCGCAATACGACCCCGAACGGACTTTCATGGGCTGGAACTCGAAAGCCCTCTTTGGGCCATCCCCTACCGTGCCTCTCCGCCCCCAACCCCCGGCCCCCATGCCCATCCCCCTGGACCTCCAGCACGCCACCGAGGATTTCGAGCGCTTCCTGGCCGATGCGCGGGACGCGGCGGGGCTGGGCACGCGCAATCAGGCCTACACCATGGCGGAGGGGGTGCTGCTTGTGTTCCGGCGGCGGTTGTCGGTGGCGGAGGCGATCCGCTTTGCCGGGGTGCTGCCGCCGGTGCTGCGGGCGATCTTCGTGGCGGATTGGGATCCGGCGGAGCCGCGGCGGGCGTTCGCGGATCGCGCGGCGCTGACGGTCGAGGTGCAGGACCTGCGCCGGCACCACAATTTCGCGCCGGATACCGCCATCGCCGATGTGGCGGGGGCCCTGCGGCGGAACATGGATGAGGCAAGGCTCGACCGCGTCCTCGCCACTTTGCCCGAGGGTGCGGCCGCCTTCTGGGCGGTGTGACGGGCGCCGCAGGCAGAAGGCGTTGGGGATTGAACCCGCCTGCCGGGGACAGCGCGGCGCCCGGCAAGCCCGCGCGGGGACCCCGGCGGATCGATCAGTTGCCGCGGGCGGTGGCGAGCAGGGCCTCGGCGCCCTTGACGGCGGCGGCGAGGAAAGGCTGGCCCTGGGCCTCCCTGGCGAAGCACGCGCGATAGGCGACCCAGGCGTCCCCCTCGGCCTTGTTCGCCTCCTCCCAGCGCGGATCATCCTCCTTCTTCGTCTTCTGCGCGGCGGTGCGCAGCGCTTCGGCCCTGGCGGTCGTTGCCTTCCAGACCTTGTCGCAGACGGGGAGGGACTTGATGCCGAGCTTCACCGTGGTGGTGCCCACCGCGACCCGCCCGTTGGCCACGCGGGTGATCACCACGGCATCGGGCAGCGTGTTTCCGGCCACGTCCTGGCTGAACAGGCCGAGGGCGGCCAGCGCGGTCTCGCCCTCGGGGGCGGTCAGCGGCAGCTCCATGTAGCGGGAGAAGGCGGCCTCGGCGCCGATGGCGAGGGTGTAGAAATCCTCCGTCGCCGCTGCCGCCGCGATCCCCTGGCCGAGGGCCGGGGCGGCGTGCTGCTCCTTGGCGCGCCCGGCCAGCCAGTTGGCGAACACCGGCTCCGGCGACACCAGCAGGCGGGTGGCGAAGTCCTTGTCGGCGAACAGCAGGCCGTCCGGCCCGCCGGACTCGATATTGCCGTCGAGCAGGGTTCCGGGGGAGAAAGCGGCGGTGAGCCCCTTGAAGCGGAGCGGGCCGAGCAGCGCGCTCATCTTCTGCTCCAGCGTCTTGCGGGCGGCGGCGTCGCGCTTTTCCAGATCCTCGGGGGTGGCGCCGGCCTTTTCCGCATCGGCCAGCGCCGCCATGGCCTTGTCCCGCGCCGCGATATAGTCGTCCGCCGGCGCCGCCCCGGCGAGGGCGGCCGGTGCCAGGGCCATCCCCACGGCGAGCAGAAGGGCGCATCCGCTCGAGCGGCGTCGGTCAGGGCGGCTCATGTCAGGTCTCCGGGATCGTTGGCGCGGGGGAGCCTCGGCCGGCAATGGCAAAAGGTATCGCCGTCCTCGGCAGCGGAGGCCAGGGCGCTCACTTGCCCCGCGCGGTGGCGAGGAAGGCCTCGGCCTGCTTCACCGCGGCGGCGAAGAAGGGCTGGTTCGGCGCTTCCTTGGCGAAGCAGGCCCGGTAGGCGTCCGAGCCATCGCCCTCGGTCTTGGAGATCTCGTCCCAGCGCGGGTCGTTCTCCCTGTTCTCCTTCTCCACGGCGCTGCGCAGGGCATCCGCCTTGGCGGTGTAGGGCTTCCAGATGGCGTCGCAGGCGGCGATGGGCTTGATGTCCAGCTTGGCCTGGGTGGTGCCGACCATGGCCCTGCCATCGGCGATGCGGACGATGGCGAGATCGCCGGGCGCAGCATTGCCCGGGACGTCATCCGAATAGAGGCCGAGCATGGCGAAGGCGGTCTCGCCCGGCACCGCGGCCACGGGAAGCGCCACATAAGGCGTGTAGCCGCCACCGTCGAAGGAGAGGGCGTTGTTGTAGAAATAGTCGGTGGTGACCGCCGGCTTCAGCCCGCCGGCGAAGCCCACCGGGGCTTCCTTGTCCTTGGCGCGGGCGGCGAGCCAACCCTGGAACACGCCTTCCGGGGTGACGATGATGCGGCTCGTGAAATCCTTGTTGGCGAAGGAGAGGCCGTCGAGCTGGGCGACCGGCTCCGTCTCGCTGTAGGAAAGCACCTGCAGGGTATAGGTGGGCGTGCCGAGGCCCTTGAACTTCAGCGGGCCGAGAACGGCGGCCATGCGCTTGCCGAGGTCCTTCAGGGCGGCTTCCTCGCGCTTGGCGACGGCTTCATCGGAACTCTTGCCGGCCTTGGCGGCGGCAAGCGATGCGGCGACGGCCTTGTCGCGGGCGGCGACATAGTCCTCCTCCGGCCCCGCCATGGCGGCGAGGGGAAGCGTGGCCGCCAACAAGACGGCGCAGGCGAGGCGTTGGGCGATCCGGTTCATTCTGGGCGCTCGTGAAGCTTGGCCTTGACCCAAGGCGAGACCGGCATTCTTGCCACAACTTCACGAACAGGACATAGGGGCCGCGCCCAAGACTTCCCGCGGCTCCCGGACGGGTTGCCGCGTGCGGTATTCCGGTGGCGTGCGGCTGATGCCGCCGTTGCGGCTCCCTGCCGGTGCCGAGGAGGGCCCCCCGGCGCCGGCTTGAACCAACGGGCGATGCCCGCTGGCCTCAGTTGCTGGCGGCCTTGGTCTTGCCGCCGGAGGAGCCGGAGCTGCTGGCCACCTTGGGCGGCACCGGGGCATGGTTCAGCAAGGCATCGATGCGCTCGCGCTCCCGCTTGAAGTCGGCGAGGAACCGGCCGTCCAGCGCCCGGCCGCGCGGCAGCTTGATGCGCATGGGATCGACGAAGTTGCCGTTGATCTTCACCTCGTAATGGAGGTGCGGCCCGGTGGAGAGGCCGGTGGTGCCGATATAGCCGATGAGCTGGCCCTGGCGCACCGTCACGCCCTCGCGGATGCCGCGGGCGAAGCCCGACTGGTGCGAATAGGTGCTGACATAGCCGTTGGCGTGCTGGATCTCGGTATGCTTGCCGTACCCCGATTTCCAGTTGGCATAGATGATGGTGCCGTTGCCGGCGGCATAGATGGGCGTGCCGATGGAGTCCGCCCAGTCCACGCCCGTGTGCAGCTTGGAATAGCCGAGGATCGGATGGCGTCGATAGCCGAAGGGCGAGCGCATGATGCCGCCCGCGAGCGGCTTTCTGACCAGGAACTTCTTCGCGCTCTTCCCGTCATCGTCATAATAATCGATGACGCCGTCGTCGGAGGTCTGGAAGCGGTAGTAGCGGCGGGTCTCCCGGTTCACCGTGAGGGCGGCGTAGAGCACCTCGTTGGACGCGCCGGCATCGTCCGAGAACAGAACCTCGAAATTATCGCCGGAGCGCACGCGGCGCTGGAAGTCCACGTCGAACGAATAGACACGGATGATATCGGCGATGACGGCGCGCGGCACGTCGTTGCGCAGGGCGGTCTCGTAGATGCTCTCGTAGAGCCGGATGCCGGGCCCGCTGTCGTCGTCGGATTCCTCCGATACGCCGGCGACCTCCGGCTCGGATGGCTCCTGCGCGGCGACGAACTCGTCGCGGTCGGTGAGGGCCACGGTGGCCTCGTGCCCCAGGTCGCTGAAGAGCGAGACCTTGTAGGGACGCACCTTCTTGTTCTCTTCCTGCAGCAGCATGCGGATGCGCTGGCCGTCCTTGACGCTGCCGTCGCGGCCGCGGCCGAAGGCTGCGGCCACCGCTCGCGCATCTTCCTTCGATACGCCGTTGTCGAGCAGGATGGAGGAGATGGTGTCACCCTTCTTCACCACCACGGTGGCGTCGCTCCACTCGTTGCCGCCGAGGGTTTCATCGGAGGTCTTCGGCACGAAGCTGATGTTGTCGGGCTGGGCGGCATGCGGCACGCCGGAAAGGATCGGCTGGGGCAGGCCCGCCCCGAGGGGCGCCGATGCGTTGGCATAGGACAGCATCTGCCCGCCGGGCGCGATGGGCGCGGTACCGGCCATCGCCGGCTGGGGCGTTGGATTGCCCGGCTGCACGCGGGAGAGCTCAGCCACCTCGCGCACCTTGATCAGCACGCTTTCCATGGGGCTGGAGGCGCCGAACCGGGCGCTCTGAGAAAGTCCACCCAGGTCGCGCATCACCACGGTGACCTCGCCGGTGGGCTCGGCCTGGGGCGTGGCCTCTTCCTTGTTCACCGAATCGCTGACGAGCTGCGCCGGGTTGAAGCGCGGGACGTTGGCCGAGACCGAGGTGGTGCTCATGGCCAGGTTGGCGGACACCCGCGTGAACGGGCGAACCTTGATGATCTCGCGATCGCCCACCTTGGTGGCCGTGGAGACGCGGAAGGTCTGGCGGGCGGACGGCGCGTCGCCGAGCAGCGACATGCGATCGCCCTTGCGCGCCGAGTTCACCGGCCGCTCGCCCAGGGCAAGGGCGCCGCGGATGACGTTGCGGACCTTTTCGGGCATGAGCGCGA
>NZ_CM195526.1:820000-4982500 GCF_043194755.2 Xanthobacter nonsaccharivorans | reverse complement strand
ACTGCCACCTGTCGTGCCCGCGCCTCGGCGGTGTTTCCTTCAACAACCAGAAGACGGGCAGCGGGCATGATGATCCTGCGAATAGGGACGATGATCATCAAGAATAAGCAGATTCTTGACGAAACCGAGAAATCGCCGGCAAATCACCCGGCCAGCCCTCGGTTCCGCCGCTCCATCACCAGAAGGTAGGCGCCGGAAGCGATGACGATGCTCGCGCCCGCCAGCGTCCACAGGCTGGGCACCTGGCCGAACACCAGCCAGCCCAGCACGATCATGCTGATGATCTGGGTGTAGATGAACGGCGCCAGCGTCGCCGCCGGCGCGCGCGCATGGGCGAGGATGAGGAGGAAATGCCCCGCTCCGGCGACCGCGCCCAGCTCCAGCATCAGGCCGATCACCACGGGTTCGCGCGGAGTTTCCCAGACGAAGGGCAACGGCAGGCTGGCGGCGATGGAGCCCACCAGGGCGGAATAGAAGAGCGTCGTCGCGCTGGAATCGGTCTTGGCCAGCATGCGCGTCGTGATGGCGTAGAGGGCATAGGTGGCGGCCGCGCCGAGACAGAGGATGGCGGCGGGATGGATGCCCCCGGCGCCCGGCCGGACCACCAGGAGAATGCCGCTGAAGCCCACCATGATGGCGACCCACCGCCGCGCGCCCACCTGTTCGCCGAGCATCGGCCCGGCGAACAGCGCCACGAAGAAGGGCACCGAGAACATGATGGAGACCGTCTGGTCCAGCTGCAGGAACTGGAGCGCGGTGAAGTTGAGCGCCGTGGTGAGGAACAGGAGCGCCGAGCGGCCGATCTGCAGCAGCGGCCGCGAGGTGCGCATCAGCCCCGGAACGGTCCAGGGGTTGAACACCACCAGCGAGAGCGCGAAATGGATGACATAGCGCGCCCACACCACCACGAACACGTTGATATGCCCGCTCAGCCATTTGGCCGTGGTGTCGGTCACCGCGAACGTGACCACGGCAAGGCTCATCAGGGCGATGCCGACGAAGGGGGCGTGCGCCTGAGCGCCCTTCGGACCTTCCGGCGCACGCATGGCGAAGCCTCAATAGGTGGCGCGGCCGCCCGAAAGGTCGAACACGGCGCCGGTGGTGAAGGAGCAGTCGGCAGAGGCGGCGAACGCGATGGTCGCAGCCACCTCGTCCACCGACACGAATCGCCCGCGCGGGATCTTCGACAGCATATAGTCGATGTGCTGCTGGCTCATCTGGTCGAAGATGGCCGTGCGCGCCGCCGCCGGCGTCACGCAATTCACGGCGATGTCGTATTCGGCCAGCTCCTTGCCCAGGGACTTGGTGAGGGCGATCACCCCCGCCTTGGAGGCCGAATAGGCCGAGGCGTTGGGGTTGCCCTCCTTGCCGGCGATGGAGGCGACATTGACGATGCGCCCGTAGCCCTGGGCGATCATGTGCGGGACCACCGCCCGGCAGCACAGGAAGGGGCCGTCGAGATTGATGGCCATCACCTGCCGCCAGGCGTCCTCGGGATAGTCCCACAGCTTCATGTTGGGGCCGGAGATGCCCGCATTGTTGACCAGGATGTCGATGCGCCCGAAGGCGGCATGTGCTTCCGCGACCGCGCGCTCCACATCGGCGCGCCGCGTCACGTCCACCGCCACCGGCAGCACCTTGTCGCGCCCCAGCGCATCGGCGGTGCGCGCGGCGAGGTCGGCGTCGCGATCGAGGATGGCCACCTGCGCGCCGGAGGCAAGGAAGCGCTCCACCACGGCGCGGCCGATACCCTGCGCTCCGCCGGTGACGATGGCGAAGCGGTTCTGAAGATCGATGGCGTTGGGCATGGTCCTCCCGTCCGGCCGGCTTGGCCGGCTCCTTCAGCATCAAGGCTGCATTCGAGCCTGGGCTTAATCGTTTGAAACTGTCTTAGCGTCCCGACGGGGGGAGGGGAAGTGGCGCGAGATGCATGCCTTCGCGCCCGTCCATGCGTTTCCGGCGGCCGGCCCTGACAGGGCGTCCGCCGGGGGAGGCTCACGCCTCCTCGTCGTCGTCCGCCGACTCGGCCTCGTCGTCCATGCCGCCGTCCGCGCCGAGGCGCAGGGCGAGGTTCTTCTCCACCTTGCGCAGCAGCTTGCGCAGACGCTTCTTCTCCTTGTTGTCGAGCCCCGCCACCATCTCCGATTCGAGCTGTTCCCAGACCGCGTCGATGGATGCGCCGCGCTCGCGGCCCGCCTCGGAGAGGAAGACGCGCACGAGGCGTCCGTCGCCATCGGTGGCGCGGCGCTCCACCAGGCCCTGGGTGGTCAGCCGGGCGATGGTCTTGGAGGCGGTGGGCGGGCGGACCCGCAGCGCGCCGGCGAGATCACCCATGGTGCGCCCGTCTTCCTCGCACAAGAGCTTGATGACCGCCTCCTGTCCCGGGAACAGGCCCAGATTGGCGAGCAAGCGGGCGGACAGCGCCTTCTGCAGGCGCGCCGTATGCGTCAGCCGGTAGCCGATGGACTTCTGAACGGGATCCTTCATCTCATCCCCCCACACGGGCCAAAGCATGGCCCCTGCCACCCCGCGCGCGGATGTGCGCGGATGTGCGCGGGCCCCGCCGGCCGTGGCGACGCTACTTATCCACGTGCCGGCTTACAATTTTGCGAAGGTACCGCATCCGTGTGCGATCCCGCCTTCGCCGCCGCTTGACAGGGCCGCACGCCCGTCGCTTGGTTCCGGCATGACATCTTCCGTTGAGACGGACGTCGCCCTCTCGGCCGCACAGGCTGCTGCCCCATCTGCCGCTCCGGCGCGGCGCGAGGCGGACGATCCGCATTCCCCCGTGGCGCGCTTCGGCGCCAAAGCTCCGCTGAAGCTCGACGCGGGGGTGGAGCTGCCGCACCTGCAGATCGCTTACCAGACCTATGGCGAGCCCAACGCCGCGCGCTCCAACGCCATCCTGCTCTGCCACGCCCTCACCGGCGACCAGCATGCGGCGAGCCTCAATCCCGTCACCGGCAAGCCGGGCTGGTGGGACACCATGGTGGGGCCCGGCAAGCCCATCGACACGGAGCGCTTCTACGTCATCTGCTCCAATGTCCTGGGCGGCTGCATGGGGACCACCGGGCCGGCCTCCTCCAGCCCCGTCAGCGGGCAGCCCTACGGGCTCGACATGCCGCTCGTCACCATCCGCGACATGGTGAATGCGCAGGCCATGCTGCTCGATCATCTGGGCATCGACCAGCTGTTGTGCGTGGCCGGCGGCTCCATGGGGGGCATGCAGGTGCTGCAATGGGCGGCGAGCTATCCCGAGCGCGTCTTCGCCGCGCTTCCCATCGCCACCGGCGCGCGCCATTCGGCGCAGAACATCGCCTTCCACGAGGTGGGGCGGCAGGCGGTGATGGCCGATCCGGACTGGCGCGGCGGGCGCTATCTCGCCGAAGGGGTCACGCCCAACCGCGGCCTCGCGGTGGCGCGCATGGCGGCGCACATCACCTACATGTCGGACCAGTCCCTGCACCGCAAGTTCGGCCGCCGGCTGCAGAACCGGGACATGCCCACCTTCGGCTTCGATGCCGACTTCCAGGTGGAGAGCTATCTGCGCCACCAGGGCGAATCGTTCGTGCAGCGCTTCGATCCCAATTCCTATCTCTACGTGACGCGCGCCATGGACTATTTCGACCTCGCTGCCGATTACGGCGGGGCGCTGGCCAATGCCTTCCGCGGCTCCAAGACGCGCTTCTGCTTGGCCTCCTTCACCTCCGACTGGCTGTTCCCGACGGAGGAGGCGCGCACCATCGTGCACGCGCTCAATGCCTCCGGCGCGAGCGTGTCCTTCACCGAGATCGAGAGCGACAAGGGCCACGACGCCTTCCTGCTTCATGAGCCGGAGCTGTTCGCCATCGCCCGCGGCTTCCTCGACAGCGCCGCGCGGGCCTTCGGCCTGCCGCCGGCCCGGAAAGACTGACCCATGTCCTCGCGTGAACCGGTTCTGGACGAAGGCGTGGTGCGCCAGCAGGGCGGCCGCGTCGACCTCGTGGTGGTGGCCGAGATGGTGGCGCCCGGCTCCCGCGTGCTCGACGTGGGCTCGGGCGAGGGCGAGCTTCTGGACTTGCTCGCCACCACCCGCGGCTGCGATGCCCGTGGCATCGAGCTGTCGCGGGAAGGGGTGAATGCGGGCGTGGCGCGTGGCCTCGCGGTGGTCCAGGGCGACGCCGACGTGGACCTTGCCCATTATCCCGACGATGCCTTCGACTACGTGATCCTGTCGCAGACGCTGCAGGCCACCCGCCGGCCCCGCTGGGTGCTGGAGCAGATGCTGCGCATCGGCCGCAAGGCCATCGTCTCCTTCCCCAATTTCGGGCACTGGCGCTCGCGCCTCGACCTGATGATCTACGGCCGCATGCCGGTGACGGACAACATGCCCATCGCCTGGTACGAGACGCCCAACATCCACTTCTGCACCATCCGCGATTTCGTGGCCCTGGTGGAGCTGCTGGATGCGCGCATCGAGAAGGCGGTGGCGCTCGACAGCTCCGGCCATCGGGTGCGGGTGAACATGCCCTGGTGGGTGTGGAACCTGCTCGGCGAGCAGGCGGTGTTCCTGCTCAACCGAAAGAAGTAACGCGTCCCGCCGGGGCGGCGCCACCCACGAGCCGGCCTTCCAGCGCCGGCTCCAGCACCGGGGCGAGGCGCGGCTTGCGCACCGGGACCGGGCGATAGAGCTGCTTCGTCGCCTCCACCACCAGCACGCCGGAGAAGGGCAGCGAGAGGCGCGCGCCGACGCGCTCCCACGCCACCGCGGTGCGCAGGAACCAGCGGCTCGGCGGGGCATAGAGCGCTTCGTCCCAGCCCACGGGGGTGAACAGGGCCTCGCGCAGCAGCGTCACCACCTGCCCGCGGGAGAAGGGCCGGCCGTTGCCGAAAGGGGTGGTGTCGAGCCGCGCCCAGACGCCCCGCCGGTTCGGCACCACCGCCAGCAGCCGTCCGCCGGGCGCGAGCACGCGCCACACCTCGCTCAGCATCTCCGCGGCGTTGGGGGTCATTTCCAAAGCGTGCACCGCCACCACCCGGTCCATGCTGGCGGTGGGCAGCGGCAGAAGGGTCTCGTCGGCAAGGGTGGCGAGGGTGGGAGCGGCCGAAGGCCAGCGCACCACGCCCTGTGCCGCCGGCATCACGGCGATGCAGCGCTCCGCCTCCTCGCGGAACACGCCGAGATAGGGCGTGGCATAGCCGAGGCCGAGCACGCGCATGCCGGTCACATTGTCGAACCGCGCCCGGATGGCCCGCCCCAGCAGGCGCCGCGTCATGATGCCGATGGGCAGGGCGTAGAAATTGCGCAGGTCGACAACGTCCAGAAACATGGATCCTCTCATCCCGGATCGCTCTCCGGCTGCGCCCCATGCGCGCAGTCCACCGCCCTGCCGGGCGGACTGCTCTTCCGCTTCTCGTCCTAATAGAGGATCATGCGTGCCGGGTCCGCAATATCTGCGCCGTCCGGTCACCGGTGGAGCCCAATCGGCTCCTGGCGCAGGCTCCGCCTTCCGTCCCTTCGCCCCCGAATCCGGAGAATGAGACCGTGCCGGCCGAAATTCGCCTCGTTCCCTGCCTCAGCGACAATTACGCGGTGCTCCTGCACGACGATGTCACGGACGCCACCGCCGTCGTGGACGTGCCGGAAGCGACGCCGGTGATCGAAGCCCTCGAGAAGGAGGGCTGGACGCCGACCCACATCCTCATCACCCATCACCACGCCGACCACACCCAGGGCATCCCCGCCGTGAAGGCGCGCTACGGCGCCACCGTGGTCGGCCCCAAGGCCGAGGCGGCGGAGATCCCCGGCCTCGACGTGGCGGTGGTGGATGGCGACCCCGTCGCCGTGGGCTCCCTCGTCGGCCGGGTGCTGGAAACGCCCGGCCATACCAAGGGCCACGTCTCCTATCTGTTTGAAGGGGAGGACCTGCTGTTCTCCGGCGACACGCTCTTCACCCTCGGCTGCGGCCGGCCGTTCGAGTGTGATCCGCCGGTGCTCTGGGCGTCCCTGCTGCGCCTGCGCGGCCTGCCGGAGACGCTCAGGGTGTTCAGCGGCCACGAATACACCCTCTCCAACGCCCGGTTCGCCCTGAGCGTCGACCCCGACAACGCCGACCTCGCCCGCATGTTCGCCGAGGCCGAGGCCAGGAGGGCGGAGGGGCTGCCCACCATCCCCTCCCGGCTCGCCGACGAGATCCTCGCCAATCCCTTCCTGCGCGCGGACGATCCGGCCATGGCGGAGCGCCTGGGCCTTGCCGGCGCCGATCCGGCGGCGGTCTTCACCGAGCTGCGCGAGCGCAAAAGCAGCTTCAAGGGCTGACGGGCGTGTCCGGCCGCGATCCCGATCCGGTGACGCCCGAGGAGATCATCGCGCTCCTCGGCCTCATGCCACATCCGGAAGGCGGGCATTTCCGCGAGACCTTCCGCGATGGCGACGGCACGGCGCGCGGCGCCTCCACCGCCATCTATTTCTTGCTGCGGGCGGGCGAGCGGTCCCATTGGCACCGGGTGGATGCCGCGGAGGTCTGGCACTGGCATGCCGGCGCCCCGCTGCGGCTCTCCATCGCCGAGGGACGCGAGCGCCGCGACGTGCTGCTGGGCCCTGACCTGCGTGGCGGGGCGCGTCCGCAGGGCATTGTCCCGCCCCACGCCTGGCAGGCGGCCGAGAGCCTCGGGGCGTGGACGCTGGTGGGCTGCACGGTGGCGCCCGCCTTCGATTTCGCCGGCTTCGAGCTGGCGCCCTCCGGATGGGAGCCGGGCTGACCGGGACGGACCGGATCAGCTGCGTGCGGCGGAAAGGGTGACCGCGTCGCTCGCCACCACGTCGGCGGTCTCGTCCGCGCCCATCAGGGCGAGCAGCTTGTTGCGCGCGCGGTTCACCCGGCTCTTGATGGTGCCCAGCGCGCAGCCGCACACCTCCGCCGCTTCCTCGTAGGAGAGGCCGGCCGCGCCCACCAGCACCAGCGCCTCGCGCTGGTCGTCGGGCAGGTGGGACAGGGCGTCCTTGAGCGAGCTGAGGGTGGCGGACCATTCCTGGCTCGGGCCGATGTTGGTGTCCTGGTGCGACAGCGCCGAGATGCCGTCGCTCTCGCGGCGGCGCTTGCGGATCTCGGTGTAATAGGTGTTGCGCAGAATGGTGAACAGCCACGCCCTGAGGTTGGTGCCGGGGTCGAACTTGTCGATGTTCGACAGCGCCTTGAGCAGCGTCTCCTGCACAAGGTCATCGGCCTCGGTGCGGTTGCGTGTCAGCGAGCGCGCGAAAGCCCGCAGCGCCGGAAGAAACTCCAGAACCTGATGACGCAGGTTGTCGGCGTCCATCTCCCGCCGCTGCTCCCGGGCGGGCGGATCGCTCTGGCCGTCCCTGTGGGGCTCCCCTGTCGAATCCATCGTACCCCTACTTTCGGCAGGAAATGGATGTCGGGCGCCGCTCTCCGACAGCGCGCCGCTCACGCGGCTCTCCACTGTGGAATGCGCGGAAACAGCGGGTTCTCCCCTCCGCTTCCTTCGCACCATCCAGCATAGGCGACACCGAGCTTTTGTCGTGTAACGATTGCGCGGGTGCCGATGCTCAACCCGCCGCCGGAGGCGGATCCTGCCTCACGCGCCGTCGCCGGAGTTCTGGGCGCCACCGGACTGGCCGCTCTTCTGTCCCCCCTTCTGGCCCGCCTGGGAGGCCAGGGTGCGGTCGCGCGAGAAGCTGCGATGTTCATCCGCGACGCTCTGTCCGCCCTTCCGGCCGGCTTCCGCGGCAAGGGCACGGTTCTGGAAGAAGCTCCGCTTCTCCGCAGGCACGCTCTCCCCGCCCTTGCGCGCGATGGCGCGCTGCTTTTCGGCGTCCATCGCCGCAAATCCGCGCTGGGAGGCGCCCTTGGATCGAGCCTTGTCCATGTGCTGTGCTCCTCCGATCTGGAAACGCATCGCGGCGTTCGTCTCAAGGAAGAACGAAGCAGACGCCGTCCGGTTCCGGTTGAGGTGGCTTGGCAGCGCAGGAAATGGGGCCAAACGGGGCGCAGGGGGCCGTGTCCGCGGGCCTAGTGCATTGTACCCGGGGCGCTTTTCCGGACGGGCGTGGATTCGGCGCAGGGTAAATTTCCGCTTAATACGGGTCTTCCGCCGGACGGGGGCGGCAGGGGAAGTCCCCGGTGACGACGACGGCGCCGTCCGCCTCGATGCTGCGCTTGAGGCCGCCGCCGAGCTGGGTCGCGAAGCCGCCGGCCAGGCTGGCCTGTTCCGCCGGCTCGTCCTGGTTCTCGCCGACGCTGCGCACGGTGAGGCGCAGGCATGCCCCCACCGTCCCGCCCCTGAGCACCATCTGCGCCGGGCTGGCACCCGTCCGCGGCGCCAGGGAGAGCACCAGCTCCACCACCATCAGGGCGAGCGGCACGGCCATGTCCGTGGGCAGGTTGAGATCCTCGGCCTCCACCGCGATGCGGGCGCTGCTGTCCGTGCTGCCCTCGAGAAGCGAGGCGAGCTCGCGCAGCAGCTCGCGCAGGCGAACCTGAGATCCGTCGCTGGCCTCGTAGAGGATGCGGTGGACTAGGGCGAGGGTGTTGACGCGGGTGCGCAGCTGCTCGAACCGGCGCCGGTTTTCCCCGCGGCCGATGCCGCTCCCGTACAGGCTGAGCAGGCTGACCACCACCTGCAGGCTGTTCTTAATGCGGTGGTGGATCTCCCGCACCAAGGCGGTCTTCTCGGCAAGGCCTTCCCGCAGCCGGGCGTCCCGCTGGCGCACGGCGAAGGCCATGTTCTCCACCGCATGGCCGAGAATGCGGAACTCGCTCGGCGCGGCATCGAGCCGGCTCGGCCGGAAGCCGTAGTGCCCCTGGGCGTAGACCGCGGTGACGCGCCGCAGATAGAGCAGCCAGCGCAGGATCATGCGGTCCACCGCTACCCAGAGCACCACGAGCGACAGCGCCATGATCACCGCCGGCAGCGCCAGGCTGGCGGTGATGGCGAGGAAGGTCCAGCCGAACAGGCGGTCGGACGGCATGGCGAAGGCCATGGTGAGCTTCTGGCGTTCGAGCCGCGCGGTGGCGAAGGTCCAGCTCCCCCCCGCCTGGTCGCGGCTTTCGCGCAGGCCCGTGCGGGCACCGGCGCTATCGCCGCTTCCGAGCACCCGCGCCGGATCGAACAGCGCCGCGCTCGCGCCATGAGAATTGGTGGCGAGCTCTTCACCGGCGGCCGAGAACAGGGTGGCGACTCCGATGGAGGGGGGCGTCTGCTGGCGCAGCAGGTTGTCGAGCCAGCGGGTGTCGATGCCGATGGCGAGCGCCCCTTCCAATTGCCCGGACGCGGTGCGCAGGGGCAAGATGCCCACCAGCACCTGGGCCCGGGCGGCGGAGCTCTCCACCCGTCCGGTGAGGCTGAAGCCGGGGTTGCGGATGGCGCCCTGCCACCAGGCCTCGTCGCCCACATCGCGGTCGGACGACTCGATGGCCGCGCACAGCACGCGGCCGGATGGATCAAGCACGCTGATGTTGGCGACGAAGGGCAGGCTCACGGTGGCGCCGCGCAGGGTCGCCTGGCACGACGGCCCGCTATTGTAGACGTCCTCCACGTTGCGCAGGGCGTACAGCACGTTCTCTGCGGAGGCGAACACGCTCTCCTGGGTGGCCGCCGCGCCGAGGGCGCGCTGGACGAGATGCTGGCGCGCCTCTTCCTCCGCCCCGTTCAGCTGCATCACCCCCTGGATGATGTTGAGGGCGGCGATGGGCGCCATGGCCAGCAGCACCACCAGCACCAGCCGCCGGCGGACGCTGTCGAAGAGGGTACGCGGCTGTCCCGCAACGGAGGCGAAGATCGCGCTTCGCTCCTTGTTGCGTGCCCTTGCCGCCGCCGCCTTCCTCAAGTCCATGATCACTCCGCCTGAGCCGGATCAGATCACATCGAACCGCGAGAGGCGATTGAATGTGAGCGGTGAAGCCCGGCCGACTCCTGCCTGGTGCGGCTGCAAAGTCCGGCTGCAAGGTGGCGGCTGCAAGTGTCCGCCGCACGCACTATAATGCGTCGCGCCGCAACGGGTTCCACGCCGTGCGGGAACTTAACCCCAACGTTGGCGTTAGACAGCGTGGCGCCCGCATCTGGTATTTAGAGCAGCTTCCAAGGGATACCGCATGGCCCAGACTTCGCTCGTCAAGCAGCTTCCGTTCCTGCGCCGCTATGCGAGGGCGCTGGTCGGGTCGCAGGCGGCAGGCGATCTGCTGGTGCAGAACACCCTGAAGGCCGTCCTTGACGGAAAGGTTGCCGTGGACGCCTCCGTGTCGCCCCGCGTCGCCCTCTACAAGGCGTTTCACGAGGTGTGGAGCCCCCGTGGCGGAGCTGGCGCCGCCGCCTCGCGCGCCGATGCGCGGCTGCAGGCCATCGACCCCGCCTCGCGCGTGGCGCTGCTGCTCACGGCCATGGAAGGCTTCTCCTTCGCGGAGGCCGCCAACATCCTCGGCACCACGGTCTCGGAGGTGGAGGCGCAGGTCGTCGCCGCCCAGCGTGAGATCGACCGGCAGATCGCCACCCGGGTCCTCATCATCGAGGACGAATGGGTGATCGCCCTCGACCTGAAGACCCTGGTGGCCGAGCTCGGCCACGAGGTGATCGGCGTCGCGCCTACCCATTCCAAGGCGGTGGAACTGGCCCGGGCCGGCAATTTCGGCCTCGTGCTCGCCGATATCCAGCTCGCCGACGGCTCCTCGGGCATCGAGGCGGTCACCGAGATCCTGGAGAGCTTCAACGTCCCGGTGATCTTCATCACCGCCTTCCCCGACCGCCTGCTCACCGGCGAGCGGCCGGAGCCCACCTATCTCATCACCAAGCCGTTCCTCACCGAGACGGTGAAGGCCACCATCGCCCAGGCGCTGTTCTTCCACGAGGCGCGGGCCCTGCCCGAGGGCACGCCCGCCCCCCGCACCGCCGCTGCCAATCCATGACCGTTGCCCGGAGACATTTGAAAATGGCCGAGAAGTCCGAAGCCGCAAAGCCCGCCGTGGACCCGAGCCTCACCGACGTGCGTGAGGATCTCGACCAGCTCCGGGCGGACTTCGCCCGCCTCCTCGACACCCTCGGCAAGACCGCCCGCAACGGAGTGAAGGGCGCCACCGGCGAGGCCGAGGCGGCCGCCGGCGACGTGACCGACTGGGCGGAAGGGCAGTACCAGACCCTGCGCGAAACCATCCGCGAGCAGCCCATCACCGCCTGCGCCATTGCCGCCGGGGTCGGCGTGATCCTGGGGCAGATCCTGCTGCGCCGCTGAGCCGGCGCCCTATTCCTCCGACACCTCGAACCCGAGGCGGCGCAGGCCCTCCCGCAGGGTTGCGCCATCATAGGGCTTGCCCATGAGCGCGATGCGGGCCGAGGCGCCGAACTCGCCCTCCAGCTCGCTGGTGCCGTAGCCGGTGGCGATGATCACCGGCAGGTCGGGGCGGATGCCGGCGAGGGCGCGGACCACGTCGTCGCCGCGCATGTCCGGCAGGCCCACGTCCACCACCGCCAGCACGATGCCGGGGGCCGCCGGCCCCCGCGCATGCTCCAGCGCCGCCTGCCCGTGGGAGGCGACGATGACCTCGAAGCCGTGGTCCTCCAGGATCTGCCGGGCGACGAGCGCCACGAAGGGCTCGTCCTCCACCAGCAGGACCACGCCCCGCTTCGCCGGCTCGTCCAGGATATCCTTCACCTTCCCCACAAGCTCCGCCTGGCTGAATGGCTTTGCCAGCAAGCGATCCTGAGGGCCCGACCGTCCGGCCAGGGCCCGCGCATTTTTCGCATAAGCGGTGGTGAATAGCACCCGGATATTGGCCAGGCGCCGGCGTACCTCCTCCGCCAGCGCGGTGCCGTCCATGCCTTCGCCCAGACGCACGTCGGTGAACAGGAGGTCCGGCCGCGCGCCGTCGTCGAGACGGCCGAGCGCGCCGGCGGCATCCTTGGCCTCGATCACATCGTGGCCGGCCTCGCGCAGGATGGAGACGGAAAGGGCGCGCAGCTGGGGGTCGTCCTCCACCACCATCACGCTGGCCGTGGCGCCTGCCCCCTTGCGCGCCGGCCGGGGCGGCGTGTTCTCCGCCAGCCCGGTTTCCACGAGACGGCGCAGATAGAGCTTCACGGTCGTGCCCTCGCCGCGGGCGCTGTAGATCATCACATGCCCGCCGGACTGCTTCACGAAGCCATAGACCTGGCTCAGGCCGAGACCGGTGCCGTCGCGGGGGCCCTTGGTTGTGAAGAAGGGCTCGAAGGCGCGGGCGCGCACGTCCTGGGTCATGCCGATGCCGGTGTCGCTGACGCTCACCGCCACATAATGCCCGGGCGCGATGTCCTCATGCTCGGCGCAATAGGCTTCGTCGAGGTAGGCGTTGGCGGTCTCGATGGTGAGGGTGCCGCCGGCGGGCATGGCGTCCCGGGCGTTCACCGCGAGGTTGAGGATGGCATTCTCCAGCTGGTTGTGGTCGATCTCCGTCCGCCACAAGGCGTCGGCGAGCCGGGTCTCCACGTTCATCCGCTCGCCGAGCGCGCTGCGCAGCATCTGCGACATGGCAAGAACCAGGCGGTTCACGTCGGTGGGGCGGGGGTCGAGGGGCTGGCGGCGGGAGAAGGCGAGCAGGCGCTGGGTGAGCGTCGCCGCGCGCAGCGCTCCCTGCCGGCCATAGTCGAGGAAGCGGCGGATCTCGGTCGCCTCGGGGGCGACGCGCCGCTCCGCGGCCTCCAGATTACCGATGATCACCGTGAGCAGGTTGTTGAAATCGTGGGCGATGCCGCCGGTGAGCTGGCCGACGGCCTCCATCTTCTGCGCCTGCCGCAGCTGCGCCTCGGCCTTCAGGCGGTCCGCCATCTCCTGCTTGAGGCGCTCGTTGGCGCGGGCAAGCTCGGTGGTGCGGGCGGCGGCGAGGCGTTCCAGGTCCTCGTTGGTGCGGGCGAGGGCCTCGCGGGCGGCAACGATCTCGGAAATGTCGGTGCAGCTGCCGTACCAGCGGTCGATGCGTCCCGTCTCGTCGCGCACCGGCAGGGCGCGGCACAGGAACCACCGGTAGCTGCCATCGGCGGCCCGCAGCCGGCACTCGCGGGTGAAGGGATTACCGCTGGAGAGGGAGGCCTGCCACGCCTCCGTCGCCGGCCGCAGATCGTCCGGATGCAGGAAGGCATGCCATTCGCGGCCCGCGCGGTCGCCGGTGAACTCCGTCCAGTGGCGATTGTAATAGTCTCCGGTGCCGTCGGGGGTGCTGGTCCACACCATCTTGGGCAGGGCCTCGGCCAGCAGGCGGTAGCGGCGTTCGCTCTCGGCGATGTCGCGCTCCGCCTTCTTCCGCTCGGTGATCTCCACCACGATCATGCCGACGAGGCCGATGTCCGGGACCGCGCCCGGGCCGTCGCCGCCAGGGCCCTGCGTGCGCACGGGGAAATAGCTCGCCAGAAAATGCCGCCACACGGCGGGGGCAGCGGGGGTCGCGCCCTCCACCTCCACGCCGGCGATGACGCCGCCGGTCTGGACCACCCGGGCGATGCCGGGCGTGAGCGCCTCGGAGAGTTGGGGCAGGAGATCGGTGAGGGAGCGGCCGGGATGGGAGGAAACGGGGATGCCGTCCATCCGCGCCAGCATCTCGTTCACGCGCACGAAGCGCAGCTGGCGGTCGAAGAAGGCGAAGCCCACGGGCGCGTGGTCGAGCAGCGCCTCGAGGGTCGCCACCGTCACGTCCTGCTGGGCCACCGCCGCGGCCAGCCGGCCGCGCGCGGCCTCCAGCCGCCGCAGCCCGGCGCCGAGGGTGATGCCCATGACGAGCGCGACGAAACCGCTGACGCCGAATGAGACGAGGGTCGAGCGGGCCGGGCCGGCGGCGAGGGGGTTGGCCTTTTCCCCGTGGCTCAGGACCGCGAGCCCGGCTTCACCGGCAATCAGCACCGCGGCCACGCCGAGGCCGATGCGTCCCCCGCACACCAGCGTCGCCGTGAAGATGGCGCCGATATGGACCATGAAGGGCGCGAGGTCCGGCTGCGACAGGGCCACGGTGGTGCGCAGCAGAATCGCGACGGCAACCACTATCGCAGCGAAGCCCAGCCGCCAGCCGAGCGGCCGCTGCCGGGAAATGATCTCTAGGAAGGGGCCGGCCAGACCCCGACTGGACTGCTCCATCCTTGCTCCTGCGCCACCGGGGGCACACCATGCCCTTTCCAGGCCGCCGGGTTCAACCTTCGCGTCATGATTGCAGATGCGCACAGGGCGAAAGCCCTTGCTCCCGCCCCGTTGCTCTTATGCACGCATGGCGTGCAGACTCGACCTGCCATCCGGGCTGGCGGGCGGCCGCCGGAGACGTGGCCGCGGGGCGGGGGCCGATGCTGCCCGTGGTGCCGGGGTGGTGTCCTGGCCTGGCGAAGGTGGAGGCGACCTTCAGCTCGCCCTTGCCGTCGCGCATCACCTCCACGGAGGCGAACGAAACGGCCCCGCTTCTCGCCGATGCCGAGGAGGCCGCCCAGGTCGATCACGGCGGCGACGATGGTGCCCGAGTGATCCATCAGCAGGTCATTCGCCTCCCTGAGGTTTTCCCGGCGGCGCGGGAAAAAGACTGGTGGCGGCGGGGGCCTTGCACGCGGCGGAGTGGCATGGCACAGGCGGAACAGCCCCGAGCCGAGGATTTAAGGCGCATGTTCCGCACCCTGTCCGACTTCATCTCCGACATCACCGGGGGCAGCCGGGAGGCGCAGGCGTTCGACGAGAACGACTACCGCCTCGCCGCGGCTGCGCTTCTGGTGCATGTGATGTCCATCGACGGTGCCGTGACCGACGATGAGCGCATCGTGCTCAAGGACATCCTCGCCACCCGCTTCGGCCTCGATGCGCAGGAAGGCGAGGCGCTGGTGGAGCTTGCCATTGCCAAGGATGCCGAAGCAGTGGATCTTTATGCCTTCACCAGCGTGCTCAATCGCGCGCTGGACGACGAGGGCCGCCTCCGGATCGTGGAGATGATGTTCGAGGTCGCTTATGCCGATGGGGGCCTGAGCGAGTTCGAGGACAATCTGGTTTGGCGCGCGGCCGAGCTGTTGAACGTGGGCTCGCGCGATCGCATCCGCATCCGGCGCGAGGTCCGAGAGGAGACGGAAACGGGCGGTGAGCGACAGGAGTAGGTCGGACGGCGAGGGCCTGGCCCGCTGCAGCGTCGAGACGGCGGAAGGCTTGGCTGCGCCCTCGGGGACGGTGCTGGTGGTTCTGCACCAGGCGCGGTCGACGCCCGGGCGCATCGGCGAGCGCCTCCAGCGCCGCGGCTATGTGCTCGACGTGCGCCGCCCCTCCCTCGACGAACCCCTGCCCGAGACGCTCGACCGCCACTGCGGCGTCGTGGTGTTCGGCGGGCCCATGAGCGCCAACGACCCCAACCCCTTCATCAAGGAAGAGACGCTGCTCCTGGAGCGCGCGCTCACGGACCATGTGCCGGCGCTGGGCATCTGCCTCGGTGCCCAGCTCATGGCGCGGGCGCTCGGCGCCGCGGTGGCCACCCATGCGGAGGGGATGTGCGAGATCGGCTACTACCCGCTCCGGGCGACCGCGGCGGGCGAGGCGCTGATGCCCTGGCCAGGCCATGTCTACCACTGGCATTCGGAAGGCTTCGAGGTGCCCCGCGGCGCGGAGCTCCTGGCCACCGGGGAGGCCTTCCCCAACCAGGCCTTCCGCTACGGGCAGAATGCCTACGGGCTGCAGTTCCATCCCGAGGTGACGCGGGAGATGATGGCGGCCTGGACCGTGCGTGGCGCCCACATGCTCACCCGCCCCGGCGCCCAGCCGGCCGAGGCGCACCTCACCGGCTTCAGCCGTCACGACGAGGCCGTCTGCCGCTGGCTGGACGCCTTCCTGGACACCTGGCTCGCCCCCGTCTGAAGGCGTCCCGAAGGTCCCGCTCGGCCACCTGCGCAAGGTGGGGCTGTTTGCGTCGCAAAAACCATTCGGCGCTGCGGCATGGAAGTATTATCGTCATCGAACAGCGGTAGGCACGGACTGCCCCACAGAATGGGCAGCCGGGAAGAGTGCGCGCGTGCTTGGCCCATCGGGCGATCTCAGCCCGGGGTCAACCTGTCGCCGGGCGCATCCTGCCGGGGGAAGCAGCGAAATCAGAGGGAGACTCACCATGGACGCTCGCGCTCCGGCTGCCCCCATTCGGGGTATCGGCTACTCGATCCGCGCCAACTCGCCCGAGTTCGATGATATCGTCGAAAAGCTCGACGAAGCCGAGGAAACCGGCGTCGAATTCGTTGAACTTCCCATATTCGCCTGGACCCTCGTGGTGGACGGGAAGGTGCGATCCGACCGCCTCGACCGGCTGGTGAAGGCGACCCGCGACCGCCCCTTCGGCTATACGGTGCACGGCCCGCTCGCCATCAATCTCATGTCCCCGCTGGGGGCGCTGCCCCGGCACGAGGCCGCGCTGGATGCGGCGATTGCCATCTCCGGGGCCCTGGGGGCCACCAACCTCGTGCTCCATTCCGGCTGCGTCCGCGGCGAGGACGACATCGCCGTGGCCTACAAGCGCCAGCGCGACGCCCTCTCCCGCGCCGGCGACAAGGCCGCCGCGGCCGACGTGGTGCTGTGCGTGGAGAACATCTTCCGCTTCGAGCCCATGCGCGAGACCGCGCTGCCGTCCCGCCTCGCCGCCGAGCTTGATGCGGTGGACCATCCCCATGTCCGTGCCACGCTGGACGTGAGCCACGCCTTCCTGCGCTGCACCGACGCGCGCGCCAGCTTCATGGCCGAGATCGCAGCCCTCGCCCCCTATGCCCGTCATGTCCATGTGCACGACAGCTTCGGTCGTCCGCAGGAGAGCTGGGCCCTTGACGAGGCCGAGCGCGCCGCTTTGGGGGAGGGTGACCTGCATCTGCCCGTGGGCTGGGGCGGCATCGACTGGGACGAGGTGGCGCGCCGCTGCAGCTTCGGCGCCGGGACGGTGGTCAATCTGGAGCTGCACCGGCGCTACTGGAGCGAGCTGAAGAGCCAGGTCGGCATCGTGCGCGCGCTCGCCGGGAAGTTCGCCGCCACCGCGGTGGAGCTGGCCTGAGGCGGTCCTTCGCCCTGCTGCGACGCAGCAGCGATAGGTGCGGGCAAGATCTTGTTATATCCGTGTTTTCCGATGGAAACGGTATCCATGGGAGCGGAAAAATGCTCTAGCTTGGCGATGGGAGGACCGTCGCCATGACCATCGCCGATCCCGCGAAGATGCCTGCCGCGCCGTCGCTTCGGCGTGAGTTCGTCTCGCCCTCGAGCCGCATGCTCCTGAAGCGCTACGGCGTCTTCATCGCCCTCGTGGCGGCAGCGCTGGCGTGCCTCCTCCTGTCCTTCACTGCAAGGTCCGTGTGGCTGGTGGGCTTCTGCCTGCTCTTCCCGCTGGTGCTGGTGGGGGTGTTCGACATCACCCAGTCCGAGCATTCCCTGCTGCGCAATTATCCGGTCATCGGCTCGGTGCGCTGGATCTTCGAGGCCGTGCGCCCCTATCTGCGGCAATACCTCATCGAGGATGACCTGTCCGAGCGCCCGTTCAACCGGGAAGATCGCTCCATCATCTACGCACGGGCGAAGAACGAGGAGGACCGCCAGCCCTTCGGTACCCAGCTCGACACCTATGCCGCGGAGTATGAGTGGATGACCCATTCGCTCGCCCCCGCGCCGGTGAGCAAGGAGCCGTTCCGGGTGGAGGTGGGCGGGCCGGATTGCGCCAGGCCCTATTCGGCCTCGGTGCTCAACATTTCCGCGATGAGCTTCGGCTCGCTGGGGCGCAATGCCATCGAGGCCCTGAACCTCGGCGCCCGCAACGGCCACTTTTACCACGACACGGGCGAGGGCGGCTTCTCGCCCTATCACCGCATCCATGGCGGCGACATCGTCTGGGAGCTGGGCTCGGGCTATTTCGGCTGCCGCAACCGCGACGGCACCTTCTCGCCGGAACGCTTCGCCGAGCGGGCGGCGGACGATCAGGTGAAGATGGTGGAGATCAAGCTGTCCCAGGGCGCCAAGCCCGGGCATGGCGGTGTGCTCCCGGCGGCCAAGGTGACGGCGGAGATCGCCGAGACCCGCGGCATCGCCATGGGCGAGGACTGCATCTCCCCCTCGCGCCACTCGGCCTTCTCCACCCCGGCGGAGCTGATGGAGTTCGTGGCGCAGCTGCGCGAGCTGTCCGGCGGCAAGCCGGTGGGCTTCAAGCTCTGCGTGGGCCATCCGAGCGAGGTGTTCGCCCTCGCCAAGGCCATGGTGAAGACGGGCATCCGGCCGGACTTCATCGCGGTGGACGGGGCCGAGGGCGGCACCGGCGCCGCCCCGCACGAGCTTGCCGATCATCTCGGCATGCCGCTTCGCGAGGGGCTCATCCTGATGCGCAATGCGCTGGTGGGCACGGGCGTGCGCTCGGAGGTGCGGCTTGCCGCGTCCGGCAAGGTCACGTCCGGTTTCTCCATGGCGGCGAACATGGCCATCGGCGCGGACTGGTGCAACGCCGCCCGCGCCTTCATGTTCTCGCTGGGCTGCGTCATGTCCATGCGCTGTCACACGGGTTCCTGCCCCACCGGCGTCACCACCAACGACGCCCACCTCCAGCGCGGACTCGTGGTGCCGGAGAAGGCGGCGCGGGTCACGAGCTTCCACCATCGCACGGTGAGCGCCCTGGCGGACCTGGTGGCGGCAGCCGGGCTCTCCCATCCCCGGGAGCTGCTGCCGCACCATGTGTGGCACCGGGTCAGCCCCATCGAGGTGAAGCCGCTCGACCGCATCTATCCCTTCATCGGGGCCGGGTCGCTCCTGGAGATGCCGGAAGAAACACCCTATGCCCTCGACTGGGCCGCCGCCGATGCCGACAGCTTTGCCCCGGTGGCAGCGGTGGGGCCGCGCCGCGCGGCCTGAGCCATGCCTTGCAGCGGCAGTCGCGCGTCCCCATATGGCATCTGTCGGGGTGCCGTAAGGGCCCCGGCGGGCGCGGCCGGATAGGTGCGCGCCCGGCAACGCAAAGTCGCTTGACGAGGGCTTTGACCGATGTCGCGGATGTCTTCGCTGTCGTCCCCCTTTCTTCTGGGGTTCGACGAGGTCGAGCGGGCGCTCGACCGGGTGGCCAAGAGCGCCGACGGGTATCCTCCCTACAATGTGGAGAGGGTTGAGTCGGCCGGGGAGCCGCTTCGCCTGCGAATCACGCTGGCGGTGGCAGGCTTCACGGCAGAGCAGCTCGAGGTCGTCCTCGAAGAGAAGGAGCTGACCATCAGGGGCCGGCAGGTCGAGGATGGGCAGGGCCGCATCTTCCTGCATCGGGGCATCGCCGCCCGCCAGTTCCAGCGCACCTTTGTTCTGGCCGAGGGCATGAACGTGCTCGGAGCGGAACTGAAGAACGGACTTCTGTCCGTGGATCTGGTGCGTCCGGAGCCCGCTCGCCACGCCAAGCGCATCGACATTGTCTCCCGCCCGTGAGGGGCGAGGCGTGCCGCGCTGCCAGGAGTGAGGAGTAAGGCCATGACATACGAAACACACGAGACCGATCACGAGATGAGCCCCGAGGCCCTCGCGGTGCTGGGCGGCGGGCAGATCGCTTATGTGCGCAGCATCCGCTCGGAGGAGGTGCAGCAGCTCTTTCCGCAGGCGCCCGAGATCGCGCCGGGGATGACGCTGTTCACGCTGCACGCCGCGGACGGCACGCCCATCATGCTGACCGACAGCCGCGAGGCGGCGCTTGCCAACGCCAAGGAACACCAGCTGGTGACCATGAGCGTGCACTGACGGCGTGCATCGGGCGGTGAGCTGGGAATCGGGGCGCGGTCCGAAGGGGCCGCGCTCTTTGCTATGCCGCGTTGGAGGCGGAGGACGCCGTCAGAAGCGTGTGGATGGCGCCCGCATCGCGGGTGGCGCGGAGCTTTTCCACGATATCCGGATCGCGCAGCATGCGCGCAACGCGGGCGAGGGCCTTCAGATGGTCGGCGCCCGCGGCTTCCGGCGCGAGCAGCAGGAAGACCAGGTCCACCGGTGCCCCGTCGAGCGATTCGAAGTCGATGGGCTTTTCCAGCCGGGCGAACAGGCCGAACAGCTTGGGGAGGCCCGGCAGCTTGCCGTGCGGAATGGCGATCCCGTTGCCGACACCTGTGGACCCGAGGCGCTCGCGTTGCAGAAGCGTCTCGAAAATCTCGCGCTGATCGCGACCCATCAGGAGCGACGCCTGGTGCGACAATTCCTGGAGCGCCTGTTTCTTGCTACTCGCCCGCAGCATCGGGAACACCGCGTTGGGGGAGAGAAGGTCGGCGAGAGGCATGATCGGATCCCTGCGGCGAGCGGCCGAGGCTCGAAAGGCGGCGGACGCAAGAGCCGGATGCTTTGCGGGAGGAACAGCCCGGCGGCCCCCCGCAAAGCCAGATCCGTCTCTGTTCTACACGCGGAGGGCGCGCCCCCCGGAGGTCATCTTCGCGCCTCCTTAAAGGGATCGCGCCCAAGTCTCAAGCTGCGTCGTCTGAAGACACAGCCTTAAGCCGCGTCGGGAACCGAGGCCCGCAGTGGCCTGGGCTCAGTGCAGTTCCTCTGCGCCGGGGTCGATCCACCCCACATGCCCGTCCGGACGTCGATAGACGACGCTCACCCGGCCATGGCCGGCATGTCGGAACACCACCACCGGCGCCCCGGTGATGTCGAGTTCCACCACCGCATCGGCCACCGAAAGGCTGCGCAGGCGCGTCACCTGCTCGGCCACCACGGTGGGGCTCCAGCCTTCGAGCTCGTCCTCGGTCTCAGCTTCGGGAGCGGCACTGAGCACGTAGCTCTGGGCTGCGAAGCCATTGGCGGCGTGAGCCTGACGGCCCTTCAGCCGCTGCTTGTAGCGTCGCAGGCGCTTCTCGATCTTCTCCACCGCCGAATCGGCGCAGGCATTGGGATCCTGCGCGGCGCCATGCGCCTGCAGGTTCACGCCCGAATCGAGATGGAGCATGCATTCGGAGCGGTAACCGGAGCCGTCCCTGGCGACGGTGACGTGTCCCGACCATCCACCGTCGAAATATTTCGCGAGGACTTCGGAGACCCGCTCGGTAAGACGCTGGCGAAGAGCCTCGCCGACGTCGATGTTCTTTCCGGACACGCGTAGGGCCATGCGATTTGATCCCCTATGAACGGAGCCGGGATGGCCCCGTCCTGCATTACAAACCGGCCGGCCTACAAGTGGTAGGAGTGCTTCGCCGGCATGTCAACGCAGACCCTTCGTTCCACGCCGGTCGTCTGTGCTGCAATGCAATAGGTGTGCTCAGCCGGCTCAGCGCGAAATGGATGGCAGCATCCGCGACAGTATCCCGTCGCGCTTGATGAAGCCGTGCCAAAGCCCGACGCCGATGTGCACGACGAGAAGGCCGGAGATCGTGTAGCCGAGTCGCGCATGCCATGTGCCGAACAGGTCGGCGAGGGCGTCGTCCTTCCTGATGATGTCCGGCAAGTTGAACAGTCCGAACACGCTCACCGTCGAGCCGAAGGCGTTGGAGGCGAGCCACCCCAGCACGGGCATCCCGAGCAGCAGCGCATAAAGCGCGTAGTGCACCGTCTCCGCCACCCGCCATTGAAGCACAGGCAGGCTTGCCGGCGGTGGTGGCGGCGGGATGAGCAGGCGCACGGTGACGCGGACCACGGCGAGGCAAAGGATGGTGAAGCCGATGGAGCGGTGCAGGTCGAACAGCTGATCCTGGGCGGGTCCCGACGGCATGTTCATCATGATGAATCCGGCGGGAATCACGGTGAGCACCAGCGCCGCCATGATCCAGTGCAGCCGCCTAGCCGGCGGCGCGTAGGGAATGGGCTGGGGCGTGGGCGCTTGGGGTGTCGGGGTTGGGGTCACGGGATGTCGCCTCCGTTTCACCTGTTGCCGGCTGCGTGCCCGAAAGGTCGCATTCGAACAGCACGTCCCCGTCCGGGAAGACCTCGACCCGCGTGGGCGGCCGCAGGGCATCGGCGAGACTGTCGCACGCGCTGCGCTCGAGGCCGATGCGCCCCGCGCCGAGGATGACCGGGGACACGAAGATGTGAAGCCGGTCGATGGCTCCGGCATCGAGGAATGACCTGAGCGTGCGCGGCCCGCCCTCCACGAGGATCCGGGAAAAGCCATGCCCCAGCAATGCCTTGAGGATGGCGGCGGGGGACAGGGCGCCGGCGCCGTCCATCGGCACGACCTCGATGTCGGGGGGCGGCGGGGTCGACACGCCCGGTCGGCGCACCACCAGGCGTCGGGCGCCATCCGCCTGGAAGCAGCGGGCGTGGGGATCGGCCCGCCCGGAGGGATCGATCACCACCCGCGCAGGGCTGCGGCCGGCGGTCCGCCGCACCGTGAGCAGGGGATCGTCGGCCATCACGGTGCCGACCCCCACCACAACCGCATCCACCGAGGCCCGCAAGGCGTGCAGGTGGTCGAGGGCATGCGGGCCGTTGATATACTTGGATTCTCCGGATGTGGTGGCGATCCGCCCGTCCAGGGACTGGCCCAGCTGGGCGATCACGAACGGTCGTTCGGCCAGCGCATCGCCCTTGCGCACGCTTGCGGGTGTCGCCACCTCCTCCGGGCCGGGAGCATGGCGCCCGGGCCGTCGTTGCGCGGTCATCTCATCCATCGGTGCGGTCCTGCCGTAAGCGTCGCATATGGCAGGAACGCCAATACACGGATTTTGTTACGTTCCGGCCTTCGGCGCGGATCGCTTTGAGAGGTCGACATGACGCTTGCGATAGACGGTCTCGGCCTTGCCCGCGCCTCGGGCGAGATCGCGGTGGAGCGTGCGCTCGCCGAGGTGCGCGCGGGCCGTGCCGTGCTTCTGGAGGGACCGGGAGCTGCCGCCCTCGTCATGGCCGCGGAGACCTTCGAGGCGGTCGCGGCGGATGCGCTCGGGGCCTTGGGCGCGGGTGACGCCCGTCTGGTTCTGCCGGCGCCGCGCCTGACGCGGCTCGGGGCGGCGCGCGAGAAGTCCGGCTCCGTCGCTCTGCCGCGGCTAGACGCGTCGCGTATCGCCCATCTCGCCCTGTCCATCGACGCGCATATCGATGCTCCGGTCGCTCCGGCGTCCGATTTCGATGCGGCCGCGCTGGAGCTGCTGCGCCTCGCCTTGGTGTTGCCGGCGGCTGTTGTCCTCACCCTGCCGGCGGCGGCGACGGAGGGCGCGGTTCGCGTCCGGCTTGAAGACGTGATGGCCTACCGCGCCACGCAAGTGGCACAGCTGCGCATGGTCGGCCGCGCCCCGGTGCCCCTTGAGGGGGCGGGGGAGACGGAGTTCGTGGTGTTTCGGGGCGGCGAGGGCTTGCGCGACCAGGTGGCCATCGTGGTGGGTCGGCCGGACCTGTCGGGGCCCGTCGCGGTGCGGCTGCATTCCGCCTGCCTCACCGGCGACCTCTTCGGCTCGCTGAAATGCGATTGCGGCGACCAGCTGCGCGACACCGTGCACCGCATGGCGGAAGGGCAGGGCGGCATCCTGCTCTATCTGGACCAGGAAGGCCGCGGCAACGGCATCTCCAACAAGATGCGCGCCTACGCTCTGCAGGCGCAGGGTTTCGACACCTTCGACGCCGATGCGGCCCTCGGCTTCGGCCTCGACCAGCGCCGGTTCGACTTCGCCGCGGAGATGCTGCGCCAGCTGGGGGTGCGGACGGTGCGCGTCTTCACCAACAACCCGCTGAAGATCGCCGCTTTGAAGGCGGGCGGGCTCGACGTGGTGGCGGACCAGCGGGTGCTCGGCCGGCCCACGGCGGAGAATGTCCGTTACCTCGCCTCCAAGCGCGACCGCGCCGGTCACTACATCGATTTCGACAGCCTCGCCGCCCGCGTGCCGGATTGAGGTGCCGAGGGGAGTTGTCGCCGCTCCTCAAAACGATTTAATACCCCCCGGCAACGCACAGGAAAAAGGGGAGGAGCGGCCATGAGCAGGAAGATCGCCATTGTCACCGGAGCGGGCTCGGGCGTGGGACGCGCCGTCGCGGTGGCGCTTGGCGCGGCCGGCTATGCAGTGGCCCTCGCCGGTCGCCGGCTGGAGGCGCTGGAGGAGACGGTGGCCGGCATGCCCGGCGCGGACACCTTGTGCCTGCCCACGGATGTGACCGATCCCGATTCGGTGCGCACGCTCTTTGCCGCCACCGTCGAGAAGTACGGCCGTCTGGACCTCCTGTTCAACAATGCCGGCACCGGTGCCCCCGCCGTACCGATGGAGGATCTCACCTTCGCCCAGTGGAAGGCGGTGGTGGACACCAATCTCACCGGTCCCTTCCTGTGCACGCAGCAGGCCTTCCGGGTGATGAAGGCGCAGACGCCGCGCGGCGGACGCATCATCAACAACGGCTCCATCTCCGCCACAGCGCCGCGGCCTTTCTCGGCCCCCTACACCGCCACCAAGCACGCGATGACCGGCCTCACCAAGTCCACCTCGCTGGACGGCCGCGCCCATGACATCGCCTGCGGGCAGATCGACATCGGCAACGCCGACACGCCCATGGCGCAGAGGATGAAGGTTGGCGTGCCGCAGGCCGACGGCTCCATCAAGGCCGAGCCGGTGATGGATGTCGCCCATGTGGCGAGCGCGGTGGTCTACATGGCCAGCCTGCCGCTGGAAGCCAACGTGCAGTTCATGACCGTGATGGCCACCAAGATGCCGCTCGTCGGCCGCGGCTGATGGTGCAGGTGACAGGACTCCCAAGCCTGAGGTAAGCCGAAACGGCCGGCACGACCCATGTGCCGGCAGTCAGGATTTGCCATGCGTGTCGCGGTGCTGGGCGCGACCGGCCTCATCGGTTCCGCCGTGGTGGCGCGCCTGCGGGCGGACGGGCACGAGGTGCTGGGCATGGCCCGCTCCGTTGCCGGGGCCGCCGCAAGCCGCCCGGATGTGCGGTGGCTCGCCCTCGACGTCGCCCGCCTGTCCGCCGTAGCGCTCGCCGGCCATCTCGCGGGCATGGATGCGGTGGTGAACTGCGCCGGCCTGCTCCAGGATGCGCCGGGCGAAAGCGTCCGCGCCATCCACGAGACCGCCGCGGCGGCGCTGGCGCAGGCGTGCCTGGCCGCCGGCGTGAAGCGCATCGTCCAAATCTCGGCCATCGGTCTCGACAGCGCGACGCCTACTGCTTTCTCGCGAACCAAAAGGGCGGGCGACGCGGCCCTTCTGGCGAGCGGGCTCGACGTGGTGGTGCTGCGCCCGGCCGTGGTGGTGGGGCGTCAGGCCTATGGCGGCAGTGCCCTGTTCCGCGGCCTCGCCGCGCTGCCCATCCTGCCTGTGGTGCCGGGCACCGGCACCCTCGACATCGTGCAGCTCGATGATCTGGCCGAGACCATCGCCTATTTCCTGCGGCCCGGCGCTCCGGCCGGGATGGTGCTTGACCTGCCGGGCCCGGAGCATCTGGCCTTTGCGGATGTGATCCGCCTCTACCGGCGCTGGCTCGGCTATCGTCCGGCACGGGAAGTGATCCTGCCGCTGGCGATGGCGTCCGTCCTCTTCCGCCTCGGCGACCTCGCCGGCTTGTTCGGCTGGCGCCCGCCGATGCGCACCACCATCCTCACGGAGATCCGCCGCGGCGCCTCGGGTGATCCGGCGACCTGGACGAGGATGACCGGTATTGCGCCCCGCTCCCTGTCGGCGGCGTTGACCGCGGAGCCCGCCGGGGTGCAGGAGCGCTGGTTTGCGACTCTGTACCTGCTGAAGCCCCTGGTCCTCATCACGCTCGCGCTCTTCTGGGCCGTCACCGGCATCCTGTCGCTGGGGCCCGCATTGCCGGCGGGCCACGCGATCCTGGTGGAGGCGGGCGCCGGCGCGCTGGCGCTGCCGCTGGCAGTCGCAGGAGCGCTGGCCGACCTGGCGATTGGCATGGGCATCGCCTTGCGCAAGACGGCGCGCATGGCCTTGGGCGCGGGGCTCGGCCTCAGCCTGTTCTATGCCGCCTCGGCCACCCTTCTCGCGCCGCACCTGTGGGCGGACCCGCTGGGGCCGCTGGTGAAGATCGTGCCCATTGCCATGTTGCACGTGGTGGCCCTCGCTTTGCTGAGGGACCGCTGATGACCTATTTCGTCCTGAAGTACCTGCATGTGATCGGCGCGACCGTGCTGCTGGGCACCGGGGCCGGGATCGCCTTTTTCATGGTGGCGGCCCATCTCACGGGGGAAGCGGTGAAGGCGGCGGCGGTCGCGCGCATCGTAGTGCTGGCGGATTTCGTCTTCACGGCCACCGCCGTGCTGCTGCAGCCGGTCACGGGGGGACTGCTCGCCATGACGGCCGGCTATCGGCTGGGGGAGGGGTGGATCGTGCTGTCGATCCTGCTCTATCTCCTGACAGGCGCTTTCTGGCTGCCCGTGGTGTTCATGCAGATGCGCATGCGGGACCTGGCGGAAGCGGCTGCCTTGGCCGGGGTAAGCCTGCCGGCGGCCTATCACCGGCTGTTCTGGACCTGGTTCGCCTTCGGCTTTCCCGCCTTTGCGGCGGTGCTCGCCATCTTCTGGCTCATGATCGCGCGGCCGGACGTTTCGGTCTTCACGTTCTAGGCCGGTGCGATCCGGCCGGGGGAGATGCTGAAGCGCTCAGCCTGCTCCAGGGCGGCGAAGGCCGTGGGGTCGGCCCCTGTCATCCAGACCTGCGCGCCGAGGCGGCGCAGCGCCTGGAACAGGCCTGCCCGCCGGGCGGCGTCCAGGTAGGCCACCACGTCGTCCAGAAGCAGCACCGGCGAGAGCCCCTGCATGGCCCCCACCAGCCGCGCATGGGACAAGGTGAGGCCGATGAGCAGGGATTTCTGCTCCCCCGTGGAGCAGCGCGCCGCGGGCAGGCGTTTCTCACCATGGCTCACCGACAAATCCGTGAGGTGGGGGCCTTCCAGCGTGCGCCCGGCGGCGCGGTCGCGCGGACGGTTGTCACGGAGCACGGCGCGGTAGCGGTCTTCCACCTCCAGCGCCGGATGGGTGGCGAGCAACCGCTCCACGGCGCCGTCGAGGGCGATCCCGGCAAACGGGAAGGGGGAGGCCTCGTCGCGATGGGCGATGATCTCCGCCGCGAGGCGCGCCACCGTCTCCAGCCGCGCCGCCGCCACCGCCACCGCGAGCTCAGCCACCTCGTGCTCCACCGCATCGAGGAAGCGGGCCGAGCCGTTCTCCTCCAAGAGGCGGTTGCGCGAGCGCAGGGCGCGCTCAAGGCCGTTCACCCGTGTGCCGTGGGCGCCATCCACCGCCAGCACCAGCCGATCGAGATAGCGGCGGCGGTCGCCCGGCGGACCAAGGAACAGGCCATCCATCTCCGGCGTCAGCCAGAGCACCTTCAGATGATCGAGGAAAGCGTTGGCGGAGGAGGCGGGTTCCCCATCGATGCGGCAGCGCCGCTGGCTGCCATCCTGTGCCGGGTCGAACCCGGTGCCGAGCCGGGCCTCGCCGAGCGCGCCATCCACGAGGGCGGACACCGCCCAGGCGGCGGAAGCTGCGTCCTCGCCGAGGTCCGCCTCCCGTTGGCCGACCTCGGCCAGCTGGGCGCGTCGAAGACCGCGGCCGGGAGACAGGAAGGAGACGGCTTCGAGAACGTTGGTCTTGCCGGCGCCGTTGGGGCCGGTGAGCACCACGGGGCCCGCGCCGACGCTCAGCTGCGCCCCCGCATAGGAGCGGAAGCGGGTGAGGGTGAGCTTGCGGACGGTGGCGCGGAGCATGGCGGCGCATCAGGGCTGGGCAGGCGCCGGCCGGAGGCGGTCCCCGGCAGGCGCGTCGCTTCCGTGCCCCTTCAGCCTCACACCCGCATGGGCATGAGGACGTACAGCGCGTCGGTCTTGGTGGAATCGCGCACCAGCGTGGGCGAGCCGGGGTCGGCGAGCTTCAGCTCCGCCGTGTCGCCTTCGAGCTGGGAGGTGATGTCCAGCAGGTAGCGGGAGTTGAAGCCGATATCGAGGGGTTCGGCGGCGTAGTCCACCTCCAGCTCCTCGGTGGCGCTGCCCGAATCGGGATTGGTGACGGACAGTGTCATCTTGCCGTCCCCGAGCGACAGCTTCACCGCGCGGCCGCGTTCGCTGGACACGGTGGACACGCGGTCCACCGCGGCGGCGAACTCGTCCTTGTCCACGTTCAGGATCTTGTCGTTGCCCTGCGGGATCACGCGGCCATAGTCCGGGAAGGTGCCGTCGATCAGCTTCGAGGTGAGGACGATGCCGCCCACCTGCACCCGGATCTTGGTGCTGGAGAGCGAGATGGTGGCCTCCGCCTCCTTGTCCTCCAACAGCTTCTGGATTTCCGCGACGGTCTTGCGCGGCACGATCACGCCCGGCAGACCGGCAGCGCCGGCCGGGGCTTCCAGCTCGGCCTGGGCGAGGCGGTGGCCGTCGGTGGCGACGGCGCGGAGCATGGACTTGCCGGCGGCGCCCTCGGTCACGTGCAGGTAGATGCCGTTCAGGTAATAACGCGTCTCCTCGGTGGAGATGGCGAACTGGGTCTTGTCCACCAGGCGCCGGAACTCCGCGCCCTTCACCTTGAAGGTATGGGAGAATTCCCCCGCGGCGAGGTCCGGGAAGTCGGCTTCCGGCAGGGTCTGGAGCGAGAAGCGGGCGCGGGAGGCGCGCACCGTCAGGGTGCCGCGGTCGCCGCCAGCCTCGAGCTGAACTTGGGCGCCTTCAGGCAGCTTCCGCACGATGTCGTAGAGAACGTGGGCCGGCACGGTGGTGGCGCCCGCCTGGCCGATTTCCGCCGGCACGCTCTCCACCACCTCGAGGTCGAGGTCCGTGGCTTTCAGCTCCAGCCCGCCCTTGCCGGCCTTGATCAGCACGTTGGCGAGGATCGGGATGGTGTTGCGCCGCTCCACCACACGGTGCACGTGGCTGAGCGATTTGAGAAGTTCGGCGCGCTCGACGGTGACCTTCATGGTCTGGGCCCGTTCACTCTTCGCTCTGAGCCGGCCTGCCGCGGAAGCCTTCGGATTCCGCCGGCGGGGTCGCCTCGAGATTCAGGGATGGAGCACGCAGGCCCTTCCGACTGCCGCTGCGGCCGGACGGAACGTGCACCGGTGTGGCTGCCGCGCTGCAACGAGAACATCGCCGCGCGGGGCGCCCGAACGAACGGGCGCCGGGCCGCAGACATTGCCGCCCGCTGAGCGCCAAGGCAAGGGTTGGACGGCAGGAGCCGGGCGGAATTTTAACGCGACCGGTGCCGCGCCGGGTCCGTCCCAGGGGACGGACGAGCCGCCTCAGGCCTCCAGCACGAGCCGCTTCAGCACCTCGATTTCCTCCGCCAGGGCACGATCGCTGGACACCAGGCCATCGATCTTGCGCACGGCGTGGAGCACCGTGGTGTGGTCGCGCCCGCCGAAGCGCCGGCCGATTTCCGGAAGCGAGCGCAGGGTGAGCGTCTTGGCGAGATACATGGCGATCTGGCGCGGCTTCACCACCGTGGCGGTGCGGCGCTGGGAGAGCAGGTCCGCGCGCGTGACGTTGTAGTGCTTGGCCACGACCCGCAGGATGTCGTCCACGCGCACCCGCTTGGGGTCGGTGGGACGGATGAGGTCCTTGACCGCATTCTCCGCCATCTCCAGCGTCACCGGCTCGCCGGTCAGCTGGTTGAAGGCGAGCAGCTTGTTGAGCGCGCCGTCGAGGTCGCGGCCGCTCTGGCCCACGCAGCGGGCGAGGAACTCGAGCACCGGGGCGGGGACGGTGAAGCCGCGATGCAGCTCGGTGAGGGTCTGGTAGCGGGCCTTCAGGATTTCCAGCCGCAGGTCTTCCTCCAGCGGGCCGAGCTCTACCACCAGACCGCCGGCGAGGCGCGAGCGCACGCGCTCGTCAAGGTGCTCCAGGTCCCCGGGCACGCAGTCCGCAGCCACCACGACCTGCCGGCCGCCGTCGAGCAAGGCGTTGAGGGTGTGGCAGAATTCCTGCTGGAGGTTGTTGCCCTTCAGGAACTGAAGGTCATCGATCACCAGGGTGTCGATGGTGCGCAGCGTGTCCTTGAAGGCGATGGCCGAATGGCTCTTCAGCGCGGCGACGAAGCCGTACATGAAGCGCTCGGCGGTGAGGTAGGTGGTCCGGCGGCCGTGAAGGGCGCCGGCGCGCGCCACCGCCTGCAGAAGGTGCGTCTTGCCGAGGCCGACGGCCGCATGGAGATAGAGGGGGTTGAAGATCGGCGCGGTGCCGCTGGCCGCCTCGGCCACCTGCCGGGCGGCGGCGAAGGCGAGCGAGTTGGACTTGCCCACCACGAAGCTCTCGAAGGTGAGGCGCGGGTCCAGGGGCGAGCCGGAGGCCACATCGCCGACGATGGCGGATTCGCGACCTTCCGAACGCCCCTCGGCGCTGCGGGCGGAATCGGGCCGGGCATCGGCGGGGCGCGCCTCGGCACGGGCGTCCTGGGCGCGGCTATCCTGGGCACGGCCGTCCGGCTGGCGCGCCTGGGGGCCACGCGTCTCGGGGCGCTCGGTTACCACCTCACGCGGGGCGCTCGCCTTGAGGGCCACCGGTCGGGCGAAAGCATTGCGGACGGACAGGTCGACGCGGCGCCGGGCGCCGCTCTCCTCGGCCCAGATGTCGGCGATACGCGGCAGGTAGTTGTCCTGGATCCACGATTTCAGGAAGCGGGTCGGCACCGAGAGGCGAATCGTATCGCCGGTGAGGGCGTCGAGGTCCATGCGCGCGAACCAGCTCGTGAACTTCTCCTCCCCGATCTCCTCGCGCAGGCGCTGACGCACGCGCTCCCAAGGTGTCGAGGCGCAATCCATGCCGACGGTCTCCGCAAGGGCGGGCTGAAAGGAGGAAGAGCCGGCGCGCGAGGCGTCCGGGGAATGAGGCTTGAGCATAAAGCTCCGTCCGCCCGCAAGGCGGTTCCCTGGTTGTGACGCAAAAGCCCTTCGCGCCCTCGCGGGCTGCGCGGCTTCGTGCGGATATGGTTGAATCGGTTCGGCGGTGTCTCTCAGGAGACTTCAGGCTTCAGCGCACTTTCATGCGCGAACCTTGACGGCGTCGAACGGGGGGCAGCACGGCACGGTCGGAGGGCTTGCGCTTGCCCCGGAGCCCGCGAGATGCGGAACCGCAGGGGGAAAGCCAAAATGCGCTGCATCCGCTGCCGCGTTAATCCCAGAAGTCATAGCCGCCCCATTCCCGCCGATGAAAAACCATCGGCAGCTTTTGGATTCAAGCAGATTTTTGTTTGTTCTCAAACGTGCCCAGAGTGGGACCTGATGTCCACTCTCAGCATAGCTGCGACGGACGAAGCTTCCAGCTACGCGCGGTACGTAAGAATACGAAGGGGGAATAGGTGAATACAGACAAAACAGCCCCCTCCTCATCCACGAAGAGCCTAGAGATCTTCAGTCTGTCGGTGAAGTCCGGTGTCGCTCCCGGAGTGGGTCTGAACATACACAGGCCCTCTGAGGGGTGCAACGCCTTTCCCCCGCGCCGTGGGATAACGGGGGTAAGACCCCCGGCGTCCCGTCTTGCAAACATCCTGAAGTCAGCCGGCAAACCTCTGTTGCTGCAACGAGATTCCCTCGCCTGTCCGAACCTCCCGCGTTGGCGGCCGTTGCGTCGCCCCTGGTCATCAAGTACCGGAGGAAAGGGGCCGTTGCGGCCCTTCTTCGAGCCTTTGCCTCTAAGCTCTTCACCGGGATGTTTTTTTTCTGAGCGGCCCGGGGGGAGGATGCGGTGCCGGCAAAGGGGCGCCCGACATGCCCCCTTGACGGTCGGAGGGAATCGGCTTCTGCCGTCCGCCGGGCGTGTCTGCGGCAAGCCGCCGCCCGGCGGGGGCTCCCGGGAGCCGGACGCGCCGCCAAAAGAGTTCTCGGGCTGGCGCAAAGCAAAAGGCCCGGCGTGACCGGGCCTTTACAGAAAGTCAGTCTGTTTGACTGATCTAGATCAGGCGCTGAGCTTCTTCACACGCGCCGCAAGGCGGGACACCTTGCGGGAGGCGGTGTTCTTGTGAAGCACGCCCTTGGTAACGGCGCGCATGATCTCCGGCTCGGCCGCCTTGAAGGCCGCGGTGGCAGCCGTGGCGTCGCCCGTCGACAGCGCGTCCTCGAGCTTGCGCAGGTAGGTGCGCACGCGGGACCGGCGAGAGCGGTTCACTTCGGTGCGGCGCGCGATCTTGCGCACCGCCTTCTTGGCGGAAGGCGTATTGGCCATCGGCCATCCTTGCTGGTTCGCGCCCGGCGGGAAAGGGTCATACGGCCCTGCCGCGTCGCGCATGAATGACGAAGTCTGCCGGCGACTTGCGCCGCCAACGAAGTGCCGGGCTTATAGTGGGGACGCGCGCCTGCGTCAACTCACCGTCGCGAGAATCCGGGCCGGCCGGCGGCGTTGCGGCGCCTTTACGGATGCTGCCCGCATCGCGTATGTGCTGCGCGCACTCTATATAGAGGACTGTCGGCGCGGTTCGCAGGTCCGGCAGAGGGCCGGCACGGGGCCGGCAAGGCGGGGGTTCGGCATGAGCGATGTGACGGTGACCGATCGTCCGGTGAACGAGAGCCTGGTGACGGTGTTCGGCGGGTCGGGCTTCCTCGGCCGCCACGTGGTGCGCGCGCTGGCCATGCGCGGCTACCGCGTGCGGGTGGCGGTGCGGCGGCCCGAGCTCGCCGGCTTCCTCCAGCCCCTCGGCTTCGTGGGTCAGGTCCAGGTCTCCCAGGCCAACGTGCGGTATCCGGAGAGCGTCGCCCGCGCCGTGGACGGCGCCGAGGCGGTGGTGAACCTCGTGGGCGTGCTGGCCGAGGGTGGACGCCAGAGCTTCGATGCGCTTCACGTCTTCGGCGCCCGCGCCATCGCCGCGGCGACCGCGGCCCAGGGCGCGCCGCTGGTCCACATCTCCGCCATCGGCGCCGATCCCGGCTCGCCGTCCGGCTACGGCCGCAGCAAGGCGGAGGGCGAGGCCGCGGTGCGGGCCGCGGTGCCCGATGCCGTCATCTTCCGCCCCTCCATCATGTTTGGGCCGGAGGATACTTTCTTCAACCGCTTCGCCGCCATGGCGCGCCTGTCCCCGGTGCTGCCGCTGATCGGCGGCGGGGCCACCAGGTTCCAGCCGGTGTTCGTGGGCGATGTCGCCGTCGCCGTGCTCAAGGCCGTGGACGGCAAGGCGCAGGCCGGCGCCACCTACGAATTGGGCGGGCCCGAGGTGCGCACCTTCCGCGAGCTCATGGAGCTGATGCTGCACGAGATCGGCGCCAAGCGCATCCTCATGGACCTGCCGTTCGGCCTCGCGGATCTCATCGCCCGGCTGACCCAGTGGGCTCCGGGCGCGCCGCTGACCACCGACCAGGTGGCCATGCTGCGCGTCGACAACGTGGTCTCCGAGGCCGCCAGGGCGGAGGGCCGCACCTTCGCCGGGCTGGAGCTCTCGCCGACGGCGCTCGCCGCGGTGCTGCCCACCTATCTCTGGCGCTTCCGCAAGGCCGGACAGTTCACCCGCGTGGAGACGTGACCGGGACGCGCCGCGTCCCGCCCGCCGGCCCCGGGGGCAGGCGGTAGCCGCAAGGTTTCAAGTGATGGGAAGCGACGATCGGCGCCTCGAGGTGAAGATCTGCGGCATCAAGACCGCGGAAGCCCTGGACGCTGCCCTGGCGGCGGGGGCGGATCTCGTGGGGTTCGTGCACTTCCCGAAGAGCCCCCGTCATCTGTCCCTCGCCGAGGCGCCCGCGCTCGTCGCCCGCGTCGGCGGCCGGGCGAAGGTGGTGGCGCTGCTGGTGGACCCCGACGATCCCCTGCTGGAGCAGGTGGTCGCGGCCTTCTCTCCCGACATCCTGCAACTGCACGGACACGAGACGCCGGAGCGGGTCGCCGCCATCCGCGCGCGTTTCGGCCTGCCGGTGATGAAGGCCCTGCCGGTGGGCCGGCGGGAGGACCTTGCCGTCCTGCCCGCCTATGCCGGGGTCGCCGACCGCATCCTGTTCGACGCCAAGCCCGATCCCGGCGCGCTGCTGCCGGGCGGCAACGGGCGCCCGTTCGACTGGCGCCTCGTCGCCGGCCTTGACGTCGGTCGTCCACTCATGCTTTCCGGTGGGCTCAATGCCGACAATGTGTCGCAGGCCCTCGCCGAGGCCCGGATGGACGGGGTGGACGTATCGTCTGGTGTGGAAGATGCCCCCGGCGTGAAGAGCCCCGAGAAGATCCGCGCCTTCGTCGCTGCGGCCCGTCGCGCCGTCGCCGGCTTCTCCGACAAGCCCTTGCCCGCCGCCGGCGCGGACGGGCCCGAAAATCTCTCATCGAAAGTGCGTGCGTCGTGACCGCTCTGAATTCCTATCGCACCGGCCCGGATCACCGGGGACATTTCGGCATCCATGGCGGGCGCTTTGTCGCCGAGACGCTGATGCCGTTGATCCTCGACCTGGAGCAGGCCTACGAGGTGGCGAAGGCCGATCCCGCATTCCACGCCGAGATGGCCGGCTATCTCACCCATTACGTGGGCCGGCCCTCGCCGCTCTATTTCGCCGAGCGCCTCACCGCGCATCTCGGCGGCGCCAAGGTCTATCTGAAGCGCGAGGAGCTGAACCACACCGGCTCCCACAAGGTGAACAACGTGCTCGGCCAGATCATGCTGGCCCGCCGCATGGGCAAGCAGCGCATCATCGCCGAGACCGGCGCCGGCCAGCACGGGGTCGCCACCGCCACCCTGTGCGCGCGCTTCGGGCTGAAGTGCGTGGTCTACATGGGCGCGGTGGACGTGGAGCGCCAGGCCCCCAACGTGTTCCGCATGAAGATGCTGGGCGCCGAGGTGGTGCCCGTGCAGTCCGGCTCGCGCACCCTGAAGGACGCCATGAACGAGGCGCTGCGCGACTGGGTGACCAACGTGCACGACACCTTCTATTGCATCGGCACGGTGGCCGGCCCGCACCCCTATCCGGCCATGGTGCGCGACTTCCAGTCCATCATCGGCCGCGAGACGCGCGCGCAGATGCAGGAGATGGAGGGCCGGCTGCCGGACAGCCTCGTCGCCTGCGTGGGCGGTGGCTCCAACGCCATGGGCCTGTTCCATCCCTTCCTCGACGATCCCTCGGTGGAGATCTTCGGCGTGGAGGCGGCGGGCCGCGGCCTCGATACCCATGAGCATGCCGCGTCCATCGCCGGCGGCCGCCCGGGCGTGCTGCACGGCAACCGCACCTATCTGCTGATGGACGGCGACGGCCAGATCACCGAGGCCCACTCCATCTCGGCCGGCCTCGACTATCCCGGCATCGGGCCGGAGCATTCCTGGCTGAACGACGTGGGCCGGGTGACCTATCTGTCCTGCACCGACCAGGAGGCGCTCGACGCCTTCCAGCTGCTGACCCGGCTCGAGGGCATCATTCCCGCGCTGGAATCCGCCCATGCGATTGCCAAGGTGGTCGAGCTCGCGCCCAAGCGGCCGGCCGACCACCTCATGGTGGTGAACCTCTCCGGCCGTGGGGACAAGGACGTGCCCCAGGTGGCGGAGATTCTGGGGACGAGACTATGAAGCCTTTCTCCACCCTTCTCGCCGGCCTTCTCCTCGTGGTTGCCGGGCCGGCGCTCGCTGATGCGGCCACCCTGCAGCTCACTCCCGGCAAGGTGTTCACCGATGCGGCCGGCGCCTATGTGAGCGTGGCGGTGAAGAATACCGGCAGCGCCACCGTGGCCGAGGCCTACGTGACCTGCGAGTTCTTCGCCGGCAGCCGCTCGCTCGGCAAGTCCTCCACCACCCTGTTCTCCATCGTGGGCGGCGTGACCGGGACGGACCAGGTGCGCCTGCTCGGCGGGACCTCCGCCAAGAGCGCCAAATGCGCCATCACCGGCCAGAAATAGGGCGTTCCTCGCCCTCCCTTCTCCTCCCCATCCAGGCAGGCCAATGACCACCCGTATCTCCACCCGTTTCGCCGCGCTGAAAGAGGAAGGCCGGCCCGGCCTCGTCACCTTCGTCACGGCGGGCGATCCGGACGGGGAAACCTCCCTCGCCATCCTGAAGGCGCTGCCGGGTGCGGGGGCCGACGTGATCGAGCTTGGCGTGCCCTTCACCGATCCCATGGCCGACGGCCCGGCCATCCAGGCGGCGGGCCTGCGCGCGCTGAAGGGCGGGCAGACCCTGGCCAAGACCATCGGCATGGTCCGCGCCTTCCGCGAGGAGGACCAGCTCACCCCCATCGTCCTCATGGGCTATTTCAACCCCATCTATGTCTATGGAGTTGAGCGCTTCCTCGCCGACGCCAGGGATGCGGGCGTGGACGGCCTCATCGTGGTGGACCTGCCCCCCGAGGAGGACGACGAGCTGTGCATCCCGGCCCTCGATGCCGGGCTCGACTTCATCCGCCTCGCCACGCCCACCACCGATGACAAGCGCCTGCCGGCGGTGCTGAAGCACACCGCGGGCTTCGTCTATTACGTCTCCATCACCGGCATCACCGGCTCGGCCACGCCGGACGCGGATGCGGTGGCGTCGGCGGTGAAGCGCATCAAGGGCCACACCGACCTGCCGGTGGCCGTGGGCTTCGGCGTGAAGACGCCCGAGCAGGCCGCCGCCATCGCCGCGGGGGCCGACGCGGTCGTGGTGGGCTCGGCCCTGGTGGAGGTGGTCCGCCGCACCCTCGATGCCCAAGGCAAGGCCACCGCAAACACCCTCCAGGGCGTCGTCGCCCTCGCCGAGGAGCTTGCCGACGCGGTCCGCTCGGTCCGGAAGTGAGGAGCCGGGGCGCCGCCACCCCGTCCTTTTCCGCCATTCCGGAGGCGTGTGACCATGAGCGCCGCATCCTGCCGCACTTTCGCCGCGGCGTCCTTGGCATTACATGGAGACGCGCCGGTGTGCGCTGCAGCGCCGCCGTCCGCCTGCCGGAGATGATCCCGTGAACTGGATTTCCAACGTCGTCCGCCCCAAGATCCGCGACTTCCTGGCGCGGCGCGAGGTGCCCGAGAACCTCTGGGTGAAATGCCCTGAGACGGGGCAGATGGTGTTCCACAAGGATCTCGAGGCGAATCTCTACGTCATTCCCGCATCCGGCTACCATATGCGCATGGATGCGGTGACGCGGCTGAAGGCCACTTTCGACAACGGCGTCTATGAGGAGGTGCCGCTTCCGGAGGCTGCCACCGATCCGCTCAAGTTCCGCGACGAGCGCCGCTATATCGACCGGCTGAAGGACGCCCGCGCCAAGACCGGCTACCAGGACGCGGTGAAGGTGGCGACCGGCCAGCTCGACGAGCTGCCGGTGACCATTGCCGTGCAGGACTTCGGCTTCATGGGCGGCTCGCTCGGCATGGCCGCCGGCGAGGCGGTGGTGAAGGGGCTCGAGACCGCGGCGCAGAAGGGCACGCCCTTCATCATGTTCGCGGCCTCCGGCGGCGCGCGCATGCAGGAGGGCATCCTCTCCCTCATGCAGATGCCGCGCACCACGGCAGCCATCCAGGAGCTGCGCGAGGCGAAGAAGCCCTACATCGTCGTACTCACCAACCCCACCACGGGCGGCGTCACCGCCTCCTATGCCATGCTGGGGGACGTGCAGATTTCCGAGCCCGGCGCCCTCATCGGCTTCGCCGGTCCGCGCGTGATCGAGCAGACCATCCGCGAGAAGCTCCCCGAGGGCTTCCAGCGTGCCGAGTATCTGCGCGACCATGGCATGATCGACATGGTGGTGCACCGCCACCAGATGCGTGAAACCCTGGGCCGCCTGTGCCGCCTTCTTATGAAGGCGCCGGCCCTCCCGCCCAAGGGACGCCTGCCGCGCCCCGAGGCTGCCTGACGACTTGAAGCGGGGCGGCCCTCCGTCCCGGCCGGAACGACGATGGCCCTGCCCCAGCCCGCCCACGCCACGGACGAGATCCTCTCCCGCCTCGCGGCCCTGCACCCCAAGAAGATCGACCTGTCGCTCGCGCGGATGGAGCGGCTGCTGGAGGCGCTCGGCCATCCCGAGCGGCGCCTGCCGCCGGTGATCCACGTGGCCGGCACCAACGGCAAGGGCTCCACCATCGCCTTCATGCGGGCCATGCTGGAGGCGGCGGGGCAGCGGGTGCACGTCTACACCTCGCCCCACCTGGTGCGCTTCAACGAGCGCATCCGCCTCGGCGCGGCCGGGGGCGGCACCCTCGTTTCGGACGCGGCCCTCGCGGACGCCCTCGACCGGGCGGAGGCGGCCAATGCCGGCGCCCCCATCACCCTGTTCGAGATCACCACGGCGGCCGCCTTCATCCTGTTCGCGGAGCATCCGGCGGACGTGCTGCTGCTGGAGGTGGGGCTCGGCGGGCGGCTCGACGCCACCAATCTGGTCGAGCGGCCGCTGGCCAGCGTCATCACCCCGGTGTCCATCGACCATGTGGATTTCCTCGGCCCCACCGTGGAGAGCATCGCCGCCGAGAAGGCCGGCATCATCAAGCTGCGCGCGCCGGTGGTGGTGGGCGCGCAGCCGCCGGAAGCCCTGGCGGTGATCGAGCGGGTCGCCGCGCGGAAGTTCGCGCCCCTGTTCGTGCGCGGCCAGCAGTGGCACGTGCAGGAGGAGGGCGGCCGGCTCGTCTATGCCGACGAGGATGGCCTGCTCGACCTGCCGCGGCCGCGCCTCGTGGGGCCTCACCAGATCGACAATGCCGGTCTCGCGGTCGCCACCCTGCGTGCCGTCAAGCTCCCGGCGGCGCATGATGCGGGCCTGCTCCAGGCGGGAATCCTGCGCGCAGACTGGCCGGCACGGCTGCAACGCCTCGTCAACGGCCCGCTGGTGGCGCGCGCGCCCGCGGGCGTGGAGGTCTGGCTCGACGGCGGGCACAATGCGGCCGGCGGGGCCGCCCTCGCCCACGCCTTGTGCGAGCTGGAGGAGCGCTATTCGCGCCCGCTGGTGCTCATCCTCGGTATGCTGGGCACCAAGGATGTGACGGGTTTCCTCGCGCCGTTCTCGGGCCTGGTGCGCGAAGCGATCGCGGTGCCGGTGCCGGGGGAGCACGCGGGCCTGAAGCCGGAGGATGTCGCGGCAGCGGCCGCCGGCTTGGGCATTCCCGCCAGTGTGGCGCGGGATGTGGGCAGCGCGCTGGAGCGCATCGGCCGGGCGGCGGTGGTGCCGCCGCCGCGGGTGCTCATCACCGGCTCGCTCTATCTCGCCGGCGCGGTGCTCGCCGCAAACGGCGCGGAGCCGGCCTGATGCCGAAGCGCGCTGCGCTCGACTGATCGTATTTCAGCTAAGCAGGCCGGCGGGCGAGCGCGCCACCGTGCCGACGCGTCAGCATCCGCACCTGCCATGAAGCCTCACTCCAGCCCCTGGATGTGCCCGATGAAGGGCAGCTGGCGGCAGGCGTGGGCCACGTCCATGCCATAGCCCACCACGAACACGTCCGGGCAGGTGAAGCCCACGAAGTCGGCCTGGATCTGCACAGCCCGCTTGCCGGGCTTCTCCAGCAGCACGCACACCAGCACCCGCCGCGCCCCGCGGGCCATCAGCAGGTCCTTGGCAAAGGCGAGGGTGCGCCCCGATTCCAGGATGTCGTCGATGAGCAGCACGTCGCGGTCACGCACGTCGCTCTCCACATCCTTCAGGATCTCCACCTGGCCGGAGGAGATGGTCGCCTCCCGGTAGGAGGACAGGTGCATGAACTCCACCTCCGGCGACAGGCCGGACGTGTGCATGGCACGGAGCAGGTCGGCAGCGAAGATGAAGGAGCCTTTCAGCACCGCGACGGCGAGCAGCCGCTCCGGCGCGAGCGTCGCGATCTCGGCGGCAAGGGCGTGGTTGCGGGCGGCGATGCGGTTCTCGTCATAGAGAACGGTGATGTTCGGCAGATGCATGGTTCCTCGTCGCAAGGCGCGCGAGCATGGACCCTCCGGGCCGGTGCGTCCAGACGGGGGGCATTCCGGCCGCGGATGTCTCCGCAAGGTGCGCTCGGCCTTCAAAAGCTGGCAAATATCTCCAACCTAACTTTTGGTTGCAGCGGGCTGCCTGCTCTGGTCCAATGTCGCCATTGCCGAGCTTGAAGGTTGCCAGAATGCTGGATCGTCCGGTTCCGCAGCCAGAGTTCGCTCGTCCCAATCCGGTGCGAGCGCTGGTGTGGGTGCTGGCGGGGGCGCTCCTCACCATCGGGGCGGGGATCGTCGCCTATCTCCTCTATGTGGAAGACAGGAAGTACGACCCGATCTACGCGCGCCTCGGCATGGCGCCTATTCCCAAGATCATCGCCAACATTCCCATGGTGAGCGAGAAGCTGGCGCGGTTGTCGGCCAATCCCTGCAGCAATATCGAAACCTCCGCGCTCGCCGATGCCCTGGCGGATGCGGGGCGCAAGGACCTCGCCTCGTCGGTGCGGCGCGGCCACAGCCGGCACTGCCTCGTCGCCGTTCCCGGAAATGTGACGCCTGCGGACCTTCTCGCCACCGTGATCGAGACGACCAGCAGCGCCGATACACGACGCCTGGCCCGTCAGGTGCAGGACAATCTTTGCAATCCCCAAGCCCTGCTCGCTCTCGTCACGCGGCTGAGCCAGGGGCAGAACAGCAGGGCGGCGGCAGGACTGGGCGATGCCTTTCTTGCCAATTGCGGAGCGGACAACGGCATCGCCTACCAGACGACGATGGCCTATTACGAGGCGGGCGATGCCGCCAAGGCGTTGCAGATGGCCCGGGCGAACGAGCGCCTCACCCCCAACACGGCCCTCTGGCCGGCCTGGATCGGCCGTTCCCTCATGAAGCTCGGCCGCTATTCCGAAGCCGCGGACGCCTTCCAGCGCTCGCTCACGCTGTGGAGCAACCCCTCCAACGTGGTGTATGCCGAATTCTGGAACGCATCCAACGCCTTGAAGATGGCAGGCCGCTATTGCGATGCCATGAAGCCACTCGTGCAATACGTCAGCTACGCCCCGGTGGAGCGGAGCACGCCACAGGTGCAGAAGGAGCTGGAGACCTTGGCGGGTCTCGGCAAATGCCCCTGATGACGGCCCATGCGGTCCGCTTCCGGGGCTGGGGGGAGAGGCTGGGGGAGAGGCGCATGTGGAGGGCCATCATCCTGGGTCCCGCCCTGGGCGGGCTTCTCATCCAGCCCGCCTGCGCGGATTATGCGCTGGCCTTCGGGCGCAGCGGCAAGCGCTGGGCCTATGGCTCCATCCACAGCGCTCCCACCATCGAGGCGGCGCGCAGATCCGCCCTCGAGGGCTGCGACCTCAAGGGGTGCCAGGTGGTGATGTCCGGCCGGGGCCATTGCGTCGCCCTGTCGGTGGCGCGGGAGAACGGGTTCGCGGCATGGACCTCCGGCGAGGACATCCACCAGGCGCGCGAGAAAGCGCTGGTGGATTGCAGCGAGGGGGGGCGCAAGTGCTCCATCCAGACCGCCTTCTGCGACGTGCCGCAGCAGACCTCTGCCGCGCCGGCGGCCGCGGCGTTGCCAAAGCGCCAGCCGCCGCCCCCTGCGAGCCCGGTCGACGGCCTGTCGGAATTCCGGTCCGCGGTGCGCCGGTGCTGGTCGTTCGGCGCCGGGGAGTTCCCCGCGCGAACGAAGGCGGTGGTTTCCGTCGCGCTCAACCGCGACGGCTCGCTCGCCTCCAGCCCAACCCTGGTCGCGGCGGACATCGGCGAGAGCGCCGCCGCCTTCGCCCTCGCGCTGATGCGCGCCATCAACCGTTGTGCGCCTTACACGCTCCCCTCGACGGGCTATGACCAGTGGAAGGCGATGCGGCTCGAATTCACGCCGGACGGGCTGCTCGCCCTCAACTGACCGCCTCGCATGGCTGGCGGTGGCAGGCGTCCACGCTTGGTTTATGTTTGACCGCTACGCAACGGCGCGATTCGACCAAGGGGTGGGGCGTTGGTCCGGTTCGAGAATGTCGGCCTGAGATACGGGATGGGCCCCGAAGTGCTGAAGGACGTCTCCTTCGGCATCGAGCCCAATTCGTTCCAGTTCCTGACCGGCCCGTCCGGCGCGGGGAAGACGACGCTCATGCGCCTGCTCTTCCTTTCGCTGAAGCCCACGCGCGGGCTCATCACCCTGTTCGGGAGGGATGTGTCCTCCCTCGACCCGGACGAGGTGGCGGTGCTGCGCCGGCGAATCGGCATCGTGTTCCAGGATTTTCGCCTGCTCGACCACCTCACCACCTATGAGAACGTGGCTCTGCCGCTGCGCGTGCTCGGCAAGGAGGAAGCCGCCTACCGTGCGGAGGTGACGGAAATCCTCCAGTGGGTCGGCCTCGGCGATCGCATGCAGGCGTTGCCGCCGGTGCTCTCGGGCGGCGAGAAGCAGCGCGCCGCCATCGCCCGCGCCCTCATCGGCCGGCCCGAGTTCCTGCTGGCGGATGAGCCCACGGGGAATGTGGACCCGACGCTGGCGCGCCGGCTGCTGCGGCTGTTCATCGAGCTCAACAAGTCGGGCACCTCGGTGCTGCTCGCGACCCACGACATTGCGCTCATGGACCAGTACGACGCCCGCCGCCTCGTGATCGCCGACGGACGCCTCTATGTCTACGACTGACCCTGGCCGCGCCAAGGCCGGCCCCCCTTCCGGCATCGTGCCCGGCGGATCCGCTCCGGCCAAGCCCGCCAAGGCGGGCGAGGCGCCGCGCCCGCGCAGCGGGCGGGGCCAGGCCTCCATCGTGCCCTCGGCCACCATCGCCGGGCGGGCGCTGGTGGCGGTGGTGGCCATCATGACCTTCCTTGCCGGACTTACCATCGGCACCGCGCTCGCCGTGCGCGGCACCGCCAGCCAGTGGCGCGCCGACGTGACGCGGGAAGTCACCATCGAGATCCGCGCCGGCGACCGGCAGACCACCGATGCGCAGGTGCAGGCCGCGGCGGACATCGCTCGCAAGACCCCGGGCATCGGCGATGCCCACGTCCTCACGCCGGAGGAGACGGCCAAGCTGCTGGAGCCCTGGCTCGGCTCCGGCCTTGATCTCGCCGATCTGCCGGTGCCGCGCGTGGTGGTGCTGAAGCTGGACGGGGCCGGCGCCGCCGACCTCGCCCGCCTGCGCCGCACGCTCACCGACAAGATCCCCACCGCCACGCTGGACGACCACCGCGGCTGGTCCCGCCGCCTGGTGGCGGTGACCGACGGGGTGATGCTGGTGGGCGTGGTGCTGCTTGCCCTGGTGGGGCTCGCGACCGTGCTTTCGGTGGTGTTCGCCACCCGCGCCGCGGTGGCCACCAACCGCGCCGTGGTGGAGGTGCTGCATTTCGTCGGCGCGCGGGATGGCTTCATCGCCGCCCAGTTCCAGCGCCATTTCCTGAAGATCGGCGCGCAGGGCGGCCTGATCGGCGGGCTTGCCGCCACCGCCGTGTTCGGGCTCGTGGCGCTGCTGCCGCGCCTCGGCCTCGGCAGTGACCCGGAGGTGCCCGCCGTGTTCGGCTGGCTGCATCCGGGCATCTGGGGCTTTCTCGGCATCGCCGCGGCGGTGGTGGTGGTGGCGCTGGCGACCGCGCTCACCTCGCGGGTCACCGTTTACCGGACGTTGAGGACAATCCAATGATTGTCGCCCACGACGGGCGATGCCGGGGATGTCCTCGCCTCCGCCGCATTCCACAGGCATGGTCCGGAGCATGACCATGTCCAAGGCGGATGGCCGTATGGCGCCGTGCCGGGAGGGCGCGCAGGAAAGCGGGGGAGGACGGGCAGGGGATGGCCGCGCCCGCCGCCGCACCATCCTGCGCCGCATTCTGACCGTGCTCGTGCTGTCCGTGGGCCTCGTCGGAGTGGCTGGGGTCGCAGGCTTCCTCGCCTTCACCGCACAGATTTCCCCGCGCGAGCCGCTCACCGTTGCCGTGAAGCCGGCGGATGCCATCGTTGTGCTCACCGGTGGGCCCGCCCGGATCCTCGACGGCTTGGCCCTGCTGACGGACGGGCGCGGGCGGCGGCTGCTCATCTCGGGCGTGAACCCGTCCCTCTCCGCCGAGGATCTCAGCCGCGTGCTGCCGGACGGTGAGCGCCTCATGCGCTGCTGCATCGATCTCGGCCACAAGGCCCTGAACACGCGGGGCAATGCCATCGAGGTCGCGGAGTGGGCGCGCGGCCGCAGCTTCCGGTCCCTGGTGGTGGTCACGTCCGCCTGGCACATGCCGCGGGCGATGATGGAGCTTGCGCGCGTCTTGCCGGAAGTGGACCTGGTGGCCTATCCCGTGGTCGCCACGACGCAGCAGACGGAGCGGTGGTGGAGCGATTTCGCCACGGCGCGGCTGCTCATCAAGGAATATGTGAAGTATATCATGGCGATGGTGAAGATCCGGCCGGCCCAGGCGCTGGCCGGCCCGGCGGATGCTCCGGCGTCGGCCCTTCTCCACGCCGCGCCGGTGGAGGCCCGCGTCTCCCGGTGACGCGGCCCCGGCCGGGGCCATGGAGGAGACCCGTGTGCTGACCGCCCGCTTGCCGACCATCCTGCGTTCCCTCCTCTTCCAGATCGCCTTCTACGTGGCGACGACGCTCTATCTCCTCGTCCTGCTACCGGCCCTGCCGTTCATCTCCCGCCGCGCCCTCTGGCGTGCGGGAGTGTTGTCGTGGGTCAGGACGAACAATTGGCTGTTGCGCGTCATCGCCGGGGTCAGGGTCGAGTTTCGCGGGGTGGAGAACATTCCGCCGGGCCCGCTCCTCATCGCCGCCAAGCACCAGTCGGCGTGGGAGACCTTCGCGCTCCTGCCGCTGTTCTCCGATCCGGCCTTCATCCTGAAGAAGGAGCTGATGCGCATCCCGGTCTTCGGCTGGTTCGCCGCCAAGGCGCGGATGATCCCCATTGACCGCAGGGCCGGTGCCTCGGCGCTGAAGGACATGACCCGTCGCGCCGTGGCGGACCTTGCCGAGGGGCGGCAGATCCTGATCTTCCCCGAAGGCACGCGCCGCGCCCCCGGTGCGCCGCCGGCCTACAAGTTCGGCGTGGCGCACCTTTATTCCAGCCTGAAGGCGCCGTGCCTGCCGGTCGCGCTCAATTCCGGGCTCTACTGGTCGCGCCGCGCCACGTTGCTCCAGCCGGGCACGATCCGGGTGGAGATCCTGCCGCCCATCCCCCCCGGCCTCGGCCGGGCGGCCTTCCTCGCCCGCCTCGAACGGGACATCGAGACCGCCAGCGACCGGCTGCTGGAAGAGGGGCTCGACGAGCTCGGCGAGCGCGCCCCGCGGCATCTGGCGGAGCGTCGCGCGAGGGCCGATTCATCCCCGCTGTCCACCCCTGTGGAAAACTCTTGATCGAGGGGCAGGGATCGTTCTAGTTTCGTTCTCATGAACGCAACTGATTCGCTCCTCGTTCCCCTTGTGGATGCCGGTGGCCTCAACGGCCTCAAGCACGGTGCCCTCGGTGCGCGCTACCGCTTCTGGCGCGACGAAGACGGCGTGCGCCATGTGTTTTCCGTCTATCCGGCGGATGCTGCCCCTGATTATCCACACGCCCTTGCGGTGGTGGCTCGCCGCACCCCGGCCGGTTCCATCGCCATGTGGGCCGGCCCGACCGGGGAGGCGGCGCAGGCTGCCGCCGCCCGCCTCCGGGCCGATGAAGTCCACATCCATGTGTTCGGCGAGGAGGAGGCCGCCCCCGCGCTGCGGCGCCTGTTCGCGCGGCCGGCCTGCGTCCCGCCCCTGCCGCTGGTTCCGGCCCTGCCGGCACCCTGCTTCAGCAAGCGTCACGCCGCCTGATGGAGCACCCCGCTTAAACCGGCGGGGTCTCGTCCTCGCCGGAAGGGGCGTCGTGGGGCAGCGCGTGCTCCTGGTGGAGATGCCGCGCGATCCAGCTGAGGTCCCCATCGGTGATGCCCAGGGTCTCGAGGGCCGCGACGGTGGCAAGTACATAATCCCCGTTCGGGCCGGACTTGCCGTGTGAGCGGCGGACGAGGTGAAGCTGGTCGTCCCGCGAGAGGCCCCGCGCATATTGCACATGGCCGCGATTGGCGATGTAGGCCACCGCCGGAACGACCCGTCCCGAGCCGTCCCGCAACTGGAGGCGCCGGACCACCTCGCGATAGACGCCTGAAATCTGCTCGCGGGCGATGAGATAGGCATGGGTCTGCGGCCACTCCGCAGCCGCCACCCGATAGGCGATGCCCCGACAGGAGCCGCCGAGGTCCAGCCCCAGCACGAGCCCCGGCTTCTCGGGTGTGCCGCGGTGGTGGAAGGAATAGATGCACAAGGAGCGGTGCGCGCCCACGAGCTGTGCCTCGCAGCGCTCGGCAAAGGCAAAGCCCGGGTTCCACATGAGGGAGCCGTAGGCGAAAACCCACCTGTCGCCGTCCGCATCGCCCTGGGCCGCGTGACCCCTCGCCCCCGCTTCGGTCGCGTTTGCGGCCGATCCTGGCAGGTCTGCAGCGGCGAGGCCGGAACCGGTGCCTTCTTCCTCGACCATGGCGGAGCCCGACGCTCCTCAGCGTTGACAGATGCGCGTGTCCGTCGCCTAACAGCCGGAACGGTCCACCGCAAGCTCAAGGCGGGTTCGGACACAAGCCTCAAGGACGCGCATGACTGCTCCAGCCGCCCCCTCGCCCCGCCCCAAACCCTGGCTCGTCATCGTTCCCCTGTCCCTGCTGGTGATCCTCGGCGTGGTCTGGAGCGGGCTCTGGTTCTATGCGGCCAACCGGGCGGAGCGCGAGATCGACGCCTGGATGGGGCGCGAGGCGCGACTCGGCCGGATATGGAGCTGCGGCGAACGCAGCCTCGGCGGCTTCCCCTTCCGCTTCGAGCTGCGCTGCGCCAAGGCGACGCTGGAGACGCGCGGAGGCGACGCCATGCGCTTCACCGCCGTTTCCGCCCATGCGGTGGCGCAGGTGTGGGCTCCCAACCATCTGGTGGCGGAGTTCCAGGCCCCGGCGCGGGTGGAGGACCTCAATACCGGTACTGCCTACGCGGCCAACTGGTCTCTGCTGCAGATGAGCGGCGTGGGCGATCTCTCCGGCCGCCCGGAGCGCTTCTCGCTGCAGGCCCACGACCTGAAGCTGGAGCAGCCCCAGGCCGGTGGCGCGCCGGCCACGTCCCTGGTTTCCGCCCGCCTGTTCGAGTTCCATGCCCGCCGTGCGCCCGCCACCGATGGCAAGCCGGACGGGGTGGACTACGCCTCCGGCCTGCTCGGCGGGGAGAGCGCGCTGCTCGCCGCCTTCGGCATTTCCGGACCGGTGGACATGTCGCTCCAGGGCACCGTCACCGCCTCGGCGGACCTGCGTCCCATGCCGGTCGCCCAGCGGCTGAAGGCGTGGGCCGACGCAGGCGGGGTGGCCCGGCTCGACCGCTTCGTCATCACCGCGCCGAAGGTGGCCACGTCCGCAACCGGGATCGTGGCGCTCGATCCCCAGGGCCGCCTCAACGGCAAGCTCGATCTTGGCTTCGCGGGGATCAACGAGCTGGTGCAGGGGCTGAACAAGGCCGGGGCGATTCCGAAGGAAGTGGCGCCCATCGTCGGGGCCCTCGCCATGGTGGGGAAGCCGGGGACGGTGGAAGGCCGCAAGGGCACCACCTTCGCCCTGGGCTTTGAAACCGGCACGCTGAAGCTCGCCGGCTTCCCGGTGGGCGTCGTGCCCAGCCTGTTCTGAGGCGGGGCGCGCCGGCCGGCTATTTGGCGGGCTTCGGCGGCTCCTTGTCCGGAGCATCCTTGGCGGCGTCCTTGGCCGCCTCCTTGGGGGCGTCGGCCCATTCGCGCAGGAAGGCGCCGATCACCCAGCCCGTGTCGCCGCCATCGGTGCGCACCTTGCACCAGCGGCGCTCGGAGCTGAGCCGCTTGCAGCCGAGATTGGCGAGGCGCGCCCCAGCGGGCACCGCGCCGAGGGTCTTCTGTGCCTCGCCCGGCTCCGTCTTGAGGGTGAGGGTGGTACCCTTCGGCAGGCCGGAGACGGACCAGAAGTCCGGGCCTCCCGTCTCGCTGTCGGCGGACTCGCCGGCCACGGCCGCACCGGCCAGCACCAGCGTCGTGACCAGCCCTGCGAGGCAGAGCGTTGCGCGTCGTTTCATCCTGTGCCCCTCAGCCTCCGCGGGATCTGCTTCAGAACACCCGCTCTCCCTCGACCATAACCTGACGGACGACGGGCGTGCCGTCCACGATGCGGAAGCGCAGGAGGTCGGCGCGCCGGCCCTCGGCGAGCCTGCCGCGATCGTCGAGCCCCGCCATCTGCGCCGGATTGCGCGTCACTAGGGCCATGGCGCCGGGAAGCGTCATGCCCGCCCGGTGAAGGCCGATGGCCGCCTGGAGCAGGCTCGCGGGCACGTAATCGGAGGCGAGGGCGTCCACAAGCCCGTCTGCCGCCAGCGCGCCCATGGCGACGCCGCCGGAATGGGAGCCCCCGCGCACCACGTTGGGCGCCCCGCCGATGGTCGCGAGGCCTGCGCGGCGAGCGGCCTCGGCCGCCTCCCGCGTGGTGGGGAACTCGCTTACCGTGCAGCCGGCCTCGCGGGCGAGGGCAACGTGATCCTCGGTGGTGTCGTCATGGCTGGCGCGGATGACGCCGCTTGCGGCCAGCATCTGCGCCAGCGGCGCAAAGTTCCGCTCCACATTGGTGCGACCGCGGGCAGAGCGCGCCGTGATCTCCGCCTCGGCCTCCGCCGCCTCCTTGCCGATGCCCAGCAGGAAGGTGCGCAGCACCTCCACGTTCCGCCACTGTCGGGCGCCGGGGGTGTGGTCCATGAGCGAGGCGAAGGACAGGGCCGAGCGCTTGAGCGCCGGCTCCACGAGATCGAGAAGGTCAGGGTCCGTCATCTCGCAGCGCAGGTGGATGCGGTGGTCGGCGCGGAACAGGCCCGCAGTGTCCTCCACCGCGTCCAGCATCACCTGGAACAGGTCGCGCCGCTCCGCCTTCGCCTGGTCGAAGCCGCCGGCGCAGATGGCATCGAACACGGTGGTGATGCCGCTTGCCACCGTCTGCCCGTCATGGGCGAGGGCGGCGGCCCGCGCATCGGGCCAGAACACCTTGGGCCGCGGCACGAAATGGCCTTCGAGCGCGTCGGTGTGCAGGTCGACGATGCCGGGCGAGAGGAAGTCGCCCTCGCAGTCCAGCGCCACCGGCAACGTGCTGGCGCCCTCGTCCACCGTCGCAATGCGTCCGTCCCGCACCACCAGCGTGCCAGTGACGACGGCATCGTCGAGGACAAGGCGGACGTTGGTGAGGACGGTTTCCATGGGACCTCCGGAGGCGCGGAGGCGTGTGCCTTGCACCGGACGATGACGGGGGAATGACGCCGCCGCGATCGGCGGGGTCAGGACGGCGGGGCCGAGGGCGGGATCACCTTGTAGAGCTGGAAGCGTTCTCCCTCGGACACCAGTTGCAGGCGGTCGCTGTCCGGGTTGGGGGCGCCGCGCTCCGTGAAGAGCAGATAGACATAGTCGAAATTCTGCGGCCAGAGGTCCCAGTAGCGCGGTCCGTCGGCGCTCGGCTCCTCCTCCGTGACCAGCAGCTGCTCGGTCAACGGCGGGGTCCCGTCCTCCGTGTCCACGTGGTCGCGGTAGGGCTTGTGGACGCGCAGGATCTGCTTGCCCTTCACCGTGAAGGCCGTGGTGACGAGGGACGACTTCTCGATGATGGCGAGGCACGCCGCATGCACGAGGCCGAGGTCACGCGGGTCGTTGCCGCCCTGCACGTCGGCATAGGCGACGAGGATGCGGGAGCCGCGCTTGATCTCGTTGACCGACTGGCCGAAGGCGACCGTCCACTGGGTCAGACGGTTCCACACCACCTGCACCTCGCCGACCCGGACCACGAGCAGCAGGAGCAGCACCACCGCGAAGCCGCGCCGCGCGAGCCGGTTGCGCAGGTCCACCCGCATTGCTCCGAGCACGAGGAAGGCGACGGCCACGGGGAGGCGCTGGTCCGCCATGTAGGTGGCGAAGATGACGCGCGGCATGGCGAGATAGACGACGCCGGCCACCAGCAGCAGCGGGAGCATCAGCGAGTGCACCTGCAGCAGGCGGTGCCGCGCCGCCCAGACCAGGGCGATGCCCACCACCGCCGACAGCAGGATCGCGACGTAATCGAAATAGACGTTCACGACCATTTCGATGCCTTCGATCTTGCCCTGCGGCTCCCAGTAATTGTCGCCGGTGAGGCCCCACGTGGGGCTGGCGATCAGCATGGGAATGATGGGCAGGAACGGCAGGCCGGCGGAAACGAACAGGAGAAGGCGCGGCTTCAGAGGCGTGCCGCGCGTCTGGCGCAGACGGTCGAGCTCGAAGGCCAGCAGGCCGAGCCCGTACACGCCGGCCGCGAACAGATGGCAGAAGAACAGGGCGATCACGAACGCGGTGGAGACGGCGTAGCGCCACGGCCAGGGCTTGTCGCGCAGGAAGCTCCAGGCCGCGAGCGCAAACAGCGCGAGCCCGATGCCGAAGTAATAGTTCATCACCCCGATCAGGAAGATGCCGTTATACAGGAGCGGGAAGGCCACCAGCGGCAGCGCCGACCACACCCCGAACAGGGAGCGGTTGAGCGTGAGCGTGCCCGCCGCGATCAAGGCGAAGCACATCAGCGTATAGATCTCGCCGGCCACATAGATGTTCACGAACCTGTCGATGACCGGGACGATGAGGTCCATCATCAGGTTCGGAAGGATCGTCCAGGAGAGGTAATAGAAGCGGGACAGGTCCGGGTCGCGCGACAGCTGCGCGATGATGTCCATGCGCGCCAGGTGGTTCACATAATCCGACAGGGGGGGAATCGGATGCGTGAGGATCGGCACCGAGACCAGCACGAAGCAGGCTGCGAACAGGAAGACGATCATGCTGCGGCGCAGATCGTGCGGCCGGCGGGCCGGTGGGGTCGGATGGCTGGTCATGGGCCGGGCTTTGCTCTGGCGAAGGCTCGAGGGGCGCGGGGCGGGGAGGCCGGATCGGCAGGGACGCCGCGCATGGCGCGGTTGACCCTGTGAATGTGGTGGTCCAGCGGCTGCTTCAGATCACCTTTCCGCGACCGAAGAAAGTCTGACGCAAGGTAAATGGTGCGGACCTCCGCCTGCAAGCCGCCCTTTCACCGCGCTCCGGAACCGGCTAGAAGGGCGCCGCCCGGAGAAGCCGGGGCGCGCGGCGGCCGCCCGGCCGCCCGGTGGCGGACCACGAGCGAGCCTTCATGACCGAGCCCAATCCCTCTCCCGCGTCGGAAGCCCAGCTGCAGGCCGAGGTGCTGGCCAAGGCGCTGCCCCACATGCAGCGCTACGACGACGCCATCGTCGTGGTGAAGTACGGCGGCCACGCCATCAGCGGTGAGGAGGGCGCGCGCACCTTCGCCCAGGACATCGTGCTTCTGGAGCAGTCCGGCGTGAACCCGGTGGTGGTGCACGGCGGCGGACCGCAGATCGGCGCCATGCTGCAGAAGCTCGGCATCAAGTCCGAGTTCGCGGCCGGCCTGCGCATCACCGACAAGGCCACGGTCGAAATCGTGGAGATGGTGCTCGCCGGCTCCATCAACAAGCAGATCGTCGGCTTCATCAACGAGGCGGGCGGCACGGCCATCGGCCTGTGCGGCAAGGACGGCAACATGGTTCGCGCCAGGAAGGCGAACCGTGTCGTCATCGCCCCCGGCAGCAATGACGAGCATGAGGTGGACCTCGGCTTCGTGGGCGAGCCGGACACGGTGGACACCACGGTGCTCGACCAGATCCTCGGCCGCGAGCTGATTCCCGTCCTGGCCCCGGTGGCCGCGGCGGTGGATGGCGGAACCTACAATGTGAACGCCGACACCTTCGCCGGCGCCATCGCCGGCGCGCTCGGCGCCAAGCGCTTCCTGCTGCTTACGGACGTGCCGGGCGTGCTCGACAAGAACAAGCAGCTCATTCCCCGCCTCACCGTGACCGAGGCGCGGGCGCTGATCGCCGATGGCACCATTTCCGGCGGCATGATCCCCAAGGTGGAAACCTGCATCTACGCGCTGGAGAAGGGCGTGGAGGGGGTGGTCATCCTCGACGGAAAGGTGCCCCACGCGGTCCTGCTGGAACTCCTCACGGACCATGGCGCGGGCACGCTGATCACCCGCTAGCGCGCGATCCGATCATGGGGGGCCGCGCCGCGGTTCCCCGTGATCGGTGAATTGCGCTCCAGTGCGCTGAAGAGAATCGGAACCGGCTTCAGGGCTGTTCGGTCCTGAGGCCGGCGGGCCGTTCCGTGCGGCCTCAGGAGGAGAAGCCGAGCTCGGCTTCCTCCGGCACGGTCGCATCGCCTGGCCCGAGGGCACGCTGCATGAGCACCGTGTCGATCCACCGGCCGAACTTGAGGCCGGTGGACGGCAGGATGCCGATGTGCGCGAAGTCGCATGCCCGGTGCAGGGCGATGGAGCCGGCATTGCCGCTGTCGCCGATCACCGCCACCATCTGCCGGAAGCCCTTCGCCTCGCATGCTGCGATGAGCGCTTCGAGCAGCGCGCGGCCAATGCCGCGGCCCTGCGCCCTGGGGGCCACGTAGATGGAGTTCTCCACCGTGTGGCGATAGGCGATGCGCGGCCGGAAGGCGCTGGCATAGGCATAGCCCAGCAGCACGCCCTCTTCCTCCATCACCAGATAGGGAAAGCCGCCCTCGGTGATCGCGGCGTGCCGGCGGCCCATCTCCGCGGCGCCCGGCGGCGTCAGCTCGAAGGAGGCGGTTCCGGTGCGCACGGCCTCGTCATAGATGGCGGCGATGGCGGGGATGTCGGAGGGGAGGACGGAGCGGATCGGCATGACCCGCCTTCTACGGCACCGGAGGCGGTGCTGAAAAGGGCGGGCCCAAAACGAAAAGACCCCGGCGGATGCCGGGGTCTTCGTATCCGCTCAACGGCCTGGGTCAGGCCGTCGGCTGCGTCAGTCGTTGCTGCGGTTGCCGAACAGCTGGAGCAGCATCATGAACAGGTTGATGAAGTCCAGGTAGAGCGCCAGCGCACCCATGATGGCCTTCTTGCCCATGACCGCGGTGTCGTCGCCGGCGAAATACATCTCCTTGATGCGCTGGGTGTCGTAGGCGGTGAGGCCCGCGAACACCAGAACGCCCACCACGGAGACGATGAACTGGAGCATCGTCGAGCCGAGGAAAATGTTCACCAGCGAGGCGATGATGATGCCGAACAGGCCCATGATGAGGAAGGATCCCATCGCGGACAGGTCACGCTGCGTGGTGTAGCCGTAGAGGCTTAGCGCGCCGAACGAGGCGGCGGTGATGAAGAACACCCGAACGATGCTTCCATGCGCATACACGAGGAAGATCGTGGACAGGGAGATGCCCACCAGCGCGGCGTAGATCCAGAAGGTGAGCTGGGCCGCCGAGACGCTCATGCGCTCGATGCGGAAGCTCAGGAAAAACACCGCGGCGAGCGGGGCGAACATCACCACATACTTCAGCGGGCTCACGAACAGCGTGTAGCCGAACTGGGTGAGATACTGCCCGTTGCCGAGCGCGTACTGCGACGGCGTGCTGCCCACGGACAGCATGTACACACCCAGCGCTGCCGCGCCGGTGATGGCGAGGCCGAGCACCATGTAATTGTACACGCCGAGCATGTAAGCCCGCAGCCCCTGGTCGATCGCGGCCTGCGAGCGTGCAACCGACGGGTTCAAACGCCCGGCGACGTTGCGATCATAATCGGACATCGTCGATCCCCTTTGAGAAAAGCGTGACCGCCCTCCGGCACCTGCCGGAACCTTGGCGATCCGGGGCTCAATATGGTGGGTTCGCCAAGGGGGGGCAAGACGAGAGAACATGAAATTTACGCAAGGTCACTTTACGTCAGGGGGCTGCTTCTGCGGCAGGTTGGCGTATAGTTGCAGCCGGGTCTGGGGCGGGTTGCATGGGGGCGGGGGCTTGCCAGCGAGGGGATGCGAGGGGGGTGGACCGCGCGATGGCGTGGTGCGCCGTGCTGGCGCTTGCCCTGGGGTTTGGCTCCACCGGTGAGGCGCGGGCCGGCGCCTGGACCCTGGAGGAGAGCCACGGTCAGGTGATCCTCCAGACCGGCGCCTATTATTCCAACAGCGAGTTCGGCCCTTCCTACGACCTTTATGCCAGCCGCCCGTACAGCAAGGTGGAGGTGACGCTCGTCCTCGAATATGGCGCCACCGACTGGCTGACGCTGATCGCCGCGCCGCAATTCCTGGCGGTGGACCTCGGTGATCCCTACCCCTCCTCTTATGCCGGGCCCGGCTATTCGGATGTGGGCGCGCGGGTGCGCCTCTTCTCCAACGAGACCTATGTGGTGTCGGCGCAGGCGGTGGGGCGCTTCCCCGGCACCGGCAATTCGGCGAGTGCGGCGGCGGTGGGCTATGAGGATGCGGAGGTGGACCTGCGGCTTCTCGCCGGAGCCTCCTTCACCTTGTTCGGCAAGGCCTCCTACCTCGATGTGGAGGTGGCGCAGCGTCTGCGCTTCGGCCCGCCGCCGGACGAGTTCCGTTTCGACGCGACGCTGGGCGTTCGCGTGGCGGAGCGCTGGCAGATGCTGCTGCAATCCTTCAACGTGATCTCGCAGGGGGCCGGGGAGGGGCCGTTTTTCGGCGACTCCTACGAATATTACAAGGTGCAGATGGGGGCCGCCTATGACTGGAGCGCCGCCCTCACGCTCCAGCTGGCGGTGGTGGGCACCTGGTTCGCTCGCAACGCGCCGCAGGAGAACGGCGTGGTGCTGAGCGCCCTCTACCGCTTCTGAGGCTTGCGCCCGTCCGGCGCCGTGGTCACCAGGCGGATGCCCAGGGCGATGGGAACGACCCCCGCGAGATCGAGCAGCGGCACCTTCTCGCCCAGCAGCAGCCAGCCGAACATGAGACCCAGCGGTGGCATGAGGAAGTGCAGCGCGCTCGCCCGGGTGGCGCTGGTCCGCCCGAGGATGAAGAACCACAGGCTGAAAGCGCCCACCGAGCCCGCGAATGTCAGGTAGCTGAAGGCGAGGGTGAGCGGCAGCGTGAGGTGCACGTCCGCCATGTCCTCCCGCCACAGGGCCACCGGCAGCAGCGCCAGCCCGCCGGCGAGTGACTGGATGCCGCTGCCGATCCACAGGGTGGCAGAGGTGCGGATCCGCTTGAACAGGAGCGTCGCCGCCGACAGCGTCACCAGAGCGCCCAGAACATAGAGAGTACCGGTGGGGTCCTCGTGCCCGGAAGCGATGCGGGAGCGAACCACCAGCGCGACGCCGGCCATTCCCAGAAGGAGGCCAGCCACCTTCCGGCCGGACAAACGCTCCCCCAGCAGCGGCGCCGCCACCAATGCGGTGAGCAGCGGATTGGCCGAGATCAGCACGGCGGTGAAGCCGGAGGAGACGTGCGTCATCCCCACATAGCTCAGGCCGAGGTAGCAGGCATTGTTGAGGATGCCCATCAGGGCCAGCGCCGCCACGTCGCGCGCACCAAGGCGGGAGAAGCGCTCGCGCGGCAGCACCACCGCGGCGACGGCGAGGATGGCGCCGCCGGCCGTCAGGAAGCGCGCGGAGAGCAGCAGGAGCGGCGGGCAATCGGCCAGCGCCACCTTGGCCACCGCGAAGGCGGAGGACCAGATGATGCAGAACAGGCCGATGCAGAGCGGAAGCGCATCCATCCGGCGTGCGGCGAGGGGGGCATCCAAAGCGGGCAAGTCCTCAAGCGCTCCTTCGGCGCACATGTCACGCCTTCAGAAAGCACAGGCCAGATCAATTGAAAAATTCAATGTTTCGATGTTTGTTAGTGAAAAATCGAATGAGGCTCCCATGCTCGACATGGATCTTCTGAAGGCGTTCGTCAGCGTGGTGGATGCCGGCGGATTCACCCGGGCGGGCGCGCGCGTCCACCGCACCCAGTCCACCGTCAGCCAGCAGATCCGTCGCCTGGAGGAGCAGGCGGGCCACCAGCTGCTGCTGCGCGAGGCCCGCGGCGTGGCCCTCACTGCCGAAGGGGAGCGCCTGCTCGGCTACGCCCGCCGGATCCTGGCCCTGGGGGCGGAGGCGCAGGCGGCGATGGCAGGCGCCGCCCCCGCGCAGGTGGTCCGGCTCGGCATTCCCGACGATTTCGCCCTGGCGGCCCTGACTGGGGTGATTGCAGATTTCGCCCGCGCCCGGCCGGGGGTGAGGCTCGCCGTCGAGTGCGGGCTGAGCTGCGACCTCGGCTCCGCCTTTGCCCGCGGGGATCTGGATCTCGCCTTGCTGAAGCGTGAGCCGGGCTCGGGCCTCGCCGCGGCGGTGTGGCCGGAGCGCCTGGCCTGGGTTACGGGCCGCGACGTGGAGCCGGACGAGGAGGGTGTCGGCCTCGTCGCCTTCCGGCAGGGGTGCCTCTACCGCAACCGGGCGGTCCACGCGCTGGAGAAGGCGGGCCGTTCCTGGCGCATCGCCTATGAATGCGCGAACCTCATCGGCATCGAGGCGGCCCTGGCCGGGGGACTGGGCGTCGCCGTGCTGAGCGGCTGGGCGGTGGGCCCTCGCCTGCGCCTGCTCACCGATCCGGACCGCTGGCCCCCGATCCCGCCCACCGAGCTGGCCCTGATGGTGGATCGCAACGCCTGCGCCGCGACACGGGACCTCGCCGGCCTTGTCGCCGCCTTCTGTGACCGGGAGGCGGGTCAGCGCGCGGCGGCGTGACCTGAAGGATTTCCGGCGAGCGCCGGTTCGCCGGAAAGGCTCCAGCTCGTTGAATGACCGCAACTCTTTGCGCGAACCACGCGCATCTGCCGGAATTGCCCTATTCGTCCACCAGGAGCCGCCGGCCGATCTCGCCGATGCCGACAAGGCCAGGGGTGGCATGCATCACAACATGGATGGGGATGAGCGACAGGCGGTCCGTATAGGGCGGGTGCTCCTCGAAGGCGGTCCGGAAGGGGCTTTCGGCGAACAGATGCGCCATGGCGCGGCCGATGCCGCCGCCCACGAACACGCCGCCCTTCGCCTCGAAGGCGAGGGCGAGGTCGCCCAGCACCCGGCCGAGCAGGCGCAGGAACACGTGACAGCTCTCCTTCTCCTGCCGCTGGCCGCCCAGCGCCGCTTTGATGATGGCGTGGGAGGAGAGGGTCTCGCCGGACAGGATGCGGTGCAATCGCACGAGGCCGGGGCCGGAAAGCACGTGCTCCACCGACACCGGACCGACGTCGCGCACCAGATGGGCGACGATGCGCGCCTCGTCGGTGGTGACCGCCCCGAGGCGCATGTGGCCCGCCTCGCTGGGGATGACTTCGTACCCCTCCTCGCGGGGCAGGATGAAGGCGGTGCCGAGGCCGGTGCCCGGGCCGGACAGCAGCATGGGGGCGCCAGGCACCGCCCGCCCGGTTCCCACCTCCAGCAGGTCGTCGCGGGTGAGGAGCGGCAGGCCGTGGGCGAAGGCCTCGAAATCGTTGAGCACCTCAAGGCGCAGGAAATTGAGTTCCTGGGCGAGCCCTTCCATGGAGAAGCGCCACTCGCGATTGGTCAGGCGCACCGCGTCTCCGTCGATGGGGCCGGCCACCGCCAGGGCCCCGCACCGCGGCGTCTCGCCGCCCACGGAGGTAAGGTATGCCCTCAGCAGCTCCTGCAGCGAGCCATAGGAATCGTTGGCCTCGACGCGGATGTCGAACGGGATGCCGTCGACGCCCGCGCGGGCGACCCGCGTCGTGGTTCCGCCGATGTCAGCGAGAAGTACGGTGGATGCCATGAGCCGTCCGCAAGGTGGGGAGCCGTCTCGGGGTGCGCCGTCCGCCTCGATCCGCGTCCGGTCGGCTGGGCGCGCCTTCGTCCTGAGCTCTAAGACCGTTTCGCCGGTCGGGAGGGTTCTCGTTTTTATGCTCTGGCTCTAGTGCGCCATGTGCGCCTCCGACGCAAGGTGGACGTAGAGCTCAAGTCGCAGGGCCCGCAGCCGGTTCCCTTGCTGGCTGCATCGTACCGCTGGGGGCTGGGCCATATGGCGCGCGGCGCTCACGTGCCGTAAGCTCGCCGTGAATATGTGCATCTTTGGCGCGTGGGGGCTGGCGGGAGCGCCGCTTCGACGTACATAAGCAGGACAGGTCCGTAATGCGCCGCCGCCGGTGGGCGGGGTCGCAAGGCAAGGGGAGTGGCGCCATCGGGTCGGTGGCGCCCGAAAGGCATGGCGAAGCGCAGTGCTTGATATCTATACGATCATCTTCCTGGCCCTCGCGGTCTTCATCTTCATGCGCCTGCGCAGCGTGCTGGGGCAGCGCACCGGTCGCGAGCGCCCGCCCTACGATCCCTATTCCCGCGACACCGCGCGCCCGCCCCAGCCCGCGGCCGACACCGTGGTGACGCTGCCGGAGCGCAATCCCAACCCGCCGGGCGCCGCCCCCCGGGACGACGAGGAGGCCCCCGCGCCGACCTTCCGCTGGGCCGGGGTGACGCAGGAGGGCACGGCCATGGCTGCGGCGCTCGACGAGATCGCCCGCATGGAGCCGGACTTCGACGCCAAGCACTTCCTTACCGGTGCCCGTGCGGCCTACGAGATGATCGTGACGGCTTTCGCGGCGGGGGATCGGCGGGCGCTGAAGGACCTTCTCGCCAAGGATGTCTATGACGGCTTCGTCGCCGCCATCGCCGACCGCGAGAGCCGGCGCGAGACCATGGACTCCAAGTTCGTCTCCATCGAGCAGGCGGACCTGCAGGACGTGACCGTGCGCAGCCGTACCGCGCAGCTCACCGTGCGTTTCGTTTCCAAGCTGATTTCCGTCACCCGCGGGCCGGACGGAACGGTGGTCGATGGCAGCCCGGACACCGTGGCCGATGTGACCGACGTGTGGACTTTCGCACGGGAACTCGGCACGCGCGATCCCAACTGGAAGCTGGTGGCCACCGAAGCCGCCCAGTGAGGCACGCGGTGGAGCGGCGCGGGCCAGCGATCGACGGAGCAGGACGTTGGCCGCGCGTGCGCGCGCGTGCCGCGCGTATCGCGATCTCAGGCCTTCTCGTGGCCGGGGGCCTTGCCATGGGTCTTCCGGGAGCGTTGGCTGCGGCTGCAGCCCGGCTTCCGGGCCTGTCCCTCGTGCCGCCTCCCGTGCTCCCCGGCGCCAGCCTGGAGCCTCTCGTCTTCCCGGACCTCGATGGCTGGCGGGCCGACGACCACCGCGCGGCCTTTGCCACCTTTCTTGCGAGCTGCGCCGCCTTGCGCGCACCCCCGCGCGAGGTGGGCCCGATCGATGCCCCCACCCTGCGCGAGGGCCTGCGCCAAGCCTGCGCCAATGCCACCCGGCTGGGCACCGCCGAGCCGTCCGACCTGGTGGCGCGCCTGTTCTTCGAGGTGAACTTCGCCCCCTGGCGGGTGGTGCCCGACAAGGGCGGGGCCGGCTTCTTCACCGGCTATTACGAGCCCGAGGTGGCAGGCGCGCTGACGCCCGGCGGCGGGTTCGACGTGCCGGTCTACCGCCGTCCGGACGATCTGGTGATGAGCGGCGGCGGACCCACCCCCAATTCCGGACCGGTCCAGCGGCGGGATGCCGATGGGCGGATGGTGCCCTATTTCGACCGCGCCGCCATCGAGGACGGGGCGCTGGCGGGCCGGGGGCTGGAGGTCGCGTGGCTGAAGGACCCCATTGACCTGTTCTTCATGCAGATCCAGGGCTCGGCCCGCGTGCGCCTGCCGGACGGGCGGGTGCTGCGGCTGAACTATGACGGCTACAATGGCCATCCCTATCTGCCCGTGGCCCGGCTCCTGATCCAGCGCGGGCTGGTGCCGCGCGAGGAAATGTCCATGGCCCGCATCCGCGCCTTCATGGAGCAGGACCCGCAAGCGGGACGGGCGCTGCGGCGGGAGAACCGCTCATACGTCTTCTTCAAGGCCCTGGACCTCGGCGCCGGGGACGGGGCGATGGGCGCGCAGGGCGTGTCGCTCACCGCCGGCCGCTCCATGGCGGTGGACCGCAGGATCCACACCTATGGCGTGCCGGTGTTCGTGGAGGCGGACCTTCCGCTGTCTGCGCCCGGTGCCGCCGACCCGTTCCGGCGGCTGATGATCGCGCAGGATACGGGCTCCGCCATCGTCGGTCCGGCGCGGGCGGACCTTTATTTCGGCGCGGGGGACGAGGCCGGCGCGGTGGCGGGGCGCATCCGCCATCCGGGTCGTTTCATCCTGTTGGTCCCGCGCCTCGCCCGTATTGCGCCGGGCGCGCCATGACCGCCCGCCCCCCGGGCCGGCGTGGCCGGCGGCGCCATCTCAGCACGGAAGAGCGGGCCCTCTGGGACCACGTGGTCCGCTCGGTCAAGCCGTTGCGGGCCATTGCGGCGCCGGAGCCGGCTACTGCGTCACCCCCTCCGGCCGAACCTGTTCCTCCCGAGGCCACCCCGGTGCCGCCGCCGGCGCGCCGCTCCGGCACGAAGGCGCCGGTGACCGCGCCGCCGGCTCCGCCGCTGGCCACGCTGGAGCCGAAAACGCGCCGCCGCCTCACCCGCGGGGCGGAGGTGGATGCCCGGCTCGACCTCCATGGCCTGACCCAGGCTGCCGCCCATCGCCGGCTGCGGCTGTTCCTCATGGAGGCGCAGGCGCTGGGACATTCGGTGGTGCTGGTCATCACCGGCAAGGGTGATCCGGAGCGGCTCATGAGCCACGGCCCCGCCTTCGGGGAAGGGCGCGGCGTGCTCAAGCGCGCGGTTCCGCTCTGGCTGGCGGAGCCGGACCTGCGCGCGGTGGTGGTGGGCTTCGAATCCGCCGGGCGCCGCCATGGCGGGGAAGGCGCGCTCTACGTGCGCATCCGCCGCCAGCGATAGCGCCCCTCAGTCGCCGAGGCAGGCGGCCGCCGGCATCTCATAGGTGCGACCGGCGCCGAGCAGGTGGGCGGTGAAGCCCCGCGGCGGAAACAGGCTGGTGATGGCCGGATCGCGCACGCTCAACCCGCCCGCATAGGCGCCGAAGGCCGGCAGCACCATGCGGCTGCCGTCGGTAACGAAGCAGCGCCGCCGCACGCCCCGCCCCCGCACCACGATGCGCGCCGCCGGATGGAGGTGCCCGCACACCTCGCCAGGGGCCGGCCCTTCTGCCGGCTCGTGCCGGAACAGCAGGGGGCCGATGTCGAGGGTGGTCGCGCCTTCCCCGCCGAGCTCGTGGGGGAGGGGATCGTGGTTGCCAGCAATCCAGACGAAGGTGCGTCCGGCCTGGAGGCGGCGGATTTCCTCGCGGAGGGAATCCGCCATGCGCTCCCCCGCCCAGCGGTCGTGCAGGCTGTCGCCCAGCGCCACCACCATGCGCGGGTGATGGGCGGCGATGGCGGCAGCCAGGCGCCTCAGGGTGTCGAGCGTGTCGTAGGGGGGCAGCATCTGGCCGCGACGGGCGAAGGCGGAGCCCTTCTCCAGATGCAGGTCCGCCACCACCATCAGCCGCCGTTCTGGCCAGACGAGGGCGCCGGACGGGTCGAGCACCAGTTCCGCGCCACCAAGGGCGACGGTGGCAAGGGACGGGGGAGCTGATTCGGCGCGTGCGAGCATGGCGGAGTTTGTGCCGGATGCGCTTTTCCGGGCAAGCGGAGCGGTGGGGAGGAGCGGCAAGGCTCTATCCACGCGCCGGGCCCGGTGTCGTCCAGGCCCCGACCTCCGTGAGCATCTTCTCCATGTCCTGCGGCCACACCTGTTCGCGCAGCTGGACAAGCTCCGCCTGCGCCCACCAGCGGTGCGCCACCAGGGTCCTGCGTTCCACGGCGGACCAGCCGGCGGTGGAAAGCGCCGGCTCCGGGACGCGGATGAGGAAGTAACGCTCGTCGGATCGGACCCGCACCCCGTCGGGCATCACGAAGGAGACGAGGCGCCGGGCGACCTCGGGGCCGGGGTGGCTGATCACGATCCCCGTCTCCTCCAGCAGTTCCCGGCACGCGGCGGCCTCATAGGTCTCGCCCGCCTCAAGCCCGCCTCCGGGCGGCGCCCAATAGACATTGCCGGCCAGGGCGCCCTCCTCATGGGCGAAGCGGAACAGCAGGAGCCGGCTGTCGGCATCGAGCAGCAGCAGGCGGGAGGCGGGGCGATCGACCGCGCCGATGTCCGTCTCCCTTTCCGCATCCGTGTCCATGCCTGCCGCTCTCAAAAGAAGCTCTGGGGGTCCACGTCGATGGCCACCTTCACGTTGCCCGTCACCTTGGGGGCCACCGCGCGCCATTCCCTCAGATAGCGCGAGAGATCGAAATTGCGCGGCGACCGCACCAGCAGTCGCCAGCGGTGGCGGCCGCGCAGGATGGCGAGGGGGGCTTCCGCCGGGCCGAGGATGCGGACCTCGGGCACCATGGGCGCGGCGGCGACGAGCCGCCGGGCGTGGGCTTCCGCCGCATGGCCCTCGCTCGCAGAGACGATGAGGCCCGCCATGCGGCCGAAGGGCGGCAGGTGGGCCTCCTCACGGGCGGCGATCTCGGTGTCGTAGAAGGCGTCCCGGTCGCCGGTCACCAGCGCCCGCATCACTGGATGCTCGGGCATGTGGGTCTGGATGAAGCCCCGCCCCTCCGACTTGCCGCGCCCGGCGCGCCCCGCCACCTGGTGCACCAGCTGGAAGGTGCGCTCGGCGGCGCGCGGGTCGCCATGGCCGAGACCCACGTCCGCATCCACCACGCCCACAAGGGCCAGGCCAGGGAAATTGTGGCCCTTGGCCACCAGCTGGGTGCCCACCACCACGTCCACCTCGCCCTTCGCGACGGCGTCGAGCTCCGCCCGCATCCGCTCCACCCCGCCGAGCAGGTCGGAGGACAGAACGAGGGAGCGCGCGGCGGGAAACAGCGCCTGCACCTCCTCCTGCAGCCGTTCGACGCCGGGGCCGACGGGCACCAGGCTGTCCTTGGCGTGGCAGGAGGGGCATTCCTCCGGCACCGGAGCCTGGTAGCCGCAGTGGTGGCAGGTGAGGCGGCGCCGGTAGCGGTGCTCCACCAGCCAGGCGGTGCAGGACGGGCAGCGCATGCGATGCCCGCAGGAGCGGCAGAGCGTCAGCGGCGCGTAGCCCCTCCGGTTGAGGAACAGCAGCGCCTGCCCCCCCGCCTCCAGGGTGTCGTTGATCTCCGCCTCCAGCCGGGGGGCGATCCAGCGGCCCCTGGGCGGGCCGTCCTTCCTGAGATCGATGGGCGAGAGGCCGGGCACCTTCGCCCCGCCGAACCGCACCGGCAGGGCGAGGCGCTTGTAGCGACCGCGCCGGGCGTTCACCTCGGTCTCGATGGACGGGGTGGCGGAGGCGAGAATGATGGGCGCGCCGGCAAGCCGCGCCCGCACCACCGCCATGTCGCGGGCGTGGTAGGCGACGCCGTCCTCCTGCTTGTAGGCGGGGTCATGCTCCTCATCGACGATGAGGAGGCCGAGGTCGCGGAACGGCAGGAACAGGGCCGAGCGCGCGCCGGCCACCACCTTCACGTCGCCCGAGGCCACCTCGTTCAGCACCTTGGCGCGCCGGCGGGTGGAGACGCCCGAGTGCCATTCGGCCGGGCGGACGCCGAAGCGCAGGGTGAAGCGATCGAGGAACGCCTGGGTGAGGGCGATTTCCGGCAGCAGGATCAGCGCCTGGCGGCCGGCGCGGATCGTTTGCGCCACCGCCTCGAAATAAACCTCCGTCTTGCCGGAGCCGGTGACGCCGTCCAGCAGGTAGACGCCGAAGCCGTGCGCCTTCACCGCCTCCTTCAGCGCCTCCGCCGCCGTGCCCTGCGCCTCGGAGAGGGTGGGGACCGCATGGTCCGGATCGGGCGGATAGGCGGCGGGCTCGGGCGGCAGGACGACGGTTTCCAGCGTGCCGTCGTCGATCAGGCCGTCCACCACGGAGGGGGAGACGCCGGCCTCCCGCGCCGCCTCGGTCTTGCCGCGCACGAAGCCGTCGCCGAGGAACTCGATCAGGCGGGCGCGGGCCGCCGTCATGCGTCCGGGCACGGGACCGGCGAGGCGCACCCCCACCCGCTCGCGGGCCGCGCCGGGGCTCTCCCCGTGGCGCAGGGCCATGCGCAGCACCATGCCGCGCGGGGCAAGGGTGTAGTCCGCCATCCAGTCGATGAGCTTCAGGAGCTCCGGCGGCAGGGGCGCGTAGTCCAGCCGGGCCTTGACCGCCTTGAGCTTTCCCGCATCCACGGGCTTTTCGGCCCCGGCCCGCGGCCAGACGCAGCCCACCACGCTCTTGGTGCCGAGCGGGACATGCACGAGGTCGCCGGGGGCAAGCGCCATGCCCTCGGGTGCAAGGTAGGAATACGGGGTGTCGAGGCCGAGGGGGAGCAGGACGACGACGGTGCGGGGGCTCATGTTCCTCTTTTGGTCCGAGCGGCGGGAAAGGTCAAAGGGGTGCTGAGGGCCCCGATGCGCGCCGGCCCTTGCGTTCCGGCTGGCGCGCGTCTACCTCGATCCCATGAAATTCCTCGATCAGGCCAAGGTCTATGTGCGCTCCGGCGATGGCGGGGCGGGGTGCGTCTCGTTCCGGCGCGAGAAGTTCATCGAGTTCGGCGGTCCCGATGGCGGTGACGGCGGACGCGGCGGCGACGTATGGATCGAGTGCGTGGACGGCCTCAACACGCTGATCGACTACCGCTACCAGCAGCATTTCAAGGCCAAGAAGGGCGATCATGGCAAGGGCGCCAACCGCACCGGGGCCAAAGGCGCCGATGTGGTGCTGAAGGTGCCCGCGGGCACCCAGATCCTCGACGAGGACGAGGAGACCATCCTCGCCGACCTCACCGAGGTGGGCCAGCGCATCCGGTTGCTGGAGGGGGGCAACGGCGGCTTCGGCAACGCCCAGTTCAAGACCTCCACCAACCAGGCCCCGCGCCGGGCCAATCCCGGCCTGGAGGGCCAGGAGCGCTGGATCTGGCTGCGCCTGAAGCTGATCGCCGACGCCGGCCTCGTGGGCCTGCCGAACGCTGGAAAATCAACGTTTCTCGCCGCCACCACCGCGGCCAAGCCCAAGATCGCCGACTATCCCTTCACCACCCTCCACCCCGGCCTCGGCGTGGTGCGGGTGGACGGGCGGGAGTTCGTGCTGGCCGACATCCCCGGCCTCATCGAGGGGGCGCATGAAGGGGTGGGCATCGGCGACCGCTTCCTCGGCCATGTGGAACGCTGCCGGGCGCTGCTGCACCTCGTGGATGGCACATCCGAGCATGCGGGCAAGGCCTACAAGACGGTGCGCGCGGAGCTTGCCGCTTATGGCAATGGCCTTGACGAGAAGCCTGAGATCGTTGCGCTTTCCAAGGTGGACGCGCTCTCCCCGGAGCTGCTCAAGCAGCAGAAGGAGCGCCTGAAGCGAGCCGCCAAGAAGACGCCGCTGCTGCTCTCCGCCCAGTCGGGCCAGGGGGTCCAGGAGGCGCTCCGGGCCCTGCTCGCCGTGGTGGAGGAGGCGCGGGTGGAGGAGAAGGAAGAGACGCCCCGGGCCGAATGGCGACCGTGACCGCGACCTTGATCGGGAGCCGGCGCGGCATCCGGCGCCCTTGAACTCGGCCGGGGGCATGGCCTATGCCCGCGCCAGGGCGCATCATGCGCCCGCCCTCCGGGGACGATCCCTTCCGCGCCGGCCCGCCGCAAAGGCCCGCCCCGGCGCCCGTTTCGGCTTCTAGAACTTCCATGGGTTCAACCGTGTCCTCTCCCGAAGCTTCGGCGCTGAAGACGCCTGCCTTCGAAGACTTCCGCAGAATCGTCATCAAGGTGGGCTCGGCCCTCCTGGTGGACCGGGCGCACGGGCGTGTGCGCCTCGCCTGGCTCACCTCTCTGGTGGAGGACATCGCCACCCTGCACGGGCGGGGCTGCGAGGTGCTGGTGGTCTCCTCCGGCGCCATCGCGCTCGGGCGCACGGTGCTGGGCCTGCCGTCCGGCCCGCTGAAGCTGGAGGACAGCCAGGCTGCCGCCGCCGTGGGGCAGATCGCCCTCTCGCGGACCTGGGCGGAGACGCTGGGCCACTACGGGATGACCGCCGGCCAGGTGCTGCTGACCCTGGGCGACACCGAGGAGCGCCGCCGCTATCTCAACGCCCGCTCCACCCTCGGCCGGCTGATGGAGCTCAAGGCGGTGCCCATCATCAACGAGAACGACACGGTGGCCACCACCGAGATCCGCTACGGCGACAACGACCGCCTCGCCGCCCGGGTCGCCACCATGGCGAGCGCGGACCTGCTCGTGCTGCTCTCGGATATCGACGGGCTGTACACCGCCCCGCCGGCGCAGGACCCCAACGCCAAGCTGATCCCCGTGGTGCCGCGCATCGGCGCCGAGATCGAGGCCATCGCCGGCGACGCGGGCTCCGAGCTGTCACGCGGGGGCATGCGGACCAAGATCGAGGCGGGCAAGATCGCCACCTCCGCCGGCACCCACATGGTGATCGCCTCCGGCCATGTGAAGAACCCGCTCAAGCGCATCCGCGAGGGCGGGCGCTGCACCTGGTTCCTCACCTCCGCCAATCCCGTGCGGGCCCGCAAGAGCTGGATCGCCGGGGCGCTGGAGCCGCGCGGCACCCTGCACCTGGACGAGGGCGCGGTGGCGGCGCTCCGGCGCGGGGCGAGCCTTTTGCCCGCCGGGGTGAAACGCATCGAGGGCACCTTCGACCGGGGCGACGCGGTGGTGATGCGCGGCCCGGACGGGGCCGAGGTGGGGCGCGGCCTCGTCGCCTACGATTCCACCCATGCCGAGCGCATCATGGGCCGCTCCACCCCGGAGATCGAGGCCCTGCTCGGCGTCCAGGGCCGCTCGGAGATGGTGCACCGGGACGACATGGCCCTCGGCGTGGAGTGAGGGGCGGGGCTGCAACCTGCCCTTGCGGTAGCGGTCAAGACGCCGCACCTGAGCGCGCTCGACAGGTTGTGTGCAGCCCGATAGCGGTTGCATCCGGACGGCGGGGGCCGGTTGTCTCTTTGCCGCGCGCGAGGTAGCCATGAGCGACGCGTCCGGTTTCCCCTTCCAACTGCCGGTCTTTCACAGTGTCGGGCTGGCGCTGCGCTGGACCATCGCCATCGTGCGACGGCACTGGTGGGCCATTGGTCTTTTCGCGGTCGTCCCCATCCTTGGTGAATGGGCGTCCCCGCCAGCCATGCCGGTGATCGGAAAACCGCTCGAGTCGAGCTGGGCCTCCTCTCTGATCCAGTTCCTCATGTTCGTGTTTTACATGGTCGGCGGAGCCCTGTTCGCCATCCTGACCCACAACGAGGTGCTGCGCGGTCCTTCCGGCTTCGATGCAGCGACCCTCGGCCGCGGACCGGGGCGTGCGCTGGGCTATGTGGTGGACGGACTGGTCGCCACGGTCGTTCCCATGCTCTGCCTCATGCTGCTGGTTGCGCTCGTGGCTGCCGCTATCTGGATGACGGCCGGCAGCGCCGGCGGGCAGGCCGCGGGAGCGCTCGGCTTTGTCGTCGCTTTCGCTGGCATCTTCGGGGTGGCCGGCGCCGTCTGCCGTCTGCCGTCTGCTGCTGCGCCTGCCCTCCCGGGCCCTGGGCCATCCGGAGACCTGGGGCGACATCTGGCGCATGGGCCGCAGCAACACCTGGCGCTTGTTCGGAGGCCATGTCCTGCTCTCACTCATACTCTTCATTCCGCTTGCGCTGGCGTCGCTGCCCTTGATGGCGACCGTCAGCGCGTGGAGGCCGAAGCTGGGCGAGCCGATGCCCGAGCCGCCTCTCTTGCTGTCGCTGGTGGCGGGAGTGCTCGGTCCGATCGAGATTATCCTGTTCTGTTCGTTTCTCTCGGTTGCCTATCTACAACTTCGGCAGGCCTCCCAGCCGGGTGCCATGTCGCCTGCTTCGGACCCCAACGAGCCACCCGAGGACTACTGATCCCCGTGCCCACCTGCCGCACGATGTGCCAGGGAGGGCGCGCGTCCGCCGTGTGGGGTAGGGCCTTGGGCCAGCCTTCAGAACGGCCCTGCCCGTTCTCACGCCCTCTGCCGTTCGCACCGATGCCTCTCCGGCGGGTCGGCCCGGGTCGCCTCCCGCATGCTGGCGTTGAACTCGCCCGGGGCCGGGCGCCTCAGGGCGTGAGCTTCTCATGCCGGCCGCCGGCGAGGGCGACGTCCACGGCGGGCTTGCCGTTCACGGTGGCGAGGGTGAAATCGGCCACCGCCGGTGCCGGAAGGGGCCGGGAGGCGATCTCGTGCACGCCGCCCTTGAAGGACAGGAAGCGCAGGCGGCTCCGGTCGAAGCTCGGCACGGCGAGGTCGGGGACGCCGTCGCCGTCGAAGTCCGCCACCGCGGCAAGGCCCATCTCGGGCGAGCCGGCCACGTGGTTGGAGGTGTTGTCGGTCATGGCGATCTCGACCAGCGCGCCGTCGCGCAGGGTCAATACCTTGAGCCGCCCCAGCACGTGCGGCTGCTGCACATAGGCGATGTCGAGATGGCCGTCGCCGTCGAAGTCGGCGATGCCGGCGGGGTTCAGCCAGCGCCGCGGCGCGCCGGTCTCCGGCCCTTCCGCAATGATGGCGCAGCCACCGTTGCGCTCGCCCACCACCACGACGGACGAGCCGGTCATGGTGGAGGAGCGCACCAGCACCACCTCGTCGCGCCCGTCGCCGTCAAGGTCGACGATGCGCGGCCGGCGGTCCTCGAACACCTCGTGGCGGGGCAGGGTCAGCTCCAGTTCCCGCCCATCCCGCATGCGCAGCCTGAGGCCGGAGGCCTCCACCGTCGCGCCGAGCACGAAATGCCGGTAGCGGTCGGTGGGGCCCACCAGCATCGCCTCGGCGATGGTGCCGCTGCCGGTGGCGGTGCGGGCCTGGGGCAGGGTTGATTGGGGCAAGGGCGATTGGGGCAGCGGCGCTCCGCCTGCCACGGCGGCGTCGGAGCAGGCGAGACAGCCGAGAAGGAGAAGGCTGGGGGTGCGCATGAGGCCTCTTGCCGTGGGAGGAAGCGGGCGTGGCAAGCCTATTCTGCCTCGCCCGCGGCCGGCATGCACCTGCGCTGACAATCACGCGAGGTAACCTTCCGGTACGGCCCCGGCGCACGCATCTGTCGCATGGCCCCGTCGCCGTGCTAGAGCACGCGCCGGTCAGCTTGGGTTGCAAGCTGGCGCGATAACGCATTCTCTCTCTTGAGGAGTGAGAGGGCGGTTCACCGAACAAAGTGTTTCAATTTGCTCGGATCGCGCTCTACTGAATACCGCCCGCATGGTGCGGGACCTGATGTTCCAGCCGGAGAGATGTCTCATGTCCAGCGTGCCCGTCGTCCGCACCGATGCCGCCGCCGATGCGGGCCGGCCCGTGCCGCCGGCGGACCTCGACGCGCTGATGCGTGAGATGGGCCGGCGCGCCCGCGCCGCCTCCCGCGTGCTCGCCCTCGCCGCGCCCGAGGCCAAGACGCAGGCGCTGAATGCCGCCGCCGCCGCCATCCGCGCGGCTGCGGGGGAGATCCTCGCCGCCAATGCCGAGGACGTGGCCAAGGCGAAGGCGGACGGCATGGCCGGCTCCTTCCTCGACCGCCTGACGCTGACCCCCGCCCGCATCGAGGCCATGGCCGAGGGCGTGGAGCAGGTGGCCCTTTTGCCCGATCCCGTGGGCAAGGTGACCGAGCGCTGGACCCGCCCCAACGGCATGATCATCGAGCGCGTGCGCACGCCTTTGGGCGTCATCGGCGTGATTTACGAAAGCCGGCCGAACGTGACGGCGGATGCCGCCGCGCTCTGCCTGCGCGCCGGCAACGCCGTGATCCTGCGCGGCGGCTCGGACAGCCTGAGGTCGTCCAGCGCCATCCATCGCGCCTTCGCCGCCGGGCTGAAGGCGGCGGACCTGCCGGAGGATGCTGTCCAGTTCGTCAGCGTCGCCGACCGGGCGGCGGTGGGGCTCATGCTCTCGGGCCTCGACGGCACCGTGGACGTGATCGTGCCCCGCGGCGGCAAGAGCCTCGTCGCCCGGGTGCGGAGCGACGCGCGGGTGCCGGTGTTCGCCCATCTCGACGGCATCAACCACGTCTATGTGGACCGGGCCGCCGACCTCGACATGGCGAAGCGCGTGGTGCTGAACGCCAAGATGCGCCGCACCGGCGTGTGCGGCGCCGCCGAGACCCTGCTGGTGGACAAGGCGGTGGCGCCCTCCCACCTGAAGCCGCTGGTGGAGATGCTCATCGACGCCGGCTGCGAGGTGCGCGGCGACGCCGCCGTGCAGGCGGCGGACCCCCGGGTGAAGCCGGCCGCAGATGCGGACTGGGACACCGAGTATCTCGATGCCATCATCGCCGCGAAGGTGGTGGACGGGGTGGCCGACGCCATTTCCCACATCGAGGCCCACGGCTCCCACCACACGGACAGCATCGTGACACGGGACGAGGCCGCTGCCGACCGCTTCCTCGCCGAGGTGGATTCGGCCATCGTGCTGCACAATGCCTCCACCCAGTTCGCCGATGGCGGCGAGTTCGGCTTCGGCGCGGAGATCGGCATCGCCACCGGGCGCATGCACGCCCGCGGGCCGGTGGGGGCCGAGCAGCTCACCTCCTTCAAGTATCGCATCCACGGCTCGGGGCAGACGCGTCCGTGAGCTGCGGGTCGCAGGGGAGCGCTGTCGACGTCCGCGCGGTCTCCCCGCGCGCGGCCCGGCACATGCCGTGGGTCACCGATGGCCTGCGCGTCGGCCTGTTCGGCGGTAGCTTCAACCCGGCCCACGGGGCGCACCGCGCGGCGAGCCTCATCGCCATGCGGCGCCTCGGGCTCGACCGGGTGTGGTGGCTGGTGACCCCCGGCAACCCCTTGAAGGACAACCGCGCCCTGCCGCCGCTGGAGGAGCGCATCGCCATCGCCCGGCGGGTGGCCCGGCACCCGCGCATCGACGTCACCGGCTTCGAGGCGGCCCTCGGCACGCGCTACAGCTATGAGACGGTGGCCTGGCTCCGGCGTCGCCTGCCCACCGTGCGCTTCGTGTGGATCATGGGGGCGGACAACCTTGCCCATTTCGACCGCTGGCAACGCTGGCGGGCCATCGCCGACCTCGTGCCCCTCGCGGTGGTTGACCGCATGGGCAACAGCCTTGCCGCCACCGCCTCGCCGGCGGCCCAGGCGCTCGCCCGCTACCGGATCGACGAGAGCGACGCCAGGGTACTGGCGGACCTCGCCCCGCCGGCCTGGGTGTTCCTCCATGGGCTGAAATCCCCCGTCTCCTCCACGGGCATCCGCGCCGCCCGCGCCGCTCCTGCCGGGACGAATCCGGGCGGCGGGCAGCATACATCTTGAAAATCCGTTGATTTTCAGCCATTCTGTGCGGGTGCGGCGGTTTGGACCGTCGCCTCAAGCGAAGAGGATTTGGACCCCTGTCCACGACGGCACTTCTGGCGGCGACCGAGATGAGCGCGCCCGCCACGGTCTCCAAGGCGCTCCCCGAGGCGCAGGAGATTCTCGCCCTCGTCCAAGCCCGGCTGGAAGACGACAAGTCCGAGGACATCGTCTCCATCGACCTGCGCGGCAAAACCTCCATCGCCGACTTCATGGTGATCGCCTCCGGCCGCTCCCAGCGGCACGTGGGCGCCATCGCCGAGCACCTCATCGAGGCGCTGAAGGAGGCCGGGGTGAAGCACGTGCGGGTGGAAGGCCAGCCGGCCTGCGACTGGGTGCTCATCGATGCGAACGACGTGATCGTGCACGTCTTCCAGCCCGAGGTCCGCACCTTCTACAACATCGAGAAGATGTGGTCCGGGACCCGCGCCTGATGGGCTCTGCCTCAGGGGCGGCCCTGGCGGGCTGAAAGACGCACGTGCGCCTCGTCCTTGCCTGTGTCGGCCGGCTTAAAGCCGGGGCCGAGCGCGATCTTGTCACGCGCTACCTGGAGCGCATCCGGCCTGCCGGCCGCCCGTTGGGCCTCGGCGCCTGCGACATGCTGGAAATCCCCGAATCCTCGGCCCGCCGTGCGGAAGACCGCATGGCGGAGGAGGGCACCGCCCTGCTCGCGGCGCTGCCGCCGGGCGCCGGCCTCCTCGCCCTCGACCCGCGCGGGCGCAATGTATCGAGTGAGGATTTCGCCCAGCGCATCGCCGCGGACCGGGATGGCGGCCTTTCGGCGCTGGCCTTTGTCATCGGCGGGGCGGACGGGCTCTCGGATGCGGTGCGCGCCCGCGCCGGCCTGCTCATCGCCTATGGCACGGCCACCTTCCCCCACCAATTGGTGCGGGTGATGCTGGCGGAGCAGATCTACCGGGCGGTGACCATCCTTTCCGGGCACCCCTACCACCGTGCGTGAGGCGCGGGCACCGTCGGGTGCCCCTTATCCGTCGCTTCAAGCGCCGCCTTTGTTGACATCCGCGCCGCCGCCCCGTATCACCCCGGCTCGATCCATACACACGGTGTCGATAGGGCCGCGCGTCAGCGCGCCGCGGTCGGCCCGAGAAATTTGGCACCAAGCGAGTTTGTCATGAAGATCCGCAATTCCCTGAAGTCGCTGCTCGGGCGCCACCGCGACAACCGTCTCGTCCGCCGCAAGGGCCGCGTCTACATCATCAACAAGACCCAGAAGCGCTACAAGGCCCGCCAGGGCTGAGGTTCGCCGGCCGGCGCGGGCGCCCTGCCCGTGCCATGTGTCGCGCTCGCCGCCGGATCGGATCCGGGGGCGGCTTGCGGGCCGCGGCCCGCAGCGTGCCGGCCCGCCTCGGGCTGTTGCTTCCTTCCCTGCAACGTGATGCGCGCCGGTGCCTTTGCGGGCGGGTGGGTGCATTGACGTGGCCGGCGCCAGGCTCGACACTTCCTTCATGAGTGCTCGTCCGCCGCGTGCCGAGATGCCTCGGCCTTCCGTTGCCCCGTCCCCTCCACGGTTGCTCCGCCGCGCGCTGTGCGCCGGCGTGCCTGCGGCCGCCCTTCTCGGCCTGCTCCTCGCCGCCCCTCTCGTTGCCGCGCCCGCCGCCCATGCGCAGGCCCTGCGCGGCGACGGCACGTTCGGCCCCTTCGATCTCGACAAGGCGAACCCGCCGTCCCCCGGGCCCGAGGCGCCGCGGCCGCGGGTGCCGAAGGACAAGCGCACCCAGCTCGAAGGGCTGTTCGCCGCGCTGAAGGTGGCCCCCGACGACCGCAGCGCCAAGATCATCGCCGACCGGCTGGACCAGATCTTCGCCGAGTCCGGCAGCCCCACCGCCGACCTTCTGATGATGCGGGCCAATGCTGCCGCCGAGGCGAAGCAGACCGAGCTTGCCTTGCTGTTGCTCGACCAGGTGCTGCTGCTGGAGCCGGACTATATCGGCGCCCTCTCCCGCCGCGCGACCATCTTCTATGCGCGGGACGATTACGCTGCCGCCCTGGCCGACATCCGCGAGGTGCTGGCCCGCGAGCCGCGTCATTACGCCATGCTCTACGGCCTCGCCCTCATCTTCCGCGAGATCGGCGAGGAGAAGCGCGCGCTGGACGCGGTGCGCCGGGCGCTGGCGGTGAACCCCCACCTGGAAGGGGCGGCGGACATGGAGCGCCAGCTCTCGCTCAAGGTGGAAGGCCGGCCCATCTGATCCCGCCAATCGGACCTGATGGGCCCGATCGATCTCATGGGCTTCGGCCTTCGATCGATGCCCAGCGGGTCGAGGCCGCCCGGGTGTGTCACGGACGGCGGGGACGTGGCCAAAGCCCCGGGAGCCGAGCTCCTAGCTCCTGGCGCGCTCCGGCTACTTGCGTGCGGGCGGCGGCGGGGGCGGCACGGGGCCCGGACGGCGGGCGGGCTCGGTAAGCTGCACCGTCCAGTTCTTCTGCTCCTGGGTATCCACCTCGAAGAAGCCGGTGCGGTCATAGCCGTTCACCAGGCAGTCCTGGTTGCCGCGGGTGATGGTGAATTCCTTTTCCCGCGTGCACATGTAGGACTTGCCGGCCCATTCGCCGCCCTGGTCGTAGTCCACCGCATAAAGATAATAGAAGCGGGCCGAGAGGTCGCCGCGCAGCAGGGTCTCGCAGCTGTTGGCGGCGATGTTCCACCAGCCCTCGGTGGTCCAGATCTCCCCGTCCCGATAGCCGAGGGCGACGCCCACCCGGCTCTGGGTGCGGTTGCACAGGCGCAGCTCGGCGGCGGCGGGCGAGGGCAGGGCGATGCTGCCGGCCGCGCAGAGGAGCAGCAGCGCGAGCGCCCCCAGGAGGCGGCTCGCGGCGGTGCGTCGGGGGAGGATCGTCACGGTCATGCCGTCGAAGCAGCGGGACATGTCGGGTGCGTGTGTGCCCTCATGGCGAAGGTCCGTCAATCTCGGCTGCGGGGTTTGGCGGTATCTGCGGGCCAGATCGCGGCGACATGCGGGCGTCACCGGCGGTTCCGGCCGTTGACGCTGCGGCCGCCTTCGGCCGTGCCACCACGAGCCCGGCGACGATCAGGGCCCCGCCCAGGATCTGGAGCGCGAAGAGGGGCTCTTCCAGCAGCAGCGCGCCGAGCGCCGCCGCCGAGACCACCTCCAGGAAAAATACCAGCGCCCCGAAAGCCGGAGGCACGCTGGCGAGCCCCACCGCCATCAGCCCCTGCCCGCCCACCTGGCTCACCAGGGCGAGGGCGAGAAGGGCGGCCAGGCCGTGCCCGCTTGCGGGCCACAGGGTCGGCTCCAGCGCCAGTGCCACGGCCAACAGGATGACCGTGGTCACCAGCGCGGAGAGGAAGGACACTGAGGCCGCGCCCCGCCAGCGCCGGGCCCGCCCCACCGCCAGGAAATAGCAGGCGAAGAACACGGCGGTGGTGAGGCCGGCGGCGTCTCCCGGCAGGTGGTGGGGGTCGAACTGCCAGCTCTGCCCCACCAGGGCGAGGGCCCCGGCCACGCACAGGCCGAGCCCGGTCCAGCCGGCGGCGGTCACCTTCTGGCGCAGCACCAGCACGGCGAAAGCGGTGACCCACACCGGCGAGGTGGTGGCGAGCGCGGTGGCGTTGGCCACCGTGGTACCGAGGATGGCGAGGTGCCAGAAGAAGAGGTCGCCGGCGAAGAACGCCCCGGCGGCAAGGGACGCTCCGTCCATGCGGAAGGCGCGCCGCCCTTCGGCGAGGGCGGCCCAGGTGGCGAGCACCGGCAGGGCGAGGGCCACGCGCCAGAAGGCGCTGGCGAAGGGCCCCACATCCGCCTGCCGCACGAACAGCACCGAGGCGCCCATGGCCAGGGCTCCCAGCGTGAGGGTGGCGACGCCCAGGGCGAGCCGCCCATTGGCACGAGGTGCCGTCACCCCATACCCCCGATGGCGGGTCTCGCGCCGGTTGCGGCACCGCGACGGTGCGCCACTGCGTGGAAAGCGGGGACGAATCCTTGACGCAGGGCCTTGCGGGCGCCTCTATCGTCGGCCAACCCGGAGCCGGGTCCCGCCGGCCGCGTGCGGCAGGCCACCCGGAGCCCTTGAGGGCGCGTCTTGCGGCAGGTCCTGCCCGCCGCCGCGCGCGCCCGCCGATGACCCCCTGACCAGGAGAGCGACCAGGTGGCGGAAGAGTCAGATGCCCCCGCGGGCTTTGCCAAGGAACAGCTGAAGTCCTTCATCGAGCGCATCGAGCGGCTCGAGGAGGAGAAGAAGGCCATTGCCGACGATATCAAGGACGTGTTCGCCGAGGCCAAGGCCAACGGCTTCGACGTGAAGGCGCTGCGCACCATCCTGAAGATCCGCAAGGAGGATGTGGACGAGCGCAAGGAGCACGAGGCCATCGTCGAGCTCTATCTCCAGGCGCTGGGCATCTTCGTCTGAGGGCAGGACGGGCGCGGGCCGGTCCCGCGCCCCTGGAAGAGGATCACATGCGCTGCGTCAGGGCGACGGGCGGCTTGCCGCCACGCCCCGCATCGCCCGGCCGATCCACGAAGAACAGCCCGCCGCCCATGGCGAAGGCGGTGGCGCTGTGGGCCGGCTCCATCAGGTCGGCGAGGCTGCGCACCTCCGGCGTGCGCAGATAGGACTGGGCCGACAGGCGCGGCGCCATCAGCATCCGCCCATAGGACAGGTCCGCCGTGCGCACCGGCGCCGGCTTCGGTTCCGCCGCCTTGCTGCTGCGGCCGCGGCCTGCCGGAGGCTGGCCGGACGCGGGCTGCGCCATCTCTCCCGATGCATTCGGCACGTGCGCCATGAGCCCGCCCGCGAGGAAGCGCGCGCTGGCGGGCGCGGCCGCATAGCCAAGCGCCGGGGCATCCTCGGCATCCGTGCCGCGGGTGATGATGGGGGGAAGAGGCGCGTCGTCGGCCATCATGCTCGCGACCTGCCGGGCGCGTCCGGCGTCCGCTTCGGCGGGCCGGCGCGGGACGGGAATGGGCAGCACGCTGGTGGCCGTGCGCGCCAGCATGGCACCGGCCGCGAGCTCCGCCGGCCGGTTGGGCGGCAGGGGCGCGAGGGCTGCCACCAGCGGGCGCGCCGGCGCGCCGCGGGCGGGGGCGGTCTGCTCCGCCGGCGCGGGGTCGGTGGCCGGCTGCGCCGCGGCGACCGTGGTGGCTTCGCCGCCGCTCTCCTCGTCGTCCGCGTCCTTCTTGCCGAACAGCCGGGAGAACAACGTCTTGCCGCCGGCCGAGGCCATCTGCACGCCAGGCCTGGAGCCGCGGGCCTGGATCTCGGCCAGGGCCGTGTTGTAGCCGGAGAGGGGCCGCCCGTCGGACGGCACGTGCACGGTCTTGCCGTCCGGGAACACGCGGGCGAGCTGGTCGTGGCTCATGCGCGGCCAGTGGCGCACGTTGCCCGTGTCCATGTGCACGAAGGGCGAGCCGGAGGTGGGATAGAAGCCCACGCCGCCGCGCTGCAGCCGAAGACCGGCGACGCGCAGGTCGGTGAGGCTCACGCCGGGAATGTAGAAGTCCATGGCCTTGCCCAGCATGTGCTGGGAGAACTTGGCGACGCCGCTGGAGCGCGAGCGCAGCATGGAATTGGTCTCGGGCGAGCGGTAGGACGACACGATCTGGATGGGGGCCGAGGCGTTCACCTCGCGATAGACCTCCCACACGATGTCGAACAGCGCCGGGTCCATCTGCGTCGCCTTCTGGTTCCGCCAGTCGCGCAGGAAATGGTTGATCTTGGCCAGCGCCTCGGGGTCGTAGCGGCCGTTCTTCTTGAAGGTGAAGGTGCCGTCCTCGCCCGAATGGGTGTGGTGGAAGGTGAGGGTGCGGGTGTCGCCATTGGCGACCGCATTCTGCAGGGAGGAGGTCCCGGCGACGAGCAGGCTCGTACCGACGGCCGCGATCCGCAGCACCGGCAGGCAGCGCCGGCGCATGGATCGGACGGTGACGAGCGTGGAACTGAAGACCAATGTCGTGAACCCGAGGCTCAGATTTCAAGGACGCCGCAACTGTTGCCGCGACGCTATGGAGACAGAGTCTTGTCGGGTTCGGTTAAGGGTGGGTTGACACCCTTCGCCCCCTTGCGCGCGGATCCACGCAGATACCTTCGGGCCGCTCACACGACCGTGACTATCGGCGGAGTATGGCGAAAACGTGCCTCCACCTGTGCCTGGAAAGCCTCAGGCAAGCCCAAGGTACCGCTCAAGGCGCCGCAGAGGCGCGGCGTGCAGTCGCAGAAGGCGGGAGTGGCGCGAAGGTGAGGCTCGTAAAATCAATGACTTGAAGAAAAAGGCCGCCCCGACCTTCGCGGGTCGGGGCGGCCTTGTCGTGTTTCCTGGGGATCAGCGCGGCGAATCAGTGGGCCCTACCGGGTCTTCGGGGCCCGGCTGGCGGGGGCCGCGCCCTCGGCGATGCGCTGCTTGCCGTCGATGCCCAAGAGGGTCTTCACCTGGGCATTGATGCCGTAGAGGTCCTCGCGCATCACCAGCCGGCCGGCGTCGTCCATCAGCACGTTGAAATAGACGATGTGCACGGGGAAGCGCTGCTTCAGGTTGATGTAGCGCTCGGACGAGCCGAACATCTTGGAGATGCGCCCCTCGGTCCAGTTGTCGCCGGGCAGGCCGAGGTTGAAGATCACCTCGCCGAACTTCAGCGGCTCATAAACGCGCACGCAGCCGTGGCTGTAGGCGCGCCGGTCGTTCTGGAACAGCGTCTTGGACGGCGTGTCGTGCAGATAGACCGAGTGGTCGTTGGGGAACATGAACTTGATGCGCCCCAGCGCGTTGCGCTCGCTGGGCACCTGGCGGAACGAGTAGCCGCCCGAGCCGTTGCGCACCACCTCGATGCCGCGCCGGCTGAGGGCGGAGGGATCCGAGCGCAACAGCGGCATCATCTCGTTGCGGGCGATGGACGGCGGGATGTTCCAGGCCGGGTTCACCACGATGTACTGCATGTCCCGCGTCAGAAGCGGGGTCGGCGTCTCGGGCTTGCCTACCACCACGCGGGTTTCGTGGACCTTGCGGTCATTCTGCATCACCCGGACCATGAATTCCGGGATGTTGACCATCACATATTTCTCGCCGAGGTCGCGCGGCAGCCAGCGCCAGCGCTCCATGTTGGCGATCACGTCCGCCTTCAGGCTGCCGCCGGCGGGGGTCGCCGCCGCGTTCAGCGCCGCGAGGGTGGAGGGGCCGATGATGCCCGTGGGCTTGATGCCGACCGTCTCCTGATAGGCCTTCACGGCCTCCGCCAGCTGCGGGTCGTAGACGAGGTCGTCGGCGCGGCCGCCGGTGATGCCGAGGCGCGTGCGCAGGGACGGGATGCGGGCATCGCTCGCCCCCGGCTTGACCTGCGGGCCGCCCGGAATGGCGACGATGCCGGGCGCCGTCTTGCCCGCAACCTTGGCAAGCTGGGCCTTCAGCGCCTTGTAGCCGGCGTGGGGCGGGTTGAAGCTCGCCAGGGCGGCGTTCGCCTCCGGCGCATAGGCGATCCGGGTGAGGATGCCGAGGGGATCGGGGATCTCCCGCACCGGGGTCACCAGCGCGGAAATGCGGCCCGGATCGAACCGGCCGGACTGGGCGTGCCGCGCATAGGTCATGGCGGCCACGGCGATCCGAAGCTCGGTGCGGGCAAGGTCGGCGGCGTCCGTGCCCTTCAGGGCCGGCACGGCATAATCGGTGGGGTCGAGGCCATCCTCGCCGGCGGCCTCGAGCCGGGCGATGACGGCCTTGCCGCGGGGGTCGACGCCCTTCAGGTCCACGAACACCGGCATGTTCTGCCGGGCGCCGTAGAAGGTGACGAGCGCCTCCTGCTCCTTCTTCGAGGCGGTGAGCCGCTCCGGCGCGGCGAGCAGCGTGGCGATGCCCTCGGCGACGGGGGAGAGCGGGTTCTCCGCCACCACGGGGGAGGCGGCCGCCGCATCGGCCGGCTGGGCCACCACGGGCGGCGCCGCGGGAACGGCGGGGCCGTCGCCTGCCGAATCGACGCCGCCACGCACCGGCGCGCGCGCCGGAACGTTCGCCTGCGTCGCCGGCTGCGTCATCGGCGCGGCGGGGGCCGGCTGGGCGGCGGGCAGGGGCGGCAACGGGGTGGTCAGCGGCACATCGGCGGTGCCCATGCCCGCATGGCTGGTGACGGGCGCACCTGCCGGCGGGTCCGGCTGCTCCGCGAAGGCGGGGGCAAGACCGGGTGCGAGGCCCATGGTGGCCACAGACAGGCCGATGACGCCCGCCCGCATCAGGCGGGCCAGCGTATCGGCGAGAGTGCCGGAGGCGGGCTGGTCCCGCCGTGAGAAACGCATGGACATCTCCTCGCCCCACCTCAAGCTTCTGCTTTGGGTCCCCGCAAGGTGCTTCGTGCCGTGACGGGCCCGCCTTCGCAACTCACAAACGCGCGCGAATGCTGGCTTTTCACGCTTCTGTCACTCGGCAGCAACAACCCGCGGCGCGTCCGGTTCCATGGGGAGGTCGCAACCTACCGCCAAGCTCTCGATTTCCGCCAGCTTGCGGTAAAGGGTGGATCGGCCGATGCCCAGCCGGCGGGCTGTCTCGGCGAGGCGGCCGCCGTAGAGGCTGAGGGCGAACTGGATCGCCTCCGCCTCGATCTGCTCCAGCCGCCGCACGTGCCCGGCATCCTCCAGCCGGGTGATGGCGGGGAGGTCCGGGGCCGCGTCGCGCTGACGCGTCGCGGCGGGGAAGGGAACCACGGTGCCCGACGGCGCCGGTGCTGCGGGCGCGCAGGCGGACCCGGTGAGGCGGGCGAGGGTGATGGCGTTGGCAAGGGCCACCTCCAGCCTCAGCGCGCCGGCCGGCTTTACCACGAAATCCCGGGCGCCGGCGCGGATGGCGTCGGCGGCGGCATCGAGGCCCGCCGCGGTCACCTGCACCACCACCGGCACGGCCATGCCGCGCTTCTCCATGGCGGTGAGCACACCCATGCCATCAAGCCCCGGCACCACCATGTCCAGCAGCACCGCATCGAACGGCTCGGCGGACAGGCGCGCGAGCGCGGCGTCGCCGTCCGCGGCGAGGGTGCAGCGGTAGCCCTTGCGGGACAAGGCGGCTTCGAGGCGCGCCGCCTCGACGGGATCGTCTTCGACGAGAAGGAGGGAACGCATCATCACGGGGCGGGGAAACCGTCGGGCGGGAGAATCGGCCTGCAGCTTGGGCGGGCGATGGTTAACAAGACCTGAGGACCCGCCGCATTGCCGTTCCGGCGCGCCGTGTTTCGGCCCCCGCGCGGCGGCGCGCTTGCGGCGCGGGCCCATTGCGGCGATTTTGTCCGTCGAGCCCGGCGCGGGCGGTCCCGGCACGCATCTTCCGGATGCCGACCGGGCCGCCGCCCCTGCGCCGCCCCGGTATCTGGAGGTCCCATGACCCTTTCATCGTCCCGTTTGCCGCCCCGTTCGTCGCTGGCCGATTCGTTTTCGATGATCGTTCGTTCGCCGGATTTCCTGAGCGCCATCGCCTCCGCCTGCCGTGCCGCCCCGGCGGCGGCCGTTGCCGCACCGAAAACCGAGGTGCTGCCCGAGTGGAACCTTGCGGACCTCTATCCGGCCATGGATTCGCCTTTGCTGGAGGCGGACATGAAGGCCGCCGACGTGGAGTGCAAGGCGTTCGAGGAGGCCTACAAGGGCAAGCTGGCGGACATCCTGGCAAAGCCCGACGCCGGCACCGTGATGGCCGCGGCGGTGAAGCGCTATGAGGCGGTGGACGACCTCATCGGCCGGATCGCCTCCTACGGCAGCCTCGTCTATGCGGGCGACACCTCCGACCCGGCGCGCGCCAAGTTCTATGGCGACATCCAGGAACGCCTCACGGACGCCTCCACCCACCTCCTGTTCTTCACGCTGGAGCTGAACCGGCTCGACGACGCGGCTCTGGAGACGGCCATGGCCGATCCGGCCCTCGGCCATTACCGGCCGTGGATCGAGGACCTGCGCAAGGACAAGCCCTACCAGCTCGACGACAAGATCGAGCAGTTGTTCCACGAGAAGGCGAGCCCCTCGCGCAGCGCCTGGAGCCGCCTGTTCGACGAGACCATCTCCTCCCTGCGCTTCACGGTGGACGGGCAGGAGCTGGCCATCGAGCCCACGCTGAACCTGATGCAGGACCCCAAGGAAGAGGTGCGCAAGACCGCCGGCCTGGCGCTGGCGGACACCTTCGGCAAGAACCTGCGGCTGTTCACCCTCATCACCAACACGCTGGCCAAGGACAAGGAAATCTCCGACCGCTGGCGCGGGTTCGAGGACGTCGCCTCCTCCCGCCACCTTGCCAACCGGGTGGAGAAGGAGGTGGTGGACGCGATGGTGGCCGCCATCCGCGAGGCCTATCCCCGCCTGTCGCACCGCTATTACGCGCTGAAGGCGCGCTGGTTCGGCAGGGAGAAGCTGGAGTTCTGGGACCGCAACGCGCCCCTGCCCAAGGTGGAGAGCCGCGACATCGGCTGGGCCGAGGCCAAGGACACGGTGCTGTCCGCCTACGGCACCTTCTCGCCGAAGATGGCCGACATCGCCCGCACCTTCTTCGACAAGTCCTGGATCGACGCGCCCGTGCGCCCCGGCAAGTCGCCCGGCGCCTTCGCGCATCCCACCGTGCCGTCCGCCCACCCCTATGTGCTGCTCAACTACCAGGGCAAGCCGCGGGACGTGATGACGCTGGCCCACGAGCTGGGCCACGGGGTGCACCAGGTGCTCGCCGCCCGCCAGGGCGCGCTCATGGCGCCGACCCCGCTGACGCTGGCGGAGACCGCCTCCGTGTTCGGCGAGATGCTCACCTTCCGCCGGCTGCTGGAGGCGGCGGAGAGCCCGCAGGCCCGCAGAATCATGCTCGCCCAGAAGGTGGAGGACATGATCAACACGGTGGTGCGCCAGACCGCCTTCTACACCTTCGAGCGCCACGTCCACACCGAGCGGCGTCAGGGCGAGCTGACGGCCGAGAAGATCGGCGAGATCTGGATGCAGGTCCAAAGCGAGAGCCTCGGCCCGGCCATCCACCTCGGGGCGGGCTACGAGAGCTTCTGGACCTACATCCCGCACTTCATCCACTCGCCCTTCTACGTCTATGCCTATGCCTTCGGCGACTGCCTCGTGAACTCGCTCTATGCGGTCTACGAGAAGGCGTCCGACGGCTTTGCCGAGCGCTATCTGGAGATGCTGTCGGCCGGCGGCACCAAGCACCATTCGGAGCTGCTCGCCCCGTTCGGCCTCGACGCCCGCGACCCGGCCTTCTGGCAGACCGGCCTCAACCTCATCTCGGGAATGATCGGCGAGCTGGAGAGCATGGAGGGCTGAGGCCCCGCGTCGCGCCCGTCGCGGGACGGGCGTGACGATACTTCTGGATTGGGGAGCGGATCGGTGAAAGCTTTACCGCTCCTCAACCCTGTCGCGGCCAGGATCGGCTCATGACCTTCAAGGCCGGCCCGCTCCTCGCCGCCGCGCTGCTCGGCCTCGGCCCGGCGGCGCCGTCGGCGTTCGCGCAGGCGGTGCAGGGGACGCCGCAGGGTGGCGCGCCGGCCTCCGCGCCGCTGCCGCCCCCGGTCCCGGACCGCGCCCGTCCCCATCTCGACACCGACGCGCTGAAGGGCGATGTGCGCGGCGCCGACGAGGCGCAGCAGCGCCTGCGCGCCGATCTGGAGGCTGCGAAGGACAATCGCGGCCGCCTCAACCAGATGCTGGTGGAGACCACCGCCCGCGCCCGCTCCGTGGAGCAGCAGCTCACCGAGGTGGAGGGGCGCATGGCGATGCTCGATCGTTCCACCTCCGACCTCGGCGTGTCCCTTGCCCGGCGCCGCGGCGTGCTGGCGGAGGTGCTGGCCGCCCTCATGCGCATGGGCCGCACGCCGCCGCCGGCCCTGCTCATGCGGCCGGACGATGCCCTCGACGCGGTGCGCTCGGCCATCCTCCTCGGGGCCTTGCTGCCGGAGCTGCGGGTGGAGGCGGAGACCCTCGCCTCCGACCTGTCGGAGCTGGGCCGCGTGCGCGGCGAGCTCGCCGCGGCCAAGGAGACGCTCACCCGCCTGCGCTCCGAGCTGGACGACGACAGCCGCCGCATCTCCGCCCTGGTGACGGAGCGTCAGCGCCGGCAGGCGGAGGAGCATCCCCTTCCGCCGGCGGAGAAAACCCAGGCGGACCAGGTGGCGAAGGGCACGTCCGACGTGCACGATCTCGTGACCCGGCTGGAGAGCGAAGTGGGGCCTGCCGCCCGCGCGGCGGATGCGGCCAATGCCGTCACCCGCCCCGCCGAGCCCGGCAAGCCGGACCTCGCCGCGCTGGAGAATACCGCCCGCATCACCCCGGCGATTTCTTTCGCTCAGGCTAAGGGCTTGCTGCCGCTGCCGGTTGCCGGCGTGCCGCTCCGCACCTTCGGGCAGGGGGACGGGGTGGGCGGCACCGACAAGGGCCTCACCATCGCCACCCGCGCCGGTGCCCCGGTGAGCGCGCCGGCGGACGGCTGGGTGGTCTATGCGGGGCCGTTCCGCAGCTACGGCCAACTCTTGATCATCAACGCGGGCGGCGGGTACCATGTCCTGATGGCAGGCATGGACCGGATCACCGTGGAGCTCGGCCAGTTCGTCCTCGCGGGCGAGCCGGTGGCGGTGATGGGCGGTGCCCCGAGGCCGGCGGCGCCGCGCCTTGCCGGGGCGACCGCGCAGGGCCCTGTTCCGGTCACGGGACAGCCCCAATTGTATGTCGAGTTCCGCAAAGACGGAAATCCGGTCGATCCAACGCCCTGGTGGGCGGCAACGGACAGTCAGAAGGTACGTGGATGATGCGTCGTACGTCTTTATTCCTTTTCGGCGTTGCGGCGGGTGCCCTGGTGGCCGTCGCCGCGGTACAGCCGCGTGCCTTCCTCGGCACCACGGCCGAGGCGGCATCGTCCGATTTCTATCAGAAGCTCAACCTGTTCGGCGAAGTGTTCGAGCGGGTGCGGGCCGACTACGTGGAAAAGCCGGATGACGGCAAGCTGATCGAGGCGGCCATCAACGGCATGCTCTCCTCGCTCGATCCGCACTCGTCCTACATGGACGTGAAGAATCATCGCGACATGCAGGTGCAGACCCGCGGCGAGTTCGGCGGCCTCGGCATCGAGGTGATCATGGAAGACGGCCTCGTGAAGGTGATCTCTCCCATGGAGGGAACGCCCGCGGCCCGTGCCGGCATCATGGCGGGCGACCTCATCGTCAAGCTCGACAACGACCAGGTCCAGGGCCTGACCCTGAACGAGGCCGTGGACAAGATGCGCGGCGCGGTGGGCACGCCCATCACCCTCACCATCGCCCGCAAGGGCATCGACAAGCCCATCGAGCTGAAGGTGGTGCGCGACACCATCAAGATCCAGACGGTGCGCTCGCGCGTCGAGCAGGACGACATCGCCTACATCCGCATCAACTCCTTCACCAACGAGCAGACCTACGAGGAGCTGAAGAAGGCCATCGAGGACCTCACCGCCAAGATCGGCGCGGACAAGGTGCGCGGCTACGTCATCGACCTGCGCAACAATCCCGGCGGCCTGCTCGACCAGGCGGTGGACGTCTCCAGCGCCTTCCTCAACCGTGGCGAGGTGGTGACCACCCGCGGCCGGAACCCGGACGAGACCCAGCGCTACAACGCCCGCCGCAGCGACCTGACCAAGGGCAAGCCGGTGATCGTGCTGGTGAACGGCGGCTCCGCCTCGGCCTCCGAGATCGTGGCCGGCGCCCTGCAGGACCACAAGCGCGCGACGGTGCTCGGCTCGCGCTCCTTCGGCAAGGCCTCGGTGCAGACCATCATCCCGCTCGGCCCGAACGGGGTGAACGGCGCCCTGCGCCTCACCACCGCCCGCTACTACACGCCCTCCGGCCGCTCCATCCAGGCCAAGGGCATCGAGCCGGACATCGTGCTGGTGCAGGACATGCCCGACGAGCTGAAGATCAAGCTCGGCGCGAACATCGACTCCACCCGCGGCGAGGCGTCCCTGAAGGGCCATCTCAAGAACGGCGACGACGAGCAGACCGGCTCGCCGGCCTATGTGCCGCCGGATCCGAAGGACGACACCCAGTTGAAGCTCGCCGTCGAGCTGATGAAGGGCACGGTGAAGAACGCCGCCTATCCGGCGACGCCGAACAAGACCTCCCAGGCCAACTGATCCGCAGCCGGGGCCTTGCCCCGACTGCCCAGAACCTGGGCGCCCATGAATTGGGCAAATGCCCCGTCCGAGACTTCGGACGGGGCATTTCCGTTTCAGGCTTTCCCCATCCCCCTGTCGCCGATCCAAGACGCCCGTAAGTCATGCGTGTACCGCCAGCCTTGGCACACGCCTTGCTGATCTCCCTGCAAAGGGATGCCCATGCGGTGGCGATGGGCATCTGTGCGGAGGCAGGGCAGATGGGTGTTGATCGCAGGACTTTCCTCGGCCGGGCGCTGGCTGTCGGCGCGCTGGCGGGGGCTATCGCATCGGTTGCCTTGGGCCTGTCGGCCGGCCCCGCGGCCGCCGAGGCGCTGGACGACATCCTGAAGGCGGGCGTCATCAAGATCGCCGTGCCGCAGGACTTCCCGCCCTTCGGCTCGGTGGGCACGGACCTCAAGCCCCTCGGCTACGACATCGACGTGGCCAACCTCATCGCCAAGGGCCTCGGCGTGAAGGCGGAGCTGGTTCCCGTGACCAGCGCCAACCGCATTCCCTACCTGCAGACCAAGAAGGTGGACCTCGTCATCTCCAGCCTGGGCAAGAATCCGGACCGGGAGAAGGTGATCGACTTCTCGGTGGCCTACGCCCCCTTCTTCAACGGCATCTTCGGCCCGGCCGACGTGAAGGTGGAGAAGGTGGAGGACATCGCCGGCATGACCGTGGGCGTCACCCGCGGCTCGGTGGAGGACCTGGAGCTGACCAAGGTCGCCCCGCCCACCGCCGACATCAAGCGCTACGAGGACAACAACTCCACCATCTCGGCCTTTCTCTCGGGCCAGGTGAAGGTGGTGGCCACCGGCAACGTGGTGGCTGCCGCCATCCTCGCCCGCAACCCGCCGAAGAAGCCGCAGGTGAAGGTGCTCATCAAGAACTCCCCCTGCTACGTGGGCCTCAACAAGGACGAGCCCAAGCTGCTGGAGAAGGTGAACGCCATCCTCGCGACGGCGAAGGCGGATGGGTCATTGGAGAAGATCTCCGAGAAGTGGCTGGGCGCGCCGCTGCCGAAGGATCTGTGAGGCCCGACCACCCCATGGGGGCAAGCGGGCGGCCGCCTCGGGCCGCCGCCTGACCTCCCTCCCAGCCGGGAGGAGGCCCCGGCAACACAGCGGGCAGGCGGCACGGCCGCCATCGGGGGCGCGCACAGATGGCCTACAGCTTCGATTTCTCAGCCCTGGCCGACTATGGGCCGGTGATCGCCAAGGGCGTCGCCGTCACCGTGGAGCTCATCGCCGTGGGCGGCGTGCTGGGCGTGGGCCTCGGCATCGGCTGCGCCTGGGCGCGCACGCTGGGGCCCAGATGGCTGAGGCCCATCGTCTCCGCTTATGTGGAGCTGATCCGCAACACGCCGTTCCTGATCCAGCTGTTCTTCATCTTCTTCGGCCTGCCGGCGGCCGGCTTCTCGCTGACGGAGATGCAGGCGGCCATCCTCGCCATGGTGATCAACCTCGGCGCCTATGCCTGCGAGATCATCCGCGCCGGCATCGAGGCCACCCCGCGCGGCCAGTTCGAGGCCGGCGCCTCCCTCGCCATGAGCCCGATCCAGACCTTCCGCCACGTGGTGCTGGTGCCGGCCCTGCAGAAGATCTGGCCGGCGCTGACCTCGCAGATGGTCATCGTCATGTTCGGCTCCGCGGTCTGCTCGCAGATCTCGGTGGAGGAGCTGACGTTCGCCGCCAACTTCATCCAGTCCCGCACCTTCCGCGCCTTCGAGGCCTATATCGTCGCCACCCTCCTCTATCTGCTGCTGGCGGTGCTGTTGCGGCAGGTGATGCGGGGCATCGGCGCTTTGGTGTTCCCCCGGCGGAGGGCCGCGCGATGATGCAATTCTCCACCTGGGACATCGTCTCCAACCTGCTGCTCGCCGCGCGCTGGACGGTGCTGCTCTCCCTCCTCGCCTTCGCCGGCGGCGGGGCGGTGGGACTGGTGGTGCTCTATGCCCGCATCGCGCGGCACCGGTGGCTGAACCGGGCGGCGACCCTCTATATCGAGCTGTTTCAGGGCACCCCGCTGCTGATGCAGCTGTTCCTCCTCTTCTTCGGCCTGCCGCTGCTCGGCCTCGACGTCTCGCCCTGGGCGGCGGCCTTCGTCTCGCTCACCCTGTGGAGCTCGGCCTTCCTGGCGGAGATCTGGCGCGGCTGCGTGGAGGCGATCCCCAGGGGGCAGTGGGAGGCTTCCTCCTCCCTCGCCATGAGCTTCTTCGAGCAATTGCGCCACGTGGTCCTGCCGCAGGCCATGCGCATCGGGCTGCCGCCCACGGTGGGCTTCTCGGTGCAGGTGGTGAAGGGCACGGCGCTCACCTCCATCATCGGCTTCGTGGAGCTGTCCAAGGCCTCCACCATCATCACCAACGCCACGTTCGAGCCGTTCACCGTCTACGGCTTCGCCGCCCTCATCTATTTCGCGCTCTGCTGGCCCCTGTCGAAGTCGAGCCAGATCCTGGAGAGGAAGCTGAATGTCGCTCATCACCATCACTGAGGTGCGCAAGCGCTTCGGCCAGAACGAGGTGCTGAAGGGCATCAACCTGGACGTGGAGCCGGGCGAGGTGATCGCCATCATCGGCAAGTCCGGCTCCGGCAAGTCGACGCTCCTGCGCTGCATCAACGGGCTGGAGACCATCGACGAGGGCTCCATCATGGTCGCCGGCGCCCAGCTGGCGCCGGACGAGGTGCACCTGCGGGCGCTGCGCCTCAAGGTCGGCATGATCTTCCAGGGCTTCAACCTGTTCCCCCACCTCTCGGCCGGGCGCAACGTGATGCTCTCGCCCATGGTGGTGAAGAAGGTGTCGCAGAAGGAGGCGGAGGCCGAGGCGCGGGTGCGGCTGGAGCAGGTGGGCCTCGGCCACAAGTTCGAGGCCTATCCCGACCAGCTGTCCGGCGGCCAGCAGCAGCGCGTCGCCATCGCCCGCGCGCTGGCCATGAAGCCCCTCGCCCTGCTGTGCGACGAGATCACCTCCGCCCTCGACCCGGAGCTGGTGAACGAGGTGCTGGCGGTGGTGAAGACGCTGGCCGAGCAGGGCATGACCCTGCTCATGGTGACCCACGAGATGCGCTTCGCCCGCGAGGTGTGCGACCGCGTGGTGTTCATGCACCAGGGCCGGGTGCACGAGATCGGACCGCCGGAGGAGGTCTTCGCCCATCCGAAGACGCCGGAGCTGAAGCAGTTCCTCGGTGTTGGTTGACGCTCCCCTCGGCCACGCGGCCCGCCGGTTTCCACAAGCCCGTGCCGCGGATCCGGCGGCATCGTCCCCGCCGCCTTTGCTGCGCCGCATTGAAAGAGCATTTTCCGTTTGACGCCTGCGCAGGAAGTGGCGGTGGTCGGCGCGGTTCTTGCCCGGCTTCCCTTCATCGTGCGCAAGGCCGCGCCGGACAAAGGTTCCCGGTGGGGCAGGCGGGTCCTCGGCGGTGGTTTTCCGCCACCTTCGGGGGCGTAAAAGGCAGCTGGTGGCGAGGTGCTGGTGCGGCAATGCGGCCTATCAGCCACTCTTCGGTCATGTTGCCGCCTTGATCGGCCTGTGTTAGGCACACCGGGATTTCGAGGGGCGGGTTCAGCCCTCTCGCGAGGTCACACAGGAATATTCCCAACAGATCAAGGGCTTGGGCGTTGACGCCGCACGGTGTGGCGCCATCAGGCTGCAAGTCCGAGAGAGGTGCGGGGTGGCGGATACGATCGTGTCAGGCATGGCGGGGCGCTACGCGACCGCGCTGTTCGAACTGGCGACAGAGGCCGGCGCCGTCGATTCCGTGAAGGCGGATCTCGATCGTCTGGCGGCCCTCATTGCGGAAAGCGCGGATCTGGCGCGGCTGGTGAAAAGCCCGGTCTTTTCGGCCGAGGAGCAGCTGACGGCCGTTTCCGCAATTCTTGAAAGCGTGGGCATCACCGGCCTCGCCGGGAATTTCGTGAAGCTGGTGGCGCAGAACCGCCGCCTGTTCGCGCTGCCCGGCATGATTTCCGATTTTGCAGCGCTCGTGGCCGCCCAACGGGGCGAGACGACGGCGCAGGTGACGGTGGCCGCGCCCCTGAGCGACGCGCACTTCGCCACGCTGAAGGCGACGCTGGCTGAAAAGACCGGCAAGGACGTGAACCTCGACGTCACCGTCGATCCGTCCATCCTCGGTGGTCTCATCGTGAAGCTCGGCTCCCGCATGGTCGACGCCTCGCTCAAGACCAAACTCAATTCTATCCGGCATGCGATGAAAGAGGTCCGCTGATGGACATTCGAGCCGCTGAAATCTCCGCCATCCTCAAGGAGCAGATCCAGAACTTCGGCCAGGAAGCCGAAGTTTCGGAGGTAGGCCAGGTCCTCTCCGTCGGCGACGGCATTGCCCGCGTCTACGGCCTCGACAATGTCCAGGCCGGCGAGATGGTCGAGTTCGAGAACGGCACGCGCGGCATGGCGCTGAACCTCGAAATCGACAACGTCGGCATCGTGATCTTCGGTTCCGACCGCGAGATCAAGGAAGGCCAGACCGTCAAGCGCACCGGCGCCATCGTGGACGCCCCCGTCGGCAAGGGCCTGCTCGGCCGCGTCGTCGACGCCCTCGGCAACCCGATCGACGGCAAGGGCCCCATCGTCTACACCGAGCGTCGCCGCGTCGACGTGAAGGCCCCCGGCATCATTCCGCGCAAGTCCGTGCACGAGCCCATGCAGACGGGCCTCAAGGCGATCGACGCGCTCATCCCGATCGGCCGCGGCCAGCGCGAGCTCATCATCGGCGACCGCCAGACCGGCAAGACCGCCGTAGCGCTCGACTCGATCCTCAACCAGAAGCCCATCAACCAGGGCACGGACGAGAAGGCCAAGCTCTACTGCGTGTACGTCGCGGTGGGCCAGAAGCGCTCCACCGTCGCCCAGTTCGTGAAGGTGCTGGAAGAGCAGGGCGCGCTCGAATATTCGATCATCGTGGCCGCCACCGCTTCGGACGCGGCGCCGATGCAGTTCCTGGCGCCGTTCACCGGCACCGCCATGGGCGAGTATTTCCGTGACAACGGCATGCACGCGCTCATCATCCATGACGACCTGTCCAAGCAGGCCGTGGCCTATCGCCAGATGTCGCTGCTGCTGCGCCGCCCGCCGGGCCGCGAGGCCTATCCCGGCGACGTGTTCTACCTGCACTCCCGCCTGCTGGAGCGCGCGGCGAAGCTGAACGACGCCAACGGCGCCGGCTCGCTGACCGCTTTGCCGGTGATCGAGACCCAGGCCAACGACGTGTCGGCCTACATCCCGACCAACGTGATCTCCATCACCGACGGCCAGATCTTCCTCGAGTCCGACCTGTTCTACCAGGGCATCCGCCCGGCGGTGAACGTCGGCCTGTCGGTGTCGCGCGTGGGCTCCTCGGCCCAGATCAAGGCGATGAAGCAGGTGGCGGGCAAGATCAAGGGCGAGCTCGCCCAGTATCGCGAGCTCGCGGCCTTCGCCCAGTTCGGCTCGGACCTCGACGCCTCCACGCAGAAGCTGCTGAACCGCGGCGCCCGCCTCACCGAGCTGCTGAAGCAGAGCCAGTTCTCCCCCCTCAAGGTGGAAGAGCAGGTGGCGGTGATCTATGCCGGCACCAACGGCTACCTCGATCAGCTCCCGGTCTCCAAGGTGCGCGAGTTCGAGCAGGGCGTCCTGCTGGCGCTGCGCTCCCAGCATCCGGAGATCCTGGAAGCGATCCGCACGTCCAAGGAACTCAGCAAGGACACCACGGCGAAGCTGACGGCGGCGCTCGACGCCTTCGCCAAGAGCTTCGCCTGAGCGTCGCCCTTCGTTCCTCGAACCTGACGGACGGGCGCGATGGCGAGCCTGAAAGACCTTAGAAACCGCATTGCCTCTGTGAAGGCGACGCAGAAGATCACCAAGGCGATGCAGATGGTCGCCGCGGCGAAGCTGCGTCGCGCCCAGATGGCGGCGGAAGCGGCCCGTCCCTATGCCGAGCGCATGGAGACGGTGCTGAGCAACCTCGCGGCGGGGATCGTCGGGGGCGGGCAGGCGCCTGTGCTGATCGCCGGAACCGGCCAGACGCAGACGCATCTTCTGCTGGTCTGCACCGGCGAGCGCGGTCTGTGCGGCGCTTTCAACACCTCCATCGTCCGCCTGGCCCGCGAGAAGGCCCAGCAGCTCCTCGGCGAAGGCAAGGACGTGAAGTTCTTCTGCGTCGGCCGCAAGGGCTACGACCAGCTGCGCCGGACCTATCCGAGCCGCATCGTCGAGCTGGTGGACCTGCGCTCGGTGCGCACGCTCGGCTTCAAGAACGCCGACGACATCGCCAGCAAGATCCTGGCGCTGCTCGACCAGGGCGCGTTCGACGTGTGCACGCTGTTCTATTCGAACTTCAAGAGCGTGATCTCGCAGGTCCCCACCGCCCAGCAGATCATCCCCGCGAGCTTCCCCGAGCGGGATGCCGGGGACGAGGGGCCGGTCTACGAGTATGAGCCGACGGAGGAGGAGATCCTCACGGATCTCCTGCCGCGCAACATCGCGGTGCAGATCTTCCGCGCGCTCCTGGAAAACCAGGCGTCCTTCTACGGCTCGCAGATGAGCGCCATGGACAACGCGACCCGCAATGCGGGCGACATGATCAGGAAGCAGACGCTGATCTACAACCGGACGCGTCAGGCCATGATCACGAAGGAACTTATCGAAATCATCTCCGGCGCCGAAGCGCTCTGACCGCGGCGTGGACGAGGACAAAGGACGACGAACATGGCGAATCCCACCGGACGCATCACCCAGGTCATCGGCGCCGTTGTCGACGTGCAGTTCGACGGCCATCTGCCGGAAATCCTGAACGCCCTGGAGACCACCAACCACGGCAACCGCCTGGTGCTCGAGGTGGCCCAGCATCTCGGCGAGAACACCGTTCGCACCATCGCGATGGACGCGACCGAGGGCCTGGTGCGCGGCCAGCCCGTCACCGACACGGGCTCCCCCATCCTCGTGCCCGTGGGCGAAGCCACCCTTGGCCGCATCATGAACGTGATCGGCGAGCCGGTGGACGAGCTCGGCCCGGTGGTCGGCGATGCCAAGCGCGCCATCCACCAGTCCGCCCCTTCCTACGCGGACCAGTCCACGGAAGCGGAAATCCTCGTCACCGGCATCAAGGTGGTGGATCTGCTGGCGCCTTACTCCAAGGGCGGCAAGATCGGCCTGTTCGGCGGCGCCGGCGTGGGCAAGACCGTGCTGATCATGGAGCTGATCAACAACATCGCCAAGGCGCACGGCGGCTATTCCGTGTTCGCCGGCGTCGGCGAGCGCACCCGTGAGGGCAACGATCTCTATCACGAGATGATCGAGTCCAAGGTGAACGTGGACCCGCACGAGCATGACGGCTCCGCCGCCGGCTCCAAGTGCGCCCTCGTGTACGGCCAGATGAACGAGCCTCCGGGCGCCCGCGCCCGCGTGGCGCTCACCGGCCTCACGGTGGCCGAGCACTTCCGCGACCAGGGCCAGGACGTGCTGTTCTTCGTGGACAACATCTTCCGCTTCACCCAGGCCGGCTCGGAAGTGTCGGCTCTGCTCGGCCGCATCCCCTCGGCGGTGGGCTACCAGCCGACGCTGGCCACCGACATGGGCGCCCTGCAGGAGCGTATCACCACCACCACCAAGGGTTCGATCACCTCGGTGCAGGCCATCTATGTGCCCGCCGACGATCTGACCGACCCGGCGCCCGCCGCGTCCTTCGCCCATCTGGACGCCACCACGGTGCTGTCCCGTTCCATCGCGGAAAAGGGCATCTACCCGGCGGTGGACCCGCTCGACTCCACCTCGCGCATCCTCTCCCCGCTGGTGATCGGCGAGGAGCACTACAACACAGCGCGCCAGGTGCAGCAGACCTTGCAGCGCTACAAGGCGCTCCAGGACATCATCGCGATCCTGGGCATGGACGAGCTCTCCGAAGAGGACAAGCTCACCGTGGCCCGCGCCCGCAAGATCGAGCGCTTCCTCTCCCAGCCCTTCCACGTCGCGGAAGTGTTCACCGGCTCCCCGGGCAAGCTCGTGGACCTGAAGGACACCATCGCCGGCTTCAAGGGCCTGGTGGAAGGCAAGTACGACTACCTGCCCGAGCAGGCCTTCTACATGGTGGGCTCCATCGACGAAGCCATCGAGAAGGGCAAGAAGCTGGCCGCCGAGGCGGCCTGATCCTTCAGCCGATCAACGGGGTGAGGGGGACATCATGAACGTGAAGATCCTCTGCCTCGTCCTCGGCCTGCTGGCCGGCGGCATCGTCGGCTGGCTGACGCGCCCGCAGGTGGCGGAAATCCGCCTGCCGGGCATCGATATCAAGCTGCAGGGGGAAGGGCCGCGCGGCGGCCTGACCTCGGAGCAGTCCCGCCACATCGGCCTTGCCGCCGTGGTGGGCGCGATCATCGGCCTGGGCGTCGGCTTCGTGGCCGAGCGCCGGCGCTGAAGGTCCCGCGGCCGCTTAAGGTCCAGGGCCCGACCCGGAGACGAGAAGAATGGCGACCTTACCCTTTGAGCTGGTCTCCCCCGAGCGGCTCGTGTTTTCCGGTGCCGTGACCGAGGTGATCGTGCCCGGCGCGGAAGGCGAGTTCGGCGTGCTGGCGGGTCATGCGCCCTTCATCGGCATGCTGAAGGCGGGCATCCTCACCATCAAGGGCGACGGCGCGCCCAAGAGCTATTTCGTGCGCGGGGGCTTCGCCGAGGTGAACCCGACCGGCCTCACCATCCTTGCCGAAGAGGCGAAGCCGGTGGAGGAGCTGGATCTCGGCGCGATGCAGCAGCAGATCCAGGACGCCAGGGAAGACGTGGCCGACGCCACCAGCGACGAAGCGCGCCAGCGCGCCTCGCGGCACCTCTCCGACCTGCAGCAGGTCTACGAAGCGCTCGAGCGCGGCCGGTCCGGCGCCGCCGCCCACTGACGTCTCAAAATACCGATTGGAACGACAAACGGCGGCCATCTGGCCGCCGTTTGCATTTGGCCGGCACCTAGTGACCGCCCGCCAAGGGGATTAGACCGTCCGCCGGCTTTGGGCGCGCTCCGGTTGGTCCTGCCGGCACCGGGACCTGAGGATCTGGGCGACGGCTGATCTCTGTTTTATTTTATAAAAACAATAGATATAATTACTATTTAGTTGGTACGCTTCTTGCCGGACTGGAACACGTCCAACCCGGAGAGAAGAGATGCTGATCGCCCCGCCCCAGGGACAGCTTCCGACGGCGGGATCGCCGCTGCTGGCCGGCACCAACCCGGCGCAAGCCCTGCTCCTCACCGAGAACGTCTCCCTGACCAACGGGCCGCCTCTGCTGTTCCAGCGCCTCACCGCGAAGGAGCGGGAGGAGGTGCTGCGCGAGGGGCAGAAGCGGGTGGTCTACCGGGGCAAGATGCTGTTCTCCCAGGGCATGCCCCACGACGGCATCTTCCTGATCGAGAGCGGCCGCATCCGCGTCTTCTACATCGCCCCCTCAGGCCGGGAGATCACGCTCGCTTACTGGAGCGCCGGAAATTTCGTGGGCGGGCCGGAGCTGTTCGGCCAGGGCCAGCACGTATGGTCGGGGGTGGCTGCCACCAATTCGGTGGTGGTCCACCTCACCGGCAAGACGCTGCGGCGCCTGATCGCCCAGATCCCCGCCTTTGCCATCGGCCTCATCGAGGGACTTACCTTCAAGGGGAAGTGCTATTCGGCCCTTGCCCAGATGCTGGGCACCCGCTCCGTCACCGAACGGCTGGCGCACCTGCTGCTCCACCTCGCCGACACCTACGGGGTAAAGGAGGAAGACGGCATCGCCATCGGCTCCTCCTTCACCCACGCGGACCTTGCCCACATGGTCGGCGCCACGCGCCAATGGGTCACCATCAGCCTCAAGCGTTTGCAGGAGCAGGGGGTGCTGAAGGCGGAGAAGGCGAAGATTGTGGTCTATGACCTGGAGGCGCTTCACGCCATGCGCGGCGACCGGTGACGGAGTGGCCGTGGCGGGCCGCCGCGCCGGCATGTCGGGCAGTCGCTGCTGAAAAAAAGAGCGCGGGCGCAAAGGAGGCAACTAATCGACAGCAGCGGCGCATCTTCCTTTGAACGGATCCAAGGCCGGGCCCGAAGATCACCCTCACGATCCGTCTTTGCCCCGGGAGGTGATCTCATGACCCCATTTCGCTCGCCCCTTCCTTGCGCCGTTGCCGTCGCCCTCACCGCCAGCTGCGTTGTTCCCGCGCGCGCCGCCGAGATCATCAACATCGGCATCGGCACCCAGGACACCACCACCAACACGGTCACCACGGGCGTGGTCATCAAGGAGTTGAAGCTCCTTGAAAAGTATCTGCCGACGGACGGCAAGTACAAGGATGTGGCCTACAAGATCGACTGGCAGAACTTCACTTCCGGCCCACCCGTGACCAACGGCATGATGGCCGACAAGCTTCAGTTCGGCGGCATGGGGGACTTTCCGCTGGTGGTGAACGGCTATACCTTCCAGTCAAATCCGCAGTCCAAGTCACAGCTGATTGGCGTCGCCGCCTACAACCTCTTCGGCTCCGGCAACGGCGTGGTGGTGCACAAGGACTCCCCTTATTACGAGCTCTCCGATCTCAAGGGGAAGGTGCTCTCCGTCCCGTTCGGCTCGGCGGCCCATGGCATGATCCTGAAGGCCATGCAGGACAAGGGCTGGCCCAACGACTACTTCAAGCTGGTGAGCCAGTCGCCGGAGGTGGGCTCCACCAACCTTCAGGAAAAGAAGATCGAAGCCCACGCGGATTTCGTGCCCTTCGCCGAGCTGCTGCCCTTCCGCGGCTTTGCCCGCAAGATCTTCGACGGGGTGGAGACCAACGCCCCCACCTGGCACGGCGTGGTGGTGCGCACCGACTTTGCCGAGAAGTATCCGGAAGTGGTGGTCGGCTATCTCAAGGCGGTGATCGCGGCCAACGACTGGGTGCGCAAGGACCCCAGGACCGCCGCCGAGAGCATCGCCAAGTGGACCGGCATCGACAAGGAAGTGGTCTACATCTTCCTCGGCCCGGGCGGCATTATGACCATGGATCCCACCATCAAGCCTGAGCTCGTCGCCGACGCGGCCGAGGACGCCGGTGTGCTGCAGAAGCTCGGCCGCATGAAGGAATTCGACGTCAAGGCCTGGGTGAACGACAGCTATATCCGCCAAGCCTACAAGGAACTCGGCCTCGACTATGAGGCTCAGCTCAAGAGCCATGACAATTATGAGGTCGCCGGCGACGATGCCTTCTGCAAGGTGAAGATTGCCGAGCCGCGAAAGGCCGGCGAGATCTGGATCGAGGGCGAGGGCATCAAGCCCTATTCCAGCCCGGCCTGCACCCTGGGCGCCCTCGCCGAGCTGACCGCCCAGGGCAAGACGGCGAACATGACCTATCTGTTCGATACCGCCCGCGGCATCAAGCTGTTCGCCACCGAGGCCTTCTATGCGGTGTCCACCAAGGATGGGAAAACCGAGATCCTGCCTTTCCTCCTAAAGGCCGACGCGGAGGCCGCGGCGGCCAGGGGCGGCGGCAAGGTGATGCCCTTCAGCGATGCGCTGAAGGTGGCCACATCGGCCCGCGGGTGAGGCCATGACGCGCGCCGCTGCCAAAACGCAGGCGACCCCCACCCAGGCGACACCGACGCCCGCGACCTCCAGGCAAGCTCTCGCCATGACTGCAACCACCCTGTCCGCCGCGTCTCCCCCCGCCATGGCCTTCCCCCTCGCCGCTCCGGCGGGGGACGCGGCCCGTGCCGTGCCCGGCGCCGTGGTGTTGCGGCCGGAGCGGCGGGTGCGGGCGGCGCCGCCGGCGCCCGACCGCTCCCCGGGGGGCAAGGCAAAGCGCTGGTTGAAGCTGAATGCGCAGGGCATCCGGGCCACCGCCCTCGGGGCGCTCGCCCTCGGCCTCTTCATCCTGGCCTGGCACGTGGTCACCACCCATCACATGGTGCTCTACGTGCGCTTCCTGAACGTGCCCTCGCCGGCGCAGGTGCTGGAGAGCGCCCGCACCGCCTTTTCCACCGGCGCCTTCTTCGACCACATCTACATCTCCTGCCGGCGCATCTTCCTCGGCTTCGCCATCGCGGCCGTGGTCGCCGTGCCGCTGGGGCTGCTTATGGGGCGCTTCACGCTGCTGAAGGAGTTCGTCTTCCCGGTGTCGGAGGTGCTGCGACCCATCCCGGCCATCGCTTGGGTGCCCATGGCCATCATGCTGTGGCCCACCAACGAGGAGAGCATCGTCTTCATCACCTTCCTCGGCTCGTTCTTCCCCATCCTCATCAATACGCTGCACGGCATGGCGAACGTGGACGAGGTGCTGGTGCGCGCCGCTCGCTGCCTCGGGGCGAACGAGCGGGCCACGTTTCGCGAGGTCTATTTCCCGGCGGTGCTGCCGCAGGTCTTCACCGGCCTCACCGTGGGCATGGGGGTGGCCTGGGTGTCGCTGATCGCGGCGGAGATGATCTCCGGCCAGTTCGGCATCGGCTATTTCACCTGGGAGGCCTATTCCCTGGTGCAGTATCCGGACATCGCCCTGGGCATGATCACCATCGGCGTGCTCGGCCTCGCCTCGTCCTTCCTCATCCGGCTCGCCGGGCGGCTCGTCACGCCCTGGTCCCGGGCCAAGTGAACCCCTTCAAGTGAGGCGCGCCATGGCGGTTCCCCCCATTCCTCCGGCCAAGACGGGCCTCATCGAGGTCTCGGGCTTCGAGCTCGCCTACGACACCGTGGATGGTGCCGTCATCGCGGTGAGCGATGCCGACCTCGTGGTGAACCCGGGCGAGTTCGTCTCCATCATCGGCCCGTCGGGCTGCGGCAAGTCCACGCTGCTGAATGCGGTGGCAGGCTTCCTGAAGCCCACGGCCGGGCGCGTCACGGTGGACGGCGAGCCGGTGAAGGGCCCCTCCGCCGACCGGGGCATGGTGTTCCAGCAATATTCGCTCTTTCCCTGGAAGACGGTGCGGGAGAACGTGGAGTTCGGCCTGAAGATGCGCGGCATGGGCAGGTCGGAGCGGGCCGTGGCGGCGCGCACGCTGCTCGGCCTCGCCGGGCTCTCGGCCTTCGAGGATCACTATCCGGACCGGCTGTCCGGCGGCATGAAGCAGCGCGTCGGCATCGTGCGGGCGCTGGCGACGGGCCCCAAGGTGCTGCTGCTCGATGAGCCATTCGGCGCCCTCGACGCGCAGACGCGGGTCATCATGCAGCAGATCCTCACCAACCTGTGGCAGCGGCTCGGCATCTCGGTGCTGTTCGTGACCCACGACATCGACGAGGCCATCTTCCTCTCCGACCGCATCTACGTGATGACGGCGCGCCCCGGCTGCATCAAGGCCGAGGTGACGGTGCCGCTCCCACGCCCGCGCGACGCGGCGTTGCAGATGTCGCCGGAATTCGTGCAGCTGCGGGCCGAGCTTGGCGCCCTCATCCGCGAGGAGAGCCTGAAGGCCATGGGCGGCGAGCTGAACGAGGACGCGCTGAAGGGCCTCGCCGTGAACCTCAACGGATCAAACCTCGCCCAAGTGGTGTGAGGCGTCGCCGGTCACGACCTTCCGCCGCGGCCCACGGGGCCCCGCCCTGCCGTTCCGTTGGCCCTTCGGTTCAGATGGCAGGGGCCGGGCGGGGGATGCCACGGACAGGCCCGGCATGACGGGCCCCCGTGGCTTGAGAGCCGATAGAAAATCCGCAATTAATTGACCCCTCAAGGCCTTAATACTCAGGCCCTGGGGCGTGGCCGGCTAGTCTCGTTGCATCAAAACAACCGGATCTGCCCCATGGCCTACGTCGTCACCGACAAGTGCATCCGCTGCAAATTCATGGATTGCGTCGCCGTCTGCCCCGTGGACTGCTTCTACGAGGGCGAGAACATGCTCGTCATCAATCCGGACGAATGCATCGACTGCGGCGTGTGCGAGCCCGAATGCCCCGCCGCCGCCATCTCCGCCGACACTGACCCGGCGGCTCAGCCCTGGATCGCGCTCAACGCCGAATATGCCGCTAGGTGGCCCAACATCGCCGAGAAGAAGGAGCCGCCGGCGGACGCCGCGGACTGGATGGAGGTGGACGGCAAGTTCGAGAGCGCCTTCTCGGCCGCTCCTGGTCAGGCGTGAGGCACCGGCCATGAGCAATCTCAACACCGAGACCGTGCTGGAGGTCCGCCACTGGACCGACCGGCTTTTCTCCTTCACCGCCACGCGGGACGCCGCCTTCCGCTTCAAGAGCGGCCAATTCACCATGATCGGGCTCGACGTGAACGAGAAGCCGCTCCTGCGGGCCTATTCGCTGGCCTGCGCGCCCTATGAGGAGACGCTGGAGTTCTTCTCCATCAAGGTGCCGGAGGGCCCGCTGACCTCGCGGCTGCAGATGCTGAGGCCGGGCGACCCCATCCTCGTCGGTCGCCGGCCCACGGGGACGCTGCTCCTCGACAATCTGAAGCCCGGCAAGCGCCTCTACCTGCTCGCCACGGGCACGGGCCTTGCGCCCTTCGTCTCCATCGCGCGGGACCCGGAGGCCTACGAGCGGTTCGAGCACATCGTCCTGGTGCATGGCTGCCGCGAGGTGGCGGAGCTCGCCTATGGCGAGGACGTGGTGGCGAGCCTCAAGGCCCACGATGTCCTCGGCGAATATGCGTCCACCCAGCTGCTACACTATCCCACCGTGACGCGCGAGCCGTTCCGCAACCGCGGCCGCGTCACCGACCTCATGGAAAGCGGCCGGCTCTTCGCCGATCTCGGCCTGCCGGACCTCGACCCCGCCCACGACCGGGTGATGCTGTGCGGCTCGCCGCAGATGATCGCCGATACCCGCGCCCTTCTGGAGAGCCGGCGCTTTGCGGAAGGCGCCGGCCACCGGCCGGAGACCTTCGTGGTGGAGAAGGCCTTCGCGGAACGCTGAAGGCCGGCGTCACAAGGGGTTGCGTCCGCTGCCCAGGCCGGACAGGCCTTCGTAAGGCTCTGCCGTCGGTCTCCGGCCCCGTCCGCCACGGGAAGAGCCGGTGCCGGCATGACGATCGGCCGCCGCCGCTGCCCTCAACCCGTCCTGCTGGATCCCCTTAGCGGGTTGCCTCCGGTGTGGCAGGTGGAACCGCTGTTTCGATCCACCTGCCCGCCGCGTGATGTGCCATGCCGGTGCGAGATGCCGCCATCGCGGCACCTGCCGGCATTGGGGGTGTCACCCGTGGTTCTGTCGGCGGCACGGTAGCGCACCGGGGGCGAATGTGAGATAAACATAAAAATCGATCAATTGTAGAAATACAACTCATTTGATCGATTGGTTTGCCGGGGCCATCCTCGCCGCGTTCGAGGAGCCCCGCCATGACCGAGAAGCACCTTTCCGATCCTGCCCTTATCCCGAGTGCGCCGGTGCGCGCCGCAGGCGGGCCGCTCACCAACGCGTTCGGCGGCATTCTCCCCGGCCTTGCCTATACGGTGCTGATCGCCGCCGCCGCTTATGCGCTGCGGCAGATCCCGGGCATGGGCCTCGTCAGCCCCCTCATCATCGCCATCGCCATCGGCATGGCGCTGCATAATGTGTTCGGGACGGCGGCTGCCATCAAGCCGGGCGTGAAGTTCGCGCTCCGCCGCATCCTGCGCTTCGCCATCGTGCTGCTGGGCCTCCAGCTCACCTTCGAGCAGGTGCGCTCGGTGGGGCTGGTGGGCTTCTCCATCGTCGCCTTCACCTTGTTCGCCACCTTCTTCGCCACCCGCTGGTTCGGCCGGCTGATGGGCGTGGACAAGCAGCTCTCTGAGCTGATCGCCGCCGGCACCGCCATCTGCGGCGCTTCGGCGGTGATCGCGACGAACACGGTCACCCGCGGTTCGGACGAGGACGTGGCCTATGCGGTGGCGTGCGTCACCGTCTTCGGCTCGCTGTCCATGCTGCTGATGCCCGCGCTCCTGCCCTACACCGGCTTCAGCGCCCATGATTTCGGCCTGTGGACCGGCGCCTCCATCCACGAGGTGGCGCAGGTGGTGGCCGCCGCCTTCCAGGGCGGCCAGCAGGCCGGCGAGTTCGGTACCGTGGCGAAGCTCTCGCGGGTGATGCTGCTCGCCCCGCTCGTCATCGGCCTTGGCGCCGCTGCCGTCATGCGGGCCCGCGGCGACCGCGCCGCCGGCCATGCCAGCCCGCCCATGCCGTGGTTCGTGTTCGGCTTCATCGCCATGGTGATGCTGGCGTCCAGCGGATGGGTTCCGGCTGAGGTGAAGATGCCGGTGGCCACCACCACCACCTTCCTGCTCGCGGTGGCCCTGGGCGCTATGGGTCTGGAGACCGACATCGCCAAGCTGCGCCTCAAGGGCATCAAGCCCCTGATGCTCGGCGCCGCCGCCTGGGCCTTCGTCTCGCTGCTCAGCTTCGGCCTGATCAAGGCGCTGATGTGATATAGCCTGTGCCGGGAGGCCCCGGCGCAGCCACGATGCCGGTGGGGAGACTCGCCGGCATCGGCCCGTCCGGGGCCGTCCGGCGGGCGGGAGCGGAACGGGCGATGACGCTGGAGCAGCTGAGGGTGTTCGTGGCCGTCGCCCGCGCCCTGCACATGACGCGCGCGGCCTCCGACCTCCACATGACCCAGTCGGCGGTGAGCGCCTCAGTGGCGGCGCTGGAGGCCTCCTGCGGGGTGGCGCTGTTCCATCGGGTGGGACGGCGGATCGAGCTGACCGAGGCCGGCCGTGCCTTCGTGCCGGAGGCGGAAGCGGTGCTCGCGCGGGCGGCCGCGGCGGAGACCGTGCTCGCCGATCTCTCGGGGCTGAGACGCGGGCACCTTGTCCTTCAGGCCAGCCAGACCATCGCCAACTACTGGCTTGGACCGCTGCTCAACCGCTTCCACCAGCTCTATCCGGATATCGCCCTGTCGGTCATCATCGGCAACACCACGCAGGTGGCCGCCGCCGTGCGCGAAGGCGAGGCGGACCTCGGCTTCGTGGAAGGCGAGGTGGAGGAGACGCTGCTCGCCAGGACCGCGGTGCCGGGCGACCGGCTGGTGCTGGTGGTGGCGGCCGATCACCCTTTCGCCGCGCGCAGGACCTTGGCAGCCGGAGATCTGCTCGAGCTCACCTTCGTGCTGCGCGAGCCGGGGTCGGGCACGCGGCAGGTGTTCGAGGATGCGCTGCGGGCCTCGGGCCTTGATCCCGCCGGCCTCAAGGTGGCGCTGGAGCTGCCGTCCAACGAGGCGGTCATCAGCGCGGTGGCGGCGGGGGCGGGCGCGACGGTGATCTCCGATCTGGTCGCGGCGGCGGGCCTTGCCACCGGCACGCTGAGGCAGCTGCCCCTGAGCTTTCCGGCCCGGCGCTTCTATGCCCTTCGCCACGCCGACCGCTACCACTCCCGGGCCGCGCAGGCGCTGATGGCCTTGATCCGCGAGCCGGAGGCGGCGCCGGTTCCCGTGGGGCCGGTCAGCCGCCCGCGGCCTCGAGCTCGGCGCTGACGGAGAGCCACTCCTCCTCCGCCGTGACGAGCTTCTCCGCCGCCTCGGCGCGCGTTTTCGCAAAGCGGGCGGCGTCCATGGGCTTCCTGGCGTGGAGGTCCGGGTCGGCGAGCCTGGCGTCGAGGCCCTCGATCTCCTTCGTGAGCTTCTCCACGGCGCTTTCCAGCTCGCGGATGCGCTTCTTGAGGGGACCGGTGGCGATGCGCCGGGGCGCTGCGGGAGCCGCCTCCTTTTTCGTCTCGGCGCGGTCCTTGCGGCCGGCATCGGTCATGCGGTCGCCGTCGGAGCGGGAGAGCACTTCCGTGCGGTACTGGTCGAGGTCGCCCTCATAGGGCTTCACCGTGCCGCCCGAGACGCGCCACAGCCGCTCGGCGCAGGCTTCCAGCAGATGCCTGTCGTGGGAGACGAGGATGACCGCGCCGGGAAAGTCGTTCAGCGCCTCGATGAGGGCGGCGCGCGCCTCGATGTCGAGGTGGTTCGTCGGCTCGTCCAGGATGAGGAGGTGCGGCCCGTGGAAGGTGGCGAGGCCGAGCAGCAGCCGGGCCTTCTCGCCGCCCGAGAGGGCGGACACCTTCGTGTCTCCCGCGCCGCCGGAGAAGCCCATCTCCGCCGCGCGGGCGCGCACGCGGGCCTCCGGTGCGTCGGGCATCAGCCGGCGCACGTGCTGGGCGGGACTGTCGCCGGGCACCAGCTCGTCGATCTGGTGCTGGGCGAGATAGGCCACCTCCAGCTTGTCGGCCTTCACCACATTGCCCGTCTCCGCCTCCAGCCGGCCGGCGAGGAGCTTGGCGAAGGTGGACTTGCCGTTGCCGTTGGGCCCCAGCAGGGCGATGCGGTCGTCCTCGTCGATGCGCAGGTCGATGCCCTTGAGGATGGGCTTGCCCGGCACATAGCCCACCGCCACGCGCTCCATCACCACGATGGGCGGGGAAAGCAGCTTCTCCGGATGGCGGATGGAGATGGCCGCCGCCTCCTCGCTCACCTGGGCCGCCAGCGGCTCCATGCGGGCCAGCGCCTTGAGGCGCGACTGGGCCTGCTTCGCCTTGGTGGCCTTGGCGCGGAAGCGGGCCACGAAGGATTCCATGTGGGCGCGCTGCATCTCCTGCTTCCGCCGGGCCTTCTGGTCCAGCAGCAGCCGTTCGCGGCGCTGCCGGTCGAAGCCCGAGAAGCCACCCTTGTAGAGGGTGAGCTTCTGGCCGGTGAGGTGGAGGATGTGATCCACGCTCTCGTCCAAGAGGTCGCGGTCGTGGCTGATGAGGATCACCGTGCGCGGATAGTGCGCCAGATAGTCCTGCAGCCACAGGGTGCCTTCGAGGTCGAGATAGTTGGTGGGCTCGTCGAGCAGCAGCAGGTCCGGCTCGGTGAAGAGCAGGGCCGCAAGCGCCACGCGCATGCGCCAGCCGCCGGAGAATTCCGAGCAGGGCCGCTTCTGCGCGCTTTCGTCGAAGCCGAGGCCGGCGAGGATGGTGGCGGCCCGCGCCGGCGCCGCATGGGCACCGATGTCGAGGAGGCGCATCTCGATCTCGCCCATGCGCATGGGGTCCTGCGTCGTCTCCCGCTCCTTCAGCAGCGCCGCCCGCTCGGTATCGGCGGAAAGCACGCGCTCGAGGAGGCTGTCGGGGCCCGCGGGAGCCTCCTGCGCCACGCGGCCGATGCGGGTGCGGCTGGGCAGGCGGACGGCGCCGCTCTCCAGCTCCAGCTCGCCCACGATGGCCTTGAACAAGGTGGTCTTGCCCGAGCCGTTGCGGCCGACCACGCCGACCCGCGCATTCTCCGGAATGGCGACCGAGGCATGGTCGATGAGCAGGCGGCCGGCGAGGCGCAGGGAAATATCGTCGAGAACGATCATGCCGGCGCTTTTCGCAACAACTGCGGGGCGGGGCAAGGGGCGGCGCTGCCGTCCCTCGCCGGGCGACGGTGTTATTCCGCCGCGTCGGGGATCGGCTCCGGCTTGGTCCAGCGCAGCACGGGCGTGCGGGCCGCGCGGGTCTCGTCCAGGCGGCGGCGCGGGGCATAATACGGCGCGCCGAGAAAGCGCGCCGTATCCCCCGCCTTCGCCGCCATGGCGAGGTCGCGCAATGCGGCGATGAACAGGTCCAGCGACGCCTTCGACTCGCTCTCGGTGGGCTCGATGAGCATGGCGCCGTGCACCACCAGCGGGAAATAGACCGTCATGGGGTGGTAGCCCTCGTCGATGAGGGCCTTGGCCACGTCCAACGTCGAGATGCCGGTGCCGGCGAGCCAGGCGTCGTCGAACAGGGCCTCGTGCATGGCCGGCCGCTCGGCGAAGGGGGCGCTCATCACATCCATCAGACAGGCGCGGATGTAGTTGGCGGAGAGAACCGCGTCCTCCGAGGCCTGTCGCATGCCGTCGGCGCCGTGGGAGAGCATCCAGGCGAGTGCCCGCACGAACATGCCCATCTGCCCGTGGAAGGCGCTCATGCGGCCGAGGGCTTGCTCCACGCCGGCGGCGCCTTCCTCCTCCACCAGCACCAGCCCGTCCGCGGTGGCCACCAGCGCCGGCACCGGGGCGAAGGGCGCGAGGGCGGCGGAGAGCACCACCGGCCCCGCGCCCGGCCCGCCGCCGCCATGGGGCGTGGAGAAGGTCTTGTGCAGGTTGATGTGCATGGCGTCGACGCCGAGATCGGCGACGCGCACCTTGCCGAGGATGGCGTTGAAATTGGCGCCATCCGAATAGAAATAGGCCCCGGCGCCGTGCACCGCATCGGCGATGGCCACCACGTCCCGCTCGAACAGCCCACAGGTGTTGGGATTGGTGAGCATGAGGGCGGCCACCTCCGGCCCCAGAGCGGCCTTCACCGCCTCCGGGTCCACCGTGCCGTCGGCACGGGCGGGGATGGAGCGCACCTCATAGCCGATGAGGGCGGCGGTGGCGGGGTTGGTGCCGTGGGCGCTCTCAGGCACCAGCACCACATGGCGCTTCTGGCCCTTCGCCGCATGCGCGGCCTTGATGGCCATCATGCCGCACAATTCGCCGTGGGCGCCGGCCTTGGGGCTGAGGGCCACCGCCGCCATGCCGGTGAGCTCCAGCAGATAGCGCGACAGCTCGGCCATGAGATCCAGTGCCCCCTGCACCGTGGATTGGGGCTGGAGGGGATGCACGTCGGCAAAGCCGGGCAGCCGGGCCATCTTCTCGTTGAGGCGCGGGTTGTGCTTCATGGTGCACGACCCCAGCGGAAACAGGCCGCTGTCGATGCCGTAGTTCATGCGTGACAGGCGCACGTAATGGCGCATGGCCTCCGGTTCGGAGAGGCCCGGCAGCTCCAGCGGCGCGGTGCGGGCATGGCCGCCGAGCCGGTCGCGGAACGGGGCGGGCTCGGGAATATCGACGCCGGTCACTTCGGTGCGGCCGACCTCGAACAGCAGGCCCTCCTCCAGGTCCAGCGCACGGTTGCCGGTGAAGGTTGGGGGCGCGGCGCGGGAAGCGATCTGCGGCGTGGTGGCGCCGCGGCCTTCGCGGTTCATCACAGCACCTCCTTCAGGGTTGCGGCAAAAGCGGCGCGGTCGTCCTCGGTGGTCACCTCGGTGGCGGCGACGAGGATCAGGTCGTCGAGTCCGGCCGTCGGCGCGAGGCGGGAATAGGGCACGCCGGCGAGGATGCCCCGCGCCGCCAGCTTCTCCACCAATTCGGTCGCGGAGCCCGGCACGCGGAGGGTGAATTCGTTGAAGAAGGTGTCGTTGAGCACCTCCACCCCCTTCACCGCCGCCAGCCGGTCGGCAAGGTCGCAGGCGCCGGCATGGTTGAGGCGGGCGAGCCGGGTGAGGCCGGTTTTTCCGAGCAGGCTCAAATGGATGGTGAAGGCCAGCGCGCACAGCCCCGAATTTGTGCAGATGTTGGAGGTGGCCTTCTCGCGGCGGATGTGCTGCTCGCGGGTGGAGAGGGTGAGCACGAAGCCGCGGCGGCCTTCCGCGTCCACCGTCTCGCCGGCGAGACGGCCGGGCATCTGCCGCACGAACTTCTGCCGGGTGGCGAACAGGCCCACATAGGGCCCGCCGAAGTTCAGCGCATTGCCGATGGACTGGCCCTCGCCCACCACGATGTCGGCGCCCTGCGCGCCCGGCGGCTCGATGAGGCCCAGGGCCACGGCTTCCGTGAAGACCGCGACCAGCAGGGCGCCCGCCTTGTGCGCGGCCTCGGCTATGGGCTTGAGGTCTATGAGGTTTCCGAACACGTCCGGCGACTGCACCACCACGCAGGAAACCGTCTCGTCGATGGCGGAAAAAAGGTCCTCGCCCCCATGGGGAAAGGGCGGCAGGGACACCACCTCGTCCCCCGCATAACGGGAGATGGTCTCCACCGTCGCGCGATAGTGGGGGTGCAGGTTCCCTGCCAGCAGGGCCTTGCGGCGCCTGGTGATGCGGTGGGCCATCAGCACCGCCTCGGCGGTGGCGGTGGAGCCGTCGTACATGGAGGCGTTGGCCACCTCCATGCCGGTCAATTCCGCGACTTGTGTCTGGAATTCAAAGAGATACTGCAGGGTGCCCTGGGCGATCTCCGGCTGGTAGGGGGTGTAGGAGGTGAGGAATTCCGAGCGCTGGATCAGATGGTCCACGCTTGCCGGCACGTGGTGACGATAGGCCCCCGCGCCGACGAAGAATGGCACCGAGCCCGCCGTCACGTTCCGCGCCGCAAGGCGGGACAGGGCGCGCTCCACCTCCTGCTCGCCCTTGGCGAGAGGCAGGCGCGGCAGCTCGATTTCCCTTTTGTCCTCAGGGATATCGGCAAAAAGCTCGGCGACCGAGGGAACCCCGATGCGCGCCAGCATCTCGGCGCGGTCGTCCGGGGTGAGAGGAAGATAACGCATAGGCTCCGCCTTCTCGTGTCAGGCGATGGTGAAGCGCGGAACGATGACGATCTCCGCGCGCAGCGAATGGGCGACGTAGCATTCCTCGTGCGCCCGATGATGGATGGCCTCCACCTCCTCGGCGGAGGGGAGCTTGTCGCCGGAGAAGACCAAAGCGGGGGCAAGCGTGATCTTCGAGACGAAGAGCTTTCCCTTCTCGTTCGGCGTCATCTCGCCGACCGCGGCATCCTCGTAGGAGTCCACGCGGAAGCCGCCGCGCCGGGCGAAATCGAGGGCGAACAGCATGTGGCAGCTGGCGGCCGCGGCCACCAGCGCCTCCTCCGGGTCCACCGCGTCCTCGCGGGAAAGGGGCACCCGCACGGAGGCCGGCGCCGAGGAGCCGGGCACCTCGATGCCGTCGAATGCCCAGACGTGGCCGCGGGAATAGCGGCCGTCGGTGAAGGCGGCATCGCCCCGCGACCAGCGGATGGTGGCGCGATAATCGTGGCTCACGGCGGCCTCCCGCTCAGGCCAGCGTGTCGAGGAAGGCCTTGTAGTCGGCCTCGCTCATGAGGTTCTCGACCTCCGCCGGATTCGACAGCTTCAGCTTCAGGAACCAGCCCTTGCCCTCCGGGTCCTCGTTGACCAGGCCGGGGGCACCCTCGAGCTCGGTGTTGACCTCGACCACCTCGCCGCTGAGGGGGGCATAGACCTCGCTCGCCGCCTTCACGCTCTCGACCACGGCGGCTTCCTTACCCTTCTCCACCGCCTTGCCGACTTCGGGAAGTTCGACGAATACGACATCGCCGAGCTGGCCCTGGGCATAGTCGGAGATGCCGACCACGGCCACGTCGCCGTCGATGCGCACGTATTCATGGTCCTGCGTGTAGCGCACGGTCGTCATGGATCAGGCCCCCATCTTGGATTTGCGCGCATAGCGCGTCGGCACGAACGGAAGAGCGGTGACGGTGGCAGGCAGTTCCTTGCCGCGCACCAGGATGTCGAGCTTCGTCCCCGGGGTAGCCAGGGCGGGCGGCACGTAGCCCATGGCGATCGGCGCCTGGAGGGTCGGGGCGAAGCCGCCGGACGTGATGCGGCCCACCACCTGCCCCTGATGGGCGATCTCGGCCCCCTCGCGGGCGGGGGCGCGGCCGTCCAGACGCAGGCCCACGCGGACGCGGGCGGGGCCGTCGGCGATCTCGCGCCGGATGCGGTCCGCGCCGGGGAAGCCCCCCTCCTCGCGCCGCCGCTTCTGGATGGACCAGAGGAGCGCCGCCTCCACCGGGGAGGTGGTCAGGTCGATGTCGTGGCCATAGAGGCACAGGCCGGCCTCCAGGCGCAGGCTGTCGCGGGCGCCGAGGCCGATGGGCTTCACCTCCTCCTCCGCCAGCAGCGCCGCCCAGAGGGTGGCGACGTCGTCCGCGGCCACCGAGATCTCGAAGCCGTCCTCGCCGGTATAGCCGGAGCGGGAGACCTCCACCGGCAGGCCGTCGAAGGTGGTGGGAGCGGCGGCCATGAAGTCGAGCGCCACGGCCGCGGGGGCGTGGCGCGCCATCACCTGGGCGGCCTCGGGGCCCTGCAGGGCGACGAGGGCGCGCTCCGGCCGCTCGATCAGCACGACGCCTTCGGGCAGGCCGGCGCGGATATGGGCGAAGTCGCCCGTCTTGCAGGCGGCGTTCACCACCAGGATGAGCGTGCCGTCCGCCTCGGGGGCGAGGGGGCGCGTCACCATGAAGTCGTCGATGATGCCGCCGTCCTGGGCGAGCAACTGGGAATAGCGCTGCCGGCCGGGGGCGAGGTTCACGAAATCCGCCGGCGCGAGGGCTTCGAGCGCCCGCGCGGTGGTGGCGTGGTCGGGCCCCTTCAGCAGGGCCTGGCCCATGTGGGAGACGTCGAACAGGCCCGCGTGGGTGCGCGTCCAGGCATGCTCGGCGAGGATGCCGTCCGGATATTGCACCGGCATGCGATAGCCGGCGAACGGCACGATGCGCGCGCCGAGGGCGGCATGGGTGGAGGTGAGCGGGGTGTCGAGCAGGGGCTCGGTATGGTCCACGAGGGGCTCCCGGAACAGCGCCAATTTCCGGATCCGGCAGGGTTATCCTGCAAGATCCGCGCGGCGCCCCCTCTGTCGCAGGAACCTGAGAGATTTCACCACGCCTCGTGGAAGGGCGCGGCTTACTCCTTCGGTGAGCGCCCGGCGTGCACCATCACGGCACGGCACCGGCGCTGCTTTCCAGAGATTCGTCCCCCTGCGGTCCTTTTGCCTGAGCGGTTCCGGGGCGGTTGCGCCTTCGGCGCCGACGCACCGTTTCCGGCCGCCGGTCTCTCCCGCAGGGATCTTCCGATACGCTTGGACGTGGCCGCCCGAACGCGCGTGCAGCATAGGCGTTCGCGCGGCGTCGTCAATGCGGGCGATAGTGATATTCAATCGAGTGATAGGGATGGGCGCGCATGGGGCATGCCCGGCGCGGGGCGCTGGACCACAGCTTCACATTGTGACGCTACGCTATGAGGTGAATGACCGTTGTAAGTTGCGGACATCGCTGTTTCAGCGTTCCACGACGACTATCCAACAGGCATGTGTGCCATGACAACCTGAAGACGCAGCGCGATGCTTGGCATCTGTCAAAATGACACCAGATGGCGACGTGTGTATGATTCGCGGCTGTACGGAGGCGCGACATGGTCGACGAACAACGCCGGATGGCGATTAAGAAGGCGATTGAGGCGTACACAGCCAAGCACACGGTCAGCAGGAAAGTCGCGCGTGAAACGCTGATCGCGGAAGGCATCTACACCCAGAAGGGAAAGCTGCGCGCCGAGTTCGGTGGCGGCAAGCGCCGCAAGGCTGAAACCGCCGCTTGAGCCGCCTCGCGACCTCCTTCGTCCTTGGCTATCATGGCTGCGATCAGGCGGTCGCGGATGATCTCGTCGTTGGTGGGGCGCACATTACCGACAGCGCAAAGGATATCGATTGGCTGGGCCCCGGCGCCTATTTTTGGGAATCCGATCCCCTACGAGCGTTGGAATGGGCCCATTGGAAGAAGGATCGGGGTGAATACAACAACCCCACCGTGGTGGGCGCGATCATCGATCTGAGGAATTGCCTCGATCTCATTTCGCGAGATGACCTCGAACTGGTTCGGTTTGCGCACCTCAGCTTCGTCGAGATGCAGACGAAGGCGAAGCTGGAAATCCCGAGGAATCTGAGTCCCCGCCGGCAGCCGGATGAGGATCGCGTTCTTCGCTATCTCGACTGCGCCGTCATCAGGCATCTGCACGAGATGCTCAGGGACGAAGATGTCCGTGAGGCTTTGCAGCGCGAGCCCTTCGATACCGTCCGCGGCATGTTCACCGAAGGTGGTCCCCTCTATGAGGGGGCGGGCTTCGCGGCGAAGAGCCATGTGCAGATCGCGGTGCGCAACCCGTCCTGCATCCTCGGCTTCTTTTGGCCGAGGCCCTATCCGCAATTGAATGCGTCTGTCTTTCCAGGCGGCACGGAAGCAAGCTGAGGGGCCGTCCGCCCCCTCACTGCGCCGGGGGCGGGCCGAAGACTTCCGGGGTGCTGCTGTCCGCCGGCGCGCCGCCGCCGGAGGAGGCCGGCTTGCGGGGCTTGGGCTTGGCGGCGGGCTTGGGCTTCTCGCGGCTTTCGGTGCCCTGCGGGTCGAAGCCCACATAGATCACGAAGCGTTCCATCTCCGCCGGCTTCAGCAGCGGGAAGGAGATCTGGTCCTCCACCGCGGTGAAGGCGGCATGGCCGGGGTCGGCCGGCACGTTCACCTGCACGAAGAAGAATTTGGTGGTGACCGTCCTGGGGGTGGGGCCCTCCTGCACCACGGCGACGCGGATCGGCACCTTCACCGCGCCCGGCGTGCCCTTCTCGCCGGTGAGCACGCGGCCTTCGATGCCCACCTTCACGAACATGGTGCCGCCGGAGATGGAGCATTCGCGGGCGAGGCGGCCGATGGTGCCTTGATAACGCAGGGTGCCACCGGGCTTGTCGGTCACCTGCCAGCTGCCGGCGCCGGTGCGCACGGTGACGGGCGGGCAATCGTAGGTGACGGCCTCCGGCCCCGCGCCCACGGTGAGCGCGCCGGTGGTGGCGCTGTTCACCACGCCGGCCGAGGTGGTGCCGGGCCGGGAGGCGACGCCGGTGTCCTGGGCGCCGAAGGCGCCGTCGAGATTCTCACCGCTGGCACAGCCCGCGAGGCCGAGCGCCAGGGCGGCGGAGAGGAAGAGCGCGCGGGACCGGGAGGCGGCGGGAACGTGCGGCAGGGACGTGCGCAGCATGGGCGCGCGACTGTTCAAGCCTTCGCTCCGGGCGGCCTCGCGGCAGCGCTGCGCGAAGCCGTCATCTGCATGAGCCATGTCGCTCGACTCCCGTCTTCTGTTTCGGTCTCCCGATGCCGCTCGCCACCCCCGGCAGGGAGCCTTATACCAAAGCGAATGCGCCACGCGGAACCATCCGCCGTTCCGGCCCGGAGCCGGGACGGTGGATTTCGCATGGCATGGTTACCCGCCGCGCCGGCGGCCGGCGGGGATCCCAGGCTCAGCCGCCCGAGAGGCCCTGCGGCTTGCCCACCACCACCGTCAGCGCATCCTTCGCGGTGGCGAGGCGCCCGGCCACGCGCTTCAGGTCGTCCAGCGTCACCGCATCGACGAGGGCGTTGCGCTTGTCGATATAGTCGATGCCGAGCTGGTCCAGCTGGATCTGCAGGAGCTGGCCCGCCACCTTGGAGGAGGTGTCGAAGCGCAGGGCGTAGCTGCCGGTGAGGTAGCTCTTGGCCTCGTCCAGCTCGGTCTGGGAGGGGCCGTCCTTCAGGATCTTGCGGAATTCGTCGGTGATGATGGCGATGGATTCGCCCGCCCGCTCGTTCTTGGTGGCGGTGCCGGCGAACCACAGGCCGGTGTGGGCAAGGGCCACCTGGTAGGAATAGACCGAATAGGCGAGGCCCCGCGCCTCGCGCACTTCCTTGAACAGGCGCGAGGAGAAGGCGCTGCCGCCGAGGATGTGGTTGAGCACGTAGGCGGGCATGAAGTCCGGATCGCGCCGCTCCAGGCCGCCGGTGCCCATCACCACCACCGACTGGGGCACGTCGAGGGCGATGACGTCCACCGTGCCGATCTTCTGCGGCTCCACATGGGCCACCGGAACGAGGGTCGCCGTGGCCGGCAGGGCGCCGAAGACGGCGTCGAGCCGCTGGCCCAGCTCCTCGGCGCTGATGTCGCCCACCACCGCCACCCGCAGGTTGGAGCGGGCGAGGGTCTTCTTCGCGAAGCCGGCGATGTCGTCGCGGGTGATGCGCGCCATGCTCTCCAGCGTGCCGTCCGCCGGCCGGCCATAGGGATGATCGGGGAAGGCGAGGGCGAACCAGCGGTCGTTGGCCATGGAGCTGGGATCGGTGGAGCGGCGGCGCAGCATGGCCATGTGGGCGGCGCGGATGCGCTCCACCGCCTCGGGGTCGAAGCGCGGCTCGGCCACCGCGAGGCGCAGCAGCTCGAACGCCTTGTCCTTGTTCTCGGACAGGGTGCGCAGGGAACCGCGCACGTCGTCGCGCCCGGCGTCGAAGTGCAGCTCCACCGCATGGTCGGCCAGGGTGCTCTGGAACTGGGCGGCATCGAGCGGGCCGGCGCCCTCGTCCAGCAGGGAGGCGGTGAAATTGGCAAGGCCCGCCAGCTCCGCCCCGTCCTGCGAGGCGCCGCCAAGGAAGGCGAACTCCACGGCGATGAGGGGAAGGGTGGTGTCGTGCACCAGCCATGCCTTGATGCCGCCGGGGCTCGTCACCTCGGTGATGCGGCTGGACTGGGACTGCGCCGCGGTATTGGAAATGAGGGAGAGGGCCATGAAAACCATCGCAATCAGGAAACGGCCGGCGCCGGACGGGCGGCCGGCCCCAGGAGCGGACACCGGGAGGAAAGCCCTCACGAGCGGTCGTCCTTCTTCGGCGCGTCCCTGGCCGGGTCCTTGGGCGCCTCGGCCTGCTTCAGGTGGCCGGTGACGGCGCGCTCGGGCTTCAGGTAGCGGCGGGCCGCCTGCTTCACCTCATCGGCGGTCACCGCCTTCACCCGGTCGGGCCAGGCGCGCACGTCGTCGGCGGACATGCCGGTGGCCCAGGCCGCGCCATAGATGCGGGCCAGCGTCGCCTGGTTGTCCTGGGAATAGATGGCGTCGGCGGTGAGGCGGGTCTTGGCACGGCTGAGCTCCAGCTCGTCCACCCCCTTCTCCTGCAGCTCGGCGATGACGGCATCCACCGCCGCCTCCAGCTCCTCCAGGCTCACCCCGGGGCGGGGCGAGGCATAGGCGACGAAGCGCGTGGCGTCGTAGGCCGTGCTCTGATACCAGGCGCCGGCGCCGGCCGCGAGGCCCTTCTCCGCCACCAGGGCGCGATACAGCCGGCCGGTCTGCCCGCCGCCGAGGATGTGGGAGAGCACCTCCAGCGCCTCGGATTCGCCGGGCTCGGCGGTGCGGGTGGAGGGCACGAGGTAGCCCCGCTGCAGGCTCGGCTGGGCCACCCGCGGATCGGCCAGCGCCACGCGGCGGTGGGCGCGGGGCTCGGGCTCCTGCGGGCGGGCGCGGGGCGGCGTGTCGGCGCGGGCCACCTTGCCGTAGGTCTTTTCCGCCAGCACCTTCACCTCGGTGGGGTCCACGTCGCCGGCCACCACCAGCAGCGCGTTGTTGGGCGCGTAGAAGCGGCGGTAGAAGGCGAGGGCGTCCTCCCGGTTGAGATGCTTGATCTCATGCTCCCAGCCGATGATGGGGTGCTGGTAGGGGTGGTTGACGTAAGTGGTGGCCTGCAGCACCTCGGAGAGGCGGGCGCCGGGATCGTTGTCCGTGCGCATCCGGCGCTCCTCCAGCACCACGTCGCGCTCGGGCAGCACCACCTCGTCGGAGAGCTTCAGCCCGGTCATGCGGTCGGCCTCGAAGCCCATCACGGTTCCGAGGTGCTCCTTGGCGACGCGCTGGAAATAGGCGGTGTAGTCCTGCGAGGTGAAGGCGTTCTCCTGGCCGCCGAGGCGCGCCACCTCGGCCGAGAACTGGCCCTGCGGGTGGGCCTCGGTGCCCTTGAACATCAGATGCTCGAGGAAATGGGCGATGCCGGACTTGCCCGGCTGCTCGTCGGCCGATCCCACCTTGTACCACACCATGTGGGTGACCACCGGGGTGCGGTGGTCGGGGATGACCATGACCTGAAGGCCGTTGGGAAGGGAGAACTGGGAGACCTCGGGGCCCGCCGCGTCGGCGATGCGGGGGGAGGCGGCGGCCGCTCCGGCGGCGAGAATGGCGATCATGGCAAGGCGGCTCATATGCACGAGGCAATCTTCCGGCATTCGACGCGCCGAACGGCACGCGCGTCAAGGAAAGATAGGCAGCGCCGCCGCGCGGAAAAGGGGCCGCCGGACCAAAGAGCGCCGGCGCGCCGGCCTGTCACTCCCTGTCGAACAGGGTCGGGAACTTGAAGGTTTCCTTCTTCGGCTCCACGACGCCATAGGGCGCGTTGGGCGCCGGGGTCTGGTAGCCGGACGGCGGCTGGATGAGGTTTTCCCGCTCCGGCTCGCCGTTGAAGGTCATCTTCTCCTGCTTGCCGGTCAGGCCGCTCCAGAAGCTGTTGTTGGAGGGCCCGAGCTGGTCGGCCGGGAGCACGTCGCGCTGGGAGCCCGCGCCCACGGGCTCGGTGGGCGCCTGGGAGGAATTGCCCACATACTTGCGCTTGCCGCCCTTCAGCTCGGAGGGCAGCAGCGGCCGGCCGGGATCGTCGCGGACGATCGGCTTCTTGGCGTCTTCCGCCTCGCGCTTGCGGCGGGCGATGTCGGGATCCTTCGGCCAGTTGGGGTTGGCGTCGGCGGCGCTGGCCTGGGGGGCGGGGAGCGCATCGGGGACCTTGGGCGGCACCACGAGGGGCGCGCGCTCGCGATAGTCGATGTCCGGCTTCGCTTCCTCGTCCTTCAGGCCGAACAGCTGCATGGCCGATTCCATGAGGTCGCCGCCGCCCGAGAAGGACTGCGCCGCGGCAGCCGACGGCAGCACCGCCGCCGCGAGGCCGAAGGCGACGAGGCCGGCGCACGCGGTGCGGGCGCTGAGGGGCCGGCGGAAGGAGCTGACGCGCCCCGCGGCTGCGGGCGTCGGCAGCGGGCTCTCGCGCGACAGGTCGTTCATGGGCATGGGGGCTCCCCCTCTCAAGGCTCGCGCTCCGGTTCCGATTTCGGCGCCATTGGCGTGACCGAGGGCGGCAATTTTGAGGCACGCCCGAAAAACGCATCGTAAAGAAGCAGGCCAACGCCCACAACCACCGCCACGTCGGCGATGTTGAACACATACCAGCGATAGCCGAAGGCGTGCAGGGAAACGAAGTCGAACACAGCGCCGTAGACCACCCGGTCCACCGCATTGCCGATGGCGCCGCCGATGAGCAGGCCCAGCGCCACCGCCTCCAGACGGCCGCGCGAGCGGGTCAGCCAGACCGAGAAGAGCAGGGCCGCCGCCACCTTGATGGCCACCAGCACCCAGCGCCCCGTCTCCCCCTGCGGAAACAGGCCGTAGCTGATGCCGCTGTTCCACAGGGCGACGAAATCGAGGAAGGGCGCGACCGGGTTGAGCTGCTCCGTCCAGCTGCGCGACCATTCGAGGACGAGGCGCTTCGACACCTGGTCCGCCGCGAGGGCGAGGAGCGCCACCAGGAGGCCGAGGGGGATGTGACGTCGCTGCAAGGGGCCTCTCACGGCTGACCGGACGCGGATGGCCCGGTCATAGAGGACGGCGCGACCGCCGGCAACGCCGCCGCATTCCCCGGCCGTGGGGGCGCAGCGTCAGGCCCCGGACGCGCCCCGGGGCCATCATGACCCCGCGTGCCTTCAGCGTTGGCGAGGAGGCTCATATCCAGCCGTCATCCCCCGGGGTGTCCGGGGGGGCTCTGCGGCCCGGCTGGGGTTCACTCGGCACTTCGCAAAGCGAGCGGGCGGGTGGATGCCCCGGACACGCCGGGGCATGACGGCACGAGCCATGACAAGGATTTATGCCATCACCCCCGGTGTGCGGTGTGCGCCGAGTCCCTCAGGTGCCCGTCGCTTGGGTGCCGCGAGGGCTTGCCCCAAGGCCCGGCTCGACCGAAGGCCCGGAAGGCGTTCCACGGGCCTTTGGTCTTGCAAGCGGCCGGTGCCGGGTCCTTTTGCCCGGCCGGGCCTCACGCCGCCGCGGCGCGGGCGGCGAGCTCGCGCAGGGCCGCCGCGTCGCGCGGGGTCACGTCCGGATAGTCCGGATCGGTCCCCACCTCCGGCGAGATCTTCCACGAGCGGGCGCACTTCCGGCCTTCGGCGCGGGCCGGCACCACGGCCACCCCCGGCACCTCGGCGAGGCGGAAGGCCTCCGCCGGCCCCTCGTCGCGGATGAGTTTCGCGTCGGAGGTGATGGAGATTTCCGCGAGGTCGAGCCCGTCCAGCGCGTCGGCCAGCGCCGGGTCGGCCACATGGACCTCCGGCGCCGCCTCCAGGGAGGAGCCCATGCGCTTGGCGGAACGCTCCACCTCCAGCGCCCCCAGCACCACGCGGCGGATCAGCCGCACCTGGCGCCACTGCTCGGCCAGCGCCTCGTCGCGCCATTCCGCCGGCGTGTCGGGGAAGGCGAGGAGGTGCACGGAGCCTTCCTCATCCCCGGTGCGGGCGATGTAGGCCTCCTCGCAGGTGAAGGCGAGGATGGGCGCGAGCCAGGTGACGAGGCGGTTGAACACCTCGTCCAGCACGGTGAGGCAGGCGCGCCGCGTCACCGAGGAGATGGGATCGCAATAGAGCGCGTCCTTGCGCACGTCGAAATAGAAGGCGGAAAGCTCGATGTTCATGAACTGGGTGAGCGCCGCGTGCACCTTCTTGGTGTCGAAGGCGCGATACGCGGCCCGGATCTCTCCGTCCAGCTCGGCGAGGCGGTGGAGGATGAAGCGCTCCAGGGACGGCATGTCCGCGAAGGCGACGCGCTCCTCGGGCCGGTAGTGGTGCAGCGAGCCCAGCAGCCAGCGGAGGGTGTTGCGCAGCTTGCGGTAGGTGTCGGCCGTGGTCTTCAGGATCTCCGGGCCGATGCGCAAATCGTCCGCATAGTCGGAGGCGCACACCCACAGGCGCAGGATGTCGGCGCCCGACTGCTTGATCACGTCCTGCGGGGAGGTGACGTTGCCCAGCGACTTGGACATCTTGCGCCCGTCCTCGTCGAGGACGAAGCCGTGGGTCAGCACCACGTCGAAGGGCGGCCGGCCGCGGGTGCCGCAGCTCTCCAGCAGGGAGGAATGGAACCAGCCGCGGTGCTGGTCCGAGCCCTCCAGATACATCACCTTGTCCTGGCCCTGGGGCGGGCGCACGACCTTGAGGTCGGGCCGCACCTCCAGCGTGAAGGTGTGGGTGGAGCCCGAGTCGAACCAAACGTCCAGCACGTCGTCCACCTTCACCCAGCCCTCGGCGGCGCGCGCGCCCAGGAAGCGGGTGGCGGCGCCGTCCTTGAACCAGGCGTCGGCGCCCTCGGCGGCGAAGGCGTCGGCGATGCGGGCGTTCACGTCCGGATCCTTGAGGATCTCGACGGTGCCGTCCCCCACCTCCTTCACGAACACGGCGATGGGCACGCCCCAGGCGCGCTGGCGCGAGACCACCCAGTCGGGCCGGTTCTCGATCATGCCGGTGATGCGGTTCTCGCCCGCCGCCGGCACCCATTCCACGGTCCTGATGCCGGCAAGCGCGCGGGCGCGCAGGGTGTCCGGCTCGTTGCCGGCGAGGGTCGCCGGACGCGGCGCCGCCTTGCCGTCCGCCGCGCGGATGTCCTGGTCCATGGCGATGAACCATTGCGGCGTGTTGCGGAAGATGACCGGCTTCTTGGAGCGCCAGGAGTGCGGATACTGGTGCTTCACCCGCCCGCGGGCGAGCAGCTTGCCCTGCGCGATGAGGGCATCGATGACGGCCTGGTTGGCATCGCCCTTCTCGCCCTTCTCGGTGATGACGCGCCGGCCCTCGAAGCCGGGCGCCTGCGCGGTGTAGAACGAGTCCGCGTCCACCGGGTAGGGGATCGCCGGGCTGATGCCGCGCTCCTCCAGCCAGCGGCGGTTGTGGGTCCAGATCTCGAAATCCTCGCGGCCATGGCTGGGCGCGGTGTGCACGAAGCCGGTGCCGGCATCGTCGGTCACGTGGTCGCCGTCCAGGAGCGGGACGGGGAAGGTGTAGCCGAGGGGAGCGAGGGGGTGGGCGCAGATGGTGATGGCGAGGTCGTCGGCAGGGACGTCGCGCAGCCGCTTGAAGCTCGTGACGCGCGCCTGCTTGAACACGTCTTCCGCCAGCTTGTCGGCGAGGATGAGCGTGTCGCCGGCCTTGGCCCAATTATCGGCGGGAGCGTCCGTGACCTCATAGAGGCCATAGGCGATCTTCGACGAATAGGAGATCGCCCGGTTGCCGGGCAGCGTCCAGGGTGTGGTCGTCCAGATGACGACGCAGGCATGCATCAGATCCGCGACCGCCTCAGAGGTCTCGGCTCCCGCCCGTTGCACCGGAAACTTCACCCACACCGTATCGCTGGTGAAGTCCTGGTACTCCACCTCGGCCTCGGCCAGCGCGGTCTTCTCCACCACCGACCACATCACCGGCTTCGAGCCGCGGTAGAGCAGGCCGTTCTCCGCGAACTTCATGATCTCGCGGGCGATGTGCGCCTCGGCCGTGAACGCCATGGTGGAATAGGGGTGGTCCCAGTCGGCCTCGACGCCGAGGCGCTTGAACTCCTTGCGCTGCTCGTTCAGCCAGTGCTCGGCATAGGCGCGGCATTCCTGCCGGAAGGCGACCATGGCGGCGGCGTCCGAGAAGTCGGGCTTGGCCTTGCCCTTCTTGCGGTAGTGCTCCTCCTCGATCTTCCATTCGATGGGGAGGCCGTGGCAGTCCCAGCCGGGCACATAGTTGGAATCGTAGCCCAGCATCTGCTGGGAGCGCGTCACCACGTCCTTCAGGATCTTGTTGAGCGCATGGCCGATGTGGATGTTGCCGTTGGCATAGGGCGGGCCGTCGTGCAGCACGAAGCGGTCGCGGCCCCGCCCCGTCTCGCGCAGGCGCTCATAAAGCTTGAGGCGCGCCCAGCGCTCCAGCAGCTCCGGCTCCTTCTGGGGCAGGCCGCCACGCATGGGGAACTGGGTCTGCGGCAGGAACAGGGTCTTGGAATAATCCGGGGCGGACGCTTCGGCGGACGGCTTTGTCTCGGGCTTCTCGGTCATGGAACGCTCGGGGGATAAAGGCAGGATCGGGCGGAAAAATCCCGGCAGCCCCCGCGCGCTCAGCTGCGCCGGCGGGGGGCCGGGCCGATAATTCGCGCCGCGAGGGGGCGGGCGCGGCGGGGCAGGGACCCGCGAAACTGAGGAAATCCGCTCATGGAGCGGCTTCTAGCAGGCGCGGGGAGCCGGGAAAAGCCCGCAGATCGGCGCACCGCCGGGCCGCCGGGGCCCGCCCATGGAAGATGCGGGGCGGGGCGCAGATACAAAAAGGCCCCGGCACCGAGGTGCCGGGGCTCTTCTTGGTTCCCCTCTTTTAAGGAACCACGGGGCGGCGGCGAGGCCGCCCCGCCAGGATCACGAGTGGTAGGCGCGCTCGCCGTGCTCGTTGATGTCGAGACCCTCGCGCTCCACGTCGGTGGAGGGACGCAGGCCGACGATGACCGAGATGATGAACAGGATCACCGCGGTGCCGACGCCGGACCACACGACGGTGACGCCCACCGCCTTGATCTGGGCGATGACCTGGGTGGCCATGTCGTAATCGGCGACCTTGCCGGTGGTGTAGTCGAAGATGCCCGTGCCGCCGAGGGCGGGGCTGACCAAGATGCCGGTGGCGATGGCGCCGACGATGCCGCCGATGCCATGCACGCCGAACACGTCGAGCGCGTCGTCATAGCCGAGCGCGTTCTTGATGGCGGTGCAGAAGAAGAAGCAGATCGGGGAGACGATCAGGCCCAGCACCAGCGAGCCCATGATGCCGGCGAAGCCCGACGGCGGCGTGACGGCGACGAGGCCGGCGACGATGCCCGAGGCGAGGCCCAGCATGGAGGGCTTACCCTTCACCAGCCATTCCACGAACATCCAGGAGATGGCGGCGGCGCAGGTGGCGATGAAGGTGTTCATCATGGCGAGGGCGGTCACAGCGTTGGCTTCGAGGTTCGAGCCAGCGTTGAAGCCGAACCAGCCGACCCACAGGAGGGAGGCGCCGACCATGGTGAGGGTGAGGGAGTGGGGGGAGAGCGCTTCCTTGCCGTAGCCGAGGCGCTTGCCCACCATGATGCAGGCCACGAGGCCGGCGATGCCGGCGTTGATGTGCACCACGGTGCCGCCCGCGAAGTCGATGGCGCCGAGGGAGAAGATGTAGCCGGCGTCGGCGAGGACCGCGTCGAGGGCGGTCTGGGCGGCGGTCTTGGCGGTGCCGTCAGCGGCGGCGGCAAGCGCCTTGGCGGCGGCGTCGATGGCGTCCGGGCCGGCCCAGTACCAGACCATGTGGGCGATCGGGAAGTACACGAAGGTCACCCAGAGCGGCACGAACAGCACCACGGCGATGAACTTGGTGCGCTCCGCGAACGCGCCGAAGATGAGCGCCGGCGTGATCATCGCGAAGGTCATCTGGAACGCGATGTACACGAACTCCGGAATGGCGACGCCCACCGAGAAGGTGGCCGCCAGCGAATCGCCGGTCACGCCCGAGAGGAACGCCTTGGAGAAGCCGCCGACGAAGGGCGAGCCGCCGGTGAAGGCGAGGGAGTAGCCGTACAGCACCCAGATGAGGCCGACGGCGCACACGCAGTAGGCGACCTGCATGAGCACGGAGAGCATGTTCTTGGCACGCACGAGGCCGCCGTAGAACAGGAACAGGCCCGGCACCGACATCATCAGCACGAGCAGGGAGGACGTGAGCATCCACGCCACGTCGCCCTTGTTCACGGTGGGGGCGGCGGCGGCCGCGGCGGCAGTGGTGGTGGCGTCGGCGGCGGGGGCAGCCGTCTGCGCCAGCGCCGGCACGGCGAATGCCGTCGCCAGGAGTAGCGCGGGAAGCCCCACGCGGGACCACGTCTTGGACGTCATGGATGAAAGCTCCGTCGAATGAGGATGGCTCAAAGGGCGTCGGCGTCGGTCTCGCCGGTGCGGATGCGCACGGCGTGATCGATCGGGAAAACGAAGATCTTGCCGTCGCCGATCTGCCCGGTCTTCGCGGAAGCGGTGATCGCCTCCACCACCTTGGCGACCTGGTCGGCGGCCACGGCGACCTCGATCTTGAGCTTCGGCAGGAAGCTCACGGCATATTCGGCGCCGCGGTAGATTTCGGTGTGGCCCTTCTGCCGCCCATATCCCTTCACCTCGGTCACGGTCAGACCGTGGACACCGATACCGGTGAGGGCGTCGCGCACCTCCTCCAGCTTGAATGGCTTGATGATGGCCATGACGATCTTCATGGATCGGTCCCTGTCCCCTGATGCCGCTGCCGCCCGGAACGGGCTTCACGCGGTGTTTTCTCGCGGCGGCTTCGCCGAGCGGGTCGGGGAGATCCGCGCCGCGGCTGGCAAGCCTGCCTGGAGGGGAATCAAGTACCGTGCCAAGACTTCGCACATGCGAGAGTCTGGTGCTTATTTTTACGCCATGCGGCGTGCGACCCGGGCTTTGCCCCCAGGTCGCCGCTTTTCGTGCCTAAAAAATAATCTCTCCGCCCATTCGCCAGCCATAACCATGGGGAATGGATGCGGGAGCTGGTGGCCGGGTGCGGAACCGCGGCCTCAGCGCGGCTCCACCTGCCGCATCAGGCCTTCTTGCGCCGCGGAAGCGACCAGCACGCCGTCCTGCGTGTAGAGCTCGCCGCGGCAGAAGCCGCGCGCCCCGAAGGCGGCAGGGCTTTCCTGCGTGTAAAGCAGCCATTCGTCGGCCCGGAACGACCGGTGGAACCACAGCGCGTGGTCGAGGCTCGCCACCTGCAGGTCGCGGTCGAACACCGATCGGCCGTGGGGCAGCAGCGCGGCCTGGAGCAGCGACAGGTCCGACGCATAGGCAAGAACCGCCTGATGCGTAGGCAGATCGTCCGGCAGGCGGCCGCGGGCGCGCACCCACATGCTGGGCCGGGCGCCGGGCGCGCCGAGATAGGCGGGGTCGAGGGTCGTGGGCTTCACCTCCAGCGGGCGCAGGGCCATCCAGTCGCGCTTGGCGGCGCCGGGGAAGCGGGCGAGCAGGCGTTCGCGCCAGGCGGTGTCGTCGGGCAGGTCCTCCGGCTTCGGCACGTCGGGCATGACGCCCTGGTGGGCCAGGCCCCCCTCATCCACCTGGAACGACACGGACATGCTGAAGATGGCCTTGCCGTGCTGGATGGCCACCACCCGCCGGGTGGTGAAGGAGCGGCCGTCGCGGATGCGGTCCACGTCGAAGATGATGGGCACGCGCGGGTCGCCGCCCAGCAGGAAATAGCCGTGCAGCGAGTGGGTCACGCGGTCGGCGTCCACGGTGCGGCGCGCCGCCACCAGGGCCTGCGCCACCACCTGCCCGCCGAACACGCGCCCGCCGTCGGGGGTCAGGGTGCGACCGCGGAACAGGTTGATCTCCAAAGGTTCGAGATCGAGGATGCCAAGAAGGGTGTTCACGTCGGACGATGATCCGGTCATGCGGCGTTGCTCGCGGAACGCCGTCGCGCGCGGCGCGCTCGGGCGGAAGGGGGATGGGTCGAACACGCCACGGTGCCGCCGCAAAGGTCAACCCCCTTTACGGTAGTGCCCTCTCCTATAGGACGATGGGGCGTGCCCCCGCCCATCGGCTCCGGGTCGTGCTACGTAGAAGGCGCTGCGGGCCGATTCCGCAACGTGATCAAGGCCGGGCGCCTCGCGGCGCCCACATGGCGAGGCTCCCGCCGCTGCGGCATGGGACGCCTCCGAGGGTGCAAGGGGTGTAACGTCATGGGAGTCGGGTCCATGGAAGGTCATGTCATGGCCACGCTCGATGCCACCAGGCCGGAGGCCGGCGCCGGCTTTGCCGCCGCGGCGGCTGCCGAGCGCGCGGATGTCGCCATCGTCGGCGGCGGCCTCGCCGGCCTCAGCCTCGCCCTCGCGCTCCGCCAGGGGCTCGGGCCGGACGCCGACATCGTCCTGTACGACCCGGCGCTGGCGAAGGACTTCATCGACGACGGCCGGGCCTCGGCCATCGCCGCCGGCGCGCGGCGCCTGCTCACCACCATCGGCGCCTGGGAGCGCATCAGCCGCGAGGCCGAGCCCATCCGCTCCATGGTCATCACCGACAGCCGCACCAAGGACGTGGCGCGGCCCACCTTCCTCACCTTCGACGGCGACGTGGAGCCCGGCGAGGCCTTTGCCCACATGGTGCCCAACGCCGCCCTCCAGCAGGCGCTGATCGACACGGCGCGGGAGGCGGGCATCGACCTGCGGGCTGCGGCGGTGGACAGCTTCGAGGCCGATCGCGGCGGCGTGACCCTCGCCTCCGGGACGGGCAGGCCGCTCCGGACGCAGCTCCTCGTCGCCTGCGACGGGGCGCGCTCGCGCATCCGCTCCATGGCCGGCATCGGCAACGTGGCCTGGGGCTATGGGCAGAGCGGCATCACCTTCGTGGCCGAGCACGAGCGCCCGCACGAGGGCCGGGCGGAGGAGCATTTCCTGCCCGCCGGCCCGTTTGCCACCCTGCCGTTGCCGGGCAACCGCTGCTGCGTGGTGTGGACCGAGCGGACGGCGGATGCCGAGCGACTCCTCGCGCTGCCTTCCGTGGTGTTCCAGGAGGAGCTGGAGCAGCGCTTCGGCCATCGCTACGGCTGGGTGAAGGTGGCGACGCAGCCGAAGGCCTATCCGCTGGGCTTCGCCATGGCCCGCTCCTTCATCGGCGATCGCCTGGCGCTGGTGGGCGATGCCGCCCACCTCATCCACCCCATCGCCGGGCAGGGGCTGAACATGGGCCTGCGCGACGTGGCGGCGCTGGCCGAATGCGTGACCGACGCAGCGCGGGTGGGCCTCGACTTCGCCTCGCCCACGGTGCTGGAGCGCTACCAGCGCTGGCGGCGGTTCGACACCCTGGCCATGGGAGTGGCGACGGACGGGCTCAACCGCCTGTTCTCCAACCATTCGGATGCGTTGAGGGCGATCCGCGACGTCGGCCTCGGCCTCGTGGACCGGCTGCCGCGCCTCAAGGGCCTGTTCATCCGCGATGCCGCCGGCCTCACCGGTGCCGTGCCCAAGCTGATGCGCGGCGAGGCGCTTTGAGGGCGCGGCGCCGGCCGCCGGGCCGGCGCACCCCGCTCAGCGGTTGAGCTCGCTCTCGTCGAGCTTGCGGGCCTCGTCGGCGAGCATGATCGGAATGCCGTCGCGGATCGGATAGGCGAGACGGGCCGCGCGGGAGATCAGCTCCTGGCGGTCGCGGTCGTATTCCAGCGGCGCCTTGGTGAGCGGGCACACCAGGATTTCGAGCAGCTTCGGGTCCACCTCGTGGCCGGGGCGCTGGGACTGGATCATCGCGTCAACCTCCAAGGGCCGTTTTGCTGGGCCATCTTCCGGAGCCGCCGCCGGCCGGCGGTGCCGCTCCTGTTCCGGGCGCACCATAGCGACCGCCGCCGCCGCGTCCACCCTTGAGCCGGATCCGCCTCTCTTCAGCAGCCCGAACGGCGCGGCGGAAGCCGGCGCGCGTGAAGAAAGCGCGTCTGCACAACGAGGCGGAGCGCTTCCCCGATGCCGTGAAGCGGGGAAGCGTCCGGGCCGCCGGGGCCGTCCCATCACGATCCATTTCGCGCCCATCACCCGATTTCATTGTCGCGAACCGGGCCGTTTGCCGTAAGCAGGCCGGGCGCCCGTCCCTCCCCATGTCCCCTCTCATCTCCGCCCCGAAGGCGCCATCTCCGGGCGCGGACGACAGTTGGAACCCCCGAAGGCCGTCATGGATCGTCGCTTGTCCCTCGGGCTTTTCCTCGGCTTCGTGGCGGTGCTCATGTTCGGCGGCACGTTGCCCATGACCCGGTTCGCCCTGGGGGAGCTCAATCCGTGGTTCATCACCTTCGGCCGGGCGGCCCTGGCCGGGATCGCCGCCCTGGCTCTCGTCCTGGTGATGCGCCGGCCGTGGCCGTTCAGCGCCCCGGCCACGGTGCGGGACCTTGCCTTGTCGAGCGTCGCGCTCATCTTCGGCTTTCCCATCTTCATCGCCATCGCGACGCGGACGGTGCCGGCTTCCCACGGGGGCATCGTGCTCGGGCTGCTGCCGCTGTTCACCGCCATCGCCGCGGTGGTGGTGGCCGGGGAGCGGCCAGGCCTTCCCCTGTTCGCGGCGAGCGCGGTGGGGGCCGGGCTGGTGGCGACCTTCGCCTTGCGCAACGGCGGAGCAGGCGGGCTCGGCACGGGGGATACCCTGCTGTTCCTCGGCGTGGTGGTGTGCGCGGCGGGCTACGGCATCTCCGGCCGCCTCGCCCGGCGGATGGCGGGCTGGGAGGTGATCGCCTTCATGCTCATCCTCTGCCTGCCGGTGACGCTGCCCCTCGCGCTCCTCACCTTTCCCTGGGGGGCGAGCGTTTCCGTGCCGGTGTGGGGGGCCTTCGCCTATCTCGGCCTGTTCAGCCAGCTCATCGGCTTCTTCTTCTGGAACGCCGGCCTTGCCATGGGGGGCATCGCCCGTGTCGGCCAGATGCAGCTGCTGCAGACCTTCGTGACGGTGGCGCTGGCCTGGCCGGTGAACGGCGAGAAGCCGGACCCGGAGACCATCGGCTTCGCCGTGGCGGTGGTGCTGGTGGTGGCCATCGCCCAGCGTGTGGCCGTCCGCCGCCCCCGCCCGCCGGGGGGCGGGTGAGGCACAAACGAAAACGGCCCTCCGGGGAGGGCCGTTTCCACGTTTGCGATGATCCGGGCTCAGGCCGCCTTGGAGCGGGCGGTGATGAGCTTGCGGTTGACCAGCACCTCGGCGATCTGCACGGCATTGAGCGCCGCGCCCTTGCGCAGGTTGTCCGACACGCACCAGAAGGCGATGCCGTTCTCCACGGTCGGGTCGTCGCGCAGGCGCGAGATGTAGGTGGCATCCTCGCCCGCCGCCTCGTGCGGGGTGGTGTAGCCGCCCGGCTCGCGGGTATCGACCACCAGGATGCCCGGGGCCTCGCGCAGGATCTTGCGCGCGTCCTCCGCCGAGAGCTCCTTCTCGAACTCCACGTTCACCGATTCCGCATGGGAGATGAAGACCGGAACGCGCACGCAGGTGGCCACCAGCTTGATCTTCGGATCGAGGATCTTCTTGGTCTCCACCACCATCTTCCACTCTTCCTTGGTGAAACCGTCGTCCATGAAGACGTCGATCTGCGGAATGAGGTTGAAGGCGATGCGCTTCGGGAACTTCTTCGGCTCCACCGGATCGGAGACGAACACGGCGCGGGTCTGCGAGAACAGCTCGTCCATGGCGTCCTTGCCGGCGCCGGAGACGGACTGGTAGGTGGAGACCACCACGCGCTTGATGGTGGCGGCGTCGTGCAGGGGCTTCAGCGCCACCACCAGCTGCGCCGTGGAGCAGTTGGGATTGGCGATGATGTTCTTCTTGGTGAAGCCGACGATGGCATCGGCGTTCACCTCGGGAACGATCAGCGGCACGTCCGGATCGGTCCGCCACTGGGACGAATTGTCGATGACGACGCAGCCCTGCGCGCCGATCTTCGGCGACCATTCCTTGGACACGGCGCCGCCGGCCGACATGAGGCAGATGTCGGTATCGGAGAAGTCGTAGGTCTCGAGCGCCTTCACCTTCAGGGTTTTGTCACCGTAGGAGACCTCGACGCCCTGCGACTTGCGCGAGGCGAGTGCAACAACCTCGTCCGCGGGGAAGCCCCGCTCGTCGAGGATCGAGAGAATCTCCCGGCCCACGTTGCCCGTGGCGCCGACGACGGCGACCTTGTAACCCATGTCATTCCTCGGGATCTGCCGGCCCTGCTGGCCGGGAACGCAGCTTTTAGGCCGAACGGCGCAGGCATGCAAATCGCTGATTCGCGAGGTCGCCCCAAAACTGTTGCGCCAGCGCAACGCAGGCGGGTCCAGAAGAGGGGAACATGCCGCCCGTGCCACTCGTTTCCTTGCACGGGGCGCCAGAGTGCCCTAATCCAGTCACAGTCGGCCCCGTGACCGCCCCGGTGACTTGCGGGACGCTCCGGCCGCCTCGGGAGGTTTCCATGCGTGTCGCGCCGTCCTTCACCATCGCCGCTGCCTTTCGGGTGGCGCTCGCGGTGACGTCCGCGGTGGCGCTGACCGGCGCCGTCTCCCTCCTCGGGGCGGACAGCGCCCAGGCTCAGCAGACCACCAAGAAGCGCACCCGCATCGAGCTTTCCAAGCGCTCGTACCTGGATGCCGGCACGGTGGTGAAGCCGGGCTCCAAGTCCTATCTCGACTACGCGCTCCCGCCGGGCTGGTTCTATCCGGGCTACGGCCAGGGCGGCGCCGCTGGCCCCGGCCCCATCACCGGCATCCGCTGGCCGCTGCCGGGCCAGTTCGACCTGCCGGGCTACTGAGGCTGCGCCGCAGCACAGCGCAAGGCAAAGGGCCGCTCGCCGCGGCCCTTTTTTGGCTGCCTATATAACATCTATATTTTGTTGTTCTGCGGGTCTTCCGCAAAGGACATGACTTTAGGTGGAATTGCCGGCATAAGGGCGCTCCACCGGCGGCGGAGCCGCCGCAAGACCCTCTAAGGTCCGTGCCATGCCCCGCCTTTCGACCTTCGCTGCCCCGGCATCCGGCGGCGAAGCCCAGAGCGACGCCCCACCGGGCCGCCCGTCGCGCCCCCAACGGCGGGCGCGGCGCAGCGTCATTCCCGGCTTCCGCCTGTCCCTGGGCGTGACCCTCCTCTATCTGGCGCTGATCGTGCTCCTGCCCATCGGGGCGCTGCTGCTGAAGGCGGCGGACGTGGGCTTTCTCGGCTACATCGCCATCCTCACGTCGCCGCGGACCCTCGCCTCCTTTCAGGTCACGCTGACCACCGCGGCCATCGCGGCGCTGTTCAACGCGGTTTACGGCCTGGGCCTCGCCTGGGTGCTGGTGCGCTACGAGTTTCCCGGCAAGCGCCTGCTGGATGCCATGGTGGACGTGCCCTTCGCTTTGCCCACCGCCGTCGCCGGTCTCGCCCTCACCGCCCTGTTCGCGAAGAACGGCTGGTTTGGCGCCCCGCTCGCGCTGTGGGGCATCCAGGTGGCCTATGCGCCGGCGGGCATCGTCTGCGCCATGGCCTTCACCTCCATCCCCTTCGTGGTGCGCACGGTGCAGCCGGTGCTGGAGGACATGGAGCCGGAGCTGGAGGAGGCGGCGGCGACGCTGGGGGCCTCGGACCTCACCATCTTCCGCAAGGTGATCTTCCCGACCCTGTTCCCCGCCTTCCTCGCCGGCACCTCCCTCGCCTTCGCGCGCTCGCTGGGCGAGTTCGGGGCGGTGGTGTTCATCGCCGGCAACCAGCCGTTCCGCACCGAGATCGTGGCGCTGCTCACCTTCATCCGGCTGGAGGAATATGACTATGCCGCCGCCGCGGCCATCGCCGTGACCATGCTCGCCATCGCCTTCCTCATGCTGTTGGTGGTCAACGCCGTCCAGGCCTGGCACCAGCGTCACGCCCTGGGAGAGGGGTGAGATGGCGGCCTCGCTCAATCGCAACCGCATCCGGGTGGGGGACGGGGTGCTGACCCGTTTGGTCATCCTCACCCTTGTGCTCGCCCTCACGGCTGTCGCCCTCATCGCGCCGCTGGCCGTCATCTTCACCGAGGCGTTCGCGCGGGGCGTGCCCGCCTATCTGGAGGCCCTGGCGCGGCCCGACACGCTCCACGCCGTGGGCCTCACCGTGCTGGCGGCGGTGGTCTGCGTGCCGGTGAACGTCGCCTTCGGCATCGCCGCCGCCTGGGCGGTCACCAAATTCAGCTTTCCTGGCCGCAACCTGCTGCTGGCGGTGGTGGAGCTGCCCTTCTCCGTCTCACCCATCGTGGCCGGCGTCGCCTATCTGTTCGTCTATGGCGGGCAGGGGCTGCTCGGCCCCTTTCTCGAGGCGCACGACATCAAGATCATGTTCGCCGTGCCGGGCATCCTCCTCGCCAGCCTGTTCGTCACCGCGCCCTTCGTGGTGCGCGAGCTGGTGCCGCTGATGATGGCCCAGGGCCGCGAGGAGGAAGAGGCGGCGGTGAGCCTCGGCGCCTCGGGCTTCGACGTGCTGCGGCTGGTGACCTTGCCCAACGTGCGCTTTGCTCTGCTCTACGGCGCGGCCCTGTGCAACGCGCGGGTGATGGGCGAGTTCGGCGCCGTCTCGGTGGTCTCGGGCAACATCCGCGGCAAGACCTCGACCCTGCCCCTGCAGATCGAGCTGCTCTACCAGGACAGCCACGTGCTCGCGGCCTTTGCGGCCGCCACCCTGCTGGCCGGCGTCGCCTTGTTCACGCTGGTGGCGAAGTTTCTCATCGAGCGGGCGCAGAGGAAGCGCGAGGAGATCGTGCCCGTCCGCCGGCCGGGGCACTGATCCGACCGGGCCGGGGCGCTTAAGATGTCAGGTGGCTTCGTCCAGCTGCCGCGCGGGCTCGACCAGGGGCCCGGGGTCGCGCGCGCTGGCCTTGGGCGTGCGGTAACGAAAGCCAGGAAACGAAAACGCCCGGCGTGGCCTGGCGTTCGGTGGTTCGAGGCAGGATGAAGCCGGGCGGACGGTCAGCCGCGCGGGGCGGGCAGGCTGAGGCCCCCGGAGGTGGCCCGCTCGGCGGGCCGGGTCGCAGCCACGCGGTCGAGCTCGCGGCGGGCGCGGCGCGCTTCCTTGCGGAACCGGCCCTGCCGCAGCCAGGTGACGAGCCCCCCGGCCGCGACGCCGACGATCAGCGCCGCGAAGACGATGGCGAACAGGGGCAGCGTCACCGACAGGGCGGGCGCGTCCGGCGAGAAGAGATCGAGGGAGAGCGTCACCGGCTTGCGGTTCGCCACCGCCAGCGCGACGGCGAGGACCGAGAGCGGCAGCCCGATGAGGATGGCGAGAAGGCGGGACACGGCGGTCGCCCGGCCCTACTTGCCGGTGTTGAGACGCTCGCGCATCTCCTTGCCGGTCTTGAAATAGGGCACGGTCTTCTCGGAGACGTCCACCTGCTTGCCGGTGCGCGGGTTGCGGCCGACGCGGGCGTCGCGCTTCTTCACCGAGAAGGCGCCGAAGCCGCGCAGCTCCACCCGGTCGCCGCGCTCCAAGGCGGAGGCGATCTGCTCCAGGATGGCGTTGACGATGTTCTCCACGTCCCGCTGGTAGAGATGCGGGTTGGCTTCGGCGATTTTCTGGACGAGCTCGGACTTGATCATCGTGGCCGCACTTCCTTTGGAGTACGCGCCGACCTGATTGCTCCGCAATCGGATCGGGTCACGCGTTCTCTTCCTTGCGTTTAGAGGGCGATTCACCGGTCAGATTGATTCAATCTGACCGGATCGCACTCTGGAACCGATCCGCTGAACGCCCCGCGGACGGACCTCGCCTTGGTGTCGACCGGTTGCGTCGAACTGGCGTTATTGCTTGATCGGCAAGCCCTTGTCACCCATCGGATCGAGGGTGCCAGAGGGCCAGAAGGCCGTCAAGCTGGCTGCGTTCCAGAGCGCTGCGCGCGGTGTCGCCGAAGAGGGCGGCCGCCTGGGGGAAGCCGAGCGCGCTCACCACCCCGCGCGCGGCGCCGAGCAGCCAGCCGAATTCGTCCCCCACCTGCCCGCTGCGCCAGTTGCGGACCTTGAGCGTCGGCGGCACGCCCTTCTCCTTGGCGAGCCAGGCGCGGGCGGTGCGCTCGTCGCCCAGTTCGTCCACCAGCTGGAGGTCGAGGCCCTGGTGGCCGGTGAAGACGCGCCCGTCCGACACCTCGGCGAGCCGCGGATCGGAGATCTTGCGCCGCTCGGAGACGAGGCCCTTGAACCAGGCGTAGCTGTCCTTCACCAGCGAATCCACGGCGGCGCGGGCCTCGGGGGTGGTTGGGCTGAAGGGGTTGGGCGAGGCCTTCAGCGGCGAGGACTTGATGTCCTCCATGGCGACGCCGAGGGTCTTCATGAGCTCGGTGAAGTTGGGATACTGGTAGATGACGCCCACCGAGCCCACCAGCGCGTTGCGCCGGGCGACGATATGGTCGGCACCCAAAGCGGCGATATAGGCGCCGGAGGCCGCGACCCCCTCCACCACCGCCACCACCGGCTTCTTCTGGGCGAGGCGGCGCAGCGCGTCGTAGAGCTGCTCGGAGCCGGTGACGGTGCCGCCGGGGCTGTCGATGGAGAGGATCACCGCGCTCGCCCGCGAGCGGCCGATCTCCTCCAGCATCTCCACCCGTTCCCGGTCGTTGCGGATGAGGCCGCCGATCATGACCCGGGCCACATGGGGGGAGGAGGCGGGGATGGTGCGCCCGAGCACCGTGGCGACGCCCACCGCCACGGCGGCGACCGCCGCGAGGATGCCGAGCGTCCGCCAGAAGGTGACCTTCCGCCTCAGGCGGCGGCGCTCGACGATCTGGTCGGCGTCGATGGACATCTGAATTCTCCTGTTCACGCGCCGCGTGCGGCGGGTGCGACGGCGGGACTTAAGCGGGCTGCGGCCCGCTTGGCAAGGCGCTCGCGCAAGGCCGGGAGGGCAGGAGCGGGCGGCGCGCCGGCAGAGCCTCGGCCCGACGTGCGCAGGCGGGGGGCGTCACCACCGGTCGGCGGGCGGCAGGCCCTGCCGCCATTCGGCGATGCGCCGCGCCGTGGCGGGGGAAACCCCGTCCGGCAAGGCGTCGAGGGGGAAGAAGTCGGCGGCGACGATCTCGGTGTTGCGAGCGGGGCGGGGGCCGATGGCGAGCCGCTCCGCATGGAACAGGGCCACGTGGTCGCGCCCGCCCACGCGGGGATTGAAGAAGAGTCCGGCGAGGGCGAGCGCCCCCTCCGCCTCCACATTGGCCTCCTCGCGCAGCTCCCGCCGGGCGGCGGCCTCCGCCGTCTCGCCGAGGTCCACGCCGCCGCCGGGAAAATGCCAGCCGGCGATATAGGTGTGCCGCACCAGCAGCAGGCGCCCCTCCCCGTCGCGAGCCATCACGCGCACGCCAAGGGTCATGCCGTGGTGCACCCGGCGCACCACATTGAGGAGAGACTGCAGGTTGAGAGGCGCCATGCCGCGAGCATAGCGCATCCCGGTGCCGCATGCGCCGGGATGCGCGGCGCCTCAGGCCGGCAGGCGGGCGGCCTCCGCCGCCTCCGCCCGCTTGAAGGCGGGGCGCGATGTCACGCGCTCCACATAGGCCGCGACGGCGGGCGTGGGGGCGATGACCTTGAGCAGGTTGATCCCGTACCACAGGTCCGTGCCCAGCATCACGTCGGCGGCGCTGAACGACGCGCCGAGGAGATAGGGCCCTTCCGCCACGGCCTTCTCCACCGTCTCCATCACGAGGTCGAAGCTGCCCCAGCCGGCGGCGGACTTGGGAATCTCGATGGCCTTCATCTTCTGCAGGAAGGCGGGCTCCATGCAGGCCACGGAGAAGAACAGCGTTTGGAGGTATCGCGCGCGCAGCGGATCACCCACCGCAGGCGCGAGCCTGGCGTCCGGGGCCCGTTCGGCCAGCCAGGCGCAGATGGCGCCGCTCTCCGAGAGGATCGCCGCACCGTCCACCAGGGTCGGAACCTTGCCCATGGGATTGAGGGCGCGATAGGCGGGATCGTCCTGCGCGCCGCTGCGGATGTCCACATGTTCGAGCGTGTAGGGAAGGCCCGTCTCCTCCAGCATCCACACAATGCGGAAGGCGCGGGTGTGGGGCGCCCAGTACAGCTTCAGCATGCTCTTCTCCCGGTTTTGAGATGGAACATAAAGTGAACATTCATGCGAGTCCAGCCGCTCGGGGCGGCGGGCAAAGGGGGCGGGCCTTGCGGTTCGGTGCGAGGCATGGATAATACCAGGACGGCCTGGGGTGCCGTGCATCATGCGCGGCTGAGATCACACCCATCGAACCTGTCTGGATCATGCCAGCGTAGGGAGATGCCGATGAGCGAGAGCTTGTCGACTGTCAATTCATCCGTTTCCTCTTCAGCCGGCTCGCCATCGGCGGGCAAGGCGCGTCCGCGCGTCGCCGTTGTCGGTGGCGGCGTCATCGGCCTTGCCATCGCCTGGCGGCTCGCCGCCGCGGGCTGCCCCGTGGAGCTGTTCGACGCCGGCGAGACCGGGCAGGGGGCCAGCCGCGCCGCCGCCGGCATGCTCGCCGCCTGCGCCGAGGCGGAGCCGGGGGAGGAGGGCCTGCTCACCCTCAACCGCGCCAGCCAGACCTATTGGCCGGCCTTCGCGGCCGAGCTGGAGGCGGCATCCGGCACAGGCGTGGACCTGCGCACGGAAGGCACCATCACCATCGCGCTCACCGCCGACGACCTGGCGCGGCTGCGCCACCTCTTCGCCTTCCAGACCTCCCTCGGCCTGCCGGTGGAGTGGCTCTCGGCGGCGGAGGTGCGGCGGCGCGAGCCCTATCTCTCGCCGAAGCTCGCCGGCGGCATCCTGACCCGCGAGGACCACCAAGTGGACAATCGCAAGGTCGCCGCCGCGCTGAAGGTGGCGGCCCTCAAGGCAGGCGTACGCATCCACGAGCGGTCCGCCGTGGCGAAGGTGGAGACCGTGGGCGGCCACGTCGCCGGCGTCATCTGCGGCGGGGCGCTCCATCCCGCCGACGTGGTGGTGCTGGCGGCCGGCGCATGGAGCCGGGGCGTGGACATCAGCCCCGCCGCGCCGCTGCCGGTGCGTCCCATCAAGGGGCAGATGCTGGCCCTGCGGATGGATCCGGCCGCGCCCATCCTCTCCCACGTGCTGTGGGCGCCGGGCTCCTACCTCGTGCCGCGGCGCGACGGGCGGCTCATCCTCGGCGCCACCACGGAGGAGAAGGGCTTCGATCCCGATCTCACCGCCGGCGGCCAATTGGCCCTGCTGACCCACGCCTGGCGCGCCCTGCCGACGCTGGAGGAACTCTCCATCGACGAGCAATGGGTGGGCTTCCGCCCCGGCAGCCGGGATGATGCCCCCATCCTCGGTCCGAGCGCGGAGGTGGAGGGGCTCGTCTATGCCACCGGCCATCACCGCAACGGCATCCTGCTCCTGCCCGTGACCACGCAGGTCATCGCCGATTTCGTGCTCGAGGGCCGCATGGCCGAGGTGGCGGTGCCGTTCGGCGCCGAGCGCTTCCGGCCGCGGCAGGCGGCGGAGTGAGCCCGATGCAGACCGCGACCGCCGCCGCGCGCACCCTGCCCCTCAAGGTCAACGGCCTGCCCGAGGCGCTGGAAGCCACGACCGTGGCCGACCTGCTGCGCGCCAAGGGCCTCGATCCCGAGCGCAAGGGCATCGCCGTGGCGGTGAACGGGTCGGTGGTGCCGCGCCGCATCTGGGCGCAGGCCACCCTTGCCGCCGGCGACGCCGTGGAGATCATCGAGGCCAAGCAGGGCGGCTAGCCGCCCTGCAATGAAAGGCCAATGAGGGCGGCTAACCGCCCCGCAATCGAAAGCATCCGGGGCGCCCGATGCCCCGGCATAACCATAAGGCGCCTGCGCGGCGCCCGGGATGAAACACCGGGAGGCGCCGCCAGCGGCGCCGGGATGAAGCAGAATGACCACATTTTCCGATCCCCTCGTCATCGCCGGGCGCACCTTCCAGTCGCGCCTGTTCCTCGGCACGGCGGGCTATCCCAACCAGAAGATCTTCCTCGATGCGCTGGAGGCCTCCGGCGCGCAGATGGCCACCGCCTCCATCCGCCGCATCAGCCTCGCCGGCTATGAGGAGAGCCTGACGGACCTCCTCACCGGCCGCGTGCACATCCTGCCCAACACCGCCGGCTGCCAGACGGCGAAGGACGCGGTGCTGACCGCCGAGCTCGCCCGCGAGGCGCTGGAGACGGACTGGGTGAAGCTGGAGGTCATCGGCGACCGCGAGCTGCTCTATCCCAATGTGGAAGAGCTTCTGAAGGCGACGGAGGAACTGGTCTCCCGCGGCTTCGTGGTGCTGCCCTATTGCAACGACGATCCCGTCACCTGCCAGAAGCTCGCCGATCTCGGCGCGGCGACGGTGATGCCGCTCGGCTCCATGATCGGCACCGGCCTCGGCATCGCCAATCCGCACATGATCGAGCTGATCTGCGCCCGCTCGCCGGTGCCGGTGGTGCTGGACGCGGGCATCGGCACCGCCTCCGACGCCGCGCTCGCCATGGAGCTGGGTTGCTCAGCGGTGCTGCTGAACACGGCGGTGTCCAAGGCGCTCGATCCGGTGCGGATGGCCACTGCCTTCCGTTACGCGGTGGAAGGCGGTCGGCTTGCCCGCCTGTCCGGCCGCATTCCCAAGAAGCTGCATGCCGAGGCCTCCAGCCCCGAGTTCGGCCTCGTCGGGAGCTGACGGCCGGTGCCGGCGCGATCCGCGTTGCCTTTGCCCGTGCCGCCGCTGCTGCTCATCACCGACCGGGCGCAGGCGCGGGGCGCGTTGGCGGACGTGGTGGCGCGCGCCTGCGCCGGTGGCTGTCGATGGGTCAGCCTGCGGGAGAAGGACCTTCCCGAGACGGAGCAGCTGGCCCTGTTCGCCCGGCTCAGGGAGGTCACGCGCCCGTTCGGCGCCCGGCTGACCCTGCACGGCGCACCGGCTCTCGCTTTGGCGGCCGGAGCGGATGGGGCGCACCTGCCCGATGGCGGCGATCCGGCCGCCGCGCGGGAACTGCTCGGGCCGGGCACGCTGGTGGGGATTTCCGTGCATCGTCCGCAGGATGCGGCGGCGACGGACCCGGCGCTGGTGGACTATATCTCCGCGAGCCCTGTCTTTCTTACCGCGTCGAAGCCCGGCTACGGCCCGGCCCTCGGCGCGGAGGGCCTCGCCGCCTTCGTCGCGGCATCCCCCGTGCCGGTCATCGGGCTCGGCGGGATCGAGGCGAAGACGGTGCCTTTGTGCCTCAGGGCAGGGGCGCACGGCATCGCCGTCATGGGCGGGGTGATGCGGGCCGAGGATGCGGCTGCGGCAATCCAGGAGCTGCGGGGCGCATTGGCCCGGCCCGCGCGCTGAGCCCGGCCAGCGGGATCTGTCCGGTCTTCGCCCGCATCACGCGCCTCCGTCCGCGCGCGCCGATCGGATTGCACGGTCATCTGATCGGATAAAGCGTTCTATTCCTCAAGTTAGAGAGAGGTGTTTCAGCCGCAGGTGGAAGCAAAAGCTGTTTCCACCTTGCTGGATTGCGTTCTAGGCTTGGGCAAGGCGGGGAAACCGCCGCATCCGGAGCCGGCCCCGGCTCCGCAAGCTAGGGGGGTAACATGAAGATCAATCGTCGCACGTTGCTCGCGGGCCTTGCAGCGTGCCCGGTCTGCGCCGGAGCCGCCCGTGCCGCCGACCAGGCCCACTGGACCTATGAGGGACACGGCGGGCCGCAGGAGTGGGGCAAGCTGGAGCAAGGCTTCGCCGCCTGCGCGGTGGGGACCCAGCAATCACCCATCAATCTCGAAGGCGCCGTGAGGGCGGAAAGCGCGGGCCCCGTGCTCGCCTGGAAGCCCCTCGCCTACAAGGTGGTCAATAACGGCCACACCATCCAGGCCGACGTGACCGGCGACGGCGGCACCGCGACCCAGGGCGGCAAGACGTACGCGCTCAAGCAGTTCCATTTCCATGCCCCCAGCGAGCACGCCATCGATGGCCAGCGCACGGCCATGGAGGCGCACTTCGTCCATGCCGCCCCCGAGGGCGGGCTGCTGGTGGTGGGCGTGTTCATGAAGCCGGGCGCGGCCAATGCCGCCTTCTCGTCCGTGATGGCGGCGGCGCCGCGCAAGCCCGGCGAGAAGGTGATGGGCGCGCCGGTCGATCCGGCCGGCCTGTTGCCGGCGGCGCGGGGCACCTATCGCTACGAGGGCTCGCTGACCACGCCGCCGTGCTCCGAGATCGTGGACTGGAACGTTCTCGCCAGCCCGCTTGAGGTGGCGCAGGCGGATATCGATGCCTTCCGCGCCATCTTCCCCATGAACGCCCGCCCGCTGCAGGCGGTGAACCGGCGATTCCTGCTCCGGCTCAACTAAGGCGGCGCAGTCAAGGCTGGGTGACAACGGCCATGCAGGGAATGCGCAGGTCCGTACCGCACAGCTTGGCCTGGGCGGCGAATTTGTCCCAGACGCCGAGCACCACGACGCAGGGGGTCTTTACGTCCCCGCACTGCGCGGGCTCGGCGTCTGCGGGGGTCACCGCCCGCTGAACGACCCCAGCCACGAGGGCTGCGGCAATGATCGTGAGGATGGCCTTGGTGTAGCGGTCGAACATGGGAAAGCTCCACAATTACAGGTTGAGGTGTGGAGCTTCACCCGTCTTCACGCAAATGCAAGGGCCGGCGCCTCCACCGGCCCTTGGATGTTCTGTCGACCGCGCGCCGCACGTCGATCCTTCCGGCGCGCGCCGCTGGTCTGGTCCTGCCTGCGCGTTCGGATCACTTGACGAGGAGCAGCAGCAGCTTCTGTCCGGCGGGCGCATCCAGCTCCGCAGCGGTCAGCTTGCCGTCCTTGTTGGCGTCCGCATCGTTGAAGCGGTTGCGGACGATGACCAGCCACTCGTCGAGCTCCAGCGTCTGGTCGCCGTCCTTGTTGACGGCCGCCCAATCCTCGTCCGTGAGGCGGTCCTTGGTCTCGGACTTCTCCAGGGTCTTGTCGTTGTCGGTATTGATCGTCTTGAAGAATTTGGTGCCGAGGTCGATCACCTCGACGATTTCCAGCGTGTTGTCCCCGTCCTTGTTGAACTTGGCGAGGGCCTCCTTGCCGGACATGCCGGCGAAGGCGGGTCCCAGCGCGGCGAGCGAAACGGCGGCGACGATGCCGAGGCGAGCCAGCTGACGCACCATGGAATGACCTCCCTGTGTTCTCGCGCCGGAGCGGGGAGCAGCCAGATGGCAGCAAGCCGGCCGGTGACACCGCCCCGGACCTCGGGAAAGAGCACGCTCCGACCGACACAGGCCGATCGGATCCGGCTCCCCTGGTTGTGTACTCCTTCGCTCTCGCGCAGGGCAATGGACGAGCCGTGCGGGGCGTCGGCGCGCCGGAAAAGAAAAAGGGCCGGCACATGGCCGGCCCTTTCCATTCGCTGATGACCGCGAGGGGCGATCAGTCTTCCTTCTCGCCCTCGTCGGCGGCCGCGCGCTGCTTCAGGGCGGCGCCCAGGATGTCGCCGAGCGACGCACCCGAGTCCTGCGACCCGTAGGCGGCCACGGCCTCCTTCTCCTCGGCGATCTCGAGCGCCTTGACGGACACCTGCACCTTGCGCGCCTTGCGGTCGAACAGGGTGACGCGGGCATCCAGCTTGTCGCCCACCGAGAAGCGCTCGGGGCGCTGGTCGTTGCGGTCGCGGGCAAGCTCGGAGCGCTTGATGAAGGCCGAGAGGTCGGTGCCGGTGAGCTTCACCTCGATGCCGCCGTCCTTCACGTCGGTGACTTCGCAGGTGACGATGGCGCCCTTCTTCACTTCGCCAGCCTCGGCGAAGGGATCGCCGGCGAGCTGCTTGATGCCGAGGGAGATGCGCTCCTTCTCGACGTCCACGTCGAGCACCACGGCCTTCACCATGTCGCCCTTGCGGTATTCGTCGATCACCTGCTCGCCCGGACGGTTCCAGTCGAGGTCGGAGAGGTGGACCATGCCGTCCACGTCGCCGTCGAGGCCGAGGAACAGGCCGAACTCGGTCTTGTTCTTGACCTCGCCTTCCACCACGGCGCCCGGCGCATACTTCTCGGCGAAGGCCTCCCAGGGGTTCTGGAGGGTCTGCTTGAGGCCGAGGGAGATGCGGCGCTTGGCCGAATCCACTTCCAGCACCTGAACCTCGACCTCCTGGGAGGTGGAGACGATCTTGCCGGGGTGGACGTTCTTCTTGGTCCACGACATCTCGGAGACGTGGATGAGGCCCTCGATGCCGGGCTCCAGCTCCACGAACGCGCCGTAGTCGGTGATGTTGGTGACGCGACCCTTGAAGCGGGCCTCCACCGGATACTTGGCCTCGATGCCCTCCCAGGGATCGCCCAGGAGCTGCTTCATGCCGAGCGAGATGCGGTGGGTCTCGTGGTTGATCTTGATGATCTTCACCTTCACCGTCTGGCCGATGTTCAGCACTTCGGTGGGGTGGTTCACGCGGCGCCAGGCGATGTCGGTGACGTGCAGCAGGCCGTCGATGCCGCCGAGGTCAACGAACGCACCGTAATCGGTGATGTTCTTGACCACGCCGTCGATGGCCTGGCCTTCCTCGAGGTTCTGGACCAGCTCGTGGCGCTGCTCGGCGCGGGTCTCTTCCAGCACGGTGCGGCGGGAGACCACGATGTTGCCGCGGCGGCGGTCCATCTTGAGGATCTGGAAGGGCTGCTGATTGTGCATCAGCGGGCCGACGTCGCGGATCGGGCGGATGTCCACCTGGGAGCGCGGCAGGAAGGCCACGGCGCCGTCGAGATCGACGGTGAAGCCGCCCTTCACCTGGTTGAAGATCACGCCGAAGACCTTCTCGTTGGCCGTGAAGGCCTTCTCGAGCTTGACCCAGCTCTCTTCGCGGCGCGCCTTGTCGCGCGAGAGGACGGCTTCGCCCATGGCGTTCTCGACGCGCTCGAGATAGACCTCGACCTCGTCGCCCACCTTGATGGCGCTCTCGCGGCCGGGGCCGGCGAACTCGCGCAGGGCCACGCGGCCTTCGGTCTTCAGACCGATGTCGATGATCGCGAGGTCCTTCTCGATGGCGACCACGATGCCCTTGACGACGGCACCTTCGTTCACATCGGCGCGGCCGAAGCTCTCGTCGAGCAGGGCGGCGAAATCCTCACGGGTGGTTTCTACAGCGGACATTCACGCTCCAGACTTCTTTGCGCCGGCATCACGAGTTGCGATGCCCGAACCGCTCGGGATGTCCGGCCTTCCATGAAGGAAAGACGGACGGCCGCCAGAAGACTGGCGGGCCGGCGCGAAAGCCGGGCGGCACGGACGATGATTCTGAATATCCCGATGAAACGGGCGTCCCGATGCGCGCTCAGCGAAAGCCAGGGCGGGCTGCCTCCGTCGAACGGAGCCGCGTATCCCGCTGGCCCCTGCCCGCCCAGGCGGCTCCCTGCTTTGAAGGGAGCGCGGCCTCGGACGCAGCTCAAATAGTGCAAGAAGCCCCGGAAGGCAAGGGCTGGCGGCTCTTTCACGGTCCCGCCGCCGGCCGTCGGCCAAGGCGGAGGCATCACGCGCCCGGGATCACCCCCGGAGTTGGCCGGATCGGTGCGATGTCAGGCCTTTTCGCCCTCGTTCTCGCGCTTTTCCGCAAGGACGCTGGTGGTCCCGGCGCCTTCGCTCTCCGGCGCCTCCTCATCCTTGCGCTCCGCGAAAGCGGACTGGAGCTGCGCGGCAAGCTTCATCAGCTCGTCCGGCACATCCTCCTGGGTGAAATCGTCGAACAGCTTGCGCAGCTCCCGCCCGAGCAGGTCCTGACGCGCGGAGATGTCACGACGATGAGGCGTTCGCATGCCGCCTGCCTCTTTCTGGTGCTGGGTCGTCACGGACGTGTCAGGGGGGCCTTCAGGGCGTGCCGTTCGCATGGCTGTTCTTCGATACCGGCGCGGGCGAAGATGAGGTGTCGCACTCCGCCGCGTGCGTTGCAACAAGGTAAATGCTCCACCCCGGACCGAACCGGCGCCGGCGCATGGGATGGGGCACGGGTCATTCGCGATAGAGCCGTCGGGAGGCCTCCTTGCCGCTGCCGAGGTGCTCGCCGGCGTCGCGGTCCCAGCGGGCGGGGCGGGGGACATCCGCATCGTGACGACGATCGGGGCCCTCGAAGGCTGCTTCCGCTTCCCGCAGCAGGCGGCGCTCCTCGTCCGGTCCCGGGCGGCGCCGGCGGGGAAAATCGCGCCGGCTTTCACCCGGAGAAAACTCCGCGCGATCATAGCCATGGGGTGTCGCGCGCGCCGCGGTGGTGGGCGGCGTGTCGCCGTGTGTGCCGCTTCGCGGCTCGCCTTCTCGCGGTCCGGTCATGCTGATTCTCCGCGCGATGCGTCGATGGTGATCCGATTGACTTTCAGAACGCGGGTTCGCCGGATTTGTTCCGGTAGCCGATGGCAGGAGGACTTTTGCCGTCGCCTGGGGACCCGGCCGTGCTCCAACATCGTTCATGTGACTAATAGATCGCAGTCATCGATCGATGCGTGGATGACGTTATCCCGGGAATATCCAGAGGATCTGCGGTCGATGGAAAGGAGGCCTTGATGTTGATCCGGGCTCTGACCTTCCCTGTCATCGATCTGATCACGGCGGCGCTCGGGTTCGGCGGCATCACCGGAACGGCATCGAGATCGCGAAGATCATTTTCTTCGTTGCGATCATCCTTTTTTCTGATCCTCGCCGTCATGGGGGTCATGCGGCGTGGGGGCGGCCGGTCGGTACCGTGATGGGTGGCGGGCCGGGTCGCGGGCTTTCGCTCACGCTTCCGTGATGATCGGCGGCATCGTGCGGCCGGAAAAAAGGAGGGGCCGGGACGCGCGAAGCGCCCGGCCCCAGTTGCTTGGAGATGGGGTGATCCTCGCCACTCAGGGTAAACCTCTGGTTTATTCGCCGTGCCAGGAACCGCCGCAGTGGAAAACGGGGGCAATCGTCCGGGCACAAAAAAAGGGCGCCATGCGGCGCCCTTTTGTCGTCAGGCGGTCAGGGCCTCAGGGGCACTGCACCCGGTAGCGGTTGCCGTAGGCGTCGCGGGCCCAGCAGGCGCGCGGGGTGGTCTCGGCACCGATGATGGCGCCGGTGCCGGCGCCGATGAGGCCACCCACCAGAGCGCCCGTGCCGGTTCCCGTTGCAGCGGCGCCGATGAGCGCACCCGTGCCGGCACCAATGGCCGCGCCGCCCACGGCGCGGTCCTGGCGGGAATACTCACTGCAACCGCCCAGCGCGAGAGCCATCGCGCACACAATGAGAGCCGCTTTCATAATGTTCTCCCTTGCCCTGCGTCCGGCGGGGCCGGCTTCGCAAAACCATCAATCCGAAATTTTTGTCGACGGCCGGCGCACGCCGCCCTTCGACGAGGTCGGAGCCGGGTGCGATCTGCAGCCCGACGTTAGGGCATATAGCACGCAGCCCACCCCGACGCCCACCACCACTGCCGCGGCAGCCACTGCCAGCGGTCCGCCGGGCACGGAAAGCGGTGCGCGCTTCGCGGGGGAGGCAAGGAACGGAAGGGGCAAGGATGCGGCGCGGCTGGAGATCCAATCCCGCGCATCCGTGGCGAGGCGTTCCAGCGTGGCCTCCCGCGGGGCGAGCGTCGCCTGGAGCTCCTCCAGCTGGTCCTTCAGCGCCGCGATGCGGCGTGAGACTGCCGCCGTCGCGACCTGCGTTTCCGTTTCGAGCATGCGTGGCATCTCCCTCACGGTGGGTCGAACGCCCGGCAACGCCTCCGGTTCCGGCAAACGCCTCGGAATGCCGCCACCGTGGCAGGAATGAGACACTGCCGCCGGGGAACCACGACAGTGCTGCTGCGTTGTCCGGCTGTAAAAGGATACGGAGAACCGACCCAGATCCCAGGGAGATCCACGTGCCGTCTGCCCTTCCGGACATCTGTGCCGAAACGGAACATGCGCCTTCGCGCGGACCTCACCCGCACGCGCCCTGGCCGGCAGCGCTGCGGGCGGTCCGCGTGGGGGCGCATGCCTTTTTCCTCGATGTCGACGGCACCCTCATCGATCTCGCTGCGCACCCGGATGCGGTGGTGGTGCCCGACGATCTACCGCGCACCCTTGCCCGCCTCGCCGAGGCTGCGTCCGGCGCGCTGGCGCTGGTGAGCGGGCGGACGATCGAGCGGCTCGACGGCCTGTTCGGCGTGGCCCGGTTCGCCGCCGCCGGCAGCCACGGCGCCCAGTTGCGCCACGCTCCGGGGCACGATGTCGAGGCGGTGCCCGACCTCGATCCCGAGGTCGCCCAAGCGCTGAAGCGGGCGGCCCTCGCCTTCGCCGGCGTGTTCGTGGAGGACAAGGGCCCGTCGCTCGCCATCCACTATCGCGCCTGCCCGGCGCAGGCGCCGCACCTGCGCCTCGCCCTTGAAGAGGTCGCCGCGGCCGCTCCGGACCTCGTGCTCCTGCCCGGTCACTTCGTCTTCGAGGCGAAGCGCGCGGGCTACGACAAGGGGTCGGCGGTGGAGGCCCTGATGCGGCATCCTCCCTTCGCCGGACGCACGCCGGTGTTCATCGGCGACGACGTCACGGACGAAGCGGCCTTCCGCGCGGTCCTCGCGGCGGGAGGCCTCGCCATCGCCGTGGGCGCGCCCCGCGCCGGTGCGGCGGCGGTTCTGCCCGACCCATCCGATGTGCGCCGTTTTCTCACCCACCTCGCGGCGCAGCCGCACCAACGCGGGAGGTGACCCTCGTGTCTCGCATCGTGGTCGTATCCAACAGGGTGGCGCTGCCGCAGAAGTCCGGCGGCAGCGCCGGCGGGCTGGCGGTGGCGGTCAATGCGGCGCTGAAGGACAAAGGCGGGATCTGGTTCGGCTGGAGCGGCCGGGTGGCGCCCGAGCCGTCCGATGCGCCGGAGGTGACGCACCGGGCCGGCATTACCTATGCCGTGATCGACCTCACCGGCGAGGACTACCAGGAATATTACAATGGCTTCGCCAACCGGGTGCTGTGGCCGGTGCTGCATTATCGGGCGGACCTCGCGGAATTCAGCCGGGCGGACCTCTCCGGCTACATGCGTGTCAACCGGATGTTCGCCGATCATCTCGCCCGCATCCTGAAGCCGGACGACATCGTGTGGATCCACGACTATCACATGATGCCGCTCGCCCGGCACCTGCGCGAGCGCGGGCACATGAACCGCATGGGCTTCTTCCTGCACATTCCCATGCCGCCGGCGGACATCATCCAGGCGGTGCCGCAGCATGCGCAGACGGTGGGCGCGCTCGCCCATTACGATCTGGTCGGCTTCCAGACCGACGGCGACCGGGACAATTTCGCCCGCTATCTCGAATTCTCGGGCGGCAGGATCACCCCGGACGGCACCGGCTGCGACATCGGCGGGCGACAGGTGACGCTCGGCACCTTCCCGGTCGCCATCGAAACGGCGGCCTTTGCGCGGCGGGCCCGGCACGCGCACCGGACCCGCTACGTCAAGGCCTTCCGCGAGAGCCTGTCGGACCGCAAGCTGATCATCGGTGTCGACCGGCTCGATTATTCCAAGGGCATCCCCAACCGGTTCGATGCCTACGAGCATTTCCTGCGCACCGTGCCCGAGTGGCATGATCGCGTCTCCTACGTGCAGATCACGCCCAAGAGCCGCACCGACGTGCCCGAATATCAGGAGATGGACCGCGACGTGTCCCACAAGGCGGGCCAGATCAACGGCGCCTACAGCGACGTGACCTGGACGCCCCTGCGCTATGTGAACCGCACCTATTCCCGTTCGGCGCTGGCCGGTTTCTACCGGGTGGCGGACGCGGCGATGGTGACACCCCTGCGCGACGGCATGAACCTCGTCGCGAAGGAGTTCGTGGCGGCGCAGGACCCCTGTGATCCCGGCGTGCTGGTGCTGTCGCAATTCGCCGGGGCTGCGGCGGAGCTGGGGGCTGGCGCCCTGCTGGTGAACCCGCACGACACGGAAAGCATGGCTGCTGCCCTCAAGCGCGCCCTGGAGATGCCCCTCGCCGAGCGGCGCGAGCGGCATTCCCGCATGATGCGGGTGCTCGAGGCCAGGGACATCGACCACTGGGCGGAGGCCTTCCTCGAAGCCCTCGTGCCGGAGGAAACATCCGCCCGCCGGGCAATCGCCTTGCCGCGCGCCGCCATCCGCAGCGTGGTCCGCCTGCCGGCGACCTGGGCGCGCGATCTTCTGCTCCGCGGGGCCTGAGGCCGGGCTGCTGCCCTGGCGGCCGGGGACAGCGCCATTCCCCCGTTGCTGCCGACGGCCCTTTGCGGCTATAGCAATCCGCCGGAATGCGGGCGTGGCGGAATTGGTAGACGCAGCGGACTCAAAAAGTGGTTTGTCTACCATGCGACGGAATATCGCGACGTGTTTAAAGTCTGTTTTAGGCCAATTGGTTGATGGGGTACGAGGAAGGTTGCCGAGGAAACCTCAAAGAACGCTAGGTGCAGAATAGGTGCAGAGCGTGGAGGTTAGAATTGGCGGCCATGTGCGGGCGTGGCGGAATTGGTAGACGCAGCGGATTCAAAATCCGCCGTCCTTACGGATATGTCGGTTCGAGTCCGACCGCCCGCACCATTCTTATAAAAATATCTATTTTTTATCATATAGTTAGCGGATTCGGAGAGGTCGCAATCCACACCTGCATCCACATTTGCAAGGGCGTTGGAGCCTCGTCTTATGGCGAGGGCCGAGCAGGTCGTCATACATTGTAGGGGACGGGGCGGGTCGTTAGGGTTCAGCCCGCTGCCGCCACCATGGCCATCAGCGGTAGGGGCAGACTGTCGAAAATGGCCCGGGCATACCTAGCTGTTTAGGGGCTATTTCATCAAAGCGAAGGTGGGGAGCCAGGGGGCGCGATAGCCAGCTCAATGATTTCTGGCCACTCTATCGTGACCCACGGCCGCTCTACCCTGTGCAGTCGTCAGAGCGAATCAAATCCATGGGCGTGACACCCAGCGCTTGAGATAGCTCGTACAGGGTGATGACGGTTGGATTGCGCCGACCTTGTTCAAGCCCGCTCAGATATTGCTGACTGAATCCAGAACGGGCCTCAACGTCCTCCTGGGTGAGACCCCTCTCATGACGCAGGCGCGCGAAATTCCGGCCAACCAGCTTCCGCATATCCATGCGGACAGGGATGGCAATTCGCCGTGGCTTGGATTATCAACTATAATATGTATTCTCGCAGATCCGCCAAAAGCGGAGCCGCGTGCCGTAGTTCGAGAGAGGGCGATGCTGATGACGATATCCGCAAATCGGGTGCTTGGCTTAATCGCCGCGATCTACCACGGTGACGGACGGCAAGAGATCATCAGCGCGCGCCATCGCTCTAAGCAGCCGATCTCCCAGGCCACCCAAATGCTCACCCGTCTCCTTCAACGTGGCCGAGGCGCGAGCGGCCGCAATACGGCCTTCCAGCGTCACAAGGGCATCAGGATCAAGCTCGACACTCTTGGGACGCGGATGGAAAAATGGAGCTGCCGCCTTTGCTGCATCAAGGCGAATATCAGCGGGCATCGACGTGTCATTTGCGACTGTTGCAAAGTGGAGCAACGGCGTCCAATCCGGGTACTTCGCGACAACGGCTTCTATCGCCTCGATCGAGCGCTTGTTGAGGCTACCCTTCGGACGCCCCGCACCTTCGCGTTTTCCCCCGCGTTTCCGATCGTCCGGCATCTACATTTGAAATCCCAATTCTTATTCCCTAAATGCCATGCCGATCCACCAATGTAAATACCTGATTTTGTTGCGAATTTTGCAACATTTCTGTTTTCATGTCGGCGATGTGATTATCTCAACACGTCATCGGCGCTCGTCTAAACGGGACTGCGTACAGAGCTGCTGGAGCCGAACGCACGGCGCTCGGACGGCAACTATAGCGATATCATGGGATGCCTCTGGATGGGTTCGCAGGTCAGCCCCCCGATAGCGTCTGGACTCAATGGCCGGGAAAACAGCCATGCATTGAATTGTAGGTGTAGAGCGCACTGGCTATTCGCGCGGGCACTGCGTTGCCTGAGTTCACGCAAATTATTGCTGGGGGGGACTTATGACGTATGATCAATATCTTGTTAGCAATTTGTTAATGATGAATGCCCTGTTGGCATTCGTCGCTGGCGTCGCGGCTTGGCGGTTTGCAAGAATATTGTCGCCTGGATGGGTGGTCGGAATCCTGGGGTTCCCATTTATAATTTTCATATCTACATTATTGTCAGCGATCAATGTGCTAGTTTGGTTGAGTTTGTGGTCAGGCGGCGACGGTGTGTTGCGCGCAATATATAAAAATCCCGGAGCTGCTCTGGATTTCTTTTTGGAAATGGCTATCGATTTTGGTCTAATTGGTATCGGGATTGCATCTATTATGTACGTTGTAAGCCGTATTTACGATCGGCGGGCGCGTCGGTTTGCAAGCTAGGACGCGGCTCATTAACGCGCAGCCGCAGCCCAATCGATGCAAGTTACACGAGGAACGCCACGCGGCTTGTTCGGCGGCATCGGCTTAATGGCAGTCCATTCATGATCGGGGAGTTCGTAGCGCACGATTCGAGCCCCCAGTTTGGAGCTTGAATCACGGCGCCGGGCTAACCGCAACGCTCCTGGCCCGGTCCTGGTACGGCGCATACGGACAGGAGTGGACATCAACCAACCAACAATCCTCGCCGAAATTGTCGAAATGACCCATAGCGGACTCTCAGACGTTCCGCTTTCAGGCGTCCACTCAAACTCCGCCGTGAGCAGAGGGCTGACTCTACAGCGGCTTTGAGAAGGTCCATTTCCGCGCCCGTTAAATTCTGAATTCACCGCGTCTACCATTCATCGCTCCGGCAGCGAGTGTCGGCTTGACCTGACGTCCGTCCACGCCGACTTGTTCTCCGCGACTGTGTCTAAGCCCGCGGCGCCGGTCCTAAGACTCCGAACTGTCGCGGCGTTTCCCCTATGGTAGTCTGGGTCCGAACATGCCCTCCGCTGCGCTGCTAACCGTCGTCGACAAGCCGCTTTGGCTGCTCGACGCCCCTGAGCCGAAGGTCGCGCCCCCGGTGGTGACGCGTCGTCAGCTGCTGCCTTTCGGCGAACTGTCCTGGCAGGACTTCGAGCGCCTCTGCCTGCGGTTGGCCCGGTTGGATGGCGATCCAGAACATTGGCAGCTGTATGGGACGGCCGGCCAATCCCAGGGCGGCATCGACATCCTGGTGCGGCAAGCTGCGCCGGACGGCTATGTAGTCTGGCAGTCGAAGCGCCACAGGACCTTCAGCCCCGCGAAGGTGAAGCAGGCGGTCGACAAATTCCTCGCGGGGAGCTGGGCCCAACGGTCAACGCGCTTCGTGCTGTGCACTTCCGCATCGCTGACCGAGACGGACGTCACCGATGCGATTGAGGCGCAGGCGGCCCGTCTGCGCGAGAAGAACATCGTCTTCGACACGCGCGATGAAGCCAAGCTGTCCGAGGCAATGAAGGACCATTCTGACCTGGTCGATGACTTCTTCGGGCGTGGATGGGTGACGGCCTTCTGCGGCGAGGACGCGGCGAGCAAGTTAGGCGAGCGACTCGACGGCCATGAGTTCAGCGATCTGAAGCAACGGCTGGGGCGCCTCTATGCCGAGCACTTCGCGGCCGTCGATCCGGGAGTCATCCGAGCCGCTGCGGCAACGACGGTAGCGTTGCGGCCGCCATTGGCCCTGGCCGCTCGGTTCATCCCGCCAGATCTTGTGTCCTCGGCCGAACAGGGTAGCGAGGGCTGGACGACGACAGTCATTCAGGCGCCGAAGACAGACACAAAATCCGGCTCCTCATGGTTCGCCGACCCTTCCGCACCGAGCATCATCCTGACCCAGCGTCGCGATCCCCGCACGGTGTCGTTGGAGACTTGGTCGCGGGATCTTGACCGAGCTGTCGTCGTCGGCCCACCCGGCGCCGGGAAAAGCACACTGTTGCGGTTCCTCGCCCTTGACATGCTCTCGGACTCGCCGCGCCTCGGCGGCCTGCGCGAACAGTTCCCCGCGGCCCTGCCGGTGTGGATCTCGTTTCCGTTCTGGACCCGTCAGATCAAGCGTGTGCAGGCCGGTGCGCAGGTTTCGGTTCAGGGGGTGGTCACGGACTGGCTTGAGGCCCACGGCGAGCCAGAGCTCGTTCCGCTGCTCCTGCGCGCGATCGAAGACCAGCGAACCTTGTTGTTAGTCGACGGCATTGACGAATGGGTGGACGAGACTTCGGCCGCCACGGCAGTCACCTTACTGCAGACCTTCGTGGGCGTGCGCAAGCTACCGGTCGTCGTCACCAGCCGGCCCTATGGCGCGCGATTGCTCGCCAGCCTGGACACGACCTGGGCACGCTTCGAGATGGCCCCTTTCTCGATCTCGCAACAGGTCGATTTCGTGTCGGCCTGGCTGCAACACCTGCTGCCAGCCCCCACCGATCTGACCGCAGCACCAGCCCGGGCCCGCGAACGTGCAGAGACTCTCGTCGCCGATATCCATCGGTCGCCACAGATCGTGCCCCTTGCAGAAGTGCCCTTGCTGCTGGCCGGATTGCTGGCGCTCTCGATTTCCGGCGCGGCGCTCCCCCGAAGCCGCTACCGGTCGTATCGGGAGCTCTGTAGCCGCATGCTGGAGAGCCATCCGATGGCGCGCGGGCGCGCCGCGATGGCCGCAGAGCAGGCCGACGATCTCGATCCGGCGACGCGGGAGAAAGTCCTCGCTGGTCTCGCCTATGCCGTACAGGCCAACCCGACGTCGGACAGCAGCCTGGATGCGGTTCGGCTTGGGGCTGCCCGCCAGATTTGTCACAACTTCCTGGTTGCGGACCTTGCTCTTCAGCCCCACGACGCGGAGGCTCGCGCCCGGAGGCTCCTAGCAGTCGGCGAGGAAGCGTTGGGCATCTTGGTTCGGAAGTCGCCGGAGGAGATCGGTTTCCTGCATCGTGCCTTCCAGGAGTTTCTAGCCGCCCAGCATATCACTGGCCTCTCTCTGGACGAGCAGGTCGCCATTATGGGCGCGTGGGCCACAGATCCGCGCTGGCGAGACGTCCTCCTCTTCGTGGTGGAAGCGGCACCCCGGGCTACCGAAGTCCAGATCTTAGTGGAGGCGCTGGAAGCCGCGCGCGATGCCGCGACCCCGGCCGATTGGTCCGTGACGCTACTGCTGGCCGATATCACCTTCAGTGACGCACGCCGCCCGATCGCCCTTACGCAACGTTTGGCCGAGTCGTTCTGCGAGCTGGTGGAGACGGGACCCGACCTTTCCGAGCGAGCGGAAATTCTCCGGCGCGTGGTCGCCGGGCTCTCGAACGAGCAGACCGCCAACCTGGTGCGGCCGCGCCTCTCCACCTGGTTCCCGGCCTGGTCAGACTTCAATCGCCGTGACGCCATCAAGCTGATCGCGGCATGGCCTGAGGATCCTGCCGTCGATCAGGTGCTCTGGCGCGTGTTGCAGGATGATGATGCCAACCTGCGCATGAACGCGGCCGCTGGACTCGCTGCGCGGTGCGCCGGCAACGACGATTGGCGCGCGCGTATCCTCAAGCTCGCGCAGACCACGTCCGCGCCGGGAGTGGCCGCCGCGGCGGTCTGGGCGCTGGCGAACGGTTGGCCGAAGACGCCATCGACCAAGGCGGCGGTCGACGCCTGCGCTGAAGCGGACGATCCGGTCTTGTTCCTAATCGGTATTCGCGCGCGTGTCGTTCTCAGAGACGTCCGTGATTCTGATCGTGATCGCTTGTTGGAGCAGGTCACAGCTCGGGAATGGGTTGCGCTCGATGACTACTTGGCCGTGCTTGCACTCGGGTGGTCTGGCAACGAAACGGTCAAGCAAATCCTATTGTCGGCGCAGCGGAACGGAGAGGGAAACGGTCAAGCGGTGCTGCGCGCTCTAGCCGCGATGTATCCACAAGACGATGAGGTTGCCGCCCAGCTGCGCCAGGACTTGCCGGATCGCTTCGGCGGGTTGGACCGGCATGAGTTCTTCGAGGATCTGGCCCGGAATTTCCGAGGTCATCCTGAGATGGCGGCATTGGTCGATACGTGGGCGCAAGAACGGGATCAACCCTACGAACTGGCCCGCGCGGCCGCCATTTTCCCAACACCGGCCCTGAAGGCCGCGCTGACCGCCACCCTCAAGAAGCCTGAATACCTGATCTTCTGGACCGTCGATGCGCTGCTCGATCTCTGGGGCATGGACGACCCTGATATCGCAACCGCATTGCGCCGCGTCGCGGACTGGGACTTGGAGACGATGAGCGGCGTGGCCGACCGGTTGCCCGAGATCCTCGGCGCGGAAGCCGCCAAGCCCCTCTTGCGCCAGATGGTCTCCGAGGCCGCCACCAACGTCCGAATGCGGGGCGACATGGCCCTAAAGGGCCTGAAGGCGATCGACGCCATTGACGAGGACTCGAGCATCCTCGGGGATATCCTGAAGATGGACCTCTTTGGCGACTTCTTCGTGAACAGCCTGACGGCCATGCGCCTCATCGAAGCGGCACCGAATGACCCGAGAGTCGTGGCGTTTGCCGTGAAAGCGCTCCGCCACGCCATCGGCCTCACCAGCGTGATCACCCTCTTAATGGGGCACCACGAGCCGGTCCGAAGAGCGATCCTGGAGGTCGTGGCGCCGCTTTCCACTCCCCTGCGTGTCGTCTTGACGCCACTATTGCAGGCGCGGGCAGTCGACGACGCATTCGCCCGCGACCTCTTGGCCGCCGGACAAGATGAGGTCGCCCGGGGCGTCGTCGTGGCGTCGGCGATCGCAATAGCTCGAACTCGTGCGGCCCGGGACGAACTCACGCCCCAATACAAGGCGTATCTTGGCCGTGAACTCAGGGCCATTGGCCCACGGATGGACGGTCGCCGGCTGGGCGCCTTCACGGCGTCGATCATCGCGGGTTGGCCCCATCTGCCCGCTGAAGTGATGGCGGGGGAAACGTTCTTTCACATCGGGATGACCGATCGGCTGCAGGAAAACAGGCTCGCCTATGAGGCTCTAGCGGCCAACTGGAACCGCGTCGAGCAGGCCTTTTCCATCGAGCAGATCCAGGAAGCCCTTAGTTTTGAGCCGGGCCAATTCATCGAGCGCTTCTCAGAGTACGCAGACCGGACGCCCAGCCTTCGCAAAGCACTTGAGATCGTCGATGCTCAGGCCTGGGCGGCGGGAAAACAGACGTCCGCTTCGTTGCGCTTCATGGCCACCAACCAGCCGAAGTCACGGTCGCTGATGGACCGATGCCTCATGGTGATCGCCGGACACGGTGATAACTGGACGACCCGACAAATGGAACTCACCGCCGCCGAACTGCTGGCCAACGCGTTCACCGGCGATCCTGGGGTTCTGGATGAACTTGCGCGAATGCTCGAACACGGGATTTGGTCCGGCCCTCTTGCCGCCCTTTGCGACGGCTGGCCCGATTCAGACTTGCTGGAAGAAATCTTCCAGAAGCTTGTGAACGATCCCGAGCAGCATCAGCGGCACCTCGACCACGCATCGATCTTCAAGGTGGTCGCGACGAAATCGAAGTGTGCCGCCGTCCTGCGCAATCTCGGCGCGGCAGCAACCGAAATGCGCGGCGGATATTGGGACGCCATCCCTTTCTGGCTCCCGACGATGAGCCGTCGGATCCGGGGTGACGACGAGGTCGCCGCCGCGCTTATGTCTCAGCTTTCGAGCGACGCAAGCGTTCCGCCAGTCCGCATGAGCTTTGCCTCGCTGCTCGCCGGCTCGCGTGGCATAGGCGGCGAATTGTCCGCCTGGTGTCGACAAGAGTTGAGGAAATCCCAGGATGCGCCGATCAGCCCCTTTGCTTTCGACGTCTGGATGGGCGCCACGGTGCCGGTCCGGTCGCGCTTGCTAGAACTGCTCAGGGACGAAGCCTGATCTCATTCTGCCGCAGGGGTGACCGCATACAAGTCGTGCTGCATCATGGGTGCGCGCGCCCTGGATGTATTGCAACTCCCCCAATCACGCATGTCCTTTTGGTTCGCTGCAAAGGTCTGCTCTTCGGACGGCGGCCAACTTTCACAACTGACGCGAGCCGTACCACCTCCCACCACGCAAATTATACCAAAGGCCAGTGAGCTCGACTCATGGGCCTTCGCCGAAGCCCGCATGGCGTATGAGCGAACCCACTTGGCAGCGGTCACAGATCGGGTCGATATTATAAAATGAATAGCGAGTAGGAGGGCTCATGGACTCACCAGCGGTAGCAATCGAGTTTTACCAGCAGATAGTCGAACCAACCGTGACCGAATTCTTCGCTGATCCGAGCGACAAACGGCTCGCATGTTTGGCTTGTCTCTGCCTTTCGGCGTTAGCCGAACACTATGTGCACGCGACGGCAGAGGCGTCGGAGACCAAGTCGAGCGTCAAAGAGCTCAGGCTCAGTTCGCGCAGGGAAAATTGGGCGGTTGGTCAAGTGAACGACATCGCTAACGCGACCAAGCACGTCATCCGCAGTGGTCCGGGCATCAGGTACGAAGACCTCGGTACTCAAGAGGTCGAGGTGGGGAACCTTCGTTGTGGGTGGCCAATAAACGGAGTCGAGGTGATGGTGGAAACATCGCCCGACGGCACGTTGTGGCTCGTGACGGAGCTCGTCGAGAGCGCGAACGAGTGGTGGAGAAGAAAGCTGGGTGTAGCCGAAGCCTCGGTCTGAAGGTGCGGAATCTGGAGCGAATCCAAGTTCCGCGATTGGCGCAGGCGGCCGCAGCGCCCGTGCGGACGACCCAAGGTGGACATCGGGAGCGTCCGCTTCCAGTTATGTTGGCTGCGCGCTGGCGAGCGTCCGACTTGGGGCCGGGAGCGGAAAGGCCGGTTTGACATAGGGATCAGGCAAGCGCTCTCGTTAGGTCAACAGTCATCTACGAGCTTGGCATCGTGTCTGACCACCAGACAAGGTTTCCATTGACGGCATTGGCGAGTTGGCTGAGCGCACCATTCGCCGGATCGCGAATGAAGACGTGATAACCCGGCGCAATTTCAGGCGGCATCGAGATCACGGAGGCGAAAGCGCCCATAACGTGGTTGCAGGCTTGGATGGTCCCAAATACAACGTGAGCGACCCATGGCAGCAACGATACCAGCGTGTCATTGTAATTATGGTCAGGCTTCCATTCGAAATCCGCGAAGGTCTTTGCATTACGATCAACGCAAAAGCCCTTTTCGGTGACGAAAATTGTTTCAACACTCCCGCCACCGTGAATGATCTTGTCGCGCGCCTTCAGGAGAGATACGTAGAATGGCGCAAAGCGATGATATTGCTCCGCCAGGACAGGCGGTATCGCATATTGGCCTGTCAGTTCCTCGATCGGCCTAGCTGTTTCACGTCCCTGAATAGCCATCTTCGTAAACTTATCGGGTAGCTTGTGCCGTTTTCTGATCGCTTCTTGCGCCGCGTCGAGCAAGTTGACCCGGTTGTTCCAAATGGCGGCTAGAGCTTCCTGAAGCAAATCGAACACTGATCTCGCGACCGTAATGAGATATTCCAGTTCGGTCTTAACGAACGAACTGATAAGCGTCTGGCCGATTTTGTCCCGGGTGTCGAAGAAGTGGCGAAGCTTTGCAACACTTGTTGCGAGCAGATGGAAGTCATCTTGAATGCCAAGGATGATCTGACTGACCTCAGGCCAACTTGCCCGCTGCCACATATGATCGACGAATTCTATCCAAATATCCGTCTCGTGAGCAGGCTGTTTGGCAACGTAGTTGGAATGAATGGCATCGACGACCTGAAGTTTGATGATCGAACCGGGAGGTGCCTCGGTCCACAGATGCCATGTGAACCCATCCCAGAGGGGCATCATCAATAGAGAGCGGCCGTCTACGGCCCGGGGATCAAGGTATACAATCTTAGCTAGTTCTGCTGCGGAAACTGCCCCCATCTCACTAATACCCTCAAGACGGATCAATGCCACCGCGCCAGCTTGGTGCACCAGCATGACATGATCAGCCGGGATTTAGAACATTCAACTGGATGTCGGCTTGTCGGCGCTGCTGTCAAGCAGGGATCTAATGTCGTTTCTTGGGGCGCAAAGCCAACCGTCCGCTATCCGGCAATGAGCCAATGTCTTGTCTTGGCGCAAGCGCGGCGCTCCCTCGATACGCGCCGCCGTCCGCTCCGGATGGGGTCACTCGACCGGTTCGATCTCGCTCGGGCGCCAGCTCTTCTCGAAGAACGACGGGAGCGGGCTGTAGAGGCGAAGAATCGTGAACCAACCTTTTTGGGGATCGGTTTGGATCCAGTTGCCGCGCGCGACGCCCTTCGGCTGGACGGGACCGAAATAAACTGCGGTGGTGCCATCGCTGGCCGCTTCCGCCGCAGGCGAGGGGTAGCTCTGGCTGCCGGCGCGCGGATACTTCTGTGGCGTCTGCAGCATCGAGCGCGTCTGGTTGTCGTAGAGCGTGAAAGACCAGAATGCCGCCGCCGGAATATCCTTGGGCAGGCTCACCTTGTAGGTCTTCGCGCCGTCGAACGGCTTGCCGGCGGAATCAAGGAAACCCATCAGATATTGCGAGCCCACGCCGGGGATCCGCATGATCATGCCCGGCGAGTCGAGCGTGTAGCCGTAGTAGAAGGCGGTGCGTGAATCGAGGGTGCGGGCGCCGGTCGGCGGGAGGGGCTTGAAGATACCCTTCTCGAATACGGGCGGGGGCGTCTCGAAGAAGGCGCCGCCTTCCCACAGCATGCTGCCCCAATGGGAGCCTTCATAATAGGCCCAATCCGGGTGCTTCAGCGCAAAGCGCCAGTTGAGCGCCCGGCCCGTCGCCTGGCCGACCGCGGCGGCTTCGGACAGGATCTTCCTCATCCGCTCGTCCGGCTGGAACGGCTTGCCGTGCACGATCCCGATGGCGGCGAGCTGGCCGGTCAGCTCCACGTCGTAGCTGGTGGCGGGCTCGTTCTGGACGTTCTCGTTGATCAGCTCGAAGAAGCCGAAGTCGCTGGGCGGGATCGTGTTGAACGCGCGTCCGGACGCCTCGATGAACTTCGTTTCCGGAATCTTCGGCTCGCCGGCGATGCGCACCGTACCATCGAGGGCCTGGGCAATGCTGGAGCCGAAAGCACCTGGTTGGTAGGGATAGACCTTCATGGTGCGCTTGATGTTGTCGACGGCCGGCTTCGGATCGTTGTCCACCAGGTTCGCACGCGCGGCATAAAGCGCGAAATTCGTCTTCGAACGGGCGACGAAGTAGCCGCCCTCAGGCAGCGGCCCCTTATAGTCGGGCCCCACGACCAGATACTTCCCGCCGAGCCCGCGGTCCGGCCCCGGCGCGCCGATGTCGATGATCCAGGAGAACCACATGTCGTTGATCGTGCCGATGGCGTTCGACGGCTGCTCGATCACCATGGGGCCTTTGCTCAGGTCGAGGCCGGTGAGGTAGTAGACCGTGTCGGCATTCGCGGTCAGGAACAGCGAATTCGAATCCATCAGCTCGGGGAAGATGACGACATCGCCGGGATTGGCGCCGATTCCCTGGAAGCCCTTGACGATGGCGAGCGCCGACGCCCCTCGGAAGCTGTTGTTGTAGACGTTGAGCGCGCGGGTGAAGTCCAGCGTGTCGTAGACCTTCTGCGCGGTTTCTTCCGTCGGCGCGCCGTCGCGAAACTCGAGCTTTCCGGCACGGGTCTCGATCGAGGAGGGCGCCGACAACGATTTGACCGTTTCGGTGGACACCTGCGCGTAGGCGGAGCCTGCCGCGAGCATCAAGGCAAGGCTGCCGATCAAGGTTGGCCGGATCATCGTTCGCGTCCCCTTCGCGGGCTCATTCACCATGTACGGACACCCCCTGCGCGCACGGGGCCAAATCATCAACGACTTGTCCGCAGGACCCTGTTGCCACGCTAAGCGGCAGCCGATATCGAAGCCACTCATTTTGCGCCACCGACGGCATGTTCAGGGACCCTCGTCACATGGCCGCAGTCCCTGTGATTTCCAGCCATGTCCTGCAGGGCCTGCCCGCGTTCGTACGCAACGAAATCGGGGAGAGGGCGCTCAAGCGGGCCAATCGTGCCGCAGGGTTCGATGTCGAGCTGATCGAAGGCTGCCATAGTTTCATTCCGCAACAGGCGATGGTTGATTTCGTCGATGCGGTCGGAAAAGCAGCCGGTGAGCCCAATCTCGGCTCCTGATCGCCCCCGTCATGGATGCCGGAGCGTATGGCAGCTTCGGACGCTATGTGTTTGGCGCTGGCACCCTCGGACAGGCGATCAAGCGCAGCATCGAGGCGCTGCGCTATCACAGCACCTATGACAAGCTGTCCGTCACGACCGTTGCCGGCGAAGTCCGGTATAGTTACGCATCTTCCTTGGCCGGCACCAAGGAATACGCCGCTGTGGCCAGCGCCGCAGCCGGCGAACTGCTCAGCCTCTTCAGGGCCTATTTGCCCGAGGGCTGGCGGCCCTTGCGTATAGAACTCGACATCGAGACACCGCATCAGGCGGCTCTTTTCGAGGACGTGTTTCAGTGCCCGGTGCTCTTCAACGCGCCAGCCGTGACCATCGTCGCCGAGCGGCGCCATCTGATGGCGGCTTCAAAGCGCGCGGCGCAGCCAATCGTGACCTTGGAGGATGTCGCACGCGACCGGCCGGGCGGCGCTCCACGGAGCCTGCTGGGCGTCGCCGTCGAGCAGATCCGGACCCAGGTTCTCGCCGGCGACGTCGCGATCGAGGATATCGCCCGATCCATAGACACCAGCGTCCGGACGTTGCAGCGGGAACTGCACGGTGCCGGGACGGACTTTCGTCGTCTCACGACCGCGGTCAGAGTTCAGCGCGCGACCGAGCTGTTGCGCCATACGAGCGGGTCGGTCACCCATATTTCCGCAGAGTTGGGATATTCCTCCCCCGCCAATTTCGCCCGCGCCTTTCGAAAGGCGACCGGCCTCGGGCCGCGCGAATTTCGCGCGATGAAGCAGCGCGGCGGCTGAAGGCTCGGCGCGCATAAGTGCGGTCTGAAGCCGATATCTCACCTGACTGAGAGCTGCTTTCCGAAACCGGAAATGCTCAACAAGAATGTCCGCTTTGCTGGCTGCAACCCGGTGTCCGGTTCTGGCGCATCGAGACATTCTGTGTTGCCGCACAACCCCGGCGGCTATAGGGGCAACGCGGACATTGCCTTCGCATCACGCCGCTGGGTTTATGAGTACACGGCCTAGTTCATGCACGGGCACGCCGCATAGTGCATTCGACGGGAAGCTTCGCAAGAGTTACAGATTTCAAACTGCCCTAATCCGATCCGCTGTCGCCATGGCGGCGGACAGGCGCTCGCGGTCGGCGTGACGAAACTGGAGCTGAAGCCGGGCGCGAGCGGCATCGAGGCTGTTGGGGTCGACCTCCCCTAACTGAGCTTCCCATTTGGCAATTTCGGCTTCCACTTCGGCGAGGCTCCGGCGTAGGAAGGCTTCGGCTTTGGCCGGATCGTTCAGGTCTTTAGAGTGCATGACGTCCTCATGGGCCGGCAGGGTGAGGCGCGCTGAGACGCATTTCAGTACATTGTAATCCCATTTTCTTCTGCTTTATATTGGCTTATATAACCCTCTTTAATCTGACTTCACGTGCAATGGTGAGAGACGCGTCTCAGCGCGGCTCACTCACCAATCGTTGTATGGCCGGGAACGATCCTGCTCGGTCGCACCAGCAATGCCGATCCCCTCATAGAAGCGTGTTTGGTGCCCCTCGATCCTCGGCCTTACAACGCGAAGACCGGTAACGACGGCCCTCAGGTCACGCCCGAATGTATAAATGGTCCCTGGCTCCCGCCGCCCACTGGCCTCGCACCAGAGCTTCCATTCACCGAACAGGCGCTCGGCCGGGCATTGCAGGCCCGAGGCGACGGTGCACCGATCCTTCACGAACGAGGCGACCGGTGAGCCGAGGGCTTCCAACTCGTCAACTGCCTCGCGTGCGCTGTCGGGCTGGAGGAAATAGCCGCGCTTCTGAAGCCTGAGGTAGCCGACACGCGCCCAATTCAGGATGCCTGGAAGCTCTCCCATGAGGCGGTTCCCCAGGGCACGGTCTTCGTTGCCGAAGAACGAGCGTTCCATGGTCAGCACCACAAAGCGCGAGGCGAGCGCCCCTGATGCGTCCGAGAGGCGGGGCAACTCATTCGTCATGATGAGGAACCGGATGGGCAGCCGCCCCGTCCACGCCGAGAGGAACTTGCGGTCGATGGTGATGCTGTCCTCACCGGAGATCGACAGGAGCCGTTCTGCGATGGCAGCCTGATCGGCCCTGGCGCTGAGTCGCGCGTCGCCGATGCTCGCGACGGACCTCCCGATCAAGGGGGCTAGACCGAAGTTCGTCGCGAGGCTGGCGAGCGTAGGGGCGGCCACACTGTCCCGCCCGAGCAGTCCCGTGAGGACCCGCGCTATCGTTCCCTTGCCGGAACGTTTCGGCCCGACGATGAGCATGATCTTTTGTTGCGACGTGTCCGGCGCGAGCAGATAGCCTGCGATGTCCTGCAAGGTCTCGATGGACTGTCGGTCCTCACCCCATATTTGCTCAAGGAAGCGCAGCCACTCCTTCGGCTCCAACGCGTCCGGATCGAAGGCGACACCAGCGGCGTTGAGGCCGAAATATTCCGGCGTTGGAGGGTAAAGGTCCCCACTGGAAAGATGCAGCAAGCCGTTCTGCACGGGCAGCAACTCGATGGCCGGTGGCATGTCGTTTTCAGTGAGCCACGCCGGTGGCTCGACGTGGGCACTCAAGTTGCTCGCGGCGGCGAGGGCCGCGCGCACATCGCCAACGCGGGCGCGGGTAGGCCGGAAAGGTTCAGGATCGGTTTCCGTGAGGCAAATGGCGTGCTCAAGGAAGGTCCATATGATCGCATCCACCGCGCCGGGATCAGCCTGCCTGTAGTGGACGCCGGTCCATTCGTGAAAGGTGCCGCGATGGTGGTGCAGGGTGCGCACCCCGTTCTCGGTGTATCGATCAGCGAGCAACTTCCGCGCGGACTGCAGTGGGTCGCGACGGTCAAGAACCAGCGGCGCGCCCAAGGCGGCATCCCCCGCCGCCCGAGAATGCTGGACAGGCGGCGGCGAGCGCCGAGAGGGAGAAGCGTGACAGCCGCCCACGGGGCCGGAGCGCACGCCAGCGCGATCCTCTGCCGGCCGATCATAGGCAGGCGCCACGGTCTGCCGCTTGATCTTGCCCGACAGCTCCATGTGCCGCGCTTCGATTGCGCGCTCTGCCGGCGGCACCCATAGACGCGCGGTGGTCCTCATGTACGTGTCTAGGTCGGATTTTGTCCAACCGTCATCAACCGCGTCAGCGCAATCCCACCCGTCAGGCGGGCGCACGCCGGCCCGCCAGTCGGCGAAGGTGTAGGCCATCACGCGCGCCCCCCTTTTACGGTCGCGAGCAGGATGGGACGGCCGGGCGCGAGATTTTGAATGAGATTGTACCAATCCGCCTCGTGCTCAAGGCGCGTTTCGACGATCATGGCATGTTGGCGGAGGTCCACCGCGAGATGCGCGGCCGCTGCATATGCCTCGGCGAGCGGCGCGCATGAGATCAGCACGAACGCCTCTGAGGCGCGGATAGCCCGCTTGAGAGACGGCCGATGGAACCCACTCGGTCCGAGAGATTTCTCGGTGTCATCCCCGATCAAGAAGATTGTTGGGATGCTCCCATCCCGAGTAAGTCCGAATGGCTTCCTCGACTGGATGTCGTTTACGATATCAACGTGACCATAGCGGGCCGCTACGGCGAGCACCGCAAGATGTTTAGGTCCGCCGGCGATAATCACGTCAAGACCTTCGGGCTTCATATACTTCACGTGAACGCCCTCGCAGCATGCGCGGGCTGGCCTATTGATGCGATTATGGCAACGACGATGTCGCTTTAATGACTCGCACCCACAGCCAGCACCCGGTTGAAACGCGGCCGGGCATTTGCTTTTTTGCCCGGCGAGTGGGGATGGCAATAGTGTCAGGCCATGCCTCGCGCAGCCTTGAGGCGGTCGATCACGCCAAGAATTTCGGAACGCGGCCAACGCGACAGGCTGCCCAGCTTGAGAGGCTTCGGTGCGGTTCCATCAGCAACGCGCCGCCAAAATGTCGGGGTGGAAACGCCGAGAAGAGCGGCACTTTCCTTCACATTGAGCAGCGGGTCGGGAGATGTCGTGAGTTCGGAAGCGGTCATATCGGCCTCACTGATTTGCGATGCGCCGATACTTGATGATGTGAAATTTTAGATCACGGTACAGATTGGTCGGGTTTCGTACCCACGATTTCCGATTTGTGTGTCTTGTAGGCTTTCTCAACGGCATCCGTACCCATGTGAATGCCGATTTCAGCAAGCCAGTCAGTCACAAGTCCAACCGCTTTTTCTCTGGAAAGATTGCGCGCCATGGCCCTCGCCACGTCCCGCGCAATGAGCTTGTCGCGTATGATGTTTGCTGGATCGCGCGTCCTTTTGCCCTTGCCGGTCACTTCGATGCCGAGCGGGAAAATATCCGCAATCTCGCGCATCTTCGGATCGTCAATACCGGCAGGGTCGAAGCTTGGATTGTCGGCGCGCGTCATCATCACCGCCAGCGCAATAAGCACTTCCTGGGATGGGGCATGCCCGCACATGATCCAGTCCGCGAATGGCCGCGTGTCGCCCTTCGCTAGCCAGTCCATAATGACAATATCACGAGCGTTGCCCATAGATCGGTCATGATCTCGCACAACCGCCAGCGCTTCAATATCCCATGGCGTGCCGGGAGTTTCCATCAGCCGCGCGCCTCCGCAAGCTGGACTACCTTGCCGCTCTTCCCGGTGACAAAATCTGCCCACCGCTCCATGAGCATTCTTCGCTGTTCGAGGAAGTCCGTCCGACGATAGGCGCGTTCGACCTTTCCGCCCACCACATGCCCCAGGATCGTCTCGGCAATCTCGTGCGGCGCGCCCGTCGTCTCTGCGAGCCAGACGCGCAGTGAGGAACGGAAGCCATGGGGACGGGCTTCCATCTTTTGACGCTCCATGTATCGGGATAAGGTCATGTCTGAGATCACGCCCTTGCGCATGGACGGGAAAAGAAACCCATCGCGCGCATGCCGCCGCGCTTCTTCGATCACAGCCAGCGCCTCGCCCGACAGTGGCACGCGAAACTCGGACGTGTCCCCCTCGCGCCCCTTCATCAGTTCGGCGGGAATCGTCCACACGTCGCTGTCGATCTGATCGGCGTGTATGAAGCGCAGTGGACGGGAGCGGACGCCGGTCAGAATCAAGAGGCGCAACGCGAGGTGCGTGACGCTGCCATCGCTCAGCGACTTGTAGAAGGCCGGCACGTCCGGCCATGACAGCGCCGGGATGTTCTCCGCCTTGTGCCGGGACCTGCCAAGAAGGGCGCGGGCCTTGTCCACGGCCTGCAAATCGACGTTCAAGCCGAGCGCCGCCGCGTGCTTCAACACGACGCCAAGGCGGCCGATAGCCTTTTCAGCTGTGGCAGCCTTTTCATGCCAGAGCGGGGCCAACGTGTCGCGGATATCGATTTGATTGATATCCGCGACGGGAACCTTGCCTAGCTTCGGCAGGACATGGAGTTCGAGCGGGCTGAACCACCGGCCAGCCTTCCCGTCGCCCCTCAACTCGGCTTTCCGCGACTCGAATGCGTCTTTGGCTACATCCGCCAGCAGATGGAGGTTCCGCTCCTTCTCACGGCGCTGGCGCTCGCGCTCTTTTATCGGATCGCTCCCGCCCCTGACGACGGTGCGCCACTTATTGGCCTCGTCCCTGGCTTCACGTAGGGGGACATCGGCAATTGCCCCAAGCCCCATGTAGCGCATTCGCCCGTGGACAGTGATCCGGAGCACCCATTGTCCAGCGCTTCCGTCGCGCTTGTGGAGCCAGAGGCCGCCGCCATCGGCATACTTGCCGGCAGGAGCCTGGCGGACGAATACCGTCGAGAGACGATGAAGTTCCCTTGCCATACCAAGCCACACTCCAATCCACATATTGGATGTAGATGGAGTGATACGAGATGACAACTGGCGATATTCGTGGATGTTACAAACCTCTTAAAAACCTATTCCGACAGCATCATGCGGATAAGTCTGATGCGGTTTGATTGCACCTGATTTTACTATTATGTGCCGACCGCCCGCACCATCGCCCCGAAGGCCGCTCCAGGCCCGGGCCGGAGCGATGCTCCCGGTCTGGCCGCCCCCGGAACCCTCAGAATCGGAACAGGGCCGCTCCTCCCGTGAGTCCCGCGCCGGCGGCGGCCATGAGCAACACGTCGCCGTCCCGGTAGTCCCGCTCCGTGGCCCGCAGGGACAGGGTGAAGGGGATGGTGGCGGCCGACGAATTGCCGAAGTCCTCGAAGCTCGAAAGCGTGCGCCCCGGCGTTATGGCGAGCCGTTCTTCCAGGGCTGCGACGATGCGGCCATTGGCCTGGTGCGGCGCGAAATGGGTCACGTCGCTCATGCCGAGGCCCGTCTCCGCAAGCACGCTGCGGCAGCCGTGCGCCATCATGTCGATGGCCCGGGAGAAGACCGCCCGGCCGTCGCGCATCACCATGTGCCCGGTGCCGGCCGCTGCGTCCGGCCCCCGGCGCGTGCCGCTGCCGGGGATCTGGATGAGGTCGTAGCCCGCGCCGTCGGCGGAAAGGGCGGAGGCGAGCAGCCCGCTGTCCGGCCGCTCCGAGGGGGCGAGCACCACGGCGCCGGCGGCGTCGGCGAAAAGGGCGGCGGTGTTGCGATCGTCCGGATCGATGCGGCGGGACAGGATGTTGGCGGCGGCCACCAGCGCCGGCCGCCCGCTCGCCCGCACGAAGCCGTCCGCCAGCACGAGGGCGTAGAGGAAGCCGGCGCAGGCGCCGGTGAGGTCCACCGCCCCACCGGCAGTGAGCCCCAGGCGATGGGCCAGGAGCGGCGCGGTGGGCGGCAGCAGGTGGTCGGGCGTGGAGGTGGCGAGCAGGGTCAGGCCGATGGCACCGCGCGGCAGGTCCGACCGGGAGAGAGCCATCTCGGCCGCCGCGCAGGCGAGGTCGCTCATCGCCTCGTCCGGGCCCGCATGCCGGCGCGCCCGGATGCCCGTGCGCCGCTCGATCCAGCCCGCCTCCAGCCCCAGCCGCTGCTCGATCTCGGCATTGGCCACGAGGCCCGCCGGGGCGTGGTGGCCGAGCCCGGCGATGCGCGTCCCCCGCCTCACGGGGCGCCCGCAAGGTCGGCGGCCTCGGCGATGGCGGCATAGACGAGGTCCAGCTCTTCGGCCGTGACGCAATAAGGCGGCAGCACGTAGATGGTGTTGCCCAGCGGGCGCAGCAGCAGGCCCCGCTCCCGGAACAAGGCGGCGAGGCGGGGGCCGATGCCGGCCAGGTAGCCCGCGTCCTCCACCGCCAGATCGAGGGCCGTGATGGTGCCGAGCCGGCGGACATGGCGGAACCGCCGGTCATCGCGGAAGGGCGCGAGGCGCTCCTCCTGGAGGGCGCCCAGGGCCGCGACGCGGCCGGCCACGTCCTCCGCGTCCCAGATGTCCAGGTTGGCGAGGGCGGCGGCGCAGGCAATGGGGTTCGCCGTGAAGGAGCTGGAATGGAAGAAGGTGCGGGTGCGGTCGGCGGAATAATGGGCGTCGAAGATCTCCCGCCGGCAGAGCGTGGCCGCAAGGGGTAGCGAGCCGCCCGTGAGCCCCTTCGACAGGCACAGTATGTCCGGCACCACCCCCGCCTGGGTGCACGCGAAGAGGGTTCCGGTGCGCCCGAAGCCGGTCATCACCTCGTCGGCGATGAGGAGCACGCCGTTGCGCGCGCACAGGGCCGCCATCTCGCTCAGCACCCACGGCGGATACATGCGCATGCCGCCGGCACCGAGCACCAGGGGTTCGAGCACCAAGGCGGCGGGGGCTTCGCGGCAGGCAGCCTCCAGCGCGGCGAGGGTCTCGCCCTCGCGGCCAGGCTCGGGGAAGGGCAGGCGCGTCACCTCGAACAGGAAGGGGGCGTAGGCCTCGTTGTAGATGCCCCGTGCCCCGGCCGACATGGTGCCGATGGTGTCGCCATGATAGCCGTGCTCCAGCGCCAGGATGCGCGTCCGTGCCGCGCCGGAATGGCGCCAGAAGCCGGCGGCCATCTTCAGCGCCACCTCCACCGACGTGGAGCCGCTGTCCGAGAAGAAGACGTGATCGAGCCCCTCGGGGGCCGCGTGCACCAGCCGCCGCGCCAGGGCCTCCGCCGCGGGGTGGGTATGGCCGGCGAAGATCACCTGGTCGAGCTGGCCGGCCTGCGCGCGGATCGCCTCGACGATGCGCGGGTGGCAGTGGCCGTGGGTGATGACCCACCAGGAGGAGATGGCATCGAGGATGCGGCCGCCTTCCGCCGTCTCCAGCCAGGCGCCCCGCCCGCGCACCACCACGGGCGGCTCCGGAGCCAGCGCGTGCTGGGTGAAGGGGTGCCAGACGGGAGAGGGGCCGCTGAGGCCGGACGGCTGCGCGAAACTCATGGGCGGGCGAAACTCATGGCCGAAGGCTCCCGGGCGTGAAATCGGCGAGGGTGAAAGCGGCGGCGAAGGCGGCGCGCAGCGTCTGCGGCGTCAGCTCGGGCAGGTGCGGGAGGCGGCCGAGGCGGGGGACACCGCCCATCTCGGCGATGATCGCCTCGCTGTCCTCGGCCGCTTCGCCGATGAAGGCGATGCCATGGATGGACAGGCCCCGGCGCCGCAGCGCCTCGATGGCGAGCAGCGAATGGTTGATGGTGCCGAGTGATGTGCGCGCGCACAGGATCACCGGCAGGCCCCAGCGGGCGAACACGTCCGCGAACACGGTGCGCCGGTCGAGCGGCACCAGCGGCCCGCCCGCGCCTTCCACCACCAGCGGCCGCGGCGTCGCGGGCAAGGCGAGGGCGGAGGGATCGAGGCGCAGGCCTTCGGCCGCCGCGGCGCAGTGGGGCGAGGCGGGCAGGGCCAGGCGATAGGCCTCCGGCAGGATCCGGTGCGCCGGCAGGCCGGAGAGGCGCAGCACGGTTTGCGAGTCGGTCTCGCCGCCGAGGCCGGCCTGCACCGGCTTGAAGTAGGCCGCGTCCAGCGCGCCGGCGAGGGCGGCGCAGAACACCGTCTTGCCGATGTCCGTGTCGGTGCCGGTCACGATGAAGCCGCTCATGCCACTCCGGCCTCCGCCATCACGCGCGGCAGCGCCGCGAGCAGGTCCCGCGTGTCCGCATCCGAGACATTGAGGGTGAGGGCGAGGCGCAGGCGCGCCGTGCCCTCGGGCACGGTGGGCGGGCGGATGGCGCGCACGTCGAAGCCCCCGTGCTGGAGCGCCGAGGCGACTGTGGTCGCCCTGCGGTCGGCGCCGAGGAGCACTGTCTGGATCTGCGAGGGCGTGGAGGGCAGGCCGAGGCGGGCGAGGCCCTCGCGCACCTGCGTGGTGCGGGCGTGCAGCAGCGCGCGCCGGTCGTCCGCGGCGGCGGCGAGGCAGAGGGCGGCCCGCACGATGGCCGCCAGCAGCGGGGAGGGAGCCGTCGCATAAATGAAGGCGCGGGCGCGGTTGACCATATAGTCCCTCAGCCCGGCCGGCAGGCAGACGAGGGCGCCCATGGCCCCCAGCGCCTTGCCGCAGGTGTGGAGCGTCACCACATTGGCGCGGCCTTCGAGGGTGGCGCCAAGGCCGCGCCCGCCGGGGCCATAGACGCCGGTGGCGTGGGCTTCGTCCAGCAGCAGCATGGCGTCATGGGCCTCGGCGATGCGGGCGAGGTCGTCGAGGGGGGCGAAGTCGCCGTCCATGGAATAGAGCGTCTCGACCACGATCCACGGCTGCCCGCGCCCGCCCGCGACGCGCCAGCGACGGATGGCATCCTCAACCGCGCCGGCATCGTTGTGGGGTGTGGTGACGGCCTCCGCATGGGTCGCCGCGAGGCCCTCGTGCACGCTGGCGTGGATGAGGGCGTCGTGCACCACGAGGTCGCCGCGCCGGGGCAGGGTCGCCACGAGGGCGGCATTGGCGGAAAAGCCTCCGGCGAGGAACAGGGCGCTTTGGGCGCCGAAGAAGGTGGCCGCCTCCTGTTCCAGCGCCGCGTGCTCGGGGTGGTTGCCGCGCAGCAGGCGCGAGCCGCCTGCCCCCGCCGGCACGCCGCGCATGAGGGCGGCGACGGCGGCGGCCCGCAGGTCCTCGGATTCGGCGAGGCCCAGATAGTCGTTGGAAGCGAAGTCGAGCCCCGCCCGGGGTGCGAGCGCCCGCAGCCGCCCCCGTCGCTCCAACGCGGCGAGGGCAGCCTGATGCGTCCCGGGTCCGCCGAGGGGCGTCTCAGCCGTGGTCATGGACCGTTCCGCCCGGTGCGGCGGTGAGGCCGAGGCGCGCGAGCAGGCGGGCATCCTTGTCCTCGGCCGGATTGGCAGTGGTGAGCAGAGTGTCGCCGACGAAGAGGGAATTGGCGCCCGCGAAGAAGCACAGGGCCTGGAGCTCGTCGCTCATGTGCGAGCGGCCGGCGGACAGGCGCACCACGCTCCTGGGCATGAGGATGCGGGCGACCGCCACGAGGCGCGCGAATGCGATGGGCTCCACCGCCTGGGCGGTCTGCGCCACCGGCACGCCTTCCACCTCGTTCCAGAGGTTGAGCGGCACGCTCTCCGGCGGCGGGGCGAGGTTTGCCAGCAGCACCAGCATGTCGAGCCGGTCGGCGATGGTCTCGCCCATGCCGACGATGCCGCCGCAGCACAGCTTGAGGCCGGCACCACGGGCGTGGCCGAGGGTGTCGAGCCGGTCCTGGAGGGTGCGGGTGGTGATGATCTCGCCGTAGAAGTCGGGCGAGGTGTCCACATTGTGGTTGTAGTAATCGAGGCCGGCGGCGCCGAGGCGCTCCGCCTGCCGGGCATCGAGCATGCCGAGGGTGGCGCAGGTCTCGAGCCCCATGGCCTTCACCGCGGAGATCATCTCGCAGACGTGGTCCAGGTCGCGCTCCTTGGGCGCGCGCCAGGCGGCGGCCATGCAGAAGCGGGTGGCGCCGGAGGCCTTTGCCTCGGCAGCGGCAGCCAGCACCTCGTTGTCGCCCATGAGGCGGGTCGCTTTCACCCCGGTGTCGTAATGGGCGCTCTGGGAGCAATAGCCGCAATCCTCCGGGCAGCCGCCGGTCTTCACGCTGAGCAGGCGGGCCAGCTGCACTTCGTTGGGATCGAAATGCGCGCGGTGGACGCGGTGCGCCTCGAACAGGAGGTCGTTGAAGGGCAGCGCATAGAGCGCCTCGGCCTCGGCGCGGGTCCAGCCCGCACGATCCCCCGCGGAAGCGGCGGTCGGGGGAAGGGAATGCGTGTCCGCCAGCATGGGCTCTCCAAATTATAGATAATTTACATATGATATCTCCAAAAAATTCCATACCTCGCCGCAAACGGCAAGGGGCAATGGCCTGCGGGCGGTCGTCCGATGGTCGAAGGGGCCGGAGGGCGTTGGGGTGTCGGGCGTCATGGGCCCTGCGCCACGCGGCCATCCTCATTCCCGGCGCAGCGGCGGACCGGCCTGGGCCGCCTGAAGCGTCTGTTCCTGGCGCCGGGGCTTAGCCGATGCGCTTCACGTGCCGGGCGAGAGTGGCCACCGCCGTCTCGGTGTCCCCCTTGCGGAGGGCCGCGAGAATGGCGCGGTGCTCGCGGTCCACGCGCGGCACGAAGTTCGCGGCCGAGGTGGCGAAGAGATAGCGCGCGCTTGCGGCCTGCAGATCGTCGATTGTGGCGAGCAGCCGCGGCATGGCGCAGGGGGCCAGCAGAAGCCGGTGGAAATGCCGGTTGGCCTCGTCCCAGGCCTTGATGTCGGTGCAGCGGTCGGTGGCATCGGCGGCAGCGTCGGCCTCGGACAGCAGGGCTGGCGTGAGGTTGGCGATGGCGTGGCGCAGGGCCAGGGCCTCCAGCGCCGCGCGCATCTCCACCACTTCGCGGATGTCCGCCCGGTCGAAGGCCGCCACCCGCACGCCCCGCCGCGGCTCGCTCACCGCGAGCCCTCGCGCCTCCAGCCGGCGGAAGGCTTCGCGGACCGGCACGTGGCTGGCGCCGAACTCCTCGGCGATATGGTCCTGCCGCAGCTTTTCCCCCGCTGCGAGGGTGCCGGCGATGATCCGGTCCGCGAGGGCGCGGGTGATCCGGGAGGCGATGGTTTCTTCTGGCTCCTGCCGCATGGAATTATAGATAATTTATCCCGTGCCGCCTGTCGAGGGTATCCGGCGCTTGCACGGAGCGGGTCGCGTCCCGCATCCTGCGCTGCACCGGGAAGGGAAGGTCCTTGAGCCGCTCGCAGAAAGTCACCATCTGGCACAATCCCGCGTGCGGCACCTCGCGCAACGTGCTGGCCGCGATCCGCGCCAAGGGGATCGAGCCCGAGGTGGTGCTTTATCTCAAGACGCCGCCGGGTCGCGCCGACATCGCCAGGGCGGTCAAGGCCGCCGGGCTTACGGTGCGCGGCGCCATGCGCGACAAGGGCGGCCCCTTCGAGGAACTGGGCCTCGGCGCCCCCGGCGTGAGCGACGATGCGCTGCTCGACGCCATGGCTGCGCACCCGGTCCTCATCAACCGGCCCTTCGTCTTCACCGGCAGGGGCGTGCGCCTGTGCCGCCCGGCGGACGTGCTGGGCGAGATCTTCCCTTAGCGGGCCGTCCGCCGCGCGGCTTTTTGATGGCTGCGTTCTTTCGGTGGGAGCGGCGAGGGCTTATGTGCTCGGCATCGTCCCCACCTCCGCCCGCGCGAGCGTCCTCCCCAACGTGTCAGCCGCAGCCGCAGCGCCCCGCGTGGCTTCGCCTTGCCGTCCCTCGCGCGGCGGATCGCCTAAGGAGCGCCGATGACCACCCTGTCCGCCTTCCCCATCACGACGCGCTGGCCGGCCCAGCATCCGGACCGGCTGCAGCTTTATTCGCTGCCGACGCCGAATGGCGTGAAGGTCTCCATCATGCTGGAGGAGATCGGCCTGCCCTATGAGGCGCATACCATCAACATCGGCCAGAACGAGACCTGGACGCCGGAGTTCCTCTCCCTCAATCCCAACGGCAAGATTCCGGCGATCATCGACCCCGACGGTCCGGACGGGACGCCGCTCGGCCTGTTCGAATCGGGGGCGATCCTCGTCTACCTCGCGGAGAAGAGCGGCCAGCTCCTGCCGCAGGACCCTGCCGCGCGCTACGAGACGCTGCAGTGGCTGTTCTTCCAGATGGCATCGGTGGGGCCCATGTTCGGCCAGCTGGGCTACTTCCACAAGTTCGCCGGCCGCGAGATCGAGGACAAGCGCCCGCTGGAGCGCTACCGCGCCGAGACCCGGCGCCTGCTCGGGGTGCTGGAAGGCCGGCTGGCCAATCGTCCGTGGATCATGGGCGCCGATTACACCATCGCCGATATCTCGCTGCTCGGCTGGGTGCGCAACCTGATCGGCTTCTATGGGGCGGGCGAGCTCGTCGACTATGCGAGCCTCACGCACGTCCCGCGGTGGCTGGAGCGGGGCCTTGACCGCCCCGCGGTCCAGCGCGGCCTTGAGATCCCGCCCCGCCCGTGAGGCGCGAACAGGGGCGTGCGCGGGTCGCGCGCCCCATTCTTCCCGTATCGGCATGCGACTTTCTCCGGAACGGGACTTGTCCCGCGCGCCCGGCGCGGCAGGATCCAGCTCCGCACGCCCGAAGCCAGCAGGAGTTCGCCATGGCCCAGCCCACTCTCAACGCCCGCGTCGGCGAGGTGACGCATCGGATCGCGGCGCGTAGCCGCGCGGGCCGGGCGCGCTATCTCGACCGCATCGCCGAGGCCGGGGCGCACCGGCCCCACCGACAGGCGCTCGGCTGTGCCAACCAGGCGCATGGATTCGCCGCTTGCGGCCCTGCCGACAAGGCCATGCTGCGCGCCGGACAGGGCGCCTCCATCGGCATCGTCACCGCCTATAACGACATGCTCTCCGCCCACCAGCCCTACGAGCGCTATCCTCAGCTGATCCGGGAGGCTGCGCGTGCGGCCGGAGGGGTGGCGCTGGTGGCCGGCGGCGTCCCAGCCATGTGCGATGGCATCACGCAGGGTGAGGCGGGCATGGAGCTCTCCCTCTTCTCCCGCGACGTGATCGCGCTTTCCACCGCTATCGCCTTGTCCCACCAGACCTTCGATGCCGCCGTCTTTCTCGGCATCTGCGACAAGATCGTGCCGGGGCTGGTCATCGGCGCCTTGTCGTTCGGCCATCTGCCGGCGGTGTTCATCCCCTCCGGGCCCATGACCAGCGGCCTCTCCAACACGGAGAAGTCCAAGGTCCGCCAACTGTTCGCCGAGGGCAAGGTCGGCCGCGACGCCTTGCTGGAAGCGGAGGCGAAGTCCTATCACGGACCGGGGACCTGCACCTTCTACGGCACCGCCAACACCAACCAGATGCTCATGGAGATCATGGGCCTGCATCTGCCCGGCGCCTCCTTCGTCACCCCCGACACGCCGCTGCGCGACGCGCTGACCAGGGCGGCGGTGGAACGGGCGCTCGCCATCACCGCGCTGGGCAACGACCCCATCCCGGCCGGCCGCATGCTGGACGAGAAGGCCTTCGTGAACGCCATCGTCGGGCTCCACGCCACCGGTGGCTCCACCAACCACACGCTCCATCTCGTCGCCATGGCGGCGGCGGGCGGCATTTCCCTCACCTGGGACGACTTCTCGGAGCTGGCCGAGGTGACGCCGCTGCTCGCCCGCGTCTATCCCAACGGCACCGCGGACGTGAACCATTTCCACGCGGCGGGAGGCATGGCCTTCGTCATCCGCGAGCTGTTGAGTGCGGGCCTTCTGCATGAGGACGTGGAGACCGTCCTCGGCCGGGGGCTCGCGGCCTATACCCGCGAGCCGATGCTGGGCGAGGATGGCAGCCTCGGCTGGCGCGAAGGCCCCGCGACCAGTGGCGACGAAGCGGTGCTGCGGGGCGCCGGCACGCCGTTCCAGGCGACCGGCGGGCTGAAGGTGCTGGACGGCAACATGGGCCGCGCGGTCATCAAGACCTCGGCGGTCGCGCCCGAGCGGCACGTGATCGAGGCGCCGGCCCGGGTGTTCCACGCCCAGGAGGATTTGCAGGCGGCGTTCAAGGCCGGGGAGCTGGCGGGCGACTTCGTGGCGGTGGTGCGCTTCCAGGGGCCGAAGGCCAACGGCATGCCGGAGCTGCACAAGCTGATGCCGCCTTTGGGGGTGCTGCAGGACCGGGGCCAGAAGGTGGCCCTCGTCACCGATGGCCGGCTCTCCGGCGCCTCGGGCAAGGTGCCGTCCGCCATCCATGTGACCCCCGAGGCGGCGGAGGGCGGCGCCATCGCGCGGATCCGCGATGGGGACGTGATGCGTGTCGATGCGGTGTCAGGCCGGCTGGAGGTGCTGGTGCCCCCCGGCGAATGGGCCGCCCGCCCCGCCGCCAGGGCGGACCTCTCCGCCCATCACACCGGCGTCGGCCGGGATCTTTTCGCCGCCTTCCGCGCCGCCGTCGGGCCGGCGGACCAGGGGGCCGCGATTTTCGGCGCCGCGGGGGACATGGCTGTGGAATAGCCGGCTCCAGAACCTATCCCCGGAGCTTCCCCAGCCGGTAGGCGGCCTGGTCGATGCCGTGGCGCCGGAGCTTGTCGTAGAAGGTCTTGCGCGGGATGCCGAGGGTGGCGACGGTGGCCTGCACGTCGCCCTGGTTCGCCTCCAGCGCGGCGCGGATCTCGTTTGCCTCGAAGCGGTCGACCCGCTCCGGCAGCGTGCCGTCCTCCTGAGGCTCGGCCGGCATGGGGGGCGCCGCCTCGGCGAGGCCGAGGGCCACGCGCTCGGCATAATGGACCAGCTCGCGCACGTTGCCCGGCCAGTCGTGCTCGGCGAGGTGGCGGCGGACGTGGGCGTCGAGCTCCGGCTGCGGCCGGTTGAAGCGCTCCGCCGCCCGCGCCAGGAAATGGCCGAATAGCAACGGCACGTCCCCCCGCCGCTCCCGAAGGGGCGGGATGCGCACCGCGGCCACGTGCAGGCGGTAGTAGAGATCCTCCCGGAAGGCGCCCTGCCGCACCAGGGCCGGCAGGTCCACCTTGGAGGCGGCGACCACGCGGATGTCTACCCGCCGGGTCTCGTTGGTGCCCAGCGGCGCCACCTCGCGGGCCTCCAGCACCCGCAGCAGCTTCACCTGCAGGGCCGGCGACATGGCCTCGATCTCGTCGAGGAAGAGCGTGCCGCCATGGGCGTGCTCGATGCGGCCGACGCGCTTCTTGAGCGCGCCGGTGAAGGCGCCCGCCTCGTAGCCGAACAATTCGCTCTCGATCACCGTTTCCGGCAGCGCGCCGCAATTGACCACCACCATCGGCCGGCTGGCGCGACGGCTCCAGCGGTGGAGCGCGTGGGCCACCACCTCCTTGCCGGAACCGGTCTCCCCCTCCACCAGCACATCCACGTCGGCATCGGCAATCTGCCGCAGCATCTGCCGCATGCGCTCCATCACCGGGGTGGAGCCGAGGAGGGGCAGGTCCTCGCTCGCAGCCTCCACGGACCGCTTCAGCTCCCGGTTCTCCAGCACCAGGCGGCGCCGATCGAGGGCATGCCGCACGCCGGTGATGAGCCGTTCGGAGGGATAGGGCTTGGCGAGGAAATCGTAGGCCCCCTCGCGCATGGCATCCACCGCCATGGTGATGTCCCCGTGGCCGGTGACAAGGATGACCGGCAGGTCCGGATCGAGGCGCTTCAGGCGGCGAAACAGTTCCAGCCCGTCGATGCGCGGCATGCGCACGTCGCTCACCACCACGCCGGGGAAGGTGGCATCGATCTCCTCCAGCGCGTCTACCGCCGAGGCATAGGCGGTGACGTTGAGGCCGGCGAGCATCAGCGCCTGCACGTTGGCGGCGCGCAACACGTCGTCGTCGTCGATGAAGGCGACATCCACCCCGGTGAGGCCTGTCATGGGTGTTCTTCTTCTGCTCCTGCCGCGGGCTCGCGCGCCCGCGGCAAGGTGATGGTGAAGTGGGCGCCGCCGCGATTCTCCACGGCGACGGTGCCGCCGCACTCGACGATGATGTCCTTGGAGATGACGAGGCCGAGCCCGAGGCCCTGCGGCTTGGTGGTGGTGAAGGGCAGGAACAGCGCCCCCAGCACCTCCTCGGAAAGCCCGGGGCCGTTGTCGCAGACGGTGACGACCACCTTGTCGGTTCCGGTCTGCGAGGCGATGCGGATTTCCCCGTCGGCCCGCGTGCCGAGGGCCTCGGCGGCGTTCTGGATGAGGTTGACGAACACCTGCTCCAGCCGCACGCGATCCGCCATCACCCGCGCCCCGGGGGCGTCGAGGGCGACGGTGAGGGCGATGGAGGTTTGCAGCAGGCGGTAGCGCAGCAGCAGCAAGGCCCCGTCGATGGCGGTGCCCAGCGGCACGGGCTCCAGCTGCGGAGCGGACTTGCGGGCGAAGGCCCGCAGCTCGCCGGTGATGGCGCCGATACGCTCGGTGAGCGCCGCGATGGTCTCGAGATTCTGCGTCGCCGACGTGGTGTCGCCCCGGTCGAGGAAGGCCCGGGAGTTTTCGGCGAAGGTGCGGATGGCGGCCACCGGCTGGTTCACCTCATGGGCGACACCGGCGGCGATCTGGCCGAGGAGGGCAAGCTTGGAGGCCTGCACCAGCTCGTCCTGCAAGGCGTCGATGGCGAGGCGGGCGCGGCGGCGCTCCTCCATCTCGGTGCGCAGCTGGGCGTTGGCCTCGCTCAGCTCGGCGGTGCGGGCGGCGACCCGTTCCTCCAGCTCCCGCCGCGCTTCGGCTGAGCGGGCCTCCGCCAGCACCCGGCGGCGGCGGCGGGAGCGCCACAGGCCGGCGGACCCCAGCGCCACGACACCGAGCAGGGCGGCGGAGGCGCGGGCGGCGGTGGCGGCAAGATTGATGGTGGCGGCGGTGGGCGCGAGCACCGAGAGCGTCCAGTCCGTGGTCGGCACGGGCATGGAGGCCTCGAAGAACTCCTCCGGTGCCTTGCGCCCAGGCAGGCGCACGCGCTTCAGCCGAGGGTCGCCGGCGACGGCGGTGAGATCGATGAGGTCAAGGGGGGCGTCGCCGAACTGGAGGCTCTCGCGGATGGCGTTGCGCTCCACCGGGTCGAGCGCCACCGTGGTGCGGAAGCGGAAGGCGGGCTCGCTGGCGATGAGCACGATGTGACGGTCATCGGTGACGAAGGTGGGCTCGGAAAAGCGCCGCCATTCGTCCTCGATGGGGTCGAACTCGGCCTTGAGCACCAGCACGCCCAGCACCCTGCCGTCCGCCTCCACGCGCTGGGCGAGGTAGAGACCGGGCTTGTGGCTGACGGTACCGAAGGCAAAATGCTCGGCCCGCCCCTCGGAAAGAGCCAGTCGGAAATAGGGGCGAAAGCCATAGTCGCTGCCGAGGAAGCTCTCCGGCGTGCGGAAATTGCTGGCGGCCATGGTGTGGCCTTCGTCATCGATCAGGTAGATCACGCCGGTGCGCGCCCCGGCGGCCAGCGCCTCGAAGCGCCTGTTGAGGGCGACGAGGCGCTCCGGGTCGCGAGTCTCCAGCGCCCGGCGCACGTCCGGGTCCTGGGCCAAGGCGATGGGCAGGGAGCGCTGCTTCTCGATCTCGCTGCGCAGGACCGCGACGCGCAGGGCGGCGGCCGTCTCCGCGCCGCCCTCCACCTGCGCTAGCGCCCACCGGCGGGCGGCATAATCGGCGGCGCGGTCGAGCCCGAGCATGACCGCGAGCACGCCGGCCACCGCCGCGGCCGCGAGGAGGAACCGCCTTCGCCCGCCCTTCCCGGCACCTTCGCGTGAGGACGTTTCCACCCGGCTTTCCGCCTGCCTGTGTGCGGATTTCCGCACAGTTCATTTGCCGACTGTGCCGTCTTCCGCACGCCCTGTCGAGTCCCGCATTGAAGGGGCTGACGAGAAGCAATGGATTACAATTACTTAACGAGGATGCGCGCGCCGCACGGGACTGGCATGCGGCTTGCGCAATGGGCGGTGTCAGCGGCGCGCGTGCGCCGGCCCCTCAACGAAGCATCCGGCGCCCGAAGTGCCCAACGGAAGAGGCACCACGGCTCCGGCGGAGGAACGAGACTCCATGGCCCCCGCCCTTCCCGCCGCCGCGGCAAAGCACGTGTACCCCGGCAAATTCTACCATCACCTCTATTTCCAGGTGATCGTCGCCATCATCGCCGGCTCCCTGCTCGGCCATTTCTACCCGGATATCGGCGCCAGCCTGAAGCCGCTGGGCGACGCCTTCATCAAGCTCGTGAAGATGGTGATCGCGCCGGTCATCTTCCTCACCGTGGTGACCGGCATCGCCGGCATGCGTGACCTTGGCAAGGTCGGTCGCGTGGCCGGCAAGGCCATGATCTACTTCCTCGCCTTTTCAACCCTCGCCCTCATCATCGGTCTCATCGTGGCCAATGTGGTGCAGCCGGGCGCGGGCCTCGGCATCGATCCCAAGACGCTCGACCCCAAGGCGGTCGCGACCTATGCGGCGAAGGCGCACGATGCCTCCATCATCACCTTCCTGATGGACATCATTCCGTCGACCCCGGTTTCCGCGCTGGCCAACGGCGACATCCTCCAGGTGCTGTTCTTCTCCGTGCTGTTCGGCGTCGCGCTGGGCGGCATCGGCGACTACGGCCAGCCGGTGCTGACGCTGTTCACCTCGGCGTCCCACGCCATGTTCCGCCTGGTGGCCATCGTGATGAAGGCGGCGCCCATCGGAGCGTTCGGCGCCATGGCCTTCACCATCGGCAAGTACGGCATCGGCTCGGTGAAGAACCTCGCCATGCTGATCGCCACCTTCTACCTCACGGCCGCGCTGTTCGTGTTCATCGTCCTGGGGCTGGTGGCGCGCTACAACGGCTTCTCCCTGTGGAAGCTGCTGCGCTACATCCGCGAGGAACTGCTGCTGGTGCTCGGCACCTCGTCCTCCGAGGCGGCCCTGCCGGGCCTCATGCTGAAGATGGAGCGGGCCGGCTGCGCCAAGTCGGTGGTGGGCCTGGTGATCCCCACCGGCTATTCCTTCAACCTCGATGGCACCAACATCTACATGACCCTCGCCGCGCTCTTCATCGCGCAGGCGACCGGCATCCACCTGTCGCTCGAGGAACAGATCCTGCTGCTGCTCGTGGCCATGCTCTCGTCCAAGGGCGCGGCGGGCATCACCGGCGCCGGCTTCATCACCCTGGCGGCGACGCTCTCGGTGGTGCCGTCGGTTCCGGTGGCGGGTCTTGCCCTCATCCTCGGCATCGACCGCTTCATGTCCGAGTGCCGGGCGCTCACCAACTTCATCGGCAATGCGGTGGCCACCATCGTGGTCGCCCGCTGGGAAGGCGAGCTGGACAAGGCGCAGCTGACCCGGGCGCTGAACGGCGAGCCGATCTCCCTCGAGGACGAGTTCGACGAGGGCATCATCTCCACCGTCCCGACCGGCACCCCCGCCGAGTAAGGCCTGCCCTCCGGACCGGTGGGCCTTGCCGGGCCGCGATACGGCGCCGCCGGTCGCGCCCGGCCCTGCGGTTCCTCTTCCGCCACGGGGCCACGGCTGCGCCAGCGCAAGCCGTGGCCCGCATCGTCGAGGGACACGTTCTTGCGGCTTGACGGGCGGCCTTCGCCGGTGACATCCAGACCCGCACGAGGCGGCGGGGCGTACCATGGACGGCAAGGCGGACGCAGGGCGCAGGGCGGCACGGACCCGTGGCACGGTGGGGGAGGTGTTCCTCGCCTTCCTGAAGCTCGGCCTCACCGCCTTCGGCGGGCCGATCGCCCATATCGGCTATTTCCGCGACGCGCTGGTGCTGCGCCGCAAGTGGATCGACGACGAGGGCTTCGCCGATCTCGTCGCCCTGTGCCAATTCCTGCCCGGCCCCGCCTCCAGCCAGCTGGGCTTTGCCCTGGGCATCCTGCGGTCGGGATCGCTTCTCGGGGGGCTCGCCGCCTGGGCGGGCTTCACCTTGCCGTCAGCCATCGCCCTCGTTGCCGCCGCGCTCGGCACCGCCGCGGTCGCTGGCCCCACCTTCGCGGGGGTGCTGCACGGGCTCAAGCTGGTGGCGGTCGCGGTGGTGGCGCAGGCGGTGTGGGGCATGGTGAAGACGCTGACGCCCGACGGCCCGCGCGCCGCCATCGCCCTTGCCGCCGTCGCCCTCCTTGCCTTCGCCGGCGGAACCCTCGCCCAGGTGGCGGCCATCGCCTTCGGCGCCGCTGCGGGGCTGGTGCTGTGCCGTCCGCGGGAACAGGCCCATGACCACAAGTCCGCCCCGGTCCGGGGGACGGCCCGTCAGGTCCTGCCGCATGCGGAGCCGGTGCCCCTGTCCCGACGGACGGGTGCCGTCCTGCTGGCCCTGTTTGCGGTCCTGCTGCTGGTGCCACCGGTGGTGGCCGGCATCACGCACCTGCAGGCCATCCACCTGTTCGATGCCTTCTACCGCTCGGGTGCGCTGGTGTTCGGCGGCGGCCATGTGGTGCTGCCCCTGCTCCAGTCGGAGGTGGTGGCGCCGGGCTGGGTGACGACGGAGCAGTTCCTCGCCGGCTACGGCCTCGCCCAGGCGGTACCGGGGCCGCTCTTCACCTTCGCCGCCTATCTCGGGGCGGTGATGGGGCCTTCCCCCAACGGCATCGCCGGCGCGGCCATCGCCCTGGTGGCGGTGTTCCTGCCCGGCCTCCTGCTGGTGACGGGGATGCTCCCCTTCTGGGGGGATCTGCGGCGGCGGTCGGCGGCGCAGGCGGCCATGCGCGGGGCGAACGCGGCGGTGGTCGGCATCCTCGGCATGGCGCTCTACAGCCCGGTGTTCACCGGTGCGGTGCTCGGGCCGAAGGACTTCGCAGTGGCCCTTGCCGGCTTCCTGCTGCTCACGGTCTGGCGCGTGCCGCCGCTGGCGGTGGTGGTGCTGCTGGGCGCCGCCGGACCCTTCCTCGTCGCGGGCTGACGCCCCACCTTGGATTGCGGGCTGGCTGCGGCAGGGATAAGCCTTTGCCCGAGGTGTCCAGATGCCAGATGAGTTTGACGCCAAGCCGAGGCCCTCCCCGGAGGCGCTGCTGGAGGCGGCCGAGCGCGAACGGCGCGGCCGGCTGAAGATCTTCCTCGGGGCCGCCCCCGGCGTCGGCAAGACCTATGAGATGCTCAGCGCCGCCCGCGCCCGCAAGGCGGACGGGACCGACGTGGTCATCGGCCTCGTCGAGACCCATGGCCGCAAGGAGACGGTGGCTCTCACCGAAGGCTTCGAGATCATCCCCCGCCGCCATGACGCCCACCGCGGCCGCGCGCTGGAGGAGATGGACCTCGACGCGATCCTGGCACGGCGGCCCGCCCTCGTGCTGGTGGACGAGCTTGCCCACACCAATGCGCCAGGCAGCCGCCATGCCAAGCGCTACATGGACGTGGAGGAGCTGCTGGCGGCGGGCATCAGCGTCTATTCCACGCTCAACATCCAGCACCTGGAAAGCCTCAACGACGTGGTCGCCCAGATCACCCGCATCCGCGTGCGTGAGACGGTGCCGGACGCGGTGCTGGAGAAGGCCGACGATATCGAGCTGATCGACCTCACCCCCGATGACCTCATCCAGCGTCTAAAGGATGGCAAGGTCTACGTGCCCGACACGGCGCGCCGGGCCATCGACAATTACTTTTCCGCCGGCAACCTCACCGCCTTGCGCGAGCTCGCCCTGCGGCGCGCCGCGCAGCGGGTGGACGACCAGTTGCTCTCCCACATGCGGGCCCACGCCATCCAGGGCCCCTGGGCCGCGGGCGAGCGGGTGGTGGTGTGCGTGAGCGAGGACCCCCGCAGCGCCAGCCTGGTGCGCTATGCCAAGCGCCTCGCCGACCGGCTGCGCGCGCCCTTCACCGCGCTCTATGTGGAGACGCCGCGCAGCCTGCGGCTCTCGGAAGGCGAGCGCAACCGCATCGCCGAGACCCTGCGCCTCGCCGAACGCCTCGGCGGGGAGGCGGCGACCCTGCCGGGCGGCGGGCGGGTGGCCGACGACGTGATCGGCTATGCGCGCGGCGCCAACGCCACCCACGTGGTGGTGGGCAAGTCCGACCGCTCCCGCTGGTTCGAGATTCTCAACGGCTCGGTGGTGCACGAGCTGGTGCGGAAGGCCGGGAACATTTCCGTCCACGTCATCGCCGGCGAGGAGGGCGGAGGGAGCCCGCCGGACGCGATCCGCGGGCGGGCGGAGGGGGATGCGTTCTCGGTGCCGGCCTATGCCGCCTCCCTCGGCTTCGTGGCGCTGGCGACTCTCGCGGGCTTCGCGCTCCAGCGCATCCTGGCCCTCCAGAACATCGCCCTGGTCTTTCTGACCGCGGTGCTGGTGAGCGCGGTGCGCCTCGGCCTGTGGCCGGCGCTGTTCGCCTCGCTCGCCGGCATGCTGGCGTTCAATTTCTTCTTCATCCCGCCGCTCTACACCTTCACCATCACCGATCCGGAGAACGTGGTCGCCCTGTTCTTCTTCCTGGTGGTGGCGGTGATCGCCTCGAACCTCACCGCCCGCGTGCGCCGGCAGGCGCTGATCGCGCGCGCCCGGGCCAAGACGGCGGAGGACCTCTACCTCTTCGCCCGCAAGCTGGCCGGCGTCGGGGCACTGGACGACCTGCTGTGGGCGACCGTGTTCCAGATGGCCTCCATGCTGAAGGTGCGCGTGGTGCTGCTGCTGCCGGAGGAGGACGGCGGCATTGCCGTGCGCGCCGGCTATCCGCCCGAGGACTTCCTGGACGCGGCCGATCTCGCCGCCGCCCGCTGGGCCTTCGAGAACAACCGCGCGGCCGGGCGCGGCGCCGATACCCTGCCGGGCGCCAAGCGGCTGTTCCTGCCCATGCGCACGGGCCGGGGAGCCGTGGGGGTGATCGGCATCGACCGGGACGGGGAGGGGCCGCCCCTGAACCCGGAACAGCGGCGGCTGCTCGATGCGCTGTCCGACCAGGCGGCTCTCGCGGTGGAGCGCGTGAACCTCGCCTCCGCCATCGAGGCGGCACGCGTGGCGGCGGAGGCGGACCGGCTGCGCTCGGCGCTGCTCACCTCCATCTCCCACGACCTCAAGACGCCGCTTGCCGCCATCATGGGCGCGGCGGGCACGTTGCGGGATTTTTCCGGCGGGCTCGGCGAGCCGGCGCGGGCGGAGCTGCTCTCCACCATCGAGGACGAGGCCGGACGGCTCAACCGCTTCATCGCCAACCTGCTGGACATGACGCGGCTCGAGGCCGGGGCGGTGGCGCCCAATGCTGCCTTCTGCGACGTCTCCGAGATCGTCGGCACCGCGCTGCGCCGCGGTGAGGCGATGCTGAAGCACCACCTCGTGGACATCCGCATCGCCCCGGACCTGCCCATGCTGAAGGTGGACCCGGTGCTGTTCGAGCAGGTGCTGTTCAACCTGCTCGACAACGCGGCAAAATACGCGCCCGCGGGCTCCGTGGTGCGCATCGCGGCTGCGCGGCAGGGCGGGGCGGTGGCCCTCGACATCGAGGACGAGGGCCCCGGAATTCCGGTGGAGGACCGCGAGCGCGTGTTCGATCCCTTCTATCGCGTCAGCAAGGGCGACCGGGTGCGGCCCGGCACCGGGCTCGGGCTCGCCATCTGCCGCGGCTTCGTGGAGGCCATGGGTGGCACCATCGTCGCGGACGCAGGCCCGGGCGGGCGGCGGGGCGCATGTTTCCGCATCCTGATGCCGGTGGAGCCGATCCCGGTCCCGGCGGAGGCTTCAGCGTGAGTGGCGCGCAGCTCAACATCCTGGTGGTGGACGACGAGCCGGCCATCCGCCGTCTCCTGGTCACCGGCCTCGGCACCCAGGGCTATCGGGTGACCGGCGCGGCGACGGGTGGGGAGGCGCTGGCGGCGGTGGCGGCCGAGCCGCCGGATCTCGTCCTGCTCGACCTCGGCCTGCCGGACCTCGGCGGGCAGGACCTGCTACGCCGCTGGCGGGACAGCGGGCTGGAAGCGCCGGTGGTGGTGCTGTCCAGCCGAACCGACGAGGCGGGGATCGTGGAGGCCCTCGACCTCGGCGCCGACGATTATGTGACCAAGCCCTTCGGCATGAACGAGCTGGTGGCCCGCATCCGCGTCGCCCTGCGCCATCGCCTGCAGACCCAGGGAGAACGGCCCTTGTTCCGCCTCGGCGACCTCAGCGTCGACCTCGTGCGCCGGATCGTGCGGCTCGGCGAGGAGGAGGTGAAGCTCTCGCCCAAGGAATACGACATCCTGCGCCTGCTCATCCAGCATGCGGGGAAGGTGCTCACCCATGCCTTCATCATGCAGAAGGTGTGGGGCCATGCGCAGGACGTGCAGCACCTGCGCGTGTTCGTGCGCCAGCTGCGGCAGAAGCTCAGGGACGATCCCGAGCAGCCGCGCTACATCCGCACCGAGACCGGCGTCGGCTATCGCCTGAAGGCGCCGGACTGAGCGCGCCTCCGGGGGCGGACCCCATCGGCTCATGATCCTGTCTGCTCGGATCGCGCTCTAGCGACGGCGGCGCTGGCGCTGGTCCTCCAGCTTCAGGCGCACGGAATCGAGGGCGCGGATGGTGTCGTCGAGCCGCTTGGCGATGGTGCGCCGCAGCTTCGTGGCCGCCTCGGGATGGCGCTCCAGCACGCGCAGGAAGGCGGCGCGGGCAATGAACTTCAGCACCGTCGGTTCGGAGGCGACGGCGGTGGCGGGCCGGGGCGTTTCCACCATGAGGGCGGTCTCGCCGATGAGCGCGCCGGGCCCCACCTCCTTCAGCAGACGCTTCGCCCGCGATTTCGTCTCGTCCGAGAAGCGGATGCGGCCGGAGGCCACCACATAGGCCCCGTCCGACGCCTCACCCTGGTGGAACAGGGTCTCGCCCGCGGCGAGCGTCCGCTCGGCGGCGACGGCGGCGAGCGTGTGCAACGCGTCATCTGCGAGCATGTCGAAGGTGGCGACCGCCCGCAGCAGCGCGATGTCCTTCTCGATGCTCACCGACGGCGTTTCCTTGTTGCGACGAAGACGGGGGGACTGCGGGGGCCGGCGGCGGCTCAGGGAACGAGCTTGTAGCCTCCGGCCTGGGTGGCGAGCAAAGTGGGGTTGGAAGGGTCGGGCTCGATCTTTTGCCTGAGGCGGTAGATGTGGGTTTCCAGAGTATGCGTGGTGACGCCGGAATTGTAACCCCAGACCTCCTGCAGCAGCGTCTCCCGCGGGACCGGCGTCTTTCCGGCCCGGTAGAGATAGCGCAGGATCGCTGTTTCCTTCTCGGTGAGGCGGATCTTCGAGCCGCGCTCGGTGAGCAGCAGCTTGGCGCCGGGCCGGAAGGAATAGGGTCCGATGGCGAACACCGCATCCTCGCTCGCCTCGTGGGAGCGCATCTGCGCCCGCAGGCGGGCCAGCAGCACCGCGAAGCGGAACGGCTTGACGATGTAGTCGTTGGCCCCGGCTTCCAGGCCCATGATGGTGTCGCTGTCCGTGTCGTGCCCGGTCAGCATCAGGATGGGCGCCTTGAAGCCGTTGCGGCGGATCTGCCGTACCGCGTCGCGCCCGTCCATGTCGGGCAGGCCCACGTCCATGATGACGAGGTCCACGCTGCCGTTCTTTGCCTGCTCGATGGCGCCGGCGGCCGTGTCCGCGCCGACGGGCTCGAACTCGTCCTGGAGCGCGAGCTGCTCGATCAGGGCATCGCGCAGCTCCGGGTCGTCTTCGACCACCAGGATTTTCCACGCATTGGCCATCAATTCCTCCTGCGCCCTTGCAGGCGAGCGAATCGCGCAAGTACAGCATGCCCATGGCTGTGCGCAAATTTCCATCTGATGATGGGCATTTGTAGGTATTGGATTACGTCATGACGGCTCGATATCCTGTGGGCATCTCGCGAATCGCTGTCCGCCGCCGGCCGGGCGCGGTCCATCTGGGCCTGCTGCGCGCCGGGGGGCTGGTGCTGCCGGTGGCCATCGGCCGTGCCGGAACCGGCTTCGACAAGCATGAGGGCGACGGCCGCACGCCCGCCGGAAGCTGGCGCATTCTCAAGGTGCTGTATCGCCCGGACCATGGCCCGCGCCCGGTGACGCGCCTTCCGGTGGCGCCGATTCGCCCCGGCGACGGCTGGTGTGACGAGGTCGGTGACCGCCGCTACAACAGGGCCGTGCGGCTCCCGCTTGGCGGTCCACGCCCGGTGTCCCACGAGCGCATGTGGCGGGAGGATGAGGTGTATGACCTGGTCCTCATCCTCGACCACAACGCACGCCCGCGGGTCAGCGGGCGCGGCTCGGCGGTGTTCATCCATCTGGCGCGGCAGGGGTTTTCCCCCACCGCCGGGTGCGTGGCGCTCAGGCGCGCAGACCTGCGGCGGCTCCTCGCCCGCCTCGCGCCCGGCGCCCGGCTGGTGGTGGAGCACGGGTAGGGCGCCGGGGCGCCCGGCCTCACTGGCCCTTGCGCCGCATGGCGTCGAGCAGTGCTGCGCCGAAGGCGCCCTGGCTGGGTTTTTCCTTCGGCGTGGGGCCGCGGCGCTGGTCGTTGCCGCGGGGCTGGTCGGGCCGGGCGGTGCCGCCGGAGGGACGCGCGCCGCCCGCATCGTCCTTGCGCATGGAGAGGGCGATGCGCTTCCTCTTCGCGTCCACGTCCACCACGCGGACCTTGACGACATCGCCGGCTTTGACGACTTCGTGTGGATCCTTCACGAAGCGGTCCGCCAGCGCCGAGACGTGGACGAGCCCGTCCTGGTGCACGCCAATGTCAACGAACGCGCCGAATGCGGCCACGTTGGTCACCGTGCCCTCCAGCACCATGCCGGGCCTGAGGTCGCTGAGCGTGTTGACACCTTCGGCGAAGGAGGCCGTCTTGAACGCCGGGCGCGGGTCGCGGCCGGGCTTCTCCAGCTCGGTGAGGATGTCGCGCACGGTGGGCAGGCCGAAGCGCTCGTCCACGAAGGCGCGCGGGTCGAGCGCCTTGAGCGCGGCCGTATCCCCCATCAATGCCCGCACGTCGCGCCCGCAGGCGGAGACGATCTTCTTGGCGAGGTCGTAGGCTTCCGGGTGCACGGCGGAGGCGTCGAGGGGCTCGGCGCCGTCCGGGATGCGCAGGAAGCCGGCGGCCAGCTCGAAGGTGCGCGGACCAAGGCGGGCGACCTTGAGCAATTCCTTGCGGGTCTTGAACGCGCCGACCGAATTGCGGTGGGCGACGATGGCCTCAGCCAGCGACGCGCCGAGGCCCGACACGCGGGCGAGCAAAGAGGCGGAAGCGGTGTTGAGGTCGACGCCCACCGCGTTCACCGCGTCTTCCACCACGGCGTCGAGGGCCTTGGCGAGGCGGGCCTGATCCACGTCGTGCTGGTACTGGCCGACGCCGATGGCCTTGGGCTCGATCTTCACCAGCTCCGCCAGCGGGTCCTGCAGCCGGCGGGCGATGGAGACGGCGCCGCGCAGGGACACGTCGATGTCCGGCATCTCGGCGGCGGCGGTGGCGGAGGCGGAATAGACCGAGGCGCCGGCCTCGCTCACCACCACCTTGATGGGCTTTTTACCTTCCGCGTCCGGCGGCAGGGCGGCGAGGAGGTCAGCCGCCAGCTTGTCGGTCTCGCGGCTCGCCGTGCCGTTGCCGATGGCGATCAGCTCCACATTGTGCCGGCGGATGAGGTGCGCCAGCTCCGCCATGGCGCCCTGCACGTCGTTGCGCGGCTGGAAGGGATAGACGGTGCTGGTCCCCAGCAGCTTGCCGGTGCCGTCCACCACCGCCACCTTCACGCCGGTGCGGATGCCGGGGTCGAGGCCCATGGTGGCGCGCGAGCCGGCCGGGGCCGCGAGCAGCAGATCCTTGAGGTTGCGGGCGAAGACGCGGATGGCCTCTTCCTCGGCCCGTTCGCGCATCTCGCCCATCAGCTCCACGGTGAGGTGGAGCGAGAGCTTCACCCGCCACGCCCAGCGGGCCACCTCCAGCAGGAAGCCGTCGGCCGGCGCGCCATTGGCGAGGGGAATGTCATAGGCCTCGGCGACGATGCGCTCGGCGGGCTTCACCGGGGCGGTGGCGTCCTCGTCCACCACCAGGTCGAGGGTCAGCATCTCCTCGTTGCGGCCGCGCAGCATGGCGAGCACGCGGTGGCTCGGGGCAGTGGCCCATTTCTCCGAATGGTCGAAATAGTCGCGGAACTTGGCGCCCGCCTCCTCCTTGCCCTCGGCGACCTTCGCCTTGAGCACGGCTGAGGCCTTCATGTGGCCGCGCAGGCGGCCAACGAGGTCGGCATTCTCCGCGAAGGTCTCCACCAGGATGTCCCGCGCGCCGTCGAGGGCCGCCTTGATGTCCGCCACCTGCTCGTTGAGGAAGGCGGCCGCGCGCTCGGCCGGCGCCACCGAGCGGTCGGCGAGGATGGCCTCGGCGAGCGGCCCGAGGCCCTTCTCGCGGGCGATCTCCGCCTTGGTGCGGCGCTTGGGCTTGTAGGGGAGGTAGAGGTCCTCCAGCTCGGCCTTGGTGGTGGCCGCCTCGATCTTTCCGCGCAGCTCGTCGGAGAGCTTGCCCTGCCCGTCGATGGAGGTGAGCACGCTGGCGCGCCGGGCTTCCAGCTCGCGCAGATAGGAGAGGCGCTCTTCCAGCGTGCGCAGCTGGGTGTCGTCGAGGCCGCCCGTCACTTCCTTGCGGTAGCGGGCGATGAACGGAACCGTGGCGCCTTCGTCGATGAGGGAGACGGCGGACGTGACCTGCGCCGGGCGGGCGCCGATCTCGGCGGCGATGATGCGGGCGATGGCTTCAGCGTTTCCCTGCGGTGCGGCGGCCATGGGGTCTCCTTTGCTTCGGGGGCACGCCCATAGCCCAGGGATGCGGCGCTGTCACGGCGGGGGTGGATGGGGAGGTATTATATTGGGTTTGCGTGGGCGCGCCCCGGTTCCCCTGACCAGCGACACCGAAGGGGGAGCGCCGATCCGGGACCCAGGGGAGAAATCGGCGAAGCCGGCTTTATCTTCAGCGCTTTCCGCTCAAGCCGCCTCCGGCGCATCCTTGCGCTGGGCCCCGGCTCTCCTTCCACTGCGCTGACGCTTCGTTTCAGTCGGCCGGGGGCGCGCGGGTGGTTTCTCAAGCCGGGGGATGACGGCGGGGGCAGTCCTTCGGATGTCCGGGCGGCAGGAACGGGCGCGTCACGCCGCGAGGATCTTCTCCATCGCGTCGGCGAACCGGTCTGCCTCGTCCAGCGTGAGGCACAGCGGCGGGCGCACCTTCAGCACGTGGCCGAGGGGGCCGGCGGCGCCGATGAGGATGCCGTCTTCCCGGAGCGCGTTGATGAGGGCGCTGGCGCCCTCGGCATCCGGCGCGCCGGTGCCCGCCGAGACGATCTCGACGCCCAGATAGAGCCCCGCTCCGCGCACCTCGCCGATGGCCGGGCAGCGCGCACGGGCGGCGGTCAGGCGCTCGACGATGCGTCCGCCCACCACGCGCGCATTCTCCATCAGCCCGTCCTCGGCGATGGCGCCGAGCACCGCGAGCCCGGCCGCGCTCGCCACCGGATTGCCGCCGAAGGTGTTGAAATAGCCGAATGCGTCGGCGAAGCGCTGGAGCAGGTCCGGCCGGGTGACGACGCCGCCCAAGGGAAAGCCGTTGCCCATGGGCTTGCCCATGGTCACCACGTCCGGCACCACGCCGTGGCGGGCGAAGCCCCACATGTGGGTGCCGGTGCGGGCGAAGCCCGGCTGCACCTCGTCGGCGATGACCATGCCGCCCGCCGCCCGCGCCGCCGCGAAGGCCGGGGCGAGGAAGCCGGGCGGGTCCGCATAGACGCCGTCCGAGGAGAAGATGCTGTCCACCAGCAGGCCGGCGAAGGGGATCCCCTCCGCCGCCATGGCCTGCGCCGCGGCGGTGATGGCGGCGGCGAAGCCCGCGCCCACGTCCGCGCCATAGTGCCGGGGATGGGGCGGCGGCACGGCCCGCACATAAGCCGGCGGCGTCCCGCGCTTATAGGAGGAGGGGGAGACCTCCGTCACCGCCAGCGTGTTGCCGTGATAGGCCGTCTCGGTGACGACGATGCCCTGCCCGCCGGTCGCCCCGCGGATGAGGCGCAGGGCAAGGTCGTTGCTCTCCGACCCGGTGCAGGTGAAGGCGACGTTGGTGAGGGGCGCGGGGAAATGCGCGAGCAGGCGCTCGGCATAGTCATGCACCTCGTCGAACAGATAGCGGGTGTGGATGTTGTAGCGCCCCATCTGGCGGGAGACGGCCTCCACCACCTTCGGATGGCAATGCCCCACGGAGGGAACGTTGTTGTAGAGGTCGAGATAGGAACGCCCGTCGGCAGTGAAGATGCGCGCGCCCTTCGCCCCGACGATGTGCAGCGGCCGCTCGTAGAACAGCACCGAGGTGGCGCCGAAATTCCTGCCGCGCCGCGCCACGAGGTCGGCGACATCGGCGGGCAGCGGCGCTTCGGCATCGGCGGCGAAGGCGTTGAGCGCGAGGATCTGCTTCTTCTGCCGCGTCGTCTGGCCCATTGTCTTCACCTCGTTCTTTTCATGTCTTCGTTTCGCCGGCGCCATCACCCGTGACGGGCGAGGAAGGCCTCGGCGAGGGTCAGCGTTCCCTGCGTGTAGGAAACGCCCATGCTCTGGGCGGTGGGCGTCTCCGCGTGGGAGACCACCCAGGCGGTGAGCAGGATGCGGCGGAGCATCACGAACAGGTCGAGCTGCGCCTCGGCATCGGCGGGCAGGGGCGCCGCGGCGGCGTAGCCTTCCAGCCAGGCGGCCTTCAGGACCGGCACATAGGGCTCATGCTCCAGGAAGGAGATGGCGGCGGCGAAATCGTAGAGGAACCAGGAGAAGCCGCAGTCGTCGAAATCGATGAGCGCGAGGCGCTCCCCGTCCACCAGCAGGTTGGCGAGCCGCAGGTCCGCATGGACGAGGCCGAAGCTCTCCGGCCGGTCGAGGGGGGCGAGCTTTTCCTTCAGCACCGCCGCCGTGCGCTCCAGCAGGGCGCGGCCCGCCGCATCGAGGCCGAGGGCGGCGCGGAAGTCGCCCCACAGGGGCTTGTCGCCCAGCGTGCTCTCGAAGTTCCAGACCTTGCGGGTGAAGCCCTCCGGCCGCGTCCAGCTGCGCGCATGGGCGTGCAGGCGGGCGTGGATGGCGCCGAGGTGCCGGAACCAGGCGGCGAGGTCCTCGCCTTCCGCCGGCTCGCTGCCGGGCAGGAACTCGAACGCCACCACGTGGCGGGTGATGCCGTCATCGTCAATGTCGGCGATGAGGCTGCCGTCCATGAGCGGAATGGGCCGGGGCGTCGTCACCACGGCGTCGGCGCGCAGGGCCTCGATCCAGGCGAGCTCCGAGGCGATCTCCGCCCGGCTGTGGTAGCCCGGCCGGTGGACGCGGAACACGAGGTTGCCGAGCGCCTTGTCGGTGACGCGGAAGGTGGCGTTCTCGGAGATGGTGAGGAGCTTCACCTGCGCATCACGCGCGACGCCCCAGCGGGGCAGCGCCGCGCGCACGCCGTTCTCGAGCCGGGAGAGGAAGGTTTCGTCGTAGAGCACGGGCGTTCCCTCAGGACTTGTCCGGCGCCGCGAGCGCCTTGAATTCATCGAGCCGCATGACGTTGCAGTAGATCATGTTGAGGATGTCGAGCTCGGCGTCGTGCAGCGCCATGGAGGCGGCGGCGCAGCAATCCTCCAGCACGATCACGTCGAAGCTCTCGTCCGCCAGCGAGCGCACGGTGGAGGCGACGCACTGGTCGGTGAAGATGCCCGCGCACACCACCGTGCGGACGCCGAGATTGTGGAGCACGAGGCGCAGATTGGTGCCGGTCAGGGCGCTGTCGGTGGTCTTGGTGACGATGATCTCGTCGCCTTGCGGCGCCACGGCGGCGACGATCTGGCTCGCGTGCTCGTCCTTCGGCAGCAGCAGGTTGTTGAAGCCCGGCTTCTTCTGGCTCAGCGAGCGCTCGCGCCCGTTCGTCGTGGCGCAGGCGATGCGGGCGTGCAGGCACTCCATGCCCCGGCCACGGAAGAAGGCGAGGGCGTCCGCGATGTTGGGGATCACCACCTCGCGCATGCGGTCGTGGAAGGGTGTCCAGGCGTCGTAATGGGCCTGCTCGCCCGCCGGCACGTCGCTGCGGGCGGGGCGCTCCACATAGGTGTTCTGCACGTCGATGACGAGGAACGCGGTCGCCTCCGGGACGATCACCGGGTCGTCCGGTGCGGGCGCGGCGGCGTAATAGAGCGAGCGGTGGCGCTGCTTCCAGCCGGACAGGGCGGGTGACGTCATGCCTCGCTCCTCTTCGGGGCGACGGTCACCTCCACGCGGCCCCGCTCCAGCGCGCGGGCGATGGCGAAGGCGGGGGCCTCATCCGTCACGAGGCGCTTCACGTCGTGCCAGCGGCCCCAGATGGCGAGCGACTGCTGGGAGAACTTGGTGTGGTCCGCCACCGCGATGGTCTCGATGGCGCGCAGCATCATGGCCTTGTAGACCGAGGCGGCGTCCGCCTCCGCGTCCGAGAGGCCCTCCGCGGTGATGCCCGAGGCGCCGAGGATGGCCCAGTTGGCGTTGTAGGACTGGAGGAACTCCACCGTCTCCGCCCCCACCATCATGCCCTCGCGGCCGTTGTAGCGGCCGGGGCACATGAGCACGGTGATGGTGGGGTTCGCGGCCAGCACGGTCGCCACCGAGAAGGAATGGGTGATGACCGTGATGTCGCGGCACACCGCCGCCATGCGCCGCGCCACGTGGGTGGTGGTGGCGCCGGCGCCGATGGCCACCACCTCGTTGGGCTTGATGAAGGTCGCGGCGGCGGCGGCGATGGCCTCGCGCTCCTCCACCATCATGCGGTGGCGCTCGCTCACCGAGGGCTCGGTGCCGAGCGGGCGCACCGCCCCGCCGTAGGTGCGGTTGATGAGGCCCTTCTCGGAGAGCTCGAACAGGTCGCGCCGGATGGTCTCGGTGGAGACGCCGAGCTCGGCCGCGAGCTCCGACACGCGCAGGGTGGAGCAGGCCATCAGCTCCGAGACGATGCGCTCGTGCCGCGCCCTCTTGGAGAGGCGGCCCACGCCCTCCGGTGCCGCCCCCTCCGGTGCCGTGTCCGGTGCCGCTTCGTTCACATCATCCGCCATCATGCCGCCCGCCATTTGCGCAGCGCGATCCCCACGAGCCCGCCGCCGAGCAGCACAAGGGCGGCGGCGAGCGTCGCCATGGTGCCCAGCGCCGGGACCATGGGCGTGTAGCCCGCCACCATCTTGGCATAGAGCCATTTGGGCACGGTGGAATCCGCCCCGGCAGTATAGAGCGAGAGGGGGAAGTTGCCCCAGGACAGCAGGAAGGCGAACAGGGCGCCGGACCAGATGCCCGGCCACAGGATGGGCAGCGTCACGTTGCGCAGCACCTGCAGCCGGCTCGCGCCGAGGTCGAAGGCGGCTTCCTCCAGCGTCGGGTCGAAGCCATAGACCTTGATGGCGATGACCAGCGTCACCACCGGCACGATCCACACGAGGTGGGCGAACACCGCGGTGAGCCACGAGGTGGTGATGCCCAGCGCCGAGAAGGCGAGCAGCAGGGCGAGCCCCAGCACCGGCTGCGGGAAGAAGACGGGGAGCAGGATGAGCTTCTGGTAGAGCCGCCGGCCCTTCCAGTCGTAGCGGGCGAAGGCGAGGGCGCCGAAGAAGGCGAGCACCACGGAAACCACCGTCACCAGCGCCGCCACCGCCAGCGAGTTCCGCACGATCATGCCGATCTCGATGGAATCCGCCGTCTTCTCCCACCATTCGGTGGAGAAGGCGCGGATGGGGAAGGCGAAGTAGCGGCCCTTGGTGAAGCTCGCCAGCGCCACGCAGGCGATGGGCAGATAGACGAGCACCCCGACGATGACGGTCCACGTGGCGATGAACACGCGGGTGCGCAGCTTGTCCTGTTCCATCAGCGCCTCCCCAGCAGCCGGTCGAGATCGAGGCGGGCGAAGACGAGGAGCGTCAGCGCGCCGATGAAGGCCGTCACCAGCACCGCCAGCGCCGAGCCGAGCGGCCAGTTCTGCGCGTAGGTGAAGGCGATCTCGATGTCGTGGGAGATGACGATCACCGACTGGCCGCCGAGGATCTTGGCCTCCGACACCGCGCCGATGGCGAGCACGAAGGTGAGCAGCATGCCGATGAGGATGCCCGGCATGGCCAGCGGCACCTCCACCTCGCGCCAGATCTGGAAGCGGTTGGCGCCGAGGTCGCGGGCGGCGTCGATGAGGTCGCGCGGCACCATGGAGAGGCCGAGCGTGAGCGGGAACAGCATGAACGGCAGATAAGTGTAGACCATGCCCGCCAGGATCATCCCCGGCGTGTAGAGCACCGCCGGCGCGCCCTCGAGCCCGAGCCATTTCAGCGTGCCGTCCAGCACCCCGTTCTTGATGAAGAACAGCACCCAGCCGTAGAGCCGCACGTTCTCCGACACGAACAGCGGGAACACGAACAGCACCGAGACCAGGGACGACCAGCGCCCGAACAGGAAGGCGAGCCCGTAGGCGATGGGATAGGCCACCACCGCGAGGATGGCGCAGGTGAAGAGGGCGAGGCCGATGGACCAGGCGAAGGAGAGCCACACCGTGTTCGAGGGCGAGAACAGCTCCGCATAATTCGCCAGCGAGAAGGCGCGGAACACGTCGAACGAGCGGGGCGGGGCGAAGGAATAGGCGAAGATGGCGACGAGGGGCGCCAGGAAGCCGAGGGCGAGGAGAACCGCCACCGGCAGCGCGCAGCGCGCCCCGGCGGCGGCCCACAGCCCGGCGAGCCGGCCCGACAGGGGGGAGCGGACCGGGCGGGCCGGGGGTGCGGCGGCGGAGGACAAGGGCGAGGGGGAGAGGGGGGAGGGGGACACGGCGGCTTCGCGCATGCTCAGCCCTTCACCGAGATGGCGTCGCGGACATCCCAGCCGAGCCGCACGTTGCGGTTGGCGGCGGCGTCGAGCGCGTTGGCGCGGGAGAGCTCCACCAGCATCACCTTATCGCCCACCCGCACCTGGTACTGGATGCGCGAGCCGAGCGAGTATTCGTTGTAGACGACGCCCTCCAGCGCATTGTCCGCCTGTTCGCCGTCCTTGAGGAAGCGCATGTATTCCGGGCGGATGACCACGAAGGTGGAGGTGGCGTCCGGAGTGTCGGCGGGCGGCGCGGCGGCAAACGTCCCGGGCACGTCCACCCCCGCCCAGGCGGCGCCGGCGCGCTTCAGCTCGATGACGTTCACCTCGCCCACGAACTCGCCCACGAAGCGGTCGGCGGGGGCGGTGTAGATCTCCTCCGGCGTGCCCACCTGCACGAGGCGCCCGGCGCGCATCACGCCGATGCGGTCGGACATCACCATCGCCTCCTCCAGGGAGTGGGTGATGTAGATGAAGGTCTTGCCGGTCTCCCGGTGCAGGTCCTTCAGTTCCTTCTCCAGCACCTTCTTGAGCTTGTAGTCGATGGCGGAGAGCGGCTCGTCGAAGAACAGCACCTCCGGGTCGTAGGCGAGCGCGCGGGCCAGCGCCACGCGCTGGCGCTCGCCGCCGGAGCATTTCATGACGTTCTTGCCGTAATAGCTCGCCGGCAGGCGGACGATGGCCATCAGCTCCAGCGCGCGGGCCTTGCGGACGGCGGCATCCACGCCGCGCATCTTCAGCGGGAACTCGATGTTCTGGCCCACGCTCATGTGCGGGAACAGGGCCAGCGACTGGAACACGAGGCAGGTGGGCCTGCGGTTCGGCGGCAGGTCGTTGATGCGCGCGCCATGGAGGGTGATGTTGCCCTCGCTCGGCGCCTCCATGCCCGCGAGCATGCGCAGCAGCGTCGTCTTGCCCGAGCCGGAGGGCCCGACGATGGTGAAGAACTCCCCCTCCATGATGTCGAGGTCGATCTTCTCCACGGCGGCGAGGTCGTTGAACGTCTTGCGCACGCCCACGAGCTGGAGGATCGGCTTGCTGTCCCTGGTCTCGGTCATCTCGTCACCCGCACGCCTTGCTTCAAGGGCTGCTGCGGCCGGGGCGGGAAGCCCGCGCCCGGCCGTCGCGGCTTCTCACCCGCGCACGCGCTTGGCGGCGGTCATGAGGTCGAGGGCCTGGTCGTAGTCGGGCACGATGTCGTACTCGACCGAGCGGGCCATCTCCTCTTCCAGGCTGTCCCACTGGATGGCGTCGAGCTCCTTCTTGCTGAACAGCTTGAAGCAGTCCGGATTGCCCATCTGCGCCACCGGGTTGAAGGTGCCCTCGGCGAACGCCACCGTGTGCGCCACCTCCGGCTGCTGCACGTACTTCAGGAAGGTCTCGGCCAGCGGCGAGAGCTGCGGGTTGTTGACGAGGGACGTCACCTCGATCCAGGCGATGCCGCCCTTGCCGCCGGCCATGGGGCCCTTGAGGGGCGTGATGCCGCGCATCTCCGGATAGCCGTCCGCGCGGGCGGGGGAGACGGAATAGGTGCCGCCGGTGAGGTGCAGGTCGATCTCGCCGGAGATGAGCGCCTGGTTCATGGCGGCGATGTCGCCGATGAGCTTGGCGCCCTTGAAGACGCGCTTCGCCGTCTCCTCGAACTTGGCCATCTCCTCCGGCGTGTGCTTCTTGAACGGGTCGATGCCCGCCACGACGAACAGGCCGAAGACGTTCCAGTCGTCGGATTCGAGGATGCCGTACTTGCCGGAGAGCTTGGGATCGTTGAACAGGTCCCAGCCCACCTCCTCGGCGGTCTTGCGGGAGATCTTCTTGGTGTTCACCACGAAGGAATAGGGTCCGAACCGCTGGCACATGCCCAGCAGGTCCTTGCCGGAATCGTCCATGGCCCATTTGTAGGGCGGCTTGAACTGGGGGAGCATCTTGTCGAAATAGGGCTCGAAGGTCGCCCGGGGGAGCGGCTTGATCAGCTTCTCCGGGTACATGATCTTGCGGGCCCAGGGATTGTTGACGTTGATCAGGTCCCACACATTGGTCTCGCCCGCGCGCAGGCGGTTGATCATGGTGGGATCGTTGGTGAGGCTCTCCGCCTTCACGGTCGCGCCGGTGGACTTGCGGAACGGGTCCAGCACCTGGGCGGAGTTGTAGCCCTCCCAGCACAGGATGTTCAGCTCCTTCTCGCGCGCCGCGAACGCCTTGCCGGCGCTTGCGAAAGGCCCGCCCGCGAGGGCGAGGCCCCCCGCCGCCATTCCCTTGAGAACTGACCGCCGGTTCATCGTCATGGAGTATCCCTCTGGATCGCGCGAGCTTCTGGAAGCGGTCCCCGGGCATGCCTCTCCCGTTTCCGCGGATGCCACCATCCGCGAACCGGGCGAGCCGCCGTATGTGGGACTCTTGTTGGACTATGTTGGATGTTAAGCGCCGTGCCGTGGGCTTTACAACATGTTTTTCGCCGGGCAAGGTGGTTTCTGCCAACTTTCGTGGCAGTTCCAACATCTGCCTAATAACTGACCCAGGGGAATAGGAGCACAGAATGCTGAAGGCGCTCGCGGGGCGGACCGTCATCGTCACCGGCGGCAGCAAGGGTATCGGCAAAGGCATCGCCCGGCGCTTCGGCGCGGCCGGGCTCAACGTGCTGGTGGTCTCGCGCAGCCTCGCCGAGGCGGAGGCGGCCGCCGCGGAGATCGGCCCCAACGCCTCGGGCTTCGCGGCCGACGTGTCCGATCCCGCCCAGTGCGAGGCCTTCGCCGCGGCGGCGCTGGAGCGCTACGGGCGCATCGACGTGCTGTGCGCCAACGCCGGCATCTTCCCCGCCGCCAAGCTCGACGTGATGACCGCGGCGGATTTCGACCAGGTGATGAACGTGAACCTGAAGGGCACCTTCCTGTCGGTGGCGGCGGTGATGCCGGCCATGAAGGCAGCGAAGTGGGGGCGGATCGTGGTGACGAGCTCCATCACCGGCCCCATCACCGGCTATCCCGGCTGGGCGCACTATGGCGCCTCCAAGGCCGGCCAGCTCGGCTTCGTGCGTACCGCCTGCATCGAGCTCGCGCCCTGGGGCATCACGGTGAATGCGGTGATGCCGGGCAACATCAAGACCGAGGGCCTGGACGGCCTCGGCGCCGACTATCTGGCGAAGATGGAAGGATCGATCCCGCTGAAGCGGCTCGGCGGCGTGGAGGACATCGCCAACGCGGTCCTGTTCTTCGCTTCCGAGGAGGCGGGCTACATCACCGGCCAGACGCTGGTGGTGGACGGCGGCCAGGTGCTCCCCGAGTCGCTGATGGCGCTGGAGGAGATGGCGGTGGTGTGAAGGCCGTGCCGAAGCACGGGACAGGAGAAAAGGCGGCGGGCCGAACCCGCCGCCTTTTGTTTCAGATGAGCCCGCTGACGAGGCCGAGGCCGGCCACCGCCACCGCCGCGCCGGCGCCGCGCACCACCTTGGCGCCGTGGATCTCGCCGAAGCGGCCGATCGTCATGCCGAGGCCGAGGCCGGCGAGGTGCAGCAGCGCCGTCGCGCTCATGAAGCCGAGGCCGTAGGAGAGGCCCGAGGCGTCGAGCGGCATCTCGGTGCCGTGGGCGTGGCCGTGGAAGAGCGCGAAGAAGCCGGTGACCGCCATGGCGAGGGCCAGCGGCGCCTTGAGGCCGAGGGCGACGACCGCGCCCAGCACCACCACCGAGAGGGCGATGCCCATCTCCACGAACGGGACCTCGACGCCGGAGACGCCCAGCGCCCCGCCCACCGCCATCAGCGCCACGAAGGTCGCGGGCACCGCCCAGACGGCGCGCCCGCCCAGCTGCCAGGCGAAGATGCCCACGGTGAGCATGGCCAGCATGTGGTCGAGCCCGCTCATGGGATGGGCGAAGCCGGCATCGAAGCCATGCACCGCGCCCGCGCCCGTGTGGGCGAAGGCCAGCTGTGGCAGGAGGGTGAGGGCAGCGGCGGCGATGGCCGTGCGGGCTGTGTGACGCATGTTCTTTCTCCCCAAGGGTCGCGGTGACGGTTTCAGCAGATGCGGGGCAGTTGGTCGCCGACGAGCATGTCGACGATGCGCTCTCCCCCGAAGCGCGTGCGCATGACGACCCGTCCGGGCCGTTCCGAGGTGATCTCGCCGATGGCCCGGGCGTCCTGCCCGAGCGGGTGGGCGCGCAGCGCGGCGAGCGCGGCGTCCGCCTCCTCCGCCGGCACGACGGCGAGGATCTTGCCCTCGTTGGCGAGGTAGAGCGGGTCGAGCCCGAGGATCTCGCAGAAGCCCATCACCTCGGGGCGCATGGGCAGGCTCAGCTCGTCCAGGCGGATGCCCACCGCGCTCGCCTCGGCCAGCTCGTTCACCACCGCCGCGATGCCGCCGCGGGTGGCGTCCCGCATCATGCGGATGCCGGGCGCGGCGGCCGTCAGCGTCTCGATCAGGCCGTTGAGCGGCGCGCAGTCGCTCGCGATCTCGGTGTCGAGGGCGAGGTCGCCGCGGGCGTTGAGGATGGCGGCGCCGTGGTCGCCGAGCAGGCCGTTCACCAGCACCACGTCGCCGGGCCGCGCCTTGCCGATGCCCACGTCGAGGCCGGCGCGCACCACGCCGATGCCGGTGGTGGTGATGAAGAGCTTGTCGCAGGCGCCCCGCGCCACGACCTTGGTGTCGCCGGTGGCGATGGCGACGCCCGCCGCCCGCGCCGTCTCGGCCATGGAGCGGGCCACCCGGCGGAGCGTGTCCACCGGCAGCCCCTCCTCGATGATGACGGCGCAGGAAAGCGCCACCGGCTTCGCCCCGCCCACGGCGAGGTCGTTCACCGTGCCGCAGACCGCGAGCTTGCCGATGTCGCCGCCGGGGAAGAACAGCGGGTCCACCACGAAGCCGTCGGTGGTGAAGGCGAGCCGGTCGCCGTGCGCCATGAGGGCGGCGAGGTCGAAGCGCGCCTGGTCCTCCGGCGCCGCGCGCCCCTCGCTTGCGAACGCGGAGAGGAACACGTCGTCGATGAGGTCGCGCATGGCGCTGCCGCCGCCGCCATGGGCCAGCGTCACGGTCCTGTGCGCCAGCGGCCGGCGGCGGGCGGAGGAGGGGGCGGGGAAGGGGATGTTCATGCGGCTTCTCCCCGCATTCCGCCATACTGGTAGTAAGCCGCGCAAGAGCCTTCGGAGGAGACCATGAGCGCGCCCAGCGGCGTCTCGGGCGTGCAGCCCTTGCCGAACTCGGGGCACGCCCACGGCTTCGCCGCGCCGGTCAGCACTTCGCCGCACCGGCAGGAGGACGGGTCGGCCACCTTCACGGCGGGCACGGCGAAGCGCGTCTCCGCGTCGAATGCCGCATAAGGCGCGGTGAGCTGCACGCCGGACCCGGCGATGGAGCCGAGGCCCCGCCACTCGAACGTCTCGCGCGGCTCGTAGACCTCCTGAACCGCCTTCAGCGCCGCCGGATTGCCGTGCTCCGGCACCACGCGGGCGTACTGGTTCTCGATCCGCGCGCGCCCTTCCTCGATCTGCCTCAGCACCATGAGGAGCGACTGGAGGAGGTCGATGGGCTCGAAGCCGGAGACGACCAGCGGCTTGTTGAACTCTTCCGCGATGAAGCGGTAGGGCGCGGTGCCGATCACCATGGAGACATGCCCCGGCCCGATGAAGCCGTCGATGCCGAGGTCCGGCTGCTCCAGCAGCGCGCGCAGCGTGGGGATGATGGTGATGTGGTTGCAGAAGAGGGAGAAGTTGGAGACCCCCTCGCGCGCCGCCCGCTGCACGGTGAGGGCGGTGGAGGGCATGGTGGTCTCGAAGCCGAGGCCGAAGAACACCACGTCCCGCTCCGGATTGCGCTTGGCCAGCGCCAGCGCATCCAGCGGCGAGTAAACCATGCGCACGTCGGCGCCGTCCGCCTTCGCCTGGAGCAGGCTCTTCTTCGAGCCCGGCACGCGCATGGCGTCGCCGAAGGTGGCGAAGATCACCTCCTCCCGCTCGGCGATGGCGACGCAGTCGTCCACCCGGCCCATGGGCAGCACGCAGACCGGGCAGCCGGGCCCGTGGACGAACTCCACGAGGTCGGGCAGCAGGCCTTCCAGCCCGTAGCGGAAGATGGCGTGGGTATGCCCGCCGCACACCTCCATGATGGCGAAGGGCTTGTCGCGCCCGCGCTCCAGCCGGGCGGCGATGGCGGAAATCTCCTTCACCAGCGCGGCGGCCAGCACCGGATCGCGGAATTCGTCGACGTAGCGCATGTCCGTCTCCTCACGCCTGGACGGTGGGGTGGAGGTCGACGCTGCCCGTCGTCAGCGCCTCCATCTCGGCGGCGGCCTCGCCGATCTCGGTGAGCACCTTGAGGGTGGCCGCGGCCTCCTCCTCGTCGATGCGGCTCATGGCGAAGCCCACGTGCACCAGCACCCAGGCGCCCACGAGGTCTTCGAGCGGCGCGCCGGGCGCGGCGACGCACACCACGTCCACGGTGCGGCGGACGCCGGAGACATCCACCACGCAGAGCATGGTCTCCTCGTCCGCGACGGCGACGATCTGTCCGGGAATGCCGAGGCACATGGGGCTTCCTCCTTGTTGTTCTCTCGGTTGGCCTCAATGGGACTTGCCGAAGGCGCCGCCGCGGGAGATCCCGTAGCGGTCGAGCTTGGCCCGGAGCCCCACGCGGGAGAGGCCGAGCTCCTCCGCCGCGCGGCTCTTGTTCCAGCGGCAGCGCACCAGCGTCTCGGTGAGGATGGTGGCTTCCATGCGTTCGATGCGGTCCTTCAGGGGCCCGCCGTCGGGCAGCGCGATGGCCTCCGGCGCGCGGATCTCGGCGGCGGCGGCGCGCACCACATGGGGCGAGAGCAGGTCGGCGGTGAGCGTGTCGCGCTCGGCCAGCACCAGCATGCGCGTCACCTCGTTCTGCAGCTCGCGCACGTTGCCCGGCCAGTCATAGGCCTGCATGCAGGCCAGGGTCTCGTCGGTGAAGCCCTTGGCGCGCTTGCCGTGCTGGGCCGACAGCGCATCGAGAATGGCCTGCGCCAGCACCGGCACGTCCGCCCGCCGCTCGCGCAGGGCCGGCAGGGTCAGCACCATGGCGGAGAGGCGATAGTAGAGGTCCTCGCGGAAGCGGGCGCGGCCCACCTCGCCATGGAGGTCGCGATGGGTGGCGGCGAGCACCCGCACGTTGACGCGCTTGGATTCATTGGAGCCCACCGGGCGGATCTCGCCCTCCTGCAGGAAGCGCAGCAGCTTCACCTGGAAGGCGGGGGAGACGTCGCCGATCTCGTCGAGCAGGATGGTGCCGCCGTCCGCCTGGTCCAGCAGGCCGACGCGGGTCACGTGCGCGCCGGTGAACGATCCCTTCTTGTGGCCGAACAGCTCGGATTCAAGGAGCTCGTCCGGGATCGCCCCGCAGTTCACGGGGAAGAAGGGCCGGTCGGACCGGAGGCTCGAATAATGGATGGCGCGGGCGATGAGCTCCTTGCCGGTGCCGGTCTCGCCATGGATGAGCACCGGCACGTCGAAGGTCGCCACCTGCGCGGCGCGGGTGCACACCTGCGAAAGCGGGCTGCCGGGGGCGCGAATGAGGGTGTCGAAATGGAAGTTCTGCTTCACCCGCGCTTCCAGCGCCCCCAGCCGCGCCTCGGCGGTGGAGGTGGTGAGCTTCATCTCGAGGCTCAGGCGCTCGTGGTCGCGCTGGAGGGTGAAGAGGTGCGCGGCGTTCCGGGCGGCGAGCAGCAGCTGGTCCGGGTGCCAGGGCTTGGGGATGAACTGGTAGATGCCGGCTTCGTTGATGGCGCCGATCATGTCTTCCGGCTCGGTGTAGCCGGTGACGATGATGCGCAGGATGTCCGGCCAGCGCTCGCGCACCTCGGTGAGCAGGGCGACGCCGGAGGTCTGCGGCATCCGCTGGTCGCAGAAGATCACCTGGATCCACTCGTTCTCCAGGATGCGGCGCGCCTCCTCGGCATTGAGGGCGGTGAAGACGTCGAACTCCTCGTCGAGCACCCGCGCGATGACCTCCACCGAGCGCGGCTCGTCGTCCACCACGAGGATGGCGGGGCGGCGGTTCATCGTGCCCCCCCGGCGGCGGCGCGCAGGGCGGCGGCCTCGGCTTCCCGGGCGCTGGCCAGCTGATCGAGGCGCTGGCTCCGCGCCGCCTCCAGCCAGGCGATCCAGCGGGCGAGGCCCACGTCGCCGCGCGAGGACACGCGCAGGATCTCCGCCTGCGGATTGACGCGGCGGATGTTGGCCTCGAGCCGCCCCATGTCCGCGTCCACATAAGGTGCGAGGTCGGCCTTGGTGACGAGGACGAGGTCGGCGCCTTGGAAGATGTCGGGATATTTCAGCGGCTTGTCGTCTCCTTCCGCCACCGAGATGAGGGTGACGCGCCGCGTCTCGCCGAGGTCGAAGGCGGCGGGGCAGACGAGGTTGCCCACATTCTCGATGAACAGGATGCCGCCCGGAGGCAGGGGCAGCTTCTCCAGCGCGTGGCCGACCATGTGGGCGTCGAGGTGGCAGCCCTTGCCGGTGTTGATCTGCACTGCCGGCACGCCCACGGCACGGATGCGCGCGGCGTCGTTGTCGGTCTGCTGGTCGCCTTCGACGACGGCTGAGGGCAGGCGGCCGGACAGCGCCTTCAGCGTCTCCACCAGCAATGTGGTCTTGCCGGCGCCGGGGCCGGAGAGGAGGTTCAGCGCCAGCACGCCGGATGCGTCGAGCCGGGCGCGGTTGCGGGCGGCGTAATCGTCGTTCTTGGCGAGGATGGAGGTCTCGATCTCCACCATGCGCGCCTGGGAGAGGCCTGGCGCGTGGGCGCGGGCGGGGCCCGCCCCATAGTCCAGCGTGCCGTCCCGGTCGCGGTGGGGAGCCTCCGCATGCGGATGGTGATGGTCGTGGGGACCATCGTGATGGCCATGGTCATGGCCATGCGCATGGCTGTGGGTGGTGCCGTCCGCATGGGTGTGGGTGTGCGCGCCGCCGGGGGCGTGGGAAGCGGCATGCGCGTGGGCATGCGCCGCGCCGTGCGCATGGGAATGGGCGGTCCCGCCCGCCGCGTCGGAAATGGTGGCGCCGTCGCCGCTGCAGCCGCAGACCGTGCACATCACATCACCTCCAGGTCCTTGATCTTCATCTCCGTGCCGCCATTGGGCACGAGGCGTTCCCCACCGCATTTCGGGCAGGGGGCGAGGCGATGGGCGAGCGCCACCGTCTCGCAGCAGTCGAAGCACCAGGCGCTGCCGTCCTCTTCCAGCACCACCAGCTCGGCGCCCTCGGCCAGCGAGCCCTTCATCACCACGTCGAAGCCGAAGCGCAGCGCCTCCACCTCCACGCCGGCGAAGCGGCCGACGGCGAGGCGCACGCGGGTGACGCGGGAGAAGTTCTGCGCCTTCGCCGCGTCCTCCATGGCCGAGAGCAGGCTCTCGCACAGGGCCATCTCATGCATGGGCGAGCTCCTGCGCGGTGGAGAGCGTGACGGGCACGCAGGGATTGATGGCCGAGACGAGGAGCGGGGCCAGCCAGGGCGTCTGCCGTCCGGGCGTGAGGGCGGCGAAGGCGCGCTCCATGAGCCCGCCGGGCGAAAGATTCCAGCTGCTGGGGGAGAGGATGCGATAGCTGGCGACGCGCCCGTTCTCCACCCGCGCCGCATGGCCGAGGAGCCCGCGCGCCGCCGGCGCGAGGCCGAGGCCCGGTTCCGGCGCCGGCACGAGAGCCGGCGGGCCTCGCAGCGCGATGAGGCAGTCCGCCAGCCGTGCCAGCAGGCGCACGAACAGGCTCGGGCCCTCTCCGGCGAGGAGGGAGGAGAGGAGCGGCGTCGCCGCCACGCGGCCGAGCGCGCCGGTTTCGCGGAGGGCGGCATCGCCGGCTGCCATGCCGTGGACGCGCGTCGTCGTTCGGGAGGCTGATGGGTCTCCGCCTGTCCGGTGCCCATCCCCCGTGCGTGCGTCTTCCACCGGAGGGACCGGCGGCCGCGAGGCAGGCGCAGCCGCGGCCCGCAGCGCGGCCGACAGGTCGTCTGCCGTCAGTTCCGGCAGTCCGGCACGCCCTTCGGCCGGATCCACCTCGCGCCGGATCCGGCCGAGGAGCCGGGCGGTCGCCGTGGGCGCTTCCTGAAGCCACGCCTCCATCTCCGCGAGGGAGAAGGCGGGAAGGTCGCTGCCGTCTCCCACCAGCGCGGCGGCAAAGGCCATCTCGCCGCCGGGGCGGGCGAGCAGGGAGAGCGCCTCGCGGTCGGGTGGCGCGCCCACGGCGCCGGGCCAGGTGTGGAGCATGGCGAGGGCGTGATCGCGCACGGTCTCCCGCGCCATGGCCCGCGTGTCCGCCGTGGCGGGCAGGCCCAGGGCCGAGGCGGCGGCGAGGCCGTGGGCGGCGCCGCACAGGTTGAAGACGAGGGGGGCGAGCCGCGCCGCGTCCTCCGGCGTGCGGCCGAGGAGGGCCGCAGCCGGGTCCGGTCCCGCCTCCCGCGCCATGCGCCAGCCCGCCCCGCGCCCGTCGGGCGCGATGGCGAGGCGGCGGAGCGTGGCGGGCGCCGGTGTCATGACACGCCGTCCCGGGAGGCGTCCGGCGTGCCGGACAGGGGGCCGAGCAGCATGGCGCGGCGGGACATTTCCGCCGGGGGGCGGGGAAGGGACGGGGGCGTCTCCCCATCCCCGGCCTCCGCCACGGCGAGGGCCGCGTCCCGCGCGGCCTCTTCCGCGGCAGCCTCCTCCGCCCGGCGGCGGATCTCGCCGGAGCGGGTGCCGTCCTCCCGGTTGGCCGGATCGAACAGGGCCGGGATCACCGCCTGCGCCGTCTCCACCGCCTGCAGCATGGAGGAGAAGTCGAACATGGGCGAGAACAGGGAGCAGGCCTTGTAGGGCCCGGTTTCCGGCCGGTTGGCGGCGAGGAACTCGTAGGTGCCCGACGGGAAGTCGATGAGCTCCTTCTCGCCCGTCTTCAACTGCGACCAGTCCTCCCCGGCGGCCGGCAGCAGCACCAGGTTCATGAACCACGGCGTCACCAGCACGCCGAGGGCGCGGCCCTCGTGGGCGCGGAAGCCGATGGCCTTTACTCCCAGGGTCTCGTTGACGAAGGGCACGCCCTTCATCTTGGCCGAATGGATCTCGCGGAAGGTGGCCTCGAACCTGCCGGGCATCTGCGCCAGCTGCTTGTCGAGGTGAGGGTCGGCGGCGACGGGGGCCGCCACCGCCGGCAGGTCCGGCGTGCCGCCGTCCAGCACCATGAACTGGTCGCGGGCGCCGTCGCAGACCGGGCAGCGCCAGTGGTCCGGCAAGGCGTTGAACGGGGTGCCGGGCGGGATCTGCCACGTCTCGCACCCTTCGGCCGGGTCGTAGACGTGCCAGCAGACCTTGCACTCGAGCCGCGCGGTGGGGGCGAGCCGCGCCCGGTCGCCGAGGTAGGAGCCTTCGAAGAAGCTGTGTGAGGTGGCCATGGGGCGGGCCCTAGCGGATCGCCGCCAGCACCTCGGTGAGGCGCTCGGCGGAGTCTGAGATATCCTCGGCGGCGGCGCACGCCACCTCGGGGACGTCGCTTACCTCGATGGTGTCGAGGATGAGCATGTCCTGCGAATTGTAGTAGCGCACCCGCCAGACGCCGCGGGTGCCGGTGGCGTCGATGCGGCAGTTGCCGTAGCCGCGCGAGAGCACGGTGGTCGCCCCCGGGCCGAGGCGCTCGTCCAGCATCGCAAGGTCTTCCGGCGTGTGGGGCAGGAGCGACAGGTTGATCACATGGGGCGCATCGCCGGGTTGCCGGGTGCGGGCGCGGTCCTCGATCTCCACCAGCAGCGCCGGCGCATTGAAGATGCCGGGCATGGGGGCGTCGAGCCCGGCGAGGTCGATGCCCGCCGCGGCGCCGAAGGCCCGCACCAGCGCGCCGCGCGGGAAGGCCGCCACCTCGATGCGGTCGGCGCCGCCGCGCAGGCGCCACACGCCGGCGAACGTCGCCTCCTGGATCTCCATGGGGCGCGCGTCGCTGAGGCCGGCCACCTTCACGGCCACCTCGCCCTCGCCCATGGCCTCGTCCACCAGGGCGAGGTTTTCCCGGTCCAGATGGCCGAGGGGAATGGTGTGGCTCGCCCCGGGCGCCCAGCCCTCGAGGGCGGTGATCACCTCCTCCAGCACCTTGAGGGCCGGGGCGAGGCGATCCTTGTCCTCCACCTCCGGCAGATGCGCCTCGAAGGTGCGCATGCCCGAGGGGAGCGGCAGGTAGGCGAGGCCTTCCTCGTCCGCGCCCGGCTGGGAGCCGGGGCCGAAGCCGACGGGAGGCTGTGTGGCGAAGGGGGAGGAGGACATGGGGCTCTGCCTCTTGGCTCTGTCTTTTGACGCAGGCTCAGTGGGTGGTGGCGGAAGGGGTCTTCAGCAGGGCCCCGAGGCGTTCCAGATATTCGTCCCAGTCGCGCATGCGGGAGATGGCGCCCACCGGCGCGCCGGCGCGCATCACCACGATGGCGGGCAGGGCGAGGCTCATGGCATCGCGCAGCGCGGCCTCGGTCTTCGGGCCGGCGACGGCGCCGCCGAGCGCCTCTTCCCCGCCCAGTGCCTTGACCAGCTCGGGCAGCACCACGGCGATGTCCGGGCTTTCCAGATGCGTCTTGCCATGGGCCGGCAGGAACAGGAGATGGTCGTGCGCATCGAGTCGCGCCGCGTCCTCGGGCTCTTCCAGATAGGGATAGGCGCGCTCGGTGAGGAGGCGGCGCACGAGGGGGTGCAGGGTCTGCTGGGTCGGGTCAGCCGGGGGCATCAGGCTTCCTTTCGGCCGGCGGCGTAGGCCGCGGCGAGGTGGGGCGGAAGGGTGGGCTCGCGGTCCACGAGGTCGGCGAAGGCGCGGGCGATGCGGCTTTCGTCCACATCTCCGGCCATGATGGCGGCGACGCCGGAGAGCGCCTCGGCGATCAGGCGGGCCTCGTCCGCATCGAGCAGGCGCCGCGCGGCACCCTGGAACACGAGCACGTGGTCGCCGCGCGCCGCATCCGGCACCAGCGCCAGGTCCACGCGCTCCACGCGACCCTCGGCGCTGCACAGGGCGAAGGTGCCGTGCACCTCCTCGACGCGCATGGGAAGGCCGAGGCACATGGCTTCAGCTCCCCGTCTGGACGAGCACGCGGGGGTCGCCGATGCGGCAGGCCTCCTCGGCGCTCGGACGCTGGGATTCATAAGGATCGCGCGCCACGGCAGCGGTCACCAGCGAGCCCTCGCCGCTGCGGGGCGCGGGGACGATGCCGAACTCGCGGGCGAGGATCTCCAGCACCGTGCGGGCGGCGGGCTCCACCTGCGCCGCGATGGTGGCGGTGAGGCCGCCGCCGTAGTCGTCGAGAATCTCCGGCTGCACGCCCACGAGAATGATGCGGGCGGGGGTTTTCCCGCGCAACGCGAGCAGGCCGAGGATTTCCTGGAAGCCGGTCTGGTGCAGGCTCACCTTGCGGGCGGCGAGCACGGCGGGCACCTCGGCGTCGGCGCGGATGTGCAGGGTGCCGGGGGGAAGGCCAAAGTCCACGGCATCGAGGATCACGACGCCGTCGGCTTCCTCCAGATAGGGCAGGAGGTAGAGACCCTGGGTGCCGCCGTCGAGCAGGGTGACGCTCTCGGGGAAGGCGTGCGAGGCGTCCAGCGCCTCCAGCACGCGGACGCCGAAGCCCTCGTCCGCCCACAGGATGTTGCCGATGCCCAGCACCAGGAGGCGCGGGGCCGCCAGCGGATCGGATACAGGTGAATCGGGCGCAGCTATCCGTTCGTCGACCATGCGACGCATCCCTCCTCGCTCACGGCCTCCCACGACGGTCTGCCGCCGTCTGCTTTTGAGCTTGTCCAATTCAAAGAGCGTGCCAGCCCCTTGCGAAGTCGGCCAACGTGTTGATTCGGACTGCGGCGGCTGCATACCCCGGACATGGCGAAGGCGTGGCGAGCGGAAGGAGTATGATCCTTTAGGGCAGAAAATGGAATTCAGGTTTTCATTTTCCGGATTGTGGGAGCGAATTCCAGCGGCCTGCCCTGCGCCGACAGCCGCTGCCCCATGCATTCCCCGAATGGGCGCTGCGGCAATTTCTCGCTTCTGCGGTAGCTGCATCGCGGTAGCCAACTGGGGTGCCCCGAAATGAAAAGGGCGCGGCCACGGCCGCGCCCCTTCATCATTCGCATGTATCTCGCCTCACTCCGGATCGTCGTCCCGGAAGGTGCGGTAGCCGTTGGTGATGGCCGAGACCATGGACTGGCGGGACATGATGTCCTCGCGGATCACCGAATAGACGTGGATGATCACGAACACGATGATCACCCACATGCCGAGGTGATGCAGCGTGTGCACCTGCATGGAGCCGCCCAGCAGCGGCAGCACCCATCCGAACAGCCGATCCTGCCACGAGCCCGGCCCGGCGCCTTCCGAATAGAGGGCGAAGCCGGTGACGATCATGAAGGCGAGGCCCACCACCATCACGAAGAACAGGAACACCTGCGCCAGGGGATTGTGGCCGACGAACTTCAGCGGCCGGGGCTTCAGGAAGGCGTACCACTGGATCTCGGTGAAGAAGCCCTTCCAGAAGCTCTTCCGCCAGAACGGGAAGGTGAACAGTTCCCGCGAATACTTGTTGCCGAAGAAGGCCCAGATGATCCGCCCCAGGAAGCCCACGGCGAGGATGTAGCCCGCCGCGAAATGGGTGAAGCGGATGGTGCCCATGAGGTAATGGGCGCTCGCCTCCCCCGACAGGGTCGGGAAGGGGGAGCCGATGAAATAGCCGGTGACGCACAGCACCAGGATGGAAAGGGCGTTCACCCAGTGCCACAGGCGCACCGGCGCCTCGTAGACATAGACGGTGGTCAGCTTCTTTCCATCCTTGATCGCCTGCGCGACCGGGGTGGCGGGGGCCGCGGGAGGCGCGGCGCCGGAGGAGAGGCGAGAATTCCCGAGAGAGGTGTCGGTCATGGCCCCGCCTCCTCAGCGCACGGTGACACGCGCCAGTTCCGCCCCGTCGTCGGACATGACGTGGGTGGAGCAGGCGAGGCACGGGTCGAAGGAGTGGAGGGTCCTGAGAATCTCCACCGGCTCCTCGGGGCGCTGCATGGGCGTATTCATGAGGGAGGCCTCGAACGCGCCGATGTTGCCCTTGGGGTCGCGCGGCCCGCCGTTCCAGGTGGTGGGCACCACGCACTGGTAGTTCTCGATCCGCCCGTCCTTGATCTTGATCCAGTGGCCGAGGCCGCCGCGCGGCGCCGCCACGGTGCCGACGCCCTTGGCCTCCTTCGGCCAGGTGGCGGGGTCCCACTTCTCCATGTTGGCGGTGGAGGTGTCGCCGGCCTTGATGTTGGCGATGAGGTGGTCGAAATCGTCCAGCATCATCTTGGCGCAATAGTGCGCCTCGAGCGCGCGGGCCAGCGTGCGGCCGATGGTGGAGGGCAGCGCCTGCTTGGGCGTCAGCTGGGTGCCCGCCAGCGTGTTGAACTGGCCGAGGGCCTCGTCCACCTGCCCCTTCACGTAGTCCACGCCGTGGGCATAGGCGAGGATGTAGCGGGCGAGCGGGCCCACCTCCACCGCATTGCCCTTCCAGCGCGGCGCCTTGATCCACGAATACTTGGCGTTCTCGTCCACCGCCTCGATGTTGGTGCGGGTGCCCTTGGCGTTGGGGCCGAGCTCGTAATGGGGATCGGTGATGCCGTCCCACGGGTGCAGGCCCTTGTCCTTGTCCGCGTCGCCGTAGGTGTACCAGGAGTGGGCCACGAACTCCTGCACCTGCGCGGGATCGCGCGGGTCGATGGGGTGCACCTCGTTCCAGTTGCCGTTGAGGATGACGCCGCCGGGCAGGCGGTCGGTCTTCTTCTGGCCCTGGATGGCTTCATAGTCGCCATAGTCCATGACGTTCTGGCCGGAGAGGCCGCCGCCATAGAGCCAGCCCTTGTAGAAGGAGGCGATGGCGATCACGTCCGGCACATAGACGTTCTGCGAGAATTCGAAGGCTTCCTGGAGCTTCAGCTTGACGAAGTTCAGCCGCTCCATGTTCAGCGGGGCGCCGGCGGCCATGTCGCCGTTCATGTTGATGGCGCAGGGCACGCCGCCCACCAGATAGTTGGGGTGCGGATTCTTGCCGCCGAAGATGGTGTGCACCTTCACGATTTCCTTCTGGAAATCGAGCGCTTCCAGATAGTGCGTCACCGCGAGGAGGTCCGCTTCCGGCGGCAGCAGGTAGGCCGGGTTGTCCCAATAGCCGTTCTTGAAGATGCCGAGCTGGCCGCTCTCCACGAACTTCTTCAGCCGGTTCTGCACGTCGCGGAAATAGCCCGGCGAGGACTTGGCGTGGGCCGAGATGGACTGCTGTAGCACCGAGGTCGCCTTGGGGTCCGCCTTCAGCGCGTTCACCGGGTTCACCCAGTCGAGCGCGTGGAGGTGGTAGAAATGGACCACGTGGTCGTGCCACTGCAGCACCTTGGCCATGATCTCGCGGATCAGGAAGGCGTTGTTGGGGATCTTGATCTGGAGGGCGTCCTCCACCGCGCGCACGGAGGTGAGCGCATGGCAGCCGGTGCACACGCCGCAGATGCGCTCCACGAAGGCCCAGGCGTCGCGCGGGTCGCGGCCCTTCAGGATGACTTCCAGCCCGCGCCACATGGTGCCGGTGGAGACCGCGTTGCGGATGATGTTGTTCGAATCCACATTCACCTCGCAGCGCATATGGCCTTCGATGCGGGTGACCGGATCGACGACGATGCGCTTGCCGGAGGTGTCGAGGGAAAAGCCGTTCGGCGTCTGGATGGTCACTTCTCGCCTCCCTCAGTCTTCGCGCCGTTGTCCGTGTTCTTGTGCTGGGCGCGCTTCAGCGCACTCACCGCGGCATGCACCGCGACGCCCGCGCCCACCGCGCCGGCGGCGACGAGGCCCACCTTGTCGGCGTTGGATTCAATGCCGAAGCCCGAGCCCTTGAGGTCGGCGAGGCGCGCGTACCACGAGCCCTTGTCCCAGAAGCCGTCCTCCGAGCAGCCGATGCAGCCGTGGCCGGCCTGGATGGGGAAGGACACGCCGTCGTTCCAGCGCACGGTGGAGCAGGCGTTGTAGGTGGTGGGGCCCTTGCAGCCCACCTTGTAGAGGCAATAGCCCTTGCGCGCGCCCTCGTCGTCGAAGCTCTCCACATACTGGCCGGCGTCGAAGTGCGGGCGCCGGTAGCACTTGTCGTGGATGCGCTGGGAATAGAACATCAGCGGCCGGCCCTGCCGGTCGAGGGCGGGGAGCTGGTCGAAGGTGAGCATGTAGGTGATGACGCCGGTCATCACCTCGGCGATGGGCGGGCAGCCCGGCACCTTGATGATGGGCTTGTCGAAGATCACCTCGTGCACCGGCGTCGCGCGGGTGGGGTTGGGCCGGGCCGCCTGCACGCAGCCGTAGGAGGCGCAGGAGCCCCAGGAGATGATGGCCTTGGCGTCCTTCGCCACCTTCTTCAGCTGGTCCACGAAGGGCTTGCCGCCGATGATGCAATACATGCCATCCTCGTTCAGCGGCGGGTTGCCTTCCACCGCGAGGATGTAGTTGCCCTTGTACTTGGTCATCACCTCGTCGAGGATCGCTTCCGCCTGGTGGCCGGCGGAGGCCATCAGCGTGTCGTCATAATCCAGCGAGATCATGGAGAGGACGACATCCTTGGCCAGCGGATGCGCCGAGCGGATGAAGCTTTCCGAGCAGCAGGTGCACTCTAAGCCATGCAGCCACAGCACCGGGGTGCGCGGCTTGGTCTCCATCGCATAGGCGATCTGCGGCGCGAACTCCGGCCCGAGGCCGAGGGCCGCCGCCGTGAGCGAGCAGTATTTCAGGAACGAACGGCGGGTGATGCCCTGCCGCCGCATGACCTCATAGAACGTCTCGAGGGCCATAAAGGCGTCCCCCCTTGGCTGACCTTGTCCTCCCCTCCGGCGTCGAGGCCGGGGGATTGGAACGATTTCAGCAAGGGATGTGCCAGAGGGGGAGTGTGTGATATTTCAAATGGTTGGGTGTTGGAGTGGTGTTGAAGGGGTGGATGGGGGGTGAGCGGTTTGAGGGGTGGGGTGGAAAGGGGGTTATCGGGGGCTCTTAGCCTTCGTACCTCGAAGTACGAGGGGCGAATTTTATAGGCGTGCATGCTCCGTATACGACCTGCCCACGAGAGTGCTTTTCGCGATGATGCATCTTGTAATTGAGGGGGATAGCTGCATTTAATTGCTTTCCTCACTACTGTGGAAAATTCGATGCCGGAAGAAGTGAAGCCCGCGAAGGCAAAAAAGGCGCTTGATGCATCTGCTGACCCCGCTAAGGGGGCCGCACCAAAGGATAAAGCTTCTCCTAGTACACCGCGCAAGATACCGGGCAACCTTCCTTATATGACCGCTCATGGTACCCTGAAGCGAGCACTGGAGAGGTCTATTGGAGCATCGCGGCCTGAGAAATTTAATGCAGATTTTATGGAAAATATACTTAAACTTTCGGGTGGTGGGGCTCGAGCTACGATACCAATACTGAAAAGAATGGGCTTTTTGACAAGCGATGCGATTCCAACGGATCTTTATGCGAAATTTCGGACCTCAAGTGGAAGGAGCGCGGCCGCGCTCCAGGCGCTCAAGAATGCGTTTCCCGAAATATTCAAGAGAAGTGAATATGCGCATACGGTTGATGATAGTAATTTGAGGGATATTATAGTTGAAATAACTGGATTAAAGTCAAACGAGCCGGTAACTCAAGCGATTAAGTCGACATTTAATGCTCTGAAGAGCTTCGTTACGCCGGGTGCGGAAAATTCCCAGGGCGATGGCAGTGGCCCCTCGCCTGATGATGGGGGGGCTTGCGCCGGTGGCTGCTTCGGGTGGGCCGGCAAATGGTCCTGGTCTTGATCGCGTCAGTCTCGCGTATAATATAAACATAGTTCTTCCAGAGACATCTGATATTAGAGTGCTGAATGCAATATTCAAGAGTATAAAGGAGAATCTTCTGAAATGAATACGGAAGATATTCTGGAGCTTTTTGTTCTTAAATGTGCGGCTCTAAAGCGGGAGGTGGACGAATTTGTCCCTCAGACAGGCAGCGGAGCCGATTCGAAAGATATTGTAAAAATTGAGCCTCTTTTATCTCAATTTTCAACAAATATACGTAATAATGCCATGGAGATGGCAGCCCACTACAAATTATTCTATATGCTTGAAAATGAAATAAGAAGGTTAATCGATGATACGCTAACGGAACATAGTGGTGGGCCGGATTGGTGGGACATATATGCACCAGAGAGTGCGAAAATCGAATATCGCGCGAATTTGCAACGCGAACAGGAGGCTGGATTTACGCCTCGATCTGAAAATCCTCTCGATTATGTAACTTTTGGCCATCTCGGAGATATAATTAGATCGAATTATTCTCTGTTTGGCGGAATTTTAAGCAATCAAAAAGCGATGGGAAGAATTATGTATTCTCTCAATAATTTGAGAGGGCCGATCGCACATTGTGGCTTGTTGGCCGAAGACGAGGTAGATCGTTTGATGTTGACGGTAAAGGATTGGTTTCGGCTACTTGAGGGGCCAAAATAGCGGCTCTCCCACCCCCTTGCATCCCGCCCCTCCCCCTGCCATATAGCCCTCGGGAGGTTGGCGGTGGACGAGCCACTCGCCAACCGGGTCAGGTCCGGAAGGAAGCAGCCCCAACGAGCCCGGTCTCGGGTCTTCGTCCAGCCTCCCACCTCATGCCTTGCGAGAACACGTTCCGCCCGCCGCGCCGTCATCGGCCCGGTGCGGCGCGGGACACGTGTCGGCACCGTCCCCATCGATCGTCATGCCCGGGCTTGTCCCCCCGTTGGCGGGAGCCGAGGTGCGGGGGTATCCGCGCCCTGCGGCCGGGATCAGCCGCCGGTCCCATGCCCGGGCGGTGGGGAGGGGCGGGCCCGGCCATGACGGTTTGGGCGTGATGCGCCCCAGAGCGACGCCGCCCGGCGCCGGCCGAAGACCGGGGGAGATGGCGTAAATTGCCGTCATCCCGTCGCAATCCCGTACCGATCGGCGCATAGAGACAGGCGCATCGTTCAAGGGAGGCTCCCATGTGGGTCGTCGTCGTCATCGTCCTTACATCCCTCACCAATGCGGAAACCGACGTGAACCGGCAGTCGACCTATCCCACCGAGGAGGCCTGCAAGGCCGCGGTCGCGAAGAATGTGCCGGCCCGCCTCGATGCCAAGCACAAGCAGGCCGTCGCCGACGGCTTCCGCCGCTACGTCTGCGTGCGCGCCCCCGTGGCCGAGGCGCCCAAGGCCGATGCCCCCAAGGCCGACGCCCCCAAGGCGGAGCAGCCCAAGGCCAAGTGACCCGGGCCAAGTGATCCGGGCCAAGTGATCTGGCCCAAGTGATCCGGGCCAGGTGATCGGGGCGCGCGTGAGCCGCGCTCAGGGGACCGGCCGAGCCCGGCCGCGCCGGGGCGTCATCAACAGGCGTCCCCCGCCGCGGCGGGTTTTCCCGGCGGCGCGCCTCGACGCGCGCGCAGGCGGTGCTATGTATGGGGGAGGGATCTTCCCCTCACCCCAAGGCAGCTTCATGAGCGAGGACACGCGCGCGCACTCCGATGACGACGGGCCGGGGCTCGACCTCGGCGGTCCGCCGCCGGTGCCGGCCGCGGTTCCTGTCGCGCCGCCTGTCGCTGCGGAGCCGGCGCCCGCCGCCTACCGGGTGCTGGCGCGCAAGTACCGCCCGCAGAATTTCGCGGACCTCATCGGCCAGGAGGCCATGGTCCGCACGCTCCGGAACGCCTTCTCCTCGGGGCGCATCGCGCAGGCCTACATCCTCACCGGGGTGCGCGGCGTGGGCAAGACCACCACCGCCCGCATCCTCGCCCGCGCCTTGAATTACGAGCCGGCGGACGGCGCGCCCGGCGGGCCGAGCCTCGATCTGTCGGTGATGGGCAAGCATTGCCGCGACATCATCGAATCCCGCCATGTGGACGTGATGGAGATGGACGCGGCGTCCAACACCTCCATCAACGACATCCGCGAGATCATCGAGAGCGCCCGCTACCGCCCGGTGATGGCGCGCTACAAGGTCTACATCATCGACGAAGTGCACATGCTCTCCACGGCGGCCTTCAACGGCCTGCTCAAGACGCTGGAGGAGCCGCCGGAGCATGTGAAGTTCATCTTCGCCACCACCGAGATCCGCAAGGTGCCCGTCACCGTGCTGTCCCGCTGCCAGCGGTTCGACCTGCGGCGGGTGGAGGCGGGCACGCTGGCCGCGCACCTTTCCGGCATCTGCGCCAGGGAGGGCGTCGCCATCGAGGCGGAGGCCCTCTCCATCGTCGCGCGGGCGGCGGAAGGCTCGGTGCGCGACAGCCTTTCCCTGCTCGACCAGGCCATCGCCCATGGCGGCGGGCAGGTGACGGGCGAGGAGGTGCGGCGCCTCCTGGGCCTCGCCGACCGCGGCCGGGTGATCGATCTGTTCGAAGCGCTGATGAAGGGCGAGGTGGCACGGGCGCTGGGCGAGTTCCGCGACCAGTATGACGCGGGCGCCGACCCGGCGGTGATCCTCACCGACCTCGCCGAGTTCACCCACCTCGTCACCCGCCTCAAGATCGTGCCCGACGCAGCGGAGGATGCGGCCCTGGTGGAGGCCGAGCGGGTGCGCGGCAGCGAGATGGCGCAGGGCCTCTCCATGCGTGTGCTGGCCCGGGCCTGGCAGATGCTGATGAAGGGCATCTCCGAGGTGCAGCAGGCTCCCAAGCCGGCCCAGGCTGCCGAGATGGCGCTGGTGCGCCTCGCCTATGCCGCCGACCTTCCCACCCCGGACGAGGCGCTGCGCCGCCTGAAGGACCAGCCGGTGCCCGATGTGCCGGCGCCTTCGTCCACGCCTTCATCCACGCCCTCGGGCGGCGGGGGCGGCGGCGCGCGCCCGTCGCTGGCGCCCCGTCCGGTGGCGCCACGGCCGGAAATGCGCCAGGAGACGCGCACGGCTCCGGCCCCGGTGGCGGGGCCGCGCCTTGCCAGCCTGCAGGACGTGGTGGCCCTCGCCTCGACGCGGCGCGATTTGTCGTTGAAGCATGCGGTGGAGACCCACCTGCGCCCGGTGCATTTCGAGGAGGGCCGCATCGAGGTGGCGCTGGTGCCGGGCGCGCCGTCGAGCGTCATCCAGGACCTGTCGCGCAAGCTCTCGGACTGGACCGGCCGGCGCTGGCTGGTCTCCCTCTCGGCCCAGGCCGGCGGGGCGACGGTGGCGGAGGAGCAGGCGGCGGTGAAGGCGGAGCGGGAGGAGGGCATCAAGGCCCATCCGCTGGTGGCCGCCGTGCTGGCCCGCTTCCCCGGCGCCGAGGTGGTGGACGTGCGCACCCGCGAGGAGGCCCCCATCCACGAGGAGGTGCTGGCCCCCTCCGAGGAAGACCTCATGGCCGGCCCCGGCGAGGGCGACGAGCTGGAATACTAGGGCACGCGCCGATCTGGCCGCATGGCGGTCAGACCGGCTAACGCGGTCTCTTTCCGCACGTCGGGAGCGCGCGGCGCCTGAGCCGCGCGCGCAGGAACACGCCCGCGCGGAGGCTGCGCGGAACACCTCGCGCGGCGCCCGGTGGCGCGGCGCGGCAACATGGAGGATGGGCGCCATGCGCGACCTGATGGGCATGATGAAGCAGGCCAAGGAGCTCCAGGAGCGCATGCAGCAGATGCAGGCGGAGCTGGAGACCATCGAGGTGGACGGCGCCGCCGGCGGCGGCCTCGTCACCGCCCGCGTCACCGCCAAGGGCGAGTGCAAGGCCGTGCGCATCGACCCCTCGCTGGTGAAGCCGGAGGAGGTGGAGATCCTGGAGGACCTCATCGTCGCCGCCCTCGCCGACGCCCGGTCGAAGGCCGAGCGGGTGATGCAGGACAAGATGCAGGCCCTCACCGGCGGCCTCGCCTTGCCTCCCGGCCTGAAGCTGTTCTGAGCCCTTCCTGCGGCGATGCATGCCGAGGCCGGTCGCCGGGGCGCGCATGCCCCGCTGCTTCGGCTTGCATCGCTGCGCCGGTCTTCGTCGTGGAGCGGTGGGCGGCCGGATGTGTCGGGCATTCTCCCCTCTCCCGCGCGGCGCGGCAGGGCCGGCGCCGGGGGAGAGGGGAGATGCGCGCCCGCTTCGGCGAACGATCGCTTTCGTGAACGGAAGCGATCAGGCCGAGCGGCGCGTCTCGCCAGCGAGCGCCTGATGGGCCAGCTCGGCGAGGGAGGGCTGCACGATGCGCGCACCGGTGGGGCTGATGAGGCCGCGGGCACCGTCGAGGGCGCTTTCGGCGAGCTCCAGCGCCAGCAGGCGGTGGCGGTCGTAGGGACCGGGCATCCACAATTCGCCGGTCTTCTGCGCCGAGAAGCCGAAGCGGCCATAGTAAGGCGCATCGCCCACCAGGATCACCGCCCCATGCCCCTTCTCCTGCGCCGCCGCGAGGGCGGTGCGCATCAGGGCGCCGCCAAGCCCGTGGGCCTGGAACCAGGGGTGCACCGCCAGCGGGCCCAGCAACAGCGCCGGCCTGCCCGGCCCGGCGGTCACGTTCCACAGGCGCACGGTCCCGGCGAGCCGTCCGTCCGGCCCGTAGGCGCAGAAGGCGAGGCCCTCCGCCGGCAGGCGGCCCTCGCGCAGGCGCTCGGAGGCCTTGGCGCGGCGCTCCTCGCCCAGGCACAGGTCGAGCAGGGCCTCGCGGGAGGCCACATCTTCCACGGTTTCCAGCACGATCTCGGTCATCGGCATCTCCTGTGCCAAAACGGAGAGGTGAAGAAGCCCGTCCCGGCCGCGATGCAGCCAGGTGAACCCCTTGAAGGGACGGGTGCGGAAGACGAGGGAGCAGGCTCCCTCCCCATGCCCCGGACGGCGCGTGGCCGGTGCCGGGGGACCGTGTGCGGGGCCCCAGCCGCGCCGGCCCCGGATGCGGCGCATCGGGGGCGGGGGCTCGGGCGCCGCGCGGGCGCTGAAATGGCCTCTTCGGCCCTCAGATCACGTAGGAGCGCAGCGGCGGAAAGCCGTTGAACGCCACCGCCGAATAGGTGGTGGTGTAGGCGCCGCACGCCTCGATGATCACCTTGTCGCCGATGGAGAGCGACAGGGGCAGCTCCACCGGGGTCTTCTCATAAAGCACGTCGGCCGAATCGCAGGTCGGTCCGGCCAGCACGCACGGGGCGGTGTCGTCCCCGTCCCGCGGGGTGCGGAACGGATAGCGGATCGCCTCCTCCATGGTCTCGGCGAGGCCGCCGAACTTGCCGATGTCCAGGTATACCCAGCGCATGGCGTCGGCCTCGGACTTCTTCGAGATGAGCACCACCTCGGCCTCGATGAGGCCGGCGTTGCCCACCATGCCGCGGCCCGGCTCCATGATGGTCTCGGGGATCTGGTTGCCGAAATGCTTGCGCAAGGCGTCGAAGATCGCCTCGCCATAGGCCTTGGCCGCCGGCACGTCCTGCAGATAGCGGGTGGGGAAGCCGCCGCCGAGGTTCACCATCGACAGGGAGATGCCCCGCTCGGCGCAGCTGCGGAAGATGCGCGCGGCGGAGGCGAGCGCCCCGTCCCAGGCGTTCACGTTCTTCTGCTGCGAGCCCACGTGGAAGGACACGCCATAGGCGTTGAGGCCGAGGCGATAGGCGTGCTCCAGCACGTCCGTCGCCATCTCCGGCTCGCAGCCGAACTTGCGCGACAGCGGCCATTCGGCGCCGGCGCCGTCGCACAGGATGCGGCAGAACACCTTGGAGCGCGGGGCGACGCGGGCGATCTTCTCCACCTCTTCATAGGAGTCGACCGCGAACAGGCGCACGCCCAGCTTGAAGGCGCGCTCGATGTCGCGCTCCTTCTTGATGGTGTTGCCGAAGGAAATGCGCTCGGCGCCCGCGCCGGTGGCGAGCACCATCTCGATCTCGCCGGTGGAGGCGCAGTCGAAGGACGAGCCCATCGCCTCGAGCGTCTTCAGGATGGCGCCATCGGGGTTGGCCTTCACCGCATAGAACACGCGGGTGTCCGGCAGCGCGCGGGCGAACGCCTGGTAATTGGCGCGGACCACGTCGAGGTCCACCACCACGCAGGGGCCGTCCTCTCGTCGGGTACGCAGGAATTCGCGGATGCGATCGGTCATGGTGTCCTCCCCGTGACCTGAAGCCTCGTGAAGCGCGGACCAGGCCGCGCGACGACAGGACGGACAACCCCACCTGGGGCCATCCGGGGCACGCGCAGGCAGCCGCGCGGCGATGTGGACACGCCGAACGTCTGCGGGCCGTACCCGCTTCGCCGGGCTCAATCCCGGCCGCATCATCGGACCGAACGGCAGTCGAACCGCCCGGCATGGCGACACGCCACGCGGGTGAGGAAGACGACTGCGCACGCTTGGAGAGGGAAATCCCACTCCGCACGGCCGGCAAGATGTAGTGCCTCTTCAGTAACGCCGGCCTTTGGAGGGCCGACCGAGACCAAAAAAGCCCTTACGTCGTTGCTTCAAGTCACGTCCCCCGCATGAGGAGCGGGGTGGGCCGGTTCCCTCCGGCTATCGGTCGTCCTGGCAGCTTTCCGGCCTCTTGTCCGGAGTCCTACCGACCGACACGCGACCACAGGCACGTGCGAATTTGGGCGAAGGCGGATGTAGGGGATTCGACCCGCCTATGCAAGGGGCAAATTGATGGAAATTGGGGCGGATCGGAGTCAGTACTCAAAATGTGTGAAGGCGCGCATGCGCCCGAAGTGAGCAGCGGGCCGCAATCATGGGCATGCCGGGCAAGCGGGTGGCGCGCGCCGGTGCTTTCGTCGCCGTCCTGCTGGCCCTCGGCACGCCGGGGCGGGCCGCCGTGCCGATGGCGGCCGTGCTGGCCATGGAAGGCTGGCGCCGCACCGAGACGCCATCGGGCGTCGCCGCCTATTGCCTGCGCCAGCCCCGGATGTCCGGTGGGGGCGCGCACAAGCTACAGGAATGCAGCCCCATCGTCCGGACCTCGCCCGCGAGGCTTTTGAAGCCCATCACATGCGCCTCGCCCGCGATGCGCCGGCCGGGTCGCGGGGGCAGATCCTCACGGCGGGGGTGCACGATCTCGAGGAGCGGACCGTGGAGGCGGTGCGGATCCTGTCCATCCGGCGGGACGTGGCGTGGTCGGACGGCACCCGTGCCGCCAGCATCGACGCGCTGCTGATCGGGCCGTCCGCCTCCAGGAGCGTCGTCGCCGATGCCGCCGACCCACGCACGGTGGCGGCGGTGTTCGATCACTTTCTGCCGCGGCTGATCGATCTGGTGCTGGTCGCGGAGCCCGCCCGATAGCGCCGGCGCGGCGCGCGCCATGGTCCGGGCGGCGCGGCCGGGCGCGGCCGCGGCCCCGCGTCGCGCGCCATGCTGCGATGCGGAAATTCTGTTGCAGCAGCGCTAGGTTGCGCCGGATCGCCGCGCGTCCGCCTCACCTCTTGATTGGTATCAATACAAGGAGCAAGGTTCCCCCGTAAGGTGAGAACAATGAGCGATCGTTCCTTTTCGGTCGCCTGTCGCCCCGCAGGGTCCGGAATGAACTACGACAGCTTTTTCGCCGACGCCATCGACGCCCTGCGCAAGGAGCGCCGCTATCGCACCTTCGCCGAGATCGAGCGCGACGCCTCGCGGTTCCCGCGGGCGGTGTGGCATTCCCCCGGCGGCCCGCGCGACATCGTGGTGTGGTGCTCCAACGACTATCTCGGCATGGGCAGCCACCCCAAGGTGGTGGAGGCCATGTGCGAGGCGGCGAAGGCGCGCGGCGCCGGCGCCGGCGGCACCCGCAACATCTCCGGCAACAGCCATGAGATCGTGGCGCTGGAGCGCGAGCTCGCCGACCTGCACGGCAAGGAATCCGGCCTCGTCTTCACCTCGGGCTACATCTCCAACGCCACCGGCATCTCCACCATCGTGAAGCTGATCCCGGACTGCGTGGTGATCTCCGACGAGCTCAACCACAATTCCATGATCGAGGGCGTGCGCCACGGCGGCCGGCAGAAGGCCATCTTCCGCCATAACGACCTCGACCATCTGGAAGAGCTGCTGCAGGCGGCCGGCGACCGGCCGAAGCTGGTGGTGTTCGAGAGCGTCTATTCCATGGACGGCGACATCGCCCCCCTCGCCGGCATCTGCGACCTCGCCGAGCGCTACGGCGCCATGACCTATCTCGACGAAGTGCACGCGGTCGGCATGTATGGCGACCGCGGCGCCGGCGTCGCCGAGCGTGACGGCGTCATGCACCGGGTGGACGTGATCGAGGGCACGCTGGGCAAGGCCTTCGGCGTGGTCGGCGGCTACATCACCGGCAAGCGCCTGATCATCGACGCGGTGCGCTCCTACGCGCCCGGCTTCATCTTCACCACCGCCCTGCCGCCGGCCGTCGCCGCGGCGGCCGCCGCCTCCGTGCGCCACCTCAAGACCTCCCAGGCGGAGCGCGAGGGCCAGCGCGCCCAGGTGGCCAAGGTGAAGGCGGCGCTCGCCGCCGCCGGCCTGCCGCAGATGGAGACCCCCACCCACATCGTTCCGGTGATGGTGGGCGACGCCAAGGCCTGCAAGATGGCGAGCGACCTGCTGCTCGCCGAGTACGGCATCTACATCCAGCCCATCAACTACCCCACCGTGCCCCGCGGCACCGAGCGGCTGCGCATCACTCCCACGCCGTTCCATGACGACGCGCTGATCGCCCATCTGGCGACGGCTTTGTCGGACGTGTGGGAGCGGCTGGAGCTGCCCTATGCGGACCGGGAGGTGGAGCGCACCTCCGTCTCGCGCAGCACCGCCCTTGGCCCGGCGCCCATCCCGCTGCCGGTCGCCGGCGGCTGACCGGCCGCGAGCGGATCGCACCCTTCGAGATGCCCCGGCCGGTCCGGGGCATTTTCGTTTCCGGGGTGTCTCAGCCGATCATCCGCCGCAGCGTGCCGTCGTGATCCACCGCCACGTGCTTGATTGTCCCGGCCACGTGCAGGACGACGAGCGCCGTCAGCACGAAGGCGAAGATCTCGTGCAACCCGCTCAGAACCGCATAGCTCGCCGGATCGGGACGGATCAGCTCGGGCATGGGGACGAGGCCGAGAAAGGGCAGGGGCACCATGAGCGGCAGGTGCAGCGGTGAGGCGGACGTCGCCAGCCAGCCGGTGAGCGGCATGGCGAGCAGCAGCATGTAGAAGGTTGCATGGACGAGGCGGGCCACACGCCCCTCCCACCCCGCCGTTTCCGGCGGGCGGCCGGACATGGCGCGCGCTGCAAGGCGTGGCAGCCACAGGGCCAGCACCAGAAGGCCGATCCATTTGTGCCACTGGTAGAGGGTGAAGCTCGTGGGCAGGTCGAACTGCGCGTTGGTCATCACGAAGCCCAGCGCCAGCAGGCCGAGCACGAGCGCCGCCACGCCCCAGTGCAGCAGGCGCAGCGGCAGGCTCCAGCAGGCCGGCGGCATGGCCTCCGGCGTGCGCATCACTCGCCCACCGCGACGGTGGAAACGGTGATGGTCACGATGTCCGCCACCATGGGCGACCCGCCGGTCATGCCGAAGTCGGAGCGGCGGATGTCGCCTTCCGCGACCAGCCTGTAGCCGGCGGCGTCGGCGGGAGTCACGGTCACGCGGAAGGACTGGGGCCGGGTGACGCCGAGCAGGGTCAGGTTGCCCGTGAGCTCCACCGTGTGCTCATCCACCTTGCGCACCGAGGTGGAACGGAAGGCAATGCCCGGATGGTGTGCCGTGTCGAGGAACCCGGGCGCGCGGACATAATCGTTGAGCAGCGGCGAGTGCGTATCGATGGAGGCTGCGGCCACATCGAAGGCGACATGGCTGCGCGACGGGGCGGCGGCGTCGACGGCGAGCTTCGCGGTGAAGCGGCGGAACTCGCCCCGCGTCACGGGGTAGCCCTTGGCGCCGATGGCGAAGGCGATCTGCGTCCGTGCCGGGTCGATGCGATAGCTCGCGGCGCCGGCGGTGCCGGTGCCGAGGAGCAGGGCGGCGGCCACGAGGCCGGTCAGGGCGGAGCCGGGCCTCGCGGACCGGGGCCTGAACGTTCTGGGATTGGCGGAGCTGGACATGGCGACCCTCCGTTCTGAACGACAGAGGGGTACGCTCGGAGCATGGCGGCGGATGGTCGAAGACGCGCCCCCGGGATCACAGGCGGGTGAGCCCCCTGGGCATACCGCCGCCGTGAACGAAAACGCCGGCGCTGGTGGCGCCGGCGTCTCGAGAATGTGGAAAGCTGCAAGGGAGCCCCGCAGTCGGGCGGGGGGCGCCGGCTCTTGCCGTGCGTCCTTGCCTGTCCCTTGGCCTATCCCTTGGCCGAGGCCTTCTTGCGGAAGGCGGAACGGATGTTGTCCCACAATTCGATCTTCACCCCGTGGCGCTTCATGATGACGGCCTGCTGGGTCACCGAAAGCGTGTTGTTCCACGCCCAGTAGATCACCAGGCCGGCGGCGAAGTGCGCCAGCATGAAGGTGAAGATGATGGGCATCCAGTTGAAGATCATCTGCTGGGTCGGGTCCGGCGGGGCCGGATTGAGCTTCATCTGCACCCACATGGTGATGCCCATGATGATGGGCCAGGCGCCCAGCAGCAGGTAGCTGCCGATGACCGGGACGGAACCCGGGTCCCACGGGATGAGGCCGAACAGGTTGAAGATGGTGGTCGGGTCGGGCGCGGACAGGTCGCGGATCCAGCCGAAGAAGGGCGCGTGCCGCATCTCGATGGTCACGAACAGCACCTTGTAGAGGGCGAAGAACACCGGGATCTGGATCAGGATGGGCAGGCATCCCGCCACCGGGTTGATCTTCTCCTTCTTGTACAGCTCCATCATCGCCTGCTGCTGCTTCACCTTGTCGTCGGCGTAGCGCTCGCGGATGGAGGTGAGCTCCGGCTGGACCGCCTTCATCTTCGCCATGGAGGCGTAGGACTTGTTGGCCAGCGGGAAGAAGATGCCCTTCAGCACCACCGTCACGATCAGGATGGCGACGCCGAAGTTGCCCACCAGCCGGTAGATCCAGTCGATGGCGAGGAACAGGGGCTTGGTGATGAAGTAGAACCAGCCCCAGTCGATGAGCAGGTCGAAGCGGTCGATGCCGTAGGTCTTCTGGTAGCCGTCGACCACCTGCACCACCTTGGCGCCGGCGAAGAGCTGGCTCTTGGAGGTGACCGTCGCGCTCGGTTCCACGGTCATGGGGGCGGCGAGATAATCGGCCTGGAAGGTCTGCACGCCGCCGAGGCTGGAGGTGGAGAACTTGGCGTCCACCTTCACGCTCTGGTCGGGGATGACGGTGGCCGCCCAGTATTTGTCGGTGATGCCGAGCCAGCCGCCGGTGGCGGAGAAGGTGTGGGGCTTGTCCTTCTCCAGCTTGGCGTAGGTGACCTCCTGGAGGCCGTTCTCGCCGAGCACGCCGATGAGGCCTTCGTGCAGGATGTAGAAGCCGGCCACGTGCGGGATGCCGTGGCGGGAGACCAGCGCATAGGGATAGAGGGTGGCCGAGGCGCCGCCCTTGTTCTCCACCTCGTCCTTCATCGCGAACATGTAATGGTCGTCGATGGTGAAGGTGCGCCGGAACACGAGGCCGCCGCCGTTGTCCCAGGTGAGGGTCAGGGGCGTCTTCTCGGTCAGCGTGGCGCCGGCCGGGGCGGTCCAGACGGTGTCGGGGCCCGGCACCTTCACGCCGGTGCCGGCGGCCGAGGTCCAGCCGAATTCCGCATAGAAGGGATTGGGGGCGCCCGAGGGGGACAGGAGCACGATGTTCGGGCTCTTGGGGTCCACCGTCTCGTGGTATTCAAGGAGGGAAAGGTCGTCGACCCGGCCGCCCTTCAGCGAGATGGAGCCCTTCAGGCGCTGGGTGTCGATGACGACACGCGGGGTCAGGGCGAGCGCTTCCTCGCGGGTCAGGGCGCGGGCGGGCGCGGTGCCGCCGGCCTGGGGCACGCCGCCGGGCGCGGGGGTCGCGCCGGGAGCAGCGGACGTTCCGGGCGTGGCCTGCGGAGTCGCCTGCTGGGCGATGCGCTGCTGCTCGGCCGCCTGCCGCTGCTTCTCCGCCTGCGGGATGCCGAAGAAATACTGCCAGCCCAGCAGGATCGCCAGCGACAGGCCGATGGCGATGAACATGTTGCGGTTTTCAGTCATGCCGGAGGGCCTCCGTCGGCGGGCGTCGGCTTGGATCGGTAGAAGTCGAGTCTGTCAGATCGTGTGTCTGGGCGGCGGCGGGGGCCGGGCGCGGACCCTTGTCCGGTCCGCCTGCGCCTTGCGCGGCGGCCTTGCGCCCGTCCGGCGTCCGGTTCCGCTCGGGCCGTCCGCGGCCGGGTCCCGGATCGCGCTTGCCGCCCGGATCGCGCTTGGCATCGGATTTGGGCCGGGCCGGGGCGTCGAGCTTGCGCAGGGCGCGCTCCAGGTCGCGCACCAGGGTCTCGAACGGCGTCCGCAGCGCGGCCTCGCGCGCCACCAGCACGTAATCGAAGCCGGGCCGGCCGGCCTCGGGCAGCACCTTGCGGGCCACCTCGCGCAAACGACGGCGGATGCGATTGCGCACCACCGCGTTGCCGGTCTTCTTGGTGACCGTGAAACCCACGCGCATCCCGTCCGCGTCGCCGCGATCGCGGCCCTGCATCAGGAAGGGCGCCGTGCCGGCACGCAGGGCCTTGGCAGCGGCGAGGAAGTCACGGCGTTTGCGGAGGCGATCCACGATGGGCAGCTCCGCGTATGTCCACCCCTCAGGCGGACAGGCGCTGGCGGCCGTGGTTGCGGCGGGCGGCGATGATCTTGCGGCCGTTGCGGGTCGCCATGCGCGCACGGAAGCCGTGGCGGCGCTTGCGCACGAGCTTGCTCGGTTGATAGGTGCGCTTCACGGGTCTTGTCTCCGGATGTCTTGAGGCTGCCTAAGGTGACGGACCCCGGCAGCGGCGCTGCGACGGCGATTTCGCCGCTGCCCGCTCGCGCGGCTCGAATGAACGAGATCGTTGCGAGAAATGCGGGCCGGGCTCCGGCCGCCGCAGCCGCCTGAGTTCGGGCTCGGCTTATAGGGGCGGCGGGCGGGCGCGTCAATCGGCAAGGCGGTCATCCGCACGGGTATTCGAGCCGCACGGCTGCGCGCGACGGCTGCGTCGCCGTGCCATGCCCTTGCATTCCCGACTTTATCCGGCTGCCTGACCCTTCCCCTTGATCCAGCCCCTTGCGCCAAGGCCGCGCCTCCGCTCTCCTGCGGCGGAACCGGCACGGGGACCGCGACCATGAGCCTTCTGCGCGTCTATGCCCGCACCATCAGCCTGCTCGGCCCGCAGGCGCGGCTCGGCGCCCTGCTCGCCGTCTCCAACCTTCTGCTGGCCATTGCCCAGTTCGCCGAGCCCATCCTGTTCGGCCGCATCATCGACACGCTGGCCGCCGCCCAAGCGGCGACCCGCCTGCCCACGTTCGACGACCTCACCCCCCTGCTCGCCGCCTGGGTGGGCTTCGGCCTGTTCAACATCGGCGCGGGGGTGCTGATCTCCCTGCATGCCGACCGCCTCTCCCACCGCCGGCGGCTCGGCGTGCTGGCGCAATATTTCGAGCATGTGCTCCAGCTTCCCCTCTCGTTCCACGGGGAGACCCACTCCGGCCGCCTGCTGAAGGTGATGCTGGAGGGCGTGGACGCCCTGTGGGGCCTGTGGCTCTCCTTCTTCCGCGAGGATTGCGCGGCCATCATCTCGCTGGTGATCCTCGTGCCAGTGGGCATCTGGATCAACTGGCGGCTCGGGCTGGTGCTGATCGCGCTGATGGTGGTGTTCGGCATCGTCACCGCCTACGTCATCCGCCGCACCGAGGCCATGCAGCGGGAGGTGGAGGAGTACAATTCCGACCTCGCCGAGCAGACCTCCGACGCGCTGGGCAACGTGGCCGTGATCCAGAGCTACACGCGCACGGAGGCCGAGGTCTCCGGCCTCAAGGACACGGTGAACCGGGTGCTGGCGGTGCAGATCCCGGTGCTGTCGTGGTGGGCCATGGTGTCCATGGCGACCAAGGCGGCGACCACGCTCACCATCCTCGCCATCCTGCTCATCGGCACCTGGCTCTATATCCACGGCCTGGCCGCCATCGGCGACATCGTCACCTACGTGGCCTTCGCCAACATGCTCATCGGCCGGCTCGACCACACGGTGAGCTTCTTCAACCGGCTGATGCTCTCCGCCCCCCAGCTCGCCCAGTTCTTCGAGGTGCTGGACACGGTGGGCTCGGTGCGCGACCGGCCGAATGCCCGCCCCCTCGCCGATGTGAAGGGCGACGTGGTGTTCGACGACGTGTCCTTCTCCTACGACGGCAAGCGCACCGCCGTGGGGGACGTCTCCTTCCATGCGGAGCCGGGCCAGACCTTCGCCTTCGTGGGCACCACCGGGGCTGGCAAGTCCACGGCGCTTGCCCTGCTGCACCGGGTGTTCGACCCGCAGTCGGGCGCCATCCGCATCGACGGCATGGACATCCGCGACGCCACGCTCTCCTCGCTCCGCCATGCCATCGGCGTGGTGTTCCAGGAGCCGCTGCTGTTCAACCGCTCCATCGCCGACAACCTCAAGGTCGGCAAGCCCGACGCCACCGAGGCGGAGATGCGCGAGGCCCTGGCCCGCGCCCAGGCGCTGGAACTGGTGGAGCGCAACCCCCTCGGCCTCAAGGCGGTGGTGGGCGAGCGGGGCCGGGCCCTCTCCGGCGGCGAGCGCCAGCGCCTCTCCATCGCCCGCGCGCTGCTGAAGAACCCGCCCATCCTCATCCTCGACGAGGCGACCAGCGCGCTCGATGCCGCCACGGAAGTAAAGGTGCAGGCCGCCCTCGACGAGGTGATGAAGGGGCGCACCACCTTCGTCATCGCCCATCGGCTCGCCACCGTGCGCAATGCCGACCGCATTCTGGTGTTCGAGCACGGGCGGGTGGTGGAGGCGGGCAGCTTCGATGAGCTGGTGCGCCTCGGCGGCCGCTTTGCCGGCCTGGCGCGTGCCCAGTTCATGGCGGGCACGGAAGAGGCGGGGCATACGATCGCCGAGACTTGAGCTTCGCGGCGCGGTGAAAGATTTCGCAGGGGTATCGGGCGGGTGATCGTTAAATCGGGCGAAAGCATGGCAAAAAGAACAGGGCCATAACTGCCGCTGCACCGATCTTTACCGGTGCATTTCGCCTTTTCCGCGGTTGCGAAACCGGGTAATGAGGGGCTCAATGGTATTGAGCCCTTGTTCCAATACGGGAGCTGAACGGTTGGCGCGCACGAAATCCAGTTCGACGGCTGGCGCGACTAGGGCAGGGGCCACGTGGTTCGGTCTTGCCGCAGCGGCCGTGAGCCTCGCGCTGGGCGTTCTCGCCCCCGCCTTTTCCGCGCAGGCCAATCCCATCCTCCTGGTGGAGGCCGAAACCGGGCGGGTGCTGGAGCAGAAGGACGCCGGCCGGCCCTGGTACCCGGCCTCCGTCACCAAGCTGATGACCGTCTACGTGGCGCTCAACGCGGTGAAGAACGGGCGCCTGACCCTGGATACGCCGCTCACCGTCTCGGCGCTCGCCGCTTCCCAGCAGCCGTCCAAGATGGGCTTCAAGCCCGGCACGGTGGTGACGCTCGACAACGCGCTCAAGATGGTGCTGGTGAAGTCCGCCAACGACATGGCCATGGTGGTGGCCGAGGGCGTGGGCGGCTCGCTGCCCGCCTTCGTCGCCGAGATGAACGCCACCGCGGCGCACCTCGGCATGAGCGGCACCCATTTCGAGAATCCCAACGGCCTGCCGGACCCCGACCAGATGACGACGGCCCGCGACCTCGCCATCCTGGCGCGGGCCATCATCTACCATTTCCCGGAGCAGGAGGCCCTGTTCCGCATCCCCGCCATCCGCATCGGCAAGGCGGTGCTGCGCAACTACAACCGGCTGATCGACCGCTATCCCGGCGCCGACGGCATGAAGACCGGCTTCATCTGCGGCTCGGGCTACAATCTGGTCGCCACCGCGACGCGCGGCAACAAGCGGCTCATCGTCGTGATCCTCGGGGCGCGCTCCGGCACCGCCCGCACCGAGCAGGCGGCGCTGACGCTGGAGAAGGGCTTCCAGTCCTCCTGGGGTGTGTTCGGCGCGGCGCAGCCGCTGCTCTCCAGCCTGTCCAACACGGGCGGCCCCCCCGGCGACATGAAGGCCGAGGTGTGCGGCGGCAAGCGCGTCGCCTCCGAGGCGGACGACGAGCCCGATCCGAACGCCAGCGTCGGCTTCGCCTTCGCCGCGCCCACCCTGCCCAAGTCCGGCGCCGAGCTGCTGCAGACCCTGCCGCCCTCCATGCCGCCGGTGCAGGTGTTCGTGGGCACCCGCAGCAATCCGCAGGACCTCGGCTCCGCTTATGCGGAGGACGAGAAGCCGAAGAAGAAGCCCGGCCCCAGGCAGGCGGCCAAGGATGCGAAACCCGCGGGCGGGGCGTCGCAATCCGCTTCCGCCGAGAGCGGCGACACCCAGAAGCCGGCGGCGAAGCCCAAGCCCAAGACGGCTTCGAGCGCGCCTTCCGGCTCGGAGGCGAAGCCGACGACGGCCGCTGCCTCCAGGCCCAAGTCCTCGGGCGAGGGCGCCACGGCGGATGCCGGCGCCCAGAAGAAGCAGGTGAAGCCCGCCGCCCCGGTGACGGCCGGCACGGTGCCTTCGCCGAAGCCCAAGCCGAAGCCCAAGCCTGCGGACGCTCCGGCCGACGGTGCCGCGCCCGCGCCCAAGCCCGCCACCTGATCCGGTTCCCTGGGTCGCCGCTGCGGGGCTGACGCCCCAAGGCCGTGAGCAGAGGGGCACACGACCGCTGCCTATCGACTGAGGCCCGGTGGCGCGTCCGCGCAGCCGGCTCTTGACCTCGGGCGCGGTCTCGTAGAGGCAGGGGGAAGCAAGGCTTCGGCCTCCCTGAAGCCCCCTCTGGAGCATCCGCCATGACGGGTCCCCTCGCGGGCGCAGTGCCCCAAGCGGCGTCGGACACGCCCGCGCCAGCGGAGCCGGCCCCGCGCCGCGGCCCGCCCGAGCCCATCCCGGTCACGGTGCTCACCGGCTTCCTTGGTGCCGGCAAGACCACCCTGCTCAACGCCCTGCTCGCCGATCCGGCGCTTGCCGACACCGCCGTGCTCATCAACGAGTTCGGCGAGGTGGGCCTCGACCATCTGTTCGTGCGGCCGGTGGAGGAGGGCATCGTGATGCTCTCCTCCGGCTGCCTGTGCTGCACCGTGCGCGGCGATCTCGTCGCGGCGCTGGAGGATCTGCTGCGCGGGCGCGACAACGACCGCCTGCCGCCGTTCGCCCGGGTCATCATCGAGACCACCGGCCTCGCCGATCCGGCGCCGGTGATCCATACGCTGATGACCCACCCCTATCTCGGCCTGCGCTACCGGCTCGACGGGCTGGTCTGCGTGGTGGATGCGGTGAATGCGGACACGACCCTCGACCAGCATGAGGAAGCGGTGAAGCAGGCGGCCATGGCCGACCGGCTGGTGCTGACCAAGACCGACCTTTTGACCACCGACGCGGAGCGCGCGGCGCTCGGCGCCCTGAAGGTGCGGCTGAAGCGCCTCGCCCCGGCCGCCCGGCTGGTGGATGCGGCGGCGGGGGAGGCGGATGCCGCCACCCTGCTCGGCGCCGGCCTCTACGACCCGAAGACCAAGACACCGGACGTCGCCCGCTGGCTCGCCGCCGAAGCGGTGGCCGCGGCCGAGGGCGAGCCGGACGGCGCGGGGCAGGACCCCAACCGCCACGATTCTCGCATCCGCGCCTTCACCCTCGCCACCGACGCGGCCATCCCGGCCGGGACGCTGGACCTGTTCCTGGAGCTGCTGCGCGCCACCCATGGCGGCAACGTGCTGCGCATGAAGGGCATCGTGAAGGTGGCGGAGGAGCCGGATGCGCCCATCGTGCTCCACGCCGTGCAGCATGTGATGCACCCGCCCGCCCGCCTGCCCGCCTGGCCGGACGACGACCACCGCACGCGCCTCGTGATGATCGTGCGCGACCTCGACCCCAAGGTCATCGCCCGCCTGTTCAACGCCTTCCTCGGCGTGCCGCAGCTGGACACGCCGGATCGCGCGGCGCTCACCGACAATCCGCTGGCCCCGCCGGGGCTGCCGCGATGACCCTTGCGGTGAGGACGCCGCAGGAGGTCGTCGCCTTCTGGCTGTCCGCCGGCCGGGAGAAATGGTTCGGCGGCGGCGCCGCCTTCGATGAGGAGGTGCGGGCGGCGCTGCTCCCGGCCCATGAGGCGGCCGCCTGCGGCGCGCTGGACGCGTGGGCGCAGACGCCCCTCGGCGCGCTGGCGCGGATCATCCTGCTCGACCAGGTGCCGCGGAACGTCTTCCGCGGCACGCCGTCCGCCTTCGCCAGCGATCCGCTTGCGCTGGCGGCGGCCAGTGAGGCCATCGGCAAAGGCTTCGACCGGGCGCCGGAGGTGCCGGCGGTGCTTGTCACCTTCTTCTATCTGCCCTTCATGCATGCGGAGGACCGGGCGGCGCAGGCACGCTGCGTCGCGCTCTACCGGGCGCTGGGGCATGAGGAGGGCATCGCCTATGCCCTGCTGCACCAGGAGGCCATCGACCGCTTCGGCCGCTTTCCCCATCGCAACCCCATCCTCGGCCGCGCCATGACGGCGGAGGAGCAGGCCTTTCTCGACGCCGGCGGCTTTACAGGCTGAGGCGCGCCTTCATGCCCTCGGCGGCGGCGCGGCCGGTGGCGAAGCAGGCCTGAAGCAGGTAGCCGCCGGTGGGGGCCTCCCAATCCAGCATCTCCCCCGCCGCGAAGACCGGGGGCAGGTGGGGGGGAAGGCCGGTGAGCGCGAAGTCCGGGGCGACGCCCCGCCAGGCGATGCCGCCGGCGGTGGAGATGGCGCGTTCCAGCCCGGCATGGCCGGTCGCCTCCAGCGGCAGGCTCTTGATGAGGCCGGCGAGGGCCTCAGCCTCCGGCCGGGCCGGGCCCGTCACCTCGCGCACGAGGTTGGCGGCGACCGGGGCAAGGCCGCCGTTCTTCGCCAGCACGGTGGAATAGGAGGCCTTGGCCGGGGCGGCGGCGAGCCTGGCGGCGAGGGCCTTGAGGTCCACATCCGGGCGCAGGTCCAGATGCAGGGTGACGGCGCGATGGCTGAGCGCCCGCCGGAGGTCGGCGGACAGGGCGTAGACGACGCCACCCTCCAGCCCCGTGGCCGTCACCACCGCCTCGCCGCGCACCACGCTCTTGCCGAACCGCAGGGCGATGCGCTTTAGGGGCGTTCCGGCAAAGCGGCTGCGGAACACCTCCGACCAGCCGATGGTCACCCCCATGTTGGAGGGCGCCAGCGCATTCACCGGGACCCCGACGCCGCGCAGCACCTCCACCCAGTCCCCGTCCGCGCCGAGGCGCGGCCAGGAGGCGCCGCCCAGGGCGAGCAGCACCGCATCGGCCGCGATCTCGCGGGCGCCGTCGGGCGTGTCGAAGGCGAGGGCGCCCGCCGGCGTCCAGCCCCGGAAGGCGTGGCGCGGGTGCAGGCTGACGCCCTGCGCCGCAAGCCGGGCGAGCCAGGCGCGCAGCAGGGGCGAGGCCTTGAAGCTCATGGGAAACACCCGCCCGCTGGAGCCGACGAAGGTCTCTTCCCCCAGCCCCAGGGCCCAGTCGCGCAAGGCCTGCGGCGGGAAGGCCGTGAGCGCGGGGGCGAGGCGCTCGGCCGCCGCGCCGTAGCGGGTGAGGAAGCGCGGCAGCGGCTCCGAATGAGTGAGGTTGAGCCCGCCGCGCCCCGCCATCAGGAACTTGCGGGCGGCGGTGGGCATGCGGTCATAGACCGCCACGCGGGCGCCGGCCGCGGAAAGCACCTCCGCCGCCGCGAGGCCCGCCGGGCCGGCGCCGACGATGGCGATGAAGGGGGAGGGCTTTGTCAATCTGGCTCCGCATCCGCAGGAAAACGAAAGCCCTCCCCCGCGTGCGGGGAAGGGCCGGGACCTGGCAAGGCCGGCGCCGGGCCGGCGGAGGAAAGGCGGCCGCCTGCCTCAGATGGTCTGGTTGTAGGCGCCCACCTCGGGGTGGGTGCGCAGCACGGCGTCCACCTCCTTGAACATCTCGCGCATGCGCGCCTCGGAGACCGGGCTTTCCACCACCACCACCAGCTCGGGCTTGTTGGAGGAGGCACGCACCAGGCCCCAGGAGCCGTCCTCGCAGGTGACGCGCACGCCGTTCACCGTCACGAGGTCGCGGATCTTCTGGCCGGTGACGAGGGCGCCCTTGGCGGCCAGCTCCTCGTAATGCTTCACCACCTGGGCGACGATGCCGTACTTGGCCTCGTCCGCGCAGTGGGGCGACATGGTGGGCGAGGACCAGGTCTTCGGCAGCGCCTCGCGCAGCTCGGAGAGCTTCTTGCCCGGGTTGCGGTCCAGCATGTCGAGCACGGCGATGGCCGAGACGAGGCCGTCGTCATAGCCGCGGCCCACCGGCTTGTTGAAGAAATAGTGGCCGCTCTTCTCGAAGCCCACCAGCGCCCCGGTCTCGTTGACCCGGCGCTTCATGTAGGAATGGCCGGTCTTCCAGTAGTCCGCCTTCACGCCGAGCTTGATGAGCTCGGGATCGGTGGCGAACAGTCCGGTGGACTTCACGTCCACCACGAAGGTGGCGTTGGGGTGGATCTTGGCGAGGTCGCGGGCGAGCAGCACGCCCACCTTGTCGGCGAAGATCTCCTCGCCGGTGTCGTCCACCACGCCGCAGCGGTCGCCATCGCCGTCGAAGCCCAGCGCCACGTCCGCGCCGTGCTCCAGCACCGCGTCCCGCATGGCATGGAGCATCTCCATGTCCTCGGGGTTCGGATTGTACTTGGGGAAGGTGTGGTCGAGCTCGGTGTCCAGCGGGATCACCTGCGCGCCCAGCGCCTCCAGGATGCGCGGCGCGAAGGCGCCGGCGGTGCCGTTGCCGCAGGCGGCGATGACCTTGATGGGGTGCTTCAGCTTCGGCCGGTTGGTGAGGTCCTTGATGTAGACGTCCGGGAAATTCTCCACGAACACGTAGGACCCGCCGCCCCTGAGATCAAACTTAGCCGACAGAACGATTTCCTTGAGCCGGCTCATTTCGTCCGGCCCGAAGGTGAGCGGGCGGTTGACGCCCATCTTCACGCCGGTCCAGCCGTTGTCGTTGTGGGAGGCGGTCACCATGGCCACCGCCGGCACGTCGAGGGCGAACTGGGCGAAATAGGCCATGGGCGACATGGCGAGGCCGATGTCGTGCACCTTGATGCCGGCGGCCATGAGGCCGGAGACCAGCGCCAGCTTGATGGAGGAGGAATAGGAGCGGAAGTCGTGGCCGGTGACGATCTCCGGCCTGATGCCCATCTCGTGCATCAGCGTGCCGAGCCCCATGCCCAGCGCCTGCACGCCCATCAGGTTGATTTCCTTCTGGAACAGCCAGCGGGCGTCATATTCCCGGAAGCCGGTCGGCTTCACCATGGGCTCGGATTCGTAAGCGTAGGTGTTGGGCGTCAGAACCGGCTTCGGCGTGGGGAACATGAGGGCAGCCTCGGAGATATTTCGCAGGTGCGAGATAGCATGAATCGTCAGGTGAACGAACTCATGGGCGGGTGAATGTTGCCCCACCCCGCGACGGAAATGTGAAGGCGGAACGGCAGGTTATCGGCGCCCGCCGGGCCTTTTCCAGTCCGTCCCCGGCGTCGGGGCGGAGATGGAGGTAGCAGACCGCCATGGCGGAGGTCCGCGGCGCCGGGTGCGTGGCGCCGCGGACCGCCTGGTTCAGGCCACCTTCTCGATGACGCGGCCGAGCTTGTCCACCAGCTCGCCCACCTGCTCCCTGGAGATGATGAGCGGCGGCGTCACCACCAGCGTGTCGCCGGCGATGCGCATCATCAGGCCTTCCTCGTGGAACGCCTTCTCCAGCGCCTCGTAGCCGCGCAGGCCGGGGGCGCCGTCCTTGGGGGCGAGGTCCACGGCGCCGGTGATGCCGACCGTGCGGATGTCCTGCACGCCGGGCTTGTCCTTCAGGCTCATGACCGCGTCGGCGAAGAAGGGCTCCAGCGCGCGGGCGTGGGTGAAGGTGTTCTCCTGCGCATAGAGGTCCAGCGTCGCGAGGCCGGCGGCGCAGGCGAGCGGGTGGGCGGAGTAGGTGTAGCCGTGGAACAGCTCCACCACGTGCTCCGGCCCCTTCATGAAGGCATCGTGGATGTGCTTGCGCACCAGCACGCCGCCCATGGGCACGGCGCCGGCGGTGATGCCCTTGGCGAAGGTGATCATGTCCGGCAGGACGCCGTAGCGCTCGGCGGCGAAGGCGTAGCCGAGGCGGCCGTAGCCGGTGATGACCTCGTCGAAGATGAGCAGGATGCCGTACTTGTCGCAGATCTCGCGCAGCCGCTTGAGATATCCCTTGGGCGCCGGCAGCACGCCGGTGGATCCGCCCATGGGCTCGACGATCACCGCGGCGATGGTGGAGGCGTCGTGCAGCGCGACGATGCGCTCCAGCTCGTCGGCGAAGTGCGCGCCGTAGTCCGGCTCGCCCTTGGTGAAGGCCTGGTTCTCGCGGTCGTAGGTGGCGCGCAGGTGGTCGACGCCCACCAGCATGCCGCCGAAGGTGCGCCGGTTGGAGACGATGCCGCCCACCGAGATGCCGCCGAAGCCGACGCCGTGATAGGCGCGCTCGCGGCCGATGAAGCGGGTGCGGGTGCCGGCGCCGGTGGTCTGGTGATAGGCGAGGGCGATCTTCAGCGCCGTGTCCACCGCCTCGGAGCCGGAGTTGCAGAAGAACACGTGGTCGAGGTCGCCCGGGGCGAGGGCGGCGATGCGGCTCGCCAGCCGGAAGGCGTTGGGGTGGCCATACTGGAAGGTGGGGCCGAAATCGAGGTCGGCGGCCGCCTGGCGGATGGCCTCGACGATCGGCTCGCGGTTATGGCCGGGGTTCACGCACCACAGGCCGGCGCAGCCGTCGAGGATCGGCCGGCCCTCGGGGGTGTAATAGTACATGTCCTTGGCGCGGGAGACGAGGCGGGGTCGCTTCTTGAAGGAGCGGTTGGATGTGAACGGCATCCAGAAGGCTTCGAGATCATTCGGCGCTGCCTCGCCGTGGGAAACCGAACCGTCCGAATTCAGATCATCCAGAGCCATGATGGATACTCTCCCTGCGGCCGCAGATGCGCACTTTGCCATCGTTCGGCCTCGCGGCTGGGGAAGCTAGCAGCGCGGCGGCGTCCTGGGAACAGTGCCGCTGGGCACAAGCACCCTGTGCGCATCGGCCTCCGGCGTCACGGCGATGGTGAAAGCGCCGGGGAACTTTAGTAGAGATGCGCCGCCGCTTGCCGGTCGGCGCGGAGGGCGGACGGGAGAGGTGTGCCCGGAGGCGGCCGCGCGTGCCGGCCCGGCCTCTTGCGCAAGCATGGCTTCTGACCCACAAAGGTCACTGACCATGCGTAAGGATGGTATATTGGTAGAGATTGTCCCCGAGGCGCGCGGCGACGCCGCTCCAGAGGCTGACGCCCCTCTCCCGCTCGCCGACGCGGCAGCGGCGGAGGCGGAGCGCGCGCGACAGATTCGCGCGGCGCTTGAGCGCGTGCTCGCCTCTCCGGACTTCAGCGCCTCGCCGCGGCTCGCCGCCTTCCTGCGCTTCGTGGTGGAGGCCACCCTCGAAGGCCGGGCCGAGGAGATCAAGGGCTATACCATCGCGGTGGAGGCCCTCGGCCGGCCCGCCTCGTTCGACCCCCAGGCCGACCCCATCGTGCGGGTGGAGGCGACCCGCCTGCGCCGCGCGCTGGAGCGCTATTATTCCACCCAGGGCACCGCCGACCCGGTCGTCATCGACATTCCCAAGGGCGGCTACGTGCCCCTGTTCCTGCCCCGCGGGGAAGGGACGGCGGAGGACACGGCCGCCGACGAGGCCGCCCCGCCCTCGCCGCAGGGGGAGGAGGCCGCCGTTCCGGTGCCGGCCGTCCTGCCGCCGGCGCGGCACTTTCCCTGGCGGGGGGTCGCGGGGGCGGTGCTGGCGGTCGTGGTCGCCGGCGCGGCCCTGTTCGGCCTGCCGTTCGAGGGGCAGAAGGTGCCGCAGCGGGAAATCTTCATCGCCGACGCCATCCGCCTGCCCATCGTCGAGGTCCGCCCCATCGAGGCCGCCGGCACCGCCAGCCTGCCCGCCGGCGAGCTGAAGGCGATCGAGGAGCGCATGCGCGACGCCTTCGCCCGCTTCGATTTCGTGGATGTGAAGGCGGCCGGGGTCTCCACCCCCGAGAGCGTGGTGGCGGAGGCCTGCAACGGGCCGCAGTCGCGCTCGGTCTTCTCCCTCGCCGCCCTGGCGGAAGGCCGGAGCGATAGCTCCTTCTCGCTGGTGGTGCGCCTCACCGACCGGTGCGACGGCTCCATCGTCTGGTCGGCCGCCCTCGACGGGCTCCAGCAGGGCCCCGGCATCGCCGACAGCGAGCGGCGGGTGGTGCACGAGATCGCCGCCGCCATCATGGAGACCTACGGGGTCATCCCCGTCCGGGCGCGGGCGCAGGCGCTCGCCAAGGCGCCGGGCTCGGGCTTCGGCTGCGTCGCCGGCGCCCTCTCCATGCTGCGGCAGGAAGCCCAGCAGGCGCAGCGCGCCGCGGCCGCGCAGGCCTGCCTGGCCGACCTCGCCAAGCGCAACCCGGACTTCGCCCTGGGCCATGCGGTGGCCGCCATGACCACGCTCTACACGCTGATGCGCGAGGGCACGTATGCCGCCGCCTCCGACGAAGTGGTGGAAGGCGTGCTGGACCTCGCCGAGCGGGCCGTGGACCTCGCCCCCGCCAGCGCCTATGCGGCGCGCACCCTCGCCCTGGTGCAGATGTTCGCGGGCGAGCCGGAGGAGGCGCTCGCCACCGCCCAGAAGGCGCTGGAGCTGAACCCGCTCGATTTCGACGTGGCGGCCATGGTGGCCTCCGTCTACATCGGCGCCGGCAAGGTCGACGAGGGCGAGGCGCTGCTGCAGAAGGCCCGGCGCGAGGGCGCCGTGCGCACGCCGCTGCAGGACGCCTTCCTGGGCTTTGCCGCCTTCCTGCGCGAGGACATGGCCGCGGCCCAGGCCCTGGTGCCGCAGCTCGCCTTGCATCCGGGCTTCGAGAACAAGCTGGCGCTGGCCCTCACCCTGCACGCGCTCGGCCGCACCGCCGAGGAGCACGAGGCGGTGGCGAACCTTGTCCGCCACCTGCCCGACGGGGCGCAGGGGGTGCGCCAGATGGTGCGCCGGCTGATCCCCTCCGAGCCGCATGCGCAAAAGGCGCTGGCCGCCCTGGAGGCCGCCGGCCTCTCCCGCGAGGCCATCGCCGGCAAGCCGCCGCGGGGGTAGGGGCGGCGGGCCCGGCGCAAGGGTTCCTTTACCTTGTTCGCGAAAGATCGCGGGGATGATTTCCTCCCTGCGATTCATGCCATGACCGGTCTCCCCTCGGGTTCTTTCACGGCCGGACGGCCGGAGCGCCATACCTGCATCCTCGTCTGCGACGCCGATCCCTCCGTCCGCCAGATGCTGCGCGGGGCGCTCGCCCGGCGCGAGGCCCTGCATGTGCTGGAGGCGGACACGCTGGAGGCGGCCCTCGCCGTGCTGCAGCGCTGCGCCTCCGCCCTGGTGGCTGTGGGGCCGGGGGAGGGCCGGGCGGTGACGCGCCTGCGCGCCGCCGGCTTCGAGGGCACGCTGGTGGTGGCGCTTGCCGAGGGCTCGGTGGGCGACGTGGTGGCCGCCATGCGGGCCGGCGCCGACGACGTGGTGCAGAAGCCGCTGAAGCCGGAGGATGTGGTGGACCGCCTGCTCGCGGCCACCTCCGCCCGCCGCCCCGAGCGCCGCGGCGGGGCCCTGCGGCCGGCCACGCGGCATGCCGGGGATTTCTGCGGCTTCCTCGGCCGCTCGGCGGCCATGGCGGCGCTCTATGACGGGATCGCGCGGGTGGCGGCCTCCCGCGCGCCGGTGTTCATCGCCGGCGAGAGCGGGGCCGGCAAGTCCCTGGCCGCCGGGGCGGTGCACGCCTCCTCGCCGCGCCATGACGGGCCGTTCCTCACCCTCGACTGCCGCGCCCTCAGCCGCGACGCGCTGGAGGCGGAGCTGTTCGGCGAGGGGGTGTTCCGCGCCGGCATCGCCGAGCGCGCCTCCGGCGGCACCCTCCTGCTGGACGAGATCTGCGACGTGGACCTGGAGTTGCAGGCCAAGCTGCTCGGCTTCCTGGAGACCGGCCGCCTGCGCCGCGGCGGCGACGGGGAGGACCGGGAGGCGGATGTCCGCCTCGTCTGCACCACCGGCCGGGACCCGCTGGAGGAGGTGCGCGCCGGGCGGCTGCGGGAGGACCTGTTCTATCGCCTGCACGTGCTGCACCTGAGCATCCCGCCGCTCCGGGCGCGGGGCGACGACGTGCTGCTGCTGGCCGAGGCCTTCCTCGCCCGCGTGGCGGGGGAGGAGGGCCGTCCCCTGCCGCGCCTCGGGCCCGAGGCGGTGGCGGCGCTGCGCGTCCGCGGCTTCCGCGGCAACGTGCGGGAATTGCAGAACCTGATGCGGCGGGCCGCCGTCCTCGCCGACGGGCCGGTGGTGCCGGCCCATCTCGTCGGCGAGGCCGGGCTGGAGGCGGCGGATGCCCCTGCCGCGCCGGCGCCTTCGCCCGGCGGGGCGAGCCTGCCCGGGACCGGCATGTGGCTGGGCCTGCCCGCCGGCTGGAGCCCCCCGGCGCGGGTGGAGCCGCTCTCCGTGGTGGAGCGGCGGGCCATCGAGGCGGCCATTGCCGCCTATGACGGAAACATCGCCCTGGCCGCGGCGGCGCTCGACCTCAGTCCCTCCACGCTCTACCGCAAGAAGCTGGCCTGGCAGGAGGGCGGGCAGGACGGCGGCGGCGAGGCGGAGGGCCGGCGCCTCTCCTGAGGCGCCTTCTCCTGCGTGCGCTTCCCTGCTTGCGCTTCCTCTGCGCGCTTCCCTGCGCGCGAACGACAGCTTGTGGTAGAAGGAGGGGCGTCAGCCACTTCCGGAGCCCGGCATGCAGTGGACGTTTCCTGAAGATGCCCGCCGCCGACCGCGGGGGGTGACGGCCGCCTTCCGATCACCTTTCCGCAAGGCGCTCCTGGCTGCCGCGATGCTGCTCGCCGCCGGCCCGGCGCACGCCGGCTCCTGGCGGCTGAACCCGGGGGACAGCGGGCCGAGCCTCGTCTTCGGCGCCGACGATGCGGAGGAGGACGTGAGCTTCATCGCCCAGTGCGGCAAGGGGCGGATCGAGGTGACCTACCCCGCGCCGGACCGCGCCAGCATCAAGGCCGGGGAGGAGAAGGCCTGCGACGGCCTGCGCCCCTGCCGCGAGAAGCTGCCGGCCACCCTGCTGGTGGACGGCAAGGCGACCGAGGTGGTGGCGACGGCCCAGCCGGAGGAGATGTACGGCGGTTACGAGATCCATTTCGCCCTCGACCCGCGCGCGCCCTTCTGGGCCTCGGTCAAGACGGGGCAGAGCCTGTCGCTGAAGATCGACGGCGCGGCGGGGGAGCGGCTGCCCCTGAAGGGCTCGAAGCTCCCCGTCACCAGCTTCCTCGCCGCCTGCGGGAAATGAGCGGGCGGCGGCCGCCGGCGGTGCGGCGCCTCAGAGGATGAAGCGGCTGAGGTCGGCGTTCTTCGCCAGGTCGGCGACGCGGGAGCGGACATATTCGGCGTCCACCACCACGGTCTCGCCGGAGCGGTCGGGGGCGGAGAAGGAGAGGTCGTCCAGCACCCGCTCGATCACCGTCTGGAGCCGGCGGGCGCCGATGTTCTCCACGTTGGAATTCACCTCCACCGCCGCATCGGCGATGGCCTCCACCGCGTCGGCGGTGATGGTGAGGGCGACGCCCTCGGTGGCCATCAGCGCCACCGACTGCTTGACGAGGCTGGCCTCGGTCTCGGTGAGGATGCGCACGAAGTCGGAGCGGGTCAGCGCCTCCAGCTCCACGCGGATGGGCAGGCGGCCCTGGAGCTCCGGCAGGAGGTCCGAGGGCTTCGACACGTGGAACGCGCCGGAGGCGATGAACAGGATGTGGTCGGTCTTCACCGGCCCGTGCTTGGTGGAGACGGTGGTGCCCTCGATGAGGGGCAGGAGGTCGCGCTGCACGCCTTCCCGTGACACGTCGGCCCCCGAGCGGCCCTCGCGGCCGGCGATCTTGTCGATCTCGTCCAGGAAGACGATGCCGTTGTTCTCCACCGCGTGGATCGCCTCCTGGGTGATGGCGTCCTGGTCGATGAGCTTGTCCGCCTCCTCGGTGAGGAGGAGGGGGTGGGCTTCCTTGACGGTCACGCGGCGGGGCTTGGTGCGGCCGCCGAAGGCCTTGCCCAGCATGTCGCCGAGCGAGATGGCGCCCATCTGCGCCCCCGGCATGCCGGGGATCTCGAACATGGGCATGCCCTGGCCGCCGCCGGCCTGCACCTCCACCTCCACTTCCTTGTCGTCCAGCTCGCCGGCGCGCAGGCGCTTGCGGAAGGCGTCGCGGGTGGCGGGGGAGGCGGTGGCGCCCACCAAAGCATCGAGCACGCGGTTCTCGGCGGCGAGGTGCGCCTTGGCCTGCACGTCCTTGCGCTTCACCTCGCGCACCAGGCCGATGCCCACCTCCACCAGGTCGCGCACGATCTGCTCCACGTCGCGGCCCACATAGCCCACCTCGGTGAACTTGGTGGCCTCCACCTTCAGGAAGGGGGCGCCGGCGAGGCGGGCGAGGCGGCGGGAGATTTCGGTCTTGCCCACGCCGGTGGGGCCGATCATGAGGATGTTCTTGGGCAGCACCTCCTCGCGCAGCTTGTCGTCCAGCTTGAGGCGGCGCCAGCGGTTGCGCAGGGCGATGGCCACCGCCCTCTTCGCCTTGGCCTGGCCGACGATGTGGCGGTCCAGCTCGGAGACGATCTCGCGGGGGGAAAAGTCGCTCATGAAGGCATGCTCACGAAGATCCGGGGGGCGGTGGGCAGGCGCGCGGGCGCGCCGGGACGGCGGTCAGGAGCCGATGCTTTCCACGACGATGTTGCGGTTGGTGTAGACGCAGATGTCGGCGGCGATCTCCAGCGACCGGCGCACGATGGCCTCCGGGTCCTCCTCGCGGTCGAGCAGGGCGCGGGCGGCGGCGAGGGCGAACATGCCGCCCGAGCCGATGCCGGCCACCCCCGCGTCCGGCTCCAGCACGTCGCCGGTGCCGGTGAGCACCAGGGAGACCGAGGCGTCGGCGACGATCATCATGGCTTCCAGCCGGCGCAGGTAGCGGTCGGTGCGCCAGTCCTTGGCGAGCTCCACGGCCGCGCGCTGGAGCTGGCCCGGATACTGGTCCAGCTTGGCCTCCAGCCGCTCGAACAAAGTGAAGGCATCCGCCGTCGCGCCGGCGAAGCCGCCGATCACGTCGCCCTTGCCGAGCCGGCGCACCTTGCGCGCATTGGCCTTCAGCACGGTCTGGCCGAGCGTGACCTGCCCGTCGCCGGCGATGGCGACGCGGTTGCCCTTGCGGACCGAGACGATGGTGGTGCCGTAGATGGTATCCGGGGAATGCTGCATGAAAAGCTCCGCTCCGGCCTTACTTAGGCGGTTCCGGCGCGGACGCAACTCGTGCGGATCAATCCCCCGTCAAACCTCGATCCCGGAAGCCGACGCCGCGCGCCAGGGGCAGCGCGGCGCCGGCCGTGGACCGGGGCCGATCGCCTCAGCTGGCGTTCAGGAAGGCGCGCACCGAGGTGGCGAAATTCTGCGGTGCCTCCACCATGGGGCAATGGCCGCTGTCGAGGATCTCGTCCAGCGCCGCGCCGTGAATGGCGCTGGCGATCTCCCGCACCAGCGCCGGGGAGAACAGGCGGTCGTCGTCGCTGAACAGCACGAAGGTGGGGGCCGAGATGGCGCCGATGCGCTTCAGCGTGTCCGCCTTGTCGCACACGTCGAGCTGGCGCAGGAAGGCGTCTTTCTCCTGGCAGAGGCCGGCGTCCAGCGCCTGCTGCACCGAGGCGAGCAGGGGCACCGACTTCAGCGTGCGCATGCCCAGCACGAAGGAGTTGAGCACGGCGCCGAAGGTCAGCTCGTTGTCGAGCTGGAGGCGCAGCTCCTTGAAGAGACGGAAGATCTCGGAGGTGTAGAGGTCGTTGCGGGCCCAGGTGTTGGAGAGCACCAGGCGGTTCACCCGCTGGGGCGCCATGAGCGCCAGTTCCTGGGCGATGACGCCGCCCATGGAATGGCCGAGCACGTGGGCCGTCTGGATGCCTGCCGCATCCAGCACCGCCAGCGCGTCCCGCGCCATGTCGGCGGCGGCGTAGGGGGTGCTGGCCCGCCCGCTCTTGCCGATGTCGCGATTGTCGAACTCGACGAGAGTGAAGCCGGCGAACAGCGGCCGCGCGAGGTTCCAGAAGGTGCGCTCCGCCGACAGGCCGGAGATGATGAGCAGGGGCGGGCCCTCTCCGGTCACCTGGTAGGCGAGTTCCAGCCCGTCGTTCGTCGTCGTCGGCATGCGGTGGTCTCCGGCTCCGGTGAAGCTGTCTATGCCATATTTGCTGCAAAGCGGCGACAGACGGTGGCACTGCGGCGAATACCACCATGGGATACCGTTTCCGCCGGTGCCAACGCACCGCATCCCGCCGCGGCGGGCGTCATCGCTTCGCCATATGGCAATGCAGCGTCGTTGCTGATAGAAGCCGCGGTCTTGGAGGAGTTCCATGCGCAAGGCTGAAATCGTCCGCGAGACCAAGGAGACGAAGGTTGCCCTCACCGTCGACCTCGACGGCACGGGCAAGGCTGCCATCTCCACCGGCATCGGGTTTCTCGACCACATGCTGGACCTGCTCGCGCGCCATGCCCGCTTCGACCTCTCGGTGAAGGCGGACGGCGACCTGCACGTGGACTTCCACCACACCACCGAGGACGTGGGCATCGTGCTCGGCCAGGCGGTGCGCAAGGCGCTCGGCGACATGCGCGGCATCACCCGCTATGCCGACGTGCACCTGCCCATGGACGAGACGCTGACCCGCGTCGCCCTCGACATTTCCGGCCGGCCGTTCCTCGTCTTCCGCACCGAGTTCGCGGTGCCGAAGATCGGCGAATTCGACACCGAGCTGGTGCGCGAGTTCTTCCAGGCCTTCGCCTCCAGCGCCGGAGTGACGCTGCACGTGGAGACGCTCTACGGCGTCAACGCCCACCACATTGCGGAAAGCTGCTTCAAGGGCCTCGCCCGCGTGCTCCGGCAGGCGGTGGCGGTGGACCCGGCGACGGCGGGGGAGATCCCCTCCACCAAGGGCGCCCTCGGGAACTAGGAGCCGGCGATGGGCATCTGGACGGTTCTGGCCCGGGAAAATCCCGGCGACACGGCGGAGGCGGCCGCAAGCCGCGTGGTGTTCGTGCGCGAGAAATTCTCGTGGGCGACGCTTTTCTTCGCGCCTTTCGTGCTGCTGCGCTTCGGCCTGTGGCTGCCGTTCGCCGCCTATGTGGCGGTGTCGGTCATCCTCGGCGTCGCGGAAAGCTCGGGCGTCGCCGGCGCGGTGACGAGCGTCGTCTTCTTCGGCTTCCACCTGCTGCTCGCCTTCGAGCTGCCGGCGCTGCGCCTGCGCAAGCTCGGCCGCAAGGGCTTCAACGAGGTGGGGGTGGTCATCGCGCCCGACCGGGAGGAGGCCGAATACCGCTTCTTCTCCGAGTGGACGGGCCCGCGCCCCGCCCCGCACATTCCCCCCATCCGTCCGCTGGCGCCCGCCGCCCGGCCGATGGGCCAGCCCGGCGTCATCGGCGCCTTCCCGGGAGCCTGAGGCGATGACGGTCGCCATCATCGACTACAATTCCGGCAACCTGCACTCCGCCGCCAAGGCCATGGAGCGCGCCGCGCTCGACCTCGGCGCGGAGAAGGTCGTCGTCACCAGCGATCCCGACGTGGTGCGCGCCGCCGACCGCATCGTGCTGCCCGGCGTCGGCGCCTTCGCCGACTGCCGCGCCGGCCTCGATGCCGTGCCCGGCATGGTGGAGGCCATGACCGAGGCGGTGAAGACGAAGGGCCGGCCCTTCCTCGGCATCTGCGTCGGCCTGCAGCTGCTGGCCGAGCGCGGGCTGGAGCATGGCGAGACCGCGGGCCTCGGCTGGATCCGCGGCGAGGTGGACCGCATCGCCCCCAACGATCCCGCCCTGAAGATCCCCCACATGGGCTGGAACACGCTGGAGGTGGCGCGCGAGCATCCGCTGCTCGCCGGCATCCATACCGGGGCAGGCGGGCTCAACGCCTATTTCGTCCATTCCTACCACCTGAAGCCCGCCGACGGCATCGACCTCGTGGCCACCACCGATTATGGCGGCACCATCACCGCCATGGTGGCCCGCGAGAACGTGGCCGGCACCCAGTTCCATCCCGAGAAGAGCCAGAAGCTCGGCCTCGCGCTCCTCGGCAATTTCCTGAAGTGGCATCCGTGATCCTCTTTCCGGCCATCGACCTCAAGGACGGCCTCGCCGTGCGCCTCGAACAGGGCGACATGGCGCGGGCCACCGTGTTCAACCGCGACCCCGCCGCCCAGGCGGCCGAGTTCGAGACCCTCGGCTTCCGCTACCTGCATCTCGTGGACCTGGACGGCGCCTTCGCCGGCAAGCCGGTGAACGCGGCGGCGGTGGAGCGCATCCTGGAGAGCGTCTCCGTTCCGGTGCAGCTCGGCGGCGGCATCCGCGACATGCGCACCGTGGACGGCTGGCTGGAGAAGGGCGTCACCCGCGTCATTCTCGGCACCGCGGCGGTGCGCGACCCCGAGTTCGTGAAACAGGCGGCCAAGGCCCATCCCGGCCGCATCGCCGTGGGCCTCGATGCCCGCGACGGGCGGGTGGCGGTGGAAGGCTGGGCCGAGACCTCCGAGCTCGCCGCCGTGGACATCGCCAAACGGTTCGAGGATGCGGGCGTCACCGCCATCATCTACACGGACATCGCCCGCGACGGCCTGTTGAAGGGCCTGAACCTCGAGGCCACCGTGGCGCTTGCCGAGGCGGTCAGCCTGCCGGTGATCGCCTCCGGGGGGCTTGCCTCCATCGCCGACATCGAGGCGCTGCTGGAGCCCCGCGCGGCGAAGCTGGAGGGCGCCATCACCGGCCGCGCCCTCTACGACGGGCGGCTCGACCCCCGCGCGGCGCTGGCGCTGGTGGCCGGACGATAGGTGTGCCATGCTGAAGGTCCGCGTCATCCCCTGTCTCGACGTGAAGGACGGCCGCGTGGTGAAGGGCGTCCAATTCGTGGATCTGCGCGACGCCGGTGATCCGGTGGAGGCCGCGCGCGCCTATGACGCCGCCGGGGCCGACGAGCTCACCTTCCTCGACATCACCGCCAGCCACGAGAACCGCGGCACCATCCTCGACGTGGTCCAGCGCACCGCCGAGCAGTGCTTCATGCCGCTCACGGTGGGCGGCGGCGTGCGCACGGTGGACGATGTGCGTACCCTGCTGCACGCGGGCGCCGACAAGGTGTCCATCAACACCGCCGCCGTGAACCGCCGCGCCTTCGTGGGCGAGGCGGCCGAGAAGTTCGGCGAGCAGTGCATCGTGGTGGCCATCGACGCCAAGAAGGTGTCGGGCCCGGGCGAGGCCGACCGCTGGGAGATCTTCACCCATGGCGGCCGCAAGCCCACCGGCATCGACGCCATCCAGTACGCCCGCGAGGTGGTGGACCTCGGCGCCGGCGAGATCCTTCTGACCTCCATGGATCGCGACGGCACCGGCAAGGGCTTCGACTGCGCCCTCACCCGCGCGGTTTCGGACGCCGTGCACGTGCCGGTGATCGCTTCCGGCGGGGTCGGCACGCTGGATCACCTGGTGGATGGCATCCGCGAGGGCGGGGCCTCCGCGGTGCTGGCGGCGTCCATCTTCCATTTCGGCACCTTCACCATCCGCGAGGCGAAGGAATGCCTCGCGGAGGCGGGCCTTCCGGTGCGGCTGGATGTCTGAGCCGCGCCGCTCCTTCCCTTCCCTCCAGAGCGTGGACCCGGGGCCGACTTAATGAGCGATAGCTTCACCCTCGCCGATCTCGAAGCCATCGTCGCCCGGCGCGCGTCGGCGGATGCGGGCGCGTCCTACACCCGTTCCCTGCTCGACAAGGGCATCGGCAAATGCGCCCAGAAGCTGGGCGAGGAGGCGGTGGAGACGGTGATCGCGGCCATCTCCGGCGACAAGGATGCGGTCGTCGCCGAGGCGAGCGACCTCCTCTATCATCTCCTCGTGGTGCTCAAGGCGCGCGGCGTGGAGCTGAAGGACATCCATCAAGAGCTCGCCCGCCGCACCGGCCAGTCCGGCCTTGCGGAAAAGGCGTCGCGGCAGCACGGCTGAGAAGAGGGCTTCCATGGATCGCCCCATCGACCACGGTCTCTCGCCGTATCGCGCCTTCTCCCGCAACGAGTGGGCGCAGCTGCGGCGCGACACGCCCATGACGCTGCGGCCGGACGAGATCACCCGGCTGGAGGGCCTCGGCGTCCACCTCTCCATCAAGGAGGTGGAGGAGATCTACCTGCCGCTCTCGCGCCTGCTCTCGCTCTACGTGGCGGCGACGCAGAAGCTGTTCCGCGCCATGAGCCACTTCCTCGACGCCCGCGACGCCGAGGCCAACGGCGAGGGCAAGATGCCCTACATCATCGGCGTGGCGGGCTCGGTGGCGGTGGGCAAGTCCACCACCGCCCGCGTGCTGCAGGCGCTGCTCGCCCGCTGGCCCAACACGCCCAAGGTGGACCTCGTGACCACCGACGGCTTCCTGCTCCCCAACGCCATCCTCGAGCGCGAGGGGCTGATGGAGAAGAAGGGCTTTCCCGAAAGCTACGACCTGTCGCTGCTGCTGCGCTTCCTCACCGACATCAAGGCCGGGCGACGGCCGGTGCGCGCGCCGCTCTACTCGCATTTCTTCTATGACGTGATGCCGGACCAGTATGTGGAGATCGACCGGCCGGACATCCTCATCGTCGAAGGGCTGAACGTGCTGCAGACCACCCGTCCCCCCAAGGACGGCAAGGCCATTCCCTTCGTGTCCGACTTCTTCGATTTCTCGGTCTATATCGACGGGGACGAGGACGTGATCGAGCGCTGGTACGTGGAGCGCTTCATGCGGCTGAGGTCCACCGCCTTCACCGATCCGCTTTCCTACTTCCACCGCTATTCCAAGCTGACCGAGGACGAGGCGAAGGCTACCGCCTTGTCCATCTGGCGGCGGATCAACCTGCCGAACCTCCAGGACAACATCCTGCCCACCCGCCAGCGCGCCAACCTCATCCTGAGCAAGGCGGGCGACCACGAGGTGGCCGAGGTCAAGCTGCGGCGGCTGTAATGCCACCGGCCCGGTCTTCCACCGGAGCCGAGCGGGTCGCTGAGGCGCCGCGCGGGCCTGGCCAAAGGCCCGTGAGGTGACGCTCACGGGCCTTTGATCTGAGGGCACCGGCAGGGCGGGGGCGCTGCCGGTGCCCCCGGGAACGCGCCGGCCGGCTTGCGGGCAGGCTGGCCGAAATGAACGTTCCCGGCCTCGTCACCGGAGCCGGACCGCGGGTGCCCGCCGCTCCGCCTCCAGCCGTGAGCCTTCAGAACGCGCGCGGATGCGCGGCGCTCACTTCAGCTGGGCTTCCACCTTGGCGAGGGCGGCGGCGGCGCAGGCTTCGTCGAGGTTCGGGGCCGGCGCGCCGCCGATGCCCACGGCGCCGATGGTCTCGCCGCCCACCTTCACCGGCACGCCGCCGCCCAGCACCAGGAAGCCGTCGATGGCGACGAGCTGCGCCAGGGCCGGGTTCTTCTGCACGTTCTCCGCGACGGCGCCGGTGGGCGCGCGGGTGGAGGCGGAGGTGAAGGCCTTGCGCCGGGCGGCATCCACCGTGTGGGGGCCGGCATTGTCGGCGCGCAGCGCGACGCGCAGCACGCCGGCCCGGTCCACCACCGCCACCGAGACGTTGTAGCCCTGGGCCGCGCAGGCGGCGATGCTCTCGCGGGCGATGTCGAGGGCGAGGCCGAGCGGCATGTTCTTCTCCTGAAGAACCTGCGCGGAGGTCCCGCTCATGAGGGCGAGGGTCGCCGCGGCGGCGAGAACAAGGCGCTTCATCGTCTGTCCCTGGGTGTTGTTCTTGTGGATGCTCCAGCAATAGGCGCCCGCCGCGCGGTGCAGAATCCGCGATGCCACACAGGGGTATAGGTAGGCCTACCGAGCCGCAGGCGCCCGCGCCTTACCCCTGTGGCCTGCGGGGCAGGCCGCCGGGGGCGTGCTCCAGCGCCATCCGCACCAGGTCGGCCACCGAGGAGGTGCCGAGCTTCTCGGAGATGTTGGCGCGGTGGGCGTCGATGGTGCGGGGGGAGACGCCGAGGGCTGCGGCGATCTCCTTGCTGGCCCAGCCGCGGCAGACCATGTCCAGCACCTCCCGCTCGCGGTCGGTGAGGGTGGACAGGAGATTGTGGGTCTCGTGCCGCTCCAGCAGGGTCTCCAGGGCGCGGCCGGCGGCCTGCACCGCCTCCAGCAGCACCTGCTCGTCCACCGGCTTGGTCAGGAAGTCCACCACTCCGGCCTTGAAGGCGCGGCGGCAGGCGTTCACGTCGCCATGGCCGGTGATCATCACGGTGGGCCAGTCGATGCCGCGGGCGGCCAGCGCCTCCTTCAGCTGGATGCCGCTGATGTGCGGCATGCGCAGGTCCACCAGCAGGCAGCCGGGACGGGCCGGGTCCACGCGGGCGAGGAAGGCGGCGGGATCGGCGAAGGTCTCCACCGTCATGGAATAGGTGGAGAGCAGCAGCGCCAGCGCCTCGCGCACGGCGGCATCGTCGTCCACCAGATAGATGCGCATCCCCTTCATTGCGCCGCCTGCCGCCGCGCCGGGGCCGCCGGCAGGACCACGGTGAAGGTGGCGCCTTCGCCCGGCCGGCCCGTCGGCGCGATGCGCCCGCCCACCCGTTCCAGCAAGGTGGCGCACAGGGACAGGCCGAGGCCCATGCCGCCGTGCTTGGTGGTGAAGAAGGGCTCGAACAGGCGGCCGGTGACCTCGGGCGGGATGCCCGGCCCGGTGTCGCTCACATCGATCTCCGGCCCCAGCCGGCCGGCGCGGGTGCGGATGGTGATGGTCCGCTCCGGCCCGCCCGGGGCGGCGAGGGCATCGGCGGCGTTGCGCACGAGGTTGTGGAGCACCTGCTCCATCTCGATGGGGTTCACCACCGCCTCGGGCAAGGTGCCGTCCAGCTCGGTGACGAGCCGGATTCCCTGCTCGGCGAGGCCGGCGCGGGCGAGGGCCGCCACGTCGGCCACCACGGCGTTGAGGTCGGTGGGCGCGCGCTCCACCGGGCGGTTGGAGATGTATTCGCGCATGCGGGCGAGGATGTCGCCGGCGCGCCGCGCCTCGCGCACATTGGCCTGGAGCGCGTCCGACAGGCGGGGATCGCCGCCGGGCGCCGCGAGCCGCACCGCCGCCTGGCTCTGGCTGAGCAGCGCGGTGAGCGGCTGGGTCAGCTCGTGGGCGATGCCGGAGGCGAGCTCGCCCAGCGAGTTCACCCGCGAGGCGTGGGCGAGCCGCGTTTCCCGCTCCAGGAGGGCGCTGCGCTCCTCGGCGAGGCGCACCGCATCCCGCGAGCGCCGCGCCTCCCGCCGCTGGCGCAGCGCATAGGCGAGGGCAAGCAGGCCCACCAGCGCGAGCCCCGCGACGGCGAGGAGCGGGCGGGGCGCCAGCACGTCGGCGAGCACCAGCCGGCGCTCCAGCTCCAGTCGCAGGGGCTGGTTCTGGCTCGCCACGGTGCGGGTGAAGGTGAGCTGCCGGCTCCAGCCGGCGCCGTCGGCGGCCGCGTCTTCCCTGGCGGCGCTGTCCACGAGGAGATGATCGTCCAAAGAGAGCTTCACCGCCGCCGAGGCCGGACGTTCCTCCGCCTCCACCAGCAAGGCGGGGTCGATCTCCACGATCATCGCCAGCGGGCGGGCGGAGGCGCCGGTGCGCTTGCCGAGGAAATAGCGCCGGGGCGCCGCGGGGTCCGGGACCGGGTTCCGGGCCGCGTCCGGGGTCGCGCCTTGGGCCGCATCCTGGGCCGCATCCACATAGGCCCGGGCCTCGCCGGGGCGCTGGGCGAACACCGCCGGCGCGAAGGCCGGCACCGGCCGCGCCGCATCGGAGGTGCTCATCACCGTCTCGATGGCGCCGGAGGGCGTCTGCTCCAGCACCCGGATGGAGGTGATGCGCGGGTAGAAGCGCATGATGGAGAGCGCCACCAGCCGCAGCGCCTCGCGCGGGGGCGGGTCGGCGACCTGCACCAGGGCGGCGAGGCTGGTGAGGTGGGCATCGTGCTGGGCGACGCGCTGGGAGATGACGCGGTGGAGGGCGGTGCCGGCCGCATCCAGCGCCTCTTCCGCCCGCTCGTATGCGGTGCGCAGGGAGACGGCGGCGAAGGCGGAGACCCCTCCGATCCACAGGGCGAGGAACAGGCCGGCCATGCGCCAGCCGCGCGCCGCCTCGCGCCGGCCGGACGCCGGGGCGGCGGGCGCAGCCACCGTGTCGCCGGCGCGCGCGGCGGAGCCCGGGCTGGCCGCGCCCGCCTGTAGCCGTGAATCTGCGCGTGCGCGTTCCACCCGTCCGCCGCCCTTCGCCGGCCCGCGTCGCGGACCGTTCCCGGTTTCAAGGCCCGCCGGCCCGGAGGTGGCGGCGCCTTTGCTTCAGACTAGAGCGCGATCCGATCATATGGAACCGCCGAGCGGCTCTCTGAACGTGAAGGAGCAGAACGCGTTATCCGATCTGATCGCGGTGCGGTCAGATCGGGGCGTGCCCTGGTGCCAGGGGCGAGGCGTCGGCATCCGCAGGGACCGGATGGGGGTGAGGGGGCGCATCAACGGGGAATAGGGGGCATCGGCTGTTGGTTCGCGCCTGCGCGCCATCTCGGCGAAACGCGTGCGATACCGGCCACGCGGCACCGGCAAGGACCCGGACCGCGGCTGTCAGGCGCGGCCGCCGCCCGGCATCGCGCAGGCGGCGGCGGAGAGGCGGTCGCGCCACTGGGCGGCACCGGCGGGGGTGGGGTGCAGGCCATCGCTGGTCAACACCTCCGGCGGCGCCGGCACCACCCGCGCTTGGGTCTCGGCGGCGATCTGCCGGATGGCGGCGTTGGCACCGGCGATGAAGCCCGTGTCGAGCTTGCGCATCATGCGGGAGAGGCGCGGATCGGCCGGGTTGATCTCCACCAGCACCAGGTCGCGCCCGGCATAGAGGGAGACGAGGGCGCGATAGTCGGCGATCCAGCTTTCGAGGTCCTTGTGGCGGGGCCAGGCATCGTTGACGCCGACCGCCACCACCACCCGCCGGGTCTCGGCGAGGCGGGCGGAATAATCCGGCGCATCGCCGAGGAGATCGGCGATGCGGTCGCCGGGCACGGCAGCGTTGAACACCGTCTCGCCGCACAGCTGGGTGGGGGCGGCCTGGTAGGTGATGCTGTCGCCCACCATCAGCACCGGCGCATGGGCGAAATTGGAGCGGATCTTCGCCTCCAGCCGCACCCGGTCCCGGAGCGAGATGTCATGGGTCGCCACCGGCACGGCGAGCGCCACGGCGGCCACGGCCAGCCACCAAAGGGGAAGACGCGGCAACGGCCGGACTGCGGCGAGGCCGATGGCGCGGCACGCGGCCTCGAGGTCGATGCTCCTGCGGCGCGCGCCGCCCAGCCGAAGGTCCGGCTGCGACCCGGAGGCGGCGGACGTCGGTTCACGGGTGTGCATCGTCGTCGTCTCCTGCAGGCGAAGAGGTGGCGGGGTCCCCGGAGAGGGAGCGGGTGACGGAGGACCCCGCCCGGACGCGAGGTGAGGCCCCGGTCCGTTCCTGGGCATTGTCCCGGCCGCCATGTCGGCAATAGGTCCCGGGGGTACCGATTGTTTGCCGCCGCGTGTCCGAATGTTTCGCGGGCCCGCCCTTCCTGGGGCGGGTTGCATGGCCGGCGGCCTGCGCGCGACCGGACGGCGGGGAGGACAGCGGCAGGGGTATCGCGGCACGTCCGGGAACGGGGGCCGGCGGCGCGGATCGCCCGGCGCGGGCGGAAGGGGGAGCCGCGGGCGGGTGATATCTGTCGATGGTATTAAAGTAATGACGCCGGGATGCCCGAACCGGCGGCGATATGACCTGATGCCGAAGGCGGCGAAGCCGTCGATGCCTTCAGGGCGCGGCGCGATACGAAATCAATGATTTCAGTGGCTTGGCGATGCCTGTCGCGCGCCCCAGCCGGCCCCTGTCAGGAGGAGGTGGCGAAGGTCGCGAACCGCCGTCGCGGCCTTACCCGGCGGCGAAGGAGGCGAGCTTGCGCTTGGCCGGCGGCGCCTTCGCCTGCTGCTCCAGCCATTCCTCCATGCGCAGCCCCAGCCGGATGTCCTGCTGGATGGCCTGCCGCGCGGCCTGCGGATCGCGCGCCCGGAGCGCCGCAAGCACTTCAAAATGCAGGTGATCCTGCCCGGCGATCTCGCGCGGGGAGAGGGTGGCGTGGAACACGCCGAGCAGCGGTCCCATGAGGGTCCACATGTTCTCCACGATGGATTCCAGCAGCGGCAGCTCGGCAATCTCGATGAGGGTGAAATGGAAGTCGCGGTTCTTCAGGCTCGCCTTCTTGGGGTTGGCGGCAACCTCCACGAACTCCGCCTGGAGGGCCTCCAGCCGCTTCAGCTGCTTGTCCGTGATCCGCTCCGCCGCCCGCTCCGCCGCCGCCCCCTCCAGCTCCATGCGCACCAGCTGGATTTCCTTGAGCCGCGCGGCATCGATGAGCGGCACGTGGATCGCCGTCGCCGCCTTCATCTCCAGCGCCTGCTCGCTGACGAGGCGGAAGATGGCTTCCCGCACCGGGGTGATGGACGTGCCGAGATCGGCTGCCAGCGCCGAGATGCGCAGGCGCTCGCCCGGCTCGAACTGGCCATCGATCAGCGCGCGGCGGATCCGCCCGTAGACACGCGCCGACAGATTTTCCTTCTCGACCTGCCGCAGCTCCGCCATGGGCCCCCATCGACGTTCAATCGTTCGCCGCTCGCATATATCATACGGGCGCCCTTGCAGAATGTCCCCTTGCCGCCTCAGATGGGCGGCAGGCGGCCGATGTCCGGGCGGGCTTCACCGGCAGCCCTTGCCGCTGCTGGATTTTCGGCGGGAGCACCTTCGGCGCGCACCACCAGGACCGGGATGCTGGAATGGGTGAGCACCTTGGTGGTCTCGCTGCCAAGCACCATGGCGGAGAGGCCTCGCCGGCCGTGGGAAGCCATGACGATGAGGTCGCACTGCTGCTGCTCGGCGGTGGCGATGATGCCTTCGAACGGGTGATCGTCCTCGATGGCGACGCGGGCCATCTCCACACCGGCGGCCTCCGCCTTCTCCGCCGCCTTGTCGAGGATGCGGCTCGCGCGCACCTGGACGAGGCGGCGATACTCCTCCTCCGTGTCGGCGATCTGGTCGGCTTCGGTGGTCAGAAGGTGGAAAGGCTCGCTCGCGGTGAGAGCAACGAGGCGCGCCTTGAGCGCGGCGGAAAGCGAGACGGCGTGGGCTACGGCGAGGTCCGACAGGGCCGATCCGTCGGTCGCGACGAGGATCTTCTTGTACATTTCCATCCTCCCCATCCCGGGAAGGTTGCATCATAGCAGGCGAGCCCGCGTACCGGGCTTGCGCGGGATCAATTGGCGGAGATTGGAATGGGGGTGGGGTGGAGCGGCCAAGGGCCCGTGAGCTCGAAGCCTCACTCGGCGATGATCTTGACCTTCTCGCCATACTTCAGCTTCGCCGCGCCGTCGAAGCCGTTGAGGATGAGGAAGCGATCCAGCGGCCGGTCGGGCACCTGCATGCGGGCCGCGACCTTCTCCACGGAATCGCCGAGGCCGATGGAGACCACACGCACGCGCAGGGGCTTCACCGTGTCGGCCTCGCCGGTGGAGACGCGCCGGAAGGTGTCGGCGGCGGCGCGGAACTGCTTGTCCAGCTCCGGTGTCAGCTCGCGGGCGGCGAAGATGAGGCGGTAGACGTCGGAGCCGAAGCGGATGGCGAACATGCGGAACGACCACTGGTCGCCGCGGGCGACCGCGGTGGCCGCGGTGAAACCGTTGACGGTCAGCGTCTCCACCGTGTTGATCTCCACCCCGTCGATCCAGCCGGAGGAGAGATACTGGGCGAGGGACTGGTCGGCGTTGACGCGCACGGCATCGAGCCGCAGCGCCTCCCGCCCGGTCTGGGTGGCACCGAGCACCGCCTGGGAGGTGTTCTCCAGGGAGAAGCCGTCCGGCGCGGTGAAGGTGAAGCCGAGCTTGGGGTGGAAGAACTTGCGCCCGCGCACGAAGCCTTCCTTCGGATCGTCGCCGTAGACCATGCCGTCGAGGGCCGAAAGGTAGGCGTTGCGATCACGCTCGCCGTCGCTCGGCTTGGTGCCCTCCGCATATTGGCGGGCGTTGGCGATGGCGATGGAGATGCGCTCCGGCGTCGCCGGGTGGGACGAGAGGAAGTCCATGTCCGGCGTGGTGGAGGAACCGGAGAAGGCGGTGCTCTTCAGGTCGCCGTAGCGGCCCATGTCGGTGAGGAAGCGCGACGCGCCATAGGGATCGAAGCCGGCCCGCGCGGCGATGCCGACGCCGATGGCGTCCGCCTCCAGCTCCTGGCCGCGCGAGAAGGAGGCGAGCGTGCGCCGGCTCTTCTGCATGGCCAGCGCGCCGAGATCGGGGTCGTTCACCACGTCGGAGATGACGCGGCTCACCAGCACCGCCTGCTTCACCTGGTCCTCGCGGATGGTGGCGTGGCGGGCGATGACGTGGGCCATCTCATGCGCCAGCACCGAGGACAGCTCGGACGTGTCGTTGGCCAGCGCCAGCAGGCCGCGGGTGACGTAGAGTGAGCCGTCCGGCAGGGCGAAGGCGTTGATGGCCGGGGAGTTCAGCACGGTGACCCGGTACTTGAGGTCCGGCCGCTCGGAGGCGGCGACGAGCCGCTCCACCACCTGCTGGATCAGCGCCTTCAGCTCGGGATCGTTATAGGCGCCGCCATAGCTGGCGACGAGCCGCTCGTGTTCCCGACGCTGGGACGGGGACATGTCGGCATATTCGGAGGCGGCCGCCTGCGAGGTGAGGGGAACGCTTGCCTGGTCGAGGTCAATGCCCGCGCAGCCGCCCAGCAGGAGGGGCAGGAGCAGCGGGAGGGCCCGGACCAAGGCAGGCGCGCGCATGAGCGCGTGCATGCGGCGCGCAGGCGTATCCGCCCGCTCCGCTTGCGCCGCACCGCGCATCCCGTTCTCCTGCCCGCGTCTCACTCGCACCCGTTCACCTTTCCTTGCGCCGGCGGGGCGGCGGAAGCGCGGCCGAGGGGTCCATCCCGTCCAGCCGCTCGATCTCGCCAGCCCTGCGCGCCAGGATGGCAGGCCCGCCATCCGCGCGCACGACGCCACGTACCCGCACTCTGGTGCCGCGCAAAGCGGCCGGATCTAGGCTATCGCCCAAGATTGTGGCGAAATCCTCCCTCTGGATGATGACTGTGAAATCTTGCCGCCACCTTGCACCAAAATTCAGGTACACCCGCTCGCGGGTGACGCCCACGTCACGCACTTGCCCTTCCGCGACCACAAACAGGCCGGTGTGGGCGTTGAGCCCGGCCTCATCCGTGGCTTCGGCGACCGTGCCCGCGACCGCCCAGATGCCGCGCTTCTCCTGCCGGGCTTCGGCTTCCGCAGCGCGATGGGCGGCGGCGCAGCTGCCGTCTGCGGTCCCCGGCCGGGCATAGCCGGCCCCGGCCCGCAGCAATGCGGTCACAAGGTCTTCCCCAAGGTCGTCTCCGGCTCCGCCCGAACCATCGGCCGGACCGAGGAGCGCGGCTCCGGACAGCCGCCCGTGCCGGTCGGACCGGGGAGCGGCGAGGCGCACGGCGTGTCCCTCCAGCGCCGCCGCTGCCGCCACAGCCGCCGCGGCCGGAATGGCGGGATCCGTGGCGAGCCGGGTCGGCAGAACGATTCCCTCCGGCGCCAGCCGGCTCCCGTCCGCCAGGAGAAGCTCCCCCGAATCCGACCAGCGGGCGGAAACCGGGGCTCCGCCGGCGACCGGCGCCACGGCGCAGGCCTCCGCCGCCGGTTGGGGAGCCGCCGCGGCGAGGGTCGGCACGGCGGCGAGGAGCACGGTGGCGAGGAGCGCGGCGACCTGCAGCGCAGTCCCGAGCCCCGCTGCGTGCCAAGGCTGCCGGCCGGCCGTGCCGGGCGAATCGGGCCTGGTCTTGCGCCGAACGATCATGCTTCCGCCTGTTCCGGACCTTCCTGGGCGCCCCGCCGCATGGGATGCACCCCTTGCCGGCGCCCGGCGTTCGCTTGCCCCTCCGCCCCGCCTGGGATCGTCCCGCGGGCGCAAGGCCATGCATTCCCGGAAGATAGCGGAATGCGGCTGCGGCCAGAAGGCGCCCGACGATCACCTGTGCTTTCACCACCTTTCCACGACCGTGCACGGACGCCCTTTTCTCCTGCCGCCGGCCGTTCTAGAAGAAGCGCGTGTCCCGGTAGCTCAGCAGGATAGAGCAGCGGTTTCCTAAACCGCAGGTCAGGGGTTCGAATCCCTTCCGGGACACCAGATAAGCCATTGACTTAGAATGTGAAGTTCTGGCGCCTCTCACAATTCACCTGGAATTTCATGGGCAATCCTGGGCGAATCCGTTCATTCGGACGGAGGCGGGTGGCGCATGGCGCACAAGGAAAGTCTGCTTCAAGGCCTTGAAAGGCTGCCCTCAGGGACGTAGCCGCAGCCCGGCTGCCGAGGGCAGGGCTTCGGCACGGCGATCAAGGCTGCCGGAAGGCAAGGCGGACGATCCCGATTCCGTTGCTGCTGCCTTCCGCGCGCTCTTGAGCGAGGTGGCGAAGCGGTCAACGGAAGAGGCCGACCCCGCCTGAACGAAGTCGGTGGAGGGTGGGGAGAGCGAGCTGATGGGGTGGATGGGACGTTGCCCCTCCCCGTCGTCGGGGAGGGGCTGCCGGTTGTGGATGGTCAGGCCGGATGGGCGCCCGTGTGGACGATGGTGCCCACATGCTCGCCGCGCAGCGCGGCGGTGAGCCGGCCGGGCACGAGGCCATTCACCACCTGCACGCGCTCGATGTGGCGCGCGGTGGCCATCACTTCGAGAAGCGCGCGGTCGAACGGCAGGGTGCCCTCGGCCTTCGCGAGGTCAGCGGCGCGTGCCTCGGGAAGGAACTGCGCCTTGTCGCCGCCCGCTCCCTTGGGATCGGCGGTGTACACCCCGTCCACGTCCTCGACGATGGTCAGGCCGGCTGCGCCCAGCGCGTCGGCCAGCAGGAACGCGCCCGTGTCCGCCCGGTGCGGCGGGATGCGCGCGCCCGGGAATTCGTGGTGGTGATAGGGCGGGAAGGCGCTGCCCACGACGGCGCGGGCAGCACAGAGGTGGATCGCCAGCTGGCTCGCGATGGTCGGGTGCTCGATGTAGGAGACGCCCTCCGGCGCGAGCAGCGAGGCGAGGATGTGGCCGTTCTGGCCGGCCTCGCTCGCGGCGAGGGGGGCCAGCGAGCCGACCGGCAGGCCGAGGTCCAGGCCGACGCCGTAGAGGTGGCGGGCGCGGATGCCGGCGCCGGTCAGGATGAGCAGGCGGTGCTCCGGCAGGATCTTGCGGATTTCGTCGACGATCGGAAGAATCGCCTCCGGGCCGCGGTCCATGATGGAGCGTCCGCCGATCTTCACCACCTGCAGCCAGGGCAGGAGCCGGATGGGCTTGACGCTGGCAACCGGGCGGGTGAGCTGGCCGTCGAGGAGGGTCTGGCTCGCGAGCGGCGATGCGACGTGCTTGATGTTGTTGTCAGGCATGGCGGTTGTTCTTCTTCAGCTCGCGGTGATGATGGTGCCGACATGCTCGCCGGCGAGCGCGCGGGTCAGGTTGCCGGGGACGAGGCCGTTCACGACCTGCACCTCCCGCACGTGGCGCGCCTGCTTCAGCAGGTCCAGCATGGGAAACTCGAGGATCGAGTCGTGCAGGCCCTGCGCCAGCATCTCGTCCACCGAGATCTTGGGGATGAAGGTGGCGTCCTTCGCGGTCTTCGGGTTGGCGGTGAAGAGGCCCCTCTCGTCCTTCACATAGATCATCTGCTTGCAGCCGAACTGCTCGGCGAGCAGGAAGCAGCCGGCGTCGGTCCGGTAGGGCGGGATGACGCTCTCGGCGGCGGGGCGGATCCAGAGCGAATAGGGCGGCATGCCGCTGAAGACCACGGCGTGCACCTCGGCGAGGTAGAGCGGCACGGCCGAAAGACCGGCGCCGTCAACCTTGGATATGCCGTGCTTCGCCAGGAGCTGGCCCAGCATCTCGGCGTTCTGGTCGGCCACCGAGGCACCGAGCTGCGCCAGCACGCCCGCGGGCAGGTTGAGCGCCGCGGCGATCGAATAGAGGTGCCGTGCCCGCGTGCCCGCGCCGGTGCCGATCAGCAGCTTGTGCGCCTTGCGGGCCGCGACGATCTCGTCCACCAGCGGGTAGACCGCTGCGCGACCGCGGTCGATGATGCTCTGCCCGCCAATCTTGATCACCGATGCGTCGGGAAGGATCCGGAAGTCTGCCGAAGCCTCGGTTGCAGCCAGAAGCTGCGTGTCGGTCAGGGATCGCTGTGAGAGGAGCGCGTCGAGCTCCGCTGTCGTGTTGGCCATGGGGATACCTTTCATCCTTTCCATGTATTTTTATTCGTTGGATAGCTCGATACCTCCGGCAGAGCTGCCGGGCAATATGTGAAAATTGTGCATCTTTTACATGCTCGGGAAAAAAGGACGGAAAACGCACGGCCGACTACTTCACGGCAGGTTTCGGAAACAGGATCAGCAAAAATCGGCCGACGCAACAGGGATAGGACATCCGTCGCGGTGCCGCTTCGCTACGGACGGCCGATACGGGGGTGGTACCGTCGCCAGGTGGTGCAGGGGTGCCGCAACCTCCCAAACAGCAGCAAGCAGCGAAGCGGGAACGCCTCCTGGCCGCGGTGAGTCCGCGGGGCCGTCGTGGATCCCGCTCAACTTGGCGGCATCAGCGCTGGAAGTCGGCCGAAGGGACGCATAGCCTGCCGATCTGTCGCGCGGCGACCATTCAGGGGCGCCTCCGACATCGACCCGGGGCGAGGGGGCGGTGGAGGAAACGGAATTCCTGCAGACGGTGGATGCCGTCTTGAGAGGCGTTGCGGTTCTCGCGGGAATCGTCGGCGTGATGGTGTTGCTGCGTCCGCAGATCCAGCGCTTCGCTGTTCCGGTTCAGGACCTCGTCAACGGGCTGCTGATGGGCCTGCTCGCGGTCGTGGCCATGACCGTCCCCGTGCCGCTGGAGCCGGGGCACTTGGTGGACCTGCGGATCATTCCCCTGCTCCTGGCCGCCCCGTCGTCAGGCCTCGCCGCGGGCACGCTCGCCGCCGCGGCGGCTGCTGCGGCGAGCGTGCTGTGGGCGGATGGGCCGTTGCCCGGCCTCAGCCAGGTGGCCCTGTCATCGGGCTTCGGGCTGGTGATGGCCTGGAGGATGGGATGGCGCTGGACGGGACGGAGGCAGGTGGTCGGGTTCAAGCTCCGCCATGTGGCGGAGCTGGCGGCCTTTGCGCCCTTCGCCGCCATGTTGCCCGAGCTCCACTGGGGTGACCTTGCCGCTCCCATCACGCCGCAGTACCAGGCGAACTGGCTGCTGCACCTCGTGCTCCTGGCGGGAGCAACCTTCGCGGTGGGCGCCATTCTCGCGGCCTATATCAGGCAAATGTCCATGGAGGCCCTGATGGCGACGGCGCGGGAGCAGCTCGCGACCATCGCAGCGAACATCCCCGGGGTCGTCTATCGCCGCGGGTTCGGGCCGGACGGCGGCATCGAGTTCCGCTACATGAGCGCCCGGGCCCGGGAGGTGCTCGGCCTCGACCCGGATGCTGTCATCGCTGATCCGCAGGTGTTCCTGTCGCGCATCAATACCGATGACCTCGCCGTGGTGACGCAGGCCATCCAGCTGGCCTCCGCACGGCGGTCCGGGCCCGTGATCTCCGAGTTTCGGGTCACCAAGCCAGACGGCTCCGTGGTGTGGATCCAGGCACGCTCGCAGATCAATCCGGTCGCGTCCGAGCAGGCGGGCGAGACGCTGGCCGAAGGGCTGGCGCTCGACGTCACCGCCCGCAAGCACGCGGAGCTCGCCGCGGGGCAGTCGCGGCTGGAGATGCTGTGGGCGCAGGATCATGATCCCCTGACGCACCTGCCGAACCGGCGGATGTTGTCGCGCCTGTGCGCGGGCGCGGACATGACCGGGCAGGGGATGCTCATGCGCATCAACCTCAGGGACAGTTCCCTGGTCAACGAGCTGTTCGGCGGGGCGGCCGGCGATCTGCGCATCATCGAGGCGGGGCGACGGCTGACCGAGGCGGCCCCGGCCGGGGCGACGGTGGCCCGCATGGGCGGCGACGAATTCGCCGTGGTTGTTCCGGGTGGCACGGCGATGCCGGATCCGCAGCGTCTTGTGGGCACCCTCGTGGAGGCGGTCGGAGCGCCTTACCGCCTTTCGGGGCAACTCGTGCCCATGCGCCTCGATCTCGGGTATGCGATCCGGACCGATGCGGAAGTGGATCCGGACCGCTTCATCCAGATGGCGGGAATCGCGCTGGAGGCCGCACGCACGCGGGAGCTCCCGGCCGCCGTCGTCTTCACGCCGCAGATCCAGGAGAGCCGGCAGCAGCGGCGCCTGTTCGACCAGGCGATCGAGGCGGCGATCGCCAGTGAGGGTTTCACCATCGTGTGGCAGCCCGTGGTGTCTGCACCCGGACGCAGGCTGCTGGGCCGGGAGGCCCTCGTGCGGTGGCCTCGTCCCGATGTCGGGGAGGTGGGGCCAGGGGTGTTCGTCCCGCGGGTGGAGGCCATGGGCCTGTGGCCGAAGCTCGATACGTTCGTGCTGCGTCGCGCCTGCCGGGAGGCGGCGGCCTGGCCGGAGAAGCCCTGGATCTCGGTGAATATGTCGCCCGGCTGGCTCGCCGTGGGCGACCTGGTGGGCGAAGTGAAGGTGGCGCTGGCCGACAGCGGGCTCGACCCCAGCCGCCTGTGGCTCGAGCTCACCGAGCGCGCCCTGGTGGAGGATGCGCCGAAGGCAGCGGAAGAGATCCGCCAGCTGAACGCGCTCGGCGTGCGGGTGGCCATCGACGACTTCGGCGCCGCCTATTCGTCGCTGAGTTATCTGGACAAGCTGCCCGTCGCGAAAATCAAGATCGACAAGAGCCTCATCGACGACATCGAGGCCAGCTCGCGTTCGCGCGACATCGTCACGGCCATCGTCGATCTGTGCGGGCGGCTTGAGGTCGAGGTGGTGGCGGAAGGTGTGGAGACCCTGGAGCAGTTCGAATGGCTCGCGGCCATCGGCTGCACCGCTATCCAGGGGTACCTCACCGGACGGCCGGCCCCGGTGCCGCCACCGGTTGCCTGACGCCGACGGTCCCGGCCTTCGACCGATACCGAAAGGTCCCTCAGAAGCCGAGATAGGCGGCGCGCACCTTGGGGTCCTCCAGCAGCGCCGCGCCGGTGCCCTCGATCACCACCCGCCCGGTTTCCAGCACATAGCCCCGGTCGGCGATAGCCAGCGCGGCGGAGGCGTTCTGCTCCACCAGCAGCACGGTGATGCCTTGCTCCTTCAGCGACACCACCGCGGCGAGGATCTGGTCCACCAGCAGCGGCGCGAGGCCGAGCGACGGCTCGTCGAGCAGGAGCAGCTTCGGCGCCGCCATCAGCGCGCGGCCGATGGCCAGCATCTGCTGCTGTCCGCCCGAAAGGCTCATGGCCGGTATGGCGCGCTTCTCCTCCAGCACGGGGAAGAGGGCGTAGACCTTCTCCAGCGCCTCGCGCATGGGGCCGCCCGAGCGGCGGAAAGCACCGAGCTTCAGATTGTCCTCGACGCTCAGCGGCCCGAACACCTGCCGCCCCTCCGGCGACTGGGAGATGCCGCAGGCGACGCGCCTGTGCGGTTCCATGCGCTCGATGGGCCGGCCCTCGAACAGGATGCGCCCGGAGCGCGCCGGCTGCACCCCGGAGAGGGTGCGCAGCAGCGTCGTCTTGCCCGCTCCGTTGGAACCCACGAGGGCGACGATCTCGCCGGCCTCCACCTGGAGGTTCACGTCGTGCAGCACCGAGATGCGGCCATAGGCCGAGGACAGGGCTTCAACCGTAAGCACGATCGGCCTCCCGTGCGCCGTGGTCGCCGAGATAGGCGGAGATGACGGCGGGGTTCTCCCGCACCGCCCGGGGGGCGCCTTCCGCCAGTGGGCGGCCCTGGGCGAGCACCAGGATGCGGTCGGAGATCTTCATCACCAGCTTCATGTCGTGCTCGATGAGCACCACGGCGACGCCGCTGCGGGCGATGTCGCAGATGAGGTGGTCGATGGCCTCGGTCTCCACCGCGTTGCAGCCGGCGGCGGGCTCGTCCAGCAGCAGGATTTTCGGCTCCGCCGCCAGGGCGCGGGCGATCTCCAGACGCTTCAGCGCCCCGTAGGGAAGCGAGCCGGCCTGGGACTCGGCAAGCTGGCCGAGGCCGACGCGCTCCAGCAGGGTGCGGGCCTGCTCGCGCGTCGCCCGGTTCTGCCGGCCGACGCCCGGCAGCCCGAGGATGTCGGCGATGAGGGAGGTCCGCTCGGAGAGGTGACGGCCCACCATCACGTTCTCCAGCGCCGTCATGCGGAAGAAGATCTGCAGGTTCTGGAAGGTGCGGGACATGCCCCGCCGCACCAGAAGATGGGAAGGCAGGCCGGTGATGTCCTCGCCGGCGAGCGCCACCCGTCCCTGGGAGGGGCGGTAGATGCCGGTGACGAGGTTGAACAGGGTGGTCTTTCCGGCGCCGTTGGGGCCGATGATGGAGAAGACCTCGCCGGCGGCCACCCTGAAGCCCACGCCGTCCACGGCGCGCAGGCCGCCGAAGGCGATGCCGAGGCCGCTCACATCCAGCAGGGCGGGGGCGACCGGTGTCATGGGGGCGGCGCTCATGACAGGCGCTCCAGAAGCCAGTTCCGCGCGGATGGCACGATGCCGGCGGGCAGGCCGATCATGAACACCATGATCAGCAGGCCCAGCACCGCCTGCTCATACTCCTGGAGCGCGGTGAGAACCTGCGGCAGCACCACGAGGAAGGCGGCGCCCGCCACCGTGCCGAGAACGGAGCCGAGGCCGCCGATGATGGCCATGGCCACGAGCTCGATGGAGTGGGTGAAGCTCGCGGCTTCCGGGGTGATGAGCCCGTTCATGGCGGCGAGCAGCCCGCCGGCGACGGCGGCATAGATCGCGGCGATGACGAAGGCGGCGAGCTTCTTCCGCGCCACGTCGATGCCGGTGCCGGCGGCCGCGACCTCGCTGTCGTGCAGGGCCCGGAGCGCCCGCCCGGTGGGGCTCGCGGCGATGTTCAGGGCGAGGGCGGCGCCGAGGAGAAGCGCGCCGGCCGTGACCCAGTACCAGTTCCAGGCGCCGGAGACGCGCCAGCCGAAAAAGGTGAGGCGGGCCACCTGCATGCCGTCCGGCCCGCCGGTCACCTCGCTCTCGCTGTGGAGCACCAGGGCGACGATGACGCCGAAGCCGAGGGTGGCGATGGCGAGGTAGTAGCCCTTGAGCTTCAGGATCGGCCGGCCCACCACATAAGCCACCAGCCCGGCGAGGACGGCGCCGACGACCAGGCACAGGGCCGGATCGAGGCCGAAGCGCGCCGGGCCGATGGCCACCGCATAGGCGCCGATGCCAAGGAAGCCCGCATGGCCGAGGCTGACCTGCCCCGCATAGCCCATGAGGATGGTGAGCCCGAGGGCGGCGAGGGAGAAGATCCACACCAGCGCGGCCACGCGCAGGTGGAAGGAGGAGGGCGCGACCAGCGGGACGACCGCGATGATCGCCGCCAGCGCCACCAGCGGCGTGAAGCGGGCGCGGATGAGGTTCGCCAGCATCACACGCGCTCCACGCTGCGGCTGCCGAACAGGCCGCGCGGCAGGAAGAAGAGGACGACGAGGATCATCACGAACGCGACCGCATCCTTGTAGGTGGAGCTGAGGTAGCCGGCGCCGAACGTCTCCAGCAGGCCGATGAGGAGGCCCCCCACCACCGCGCCGAGCGGGTTGCCCATGCCGCCCAGCATGGCGGCGGCGAAGCCCTTGAGGGCGAACAGCGTGCCCACGTCGTAGCGCGTCAGCGTGATGGGGGTGACCACGACGCCGGCGAGCGCGCCGATGGCGGCGGAGAGGCCGAAGGCGTGGGCGAGGATGACGGTGACGTTGATGCCCACCAGCCTTGCCGCCAGCCGGTTCGCGGCGGTGGCGAGCAGCGCCTTGCCGAGCTGCGTGCGTTCCAGGAACAGATAGAGGGCCACCACCAGCGCCACGGCGGTGCCCAGCACCCACAGGCTTTGCGGCAGCACGGTCGCGCCGCCCACCGGGATGGGCGCGTCGCCCGAGAAGGCGGGCAGCGAGTGGAACTGCTTGTCGAACACCAGCTGCGCCACCCCCTTGATGAAGATGGACGCGCCGATGGTGATCATGATGAGCGCCACCGGCGAGGCGCCGCGCGCCGGCTCGATGGCGAAGCGATGCAGCAGCAGGCCCACTGCCACCGCGGCCAGCACCGCGATGAAGGCGGCCAGCGGCAGGGACAGGCCCGCCGCGGCGAGGAACACGGTGCCCATGCCGCCGATCATGACGAAATCGCCCTGGGCGAAATTGATCACGTCGGAGGCGTTGTAGATGAGCGTGAACCCGAGGGCGACGAGCGCATAGACCGCACCCACCGTGAGCCCGGAGAAGAGGAGTTGCAGGAATTCGGCCATGGTTTGCCTCGCCCTCGGCGTCTCGCACCTCGGCACGGGCGGCGCGGGGAGCGCCGCCGCCGGAGTAAATCGCGCGCCGCTGCGGCGTTCCGGATGCCGCAGCGGTGCCGCATCAGCGGGTGGGGGCCTGGAGCGTCCAGTCGCCGTTGCGGATCTCCAGCATGCGGAAGGAGTCCGTGCCGAGCCCGAGATGATCGGTGGGCGACAGCGTGTAGATGCCGGTCACGCCCACGTAATCCTTGGTGCCCTCGAGGGCGTCGCGGATCTTCTTCGGATCGGCGGACTTCGCCTTCTCGATGGCCTGGGCCACCATCTGCATGCCGTCGAAGCCATAGCCGCCGAAGGTGGAGACCGGCTGGCCGGAGGCCTTCTCGTAGGACGCCTTGTAGGCGGCGACGATGGCTTTCTGCTTGTCGTCCGCCGCGAGCTTGTCGCCCACCAGGATGGCTGGGGCCGGCAGGCGAACCCCCTCGGCTGCGGGCCCCGCGAGGTCGATGAAGCTCTTCGAGGCGACGCCGTGGCTCTGGTACAGCGGCACGGAGATGCCGAGCTGCGCATAGTTGCGTGTCACGATGGCCGGGCCCTGGCCGAAGCCCGGGTTCAGCACCGCCTGGATGCCGGCGGTGTTCTTGATCTTGTTGAGCTGGGGCGTCATGTCGGCATCGGTCGGCCCGTAGCTCTCGTCGGCGAGGACGGAGATGCCGTAGCCGCCGATCACCTTCAGGCACTGGTTGCGCATGGACTTGCCGAAGCCGTCCGTGCCCGCGATCAGGCCGATCCTGGTGATGCCGCGCGCCTTCATGTCCTCGAAGATCTTGCTGCAGGCGGTCTTGTCGGTGTGGGGCGTCTTGAACACGTAGGCGCGCACGGGATCGACGATCTCGATGCCGCCGGCGAGCGAGACGAAGGGAATCTGCGCTTCCTCGAACACCGGGATCATGGCCATGGTGGCGCCGGTGGAGGTGCCGCCCACCATGGCCACCACCTTGTCGTCCTCCACGAGGCGGGAGGCGAAGGTGCGGGCCTTGTTGGCGTCGCCGCCGTCGTCATAGAGCACCAGCTCGACCGGGCGGCCGATGAGCCCGCCTTTCTTGTTCAGCTCCTCCACGTAGAGCTTCAGCGTCCTGGCTTCCGGATCGCCCAGGAAGGCCGACGGGCCGGTGGCGGAGACCACGGCGCCGATCTTGATGGGATCTGCGGCCTGGGCACGCGAAGAAATGGCTGGGCCGGCAAGAGTGGCGAGGGTGGCGGCAAGCGCGAGCGCGATCCGCCGCCCGGAAGCGGACGATGTCATCTGGCGTTCCTCCTGGAGCACGCGCCGGTCAGCCTGGATCGCAAGCCGGTCGGATAACGTGCCTTTTTTGCATTTGCGGGCGGTGAGGTGCCCACCAACGACCGTTCTGGCCATGGAGCGGGTTGGCCCCGCCTCCATGCCGCGGGGCGGCCACCCAACGGCAGGGGGACTTTATGATTAACCGACCGGCTGGTCAATCATTCGATTCGGATTTTTACCGGCCCAAGGATTGATCGACCAGCCGGACAATATTTGATATGCCACAAGGCACCGGGCCGGTGGGTTCGGTGTGCTGACGCCGCGGAGATGTGCCGCTGCCACGTTACGGATGGAAAAGGATGGCTCGGACCCGCGCTCAAGACTATGACGCCAAGCGTCAGGCCATCCTCCACCGCTCGGCCGAGCTGTTCGCGCAGTATGGGTATTCCGGCACGTCGATCACCATGATCGCGGATGCCTGCGGCATCTCGAAGGCCCTGCTCTACCATTATTATCCGGACAAGGAGGCGGTCCTCTTCGACATCCTCTTCGCTCATCTCGAGCACATCATCGCCGAGGTGGAAGCGGCGATCGAGGCGGCGCCGTTGGAGGAGCGGCTCTATGCCATATCCGCTGCCCTGCTCGAGGCCTATCGTGATTCCGACGCGGAGCATCAGGTGCAGATCGCCAACCTGAAGCTCCTCTCCGGGGAACGGCAGGAGACGCTGCGCGGCATGGAGCGCCGCCTCGTGGTGCTGCTCTCCGACGCCATTGCCGACACTGTGCCGCAGATCGGGCGGGGACCGCTGCTGAAGCCCATGACCATGTCCATGTTCGGCATGCTGAACTGGCACTATCTGTGGTTCCGGGAGGGCAAGGGGCTGAGCCGGCAGGACTATGCCCGCCTGGTGACGGCTCTGGTGACCGCGGGCGCGGGGAGCGCCGCTGCCGCCCTGGCGGGATCCGCGGCGACGAAGTCTGCCAAGGCTCCCGCTAAGGCCCCCGCCAAGACGGCCGTTAAGACGCCGGTCAAGACCCCCAAGGTTGCCCCAAAGCCTTCCGTCGCGGATGCCGCAAGCGCCAAGCGGAGCCCGGCGCCGCGCGCCGCGACCGGCAAGGCTGCGCCCCACCGCGCCTCGGCGGCGCGGGGCAAGGCCTAGCCGCGACACGGCTTCCGGGAAACAGCGTCCCGGTCTATGGATCGCGGCATGTCGCGCGATGCCCTTCATTCGATTCTGGAGCATGTGCGGGGGGAGCCCTCGCGCACGTGGTCCATCATCATCACCGTCTACGGCGATGCGGTCGTCCCGCGGGGCGGGGCCGTGTGGCTCGGCACGCTGCTGGCCTTCTTCAAGGGGCTGGACGTCGCCGAGGGTGTGGTGCGCACCGCCATGTCGCGGCTTGCCGCCGATGGCTGGCTGGAGCGCACGCGGGTCGGCCGCAATTCCTTCTACCGGCTGGCGGAGAAGGGGCGGGAAACCTTTCGGCAGGCGACATCGCACATCTACGAGCTGCGGCCTCCGGCCTGGTCCGGCGCCTTCCGCATGTTCCTGCCGGACCTCGCCGCCGGGCGCGAGGAGATGCGGACGACGCTGGAAGCCGCGGGCTTCGGCATGCCGGCGCCCGGCGTGTGGATCGCGCCATCCGGGGTCGCGCGACCGGAGGCTGCGCACGGACTCGACTTCGAGCTGAAGGGCACGCCTGGTGCCGTCAGGGCTCTCGCGGCCCGCGCCTGGCAGCTGGACGAGACCGGCGCGGCTTACGCCCGCTTCATCGAGGCCTTCGCCCCCCTGGCGGAGGCGCTGGACGGCGGCGCCCGGCTGAGCGACCTGGAAGCCATGGTGGCGCGGGTGCTGCTTATCCATGAATACCGGCGCATCGTGCTGCGCGATCCGGTGCTGCCGGAGGAGATTCTGCCGGAAGGCTGGCCGGGCACCGCCGCGCGCGCGGTGTGCGCGCGGATCTACGGCCACGTCCTTGTGCCCTCCGAACGCTGGCTGGATGCCCATACGCTGGGCGAGGACGGAGCGCCGCTGCCCGCCAATCCCGATGTCCGTCGCCGCTTCCGGGATTGAGCGGGGCGCTGATTTATCCAAATTTTATAGGTGGTTGATGCTGTGCGGCTGGCGGTGTCGACGCTGCGCCGCAACATGTTACGAAAAATCGTTGAATAGAACTATTTTGTAATATATAAAGACTGCACCCAGGGAGGAGAGCCCATGTACACGCAGGCCCTCAACAGCAATCCGGAAACCGGAGACCGCCAGCTGGAGGACGCAGCCCTTGCCGCGCGCTTCCAGGACCGCATCGATGCCGAGGAGCGGATCGAGCCCAACGACTGGATGCCCTCCGCCTATCGCCGGACGCTGACGCGGCAGATTTCCCAGCACGCCCATTCCGAGATCGTCGGCATGCTGCCGGAGGGCAACTGGATCACCCGCGCGCCGTCGCTCCGGCGGAAGGCGGCCCTGCTGGCCAAGGTGCAGGACGAGTGCGGCCACGGCCTCTATCTCTATGCCGCCGCCGAGACGCTCGGCTCCTCGCGGGAAGAGCTGGTGGACCAGCTGCTGTCGGGCAAGGCCAAGTATTCGTCCATCTTCAACTATCCGACGCTCACCTGGGCGGACATCGGCGCCATCGGCTGGCTGGTGGACGGGGCGGCGATCATGAACCAGATCCCGCTCTGCCGTTGCTCCTACGGGCCCTATGCGCGGGCCATGATCCGCGTGTGCAAGGAGGAATCCTTCCACCAGCGCCAGGGCTACGAGATCATGCTTACGCTCGCCCGCGGCACGACGGAGCAAAAGGAGATGGCGCAGGACGCGCTGAATCGCTGGTGGTGGCCCTGCCTGATGATGTTCGGCCCGCCCGATGCGGTGAGTGAGCATTCCGACACCTCCACCCGCTGGAAGATCAAGCGCTTCTCCAACGACGAGCTCCGCCAGAAGTTCGTGGATGCCACCGTGCCCCAGGCCCATTTCCTCGGCCTGAGTCTGCCGGACGAGGCGCTGTCCTTCGACGAGGCCGCCGGCCACTGGCGCTACGGCGCCATCGACTGGGAGGAGTTCAAGCAGGTCGTCGCCGGCAACGGCCCCTGCAACCGCGACCGCATGGCGGCGCGCCGCAAGGCCCATGACGAGGGGGCCTGGGTGCGCGAGGCGGCGCTCGCCTTCGCCGACAAGCGCCGCGCGCGGGCGGCTGCGTAACGCAGGACAATCCGGAGGAAACGACCATGACCGAACGTGCCGTCCCGCTCTGGGAGGTGTTCATCCGCAGCCGCAATGGCCTTGCCCACAAGCATGTCGGCTCGCTGCATGCGGCCGACGCGACGCTGGCGCTGCAGGCCGCGCGCGATCTCTACACCCGCCGCGGCGAGGGCCTGTCCCTGTGGGTGGTGCCGTCCGACGCTATCGTCGCGTCTGACCCCGCCGACAAGGGCATGATGTTCGAGCCCACCGCATCGAAGGTCTACCGCCATCCGACCTTCTACGAGATCCCCGACGAAGTCGGGCACATGTGACCGGGGCGCCGGCGAGCCAAAAGGCCGGCACCTCCAAGAAGCATCCTGTCGCCCCGCGCGGGCAGAGGTTGAGGAACCCCAATGGCCACTACGTCCATCGCCGTGGCGGAGACGCCTCTCGTCCGCTATCTGCTGCGCCGTGCCGACGACGCCCTCGTGCTCGGCCATCGCCTGTCCGAATGGTGCGGCCACGCGCCCATCATGGAGGAGGAGATGGCGCTGGCCAACACCGGCCTCGACCTCATCGGGCAGGCGCGCGCGCTCTATGCCTACGCCGCCGAGGTGGAGGCCGCCGGCCGCACCGAGGACGACTACGCCTACCTGCGCAACGAGCGCGCCTACGGCAACCTGCTCCTGGTGGAGCAGCCCAACGGCGACTTCGCGGCCACCATGGTGCGGCAGCTGTTCTATTCCGCCTTCATCGATCCCTATTGGCGGCTGCTGATCGGCTCCGCCGACGCGACGCTCGCCGCCATCGCGGCCAAGGCGGAGAAGGAAAGCGCCTACCATCTGCGCCACGCCTCCGAATGGGTGGTGCGGCTTGGAGACGGCACGGCGGAAAGCCACCGCCGCACGCAGGCGGCGATCGAGAGCCTGTGGGCCTTCACCGGCGAATTGTTCGAGGCCGACGCCTCGGAGCAGCGGCTGATCGCGGAGGGCATCGTGCCCGATCCGCAGAGGCTGCGGGACGTCTGGCACGACACCGTCAACGCGGTGCTGGCCGAGGCGACGCTCGTCGTGCCGCGGAACCGCTGGATGCAGAAGGGCGGGCGCGACGGCCGCCACTCCGAGCACCTCGGCCCCATGCTCACCGAGCTGCAATATCTGCAGCGGACCTATCCGGGGGCAACCTGGTGAGCGCCGCGGCGCACCGCGATCAGGATGCGCTCCGGCGCGATGTCTGGCGCGTGGCGGGAGAGGTCGCGGACCCGGAAATTCCGGTGCTCTCCATCGCCGACCTCGGCGTGCTGCGCGACGTGCGGATCATCGACGGACGGGTGGAGGTGGTCATCACGCCCACCTATTCCGGCTGCCCGGCCATGAACATGATCGCGCTGGAGATCGAGCTGGCGATCGCCAAGGCGGGGCTCGGCCCGGTCGAGGTGAAGACGGTCCTCGCGCCCGCCTGGACCACCGACTGGATGAGCGCCGAGGGCCGCGAGAAGCTCCGGGCCTATGGCATCGCCCCGCCGCGCGAAGGCGGTGGCCGGCGCGCGCTGTTCGGGGTGGACGAGGTGGCCTGTCCCCGGTGCGGTTCCACCGATACGGCGGAGATCGCCGCGTTCGGCTCCACCTCCTGCAAGTCGCTCTGGCGGTGCAACAGCTGCCGGGAACCCTTCGATTACTTCAAATGCCATTGAACGGGTGACGCCATGACTTCTGTCGCCACATCTTCCGAGGTTGCCGCGTCTTCCGTGGTGGAGGGGGGCGCCCCTGCCTCGCGTTCCGGCGCGCCGCGCTTCCATCGCCTGCAGGTGCGGGAGGTGCGGCGGGAGACGCCGGACGCCGTCTCCATCGCCTTCGAGGTGCCGCCCGCCCTTGCCGCCGACTTCGCCTTCGCGCCGGGCCAGTACCTGACGTTGAAGACGATGCTCGACGGGGCCGAGGTGCGCCGCTCCTATTCCATCTGCTCCGGCCCGGACGAGGGCGAGCTGCGGGTGGCGGTGAAGCAGGTGGACAACGGCCTCTTCTCCACCTGGGCCAACAGCGCCATTTCCGCCGGCGACGAGATCGACGTGATGACGCCGACCGGGCGCTTCGGCCTCGGCCGGAATCCCGGGGATGGCCGCCTGCACGTGGGGTTCGCGGCCGGCTCGGGCATCACGCCCATCCTGTCCATCGTGAGGGGTGTTCTGGCGCGGGAGCCGAACAGCCGCTTCTTCCTCTTCTACGGCAACCGTTCCGCGGCCGACATCCTGTTCCGCACGGAGCTGGAGGAGCTGAAGGATCTCAACCTCGGCCGTCTCTCGGTGTTCCACGTGCTCTCCCGCGAGGAGCAGGACGTGCCGGTGCTCAACGGCCGGCTCGACGGGGAGAAGGTGCGCCTGCTTCTCAGCGTCATGGTGCCCGCCGCCGCCGTCGATCACGCCTTCGTCTGCGGGCCTGCGGGCATGATCGACGATCTGGAAGGCACGCTGAAGGATCTGGGCCTTCCGCCGGAGAAGATCCACGTGGAGCGTTTCGTCTCCGCCCATGACGGCAAGCCTCGCGTGACGCCCGTCGTGGCGCCGGACGCGCCGCCTGCGCATGTCGCCTCCCTCATCGTCGACGGCAAGCGCCGTGACGTGCCGGTCGCGGCAGGCGAGGCGATCCTGGACGCCGCCCTGCGGGCCGGCGTGGACCTGCCGTTCGCCTGCAAGGGCGGCATGTGCTCCACCTGCCGGGCCAAGATCGTGGAGGGCACCGCGGCCATGGATGTGAACTATTCGCTGGAGCCGTGGGAGGTTCAGGGCGGCTACGTCCTTACCTGCCAGGCGCGGCCTACCAGCGCGCGGATCGTGGTGGACTTCGACCAGGTCTGAGGGGCGCGGTCATCCTCCCGCGGAGGAGATGGGCCTCGACGCCAGCCGAGTTCCTCAGGGATCCACTCCGTGACCGGGCTGGCGCCTCCGGGCGTGAAGCACCCCGGCGCCGCGAATGGATGCCCCGGACAAGCCGGGGCATGACGGCGATGTCATGAGCCGTCGCGCAGCCCGGATGACTGTTCGTGGCAGCGCGCAGATGCGCCCTGAAAGCTCGAAAGGCCCGGCAATGCCGGGCCTTTTCTTTTTCTTTGCGTCCTTGCGCTCCAGGGCGCGACCGGTGGGTGGAGCGGCCTTCGCCGCTCCACTCCGCCTCAGTCCTTCGGGCGGCGGTCGATGATCCGCTTGGCCTTGCCGGCGGCGGTGCGCTCGATGCCGCCGGGCCCGTGCATCTCGATGCGGGTGGTGATGCCGATGGTGTCCTTGATGCGGATGAGGATCTCTCCGGCGCAGGCGAGGCTCGTCTCCACGCCCTCGCGGAACTCGGCATGGACGGTCATCTCGTCCATGCGGCCTTCGCGGATGAGCTCCAGCTGGTAGTGGCCCGAGCACAGGGGATGCGCCAGCAGGATCTCCTCGATCTGGGTCGGGAAGACGTTGACGCCGCGCAGGATGATCATGTCGTCGGAGCGTCCGGTCACCTTCTCCATGCGCCGCATCCCGGGCCGCGCCGTGCCGGGGAGCAGGCGGGTGAGGTCGCGGGTGCGATAGCGGATGATGGGGAACGCCTCCTTGGTGAGGGAGGTGAACACCAGCTCGCCCTTCTCGCCCTCCGGCAGCACCGCGCCGGTGTCGGGATCGATGATCTCCGGCAGGAAGTGGTCTTCCCAGATGTGGAGGCCGTCCTTCGTCTCCACGCACTCCTGGGCGACGCCGGGGCCGATGACCTCGGACAGGCCGTAGATGTCGGTGGCCTGGAGGTCGAACGCGCGCTCGATCTCCTCGCGCATGGCGTTGGTCCAGGGCTCGGCGCCGAAGATGCCGAACTTGAGCGAGGTCTCGCGCGGGTCGAGCCCCGCCTTGGCGAAGCCGTCGAGGAGCGCGAGCATGTAGCTCGGCGTCACCATGATGGCGTCGGGGCGGAAGTCGTTGATGAGCTGCACCTGGCGGTCGGTCATGCCGCCGGACATGGGCACCACGGTGCAGCCGAGCCGCTCCACGCCATAGTGCGCGCCGAGGCCGCCGGTGAACAGGCCATAGCCGTAGGCCACGTGCACCATCATGCCGGGCCGCACGCCGGCCGCGCGGATGGAGCGGGCCATCACGTCCGCCCACATGTCGAGGTCGGCCTTGGTGTAGCCCACCACGACGGGCTTGCCGGTGGTGCCGGACGAGCCGTGGATGCGCGCGAGCTTCTCGCGCGGCACGGCGAACATGTTGAACGGGTAGTTGTCGCGCAGGTCCGTCTTCACGGTGAAGGGGAATTTCGCGAGGTCGGAGAGGTCGCGCAGGTCGGAGGGGTGCACGCCCGCCGCGTCGAACTTCTGCCGGTAGAAGGGCACGTTCTCATAAGCGTGGCGGAGCGACCAGGCGAGGCGCTCGCGCTGCAGCGACATGATCTCGTCGCGCGACGCCCGCTCGGTGGCGTCGAGGCCGGCCTCGTTGGACCGGCCAAAGGAAACTGCCGGCAGAGCCATGTTCATCGTCTCCTCCACTCAATAGGGCTGTTCGCTGTCGCGGCTCTTCGGCGCGCTGTCCGGCGGATCGATGAGGGACCCGCCGATGGTTCGAGAATGCCCGCGAAATTCGGCGATCACCACGCCGTCCTGCATCACCTGGACGTCATAGATGCCCGAGCGGCCGGAGCGGCTGATCTCCCGCGCCCGGGCCACCAGCCGCTTGCCGCGTGTGCCGGGCTTCAGGAAGGTGATGGCGCAGTGGGCCGCCACCGTGCGCGCGTCGTAGGTGTTGCAGGCGAAGGCGAAGGCGCTGTCGGCGAGCGAGAAGATGAAGCCGCCGTGGCCCATGCCGAAGCCGTTGCACATGCGCTCGGTGAGCGTCATGGCGAGGGTTGCGGTGCCGGGGCCCACCTCGAGGATCTCCATGCCGAGGCCCTGGCTCGCAAGGTCGGTGGCCCACATGGCTGCGGCGCTGAGGCGCGCGGTCTCCTCGGGGGAGCGGAGGGTCGTGGCCGCGGTCATGCCGGGCGTCCCGTGAAGGTGGGCTGGCGCTTCTCCATGAAGGCCCTCACGCCTTCGCGATAGTCCGGCGTGCGGCCCGCTTCGCGCTGGGCGTCGCGCTCAAAATCGAGCTGCGCGTCGAGCGTATTGCCGGCGGAGGCGTTGAGCGCCGCCTTGGTGAGGGCGAGGCCCTGCGTCGGCTGGCGCGCGAGATGGGTGGTGAGCGCGCGGGCCTCGTCCATCAGGCTGGCGTCGTCCACCGCCTTCCAGATGAGGCCCCAGGCTTCCGCCTTCTCCGCGCCGAGCGGCTCGGCGAGGAAGGCGAGGGCGCGGGCACGGGCATCGCCGATGAGGCGCGGCAGGAAGAAGGTGCCGCCCGAATCCGGCACGAGGCCGATCTTGGAGAAGGCCTGGATGAACTTGGCCGAGCGCGCCGCGAGGACGATGTCGCAGGCGAGCGCAAGGTTGGCTCCCGCGCCGGCGGCGACACCGTTCACCGCGCACACCACCGGCTTGCGCAGGGCGCGGATGCGACGCACCAGCGGATTGTAGAAGGCCTCGATGGTGGCGCCGAGGTCCGGCGGCGCATCGCTCTGTACCCGGTCGCCGAGATCCTGCCCGGCACAGAAGCCGCGCCCGGCACCGGTCAGCAGCACGGCGCGGCAGGCGTCGTCGGCCGTGCGGTCGAGCGCCGCGGCGAGCTGGCGGTGCAGGTCTTCGTTGAAGGCGTTGAGGCGGTCCGGGCGGTTGAGCGTCAGCTCCGTCCAGCCCTCGTGATACGCCACGATGAGCGATGGCTCCACTTCGTCCTCCCTTGCTGGGCTCTTCAAGAGCCTCTTGAATTAACCGATCGATCGGTTAATCTTTAGCGCAAGGGGCACGGTTGTCAACACCGTCGGACAACGCCCCAGACCAGGGAGAAGGCCATGAGTGATCTCTATCAGGCGCATCGCGCGCTGCTGGACGGCGCGGTCGAGGCGTCGCGCCAGCGTGGCTTCTGGGCGGCCTTCTCCGAAAATCCGAAGACCTATGCCGAAGGGGCGGCCGCCGAAGGCAAGGCGGCGTTCGCGGCGCTGCTGAACGCGCCGTTCGATCTGCCGGGTGTCGCGGCGGCGGATCGCGTCGGGGCGGAAGTCTCGCCCTTCGGTCCGGCGCTCGGCATCACCTACCCGGCGCCAGATGTGGCAGCGCTGGTGGCAGCGGGCGAAAAGGCCGGCGCGGCCTGGGCCGAGGCGGGCGTGGAGACGCGCGTCGGCATCGCGCTGGAAATCCTGGCGCGGCTGAACAAGGCGAGCTTCCTCATCGCCGAGGCGGTGGAGCACACCACCGGCCAGGCCGGCCCCATGGCGTTCCAGGCCGGTGGCCCGCATGCGCAGGACCGCGGCCTGGAAGCGGTGGCCTATGCCTGGCAGGAGATGGCGCGCGTGCCCGGCGCGGTGCGCTGGGAGAAGCCGGCGGGCCGCTCCACCATCCGGCTCGATAAGGATTTCCATGTGGTGCCGCGCGGCGTCGGCCTCGTCATCGGCTGCGCCACCTTTCCCACCTGGAACAGCTATCCGGCGCTCTTCGCCGACCTCGTCACCGGCAATGCGGTGATCGTGAAGCCGCACCCGGCGGCCATCCTGCCCCTCGCCCTCACCGTGAGGGTCGCGCGGGAGGTGCTCGCCGAGGAGGGGTTCGATCCCGACGTGGTGCAGCTGGCGCCGGATACGGCGGAGCGGCCTATCACGAAGGATCTGGCCGCCCATCCCTCCGTCGGCATCGTGGATTTCACCGGCTCTTCCGTGTTCGGCGGCTGGCTCAGGGAAAACCTGCGCGACAAGCTGCTCTTCACGGAAGAGGCGGGGGTGAACACCATCGTCATCTCCTCCACGAAGGCCTTCGCGGCCATGTGCCAGAATGTTGCCTTCTCGCTCTCGCTCTACAGCGGGCAGATGTGCACGGCGCCGCAGACCATCTTCGTGCCGGCCGGCGGCATCGCGACCGACGAGGGGCACAAGAGCTTCGAGGAGGTGGCGCGGGGCATCGCCGGGGCGGTGGACGCGCTGCTCGCCGAGCCGGCCCGGGCCGCGGCCGTGCTGGGCGCGATCCAGAGCTCCGCGACGCTCGCCCGCATCGAGGCGGCCCGCGGCCTCGGCCGCATCGTGCGCGACAGCACGGCGCTGCAGGTGGAAGGCGCACGCACGGCGACACCCCTCATCCTCGCCGTCGATGCGGCGGAGACCGGGGCCTATCTGGAAGAGCGCTTCGGCCCCATCAGCTTCGTGGTCGCGGTCGCGGACGCCGCCGAGGGCGTGGCCCGCGCCACCGCCGCCGCGCGGGAGAAGGGCGCCATCACGGCGGCGCTCTACTCCGTCGACGAGGCCGAGATCGCCAGCGCCGTGCCGGCCTATGCCCGGGCGGGCGTCGCCCTCTCGGTGAACCTCACCGGCGGCATCTATGTGAACCAGAGCGCCGCCTTCAGCGACTACCACGTCTCGGGCGCGAACCCGGCGGGCAACGCCTGCCTCACCGACGCGGCGTTCGTCGCCGGCCGCTTCCGCGTGGTGTGCGTGCGCCGCCCCGCCGCCGCCTGAGCCAACCTATCCCCCGGAGATGATCATGGCGCATGCCTATATCTGCGACTTCGCGCGCACGCCCATCGGCCGCTATGCCGGCGCCCTCAAGGACGTGCGGGCGGACGACCTCGCCGCCCATCCCATCCGCGTGCTGAAGGAACGCAACCCCGGCGTGGACTGGGAGGCCGTGGACGACGTGGTCCTCGGCTGCGCCAACCAGGCGGGAGAGGACAATCGCGACGTGGCCCGCATGGCCGCGCTGCTCGCCGGCCTGCCGGTGAGCGCGCCGGGCACCACCGTCAACCGGCTCTGCGGCTCGGGCCTCGATGCGGTGGGCATCGGCGCGCGCGCCATCATGACCGGCGATGCCGATCTCATCGTCGCGGGCGGCGTCGAGAGCATGACCCGCGCGCCCTTCGTCATGGGCAAGGCGGCGGACGCTTTCTCCCGGCAGGCCGAGGTGTTCGACACCACCATCGGCTGGCGCTTCGTGAACCCGCTGATGAAGGCGCAGTACGGCGTCGATTCCATGCCGGAGACCGGCGAGAACGTGGCGACGGACTTCCAGGTCTCCCGCGCCGACCAGGACCTGTTCGCCTGGCGGTCCCAGCAGAGGGCGCAGGCGGCGCAGCAGGCTGGCTTCTTCGCCCGCGAGATCGCGCCCATCGCCGTCAAAGGCAAGAAGGGCGCCGCCACCTTGGTGGACAGGGACGAGCACCCGCGCGGCGACACCACGCTGGAGCAGCTGGCCGCCCTGAAGACGCCGTTCCGCAAGGAAGGGGGCACGGTGACCGCCGGCAACGCCTCGGGCGTGAACGACGGGGCAGGCGCCCTCATCCTCGCCTCCGAGGCCGCCGCCAAGAAATACGGCCTCACGCCCCGCGCCCGGGTGGTCTCGGTGGTGCAGGCGGGCGTGCCGCCGCGCATCATGGGCATCGGCCCGGCTCCGGCGACCCGCAAGCTGCTGGAGAAGAACGGGCTGTCTCTCGACGACATCGACCTGATCGAGCTCAACGAGGCGTTCGCCTCGCAGGCGCTCGCCGTGCTGCGCCAGCTCGGCCTGCCGGACGATGCGGAGCATGTGAACCCCCACGGCGGCGCCATCGCGCTCGGTCATCCGCTGGGCATGTCCGGCGCCCGCCTCGCCATGACGGCGGTGAGCGCGCTGGAGGCAAGGGGCGGCCGGCGCGCGGTGGCCACCATGTGCATCGGCGTCGGCCAGGGCATCGCCGCCCTCATCGAGAGGGTCTGAGCGATGGACGCCGTGACCTCTCCCGTCCGCATCGAACGCCACGGCGGTGTGGCCGTCGTCGCCCTTGATCATCCGCCGGTGAACGCCCTCTCCAGGGCGGTGCGGCAGGGGCTGCTCGACGCCTTCGCCGCGCTCTGCGCCGACCCGTCGGTCATCGCCATCGTCATCAGCGGCGGGCCCGGGCGCTTCATCGCGGGAGCCGACATCCGCGAGATGAATCTCCCGCCCGATGCGCCCTTCCTGCCCGAGGTGGTGGCGGCCATCGACGCCTGCGCCAAGCCCGTGGTCGCGGCCATCGCCGGCGCGGCGCTGGGCGGTGGATGCGAGATCGCCCTCGCCTGCGATGCGCGCCTCGCCGGACCGAAGGCACTGGTGGGCCTCACCGAGACGCGGCTCGGCATCATCCCCGGCGCGGGGGGCACGCAGCGGCTGCCGCGCCTCCTCGGCACGGCGCAGGCCATCTCCCTCATCGGCGAGGGCAGGGTGCTGAAGGCGGAGGAGGCACGCGCCATTGGCCTCGTGGATGCGGTGGTGGAGGGCGATGTCCTGGCCGCCGCCATCGACCGGGCGCCAGCCATCGCCAAGCGTCGGCTCTCCGCCGCGGCGGTGCCGGCCGGCGACGCGGCGGCGGAGGATGCGGCTGCGGCCCGGGCCCGCAAGGCGGCGAAGGGCGTTCCGGCCGTCGCCGAGGCCATCCACGTCATCCGCGCCGCGGGGGAGGGGGATTTCGCCGCCGGGCTTGCCGCCGAGCGGGCAGCCTTCCTCGCCTTGCGCGAGAGCGCCGAGGCGAAGGCGCTCCGCCATCTGTTCTTTGCCGAGCGCGAGGCCGGCAAGGTGCCGGGCCTTCAGGGCGCTGTGGCGCGGCCCCTCGCGCGCGTCGCCGTGATCGGCGCCGGCACCATGGGCGCGGGCATCGCGGTGGCGATGGCGGATGCCGGCCTGGAGGTCGCCCTCGTGGAGCGGGACGCGGATGCCGCGCAGGCCGGCATCGCCCGCGTGCGCGATCTCTATGGGCGGCAGGTGAAGGGCGGCCGCCTCTCCGAGGCGCAAATGGCGGAGAAGCTGGCCCGCGTCGCGCCAACCGCTGACTGGGCGCAGCTTGGGTCCGCCGATCTGGTGGTGGAGGCCGCCTTCGAGGACATGGGCGTGAAGACGGATATCTTCCGCCGCCTCGATGCGGTGGCACGTCCCGGCGCGGTGCTCGCCACCAACACCTCCTATCTGGACCTTGACGCTATCGCCGCCGCGACCTCGCGTCCGCAGGACGTGGTGGGCCTGCACTTCTTCGCCCCGGCCAACGTGATGAAGCTGCTGGAGGTGGTCCGGGCGGCACGCACCGCGCCAGACGTGCTCGCCACCGCTTTGGCGCTGGGCCGGCGCATGGGCAAGCAGGCGATCGTCGCCGGCAATTGCGACGGCTTCATCGGCAACCGCATCTATGCCGTCTACCGCCGGCACGCGGAATATCTGGTGGAGGACGGGGCCGCGCCGGAGGAGGTGGATGCGGCGCTGGAGGCCTACGGCTTCGCCATGGGCATCTTTTCGGTCTCCGACATGTCGGGCCTCGACATCGCCTACGCCATGCGCCAGCGCCGCGCGGCGACCCGTGATCCGAACGAGCGCTACGTGGCCATCGCCGACCGGCTGGTGGAGCAGGGCCGGCTTGGCCGCAAGACGGGGGCCGGCTGGTACGCCTACGACGCGGCGGGGACGAAATCCGCCGATCCCGTCGTGGCGGAGATCATCGCCGTAGCGCGGACGGAGAAGGGCATCGCGCCACGCGCTTTCAGCGCGCCGGACATCCAGCGCCGGCTCCTGGCGGTGATGGCCAACGAGGGGGCGAAGGCGCTCGCCGAGGGCATCGCGCTGCGGGCTTCCGACATCGATCTCGCCTTCGTCAACGGCTACGGCTTCCCGCGCCTGAAGGGCGGCCCCATGTGGGCCGCCGACGCCATGGGCCTGACGGAGGTGCTCAGGGAAGTGGAAGCAGCCCACCAGGCGGGAGGCGCAGGCTCCGAGCCCGCGCCGCTCCTCGTCGAGCTGGTCCGCAAGGGATGCACATTCGCCGGATGGCGGCAGGGAGAAGAAGAATGACCCGGATCCTGGAAAGCTACGCCCTCGACCGCTGGTTCGGCGCGACCGGAGGATTCGCGGACATCCCCAGCGCCATCGATGCCCATCCGGTGGCCCGCGCCTCGACCCAGGGGCTCGACTTCGCCGCCATGGTGCGCCACGCCCGCACGGTCGGAGGGCCGGCCCTGCGCGCCCTCACCTTCCACCAGCGCGCCGACATGCTGAAGGCGCTCGCGGCCTACCTCTCCACCCGCAAGGAGGCGCTCTACGCCCTGTCCGTGGACACCGGCGCGACGAAGCGGGACAATTTCTTCGACATCGACGGCGGCATCGGCACGCTCTACGCCTATGCCTCGCGCGGGCGGCGGGAGCTGCCGGGCGAGCGCTTCGTGGTGGAGGGCGCGCCGGAGAGCCTCTCCAAGGGTGGCACCTTCGTGGGCGGCCATGTCCTCACTCCGCTCCATGGCGTCGCGGTGCATGTGAACGCCTTCAACTTCCCCTGCTGGGGCATGCTGGAGAAGCTCGCCCCCGCCATTCTCGCCGGCGTGCCGGTGATCACCAAGCCGGCCACCGTCACCTCCTACGTGGCGGAGGCGGTGGTCCGCCTCATCGTCGAGGCGAAGATCCTGCCGCCGGGAGCGTTGCAGTTCGTCTGCGGCGGCACGGGCGACCTCATCGACCACCTGACCGGGCAGGACGTGCTTTCCTTCACCGGATCGGCGGAGACCGCCCGTGTGCTTAGGGATCATCCTGCGGTCGCGCGCAACAGTGTGAAGTTCATCGCCGAGCAGGATTCCCTGAACGCCGCCGTGCTCGGCCCGGATGCGGGGGAGGGGACGCCGGAATTTGACCTATTCGTGAAGGAGGTGGTGCGCGAGATGACGGTGAAGGCGGGCCAGAAGTGCACCGCCATCCGCCGGATCCTGGTGCCGCGGGCGCAGGAAAGCGCGGTGATCGCGGCGCTCAAGGCGCAGCTCTCGGGCATCGCGGTGGGCGACCCGCGCCGGGACGACGTGCGGATGGGCCCGCTGGTGGGCCTTGGCCAGCGGGCGGCGGTGCGGGCGGCCATCGCCGCCATCGCGGCGGAAGCGGAGATCGTGCACGGCGATCCGGAGATGGTCGCGCCGGTGGGCGGCGATGCCGCGGCGGGGGCGTTCATGGCGCCGGTGCTGCTGCGCTGCCCCGCGCCGCTGGAGGCGGTGGCCCCCCACGCGGTGGAGGCCTTCGGCCCCGTCGCCACGGTAATGGCCTATGACAGCCTGGACGATGCCGTGACGCTCGTGGCGAAGGGCGAGGGCAGCCTCGTGGCCTCCGTCTTCACCTATGACGCAGAAGTGGCGGAGGCGCTGGTGTTCGGCATCGCCGCTTTCCACGGGCGCGTGCTGGTCGTCGACCGCGACTGCGCGAAGGAATCCACCGGCCACGGCTCGCCGCTGCCCGGGCTTGTCCATGGCGGCCCCGGACGGGCCGGAGGCGGCGAGGAGATGGGCGGCCTGCGCGGCGTGTTCCATTATCTCCAGCGCACCGCGCTCCAGGGCTCGCCGGCGCGGCTCTCGGCCCTCACGCGCACCTGGCTTCCCGGCGCGCCGGCTCCCGTCCCGCAGGAACATCCCTTCAGGCGCGACTACGACCGCCTCGCCATCGGCGACACGGTGGAGACACCCGCGCGCACCATCACCATCGAGGACATCGAGCACTTCGCCCACTTCACCGGCGACACCTTCTACGCCCACATGGACGAGGCGGCGGCGAAGGCGAACCCCTTCTTCCCCGGCCGCGTGGCGCACGGCTACCTCATCCTGTCCTTCGCCGCGGGCCTGTTCGTGGATCCGGCGCCGGGGCCGCTTCTGGCCAATTACGGGCTCGACAACCTGCGCTTCCTGAAGCCGGTCTCGCCGGGCGACGCCATCCGCGTGCGGCTCACCGTCAAGCAGAAGCAGCCGGCGCGGAAGGCGGAATATGGTGAGGTCCGCTGGGACGTGGAGGTGTTCAACCAGGACGGCGACACGGTGGCGCGCTACGAGCTCCTGACCATGAGCGCGCGCCTCACCGAGCCGGCGCTGGCGGCGGCGAGCTGATCCCGCTCTACGGCCCCGGCGGGGTCACCCCCAGCACGGCGGCGAGGGCGAGCACGCCGAGCGCCAGCCCCAGCTCGGCGAAGATGTTGACGCACACTCGGCCGAGGTCGCCGGCCGGGTCCCGCGCGCGGACAAGGCGGGCCGAGAGGCTGCGGTTGCGGGTCGCGAGGAGCAGAAGGAGCGCGAACAGCAGCCCCTTCGCCAGGATGATCTGCCCGTAGGCGGTGGAGATGAGTTCGCCCGGTGTTGAAAGGTGGAGGGCGGCGTTCGCCGCCCCGCCCAGCCCGGTCAGCGCCACCGCGCCTATTCCCATGCGGGAGAACCGCCACAGCACCGGCGCGGCGCGCCGGGCGGCTTCCTGCGGCGCGGCTCCTTGGAGCGTGATCCGCCGCCAGTGCAGGAGCAGGGCGGCGAGGGGCACGAGCCCGCCGATCCAGGCGGCGGCGCCCAGCAGATGAAGTCCGTAGGCGAGGGGCAGGCCGATGCGGCTGAAGCCGCTGCCCGCCGCCGCGTGGCCGAGCCAGGCTTGCGTCACCAGCAGCAGGCCCGCCAGGACGGCGACCGGAGCCGTCGCAGCCTCGCTCTTTCCGGCACGCCAGACGGCAAGGATGAGCACCGCCAGCAGGACGAGGCGCAGCAGCCACGCCCGGCCGAAGCCGGTCTCAAGGAGGATCACGCTGATCACCTGCGCATCCATGAAGCCCAGGGGATCGCCGGTGATGTCCGCCAGCGACCAGCCGGCCCAGGCAAGCGCGGAGAGGAGCGCGAGCGGCGCGGCGATGGCCGCCGCCCGGCGCACCCACCGGCGCGCGACCGCCCGGTCCCCCTCCGCCCCGTGGGGGAGGCCGTAGAGGAGGAACAGCGGCGCGCCGAACAGGACGAAGAGCGCGGCGAAGTGGACCCACCGCGCGCTGAGCAGGACCGGCCACATGACGCGGCTAGTTCCCGACGGTGAAGCTGAAGCCGCCTTCGATCTTGTGGCTGTCCACCGAGATCACCTTCCAGCGCACCTTGTAGACGCCATTGGCCAGCGCCTTGCCGAGCTTCAGGACCAGCCCCTTCGGATCGGCGGGATCGGCGGCGGCGCCGGAGGCGACGGCCGAGCCGTCGGCGCGGGTGAGCTGGATGGAGGAGAGCTTCGCCTCCACCGGCTCGCTAAAGGTGAGGCGGACTTCGGTGGGTCCGTCGGCGACGGTGCCGCCGACGGACGGGACCGCCTTCTCGAGGTGGGCGTGGGCGGCGGCCGGAAGGCTGGCGCCGAGGCTGAGGAGACCGGCCAGGGCGGCGCAGGCGATGAAGGAGCGGGTGCGGTTCATGGTGCGGCTCACGGAAAGAGGGGCTTGCCCAGGGTGTTGGGGAAGATGTCGTCGAGGAAGACATGCTGCTGCCCGATCACGCCCACATGGCTGCTGCTCGCGGCATTGATGGGGATGAGCGCCTCCACGCCCACCTGCACCGCCCCGTTGGCCCAGATGAGGCCGGGGTTGATGATGCCGGTGGCCCGCCGCGGCCCGTCGCCGATGTGGGAGGCGGGCGTCTCGAACGAGGCCTCGATGATGGGGGTGAGCTGCCTGAGGAAGTCCGGCGCGCCGGTCATGGCGCGCACATGCTGGTCGAGATAGGACAGGCTGTATTGCAGCGACAGGCCCCAGGTGACGACCCGGTCGCCGGCAATGCCATGGGCGGCGGCGGCCTGGGGGCGCAAGGCTTGGGGTCGCAAGGCTTGGGGCAGCAAGGCGAGGGTCAGGCCGGCCAGTGCTGTGAAGCTGGCGGCCGCGAGGCGGCGATGCATCTGATAACCTCCTGGAAAACCGAAAAGTCGGCGCGCGCAGGGGGCGCACGCCGGTTCAGGCGGCCTGAGCGGCTTCCATGAGGTGGGGCGGTGCGCGGGGTGGTGGCCCGCGCTTGAAGGCGGCGGCGCCGATGACTTCGGTGCGGGGAACGGCAAGGACGAGGGCGCGGATGCGGGGCATCGCCGCCGCCGGTTCCGGCCGGGGCAGCGGACCGGTCAGGTCGGCGGCCCATTGGCAGGCGAGGCAGTCGTTGCAGCAGGGGTGGCCGCTTTCGCCCTTGCCGCCCTGCTCTCCCCCTTGCGCGGCATCGTGGGTGCACAACACGCCAGCGTCGGCGAGGGCCTGCATCTGGGCCGCCGCCTGCAGGCGGCCGGCATCGACGCCGGCCCGCGCGCCGAGGAGCGGGACATTGAGCAGGAAGGCGAGGAGGACGGCCCAGGAGAGCAGCACGCGCGCGGCGGCGGCCCGGGCGTTCGCCCGTCCCCCTTGGCTCCGCATGCTGCGCTGACGTCCCACGCCCGATCGCTCCTCGTGCCGGGAAAGCTTACCTGCGCCGCGGAAGGCCGCAATGTCTTATGTCAGGTCAGCGCGGCGGGCCGCCCGCCTTTGTGGCCGAACGGCCGCACCTTTTGCCGTTCAGCCCTCGGCGAACCGACGGAAGTGGCGCACCACCTCGCCATAGACGTCGCGCTTGAAGGGAATGACAAGATCGGTGACGGCGTCGAGGTTTTCCCAGCGCCAGTCCATGAATTCCGGCTTGTGGTGGCCGCCGCCCGGCTTGGAGATGTTGATCTCGCCGTCGAGGCCGGTGAAGCGCAGGGCGAACCACTTCTGGGTCTGCCCCCGGTACTTGCCCTTCCAGGCCTCGCCGGCGATGCGGCCGGGCAGGTCGTAGGAGAGCCAGTCCTCGATCTCGCCCAGCTTCGTCACCGAGCGGATGGAGGTTTCCTCATAGAGCTCGCGCAGGGCCGCGTCGAACGGATCCTCGCCCTTGTCGATGCCGCCCTGGGGCAGCTGCCAGGAATGGGTCGCGTCCACATGCTCCGGCCCGCCGATGCGGCGGCCGAGGAAGACCTTGCCGGCGCCGCTGAACACGCACAGGCCCACGCAGGGGCGATAGGGGAGATCGTGATGCTTGCTCATCGGGAAGGTCCGCGCTCTGGGTGGTGTGCGCGCCCCTGATGGCCCGCGCGGCGTCGCCGCGCAAGGCCCAGTCCGGCGGGCAGGGCGCATCTTCCCGATCCCGGCCCTCAGTGCGCGGTGCTGTGGCGCGGGAGGGCGGTGGAGCCCCAGGCCCGCAGGGAGGCCCAGGTGCGCCGGTCGAGCTGGAAGCGGTCCACCGGCACCGAGGCGCCCAGCGCCCGGACCCGGGTGAGGCCGACGCCCGACCATTGGAAGCCGCACTTCTCCAGCACCCGGCGCGAGCCCGGATTGACCACGCGCGCCGAACCGAGGAGGAGCGAAAGCCCGGTTTCGGAGAAGGCGTAGTCGATCACGGCCCGGACGGCCTCGGTGGCGATGCCGCGGCCCCAGAAGGGCTCGCCGATCCAGTAGCCGATCTCCGGCGCCGGCTCGGGCGGGCGGCGGCCGAAGGAGACCATGCCGGCGAAGGCGAGGGCGCCCTCGCCCTTCATGAAGACGGCGAAGGTGGCGCTGTCCGGCGTCGCCGCGAGGGTCTCGACGAAGGCGTGGGCGTCGGATTGGCGGTAGGGGAAGGGCAGGTTCGCGGTCATTTCCGCGATCTTGCGATTGTTGGCGAGCTCCGCGACGGCGGCAATGTCCTCGAGGCGCGGCGCGCGGAGCACCAGCCGCTCGGTTTCGAGGACGGGGATACAGCTTTCCGCGAGCAGCGCTCCGGATGGCGTCTCACACAAGGTCATGGCGGGCTCCTCAAGGCCGGAGTACGCGCCGATCCGATTGCATCGCAATCCGATCGGATAACGCGTTCTCCTTCTCAGATTTGGAGGGCGATTCACCGATCGGATTGGTTCAATCGGATCGGATCGCGCTCCGGACAAACGAAAACCGGGGAGAGGGTTGTCCCGTCTCCCCGGTTCGTGTCTGAGCTTTGAAGAGGCCCGCTCAGGCGCCCACCGGTTCGACGAGACCGGCGGGATCCTGCATTTCGTCAGGTCTCGCCGTTTATTCGGCCGCCTCGGCGGCGGCGGGGATCACGGATACGTAGGTGCGGTCGTTGGCTTTGGTTTGGAAGAACACCTTGCCTTCCACGAGGGCGAACAGGGTATGGTCCTTGCCCATGCCCACGTTGGTCCCCGGATGCCATTTGGTGCCGCGCTGACGCACGATGATGTTGCCGGACACCACGTCCTGGCCGCCGAAGCGCTTCACGCCAAGACGGCGACCGTCGGAATCGCGACCGTTACGGGACGAGCCGCCTGCCTTTTTATGAGCCATTGTTGCTCTCCTCGTTCTCTATCAGGCGCCAGCGGCGGCTTCGGCCTTGACGGTCTCGCCCAGGCCGGAAATCTCGGTGATGCGCACGACGGTGAGGTCGGCGCGGAAGCCGCGCTTGCGGCGGGAATTCTGCCGGCGGCGCTTCTTGAAGGCGATCACCTTGTCGCCGCGGGTGTGCTCGACGATCTCACCGGTCACGGTGGCGCCGTCCACATGGGGCGCGCCGACGGCAACGGTGGCGCCGCTCAGCAGCAGCACCGGGAAGGTGAAGATGGAGCCGACCTCGGCGTCGAGGTGGTCGATGGTGATTTCATCAGCGGCGGCAACGCGATACTGCTTGCCGTTTGCCTTGATGACCGCGAACATTCTTGTCTCGCTTTCGTGTTCCGCCGCGCCTCGAAGGGCGGGCTTCTTCCGGTCGGGTTTTCGGGATGCAGGCACAGGTACCCACGCGAAGTGGGTCCGATACACCATGGCCCGCCGAAAAGTCAACGTTGGACGCCCGCGAACCTGCGCCTTTCGCGTGTCCTTCCTGTGTTTCCCCCGCGCGCGGGCGGCCCTTCAGTCCACCTTCACCGGCATGAAGACGAACGGCTCGGCTGGCTCGAACTGCGGCACGGCATCGCCTGAATAGACCTTGCCGCCGGTGAGCGTCAGCCTCTTCACCGGCGCGCCGGGCTTCAGGTCCAGCTCGCCGAGGGGCACCCAGAAGCTGTTGGGGCTGGTGGAGGAATCGAAGAAGTAGACGCGGTTCTTCTGGTCGCTCACCGTCCGCCACAGGGTGGAGGAGAGGTTGGGCTGCCCCGGCGTCGAGAGGCCGAGGGGCACGCTCACCGCCCGCATGACGCCGGCGACGCTGGCCACCGCCTGGTTGGCGTAGGACTGGTCCGGCACGGCGGTGATGATGGCCGGCTCCGCCTTGGTGGGAATGGCGCGGATGAGGTAGCTCGCCCGCGCGAACCGGTCCGCCGCCCGGTAGGTGCCCGGCAGGAAGACGTTGCCGCCGATCTCCTGCCAATAGGTATTGAGCGCGAGCTGCTGGTCGTAGGACGGCGAATTGGTCATCACCTGGTACTGCCGGCCATGGTGGATCACCAGCTTGCCGCCGAGATACTCGAAGATGGCGCTGTCGCCGGAGGCGTCGGACAGGGCGAGGTGGAGCTGCGCCGCCCGCCCGTTGGGCAAGTTGGCCGTCACCACCACGAAGGGCTCCTTCGCCAGCGCCTCCACCGCCTCGGTCACCGTGGCGAAATTGTCGAGCACATATTGCGCCCACAGGCTGATGGAGAGGGCCGGCCGGCCATCGGGCTTCGCATATTCGGATTCGGCGAGATAGAGCAGGTTGGCGACGAGGCCCTTCTCGTTCATGCCGTCGGCGGTGCCCACGTCATAGCCGGAGGCGATGACGCTGCCATATCGGGAGACCCACCTGGGGGTGTTGGCGCCGGCCGCGCCGCTGCGGGCGATGCCGGCTGGAAGGGCCCACAGGTTGGTGCGCATGTCGTCCGCCCAGTCCATGGAGCGGCCGGTGATCACCACGTCGTCGCTACCGAGATAGACGGCGCGGGTGCAGGCGCCGGCGGGCGTCGCCCCGAGCGCCAGCGTCCCCGCCGCTCCAAGGCCGGCCGCGACCAGGCCCGGCCCCTGGAGGCTGCCGATGCCAAGCACCGCCGCGCACAGCAGGCGGGCGGCGAGCGGGCGCTTCCCGGGGCGGGGCTGTCGGGGCGAGGGGGCGTGGGGAGCGGAAACGGCGCGCATCTTCGGGGCCTCCGGCGAATGGCTCATCTGCCTATACCAGAGGTCCGCGGGTCACCGGCAAGCCCGATCGCGGCCCGCCGGGGAGAGCCCCGGGTCGACGGCTTCAAAAGGAAGGCGGGTTCGTGTGCTCCGTTCGCAGCCGCGCGGACCCGGTCGAGGGACCGGCGAGGACACGCGCAGGATGGAGAAGGAAGCGGGGAGATACCGGCTCCGCCCACACAGCAAGGCGGAGCCGGTCATCCATGCCCTGTCTGCCCCGAAAAGACATGGACAAGTGCATAAGAGCATCACCCCCACCCCCTTTCTCTGAGATGGATCAAATTTGGCTGCCGAAGAACACTTTTTTGGCTATGGGCAGTCTCAGACTTTGGGCGAATGCGCCTCAGGCGCGTGGAGAGACGGATGCTCGACAAGGAGTCGCAGATGCCGGACGAGGTTCCGGTCATCCGCACCATTGCCATGCCGGCGGACACCAATCCGAACGGGGACATCTTCGGCGGCTGGCTGATGTCGCAGATGGACCTTGCCGCCGGCAACGTGGCGGCGCGGCGGTCCCGCGGCCGCGCGGCGACGGTGGCGGTGGAGGCCATGAGCTTCCTGTCGCCGGTGGCGGTGGGCGACGAGGTGAGCCTGTTCGGCCGCGTGGTGAAGCTGGGGCGCACCTCCATGCGCATCGAGGTGGAGGCCTGGCGCCGCGCCCGCGCCAGCGAGGAGACCACCAAGGTGACGGAAGCGGTCTTCACCTTCGTCGCCATCGACGAGACCGGCCGTCCGCGCCCCATTCCCGCCGAGGGGGTGTGACGCCAGAGCCCCGCGAGCCTGGCTCGCGGGCTTTCTGGTCAAGCCTGCGCGGCGCTTGGGCGGCCCTCTTGGCACTGACCACTTGGCACCGGCTACTTGGCACCGGCTACTTGGCACCGGCTACTTGGCACCGGCCAAAGACCGGGGCCGGTGGTCTGAGGACAGCCCCCGGTTCCCTCGTCAGGTCCCTCTGGGCTTTGCCCGTGTGGTGGGCGGCGCCTCGGCGGGATTTTCCGGCCAGGGATGCTTGGGATAGCGCCCGCGCATGTCGGCGCGCACGTCCCGCCACGAGCCGCGCCAGAACTGCGGCAGGTCCTTCGTCACCTGGATGGGGCGGTGCGCCGGGGAGAGCAGGGCGAGGGTCAGGGGCACGCGCCCGCCGGCGATGGCCGGATGGGCGGTGAGCCCGAACAGTTCCTGCACCCGCACGCTCACTTCCGGCCCGCCCTCGGCTCCGTAGTCGATGGGCAGGCGCGAGCCGGTGGGGGCGGTGAAATGCGTCGGGGCTTCCGCCTCCAGCCGCGCGGTCAGCTCATAAGGCAGCAGGGCGTGGAGCGCATTGGCGAGGTCGCCGGCGGTGATCTCGGACAAAGCCGTCCGGCCGGAGAGGAACGGCGCGAGCCATGCGCTGGCCGTGGCGTTGAGCGCGTCATCTGAAAGATCGGGCCACGGCTCCCCCTCCGCCGCGCGCAGGAACAGGACGCGCTCGCGCCACTGCCGCGCGGCGGCGCCGAAGGGCAGGCGCTCCAGGCCGAGGCCGGCGAGGCCCTCCGCCAGGACCCGCGCCGTTTCCGCATCCGCCGGCACGGGGCGGGGCTGGGAAGAAAGGACGATGGCCTTCAGCCGGCGCACCTCGCGGGCGCGCACGGCCGCTGCCTCCGGGTCGAAGGCGATCTCCGTGCCGCTGGTGATGTCGGCGGCGAACATCTCTTCCACTTCGGCCTGCGACAGGGCGGCGGCGAGCGAGATGCGCGCGGCCTCCGCCCGCCCGCCGACCTCGGCGATGGCGAGGAACGGCGCCTTGGCCAGGGAGGAGGCCGGGTCCATCACCGCCCCGCGGCCGTTGGCGAGGAGGAAGCGGGTGCCGTCGCCACGCGCCTTTGCCACCCGGTCGGGAAAGGCGAGGGCGAGCAGGGCGGCGGGGGAGGGCGCGCCGGCCTCGGCCCGCGAGCTGCCGCCGGCGCTCTCGGCCCAGCGGCCGGCGAGGCGGCGGGCGTCCTCGGCCCGGCGGGAGCGCTCGCGGCGGAACCCGTCCAGGCGGTGGAGGAGGTCCACGCTGTCGCCGCCGAGGCCGCGCTCGGTCAGGAGGGCGGCGATCTCCGCCGCCTCCCGCGCGGCGCCACGATCGGCCCCGGCCGCCACCATGTGGGCGAGGCGCGGTGGCAGGGGAAGGCGCGCCATGCGGCGGCCCATCGGTGTCACGGCCTCCTCGGGGTCGAGGGCGCCGAGGAGGCGCAGCAGGGTCTTCGCCTCGGCCACCGCCGGGGCGGGCGGCGGATCGAGGAAGGGCAGGGAGGACGGATCGCGCACGCCGACGCGGGCGAGGTCCAGCACGAGGCCGGTCAGATCGGCGGCGAGGATCTCCGGCGTGGCGAAGGCGGGCAGGCTTCCCGTCTCGCCCTCGCCCCACAGGCGGTAGCACACGCCGGGCTCGGTGCGGCCGGCGCGGCCCCGGCGCTGGTCGGCGGCGGCGCGGGAGACGCGCACGGTCTCGAGCCGCGTCAGCCCCACGTCCGGCTCGAAGCGCGGCACGCGGGCAAGGCCGCAATCCACCACCACCCGCACCCCCTCGATGGTGAGGGAGGTCTCGGCGATGGAGGTGGCGAGCACTACCTTGCGGCGGCCGGGCGGGGCCGGCAGCACCGCGCGGTCCTGCTCCGCCGCGTCGAGGGCGCCGAACAGGGCCACCACGTCCACCGCCGGGTCGCGCACCTGGTCGAGCAGCAGCCCCTCCGTGCGCCGGATCTCCGCCGCGCCGGGCAGGAAGGCGAGGATGGAGCCGCTTTCCTGCCGCAGGGCGCGCAGGATGGCGTCCGCCATCTGCCGGTCGACGGGCACGCGCGGCGCGCGGCCCAGATAGGTGGTCTCCACCGGAAAGGCGCGGCCCTCGCTCTCGATCACCGGCGCGGCGGCGCCGTCCGGGCCCATCAGGGCGGCGACGCGGGCACCGTCCAGCGTCGCCGACATGGCGAGGAGGCGCAGGTCCTCCCTGAGGCCCCGCTGGGTGTCGAGGGCGAGGGCGAGGCCCAGGTCCGCATCGAGGCTGCGCTCGTGGAACTCGTCGAACAGCACGGCGGCGACGCCCGGCAATTCCGGATCGTCCAGCACCATGCGGGTGAAGATGCCTTCCGTGACCACCTCGATGCGGGTACGCCGCGACACCTCCGAGGCGAGGCGCGTGCGGAAGCCCACGGTCTCGCCCACGCCCTCGCCGAGGGTCTGGGCCATGCGCCGGGCGGCGGCGCGGGCGGCGAGGCGGCGGGGCTCCAGCACCAGGATCTTCCCGCCCGCCACCCAGGGCTCGCCGAGGAGGGCCAGGGGCACGCGCGTGGTCTTGCCGGCGCCCGGCGGGGCCACCAGCACCGCGCAGGGGGCGCCGGCAAGAACCGCGCGGAGGTCGCCGAGCACGGCGTCGATGGGCAGGGGCGTGGGGAACATGAGGGTGGCGGACAAGGGGGCGTCGGGTTGGGGAGAAGGATGTCGCCCGCTCTTAAGGGATGCGCGGCGGATGGCAAAGGCTGGGCCGGCCGGTCGTTCCCGCCTCCCCGCGCCGGCCCCCTTGCCGGGCACCCTTGCCAGCTACCCGGTTCGATGCGTTAAGAAGCACGCCCTCAACCGGGAGCGTATCCTTCATGTCCTCCGCCCCATCCAGCCTCGCCGGCAAGGTCCAGCCCCTCGGCTTCGATGCCGAGATCCTGGCCGTCGGCTTTCTCGATGCGACGCCTGTCTTCGTCAGCGCCGACGGCGCGGCGCACCTGGCGGGAGCGGAGCCTCGCGCCGTGGCCCTGCACGCGGGCACCGTGCTGGAGGCGGCTTGCGATGGCCGGCGCCTCGTCACCGGCGGCGACGACGGCCGCGTGGTGGAATTGCGGGCGGATGGCACGACCCGCGTGCTCGCCGAGCACAAGGGCCGCTGGATCGACCGGGTGGCCCTGGGGCCGGACGGCGTCGTCGCCTATTCGGCTGGCAAGACCGCCCATGTGCTCCAGCCCAAGGGCGAGGTGAAGACGCTGGACGTGCCTTCCACCGTGGGCGGGCTCGCCTTCGCGCCCAAGGGGCTGCGGCTCGCCGTCGCCCATTATGGCGGCGTGACGCTCTGGTTCCCCAATGCGGGGGCGGCCAAGCCCGAGGTGTTCGGCTGGAAGGGCTCGCACCTCGGCGTGAAGTTCTCGCCGGACGGCCGCTTCCTCGTCACCATCATGCAGGAGCCGGCGCTGCACGGCTGGCGGGTGGTGGACGGCGCGCACATGCGCATGTCCGGCTACCCCTCGCGGGTGAAGTCCTTCGCCTTCACGGCGGATGGCAAGTGGCTCGCCACCTCCGGCTCGGGCGAGGCCATCCTGTGGCCGTTCCAGGCCAAGGACGGGCCCATGGGCAAGGAGCCGGCCATGCTCGCGCCCTCGCCCACCTCCCGGGTCACGGTGGTGGCGCCCCATCCCAAGGACCCGGTGGTCGCCGTCGGCTATGAGGACGGCATGGTGATGATGGCGCGCATCTCCGATGGCGCCGAGATCCTGCTGCGCGTGCCCGATGCCGACGCCGCCAGCGCCATCGCCTGGCATCCGAGCGGGGGCGCCGTGGCCTTCGCCACCGTCGGCGGCAAGGGCGGCCTCCTCTCCTTCTGATGCAGGGCCACCTGTCGTCGCGCCGTCACGGAGCGTGACTATGGGGCAGGCCGGATGGCGCGTCGCGTCATCTTTCCATGGATTGACCGCCGCGCCGCCGGCCGGTGGGCGCCGGACGGCCTCGGCCTTGGCGCGCCCGCGCCGGGGCGGCGAATCCGCCTCTTTATCAGAATGTTAGAGAACGGTTCCCTGGCCGCCTGGAGACAGATTCTGTTTCCATGCGGCCGGAACGCGCTCTAAGGTGGCGCCGCCGTTCGCAGATGCGAAGCTGGCCCTGCAGCACGAGAGACACCCGATGAAGATCGCCGATGTCCGCCGCACCGCCTATTCGATGCCGCTCGTGAACCCCTCGTTTCCGCCGGGGCCCTACCGCTTCATCGACCGCGAATTCATGATCATCACCTATCGCACCGATCTCGCGGCGCTGGAGAAGGTGGTGCCCGAGCCGCTCGAGATCGTCGAGCCGATCGTGAAGTACGAATTCATCCGCATGCCCGATTCCACCGGCTTCGGCGACTATACCGAGACCGGACAGGTGATCCCGGTGCGCTTCAACGGGCAGGAAGGCGGCTACGTCCATTCCATGTATCTGGACGACGAGTCGCCCATCGCCGGCGGCCGCGAGCTGTGGGGCTTCCCCAAGAAGTTCGCCCAGCCCAAGCTCGCCGTGGAGAAGGACACGCTGGTGGGCACGCTCCATTACGGCAGCGTGCTCTGCGCCTCCGCCACCATGGGCTACAAGCACGTGCCCTGCGACAAGGAGAAGGTGCTCGCCTCCCTGCTGGCGCCGAGCTTCCTGCTGAAGATCATCCCCGACGTGGACGCCTCCCCGCGCATCTGCGAGCTGGTGCGCTATTATTTAGAAGATGTGACCATCAAGGAGTGCTGGACCGGCCCCGGCGCCCTCGGCCTGTTCCCGCATGCGCTCTGCAACGTGTCGCAGCTGCCGGTGCTGGAGGTGATTTCCGCCCTCCATATCAAGACCGACCTCACCCTCGGCCTCGGCGAGGTGGTGTTCGACTATCTGAAGGACGGCGAGGGCTGAGGAGGTCCCGCCCCGACGCCTGGCTGCGGTGGCCCTCGCGCCGCCGCAGCTCTCCCATCGGCCCGAATTTCCAGAGGCAGGCTCATGAATCCGCGGCCCTCCCACCTCCCCGCCGACCTGTGCGACACCATCAACGAATACAAGCGCGTGGCCCTGGTGTTCCAGGGCGGCGGGGCGCTCGGTGCCTACCAGGCCGGCGTCTATGAGGCGCTGCACGAGGTGGGCTGCGATCCCAACTGGATCTCCGGCGTGTCCATCGGCGCCATCAACTCCGCCATCATCGCCGGCAACGCGCCGCAGGACCGGGTGCCGAAGCTCAGGGAGTTCTGGGAGACCATCACCTCCCGGCGCCTGGTGCCGTTCAACCTGGAGGGCGACATCTACCGCCAGTGGCGCAACCAGCTCTCCTCCTGGCGGACCATCTTCCAGGGCCAGCCGGGCTTCTTCATCCCGCGCTTCCCCAACCCGTGGCTCATGCCGTCCGGCGCGACCGGCGCGACCTCGTTCTACGATACCGCCCCGCTGCGGGACACGCTGCTGCGGCTCGTGGACTTCGACCGGATCAACGCGGGCGAGAAGCGCTTCTCGGTGGGCGCGGTGAACGTGCGCACGGGCAATTTCATCTATTTCGACAACAAGGAAACCACCATCGTGCCCGAGCACGTGATGGCTTCCGGCGCGCTGCCGCCCGGCTTTCCGGCGGTCAAGATCGATGGTGAGTACTACTGGGACGGCGGCGTGGTCTCGAACACGCCGCTCCAGTTCCTGCTCGACCAGCCGGACCATCCGAGCGCGCTGGTGTTCCAGGTGGACCTGTTCAGCGCCCGGGGGCCGCTGCCGCGCGACATGTTTGATGTCAGCGAGCGGCAGAAGGACATCGGCTATTCGAGCCGCACGCGCTACACCACCGACGTGTTCCGCCGGGTGCAGGACCTCAGGGGCAAGCTCTACGACGCGCTCCAGCGCATTCCCGAGCAGCTCCGCACGGAGGACGACCTCGCCCTGATCGAGGACTACAGCAGCTCCGGCCCGGTCAACATCTGCCACCTGATCTATCAGGAGAAAGCCTACGAGCGGGAGTTCAAGGACTACGAATTCTCCGTCGCCTCCATGCGTGAGCACTGGCAGACCGGCTACGAGGACACGGTGAAGACCCTGCGCCGGGGGGAGTGGCTGAAGAAGCCGGACGATTCCATCGGCATCGTGGTGCATGACATCCACCGCCTCTCCGAGTGAGGGGCGGCGGTCCTGCCGTCGGCGCGCGGGCTTACCCCAGCCCCCGCGCCAGCATGTAGGCGCCCAACAAGGCGAGCCCGGCGAAGAAGGCGCGGCGGAACACCAGCGGCGAGACCGCGCGGCGCACCCGCCGGCCGATCTCCATGCCGAGGAAGGCCGGGGCCAGCGCCACCAGCGAGGCGAGGAGGATCCTCGGGTCGGCCAGCACGGCGCCATCCTCCCCCGGCTTCGCCAGCACCACGGCAAGGGCGAAGGTGGAGATGGTGAAGGTGAGGCCGAGGGCCTGCACAAGGTCGTCGCGGCTGAGCCCGAGCGCCTGGAGATACGGCGCAGAGGGCATGACCGAGACGCCGGTGGTTCCCGTGACGATGCCGGTGAGGAGCCCCATGAGGGGCGACATCCACCCCTCGACGCCGGCCGGCAGTCGCAGCGGCACGGCGGACAGGCCCACCGCCCCGTAGAGGAGCAGCGTGGCGCCCAGGGCCGGCAGGGCGAGCGGCGACGTCAGGCCGCCGATGAGAAGGCCGCCGACGAGCGTGCCGGCCACCAGGGCAATCATCATCAGCCGGAAGCGGCGGGCGGTCGCGACCACGTTCGGGCCGGTGAAATACTGCCACAGGTTGGTGACGGTGGACGGCACGATGAGCACCGCCGCCGCTTCCGCCGGGGTGAGGAAGAGGCTGAGCAGGCCGATGCCCACCGTCGGCAAGCCCATGCCGAGAAGGCCCTTCACCGTGCCGGCGAGCACCAGCACGCAGAAGCCGGCGAGGGCGATGCCCGCGCCGGCGGCGTCGTGGCTCATGGGGGTCAGAACTCGGCGCCGAGCTCCTCGAGCTCCTCCGGCTCGTCCAGGGCGCCGGCGATCCATTCCTGCATCAGGGGCAGGGCCATGATGCGCGCGCGGTACGCCTCGCATTCGGCATCGAGCTTCACGTCATAGGTGGTGAAGCGGGAGCAGACCGGGGCGTACATGGCATCCGCCAGGGTGGGGTTTGCGCCCATCAGGAACGGGCCGCCATGGGCGGTGAGGCAGCCGCGCCAGATGGCGACGATGCGCTCGATGTCCGCCAGCGCGCCGGCATAGACCTTGAAGCCGGGATAGTGCGCCTTGATGTTCATGGGCAGGGCCGAGCGCAGGTTGACGAAGCCCGAGTGCATCTCCCCAGAAATGGAGAGGCAGTGCGCGCGCACCGCCCGGTCGGCCGGCAGGAGCCCGGCCTGGGGGAACACCTCGTTCAGGAAGGCGGCGATGGCGAGGGTGTCCCAAACGGTGACATCCTCATGCACCAGGCGCGGCACCAGGAAGGAGGGGGAGAGGAGCAGCAGCTCCGCCTTCATGTCCGGATCGTCGAGCGGAACCCGTTCCTCCTCGAAAGAGAGGCCCGCCATCTTGCACAGAAGCCATCCGCGCAGGGACCAGGAGGAATAGTTCTTGCTTGAGATGGTGAGTGTCGCCATGCCTGATCGCCTGTCCTGCGCCTTGGATGTCCGATCCCGTGACCCATCCGCCGCCGGCTCACCGTCTGCTGGCGCAGCGGGGCGGCGGCACCGTCTGCGAGTTCCCGTTTCGGGTTTCGAGCGGATGCGTGTTGCAATGCACCACGGCCCGCTTCAATATTCTTATAACAGGTACATCCGAACAGGATTGCTGCAAAGCAAAAAAAACGGGCTTGTGACAACAACTTAAAGGTCCCGCCGTCCGTGGGGGCGTCGGCATTCGGGGGACGCGGAGCAGAAGGACCTAACGGCATTATGCTGCAACAATCTTCCAGGTCTTCTTGTCCGGGGTGGGGACACCCGGGGGTGGGGTACGGGCGGCCATGATGTATCTGGCGTATCAGGCTCAGGCGGACCTTTTGAGTCCCATCCGCTTCCTCGCGGGGCTCGCGCGGCAGACCCTCACCGGGCCGCTGGTCAACGGCTATGGCCACATGGGCCTGCGTCACCTGGCGGCCGCCTATGAGCTGGTCGAGCGCGCCGGCCTCAGCCACGGCCGCCCCCGCTTCGGCATCGAGCAGGTGGAGGTGGGCAACCGCGAGGTGCAGGTGACCGAGGAGAAGACCGCGGTGCTGCCCTTCGGCACGCTGCTGCGCTTCAAGAAGGACGTGGACATCGCCCAGCCACGGGTGCTGGTGGTGGCGCCCCTCTCCGGCCATTTCGCCACGCTGCTCGTCAATACCGTGAAGACGATGCTGCCGGATCATGACGTCTACATCACGGACTGGCACAACGCTCGCGACGTGCCGCTGGAGGCCGGGCCGTTCGGCTTCGACGATTATGTGGAGCACGTGGTCCGCTTCCTGGAGATCTTGGGGCCGGGGGCGCATCTGGTCGCCGTGTGCCAGCCCTGCGTGCAGGCGCTGGTGGCCGCCGCGGTGATGGCGCAGGACAAGAACCCGGCCGCCCCTTCCTCCATGACGCTCATGGCGGGGCCCATCGACTGCCGGATCAACCCCACCAAGGTGAACGAGCTCGCCACCTCCAAGCCCATCAGCTGGTTCGAGCGCAACCTCATCGCCACGGTGCCGAAGGGCTTCCCCGGCTCGGGGCGGCGGGTCTATCCCGGCTTCGTGCAGCTCACGGCCTTCGTCAGCATGAACCCGACGCGGCACCTCAAGGCGCACCTCGACCTCTATCACGACCTCGCCGAGGGAGAGGAGGAGAAGGCGGAGGCGACCAAGACCTTCTACGACGAGTATTTCGCCGTGCTGGACCTCGCCGCCGAATTCTACCTGGAGACGGTGCGCTACGTGTTCCAGGAATACCGTCTCCCCAAGGGGGAATTGACCTATCGCGGCCGGCCCGTCGATTTCCGCGCCATCCGCAAGACGGCGCTTCTGACGGTGGAGGGGGAGCGGGACGACATCTGCTCCATCGGCCAGACCATGGCTGCGCAGGACCTCTGCTCGGGCCTGCGCCCCCACAAGAAGCGCCATCACATGCAGGCGGGCGTGGGCCATTATGGCGTCTTCTCCGGCCGCAAGTGGGCGGGGCAGGTCTATCCCATCGTGCGCAATCACATCCTCGCCAGCGACTAGGGCGCGATCCGCGCGCCGCAACGTCAGCGGGTTGCGGCGCGGCGATCCGGGGGGTACGGGGAGGGGGTCCTGTCTCCCGCCCCGTGACCTGATGTGACAGCCCCTGACGTGACAGCGCGCGCCGAGCCCGCCCCGGAGCGGCTCCGGGATCATCCCGCCTTCCTGTTCTTCTGGGTGAGCCGCGTCGCCTCCGCCCTCGCTTTCCAGATGCTCGGCGTGGCGGTGGGCTGGCTGGTCTATGCCCTCACCGGCAGCGCGGTGGCGCTGGGGCTGGTGGGGCTCGCCCAGTTCGTGCCGATCCTGGTGCTCACCCTCGTGGCCGGCCATGTGGCGGATGTGTTCGACCGGCGGCGCATCGTGCTGGCCGGGCAGGCCATCGCCGCCTTCACCCTCGCCCTGCTCGCCCTCGGCCTCGGCGGAGGCGGCGTCGAGCTTCCCGCCATCTATGCGGCGGTGGTGATGATCGGCGCCTGCCGCGCCTTCGAGCATCCCACCCTCGCGGCCCTGCTGCCGCGCATCGTGCCCGGGCCGGTGCTGCCGCGGGCGCTGGCGGTGTCGTCCTCCGCCTTGCAGATGGCGACCATCGCCGGGCCGGCGGTGGGCGGCTTCGCCTATGCCTTCGGGCCCACGGTGCCGCTGGCGGGGGCGGCCCTGTGCTATGCGGCCGCCGCCACCGCCATGGCCTGCGTGCGCCATCCGCCGGTGGCGACGGCCCGCAGCGGGGCGACGCTGGCGAGCGTGCTCTCGGGCCTTTCCTTCATCCGCGACCACAAGGTGGTGCTGGGCTCCATCTCCCTCGACCTGTTCGCCGTGCTGCTTGGCGGGGTGACGGCATTGCTGCCCATCTATGCCAGCGACATCCTCGATGTGGGCTCCACCGGGCTCGGCGCGCTGCGCGCCGCCCCGGCGGTGGGGGCGACGCTGATGGCGCTGCTGCTCGCGCGCCTTCCGCTCGCGCGCCACGTGGGCCCCAAGATGTTCGCGGCGGTGGCGGTGTTCGGGCTGGCGACGGTGGTGTTCTCCTTGTCGCGGAGCTTCCCCCTGTCCTTTGCCGCGCTGTTCGCGCTCGGGGCGGCGGACAACGTGAGCGTGGTGATCCGTTCCTCCCTGGTGCAGCTCTCCACCCCGGATGAGATGCGCGGCCGGGTGAGCGCCGTGAACTCCCTGTTCGTCGGCACGTCCAACCAGCTCGGCGAGTTCGAATCCGGGATGACGGCGGCCCTGTTCGGGGCGGTGGGGGCGGGGCTCGTGGGCGGGCTCGGCACCATCGCGGTCGCCCTGTTGTGGATGCGCCTGTTCCCCGAGCTGCGGCGGGTGGACCGGATGCCGGCCCGCATGCCGGCTCGCGCCCAGGGCCTGCGCTGACCAGATCCCCGGGAGATCCGATCGGGTGACGGGTTCCGCGTCTCAAGGCCCGGAGGGCGCTTCATCGGCCGTCCGGGAACAGGATTGTTTCCAGGCCGCCGGACCGCGCTTCGAGCGAAAGCCTTTTGTTTGCCGGCTTTGCGGCGCCTCGTCGGTTGACGTGCGGCCGCGCTTTTCCCATGGTGCCGCCGCCCGCACGACCGCGGGCGACTTGTCCCGGGCCTTTTTCCGAAGTCGCGACATCCGCGCAGGCGGATCACGGCCGGGATCATGGAGCCAAGGCGCCCCCTCCAGATGGAGCGGAACGCGCCGCCGCCCGACAGGAGTGGTAGAAAATGAGCGACTGGCCGGTCCACGCGAAGATCGACGGCCCCATCGTGATGATCGGTTTCGGTTCCATCGGCAGGGGCACGCTGCCCCTGATCGAGCGGCACTTCGACTTCGACCGCGAGCGCATGGTGGTGATCGACCCCGTGGCGGACCACCACAAGTTGCTCGAGGCGCGCGGCATCCGCTTCATCCAGTCCGAGGTGACGGCGGAGAACTACCGCGACCTGCTCACCCCGCTGCTCACCACCGGCGGCGGCCAGGGCTTCTGCGTCAACCTCTCGGTGGACGTGTCCTCCATCGCCATCATGGAGCTCACTCGCGAGCTCGGCGCGCTCTACGTGGATACGGTGATCGAGCCCTGGAAGGGCTTCTATTTCGACGAGACCATGGATAACGCCGCGCGCACCAATTACGCGCTGCGCGAGAGCCTGCTCGCCGCCCGCCGGCGCAACCCGGGCGGCACCACGGCGGTGTCCACCTGCGGCGCCAATCCCGGCATGGTCTCCTGGTTCGTGAAGCAGGCGCTGCTCAACATCGCCCGCGACACCGGCGTCGACCGGCCCGAGCCCACCACCCGCGAGGAATGGGCCCAGCTGTCCCGCGCCCTGGGCGTGAAGGGCATCCACATCGCCGAGCGCGACACCCAGCGCGCCCGCGAGCCCAAGGTGATGGGCCAGTTCTGGAACACCTGGTCGGTGGAGGGCTTCGTCTCCGAGGGCCTGCAGCCGGCCGAGCTGGGCTGGGGCACCCATGAGAAGGCCCTGCCGCCGGACGGGCGCACCCACGAGGCGGGCTGCGGCGCGGCCATCTATCTGCTCTCCCCCGGCGCCGCCACCCGCGTGCGCTCGTGGACGCCGACGCCCGGGCCCCAGTACGGCTTCCTCGTGACCCACAACGAGTCCATCTCCATCGCCGACTATCTGACGGTGCGCGACGGGGACCAGGTGGTCTACCGGCCGACCTGTCACTATGCCTACCACCCCTGCAACGACGCGGTGCTGTCGCTGCACGAGATGTTCGGCAATGGCGGCCACTTCCAGGAAAGCTGGAAGATCCTGGACGAGCACGAGATCGTCGACGGCATCGACGAGCTGGGCGTTCTCATCTACGGCCACGCGCGGAACGCCTACTGGTTCGGCTCCCAGCTCTCCATCGAGGAGACGCGCGAGCTGGCCCCCTACCAGAACGCCACCGGCCTGCAGGTGACCTCCGCCGTGCTCGCCGGCATGGTCTGGGCGCTGGAGAACCCGAACGCGGGCATCGTCGAGGCCGACGAGGTGGACTTCCGCCGCTGCCTCGAAGTGCAGCTGCCCTATCTCGGCCCGATGATCGGCACCTATACGGACTGGACGCCCCTGACCGGCCGCCAGAAGCTCTTTCCGGAAGATCTCGACCTGGAAGATCCCTGGCAGTTCAAGAACATCATCGTGCGCTGAGCGCGACCTGATCCTGCCCGCCGGCGCTCAGGCGCCGGCGGCACCCATGAAGAAATTCACGGCGAGGCCCACCACCGGCGGCTGCCAGGCGTGGGGGCCGTTGTATTCCACATAGGTCACGTCGTAGCCGGCCTCCTTCAGCAGGGCCGAATGCACCCGCCCGCTGCGGCCGACGGGGATCTGCTCGTCGTTGACGCCGTGGGAGATGAACACCCGCGGCGCCCCCTCCTGCCGATGCACCGACATGAAGCCGGCGGAGGAGACGATGACGTGCGTCACGAAATGCCCGTTCGTGAGCCCGAGCGAAAGGGCATAGCTGCCGCCGTCTGAATGGCCGGCAAAGGCAATGTGGGTGGGATCGATGGCGAAATGCCGGGCGACCATCCCGAGGGCCGCCTCCAGCCGCTCCCGGTCCGGCCCGTTGCCGGCGATCACGATGTCCCAGGTGGGGAAGGTGGATTGCGGCACCAGCAGCAGGAAGCGGTGCCGGGCCGCGTGCGCCTCCATCATGGGCAGGATCTTCTGTGCGCTGCCGCCGCCGCCGTGGAACAGCACCATCAGCGGCACCGGCGCGCCGGCCGTGAGCCCCTCCGGCACCACCAGCAGCGCGTCCCGTTCTTCCGAGAGCCCCAGGGCGTGCTGTCCGGGCGGCAGGGGCGGCAGCGTGGGCGGGGTGGGGGCGAAGCGGATGTGGCCGGCGAGGTGCGGGTCGAGCATGGGGGCCTTGCGCGTTTCCAGAGGCTGCCGGTTGGCGCGCACGCGTCCGGCTGTTCGTATCTGGTGTACCGTATGCGCAACGGGAGATGAAGCTCCCCCCAGGGGGCTCACTGACGCTCAGGCCTTCGTGGCGCGCTCCAATGCGGCGCGCAGCTGTGTGACCTCGCGGAGGAGCCGTTCCGCCTCGGGGAGTTCCAGTCCGGTGGCGGAAAGGATGCATGCCGGGATGGCGCGGGCCTCCCCCTTCAGGGCGCGGCCCTGCGCGGTGAGGCGGACGCGCACCACCCGCTCGTCTGCCGGGTCGCGGGTGCGGGTGACGTGGCCGAGGGCTTCGAGGCGCTTCAGCAGCGGGGTCAGCGTGCTGGACTCCAGCCCCAGGGTTTCGCCGATGCGGCCCACCGCCTGGTCGTCCTTGTCCCACAAGGCCACCAGGACGAGATATTGGGGGTAGGTGACGCCCAGCCGGTCGAGCAGGGGCTTGTAGAGGCGGGTGAAGGCGTGGCTCGCCGCATAGAAGCTGAAGCAGAGCAGCCCATCCACCGGGGGAATGTCAGGAGTTTCGTCAGGCATGGGTCGGTGTCCGGAATACTGGTCCAAAAATAATTATCGCACGATCTAATCGCAACCGCTTGACGGGCAGGTTCGGTCCGCGTATTTGTATCGTACACGATTTAATCGTATATGAAGCATATGCGACAGCTGAAGGAGTCAAACATGCCCGTCAATGTCCTCTACACCACGTCCGCCCGCGCCACCGGAGGCCGTGATGGCCACTCCGCGACCCTCGACGGCAAGGTTGATGTCAAGCTGACAACGCCAAAGGAACTGGGCGGCGCCGGCGGGGATGGCGTCAATCCCGAGCAGCTGTTCGCCACCGGCTATGCGGCGTGTTTCCTCGGTGCCATGAAGTTCGTGGCATCCCAGGGCGGCCCCGCGAAGGTGCCGGCGGACGCCAGCGTCACCTCCACCGTGGGCATCGGCCCCCGCTCGGAAGGCGGCTTCGGCCTTGCCATTGCGCTGGCGGTGTCCCTGCCAGGGGTGGACCGGACGGCCGGCGAGGCGTTGATCGCCAAGGCGCACGAGGTGTGCCCCTATTCCAACGCCACCCGCAACAATATCGACGTGAAGCTGAGCCTCGTCTGAGGCGGAGGCCCCTTCTTGAAGGGGCCGGAACCGGCGCGCGGCGCTCAGTTCGCGGCGCTGCGCGCCGACATCTTCTCGCGGCGACGCTGGACGGACGAGGGAATGTTCATGCCCTCCCGGTACTTGGCGACGGTGCGGCGGGCAATGTCGATGCCGTCGTCCTTCAGCTTCTGCACCAGCGTGTCGTCGGACAGCACATCGTCCGCGCTTTCCGCCTCGATCAGCGACTTGATGCGGTGGCGCACCGCCTCGGCCGAATGAGCCTCGCCGCCGCCGGATGCGGAGATGGCCGAGGAGAAGAAGAACTTCATCTCCACCACGCCGCGCGGGGTGGAGATATATTTGTTGGACGTCACCCGCGAGACGGTGGATTCGTGCATGCCGATGGCATCCGCCACCGTGCGCAGGTTCAGCGGCCGCAGAAACCGCACGCCATGGAGCAGGAAGGCGTCCTGCTGGCGCACGATCTCGCTCGCCACCTTGAGGATGGTGCGCGCCCGCTGGTCCAGAGAGCGGGTGAGCCAGCTGGCGCTCTGCAGGCAGTCGGCGAGGAAGCTCTTTTCCTCCTGCGAGCGGGCATGCTTGACCACGGTGGCGTGGTAGGTCTGGTTCACCAGCACGCGGGGCAGGGTCTCGGAATTCAGCTCGACGATCCAGGTGCCGTCCGCTCCGGGGCGCACATAGACGTCCGGCACCAGCGGATGCACCACGCCGGAGCCGAAAGCGAGGCCGGGCTTGGGGTCGAGCCGGCGGATCTCGCCGATCATGTCGACGAGGTCCTCGTTGTCGACCCCGCAGATGCGCTTCAGCGCGTTGCGATCATGCCGGGCGAGCAATTCCAGGTTCGCCACCAGCGCCTGCATGGCGGGGTCGAACCGGTCGCGCTCCCGCAGCTGGATGGCGAGGCATTCGGCCAGGTTGCGCGCGCCCACGCCCGAAGGCTCGAAGGTCTGCACCAGCTTCAGCATCGCCTCCACCTCGGCGCGCGGAACGCCGAGCTGCTCCGCCAGCTGGTCAAGATCGCCGGTGAAGTAACCGGCCTCGTCGATGAGGCCGATGACGTTGAAGCCGATGAGCCGTCGCGCCGGATCGCTCACTGCCACCGAAAGCTGCGCCTCCAGATGGTCGGCCAGCGTGGTCTCGGCGGTGAGGAAGGCCTCGGGGTTGTAGTCCTCGCCCCGCTCGCCGCCGCCCCATTCGCCGGTGGAGGGGCTGGAGCCGGTGGAGCCGCCGCCGGGGGAGCCGCGCTCGGCCGGCACGTCGTCCGGGAAGACGTTGCCGAGGTCGGTGTCGAGCCGCGTCTCCATGGCCGCGCGGCTCGGTTCCACGTCGCCTTCCATCCAGTCGCCGGAGGAGGGGGCGTCGCGGTCGGGGGCCGCGGGCTCGGCGCCTTCGGCGGCGCCGTTCATGGCATCGCCCGGCGCGTCCGCCGGGCCGTCCTCGCTCACCCGCTCCAGCAGGGGGTTGCGTTCCAGCTCCGCCTCCACATAGGCGACGAGCTCCATGTTGGAGAGCTGCAGCAGCTTGATGGCCTGCATCAGCTGCGGCGTCATCACCAGCGACTGGCTCTGGCGGAACTCCAGCTTCGGGCTCATCGCCATGGCGCGGCCCTCCGGTCTCTCCGGGCGGCGCTCATAGACGGAATTCCTCGCCCAGATACAGGCGCCGCACCTCCGGGCTGGAGACGATGGCCTCGGGATCCCCCTCCATCAGCACCGAGCCGGAATGGATGATGTAGGCGCGGTCGATGAGGCCCAGCGTCTCGCGCACATTGTGATCGGTGATGAGCACGCCGATGCCGCGCGTCGTCAGATGCCGCACCAGGGCCTGGATGTCGCCCACCGCGATGGGGTCGATGCCGGCGAAGGGCTCGTCCAGCAGCATGAAGGAGGGGCGGCTGGCCAGCGCGCGGGCGATCTCCAGGCGGCGCCGCTCGCCGCCCGAAAGCGCGATGGACGGCGACTTGCGCACGTGGGTGATCTTGAATTCCTCGAGGAGGGCGTCCGTCTCCTCCCGGCGGCGGGCGCGGTTCGGTTCCGTCACCTCCAGCACGCCCATGATGTTGTCTTCCACCGACAGGCCCCGGAAAATGGAGGCTTCCTGCGGAAGATAGCCGACACCGAGCCGCGCCCGGCGGTACATGGGCATGGGCGTGACGTCATGGCCGTCGAGCTCGATGCGGCCCGCATCCGCCTTTACCAGGCCGGTCACCATGTAGAAGCAGGTGGTCTTGCCCGCGCCGTTGGGGCCGAGCAGGCCCACCGCCTCGCCGCGGCGGACGTTCAGGCTCACGTCGCGCACCACCTGGCGGCCGCCGTAGGACTTGGCGAGGCCGAAGGCGGCAAGGGAACTGGTGCTATCGAAGGGTTCGATGCCGGAATCGTCGCCGAAGGGGCCCTCGTCCGGCAGGTCGTCGCCATAGGCGTCGTCCCAGGCTGGATCACGGTAGCGGGCATCGTCGTGGCGGGCGGCGTCGTAGGGGACACCGTTCTGCCGATCCCAATCCTCGGTGACGGGCGAGGGCTCCTGCCCGCTGCGGCCCCTGCCGCCCGACTTTGCGCCGCCCGATTTCGACTTGCCGAACATGGACAGGACGTTCAACGCAACCTCCGGACCCCGGCCCCCAGAGTGAAGGGTTTAGAACGTCCGTGCCGGGGATGCAATGCGTCCATGCAAATAGCGGGCCGGAATCCGGCCCGCGTTGCAGGGTCTCATCGGTCGAGGTGGGCCCATCCCGCCCGGCCGGGTGCGGGGAAGATCTCCCCCGGCGGCTGTGGTGTCGAGGCCTCAGCGCTTGGGCGCCTGGCCGTTCTGGCCCTGGCCCGCCTGGCCCTGCTCGCCCTTGCCCTGCTCGCCCTTGCCGTCCTGCTTGAGGGTGCCGGGGATGATGAGGCTCTCCACGCGCCCGCCTTCGAACTTGGACACGCCGCTCACCAGGTCCACCACCAGCTTCTGGCCGCGGATCACATTGGGGCCCTGGGTGAGCACCACCGGCTTGCCCACGAGCGTGACCGTGTTGGACTTCATCTCGAAGGTGCCGCTGTCGCCCGAGGCGGTCTGCTCCTTGGTCTTCACCAGCACGCCGCCGGTGGCTTCCAGCTTGCGGATCTGGCCCTTCTGCACCGGCTGGTCGCCGCCCTGCACGCCGGCCACCGAGCCGTCGTAGAACACCATCAGGTCCTTGGATCGCATGGTGGTATCGCCCTGCGTGACCACCACGTTGCCGGAGAACACGGCCACCTTGTCCTTGTCCCGCACCTCCAGAGAATCCGCATTGATGCGCACGGGCTGGTCGCGGTTGCGGGCGAAGCCCTGAAGCGCGTTCGGCACGTTGGTGGAGGTCTGCGCCATGGCGCCCGGCCCCATCAGGCACAGGCCGGCGAGCGCGGTGCCGAGGAAAACGGCGAGGCGCGAAGGTGCAGGGCGAAGGAGGGGCGCCCTCGGGGCGGCCTTGTCGGTCATGCCGGTCATCTCGAAACGCATCAGGGGGCCGGCACCGGGCGGCGCGGCGGCAGCGGAGCACTGGGGATCGGGGCGGCGGCCGCAGGGGGCGCCGCCGGTGGGGTCGCTGCGGGCGCCGCCTTGGCCTGGCCCGCAGCGGGATGGGCCGGGCCCGCCTCCGCGACCGGCTTGGCCGGCCCGCCATCGGTCTGCCCGGGCAGGTGCGAGGGGCGGAAGTCCAGCTGCACATTGCCTTCGAACATCGCCCTTTTGCCGCGATCGGTCACGGTGAGGCGGTCGGCGATGAGCTTGCCGTCCAGATAGGTGAACTCCACCGCATGGGGGGTGGAGATGGTGCCGGCCTTCACGTCCACATCGGCGTCCTGCAGGCGGCCGGCATAGCCGCCGGCCATGGAGAGGTTCACGCCCTCGCCCAGGGTGATGAACTGCTTCTTGGTGTCGAAGGTGCCGATCTTGGCGAGCACGCTGGCCCAGCCCTTGTCGGCGAGCTCAAGCCGCGCTTCCACGTCGGTCAGGTCGATCACGTCCGGATGGGTCAGGTCCTGGGTCGCCGTCTTGGCGGTGACATGGTAGCCGCGGTTGTCGTCGGTGAAGCCCGAGAGCTTGGGCAGTTCCATGGTGAGGCGCGAGCCGCTGAGGGTCAGGTGGCCGATGTCGAACGGCAGGTCGATGCTCAGGCTGAGCCGCGACAGCAGCGACACGCCACCGATGATCACCGCCGCCAGCACGATGGAAACGGGCAGAAGCCGCTTGATCCACCGCACGCGCGTGCTGTGGCGGCGGGCGATGTGAAAGTCCGGCGTGGCGCGCGGCGAGAAGGCCGCAGCATCGCGACGGCCCGCCGCTCGCGGGTCCGTTTCCTGCTGAAGATCGCCCTCAGGCTCGAAATCGTGTGGCGGCACGTGTCGGTTCATGGCCCTGTTCCGGCGGCGGGCCAGCCCCGCTTGCGCCTGTCCGCGGCCTTCGTCCCCTCATGGCCGACGCGTCGCCCCACGCGCAGGGTCAAATTGTCCGAAATACCGGCTCCACGCAAGGGTCGGGGGCAGGGCCTTGGCACAACTCGCTTTTCTCGCCCGGCCTCAGCTATGGGCAAAGATATCCTCCTCCGCCCAGCCCGACAGGTCGAGGGCGGCGCGGGCCGGCAGGAAGGCGAAGCAGGCGGCGGCGATGCCGGTTCGATTCTCACGGGCCAGCATTTCCTCCAGCTTCACCTTGACCGCATGGAGATGGAGCACGTCCGACGCGGCATAGGCGAGCTGGGCGTCGCTGAGGTCCGCGGCGCCCCAGTCCGAGCTCTGCTGCTGCTTGGAGATGTCCACGTTCAGCAGCTCCCGCAGCAGGTCCTTCAGGCCATGCCGGTCGGTGTAGGTGCGCACCAGGCGCGAGGCGATCTTGGTGCACCACACCGGCTGGGGCATCACCTTGAAGGTGTGCTGGAGCACGGCGATGTCGAAGCGGCCGAAATGGAACAGCTTGGTCACCTTGGGATCGGCGAGCAGGCGGGTGAGGTTGGGCGCGCTCCTGGCGTCGGCGCCCTGGGGGATCTGCACGAGGTCCGCGGAGCCGTCGCCGTTGGAGAGCTGGACGAGGCAGAGCCGGTCGCGGAAGGGGTTGAGCCCCATGGTCTCGGTGTCGATCGCCACAACCGGCGCGGCGACGAAATCGGCAGGCAGGTCGCCGCGGTGCAGGCGAATGGTCATCGGTCTGTCTTTATGCTTTGGAACGTTTCGGCTTTTAGCGGAGCGGTGCCGGCCTGTCGATGCCCCGCCGCAGGAATGGGCGGCGGGGGCGCGGACGGGCGCACGGCAGTGTGCGAGGCCGCGTGCGTCTCCTGCTGACGCGTGGTAAGAGGCGCGCAGGTATTCAAGGGGGGCATTCATGAAGCGTAGGTTTGTCGCCGCGGGCCTTGCCGGCCTGCTTCTCGCGCTTGGCTGGCTGGCCGGCCTCGGCGCTGCCGAGGCGCAGCCGCTGCCGCCCGGCAGCTACCTGCGCAGCTGCCGCGACGCCCAGGTGCGCGGTGGCGGGAATCTCGTCGCCTTCTGCGCCACGCGCAACGGCCAGTGGGTGGGCGCCCGCCTCAACGACTTTCCGAGCTGCCGGGGCGACATCTCCAACCAGAACGGCCAGCTCTGGTGCGAGCGGCGTCCCGCCCCGCCTCCGCCCGGGCCGCCTCCCGGTCCCCACGGCTTCGGCCCGCCCGGTTCCTACAACCGGAGCTGCACGCGCATCGAGTTCCGCAATGGCGTGCTGAGCGCCTTCTGCCGCACTGTCATGGGCAACTGGCAGCCCAGCGTTCTCAACACGCTCAATTGCGAGCCGCGCGCGGACATCTCCAACCAGAACGGCACGCTCACCTGCCCGCCGCGCCGGCAGATGCCGCCGCCTCCCGGCTCCTACCTGCAGACCTGCCGCAACGTGACGGTGGGCGGTGCCGGCATGCTGCGCGCCCAGTGCCAGCGGGTGAACGGCCTGTGGAACCCGACGGCGCTCAACCTCAACCAGTGCCGGCCGGGGCGCGACATCTCCAACCAGAACGGCAACCTCGTCTGCAGGTGACGGGCGTGTCGTGACGGGCCTGAGGTGACGGCTCCTGCCACGGAGGCCGCAAAAGAAAAGGGGGCGCGCGGGCGCCCCCTTTTTTCGTTGCGGTTGCGGCCCGGCCGCTGCCTCAGCGCTTGAGGCTCCTCACGTCGCGCACCGCGCCGCGGGCGGCGGAGGTGGTGAGCGCCGCATAGGCCTGCAGGGCCTGGGAGACCACGCGCTTGCGGTTCTCCGGCTTCCAGGCGGCATCGCCCTTGGCCTCCATGGCCGCGCGGCGCTCGGCCAGCACCTCGTCCGACACCGCGACCCGGATGATGCGGTTCGGGATGTCGATCTCGATGGTGTCGCCCTCTTCCACGAGGCCGATGGCGCCGCCTTCGGCCGCCTCGGGCGAGACATGGCCGATGGACAGGCCCGAGGAGCCGCCCGAGAAGCGCCCGTCGGTGACCAGGGCGCACGCCTTCCCGAGGCCCTTCGACTTCAGGTAGGAGGTCGGGTACAGCATCTCCTGCATGCCGGGGCCACCGCGCGGACCCTCGTAGCGGATCAGCACCACGTCGCCCGGCTGGATCCGCCCGCTGGAGAGGATGGCCTCCACCGCCGCGTCCTGGCTCTCGAAGATCCGGGCCTTGCCGGTGAACGTCAGGATGGAGGCGTCCACGCCCGCGGTCTTCACGATGCAGCCGTCCAGGGCGATGTTGCCATAGAGCACGGCGAGGCCGCCGTCCTTGGAATAGGCATGGGCCACGTCGCGGATGACGCCGGCCTCGCGGTCGAGGTCCAGATCGTCCCAGCGGCTCGCCTGGCTGAAGGCCACCTGGGTGGGCACCCCGCCCGGGGCCGCGCGGAAGAAGGTGGTGACGCTCTCGCTGTTGGTGCGCTTCACGTCCCAGCGGTCCAGCGCCTCGCCGAGGGTCGCGGCATGCACGGTGGGCAGCTCGGTGTGGATGAGGCCGCCGCGGTCGAGCTCGCCGAGGATGGCCATGATGCCGCCGGCCCGATGCACATCCTCCATGTGGATGTTGGCAACCGCCGGGGCCACCTTGCAAAGCACCGGCACTTGGCGCGACAGGCGGTCGATGTCGGCCATGGTGAAGGGCACCTCGCCCTCATTGGCGGCGGCGAGCAGGTGCAGCACCGTGTTGGTGGAGCCGCCCATGGAGATGTCGAGCGTCATGGCGTTCTCGAACGCCTTGAAGCTGGCGATGGCGCGCGGCAGCACGCTCGCATCGTCCTGCTCATAGTAGCGGCGGGCGAGATCGACGATGAGGTGGCCGGCCTCCACGAACAGGCGTTGGCGGTCGGCATGGGTGGCGAGCACCGAGCCGTTGCCGGGCAGGGCGAGGCCGAGCGCCTCGGTCAGGCAGTTCATGGAATTGGCGGTGAACATGCCGGAGCACGAGCCGCAGGTGGGGCAGGCGGATCGCTCCATCACCTGCACGTCGGCGTCGGAAACCTTGTCGTCGGCCGCCGAGATCATGGCGTCGATCAGGTCCACCTTCCGCTCGCCGGTGGAGAGCAGCACCTTGCCGGCCTCCATGGGCCCGCCCGAGACGAACACCGCCGGGATGTTGAGGCGCATGGCGGCCATCAGCATGCCGGGAGTGATCTTGTCGCAGTTGGAGATGCACACCATGGCGTCGGCGCAGTGCGCGTTCACCATGTACTCCACGCTGTCGGCGATGATCTCGCGGGACGGCAGCGAATAGAGCATGCCGTCGTGGCCCATGGCGATGCCGTCGTCCACCGCGATGGTATTGAATTCCTTGGCGACGCCGCCGGCCTTCTCGATCTCCCGCGCCACCAGCTGGCCGAGGTCCTTCAGGTGCACGTGACCCGGCACGAACTGGGTGAAGGAATTGACGACCGCGATGATGGGCTTGCCGAAATCGCCGTCCTTCATGCCGGTGGCGCGCCACAGGCCGCGGGCGCCGGCCATGTTGCGGCCGTGGGTGGACGTGCGGGAGCGGTACTGGGGCATATCCTCTCTTGCCTCTTATGCGTTGCGCGCCGGCGGAAACGATTTAGGCGCGACGGCTGCCGGTCGTCTTAGAACCATGCGAGCCAAGGCGAAAGGCCTTTGATGCGTCACTCTATCACGCCTGCGCGGGCACCCCCGCGCACGAAGGCGGGAGGCCGCTTCGGCGGGGCGGCCGCGCGGGCGGGGCTCGGTTCCGGGTTTCCCCGCCGGGCTCAAGTCGGCTATGTCCCGCCCAAACACGAGGCAGGGAACGGACCATGGACGGGGAGGATTTCCGGCACTGGGCGCGGGCCGCGGCGGATTTCGCGGTGCGCTACCGGGCGGGGCTGCGCGATCTGCCCGTGCGCGCCAGCACCCGGCCGGGGGAGATCGTCGCCGCCCTTCCCGCCGCGCCGCCGGAAGAGGCCGAGCCCATGGCCGACCTGTTCGCGGATTTCGAGCGCATCGTGGTGCCGGGCATGACCCACTGGCAGCATCCGCGCTTCTTCGCCTACTTTCCGGCCAATGCGAGCCCCGCGAGCGTGATCGCCGAGGCGCTCACCGCCGCCATGGGCGCCCAGTGCCTGCTGTGGCAGACCTCCCCCGCCGCCACCGAGGTGGAGACGGTGGCCATCGACTGGCTGCGCCAGGCGGTGGGCCTGCCGGAGGGATGGCGCGGGGTGATCCAGGATTCCGCCTCGTCCGCCACCCTCACCGCCTTCCTCACCATGCGCGAGCGGGCGCTAGGCTTCACCGGCAACCGGGAGGGCCTCGCCGGGCAGGCGCCGGTGCGGATCTATGCCTCCGCCGAGGTGCATACCTCCATCGACAAGGCGGCCTGGATCAGTGGCATCGGTGAACGCAATCTCGTCCGAATTCCCACCCAGGGGGTGCTGCGCGGGATGGATCCGGCCGCGCTCGAGGCGGCCATCGTCGCGGACAAGGCGGCCGGGCTGTTGCCGGGCGGCGTGGTGGCCTGCGTCGGCGGCACCGGCATCGGCGCCATGGATGACGTGGCGGCGGTGGTGAAGGTCGCCCGCCGGCACGACCTGTTCGTGCATGTGGACGCGGCCTGGGCCGGCAATGCCATGATCTGCCCGGAGTTCCGGTCGCTGTGGGCGGGCGCGGAGGGGGCCGACAGCATCGTGCTGAACCCGCACAAATGGCTGGGCGCCCAGTTCGACTGCTCGGCGCACTTCATCCGCAACGTGGACCAGCACCTCGATACCCTGGCCATCCAGCCGGAATACCTGCGCACCCACGGGCATGACGGCATCGTCAACTATAGCGAGTGGTCGATCCAGACCGGGCGGCGCTTCCGCGCGCTGAAGCTGTGGTTCGTGCTGCGTGCCCACGGCCTTTCGGGCCTGCGGGAGATGATCCGCAACCATGTGCGCTGGGGGCAGGCCCTGGCCCGGCGGATCGCCGCCGAGCCCGGCTTCACGCTTGCTTCCGCGCCGGTGCTCTCGCTCTTCACCTTCCGCCACGATCCCGGCGACGGGCGGGACGGGGATGCCCACATGCTGGCGCTGCTCCAGGCCATAAACGACGCGGGGGAGATCTATCTCACCCCCACGCGGGTGGACGGGCGCCTCGCCATCCGCTTCCAGGCCGGGTCCATGGACGCGACGCAGGCCGACGTGGAGCGCGCCTTCGAGGTCATCCGGGACACGGCGCGGGCGCTGTCCTGAGGTCATCCTCGACCACGGTGCCGTCGGGGGCAGGCGGGGCCTGCCAGCTGCGCATGGGGGCTCGGGGGCGTCCCGTCGTGCTGCGCGAGAGGCCATAATGGGAGGCCAGCCGGTCGAGGGCGAGGCCCAGCACCACCTTGGCGGTGCGGGCCGGCCACTGGCGCTCGCGCTCCACCAGCTCCAGTCCCTTCAGGAAGCAGCACACGTCGAGCAGCACGCCGGACAATTCCGGCCCGACCGCCGCCATGGCGCGCGCCAGCCGCAGCTTGGCGGCGAGCACCATGTCGCTGAAGGCCTCGGGGGTGCCGGCGCCGCGAACCTCGGTCCAGCGGCTGGTGACCCGTGGCGTGAGCTGCGCCCGGGTGAAATCCGCCCGCAGGCGTTCGCCGGCGGTGAGCTGGGTGGCGTCCACCATGCCGCGGCGGGCCAGCCAGGCAAGAGGGCTCTCGGCCGGGTTCAGCAGGGGGGCAGCAGGGGTGTCGACGGGCGGGGGCGTGCGGGATGCCCCGGTGGCGGGCCTGCGGCTTGTGGTGGGGCGGCGCGCCATGGCTCAGTGCTCCATCACCCAGCGCAGGCACTCCTCCATGCGGGCCACCTGACGGTCGAAGTCCCGCTCGTCCCGCAGATCCTCGACCCGCCGGCAGGCATGGGCAACGGTGGTGCGGTCGCGCTGGAAGGCCTGGGCGACCTCGGTCTGCGTCAGGCCGAGGGCGACATGGGCGAGGTACATGGCGAGCTGGCGCGCCGCGGCGACGGGGGCGGCGGAGCGGCGCCGGCCGAGCATCACATCCACGTCCACCCCCGTGGTGGCGGCGACGAGGGCGGTGGCCATGCGGCAGGCCAGATCGTGGGAGGGCGGGCTGGATCTCTGGGGGCGGGGTTCTGCCGGGACGGCGAGGCCTGCGGGGGCGGCTGAAAGGGACGACATGCAAAACCCCTGATTGTAGGTAAAAATTCCTACACGCATATTGCCGTGGTTCAAGGGCGGGTGGATAAGTCGCTCGCGGCAAAATCCCTATAAATCAATACATCAAAGCGTCTCGAAGGGCTTCTGCCCGGCTTCGGTAGGTAGCAAAATAGGAATTTATCCCCCATTGCGCCACGCGCGCCACCATTGCCGCCTTACGGGAGGCAGGCGATGGATGTTTCAGGTCGGGGGTTTTCGCGCGTGCGTGGCTTCGCGTGCGAGGATGGCGAGGCGCAGGTGCTGCGGCTTATGTCCGGCCTCGCGCCGTTCCTCGGTGCTCCGGCGGGCTTGGCGCGGGCGCTGCGCGAGGCCCGGAAGGCGGCGCGCTCCGGTGCGGCGGGCTATGATCCTGCCCGGCATGCGGCCCTGGTGCGGCTGGCGCGACAAGGCGGGTCCGCGCGAGGCGGGGAGGGGGCGCCGCGCTGCGGCTCCTGCGGGAGGGTGGTCTGATTCCCTTTCCCGTCTGCGATCGTACCTTGTAAAAGCCGCCGCCCCGGCGCAGGCCGGAGCGGCGGTTGCGGGCTCAGAGGCCCTCGAACAAGGCGGTGGAGAGATAGCGCTCGGCGAAGGAGGGCACGATCACGACGATGGACTTGCCGGCCATGTCGTCACGCACCGCCACCTCGAGGGCAGCCGCCACGGCCGCGCCGGAGGAGATGCCCCCGGGGATGCCCTCGTAGCGGGCCAGCGCCCGGGCGGTGTCGAAGGCGGTCTGGTTGCCTACCGTCACCACCTCGTCGATGATGGCGCGATCGAGCACCTCCGGCACGAAGCCGGCGCCGATGCCCTGGATCTTGTGGGGGCCGGGAGGGCCACCGGAGAGCACCGGGGAATCCTCGGGCTCCACCGCGATCATGCGCACCGAAGACTTGCGCGGCTTCAGCACCTGGCCGATGCCGGTGATGGTGCCGCCGGTGCCCACGCCGGCCACCACCGCGTCCACCTTGCCGTCGGTGTCGTTCCAGATTTCCTCCGCCGTGGTGCGACGGTGCACCTCGGGATTGGCCTTGTTCTTGAACTGCTGCGGCATCACCGCCTTGGGCAGGTCGGCGATGAGCTGCTCGGCGCGGGCCACGGCGCCCTTCATGCCGAGGTTGGCGGGGGTAAGCACCAGCTCGGCGCCCAGCAGCGCCAGCATCTTGCGGCGCTCCACCGACATGCTCTCGGGCATGACGAGGACCAGCCGGTAGCCGCGCGCCGCCGCCACGAAGGCGAGGGCGATGCCGGTGTTCCCGGAGGTGGGCTCCACCAGCACGGTGTCCTCGTCCAGCACGCCGGCCTGCTCCATGGCGTCGATCATGGCGACGCCGATGCGGTCCTTCACGCTGGCGATGGGGTTGAAGAACTCGAGCTTGGCGAGGATCTCGGCCTTGGCGCCGCGCAGCTGCGGCAGGCGCTTCAGGCGCACGAGGGGGGTATTGCCGATGGTCTCGGTGATGGAATCATAGACCCGGCCGCGCCCCGGGCGGGGCAAGGCGGCAGGCACGATCTTTGCGGCGGGTTCGGCCATGGGCGGTCTCCTCTTCGTTTCGCCGCCCGGCGGGCGGGCGGCGTGCGCCCTTCAGATGGTGAAATCGATACGCTCGTGCTCGGATCCGTGGCCCTTCTCGTCGGCAGAGCGGCACAGATCCTCCAGCGTCACCGCATCGAGCGCGGTGTCGAAGGTGTCCTCGGCGGAGGCCACGGCCGGCTGGACCACCTCGATCACCAGCGGCGGAAGGATGATCTCCTTCTCCTCCTCCGCCCCCTCGACGACCCGGACGATCTCTGCCACCGACACGCGCCGGCGCTCGCGGGCGAGCTCATAGCCGCCACGGGGACCGCGCACGCCTTTCAGCACGCCGGCATGGACCAGGGCCTGGAGCACGGGCTCGAGGCGGCGCGGCGGCAGGCCGTGGCGTGCCGCCAGGGCCTTCGCGGCGACGGGCGTGCCACGAGCGTGGACGGCGACGTCCACCACGGCGGCGATGGCGAGGAGGCTCTTGTCGGATAAACGCGGCATCGGGATGTAGCTATTTCTTCAATAACGCTGTCCCGAGGCCTGTTGAGCCAAAACCACCGGAACCGCGTGCAGTTTCGCTCAAATCTCCGGATTCTTCCAGCATTATTTGGGTGACGGGCGCCACCACCATCTGGGCGATGCGCATGCCGCGCGTGACGGGGAACGGCGCCTGCCCGAAATTGATGAGCAGCACCATGACCTCGCCGCGATAGTCGCAATCCACCGTTCCCGGCGTGTTGAGCACCGTGACGCCGTGATTGCGCGCGAGGCCCGAGCGGGGACGCACCTGTCCCTCGTAGCCTTCGGGAAGGGCGAGGGCGAAGCCGGTGGGAACGGCGGCGAACGCGCCGGGCTGAAGGGTGATCGGCGCGTCCTCCGGCGCGGCGCAGACGAGGTCGAGCCCGGCCGCGCCTGTCGTGGCATAGGCGGGCAGGGGCAGGTCGGCGGCGTGGGGCAGGCGCTGGATGTGGACGAGCGGGCGGGTCACGCGTTTCCTCCGGCAAGTTCTGCGGCGATGCGGGCGACCAGGTGGCGCGCCACCTCGCTCTTGGAGGCGGAAGGCCAGTCCTCCACGCCCCCGGCCGTCACCAGATGCACGGTGTTGGCATCTCCGCCCATGATGCCGGTGGCCGGGGAGACGTCGTTGGCGACGATCCAGTCGCAGCCCTTGCGGGCGAGCTTCTCGCGGGCGTGGGCCACCACGCGCTCGGTCTCCGCCGCAAAGCCCACCACTAGGCGCGGACGCAGGGTGTGATGCCGGGCGATGGAGGCGAGGATGTCCGGATTCTCCACAAGATGGAGGGCCGGGGCGCCGTCCGCCCCCTTCTTGATCTTCTGTTCCGCGGCGTCGGCCACCCGCCAGTCGGCTACCGCGGCAGCGAAGACGGCGGCATCGACGGGCAGGTTCTCCTCCACCGCGGCGATCATCTCGCGGGCGCTCTCCACGTGGATCACGCGCACGCCGCGCGGGTCGGGCACCTCCACCGGCCCGGCCACCAGCACCACCTCGGCCCCTGCGGCCTGGGCGGCGGCGGCGATGGCATGGCCCTGCTTTCCGGACGAGCGGTTGGCGATGTAGCGCACCGGATCGATGGGCTCATGGGTGGGGCCGGAGGTGACGAGGATGCGCCGACCCTTCAGCGGAGGGGCCTCCCGCACCTTGAAGTGGGCCTCGATGGCGGCGAGGATTTCCAAAGGCTCGGCCATGCGGCCTTCGCCGAACTCGTCGCGCTCGGCCATGGCCCCGGAATTGGGGCCCACCGTGGCGATGCCGTCCGCGGTCAGCCGGGCCATGTTGCGGCGGGTCGCCGGGTGCGCCCACATGCGCGGGTTCATGGCGGGGGCGATGAGCACCGGCGTGTCGGTGGCCAGCAGCGCCGTGGTGGCGAGGTCGTCGGCGAAGCCGTGCGCCATCTTGGCGATCAGGTCGGCGGTAGCGGGCGCCGCCACCAGCAGGTCGGCCTCCCGCGAGAGGCGGATGTGGCCGATGTCGTGCTCGGCGGTGAGGTCGAACAGGTCGGTGAACACCCGCTCGCCGGTGATGGCGCCCACGGTGAGCGGGGTGACGAACTGCTGCGCCGCGGGCGTGAGGATGGCCCGCACCCGGGCGCCGCGCTCCTTCAGGCGGCGGATGAGGTCGAGGCTCTTGTAGGCGGCGATGCCCCCCGAGATGATCAGCAGGATGCGTTTCTCGTCGAGCATGGACCTGCCCCTCCCGGTGCGCGCGGCGTAGCCATTTCAGCGCCATATAGCGTGCGCGTCGCGGCGATGCGAGGTGGCCCCGCGCGAACGCGTCCCGCGCGGGGCGCCGGCGCCGGCACGGACCTACCGCGAAGGGATCCTGTGTTTGCATGCAACCGTTTAATTTGTTTGGGGATTTGCTCGGGAAGCTGGCGTTGTGGCGCTCCACCTTGTTACACTTTACATATGAGGGGCTCATCGCATTCCGGCGATCCGGGGCAAACGCCGGACGCTGTCGGACTTCAGCTCACGGCGGTCGGCGGGGAATTCCTCGATCGGGCGCGGGAGATGATGTTCCGCCTCAGCCGGCTCGATGAGAGCCGCCGGCACGCGCGTATCCTGTTCGCCACCTCGGTCATCCTCAATTCCCTGTTCCTGCTGAGCGATTGGCGCTTCGCCGGCACGTCCCACTTCTTCGTCGCAGTGGCGGCGCGCCTCACGGTGGTCGCCGTATCTCTGGCCTGCCTCATCGCGGTGCAGGTCGCCGGCACGGTCCGGTTCACCGATGCCATATATATCGTGTGGCAGTGGAGCACGGCGCTGGCGGTCGCCGTGCTGGTCAGCTCGCAGAGCGACCTCGCCTTGTTCGTGGTGCTGTTGTTGCCCACGGTCTTCTATCTGGCGGTGCCGGTGCCCTTTGCCTGGCAACTGGCAGGGGGCGTCGGCTGCAGCGTGCTCATGCTGGCCGGCTATCTCGACTGGCAGATGAGCTGGCAGTTCGCCACCGGCCTCGCCCTCGGCGTCGCCGTGCTGAATGTGACGCTGGTGCTGCTGGTCTCGCGCATGAACCGGATGGAACGTCAGTACTGGGCCTCGGAATTGTCCCAGCGTGCGGTCAACGAGCGCTTGCGGGCCAGCGAGAACATCCTTGAGAACACCTTCCAGGCCGTGCCCATCCCGCTAGTGGTGACGCGGATCGACGACGGCACGCTCCTGAAGGCCAACGAGGCCGCCCGCCGCTACTTTGGGCCGAGCGGCACGCTGGATGCGCCGGGCAGCCTGTGCAAGCTGTGCCTCACCCCGGAAGACCGCGCGGAATTGCATCGGCGCCTCGTGGAGGATGGCAGCGCCGCCGGTTTCGAGGTGCCGCTGCACCTTGCCGACGGCACGGAGCGCCGGGTGGTCATCGCCTCCGCGGTCACGCCCGGAGGCCAGTCGCCCGGCATGGTGAGCGCGCTCCTGGACGTGACCGACCGCCTGGTGGCCGAGCAGCAGGCCCGTTATGCCGCCACCCACGATTCCTTGACCGGCCTGCCCAACCGGGCCGACTTCCACGCCAATCTGGATGCGGCCCTGGCCCGCCGCACGGAGGGGCAGGGCATCTGCGTGCTGCTCATCGACCTCGACGGGCTGAAGGACGTGAACGACACCCTCGGCCATGACGCGGGGGATGCGGTGCTGTTGGAGACGGCGCACCGGCTCGACCTGCTGCTGGAGGGCAAGGGCCTGCTGGCCCGGCTCGGCGGCGACGAGTTCGTGGCGGTGGTGGAGGGATCGGAGCCGGTGGAGCAGGGGCGGCGGCTGGCCCACTCCATCCTCGCCGACCTGCGGCGTCCGATTCCCCATGCCGGCCGGCACTTCGCCACCCGCGCCAGCATCGGCATCGCCGCCTGTCCGGACCACGACTGCAGCTATGGCGAGCTGATGAAGGACGCGGACCTCGCGCTCTATGCGGCCAAGCAGCAGGGGCGCAATCGCGTGGTGGTCTACGCCCCGGCCATGCGGCAGGCGGTGGTGGAGCGGGTGGCGCTGAACCGCTCGATGCTGACGGCGCTGGCGGAGGACGAGATCATCCCCTTCTACCAGCCCAAGGTCTCGCTGGAGACCGGGCGGATCACCGGGCTCGAGGCGCTGGTGCGCTGGCGGCGCTCCGCGCATTCCATCCTGTCGCCCTCGGCTTTCGAGGCGGCGCTGGCCGATCCGGAACTGGCGGTGCTCATCGGCGAGCGCATGGTACGCCGGGTGGCGAGCGACGTGCGCGGCTGGGTCGAGGCCGGCTTCGACTGCGGGCGGGTGGCGGTGAACCTCTCGTCCGCCCAGTTCACCCACCGCGACCTCGCGGCCACCCTGCTGCGCCAGTTCCATGCCGCCGGCGTGGAGCCCTCCACCTTCGACGTGGAGATCACCGAGACGGTATTCCTCGGCCGCAGCTCCGACCACGTGGCGCCCATTCTCGACGAGCTGTACCGCGCCGGCGTGCGCATCGCCCTCGACGATTTCGGCACCGGCTATGCCGGCCTCATCCATCTGAAGCAGCTGCCCATCGACACCATCAAGATCGACCAGAGCTTCGTGAAGGATATCGAGAGCGATGCCTTCGACACGGCCATCGTGTGCGCGGTCATCGAGCTTGGGCGGAACCTCGGGATGCACGTGGTCGCCGAGGGGCTGGAGACCGCGGGCCAGGCCCGCTTCCTGCGCGAGAAGGGCTGCGAACAGGCTCAGGGCTTCCTTTTCTTCCGTCCGCTCGGCGTTGCGGAGATGACCGACGTCCTGCGGGCCGAAGGCGACGGAGCGGCTGCGGCCCGCCTCGCCCTGTTCATGCCGGGCTGAGCCGGCCGGCGCTCCCGTGTGTGCGCGGGGTGCGAAAGGTTTGATCCAATGCTGAGGAAAGTTGCGGCAGGCGAATGCTGGAAAGCTTTCGCAAAGCGAAATCTTTTTTCGGCGCCTGAGACATTTCGTCCCTTTCCTGACAACCCTTCCGGAAAATTCGGCCGGATCGTGACCGATTTCGGCGCTTTGATAGACCTTTGCAGGATTGTGCCCAAACAGACAGCAAGGTTTGCCCGCAGGTTGGGCACGACATCAGAATGAAACTAAATCAAAGTGTCGCTAATCATACAAAAACGGTGGGATGGAGAGCCTGGGGTGATGGAGACAGCACCATGGTTCAGCAAGAAGCGTTGCAAGTCGAACGGGATGCGGCCCCGGCCCACGTTCCTCTGGTGTCCCTGAGCGATGTCGCTCTGACAGGCATCTATGAGATATCGAAGATCCTGACGGCGCCCAACCGGCTCGAGACCACGCTGTCGAGCGTCGTCAATCTCCTGTCGTCCTTCATGCAGATGCGCCACGGCGTCATCTCCCTGCTGGAGGATGACGGGATCCCGGACATCACGGTTGGCGTGGGCTGGCACGAGGGCACGGATGCGCGCTATCGCGCGCGCCTGCCGGAAAAGGCCATCGGCCAGGTGATCGCCACCGCTGTTCCGCTCATCGCCGAGAACGTCGCCTCCCATCCCGCCTTCAGCGAGGCGGATGCCGCCGCCCTCGGGGCGACGGAAGAATCCCGCGTGTCGTTCATCGGCGTGCCGATCCGCGTCGCCTCGCGGGTCATCGGCACCCTGACCATCGACCGGGTGTGGGACGGGCGCTCCGTCTTCCGGCTCGATTCCGACGTGCGCTTCCTCACCATGGTGGCGAACCTCATCGGCCAGACCGTGCAGCTGCATCGCGTCGTCTCCCGGGATCGCGAGCGCCTGATGGCCGAGAGCGGCCGCCTGCAGAAGGCCCTGTCCGAGCTGAAGCCCAGCCGCGAGCGCAAGCGCGTCTATGTGGACGGGATCATCGGTGACAGCCGCGAGATCCGCGCGCTGCTCGACAAGATCATGATCGTCGCCAAGTCCCACTCGCCGGTGCTGTTGCGCGGGGAATCGGGCACCGGCAAGGAGCTGATCGCCAAGTCCATCCACGAGCTTTCGCCGCGCGCCAAGGGGCCCTTCATCAAGCTCAACTGCGCGGCTCTGCCCGAATCGGTGCTGGAAAGCGAGCTGTTCGGCCACGAGAAGGGCGCCTTCACCGGCGCCGTGGGGGCCCGCAAGGGCCGCTTCGAGCTGGCGGACAAGGGCACGCTCTTCCTCGACGAGATCGGCGAGATCTCGCCCGCCTTCCAGGCGAAGCTGCTGCGCGTGCTGCAGGAGCAGGAGTTCGAGCGCGTGGGCGGCAGCCACACGCTGAAGGTCAACGTGCGTGTCGTCGCGGCCACCAACCGCAACCTCGAGGAAGCGGTGGCAAAGAACGAGTTCCGCGCCGACCTCTACTACCGCATCAGCGTCATCCCGGTGATCGTGCCCTCCCTGCGGGACCGCCGCGGCGACATCCCGCTGCTGGCCAACGAGTTCCTGGACCGCTTCAACCGCGAGAACGGCCGCGAGCTGGCGTTCGATCCCGACGCCATGGAAGTGCTCATGGGCTGCGGCTTCCCCGGCAATGTGCGCGAGCTGGAAAACTGCGTGCAGCGCACGGCGACCCTCGCCCAGGGCGGGTCCATCGCCGGCGACGACTTCGCCTGCCGCCACAACGAGTGCCTCTCCGCTCTCCTGTGGCGCAGCCCCGCGGAAATCGCCACCACGCGCCGGCCCATGGAAATCCCCCTGCCGGTCATGCCCAGCGCGCCGCCGGTGAGCGCCGAGGCTGCCAATTCCAACGCGGTGGCGCGGCTCCCGGCGCCGGTGGCGACGGCTCCTGCGGTGGTTCCGGCACGGCCGGCCACCAGCGAGGAAGAAATGACCGAGCGCGACCGGCTGGTGGATGCCATGGAGCGGGCCGGCTGGGTCCAGGCCAAGGCCGCTCGCCTGCTCGGCCTCACCCCCCGCCAGATCGGCTACGCGCTGAAGAAGCACGACATCGAGATCAAGCGCTTCTGAGGCTCCGGCCCGTATACGGGCCGGCTGTCCATGCTGCGGACCCTCCTTCCAGAAAATGCCCGGCCTGCGCCGGGCATTTTTGTTCTGGCCGGACGAAGGCGCCGTGGCGACCGACGCTCCGCCATCGCACGGAGCGGACGGGTGGGTGGAGTGGCGCCACGCGGGACAGGCTTACGCGGCGCCGCGTGCAACGGGTGGGCTGCGACAGGCCATCCGATCGCGACATGCGAGCTGTCGCACTTGCGACACTCTGTCGGGGGAGCGACAGCGCGGCTCGCCGAAAGCGTGAAAAATAATAAAACATAATCAAATGGTTAGCGGGTGGCACGCGACTTGAAAGGGAGACGTGCCTGCCATTATCTGCACAGCGCGGAGCTAGCCCATGGCCTACAAGATCGTTGCGTCCCAGTGCACCGTTTGCGGCGCCTGCGAGTTCGAATGCCCGAACGCCGCCATCAGCCTCAAGCGGGACATGTATGTCATCGACCCCAAGAAGTGCACCGAATGCGAGGGGAGCTTCGACACCCCCCAGTGCGCTGTGGTGTGTCCGGTCGAGAACACCTGCGTTCCGGCGTGACGGCCTGACGGCGGGCGGCCCTGCGGCGCGCCGCTCGGCGGCGCAATGTCGGGCCGGGCTCCCCGGAGTGCCCGTCCAGGGCGCTCCCGAGGGAGGGACGGGTGAAGGGCCGCGATGACACCGTGTCCATCCCCTCCCGACTTGCCCACGTGGCCGCGGGCCGTCCGACTTCCGGATGCGCGGCCGAAGGATTTCAGGACCCGTTCCGGGTCCCTGGCCTGAAGCGGAGTGCAGCGCCCGACCGTGAGCGCGCAGCCGCAAGTTGAACGGAGGGACATATGGCGGCCGTACAGGACACAGTCGAACAGGTTCGCTCCATCGACGTCGACCAGTATAAATATGGGTTCGAGACCAATATCGAATCCGAAAAGGCGCCGAAGGGCCTCTCGGAGGAGGTGATCCGCTACATCTCCGCCAAGAAGGAAGAGCCGGAGTGGATGCTGCAGTGGCGCCTCGACGCCTACAGCCGCTGGCTCACCATGCCGGAGCCGGAGTGGGCGCGGGTCCACTATCCGCCCATCGACTACCAGGACCTCTATTATTATTCCCAGCCGAAGAAGTTCAAGGCGCCAAAGTCCCTGGACGAGGTGGATCCCGAGATCCTGAAGACCTACGAGAAGCTCGGCATCCCGCTGCGGGAGCAGGAGATCCTCGCCGGCATCGAGATCCCCGAGGGCGAGCGCCCGAAGATTGCGGTAGACGCGGTGTTCGATTCGGTGTCGGTGGCCACCACCTTCAAGGAGGAGCTCAAGGCGGCGGGCGTCATCTTCATGCCCATATCCGAGGCCCTGCGCGAGCATCCGGAGCTGGTGAAGCAGTATCTCGGCTCCGTTGTGCCGTCGACCGACAATTATTTCGCCACGCTGAACCAGGCGGTGTTCTCGGACGGGTCGTTCGTCTACATCCCGCCGGGCGTGCGCTGCCCGATGGAGCTGTCCACCTACTTCCGCATCAACGAGAAGAACACCGGGCAGTTCGAGCGCACCCTCATCATCGCCGACAAGGGTTCCTACGTCTCCTATCTGGAAGGCTGCACCGCGCCCATGCGCGACGAGAACCAGCTGCACGCCGCGGTGGTGGAGCTGGTGGCCCTCGATGACGCGGAGATCAAGTATTCGACGGTGCAGAACTGGTACCCCGGCGATGCCGAGGGCAAGGGCGGCATCTACAATTTCGTGACCAAGCGCGGCGACTGCCGCGGCAAGAATTCCAAGATCTCCTGGACGCAGGTGGAGACGGGGTCGGCCATCACCTGGAAGTATCCGAGCTGCGTGCTGCGCGGCGAGGGCTCCTCGGGCGAGTTCTACTCCATCGCCATCTCGAATGGCCGCCAGCAGGTGGATTCCGGCACCAAGATGATCCATCTGGGCAAGAACACCACCAGCCGGATCATCTCCAAGGGCATCTCGGCCGGCAAGTCCAACAACACCTACCGCGGCCTCGTCTCGGCCCACCGCAAGGCGGCCGGGGCGCGCAACTTCACCAATTGCGACTCGCTGCTCATCGGCGACAATTGCGGGGCGCATACCGTGCCCTACATCGAGGCCAAGAATCCCACGGCCCAGTTCGAGCACGAGGCGACCACCTCGAAGATCTCGGAAGACATGCTGTTCTACTGCATGCAGCGCGGCCTCTCCCAGGAGGATGCCGTGGCGCTCGTGGTGAACGGCTTCGTGCGCGACGTGCTCCAGCAGCTGCCCATGGAATTCGCCGTGGAAGCACAGAAGCTCATTTCCATCAGCCTCGAAGGCAGCGTCGGCTGACGCTGTCTCAAGGTTCATCTGCCGGGCAACAATAACCAGAGGCTCTTCACCATGGCTCCCCTGCTTGAAATCAAGGACCTCCATGCCGAGATCTCGGGGGGTCGCAAGATCATCAACGGCATGAACCTCACCATCAATCCGGGCGAGGTTCACGCCATCATGGGCCCCAACGGCGCGGGCAAGTCGACCCTGTCCTATGTGCTCTCCGGCAAGCCGGGCTACGAGATCACCGGCGGCGAGGTCATCTTCCGCGGTGTGAACCTGCTCGATCTCTCCCCGGACGAGCGGGCGGCGCAGGGCCTGTTCCTGTGCTTCCAGTATCCGCTGGAAATTCCCGGCGTCTCCAACATGGCGTTCCTGCACACGGCGGTGAACAGCCAGCGCAAGAAGCGCGGCGAGGTGGAGCTGACCTCTCCCGAGCTGGTGCGCAAGGTGCGCGAGCTGGGCAAGACCCTGGGCATCGACGCCGAGATGCTCAAGCGCCCGGTGAACGTGGGCTTCTCCGGCGGCGAGAAGAAGCGCAACGAGACGCTCCAGATGATGCTGCTGGAGCCGTACCTCTGCGTGCTCGACGAGGCGGATTCCGGCCTCGACATCGACGCGCTGAAGGTGGTCTCCAACGGGGTGAACGCCCTGCGCTCCCCCGAGCGCTCCATGCTGGTGATCACCCACTACCAGCGCCTGCTCGACTACATCGTGCCGGACGTGGTGCATGTCTTCGCCGCCGGCCGCATCGTCCATTCGGGCGGCAAGGAGCTGGCGCTGGAGCTCGAGGCCACCGGCTACGCGCAATACCAGAACGAGGCGGCGTGATCCCATGGCCGCAGACGTCCGCCCCATGAAGACCAGCGCGGAGCTCGCGCTTGCCGACACCTTCGCCGCCGTCCGCGCCGCCCTTCCCGGCGGCCCGGACGTGGCGGCCCGGCGCTCCGCCGCCTTCGACACCTTCGCCGATGCGGGCCTGCCGCACCGGCGTGTCGAATCCTGGAAGTACACGGACCTGCGCGCCCTGCTGCGCGACGCCAAGCCGCTGGCCTCGCCTCCGGATGCGGACGCGAAGGCGCGGGCGGGTGCGGCCGGCGCCCTGCTGGCGGGCCTCGGTGCGCGCCGCCTGTTCGTGCTGAACGGCACCTTCGTGCCGGAGCTGTCCGACCTCGCCGGCCTGGAGGAGGGCCTGTCGATCCGCTCCATGGCGGAAGCGCTCTCCTCCGGCGACGGGCTGGTGGCGGCGCATCTGGGCAAGACGGTGCCGTCCTCCGATGCGGTGCTGGCGCTGAACACCGCCCTCATGGGCGATGGCGTCGTGGTGCAGGTGGCGAAGGGAGCGGTGATCAGCCGCCCCGTCGAGCTGGTCAGCGTCACCTGTGACGCGGTGCCGGTGGCGACCTTCACCCGCTCGCTGGTGGTGGTGGAGGACGGCGCGAGCCTCACCCTCATCGAGAGCCATGAGGGCCCGGCGGGCGTCGCCTATCAGGTGAACACGGCGCTGGAGCTGGTGGTTGGCGCGGGGGCGCACGTGGAGCGGATGAAGATCACCGGCGAGGGGTCGGATGCGGTGCATCTCGCCACCCTGCTGGTGCGGGTGGGGGAGAAGGCCAATTTCGCCAACACCTTCTTCACCACCGGTGGCGCCGTGGTGCGCAATCAGCTGCTGATCCACCTCGCCGGCGAAGGCACCAGCGCCCGCATGGGCGGGGTGAGTCTGCTCGGCGGCAAGCAGCATGCCGACACCATGCTCTCGGTGGATCACGCGGCCCCTGGCTGCGAGAGCCGGGAATCCTTCCGCGCGGTGCTGGATGGCGCGTCCCAGGATATCTTCCAGGGCAAGATCGCCGTTCGGCAGGCGGCGCAGAAGACCGACGCGCGCATGCTCAGCCGCGCCCTGCTGCTGACCGAGACGGCGGAAGCCTGCAACAAGCCGGAGCTGGAGATCTTCGCCGACGACGTGCAGTGCGGCCATGGCTGCACCACCGGCACGCTGGACCAGCAGCTGAAGTTCTACCTCATGGCGCGCGGCATTCCCGCCAAGGAGGCCGAGGCGCTGCTGATCCAGGCCTTCGTCGGCGAGGTGATCGACGCCATCGGCAGCGAAGGCGTGCGCACCGCCCTCACGGATGCGACCCGGGCCTGGCTCCTGGGCCGGGAGTGAATGATGCTGCCTTCCCCCGCCCTTCATCCCGCCGTATCGAACGGCAGCTACGACGTCCTCAAGGTGCGCGAGGATTTCCCGATCCTCGACCTGAAGGTCAACGGCAAGCCGCTGGTCTATCTGGACAACGGTGCCTCGGCGCAGAAGCCGCGGCAGGTGCTGGACCGCATCCAGCAGGTCTACACTTCCGAATATGCCAATGTGCACCGCGGGCTGCACTATCTCGCCAATGCCGCGACCGAGGCCTATGAGGGCGGCCGCGCGCGCGTGCAGCGCTTCCTCAATGCGGCGCGGCCGGAGGAGATCGTCTTCACCCGCAGCGCCACCGAGGCCATCAATCTCGTCGCCGCCACCTTCGGCAAGAGCCGCATCAAGGAAGGCGACGAGATCGTCCTCTCCATCATGGAGCACCACGCCAACATCGTGCCGTGGCACTTCCTGCGGGAGAGCCAGGGTGCGGTGATCAAGTGGGCGCCGGTGGACGAGGAGGGCAACTTCCTCCTCGACGAATTCGAGGCGCTGCTCACCGAGCGCACCAAGATGGTGGCAATCACCCAGATGTCCAACGTGCTCGGCACCACCGTTCCCGTGAAGGAGGTGGTGAAGATCGCCCACGCGCGCGGCATTCCCGTGCTGGTGGACGGCTCCCAGGGCGCGGTGCACCTCGACGTGGATGTGCAGGACATCGACTGCGACTTCTACATCATCACCGGCCACAAGCTTTATGGGCCCACCGGCATCGGCGCCCTCTACGGCAAGTATGAGCATCTCGAGGCCATGCCGCCCTTCAACGGCGGCGGCGAGATGATCCGCGAGGTGCGGCAGGACACGGTGACCTACGGCGATCCGCCCCATCGGTTCGAGGCGGGCACCCCGGCCATCGTGCAGGCGGCGGGCCTCGGCGCGGCGCTGGACTATATCGAATCCATCGGCAAGGCCCGCATCCGGGCGCATGAGGCGGAGCTGACCCGCTATGCGCAGGAGCGGCTGGGCGAGATGAACTCGGTCCGCATCATCGGCACGGCGAAGGAGAAGGGGGCCATCATCTCCTTCGAGATCAAGGGCGCCCACGCCCACGACTTCGCGACGCTGATCGACAATGACGGCATCGCCGTGCGCGCTGGCACCCATTGCGCCATGCCGCTGATGGAGCGTTTCGGCGTGACGGCCACCTGCCGGGCTTCCTTCGGCCTCTACAACACGCGCGACGAGGTGGACCGCTTCGTCGCCGCCTTGAGCAAGGCCCAGGAGCTGATCGGCTGAGCCTGGGTCGCAGGCGGGTCAGCACCCCCGCAGCGCGGGGAGCGGCTGCTTCGTCGGGTGTTTGGAAACGGGCCGGCCATGCCGGCCCGTTTGCATTTCCGGGGCAGGGCTGAAGGTCGGGGGCCGCCGGAGAAGTCCGTCACGCCCCGCGTTGACAATCCGACAAGGGGCCGCGGCGGCGGCCTTTGTCGGATTTCTCCCCGCCCTCCGAAGGGGCCCGGGGAGTGTCCTGTTTCAAACAGCCCTAAACTGGCCTGTCGTCGCAAGGGCGCCTGTGTCGGGTTCGGAACACGGCGGACAGGGCTGCGGCGTGGCCAATAACACATTGAAATAATTTGAAAATTCGAATCGAAAATCGCTGGCACGCTGGTTGCTAGCTGTATTGCGGGCGCCTGGTTGCTGGCTTTGTGGGGCGTTGAAAGGCCCACGTCAGCATCCGCGCCGGAGTGCAATGTCCGCGGGGTGTGTCGCGTGCTCGCCTCACGCCCGGCCCGGACGAGAACCGAATCTCGGCAAGGTTCGAAGGAGAGCAAGATGTCGCTGCGACAGATCGCGTTTTACGGCAAGGGTGGCATTGGCAAGTCCACCACGTCCCAGAACACCCTGGCTGCGCTTGCGCAGATGGGCCACAAGATCCTCATCGTGGGCTGCGACCCGAAGGCGGATTCGACTCGCCTGATCCTGCACGCGAAGGCCCAGGACACCATCCTCTCGCTGGCCGCGAACGCCGGCTCGGTTGAGGACCTGGAGCTCGAGGACGTGATGAAGGTGGGCTTCGAGGACATCCGCTGCGTGGAGTCCGGCGGTCCGGAGCCGGGCGTGGGCTGCGCCGGCCGCGGCGTGATCACCTCGATCAACTTCCTTGAGGAGAACGGCGCGTACGAGGACATCGACTACGTGTCCTACGACGTTCTGGGCGACGTGGTGTGCGGCGGCTTCGCCATGCCGATCCGCGAGAACAAGGCCCAGGAGATCTACATCGTCATGTCGGGCGAGATGATGGCCATGTATGCGGCCAACAACATCTCCAAGGGCATCCTGAAGTATGCGAACTCCGGCGGCGTGCGCCTGGGTGGGCTGGTGTGCAACGAGCGCCAGACCGACAAGGAGCTCGAGCTGGCGGAGGCCCTGGCGGCCAAGCTCGGCACGCAGCTGATCTACTTCGTGCCGCGCGACAACATCGTGCAGCACGCCGAGTTGCGCCGCATGACGGTGGTCGAGTATGCCCCGGATTCCGGGCAGGCCCAGCACTACCGGAACCTTGCCAACAAGGTTCACAACAACGCGGGCAACGGCATCATCCCGACCCCGATCACCATGGACGAGCTCGAAGACATGCTCATGGAGCACGGCATCATGAAGGCCGTCGACGAGAGCCAGGTCGGCAAGACCGCCTCCGAGCTCACCGCCTGAGCCTCAGACTGACGCTGTCACCCGGGCCGGCCCCTTTTCGGGGTCGGCCTGCCCACGGCATCCCAAACGAGAGCGAGATTGCGAAATGAGCTTGGCCCAACCGCAAAGCGTTGCTGAAATCAAGGCGCGTAACAAGGAACTCATCGCCGAAGTCCTCAAGGTCTATCCGGAGAAGACCGCGAAGCGCCGCGCGAAGCACCTCAACGTCCACGAGGCCGGCAAGTCCGACTGCGGCGTGAAGTCGAACATCAAGTCCATCCCGGGCGTGATGACGATCCGCGGCTGCGCCTACGCCGGCTCGAAGGGCGTGGTGTGGGGTCCGATCAAGGACATGATCCACATCTCCCACGGCCCCGTCGGCTGCGGCCAGTACAGCTGGGCCGCCCGCCGCAACTACTACATCGGCACGACCGGCATCGACACCTTCGTGACGATGCAGTTCACCTCGGACTTCCAGGAAAAGGACATCGTCTTCGGCGGCGACAAGAAGCTCGCCAAGATCATGGACGAAATCCAGGAACTGTTCCCGCTCAACAACGGCATCACCGTCCAGTCCGAGTGCCCGATCGGCCTCATCGGCGACGACATCGAGGCCGTGTCCAAGGCGAAGTCCAAGGAATACGACAACAAGACCATCGTGCCGGTCCGCTGCGAGGGCTTCCGCGGTGTGTCCCAGTCGCTCGGCCACCACATCGCCAACGACGCGATCCGTGACTGGGTGTTCGACAAGATGGACCCGAACGCGGCCCCCCGCTTCGACCCGTCTCCGTATGACGTCGCCATCATCGGCGACTACAACATCGGCGGCGACGCCTGGTCTTCCCGTATCCTCCTCGAGGAGATGGGCCTGCGCGTGATCGCCCAGTGGTCCGGCGACGGTTCGCTCGCCGAGCTCGAGGCGACCCCGAAGGCGAAGCTGAACGTCCTGCACTGCTACCGCTCCATGAACTACATCTCCCGCCACATGGAAGAGAAGTTCGGGATCCCGTGGTGCGAGTACAACTTCTTCGGTCCCTCCAAGATCGCCGAATCGCTGCGCAAGATCGCCGGCTACTTCGACGACAAGATCAAGGAAGGCGCCGAGCGCGTCATCGCCAAGTACCAGCCCCTCATGGATGCGGTAATCGCCAAGTATCGTCCGCGCCTCGAGGGCAAGACCGTCATGCTGTACGTGGGCGGCCTGCGTCCCCGTCACGTGATCGGCGCCTACGAAGACCTCGGCATGGAAGTGGTGGGCACGGGTTACGAGTTCGCCCACAACGACGACTATCAGCGCACCGCCCAGCACTACGTCAAGGATGGCACGATCATCTATGACGACGTGACCGGCTACGAGTTCGAGAAGTTCGTCGAGAAGATCCAGCCGGACCTGGTCGGCTCGGGCATCAAGGAGAAGTACGTCTTCCAGAAGATGGGTGTGCCGTTCCGGCAGATGCACTCCTGGGACTACTCCGGCCCGTATCACGGCTACGACGGCTTCGCCATCTTCGCCCGCGACATGGACATGGCCATCAACTCCCCCGTCTGGAAGATGACCAAGGCTCCGTGGAAGCAGGCTCCCGCGCAGCCGGGCCTGCTCGCCGCCGAATGAACGCCTGAGGAGAGCGCCCCTCCCTTCCGGGGGAGGGGCGAGCTCCCGGCACGGATATTTGACCCACTTATTTCAGGGGTTCGAGATGCCACAGAATGCAGACAACGTGCTCGATCATTTCGAGCTGTTCCGCGGTCCCGAGTACCAGCAGATGCTGGCCAACAAGAAGAAGCTGTTCGAGAACCCCCGCGATCCCGCCGAAGTCGAGCGCGTGCGCGAGTGGGCCAAGACGCCCGAGTACAAGGAACTGAACTTCGCCCGTGAAGCCCTGACCGTGAACCCGGCCAAGGCCTGCCAGCCGCTCGGCGCCGTGTTCGCCGCCGTCGGCTTCGAGCAGACCATCCCGTTCGTGCACGGCTCGCAGGGCTGCGTGGCGTACTACCGCTCGCATTTCTCGCGTCACTTCAAGGAGCCCAGCTCCTGCGTGTCCTCGTCCATGACGGAAGACGCGGCGGTGTTCGGCGGCCTCAACAACATGATCGACGGCCTCGCCAACACCTACAACATGTACAAGCCGAAGATGATCTCGGTGTCGACGACCTGCATGGCGGAAGTCATCGGCGACGACCTGAACGCCTTCATCAAGACCGCGAAGGAAAAGGGCTCGGTCCCGGCCGAGTATGACGTTCCCTTCGCCCACACCCCGGCGTTCGTCGGCAGCCACATCACCGGCTACGACAACGTGATGAAGGGCATCTTCGAGCACTTCTGGGACGGCAAGGCCGGCACCGCGCCGAAGGTCGAGCGCGTGCCGAACGAGAAGATCAACTTCATCGGCGGCTTCGACGGCTACACCGTCGGCAACATCCGCGAAGTCAAGCGCCTATTCGGCATCATGGGCGTGGACTACACCATCCTCGCCGACAATTCCGAAGTGTGGGACACCCCCACCGACGGCGAGTTCCGCATGTATGACGGCGGCACCACGCTGGAGGAGGCGACCGACGCCCTCCACGCCAAGGCCACCATCTCCATGCAGGAATACTGCACCGAGAAAACCCTGCCGTTCATCGCCGGCCACGGCCAGGAAGTCGTCGCCTTCAACCACCCCGTGGGCGTGAAGGGCACCGACGAGTTCCTGATGGCGATCTCCCGCATCTCCGGCAAGGAGATTCCCGAGGCGCTGGCGAAGGAGCGCGGCCGCCTGGTCGATGCCATCGCCGACTCCAACGCCCACATCCACGGCAAGAAGTTCGCCATCTACGGCGATCCCGACCTCTGCATGGGCCTTGCGGCCTTCCTGCTCGAGCTCGGCGCCGAGCCGACCCACGTGCTTGCCACCAACGGCAACAAGAAGTGGGCCGACAAGATGCAGGCCCTGTTCGACTCCTCGCCGTTCGGCCAGAACTGCCAAGTCTATCCCGGCCGTGACCTGTGGCACATGCGTTCGCTGCTGTTCACCGACCCGGTGGACTTCCTGATCGGCAACACCTACGGCAAGTATCTCGAGCGCGACACGGGCACCCCGCTGATCCGCATCGGCTTCCCGGTGTTCGACCGTCACCACCATCACCGCCGTCCGGTGTGGGGCTATCAGGGTGGCATGAACGTGCTGATCACCATCCTGGACAAGATCTTCGACACCATCGATCAGAACACGATCGTGCCCGCGAAGACCGACTACTCGTTCGACATCATCCGTTGATCGAGCAGAAGAAGTAATCGATCCGGCCCGGGGCCCCGCCCGGGCCGGCCCGACAGGGAGCGTTCCAGCCGTCCGCCATATCTTGCAGATCCAGATCTTTGCGCCCGAGATCTTTGCACAGCCCGCACGTTGAAGGAGAGATCCATGAGCTCGCTTTCCGCCACGATCCAGCAGGTCTTCAACGAGCCAGGGTGCACGAAGAACCAGAACAAATCGGAGGCGGAAAAGAAGAAGGGCTGCACCAAGCAGCTGCAGCCCGGCGGCGCCGCCGGCGGCTGCGCCTTCGACGGCGCGAAGATCGCGCTCCAGCCCCTCACCGACGTCGCCCACCTCGTGCACGGCCCCATCGCCTGCGAGGGCAACTCCTGGGACAACCGCGGCGCCCGCTCCTCGGGATCGCAGATCTGGCGGACCGGCTTCACCACGGACATCAATGAGACCGACGTGGTGTTCGGCGGCGAGAAGCGCCTGTTCAAGTCCATCAAGGAAATCATCGAGAAGTACAATCCCCCCGCCGTCTTCGTCTACCAGACCTGCGTCCCCGCCATGATCGGCGACGATATCGACGCGGTCTGCAAGGCGGCGAAGGAGAAGTTCGGCACGCCGGTGATCCCGATCAACTCGCCGGGCTTCGCGGGCCCGAAGAACCTGGGCAACAAGCTCGCCGGCGAGGCGATCCTGCAGCACGTGATCGGCACCGAGGAGCCCGAGTACACCACGCCCTACGACATCAACATCATCGGCGAATACAATCTCTCCGGCGAGCTGTGGCAGGTGAAGCCGCTGCTGGACGAGCTGGGCATCCGCATCCTCGCCTGCATCTCCGGCGACGGGCGCTACAAGGATGTCGCCTCCTCCCATCGCGCCAAGGCGGCGATGATGGTGTGCTCCAAGGCCATGATCAACGTGGCCCGCAAGATGGAGGAGCGCTACGACATCCCCTTCTTCGAGGGGTCCTTCTACGGCATCCAGGACTCGTCCGACTCGCTGCGCGAGATCGCCCGCATGCTCATCGAGCGCGGCGCCGATCCGGAGCTGATGGACCGGACCGAGGCCATCATCGAGCGTGAGGAGGCGAAGGCCTGGGCGGCCATCGCCAAGTACAAGCCGCGCTTCAAGGACAAGAAGGTGCTGCTGATCACCGGCGGTGTGAAGTCCTGGTCCGTGGTGGCGGCGCTGCAGGAGGCGGGTCTGGAGTTGGTCGGCACCTCGGTGAAGAAGTCCACCAAGGAGGACAAGGAGCGCATCAAGGAGCTCATGGGGCAGGACGCCCACATGATCGACGACATGACCCCCCGCGAAATGTACAAGATGCTGAAGGACGCGAAGGCGGACATCATGCTCTCGGGCGGTCGCTCACAGTTCATCGCGCTGAAGGCGTCCATGCCCTGGCTCGACATCAACCAGGAGCGCCACCACGCCTACATGGGCTACATCGGGATGGTGAAGCTCGTGGAGGAGATCGACAAGGCGCTCTACAACCCCATCTGGGAGCAGGTGCGCCGGCCGGCTCCGTGGGACAACCCGGCCAACAACTGGCAGAGCCGCGCCATCGCCCAGATGGAGGCTGAGGCCGCGGCGCTGGCCGCTGATCCGGTGGCGGCCGAGAAGGCGCGCCGGGCGAAGAAGATCTGCAATTGCAAGAGCGTGGATCTCGGCACCATCGAGGACGCCATTGCGGCCCACGCCCTCACCACGGTGGAGGGCGTGAAGACCCACACCAACGCGTCCGGCGGCTGCGGGGCATGCAGCGGGCGCATCGAGGAGATCTTCGAGGCGCTGGGCGTCGCCGGCGAGCCGGTCCCGGCGGATCCCGTCCTTGCCGAGGCCGCGCGCCGGGCGAAGAAGGTGTGCAATTGCAAGAGCGTGGACGTGGGCGCCATCGAGGATGCGGTGCGCGCCGGTGCTTCCAACCTCGCTGAGGTCACGGCCCGCACGACCGCGGCGTCCGGCTGCGGCAAGTGCGGCGAGCGCATCGAGGAGATGCTGGACGAGCTGGTCGCCCCGCCCGGTGCGCCGGCCACCCTCGTGGCCGCGGAATAGGAGGCGGCCATGGCAAAGTTCGTCCAGGCGAAGAAGTCCTGCGCGGTCAATCCGTTGAAGATGAGCCAGCCGATCGGTGGCGCGCTCGCCTTCATGGGCCTGAGGGGGGCCATGCCGCTGCTGCACGGCTCGCAGGGGTGCACCTCGTTCGGCCTGGTTCTGTTCGTGCGCCATTTCAAGGAGGCGATCCCGCTCCAGACCACGGCCATGAGCGAGGTCGCCACCGTGCTCGGCGGCTATGAGAATGTCGAGCAGGCCATCCTCAACATCTACAACCGCACCAAGCCCGAGATCATCGGCATCTGCTCCACGGGCGTGACCGAGACCAAGGGCGACGACGTGGACGGCTATATCAAGCTGATCCGCGACAAGTATCCCCAGCTCGCCGATTTCCCGCTGGTCTATGTCTCGACCCCGGACTTCAAGGACGCCTTCCAGGACGGCTGGGAGAAGACGGTCGCCAAGATCATCGACGTTCTGGTGAAGACGCCGGAGCCGGATGCGCCCAAGAATCCGAAGCGGGTGAACGTGCTGCCCGGCTCCCACCTGCAGCCGGGCGACCTCGACGAGCTGCGCTGCATCCTGGAGGATTTCGGGCTGGAAGGCTCATTCCTGCCGGACCTCGCCGGATCGCTGGACGGTCACATCCCCGACGACTTCACCCCCACCACCATCGGCGGCATCGGCGTGGACGAGGTGGCGACCATGGGCGAGGCGGCCTGGACCATCGCCATCGGCGCGCAGATGAAGACGGCCGCCGAGGCGATGCAGAAGAAGGCCGGCGTGCCCTATCGGCTGTTCGAGCGGCTGTGCGGCCTGGGGCCGAACGACGACTTCTTTATGTTCCTGTCCGAGATCTCCGGCCGCGAGGTGCCGCGCAAGTATCGGCGCCAGCGGGGCCAGCTGGTGGATGCCATGCTGGACGCCCATTTCCACCTGGGCGGGCGCAAGCTGGCCATCGGCGCCGAGCCGGACCTGCTCTACGACGTGGCGTCCGCCTTGCACGAGATGGGCACGCACATCACCGCCGCGGTGACCACCACCCAGTCGCCGGTGTTCGAGAAGCTGCCGTGCGACGAGGTGCTCCTGGGCGACCTGGAGGATCTGGAGACGCTGGCCAAGGAGCGCGGCTGCGACCTGCTGATGACGCACTCCCACGGCCGGCAGGCGGCGTCGCGGCTGAAGATCCCCTTCTATCGCATCGGCATTCCCATGTTCGACCGCATCGGCTCCGGCCACCGCATGACCGTGGGCTACCGCGGCACGCGCGAGCTCATCTTCGCGCTCGCCAACATGTGCATCGCCGACCACGAGGAAAACCACGAGGTCACGCCCGACACCTGGGCGAGCCCCTGGGACGGGGATGGGCACGGCCATGCCGCCCCGGCCCACGCCCCCACCTCGAGCACGGCCCACCACTAGCGCGCGATCCGGCCGGATCACGCGTTCTTCTTCCCAGAGCCAGGGCCGGGCCTGATCGTTTCACCCCCGATCGGCCCCGGCTCCAAGACCGAACAGAGGCGAACCCTGCCATGAAAGTCGCATTCGCTACACAGGACTTGAAACGGGTCGACGCCCATTTCGGCTGGGCAAAGAACATCGCCATCTACGAGGTGGGGCCGGAAGGGCACCACTTCGTCGAGGCGATCGAGTTCGACGGCGACCTGAAGGAAGACGGCAACGAGGACAAGCTCGCGCCGAAGATCGACGCGATCAAGGATTGCGCCATCCTCTACGTGGCCGCCATCGGCGGCTCGGGCGCGGCGCGCGTGGTGGCCAACAACATCCACCCCATGAAGGTGAGCCAGCCGGAAGAAATTTCCGACCTCATCGGCAAGCTGGAACAGGTGTTGCAGGGTAATCCGCCGCCCTGGCTGCGCAAGGTGATGTCGAAGGGCCAGGAACGCAAATTCGATTTCGACGACGAGTGAGGGATTGTCATGGCCGAAGCAGCGCAAATCATCGAACCGTCGGCTGCCGCTGACACCCCGTTCATCAAGGAACTGATCAAGGTCTGGCGCGCGCAGGACACGCACGGCGCCTGGGAGGGCAAGAACGACCTCGACCTGATCGAGCCCTACATCATCGACAAGGAAGCCCGCCGCGCGCTGCCGCTCATCGGCGACCCGGACCCGGAGACCATCTGGCGCCTGGAGCTGTTCTTCAACGCCGTGTGCCTTCTCATCGAGAAGGAGACGCGGGTGATGATCTCCCCCATGCTGAAGATGAGCCACGAGGGCTTCGGCCGCATGGTGCTGATCGGCGGCCGCCTCATCGTCGTGAACAAGCAGCTGCGTGATGTCCACCGCTTCGGCTTCGACAATCTCGCCAAGCTCGCCGAAGAGGGCACGAAGTTCGTGACCCAGGGCGTGGAGATGATCCGCAAGTTCCCTGACGTGGCCAACTACTGACGCCGAAAAGAATAGGTGCACCCATGAGCGACGTGGAAGAACTCAAGGCCGAGATCAAGAAGCTGTCCGCGAAGGCGACCCAGGCGAAGATGGATCTCCACGACTTGTCGGAGGAGCTCCCGATCAACTGGGAGCAGATCATGGATGTGGCCAAGAAGGCGCACAGCGCCTTCTCCGATCTGGAAAAGAAGCGCGCGGACCTGAAGGCACTCGAGGCGGCCTGATTTCGGCCGCCCGATCCTGTCCGCCTGAACGGGAAGGCTTTTTCGAAATGTCGAACGAAACGCGTGACGGTCGAGCCTGGCAGCCAGACTATCTGCTCGACATCGACAAGGACAAGTGCATCGGCTGCGGACGCTGCTTCAAGGTCTGCGGCCGCGATGTGATGACCCTGAAGGGCATCAACGAGGACGGCGACGTGATCGCCCTCGACGATGACGAGGACGATGAGGTCGAGAAGAAGGTGATGGTCATGAACGACATCGGCGCCTGCATCGGTTGCGGTGCGTGCGCCCGTGTCTGCCCGGCCAATTGCCAGATCCACGGCCAGGAAAAGGCCGCGGCCTGACCGCGGACCCGCCCCTTGGAGCACGCGCCGATCAGATGGATTCAATCCGATCGGACCGCGCTCCGGAGGCTGCACGGAGACACGCCATGACCGCCGAAGAGGTCTATGACTGGTTGATCGCGTCAGCGACCTCTTCGGCCGGCGATGCCTTCGACGTACATGTGGCGGCCTCCATCGTCGCGGTCGCCTTCGCCGAGGCGGAAGAGGACGGGCGCGACTGCCTCGATGCCCTGGGCCTGGAGCGCGGCGCCTTCCTCGATCTCGCGGCCGTGCTGTTTCCCGGCGCGGTGGCGGTGCTCGCCCAGCAGGTGGACGCGCGTGCCATCACGGTGGAAGCGGAGGAGCAGTCGGTGCGCGACATCCTCGGCATCTATTCCTCCGACGCCGGCCGCCTCCAGGCCCATTTCATCTCCATGATCGCGCGGCGCTGCCAGTCCCCGCACCATCTGTGGCAGGACCTGGGCCTGCGCAACCGCGGCGAGCTGCGCGAACTGATGACGCGCCGCTTCCAGCCGCTGGCATTGAAGAACAAGCAGGACATGAAGTGGAAGAAGTTCCTCTACCGCATGGTGTGCGGCTCGGAGGGCTTCACCTTGTGCGCGGCGCCGGTGTGCTCGGACTGCGACGAGTTCCACATCTGCTTCGGCGCCGAGGACGGGGAATCCCGCCTCGCCCGCAACCGCAGCTTCGGCGCGGCCAACAGCAACCGCCCCGGCACCGTCGACCTGCCCGAAGCCGCCGAATAGGCGCTTCCCGAAACCCTGCCCTTTGTCGAAGGCGCCTGCCCGGCAGCGACTCGCGTCCGTCGCGGCGGCGGGGGCGCACCCGGTGGCTACGCACGACGCGCCGCCACCTTCTTCGCGCCGCCGCCTTCGTCCCCGGACAAACAAAAGCCCGGCGCGTCGCAGGGGCGGCCGGGCGCTGTGCGGGTCGTGACCGCCGGCGCGGGTCAACGCCGGCGTGGATGGCTCACTCGATGCCTTCGGAGCGGGCTCGCCACATCATGGCGATGCGGAAGCGCTCGTTGATGGCGGTGGGGCTGGCGAGGATCTCCGCCTCGGCCTCCTTGAAGGCCTTTTCCACCGCTTCCGCCTCTTCCCTGGTGAGGGTGACGCGGCCGGCGATGTGGGTCGCCTCCGGATGCACCTCCCAGATCTTGCGCCGGTTGGGATGCAGCTTCACCTCCATGAGGTCGAAGGCCTCGAGCTGCCCGTCGAACAGGATGGCGAGGCCGGAGACCTCCAGCTTGCGCCCGTCGGAAGTGGTCTTGATCAGCGTGGTAGCCATTGTTCTTCACCCGTCCTGACCTGCGAGCCAGCTGTAGCCGCCCTGATCCCAGAGCTGCGCCAGCACCTGATCCGAGCTTCCCTCCGGAAGCTGGGATTTGACCGTTTCGTAGTCTCCGCGAAAGCGCTCCGCGTCCTCGCCGGAAAGGTCGGCGGCGAGGTCGTCCGGCTTGTAGCGCAGCACGAAGCGGCTCTGGTCCGCCGCCGCATGCAGGCTGTATTCGTCGCCGTCGGCGACGAGGCTGAGCACTGTGTCCAGCTCCGCCATGGTGTCCTCCGTGCCCTCTTCAGGCGGCCGCCGCGGGGGTGTCGTCGGCGCGGCCCCATTCCGCCCAGGAGCCGTCATAGAGGGCGGCATCCGTGTGGCCGAGCAGGTAGAGCGCCAGCATCACCACGCAGGAGATGGTGCCGGACGCGCAGGTGACGACGATCGGCTTGCCGAGGTCGATGCCCGCCGCGGAGAACCGCGCGGCCATGGCCTCGGGCGTGACGAGCGCGCCGGTCTCCTCGACCACGAGGTCGCCCCACGGCAGGTTGATGGCGCCGGGGATGTGGCCTTTCTTCTTCACCGGGAAGACGTCGTCCTGGCTGCCGGCGAACTTGGCCGGCCCGCGGGCGTCGATCACCTGCTCGGTTCTGGCGGAAAGGTTCGCCACCATCTGCCCCATGTCCCGTACCAGGGCGGGGTTGAGGGCGGCCGTGAAGCTCTTGGGCTCGGGGCGCACCGGCGACATGTCGGTCGGGTGCTTCTCCTTGGTCCACTTGCCGTAGCCACCGTCCAGCATGGCCACCCTGTCGTAGCCGAAGATCCGGAACATCCACCACACGCGGGCGGCCGCGGCGCCGCCGCACATGCGGTCGTAGACGATGACCGTGTCGCCGTCGCCGATGCCGAGCAGGCCCACCTTCTTGGCGAACTCCGCCGCGGGAGGCAGCATGTGGGGCAGGGGGGTGGACTTGTCGGCCACCGCGTCGATGTCGAAGTGCACGGAGCCGGGCAGGTGGCGGCCGCGATACTGGGTGCGCCCGTCCATGTTGGAGCTCTCGTGGAGCCAGGTGCAGTCCAGGATCTTCACATCCGGGTCAGTCAGATGCTCGGCCAGCCAATCGGTGCTCACCAGCGGTCCGGGAAGGGCGGAGGACATGACTGAAGGGTCTCCCTGACGAGGTTGCGACATCCGGAAATCTTCAAACGGCCTGTCCGCGGGACAGCCCGGGGCAGGGGGCGGCGGACAGGGGGAAGGCGGGCGGACCCGCCGTCCTGAACAGGCCCGGCGCGTCCGGCGCCGGGCTAAGGCTTCAGCGCACCTTGGGCAGGCTGTAGCCGGGGCGCGGATGGGCGTCGTAATAGTCCGCCCGCTCCGGCCAGCCGCCTTCGGGATTGAACTTGAACTTGACGATCTTGACCGGCGCGCCGGCGGAGCAGGACACCTCGGCGAGCTTGATCTCGCGGTCGCCCGGGCCCACGGAGAAGTCGGCCACCGTCTTGCCGTCGGCGGTCACCGCGCGGGCGAAGCCGGGGGTGCCCACGTCGGTCGCGCTCACCGCTGCGGTGAAGCTCGGAACCTCGGAGCCATCCTCGGACGGGGTGCCGAAGGCGGGGGCGGCGAAGGTGAACACGGCGAGCTTGCCGCTGCGGTCCACCGCATGGTCGGCGCTCACGGGGCGGGCCACGGAATAAACGGTGAGGGTGCCGCCCGCCAGCAGCTCCTTGATCTCCTCAAGGGAGCGGGGGGCGAATTCCGACGCGACGATCATTTCAATCTCCAGAAGAAAACAATTCTGACGAACGGTCCTCCCTGCGGATCAAGTTTCGTGCCACTTCCGCCGGCGCCCCCCGCGCCCTTGAAAATGCCGGGCCCGGCGCAGGATTGGGCGGCGTCGGCGGCCCATGTGTCGGATCCGCCGTGTCGGAAATGTTTCGCGCCGCGCGGCAAATCCGACGCGGCGCGCAGGGCGATGCCGCAAATCCCCCATCGGCCGCGTGAAACGCCGATGCGGCGGCGCTGTGCGCGAATCTTGCAAGGGCTCCAAAAAGAACGACAGCCAGGGGATGAGTTCCATGCTGGATGTGGCGATCATCGGTGGGGGCCTGTGCGGCCTCGCGCTGGCGCGGCAGCTGAAGAAGGCGGGCCGCGGCTTCACTGTGTTCGAGGCCCGCGCGCGGCTCGGCGGGCGCGTTCTCTCGGCCGTGTCGGCCACCACGGGGGAGGCGCTGGACCTCGGCCCCACCTGGTTCTGGCCGGACACGCAGCCCCTTGTCACCGCCTTCGTGTCGGAGCTCGGCCTTGCGAGCTTTTCCCAGCACGACGAGGGCGCGGTGCTGCACCTCACCGAGGCCGACAAGAACCCGGGCGCGCTCGCGCAGGCGGTGCATGGCGGCGCGCGGCGCGTCGCGGGCGGGGTCTCGCGCCTCATCGCCACACTTGCCGACGGCCTCGCCGAGGACGAGGTGCGCCTCGGCCACGTGCTGGTGGGCGTGGAGGACAAGGGCGACCATGTGGTGCTCGCCTTCCGGGTGGACGATGCCCTGCTGATCCTCGAGGCGCGCCACGCGGTGATCGCCTTGCCGCCGCGCCTGGTGGCGGAGACGGTGCGTTTCGTGCCGGACCTCGACGCCCCCACCCGTGAGGCCATGGGCGCCGCCCCCACGTGGATGGCGGCCCAGGCCAAGGTGATGGTGGCCTATGCCTCGCCGTTCTGGCGGCTCGCCGGCCAGTCCGGCAACGCCTTCGTCACCCATGAGCAGGCGGTGGTGGGCGAGATCTTCGACGCCTGCGACGCCACCGGCTCCAAGGCGGCGCTGGGCGGTTTCCTGAGCTTCCCGCCGCAGCTGCGCGCGGATTTCGCCGCCGGCCTGCCCATGCTCATGGACAGCCAGATGGTGCAGGTGTTCGGCAGCGCGGCCGAGGGCGGGGAGCAGCTCTACCAGGACTGGGCGCTGGAGCCCTTCACCTGCTCCGCCCGCGACCGCGACGAGCCGCAGGGTGAGCATGTGGCCTTCTCCAACCCCCTGCTGCGCCGGGCGCTGTGGGACGGCCGCCTGCACCTGGGCGGTTCGGAGACGGCGACCCAGGGCGCCGGCTACCTGGAGGGCGCGCTGGAGGCGGCCCGCCGCATCGACCGCGCCCTCGCCCGCCAGCGTTCGGAGGAGGCGGAGGAGCCGGGCCTGCCGGAAGGCCTTTCCGTGAACGCGGCGAGCCTCGCCCGCTATGCCGCCTGGGTGGCGGCGCAGAACGACAAGGCGTTCGAGGCCTATCGCGTGCGCCTCAACCGGGCGCTGGCCACCCAGCAGCGCGAGCAGCTGACCCAGAGGGCCATGCTGGGCGCCATCGAGGAGATCTACGAGCGCGCCGCGGACCTCCTCGACACGCTGCCCTTCGACATGGCGGACGTGCCGGTGGAGAAGGGCCGCTCGGCCCTGATGAGCGACGTGCAGCTGCCGTTCCGCGACTTCATCCAGACCCTGCTGGATGACGTGATCGCCTTCAACCGCACCTCCTGCGCCCTTTCCAACTTCCCGGGGGAGCATCACCTCTCCAGGGACTATGTGCAGACGATCCTGAGGGACGTCGCCGCCGCCTGGCGCGACTTCTGCCTCGCCGCCAATCGCCGGCTGCTCGCGAAGGCGGAGGCCGGCGCCCCCCTGCCCCCCGGAGCCGGCCCCCGCTCCGGACCGATCCTGACAAGCGCATCGTGAACGAGGACAAGATGGAACCGAGCATCGCAGAAGACGAGAACGGACCGGTGGCCGGCGTCGCCTATGCCATCTGTTCCATGAGCGACATTCCGAGCCAGCGCGCGCGCGGCTTCGAGCTTTCGCGCGTGGCGGAGGACGGCACCGAGCAGCCGTTCAAGATCGTGGTGGTGCGCTGGGGCCGGCAGGTGTTCGGCTATGAGAACATCTGCCCCCACGACCAGGTGAACCTGGACTGGGAGCGCAACCAGTTCCTCGATCCCAACGGCATCCGCCTCATGTGCGGCAAGCACGGCGCCCTGTTCGAGCTGGGCACCGGGACCTGCATCGAGGGGCCCTGCAAGGGCAAGGGACTGCGCCCGGTGCAGCTCGCGGTCATCGACAACGACATTTGCGTCGTGGGCGTGACCCTGGCCGAGGAGGAAGAGGACGACGACGAGGAGGAGATCACCTCCTGCTCCGACGAGGGCGGCGGCGTCTGAGTCGGCCGCAGGCGGTCCCCGCTCCGGGTGGGGACCGCGCCACCGGCGGGGCCGCCTGGGGCATGGGCCGGGGATGGAGCCGGGCCGCGATGCTGCGTCGCGGGCTGGTGGGGGTATCTGGATAGGACCTTGGCGTGAGGGCTGACGCGTGAGGCGCGTCCTGCGTACGCGGCCGTCCCGCAGCCGCCGGGGCTGGCCGGTCCCGATGCCGAAGGTCCAGATCCTCTCGAATGAGGCGGCGAAGCTCCTGACGCCGGGTGCCGAAGGCCGCGAAGGTCTGGAACCGGTTCAGGCCATCGGCAGGCCGGGCCCTCGCCGGAAACTCCGGGAGGGCCCGCCGCGCGCAAGTCCTTCGGCAGGTCCTTCGATCAGACCGGACGGTTCTCGTTGCGGTTCTTCACCGGCTCCATGACGGAGAGCCCCTTTTCATAGGTGATTTCTTCATAATCTTCGTGCCAGCCCCGGGCCTTGTCCAGGACCACATCGGTCTTGCCGCCGGTGTCGAGCTTCTTGATATCGTTCTTGTCGATGCCGAGAAGGTCGGTCATTTCCTTCCACACGGTGGATTCGTCACAGGGAAGGACATAAAATACCTTCCCGTTGTAGGTGACGCGATACTTCGCCAGGATGTCGATGTTATTGCAGAAGAGGAAGTACTTTCCGTCCGGGCCGAGGGCGTCGCCGAGCACGTCCGCCACGTCGGAGAGGAAGGCGAAATTCTGCAGGTATCCGGCGAGGACGGGGATGGTCTCCTTGCCGTCTTCGGCGAAGGTGAGGACCTGTTCCATCGTATACTCGGGCGGCCGCTTTTCGTCAGCCATCTGCTGCTGGAACTTCAGGGCGATGTCGCCCCGGAAATCGAAGCGGCCCGGCTTGGTCGGCTGCTTCAGAACGGCATTCAGGAGTCGCCCCTCTTTATCCAGCCGGCCCAGGGGGGTGTTCTCGATCGCAGTCATCAATGGTCTCCGGTTCAGCTCAGAACTCTCAGGCGGGCGCGAGCAGGGCGCGCCCTCGTTGGCTCGAAGGCTTCGCTCTCCGCCGAATCCCGTTCGGCATGCCGCCCGCGCGAGGGGCAGGCGTAGCCCTCATGCAAGCCCTTTGCCGCTTGCCCGCCGTCGCCGCCCCACAGTCGGGGGGAGCGACAATCGGCCCGACCCGCGGTGCGCTCCCGGCCCCGTTCCGGCCGCGGGCAGGCCTCGTGGCCCCTGTGAAAGCCGCAGGTGGCGGGGGCTGCCATGAACCCGATGCAGGCGGTTCGCCTTCGACGCCCCCGTGCCGTCCGGTTCGCCCCCGAATTGGCGGCGGGCGGCGTGTCCGAAACCGGACACGCGTCGCAAAGACAACAGATGTGTCCGGGAAAAGCGATGTAATTCAGTCTGTTGCCGTCTGGCACGACGCTTGCTCCCGTCCTTGGGCAATTGGGTCTCTCAAGCGAAGGTCGAGCGATGATCAATTTGACCGACAGCGCCTTGAATGCCGTTCGGGACGCCATGCTGGGCGCGGACCAGCCCGTCAGCGGCCTGCGGATCATGGTCGAGACGGGCGGCTGCGCCGGCTACCAGTACAAGATGGGCCTGGTCTCCGACAGCGAGCCGGACGACACGGTGGTGGAGCGTGAAGGCGTCCGGGTGTTCGTGGACAACAAGAGTCACGAGCTTCTCGCCGGCACCACGATCGATTTTGTGGTCGCCCTGGAAGGCTCCGGGTTCACCTTTGAAAACCCGAACGCCACCTCCAGCTGCTCCTGCGGCAAGTCCTTCGGCTGACCGGCTCCGCGCCGATCGCCCGCACGCCCGGGGACCCGCGCCCAGGGCCGAACCAAACCAGAGAGGACAATGCCATGTTGGTCGAGACCGAAGAGCGCGTCCCGCTCACCCGCGAAGCCAAGCGTGAGGCGATCATCCGCGAGGTGATCGAGGAGATCCGCCCGAACCTGAAGCGGGACGGCGGTGATTGCGAGCTCGTGGAGATCGACGGCAACAAGGTCATGGTGAAGATGACCGGCGCCTGCGTCTTCTGCAAGCTGGCCAGCGAGACCATCGAGGGCATTCAGACCAAGATCGTCGAGCGTCTCGGCGAGCTGATCCGCCTGATCCCCGTGGCCGGCGCCCAGAACAAGCCGCTGGTGAGCCTGAAGACGCAGGGCCTCGCCCCCGCTCCGGCCAAGCCCGCCCCCGCGCCGTCCCCCGCCGAGTGACGGCAGAGGGAAGGACAGGTTCCTGAGCTGAAGGGGTGCTGCCGTGCGGCCGGTCTATCTCGACAACAACGCGACGACCCGGACCGACCCTGCGGTGGTCGATGCCATGTTGCCGTTCTTTTCGGAGCACTTCGGCAACGCCTCGTCCACCCACGCCTTCGGCGAGAAGGTGGGGGAAGCGGTGAAGGCGGCGCGCAAGCAGTTGCAGGCGCTCCTCGGCGCGGCCTTCGATCATGAGATCGTCTTCACATCCGGCGGTACGGAATCCGACAATGCTGCCATTCTCTCCGCTCTGGACGTGCAGGAGGGACGGGACGAGATCGTCACCACCACGGTGGAGCACCCGGCGATCCTGACCCTGGTGGCGCATCTGGAGAAAACGCGGGGCATCAAGGTGCATCTCGTCGGCGTCGACCGGCAGGGCCGGCTCGACATGGACGCCTACGCCGGCGCCCTCTCGCCGAAGACGGCTGTCGTGTCCGTCATGTGGGCCAACAACGAGACGGGCACGGTCTTCCCGGTGGCCGCGCTCGCCGAAATGGCGCACGGCGCCGGCGCCCTGTTCCATACGGATGCGGTGCAGGCCGTGGGCAAGGTGCCGGTGGACCTGAAGTCCACGGCCATCGACATGCTGTCCCTCTCCGGGCACAAGCTGCACGGCCCCAAGGGCATCGGTGCGCTCTACGTGCGCAAGGGGGTGAAGTTCCGGCCCCTCGTTCGCGGCGGGCACCAGGAGCGCGGGCGGCGCGGCGGGACGGAGAACGTGCCTGGCATCATCGGCCTCGGTGCCGCGGCCGAGCTGGCCCAGCGGCACATGGAGGAGGAGCGCACGCGGGTGAAGGCCCTGCGCGACCGGCTGGAGCAGGGCATCCTGCAGCAGGTCAGCCACACGCTGCTCAATGGGGATGCGGACAACCGTCTGCCCAACACGGCGAATGTCGCCTTCGAGTATCTCGACGGCGAGGCGGTGCTGCACAATCTGAACAAGGCCGGGGTCGCCGCTTCCACGGGCTCCGCCTGCACGTCGGGCTCCACCGAGCCGTCTCATGTGCTGCGTGCCATGAACCTGCCGGCGACCGCGCTGCATGGCGCGCTGCGCCTGTCTCTCTCCCGCGAGAACACCAGCGAGGACGTGGACCGGGTGCTCGAGGTGCTGCCCGAGATCGTCGGCCGCCTGCGCGCCATGTCGCCGGCCTGGCAGGCGCGCGAAGGCGCCCCGATGGCGGATGCGGCTGGCCATGTCTGAGCCGTCCGGGTTCCGCATGTCGAGGATGCAGGCGCTTGAACCCCGGGTGTCCGATCAGGACCCTTTGCGCCCGATGCCGGCCGCCCGCGCGGCCACCGGACGCTTGAAGCACGTCCCCGGGCGGCGCCGAGGTGGCGCCGGGCCGGGTTACAGCGGCGAAGCAAAACCCTTCCAGGAGTCAACCGCATGAAAGTCATGATTCGCCGTTCCCCGGAGATGGGCCTGTCCATCTATGTCCCCAAGAAGGACCTCGAGGAGCCCATCGTCGAAACCCAACACGAAACCCTCTGGGGTGGCTGGATCAAGATCGCCAACGGCTGGGTGCTCGAACTGCCGGAGATGGCCGAGGGAACGACCCTTCCCATCACCGTCAACGCCAAGAAGCGTGGCGAGGAGGAGTGAGCTGACATGAACGTTTCCGTCGCCAATATCGAGACGCTGAAGCTGGCTGACGCCGAGGGCGTCCTGAAGGACGTGGCGGCGGAGCTCGTCGCGGACAAAGTCGTGCCCTATCTCGGGCCCGGTCTCATCGCCCTGTCGCAGCCGACCATCCCGGTGACGCCGGAAGGCCTCGCGGCCTTCTTCGGTACCAAGGTGGCCCTTCCCAAGCGGGCCAAGGGCAATGTGTGGGCGGCCGCCCAGCACATCGAAAGCATGAAGCACCGTTCCACGGTCTCGGCGCTCATGGGCGATGCGTTCGCTCCCGCCGTTGCGCCGCTGCCGCTGCATACCTTCCTCGCCGGCCTGCCGCTGGCGATGATCGTGGACACCTGGTACGACAGCGCCATGCGTGCCGCGCTCGCCGGCCGCACGGACTGGGGAGAGGTCCAGGGCAACACCCGCGCCGGCATCGGCGAGGACCGCTGGTACCGCTTCTATGATTCCGCGGCCGCCGAAGCCGACCGGGCCGCGGCCGAGACCTGGAAGACGCTGCTTTACAAGCCCCACGGCAGCATCGCGCCGGCCAAGAACTGGCTGATCTCCGACGCGGACTATGTCGAGGTCCTGACCGAGATCGACATCCAGACGCCGATCCCCGACGTGGTGAAGAACCGTCGCACCGAGCGCAGCTTCCTCTTCCTCGGCTGCCGGTTCCACGATCAGCTGCTGCGGACCTATGCCCGCCAGATCATCAAGCGTTCCCGGGTGCCGCATTTCGCGGTCGTGGATGAAGACATCCTCACCAAGAACGAGCTGCGCTTCCTCCTCAGCCACGGCATCACGCCCATCGCCATGCCGCTGCAGAAGGCGGTGGACATCGTGATGTCCGCGGGGAGCGCCGCCTGAGGCTTTCCCGCGGCTGCGGCAGGGCCGGCTGGATCCTTGAGAGCATGTCCGGGAACGGACATGCTCTCTTCGTTTCTGCGACTGCGGGACCATGGCGGCCGGCTGCATTGATCGAAATCAAAGTTGGCGCCGAATCCGGCCAAACTCGACGAAACAGCGTGTAACTTTTCCAACATGTCATTCCTGTCGCGGTGGCGTGTTCGCAAGCTGACAGATCGCCAAACGGCTAAGCTGCTGAAAAGCCGAGGGCATTCCGGTCGAATGTGGCTGGCACGGCTGTTGCTCCAGAAGAGCTAAGGATTTTTTGAGGATCCTGCTGGAAGCGAGGAGCAGTTTTATGCACGCGTCTACACAGCACGAAGCAAACGAGGTCGGCGTTGCCGACAAGCTGGCCGACATCATGCAGGCCAAGGCTGAACACCAGGGTTGCGGCACCTCCGGCGGCTCCGGCAAGGCGAGCTGCGGTTCGTCGGCCGGCCAGGGCGACCTGCCCACCGAGATCTGGGAAAAGGTGAAGAACCATCCCTGCTACAGCGAAGAAGCCCATCACCACTATGCGCGCATGCATGTTGCCGTTGCCCCGGCGTGCAACATCCAGTGCAACTACTGCAATCGCAAGTATGACTGCGCCAACGAGAGCCGTCCCGGCGTGGTGTCCGAGAAACTGACCCCCGAGCAGGCGGCGAAGAAGGTGCTGGCGGTGGCCTCCACCATCCCGCAGATGACCGTGCTCGGCATCGCCGGCCCGGGCGATCCGCTCGCCAATCCCGAGAAGACCTTCAAGACCTTCGAGCTGATCAACCGGACCGCGCCCGACATCAAGCTCTGCCTGTCCACCAACGGCCTGGCCCTGCCCGACCACGTGGACACCATCGCCGGCTTCAACGTCGACCACGTGACCATCACCATCAACATGGTGGATCCGGAAGTCGGCGCGAAGATCTATCCGTGGGTGTTCTGGAAGCACAAGCGCTACACCGGCTATGAGGCGGCCAAGCTCCTCACCGACCGGCAGATGCTGGGTCTCGAGATGCTCACCGAGCGGGGAATCCTCTGCAAGGTGAACTCGGTGATGATCCCCGGCATCAACGACAAGCACCTCGTGGAAGTGAACCGGGCCGTGAAGTCCCGCGGCGCGTTCCTCCACAACATCATGCCGCTCATCTCCTCCCCCGAGCATGGCACCGTGTTCGGCCTCAACGGCCAGCGCGGCCCGACCGCCCAGGAGCTCAAGGCGCTCCAGGACGAGTGCGAGGGCGAGATGAACATGATGCGCCACTGCCGCCAGTGTCGTGCTGACGCGGTGGGCCTGCTGGGCGAGGACCGTTCCGCCGAGTTCACCACCGACAAGATCATGGCCATGGAGGTCAATTACGACCTCGAGAGCCGCAAGGCCTACCAGGCCCTGGTCGAGGAAGAGCGCGTCGCCAAGGTGGCGGCGAAGCAGGAGGAGCTGGAGGCTCTCGCCGGCGAGCAGAGCGACATCAAGCTCCTCGTCGCCGTGGCCACCAAGGGCTCGGGCCTCATCAACGAGCACTTCGGCCACGCCAAGGAGTTCCAGGTGTGGGAGCTCTCCACCGGCGGCGCCAAGTTCGTCGGCCATCGCCGCGTCGACCTGTATTGCCAGGGCGGCTACGGCGAGGAGGACAGCCTCGAGACCATCATCCGCGCCATCAACGACTGCCACGCGGTGTTCGTGGCGAAGATCGGCGGCTGCCCGAAGGCGGACCTCATCAAGGCCGGCATCGAGCCGGTGGACGGCTTCGCCCACGAGTTCATCGAGAAGTCGGCCATCACCTGGTTCAAGGAATACCTGAACAAGGTGAAGGGCGGCGAAATCGAGCACATCGTGCGCGGCGACGCGGAAATCCGCCAGGGCGCGCTCATCAACGCGGCTTGAGCGGCGAAGGTATCGAAGGAGCATCCCCATGACCTTGAAAATCGTGGCGTCGCAGTGCACGAGCTGCTCGGCCTGTGAGCCGGAATGTCCCAACGTGGCCATTTCGGAGAAGAACGGGACGTTCGTGATCGACCCGAAGAAGTGCACCGAATGCATCGGTCACTTCGACGTGCCGCAGTGCGCGGCGGTGTGCCCTGTGGACGATACGTGCGTGATCGACACCTCGTATCCCCGTTACCAGCCCACCGCCTGAGGAGGCGCACGATGAACTTCACGATGACCCGTGCAGCCGCGCGTTTCATGCGCATGATGATCATGGCGGACGGCGGCCCCACCGCCGGCTTCCGGATGCACGTGACGCCCGGCGGATGCTCCGGCCTCAACGCGGACATCGCCGTTCTCCCGGAGCCTCAGCCGGGAGATTCGGTGGTGGAGAAGGACGGCGTGAAGCTGTTCCTTCCCGCCGAGAGCCGCCTGCTGCTCGACGGCGTGACCATCGACTTCACCGACACGGCCGCCAAGACGGGCCTGGTGTTCCAGGACCCCAAGGCGACCACCTGCTCGTCGCACGCCCACTGAGGGTGTGCACGGTCCGGGGCGGTTCGTCCGCCCCGGACGCGCGTCGTGCCGAAGCGCGTTCCGGGTGCGGCACACGATGGACTTGAAAGGGGTGGGAATGGAAGGATCGCACGCCACGGGCGAGCCGGATTTCCTCACCCCCGAGGCGCTCCTCGCGAGTGCCGTGATGGGGGGAGGGCTGCCGGACGACGCACAGTATCATCTGTGGGAAGCCGGCCTCTCCTACCAGCAGGATGAAGTTGCGGAAGGCCACCTGCGGCAGGCCGAGGCGCTCGCGCCCGGGCATGCCGCGGTGCTGATCGGTCTCTATCGCTTCTATTTCTACAAGGGCCGCCTGAGGGAATGCCTGGAGGTGGCCCGGGAGTGCCTGGCCAAGGCGCAGCGGGAGACCAATCTGCCGGCCGACTGGCGGGACGTTCGGCGCGAGGATGCCGAGTTCTCCCGCTACGACCGGCTGATGCCGCGCTTCTTTCTGTTCACCCTGAAGGGCTACGCCTACCTCAACATGCGCCTCGGCGATCTGGAGGAGGGGCGGGCCGCCGTGTTGAAGCTGCTCGAGCTCGATCCCACCGACAAGATCGGTGCGAAGCTCTTGCTCGACGTGCTGAACAGAGCGGGGCAGGACGACGATGACTGATGACGACATCGACGAGGCCAAGAACTGGCTCGGTGAAGACATCGACTGCTCTTCGTGCGCCCACCACGAGGATCTTCTGCCCGCGGGCAAATGCCAGCTCCGGCGGGCCTGCGTGAACGATCGCTATGCGCGGCGCATCGATCGTTTCTTCAACTGGAATACGGATCTCGCCAATTCCTACGTGGGCCACGAGCATTTCGAGGTGCGCGCGATCGCCGCGAAGCACGCGGATATCTTCTTCCTGCGCCCCCTCCTCAACGATCCCGAGGAGACGGTGCGTTGGAACGCGGCGCGTCGCCTGCCCAAGCGCATGATCCTGCCCCTGCGCACCGACCCGCATCGCGAGGTGCGCATCCGCATCGTCTCGCTGCTGGAGGATGCCGACCTCACGCCCATGATGTCGGACGAGGACTATTACGTCCGTCTGGTGGTGGCTCGCCGGCTCGCGCCGCCTTTGCTCTCGCGCATGGTGGAGGATCCGGAGCCGGAGGTGCGCAAGGTGGTGGCCAAGCGCCTGCCGGCAGAATGGCTGCTGCGCATGGCTCATGACGAGAGCCCTCAGGTGCGGCTCGAGGTGGCGCAGCGCCTCGCCCCGGATCTCCTGTCCGCGCTCGTCGCGGATCCGGACTGGCGGGTGCGCTACGAGGTGGCGAGCCGCATCGCAGCCGCCCAGCTATCCCATCTCATCGACGACGACGACGACTTCGTGCGCGAGGTCGCCCGCTCCCGGGTCAAGGCGGGAGGGGAGCTTGTGAGGGAGATGCCGCTATGAGCAACATTGTCCGCGACAGTGATGTGGTTGAAGTCTCGGAGCCGCCGTACTTCAATTTCGGCGAGCGGGTGAAGGCCAAGCGCGTCATCCGTAACGATGGAACCTATGCTGGGAAGGAAATCGGCGAGATCCTCGCGAAGAAGGGCGAGATCGGTTACGTCGTCAGCATCGGAACGTTCCTTCAGCAATTCTACATCTACGGCGTCGAGTTCACCGAGAGCGGCAATCGCGTGGGCATGAAGCGCAAAGAGCTCGAGAGCGCCATTCCGCGCGAGGAAGAAGATATTCCCCTGCCCCCCGTCCCTGGAATGTGAGTTGCCGGAGTCTTTAGATGATCCTCGAACCGAGACTGCCCAAGTATCAGTGGGGCCAGAAGGTCAAGACGCTGATCGACCTCTACAACGACGGCTCCTACCCGGACGTGCCGGAAGAGGCGCTGCTCGTCGGCCTCGGCGCGACGGGCGAGATCGTCCAGGTGGGCACCCACACGGATACGAACACGCCCATCTACCTGATCGAATTCAACGAGCGCCTGGTGGTGGGCTGCCTCGAGGAAGAGATCTCCCCCCTGTGAGCCGCGTCGGCGCCCTGCGCGCCGGCCCCGCGAAGAGATGTCGACGATGAGGCTGCCCACTCATCCGAACGATCTCGACAAGAAGCGCATCGAGCGCGCCCTCAAGGCGCGCAAGCGCTATCGCTATGTCGTCCCCCGGGTGCTGGGCACCGAAGGGGGGTATCGCATCGAGAGCGCCTGCTGTTCCCGCAACATCGACCCGGAGGGTGGTGTCGTCGACATCGCCCTCATGTTGTTCGACGCCGAAGAGGGAACCTGGCAGCTCTTCCGGAAGAACCACGGCACGCGCCTGTGGGAGCTCGACAGCACGCATCCGCGCCTCGCGGCGGCCCTGGATCTGCTGAACGACGATTCCGAGCGCAAGTTCTGGCAGTGACGCGACATTGGCAATGTTCCTGCATGGAGCCATTCCAGACGCGACAGGATCGCGGACGGGTGTGTCCTCCGACAGGGGAGAGTTGAAGCCATGGCCTTGAGCGAAAACGACCTCAGCGAGATCGAGAAGCTCCTCACCGCGGAGGACCTGCAGGGGCCTGTCTTCGGGGAGCTGCGCCGCCGCTTTCCGACATTGTCGTGGACGCAATGCGACGCATCCGACGTGACGGAGGATCCGTTCCGCACCTACTCCAAGTTCGACATCCACCTGCTCGACACGGCGGACCACTGCGCGCACATCACCTCCGATCCCGGCCGCGCGACCGGCGTCATCCTGGCCCGGCGGAGCGCATGATGAGCGAGACCGACCTCCTGCTGGACGCCGAGCTGACCGAGGACGAGGGCGGCGAAGCCACCGGCATCCTGTTGTCGGATCCCGACATCACCGTCATCGAGCTGCAGGCGGTGGCCGAGGCGCTGCAGGCGCCGCGCCTGTCGAGCGGGCCTGCCGCGGAAGCGTTCGAGGCGGAGTTCGCAGCCTATCTCGGCCGCAAATATGCCGTGGCGGTGCCAAGCGGCACCCTCGGGCTGCTCTACACCCTGAAGGCCTACGGCATCGGGGCGGGCGACGAGGTGATCTGCTCGCCGTACTCCTTCCGCGAGACCGTGCACGCCGTCAGCCTCTCCGGCGCGCGCCCGGTGTTCGCCGACATCGACTATTGGGCCGGGACGCTGGTTCCCGACAAGGCGGCCGCCAAGATCACCGAGAAGACCAGGGCCATCGTCGCCGGCAACACCAACGGCCATCCCGCGCCGTGGACCGCCTTTCAGGAGCTGGCCCGCGCCCATCGCCTCGCCCTCATCGAGGATTCCACCGAGGCCATCGGCTCCCGCTACAAGGGGGCGCTGGTCGGTTCCTTCGGCGACACGTCGGTGTTCGATTTCTCACAGCCTTTCCCCATCGTGTGCGGGGAAGGCGGCATGGTGGTGACGGACGATATCGACGTGGCGGTGGCGCTGCGCCGCTTCCGCTCGCACAAGCTCGACGAGCGCTCGTCGGTGGTGGTGAGCATGAGCGCCCCCTACCAGGGCGCCATGAGCGATGTGACGGCCGCCCTGGGCCTGACCCAGCTGCGCCGCCTGGAGGAGATCCTGGAGCAGCGGCGCACCGTCGAGCACCTCTATCTCAAGTATGTCCAGTCTTTCGAGGGCATCAAGGATCCGTTCATCGGGCCGGACGTGACCGAGGTGAACTGGTTCCTCTACGTGGTGCATCTGGGCACGCGGTTCTCCAAGTCGAGCCGCGACGCCATCGTCGAGGATCTGAAGGTGGAGAATGTCGAATCCGCCGCCTTCAGCAATCCGCTGCACCTGCAGCGCCATTATTTCGACCTCGGGTATCGCCGGGGCGATTTCCTGGTGACGGAAAAGGTGGCGGATCGTGCTGTCGCCCTTCCGTTCCACACGCATCTCAGTGAGGACGAAATCGAGTTCATCGTTGCAACGATGAAGGATGCCTCGATCAATGTAGGGGCGGGCGCCGCCATCTACTGAAGGCAAACAAGATCGCACCCCAACCACAAAGCAGAAACGACAGGAGTTCTTGATGTCCACGGTTACGCTGAAGATCCTGCCCGTCGACAAGACGATCGAGGTCGCGGAAGGGACGAACCTCCTTGAGGCGCTCATCACCGTCGCTCCGGGCCTGGCCGACAAGCAGAAGAGCGACAAGGACGGCAGCGCTTCCCACGTCTTCGTTCAGGAAGGCCGCAAGGGCCTGTCCAAGACCAGCCGTGAGGAAAACGAGAAGCTCGATGCCATCGTGGGCGTCGGCTCCAAGTCCCGGCTGGCGGCCTATGTCACGGTGCTCGGCACCGAGAACGTGACGGTGGAGCTCCTGGGCGAGTTCTCCGGGCTCTGATCCGTATAGGCGAGGCGCCTCCATGCGGGGCGCCTCCCGTCTGCGGAGCGTGGAGGGAGCTGGCTCGGGATCAGGGCCTGCACCGCTCGGCCACCGGGCACGCGCCTGCGGGCGCCGCGGCGGCGGCGCATTACAGGTCAGGGATCAATTGGTGATCCGGCAGCCGGCCTGCCTCTGTGCAGCGATTGTCCGGATGGAAGCCTCCCGCCATGGGCGGAAGGCTTGAGGTGTTGCGCCTGCCGTCGATCCTCCACGGATTGGCGTCTCGCGAAGGATTTCATGGTTCGCTGCGACCTAAGGATGGGGATCTGTCGGCGCGGCGAAGGTTAACGAGGAGGAGCAAGATGGACACGGTTATCATTCATGCGCGGTTCGCTCCCAACGGAACGATCGTCGAGATCAGCGAACGTCCCACGGGCCTCGACCCGCAGGCTTGGTTCGATTTCCTCTCCTACCGTGCGGCGGACAGCTATCAGGCGTTGGCCGGTGGCCGCGGCGTGTTCCGCCTCTCCCGCGCCGATATCGACGCCTTCAAGGCTGACGCAACCGCCAAGGCCGCCTGAAAACCACCCCCGGCATTGAAGCCGGACGATGGAGCTGGCGCAATCCGGTCAAATACGTAACCGGCCGACTTCTGCAGAATAATTGCGGGAGGCGGCCGGTTGTGTTTGCGTATGTGCGTAATATTGTTTCCTGAAATCAAGATGAGGGGCGAGGGGACGCGGCTGGAGCGGTGGAGGGTGGCGCATGGAACGCAAAAGCCCGGGATGCTGACGCGGCCCGGGCTCCTGGTGTTGGCTGTTTCGTCGCGCTGCGGGGAGTGTCCTCCCGGGGAGGATCAGGCGGCCGGCGCGGCCACACTTTTTTCGGCGAGCATTGCGGTGAGTTCTCCGGACTGGAACATCTCGCGCACGATATCGCAGCCGCCCACGAATTCGCCCTTGATGTAGAGCTGCGGGATCGTCGGCCAGTTGGAATAGGCCTTGATCCCCTCGCGGATGGCCAGGTCCTGCAGGACATCAACCGCGCGGTAGGGCACGCCCACCTGGGCGAGAACCTGCACCACCGCCGCCGAGAAGCCGCACTGCGGAGCCGCAGGCACCCCTTTCATGAACAGCACCACATCGCTCGAAGCAATAATATCCTCGATACGCTCGGCTGAATTGGACATGGCACGAACTCCGGTTGAAAAATGACGAGATGAAAGCGGTTTTCCTCGGTGGACGCCGGGGCCTACTTCGGGACCAGGGTCTCGAGCTTCAAGGCGTGGAGCGTGCCGCCCATGTGCCCCTGAAGCGCGGCATAGACCATCTGATGCTGCTGCACGCGGCTCTTGCCCTTGAAGGCTTCCGAGGTGATCCGCGCGGCGTAGTGGTCCCCATCCCCGGCGAGATCGATGATTACCACTTGGGAGTCCGGCAGCGCCTCCTTGAGAAGGCGCTCGATCTCCGATGCAGCCATGGCCATGGTGTGTCTCCTTCGTTTCGGCGGCGCACCATGCAAGGTCGGCACCAACTGCGGTCTGGACACCTTCGCCGATGTGGCCACCGCTGCCGCGCGCATGTGCCCATGCTGTCGCGTTTACGACAGCATGGGCGGGCGGGCGTCTCGAACCTTTCGCTGCGCTCCACATGACGTCCGGATTGGCGCGTCGTCTCCCGCCAGGTGCACGCGCCTTTTTCCTATTCCCGCCTGGTAACAACGGGTTTCTCCCGTTCCAGCCCCCATTACCTTTGGATGTCTCCAATCGGCCCGGCTCTTGCTTTCCCCAGTTCGCCCCGACGAGGACGAGACCGAACATGAGCGATTTCCAACAGCAGGGCCGAGAGCGGCATCGCCCCGCATTCGCGACGATTCTCGGCACCAACGAGATCGCGTCGGCCGTTGCCGTGCAGCTGCATCGGGGTGGCTACGGCGTCGTCCTCTCCCATGATCCCATGCCGCCGGTCATCCGGCGCAAGATGGCATTCCATGATGCCCTGTTCGAGGATGCGGCGACCGTCGACGGGGTGCGCGCCGAGCGGGTGGACACCGGGCTCGAGATCCGAGCTGGTCTGTCGCATAATCGGGTTATGGTGACCAACCTGGGGCTTCTGGATCTCATCGTCATCGGCGCCATCGACCTTCTGGTCGATGCGCGCATGAATAAGTACCAGGTGACGCCGGACCTGCGCCGTCTGGCCAAGCTCACCATCGGCCTCGGACCGGGCTTCAGCGGCGGGAACAATTGCGATCTCGCCATCGAGACGCGCCCAGGCAAGGAAGGCCAGATCATCCAGCATGGCCCCACCGATGCGCCCGATGGCGTGGCGCGGCCCCTGGGTCCGGTGACGGCAGAGCGTTTCGTGCATTCGCAGCTGCCGGGCCGCTGGCACACGGCCATTGAGATCGGCACGCGCGTCTACAAGGATTTTCACCTGGGCTTCCTCGGCAACGATCCCATCTGCGCGCCGTTCGACGGCATCGTCCGCGGTATCGTGCGTGATGGGACGGAAGTGCCGGCGGGCGTGAAGCTGCTGGAAATCGATCCCCGCGGCCGCGGCGCCGACTGGACCGGGCTCGACGCTCGCGCTCTGGTCATCGCCAAGGCGGTGAGCCGGGCGCTGACCTTCCGCAGCGCCCGGCCCGCCGAAATCCAATCCATCCCCACCATCCCCACCTGGTGAGAGGAGCCGACCCGGCCTTTCGCCTGCCCCACCGAAGGGCGCCGCTCCATGATCGATCTGCTACCCAACACGGATGTCATCAATTTCGGCGAAGTCTCCGACACCGTGAACGCCTTGCTGCAGCAGGGGGTGATCGCCTATCGGCGGGACCGCCAGCGGGCGGACGCGCTCTTCCGCCAGGCCCTCGCCACGGCGCCTACCGAGCTGCCGGTCTATTTCTGCCTTTACAAGATCCACACCTACCAGGGGAACCTGGACGAGGCGGAGGCTGCGGCCGAGGGTGGCTTGAGGGAGGCGGCGAGCCAGGCCGGCTGGGATCCCGACTGGCGCAAGTGGGTTCCCTACGACATTCTGCCTGACGGGGCGGGGCGGTTCGCGCTCTACACGCTGAAGGCCCTCGCCTTCATCCACCTGCGCCAGAGCCGGCCGGATGAGGCGGCGGAAAAGCTGGACGCCCTCAAGGTGCTCGATCCGACCGGGGCCGTCGGCTGGCCGGTGGTGGCGGCGCTGGCCGAGGGATTGGACTGATCGCACAGCTCCCCATTTGACGTTGGCATCCTGCTTGCTATTCGGATGTACGATAAGGGGGCAGGAGGCAGTGGGCCACATGACGCACTCCAGTGATCACGGCATTGCCGCTCCGACCACGATGATCTTCCATGGTGAAGTGCGGAGCTTCGACGAGTTTGCGGAAGATGAGGCTGTTCTCATGGACGCCATCATCGCCGCGCTCCGGACGGTGAACGATCCGGAAATTCCGGTGAATATCTACGATCTTGGCCTCATCTACCGGATTGAGGTCAAGGACGAGGGCGTGGTGGAAATGGACATGACGCTGACCGCGCCGGGCTGTCCGGTGGCCGGGCAAATGCTTGGCTGGGTGCAGCAGGCGGTGTGCGTCGTGCCCGGCGTGTCGGACGTGAAGATGAAGCTTGTCTTCGATCCGCCATGGGATAAATCGCGCATGAGCGACGAGGTGCAGCTGGAGCTTGGCCTTATCTGAACGGTCAGGCGCGGCGCATCGCCAAGAAGAACGGCCGGCCATGGGGCCGGCCGTTCTGTTTCGGCGCATCGTGCCCGAGGCGGTCGCCCGGGCCGGCGCCGCGCTCAGCCGAAGAACTGCGCAGTGAAGCGGGTCATCTTTTCCGCGCTGTCCAGGCCCGCGGTGAGCGGCCATTTGTTCTCGGCGAAGAAGGCCTTCACGGCGCGGGTCATTTCCGAGCCGCGCACGTACCAGCGTTCCACCCCGTCCGGGAAGACGATGGCGGGGCCGTCGGCGCGATGCACCTGCGCGTCCTCGATCCAGATTTTCGTGTCCGTGTAGAGGAATATCCCCGCCTTGCGGGAGAGGTCGTCCCGGTTCTCCTCGGTGACCACGAACATCTCGGCCATGCCATCGCTCCACGAGTCATCCAGGGGCACCCTGAAATCCGGGAATGGCCCTGCAAGAAGCGTGCGGAGACGGTGGGTTCAGTTGGGGCGGCTTTGCGCCACGCCCAGCAGCGCCAGATTGTAGCCTTCCTCACGCAGCACGCGCTGCACCACCGGCCGCTGCAGCATGCGACGATAGTGCGCGCCAAGGTTCGCCGGGAGCGGAATTCCGGTCTTCTCCGCCCAGAACTCCACGTAGAAGAGGATGGGGTCGGCGGCCGAGAAGGTCCCCGCCACATAGTCCCGGCCGGCAAGCTGACGATCGAGGATCGAGAAGCCCTGGTTGATGATATCCCGCCCGAGTGCATCGACCCTTGCGCGGTCCGCGGCGCTGGCGGCGAAGCTCGCCGTCGCGAAGATGCGGGCGAAGCCCTGCCCGTGAACGGTCGAGACCACATAGACCATGGTCTCCAGGGCGCGGGCTTCCTGCTCCGCCTCCGCGGGCCAGAGCCGGCCGCGGCCGAGGGTGCGGGCGAGCCAGTAGGCGATGGAGACCACCTCCGTCAGGGCGGTGCCGTCCGGCCGCACCAGCGCGGGAATGGTGGATTTGGGATTGACCGCCACATACTCCGGCTTGAAATGCTCGCCCGCCGGTAGGTTCACGATATGGGCCTCGAAGGCCTCCTCCAGCTCCTCGAGGATGATGTGGATGCCGGTCGAGCAGGAACCGGGCGTCATGTAGAGCTTCAGTGCGGGCATGGTGTCTGTCCGGCTGCGGCGCGGCAGGCCGGCGATGCGCCGGCCCTGTGCCGGCGGGAGGCGGCCGCTCGGCATGCTTCATGCAAATATCGGGGCAGTTCGGTTCGTTTCGTCGGTCACCGCCGGCGCATCCGACAGGTCTGTACCATTTGCGACAGAGCCGGCGCTTTTCGGGAGGGCCGGGCGAGGAGCTGAAGCGGGATGTCTGCCGAAGAAATCGAAGTATATGCGATCTGCGAAACTGACTTCCTCGATCCCGGCGAGGCGAAGGCGTTCGATCTTTCCCGCATCACCGAGGACGGCGGGGCGCGGCCCTTCCGCATCGTCGTGGTGCGCACGGGGGCTCGGGATTTCGTGGGCTATGTGAATGCGTGCCCGCACCAGGGGACGTGGCTCAACATCGGCGGCGGCGAGTTCTTCAACAAGGACGGAACGCGTCTGCGTTGCGGCCGGCATGGCGCCCTGTTCGACATCGAGAGCGGCTCGTGTGTGGACGGGCCCTGCGAGGGCAAGAGCCTCGAGCCCATCGCCCTCGCCGTGGTCGGCGACGACGTGTGCCTGTGCGGGGTCGCGCTGGTGGAGGAAGAGGAGCGCCCGTTTCCCTATTATGATGATCTCGACGACACCATGGAGATCATGATCTCCCCCGATTGAACGGCATGGTCTTTCGGAGCGGCAACGGCATTTTTCCATGGCAGGCGGTGCATGACGGGTGAAGCGATCTCGGATGGCGACGAAGCGGACTGCCGCTTCTTCGTGACCTACACGGGGGTCAAGATGCCGTTCCGGCTGGTGGAGGCCATTCCGGCGGAGCAGCTGAACCACCGGAACACCTTCATCCGCGCCTATTTCGATGGGGCGGGCCAGCTGACGGGCTTCGACAAGATGGTCTATGGCGAGGTGGAGCTGGCGCACCGCTACGCGTATCACGCCAACGGTGCCTTGCGACGCGCAGAGGTGTCCATGGTGGACGAGGATACCGTGGTGGTCGCCTTCGACGAGGCCGGTGCGCCGCTGGCCACCGCCTGAGCGAACGACGGGACGCCGCCCATGAGGAGAAGAGGCCGATGACGGTCGCGCAGCTGATCGAGGCGCTCGGCAGGATGCCGGCGGAGGCGGTGGTGCTGATGGAGGCCGATGGTGGTCTTTCGCTGGTCTCCGCGCTGGATTTCGTGGAGGCGCAGGGAGCCGGCGCTCCGGCGGAGGTGATCCTGCTGCCGAACATGGAAGAGTAGGCAGGCCACCGTTCAGTATTCGTCCGGATGGCTTTCCCGGCGCAAAGCGCTAACACCGCCCTCCGGAACGGCCTGTGTCCCGGATCAGCCCGCGAGGTGGAAGATGTCCGAAGTCGTCGAGACGGTAACCATGTTCGAGCGCCTGGGCGGCGCGGTCGTCATCGACCGGCTGGTGGAGGCCTTCTATGCCCGGATGGATACCCTGCCGCAGGCCGAGGGCATCCGCGTGATGCATGCGGACGACCTGACCAGCACCAAGAATGTGCTGAAGCGGTACCTGACCGAGTGGACCGGTGGGCCGAAGCTCTATTCCGTGGAGCGCGGCCATCCGCGCCTGCGCCAGCGCCACATGGGCTTTGCCATCGGCAATGGAGAGCGGGACGCCTGGCTGCTTTGCATGCGCTGGGCGCTCGACGAGACGGTGGCCGACGCGCAGGCGCGGGAGGAGGTCTTCGCCGCCATGGCGAAGCTCGCTGACTGGATGCGGAACACCGCCGGCAATCCCCACGACACGGTGGGTCACGCCGCGCGTCCCTGAGGGCCGCGGCTCGGCCGCCGGGCGCGGAGGAGCCGTCTCGGGAGATATATGGGGAGCTACCTGCGTTCGGCTAGAACAGGGGCACGCCGAAGAAATCCTCGTCCGATCCGCCCCAGGCCTGGTGCAGGGCAAGGGCGCTGCGCCACTTGGCCATTTCCTCGTCGGAGGCGTTGCGGTGGCTGATCTTGCCCTCCGGCTTCTCGGCCAGCAGATAATCCTTCGCGTTGCGCAGGAAGCGGTTGAGGGCCTTCGTGTCGTTGGGGCGCACGACGCAGCGGGGGGCCTCGTCGATGAGAATCGTCGTCGGGAGCATCGCCGATCTCCTATGTAGGTGCCGTGTGTCTTTGAGTATGCGCGAGCCGGGCTGCCGGGTGGCAGCCGCGGCCGCGGAATGCGGGCCGGTCGATGCCCGCCATCCCCATCAGAAGCCGTCTTCCTTGGAGCCCCAGGGATGGGAGCCCGGCACGAAGCCCGCCTTGATGCCGGCCTTCGCGATGTCGTCCATGGTCTTGTAGAACGTGCCCTCGTGGACCAGGGTGCCGGTCTTGGTGGTCACAGCCACGTATTTCGCGACCCGGTCCGTCTCGCACAGGTAGCCGCCGCCGGGATCCGAAACGCTCCGTGCGTTTCCATCCCAGTCGATGAAGAACCCTTGTGTATCCGACATCACTTGCTCCAGCAGGTTTGGCGGAAGGCGCCGCGGCCCCCCGCTCACTGCAGACGAGCAAGGTTCTTGCCAGACGCGGCCGGGCGACCGTCCCTGTTCGTCTGGCGACAGTGTCGGTCCCGCGACAGGCGTAGCAGGTCGTTCGTATGCTTCGCGACATTCAAGTGAAGTCGCGAAAAGCGAGTACGAATATTGAAAATTCTGGACGATCATTTAGAGTGCGCAAGATATTTTTTTCATTCAATGGAGTTGATGTTATGTCTGAATTGACCCGTCGCATGGCATCGCTGGACGATGTGCAGGGCATCTGGGGCCTCATCCGCCAGGTGTCCGCGGAAATCCCCTTCAAGATGGATGACGAGCGCGAGCAGGAGGGCATTCTCTCCGAGCTCATGGCCTGCTGCACCTCCGGCCTGTCCCCTTTGCTGGTGGACAATGAGAAGGGCATCGTCGGCGCGCTGCTGGCGCGTCGTGACGATTTCGAATGGTGCTTTCGCAACGGCGAGACGATCCACGTCGCCTATGCCGCCGTCTCGCCCGAGGCGAAGGAGGAAAAGGTTCTGCCGGCGCTGCTTGGCGAACTGCAGGACAGAAAGGTTCCTCTCCTCGCCAGCGTGAAGAGCGGGGAGCAACTGGGGTTCGCGACAGCCCTCGGCGAACTCGGCTTCACCCATGAGGTGAAGGCGGCCAGCGGGTGGGGCGATCTCTATCAATGGATGCCGCCCGCGTCCGTCCACAATTGAGCGCGAAGCGCCTGCAGTGAGGCGCGGGCGGGATCGAAGCGCGGTTCCGCCCTCCGCCCGTCCCGCTGCCGATTCAGTCGGTCTCGTCGTCTCGTGCCTGAATCTGGGCAAAGGTGGCGTCGACAATGGCGCGGCAGGCCAGCAGCCTGTCGAGTTCCGCCTTCGAGAGGGTCACCGCATCGTCCTGCAGCTCCCCGCTGGCGGGCGGCCGGCCAGCGAGGGCGGCCTCGAAAATGGCCTTTTCAAGCTGGAAGATCCGTTCGCTCGCCCGTTCGAGATAAGGCAGCGGATTGGCGCGGACATTCTGTTCGTGCAGGGCATCCAGGCTCAGCAGCTTGCGGAACCTGCGCTCCTTCTTCCGCGTGCCCGCGCCGAAGTCATGCTCGATCACGCTCATGGCGTTCTCCCGCTGAACCGGATCCGATGAAGTATTTATCAGATTGAACCAGTCGGGGGCATCAATCCAGCTACAAATCCGTAGCGCTCGCCCCCGGGCCAAGGGAGCCGGGAGCGGCGAGACTTGCGGTAAAGACCAGATGTCCGGCAATGAAGGCGGCCGGCCCGCGGGCCAAGGGCCCATGCGCGCCGGCCAGCTGTGTCAGTCGACGGGCGGGCCCATGTCGTCGGCCTCGGGCTTCTTCTTGCCCTTCTTCTCGGTCTTGGCCTGGGCATAGGCGCCAGCGTTCTTCATCTGAACCGGGCCCTGCCCCACCACATATTGGGACAGCCAGTAAAGCGTGCGCTCCTTGGCCTTCTCGGCGGCTTCCGCATTGTAGGTCGGGGCGGCGGAATAGACGAAGCCGCGGGTCGCGCCCGGATACAAGAAGGCGGAGACATCCGGCCGCCAGGCCCGGAACTGGATGATCTCCTCCTCCGGAATGGCAGGGTCCTGCTCGGCGAAGTGGATCAGGGTGGGGACCCGTCGCTTCTCGCGGACACCCTCCAGGAGACCATCGGCGTGGTAGCCGATGGCGCAGGCGAGACCTTGCACCTTGTTGGCCGCCATATAGGCCAGGTAGCCGCCCCAGGCGTAGCCGACGAGCGCCACCTTGCCGGCGTCCTTCACCGTGTCCACCGTGGCCTGGATGGCTTCCAGCGGCCACTCGCGCCCGAGCTCGGTGGTGATGCCGCGCCCTTCCTCGGCGGCGGATGTATCGAGCTCGATATTGGACTTCACCTTGTCGAACAGGGCGGGGGCCACGGCCACATAGCCCGCGGCGGCAAAGTCGTCCGCGATCTTGCGAATGTCCGCGGTCACGCCGAACACATCCTGGAGAACCACCACGGCACCCTTGGGCGGGCCTTCCGGATCCGCTCTGTAAGCGGAAAACTTCACGTTGTTTGCTGTGACTTCGATCATGGCATCCTCGATTCTCGAGCGCTGGATCAAGGGGGCAGGGGCGCTCGCTCTGCCATTCATCAACAGCTTTACCATGCACGATGGATGCCATTTATTTCGGCGCTTGAAGTTATTTTCAGAGAAATGATGCGGTGCAAAATAAAAATTGGAAGATATGAGATAATATTTGCGAATGATTTTCAGCTCGCGGGCAGGAACTCGCGGCGGCGGTCAAAAGAAAACCGGCGGAACGCATGGGGAGCGTCCCGCCGGCTCGGTGATCGATGAAGTCGAAGCGCTATCAGGCCAGGGAGAGGCGTTGGCGCGCCACCTCGGCGATGGGGGCAACCTCGTCATTGGCCAGGGGGGCGAGGAATTTCGGGTCGATCCGCTCCGCCACCGCGAAGCGCACGCGCATGTCGTCATCCTGGGCGAGGATCTTCAGGTCTTCCGGTGTCAGGTGTCCCGCCACCTCGAGGCGCACGAGCGGGTCGGCATCGGCAGCCATGCGGGACAGATGCTGCTGCGGCAGCCTGCGCGCCACGGCCCGGCGGACGTCCGGCTCCGGATCGTGCATCAGGAGCACGAGAGAATCGGGCGGGGCGCGCCGCGTGGCAGCGACGCGCACATTGTAGTCCGTGTCGGAGAAGAACGGGACGATCTCGGCCCCGTCCAGCCGATCCATCACCGCGATCCGCACCCGCGGCTCCGGATCGAAGCGCAGGTCTTTCACACGGGCGAGGGGGAGGCGGTAGGCGACGGTCACCCGCACATCGGCTTCCGGATCGTCCTTGAGCGGGGCGAGGAGGAAGATGCTGGCGTGCTTGGCGGCGAGGGCGCGCACCTCGAAATAGGGATGGCACAGATAGCGCGCGGCGAGCGCAGCATTGTTGGAAAAGAAGCGGTCGATGCGCTTTCGGCGCCGGTCGGCCACGCACACCTTTCCGAGGTCGCAACGCCCCTCGGCGTGCATATCCTCGTGCGGGCAGTCCTGGCAGCGCAGGGGCCGTCCCTGCCAGTCCAAGGCTTCGATCGGTGCTTCAGGCTCTGCAACCATGCGTGCGGACATAAGCACACCTCCCGCGTCCAATGTAGGAGCGAAGGCGCGACCATTCCAGTCGTCCGGCGCGACGAGCTTATTTGCACTGCGCCATCTGTTGTGGCGCCGCAGCGTGCCGCCAAAAGGCTGTCCGCCCCGCTTCGGATTCAAAGCGGGGCGGTAATCCAGGAGGCTTCTTGCTCAACCGAACTTGAAAAGCACGCCGTACCCGCCGCGCGGATAGTTCCACTCGATGTCGCCGGAGGGCTCGCCGATGATCCGGCAGGTGCCGCATTCCACGCAGCCATCGGCGGTGATCTCCACCTGGCCCTTGTCGTTCAGCTCGTAGCAGCGGGCCGGGCAGGCGGTGAGGAGGGTCTTGAGGGCCGGGGAGGGGGTGGTGTGCGGGCGCACCTTGATGTGAGCGCGACCAGCATCCACCAGGTAACGGTTCTGGAAGAGCTTGTCCTCGACGCGAACGGCTTCGGCCATGGGGTGACTCCCGTAAGGTTGGCGGCGGCGGACCTCGATCCGCCGCGATTTGCGAACGCTGTGCCTGACGAAAGGGCCGTCAGCGCCAGGCGCGGGCGAGTTTGAAGGCGTCGCCGAACAGGCCCGCCCACGACCGCGCGGAGGTGAAGGACCTCACCGTCATCTTCTCCTTGTCCTTCTTCGGCGTGCCGTCGACGCGCACGAAGTTCTCCATGGCCTTGTTGACCAGCTGGGGATAGGTGAGGAAGAAGTTCTGCGACTGGACGTGCAGAAGCTGCGGCATGTCCTTGTACTTCTTCAGATCCTTCATGACGAAGCTTTCCTCCAGCATCTTCTTGTAGAGCGAGAGGTTGGCCGAGGTCATGGGGTCCTTGCGGGACTTCACCTGGAAGATGGCTTCCGCGGCGATGCGTCCCGACGTCATGGCGAGGTTGGAGCCCTCGCGATGAATGGCATTGTTGAGCTGGGCAGCGTCGCCCACCACCACCCACCCGTCGCCGAACAGCTGGGGGATCGCCTTGTATCCGCCCTCGGGAATGAGGTGCGCGGCATATTCCTTCACCTCGGAGCCCTCGATGAGGGGGGCGACGGAGGGGTGCTTCTTGAACCGCTCGAGCAACTGGTAGGGGCTCTCGCCGGTCTTCTGGAAGTCGGAGACCAGGCAGCCGATGCCGAGCGAGATGCACTCCCGGTTGGTGTAGATGAAGCCCATGCCGGTCATCCCCTCGGAGATGGTGCCGGCGGCCTCGATCACCGCGCCCTCGTTGCCCTTGATGTTGAAGCGCTGCTCGATCACCTCCTGCGGCATGAAGTGCATTTCCTTCACCGCGAGGGCGACCTCGGTGGGCTTGGGAATCTTGCGCAGGCCGGCGCGGGTGCCGAGAAGACCGCTGACGCCTTCCGCCAGCACGACAACGTCCGCATGGATCTGGCCGCCGCCGCGATCGGTCTTCACGCCGATCACCTTGCCGTAGGCGTCCTGCACCAGCTCCGTCACCGTGGTCTCGCAGACGGTGAGGGCCCCGGCCTCCTGCACCTTCTTGTTGAACCACTTGTCGAACTGGGCGCGGATGATGGTGTAGCGGTTCGGCTTCTCTTCGTTGAAGTCGTCGGACCGGTAGTGCAGGCCGGTGTGGGAGTGCTCGCCCATCATCCAGAAGCGCTGCTCGATCAGGTGGCGTTCAAGCGGAGCGTCTTCCCGGAAGTCGGGAATGATCTTCTCCATCATATCGGCATAGAGAATGGCGCCCTGCACGTTCTTCGAGCCGGAATACTCGCCGCGCTCCAGCTGAAGCACCTTCAGGCCGCGCGTCGCAAGGGTGTAGGCCGCCGCATTGCCGGCCATGCCGGCGCCGACGACAATCGCATCGAACTTTTCGTCGATCATCGGAGCTCTCCTCGTCTCTGGCTTCAGCTGGCAAGCTTGTCGCGGGAATGGGCGGACAGGCGCTTGTCGAAGGCTTCCGTCAGCAGCGGCAGGAAGCGGATGGCGTCGGTCACGATGCCCACATGGGCAAAGTCGAAGATGGGGGCGTTCTTGTCGGTGTTGATGGCGACGATCATGTCCGCGCCCTCCACGCCCACGCGATGCTGGATGGCGCCGGAAATGCCCGCGGCGATATACAGTTTCGGCCGGATGGTTTTGCCGGTCTGGCCGATCTGCCGGTCGGAGCTCACCCAGCCCTTCTGCACCAGCGGCCGCGAGCAACCGAACTCGGCGCCCATGGCCTTGGCGAGATTCTTCACCAGCTGGAAGTTTTCCGGCGATCCGAGGCCGATGCCGCCCGCCACGACCACGTCGGCGTAGGCGAGGTTGGCCTTGTTGGAATCGCGGTCCGGGATGAAGTTCAGGATCTTGGTGACGATGTCCGCCTCCACGACGCCGAGCTTGTGCTCCACCACGCGGCCGATGGGCTTCTCCACCCGCAGCGGCATGGACATCACGCGCGGACGGACGGTGGCCATCTGGGGGCGGTAGTTCAGCGTGTAGATGGTGCAGAGCAGGGAGCCGCCGAAGGTGGGCCGGGTGGCGGCGAGCGAGCCGTCCGCGTCCACGTCCAGCTCGGTGGAATCCGCGGTGAGGCCGGTGAGCAGGGTCGTGGCCACGGAGCCGGCGAGGTCGCGGCCGAGGGTGGTCGCCCCCAGCAGCAGGATCTCCGGCTTGTAGGTGTTCACCAGATCCGTCATCGCCGAGGTATAGGACTCGTTGCGATAGTCGGTCAGCACCGGGTCGGCCACCACATAGGCGAGGTCGGCGCCGTAGCAGAAGGCTTCCGCCACCGCGTCACGCACCGTCTCCCCCTCGGCGCCGAGCACCACGGCGGCGAGCTCCACCTTCAGCTTGTCGGCGAGCTTGCGCCCTTCGCCCATCAGCTCCCAGGAGACCGGATGGACCTGGCCGCGCTCCTGCTCGATGAACACCCAGACGTGCTTGTACGCCTTGAAGTGTTCAGGCAGCTCCTTCTTGGTGGACGCGCGTCCACCGGCGGCGGGTGCTGGGGGTGTCTTCGGCTCGCTCATGATGGTCGGCTCTCTGTTCCTGGGTTCCGCGGGGCCGTCAGAAGCCGCGCGCGAGCGCGGTCAGGTCGGCTTCGAGGGCGGGCTGGCGGGTGAACACCTCGGCGATCAGCGCCTCGGCGAGGTTTCCGCCCTCGGGGGCCTCGACGAACTTGGCCTTCTCGGCCCTGGCGCTCGGCGCGAACACGCGCTTCACGATGGTGGGCGAGCCCTTGAGGCCGCACTTGCTGAGGTCTTCCACGCCGGCGTCCTTGGCGCTCCACTTCACCACCTCGACGCGGGCGGCGCGCAGGGCATCCATCATGGTGCCGCGGCGGATCTCGTTGGTGCCCTCAAGCATGGCGATGAGGCACGGCAGCTGGGTCTTCAGCACCTGGGTCCCGCCTTCGGCGCGGCGCTCCAGGGTGATGCTGCGGCCTTCCTGATCAAACTCGGCGATCTTCGCCACATAGGTGATCTGCAGCAGGCCGAGGCGCTTGGCGATGCCGGGGCCGACCTGGGCGGTGTCGCCGTCGATGGTCTGCTTGCCGGTGAAGACAATGTCCGGCTGGCCCCAGGTGTCGGCGACCTTCTTGATGGCGGTGGCCAGAGCAAAGGACGTGGCGAGCGTGTCGGAACCGGCAAAGAAGCGGTCGGTCAGCAGCACCGCACGATCGGCGCCGAAGGTGAGCGCCTTGCGCAGGCTGTCCTCGGCGGAGGGCGGCCCCATGCACAGCACGGTGACTTCGCCGCCGAACTTGTCGCGCAGGCGCATCGCCTCTTCGAGGGCGAACAGGTCATAGGGATTGATGATCGTCGGCACGCCCTGCCGCATGATCGTGTTCGTGACGGGATGGACGCGGATCTGCGCCGAATCCGGGACCTGTTTGATGCAGACGACGATATGCATGAATTCGCTCCGAGCCATTCAACGGGGCTCCTGCGAACTTGACTAGCAAAGCGCGTACCAAGCCGGGCGCGGGGCTGAAAGATATTTGAAATCAGTCGATTGCAAATTTTTGTCGGATCTGCGCCAAGGGGGCTGGCGGGGGCTCGCGGCGGGCCAGCCGCGTTCTTGTCAGGAAGGCGACAGGTCGAGGGCTGCGATTGCGTCGCATCTGCGCGAATGTCGGTTATGGCCAAGACGTGGCCATGTGTTTGTCGCTGAGGCGCGCCTTCCGACAAGAAGAACGTCGCAAGCGCGACGTCGCCCGTCCATGGATATGAAGAGAAGCCAAGGCCGGCGGAAGGTCGGCGCGATCCGGATCGGGGAGAATGTCGAAAGGGGTGCCGCGGCAGCGGGGGCCTCTCAGCAATGGTCCCCCGCCTTGCGGCGAGGGACCGTGACGCTTGAGAAGTCTCGACGGTACGTCGATTGAAAAGGCGTATCGAAAAGGTCACGCCGCAGCCGTCTGAAATATGCGCGGAAGATCCGCGTGGCCGGGCGTCTTGGGCCGGCGGGCCGGGGTGCGGCCCGCCGGGATTGCGTCAGTCTGAGGCTCAGGCGGTGAGCTCGGAGGCGGTCTTGCCGACCTGGCTCTCGTCGACGGCCTTCATGATGCCGTGCTCCATGAGCATGTCTTCGAGCTCGTCCATGGTGATCGGGGTCGGGATGATGCCGTTGCCCGCGTTGTTGTGAACCTTGTTGGCAAGGTTCCGGTAGTGCTGGGCCTGCCCGGAATCCGGGGCATACTCGACCACCGTCATGCGGCGCAACTCGGCGTGCTGCACGATGTTGTCGCGCGGCACGAAGTAGATCAGCTGCGTGCCGAGCTTGGCCGCCAGGGCCTCCGCCAGCTCGAGCTCCTTGTCGGTCTGGCGCTCGTTGCACACCAGCCCACCCAGGCGCACGCCGCCGGAGTTCGCATACTTCAGGATGCCCTTGGAGATGTTGTTGGCCGCATACATGGCCATCATCTCGCCCGACATGACGATGTAGATCTCCTGGGCCTTGTTCTCGCGGATCGGCATGGCGAAGCCGCCGCACACCACGTCGCCCAGAACGTCGTAGGACACGTAGTCGATGTCCTCGTACGCGCCGTTCTCCTCAAGGAAGTTGATCGAGGTGATCACGCCGCGGCCGGCGCAGCCCACGCCCGGCTCCGGACCGCCGGACTCCACGCAGCGGATGTCCTCGAAGCCCACCTTCATCACGTCCTCGAGCTCCAGGTCCTCAACCGAGCCGGCGTTCGCGGCCAGCGAGAGGATGGTGTCCTGGGCCTTCGCGTGCAGGATCAGGCGAGTCGAATCCGCCTTCGGGTCGCAGCCCACGATGAGGATCTTGTGGCCCATCTGCGCAAGCGCAGCCAGGGTGTTCTGGGACGTGGTGGACTTGCCAATGCCACCCTTGCCGTAAAACGCGATCTGTCGCAGCGACATCTTGCTCTCCTTCGAACCTATTCAGAAGACCACCGCGCGATTGGCGCGAGGCCGTTTCTCTCGTCAGCAATATCGGTCGGAAACGCCCCGCGGGTTACGGGAAGGAGCGCATCGCTGGCAGATCGGCCTAGGCGTGCACTCAGCCCTCACTCGCTGTTGCGCAGCAGGAGGAGCAACCAGCGTGCCATTCGCCCCGATGACCCGCAAATCTTTGATTTGCATCAAAATCCGGGCGGCTGGGCGGGGTGAGGCCTGGCTGTGTCGAACATGACAGCCGGCCTTTGCTGTGTCGGAATCGAAACAACGCGGGCGCATGCAGGCGGACGCGTGTCTGAAAACCGTCGCGCGCATGCGGACGGGCGCCGGCGTCCGGATGCGTTCGCGCGTGCGCGGGCGTTGAAACACAGGGTGAACAATGCCGCGCGGCGGGACCAGAATGGCGGTCGGATGCCGCAGGAACGGAACTTGCTTGACGCGTTCTTTGCGCGCCCGGCCCGCATGGTCCCATGCGGGCGAGCGAACGGGCGGGCGAGCGAACGGGTGAACGCCCCGCGAGGGGAAGACGAGCGAGGGTTAAGATGCAGATCGGCGTTGAGACTTCCAAGGCGGTGGACCAGCGGCGCGTCTTCGTGGTGGATGAGGATGAGATCACGCGCGCGGCGCTCCAGTTCATGCTGCACGACGAGATCGAGACCCACGAGCTCGCCACCCCCGAGGAGGCCTACGAGAAGGGAACCGGCTGGCTGATGCCGCACGTGATCCTGCTTGGCGTGTCCCTGCTCAAGACCCATGGCGACGGGCTGATCGCCGAGATGAAGGAGAAGTTCCCGAACGTGCGCATCCTCATCGTCACCGGCAAGGAGGACGAGGCGGTGGCGGTGAGCGGGATGAAGGCCGGCGCCCACGGCGCGGTGGTCAAGCCCCTGACCCTTGAGGGCGTGCGCAAGAAGGTGGATACCGTGCTCGGCCGCGGCGGCGCCGCGCCGCTCGTGCAGCTCTCGGTCCTGAAGTAATCCGGCCGTGGCGACCGTCACTTTCTACGAGAAGCCCGGCTGCGGCACCAACGCCCGGCAGAAGCTCGCCCTCGCCAATGCCGGCCATGCGCTGGTGGTGAAGAGCCTGCTCGCCGAGCCCTGGACGGCCGAGCGGCTCATGGGCTTCTTCGGCGACACGCCGGTGGCGACCTGGTTCAACCCCGCCGCGCCGAGGGTGAAGTCCGGCGCGGTGGATCCCGCCTCCGTCGACGCCAAGGACGCGATCGCCATGATGCTCGCCGAGCCGCTGCTCATCCGCCGCCCGCTGGTGGAGGTGGAGGGCGCGCGCTGCGCGGGCTTCGATCGGGAGCCGGTGCTCTCCCTGCTCGGGCCGGCCGCGCCCGGCGCGCGGCCGCTCGAGGGCTGCTCGCATCCCAACGAGCCGAATCCCTGCCCGGCGCCTGCCGAACGGAAGGCGTCCTGAACCATGAACGCGCCGCTGCCCCCCGCGCGTTCCGCCGATGTGGCGCTCGCCTATCATGCCCGGACGAAACACAGCCTGAAGGCCTATGCCGCCGGACCGGAGACCCTGGATTGGGACCTGCAGCCCAATCCCTTCCGCACGTTCGAAGGTGCGCCGCGCCTGTCGCTGCCGCTGGCGGCGGAGCAATTGGGCGTCAGCTATCGCGACATGGTCACGCCCGGTTCCGTGTCGCCGGCGGCGCTGGACCTCGCGGGCGTGGCGCTGCTGCTGGAGCTGTCCTTCGGGTTGGCGGCCTGGAAGCAGTTCGGGCCCGACCGCTGGGCGCTGCGCTGCAATCCCTCCAGCGGCAATCTTCACCCCACCGAGGCTTATGTGGTGGCGCAGGGCGTCGCGGGTCTGCCGGATGGCGTCCACCATTATGTGAGCCGCGACCACGTGCTGGAGCAGCGCCGCTCGCCGCCGCCCCGGGCCTCGGTCGCGGTGGCCGGGGCGTCGGGCTTTGCCTATGAGCAGCAGTTCGGCCCTGCCGCGGAGGGGCCCGCCGGCGTGTGGCTGGCCCTCACCTCGATCCATTGGCGCGAGGCATGGAAATATGGCGAGCGGGCCTTCCGCTATTGCCAGCTGGACCTCGGCCATGCGCTGGCCGCCGTACGCTATGCTGCCGCCTGCCTCGGCTGGACGGCGCGCATGGTGGAGGGCGTCGGCAGCGCCGAGATCGCCCGGCTGACCGGAGCGGACCGCGCGTCCGATTTCGCCGGGGCGGAACGTGAGGATCCCGACATCCTCATCGCCATCGCCCAGTCCCCGCTGGCGCCGCCGGCGACGCCGGAGGCCGCGCGCTGGGCCGGCCGCGCCAATGTGCTCGACCGCCATCCCCTTTACCGCTGGCCGGTGATCGACCAGGTGAGCGCCGCGACCCATGGCGGTGAGGCGGTGGAGGCGGATGCGCCGGAGGTCGCGCCGGACCTGCCCGCGCGGGATGTGGCGGGGGAAGCACCGGCCTCCGCGGTCATCCTCGGCCGGCGCAGCGCCCAGCGTTTCCTGGCGAAAGACGGGACGATGCCGAAGACGGTGTTCTTCGGCCTCCTCGACGCCCTTCTGGCGCGACCCGCCGCGCCCTTCGACGCCTGGACCTATGCGCCGCGGGTGCATCCGCTGCTGTTCGTGCACCGGGTGGAGGGGCTCGTCCCCGGGCTCTATGCCCTGCCGCGCCGCTCCGGCGTGGTGGAGCCCCTGCGTGCGGCCCTGCGCAGCGATTTCCAGTGGACGACGCCGGAGGGGTGCCCGGAGCATCTGCCGCTCTACACGCTGGTGGAGACCGACTGCCGCGCTATCGCCCGCACCGTGAGCTGCCATCAGGCCATCGCCAGCGATTCGAGCTTTGCACTGACGCTGCTGAGCGAGTTCGAGGACACCGTCGCGCATGATGCCTGGCGCTATCGCCAGCTGCATTGGGAGGCGGGGCTTCTCGGGCAGGTCCTGTATCTGGAGGCGGAGGCCGCGGGATTCCGCGGCACCGGCATCGGCTGCTATTTCGACGACGATCTGCACCGGCTGCTGGGCCTCGAAAGCCTGAGATTCCAGTCGCTCTATAATTTCACGGTGGGGCGGCCGGCCGGCGACACGCGCATCAGCACCGAGCCGGCCTATCCCGGCCGCACGGCCTGACCGCTCCCGGTTCGTATCGGTTCATTATTGGCGCGGGCAGTTCTTTCGCCCGGGATCGTTTCTGGAGGACGGCATGAGACAGCGCATTCCCTTCCGCTGCATCGGCGTGGAGGAGGCGGGCGCCATCGTCGCCGAAGGCACGGCCCTGCTGCTTGACGTGCGGGATGCCAATTCCTACGGCGCCGGCCATGTGGAGGGGGCGCGGAACATCACCTTCTCCGGCCTGTCCGAGATCATCGGCGGCGCCTCCAAGTCGGCGCCGGTGCTGATTTATTGCTACCACGGGCATGCCAGCCGCGAGTACGCGCAGACCCTCTCCGACTTCGGCTTCGCGGACGTGATGAGCCTCGACGGCGGCTTCGAGGCCTGGCGCAGCTTCACCAGCGCGCGGGGGCCTGCGGCAACGCCGGACGAGGCGCTTGCCAATTGGCTCGCCAGCCTGGGCTTCCCGGCGGACGGCGTGAACGCGACGGTCGAGAACGGCATGACGCCGCTGATGAAGGCCTGCCGTGAAGGCCTCGCCGAGATGGTCGAGCGGCTGATCGCCGCCGGCGCGAACCTCGAAGCCCGTAATGGGGATGGCAATACGGCCTTGTGGCTCGCCTGCGTGGGCGGTCACCTCCATATCATTGACCGGCTGGTGGATGCGGGCATCGCCATCGACAACCGCAACGACAATGGTGCCACGTCGCTGATGTATGCCTCGTCCGCCGGCAAGGCGGAGGTGGTGGAAAAGCTGCTCGCCCGTGGCGCGGACCCGGAGCCCGAGACCCCCGAGGGCTTTTCCGCCCTGGACCTTGCCTCGACCATCGAATGCCTGAAGCTGCTGCGCCATGCCCGCAAGCGCGAGGCGGTGACCGCCTGAGAACCCCTAAACAGGAACGGGCCGGAAGCATCGCTTCCGGCCCGTTCGGTCTTCATTCCAGCGGAAACGACTACTCGGCGGCCGCCTGGAGGCCCAGGCTCGCAGCCTCCAGCGCCACGGCGGCGGAGGCGACGACGGCGCCGATGCGCACCGCGGCCTGGATCTGGTCCTCACGGATGCCGGCGTCGCGCAGCACCTTCTCGTGGGAGTCGATGCAGCGGCCACAGCCGTTCATGGCCGACACCGCCAGCGACCACAGCTCGAAGTCCGCCTTGTCCACTCCCGGATTGCCGATCACGGTCATCCGCAGCTTGGCAGGGAGGGTTTCGTAGGCCTTGTTCGAGGCGAGGTGCGTGAAGCGGTAGTAGACGTTGTTCATGGCCATGATGGAGGCGGCGGCCTTCGCCGCGTCCAGGGCCTGCGGCGTCAGGTGCGGCGTCGCCTCGGCCTCGAGGGCGCGGGCGACGTCGGGATTGCGGGTGGTGATCCCGCACGCCACCAGCAGCCCGTAGAGCTGCTGGGGGGTGAGGCTGTCTTCCCGGGGCAGGGCCGAGAGGTTGAGCTTCACATCCTTGGCGAAGGCCGGGATCCGGTCCTTCAGGGCATCGATGGACATGTCGATCCCGTGCCTCAGGCCACCTTGAGGACGTCGCCGCCGACCTCGCGGTTGCAGGGGCACAGCTCGTCGGTCTGCAGCGCGTCGAGCACGCGGAGCGTGTCCTTCGGGTTGCGGCCCACGTTCAGGTTGGTGGCGTAGACGTGCTGGATGACGTTCTCGGGGTCCACGACGAAGGTGTAGCGGAACGCCACGCCCGCCGGCGAGCGCACGCCGAGGCCGTCGGTGAGCGAGCCGTTGGTGTCGGCGAACGACCAGATGGGGAGCTTGTTCAGGTCCTTGTGGTCACGGCGCCAGGCGAGCTTCACGAACTCGTTGTCGGTGGAGCCGCCGAGCACGACCGCGTCGCGGTCCTCGAAGTCCTCGGCGAGACGCGCGAACTCGGCGATCTCGGTGGGGCACACGAAGGTGAAGTCCTTCGGGTAGAAGAAGATGATCTTCCACTTGCCGGGGAAGCTGGCTTCCGTGATCTCCTCGAACGCGGACACGCCGTTCTCTTCGTGGCTGTTGAAGCCGGGCTTCACCCCGGTGACGGAGAAGGCCGGGAGGGTGCTGCCGATGCCGAGCATGAATGTGGTCTCCGAAAAGGAATGTGGGATGCTTGGAACGTGCGGTCCCCGCACCGGATGCAAGCGGCGCGCCAGTGGCGGCCGCCCGCGGAAATGCGAGCCATTCCAGAATGGGTGCTGTCCCTGTCCGCGCACCTGTCGCCTTTGCGACGCGTGACCGGGGCGGAACCCCACCCATCCATGGTCGCAAGTTAATCGCAATTTGCTGCGTCGCGAGGTGAGGCGCGTGCGGCGCAATGCCGCTTTCGTCCCGGATGGCGTGCGGCGATTTTCCCGGATGGACCGGCCGATCCGCACGGGCTAAGGCTTCGAGCTGTATCGGGTCCGGCACAGGGCCCGGGGCGCGGGCAGGGGGCGTAGCATGACCTACAGGTGGTGGACGCAGGCGACGCTGGACGAACTGCTGGCGGAAGACGCGCCCTATGGCGACCTCACCACCGAGGCTCTCGCCCTGACCGGCGCCGCCGCGCGCCTCACCATGGCCATGCGGGCGGATGCCACGGTTTGCGGGACGGAGGTGGCCGAGGCCCTGTTCCGCACCGCCGGCGCGACCGCCAATCTGCTGGCGACCTCGGGCGAGCGGGTTCCGGCCGGCGAGACCATCCTCATGGCCGAGGGCGAGGCCGGCCCCATCTTCCGGGCCTGGAAGGTGGCGCAGACGCTGGTGGAATATCTCTCCGGCATCGCCACCCTCACCGCCGGCATCGTCGCGGCAGCCCGCGCCGTGGCTCCGGACGTGGCGGTGGTGACAACCCGGAAGACCTTCCCCGGCGCCAAGGCGCAGATGATCGCCGCCATCCGCGCCGGCGGCGCCTTTCCCCATCGGCTGGGATTGTCGGAGACGCTCCTGCTGTTTCCCGAGCACCAGGTGTTTCTCACCGATCCCGCCGCCGGCATCCGGGCGCTGCGCCGGGCGGCGCCGGAGAAGAAGGTGGTGGTGGAGGTGAAGACGCCGGACGAGGTGGAGAAGGTGTTGCCTGCCTATCCCGATGTCCTCCAGTGCGAGAAGATGACGCCGGACGACATTCGCATCGTCGCCGCCCGCGTGGCCGAGATCGCCCCCGCCACCAAGGTGGCGGCGGCCGGCGGCGTGAACCTGCAGAACGCCGCGGCCTATGCGGCGGCCGGCGCCCATGTGCTGGTGACTTCCGCGCCCTATTGGGCCAAGCCCGCCGACGTGAAGGTGGTGATCTCCCCCGCCTGAGCAGGCGGCCGTCACCGACAGGTCGCAGTTCTCGTGTGACGTGCGCGCGCCCGCCTTGCGCGAGGTGAAGGGCGCTCGCAGCCATGTTGTTCCGGGCCGCCGCGAAGAAAGCCGGCGCGTGGACGGTGCGATACGTAGTATTACGTAGGCTGTTACGCCAGGCGCGCCGGCCTTGTCTGTCGTGAACCTGTCGAACACCGCACAAGGTCGTCAGGTGTCGTGTTTGCGACAGCCTCATGATTTTTAATTTTCCGATAAAAACCAACATCTTGGCGTGATGGCACAGGCTTTGCCAGTCACTCTGCGGGGGCTGACCCGGCGCAGGTGGACAGGATGATCACGCTCACGACCAGTGCGGTGGCTGCGGTGAAGGCGGCCCTCTCGCGCGCCACCGATGCCGAGGGCCTGCGGGTGGTCGTTCATGCGGGCATTCCGGCAGGCATCGGCGCCGAGGCCGGGTTGGACGTGCGTTACTCCATGCATCTCGAAACCGCGGAGCGCGACGGCGACGTGGTGATCGAGCAGGGCGGGCTGAAGGTGTTCATCGACCAACCCTCGCGGGCGATGACCCAGGGCATCCGCATCGACTTCGTGAGCGCGCCGGGACGGGGCGGGTTCGTGTTCGAGGATCACCCGGTGCTGCCGACGCCGGGAGGCGCCGGCTTGCCGAACTGATGGGGTCCGGGCCTAGGCCCGGGTGGGAATTCACATCTCCGGCCGGTTTTCCGGCTGGGGCAGACGGGAAAGAACCCATGCTCGCGAAGTCACCATCGGCCGTCACGGGACGTACCACCCGGGCCTCGGCGGACGCCTCCGGCGCCGCCACGGGGACGATGCCGGGGCGCACCGTCTTCCTGAATGACACCACCCTGCGCGACGGCGAGCAGGCGCCGGGTGTCGCTTTTTCCCGCAAGGAGAAGATCGAGATCGCGGAGGCGCTGGCGGCGGCCGGCGTGCCGGAGATCGAGGCCGGCACCCCGGCGATGGGCGACGAGGAGATCGAGACGCTGCGCTCCATCGTCTCTCTCAAGCTGCCGCTGCGCGTCGCCGCCTGGTGCCGCATGAGCGAGGCGGACCTGTTCGCCGCAGTGTCCGCCGGCGTCAGCTACGTCAATCTCTCCATCCCCACCTCGGACCGGCAGCTGAAGGGCAAGCTGGACCGCGACCGCGACTGGGCGCTGGCGGCCCTGAAGCACGTGGGCACGCTCGCCACCAAGCTCGGCTTCACCGTGGCCATCGGCTGCGAGGATGCCTCCCGCGCCGACCCGGACTTCCTGTGCAAGGTGGCGGAGACGGCGAAGGAGGTGGGGGCCTTCCGCCTGCGCCTCGCCGACACGCTGGGCGTGCTCGATCCCTTCTCCACCTATGCGCTGGTGCGCCGGGTGGCGAACGCGACGGACCTGGAGATCGAGTTCCACGCCCATGACGATCTGGGCCTTGCCACCGCCAACACGCTGGCGGCGGTCACCGGCGGCGCCCGTCACGCGAGCGTGACGGTGGCGGGCCTCGGCGAGCGCGCCGGCAATGCGGCGCTGGAGGAGGTGGCCATCGCCTTGCGGCAGCTGGCGCGGGCGGAAACGGGCATCGACCCCTGCGCCCTGCGGCCTCTGGCGCAGAGGGTGATGGAGGCGGCCAGCCGGCCCATGCCCCGCACCAAGGCCATCGTGGGCGAGGACGTCTTCACCCATGAGAGCGGCATCCATGTCTCCGGCCTGCTGAAGGACCGCGGCACCTATGAGGCGCTGAGCCCGGAGCTGCTGGGGCGCGCCCACCGGGTGGTGCTGGGCAAGCATTCCGGCCTTGCTGCCATCTCCCGCGCGCTGGCGGACGAGGGCCTCGCGGTGGACGAGACGCGCGGCCGCGCCATCCTCGCCCGGGTGCGCGACTTCGCCACCCGGACCAAGCAGTCGGTCTCGCCGGAGGTGCTCCGGCGCTTCTACGAGGAAAGCTTCACCGAAGAGGCGCTGAAGCGCCGCCACGCAGCAGTGATGGGAGCCTGATCCATGATCATGGGAAGCCCGAAATGGCAGGGAACGGAAGTGCCGCTCGCCGCTGCCCCGGCGGCGGGCGAGGCCACGGCCGTCGATGCGAAGGCGCTCGACGCCCGGTCCCTTTCGGTGTGGAAGCTCATCCGTGAGGATGTGGACTGCGTGAAGTCGCGCGATCCGGCCGCGCGCAATACCTTCGAGATCGTGCTGACCTATCCCGGCGTGCATGCGGTGATCTGGCACCGGCTTGCCAGCCGGCTGTGGCGGCGGGGCGTGAAGTTCCCGGCCCGCTTCATCTCCTGGCTCGGCCGCTTCCTCACCAATGTGGACATTCACCCCGGCGCGACCATCGGCCGGCGCTTCTTCATCGATCACGGCGCGTGCGTGGTCATCGGCGAGACGGCGGAGGTGGGCGACGACGTGACCCTCTATCACGGGGTCACGCTGGGCGGCACCTCCTGGACCTCGGGCAAGCGCCATCCCACCCTGCGCGACGGCGTGCTGGTGGGGGCCGGCGCCAAGATCCTCGGCCCCATCACCGTGGGCGCGGGCTGCCGCATCGGCGCCAATTCGGTGGTGATCGAGGATGTGCCTCCGGGCATGACCGTGGTGGGCATTCCCGGCCGCGTGGTGAAGCCCATGGCCGACCGCCGACGCCTCGGTGACGGCCGGATCGACCTGGAGCACCACCTGATGCCGGATCCGGTGGGCGAGGCCATCGTCTCCCTGCTCGACCGGATCGAGTTCCTCGAGGCCCGCCTCGCGCATTTGCAGAGCGAGCGGTCGCGCGGCCGCGGAGCGACCGCCGACGAGGCTGCGTGAGGCCCCTCGGAGAGATCAAGAAAAGGAGACTGAAATGTCCGTGATCGAAAAGCTGAAGTCCCTGCACAGTGCGGAAGAATTCTTCGATCTGCTGCAGGTGGAGTATCAGCCGGAAGTGCTGCAGGTGTTGCGCCTGCACATCCTGCGTCGCATGGGCCAGTATTTGGTCTCGGCCGAGTTCGACGGCATGAGCGAGGAGGAGATCTTCAAGTCCGCTCAGACCATGCTGGCGCAGGCCTATGCGGACTTCATCAAGTCCAACCCCATGGCGGAGCGGGTGTTCAAGGTGCTGAAGGAGCACGATCCGAACCGCCCGCCCGCTCCCGGCCCGAAGCCCGCGTTCGTCTCCCTGACCTCGCTGACCACCGGCAGCTGACCGGAGTCCGGCCCCCTTTTCGCCCGGGTGCCCGGCCCGCCGTTTCGGCGCGGCGGGCACCGTGGGCCACGCTCTCCCGTCCGGACGGCTTTTCTGCCCCCGGCCGGCTGCCCTCTCCCCGCTGATTGTTTGTTCCATTTTCGTTCTTGTTTTATATTTTTCATTCGGCTGGTCGCTCGGCCGTGTGCGGGGAGAGGGCAGATTTTTTCAGGGCCGGGGCGGTCATTGCCGTCCGGCCGCAGGGCAGGGCCCTCCGCGGCCCGCGTGTTCCCTTTGGGGCGCCCGTCATCCTCGTCTGGCAGCCGATCCGGATGGCGCATTGGCCTCCCGATCCCTCCGGCTCCGGCGAGCCGGGCGCAATTCGCTCCCCTTCGTCCTTCGTGATTATTCGTCCTTCGTGATCACTCCGACGACCGCCCGCCGCTGCGCGCTTACGCTTGCGGTGCCGGTCGTCGTGGTCCGCCGAGCGCGTTCCAGGCGATCGTCTTCCGCTCTTCGCGCTCGCGGGCGCTCGCCGTCGCCCGCCGGGCCCCCGATCTCTTCGACCACCGGAAGAGGATGTCTCGTGCCTACCATCTCCGCGGGTATATTCCCACCAAAACTCGCCTCCAGGTGGCATGCGCCGCTCGACCCCAGCCGCCCCGGGGCGGCCGTCCGGGGCGCGGGATCGGCAGCCGACGGTAGGCCGATGGGCCCGTCATGCGGGATGGTTTTCCGCATGGTGCAAATCGAGCGAAAAACCCCTTAAAATGGCCTCCATTGAAGGCAAAAATGCCTCGTCTCCCACTATTTGTGCAGTGCGGCCGTCTTGAACCCCTGGTCGGATGGGAGTAGTCAAGCGCCGCTCGTATCCTGCGGCGGCTCGTCTCATGTGCCGGTCTCGCAGTGTGGTTTCCGGGGACTTGGGATGGCCCGCAACAAGATCGCCCTCATCGGGGCCGGACAGATCGGCGGCACGCTCGCCCTTCTCGCCGGGCTGAAGGACTTGGGCGATATCGTGCTCTTCGATGTTGCGGAAGGCGTGCCCGAGGGCAAGGCCCTCGACCTCGCCGAGCTCAGCCCGGTGGCGGGCTTCGATGCTGCCTTCGCCGGTGCTTCCAGCTACGACGCCATCGCTGGCGCCGACGTGGTGATCGTCACCGCCGGCGTGCCGCGCAAGCCCGGCATGAGCCGCGACGACCTGCTCGCCATCAACCTCAAGGTGATGGAGCAGGTGGGCGCCGGCATCCGCAAGTATGCGCCGGACGCTTTCGTCATCTGCATCACCAATCCGCTCGATGCCATGGTCTGGGCGCTCCAGCGCACCAGCGGCCTGCCGGCGGAGAAGGTGGTGGGCATGGCGGGCGTGCTTGATTCCGCCCGCTTCCGTTATTTCCTCGCCGAGGAGTTCGGCGTGTCGGTGGAGGATGTCACCGCCTTCGTCATGGGCGGGCACGGCGATACCATGGTGCCGCTGGTGCGCTATTCCGCCGTGGGCGGCATTCCGGTGCCGGATCTCATCCGCATGGGCTGGACCAGCGAGGAGCGCATCGCCGACATCGTGCAGCGCACCCGGGACGGCGGGGCGGAGATCGTCAACCTGCTGAAGACCGGCTCCGCCTTCTACGCGCCGGCGGCCTCCGCCATCGCCATGGCCGAGAGCTACCTTCGGGACAAGAAGCGCCTGCTCCCCGTCGCCGCGAAGCTGGAAGGGGAATACGGCCTCAGGGACATCTATGTGGGCGTGCCGGCCGTCATCGGCGCGCGCGGTGTGGAGCGTATCGTGGAGGTCGAGCTCGACCGGACTGAGCGCGCCATGTTCGAAAGATCGGTCGCCGCCGTCGAAGGATTGGTGGAGGCCTGCCTGAAGATCGCACCCGGCCTCGGGAAGTGATCTCGACAGTGCGGCGCGCCGTAAGGTGCGCCGTTTTCGTGCCGGCACGACGACCGGCGAGGTGAAGGAGACGAAGGCTCCCCTCCCGGGGCATCGGGCTTCGCGGCGGCTGCCGCAGGCGCCCGGGCCCGATCCGCGGAGGAGGCGGCCCCAAGCCTGGCGATCCCGCGGCGGCAGCCATGCCGCGGCGGATGACGGCAGCGGGGTCGGGCGGGGGGAGGGGCGCTTCGCAACCCTGAGGGACGAGAGATGAATATTCACGAGTACCAGGCCAAGGCGCTCCTGAAGAAGTACGGCGCGCCGGTCTCGCGCGGCGTGCCGGTGCTGAAGGTGGAAGAGGCCGAGGCCGCCGCCAAGGAGCTCGGTGGTCCGCTCTGGGTGGTAAAGTCCCAGATCCACGCCGGCGGCCGCGGCAAGGGCAAGTTCAAGGAGCCCGAGGCCGGCGACAAGGGCGGCGTGCGCCTCGCCAAGTCCATCGACGAGGTGAAGACCTTCGTCTCCCAGATGCTCGGCAACACCCTCGTGACCATCCAGACCGGCCCGGCCGGCAAGCAGGTGAACCGCCTGTACCTGGAGGACGGCTCCGACATTGAGAAGGAGTTCTACATCTCCCTGCTCGTGGACCGCGCCACCTCCCACGTGGCCTTCGTGGTGTCCACCGAGGGCGGCATGGACATCGAGGAAGTGGCCCATTCCACCCCTGAGAAGATCGTCACCTTCTCGGTGGATCCGGTTACCGGCGTGCAGGGCTTCCACGGCCGCAAGATCGCCCAGGCCCTCGGCCTCTCCGGCGACCTCGCCAAGCAGGCCGGCAAGCTCGCCGAGGTGCTCTATACCGCCTTCGTCGACACCGACATGGCCATGCTCGAGATCAACCCGCTGATCGTCACCAAGGACGGCCAGCTGCGCGTGCTCGACGCCAAGGTGACCTTCGACTCCAACGCCCTGTTCCGTCATCCCGAGCTCGCCGAGCTGCGTGACCTGACGGAAGAGGACGAGAAGGAGATCGAGGCGTCCAAGTACGACCTCGCCTATATCGCGCTCGAAGGCACCATCGGCTGCATGGTGAACGGCGCGGGCCTCGCCATGGCCACGCTCGACATCATCAAGCTGTACGGCGAAAGCCCGGCCAACTTCCTCGACGTGGGCGGCGGCGCCACCGAGGAGAAGGTGACGGCGGCCTTCAAGATCATCACCGCGGATCCCAATGTGAAGGGCATCCTGGTCAACATCTTCGGCGGCATCATGAAGTGCGACGTGATCGCGCGCGGCGTGCTGGCGGCGGTGAAGGCGGTGGGCCTGCAGGTGCCGCTGGTGGTGCGCCTCGAGGGCACCAACGTGGAAGAAGGCAAGAAGATCATCCGGGAGTCGGGTCTGAACGTGATCCCGGCCGATGATCTGGATGATGCGGCGCAGAAGATCGTGGCCGCTGTGAAGAAGGAAGCTGCGTGATGTCCGTGCTGATCGACGCCAACACCAAGGTCATCACCCAGGGCTTCACCGGCAAGAACGGCACGTTCCACGCCGAGCAGGCCATCATCTACGGGACCAAGATGGTCGGCGGCACCTCGCCGGGCAAGGGCGGCTCCACCCACCTCGGCCTGCCGGTGTTCGACACCGTGATCGAGGCGAAGGAGAAGACCGGGGCCGACGCCTCGGTGATCTACGTGCCGCCTCCGGGGGCGGCCGACGCCATCCTGGAGGCCATCGACGCCGAGATCCCGCTCATCGTCTGCATCACCGAAGGCATTCCGGTGCTGGACATGGTGAAGGTGAAGCGGGCGCTCTCCGGCTCCAAGTCACGGCTGATCGGGCCGAACTGCCCGGGCATCGTGACGGCGGGCGAGTCGAAGATCGGCATCATGCCGGCGAACATCTTCAAGAAGGGCTCGGTGGGCGTGGTGTCGCGCTCGGGCACGCTGACCTACGAGGCGGTGTTCCAGACCTCGCAGGAGGGCCTGGGGCAGACGTCGGCGGTAGGCATCGGCGGCGACCCGGTGAAGGGGACCGAGTTCATCGACGTGCTGGAGATGTTCCTGGCCGATCCGAAGACCACGTCGATCATCATGATCGGCGAGATCGGCGGCTCGGCGGAGGAAGAGGCGGCGCAGTTCATCGCCGACGAGGCGAAGAAGGGGCGCAAGAAGCCGATGGTGGGCTTCATCGCCGGCCGCACGGCGCCTCCCGGCCGCCGCATGGGCCATGCGGGCGCGATCATCTCCGGCGGCAAGGGCGGCGCGGAGGACAAGATCGCGGCCATGGAGGCGGCGGGCATCCGCGTGTCTCCCTCTCCGGCCCGCCTCGGCAAGACCCTCGTCGAGGTCCTCAAGGGTTGAGGATGCAAAAGCCCCTCCCGCTCGCGCAGGGGGAGGGGCATCGACTTCCGGTCCGTGCGCCTGCGCCGGGATCCAGCGCTGGCGCAATGGGCTGACGAAGCGGGAGATGCCGCGCAATTTCGCCATGAAATTCGGCGACTGGCGAGCGCGGTTCCGGGAAAGCGCCGCCATGGCCTTACGGCCAGGGGCGGCGTATCCCATCTGTAGGTTGTCGAGCACCGTTGCCGAAGGCCGCCACGAGCCTCGCAGGGGTGAAAGGGTGCCCGGCCCCTGGCCGGACGCCGGATTTGTGGCAGACGAAGGTCTTTGGGGCTTGGTTTTCCGCGCGAAATGCGCTGAAGGAAGGCGAGGCGCCACCGACCACCCGGGAAGATGCCCATGTCGCGCGCGGAACAGAACGACGTTTTTCTCTCCACCTCCTTCCTCTATGGCGCGAACGCCGCCTGGATCGAGGATCTCTACGCCCGCTACGAAGCCGACCCGAATTCGGTGAGCCCCGAGTGGCAGAGCTTCTTTGCGGCACTGAAGGACGACCCCAACCAGGTGATCCAGAACGCCCGCGGCGCGTCCTGGAAGAAGCCCCACTGGCCCCAGCACGCCAACGGCGAGCTGGTCTCGGCCATGGACGGGCAGTGGATCGAGGTCGAGAAGGCCATTTCCGACAAGGTGAAGGCCAAGGCGCAGAAGGCGGGCGTCGAGTTCTCCGCGGCCGAGGTGCAGCAGGCGAGCCGTGATTCCGTCAAGGCGCTGATGATGATCCGCGCCTATCGCATGCGCGGCCACCTGCACGCCAACCTCGACCCGCTGAACCTCACCCCGCCCCGCGAGGCGCCCGAGCTCGACCCGGCCTCCTACGGCTTCTACGAGGCCGACCTCGACCGCAAGATCTTCATCGACCACGTGCTGGGCATGGAGTTCGCCACCGTCCGCGAGATGGTGTCGATTCTGCGCCGCACCTACTGCGCCTCCATCGGCGTCGAGTTCATGCACATCTCCTCGCCCGAGGAGAAGGCCTGGATCCAGGAGCGCATCGAGGGGCCGGACAAGGAAGTCACCTTCACCCGCGAGGGCAAGCGCGCCATCCTCAACAAGCTGGTGGAGGCCGAGGGCTTCGAGAAGTTCCTCGACGTGAAGTTCACCGGCACCAAGCGCTTCGGCCTCGACGGCGGCGAGAGCCTGATCCCGGCGCTGGAGCAGATCATCAAGCGCGGCGGCAACCTGGGCGTGAAGGACATCGTGTTCGGCATGGCCCACCGCGGCCGCCTGAACGTGCTGACCCAGGTGATGGGCAAGCCGCACCGTGCCTTGTTCCACGAGTTCAAGGGCGGCTCCTGGGCCCCCGACGACGTGGAAGGCTCGGGCGACGTGAAGTACCACCTCGGCGCCTCGTCCGACCGCGAGTTCGACAACAACAAGGTCCACCTGTCGCTGACCGCCAACCCCTCGCACCTGGAGATCGTGGATCCCGTGGTGCTGGGCAAGGCCCGCGCCAAGCAGGACCAGCTGGGCGACAGCGAGCGCACCAAGGTGCTGCCCCTGCTGCTGCACGGCGACGCCGCCTTCGCCGGCCAGGGCGTGGTGGCCGAGTGCCTCGGCCTCTCCGGCCTGAAGGGTCACCGCACCGGCGGGTCGATCCACTTCATCATCAACAACCAGATCGGCTTCACCACCAATCCGCGCTACTCGCGCTCCTCGCCCTATCCCTCCGACGTGGCGAAGATGATCGAGGCGCCGATCTTCCACTGCAACGGCGACGACCCGGAATCCGTGGTGTTCTGCGCCAAGGTGGCGACCGAGTTCCGCCAGCGCTTCCACAAGCCGGTGGTGGTGGACATGTTCTGCTACCGCCGCTTCGGCCACAACGAGGGCGACGAGCCGTCCTTCACCCAGCCGAAGATGTACAAGGTGATCCGCCAGCACGCGAGCGTGCTGGAGCTGTACACCAAGAAGCTCGAGGCGGAGGGCGTGGTCACCGCCGGCGAGGTGGAGACCATGCGCAACGCGTGGCGTGACCGGCTGGAGGCCGAGCACGAGGCCGGCCAGGCCTACAAGCCCAACAAGGCGGACTGGCTGGACGGCCGCTGGGCGGGCTTCAAGGCCGCCCAGGAGGATGACGATCCGCGCCGCGGCAACACCGGCGTCGCCGTCGACACCCTGAAGGCCATCGGCGAGAAGATCACCAAGGTGCCGGAGGGCTTCCACCTCCACCGGACCATCCAGCGCTTCCTCGACAACCGCAAGAAGTCCATCGAGGACGGCGCGGGCATCGACTGGGCGACCGGCGAGGCGCTCGCCTTCTGCTCGCTCCTGCAGGAAGGCCACCCCGTGCGCCTTTCCGGCCAGGACGTGGAGCGCGGCACCTTCTCCCAGCGCCACTCGGTGCTGACGGACCAGGAGAGCGAGGCGCGCTACAAGCCGTTCAATCATCTCTCCGAGGCCCAGGCCAAGTACGAGGTCATCAATTCGATGCTCTCGGAGGAGGCGGTGCTCGGCTTCGAGTATGGCTACACCCTCTCCGAGCCCAATACCCTGGTGCTCTGGGAGGCGCAGTTCGGCGACTTCGCCAACGGCGCGCAGGTGGTGTTCGACCAGTTCATCTCCTCCGGCGAGCGCAAGTGGCTGCGCATGTCCGGCCTCGTCTGCCTGCTGCCGCACGGCTATGAGGGCCAGGGGCCGGAGCATTCCTCCGCCCGCCTGGAGCGCTACCTGCAGATGTGCGCCGAGGACAACATGCAGGTGGCGAACTGCTCGACGCCGGCCAACTACTTCCACATCCTGCGCCGGCAGATGAAGCGGGAGTTCCGCAAGCCGCTGATCCTGATGACGCCGAAGTCGCTGCTGCGTCACAAGCGGGCGGTGTCGTCCCTGTCGGACATGGTGGCGGGCACCTCGTTCCACCGCGTGCTGTGGGACGATGCCCAGTCGCATCCGGACCAGAATGCGGTGAAGCTCGCCTCGGACGACAAGATCCGCCGCGTCGTGCTCTGCACCGGCAAGGTCTATTACGACCTGCTGGAGGAGCGCGAGAAGCGGGGCGTTTCCGACGTCTACCTGATGCGCGTGGAGCAGCTCTACCCGTTCCCGCTCAAGACCCTGGTGCAGGAGCTCTCGCGCTTCAAGAACGCGGAAGTGGTCTGGTGCCAGGAGGAGCCGAAGAACCAGGGTGCCTGGGCCCACGTGCAGCCCTACCTCGAGTGGGTGCTGGAGCAGGTGGGCGGCGCGGCCAAGCGTCCGCGCTATGCCGGCCGTCCCGCCTCCGCCGCCACCGCCACGGGCCTCATGTCCAAGCACATGGCCCAGCTCAAGGCCTTCCTCGACGAAGCCCTGGGCTGAGGAGGAACCGTGGCTCACTTCCTCCTGCGCCTCTCGCCGCCGCGCCCGGGCTTTCCCGCGGACGCGACGGCGGCCGAGATGGAGGCCATGGCCGCCCACAGCGCCTTCTGGCAGGCCAAGGCCGACCGGGGGATCGCGCTGGCGGTGGGGCCGGTGGCCGATCCGTCCGGCATCTGGGGCATGGCGCTGGTGGACGTGCCCGACGAGGACGAGGCGAACGGCCTCACCTGTGAAGACCCCGTCATGCGGGCGGAGCTGGGCTTTACCTATCAGGTGATGCCCCTCCTCTCGCTCATCCGGAGCCGGGCGGCTGGCCCGGTCTCCGACACCAACTCACCTGCCGATAGTTGAGGGAGGCCCCTCAGGGGGCGAACGCAATGACCACCGAGATCCGCGTGCCCACCCTGGGCGAATCCGTTACCGAGGCGACCATCGGCAAGTGGTTCAAGAAGCCCGGCGATGCCGTGAAGGCCGATGAGCCCCTGGTGGAGCTCGAGACCGACAAGGTGACCGTCGAGGTGCCCGCGCCGGCCTCCGGCGTGCTCTCCGAGATTATCGCCAAGGACGGTGACACCGTGGGCGTCGGCGCCCTGCTCGGCGCCATCGCCGCCGGCGCGGGGGCTGCCGCCGCCGCCCCGGCCGCCGCTGCTCCGGCCCCGGCCGCTGCCACCCCGGCGCCCGCGCCGGCCGCGGCGCCTGCCGCTGCCGTGGCCACCGGCGCCAACGGCCCGGCCGTCGGCCGCATTGCCGCCGAGACCGGCGTGAGCCCGGCGGGCGTTGCCGGCTCCGGCAAGGATGGCCGCGTCACCAAGGGCGACATGCTCGCGGCCATCGCCGCCGGCGCCTCTGCCGCGACTGCCACCCCGGCGCCGGTCGCGGTTCGCGCCCCGTCCGCCCCGGTGGACGCGGTCCGCGAGGAGCGGGTGAAGATGACCAAGCTGCGCCAGACCATCGCGCGGCGCCTGAAGGATGCGCAGAACACCGCCGCCATGCTCACCACGTTCAACGACGTGGACATGACCGCGGTGATGGCCCTGCGCGCCCAGTTCAAGGATGCGTTCGAGAAGAAGCACGGCACCAAGCTCGGCTTCATGGGCTTCTTCACCAAGGCGGTGATCGCGGCACTGAAGGATCTTCCGGCGGTGAACGCCGAGATCGACGGGCAGGACCTCGTCTACAAGAACTACTACAACATCGGCATCGCGGTGGGCACCGAGAAGGGCCTCGTGGTCCCGGTGGTGCGCGACGCCGACCTGATGTCGGTGGCCGAGATCGAGAAGGCCATCGCCGGCTTCGGCAAGAAGGCGCGCGACGGCAAGCTCGGCATCGAGGAGATGCAGGGCGGCACCTTCACCATCACCAACGGCGGCATCTACGGCTCGCTGATGTCCACCCCCATCCTCAACGCGCCGCAGTCGGGCATCCTCGGCATGCACCGCATCGAGGAGCGCCCGGTGGCCATCAAGGGCCAGGTGGTGATCCGCCCCATGATGTATCTCGCCCTCTCCTACGACCACCGCATCGTCGACGGCCGCGAGGCCGTGACCTTCCTGGTGCGCGTGAAGGAGACCCTGGAGGATCCCGCGCGCCTCGTGCTGGATCTGTGAGGATCCGGGGAGTCCGTCGGCGGACGGGCTCCCTTCGCCTGCTTCCGGCGCCGCGCGTGCCGGCACGTTTTCCCGGGCAGATGCATGCCCCAAATCGCCTCGACTGGAGCTGGTCTGCCGGTATCGTGATGGATGCGGTCCCGGGTGCGGACAGCGGCTTTCCTTGAGGTCTGGAGACTGAACCGATGTCCTACGATCTCACCATCATCGGCACCGGCCCCGGCGGCTATGTGTGCGCCATCCGCGCGGCCCAGCTCGGCCTGAAGGTGGCCGTGGTGGAGAAGCGCGGCACCCATGGCGGCACCTGCCTGAACGTGGGCTGCATCCCCTCCAAGGCGCTGCTGTACGCCTCCGAGCTGTTCGAGGAGGCGGGCCACAAGTTCGGCGAGATGGGCATCGGCGTCCCCGCCCCCAAGCTCGACCTTCCCGCCATGCTCGCCTTCAAGGACCGCGGCGTGGACGGCAACGTGAAGGGCGTCGAGTTCCTGCTGAAGAAGAACAAGGTCGACGTCTACATGGGCGCCGGCAAGATCCTCGGCGCCGGCAAGGTGGAAGTCACCCTGAATGCCGACGGCAAGGTCGAGGTGCTGGACACCAAGAACATCGTCATCGCCACCGGCTCGGACGTGGCGCCGCTGCCGGGCGTGGCCATCGACGAGCAGCGCATCGTCTCCTCCACCGGCGCGCTGAAGCTGCCCAAGGTGCCCGGCAAGCTGGTGGTGGTCGGCGCGGGCGTCATCGGCCTGGAGCTCGGCTCCGTGTGGCGGCGCCTCGGCGCGCAGGTCACCGTGGTGGAATTCCTCGACCGCATCCTGCCGGGCATGGACAGCGACGTGGCCAAGAGCTTCCAGCGCATCCTCGACAAGCAGGGCTTCGCCTTCAAGCTCGGCACCAAGGTCACCGGCGTCGACACCTCGGGCAAGACCCTGAAGGTCTCGGTGGAGCCCGCCGCGGGCGGTGCCGCCGAGGTGCTGGAAGCCGACGTGGTGCTGGTCGCCATCGGCCGCATCCCCTACACCGCCGGCCTCGGGCTGGAGGAGGCGGGCGTCGCCAAGGATGCGCGCGGCCGCGTGGTCACCGATCACCACTTCGCCACCAACGTGCCGGGCATCTACGCCATCGGCGATGTGATCGTCGGCCCCATGCTCGCCCACAAGGCCGAGGACGAGGGCGTGGCCCTGGCCGAGCTGCTCGCCGGCAAGGCGGGCCACGTGAACTACGACGTCATCCCCGGCGTGGTCTACACCTTCCCCGAGGTCGCCTCGGTGGGCAAGACCGAGGACGACCTGAAGGCGGCGGGCATCGCCTACAAGGTGGGCAAGTTCCCCTTCACCGCCAACGGCCGCACCAAGGTGAACAACACCACGGACGGCTTCGTGAAGATCATCGCCGACGCCGCCACCGACAAGGTGCTGGGCGCGCACATCATCGGCCCCGAGGCCGGCGAGATGATCCACGAATGCGCGGTGCTGATGGAGTTCGGCGGCTCGTCCGAGGACCTCGCCCGCACCTGCCACGCCCATCCCACCCGCTCGGAAGCGGTGAAGGAAGCGGCCATGGCCGTGGAGAAGCGCGCCATCCACATGTGAGGCCACAGGCCCATGGGCTTGCGCATAGGCCTGTGGCCAAGCCCGCGCGGCGTCTGAGCGAAGCACGCTCGGTGCCCGCGCGGCGCCTCGGGAGATCCATGAATGGCCGGTGGGGCATCCCGCCGGCCATTTCTTTTGTGCCGGTGCCACGAACAAGGCCGCGTCACAAAAAAAGACCCTCCGGCCACGACGACCGGAGGGGGATGGAGGTCCCTTGAAGATGAGAAGAGCGCGTCAGCCGCCCGTGCGGGGGGTGGGCGCGCTCGCAGTGGTGGTGGCGCCGGACGTCGGCGTGTCGGCAGAGGCATTGGTCTGCCGGGCGCATCCGGTGCCGCCCGCGAAAGCGGGCGCGGTGCCGGTGAGAAGAGCGAGGGCGCACAGGGTGAAGGCGAAGCGCTTCATGGTCCTCTCCCATCCGCACGCGGGACACCGAGCCAATTAAGCCACGGGTTGCACCGGCCGCGAACCCCTTCTTTTTCCCCAGGCCGATCACGATCGCGCGCACCCTTGAGCGCGGCCGTGAGGCGGGCGGCGGCTCAGCGTCCGGTGAGGTCGGTCACGGTCTCGATGCGCCAGCCGTCCGGGTCCCTCAGGAAGGCGGCATAATAGCCTGCCCCGTAATGGGGCCGCGGGCCCGGCGCGCCATAATCAGTGCCGCCGGCGGCAAGGCCGGCGGCGTGGAAGGCATGCACCGCCTCCACGTCCGGGGCGCAGAAGCAGATGTGCGTGCCCGCCGGCGGATCGACCGGGCCGTCCCGCAGCTGCACCCAGAAGGGCGCGGCGCCGGGCAGGCCTTCCGGTGCGGGCGTGGTGCCGGGCGGCCCCCAGCAGGCCGAGGCGCCCTCCGCCTCGGCATAGTCTGCAACCCGCACCAGGCCGAGGGGCGCGAGCACCGCGTCATAGAAGGCGATGGCGCGGGACAGGTCCACGGTGGTGAGCGACAGGTGCTCGATGACGGGGCGGACAGGGGTCATGAACGGCCTTTCTCGGGGCTGCGATGGCGCGAACGGACGCCGCAGCCATTAAAGCAGTTTCCCTTCACGCTTCCAGATATTCCCCTGAGGAAAAATCAGGCGCGTCGGCCCGTCGGTTGGGCAGGCGCCGGCGGAGCCACGCGGGCGCGGGGATGGGCGGCCCGGTAGGCGGCCATCAGGGCGGCCGTATCCACCTCGGTATAGACCTGGGTGGTGGAGAGGGAGGCGTGGCCGAGCAGCTCCTGGATGGCGCGGATCTCCCCGCCGCGGGCCAGCAGGTGGGTGGCGAAGGAGTGGCGCAGCGCGTGCGGCGTCGCCGTCTCGGACAGGCCGAGGGCGCCCCGCATGCGGGCGACGGTGAGCTGCACGATGCGGGGGGAGAGCGGCCCGCCCTTGGCGCCGCGGAAGAGCGGCGCATCCGGCGCCAGGGCCATGGGGCAGAGGGCGCGGTATTCGCTTAGGGCGGCCGACACGGGGGCGATGAGCGGCACCATGCGGGTCTTGCTGCCCTTGCCGGTCACCGTGATCTGGTCCGTCCCCTCCGGCACCGCTCGGGGGGTGAGGCCTAGGGCCTCGGAGATGCGCAGCCCCGCCCCGTAGAGCAGGGCGATCACCGCCGCGTCACGGGCGAGCACCCAGGGCTCGCGGTCCTCGCCGGCGCGGGTGGCTGGATCGGCCAGCGCCCGGGCGGCGGCGACGGAGACCGGCTTGGGCAGCCCCTTCGGCACCTTGGGCGCGCGCACGGCCGCGAGCGCGCCCACCTTGCCCTGGCCTTCCCGCTCCAGGTGGCGGGCGAAGGACCGGGCGGCGGCGAGCAGCCGCACCAGGGTGCGCGGCGCCACGCCGTCGGCGCGGCGGGCGGCGAGCACGGCGCGCACGTCCGCCGGGGCGAGGGCGGACAGGTCGGCGAGGCCGGGAACACGGCCGAGATGGTCCTTCAGGCGCAGCAGCACCACGGCAAGGTCGCGGGCATAGGCCTCCAGCGTCTTCTGGGAAAGCCGCCGCTCGTGGGCAAGGCGCGCCAGCCAGGCCTGCGCCGCCGCGCCCACGTCGGGCGCCGCCGCCGCCAGCAGCCCATGGGCGGCGCGGGCGGCCTTCTCTGCATCGGTCATGGCCATGGCAGGTCGGTCATCCGGAAAGGTTCGTCCCATGAAGCCCCGCAAGCCCTTCAGAAAGGCTGAATCGAACCCGCTCGGGAGGCCTTGCAATTGAGATATATCTAACGATATAACCATCGTCGCTATATCTTACGACATAACTTAGGAGGCAAACATGTTTGGATGCAGGCACGATCGGCGCGACTGGCGCCATGGCCCTGACGAGATGCGCCATGCCGGCGGGCCCGGCGGGCGTGGGGATTGGGGGGCTGGCGGGCCCGGCGGTGGCCGGGGCGGGCGCGGGGGTGGCGACATGTTCCGCATCGGCCGCAAGCTGGCGCAGGGAGACCTGAAGCTGCTCGCCCTCTCGCTCATCGCCGAGCAGCCGCGGCACGGCTACGAGATCATCAAGATCATGGAAGAGAAGACGGGCGGCTGGTATTCGCCGAGCCCGGGCGTGGTCTATCCCACCCTCACCTTCCTGGAGGAGGCCGGCTATGTGACCGCGGAGATGGACGGCGCGAAGAAGCGCTACGCCATCACCGAGGAGGGCCGGGCCTATCTGGAGCAGAACCGCGATTTCGCCGACGCCATCATCGGCCGGCTGTCGGAGGTCGGGCTCAAGATGGGCAGGGTGCGCAAGTGGATGGGCTGGAGCGAGAACGGCCCGAGCCACGGGGCGGAGCTGCCGCGCCTGGTGGAAGCCGCGCTCGAGAATCTGCGCGACGTGGCCCAGCAGAAGCTGGAGGCCGGCCGCAGCGCGGAGACGCGCATCGTGGAGATCCTCGCCCGCGCGGCCAATGATATCCGCGAGGCGTGAGACTTGCGCCGCCGGATGCGATCGGGCCGCGCGCCCGGTCGCCGGCCCCGGGATCAATGGGTCCGCACACCCTCCTGGGCGGCGCGGGGAATGATGGCGCCGCGGTGCAGGATCACCTCGGCCGCGAGGCGGTGGCCGGCCAGCGCCGCGTCCTCGGGCGAGGCGCCCGACAGGCGCGCGGCGAGGTAGCCGGCATTGAAGCTGTCGCCGGCGCCGGTGGTGTCCACGGGCGCCACGGTGCGTTCCACCGGCACCTCCACGGTGCGCCCCTCCGCATGGACGAGGGCGCCGGCCGCCCCGTTCTTCACCACCACCTCGCTCACCCCGTAGGTGGTGATGCGCGCGATGGTGGCGGCGGGCGAGGCGTCGCCCCACAGGGCCACCTCATCCTCGAAGGTGGGCAGGGCCATGGAGGAGCGCTTCAGCGCCTCCGCGAACACGGTGCGCGCGCGGTTGAGGTCGCCGCCCCAGCCGCGCGGCCGGAAGTTGCCGTCGAAGACACGCCAGGCGCCGGGCTGGCCCGGCGCGCCCGCGCCGGCCAGCTCCAGCGCCGCCAGGAAGCGGCCGAGGCCCTGGTTGGAATAGAGCGACAGGGTGATGCCCGAGAAATAGACCGCCCGCGCCTCCACCAGCGCCGCCGCCACCTCCTCCCAGCCCTCGGCCTCGAACAGGCTGCGGGCAGGGGAAGTGTCGCGCCAGTAATGGAAGCTGCGCTCGCCGGTATCGTCGGTGGTGATGAGGTAGAGGCCCGGCACGCGCCCCCTGGCGCGCCGCACGAGGCCCATGTCCACGCCTTCCGCCGTGCCGAGGGCGAGGATGTCGCCGGAAAAGGCATCGTCTCCCAGCGCCGTGGCGTAGGCCACATCGACGCCGGCGCGGGCGAGGTAGACCGCCGTGTTGAACGTGTCGCCGCCGAAAGAGAGGCCGAAGCGCCCATCGGAGCCGCGGGCAAGCTCCACCATCACCTCGCCCACGCAAACCACCTTCGGCACTGGCCCCTCCGCCATCTTGCGCCGCGCTGTCCGCCGCGCCCAGCTTCTACGCGTGCTCTAGCATATCCCGCCGGGGCGCGCCGATGGGCGCGCGCCGCTCATTCCAGGCGGGGCGGCGTGCCGTGGGTCCAGCTGCCGCCGGGCGCCCACGGCCCTTGCGCGCCCTGGGCCACGGCCTCGGCGGCGGCGGGGGAGCCGTAGCGGGCCCGCAGCTCGCGGGCGCGGCGGGTGTTGGCCTCGATGAGGCAGAGCGCGCGCTGCTCGAAATTGCCGATGCCGCGCGGCCCCTCGAAGGGCGCGACGCTCTGGCAGTCGAAATTGCGGAACAGCAGGAAGCGGGACTGGGATTCGTCCAGCAGCGCCTTCCATTTGGTGCGCTGGACGCCGGGCAGGTCGCTGCGCGCCTCGATGACGGTGATGGCATTCGCCAGCTCCGCCTCCAGCTCCTGCTCGGAGGTGCGGGTGTTGTCATAGAGGCAGCGGTTGTAGTCGCGGGTGGAGCGCTTGTCGCGCGGGCAGGCGGCGATGCCGTGCCAGCGCTCCGGCGGCGGCGGCGCGATCTTGCGCGCGGGGGCCGGGGAGGGCGGGGCGTCCGCCGCGACGGGCGAGACCACCGGCGCCGCTTCCGCGGCATCGGCTGCCGGCAACGGGCCCGTGCCGGGCGGGGCCGCCTCCGGGGCGGCCTCGGGCATCGGCGGGCCTGTCTCGGTCGCGGTGTCCTGCGGCACCGGCGGGCGCTCGCGCAGCAGGAGCAGGGCCGGGCCGAAGGCCAGCGCGAGCAGCGCCAGGGCGAGGCCCCGCCGCGCCATCCCCCCGCGCGGGCCCGGCCCCGCCACCGCTCAGGCGACCTTGCGGTTGGCCGAGAGGAAGTCTCCCATCCGGCCGAGGGCGGCGGCGATGTTCTCCCGCGAGGTGGCGTAGGACAGGCGCAGGTAGCCTTCCCCGTGGACGCCGAAATCCGGCCCGCCGATCACCGCCACGCCGGCGTCCTCCAGCAGCGCCGAGGCGAGCTTCTTGGCCGAGGTCCAGCCGGTGCCGGAGATGTTGGGGAAGGCGTAGAAGGCGCCCTTGGGCGTGGCGCAGGAGACGCCGGGAAGGGCGTTCAGCCCCTCCACCACGATCCGGCGGCGGGCGTCGAACTCGGCGGTCATGGCGGTGACCGCATCCTGCGGGCCCTCCAGCGCGGCGATGCCGGCATACTGGGTGGCGGCATTGACGCAGGACCAGCAGTTGACGGCGAGCTTGCGCACCTGGTCGTAGAGCACCTTCGGCCAGATGGAATAGCCGAGGCGCCAGCCGGTCATGGCGTAGGTCTTCGACCAGCCGTTGAGCAAGATCAGCCGGTCGCGGATCTCCGGATAGGCGAGCAGCGTCCTGTGCTCCTCCCCGTCGAAGACGAAGCGGTCGTAGATCTCGTCCGACATGAGGGCGACGTGCGGATGGTCGGCGAGGCCCTTCACCAGCTTGTCGATCTCGGACGCCGGGGTCACGCCGCCCGTGGGGTTGGCCGGCGAGTTGATGATGAGGAGGCGCGTCCTGGGCGTGATGAGGGAGAGCGTCTCCTCCGCCGAGAAGGCGAAGCCGTTCTCCTCGCGGATCGGCACCGGAACGGGGGTGGCGCCGGTGTGCTCGATCATCGAGCGGTAGATGGGGAAGCCGGGGTCCGGATAGAGGATCTCCGCCCCCGGCTCGCCGAACAGGCGGATGGCGGCGTACATGGTCACCTTGCCGCCGGGCACGATCATCACGAGGTCCGGGTCCACCGCCACCCCATAGCGGCGGTTGAGATCGGCCGCCACCGCCTCGCGCAGGGGCAGGATGCCGACGGACGGGGTGTAGCCGTGCTGGCCGTCGCGCAGGGCCTTGATGGCCGCCTCGACGATGTGCTCCGGCGTGCGGAAGTCCGGCTGGCCGATGCCGAGGTTGAGGATGGAGCGCCCCTCCGCCGCCAGCGCCGTCGCCCGCGCGAGCACGGCGAATGCGTTTTCCTCGCCGATGCGGTCGAAGGCGGAAACGGTGGTGAGCATGGCGGAACTCCCTGAATGATCTTGCCGGCAGCGCCGGGGCGCGACCCGGGCCGCGGCGTCTCACGCGTCGCTGGCGGGGGAGGGACTAACTAGCATCGAAGGCCGGGGGAGGGGAGTGGGCGAATGGCGGCCCGGCGCTCAGGGGACAGGGCGTGACGTGCGTACCGCGGTGCCATACTGCAGCGGGGCCGTGCGATTCGGCATCGCGCCACGGCGCGCGGGCCGGAGCCGCCGGCCGGGGGGAGACAACGGCATGCTTCCGTTTGAGGAAACCGAGATCGCCATCGTCGGGGCGGGCATCGTCGGCCTGTCGGTGGCGCATGTGCTGCGGGGGCTCGGCCTTTCCGTGCGCTGCTTCGACGCCGCGGCGGCGGGCGGAGCGCAGTCGGCCGGAGGGTCGCGGATCATGCGCGCGGCTTACAGCGACGCGCGCATGCTGTGGCTCGCCCGCAAGGCCCGCGACGGCTGGGACCGCTGGGAGGCGGCCGCCGGGCTGGCGCTGATCGACCGCACCGGCTCCTTCCTCATCGTCGAGAGGCCGCAGGATGAGCTCGCCCGGCTGGAGGGGCTCGGGCTGAAGGTGCGGGTCGTTCCGCCGGCCGAGCAGGAGGAACTGCTGCCGGTGCGCCGGCCGTGGTCGAGGCCGGTGATCCTGGAGGAGGAGGCCGGCACCATCCGGGCCCGCGCCAGCGTCGAATGGCTGAAGTCCTCCCTGGGGGAGGCGCTTCTGGAGCACACGGCGGTGCTCGGCCTCTCCCAGCGGTCGGGGCATGTGCTGGTCTCGACGCGCAAGGCCATCTACCGGGCGCGGCGCGTGCTGGTGTGCGCGGGCATGCAGACGCCGGTCATCGGCCGCCACATGGGGGTGGAGGTGCCGCAGGTCTACAGCGTCCACCAGCGCCTGCTCTTCCCGCTGAAGCCGGCCCTGCGCGAGAGGCCCATGGTCTCCTTCCGCGACAAGAGCGACCATCGCCAGGGCGTCCTCTACACCTACGGCCTGCCGGCGCTGCATGACGACCTGTTCGCGGTGGGCCTGGAGCCCAGCGACACGGACCGCAGCGGCGGCGGCCATCCCGACCAGGTGGTGGAGCACACCCTGGCGCTGGTGGAGGAGACGCTGCCGGGGCTCGACGCCTCGCGCTTCGATATCGAGTCCTGCGTCTCCACCTCGCTGGAGCACCCGGCCGATGGGGCGCCCTGGGAGTCCGAGCGGCTGGAGGTGGTGCGGCGCGGCGCCGTGGACTTCTTCGCCGGCGGGCACCTGTTCAAGTTCGCGCCGGCCCTCGGCGAGATGCTGGCAGGCATGGTGCTGGGCAGCGACGTTCCGGCCATGCTGCAGCCGGACGGGTGAGCCGGTCCGCTCCGCCTGACGGCACAGGGCGCATCCTTTCCTCGGCGTCGCCGCGGCGTGCCGCGGGCAGGGGCGCGGCAGGACCCCCCTTGAGTCACTCCCCGGGGATGCGTTCGGGCGCGCCAGTTCGCGCCCGCCAGTCTGCGCCTGCCACCGGGCGAACAGTCTTCCGGCCTGCCCTCTGCGCTCATCCGGTCCGGCGCGGCCCGCGCCGGACGCTCCCGGCCGCGGTGGCGGTCAGTGGTCCCAGGCCTGGACCATGGTCTGCTCGGCGATCCGGCCGTCCTTCAGGTTGACGATGCCGGAGCACAGCACCTTCGATCCGTTGGGATAGGCGCAGGCCTGCGTGAAGGCGATGCGGTTGCCTTCCGCGACCAGCGTGTCCACCTGGTGGGTCATGGTGCGGCCGCAGATGTCATCCCAGAAGGCGGTGATGGCGGGCCGGCCGCGGATTTCCCGCGGGTGGCTCGGAGGATTGTCCTCATCGACGATCCGCATCACCGCATCATCGGCATAGAAGCTGGCGAGGCTTCCGCCGTCGCGGGTCTCGATCGCCCGCTTGAGGTGTGCGCCGGTGACGGCTTCTGTGGTGGTGAGCATGTCACCCTCCTCCCGGTCTGAGCCCGTTGCCCCGATCCGGACGCTCCCGCGCGCCCGATGCCTTCAGTGCGAAACGGAAGGCCGTTCGCCGTGGCGGATCGGGGGGAAGAGGCAGGGGGGATCGGGAACGCATCCCGGAACGCATCCCTGGCTTTCCCGGCCGAGCCGGCAACGCCGGGGCGCCACGGCAGGATGCAGGCAAATCTAGCAGAACAGGCGCATTCCGACAATTTTCGGCGGTCGTCCGCGCCCACGGCGGCCGCCGGTAAGGCGCTGGGGATTCGCGCCGGGCAGGCGCCCCGCTCCCTCCTTCGCACGAGCCTTCAGCGCCGCGCGCCGAGCCTTTATGGTCACCTCAACAACCATCGTCGAGGAAACCTCCATGCAGCTCCCCAAGAACAGCTTCAAGCACGCCATCCATGCAGGCCGGCAGCAGATCGGTTTCTGGTGCGCCATTCCCTCCAACTACACCACCGAGATCCTGGCCACCGCCGGCTTCGACTGGCTGCTGCTCGACACCGAGCATGCCCCCAACGAGCTGCCCAACGTGCATTCCCAGCTGCAGTCGGTGGTGGGCGGCACGGCGCATCCCATCGTGCGGGTGCCGTGGAACGACAGCGTGACCCTGAAGCGCGTCCTCGACGTGGGGGCGCAGAGCGTGCTCATCCCCATGGTGCAGAGCGCGGAGGAGGCGCGCGCGGCGGTGGCGGCCACGCGCTATCCGCCGCACGGCATCCGCGGCTACGCCTCGGCCTCCCGCGCCACCCAGTTCGGCCGCATCGCCGATTATTGCACGCATTACGCGGACGAGATGTGCGTGCTGGTGCAGGTGGAGACCATCGAGGCGCTGGAGAAGGTGGAGGAGATCGCCGCCGTGCCGGGCGTGGACGGCATCTTCATCGGCCCCGGGGACCTGTCCGCCTCCATGGGCTATCTCCACCAGCCGGCCCACCCCGAGGTGGTGGCGGTGATCGAGCAGGGCATCGGCCGCATCCGCGCCGCCGGCAACCGGGCGGGCATCCTGGTGGGCGACCATGCGCTGGGCCAGCGCTACATCGCCGCCGGCTCCATCTTCACCGCGGTGGGCGTGGACGCCGCCGTCTTCGCCCGCACGGCGGATGGGATCGCGCGGCAGTACAAGGCGTGAACTGGTGCCCTGGCGGCTGGGGGAGGCTCACTCCCTCAGCAGGCGGCGGATGACCTTGCCGGTGGTGGTGAGCGGCAGCTCGTCCACGAACTGGATCTCGCGGGGATATTCGTAAGCCGCGAGGCGCGTGCGCACGAAGGCCCGGATGTCGGCCTCCAGCTCCGGCGTGGGGACGACGCCGGGCATGGGCACGATGACCGCCTTCACGATTTCCGTGCGCAGCGGGTCCTTCTTGCCCACGGCGGCGGCGATGGCCACGGCCGGATGGCGGATCAGCACATCCTCGATTTCCGCCGGGCCGATGCGGTAGCCGGCCGAGGTGATCACGTCGTCGTCGCGGCCGAGGAAGTGGAAATAGCCCTCCTCGTCCACGGTGGCGAGGTCGCCGGTGAGAAGCCAGCCGCCCTTCACCTTGTCGGCGGTGGCGTCGGCGCGGTTCCAGTAGCCGAGGAACATCACCGGATCCGGCGCGCGCACGGCGATCTGGCCCATGCGGCCGGGGGGCAGCACCTCGCCATCCTCGCCGAGCACCGCCACCTCGTGGCCGGGCACCGCCTTGCCGGTGGCGCCCGCCTTGGCCACGCCGAGGGCGGCCGAGGAGCCGATGACGTAGTTGCACTCGGTCTGGCCGTAGAACTCGTTCACCGGCACGCCGAGGGCCTCGCGCCCCCACTCGAAGGTCTCCGCCCCCAGCGCCTCGCCGGCCGAGCCCACGGTGCGCAGGTCGAAGCCGAAGCGCGCCTTCGGGTCTGGCACAGCGCGCATCATCTTGAGGGCGGTGGGGGGAATGAAGACGTTGCGGACCTGCGCCCGCGTCAGCAGGGCGAAGGCCGCCTCGGGATCGAACTTGCCACGGGGTTGCGCCACCACCGGCACGCCGAGGCACAAGGCGGGGAGGATGGTGTTGAGCAGCCCGCCGGCCCAGGCCCAGTCGGAGGGGGTCCACATGCGGTCGCCGGGGCGGCCGATGCCTTCGTGGGTGAAGGTGACGCCGCTCACGTGCGGCAGCAGCACCCGATGGCCGTGCAGCGCGCCCTTGGGCTGGCCGGTGGTGCCGGAGGTGTAGATCATCAGCGCCGGGTCGTCCGGGCCGGAGGCGATCTCCAGCGGCCGGTCGGAGGCGGCGTCCAGAAGGGCGGAGAAGGCGAGGGCCCCGTCGCGCGCGCCCTCCACATTGATGAGGAGGGAGAGGGCCTCCGGCCGCTCGACCAGCTTGGCGAGGCCGGCGTCGTCCGTCACCAGCGCCCTGGCGCCGGAATCCGTGAGCCGCCAGGCGATGGCGTCCACGCCGAAGGCGCCGGCCAGCGGCACCGCGATGGCCCCCACCTTGTAGACGGCGAGATGGGTGACGAGCACTTCCAGCGACTGGGGCAGGAGGATGCCGACCCGGTCCCCCGGCCCGACACCCTGGGCGATGAGCGCATGGGCGAAGCGGTTGGAGAGGGCGGACAGCGTGCCGTAGGAGACAGGACGGAAGCCCTCGCCCTCGGGCAGGAACAGGGCGTCGCGCCCGGGCGTGCGGGCGGCGATGGCGTCGCAGGCGTGCACCGCCATGTTGTAGCGGGCGGGAATGTCCCAGCTGAACGCGCGGCGCCGGCGCTCATATTCACTGCTGTGCGCCAACATGATACCGACCCGACCCTTCTGCCCCGCATGCTGCGGCGCACGCTACAGGGTTGCGGCAGCGCGGTGCAAGAGGGTCGTTAGCCGGAACAGGCCCGGTCGGGAGGCCGGCGGGGCCTCAGCGCCCGCTCTTGTCCGGCTCGGCGAGGACCAGGGCCCAGTAGACCTTGTACTTGGAATTGGGCGCATTGGCCGTGGCGATGCCGACGCGGGTCACGCCCGGCTCCAGCATGTTCTTGTTGTGCGAGGGGGAATCCCGCCAGCCGGAGAACGCCTCGGCCAGGGTGTGATAGCCGGCGCCCACGTTCTCCACCGCCTTGGAGGCATCGTAGCCGGAGGCTTTCATGCGGCTCATGAAGCCGCGGCCGCCCACCTCGTGGGAGAGGTTGTCGGCGCGGGCCATGGCGTTGGCCTGGTCCTGGGCGATCTTGTTCAACTGCTCGTCCACCGCCACGGCGGAGAGGCCGCGTGCGGTGCGATAATCGGTGAGGATGGAGGCGGCGGCTGCCGCGTCCACCGGCTTACCGGTCTTGGCGAGGTTCGTGTAGAAGGCCGGCTGGCTGTCCAGCTGGGTGTCGGTGGTGCCGCAGCCGGCGAGGAACAGCACAAGACCGAGCCCGGCACCGGTGAGGAGGGAACGGCGGAGGATCGGGTGGCGCATGGCTCGGTTCCGGCAGCTTCCGGGGCTCCCCGCCCCGGGATGAGGCATCGCGGGGCGCACGGCCCCGCGGTCAGCACGCCTTGTGCGGCCGGCCTGGTTGAGGAAGCGTTAGCGTCCCCGGCGCGGCCCGCCGATCACTGGAGCGGGTCGGGCGGCGCGGGCGGGGGCGGCACCATGTCGTGCGGGGCGCGGGCGAGCGCCGCCCAAGGCTGGGCGGTGAGGCCGATGCCGGACTTTCGGAAGCGCGCCAGCACCTGGAAATGCAGGTCGCTCTTCACCGTCAGGGCGTAGTCCACGTTCGCCACCACGCAGCGCAGCTCGAACATGAGGCCGGCATCGGCGAACTTGGTGAGGAACACCCGCGGCGGCGGGGTCTGCAGCACCTGCGGATGGTCGCAGGCGCAGGACACCAGGATGTCGCGCACGTCCTCCGGATCGGAATCGTAGGACACGGTAACGGACACGATGATGCGCCCGGTGGTGTTGGAGTGCGTCCAGTTCTTCACCATGCCGGTGATAAGGTCGGAATTGGGCACGATCACCGTGGCGCGCTCGAAGGTCTCGATCTCGGTGGAGCGCACCGAGATGCGCCGCACGTAGCCTTCCTCGCCCTTCACGTTAATGGTGTCGCCCACCCGGATCGGCCGCTCGGCGAGCAGGATGAGGCCGGACACGAAGTTGGACACGATGGACTGGAGGCCGAAGCCGATACCCACCGAGAGGGCGCCGGCGACGAGGGCGATGTTCTCCAGGTTGAGGCCCACCTCGCTCATGGAGATCATGATGGCGATGATGGTGCCCACATAGCCCACGATGGTGGCGATGGAGGACTGGAGCGAGGGCTCCAGCCCGGAGCGCGGCAGCAGCGAGGTGGAGATCCAGCGCTGGAAGGCGCGGGCCAGCACCAGGCTCACCAGCAGCAGCGCCACCGCGTAGAACACGCTCCACAGGGTGATGGTGGCGGTGCCGATGCGCACGCCGAACGAGGCCCGTTCCACCGTGTCCATCACGTCGGCGGTGGAGGCGCCCCAGCTGCCGACGATGAGGAAGGCCGCCACCACGAACAGCAGGACCTTCAGAAGGCCCGACACCACGACGCCGATGAGCTCGAGGCTGGTGGGCTTGAGGCCCAGCGTCTTGGACAGGGCGCGGGCGCGGTGGGTGTCCGCCGACAGGCCCTCGGCGAAGAAGGCGTCGATGAGGGCGTAGAGCAGGTAGAGGCCGCCGAGCACGGCCGCCGCCACCACCATGCGGGCGGCCACGAAGGCGGCGAAGCTGATGTAGCCCGTGACCAGCGCCACGATCAGCAGCGTGACGGCGATCCACACCACGAAGCGCAGCCAGGCGCGCCCTTCCAGCCCGCCCACGGCCGCGGCGTCGCCTTCCGTCGCCTTGCCGTCCGCCTTGGCCTCGCCCTCCGCCTGTTCCTCGGTGCCGGCGAGGTTCACGAGGAAGCGGGCGATGAAGCCCGCGATCAGCAGCGCCATGACCGCGCTGGTGATGACGGTGAGGCCCAGCGGCGCGAACAGCACCTTGTGCAGGGCATTGAGGAAGGCGGCGATGGCCAGCGTCCACACCGCGAACGAGAAGTAACGGTAGGCGATCACCGCCTCGCGGTCGGAGACTGGCGGCAGGCGGCGCCAGGGCTCGCCGGGGGCCAGCATGGCCCGGCCCATGGCATTGCCGATGGCCTTGATGAAGATGGCCACCACCAGCCCGTGCAGCAGCTCCTGGGCGCGGGGCGGCACCACCTCGAAGCCGCCGATGAAGGCGAGGGCGGCCATGGCGGCGGCGGGGGCGACGAGGGCGTTGAGGAAGGCGACCTTCAGCGCCTCGCGGGCGGAGCGCAGCCGGCCGAAGCTCTCGCCGTTCGCCGGGGGCGGCGTGCGCAGGCGGCGGCGCAGGAAGCGCCCGCCCGCAACCACGGCCACGACGATGGCGGCGGCGCCGAAGAGGATGCCCAGCATCGCCCACGGACCCTGCCGGCGCAGGGCGAAGCCCGACCAGTCGCTGAGAAAGAAGCTGATGGCGCGCGTCTCGGTGGAGACGGCGGTGACGGCGTTCTTCCACAGGTCCGGGTCGAGGATCGAATCGGAGCGCTCGAACAGCTGGCCGGTGAAAAGGGCGCGGCGACGGGCGCTGATGCGGTCGGAGATCTGCTCGGCACGCAGCAGCAGGGCGCGGTTCTGCTTCAGCACGCCCTCGTATTCGGCGGCGAGCTTGGTGAGGCGCTCGCGGTCGGCGGTGAGGGTGGGGTCCTCGGTGGCGCCATCGGCGGGCTTGGCGCCGAGGCCGCTGAGGCGGCTCTGCGCGTCGATCACGCGCGGCGCCACCTGCTCGGTGACCTGGAGCAGGTCGCGGCGGGTGGGGTCGAGCCGCTGGCGCAATTCGTCGAGATCGCCGGGGCGGAGCCCCTCCACGGCGAGGGCGGCGTCGATGCCTTCGAGGGCGACGCGAGCGGCGTCCATCTTCTCGCGACCGGTGGTCAAGGCGGGGTCGGCCGGCAAGGGGGGGACGGCGCGAGGGGCTTCCGCTGGCGCCGAGGCCGCCGCCGGGGCGGAAGGTGCCGGAGCGGAAGGCGCCTGCTGCGCGGCGGGCGTGGCCGGCGATTGCGGGGGCGCTGCGGCCGGCTGCTGTTGCTGCTGCGCGGCCGGTGGCTGCTGCGCCCCGGCGGGCACCGCCGGCAAAAGGAAGAGGACGAGCGCGGCCATGGTGGCCGCGGGCTTCATCAATCGCATATGGGACCTCCGCGGCGGCGTTCCTGTCGCCCGAAGGCGGCATCCTCGTGGCGGATCGGCATGAAACATGGGCCGCGTCCGCTCCCGCCGGCACAAGCTGCCGGCGCGGCGGACCGGTTTCCCGTCAGGGCCGGACCCGCCCCGCATCGAATCATCTCAAGCGATGCGAGTGCCAAATCCGTATCCGTTCAACAGCTTAGAGAGCAAGCCCCCACCCGGACGGAAGCAAAATCCGCTTCCATCCGCCGGGATCGCGCTCTAGTCTCCCCTCGCTTCGCGGCCGCGAGGAGGGGCGCCAGAAAACGCAGGGTCCGATCGGATCATGGGTTGTCTTGCTTCACGTTGAGAGGGATTCACCGGGCAGATTGATGCAATTCGCCCGGATCGCGCTCCAAGGTGTCGCGTGGTTGCGCCTTCTTCACGTGAGCCGGGATCTGCTTCGCGCGCACGCGCTCTCATTTGGCCGCCGCCGGCCCACTGCTGCCGAACGGCGAGGGGTTTCCTTGATGACCGGTGCGGTTCCCGTCAAGCCCACGTTCGCCGCTGCGGTGGTCGATCCCGTCGCCTTCGCCGCCGAGCTGATCCGCGCGCCCTCGGTGACGCCGCGGGCCGCCGATGCCCTGGAGCTGGTGGCCCGCCGGCTGGAGGCGGCCGGCTATCGCGTGGAGCGGCTCACCTTCGCCACCGGCGGCGTGCCCATTCCCAATCTCTATGCCCGCATCGGCACCGAGGGGCCGAACCTGTGCTTCGCCGGCCATGTGGACGTGGTGCCGGAGGGCGATGCCGCCCTGTGGGCGCACGGCCCCTTCGCCGGCACCATCGCGGACGGCATGCTCCATGGCCGCGGAGCGGTGGACATGAAGGGGGCGGTGGCCGCCTTCCTCGCCGCGGCGCTGAAGGCCGGGCAGCCCGCGAAGGGCAGCCTCTCCTTCCTCATCACCGGCGACGAGGAGGGCCCCGCCCTCGACGGCACGGTGAAGGTGGTGGAGTGGCTGAAGGCGAAGGGCGAGAAGATCGATCATTGCGTCCTCGGCGAGCCCACCAACCCGGTCGCGCTGGGCGACGCGTTCAAGGTGGGGCGGCGCGGCAGCCTCTCCGGCATCCTGACGGTGACGGGGATGCAGGGGCACGTGGCCTATCCCCATCTGGCGGACAATCCGATTCCCCGCCTCGTGGCGCTGGTGGCGGCGCTCACCGCCGCGCCGCTGGACGAGGGCTCGGACTTCTTCCCCCCGTCCAACCTCGAGGTGGTGTCGGTGGATGTGGGCAACCCCGTGTTCAACCTCATCCCCGGCAAGGCGGAGGCGCGCTTCAACGTGCGCTTCAACGACCTCTTCAGCCTGGAAAGCCTGAAGGCGGAGATCGTCCGCCGGCTCGATTCGGCGGGCGTCGCCTATGCGCTCGACTTCCAGCCGGGGGCGAGCCAGAGCTTCCTCACCGCGCCCGGCCCCTTCACCGAGCTGGTGGCCGACGCCGTGGAGGCGGAGACCGGCCGCCGGCCGGAGCCCTCCACCTCCGGCGGCACCTCGGATGCGCGCTTCATCAAGGACATCTGCCCGGTGGTGGAGTTCGGCCTCGTGGGCCAGACCATGCACAAGGTGGATGAGGCCACCCCGGTCGCCGACCTGGAGGCGCTCACCCGCATCTATGAGCGCATCATCGCCCGCTATTTCGCGGCCTTCGCCTGAGCCGGACCCCCACATGATCTCCTCCGAGCAGCTGACCCGCCTCGACGTGGGCGGACGCGACATCGCCGTGCGTTCCCTGGCCGGGCGCGCGCCGGGCCTGTTCTGGCTCGGCGGCTTCAAGTCCGACATGACGGGCACCAAGGCCGAGCGCCTCGCCCAGTGGGCGGTGGAGCGCGGCCACGCCAACGTGCGCTTCGACTATTCCGGCCACGGTGTCTCGGGCGGTGCCTTCGAGGACGGCACCATCTCGCGATGGCTGGAGGAGGCGGCGGCGGTGTTCGACCGCAAGACCACGGGCGAGCAGGTGGTCATCGGCTCGTCCATGGGCGGGTGGATGGCGCTGCTGCTGGCCCGCCTGCTGGCCGCGCGGGGCGAGAAGCGCCTGCGGGGGCTGGTGCTGGTGGCGCCGGCGCCCGACTTCACCGAGGCGCTCATGTGGGAGCGATTCCCCCCGCCGGTGCGCCAGCTGATCGAGACCACGGGGCAGTTCCTGAAGCCCACCCTCTATGGCGAGGACCCCTATGTGATCACCCGCGCCCTGATCGAGGACGGGCGCCGGCACCTGTTGCTCGGCGCGCCGTTCGCGGTGGGCTGCCCGGTGCGCATCCTGCAGGGGGCGCGCGACGAGGACGTGCCGTGGGAACATGCCATGCGGCTGGTGAGCTGCCTCGCCGAGGACGACGTGGTGTTCACCCTCGTCAAGGATGGAGACCACCGCCTCTCCCGCCCCGAGGACCTGGAGCGGCTGGTGGAGGCCGTGGCGCAGCTGGCGTGAGGGGGCCGCGGCACGCGCTCCCCTCTCCCCGTCGGGGGAGGGCTTGGGGGTGAGGGGATGCGATGATGAGACGCCACCCTCGTGCCCCGGCCGACTGGAGCGAGAAGCGGAAGGAGAGCCGGGGCCCAGCGCAAGGGTGCGCGGCAGGCGGCTTCATCGGCGAACGCGGCGGATATTGCCTGCCGCGCGGGATTTTCCACTCACGCCCGGATCGGCGCTCCACCTGCGGTGTCGCTTGTTCGGGGCATGGGGTTCGCCCTCCAGCCCGCGCAGACGACGAAAACCCGCGGGCGTTGCCACCCGCGGGCGAAAATCATCCGAACCTTGAGTCGAAGGCTCAGGCGGCCGGAGCGGCCTCGGCCTTGAGGACGGCCTTGGCGATCTGGCGCTTCAGCTCGAGGGCGACGGGAGACAGCTCCTCGTCGCGGGCCTTCTTGAGGAAGGCGTCGAGGCCACCGCGGTGATCCACGCTCTTGAGCGCGTTGGCGCTCACGCGCAGGCGCACGGAACGCTTCAGCGTCTCGCTCTCAAGCGTGACGTTGCACAGGTTCGGCAGGAACCGGCGCTTGGTCTTGCGGTTCGAGTGGCTCACGAGGTTGCCGCTCAGAACCCCCTTGCCGGTCAGGTCACACCGCCGGGACATGGCGAAAGTCCTTTTTTCTTCGTATGGCGCGGGGAGCGCCATCGGGGCCAGACGACCCTCGTGCACTCACCCGCTCTATCGGGAAGCGGCTCCTATAGAGGCAGAGGCCTTCAAGGTCAAGGCACGGGGCATCGCCTCACCCCGGCATCAGCACGCCCTTGCCCTTCTGCACCACGCCGGCGATGAAGTCCGCCGCCACCCGGATGCGGGCGAGGTCGCGGGTGTCGGCGTGGGTGAGCAGCCAGAAGGTGCGCGTCAGCCCCACCTCGCCGGGGAGGATGGGCACCAGCGCGTCCGGCCCCTCCCCGGCGAACAGGTCCGCCATGAAGCAGGGCAGGACGCACACGCCCGCCCCGGCGCGGGTCGCGGTCATCTGGGCGATGAGGCTGGAGCTCTTCAGCCGCACCCTGATGTCCTTCGCCACCAGGGGCACGTAGTCGAGCTCCGGCGCGTAGATCAGGTCGTCCACGTAGCCGATGAAGGCGTGGCGGGCGAGCGCGGAGCGGCTGTCGATGCCGCCGTGGGCCTCCAGATAGGCGCGCGCGGCATAGAGCCCGAGCCGGTAGTCCGTGAGCTTGCGGGCGACCAGCCGCCCCTCCTTCGGCCGGGAGAGGGAGATGGCGATGTCCGCCTCGCGCTTCGACAGGGAGAACAGGCGCGGCATGGCGAGGAGCTGGATATCCAGCTCGGGGTGCAGGTCGGCCAGCGCGCCGATGCGCGGGGCGAGGAAATAGCTGCCGAAGCCGTCCGGCGCGCCGATCCGCACGGTGCCGGCGACGCCCAGGTCCGCCCCGCCGATCTCGCCCTGGGCGGCCAGCGCCAGGCTCTCCATGCCCTCGGCCGCCGCCATCAGGCGCTCGCCCGCCGCGGTGAGGCCGTAGCCGTGGGGGTGGCGGTCGAACAGCTTGGCGCCCAGCGCCACCTCGAGCGCGGCGATCCGCCGGCTCACGGTGGAATGCTCCACCTTGAGGCGCGCCGCCGCCACCGTGAGGCGGCCGGCGCGCGCCACGGCGAGAAAGAACCTCAAGTCCGACCACTCGAAATCGCTCGCGCGCACGGCTCGCCTTCATGTGAAATGGCGCACATCATTCGTGCAGAGATTGCCGTGGCCGTGCAGAAAAAGATACGGCAATGTGCCGGCCAACCAACGGTGCCTCTGCTGCACCGCAGAACCCACTCGGGAGGAGACGCATCATGCGCGAGATCGGTCATTTCATCGGCGGCAAGCACGTGCCCGGCACGTCCGGCCGCACCGCGGACGTCTACCAGCCCATGACCGGCGAGGTGATCGCCCATGTGGCGCTCGCCTCCAAGGACGAGCTCGCCGCCGCCGTGGCCAACGCCAAGGCTGCCCAGCCCGCCTGGGCCGCCACCAATCCGCAGCGCCGCGCCCGCGTGCTGATGAAGTTCCTCGAGCTGGTGCACCGCGACTACGACCTGCTCGCCGACCTGCTGGCCCGCGAGCACGGCAAGACCGTGCCCGACGCCCGCGGCGACATCCAGCGCGGCCTGGAGGTGGTCGAGTTCGCCATCGGCATCCCGCACCTGCTGAAGGGCGACTTCACCGACGGCGCCGGCCCGGGCATCGACATCTATTCCATGCGCCAGCCGCTGGGCGTGGTGGCCGGCATCACCCCGTTCAACTTCCCGGCCATGATCCCCATGTGGAAGTTCGGCCCGGCCATCGCCTGCGGCAACGCCTTCATCCTGAAGCCGTCCGAGCGCGATCCCGGCGTGCCCATGCACCTGGCCGAGCTGATGCTCGAGGCCGGCCTGCCCCCGGGCATCCTCAATGTGGTGAACGGCGACAAGGAGGCGGTGGACGGTCTTCTCGACGATCCGGACGTGCAGGCCATCGGCTTCGTCGGCTCCTCCGCCATCGCCCAGTACATCTATGCCCGCGGCGCGGCCAACGGGAAGCGGATCCAGGGCTTCGGCGGCGCCAAGAACCACATGATCATCATGCCCGACGCGGACATGGACCAGGCCGTGGACGCCCTGATCGGCGCCGGCTACGGCTCGGCGGGCGAGCGCTGCATGGCCATCTCCGTGGCCGTGCCGGTGGGCCCCGAGGCGGCCGACCGGCTGCTGGAGAAGCTGGTGCCGCGCGTCGAGAACCTGAAGATCGGCCCGTCCACCGACGGCTCCGCCGACTTCGGCCCCCTCGTCACCCGCGAGGCCATGGAGCGGGTGAAGGGCTATGTGGACCTGGGCGTCCAGGAAGGCGCCAAGCTGCTGGTGGATGGCCGCAACTTCAAGCTCCAGGGCTATGAGAACGGCTTCTATGTGGGCGGCTGCCTGTTCGATCACGTGACCGCCGACATGCGCATCTACAAGGAGGAGATCTTCGGACCCGTCCTCTCCGTGGTGCGCGCGCCCGACTACAAGGAGGCCCTGCGCCTGCCCACCGAGCACGAATACGGCAACGGCGTCGCCATCTTCACCCGCGACGGCGACGCGGCGCGCGACTTCGCCTCCAAGGTGAACGTGGGCATGGTGGGCATCAACGTGCCGATCCCGGTGCCGCTCGCCTACCACACCTTCGGCGGCTGGAAGCGCTCCGGCTTCGGCGACCTGAACCAGCATGGCCCGGACGGCGTGCGCTTCTACACCAAGACCAAGACCGTCACCTCCCGCTGGCCCTCGGGCATCAAGGACGGCGCGGACTTCGTCATCCCCACCATGGGGTGAGGCGGCGCTCCTCCTTGTACGGACGCGATCGTGCTATCATTTCTGATAGCACGATCGATATCGCAAGGAGGCGACGATGGCCCAGGTTCTGGTGCGCAACATTCCCGAGGAGACACTCAACGTCTACCGGGAGCGGGCGAAAAGGAACGGCATCTCGCTGGAGCAGGAAATCCGCAACCTGCTTGAGAAGAACCGGCCCTACACGCCGGAAGAGCGGGTGGCGGTGTCGCGCTATTTCCGCTCCCGCACCAAGCCCTCGCCGGCGTTGACCCTTGATGAAATTCGCGAGGGATCGAAATGAGCCGTTTCGTGGTGGATGCCTCCATCGCGCTGAAATGGTTCTTCGATGAGGGAGATCAGCTTGAGGCGGACGCCCTTGTGGCATCCGGCTCCGCGCTCATAGCTCCGCTGCTCATTCAGACGGAAGTCGCCAATGCCTTATGGAAGAAACGGCGGATAGGAGCGGTGACGATGACGGAAGCGATCGACATCTGCGCGCAGTTGCCGCCCTTCTTCCAACGGCTGTTTCCGGTCGAGCCCCTGCTTCCTGCCGCCATCGAACTGTCGTTCAGGCTCGACCACGCGATCTACGACTGCATCTACCTCAGCCTCGCCCGCGAAACGGATTGCCCGTTCCTGACCGCAGACGGCCGCCTCGCCCGCAAGACGGCGGGCCAGACGGACCTTCCCCCGATCCTCCCCCTCTCCTCCTGGCGCTCCTGACATGTTCACGCTCTCCGAGGACCAGATCGCCATCCGCGACATGGCGCGCGACTTCGCCAACGAGCAGATCGCGCCCTATGCCGTCGAGTGGGACGAGACGAAGCATTTCCCCGTCCAGACCCTGCGCGCTGCGGCGGCGCTCGGCATGGGCGGCATCTATGTGCGGGAGGACGTGGGCGGCTCCGGCCTCTCGCGGCTCGATGCGGCGCTCATCTTCGAGCAGCTCGCCACCGGCTGCCCCGGCACCTCCGCCTACCTGTCCATCCACAACATGTCGACCTGGATGATCGACCGCTTCGGCGACGACGCGCAGCGCCACAGGTGGGTGCCGCGCCTCGCCGCCATGGCGCATTTCGCCTCCTACTGCCTCACCGAGCCGGGGGCGGGATCGGACGCGGCGGCGCTGAAGACGAAGGCGGTGCGCCACGGCGATCATTACATCGTCGACGGGCAGAAGCAGTTCATCTCCGGCGCCGGCTCCTCCGACATCTATGTGGTGATGGTGCGCACCGGCGGGGACGGGCCGAAGGGCATCTCCACCCTCGTCATCGAGGCGGGGACGCCGGGCCTCTCCTTCGGCGCCAACGAGCGCAAGATGGGCTGGAACGTGCAGCCCACCCGCACCGTCACCTTCGAGGGCGTGCGCGTGCCGGTGGAGAACCGGCTGGGGGAAGAGGGCGAGGGCTTCAGGATCGCCATGGCCGGGCTGGACGGCGGGCGGCTCAACATCGGCGCCTGCTCGCTCGGCGGGGCGCAGGCCGCGCTGGAGAAGACCCTTGCCTACATGCGTGAGCGCAAGGCCTTCGGGAAGCGGCTCGACGAGTTCCAGGCGCTGCAGTTCCGCCTCGCCGACATGGCCACCGAGCTGGAGGCCGCGCGCACCTTCCTGTGGCGGGCCGCCTCCGCGCTGGACGCCAAGGCGCCCGATGCCACCCAGCTGTGCGCCATGGCCAAGCGCATCGCCACCGACCGCGGCTTCGAGGTGGCGAACGACGCCCTCCAGCTCCACGGCGGCTACGGCTACCTCGCCGACTACGGCATCGAGAAGATCGTCCGCGACCTGCGGGTCCACCAGATCCTCGAAGGCACCAACGAGATCATGCGGCTTATCGTTTCCCGCGCGCTGATCGCGCAGGGGAACTGAGGCGAAGGCGCGGAGACATCCGGCCGGACGTCATCCCCCGCCTCGTGCCGGGGATCCACCCTGCGGCGGGGCCGGCGCCTTCCGCCTGAAACGCGGACGGGCGGCCAAGCGGATGCCCCGGACGGGCCGGGGCATGACGGAGCCGGCAAGAGCGGCGAGTTGAAAGAGCAGAAGGCCCCGACAGCCTCCCAGGAGCGGTTTTCGCCCAAAGGAGCGCGGGACGAAATCCGGGAAGGAACCATCATGGCCACCATCGCATTCATCGGCCTCGGCAACATGGGCGGGCCCATGGCCGGCAACCTCGTGAAGGCCGGTCACACCGTGCTCGGCTTCGACCTCGCCCCGGCGGCGCTGGAGGGCGCGAAGGCGCGCGGCGTGGCGCTGGCCGAAAGCGCCCGGGCGGCGGTGGCCGCGGCGGACATGGTGATCACCATGCTGCCCTCCGGCAAGCATGTGGTGGGCGCCACCAACGGGCCGGACGGCCTGTTCGCGGCGGCCAAGCCCAGCACCCTGTTCATCGATTCCTCCACCATCGACGTGGCCTCCGCCCGCGCCTTCCACGAGGCGGCCAAGGCGGCGGGACACGCGAGCGTGGACGCTCCGGTCTCCGGCGGCGTCGGCGGCGCCGAGGGCGCGACCCTGACCTTCATGGTGGGCGGCACGGACGAGGCCTTCGGCGCGGCCAAGCCCATCCTGGAGCTGATGGGCCGGAAGATCGTGCATTGCGGCGGCGCGGGGGCCGGTCAGGCGGCGAAGATCTGCAACAACATGATCCTCGGCATCTCCATGATCGCCGTGTCCGAAGCCTTCGTGCTGGGCGAGAAGCTCGGCCTCTCCCACCAGGCGCTGTTCGACGTGGCCTCCACCTCGTCGGGCCAGTGCTGGTCGCTCACCACCTATTGTCCGGTCCCGGGGCCGGTGCCCGCCAGCCCCGCCAACCGCGCCTACCAGCCGGGCTTCGCCGCCGCCCTGATGCTCAAGGACCTGAAGCTGTCGCAGGAGGCGGCAGACGTCTCCGGCGCCGCCACCGCGCTGGGCGCGGCCGCCACCGCCCTCTACACGGCGTTTGCCGGCGAGGGGAACGAGGGCAAGGACTTCTCCGGCATCATCGAGTGGATCCGCACCCGGGCGGACGAGACCTGAGGGCCGCAGCCCCGCTCCTCGCCCGCCGCCCGCCGGGCTGGACCAAAGGCCCCTGAGCCTGTCTCACGGGCCTTTGGCAGAGGGCGCGGCGCCAGGAGGCTCCGGGCCCCTCAGCGCGCCGGCAGGAGGGGCGGCAGGCCGTGTGCGTTCGGCTCCCGCTGGGACGGCTGCACCCACCAGAAGAGCAGCACGAAGACGCCGAGGGGGATGAAGGCGATCAGCAGCCACCAGCCGGAGCGCCCCACGTCGTGCAGGCGCCGCACCGCCACCGCCAGCGACGGCAGGATGAGGGCAAGGTGGACGACGCCCGACAGCCAGTTGGGGAAAGCATAGACATAGAAGCCGTGCATGGAGGACATGCCCGGCCCCATGGCCACCTCCCGCACCGAGCCGGCGAAGAGGAGCCCACCCAGGAAGACGGCGGCCACTTCCACCACGAGGGTGAACACCCAGAACCACCAGAACTCGCTGCGGGGCGCGCGGCCGGTGAAGGTCGCGTACTGGGACAGGCAGCTTCGGACTGCGGCGGTGAATGTCATGGCCCCTCCTCGCGGCGCGGGATGCCCCCGGCGCATCGGTCTCCATATACCGGAACGCAGGTCACGGTGCCATGGCGAGCGGATTCGCCGAATCTCGCCTCGAAGCCGGGGAAGCCCTGCGCCTGAAGGTGTCGATGCCGCTGAATGTCTGGAAGGTTGGGTGGTAGCAGCGGGCGGACTTGAACCGCCGACCTCCGGGTTATGAATCCGGCGCTCTCACCAACTGAGCTACGCTGCCAAGTCGAACGCCAGGGCGTCGAGAGACGCGCATATAGTCGCGGCGCCTCGCGGGTGTCAAGAAAGCGGAGCGGTCCTCAGGCCGCCTTCTTCTTGATGCGCACCAGCTTGAAGAAGCCGATGGGGAAGACCGGGGATATCTCGATCACCTCCATGTCGGGATAGCGGGCCGCCCAGTTGCGCAGGCGCGAGGCCTTGAAAGCGATGCTCCAGCCCACTTTCTTCACCAGCGGCGCCAGCGCCGCCTCGATGTGCATGGCGGCGCCCTCGTCCGCGCCGAGCTTGGAGGCGATGACAATCTCTCCCCCCGGCTTCAGCACGCGGTACATTTCATCCAGCGCGCCTTCCGGGTCGGGCACGAGGGTGATGACGAAGGGGACGGTGACGGCGTTGAAGCTCTGGTCGGCAAAGCCCAGGTGGCAGGCGTCCATGGCGGCGAGGAGGCCCACCTGGGAAAGATCGCGCTCCACCTTCTTTTCCACCGCTTTCTGAAGCATGTGGAAGGAGAGGTCGATGCCGGTGACGTTGGAGCCGGCAGGGTAATAGGGCAGCACCAGCCCGGTGCCGACACCCACTTCCAGGATGTTCGGGCCACAGGCGGCGGCGGCCCGGGCGGCCTTGCGCTGGGCGTCCGCCAGCAGCTTCACATAGACCTTGTCATAGATGGGCGCCCACTTGGCATAGGCGCGCTTCTGGCCTTCGAGATCGTACTGGACCGCCATCGTCAGTCACTCCCGCCCGGACCCTGAGGCCTCAGGCCACCTCGGCGACGTTCTTCGCCACCCGTTCCGCTTTCAGGATCGTGCCGCCGCCCAGGAGGCGCGCGCCCGCGTCCGGCCCATCGTAGAGCACGCAGGCCTGCCCCGGCGCAACGCCTTCCTCGCCGGCGGCGAGGTGGACGGCGGGCGTTCCGTCCGCCGCGCGGCCGAGCCGGCCGGGCACGGGCGGACGGGTGGAGCGCACCTTGGCGTGGACCTCGGTCTCCCGCGCCAGCGCCTCGGCGAACGGCATGTCGCCCAGCCAGTTCACGTCGGCGATGGAGATGGCATGCACCGCCAGCGCCTCCCGCGGGCCGACGCGCAGCTCCCGCCGCGCCGCATCGATGGCGATGACATAGAGCGGCTCGGGCGTGGCGATGCCCAGGCCCTTCCTCTGGCCGATGGTGTAGTGCATCACGCCGCGGTGACGCCCCAGCAGCCGGCCGTCGAGATGGACGATGTCCCCCGGCTCCGCCGCTTCGGGCCGAAGGCGCTTCACCACCTCGGCATAGTCGCCGCCGGGCACGAAGCAGATGTCCTGGCTGTCCGGCTTGTCGGCCACCGGCAGGCCGAACCGGTTGGCGAGCGCGCGCACGTCCGCCTTCTTCAGCTCCCCAAGCGGGAAGCGCAGGCGGGAGAGCTGCTCGGCGGTGGTGGCATAGAGGAAATAGCTCTGGTCCCGCGCCTCCTCCGCCGCCCGGAAAAGGGCGCGGCGGCCGTCCGGAAGGGCGCGGCTCGCCACATAATGCCCGGTGGCGAGGATGCCGGCGCCGAGGTCGCCGGCGGTGGCGAGCAGGTCGCGGAACTTGACGGTGCGGTTGCAGTCCACGCAGGGAATGGGGGTGATGCCGGCTGCATAGCTCGCGGCGAAGCGGTCGATCACCTCTTCCTGGAAGCGGCTCTCGTAATCCAGCACGTAGTGGGGGATCCCCAGGGTGCGGGCGACCTCGCTGGCGTCGTAGATGTCCTGCCCGGCGCAGCAGGCGCCGCGGCGATGGGCCGCCTCCCCATGGTCGTAGAGCTGGAGGGTGACGCCCACCACGTCATAGCCTGCACGCGCATAAAGGCCTGCCACCACGGACGAATCCACCCCGCCCGACATGGCCACCACCACGCGGGTGGAGGCGGGGTCGCCGTCGATGTCGAGGAGGGGAAGGTCGGTCATGGTCTGGCGGTCTTTACCCGGCTGGGGTGGCGGAAGGTTAGGCCGCGCGCGCCGGAGGTGCAAATGGCTCGCATCCTTCTGGCCATGGAGCAAGGCGAAAGAAGGGCTGATGCCAAAGGCCGGGGCGCTTGGCACGCTGGTCTTCGGCCGAGCGAAGACCAGGGCCGATGGACCAGGCGGGCCTGCGCCCGCGGCGTCTCAGCCCCGTGCGGCCCGGCGGGCGGGCTCCTCGTCCTCCGCCGGCCCCTCGAACACGCTCACCAGGGCCCGCCGGATGGCGGACTGGCGGGCCGCGCCGGTGATCTTCGCGCCCATGAGGTCGGTCACGTAGAACACGTCCACCGCCCGCTCGCCGAACGTGGCGACGTGGGCCGAGGCGATGTTGAGGTTGAGCCGCGACAGGGTATTGGTGAGGGCGAACAGCAGGCCCGGCCGGTCGAGGCCCGACACCTCCACCACGGTGTGGCGGTTGGACCAGGCGTTGTTCACCGTCACCTCGGGCTCCACCGTGAAGGTGCGGCGGCCCTTGGGCAGCTTCTTGGCCATCACCTCCGGCAGGCGCACCTCGCCGGTGAGGGCCTGCTCCACCGCCTTCTGGATCCGCTCGGCCCGGCGCAGCTCGTCCGCGTCATGGTCGAAGGCGCGGCGCAGGGCGATGGTGTCGAGGGCGAGGCCGTCCGTGGTGGTCGAGATGTGGGCGTCCACGATGTTGGCGCCCGCCGCCGCGCAGGCCCCGGCGATGATGGACAGGAGCTTGGGGTGGTCCGGCGCCAGCACCGTGAGGGTGGTGATGCCGCGGCCCGGCTCCAGCGCCGCATGGGTGGCGATGGAGCGGCCGGCCGTCTCCGCCGCGTCCACGAAGCGGGCGTGGCGCAGCTTGGTGTCGAGGTCCACGCGCAGCCAGTAGGGCGGGTAGTGGCGCGCCACGTAGGTGGCGACCTTCTCGTCCGACCAGTCGGACAGCGCCGCGCGGAACTGGCTCTGGGCGGCCGCGACGCGCTTGCCCCGGTCCACCTCGGAGAAGCCGCCGGTGAGCACCGGCTCGGTCTCGTAATAGAGCGTCTTCAGCAGCTGCGCCTTCCAGCCGTTCCAGGTGCCCGGCCCCACCGCCTTGATGTCCGCCGTGGTGATGATGGTGAGCAGCTTCATGCGCTCCAGGTTCTGCACCACGGAGGCGAAGTTCTCGATGGTCTTGCGGTCGGAGAGATCGCGCGACTGGGCCACCTGCGACATGACGAGGTGCTGCTCAACCAGCCAGGCCACCGTCTCCGTCTCCACCGGGGAGAGGCCGAAGCGCGGGCACAGGCGCCGGGCGATGCGGGCGCCCGCCACCGAATGGTCCTCCGGCCGGCCCTTGGCGATGTCGTGGAGGAGGAGGGCCACATAGAGCAGGCTGCGGTTCTTCACCGTGCCCATCAGGTCGTTGGCGAGCCCGTTCTCCGGGTTCACCTTCCGCTCGATCTCCGAGAGCACGCCGATGCAGCGCAGGAGATGCTCGTCCACCGTGTAGTGGTGGTACATATTGAACTGCATCATGGCCACGACCTTGCCGAACTCCGGCAGGAAGCGGCCGAGCACGCCGACCTCGTTCATGCGCCGCAGAACGGTCTCGGGCGCATTCTTCGAGGTGACGACCTCCAGGAACAGGCGGTTCGCTTCCGGATTCTCGCGCACGCCGGCGTCGATGAGCGGCAGCGAGCGGGCGGCGAGCTGCATGGCATCGGGATGGAGCGCCAGGTTGCGCTTGTCCGCCACCTGGAAGATGCGGATGAGGTTCACCGGATCGCGGCTGAACGCCTCGGCGTCCGCCACGTTCAGGCGGTCATGGTCGAGGATGAAGTCGGGCGTGTCCTTCAGGGTGATGCGGCGCGAGCCGGCGCGGAACCGCTCCACCATGCCCTTGAGGCCGGGCACCGGCTTCTCGTGGCGCTCCTCCAGCGCGGCGGACAGGATGGCCGTGAGGTCACCCACATCCTTCGCCACGAGGAAATAGTGCTTCATGAAGCGTTCCACGTCCTTCTGGCCGGGATGCTCCGTGTAGCCGAGGCGCAGGGCCATCTCCCGCTGCACATCGAAGGAGAGGCGGTCCTCGGCGCGGCCGGTGAGGAAATGCAGGTGGCAGCGCACCGACCAGAGGAAGTCCTCGCAGCGCGTGAACAGCCGCGCTTCCTCGCGGGTGAACACGCCCTTGGCCACCAGCTGGCTCGTGGTCTGCACCCGGTAGACGTACTTGGCGATCCAGAACAGGGTGTGCAGGTCGCGGAGGCCGCCCTTGCTTTCCTTCACGTTGGGCTCGACCAGGTAGCGCGACTGGCCGGAGCGGCGCAGCCGCTCCTCCCGCTCAGCCATCTTGGCGGCCACGAACTCCGCGCCGGTGCCCTCCACCACTTCCGCGTCGAAGCGCTTCTCCAGGTCCTCGAACAGGGCCTTGTCGCCGACGATGTAGCGCGCCTCGAGGATGGAGGTGCGGATGGTGAAGTCGGCACGGGCCTGGCGCAGGCATTCCTCCACCGAGCGGGTGGCGTGGCCCACCTTCAGGCCCAGGTCCCAGAGGATGTAGAGCATGGCCTCCGCCACGCTCTCGCCCCAGGCGGTCTGCTTGTAGGGCAGGAGGAACAGGATGTCCGTGTCCGAGCCCGGCGCCATCATGCCGCGGCCGTAGCCGCCGACTGCCGCCACCGCCATGCGCTCGGAGCGGGAGGGATTGTCCACCGGATAGAGGAACGTGGTCGCCACCTCGTAGGCGGAGGTGATGACCGCGTCCTGCAAGGCGGAGAGGCGCATGGCGCAGCAGCGCCCGCAGCCGTCCTCCCGCAGGAGGCGCTCGGCCTCGGCCCGGCCGTCCTGCATGGACTTCTTGAGGCGGGCGACCACGGCATTGCGCAGCTCGAGGTCGCGGCCCTTGTGGGCATTGGCGATCTCGCGGATCTCCGCCTTGAGCTTCTGACCTTCGAAGGGTTCGCCGATGACGCGGTGGGCTTTGGGGGTACGGATGCTGCTCATGCTCGGCGATCTGGAGGGCCCGCGAGAAAAGGACAGACTGGATATTTACCGCAATCGACCGCCCGCCGCGAGCGGCGTATGTGGTCCTCGCCCATCAAAGCGCCCATCTTGCAGGGGAAGGTCATGCGCTGACGCAGGGGCATGCTTTGCGGCGGCGCGAGCGGCGGCGGAAGGAGATCGGCATGGGCACGGCGGGGCAAGCGCGCGGAGTGGTGCGGTTCCTGACGGCTGCGGCTCTTGTGGCCATGGCCATGGGGCCGGGTGCGGCCGGCGCGGCCCAGCCGGGCACGGTGAACGGGCTTTCGCCAGCCCCGGCGGTGCGTCCTTCTCCCCGACCGACGGTGAAGCCGGCTCCCACGGTGCGCCCGGCGCCGTCCGTTCGGCCTGCCGTGGTGCCTTCCGTCTCCCCCCGCCCTGTGGCGACACCTCGCCCCTTGGTCACGCCCCGGCTCCAGCCGGCTCGGCCTCCCGCAACGGTGCGTGACGCCCCGTCCACCGGCGCCAAGGCGGCGCGGGAGACCGCGACCGGGGCTGCGAAGAAGCCCGGCCGGCAGCCCGTGCCTCCCCCCGACAACACGCCGATCGTGTCCAATTCCCCGGTGATCCTCCAGCCACCCCAGACCTCCTGGGGTGCCGGCGGGCCAGTGGCGGCGGGGGCCGCCCTTGGCTCCATGCCGGCCGGGCTCGCCGTCTCTGTCGCGGGCCCGCCGCCGGCCAACGGCATGTGCTGGTACTACAAGACGCCGGACCGCAAGGTGGGCTTCTGGGACAAGTGCAGCTAAGGCTGGGGCCCCTTAACGCCCGGCCCGGTCTCCTGCCGATGCCGAACACGCTTCGCTCCCGGCGCCTTGCCGGCGACACCCTTGGCCCGGAGGCGTGCTTTTCACCCATTGGCATGATGGGGTCGGCTGCCCCCGCCGACCGACTTCCGGTCCCGGCCTGTCCGCTGCATGGTCGCAAACGCGGCCATCCTTAACCGAATCCTTATTGCGCAGGGCTTACCTTCAGCGAGCCGCGCTGCTCTTCCGCCCCAATTTGATGGTGGAAGGGATGGCATACGGCACAGGCGAGAACGACGGGTTTGTGGATGGCGGCACGCGGACGCAGCGACGGTACGAGGCAGGAGCCGCTTCTGGAGCGGCCTGAATCCCTGTTCGACATCCGCCTCGATCCCCGCGATCGCGCTGCCGGCGCCCCGCCGCCGGTGGAGCCTCCCCGTCGTGCGGCCAGATCGAAGACCCCTCCCGCCAAGGTCGCGCCGGCCAAGGCCTCGCCGCCCGAGCCGCGGCGCGGCGAGCCTTCCGGGCGCGGTCGCAGGGAGCGCCGCCGGCGCGGGCCGTTGCTGTTCCGTCTCATCAAATGGGGCTTCATCCTGGGCATCTGGGGCGTGCTGGCGATCGCGGGCGTCATCGCCTACGAGGCGTCCAAGCTGCCGCCCATGCAGACGCTGATGATCCCCAAGCGCCCGCCGACCGTCATCGTGCAGGCGGCGGACGGCAAAACGCTCGCCAGCCGCGGCGACATGGGCGGGGTAGCGGTGCCCATAAGGGAATTGCCGCCCTATCTGCCCAAGGCGTTCGTCGCCATCGAGGACCAGCGCTTCTACAGCCATTTCGGCCTGGACCCGGAAGGCCTCGCGCGCGCCCTCGTGACCAATCTCACCTCCCGGCGCCTGCGGCAGGGCGGCTCGACGCTGACCCAGCAGCTGGCCAAGAACCTGTTCCTGACGCAGGAGCGCACCGCCTCGCGCAAGATCCAGGAACTGGTGCTGGCCCTGTGGCTGGAGCACAAGTTCAGCAAGGACGAACTGCTCGACCTCTATCTCAATCGTGTCTATTTCGGCGCCGGCGCCTATGGCGTCGAGGCGGCGGCGCAGCGCTACTTCGGCAAGTCCGCCCGCCAGGTGACGCTGGCCGAGGCGGCCATGCTCGCCGGCCTCGTCAACTCGCCTTCGCGCCTTGCGCCCACGCGCAACCTGAGGGGCGCGCAGGCCCGCGCCGCCCTTGTCATCGCCGCCATGCGCCAGCAGGGGATGATCACCCAGGACATGGCCAGCGCCGCTTTGGCCCGGCCGGGCCAGCTCTCGCGCGCCGGCATGCCGGATTCCTCGGGCTACGTGGCCGACTGGGTGATGGATCAGCTGGATACCTACGTGGGCGAGCTGCCGGGCGACGTGGTGGTGCGCACCACCATCGAGCCGAACCTGCAGCAGGCGGCGGAGCGGGCGCTGGAGGACACGCTGGCGAAGTCCGGCGCCAAATACGGCGTGGGGCAGGGGGCGGTGGTCTCCCTCGACACCGACGGCGCGGTGAAGGCGCTGGTGGGCGGCCGATCCTATGCGGACAGCCAGTACAACCGCGCGGTGACGGCCCGGCGGCAGCCGGGCTCCGCCTTCAAGCCCTTCATCTACCTCACCGCGCTGGAGCATGGCCTCACCCCCGACACGGTGCGGGAGGACGGGCCCATCCAGCTGAAGGGCTGGCGGCCGGAGAACGCCTCCCACGACTATCGCGGCCCGGTGACGCTCACCACAGCCCTCTCCCTGTCGCTCAACACCGTGTCCGTGCGCCTCGTGCTGGAGATGGGTCCGAAGGCGGTGGTGGCGACGGCGCATCGCCTCGGGGTGGCGTCCCCGCTCGATCCCAATCCTTCCATCGCCCTCGGCACGTCCGAGGTGTCCGTGCTGGAGCTGACCTCCGCTTATGTGCCCTTCGCCAACGGGGGCATCGGCGTTGTTCCCCACGTCATCGACAGCGTGAAAACCATGGACGGCAAGCCGCTCTACCAGCGCGCCGGCGATGGGCCGGGCCGGGTGGTGGCGCCCGAATATGTGGCGATGATGAACCGGATGATGACGGAGACGCTCTCCACCGGCACCGCCCGCCGCGCCGATCTTCCGGGTTGGCAGGCCGCCGGCAAGACCGGGACCTCGCAGGATTACCGTGACGCCTGGTTCGTGGGCTACACCTCGCGCTACGTTACGGCGGTGTGGCTCGGCAACGACGATTCCTCCCCCACCAAGAAGGCCTCCGGCGCCAACCTGCCCGTGGAGATCTGGTCCCGCTACATGAAGACGGCGCACCAGGGCGTGCCGGTGGCGGACCTGCCGGGCGGCCTGCGCACTGCCGGCTTCGGCGGCATCGGCTACAGCCCGCCGGGCGGCCTCTTCGCGCCGCCGGAGGGGGGACCGGACGACCGTCCGCCGGCCGTGGTGGGCCAGATGCCGGCGCCGCCCCAGCAGCAGGAGGAGCCCATGACCCTCGACCGCTGGTTCGTGCAGACTTTCCTCGGCGGCGGACAGCGCCGCTGAGGCCGCGTGGCTTGCGCCAGCCCGCACGCTCTAGGATAAGGCGCAGATGACCAACACCCGACCCGACGCCGCGACCGACGCCCCCGACCCCTTCCTGGAGGCCGGGCGGCTGCTGTTCGCCGGCGAGTGGAACTTCCTCTCCGCCGCCCCCACCATCGAGGTCCTGCCGCCCATGGAGGGGATGGAGATCGCGCTGGCGGGCCGCTCCAACGTGGGCAAGTCGTCCCTCGTGAACGCCCTCACGGGCCGCAAGGCGCTGGCGCGCACCTCGGTGACGCCGGGGCGGACGCAGGAGCTGATCTTCTTCCGGGTGGGGCCCGAGCTCAGCCTCGTGGACATGCCGGGCTACGGCTTCGCCAAGGCTCCGAAGGAGAAGGTCGACGCCTGGACGCGCACCATCAAGGCCTATCTGCGCGGGCGGGTGAATCTGGCGCGGGTGTTCGTGCTGATCGATTCCCGCCACGGCATCAAGCCGGTGGACGAGGAGATCCTGGACCTGCTGGACAAGGCGGCGGTGTCCTACGCCATCGTCCTCACCAAGACCGACCAGGTGAAGCCAACGGCGTTGCCGCATGTGATCGCCGCGGTGGAGGAGAAGATCCGCCGCCGGCCGGCGGCCTATCCGGTGGTCTTTCCCACCTCCAGCGAGACGGGCGCCGGCTTTCCGGAGCTGCGCGCGGCGGTGGCGCGGCTCCTCGCCGAGCAGGGGCTGGTCTGAGGCCTGCGGCGAGGCGCGCGCCCGGCGCGCAGGTGCGCCGCTGGCGACAAGGCCACGCCGGCCTTCAGGATGAGCTGTTCGGGGAACGGGGAGAGGTTCGTATCGGGCGCCCCCTGGGCCATGCGCCCGGAGCTTCAGAGCAGGACCCGATCAAATCGAATCCATTTGATCGGGGGAACCGCCCGCTAAACCTGAAGAAGGGGGCGCGGTGTCCGATCCGCTTGCGGCGCAATCTGGTCGGCGCTTGGTTCTCCGGCGTCCGTGGGCCGAACGGATGGCGCAATTCCCCGGCCGGCGGCTGCGCGCCGCCAGCATCTTGTCACGCTGCCGGCCGCGGGTCCGGGTGGGCCGCGCGAGACGCAGAAGCTGAGGATGGCAATGCCACCCCGGCGCTCAGCGGTCGTGCTCTTCCTGGATGAGAGCCTCGGTGGCGGCGATGGCGCCTTCGAGGTCGGAGAGCTTGCGCAGCGTGCCATCGGAGGGAAGGGTGGCCCCCTTGGCGGCGGTCAGCAGCAACTCGCGCTGCGCCGCCTTGAGACGTTCGAGGAGGCTGGAAAGGTCTGCCTCGGGCTGTTGCGCCATGTTGTTGTTCAACTCCACAAATGCAGAAGACAGGCGCGGTGAAGACCACGCCTGTCCAATTCAAGCCGGCCGCTTCGGGAGGAGACACCGCTCGGCTTCCGAGACCATGATCCAGGGACCATGGTCCGGAAACCGGTCGTCTCGATGCCGCGCGGTCCGGCCCGGCTGATTTCAGCTGGGCCGGTGGGCGCATCCCGTGGCGTTCAGGCGATGAGGCTCAGTCGGCGAGCTCGATGCCGCGGGCTTCCGGACCCTTGGGGCCCTGACCCACCTGCACCACCACGCGCTGGCCCTCGGCGAGGTCGCTGAGGCCGGAGCGGGAGATGACGGTGACGTGCACGAACACGTCCTTGCCGCCGCCTTCCACCGCGATGAAGCCGAAACCCTTGTCGGGGTTGTACCACTTCACCGTGCCGACGCGCTCTTCGGTCGGGCCGGTCGCGGCGCGGGGGCCGCCGGCACCGGCGCGGGGCGCACCGAAGCCGCCACCGCTGGGCCGGTCGCCGAAGCTGCTGCGGCGGGGAGGCGCGGCCTCGGCGGTCGAGGTGTCAACCTCGAGCACCTCGGTGACCTGCCGGCCCTTCTGGCCCTGGCCGACGCGCACCGACAGCTTGGAGCCGGGGGGCACGCTCTCCTGGCCGGCGGCTTCGAGCGCGCGGGCGTGGAGGAACACGTCACCCGAGCCGTCGGACAGCTCGACGAAGCCGAAGCCCTTCTCGGGGTTGAACCACTTCACGGTCGCCTCGATGGGCGGACCGGACGGGACGGGGGCACTGAAGCTGCTGCTCGGCGAAGAAAAAGGACGGTCCCCTCCGAAGCCGCGGTCACGCGGCGGCGCAAAGTCGTCGTCAAAGCCACGGCGGCGCGGCTCTCGGAAGTCTCGGTTACGGCTCATGTGTATTTCCGTTGAGGTCAGTCGCCAATTTTGGCTAGGGCCATCCACCACTGCCGGATGTTGATGCGTTTTTCCGTGCAGACTTTAAGATGCACGTTCCGGGCGTCTTGAAATACGCCTTCGCACAACAACGCTCGATCCAGCCACCCGCGTCTCGCCTCGCAGCCTATATGACAAAGCCGAAATGCATGCCCCTACCAATGGGCCCATGCCTCCGACCAACAAACAGACTAACACATCTCCCGGGCTTTGGTACATGAATGTTCAGCGACGGTTGCATCTCTGACTACCTCTCCGCGCGAGGGCTTCGGCAGCAGGCGGTGCTGGCTGGCGCACGCGGGCCGCGCCGGTGGGCCCGGCCATCGTGTCTGACGCCGGGATGAAGCGGGGGGCGCATTGAAGAAAAAGGAAAATCCAGTTCGGAAGAACTCCAGTTCTATTGGAGGTGCTCCGAGCTCTTCAGTCCTGAGCGACCGGAAAATGGTGCGGGACACCAGGCCCGATGCGCCGGGGAGAGGCCGATGAAAGAGCCGGCAGATACCGCCCGCGCCCATGGACATGCCCATGGCGCGGCTTCCTTCGATGGTCCGCCCCTCGTCATGCAGCCCTCGCCCGAGACGCTGGCGTTGCTGGAGCGTCGCCGTTCCCTGCCGCTGCGGGCTCTGCTCGCGCCGGGGCCGGTGCCGGAGGAGCTCGACCGCATGCTCGCCATCGCCGCACGGGTGCCCGATCACGGCCGTCTCGTGCCCTGGCGCTTCATCGTCTTGGAAGAGGCCGCGCGGGAGGTGGCGGGAGATCGGCTCGACGCCCTCTATGCCACGCAGAACCCGGGTCTTGCGTCGGAGAAGGCGCACATGTGGCGGGATTACCTGCTGCGGGCGCCGGTCACGGTGGTGGTGGTGAGCCGCGCCGACCCGGCCGCCAAGATCCCGGAGCTGAACCAGGTGCTGTCGGCAGGAGCTGCCTGCATGAACCTGATCCTCGCCGCGCACGCGCTCGGCTATAGCGCCCTGTGGCTGCTGAAATGGCCGGGACGGGACCCGGCCGCCGCGGCGCTGCTCGGGGTTGGGGAGGGGGAGAAGGTCGCCGGCTTCATCCATATCGGCCGGCCGGCGACGCAGGTCGAGGACCGTCCGCGACCGAAGATCGCCGACGTGGTCACGCGCTACACGCCCTGAGGATCTGCCGGCCGCTCAGATGGTGAGGGTCATCTCCACGGCATAGGCGCGGCGGAAATACTTCACCGTCACGTAGAGGGCGGCGAGGCTGAACAGCCCCATGAGCGCGTATTCGCCCGCATCGCCCAGGTTGAGCAGGCCGGCCAGCGCCCAGCCGGCGGCAATGGCGGTGGCGAACGATTCGGTCGCGATCAGTGTCGCCGCGCTGAGGACGGTGACGATGCTGCCGCGCCGTGCCGCGCCCGTCTTTGCCTGAACCGAACCCGCCATTGCCATCTCCCGCGCGCCGGTGCGCGCCATTTCCATGCCTCGCGGCGGTGATGCCGCGCCCCTGTGCCGACATCGCGTTCCGGCACTGGAGCCGGGGACCGCCGCTGCTCTATATGGTGGCGGAAACTGCGACGGGCGCGCCGCCGGGTCAAGCCTTGGCGGATTGGCCCTGTCGCGCGCCTCCCGAAGAGAGAGCCCCATGCTGCCTGCCCACGCCTATGAAAGCACCCATGCCGCGCGCGGCATCGTCGCGGCGCCGCATCACCTCGCGGCCGAGGCGGGGCGGGATGTTCTGGCGGAAGGCGGGAACGCCATCGAGGCCATGGTGGCGGCCGCGGCGACCATCGCCGTGGTCTATCCGCACATGAACCACGCGGGCGGCGACGGCTTCTGGCTCATCCGCGAGCCGTCCGGCAAGGTGCGTTATATCGAGGCGGCCGGCTTTGCCGGAGCGTTGGCCAGCATTCCCCGTTACCGTGACATGGGCTTCGACGCCATTCCCACCCGGGGCCCCTTCGCGGCGCTCACGGTGCCGGGGGCGGTGGGGGGCTGGCAAATGGCGCTGGAGGCCGCGAAGGCCGCCGGCGGGCGTATCTCGCTCGCCCGCCTGCTGGAGCCGGCCGTCCGCCATGCGCGGGAAGGCGTCGCTGTCTCCGCCTCGCAGGCGCGGCTGACGCAGGAGAAGAAGAAGGACCTGGAAGGCGCGCCCGGCTTCGCCGAGGCTTTCCTCGTGGACGGACGGGTGCCGGCCAGGGGCGCCCTCCAGCGGCAGGTGCGCCTCGCCGACACGCTGGAGCATCTCTCCCGCACCGGGCTCGACGACTTCTACCGCGGCGACGTGGGGCGGGAGATGGCGGCGGACCTGGAGGGCATCGGCAGCCCCGTCACCCGCGACGACCTCGCCCACTACAAGGCAGTGGCGCGCACGCCGTTGTCGCTGGCGCTGCCGCAGGCCCAGCTCTTCAACGCGCCGCCGCCCACCCAGGGCCTCGCCTCGCTCATGATCCTCGGCCTGTTCGGACGGCTGGGCGTGACCGAGGCGGAGAGCTTCGCCCATGTGCACGGGCTGATCGAGGCCACCAAGCGCGCCTTCCGGGTGCGTGACAAGGTGGTGTGCGACTACGACCAGGTGTCCGCCGATCTCGCCCGGATCCTCTCTCCGGCGACGCTCGATCCGCTGGCGGCGGAGATCGACATGCGCCGGGCCCTGCGCTGGCCGGAGGGCAAGCCCGGCGGCGACACGGTGTGGATGGGCGCCGCGGATGCCTCGGGGCTGGTGGTGTCCTACATCCAGTCCATCTTCTTCGAGTTCGGCTCGGGCTGCGTGCTGAAGAACACCGGCGTGCTGATGCAGAACCGGGGCGCGAGCTTCTCGCTCAATCCCTCCGCCCTCAATGCCCTGAAGCCCGGCCGCAGGCCGTTCCATACGCTGAACCCGGCCATGGCCGTGCTGCCGGACGGGCGGGTCGTCGCCTATGGCACCATGGGGGGCGAGGGGCAGCCGCAGACCCAGGCCGCGGTCTTCAGCCGCTACGCCTTGTTCGGGGTGCCGCTGGGAGAGGCGGTGGCGCGCCCCCGCTGGCTGCTGGGCCGCACCTGGGGCGACGTGGAGACGAACCTGAAGCTGGAATCGCGCTTCGACGAGGAGCTGGTGCAGCGCCTGGCGTCCGCCGGGCACGACCTGGTGGTCATTCCGGAGGCGTACAGCGACACGATGGGCCATGCGGGCGGTGTGGTGCTGCATCCGCGCGGCGGCATCGAGGGCGCGCATGATCCGCGCTCCGATGGTGGCGCCGCGGGGGTCTGACCGGAGGCCGCCCGGAGCCGGGCCGATTGAAGCAAAGCCGGCCACCCTCCGGGGAAGAGGGCAGCCGGCAGCTTCAGCTTGTGCTTTTCGGCTTGGGCTTTTCGGGCCGGTTCAGCGCTGGTCGCGCCGCTGGTCCCGTTGATGTTCGCTGCGCTGACCTCCCTGTTGCTGCTGGCCGCTCTTCTGGCCGGGCACCTGCGCCTGCTGCTGCTGGCCCTTGCCTTGGCCGGGCTGGTTCTTCTCGTGCTGGGTCTGGGGGTTCCGCTGATCCTGATCGCGTTCCGACATGATCGCTTCTCCACTTCAGCCCCACGCGCACAACGCGTTCGCTCCGGGCTGGTTCCGGAGGGTGGGGGAAAAACGGGAGGCGCAAACGAAAAGACCCGGCCGGAGCCGGGTCTTCGTGGCGTTTTTCGCGAGGAGCAAAGAGGTCTCAGGCGGCCTCGTCGGCCTCGATATCGGTGTCGAGGTCCGCTTCCTCGGCCGCCTTGGCGGCACCGCGGCGGGGGCCCTTGAGCAGGTTCTGCTCGATGAGCTTCACCGACTCGGTCTCCGTGATGTTCTGCACCGCGGACAACTCGCGGGCCATGCGGTCGAGCGCGGCCTCGTAGAGCTGGCGCTCGGAGTAGGACTGCTCCGGCTGGGCGTCGGACCGGTAAAGGTCACGCACCACCTCGGAGATGGCCACGAGATCACCAGAATTGATCTTGGCTTCGTATTCCTGCGCGCGGCGGCTCCACATGGTGCGCTTGATGCGGGCGCGGCCCTGCAGGGTCTCGAGCGACTTCTCGACGATATTGGTCTCGGAGAGCTTGCGCATGCCGACGGTGGCGATCTTGGAGAGGGGCACCCGCAGCGTCATCTTGTCTTTTTCGAACGAGATCACGAAGAGTTCGAGCTTGAAACCGGCGACTTCCTGCTCCTCGATGGCCATGATGCGGCCCACACCGTGGGAAGGGTAAACAATGTGCTCGCCCGTCTTGAAGCCGAGACGGGCCTGCGCGTTCTTCTTTGCCGACATGCTCTTGACCACTCCTGATCCGGCCCGGAGGCCGAACCTGCTGGTGCGCCGGCGGACCGGTCCGGTCACCGGGACGACGCGCACCTTTGTGCTGCGGACTTGGGTCGCGGCCGGAACGCCCGACAACCCGCTCTGCCAGTCGATGGCGATGTTCAGCCCCCGCGCCAAGCCGGTGATGCCGGCTGACACGCAAATTCTCGCCCCTCTGTTCCCGAGAATGCGCCACTCAGGGCGCGGTGCGGCTGGTGGTGGAAGCAATCGACTGTAAAGTCACGTATATCACAATTTTTGTCGGAATCAAAGCGCGCCGTGTCGCCAACCTTACCTTGGCGGATAATGGCGGCAACTTGCGGGTCCTTGCGGTCGCTGGGCTCGCCAGGATCGATGACAAATCCGCGACTCTCATATAAACATTTCTTTATATCCTTATTGCCTTTCGTCCCGCGGCCATGCTAGAGGGGCCGCAGAATTCGCGCCCCGTCCGGGCGGCCATTTCCAAGCGGAGCGATCCATGAGCAACGATTATGTGGTGAAGGACATCAACCTTGCCGACTGGGGGCGCAAGGAGCTGGACATCGCCGAGATCGAGATGCCGGGCCTGATGGCCACCCGCGCCGAGTATGGCGCCTCGCAGCCGCTCAAGGGCGCGCGCATCGCCGGCTCGCTGCACATGACCATCCAGACCGGCGTGCTGATCGAGACCCTGAAGGCGCTGGGCGCCGACGTGCGCTGGGCCTCCTGCAACATCTACTCCACCCAGGACCATGCCGCGGCCGCCATCGCCGCTGCCGGCACCCCGGTCTTCGCCGTGAAGGGCGAGACGCTGGAGGAGTATTGGGAGTACACCCACCGCATCTTCGAATGGGCGGACGGGGGCACCCCGAACATGATCCTGGACGACGGCGGTGACGCCACCCTGCTCGTCCACCTCGGCCTGCGCGCGGAGAATGGCGACACCGCCTTCCTCGACGGCGCCACCAACGAGGAGGAGGAAGTCCTCTTCGCCGCCATCAAGCGCCGCCTGAAGCACAAGCCCGGCTGGTACACCCTGCTCGCCAAGACCATCCAGGGCGTGACGGAAGAGACCACCACGGGCGTGCATCGCCTGTACGAGATGCAGAAGAAGGGCACGCTGCTGTGGCCCGCCATCAACGTCAACGACAGCGTCACCAAGTCGAAGTTCGACAATCTCTACGGCTGCCGTGAGTCGCTGGTGGACGGCATCCGCCGCGGCACGGACGTGATGATGGCCGGCAAGGTGGCCATGGTTGCGGGCTTCGGCGACGTGGGCAAGGGCTCCGCCGCCTCGCTGCGTAATGCGGGCTGCCGTGTGATGGTCTCGGAAGTCGATCCCATCTGCGCCCTGCAGGCGGCGATGGAAGGCTATGAGGTCACCACGATGGAGGACGCGGCCGCCCGCGCCGACATCTTCGTGACGGCGACCGGCAACCTGGACGTCATCACGGTGGACCACATGCGGCACATGAAGGACCGCGCCATCGTCTGCAACATCGGCCACTTCGACAGCGAGATCCAGGTCGCCGCGCTGAAGAACTTCAAGTGGCACAATGTGAAGCCGCAGGTGGACGAGGTGGAGTTCCCCGACGGCAAGCGCATCATCCTGCTGTCGGAAGGTCGCCTCGTGAACCTCGGCAACGCCACCGGCCACCCGAGCTTCGTGATGAGCGCCTCCTTCACCAACCAGACGCTGGCGCAGATCGAGCTGTTCACCAAGCCGGGCGTGTACGACAAGAAGGTCTACACCCTGCCCAAGCACCTCGACGAGAAGGTGGCCTCGCTGCATCTCGACAAGATTGGCGTGAAGCTCACCAAGCTCTCCGACCAGCAGTCCGCCTACATCGGCGTGCCGCAGAAGGGGCCCTTCAAGCCCGAGCACTACCGCTACTGAGCGCCGCGCCCGGCCCCCGGCCGCCCGCCGCAGCATCAGCCACGAAACGCCGGCCCAAGGGCCGGCGTTTTTATTTTCGGGCGGGCATGCGGGGTTTTCCGCAGCGCATTGTCTTCCCTCGCGAACAGAGCTAGGTGTTGACGGCACCCGCGGATTGCGGGGTGAGCCGGATGCCCTCCGGGCGTGGCGCTTCAGGCGCTAAGATGGGGGGAAGACGGTTCTCTTCGATGGGCGATACCTTCGGGGGTTGGCCGTTCCGGCTCCCTCGGCAAGGGCATCGCGCTCGTGGCGGGGGCTTGGCCTTGAACGGTTTCGTGCGACGGTCGCGAGGCGTGACAGTGTGCGCAGCAGGGCGGTCAGCGTTCCGCCGGGCGCGCGGGATCCGCCGCTCCCCAGAAGCGCAGTCGCTCCTGCGCTGAGGCAGCTGCCCTAAATGGCCATGAGCTTCTCCAGCGATCGTACGCGCCTCATGCCGTTCGCGGCAGAGATCGGCGCCCTCGGCGTCGTGTTCGGCGACATCGGCACGAGCCCCCTCTACGCCCTCAAGCAGGGCGTCCTGGCGGTGGGGGGCACCAATTTCCTCGGCTCGGACGTGCTGGGCCTTTTGTCCCTCATCACCTGGAGCATCATCCTTTCCGTCACGGTGAAATACGTGATGCTGGTGCTCCGGGCCGACAACGATGGCGAAGGCGGCATCCTCGCCCTCGTCACCCTGCTCGATCTGCATCGCAGCGCCCTGGGGGTGCGGTGGTATCTTCTCGGGGCCGGCTTGCTCGGCGCGGCCATGCTCATCGGCGACGGCGTGCTCACGCCGGCCATGTCGGTGCTGTCCGCCATCGAGGGCCTGCAGGTCATCGCGCCGCAGCTGGAGCATTGGGTGGTGGCGCTCACCGTGCTGGTGCTTGCCGCCGTCTTCCTCTCGCAGCGGCTGGGGACCGAGCGCATCGCCGCCTTCTACGGGCCGGTGATGCTGCTGTGGTTCTTCGCCCTCGGGGCGTTCGGCGTCTACGGCATTCTCCAGGCGCCGCAGGTGCTCGCCGGGCTCGATCCCCGGCAGGGCATCCGGCTGATGCTGGAGCATCCGGGTCTTGCCGGCGTCATCCTCGGCGCCTGCTTCCTGGCCGTCACCGGCGGCGAGGCGCTTTATGCGGACCTCGGCCATTTCGGCCGTCCGGTGATCGCCCGCGCCTGGATGTTCGTGGCCATGCCGGCGCTTCTGCTCAATTATTTCGGCCAGGGCGCGGTCCTGCTGGTGGATCCGAACGCGGTGCGCAACCCGTTCTACGACCTCTGCCCCGACATGTTCGACGTGCCCATGCTGTTTCTGGCGACAGCGGCGACCGTGATCGCCTCGCAATCCATCATCACCGGCGTGTTCTCGCTGGCGAAGCAGGCCATCGAGCTCGGCTATCTGCCGCCCATGCGCATCCGCTACACGTCGGAGCACAACGAGCAGCATATCTATGTGGGCCGCCTCAACTGGCTGCTCATGATCGCCTGCATCGCCGTGGTGCTGGGCTTCGAGGCGTCCGACCGGCTGGCCTCGGCCTATGGTATCGCGGTGGCGTTCGCCATGGTCACCACCTCGGTGCTGTTCATCGCCCAGGTGCACCGGGCCTGGGGCTGGCCGGCGCCGGCGGTGTGGGCCATGGCCACGGGCCTGCTGGCGCTGGACTTCTCCTTCGCCTCCTCCAACCTCACCAAGATCCATGACGGCGGCTGGCTGCCACTCACCATCGCCGGCGTGGTCATCTTCGTGATGGTCAGCTGGCGGCGCGGGCTGGAGGGCGTGGTGGCCCAGCAGAACCGCTTCACCGAGCCGCTCGACGGCTTCGTCGCCCGCAAGGACCGGACGAACGATGTCGAAAGTCCCCGCACCGCCATCTTTCTGTCGCGTGCGGGTGCGATGACCCCGGTCGCCCTCTCGCGCATGGCGGACCTGCTCAAGGTCCGGTTCGAGAAGGCCGTGATCGTTTCCGTGTGGATCGCCGCGCGGCCCCGCGTCTCGGTGGAGGACCGGGTGAAGGTGACGACCCTCAACGAGGGCTTCGTGCGGGTGGATCTGCGATTCGGCTACATGCAGCAGATCGACGTTCCCTCGGTGCTCGGCCCGGCGCTCAGCGCCCGCGGCATCGATCCGGATGCGGCCATCTATGTGATCGGCCACGAGCGGATCATCCCGCCCGACGAGGTGACGCGGGTGCGGGACGTGGTGGCCCACGTCTTCGCCTTCCTCGCCCGCAATGCGGAGCGCTCGGTGGACCGGTTCGGCCTGCCCAGGGCCCGCACGGTCGAGATCGGCTATCCGGTGAAGCTCTAAGGGCCGCCGGAAGGCGCCGCGCCGGCACGGCGGGGCACAGTGGGGCGCGCGAGCGGCGTCACAACACGGGGATGGTGAAGATTGCGCTTCAATCTCGCGCGAAAGCGTGCAGATGTGGGCGGGCCGGTGACGTTGCGGGCGGGGGAAATCGGTGACGCAATGGGTGTGCGGGCAATAAGCAAGAAAGTGTGGGTCTTCCTGCGGGATCGGGTGGGGCTGCATGGGCTCGGTTTCGTCCTGAGCCTGATCGTGATCGCATTCGCGGCGGTGGTTCTCTACCGCATGCTCCACAATCTGAAGTGGTCGGATGTAACGGCGGCGCTGGCGGCGAAGAATCCGCGCGACGTCCTCATCGCCTTCTTCCTGGTGGCGGGCGCCTACCTGACGCTCACCTTCTATGACTGGTTCGCCCTGCGCGCCATCGGCAAGCATCATGTGCCCTATCGCGTCGCGGCGCTGGCGGGCTTCTGCTCCTATTCGGTGGGGCACAACGTGGGCTTCACCGTGTTCACCGGCGGCTCGGTGCGCTACCGCATCTATTCGGCCTGGGGCCTCGGCGCCATCGATGTCGCGAAGATCTGCTTCGTGGCCGGCCTCACCTTCTGGCTCGGCAACATTGCGGTGCTCGGGCTCGGCATCACCCTGCATCCCGACGCCGCGACGGCGGTGGACCAGCTGCCGCCCGCCATCAACCGGATCATCGGCGTCACCGCGCTGGCGGTGCTCGCGGGCTATATCGCCTGGGTGTCCTATGCCCAGCGCACCATCGGGCGCTCGTCCTGGTTCGTCCAGCTTCCGCGCGGGCGGACCACATTGGTGCAGGTGGGCATCGGCATCCTCGACCTGACCCTGTGCGCCGCGGCCATGTACATGCTGATGCCGGGCACGCCTTATATCGATCCGATTTCGCTGGCGGTGATCTTCGTCACCGCCACGTTGCTCGGCTTCGCCAGCCATGCGCCGGGCGGGCTCGGGGTGTTCGATGCCGCTTTGCTCGTGGCCTTGCCGCAGTTCGAGACGGGGGAGCTGGTGGGCGCGCTGCTGGTGTTCCGCCTGTTCTATTACATCGTGCCCTTCACCTTCGCGCTGACGCTGCTGGGGGCCCGCGAACTCAGCCTGCGCCTGGCCGGTGGCGCCACGCCGGTGCCCGCCGCCGATGAGGCCTCCGCGGTGTCCGCCGAGGCGCCGGCCGTGGCCCGGCGCGAGGTGGAAGCGCCCAAGACTGCTGCCGAGTGACCGCTGCCGGGTGACCCGCGTCGGGGACGTCCGCCGGTCCCGACGCGTTCGGCCTTGCGGAATTAGATGCGCCAGAATAAAAAGCGAGCGCTCGTTCAATTTTCTGACCTTCCCCCATCCGACGACGGCGAGGCGCCCATGGACTTCACCATCTCTCCCGAGCTTGAGGACCTGAGGCAGCGGATCGCCCGCTTCGTGGCGCAGGAGATCCTGCCCGTGGAGGCGGACCGCGCCTCGTGGGACGCCCACGAGAACATCGCCGCCGAACCCTTGGCGCGTCTCCGGCAGAAGGCGAAGGCGCAGGGCCTGTGGTGCCTGCAGCTGAAGCCCGAAAATGGCGGCCTCGGCGTCGGGCGCATGGGCATGGCGGTCTGCTACACGGAGATGAACCGCTCCATCTTCGGCCCGGTGGTGTTCAATTCCGCCGCGCCCGACGACGGCAACATGATGGTGCTGGAGGCGGTGGGCACGCCGGAGCAGAAGGCCAAGTGGCTCGCCCCCATCGTCTCCGGGGCGGTGCGCTCCGCCTTCGTCATGACCGAGCCCCACCCCGGCGGCGGCTCCGACCCTTCGATGATCATGACCCGGGCCGAGAAGCAGCCGAACGGCAGCTATCGCATCTACGGCCGCAAATGGTTCATCACCGGCGCGGAGGAGGCCGAGCACTTCATCCTCATCGCCCGCACCTCGGATGATGCCCGCACCGGTCTCACCGCCTTCGCCTTCCACAAGGATGCGCCGGGCTGGCGCATCGTCCGTCGCATCCCCATCATGGGCCCGGAAGAGCATGGCGGACATTGCGAGCTGGAGTTCGATGGGCTGGAGATCCCGCCGGAGGATGTGCTTTTGGGCGAGGGCAAGGGCCTGAAGGTGACGCAGATCCGCCTCGGCCCGGCGCGTCTCACCCACTGCATGCGCTGGCTGGGCCTCGCCATGCGTTCGGTCGCCATCGCACGGGAGTATGCGGCGGTCCGCGAGGGCTTCGGCATCCGCCTGGCGGACCGCGAGAGCGTGCAGACCATGCTGGGCCGGGTGGCCCTGGAGATCGAGGTGGCCCGCCTGCTCACCATGAAGGCGGCCTTCGAGCTCGACCGCGGCGGCCTCGCCCGCAAGGAGGTCTCCATGGCCAAGATCAAGGCGGCCAACACGCTGCATCTGGCGGTGGACACCGCCATCCAGATCAACGGCGCCCGCGGCTATTCCAAGGACACCGTGCTGGAGTGGATCTACCGCTACGCCCGCCAGGCCCGCCTCGTGGACGGCGCGGATGCGGTGCACGAGATGGTTCTGAACCGCTTCCTGGACAAGGAAGGCGACGGCTTCTGGAACTGGCCGGTGGCGGAGGTGACGCCATGAGCGCGGGCGGGACGGTGCCTTACGGCTTCGATGTTGCGGCGCTCGACGCCTATCTGAGGGCCCGCATTCCGGGCCTTGCCGGCGCGCCGCATCTCCAGACCATCTCGGGCGGGCAGTCGAACCCCACCTTCTTCGTCACCTATGGCGATCGGTTCCTCGTGCTGCGCAAGCAGCCGCCGGGGGAGCTTCTGCCGTCGGCCCATGCGGTGGACCGCGAATACCGTATCATGCGGGCGCTGGCGCAGACCCCCGTGCCGGTGCCGCCGGCTCTGGTCCTGTGCGAGGACAAGTCCGTCATCGGCACGCTGTTCTACGTGATGGAGAAGGTGGAGGGGCGCGTCTTCCACGACTGCACCCTGCCGGGCGTGCCACCGCAGGAGCGGCGCGCCATGTATGCCGCCATGGCGCGGACGCTGGCGGCGCTCCACAACGTGGACTATGCCGCCGCGGGCCTTTCGGACTTCGGTCGGCCCGGAAACTACTTCGCCCGCCAGATCGCCCGCTGGACGCGGCAATGGGACCTCTCGAAGACGCGCGAGGATGCCAACATCGCCCGCCTCGTGGCGTGGCTGCCGGCCCATGTGCCGGCGGACGACACCACCGCTATCGCCCATGGCGACTACCGGATCGGCAACCTCATGTTCCACCCCGACCGTCCGGAGGTGGTGGCGGTGCTGGACTGGGAATTGTCCACCCTCGGCCATCCGCTGGCCGACCTCGCCCATTGCGCCATGGCCTGGGTCTCGCGGCCGGACGAGTATGGCGGCATCGAGGGGCTGGACCTTGATGCGCTCGGCATTCCGTCCCGCGACGCCTTCGTCGCCGAGTATCAGGCCGCAGCCACCCATGGCTGCGCGCTCACGGACTTCCACATGGCCTTCGCCTTGTTCCGCTGGGCGGTGATTTTCGAGGGCATCGCCGCGCGGGCGAGGGCGGGCAATGCGGCGGCCGAGGGTGCGGCCGACACCGGGCGTCTCGCCGCGGCCTTCGCCAAAAGGGCGGCCGCCTTCACCTGAGGCGACGCCTCAGCGCGGGGCGAGCGCGGCCCGCACGAAGGCATTCACGCGGGCCGCATAGTCCTTGGCCTCGACGCCCCGGGCGCGATACTTGCCGCGCTTCACATACCAGTCCTGCAGCAGGGGCTTGATGAGGGTGGCGGCGAATAGGGGATCGTCGGTGGCGAAGACGCCCCGGCGCACGCCTTCCGCCACCACGTCGGCCAGCATGCCTTCGGTGAGGCGCTCGCTTTCCACCGCCTGCCGGCGGGCGGCGGGCGGAAAGGCCTTCGCCTCCATGTAGGAGAAGACGAACCACGGCTGCATGGCCTCGGACAGGGCCACGTGCCGGGCGATCAGCCAGGCGAGATGCCGGGCGGGATCCGCGCGCACGTGCCCCGGCGGAGCGCCGAGAACCTCCTCCACCGCATGGGACACCTCTCCCAGGATCATCAGGAGGAGGGTGTCCTTGTTGTCGAGATAGGAATAGAGCGCCCCCATGCTGAGGCCGGATTCGGCCGCGAGCTGGCGCAGGGTCATGGCGTGGAAGCCATGGCTGTTGCCCAGCGTCAGCGCCGCATCGAGGATGCGGGCGAGGTTGGCGGCCGCCACATGGGGCTTCTGCACCTTGATGATGTCGCGGTGGCGCGCGTGGATGCGGGCGGCGAGGGCATCCAGCAGATGCGGCGCATCCAGGCAATACGGCGCATCCAGCGCATGATCGGAACTCGGCGCCGGCTGCGCGTCCTCTCCCAAGGTCCATCCCCTGCTTCGCAAGCTGCGAAGACTGCGGGGGATGAAGGGAAAGTCAAGCATGGCCGACCGCGCGGCGACCTCAGACCATGGCGCAAAGGGCTTCCATGCGGGCGCAGAAATCGGTGAGGGATTGCGGGGAGCCGTCCGCCGGCACGGCGAGGAGCAGATCGGCGAGATCGCCGGCCTCCTGCGCGCGCAGGAACTTCACCACGTCCTCCACGCTGGAGGCGCGGGTTTCCGCCTCGCCGATGACGATGCGCAGCGAGAAAGGATCGGTCGGATCAAGCCTCTGGCCCATTACGGTCTCCGTTCGCATCGCGCCCGGCGCGGGATGGCTACCGGTTTCTCAACGCAACCGGAGCCGCGGGGTTCCCGCGGCATATAACTCGGCGGTCACTTCAGGCCCCGTGCGCGATGAGGTCCGGCAGGCGGCGGGCAAGGGTGCGCAGCACGCTCTGCGAGCCCTTGGTCATCACGTCGAACACGCCGTCACTGGCTGCCTCGGTGCCGAAGCCGTCGTGCTGGAAGCGGAAATGGGTGCCGCCGCCGGGAGTCGGCGTGAGGGTCCAGGTGACCACCGTGTCGATATAGTGGCCGAAGCCCTTCAGCTCCTCGTGCCCGCCCGACCAGCGGAAGGACAGCTCGCGCTCGGGGATGGCGGTCTTCACCTGACACTGGAACTCGCCGTCCCATCGCTCGATGGGACGGCCCCAGATGGTGAACTTGTGCCCTTCCAGCGGCTGGATGTCGTTGGGAAAGAACCACACGGCGAGCCATTCGGAATCGGTCATGGCGCGCCAGACGAGCTCCACGGGGTGCTCGAACTCGGCCTCGGAGACAATGGAGCGGGTCTCGACGACGTCCGTCATGGGGGAAACTCCCAAATGGCGATCAATGAAAGACACGGGAATGCATTCAGGATGAGGTGAAGCAAGAAGCGGGCCTGCGGATGTGTCAGCCCGCCCCGTCGAGCACCCCATGGAACTGCCGCGCGAAGGCGAGGTGGGGCGCATCCGCGGGAAAACGGATGTCGGCGCTCCACTCGATGGTCCGGGTGCCGTCCGGCCAGGTGCGCGGCGCCTTGTCCCACGCCAGCGCGGGCCAGAGGGGATTGCGCACCGCGGCCCCCTGAGGCCCGCGCGCCGCCGGCTTGCCGAGGTGAAAGCTCAGCCACGCCACCACCTCCGGCCGGAAGGCGAGGGCGAAAGCGAGGCCGTGCCGCAGCGGGCGTGGCGGGGCGCGCAGCACTTGCTGCTCGATGACGGCAAAGGCGGAAGGGCCGTCGTCGGACAAGAACTCCCGCATCACCAGCACCCGGAAGCCTTGGGGCAAAGGCGTCGCCGCCACGGCTCGGACGGCGAGGCACTCGGCTGGCGCGGAGGCCGGGGAGGGGGCCGGCGCCTTCATGTGGCGCGCCCGCGTGGGCGGAGCGCTGGCACCGATCCTGCTTGATCTGGCCGGCGCAGAACCCGGAGGGCGCGCGGAAGGGCAGGATGGTGGCGAAGACCGACTACATTCCCGAGCTCAGCGAGGTGCGCATGGAGCGGCGCGCGCCGGAAGGCCCGTTCGCCCTCGATGGGGAGGATGCCGCTTATGTGGAGGCATGCCTGCGCCGGGTGGAGGCGGCCTTCGGCGTGGAGGCGTTCCCCGGCGTGCCGTTCGCGCAGATTCCGGGGCGGGCGCTGATCCGTCGCTTCATCGTCTGGTGGCGGACCCTGGAGCCCGAGACGCCGGAGCAGGGCGAGGCCCATGCCCAGCTTCCGGGCGCCATCCGTCTGCTTGATACGGTCTCCGCCTTCCTGGAGGAGCGCGCGGGGCGCGCCCGGCCGGAGGCCTGAGGCGGCAGTCTGGCCCGCACCCATGCCCTCAGGCCTTTGCCGAGCCGGGCGCGGGCGGCGTGCGGTCGGCGGCCTTGAGGGCGTCGATGCAGGCGAACAGGGCTAGCCGCCCGTCCGCGACGGCCTCCTCCGGCGTCTCGCCGACGCCGTGGCAGCCGGGCAAGTCGGGAAAGCTCGCGACGAAGCCGCCGCCTTCCTCCGGAGGGATGGGGGCGACGGCGCAGGGATATGCGGAAAGGTCGGGTGCGGCGGCCTCGGTCATGGGGCGATCCCGTCCATGCGGTCCACCATGGCGACGAACGCCTTCACGTGGACGGAGCGGATCTTCTTCTTCAGCGGCACGGCCACGCAATCGGGCACGGAGGGGTGGGTGAACACCACGTGGGTGCCGGTGACCTTCCTGAACTTCATGGCGTATTGCGAGGCGGTGATCTCGATGTCCGCCGGCCTCCATTCCCCGCCCGGATTGGCGCGCAAGGCCTCGAGCCGCTTATTGTGCATGACAGTATCCGTGAAAAGAAAGCACTGAATGGAAAGCCTTCAGTGTAGGCCTGCCTTCTGGATGGGCAAGCCGAAATGCTGGGCAGGGCGGTCCGCGTTCATGGTGGTAGTGACGTTAGGGTGCTGGACTTATGATTGTATGAGCCGCTAAATGCTCCCGTCATTTGGGGGGTACGATGGACGCTGCGGTTCTTCCGGAATTTCGCGACAGGCTGGTCGATCTTGCCAAGCGCGCGTCCACTGCGGCGCCACGCTGCGCCAATGAGGAATCCACCAAGATGTTCCTGGTGGTGCCGATGATCGCCTTCCTCGGCTACGATCCCATGGATCCGAATGAGGTGTTTCCGGAACACCATTGTGACTTCTCGGAGAAGTACAAAAACCGGGTCGATTTCGCGATCTTCAAGGCGGAAGCGCCGGTGATCGCCATCGAATCGAAGCCAGTGGGCGCTCCAAGCCTGCGCGACGATCGCGGCCAGTTGCGCAGCTACTTCAATGCCGCGAAGACGGTGAAGATGGGTATCCTCACTGATGGGCTTATCTGGGAATTCTATGCGGATTCTGACGAACCCAACATGATGGACGCCAATCCCTTCCTGCGTTTCGACCTTCGGGAGGTCGCGAAGGGCAAGGTGGATGACAGCGCGTTGGAGGGGCTCTACAGCCTGAGCAAGGCGCAGTTCGACCCGGAGAACATCGGAGCCGAGGCGAAGCGCAAGCACATCTACAATTCCGTGCTAGCGCAGGTGGCGACCATCTTCGCCGAGCCCCCTGAGGAATTTGCTCGGCCGCTGCTGAAGAAGGCGGGCATCGGCCATATCTCTCAAAAGGCGCTGGATGAATACCGGCCGCTGATTCAGGCCGCATTCCGCGAATTCATCAACCGGCAGATCCTCCACCGGCTCGACTTGCCGAAGCCCGACCAGCCCCAGAGTGCTGCCAGCCAGCTCCCCGCCGATACGTCGCCGGCCCCTGTTGCTCCGGCAGTTGCGGACGCAATCGTCACCACCGACCGGGAGATGGAGGTGTTCCGCTGGACCCAGCAGCGGCTTGCCTTTCTGGTGCGGGAAGATGCGCTGTTCTCGGAGATCGCGGCGGTGGACTACCGTGATTACCAGGGTAAGTTCGTCGTCTACTACAAGATGGAGCGCAAGGGTCGCCTGTTCGAGTTCATTGAAGGCAAGGGCCAGGCCGGCTACCGCTTCATCTTTCCGGAGGAGAGTGGCCTTACGCCGCCTGATGTGGTGGTGGCGGCCCTCACCGAGATCGATGCGCCGCTGCTTGCCGCCTTCCGGGCCCGTGTCGCTGCAATTGCCAAGGGCGGGACGGCATCAACTGCGACCGTGGCTGCGGAGACCGTCTGAGTCCTTCCTCCTTGCCTCGGCTCCGGCGCGGGGTGTAAGGCTCTGGCGTCCTTCCTTTTCAGCCTGCCATTGCCTTGCCCCTCACCATCTGCACCTGGAACATCAATTCCGTCCGCATCCGCCTCGACATCGTCCGCGCGGCGGTGGAGCAACTGCGGCCCGACGTCCTGTGCCTCCAGGAAACCAAGTGCCAGGACGACAAGTTCCCGCTCAACGCCATCCGCGATATGGGCTTTCCCCATATCGCGCTGAACGGCCAGAAGGGCTGGCACGGGGTCGCCACCTTCTCGCGCCGGCCCTTCGTGAAGGTGGAGAAAGGCGACTTCTGCGGCAAGGGCGACGCCCGGCACATCGCGGTCACCCTCGCGCCCGAGGCGGCGCTGGGCAAGCCGCTGACCGTGCACAATTTCTACGTCCCGGCGGGTGGTGACATCCCGGATCCGGAGCTGAACCCCAAGTTCGCCCACAAGCTGGCGTTCCTCGACGAGCTGACAGCGTGGGCGCCGCTCCTGCGGGACGCCGGGGATGCGGACAGCCATGCCGTGCTGGTGGGGGACCTCAACATCGCCCCCCTCGAAACCGACGTGTGGAACCACAAGCAACTGCTGTCCGTGGTCAGCCACACCCCCATCGAGGTGGACAAGCTGACGACGCTCCAGGCGGCCGGCGCGTGGGTGGACGTGATGCGCAATTTCGTGCCACCACAGGAAAAGCTCTTCACCTGGTGGAGCTACCGCTCGCCGGACCATACGGTGAACGACCGCGGCCGACGGCTCGATCACGTGTGGGCGAGCCGCACCCTTGCCCCCTCCGCCGGCGCCATGACGGTGCTGAAGGATGCGCGCAGCTGGGAGAAGCCGTCCGACCACGTGCCCGTGGCCCTCACCTTCGGCTGAGGCGCGCGCGATCCGGCAACCCGGACAGGGCCCCTGTCAGGGCTTGGTGGCGGGGGGCGGCGGGACGCCAAGGCCGAGGGCCGAGCCGAGCTTGCCCTTGGGCAGCTTCACCACCTGCACCCCCGGCGGCAGCTGGAAGAGCTTGGGATCCTGCGGGCCGCGGGTGAGGGTGGTGGTCTCGAACAGCTGCTGCTTCTTGCCGTTCAGCTCCACCTCGGTGCGCACGGTGATGCCGTCCGCCGTGATGCAGGCCGTGGTGGGGCCCAGCACCACCCCCGTCGGTGCGCTGGTGGGCGCCTCCGTGATCCAGAGCTCGCACGCCTCCCCGGCCACCGGGGCTCCGGGGCCGACCCGGGTGCCATTGCCGCTGACGGCGCCGAGGGCAAATTCGGGCGGCAGCTCCACGTCGAGCGCCATGTTGGGGAGGTTGGGCGTGCGCATCACCATGCGCCGGACCTTGAGGTCGAGAATGCCGACGACGCTACCCGGCACGTTGGGGCGGGTTATTTCCACCCGCATCTTGCCCTGGCTGTGGGCGAGATCCAGCGTGCCGCCGTGGCGCAGGGAGCCCTTGAGCGCGAAATCGACGGTCGGCAGCGGCAGGGGATCAGCCAGGGCGGGGCCCGCGCACAGGAGCGCGCCGGCAACCATCGCCGCACCGCGCATCACCCGTCCGTGCTTGGCCTTCCGCTCCTCCGGCTGTCGCATGGTCAAGTCCTCCGCTCCCTTCTCTTAGAGCGCGATCCAACAGCATGGAACCGAATTCTGTTCCCATGCTGTCGGTCAATCGCTCATCAAGATCTTGGAAGAGAGACGGATTCACCACGCCCACCGAAAAGCATGAGGCGAACCAGAGTGAGTGGATCCGGCGCCAACAGAGTTTGGCTGCCGTTGCAAAAATAGGATATGCGGGAATTCAGGCGCGTCCGCAGAATGCTTGCGGCAAAGCTTGGGGCGAGCGCTTCGGGCGCAGGTTCTTGGCACCGGCTTCGGGTGTCGATCCGCGGCGCGGCGACGCAAGGACAGGGCAAAGCTGTCGTAAAGCTTTCGCCGAGGCAGGCCAGCATCGGCAGAACGCGGTGGACAATCCGCGAGTCGCGGGAGGAACGGGGAGATGGCTGCGCCAGGGCCTGGCCGGAAAACGAGCATGAAGCTACGCCAGCCCCGGCCGCAGGAGGTGATCGTGCAGGAGACCGTCGCGGAGCACACCATGGCCGGGCCCGCCGTCACGCAGCCCCCTGTCGTGCCGGAGATGATCTTTTCGGATGAGGGCGCGCCGCCGGCGCCGGTGGCGGCGCCCGCCGCGCCGGACCCGGCCGTTTCCGCGCCCGCTGCCGTGGTGCCCCCGGCTGCCTTGGCCAGCGAGGCCGGGGATGTGGTCACCGGGCGCGTGGCCGTGCTCCGGCACCGGCTGCTTCCGGGTCTCGCGGTGGCCGCCCTCGCCCTCGGCGCGGGTCTGTTCTCCGGGGCGATCCATCCTGTGCTCGCCGCGGTGCTGGCCGGGGTTGGGGTGGCTCTCTATCTGTCCGTGCCGGCGGATTCCCGCCCGGCTCCGGCACCAGCCGTGCCGAGCCCGGCACCGGCGGCGCCGAAGCCCGAGCGGCGGGACAGCCAGGCTGCCGCGGTGGTGGCGGCCCTGCCGGAGCCGGCCCTGCTGCTGACGGCGCACGGCGAGATCATGATGGCCAACGAGCGTGTCGCCTTGGCCATCGGCCCCACCAAGGTGGGCGATCCCCTCTCCTTCGTGGTGCGCGTGCCGGAGGTCCTGGATGCGGTGCGCGCCGCGGCAGCGGACGGCATTCCCCGGCGGGTGGAATTCGCCGAGCGCATCCCCCTGGATCGCTGGCTGGAGGCCCATGTGGTGCCGCTCCGGCTCGATTCCGCCGGGCGCAAGGGCGAGGAGGGGCCGGACGCGGTGCTGCTCACCTTCCGCGACCTCACCCAGCAGCGGCGGGTGGAGCAGATGCGGGCCGACTTCGTGGCCAATGCGAGCCACGAGCTGCGCACGCCGCTCGCCTCCCTGTCCGGCTTCATCGAGACGCTGCAGGGCCCGGCCCGCAACGATACGCCCGCCCGCGAGCGCTTCCTCACGATCATGGCGGCGCAGGCGCGGCGCATGTCGCGTCTGATCGACGACCTCTTGTCGCTCTCGCGCATCGAGCTCAACGCCCACGTGCGCCCGCAGACGCCGGTGGACCTCGCCTCCATCCTCGCCCATGTGTGCGACACCCTCTCCCCCATTGCGCGGGACCGGGGCGTCGCCCTGGAGCAGATCAAGGAGGCGGAGCGCCTGGAGGTTCTGGGCGACCGCGATGAGTTGATTCGACTGTTCGAGAACCTGGTGGAGAATGCGCTGAAATACGGCGCGGACGGCAAGAGCGTGGAAATCCGCCTCGCCCGCGAGGGCCAGGCCACGGTGGTGAGCGTGCGCGACTTCGGCCCGGGCATCGCCCCGGAGCACCTGCCGCGCCTCACCGAGCGCTTCTACCGGGTGGACGTTGCGGCAAGCCGGGAGCAGGGCGGTACGGGGCTGGGTCTCGCCATCGTCAAGCACATCGTGGCGCGCCATCGCGGGCGGCTCGGGGTGGAGAGCGTGCTCGGCCAGGGGGCAACTTTTACAGTGCGCATGGACGCTTCGCCCGAGCGCGGAAAAAGTGTAGAGAAGGCAACAGTATAGACCGTCATTCTGTTGTCATTCAGTCGTCATAGAACCTTGGCGCGAGGGGCTTAAGAGTCCCGAGCCCAACGTTGCCCGGCCCATGGCCGTCCGGCAGCGACCAATTTGGCAAGGAGAGATACCGTGAAGCTCACCACCGCTCTCGGCGTGATCGCCGTGGCCGGCACGCTGTTCGCTGGCAGCGCCCAAGCCGTCGATTTCACCGGCGCCGGGGCGTCCTTCCCCGCCCCCGTCTATCAGTCGTGGGGTGCGAAGTATAAGGAGAAGACGGGCAACACGCTGAACTACCAGTCGATCGGCTCGGGTGGTGGTCAGAACCAGATCATCAACCGCACGGTCGATTTCGGTGCTTCCGACGCCACCGTCGCCAGCGAGAAGCTCGCCGCCAACAACCTGCTCCAGTTCCCGACCGTGATCGGCTCGGTGGTCGCGACCGTCAATCTCGACGGCATCACCACCAACCAGCTGAAGCTGACCGGCCCGGTGCTCGCCGACATCTACCTCGGCAAGATCACCAAGTGGGACGACAAGGCCATCGCCGACCTGAACCCCGGCGTGAAGCTGCCGGCGCAGGCGATCGTTCCGGTCTACCGGTCTGACTCCTCGGGCACCACCGCCATCTTCACCGGCTACCTTTCGGCCGTGAGCGCCGAGTGGAAGTCCAAGGTCGGCTCCGCCACCTCCGTCCAGTGGCCCACCGGCGCGGGCGCCAAGGGCAACGAGGGCGTGACCGGCACCGTGAAGAACACCAAGGGTGGCCTCGGCTACGTGGAGTTCATCTACGCCGCCGCCAACAAGCTGGTGGTGACCCAGCTGCAGAACAAGGCCGGCAAGTTCGTCAGCCCGGAGGTGTCCGGCTTCCAGGCTGCCGCCGCCGCCGCCGACTGGGCGAATGCGAAGGACTTCGCCGCCTCCATGATCGACACCCCCTCCGCCGAGGCCTGGCCGATCGTGAGCCCCACCTACATCCTTCTCCCGAAGGATCCGAAGAACGTCGAGCCCTCCCGCGAGGTGATGAAGTTCTTCTCCTGGGCCTACACCAAGGAAGGCGCCGAGATCGCCGAAGGCCTGCACTACATCCCGCTCCCCGAGAGCGTGGTGAAGCAGATCGAGGCTGCCTTCAAGAGCGAGATCAAGGGTCCGGACGGCAAGCCCGTCCTCTGATCCCCGCCATCCGGCATCGCCCTTCCATGAGGGCGGTGCCGGAGCAGGGCGGGATGCCCACGGGCGTCCCGCCTTCTCCGCCGGCGCGAAGGGGCGCCGGCACCCTTTTCCGGCGCCGGAGGACGGCGCGCTTCATCAGTTTTAGGCCGCGCTCGATGCGGCGTTCGGGGGGACAGGCATCCGATGGACGCGACGGTGGACAGCATGCGGTCTGGCTCGGCCCAGCCCATCAGCAAGGCGAAGGCGACCGGCAGGCTTGCCGATCCGATCTTCGTCGGCCTCCTGTGGGCGAGCGGCATCTTCGTCCTCATCCTGCTCGGCCTCATCATTGCCGAGCTGTTCAAGGGCGGCCTGCCCGCGCTCCAGCACTTCGGGCTCGACTTCATCTGGTCGCCCGCCTGGAACCCGGTGACCGAGAATTTCGGCGCGCTGGTGATGATCTACGGCACGCTGTTCTCGGCGATCATCGCCGTGGTGGTGGCGCTGCCCCTGTCCTTCGGCATCGCCTTCTTCCTCACCGAGATCGCGCCCCAGCCGCTGAAGCGGCCCATCGGCGTGGCGGTGCAGCTGCTGGCCGCGGTGCCTTCCATCATCTACGGCATGTGGGGCTTCTTCGTCATCGTTCCGCTGATGGCGGCCTATGTGCAGCCCCCGATCATCGACATCTTCGGCAACCTGCCGCTCATCGGCGCCCTGTTCGCGGGCCCGCCGCTCGGCTCCGGCATGTTCACCGCCGGCCTCATCCTGGCGGTGATGATCGTGCCCTTCATCACGGCCATGTTCGTGGAGACGCTGGAATCGGTGCCGACCATGCTGAAGGAATCCGCCTACGGCGTCGGCTGCACCACCTATGAGGTCTACAAGAACGTGTCGGTGCCCTACGGCAAGACCGCCATGGTGGGCGCCATCATGCTGGGCCTCGGCCGCGCCCTGGGCGAGACCATGGCGGTGACCTTCGTGATCGGCAACGCGACCCGCATGTCCGCCTCCCTGTTCGCGCCGGGCGCCACCATCGCCTCCACCATCGCCAACGAGTTCCCCGAGGCGCCCATCGGCTCGCTGAAGCTGACCTCGCTGCTGCAGCTGGGCTTCATCCTCTTCGTCATCTCGTTCATCGTCCTCGCCTTGTCCCGCGCGCTCGTGCGCTCGCGGCTCGACTGATCGCAGGAGACAGCACCCATGGCCTCCCTTGCGGCGCGTCGCGCCAAGGACACCACCATCAAGGCGATCTCGACCGGCTTCGCCGTGCTCGCGATCTTCCTGCTCGCCTGGATCCTGTGGACCCTGCTCTCCCGCGGCCTGCCGGCGCTGGGGCTCAACGTCTTCACCCAGATCACCAAGCCGCCGGGACAGGGCGGTGGCCTGCTCAATGCCATCGTCGGCTCGCTGATCCAGATCGCCATCGCCATGGCCATCGGCGGTCCCATCGGCATCTTCTGCGGCACCTTCCTCGCCGAGAACGGCAAGGGCACGAAGATCGGCGCCGCCGCCCGCTTCGTGAACGACATCCTGCTCTCGGCCCCGTCCATCCTGGTCGGCCTGTTCATCTACTCCCTGCTGGTGGTGCCGTTCGGCGGCTTCTCCGGTTGGGCCGGGGCGCTGGCGCTGGCCATCCTGGTGATCCCGGTGGTGGTGCGCACCACCGAGGACATGCTGAACCTCGTCCCCGTGGGCCTGCGCGAGGCCGCCTTCGCCCTCGGCGCGCCCCAGTGGAAGGTGGTGATGTTCATCACCTGGCGGGCGGCCCGGGCCGGCATCGTCACGGGCGTGCTGCTCGCCATCGCCCGCGCGGCCGGCGAGACCGCGCCCCTGCTGTTCACCTCGCTGGGCAACAACGGCTGGTCCACCGACCTGTCGAAGCCCATGGCGAGCCTGCCCATCGCCATCTACCAGTATGCGGGCAGCCCGTTCGACGACTGGGTCTCCCTGGCCTGGGCCGGCGCGCTCATCATCACCGTGGGCGTGCTCGTGCTCAACGTGGCGTCCCGACTGTTCCTGGCGCGGGGCCACTAGGCCCCGCCGCCGCCGAACCCTCTCCCGCATTCATCCTCCGAAGCGAGGCCCGAGATGACTTCAGCCGTCGATCCCACCTTCAACATCGCCTCGTCGGTCTCCGCCCGGCCCGACGCGCCGGCCGCCCCGGCCAAGATCAAGGTGGAGAACCTGCATTTCTACTACGGCAGCAACCATGCGCTGCGGAACATCAACTTCGAGGTTCCCGAGAAGCGCGTGACCGCCATGATCGGCCCGTCGGGCTGCGGCAAGTCCACGCTGCTGCGCGTGTTCAACCGCATGTACGACCTCTACCCCGGCCAGCGGGCCGAGGGCGGGGTGCTGTTCGACGGCGTGAACATCGTCGGCAAGGAACTCGACCCCACCATCGTGCGCACGCGCATCGGCATGGTGTTCCAGAAGCCCACGCCCTTCCCCATGTCCATCTATGACAACATCGCCTTCGGCGTGAAGCTGCACGAGCGGCTCTCCAAGGCGCAGATGGACGAGCGGGTGGAGTGGTGCCTGCGCAAGGCCGCCATCTGGGACGAGACCAAGGACCGCCTGCACACCTCGGCACTCGGCATGTCCGGCGGCCAGCAGCAGCGCCTGTGCATCGCCCGCACCATCGCGGTGCGCCCCGAGGTGATCCTGCTGGACGAGCCCACCTCGGCGCTCGACCCCATCTCCACCTCGAAGATCGAGGACCTGATCGACGAGCTGAAGCAGGACTTCACCATCGTCATCGTGACCCACAACATGCAGCAGGCGGCGCGCTGCGCGGACATCACCGCCTTCTTCTACCTCGGCGAGCTGATCGAGGTGGCGCCTTCGGACGTGATCTTCACCAACCCGAAGGAGATCAAGACGCGCGACTACATCACCGGCCGCTTCGGCTGACGGATTGAAGGACACCTGAGATGCCGGAGCATATCGTCGCCTCCTTCGACGTGGAACTGAAGGAAATCGGCCGCAAGGTGGTGGAAATGGGCGGGCACGCGGAGCGGCTCGTCGCGGATTCCGTCACTTCCCTCATCAAGCGCGACGGCGCCCTCGCCCAGAAGGTGGTGGTGCAGGACGCCGCGGTGGACCAGATGCAGCGCGAGATCGAGGATCGCGCGATCCTCGTCATCGCCAAGCGCCAGCCGGTCGCCAACGACCTGCGCGAGATCGTGGCCGCCATCCGCATCGCCAACGATCTCGAGCGCATCGGCGACCTCGCCAAGAACGTGGGCAAGCGGGTGATCGCCATCGAGGGCGAGTACCATCCCCACAAGCTGGTGCGCGGCGTGGAGCACATCTCCGAGCTGGTCCTGGAGCAGCTCAAGGAGGTGCTCGACGCCTATGCCGCCCGCAACGACGCCAAGGCGGTGGAGGTGTGGGGCCGCGACGGCGCCATCGACACCATGTACACCTCCCTGTTCCGCGAGCTCCTCACCTACATGATGGAGGATCCGCGCAACATCTCCGTGTGCACGCACCTGTTGTTCTGCGCCAAGAACATCGAGCGCATCGGCGACCACGCGACCAATATCGCGGAGATCGTCTACTACATGGTCACCGGCCAGAACCTGCCGGAGAGCCGCCCCAAGGCGGACGTCTCCAGCGAGACCACCCTGGCGTTCCCGGGCCGTACCGTTCAGAGCTGAGCTTTGGGCGGACCTTGTCGAGAGATGGGTGAAAGACAGTGCCGGCGCGTATTCTGATCGTCGAGGATGAGGAACCCCTGACCCTCCTGCTCCGCTACAATCTGGAGTCGGAGGGCTATGGGGTCGAAAGCGTCGGCCGCGGCGACGAGGCGGAGACGCGTCTGCGCGAGAGCGTGCCCGATCTCGTCATCCTCGACTGGATGCTGCCGGGCCTCTCCGGCATCGAGCTGTGCCGGCGCCTGCGCACCCGCCCGGAGACCGAGCGGCTGCCGGTGATCATGCTCACCGCCCGCGGCGAGGAGACCGAGCGCGTGCGCGGCCTCGCCACCGGCGCGGACGACTATGTGGTGAAGCCCTTCTCGGTGCCCGAGCTGCTGGCCCGCGTGCGCGCCCTGCTGCGCCGGGCGAAGCCGGAGCATGTGGCCACCCTGCTGCGGGCCGGCGACATCGAGCTCGACCGCGAGACCCATCGGGTGCATCGCGCGGGCCGCGAGGTGCACCTCGGCCCCACCGAGTTCCGCCTGCTGGAATTCCTGATGCAGAGCCCCGGCCGCGTCTTCTCCCGCGAGCAGCTGCTCGACGGGGTGTGGGGTCAGGACGTCTATATCGACGAGCGCACCGTGGACGTGCACGTGGGCCGCCTGCGCAAGGCCATCAACCGCGGCCGCCAGTCCGATCCCATCCGCACGGTGCGCGGCGCCGGCTATTCCTTCAACGAGATGTTCGCCCGCGCCCATTGAGGGCCGGGCGTGGGCGCTTCTCCGGCGCGCGGCGGAGCGGCTGGTGGCGGCTGGTGCTGGCCTCATCATGGGACGCGCCGGCGAGGCTGACGGCCGCGCGGGGATGGGGCGGCGCACGTTCTCCCGAACCGTCCGCCCCGCGTCTTCCGGTGTTGCTATCCCGCCCGCCCGGCCAGGATGGCGAGGGCCTGCTTGGCGGCGCGCTCGCCGGACAGCCAGGCGCCGCCCACCGTGCCCCAGAGGGTCTCGTGGGCGTGTTCACCGGCGAACAGCAGCCGGCCCGATACCACCTCGGTGAAGGCGCGGCGCATGTTGCCGGCCCCGGGCAGAGCGCAGGAGAAGGCGCCGAGCGCCCAGGGCTCCTTTGTCCAGCGCGTGGCGTGGACCTTGCCGACCCGGCTGGCGATGTCGGCGCCGAACTCGTGGGTCAGGGCTTCCTTGAGAAAGGCGCGGCTCCCGTCCGCAGGCCCCTCCGCGAGGTCGCGCGCGACGGTGCCGGCCACCTCGAGGCTGTAGAGGCTACCGCCGTTGATGCGGGCGAGAAGGCCATAGGCCCGGGGGCCGTCCGCCTTGAAATAGATCAGCTCGTCTTCCTTCAGTCCCAGCGGGTTGTGGGGCAGCTCGAAGGCGATGTGGTCGTAGGCGCCGAGGGTGATGCGCTCCACCGCGGTCCGGTAGCGCTGGCCGAGGCCCGGCTGGATGCGGAGCACGCCGGCGGCGATGATGCTGGGCGGCACGGCGAGGATGATGACGCGGCCCTGGATCGTGCCGCGATTGGTGGAGACGGAGACGAGCCGCCCGCCGATGTCCACGGAGCGCGCCACGGTGTCCAGCCGCACGGTGAGCGGCTCGGCCAGCTTCGCCACCAGCGTGCCGAACCCCTGCCGGCAGAAATCGTCCATGTCCTTCTCTTCCGACCGGGCGAAATCCACGGTGGAGATCTGGTCGATGTCCTTGGCGCAGGAGAACGGGCCCACCACGAACTCGGCGCTCGGTCCCCACGGGCCGAGGTCCGGCAGCACGCGGGCGGCGGGCAGGTCGCGCCCCACGTCGCCGGCGGCGACGATGGCCCGCTCCGCCCGGCGGACGGCGCCGATGAAGGCCTCATAGTCCGAATCGGCGGCTTCCTTGCCCTTGAGGTAGAGCCGGCCGCCGTCCGGCGCGCGGTAGACGTCGAGGCCCGCCGCCCGGCCGAAGGCCGAGAGCGGATGGGCGCCCGGCATGTGGATCCAGTGGGCGCCCATGTCGAAGGGCACGCCGAAGATGGCGGTGTCGGTGAGGGCGCGTCCGCCCACCCGGCCGGAGGCCTCGATGAGGGTGTAGCGGCGGCCGGCTTCGGCCACCTTGCGCGCCGCGGCGATGCCGGCGGCGCCGGCGCCGATGATGATGACGTCCGCTTCCGCGCCCTGTCCGAGCGCCGCATAGGGGCCCGCGAACGGCACTGCGGCGAGCGCGGCGCCGCGGGCGAGCAGTTTTCGGCGGTTCATCTGCTGTCCGAGAAGGTCGGTCACGGGCGGGAAGCTAGCACGGGCGATGCCGGCGGGCGAGGGTGCGCGGAGCAGCCCCGCGGCGGGCCTCGGCCGAGAGGTCGATCGCCCGGCCGGTGGAGGCAGCCACCTCAGCTCCGGCGGTCGGCGACGAAGCGGGCGGCCTCCTTCAGCGCCGCGCCCCGGGCGCCGAAGGGCGAAAGCGCCGCGGCGGCGTCCTCCACCAGGCGGGCGAGCAGCGCGCGGGCGGCGTCGAGGCCGAGGCGGGAGACGAGGGTACCCTTGCCGGCGGCGGCATCCTTGCCCACCTTCTTGCCCACCTCCTCGGCGGTGCCTTCCACATCCAGGATGTCGTCGGCGATCTGGAAGGCCGCGCCCAGCGCCCGGCCATAGGCGAGCAGCGCTGCGCGCTCGCTCGCATCCGCCCCGCCCAGAATGGCCCCCGCCTCCACCGAGACGGCGAGCAGGGCGCCGGTTTTCATGGCCTGGAGGTCGCGGATGGCGTCTTCCGAGAGGGGAAGGGGCGTGCCGTCCGAGAAGCGGCCTTCGGCGGCGAGGTCCAGCATCTGGCCCCCCACCATGCCGCCGACCCCCGCCGCCCGGGCCAGCGCCCGGACGAGGGCGATGCGCACCTTGGGGTCGGGATGGGTGTCCTCCCCGGCGAGGAGGTCGAAGGCGAGGGTGTTGAGGGCGTCGCCCACGAGGATGGCGGTGGCCTCGTCATAGGCCTTGTGCACGGTGGGCCGGCCGCGGCGCAGGTCGTCGTCGTCCATGGCCGGCAGGTCGTCGTGGACGAGGGAATAGCAATGGATGCACTCGACGGCGGCGGCGGCGGTCACCGCCTGCGCCGCCGGAACGCCGAACAGCGCGGCGCTCTCGATCACCAGGAACGGGCGCAGGCGCTTGCCCCCGGCGAGGGTGCCGTGGCGCATGGCCGCCATCAGCCGCTCCGGCCGCAGCCGCTCCCCGGCCTCCGGCGTGCCGGAGAGGGCGGCGGCGAGGCGGGCTTCGGTGAGGGTGGCGGAGGCGTCGAGCCGGTCCTTGAGGGAGAGGGTCACGTCAGGCCTTCGTGCGTCAGGAGGGGCAAAGCGGGGGAACGCCCGGGCCGGGCGCGCCGTTGACGGCGGCCACCGCGTGCCCCAACGAAGGGGCAAGGTCAAGCCGAAGCCGCCCGAACGGGCCGGCAGACGGCGAAGGAAGGGAGAACCCTGGATGGCTCAACTGGCGCTGCGTATCCTGATCCTGCTCGCCGCCGTCCCGATGGGGCTCTCCATCCTCTACAACATGGTCGATCCGGCCTCGACCCTCATGCTGGCGCGCTGGGCCACGGGGGAGCGGGTGGAGCGCATCTGGCTGCCCATCGAGCAGATGCCGGCGGCGCTGGTGCGCACGGTGATCGCCTCCGAGGATGCGAGCTTCTGCCATCATTGGGGCGTCGACTTCGCCGAGATGCGCGCCGCTTTGGACAAGGCCGACGAGCTGGAGGACACGCGCGGGGCCTCCACCATCCCCATGCAGGTCGCCAAGAACCTGTTCCTGTGGCCGGGCCGCTCCTTCATCCGCAAGGCCATCGAGATCCCCCTGGCGGTCTGGCTGGACCTGGTGGTGAGCAAGCGGCGGCTGATCGAGATCTATCTCAACATCGCCGAATGGGGCCCGAACGGGGAGTTCGGGGTGGATGCGGGGGCCCGGCGCGCGTTCGGCATCCCGGCGTCCATGGTGAATGCGCGGCAGGCGGCGCTGCTGGCGGTGATGCTGCCCAACCCGCTGAGGCGCGATGCCGGGAACCCCTCGCCGGGCGTCGAGCGGCTCGCCTCCCGGTTGCAGGCGCGGGTGCCCCGGGAGGGGCCGGAGCTGGTCTCGTGCCTTGGTCCAATGCGCCCATGAACGCTTCCAGGGGCCGGATCTCGGCCAAAACGCAGCGGCACCCTGTGATAAGGCCTTGATTGTGCCGCCGACAATGGCCACATGGGCGGCAAAGCCGGTGCCATGCCGGATGCCCCTTTCCTCCCAGCCGGCCCGCCCGATGCCCGAGATGACAGGTTCCAAGACGTCAGGTCCCCAGCCCGAGAGTGCTCCGGCTGCCGGCCCCGAGGCTCCCGCCCGGCCGAAGATGAACCCCTGGCTGAAGATCGGCCTCGAGGTCGGTCCGCTGGTGCTGTTCTTCGCGGCCAATGCCCGCGGCGGCATCTATATGGCGACGGGCGTGTTCATGGTGGCGACCCTGCTGGCCCTCGGCGCCATGTGGGTGCTGGCGCGGCGCATCGCGGTGATGCCTTTGGTCTCGGCGCTGGTGGTGATGGTGTTCGGGTCCCTCACGCTGTGGTTGCAGGATGACCATTTCATCAAGCTGAAGCCCACCATGGTGAATGCCCTGTTCGGGGCGCTGCTCCTGGGCGGGCTGGCGTTCAAGAAGCCGCTCATGCCCTATGTGCTCGACGGCATGGTGAATCTCACCGACGAGGGGTGGCGCCAGCTCACCATCCGCTGGGGGCTGTTCTTCCTGGTGATGGCGGTGTTGAACGAGGTGGTGTGGCGCTCCGTGTCCACCGACACCTGGGTGATGTTCAAGACCTTCGGCTATCTGCCCATCACCTTCGCCTTTGCCGTCGCGCAGGCGCCCCTCATGTCCCGCCACGAGCTGAAGGACGCCCCGGAACCGAACTGAGGCGCGGGGGCGCCTCCTGCCCGTGCGAAACTTCCGGTTGACGGCGGCCCGTCTCCTCCGCATAAGCCCGAAAGAGGGCGCAGAATGCTGACGAAAAAAGGAAAATACGGTCTCAAGGCGGTGGTGCACCTGGCGCGCCTGCCGCCGGGCGCCTCCACGCAGGTGGCGGACATCGCCGAGGCCAACAACATCCCCAAGAAGTTCCTGGACGTCATCCTGGGTGAGCTGCGCAACGCCGGCTTCCTGTCCTCCAAGAAGGGCAAGCTCGGCGGCTACCGTCTCGCCAAGGCGCCAGAGGACATCGTGGTGGGCGAGATGATCCGCGCGCTGGACGGGCCGCTGGCGCCCTTCCCCTGCGCTAGCCGCAATGCCTACGAGCCGTGCGAGGATTGCGACGTCACCACCTGCGAGGTGCGCCTGCTGATGGTGCGCGTGCGCGATGCCATGGGCACCGTGCTCGATACCTACACCCTGGCGCAGATGCGCGACCTCTCCCAGGAGCAGCTCACCTCCTTCGTCGACTACATCTGAGGGCGTTTCGCCCTCACTGCTGGGCGGCGAGGAAGGTGCGGAACCGGGCCAGCGCCACGGCGAAGAACAGCAGGCCCATGCCGAAGGTGGCGGCAAAGCGCGGCCACACGGTCTCGATCCCCGCCCCGCGGTAGAGGATCGCCTGCGCGAAGGCGACGAACTGGGTGGACGGCGAGAACTGCATGGCGGTCTGCATCCACACCGGCATGCTCTCCAGCGGCGTGAACCCGCCCGACAGCAGGTTCATAGGCAGCACGGTCAGGAAGAACAGCAGGCCGAACTGCGGCATGGACCCGGACAGGGTGCCGAGGAAGATGCCCAGCGAGGCGGTGAAGAACAGATAGAGCGCGGCCCCCGCGAGGAACAGCGGGATGGAGCCGGCGATCCCCATGCCCAGCCCCCATTTCAGCACCACGACGATGCTGAACGCCGCGCCTACGAGAATGACGGCGCCGTTGGCGAGGATCTTCGCCAGCATGATCTCCGACGGGCGCACGGGCAGCACCAGCAGGTGCTCCAGCGTGCCGTGCTCGCGCTCGCGGATGAGGGCGGCGCCGGCCAGCAGCACCGACAGCATGGTGATGTTGGTGATCAGCCCCATGGTGCCCGTGAACCAGGAGGATTCGAGCCCCTGGTTGAAGGCGACGCGGATCTGCAGGTCCACCGGCGTCGCCACCCCTTCCGAGTGGCGCAGCACGAACTGGTTCACCTCCTGCTGGAAGATGGCGGAGATGTCGTTGGCGCCGAGCCCGGCCTGCATGAGGGCGGTGGCGTCGATGAGCAGCTGGACGGAGGGGCTGCGGCCGGCCAGCACGTCCGACTGGAAGTCCGGCGGGAAGTTGAGCACGAAGGTGTAGCGCGCCGAATCCATGCCCTTGTCCACGTCCTGGGGCGCGAGCGGGACCGGCCGCTGGAAGCGCGGCGGCAGGAAGCCGTTGAGGATGGCGTTGGAGAGGGGTGAATTGTCCTCGTCCACCACGCCGACGGTGGCGCGGTTGAGGTCGTGCTTCATGCCGTTCGCCTGCAGCACGATGGCGAGGCTGAAGGCATAGACCACCAGCACCAGCAGCGAGCGGTCGCGCCACAGGCTGATGAGTTCCTTCCCCACCAGGTTCCACACGTTGCTGGCGAAGCCGCGCCAGCGGGGCGGGCCCTTGCCGGCGGCCGGGCCAGGGCCGGCGGTGGCCGGCGAAGGGGTGGAGGAAGCGCCGACCATCATCGCTCCTGTTTGCGCAGGATGACATAGGCGAGCCCCAGCAGGGCCGGCCAGAAGGCGGCGGTGGCGAGGATGAAGGGCGTGAGCTCGGCGAAGCCGAGGCTCTTGGTGAAGGCGCCGACGCTGATGCGCATGAAATAGGTGGTGGGGAAGAAGGTGCCCACCACCCACGCGCCGCCTTCCAGCGTCGCCACCGGCTGGAGCAGGCCGGAGAACTGGCTCGCCGGCATCATGGTGCCGATGGCGGTGCCGAACAGGGCCGCCACCTGGGTGTTGGTGAGGGTGGAGGAGACGAGGCCGATGGCGGTGGTGGCGAGCACATAGGCGAAGGCGCCCAGGGCCAGCCCGGCGAAGGAGCCCTTCAGCGGCACGCCGAACAGGAACAGGGCCATGAGCACCATGACCAGGAAGTTGAAGAAGGCCACGCCCACATAGGGGGCCTGCTTGCCCAGCAGGAATTCCAGCTTGGTGACCGGCGTCACGTAGAGGTTGGTGATGGAGCCCAGCTCCTTTTCCGTCACCACCCCCAACGCGGTGAGGATGGCCGGGATGAAGATGAGCATCAGCGCGATGTTGGCCGGCACCATGGCATCGAGGCTGCGGAACGACTGGTTGTAGCGGTAGCGCATCTCCAGCGAGGCGAGCGAGGTGAGGCTGCGCCCCGCGGCCTGCGCCGCGTCCGACAGGAACAGCGCGTGCACCGCCGCCACATAGCCCTGGATGGTCTCGGCGCGGAACGGCATGGCGCCGTCGATGGTGACGAGGATTTCCGTGGGCCGGCCCGAGCGCAGGTCCGCGCCGAAATTGGGCGGGATCTCGATGGCGAAGGCGATGGCATTGGATTTCAGCCGCCGGTCGAGGTCTTCCGGGTCCTTCAAGGGGGGCTGGACGTTGAAATAGGTGGAGTGGGCGAAGCCGTCGATATAGGCGCGGCTCTCCGGCGTCTGGTCGCGGTCGAGCACGGCGAAGCGCAGCTTGTCCACGTCGAGGGTGATGCCGTAGCCGAAGATCACCATGAGGAGCGCGGTGCCGAGCAACGCAAACGCGAGGCGCACCGGGTCTCGCTTCAGCTCCAGCGTCTCGCGCCAGGCATAGGCGGCGAGGCGGCGGGGGGAAAAGGCGGCCGGCTTGCGCGGCTCCGCGGCGGGAGCGGGCAGGCCGGCTTCGGCCTTCGCCTGCCGGCCGCCCATCTCCATATAGGCGATGAAGGCTTCCTCCAGCGTTGGCGCGCCCTTGGCCTCCTTCAGCTCCAGCGGCGTGCCGGTGGCGATCACCTTGCCCGCATGCATGAAGGAGATGCGGTCGCACCGCTCCGCCTCCCCCATGAAGTGGGTGGAGACGAAGATGGTCACCTTCTCCTCCCGCGAGAGGCGCTGGAGATGGTCCCAGAAATTGTCCCGCGCCACCGGGTCGACGCCCGAGGTGGGCTCGTCGAGAATCAGCACCTCCGGCTCGTGCAGCACCGCCACCGCCAGAGACAGGCGCTGGCGCACGCCCAGCGGAAGGCCGTCCGAGAGGTCGTCGAGGTGGGCGGTGAGGTCGAAGGCGGACACGAGGTCGGCAATGCGCGCCTGGGCCGCCGCCTCCGGGAGGGAGAAGAGGCGGGCGTGCAGCTCCAGGTTCTGCCGGACCGTGAGCTCCCCGTAGAGCGAGAAGGCCTGGCTCATGTAGCCGACCCGCCGGCGGGTCTCGATATCGGTGGGGTCCACCGGCACCCCGAACAGCAGCGCCTCCCCCGATGTCGCCGGCAGGAGACCGGTGAGCATCTTCATGGTGGTGGACTTGCCGCAGCCGTTCGATCCGAGGAAGCCGAAGATCTCCCCGCGGCGAATCCTGAAGCTCACGTGATCGACGGCGACGAAGTCGCCGAAACTGCGCGTCAGGTCGCGGGATTCGATGGCGATGGCCGCGTTGACATCGACGATGTCAGGATGGGTCGGCCCCTCGCTCTCCCCCCGCCGGTCCTCGGGCAACAGGGAGATGAAGGCGCGCTCCAGATTTTCCTGCCCCGTGCGGGCGAGAAGCTCCGCCGGGCTCCCGTCGGCGAGGATGCGCCCGGCCTCCATCATCACCACCCGCTCGAAGCGGGCCGCCTCCTCCATGTCCGCGGTGGCGACGAGCAGGGTGAGGCGCGGCCGGGCGGCGCGGATGGTCTCCACGAATTCCCAGAACTGCCGGCGGGACAAGGGATCGACGCCGGTGGTGGGCTCGTCCAGCAGCAACAGGTCCGGGTCGTGTACCAGCGCGCAGCACAGGCCGAGCTTCTGTTTCATGCCGCCGGAAAGCTTGCGCATGAGCCGGTCGGCGAAGGGGTCGAGCCCGGTCGCGGCGAGCAGCGGGGCGACGCGCGCGCCCTTCTGTGCCGCATCCTCGCCGAACAGCCGGGCGAAGAAGGCGATGTTCTCCGCAACCGTCAGATTCGGATAAAGATTCCGCCCCAGCCCCTGGGGCATGAAGGCGATGCGTGGCTGGGTGTCCTCCCGCGCCCGGCGGCTGGAAAAGTCCGCGCCCAGGACCTCCACCTGACCCTGCTGGATGCGCTTGGCCCCGGCGATGAGGCCGAGGAGGGTGGACTTTCCCACCCCGTCCGGCCCCACCAGAGCGACGGACGCGCCCTCGGATATGGCAAGGTCGAGCCCCGCCACCGCGAGCGTCCTGCCGTAAAGGTGGCGGATGCCGGCGAGGCGGATGGCGTCCGCGCGCGGCCCCGGATCCGTATCGTCACGCACTCCGCCTTCACTCACTTGGCGGCCCCGCGCACGAGGTCGGAATCGAGCCAGGACGGCCATTGCGCCTTGGGATCGGTCCGCACGTAGCCGACGCCGGTGATGCCGGTCTTCACCTGCTCCAGATACTTCTCCACCAGCGGCCGGGCGATGCGCAGCTTCACGCGGAACATCATGCGGTCGCGCTCGCGCTGGGTCTCCACCTGCTTGGGCGTGAACTGGGCGCGGGCTGAGACGAAGGAGACGCTGGCCGGCACCGCCCGGTCGGGAAGCGGCTCCAGCAGCAGGCGCGCCTCAGCGCCGAGCGCCACGCTGCCGGCCTCCGCCGCGGGGAGGAAAATGGTCATGTAGACATCGGAAAGATCGATGAAGGTCAGCACCTTGCCGCCCGCAGCCAGCACCTCGCCCGGCTCGGCGAGGCGATAGATGACGCGGCCGGACTTGGGGGCGACGAGGGTTCCGTCCTCCACCAGCCGGGTGAGGCGCTCGACCTCCGCCTCCGCGGCGCGGATGGCGGATTCGCTCGCGGCCAAGCTGCTCTGGGCCGCCGCGAGCGCAGCCGCCGCCGTGAGCTTGGTGGTGCGATACTGGTCCACCTTCTGCTCGGTGGCGAAGCCCTTGGAGACCAGAATCTCCTGCCGCTCCAGTTCCTTGGTGGCGAGATCCAGCTCGCCCTTCCGCTGTTCCACCACGTGGCTGGCGGTGTCGCGGGACTGGCGCGCCTCGCTCGCCCGCGCCTCCGCGGTGCGCAGGGCCGCCGCGGTATCGGCGACATCCATATGGGCGACAACCTCGCCCTGGCGCACGAAGTCGCCTTCCTCCACCAGCACGTCGAGCACGCGGCCCGCGGCCTTGGTGGCTACGTCCACCTGCGTCGCCTCGATCCGGCCGTTGCCATAGGCAAAGCCCGGTGGAACCGCCCGGCTGCGGGAGGCAAGGTACCAGGCGCCGGCCCCGCCCGCGCCAGCGAGGGCGGCGATGAGGGCGATGATGACCAGCGTGCGCTTCATGTAAGGACACCCTTTCGGAGGGGCAGACGCACCCGTGGAGGTGTCGACGAAGGATCGTCACTCCCGCGGGGCTTCGGGAACGAACCTATATCATCACAAACTACCGCAGTGCAGCAGTCGGGCGTTGATCAAGGTCAACAGCTTATGTGCCCGCGTCCAGCCTTTCCTGCAACGCCACGGCGCCGGCGGGATTGCGCACCTTGGCGCCGCTGATGAGATAGAGAAAGACATCCCGCGCGCCCGATCCCGCCTTGGCGGCTGGACCGAGCGGCGCCAGGCCCTGGGGCGTGCTGCCCCGTTCCCAGGCGCGGGCGGCTTCGGCCCATCTCGCCAGCCCTGCGGCGTCATAGCCGGTCTCCACCTCCTCTCGCGTCCGTTGCAGGCGGGCGTAGGTGAAGTCGGCCGTCACGTCGGCGATGGCGGGATAGCTGTCGTGGTCGGCGAAGACGATGGCAACCTTGTGCTCGCGCGCCAGTGCCACGAACGCAGCGCACGCGAAGCTGGGGTGGCGCACCTCCACCGCATGGCGCAGCCGCACGCCGGCATGGCTTTCGGGCAGCAGGGCGAGGAAAGCGGCGAAATCGTCCGGGTCGAAGGCTTTGGTGGCGGCAAACTGCCAGTTGATGGGGCCGAGCCGGTCGCCCATCTCCACGATGCCGCTGGCGATGAACTTGCCGATGCTCTCTTCCGCCTCCGCCAGTATCCGGCGGTGGGTGACATAGCGCGTCGCCTTCAGCGCGAAGACGAAGCCGTCCGGCACCTGCCGCGCCCAGTCGGCGCAGGATTTGGCCGAAGGCGTGCGATAGAAGGTGCCGTTGATCTCGATGGTCTTCAACTGCCGGCCGGCGAAGGACAGCTCCTTCGCGTGCGGCAGGCCCAGCGGGTAGAAGACACCCCGCCAGGGCTCGAACGTCCAGCCGCCGATGCCCACCCGGATGGTCATGCCCGTTTCTCCTTCCGCCGGGCCCGCTCAGGGCAGCGGCAGGACGTGGGAGTATTTCACCTGTTCCAGCGCGAAGGAACTCTCGATGGAGGCGATGCCCTCGAGCCGGGTGAGCTTCTGCTTGAGGAAGCGCTCATAGGCATCGAGGTCGGCCGCCACCACCCGCAAGAGATAGTCGCGCGGGCCGGTCATCAGGTAGCATTCGAGCACTTCCGGCCAGGCGCGGATGGCCGCGGCGAAGGTGTCGAGGGCCTCCTCCCGCTGCCGTTCCAGCTTGATGGAGACGAACACGCTCACCGGCAGGCCGGCCCGTCGCTGGTCCAGCACCGCCACGTAGCGGGAGATGAGCCCGGCCTCCTCCAGCGCCCGCACCCGCCGCAGGCAGGGGGAGGGGGAGAGTCCCACCTCCTCCGCGAGATCGGCGATGCTCATGCGGCCGTCGCGCTGGAGGGCAGCGAGGATCTTCCGGTCGATGGCATCAAGGCGCACGAACACGCTCCAGGCAGGCGAATTCTTGGCAGAATATGCCTCCACGGCGGCTTCGTTAAGCAGGATTTGAGCGAAAGCGCCTCGCATTCCGGCGTAGCATTCCATCAAGCGGCGTGCCCGCGTCTGGCGCGTCGCACCGGTGAAGGAAACGCCCATGTCCCGTTCGACGGATCCCGCTCCCCTCCGCCCGCGCCCGTCCGCGCCGAGCGCGCAGGACATCGCCCTTCTCAGGGAGCTGGAGCGCAAGGTGCTCTGGCTCGCGAGCTGGATGATCCACAACGCCAACCACGTCCGCCCCAATGCGGATGGCCTGAAGGTCGGCGGGCACCAGGCGTCGTGCGCCTCCCTCGCCTCCATCATGAGCGCGCTCTATTTCCATGTGCTGCGCCCCGAGGACCGGGTGGCGGTGAAGCCCCATGCCAGCCCCGTCTTCCACGCCATCCAGTATCTGATGGGCCGGCAGACCCGCGAGCGGCTGGAGAATTTCCGCGGCTTCAAGGGCGCGCAATCCTATCCCTCCCGCACCAAGGATGCGGACGACGTGGATTTCTCCACCGGCTCCGTCGGGCTGGGCGTGGCGCAGACGCTGTTCGCCAGCCTCGCGCAGGATTACGTGCACGCCCACGGCCTCGCCGGCGGGCGGCCCAAGGGGCGGATGATCGCCCTCGTGGGCGATGCCGAACTGGACGAGGGCAACGTCTTCGAGGCCCTGCTGGAAGGCTGGAAGCACGAGGCGCGCAACACCTGGTGGATCATCGACTACAACCGCCAGAGCCTCGACGGCGTGGTGCGCGAGGGGCTCTACGAGCGCTTCACCGGCATCTTCGAGGCCATGGGCTGGCAGGTGGTCGTGCTGAAGTACGGCACCCTGCAGCAGGCCGCCTTCGCCGAGCCCGGCGGCGAGGCCCTGAAGCGCTGGATCGACACCTGCCCCAACGCCGAATATTCCGCCCTCACCTTCCAGGGAGGCGCGGCCTGGCGCAAGCGGCTGATGGACGACCTCGGCGACCAGGGGGACGTTTCCGCCCTCATCGCCCGGCGTTCGGATGCCGAGCTGTCGGCGCTGATGACCAACCTTGGCGGCCATGACATTGCGAGCCTTATCGGCGCCTTCGACGCCATCGACCACGACCGGCCCGTCGCCTTCCTCTGCTACACGGTGAAGGGCTTCGGCCTGCCGCTCGCCGGCCACAAGGACAATCACGCCGGGCTGATGACCCCCGCCCAGATGGAGGCGCTGCGCGCCGCCATGCACGTGGCCGAGGGGCGCGAATGGGAGCCCTTCGAGGGGCTGAAGCGCCCGGCTGCCGAGCTGGAGGCGTTCCTGGCGCGCGCGCCCTTCTTCCAGGGCGGCACGCGCCGCTTCACCGCGCCGGCGCTCGACGTGCCCGCCATCGCTCCGCCGCCCCATGAGGCCCTTTCCACCCAGGCGGGCTTCGGCCTCATCCTGCAGGACCTCGCCAGGGGGGACAGCCCGCTGGCGAGCCGCATCGTCACCACCTCGCCGGACGTGACCGTTTCCACCAATCTCGGCCCGTGGGTGAACCGGCGCGGCCTTTTCGCCCACGAGGCGCTCGCCGACGTGTTCAAGCGCGAGCGCATTCCTTCCACCTTCGCCTGGGAGTTCTCGCCGGAAGGACAGCACGTGGAGCTGGGCATCGCCGAGATGAACCTGTTCCTCACGTTGTCGGCCTTCGGCCTCTCCCATTCCCTGTTCGGGGCGCGGCTCGTGCCGGTGGGCACGCTCTACGATCCCTTCATCTGCCGCGGGCTCGATGCCCTGAACTATGCCTGCTACCAGGATGCGCGCTTCATCCTGGTGGCGACCCCCTCCGGCATCACGCTCGCCCCCGAAGGCGGGGCGCACCAGTCCATCTCCACTCCCCTCATCGGCATGGCGCAGGATGGCCTCGCCGCCTTCGAGCCGGCCTTCGTGGACGAGCTGGCTGTGCTGATGGAGTTTGCCTTCGACTACGTCCAGCGGGACGGCGAGGCCGCGCCCGACGAGCGCAACTGGCTCAGGGATGAGACCGGTGGCTCGATCTACTTCCGCCTGTCGACCCGCGCTCTGGAGCAACCGAAGCGCCGGCTCACCGAGGCGCAGCGACAGGGCATTGTCGATGGCGCCTACTGGCTGCGGGAGCCGGGCCCCAATTGCGATGTGGTGGTGGCGGTGCAGGGCGCCGTGACGCCGGAAGCCATCGACGCGGTCGCCCTCATCGCCGAGGACCGGCGCGACGTGGGCCTGCTTGCCGTCACCTCCGCGGATCGCCTCAACGCCGGCTGGACGGCCGCCGGCCGCGCCCGTGAACGCGGCTTTGCCGGCGCGATGAGCCATGTGGAGCGCTTGCTGGAGCCGCTGCCGCGCCATTGCGGCATCGTCACGGTCATCGACGGCCATCCGGCGACGCTCGGCTGGCTGGGCGCCGTGGCCGGCCATCGCGTGCGGGCCCTGGGGGTGGAGCATTTCGGCCGGACGGGCACGCTGTCGGACCTCTACGCTTATTACGGTCTCGACACCGCTGCCATCGTCGCGGGCGCCCAGGCCATCTCGACCGGGCGCCCGCTTCGGCACCTGAAGGCGGTGTGAAGCTTCCCTCCGGGTTGGAGGCCGCACCGGCGCGTTGCGGCGGCGCTCGCCGCGGCGGATGCTCCGGTGTTCAGCGGCCGGGGCGAGGTCTTCGACGATCGTCATGGCCCGCCCGGTCCAATTGGCATGTCTCGATGTGAGGCTGGGCGTTCCGAAGGGGGCTCGTGGAGCAGCAGCCGGGCTGTCTCGCCGCCGGTCTGGGTGCCGCCCGGCCGGGACCCTCCCTTGGGCCGACGCCCCGCATCCCGTCCGTTCTCACGACGCCACCCGCCGACCAGCTCACGGTCTCCCGGGATGGAGAGGCGCGGGCCGGCCGCCGGTGATCTGCGCCCGCCCCTTTCACCCCCAAGGCACCGGCCTCGAGGAGCGTCGGCGCAGCCTGTGTTGGAAAAGCCGGAGGGGATGTTTCGGGATGACTTGTCGATCCTGTTCCCGTCCGCTAGAAGCGCAGCACCACACGTCGGTGCCCGAGGCATCGCGTCCTCGCGGAGAGGTGGCAGAGTGGTCGAATGCACCGCACTCGAAATGCGGCATACGGGCAACCGTATCGGGGGTTCGAATCCCCCCCTCTCCGCCAGTTTCCTGTTTCAGGCAATCTCCCGAAGCTCCAGAATGGAGCGTCTGCAAGGCTTTTCTTCCGCCTTTGTGGCTCTTGCTGCCTCACGCAATGCCCCTAGATTGCTGTTTTGGGTTGGGGCGGCGTTGGGGTTAAGCCCGTTGGGACCTAAGTCGCCGAAGCTGAGTCCGTATGGCTGTTGCCCTCAACCGCTTGAAACCCCGGCAAGTTGAAACCCCGGCAAGTGCAGGCCATCAGAGCGTCCGGCCGACATGCCGATGGGGCGGCCTCTACCTCGTGGTGGACCAATCGGGCGCGCGGCGTTGGGGTGTTCCTCTTTCGCCGGAAGGCCATGTGATCCGCAACGGGTTGCGGCGGCAGGATGCCGAAGGGCAACGGCCCGCATAAGATGCTCACCGGAGCACCGCGACGCTGCATGCGACTTGCGGTCTGCGATGCTCCGGGCTCGCACCCGGGCTGCGGCGTGCCCGGGACGAGTGGAACAGGGGTCAGCGACGCAGCCCGCGCGCGGGGGCTCCCGGCGCGGACGTCTGCGTCGCCGCGGTCTTCTCGGCACGACCGGGAAGCAGCCGGGCGAACGACGTCTCATTGTCGTCGTTCCAGATGACCTTGTCGCCGGCGAGCGCCACCAGCACGCAGTTCCAGCTCATTTTCTTGCCGTCGTCGAGCTCGTAGGCGAAGCAGAGCTTGTTGCCGGCGACGCGCCAGTAGCCACGGTAGGCGTCGTTCTTGTTCTGCCCATAGATGACGCCATTCGGGCTGAGGTATTCCGCATAGAACTCGCCGTCCTCGATGCCGACGATGGTGTTTCCCACCATGCGCGAATGGATCTCACCCGCCGTAAGCTCGAGGTCTGACGCGTGAACACCTGTCACCGCCAGAGCAAGCATCGCCGAAGCTAGGAATTTCATGGCACGCTCTCCTCAATTTGCCGCGATGAAATGGGCAAGGTAGGGGTAAATGGTGACCCCGAACTCGAGCGTGAGAACCAGGAGAATGGACATCTCCAGGCGGTTGTTGAGGGACCATTGCGCGGCGTCGATGATCCTCGTGTTGAGCGTCTCGTGATATTCGAAGGCGAAATCGAGGGGTTCCCCGAGGCCCTCCAGGCGGTCGTAGAGATCGGCTTGGAGCGCAAGCTCCGCGAACAGCCGCTTCGAGCCGGCCTTCAGCGTCGTGTCGAGCTGCTCGAGGGCCGCATCGTTGTGCAGGGCGCGGCTGTTCATCTCCGTCACCTGCTCGGTCATGAGGCCGACCTCGTTGCCGTCGCGGCGCAGGTCGCTGGACCGGACCGTATGCGTGAGCCTTACGTTGCGGTGGATCGAGGCCCAAACGGCCGGCATCCCGGCCTCGATCTCACAGGTGTCGCGCTCCAGCACGGTGAAGCGGATGACGGCGTCGCGCGCATCCTCGAACTGATCATGGGTCGCATAGATGACCGCGACCTGATCGGTCCACACCACCCGCGCGGTGCGAAGGCCTGCCCTCACGACCCTGGCGCCGTTGCGCGAGCCTTCCAGGGGGATGCCCTCCAGCCAGGCGGCATCGGCATCCTCGTTGGCGAGCGGCGGCATCCAGAGCAGGGCCAGCGAGCTGCCGCCGCTGTCGGTGGTGGTGAGGGGGGGCACCGAAGCGTCGACCGGTTCGGCGACCACATGGACCTGGCGCGGCTCGCGCACGGTCAGGACGTCGGCGTTGGCGAGGGATGATCCTACGCCCGGCGGACGCGTCTGGAAATGCAGCCGCCACGCGCGGGCTTCGATGTCAATGGATGGGACGGTGAGTGCGCGTTGCATGGTCTTGTCCTTTCCCAAGTGCGGCTTCAGGACATCGCGGTGGCGTCGGTGGCGGGGAGCGCCACCGGAACACGGTCGTCATCGTAGAGATGCTCAGCGATGATCCGTGCGGCCTCGGCGGCCGCGGCGAGGTCCTGGGAAGCCGTTTTCTCGCTTGTTTCGTAGATGCAGTAGCGCAGGCTCTCGGAGTCTTCGTACCGGGCGCTGGGCGCGACGCCGGCGGCCACGGAGCGCCGCCAGGCGGTTTCGAGCCGGACCGGATCGGTAAGCGCGAAGCGGAAACCGAGGGACTGAAGCAGGTCCGACCAGCCCCACCGCGACGTGAGAGTCTTGATGCCGGCCAGCAGCTCGTATCTTTCAATGACCTCGATCGGCAGATCGCTGGTCACCGAGCCCAGGATGAAGCCGCGCCGGGTGACGCGCCGGATTTCCGCCAGCACTTCGCTGAGCTGGTCCCGCTCGATCCGGCAGAGGCCGGTCTCGATCACCACGTCGAAGGAGGAATCCGGGAAGGGCAGGTGGTTTGGATAGGCCCGCAAGTTGTACTTGCGCCGGCGTATCGACGTGCCTTCCCAGGCGGCGCGGCAGGGCTCGACGCCGACGGCATCGAAGCCGATCGACCTCAGCTCTCCCACGAGCTGGCCGGAGCCCGAGCCGATGTGGAGGATGCGATGGCCGGGGCGGATGCCCCAGGCGACATCAAGGAGCTCCGCGAGATAGCCGGCCCCCAGCCCGCCCGCCCGTGAGGCATCCGTGCTCCTGGCGGGGTCGCTCTGGTTGGCGCTCACCGGCAGAGACTGCGCCCGGCGCCGGGCGAGCACCTCGCTCAGCACGATGTCGGAGGCGGCGTCGGCGGAATCGAGCACGCCATTCAGCGTGGCATCGAACATGTAGTCGCCGACCACCAGAAGGCCGGGGAGCTGCTTGGCCGCGGGCCGGTGGTTCACAAAGGCCGAGCGCACGGGATAGCCGCCGGGAATGGCGTTCACCGAGGCCATCCAGCGGTGGATCCGGCGGTCGATCAGCAGCTTGCGGGCGTTCCCGAAGGCGGGGGGCAGGGCATCGAGGCAGAGCCGCTCGATTTCCTCGTCCGGCATGTTGGCGAGCCCCAGGGCGGCGTTGCCGGCGATGAGGAAGCCCAGGGCTCCCCATGGACCGATCGGCGTGCGGGCACCCTCGTCATAGGCGCAGCAGCCGTCGAAGGCGTCCAGCATCCACCAGGCGCCGGAAATGTGCTCGCGCCAGAACGGCCGCTCGAACAGGAGGGTCGCGCGCAGATAGTGGCCGGGCCGGTCGAAGTAGTCGATGTGCCGCGCCATCGCCGCCTGCAGGTGCGGTGAGCGCCAGTCGATGATGGAGAGCGCGGTCAAGGGCAGCGCGACGACCACGTAATCGGCCACCACGGTCTCCTGGGTGCCGTGGGCGCACAGGCCGAGCTGAAAGCGGCCGTCAAACAGGGGAGTAATCGACTTCACGGTCGCCCCGAGCCGGATTTCGGCGTCGATCTGGTCGGTCAGCCGCTCGACGATCTGCTCGTTGCCGCCGATCACCGAGAAGACGTCCATGTAGCCGGGGACGTCCATCAGCACGTTCTTCAGGAAGGTCAGCCCGTTGGTGAGATGTGGCGGTGCCGCGACGTCGCTGTGGGCCATGATGCGCACGTAGCGCCGGGCCACGTCGTCGTCGATCTCCTGGTGCAGGGTGTCCTCACCGGATTTTCGGGCCCAGGCATGGCGATTGTCCACGTTCCGGGTGCTCGAGTAGAAGTCCTGCTGGTTCAGAAGGTCGGAGCACTTCTGGCGGAACGCTTTCACCTGATCTCGCGCCTGCGCGCCGAAGATCTCTCCAAGATGGTCCACGTCATGAATGATGTGGCCGTCGAAGATGCAGGAGCCGCCGGAGATGTGGCGGATCTCCAGCCCGAGTTCCGTCTCGATCAGGGTGCGCAGGGGGTCGGGGCCGAGGGCCGAGTAGTCGTAGATTTCTGCGACGCCCGCCTCATAGGGGCCGACGCCTGCAAATTCTCCGGTTACGATCTTGCCGCCGAGACGTTCGCTGGCCTCATAGATTGTGATCTTGCAGGCATTGCCTAGCTTTTCCGCCAAATGCCACGCGGTGAACAGGCCGCCCGGCCCGCCGCCGACGATGGCCACCGTGCATTCACTGGGAACGCTTCTGCGGAACTTGGCCGGGGACGTGACATATCGCATTGCCGCCTCCTCTGTGCAGCCGACACCTTGCGATCGTCAGACGAAATCTACGTTGTCATTCTTACGGCGGCCGCCCGGCTGAATTTATCCGCGCGCATCTTGCTTTGGTCGAGTGCGCCTTTTTCGGCGCTTTCGTCAAGCATAGGAGCAAAAGATGAGCTTATTGTAAGCTACCCTTTGGGTCGCACGATGTCGTAGACATGCCGCACATGCAGATCCTTTTTTGATCTTCACCGGTACGGCTACTCGTCTTCAGGATCGAGAGTCGGCGTCCTTCTTCTTTTTTATTAGAACCAATGGAGGGATGTCATAGCACATCCGTTCAGAGGGCGGAATTTTTGTGTGAACCCCCTTTTGATGACAAAATTATGACATAATTCAACAAGGCAGAGGGGGGAGAAATCCAGCTTTCGCACCGGCTTGGCCGTAGCCGAAGGTGCAGATGATACCGTGCATACCCTAGCGTAATGTGTGGCATTGAATGGTATGGGGACGCCAAATAAAACAATGTATCTGGCAAACCATCACATAAATATGAGGAGTTCACGTATGGGGATGGTGTTCGGGTGGTTATGACCATGCAAATGGTGTCGGAGGCGGCAATTTGTGCCTGGGTCGACACCTGGTCTGCCTCGTCGAGGAGCAGTCCGGCCATACTGCGTCGACGGGCCCGTTGGAACTGTCCCAACTGAATCAACGTGTTGCGGGGTCGCTGCCTAACCCGTGTGCGGGCCCGGCATGTGGTCCAGGGCAACGGCCCGGACCCCGTGCGGGGGCTGCCGGATGGCCGCTATTCCGCGGGTCCCGTCGGGGGGCGCGCTGTGGTGCCTACAGAATGAAGAAACCGATGGAAGCAACGCTCATGACGGCGGTCGCGACCCATCCGATCACCAGCATGGGGCGCGGCAGGGTCAGCCGGCCCATGATGCGCGGGTTCATGGCGACCACCATCATGACCGCCATCAGGGGGGCGGCGAGCACTCCATTGACCACCGCGCTCCAGTAGAGCGCCTTCACCGGGTCCAGGGCCGTGAAATTCAGCGCGACACCACCGAGGGTGGCCGCGGCGATGATCGAATAGAAGGCCTTGGCCTCCCTCGGCCGGTGGTCGAGCCCCTCGGGCCAGCCGAACAGCTCGCTGACCCCATAAGCCGCCGAGCCGGCCAGCACCGGCACCGCCAGCATGCCGGTGGCGATAATGCCGGTGGCGAACAGGGCGAAAGTGAACGGACCGGCGATGGGACGCAGCGCCTCGGCCGCCTGGGACGAGGTCTGGATATCGGTGACGCCATTGGCGTGCAGGGTTGCGGCCGTGGCGAAGATGATGAACAAGGCGATGAGATTGGAAAATCCCATGCCGACGAAGGTGTCGGTGCGGATCCGCGACAGTTCCGGGCTCGCATCGCGTGGCGAGATGCGGAGCGCCTTCACATGGCGGCGATGCAGTTCCTCGACCTCCTGTCCGGCCTGCCAGAAGAAGAGATACGGGCTGATGGTCGTGCCCAGCACGGCGATGAGGGCCGTCGCGTGGTCCCCATCGAAGGCTATCCTTGGGACAAGGGTGGCGGAGAGCGCCGCCGGCCAGTCCACATGGGCGGCGAAGGCGACGGCGACATAAGCGAACAGCGAAATCGTCGCCCATTTGAGCACGGCGGCATAGCGCGCATAGCTCATGAAGGTTTCCAGCAGGACGCACACGACGGCGAACAAGGCCGTGTAGAGGAGCTCCGGGCCGCCCACGAGCAGGCCCAGCGCCGCCGCCATCGCTCCGAGATCGGCGCCGAGGTTGATCACATTGGCCACGAGCAGCAGCAGGATGACCCAGCGCAGGAGCCAGGGCGAATAGTGCAGGCGCAGGTTCCGGGCGATGCCCCGTCCCGTCACGCAGCCAATGCGCGCGCTGACCGCCTGAATGACTGCCATGAGCGGAAAGCTGAAGAGCATCGTCCAGGCAAATGCGTATCCGAATTGGGCGCCGACCTGGCTGTAGGTCGCGATTCCGCTTGGATCATCATCTGCCGCACCGGTAACGAGACCGGGCCCGAGGCGGGAAACCGTGAGCGTCTTCAGGCGCAGCCAAACCGATTGTGGCGCCGCTGCATCTGCCAAAAAGGAAGCGCTGTCTTTCAAGTCCGTCATCGGTTCACGTTTCCCCGCCGCCAAAAACTCTACCGTCTCGGTCCATAAGAGCCAGTTACGGTCGCGCGCGGCACGACGTCGCCGGAGCGAACGTCCGGGAGGCGGACAGCCGCGCCGGCATCGTCGACGCTGTAGCTGCAACATGCGGCCGGATCTTGAGCACCAGCAACCGTCAGCAGATTCGGAGCGCCTCGCTGAAAACGTGATCATGGTCACGCTGCGATCGAAAGATGCCGGCTCCGGCTGGTCTGCGGGGGAGAATTGAGCGAACCCGAGCCGGTTGCACCCCCTCGATGGGGGAGTGCCGGCGCCAAAATCCTCCAGCATGCCTGGGGATGCATCGATCCAGCTTGCGGAGGAGGCGAAGGGAGGCCATCGACCGTGCGCTCTTCGGCGCGCCGCTCTTTGACCTCGCTTGCGGATGTCCCGCCCTGGCGGTCTCAGGCTTCGCCGATTTCGAGAGGACGCGTCCGGTCCGCTGTCCATTCGGCGAGGGATCCGTCGTATTCCAGTGTCGCTCCATAGCCGATCACTGCAAGCGCGAGAGCTCCCAGGGCTGAGGCGACGCCGCCACCGCAGTAGGTCACCACCACCTCTCCTGCCAACGCCGTTCGTGCCTTGAACAGGCTGTGCAGTTCCGCCGGCGGCCGCAGAGTGTTGTCCGCCTCGTCCAGGAGCTCGACGAAGGGAAGATTCGCGCTGCCGGGAATATGCCCCGGCCGCGACCGGCCGGGCACCCGGCCGGAGAAGTCGTCCCTCTGCAGAAGGCAGATCAGCCGGCCCGGTCGCCGTCCCGCCACGATGTCGAGAACGTCCTGCGTGGAGGCAACGGTACCGGCCGGAAGCGGCAGCGTGTAGGACGACTTCACATAAGGGGAGAGGCCGAGCTCCAACGGGCGGCCTTCGGCGCGGTACTTGCGCAGGCCGCCATCCAGCACGCTCACGCGCTGATGACCGTAAGAGCGGAAGACCCACCAAAGACGCGCGGCCCATTGGTTCGTCAGATCATCATAGATGACCACATGGGACGTGCGCGTGATCCCGAGCCGGCTGGCCGCGGCGGCGAACTGGGAGGCCGTGGGGCGGGTGAAGGGCAAGGGCGCGCCCGGATCGGAGAATTGGGTGAACAGATCCGCGAAGCGGGCGCCGGGAATGTGGCCGCGGCGTTCATAGTCGTCGAGCCCGCTGCGGAACTCGGCCGGGGTGCCGCCGCGCGGCGGCTCGAGGTACACGCTGGCGTCCAGAACGATCAGATCGTCATCGCCCAGATGTCCCCCGAGCCATTGCGTGGAGACGAGAGGAAAGGTCTTGGGCATACTGAAAATCCGGTCCGGGTCGGGCGGCAGGCAGGATCGGCGACTTGCGTCCGCGTCGCGGCCGATATAGATTCTAAACTAAATTTATATATGAAATGCAAGGAATGCGCGGGGCTCCACTTCAATCTGTCGCCTCCGCCGCCGATGGCGAGGATCGCGCGCAGACCGTGGGGGGAGAGTTCCCCCCGCCGGGAGTGGCGCCGTCCTCTGCCCGCTACGGTGCCGCGGTCAAGGACCTGGCGGTGAGCGAGGTGGAGCGGCGGAGGCTCCTCAATCCGCGCGACCGCACCGTTTACCGCGAAGTGGCCGGCCAGTTCGGCGTCGGCGAGCAGTCCCTCCGCCTGTGGATGAAAAAAAGGGACGCGGAGCGACTGGAAGCCGCCGAGCCGGCGGCCGGGTCGGGCGATGTCATGTCGCCGGAACAGATGCACAGTGAGCTTCAGGCCCTGCGGCGACAGATCCAGAAGCTGCGGACCGAGAACGATGTGCTGAAGCGGGCCTTTGTCGTGTTCTCCTCCGAATGGGGACACGACAAATAGAGAGAATCCGGCGGGGGCCTGGCCGCGCCGGCGTTCGTCACGGTGGATCGAGCAGGCCCAGCCCCTGCCTCCGCCTGTCCAGATTCGCCGCCACCTTCTCCACCAGTGCCAGGCGGGCGCCATTGCCGATGGCCGCCGTGTGGGGCGACACGCGAACGCGCGGATGGCTGTAGAAGGGATGGCCGGCGGGGAGTGGCTCGGGCGTCGTGGTGTCAAGGGTGGCGCGGGCCACCCTGCCATCCGCCAGAGCGTCGAGCAGGGCGTCGTCATCGATCAGGCTTCCGCGCGCCACATTGATGATGTGGATGCCCGGTTTTGCCGCGCGCAGACTCTCTGCGTTCAGGATGTGCCGGGTCTGCGGCGTGGCCGGCGCGGCGAGCACGAGATGGTCGCTCACCGCGAGCAGTTCCTCCACCGATCGGGCGAAGGCGACGCCGTCCTCCGCCGCCGATGCGGCGCGACGCAAGGCGCGGACGCGCATCCCCAGCCCTTGCGCCCGGCGCGCCACCGCCCGGCCGATGGCGCCATAGCCCACGAGCCCCAGCGTGGTGCCCTCGATGGGCGCGAACGGGCGGGTGCGCCACGCCTCGGGACCATCGATCCACACGGTGTGCAGGGCCTTCACCGCCTCGAAGATGGCGCCGATGACGAACTCCGCGATGGGGCCCGCCGCCACCCCCCGCGCCGTGCTGACGGGGAGCGTATCGAGGAACCAGCGCGGATAATGGTCCGTCCCGGAGGAGACGAGCTGGATCCATTCCAGCCCGAATGGCCAGCCCGCCGGCTGATCCGGCGGGTTCGGCACATGGGGCAGGTCCCACACCCCGAACACCGGCGCGGCGACGAGGAGCCGCGCCTCGGCAGGCAGCGCCGCCGGCGCCCCGCGGGGCACGGGCAGCACCTCGGCCCCGAGACGGTCCGCGAGGGCCTCGTTGAAGAACGGCTCAAGCTGGCTGGCAATGAGCATGGCATGCCTCCTGCGGGTCAGATCACCACCAGCTCGTCGAAGGCATCATGCCGGGGCGCGAGGTTCCAGCTGCGCATCCACTCGGTGGTGTAGGCGAAGCGCTTGGGGTCCAGCGGCTTGGCATGGGCGTAATGGACGAAGTGATCTGCAATCTCGTGGGGCGCGATGCGGTGGCGGATCTGCTCCACGATCAGGTGGTGCTTGAAGCTCGCGAAATCGGCGCTGATGAGGTCCGCAGCGGCGTTGACGGCGGCGAGATATCCCTGGCGCTGCTCCGGCGAGAGGCTGGGCGAGATCACCTCGGCGCCGCGGTAGAAGTTGGCGGCGATGATGTGGGCGCCTTCCTTCAGCGCGAGGCTGACATAGGGCTCCATCAGCGATGCGGCGCGCAGCGTGCCGGCCTTCAGCTGCTCATAGCGCAGGAAGGGCTCGCCTACGTGCTGCAGCACGATGTCCTCCCGCGGCAGCGTGCCTTCCAGGAACTGCAGGGCGGTGTAGTGCGAGCCGGTGAACTCGTTGATGCCCACGGGTACCCCGGCGAGGTCCCGCGGCTCCTGGATATCGCGATCAAAGGCGAGGATCACCTGCGCCGCCACGGCCGGCCGCAAAGCGTGCACCCGGCTGCCGCGGCCGCTGCGGTCGGAGCGATCGAGGCCGGCCCATTCGCACAGATTGTACGCGTCCGCGCGACCGCTCTCGTAGAGCGATTCCTTCTGGCGCTTGAAGGCATCCTGATTGGAGGTGACGGGGTCGTGCCGCGCCACGAACGCGACCTCGATGCCCTGCGCGCGGAACAGGCCGCGTTCCAGGGCGACGATGATGGGCAGGTCGAACACCGGAACGTTGGGGGCGAGACGGATCACGTCAGATGGGATGGCGGACATGGCAGGCTCTCGATTGCTGTGCGATGGGAGGGGATCGGGACAGGTCCCCCGGCCGGGTGGGGGGCTGCCGAAAGCGTGCTCAGGCCTCCAGGGGGCGCTGGGGGTCCTTCGACCATTCGGAGAGCGAGCCGTCGTAGACGCGAACCTTGTCGTGGCCGAGCGCCTTGAGGACGAAGCCGTCGAGGGTGGCGGCGATGCCGCTGCCGCAATAGGCGATGACATCGCTCTCGGGGGAGATGCCCCTGGCGGTGAACTCGGCCTTCAGCACGTCCAGGGGCTTGAGGCTGTTGTCCGCCGCCGCCACGAGGGATCCCGCCGGCAGGGAGATGCTGCCGGGGATCCGCCCCCGACGCCCGTGGGGCCCGGCGACGGCGCCGCTGAAGTGGTCCGGGCTCAGGGCGTTCACCAGCGTGGCGCCGCCGCGTTCCACCGCGGCGGAGACATCCGGCAGGTCGGCGAACAGGTGCTGCGTCACGGGCGTGAAAGCACTCGCGGGCGGATAGGACGGCTGCGCGCCGCTCGCGGTAGGCCGGCCGTCCTTGATCCATTTGGCGAGGCCGCCGTCGAGCACCGCCACGCGGGTGAAGCCGAGGTCGTTCAGCAGCCACCACACGCGGGTCGCCCAGCCATAGGTTGAGGTGGAATAGACCACCACCAGCGCATCCGGCCCGACACCCAGCCTGGCGAAGGCCGCCGCAGCCGCTTCGGGTGCAAGCCGCGTGAAGTCCAGCGCGGCGGCGGTGTCGGACAGCTCATTCTTCAGATCGAGATAGCGGGCGCCGGGGATGTGCGCCTTCTCGAACACGGCGCGGGCAGGCTCGGCGTTCGAGGCGCCGGGCGCCACCGCGGTGCCCGCCGTGGCGTCGAACAGGCGCAGCGCGGGATCGGCGAGGTGGTCCGCCAGCCACTGGCTGGAAACGACGAGGGAGGGGGCAGGCTCGGTCATGGCGTCTTTCCTTGAAAGTATCGGGGGTGCTGCGCGGGGGCGGTCACGCGCGGCCCGCCGGCGAGCCGGAGGCCCGTCGGTGCCCGCTGAGTTCTTGCCCGGCGCCGGGGTGGAGGCGGAAAGCCACCGGCACCGCGACCAGCACGAGGGCCGCGAGGAGGAGGAAGGCGGCCGCATAGTCCCCGCCGCCGGGATGCGGGCGCTGGGCCACCCAGGCGGAGAGGTTCACCACCGTGACGGACAGCGAGATGCCGATCATCACGGCGAACTGCTGGAAGGTGGTGTTGAGCGAGGTCGCCGGTGCCACCGAGCGGCGCGGCAGGTCGGCATAGGCGATGGCTGCCAGCGCGTTGAGCTGGATGGCGCGGAAGAAGCCGCCCACCGAGGCGAGGACGGCGATGAGCGCCACGCTCCAGGCCGCCTGGAAAGCTGCGCAGAGGGCCAGCGCGAGGCCGCACAGCACGCCGTTCCAGATGATCACGCTGCGAAAGCCAAAGTGCGCGAGGATCCGGGCGGTGAACGTCTTGGTGACGAAGGCGACGAGGCCGCTCGCCAGCAGCACGACGCCGCTCTCGATCGCGGTGAAGCCGAGGCCGAGCTGGAGCTGCAGCGGCAGGAGGAACGGCAGCGCGCCATAACCCACGCGCACCAGGCAGCCGCCCCAGAACGAGACGCTGAAGGTCGGCACCTTCAGCAGCGCGAAGTCGAGCAGTGGCGGATGCCCGCCCCGGCGCACGCGCCGCACATAGGCGGTGCCGGAGAGGGCCGCCACCGCGACCAGGCCGGCATACACGGCAGGCGAAATGCTCGGATGGCGCACCAGCCACAGCAAGCTCGCCCCCGCGACCAGCAGCAGGGCCAGCCACAGCCATTGGCGCAGGTCGAAGGGCGGGGGCTCCTCGTCGGTGACCTGGGGCATGAGGCGCGCTGCGAAGACATAGCCGGCGAGGCCGAGCGGCAGGTTGAGAAAGAAGATCCACCGCCAGTCGGAATAGGTGGCGATCACCCCGCCCAGCAGCGGCCCGATCAGCGGTCCGAGCATGGCGGGCGTGATCATCCAGGCGAGCGCGGCCACGAGGTCGGCCTTGCTGGTGGCGTGGATGATGGCCATGCGCCCCACCGGCATCATCAGGGCGGCGCTCGCGCCTTGCAGCACGCGCGCCGCCACGAGGGCGGGAAGGGATTGTGCGAAGCCGCACAGGGCCGAGCTCGCGGCGAACAGCACGAGCGAGGCCTGAAACACGGAGCGGGTGCCGAAGCGGGCGGCCAGCAGACCGCTCAGCGGAATGATCGCGACGTTGGCCAGCAGATAGACCGTCATCGTCAAATCGAGGTTCAGCGGGCTGACCCCGAAGGCCACGGCGATCTGCGGCAACGCGGGGGCGATGATGGTCGAGTCCAGCTGGTCCATGAAATAGGCCAGGCCGACCAGGACGGAGAGGGGACGATAGCTGGTGGTCCAGGACGGCATGGCAGGGCTTCTTTGGCCGCGGAAGGAGAGTAGTTCATTTAGTCCATCAATTTTATAAAATAAAGGTTGAACTTAGAATTTTAAGTCGGTAGCGTCGAGATGTGCCGGCGCTATGCCCCTCGGGCGGCGGCCGGCACCGCCTCGGAAGCACGGAACCGCGTCCTGGCCCACCCGCCTGGGTGCCGCCATTTCGCCCGATCCCGCGCTGGTGGGCCTGCCGACATTCGGAGCGGCGGTCTGGCCGCATGCGTGCCCCGAAGCGCAACAAAAATCGAACGCCGTTTTGGAGCGACACATGACTGCTCTGCCGCAAGCTTCCTCCGGGTCCGACATCCAGGCCGCTCGGGTTCTGCACATCCCCGAGGAGCGGCTCGACAGCGCCCAGGCCAAGATCCTGTCCATCGCCGATTACCGGGGCGACCGGGAAGCCTTCGGCGACGTGGTGGTCGAGCCCTATTCGCCGGTGGTCGGCGCCCATGTGCGGGGCCTCGACTTCGGCGCCTCCGCACCGGAGCGGGATGCGGCGCTCGCCCAGTTTCTCCATGACCGCCTGGTGCGGTACGGCTTCCTGTTCTTTGCGCCCGGCACGGTCCAGGCTGAGGACTTCGGCCGCCTCGTCAGCCTGTTCGGCCATGCCCGCTATGCCGGCACGCCATACACCCCCGCTCCGGCTGAGAACACCAGCGTCAACACCATCGACTCCTCGGTGAAGAAGACGCGCATGAACCTGATCTGGCACATCGACCAGGCGTTCGTGCCCGAGCCGCCGCGCTTCACCGCCCTGTTCGGCAAGAAGGCACCGCCCACCGGCGGCGACACCCTGTTCGCCAATGCCACCGCTGCCTATGACCTGCTCGACCCTGATTTCGCGCGCTACCTGGAGACGTTGACCGCGGTGCATGACGTAGAGACGCAGGGTTTCCTGACCCTCGCCTACCAGGACCCCGGTGCCCTTGCCGCCCAGCGCGCCAAGTATCCGCCCATCGAGGCGCCGGTGATCCGCGTGCACCCCGATACCGGCCGCAAGCAGATCTTCGTCAGCGAGCTGTATACCCAGCGCATCCTGGGTGTTCCCCGCACGGTGAGCGATCACCTGCTCCAGATCCTGTTCGACTACGTCAAGTCTCCGGACGTGCAGACCCGCGTCGCCTGGCTGGAGGGCGCTGCGGTGATCTGGGATAACCGTGTGGTCCAGCATCGCGGCGTCGCCGATTACGGCGACGGCCTGCGCGTGCTCCATCGCGCTATCGTCCAGTAACCGGCGCGACATGCCGGCCGCGCCTGGCCGCCGCCGGCCACCGAATGCCCGGACTCGGGCGGAGACGTGAAGATGAACAGAAGAGAAAGCCTGAAGCTGCTCGCGGGCGCTGCGTCCGCCGCGCTGCTGCCGGCGGGGCGGGCGTCCGCTGCCGCCGCGCCGGTGCGCATCACCCTGCCTTCGCCCGGGAGCGCCGGTTCGGTGTGGCAGCCGCTGGTGTCGCGGCTCGGCATCGCCGAGGCGCTGGGGCTGAACCTGGAATGGATCGTCGCCGATCCGGGCAAGATGCAGACGCAGTTGACCGCCGGCGCGCTGGACGTGGGCGTCTACGGTTCCGTCGGGCTCTCGACCATCGTCAACAAGGGCAGCGACATCGTGCTGTTCGGTCCGGCGCTGGACAACAACACCCGCTGGGTGGTGCGCGGCGACAGCCCCTACAAGACCCCCAGGGACCTCGCCGGCAAGACCGTGGCCTCCACCGCCGAGACCAGCGAGACCTACCAGCAGGCGAAGATCGCCGCCTCTCTTGCCGGCCTCGACTTCAACGACCTCAAGATCGTGTTCGGCTCACCTCTCGCGAACCTCGCCTTGTTCGAACGGGGCGATGTCGAGGCCATCCTCACCCTTGAGCCCACGGCCACGCGCCTGGTCGCCCGTGGCGCCCGCGACCTCGCCCGGGTGGCGGACGAGTGGGAGCGCGGGACCGGGCTGAAGGGCGCCCCCATCCTGGTCGGTCTCGCGGCGAGCCGCACCTGGCTCGACGCCAACCGGGAGACCGCATCCAAGGTCTCGAAGCTGTTCGTGAAGGTGAACTCGGCGATCCGCGAGAGCCCGCGCCTGCTGGTGGATGTCGCTCGCGACATCGGCATCAAGCCGGACGAGACCGAGGCCCTCGCTCTGCTGCCCGGCCGGGCACGGGACTCCTATGCCACGGCGTGGGACGACGAGGTGTTCAAGGTCATCGATAAGCAGATCGAGGTCGCTGTGAAGCTCGGCCTGCTGAAGCAGGCCCCCGCCGGCAAGATCTATGTGAAGGTCTAGGGAGCGGCGGGGTCTGCCGGCATCGGCGCGCCCCGCGCGGCACACGCGAAAGAGGTACGATGTCAGTCGTGGACAAAACCGACGCCCACGCCCGCCTGCGGGGGGAGCGCCCCGCCGCCCGCTGGGTGCCGGCGGCGCGTGCCGCCGCCGGTGAGGCGCTGCCCTTCATCGCCTCCTTCGTGCTCCTCGCGGTCTCGTGGGAGGCGATGGCGCTGTGGCTGCGCTCGCCGCTCGTGCCCGACCTCTCGGCCGTGCTGCGCGAGTTCCTGGTGATCTGCGAGAGCGGCAAGGCGTTCCGCGAGATCTGGGCCACCTTCTACCGCATGGGGCTCGGCTTCCTGCTGGCGGTGGCTCTGGCATTCCCGATCGGCATCGCCTCGGCGGTGTCGCGCACGGCCGAGCGCTTCTTCGAGCCGGGGGTGATCCTCGGCCTCACCGTGCCCGGGCTGGTGTGGGCGCTCCTGTGCGTGATCTGGTTCGGCGTGAGCATCGCCTCGCCGGTGATCGCGGTGGCGCTGGGGGTGCTCCCCTCCATGGTCATCACGGTGCAGCAGGGCGTGCGCTCGCTCTCCGCCGACATCGTGGAGATGACGCGCGTATTCCGGCTGAAGCGCACCACGGTGCTGCGGCGCATCTGGGTCCCGCTGCTCTATTCGTCGACCATCTCCGGGGCGCGGGTGGGCTTCTCCATCGCCTGGAAGGTGATCGTGCTGGTGGAGATCTTCGGCATGTCGAACGGGGTGGGCTACCAGCTCAACTCCCAGTTCAGCCTGCAGAGCGTGGAGGGCGTGATCGCCTGGACCCTGGCCTTCTGGCTCGCGATGATGGCGGTGGAATACTTGGTGTTCCGGCCGATCGAGAAGAATGCCAACCACTGGAAGAAGTCGGCCTATGAGTAGCGACATCGTCATCGAGGGGCTGGGCAAGGCCTATGCCCCGCACGGCGGGCGCCGCCCGGCCGTGATCTTCGACGGTCTCGACATGCGGGTCGAGGCCGGTCAGCTGGTGGCGCTGGTGGGGCCCTCGGGCTGCGGCAAGTCCACGCTGCTCAACCTCATCGCCGGGCTCGACGCGCCGGACGCGGGCGCCATCCGCTTCGATGGCCGCTCCCGCGACAGCCGCCTCGCCATGGTGTTCCAGCAGCCGCGCCTCGTGGACTGGCTGACGGCGGAGGAGAACGTCGCCCTCGCCTTCGAGCGCGAGGGCCGTCGGCCCCCCGGCGACGCGCGCGAGACGGTGCGCGCCCTGCTGCGCAAGGTGGGCCTCGCCGAGCACGGCGGCGCCTATCCGCAATTCCTCTCCGGCGGGCAGCGCCAGCGCGTCGCCATCGCCCGCGCGTTCGCGGTGGGGCCGGATATCCTGCTGCTGGACGAGCCCTTCAGCGCCCTCGACGAGCTCACCGCCCGGCGGCTGCGCCTGCTGCTGCAGAGCCTGTGGGGCGAGAAGGACGGCCCGCGGCCGACCGGCGTCCTCGTCACCCACAACATGCTGGAGGCGGCCCTGCTCGCCGACCGTATCTTCGTGCTCGACGGCCATCCCGGCCGCTTCGCCGCGGTGATGGACATCGACCTGCCGCACCCGCGCGATCCGGAGGACCCGGCCCTGTTCGCCATCCACCGGCAGGTGCTGCACGCGCTCGGCGAGGCCTGACGCGGCCGCGCCGGCCCTCCTTTTCCATGAGACGGACCGACCGGGTTTCCCGGCCGGGCGGACCAACGCGGCCACAGCCTGCCGGCTGCCGTGCCCACAGCCAAGGGATCCTGCCCATGCCCCACGACGGACTGAGACGGCGCGCGTTCCTTCGGGGCGGCATCGCCACGCTCGGGCTCGCCGCCTTGTCCGGAAAGGCCCGGGCCGAGGCTGGAAAGCCCTTTCCCATCAACCTGATGGCGCCGAACAAGGGCAGCACATCCGCCATCTATCCCGCGCTCATGACCCCCGACCTCGTGGACCTGTCCGGCCTCGATATCTCCTGGGTCGGCACGGCCCCGGGGCAGATGCAGGTGCAGCTGCTTTCCGGCGCGCTGAACGTGGGCGGCTATGGCGCGCTGGGCGTGGCCGAGGCCCAGTCGAAGGGCGCGGACGTGACCCTGTTCGCTCCCCTCAGCCTCAACCACGGCAGCTTCATCGTCCCCGCCGGCAGTCCGGCCCGCAAGCTGGAAGACCTGAAGGGCAAGCGCATCGCCACAGTGCCGGTGAACACCGACACCTTCCGCCAGGCGGAGGTGGCCGTCGCCCTCTACGGGCTGAACCTGCGCAAGGATTTCCAGGTGAGCCATAGCCCCGGCCTTGCCAGCCTCGCCCTGTTCGAGCGCGGCGACGTGGACGCCATCCTTGCCATCGAGCCCAACTCCACCCGCCTCGTCGCCCGCGGCGCGCGGGAGATCGCCCGCGTGGAGGACCTGTGGAACGCCGCCACCGGCAACAAGGAGCCCCTGTTCCTCGTGGGCTGGGCGGCACGCAAGTCGTGGATCGACGCCAATCCCGAGGTGGCCGCCAAGGTCGCCAGGGCCTACCTGCACATCAACCGGGTGGTGCGCAGGGACCCTTCCATCCTCAAGCGGCCCGAGCTCTACACCGCCCTCGGCCTGCGCGAGGACGAGACGGACGCCATCGCGCTCCTGCCCGAGCGCATCGCGCGCGTGACGCCGGTGGAGTGGAACCAGGGCGTGTTCGACAATATCGGCCAGCAGATCGACCTGGCGCTCAAGTATGGCACGCTGGCGTCCCGCCCGACCCAGCCGCTCTATACCGTGCTGCCGGGTGTGTCATGAGCGTAGAGGCCTCCTCCGGCGGCCTCCTCGCGCCAGGCGGGGCCGAGGCGCCGCGTGCCGCGCCTTCCCGCGCCGGGACCTTGTTCCGTGCTGGAAGGTGGCGGCTCGCGGTGGGCCGCATCGCCCCCGTGGCCTTGCCTCTTTTGCTGTTCAGCCTCGTCGCCGGCGCGTGGGAGGCGATGGCGGTGGCGCTCCACTCCCCGCTGGTGCCGCACCTGCCCGAGATCGGCAGGGAGCTCGCGCGCATCTTCAAGGGCGGGCATTTCTTCGGCGAGATGACGGTGACGCTGCTGCGGGTGGCGTCCGGCTTCGCCATCGCCTTCGTCGTCGCGGTCGGCGCCGGCATCGCCATGGGCCGGCAGAAGGCGGTGGCGCATTTCCTGGAGCCGGCCATCATCGTCGGCCTCACCGTGCCGGGGCTGGTGTGGGCGCTCCTGTGCGTCATCTGGTTCGGCATCGGGCTCACCGGCGCGGCGGTGGCGGTGGCGCTCTCCATCGCCCCGGCGCTGCTGCTCAACATCCTCCAGGGCGTGCGCGGGGTGGACGCCGAGTTGCTGGAGGTGGCGGCCATGCTGCGCCTGCCTTTGCGCAAGCGCCTCGCCTGCCTGTGGCTGCCGAGCCTGATGCCGGCGCTGCTCGGCGGCGCCCGCCTTGGCCTCTCGCTGGCCTGGAAGGTGGTGGTGCTGGTGGAGCTGTTCGGCCTGTCGAGCGGCATCGGCTACCAGCTCAACAGCGAGTTCGGCGCCCAGAACGTGGCCGGCGTCATCGCCTGGACGCTCGGCTTCGCGGCGGTGATGGGCGTGATCGAATACGGCGTCCTTGCCCGGCTGGAGCATCATTTGATGCGCTGGCGCCGGACGGCGCAGGTGTGAGGCGGGCGATGGATACGGCGCGTGGCCTTCCGCTCGAAATCGCCCGGCTGGACAAGCACTATGCGGATCGGTCCGGGACCCGGCGGGGACCCAGACAGGTGCTGCGCGGCATCGATCTGGAGGTGGAGGCCGGCGCCTTCGTCACGCTGATCGGCCCCTCGGGCTGCGGCAAGTCCACCATCCTGCGCCTCGTGGCGGGGCTCGACGCCGACTTTTCCGGCGCGATCCGGGTCGGCGGCGTGCCGATCCGCGGCCCCGATCTGTCGCGGGGGATGCTGTTCCAGGAGCATCGCCTGTTTCCCTGGCTCACCGTGCGCCAGAACGTGGCGCTGGGCGCCTTCCATTCCGGCCTCGGCGCGGCGGCGCTCGATGCCCATGTGGGCGGTCTGCTGGAACGGGTGGGGCTCGCCCACGCGGCGGACCTGTTCCCGAGCCAGCTCTCCGGCGGCATGGCGCAGCGCGCCTCCATCGCTCGGACGCTCGCGGGCAATCCTCGCCTGCTGCTGCTCGACGAGCCGTTCAGCGCCCTCGACGCCTTTAACCGCCTCGCTCTCCAGCTGGAGCTGGAGCGGCTGTGGCTGCGCACGGGCATCACCATGATCCTCGTCAGCCACGACATCGAGGAGGCCGTCTACCTCTCCGATCGCATCGTCGTGCTGGAGGCCGATCCCGGCCGCATCCGCACGGTGGTGGAGAACCGGCTGCCGCGCCCGCGCGACCGCGTCTCGCCGGTCTTCAACGCCCTCAAGGCGCGCCTGTTCGAGGCGCTCCACGTGGAGACCGGCGCGCCGCCCGCCGGCCTCGCCGATCCCGCGCACACACCCGAGGAGGCCATCCGATGACCGCAGCTGTCGAAGCCCTGAGGACCCCGTCCGTCCGCGACCAGGTGAGCGCCGAGGAGTGGCAGGCGCGCCTCGATCTTGCCGCCTGCTACCGGCTCGCCGCGCGCTGGGGGTGGACGGACCACATCTACACCCACTTCTCCGCCCGCGTGCCGGGCCGGGAGGAGCACTTCCTCATCAACGCCTTCGGCCTCACCTTCAACGAGGTGACGGCGTCCAATCTGGTGAAGGTGGACCTTGCCGGCAACGTGCTGCTCGACGTCACCGGCCGCGGCCACAACCAGGCGGGCTACGTGATCCACAGCGCGGTGCACGCGGCGCGACCCGACCTTCAGGCGGTGCTCCACACCCACACCACCACCGGCGCCGCCGTTTCCGCCCAGCGCGACGGGCTGCTGATGATCTCGCAGCACGCCGCCCGCTATTACGGCCGCGTCGCCTACCACGACTACGAGGGCTTCGCCCTGAACCTCGACGAGCAGCAGCGCCTGGTGCGCGACCTCGACGACAAGCGGGTGATGATCCTGCGCAACCACGGCCTGCTGGCGGCTGGCCGCAGCGTGGGCGAAGCGTTGCAGGAGCTGTATTTCCTGGAGCGCGCCTGCGCCATCCAGATCGCCGCCCTCGCCGGTGGCGCGGCGCTGGTGGTGCCGGACGAGGCCGCGCTGCGGCAGGCCTCGCAGACCTACGAGCGGGCCTCTGGCGGCAGCTACACCACCCGCAACTGGGAGGCGTTCGTGCGCGAGCTGGACGCCGTCGACACTTCCTATCGCCAATAGCGGAAAGGGCCCGAGGCCATGGAGCGCGACGAGGGCAAGAGGCAGATCAGGCTGGGCCTGTTCGTGCTCCATGCGGGCTACCACCTCGCCGGCTGGCGGCATCCTGAGGCGCGCTCCGGCGGAGAGGATTTCGGCCTGATGCGCGAGACCGCGCTCACCGCTGAGCGCGGCCTGTTCGACCTGTTCTTCCTGCCCGACACGCCGACCTCCTCGCGCGGGGCCTCGCCGTCGGCGGCAGCGCGGCTGGAGCCGCTGACGCTGCTCAGCGCCCTTGCGGCGGTGACGCGCGACATCGGCCTCGTCGCCACTGCCTCCACCACCTACAACGAGCCGTTCAACCTCGCCCGGCAGCTGGCCTCCCTGGACCACCTGAGTGGCGGGCGGGCGGCATGGAACATCGTCACCACCCTCTCGGGAGACGTCGCCGCGAGCTTCGGCCGCGCGGGCCATCTGCCGCACGCGCAGCGCTATGCGCGGGCCGCCGAATTCATCGAGGTGGCCAGGGGCCTGTGGGACAGCTGGGAGGACGACGCCTTCGTGCGCGACAAGGCGAGCGGGGTCTATTTCGACAAGGCGAAGCTGCACGACCTGCGCCACGAGGGCACGCACTTCTCCGTGCGCGGGCCGCTCTCCCTCGCCCGGCCGCCGCAGGGCCATCCGCTGCTGGTGCTGGCGGGCGCCTCCGATGAGGGGCAGGCCCTGGCGGCGCAGGTGGCGGACATCGTCTTCAGTGCCCAGAATGACTTCGCCGCGGCGCAGGCTTTCTATGCCGGGGTGAAGCGTCGGGCCGCCGAGGCGGGGCGCGACGCTTCCCGCCTGCAGGTGTTTCCCGGCGTGCTGCCCATCCTCGGCGCCACCGAGGCGGAGGCGCGGGCAAAGTTCGACCACCTGCAGAGCCTCGTGGACATGGAGCAGGCTTTGCCGCTGTTGTCCTTCTTCCTCGGCCACGATGTCTCCGGCCTGCCGCTGGATGAGCCGCTGCCCGAGCTGAGCACGTCGGACGCCATGAAGAGTCGCACCGAACTCCTCGCCCGCCTTGCGCGCGCGGAACGGCTGACCGTGCGCGAGCTGGCGCGGATCGTTGCCGCCGGGCGGGGCCACCTCGTGGTGGTGGGCAGCCCCGTGCAGGTGGCCGACACCCTGGAGCAGTGGTTCCTCGGCGGCGCCGCCGACGGCTTCAACGTCATGGTGCCCTATCTGCCGGGAGGTCTTGAGGATTTCGTGGATGGCGTCGTGCCGGTCCTCCAGGCGCGGGGCCTCTACAAGACGGCCTATGCGCCCGGAACGCTGCGCGACCGGCTGGGCCTCGCACGGCCTGTGAGCCGATATGCGCCCCCGCTGGGCGCTCCGCGGCGTGGTCCCGTCTACTCCGAGCATTAGCGAGCCGCCAAGAGGCATGGAAGCGCCGGGTATGGACCTTGTCGTCGCCGCTTCCGTGCGACCCCGAGGGGTCGATGCTCATGGCCTCACACGCCACCGCGCGACCACTGCGACTGCGACGCCTGCGCGGGGGACCCAGGATGCTGCCCCAATGCGCCGAGGCACGAGGGCCTGCGGTCGATCCACGAGGGTGCGACATGGCGGGGGACATGGCCGCCACACTGGCCGACGTCACCGCGCGGCGGCAGGGGAGCAAGGTCGAGGTGCTGTTCGCCTCCTAAGGCGCCGCCTCCGCCTGCATGGCCACGGGGCCGCCGGGGGCTGCGCTCCACAGCTTGAGGGTGTCGTTCTCCGCCTTCCGGGCATTCAGGAAGAAGGGGCGGTCGTCAAACAGCGGCGAAAGCCCCCGGAAGGTGAAGCGCGCGGGTGGCGTGCCGAGGATCTCGGCCGCGAAACGGTAGAGCAGCGTCGCCTGCAGCGGGCCGTGCACCACGAGGCCGGGATAGCCTTCCACCTGGGTGACATAGGGGTGGTCGTAATGGATGCGGTGGCCATTGAAGGTCAGCGCTGAATAGCGGAACAGAAGGGGCGGGGAGGGCTCAACCTCCCGCCGGTGGGGACCGGCCTCGGCGGGGGTGGCGGTCCTGGCCGCCTCGCCCGTGTCGAGGCCGCGATAGACGATGTCCTGGACCTCGGTGAGGACGGGCCGCCCGTCCGCCTCGATGGCGTGCCGCACGGTGACGAAGCACAGGGTGCCGGAGCGCCCTTCCTTCACCGAAAGATCCTCCACCCGCGAGATCCGCCGCATGGTGTCCCCCACCCTGAGGTCGCCGGTGAAGGCGAGGCTGCCGGCGGCCCACATGCGCCGGGGCAAAGGCACGGGCGGCAGGAAGCCGCCGCGCCGGGGGTGGCCGTCGGGGCCGAGCGCATGCATGGGCACCGCCGGAGGGGCGAGGCAAAGGTGGATGAAGCGCGGCGCGACATCGCCGGGGACGGGATCGCCGGGCTCTACGTCGAAGGTCGCCCTGAAGCGGCGCACCAGGGCCGCCGTCACTTCCTCCGTGGCGGCCTCCTCACGGCCGATCCAGCTCTTCAGGTGGTCGATGTCGAGGGGGCTGGTCTCGCTCATGGGGAAGCGCCTCTTCAGAACGAGCGCGGGAGGCCGAGGACGTGCTCGGCCACATAGCTCAGGATGAGGTTGGTGGAGATGGGGGCCACCTGGTAGAGGCGGGTCTCGCGGAACTTGCGCTCCACGTCGTACTCGCAGGCGAAGCCGAAGCCGCCGTGGAACTGGATGCAGGCGTTGGCCGCTTCCCACGACGCCTTGGCGGCCAGATATTTGGCCATGTTGGCCTGGCTGCCGCAGGGCGCGTGCGCATCATAGAGCCGGCAGGCCTCGAAGCGCATGAGGTTCGCCGCCTCCACCTCGATGAAGGCTTCCGCGATGGGGAACTGCACCCCCTGGTTCTGGCCGATGGGCCGGCCGAACACCATCCGCTCGCCGGCATAGGCGGAGACCTTGTCGATGAACCAGTAGCCGTCGCCGATGCACTCGGCCGCGATCAGGGTGCGCTCGGCATTGAGCCCGGTGAGGATGTACTTGAAGCCCTGGCCCTCCTCGCCGATCAGGTTCTCGGCGGGGATTTCCAGATTGTCGAAGAACAGTTCGTTGGTCTCGTGGTTCACCATGTTGAGGATGGGGCGCACCTGCATCCCTTCGGCCATGGCGTCCTTGATGTCGACGATGAAGATGGAGAGGCCTTCCGATTTCTTCCGCACCTGATCGAGCGGCGTGGTGCGGGCCAGCAGGATCATCAGGTCGGAATGCTGGACGCGGGAGATCCACACCTTCTGGCCATTGATGACGTAGCGGTCACCCGTCCTCACTGCCGTGGTCTTGATCTTGGTGGTGTCGGTGCCGGTGGTGGGCTCGGTGACGCCCATGGACTGGAGGCGCAGCTCGCCCGCGGCGATCTTCGGCAGATACTTGCGGCGCTGCTCCTCCGAGCCGTGCCGCACCAGCGTGTTCATGTTGTACATCTGGCCGTGGCAGGCCCCGGAGTTGCCGCCGGCGCGGTTGATCTCCTCCATGATCACGGAAGCCTCGGTGAGGCCGAGGCCCGAGCCGCCGTATTCCTCGGGGATCAGCGCCGCCATCCAGCCGGCCTTCGTCAGCGCGTCGACGAACGCTTCCGGATAGCCGCGGGCCTCGTCGACCTTGCGGTGGTACTCGGCGGGAAAATCCGCGCACAGCGCCCGTACCGCATCGCGGATTTCATCGTATTGCCCGCTCCCAACCGTATGCATCGTTCTGGGTCCTCGGCGTGAAAAGGGGTCAGGCGCGGTCGTGGGGGCGGGTTGAAAGCGCCACCTTGTCCGCGCGCGAGAGCTTCAGGATGGCCGCGGCGAGCGCCTCGGCCTGCGGCACGCCGACGACGGGACCGGCCAGCGTGTTGAACTTGCGCGCCAGCGCGGCGTCGTCCGGGAAGGCGTCCGGCTCGCCGGAGGGGTCGGCGATCATGCGCTCGAAGATGCCCCGCGCCGTGGTGAGGCGCAGCGTGGCGCCGAAGGGATGGGCCCGGTTCTCGAGCCGTGGGTCGGCCACCACATCGATACGGTCGCACAGGGCGTCGAGCTGGGGATCGCCGAGGCGCCGGTAGTCGTCCCAGCCGAAGCTGCCCTGGTCGAGGGCCACCGCGGCGGTGAAGGGCATGGAGAACTGCCCGTCCACCACCGTGCGGGCGCGCCGCTTGGCGTGGAGCGGGTCGCCGGTCAGGGTGATGCCGTTGCGGTGAAGGCCGATCTCCACCCGCTCAATATCCGCGGGGGCGAGGTCCTTCTCCGCTTTAAGGGCGATGAGGCCGTCGAGGGCCGCATGCGTGTAGCGGCAGCTCGGATAGGGCTTCAGGCCGATGTGCAGGGTCTCGTAGCGGGTGCCGAGCCCGTCCACCGCCGCGGCGGGGTCGGCGCCGTCGGAATAGCCCTTCAGGAAGCCGTGCTCGCCCTCAATGGCTTCACTCGATCCGTGGAAGCCTTCCTGCGCCAGAAAAGCGGCGATGAGGCCGTTCATGGCTGCCGCGCCCACCTGGTAGCGCTTGTTCCAGGCGCCGTTGGCGAGGAATTGCAGGGAGCCCGCCGCCTGGCTGCCGGCGACCCCGAAGGCCGAAGCCATGGCCTCGGCATCGAGGCCCAGCAGGCGACCCGCCGCGGCCGCGGCGCCGAAGGTGCCGGCGGTGGCGGTGGGATGGAAGCCGCGCGCATAGTGCCGCGTCGGGTCGAGGGCGAGGCCGAGCCGGCAGCAGACCTCATAGCCCGCGATCACCGCCGCCACGAAGTCGGCCCCCGAGGCGCCGGTGATCTCCGCCGCCGCCAGCGCCGCAGGGATCACCGGCGCGCTGGGGTGCAGCGAGCTTGCCGCGTGGGTGTCGTCGAAATCGAGGGAATGGCCGAAGGCGCCGTTGAGCAGCGCCGCGGCCGCCGGGCCATAGGTCCGCGCCTCGCCGATCACCGTGCAGGGACCGGGGGTGCCGAGGCCGGCTTTTTCCACCAGCGCCCTGAGGCTGGGGGAGGAATCCGCCTCCGCCCCGCCCCGCGCGGCATTGCCGACGAAATCGAGGATGAGGCGCTCGGCGCGCGCCACCACCTGTGGCGGGATATCCGCCAGCGCGATCCGCGCGGCGTAGGTGGCCAGGATGCGGGTTGCCTCGGTCACGCCTGTGTCTCCTCGTTCAGCCCGGCGCGGGCCAGGATGCGCGTGGCGCGCAGACGCACGGGAGCGTCCACCATGGCGCCGTCCACCGTCACCACCGAGCCGCCGTCGGCAAGGGCCGACACGATGCGTTGCGCCCAGGCGACCTCCGCCGGCGATGGCGCAAATCCTGCGCCGGCAGGCGCGACCTGGGCCGGATGGATGCAGAGCTTGCCGGCAAAACCGAGCGCGGCGGCGAAGCGGGCGTCGTCCTCGGCGAGGGCGGCGTCGCTCACCTGGGTGGTGACGCCATCCACCGGTCCGTCGAGGCCCGCGAGGCGCGAGGCGAGCACCAGCTCCGAGCGGGCGGCAAGGAGGGCGTCGCGGGTATGGGCGCAGCCGAGGTCCGCGGCGAAGTCGATGGAGCCGAAGGCGAGGCGGGCGACCTTGGGAGCGGCCGCGATGGCGCGCGCGGCCGCCAGCCCGCGTGCGCTCTCGATGAGGGCGATGACGGGGCGGCCGACGCGGGCGGCCACCTCGGCCACCTCGTCCGGGCTTTCCGCCTTCGGCAGCACGATGCCGGCCAGCGGCACGTCGCGTGCCATCTCCATATCGTCCGCGTGCCAGGGCGTGCCCGCGCCGTTGATGCGCAGCAGCACGGTGCCCTGCGCCGGAATGGCCGCGGCGACGGCCGCGCGGGCCTGTCCCTTCTCCGCCGTGCCCACCGCGTCTTCCAGATCGATGATGACGGCATCGGCGCCACAGGACAGGGCCTTGCCGAAACGGTCGGGCCGCGTGGCGGGAACGAAAAGTGCAACGAGCCGCCCGCTCTGCAGCAGGGAGGGGCGCGTGAGCCCGGTCATGGTCGAACACCACTCGGTAGCAGGCGCGCGTCGTCCCGGCCTGAGTCCGCGCGACGCGCTAAACGAAAACGCAGCGCACAGTCGCCGGAAAGCGCGGCAGGGCGAAATAGGGATTTGCGCTGCCCCGCAGAAGCCGGGCCTATAGCCTCGCGGGTGGCCGGAGGGGATGGGGCTATAACATCGGCCTATGCCGCCTAGGCTTCACTTATATTTGTATTCTGGCATCGGCGCGGCGACGTTGCAGATCCTGAAGCTCCGGCGGAGCGCCCCGGCGCCTCATGCCGGGGTCATCGTCCCTGCATCCAGCCTGTCGGTGCCCCGATGCCACGTGATCTCGAAGGAATGCTGGTCGTCTCCGTGGAGCAGGCGGTGGCCGCGCCCTATGTGTCCGGCCGGCTCGCCGATGCAGGCGCGCGCGTCATCAAGGTGGAGCGGCCGGAAGGCGACTTCGCCCGCCATTACGACAGCCTCGTCCATGGCGAGAGCGCCTATTTCGTGTGGCTCAACCGCGGCAAGGAATCCATCTGCCTTGATCTCAAGGAGCGGGCGGATGCGGAGCTGCTTGCCGCCATGCTCGACCGGGCCGACATCTTCATCCAGAATCTCGCGCCGGGCGTCATCGACCGCCTCGGCTTCGCGCCGGACGCGCTGCGCGCCCGCAACCCGCGCCTCATCACCTGCTCCATCTCCGGCTATGGGGAGGAGGGGCCCTATCGGGACCTGAAGGCCTATGACCTTCTGGTGCAGGCCGAGAGCGGGCTGTCTTCCATTACCGGCAACGCGGCCGGATCGGCGCGCGTGGGGGTCTCCGTGTGCGACATCGCGGCCGGGATGACGGCCTTCCAGGCGGTGTTGCAGGCGGTGATCGGCCGCGAGCGGACGGGGCAGGGGCGGCACATCGCCGTCTCGCTCTACCATGCGCTGGCGGACTGGATGAACGTGCCCTTCCTCCAGTTCGCCTACGGCGGCAAGGTGCCGGAGCGGGCGGGGCTCAACCATCCCACCATCGCGCCCTACGGGGCCTATGCCTGCGCCGACGGCAAGGCGGTGCTCTTCTCCATCCAGAACGAGCGGGAGTGGGGGAACTTCTGCACCGAGGTGCTCGGGATGCCGGAACTGGCGGCCGATCCGCGCTTCGCCGGCAACAGCCAGCGCGTTGCCAGCCGGGCCGATCTCGATGCCGCCATCACCGCCGTTTTCGGCGCCCATCCGCGGGACGAGATGGTTGCCCGGCTGGAGAAGGGACGCATCGCCTATGGCCGGGTGAGCACCATGGACGATCTGGTGGCGCACCCGCAGAACCGGTACGTGGACGTGGAAACACCCACGGGGCCGGTGCGCTATCTGGCGCCGGGGGCCCTGTTCGACCGCGTGGTGCCGGACTTCGGCCCGGTGCCGGCGCTGGGCGCCCATTCGCAGGCGCTGCGCCGGGAGTTCGGCGCCGCGGTGGCCGAACGGATCTGATCGGACGAAACCTCGGGAGAGTCGGCGTGCAGGCACATGAGACGGTCAACGCGTCCCCCGCGGCGTCGCGCCCCGCAAACACCGCCCTGGGGGTGATCGAGGCCTGGCTTGGACCCATCGCCGGCCGGAGCCTGCTGGATGTGGGCTGCGGGCGCGGCGCGCTCGCCCGGGCGCTCCTGGCGCGGGGGGCGAGGGTGAGCGGCATCGACCCTTCCGCGGAGGCGATCCATGAGGCGCGGGCCGCGGTGCCGGAGGCCGAATTCGTCGACGCGGGCGCCGAGGCCCTGCCGTTTGCGGACGACAGCTTCGATGCGGCGATCCTCCTCAACAGTTTCCACCACGTGCCGGCACCTCTCATGCCCGGTGCCCTTGCCGAGGCCCTGCGGGTCAGCCGGGGACCGGTGCTCGTCATCGAGCCTCTGGCCGCAGGAGCCTTCTTCGAGGCCATGCGGCCGGTGGAGGACGAGAGCGTGATCCGCGCCGCTGCGCAGGCCGCCATCGCCCGCCATGTGGCGGAGGGCCGGGCCGTGGTCGGCCGCGCGCTGGACTATGACGAGGTGCGCCACTTCTCCGGCGTCGATGCCTTCCTCGCCAAGATCGTCGCGGTGGACCCCGCCCGCGCCGAGGCCGCCCGCCGCCTGCGCCCGGAGGTGGAAGCCCTGGTGGCCCGGCTCGGCGTGAGGGAGAGGGAAGGCCTGCGCCTCGACCAGCCCCACCGGGCGATCCTGTTGATGCCTCCGGCGACAGGCTCATAACTTTCCCCCTCTGCCAGGCGAAATCCTATAAGCTCCCCATCTAGCCGACGGATGGGGGAAGCCATGGACCTGCGCCAGCTCAGGTATTTCGTGACGATCGTGGAGGTGGGCTCCTTCTCCAAGGCCGCCCACCGCCTGCGCGTCGCGCAGCCGGCCCTGAGCCAGCACGTGCGCAACATGGAGATCGACCTCGGCGTGGACCTCCTGTTCCGCAGCCCGCAGGGCGTGCGGGCCACCGAGGCGGGGGAGACGCTGGTGCGCCACGCGCGCCTGATCCTCAGCCAGATGGAGGTGGCGCGGGAGGCGGTGCGCCGCGGCCAGGCCGAGCCGGAGGGCGAGGTGCGATTCGGCCTTCCCGGGACGGTGAGCCAGATGCTCTGCGTGCCCCTGCTCAGCGAGGCGCGCCGGCGCTATCCCAAGATCAGGCTGCGCGTGGCCGAGGCCATGAGCGGCTTCGTGCTCGACTGGCTGCGCGAGGGCAAGATCGACCTCGGCGTGCTCTACCGCTCCGTCGCGGACAGGACGCTGCAGGCCCGCCGGGTGCTCTCCGAAGAATTGTGCCTGCTGGGCCCGGCGGAGCCCATGGATCGGCCCCATCCCCCGCCCGGCCCGGTCTCCTTCGCCGCCGTTGCCGACCTGACGCTGATCCTGCCCAGCCTCGGCCATGGCCTGCGCGATCTCATCGAGGAGCGCGCGTTATCGGAGAACGTGCACCTCAACACGGTCATCGACATCGACACCTATGGCCAGATCAAGCTGCTGGTGGAAGGCGGTCTCGGCTATTCCATCCTGCCCGGCGCGGCGCTGCGGACCGAGGTGGAGAAGGGCCTTTTACGCACCTGGCCCATGGGCGATCCGGTGCTCTCGCGCGATCTGCACCTCGTCCGGCCGTCCGATCGACCCATGTCCAACGCGGTCCGGGCCATCGAGGAGCTGGCCCATGCGACCCTTGTCCGCCTGGTGCGGGAAGGGGCCTGGCCGGCCGACCTCATCGATGACGAGGCGGGCGCGGCGGCGCTCCTCGAGCGGGGGCGGAGCTAAAACATTTCGCTATGGGATCCAAGTCAAAATAGTCTTTTGAGATAGCATTCGGCGAAACCAGAATGCGCTCGCTTCCCCTGCGGGGGAGAGAAGAAACACGGTCGCATCAGACCGACCTGGAGGAACGCCGATGTTGCTTCGTCGCCTCGTCGCGGCAGCGGGACTGTCGCTGCTCGGCCTTTGTCCCGCCCTCGCCCAGCAAAAGCCGGCCGAGCTCAAGATCGGCATCACCACCTACAGCTCCGGGGCGGCGTCCGTCTTCGGCATCCCGGCCCGCGAGGCGGCGGAGATGCTGGCGTCCGAGATCAACGCCAAGGGCGGCGTCCAGGGCGTGCCGGTGAAGCTGTTCTTCGTGGACGAAGGCGCCGGCATCGAGACGCTGATGACCGAATATCGCCGCCTGGTGGAGGACACCAAGGTGGACGTGATGTTCGCCTCCATCTCCTCCGGCGTGTGCAACAAGGTCGCCCCGCTGGCCGAGGACCTGAAGGTCCTCAACTTCATGTGGGACTGCGGCACCCAGCGCATCCTGGAGGACGACAAGTACAATTACGTCTTCCGCACGCAGGCCAACGCGACGCCTGAGGTCCTTGCGCCGCTCCTGTATCTCCTGAAGACCAAGCCGGACTTCAAGACCATCGCCGTCGTGAACCAGGACTACGCCTGGGGCCGCGACAGCTGGGCGATCTTCTCCCAGGCGCTGAAGGTGCTGAAGCCGGACGTGAAGGTGGTGGCGGAATTCTTCCCCAAGTTCGGCGCCGCCGACTTCTCCACCGAGGTCTCGCGCCTGCTGGCGCTCAAGCCGGACGTGATCCTCTCCACCTCCTGGGGTGGCGATCTCGACACCTTCGTGCGCCAGGCCAACCAGCGCGGGCTGTTCAAGTCGTCCCTGTTCGTGCTGCCGCTCGCCGAGAGCTCGCTCCAGCGCCTCGGCAACGACCTGCCGGAGGGCGTGATCGTGGGCGGCCGCGGGGATCACTATTTCCTGCATCCCGAGCGCATCGGCGACGCGAAGTTCAAGGCCTTCATGAACGCCTTCAATCAGAAGACCGGCAGCTATCCCATCTACCCCGTGTTCCACATGGCCCAGGCGTTTGCCGCCCTCGAAGCGGTCTACGCCAAGGCGGTGGCCGCCAACGGCGGCAAGTGGCCGACCCACGACCAGGTGGCCAAGGCGATGCCCGGCCTCACCTTCCAGGCCCTTGGCCGGCCTGTGGAAATCCGCGCCGACGGCCAGGGCATCGAGGACCAGCTGATCGGCACCACCACCCGCGTGCCGGCCTACAATTTCGACATCCTCGACAACATGATGATCTTCCCGGCCGCCAAGCTGATGCCGCCCGTCGGCCAGAAGTCGGAAGCCTGGATCGCGACCCTGAAGCCTGAGATCGTCGATATCAAGGTCGACACCTTCAAGGCGACGAAGTGAGGTCCAGGGTCGGCCTGTCCCGGTAAGGCTGCATGCCGGGCGGCGAGACGCCGCCGCCCGGCCTCCCTCCGGATGCGGGGCGTCACGCGCCGCGTCCGTATCGCAAGGTGCCTTCATGTCCTTCGACACCATCGTGCTGGCCGTCTGCGACGGCGTCGCCTATGCCTCCCTGGTCTTCCTGGTGGCGGTGGGGCTGACGTTCATCTTCGGCGTGCTCGGCGTGCTCAACATCGCCCATGGCAGCTTCTATGCGCTGGGCGCCTACATGGCGGTGAGCGCGGGGCTGGCGCTGACCAAGGCGGGGTTCAACCCCTGGCTCACCTTCCCGGCCCTGTTCGTCGGCGCCATCGCGGTGGGCGTGGTGCTGGGCGGGCTGATGGAGAAGCTGCTGCTCCAGCGCATCTACGACAAGGAGCAGGTGCTGCAGATCCTCGTCACCTTCGCCGTGTTCATGATCCTGGAGAATGTGCAGCGCCTGGTGTGGGGCGTGCAGCCCTACTTCATGTCCGAGCCGCTCCAGCTGCTGGGCAACGTCTCGCTGTTCGGCATCAGCTACACCGCCTACCAGACCCTGTTCCTGCCGGCGCTGGCGCTCATCGTCCTGTTCGGGCTGCGCTTCTTCCTGCGGCATACCTCGGCGGGCGCGCAGATCCTCGCCGTCACCGAGGACCGGGAGGCGGCGAGCGCCATCGGCATCGATGCCCAGAAGGTTTATTTCATCACCTTCATCGCCGGCGCCACGCTCGCGGCGCTGGGCGGGGCGCTGGCGGCGCCCACCACTTCCCTCATGCCGGGCATGGGGGCGGAGATGATCGTGCTCTCCTTCGCGGTCGCTGCCACCGCCGGCCTCGGCCAGATCGAGGGGGCCGCCGTGGCGGCGCTGATGATCGGCCTCGGGCGCTCCGTCGCCGTCTATCTCGCCCCCGAATTCGAGGTGCTCGTGCCCTACATCCTCATGGTCGCGGTGCTCATCTTCCGCCCGAGCGGCCTGTTCGGCGCGCCCCAGCTCAGGAAGATCTGAAAATGGCCGTGCGCTGGATCCTTCTCGTCCTCCTCCTCGCGGTGCTGGCGGCCGTGCCGGCCTTCGCCGCCTCCTCGCAGACCTTCCTTGCCATCGTGTTCGCGAAAAGCCTCGCGGTGCTCGGCCTCCTGCTCCTGCTGCAGGCAGGGCAGGTGTCGTTCGGCCACGGCATGTTCTTCGCGACGGGGGCGTACACGGTGGCCTTCCTCGGCCGCAGCCTCGGCGGCGGCGACATCGCCTTGCTGCTGGCGGCCTCGGCGGTCTCCAGCGTGGTGCTGGGGCTGGTGGTGGGGCTGTTCGTGGTGCGCTACCGCTACATCTTCTTCGGCATGCTGAACCTCGCCTTCTCCATGGTGCTCTACTCGGTGCTGGAGAAGTTCTTCCACCTCACCGGCGGCTCGGACGGCCTGCGCATCCGCCGGCCATCGGCCTTCGGCTTCGCCTTCGACCGCGCGCAGTTCGACACGCTGCTCTATTACCTCACGCTGGTGCTCGCCTTCGGCGCGGCCTACCTGGTGTGGCGCTATCTCAGGAGCCCACTCGGCCAGGCGCTCAAGGCCATCAAGACCAACGAGACGCGGCTCGAATACATCGGCCTGTCCGCCCGCTTCGTGATGCTGGTGGGCTATGTGATCTCCGCCCTCCTGTGCGGCATCGGCGGGGCCTGCCTCGGCATCATCCAGGGCATCGCGACGCCGGAATACAGCTACTGGACGCGCTCGGCGGAGTTCGTCTTCATCGCCATCCTCGGCGGGGTGGGCCATGTGGCGGGGGCGCTCACCGGCACCTTCGTCTATGAGGCGGTGCGCACCTATGCGGCGGCCTTCGTGGCCGACAGCTGGCAGATGATCCTCGGCTTCGTGCTGCTCGCCATCATCCTGAAGGCGCCCTCCGGCATCGTCGGCCTGGTGCAGGCCCTCGCCGGCCGTCGCAAGGCGGGGGACGCCGCCCTCACCGTGGAGACCGCGCGATGAGCGAGCATCCCATCCTGCTTCAGGCGCGCGGCCTCGAGATCCGCTTCGGCGGCGTGGTGGCGGCGAACGGCATCGACCTCGATGTCCGCGGCGGCGAGAACCTCGCCATCATCGGCCCCAACGGCGCGGGCAAGACCACCTTCCTCAACATCTGCACCGGCTATCTGCGGCCCAAGGCCGGCACCGTGCGGTTCGAGGGCAGGGAGATCACCGCCCATCCGCCACGGGACATCACCCGTCTCGGCATCGCCCGCGCCTTCCAGATCCCGCAGCTCTTCTCCGACCACACGGTGCTGGAGAACATGCTGCTGGCCGCGGCCTCCCGCGCGCGGCGCTTCAACCTGCTGCGCCCGCTCGGCAAGATCGCCGAGCACGACGAGATGGTCGAGCTGCTCGACCTCGTGGGCTGCGCCGGCGACCGGGACAAGCGCGCCGGCGACCTCCCCGAGGGCCACAGGAAGCTCGTGGACATCGCCATCGCCCTCGCCATGAAGCCCAAGCTGCTGCTCATGGACGAGCCCACCTCCGGAGTCGCCACCGCCGACAAGTTCGGCGTCATGGAGATCCTCGTCTCGGCCTTGAAGAAGGCCAAGGTCGCCTCCGTCTTCGTCGAGCACGACATGGACATGGTGCAGCGCTACGCCGGCCGGGTGGCCGTGTGGAGCGCCGGCAAGATCCAGAAGCTCGGCCCCCCGTCCGAGGTGCTGGAGGACCCCGAGGTCATTCGCACCGTGATCGGAGTGTGATCATGCTCATCCTCGATCATGTCACCGTTTCCTTCGGCACCGTGCCGGTGCTGCGCGGTGTTTCCTTCGCTTTGAAGGAAGGCGAGGCGGTGGCCTTCGTCGGCCGCAACGGCGCCGGCAAGACCACCACGCTGCGCACCATCATGGGCTTCACCCGGAATGGCGGGCGCATCGTGTTCGACGGGCACGACCTCGCCGGCATTGCCGCGCACCTGCGGCCCGGCCTCGGCATCGGCTACGCGCCGGAGGACCGGCGGCTGTTCTCCCGCTTCACGGTGGAGGAGAACATCCTGCTTCCGGCGCAGGTGGCCAAGCTCTCCCAGGAGGAGACGAAGCGCCGGCTGGAGCGCGTCTACCACGTGCTGCCGGAGCTGAAGGAGATGGCGAAGCGCCCGGCGGGCTCGGTCTCCGGCGGCCAGGGCAAGATGGTGGCGCTCGGCCGCGCGCTGATGCTCGCCACCCGCCTCGTGCTGCTGGACGAGCCGTTCCAGGGCCTCGCGCCCGTGCTCGCCAACCGCTACGCGGAGGCGCTGCGGCGCCTGCGCGACACCGACCCGAGCCTCGCGCTCATCATCACGGAATCGAACCCGCATCTCCTGCGCAGCTTCGCCGAGCGGACCATCACCATCGAGCGCGGCGAGATTGCAACGGACCTGCCGAACGAAGGACTGGCCGCATGAACCAGCTGAGCCCCCTGATGCCCGCCAAGGGCGTGTTCATCAACAACGCCTGGCGCCCGGCCGCCTCCGGCCGCGTGGTCGACGTCTACGCCCCGGCGGAGGGCCGCGTCTTCGCCCAGATCGCCGCCGGCACCAAGCCGGACGTGGACGCCGCGGTGAAGGCCGCGCGCCATGCGGTGGAGGAGGGGGCGTGGAGCCGCCTCACCGCCACCGAGCGCGGCCGCCTGCTCTCGAAGCTCGCCGTCGCCATCGCCGACCATGCGGAGGAGCTCGCGAAGCTCGAGGCCCGCGACACCGGCAAGCCCATGAAGCAGGCCAGGGCGGACATCGCCGCCGCGTCACGCTATTTCGAGTTCTACGGCGGCGCGGCCGACAAGCTGCACGGCGAGACCATCCCCTTCCTCGCCGGCTATTTCGTGCCCACCGAGCGGGTGCCCCACGGCGTCACCGCCCACATCATCCCCTGGAACTATCCGGCGCAGATGTTCGGCCGCACCATCGGCCCGGCGCTGGCGGTGGGCAACGCCACCGTCATCAAGCCGGCGGAGGATGCCTGCCTCACGCCGCTGCGCATGGCGGAGCTTGCCGCCGAGGTGGGCTTTCCGGACGGCGCCATCAACATCGTGCCCGGCCTCGGCGAGGAGGCGGGGGCGGCCCTTTCGGCCCATCCGGACATTGACTTCATCGCCTTCACCGGCTCGCCGGAGGTGGGCATCCTGATCCAGACCGCGGCGGCGAAGAACCACATCGGCTGCACGCTGGAGCTGGGCGGCAAGTCGCCCCACGTGGTGTTCGCCGACGCCGATTTCGACGCGGCCATCCCGGTCATCGCCAACACGGTAGTGCAGAACGCGGGGCAGACCTGCTCGGCCGGCTCGCGCCTGCTGGTGGAGCGCAAGGTGTATGAGGAGGTGGTGTCCCGCCTCAATGCCCGGTTCGCCTCGCTGCGCGCCGGCTCGCCGGAGATGGACCTCGACCTCGGCCCGGTGATCAACGCCAAGCAGAAGGAGCGCGTCGAGGGCTTCTTCGCCACGGCGGCGGCGGACGACGTAAGCGTGGTGGCCGAGGGGCTGGTGGCCGAGGGCGTGCCCGCCGGCGGCTTCTACGTGCCGCCGCGGGTCTACGGCCCGGTGCCGCGCACCCATATGCTCGCCACCCAGGAGGTGTTCGGCCCGGTGCTCGCGGTGCTGCCCTTCGACGACGAGGCGGACGCCATCGCTCTCGCCAACGGCACCGAGTTCGGGCTCATGGCCGGCATCTGGTCCACCAACGCCTCGCGGGCCATCCGCGTGGCCCGCAAGGTGAAGGCGGGGCAGGTCTATGTGAACGCCTATGGCGCTGGCGGCGGCATCGAATTGCCCTTCGGCGGCATGAAGAAGTCCGGCCATGGCCGGGAGAAGGGCTTCGAGGCGCTCTACGAGTTCTCGACCCTCAAGACCCTGATCATCAAGCACGACTGAGGAAACGTCCCAGATGCGTCTTTCCGGAAAAACCGCGCTCGTCACGGGCGCCGCCTCGGGCTTCGGCGCCGAGATCGCCCGCGTCTTCGCCCGCGAGGGCGCCAAGGTCGCCGTCGTCGACCTGAACGGCGAGGGGGCGCAGAAGGTGGCCGCCGAGATCGGCCCGGCCGCCATCGCGGTCAAGGCGGACGTGACCAGCCGCGCCGACATCGAGGCGGCGGTGAAGGCCACCCTCGCCCACGGCGGCAAGCTCGACATCGTCGTCAACAACGCCGGCTGGACCCACCGCAACAAGCCGCTGATGGAGGTGACCGAGGAGGAGTTCGACAAGGTCTACGCCATCAACGTGAAGTCCATCTACCACATGACCCACACCATCGTGCCGATCATGTCGGCGCAGGGCGGCGGCGTGGTGGTGAACGTGGGCTCCGTCGCGGGCATCCGTCCGCGCCCCGGCCTCACCTGGTACAATTCCTCCAAGGGCGCGGTGAACCTCGCCACCCGCTCCCTCGCCGTGGAGCTGGCGCCGCAGAAGATCCGCGTGAACTGCGTCGCCCCGGTGATGGGCGCGACGGGTCTGCTCGACAGCTTCATGGGCGTGCCCGACACGCCGGAGAACCGGGCGCGCTTCATCGCCACCATTCCGCTCGGCCGGCTGTCCGAGCCGAAGGACATCGCCAACGCCTGCCTTTACCTCGCTTCCGACGAGGCGGAGTTCATCACCGGCGTGGTGCTGGAGGTGGACGGCGGCCGCACCATCTGATCACCGACGGGTGCCCGGCCGGCGCCAACCGGCCGGGCCTCCTTGCTCCCCCGCCACGGCGGGGGTTTCGCGATTTCCGAGGGGAAGGAGCGCCGGCCTACGGCGCCATGAGGGAGGAGGGAGCCGGGTCGCCCGCCACGCATCGTCACCTGTCTCGCATCCCGACGATGGCGCGGATCGGCCAGGCTCCCGGACCAATGCGTCAGGGAGGACACAGATGAACGATCCGAGGATGCTGATCACACGCCGGCGCGCGCTCCTGGGCGGCGCCCTTTCCGTCGGCGCGCTGGCCATGGGAGGGGGCCTTGCGCCCGCCTTCGCCAAGGCGCCCCTCGTGGGCCAGCCCGCGCCCTATTTCTACCGCTTCAAGTTCGGCGACGGCGAGATCACCGTGGTCTCCGACGGCACGCTGCCGCTGGGCGACCCCCATGCCAACTTCACCGGCCTCTCCGCCCAGGAGATGGACCGGCAGCTCACGACCAACTTCCTGCCCCTCTCCAATGCGGTGCTGGAGCAGAACGTGCTCATCCTCAACACCGGCGACAAGCTCGTGGTGTTCGACACCGGAATGGGCACCTCCAAGCTGTTCGGTCCCTCCACCGGCAAGCTGATGGCCTCCATCAAGCAGGCCGGCATCGACCCGAAGGACGTGGACGCGGTGGTGATGAGCCACGCCCATATCGACCACTGCGGCGGCTGCATGGCTGAGGATGGCACGCGCAACTTCCCCAACGCCCAGTATTACATCTCGCAGGCCGACTACGATTACTGGACCGACGAGAAGACGGTGGGGCCGAGCCTGAAGGCCTTCCTCGACCAGGCGCGCAGGAACCTCGTGCCCAACCGGGACCGCATGGTCTTCTTCAAGGACGGGCAGGAGTTCCTTCCCGGCATCCAGGCCATCTCCGCGCCCGGGCACACGGTGGGCCACACCGTGTTCATGATCACCTCGGGCGGCAAGCAGCTGTGCTACATCGGCGACCTCGCGCACCATCCGGTGCTGCTGCTGGAGCAGCCGCTGACCGAGTTCGTCTACGACACGGACCCCAAGCAGTCGGCCCAGTCGCGGGTGAAGGTGCTGTCCATGCTGGCGGCGAACCGCATCCCGCTCATCGCCTACCATTTCGCCTGGCCGGGCTTCGGCTACGTGGCGGCCCAGGGCCAGGGCTTCCGCTATTTTCCGGCGCCCATGGTCATGGAGATGTGAGACCGGGTGGAGGCGGCCTCAGGCCGCCTCCGCTCCGTTGCAGAAGGAAAGCCAGGCCATGTGCGCCGAGAAGGTCCATCCCGGCGAGGTCCGCCCCGCCCCGCTCAGCCCCGTCGTGGTCATCCGCGAGGACGACATCGTTTCGAGCGTCGCCGACGCGCTCCAGTACATCTCCTGCTTCCATCCGGCGGACTACATTGCGCACCTGTCCCGCGCCCATGAGCGGGAGGCCTCCCCCGCCGCCCGCGACGCCATCGCGCAGATCCTCGTGAACTCGCGCATGGCGGCCCTGGGGCGGCGGCCCATCTGCCAGGACACCGGCCTCGTGGTGGTGTTCGCGAAGGTGGGCATGGACGTGCGCATCGACAGCCCGCGTCCCTTCGCCGAGCTCATCAACGACGCCGTGCGCCGCGCCTATCTCGATGAGGCCAATCCGCTGCGCGCCTCCATGGTGGGTGATCCGCTGTTCGAGCGGCGCAACACCAGGGACAACGCCCCGGCGGTGGTGCATGTGGAGCTGGTGCCCGGCGGCACGCTGGAGATCACGGTGGCGGCCAAGGGCGGCGGCTCGGAGAACAAGGCGAAGTTCACCACCCTCGATCCCGGCGCGAGCGTGGAGGACTGGGTGCTGAAGACCGTGCCGGAGCTGGGCGCGGGCTGGTGCCCGCCCGGCGTCATCGGCCTCGGTATCGGCGGCTCGGCGGAAAAGGCCATGCTCATCGCCAAGGAAGCGCTCATGGAGGAGATCGACATGACCGATCTCCTCGCCCGCGGGCCGGCGAACCGGCTGGAGGAGATGCGCATCTCCCTCTACGAGAAGATCAATGCGCTGGGCATCGGCGCGCAGGGGCTCGGCGGGCTGACGACGGTGGTGGACGTGAAGATCGCCACCTTTCCCACCCATGCCGCCTCCAAGCCGGTGGCGCTCATTCCCCAGTGCGCCGCCAACCGCCATGCCACCATCGTGCTCGACGGGTCCGGACCGGTGCGGCTCGATCCGCCCGATCTTTCCCTCTGGCCGCAGGTGGTGCTCCACACTGCGGATGCGGGCACTCGCCGCGTCGATCTCGATGCCCTGACCCGCGAGGAGGTCGCCTCCTGGACGCCGGGCGAGAAGCTGCTGCTCTCCGGCCGCATGCTCACCGGGCGCGACGCCGCCCATCAGCGCCTGAGCGACATGCTGAAGGCGGGCACGCCCCTGCCGGTGAGCCTCGACGGGCGGGTCATCTATTATGTCGGCCCGGTGGATCCGGTGAGGGACGAGGCGGTGGGCCCGGCGGGCCCCACCACCTCCACCCGCATGGACCGCTACACCGACGAGATCCTCGGCACCGGCCTCCTCGCCATGGTCGGCAAGGCGGAACGGGGGCCCGAGGCGATCGCTGCCATCGCCCGGCACAAGGCCGCCTATCTCGTCGCCGTGGGCGGGGCGGCCTATCTCGTCTCCAAGGCCATCAAGGCGGCGCGCGTGGTCGCCTTCGCGGACCTGGGGATGGAGGCCATCTACGAGTTCGAGGTGGAGGACATGCCCGTGACCGTGGCGGTGAGCGCCGAGGGCAAGTCCATCCATACCCTCGGCCCCGCCGCCTGGCGCCGGGCGGGGTGAGCGCATGCGCCGGCCGGCCTACGCCTTGCGCGCCGGCCCCGCCGCCTGCAGCGCCTCGCGCAGCACGCCGCGGTGGCCGATGTGGTTGGCGAGCAGCAGGATGAGGCGGCAGTTCATGTTCTGCGCCTCCTCGTCGGTCAGGTCGCGCTGGCTTTCGATCAGCTCCTCGTAGAAGCCGTCCGGGTCCTTGATGTTCGGGGTGCGGATGAGCGCGGTGCCGTCGATCAGCGCGCGCGGGGTTTCCGTGAGCATGGCGTCCTCCTTCAGGCTGCGACGGCGCGCTTGATGGCGCCCTGGATCTTCGCCGCATCGAAGCTGCGCCAGCGCGCGGCCACGTGCTGGTCGGGGCGGATGAGATAGGTGGTGCCCTCCCGCCCATCGTAGCGCTCCGCAAGGCGCCCCTTCACGTCCTCCACCTCCGGGCCGATGCCGAGCACGCCGGCCCGGATGCCGCCACAGGCAACCTCGGCCACGGGCGCGGCGCCGAACGTGACCACGGCGAAGCCGCTGCCGAGCAGGCCGAGGAACCAGCCGTCCCGCCCGTCCACCCGCACCGGCGCGTCGGCGCAGGCGGTGCCCGGCGCCATCAGACCGGCGAACGCATCCTCGTCCGGCGTGTTGAGGGGGGAGTTGAGGTAGGGCGTGGGGGTGGAGAGGCGGCCGGAATTCACCAGCGGGCGGGCGAAGGGGTGTTCCCCCGCCAGCTCCAGAACGGCGTTGCGGAAGCGCCGGCTCATGGCGTTCTTGGGGGTGATGAAATCGGTGGAGCGGGTGGAGTTGGCGATGTTGTCGTCCGCCGCCAGCGCCCGCTCGTCGTGATAGGTGTCGAGGAGGCTTTCAGGCGCCTCGCCATCCAGCACCAGCTTCAGCTTCCAGCCCAGATTGTCCACGTCCTGCACGCCCGAGTTGGCGCCCCGCGCGCCGAACGGCGACACCTGGTGGGCGCTGTCTCCGGCGAAGATCACGCGGCCGTGCCGGAAGTTGTCGATGCGCCGGCAGGCGAACTGGTAGACCGAGGCCCATTCCAGCTCGAACTGCGCCTCCGGGCCCAGCATGGCCTGCACGCGCGGGATGATGTTCTCCGCCTTCTTCTCCTCCGCCGGGTCGGCGTCCCAGCCCAGCTGGAAGTCGATGCGCCACACGTCGTCCGACTGCCGGTGCAGCAGGACCGACTGGTTGCGGTGGAAGGGCGGGTCGAACCAGAACCAGCGCTCGGTGGGAAAGTGCGCCTTCATCACCACGTCGGCGATGAGGAAGCGATCCATGAAGGCCTGGCCGGAGAAGTCCGCCCCCACCATCTTGCGGGTGTCGGAGTGGGCGCCGTCGCAGGCCACCACCCACTGCGCCTCCAGCGTGAACACGCCGTCCGGCGTTTCCACCACGAGGGTCGCGAAATCTTCGTTCTGCTGGAGGGAGATGAGCTTGTGCTTCCAGCGCAAATCGACGAGCGGCTCGGCGGCGCAGGCCTCCACCATGTATTCCTCCAGATAATATTGCTGGAGGTTGATCATGGCCGGCATCTTGTGGTCCGGCTCCGGCAGCAGGTCGAACTGGTAGCGCAGGTCCTCCTCGAAGAAGACCTTGCCGATGCGCCAGGAAATGCCCTTCTGAACCATGCGCTCGCCGCAGCCGAGCCGGTCCCAGATCTCCAGCGGCCGCTTGGCGTAGCACACGGCGCGCGAGCCGACGGAGACGGTGTCGTTGTCGTCGAGGACCACGGTGGGAATGCCACGGCGGGCGAAGTCGAGGGCGGCGGTGAGGCCCACCGGCCCGGCGCCGATCACCACCACGGGGTGGCGCGCCAGCCGGCCGGCTTCCTGCTCGGCCGAGATGCGGTAGGCGAATTTCGGATAGGTATAGGTGCTCATCATCGGAGCGTTTCTCCCGAACGTCTCTCCCGAGGACTTCACGGGCCTTTTCGGCCTCTCTTCTTGAGTGTGCGCCGCCTGCGGGGCAGGGCAAGCGCCGCGTCAGTGCGCGGAGAATTCCTTCTCGTGCAGCCAGGCGGCGTGGCGCGGCGGCTTCCTGGTCCGCGCCCATTCCTCGATCATCGCCGGAGCCACGGACTTCAGGCGCGCCAGCACCTCCGGCGTGGTGGTCCAGGCGGCGAGCTCCAGGCGATGGCCGGAGGGGTCGAAGAAATAGATGGACTTGAAGATGTCGTGGTCGGTGGGGCCCACCACATCGATGCCGGCGGCCTGCGCCTTGGCCTTCACCGTTTCCAGCGCGTCCACGTCGCCCACCTGGAAGGCGATGTGCTGCACCCATTCGGGGGTGTTGGGATCGCGGCCCTGGGGCGGGGAATTGGGCAGCTCGAAGAAGGCGAGGATGTTGCCGGCGCCCGCATCGAGGAAGATGTGCATGTAGGGGTCGGGCGCCTTGGTGGACGGCACCTTGTCCTCCGCGATGGCGCCGACCAGCTCCATGCCGAGGATGTTGCGGTAGAAGTCCACGGTCTCCTTCGCGTCCCTGCAGCGATAGGCGACGTGGTGGATTTTCTCGATGAGCATGCGTTGCCTCCTCTTTCGTTGTTGGGCTGTGTGGGGCCAATCAAAAAGTAACTAGTGTTACTAAATGGCGCAAGCGGAATTCGTTGCAAGCGAGACTATTTTCGGAGGGCCTGCAAAACCAGACGCATCCGCGCGTCCCTGGCCCGTCCCCGCCCGGAGGGTGTATATGTCACCGCTGTTATCAAATGGCCGGCGGGCGCGCCCGGCGGAAAGGCGGGGCATGACGAGACACGAGCCTGTGCCGTTCGCGCTCGGCGATTTCTTTCCCTATCGCCTCGCGGTGCTGGCGGAGCGGGTGTCCATGGCGGTGGCGCAGCTCTACGCGGATCGTTTCGGCATCAGCCGGGCCGAGTGGCGGGTGCTCGCCGCGCTCGGCGTGAATGCCGCCATGGCGGCCAGGGACATCAGCGCCTATTCCACCCTCGACAAGATGCAGGTGAGCCGGGCGGTGGCGCGCCTCGAGGAGGCGGGCCTCGTCACCCGCGCGACCGACGATGCCGACCGGCGGGCCAAGATCCTCACGCTGACGCCCGCGGGCCGCGCCCTGTTCCGCAAGATCGTGCCGCTGGCGAAAGCCCGGGAGGAGGACCTGCTGCAGGACCTCAATGCGGAAGAGCGCGCGGTTCTTGAGCAGGCCATGGACAAGGTGCTCGCCCGCGCCCAGGGGCTCGTCGAGCGGGGCTAGGGCAGCACGTCGCCCCCGGGCGAGATGCGCCGGCCGGGCGCGGGAGGATTCAGTCCGCGCACTGCACCAGGCCGAAGCTCTTTTCCAGCTTGTCCATCAGGTGGTTGAGCTGGGCCTGCTCCTCGGCTGTGAGGCAGGAGAGGATCACGTCCTCGCGTTTCAGCAGCAAAGGCACCAGCTCGCAATAGACGGCCCGGCCCTGGGGGGTCAGCTCCAGCATCACCTCACGGCGGTCGTCGGCGCTGTCGAGGCGGGCCACATAGCCCAGCTCCACCAGCGCGCTCACCGCGCGGCTGATGCGCGACTTGTGGGTGCGGGTGCAGCGGACCACATATTGCGCGCTGCGCGGCGCGTCATGCAGGCCGAGGGTGGCGATGACGCGCCATTCGGGAATGTCGATCCGATACCGGGCCATGTATTCGGCGGCGAGGGCGGTCGAGAATTCCGCCGCCAGCCGGTTGAGCCGGAACGGCATGAATTTCAGCAGGTTGAGCCGCTCCACCTTGCGCTTTGACATGACCGGGAACCCGCACTTTCGAAAACGGACCGCGTCCGGCCCTTGACTGTTGCAGTTGCAACTGCATAACATCGTCTCAGTCGCAACCAATTGCGCTATATCAAACCGCCGGGGACGAGGGAAGAGCGCGAGGGAGTTTCCGGGCCCGGCCGAGGGCCCGTCGTCCCCCGCCGGCATACCCTCGCAGGGGAGGAGCACCGCGTGAGCACCGCCGCCGCAACCAGGACCTTCGCCAGCCAGGGTGATCTTGCCGAGAAGAAGGAAACCTTCACGGAGCTCGCGGATGGGGTCTTCGCCCTGACCGCGGAGGGCGATCCCAATTCCGGGGTCATCATCGGCGACGACAGCGTGCTGGTCATCGATGCCCGCGCCACGCCGGTGATGGCGAAGGAGCTGGTGGAGCGCATCCGGGCCGTCACCGACAAGCCCATCCGCCATGTGCTGCTCACCCACTATCACGCGGTGCGCGTGCTGGGCGCGGCGGGGTTCGAGGAGCGCGTCAACGTCATCGCCAGCGATGTCACCCGCGAGATGATCGTGGAGCGGGGCGCCCAGGACATGGCTTCTGAGATCCAGCGCTTCCCGCGCCTGTTCCGGGCGCAGGAGACGATCCCCGGCCTCACCTGGCCCACCGTGACCTTCCACCAGGAGATGACCCTGTGGCTCGGCGCGCGCGAGGTGCGCATCATCCATGCCGGGCGCGGCCACACCCGCGGCGATACCATCGCCTGGCTGCCGAAGGAGAAGGTATTGTTCGCCGGCGATCTCGTGGAATACGGCGCGACGCCCTATTGCGGCGACGCCCATTTCCGCGACTGGCCGCAGACCCTCGACCGGCTGGAGGCCCTCGCCCCGCAGAAGCTGGTGCCCGGCCGCGGCGAGGCGCTGGTGACGCCGGACGCCATCAAGGCCGGGCTCGACGAGACCCGCGCCTTCCTGCGCGATGCCTTCGCCATCGCCGAGGCGGGCGTGAAGGCGGGGCACGACCTGAAGACCGTCTATGCCGAGGCCATGCGCCAGATGCGCCCCAAGTACGGCCACTGGGTGATCTTCGAGCATTGCATGCCGTTCGACATCGCCCGGGCCTATGACGAGGCGCAGGGCATCGACCATCCGCGCATCTGGACCGCCGAGCGCGATGTCGAGATGTGGCGCGCCCTGGAGGCCTGAGGCCGGCGCCAGCAGCAGGCATCCGTTCGGCAGGGATTGAACCGGCGCAGCGTCGCAGGAACGACGGCGCACGCCCTCGGGAGGAAGACATGCAGCTTGTGGGTCACGTTCTGAAGTCGCGCGCGGCGCTCGCCGCCCTTGCCCTGGCCGCCGCCGTGGCGCCGGCCCCGGCGCGGGCGCAGATATCGGACAATGTGGTGCGCATCGGCGTGCTCGGTGACATGGGCGGCCAGTTCGCCGATATCGGGGGCCGCGGCTCGGTGGTGGCGGCGGAGCTGGCCGCCGAGGATTTCGGCGGCAAGGTCGCCGGCGTGCCCGTCGAGATCGTCTCCGGCGACCACCAGAACAAGGCGGACGTGGGCGGCGCCACCCTGCGCAAATGGTTCGACGAGGGGGGCGTGGATGCTGTCGCCGACCTGCCGGTGAGCTCGGTGGCCCTCGCCGCGCAGGAGATCGCCCGCGAGAAGAAGAAGACGCTGCTCATCTCCGGCGCGGCGGTGTCCGAGCTGACCGGCAAGGCCTGCTCGCCTTACTCCACCCATTGGGCGGACGACACCTATGCGCTGGCCAACGCCACCGGCAAGGCGGTGACGGCGGCGGGCGGCAAGAGCTGGTTCTTCGTCACGGTGGACTATTCCTTCGGCCACGCCATGGAGCGCGACGCCGCGGCCGCGGTGGCCTCCGCCGGCGGCAAGGTGCTGGGCACCGCGCGCCACCCCCTGGGGGCGCCGGACCTCTCCTCCTTCCTCCTGCAGGCGCAGGCCTCCAGGGCCGAGGTGATCGGCCTTGCCAACGTGGGCGGCGACACCAGCAATGCGGTGAAGCAGGCGGCCGAGTTCGGCATCACCTCCGGCGGGCAGAAGCTTGCGGGCTTCCTCGTCTTCCTCACCGACATCAAGGCCATGGGCCTGCCGCTCGCCAAGGGGCTGATGGTCTCCACCGGCTTCTACTGGGACCAGAACGATGAGGCGCGCGCCTTCGCCAGGCGGTTCGAGGCCAAGGTGGGCCGCATGCCCACCAAGCAGCAGGCCTCGGTCTACGCCTCGGTGAAGCATTATCTGAAGGCGGTCGCGGCCTCCGGCACCGACGAGGCCGGCAAGGTGAACGCGCAGATGCGCAGCCTGCCGGTGGACTATTTCGGCCACCCCGCGAGCATCCGTCCCGATGGCCGCGTGCTCTACGACCTCACCCTCTATGAGGTGAAGAGCCCGGCCGAGAGCAAGGGCCCGTGGGACTTCTACAAGCCAATCGCCACCTTGTCCGCGGACGAGGTGTTCCGCCCCGCCGGCGAGACCGGCTGCTCCCTGGGCAAGTCCTGACCCTCCAAGGCGGGCGAACGCCGGCGTGATTTTCGGGAGGTTTCGATGAATGTTCTGCCGCAATCGCAGCCCGAGGGCACGCCGGTGCGCTCCCGTGCCCTCGTTCCCGGCTACATGTCCGGCTTCGGCAATTCCTTCGAGACGGAGGCGATCGAGGGGGCGCTGCCGGTGGGCCGCAACTCGCCGCAGAAGATCAACTTCGGGCTCTATGCCGAGCAGCTCTCCGGCTCGCCCTTCACCGCCCCGCAGGCGGTGAACGAGCGCTCCTGGCTCTACCGCATCCGGCCGACGGTGAAGCACTCCGGGCGCTACCGGCGGGTGGACCTTGGCTTCATCCGCACCGCACCCATGGCGCGCGATGAAAGCGATCTCGCGCTCGGCCAGTATCGCTGGAGCGCCATTCCGCTCACCGAGGAAAAGCTCACCTTCCTCACCGGCCTGCGCACCCTCACCACCGCCGGCGACGCGGACGGGCAGGGCGGCATGGCCGCGCACATGGCCTTCGTCACCGCGTCCATGGAGAACGAGTATTTCTTCAATGCGGACGGCGAGCTGCTGGTGGTGGCGCAGCAAGGCGCGCTGCGCTTCCGCACCGAGTTCGGCGTCATCGACATCGCGCCGGGCGAGATCTGCCTCATCCAGCGGGGCGTGATCTTCACGGTGGAGCTGATCGACGGCCCGGCCCGCGCCTATGTGTGCGAGAATTACGGCGCCACCTTCACCCTGCCGGACCGCGGCCCCATCGGCGCCAACTGCCTTGCCAATCCGCGTGACTTCCTCACCCCCGTCGCCGCCTACGAGGACAAGGAGGAGCCCTCGCTTCTCTATGTGAAGTGGGGCGGGGAACTGCACGTCACCGAGATCGGCCAGTCGCCTTTGGACGTGGTGGCCTGGCACGGCAATTACGCGCCCTGCAAATACGACCTCAGGACCTTCTCGCCGGTGGGCGCCATTGCCTTCGACCACCCGGACCCGTCCATCTTCACCGTGCTCACCTCGCCTTCGGGCACGCCGGGCACGGCGAACATCGATTTCGTGATCTTCCCCGAGCGCTGGATGGTGGCGGAGAACACGTTCCGCCCGCCGTGGTACCACCGCAACATCATGTCCGAGTTCATGGGGCTCATCTACGGCGTCTACGACGCCAAGCCCGAGGGCTTCGAGCCGGGCGGCTTCTCCCTGCACAATCTGATGCTCCCCCATGGGCCGGACGAGCAGGCCTTCGAGCAGGCTTCCACCGGCGCCCAGGCGCCGGTGAAGCTCACCAACACGCTCGCCTTCATGTTCGAGACGCGCCTGCCCCAGCGGGTCACCGCCTATGCGGCCGGGGTGCCGCAATTGCAGGCGGACTATGTGGACTGCTGGGCCGGCCTGAAGAAGCGCTTCGATCCCACCCGCCGGGATGCGTGGTAGAACCCGCCCCGCCGCCCGACCGCCCGCGCCTTGCCCGGCGCGGGCCCTGCCCTTCCTGCCCTCCGGATCTGCCATGATCGACGCGACCCACGATCCCGCCCGCACGAGCTGGGTGGCCTCGGCCAACGGCCATTCCGACTTTCCCATCCAGAACCTGCCTTTCGGCATCTTCAGCCCGAAGGACGGCGCGCCGCGCGGCGGTGTCGCCATCGGCGAGGAGATCCTGGACCTCGGTGTCGCGCTGAAGCTCGGCCTGTTCGAGGGCGAGGCGCAGGACGCGGCGGCGGCGGCATCGGGGCCACGGCTCAATGCCTTCTTCGCCCTCGGCGCTGGCCCCCGGCAGGCGCTGCGGGCGCGCCTTGCGGAAGTGCTGGATGCGAGCGGTGCGGAGCGGGCCGCCGTGGAGGCAAAGGCCGGTGCGCTGCTCCACCGTGCGGCCGACTGCACGGCCCACCTGCCGGCCGCCATCGGCGACTATACGGACTTTTATGCCGGCATCTGCCACGCCACCAACGTGGGCCAGCTGTTCCGGCCCGACAATCCGCTTTTGCCCAACTACAAGTACGTACCCATCGGCTATCACGGCCGGGCCTCCTCCATCGGCGTGTCGGCCGGAGCGGTGCGTCGCCCCAATGGCCAGCGCAAGCGGGCGGACGAGGCGGAGCCTAGCTTCGGCCCCTCCCGCAACCTCGACTACGAGCTGGAGCTGGGGGTGTTCATCGGCGCCGGCAATGCCCTGGGCGAGCCCATCCCCATCGCCGGGGCGGGCAGCCACATCGCCGGCTTCTGCCTGCTCAACGACTGGTCGGCCCGCGATATCCAGGGCTGGGAATACCAGCCGCTGGGCCCGTTCCTGGCCAAGAACTTCGCCACCACCCTCTCGCCCTGGGTGGTGACGCCGGAGGCCCTCGCCCCCTTCCGCATCCCCCAGCCGCCGCGGCCGGAGGGCGACCCGGCGCCGCTGCCCTATCTCCTCGATGCACAGGACCAGGCGGCCGGCGCCCTCGACATCACGCTGGAGGTGCTGATCGAGACCGGGGCCATGGCGGCGAAGGGGCTTGCGCCGCACCGGCTCTCCCGCGGCTCGTCCCGTGATCTCTACTGGACCTTCGCCCAACTGGTGGCCCACCACGCCTCGGGCGGCTGCAACCTCTCGCCCGGCGACCTTCTGGGCACCGGCACCATCTCCGGACCGGCGCCGGACAGCTTCGGCAGCCTGCTGGAGCTGTCCCGGGGCGGCAAGGCGCCCCTCACCCTCGCCTCAGGGGAGGAGCGGCGCTTCCTGGAGGATGGCGACACCGTCATCTTCCGCGGCCGTGCCACCCGCGAGGGCTTCGCCTCCATCGGCTTCGGCGAATGCCGCGGCACCGTCCTGCCCGCGCCGGCGGTGTGAGGACATGCGGCTCTACACCTACTGGCGCTCCTCCGCCGCCTATCGCGTGCGCATCGCCCTCGCCCTGAAGGGCATCGCCGTGGAGCAGGTGCCGGTGCATCTGGTGCGGAACGGCGGGGAGCAGCACGCCCCGGCCTATCGCGCCCTCAACCCGCAGGAGCGGGTGCCGGCGCTGGAGCTGGATGACGGGACGGTGCTCATCCAGTCGCCGGCCATCCTCGAATATCTGGAGGAGGTGTTCCCCGCTCCGCCCCTGCTGCCGGCCGCGCCGGTGGAGCGGGCGCGGGTGCGGGGCGTGGCGGCCATCATCGGCTGCGACATCCATCCGCCCAACAATTCCTCCCAGCTCGCCTATCTGCGCCGGACCCTCGGGCATGACGAAGGCGAGGTGGCGGCCTGGATCGCCCGCTGGGTGGGGGCAGGCTTCGCCGCGGTGGAGGCGCTGATCGGCGAGGACGGCTTCTGCTTCGGCCCGGAGCCGGGCCTTGCGGATGTCTTCCTCATTCCGCAGCTCTATTCCGCCCGCCGCTTCGACGTGCCGCTGGACGCGTATCCCCGCATCCTGCGCGTGGAGGCGCTGGCGGCCCGGCACCCGGCCTTCGCCGCCGCCCATCCGGCCCGCCAGCCCGACGCGGAGTGAGATCAAAGGACCGCGGGGGTTCCTCACGGGCCCTTGGTCAAGGCCGCGCGGGACCAGGGCGGACCCGCGTGGTGCCGGCCGTGACCGATGCCGGGCGGGTCAGGCTCACGCGCCGCGGCGCAGGAGCCCGCGGTAGATCTCCTCGTCGTCGCACAGGCCGGCGAGGCGGCCCAGCTGGTCCACCAGAAGGATGGGGTGGTCGGTCTGGCACTTGAGGGCGATGGCCGCCTTCAGCTTCAGGTCCAGCGGCGCCACGATCACGTCCACCGCGGGGTCCGCCGCGCCGCTTTCGGGATTGGCGCTGCCGAGCCGGCCCACGCGCCCGTCGAGGGAGACGGAGACGGGGCGGCCCTCCTCGTCGATGACCACCCGCACCTTGCCCTCGCGGCCGAGGAGGAAGGCGCCCTCGTGGCGCCGCAGGGCGCTCGCCGGGGTCATCACCGCATTGCCGCGCAGCACGTTGAGCGGGTTCATGTGCTTCACGAACTCCGCCACATAGTTGTTGGCGGGGCGCAGCAGGATATCCTCCGCCGTGCCGGCCTGGATGATGCGCCCGCCCTCCATGATGGCGATGGTGTTGCCGATCTTCAGCGCCTCGTCGAGATCGTGGCTGACGAAGACGATGGTCTTCTGGATGCGCTTCTGCAAATCCAGAAGCTCGTCCTGCAGCTTGTCGCGGATCAGCGGGTCGAGGGCGGAGAAGGGCTCGTCCATCAGCAGGATGTCGGCGTCGGTGGCGAAGGCGCGGGCGAGGCCCACCCGCTGCTGCATGCCGCCGGAGAGCTCGTGGGCATATTTCTCCGCCCATCTGGACAGGCCCACCATGGCGAGCTTCTCGTCCACCAGGCGGTTGCGCTCAGCGGCGGCCATGCCGCGCAGCTCCAGGCCGAAGCCCACGTTCTCGCGCACCGTGCGCCAGGGCAGGAGGCCGAACTGCTGGAACACCATGGAGACCGTGTGCATGCGGATCTCGCGCAGCATGCGCTCGTCGCAGCGGGCGACGTCGACGAGCGTGCCGTCGTGGCGCACGAAGATCTCGCCCCGCGCCACCTTGTTCAGCCGGTTGATGGCCCGCAGGATGGTGCTCTTGCCCGAGCCGGACAGGCCCATGAGCACGCAGATCTCGCCGCGGTCGATGGCGAGGTTCACCCCCGCCGCGCCGAGCACGCAGCCGGTCTGCTCCAGGATGGTGTCGCGGGTGGCGCCGGCGTCGATCATCGGGAAGGCGCGGTCGCTCCGGCGCCCGAAGACGATGTCCACGTTGCGGAACTCCACCGCCGTGTCGCGGGTGGAGGCGGCGGCGGACGTCTCGGGCAGGGTGCTGTGTGCGTTCATGGCTCAGGCCTTCCGGGAGCGTTGGGCGCGGTCCGGCCGCTTGCACACGCGGTCGAGCACGATGGCGAGGATGACGATGGCGATGCCCGCCTCGAACCCCATGGCGACGTTCACCGTGTTGAGCGCGCGCACCACCGGCTTGCCGAGCCCGTCCGAGCCCACGAGGGCCGCGATCACCACCATGGAGAGGCTCAGCATGATGCACTGGGTGATGCCGGCGGTGATGGTGGGCATGGCATAGGGCAGCTCCACCTTGAACAGCAGCTGCCGCCGCGTGGCGCCGAACGCCTCGCCCGCCTCCACCAGCGCCGGGGGCACCGAGGAGATGCCGAGGTGGGTGAGGCGGATGGGCGCCGGCAGGGCGAAGATGACGGTGGAGATCAGCCCCGGCACCACGCCGAGGCCGAACAGCACCAGGGTGGGGATGAGATAGACGAAGGTGGGGATGGTCTGCATCAGGTCCAGCACCGGCCGGATGGCGGTGTAGAGCCAGGGGCGGTGCGCCGCCGCGATGCCCAGCGGCACGCCGATGATGACGCACACGAAGGTGGCGCAGAGCACGAGGGAGAGCGTCTCCACCGTCGCTTCCCAATAGCCGAGGTTCGCCACCAGCAGCAGCGCGCCCAGGATGAAGACGGCGAGGCCGACCGAGCGGTGCACCAGATAGGCGCCGATGGCGCACAAGGCGATGAGCAGCAGGGGCGGGATGAACAGCAGGGCCGTGGTGAGCCCGCCGATCATGGCGGCGAGCGTGACGGAGATGACGTCGAAGACCACCTGGGCATGGGTGCTCAGGAAATCGACGACCGCGCTGAGCCACTGGCCGAGCGGGATCTTGTGGTCGGTGAGCCAGTCGTACATGGCCTATCTCCTCGGCCTCTGCGCCCCTCTTGCGGGCCTGTGTGCTGCGGCCGGTCGTCTGGACGGCCCGGCTGTGACTGGTGTCGCGCGGCGGGCCGGTTCGGACGGGGCCGTGCGCGAGACCTGGAGCATGCACCGAGCAGATCGCGATGCAATCTTCGGGTCACGCGTTCCTTTTCCTCAGGCCGAGAGGGCGGCTCCCGGATCGCACTCTCAAATCGCAAAAGCCCGCGGGGCCGGGGCTTCAGGCGTATTGCCGCGCCGAGCGCGTTTCGCGGGCGGCGGGCCGCGGCGCAGGCCGCGGCCGGGCGTGCGGCGTCAGAGGTTCAGCGACTTCTTCACCGCCTCGAGGCCGGGCTTGCCGTCGAAGGTGGTGACGCCGGCGAGCCAGGGTTCCCAGGCCTTGGGATTGGCCTTCAGCCACTTGGTGGCGGCCTTGTCGGCATCCATGCTGTCGAACAGGATGTAGCCCATCACCGTATTCTCGATGGGCAGCGAGAACTTCAGGTTCTTGATGAGGGTGCCGGCATTGGGGCAGGCGTCGAGCCAGCCGGCGCGCACGTTGGTATAGATGGTGGCGCCGCCGAGGTTCGGGCCGAACACGTCGTCGCCGCCCTCCAGATACTTGATGGCGAACTTGGTGTTCATGGGGTGGGGCTCCCAGCCCAGGAACACGATGGCCTCCTTGCGCTTGGAGAGGCGATCCACCTGCGAGAGCATGCCCTGCTCGCTGGATTCCACGATCTCGAACTTGCCGAGGCCGAAATTGTTGTCCTTGATCATGCCGATGATCAGGCGGTTGCCGTCGTTGCCGGGCTCGATGCCGTAGATCTTGCCCTTCAGCTTGTCCTTGAACTTGGCGATGTCGGCGAAGGTCTTCAGGCCCTCGTCATAGAGATAGGTGGGCACGGCCAGGGTATATTTGGCGCCTTCGAGGTTCGCGCCCAGAACCTCCACCGACTTGTCCTCCACATAGGGCTTGCGGTCGGCCTCCATGGTGGGCATCCAATTGCCCAGGAACACGTCGATGTCCTTGTTCTTCATGGACGTATAGGTCACCGGCACCGCCAGCACCTGGGTCTTGGGCGTGTAGCCGAGACCCTTCAGGATGGTGGAGGTGATCGCCGTGGTGGCGGCGATGTCCGTCCAGCCCACGTCGGCGAAGCGGACGGTCTTGCATGCCGGCGCATCCGCCGCCTGTGCCGGAAGGCCGGCCAGCCCCGAAATGCCGACGCCCAAGGCGAGCGTGGCGGCCAATGCCCTGATCGCGCGAATGCCCATCATGTCCATTCCCCTCAAATCCGGCGGCCGAAGGTGCGGCCCAGGTCACTCTGAAGAAGGCGGCGGCCGGGACGCTCTGCGGCGTCGGCTGCGGTGGTCACTTGGCGGACCGCGGTCCATTTGCGGACCCATTGATTGAACATTCAATCTCGATCGCGTCCGTTTGTCACGCTCATTATTTGCCCGTTCAACGATGAGATTATAAGCACTGCAACAGAGTTCGTCGCGAATTTCCGATTTTTCGACAGATGTGATGGTGCCGGATTTTTGCGCTAGGCAGTTGGTTGATTGAACGTATAATCAATGGAGCTACACCCAGGAGGCCGAGATGGCAGAGGCAGTGCAGACCCGTGTCGAGGCCGAGGATGTGCGGCGCCAGCAGCTCATCGACGCCACGATCGCCTGCCTCGCGGAGATCGGCTTCGTCGCCACCACGCTGGTGCAGATCGCGCGCCGGGCCAATGTCTCCTCCGGCCTCGTCGCCCATTACTTCGGCGACAAGAACGGTCTGCTTGAGGCGACCCTGCGTCATCTTGCGCGCCGCGTGGCGGAAGGCACCGCGCACCGCCTCGCCGCCGCCCGCACCCCGCGCGAGCGCGTGCAGGCGGTGATCGAGGCGAACCTTGCCCCCGAGGAGTTCGACCGCAAGACCTCCAGTGTCTGGCTCGCCTTCTGGGGCCAGGTCATCCACGAGCAGCGCTTCGCCCGGGTGCAGCGCATCTACCAGCGGCGCATGATGTCGGACCTGGTGCATGCCCTGAAGAAGATGGTGGCGCCGGACGATGCCCACCGCATCGCCGTCTCCATCGCAGCGGTGATCGACGGTCTGTGGCTGCGCGCCACCCTCTCCAGCGGCGGCGAGCCGGACAGCGTTCTCGCCCGCAGCATCGCCGCCGCCTTCGCCGATTCCCAGATCGCCGCCGCCGCGCCGCTGAGGAGCGACGTGCCGGCGGCCGCCGCCAGGGCGGAGCCGGTCCGTGCCCCCGTGCGCAACCACATCGCCGGGGCGCCGGTGGCGAGCGCGGCGGCGACCACCTTCACCACCTCCAACCCGGCCACCGGCGAGATCCTCGCCGAGGTGGAGATCGCCGGCCCGGTGGAGGTGGACCGGGCGGTGGCGGCCGCCACCGCCGGGCAGAAAAAGTGGGCCGCCATGACCGGCGCCGAGCGCGGCCGCATCCTGCGCCGCGCCGCCGACCTCCTGCGCGCCCGCAATGACGAGCTGGCGCGCCTGGAGACGCAGGACACGGGCAAGCCCATCCAGGAGACGGGCGTGGTGGACGTGCTCTCCGGCGCGGACTGCCTCGATTATTTTGCCGGCCTTGCCCCGACGCTGGCGGGCGAGCATGTGGACCTCGGTCCCGAGGCGTTCGGCTACACCAGGCGCGAGGCGCTGGGCGTGGTGGCCGGCATCGGCGCCTGGAACTATCCGCTCCAGATCGCCTGCTGGAAGGCCGCCCCGGCGCTGGCCTGCGGCAACGCCATGATCTTCAAGCCGGCGGAGCTCACCCCCCTCACCGCCGTCAAGCTCGCCGAGGTGTTCCGCGAGGCCGGCCTGCCGGACGGCGTGTTCAACGTGGTGCAGGGCTTCGCCGACACCGGGCGCCTGCTCACCCGCCATCCCGGCATCGCCAAGGTGTCGCTCACCGGCGAGGCGGGCACGGGCAGGAAGGTGATGGCGGACGCCGCCGCAAGCCTCAAGCACGTGACGCTGGAGCTGGGCGGCAAGTCCCCGCTCATCGTGTTCGAGGACGCGCACGTCTCGGATGCGGTCTCCGCCGCCATGCTGGGCAATTTCTACTCGGGCGGGGAGATCTGCTCGAACGGCACCCGCGTGTTCGTGCACAGGAAGGTGCTCAAGGCCTTCCTCGCCGAGCTTGCCGAGCGCACCGCGCGGATGATCGTCGGCGATCCGCTGGATCCCGCCACGCAGGTGGGCGCGCTCATCAGCGCGCCGCACATGCAGAAGGTGCTCTCCTACATCGAGGCGGCGAAGGCCGCCGGCGCGCGGCTCGTGGCGGGCGGGCACCGGGTGGAGGCGGGGGCGCTGGCGAAGGGCTTCTTCGTCGCCCCCACCGTGTTCGCCGACTGCGCCGACGACATGCCCAACGTGCGCGAGGAGATCTTCGGCCCGGTCATGTCCGTGCTCGCCTTCTCGGGCGAGGAGGAGGTGGTGGCCCGCGCCAACGCCACCGACTTCGGCCTCGCCGCCGGCGTGTTCACGCAGGACATCTCCCGCGCCCACCGGGTGATCGCCCAGCTCCAGGCGGGCACCTGCTGGATCAACCACTACAACATCACGCCCATCGAGCTGCCGTTCGGCGGCACCAAGCAATCGGGCCTCGGCCGCGAGAACAGCCGCGCCGCCATCGAGCACTACACCCAGGTCAAGAGCGTCTACGTGAATCTCGGACGCGTCGTCTCGCCGTATTGAAGGAGCGTATCGTGGCCTCATCCCAGACATACGATCAGGATTTCGACTATGTGATCGTGGGCTCGGGCTCGGCCGGCGGCGTGCTGGCGGACCGGCTCTCGCAGGACGGGTCGAGCCGCGTGCTCGTGCTGGAGTACGGCGGCTCGGACCGCTCCGTGCTGATCCAGATGCCGGCCGCGCTCTCCATGCCCATGAACATGTCCAAGTACAATTGGGGCTTCGAGACCGAGCCGGAGCCGGGTCTGGGCGGGCGGCGGCTGGTGTGCCCGCGCGGCAAGGTCATCGGCGGCTCCTCCTCGGTCAACGGCATGGTCTATGTGCGCGGCAACCCGCACGATTACGAGCGCTGGGAGGAGGAGGGCGCCGCCGGCTGGGGCTATCGCCATGTCCTGCCCTATTTCCAGAGGGCGGAGGACCGGCAGGAGGGGGGCGATGCCTATCGCGGCGCCGGCGGCCCGCTGGCGACGAAATACGGCAGGATCGACAACCCGCTCTACACCGCCTTCGTCCAGGCGGCGCAGCAGGCCGGCTATCCCGCCACCGCCGACATCAACGGCGCCCAGCAGGAAGGCTTCGGGCGCATGGACATGACAGTGCGGAATGGCGTGCGCTGGTCCACCGCCAACGCCTATCTCAAGCCGGCGCTGAAGCGGGCGAACCTCAGCCTCGTCACCCACGCCCTGGTCAGCCGCGTGCTGTTCGAGGGCCGGCAGGCGGTGGGCGTCGCCTATGAGCGCGACGGGCGGGACTATCGCGTGCGCGCCCGGCGGGAGGTCATCCTCTGCGCCGGGCCCATCAATTCGCCCAAGCTGCTCAAGCTCTCCGGCGTGGGGCCGGCGGCGGAGCTGAAGGGCTTCGGCATTGACGTGGTGGCGGACCGCGCAGGGGTGGGCGAGAACCTTCAGGATCACCTGGAGTTTTACTTCCAGGTGGCCTGCAAGGAGCCCATCACCCTTTATTCCCAGACCGGCCTCGTGGGGCGGGGCCTCGTCGGCGCGCAATGGCTGTTCACCCGCACCGGGCTCGGCGCCACCAACCATTTCGAGACCTGCGGCTTCATCCGCTCCCGGCCGGGGGTGAAGTATCCGGACATCCAGTACCATTTCATCCCGCTGGCCGTGACCTATGACGGAAAGGGCCTCGCCGACGAGCACGGCTTCCAGGCGCATGTCGGCCCCATGCGCACCAAGAGCCGCGGCTGGGTGCGGCTGAAGTCCGGCGATGCGAAGGAGGCCCCGCGCATCTTCTTCAACTATCTCGGCCATGAGGACGACATGGTGGAGATGCGCGCCTGCGTGCGCCTCACCCGCGAGATCTTCGCCCAGAAGGCCTTCGATGCCTATCGCGGCCGGGAGATCCAGCCGGGGGCGGACGTGACCTCGGACGAGGCCATCGACGCCTTCGTGCGGGCCAAGGTGGAGAGCGCCTACCACCCCTCCTGCAGCTGCCGGATGGGCCGGGAGGACGATCCCCTGGCGGTGGTCTCGCCCGATACGAAGGTGATCGGGGTGGAGGGGCTGCGGGTGGTGGACAGCTCCATCATGCCGTCCATCACCACCGGCAACCTCAACGCGCCCACCATCATGATCGGCGAGAAGGCGGCGGACATCATCCTCGGCAAGGACCCGCTCGCCGCCTCCAACGCGCCCTTCTACACCGCCGACAACTGGCAGGCCGCCCAGCGCTGAGCGGGGCGGGGGAGCGCGCAGGCGGCTCTCTTGTTCCGCAGCCTGAAAGGCCGGGTGCGGCTGCCCCGCCGTTCGGCTCTCCGCGTCAGGCCCGGCCTCCGCGCCGGCCCGCCGGCGGGCCCGTCCGAAGGCGCTCCCCGCCGCGGGCCTTGGATGGCCGCGACAGGTCCGGCCATGACGGATGGGGGAGGCGCCGGCGGCATGCCGGAAAGCGCGCGGCGCGGGGCCGCGCGCGGCCCGAAATCGACCTGAGATCGTCGTGTTGATCCTTCCGCACCGGTGCCCCGCAGGCGCCGTCGTGCCCGGCTTCGTGCCCGGCAGCGTCCATGCCGGCCCGAAGGGGGCCGGCCGCGGGGCGTGGATGGCCGGGACAAGCCCGGCCATGACGGGAGGGAGGCGGCGGCGACCTACGCCCGCTGCTTCACCACCCCCACCGCGCGCAGGAAGGCGAGGATCTCGCGGGCGGCGTCCCGCGGGTCGGGGTCCACCAGCACGCGCCCTTTGGCGGCGCCCGCGCCGGTGGCGGCGGCGAGGCGCTCGGCGGCGGTGCCGCCGGCCAGCGCCATCACCTTCGGCCGCTTGCGATAGGGCCGCTCCTCCATGCTCTCCTCCGGCCGGGCCGGCGCGGCGGCGGCCGCGTGGCGCTCCACCCCGTCGGCGCGGGCCCGGCCGAAGGCGAAAGGCAAGGGCGCGGGGGCACCCGCATGCACGCTCACCAGCACCGGCAGGCGCACCAGGATGCGCCGGCGCGCGCCCTTGCCCAGAGCCTGGGTGATGCGCAGCGTGCCGGGTTCCTCCCCTGCCTCCAGCGCCACCGCATCGGCCACGAGCGGCCAGCCGAGGGCATGAGCGAGGGCATAGGGCAGGAGGCCCGTGTCAGCCCCGCCCTGTCCGCGCGGGCCGGCGAGCACCACGTCCGGCGCGGCGGCGCGGATGGCGTCGGCCAGCGCCGCGGAGGGGTCGGCGTCCATCACGAGGTGGGACAGGCGGTGGAGGCCCCGGCCCAGCGCCTCGCGCACCGTCTCCGCATCCGGTCCCGCATGGAGGCCGGCGGGGGCGGGGTCGATGGCGGTGGCGAGCCGGGCGGCCTGGGCTTCGGCGCGGGGCAGGCAGGGCTTGCCGGAGACCGGATGGCGGCCCTGCGACAGCAGCACGAGGGCCTTCATGCCTCCCCCTCCGCCATGAGGGCGATGAGGGCAGGCATCACCGCCTGCGCGTCGGCGACGATGGCGAGGCTCGCGCGCTCGATCATGGCGGCGTGCAGGTCCGTGTTCACCGCCACCACATGTTCGCACCCGGCCACGCCCTGCAAATGTTGCGGCGCGCCGGCGATGCCGAGGGCGAAATAGCACCGGGCCTGAAGCACGGTGCCGGAGGCGCCCACCTGCGCCGCGCGCGGCATCAGCCCGGCATCGCACACCATGCGGCTCGCGCCGGGGGTGGCGGCGAGGGCCCGGGCGAGAGCGGCGAAGGCGGCGAAATCGGTGACGCCGTTGCCGGCCGAGACCACGAACTCCGCCTCCGCCAGCGGCACGGTGGCGGGATCGGCCGGCACCTCTTCGATGTGGAGGATGGCCCCGCTCGCGGCCGGAGCCGGGGCGGGCAGGGCGATGGGCTGCGCCGCGTGGCGGGTGGCGCGGTGGGGCGCGGCGGCACCGTCGGCGAGGGTGAGGAGGCGCGGCGGCGCGCGGCGCTGCTCCACCCCTCCGCTTCGGGCAGGGCGGGAGACGAGCCTGGCGTTCACCTGCTCGGCACCGCAGAACAGGGCCTCCCCCAGCCGCACGGCGACGCGACGGGCGAGGTCGCCGCCATCCCGGCTCTCGGGCCAGAGCACATGGCGCGGCTGGAGGGCGGCGATGGCCTCCAGAAGGGTGGCGGCGCGGCGGTCCGGGTCGGCATCGGCGGGCAGGGGCGCGACGCGATCGGCGCCGGCCTCGCCCGCATCGGCGGGGATGTCGGCCGCGAGGAGCACCACCGCGCCGCCCCCGGCGTCGGCGAGGAGGCGCGCGGCCCCCAGCACCTGCCGGTCGTGGGGCGAGAGGTGCCCCGCCGGCGCATCGGCGATGGCGAGGACCAGATAGGCCGGCTGGGGAATGGCCCGCAGTTGCGGCCCGCCGGCCGGCTCGGGCGTGGCCTCGGGGACGGGCGCCGGCGGCACCGGGGCGCGTCCGGTGGCGCTGAGGTCGAAGCGGCGCCGGCCCTGGCCGGGCACCTCGGCGGCGGCGCGCTCCGCCCGCGGGTCGCGGCGCGGGCGGCCGGCGGCGGGCGCGGTGGCCAGGGCAAAGCGCGGCCGGCCGGCGGGGGAGGGCACGGCGCAGGCGGCCCGGGCGGCGCGGGGATCGCGGCGGGGGCGGCTCATGCGGGCTCCTCCACCGGGCGGCGCGCGGGCCGGGCGGCGCCGGCCTCCCAGGCGGCGAGCACCAGCTCGGCGATGTCGCGCACCTCGGGCCGGGCGCCGGGCACGCCCTCCAGCATGGCGGTGCAGGTGGGGCAGGCCACGGCCACGATGGCCGCGCCGGTGGCGCTCGCCTGTTCCATGCGCAGGTCGGGAATGCGGCGGTCGCCTTCGATGTCGGAGAGCGGCGCCCCGCCGCCCCCGCCGCAGCACATGGCCCGCACTCCGTGGCGGGCCATCTCCCGCCGGTCGAGGCCGAGGGCGTCCAGCAGCCGGCGCGGGGCCTCCACCTCGCCATTGTAGCGGCCGAGATAGCAGGGGTCGTGATAGGTGACGGACAGGGCCCCCAGCGCGCCCACGGGCAGGCGCCCCTCCGCCACCAGGCGGTCGAGGAAGGCGGCGTGATGCCAGACCGCGTAGCGGCCGCCGAAGGCGGGATACTCGTTGCGCAGGCTGTTCAGCGCGTGCGGATCGGCGGTGAGGATGCGGGCGAAGCGCACGCCGGCGAGAATGTCCACATTCTCCTGGGCGAGGCGGGCGAAGGTGGCCTCGTCGCCGAGGCGGCGGGCGGTGTCGCCGCAATCCTTCTCCCGCGCGCCGAGGATGGCGAAATCCACCCCCGCTGCGCGCAGCAGCCGCACGAGGGCGCGCAGGGTGCGCCCGTAGCGCAGGTCATAGGCGCCCTCGCCGAGCCAGAGCAGCACGTCCGCCTGCCCCCCTTCCGCCAGCACGGGCAAATCGAGGCCGGCGGCGAAATCGGCGCGGGCGGCGAGGGCGCGCCCGCCGGCCTCGTCCGTGTCGCGCAGATCGTCGAGGCGGGCGGCGGCCGTCCCGGGCACGGCGCCCAGCGCCAGGGCCTGGTGGCGGCGCAGGTCGATGACGGCGTCCACATGCTCGATCATCATGGGGCATTCCTCCACGCACGCCCGGCAGGTGGTGCAGGACCACAGGGTGTCGGGATGGATCGCGGCGTCGGCGCCGATGATCGCCGCGTGGGCGCCGCCCGGGCCCGCCACCGGGCGGGCGTTGGGATAGGGGCTGCCGGAATAGGGGAGAGCGGCGCCGGCCGGTTCCATGGCGGCGACCAGATCCTGCACCAGCCGCTTGGGGTTCAGCGGCTGGCCGGCGGCAAAGGCCGGGCAGGCCGCCTCGCAGCGTCCGCACTGCACGCAGGCATCGAAGCCGAGCAGGCGGTTCCAGGCGAAGTCCGCCGGCGTCTCCACGCCGAGGCGGTCGGCGGAAAGGTCAACGGGAGCGAGCGCCACGTCGCGCGGGCCGGCGAAGCGGGCGGGACGCGGGTGGGCGGCCAGGTGCAGGGCGCCGGCCACCGCATGGCGCATGGGGCCGGCGCCGGCAAACCACGCCAAGGCGAGGCCGCAGCCCGTGGCCAGCGCCAGGGGCGGCACGGCGAGGAGGGCCGGCAGGCCAAGAGCGAGGGGGACCGCCGAAAGGCCGGCGCCGAGGCCGTAGCCGAGGAGCAGCAAGGGCAGCACCTGGAAGCGCCCGCCGGACAGGCGCGCGGGCCGGCGCGGGACGCGCCGCGCCGCCACCTGCGCCGCGCCCGCGAGCATGGCGGCGAAGGCGAGGGCCACCAGCGCCCAATAGAGGCGCGCGCCCGCCAGCGCCGGCACCACCCCCAGCGCCGCGAGGCCCGAGCCGGCGAGCAGCCCGCCCGCCACGAGCACATGCATGCGCGCCGCCCTGGGATCGCGCGCCACCACGTGGTGCACGTCCACCAGATAGCGCCGCGGCATGGCGAGGAGGCCGCCGATCCAGGCCACGGGCGCGGCCCGGCCCTGCCGCCACAGCAGCGCCCGGCGGCCGGCGGCGATGCCGGCGACGAGCGCCATCGTCCAGACGAGGAGGGGGAGGCCGGCGGCCATGGCGGTCAGATGTCCTTGCACAGGCGCAGCGCGTCGTAGATGGCCGCATGGATGTTGCGGCCGGCCAGCGCGTCGCCCACCCGGTAGAGGGCGAAGCCCCTGGAGAGGTCGTGGGGCTGCGGCGCGCCGCGCACGATGGCGCCGAGGTCGATCTGCCCGGCATTCACCGATTGCGCCTTGAGGGCGTGGTAGACGCCATCCACGGGCAGGGTGCCGTATTCCACCACCACGTGGTCCACCACCCGCTCCTCCTCCGCATCGGTGAAGGTGTTGCGCAGCACGGCCACCAGCCGGTTGCCCTCGGGATAGATCTCCACGAGGTCGAGATTGGGGGAGAAGACCACGCCGAGCTTGTAGAGCTCGCGATAGTGGATGGGCTGGTTGGTGGTGCCCACCTCCTGCGCCACGGTGCGGTCGGCGGTGACGAACTCCACGAGGCAGCCGCGCTTCGCCAGCTGCTCGGCGGTGGAGGCGGCATTGTGCTGGCCCATCTCGTCGAACAGCAGCACCGAGCCGGAGGGCGCCGCCGTGCCGGCGAGCACGTCCGCCGTGGTGGCCGCGCGGTCGGCGCCCCTGGCGGGACCGTGGCTCGGCCGGCCGCCGGTGGCGACGATGACCACGTCCGGCCCCTCGGCGAGGATCGCCTCGGCGGTCGCCTCCACGCCGAGGCGCAGGTCCACGCCGAGGCGCGTCGCCTGTCCCACCAGCCAGCGCGGAATGCCGGAGAGCGCCTCCCGCCAGCCGGCCTTCGCGGCGAGGTTGACCTGCCCGCCGGCCGCCGCGTTCTTCTCGAACAGCACCACGGAATGGCCGCGCTCGGCGCACACCCGCGCCGCCTCGAGCCCGCCCGGGCCGGCGCCCACCACCACCACCTTGCGGCGCACCTCCGCCTTGGGGATCACGTGGGGCATGGTGGCCTCGCGGCCGGTGGCGGCGTTCTGGATGCACAGGGCATCGCCGCCCACATAGATGCGGTCGATGCAATAGCCGGCGCCCACGCACTGGCGGATGTCGTCCTCGCGCCCCTCGGAGAGCTTCTTCACGAGGTGCGGGTCGGCGATGTGGGCGCGCGTCATGGCCACCATGTCCACGTGCCCCTCGGCCACGGCGCGGGCGGCGGTGGCGAGGTCCGTCACGCGCTGGGCGTGGAACACGGGCACGTCCACCTCGCGCTTGATGGCGCTCGGCAGGCTGAGGAAGGGCGCCACCGGGAAGGACATGTTGGGCAGGGAGATGGCGTGGGCCATGTCGTCCCGCGCCTGCCCGCCCAGCACGTTGATGAAGTCCACGAGGCCGTCGCGGGCATAGGTGGCGGCGATCTCCACGCACTCCTCGTGGGAGAGGCCGTCGGCGATCATCTCGTCGCCGGACATGCGGATGCCGATGACATAATCGTCGCCCGCCGCGCGGCGCATGGCGTCCAGGACCTCGCGGCCGAAGCGCATGCGGTTTTCGAGGCTGCCGCCGTAGCCGTCGGTGCGCCGGTTCACGGAGGGCGACCAGAACTGGTCGATGAGGTGGCCGTGGGCGGCGGAGACCTCGCAGCCGTCGAGCCCGCCGTCCCGGCAGCGCCGGACGGCGGCGGCGAAATCGGCGATGATGCGTTGGATCTCCTCCGGCTCCAGCTCCTTGGGGATGGTGCGCGAGGCCGGCTCGCGCCGGGGCGAGGCGGAGACGGTGGGGAACCAGTTCTCCGTGTCCCACTTGGTGCGGCGGCCCATGTGGGTGAGCTGGATCATCAGCTTGGCGCCATGGCGGTGGATGCGCTCGGCGAAGCTGCGGAAGAAGGGGATGACGCTGTCGTCCGCCACCGACACCTGGTTCCACGGCGCCGCCGGGCTGTCGAGGGCGACGGAGGAGGAGCCGCCGAACATGGTGAGGCCGATGCCGCCCTTGGCCTTCTCCTCGTGATAGAGCTGGTAGCGCTCCTGGGGCTTGCCGTCCTTGCCGTAGCCGGGGGCGTGGCTGGTGCTCATCACCCGGTTGCGGATGGTGAGCCCCTTGAGGGTGAGGGGCTTCAGAAGCGCGTCGGCATGGGCGATCATCGGGGGGCAGCTCCGGGTCACGCGCGGGGCGTGGAACAAGGGGTCAGGCGGTGCGCTCCGCGCGGGGCGGATGGCCGAAGCGCCGCCCGTAGGCGACGGAGAAATGCGCGGCGGACTGGAAGCCGCAGGCGAGCGCCACGTCGGTGACGGGCAGCGGCGAGAGGCGCAGCAGCTCCCGCGCCCGCGACAGGCGCAGGTCCAGGTAGAAGGCGGCGGGCGAGACCTGAAGATGGCGCTGGAACAGCCGCTCCAGCTGGCGCTGGGAGAGGTTGGCGGCCGCCGCCACCTCGCCCACGGCCAGCGGGCGCTCCAGGTGCCGGGTCATCACCTCGGTGGCCTTGGCGAGGGCGGGGGCGCGGCCGGCGACCTCGGGGGCGAGCGGCGGCTTCTGCCGCTCCGGGGGGGCGGCGCGGCGGACGATGAACTGGTCCGCCACCAGCCCCGCCGTGCGCGCCCCGAGGCTCGCGGCGATCAGCACCAGCATCATGTCGAGGGGGGCGACGCCGCCGGTGCAGGTGAGGCGGTCGCGGTCGATGACGAAGGCGTCGTCCTGGAAGGCCACGTCCGGGAATTCCTCGCGGATGGCGGCGAGGTTCTCCCAGTGGATGGCGCAGCGGTAGCCGTCCAGCAGCCCGGCTTCCGCGAGGGCGAAGGTGCCGGTGCACAGGGCCCCGAGCGCGAGGCCCTTGCGGGCGGCGCGGCGCAGGGCCTCGCTGGTGGCGCGGCCCACCGCCTGGCGCACGTCGATGCCGCCGCACACCATGAGCAGGTCCAGCGGGCCGGCCTCGGCGAGGCGGCGGGTGGGGCTGAGCGACAGGCCGTTGCTGGCGGGGGCGGGGATGCCGTCCAGGGTCAGCACCTCCCAGCCATAGGTGTCCTCGCCGGTCACGTAATTGGCCATGCGGGCGGCTTCGAGCGCGTTGGAGAGCGCGATCATGGAATAATTGGGCAGCGTCAGGAAGCCGATGCGCTTCAGGCGCGCGATCGGCTCCGGCGCGGCGGGGCCGGCGGGCGGCGGGGCGGTGCGGGAGGCGGAGAGGGTCATGGGGGCGCAGACCCTCCGCTCAGCGGTCGATGACGAGGTCGCTGGTGGGCCTGGCGCAGCAGATCAGCACCATGCCCGCATCGATCTCCCGCTGGCGGATGCCGCCGCCGTGCTTCATCTCCACCGTGCCCTCGACGAGCTTCGACTTGCAGGTGCCGCACAGGCCCTTGGTGCAGGAGGAGGGCAGGCGCACCCCGGCGCGGCGGGCGGCCTCCAGCACGTTCATGTCGGAGGGGCAGTCGATGGTGCGTCCGCTCTTCCTGAACTCCACCCTGAAGCCCGTGGCCGGCGCCGCCGCGTCGGCGACCACTTCCGCGGCGACGTCCGGCTCGGCGGCGGCGAGGGTGGCGAAGTCGAAGCTCTCCTCATGGTGGCGGGCCATGTCGAAGCCGGCAGCCTTCAGCAGGTCACGCACCGCCGCCATGTAGGGGGCGGGCCCGCACACGAACACCTCGCGCGCGCGGAAGTCCGGCGCCACCGCTTCCAGATGGGCGAGGGAGAGCCGCCCGCGCAGGCCGTGCCACGGCTCGAGCGGGGCGTCCTGCTCGCAGATCGCGGCGAAGCGGAAGCGCGGCTCCTGCCGCGCCATCAGCTCCAGCTCGGCGCGGAAGATGATGTCGGCCGGCGTGCGCGCGCTGTGCAGGAAGGCGATGTCGGCGCGGGTCGAAAGATCGAGATGCGCGCGGGCCATGGACATGACCGGCGTGATGCCGCTGCCGCCGGACAGGAAGAGATATTTCTCCGCCTGGTGCCGCGCGCAGGTGAAGTCGCCCATGGGGCCCACCGCATGGAGCAGGTTGCCCTCGGCCACGTGGTCGTGCAGGAAGTTGGATACCCGCCCGCCCGGCACGCGCTTCACCGTGATGGACACGGTGTCCGGCCGGGTGGGCGTGGAGGAGAGGGTGTAGCAGCGGTTGACCCTCTGCCCGTCGATGTCGAGATCGAGGGTGAGGAACTGGCCCGGCTCGTAGGCGAACCGGGCAGGGTCCACGGGCGCGAGGACGAAGGTCCTCACGTCCGCCGTTTCCTGCCGCACCTGCCGCACCACGAGGGTGTCGTCGCGCTCCGGATCCCAGGTGGGCAGGGCCGCGCCGCGGGGGGCGAGGCGGGAATCCGGGCGGGTGGCAAGGGCATCCATGGATCAGGCGTCCACGGATCAGCGGGCGTTGAGGGCGCGCATGCGGCCCACGTACCAGTTGGAGAACTTCTCCACGAGCATCTCCGTGTGCGGGGAATAGGGCCCCGGCTCATAGGCGGGGCTGCGGGCGCCCTCCTGGCACAGGCCGACCAGGGCGCTGTCCTGCGCGTTGGTGGCGGTCCACACCGAGGTGAGGTTCTCCACGTCATAGTCGACGCCTTCCACCGCATCCTTGTGCACCAGCCACCGGGTGCGCAGCAGGGATTGCTCGGCATCGAGCGGGATGACCGAGAAGGTCACCACATGGTCGCTCATGAAATGGTGCCAGCTGTTGGGCTGGGTCCAGAAGTGCAGGGCGCCGTGCCGGGGGTCGTCGATGCTGCCGAGCAGCTTGCGGCAGGCCGCCCGGGTGTCGCCGGTGTGGCTCTCGCCGGCGCCGTCCAGCGGCAGGCGCTCGGTGCGGAAGCCGGTGATCATGTCGTCCAGGTGCTCGACCCCGCGGGAGGGGAAGCCGCAGCTTTCCCACTGGGCGTGGCTGGTCTCCACCAGGTCGGCGTAGCGCCGGGCCTCCAGCCGGCCCACCTCGTCCAGCTCCTCCGGCGCGAAGCCGAAGCCGTAGGCGAACAGCGGCACGGTGAGCTCGGGGTGGTTGCCCGCGCAGTGGTAGCACTCGCGGTTGTTCTCCATCACCAGCTTCCAGTTGCCCGGCTCGATGATGACGCTCTCGGCCACCACCTTGGCGTTGCGCAGGTCATGGGGGGCAAGGTAGGGCGCCATCCGCGCGGCCATCGCGTCGAAATCGTCGGGCGGCGCGTCGGCGAGGCAGATGAACAGCAGGCCCTCCAGCGAGCGGATGTGCACCGGCTTCAGCCCGTGGCAGGAGGTGTCGAAGTCCTTGCCCATGTGCTCGGCGAACAGGAGCTTGCCGTCGAAGTCGTAGGTCCAGGCGTGGTAGCGGCACACGAGGTTGCCCACCGTGGTCTTGTACTCCTCCACCAGCCGGGCGCCGCGGTGGCGGCATACGTTGTGGAAGGCGCGGACCTCGCCGTCGTCGGTGCGGGCGATGATCACGGAGGTCTTGCCGATGTCGATCACCATGGCATCGCCGGGCTCGGCCACGTCGGGCTCGACGCCCACATAGATCCAGTGGCGGCCGAAGATGAGGTCGAGGTCGGCGGCGAAGATGGCGGGGTCGGTGTAGAACGGCGCCTCCAGGCTGTAGCCCGGCTTGCGGCGGCGCAGGAGCGCCTGAAGGTGGGTGTCGGTGGTGTCCAGCATCTCGCTCTCCCTGCGGCGCCGCGCTGCGCTCTGGAGCCGGAGGCGATTGACCGGCCGGATCGTGTCGCTCCGGCGGGATCACGCTCCAGGCGTCGACTGGAATTGTTCGATCCTGGGTCCTTCGACGCTTTTCAGATCACGACATTTTATATCGAAAACCCGCCATAAGCGAGCCGCGCCCCCCGCTTCATGCGCGAGAAGGCATCATCCGGCCAGCTTGCGCCGGACGCGGATCGGGACGCGCGCGAACCGCCTGCCCAAGGGCGCGGCGCCTGCCGGGAAAGCAGGCGCATGGCCTGGCGGCATCGCAGGCGGCGCGCCGCTTTCCGGGGCAGCGCCGGTGACGGAGCGGGAGGGCGCGCCGGGCAGCCTGCTCAGGTGGAGGCCTTGCCCGCCTTCGCGCTGTCCTTCGCGGCGCTCCTGCCCGCCTCATGGGGCACCAGGATGCGCACTCCCGCGCCGCGGCAGCGGGCGGCAAATTCCGGCGGGGGCGCCGCGTCGGAGACCAGGGTGTCCACCGCCGCCAGCTGGCACACCTTCACCGGCGCCTCGCGGCCGAACTTGGTGCGGTCGGCGATCACCCAGGCCTCCTGGGCCTGCTGCATGGCGACGCGGGCGAATTCCGCCTCGAACAGATGGAAGTCGCCGAGCTCGCCGGCATGGGTGATGCCGCCCACGGAGATGAAGGCGTAGCGCACCTGGAACTGGCGGATGAAGTCCAGCGTGGAGGGGGCCATGGCCGAGCCATCCTCGCCGGACAGCTCGCCGCCGGCCATGAACACCCGGTTGCCGTTCTTGGAGGCGAGGCGGTGGGCAATCTGCACCGAGTGGGTCACGACGGTGAGCCGGGAGTGGCTGGAGAGGGCGTCCGCCAGATAGGCGGAGGTCGTGCCGTTGTCGAGGATGAGGCTGTCGCCGTCCTGCACCTGGTCGCGCACCAGGGTGGCCACCGCCCATTTCGCCTCGTTGTTCACATGCATGCGGCGCTGGAACGGCGGCTCCTCCGCCACCTCCGGAATCATGATGCCGCCGTGGAAGCGCAGCAGCGTGCCGTCCTCGATGAGGGGCTGGATGTTGCGGCGGATGGTTTCGGTGGAGACCGAGAGGCGCGAGGCGAGCTCCGCGATGGAATAGCTGCCCTTGGCGCGGACCACCTGCAGGATGTCGTTCTGGCGCTTGAGAGACATGATCGGACGGTTTCCCCGGCGGCCGCGGCTGGGGCGCGACCCGCATGTTGCAATGAATGCCACAAAGCATCGCCCGTGTCAGGGCGCGACGCACGAAAATCGAGCATTTGTGCTGTGTTTTGTGTACGTGTGCCGCTCGCAGGGGCTTTTCACCGGGGCTTTGGCGCCGGGCGCCCTCCAACGGCCGGCCTGTTGGCGATTCTCCGAAAAGCCACAAAAAGCCAAATTGAATGTGGTTTTAAGAGATAAAAGTTTGACACTTGTTGGGGTCGCATGTTTGCTTTCCCCTGCGCCGCCGGCATGGGGCTGGGGCGCGCCCTCCCCATTCCGCGTATCCAGAGGCCAGAGGCATGTCCGGATCGTTCGACCGCACCAGCCGCATCGTCATCATCGGAGGTGGCGCCATCGGCTGCTCGCTCGCCTATCATCTCGCCCGCCGCGGCGAGAAGGACGTGCTGCTGCTGGAGAAATCCCTGCTCACCAACGGCTGCACCTGGCATGCCGCCGGCCTCGTGGGCCAGCTGCGCGGCCGCAGGAACCTGACGCGGCTGATGCAGAATTCCGTGGCGGTGTTCGACCGCCTCGCCGCCGAGAGCGAGCAGGCCATCGACTGGAAGAAGGTGGGCTCCCTGCGCCTCGCCTCCTCGCCCGACCGCTGGAGCGAGATCCGCCGCTCCATGACGCTTGCGAAGAGCTTCGGCTTCGAGTGCCACTCCCTCTCCACCTCGGAGGCGAAGGACCTTTTCCCCTTCATCGATCCCGAGGGGGTGGTGGGCGCCGCCTTCATCCCGTCCGACGGCTATATCGACCCCTATGCGCTCACCCAGGCCTTCGCCTTCGAGGCCCGCAAGGGCGGGGTGACGATCCAGGAGAACACCCTCGTCACCCGCATCCTGAAGGAGAGGCGCCGGGTGGTCGGGGTGGAGACCGACAAGGGCACCATCGGCTGCGAGATCCTGGTCAATTGCGCCGGGCTGTGGGCGAAGCGCATCGGCGAGATGGCCGGCGTGTCCCTCGCCGCCGGCGTGGTGGAGCACCAGTATTTCCTCACCGAGAAGAAGCTGGACCTGCCCAAGACCCTGCCCACCCTGCGCGACCCGGACAAGAATTTCTATCTGAAGCCGGATGTGGCCGCCTTCGCCATCGGCGGCTGGGAGGACGGCACCAAGGGGTGCTGGCGTTCCCGCCCGCCGTTCGAGTTCGGCCGCGAGCTGTTCCCGGAGAACATGGACCGGCTGGAGCTGTTCGCCCTGCCTTGCGCCGAGCGCCTGCCCATCCTCAACGAGGTGGGCATCCAGACCGTCATCAACGGTCCCATCCCCGCCTCGGCGGACGGCGAGCCCATCATGGGCCTCGCCCCGGAGCTGGACAATTTCTTCGTCGCCTGCGGCTTCACCGCCGGCATCGCCGCCTCGGGCGGGGCGGGCGAGGCCATGGCCAACTGGATTATCGACGGCGACCCGGGCATGGACCTGTGGGCCTTCGACGTGCGCCGCTTCGGCAAGCCCCACGCGGTGGGCCGCTTCCTGGAGGAGCGGGCCATCGAGGCCTATGGCAATTACTACAAGGTCCATTGGCCGGCGGAGGAGAACAAGGCCGGCCGCGGCCTGCGCCGGTCGCCCCTGCACGAGCAGCTGAAGGCGGCCGGCGCGCTGTTCGGCGCCCGCTTCGGCTGGGAGCGGCCCCTCTGGTTTCCCGGACCTGAGGACATTCAGCCGGAGGTCTCAAGCTTCGAGGGCAAGCCGAGCTGGTTCGACGGGGTGGGAAAAGAGCACAGGGCCATCAGGGAAGGGGTGGTTCTGATCGACCAGACCTCCTTCTCGAAATTCCTCATCGAAGGTGCCGGAGCCACTGAACTTCTGGAAGGCATGTCGAGCGCCCGCATCGCCGGCGAGCCGGGTCGCTGCATCTACACCAACCTGTTGAATTCAAAGGGTGGAATCGAGGCGGAAGTGACCTTGCTGCACATCGGCGAGGACCGCTTCGTCATGAATTCCGGCTCCGCCTTCGGGGTGCGCGATGCCAATTGGGTCACCCGCCAGATCCCGGCTGGAAGCCCGGTGCGCCTCACCGAGGTGACCTCCGCTTATGCCGTGATCAACATCTGCGGCCCGCTCTCCCGCGCCGTGCTCCAGCAGGTCTCGGATGACGATTTCTCCAATGAGTCCTTCCCCTTCCTGGCGGTGCGCGAGGTCGAGGTCGGCGATGTGCCGGTGCGGGCGGTGCGGGTCGGCTTCGTGGGCGAGCTGGGCTTCGAGCTGCACGTTCCCACCGAATATGCCGCCGGCCTCTACGAGACGCTGAAGAGGGCCGGCGCCGCCTTCGGCATCCGCGACGTGGGCTACCGCGCCATCGAGACCTGCCGGCTGGAGAAGGGATATCTCTACTGGTCCGCCGAGATCGGGCCGGACCAGGATCCGCTTTCCGCGGGGCTCGGCTTCGCCGTGGACTTCTCCAAGGATTTCAAGGGCCGCGACGCGCTGCTGAAGCTGCGCGAGGGCGGGCCGAGCCACACCCTGGAGCTGTTCACGCTGGAGGGGTTTGTCCCCCTCCTCGGCGGCGAGACTATCCTGAAGGACGGAAAGGTGGTGGGGCAGACGGCGAGCTGCGGCTTCGGCCATACGGTGGGCAAGATGATCGCTTTCGGCTGGCTGCCGGTGGAGGCGGCGAAGGCGGACAGCTTCGAGATCGAGGCCTTCGGCACCGCTTATTCCGCCAGCCGCGTCCCGCGCACGCTCTACGACCCGGACAACAGCCGCCTTCTCGCCTGAGGCGGCCCCAGTTCCAAGGCACAAGGCGCCGCGAAGCGCGCCGCACTTCCGAGAGACGAGCATGAGCGAGCAGGACACGGCCGGCGGTGTCGTCGGGGATGAAGAGGCCGAAGCGCGCGCCGCCCTTGCGCGCCTCGGCTTCTACGATGCGGCGGAGGCGGGGCTTCGGATCGCGCGGCTCGGCGGGCTCACCAACCGGGTCTATGCGGTGGCGGGGCCGAAGGGCAGGCATGTGCTGCGCATTCCCGGCCACGGCACCGCGGAATATATCGACCGCCGCGTGGAACTGGTGGCGGCGCGCGCCGCAGCCCGTGCCGGCGTGAGCCCGCGGGTGGTGGCGGCGAGCGAGGACGGGCTCATGCTCACCGAGGCCGTCGCGGACTGCCGCACCATGTCCGGCCCGAGCTTCGCCAAGGTGCCCGGCGCGGTGGCGCGGGCCGCGCGGGCGTTGCGGACGCTGCACGACAGCGGTGAGACATTCGCCTTCACCTTCGACCTTTTTTCCATGCTGGATCAGTATCTTGCCATCCTGAAGGCGAAGCGGGCGCAGGTGCCGGACGGCTATTACGAGGTGCTTGCCTCCGCCGGGGAGGTGCGTTCGGCCCTGGCCGCCCACCCCTTGCCCAGCTGCCCCTGCCATTGCGATCCCCTGGCCGAGAACTTCCTCGACACAGGCGAGCGCATGTGGATCGTCGACTGGGAATATTCCGGCATGAACGATCCCGCCTGGGACCTCGGCGACGTGGTGGTGGAGGCGGAGCTGGACCCGGCCGGCGAGCGCCTGCTGGTGGAGGCTTATTTCGATGGCTTGCCAACGCCTTACGAGGCGGGGCGAGTGGTCATCTACAAGGCCATGTGCGACCTGCTGTGGACCCTGTGGGGCCTCATCCAGCACGCCAACGCCAATCCGGTGGACGACTTCTGGGCCTATGCCAACCGCCGCTTCGACCGCTGCCGCGCCCTCATGACGACGGACGTGTTCGCACAAAGCGTGCGGGACGTGGCGGCGGGTCCTTCGGCGCGCGGCTGAGGGGGAAGCCCGGCGATGGAGGCGGATCTCCCCCGTTGCATCGCCCTCCGGCCCTGTGGGACGAGGCGAAAGCCACACAAAGCCAAGTCTGTCGCAACATAAGACCACCGCGAGGCCGGCTGCGCCGACCGGGGCTGGCGGTGGGGAAGGCCTGCGGGAGGCGGCGGATCGCGCGACTTGCCCGGCCACCGGGGGATGGCCGGTCCAGGCATCGCAGGTGCGGGAAGGGGCCGGAGCCTCAGGCGTTGAGGACGCGCAGGGCCTCGGCATGAAGGGCGGCGGAAGCGGCGGCCACCACCTTTCCGTCCGAGGATAGGCCGAGGGGGTACCCGTCCCAGTCGGTCATGACGCCGCCGGCGCCTTCCACAACCGGCACCAGGGCCATGAAGTCGTAAGGCTGGAGCGAGGTCTCCACCACCAGGTCGCAATGGCCCGAGGCGAGCAGGCCGTACTGGTAGCAATCGCCGCCGAACCGGCGCATCGCCCCCTTGCGGCTCAGCGCGTCGTAGCGGGCCCAGTCCTCGGGCCGGAAGAAGTCCGGGGAAGAGGTATAGACCCTTGCATCCGCAAGCCCGGCGCATCCGCTGACGCGCGCGGGCACGCCGTTGAGGAAGGTGTTGCCCCGGGCGCCGGTCCAGCGCTCGGCAAGCGCCGGCATCTCGATCACCCCCACCCGGGGCACACCCTCCTCCGCGAAGGCGACGAGGGCGCCGAACAGGGGCATGCCGGTGATGAAGCTCTTGGTGCCGTCGATGGGATCGAGCACCCACAGGCGCGTGTCCGCCCCCGTCATGCCGGCCTCCTCCCCCAGGATGGCGTGGCCCGGAAAGCGTTGGACGATGGCGTCGCGCATGGCCGCCTCGATGGCCTTGTCGGCGATGGTCACCGGGCTCTCGTCGGCCTTGCGCTCATAGGCCGTCGTCTGTCGGAAATGCGCCCGCGCGAGGTGCCGGGCGATGTCCGCGAGCCGGCCCGCGAAGTCCGCGAGGAGGTCCGTATCGAGGTCGGTCATGTCCGTCCACTCTCCAATGCCAGGGCCCGATGGGCGAAGTGATGCGCGGGAAAACGGCCGGCCCGTGAAGGGTCTCAGGGGCGGCAAATCCACAAAACCTCGATTTCCCACATGAATCAATATTTGATTGTGGGATTATGTTGACTTCATGCTGTGAGGTGTCAAGGATGCTGCGACGGCAGGCGTTGACGACGCAGCGCGGCCGGGCCGGACAGGGCTCCGGTTCCGGCCTGGCGAGGGAGGACGGGCGCATGCGCTGCTCCTTCCTCCGCGCGGCCTGCCGCCGGGACCTATCAGGGGATCTTCATGGCTGAGTTTCCGACCCAAGCGCAGGTCGTCATCGTCGGTGGCGGCATCATCGGCACGTCGACGGCCTACCACCTGGCCAAGCTGGGCTGGAAGGACACGGTGCTGATCGAGCGCCACAAGCTCACCTCCGGCAGCACCTTTCACGCGGCCGGCCTGGTGGGCCAGCTGCGCTCCAACGCCAACATCACCCAGCTGCTCGGCGAGTCCGTGAAGATCTACCAGACGCTGGAGCAGGAGACGGGCCTCGCCACCGGCTGGAAGATGAACGGCGGCCTGCGCCTCGCCTGCACCGAGGAGCGCTGGACCGAGGTGAAGCGCCAGGCCACCACGGCGCGCTCCTTCGGCCTCGACATGCACCTCCTGACCCCCTCGGAGGCGCTGGAGCTGTGGCCGCTCATGGACATCTCCGACGTGGTGGGCGCCGCCTTCCTGCCCACCGACGGGCAGGCCAACCCCTCCGACATCACCGGCTCCCTCGCCAAGGGCGCGCGCATGAACGGCGCCCGCATCATTGAGGACACGGAGGTGCTCGGCTTCCAGGTGGAGAACGGCCGCGTCACGGTGGTGGAGACGAGCCGCGGGCCGATCCGCTGCGAGATCGTGGTGAATTGCGCCGGCCAGTGGGCGCGCGAGGTGGGCGCCATGGTGGGCGTCAACGTGCCCCTCGTCTCGGTGGAGCACCAGTACATGGTGACCGAGCGCATCGAGGGCGTCACCTCCACTTTGCCGACCCTGCGCGATCCCGACCGCCTCACCTATTACAAGGAAGAGGTGGGCGGCCTCGTCATGGGCGGCTACGAGCCCAACCCCATCGCCTGGGCGGCGGACGGCTTCCCCAAGAACTTCAATTTCCAGCTGCTGCAATCGAACTTCGACCATTTCGAGCAGCTCATGGAGCTGGCCCTGGGGCGCGTGCCGGCGCTCCAGACGGCAGGTGTCAAGCAGCTCATCAACGGGCCGGAAAGCTTCACGCCGGACGGCAACTTCATCCTCGGCCAGGCGCCCGAGCTCACGGGCTTCTACGTGGGCGCGGGCTTCAACGCCTTCGGCATCGCCTCCGGCGGCGGCGCAGGCAAGGTGCTGGCGGAGTGGATCGCCGGCGGCGAGCCGCCCTACGACCTCTCCCCGGTGGATATTCTGCGCTTCGGCCGCAACCACCAGGACGTGAACTGGGTGCGCGCCCGCACCCTCGAGGCCTATGCCAAGCACTACACCGTCGCCTGGCCCCATGAGGAGCACAAGAGCGGCCGGCCGTTGCGCCGCTCGCCGCTCTACGACCGGCTGAAGGCGCAGGGCGCGGTGTTCGGCGAGAAGCTCGGCTGGGAGCGGCCCAACTGGTTCGCGGCCGCGGGCGAGGAGGCGAGGGACCACTACACCTTCGGCCGCCCCAACTGGACCGACGCGGTGGCCCGCGAGCACAAGGCGACGCGCGAGGGCGTCACGGTCTTCGACCAGACCTCGTTCGCCAAGTTCCTGCTGGTGGGCAAGGATGCGGAGGAGGCGCTCTCTTATGTGAGCGCCGGCGACATGACGCGCCCGGTGGGCACGCTCACCTACGCCCCCATGCTCAACGCCCGGGGCGGCATCGAATGCGACCTCACCGTGGGGCGCCTGTCGGAGACCTCCTATTACATCGTCGCCGGCACGGGCGCCGCCACGAAGGACTTCGACTGGCTGAAGCGACACCTGCCGGAGGGGCTCGACGCCCACCTCATGGACGTGTCCTCCATGTATTCGGTGCTCTCGCTGATGGGGCCGAACGCGCGCCGGGTGCTGGAGAAGCTGACCCGCGACGATGTTTCCAACAGCGCCTTTCCCTTCGCCACCCTGCGCAACATCACCGTGGCGGGCGCCCCGGTGATGGCGCTGCGCCTCACCTTCGTCGGCGAGCTCGGCTTCGAGCTGCATGTGCCCGTGGAGTTCGCCGCCACGGTCTATGACGCGCTCATGGAGGCGGGCGCCGGGCATGGCATCCGCAACGCCGGCTACCGGGCCATCGAGACGTTGCGGCTGGAGAAGGGCTACTGGGCCTCGGGCGCCGACATCGGGCCGGACCATACCCCCTTCGAGAGCGGCCTCGGCTGGGCGATCAAGCTCGACAAGAACATTTCCTTCATCGGCCGGGACGCCCTGGAAAGGAAGCAGGCCGAGCCGCTGAAGAAGCGCCTCGCCTGCTTCACCGTGGACGATCCGGAAGTGGTTCTGCTCGGCCGCGAGACCATCTATCGCAACGGCGAGCGCGTGGGCTGGTTGTCCTCCGGCGGGTTCGGCCACACGGTCGGCAGGCCCATCGGCTTCGGCTATGTGCGCCAGCCGCAGGCGGGGCTGGACGAGGCGTTCGTGCTGGCCGGCACCTACGAGCTGGATGTGGCGACCGTCCGCGTTCCGGCGCAGGTGCATCTCACCCCGCTCATCGATCCGCAGATGGCGAAGATCCTCGCCTGAGTGCTGCGGGAGTTGAAAGGCCGTTCATCGCTCAAGGGAGGAAATCGGCGGGGGCGTGCACCGAAAATAGTCACGGGAAGCCACAAATTAGCGCAGGCGAGTGCCCAAAAAACAAAATATGCTCCAGAAAATTCCTGAGACTATGTGTTATTTTCTATAGGGTAAACAGTCGAAGCGCATCAGATCATAACTTCCAAAGGGGATTTCCATGCTTCGCACGCTGTCTCGCATCGCCCTTGCGGGCGCCCTTTCCCTCGCGGTCGGCACGGCCAGCGCCGCCCCCGAGTCCAAGGATCCCATCAAGATCACCCTCAACGACTGGACCGGCGAGCTCCTGAGCGCCCATATCATGGGCGAGATCCTCAAGAAGGCCGGCTACAACGTGGATTACGTGCCGGCCGATTACCTCGCCCAGTTCAGCGGCATGGCCACCGGCGACCTGACCGTCGCCCCGGAGGTGTGGGCCACGACCGCCCAGGAGGCGCTGGATGCCGCCGTGAAGACGGGCGGGGTGCAGAACCTCGGGTCATCCGGCATGGAGGCGCGCGAGGACTGGTGGTTCCCCGAATACATGAAGGAAAAGTGCCCCGGCCTGCCGGACTGGAAGGCGCTGAAGGCCTGCGCCAAGGTCTTTGCCACCGCCGACACCGCGCCCAAGGGGCGCTATCTCGGCGGCCCCTCCACCTGGGGCGGCTATGACGAGGAGCGGGTCGAGGCTCTTGGCCTGCCGTTCGAGGTGGTGCACGCCGGCACCGACGCCGCCATGTTCGCCGAGCTGAAGAGCGCCTATGAGCGCAAGGCGCCGATCATCCTGTGGATCTACGTGCCGCACTGGGCGCCCATCAAGTACAAGGGCGAGTTCGTCGAGTTCCCGCCCTATGAGGCAGCCTGCTACGAAGATCCGGCCTGGGGCGTGAACAAGGACGCGAAGTACGATTGCGCCAAGCCCCGCGGTCCCATCTGGAAGGCGGTGTGGTCCGGCATGCAGAAGAAGTGGCCGGGCGCCTACGACATCATCAAGGCCTACACCTTCGACAACAAGACCATGGGTGAGCTCGCCGCCCGCGTCGATATCGACGGCGAGAAGGTCGAGGACGTGGCGGCCGACTGGGTGAAGAAGAACGAAGCCGTCTGGAAGGCCTGGGTCAAGTCGTGAGGGGTCCTGTCACCCGTCATTGCTGACCCATGGAAGGGGTTTCGAGCGAACCGGCTTCCGCTTCGCTTCGCGAAAGCCCTGATGCTCAATGACCTGGAGCTTTCCACCGCTCCCGTGAAATGCTCCAGGTCCTGCGCCCGCCGCGAAGCTCGCTCTTCGCCCCGGCGCGGGACCGGGTTCGTCTTCCCAGAAGGGCTGCCAGCCATGAGCCATCCCGTCCTCGCCTGTCGTGGCGTCGCCAAGCTCTACGGGCCGAAGGCCCGGCGCTTCGTGACCGACGGCCGCCTGACCGCCGACGCCGCGGAGCTTGCCGCCGCTGGCGTCACCGCCGCGGTGCGTGACGTGGACCTTGAGATCGCCCGCGGGCAGACCTTCGTCATCATGGGCCTGTCCGGGTCGGGCAAGTCCACGCTGGTGCGCTGCCTCTCCGGCCTCACGCCGCCCACCGCCGGCGAGGTGCTGTTCGAGGGGCGCGACCTGTTCCGGTTTTCCGAGGGCGAGCTGATCCAGATCCGCCGCCATCAGATGGGCATGGTGTTCCAGCATTTCGCGCTGTTGCCGCACCTGAGCGTGCTTGGCAACGTGGCCTTCCCGCTGGAGGTGCAAGGCCGTCCGCGCGCGGTGCGGGAGGCGAAGGCGCTGGAGATGATCAAGCTCGTCGGCCTCTCTGGCCGCGAGGCCCGCTTTCCCCGCGAATTGTCCGGCGGCCAGCAGCAGCGCGTGGGCATTGCCCGCTCCCTCGCCGCCGACCCCGACGTCTGGTTCCTGGATGAGCCCTTCTCCGCGCTCGACCCGCTGATCCGCCGCGAGATGCAGGACGAGGTGCTGCGCCTGCAAGGCATGCTGAAGAAGACCATCGTCTTCATCACCCACGATTTCGACGAGGCGGTGCGCATCGCCGACCGCATCGCCATCATGAAGGACGGCCGCGTGGAGCAGATCGGCACCGCCGAGGAGCTGGTGATGAGCCCGGCCACGGACTATGTGCGCGCCTTCACCCGCGAGGCGCCCAAGGCAAAGATCCTCACCGCCCGCTCGGTCATGCGCCCGGCCCCCGCCGGGGCGCAGTTCGGCGGCCTCATCGACGCGCGGGCGCGCATCGTCACCTTCGCCCATCAGGTGGGCGCCTCCGATGCGGCGTTCGGCGTGGTGGATAACGGCCGCATCATCGGCGCCATCGACCGCCTCGCCATGATCGACATGCTGGTGGGCCGCGAGCGGGGCGCGTCGGCGGCATGACCATGGCTTCAACGCAGGGAGCGCCCCGGGTCGCCGGCGTCATGGCGGCCGTGGCCCGGACCCTCACAGGGCCCCGCCGCCTGTGGATCGCCGTGACGCTGGCGACAATTGTCCTCGTGTCGCTCACTCCGGAGGCGCTGCCCGCCTGGGCGTGGAAATATCCTGCCGCCTGGCAGGTGCCGGTGGCCCGCTGGATTTCCGATTTCATGAAGTGGCTGATGGGACAGGCCTCCTTCGGCCTGTTCACGGTGCGCGACCTGACGCGCGCCATCGCCTCGCTCCTGGACCTGCCCCTGACGCTCGCGAAGATGCTCTTCTCCACCGGCGTGCTGCAGGGCGAGGGGTCGGCGGCGGTGCAGCTCTTCCCACCCATTCCTTGGTTCTCCATGGTCATAGCGGCCGCCGCACTGTCCTACGCGGTGGGTGGCCCAAGGCTCGCGATCGGCATGGCCGTGGGGCTGCTCTACCTTGCTGCCTTCGGCCAGTGGACGAGCGCCATGTCCACCTTTGCCTCGGTGCTGGTGTCGAGCCTCCTCGGCGCGGGGGGAGGGCTCCTGATCGGGCTCGCGTGCGTGCGCCACAAGGCGCTGGAGCGCCTCGTCTCGCCACTGCTTGATCTGGCGCAGACCATGCCGGTCTTCGCTTATCTCCTGCCCATGCTGATCCTGTTCGGCTTCGGGCCGGTGTCGGCCATGATCGCCACCGTCATCTACGCGGTGCCGCCCATGGTCCGCGTCACCATCGTCGCCATCCGCGCCGTGCCGGAGGAGATCCATGCCCTCGGCCGCATGACCGGATGCACGCGCCACCAGATCACCTGGAAGATGCTGGTGCCTTCCGCCATGCCGGCGCTCATGGTGGGCGTGAACCAGGTGATCATGCTTTCGCTCAACGTGGTGATCATCGCTTCCATGATCGGCGCCGGCGGCCTGGGCTGGGACGTGCTGGCCGCGCTCCGCCGCCTCGACATCGGCGCGGGGCTGGAGGCGGGGCTCGCCATCACCGTGCTGGCCATCCTGCTCGACCGCTTCGCCCAGGCGCTTGCCCACCGGGCCCGGAGCCCGCGCCGGGGGGAGCGGGAGCTGCGCCGGCTGCGGCTCGGGCTCTGGCTCGCCCTGGCGGTGGCCGGCGGCCTCTGGCTGGCTGCGGCGAGCGCCCCCCAGATCGCGCCCTATCCGCAGGCCTGGCGGCTGTCCACCGCCCCGTTCTGGAGTGAGCTCGTCTCCTGGATCAACCTCAATTTCCACGATCCGCTCGAAGCGGTGAAGACCCTCATCCTGCTCAATGTCCTTGCCCCGGTGAAGCGCTTCATGCTGGCGCTGCCCTGGCCGTGGGTGGTGGCGGTGGTGACGCTGGCCGGCTTCCGGCTCGGCGGCTTCCGGCTTGCCCTCACGGTGGGGATCATGTGCGCCTTCATGGCCGCGGTGGGCCTGTGGCAGGCCACCATGATCACCGTCTACCTGTGCGGGGTGGCGGTGGTCATCTCGGTGCTGATCGGCGTTCCGGTGGGCATCGCCTGCGCCGAGCGGCCGAGGCTCAGGGCCGTGGTGGAGGCGGTGATCGACACGCTGCAGACGCTGCCGGCCTTCGTCTACCTCATTCCCATCGTGATGCTGTTCCGCGTGGGGGACTTCACCGCGCTGGTCGCCATCGTCCTCTATGCCATCGCGCCGGCCATCCGCTACACGGCGCACGGCGTGGCGCAGGTGTCGCCGCAGCTGATCGAGGCCGGGGTGATGAGCGGCTGCACGCGGCGGCAGATCCTCACCCGCATCCGCCTGCCGCTGGCGTTGCCGGACATGCTGCTGGGGCTCAACCAGACCATCCTCCTGGCACTGTCCATGCTGGTGATCACGGCGCTCGTCGGCACGCGGGACCTCGGCCAGGTGACCTATGCCGCCTTGTCGAAGGCGGATGTGGGCCTCGGCATCGTGGCGGGCCTGTGCGTGGCCTTCATCGGCATGATCGCCGACCGGCTGATCGGCGCCGCGGCCGAGAAGATCCAGACGCGCAAGGGACTGGCATGACCATCACCGCCGCGGACCGCATCCGCGCACTCGCCTTCTGGAGCGGCCCGGTGGACCCGCAGCCGCTGGGCGGCGGCATCACCAACAGCAACTTTCTGGTGGAGGACGGGCCGCGCCGCTATGTGGTCCGCCTCGGCGACGACATCCCGCTGCACAACGTGATGCGCTTCAACGAGCGCGCGGCGGCGCTGGCGGCGGAGGCGGCCGGCGTGTCGCCGGCGCTGCGCTATTTCGAGCCGGGCCTCATCGTCATCGACTTCATCGAGGGACATACCTTCACTGCCGCCGATGTGCGGGCCGAGATGCCCCGGGTGGTGGAGCTGGTGAAGACGGCCCATCGGGAGGTGACGCGCCATCTGCGTGGGCCGGCCCTCAGCTTCTGGACCTTTCATGTGCTCCGCAACTACCTCTCGGTGCTGGCCACCCGCCGGCACCGGCTGACGGCCGAGCTGCCGCGCCTCGCGCGCGTCGCGGAGCGCCTGGAGAGCCGGCTCGGTCCTTCGCAGACCGTGTTCGGCCACAACGACCTCTTGCCCGGAAACTTCATCGACGACGGCAAGCGCCTCTGGCTGATCGACTGGGACTACGGGGGCTTCAACACGCCCCTGTTCGACCTCGGCAACCTCGCCTCCAACAACGAGTTCGACCGTGGCGAGCGCGAAGCCATGCTGGCCTTCTATTTCGACCGCCAGCCGGACGATGCCCTGCGTGTGCGGCTCCAGGCGATGATCGTCGCCTCGCTGCTGCGCGAGAGCTTGTGGAGCATGGTGTCCGAGCTCGATTCCACCATCGCCTTTGACTATCGCGCCTACACCGCCGCCAACCTCTTCCGCTTCGAGCGCGCGCTCGCGGAGTTCGAGGCGATGGCGCTCTGACACGCTGAACGCAACCGGATCAGGCAGGAGACCACCATGGCGCCCTACAGGTGCGATCTCGGCGGCGAGCGCCATGTGTTCGCTGATCTGAAGCAGGTGATGGCGGCGGCCTCGCCGCTGCGCTCGGGCGACCAGTTGGCCGGCCTTGCCGCGGCGAGCGACGCGGAGCGGGTGGCGGCCCGCAGCGTTCTCGCCGATCTGCCGCTGAAGCTGTTCCTCGCCGAGCCCCTCGTGCCCTATGAGGAGGACGAGGTGACCCGCCTCATCCTCGACGGGCACGACGCGGCGGCCTTCGCACCGGTTTCCCATCTCACGGTGGGCGAGTTCCGCGACTGGCTGCTGGGGTACGAGGCGACGCCGGAGGCGCTCGGAGCGCTCGCGGGCGGCCTCACGCCGGAAATGGTGGCTGCGGTCTCCAAGCTCATGCGCGCGCAGGACCTCATCGCGGTGGCGCGCAAGTGCCGGGTGGTGACGGCCTTCCGCACCACTCTCGGCCTGCCGGGGCGGATCGGCTCGCGCCTGCAGCCGAACCACCCCACCGATGACCTGAGGGGCATCGCCGTCTCGGTGCTGGACGGGCTGCTCTACGGGGTGGGCGATGCGGTGATCGGCATCAATCCGGCCACCGACAGCGTGCCCAACGCCATCGCCCTCATGGAGATGCTCGACGGCCTGCGCCAGACCTACGACATCCCGGCCCAGACCTGCGTGCTCACCCATGTGACCAATGCCATCGAGATCATGAACCGGGGCGCGCCGGTGGACCTCGTGTTCCAGTCCGTCGCGGGCTCGGAGGCGGCGAACCGCGGCTTCGGCGTGGACCTTGCCATCCTCAAGGAGGCCCGGGAGGCGGCGCTTGGTCTGAAGCGCGGGACGGTGGGCGACAATGTGATGTATTTCGAGACCGGCCAGGGCGCAGCCCTGTCCGCCGAGGCGCACCATGGGGTCGACCAGCAGACCATGGAGGCGCGCGCCTATGCGGTGGCCCGCGCCTTCAAGCCGATGATCGTGAATACGGTGGTGGGTTTCATCGGTCCTGAATATCTCTATGACGGCAAGCAGATCATCCGCGCCGGGCTGGAAGATCATTTCTGCGGCAAGCTGCTCGGCCTGCCCATGGGCTGCGATGTTTGCTACACCAACCATGCCGAAGCCGACCAGGACGACATGGATGGCCTGATGACCCTCCTGGCCACGGCGGGCCTCACCTTCCTTATCGCCGTGCCGGGCGCCGACGACATCATGCTCAACTATCAGAGCCTGTCGTTCCACGACGTGCTCTACGTGCGCTCCACCCTCGGCCTCAAGGCCGCGCCGGAGTTCGAGGCCTGGCTGGAGCGCATGGACATGGTGGCGCCCGACGGCCGCATCCGTTCCCTGGAGCCGCGCGACCCCCGTGTCGCCCGGCTGGTGGATGGCGCGGCGCGGGTCGCATGACCGAGGAGCCAGCCATGGACACGTCCGATATCCGCACCGATCCGCGCAGGGACCTGAGCAAGGACCCCTGGTCCGCCCTGCGTGGCGCCACCGCGGCGCGCATCGGCCTTGGCCGCACGGGCGATGCCATGCCGCTCGATGCGGTGCTGGACTTCCAGCATGCCCACGCCCGCGCGCGGGATGCGGTGCATGCGCCCCTCGATCTCGATGCGCTCGCCGCCGACATCGCCCCGCTCGATACGGTGCGGGTGAGGAGCGAGGCGACCGACCGCTCCATCTATCTGCGCCGGCCCGATCTCGGCCGCCGCCTCGGTATGGAGGGGGCGCAGGCGCTGGCCGCCATGCCGAAGGGGGCGGACCTCGTCTTCGTGGTGGCGGACGGCTTGTCCGCCACGGCGGTGGCCGTGCATGCGGCACCCCTCGTCCATGCGGCGATGGAGCGCCTGGGTGATTTGCGCACGGGCCCTGTGGTGCTCGCGACCCAGGCGCGGGTGGCGCTGGGGGACGACATCGGCGCGCGTCTCGGCGCCGGCATGGTGGCGGTGCTCATCGGCGAGCGGCCGGGCCTCTCGGTGGCGGAAAGCCTCGGCGTCTACCTCACCCATGGCCCGAAGTGTGGGCGGCGGGACAGCGAGCGCAACTGCATCTCCAACATCCACGGCAAGGGCGGCCTGGGATACGCCGCCGCGGCGGACAAGCTGGCCTGGCTCGTGCGCGAGGCCAAGCGGCGCGGCCTGACCGGTGTCGACCTGAAGGACGACATGCCGGCCCTTCCGGCGTCCACGCACCTTCTGGCGTCCACGTGAGGGCGGAAGGCCAACGGGAACGGGGAAGGACCGGCGGGTGCGTGAGCGCCCACGCCGGCCGATCAGGTCCTGAGGCCGGGGGCTTCTTGCCCGGTGCGGGCGACGTATTCCGTATAGCCGCCCGGATACTGGTGGATGCCGTCCGGCGTCAGCTCCAGCACGCGGTTGGAAAGGGCGGCGAGGAAGTGCCGGTCATGGGAGACGAACAGCATCGTCCCCTCGTACTCCGCAAGCGCGGCGATGAGCATTTCCTTGGTGCCGATGTCCAGGTGGTTGGTGGGCTCGTCCAGCACCAGGAAGTTCGGCGGGTCAAAGAGCATGCGGGCCATGGCGAGGCGCGCCTTCTCGCCGCCCGAGAGCACGTGGCAGCGCTTGTCCTGGTCGTCCCCTGAGAAGCCGAAGCAGCCGGCCAGCGAGCGCAGGGAGCCCTGGCTGGCCTGGGGGAAGGCATCCTCCAGGGTCTGGAACACGGTGCGCTCGCCATCCAGCACGTCCATGGCGTGCTGGGCGAAATAGCCCATCTTCACGCTGCCGCCGAGGGCGACCGAGCCCTGGTCCGGCGCGGTGGTGCCGGCAATGAGCTTCAGGAGCGTGGATTTGCCCGCGCCGTTGACGCCCATGACGCACCAGCGGTCCTTGCGGCGGATGGAGAAGTCGAGCCCTTCGTAGATGGTGCGGGCGCCGTAGCTCTTGTGGACGCCCTTCAGCGCCGCCACGTCCTCGCCGGAGCGGGGCGGAGCGGGGAAGTCGAAGGCGATGCTCTCGCGCCGGCGGGGCGGCTCCACCCGGTCGATCTTCTCCAGCTTCTTCACCCGGCTCTGCACCTGCGCGGCGTGGGAGGCGCGGGCCTTGAAGCGCTCGATGAACTGGATCTCCTTGGCCAGCATGGCCTGCTGGCGCTCGTACTGCGCCTGCTGCTGCTTCTCGTTCAGCGCCCGCTGCTGGGCGTAGAATTCGTAGTCGCCCGAAAAGCTGGTGAGCGCGCCGGCGTCGATCTCCACGACCTTGTTGACGATGCGGTTCATGAAGGCGCGGTCGTGGGAGGTCATCATCAGGGCGCCGTCGAAGCCCTTGAGGAAGCTCTCCAGCCAGATGAGGCTCTCGATGTCGAGATGGTTGGACGGCTCGTCGAGCAGCATCACGTCCGGCCGCATGAGGAGGATGCGGGCGAGCGCCACGCGCATCTTCCAGCCGCCGGAGAGCTTGCCCACGTCGCCGTCCATCATCTCCTGGCTGAAGCCGAGGCCGGCCAGTACCTCGGCCGCGCGGCCCTCGAGGGCATAACCGCCCAGCTCCTCGAAGCGGGCCTGCACCTCGCCGTAGCGCTCCACCAGCGCTTCCATCTCGTCGGCCCGGTCGGGATCGCCGAGCGCTGCCTCGATCTCCTTCATCTCGGCGGCGACGACGCTCACCGGGCCGGCCCCGTCCATCACCTCGGCCAGTGCCGGGCGGCCCGCCATCTCGCCCACGTCCTGGTTGAAATAGCCGATGGTGATGCCGCGATCGACGGAGACTTGCCCTTCGTCGGGCGGCTCCTGGCCGGTGATCATGCGGAACAAGGTGGTCTTGCCGGCGCCGTTGGGGCCCACGAGGCCCACCTTCTCGCCCTTCAGGAGAGCGGCGGAGGCTTCGATGAAGACGATCTGCTTGCCGTTCTGCTTGCCGATGTTGTCGAGACGAATCATGGGTGCGGGGCCATCCCAGGGAAAACTTACGCGGGGCAATAGGGCATGTGGCGGCCGCAGGGAAGGGCGGGCGCGGCTCAGCCGGTGATCAGGCCGTCATACACCAGCTTGGCGCCCACCGCGGCGAGGATGGCGTAGATGAGCCCGAAGAAACGCTTTGCCGGCACCCGGCGCACCAGCTGCACGCCCGCCGCCGTCGCCACCACGGCGACCGGCAGAAGCACCGCCGAGGTGCCCAGGTTGGCGCCCGTGATCTGCCCGAGCGCGAGGAAGAAGGGCACCTTCGCCCAGTTCACCACCGCGAAGAAGGCGGCGGAGGTGGCGGCGAACTGCTCGGGCCGCAGGTGCGGTCGGCGCAGCAGGTAGATCATCAGCGGCGGCCCGCCCGCGTTGGCGATCATGCTGGTGAAGCCGGAGACGACGCTCCAGACCGCGGCGGACAGCCGCCCCGCCGGCGCCGGGGACCGCCGGAGCCCCACAGCCAGGAAATGGCGGGAGGCTTCGGCGAGGGAGAGGAGGCCGATGCCCGTGGCGACGGCGCGGTCGGACACGGAAGCCGCAAGCAGGTAGCCGAGCACGATGCCGACCAGGGCGGCGGGCAGGGTGAGGCGCAGCTCCTCGCGGCTCCAGCGCCGCCAATAGGCATAAAGGCTCACCAGGTCCTGCACGATGAGCACGGGCAGGATGATCGCCGCCGCCTGGATCGGCGACATGGCGAGGGCGAGCAGCGGCTGGGCGAGGACGGACAGGCCGGTAAAGCCGCCCTTCGACAACCCCACGAGGATCGTGGCGGGCACCGCGGCCGCATAGAACATCGGATCGACGATCACTCGCGCACTCCCGCGCCGGCCAGGGCATCCGGCATCGCGCGCCATGCCCTGATGGATTTCGCGGCGTTTCGCAAGGCCGCGCCGCAGTATTCGCGCGCTGTCCGTGCGTCGCGGGCCGGTCGCGCCGGCCGATGCCGGAAGGGGAGGGGCTCAGTCCGCGGTATCGAGGGGAGGCGGCAGGGCGCGCACCGGAAGGCGCTTGCCGTCGAAGCGATAGGGCGGGGCAAGGACGAAGCGCGCGGCGCCGTCCGTGCCGGCCTGAACCACCATCCCGGCGGCGCGGGCGCGCTCCGAGGTCAACGCCGCGTGAAGGCCCAACACTTCGCCTGCCGGGATGCCTTCGGCGCGGAGCCTGGCGAGGAGATCGGTGCGGGAATGCTTCAGCAGCTCGGCGCGCAGCTCTGGCAGCAGCGCCTCGCGGTTGCGTGAGCGCTCCAGGTTGGTGGCGAAGCGCGGGTCGTCCGCCAGCTCCGGCCGGGCGATCACGCTTTCGCAGAAGCGCCGGAACTGGGCGTTGTTGCCCACGGTGATCACCACCGGTCCATCGGCCGCCTCGAACACGCCATAGGGCACGATGGAGGGGTGGGCGTTGCCGTAGCGGGGCGGGTCCTTGCCCTGCACCAGCGCCTCCAGCCCGTAATAGGAGGTGATGGCGAGGCCGCAGTCGAACAGGGCCAGCTCCACGTGGCGGCCGCGTCCGGTGCGGGAGCGCTGGTAGAGGGCGGCGAGCACGGCCTGCGCCGCATACTGGCCGGTGAACAGGTCCACCGCAGCGACGCCGAACTTCAGCGGCGGCTGGTCCGCCTCGCCGTTGAGCGCCATGAGGCCCGCCTCGCCCTGCACCAGGAGGTCGTAGCCGGGGCGCTTCGCCTCCGGCCCCTCCGATCCGTAGCCGGTGACGGAGCAATAGATGAGGCCGGGGTTCTCCGCGCTCAGCGCCGCATAACCGAGGCCGAGCCGGTCCGCGCCGCCGGTCTTGAAGTTCTCGATGACCACGTCGCTCTCGCGGGCCATGGCCTTCACGCGGGCGAGACCCTCGGGCGTGGCGAGGTCGATGGCGACCGAGCGCTTGTTGCGGTTCACGCTGTCGAAATAGGAGGTGTTGGTGGGCGTCGTGCGCAGGCCCCAGTCGCGGGTGTCGTCGCCGCGTTGGGGATGCTCCACCTTCACCACCTCCGCTCCGAGGTCGCCGAGCACCTGCGCGCACCACGGCCCGGCGAGGATGCGCGATAGGTCGAGCACCCTGACGCCGGAAAGGGGAAGCGCGTCGGCAACGGGGTCGGTCATCGGGATGAAGCTCCGGTAACTCTGCCTCAGGCGCCCATCACGCCGTCGAGGTGGCGCACCAGCTCGACAAGGCGCGGGCGCACCTCGTCGAGAAGGAACTGGGGGGAGGTGATGACGGTGGGCGCACCGCAGTTGACGACCATGGGCTCGAGCCCTCCACCCGGGCGGAAGCCCGCCGCGATGGCGCTCACCGTCTCCTGCCAGTCGCCGAAGGAGCAGCAGCAGCCGATCGTCGCGTGCTCCTCCAGCGCCTTGTCGATGCCGGCCTTCAGCTTCGGCCAGGCGAGGGGGTCGAACTGCTTCAGCTCCTCGAACAGCGGCGCGCGCTCGGCCTCGGTGAGGGCGGCGATATAAGCGCGGCCCATGGAGCTGCGGGCCATGGACAGGCGCGAGCCCACGTCGATGTTGAGGGCGATGGCGGCGGGGCCCCTCAGGCATTCCACATAGCGCATGCTCAGCCGGTCGCGCACGCCGAGGCCGACGGAAGCGTCCGAGAAGGTGGCGAGCTCGCGCATGGCGGGGCGGGCGATCTGGCGAATGGAAAGGCCGCCCAGCGCGATGGAGGACAGCGCCAGCAGCTGCGTGCCGAGGCGGTATTTGCCGACCTCCTCCACGAAATGCAGGTAGCCGAGCTTGGTCAGCGTGTAGGTGAGGCGCGAGACGGTGGAGCGCGGCAGCCTGCAGCGCTCGGCGATCTCGTGGTTGGCAAGGAAGGTCTCGCCCCGCTTGAATGCCGCGAGCACGTCGAGCCCGCGCGCGAGCGCCGTCACGAAATGCCGGTCATCCTTGGCGGCATCGAGCTCGGGCGTCTCTGCGTTCGGTTCGGTCATGATGTCGCTCGGGTCCCGGTCTCAGCGCTTGAAGAAGGCGGCGAAGGCGGCCTGCGCCTCCGGCCCCTTCCGCAGGGCGTGGAACGATTCTGCCTCCAGCGCCAGTGTAGCGGCGACCGTCTCCCGGGTCGCGGCCTTCAGCAGGCGCTTGGTGGCGGCGAGGGAAACCGACGGCAGGGCTGCCAGGGCCGCGGCCTTGGAAAGCGCCGTCTCCAGCGCTGTGCCCGCGGCGACGACGGCATTGACGATTCCGGCCTCGGCCGCCACCTCGGGGGAGAACATCTCGCCGAGGAGCAGCAGCTCGGCGGCTTTCTTGGTGCCGGCGACCCGCGGCAGGAGATAGCTTGACGCTCCCTCGGGGCACAGGCCGAGGTTCACGAACGGCAGGCGGAAGCGCGCGCCCGCCCCCGCATAGGCGAGGTCGCAGTGGAGCAGCATGGTGGTGCCGATGCCCACCGCGAAGCCTTCCACCGCTGCGATGACGGGCTTCGGGAAGCCGGACAGGACGCCGAGATAGGTCAGGCCAGCGCTGGGCCCGGTGTCGCTCGTCTCCTGGAAGTCGGCGAGGTCGTTCCCGGCGGTGAAGCAGCCGGCTGCCCCGGTCAGCACCAGGGCTCGGATGTTCTCGTCCGCCGCGGCGGCGGTCAGGGCATCGCCGAGGGCGCGATAGGTGGCACGGTCGAGCGCGTTGCGCCGGTCGGGACGCGAGAGGGTCAGGACGCGCACGCCCGGCTGCGGGTCTTCGATGATCACGGTCTCGGTCATGGCGGCCTCCTTGGGAGCGTGCGGCGGGTCAGGCCGCCTGGCCCTCGCGGGCAAAATAAAGGTCGTGCAGGTGGTCGAGGTTCACGTCCGCCGCGGCCTGCGAGAAGATCACCTTGCCCGAGCGCATGAGGTGCACGTCGTCCGCCACCGAGAGGGCCACGGACGTGTTCTGCTCGATGAGCACGATGGTGGTGCCCTCCGCCTTCAGGCGGCGGATGATGTCGAACACCTCCTTCACCATCACCGGGGCGAGGCCCAGCGACGGCTCGTCGATGAGAAGGATGCGCGGCTCCGCCATCAGGCCGCGGCCCATGGCCACCATCTGTGCCTCGCCGCCGGACAGGGAGCCGGCGAACTGGTGGCGCCGCTCCTTCAGCCGGGGGAACAGGGTGTACATGCGCTCCAGGTTGCTGGAGAGGCGGCCGCGGCAGCGGGTGGGATAGGCGCCGAGGCAGAGGTTCTCCTCCACGCTCATGTCGCGGAACACGAGGCGGCCTTCCGGCACCATCACCAGGCCTTCGGCCACCAGGTCCCAGGTCTTCATGAGGCCCTTGCCCTTTAGCGGCGTGCCGGAGAGCAGGATCTCGCCCTGGTGCGGGATGAGGCCGGTCAGGGCCCGCAGCAGGGTGGTCTTGCCCGCGCCGTTGGGGCCGACGATGGTGGTGAGCGCGCCTTCGCGGAACGTCACCGAGAGGTCCCACAGGACGGTGATGGCACCGTAGCCGGCGGTGAGGTTGCGGGTCTCAAGCATCCACCGTCCCCGTGTAGCTCTTCATCACCTGCGGATCGCGGAAGACCGCGTCCGGTGTGCCGTCGGCGATGAGCTGGCCGAAATTGAGCACCACCGCCCGGGTGCACAGGTTCGAGATGGTCTCGATGTCGTGCTCCACGATCACGATCGTCAGGCCGAACAGCGCGTGCAGCTCCCTCAGCTTCAGCATGAAGGTGCGTTTCGCCTGGCTTTCCAGGCCGGCCAGCACCTCGTCCAGCAGGAGGAGCTTCGGCTCGGTGGCTAGCGCCTTGGCGATCTCGAGGCGCTTCAGCTCCTGAAGCGCGAGCGTGGTGGCGGCATCCTGGTCCGCCTTGGCGGACAGGTTCATGACCTCGAGAATCTCCTCGATGCGGGCCGGATCGTGCTTTCCGGCGCCGAACACCTGCGCCACCGTCAGGTTCTCGCGCACGGTGAGGTGATGCATCGGCTGCGGGATCTGGAAGGTGCGCCCGATGCCGGCGCGCGCCCGCAGGTGCAGGGGCAGCCGGACGATGTCCTTCTCCTCGAAGAGGATGCGCCCGCGCGCCTTCACGAGGCCGGAGATGGCATTGAACAGCGTCGTCTTTCCGGCGCCGTTCGGGCCCACGAGGCCGAGGATCTCGCCCTTGGCGATGGAGAAGCTGATCCCCGACAGGGCGACGAGGCCGCCGAAGCGGACGCTGACCTCCTCAAGCCGCAGCATGCTGGCCTCCCGCGCGACGGCCGGTGAGGCGCGTCACCAGCCCGCTCATGCCGTTCGGCGCCACCAGCACCATGATGGCGAGCAGGAAGCCGAGAAGGATCTGATGCCCCACCGGGATCAGGCTCTTCGCCACCAGCTGGTCGAACAGATAGATCACCACCGCCCCGAACACCGGCCCGAGCACGCTGCGGTAGCCGCCGAACACGGCCGCGATGATGGGCATGACGCTCCAGATGCCGGAGAAGGCGTAGTCCGGCTCCAGGAAGCCGATGATGTGGGCGTTGAGCGCGCCGAACACGCCGGCGATGAAGGCCGAGAGCAGCAGCATCCAGATCTTCAGCACGAAGCTGTTCACGCCGACGACGCGGGTCGCGTCCTCGCTCTCGGCGATGGCGCGCAGCGCCGTGCCCACGTAGCTCCTGCGGACCGCCACGTAGACGGCCGCGGAGATGGCAACCGCGAGGAGCACCAGGGTATAGCTGCCGGCGCGGCTGGAGAAGTCGAGGCCGAGCACGGTGGGCAGGCCCGGATAGCGCTGGAGGCCGGCCGCGCCGCCCGTGAGCCAGGACGCCTCCGTGGCGAGGATGCGGAAGATCTGCGCGTAGGCGAGGATGGCGAGGGCAAAATAGGGGCCGGACAGGCGCAGCGCCGGCAGCATGGCGAGGGCGCTCAGCGCCGCGATCGCCCCGGCCAGCGGAATGGCGAGGAGCACGGGCACGCCCAGCTTCGCCGCCATCAGCGCCGAGGCATAGGAGCCCACCCCGAAGAAGGCGGCGTGGCCGAAGGAGACCATGCCGCCGAGATTGCCGAGCAACGCCCAGGACAGAGCGAGGCCGGCCAGGATCAGGGCCGAGATGAGCAGGCCCAGCATGTAGTTGCCGGTGCCGAGGAGAAGCGGGGCGATGGCGATGAGCGCGAGCCCGGCGAGGAGGCCGAGGTTGCGGGCGGAGACGGGTGGGGATGCGGGTGTCGCGGGCATGTCGGGGTCCTTCAGCCGCGGCGGGCGCGCGCGCCGAACAGGCCGTTCGGCAGGAAGAAGAGGACGAGCAGGAACAGCACCATGCCGGCCAGCTCCTGAAGGGCGGAAGAGGCGAGGGTGACGGTGAGCGCCTCGGTGACGCCGAGCAGCACCGCGCCGAGGAAGACCCCGGGGATGGAGCCGACGCCGGCCAGCACGGTGACGATGAAGGCCTTTACCGTGAGGGCGTGGCCCACCGCCGGCTGGATCACGCTCATGGTGTAGAGCGCCACGCCGGCGAAGCTCGCCAGCGCCCCGGCGACGAGGAACGCCACGGTCTCGATGCGCGCGGGATTGATGCCCATGAGCATGGCGGCGTTGCGGTGGGACGAGACGGCGCGCACCGCGCGGCCGTACCAGCTTTTCTTCAGCCACCACCACAGGGCGGCCATGAGCACCAGCGAGACGCCGAAGGCGATGATCTCGCCCTGCATGGCATAGAGCGGCCCGAAGGAGATGGCATCCTGCAGCACAGCTGAGGAGGTGCTGCGCATGTCGCTCTTGAAGACGAGCAGGATGGCGTTGGTGAGGATGATGCCGATGGCGAAGGTGAGGATCAGCGAGTTCAGCTCGCGGTGCTCGCGGATGCGGTCCACCAGAACGAACAGGACGAAGCTCAGCGACACCACCACGAGGAGCGCGAGGGGGATCGCCGCGTAGGGGTCGAGCCCCGTCTGCGATTCCACGAAATAGGCCATGTAGGCGGCGAGCAGCACCAGCTCGCCGTGGGCGAGGTTGATGATGCGCATGGCGCCGAAGGCGAGGGCGAGGCCGAGGGCCACCAAGGCGTAAACGCTGCCGATGAGCACGCCGGAGAACAGCGCCTGCAGGATGAGATCGGACATGGCACCTCGCGCAGTGGCGCGTCGACGGGGAGGACGGTCAGGTGGGAAAAAGGGCGCGGCGACACCCGGGGGCGCCGCCGCGCAGGGGAGGGATCACCAGGGAAGGCCGGGATAGGCGATGTCGCCGGTGGCGGACGCCTTGGGCGAGACGAGGACGATCTTGCCCTCGCGGTGCTGGCCCATGCTGAGGGCGAAGTTCGGATTGTCGCCGGTCTGGTCGAACTGCACGCGACCGAGCATGGTGGCGCGGTCGGTCTTGCGCATCTCGTCGGCGAGCCCGCCCTTGTCGAGGGTGCCGGCGGCATCCGCCCGCTGGACAGCCTCGCACAGGACCATGGTCTCCACGAAGCCGAGGGTGGAGAGGTACTCGATGTCCTTCTTGTAGGCGTCCTTGTAGATTTCGGCGAATTTCCTGCCCTCCTCGTCCTTCACCTCGACGGGGAAGGGCAGGAAGGAGGTGCCGACCACGTTGTTCATGAGGTCGGGAAATTCGGCATACATCTTCGGCGTCGCCAGAGACCAGGTGCCGACCATGAGCTTCACCTGGGGCTTCAGCACCTTCGCCGCGCGCAGGATGCCCACATAGTCGTTCTCATAGGCGGACATCATGATGATGTCCGGCTTGTCCTGGAGCTTCACCTTGTTGAGGATCGGCTTGAAGTCGGTGATGGCGGGGTCGAAATTGTGGATGGTCACCGCTATCCCCTTGGCGGTGAGGTCCTGTTCCAGACCCTTGGCGAGCAGCGCCGGCGCTTCCTTGGTGGAGGCGATGATGGACACCGCCTTCGGCTGAAGCCCGGTGATGAGGGTGGCGATGCCCTTCTGGTATCCGGCGTTGTTGTTGATGCGGAAGAAGGTCTTCAGGCCGCGGGTGGTCAGCTCGTCGCTCACAGCGCCGGCGGTGATATAGACCTTGCCGAGCTTCTCGGAGGCATCCGAGGCCGGGCCGACGATGTTGGATCCATAGCCGCCGATCACCGCGACCGCCCCTTCCGACGCCAGCTTTTCCACCGCGGAGACAGCCTTCGCCGGGGTGCTCTCGTCATCGATGATGTTGACCTTCACCCGGAGCTTCGGCACCGCCGCGTTGCAGATCTTGAGCGCAACGTTCATGCCTTCGGTGAAGGCCTGGCCGGACCGCGCCAGGGTGCCGGTGAGCGGCATGTGCGCGCCGATGACGACCTCCCTGGCCTCCTGCGCGCGGACGGCGGGCGCCGCGGCGAGGCAGAGGCCGGCGGACAGGGCGAGAGCCTGCGCCGCCGTGGCAACGGAATTGCGGATCATTCAAATCCTCCCTGAACGTGTCGAACCGATTGCTTCGGCCCGGGTCGCTTCGGTTCTGGCCGGAGGCAGGGCTGCGGCGGCCGGAGCGCGCGTCGGGCACGGGGCTTCCGCGCGGATCACGTCGCCACCGATGACACGGCGCCCCTCCCGATTTTCGCTGCACGGTTGGCTTCGTGCCGTTCGCGCCGCAGGTGTTCCCGGCGGTTGTCCGATCATTGCCACGGCCGCGGACGGCTTGTCAATTTTGCAGGATGAAATTCCGCATATCAGAACATGTGGATTTTCCTGGTATCAAGGGATGGAGAAATGACGGTTGAAATGGGTTGGATCATATGGCATCCGTCTCGTAGCGAATTAATTTGCAGACTGTAATTCTGCAATGCAGAATAATGGAGACGGGATGGAACCGGTTCGCATGGAGGCCCGGACGGGCGCTTCCGGTGGTGGCGTGGCGGTGGTCACGATCGCCAATCCGCCGGTCAATGCCCTTGCGGCGTCGGTGCGGGCGGGGCTTCTCAGGACCCTCCGCGAGGCGGAGGACGATCCCGCAGTCCGGGCCATCGTGATCGCGGCAGACGGCAAGGCGTTCATCGCAGGCGCCGACATCTCCGAGTTCGGCAAGCCGCCCGCGCCCCCCTCCCTTCCCGAAGTGCTGCAAGCCATCGAACAATGCGCCAAGCCGGTGGTGGCGGCCCTGAACGGCGTCGCCCTGGGCGGAGGAATGGAGCTGGCGCTGGCCTGCCACGGGCGGGTGGTCGCCCCTCAGGGGCAGCTCGGGCTGCCGGAGATCAAGCTCGGCCTCATTCCCGGCGCAGGCGGCACCCAGCGCCTGCCCCGCATCCTCGGCGCGGCCCCCGCCTTCGCCATGATGCTGAGCGGCGATCCGGTGGATGCGCGCAAGGCTCTTTCCCTCGGCATCGCCGATGCCCTGGCGGAGGGGGATCTCCTCGGCGCGGCATGCGCGCATGCCCTTCGGTTGGCCGATGCGGAGCACCCGCCGCGGGTGCGGGACCGTGCCGACCGGTTCTCCCCGGAGGACCGCGCCGCGTTTGAGGCGGCCGCCGCTGCGGCGCTCAAGCGCGCTTCCGGGCAGCCCAATGTGGAAGCCCTGGTCGCATCGGTGCGGGCCGCCCTCGATTTGCCCTTCGACGAGGCGCTCGCGGTGGAGCGCGCGCGCTTCCAGGCGTTGGTGGAGGACCCGCGCTCCAAGGCCCTGCGCCACCTCTTCTTCGCTGAGCGTGCTGCCGGGCGCGTCCCCGGCATCGGCCGGGAGGTGAAGGCCCGGCCCATCGAGCAGGCTGCCGTCATCGGCGCCGGCACCATGGGCGGCGGCATCGCCATGTGCTTCGCCCAGGCCGGCATCCCGGTGACGCTGATCGAGGTGAAGGCGGAGGCGCTGGACGCCGGCCTTGCACGCATCCGCGCCAATTACGAAGCCTCCGTCAAGCGCGGCTCCCTCTCGCAGGAGGAGATGGACAAGCGCCTTTCCCTCATCATCTGCGCGGTGGGCCTCGATGCGGCCGCGAGCGCCGACATGGTCGTGGAGGCCGCCTTCGAGGACATGGCCGTGAAGGCGGAGATCTTCTCCGCCCTCGATCGGGTGGCGAAGCCGGGGGCCATCCTTGCTACCAACACTTCCTATCTGGATGTGAATGCCATCGCCGCCATGACGCAGCGCCCGCAGGACGTGGTGGGGCTGCATTTCTTCAGCCCGGCCAATGTGATGCGTCTTCTGGAAGTGGTGCGCGGCGCGGCGACGGCCCCGGACGTGCTCGTCACCAGCCTCGATCTCGGCCGCCGGCTGGGCAAGCTGCCGGTGGTGGTGGGCGTGTGCTACGGCTTCGTGGGCAACCGCATGCTGGCGAAGCGCACCCAGGCGGGTGAGCGCCTGCTGCTGGCGGGGGCGCTGCCGCACGAGGTGGATGCGGCGGTGACCCAGTTCGGCTTCCGGATGGGGCCGTTCGCCATGCTGGATCTCGCCGGCATCGACATCGGCTGGCGCGCCCGCAAGGCCACCGGCGGCCGCGCCCCGGTGGCGGATGCGCTGGCGGAGCAGGGCCGCTTCGGCCAGAAAACCGGGCGCGGCTTCTACCTTTATCCGGAAGGCGCGCGCGCCGGTGTGCGGGACCCGGAGACGGAGGCCCTCATCACTTCCCTGTCGGACGCGCAGGGCATCGTCCGCCGCAGCTTCAGCGCGGAGGAGATCCTCGCCCGCCTGTTCTATCCGATGGTGAACGAGGGGGCGAAAATCCTGGAGGAGGGCATCGCCGCCCGCGCCAGCGACATCGATGCCGTGTGGGTGAATGGCTATAATTGGCCGTCCTTCACCGGCGGTCCCATGTTCTGGGCCGAAAGCGTGGGGCTGCCGAAGATCGTGGCCGCGCTGGACGCCTTCGCCGCCGAGACCGGCGATGAGACCCTGAAGCCGGCGCCGCTGCTGCGCCACCTTGCCGAGACCGGCGGCGTCTTCGCCGCCGGGGAGGGCGCGTGATGGCCGGCGAGAGGCCCCTCTGGCAGGTGCATTTTCCCGATGCCTGCGACTGGGACGCGCCCCTGGAGGTCTCCAGCCTGCCGGAGCTTCTGGCTGCCGGCGTCGCCGCGCGCGGGGAGGCGCCGGCCCTCGACTTCCGAGGCGCGAAGATCAGCTATCGCCATCTGGCGCGGGAGGTGGAGCGCCTTGCCAGCGGCCTTGCCGCGACGGGGGTAACGCGGGGCGAGAATGTGGGCCTGCTCCTGCCCAACACGCCCTATCATCCGCTCGCCTTCTTTGCCCTCACGCGCCTCGGCGCCCGGGTGGTGCATATCAGCGCCCTCGACGCGCGGCGCGAGATCACGCACAAGCTGAAGATCTCCGGCGCGCGGCGGCTCGTCACCACCAACCTTCCGGGCTTCCTGCCCGGCGCGCTGGACCAGCTCGATGCGGGCGTGGTGGACGAGGTGCTGGTCGGGGACGACGCACGCTGGGGCGTGGGCGAGGCCTTGCCTTTGCCGATGCCGGAGCAGGCCGGCGTGCGCGACCTCGCAGCTCTCTTCAGCGACGCGCCGCTTCAGGCGCCCCTGCCGTCGGTAGACGATATCGCCGTGCTGCAGTTCACGGGCGGCACCACGGGCCTGCCCAAGGCGGCCATGCTGAGCCACGGCAATCTCACCTCCGCGGTGAGCATGTACCGCGCGTGGCGCGACGGCGGCCGGCCGCTGGTGGCGGGCACCGAGAAGGTGGTGGCGGTGCTGCCGCTGTTCCACATCTATGCCCTCACCACCGTTTTGCTGCGCCATCTGCGCGACGGCAACGAGATCCTCCTGCGCCAGCGCTTCGACGTGGAAGGCCTCATCCACGACGTCGCGCAGCTGAAGGCCAGCCAGTTCTCCGGGGTGCCCACCATGTGGGTGGCGCTCATGAACCGGCCGGGCGTGGAGCAGGTGGACTTTTCCGCCCTGAAATCCTGCGTGTCGGGCGGCGCGCCCTTGCCGTTCGAGGTGCAGGCGCGGATCGAGGCGCTGGTGGGCACCCAGCTCAACAACGGCTGGGGCATGACGGAGACTGGCCCTGCCGGCTCGCGCGTGCCGAGCCATGTGCCGCGCCGGCCCGGCCTCATCGGCGTGCCGCTGCCGGGGCTCGCCATGCGCATCGTCGATATGGAGGACCCGGGCCGGCCGCTGCCCCCCGGCGAGGTGGGCGAGATCGCGATTTCCGGCCCCAACGTCTTCAAGGGCTATATGGGCGACGAGGCCGGCACGGCGGCGGTCTTCCACGACGGCTGGTTCCTCACCGGAGACATGGGCCGCATGGACGGGACCGGCCTGTTCGAGATCGTCGACCGCCGCAAGAACATGATCATCTCGTCGGGCTTCAACGTCTATCCGGCGGCGGTGGAGAACGCCATCTACGAGCATCCGGCCGTGGAAGAGGTGATCGTCATCGGCGTGCCGGACGCCTACCGCGGCCAGTCCGCCAAGGCCTATGTGAAGTTGAAGGCGGGCGCGTCTCCCTTCACGCTGGACGAGCTGACCGCGTTCCTCGCCGATCGTCTCGGCCGCCACGAGATGCCCCGCGCGCTGGAATTCCGCCAAGCGCTGCCGCGCAGTCCGGTCGGAAAGCTGTTGCCCAAGGTCCTGATGGCGGAAGCCGCCGGCGGGACGGGTGGCTCCGTCGCCAATTAAGAGCACACGAGGAAGCGTTCATGGTCGATGCCGTCATCGTCTCCACCGCGCGCACGCCCATCGGCAAGGCGCAGCGCGGTGCGCTCAACATCACCAAGGGGGCGGACATGGCCGCCCATGCCATCCGCCACGCGCTCGCCCGCGGCCAGGTGGAAGGGGGCGAGGTGGAGGAGGTGGTCCTCGGCTGCGGCTACCCGGAAGGTGCGACCGGCGGGAATGTCGCCCGGCATGCGGCCCTCGTCGCTGGCATTCCGGTGCAGTCCGCCGGCGTCACCGTGAGCCGCTTCTGTGCCTCCGGCCTTGAGGCCATCGCCCATGCCGCAAAGCGCATCGTGATGGACGGCATGCCCGTTGCGGTGGCCGGCGGCGTGGAATCCATCTCGCTGGTGCAGCCGGTGAACCGCGAGCTGTTCCGCAATGACTGGCTCATGGCGCACAAGCCGGACATCTACGTCACCATGATCGAGACCGGCGACACCGTGGCGAAGCGCTATGGGGTGACGCGCGAGGCGCAGGACGCCTTCTCCCTCGCCAGCCAGCAGCGCACGGTGCGGGGCCAGGCCGCGGGCCTGTTCGACGACGAGATCGTGCCGATCACCGTGGAGAAGGCGGTCACCGACAAGGAGACCGGCGAGACGCGGCGCGAGACGGTGACCCTCGCCGGGGATGAGGGCAACCGCCCCGACACCACGCTGGAAGGCCTTTCGAAGCTGAAGCCGGTGCGTGGCGAGGAGCATTTCGTCACCGCCGGCAACGCCAGCCAGCTCTCCGACGGCGCCTCCGCCACCGTGCTCATGTCCTCGGCCGAGGCGGCGCGGAGAGGCGCCCCCGTGCTCGGCATCTTCCGCGGCTACGCCACCGCCGGCTGCGAGCCGGACGAGATGGGCATCGGCCCCGTCCACGCGGTGCCGCGCCTGCTGGAGCGGCAGGGGCTGAAGGTGTCCGACATCGGCCTGTGGGAGCTGAACGAGGCGTTCGCCTCCCAGTCCGTCTACTGCCGTGACACGCTCGGGATCGACCCCGAGATCGTCAACGTCAACGGCGGCGCCATCTCCGTCGGCCATCCCTTCGGCATGAGCGGGGCGCGTCTCGTCGGCCACGCGGTTCTGGAAGGGCGCCGGCGCGGCGTGCGCTACGCCGTGGTCACCATGTGCATCGCCGGCGGCATGGGCGCGGCGGGCCTCATCGAAATCAATCCGGGAGCCTGAGCCATGGACCTGCGCTTCACCCCCGAAGAGACCGCCTTCCGCGAGGAGGTGCGTGCCTTCTTCCGCACCGAGATCCCGGCCGAGATCCGAGCCAAGGTCTCCGAGGGCCGCAAGCTCGCGCGCGAGGACTATGTGACCTCCCAGCGCATCCTCAACGACAAGGGCTGGGCGGTGCCCCACTGGCCGGTGGAGCATGGCGGCCAGGACTGGACCGCGGTGCAGCGCTACATCTTCATGGAGGAGCTGATGCAGGCGGCGGTGCCGCTGCCGCTGCAGTTCAACTGCCACATGGTCGGCCCGGTGATCGCCACTTTCGGCAACGAAGCACAGAAGGCCCGTTTCCTGCCGCGCATCCGGAGCCTGGAGGACTGGTGGTGCCAGGGCTTCTCCGAGCCCGGCGCCGGTTCCGACCTCGCCTCGCTGAAGACCCGCGCGGTCAAGGACGGCGACCACTACGTCATTGATGGGCAGAAGACCTGGACCACCCTCGGCCAGTATGCCGACTGGATGTTCTGCCTTGCCCGCACCGATCCGGCGGCGAAGAAGCAGGCCGGCATCTCCTTCATCCTCATTGACATGAAGAGCCCCGGCGTCACCGTGCGGCCCATCATCACCATCGACGGCCGGCACGAGGTGAACGAGGTGTTCCTCGATGCCGTGCGGGTGCCGGTGGAGAACCTGGTGGGCGAGGAGAACAAGGGCTGGGACTATGCCAAGTTCCTGCTCGCCAACGAGCGCACCGGCATCGCCCGCATCGGCATGTCGAAGGAGCGCATCGCCCGCATCAAGCGCCTCGCCAGGGCGACCCCGGCGGGCGAGGGCACCATGTGGGACGACATGGACTTCCGCTCCCGCCTCGCCTCGGTCGAGATCGAGCTGAAGGCGCTGGAGATCACGCAGATGCGTGTGGTGGCGGCGCAGGCCACGCGGGATCCGACGAAGCCTGATCCCGCCTCCTCCATCCTCAAGATCAAGGGGTCGGAGCTGCAGCAGGCGACCACGGAGCTGCTGCTGGAGCTGGCCGGCCCGCAGGCGCTGGCGGCGAGCCGCGAGGGCCTCGGCCACAACGACACGGACTCCCTGTTCGCCTGGGCGGACGCCGTGGCGCCCACCTATTTCAACCACCGCAAGGTCTCCATCTACGGCGGGTCCAACGAGATCCAGCACAATGTGATCGCCAAGGCGATCCTCGGCCTGTGAGGGAGGGCTGACCCATGGACTTCGATTTTTCCGACGAGCAGACCCTCCTCAAGGAGAGCGTCTCCCGCTGGGCGGCCGATACCTATTCCACCCTCGAGCAGCTTGCCGCCGCGCGCGCCGAGCCCCTGGGCTTTCCGGAAGCCAGATGGGCCGAGCTGGCGGAGCTGGGCCTGTTGGGCCTGCCCTTCTCCGAGGAGGACGGCGGCTTCGGCGGCGGGCCGGTGGAGATGCAGGTGGTGATGGAAGCGCTCGGTGGCGTGATGGCGCCGGAGCCCTTTCTTGCCAGCGTCATCCTCGGTGGCGGGGCGTTGCGCCTTGCCGGCAGCGCCGCACAGAAGGCGGCCCTGCTGCCGGGACTCATGGAGGGCACGGCTCGGCTCGCCTTCGCGCATTCCGAGGTGCAGGCCCGTTACGACCTCAATGACGTCGCCACCAGCGCCCGCCCCGTGGACGGCGGCTTCCGCCTGGATGGCCGCAAGTGCGTGGTGCTGAATGCCGATGCGGCGAAGACCCTGGTGGTCAGCGCCCGCACGGCCGGCGGGCGACGCGACGAGGCGGGCATCACGCTGTTCCTGGTTCCGGCCGATGCGCCGGGCGTCGCCATCGTGCCCTACGCCACGCAGGACGGCGGCCGGGCCGCGGACGTGACGCTCTCCGACGTGCTCGTGCCCGCCGACGCGGTGCTGGGCGAGATCGGCGCCGGGCTTGAGGTCATCGAGCGGGTGACGGATGGCGCCATCGCCGCGGTTTCCGCCGAGGCCGTGGGCCTCATGGATGCGCTCCACGCCCTCACCGTGGACTATCTGAAGACGCGCAAGCAGTTCGGCGTCTCCATCGGCTCGTTCCAGGCGCTCCAGCACAAGGCGGTGGACATGTTCGTGGCGCTGGAGCAGGCCCACTCCATGGCCCTCTATGCCGCCATGATGGCGGAGGCGGAGGACCCGGAAGAACGCCGGGTGGCGCTCTCCGCCGCCAAGGTGCAGATCAACCGCTCCGCTCGCTTCGTGGGGCAGACGGCGGTGCAGCTTCATGGCGGCATCGGCATGACCATGGAATACATCGGCGCGCATCATTTCCGCCGCCTCGCCATGATCGAGCTGATGTTCGGCGATACGCCCTACCACCAGCGCCGGGTCGTCGCCGCCGGCGGCCTCGTGAGCGTCGCCTGAGGGAGAAGGGGCGCCCGCAGGCGCCCCGCTTCGCATCCATCGAGGGTGTCATGAACCAGCCCGAGACCACGCCCGCAGCCGTGGCGGCCCGCCTGAAGCGGCGCATGGCGCTGCCCGTCATCGCCTCCCCCATGTTCATCATCTCCACGCCCGAGCTGGTGATCGCCCAGTGCAAGGCGGGCATCGTCGGCTCCTTTCCGGCGCTGAACGCCCGGCCCGCCGCGCTTCTGGACGAATGGCTGGCGCGCATCACCGAGGAACTGGCGGCGCATGATGCCGCCCACCCGGAGGCGCCCGCCGCGCCGTTCGCGGTGAACCAGATCGTCCATCGCTCCAACGACCGGCTGGAGCAGGACCTGGAGCTGTGCGTGAAATATCGCGTGCCCCTCGTCATCACCTCCCTGGGGGCCCGGCCCGAGGTGAACGCGGCGGTGCATGGCTATGGCGGCCTCACTTTCCATGACGTGATCAATCCCACCTTCGCCCGCAAGGCGCTGGAGAAGGGGGCGGACGGGCTCATAGCTGTGGCGGCCGGGGCGGGCGGGCATGCGGGCACGCTGTCGCCCTTCGCCTTGGTGCAGGAGATCCGCGCCTTCTTCGACGGGCCCCTGGCCCTGTCCGGCGCCATCGCCTGCGGCCGCTCCATTCTCGGGGCCGAGGCCCTGGGGGCGGACTTTGCCTATATGGGCTCGCTCTTCATCGCCACCGCGGAAGCGAATGCCTCGGACGGCTACAAGGCGGCGATCGTTGAGGGGAAGGCGGAGGATATCGTCTACACGAACCTCTTCACCGGCGTGCACGGCAACTATCTGAAGCCGTCCATCCGCAATTCCGGGCTCGATCCGGAAAATTTGCCGGCCTCCGATCCCTCCGCCATGAACTTCGGCTCCAGCCGGGTGAAGCCCTGGAAAGACATCTGGGGATCGGGCCAGGGCATCGGCGCGGTGGGGCAGGTGCTGCCGGCAGCCGAGCGGATCGCTCGGCTGAAGCAGGAATACGCCGCGGCGCGCGCCGCCCTGTGCGGCTGACCCGCCGCGTCCCGGGAGAGCGGTGGCGCCTCAGGGCGCCGGGCTTCCGTGCAGCTGGTAGATGGCGTCCACCCTGTCCTCGATCTCCGGCGTGATCGCGACGTCCAGCGTGGCGAGGTTTTCCTCCAGCTGCGCCATGGTGGTGGCGCCGATGATGTTGGCGGTCACGAAGGGACGGCTGGTGACGAAGGCGAGGGCCAGCTGCACCGGTGTGAGGCCGAGCTCCCGCGCCAGCGCCACATAGGCCCTGATGGCCTCCTCCGAGCCGGGCTTCTGGTAGCGCTGGCCCCGGTCGAACAGGGTGAGGCGGGTCCCCGCCGGCCGGGCGCCGTCGAGATATTTTCCGGTCAGGAAGCCCTGAGCGAGGGGCGAATAGGCGAGCAGGCCCACGTTCTCCCGCTCGGCGAACTCGGCAAGGCCGATCTCGTAGGTGCGGTTCAGGAGGTGATAGGAATTCTGCACCGAGGCGATGCGCGGGCCGATGCCCTTCTCCGCCGCCTTGAGGAAGCCGTGCACGCCCCAGGCGGTCTCGTTGGAGAGGCCGATGTGGCGCACCTTGCCCGCCGTCACGAGATCAGCGAGGACGCCCAGGGTGTCCTCGACGGGCACTTCGGCGCCGGTGCCGGCACCGCGCGCCGGGGTCGCCGCCCGCTGGCCGAAGAGCAGCACGCGCCGATCCGGCCAGTGGAGCTGGTAGAGGTCCACGTAATCGGTCTGGAGCCGCTTGAGCGAGGCGTCGATGGCGGCGTGGATGTTCTTCGCGTCGAGGCAGGTGGTGCTGCCGTCGGCGCGAAAATAGGTGGCGTCCGAGCGCCCCACCACCTTGGTGGCGAGGATGACCTTGTCGCGGCCGCCGCGGGCCTTCAGCCAGGTGCCGATGATGCGCTCGGTGGAGCCCTGCGTCTCAGCCATGGGTGGGATGGAATAAAGCTCTGCCGTGTCGATGAAATTGATCCCGCGGTCGCGGGCGAGGTCGAGCTGGGCGTGGCCTTCGGCTTCCGAATTCTGCTGGCCGACGGTCATGGTCCCAAGCGCGATGGAGGACACGGAAAGGCCGGTGCGCCCAAGAGGACGATACTGGAGCATGAAAGGGCTGGCTCCCGGGAAGGGGAAGGAAGAAGTCCCGCAGGAATGCCGGGGGGCGGTGGTGCCGTCAATGCGGGATGGAGGCGCATCCCGTCGGCGCGTCCGGATGGGGCACCGCAGGGCTCCGGTGCCCGAAGGCCACGGGCGCGTCCCTGCCACGGCGGCTTGGGAGATCGGCGAAGGGCGATCTGGGGGACGGACGGCGCGCCGGAGGAACCTTGTGCCTCACGCGTCCTGCCGGGAGGCGCGCTGGCGTCGAAGGTTCGAGGGAGAGTCGTTGAAGGTCTTCCGAAACAGCCGGTTGAACGTGGCGATGTCGTTGAAGCCCGCCTCGAATGCGATCTCGGAAATGTTCTTGGAATTGTTCGCCGGGTCCAGCAGCGCCTGCCGCGCAACTTGCAGCCGCGCGGAGGAAATGTGCTGGTGAAATGTGGTGCCGTGCTGCTGGAAGAGCTTCTGCAGCGTGCGCACATTCATCCGGTACTGCTCCGCCACCTGCGCTGCGCTGAAGTCGTGCTGGCTGCAATTGGCCGCGATGGTGCGAAGGATGTCCTGGAAGAGCGGCACCTTGGGGGCGCTGGTTCGCCGGCGGGCGCCCGGCGGGGGATCCGTGAAGGCGAGGGCGAGCAGGCCGAGGAGGCTGGTCTCGCACAACAGGGCCAGGGCAGGCGGGGGATTGCTGCCGAGCAGGCTGCGGGCCTGGGCCAGGAAAATGCCCAGCGCGGGGTCGTCCTGCGCAGCGATGGCGGGGGTTGCGGGTTGGCGCAGGCCATAGCGGCGCAAGGTTTCGCGCGGAATAGCGACCAGAGTCAGCTCTCCGGGACCGCAGGCGATGTCCGCGCGCGTGGCCATATGGAGCACGACCGCGCTGGACGCCGGGATGGGCGCCGGCTCTCCCCCGTCGATCGACACCAAAGAAGATTCGGCTGCCCTAAAGGCAACTGCCAACGCGCCGTCTGCCGATTCGACGCGCAGGGTGCCGGCAACTTCTGCGTGTCCTGAGGCAATCGTGACAGAATGTAACAGAACGGTGGCTAACGTTGAGGGAACGTTAACCCTCTTTTGCTCATGGCCCGGCAGGATTGTCTCGGAACCGGACCCCTCCAGTCCAGATTGGAGGGTAGTCATCGTATGTGGGACGAAATCTATACTTAAATATAGATCGTCGCACACCTCCCTGTATTTCTTCATGGTGGGTCTATTGCCCTTGGCGAATGTGGTGAACAAAAGATCAAATTGAGTCTAAAAGCAAATAGAGGTATAATAATACTCTATCTAAATTTAGATAAGGGCTTCTGTCATAAGGTATTATGAAACCTTCAACCACCTAAAAACTCAACTAACATATTGATAAATAACTATTAAATTCACTAAATGCAGAAGTGCAACACCTGCGAACAAAACAGTTGAATTCGTTTTTTGAGCATTCCCGATTCGCCGGTTGAGGAGAGGCGCCGGCCGACTGTCGCTAACGTCCCGCAGTTGTAGGCGGTCGCTTTTGCACCGCGTCAAGAATCGGGTCGCGAACCGCGGCAGTGGGATTTCCGGGCAGCTCCGTGAGGGGTCGTCCGCAACTGGGGGTGAAGATGGTCAATTCGGGCGGCACCATCCTTTCTGGCGGGAACACAGGTTCCTCGGTCAACAAGGGGCGCATGAAGGCGCTGCTCCTCAGTTCCGCGCTGGCGACGGTTCTGGCGGGCGTGATCCAGCCGGGCGTGGCGCGGGCGGATTGCTCGCAGACGCTCGGCCTGAGCGTCACGGTGACGTGCACCGGTACGGACAGTAACGGGTTCAGTGGCGGTGCTATAAATAATACGACAGTCAACGCCGGGCCGGGCGTAATCGTCCAGTCGGCCGCCGGTCCTAACGGGTCCGCGCTGAACATCGTCACCGGTGGCTCAATCACCAGCAATAACACCGCTGCATCTTTCACTGGAAATGCAAACGGCGTCATCTACACCGCCACGACCGGAAACATCACTGCCAACAACTTCACCGGCAGCGCCGCCGGTGGCACCAACGGGCTGAATTTCACCAGTCTGCTCGGCACCATCACCATGACCGGGTTTGGTGGGTCGGCCAGCGGCGGCAGCGGCGACGGCATCCATCTCTCCGGCACCTCGGGCGTCACCTTTTCCTCCACCCCGTCCGCCTTCGTGACCGGCGGCACGAACGGCCTCGCCTTTACCAGCCTTGGGACGGTCGGCGTCACCACTGTGGGTGGCTACTTCGGTGGCACGAATGGGGATGGCGCGAACCTGGCCGGTCAGACGGTCAATCTCACGTCGACCAACACCGTCTTCGTGGGCGGCACGGACGGCGTCGACGCCTCCGGCGCCAATGTGAACCTGGGCTTCACCGGCGGCGCGGCCATTGGCACTTCGGGCGATGGCATCAAGGCGACCGCGCTTGGCGTTGCCGTCGGCCAGACCACGTTCGGCGCTACCTCCACCGTTGCCACCAACGGCACGCTGGTGTCCGGCGGCACCAACGGCATCAACGCCACCTCCTCCGCCATCGGACTGGGCGGGGGCGGCGTGGATACGCTCACCCATGTCACGGCCAATGGCGGGGCGGTCACCGGCGGCACCGGGGCCGGCATCTTCGCCTCCTCCATCACCGCTCCCCTGAGCGGGGCGCCGAAGACCGCGACCACGACGGTTGAAGGCAGCGCGGACGTTACCGGCGGCGCCAACGGCATCTTCGCCCTTTCGGGCAGCCTCAACGGCAATGCCAACACCACCGTGGACGTGTCCGGCGACGTGAAGGGCACCAACGGCAACGGCATCGTCGCCATCGGCGCCAGCGTCGGCGACATCACCACCCTGCCGAACATCAACATCAACGATCCGTCGACGTTCAACAATATCGCGGGCACCGGCAAGGCCACCGTCCACGTCACCACCGAGGACAACGTCACCGCCAACAACGGCACCGGCATCCTCGCGCTCGGCATCGGCACCGGCAACGACGTGAACGTCAATGCCAAGGACAATGTGGACGCCACCGGCGGCTTCGGCGTGCTGGCTGGCTCCGTGGGCACCGGCGGTACGGTGGTGGTGAAGACCAAGGACGTGTCCGGCACCCAGGGCGGCGTGCTCGGCTTCAACACCGACGGCAACACCACCGTCACCACCAACGGCACGGTGGAAGTGGCGCAGGGCGGCCTCATCGGCGTCGGCGCCATTTCCAACAACGGCAACGCCACGGTGAACTTCTCCGGCGTGATCGACCCGCCGCTGATCGGCGCCGGCGCGCTGGCCATCGGTTCCGGCACGGCCACCACCAACACCTCCGGCAACATCGATGCCGACCTGATCGGCGTCATCGCCCTCAATGTGGGTGACGGCAAGGTGAGGGTGGACAACAGCGCCACCGTGGAATCCAGCGTGGGTGTCAACCCGCTCGTCGGCGTCGCCGGCGTCAAGGTCGGCAACAACAATGCCGGCGCCGGTGCCGATGTGGACGTCCAGAACAAGGGCGTGGTCGAGGACTACCAGGTGGGTGTGCTCGGCCTCGCGGTCGGCAACGGCAACGACGTGACGGTGAAGAACCAGGGCGTCGTCTCGGCCGGCTTCCTCGGCGTCGGCGGCATCGTGGTGGGCGACGGCACGGGTGTGGAGACGGTCAAGGTGACCAACTCCGGCGCCGTCGACACCGGCGGCATCGGCGTGCTCGGCGCGGCCATCGACACCAACAATTCCGGCCTCGGCACCAACGTCAACGTGAACAATTCCGGCGCCATCTCCGGCGGCTTCCTCGGGGTGGCCGGCGTGGCGGTGGGCCCCGGCACGGGCACCACTGTGACGGTTCAGAACTCCGGTGCCATCAGCAACAACGCCGGCATCGGCGTCGGCGCCTTCGCGCTCGGCACCGACCACACGGTGACCCTCGCCAACCAGGGCGCGGTGAATGCCGACGTGGGCGGCGTCATCGGCGTGGTGGTCGGCAGCAGCGGCAACCTCGGGGTCACCAATTCCGGCGCCATCACCACCCAGGGCGCGGCGGTCGCCGGCCTCGTGGTGGGCGACGACGGCCAGGTGAAGGTCACCAACGCCGGCGCCATCACCGGCGGTGTGCTGGGTGTGGGCGGCGTGGTGGTCGGCAACAACACCACCAACATCCCGGTCACCGTGGAGGTCAAGAACTCCGCGGCCATCACCAATGACGGCATCGGCGTGCTGGGTGGTGGCATCGGCGACAACCAGGTGGTCAAGGTCTCCACCTCCGGTGCCGTCGACAGCGGCATCCTCGGCGTGGGCGGCTTCAGCATCGGCGCCAACGGGAATGTGGACGTGAAGACCACGGCCGCCGTGACCTCGGGCGGCGCGGGCGTGGTCGGCGCCGGCCTCGGCGACGGCTCGGTGGTGAAGGTCACCGCGGGCGAGCAGGTGGACGGCAAGTACCTCGGCGTCGGCGGCCTGATCAGTGGCACCGGCTCCTCGCTCGCCATCGTGACCGAGGACAAGGTCACCTCCTCCGACGGCTTCGGCGTCGCCGGCCTCGGCATCGGCACGGGGCAGACCATCAACGTGACGACCCAGCAGGAGGTGCAGGGCAAGTACCTCGGCGTCGGGGCCCTCATCCTCGGCCAGGGCGACGTGACGGTCGAGACCCAGGACAAGGTCACCTCTTCTGACGGCTTCGGCGTCTTCGGTGGCGCCATCGGCTCCGGCCCCAGCACCGTCCAGGTGACGACGCTGGACGAGGTGAGCGGCAAGCTGCTCGGCGTCGGCGGCGCCATCGGCGGCGACGGTTCCACCCTCGACATCGTGACCAAGGACAAGGTGACCTCTTCCGGCGGCTTTGGTGTCGCGGGCCTGTCCTTCGGTGACGGCAACACCGTGAACGTCACCACCGAGAAGACGGTGGACGGCAAGTATCTCGGCGTCGGCGCCCTGGCCTTCGGCAACACGGCGGTCACCGTCGAGACCAAGGACAAGGTGACCTCCTCGGACGGCTTCGGCGTGTTCGGCGGCTCCATCGGCTCCGGCGTGAGCACCGTGAAGGTGACCACCGACCAGACCGTGGACGGCAAGTACCTCGGCGTCGGCGGCGTGCTGGGCGCGACCGGCGGCAGCCTCGACATCGTGACCAAGGAGAAGGTGACCTCGTCCGACGGGTTCGGTGTCGCGGCCCTGTCCTTCGGCGACGGCAACACGGTGAACGTCACCACCGAGAAGACGGTGGACGGCAAGCTCCTCGGCGTCGGCGCCCTGGCCTTCGGCAACACGGCGGTCACCGTCGAGACCAAGGACAAGGTGACGTCCTCGGACGGCTTCGGCGTGTTCGGCGGCTCCATCGGCTCCGGCGTGAGCACCGTGAAGGTGACCACCGACCAGACCGTGGACGGCAAGTACCTTGGCGTCGGCGGCGTGCTGGGCGCGACCGGCGGCAGCCTCGACATCACCACCAAGAAGGCGGAGACCTCCACCGACGGCTTCGGTGTCGCCGCGCTCGCCTTCGGCGACGGCAACACCGTGAAGGTGACCACCGAGGACACCGTGCTGGGCAACCTGCTCGGCGTGGGGGCTCTGAGCTTCGGAGACAACGTGAACCTCAACGTTCACACCCTCGCGGCGGTGACGGCCACCAACGGGGTTGGCGTGCTCGGCGGCTCGGTGGGCAACGGCGGCACGGTGACGGTCGTCACCGATGGCACGGTGAACGCGACCGTGGCCGGCGTGGTCGGCTTCAATACCGGCGGCCAGACCGACGTGACGGTGAACCAGAAGGTCTCCGTGGCGTCCGGCGGCCTCGTGGGCGCGGCCGCCATCGGCGGCGGCTCCGGCAACGCCACCCTCAACATCAACGCCGTGATCGATCCGCCGATCGTCGGCGGCGCGGCGGTGACCATCGGCTCCGGCACGGCGATCGCCAATGTGAACGCCGAGGTGCAGGCGACGGGCATCGGCATCGTCGGCGCCAACATCGGCAACGGCGCCATCGACGTGAACATCAACGCCGGTGGCACCATCAAGTCCGACGGCATCGGCGTCGCCACCTTCAAGCTGGGCGACGGCCCGACCACCATCGACGTGGATGCGGCCATCGGCGGCCTCAGCCAGGCGGCCACCGGCGGCGACGGCATCTTCGCCCTGGCCTTCGGCGAGAGCCCGATCACCATCAACACCACCGCCAACGGCACCATCAATGCGGGTGACGACGGCATCTCGGTGGGCCACGTGGGCGGCGGCAACATCGCCATCACCACCAACGGCGTGATCACCGCCGGCGACGAGGGCATCCAGGTGCTCAGCCTCGCGCTGACCTCCGGCGACGTCACCGTCACCAACAACGCGGCCATCACCGCCGGCGACAACGGCATCTTCATCCTGAAGGGCGGCAACGGTGCGGTGGCGGTCAACGCCAACGCCAACATCACCTCCACCACCGCCAACGGCATCGAGGCGAACGCCATCGGTGGCGCGGGCGACGTGACGGTGAAGCTCGCGACCAACAAGATCATCTCCGCCCAGGACTACGGCATCATCGCCACCAAGTCCCTCGGGGATGGCAACGTGCTGGTCCAGACCGGGCTCGACACCACCATCACCGCCGGCGCCGGCATCTTCGCCGGCCACTTCGGCGGCACCGGCAACACCACCGTCATCACCGGCCCGAACAGCTTCATCTTCGCCGGCTCCACCGGCATCGAGGCCCAGTCCATCGGCACCTCGGGCGACGTGAACGTGACGACGGGCATCAACAGCTTCCTGCAGGCAGGTGGCGACGGCGTCGTCGCCGGCAAGTTCGCCGGCACGGGCGATGTCTTCGTCACCACCGGCACCGGCGGCCGGATCTATGCCGGCGACGACGGCATCACGGCGACCAACTTCGCCTTCGGCCCCGGCAACGACGTGACCGTCTCCACCGGCGGCCTCTCCATCACCTCGGGCGCCGACAAGGGCATCCGCGCCGGCGGCTGGGACGATGTGACGATCAACACCGGCGCCTACTCCATCGTGCGCGGCGACGGGGATGAGAACGGGGTCGGCAACGGCATCCGCATCTTCTCCGCGGACACGGCCACCGTGAACGTGGGTGACAACGGCGCCGTCATCGGCTCCGGCAAGAGCTGGTCGCAGGCGGTGATCTCCATCGACAGCGATGTCGCCACCAACATCAACGTCGGCGCCGGCGCGCTCGTCAGCTCCTGGAGCTACCAGGGCGGCAACAACCTGCCGGGCCTGATCGTGGCGGCGAGCGACATCGTGATCGACACGGATGGCGGTGCCACCACCATCACCAACAACGGCACCATCATCGGCCGCGTCGGCCTCACCAACAACGACGACACCTTCAACAACCTGTCGTCGAACACCTGGGTCACCGTCGGCAACAACTACTTCGGTGGCGGCAACGACACCGTGAACAACACCGGCCGCGTCGTCACGGCGCTGCAGGGCGCGGTGGCCGAGACCACCAGCTTCAACAGCCTCGAGACCTTCAACAACGGCGACCCGGCCTTTGTGCAGGCGGGCCTGCTGACGATGATCGACGAGACCCCCGGGCAGATCGCCTGGAACGGCACCCGCGACGTGACCTACGTGAGCGGGGTGTTCAACGGGGTCGGCAACAGCGCCGTGGGCCTCGATAGCTACCTCGGAGCGGCGGGGTCCACCTCCGACGTGCTGGCCATCGGCGGCCTGGACGTGAACGGGAACCCGATCAACGGCCTCGTCACCCCCGGCCAGACGGCCCTCGTCATCCACGACGTCAACACCGGGCCCGGCTCCTTCAATCTCGCGGGCATCAAGGTGGTGGACGTCCAGGATCCGACCGGCGTCACCTACGGCAAGTACGATCCCAACAACCCCGCGAGCTTCGTGATCTCGTCGGCCTCCGACAACTATTCCTCGAAGTTCGGCGGCGTGATCGACAAGGGCCTGTTCTTCTACGACCTGGCGGTGATCGGGAACGACCAGTACCTGATCGGCCTGCCCGACGTGGAAGTGTTCCAGCTGCCCAAGCTCGTCACCGGCGCCCAGAGCGTCTGGCAGGAGACTACCGGCGTGTGGCTCGACCGTCAGGCCGACCTGCGCACCTACCTGCAGGGCACTACGACGACCCTGGTCACCAAGGAAGGCGTGAAGGCCGTCGCTGGCCAGCCGGCCTCCGTCACCCCCGGCATCTGGGGCAAGGTGGTGGGCAGCTGGGGCTCTCGTGATGCGTCCGACAGCTTCTCCGCCTTCGGCCACACCTACGGCTTCGACACCGGCTACAGCCAGAACACCTACGGCTTCATGGCGGGTGCCGACTTCGGCAAGGAAGGTGTCGGATCTCCGGACGGGACGCTCCTGTTCGGTGTCCTCGGCGGCTACGTGACCTCGAACCTGTCGTTCGATGTCGCGCCCAACTCGGCCGACTACTCGGGCGGCACGGTGGGTGCCTACGCCACCTACCTCAACGCCAACTGGTTCATTGACGCTCTGTTCAAGGCGGACTTCCTGTCCATGGACTACAACGCGCCGACGCTGCTCGGGGCGGGGTACTTCGGGCAGTCCTCGGACGTGCGGAACCTCGGCTTCGTGCTCGACACGGGCTACCGCATGAAGTGGGGCGCGACCGGCTTCTTCGAGCCCCTCGCCACCCTGAGCTATGTGAACACCAACATTGGCAACCTCGCGCTCGGGGGCGGCACCTTCGCCGACTTCGGCAACAACGACAGCCTGCGCGGCAGCATCGGCGCCCGGGTCGGCATGCAGGCCTTCGATGCCCAGACCTACTGGGTCGAGGCGAGCCTGACCGGTCGCCTGTGGTACGAGTTCCTGGGCAACAACTCGGTCACGCTGTTCAACCCCGGCGTGCCCTTCATCGCCACCGACACGTTCGACGGCGCGTTCGGCGAACTCGGCGTGGGTGTCAATGTGTTCGGCAAGGGCAACGGCTGGAACGGCTTCACCAATGCAAGCGTGAAGTTCGGTGACAGCTACACGGCCGGCAGCGCCCGGGGTGGTGTCCGCTACCAGTGGTGAGCGAAACCTGACGAAACGCAGGAGAAGGCGGCAAACCTCAAGGGGTTTGCCGCCCTTTCCATCTTCAACAGGAGCCGCGTCGCCTGAGAGCAAGGGCGGGTCTTCCCACCGGCCATCGGCGCGCGCAAGACAGCCCGGAGACGTCCGTGACCCCCATCCAGACCGTGAAGACCAGCATCGTCGGCCTGTCGCTGCTGCTGGCCGGCGCCGTGGCCGTGCCCCTGCTCTCGGGCTACGCGACGGTTGCCGAGGCTCAGCAAGCGCCGCAGCAGGCCACGCGGACCGCCCAGGCGGCGGCGCCCGCCGGCCCGGTGAAGACCGAGACGACGAGCTTCGACAATTGGATCCTCACTTGCCAGGAAGTGCCGCCCGCGGCTGGCGCGAAGACCGGAAGGAAGACCTGCTGGGCCGTGATGCGGGTGACCGAGGCCAAGTCGAGCCAGGTGGTTCTTGTCCTCAAGCTCGGCCGCGATGGCAAGGACGTGCCGACGCTTGCCGTGACCACGCCGACCGGCGTGTTCGTCCGCGACGGGCTGGACCTGACGCTGGGCCAGAGCACGCGCAAGCTGGCCTATCAGTGGTGCGGCCCGAAGGAATGCGAGGCGAGCGCCGCCTACGACCAGGCGTTCGCCAACGACCTCGCGGCCAACAAGGAAGCGACCCTTAGCTTCCGCATCCAGGACGGCCGGCAGGTGAATGTGAAGGTGGCGCTCAACGGCGTCGACAAGGTGCTGGCCAGCCTGAAGAAGAGCTGATCCCGAAGCCTTCCGCGCAGCGTGCGGCCGGGCTTGGCGGCACGCTGCGCCCTGCGCGCGCTATTTCAGGCGGGAGAGCAGGGCCAGCAACTGGTCGCGCTCGTCAGCCGCCAGGGGGGCGAGGGTCTCCTCGGTGATCTCCCGGGCGAGGGGCGTCGACCGTTCGGTGAGGCGCGCGCCGTCCTCGGTGAGGGCCACGACGAGGCGGCGGCCGTCCTCCGGGTCTGGGCGGGTCTCCACCAGCCCGCGTTTCACCAGGCGATCCACCACGCCCTTGATGGTGGCGGCATCCATGGCGGTGAGCCGGCCCAGCAGGTTCTGCGAGCATGGCCCCTTCTCGAACAGCTTGGCGAGCGCCGCCCATTGGGTGGAGGTGAGATCCTCCCCCATGCGGGCGCCGAAGATCGTGGTGTGCCGCTGCATCACCTGCCGCAGCACGAATCCCACCTGATCGTCGAGGATGTAGACGTCCCCCGCGGTTTTCCTGCGGCGGCGCCGCGCGCCGGTCTCCACCTTGATGCTCACCCCTCGGCCCCCGTTCTCGCCCATCCGCCCTCACACGGCGAGATAGGCGTCCTTGATCTCCGGATTGGCCTCAAGCTCCGCGATGGTGCCGGAGAAGCGCATCCGTCCCTTCTCAATGATATAGGCGCGATCGGAGATCAGCTTGGCGAAATGAAGGTTCTGCTCCGAAATGACGATGGAGAGCCCCTCCCGCTTCATGGTGAGGATGGCATCCGCCATCTGCTCGACGATCTTCGGCGCGAGGCCTTCGGACGGCTCGTCCAGCAGCACGAGGGAGGGGTTGCCCATGAGCGTGCGGCCGATGGTGAGCATCTGCTGCTCGCCGCCACTCATCTGCCCGCCGGGGCGCTTGCGCATCTCGCCCAGGTTCGGGAACAGGGCGTAGATGCGTTCCGGCGTCCAGGTGGCGACGCCCTGGCGTGCGGGCTGGCGGCCCACCTCGAAATTCTCCTCCACCGTCAGCTGGCTGAAGACGCGCCGGTCCTCCGGCACGTAGCCGAGGCCACGCCGCGCGATCTCATAGGTGGGCAGGCGCGAGATGTCCTCGCCGTCGAAGCGCACGCTGCCCGTCCGCCGGGACACGAGGCCGGCGACGGAGCGGAAGGTCGTGCTCTTGCCCGCGCCGTTGCGGCCGAGCAAGGCTACCACCTCGCCGGCGCCCACCTCGAAGCCGACATCGAACAGAATGTGGGCCGGCCCGTAATGGCTGTTGAGCCCGGAGACCTCGAGCTTCATGCCGCGCTCTCCTCACGGTGCTTGGCGTCATAGAGCAGGCCTTCGCCGAGATAGATGGCCCGCACGTTGGGATCCTTGCGCACGTCGGCAGGGGTGCCGCGGGCGATCAGCTCGCCCCGGTTCAGCACCATCACCGCGTCAGCGTGCTCGAACACCACGTCCATGTCGTGCTCGGTGAACAGCACGCCGATGCCCTTCTTGCGGGCGATCTCGGCAGTGAGGCGCATGAGGTCGACGCGCTCCTTCGGCGCCATGCCGGCGGTGGGCTCGTCCATCAGCAGAAGGCGCGGGTCGTTGGCGAGCGCGATGGCGAGCTCCAAGCGCTTGAGGTCGCCATAGGCGAGCTCCCCGCAGGGGCGCTCGGCCTGGGCGTCCATGCCCACCAGGGCGAGCAGGCGGTCGGCCTCCTCCCGGTGGGCGGCACCGGCATAGCCCACCAGGGCCCGCAGCCCGCCGTGGAAGGAGAGCAGCGTCACCTGCACGTTCTCCCGAACGGTCATGGAGGAAAAGGTCGCTGTGATCTGGAAAGTGCGCCCCACGCCCCGGCGCCAGACGGCGCGCGGCGGCAGGCCGACGATCTCCTCGCCGGCGAGGGCGATGGAACCGGCATCGGGCGGAATCTGCCCGTTCAGCATGTTGAAGCAGGTGCTCTTGCCCGCGCCGTTCGGCCCGATCAGGGCGAGAATCTCGCCCGCCGCCACCGAGAAGGTCACGCCACGCACGGCATGGACCCCGCCATAGGCCTTCATCAGCCCTTTGACTTCGAGAAGCGCGCTCATTCCGCAGCCTCCACCTTGGCGATGCCCATGCCCGCGGCTTGCGGCCCCGCGCCATTGGGCGCGGGTGGACGCAGCCGATGCCGCAGGTCCTCGAGGAAGCCGACGATGCCCTTGGGAAAGGCGACCACCAGCAGGACGATCACGCCGCCCAGCACCAGCTTCGACAGCTCGGTCTTGCTCATGAGCCAGATGGCCAAGGCCTTGTAGACCACGGCGCCCACCACCGCGCCCGATACCGTCTCGATGCCGCCGAGCAGCACCATCACGAGGCCGTCCACCGAGGTCGGGATGGCGAGGCTCTCGGGGAAGACGCTGCCCTTCAGGAAGGCGAACAGGGCGCCGGCGACGCCGGCGAAGGTTCCCGCAACCACGAAGGCCGCCCACTGCACCGAGGTGCGGTTGATGCCGATGGCCTCCGCCCGCAGGGTGCTGTCGCGGGCCGCCCGCAGGCCGAAGCCAAAGGGCGAGAACACCAGCACCCGCAGCAGGCAGGTCCCCAGGGTCACGATGGCGAGGGTCATCCAGTAGAAGCCCTGCGGGCTTGCCGCCCAGGACGAGGGCCAGATGCCGAGCAGGCCGTTGTCGCCACCCGTCACTTCCACCCATTGGAAGGCGACCGACCAGGCGATCTGCGCGAAGGCCAGCGTCAGCATGGCGAAGTAGACACCGGACAGCCGGACGCAGAACCAGCCGAACACGACCGCGCCCGCAAGGCCCAGCAGCGGGCCGACGAGAAGGGCTGCCTCCATGGGGGCGCCGAGGAGCTTCACCATGAAGGCGGCCCCATAGGCGCCGAGCCCGAAATAAGCGGCGTGGCCGAAGGAGGCGAGGCCGCCGACGGTCATCAGGAAGTGCAGGCTGGCGGCGAACAGGACGTAGACAAGGATCTCCGACCCCACCGAGAGCGCATAGCTTCCAGAGAACAACGGCAGCGCCGCCGCCACCACGACCATTGCCGTGACACCCGTCCGCTCCAGCGGTGTCATCGGCCGCCAGGGCCGGATGGCGATGCCGGTGGAGGTGCGCACCGCCGCATCGGGCTTGCCGAACAGGCCCCAGGGACGCACCACCAGCACTGCCGCCATGGCGAGGAAGACGATGACCATGGAGATCTGCGGCAGGATGAGGATGCCGAAGGCGTTCAGCTCCGACACGAGGATGGCGGCGACGAACGCGCCCGTCACCGAGCCGAGGCCGCCGATGACCACCACCACGAACACCTCCACGATGATGGAGAGGTCCATGGCATGGCTCACCGTGGTGCGGGGAATCTGCAATGCGCCGCCCAGCGCCGCCAGGAAGACGCCGAGGGCGAAGACGGAGGTGAACAGCCACTTCTGGTTCACGCCCAGGGAGGCGACCATCTCACGGTCCTGCGTCGCCGCACGCACCAGCACGCCCCAGCGGGTGCGGTGGAACAGCAGCCAGATGAGGCCGAGCACCACGGGGCCCATGGCGATGAGGAGGAGGTCGTAGGAGGGAACACGGCGGCCGAACAGCTCCACCGCGCCGGTAAAGCCGGGGGCGCGCGGCCCGAGCAGGTCCTCGGCGCCCCAGATGAGCACCACCAGGTCCTGCACCATCAGCGTCACGCCGAAGGTGGCCAGCAGCTGGAACAGCTCCGGCGCATGGTAGATGCGGCGCAAAAGCACCATTTCCATCAGCGCGCCGAGGGCGGCGACGGTGAGGCTGGCTGCGAGGATGCCGCCCCAGAAGCCCAGCGGGCCGGCGAACCGGTCGGTCAGCGTGAAGGCGACATAGGCGCCCAGCATGTAGAAGGCGCCGTGCGCGAAGTTCACGATGCGCGTCACGCCGAAGATGATCGACAGGCCCGACGCCACCAGGAACAGGGACGCGGCGCTGGCGAGCCCGCTCAGGGCCTGGACCAGAAGGAATTCCACGGCTCGGCCTTTCGTTCACCGGATCTGGAAGTGTGCTTTTTCTTTTGGGGCCGCCCCGGTGCCGGGCACCGGGACGGGCCATCTGGTCATCTGCCCGGGACAGGGCAGGGATCCGTCACTCCTTCGGGCGGAGCTTGGCAGCTTCGTCGGCGGGGGGCAGGTAGTCGGCGCCCTTCTTGAAGACGAGGTCGATCATCACGCCCTTGCCGTCCTTGAGGGCGGTCTTGCCCACGAAGGCGCCCATGGTGCTCTGGTGGTCGGCGCCGCGATAGACGATGTCGCCGAACGGCGTGGACACCTTCAGGTCCTTCATGCCCTTGATGAGGCCTTCGGCCGAGGTGTCGTCGGTGCCCTTCAGCAGGGCGGCGATGCTCATCACCGTGGAGTAGCCGACGATGGAGCCGAGGCGCGGGTAGTCCTTGTGGAGCTGCTGGTAGGCGTCGAGGAAGGCCTTATGCTCCGGCGTGTCGATGGCGTACCAGGGGTAGCCGGTGACGATCCAGCCTTCCGGCGTCTCGCCCTTCAGCGGATCGAGATATTCCGGCTCGCCGGTCAGGTAGCTGACGACCGCGCGGTCCTTGAAGACGCCGCGGGTGTTGCCCTCGCGCACCAGCTTCACCAGGTCGCCGGCGAAGGTGGCGTTGAGGATGGCGTCGGGCTTGGCGGCGTCGATGGCCTGGAGCACCGGGCCGGCGTCGATCTTGTTCAGCGGCGGCCACTGCTCCGCGACGAACTCCACGTCCGGGCGCTTCTTCTTCAGCAGGTCCTTGAACACCGCCACGAAGGACTGGCCGAACTCGTAGTTGGGGGCGATGGTCGCCCAGGTCTTGGCCGGCAGCTTGGCGGCCTCTTCCGCCAGCATGGCGGCCTGCATGTAGTTGGAGGTGCGCAGGCGGAAGGTATAGTCGTTGCCCTTCGACCAGACGATGGCGTCGGTCAGCGGCTCGGCGGCGAGGTACACCACCTTCTTCTGCTTGGCGAAGTCGGAGAGCGCGAGGCCGACGTTGGAGAGGAAGCCGCCGGCGATCATCACCACGCCGTCGCGCGAGACCAGCTCGTTGGCGGCGGTAAGCGCGTCGCCCGGCTTGCCGCCGTCGTCCTTGGAGATGATGACGAGCTTCTTGCCCTTGATGCCGCCGGCATCGTTGATCTGCTTGAGCGCCAGCTCCATGCCCTTGCGATAGGGCTCGGTGAAGGCGGGCAGCGCCGAATAGCTGTTGATCTCGCCGACCTTGATCTCGCCCTGCTGGGCCCTTGCCGCCCCGGAAGCGAACAGCATCGCCGCCAGCGCCACACCCATCATCCGTTTCATCCGGTCATCCCCTCTGGTTTTTCGATGCACCGTGGAACATTCAGCGCACGTCGAACCCGACGCGAGCTTATCTCAGTCCGTCCTCGCCTTTGATGTCGGCAACGACCAGTCCTCCGACCCGCGGCAGCGGGCGGCCGGAATCTGTCACCGCCACCGCAACCATGATCTCGTTGGCGCGCGGGGCATCGTTGATGCTCACCTGCATGCCGTCGAAATGCGAGCGCACATAGGCGGCATCCTTGTGGCCGAGCGGGATGTCCAGCTCGGCCCCGAGCCCGCCCCGCCGCTTGGACGAGGGGATGAGCGCCGCGCCCTTGCCCAGCACCTTGCGCACGGGGGTGCCCATCTTCGGATGCAGGAGGGCGGCGGCGTGCTCCAGCTCGCCATTCTCGCCCACGAGGGCCGCCTTGCCGTAGCTCTGCGCCGCCGTCCCCTCGATGCCCAGCGCCGCGACCCCCTTCTCGGCGAGCAGGCCGCCGAGCTCCTCGCCGATGGCGATAAGCTCGGAGAGGTCCTCCACATAGCGTCCGGCGAAGGGGTTCTCGATGACGGCGACGGCTGCCGCGCGCCGCGTGGGCGGGGAGACGGGGCGACCCATCTCCGTGCGCGTCTCCTCGACGAAGGTGACGATCTTGCGGATCCTGGCGTGGATTTCGGCGCTCATCGCAGGCCGTCCTCCCCCTTGATCTCGCTCGCCTTCAGGCCGCCGACGCGGGCATGGACCCGCGGACCGGTGGTCATGACCAGGACGAGCACCATCTCGTCGGCCTTGGGGCCGTCCGGCACGCCCACTTCCATGGCGTCGAAATGGCTGCGCACATAGGAGGCGTTCACATGGGTCACCGGCACGTCGAGCCGCGTGCCGGGGCCGCCCACCTTCTTGGTGGACGGCACGATGGCCTTGGCGTCGCCGAGGGCCTCGCGCATGGCGTAGCCGCCGGGCACGTGCCACAGGGCGCCGTGCTCCAGCTCGCCCGCGGCTCCAACGATGGCGCCCTTGCCATAGCCGTCGATGGCGGACGGCGGAACACCGAGCGCGGCGATGAGGTCCTGCGCCATGGCGAGGCCGAGGGGCTTCAGGTCGTCCATGAAGGAGGCGATCTCCTCCACATAGCGGCCGGCGAAGGGATTCTCGACGACGGCGAGGATCGCCCCACGCTTGCGGGGCGTGGCGGCGGCAGGGCCGCCCTCGTGGAGGATCTCCTCGAGGATCAGAAGGCGTTTGCGGATTTTCACCTCAGGCATGGGCGAGCCTTTGTTCTGGTTCTGGCGGGAGGGAAAGGTCGGAAGCCGGCGCGGCGGCGGCGGGAAGTAGGGTGGGGGCAAGCGCGAGCGGGTCCGTGCTCGCGGTCTCCCCCTGGAGATGGAGGGCGGCGGCGCAGATGAGCCCGCGCCCGGCCAGCGTCCGCGCCATCGCCAGGCCGCGTCCCAAGGCTTCGGCGCGCTCGGAGGCGGAAAGCTCCGGCACATGACGTGTCACCAGGCGCGCGCCCAGGTCGCTGTCGGGCAGGATGTCCGAGGCCGGCACGCGCAGGACGCCGGGGTGGTCCGGCAGATCGACGGCATTCGCCACCACCGTTGCCGCCGCGTCCGCCATGGAGGCGGTGGGGGCGAGGATCGTGACCGCATCGGCGATGCCGAGCGAGAAGCTCCGCCCCCGCCAGCCGGACGTGGCGATGCCGCGCACCGGGCTTTCAAAGGTCACGCAGGAGGTGCCGACGAGGCGGGGCCGGTCGGGTCGGTCCACCAGCCCGACCATGAAGCGGGCGCCCTGCGGGAGATGGAGGGCAATGTCCCCGCCGTTGTTCACATAGGCGCGGGTGATGCCCGGCCGATGGAAGGCGAGGAGCACCTCTTCCGCCACCGCTCCGGCGACCGCGGCCATGGGCGTGATGAAGCCGGCGCGCGCATGCGGGAGGACAGCCGCCCGCATGCGCAGCGCCACCGGCCCCTGAAGGGGGCAGGGGCCGGGTTGGGCCGGGTGGCGCAGCAGCTCCAGCTCGTCGCACAAGGCATCGAGAAGGCCGGTGAAGCGCGCCACCGCGTCGTGATAAGCCGCGCGGACTGCCGCCTCGTCCCCGTTCGCCTCGATCACGAGGTCGATCGGCCCGTCCTGCAGGTGCAGGCGACGCCCGTCCGACAGCAGAGCCGCCTGTGGCGCGCGCGTGCCGGGAGAGGGGAGGGGGGCGGCAGGGGGCATGGGGTCAGCCGTGCGAGCGCTTGGCGCTCTGGGGCGCCAGCGGCCATGGGTTATCCGGCCGCGGCGCCACCGGGAGGTCGCCATGGACGGAGGAGACCGGGCGCACTTCGGCCATGTGCCCGCCGAGCGCCTCATAGTCCGAGAGGCGCAGGGTGAACTCGATGGGCGCCACCAGCGCCGGTGTCGGGACATAGCCGAAGGCGTTCTGGGGCAGGCGCGTCACATCCACCATGAAGGTGATGCCGCCACCGGGATAGACATAGACCGGCGCGCCGCCGGAGGTGACATAGGTGATGGCGTCCTTCACGGATTTGGTCAGTCGCACCGGATTCTCGGTGACGCCGGAGCGCAGCGAGCCTCCGGCCCCCGCCATGAACAGCACGGTGGACAGGGCAGGCTCGCAATTCTCCTTCACCCGCTCGGCGGACGCGGCGAGATCCGCGGGCATTTCCTTCGCCACGGGAGCCAGCTGGTCGTCGAGCTCGAAATAGGCCGCATGCTCGCCGGTGGTGGAGATGAAGAACAGTCGCAGGCCCGGCCACGCCACCTTCGGGTCGAACGGGCCGATGATGGCGAGTGGATCGGTGATGTCGGTGCCGCCCCAACCGGTGCCGGGGTCGGCGACCTGAAAGTACCGGCCGGGGGTGGAGCGCCGGCCCTTCATCCGGATGCCGGTCTCCCTGACGCCGAGCAGCTTGCCTGCCTGGTGCTCGGAGAGAACCCCGGTGATGTGGTCGTCCACCACCACCACCTCGTCGGCCTTGCCGAACCATTGCTTGGCGAACATGCCGATGGTGGCCGAGCCGCAGCCCACGCGCATGCGCTCTTCCTGAACGCCGTTGACGATGGGCGGCTTGCCCGCCTCCACCACCACGGTGGAGCCGCCGTCGATGGTCAGCTCCACGGCCTTGCCGTTGCACAGATCGAGCAAGGCCTCGCAGGTGACGCGGCCTTCCTTCTTGCCGCCGCCGGTGAGGTGATGCACGCCGCCCAAAGAGAGCATCTGCGAGCCATATTCGGAGGTGGTCACATGGCCCACCGGCTCGCCCGCCGCGCGCACGGTGGCCTGCTCGGGGCCGAGGAAGCGGTCGGTGTCGATCTTCACCTTCACGCCGCAATAGCTGAAGATGCCCTCGGTCACGACCGTCACCATGTCCACGCCCTCCACCTCGGCGGAGACGATGAAGGGCGCGGGCTTGTAGTCGGGATAGGTGGTGCCGGCGCCGATGGCGGTGACGAAGGTCTCAGCGCCGCCGACAAGCTTGCCGTCCCAGTCCGCGCCGTCGCGGTGGAAGGGCACCACGGTGCCCCCGAGGGCCAGCGTCCGGTCGAGGACCACGTGGGGATCCACGCGCACCAGCTCTCCCGCATTGTTGGCGTAGCGATCGCACGCCCCCGTCATCCCTGGCTTGATGTAGCACATCACCGGGCAGGCATCGCAGCGGATCTTGTCGTCTGCGGCGGAACGGGGCGCGCCGATGGAATCTTCAGGCATGTCGCTCACAGCTCCGGGGCGCGGGTCGGCGCCGGGACCAGAACGCCGGCGGTCGGCGCATTTCATATGTGTACTAATGAAATATGCGTCCCGCCCGGTGTCAAGCACAAGGAACGGGCACGCTGCATTAAAGGGCAGCATTGCTGACGCACCGCTTGACGCAGTTCATTAGTATAGAAACAATCTGCCCAACGAGAGATCTTCCGACCGAGCCAGAGGGCGGACATGACCCCGACAGCACACCCATGCTTGCGCCTTCGCGGGCGCCGCGGCGGAAACAATGCGCCGGCAGTGGGGCCCGCGTGAGATGTCCGAGCCGGTCAGCCTGATCGTGAACGGGATGATGCACGCCTTTCCGCTGCCGCGCGAGACGCCCCTGCTTTACGTGCTGCGCAACGATCTCGGCCTCAACGGACCGAAGTTCGGCTGCGGTCTCGGCGAATGCGGCGCGTGCACCGTGCTGGTGGACGGCCTTGCGGCACGCGCCTGTGTCCTCAAGCTCGGCAGCGTGGCGGGGCGGAGCGTGACCACGCTGGAGGGGCTTGGCACCCTCGAGCGGCCCCATCCGGTGCAGAGGGCCTTCATCGCCGAGCAGGCGGCGCAGTGCGGCTATTGCCTCAATGGCATGATCATGACCGCGGCCTCGTTCCTCGCGCGCCATCCCGATCCGTCCCTCGATGAGGTGCGGGAAGCCCTGCGCTACAATCTCTGTCGCTGCGGGACGCACGTGGAGATCCTCCGCGCCGTGATGCGCGCCGCCGCGGAGATGAGCGCGATGGCGGTTCCCGCCGGCGAGGCTCCTGCATCATGACCGAGCCAGCGCCGTCTCCTCAATCCCTCCTCGCCCGCACCGGCAGCCTTGCGGTGCTGCGTCCCGCGCAGGTGGTCGGCGGACTTCAGCGCACGGCGGCGCCGAGAGAGGGGGCCCTCGATCTCTTCCTGTTCATGGATGACGCCGGGGCGGTCACCGCCTTCAACGGCCATGTGGACCTTGGTACCGGCATCCGTACCGCCCTCGCCCAGATCGTGGCGGAGGAGCTGGACGTGTCCTTCGAGCGGGTGCTGATGGTGCTCGGCCACACCGGCGGCACGCCCAACCAGGGCGCCACCATCGCCAGCGATTCGATCCAGGTCTCCGCTATTCCCTTGCGCCGGGCGGCGGCGCAGGCGCGCCATCACCTCGTCGCCTTGGCGGCGGCGCGCCTGGGCCTGCCGGCCGAGGAGCTCGCCGTCACCGATGGGGTGGTGCATCCCAGGGCGGGCGGCAATGCGGGCATCTCCTACGCGGAGCTTCTCGCCGGGCGGGAAGATCGACTGCTGCTCGCCGAGACGGTGGCGGTGAAGCCCGCCTCCGAGCATCGCGTGGTGGGCCGGCGGGTTCCGCGGGTCGACATCCCCGCCAAGGCCACGGGCCAGCTCGTCTATGTGCACGATGTGCGCGTGCCCGGCATGCTTCATGGGCGGGTGGTGCGTCCGCCCTATGCCGGCATCGATGCGGGAGACTTCATCGGCAACAGCCTGATCTTTGTGGACGAGGCCTCCATTGCCTCCGTCCCCGGCGTGGTGGCCGTGGTCACCATGGGCGATTTCGTCGGCGTGGTGGCCGAGCGGGAGGAGCAGGCGGCCGAAGCGGCCCGCCGCCTCGTCGTCCGCTGGAAGGCGCCGCCCGCGCTGCCGGACCTCGGCGACGTGGCGCAGGCGCTGCGCACGAACCCTTCCACCGAGCGTGTTCTCATCGACCGCGGCGATGTGGAGCGCGCCCGCGCGGATGCTGCGGTTCCCATGGACCGTACCTATGTTTGGCCGTTCCAGATGCACGCCTCCATCGGCCCTTCCTGCGCGGTCGCGGACGTGCGGCCGGATGGTGTGCGCGTGTGGTCCGGCACGCAGAATCCCTACCCGCTGCGCGTGGACATCTCCGTGCTCCTGGGCATTCGGGAAGAGGATGTCGAGATCGTCCGCTTCGAGGCGGCCGGCTGCTATGGCCGCAACTGCGCCGACGACGTGGCCGCGGATGCCGCGCTCCTCTCCCGCGCCGTGGGGCGGCCGGTACGGGTGCAGCTGACGCGCGAGCAGGAGCACGCCTGGGAGCCCAAAGGCGCCGCCCAGCTCATGGATGTGCGCGGTGGCCTGAATGCGGACGGGACGCCCGCCGCCTACGATTTCGCCACGCGCTATCCCTCCAACGCCGCCGTCACGCTGGCGCTGCTGCTGACGGGCCGAGTGCCGGCCAACAATCCCGTCTTCGAGATGGGGGACCGCACCGCCATCCCGCCTTATGCCTATGACAATCTCAGGGTGAAGGTGCACGACATGGCGCCCATCGTCCGCGCCGCCTGGCTGCGGGGCGTATCGGCGCTGCCCAATTCCTTCGCCCACGAGAGCTATATCGATGAGCTGGCGACGGAAGCGGGCGTCGACCCGGTGGACTATCGCCTGCGGCACCTCCACGATTCCCGCGCCGTCGACCTCGTGAAGGAGGTGGCCGCCCGTGCCGGGTGGGAGCCGCGCACCGGGCCGCGGCGCACGGTGGTGGAGGGCGACGTGGTGCGCGGGCAGGGCTTTGCCTATGCCCTTTACGTGCACTCGAAGTTCCCGGGCTACGGGGCGGCCTGGTCGGCCTGGGTGGCTGAGGTGGAGGTGAACCGGACCACCGGAGACGTGAAGGTGAGGCGGGTGGTGGTGGGGCAGGACTCCGGCCTCATGATCAACCCTGCCGGCATCGAGCATCAGATCCACGGCAACGTCATCCAGTCCACCAGCCGGGTGCTGAAGGAGCAGGTGGGCTTCACCGACTCGGCCGTGGCGAGCCGGGAATGGGGTGCCTATCCCATCCTTACCTTTCCCGAGGTGCCGGTCATCAACGTGGTGCTGATGCCGCGGCCGGATGATCCACCCCTGGGCTCGGGCGAATCCGCCTCGGTGCCGAGCGCGGCCGCCATCGCCAACGCCATCTTCGACGCCACCGGCGTACGCATGCGCGAGCCGCCCTTCACGCCCGAGCGGGTGCGCGCCGCCCTTGCCGGGGAAGCGCCGCCCAGGGACCCGGTGCGCGCGCCAGAAAAGCGCCGCTCGCTCTTCGCCCTGGCGGGCGCGGCATTGGCCGGCGCCCTGGGCATGGCTGCGCTCGCTCTGCCCATCCGCGGCGCCATCGCCCCCATCTCCCCGCCGGATCCGGCCCAGTTCTCAGTGGAAATGATCGCACGTGGGCGACAGCTCGCGGCGCTGGGGGATTGCGCTGTCTGCCACACGGTGCCCGGCGGAATGGCAAACGCCGGCGGGCGCGCCATGGAGACGCCCTTCGGCACGGTCTATTCCACCAATCTCACGCCGGACCCTGAGACCGGCATCGGCCGCTGGTCCTATGCCGCTTTCGAGCGGGCCATGCGCGAGGGCATCTCGCGGGATGGGCGCCACCTTTATCCCGCCTTCCCATACACCGCCTTCACCAGGGCGTCCGACACGGATCTTCAGGCCCTCTATGCCTATCTGATGTCGCAGACGGCGGTCCCGGCCGCGACACCCGAGGCGAAGATGGCGTTTCCGCTGAACTTCCGTCCGCTCCTTGCGGGCTGGAATGCGCTGTTCCTGAGGACGGGGCAGCTTGCGCCCGAGCCGGCCCGTTCGCCGCAGTGGAACCGGGGTGCCTATCTGGTGGAAGGGCTGGGCCATTGCGGCGCTTGCCACACGCCGCGCAACCTCCTTGGCGCGGAGAAGGATGGCGCGGCGAAGCTCGCCGGGGCCATGGTGGACGGCTGGGAGGCCCCCGCCCTTACCGCGCTCTCCGCCGCTCCCATCCCCTGGACGGAGGAGGAGCTCTACGCCTACCTGCGCACGGGCTTTTCCCGCTTCCACGGCACCGCCGCCGGGCCCATGGCGCCGGTGGTCCGCGAACTCTCGACGCTTCCCGACGCGGACATCCGCGCCATGGCGGTCTATCTGGTATCCTTCGCGGGACCTGGCCTTGCCGATCCGGCGGCCCGCGCGGCGGAGCTGGAGGCGAAGGCCAGCGCTTCGCTCCGGCCGCTCGACAGCCTCGGCGGCCGGCTCTACGAGGGCGCCTGCGCGGCCTGCCATGCCGAGAGCGGGCCGACCATGTTTGGCGTGCGGCCCGCGCTGTCCCTGAACAGCAATGTTCATGCGGCGCGGCCGGACAACCTCATTCGCGTGATCCTGGAAGGCATTCCAGAGCCCGCCGCGCGGGATCTCGGCGACATGCCGGCTTTCCGCGACAGTCTTGACGACACGCAGGTGGCGGCGCTGGTGCGCTACATTCGCGCGAAATTCGCTCCCGATGCGCCCGTCTGGGAAGGGGTCGAGGCGGAGGTGGCGCGGCTGCGCAATGCACCCGCGCATTAGAGCGCGCGCCGATCCGATTGCATCACAATCGAATCGGATTACGCGTTCTCTATCTTAAAATTAGCGGGCGATCCCGACGTATGAAGCCTTGCTTCGGCTTCCAGTTTTTGATGAAGCGCTCTCTGACATTTCGAGCGAAGCCGGCTTCGCCCATCGTGCGCCCGGGATATCCGTGGTCGAGCCTGGGCACGCTGTGCGCTTTCCTGCGGCAGGGTTGCTCGAAAAATCCGCATTCGGGCGTGCTTCAAACCGTTGACAGCTCAGGTGGTCTGTCCATATTTTATTTGTACACAAATGAAAATGATGCGGCCGATCCCGCATCCATGTGCAAGGCGTCCCCCATGGCCTATGTCGTCACCGATGGCTGCATCCGCTGCAAATACATGGATTGCGTTTCGGTCTGCCCGGTCGATTGCTTCTATGCTGGCGAGAACATGCTGGTGATCCAGCCGGACGAGTGCATCGACTGCGGCGTGTGCGAGCCGGAGTGCCCGGCCGCGGCCATCGTGCCGGATACGGATCCGCGCGCGGCCGCGTGGACCGCCCTGAATGCCGAATATGCGGCGAAGTGGCCGAACATCACCGAGAAGGGCGCCCCACCCGACGATGCCGATGCCTGGAACGGCAAGGGCGACAAGGCCGCGCTGTTTTCGCCGGTCGCCTCCTCCTGATCCACGACCATTCCCCTCCGGAGCCGTCCCATGAGCAACCTGATGGAAGAGCGCGTGCTCAGCGTGCGCCACTGGACCGACCGCCTCTTCTCCTTCACCACCACGCGCGACACGGGCTTCCGCTTCCGCAATGGCGAGTTCACCATGATCGGCATCAAGGTGGACGGAAAGCCGCTGCTGCGCGCCTACTCGGTGGTGAGCCCGAACTACGAGGACACGCTGGAATTCTATTCCATCAAAGTGCCGGACGGCCCTCTGACCTCGCGCCTCCAGCACCTGAAGGAAGGCGATGCGATCATCGTGGGCCGCAAAGCCACCGGCACCCTCGTCATCGACAACCTGCGCGAGGGCGAGAACCTCTACCTTCTGGGCACCGGCACCGGCCTTGCGCCGTTCCTTTCCATCATCCGCGATCCGGAGACCTATGAGCGCTTCGCGAAGGTGGTGCTGGTGCATGGCTGCCGCCACGTGGCGGAGCTGGCCTATGGCGAGCGCAGCGTGAACGATCTTCTGGCCCATGAATTCCTGAGCGAGGATGTGGCCGAGAAGCTCATTTATTACCCGACCGTCACCCGCGAGCCGTTCCGCAACCAGGGGCGCATCACCAGCCTCATCGAAAGCGGCAAGCTGTTTCAGGACACTGGTCTGCCGCCCCTCGACAAGGCGCGCGACCGGGTGATGCTCTGCGGATCGCCGCAGATGATGGGCGCGCTGCGCACCATGCTCGGCGCGCGCGGCTTCGAGGAAGGCAACCACGGCGAGGCCGGCGATTTCGTGCTGGAGAAGGCCTTCGCCGAGCGCTGACCCGCGTCGGGAAAAAAATCCCACGCGCGGTTCTCAAGCGCCGTGCGCGGGTCTAACATTCATATGCCTACAAATAAAAGGCCGGGACTGCCCAAATGAGGCGCCCAATCAGCGCGCCCAAGTGGTGCGCTCTCATGGATCGCCTCCATGGTCACTCGGCCCGCTTCCGGAGTAGCAAGATGGCCCACGATGCCCCCGGCGCCCCTTCCGGCCCCACCAAGCTTGTCATCCGCAATATCGGCCTCATCCTGAGTGGTGACCTCGAGAAGCCGATCCTCGACGCGGACACCATCGTCGCCGAGAACGGGCGCATTACCGCCATCGGCCGCTTGAAGGACGTGGACACGGAAGGGGCCACCACCACGGTGGATGCCAATGGCGCGACCGTCACCCCCGGCCTCATCGACAGCCACGTGCATCCCGTCGCCGGTGACTGGACGCCGCGCCAGAACCAGGTCAGCTGGATCGATTCCTCGCTGCATGGCGGCGTCACCACCATGATCTCGGCGGGCGAGGTGCATTATCCCGGGCGGCCGAAGGACGTCATCGGCATCAAGGCCCTCGCCATCACGGCGCAGCGCAGCTTCTCCGCTTTCCGCCCCGGTGGCGTGAAGCTCCATGCCGGCGCCCCGGTCATCGAGCATGAGATGGAGGAGAATGACTTCAAGGAGCTTGCCGCCGCCGGCGTGAAGCTCCTCGGCGAGATCGGCCTCGGCGGCGTGAAGGACGGCCCGACTGCCAACAAGATGGTGGGCTGGGCGCGCAAGTATGGCATCCAGTCGACCATCCACACCGGCGGACCGTCCATCGCGGGCTCGGGCCTCATCGACAAGGATGTGGTGCTGGAGACGGACGCGGACGTGGTGGGCCACATCAATGGCGGCCACACGGCCCTGCCGGACAGTCAGATCCGCTGCATCTGCGAGGGCTGCAAGCGCGGCCTGGAGCTGGTGCACAACGGTAACGAGCGCTCCGCCCTCTTCACCCTGCGCACGGCGCGCGAGATGGGCGAGCTGCACCGGGTGATCCTCGGCACCGACGGCCCTGCGGGCTCGGGCGTCCAGCCGCTCGGCATCCTGCGCATGATCTCACTGTTGTCGTCGCTCGGCGATCTGCCGGCCGAGCAGGCCTTCTGCCTCGCCACCGGCAACACGGCACGCATGCGCAGCCTGGATTGCGGGATGATCGAGGTGGGACGGGTCGCCGATTTCATCATCATGGATGCCGCCCAGCACTCGGCGGGCACCACCCTCCTCGACAGCGTGCGCCTTGGCGACCTGCCGGGCATCGGCATGACCATCATCGACGGCATCGTGCGCACCGAGCGCTCGCGCAACACGCCGCCGGCGACGCGGATGCCCTTCGTCGTCAGGTAAAGGCCCGAGCAGCAAAGGAAAACCCGGCCGCGGTGGAAGCTGCGGCCGGGTTTTCTCGTTTCAGATGCCCGCCTGGGACACGAACTTCGGGTTCAGATAGGCCTCGATGGCCTCGGAGCCACCCTCGGAGCCGTAGCCGGAATCCTTCACGCCGCCGAACGGCACTTCCGGCAGCGCGAGGCCCAGGTGGTTGATGGTCATCATGCCCGCCTGCACCTGCGAGGCGATGGCGTTCGCCGTCTTGGCGGAGCGTGTGTAGGCGTAGGAGGCGAGGCCGTAGGGCAGGCGGTTCGCCTCGGTGACGGCTTCGTCGAAATCGGTGAAGGGCAGCATCATGGCGAGGGGGCCGAAAGGCTCCTCGTTCATCATGCGCATGTCGCGGTTCACACCGGTGACCACCGTCGGCTCGAAGAAATAGCCCTTGTTGCCGATGCGCGCGCCGCCGGCGGGGACCTCCGCGCCCTTCTGGCGGGCGTCGGCGATCAGCGCCTCCATGGCGGGGATGCGCCGCTCGTTGGCGAGCGGGCCCATGGTGGTGCCCTCATCGAGGCCGTTGCCCACCTTCACCGCCTTGGCTACGGAGACGAAGGTGTCCACGAATTCCTCATAGACCCTCTCCTGGATCAGGTAGCGGGTCGGGGAGACGCACACCTGCCCGGCATTGCGGAACTTGGCCGTCGCGATCTGCCTGGCCGCCGCCTTCACGTCCGCGTCGTCGAACACGATGACGGGGGAGTGGCCGCCCAGCTCCATGGTCACGCGCTTCATGTGCTCGCCGGCGAGCGCGGCCAGCTTCTTCCCCACCGGGGTGGAGCCGGTGAAGGTGATCTTGCGGATGACCGGATGCGGGATGAGATACTCGCTCACCTCCGCCGGGACACCGTAGACAAGGCCGATGACGCCCTTCGGAATGCCCACGTCCACGAACGCGCGGATCAGCTCGGCCGGGGAGGCGGGGGTCTCTTCCGGCGCCTTCACGATAATGGAGCAGCCGGCGGCGAGCGCGCCGCACAGCTTGCGCACCACCTGGTTGATGGGGAAGTTCCAGGGCGTGAAAGCCGCCACCGGGCCCACCGGCTCCTTGATGACGAGCTGGTAGACGCCCGGCGCGCGGGCCGGGATCACACGGCCGTAGGCGCGGCGGGCCTCTTCCGCGAACCAGTCGATGACGTCCGCCGCCGCCAGGGTTTCGGCCCGTGCTTCGGGGAGCGGCTTGCCCTGCTCCAGCGTCATCAGGCGGGCAATGCCGTCCGCGCGCTCGCGCAGCAGGTCGGCCGCCTTGCGCATGAGCTTGGAGCGGTCGAAGGCGGAGACCTTGCTCCAGACCTCGAAGCCGCGGGTGGTGGCGGCGAGGGCCTCGTCGAGGTCATTGATGGAGCAATGGGCGACGGTGCCGATCTGCTCCTCCGTGGCGGGGTTGATCACCGGGATGCGGCGCGCACCCTCTGCGTCGCGCCAGACACCGTCGATGTGAAGCTGAACATCGGGATACATGAGCGTCTCCTTGCGAATCCATGGTCTTGGCCGGGCGCGGGGCCTTCGGGGCGCCCATGGGCGCTCCCCCGCGGTTCGGCGGTTTTACCCGCGCGGGCGCGCGGGCCGGAGGAGGAAGGCTGGCCTGGAGGGATCCGTCCGTGCCGAGAGGTTGGGCAGCGCCGCGAGGCGCGGCGGCGCGTGCATGGTAGTGCCCGGCTGGGCCTGCCGCAATTGCGCGCCGCGCAGAGCGAAGCTTCGGCCTCTCCCTTGACCTCATGGCTGGCTTGCCGCCGAATGGTGCGCAAGAAGAACGGGAGGCCCAGCGCATGAGCAGGGACGAGAGCTTCTCTCCCGAGGAGCGCGCCGCCATCTACCGCTGCATCGCCGAGCGGCGGGATGTCCGGCGCAATTTCCTGCCTGAGCCGGTGCCCGATGCGGTGCTCGGCCGGGTCCTGAGTGCCGGCCACGCGGCGCCATCGGTGGGCTTTCTGCAGCCGTGGAATTTCATCGTCATCCGCGCGGCGGCCACCAAGGAGGCGCTGCATGCCGCCTTCATCCGCGCCAACGCGGAGGCAGCGGCCATGTTCGAGGATGAGCGGGCGACGCTTTATCGCTCGCTCAAGCTGGAAGGGCTGAGGGAAGCACCGGTGCTGCTGTGCGTCACCTGCGAGCGGGGGCGGGCGGGGCCGGTGGTGCTGGGGCGCACGCACCAGAGCGAGATGGATGTCTATTCCACGGTCTGCGCCGTGCAGAACATCTGGCTTGCGGCGCGGGCCGAGAACCTCGGCGTGGGCTGGGTCTCCATCCTCTCGCTCGCCGACCTGCACGCGATTCTGGCGATTCCCGAGCACATCGTGCCCATCGCGCTGCTGTGCATCGGCTATGTGGACCATTTCGAGACCACGCCGGACCTGGAGCGGGCCGGCTGGCGCAAGCGCCTGCCGCTGGAGGAGCTGGTCTTCGAGGAGGAGTTCGGCCGGCGCGACCCCATGCCGGCGGGCGACTGAGCTGTGGATGCCGCCGCGAGATCAGCGCGTCAGGCTGATCTGCTGGTTGGTGTCGGTGATGAGGCCCACGTAGCGGTTCGGTCCGGCGGGCTGCAGGCGGGCGGTGACCTTGCCCTGGTGATTCTGCAGCACGATGTCCGGACCCATCATGTCCCAGCCCTTGGTCATGAAGATCTCGCTGGGGCAGGAGACGTCCGCCTGGGCGGACAGGCCGTTCAGCCCGCGGTCGGTGCTGAGGCGGAGCGGGCAGGTGTTGCGCCCGTTGTCCCAGCCGAAGCTCCAGGCGCCGGAGAGCTGCTCCTTCGCAGCCGTGGGGGCATAGGCATTGCCGGTGGGGCTTGCCGGGGGCGGGGTGAGGGGAACGTTGTTGGCAGCAGTGCGCGGCGTGATGGCGCCCGTCGCCGTCTCGGCCGTGGAGGCAGACACGGCCTCAGCCACCGGCGTGCTCTCCACGGAGCCGGTCGGCGCGGTCAGAACCCTATTGCCCGCTACGGCGGACGGCTTCGCCCCGAAGCCGTCGAGCTCGGTGCTGCAACCCCCAAGGACGAACGCCAGCGCCGCCGATACCAGAACCACCCGCATACACACTCTCCGGACGTGCCCGCAAACCCTAGCGTGTCACCAGTGCTTCCGCCACTCGGGGCGGCGCGCCAATGATGCGCTATCAACGTTCGGACCGCTCGCCACGATCGGACGCCCCGCTCGCAACTGCGTGAAGAGGCACCCTTTCGGCAGAACATGGCAGCAGCAAGGCGGCTATTTACCTTGATACCTGCGGGCCGCAGCGGATGGACGGGATGGTTAAGGCGGTTTATCAGCGGGCGCGGTATTTTCGCCGTCCGCTCGTTCCGCCCCGCTGTTGCCCCGCGCAGGAAATCTCCCCATGAGCATGCTCGATCCCCGCACCCTCACCGTGATCGTCACCGGAGCGACCTCCGGCATCGGCGCTGCGACCGTGCGCCGCTTCGCTGGCGCGGGCGCACGCGTGGTGGCCGTGGGCCGTCGGGCCGATCGCCTCGAGGGGTTGAAGGCGGAGTTCGGGGACCTCGTCCACACGCTGGAGCTGGACGTGCGCGACGAGGCGGCGACGTTTACCGCCTTTTCCAGCCTGCCGGCCCCGTTCGATGCCTATAACGTGGTGTTCGCCAATGCCGGTCTCGCCCGCGGGCTGGAGCCGGCCTATGAGGCGAGCCTCGACGATTGGAAGACCATGGTGGACACCAACGTGAACGGTGTCCTCTACACGGTGCGGGCGACCCTGCCGGCCATGGTGGCCCGGCGCGAGGGGCATGTGGTGTTCACCGGTTCCGTGGCCGGCACCTATGCCTATCCGGGCGGCAACGTCTACGGCGCCTCCAAGGCCTTCGTGAAGCTCTTCGCCATGAACGTCTATGCGGACGTGGCCGGCAAGGGCGTGCGCGTCACCAATATCGAGCCCGGGCTCACTGAAACGGAATTTTCCTCCGTGCGCTTCGCCGGCGACGCCGGGCGCGCCGAGAAGGTCTATGCCGACATGGCGCCCATGACCGGCGAGGACATTGCCGAGCAGGTGTTCTTCGCCTGCACCCTGCCGCGGCACGTGAACATCAACAGCATCGAATCCATGGCCGCCCAGCAGACCTTCGCGCCGCTGGCGGTGAAGCGCGATCCGGCCTGACGCCGGTGGCGCGCTGCGGCTGGATGGCATGGAGCGGTGAAATCGGGTGGGCCGGGTTTGCCGGCTCTGCTCAGATAGGGCACGCTCGATGTGAAGGAGATGCCCCGTGCTGGCGCTCGATCCCCCAGGTCTCGTCCTGCCCGTGTCCTGCCGCGCCATGACCGCGACCCCGGCCACCCCGCTCGCCATCGCCGCCAGCGACTATGACGTGGTGCGCCGCGCGGTGGAGTACATCTCGCGCCATATGCGCCAGCAGCCGGAGGTGGAGGAGATCGCTGCCGCCGCCGGCGTCTCGTCCCGGGCGCTGACGGACCTTTTCCGCCGCTGGTGCGGCCTGACCCCCAAGGCCTTCCTCCAGGCGGTGACCCTCGACCGGGCCCGCCGCATCGTCTCCGAATGCCCGAATGTGCTCGATGCCGCGCTGGAGCTGGGCCTGTCCGGGCCGGGGCGCCTGCACGATCTCTTCGTGGTGCATGAGGCCATGTCGCCGGGCGAGTTCAAGACCGGCGGGGCGGGGCTGGTGATCCGTTTCGGCTTCCACCCCTCGCCCTTCGGCCAGTCCTTGGCCATGTCCACGCCAAGGGGGCTGTGCGGGCTGGCCTTCGCGGATCCCGGCGAGGAGGTGGCCGCCCTCGCCGACATGCGCCGGCGCTGGCCGAACGCCACCTATGTGGAGGATCCGGCCGCGACCGCCCCGCTGGTGGCGCGCATCTTCGATCCGGCCTCCTGGCTCGGCGACCAGCCGCTGCGGATCGTCTTCATCGGCACGGATTTCGAGATCAAGGTGTGGGAGACCCTGCTGCGCATTCCCATGGGCCGGGCCACCACCTATTCCAGCATCGCCGAGCACGTGGGCAAGCCCAGGGCGGCGCGGGCGGTGGGCGCGGCCATCGGGCGCAACCCCATCTCCTTCGTGGTGCCGTGCCATCGCGTCATCGGCAAGAGCGGGGACCTGACCGGCTACCACTGGGGCCTCACCCGCAAGCGCGCCATACTCGGCTGGGAGGCGGGGAAGGTGGAGCCTGCGGGGGAGTAGCGGCCGGGCTCAGCCGACCCAGCCTTTCAGCTCCCGTTCCACCACGCTGGTCAGAACGCGCATGCCTTCGTCGCCCGCGTTGAGGCAGGGAATGGCGGCGAACTTCTCGCCGCCATGGTGCAGGAAGATCTCGCGGTTCTCGACCCCGATCTCCTCCAGGGTCTCCAGGCAGTCGGCGACGAAGCCGGGATTGAACACCGCGAGCCGCTTCACGCCGCTCTCGGCGAGGGATCTCACCGTCTCGTCCGTATAGGGCTTCAGCCATTCCTCCCGCCCGAAGCGCGATTGGAAGGTGAGCTTGAGGCGCGTCTCGTCCATGCCGAGGCGGGCCCGCAGCAGCCGCGCGGTCTTCACGCACTGGCAGTGATAGGGATCTCCCCTCAGCAGGTAGGATTTCGGCACGCCGTGGAAGGAGGCGAGAATCACCTCCGGCTCGAAATCGAGCTCCGAGAGGCGCCGTTCCAGATCGTTCGCCACGGCATCGATATAGACCGGGTCATCATGCCAGGGCGGGGCAACGCGGAGCGTCGGCTGCCAGCGCATTTCCTTCAGCGCGTCGAAGGCCTCGTCGCATACGGTGGCGGATGTCGCGGCCGAATATTGCGGATAGAGCGGCACCAGCAGGATGCGCTCGCACCCCTGCGCCTGCAGCGCCGCGAGGCGCTCGGCGATGGGCGGCTTGCCGTAGCGCATGGCGAAGTCCACCACGATGCGCCCGTCGATGCCGGCGAGATGGGCGGCGAGCTTTTCCGCCTGGGCGCGGGTGATGGTCTTCAGCGGCCCTTCATCACGCTCTGTGTTCCAGATGCTCGCGTAATCACGCCCCTTCGGCCCCGGGCGCCTGGTGAGGATGATGGCGTTGAGGACGAACCACCACACGACCCGATTCGCCTCGATGACGCGCCGGTCCGAGAGGAACTCCTTCAGGTAGGCCCGCATGGACCAGTAATCGGTGCCCTCGGGCGTGCCGAGATTGACGATCAGCACGCCGATGCGGCCGCACGCGACCTTCGGATGGTCGGCGGACAGGTGCGTCATGTCGGGGGAAAATGCGGGCACAGGCGTCGTCATCAGCTCCTCACCTGATCGGCGGCGAGATGGCCCACCGGAATGGCGGTCGGCAATTCGCGCGTCAATGCGGCACCGCAGGCGCCGTCGCCCGCATCTACGCGCCGGGAGACCCGCCGGATGGCGGTCCCGGGCCGGTGCCTGAAAGGCTGGGTGAGGGATGGTGGGCGCGACAGGGATCGAACCTGTGACCCCTACGATGTCAACGTAGTGCTCTCCCGCTGAGCTACGCGCCCCCTCGCAGGAGCCGCCTCTATATCGACTTGAATCGCCGGAGGCAAGGCGGGGGTGTGGATGATCAGGCTGCCGCCAGCATCTTTCCCACTTCATGGACGAGATCGCGCAGATGGAAGGGCTTGGAGAGCACCTTCGCCTCGGTGGGCGTCTCGCCATCGGAATTCAGCGCCACGGCGGCGAATCCGGTGATGAACATCACCTTCAGGTCCGGATCGAGCTCGGTGGCCCGGCGGGCGAGCTCGATGCCGTCCATCTCCGGCATCACGATGTCGGTGAGCAGCAGCTCGAAGGGCTCTTCGCGCATGCGCTCATAGGCGGAGCGTCCGTTGTCGCAGGAGGCCACTGAGTAGCCCGCATTCTGCAGCGCCTTGACGAGAAACCGGCGCATGTCGTTGTCGTCTTCGGCGAGCAGGATTTTGGGCACGCCATTTCCCCTGATGTCGTGTTCGGTCATTCCCCGGCGGGGCCGGGGTGCATATGACTTGTCTGCCCCAATCGGGTAAATTCGAAGTGAAAGTTGCGCCGCCTCTTCACAAGAGCCGGGCGGACCGGCCATGATGGCTGGGCCTCGATCTATTTTTCTGGAATGATTCCAAGGTGCTGGGTTCTCGATGACCGCCTGTCTCGCTGACACCGTAGAACCCGCCTTCGAGGTGCTCGCTCCGGCCGAAGCCGCGGCGCCCTTCGTTTTCAACTCCCCCCATTCGGGCCGCATCTATCCGCGCGGCTTCGTCGAGCAGGCGCGGCTGGACTTCCAGACCCTGCGCCGCTCGGAGGACACCTTCGTCGACGAGCTGTTCGCGGATGCGGTGACGGCGGGCGCGCCGCTGATGCGGGCGCTGTTCCCGCGCGCTTTCCTCGATCTCAACCGCGAGCCCTACGAGCTCGACCCGCGCATGTTCGACGGTCGGCTGCCGCCTTTTGCGAATACGCGGTCCATTCGTGTTTCCGGCGGGCTGGGCACCATCGCCCGCGTGGTGGGCGACGCGCAGGAGATCTATCCGCGCCGGTTGGCGGTGAGCGAGGCGCTCGACCGCATCGAGGCCTATTACAAGCCCTATCATCAGGCTTTGCGTCGTCTCATCGCCCGCACCCAGCGGCAATGGGGCCACGCCGTGCTGGTCGATTGCCACTCCATGCCTTCCACCTCCAGCCGCGATGACGCGGTTCGGGCGGATTTCGTGATCGGCGACCGCTACGGGACCAGTTGCTCGGAGCTGGTGACGGAGACCATCGAGACGGCTCTGGTGGCCCGGGGCTATCGGGTGGTGCGCAACAAGCCTTATGCCGGCGGCTATATCACCGAGCACTATGGCAACCCGTCCGCCGGCCTGCATGCCGTGCAGATCGAGCTCAACCGTGGCCTTTACATGGATGAGGCTGCTTATGAGCGAAATGCTGGTTTCTCAAGGGTTAAGGCGGATCTCGCCGCGCTGATGCCGGTGCTTTTCTCTGCCGTTGCGGAAGGCCTGGCGCCGCCGCGTGCGGCAGCAGAATGACAGAGCCTTGCAAAAATTAGCCTGGTGCCTTGCGTTTTTCGAATGGCAAGGTTACGACTATCGCCATGCTCCGATTGGGGGTCGCCCAGCAGCGTCCGAAAGGCCGCGCGGAGGCTTTTGTCGTTGAGCCCGGCGTTTATGGCGCTGTGAATGGAATAAGGTTCTGCGGGCCCGGTGGACGTACCCACGGGCTCGGAGTGCGCAAGAGCAGTGTGTGCGCAAGAACAACGTGTTCGAGGGGGAATGCGGCGCTGAAGCCGGAATGTCCGGGCCACAGAAGGCTCCTGAGAGAGCCGGCCCCAAAAAGAAAGGGGCCGTCCGCGTGAGCGAACGGCCCAAGTCTAGGGAGGAAACGCCCAAGGAGGGCAGCGACACAGCGACGCCAATCGCCATGTCGCAATGCACAAATAGCCCAGTGCGCTGCCGAAAATCAAGTGCGCGTTTGTCGCAGTCTGGTATGCCAGAGCAAGTCGTTGTTATCCAACGGCTTTTCTTGAGGCTGCCGACTGCGTCGCCGCATGTGCATGTCGCAGTGCGCACGCCTCGTGAATGCGAATATCGCTTCGCGAGGCGACTCGGCCGCCCGACATGGCGCGATGGCCCGCGGCAGCAGCGCGGTTCCTGATGGGATGGAAGAGCCCAAAGGCAGGGCGATAGGGCAGGGGCGTTGGAGCACCGGCGGGACAGCCGGGCTGAAAAAGAAAGGGGCCGCTCGCGAAATTCGCTGCGGCCCAAGTCTAGGGAGGAAACGCCCAAGGAGGGCAGCGGCACTGCAACAAGCATTGCCGCGCCGCATCAATATGCGCGGATCGGTGGTCGGCTTCAAGATGCCTCCCGGCCGATAGTTTGGGCACCGCGCGCGTGTTTAAATCATTTCATATCCAAGGCTTTCCGAGGGGTCGTGCATAATCCTTGCGCGATTGCCTCCCGGGAATGCCCGTCCGCTTGCCAGCGTGGTGCGCTGCACGGAGGGGGCTCCGGCCCGCTCCGGCGCACTTTTCCCTTGGCAGTCCCGGGCATGCGCGCTTTCTTGCCGGCTGAAGGGCAGGCGCCGGACGGGCCGGCTGCGCCGGGGTTCCGGGCGGCGCGCTGACTTCCAGACGTTCACGGGGTTCGGCATGCCTTCGCCGGCCGGTTCGATGCCTTCGGCGGGGTTCCGGGCGAACCCCCTCGGGTCGCGGAGCCGGAGGGACGGTGCCGATGCCTCGTCCATTTCCGGAGCCGCCATGACCGCCGTCGATTTCGACGCCTTCGTCCACAAGCTCGCCACCGTTTCCGGCGAAGCGATCCTGCCCTTCTTCCGCACCGCCCTCGGGGTGGAGGACAAGAGCGCGGGCCGCGCCTTCGATCCGGTCACGGCGGCGGACCGGGCGGCCGAGCAGGTGATGCGCAAGCTCATCCGCGAGACCTTCCCCGCCCATGGCATCATCGGCGAGGAGTTCGAGAACGTGGTCGCGGAGGCGCCCTACACCTGGGCCCTCGACCCCATCGACGGCACCAAGTCCTTCATCGCCGGCCTGCCCGCCTGGGGCACGCTGATCGGCCTTTTGAAGGAGGGGGACCCGGTCTACGGCATGATGCACCAGCCTTTCATCGGCGAGCGCTTCTTCGGCGACGGCGGGGTTGCGCGCTATCGCGGCCCGGCGGGAGAGCGCATCCTCACCGCCCGCGACTGTGGCCGCCTGGAGGACGCCATCCTCTTCACCACCAGCCCGCGCCTCATGAACAAGGAGGACCGCGCGGCCTTCGAGGGGGTGGAGGAGCGGGTTCGCCTCTCCCGCTACGGCGGAGATTGCTATGCCTATTGCATGGTGGCGGCGGGCCTGGTGGATCTGGTGATCGAGACCGAGCTGCACGACCACGACATCATCGCGCTGGTGCCCATCATCGAGGGCGCGGGTGGTATCGTCACCAGCTGGGAGGGCACCTCCCCGGTGGCCGGCGGCCGGGTGGTGGCGGCGGGCAGCCGCAAGGTTCATGAGGAAGCGCTGCGCGCCCTCACCGCCTGACCTGCCTCCGGGTGTGCGTCGTCGAACGCAGGGACCGGGAAGCGCTGCGCGCCCTCACCGCCTGACCTGCCTCCGGGTGCGCGTCCTCGAACGCAGGGGCCGGGAAGCGCTGCGCGCCCTCACCGCCGACCTGCCTCCGGGTGCGCGTCCTCGAACGCAGGGACCGGGAAGCGCTGCGCGCCCTCACCGCCTGAGCTGCCTCCGGGTGCGCGTTCTTGAACGCTACAATTGGCCCCGGGGACTTCGGGCCAAAATTCGCGACGTTTCGAGGGCCCGCGAGTGGACAGCGCGGATGGAGGCGACGGGAAGCGGACAGCCCAGCCCGCATCGCTGTGGCCCCCTGGTCATGCGCCAAAAGCTCTTGTGCCGCCTGACGGATGACGCGCATCAGGGCGAACCTGCGAGCGCCGTCGCTCAAACGTTCGCTTTCGGGCGTGTCAGCTCCCGTTGTCTCCCGGCGGGGAACTGGGCGCCCGCCGGCGGTGCAAAAGGGAAGCGTTGCGGCTGCGCTGCGCGCCCTTTCCATCTGCGCGGCATCCGCAGGCGCTTCCCTGAACGCAACAGCGCGCCGGGGAGGCGCAGCGGGCCGGCACGCCGGCCATGCCCGGCGCCTGCCCTCTGGATCGCCACCCGCGCCGGAAGCCCCGGCCTTCCGTTCACAGGATCGGCGTGCCGGGGATGAAGGCGTCGAAGGCGGCCCAGAACTGGGCGCGGAAGATGTCCCGCTCGGCCAGCAGCTCGTGCCGGCTGGCCGGCACCACCACATGGGCGCCGGCGATCAGCCGGGCGGAGAAATGCTCGATCGCCGTGTTGGACACCAGCTGGTCGCCCCCGGCGGCGATGATGAGCAGCGGCTGGCGGATGCGCGGGATCGTATCGGGATGGGTGATCTCCGCCATGGCGGCATAAGCGGAGGACAGCCAGCCGAGGGTGGGCGCGCCGAGATCGAGGGAAGGGTGCGCCCGCAGCAGCTCCTGCGTGCGCTCGAAGCGGGCGCGGTCGGTGGTCAGCGGGTTGCCCTCGAAGCGGCGGCGCGACATGGGCTTGCCTTGCCCGCCCGGCACATAGGCCCGGGCAAAGCCCACATGGGCGAGCACCGTGGCCAGCGGGCGCACGAGGTCGGGCAGGGGAATCGCCTCGATGCCCAGCATGGGCGCGCTCAGCACCATGCGGTCGAACCAGCGGTGGCCGGCCAGCACCGAGAGCAGGGCTACCGTGCCGCCCATGGAATGGGCCAGGGCGAAATGCGGCGGCGGGCAATCGGGCAGCAGCACCTCGCGGGCGAACACCTCCAGGTCGAGCACATAATCGGAGAAGCGCGGCACGTGGCCCTTCAACCGGTTGCGCAGCAGGCGCTGGGAGCCGCCCTGGCCGCGCCAGTCCAGCATGGCCACGGCGAACCCGCGCGAGCGCAGCTCCCGCACCACCTCGAAATATTTCTCGATGAATTCGGTGCGGCCGGTGAGGAGGGCGATCGTGCCCTTCGAGGCGCCCTCCGGCATCCAGCGGGCATAGCGCAGCTTCACCCCGTCTGCGGCGATCAGCTCGCCATCAACGCAGCCATCGGGCACCGGGTGGTTCGGAAGGGCGAACAGGGTCATGGCGGCTCGCGCAACGTGCGGCGGGAAGCGGTAAGGCTCTTCCGGCAGGGTTACACGCTCGCGGCATCCGCCACAATCACGCACCCTCGTCCGGGACTGCCATCGGGTGCCGTTCAGCGCGGCCCGAAGCCGATCACCTGCATGCCGCTGATCTCCCCGGAAGAGGCATCCACCACCAGGCGCACGCGCTCTCCCCTTGGGCCGGTGGCTTCCGCGAGGAAGGCGCGGCCGCGCTGGCGCACCTCGCTCACGTCCACGAAGCCGCGTGCCCTCAGGTGGGCGGCCACGTCCGCCGGCCGCAGCGGCGCGCGCCCCTCGCCCTGGGCGGGGGTGTGGGTGGTGTAGGGCTTGTAGGGGTTCGGCTCGGTCAGGGTGAGAGCCGACGGCGCGCGGGTGGAGGGCATCTCGTCGGCGAGCCGCAGCGGCGGCGGGGCGGGCAGCAGGCGCGCGGCGACGTGGGCATCGGCAGCCCGGGCGTCGAGCCGCGGGAGCGTGACGGCCGGCGGCGCGATGCCTGCGGCCGCTTCGGGCAGGGCGCACTCGGCGCGGGCGGCCGGCGCGCCCAGCATCGCCAGGATGATCGCCGAGACGGCAGCCACAAGCGCCCGCATCGCCCGCTCCTCTCGTTCCGCCCGCGGCGGTTGGAGGCCTGTTGTCTCGAGCGTGTCCCCGCTTCATGGAATCGGGCCAGCGCCCGGCCGCATCGCGCCGCCGCGCCTTCCGGACGCGGCCCGGTTTCCACTTCGCTCGAAAACGCTCCGGGCGAGTTTAGGCCCCCCGCTTGAACGCGGGCCGACGCCGGCATTCATCCGCCGTTCAGGTTCGCGGCGGGCCGTGCGGGTGGCTCGCCGTCCCTTGACGGCCCGGGGGCCTCTTCCCACATCGAAAACGGCGCCGGGCAGATCCCTGGCGGCGCCGAACCCGGGCCCGGCTTCATGCGGGCCCTGCATGTCGCTTCAAAGGAGGATATGCCATGCGTACGTTTGATCTTGCTCCGCTGTATCGCAACACCGTCGGCTTCGACCGGCTCTTCTCGCTGCTCGATTCCGTCGGCGGCGTCGATACGGCGCCCACCTACCCGCCCTACAACATCGAGCGGACCGGCGAGAACGCCTACCGCATCACCGTGGCCGTGGCGGGCTTCACCGAGGCCGAGCTCGGCATCGAGGTGAAGGAGAACACCCTCACTCTCAAGGGCGAGAAGAAGGTGGCCGAGAGCCAGAAGGACAGCCAGGTGCTCTATCGCGGCATCGCGGCCCGCGCCTTCGAGCGCCGCTTCCAGCTCGCCGACCATGTGGAGGTGAAGGGCGCGGCCCTTGAGAACGGCCTGCTGCACGTGGACCTCGTGCGCACCATTCCCGAGGCGAAGAAGCCCCGCATCATCCCCATCGCCAGCGGCGCCGATGCGCCCAGGGCGGTGGAGAGCGTAACCGTCGCGGGCGCGGCGGCGGCTCCCTCCCAGGCCGCGTGACCGTGGCCTGACGGAGGAAACGGGGGAGACGGCGGCATCTGCCCGCCGGTTTCCCGCGTTATTCCGTTTCTGCGAGGGCACGTTCCGGTGGGGACGTGCCCTTTTTTGCGCGCGGCCTGCGCTCGCCGCAGGGCCGCCGCGCCGCCGCGGGGCTTGAAATTTGCCGGCCGGCGGGGGAGGAGACCCCCACCCTTCCTTTGCCCCAGGAAAGTCCGCGCCTTGGCATCTTCCGTCCGCAAGGTCCTCATCACCACCCGCCTGTTCGACGATGCGGCGGCGCGCTTTCTCGCCGCCCATGATTGCGAGGCGGTGCCCTGCGGACTTCCGCCGGATGCGCTCGACACCCCCATTCCCGACGCCGAGCTCCACGCCTTGCTCGACGGCGCGCGGGGCTGGATCGTCGGCATGCGGAACGTGACGCGGGACGTGCTCGCCGCCCATCCCCAGCTCACCGTCATCGCCCGGCGCGGCGTGGGCTACGACCAGGTGGACGTGGCGGCGGCCCGCGATCTCGGCCGCGTGGTCACCATCGCGTCGGGGGCGAACGATCCGGCGGTGGCGGACCATACCCTCGCCCTCATCCTCGCCGTGCTCCGGCGGCTGCGCGAGAGCACGGCCGCCATCTCCGCCGGCAGCTGGAAGGTGCTGAGCGGCGCCGACCTCACCGGCAAGACCGTGGGCCTCGTCGGCTTCGGCCGCATCGGCCGGGCGGTGGCGCGTCGCCTCGCGGGCTTCGAGGGGCGCGTGCTGGTGGCGACCCGTACCCCCGACCCCGCCTTTCCCGGCGTGTCCTACGTCGCGCTGCCGGATCTTCTCGCCCAGAGCGACGTGGTGAGCCTGCACGCGCCGCTGGGGCCGGAGACGGAGCACGTCATCGACGCTGCGGCCCTCGGTGCCATGAAGCCGGGCGCCATCGTGGTCAACACCTCCCGCGGCGGGCTGGTGGACGATCGGGCGCTGCTGGCGGCGCTCCAGGCGGGGCATATCGGCGGGGCCGGCCTCGACGTGTTCGAGGCGGAGCGCGACCCTGCATTGCAGGGCATCGCCGACGCGCTGGCGGCGCGGCCGGACGTGGTGGCCACCGCCCATGCCGCCGGCTCCAGCCGCGAGGCGCTGGCGCGGGGCAATCTCATCTCGGCGCAATGCGTCGTCGCCGCCCTCGACGGGCTGCCGTTTCCGGCAGGCTGCCTCATCGCCGACGGGCGCTGACCTTCACCCGCCGCTGATGGCGGTGATGACGAACACGTCCGCCCCCGGCGGCAGGGCGGTGTCGAGCTGCGCCCGCCGTCCGCCCACGAACACGTTGATGTGCCGGCGGATGGCGGGGCTCTCGTCGCACAGGCGGTGGCGCATGCCGGGCCACAAGGCCTCCAGCGCATCCATCATCTCGCCGACGCTGGCGGCCTGAAGCTCGACATGGGTCGCGCCGTCGGGGAACAGCCGGACAAGATGGGCCGGCAGGCGCACGCGCACCTTCGCCGGGGCGGGGGAGGGGGCGTTCATCGCCGGCCTCAGGGCTCCACCACCAGCGTCTCCACCGAGGTGATGGCGGGCAGGTGCTCGGCGATGCGGGCCCATGTCTCGCCCTCGTCGGCGCTGGCGTAGAGCTCGCCCGAGCCGGTGCCGAAATAGAGGCCGGCGGGCTCCAGCGGGTCGGTGGCTATGGCCTGGCGCAGCACGTTGAAATAGGCGTTCTGCTGGGGCAGGCCCTGCCGCAGCGCGGTCCAGGAGGCGCCGCCGTCGCGGGTGCGCCATACGGCGGCCTTCGCCTCCGGCATGTAGCGGCCGCGGACGTCGCCGTTGAGCGGCACCAGGAACAGGGTGTCCGGGTCGCGCGGGTGGGCGGCGGCGGGAAAGCCGAAGCTGGAGGGCAGGCCCCGCTCGATGCTCTGCCATGTCGCCCCGCCGTCGTCGGAGCGGTACATGCCGCAATGGTTCTGCTGGTAGAGGCGGTGGCGCAGGCCCGGCGCCTTCACCACGCAATGCACGCACTGGCCGTGCTCGGGATAGCGCTGGTCCTCGGGATTGTAGTCGGCGCGGGTGCCGCGGTTGCGGGCGGTCCAGCTGCGTCCGCCGTCCGCGCTGTGGAACACGCCGGCGGCGGAGATGCCCACCCACACGCTCTCGGCGTCGTCCGGATCCAGCACCAGCGAATGCAGGATGAGCCCGGCGCCGCCCGGGTTCCATTCCGGTCGGGAGGGATGCTGCTGCAGCCCGTCGAGATGGGTGAAGCTTTCGCCGGCATCCTGCGAGCGGAACAGGCCCGCGGGCTCGACGCCCGCATAGAGCCGCCCGCCGGGGGCGACCGCGAGGCTCCACACCGCCTTCACCGGCGTCTCGCCCGCCGCGTAGGCGAGGCCGCGGCTGGAATGCCGCCAGCTTTCGCCGAGGTCGTCGGATTGCCATACGGCCGGCCCGAACCATTCGTTGCCGCCGCCGGCATAGATGCGTCCGGTGGCGGCATCGCCCACCACGTGGTTCATGGGCCAGGGGCTTTCGCTGTCGCAGAAGGGGCCGCGCAGGGCCCAGTCGCGACGCGCGGCGCCGCTTTCGAGGATGAAGGCGCCTTTCTTGGTTCCGAGCAGCACCAGCACTTTGCGCGCCATGTGTCCCTCCCTCTCGCCCGCCGGACCTGCGGGCCGGCGCCTGACCAAGGACGCGACCGCCCGGCGCATTCCGACAGGGCCGGTGTTTTTCGTCGAAGAGGGGGAAAGGCGCGGGGAGGGGGCTTGGAAAATCAGAACTGACGATTTATGATATTCGTCAGTTTTAGTGGAGGTGGCGCGTGAACGTGCGTGTGAAGGAGACGGCCGACGAGACCCGCGAGCGCATCGTGCGCGTGGCGGAGGAGCTGTTCCGCCGCATGGGGTTCGCCAAGACCGCGGTGGCGGACATCGCGGGCGAGCTCGGCATGTCGCCGGCCAACGTCTACCGCTTCTTCCCGTCCAAGACCGCCATCGTCGCCACCATCTGCTCCCGCTGCCTGCTGGAGAGCGAGGCGGAAGTGGCGGAGGCGATCGCTTCGGCGGACACGCCGCAGGCCCGCATCATCGCCGCCTATCTCTCCATCCTGCACTACCACAAGGAAAACTTCCTGGAGGAGCGGCGCGTGCACGACCTGGTGCAGGTGGCCATCGAGAACAATTGGGAGGCCATCGAGGCCCACAAGGCCCGCATTGCCGAAATGGTGGCCAAGGCGCTCGCCGACGGCATCGCCTCCGGCGTCTTCGTGCCGCACGACCCGCAGGCGGTGAGCCAGATCATTCTCGGCGCGTCCGTGCGCTTCTGCCATCCCCTGCTGGTCGCCCAGCATATCGACGAGGACCTGGAGGCGAACCTTCGGGCCACCGTCGCTTTCCTCCTGCGCAGCGTCGAGGTGGAGCGGACCCCCCTGTCCTGAACCGGAACGGGGTGATCCGCGGCTTTCGTTCGCCAGTAAAATGAAGATAGTTGAATATCGTCAGCGTTGATCCGTAACCCATCATTCGACAGGACCTCGCCATGGACACCGCTGCCTCCGGCCCGACGCCCCGTCGGGTGTTGCGTCTTAGCCTTCTGGCCGCCTCGCTCCTCACCCTGGCCTTGCCGCTCGCCGGATGCGGCGAGGAGACCGCCGCCCAGACCCGGGAGGCACCCGCCACCGTCGCACGGCCGGTGCAGGTGACGAGCGTGGCCTACAAGCCCCGGGAGGCTGAGAAGTCCTTCGTGGGCGTGGTGCGGGCCCGCCGGGAGATCGACCTGGCCTTCCGGGTGGGCGGCAAGGTGGTGCAGCGCAAGGTGGAGGTGGGGGACCTGGTGAAGGCCGGCGACGTGGTCGCCCGCATGGATCCCGAGGACCTGCGCCTCGAGCTGGAGAGCGCCCGCGCGGAGCTTTCCGCCGCCACCGCCAACCTCGCCCAGACCGCGGCCGAGGACACCCGCTACCGCTCCCTGACCGCCAAGGGCGTCGCCTCCGCGGCCGACCTCGACCGCAAGTCCCTCGCCAAGGAAGAGGCGGTGGGCCGCCTCGAACGCGCCAAGCGCTCGCTGGAGCTGGCGGAGAACCGCCTGTCCTATGCCGATCTCGTCGCGAATGCCGACGGCGTGGTGGTGGCCACCGCGGTGGAGCCGGGCCAGGTGGTCTCCTCCGGCCAGACCATCGTGCGGGTGGCACGGCTCGACGAGAAGGAGGCGGTCGTCGCCTTGCCCGAGACGGCGCTGGCGGATGCCCGCGACGCGGACGCCTTCGTGACCCTGTGGGCCGAGCCCGGCCGGCAGATCCCCGCCCGGCTGCGCGAGCTTTCGCCCCAGGCGGAGGCCAATTCCCGCACCTATCCCGCCCGCTTCGCCCTCGCCGGGGCGGACGGCGCCGTCGCTCTCGGCATGACCGCCACCGTGACGCTCCGCCCCCGGCAGCAGCAGGCCGTGGCGCGCCTGCCGCTCTCCGCCCTCATCGATCGCGGCCACGGACCGCAGGTGTTCGTGGTGGAGGCCGCCACCCGCACGCTGGCCGCCCGCCCGGTGGAGATCGCGGCCTATACGGATGATTCGGTGCTGCTGTCCTCCGGCGTCGCCGAGGGCGAGGAGGTGGTGACGCTGGGCGTGCAGACGCTGCTGCCGGGTCAGAAGGTGCGTACCGCGCGGCTCCCCGGCGCCACCGATGTCGCCGAGCGCCTGCCTGCGGGCGCCACCCGGGCCGCGGCCCTCGAAGGGGGGCAGAAGTGAGCGCCGCCGATCCCAGGCACGGCGAAGCCGACGGCCAGGGGGGCATGACCTCCCGTTTCAACCTTTCCCGCTGGGCCATCACCCATCGCGCGCTGACCCTGTTCGCCGTCCTCCTGCTGGCGGCGGCGGGGGCCTATTCCTACGTCAACCTCGGCCGCGCCGAGGATCCCTCCTTCACCATCAAGGTCATGGTGGTTCAGGCCGCATGGCCGGGCGCCACCGCCTCGCAGATGCAGGCGCAGGTGGCCGACCCCATCGAGAAGAAGCTGCAGTCTCTGCCCCACCTCGACCGGGTGGAGAGCTACTCGCGCCCTGGCGTCTCCTTCGTGCAGGTCATCCTGCGCGACAACACCCCTGCCAGGGAGGTGAAGGAGCTCTGGTACCAGGTGCGCAAGAAGGTTTCCGACATGCGCGGCGACCTTCCGGCGGGCGTCGTCGGCCCCGGCTTCGACGACGAGTATGGCGACGTCTATTCCGCCCTCTACATGCTGAGCGGCCAGGGTGTTTCCCCCGCCGAGCTGAAGCGGCAGGCGGAGATCATCCGCCAGCGTCTGCGCCGCGTGCCCAATGTGGAGAAGGTGGATCTCATCGGCGAGCGCCCGGAGAAGATCTACATCGAGTTCTCCCACGCCAAGCTCGCCACCCTGGGGGTGACCCCCCAGCAGATCTTCGACAGCGTGGCGCGGCAGAATGCGGTGGTGGCCGGCGGCGCGGTGGACACCCGTTCCGATCGCATCAACCTGCGCCTCACCGGCGCTTTCACGGGCCCCGAGGCCATCGCCGAGGTGCCCGTGGCGGTGAACGGCGCGCTGGTTCGCCTCGGCGACATCGCCACGGTGAAGCGCGGCTACGAGGACCCGCCCTCCTTCCTGGTGCGCCAGCACGGGCGGCCGGCGCTGGGCATCGGCGTGTCCATGCAGCAGGGCACCAACATCATCACCCTCGGCAAGGACCTCAAGGCGGCCATGGACGAGGCCGTCGCCGAGCTGCCCGTGGGCATCGACGTGACGCAGGTGGCGGACCAGCCGCACATCGTCTCCGGCTCGGTGGGCGAGTTCCTCAAGACCTTCGTGGAAGCCCTCGTCATCGTGCTGGTGGTGAGCTTCCTCTCGCTCGGCTTCCGCACCGGCATCGTGGTGGCGCTCTCCGTGCCGCTGGTGCTCGCCATCGTCTTCCTGGTGATGTTCGCGTCCGGCATGGACCTCCACCGCATCACGCTGGGCGCGCTCATCATCGCCCTGGGCCTGCTGGTGGACGACGCCATCATCGCCATCGAGATGATGGTGGTGAAGATGGAGGAGGGCTGGGATCGCATGCGCGCGGCCACCTTCGCCTGGACCTCCACCGCCTTTCCCATGCTCACCGGCACGCTGGTGACGGCCGCCGGCTTCGTGCCGGTGGGCTTCGCCAAGTCCTCTTCCGGCGAGTATGCGGGCGGCATCTTCTGGGTGGTGGGCATCGCGCTGATCGCCTCGTGGTTCGTGGCGGTGATCTTCACGCCCTATCTCGGCACGGTGCTGCTGCCGGACATGAAGAAGGGCCATGCCCACGAGATGCACGACGGGCGGCTCTACCGCATCCTGCGACGGGTGCTGGAGGCCTGCCTGCGCCATCGCTTCATGGTGATCGGCACCACGGTCGCCCTGTTCGCCGGCGCCATCGTCGCCTTCGGCTTCGTGCAGCAGCAGTTCTTCCCCACCTCCACCCGGCCCGAGCTGTTCCTGGAGATGCGCCTGCCCGAGGGTACCTCCATCACCGCCACCGAGGCCACCGCGAAGAAGGCCGAGGCGCTCATCGGCGACGACAAGGACGTGGACACCGCCACCACTTACGTGGGTCGCGGCGCGCCGCGCTTCTGGCTCGGCCTCAACCCGGTGCTGCCCAACCCGAACTTCGCGCAGATCGTCATCGTGGCGAAGGACGTGGAGGCCCGCGAGCGGCTGAAGGCGCGGCTGGACGCCGCCCTCGCCGAGGGGGCGCTGTCCGAGGCGCGGGTGCGCGTCGACCGCTTCGTGTTCGGCCCGCCGGTGGGCTTCCCGGTGCAGTTCCGCGTGGTGGGCCCGGACCCGCTCATGGTCCGTGACATCGCCGAGAAGGTCCGCGTGGTGATGGCCGCCGACAAGGACGTCATCGACCCGCACCTCAATTGGGGCGAGCAGGTGAAGTCCATCACCCTCTCCGTGGACCAGGACCGCGCCCGCGCCATCGGCACCACGCCGCGCGATCTTGCCGAGACGCTCCAGACCCTGCTCTCCGGCTATACGGTGACCCAGCACCGGGAGGGCACCCTGCTCATCGACGTGGTGGCCCGCGCCGTGCCCGAGGAGCGGCTCGACCTGGAGCATCTGGCGGCCCTCACCGTCACCACCCGCAACGGCCTTGCCGTTCCCCTCGGCCAGGTGGCGCGCATCGCCTATGCCCATGAGGAGCCCATCCTCTGGCGGCGCGACCGCGACCTGGTGCTCACCGTGCGCGGCGACGTGAAGGATGGCGTGCAGCCCCCGGACGTGACCACCCGCCTGCTGCCGAAGCTCGCGGGCCTCAAGGCGGAGCTGCCCGTCGGCTACCGCATCGAGACCGGTGGCTCCATCGAGGAGAGCGCCAAGGCCAATGCCTCGCTGGCGGCGGTGTTCCCGTTGATGATCATCGTGATGCTCACGCTGCTGATGATCCAGCTGCAGAGCTTCTCGCGCCTCGCGCTGGTGATCGCCACCGCGCCGCTGGGCCTCATCGGGGCGGCGGCGGCGCTGCTCATCGCCCACAAGCCGTTCGGCTTCGTGGCGCTGCTCGGCCTCATCGCGCTGGCCGGCATGATCATGCGCAACACGGTGATCCTGGTGGACCAGATCGACCACGACATCCGCGACGGGCAGACGCCCCACCGCGCCATCGTGGAGGCGACGCTGCGCCGGGCACGGCCCGTCGTGCTCACCGCGCTGGCGGCGGTGCTGGGCATGATCCCGCTGGCGGAGAGCGTGTTCTGGGGCCCCATGGCCGTCACCATCATGGGCGGCCTTCTGGTTGCCACGGTCCTCACGCTTCTTGTGGTGCCGGCGCTCTACGCCGCCTGGTTCCGCGTGAAGGTGACGCAGGAGCAGAATGCGCCGGCCGCGGTGCCGCAGCCGGCAGAATAAGGCGAAGGCCGCGAGTGTATCTCGCGGCCTTCGCTCAGGCCCGCGCGCTCATCGAGCGTGACCGGGTGGCCCTCGGTCCAGGACCGGGGCCGGTGGAACAGGCCGTCGAGGCCTGACGACGCCCCGTCCCCCGGGGCAGCCCTTCCCGCCCGACCATGGCTAACGCCCCCGGCTGCGGCCGGGCGGGAGGGCAGTTTCCGGGCGGGACGCGGGGCGCCTCAGGCCTTCTCGCGCAGCGTCAGGCCGAACAGCAGCGTGCCGACGCCGTTGACGATAAGGTCCACGCCCAGGAACAGGCCGAGGATATAGACCGAGTTCACCGGCCAGCGGGCGATGATGATGAAGCCCAGCAGCAGGGTGACGAGGCCGGACACCACGATCCAGCCCCAGCCCTTGCCGGGGCGGGCGCCGATTCCGGCCGTCACGCGGAAGATGCCCTCCACCGCCAGCGCCACGCCGATCATGAGCGTGAGAACGCCGGCGCCGAGCAGCGGGTTGGAGAACATGAGGCCGCCGGCCACCACATAGAGCAGGCCCGCCAGCAACCAGTAGAAGAAGCGGCCCCAGCCCTGCACCCGGAAGGCGTGGATGACCTGGACCACGCCGCCCGCCGCCATCAGCAGCCCGACGTAGAACACCGTGGCGACGGTGGAGGCGAGCACATGGGCGAGGGCGACGAAGCCCAGCACGATGAAGGCGATGCCGACGACGACGAACCAGCCCCAGTTGGCACGGATGGCGTGGAGCTTGTCGGTGACGGCGGAAGCCGGCGTTTGCGCGGTGGCGGGCGTGGACATGATTCCGTCTCCGGAGCGAAACTAGCAGTGTCTCGCGCGTTGCGTTGCACCCAATTCGCCCTCCGTTACCTAAACAGGAGGGACACATGCAACCTAGAGCGTTTTCGTCGCCCTTGCGCGAAGAAAACGTGTCACGCCAGGACCCGGCCAGGACCCGGTCGGTGCCGCGTCATTCCGTGGCGGGGACTTGATGGAGAAGAGGGCGCGTCGAGATGGTGTCGGGGATCGCGGGGGCCGGCCACAGGATGGCCCGGGTGCTGGTGGGGGCGGTGCGCTTCCACCCGAGACTGTTCGTCGCTTTGGTGCTGGGGGCCGCGGTCTTCCTCGCCGGCTTTCCGAGTCCGCAGCGGCTGCGCTTTCTGATCGCCTTCGACACGGCGGCGGCGGCGTGGATCCTGATGGCGGTGCCGCTGGTGATGCGCTGCACCTGTGCCGAGGTGCGCGAGCGGGCGAAGCGGGATGACGAGGGGGCCTGGGTGGCGCTGGTGGTGGTATTCCTCGCCTCGGGCGCGGGGCTCGTCTCGGTGATTCTCGAGGCGGGGGGCGCCGCCGACGGCCTGGGCCGCACCGGGCATGTGCTCATGGCGGTGGGCACGCTGTTCCTGTCGTGGCTGTTCTTCCACTCCCTCTTCGCGTTTCACTATGCGCATGAATATTACGACGATGACGGCGACCAGGCGCCCATGCTCGGCTTTCCCGGCAAGGCCGAGCCGGACTATTGGGATTTCCTGTATTTCTCGTTCAATATCGGCACCGCGTCGCAGACGGCGGACATCACGGTGAACTCACCGCGGCTTCGGCGCTTCGTGCTGCTGCACCAGGTCTCGTCCTACATCTTCAACACCGCGGTCATCGCCCTCGGCGTGAACGTGGGCGCAGCGGCCATGGGCGGCAGCTGAAATCCCGCGGCGGCCGGGCGTCCCCGGCGGGACAAAAGAAAAGCGCGCCCCGCGGGGCGCGCTCTGTCCGGAACGGCTGATTCGGGGCGCGGGCGTCAGCGCTGGGCGGCCGGGCGGCCGGTGGAGCCGGTGGCGACCGGAGCAGCCACCGGGGCGCCGCCGGCCGCATTGGCCTGGGCGTTGGCGGAACTCTTCGGCAGGATGACCACCTTGGTGCCCACCTTCACGCGGTCGTAGAGGTCTTCCACGTCGTTGTTGAGCATGCGGAAGCAGCCGGAGGACACGAACTTGCCGATGGTCTGCGGCTCGTTGGTGCCGTGGATGCGGTAGATGGTGCCGCCAAGATACATGGTGCGCGCGCCGAGCGGGTTGCCCGGGCCGCCGGCCATGAAGCGCGGCAAATAGGGCTGGCGCTGGATCATCTCCGACGGCGGGCGCCAGTCGGCCCATTCCTTCTTGGCGGTCACCTTCTCGGTGCCGGCCCAGGTGAAGCCCTCGCGGCCCACGCCGATGCCGTAGCGCACGGCCTTGCCGCCGCCGAGCACGTAATAGAGGTAGGTGTTGGGGGTATCGATGACGATGGTGCCGGCCGGCTGGTTGGTCACATAGTCCACCGTCTGGCGGCGGAACCGCTCGGCCACCGGCTCGGTCGGGTCCACGTTCTCGATGCGCGGGCCGGACGGCGCCTCGGTGGTGCCGGGCACCACGGAGGCGTTGGATTCATACACGCCCGCCGGGGGCGGGCCCGCATTGATGCTGGCGTAGATGGCGTCCTGGTCGGCCGCGGCGCGGGGCGGCGGGGCGTAGGACGGCTCCGCATAGCCGCCCTGCTGGGGCTGCTGGCCATAAGCGGGCGCGGGCTGGCCATAGGCCACCTGCGGCTGGCCGTAGCCGCCCTGCGGGGCCTGACCATAACCTGCCTGGGCGGGCGCCTGGCCGTAACCGGCCTGGGCCGGCTGCTGGCCATAGGACGGCGCGCCATAGGGCGCCGGAGCGGTGCCGGGCTGCGCGGTCACGGGGGTGGGGGCGCGGCCGTAGTCCTGCTGGGCCGGCTGCGGATATCCGGCCTGAGGATAGGCCTGCTGCGGATAGCCCTGCTGGGCCGGCGCGCCATAGGGCGCCGGGGCGGCGCCGGAGGGCGGCGCGAGGTCCGTGCGCTCCACCTGGTCGCGCCGGGCGGGCGCGGGGCGGGCGTAGGGATCGGAATAGCCGGGAGGGGCCTCGCCATAGCCGCTGACGGAGCCGGGCGGAAGCGTTCCGTCGGCGTCTTCGGCCGCCGACGAAGGCAGGCCGTAGTTCGTGCCGTAGCCGCTCTGGGCGTGGGCCGGCACGGTGAGCACCGAGGCCGAGAGGGCGGCGAGCAGGAGTTTGTAGCGCAGCGTCATGATTGAGGTGTTAACCGTGAAACGTGACGAAATTGGAAACGGGGCGAGGAAAAATTCGCACGCCGCAGCGGTATCTTAATGGGTGGCGCCAGCCCCTGGGGCAGCGCTCTCCCCTTGGCGTTTATTCCCGCTGGGCGCCATGTGCAATGGCGCGGGACGCAGCGCCGGTGATCGTGATCGGCATGGCTCCCTCCCGGCCGGCCGCTGGGCGGCGAGACAAGGGAAAGGTTCGGCTTGAAACGTCTCTCGGATAGATATAAGGATATCTTTATGTCTAATCTGGCTGGACCCCGTACCCTGTCCTTTTCCTCAGTGCTGGATGGCCTGAAGGCCGCCGGCGAGGACACGCGCCTGCGCCTCGTCGCAGTGCTGGCGGAGGCCGAGCTGACCGTTTCCGACCTCACCGAGATTCTCGGCCAGTCCCAGCCGCGCATCTCCCGCCATCTCAAGCTGCTGGCGGAAGCGGGGCTGGTGGAGCGCCACCGCGAGGCGAGCTGGGTGTTCTACCGCCGGGCCTCGGAAGGGGCGGGCGGCGTCATCGCGGCGCAATTGCTCGATCTCCTGGACCGGGAAGACCCGGTGCTCGCCGACGACCGCGCCCGGCTCGATGCGGTGCGTTCCGCCCGCGCCGCCGCCTCCCTGGCCTATTTCTCCGCCCACGCCCGCCAGTGGGACGAGATCCGCAAGCTCCACGTGCCCGAGGCTGCGGTGGAGGCGGCGGTGCGCCAGGCCCTCGGCGGCGCGCCCATCCGCTCGCTGCTGGACCTCGGCACCGGCACCGGCCGCATGCTGGAGCTGTTCGCCCCGGACATCGAGCGCGGCATGGGCGTGGACCTCTCCCCCGACATGCTGGGTGTCGCCCGCACCAACCTGGAGAATGCCGGCGTCCGCAATTGCCTGCTGCGCCAGAGCGACATCTACGCCGTGCCGGCTCCGCGTGATTCGTTCGACGCGGTGATCGTTCACCAGGTGCTGCATTATCTCGATGACGGCCGCCGCGCCCTGAAGGAGGCGGCCCGCGTGCTCGCGCCCGGCGGGCGGATGCTGGTGGTGGACTTCGCCCCCCACGCCCTGGAATTCCTGCGCGAGGCGCATGCCCACCGCCACCTCGGCTTCGCCCGCGAGACGGTGGCCACATGGCTCGCCGATGCCGGGCTGGAGCTCACCTCCTTCCGCACCCTCGCGCCCGAAGGCGGGGCGGGGGACAGCCTGACCGTCTCGCTCTGGCTCGCGCGCGATCCGCGCGTGCTCATGGCCAGCTCCGACCTCGCCGACAGGGAGATTGCCTGATGATGTCGCCGACCCCCGCCCCGCTGCGCGCCAGCCGGGAGACGGATCGCAAGCCCGTGTCGGTATCGTTCGAGTTCTTCCCGCCGAAGACGGAGGAGATGGAGAAGACCCTGTGGGCCTCCATCGCCCGCCTCGCGCCGCTCTCGCCGGCGTTCGTCTCCGTCACCTACGGGGCCGGCGGCTCCACCCGCGAGCGCACCCACGCCACCGTGGAGCGCATCGCCAGGGAGACTGACCTTGCCCCCGCCGCCCACCTCACCTGCGTGGCCGCGAGCCGCGCCGAGATCGACGAGGTGGTGCGCTCCTACAAGGAGGCGGGGGTCAAGCACATCGTCGCCCTGCGCGGCGATCCGGTCAGTGGCGTCGGCACCCGCTACGAGCCGCATCCGGACGGCTACGCCTATGCCTGCGACCTCGTGGCCGGCATCAAGCGCATCGGCGATTTCGAGGTCTCCGTCTCCGCCTATCCGGAGAAGCACCCGGAAAGCGCGAGCCTCGATGCCGACATCGACTATCTGAAGGCCAAGGTGGATGCGGGCGCCACCCGCGCCATCACCCAGTTCTTCTTCGAGAATGACGTTTATTTCCGCTACCTCGACAAGGTGCGGGCCAAGGGCATCGACATTCCCATCGTGCCCGGCATCCTGCCCGTCACCAACTTCAAGCAGGCGTCGAACTTCGCCACCCGCACCGGGGCAAGCGTGCCGGCTTGGCTGCTGAAGCGCTTCGAGGGGCTGGACGACGATCCGGAGACCCGCAAGCTCATCGCCGCGGCGGTGGCCGCCGAGCAGGTGACGGACCTCGTTGATCGGGGCGTCACGGATATCCATTTCTATACGCTGAACCGCGCCGACCTCGTCTACGCCATCTGCCACCTGCTCGGCCTGCGCCCCCATGCGGGCGCGACGGTGCCGCAGGCGGTGGCGGTCTGAGGCCGCGACACCTTTTCCCGCCGGCGCCCCGCGCGCCGGCTCTCCTTCACCGAGGCGGACATGCCCGCCGCCCCGAGCCCGAGACAGCACAGATGAGCGCCACCCCGACCCGCGCCGCCGAAACCCTCGCCGCCCTGCAGAAGGCCGCGTCCGAGCGCATCCTGGTGCTCGACGGCGCCATGGGCACCATGATCCAGCAGCTGAAGCTGGACGAGGCCGGCTACCGCGGGGCGCGCTTCGCCGACTGGCCGCGGGACGTGAAGGGCAACAACGACCTCTTGAGCCTCACCCAGCCGGACGCGGTGCGGGCCATCCATCTCCAGTATTTCCGCGCCGGCGCGGACATGGTGGAGACCAACACCTTCTCCGGCACCTCCATCGCCCAGGCCGACTACGGCATGGAGGCGATCGTCTACGAGCTGAACCTCGAGAGCGCCCGCCTCGCCCGCGAGGCCGCCGACATGGCGGAGAAGGAGGACGGGCGCCCGCGCTTCGTCGCCGGCGCCTTCGGCCCCACCAACCGCACCGCCTCCATCTCGCCGGACGTGAACGACCCCGGCTTCCGGGCGGTGACCTTCGACGACCTGGCGGCCGCCTATCACGAGCAGGCGCGCGGGCTGGTCGACGGCGGGGCGGACATCCTGCTGGTCGAGACCATCTTCGACACGCTGAACGCCAAGGCGGCCATCTTCGCCATCGAGCAGCTGTTCGCCGAGCGCGGCATCCGCCTGCCGGTGATGATCTCGGGCACCATCACCGACCTCTCCGGCCGCACCCTCTCCGGCCAGACGCCCGCCGCCTTCTGGTATTCGCTGCGCCACGCGCAGCCCTTCTCCATCGGCCTCAACTGCGCGCTGGGCGCCCGCGAGATGCGCGCCCACATCGCCGAGATCGGCCGGGTGGCGGACACCCTCGTCTGCGCCTATCCCAACGCCGGCCTGCCCAACGAGTTCGGCATGTATGACGAGAGCCCGGAGGCCATGGCGGCCCTCGTGGGCGAGTTCGCCTCCTCGGGCCTCGTGAACATCGTGGGCGGCTGCTGCGGCACCACGCCCGCGCACATCGCCGCCATCGCGCAGGCGGTGAAGGGCAAGGCGCCGCGGCCGGTGCCGGAGCTCGCGCCGCGCCTGCGCCTCTCCGGCCTGGAGCCGTTCGAGCTGACGCCCGAGATTCCCTTCGTGAACGTGGGCGAGCGCACCAACGTCACCGGCTCGGCCCGCTTCAGGAAGCTCATCACCACCGGCGACTTCCCCGCCGCGCTCGCAGTGGCCCGCGACCAGGTGGAGAACGGCGCGCAGGTCATCGACATCAACATGGACGAAGGCCTCCTCGACAGCGAGGCGGCCATGGTCACCTTCCTCAACCTGGTCGCCGCTGAGCCGGACATCGCCAAGGTGCCGGTGATGGTGGACAGCTCCAAGTGGGAGATCCTGGAGCAGGGGCTGAAGCGCCTGCAGGGCAAGGGCATCGTCAACTCCATCTCCATGAAGGAGGGGGAGGAGGCCTTCCGCGAGAAGGCGCGGCTGGTGCGCAGCTACGGCGCCGCCGTGGTGGTGATGGCGTTCGACGAGGAGGGCCAGGCCGACACCTTCGAGCGCAAGACGGGGATCTGCGCCCGCGCCTACCGCATCCTGACGCAGGAGGTGGGCTTCCCGCCGGAAGACATCATCTTCGATCCCAACATCTTCGCGGTGGCCACCGGCATCGAGGAGCATTCCGGCTATGGCGTCGCCTTCGTCGAGGCGACGCGCTGGATCCGCCGGAACCTGCCGCACGCCCACGTCTCGGGCGGCGTCTCCAACCTCTCCTTCTCGTTCCGCGGCAACGAGCCGGTGCGCGAGGCCATGCACGCGGTGTTCCTCTATCACGCCATCCAGGCGGGCATGGACATGGGCATCGTCAATGCCGGCCAGCTCGCCGTCTATGACGAGATCGAGCCCGCCTTGCGCGAGGCCTGCGAGGACGTGGTGCTGAACCGCCGCGCGGACGCCACCGAGCGCCTGCTGGCGCTGGCCGAGGGCTTCAAGGGCGCGGCCGGCAAGGAGAAGAAGGAGGCCGACCTCGCCTGGCGCTCCTGGCCGGTGGAGAAGCGGCTGGAGCACGCTCTGGTCAACGGCATCACCGACTTCGTGGAGGCCGACACCGAGGAGGCGCGCCAGTCGGTGGCCCGTCCGCTGCACGTCATCGAGGGCCCGCTGATGGCCGGCATGAACGTGGTGGGCGACCTGTTCGGCGCCGGCAAGATGTTCCTGCCCCAGGTGGTGAAGTCCGCCCGCGTGATGAAGCAGGCGGTGGCCTATCTCATGCCCTTCATGGAGACGGAGAAGGAGGAGCAGGGCCTCACCGCGGCTTCCGCCGCCGGCAAGATCCTGATGGCGACCGTGAAGGGCGACGTGCACGATATCGGCAAGAACATCGTGGGCGTCGTGCTCCAGTGCAACAATTACGAGGTCATCGACCTCGGCGTGATGGTGCCCACGGCGAAGATCCTCCAGATCGCCAAGGAGGAGAAGGTGGACGTGATCGGCCTCTCCGGCCTCATCACCCCCTCCCTCGACGAGATGGTGAACGTGGCGGCCGAGATGGAGCGCGAAGGCTTCTCCGTGCCCCTCCTCATCGGCGGCGCCACCACCTCGCGCGTCCACACCGCGGTGAAGATCGCCCCGCGCTACGACCGCGGGCAGGCGGTCTATGTCACCGATGCGAGCCGCGCCGTGGGCGTGGTCTCCAGCCTGCTCAACGCGGAAACGCGCGGCGCCTATGTGGCGGACATCCGCGCCGAATACGTGAAGCTGGCGGAGGCCCATGCCCGGGCGGACGCCAACAAGCAGCGTCTCGCCCTCGCCAAGGCCCGCGAGAACGCCCTCAAGCTCGATTTCGCCGGCCATGCGCCGGAGAAGCCGTCCTTCCTCGGCACCCATGTGATCGAGGACCACGACCTCGCCGATCTCCTTCCCTTCATCGACTGGACGCCCTTCTTCCAGTCCTGGGAGCTGACGGGCCGCTACCCGGCGATCCTCGAAGACCCGGTGGTGGGCGAGCCGGCCCGCGCGCTCTTCAAGGATGCGCAGGCCATGCTGGAGAAGATGGTCGCGGAGAAGTGGGTCACGGCCCGCGCCGTGGTGGGCTTCTGGCCGGCCAATGCGGTGGGCGACGACATCGTCCTGTTCCGCGACGATACCCGGAAGGTGCCCCTCGCGACCCTGCACACGCTGCGCCAGCAGCTGGCGCGGCGGGAAGGCCGCTTCAACCTCGCGCTCGCCGATTTCGTCGCGCCGCTGGAAACGGGCGTGCCGGACTATGTGGGCGGCTTCGCGGTGACCGCCGGCATTGGCGAGGAGGAGCGGGTGGCGGCCTTCAAGACGGCCAACGACGACTATTCCGCCATCCTGCTGAAGGCCTTGTGCGACCGCCTCGCGGAGGCCTTCGCCGAGCGCATGCACCATATGGTGCGCACCAGGTTCTGGGGTTACGCGGCCGAGGAGGCGCTCTCCAACGACGACCTCATCGCCGAGCGCTACCGCGGCATCCGCCCCGCGCCCGGATATCCGGCCCAGCCCGACCACACCGAGAAGGCGACGCTCTTCTCCCTGCTCGACGCCACGGAGAAGGCGGGCATCCATCTCACCGAGAGCTTCGCCATGTGGCCGGGGGCGGCGGTGTCGGGCCTCTATTTCGCCCATCCGGAGAGCGCCTATTTCGGCGTCGGCCGCATCGAGCGCGACCAGGTGGAGGACTATGCGAGGCGCAAGGGCTGGAGCGTGGAGGAAGCCGAGAAGTGGCTCGCGCCCATCCTGAACTACGACCCGGCGCGGGTGGCTGCGGCGGAGTAGGGGCAGCCCACGGGCGGCAGGGAGAGAGGCCGGCCCTGACAGGGGCGGCGGGATGAAGGGCTTGCCGTTCCCCGGACCAGCGAAGGCGCAGCCTGAGCGCCGATCCGGGGTTCAGGGGAGACTTCGGCGAAGCCGGCAATACCTCAAGGCCGCGCTGGAAAAAGCCGCCTTCGGCGCGGTTGTGCGCTGGGCCCCGGCTCTCCTTCCGCTGACGCTGCAGTCGGCAGGGGCGGGAGGGCGGTTTCACGCGCTCCCGTCATCCCCCGGCTCGTCCGGGACCTCCACGTTTCCGCGCTGCTGCGCCGGATGCCCGCGCGCCGTCTTGACCGATGACGGCGGAGAAAGGCCCAAATGAAAATGCCCGGCGCGAAGCCGGGCATTTTCATTTCGCGGGCGTGCTTCCCCTCAGGCGGCGGCCAGCTCTCCGGCCAGCGCCTTGCGGATCAGCTCGCGGGTTTCCGTCACGCCGTAGATCTCCACGAAGGAGCCGAAGCGGGGGCCGCGCTCGAGGCCCAGCAGCACCTGGTACAGGGTGTTGAACCACTCGATGGACACACCCGGCCGCGCCTCGGTCGCGCCCTTGGCCTTGAGGTCCTGGTAGCGCGGGATGGGGCGGGCCACGTCGTAGAGCGCGTTCTGGATGTCGTCGGCGGTGGCTTCCCCCGGCAGGGCAGCCAGCGCCGCGTCGAGCTTTTCCAGGGCGTCCCGCTCCACCTCGTCGGGGGCGCGGAACACCTTGTTGGGCTTCACGAAGGCGTGGAAATACTTCACCGCATAGCCGACCAGTTCGGCGAGCTTGGGGTGGGTCTCGGCGGACACGCCTGGCACGTGGCGGTTGAGGAAGCCCCACAGCACGCTTTCGTCCTCCGTGTTGGAGGCGGAGGCGAGGTTGAGCAGCATGGTGAAGGACACCGGCATGTCCACCTGCGGCGGATCGCCGGCATGGATATGCCACACCGGATTGCCGAGCCGCATCTTCCAGTCCTGCTCGGGATACTTGGCGAGGAAGCCGAAGTAATCGTCCACGTTGCGCGGGATCACGTCGAAATAGAGCCGCTTGCCCGAGCGCGGCGACTGGAACATGAACAAGGCGAGGCTCTCCTGCGAGGCATAGCTCAGCCAGTCCTCGATGGAGAGGCCGTTGCCCTTCGACTTGGAGATCTTCTGCCCCTTCTCGTCGAGGAAGAGCTCGTAGTTGAAGCCCTCCGGCGGCTCGCCGCCCAGCGCCCTGGCGATCTGGCTGGAGAGCTTCACGGAATCGATGAGGTCCTTGCCGGCCATCTCGTAATCGACGCCGAGCGCCACCCAGCGCATGGCCCAGTCGGGCTTCCACTGGAGCTTGCAGTGGCCGCCGGTGACGGGGACGGTGACCTTCTCCTGCGTCTCCGGGTCCTCGTAGGTCACGGTGCCCTTACTGGGGTGATGCTCCAGGATCTGCACCTGCAGCACGCGGCCGGTGCGCGGGCACACCGGCAGGAAGGGCGAATAGGACGCCGCCCGCTCCTCGCGCAGGGAGGGGAGCATGACGTTCATCACCTTCTCGTAGTGCTGCAGCACCTTGAGCAGGGTCGCGTCGAACCGGCCGGACATGTAGCAGTCGGTGGCCGACATGAACTCGTACTCGAAGCCGAAGGCGTCGAGGAACGACCTGAGGCGCGCGTTGTTGTGCTCGCCGAAGCTGTCATGGGTGCCGAACGGGTCCGGCACCTTGGTCAGCGGCAGGCCAAGGGCGGCCTTCAGCATCTCCTTGTTCGGCACGTTGTCCGGCACCTTGCGCAGGCCGTCCATGTCGTCGGAGAAGGCGACGAGGCGGGTCTTCACCCTGTCTTCCGTCAGCACGCGGAAGGCGTGGCGCACCATGGTGGTGCGCGCCACCTCGCCGAAGGTGCCGATGTGCGGCAGACCCGAGGGGCCGTAGCCGGTCTCGAACAGCACCGGGTCGTCCGCCCGCTCCTTGGGCCTGCGCTTCAGCCGCTCCACCAGCTTGCGCGCCTCCTCGAACGGCCAGGCGGTGGCCGTCTCGGCGACGCGCTTCAGCTCACCGGCAAGCGTGGCCGGATCGGCAAAGGCGGACGAGGCTTCAGTCATGACAGGCTCCGGAAAAGGAGCGCGGAACTTAGGAATGTCGGACGGTTGCGTCAACGCGATCCGGCGCGGGGCAGGCTCATGCCTGGGTCTGGCCGGGACGCGGGAGGTGCCGGCGGGCGACGGGCAGCACGAGGTGCACCATGCCCACCACCATGGGCGGCACGGCGAGCAGGGTTGTGGCCCACACCGGCCAGCCGGTGGTGAGCGGCGAGAGCAGGGTGAGGATCGCGTTGATGAGCCCATAGGCGCCAACCATCATCAGGCCCAGGAAGCGCAAATGGGCAAGAACGGCGAGAATGCTCATGGCGGGAACTCCGAAGGCGGGACCGGTTGCGCTCCGATTGGAACGAAACGATCCGTTCCTATGTGGCGATTGATATATACGATCCGTTTCGTTATGCAAGGGGAAATTCGAGGACGCAGCCCCGATGACCGATCCCACCGCCACGGAGCGCCGCCGCTCCTCCATCGGCGCCCGGCGCAGCCCGGAGACGGAGGCGGCGATCCTGTCCGCCGCGCGGGAGCTGCTGGCGGAGCGGGGCTATGCCGGCTTCTCCATCGACGAGGTGGCGCGGCGGGCGGGGGCGGGCAAGCCCACCATCTACCGCTGGTGGCCCACCAAGGCGGACCTCTTCATCGACGTCTATTCGGCGGAGAAGGCCGCCCACATGGCCCTGCCGGAGACCGGCGCCCTGTGGAGCGACATCCTGGCCTACACCCGCGCGCTCTGGGGCTTCTGGCGGGAGACCCCCTCGGGCCGCACCTTCCGCGCGCTGCTGGCCGAGGCGCAGACCACGGACGCCGCCCTCGCGGCGCTGCGCGAGAAATTCCTGCCGGAGCGGCTGAAGGACCTGCGCCACATGTTCGAGCGCGCCGCCGCCCGCGGCGAGATCGCGCCGGAAGCGGTGGATGACCTCCTCACCCTCTACATCGGCTTCAACTGGGTGCACCTGCTGACCGACCGCCTTGCCGACGACCCGCCGGCCATCGCCCGGGTGGCCCGCCTCATTGCGGGTACCCCGGCGGGGGAGGGACGGTAGGGCGCGATCCGGGCACATGGCCCCAAGGTGCCCGGCGCCATCTGATCGGCGCGCGGTCCACCAGGGGAGCGGCGTCCGGCCTCAGTAGAAGCCGATGGGGAACCAGCGCAGGTAGGTGTCGGTGTAGACGCCCTTTTCCCAGATGCGCTGGAGGGCGAAGTCGATGGCGTGGCGCAGGGTGTCGTTGCCCTCCTTCACCGCCACGGAGAAGCCGTCGCCGAAGAAGCGGCTCTCGGTGAAAGGCCCGCCCACGAAGCGGCAGCAGCCGGCGCTCTCGGTGCCGTTCAGCCAGAGGGCGAGGGTGATGCCGTCGCCGAACACCAGGTCCACCTGCCCGGCCTTGAGCGCCTCCTGGGCGGATTTCAGGTCGGCATAGGTGCGGATGGCCGCCTCGTTGAAGAAGGAGCGCAGATAGGCCTCGTGGGCGGTGCGGCTCACCACGCCGATCTTCTTGGAGGCGACGGTTTCCGGCGTCGCCGTGTCCAGCGTCTCCTGCGCCTTGCCCACGAAGCGGGCCGGGCGGCCGAGATAGCGCTCGGAAAAGTCGAAGGTGGCGCGGTTGGCCGGGGTGGCGGCGATGCCGGCGATGGCCGCGTCCGCCCGCCCCTCGCCGATGGCGTCGGGAATGGCGTCGAACGCCGCCGCCTGGATCACGCAGGTCACCGCCAGCTCGGCGCAGACGGCGCGGGCGAGGTCCACGTTGAAGCCGGAGAGGATGCCGTCCGAATTCAGGAAGTTGAAGGGCGCGTAGTCGTCGGTGGTGACGAAGCGCAGCTCCTTCGGCAGGCGGGCGGCGTCCGGGCGTTCCACCCGGCGCTCCACATTCCAGAAGTTCGGCACCATCACCGCCTTCAGCTTCGGATCCACCGTCGCGCCGAACACCGGCGGCGGGGGTTGCGGGGCGGCGGACGGGGGAGGCGGCGGCGTGGGCGCGGTGCGGGCCGGCTGGGCATGGGCGGGCGATCCGGCCGTCGCCAGCGCCATCATCGCCGCCGCCACGCCCAGGGTCGCCGCCACGCGCGCGCGCCGGCGGCGGGGCGGGGCGAAAAGGTCTGGTCGCGCCATCGCGGTTCTACTACCTTGAGGTTGCACTGCAGCGGGCTGGGCCCATAAGGGCCGGGGGACGGGCGCATGGTGGGGGACGCGCGGGCCTCCGGCAAGGGCCGGAGGAAACCGCAGGCGGGGCATTTTGTCGATGCCCCGCGCACCGGGGACGAGGGGAAAACCGGGGGCATGTCCGCGCGCGCGCCGGAGCCGGCCGTTGTGCCCCTCGCGGCGCCCGTCACGGTGCCCTTGCCGCGCGCCCTGCCGCCGGAGCTGCGCCCCTTCGTCGGTCACCTGCCTGCCGAGACCCTCGCCGCCGCGGCCGCGCGGGCCCGTCGCCTCGGGGTGGGGGCGGACGAGGTGCTGGTGGCGCAGGGCACGGTGGACAGCGCCACCGCCGCGCGCCTTTTCGCCGCCCACCTGGGCGTCGCCCTCGCCGAGCTGGAGACGGATCCCCCGGCGTTCGACACCGCCATGGCCGAAGCCATGCTGCGCACCGGCGTGCTGCTGGAGGCGCCGGCCGGCCTGCGCCCGCGCTATGTGGTGGCGGCGCGGGGGCGGGAGGCGCGCCGCCTGTTCCGGGCGCTGAAGGCGGACGGGAGCCTCCCCGGCCGCCTGCGCCTCGCCCCGCCCGAGGCGCTCCGCCGGACCGTGGCACGAGCGGCGGGGCCGGCGATGACGGCGCGGGCGGTCACGGCGCTGCTGCAGGCAAGGCCCCTCCTGTCGGCGGCGAGCCTCAGGCCGGCGCGCGCCCTCGCCGTCATCGCCGGTGCCGTCGCCGCGCTGCTCGCCGTTCTTCTCGCCTGCGCGCCCGGGGAAGGGCTGCTGGCGACGCAGATGCTGCTGTCGCTGCTGTTCCTGTCCTGGATCGCGCTGCGCTTCGCCGGCTGCCTGTTCCAGCCGCCGGAGGACGAGCCCGCGCTCCAGGACGAGCGGACGCTGCCGCTCTATTCCGTTCTGGTGCCGCTTTACCGGGAGGCGGCCAGCGTGCCGGGCCTCGTCGCGGCGCTCTCCGCGCTCGACTATCCGCCGGAGAAGCTGGACATCAAGCTGGTGGTGGAGGCGGACGATGCCGACACCCGCGCCGCCATCGCCGCCCTGCGCCTGCCGCCGCACATGGAGGAGGTGGCGGTGCCGGCCATCGGCCCGCGCACCAAGCCGAAGGCGCTGGATGCGGCGCTGCCCTTCGCACGCGGCAGCTTCGTCGCCATCTGCGACGCGGAGGACCTGCCGGAGCCGGACCAGCTGAAGCGGGCGCTGGCCGCCTTCCGCAGGGGCGGCCCGCAGGTTGCCTGCGTGCAGGCCCGGCTCGCGGTGGACAATGGCGCCGACAGCCTCGTCGCCGGCCATTTCGCTGCCGAATATGCCGGCCAGTTCGACGTGCTGCTGCCGGTGCTGAGCGCCCTCGGCCTGCCGATTCTCCTGGGCGGCACCTCCAACCATTTTCGCCGCCGGGTGCTGGAGGAGGTGGGGGGCTGGGACCCCTTCAACGTCACCGAGGATGCCGACCTCGGCATCCGCCTCGCCCGCGCCGGCTGGCAGACCCGGGTCATCGCCTCCACCACCTATGAGGAGGCTCCGGTGACGGTCAACGCCTGGCTCGGCCAGCGCACGCGCTGGCTGAAGGGCTGGGCGCAGACGCTGATGGTGCACGGCCGCCGCCCCCGCGCGCTGGTGCGCGACCTCGGCCCTGGCGCGACGCTGGCGCTCGCCGTGCTTGCCGCCGGGCCGTTCGCGGCGGCGCTGGTGCACCCCCTCTGCGTCGCCGTGCTGGCGGTGGACGTGGTGCGCGGGGTGGCGGGGGTGCCCTGCACCTCGCCCGCCGAGGTGCTCGCGTCCGCTCTCGCCTATGCGACGCTGGCGGCCGGCTATGCCGGCACGGTGGCGACCTCCATCGTCGGGCTGCGGCGACGGGGCTTCGCCATGCGCTGGGCCATCGCCCTCAGCATTCCCGCCTACTGGCTGCTGCTGTCGGTGGCGGCATGGCGGGCGGTGGTCGAGCTGGCGCGCCGCCCCCATTTCTGGCGCAAGACCGAGCACGGCCTCGCCCGTCGCCGCGCGGCGACGGGGACCCCGGTCAGAAGTAGCGCTTCAGCTCCGCCGCCGCCTCGGCCGGCGGCCGCTTGGAATTGAACGGCGCGACGAAGGTGCCGGTCTTGTCCATGAGATAGACCACGGCGGTGTGGTCCATGGTGTAGTCGCCGTCCTTCAGGGGCACCTTGCGGGAATAGACGCGGTATTCCTTCTTGATCGCCTCGATGGCCTCCGGCGAGCCGGTGAGGCCGCGGATCTGCGGCGCGAAGCTGGAGACGTAGTCCTTGAGGGACTCCGGCGTGTCGCGCTCCGGATCGACGGTCACGAAGAAGGCCTGCGCCTTGGCTGCATCCGGGCCGAGGGCGGTGAAGATCTCCGTCATCTCGAACAAGGCGGTGGGGCACACGTCCGGGCAGTGGGTGAAGCCGAAGAAGATGAGGCTGGGCTTGCCCTTCAGGATGGCCTCCGTCACCGGCGCGCCGGTCTGGTCCACGAGCCTGAAGGGCCCCCCCACCTGTGCCGTGCCGGTGCTCGTCACCGTGGGCCGGGGCGGCGGCGCCAGCAGCGTGACGGCGACGACGAGCACGAGGGCGCCGGCGGCGAAGGCGGCGAAGAGCGCGATGATCTTGCTGCGTTGGGAGATGCTGTGCGGGGCCATGGCCTTCCTTCACCGCGGCGGGGGCGCGGCCTTGCTGTCTTTCACTGCGCCGGAGCGCTGCTCATCGTTCCCGGCCGCCTGCCGGGGCGGCGGCCGTCGGTCTTGTCGCTAGGACCTCACAGGCAGGAGGCGATGCCGGCGTTCAGCATGTCGAAGAAGACGGTGGCGCCATGGCGCAGCCACAGGAGCACGCCTGCGGCGAGCAACGCGCCGACGGTCGCCACCGCGGCGAGGATCATCAGCCGCTCCGACGGCCGGCCCGTTCCGGCGGGCCGCGGGGCGGCCTCGCTCAACGGCCGGTGGAGGGTCTGCGCCATGGTCTGCTCCAGAAATTACGCGTCCCGGTGGGGCTGCCGCCCAGACTAGCGCGGACGCCCCCCGATTTCCAACGTCCGCCGTCTCACCGAAGCGTGACAAAGGCGCCCGGATACCGGCGCTGCCCGGCCCCTAAACCGATTTATCCGCCGTTGACGCGCCCCCGTGCCCGTTCTAGGTTTTGCGCCATGAACGCGTGCGGACACCAGACGCCTGCCGCTTTTGCGGCACAACGGCGAATTCCCCGCCCGGTCGACACCGTCGGCCGGGTGTTCTGACGCGCCGTTCCGGAATTCCTCCCGCGGCGCGACCCGTGGAGCCCTCGAGGCTCCGCCCGCTGCGCTTGTGACGCCTCAACCCGCGTCCTTCCCCGGAAGTTTTCCCATGTCCACGCTTCACCCGTCCCACGACGGCGCCCCGGCCGGCGCCGAGCTCTACCGCCTTGCTGTGGAGGCCGAGGGCGACCCCAATGCCCTGCTGCGCCTGCTCGAACCCTTCGTCATCCATGCCGTGCTGCCCCACCGGGTGGATTGCGCTGCGTCAGCTGGCGGACTCAGCGTGGAGGTGGAATTCTCCGCGCCGCCGGACCTCGCGCTCCGGCTGAAGATGCGCCTTGCCACCATGGTCTGCGTCCGCGATGCGGAGCTTGCCCGCGCCTCCTCCCCCGGGGCGGCGGGCCGGCTCGGCGCGGCCGCCTGACGGAGCCCCCATGCTGAACATCCTCGCCGAGATCGCCGTCATCGTCCTGCCGGTCTTCGGCATGGTGCTGGTGGGCTACGTGTCCGCCCGCGTGGGCCTCGTGAGCGAGCGGGCCACCGACGGCCTCGCCGAATTCGTGTTCAGCCTGTCGGTGCCGGTGCTCATCTTCAAGACGCTGAGCGAATCGCGCCTGCCGGAGGCGCAGCCCTGGGGCTACTGGATCGCCTATTTCACCGGAGCCTTCTTCGTCTTCGGCCTCGCCATGCTGGCCGCGCAGAAGCTGTTCGGCCGCGGCCGGCAGGAGGCGGTCATCCACGGCTTCGCCGCCGGCCAGGCGAACACGGTGTTCGTGGGCGTCCCGCTGATCCTGAAGGCTTATGGCGAGGCGGGAGCGGTGCCGCTCTTCCTGCTCATCGCCATCCACCTGCCGGTCATGCTGGTGGCGGCCACCGTGCTGCTGGAAGGCAGCGCCGGCTTCTCCCGCGCCACCGTCATCAAGCTGGTGAAGGCGCTGGCGCTCAATCCCATCCTGCTCGGCATCTATGCCGGGGCGCTGGCCAAGGTGGTGGGCATCCAGGCGGTGGGCGTGCCCAAGCAGATGATCGACCTGCTGTCGGCCGCCGCCACCCCCTGCGCCCTCATCTCCCTCGGGCTGTCGCTGAAGCGCTACGGCATGGCGGGTGGCGACCTCGCCCCCTCGGCCGTCATCTGCTTTCTCAAGCTGGTGGTGCATCCGGCGGCGGTGCTGGGCCTCACCGCCTTGTTCACCATGCCGCCGGTGTGGGCCGGGGTGGCGGTGCTGTTCGCCGCCATGCCGAGCGGGGTGAATGGCTATCTCCTCGCCCAGCGCTACGGGGTGGCGGTGGGCACCTCCACCAGCGCGGTCTCCCTGTCCACGGGGCTGGCGGTGGTGACGGTGGCCTTCTGGCTCTACGTGCTGGGAGTGGGGTAGGCCGGCTCCGCGAGCCCGAGCCGGCGGCGGATATCCTCCGGCGTGGCGCCCGCCGCCCGCAGCGCGGCGAGGCTGACGGCGGCATTGCTCTTGGAAAGCTTGTGGCCGCTCGCGTCCAGGATCAGGCGGTGGTGGTGATACACCGGCGCCGGCAGGCCCAGCAGGCGCTGCAGCAGCATGTGGACCGAGGTGGCATGGAACAGGTCCATGCCGCGGATCACATGGGTGATGCCCTGAATGGCGTCGTCCACCACCACCGAGAGGTGGTAGGAGGTGGGCACGTCCTTGCGGGCCAGCACCACGTCGCCCCATTGGGCGGGGTCGGCCGGCACGGTCCGCAGGGGACCTTCCGGGGCGCCCTCCGCCTCCTGCCAGGAGAGCGGGCCGCCCGCGGCCGCCAGCGCCGCCGCCATGTCCAGCCGCAGCACGAAGGGCGCGCCGGCGGCCCGCCGTGCCTGGCGCTCGCGATCGGCCATGGCCGTGCGCGGGAAGGGGTAGAGGGGCGCGCCGTCCGGATCGCGGGGGGCGGGGCGGCTGGTGGCCGTTTCCTGCTCGCTCACCGCGCGGGCGATGTCGGAGCGGCTCTCGAAGGCGGGATAGACGAGGCCCATCCCCTCCAGCCGGGCGAGGGCGGCGGCATAGTCCGCAAAATGCTCCGACTGCCGGCGCGGCGGCGCATCCGGCGTCACGCCGAGCCAGGCGAGGTCGTCGCGGATGGCCTGCTCATAGTCCGGGCGACATCGGGTGGCGTCGATGTCCTCCATGCGCAAGAGGAACGTGCCGGACAGGCGCCGCGCCGCATCCGCATTCACCAGCGCCGAGAAGGCGTGACCGAGATGCAGCCGCCCGTTGGGGCTCGGAGCGAAGCGGCAGATGAAGGGGCGCGCGTCGGGGGGAGAGGCGTCGAGCATCGCGGCAGGCTAGAGCGCGATCCGACTGGATGGAACAGGAACTGTCTCGATCCGATCGGGGAATCCCCCCGTAAGTTATTGAACAGAGGCGGGTCCGGTCCCAGCATGGGGCATGGCAGGGAGAGGAAGATGCAGGAGCCGCAGCTCAGTGACCAGGGCGTCTTCGAGACGGCGCTGGATGCCCTGATGGCGCTGGACCCGCGCCTCGTGCCCCTGGTGGAGGTGGCGGGGCGGCCGGCGCTGCGGCGGCGCCCACCGGGATTTGCCGGGCTGGCGGCGGTGGTGGTGGCGCAGCAGCTTTCGGTCGCCTCGGCCCGCGCCATCCATGGCCGGGTGGAGGCGTTGCTGGGCGGCGCGCCCACCGTGGAGCGCCTGCTCGCCGCGACTCCCGAGGCACTGCGGGGCGCGGGCCTTTCCGCGCCGAAGATCCGCACCCTCACCGGCATCGCCCGCGCGCTGGCGGACGGGGTGGTGGACCTCGACGCCGTGGCGCGCCTGCCGGCGGATGAGGCCGCCGACATTCTGACGCGCCTGCCCGGCGTGGGGCTATGGACCGCTGACATCTACCTGCTGTTCTGCCTGGGGCGGGGGGATGCCTTTCCCCAGGGCGACCTCGCCTTGCAGGTGGCCATGGGCGAGGCCTTCGAGCTGCCGGGGCGCTGCACGCCGCAGGGCCTCCTCGCCATCGCCGAGGATTGGCGGCCGCTGCGCGGCGTGGCGGCCCACCTGTTGTGGGCGTACTATGGCGCGCGGCGCGCCCGGCAGGGGGCGCCGGCCTGAGGGGGCGACGCGCGCCCCGAGCGCCGGCGGCCTGGCGGCGGGAGCGGCCGCGAAGAGGTCATCATGCGCTTTCCCCTCGACGGAGTTTCCCTCGACGAGCCGATCCTGGATGGCCCGCGCCTGCGCCCGCGCCACGGCGGCGACCCGGATTGCCTCGTGGTTCTGCTGCACGGCTATGGCGCGGACGGGCGCGACCTCATCGACATCGGCACCGCCTGGGCCGAGCTTCTGCCCGGCGCCGCCTTCGTCTCCCCCCATGCGCCGGACCCCTGCGAGGGTGCGCCGGTGGGGCGGCAATGGTTCCCGCTCACCTTCCGCGATCCCCACGAGCTGACCCGCGGAGCGGAGGACGCCGCGCCTCTCCTGCGCGACTTCCTCGCCGAGGAGCTGGCCAAATACGATCTGCCGGCCTCGCGCCTCGCCCTCGTGGGCTTCAGCCAGGGGGCGATGATGGCGCTGAAGCTCGCCACCACCGCGCAGGAGGCGCCGGCGGCGGTGGTGGCCTATTCCGGCCTGTGGGTGGAGGTGTCCGGCGGTGTGACGGAAGGGCTGGAGCTGCCGGCCCGGCCGCCGATCCTCATGGTCCACGGCTCGGAGGACGAGGTGATTCCCGAGGCGGCCCTGTTCGCCTCCGCCAACGGGCTCGCGGCTGCGGGGGTGCCGGTGGAATGGCACCGCAGCGTCGGCCTCGGCCACGGCATCGATGAAACCGGCCTCGCCCATGGCGGCGCCTTCCTCGCCCACGCGCTCCGCCGTGGCGGCGGCGCTTGAGCAGTCGCCCAATATCCAACAGTCGTCGGGGGTGATTTAGCCGGCGGCTTCACAAGAATGACACGGTGCATATAGAGTATCGCCGCCGTACCGGGATCGTCAGGCGCGATTCGGTACGCAAGACGAGGAGTTGGGTCCTTGACCACTGCTTTGTCACCCGGTGCCTGGCCAGCGCTCGTGCTCAACGCGGACTACCGTCCCTTGAGCTACTACCCGCTGTCGGTCTGGAGCTGGCAGGATGCAATCAAGGCCGTCTTCCTCGATCGGGTGAACATCGTCGAATATTACGACAAGGCGGTGCGAAGTCCGGGGTTCGAGATCAGGCTGCCCAGCGTGGTTTCACTGCGCGCCTTCGTGAAGCCCACGCGACAACCGGCCTTCACCCGCTTCAACGTCTTCCTGCGCGACCGCTTCTCCTGCCAGTATTGCGGCTCCCGCGACGATCTCACCTTCGATCATCTCATCCCGCGCTCCCGGGGCGGGCAGACCACCTGGGAAAACGTCGTCGCCGCCTGCTCCCCCTGCAACCTGCGCAAAGGGAGCCATATGCCGGGCGACGTGGGCATGTGGCCGGCGCAGATGCCCTTCCAGCCCTCCGTGCACGACCTGCACCAGAACGGCCGCCACTTCCCACCGAACTATCTGCACGAAAGCTGGCTGGATTATCTCTACTGGGATACCGAGCTCGATCCCTGAGCGCCGTCAGGCATCGCGACGGGTTGTCGCGCCTCCGAACGCCACCAGCGCGAGTCCCGCGGCGATCAGCGCGTTCCATCCGGCCATGGAGATGCCGAACAGCCGCCAGGCCGCCTGGTCGCAGCTGGGCACTTCCGTCTTCCTGAGGGCGGAGAGGATGTCGCCGCCGAGGTTGGGCGTGCCGGTGCAGGTGGTGGGGCCCGGCCAGAAATGCCACTCGATGCCGGCGTGATAGACCGCCAGGGCCGAATTGCCGACCATCGCCAGCCCGAGCACCACCAGCAGCGCCCGCGCAACGCCCCGCCGTTCGCCGCGGGCAGCCCAATAGGTCAGCAGACCCAAGGGAATGGCGGCGTAATAGGCGATCCGCTGGTCGAGGCAGAGCGGGCAGGGCGCGAGCCCGATCACCAGCTGGAAGTACCACGCCGCAGCGAGCGTCATGGCGGCGCCGGCCACCAGCATCAGGGCGGCGGTTTCTTGATCACGCAGGGGCAAGGGCGGCCTCTCCCACAGGCGCGCCGCAGTTCGGCGCTGCACCGCGATAGACCGGCGCAGACGGCCTTGTCCATGGCGAACAGGCGCGGGGACGGGCTCCTGACGCAGCTGTGAGCGAAGGGCGGCGGTGCCCCGACACCTTGGAACTCTTCTTACTCAGCCCGCTCCGTATGGCACCGCACTGCAATGTGGGGTATAAACTTGCTAGTCGTCTTCGGAGGCATTCGCATTGCGTTTCCTCGTCGGCGGCATATTTTGGATATAGCGATACAGATTGCCGACGAAATGAACGAGATGCCCCGCACCCGCTTCCCCTTCGTCGCGCCCGCCAACCAGGGCAGCGACATGCACGATGGTCCCGTGCTGCCCGTTGCCCAGCTTCGGGACATCAACACCACGCGCCGGACCGGCTGCCCCTTCCATGACGTCCGCGAGATGCTGAAGGAAGTGGGCCTGCGCCCGACCCGCCAGCGCCTTGCCCTCGGCTGGCTGCTGTTCGCCAAGGGCGACCGTCATGTGACCGCGGAAATCCTGCATGAGGAAGCCATCAAGGCGCGTTTCCCGGTGTCCCTCGCCACCGTCTACAACACCCTGCACCAGTTCACCGAGGTGAGCCTGCTGCGCGAGGTGGCGGTGGACGGGTCCAAGACCTATTTTGACACCAACGCCTCCGACCACCACCATTTCTACCTGGAAGGCCAGAACGACCTCGTGGACATCCCCGCCCAGGATGTGGAGGTGAGCCTCCTGCCCGAGCCGCCGGAAGGCTACGAGGTGGCGCGCGTGGACGTGGTGGTGCGCCTGCGTCGCAAGACCCGCAGTTGATAAGGACCGCGCCAGGCCCGCGTTTCGCGGGCGCGCGATGAGCAGGGTGCGATGGCCGGGCATGTCCCGGCCATATGTGTTTCTGGCGGGGCTTTTCGCGCGATAGCGGAAGGGAGACGGCACCGGCGGCGCGAGCACCTGGCGCCTTCAGGGGCGGCCGGCCGCTCGGCCGGAGGCCCGAACGGCACGGGCCTTCAGGATGGAGGCGGCCAGTGCGGCGCCCCCGGCGGCGTCAGATGCTGCGCAACGGCTTTTCCAGCACCGCCAGCACGCGGGGCAATTCATGGCCGCGCTTGAGGATATGGCCGGTCTGCGACACCACGCTGTACATGCCCTGCCGGCGGGCGAGGCGCGGGTCCTTCTCGATCCGGTAGAGCGGCACGTCCATGGCGCGGCGGAAGATGGCGAACACGGCCTTGTCGCGCAGGAAGTCGATGGCGTAGTCGCGCCATTCGCCGAGGGCCACCATGCGGCCGTAGAGATCAAGGATCCGGTCGAGCTCTCGCCGGTCAAAGGTGACTTTCAGCGGGGGAGTGGCGGGCACCGCGGGCTGGGCCGGCGTTCCTGCGCGGTGCGCCAGGACTATGGGTTCGACGTCTCCCATCGGGCCTCCTTGTGGTCAGAGGCGCCGCAGACGGCACCCGCGCGCTCCACGGGGCTCCATGATCACTGCGGGCGGGCAAGCTTTCAAGCCCAATCCGTAGCCGGCTGCCACAGGGGGTAAAATGGTTTCAAGATACCTATCACGCCAACGTCAATGGAATCACAGTCTCGCCGGAATTCGGCCAACCGCCCGCCGTGGCGCCGGGTGATCTTCTCTCTCGTAGCAGGGCCGGTTCGCGAGGCGCTCCGGTCTATCCCAGCCCCCCAGCCCCCCGGGGTGCGCGCGAGCCGGCCACTGCTACGCATCGACTTAAGACCCCCAAGTGGCCACCTTCGCGGTGGCTTTTTTTTGGCCAAGCTGCGCACAAGCGCCGCGCAACGGCACTGCGCGCCGGCCTTCGTCTTCCGGCAGGGAGGGGTCAGTCGAGGGACAGCACGGCGGCGCCGAGGATCCGGCCGGGCGCCGTGGGGGTGCCTTCCTGCAGCAGCAGCGCGACGGAATCGGCGCCATCGCGGTGGAGGTCCTTCAGCGCCACCCGGAAGTGGGCCGCGCGGCCCTGCCAGGGAGCGACCCGCACCCAGCCGCGCACCACGTTGGAATAGGTGACGTTGCGTCCGCCATTCTCACCGCGTCCAATGGCAACGGTCTGGCTGCGGGCGATGGGACAGGCCCACAGCTCCGCGCCAGCGTGGCCGGAGGAAGCGCCGGGCAGATCGGTTTCCGGCAGGGCCACCTCAAGGGTGTCGCCGTCGCGCTTGACGTCCAGGGGCACCGCCAATCCCCCGGAGCTGCGGGCGGCGAGGAGGGCGCGCTGCACGGCGGCGCGGTCGCTGCCCTTGGCCACGAGGGTGCCGTCCACCACCATCTGGGGGGTGAACACCTTCCGGTCCGGGCGCTGGTCGGCATAGGCCTTCTGGCGGAGGGAATGGCCGTGCAGGGCGAGGGTGTCCTTCCAGCCCACATAGTCCCAATAGTCCACCGCCAGGGTGAGGGCGAGAACCTGCGGTTCCTTCGCCAGCTCCCCCAGCAGCGCGTCGGCCGGCGGGCAGGAGGCGCAGCCCTGGCTGGTGAACAGTTCCACCACCGTCCTCGGTTCCCCTGCCGCCTTGGGCTGGCTCTGCCCCGCGGCCGGAACGGCGGCGAGGGCAAGAGCAAGCGCGAGGGCGGTGCGGGGGAACAGCATGGAGCGCAATCGGGTTCGTCTGCAATGGAACGGAGGTCCCCGAGATAACCGAGCCGGCGGCCAGCGACCAGTCACAATGGGGTGTCGGGACTCTCTTCGATAAAGTAACGAGCGTTCAAAAACGAAGGATGCCGGCGCGGAGGAAGGCTCCGGCCGGCATCGCAAAGGTGAAGGGCGGCGGCGTGCGCCGCCCTTCAGGTCCTGATCTTGCCTCAGGCGGCCAGCGAGCGCAGCACGTAGGGCAGGATGCCGCCGTTGCGGAAGTAGTCGAGCTCGTCCAGCGTATCGATGCGGCAGACGAGGTCGACGTTCTTCACGGTGCCGTCGGCGAACTTGACCTCAGCCGTCAGCGTCTGGCGGGGCTTGAGGTCACCCTCGATGCCCTTGAGGGTGACGATCTCGTCGCCCTTGATGCCCAGGGTCTGCCAGCTCTCGCCGTCCTTGAACACCAGCGGCACGATGCCCATGCCCACCAGGTTCGAGCGGTGGATGCGCTCGAAGGACTGGGCCACCACGGCGCGCACGCCGAGCAGCTTGGTGCCCTTGGCCGCCCAGTCGCGGGACGAGCCGGTGCCGTACTCCTTGCCGGCGAACACCACCAGCGGCACGCCCTCGGCCCTGTACTTCATGGCCGCGTCGTAGATGGGCAGCTCCGCGCCATCCGGATAGTGGATGGTCACGCCGCCTTCCACGCCCGGCACCATCTGGTTCTTGATGCGGATGTTGGCGAAGGTGCCGCGCATCATCACTTCATGGTTGCCGCGGCGGGTGCCGTACTGGTTGAAGTCCACCGGGCGCACCTGATGCTCGATCAGGTACTTGCCCGCCGGGGACGCCTGCTTGATGGAGCCGGCCGGCGAGATGTGGTCGGTGGTGATGGAGTCGAGGAACAGGCCCATGATGCGGGCGTCGATGATGTCCTTGACCGGCTCCGGCTCCTTCTTCATGCCGACGAAGTAGGGCGGATTCTGCACATAGGTCGAGGCATCCTGCCAGGCGTAGGTCTGGCCGGTGGGGATGGCGATCTTCTGCCAGTTCTCGTCGCCCTTGAAGACGTCGGAGTACTTCTCCTTGAACATCTTCTTGGTGACGTTCTCGCGGATGTACTGGGCAATCTCCTTGTTGGAGGGCCAGATGTCCTTGAGGTAGACGGGCGCGCCGTCCTTGTCGGTGCCGAGCGGCTCGGTGGTGAGGTCCACCTGCAGCGAGCCGGCCAGCGCGTAGGCCACCACCAGCGGCGGGGAGGCGAGGTAGTTCGCCTTCACGTCGGGGTTCACGCGGCCCTCGAAGTTGCGGTTGCCGGAGAGCACCGCGGCGGCCACGAGGTCGCCCTCGTTGATGGCGGCGGACACCGGTTCCGGCAGCGGGCCGGAGTTGCCGATGCAGGTGGTGCAGCCGAAGCCGACGAGGTTGAAGCCCAGCTTGTCCAGGTCGTCCTGCAGGCCGCTCTTCTCGAGATACTCGGCCACCACCTGCGAGCCCGGCGCCAGCGAGGTCTTCACCCACGGCTTGGTCTTCAGGCCCTTCTTCACCGCGTTGCGGGCGACGAGGCCGGCGGCGATGAGCACGGACGGGTTGGAGGTGTTGGTGCAGGAGGTGATGGCGGCGATCACCACATCGCCATGGCCCACCGAATAGTCGGTGCCGGCGACGGGGGCGCGCTTGGCGGCCTCGCCGGGCTTCTTGAACTCGCCTTCGAGGGCGGAGACGAAGCCGGCCTTGGCCTCGGAGAGCAGCACGCGGTCCTGCGGGCGCTTGGGGCCGGCCAGCGACGGCAGCACGGTGTCGAGGTCAAGCTCCAGCGTGTCGGTGAAAACCGGATCGGGCGTGTCCTTCTTGCGCCACATGCCCTGGGCCTTGGAATACTTTTCCACCAGCTCCACGCGGCTGTCCTTGCGGCCGGTCTCTTCCAGATAGTCGATGGTCTCGCGGTCGACGGGGAAGAAGCCGCAGGTCGCGCCGTACTCGGGCGCCATGTTGGCGATGGTGGCGCGGTCGGCGAGGGAGAGGTGCTCGAGGCCCGGGCCGAAGAACTCGACGAACTTGCCCACCACGCCCTTCTTGCGGAGCATCTGGGTGACGGTGAGCACGAGGTCGGTGGCGGTGATGCCCTCGCGCAGCTTGCCGGAGAGCTTGAAGCCGATGACCTCGGGAATGAGCATGGAGATGGGCTGGCCGAGCATGGCCGCCTCGGCCTCGATGCCGCCCACGCCCCAGCCGAGCACGCCCAGGCCGTTGACCATGGTGGTGTGGGAATCGGTGCCCACCAAGGTGTCCGGATAGGCGACGGTGACCGTCTTGCCGTCCAGCTCTTCCTTGCGGGTCCACACGGTCTGGGCCAGGTATTCCACATTCACCTGGTGGCAGATGCCGGTGCCGGGGGGCACGACGCGGAAATTGTCGAACGCGTTCTGGCCCCACTTCAGGAAGCGGTAGCGCTCCTGGTTCTGCTTGTATTCCTCCTCGACGTTCTTCTTCAGAGCGCTGTCGGAGCCGAAATAGTTCACGATCACCGAGTGGTCGATGACCAGGTCCACGGGGACCAGCGGGTTGATGCGCGCCGGGTCGCCGCCCAGCGCCACCATGGCGTCGCGCATGGCGGCAAGGTCCACCACGGCGGGAACGCCGGTGAAGTCCTGCATCAGCACGCGGGCGGGGCGGTAGGCGATCTCGCGCTCGGCCTTGCCGCGGTTGTTGAGCCAGTCCGCGATGGAGACGATGTCGTCCTTGGTGACGGAGCGGCCGTCCTCGAAGCGGAGCAGGTTCTCCAGCAGGACCTTCATGGAGAAGGGCAGGGCCGACACGCCGGGAAGGCCGTTTTTCTCCGCCAGCTCAAGGTTGTAGTAGACGTATTCCTTGTCGTCCACCTCGAGCGTGGTGCGGCATTTGAAGCTGTCCAGAGAAGTCACGGCGCAATAACTCCGGTTCGATGATCGACCGAGGCAGCACCATCCGCGATGGCGGAGCGTGTGTCGTGGTGCGACGTGGCTTCGCACCAGCACTTCGCCACCTTGGACGGCGCGGTTCAGCGGCTTTATAGAGCCATTTCAAAGCGCGGTCATGCGATAACCGCACGCGATGTGCAATGCACCAAAAGCAGGGGACAGGGACCCATGGCGGTGTCGGGTCTGGTGGGGGAGCAGCTGGCCTGCCGCCGGGGATTCAAGCTCCTGTTCGAGGGGCTCGACGTGGCGGCGCGCCCCGGCCGGGCCCTTCTGGTGGTGGGGCCGAACGGGGCGGGCAAGTCGTCCCTGCTGCGCATCCTCTCCGGACTGCTGGGGGCGACGGAAGGGAAGGTGCGCATCGACGGCGGCGGCGACACGCCCATCGGCGAGCACATCCACTATCTCGGCCATGAGGATGCGGTGAAGGGCGCGCTGACCGTCAACGCCAACCTCGCCTTCTGGCGCACGGTGTTGGGGCCGACCGGTCTTTCCGTCGGGGAGGCGCTGGAGGAGGTGGGCCTCGGCGGCCTCGGCCGGCTCAGGGCGCAGGTGCTCTCCGCCGGGCAGAAGCGCCGGCTCGCCATCGCCCGCCTCCTGGTCTCCCGCCGCCCGGTGTGGGTGCTGGACGAGCCCACCACCGCCCTCGACGTGAAGGCGCAGGCGCGCTTTGCCGCCTTCGGCCGGGCGCACCTTGCCGCCGGCGGCCTCCTCATCGCCGCCACCCACGCGCCCCTCGACCTTGGCGAGACCGACGAGCTCCGGCTGGGAGGCCGCGCATGATCGCCACCTTTCTCGCCATCGTCCGGCGCGACATGGCCCTTTCCCTCGGCTCCGGGGGAGGGGCGGGGCTGGGCGTCGTCTTCTTCCTGTCGGTGGTCACGGTGATGCCGTTCGCGGTGGGGCCGGACCTGGTGCTGCTCGCCCGCATCGGACCCGCCATCCTGTGGATCGGCGCGCTGCTCGCCAGCCTCATCGGGCTCGAACGCCTGTTCGCCGCCGATGCGGAGGACGGCTCGCTGGATGCGCTCACCCTCTCCGCGCTGCCGCTGGAGCTGGTGGCTGCGGCCAAGGGGCTTGCCCACTGGCTGGCCACCGGCCTGCCGTTGGTGGTGGCGGCGCCGGTGCTGGCGCTGATGCTGAACCTGGAGCCCGCCGCCATCGGCGCCGTGGTGCTCACGCTGCTGGTGGGCACGCCCGCCGTCACCTTCCTCGGCCTCGTGGGGGCGGCCTTCGCCGGGGCCTTCCGCCGGGGCGGGCTGCTGATCGCGGTGCTGGTGATTCCCCTCGCCATTCCCGTGCTGATCTTCGCCGTGTCGGCGACGCAGGCTGCGGTGACGGGGCCGGTGCCGTTCGGCACCCCGTTCCGCGTGCTGGTGGGGCTCACCCTGTTCGCGCTGGTGCTGGGCCCGGTGGCGGCCGCGGCAGCCCTGCGGGCCGCTCGCAGCTGATTATTCCGCGGCGGAGGGAAGAGGCGCCAGCTCCGCCTCCAGCTCGGAGATCTGGGCCCGTGCGGCGTCGCGGGCCGCCTGCTCCACCGTCCGGTAATTGGCCACCACGGACCGGCCGAGCGCCGTCAGCTCCGTGCCCCCGCCCTGCCGTCCGCCGGTGCGTGGCGAGACAAGGGGAGCGGTGAAAAGGGCGTTCATCTCCTCCACCAGCTCCCAGGCGCGGCGGTAGGACATGTTCATGGCGCGACCTGCCGCCGAGATGGAGCCGGAGGCATCGATCTTCTCCAGAAGCTCGATCTTGCCGGGTCCGATCCGGTTGCCGGAACCGAGGTCTATTCTCACGCTCAGCGACGCCATCGGGAGGACTCGTGCTGCGAAGGTGTCCGGGACCGGGCCAGCCGATAAGGCGGGCCCGGCGCGCCCCTTGAACTGGAACAGCCTAGCAAATGGTCCGGCGTCTTGTCGTTATTCCCGTAGCTATATAACATGCCGTGCGGACGGGAAGCGACCGGCAGAGAACGGACAAGGGGCCACGCACATGTTCATGCGCCAGCTGCAATATCTGGTCGCGGTTTCGCGCGAGGGGCATTTCGGGCGGGCGGCGGAGGCGTGCCGGGTGTCGCAGCCCACCCTGTCGGCCGGTATCCGGCGGCTGGAGGAGGAGCTGGGCCTGCCGCTGGTGATTCGCTCCCATCGCTTCCTCGGCCTCACCCTCGAGGGGGAGCGGGTGCTCGCCTGGGCACAGCGCATGGTGGCGGACTACAAGGGCCTGCGGCAGGAATTGTCCGATGCCTCGGATGGGCTGTCGGGGACCCTGCGCCTCGGCGTCATTCCCGCGGCCATCCCGGCCATGCCGGCGCTGGTGAACGGCTTCTGCACGCATTATCCGCATGTGCGGGTGCAGCTGCTCTCCCTGCCGTCCACCGCCATCCAGCGCGGGCTCGACGAGTTGGAGATCGACGCCGGCGTCACCTATTTCGACAGCGAGCCCCTGAGCCGCGTGCGCCGGGTGCCGCTCTATGAGGAGCGCTATGTCTTCGTCACCGCCGCGCCGGAGTTTGCGGATGTGGAAGCCATCAGCTGGGCGGACGCGGCCGAGCATCCGTTGTGCCTGCTGACGGCGGAGATGCAGAACCGCCGCATCGTCGATCGCATCCTGGCGGCGGCCGGCGTGTCCTCCAATCCGCGGATGGAGGCGAATTCCTTCCTCGGGGTCTGGTCGCTGGTGCGCTCAGGGGCGTGGGCGGGCATCGTGCCCGACAGCTATCTCGCCACCTTCAACGTGCCCGGCCCGCTCCACGCCATTCCGCTGGTGGGGCCGGAGCACAGCCAGTCCGTGGGGCTGGCGACCTCGGACCGGGACCCTGCCTCGCCCCTCGCCGTGGCCTTCCTGCGCCATGTGACGCGCGTGGCGGTGCGCCGCCCGCAGGAGGCGGCGCCGATGCTGCTGGGCGCCTGCGCCTGAGCGATCGGTGCCGGCTATAGATTCTTGAAGCCAAACGATTGGACCGGCCGCGCCCGCGGCCCTTAACTCCTCCCACCGGCGCAAACGAGCCGCCGGTTCAAGACGGATGCGCACGTCGGGCGGCTTCAGGCCGGCCGCCAAAGCCCCAAACAGCGCGAAGCCGCAAGCCAGGGCTGACAAAGCGGACGCGTGCACGCGGCACGACGGCCCCGTGCGGCCTCCCTTCTGCGCATCCGGCAATCCAAGGAGGAAAACATGGCCAAGGTGCTCTGCGTTCTCTACGACGATCCGATCGATGGCTATCCCAAGAGCTATGCCCGCGACGACCTGCCGAAGATCGACCATTATCCCGGCGGCCAGACCCTGCCCACGCCGAAGGGCATCGACTTCACCCCCGGCACGCTGCTCGGCTCGGTTTCCGGCGAGCTGGGCCTGCGCCGGTATCTGGAGGCGAACGGCCACACGCTGGTGGTGACCTCCGACAAGGACGGCCCGGACTCGGTGTTCGAGAAGGAGCTGGTGGACGCCGACGTGGTGATCTCCCAGCCGTTCTGGCCGGCCTATCTCACCCCGGAGCGGATCGCCAAGGCGAAGAAGCTGAAGCTCGCCCTCACCGCGGGCATCGGCTCCGACCATGTGGACCTGCAATCGGCCATCGACCGCGACATCACGGTCGCCGAGGTCACCTACTGCAACTCCATCAGCGTCGCCGAGCATGTGGTGATGATGATCCTCGGCCTCGTGCGCAACTATCTTCCCTCCCATGACTGGGCCCGCAAGGGTGGCTGGAACATCGCCGACTGCGTGGCGCATTCCTACGATCTGGAGGCCATGAGCGTCGGCACGGTCGCGGCCGGCCGCATCGGCCTTGCGGTGCTGCGCCGCCTGAAGCCTTTCGACGTGAAGCTGCACTACACGGACCGCCACCGCCTGCCGGAAGCGGTCGAGAAGGAACTGAACCTCACCTGGCACGCCACCCGCGAGGAGATGTATCCGCATTGCGACGTGGTGACCCTGAACTGCCCGCTGCACCCCGAAACCGAGCACATGATCAACGACGAGACGTTGAAGCTGTTCAAGCGCGGCGCCTACATCGTCAACACCGCCCGCGGCAAGCTGTGCGACCGCGACGCGGTCGCCCGGGCGCTCGCGAACGGCCATCTCGCCGGTTATGCCGGCGATGTGTGGTTCCCGCAGCCGGCGCCCGCCGACCACCCCTGGCGCACCATGGCGTGGAACGGCATGACCCCGCACATCTCCGGCACCTCGCTGACCGCCCAGACCCGCTATGCGGCGGGGACCCGCGAGATCCTGGAGTGCTTCTTCGAGGGCCGGCCGATCCGCGACGAATACCTCATCGTGCAGGGCGGCAATCTCGCCGGTGTCGGCGCGCATTCCTACTCAAAGGGCAATGCCACCGGCGGCTCGGAGGAGGCCGCGAAGTTCAGGAAGGCGGGCTGAGACGCATCGCGCCGGGAGCGAAAATGAAAATGGCACCGGGGGCCTTTCGGCTCCCGGTGCCGCCGGTTCGAGATATGCCACACGAGAGCCTGGAAACGTGGATCGGTTGCGAAACGGGACTCAGTTGAAGGCGACGGCCGCGCCCTCCGGCCGCCGCTCGAGGGAGGCATGGGCCGCCGCCAGCGTCTTCAGGTGCCGCCCGCCCAAGGCGAAGGACACCTCGAAGCCATCCGGCGTTGCCAGCGTGAGAATGAGGGTGGAGGGATCGGAGGCCTGCTCGATCCGCACCATGTGGGCGGGATAGACGAGGCGCAGGCTGTCGTCCTTGTGACGGGCCCGCAGCACCTCCGCCATCATCTTGGGCAGGGTCATCACCATGGCCTGCAGGCAATCGGAGGGTAAATTGAGCGCGGTGAGGCTGCCGTCGGGCCTGCTGAAGCTCATGCGGATCCGGCTGCCGTCCACCGCCACGTCGAAGGACAGAAGCTCCTGCCCGATGATGTCTTCCCGCTCCATCGCCGTGAATTCCGATGTTGCCCAGCGCGCTCCTATATTCAATCAGATATAGCGCAAGTCAAGCGCCCGGCGCGGATCCTTCTCCGGCGACCTCCAGCCGCGCCGCCGTGAACGGCCTGCGACACAGATTCCCAGCGCATGCGGGGGAATGGAGCGGGGCTTCCATCCGGTGGGATCGCGCACTAGAACCGCACCATGGCGCTGCTCGACCTTGCGAACCCGGTCCGCTTCCTCAGCCTCTCCGCCCGCGTGCTGCCCTGGCTCACGGCGGCGGCGGTGGCGACGCTCGCCGTCGGCTTCGTCCTCGCTTTCCGCGCCCCGCCCGACTACCAGCAGGGCGAGACGGTGCGCATCATGTACATCCATGTGCCGTTCGCGTGGCTCGGGCTGTTCGGCTATTCCATGATGGCCGCCTCCTCTATCGGCATCCTGGTCTGGCGCCATCCGCTCGCCGACGTGGCGCACAAGGCCGCGGCCCCGGTGGGCGCCATGTTCACCGCGCTGTGCCTGATCACCGGCTCGCTGTGGGGGCGGCCCATGTGGGGCACCTACTGGGTGTGGGATGCGCGTCTCACCTCCATGCTGGTGCTGCTGCTGCTCTATCTCGGCCTCATGGCGCTGCGCGCCGCCATCGACGATCCCAACCGCGCCGGCCGCGCGGCCGCGGTGCTGACGCTGGTGGGCTTCATCAACGTGCCCATCGTGAAGTTCTCGGTGGACTGGTGGAACACGCTGCACCAGCCCGCGTCGGTGTTCCGCATGGGCGGCTCCACCATCGACGCCACCTTGCTCTGGCCGCTCCTTGCCTGCGCCGTCGGCTTCACGCTTCTGTTCCTTGCCCTGCACATGCTGGGCATGCGAACCGAAATCCTGCGCCGGCGCGTCGCCGCGCTGGAGGCCCGCGCCGCGGCCGAGGCGATGGCCTGACGGCGCGGTTGCGGAGCCCCATGAGCCACACCTTCTTCATCGCCGCTTCCTACGGCGTCACCGTCCTCGGCCTCGGCGGCCTCGCCGCCTGGTTCCTCATCGATTATGCGAGCCAGCGCCGCGCGCTGGCGGAGCTGGAGGCCCGCGGCATCGGCCGCAGGTCGCGTCCGGCGGGGACGTCCGTGGCAAAGGACGAAGCATGAGCGCCGCGCCCGCCTCTCCGCCCGAAGCCCCCGCGCCCCGCCGCCGCCTGTGGCTGGTGGCCCTGCCGCTGGTGCTGTTCCTCGGCCTCGCGGCGCTCTTCTTCTCCCGGCTGGAGACCGGGGGCGATCCCTCCCGCATCCCCTCCGCCCTCGTGGGCAAGCCAGCGCCGACCATCCCCCTGCCGCCGCTCGCGGGCCTGAAGGCGCCCGGAGGGGCGGACCTGCCGGGCATCGACATCGCCGCCCTCACAGGCAAGCCGACGCTGGTGAATGTCTGGGCGTCCTGGTGCGCGCCCTGCCGGGAGGAGCATCCCGTGCTGATGCAGCTCGCCAAGGACGGCCGCTTCAACCTCGTCGGCATCAACTATAAGGACGCGCCGGAGAACGCCCGCCGCTTCCTCGGCCAGTATGGCCTGCCCTACCAAGCGGTGGGCGTGGATCCGAAGGGCCGCGCCGCCATCGATTGGGGGGTCTATGGCGTGCCCGAGACCTTTGTGCTGGCGAAGGACGGCACCATCGCCCACAAGTTCGTCGGGCCGCTGACGCCCGAGACGGTGGCGAACACCCTGCTGCCGCTGATCGCGCGCCTCTCGGCCAACTGAGCGGCTATGTCCGCTGCGGAGGTGACGCCGGGCCCGCGCGGCATTATGGATTCACCCATGGCCTTCTCCGCGGAAGAAATCGAACGCTACGCCCGCCACATCGTGCTGCACGACGTGGGCGGCCCCGGCCAGCAGAAGCTGAAGGCGGCGACGGTGCTGGTGGTGGGCGCCGGAGGCCTCGGCGCGCCGGTGCTGCTCTATCTCGCCGCGGCGGGGGTGGGGCGGCTGGTCCTCGTGGAGGACGACCTGGTGTCCCTGTCCAACCTGCAGCGGCAGGTCATCCATCGCACCCAGGACGTGGGCCGGCCCAAGACCGAGAGCGCGCGCGACACCATCGCCGCCCTCAACCCCCATGTGGAGCTCGTGACCCACAATGTGCGGCTCGGCGCTGACAACGCCCTGGAGCTCATCGCCGGGGCGGACGTGGTGGTGGACGGCTCGGACAATTTCTCCACGCGCTACCTGGTCTCCGATGCCTGCGTGCTGGCCGGCAAGCCGCTGGTGACGGCGGCGCTCGGCGCCTTCGATGCCACGGTCACCACCTTGCGGGCTCATGAGCGCGGGCCGGACGGCACGCCCAACCCCACCTACCGCTGCCTCTTCCCCGAGCCGCCGCCCCCCGGCACGGTTCCCGCCTGCGCGGAAGCCGGGGTGCTGGGCGCGCTCGCGGGGATCGCCGGCTCACTGGCGGCGCTGGAGGCGATCCGGGCCGTGGTCGGCTTCGGTGAGGGGCTGGTCGGGCGCCTTTTGATGATCGACGCCCGCTCCATGCGCTTCGAGACGCTGAGCTACGGCTGGGACCCGGAGAACCCGCTGACGGGGGAGGGCCCGCGCATCACCGACCTGTCCGCCCATCGCCGCGGCGAGGCGGCGGCGTGAGCGCCGCCACCGCGCGGAGGGCGTGCGTCTATACCTGCCTGATGGGCGGCTACGAGGCGCTCAACGAGCAGCCGGTCGCGGCATCGTCCGCCATGGACTTCATCTGCTTCACGGATGATCCGGACCTGGCGAGCGACACCTGGCGCATTGTCCGCGTCACACCCGTGCTGCCTTCGGATCCGGTGCGCAGCCAGCGCGTGGTCAAGCTCAGCCCGCAGGAACTGCTGCCGGACTACGACGTCTCGCTCTACATCGACAATTCCATCAGCCTCCTGGCGCCGCCGGAGGAGATCCTCGCCTGCTATCTCACGCCGCGGACGCTGGCCGCCATTCCTGGCCACAGCTTCCGGGCCAGCATCGCCGACGAGTTCCTCGAGATCCTGCGCCTCGGCTACGATGACGCCGGCCGCATCCTGGAACAGCTGAACCACTACCGCCTGTTCCATCCGCAGGTGCTCGACGAGGTGCCATTCTGGTCGGGCCTGATGATCCGCCGGCACCACGATCCGAAGGTCGTCGCGGCCATGCGGCTGTGGCTCACCCATGTGATGCGCTATTCCCGGCGGGACCAGGTGTCGGGCCCGCTGGCCTACCACCTCGCGGGGCTGGAGGTGGAGCGCCTCGCGATGGACAACCGGGAATCCTGGTGCCATCGCTGGCCGGTCATCCAGAAGCGGGACCGTTCCGCCTTTCCGTTCTCCGCCGAGCTGTCCCAGCTGCCGCCGGAGATTCTGGGGCGCCGCTGGCTGCACGAGAAGGCGGAGCTGGAAGCCCGCCTCGCCGGCGCGCTCTCGCGCACCGCCGACGTGGAAGCCGCCCTGGCTCAGTTCGCCGCGCGCAATGAGGAGCTGAACGCGAGGCTCGGCAAGACCTCGCGGGGGCCGCTGCGCGGTGTCTTCGGGCGGGCCTTCGGCAGGCTCCTGAGGAAACGCCAGCCGGGGCGCTAGGGCGCGCGCCGCTCTGATCGCATCGCAGTCAGAGCGGCTAACGCGGTCTCTTTCTTAAGCTTGGAGCGCGATCCATTTAGCCGCGAGGGTGGCGCATCCGCCCGTCCGGTTCGCGGGCTGGGGGATGGTGCGCTCGCGTCCCGGGAGCTTGCTGGCGGATTCCTTCGGGCCGGCTCAATCCGTGCCGGCCTTCCCTTTGCCCGCGGCGGCTCTCAGAGCATCGCCGGCAGCACGCGGTCCGGCGGACGATGGCCGTCCATGAAGGTCTTGATGTTGACGATGACCTTCTCGCCCATGTCCACGCGCCCTTCCAGGGTGGCGGAGCCGAGATGCGGCAGCAGCACCACCTTGCCCTGCCGGGCGAGGCGCACGAGCTTCGGGTTCACCGCCGGTTCGTGCTCGAACACGTCGAGGCCGGCGCCGGCGATCTCGCCGGCTTCCAGCTGGCGGGTCAGGGCGTTCTCGTCGATCACCTCGCCGCGGGCCGTGTTCACCACATAGGCGTCGGACTTCAGCAGCTTCAGGCGCCGGGCCGAGAGCAGGTGGTAGGTGGCGGGCGTGTGCGGGCAGTTCACCGACACGATGTCCATGCGCGCCAGCATCTGGTCGAGGCTGTCCCAATAGGTGGCATCCAGCATCTCCTCGATGCCGGAGGGCAGGCGGCGGCGGTTGTGGTAATGGATCTGAAGGCCGAAAGCCTTGGCCCGGCGCGCCACCGCCTGGCCGATGCGGCCCATGCCGATGATGCCGAGGCGCTTGCCCCAGATGCGCCGGCCGAGCATCCACGTGGGCGACCAGCCGGGCCACTCCTCCTTGTCGGAGATCATCACCTGCGCGCCCTCGGCGAGGCGGCGCGGCACGGCGAGGATGAGGGCCATGGTCATGTCCGCCGTGTCCTCGGTGAGGACTCCGGGGGTGTTGGTGACGGTGATGCCGCGGTTCAGCGCGCTCGAGACGTCGATGTGGTCAACGCCGTTGGAGAAGGAGGCGATCAGCCGCAGGTTCTCGCCGGCCTGGGACAGCACGGCCGAATCGATGCGGTCGGTGACGGTGGGGACGAGCACGTCCGCGGTCTTCACCGCCTCGACGAGGGCGGCCTGGTCCATGGGCACGTCGTCGACGTTCAGCTTCGCGTCGAAGAGTTCACGCATGCGCGTCTCGACGGAGTCGGGCAGCTTGCGGGTGACGACGACGAGGGGTTTGCGACGCACCATCGTTACTCCCCATTCCCCAATTCTTAAGCAGTCAGGTCCCCTCTAGCAGACAGACGGGGAAACACAAGGCGGCAGCGCAAAGGCCGCCTTGACGCCGGGCGGGACCCGGCGCACTTCGTGCGCATTCAGCGCGCGGTGACAACCCCCTTCTAACTTTTTGATGAGACATCAGGCCGGGGCCTCCGGCGGTGCACGACGCAAAGCCGCCCGAAAGCCCCGGATATTTGGTGCGATGCGAAAGGACGTTCCCGAGATGCGGAAGATGCCCCTCCACCTGATGCGAAGCCCCCTGGCCGTTGCACTGGCTCTGGCACTTTCGGTCACCTCGCTGCTCGGCGCCTCCCCCGCCGGGGCGGCGGAGGAGGGCACCTCGGGCCTGCCGGTGCCGCGCTTCGTCTCCCTGAAGGCGGACACGGTGAACGTGCGCAACGGTCCCAACAAGGACCACGACGTGTCCTGGGTCTTCACCCGCGCCGGCCTTCCGGTGGAGGTCACGGCCGAGTTCGGCACCTGGCGGCGCATCCGCGATTCCGATGGGTCGGAGGGCTGGGTCTACCACTCCATGCTGTCGCTGCGGCGCACCGCCCTCGTCGCCCCGTGGCTGAAGGGCGAGACCGTGCCGCTGCGCGACAGCCCGAACCCCGACGCCCGCGTGGTGGCGCGGCTGGAGCCCAAGGTGCTGGCCGGAGTGAAGGCCTGCGATGGCAAGTTCTGCCGCCTGATCGGCGAGGGATTCGATGGCTACGTGCCGCAGTCCCAGCTGTTCGGCGTCTATCCCAACGAGAAGGTGGAGTGAGGCGCGGCGCGCCCCGTCACACCACCTCTTCCACCGGCCGCCCGCGGTAGCGCATCAGCAGCGGCACGGTCAGCGTCATGGGGTGGGCGATGCCGTGCTCCCACAGGCCGTCCTCGCCCCAGCAGTCGCCATGGTCGCCGCACACGATGATGGTGGCGCCGGAGAATTGCTCCAGCAGCGGGGCGATCTGGCGGTCCAGATACTCGCAGCTGAGGCGCTGGCGCTCCCGGCATTCCTCCGCCCGGTTCACCTTCTGGAAGGGCAGGCATGGATTGTCCGTCCGGTCCCACGGCGCGCCCTCGAAATAATAGGGCACGTGGGTTTCCCCGAGGTTCAGGAACACGAACAGGTCCCGGCGCGTCTCGCGGGAGAGCGCCTTCTCGATGAACGCGAGCTGCGCCTTCACGCCCTTGTCGCCGGTGAACAGGAACTGCTCGAAGCTGCCGGTGAGCTTCTTCGACACCGGCGTCTTCGGGTCGAACCAGCCCATGGCGGCGGCGCCCACCGTGGCGTAGCGGGCATTTCGGAAGCCGGAGACGATGTCGTCGCCCGACACGGAGAAGCCCGGCCGCGCATGGCCCGCAGCGCCGGCCCGGTCGAGCCGGAAGAGCCGCGCGAACTTCGGGTTGAGGAAGGGCTTCTCCAGCTCCGCCACGCCGGGCGTGAAGCCCGCGAACATGGCCATGTGCGACGCGTAGGTAAAATGCGCCGGAGCCTGGGCCTTGTAGAGGGCGGAGACGGACTTCATGGCAGGGGCGTCGGCGGCCGCGAAGGTGTCGTAGCGGCAGGAATCGACGGTGATGAACAGGATGCTGTCGGGGGTTACGCGCATGGGGCGGCTGCCAGTCAACGATTTCGGGAAGGGCGGAAGCGCGGGCGCGCGTCAGTTCCCGCCGTCGTTGCTGGCCTCCCCGCAGGTGTAGCCCACGAAGCAGCGCGGATTGTCCGAGGTCGCCATCCAGGCGGGCGTGGTCACCTGGTCGTCGGCACAGGAGCGCTCGTCGCGCACGTAGCGCTGCGCATTGCCGTTGCCGGTGGGGATGAGGATGAAGCCCTGGGTGCGCACCGCCGCGGCGATGCCGGCGCACGTGGAGGGCGGGGCGGGAATGGCCATGTATCCTACCGGCGGCGGCGTGCCCTGGCCGTAAATGGCGGTGCCGTCCACGGGTACCGGCAGGCCCGAGGCTCCAAGGTCCGGCGGCGGCGCCAGCGGATCGCCGCCACCCTGCGCCAGAGCCGGCACGGACAGCAGCGTGAGCGCCAATGCCAGCGCGGAGGCGCGATACCGCGCGATGCGAACCAACCGCATGAATACTCCCCCTGCATTCTGCCGCCGGGGAACGCCTCTACCTCACCTTGGGGACGGAGCAAAGCGGAACTCGCTCTGATCCACGTTGGCGGAGCGGAAATAATCGGCAGTGACGCAAGGGGGGGGGCTGCGGCGTGTTCCCGATATCCCCGGAGTGCTCCACCTGTGGACAAAGGGCGGGGGATGGAGAGGGGTAGGGGTTTGTTTGCGCGCGTCGCGGACGCTGTGCGGCCATCGCCGAACTTGCTAAACCAATTTCCCATCCAGCGGATCCCGGCCCCATGCTCGACCTTCCCATCAAGGGCGAACTCGAATCCAATTACCGTCAGGCCCCGCACAATGTGGAGGCGGAGCAGGCGCTGCTGGGCGCCATCCTCGTCAACAACGAGGCCTTCTACCGTGTCTCCGACTTCCTCGAGCCGCGCCATTTCTACGAGCCGATCCACGCGCGCATTTTCGAGCTGTCGGGGGCGCTGGTGCGCGCGGGCAAGCTCGCGACCCCGGTGACGCTGAAGACGTTCCTGCCCGCGGACCTGGACGTCGCCGGGATGACCGGCCCCCAGTACCTCGCCCGCCTGGCGGCGGAGGCGACCACCGTCATCAATGCGGAGGACTACGGGCGTACCATCTACGATCTGTCGGTCCGCCGCGATCTCATTCGCATCGGTGAGGAGATCGTCAACGAGGCTTATGACGCTCCGGTCGATGCCACTCCCCAGGGGCAGATCGAGCAGGCGGAAAAACGCCTCTACGAGATCGCGGAGACGGGCCGCTACGATGGCGGCTTCCTGCGGTTCGGCGAGGCGCTGCGCGAATCGGTGGACATGGCCTCCAAGGCCTTCCAGCGCGACGGCCACCTCTCGGGCATCGCCTCCGGGCTCGACGACCTCGACCACCAGATGGGCGGCCTGCAGCCGTCGGACCTCGTCATCCTCGCGGGGCGCCCGGCCATGGGCAAGACCTCGCTCGCCACCAACATCGCCTTCAACATCGCCGCCGCCTATCGCGGGGAGACGCGGCCGGACGGGGCCACCGAGACGGTGTCCGGCGGTGTGGTCGGCTTCTTCTCGCTGGAAATGAGCGCGGAGCAGCTCGCCACCCGTATCCTTGCCGAGCAGGCGGAGATCGCCTCCTACAAGATCCGCCGCGGCGACATCTCCGAGAGCGAGTTCTCCAAGCTCGCCGCCGCCGCCCAGACCATGCAGACCGTGCCGCTCTATATCGACGACACCGGCGGCATCTCCATCGCCCAGCTGGTGGCGCGGGCACGGCGGCTGAAGCGCCAGCGCGGGCTCGACTTCATGGTGGTGGACTACCTTCAGCTCCTTTCGGGCTCCAGCAAGAGCTCGTCGCAGGGGCGCGTGCAGGAAATCACCGAGATCACCACGGGCCTGAAGGCGCTTGCCAAGGAACTGGAGGTGCCCATCGTCGCCCTGTCCCAGCTCTCCCGCCAGGTGGAGTCGCGGGATGACAAGCGGCCGCAATTGTCGGATCTTCGCGAATCCGGCTCCATCGAGCAGGACGCCGACGTGGTCATGTTCGTGTTCCGGGAGGAGTATTATCTTAAAAACAAGGAGCCCAAGCCGGGCACAGAGGAGTGGTTCAAGTGGGAGATCGAGATGAAGGCGGTCGAGAACACGGCCGAAATCATCATCGGAAAGCAGCGCCACGGCCCAACGGGGACCGTAAAGGTGCATTTCGAGCCCCAGTTCACCCGCTTCTCGAACCTGGCGCGGGAGGACCATCTGCCGGAGCGCCACTGAGCCCCCCACCGCAGGATCCGGAGCTTGCCGAGGCCTTCGCCCGCGAGGAGCGCGAGGCGGGCGCCGTGCTCACCATCGATCTGTCCGCGATCGCCGACAACTGGCGCGCCATAGCCGCCTTGTCCGCGCCGTCCGATTGCGCGGCCGTGGTGAAGGCCAATGCCTACGGCCTCGGCATGGCGCGGGTCGCCCCCGCCCTGTGGCGGGCCGGCGCTCGCAACTTCTTCGTGGCGCATTTGAGCGAGGGGCTGGAGCTGCGCGCCCTCCTGCCCGAAGCCATCATCTACGTGCTCAACGGGCTGTTGCCGGAGGTGGCGGACGTTTATGCCGACGCCGACCTGCGGCCGGTATTGGGGTCCGCGCCGGAAATCTCCGACTGGAGCGACCTCTGCCGGGACCGCAACACCAGCCTGCCGGCGGCGATCCATGTGGACACCGGCATGCACCGTCTCGGCCTCTCGCTGGAGGAGGCCGTGCAGCTCTCCGGCACCTTTCGGCTCCTGGGCTTCACGCCCAGCCTGATCATGAGCCATCTGGCCTGCGCCGACATGCCAGGCCACGTGCTTACCGCCCGCCAGCGCATGATCTTCGCCGATGTGGTGCGACGCTTCCCCGGCGTGCCGGCCTCCCTCGCCAATTCGGCGGGAACGCTGCTCGGCCGGGATTTCCGCTTCGAGATGGTGCGGCCCGGCATCTTCCTCTACGGCGGCGTCGCCATCGCCGGGGTTCCGCCGCTGCAGCCCGTGGTGCGGCTCGAGGCGAAGGTGATCCAGGTGCTGAGCGCGCCCGCCGGTGAGACGGTGGGCTACGGCGCGGTCCAACGCCTGAAGCGGCCGAGCCGGCTTGCCACCGTCGCCATCGGCTATGCGGACGGGCTGTTCCGCGCCGGCGGCTCCTCGGACATGGTGAAGGGGGCCGAGGCGATCCTCGCCGGGCGGCGCTGCCATCTGGTGGGTCGCGTCTCCATGGACCTCGCCACCCTCGACATCACCGACCTCCCCGAGCAGGCGGTGGAGCGCGGCGACACCGCCGTGTTCCTGGGCGACGGCATCGGTGTGGACGACCTCGCCGCCCGATCCGGCACCATCGGCTACGAGGTCCTCACCTCGCTCGGCGCCCGCTATGCCCGCCGCTACGTGGGTGGGTAGCCGTCCCGAACGGGCGGGCCGCGCTGGCCAGGGGCGCCCGATCGGATGGATTCAATCCGGGCGGATCCGGCTCTAGACTGCGGCTACCCCGCGGGGATTCGCGCGGCGGCACGGGGGTCCCATGGCGCGGCGCGATCATTCCTTCATCTGCCAGTCCTGCGGCGCGGTCTATGCGCGCTGGCAGGGCAAGTGCGAGGCGTGCGGCGCCTGGAACACCATCGCCGAGGAAGTGGCGGTGGCCGCCAGCGTGCCCGCCGCCCAGCGCTCCAGCCGCAAGGGCCGCGCCGTGGTGCTGGAGAAGCTGGAAGGCACGGCCAAGCCCGCGCCCCGGCTCGTCTCCGGCATCGGAGAGCTCGATCGGGTCGCCGGCGGCGGGTTCGTGCCCGGCTCCATCCTGCTCATCGGCGGCGATCCGGGCATCGGCAAGTCCACGCTGCTGGTGCAGGCCTCGGCGGCGCTCGCCACCGGCGGGCAGCGCGTCGTCTATGTGTCGGGCGAGGAGGCGGTGGACCAGGTGCGCCTGCGCGCCCAGCGGCTGGGCCTGGAGAAAGCCGATGTGGGCCTCGCCGCCGAAACCAATGCGGAGAACATCATCGCCACCCTCTCGGGTGGGCCGCCGGTTCACATGGTCGTGATCGATTCCATCCAGACCATGTGGTCGGACAGCGTGGAATCCGCCCCTGGCACGGTGACGCAGGTGCGCACCTCCGCCCAGCTGCTGGTGCGCTTCGCCAAGCAGACGGGGGCCTGCGTCATCCTTGTCGGCCATGTGACCAAGGACGGGCAGATCGCCGGCCCTCGGGTGGTGGAGCACATGGTGGACGCGGTGTTCTCCTTCGAGGGCGACGGCGGCCACCAGTTTCGCATCCTGCGTGCGCAGAAGAACCGCTTCGGGCCCACCGACGAGATCGGCGTGTTCGAGATGACAGGGCGCGGCCTCTCCGAGGTGGCCAACCCCTCGGAGCTGTTCCTCTCCAACCGCGACGCCGGGGCGCCGGGCACCGCCGTCTTCGCCGGCATGGAGGGCACGCGCCCGGTGCTGGTGGAGATCCAGGCGCTGGTGGCACCCTCCTCCCTCGGCACGCCGCGCCGGGCGGTGGTGGGGTGGGACCCGAACCGCCTTTCCATGGTGCTGGCGGTGCTGGATGCGCGCTGCGGCGTGCGTCTCGGCGGGCACGACGTCTATCTCAACGTGGCCGGCGGCCTCAGGATCGGCGAGCCGGCGGCCGACCTCGCGGTGGCGGCGGCCCTCGTCTCCTCACTCACCGGCGCCCCGCTGCCGGCGGATGCGGTCTATTTCGGCGAGGCGAGCCTCACCGGGGCCGTGCGGCAGGTGTCGCAGGCGCCGGCGCGGCTGAAGGAAGCGGCGAAGCTCGGCTTCGCGGGGGCCGTTATTCCCGCCGGGGGGCTGGACGGGGTGGAGGCGCCGGTGGCGGTGACCGCCGTTTCTTCCCTGGCGGAGCTGGTGGCGGGCATCGCGGCCCGCGCTCCGCGTCGGCCAGCCATGCGCGAGACGCGGAGCCCTTCCGGGCGCGACGCGACGCCACGGGCCGTCGCCCACGCCGACTGGCCGGAGGACGAGGGAAGGTGACGCGGCGCCTCGCGCGAGCTATATCAGCCGCGCGGCGAGGCTCCGGGGGGCGGAACGCCGCGCGCATCAGCGCCTCGCGGTGCGCCCTCACCACGGATCAATGCGCCGATGCCTGTGACCTTGCTCGACATTATTGTTTTGTCGGTCATGCTGATTTCCGGGTTGCTTGCGATGGTTCGCGGCTTCCTGCGCGAAGTCTTCTCCATCATGTCCTGGGTGGTGGCGGCCGGCGTGACCGCGTATTTCCACAAGCAGGCCTTGCCGTATGTGAAGCAGTACATTTCACAGGACTCGGCAGCGCTTGCGGTGACGGTCGCTCTTCTTTTTCTGGGCACGCTGCTGATCGCGTCGATCATCACCGCCCGCATTTCCGATCTGGTCCTGGACAGCCGAATCGGCGCCCTGGACCGCACTCTGGGCTTCCTCTTTGGCCTGGCCCGCGGCCTGCTGCTCATGGTGATCGCGCTTCTGTTCTTCAACTGGCTGGTGCCGCCGGAGAAGCTCCCCCCATGGGTTGCAAACGCAAAAACCCTGCCCGCCATGAAGAATATGGGGGAGTGGCTGAAGGCGCAGTTGCCGGATAACCCTGGAAACACCATTCTTAATCAACTAAAGAAACCGCCCGCCGGTGAGGAGGGCGATGCGCCCGCAACTCCGGCCGCCCCCGCAGGGGGGCCGCGGACGGATTTGGGGGGCACCATAATCAAGGCCGCGATGGCCCAGCCATCCGCCACGGGCGCGGGCACGTACCGCGGATCGGGGCGGCTGGGGTTGGGCCAGCCGGCCGAAAGCGCGCACGGCGTTGGCCTATAGCCGCCCGGGCGGAGGTGCATGATGGACTGCGACAGCCAGGGTCTCGAGACCGAGGGTGAAAAAGGCGCCGCGGCGCCCCACGGGCATGGCGCCCCTCTGCCGGAGACGCGCGGCGCCTTCGATCTCGATCTCAACGGGGACCGGCTGCGCGAGGAATGCGGCGTCTTCGGCATCTACAATCACCCGGAGGCCGCGGCCATCACGGCCATCGGCCTGCATGCGCTCCAGCATCGTGGGCAGGAAGCGGCGGGCATCGTCTCCTATGACGGCCGGCGCTTCCATTCCGAGCGGCGGCTCGGCCTCGTGGGCGACGCCTTCTCCGATGCCAACGTGATCGCCCGCCTTCCCGGCGATTCCGCCGTGGGCCACGTGCGCTACTCCACCACCGGCGAAACCCTGCTGCGCAACGTGCAGCCCTTGTTCGCCGAGCTCGATGCCGGCGGCTTCGCGGTGGGGCACAACGGCAACCTCACCAATGGCCTGACCCTGCGCAAGCAGCTGGTGCGCGAGGGGGCCATCACCCAGTCCACCACCGATACCGAGGTGATCCTTCACCTCGTGGCTCGCTCCAAGAAGCCGCGCTTCATCGACCGCTTCATTGATGCCCTGCGGGCCCTGGAAGGCGCTTATTCTCTGGTGGCGCTGACCAACAAGAAGCTCATCGGCGCCCGCGACCCGCTCGGCATCCGCCCGCTGGTGCTCGGCTCCCTGGAGGGCTCGCCCATCCTGGCGTCGGAGACCTGCGCCCTCGACATCATCGGCGCGCGCTACGTGCGCGACATCGAGAATGGCGAGGTGATCGTCATCGACGAGGAGGGCGTGCAGTCCTTCAAGCCGTTCCCGGAGATGGCCGCGCGCCCCTGCATCTTCGAGTACATCTATTTCGCCCGGCCGGATTCGGTGGTGGGCGGGCGCTCCGTCTACCAGGTGCGCAAGAAGATGGGCCAGGTGCTGGCGGAGGAGAGCCCCGCCAATGCCGACGTCATCGTTCCCGTGCCGGATTCCGGCGTGCCGGCGGCCATCGGCTTCTCCCAGCTCTCGGGCATTCCCTATGAGCTTGGCATCATCCGCAACCATTATGTGGGCCGCACCTTCATCCAGCCGACCCAGTCCATCCGCGACCAGGGCGTGCGCATGAAGCACTCCGCCAACCGTTCGGTGGTGGAGGGCAAGAGCATCGTCCTCGTGGACGACAGCCTCGTGCGCGGCACCACCTCGGTGAAGATCGTGCAGATGATGCGCGATGCGGGCGCCAAGGAGGTGCATTTCCGCATCGCCTCGCCGCCCATCACCCACCCCGACTATTACGGCATCGACACGCCGGACCGGGACAAGCTGCTCGCCGCCACCCACGACCTGGAGGGCATGCGGCGCTATATCGGCGCGGATTCGCTGGCCTTCCTGTCCGTCAATGGCGTTTATCGCGCCATGGGCTACGAGGCGCGCGATCCGGCGAAGCCCCAGTTCACCGATCACTGCTTCACGGGCGACTACCCCACCCCGCTCACCGACCGCGCGGGCGCCGTGGGACAGCAGCAGCTCTCCCTCCTCGCCGAGGCGAGCTGAGCCGCGGCCATCTGAGCCGGGACCATCTAAGCTGGGGCTTGGACTGGTCCTCTCTCCCGCCGGACGGGGGAGGGCTGGCGCGGCACAGGGACCAGATGGCCTCTTCCGGCGGGCCTGCGGGTCCTGCGTCTCCTCTTCCTTCGCCCGCTGAGGGGCGCAGGGCCTTCCCGTCACAACCACGGACCATTCCATGACCGCCGACCGGCCGCTCGCCGAGAAGATTGCCCTCGTCACCGGCGCCACGCGCGGCATTGGCGCCGCCACCGCGGTGGAGCTCGCGAAAGCCGGGGCGCATGTGGTGGCGGTGGGCCGTACCGAGGGGGCGCTTCAGGATATCGACGACGCCATCCGCGCGGTGGGCGGCTCGGCGACCCTGGTGCCGCTGGACCTGAAGGATTCCGAGGGCATCGATCGGCTGGGCGGCGCGCTCTACCAGCGCTACGGCCGGCTCGACGTGTTCGTGGCCAATGCCGGCGTGCTGGGACCGCTCTCCCCGCTCGGGCATGTGTTTCCCAAGGATTGGGACGACATCGTCGCGGTGAACCTCACCGCCAACTGGCGTTGCGTGCGCTCGTTCGACCCGCTGCTGAAGCTGTCGCCGACCGGGCGGGCGGTGGTGCTCACCTCTGGTGCGGCGCACAAGGCGCGCGCTTATTGGGGGCCTTACGCCATCACCAAGGCCGGGCTGGAGGTGATGGCCCGCACCTGGGCGGCGGAAAGCGTTACCGGCAATCTCAAGGTGAACCTCTTCAACCCCGGGCCCATCCGCACCCTGATGCGGGCGAAGGCCTTCCCGGGGGAGGACCCGATGACGCTGCCGACCCCCGAGGAAGCCGCCGCGGCCATCCTGCCCCTGTGCCTGCCCGGCTTCATGGAGACGGGAAAGCTCTACGATTTCCCGCAGGGCAAGCTGCTGGACTTCCATCTGCCGTCCTGAGGGCGCTCCGTTCGTTTCGGCGCGCCGGCCGGGCTCAGCCCAGGGCGGCGCGTTCTGCATCCGCGACGAGGGCGCTGGCGCTGGCTTCCGCCAGCGCAAAGCCGTAGAGCACGAGGCACGGCCCCTCGGCGCCGGCTTCCATCGCGCGCGTGACCTCCTCGTTCAGGGTCCCGATTTCGGCGAGGACGATCCTTTCCTCCGGCCGCGTCACCGAGAAGATGGCGATGGCGGGAGTCGCGGGATCGATGCCGGCGGCGAGCAGGTTGCGCACGAGGTCCGGCAGGGTGCGGCGGGGCATGTAGACCACCGTGGTGGCCGCCTTGTCGGAGAGGGCGCCAAAGTCGAGGTCCTTCGGCAGCTTGCCGTCGCGGGCGTGGGCGGTGACGAACTGTAGCCGACGCGCATGGTCGCGATGGGTCAGGGAGGTGACGAGCCGGCTCGCCGCCCCCTGCGGCGCGGAAATGCCGGGGATGACCTCCACCGGCACGCCGGAGGCGCGGCAATAAGCGATTTCCTCGCCGGCACGGCCGAAGATCATGGGCTCGCCGCCCTTCAGGCGCACCACCCGCCGGCCTTCCTTCGCCAGGTCCACCATCAGCGCGTTGATGTCGTCCTGCTTGCAGGAGGGGCCGTATCCGGTCTTGCCCACCAGCATCTTCCTCGCCTCGCGGCGGGCGAAATCGAGGACCGCGCCCGAGACGAGGTCGTCGTAAAGCACCACGTCCGCTGATTGGAGGGCGCGCACCGCCTTCAGCGTCAGCAGCTCCGGATCGCCGGGGCCGGCGCCCACCAGCACCACCGAGCCGGTATGCGGCGCCTGTCCCTCGGTTTCGATGGCGGCGAACAAGGCGGCGCGGTCCGCCTCCTCCGGCGCACGATGCGGCTCGGACAGCGCCTTGGCCGCGAAGCGCTCCCAGAAGGCGCGGCGGGCATGGTGGCTGAGGCCGCGGGCGGTCACCGCCTGACGCCAGGTCTTGGCCGCCAGAGCCCAGGCCTTGAAGCCGGACGGCAAGAGCGCCTCGATCTTCGCCCGCACCGCCTGCCCGAACACTGGAGCCGCGCCATCGGTGGAGATGCCCACCACGAGGGGAGAGCGGTTGACGATGGCACCGAAGGTGAAGTCGGACAGGGCCGGCTTGTCGATGACATTCACCGGCACGCCCGTGTCGCGGGCGGCCGCGCCGAACCGACCGGCTTCCTCATCCGCCTCGAAATCGCCGATGGCGAGGGTGGCGCCGGTGAGGTCGTCCTTATGCCAGGGGCGCACGTGAATGGCGATGGGGCCGTGGGGCGGCGCGCCGGCGAGGCGCCAGAGGTCCTCGCACACATGGGCGGCGATCACCTCCACCCGTGCGCCGGCGGCGGAAAGCAGCTCCGCTTTCCAGGCCGCCGCCTCGCCGCCGCCTGCCACCAGCACGCGCCGGCCCTCGAGCCCGAAGAAGACGGGCAGCCGCGCGATCTGCTCCATGCGCGCATGGCCGGTCTGGCGCGGCGCGCGGGGGCCATGGGTGGCGGGGCCGGATGCGGCCATGGGACAAGGTGCTCCTGACGGGGATCGTCCTTCAACGTAAGGCGGGCCGGCCCGGGGATCAACGCATCCGCGCCGTCCGGCGGTCGCCGCCGGACGGGGGTGCCGGATGGCGCCGCTCAGCCGCGGGCAGCCACCACGATGATCTCCACCAGGAACTGCGGCGCGGCCAGCTTGCCCTCGCTGGTGGCGCGGGCGGGCGGGTTCGCCTGGTCCACCCATGCGTCCCACACGCTGTTCATGCCGGCGAAATTGGCGATGTCCGACAGCCAGATGGTGGCCGTGAGGATGCGCGACTTGTCCGTGCCGGCGCGGGCCAGGAGGCTGTCGATGGAGGCGAGGACCGCGCGGGTCTGGCTTTCCACGTCCGGGCCCTCGGCCACCTGGCCGGCGAGATAGACGGTGTTGCCGTGGATCACGGCTTCGCTCATGCGGCGGCCCTTGTCGAGCCTCTCGATGCTCATGGGATGGTCCTTTCGTTCGGATGGGCGGTCTTTAGCAATTTTGCGGGCTTGTGTGCCAGCCGCGGTGGCGCGGGCCGAGGGGCCGTGCCTGTGGACGGCTTTCCGGATCTTCAACGGCGGCCGACGCGAGAGCCTCAGTGCGCTTCTTCCCAATTCTTCGCCGCGCGGGCATCCACCTTCAGCGGGACCGCGAGCTGCACCGCCGGGGCGGCGGCGCTCTCCATGGCGTGGCGTACCACCGGGATGGTCTTGTCCGCCTCGCCCTCCGGCACCTCGAACACCAGTTCGTCGTGCACCTGCAGCAGCATGCGCGCCTTGAGCCCGGCCGCGTCCAGCGCGGGCTCCATGCGGATCATGGCGCGGCGGATGATGTCCGCCGCCGTGCCCTGGAGGCGGGCGTTGATGGCGGCGCGCTCGTTGAAGGCGCGGATGGAGGGGTTCTTCGCGGCGATGTCGGGATAATGGCAGCGCCGGCCGAACAGGGTCTCCACGTAGCCGTGCTCGCGACAGAAGGCCTTGGTTTCCTCCATATAGTCGCGGATGCCGGGGAAACGCTCGAAATAGCGCTTGATGTACTGCCCGGCCTCCTCGCGCGGAATGCCCAGCTGGTTGGCGAGGCCGAAGGCGGAGATGCCGTAGATGATGCCGAAGTTGATGGCCTTGGCCCGCCGGCGGATCTCGGCCGGCATGTCCTTGACCGGCACGCCGAACATCTCGGACGCCGTCATGGCGTGGATGTCGAGCCCCTCGGTGAAGGCGCTGCGCAGGGCGGGGATCTCGGCGATCTCGGCCAGCAACCGCAATTCGATCTGCGAATAGTCCGCCGAGACGAGAAGGTTGCCCTCCTCGGCCACGAAGGCGCGGCGGATGCGGCGGCCTTCCTCGGTGCGGACGGGAATGTTCTGCAAATTGGGGTCGGAGGAGGAGAGCCGCCCAGTGGTGGTGGCGGCCAGCGCATAGGAGGTGTGGACGCGCTTCGTCTGCGGGTGCACGAAATTGGGCAGCGCGTCCGTATAGGTGGAGCGCAGCTTGGAGAGCTGGCGCCAGTCCAGGATCTTCTGCGGCAGCTTGTGCCCGGCCTCGGCCAGCTCCTCCAGCGCGGTGGCCTTGGTGGACCACATGCCGGTGGCGGTCTTGGTGCCGCCGGGCAGGCCCATCTTGCCGAACAGGATGTCGCCCATCTGCTTCGGCGAGCCCACGTTCAGCCGTTCGCCGGCGAGCTCCGCGATCTCGTCCTCGATGCGCGCCGCGCCCTGGGCGAATTCGGAGGACAGGCGCGCCAGCATGGCCTTGTCGATGGAGATGCCCCGGCTTTCCATGCGGGCGAGCACGGGGATAAGCGGCCGCTCCAGCGTCTCGTAGACGGTGGTGCGGCCTTCCGCGGCAAGGCGCGGCTTCAGCACCTGCCACAGGCGCAAGGTGACGTCCGCATCCTCGGCGGCATAGGCGGTGGCCGGCTCCAGCGGTACCTTGTCGAAGGTGACCTGCGCCTTGCCCTTGCCGGTGACTTCCGAATAGGCGATCGGCTGGTGGCCGAGGTGGAGGACGGACAGCTCGTCCATGCCATGGCCGTTGCGGCCGGCGTCCAGCGCGTAGGACATGCACATGGTGCAGTCGATGGGGGCGACCTTTATGCCGTGCCGGGCGAGCACCAGCTGGTCGTACTTCACATTGTGCCCGATCTTGAGGGCGCCCTTGTCCTCCAGCACCGGCTTGAGCGCGGCGATGGCCTCGGCAAGGGGGATCTGGCCGGGCAGCAGGCCCTCGCTGAACAGGCCATCCCCCGCGCCCTGGTGAGCGAGCGGGATGTAGCAGGCCTCGTTGGGCGAAAGCGCCAGCGAGACGCCCACGAGATCTGCCTGCATGGGGTCGAGGGAATTGGTCTCCGTGTCGAAGGCGACGACGCCAATATCCATGGCCTTCGCACACCAGGCCTTCAGCTCGGCGATGTCGAGAATGGTGCGGTAGGCCTTGCGGTCCACCGGGGTGGCGCGGGCCTGCTGCGCCCGGGCATGGGCGAGGTCGGCGGGGGTGAGCGTGCCCTCGGCCTCGGGGGGGGCAGGCGCAGCCGCCTTCCCCTCGGCGGGCGCCGCCTCCTCCGCGCCGCCGGGGGAGAAGAGGTCGCCCTTGGGGGCGAGCCTCGGGTCCGGCTCCACCTCGCCGGCCTCCACCCCATAGGCCTCGGCCACGCGACGGGTGATGGTGGTGAACTCCATGGCCTTCAGGAAGGCGATGAGCTGCTTCGCGTCGGGCGCCTCCAGCACGAGGTTGTCGAGCGGCACCTCCACCGCCACGTCGCGGACCAGCGTCACCAATTGCTTGGAGATGCGCGCGGCCTCGGCGTTGTTCAGGAGCGATTCCCGCCGCTTGGGCTGCTTGATCTCGCCGGCGCGGGCGAGCAGCGTATCGAGGTCGCCATACTCCGAGATGAGCTGGGCGGCGGTCTTGATGCCGATGCCCGGCACGCCCGGCACGTTGTCGGTGGAATCGCCGGCCAGGGCCTGCACGTCGGTGACCTTTTCCGGCGGCACGCCGAAATATTCCACAACCTCGCCAAGGCCGATGCGTCGCTCCGGCCGCGCCCCGCGCCCGCCGCTCTCGCCCGAGGCGGGGTCGTACATGGCCACCTTGGGGCCGATGAGCTGCATCAGGTCCTTGTCGGCGGAGACGATGAGCACGTCCGCCCCCGCCTTCACCGCCTCGTCGGCATAGGTGGCGATGAGGTCATCCGCCTCGTAGCGGGCCTGCTCCACCGGGATGAGCCCGAAGGCGCGCACCGCCTCGCGCATGAGGGGGAATTGGGGAATCAGCTCGTCCGGCGGGTCGGAGCGGTTGGCCTTGTAGGCGGGGTACAGCTCCTTGCGGAACGAATCCTCCGACTTGTCGAAGATGATGGCGAGATGGGTCGGCTTGATGCCCACGGCCCCGTCACGCACGAACTGGAACAGCTTGGTGCAGAACAGCCGGACGGCGCCCGTGGGCAGCCGGTCCGAGCGGAAATTGTACTTCCGGTCCTGGTTGATGGACTGGAAATAGGCGCGGAACACGAAGGACGAGCCATCCACCAGGAACACGTGGTCGCCGGGCTTGATGGGGCGGGGGGAGGGCGACATGGAACGAGCCTTCGAACAATCCGCGACTGAAGGCGCGCACGATGCCCGAGGGGAGGATGGCGGACAAGGGGCGGTGCGCTTATCGCCCGCCCGCGCCGGTGAGACCCCCTGATCCCGCGGGCGCCGGAGCGCGGTCGGGCCAGTCGGCGAAATAGCCGGGGTGGGCGGCTGCGAGGTCGTCGAGGCTGGGGATGAGGCGGCCGAGATGGGCGGCCATGGCCGCTTCGGCCTTGTCCGCATCCGTGGAGGCGATGGCATCCGCCACGGTCGTGTGCTCGGCAATGGCCGCTGCCCGGCGATGCGGGGAGGGCAAAGCAAGGAGGCGGCAGCGGTCCACATGGGCCTTCTCCTGCCGGATCACCCGCCAGAGGTTGGGATGGCCGGCGAGTTCGGCGATGGCCTGGTGGAAGTCCTCATCCGCGGCGTGGAAATCGGCGAGGGCCGCCGAGTCATGGGCGATCCGCTGGCGGCGGATCGCAGACCGGATGGGCTCCATGAGGGCGGGCCGGTCTGCCGCCGGTGCTGCTGCGACGGCCTCGGCTGCCGCGCGCACGCCCGCGCGCTCCAGCGCGCTGCGGATCACCATGGCGTCGCGCACGGCTTCCACGCTGATGCGGGAGACGAAGGTGCCGTGCTGGGGAAACACGTCCACCAGGCGTTCGTCGGCCAGCTTCAGGATCGCCTCGCGGACCGGCGTGCGGCTGACCCCGTAGGCGAGGGCGATCTGCTTTTCCTGAAGGGCGCTGCCCGGGGCGAGGCTCATGGCCACGATCGCGTCGCGCAGGGCGGTGTGGATGCGGGCCGAGGCCGGCACCGCGCGGAGGGGCTCGCGTCGGACGGTCTCGCGGCCTGCGGGAATGCGCCTGAGACCCGTCATGCTTTGGTCCCTCCCTTGGCCGCAGGGGGCCAGCTTGTGGCTCGTTCTGAACTAATATACTAGCATATCAGAGGGGTCAAACTTCGCTGGGTGAAAAGCGAAGCGCGTGCGGGAGGATTTGGAATGCAGGCGAAGCTTGGCACGGCGCCGCGTGTCCTCAGGCTTTCGGGCGAGGACAATGTGGCGGTCGCCCTCGATGACGTGGGGGCGGGCGCTCCGGTGGCCGGCGTCACCGCCGCTCAGCGCATTCCGCGCGGCCACAAGTTCGCCCTCGTGCCCATCGCCGAGGGGGCGCCGGTCCGGAAGTTCGGGCAGATCATCGGCTTTGCCTCGGAGCAGATCGCGCCCGGCGCGCACATCCACACCCACAATGTGGTGATGCACGATTTCGCCCGCGACTATGCCTTTTGCGTCGATGCCAGGGCCGATACGCTGGTGCCGGCCGCTGAGCGCGCCACCTTTCAGGGCTATCGCCGCTCCAACGGGCGCACCGGCACGCGCAACTACATCGGCATTCTCACCAGCGTGAACTGCTCGGCCTCCGTGGCGCGGTTCGCGGCGCAGGCGGTGGAGCGCACCGGGCTGCTCGCGGATTATCCCGGCATCGACGGCATCGTGCCGATCATCCACGGCACGGGATGCGGGATGGCGTCCAAGGGGGAGGGCTACGATGTGCTCTCGCGCACCCTCTGGGGCTACGCCACCCACCCCAACTTCGCCGCGGTGGTGATGGTAGGCCTGGGCTGCGAGATGTTTCAGATCGCCCGCTTCAAGCAGGATTACGGGGTGGAGGAGAGCGATGGCTTCCGCTCCCTCACCATCCAGGACGAAGGCGGCACGCGCCGCACGGTGGAGCATATCCTCGGCGCCATCCGGGAGATGCTGCCCAAGGCCGCCGCGGCCCGGCGCGAGGCGCGGCCCGCATCCGAGATCGTCCTCGCGCTCCAGTGTGGTGGTTCCGACGGCTATTCGGCCCTCACCGCCAACCCGGCCCTCGGCGTCGCCTCCGATCTGCTGGTGGCGCAGGGCGGAACATCCATCCTCTCCGAGACGCCGGAGATCTATGGCGCCGAGCACCTGCTCACCCGCCGCGCCGCCACGCGCGAGGTGGGCGAGAAGCTCGTCTCCCGCATCAGGTGGTGGGAGGATTACACCGCCCGCAACGCGGGGGAGATGAACAACAATCCCTCGCCGGGCAACAAGGCGGGCGGGCTCACCACCATTCTTGAGAAGTCGTTGGGCGCCGCCGCCAAGGGCGGGGCCTCGACCCTGAAGGCGGTCTATGAATATGCCGAGCCGGTGACGACCCCGGGCTTCGTCTTCATGGATACCCCCGGCTACGACCCGGTCGCCGCCACCGGGCAGGTGGCGGGCGGGGCGAACCTCATCTGCTTCACCACCGGCCGAGGCTCCGCCTTCGGCTGCAAGCCGGCGCCGTCCATCAAGCTCGCCACCAACTCCGACATCTATCGCCGGATGGAGGAGGACATGGACATCAATTGCGGGGACATCCTCGATGGCGTGCCGCTGGAGGCGAAGGGCCGGGAGATCTTCGAGAAAGTGCTGGCAGTGGCGTCCGGCGCCCGCACCAAGTCCGAGGAGTTCGGCTACGGCGATGCCGAGTTCGTTCCCTGGCAGATTGGCGCCGTCATGTAGACGGCACGGCGCGCGCCGGCCTGATCGGCCGGCGAAGGGGCCTGAGGTCAAAGGAACTGTGGGCAGGAGTGCGATGTCCAACCCATTCGATCTTTCCGGCCTTCGGGCCGTGGTGACGGGCGCCAACACAGGCCTCGGTCAAGCCATTGCCGTGGCGCTTGGCGGCGCGGGAGCGGCAGTGGTAGGCGTCGGCCGCTCGGCCATGGACGAGACGGCAGAGCGCGTGGCCGATGTGGGCGGCCGCTTCTCCGCCGTTTCCGCCGATCTCGCGTCCCTGGACCCCATCGAGCGGATCGTTGCGGAGGCCGGTGCCGGCGGGCGCATCGACGTGCTCGTCAACAACGCCGGCATCATTCGCCGGGCGGATGCCCTCGATTTCACCGAAGCGGATTGGGACGACGTGATGAACGTCAACCTCAAGTCCACCTTCTTCCTCACCCAGGCGGTGGCGCGGCACATGCTCGCCGATGGCAGGGGTGGCAAGGTGATCAACATCGCCTCGCTCCTGTCCTTCCAGGGCGGCATCCGCATTCCTTCCTACACCGCGAGCAAGAGCGGCCTTGCTGGATTAACGCGCCTGCTCGCCTGCGAATGGGCTGGCAGGGGCATCAACGTGAATGCCATCGCCCCCGGTTATTTCGTCACCAACAACACCGAGGCCCTGCGGCAGGACGAGGAACGCTCGACCGCGATCCTGGGCCGGATTCCCGCAGGCCGCTGGGGCGATCCCTCGGATATCGGCGGGGCGGCCGTGTTTCTTTCTTCCCGCGCGGCGGACTATGTGCACGGGATCGTGCTGCCGGTGGATGGCGGCTGGCTCGCTCGGTAGGGCAGTGGCGATAGCGCGCCCCGGCGCGTCAGCATCAGGAGAGTTCCATGACCGTGAAAGGGGAGGTCTTCGCCTTCGCCGCGGCGACGCCGATGGAGGAGGTGGACGACATCGTCAGCCGCCAGATCCTCACCTTCAACGACGAGATCATGATGGTGCGGGTGACTTTCAAGAAGGCGGGCCCCGGCGGCCAGCCCCACGGCCATCCGCATGTGCAGGTGACGAGCGTGGAGAGTGGGGTGTTCGACCTCGCCATCGGCGGGAGGACGGCCCGGCTCACGGCCGGGGACAGCTTCTACGTGCCGTCCGGCGTCCACCACGGGGTGGTCTGCATCGAGCCGGGGGTGCTGGTGGACGTGTTCACGCCCATGCGCGAGGAATTCGTGGCGGAGGCCTGAGGTAAATCAGCGGGCGGCGGCGGCCTTCGTGCGGAGCGCGGCGGCGAGCCGTGCTCCATCGCCCGCGATGCGAAAGGTCTTCACCCGCGCGGTGGCCCCCGAGGCGAGCTTCACCTGCGAGGGGGCGACGCCGGCCGCTTCCGCCAGCACACGGCCGACAGCCGCCGTCGCCGCGCCGTCCTCCGGTGCCACGCGCACGCGCACCTTCAGCACGTCCCGCCCGTCCGAGAGGCTCGCGACGCCGTCAATCGCGTCGCGCCCGCCGCGCGGGGTGGCGCGGATGGTCACCTCCACCCCGTCGGCGAGCTGCTTCAGGAACGACAAGGGCCGGCTCCCGGCGTGATCAGAACACGTAAGGGTAGATGTAATAGTGGATCACTTGCTGCAGGAAGAAAACGAGCAGGATGACCACCATGGGCGAGAGATCGATGCCGCCGAGGTCCGGCAGCACCCGGCGAATGGGGCCGAGCACCGGCTCGGTGATGCGGTAGAGGAACTCGCCCACGTTCCGCACGAAGGAATTGTGGGGGTTCACCACATTGAAGGCGACCAGCCATGACAGGACGGCCGCTGCAATCAGCAGCCAGACGTAAAGTTGCAGAACGACAAGGATGACGTCGAGCAGCGCGCGCATCGCAGGAAAGGTCCCCAGGGAGTTGCGGTGACAGCAATAGCCCCCCGGGGCTCATCTGAACAAGGCGTAAGGCGTCGCATCGCGACACCGGGACCGCAGGCGCTCACTCGGTCGAGTCGCCGTCGCCCGGGTGGGCGATATCGGGCAGGGCGCCCGTGCCGGGCGTCCGCTCCGGATCCATCAGCTCCGCGCGGGCGTGGGGGCCGGCGGCGGGAAAATCATAAGTCGCGATTGCCGCAGGCTTGCCTGCACCCTTGACCTCCGGCGCGGAAACCGGCCGCCGCGGAGCCCCCACCCGGGTCGGGCGGCCGGACGCCTTGGGGGCGCCCTTCTTGGGGAAAGTACGCTTGTGAACCGACATGTACGCCTCCTGTACTCCGCGCATCCCGTCTTCCTGAGATATAACGCGCAAGGTGGCCCGATGGTTGCATGCGCGATGCGGAGATGTTGCCGCGGAAGGGGTGAGGCGCTATGGCGCGAAACCCGGAGCCTACCGCCGTAAAAACGCCGCTGAATGGGTGTGTGTGCGCGACGGCGCGACTGTGAGCCGCGGCGGCTCCGTTTTTGGGGACGCTGGCGAAGGCTTGGGCTGCGCCGGTCGACTTTGACCGGTCGAACTTGACTTGGCGGCCCCGCGAAGGCAGCTTCGCGCCGCGTCGGGGGGGCGCCGCATTCGACCCCCTCCAACCCATACGGAACCTCATGCGCAGCTATCTGGACTTCGAGAAGCCGGTCGCCGAACTCGAGGCCAAGGTGGAAGAGCTGCGGGCGCTCGCCTCCTCCGGCGAAGGCGTTGCCATCACCGACGAGGTGCAGCGGCTCGAGGCCAAGGCCCGCGAGGCTCTCGTCGCCCTCTATGCCAACCTCACGCCCTGGCAGAAGACCCTGGTCGCGCGCCATCCGCAGCGGCCTCACTTCGCCGACTTCGCCAAGGCCCTGTTCGAGGATTTCACGCCGCTCGCCGGCGATCGCAAATACGGCGAGGACGAAGCCATCATCGGCGGCTTCGCCCGCTTCCGCGGCGAGAGCGTGTGCGTGCTCGGGCACGAGAAGGGGTCTTCCACGGAGACCCGCATCCGGCACAATTTCGGCATGGCCCGCCCCGAGGGCTACCGCAAGGCTGCCCGCATCATGGAACTGGCGGACCGGTTCGGCGTGCCGGTGATCTCGCTGGTGGACACCGCAGGGGCCTATCCTGGCATCGGCGCGGAGGAGCGCGGGCAGGCCGAGGCCATCGCCCGCTCCACCGATGCCTGCCTCGGACTCAGCGTTCCCAACGTGGCGCTGGTGATCGGCGAGGGCGGCTCGGGCGGGGCCATCGCCATCGCCACCGCCAACAAGGTGCTGATGATGGAGCACGCCATCTACAGCGTCATCTCGCCGGAGGGCGCAGCCTCCATCCTGTGGCGGGACACGGCGAAGGCGCAGGACGCCGCCACCAACATGAAGATCACCGCCCAGGACCTCCTGAAGTTCGGCATCATCGACACCATCGTGAAGGAACCTTCAGGTGGCGCGCATCGCGATCCCGAGGCGGCCGTCGCGGCGGCGGGTGAGGCCATCGCCGATTCCCTGTCGTCTCTCTCCGGGCTCGACGGCGCGGCCGTGCGCAAGGCGCGCCGCGACAAGTTCCTCGCCATCGGCCGCGGACTTTAACCATGTGCACCGGCCATGGGGGATCCCGGGCCGGCGCACCTCATCTTGGCCGCATTTGCCTTATTTTCTCCATGGCATGCCAGCGGAGCGCCATTGACGCTTCATCAAGGCTGAGGGGCTAAGCTTGTCGGTCCTCGTGGCCGGTAGGACCCGGGAGTAGTGCGTTGAGCCGTCTTCAGACGAAATTCTCGTCCCGCGCCCGCATGGCGGCTCTGGCCGCCTTCTCGGCGCTCGCCCTCGCCGCCTGCAACGCCACCGACGCCGAGGTGGCGCGCAAGGCCAACAAGCCGCTCACCCCGCAGATGGTGTCCCTGCTGTCGCAGAAGGACATGGCCCCCGCGAGCCCCATGCTCGTGCGCATCTTCAAGGAAGAGGCCGAGCTCGAGGTGTGGAAGGTGACGTCGGATGGCTCCTTCGCCCTTCTGAAGACCTACCCCATCTGCCGCTGGTCGGGCGAGCTGGGCCCTAAGGTGCGCATGGGCGACCGGCAGGCCCCGGAAGGCTTCTATGCCATCACCCCCGGGCAGATGAACCCGAATTCCAATTACTACCTGTCATTCAACCTGGGCTTCCCGAACGCCTTCGACAAGGCCTATGGGCGGACCGGCGAGTTCCTCATGGTGCACGGCGACTGCTCCTCGGCCGGCTGCTACGCCATGACGGACGAGCAGATTTCCGAGATCTTCTCCCTGGCGCGCGAGAGCTTCGCGGGTGGCCAGCGCTCCTTCCAGGTGCAGGCCTACCCCTTCCGCATGACGCCGAAGAATCTCGCCAAGCACCGCAACAATCCCAACATGGCCTTCTGGCGCAACCTGAAGCAGGGCTACGACCACTTCGAGGTGACGAAGCAGGAGCCCAAGGTGAACGTGTGCGGCCGCGCCTACGTCTTTGACGCAGAGCCCGTGCCCGGCCGCGCCTTCGACGCCAACCAGTCCTGCCCGCCCTACCAGGTGGCGCCACAGGTCGCGGCCGCCGTTGCCGAGAAGCAGCGCGCCGACGACGCCCAGGTAGCGGCTCTCGCTCCCTCCTCGCCGGTGGTGCCCGTGCGCACCGGCAGTGACGGCGGCATGCACCCGGTGTTTCTCGCCAAGCTGAAGGAGCGCGAGAGCGGCCAGATGTCCTTCTCCGAGGCGCCCGGAACCCTGCCGGAGTATGTGAATCCTCCAAAGGTGACGGATGCTTCGCTGGCGGCGGCCGCCGCGCGCGCCACCTCCGATGCGACGCCTGCGCCGGTGACCACCGGCTCGGTGGCCCCGGCTGCGGTGCCCGCGGCGACGGCATCGGTCGGCGGTTCCGCGGCCCCCCTGCCGCCGGTGAAACCGTCCGCCTCGACGCAGAAGCCCTCCACCGTCGCGAGCATGTCGTCGGGAGGGGCGGCCTCCGGCTATTCCCAGTGACGAGGGGAAGGCGTGTCCTCGGCGAGGCCTAGCGGGCCTCGGCTGAGCCGGCCGATGTTCTCGTCGCGGTCGTGAGGCCGCTTTGGCTGACGTGTGGTCGACGGGGAGCCATCCCATCGACGGCGATCAGCCCTGCAGGCGCTTTTTCCCGGTGTCCGGCCCAGGTGGTGGGCGTCGAACCGCAGCCCCGGGGCGCTGGTCGGGCTCAAGGGTGGGTAGAGCAGCCTCGAAACCTATTCGCCCCTGCTGGCGGCATCGGTGGTTCTGCACCGCGCCACGTCTGCCCCATGCCGGGCATGAGGAGTGGGCTGGAGACAGCCCCGCGTCCCCTCTCATTTTCCTGACTTTTCGGAGTGGGGACGGACGACGGCCCGTGTCGCGGTGGAGATCCGATCCCGCGTCGATGTGCCGGAAGCGGCGGAGTCGGATGTCTTGAAGGCGACCTTCAGGGTGGCGAGCTTGCCATGCTGAAGAGCGCGCCGGATCTGCTCAGGCGGGCCACCTGCATGCAGCCGTGTCGTTTCTTCCTCTCTATCGCGACCCGCCGGTGTGTAGTGAGATCGACTTCGTCCTGCAGGGACGCGGCTTCGTCCCGCACGTGATGGCAGGGGCGAGCCCGAGGATGATCGTCCCCCTACGCACACGGTGGCTCAGATGGCCGCCCTCATCAGAGCGGCGCTGCGGCGTTTCTTCGGCTGTTTCCCCGTGCGCGCCAAACCTGTTCGTGGCCGTGGCGGCACTGGCCCTTCACCCTCCGGCGGCGATTACAGGGCCGGCGGGCTGACGGCGGTGATCGCCATCGCGCTCACGGGCATCATCCATGCCCTGCTGCGGCAGGTGTGAAGCCCCACCGGATGGCGGGCGGTGGCCGACCATTTGCTGATTAAGACGGTGTCGCCGCCGTTCCTTGTGGTGGTCTGGCTGCTGTCGCGGCACAGCGGCCCTGCCTGCGCGAGCGCTCCGGGAAGCGGCGCCGCCGGTGCTCTACCTCGCCTTTGTCCGGGCTCGCGGCGGGGCGGACGGCGGGCAGTCCTGCGGGTTTCCGGATCGGGAAAAGCTCGGGGAGCGGTGCATGACGCTGAACACGTCGGTGCTGTCCCCCGTGTTCTCCCGATCGGCGCTCATGTGCCTTGGCCTGGACAGGCCCATCGCCTGGCGTTCTGAGCGTGGACACCGGCCTCGCCTCGAGGCCGGTGCGGGGGCTGCCTCAGGCGAAGCGGCCGTGGCAGTGTTTGTACTTCTTGCCGGAGCCGCAGGGGCACACCTCGTTGCGGCCCACCTTGCCCCAGGTTTCGGGGTCGTTGGGATCACGCTCCACCACCGCCACGTCGCCCGTGAGCAGCGGCTGAGGCCGGGTACCCACCGCCGCGCCGGCGAAGGAGAGCTCGTCCTCGCCGGTGAAGGGATCGGTGTGGTGGGCCTCCATGGGCGGAAGCTCTTCCTGCGCCGGCGGCTGGGCCACGATCTCAACCCGAATGAGCTGGGCGGTGACGATCTCACGCAGCCGGTTCAGCATGGCGGAGAAGAGGTTGAAGGCCTCGGACTTGTACTCGTTCAGCGGGTCACGCTGGGCGTAGCCGCGCAGGCCCACCACCTGGCGCAGGTGATCGAGCATGGCGATGTGCTCGCGCCACAGGTGGTCGAGGGTCTGGAGAAGGATGGACTTCTCCACATAGCGCATGATGTCTGGTCCGTACTGGCCGGCCTTGGCGGCCATGATCTCATCGGCGCGGCGGATGATGCGCTCGGTGACCTCGGGGCCGGCGATGCCTTCCTCCTTGGCCCAGTCCTTCACCGGAAGGTCGAGGGCGAGCACCTCCTTCAGCGCCGCGTCGAGCCCGTCCACGTCCCACTGCTCGGGATAGGCGTTCTCGGGGATGTGCTTGGCCACCATCTCGGTGATGAGGGCGTGGCGCATGTCCTCCACGGTCTCGGCCACATCCTCGTCGTTCATCAGCTCGACGCGCTGCTCGAACACCACCTTGCGCTGGTCGTTGAGCACGTCGTCATACTTCAGAACGTTCTTGCGCATGTCGTAGTTGCGCGCCTCGACCTTCTGCTGCGCCTTCTCCAGCGCCTTGTTGATCCACGGGTGGATGATGGCCTCGCCTTCCTTCAGGCCGAGGCGCTGCAGCATGCCGTCGAGCCGATCCGACCCGAAGATGCGCATCAGGTCGTCTTCCAGCGAAAGGAAGAACTTGGAGTGGCCGGGGTCGCCCTGGCGGCCGGACCGGCCACGCAGCTGGTTGTCGATGCGCCGGCTCTCGTGGCGCTCGGTGCCGAGCACGTAGAGGCCGCCAGCCTTGAGCGCCTTCTGCTTCAGTTCCTCCACCTCGGCCCGGATCTCGGCCTCGGCGGCGGCGCGCTCCTCGCCTTCGGGAAGGTCCTTCAGCTCGGCTTCGATGCGCATGTCCGCCGAGCCGCCGAGCTTGATGTCGGTGCCGCGGCCGGCCATGTTCGTGGCGATGGTGATCGCCCCCGGCACGCCGGCCTGGGAGACGATGTAGGCCTCCTGCTCGTGGTAGCGGGCATTCAGGACCGCGAAGGTCTTGGCCGCGCGGTCCTTCTCCAGCTGCTCACGGCCGGAGAAGGCGGTGGCATCCGAGAAATCCTTCTGCGTGAACCCGGCCTGCTTCAGCAGTTCGGCGAGCAGTTCCGACTTCTCGATGGAGGTGGTGCCCACCAGGATCGGCTGGCCCCGCCCGGCGCAATCCCGGATCAGCTCGATGATGGCCGCGTATTTCTCGCCCGCGGTACGGTAGACCTCGTCATCGTCGTCGATGCGCGAGATCGGCAGGTTGGTGGGGATCTCCAGCACTTCGAGCTTGTAGATGTCGGAGAATTCCGCCGCCTCGGTGGAGGCGGTGCCGGTCATGCCGGCGAGCTTCTCGTAGAGGCGGAAATAGTTCTGGAAGGTGATGGAGGCCAGCGTCTGGTTCTCGGGCTGGACCTGCACGTGCTCCTTGGCCTCCAGCGCCTGGTGCAGGCCTTCCGAATAGCGGCGGCCCGGCATCATGCGGCCGGTGAACTCGTCGATGATCACCACCTCGTCGTTGCGGACGATATAGTCCTTGTCGCGCTGGAAGAGGGTGTGGGCGCGCAGCGCCTGGTTCACATGGTGGACCACCGAGACGTTCTCGATGTCGTAGAGGCTCTCCGACTTGAGCAGGCCCGCCGCGGTCAGCATCTGCTCCATCTTCTCCATGCCCGCTTCCGTCATGGTGACGGTGCGCTGCTTCTCGTCCACCTCGTAGTCCTCCTTGGCGAGGCGCGGGATGTAGGTGTCGATGGTGTTGTAGAAGTCCGAGCGGTCGTCGAGCGGGCCGGAGATGATGAGGGGCGTGCGCGCTTCGTCGATGAGGATCGAGTCCACCTCGTCGACGATGGCGTAGAAGTGCGGCCGCTGCACCATCTGCCCGCGCTCGTACTTCATGTTGTCGCGCAGGTAGTCGAAGCCCAGCTCGTTGTTGGTGGCGTAGGTGACGTCGCTGTTGTAGGCGGCGCGGCGCTCGTCGTCGTCGAGGCCGTGGACGATGATGCCGGTGGACAGACCGAGGAAGCGGTACAGCCGCCCCATCCATTCGGCATCGCGCTTGGCGAGGTAGTCGTTCACCGTCACCACGTGCACGCCCTTGCCGGCGAGCGCGTTGAGATAGACGGGGAGGGTGGCCACCAGCGTCTTGCCTTCGCCGGTCTTCATCTCGGAGATGGAAGCGTCGTGCAGCACCATGCCGCCGATGAGCTGCACGTCGAAATGGCGCATGCCAAGCGCGCGCTTGGCGCCCTCGCGCACGGTGGCGAAAGCGGGCACGAGGAGATCGTCCAGCGTCTTGCCCTCGGCAAGCTGGCGGCGGAACTCGTCGGTGCGGGCGCGGAGCTGCTCGTCGGTGAGCGCCTCCAGCTCCTGCTCCAGCGCATTGATGGCCTGAACGCGGGGACGGTATCCCTTCACCCGGCGATCGTTCGCGGAGCCGAAGAGCTTGCGGGCAAGTCCACCAAACATGGGTTGTGTCTCTGTTCCGATCCGTCAGGTCTCAAGGAGGGCGGAGACGGGCCGCCGGACCCTCCGGTCAACGATGCGCCTTTGCACACCCCCAATGGGGCGTCAGCAAGTCCGAAGGGGCGAAAGAGCGCCGCAGCGACGATACGCGCAGCCGCCGTCCCGCACCCCTTTGGCGGGCAGCATACAAGGCGGAGACTTATGAACGGGGCGGCGCAATGTCAATGCGAGGGGGCGTCAATGGAGAGGCCTCCTTGCAAATCTGCCTCACGCGACGGCGGCCCGGTCGCAGCCGAGGGGTCGTGGGCCGGGCCGATGGCCGACCCCGCGCTTCCCCGCCGGGACCGCATCCCTTCGGACCGGGGATTCGCCGCGAGGAATGCCGGATCGCCCTTGATCGCGCGACGGCTCCGGCATGACGGGCGGAAGAGCCGCAGGCCGGTGCCCGCGGTGCCTCCGCGGCCTTCGCCAGCCGGATGCGCAGGGAAGGGGCCGCGCGCCTTTCCTCATGGAACGTTGCCGCCTTGCACCGATGCCGCAACAAACCGCTTTTGAGCCTTGCGCCGCCAATTCCTTTCATGGACACGTCTCTGACCGGTGCTTAGTATCCGCCGCAACTGCGAAATCGGGGGATAAGGCATGGCGGGGGGTATCAGGGTGTCGGGCGTGCTGAGCCGCGGCGGCATTGTACTCAGCGCGTCTCTGCTTCTCGTCGCCTGTGAAGAGAAGAACACCTATGTGCCCCCACCGGCGCCGACGGTAACCGCGGCGACGGTGCTCCAGCAGCCGATCACGCGCTTCCTGGAGCTGACGGGCAACACCGCCCCCATCAACTCGGTGGATCTGGAGGCCCGCGTGCAGGGCTTCCTCACCAACATCAACTACAAGGATGGCGCCTTCGCCAGCAAGGGCTCGGTGCTGTTCGTCATCGAGCAGGACCAGTACAAGGCGCAGGTGGACCAGGCCAAGGCGCAACTCGCGGCCAACCAGGCCGCCCAGGTGCAGGCCGAGGCCGAGTACAACCGCCAGGCGCAGCTGGCCAAGCAGGACTTCGCTTCCCAGGCCACCCTGGACCAGGCCCGCGCGAAGCGTGATTCGGCGGTGGCCGAGGTGGCGAATGCCGAGGCCTCGCTGCAGCTCGCGCAGATCAACCTGGGCTACACCCAGATCGCGGCTCCTTTCGACGGGGCGGTGACCGCCCACCTTCAGGATGTGGGCGCCCTCGTCGGTTATTCTGGGCCGACCAAGCTCGCCACCATCGTGCAGATCAATCCCATCTGGGTGTGGTTCACGCTCTCCGAGCAGGAGGTGCTCCGCATCAAGGAGGCGCTCGCCAAGCAGGGCCGCTCGATCACCTCGCTGACCCGCGACGTGCCGGATATCCCGATCGAGATCGGTCTGCAGACCGAGACCGGTTATCCCCACGGGGGCAAGATCGACTATATCGCTCCGCAGGTGGACCCGAACCTCGGCACCCTTACCGTCCGCGGCATCTTCCAGAACGACGACTTCGCGCTCCTTCCGGGCCTGTTCGCCCGCGTGCGCGTGCCGCTGGGCAAGCCGGCGGACACGGTCCTGGTGCCGGACTTCGCCATCAACTCCAACCAGCTCGGCACCTATGTGCTGACGGTGGGGGCGGACAATGTGGTGTCCCAGACCCAGGTGACGCTCGGCCAGCTCCAGGCGAACGGCCTGCGCGCCATCGAGAGCGGGCTGAAGCCGACCGACCGCGTCATCATCAACGGCATCCAGCGCGCCGTGCCCGGCTCCAAGGTGCAGGTGGAGGACGGCAAGATCGTCGGCGTCGCCCCGCCGAAGCTGGACGAGGGGGACAAGCCCCTGCCGAAGCCCGCCGGCGTCGCGCCGGCAGATGCGCCGTCGAAGGCGGCCCCGTCCGTGGCACCGAAGAACTGATCCCGCCCTCGAACGTCAGGCAGCGCCCATGATCTCGCGCTTTTTCATCGAGCGGCCGGTCCTTTCCAACGTGCTCGCTCTGGTTTTCGTGCTGATCGGGCTTGTCTCGCTGATCCGCCTGCCGGTCTCGCAATATCCGAACATCGTGCCGCCGACGGTGTCGGTTTCCACGAGCTATCCGGGGGCCTCCGCCAAGACCCTCATCGATACGGTCGCCCTGCCCATCGAGCAGCAGGTGAACGGTGTCGAGGGCATGCTCTACATGCAGTCCTGGTCGGCATCGGACGGCACCTACACGCTCATCGTCACCTTCGCCATCGGCACCGATCCGAACATGGCGCAGGTGCTGGTGCAGAACCGCGTGAACATCGCCTTGTCCTCGTTGCCCTCGGCGGTGCAGGCCCAGGGCGTCACCATCCTGCAGAAGGGCACCTCGATCCTCGAGTTCGTGACCCTGATCTCGCCGGACGGGCGCTATGACGGCCTGTTCCTGAACAACTACGGCATCATCAACGTCCAGAACGAGCTGGAGCGGGTGGAGGGTGTGGCCAACGTGTCGGTGTTCGGCGCCGGCACGTATGCCATGCGCGTGTGGATGGATCCGGACCGCATGCAGGCGTTCGGCCTGACGCCCACGGACGTTTCCAACGCCATCCAGAAGCAGAGCCAGGTGGTTACCCCCGGCCAGCTCGGCCTGCCGCCGGCACCGGCCAACGCCTCGTTCCAGTACACGGTGAACGTCGCCGGCCGCCTCGACGACGTGAAGGATTACGAGAACATCATCGTCAAGGTCGACAATTCGGACGGCGGGCGCATCGTCCGCATCCGCGACATCGGCCGGGTGGAGCTGGGCTCCCAGAGCTACTCCAAGGACTTCATGCAGGACAACAAGCCTGCGGCCGGCATCGGCATCTTCCAGCTGCCCTCCGCCAACGCCCTCGACGTGGCGAAGCGCGTGGCGGCGAAGATGGAGCAGCTGAAGAAGAGCTTCCCGGAAGGCCTCGACTACAACATCCCCTTCGATACGACCCTGTTCGTGACCGCCTCTATCAACGAGGTGTGGAAGACCCTGTTCGAGGCGGCGATCCTCGTGCTGGTGGTGATCCTGCTCTTCCTGCAGGACTGGCGGGCGACGCTGGTGCCCGCGACCACGGTGCCGGTGACCATCATCGGCGCCTTCGCGGCCATGGACGCGCTGGGATTTACCATCAACCTCTCGACCCTGTTCGCCATCATCCTCGCCATCGGCATCGTGGTGGACGACGCCATCGTGATCGTGGAGGGCGTGGCGCGGCACATCGAGGAGGGGATGGAGGGCCAGCCTGCGGCCGAGAAAGCCATGGACGAGCTGTTCGGCCCGGTGGTCGGCATCACCCTGGTGCTGATGTCGGTGTTCCTGCCCGCTTCCTTCATTCCCGGCCTGACGGGGCAGATGTTCAAGCAGTTCGCGCTCGTCATCGCCGCCACGGCCTTCATCTCGGCCATCAATGCGGCGACGCTGAAGCCGACCCAGTGCGCGCTCTGGCTGCGCAAGCCGGTGCCGCCGGAGAAGCGCAACTTCATCTACCGCGGCTTCAACGCCGTCTACGCCAGGGCGGAGCACTGGTACGCCGGGCTCATCAGCCGGATGGTGCACCACTCCAAGCTCATGGTGCTCATCGCCATCGCGCTGATGAGCGTGGCCGGCTATGGCCTCACGCGCATTCCCACGGCATTCCTGCCCATCGAGGACCAGGGCTACTTCCTCGCCCACGTGCAGCTGCCCGACGCCTCGAACCTCAACCGCACCAAGCGGGTGATGGCGGAGGTCTCCGAGCGCATCCGCAAGGTGCCGGGCGTGCAGACCGTGCTCGCCATCTCCGGCATCTCGGTGCTGGACAATTCCTCCACGCTGGCGAACGCGGGCGTCACCTACATCACCCTCGACCCGTGGGACAAGCGCTACGCCACCCAGGGGCAGGACCTGCTCTCGCTCTACAACAACCTGAACAAGGCGGTCTCGGACGTGGAGGAGGCGGAGGTTCTCATCCTCGTGCCGCCGGCCATCCAGGGTATCGGCAACGCCGCCGGCTTCACCATGCAGCCGCAGCTGCGCGACGGCAATTTCGACTACCGCCTGCTGGAGCAGATCACCACCTCCATCGTCGACAAGGCGCGGGCGCAGTCGGCCCTGGCCCACATCTCCTCCTCCTTCCGCGCCGGGGCGCCGCAGATCGAGCTGGAGGTCAACCGGGTGAAGGCGGAAACGCTCGGTGTGACGGTCGGCCAGGTGTTCCAGACCATCTCGTCCTATCTCGGCTCCACCTACGTCAACCAGATCAACAAGTTCGGCAACGTCTTCCAGGTCTATGTGCAGGCCGACGCGGGCTATCGCGTGACGCCGGCTGACCTTTTGAACCTCAAGGTGCGCACGCCCCAGGGGAAGATGGTGCCCATCGGCACGCTGGTGGACGTGCGGACCGTGCTCGGCCCGCCGCTGATCTCGCTCTACAATCTTTATCCCTCGTCCTCCGTCGTGGGATCGAACGCGTCCGGCTTCTCCTCGGGGCAGGCGCTGTCGCTGATGGAGCAGATCGCCGCCTCCACCCTGCCGCCGGGCGCCGGCTTCGAATGGACCGCCATGTCCTACCAGGAGAAGGCGGTCGGCAATCAGATCTACTATGTGTTCGGCCTCGCCATCCTGCTGGTCTACTTCGTGCTGGCGGGCCAGTATGAGAGCTGGATCCAGCCGCTGTCGGTCATCCTCGCGGTGCCGCTGGCCCTGCTCGGCACGGTGAGCGCGCTTCTGGGGCTGGGGGTCGCCAACAATCTCTACACCCAGATCGGCCTGGTGCTCCTGATCGCGCTCGCGTCCAAGAACGCCATCCTCATCGTCGAATACGCCCGCGAGAAACGGGCGGAGGGCATGGAGATCATGGATGCGGCGGTGGAGGCCTCGCGCCTGAGGTTCCGCCCCATCCTGATGACCTCCTTCGCGTTCATCCTCGGCGTGCTGCCGCTGGTGTTCGCCACCGGCGCCGGCGCCAATTCCCGAAAGTCCATCGGCATCGCCGTGGTCTCCGGCATGCTCGCCTCCACCTGCCTCGCCGTGTTGTTCGTGCCCTCCTTCTACACGGTCCTGCAACGCTTCGAGGAGAAGCTGAAGGCGAAGAAGAAGAAGGCCGGCGGCGCGCCGCCCGAGCCGGAGGAGCCCTCCGCTGGCCATGGCGTGCCCCCCGCCCCCGCATCTGCCTGAAGGCGGAGCTGTCGCGCTGCCTCTTTCAGCGGCACTTGCCTGACATCGAGGCGAGTGTCGCCGCAAAGTCGCGCTTCCGCCCCATAAGGGCGTTGTCTAACCTTGGCCGAGCCATTCGCCCCTTAACCTTGGGCCGTTGCCCGCAGGACCAGGTGCCCTAAATGTCGATCCTCGCGAGCCTGCATCACGTCACGAGCTACACCTACGGCCGCCCGGTGCTGCTCGGGCCGCAGACCATCCGCCTGCGCCCGGCGCCGCACAGCCGGACGGAGATCCCCGCTTATTCGCTCAAGATTTCGCCTGCCGAGCATTTCATCAACTGGCAGCAGGACCCGTTCGGCAACTGGCTCGCCCGCATCGTCTTCCCGGAGAAGGTGGAGGAGTTCAAGGTCGAGGTCGACCTCCTCGCCAAGCTCGACGTGATCAATCCCTTCGACTTCTTCGTCGAGGAGTATGCCGAGAACTTCCCCTTCACCTATGCCCCCGAGCTGAAGGCGGAGCTGGCGCCCTATCTGGAGCTGGAGCACGAGGGCGACCTGTTCGCCGAGTACCTCGCCTCGATCCCGCGCGAGAAGCTGCGGATCGTCGATTTCCTCGTGTATCTCAACCAGCGCCTGCAGGGGGAGATCGGCTACGTCATCCGCATGGAGCCGGGCGTCCAGACTCCCGACGAGACGCTCACCAAGAAGCTCGGCTCCTGCCGGGACACCGGCTGGCTGCTGGTGCAGCTGCTGCGCCACCTTGGCCTCGCCGCCCGCTTCGTCTCCGGCTATCTCATCCAGCTGAAGCCGGACGTGGCGGCGCTTGACGGCCCCTCGGGCACGGACGTGGACTTCACCGACCTGCACGCCTGGTGCGAGGTCTACGTGCCGGGCGCGGGCTGGATCGGCCTCGACCCCACCTCGGGCCTGCTGTGCGGCGAGGGCCACATCCCGCTGGCCGCGACGCCGCACTACCGTTCCGCGGCGCCCATCACCGGCTATCTCTTCGAGAAGGCGGAGACGGAATTCGGCTTCGACATGAGCGTCACCCGCGTGGCCGAGGCGCCGCGCGTGACGCTGCCCTTCTCCGACGAGACCTGGGCCGCCCTCGAGGAGATCGGCCACAAGGTGGACGAGGACCTCAAGGCCGGCGACGTGCGCCTGACCATGGGCGGCGAGCCCACCTTCGTCTCCATTGACGACTACCAGTCTCCGGAATGGAACACGGAGGCCCTCGGCGGCCAGAAGCGCGTGCGCGCGGACGACCTCATCCGCCGCCTGCGCCGCCGCTTCAAGACCGACGGCGTGCTGCACTACGGCCAGGGCAAGTGGTACCCGGGCGAGACGCTGCCGCGCTGGTCGTTCGACCTGTTCTGGCGCAAGGACGGCCAGCCCTTGTGGCGGCGCGAGGACCTGATCGCCGACGAGGCGACGGACCATGGCGTCACCGCGGCGGACGCCGAGCGATTCTGCAAGGCCGTCGCCGAGAAGCTCGCGGTGGGCAGCAGCTTCGTGATGCCCGCCTTCGAGGACAACATCTACTACATGTGGAAGGAGCAGAACCTTCCCGAGAACATCGCCCCCGGCGATCCGCGCATGGCGGACGAGGTGGCCCGGCGCATGATGGCGCGCACCTTCAACCAGGGCCTCGGTACGCCCACCGGCTCGGTGCTGCCGCTGCGCAGGGTGTGGACCGCGCAAGGGCCGGCCTGGCGCTCGGAGGAATGGACCTTCCGCCGCCAGTTCCTCTTCCTCATCCCGGGTGAGAGCCCCATGGGCTATCGCCTGCCGCTGGAATCCCTCCACTATCTGGCGCCCACGCGCTACCCGTACATCGTCGAGGCCGACCCGTTCGAGCCACGCGGCCCGCTGCCCGATGCCGAAGAGGTCGCCGCCCGCTACCGGGCGGGGCAGGGCGGTGACGCGTCCGCCCCGGGCGTCCACGCAGGCTCGGATGTGGGCGCGGGATTGCCCCGCCACTCCGTCGCCCCGCGCACCGAGGCCTACGGCGCCGGCGCGCGCGCGCAGGAGCTGGTGCGCCAGTATCTCGCCAAGAACGACACGCAGATCTTCACCGCCGACACCCGCACCGCGCTCTGCGTTGAGCCGCGCGGCGGCCGCCTGTGCGTGTTCCTGCCCCCTGTGGAGGTGCTGGAGGACTATATCGACCTCATCGCCGCCATCGAGCAGGTGGCGATCGAGCTCAACACGCCGCTCCACCTGGAAGGCTATCCGCCGCCGTTCGACTATCGCCTCAATCTCATCCGCATCGCGCCCGATCCGGGCGTGATCGAGGTGAACGTGCATCCGTCCGACACCTGGGCGGGCTGCGTGGAGATCACCCGCATCCTCTATGAGGAGGCGCGGCTTGCCCGCCTCGGCACGGAGAAGTTCATGGTGGATGGCCGCCACACCGGCACCGGCGGCGGCAACCATGTGGTGGTGGGCGGCGGCATCCCGGCCGACAGCCCGTTCCTGCGCCGGCCGGACCTCCTGAAGAGCCTGCTGCTCTACTGGCAGCGGCATCCGTCCCTGTCCTATTTCTTCTCCGGCCTGTTCATCGGCCCCACCTCCCAGCACCCGCGCGTGGACGAGGCGCGGCACGACAGCCTCTACGAGCTGGAGATCGCCTTCGCCAAGTTCCCGCTGCCGGGTTCCGGCGAGGCGCCGCCCGCCCCGTGGCTGGTGGACCGGTTGCTGCGCAACCTGCTGGTGGACGTGACCGGCAACACCCACCGCACGGAAATCTCCATCGACAAGCTCTATTCGCCGGACGGTCCCACCGGCCGGCTGGGCCTCGTGGAGTTCCGCTGCTTCGAGATGCCGCCGGACTGGCGCATGAGCCTTGCCCAGCAACTGCTGCTGCGCGCCCTCATCGCCCGCCTGTGGACCAAGCCCGTCCACGGACACTGCACGCGCTGGGGCACCATCCTCAACGACCGCTTCATGCTGCCGCATTATGTGTGGCAGGACTTCCTCGACGTGCTCGATGACCTGACCGACGCCGGCTACGCCTTCGATCCCGAGTGGTTCAAGGCGCAGTTCGAGTTCCGCTTCCCGGCCTACGGCAAGGTGCAGAGGGCGGGCGTGGACCTGGAGATCCGCCAGGCGCTCGAATGCTGGCACGTGCTCGGTGAGGAGGGCGTCACCGGCGGCACGGCGCGCTATGTGGACTCCTCCGTGGAGCGCCTCCAGGTGAAGGTGGAGGGCTTCAACCCGTCGCGCCACATCGTCACCTGCAACGGCCGCAAGCTGCCGGTCGCTCCGACGGGTCGCAACGGCACCTTCGTCGCCGGCGTGCGCTACAAGGCGTGGCAGCCCTGGTCGGGATTGCATCCGACCATCCCGGTGCACTCGCCGCTCACCTTCGATGTGATCGACACCTGGAGCGACCGCTCGCGGGGCGGCTGCGTCTACCACGTGTCGCATCCGGGCGGGCGCAGCTACGACACCTTCCCCGTCAATTCCTACGAAGCCGAGGCGCGTCGCCTCGCCCGCTTCCAGGATCACGGCCACACCCCGGGGGTGGTGCATGTGGTGTCCGAGCCGGCGCCGGACGAGTTCCCGACCACCCTCGACCTGCGCCGGCCCATCGGCGCGTGATCCCTGGCGGTTCGACTGCGGCGGATGGAGCCCATCCGTCGCCATCACGTTGAACCACAACTCCTTGATCCACTTGGGTCCGGCGGCATGTCCGCCGGACCGTCCGGGGCCTGTCTGGCGCGCGTCCAAAGAAGGATGCATCTGCGGCCGGGCGGGGCATAATGAGACGTCCGGCTGACCGGGCGCTTGGAAGGGATGATCGTGTCAGGGGCGGAGCAGCGGAGCGAGGCGTTCGAAAAGGCCGCGGCGGAGAGCCTCATCGGCGGATATCGCACGCTGCCCGGCGTCCGCGACGAGATGATGGACGGCGACGGCCAGCCGCGCCGCCACTGGCAGCCCTTCCTCGCCGCGCTCGCCGAACTGGGCTCGGAGGAGCTGCGTCGCCGCTTCTCTGCCGCCGACCGCTACCTGCGCGATTCCGGCGTCTTCTACCGCGTCTATGACGATACCGGCGGCGGCGAGCGGCCCTGGTCGCTCAGCCACATGCCGCTGCTCATCGAGAAGGCCGACTGGGAGGTGCTCTCCGCCGGCCTGATCGAGCGCGCCGAGCTGCTGGAGGAAGCGCTCCAGGACCTCTACGGCCCCGGCCACCTCGTCCGCGACGGCGACCTGCCGGCGGCGGCGGTGGCGGGCAGCCCGGAGTTCCTGCGCCCGCTGGTGGGCGTCCGGCCCGAGGGCGGGCGCTTCCTGCGCGTCTATGCGGCCGACGTGGGCCGTGGCCCAGACGGGCGCTGGTGGGTGCTCAACGATCGCACGCAGGCCCCCTCCGGCGCGGGCTATGCGCTGGAGAACCGCCTCGCCTCCACCCGCGCCCTGCCAGACGTGTCACGCAACCTGCACATGCAGCGGGTCGCGAGCTTCTTCCAGGCCTTGCGCACCACGCTGATGAAGCTCGACCGCACGGGGGAGGGGCGCATCGGCCTGCTCACGCCGGGCCCGCTCAACGAGACCTATTTCGAGCACGCGCTGCTCGCCCGTTATCTCGGTCTTCTCCTGGTCGAGGGCGAGGACCTCACCGTGCGGGGCGACACGCTGCACGTGCGCACGGTGGCCGGCCTGCGGCGCATCGACGTCCTGCTGCGCCGCCTCGACGCGGATTTCGCCGATCCCCTGGAGCTGAACGCGGGCTCGCGCCTCGGCGTGCCCGGTCTGGTGCAGGCGGTGCGCATGGGCGGCGTCTCGCTCGCCAATGCGCTCGGCGCCGGCCTCGTGGAGGCCCCGGCCCTGCTCGCCTTCCTGCCGCGCATCGCCATGCGCCTGTTCGGCCGGCCGCTCACCCTGCCCCACGTGGCCACCTGGTGGTGCGGCCAGCCCGCCGAGCGCGCGCAGGTGATGGAGCATCTCGACGAGCTCGTCATTTCCTCGGCGTTCGGCCGGGCCCTGCCGGGCCTGCCGGACGGGGGCTCGGTGCTGGGGGCGGACCTGTCGTCCGCGAACCGCCGTCGCCTGTCCACCCTTCTCGCCCGCCGCGGCGCGGATGTGGTGGGGCAGGACATCGCCCGCCTCTCTACCACGCCGGTCTGGACCGGCGAGAAGCTCACTCCCCGCCCGTTCATGCTGCGGGTGTTCCTCACCGCCACCGAGAAGGGGTGGGAGGTGATGCCGGGTGGCTTCTGCCGCATTTCTTCCGCGCCCGACGCCCGCGCCGTCTCCATGCAGAAGGGCGACCGCTCGGCGGACGTCTGGGTGCTGGCGGATGCGGAGGTGCCGGACACCACGCTGCTGCCGACCCCGGAGAATGTGAAGGTTCGCCGCTCTTCCGGCACCCTGCCGAGCCGGGCCGCGGACAACCTCTTCTGGCTGGGCCGCTATGTGGAGCGCGCGGAAGCGACGCTGCGCCTGTCCCGCGTGCTGGTGGGCCGCCTCGCCGAGAGCGGCGACACGGGGACGAGCCCGCTCGTCTCGCGCCTGCTCGGCCTGCTCGGTGCCTGGGGCGCCATGCCCCGTGACCTCGCCCGCGCCACGCCTGCCCGCTATGCCGTGGCGGTGCTGACGCGGCGCGATGTTCCCGGCGCGCTGCCGCAGCTGGTGCAGGCGGCGCGCGCGGCCGCCTCGGTCATCCGCGACCGTTTCTCGCCCGACGCCTGGCGTGCTTTGGTGGACCTTGAAACCTGCGTCGCCATGCCGGTTCCCCCCGCCCCCTCGGAGGCGGATGCGGCGGAGCGGGCGGATGCGGCGCTGCGCATCATCGCCGCCTTCTCGGGCCTTGCCTCGGAGAACATGAACCGCCTCACGGGCTGGCGCTTCCTGGAGCTGGGGCGCCGCATCGAGCGGGCCATCGGCACGCTGCGCTTCGCCCGCACCTTCGGCGAGCATGGCGCGCCGCTCGGCTCCCTCGACGCCCTGCTGCAAGTGGCCGACAGCCTCATCACCTACCGCACGCGCTACGTGATGATGGAGGCCCGCGGCCCGGTGCTGGACCTGGTGCTGCTGGATCCGGACAACCCGCGCTCCATTGCGTTCCAGATCCACCGCATGGCCGGGCATCTCAAGGTGATGCCGGGGCGGGACCAGGACGCCCCACCGCCCCTGTGGGAGCGCCTCGTGGCGCGCATGGAGGCCGAGCTTGCCGCAAGCACCAGCGAGAGTTTCGAGCCCCAATGGTTCGATGCCATGGAGAAGATGCTGATGCAGCTCTCCGACGAGATCTCTTCCCATTATTTCCTGCAGGGCCACTCCCCCGAGATGACCCTGACCTTCGCCATGTGATCCTGCGAGCCGGAACCCGAACGCGCGCCATGCTCTACGACATCCGCCAGACCACCACCTACAGCTACCAGGTGCCCGTGCGCGTGGTGCGGCAGGTGCTGCGGATGACCCCCGTGGACCGGGCGGGCCACCAGCACGTGATCGCCCACATGCTGGACATCGATCCCGAGCCGGCGGAGCTGGAGCGCGGCACGGACTTCTTCGGCAACGGCCTCACCTGGCTGACCATCGACCAGCCGCACGGCCATCTCGCGATCACCACCCGCAGCCGGGTGGAGGTGACCTCGACCCAATTGCCGGATCCGGCCGCCACGCCGTTCGTCGACGAGATTCGCGCGCTGGCCATGGAGGAGCAGGACCTCGGCCCCGCGGCGGCGGTGCATGGCCTGTTCCCCAGTCGCGCCGTGCCGCTCGATGGGGACATCACCGAATGGGCCGGCACCAGCTTCCGGGGCGATCGGCCTGTGCTGGAGGCGGGGCTGGAGCTGATGCACCGCATCAAGGACGAGTTCGCCTACCAGCCGGGGGCGACCATCGTCACCACCTCTCCGCACGAGGCCTTTGTGGCCAAGGCGGGCGTGTGCCAGGACTTCGCCCAGGTGATGATTTCCGGCCTGCGCGGCCTCGGCCTGCCGGCGCGCTACGTCTCCGGCTATCTGCGCACCGTGCCGCCGGAGGGGCAGCCGCGCCTCGAGGGGGCGGACGCCACCCACGCCTGGGTGGAGGTCTGGTGTGGGCCGCTGGCGGGATGGATCGGGCTCGACCCCACCAACGCCATCCCCGCCTGCGACGACCACATCATCCTCGCCGTGGGCAGGGATTATGCGGATGTCGCGCCGGTGGACGGGGTGATCGTCTCATCCGGCGACCACCTCCTGTCCGTGGGCGTGGACGTGGTGCCGGTCGTCCCCGTCGCGCGCTAGCCTCTCGTCCCTTCTTATCGTCCCTTGCCCATCACCATGTCCGGGAAGCCGGTGGCGATCTGCGGGAAGATGCACAGCAGCACCACCGCGCACAGCATCAGCAGCACGAACGGCACCGTGCCCCAGATGACGTCCTTCAGCGGGATGTCGGGCGCGATGTTCTTGATGACGAAGATGTTGAGCCCCACCGGCGGGTGGATCAGCCCCATCTCCATGACGATGGTCATCACCACGCCGAACCAGATGAGGTCGAACCCCGCCGCGCGCAGCGGCGGCAGGATGATGGGCGCGGTCATGAGGATGATGGAGACCGGCGGCAGGAAGAAGCCCAGCACCACCACCAGGGCGAGAATGGTTGCGAGCAGCAGCCATTTGGAAAGCTGCATGGCCACGATCGCCTGCGCCGCCGCCTGGCTGATGTGCAGGTAGCTCATGACGTAGGAATACAGCAGCGACATGCCGATGATCAGCATCAGCATGGTGGATTCTCGAAGGGTGGACGAGAGGATGGGCGAGAGATCCTTCGGGGTCCACACCCCGTAGATGAGGGCGACGAGGGCGAGGGCGAGCACGCCGCCGAGACCCGCGGTCTCCGAGGGCGTGGCGTAGCCGCCGTAGAGCGCCACCATGACGCCGGTGAGCAACACCACGAAGGGCAGCACGCGGGGCAAAGCGGCGAAGCGGTCGCGCAGGGTGAGGCGCTCCTCGTGGAGCAGCGGCGAGTTCTGCCCGTTCTGCGCATAGGCGCGTTTCGCCGCGGCATACTCCTGGCGGAAGCGCACCATGGCATAGCCGGCGAACAGGGTGACCAGCAGCAGGCCCGGCCCGAGGCCGGCGAGGAACAGACGCCCCAGGGACTGCTCGGCGGCCACCGCATAGAGGATCATGGTGATGGAGGGGGGAAGGAGGATGCCAAGCGTGCCGCCAGCGGCGATGAGGCCGGCGGCGAAGGCGCCGGAATAGCCGCGCTTGCGCATCTCGGGAATGCCGGCCGATCCGATGGCCGAGCAGGTGGCGGGCGAGGAGCCGGCCATGGCCGCGAACAGGGCGCAGGCGAAGACGTTGGCGATGCCCAGCCCGCCGGGGATCTTGTGCATCCAGGCGTGGAGCGCCGAATAGAGGTCCTGCCCCGCCCGCGACTTGCCGATGGCCGCGCCCTTCAGGATGAACAGCGGGATGGAGAGCAGCGTGATGGAGGCCATCTCCTCGTAGACGTTCTGCGTGACCGTATCGAGCGAGGCGGCGGGCATGAAGCCGATCATGAACACCACCGCCACCGCCCCCAGCGCGAAGGCGATGGGCATGCCCGTGAACATGGTGCCGAGGGTGGCACCCCCATAGAGGAGGCCGACGACGACGGTGCTCATGACCGCTTTCCTCCCGAGAGGGCGACGAGCACCTGCACCAGGATCTGCAGCGACAGCAGCCCCATGCCGAGGCTCATGAGGGCGTAGGGGATCCAGAGCGGCGGTCCCCATGTGGAGGAGGTCACCTGCCCGTCCACCCAGGCTTCATGGAGGAGGGTGACGGACTTCCAGGTGAAGAAGGCGCAGAAGGCGCAGCTCGCCACGTCCACGATCAGCTGGCGCACGCGGTTGGCAGCGGGCGACAGCATGTGGGCCAGGGCATCGATGGCCACATGGCCGCGCCGGCTTTGCACATAAGCGGCGGTCATGAAGGTTGCGCCCACCAGCAGGAACACCGACGCCTCGTCCTGCCAATAGGTGGGCGCGCGGAAGAAGAAGCGGATGACCACGCTGTAGGAGAGGATGAGGCTGGCCGACACGAGGGCGAGGGAGGCGAGGACGAGGATGATGCGGTTCAGCACATCCAGCGTCGCCTCCGCCGCCCGCAGGAGCGGATGGCCGGCGTGTTCGGCCCGCGTGCCTGTCGCGTGGCTGCCGAGGTCGAGCCCGTGGCTCATGCCGGCACCTCCTGGGCCAGCTGGATGAGCTTGGCGCAGGATGCGGACTTGGCCGCATAGTCCTTCCATGCCGTGTCGCGGGCGATGGCCCGCCATTTCTCCACGGTCGCCTCGTCGAGATCGTGAACCTTGGCGCCGGCCTTGGCGAACACCTCGGCGACCTTGGCGTCATCCGCCATGGCGCCGGCCTTGCCGAAGGCTTCCATCTCAAGGCCGACGGTGGTCAGCAGGTCCTGTTGCGCCTTGGGCAGCTTGTCGAACACCGCCTTCGACATCAGCAAGGGCTCGAGCATGAACCAGTAGGACTTGCCGCGACCGGTGGTGAGCTGCCTGGAGAGCTCCTCCAGCCGGAAGGAAATGAGCGAGGTGGACGAGGTGATGCCGGCGTCGCAGGCGCCCGTCTGCATCGCCACATAGAGTTCGTTGGACGGCAGTGACAGCACCGCCGCACCGGCGGCCTGCAGCACCATGTCCATCTCGCGGGAGCCGCCGCGGATTTTCATGCCCTTGGCATCCTCGGGAGCGATGAGCGGCTTCTCGCGGCTCGCAGCGCCGCCGGCCTGCCAGACCCAGGTGAGGATCTTCACCCCCTTGCCTTCGAGATAGGCGGAGAATTCCTCGCCTACCGGCTTCGTGCGCCAGGCGAGGCCCTGGTCGTAGGAGGAGACGAGCCCGGGCATGAGGCCGATGTTGCACTCCGGCGCCTCGCCGCCGGCGTAGGAGATGGGATAGAGGGAGAGATCGAGCGCCCCCTTGCGAAGCGCCGAGAACTGGGCGTTCGTCTTCATCAGCGAGGAGCCGGGATAGATCTCGAACGCGAGCTCGCCGTTGGAGCGCTTCGTCACCTCCTCCGCGAAGCGGCGCACCAGCCGGTCGCGGAAGTCGCCTTCATCGCCGCTGGAGGAGGGGAACTGGTGGGAGATCTTGAGGGTGGTCGCTGCCTGGGCCGGGCCGGTGAGGCGCACCAGCGCCGGGGCCGCCACGGCACCGGCCATGAGGCCATGGAGCGTTTGCCGCCGGCTGACGGGGCGTTCGAAAATGGACATGCTGTTCCTCCCTCGGGCCGCATGGGCGGCCTGGATTGGCGTTTCGTTCCCATTTACTTGTGCCGGCCCCGGTTGATCCGGGGTCCGGCGCTGGTCGGCGTCAGGCCACGTTGCGATAGATGTCCTTGTAGGTGTCGCGCAGCACGTTCTTCTGCACCTTGCCCATGGTGTTGCGCGGCAACTCACTCACGAAGAAGACGCGCTTGGGCTGCTTGAACTTGGCGAGCCGGTTCTCCAGGGCCTTGTGCACGGCATCCTCGGTAAGCGCGGCGCCCTTCTCCAGGACCACCACGGCGGTCACGCCCTCGCCGAAATCAGGATGCGGCACGCCGATGACGGCGCTCTCGACCACGCCGGGGATGGCGTCGATCTCGCCTTCCACTTCCTTGGGGTAGACGTTGAAGCCGCCGGTGATGACGAGGTCCTTGCCGCGGCCGACGATGTGCACGTAGCCGGTCTCGTCGATCTTGCCGAGATCGCCCGTGATGAAGAAGCCGTCGTGGAACTCGCTGGCGGTCTTCTCCGGCATGCGCCAGTAGCCCTTGAACACGTTCGGGCCCTTCACCTCGATCATGCCGATCTCGCCCACCGCGAGCGCCGCGCCGGTCTCGGGATCGGTGACGCGCACGTTGATGCCCGGCAAGGGCAGGCCCACCGTGCCGGCGATGCGCTCGCCGTCATAGGGGTTGGAGGTGTTCATGCCGGTCTCGGTCATGCCGTAACGCTCGAGAATGGCGTGCCCCGTGCGCTCGCGGAAGGCGCGGTGCGTCTCGGCGAGGAGCGGAGCCGAGCCGGAGACGAACAGGCGCATCTTCGCCGTCGCCTCCCGCGTCAGGCCCGGCTGGTCGAGCAGGCGCGTGTAGAAGGTGGGCACGCCCATGAGGCTCGTGACCTTGCCTTCGCTCATCAGCTGGAGGGCCTCCTTGGGGTCGAACTTCGACCGGAAGACCATGGAGGCGCCGGAGAGTAGGATGATGTTGGACGCCACGAACAGCCCGTGCGTGTGGAAGATGGGCAGCGCGTGGAGCAGCACGTCGTCGGCGGTGAAGCGCCAGTAGTCCTTCAGGGTCTGCGCGTTGGAGAGCAGGTTGGCGTGGGTCAGCATGGCCCCCTTGGCGCGGCCCGTCGTGCCGGAGGTATAGAGGATGCCGCCGAGGTCTTCCGGCCCCCGCGGCACGTCCGCGAACGTGGTCGGGAAGGCGGTGGCCGCCTCGGTGAGCGAGCCGGTGCCGTCCGTGCTCAGGGTCTCCACGCACGGCACGCCGAGGCGGGTGGCAAGGGCGCGGGCCTCTGCTTCGATTTCCGGCCGGCAGACGAACACGGTGGGCTCGGCGTCGGTGAGGAAATACTCCACCTCGTTCAGCGTGTAGGCGGTGTTGAGCGGCAGGTAGACCGCGCCCGCCCGCACCGCGGCGAGATAGAGCGCCAGCGCCGGCCAGGATTTTTCCACCTGCACGGCGACCCGGTCCCCGGGCTTAACGCCGCGCGCCACCAGCAGTCCGGCGAGGCGGGCGGACAAGGCGAGCGCGTCGCCGTAGGTCTCCACCCGCCCGTCGGCCAGCGTGGCGAGGGGCTTGTCCAGGGAGGGGATGGCCGCGCGGATGGCGCTGAAGAGGTGGTTCTCGCTCATATGGTCTCTCGTGCCGGCGCCCTTCCGGGCGGCGGGCGTTGTCCGTCTCGTGCCGGTGCCGGCTCAGGTGCCGCCGGCGCCGGAAGGGGTGGAGCCCTGGCGCTCAGGGCAGGGGGACGAGGGCGCGGCCGGAGGCCTCCGCCCTCAGGAGCTTCTTCACCGCCGGGCTGGTGACGACCTCGCCCTTGCCGGCGAACGCTTCGTGGTTCTTCTCGATGTCCGCGAGGACATAACGGTAGTTCACCATCAGGCCGGCGGCCTGGGCGATCCCCTTGGGCGAGAGGTCGCCCAAGGGGTTGATACGCTCCAGCCGCGCTCCGTTGCCGAGATGGAAGCGGGCCACCGGGTCCACCGGCTTGCCCTTGTTGGTGCGGGCGACAAGGAAATAATAGGCCGCCACCGCGTTCAGCACCGGGGTCAGCGTTTCGCGCGCCTCGGCCGTCTGCGCCCAGTCGGGTGTATCGAGGGCGGCGAGCGCCTCGCGGTCGGCGCCGGTGAGAGCGACCGAGTTCTCCGACTTGCGTTCCGCTTCCAGCCACGCGCGGAAGCCTGGCACCGGCGAGAGCGTGACGAAGGTGGTGAGCGAGGGAATCTCGCGGGAAATTTCCTCGACCACCTGCTTGATCAGGAAGTTGCCGAAGGAGACGCCACCGAGGCCGCGCTGGCAGTTGGAGATGGAGTAGAAGACCGCGGTGGTCGCCTTCTCCGGCTCCAGGATCTCGCGGGACTGGTCCAGCACCGGCGCGATGGCACCGGGAATGTCCTTGGTGAGCGCCACTTCCACGAAGATCAGCGGCTCGTCCACCAGAGCGGGATGGAAGAAGGCGTAGCAACGCCGGTCGGGGCTGTCGACGCGGGCCCGAAGGTCATTCCAGTCGCGGATGGCGTGCACCGCCTCGTAGCGGATGATCTTTTCCAGCACGTTGGCGGGCGTCGACCAGTCAATGCGGCGCAGCACGAGGAACCCCCGGTTGAACCAGGACGAGAAGAGGTGGCCAAAGTCCCGGTCCACTGTGGCGAGGTCGCGGCGCAGCACCATGGCGTCCATCAGGTGCTCGCGCATGCGCACCAGCGACAGCGTGGCGCCGGCGGCCAGGTTGAAGCGGCGGAACAATTCCTGCCGGCGCGGCTCGCTGGCGAGGTGCAGTTCCGCAGCCGCGGCATCGGAGCCGGTGCGGCCGTAGCTCTCGATGGCCTTCTCCAGCCGGGCGCGGTCCGGACCGAAGGTCTCGGCGAGCGCCTCGAAGAAGGCGATGCGCTCGCCGGTCTTCATGCGGGCGTAGCGGTCGAGGACCTCGGTGGCGAGGGCGACCCCGGAGGCCTCGCCCCGGCCGGAGAGCAATTGCTCGCACCGCTCCACCAAGGTGGCGGCCTTGGTGGCGCCGGAGACCCTGGCGTTGCGGTCGAGCAGGGCGCGCCCGCGCTCCGCGATGGTGGTGAGCAGGTCGCCGAAGAAGGAGGTGTTGGAACTCATCGCATCGCCCCCGTGCTGGTGTCAGAGCACGCTGCCACTCCGCTTATGGGACGGCGGGAAGCGGGCGATGGCAAGGCCGCAGAGGCTGCTCCTGCCCATCTCTTTCGGCTGATCCGCGCTGCCGCCTGCCGCCGCGGACGGCCCGGTGCGGAACAATCAGGGTGAAGGAGCGCGCGCAGGATCATGCATTGAATGAAAGGCAGATTGCATTTCATGTCAATAATCATGTATGCAAGATTATGTTGCATGCATGAAGTGTGCGTTTTTTCATTGCCTGGCCATGGGAGCACGGGCATGCGCGGCGAGCAGACTCCAAGGCTGAGGGAAGCCCTGGAGGAGGATATCGTCTCCGGCCGGCTCAAGCCGGGCCAGCGGCTTGACGAGGTGGGTCTTGCGGAACGCTTTGGCGTGTCGCGCACCCCCATCCGCGAGGCGCTGATCCAGCTCGCGGCGTCCGGGCTGGTGGAGATCCGCCCGCGCCGGGGGGCCTTCGTGGTGCTGCTCGGTCCGCGCGAGCTGCTGGAATCCTTCGAGCTCATGGCGGAGATCGAGGCCGCCTGCGGTCGCCTCGCCGTCCTGCGCATGGGCGTTTCCGACCGCGCTGCCATCCGCGAGATGCACGAGGCCTGCCGGGCTGCCGTGGCCGCAGGGGACGAGGCCACCTACTATCCCGCCAACGCGCGCTTCCACGCGGCTATCTATGCCGCCACGGGCAACCGGGTGCTCACCGGCGAGGCTCTGCGCCTGCAACGCTCCCTTCAACCCTACCGTCGCCTGCAGCTGAAGGTGCCCCGGCGCATGGAGGCCTCCTTCGCCGAGCACGAGGGCATCGTCGAGGCGCTGTTCACGGGGGATGGCGCGCTCGCCGCCGAGCGGCTCAGGGCCCATGTGCTGGTGCAGGGCGAGCGCTTCATGACCCTGCTCGCCGCCCTCCAGGCGGAAACCGAGGCGCTCGACAAGGCCGGCTGAGGCGCTCGGCGCAGCCGCCCATTGTGCCGGGAAGTGCCCTCTTTCCCCCGGATCGGCCTCGCCGCAGCGCGCCCCAAGCTGCACCTCGCGTTACGGCGGGGGCACCATGGCCAGGTATCTGGATCATGGAGGACGCAAAGTGCTTGGGGTGCCAGGCGGCGGCGTCACTGCGACATGATGCGCGGCAACGGGCGCCGGTGTTCACAAAGCATTAACCACGTTGCGATTTTCCGCCGGGCTCGGCGTTTGGCGGGCGGGCGGGGGTGTGTTGCCACGCGGGCACCGGCGGTTGCTTCGGGCCTTACGTTTGGCGTTGGGGGAGAATCCCGCTATTTTGGGCTCACTCTCAACTTGTGTGTCACATTTCGGCCACGCGAACCGGGTTCACCAATTGGTGAAGGCCGCAGAAAAATCGGCCGGTCCATCCGGCTATAAAGAGGTGTCATGCCCACGATCGCCCTCGTCGACGACGACCGCAACATCCTGACTTCAGTTTCCATCGCGCTGGAGGCGGAAGGCTATCGCATCGACACCTACACCGACGGCGCCTCGGCGCTGGATGGCTTCAAGACCAATCCGCCGGACCTTGCCATCCTCGACATCAAGATGCCCCGCATGGACGGCATGGAGCTCCTGCGCCGCCTGCGCCAGAAGACGGACATGCCGGTGATCTTCCTCACGTCGAAGGACGAGGAGATCGACGAGCTGTTCGGCCTGAAGATGGGGGCGGACGACTTCATCAAGAAGCCGTTCTCCCAGCGCCTCCTGGTGGAGCGGGTGAAAGCGGTGTTGCGTCGGGCCGGCGCCAAGGACGGCGTTGCCCCGCGCGAGACCGACAGCGCCAAGGTGCTGGAGCGCGGCAACCTGCGCATGGACCCGGAGCGCCACACCTGCACCTGGAAGGGCGAGCCGGTGACTCTCACCGTCACCGAGTTCCTGATCCTGCAGGCGCTGGCCCAGCGCCCCGGGGTGGTGAAGAGCCGCAACGCGCTGATGGATGCGGCCTATGACGACCAGGTCTATGTGGACGACCGCACCATCGACAGCCACATCAAGCGCCTGCGCAAGAAGTTCAAGTCGGTGGACGACAGCTTCGAGATGATCGAAACCCTGTACGGCGTCGGCTACCGGTTCAAGGAGTGACGGCCGCTTCGCCGCGCTCCGGCGCGGGGCGGGGTGGCCTGAAGGCATGACCGCGGAAATCGAACAGGCAGGCGTGGACCAGGTGCGCGAGCCGCGGGGCGGTGTCGTGGGCTGGCTTCGCCGTGTGCGCCGCTTCGTCGCGTTCAAGAGCTTCTCCTCGCTCACGCGCCGCATCGTCCTGCTCAATCTTGCCGGCCTGTGCGCCCTCGTTTCCGGCATTCTCTATCTGTCGGAATTCCGCTCCGGCCTCATCGACGCGCGCATCCAGAGCCTTCTGGTCCAGGGCGAGATCATCGCCGCCGCCATTGCCTCCTCGGCGCAGGTGGAGACCAATACCATCACCCTCGATCCCGAGCGGCTGCTGGAATTGCAGGCGGGCGAGAGCTACGGCCCCGCCGACGACGGCTTCGCGCCGCTGGAGTTTCCGATCAATCCCGAGCGGGTGGCGCCGGTGCTGCGGCGCCTCGTGGGGCCGACGCGTACCCGCGCCCGCATCTATGACCGCGACGGCCAGCTGCTGCTCGACTCCCGCTCGCTCTATTCCCGCGGCGAGATCCTGCGCTACGATCTGCCGTCCCCTAACGAGCCCAAGCCCGGCATGCTGGAGCGGGCGTGGCGGGCGGTGCAGCTGTGGTTCGGCCGGGGCGACCTGCCCCTCTACAAGGAAATGGGGCCGCAGGCCGGCAAGAATTATCCGGAGGTCGCCTCCGCCTCCATGGGCACCAAGGCGAGCGAGGTGCGGGTGGATGACCGCGGTCAGGTGGTGGTCTCCGTCGCCGTTCCCATCCAGCGTTTCCGGGCCATCCTGGGCGTGCTGCTGCTGTCCACCCAGAGCGGCGAGATCGACGCCGCGGTGAAGGCGGAGCGTTTCGTCATCGTCCGCGTGTTCCTGGTGGCGGCGGTCGTGATGGTGCTCCTGTCCGTGCTGCTCGCCGGTACCATCGCCGATCCCGTGCGCAAGCTTGCGGCGGCGGCCGAGCGGGTGCGCCGGCGCATCAAGACCCGGGTGGAGATTCCGGACTTCACCGCCCGCGCCGACGAGATCGGCCACCTCTCCGGCGCCCTGCGGGACATGACGAGCGCGCTCTACAACCGCATCGAGGCCATCGAGAGCTTCGCCGCGGACGTGGCGCACGAATTGAAGAACCCGCTCACCTCCCTGCGCAGCGCCGTGGAGACGCTGCCGCTGGCCAAGACCGACAATTCCCGCGGCCGGCTGATGGAGGTGATCCAGCACGACGTGAAGCGCCTCGATCGCCTCATCTCCGACATTTCGGATGCCAGCCGGCTCGATGCCGAGCTGCAGCGCCAGGAGGCGGTCAGCGTCGACCTGAAGCAGCTGCTGGAAATGGTGGTCGGCCTCGCCCAGGACGTGCGCAAGGACGATGGCGTCACCGTCTCCCTTGCCTTCGAGCGCGCCCCCGGCGCACCGGCCGACTATACGGTCGCCGGTCATTCCTCGCGTCTGGGGCAGGTGGTGGACAATCTGGTCTCGAACGCGCGTTCCTTCTCGCCCCAGGGTGGGGCCGTGCGCGTCACCTGCCGGCGGGTGAAGGAGGGGGCGGAGATCGTGGTAGACGACGACGGGCCGGGCATCCGCCCGGATGCCCTCTCGCGCATCTTCGAGCGCTTCTACACCGACCGCCCGCACCAGGGGTTCGGCCAGAACTCGGGACTCGGCCTGTCCATCTCCAGGCAGATCGTGGACGCCCACGGCGGCCGCATCTGGGCTGAGAACCGCATGGAGCCGCTAGCGGGCGAGGCGCCGCGTGTCGCCGGCGCCCGCTTCGTGGTGCGCCTGCCGGCAGGCTGAACCATGGCCGAGCCGCCGCCCCTCGACATTCCCTCCATCCATGCGAGCTGCATCGCCATCGGCGAGACGGGGGTGCTGATCCGGGGACCGTCGGGTGCCGGCAAGTCCTGGCTGGCCCTCAGCCTCATCCTGGACGCTCCGAGGGCTCTCCCCTCCGCCGAGCTGGTCGCCGATGACCGCGTCCTGCTGGCGGTGGAAGCCGGAACGCTGGTGGCCCGCCCGGTGCCGTTGCTCGCCGGGCTGGTGGAAGCGCGCGGGCTCGGCATCCGTCGCCTCGCCAGCCGGCCCCGTGTCGCAGTGCGGTTATTGATCGATCTTGCGGCAGATGACGCGGAGCGGATGCCGCGGCCGGAATTGCGTCGTGCACGGGTCCAGGGTGTGGAGCTGCAAAGGCTTGCGGCGAAAGGACCGGAACAGGCCCGCCTGTTGCTGGCCGCAACCCTCGCGGGTGGCGATTACGAAAACTAAATGTGCTTTTGTGCGTTGCACCCCTTGCGTAATTTTTGAGCCGCTCTGAATATGGTCGTCCCGCAACGCGGGAGGCCTTCATCCGGGGGGTGAAGGCGGAGGGAGCATGATCGGTCTCGTCCTCGTCACACACGGTCGCCTCGCAGACGAGTTCTGCTCCGCTCTGGAGCACGTTATGGGGCCGCAGTCCCAGATCGCTGCCGTCACCATCGGTCCAGAGGACGACATGGAGCGGCGGCGCCACGATATTATCGACGCCGTCGAGCGGGTCCGCTCCGGTGACGGTGTGGTCATTCTCACGGACATGTTTGGAGGAACGCCCTCGAACCTCGCCATTTCGGTGATGAACACGCCGGATGTCGAGGTGGTGGCGGGTGTGAACCTGCCGATGCTCGTCAAACTTGCCAAAGTGCGCGGTGAGCTGCCCCTCGCGGAGGCGGTGGATGTCGCGCAGGAAGCCGGTAGGAAGTACATCAATGTCGCAAGCCGCGTCCTTTCGGGGAAATGACCTTCCCGATGCCGTGTCCTGCGGCGAGGCGGAGGACACGGCAGCTGCCTGCGGCCGGCAGGTGGAGCCCGAAGCGCTCGTGCGGGCGCTGCCGATCGTGAACAAGCGCGGCCTGCACGCTCGCGCCTCCGCCAAGTTCGTGCAGACCGTGGAGCGCTTCGATGCCCGTGTCACCGTCTGCCGCAACGGCGAGGCGGTGGGTGGCAATTCCATCATGGGCCTCATGATGCTGGCGGCCGGCCCGGGGACGAGCGTAACCGTCACCGCCCTCGGGGCCGAGGCCGCCGCGGTTCTCGATGCCCTGACAAGCCTTGTCGCCGGACGATTCGGCGAAGAGGAATAGCATCAGGGCTTCCGGGCTCCGGCCAGCGTCGGCTCCTTCGGGGAAGTTGTGACGTGGCCGTTGTTTACCTCGATCTCAAGTTGCTCTGGCCCACGGGGCAATGGTTGCCTATCTGTTAATTTCGATCCGTTGCGCGCTGGGCGCGGGGATCCGGGACGGGTTTTCCCCCCGTAACAGGGCCATGTTCGAGCCGACGAGCCAAAAGCCCGCCTCCGGGCCGGAGCCGCCTTCCGAGCGGAAGACTGGCGTCCGGTGGAGCCTTGGCTTGTCCGCGAAGCTGCTCGCCCTCACGGTCGCCGTGGTGGCGACGGCGGAAATCGCCGTACTCGTGCCCACCATCGCCAATTACCGCATCGCCTGGCTGTCGGACCGGCTGGCTGCCGCGCGCACTGCCGCGCTCGTGCTGGACGCCGCGCCGCAGGAGGGCATATCGCCCGACCTCACCCGCCAGTTGCTGGAGAGCGTGGGGGCGAAGGTGATCGTGGTGAAGCGCGAGGACACGCGGCGCCTGCTGGCAGCCTCCGACATGCCGCCCGAGGCGGATGTGCATCTGGACATGCGCCAGACCACCCTGTGGAGCGCCGTGCGCGACGTCTTCGACACGCTGATGGCGCGCAACGGTCGCATCATTCGGGTGCTGGGCGATCCGCCGAGCGGGGCGGACTTCATCGAGATCGTGCTCAGCGAGACGCCTTTGCGCGCCGCCATGCTGCGCTTCGCCGCCACGGTGCTGCTGGTGTCGCTGGTGGTGGCGGTGGTGGCGGGCGTCCTCGTCTATGTCAGCCTCAACTGGCTGTTCGTCCGGCCCATGCGGCGCTTCACAGAGCGGATTTCCGCCTTCCGCGAGAATCCGGAGGATGCCTCCCGCATCATCGTGCCCTCGGGCCGGTCCGACGAGATCGGCACCGCGGAGGAGGCGCTGGAGGAGATGCAGCGCGAGCTCTCCCAGACGCTGCACCAGAAGAGCCACCTTGCCGCGCTGGGTCTCGCCGTCTCGAAGATCAACCACGACCTGCGCAACCTGCTGGCTTCAGCGCAGCTCATTTCCGATCGTCTCGCCGCGCTGCCCGATCCCACCGTGCAGCGCTTCGCGCCGAAATTGCTGGCCGCGCTCGACCGGGCGATCACCTATTGCGAACAGACCCTGTCCTATGGCCGCGCCAAGGAGCCGTTGCCCGAGCGGCGGGACGTGGAGCTGGCCCATCTGTTCGACGAGGTGCGCGACACGCTCGGCCTCCAGCCGGGCGCGGGGGTCGCCTGGGTCACCGATGTCGAGCGCGGGCTTGTCGCCGATGCCGACCCGGACCAGCTGTTCCGGGTGGTCTTGAACATCGCGCGCAACGCTTTGCAGGCGCTGGAGGTTCGCGCTCCTGCCGATCCGGAGCGGGATCAGATCCGTGTCCGTGCCCGCCGCAAGGCGGCGGCGGTGGAGATCGAGATTTCCGATACGGGTCCCGGCATACCTGCTGCGCGCCGGGAGCATCTGTTCGAAGCCTTCGTCTCGTCGGCGCGGCGGGGAGGCACGGGCCTCGGCCTGCCAATCGCCGGCGAGCTGGTGCGGGCCCATGGAGGCGAGATTCGTCTGCTGGATGCGCAAGTGGGAACTACCTTTCGCATCACGATCCCGGACCAGCCGGGTGACCGGCATCATCATCGCGAGCGCATCCGCGCATGAAGCCGGCTTCGACCCAATGGACGCAATCGGATCGGCGGATCGGGCACCTGGCGCGGCCAGGGCGCCTTTTCCGGTGGCATGTGAAGGGGTTACCTCCCCCGATAGGGTGTCCCGGCGTCCGCCGGAACGGGCAGATGGTGCATCTGTTGCGTAGGGGAGGTGTTTTCCACAGGCGGGTGGAGAAGTCGGCTTCTGCGCGATTGGCCTTGCGCTACCCGCCGAAAGGGAGTAGCTGACGGGTCCTCGCGGCGCTCCAAGCCGCGACGCCCCGGAAGGTCCCGCCTTCCGCTTCGGTCTCGGCCGATAGGGGCAACAGGCGCCGGTAGCTCAGCTGGATAGAGCACCAGACTACGAATCTGGGGGTCGGGAGTTCGAATCTTCCCCGGCGCGCCACCCAAATCAATGACTTAGCCAAAATTCACCGTTTCAGTTTGGAAGCTAAAGCCGCTTTTTGAAACGGTTTTCGCTGAAGTTTGCTATTGGGCCGCATTTCCCACGATTCGTCGCGATGCGCTTCCCGTACGTCGGGGGACGACGCGGCAGGCGCAACCTGTGCCTACCATGGCGTGGTCTCGCCTCCTAAGGTGGCCCCGTGACATGCACTTCGCTCTCCGATCACGCCGGGCCATTTTTGAGGCCCGTCGCTATCAGGTCCTGCGCACTCACATAAGATGGTGCGCGATATCTGATGGTTTCGATCGAGCCCTCGCCGAGGTTCTTTATAACAATCCACCGCGGGCCACTTATCGCGGATGGCGGGTCTTGACCCTGGCTGTGTGAAAACGGCCGAGTCGGGTAGAGTTCTCCCGGATGGATACGGGAGGGTTCTGATGGGCCGTTTCGTGGAAGGCGCGGATCGAACTCAGCTCTGCCTCCTGCCAGAAGCCCTCGACGATTGGGTAGACGAGAACAACCCAGTCCATGTGATTGAAGCCTTCGTCGATGCGCTGGATTTGCCAGGTCTCGGCTTCAACGGCGCGATGCCGGCAAGCACAGGTCGTCCAGCCTACCATCCCGCCGTGCTGCTGAAGCTCTACATCTATGGCGATCTCAACCAAGTGCAGTCGAGCCGGCGACTGGAGCGCGAGGCCGGCCGCAATGTGGAGCTCATGTGGCTGCTCGGTCGGCTCGTTCCCGACCACAAGACGATCGCGGACTTCCGCAGGAAAAACGGTTCGGCGATCCGTCGTGTCTGCGTCCGCTTCGTTTCCCTCTGCCGACGGATGGGGCTTCTCGCGAGCCATACGGTTGTCGTCGACGGAAGCAAGTTCAAGGCGGTGAACAATCGCGACAGGAACTTCACCCACGCCAAGATGGCCCGCCGCCTGGCGCAGATCGACGAGAGCGTCGCGCGCTACCTCGATCAGCTCGACAGCGCCGATCGGCAGGACCCCAACGAGGCCATCACCACCAAGACGACGCGCCTGAAGGAGAAGATCGGCCGGCTCAGGCAGGAGATGGTCCCGCTCGACGCGCTCGATGGTTTGATGCGGCAATCATCCGACCAGCAGGTTTCTCTGACCGATCCCGACGCACGCTCCATGGCGACGAGCGGTCGGGGCTCCGGCGTCGTGGGATACAACGTGCAGGTCGTCGTCGAAGCGGAGCATCATCTGATCGTGACGCACGAGGTCACCAACATCGGCAACGACCGCGCACAACTGGCGCCCATGGCGAGGGCGGCGCAGCAGACGCTCGGTGCCGATGAACTCCATGTCATCGCAGATCGCGGCTACTTCGACGGCGAGCAGATCAAGGACTGTGTGGATGCCGGCCTCACCGTGACGCTGCCCAAGCCGCAGACATCGGGCGCGAAGGCGGCAAGCCGCTTCGGCAAGCAGGACTTCGTCTATCTCCCTCACCAGGATGCGTACCGCTGCCCGGCCGGCGCTGTTCTGACCTACCACTTCAGCACGGTCGAAAAGGGCATGGACTTGCGACGCTATTGGTCGACGGCCACCTGCCTCGCCTGCACAATTAAGACGCAATGCACGACAGCCAAGGAGCGCTGGATCACGCGCTGGGAGCATTAGCATCTGATCGAGGACGTCTAGAACCGGCTCGACGCCGATCCCGGGCTGATGCGGGTGCGGCGCGAGACGGTCGAGCATCCCTTCGGCACGATCAAGGCGAGGATGGGCGCAACGCACTTCCTGATGAAGCGCCTGCCCAACGTCGCCGCCGAGATAGCGCTGCATGTGCTCGCCTACAATCTGACCCGCGTGATGAACATCCTCGGCCCGCAAGCCCTGGTCGCCGCCATCAGGGCCGCATGATCGGCCTTCCCATGGTCCATATCGGCTTTACGGCACAGCATGGTTCCGCTCCGCGCGCCGGCCTCGCGATTCGGAGCGCCTCAGCGGTTGCAGCCGTCAATGCCAGGCGTCGCTGCCGTTCTCCAGGACGCCAGGCGCGAGACCGCAATGGATCAAGCGTTTTGACACGGCCAAGACCCATATCTACCCCTCGGCTGCCCTTTTAGCTACGCCCGCTTGGTGCCGAAAGCGGTCCTCGAGAGCGTTGCCCGCTGGGAACGACCATGGCCAATCTTCCGACCATTCGGAGTGTGGAGACTTATGGCCGGTTGGCTTCCAAATACGCCCGCGCCGCCGCGGCGCACCTTCGTGAGTTACACTTTGACGAACTGATCGCAGAATACGTCGACTCCAATGGGAAGTGCCTCACGGATCTGCGCCGTTGCGTTCGCAAAGCCACTGCTTGTGCGGAAGTGGCCGGCAGCGATTTCATTGAGCTGAGCGAAGGCGCGATAGCGTTTGTTCGCCGTTTGTTTACAGCGTAACCTCGACGAGGCGTCCCGATTCGCACGGGAGATCCGGCCGTTCTATTCGGGAGCGAATTCTGGTCAACTTAATACGTCCAAAGGCAATGCCTGTGAGCCCAGGCGCGCACGCGATCTTCGTGCACGGCCTCGATGGAGATTCCTATGGAACGTGGTTGTCAGGCTCAAGTTCGAAGGATTTCTGGCCGGACTGGCTGGAGCAGGACATACCCAATCTTGCCGTCTGGAGCCTCGGCTACGAGGCCACTTCGACGTGGTGGAAAAAAGGGGCTGCCCTTGCCCTCCCGGATCGCGCGGCGAGCATACTGCCCCGGCTGGTGAATGAACCGGACCTGCGTGCTGGCGATGTCTACTTCGTCGTACACAGTCTTGGTGGCTTGGTCGTGGAGTCTGTTCTTCGCCTCGCCGAAACTCAGGCTCCGCATTCCGCCGAAATCGCGCATTGTGTGCGGCGGGTTCGCAAAATCGCATTCATCGGGACGCCTCACGGCGGGTCGGATCAAGCGTCACTGGTGAACCGTCTGGGATTGCTCCTCTGGCCTCGCGCCACGACCGCTGGCCTATCTCGAAATGATCCTCATCTCCGCGATCTGAACACGTGGTTCAGAAGCTTCACCGACAGAAACGGTATCGATGTCATCGTGATGCGTGAAACACTGCGGGTCTCCTTCGCCGGGATACCCGGATTGGGTGGCATCGTAGTTAAGGCCGATAGCGCAGACCCGGGACTTTCTCCCGCGACAAGCGTGATCCCAATCGTGGCGGACCACTTCGGCATAGTCGCCCCGCGAAATCGCGAAGCCGATGTCTACAAGAACCTCCTGACCTTCCTACAAAAGCCGTCGTCGGGAAAGCACGCGGACACATTGGTCGCCGACCAAATAGCCGAGGTCGGTGGAGTTGTTGAACGGCGCTTAGATGGGTTAGCGACCCAGATCGACGAGTCACGCATCGAGATCCTCGCTGCGATTCAGGGGCAACTGGCGCGACCGCCCCGTGAGAATTCGGTCGTCACGGCCGAGCTGGAACGACGTCTCTCGATTCTGCGGAAATCTAGATTCGCCGCCGACTACGACGCTCCGGGAGAAGCACGGCGGCTTGCCGCGCAATTGGCGAATGCTGCGGAACTGGACTCTGCCTCGGCCACTACAAAGCGCATCGCCTTTGCGTGGTGTGCGCGCGTCTTGGCCGCTGTCGATCTAAACGTAGCAGAGCAGTGTTTAGATGAAGCGCAGGCAATCGGCGCAGGCGAAGAGAACGTGATTGCTGGCGCGTTCATCGCTGCGTTTCGCAGCGGAAGTGCTGCGGGACTTGCGATGCTTGCTGGAAGCAGCACGCCGCAAACCAATACGGCCTGCTTCCTCATCGCGGCCAACAAGAAAGAGCCTGCGGAGGCGGTGAAGTGGCTTAACGATGCTGGACTTTCCGTCGCCGACCTAGATAGCGACGGTCGTTTCGGTCTCATCCAGCGACGGATCGCGGCCGGTGATATTGAGCAAGCGCTTACTGACGTCGCAGCTTTGACCGAGGCAGACTTCGAAGCGACGCCTTTGCTTCTCCACTCCACTGCGATCAGTCATCTCGCAGCGGCGATCCATCCCGAACTACGCGCAGGTGTCCTCGAACACCTGCCGATTCGACTAGATGAGTTTCCACTGAATGCGACGCCGGAAGCTGTCGAACATCGGAAGAAGGCTCGAGCGTTCTACGATCGGTCCGCAACTGCATTGATGGGTTTGGGACAAGTCCGTGCAGCTAACATGAGCGCAGACTACGCCCTTTGGCTTGCCCTTAGGGACACGGATAGCCATGTGGCCGCTCGTCGGCTTCTGGAAACGAGTATGTCGGACCCTGAGCATCGACTTAGGCGTTTGCCCATCGCGCTCATTTTTGGCGTCAAGCTCGATAAGAATGCCGTCGAGCTTGAGCTTGAGCGTGAAGCCGCACGTAGTGGAGGCAAATCACCTGATCTGGCCGTCGCGCGATTTGCGATGGCCAGATCGCAGTCAGATGCGGCTGAGGTTGCGGTCTACATCGACAGGTATCGCGACCAGCTGACCGACTATTTCAACCCAACATGGATACAGGCAATTGAAGTTGAAGTGCTTGCGAGGTCTAGACAGATGGACCGCGCCAGAGCTGTACTCTCCGAGATCGAGAAGCAGGATGTTCCTGCGGCAACCCTTGAAAGTTTGAAGCGCGTCGTCGCTGAGGAAGCCGGAAGCGATCCCGTCGAGAGCAGCGAAAAACTGTATCTGCAAAACCGCCGCTTTCCTGATCTGCTGACGCTCTTCGACACACTCAGGAGCCACAAGAGTTGGGCAAAGCTCGCCATCTACGGAAAGGAGCTCTTCGAGCAGACCGAAACACCATCGCAAGGCTTCGTTTACGTGGAGGCGCTCTATCGGTCCGGCAGATATTCCGAGGTGCTCGACGTGGCGTCGGGATATCCGATGCTAGCAGCTCAATCTCCGTTCAAACACATTCAGGCGTGGACGCACTACCGACTGGGAGACCTTGTTGCGGCGAAGCGACTACTTGGCGAGATCCGGGCGGAATCTGACCCCGAGAGCGCAAGAACGCTGGAAAGCAACATCGCGATAGCGTCGGGCGACTGGAATGCTCTGAATGTTTTTGTGGAGACGCAGTGGGCACGCCGAGACGAGTTGTCGGCAAGTGAGCTGCTTCGCGCGGGGAGCTTGGCTCAGCACATTGATTCTGCTCGTGATCGCGACCTCATAACCGAAGCGGCGCGCAAGGCCGACGGCGACGCCCGCATCCTCATCGCTTGCTACTCGGCCGCCATTGCCGCTGGGTGGGAAAACACCGAGGAGATCCAAGGGTGGTTTGTCACGGCCGAGGCAAATTCGGGCGAAGACGGTCCAGTCCAGAGATTTGATTTTCGTCAGATCGTTGACATGGCGCCTAATTGGGATCGTCGCGAGAGCGATGCGTGGGCTCAGGCTCTCAAGGGCGACCTTCCAATGTACGCTGTTGCGTTTCTGATGAATCGTTCTCCTCTCGAGATGTTCACTATAACAGCGCTTGCCAACCTGGATCAGGCCGATCCGCGTAAGCGTGGCGTCGTGTTCGCCTATAGTGGGACCCGCCCGCTTGTTCAGGTGACAGCGAAATGCGCGGCGTTCGACGTATCGGCGGTTCTCAGTTTCGCGTTGGTCGGCCAACTGTCGAATGTCTTTGCCCATTTTGAGAGCATACGACTGTCGCACCGCACAATGGGGTGGTTGCTGGAGCAGAGGCGCGGGGCTCGTTTTCATCAGCCTAGCCGGATCAAAGATGCTGAGGAGATTAGGCGACTTATAGACTCTGGGAGCCTAGTGCCTTTTGAGCCCACGGATCGACCGAACGTGCAGCTCGAAATAGAAGTCGGCGAGGACCTTGCGTCAATGCTTGTTGCTGCGACCGCCGCGGGCCCCCAGTCGCAGACTTTGGTGGTTAGGCCGTTCCCAGTTCACAAGCCCGGAAGCTGGATGGAGGAATTGTCCGACATCAGCGGATACGAGACATTGGTCGTGTCCTGCGCGAGTGTCGTGGCGGCTCTGAAGCGTTTGGGGCACCTAACCGAGGCCGAAGAGGCCCGCGCTAACAAGTATCTATCTGTCCGTGAGGGTGAGTGGCCTCATAAGGCTGTGTCGATCTCCCAAGGCGCCGAACTTTACCTCGACGACGTCGCCGTCAGCTACCTCCGGCATTTGGGGCTGCTATCGAAGCTCAAGCCAGCGGGATTCAAGGCGTTCATTTCGAAGAGAGAGGTCTCTTTGATAGACGCGCTGCTCGATCGGCGAGCCTACAGCACCGCCCTAGACAAGATCATTGAGGATATTCGCGAGGCGGTTCTCGACGGCGTGCGGTCCGGTCATGTGCGGTTTGGCCTTGATGCCAACGACGTCGCCGACAACGACACAAGCGAGCCGACCGAGCAACCCACAATGGGTTTGTTTGGAGTCTCTGACGCGGACGCGTTTGTCATCGATGATCGGTTCTTCAATCAGCATGGATCGATCGAAGTGCCAGCAGGAAGACGGCCTGTATTGACGTCGCTGGATGTTTTTGAAGCGCTGCGAGCAAAGGGGACGATTTCGGAGGCGACGTTTGGCGAGATACTGACTCGCTTGCGCCGAGGCGGCTTTCTGCTCATGCCCATTCTGCCGACGGAGCTCGAGGCAGCCATTAGTGCCGCAAGAGTCGTGGATGGGGTGTTGAAGGAGACGGCGGAACTAAAAGCGATCAGGGAGGGACAGCTGAAGGCCCGAATGATCGACGTGCTTCAACTTCCGAAAGAGTCGCAGTGGATCGATGGGAATCTACGGGTGATTATTGGCGTGCTTCGGAGGCAGTGGCGAGCGGATCTTTCGGACGACGTGTCGAGAGCACGTTCGGAGTGGCTGCTGCCATGCTTGGATCAGCGAGGTTGGACGCACCGGTCCCCGCCTGACGGCCCACAGGCGCAAGAGCGCCGCGCTGCGCAAGTCCTTCTCGTGTCGCAACTCCCTGGCGCGGAAAAGAGCATGCGTGAACGCTACGAAGCCTGGTTCGAGGAGGTCGTCCTCGAACCGCTGAAGGATCGGGAGCCGAAGGTCTACGAACGCGTGCTGCGCATCGCTCGCTCCGCTGTGGAAGCAATGGCAAACTTGGAGCCCCCGGACCTAGACTACTGCGAGGACGACGAGTGACCGCAACCAATGGGAAACGCCTCAAGGCCGTCTCCGCGCTCTTCAACTTTCCGAAAGCGCTCCGAGACGACATTCTCGACTTGCCGGGCTTCAAGCAGGCGTTCGACCTCCCGGCTGAGGCAGAGCTGACCTTCGGAGTCGGCGGCCTTTCGTTCCTAAGGTCGTCGTTCTTCAACGCCCTTCGCGCTCTCTATGCAGACCGATCGCAAGTTGAGACGGTAGCTAGCGAGGATGGTCGATCATGCGAGTTGTCCTTGAAGGCTGATGGGGACCGCACTGTTGTCGCCTGCAGGGTCGGTGGAGAGCCCTGTGAGCTGCCAGGCTTCACGATGGTCTCACCGCAGGCATCGGACCGGCTAGCGGAATTCGATCGCATCGCTGAGCGAGACTTCATTCACGACGTGTCGTCGTCAGAATGGCGACAGCGCATCACAGACAGCCCATTGTCCGATGAGGAAGTAAGTCAGCTGATGGGAGAACTGGAACAGAGTCCTATTCGCGTCCGGGAAAAGATAAGGGCCGAGGTGGAGCTCGGGAAATCCTCGATCCCAACAGTCGTTCCGCAAAGCAGAGCGTATTATCAACGCTTAATCGGCCCTTCTCTCGGGCATTCTGACCTAGCAAAGTTTGTTTCGGGACCGTGCAAGGCTCACATTGAGGAGTTGCTGCGCTGGGAGCCAGCAGTTGGGTTCGCTTTCGCGCTTCTTGTTGCGGCGGGCCACTCGACAATTTCCGAGTTGGTCGACGTCAGCGAACGGCCAACCGCGGACCTCGTGGCCGCCTATGATTGGCTTGCAGATCGAGGAGACAGGTTCTCACAGGTTGCCGGCGTCGAGATCGGCATACGCCTGATCGCCAAGCATCCTGAGATAGAGGATAGCCTCATCCGAATGATCGAAGAGATGAGGGATGAGAATCTGGCCGCTACTGACAGTCGGTTCGCACTGAGCGCCAGCTTATTTGTGTTGGTTGATGGCGAACTGTCGCGACGTAGCCTGATGATCGAGGAACCACCCTACTGGCGACGACTAGCGGCGCTAGCTCAAGCAGCGATGTTCGAACGCGAACTCGTCTTGAGTCATGTCCAGGCCGAATCGTTCATACAGTGGGCGACGATGGGAAGGGGCAGCGATTTCTTCATGCAAGGTCTGGCCGATTTGCGCGTCGAGCCTCGGTGGCTTCCGGACTTCATGTCGCCGGAGCGACTAAAGGACGAGGCGATCTCTCGAATGGTGGCCGCGGGAGACCGTTTGAAGGACGACGAGGGATCGGAGAAATTCCGTACGCTTCTAAAAGGAACAGACCCGGAAGGTTTGCGAGCACGAGTGACGTTTCCGCAGTCTTTTTTGCCCGGTTCATTGGAAGGGAATACAGTCCCAATGTTAGACCTACCGGCGGAGCTCGTCGACAAACTGCGCGGCCAGGAGGACGCCGCAATATTAAGCTCCCAGTCATTGGCGGGACTTGTGAACTCTGCCTTCGTTTTCAGGATCACCGAGGAACATTCGCGGCTGGCGGCTGAGGCACTAAAAAAAGTGCGGCACCAAGTCGCCATGGGTAGCGGGGCCAGCGAGTCCTTTGCTGTTTTGATCGGATTGGCGACTGTGGCCGCCGTTACTCGGGCGACCGAGCTCGCAAAAGACGTTCGCATCCTAGCGCGCGTTCTACGGCGGCGTTCCGGAACGCATTATGACGTTGACGACCTTATGCGCGTTGGGTTGATCGCTTCGGCAGCGAATCCGCAATTGACGGAGTGGTGCGAGTCAGTCGGCGAGTGGTTTGTGGAAATCGCGCAGGAAGAGATGAGCGCGGGAGACGCTGGGGGTCTTCGCCACTACCTACAGAAGTTGTGCACGGTGGTCCCTGAACTTTGGCGATATGCCGCCAAAGCGGATGCCGCCTTGGCGGCAGTCGCCCAAGCGGCCTAGCAGCGGCCAAAGACCCGAGGATGCAACGGGAGCGCGCATCGTCCTAGGCGAAGGCAAGCGGACCTGTTCGTAGAAGTCACTAAAGTCCGCTTGGCCCCCAAACCGGCCATTCGTGATGGCCGCAGTGAACTTCAGCTCTTGGCGCAAATTGCAGCCGTTGGCGGCGTTTCCCGCCTTCCCGGGCTCCAATCCTCGCAGTCTCACGGGCTGCCACCGCGGCGGGAATTTCTCGTATCAATATCGGGCGCGCCCACCCGACATATCGAAGACTGCGCCCATGTTGAAGGCACTCGCATCCGAACAGAGCCACATTACGAGGGCCGCCACCTCTTTCGGGTCGCCAAGGCGGCCGAGCGGGCTTGCCTCGATCATGGCATCTGCCGTCTCGTTGCCGAGATCGCGGATCATGCGCGTGTCGATGGGGCCCGGGGCGACGCAGTTGACGCGGATCTCCGTGTCGTTGATCTCGCGCGAGAGGGCCTTGGTGAAGGCGATGATCCCCGCGCTCGCCGCGGAATAGGCAGCAAGGCTCGGCAACCCTTCCTTGCCGGCGAGGGAACCCATATTGACAATCCGTCCGGCACGGGCGCGCCGCATCAGCGGCAGCACCTGATGGGTGACCTCGAACATGCCGAGGAGGTTCACCTCCAGGATCTGTCGCCACTCCGCTGGGTCGAACCCCTCAAAAGAGCGGTAGCTACCCAGATATCCGGCGTCGTTCACCAAAATGTCGATGCGCCCGCCGTCGAGACACGTGAGGGCGCGCGCGATGTCCGCGCGCTGCGTCACGTCCACGGCGACGGAGCGGGTGCCGGGAAGCTCCACCGGGTCGATGTCCCAGATCCACACATCAGCGCCTGTCGCGACAACCCCTTCCGCGATCGCCCGGCCGATACCCCGCGCGCCCCCGGTGACGATGGCGGTCTGTCCTGTGAAATCGTAGCGGACCTGCATGGCCGTGCTCCCGCTCCGGACAATCCCTTCGACGATACAGTGCTGGCTCGGCTGGTGAGCCTGCGGAGGTTTGGCGAGGATAGCACGACAGACGCCACGGGCCGCCGGCCACGCCCGACCGGACCACGCCCTGTCCTGCTGCCGCCGATCACCGAGAATCTGCACCGAGGGGAAATCGATGAGCTCGAATGAGCGGACCTGGTGGCCGCACGGGCTCGGCTCGTGCCTGAGCGGCGGGGCGTTGCCGGCCTTGTTGCGCCGGCGGATGGCGTGGCGACGCGAATGGATGTGCGCTATTGGGGGTCTGCCCAGCGTCCGGTTGTATGGCGCAGGCGTAGCCTCAAACCACCCTTGATAAATTGCGCAGAGTCGCGCTCGCCACGGATGGAAGCTCCGGAATGTCGAGCCGCTCCTTTGCGGTCACAAGGTTCATGAGCTCGGGCGACAGAAAACGGTCGAACTTCGCCAGTTGCGGCTGGGCTAGGCGTGCCGCGAGCGTTATTCCATCCGGCGGTGGCGCATCGGCAATCCGCTTCAGGTGATGCGCTACGCCTTCCAGGTCGACTTCTTGAATTTCGATCACATGCCATGCGGCAGAGCCCTTGAGTTCACTTGCCAATAGGGCGGCGAGAAGCGTTCTCAGCTTCCTAGTTCCCGCCCATGGAAAGACGAGCACGCCTTCCCCATGCGGAATAACGCTTCTCTCGTGAAGCCCCAGATCTCGGAAGGCAGAGCGGGCTGCGTTAAGAAGGCCCACCGCCTCGGTGTCAAGATAAGTGAAGACATTTCCTCCGGCGAGGATATCTTGCATCTTACTTACGATCTTGTCGTGGATCGCTCCGCCGTCTCCGGCGAAGTATGGAGGCTTCCCGGCACGCGTGGGCTGAACGGCAATTACCCGTGCATGATCGTCCACATCAAGAATGCGCCACCGGCGACCGGCGAAAATGAGGGTCTCGTTGGGGGCTACCGGTGAGCTGAGCGGATACGTGCCCAAAACGCGTGCTTCGTGGATGATGCGGTATTCTTTCTCGGTCATGAATACGGCGTATAATTCGTGAGATTCGGCTATCTGCTCACCGGTTTCGCCGATCATCAAAAGCCCCTGGGGGGACTGCTCGATGAGGCGGACGTCTGGGTGGGCCATACGACGCAGGAGATCGGCAAAGAGACCTTTGTCCACGTTGCGGAACGGCCCGCGGCCGCACAGCAGCTGCCACGCGGAGGCCGGCTTAAGCCCGCCAGTTTGAAGGATCGCCGCCAGTATCTGGTGAATAAGGGTCGACAGATGCAGTCCGGCGTCCGCCGGCGGCTCGCACCAGTTCTCCAGTAGGCATTCAACCATCGCAATCGACTGGACAAGTCCCAGATGCAGCCGGTCAACCGGGTGATCCCCAGGTCCAGCTACCGGCTCGGGGACGAAGATCCGCAACTTGGCCGGCTTGCCGGGCCTGCGGCCGGAACGCCCGAGCCGCTGACGGAGCGAGGCCACGGAAAAGCCGGGGCCGATCTGGGCAACAGTCTCGACATCGCCGATGTCGATGCCAAGCTCCAGCGTCATCGTCGCCACTGCCGTGGTCGGCCTCGGATCATCCCGTAGGCGGTGCTCCACCTCCTCGCGCATGGCTTTGGCGAGATTGCCGTGGTGGGCGAAGAACTCATTTGGAAAGCTGTTCGCCCGGCACATTTCGCTCAGGCGGTCGGTGTAGATCTCCACATTCACGCGCGAGCCGGCGAACAGCAGGTTGCTGCGGCCTCGCAGGAAACGGAAAAGGTCGCTCGCAAGCCGATCAGGCACGCTGGAAGCCCCGAACGGATCGCGGCGTTCGTCGCCACCATCCTGCGTTTCATCATCCGCCGACGCTGGCCGTTCTATCGCGTAACCGCGGATCTGCAGTTTCAGCCCGTTGCCTTCGTCAACGCCCTCGATGATGGAGACGCTTCCCCCGGCTCCCGGCCGAAGAGCCTCGGCGGCCAGATGCATGTCGCCCAGGGTTGCAGACAAGCCGATACGGTCGATCCGCTCTCGCCCCGTGGCGACCTCGATGCGATTGAGGATCGACTGGAGCTGCATGCCCCGCTCGGTGCCGATGAAGGCGTGCAGCTCGTCGATCACAAAGGCATCGAGCCGGCTGAACAGCCTCGGTGCTTCCCGTCCGCGTCGTACGAGGAGCGCCTCGAGGGATTCGGGTGTGATCAGCACCAGCCCGGAGGGCCGCTTGCGGGCGCGGGCCTTAGCGTCTTCGCTCACATCGCCATGCCACTTGTGCAGAAGGATGTCGCACGCTTCGCACAGGCTTTCGAGCCGGCGATGCTGGTCATTGATCAGTGCTTTGAGAGGACTGACATAAAGGACCGCGAAGCCGTCCGCGCTGCGCCCGTTCGAAGCGATGCGCGACAGCAGAGGCAGAAAGGCCGCCTCCGTCTTCCCGGCTGCTGTCCGCGCGGAGATGACGATATCTCCGCCGGCCAAAACAGCCGGAATCGCCTTCTCCTGGACGTCGCGCAGCGAAGGCCATTTCTGCTGCCAGATCCAGCGGCGAACCGGCTCGGCCAGTTGATCAAAGGCGGATCGTGGCAAGCTCGTCGTCCGGGTCCTCGTCAAGTGCGATCAGATCCTGTTCGTCTCCGGCACCCCGATCCTCCGCGACGGCGAGCGCACCGAGCAATTCGCGCCAGTCGGCGCCCGGATTCTGCTGGATGATGGCGAGAAGATCGACGAAAGCCTTGATCGTATTGCGAGGTGTGCGGAAATAAGCCTCGCCGATGCGCCGCGCGCAATGATCCATGAAGGCGTGCAGCGCCTCGTCCGGAACGAGCCAGTCCTCGGCCTTGCCTGCGGCAAAGACGTCGCGAAGACGTTCGAGCAGGTGGAAGAGCTCCTCAGGCGTGAGATTGGGAAGGTTGATGACAGGACCGGTATAGTCGGCCAAACCATTGGTCGCGAAACTGTTCTCGGCCAGGCGGGACTGCAGCGCCTCGTAGGAATAGAGCCCTCGCCGCGTGTCGAGCAGGAATTCGGGGGTGCCGCCCAGGATGAACCCAAGGCCCTCGGTCGTGCCCTGCAGCACGTCGTTCAGGATGCGCAGGATCTGTTCGTAATTCTGCTTGCGGGCCTGGCCGTGCTGGAGCTTGTAGAGGTTCACCAGTTCGTCAAGACACACCAGCAGGCCTCCGAAACCGGCCAACCGGACGAAGCGCGCCAATAGCCGCAGCGCATCATAGAACATGGCGTCGTCGATGATGGTGCGGACGCCAAGGTCGACCCGTGCATCGGTCTTGGTGCTGTATTCGCCCCGCAGCCAACGCAGCGCCGCATCCTGCAGCGTCCCGTTCCCCTCCTCATAGCCCCGCGCATAGACTGCCACGACGGTGGCGAAGTCATAGCCTCCCATCATTTCGCGCACGTCGCCGAGGCCGTTCTTGATCGCCGTCTCGATATCGCATCCTTGGCTCTTTGCCCGCTCCGTGGCCTTCTGGATATAGCTCTCCAAGATGCTGCGCAGGGCGCCCCCATCCGGCACGGCCCGCGTCGCGAGGCTTTTGACCAACTCGGCGTAGAGCGTGCGCGCCTGCCCGGCGGTGGCGTGGATCCTCCGGTCCGGGGAGAGATCGGCCTGGCACACCACCAGCTTGCGCTGCAGCGCGATCTGCCGGACCAAGAACAGGAAGAAGGTCTTGCCGGCGCCGTACGCGCCGATCACGAAGCGGATGCTGGAGCCGCCGTCGGCGATGCGGTCCACATCGCGGAGCATCGCCTCGATCTCCCGCTGGCGGCCGACCTGAATGTGATGGAGCCCGATACGCGGCACCACGCCAGCGCGCAGAGCGGTCAGGATGGTGTCTCGGTCACGGGGGCGGATGGTCGGACCCTTTGGCGTCATGCGGGGGCTCGTAGATCAGCGGACGGCGAAGCCGGGGCCGTTTCGCCGGGCAAGGGAAGCAGGTATCGGTTTACGATGATGGGGTCTTCGCCCTCGATCAGCAATTCGTCGAAGCGATCAAGGGCCCAATCGTTCAGTGCCTGGCGCGCGGCACCGGGCATTAGGCCGGCGTCACGCGTCAAATGCTCGAAATCCGCCGCGGTCCACTCCTCGTGCTCCGAGAGTTCGGTCAGCAGGCTGCCATATCGCCGCTCCAGCCCCTCGAAGATTGCTTCTGCGTCGTTTTCAGGAGCGGGGGCGGGCGGCGAGGGCTCGGCCACAGCCTCTTCCTCGGCGAAGATATCCGCGAGCACACTTGCGGCCGAGCGGGTCTCGCGGCGGATCGCTTCAAGCCGCGACTGGTCCACCCGGGAGCGGGATTCGTCCGGCGTTTCAACGGATGGTGGAGGCGGAATGGCCGGTCCGTTCAGTTGGATGCCCGGGGGAACGACGAGTTCAAGGTCATCGTCTCGCCCCTGCCCCCGCCCCGCCAGACCGCCATGCAGGCGTGCGTAGAGCGAGGCCTCATCGAGCCCCAGCCGGCGAAACAGCTTCTCCAGCATGGCGACTTCCTTGGGATCGATACGCCCATCGGCCGCCGCGGCGTCCACAAGCACGTCCGCCACCCAGGCGCCGTCGGCAGCCTCCATATCCTTGAGGAGCTTCATCCAGTCCGCCATCCGGCCCGGCGCCTGCTCATTGGCAACCAGCTCTGCCTTCAGCCTCTGACGTTCGTCTTCAGACAGGAATGTTGCGCCCTCGATGCGAGCGATAAGGCCCCGACGTTCGCCTTCATCGAAGATGCCATCGGCTGACGCGATGAGCATGCCAAGCATGATTGTCGCTTGCACCCTGCGGTAGTCCGCGCTCGGGATAAGCGCAGCCTCGGCCTCGGCGGCGAGCGGAAACACGACGATGGGTTCTCCGAGCTGCGTGGCACGCATCGAGAATGCCGGATCCGCTGTGGTGCCGTAGCCGAAGGCCGCCAGGACGGCGGCCAGATCCTTGAGTTTAGCGCGGCCGAACGGACGGTCGTCGTCTAGCCCTGTGAGCACGATGAACCGCTCAATTGCGCTTGGGGAGCCGTCCCTGACGAGGGCGCCGATCCGGCTCAGGGGCTGCCCCTCCATCTGCTCCACCCGCCGCCGCCGATGGCCGGGGGGAAGACGCGCGATGGCGGCAAGATTGGGCGTCATGCCGGGAAGGCGGCCGAGAGCTCTGCTGTAGGCTTCCAGTTGCTCAACGCACGCATAGAAGATGTCGCGGCCTGTTTGGAGAGGCTGGCTTCGGCCGGTGATGTCGGGCAGATCCCCGCCGTAGGGCTGAATATCCACCTCGAAGGTGCCGCTGCAGGCGCGATACGTGCCCTTCAGCATCTTGGCGCGCCCCATCGGCACGCGAATGCCCTTGGGGTGAGCGCGCGCGACGGCGGCCGCGAAAAGTTCCCGGAGTTCGGCGATCGCTCGCTTGGCCGGTGTCCGGACGCTGGTCTCCGGATGGGACATGACATAAGCAAGCAGCAAATCGGGTTCGATTTCTTGCCCGTCTCGAACACGGGCGCCCAGCGCCGCCTTGATGTGCAGGGGCACCTCATAGCCCGCGAAGCCTGCGTCCGGGACGACGGTTTGAGGAGGCAGGGCCTGCCGCATCTCATGGGTGGAGAGGAGTTCCTGCGCATAGCGGCGGAAGGAATGATGCGAGCCATAAATACTGAGAAGCCGCCGCACTTCTGCCACCACGGCTTCTGTATCGGGTGCTCCCTTCTCAAGCATCAGACGGCGTTCAAGACCGTAAAAATAGAGAAAGACATAACCGATGTACGTGCCGGGATCTGACCGGGGGCCGGCCAGCCATTCGAGGTACGACTTCCTGGCTTCGGCAGAAATTGTGGAATACGAGGGCCAGTAGCCCATGGTGACGCCATGGGGATCTCCGCTGCGTGTCGCCACCGCGAGATCCGGATTGATGAGGCAGTTTTCTGGCTGGTGGCCGCTGCCCTGTTGCGGCAGGCGGCGGCCCACATAGATCATGCCGCCGCCAACAACATGCGGGCTGATCCGGACCGTCTGGCCGGCCGGAGTCCACCCGTCGGCTGGCGCAGGCTCATCGCGACGGACGCCCCCAACAAGCCGTTCCATGAACGATGAGCGCGCCTGATGGGCAGAGGCTAGATCACTATTTCGCCCCTCGATGGCTCGCCCGACCTCGGCGTTGGGCGCGGACAGTTTGGCCTTGAGCTCATCTCCCAGGGCGGGAGGTGCGTTGGCAGTCGCTGTTTTCAGTCCCGCCGTCAACTCCACATTCCTGTCGAATGACGATAGCACAGAGCCGTCCGATGAAATTTGCCCCCCGATGGCTCGCCCGACTTGGGCGTTGTGAACAGCCAAACGCTCCTTCAGGTCATCCGCTAGTGTATTCGCCAATGCTGTTGCGGCGGGTGCCTCCACCACGCGTAGTAGTGCCTCTTCGTTTTCAGGCGAGACCTCGGAAGGAGGGACTGGCGCCTTTCGATTTTCGATTGCTCGACCAACGCTCGCGTTATGAACAACTAAGCTGGATTTGAGCGCGTCGGAAAGCGCGGGCGCAGCTTTTGCCATCGACGTGGCGGGCGCCGATGCTGAATGATCATTGCGAGATATTCGAAGCTGTCCGGCACCACTACTATTCTTGCCTCCTGCTCTTGTCGGGTCCCCGCGGCGGCGCACAAGCAGGCTTATGATCCCGAAGCTGGCCACGATGCCGATAATCCAGCCGAAACCAGGCCCGCTTGACGGCGCAGTCTTTCGGGATTGGTCTGTCGCCGGAGCAGGCGGGGAAGAAATCGGTGCGCTCCTTGCCGGCGGCACAGATGAGGCGCCGGCCACTGGCTTCGCAGCTTCTGCCCTCGGTGGAGGCAAGGACGCCGGTTTTTCGAGCACCGGCGAACTCCCCTTGCCTGGTGCCGGGACAGAGCCGGCATCCGGGTTCAATGGCGGCCGTGCTTGTCGGGGCTGGAGCAGGCGAGAAATCGTTGCGCGATCGAGCTCCCCAGTCGCTGACAATCCTTCCGCCTTTTGAAAGGCGGCGAGAGCGTTGATGGAGCGGCGCCCCCAAAGGCCATCAACCGATCCAACACTGTAGCCATGTTTGACCAAGGCGCGCTGGATGTCTGCGATATCAGGCTTGGCGTCCTGCGCCATTGCGGCAGTCGCTACGAAGCTCGTCACTAGAAGGACGATATAACGTCCTGCGATCGCCGATAATCCCATCCGCCACGCCCCCGACATCGAGAACATAGCGACTGCAGAGGCCCTTGAAAACGTGGAAAGGTTGTTGGGTGCAGATCTCCGTGCGCCGAAATTTGCATGTCAGGCACTTGAAGGAAGAGGCATTGAGCCCACAAGCGTCAACTTTCCGGCGGGGCTCCAACATTCGATTTTGGCGCGAGCTTTCCGATCGACCATGAATTTAGAGCTCGTTGCGCTACGAACGCCCGCCACGGTGCAAATCGATGGAGTATTATCCGCGAGCCTCCGACAAAGCCCCTGACGTTGCCCCCAACTTCTATCCAGCTGTGAGTTCGTTCTGGCGGTTGGGTTTGCCCTCTTGGGCGTGCGGAGTGGCTGGGGCAGACGCCGAGCCGTTGATGGTGTGGGGCATCTGATCCCGCTGCGGATGGAACGTTAAGGCGAAGGCGTTTGGTGTCTGCCATCCGAGCTTCGAGTGCGGCCGGTCGGTGTTGTAGTTGCGCTGCCACCGGGCGAGAGCCGCTCTGGCCTGGGACAGGCCGGAGAACAGCATCTCGTTCAACAGCTCGTCCCAAAGGCGGCCGTTGAAGCTTTTTATGAAGCCGTTCTGCGTGGGCTTGCCGGGGGCGATGTAGTGCCATTCGACCCGAGCCGCGTCGGCCCAGCCCAGAATGGCATTGGAGGTGAACTCGCCGCCATTGTCGCTGACGATCATCTTCGGCCGGCCACGCTCGCCCCCGACAGCTCGAAATGCATTTCCAGTGGCAGAACGAAGAAGGGTTGGGGGGGGGCTCCCGCTCTTCCCTGCAATTTTTAACGCCGAGGCATTAAGATCCATTAATGGCTCAGTTAATATCTAAATGAATCACTTATGGACCAAACCGGCATTCTTCTCTTGCCGACGACCATTTTGGATCATAAATAGATCAATAAATAGCTTCATGGTCTGTTATGGAGTCGTTTGCCATGGCCAAGCCGATAAGCCGTCCCTATTCCCGCTACAGCCACGACGCCGTGCTGCTGCTGGGCCAGCTCATCCGCCGCGCCCGCATCGAACGCAAGATCACGGCCGCTGAACTAGCCGAACGCGCCGGCATCTCCCGCGGTCTGGTCCAGCGCATCGAGAAGGGCGACCCCGGCTGCGCCATCGGCGCCGTCTTCGAGGCCGCGGCCGTGGTGGGCGTGCGGCTCTTCGATGCCGACCAGGGGGCGCTCACGAGCGCGATCGGCGCCAACACGGCGATGCTGACGCTCCTGCCCAAGGCGGCGCGCGCCTCGAAGCTGGAGGCCAAGGATGACTTCTGACGCGGGGCCAACCGAGGCATTCGTCTGGGTCTGGCTGCCGGGCGAGACCGGGCCGGTGGTCGCCGGCCGGCTCGCCGCGACCGGCAATCAGCTGCTGTTCAACTACGGACGCAGCTATCTGGCACGGAAGAATGCCATTCCGCTCTATGAGCCCGAGTTGCCGCTGCGCGCCGGCGTGCTGCCCCTCCTCAACGGACTGCACATGCCTAGTTGCATCCGTGATGCAGCGCCTGATGCGTGGGGTCGGCGCGTGATCCTCAATCGGAAGCTCGGTGTGCAGGGGCGTGATGTCGACGCCGCCTCGCTCGACGAGCTCACCTATCTCCTGGAGCCCGGCTCCGATCGGATCGGGGCACTGGATTTTCAGACATCAGCCGCCAAGTACGTCGCCCGCGACGCGACGCCCGTCTCCCTCGACGACCTGATGAACGCCGCGGCCAGCATCGAAAAAGGTCTCCCGCTCGCTCCCGAACTCGACCGGGCGCTTCTTCACGGCAGCTCGATCGGCGGCGCGCGCCCGAAGGCGATGCTCACGTCGGGTGACCGCAAATATGTCGCGAAATTCTCATCGCAAAGCGACCTCTACAGCGTCGTCAAGGCCGAGTATGTGGCGATGCGCCTGGCAGCCGAGAGCGGCATGACGGTCGCCCACGTGGCACTGGAGCGCACGGCTGGCAAGGATGTCCTGCTGGTCGAGCGCTTTGACCGCGAGAAATCCACGGCAGGCTGGCAGCGCCGCGCGATGGTTTCGGCTCTGACCTTGCTCGAGCTCGACGAACTGATGGCGCGCTACGCGAGCTACGAGGATCTCGCGACGATTGTCCGCCATCGCTTCATGGCGCCGAGGGAGACGCTGAGGGAACTCTTTAGTCGCATGCTTTTCAATATACTTTGCGGCAACACGGACGATCACGCCCGCAATCACGCCGCCTTCTGGGATGGGCAGAGCTTGGCGCTTACGCCGGCCTATGACATCTGCCCGCAGGCCCGGGCGGGCGGCGAGGCGACCCAGGCCATGCTGATCGCCGGCAATGAGCGCTGGAGCCGGATCGTGCTATGCCTCGATGCAGCCCCGTTGTTCCTCCTCTCTCGCCAAGACGCGATGGCTTTGGCGGAGCACCAGATCACCGTGATCAGGGATGGATGGGCGGCGATCTGCGCGGAAGCGGATTTGAGCGAAATTGATAGAAACCTGTTGTGGCGACGGCAGTTCCTCAATCCCTTCGCGTTCGAGGGGGCGCCGCCTTCTCTCCTCGCCCTGCTGGCGTGAGCCGTTGTGCATTGGCCCAGGCGAAGCGAGGGCGGGCGGTGGGTGATTTCCGCCACCTATTCTCCTTCGCTGGGAGACCCCATTCTCCTCGGGAGCTGGAAACGCTGGCCGGCGATGGCGTCGCACCCATTTTCTGCAACGGTTTTTGAAACGGTTTTGGCGGATCGGAGGGTTTGGCGGCGCGAATTCGCCAGAGCACGTCAGGCCACGATTAGCCGAGCTCTTCGAGAACGACGAAGTCCATGCGGGAGAGGTAGTCGATCATCGTCGACATTCTCGACCTCGCGTCCGCCCGTCTCGGCAATTTCCGCACGGGGACCATCGCTTATGAATGGACGATCCAAGGCTTCAAAGGCGGCGTGCCCATTCCTCCCATCCCTGCGCGATGAAGTGGTTCCGGCATGCCGACAGGGAGTGCGGCTCGGTTGAACCTAAAGCGAGGGCGGACCTCGAGGAGGTAACAGGCCGCAGTTGTCTGGAACCGGGCGTGGGCTTGGAGTCGATTCCTCGGATCGCATCGCTCCAACTGGCAAGGCGTCCATGGGCCGCGAAGCGAAATGTCTGCTTTCGGGCACCGACCCAATGTCTTCATTTAGCGTGAAGCACCTTTCTCGAATAAATTGACGGCTTATCGTCGAACTATCTCTTATAGATTGGGGGTAACCGGAACCGGACGGATCATCATGGTGTCCGAGCATCGCATCTACACAACAAGCTTCTCGAGCGTTTATCCCCACTACGTTACCAAGGCAGAAAGGAAAGGGCGTTCCAAAGCCGAAGTCGACGAGATCATTCGCTGGCTGACTGGCTTCAGCCAGCAGGAGCTTGATCTCCATCTTGACAACAGAACGGATTTCCGGACGTTCCTCACCCAGGCGCCGAAGCTGAATCCTGCGCGCACCAAAATCACGGGTGTGATCTGCGGCGTTCGCGTCGAGGATGTCGCTGCCCCGCTCATGCGAGAAATCCGCTACCTCGACAAGCTCATCGATGAACTCGCCAAAGGCAAGCCGATGGAGAAGATCCTCCGTGTATAGGGCGATGTGCGCACTCCGCCCGAGACGCAATGTTCACTTCTGGCGCGCTTAAGATGGTGCTGAGGTTGCCCTGCTCGATGATGTGACGCGTGGGCTGTTGTCACCTGGAGCCGACGGGCCGCACCTGGATTTACGCCCGACCCCGTCCCCGATTCCCCGCTGGTCCCACCGAGATGAGCTGATCGATGCGGCTGAGGAACGCCTCCAGCACGGGCGAAGGGTTGTCGGGCCGATAGCTGATGGCGATGTCGATCGTGGGCGGCTCGTCCTTGAGGGGCCGGCTCACCACCGACCAGGGCAGAAGCGGCTCGACATAGACCGGCAGCAACGCCGCGCCCCGGGTGGAGGCCACCAGCGAGATGCCCATCGCGAAATTGTCGATGCGATGGTCGGCGCGATGTGGACTCCGTTCCGTTTGAGATAATCGTCGACCACGCCGCGCAGGATATGGGGAACGTCAGTGAAGCCGATGAAGGCCTCGCGCTCATGCGGTTCGGTTACGGACCTGAAGCCCCTTTCTCTCCGCGTCGGCCGGTCGAAGCCGTTCGGGTCTGCCCCGTCGCCTTGTCACTCACATCCATCCCTGCATAGATAGCCCATGGTCACTCTCTTCGTTTGGAATGCCTCTCGGGCGGTTCGGTGTCAGCCGGGAGTGGTACATCAATAGGGCGGCGGCACCGTGACTTCCCACCTGCCTCCGCAGTTCAGGCCGCCTTCTGAGATTTTTTTCATCCCTGTCGATTCGCGTCCGTTCTGCGCGTCTATGTTCCGATCAGGGCGCGCCGTCGTGATCGGAACATAGAGGAACATGATATGAAATATGCGCTTTTCATCTACGAAGACGAAGCCTTCTATGGTCCGGACAAGGCTGGCCCGCAAATTCAGGACGTCGTGGGCAAGCACATCGCCTTTGCCAAGGACCTTGGCTCCAAGCGGCTTGGTGGATCAGGGTTGAAGGGCACGTCAACCGCGACCACGGTCAGAACACAGGCCGGCAAGAAGACCGTACATGACGGCCCCTTCGCCGAGGCCAAGGAACAATTGGGCGGATTTTATCTGATCGAGGCGGCCAATCTCGACGAGGCGATCGAGATCGCCAAGAAAGTCCCCGTGCTCCAGGATGGCGGGATCGAAATTCGCCCGCTCCTGGGCGAGTGAGCGGGTTCGCCCTCGACCGTGTCTTTCGGGCGGCGAGCGGGCGGATCGTCGCCGCGCTTGCCGTGCGGTTCCGTGATCTTTCGCTCGCGGAGGATGCCTTTTCGGAAAGCTGCCTGCGTGCGATGGGCGCCTGGCCGCAAAGCGGTGTTCCGGCTGACCCAGCCGCATGGCTCTACCGCGCCGCCGAGCGGATTGCGCTCGATGCGCTGCGGCGCCAGCGCACGCGCGAGCGCCTGAGGCCGGAGCCCCCGCCAGGCGGGCCCAATGCAGAAGATCTGCTGATCGAGGACGCCTCGATCATGCCGGACGAAAGGCTGCGCCTGATATTCATCTGTTGCCATCCTGCCGTGGCGCCGGATTCGCGCGCCGCGCTCACCCTGCGGCTGGTGTGCGGTCTTACGGTCTCGGAGATTGCGCGGGCATTTCTGGTGCAGGAAACGACGCTGGCCCAGCGTCTCGTGCGCGCCAAGCATAAGATCACGGAAGCTGGTGTGCCGTTCGAGCTTCCACCTCCGCAATATTGGTCGGATCGGCTCGAGGCTGTGCTGGTCACACTCGAAATCGCCTATTCGAAGGCGCACGAAGACGGCGGAGCAACGGGGCGGCATGCGGGTTTCGCTGCGGAGGTGCTTCGTCTGACCCGTCTGCTTGCCGAACTGATGCCGGAGAGCGCCGAGGTTCATGCCCTGGCCGCTCTGGTGCGCTACGCCGAGGCGCGCAGACCCGCGCGCCTCGACAAGGACGGCGTCATGGTCCCCTTATCGGAACAGAATCCCGCAATATGGCGCCGCGATTTCATCGCTGACGCCGACCTGTTCCTCGCCAAAGCCGATGAAAGCAGCGGCGAAGGACGCGTCATCCAGGCCCGATTGCAACGGGCGTGGAGCAAACGGCACAGTTTGAAGGAGTCGCCGCCTTGGGCCGAGGTGCTGGCCCTCTATGACCAATTGCTACTCGTCCGCGATGATGTGGTCGTGCGCCTCAACCGCGCTGTCGCGGTTGCCGAGATTGATGGTCCCGACGCGGCGCTCCACGAAATTGACCGATTGTCGAACCCTTCGCTGGCCGGTTTCTTGCCCTATCATGCGGTGCGGGCTGATCTTTTGCGAAGATCGGGACAATCCGAAAAAGCCAGGACCGCTTATCTTGAGGCTCTGGCGCTTGACCCTTCGCGGGCTGAACGCCTTTGGCTGGAGCGAACGATGAGCTCGCTCCCACCGGCTTAAGCATTCCCTTTGCTATAGTGTCAACAAGGGTCGGAGACTAGCTAGCGCAGCCAACCATGCAGACGAAGAACACATCGGATTTTATCTGACACCATCCAGCATCGAAGTGTTTAAAGAGGAACTGCCCGGATACCGCAATGCCCGGGGGCTCTGTTCAGCTTCCTATTGATGAGCCCGTGCCATTTGCGCTGGTCCACAGGATCGTGGAGTTTCGGGTCAACGAAGCTCGCGAAAGAATAGCGGCGAAGCGCCGGCCTGCAAAAAGCAAAAGAGGACGTTAAACACCGTTGCAGGGAACACGCAATAGCGTGTCCCGGGGCCGCTTTCACCGCACTTCGGCCAACTCATGCAACGTGATAGGCTTAGAAAATTGACACGGAGTTAGCCGGCGCAGTTGCCAGTCGCAGCAACGCCGAGACTCCGACGAAGCCGCCACCAGCGATGCAGAAGATTTGCCGCCAGATTTCGGACGGCACTGATTCCTTCGCGACGCGGTGGACCAGCGCTTATCCGGCGACGGCAGCAGGCGCGCCGAAGACCCGCGCCACGATGAGACTCAGGATCGGCGGGTGCAGCGTGTCGAATAGCACCGCCAGAATGCCGAAGGCCGCAGCGCCTGCGACTAGCCCGACAAGGCCCGCGCCGATCAGGCTGGAGCCGGCCTGATACGCAAACTGCGCCGCGGTCCGGCCAAGCATGAACGGCAGCTTATAGACGGCGAGCGTACAGGCCAGGCCGCCCTCCAGCCAAAGCGCCCCCAGCGTGCTCAGCAAGCCGCAGCCCGTCCCATGAAAAGGAGGTACGCGGCACCGAGCGGGGCGAGGGCTTGAGTGAGGAACGCCGGACGGGCGAGGCGGCCCGCCAGCGCTGCACCCAAAAATAATGAGCGACAGAGTCCCCTTTGCGATGGAGAAGATACCGTCGCCGGCGCCGTCGGCGACGAGCGGAAAGCCCTTGGCAAGTAGGATAACGCCGAGACCGATCAGTGCTGCAGACCAGGTCATTGTCCAGAGCGGGTGTTGCCGTCCACCACTCAGTTGCTCGATGATGCGCGCGACGTTCTGCGTGCCCCGTTCAGCGCTCCCGCCGCCACGGCCTCCGCAAGGCAGTAGCTATGGAACTGCAGCAGCGTCAGCACTTGCACCGACATGGTCGAGGCACCGATCGCAGAATCCGCTCACCATTGTGTGATGTTTGATTGGGCTCAAGGCGCGGCTTCAATACCTTGCCTATCTGGGCCATAGTGCGCTGAAACGGCGACTGAGCAGATGAGCAGACTCTGGCAGGCAGGGGCATGGGCAAGGGTGTTGCCGGCCATTCTGGTGGCGGTGGCGATGCTGTTTGCGCCCTTGGCCAGTGCAATGCCGATGCCGTGCCATGACCACGATGAGGCTGCTCAGGCGTCGCACCTGAACGATGGTCCATCGGCGTCCGCCTTGGATGAAGCAGATCATCCCGACACGCCGTCCGACGCCGCGGGGCACGGGAAATGCTGCAGCCTGTCCTGCAGTACCTATGTGCTCGTGGAGGACGGTGTCGAGCTGGAAGGTCAGCATCTGACGTTCAGCCGCCCCCGGTTCAGCCTCGCCGACCAGATCGGGGACGGGCTGGCAGTGGCCCCGGGCCTCGATCCCCCGCGTTTCCAAGCCTGATCTCGCCGACTGCCATCCCTCCGTGGGAAGGGCCGGCCTTGGCGGTGCCGCGCGGCACCAGCCAAGTCGCGCGCATCAAGTCGCGCGCATGGCGCATCGGGATCTCAAGTCAGCCTCGCGCTGACCGGAAACGAGCACGTCACCATGACACAACGGGACGGATCCAGACCTTTTGCGGCTGATGCGGTATCATTTTCCTTCGGTGCCGGTCCTCCAGACAGTCCTGATCCGGGATCGAACTCGGCTGGGCGACGGGCGGACCGTACACTGATTGTCGATCCGGCCCAGCTGCCCCGGGAGCTTCTCGCCTATGCGCGGGATGCTATGGAACGCTCCATCCTGTTCTGGGACACGCTGCGCCAGCGGGCCGACAACATGCTGGCGCACGAGCGTGCCGGTAAGCCGGCTCTGCTCGACTTCGACTATGAAGTCATCCTCGATGCCCGCCGGTTCGAGCGTCCGGCGAACTATGCCCTCCTGCGCGTGACCCGCGCGGGGGACGAGTGCCTGGAAGATTGCCTGGACGCGGCCAAGCCGCCCGTGGTGATCCTCGATCCGCGCGCGGGTCATGGACCTGGGATCGGTGGCTTCAAGCAGGATTCCGAGATCGGCGTCGCCCTGCACCAGGGGCACCCGGTCTATTTCGTCACCTTCTATCCCGAGCCTGCCGCGGGGCAGACGCTCGCCGACGTGCTCCATGCGCTGCGGCGGTTCGTAAAGGATGTATCCCATCGACATTCCGGCGCCGCGCCTGTGCTTTATGGAAACTGCCAGGCCGGCTGGGCGGTGACGCTGCTCGCCGCGGACTGCGCGGGGCTGGCCGGACCCACCGTGCTGAACGGAACCCCTCTGTCCTACTGGGCCGGCGAGACCGGCATCAATCCCATGCGCATTGCGGCGGGCTTCGAGGGCGGGGCATGGTTGACACACCTTCTCGCCGACCTCGGGGACGGACGCTTCGACGGCGCCTTCCTGGTGCAGAACTTCGAGGGGCTGAAGCCCGAGGCCGTGTGGGAGAAGTATGCGAACCTCTATGCCCACATGGACACGGAGCGGGAGCGGTTCCTTGCCTTCGAGCGCTGGTGGGGCGGCTATTACTTCCTGAGCCGGGAAGAGATCCTCGCCATCGTGGAGAATTTCTTCGTCGGCAACCGGCTGGAGCAGGGCCGCGTCCAGATCTGCGAAGGGTGCCAGGCGGATCTCAGGCGCATCCGCAATCCGCTCGTGATCTTCGCCTCCTATGGCGACAACATCACGCCGCCCCATCAGGCGCTCGGCTGGATACCGGTCGTGTACAAGGATACGGACGACCTGAAGGCGGCGGGCCAGCGCATCGTCTATCTCGTCAACCGCCATGTGGGTCACCTCGGCATCTTCGTTTCCGCCAAGGTCGCGCGGCTGGAGCATCGGGCCATCCTCGAGAGCCTGCCGCGGATCGAGACGCTCCCGCCCGGTCTCTACGAGATGAAGATCGACAATCCCTCGGGCGATCCTGACTGCCGTGAGGGCGGCTATCAGGTCCGCTTCGAGGCGCGCGAGGTGTCGGACATCCGCTTCGCCCGGCAGGACCCTGCCTTCGAGCGGGTGCGCGACCTGTCGGAGCGCAACGAAGCCTTCTACCGCGCCTTCGTCAGCCCTTGGGTGCGGGCGCTGACGACGCCCTGGTCCGCGGCGACGCTGGAGACGCTGCACCCCATGCGCACCAGCCGCTACCTGTTGTCGGAAGGCTTTATGCCCTGGATGCGCGGTGTCCGATGGCTCGCGGAGCAGATCGACGGGGACCGGCATCCGGCCGCTCCGGACAATCCCTTCAAGGTCGAGGAGGAGCGCGTCGTCTCGCGCGTCGCCGAGGTGATCGAGCAGGGACGGCGCGTGCGGGACGCCCTGTGGGAGCGGGCCTTCGACAGCCTCTACGGCGGCGCGGAAAGTGCCCACCCAGCCGGTGCGGAACCACAGCACAGGAGCGAGGACACGAGGCCGCAGGACACACGGAGCGGTTTGGATTTCCAGGCGGCCGGCATCCGCCGGGCCGCAGCGACAGGAGGGAACTGACCATGACGACGTTTCGCAATCTGATGCTCGCCAGCGCGCTGCTGCTCGCCACGCCAGGCTTCGCCGAGGACGCGCACCATTCGCCGGAGGCCCAGCCTGCTGCGCCCCAGGCTGCCGTGCCCCAAACCACCGTGTCCCAGGCGCCCGCGCCGGCGCCGCAACCGTCCCAGGCCGCGCCGATGCCCGGTGGTCCTCAAGGCATGATGGGGCCTGGCATGATGGGGATGATGGGGCAGGGCGGCATGGGCATGATGGGAGGCGGAAACGCGGGGGCCGGCATGGGGATGATGGGCGGAGCCGCTGCCGGCGCCATGGGGATGGGCCAGATGATGGATCCCGGCCGCATCGCAGGACGTATCGCCTTCCTGAAGGCCGAGCTGAATATCACCGATGCCCAGCAGCCCCTGTGGAACGCATTCACGGAGGCGCTCAAGGCCAACCGCGCCATGATGGGCGACATGCAGGAGATGATGATGGCCGCGCAGGGCGCCGCCGCCCCGACCCTCATTCAGCGGATTGAGGGCCATGAGCGCATGCTCGCCACCCGTCTCGAAGCGGTGCGCCGCCTCAAGGCCGCGCTCGGGCCGCTCTACGCGTCGTTCGACGAAGCGCAGAAGCGCACGGCGGACCAGCTCATGATGCCGGGTGGAATGGGCCCCATGTGAGCGTCGAGCCTCGCTGGCAGGTCGGCAATCTCCGCCGACCTGCCTCGATCAGGTGGAGGAGGACCGAATGTCCTTGCATGACGACACCGGCGCGCAAGTCCAGCACCGGGAGGGCTGGCGCTCGCGAGGTGGCATCATTGCCGTCGGCTTTCTTCTTGCGGCGGCCTTCCTGCTGCTTTCGGAGCATCGCGCTCATGCGCTGGGGTCTCTGACCTTCCTTCTGCTGCAGTGGCCGACATTGGTCACGCTCGCCATGTTCCCCATTTTAGTTTGGGTCCATGCGCGGCTCGCGCGGCAGGAGGCCGCCGCCGCCCGTGCCGAGTTCGGGTCCCTGCGGGATGACTACGCGAGCCGCGTTCCCGCCTTCCTCCCCCGTATCGGAATTTCATCCGCGACAGCCCCCCGTTCCGGAGACGGTCCTCATGACTGAGCACGACGCGCCCGCCGGCCATCACCATCACCGGGACGATGCGGTTCACCCGCCCGAAGGAACCGGGACCGCGCCAGCGGACACCGTGAAGGATCCCGTCTGCGGCATGGTGGTGAACCCGGCCACCGCCGGCTTCCGGTCGGAGCACCGGGGCAAGAGCTACTTCTTCTGCTCGGCAAAATGCCACGACAAGTTCGACGCAAACCCTTCTGCCTATGCCGCCGGTGCGGCGGAGACGCCGCCCGCAGCGAAGGGCCAGCCGACAAGCGTGATCTACACCTGCCCCATGCACCCGCAGATCCGCCAGGTGGGGCCGGGCAACTGCCCCATCTGCGGCATGACGCTGGAACCTGAGGTCGCGGCGGGGGAGGCCGGCCCGAGCGCCGAGCTCGTGGACATGACGCGCCGCTTCTGGATCGGCCTTGCGCTGGCGCTGCCGGTGTTCGCGCTGGAGATGGGTGGGCACCTCACCAACCTGCACATGCTGCTCGGCGCGCAAGCGTCCAACTGGACCCAGCTCGTGTTGGCGACGCCGGTGGTGCTCTGGGCCGGCTGGCCATTCTTCGTGCGCGCTTGGCAGTCGGTGGTCACGCGGCATCTCAACATGTTCACCCTGATCGCCATGGGCACGGGCGTCGCGTGGCTCTACAGCGTTGTTGCGACCGCCGCGCCGCAGATCTTCCCTGCCACCTTCCGTGCGGCCGATGGATCGGTGGCCATCTATTTCGAGGCGGCCGCCGTCATCACGGTGCTGGTGCTGCTCGGCCAGGTGCTGGAATTGCGCGCTCGCGAGCAGACCGGCGGCGCCATCCGCGCGTTGCTCGACCTCGCCCCCAAGAGCGCCCGGCGCGTACGCGACGACGGCAGCGACGAGGATGTGACGCTGGAAGAGGTCGTGGTGGGCGACCGCCTGCGCGTGCGGCCGGGCGAGAAGGTCCCGGTGGATGGCGAGCTGGTCGAGGGCCGCTCCTCGGTGGACGAATCCATGATCACCGGCGAATCCATGCCGGTCACCAAGGAGGTGGGCGCGAAGGTCATCGGCGGCACGCTCAACCAAAGCGGCGGCTTCGTCATGCAGGCCGGCAAGGTCGGGCGCAACACCATGCTGGCGCAGATCGTCCACATGGTGGCGGAGGCGCAGCGCTCGCGCGCGCCCATCCAGCGCCTCGCCGACGAGGTGTCCGGCTGGTTCGTGCCGGTGGTGATCGCCATCGCGCTCATCGCCTTCGCGGCGTGGGGCATCTTCGGGCCAGAGCCGCGCTTCGCCCACGGGCTGATCGCCGCGGTGGCGGTGCTCATCATCGCCTGCCCGTGCGCGCTCGGGCTCGCCACCCCCATGTCCATCATGGTGGGGGTGGGCCGCGGGGCGTCCATGGGCGTGCTGATCAAGAATGCCGAGGCGCTGGAGCGGTTCGAGAAGGTGGACACGCTGGTGGTGGACAAGACCGGCACCCTCACCGAAGGCAAGCCGAAGGTGACCGCCCTCAAGGCGGTGGCGGGTCTCGACGAGGCGGAGCTGCTCAGGCTCGCCGCGACCTTGGAACGCGCAAGCGAGCATCCGCTGGCTGCCGCCATCGTCGCCGCGGCGGCGGAAAGGGGCGTGCCGCTCGGCGAGGCTCAGGATTTCGACAGCCCGGTGGGCAAGGGCGTGACCGGGGCGGTGGACGGGCGGAAGCTCGTCATCGGCAGCCACCGCATCATGGGCGAGGAAGGCGTGGACCTCTCCCCCCTGTCGGCCGAGGCCGAGGCGTTGCGCGCCGACGGCGCCACCGTGATCTTCGTCGCTATCGATGGGCGCATCGGCGGCCTCATTGCCATCGCCGACCCGGTCAAGGCGACGACGCCGGCCGCCCTCGCGGCGCTCAGGGCCGCTGGCGTGCGCGTCGTCATGCTCACCGGCGACAACCGGACGACGGCCGAGGCGGTGGCCCGGCGCCTCGGCATCGACGAGGTGAAAGCGGAGGTGCTGCCGGAGAACAAGGCGCAGGTGGTGACACGGCTGCGCCAGGAAGGCCGCATCGTCGCCATGGCCGGCGACGGCGTGAACGATGCACCCGCCCTCGCCGCGGCTGACGTGGGCGTCGCCATGGGAACCGGCACCGACGTCGCCATCGAGAGCGCCGGCGTGACCCTGCTCAAGGGCGATCTCCAGGGCATCGCCCGCGCCCGGCAGCTGAGCCACGCCACCATGAGCAACATCCGCCAGAACCTGTTCTTCGCCTTCATCTACAATGCGGCGGGCGTGCCCATCGCCGCCGGCGTGCTCTACCCGTGGCTCGGGCTCCTGCTCTCACCCATCATCGCGGCTGCGGCCATGGCGCTGTCCTCCGTCAGCGTCATCGTCAATGCCCTGCGCCTGCGACGCACGCCGCTCAGCTGACGCGTCCTCATTCGTGGCATGCTGAGACGGATCCGGCTCCAGGGAGGGAACCATGATGAATTTCGACGGAATGATGGGCTCCGGCATGTGGGGGATGTGGGGCCTCGGCCTGCTGATCCTCCTGTTGATCGTGCTCGGCATCGCGGCGCTCATCAAGTATCTCGGAAGCTGAGGCGCGAGCCGGGCACGCCAGGAGGAAAGCCGCGATGAATGAGATGCAGGCGTCGGGACCGGGACGCCACGCCAGCGCGCTGGCGGACCGGCCCGCCATCCCGCGCACCGTCTGGGCCCTCGGCCTCGTCAGCATGTTCATGGACATCTCGTCCGAGATGATCCACGCGCTGCTGCCGCTCTTCCTCACCGGCACGCTCGGGGCGAGCGTCGCCATGGTGGGTCTGATCGAGGGCATCGGGGAATCCACCGCGCAGGTGGTGAAGGTCTTCTCCGGCTACCTGTCGGACCGCTTCGGACGTCGTAAGCCATTGATCCTGTTTGGATATGGTCTCGGCGCCGCCTCCAAGCCGTTCTTCGCCCTCGCGGGCGCGCCCGGGATGGTGCTCGCCGCACGCTTCGCCGACCGCGTCGGCAAGGGCATGCGGGGGGCGCCCCGCGACGCGCTGGTCGCCGACGTGACGCCGGCCGAGATTCGGGGGCGCGCCTATGGCCTGCGCCAAGCCCTCGACACGGTCGGCGCCTTCGTCGGGCCGCTGCTCGCCATCGCGTTCATGGCGCTGTTCGCCGATGACATGCGGACGGTGTTCTGGATCGCCCTCGTGCCCGGCATCCTCGCGGTCCTCTGCGTGGTGGCGGGCGTCGAGGACAGGGCCGCCGGCGTCGCGGAGGGGGGGCGCCCGCCGCCCGTGCGCTTCAAGGATCTCAGGCATCTCGGCCGTCCGTTCTGGGGCGTCGTTGCCATCGGCGTGGTCTTCACCCTTGCGCGCTTCAGCGAGGCCTTCCTCGTCCTCAAGGCCCACGACGAGGGGCTGCCGCTGGTTCTCGCGCCCCTCGTGCTGGTGGCCATGAACGTGGTCTATTCGCTCGGGGCCTATCCCGCCGGCGCGTGGTCGGACCAGGCGCCGCCGGAGCGGCTGCTGCTCGGCGGCCTCGCGCTGCTGCTCGCGGCCGATGTCATCCTCGCCTTCGTGCCGGGCCTGCCCGGCGCCTTCCTGGGCATCGCCCTGTGGGGCGGCCACATGGCGCTTACCCAGGGGCTGCTGGCCAAGCTCGTGGCCGAGCACGCGCCCACGGCGCTACGCGGGTCCGCCTTCGGCCTGTTCAACCTCGCCACCGGCCTCGCGACGCTGGCGGCGAGCCTTGCCGCCGGGCTGCTGTGGGACGCGGGTGGTGCCCAGGCCACGTTCATCGCCGGCGCGGTCTTCGCTTTCCTGGCGTCGGCGCTGGTCATCGCCTCGGCCGGCGGCCGGCAGCTCTGAGGCGCCCCTTCGGCGTGGCGCGCGAGGCCTGGGCGCTCTTCAGGCGGGATTTGTCTCATCCCGCACGATGGGGCAGCTCTCGTCCTCCGCCCACTCGGCGAAGCTCAGAGAATGGACCCGGACATCGGCGAAGCCAGCGCGCTCGCCGCCGTCGCAGTGGTGACGAGATGATCGCCGGGGCCGAACCTAGCAGCTGACAGCAGCGTATGCGGGTCGGCGGCCGGCTTTATGCCTCCCAAGCCCGAGCAGATCGGCATGGGGGCATGATGGAGGATCTGCAAACGAACGAGGCCAGACGGAAGCCTGATGCTCCATCCACTTCTCCAGCCTGGGCAATATCGAATTTCGATATCGAAATTCGATGGGTAAAAGGACGCGGCCAACACCGACGTCCGCGGGTGGAGCGCAGCCCTCGCCGAAGGTTCAGTCGAAAGTGGTCACCGCTCCTCGGGGGGCTTGATGTGCCGGAAGGCCCAGAGCAGCGCGAAATCGTAGAGGATCTTCAGTGCGCCGCAGAGGATCAGCGGCCACGCCTCATGTCCGGCGGCGAACAGGGCGCCGGCCAGCGCCGGGCTCAAGGCTGCGGCAAGGCTGCGCGGCACCGAGGTGATGCTCGCCGCCGCGGCGCGCTCGGGCGGCGTCACCACCGCCATCACGTAGGAGGAGCGGGTCGGCACGTCCATCTGCGACAGGGCCGAGCGCACCAGCAGCAGGCCGAGCGCCACCTCGAGGCTCGGCACCACCGCCGCGCCGATCAGGCAGAGGCTCGAGGGGATGTGCGTGAACACCATGGTGTTCACGAGGCCCATGCGCCGTGCGAGCCAGGCCGCCACCGGGAAGGAGAAAGCGGACAGCACGCCGGAGATGAAGAAGAACGTGCCCGCTTCGGCGAGCGACAGGCCGAAGCGCGTGAACAGCCAGAGCGCAAGAAGCGACTGCACCGCGAGCCCGCCGGCAAACGCATCGATGGAGAACAGCGCCGCAAGCCGGTAGACGATGCCGCGCGACGGACCGAGGGCCGTGGCAGGCTTGTCTTCGGCGGCGGGCGCGCGCGGGATGCGCACATAGAAGAGGCCGCCGGCAAGGCCTAGCAGCGCATAGAGCGTGAACATGGCTTCCAGCGCGCCGAGGCGCGAGACGCCGAGGTTGCCGAGCAGCTCAGGGCTCATTGCCGCGAGCGCGCCCAGGGCCGCAGCCAGCGCGCCCACGAGGCTGTAGCGGGCGAAGGCGGAGGTTCGCGCCTTGTCCGTCACGAGATGCGACAGCGTCGCATGCTCGATCGGGACGAAGATGCTCACGGAGCCAGACGACGGATTGATGGTGCCGCAGAAGGCCACCAGCAGCACGGCCCCGTAGCTCGTCGACTGGGTGAAGGCGAGCCCGGTCGCCACCATGAGCCCCGACGCGGCGATCAGCAGCGTGCGCCGGTCGATGCGATGGCCAAGGACGCCGATGGCGAGCGTCATCAGCGCCGAGCCGAACAGCGCGGTGGTCGCCACCACGCCGATCTCGAATGCGCCGAGCCCGAGGGCCGAGAGATAGACGGGCAGCAGCACCGCGACGAAGCCGTCGCCGAAATCCCTGAGCGCCCGCGCCGCGTAGAGCGAGGAGACGGGGGAGAAGAGGCCGCGGCCCTCGGCCGCCGGCCCGTTCAGGACTTGGGACACTGAAGTCGCTCCCTGCTCAGGCCGCCGCCGGATATGTCGCGCTCTTTCCGCCGGCCCAGGCATAGAGCGCGTCATAGATGACGAAGCCGCGCTTCAGGAGGTCGTGGTCGTCCGGCGTCACCTCGCGCAGGCCCTTGGAGATGGCGAGGAGGCCCGCCGACTGGGGCGTGAGGTCCGGCCGGCTGGTGTCGGCGCCGCGCACGATGTCGGCGAGGGCAACGATGGCCGGATCGCTCTGAAGGCCGTAGTGCGCCACGAAGGCGTCGAAGCTGCACTTGTCCCCCGCATGGCCGAAGGCCACGCCGGGCACGTCGAACGGCGTCGCGCCGGTCTCCTCGGCCTTGCGGATCACATCCTCAGGCGGCGCAAACAGGAATTCCGGCGCCGCGTCGATGAAGCGCGCGATGAGCCAGGGGCAGGCGATGCGGTCGATGACCGGCCGGGCGCGGGTGATCCATTTCATGAGCCGTCTCCGTGCCTGGGCGGCGGGTTCTGATCGCCACCGGCCACGAGGAGACGCTATGCCTGTATCAATTATGATACAAGTGTTGCATTTCAACTTATCCGTGATACGGATTTCTGATGAGCGATGATGACGTCACTTCCGGGCAGCCTTGGCTGCTGCTGATCCACCAGCTCCCGACCAAGCCGGCCTATTTCCGCGTGAAGATCTGGCGGCGGCTACAGGGCATCGGCGCCGTGGCGGTGAAGAGTTCCGTCTACGCCCTGCCGGCATCGGCCGAGACACAGGAGGATTTCCAGTGGCTCGTGAAGGAGATCGCGGCCGGGGGCGGCGAGGCGATGGTGTGCGAGGCTAGGCTCGTGGACGGCCTGACTGACGCCCAGGTGAGGGCCCTGTTCGACGCGGCGCGGGACACGGACTACACCGCGATCTCGGAGGAGGCACGCGGCATCGCCGCCGCGCTCGACGCGGATGCCGGCGCCGAGAAGCGGGCCGAGGCGCGCACCCAGACCGGCCGCCTGCGACGGCGGCTGGCCGATATCGCCGCGCTCGATTTTTTCGGCGCCACCGGGCGGCTCGTGGCCGAGGGCCTCATCGCTGAGCTCGAGGCCCGAACCGCAGAGGACACACCCATGGCGTCCCCGCCGGCCTCCCTGTCAGCCGTTTCCGATCCTCTCGCCGCGCTCAAGGGGCATGTTTGGGTGACGCGGCGCGACGTGCACGTGGACCGCATCGCCTGCGGCTGGCTGATCCGCCGCTTCATCGACCCCGATGCCCAGATCCGTTTCGTTCCCGGCAAGGGCTATGTGGCGAAGCCCGGCGAACTGCGCTTCGACATGTTCGAGGGCGAGATCACCCATGAGGGGGACCGCTGCAGCTTCGAGGTGCTGCTCGGCCGCGCCGGCCTCACCGATCCCGCGCTGCAGGCCGTGGGCGAGATCGTCCACGACATCGACCTCAAGGACGGCAAGTTCGGCCGCGAGGAGGCCGGCGGCATCTCAAGCCTCATCGCCGGCATCGCCATGAGCGAGCCGGATGACGCCCGGCGTCTCGTCAAGGGCGCCGGGGTGTTCGACACGCTCTACGACTATTTCCGCGCCCGGCGCCCATAGAGCGTTTTCGAGCGAAGTGGGTACCGGTTCGCGTCAAGAAAACGCGTGAGCTCCAGCGGCAAGCGCGCAGACCCGAGGGGAAACTCACGGTCAGTCTGTTCGGCCATGTGCGGGCCGTGGGGCAGAAGTCCGCGGCTGGCATCGGGATTGCGGATGCCGTGGAGCGGGATCGCGAAGCGCAGGGGGCCTGTGCACCCCTTCCTCACTGAAGGATCCTCTACCCGTGATACCCGCCGCACGGTGTCTGTGGCTCCTCGCCCGCCTCCAGGGCGGGCCGGAATTCGGGGGCGGCAATGTCGAGCATCCGGCGCCGCCGTTCGGCAAGACCGAGGCCACGCAGGTCGGCGACACCGTGTTCGGTGACGATGATGCCGGCGTCGGCACGCGCGGTGCTCGTCGGGCCGTTCAGCCGGGTGACGATGCGGCTGCGGGTGCCCTCGCGGCCGGTCACCGTCGCCGGCAGCGCGACGATGGGCAGGCCGCCGTGGGAGGCGCGCGCGCCGCGCAGGAAATCGGCCGCGCCGCCCACCGCGCCCACATAGCGCCCGCCGGCCACCTCGGCATTGACTTGGCCGGAGAGATCCACCTCGATCGCGGCGTTGATGGCGGTGAATTTCGTCTGGGCGCTCAGAATGTCGAGCGCGTGGGTGTAGGCCGTCGCGCGCAGGGCGAAGCGTGGATTGCGATCCACGTACCGCATCAGTCGGGGACCTCCGGCCACCAGCCCGGCCACTGCGACGCCGGGATCAACGCTCTTGCGCGCATTGGTGAGGGCTCCGGCCTCGGCCAGCAGCGCGACGCCCTCGGACGCGAGGCCGGAGTGAAGGCCGAGGTCGCGGTGGCCGACCAGGGCGGCGAGGATCGCCTCCGGCAGTCCGCCGATCCCCACCTGCAGCGTGGCGCCATCCTCGACAAGGCCGGCGACATGGGCGGCGATGGCCTGCTCCGCGGCGCCCGCACGCGCGGGGGGAGCTGAGACCGGCGGCCGGGACGTGCGCACGATGACGTGGATATCCTGCGCCGACAGGGTGCGCTCGCCATGGGTCCACGGGGTGTGGTCGCTGACCTCGGCGATGACGAGACGCGCGCTGTCCACCAGCGGAGCCAGATATTCGAGGGCGGCACCGAAGCTGAAGCGGCCGCGGCCGTCGTCGGCCAGATTGAGGAGCAGCACGTCTACCTGCCGGGCGAGCAGCCGAGGCAGCTCGGAATAGTGGCATGGCAGAATGTCGAGCGCCCCCTGACGCTCGAGCACGCGATTGTGCCCCGCGCCGCAATAAGACTGGAATTGCATGGCCCCTGGCCCATCCAGGGGCGTTCCCCAGCTCATGCCGATGAAGGCGCTGAGCCCGGGAATGTCAGCACTCTGGCTCAGGAGGCGCGTGGTGAGCGTCGCCGGCTCGGCCGAAGCCTGGCCCCAGACGATATGATCGCTGGGGCGCAGCAGGGTGGAGAAGTCGAGCGCCTCCGGCGCAAGTTCGAGGGCCATGGCTGGGCGTCGCCGGCCGCTCACGCGCGCTCGAAGATGGCGGCCGCGCCCTGTCCACCGCCGATGCACATGGTCTCCAGGCCGTAGCGCACCCCCCGGCGCTTCATCTCGTGAAGCAGCGTGGTCATGATGCGCACGCCCGTCGCGCCGATGGGGTGGCCGAGGGAAATGCCCGAGCCGTTGACGTTGAGCCGGTCCTGATCGTCCCAGCCCCAGCCCTTCAGCACGGCGAGGACCTGGCAGGCGAACGCCTCGTTCACCTCGACAAGCCCCATGTCGTCGAACGAGAGCCCGGTCTTGGCGAACACGCGTCGCGTGGCCGGCACCGGGCCGTAGCCCATGGTGGCCGGATCGCAGCCCGCCACGGCCCATCCGGTCAGGAACCCGAGCGGCTCGAGGCCGAGGGCGGCCAGCCTGTCCTCGGCGACGATGAGGCACGCCGCGGCGGCATCGTTCTGCTGGCTGGCATTGCCGGCGGTCACCGTGCCGCCCGGCATGATGGGCTTCAGCTTGCCGAGGCTTTCCCGGCTTGCATCGGCGCGGATACCTTCGTCGCGGGTGACGCGCAGCGCTTCCTTGTGGCGCTGTGGCACCTCGACCGCCACCACCTCCGCCTCGAACCGGCCTTCGGCCCATGCTGCCGCGGCGCGCTGGTGGCTGCGAGCCGAGAAGGCATCGGCGTCCTCGCGGGAGATCTTGAACTCGCGCGCTAGATTCTCCGCGGTCTCGATCATGCCGGAAATCATGCCGAACCGCTCGACGGGCTGGGAGCGCTCCCGCCCGCGGTCCAGCCGGTCGTAGAGGCGGGTGGTGCCGGCCCGCCGGCCCCAGCGCATGTCGGTGGTGTAGAACTCGATGTTGCTCATGCTCTCGACGCCGCCGGCGAGGACCACGTCGCAGGCGCCGGTCTGGACCATCATGGCGGCTGTCGTGATGGCCTGGAGGCCCCCGCCGCAGCGCCGGTCGAGCTGCATGCCCGGCACCTCGATGGGCAGGCCCGCCTGGAGCGCAACCCAGCGGCCAACGCAGGGCGTCTCGCTGCTGGCATAGGACTGGGCGAACACCACGTCCTCGACGAGCGCGGGGTCAACACCCGTGCGCGCAAGCACCTCCTTAACCACCAAGGCGCCGAGCTGCTCCACGGGCACCGGCCTCAGGCTCCCGCCGAAAGTGCCGACAGGGGTGCGCACAGGGCTCACGATGGCCGCGCGTCTCATGGCTGCGTCTCCTCATCCTGCGTCGGCGCGGAAGATCATGGGCCGGTGCCGGCGCGTCCCGGTGAACGGGCGCGCCCTCCGGCGCGCGCCTGGGGGTGGCCTCCGCCCCGCGAGAGGGGGCGAGCGCGGCGAAAGATGCATCAACCGCCGGCATATGTCCAGTATATGGACGAATGTCCGATCTACGGACATTCGTGAAGAGACGTTGCCGCGATCGCAAGGACGCGGCGCATCGGTCCGTGACGGATCTCCGGCGGCAAGACAGAAGGCGGGAAGGGGCTTCGCGGAAGGACCAGTGAGGGTCGGCTAGGGCTGCGTCCAGTCGCGCATGGTCCGCTCCACTTCGCGGGCGGCCTCCCGCAGGGCCGGGAGGAAGACCTTGCGCATGTGGTCGAGGGAGACGCGCGCCGCGGTGGTGCCGATGTTCAGGGCCGCCACGGTCCGGCCGGCGCGATCATTGATGGGCACGGCGATGGAGCGCACGCCCACCTCCATTTCCCCGTCGATGATGGCGTACTGGAGCCGGCGGGCCTCCAGCACCTTCTGGCGGACCTTTTGGGGATCGGTGATGCTCCGCGGGGATGGCGCGACGAAGGTCTCCTCCGCCAGCCAGCGGTCCAGCTCCGCATCGTCGAGGCCGGCGAGCAGCACCCGGCCGAGGGACGAGCAGAACGCCGGGAGCCGGGAGCCGACCTCGATGCCCGAGGAGAAGATGCGCCGGGTCTCGACCCGGGCGACGTAGACCACGTCATGCCCGTCCAGCACCGCCATGGACGAGGATTCGCCGATGTGTTCGGTCAACTGGCGGATGACGCCGCGTCCGGCCTCCGACACACCGAAGGCGGTCAAATAGGCATTCGAGAACTGCAGCACCTTCGGTGTCAGCCAGAACAGCTTGCCATCGCTATCCACGTAGTTGAGCGCCTGCAGCGTCAGGAGGAAGCGGCGTGCCGTCCCGCGGCTGAGATCGGTGAGCTCGGCCACCTGCGTGAGGGTCATGCGGCGCGGCGCCCGCCCGAAGGCCGCGAGAACGTTCAGGCCGCGCTCCAGCGCGGTGACGAATTCCGGGCCACGCTTGTCGCCTTCCGAGACAATCTTGATCACGAATCGCTCTTTTCAAAATCCGCGAGCTGGCCCACGTTGGATGCAAGTGCCGCCCGCTGCATGACGGCCCTTGCGCCGCGCTGTTCCCAGGCAAGGTGCCCAGTCCTGAATTCCCTTCAATCTAGACCAGCATACGGACGTTTGTCCAATGCGCGGACAAGTGCGGCTCCGCGGGTGCTGCCCCGGGGATGTGGGGGCGCCCGTGTCGGTTGGCCGATCATGCGGCGCAGCAATGGGGGTGGCTTGACAGGGTCGCGCCATGTCGCTCTACTATTCGGACAAAAGTCCGGTAGACGGACAAAACAACGGTCTCGGTGGCGCCGAAGCGATGCCGCCGCCGGCGAAGGTGGGTGGGAGGACATGATCGACAAATTCGTTCCCTCGGTCGCGGAAGCGCTGGCGGGGGTCAAGGACGGGGCGACCATCCTGGTGGGCGGCTTCGGCGCCGTCGGGCAGCCGGACCTTCTTATCGAGGGCCTCATCGCGCAGGGCGCGTCGGCGCTCACCGTGGTCGCCAACAATGCCGGCTACGGGCAGGTGGGCCTCGCCCGGCTGCTGGCGGCCGGGCGAGTGCGGCGGCTCGTGTGCAGCTATCCGCGCATTCCCGGCTCGGTCATCTTCGAGGATCTGTACAAGTCCGGCCGGCTGGAGCTGGAGCTGGTTCCCCAGGGCACGCTCGCGGAGCGGCTGCGGGCCGCCGGCGCCGGCATCCCCGCCTTCTTCACCCCGACCGGAGCGGGGACGGGCCTGGTGGACGGCAAGGAGACCCGCCGCATGGGCACGCGCGACTGTGTCCTGGAGCACGCGCTGCACGGCGACGTGGCGCTGATCCAGGCGTGGGCGGCGGACCGCTGGGGCAATCTCACCTATCGGGGCTCGGGCCGGAACTTCAATCCGGTCATGGCGCCGGCCGCCGAGCTGACCATTGCCCAAGTCGAGCACACCGCGGCGCTGGGCGAGCTGGATCCCGAGGTGATCGTGACGCCCGGCATCTATGTGGACCGCGTCGTGCATCATCCGGCGGAGGACGCCCATGCGTGAAGACACTCTGCGCGTCGACGCGCGCCCCTGCCAGCCCCGCTCGCGCGAGGAGATGGCGCGCCGCGCGGCGGCCGACATCGCCGATGGCTGGTATGTCAACCTCGGCATCGGCATCCCGACCCTCGTCGCCAACCACGTGCCGGCAGACCGGGAGGTCATCTTCCAGTCCGAGAACGGCCTGCTCGGCTTCGGCCCGGCGCCCGCCGAGGGCATGATCGACCCCTATCTCATCAACGCCGGCAAGCAGCACGTGACCCTCCTGAAGGGGGCCGCCCTGCTGCATCAGGCCGACAGCTTCGCGATGATCCGCGGCCGGCATCTCGACCTGTGCGTGCTCGGCGCCTTCCAGGTGGCCGCAAACGGCGACCTCGCCAACTGGGCCACCTCCAGCAACGACGCCGCGCCGGCCGTGGGCGGCGCCATGGATCTCGCGCTCGGCGCCCGCAGGGTCTGGGTGATGATGGAGCACACCACCCGGGACGGCGAGCCGCGCCTCGTGGAAAGCTGCACCTATCCGCTCACCGCCCTGGGGGTGGTGTCCCGCATCTATACGAACCTGGCGGTGCTGGATGTGACGCCGCAGGGCCTTAGGCTGGTGGAGCTCGTGGAAGGACTGACCCCCGCGGAACTCCAGAAGGTGACCGCAGCCCCCATTCTCGTTTGAACCAAGAAACGCGACCAACAGCGTCCCTCAGGGAGGAAGTAAAGATGATCAACCGTCGTTCCGTGCTGGCCGGCATTCTGGCAAGCACGGCATTGCCCACGGCGCTGCGCGCCGAGGACGAGCCCTACGTGCTTGGCACCTTGTTCCCGATGACCGGCCTTCTGTCGGAGCTCGGCTCGATCTACACCGCCGCGACCGCGCTGGGGTTGGAGCACGTGGCGGCCGACAAGCGCCTCAGGAAGCCGATCGCGCTCAAGGCGCAGGACAGCCAGAGCACGCCGCAGGGCGGAGCGGTGGGCATGTCGAAGCTTGCCAACGTGGACCGCGCGCCCTACGTGCTGGTCGGCCTCACCGGCGTCGCCAAGGCGGCGGAGCCCATCGCCACGCGCGCCAAAGTGGTGATGGTGAACGGCGGCGGCGTCGGCCCCGACCTCGCGGGCCTCTCCCCTTATTTCTGGAACATCATTCCCCTCGCCAACCAGGAGCTGCCGACCGCGTTCGACTGGATGAAGCGCAACGCGATCAAGCGGGTGGCCCTGATCTATCTGGACGATCCGCTCGGCAATGCCCTGCGCAAGGGCCTCCAGGAGGGCCTGCCCGCCATCGGGGCCTCGCTGGTCGGCGAGTTCAGCGCGGCCCCCTCCGCGCAGCAATTCTCCGCCATGATCGCCAAGATCCGCGAGACCAAGCCGGACCTCGTCTATGTGGCGAGCTACGGCACGCAGCAGACCCAGATCTTCAAGCAATTGCGCGACAACGGCATCACCCAGCCCCTGATGACCTATTCGGTGGGCGGCACCCCCTCGGTGGCGGCGCTGCCGGAAGCGGAGGGCCTGCTGTTCACCTCGCAGGTGGCCGACTGGGATGCGGGCGACCCGCTCACGCGCCGCTTCGTGGACGATTGGCGTGCTCGCTACAAGAGCAACCCCAACACCTATGCGCAGAATTACTACAACGCGGTGCTGCTCTACGCACAGCTGCTCGAGGGGTTGGAGAAGGAGGGCAAGCCCGTGAACGGCGATACCCTGCGCGCGGGCCTCGCCACCGGCACCTTCAATCTGGTCGGCGGCAAGGCGAGCTTCTCCGCGAGCGGCGCCATCGACATGCCGACCCAGCTCAACCGCGTGCAGAACGGCAAGTTCGAGAAGGTGAGCTGACCCATGCTCCTGACCCAGCTGGCGGTGGCGGGCATCCAGACCGGAATGCTCTACGCGCTGACCGCCGCGGGCTTCGCGCTGATCTTCGGCGCCACCCGCGTCTTTCACGTGGCCCACGGCGCCACCTTCATCCTGGCCGGCTACGCCTTTCTCGAGGCGGTGCGGCTGGGGCTGCACTGGTCGCTGGCAAGCCTCGTCTCGCTGCTGGCGGCGGTCGTCTTCGGCCTGTTCATGGGGGCCATGGTCTACCGGCCGATACAGAAGCACGAAGGCTCCTTCTTCACGGTGTTCGTCGCCTCGTTCGGCGCGGGCATCGCCATGCAGGCGCTCATCCAGTTCTTCTTCGGCGGCGGCTTCGCCACCATCTCGGTGCCGCTGACGCGGGCGGCAGAGGTGCTGCCGGGCCTCTACATCGCCCCGGTGTTCTGGGTCGCGCTGGCGGTGGTGGTCGTGGTGTTCACCGCAGTCAGCCTGTTCCTGGAGCGGACGCACGCCGGCCTCGGCCTGCGGGCGCTGTCGGAAAATCCCGAGCTGCTGCGGGCCTATGGTTTGTCCGCGCGGCGCCTCTCCGCGCTCGCCTTCGCGCTCGGCTCCGCGCTCGCCGTGCCGGGCGCCATCCTCACCACGGTCACCACCGGAATCCAGCCGGCGGACAGCGCCCACGTGATGCTGGTGTCCCTCGCGGCGACCGTGGTCGGCGGCATTGGCTCCATCCGGGGCGCGGCGCTGGCGGGCCTGTTCCTCGGCCTCGTGGAGAACCTGGTCGTGAGCGTGGTGGACACGCAATGGAGCCAGGCCGCCAGCTTTGTCGTGCTGTTCGGCTTCATCCTGTTCCGCCCCAACGGGCTCATGGGGAGGGCGGGCGCGCGATGATCGCCTATCTCGTCAGCCTGGCGACGCTGATCGCCATCTTCGGCATTGCCGCCACCAGCCTGAACCTGCTGATCGGCTATGCCGGCATCTTTTCCATCGCCCACGCCATGTTCTTCGGCATCGGCGCCTATGTGGCCGCGCAGGTCGCGCTCACCGCCACCCCCGACTTCCTGGTGGCGGCGCTGGCCGCAGCGGTGGTGGCGGGTGCGCTGTCGCTCTGCCTCGCCCTGCCGGCGCTGCGGGTGCGCGGCGAGTATTTCGTCGCCGCCTCGCTCGGGCTGCAGATGATGGCGAGCACCATCTTCGCCGAGGCCCACAGCCTGACCGGCGGCGTTGGCGGCCTCGTCGGCATTCCGCCGGCGCGGATCCTGGGCTTCGACGTGGCCTCGCCCGATGCCTTCCTCGTCTTGGCGCTGGTCTGCCTCGCTGTGACGCTTGCGGTGGTGCGCACGCTGATGCGCGGCAGCTTCGGCCGCTCCCTGATGGCGCTGCGGGACAGCGAGAGCGCGGCCGAGGCCTTCGGCAAGGACGTGCGGGCCCTGAAGACCCTGGTTGTGGTCATCGGCTGCTTCTTCGTCGGCATCGCCGGCGCGCTGTTCGCCTTCCACATGGCGTTCGTGAACGTGGAGAGCTTCACCCTCGAGCAGTCCGTCGTGCTGATGGCGATGGTCATCATCGGCGGAGCCGGCACCCTCACCGGGCCGATCATCGGGGCCATCGCCCTGTTGAGCTTTCCGGCAGCCCTGTCCTTCCTGCCCTTCATCCCCTCCACGGAGGTCGGCACCGTGCAGCAGTTCATCTATGGAGCCCTCATGACGCTGCTCATGATCTTCCGTCCGAGCGGGCTCGTGGGCCTGTCGCGGGGCGTGCGATGAACACGCCCATCCTGCTCTCGGCCCGGGGGATTTCGCGCAGCTTCGGCGGCAATGCCGCGGTCCAGGATGTGACGCTGGAGCTCCACCAGGGCGTCGTCACGGCCCTTGCCGGCCCCAACGGCGCCGGCAAGACCACCCTGTTCAACCTCATCACCGGCCACCTCGCCCCCGACCGCGGCGCGGTGGAGCTGAAGGGCGCCTCCATCCTCGGCCTCAAGCCGCACCGGGTGGCGCTGAAGGGCATTGCCCGCAGCTTTCAGGACCTGCGCCTGTTCGGCTCCATGAGCGTCTACGACAACGTGCTCTCCGCCATCGAGCCCACCCCCTGGCTGTGGCAGCCGGGCGGCAGCTCCGGCGCGGCGGCGCGGCGGCTCCAGGTGGAACGCGCGCTCGACGCCACCGGGCTCGCCGAGCTCGCCGGCACGCGGGCCATCGACCTCTCCTATGCGGAGACGAAGTTCCTCTCCATGGCCCGGATCATCGCCACCGGCGCGCCGATCTGGCTGCTGGACGAGCCGGCGTCGGGGCTCGACCCTGCCTCCCGCACGCGCTTCGTGAAGCTGGTGAAGGAAGCCACGGCGGCCGGCGTCACCGTCTGCCTCATCGAGCACAACCTCGACATCGTCACCGAGCTTGCCGACCGCATCGCCTTCCTCGACCAGGGCCGCAAGCTCGCGGAGGGCACGCCGGACGAGATCCTGGGCGATGCGAAGCTCATCGCCATCTACTTCGGGGAGCGCAGGGAATGAACATGGCCGTCTCCGTCCTTCCCGACACCTCCGCCGTTCCCGCGCCCGCCATCGCCGTGCGTGGCCTGCGGGCCTCCTACGCCGGACGGGAGGTGCTGAGCGGCGTCGATCTCCACCTTGCCGCCGGGGAGGTGCTGTGCCTCGTCGGGCACAATGGGGCGGGCAAGTCCACGCTGCTGAAGATCCTGTTCGGACTGCACGCGGCGGACACCGGCGAGGTGATGCTGCGCGGGCGCGCGCTGAAGCCACATCCGAGTCTCATGGCGCGCGACGGCGTGGCCTATGTGCCCGAGGGCCGGGGCGTGTTTCCCGGGCTCACGGTGCAGGAGATATTCACCCTGGCCCTGTGGTCCGCGAGCCTCGGCGCCGGCGAGGGCCGCGCCCGCATCGACGAGGTGTTGGAGCTGCTGCCCAAGCTGAAGGATTTCTGGCTGAAGCGCGCCGGCCAGCTGTCCGGCGGCCAGCAGCAGATGGTATCCATCGGCCGGGCGCTGCTGTCGCGCCCCGGCATCCTGCTGCTGGACGAGCCCTCCATCGGCCTCGCGCCCAAGCTGTTCCAGGACCTGCTGGCGCCCATCCGCGTCATCCAGCAGCGCCGCGGCATGTCCATCCTGCTGGTGGAGCAGAATGTGGGCGAGGCTTTCGCCATCTCCGACCGCGTGGTGGCCATGAAGTCCGGGGTGATGATCTACGAGGGCACGCCGGCGGATCTCGCCGACCACGCCAAGCTGCTGACGCTCTTCTGAGCCGAAGCCACGACAAACGAGCCCCGGGGAGGGACCACATGAAGACCATCGAGCAACGGCTTCAGCTCATCGAGGACCAGCTGGAGATCGGGCAGCTCCGGGCCCACTACTGCCATCTGCTCGACGAGCGCAGGTGGGACGAATTCGTCGCGCTCTTCACGGGCGATGGCGTGTTCGAGGGGCTGGAGGCGGTGAGCGGCCACGACGCGCTGCGCGCTTTCTTCAGCGAGCGGGTGCCGAAACTCGCCGAGGATTTCTGGCACTTCTGCACCAACGGCACCGTGGAAATCGATGGCGACGTGGCCACCGGCCGCATCTCCATGGAATATCTCTCCGTCACCGATGGCGTCTCCTTCGTGTCGGCCGGGCACTATGACGACGTGATGCGCCGCGTGGACGGCCGCTGGCGCTTCGCCTCGCGCAGGATCACCTTCTATTTCCTCTCGCCGCTCAGCGAAGGCTGGGCCGGGCGGCCGTTCCCGGGTCGCGCGCCGGCGGCGAGGGCGGCGGAATGAACTGGATCGAGGTCAACGGCGGCGGCACGCGCTACGTTCGCGAGGGCGACGGGCCGCTGCCGCTGGTCCTGATCCACGAGATGGGCGGAGCGCTGGAGAGCTGGGCACCGCTCCTGCCCCTGGTGGCGGAGGGGCGCACGGTGCTGCGCTACGACGTGCGCGGGTTCGGCCATGCCTCCAAGCTGCGCGGATCCGGCGCCATGGATGTGCTGGTGGCGGACTTGGTCGCGCTGCTCGACGCCCTGTCCATCGATGATCCGGTGGACTTGTGCGGCATGGCGGTGGGCGGCGCGGTGGCGCTGCATGCCGCCGCGCGCCATCCCGGCCGGGTGCGGCGGATCGCGCTCATGGGGCCGGCCCTCGGCATCGCGCCCGAGCGGCGGGCGGCGGTGCATGCGCGTGCGGATGCGCTGGAAGCCGGCGGCATGGATTCCATCGCCGACGGCGAGCTTGATCTCACCTATCCGGCGGCACTGCGTGAGGATGACCGCTTCCCGGCCTATCGTGCGCGCTGGCTCGGCAATGATCCGTCGAGCTATGCGGCCACCTATCGCATGCTGGCCGGGCTCGACTCCCGGCCGGCGCTTGGCGCGGTGCGCTGTCCTTCGCTGCTGCTCGCCGGGGCGCAGGACCCGCTGCGCCCGCCCGCGCTCATCGCCGCGGCCGCGGCCGCAATTCCCGATGCGCGCTTCGCGGTGGTGCCGAGCGGGCATGTGATGGCCCATCAATCCCCCGCGATCGTGGCGCGGGAACTCGATGCGTTCTGGCGCGCCGCGTGAGGCGACGCCGACAACCGAAAGCCCTTCCTCCCATGAAGATGCACTGGTCCCCCCGTTCCCCGTTCGTGCGCAAGGCGATGATCGCCATCCACGAGATGGGCCTTCAGGATCAGGTCACCTGCGTGCGCACGGTGGCCTCGCCGTTCAAGGCCCATGAGGAGCTCATGGACGACAACCCGCTGAGCAAGCTGCCCACGCTCGTGCTCGACGACGGCACCGTGGTCTATGACTCCCATGTGATCTGCGAATATCTCGACACCCTGCACGCGGGGCCGCACCTGTTCCCCGCCGTCTGGCCGGAGCGCCTCATCGCGCTGCGCAACGAGGCGCTCGGCGACGGCCTGATGGACCTCGGCCTCCTGTGGCTCATCGAGCGCTGGCGCGGCGAGGGCATGCAGTCGGCCGACCTCGTCACGGCCAACGCTCGCAAGGTGGAGCGGGTGCTCGCCCGGCTGGAGGCCGACGTGACGCTGCTCGCCGACCGCCCGTTCGACATCGGACACCTCACCATCGGCACGGCGCTCGGCTATCTCGACTTCCGTTTTCCCTTCCTGGAGTGGCGCAATGGCCGGCCGGCGCTGGCGGCCTGGCACGCGGGCTTCCTGGAGCGGCCCTCGGTGCAGGCCAATCCGGTGGTGGACGATTCCTGAGCCGTCCGCCCGACCCGTCCGCACGCACGCCCCGAACGATCGAGGTTTCCATGATTCAGTCGCGCATGGTGGGGGAAGTCCGCGTCACCCGCCTTCTGGAATACGCCGCCCCTACCCATGACCCGGCCTTCCTGTTCCCGGACATGGCACCGAGCCTGCTCGCGGACAACGCGGATTGGCTCGCGCCGCATCACTACGTGCCGCACATGAACCGGCTCATCGTCACCATCCAGCTCTGGATCGTGCATGCCGGCGGCAACGTCATCGTCATCGATACCGGCGTCGGCAACCGCAAGCCGCGTGCGGCGGCGCGCATGAACCAGCTCAACAGCCTCGTGCTGCCGTGGCTGGAGGCCGCCGGCGCCGCGCCCGACACGGTGACGCACGTGGTCCACACCCACCTGCACAGCGACCATGTGGGCTGGAACACGGTGCTGTCCGCGGACGGACGGTGGACCCCCACCTTCCCCAATGCCCGGTACCTGCTGCCGAGGCTCGAATACGACCATTACATCGAGGCCCTCGCCAAGGCCGCCGATCCCATCATCGATGCCTCGTTCGAGGACAGCGTGCGTCCAGTGGTGGAGGCCGGCCTTGCCGACTTCATTCCTGATCATGGCGAGATCGCCGACGTGCTCTCCATCGAGGCCGCGCCGGGGCACTCCGTCGGCCACCAGACCTACCGCATCCGCTCGCGCGGCGAGGAGGGCCTGTTCAGCGGCGACGTGATGCACAGCCCGGCGCAGATCGTCGATCCCACCCTCAACACGACCTATTGCGCGCTGCCGGACGTGGCCCGGCGCACCCGCGCCGCGCTGCTGGCGCGGGAGGCCGAACGCGGCACGCTGGTGATGCCCATGCATTTCGGCGCGCCCCACTGCGGCTACATCCGCCGCCAGGGCGAGGGCTACGCCTTCGAGCCGGCGACGTGGTGAACCCGGGCCGGGGATAAGGCCAACAACAAGCCAATGGGAGGAAAGCATGAGGATTTTCGTCGCGGCGATGGCGCTCGCCGCGGGGTGGGCGTGCGCGGCCGAGGCCGCGGAGCTCCGCCAGCGCTACACCGTCCAGCGCGGCGACGTGGCCGTGGACGTGATCGACGAGGGCAAGGGCCCGCTGATGGTCCTGCTGCCGTCGTCCGCACGCGATTCCGAGGATTATGATGCGGTTGCCGAGGGCCTCGCCAAGGCCGGCTTCCGCGTGCTGCGACCACAGCCGCGCGGGGCGGGCGCCAGCGCCGGCCCCACCGAGGGCATCACCCTCCACGACCTCGCCAACGACGTGGCGCTCGCCATCGGCAACGCGCGCGACGGGCGGGCCATCGTGGTCGGCCATGCCTTCGGCAACTGGGTGGCGCGGATGACCGCGGTGGATCATCCCGACCTCGTGCGCGGCGTGGTCATCGTGGCGGCCGCGGCCAAGAACTATCCGAAGGAGCTGCTGGTCTCCCTGCGGGATGCCGGCAACGTCACCCTGCCGGACGCGCAGCGGATCGCGGCTCTGAAGGTGGCCTTCTTCGCCCCGGGCAACGATGCGTCGGTCTGGCTCCAGGGCTGGCACCCGAAGATGGCGGCCTACCAGCGTCCCATCATCGCCGCGCCGAAGGAGAACGAATGGTGGTCCGGCGGCACGGCGCCGATGCTCGACCTGCAGGCGCTGCAGGATCCCTTCCGTCCGCGCTCGACCGCCAACGACATCAAGGCGGAATTCGGCGACCGGGTGACGATCGCGACGGTGGACAACGCCAGCCATGCGCTCATTCCCGAGCAGCCGGAAGCCGTGGTCGCGGCCATCGCCGCCTGGGCGAGAACGCTGAAGCCGTGACCGTCCCGGCGGAGCCGCGGCGGCGCTGACCGCACACCGGCGGGCGGGACTCCTTCCGGACGTTCCGCCCGCCGGTGGCCAGGCTCCGCGCTTTGGGGAAACCCGAAGACGGCTCTTCCGGTTCGAGCGGGGCAGCACCGCCGGAGCGGGGCCCGGCGATGGCGGCGGGCGGCTACTCGACGCGCTCGAAGATCGCCGCAAGGCCCTGTCCGCCGCCGATGCACATGGTCTCGAGCCCGTATCGCACGCGGCAGCGGTCCATCTCGCGCAGGAGGGTGGCGAGGATGCGCACCCCGGTGGCGCCGACGGGATGGCCGAGGGAGATGCCCGAGCCATTCACGTTCAGCCGCTCGAAGTCCGCCGGGCTGAACCGCCACTCGCGCGTGCAGGCCAGCACCTGCGCCGCGAATGCCTCGTTGAGCTCGATCAGGTCCAGGTCGGCGAGTGACAGCCCGGTGCGCGACAGGACCCGCTCCGTGGCGGGCACGGGGCCGATCCCCATCACGTTCGGCGCGACGCCCGCCGCCGCCCAGCCCACGAGACGGGCCAGCGGCCTGAGGCCCAGCGTCTCGGCCATGGCGCGGGTGGTGACGAGGCATGCCGCGGCCCCGTCGTTCTGGCCGCTGGCGTTACCGGCGGTGACCGTGGCGGCGGGGTCCTGGGCCACCATGACGGGCCGCAGCGCGGCCAGGGAAGAGAGGGTGGCGTCGGCGCGGGGATGCTCGTCGCGGCCGATCTCGACGGACGGCTTGCCACCCCTCCCGGGCACCGTGACCGGCACGATTTCCTCGGCGAAGCGGCCGTCCTCCATGGCCGCCACCGCCCGGCGGTGGGACTGAATGGCCAGCTCGTCCTGCTCCTCCCGGCCGATATGGTAGGCGCGGCGGAGGTTCTCCGCCGTTTCGAGCATTCCGCCCGGCACGGGGTAGCGCTCACCGCCCGCCGTCACGCGTCCGCGGGCAAGCCGGTCGTGCAGCGCAGCGGGGTGGCCCTGCGCGCCCCAGCGCATGTCCTCGGAGTAGTATTCCGCCCGGCTCATGCTTTCGACACCACCGGCGATGACCAGATCGCACGCGCCGGTCTGCACCCGCATGGCCGCGTCGATCACGGCCTGGAGGCCGGAGCCGCACCGGCGGTCCAGCTGCAGTCCGGGCACGGTGACGGGAAGCCCGGCGTCGAGCGCAGCGACGCGGCCGATGGCAGGAGCCTCGCCGTTCGGATAGCACTGGCCGAACAGGACATCGTCGATCCGTGCGGGATCGATCCCCGTCCGGGCGATCAGCGCCTCGATGACGCAACGGGCGAGCCGGGTGGCCGGCACGTCCCTGAACATGCCGCCGTAGCGTCCGACGGGGGTGCGCAGGGGCTCGCAGATGACGGGATCGCGATCGCTCATGGTATCGGCTGCTTTCGGGTCAGGGAGCGATTGGCCGCACGCGCCGGTCGACGGGATCGGGGGCGGGAGCCGCGCGGCGATTGAGCTTCCCCATTATTACGAAAAGCCCAAAAATGCGATTCAATACTCGCAACAAGACATCGGAAATCACAGGATGCTGCCGATGCCCGGCCTGGAAGGTCATAACCTGGAAACGGGCGGCGGCCGGAACGTGGCCAGCGTGGTCTCGTCGGCATGGCCCGTTTTCCGGCGCGGATTTCCTGAAGGACACGGTCGGCGAGCGGCCGGCCGTGGGAGAGGACGGCACCATCAAGACCCCGGATCGAACGCCTGGCGCAGCTGGTCTTGGAGCGGGCCTTCGCCTGGGTCAACCGGTTCCGGCGCCTCGCCATCGGCTGGCTTCGTCCGCTGCTCTTAATCCGCAGCAGCGGGAAGCCGGCATCGGTTTCCTCGCCCGCACTCGGCAGACCTGTCGCGCAGAACGGCAGGTGCTCATCCTGCGCAGCGACGCGCGCGGCTGTTCCATGCTGGTCGGCGCCATCAACGACAGGCGGCAGATGGCGGGTCAGGTAACTGGCGCAGGGTGATCGAGCCGCAGATGTACGGACGGTCCCGACCTCTACGTGCCGGAAGCCCGCCTGCTGGCGCCGCCTCGCATCACCTTCGATCGCTGGAGATGCGCCGGCCCCCATCTGCCATGCCGAAACACGCCCAGTTCGAGGACATGGCATTGTCGCGAGTCCGGGCACCGTCTCGCCGGCAATTCGGTCATTAAAATGCATATTTTATGAGATAATATATTATCTATTGCGCGATCTATCTGGCTGTGGCATCGATGTGGCAACAGCAAGAGTGGGAGGATCGCCGTGTCTCAGCCAGAAGCGCCGTTCGACTTCGATGTGATCCAGATCGGCTATGGCCCGGTCAGCAAGGCCTCGGCGCTTTTTCTCAGCCGTCTGGGGTGGAGCGTCGGCGTGTTCGAGCGCTTTGGCGAAGTCTATCCGCTGCCGCGGGCGGTCTGCATCGACCATGAGCTTTATCGTGTCCTGTGCGCTGCAGGTCTTGGTGATATTGCGCGTCGCGTTTGCTGTGATGCACCAGTCTATCGCTGGTATAACGCCGAATGGCAGGAACTCCTGGCCATCGACTGGGCCGCGGGCTCCATTTCGGGCGGCTCGGAAGTTACGTTCATTCACCAGCCGAGCTTTGAGCACGCCCTCGATGAACGCGTGAAGGCGCAACGCAACATTGCTGTGCACCTCAATTCCGACGCCGTGGCCATCCGTCAGGCGGAAGACCATGTCATCGTGACGATCCGGGATACGCAGACCGGCGCAACGCGTGATTACACGGCACGGTACGTGATCGGCATCGACGGCGCGAACAGCTTCGTCCGCGAGAGCCTCGGGATCAGGCGTGTCGACCTCGGTTTCGAGGCGGACTGGCTGGTCATTGACTTCGCGCTGAACGATGGCCTCACCGCCAGGGACCTGGGCATCCCCGACTGCGGCCAGTATGCCAATCCGCTCCGCCCGACGACCATCGTGCCGGGCGGCACCCAGGCGGACGGGCGGCTCCTGCGCCGCTGGGAGTTCATGCGTCTTCCCCACGAAACGCGCGAGGAGATGATCCGCGAGGAAAAGGTCTGGGAGCTTCTGAGCGACTGGATCAAGCCCGACCAGGGCGAGTTGATCCGCCATGCCCTCTACACATTCCGGAGCCTCGTGGCCGAGACGTTCCAGGCCGGCCGCATCTTCCTCGCCGGCGACGCCGCGCATGTCATGCCGCCCTTCATGGGGCAGGGCATGTGCGCCGGCTTGCGCGATGTCTGGAACCTGGCCTGGAAGCTTGATCGGGTGCTGTCGGGCAGCGCCAGCCCGGCCCTTCTCGACACCTATACGCCCGAACGCGCGCCGCACGTGACGGACGTCATCAAGATCTCGATGTTCCTGGGATCGATCATCTGCATGCCGGATCCGCAGGACGCGCGACGGCGCGACGACATGTTCTTCAGCGGCAATGCTCCGCAGATCGCGCCCTTCCCCATCCTGACCGACGGCCTCCTGGAGCGGGATGGTGCCGGCGCGGCGCTCGCGCCGGCGGGGCAGCTCTCCTGCGCCGGGACGGTGCGCTATCGCGGGACGACGGCCCATTACGACGTGTTCGTGCCCGCTGGCACGTTCACACTGGTGACGCTGGCGGGATTCGAGCTTTCCACCCGGGTCCGCGAGCTGTGCGCCAAGTGCGGCATCACCATCGTGACGGTGGTGGACCGCCGCACCGCCGGTGACGAACAGATCGCCGACACCCAGGGCCAGTTCAGCCGCTTCATGGATGCGCGGGGGATCCGCGCCATGCTGGTCCGGCCGGACTTCTACATTTTCGGAGGCGCCGGGGATGCCCTCCGCCTCGAGGCGATGCTCGGGGAATTTCTCCGCCAGGCGGCGGCATTCGATGTCGGCCTGCCGGAGGCTCAAAAGCTCTCCGCCTGACCGGAAAGGTGGCTTGACCCAGACAGCGTGGCACAGGCCCCAGGCCATGGGGGCTGCGGTTGCGCATGGGCGCGGCCCTGCGAGATGCGGCGCAGCATCGAGACAATAATAGCGCTCGCCGCAGACATTGTAACCTGGGAGGACGCCATGGATCACAATGTGAGATCCAGAAATGACATGACTTACGAGTGGAAGGCGGTGATATTGTTGTCGCTCGGTTTCGGTCTCGTCGGAATCGATCGCTTCATGATCATGCCGATGTTCCCGACGGTGATGAGGGAGCTTAGCCTCAGCTACCAGGACCTCGGAAACATCACCGGCATCCTGGCCATCGCCTGGGGTGTCGCCGCCCTGCTCATGGGCAACCTCGCCGACCGCATCGGGCGACGGAAGGTGGTGATCGGATCGCTCGTCATCTTCTCCCTGCTGGCGGGCGCGAGCGGCCTTGCCACCGGCGCCGGGGGGCTTCTCCTGGTGCGCGCCATCATGGGATTTGCCGAAGGCGCCTACACCCCCGCCAGCATCACCGCGACGCTGGAGGCCTCGAAGCCCACGCGCCATGGCCTCAACCTCGGCATCCAGCAGACTGCCATGCCGCTGTTCGGGCTCGGGCTTGCCCCCATCCTTGTCACCCAGCTCCTGGAGGTCGTCGACTGGCGCTGGATCTTCCTGCTGGTGGCGGCGCCGGGCCTGATCGTCGCGTTCCTGCTCCACCGTGTCCTTCGCGAGGTGCCGCGTGCCGAGGCCGCGCGCCACACCGCAACTCATGACGCCTCGGCGCATCGCTGGACCGACGTCTTCCGCTATCGCAACATCCCTCTCAACATGATCGGCATGCTGTGCTGGCTCACGTGCCTGATCGTCACCAGCGCCCTCATGCCCAACTATCTCACCGATTATCTGCACCTCGACGTGAAGGGCATGGGCTTCGTGCTGTCGGGCATCGGGTTCGGTGCCAGTCTCGGCACCATCCTCATGCCGTGGCTGTCCGACTATCTCGGGCGCAAGCCTGTCATGATCCTCTCGGTGCTTGGCGCCATCGGCTTCCTGATGCTGCTCGCCTCCGCCGGAGCCGACCCGGCCTGGCTGTTCCTGCTCCTGTTCGGCACCTGCTTCTTCAACTTTGCCCTCATCTGCCTCACCGTCGGGCCGCTCAGCGTGGAGGCGGTGCCCGCGGCGCTGATGGCGACGGCCTCGGGGGTCGTCGTTGGAACCGGCGAGATCTTCGGCGGTGGCCTGGCTCCCATCATCGCCGGCACCATCGCCCACCAGTTCGGCATCCAGTACATCGTTCATCTCGCCATCGGCGCCATGCTGGCCGGGCTTCTTGTCTGCCTGGCGCTCAAGGAGACGGCACCGCGCCGCGCCGGCGCCGCAGCCGTCACGGATCAGGCCCCCGCCCCCGTCGAGGGGTGACCGAGGCGCGGCGGACGGACGCCCGGCGCTCGCCCGCATGCCCGCAAGCCAAAACAAATTGAACGCGAGGGGCACATGTCCAATTCGAACCTGATTGCCGTCGCGGGCCTGTGTGCCGCGACGCTGGCCGCGACGCTGCCGTCGGCCGCAACCGAAAACGGCGCCATCGCCTATCCCATCGGCGTCAACACCGTCATGGCCGGCGCCATGCCGGGACCCGGCGAGACCTGGTGGCAGAACTATTCCGTCTATTACACCGCCAACAGCTTCTCAAACGCCGCCGGCGACAGTTCCGTGCCCGGCTTCGGGGCCGATGTCGTGGTCAACGCTTTCCGCTTCTTCCACGGCTGGAATGTCGATCTCGGGCCGTTTCAGCTCGGATCGGCCGTCGTCATTCCCGTGATGAATGCGGATGTGGGCACGGCCTTCGGCTCATCCAGCAACGCCGGCATCGGCGACATCACGCTGCAGCCGCTTTACCTCGGCTGGTCGAATGCCGACCACAGCTTCTTCGGCTATGCCGGCGTCGACGTGTTCGTGCCCACCGGTGGCGCCATCTCCAACAATTTCTACACCATCAACCCGCTCGCCGCCTTCACCTGGCTGCCCACCAAGACGCTGGAGGTTTCGGGGGCGATCGGCTTCGAGTTCCACACCGAGAACAGCCAGACGAACTACCGCTCCGGCTCCCTCTTCTTCATCGACTGGGGCGTGAACTACCACGCTTTCGACACCATCCCCGCGCTCGCCGTCGGTGTCGGCGGCTACCTCATCAAGCAGCTTTCCGACGACGAGCTGAACGGCGTCGTCTATCAGGATGGCTTCCGCCAGCAGGGCTTCGCCATCGGGCCGCAGCTGTCCTACGGCACCCCCAACGGTGCGATCGCCGTCAAGTGGCAGCGCGAGTTCGCAACCGAAAACCGGCCTGACGGCCAGCGCTTCTGGGTCCAGTTCCTGCTTCCGCTCAAGGCGCCTTGAGGGGGCCCGATCGTTGAAGGGCACGGGCGCGCATGCCCGTCGCCCGGCCGGGCGGGGGCGAGACAGCCTCCGCCGCGCGGCTAGGGGGCCGCGCCGGCGGATCGCGAAGATCCGCTCGGCGCGCGCCGGACCGGATCTTCGCCGTGATGACCCTTGATCACGTCGGATTCGATCAGGATGCGGGTGGTGCGCTCCAGATGCTCGCGAAGCGCGGCCGTGGCGCGCGAGGTGTCGCGGGCGATGGTCGCCGCCGCGATCTCCTTGTGCTCCGTCACAAGATCCCGCTTGGTGCGGTCAAGCGGAACGGAGAACCGGCGATAGCGCTCGGACTGCACGTACAGCATGTCGCGCAGCCGCAGAAGCCAGGGGCTGTCGCATGCCGCCACCAGCGCCTCGTGAAAGCGCCTGTGTGTCTGCGCCCACGCCTCGCTCGCCCGCTCCGGATCCTCCGGATCCAGCAGCGAGAGCTTCGACAGCTCGAATTCGGTGGAGACGATGTTCGCCTCCCATTTCAGGTCCCCGTTGCGGATGGCGCTTTCGAGGCAAAGGCTTTCGATCAGCACGCGAACCCTGGTGATGTCCTGCAGTTCGGCTTCGGTGATGGGCGCCACGCGAAAGCCCTTGCGGGGCTGCGTGTCCACCAATCCCTCAGAAGCCAGCGCCGCCAAGGCCTCGCGCACCGCGCCAAGACTGAAGCCGAACGTCTCGCACAGGTCCGCGATCACCAGTTTCTGTCCCGGCGCAAAGCGGCAGGCAAGAATTTCTCCCCTGATCTGGTTGTGGGCTTCGGCGGTCAGGCTGCCGCTTTCGGGGTGTTTCATCTCGGGTCCTTTGCTCGATCCGCGTGGCGGTCGATTCTTCGGAGAATAATATATCGGAATGCCCGCAGCGACGGTTTCGGCGGCGATCGGTCATTAAAAGCATTATCTTAAATATAATATATTATTTGTTGACCGCCAGATGCAGCGCCTCTAGCGTGAATCGAAGCTCGAAAGGAGAATCCAATGCGTTTCGCTTCGTACGAACAGGGGGGGAACACCGGGATCGCCGTCGCCAAGGGGGACCACTGGCACGGGTTGACCACGGCCGATGCGTCCTATCCGGGCACCCTGCAGCAGCTGATCGAGGCCGGGGACGCCGCCCTGTCGCAGGCCGCCGCGGCATTGGCTGCGGCTCCCGTCGTCGATCTGCGTCAGGTCAGGTTGATCCCGCCGCTCTCCTCGCCCGAGAAGATCATCTGCATCGGGCTGAACTATATCGATCATTCGGCCGAAAGCGGCTTCAAGCAGCCGGATTATCCGACCATCTTCGCGCGCTTCAACTCCAGCCTCATCGGCGACGGGGCGCCGATCCTTCGCCCCGCCGTGTCCGACCAGCTGGACTATGAGGGCGAGCTGGTCGCCGTGATCGGCAAGACCGGCCGCCATGTGAGCGAAGCCACGGCGCTGGACCATGTGGCCGGCTATTCCATCTTCAACGACGCCTCGATCCGCGATTTCCAGTTCAAGGCGCCGCAATGGACCCCTGGGAAGAATTTTGACGACACCGGCGCCTTTGGGCCGTGGTTCGTGACCGCGGACGAGCTGCCCGCGGGCTGCGAAGGGCTTAAGCTGCAAACTCGCCTCAACGGGCAGGTGGTCCAGGAAGCTTCCATCTCCGACATGGTGTTCCCGGTGGCGAAGCTCGTCGCCTTGCTCTCCTCCTTCCTGACCCTGAAGCCGGGCGACCTGATCGTCACCGGAACCCCCTCCGGCGTCGGCCTCGCGCGCAAGCCGCCCCTCTGGATGAAGGCGGGCGACGTCTGCGAGGTGGAAATCGAGGGGATCGGCGTGTTGTCGAACCCGATCCGCGACAGCGACGAACGCAAGGAGGCCCTGGTCGCCTGAGGATCAAGACGTTGCCTTGAGGGAGGAAACAAGAATGACTGCGATAAGAAGCGGCATGCGGATCGTGAAGCGGCCCGGAGAGCTGGGAGTCCATTCGATGGATTCCTTTCGCCTGGCTGTGCCGGACCTGACGGTGGCCGAAGGCTTCTACAAGGCCTTCGGCCTGGATGTGCGCGAGGAAGGCGGCGGGCTCGGCCTCTACACCTTCGGTTCGGAGCACCGCTGGGCAAGCCTTCGTGAAGGGGGCCGCAAGAAGCTGGGCTCCCTGTCCTTCGGCGTCTTCGAGGAGGATTTCGAGCCGATGAAGCGCAGGGTCGAGGCCGAGGGCATCCAGCTGCTGGATGCCCCGCCCGGCGTCGATACCGATGGCGTCTGGTTTTACGACCATAATGGTCTGCTGATCGAGATGAAGGTCGCGGACAAGACCTCGCCGAATGAAAAGATGTCCTTCAGCATGCCCAGCGCCCCGGCCGGCGTGGCTGCGGCTCCGCAACGGTCGCGGGCGGTGCCGGTGCAGCCCCGCCGGCTGGCGCATATCCTGGTCTTCACGGCCGACCTGCCAAAGGCCATCGGGTTTTACAGCCGTGTCTTGGGGCTGCGTCTCTCGGACCGTTCAGGCGACGACGTGTGCTTCATGCACGGGATCCATGGCTCCGACCATCACCTGATCGCCTTCGCGCGGTCTTCAGCGCCGGGGCTCCATCACTGCAGCTGGGATGTCGGCTCCATAAACGAGATCGGCGCCGGGGCGATGCGCATGGCGGAGCGGGGGTTCCAAAAAGGCTGGGGCCTGGGACGGCACGTGCTGGGCTCGAATTACTTCCATTATGTCCAGGACCCCTGGGGGAGCTATTCCGAGTATTCATCGGACATCGACTATATTCCGTCCGATTGCGATTGGGCCTCGGGCGACTACCCTGGTGAAGACGCGATTTATCTATGGGGGCCGAATATCCCTGACGGCTTCATATTCAACCACGAGCTGTCGGGCGCATAGGCAGGACGCGGCAGGGCCCGCGGTCCGGGGAGGGGCGCGCCCGTGCCAGGGCTGACGTTGACGCCCGCCGCGACGATGATCGCGTTCGCGGCGGGCGCACCGGTCCGGCCGCCCGCCGCGTGCGTGACCAAGCCCTCGAGGCCGGCCGTTGGCCGGGGCCGTGTCGCGCGGCTATCGGCGGCTGGCGATCCTGCCGAAGCCGGAGGGCGTAAGGATCAACCCAAGGAAGGTCCCAGCCGCGATCGTGAGGAGCGGCGCGTCGTGCGCCGGTGCGCTGGCCCTGCCGCAGGGGACGGGCCAGCGGCGAAGCCTCGACTTCATGTCCGACGCCCTGAGCGAGGGCCGCCGCGGCCGGGCGTGGAACACCGCGGACGACTTCACCCGCGAGGGCCTGGGCGAAGATCCCGGCGAGGGCTTGGCGACGCTGGTCGCCACCCCGTTCTCCGGCGCCCGCGTGGCGCGCGGTGGCGTCCGCGCAGGGCCAGGGGCTTCAGCAGCTCGGCGCAGACGAGATAGGTGACGACGACGCCGGCGATGCCGAGGAGCATGGCGGGCGGCGGGGCCTCGAAGCCGAACAGGCCGCCCAGGGGGGTGAAGGGCAGCACCAGCGCGACCATGAGCGCCACCAGCGAGGAGGTCGCGAGGGCGGGGCCGGGCAGGTCCTGCCACGGCCGGCCGTTGGTGCGGATGATGAAGATGACGAGGATCTGCGTCGCCATGGACTCCAGGAACCAGGCGGTCCGGAACTCGTCCGGCGTGGCGTGGAACAGGAACAGCAGCGCCCCGAACGTCAGGAAGTCGAACAGCGAGGACAGCGGCCCCATCACTCCGGCGAACCGCATGAGGCCATGGATGTCCCATACCTGTGGCCGCTGGGTCGCCTCGGGCCGGACATCGTCCAGGGGGATGCCGACTTCCGACAGGTCGTAGAGCAGGTTGTTCAGCAGGATCTGCGTCGGCAGCATGGGCAGAAACGGCAGCGCGATCGAGGCCACCGCCATGGACAGCATGTTGCCGAAGTTCGAGCTCGCCCCCATGCGCACATATTTGAGGATGTTGACGAAGGTGCGCCGGCCCTCCTGCACGCCGTCAGCCACCACTTCGAGGTCGGAGGCGAGCAGGATCATGTCGGCGGCCGCCTGGGCGACCCCGGTCGCCCCCGCCACCGAAAGGCCGATATCTCCTGCCTTCAGCGCCGGCGCGTCATTGATACCGTCGCCGAGAAAGCCGACCACCGCGCCCTTGGCCTGCAATGCCTTGACGATGCGGGACTTCTGGTCCGGCGTGAGGCGTCCGTAGGCGTCCACCGCCTGCACCTGCACGGCCAGGGCATCGTCGCTGAGGGCGGCGACGTCGGGGCCTGACAACACCGTTTCAGCCCTCAGCCCGACGAGGCCGGCGAGGCGCCTGACCACGACGGGATCATCGCCGGACAGGATCTTCAGCCGCACGCCGGCGGCGTGGAGCCGGGCGATGGCCGCCGCCGCCGTGGCCTTGGGCGGATCGGCGAAGGCGCAAAGCCCCTCCAGGACGAGGTCCCGCTCGTCGGCGGCCTCTACCTCGTGGGTCGTGCCCGACCAGGGGCGGGAGGCGATGGCGATGGTCCGCAGCCCGTCGAGGGCCAGGGCGTGAATCCTGTCGCGGGCCAGCGCGCGCTGCGCCTCGTCCATGGGCGTTGCGGCATCGCCGATCCGCTGCGACGTGCAGAGCGCCAGAACCGCTTCCGGCGCGCCCTTGACGATCAGCAGCGGTCCAGCCGGGCCGGTCGCCAGCACCGATCCCAGCCGGCGCGAGAAATCGAAGGCCTGACGGCCGCACAGCGTCCAGCCCTTCGCGGCGCCCGCAGAGCCGGCCACCAGCGCCGCATCGAGCGCGCCGCGATCGCCGCCGAGGTCGGCCGCGATGGCGCCGAGCCGGGCGGCGCGTGGATCGTCCGCGCCGGAAGCGTCGAGGCTGCGGGCGAGCGAAATCTCGGCCGAGGTCAGGGTCCCGGTCTTGTCGGTGCAGAGCACCGTCATGGCGCCGAGATCGTGGATCGAGGCCAGGCGCTTGACGATGACCTTGCGGGCGGCCATCCGCATTGCGCCGCGGGCGAGCGTGACCGTGGTGATCATCGGCAGGAGCTCGGGCGTGAGGCCCACGGCCAGCGCCACGGCGAACATCAGCGAATCCAGCGCCGGGCGTCCGAACACCACCCGGGTGGCGAGCACCAGCACCACCAGGGCCAGCGTCAGGCGGGCGATGACGAGGCCGAACTGATGCAGGTCGCGCTCGAACGGCGAGGGAACCTGCGTTTGCGCCAAAGCTGATGCGGCCGCACCGAACACGGTGTTCCGCCCGGTGCCGACCGCGAGCGCGATCGCCTCCCCGGTCTGGGCCACGGCGCCGCGAAACAGCGCATTGGAGGCCTCGCCCGCGCTCGCCCCTGCGACCCGGCCGGGCCGCTTCTCCACCGGATAGGGCTCTCCCGTCAGGGCCGCTTCGCCGGCGGTGAAGGCCCGGCTGTCGAGGATCAGGGCGTCGGCGGGGATGATGTCGCCAGCCCTGACCCGCAGGATGTCGCCGGGCACCACGTGGGCAACCTCGATCTCCCGGAAGGTGCCGTCGCGCTTGACCTCGGCCTTGAGCGCGACCGAGCGCCGCAGGATTTCCGCTGTCCTGGCGGCGTGTCCTTCCTGCAGCGTGTCGAGCCCGATGGAGACCACCAGGATCACCACGATGATCGACCCGCCAACGGCGTCGCCGGTCGCCATGGAGACGATGCCGGCGGCGAGCAGGATCAGGGACAGGGGCTCCAGCAGCCGGCGGAGGATGGCGCGGAGGAGGCTGTCGGCCTTCGCGTCGACATCGCTGTTGGGGCCGTATTCGGTGAGCCGGCGCGCGGCATCGTCCGTCGCCAATCCGTCAAGCCCGCAACGAAGAAGGGCGAAGATTGTCTCGGGGGACTGGGTCCAGAAGGAGCGAAGGCTGTCAGGCCGCTGTTCCCGAATGGCCGCGTCGACCCTGTTCATGAAGCTCCCCCGAGCATGGGAAAACAGGCATTTCTCGCCATGACGTTCGACGTTGCCACGACCGGGGTGATGCGGCACACGATGATGCTGGCGCCGGCGGGGCGGGAACTGCGGCGTCGGATATCAGGACAAAGCGCCCGGGGAGTGTGCCGGCTGCGCGCTTCGCGATCAATAGCGGACTACCCCGGAGGGCGAGGTGGCGGATCGGCCTCACGCCGGGCGCCGTCGCGTATCCCCCTGGTTTTCGAGCGCAGAAAATGCCCCGCGCCGCCAATCGCCGCATGAAGGGCGGTGTGGCCGGCCCCGCGAGCCATCGGGCTTGGGTTTTCCGTCTTCCGCTGGGTGATCGCGACCGCGCGTGCGGCCTGTTCGGCATCGCACGGGGCGCAAGGCGCGCTGGGCCAGATCCTGTGCGGTCATTTCGCCGCGTCCATGCCACGCAGGCGGCGTTGGCGGTGAGGCCGCGCCCCGCGTCCCCGGGGGGAGGCGATGTCACGGCCTGAGCCCGCGGCGGGGAACAGGGGGCGGGGCGCCTGGCGCGCCGGCCCTGTTCCCCTCGAAGACGCAGGGCGTCAAACGGTCAGCACGTCCGCATAGACCTTCTCGGCGAAGCGCTGCGTGTTGGTGTTCGGCTTGAACACCTGCACCAGCTTCAGCTCCTCGGCATAGGCCGCGATCTGCGTCTTGAGATCCCCGCCGATGGGACTGTGGTGGTGGTCCTGGCTGTTGAGCATGGCCACGAGGTCCTCGATGGAACCCTTGCCGCCGTAGCCTGAGAAGGTCCGGGCGGCGAGCTCGGGATCCTGCCCCACCTTGTGGGCGCCTTCCAGGATGGCGCGGGTGAGGGCGGTGGCCACCGGCTTCTCATCGCGGATCAGGCTGCCGCGGATGCCGATGATGCAGCACGCCCGGTCCACGTATTTCTCCGAGAGGTTGGTGGCGAGCTCCACCAGCTTGCCCTTGGACTCCCTGATCCAGATCCAGGTGCGCGGATCGGCGTCGGCCAGCGCCTGCGCCTCGCCCTTGTCGATGGCCAGCGGCAGGGCCTCCAGCGGATACTGGCGCCACTCCACGTCCTTGAACGGGTCGACCCCGTGCTCGGCGAGGTAGATGGAGAAGAAGTTCTTGCCAGGCGAGGCCTGGTCGGACACCGCGATGGTCTTGCCCTTGAGGTCCGCGACCTTGGTGACGCCGGCGCCGGCATCGCCCAGGAGCCGGAGGCAGCCGCCGTGGACGCCGGCGGTGATCCGCACGTCGAAGCCCTGCTCCAGCGGCTTCAGCCAGCGCAGCGCCATGCCGATGCCGGCATCGGCCTTGCCGGTGGCGATGGCCTCCAGCAGTTGCTCGGTGGAGCTGCCGAAGTTGACGAAGTCCACGTCGAGGCCGTGGCGCGTGAAGATGCCGGTCTCCTTGGCCACCGGGGCGGCGGCGGTGCAGATGGCGCTGGCGTTCCAGGCGAGCTTCAGCGGCCGGAGCGGGCCGGTGGGCGCGGTCCCGTCGGCGGCGGTGAGGCAGAGCGGAAAGCGTGCGTCCACGGCGGCGCCGGCCGGCCCCGGCGCGGTCATCAGGTTGGCGGCGAGCACGCGGCCGCCGACGCCGCCGATGAGGGACGCGGCGCCGGCGGCGAGGCCATAGCGCAGCAGCTGGCGCCGGCTCGACGGCCGCGCGGCGCTCTCGGCCTGCGGGTTCTCATGCTCCGGACTTCCGGACGGTGTGGTCATGACGGGCTCCTGAAAACGGGACTGACGAAAGAGGGCGGCGGGCTTCACCAGGTGGCGTCGAGGCCGAGCAGGCCGAGCAGGTGATGGCGCAGCTCCGCGAGGCGCGGATCCCCGCGGTGCCGGGGATAGGGGACGTCCACCGTCACGTCGGCCTTGATGCTGGCCGGCCGGTCCGAGAACACGATCACCCGCTCGGCGAGGAACAGCGCCTCCTCCACGTCATGGGTGACCAGAAGGGCGGTGAAGCGCGCGTCCTGCCACAGCTTCAGGATCTCGGCCTGCATGGTGATGCGGGTGAGGCTGTCGAGCTTTCCCAGCGGCTCGTCGAGGAGCAGCAGGCGCGGCTCGTTCACCAGCGCGCGGGCGAGGGCCACGCGCTGGGCCATGCCGCCGGAGAGCTGGCGGGGATAGGCGCTGGCGAAGCTCGACAGGCCCACCAGGGACAGGGCTTCTCCGACCCGGCGCCTCTGCTGCTTCAGGAGGCCCCGCGCCTCCAGGCCCAGGGAGACGTTCGCCTCCACCGTGCGCCAGGGATAGAGGGTGGGATCCTGGAACACGAGGATGCGGGAGGGATCGGGATCGCGGATCGCTTCTCCATCGGCGGAGATGCGTCCCTCGCTCGCATGGTCCAGGCCGGCGACGAGGCGCAGCAGGGTGGACTTGCCGCATCCCGACGGCCCGAGCAGGGCGACGAACTCGCCGGGCTTCGCCGCGAAGCTCACCTGGTGCAGGACGGGGAGCGGGGCGCCTTCCAGCTGGAAGGCGTGGCTCACGTCGTCCACGTCGAGGCGGATGCCGTCGCTGGTGGAGCCGGAGCGCGCGGGAGCAAGGACAGCGTTCACCACCGCACCAGCTCCTTCTGCCAGGCCAGGATATGGTCACGCAGCCTGAACAGCAGGGTCACCAGCCCGGAGCACATGAGCGCCATCACCAGCAGCGCGGCGTACATGTTGGCGTAGGCGGCCCAGCCCTGGGCCCATTGCAGGTACCAGCCGAGGCCGGCCTTCACCCCGAGCATCTCCGCCACCACCAGCACGGCGAACGAGGTGCCGAGGCCCATGAACAGGCCGACGAAGACGTGCGGCAGCGCGGCGGGAATGGCCACCTTCAGCACCAGGAAGCGCTGGCTGGCGCCCAGCGTGCGGGCGATGTCGTAATAGTCCTTGTTGACGCTGGCGATGCCGGACCAGGTGAGGATGGTGACCGGAAAGCCGGTGGCCAGCGCGAGCAGGAACACGCTGGCGCTCCACGAGGAGGGAAACAGGAAGAAGGCGACCGGGAGCCATGCGGTCGCCGGCAGCGGTCCGATGAAGCGCAGCACCGGATGGGCCCAGTAGCCGGCGATCCGCCACCAGCCGATGGAGACGCCCAGCGTGACGCCCACGGCCGCCCCGATGAAATAGCCCCAGGCCAGCAGCTTCAGCGATGCCACCGTGCTGAGGCCGAGTTTCGGCCAGTCGTCGAGGTAGACTTCCAGCATGGCCTGCGGCGCGACGAAGAAAGGCCGCGGCAGCAGTTCAAGCTTGGCGGTGACCGCTTCCCAGGCAAGAAGGCCGAGGGGCAGCACGAGCAGCCACGGCCCCCAGTGGCGCAGCCCCTTCAGCTGCAGGCCGGAGACGGGGCCGGCGAGGCTCGCCAGCACCAGGACCGCGCCGATCGCCGCGACGCCATAGGCGAATTCGCGGGTGTAGGCCACCTCGTCCGCATCGGGCACGAGGCCGCTATAGGCTCCGGCGGCGAGCCAGAGCGCGCCGGCGAGGAGGCCGGTGCTCCAAAGCGCCGGCCGCGCGCGACGGTCTTTCGCCACAAATTGCTGCGGGGCGGAGTGGATGTCGGCGGTGTCGAGGAGCTGATCGGTCATCGCCCGCCCTCGCGCCTGAGGGGCGCGCCGGTGGGCGCTCGCCGCAGCTGCGGTCCCGTTGCCCCGGGCGATTCGGAGGGGGGGATGGGATGGCGGAGCGTTCGATGGACCGAAACGGTTGGCATGACGGCTTCCAGAAGATGGGAGATCAAAAATCAACTAAATTTATGGATATTATTGAATATGAGTCAAGCCAAGATGCGGCCGGGCGGCCTCGGCGTTCGGCGGGCTGGTGGGGCGAGGAATTTGCGTCCGGCGAACCGGAGCGGGGCCGCATCCCCCCGCGGCCCCGTCGTCAGCTTTGCCCCGGGCGCGTCCGGCGGCCGACCTCGGGGGCGTGAGCCGTGGCCTGGTTCGCGTGACCTTTGGGGCACCGGGGCGCGACGCGGGAAGGGCGCGGGGCACGGCCCCGGCGGCCCTCCCGATGGTCGCGAGCTTGAGCCAAATCCACATCGAGGGCGCTTCGATGCAACCAAATCCTCGCGGATTTGGTCCGGCTCCGTTAGGCATGACCCGAATTAAGGAAGGAGCACGCGCCCTGGTCGCCGCACAGGGGCGTGCCGAAGGGGCCTCGCCGGCGGGGCTGACCCGCGGGGGATGCGGGCCACGCACGTGCCGCACGGCGAGGTGTCGAAGGGAAATGCCATGTCGGAAGCAAAACTACGCGAAAGCATCAGCAGCTTCGGCCGGTCCTTGTTCGAGCGGGGCCTCACCCCCGGCTCCTCCGGCAACATCAGCGTGCGCCTCGACGACGGCGGGTGGCTGGTGACGCCCACCAACGCGTCCCTCGGCTTCCTCGATCCCGCTCGCATCGCCCGGCTGGATGCGGGCGGCCACCTTCTGAGCGGTGACCCGCCGACCAAGGAAATCCCTCTCCATTCGGCCCTCTACGAGACGCGCGGCGGGGCACGGGCCATCGTCCACCTGCATTCGACGCATTCCGTGGCGCTCACCATGCTGCCGGAGATCGATCCCAGGTCCGCCCTGCCGCCGATGACGCCCTATTACCTCATGCGCTGCGGGCAGACGGCGCTGCTCCCCTATTTCCGGCCGGGCGACCCGGCGGTCGCCGATGCGATCCGCGGGCTTGCGGGGCGCTATTCCTCGGTCCTGCTCGCCAACCACGGGCCGGTGGTGGCAAGTGACACGCTGGAGGCCGCGGTGTTCGCCACCGAGGAGCTGGAGGAGACGGCCCGCCTCTATCTGCTGCTGCGCGGCCTCAATCCCCGCTATCTCTCGCCCGATCAGGTGGCGGACCTCGTGAAGGTGTTCGGTCTCACGCTGCCCGAGCACGCCCACGCGGACGAGGATCCCCACGACCACTGATGCCAAGGGCCGGTGCGCTTGCCTCCCCCGGCCCTTGGTCGAGCGCCGCGCGGCGCGTGAGCGAGCCCGGCCGGCCCCGGTCGGGGCGCGGGGCCGATGGCATCAATTGGCGGGACGCTTCAGGCCGAGCAGGTCACGCACCGTCCTGCCCTCGTATGCGGTGCGGAACAGGCCGCGCTCCTGCAGGATGGGGATGACGAGGTCCACGAAATCGTCGAAGGCGCCGGGGAAATAGGGCGGCATCACGTTGAAGCCGTCCGCCGCGCCGCTCTCGAACCAGAGCTGGAGGGTATCCGCCACCTCCTCCGCCGCGCCCACCAGCACCCAGTGGCCGCGGGCGGCGGCCACCATGTTGTAGACGTCGCGGAGCGTCCCGCCCTCGCGCTTCGCCTTGGCCAGCATCACCCCGGTGAAGGACTTGTAGGTGTCCGCCTCGGGTAGGTCGGGGATGGGGCCGTCGAGGTCGTAGGCGCTCATGTCGGTGCCGAAGCGCTCGGAGAGCATGCCGAGGGCGTTCTTCGCATCCACGAAGCGCATGAGGTCGGCGAGCTTCTCCCGCGCCTCCTTCGCCGTGCGGCCGACCACGGGCATCACGCCCGGCAGCACGCACACCTCCTCCGGGCGGCGGCCGAGGGCGGGCAGGCGGTCCTTCAGCGCCTTGTAGCCGGCCTGCGCCTCGGCGAGGTCCTGCACCACGGCGAAGACGATGTCCGCCGTGCGCGCGGCGAGCCTTTGCCCCGGTTCCGAGCCGCCCGCCTGGGAGATGATGGGATGGCCCTGGGGGCTGCGGCCGATGTTGAGCGGGCCCTTCACCTTGAAGAACTCGCCCTCGTGGTCGAGGGGCCTCACCTTGGCGGGTTCGATGTAGAGGCCGGTCTCCCGGTCCGCGACGATGGCGTCGTCCGCCCAGCAGTCCCAGAGGCCCTTCACCACGTCGAGGAACTCGCCGGCGATCTCGTAACGCCTGGCGTGGTCGGGATGCTGCGTGCCGAAGTTGGCGGCGGCGGCCGGCGCCGCGGTCGTGACCGCGTTCCACACGGCGCGCCCGCCGGAGATGTGGTCGAGGGAGGCGAAGGCGCGCGCCACGGTGTAGGGATCGGAATAGGTGGTGGAGACGGTGCCGCCGAGGCCGATGTGGGTCGTCGCCCCTGCGATGGCGGCGAGCAGCGTCAGCGGCTCCAGCCGCGCCGTGTAGGAGGGGTGGGCGGCGGGGTCGGCGTTCAGGTTGTCGCCCATGAAGATGAGGTCGAACAGCCCGCGCTCGGCGATGGCCGCGATCTCCCGGACCTTGCCGATGTCCTGGAAGGTGTCGATGGCGCCGGGCACGCGCCAGCCGGCGATGTGGCTTCCCGTCCCGAGCAGGAACAGGCCGAAATGCATCTTGCGGGTCATGAGGGAGGCTCTACTTCCAGAATACCAGGCGCCGCTCGGCGAAGCCGACCAGGCCGAAGAAGAGGAGGCTTGCGGCCGAGGCCACGAAGATGGCGGACCACACCTTCACGAAGTCCACCTGCAGCACCGCCTGGTAGATCACCCAGCCGAGGCCGTCATAGGCGCCCAGCATCTCGGTGACGATGGCGACGATGATGGCGCGCACCGTGGAGACGCGCAGGCCCGCCGCGATCAGCGGCAGCGCGGTGGGCAGCCTCAGGCGGAACAGGATGGCGAGCCGCCCGGCGCCGAAGGAGCGCATGAGGTCCACCGAGCGCCGGTCCACCCGGTCGAGGCCGGCCAGCGCCGAGAGGAAGACGGTGAAGCTCACCGCCAGCGCCACCATCACGATCTTGGACGGCATGCCGATGCCGAACCACAGCAGGATGAGCGGCGACCACGCCACCACCGGCACAGAATTGATGGAGGTGGCCACCGGCACGATGGCGCTGCGCGTCAGGGGGACGAGGGTGATGACCACCGCCAGCGCGATGCCGATCGCCGCGCCCAGCGCGTAGCCGATGATCGCCTCGGCGAAGGTGTATGCGCCGGCGGCGAACAGCACCTGCCGGTGATCCCAGATCGCGCCGAGGATGGCGGAGACCGACGGCAGCGTGTAGGCGGGCAGGTTGAAGCCACGGGCCACCCCTTCCCACAGGGCCACCAGCAGCACCATGCCGAGGATGCCGCGCTGCGCCGCGCGCGACGGCAGCAGGCGGGACGAGGTCGCAGGCGTGCTCATTGCTCGGCCCCCCAGAAGACGAAGAGGCGCTCGGTGGCCGCGACCACCGCATAGAAGCCGGTGCCGAGCACGGCGCACATGGCGATGGCGGCCCAGATGGCGATGACGTTCTCGTTGTACATGCCCTGCAGCAGCAGCACGCCGAGGCCCACCGTGTCGCCGAACCATTCGCCGACGATGGCGCCCACCAGCGACAAGGCGGAGGCGAGGCGCAGCGCCACGAAGATCTGCGGCAAGGCCGCCGGCAGCTGCAGGCGGGTGAGGAGCTGGAACCGGCTCGCGCCGAAGGAGCGCATGAGCGCCTCCTGCCGCGGGTCCACGCTCTCGAGGCCGAGCAGCGCGTTCACGGTGACCGGGAAGAAGGTGAGGTAGAAGGAGATGGCGGCCTTGGCGATGAGCGTGTTGCCGAACCACAGCACCACCAGCGCGCCGAAGGCGATGACGGGGATGGTCTGCGACACCACGAACACCGGAAAGATCAGCTCCTTGAGCACCTTCGCGCGGAAGAAGACGACGGCGATGGCGATGCCGAACACCGCGCCGGAGGCAAAGCCCATCAGCGTCTCGGTGAGGGTGCGCAGGAAGCCCTGGATGTAGGGCTGGGGCGTGGCGAGGATGGCATTGAGGACGAGGCTGGGCCGCGGCACGTACCAGGGCTTCACGCCGAAGGCCGCGATGAGGCCTTCGGCCGCCACCAGCACCGCGAGGAGGATGGCGAAGCTGCGGGCGGCGCGCGCCAGCGGCTTCAGCAGGGCGGGTGCCCCCGGCCGCGTGGCCGAGGGCTGGAGCGCGGCGCTGCTCACGGGCGGCGGTCCACCACCGGAATGGCTTCGAGGAAGGAGCGGTTGAAGGTGGCGTCGAGGTCCACCGGCTTGGAGATGACCTTGGCGTCGAGGAAGAGCTGCTGGGTGATCTTCACGGCATCCATGTCGATCCAGAACAGGCCGTCCTCCTTCACCTTGCCGGCGGTCATCAGCTTCTGCACCTCGGCCAGCATGAATTCCTGGTGGGCGCGATCCAGCGTCGGGGCCACCTTCATCACGGTGTCGACGGCGCCCTTGGGATCCTTGAAGGCGTCCTGCCAGCCCTTGATGGACGCGCGCAGGAAGCCCTTCACCAGCTCCGGCTTCTCCTTCGCCGTCTGCTCGGAGACGATGAGCGTGTCACGCGGGAAGGTGACGCCGGAATCCTCCGCCACGAAGGTGCGGAGCTTCTCGTCGCCCATGCGGGTCTTGATGGTGTAGAACTCGTTGTAGCGGGTGGCGGTGATCACATCGATCTGCCCGTCCACGAAGGGCGTCACGCTCACCTGCTGGGGCTGGATGTCCACCAGCGCCGGGTCGAGGCCCTGCTTGGTCAGCATCGCCTTCAGCACGTGGTTCGCGCCGGTGAACCAGGTGGTGACCTTCTTGCCCTTGAAGTCCTGGATGGACTTGATGGGTCCGTCCGCCCGCACCACGAACACGAAGGGGGTGAGCTGGTGGGAGATGCCCACGCACACCACCGGCAGGCCCTTGTCGCGGGCGGCGAACACGCTGTCGAGGCCGCCCGACAGGCCGAACGTGTCGGCGCCGGTGGCGACCAGGTTCTCGGCGAGGATGTTCGGGCCGCCCGGATTGATGGTGAGGTCGATGCCCTCGGCCTTGTAGTAGCCCTTGGCCACGGCCACGTAGAAGCCCGCGAACTGGGCCTGCGGCAGCCACTTGAGGCGCAGCGTCGCCGGCACGGGATCCGCCGCCGCGGCGGGCAGGGCGGTGAGCGCTGTACCGATGAGCGCGGCGCCGGCCGCGAGCGTCGAAAGGAGGGTTCGGCGGGCAATCATGGCTGGTCTCCGGTGAAAGGCGGGCCGCTTCTGCTGGCGGCGATCAGGTGCGGTAGGAGGAGTCGAGGCGGTCGAGCTGCCGCATGAGGGCGGGCCATTCGCGCTCGCCGGGCACGAGGATGTCGCCCTTGAGCTCCCAGAACTGGCGGGCGGCCTTCTCGCACACCTCGTGGGGCGGCAGCACCAGCTTCACGCCGGCGGCGCAGGCTGCCTGCATGGCGAGCTGGATGCGCGCGGCGCGCTCGAAATAATAGAGCAGCATGAAGGCTTCGCCCGGCGTGCGGCCCACGGTGAGGATGCCGTGGTTGCGCATCAGCATCACCTTGTGCGGGCCGAGGTCGGCGACGAGGCGGGCCTGCTCGTCGAGGTCGATGGCGACGCCCTCGTAATCGTGGAACGCCTGCCTTTGATAGAAGCGCATGGCGAACTGGCTGAGCGGCAGCAGCCCGTCCTCCTGCCCCGAGACGGCGACGCTCGCATCCGAATGGGTGTGGAGCACGCAGGCGGCATCCGAGCCCGTCTTGTGGACGGCGGCGTGGATGACGAAGGCCGCGAGGTTCACCTCATAAGGCGTGTCTTCCAGCTTCCGCCCCTGCGTGTCGATCTTCACCAGGCTCGATGCGGTGATCTCCTCGAACAGCAGGCCGTAGGGGTTGAGCAGGAACTCGCCCTCCCTGCCCGGAACGCGCAGGGAGATGTGGTTGTAGATGAGGTCGTCGAGGCCGAGCTTCGCCACGAGGCGATAGCAGGCGGCGAGCTCGACGCGCGCCTGCCATTCGGCGGCATCCATGGCGGCGGGCTTCTGGGACAATGCGGCGGCGCTCATCGTCTGTCCTCCCATCATCTGCCTTCCCATCACTTGCCCTCCCATCACTTGCCCTCCGAGGTGAAGGATTTCATGGCTTCTTCCTCGATGGCCTCCAGAAGGGTGCGCTTCAGGCGGATGAAGTCGGGGGAGATGACCAGCTCCGCCGGGCGGGGGCGGGGCAGGTCCACTTTCTGTTCCAGCTTCACCTTGCCGGGGCGGGCGCTCATCACCAGCACCCGGTCGCCAAGGAACAGGGCCTCGTCCACATCGTGGGTGATGAAGAGGATGGTGCGCTGGTGCTGCTGCCACACGTCCAGCAGCCAGCGCTGCATCATGGTGCGGGTGAGGGCGTCGAGCGCGCCGAACGGCTCGTCGAGCAGCATCAGGTCGCGCTTGAACAGGAAGGTGCGCATCAGTGCCACGCGCTGGCGCATGCCGCCGGAAAGCTGGTGCGGATACTGCGCGCCGAAGCCGGCGAGGCCGAACTCGGGCAGCATCTTCTCCGCCAGCGCCCGGGCCTGCCTGCGCGGCGTGCCCTCCACCTCCATGGCGAGGATGGCGTTGTCGATCACCGTGCGCCAGGGCAGCAGCAGGTCGCGCTGGGGCATGAAGGAGACGCGGCCGAGCAGCTCGGCGGCATGCACGCTCTTGCCCTCGAAGCGCATGGCGCCGCCGGCGTCGGGCTCCTCGAGCCCCGCGACGATGTTGAAGAGGGTGCTCTTGCCACAGCCGGACGGGCCGACCACGGTGACGAACTCGCCCTTCTCCACCGTGGCGGTGAAGCCATCCAGCGCGCGCACGGCGCCGAAGGTCTTGGTGAGGCCGCGCATCTCCAGCAGGTTCTGCGCGGTGGTGGAGGATGGGGCGGCCATGGCCTCGTCGCGGGCGAGGGCGGCGGTGCCGCCTCTTGATGGTGCTGCGGGCAAGCCGGCCTCTTTCCTCTTTGTATAATCAGGGCGCGTTGGCGCATGCGAAAGCGTGATGGACATGCCTTCCGTTCTAGCAATCGACATGCCACACTTCTTGCAAGGGCCCTGCGGAGAGGGTCGCCGAGCCTGTTTCATGCAGGATGACGGAGCGCCGGTGGTTTCCGGAGGACCGTCAGCCGCAAGGTTGCTCTCTTTATGTATACTCAGAACCGTTTTTAGGAATGCAAATGGCGATCAATAGTGCACAAGTAGGCAGCAGCTGCCTGCCGATTGATCAAAACGGGCGCTCCACGGCGCCGGGCGAGACCCTCGCGGACCGCATCCGCAAGACGCTGGAGGCGGATATTTCGTCCGGCCGCCTGGAGCCCGGCAGCAAGCTGGACGAGCAGGAGATCGCCGAGCAGTTCGGGGTTTCCCGGACGCCGGTGCGCGAGGCCTTCCGGTTGCTGGCGGCGAGCCATCTGGTGGAGCTGCGCGGGCGGCAGGGGGCCGTGGTGCGCACCATCTCCGCCCAGGTGCTCATCGAGATGTTCCAGGTGATGGCGGAGCTGGAAGGCTTGTGCGCACGCCTAGCCGCGCGGCGCGCAGGGGCGGCGCAGCTCGCCCGCATGGACGCGATTCACAAGCGTTTGGAGCAGGTTGCCGAGACCGCCGACATCGACCTCTTCTACGATGTGAACCAGGAGTTCCACGAGGCGGTCTATGAGGCCTCCTGCAACGGCTTCCTGGCCGACCAGACCCGCCGGCTGCGCAATCAGGTGGCAGCCTATCGTCGCCGCGTCACCCATCGCCCGAGCCGGATTCCCAAGACCTTGAAAGAGCATGGGGACGTCATCGCCGCCATCCGCGCCCATGACGACGAGGCGGCGCAGCGTGCCATGCGGGACCATGTGAACCTGCTGGGCGACGATCTCCTGGACTTCATCGCCGCCTATGGCTGAGGGAGAGGTTCGGGTTGGTATGCACATTGCATGAGTTTGTATATCCAGTTCGACCCCGATCGACCCTCGGAGATGCAGACTTGAATCTCGACCTGACCAACAAAAGCGCCCTCATCACCGGAGCCTCCAAGGGCATCGGCCTTGCCACGGCCTTCGTGCTCGCCGCCGAGGGGTGCCATCTGCATCTCGCCGCCCGCAACGGGGAGGCGCTCGCCGCCGCGAAGGCCGAGATCGAGGCGAAGCACAACGTGACGGTGGACATCTACCCGGTGGACCTCTCCTCCACCGAGGCCATGGAGAAGCTCGCCGCCGACGTGGGCGAGGTGGACATCCTGGTGAACAATGCCGGCGACATTCCCGCCGGCTCCCTCGACGTGGTGGACGACGCCGCCTGGCGCCGCGGCTTCGACCTGAAGGTGTTCGGCTACATCACCCTGTCGCGCGCCTATTACGCCCGCATGCGCGATAAGGACGGGGTGATCATCAACGTCATCGGCAACTCGGGCGAGAACTGGGATGCCAGCTACATCGCCGGCTCCACCGGCAATGCCGCGCTCATGAGCTTCACCAAGGCGCTGGGCGGCGCGAGCCTCAACGACGGGGTGCGCGTGGTGGGCGTCAATCCCGGTCCCGTCGCCACCGACCGCATGCTCAAGATCATGAAGCGCAAGGCCATCGACATGCTCGGCGCCGAGGAGCGCTGGGAGGAGCTGTTCGACAAGTATCCCGGCAAGCGGCCCGCCACGGCGGAGGAAGTGGCCGACCTCGTCGCCTTCCTCGCCTCGCCGCGTGCCGGCTACATCACCGGCACCAACGTGACCATCGACGGCGGCATCTCCGCCCGCGGCTCGGTCATCTGAGGCATCCGAAAGGGCAGCGGCCGGGTCCCGCCCCGGCCGTCCCGCCCCGCGGCCACCCGGGAGATGCCCGGGCCGGTGGCCGTGGGAGCCTTCCCGAACCCGCATCGCCTTCAGCGCGCGTCCGAGCGGCGAGCGCTCCGCCCCTCTGCCCAAGGACCGTTTCATGTCCACCGCCCGCCTGCGCAACCGCTATTTCGACGAGCTCTCCGCCAACCCGCGCCTCATGTGGATGGGGCAGAACACCAACCACATCGCTGCCCATCCGGCGGTGGAGGAGGCCATGATCGCCTCCATCCGCGCGCAGGAGTTCAATGCCTATGCGCCGCCGCTCGGCTTCGAGGCCCTGCGCGCGGGCATCGTGGAGGACCTCGGCACGCCGGGAGCGGAGGCCCTCGTCACCGAGGGCGGGGTGAATGCGCTCGCCATGGTGTGCCGCGCCTACTGCCGGCCGGGCACCACCTTCGTCACCACCGATCCCACGTGGAAGTGGCCGTGCCTGTTCGCCACCCAGATGGGCGCGCAGGTGATCGAGATCCCCATCTACGACCCGGCGGTGAACTATCGCCTCACCCCCGAGGCGCTGAAGGCCAACGTGGATGAGCGCACCGCCATCATCTACCTGGTGGACCCCAACAATCCGCTGGGCATCCGCTACACCCGCGAGGAGATCGAGGCGTTCGCCGCCATCGCCCGCGACTGCGGCGCCATCCTGGTGCACGACTGCACCTATCGCGATTTCGCGGACGGGCACACTCCCGCGCTCCATGCGTCGCCGGAAGGGGCGATCGTCTCGCTCTCCTTCTCCAAGTGGCTCGGCCTCGCCGGCCTGCGCATCGGTGCCCTGGTCGCCGCGCCGGCATTGCTGGACGAATGCGCCGCGCGGGCGACGTCCGTGCTGGGCGCCAGCGTCATCGCCCAGCGGGCGGCACAGGCCGGGCTCAGGGTGAAAAGCGAGTGGATGGAGACGGTGCGCCGCATCGACCGCGCCAACAAGGCGAAGATCCGCGACGCGGCGCTCGCCATCGAGGGGCTCGCCGTACCGGTCTATCCGTCCCACGGCAACTTCCTCGTCATCGAGACGCAGGCCGCCGGGATCCGCCCCGAGGCGCTGGTGGAGGCCGCCCGCCGCAAGGATGTGATGATCCGCCAGGGCACCTACCACACCGCCCGCTTCGGCGACCGCTTCATCAAGGTGTCCACCTCGGTGCCGGAGGCGTGGGCGGACCGCTTCGTGGAGCTCCTGCCGTCGCTCGTGGCCGAAGCCCGCACCCTCAACGACGTGCCGCCCCTGTTCTGAGGACCCGCCATGACCCATGCCGATCTCACCGCCACCCACACCATCACCGCCAAGGACGGCGTGCGCCTGCACGTGGAGGAGGCCGGGCAGGGCACGCCCATCCTCTTCATCCACGAATTCGGCGGCAACCACATGAGCTGGGAGCCGCAGATGAGCTATTTCGCGCGCCGGCACCGCTGCATCACCTATGCCGCGCGCGGCTACGCGCCCTCCGACATCCCCACCGACGTGGAGGCCTATTCCCAGGCCATCGCGGCCGATGACGCGGTGGCGGTGCTCGATGGCCTCGGCATCGAGAAGGCGCACGTGGTGGGCCTCTCCATGGGCGGCTTCTGCACGGTGCATTTCGGCCTGAGGACACCCGGGCGGGCCCTCTCCCTCACGGTGGCCGGCGCCGGCTACGGCTGCGAGAAGGAATACGAGGCGTATTTCCGTGGCGTCTCCCTCGCGGTGGCGGAGAATTTCGAGAAGCTGGGCGCGAAGGAATTCTCCAAGATCTATGCGCTGGGCGCCAGCCGGGTGCAGTTCGAGACCAAGGACCCGCGCGGCTGGCGCGCGTTCGCCGACCGCCTCGCCACCCATTCGGACATCGGCGCCGCGCTCACCATGCGTGGCGTGCAGGCGCGCCGGCCCTCCTTCTGGGACCTGGAGGCGGAGCTGAAGGCCATGACGGTGCCCACCCTGGTGATGGTGGGCGACGAGGACGACCACTGCCTCCAGCCCGGCATCTTCCTGAAGAAGACCATTCCCGCCTGCGGCCTCAGCGTCTTCCCCAAGGCGGGCCACACGCTGAACCTGGAGGAGCCGGCGCTGTTCAACGCCCAGCTCGCCGAGTTCATCGCCCAGGTGGAGGCCGGCAAGTGGCTGCCGCGCGACCCGCGGGCCATCCCTGGCCAGATCATGCGCACCTCGTGAGGCGCGGGATGAGCGCGGACGGCGCGCGGGGGCCGTTCCCGACCGGCCTGCTCCTGTCTCCCGCCGTCGTGCCCGGCCGCGTGCCGGGCATCGACGCCGATCCGCCCGCCCGCGGCGCCGGGGAGGGCTCCCGGCCGGTGCTCGGGGAAGGCCGGATCAAGCCCGGCGATGGCACCGGCTTCCGGTGGAGGAACCAATGACCACCCCAGCGTTGCCCACCATCGATCCCGACCGCCTGTGGCGCCGCCTGATGGCGCTGGCGCAGATCGGCGCGCTGCCTCGGGGCGGCGTGAACCGGCAGGCGCTGACGGCGGGCGAGATCGACGCCTGGCGCCTCATTCTCGGCTGGGCCGAGGCGGAGGGGCTGGAGCCGTCCTGCGACGATGCCGGCAGCCTCTTCCTCACCCTGCCGGGCGCGGACCGCGCGCTGCCGCCAGTGCTGGCCGGCAGCCATATCGACACCCAGCCCACCGGCGGCAAGTATGACGGCGCCGCCGGTGTCATCGCCGCCTTCGAGGCGGCTGTGGCCCTGCGGGAGGCGGGCCTTCCGCGCCGGCGCGACCTCATCGTGGTCGCCTGGATGAACGAGGAGGGCTCCCGCTTCGCCCCCGGCATGATGGGCTCGGAGGCCTTCGCCGGGGTGCGCGCCCTCGACGAGATCCGCGCCGTGAGGGATGCGGAGGGCGTGAGCGCCGGCGCCGCCCTCGATGCGCTCCACGCCGCCTTTCCGGAGCTGCCGCGCAAGCCGCTGGGCTTTCCTGCCGCCGCTTATCTGGAGCTGCATATCGAGCAGGGGCCGGTGCTGGAGCAGGCCGGCAAGGTGGTGGGCGTCGTCACCGGCATCCAGGGCAAGAAGACCTGGGAGGTGGTGATCGAGGGCGCGCCCGGCCATGCCGGCACGCTGGCCATGGCGGAGCGGCGCGATGCGCTCGCCGCTTTCACCCGCATGGCCCATCGCCTCTATCCCGAGGTGGGCGGGCACGACGGGGCGGTGATGTTCACCATCGGCCGCCTGACCGTGGAGCCGAACGCCCCCTCGGTGGTGCCGGCGCGCGTGACCTTCCGCGTGGACTTGCGGCATCCGAAGGGCGCGGACCTGGACGACCTGGGCGCGCGCTTCGAGGCCATCTGCGCGGCGGAGGCGGGGCCGTGCAGGGTCACTCTCATGCGGCTGGTGGATGCGCCGCCCAATGATTTCGATGCGGGCCTGATGGCGCGCATCGCCGCCGCCGCCGGGCGCCACGCCATTCCGGCCATGCCCATCCTTTCCGCCGCCGGGCACGATGCGCGCCATCTGGCCAAGGTGTGCCCCAGCGCCATGATCTTCATTCCCTGCCGCGACGGCGTCTCCCACGCCGAGCACGAACATGCCGAGCCCGCTCACCTCGCCGCCGGCACCCAGGTGCTGGCGGATGTGGCGGGCGCGCTCGTTTCCGCCGAGGAGCCTTGACCCATGAGCACCGCCGCCGCCCTCCAGAAGCCGGACATGGCCGACCTGCCGGCGCAGCTTCCCGCCGCGCCCGCCAGCATGGCCGCGCGCCGGGCGCGCTTCTTCAATTCCGGCAACGCCTTCAACATCAAGCTGCCGCCCGTGCCGGGCGGCCTGTTCACGGACGAGCCGGCGCGAGCCCTGTCTGATGGCACCGGCAGCGGCTTCATCCCCTGCGACCAGTCGGCGGCCATGGGCTGCGCCTTCCCCGCGACCACGCCGCTGATGCTGGCGCGCTATGCGGTGGTGGAGCCGGGGGCGAGCTTCACGGTGGATGTCCGCGCCACCGGCTCCATCTGGTACGTGATCCGCGGAACCGGGCAGGTGGCCTGCCTTTCCGAGGGCATCGCCTTCGGGCCGGGCGACGTGTTCCTCCTGCCGGGCGCCCCGGCGCAGATCCGCGCCGGGCGGGAGAAGGTGGTGTTGTGGGTCGTCACCAACGAGCCCCAGCTCGCCCTCAACGGCGACCTTCCGCCCGATGCGGCGCGCCGGCCGGTGGCGCCGGTGCATTATCCGGCGGCGGAGATCGCCCGGCAGCTCGACATCATCTACGACCATGCGCAGAACGTGCAGACCTCCGGCATCGCCCTCATCTTCTCCTCCGAGACGCAGGCGGCGGCGCGCAACATCCTGCCGAGCCTCACCCTGTCCCTCAACACCCTGCCGGGCGGCGAGAACCAGCGGGCGCACCGGCACAATTCGGCGGCCATCACGCTGGTGGTGCAGGGGGCGGACTGTCATTCCATGGTGGACGGCGTGCGCTGCCCGTGGTCGCCATGGGCGACGCTGGTGACGCCGCCCGGCGCCCCGCATTCCCACCACAATGCCGGGTCGCAGCGCGCCTTGTTCCTGATCGTGCAGGATGGCGGGCTGCACTATCACGCCCGGACCATGGGCTTCGCCTTCCTGGAGGAGTGAGCGCTTCCGGAGCATCTTCGAGCGAAGCGGATCCCGGTTCGCGGGAAGGGAACGCGGGCTGGCGACGTTCGGACAGCCGGCAGAAAGGCCGCGCTGCGGCTGTCGCTCCAGAACGCGGGCGCCGGGGGCGGCGTCCCGGCTGGACAGATGGACGAAACCGGAGCGGGTCCAGCCGTCCGCCCGGGCGGTGGCGAGGAGATGCCCCCGCCCGCCGGGGCCGGCGCAGCGCCGGCCTTGGTGGGTGACGAGGCCGCCCACGCGAAGGTGCTGGCCACGTGTCAGGTTTTCCTCGACGCGGAGCCGGACGAGGCGGCGATGCCCATGCCGGGAGCGGGACGGGCAGGCGATAGCTCTCTGTGCCGTCTGGCGCGCCCGCCGGTCCCTGACCGCCTCCGGCCCGGCAGGTGCGGGCGCAGCTGCTGCATGAGGGGACAGCAGGCGCGCGCCGTCGCGGCATCTGCAGCGGCGCGGATGGCATCGTCGAACGCGGGGCGCGCGGCGGCGGGTTGGACACGCCCCGCGCGCCCCTCTAATCTCAGAGCACGAATATTCTGTCAGGGCTCTGATAATGGGCAAGGCTGAGAAACCCGCGGGGCTTCCCGCGCCGGGGGAGGGCAAGCGGGGCGAAGGCGGTCATCTGGGCTATTTGCTGCGCCAGGCGGCCCATGCCTGTCGCATCCGCATGGAGCAGGCGCTGGCCGACCTCGATTTGACGCCGCCGCAATTCTCGGTGCTCACCATGCTGGACGCCTACTCCGGCGGCTCGAATGCGGACCTGGCGCGGCTCGCCCTCCTGACGCCGCAGACCATGAGCGTCATCGTCGCCAACCTGATCAAGGCCGGGCTGGTGGAACGGCGGCCCCACGCGGTGCACGGGCGCATCCAGCAGATCGAGCTCACGTCCGCCGGCCGCACCGCGCTCGCCGCCGCCAAGGCGCGGGTCTGCGCCCTGGAGGCGGACCTCGCCCAGGGCCTCACCGGCAAGGCGGAAGCCGCCGTGCGCGGCTGGCTCGCGGGCCTCGCCACCGGCCTCGCCGAGGGCTGACCGGGAACGGCGGGCGCCTCAGCGGGGATTGGCGGCGAGGTTCGGAGCATCCGGCGGCGGCCGGGCGGCTCCCGCAGGAAGGCGGGCCGCGACCGGGCTGAAGGCGAAGGTGCCGATCCTGTCGAACCTCGCGAAGCGCGCCGGACTCATCCTCCATGATCAGAAGGAGTTGACGCCAGGCGGATGGGCTCGCGCCGCCCGCATCAACCCGAACGCGTCAAACCCCTCGCCGCTCGTTGGCCGCGCGGCGGGCGGGGACAAGACGGGGATTGAAGGTGAGCATCGGGAGCGGCTCGGCTCGCCGGAGCAACGTCCCGGAGCGCGAGCCGTTTGGAGGGAAGCCGCATCTGCTTCCCTCCAAACGGGGAATCCGGCCCTAGCCGCGCTTCTTTGAAAACATGTCCGACGCGGTGAGGAGGATGAGAGAAATCATCGCCACCGACGTCGCAGTCAGAGCATAGAGGATGAGGAAGGCGTAGCCGAACAGGTACACCATGCAGGCGAAAGCGAAAATCAGGTTCGCGATGAAGTAATATTTCGCGTCCGGGAGTCCGTAAATGGCGTCCTTGAGGAACCACCCGACGACGGGAACATGAAGGAAGGCACGCGCGGCAGATCGCATGGTCTTTTCCGATAATGTGTTGACTTGACCGGCTTGGCCTGTGTGCGAGCGCGGTCGCGCGCAAATTGGCGGATCACGCGGACCGGATCAAGCGGCCGGCCGCCGCGGGGGCCGGGGATGGACGCTTCCCCTGGGCATCCGGCGGCGCGGGGAATGGCACTGTGGATCCCCCTTTTATCCCCGCGCTGCAAGGCTCCGCAGCCCGACGTGCGCGCCCATCCCCGGACAGGCACGCCGGGCTGCGTCTCATGGGCGCGGGTCACACCGCCGCGGCCTGTGGTTCCAGGGGTTTGCGGGTCCGCAGGGGCCGTCCTGGCGAGGAGCAGAGCCCAAGGCCCCAGCCGGGCCGGCCCGCACCTGCCTGGCGACCCCGGCAGACGATTTCGGACGGGACCGTAGCGGCGGCATCCGCCTTCAGCGTCCGGTCCTCATGGCGCCTGAGGCCGGTGGCGGCGGGGTCCGCGCCTCATCTCCCCGCGCGGTCAGGAGGGCGGGCCGGTCCTCGTCCCCTGTGCCGTGGGAGATGCGGGCGCGGGCTGCAAGCACCGGTGTCCACAGGCTTTGCAGAAGCGATGGTCTCTTCCCAAGCCTTCGCACGACGCCGGGCGGCAACGCCAGCCCGGGCTCACTTTTTGTGCCGGCCTGCCTGTGTCCGCATCACCGTGGCTTCAAGGACGGGCAGAGGGCCTGAAGGCCCCTGCCAAAAAAAAACCCGCCGCCGGCTCGCGCCGGACGCCGGGGAGTTTGCGGGCCGCCACGGTCGGGTCAGGCGGCGCCGATAACGGTGATGGAGCACACGTTCTGGGCCGGCGCGCCGCCCAGATTGTGGGTGAGGGCGAGACTGGGCGCGCCGAGCTGCCGTTCGCCCGCCTGGCCGGTGAGCTGGAGCCAGCACTCGTAGAGCATCCGCAGCCCCGAGGCGCCCACCGGATGGCCGAAGCACTTCAGGCCGCCATCCACCTGGCAGGGCATGGCGCCATCGGCGTCGAAGGCGCCATCCAGCATCCGTTTCCAGGCGGTGCCCTCGTCGGCGAGGCCGATGTCTTCCAGCGTGACCAGCTCGGTGATGGAGAAGCAATCGTGCAGCTCGGCAAAGCTCAGCGCAGTGCGCGGATCGGTGATACCGGCCTCCGCATAGGCGCGCCGCGCGGCGATGCGGGCGGTGTGCACATAAGCGCCGTTCCAGTCGCTCTGCTGCACCTCCCAGCCGTTGGAGGCGACGAGCTGGATGGCCTTGACCAGCACTGGCGCCTTGCCGAGGCTCCTTGCGATCTCGGGCGTGGTGACGATGGCACAGGCGGCGCCGTCGGAGACGGGGCAGCAGTCGAACAGGCCCAGCGGATCCGCCACCATGGGGGCGTTGACCGCCTGCTCGATGGTGATGGCCTTGCGCAGGTGGGCGTTCTTGTTCGTCACCGCATTGGCGTGGCTTTTCATGGAGGTGTGCGCCATGGCGCGCTTCAGGTCGTCGTAGGAGACGCCGTGGCGTGCGCCATAGGCGCGGGCAAGCTGCGAGAAGTTGCCGGGGTTGGTGTGGGTGGGCAGGTACATGGGGGCGAACGTGCCGCGCGAAGCCGGCGGCAGGCCGGCGAAGCCCGTGTCCTTCAGCTTCTCCACGCCCACTGCCAGCGCGATGTCCACCGCGCCGGAGGCCACGGCATAGACCGCACCGCGGAATGCCTCGGTGCCGCCGGCGCAGAAGTTCTCCACGCGGGTCACGCCGATGGCGGGCAGGCGCAGCGCCTGGGCCATGGGCGTGCCGGCCTTGCCGGCGCCGATGTCGTCATAGTGGGAGGAATACCACGCCGCCTCGATCTGGTCGGGCGCGATGCCCGCGTGGCCGAGCGCCTCCAGATAGGCCTCCGCCATCAACTCTTCCTGGCCCACGTCCCAGCGCTCGCCGAAACGCGAGCAGCCCATGGCGAGAATGGCGACCTTGTCCTTGATTCCCTTGGCCATCGTGCGTCGCCTTTCGCTCAGGCTGCGGCCGGCAGCGCGGAAGCCGCGACCGCCTTCCAGAAATAGCGGCGGTAGCCGGTGCGCTCGTCCATATCCTTGATGCGGAAGACGAAACGCACCGCGTCGCCGGGTGCGAGGCGCGCCGCGTCGGGGTCGGTGAAGTCCATCATCAGGCGGGCGCCGCCGGGGATGTCCACGAGGCCGTAGCAATTGGGCGGGCTGCGCGAGAAGGCGAGCCGGTCCGCCGTGGCGGTGGCCACCGTGCCGCCGAGGTCGGCCAGCGGCCAGGGCTCCTGCGGCTGGGCGTGGAAACCCTTCTCCGCCACGGCGAGGCGCGAGGCGGGGAACTGGACGTGCCCGGTCTCCGGGCTGCGCCCGCCCACGAAGCCCAGCAGCGCTTCGGAGTTGCGGTAGGCCGTGGTCAGCGCCTCGTTCACCGGCAGGCGCCCGCGCAGGCCGCGCTCCCAGGCCAGCAGCCCGCGGAAGACGGGCAGCTTCAGGTAGTGGGTCTCGATGATGCCGGCTGCGATGGAGGCAGATGCGCCCGTCTCGAAACCGGCGAGGGCGTCGGTGGCCTCCAGCACCAGAGCGGTGGCGCCCTGGCCGAATTGCGCCACCACCACGCGCTCGCCGGGCTTCATGTCCTGCATGGCGCGGGCGAGCATGACCAGCGCGTGGGCGGAGCCGGTATCGCCGCAGTCGGCATCGAGGTTTGTTGCGAGGCGGGCATGGCCGAGCCCGGTGGCTTGCGCCACCGCCTTGGCGCAGCCTGGAATGACGCTGGGCAGCACGAAATGGTGGATGTCGCCCGCCGCCAGCCCTGCCGCGGCGAGAGCATCGGCGATGGCGCGGGGCACGAAGGCGAGAAAGCCCTCCTCGCGGACCCAGCGCTCCTCCCAATCGGTGGCGAGGGAGCGGTCGGCGGAGCGATAGCGCTCGATGAAAGGGGCGGTGAGGCTGGCACCGCCGCGATAGGCAAGGAGTTCCGGTCCGCCGCCCACCAGAACCGCCGCGGCGCCGTCGCCGTAGCGCATTTCGGCGAGGCTGCCGGCGGGGCTCACCGGGCTGTCGGCGGCCACGACTAAAGCAGGGCCTGCGCCTTCCAGCGCCGCGTGCAGCGCGATGAGGCCGCAACGTTGCGTGCCGGACGTGTCCTGTGCCAGGGCCCGCGCTGGCAGGCGCAGCGCGGCATGGACGAGGCTGGCATTCTGAGGCTCGGCGAAAACCGGGGTGGTGGTGGCGACGACGAGGCCGCGGATCGCCTCCCGTGCTTCCGGCGAGTGGGCGAGGCAGGCCCGGGCGGCGGCCACGCTCATGGTGATGGAATCCTCGTCCCAGAAGGCGAGGGTGCGCGCGCCGCGCACATCGGACCGGGGCGAGAGCCAGTCCATGGCGGCGGCCATGCTCGCCCGGGCGAGGCGCAGCCGCGGCAGGTGGATTCCGATCGCTGTGATGCCCGTCACCGTCGTGTCCTCACCCATTTGATCTGATTGCGGCGGCGCGCCGGAATGGCGAGTCTGCAGGGAGCCGGCCGCTTCCGGTCGGGGGCTTCATCGTCGGGGCGATGCTGCCAAAGAACCCGATTGCACCCTGCAATTCCGCAATATAATAGTCAGAACGATCGGTCAACTAATATTGGCGGGAGGACGCATGGACCAGGAGCACATCGTGATTGTCGGTGCCGGACAGGCTGCGGCGTCCCTCGCCATACGTCTTCGTCATGGCGGATATTCAGGCCGGTTGACGATATTCGGCGATGAGTCGCATCCGCCCTACCAGCGGCCGCCGCTCTCCAAGGCTTACCTTAAAAGAGAATGGACGGTTGATCGGCTTTACCTGCGTCCCACGCAATTCTGGGCGGATCTCGGGGTGGAGGTGGTCACCAGCGCTCCTGTCACCGCCATCGATCCCGCTGCGCACACGTTGGTGGTGGGCGGCCGTACCGTGGCCTGGAGCAAGCTCGCCTTCGCCACGGGCACCCGGCCGAGGCCTCTGCCGGCCGAGTTCGCCGGGCTGAAAGGGGTCCACGAGTTGCGCGGCCTCGCCGATGCGGACCGCTTGCAGGACGAGATTCGTCCCGGCCGGCGCCTGCTGGTGCTGGGCGGCGGCTATGTGGGGCTGGAGACCGCCGCGGTGGCGGTGGCGGCCGGCCTCTCCGTGGTGGTGGTGGAGCGCGCCCCGCGCATCCTCGAACGCGTCGCGTGCGCGCAGACCTCCGCCATCATCCGGGATCTGCACGAGGGCCATGGTGTGCGCATCCTGGAAGGGCGCTCCGTGGTCCGGGTGGTGACGCAGAACGACGCCATCACGGCGGTGGAGCTGGATGACGGGCAGAGCCTGCCGGTGGACGTGGCCATCGTCGGCATCGGAGTGCTGCCGCGGGACGAGCTGGCCCGCGCGGCGGGTATTGCCTGCGACAACGGCGTTGTGGTGGATGGGTTCGGACGCACCTCCGCGCCGGACATTTGGGCGGCGGGAGACTGCGCCGTTTTCCCGCTCGATGGCGTTCCCACCCGGCTGGAGAGCGTGCAGAACGCCGTGGACCAGGCTGAGTGCGCTGCTGACGACATGCTCAGCCGCGCCCGCGCTTATGCGCCGGTGCCTTGGTTCTGGTCGGACCAGTATGACGTGAAGTTGCAGATCGTGGGCCTGAACCGCGGCTACGACGCGGTGGTGCATCGCCGGTCGGAGCGCGGGCAGGCGCTTTGGTACTTCCGGGCCGGCCGCATGATCGCCGTGGATGCCATCAACGATGCACGCACCTACATGGCGGCCAAGAAGTTGCTGGAAGCCGGGACGGCGATTTCCCTCGCCGAGGCGTCGGAAGAGGGGTTTGATCCGGTCGCGCGGATGCGTCGTCCGGCGGCGTGAAGGCAGCAGGCGTCCGGCTGGCTCCAGCTCCCCGCGTGCGGCGGGGGCTCAGTCCCTGGCGGGCGGCGCCGGGGACTGGCCCGCATGGGCATAGCCGTTGACGAACAGGTCCACGGTGCGGTCCGCCAGCTCGCTGGGAGTTACGGTGCCGTCGGCGTGGTACCATGTATAGGTCCAGTTGATCATGCCGAAGAACAGCATGGTGTCCACGTGGGCCATCATGGAATCCTTGGCCAGGTCCGGCCGCAGCTGCAGCAGGATATCCCGCACATAGGCGATGAGCTCGCGCTGCTTGGCCACGAGCACCTTGTGGGTCTCCGGCGCCAGGAACTCGGCGCAGGTCAGCAGCGCCACATGCTGGTCACGGGAGACCGAATAGACGTCGAGGAACAGGCGGGTGAGCTGGCGGAAGCGCTCCTCCGGGTCCTGGTAGCCGTAGAGGGTCTGCCGGCATTTCATGAGGAGCGAATCCACATGCGACATCAGCATGTCGGAGAGGATCGCCTCCTTGGACGTGAAATAATGATAGAGGCGCGACTTGGAACATTCGCAGGCTTCGGCGATATCGCCGATGGATGTCGCCGCATAGCCTCGTCGCGCAAAGACCGATGCTGCACGCTCGAGTATGGTATCGTGAATATTGTCATATTCGGCTGAGCGTGTTCTCGCCACGGCGCCATATCCGCAAGAGTTTTCCGATCATTCGGTCTATAGGCGCTATGGCCCCTGGTTGCCAAGTCCGGGACGTCCCTCAGCACCTTTCGAGAGGGCGCCCATTCCCATGGCAGGGCGCCAACGACCCGGGCTTCTTGATGCAGATCAAAAACGGCCGTTTACATAGACCATCCGTTCGGTCTATTAATTCCGAGAGACGCAGCGACCGAAGAGTCGCGTGAAAGCAACGGTCGGAGTTCGGGAGGAGGAAGATGCAGCACCCTGAGGTGGAGTCGCTGGACCGCGACGGCATTCTAAAGATTCAACGCGACGGGCTCGCCCGGCTCGGTGCCCGTCTCGCCGGGTGCGAGGCCTGGAAGGCGCACTTCGCCGAGGCCGGGATGACGCCGGAAGACCTCGGCGCCGAGGGCGGCCTCGAGAGCGCGCCGTTCATGGACAAGTCGCTGCTGCGCGACCGCTATCCCTTCCCGTTCCTGACCGTGCCCATGGAGCAGGTGGAGCGTTTCGTCGCCACCTCCGGCACCACCGGCCTGCCGGTGACGTTCGGCATGACGAAAAACGACCTGCGCCAGCTTCTGCCCTACCAGATGTCACGCCTGCTGACCGCCGCCGGTGTGCGGCCGGGCTTTCGGGCCTATCAGGGCTATGGCTATGGCCTGTGGATCGGAGGTCCGGCGCTGGACGCTGGCTTCTCCGAGGTGGGTTGCACCAACTTCCCCATCGGCCCGGGCCGTGGCGAGCTTGCCGCCCGCTGGCTGCGCGACCACGCCTACGACGTGGCGTCCATGTCGCCCCTGTGGCTGATGACGCTGGTTCAGGCGGCCAAGCACCAGGGCATCGACCCGCGCACGGAATGGACTCTGAAGGTGGCCATCCTCGGCGGCCAGTCGGTCTCGGCGGAGTTCCGTGCCCAGCTCGAGGCCGAGATGCCCGAAGGCTTCATGAGCCACAATATCTACGGTACCACGGAGGCGGGTGGGCCCATCCTGGCGATTTCCACCCCCTACACCCACGCCGACGACGAGCTGCAGCTCCTCAACGAGGACACCGTCATCGTCGAGATCCTCGACCCCAAGACCATGAAGCCGGTGTCGGATGGGGAGGTGGGCGAGATCGTCATCACAACGATCCGCAAGGAAGCCTCCCCGGTGGTGCGCTGGCGCACCCGCGACCTGGTGCGGCTCTCCCCGCGCCCCTACGACTGTCCCTCGGGCCGCCGCGGCATGCGCAAGATCGGCCGGATCATCGGCCGCACCGACGACATGATCAAGTTCAAGGGCGTGATCGTCTTCCCGTCGCAGATCGAGGACGTCATCGCAGGTATCCCCGGCCTCGCGAAGGAAGCCTGGCAGATCTACGTCGACAAGGAGGCCACCACCATCGGCAAGATGACCGTGGCGGTCGAGAGCGTCATGGCCGAGCAGCGCCCCGGTGACGAGGCAGCCAGCGACGTGCGCCGCGAGATCAAGGCGCGCCTCGGCATCAACGTGAACGTCGAGTGCCATCCGGAAGGCTCGCTGCCGCGCTACGAGGCCAAGGCCACGCGCGTGCTGCACCGGCCGGAAGCGGCGCACTGAGGCCCACTTCCTGCAATGCGGCGGGGCGGGGAGGGCTTTCTTGTCCCCGCCCCCCGCGCCGGATATTTCCATGAATGATCCAGTGGTGAGTGATCTTGATCCGCAGGCCCGGGTGCGCGCGCGCATCACTGCGGCGACGTCCGCCTGGGCGGGCGGCATGACGCTCGCTGAGATCCGCGAGAGCTTCGAGCGCTTCCTCGGCGACGGTGCCGGCGCGCCCGAGGTGCGGCGCACGGCCCTGGAGCTTGCCGGTCTGCCGGCCTGCGCCTTTGACCCGCCGGGTGCCACGCCCGGCCGGACACTGCTCTACTGCCACGGCGGCGGCTTCCAGATCGGTTCCATCCGCTCCCATGCCGGCCTCATGGCGCGGATCGCGGCGGCGAGCGGGGCGCGGGTGCTGGGCTTCGACTACCGCCTTGCGCCGGAGCACCGTTTCCCGGCGGCGGCGGACGATGCATTCGCGGCCTATGCGGCGCTGGTGGCGGGGGGGGAGGTGCCGCTCGCCCTCGTGGGGGATTCCGCGGGCGGGGGCCTCGCGCTCGGCACCGCCGTGCGCGTTCGTGATGCCGGCTTGCCCCTGCCCAAGGCGCTGGTGCTGCTCTCGCCCTGGCTCGACCTGACCATGGGGGGCAAAAGCTACACAGAGTTGGCGGACAAGGACATTTTCTCAACGCCCGGGCAATTGCGGGCCATGGCGCGCACCTATCTGGGGCGGGACAATCTGCCGTCCGATCCCGCGGCTTCGCCGGTGCTGGGCAACCTGTCCGGCCTGCCTGCAATCCTCGTTCATGCGGGTGGGCATGACATCACCCTGGATGACAGCCACCTGCTGGCACGCCACGTGGCGGCGCAGGGCGGGCTGGTGGAGGTGGAGGTGTTTGCCGGCATGTACCACCACTTCCAGGTCTTCGAGGAACTGCCGGAGGCGACGGCCTCCCTCGCGCGCATCGGCGCTTACATCCGGGCGTTATGAGGTCCGCGGCGCCATCAGGTGCCGCGGTCTTCCCGCTCCTGCGACAAGGCGGGCATCCTTCTCCCTCAGTGGACGTTGTCCGCGGTCGGCTCGTCGAGCCGACGCGGGTCGAGGCCCCAGTCGGCGAGGATCTCGCGGCTGTGCGCCCCGGGAGCCGCCGGGCCGTGGGCGACGACGGAGGGGGTGGCGACAAACCGCGGGGCGGGGGCGGGCTGAAGTACACCGTCCATCGTCACAAAGGCCGTGCGTGCCTGCGCTTGCGGGTGGGTGGCGGCCTCGTCCCAATCGAGGATGGGGGTGACGCAGGCATCCGTGCCGGCGAACAGGGCCGTCCAGTGGTCCCGTGGCTGCTGGCGGAAGATCTCCGCGAGCCGGCTGCGCAGCCGGCCCCAGGCGGCGGGATCATTCACATGGGTGAATTCGGCGGCTTCCAGCCCCAGCTTCTCGATGAGGATTTGGTGGAACTTCCGCTCCACCGGCGCCACGGCGAGAAACTTCCCGTCCGCGCAGGCGTAAGTGGCGTAGAAATAGGCGCCGCCGTCCAAGAGGTTTGCCTCACGCGCTGCGTCCCACAGCCCGCCCGCGCGGAAACCCCAGAACATGGCCGATAGCAGCGAGGCCCCGTCCGTCATCGCCGCATCCACCACCTGGCCTCTGCCGGAGGCCTTGGCGCCGAGGATGGCGGCCACCATGCCGAATGCCATCAACATGCCGCCGCCACCGAAATCGGCCACCAGGTTCAGCGGCACCGGCGGGGGCGCGTCGGCTGGCCCCATGGCGGCCAGAGCGCCGGTGGCGCCGAGATAGTTCAGGTCGTGCCCGGCGGTGTCGGACAGCGGGCCTTCCTGGCCCCAGCCGGTCATGCGGCCGTAAGCGAGGCGTGGATTGTGCGACAGGCACACGTCCGGGCCGAGACCCAGCCGTTCCATCACACCCGGCCGGAAGCCCTCGATGAGGCCGTCGGCACGGGCGACGAGGTCCAGCATCACCGCCCTGTCGGCCTCAGCCTTCAGGTCGAGGGCGATGGATCTGCGGCCGCGCGCCAACACGTCGAAACGGGTGTTCATGAGCGGGATTTCGGGCCGCTGACCTTTCTGGTGCACGCGGATTACCTCGGCGCCGGCGTCCGCCAACATCATGGCGGCGAAGGGGGCCGGCCCGAGGCCGACCATCTCCACGATACGAAGTCCCTGCAACGGGCCCGGCATGTCACTCTCCAGCTGTGTCTTGTTGCGGCCACGGGGCGCCGCCGTGCCCGGCAGCCCGGTCCGCATCCGGCCCGGCCTGCCGGGGCGCGGCCGGACGGGCTGCGTGGCGAGGTGTTCGGACGACCTTCAGACCTGGCCTTCGGGCAGGTGGACGGTGAGGCCGTCGAGGTCCGGCGTGACTTTCACCTGGCAGGAGAGGCGGGAATTCTCACGCACGCTGTCGGCGAACTCGAGCATGTCGCGCTCCATGCCGGCGGCTTCACCCAGGACGCCGCACCACGGCGCATCGATGTAGACGTGGCAGGTGGCGCACGAGCAGGCGCCGCCGCATTCGGCCACGATGCCGGGCACGTTGGCGCGGCGGGCGCATTCCATGATGCTCAGCCCGTCCTGTGCGTCGATCTCGATACGCTGGCTGTCGGGCATGATGAAGACGATCCGGGTCATCGGGGCTCCCGCGGATGAGTGGTGTTTCTTTGAATTCGCGGCGGTGGCGGCTTGGTCAGGCGCCGCAGCCCATGCCGCCGGATACGCCCAGGACTTCCCCCGTCACGAAGGAGGCTCCTTCTGAGCCGAGGAAGGCCACAGCGGCAGCCACCTCTTCGGGCTCGCCGATACGGCGCATCAGGGTGAGGCTGGCCATGTCGGCCATCAGCTTCTCGCCCACCTCGGCCACCGCCCGCTCCACCATGGGGGTGCGGACGGGGCCCGGCGCCACGGCGTTCGCGGTGATGCCGTAGCGAGCGTTCTCGCGGGCGATGGAACGGGTGAAGCCGATCAGGCCGGCCTTGGCGGCGGCATAGACCGATCCGCCCTTCGAGCCCAGTCGGCCCGCTTCGGAGGCGACGTTCACGATCCGTCCGTAGCGCGCCCTCTGCATGGGCGGCAGCGCCAGGCGCGTAAACAGGAAGGCCGTCTCCAGGTTGACGGAGATCAGGAAGCGCCAGTCCTCCGCCGAGGTCTCGGTGAAGAAGGCGTGCTGGTCGGCGCCGATGTTGTTCACCAGCACGTCGAACGGCTCATGGGCGGCGAACAGGGCTTCCGCGGCCGCGGCGTCCGTGCCGTTCATGTGCACGAAGGTGGTGAAGGTCTCGGCAGCCAAAGACGTTCCCGCCTCAGCGTCGAGGTCGCAGAAGACCACCGCAAGGCCGTCCGCATGCAGACGGCGGACGATGGCGGCGCCGATGCCGGCGCCGCCTCCGGTGACGAGCGCGCGCCGCGCGCCCTCGGGCCGGTCGCTGCTCATTGGCCCGTGAACGCGGGCTTGCGCTTCTCGATCACCGCCGCGAGCCCCTCGCGGGAATCGGCGGTGAAGGACAGTTCGGAGACGGTGCGCGCCTCCTCCGGCAGGGCCCGCTCCACGTCCAGCGCGTTCCACAGGAGGCGCTTGGTGGCGGCGAGGGCCAGTGGCGCGCCGGAAGCATAGAAGCGCGCGGCCTTCTTCGCCTCGGCCTGAAGCGTGTCATCTGGCACGCATTTGGTGATGAGGCCGATGGCCTGCGCCTCCGTCGCGTCCACGATGCGGTTGGAGAGCATGATCTCCGCCGCCCGGCGGAAGCCGACGAGATGCGGCAGGATCACCGAGGAGCCGGCGTCCGGCGCCATGCCCACGCGCGTGGCGCCGGCCATGAACCTCGCGCCCGCGCCTGCGATCACGATGTCGGAAGCGCAGACGAGGCCGAGCCCGCCGCCGCCCGCGGCATAGCCGTGGACCTCGGTGACGACGATGGCCTTCAGGCGGATGAGCGCACCGATGGCGACCTGGAGATAGGCCGTCACCTCACGCAGGAAGTCGCCCAGCGCCTCGCCCTTGGAGGCGAACTCGCGCACGTCGCCGCCGGCGCAGAAATTGGCGCCGGCGCCGCGCAGGTGCACCACGCGCACGTCGGGCGCGCGATGCACCATCATGATCGCCCGGTAGAGCGCCTGCATGAGCTCGATGTTCATGCCGTTGGCCGAGTTCGGCCGGTTGAGTGTGAGGGTGGCGACACCCTCCGCATAGTCGAGGAGGACCGGCCCTTCGCCGATCCAGATCTCGGGTGCCTGGGCAGAGGCCTCGGAAGTGCTGTGTGTCATGGGAGGCCTCAGACCAGGAAGGAGAGGGTGTAGATGGGCTTGTTGTTGTTCACGAGCGCGATCTTCTTGCGCACCAGCCGGAAGCCGCCCTCCACCATGCGCAGGCGATAGGTGTTGCGCGCCGCCCACAGGGTGTCGCCGCGCAGATTGTCCTCGTAGATGAGGACGTTGGCGCGCACGTCCACCTCGTTGCCGCGGACCTCGGTGATCTCGATGTTGGAGATCACGCGGGCCAGCTCCGAGCGCGGCGTCTGGGTGTGGCGGCGCCCGGTCTTGAGCTGGCGGATGCGCACGCCGATGCGCGAGCGGTTGTCGTAGAGAACCGACATCTCCTTCTCGGGGTCGGTTTCGTCGCCGTTGGCCGGGACCCAGTAGATGGCGTCGTCGGTCCACAGCGCTTCCCACCCGTCGTAGTCGTGGGTGTCGGCAAGGCGGGCCTCCAGATAGAGGAACTGCGCCACCTGGTGGTGCAGCGCCGCCGGATCCAGGGCCGCGAGATCGGGAGCGGACACGTCCGCGAAGGATTGGGCGAGGGCGGTCATCAGCGGGCCTCGGTCATCAGGTTGAGGTAGTGGCGCCAGATGCCGCGCTGCGGCGTCTCGTCGGTGGAATGGGCGATGCGGAAGCCGTTGTCGTCCAGGCGCTCGCGGTGCAGGCCGCGCGAGAGCACCAGCCATTCCGGATCGAGGATCTGCGCGCCACGATGGTTGCGCTCGTACATCTCGGTGTCGTCGGCGAGCAGCAGGCCGGCGGGGCCGACCGAGCCCATGGTCTGCTGGCGCAGGCGCCGGTTGATGTCGGGCGCGCCCTTGAACTGCACAGCGGTGACGTGCTGGATGGTCTCGTCCACCGCCACCGGCTGCAGCACGAAGATCTGGATCTCGGCGATGAACAGGTTCGGGAAGATCATGACGTGCGGCGAGCCGTCGATCATGATCTGGCGGGCGCGCTCCTCGCCATAGGCCGCGTTCATCGACTTCACGTATTCGGGCAGGCGCTCGGGCGTGGTGCCGAACCACTGCAGCGGCTTGTCGTGCTTGCGCCATTCGGGGCGCAGGTCGAACTCGGTGTGGCCGTTGCCGTAGTCGCGGGTCAGCGCGGTGGAGTCCGAGCCGTAGAGGCTGCCGATGCCCGAGCTGGTCACCTGGAAGACGGAGCCGTGGACGAAGCCGGGGTGGTAGCCGTCGGTCTCGTTCTCCAGCATGAACTTCCAGTTGGCCTTGGTGCGGTGCTGGAGGAAGCCCGCGGTCAGCTCCAGCTCGCCGGTGGGCGAGTTGTCGAGCAGCTGGTCGAGGGCAGCCTTGGCGCCGCCGAGGTGCTCCTCCAGGGAGATGCCGTCCGCCGCCATGGAGCCGAACACGAAGCCGCGATAGATGGCGATGCGCGGCACCTTGCCGAGGTTGAGGCCGGCCTTGCTCTGGCCTTCGTAGCCGTCCGGTAGGGCGTAGCCCATGAGGTCGCCGGTGTTGGAGAAGGTCCAGGAGTGGTACGGGCAGGTGAAGCTCGTGCGGTTGCCTTTCTTGTAGGCGCAGAGCTGGTTGCCGCGATGGGGGCACTTGTTGAGGAGGAGGCGAACCTCTCCGTCCTTGTCACGCACCATCAGCACCGGCATGGGGCCGATCGACTTGGTGACGTAGTCGTTCTTGTTGGGGATTTCGCTGGTGTGGCCCACATAGACCCAGGTCTTGTACCAGATCTTCTCCAGCTCTTCCTGGAAGATGGCCGGATCGTAGTAGAGCCGGCTGTTGATGCGCGCTGGCTCAATGAGCGCGCGGTAGTCGTGGGTCCCTGCGGCTTCAGACACGGCGGCGTGCGGCATGGCGTTCCACCCCTGCGGTTGCGTTGGATTCTTGGAAAATTCATCGAACGATCGATCTAATTATTCCGCCCTCTTTGGAGCGTGTCAAGCGCCGCGTGTCCGGGTCCGCCTGCAATTTTCTGTCTGCCGCGGCCGCAGCGTATCCATGAATTCCGGCGGTATCTGCTTGGCTATTCGTCTGATTCCGTTCAGGTGACGTTGCGTTCAGGCGCTGCAGATTCTGGTGGAAATGCGATTTGATCTGAATTAAAAAGACCGAACGATCTAACGATAAAAGATCGAAAGCGTGACGCCCCCTCGCTTTCCATCCGCAGGCTCTCCAGCGATCCGTACGGATTGGCGGCCCGGAAGCGTCACCATCAAGCCTGGGGAGGACACATGAAGAGGATTGTGACGGGCGTGCTCGCGTTGGCCGTGATGGCCACCGCCGCCAATGCCGACATCAAGATCGGCGCCATTGTCTCGGAGACCGGCCCGGCCTCCTCGCTCGGCGATCCGGAGGCCAAGACCATCCGCATGATGGTGGAGGAGCTGAACGCCAAGGGCGGCATCAAGGGCGAAAAGGCCAAGCTCGTCCTCTATGACGACGGCGGAGACCCCTCGAAGGCCAAGACCTTCGCCACCCGCCTGGTGGAGGACGATGGCGTGGTGGCCATGGTCGGCGGCACCACGACCGGCACCTCGATGGCCATCCTCGCGGTGGCCGAGGACAGCAAGGTGCCCTTCATCTCGCTCGCCGGGGCCATCGAGATCATCGATCCGGTGAAGCCCTACGTCTTCAAGACGCCGCACACCGACCGCATGGCGTGCCTGAAGCTCTTCGAGGACATGAAGAGCCGGGGACTGACCAAGGTGGGCCTCATCTCCGGCACGGACGGCTTCGGCGCTTCCATGCGCGCGCAGTGCCTGGCGGTGGCGAAGTCCTCCGGCATCGACATCGTGGCCGACGAGACCTACGGCCCGAAGGATGCGGACATGACCCCGCAGCTCACCAACATCCGCAACAAAGCGGGGATCCAGGCCATTCTCAACACCGGCTTCGGCCAGGGTCCGGCCACCATCACCCGCAACTACGCACAACTCGGCATCACCTTGCCGCTCTATCAGTCTCACGGCGTCGCCTCCAACGCCTTCATCGAGTTGTCCGGCGCCAAGAACGCCGAAGGCGTGCGCCTGCCCGGCACCGCGCTGCTGGTGGGCGATCTGCTCGACGCGAAGGATCCGCAGAAGCCCGTGGTGCTGGCCTACAAGGCGAGCTTCGAGAAGGCGGCCGGCGGCGCTTCGGTCTCCACCTTCGGCGGCTATGCCCACGACGCCGTGCGCATCCTCGCCGAGGCCATCGCGCGGGCCCCCTCCGCCAAGCCGGCGGCTATCCGTGATTCCATCGAGGCCACCACCGGCCTCGTGGGCACCACCGGCACGTACAATTACTCGAAGGCCGACCACCTCGGCCTCGACCTGTCCGCCTTCCGCGTTCTTGAGATCAGCAACGGCGGCTGGAAGCTTGTGAAGTAGCCCGGGGCGTCGGGCCTTCCACGGAGCCGTCGCATCCTCCGCCGTCGCCTGCCGGCCTTCCTTCACCGGGGCTCGGCACGACGGCGGACACCAAGACAAGCCGGCCACCTGCGGACGCGTCGCGTCCGCAGGTCAAGGCGCGGACCCCTTCCACACAGCGTGAGACGGCCTCGCCCGCGCCCTTTGGCGGGTGCGCCGCCTTGAACCGCCCGCGGGGAGCGAGCGAACCATGTCTGATCTGCTGCAGTTCCTGGCATCCGGGGTGACGGTGGGCGCGGTCTACGCGCTCGTCGCCCTCGGCTTCGCCATTATCTACAACGCCTCCGACGTGGTGAACTTCGCCCAGGGCGAGTTCGTCATGCTCGGCGGCATGATCTCCGTCGCCGGCGTCGCGGCGGGGCTGCCGCTGCCGCTTGCCGCGCTCATCGCCATCGTGGTGACGGCGGCCATCGGCGTTGCGCTCAACGAGCTGGCCATCGAGCCGGCGCGCGGCGCGCCGGTGGTGTCGCTGATCATCATCACGATCGGCGCGTCCATCTTCATCCGTGGCGCCGCACAGATCGTGTTCGGAAAGGGTGTGCACCGCCTCCCGTCATTCTCCGGTGACACGCCCCTGCACCTGTTCGGCGCCACCGTGCTGCCGCAGAGTCTGTGGGTGGTGGCGGGCGCGGTGGCCATTTTCGTGGCCCTCTGGCTGTTCTTCACCCGCACGCTCACCGGCCGCGCGGTGCTCGCCACCTCCAACAACCGGCTGGCGGCGCAGCTCGTGGGCATCAACACCAAGTTCGTGATGACCCTGTCCTTCGCGTTGTCGGCCGGGATCGGAGCACTGGCGGGGGTGCTCATCACCCCCATCACCCCCACCAGTTTCGAGGTTGGTATCGCGCTGGCGCTGAAGGGCTTCGCCGCCGCCATGCTGGGCGGCATGGGGAACCCCAAGGGTGCGCTCGCCGGCGGCCTGCTGCTGGGCCTCATGGAGGCGCTCACCGCCGGCTACGTGAGCTCCCACTACAAGGACGCGGTAGCCTTCTTCGTCATCCTGGCCGTGCTGTTCGCCTTCCCGCGCGGGCTCTACGGCAGCAACCCGACGGAGCGGGTCTGACCATGCGGCTTTCGGCAAAGCAATCCACGCTGCTGGTGCTGGCAGTCCTCATGATCGTCAGCCCATTCTTCTTTCCCTCCAACTATTATTACCGCGTCGGCTCGCTGGTGTTCGTGAACGGCCTTGCCGTGGTGGGCATCGTCGTCCTCACCGGCTATGCGGGGCAGATCAGTCTCGGCCATGCGGGCTTCGTGGGCATCGGTGGCTATGCTTGCGCGCTCATGCCGGTGCATTTCGGCGTGCCTCCCGCCCTCGCCGTGGTCCTTGGGGCGGTGCTGTCGGGCGCCACCGCATGGGTGGTGGGCCGGCCCATCCTGCGGCTGAAGGGCTACTACCTCGCTGTGGCGAGCCTCGGCTTCGGCGTGCTGGTGGCGATGGTGCTCGCCAACGAGGGCTGGCTGACCGGTGGTCCGGACGGAATCAAGGTGCCCGATCCCGGCGTGCGCGCCTGGCTCGGCACGATGGGCATCGAGCTGACCAATCCGCAATTCTGGTACGGCTTCACCGGCCTGTTCCTGCTGGTCGGCGCGTGGCTGGCGCTGAACCTGCACGACAGCCCCACGGGGCGGGCGCTGCGCGCGCTCCACGGCTCCGAGGTGGCTGCGCGCACCGTGGGCGTGGACGTGGCCCGGGCGAAGCTGAACGCCTTTGTCATCTCGGCGGTCTATGCCTCGGTGTCGGGTTCGCTGCTCGTGCTGCAGAACCGTCTCATCACGCCGGACGTGGCGGGCTACATGCACTCCATCGAGCTCGTGACCATGGCGGTGCTGGGCGGGGCGGGCTCCGTGCTCGGCGCGATCTTCGGCGCGGCGATGCTGACCATGCTGCCGCAGGTGCTGACTGTCCTCCAGGACTACGAGCACGTGGTGCTCGGTCTGGTGATGATGCTGGTGATGATCTTCCTGCCGGCCGGGCTCCTCCCGAGCGCGCAGCGTCTCATGCGGGGGAGGGGGGAATGAGCCTGCTGGCAGTCCGGGGTCTCGGCATCTCCTTCGGCGGCCTGAAGGCGGTGCATGACGTATCCTTCGCGCTGAACGCGGGAGAGATCGTCTCCGTCATCGGGCCGAACGGCGCCGGCAAGACCACTCTGTTCAACATGATCTCCGGGGTCTACCTGCCCAATGCAGGGCAGGTGACCCTGGACGGCGAGGAGGTGACGGGCATGCGCCCGGATCTCCTGGCCACGCGCGGGCTCTCGCGCACGTTCCAGAACCTGCAGATATTCCAGCAGATGAGCGTGCTCGAGAATGTGATCGTCGGCTTCCACCTCCACGAGCGCGGGTCGGTGCTATCGGACCTGCTGGGCCTGCCCGGCTCGCGCCGCCGCTCGCGGGCATCGGCGGAGGGCGCGCGCGAGCTTCTCGATCGGGTCGGCCTGTCCCGTGCCGCGGAGCGTGAAGCAGGGGCACTCTCCTATGGCGCGCTGAAGCGGCTGGAGATCGCCCGCGCGCTGGCGACGCGCCCCCGCGTGCTCCTGCTCGACGAGCCGGCGGCGGGCTGCAACGCGGTGGAGACGGAGGAGATCGACCGCCTCATCTGCGAGGTGGCGCAGGGCGGCGTCGCCATCCTGCTGGTGGAGCATGACATGAAGCTGGTCATGCGCCTGTCCAACCAGATCGTGGTGCTGGACCATGGCGAGAAGATCGCCGAGGGCGACCCCGCCACCGTCAGCCGCGACCCCAAGGTGATCGAGGCCTATCTCGGCACCAACGCCGAGGAGGATGCCGATGCTCACGGTTGAAGGCCTGCGATCGCGCTACGGCCGCATCGAGGTGCTGCACGGCGTGGACCTGTTCGTCGGCTCGGGCGAGATCGTCACTGTGGTCGGGGCGAACGGGGCCGGCAAGACGACACTGCTCCGCTGCCTCTCCGGGGTGCAGCCGGTGAGTGGCGGATCCATCACTTTCCGCGGCGAGGCCCTCGCCGCCGTGCCGGCCTACCGGCGGGTGCAGCGCGGGCTTTCCCAGTCGCCGGAGGGGCGGCAGATTTTCACGAACCTCAGCGTGGAGGAGAACCTGCGCCTCGGCGCCTTCATCTTCTCCGACGACCGGGTGGAACGGGACATGGCCGATGCCTTCGCCATGTTCCCTGTGCTGAAGGAGAAGCGGAACCAGCTGGCCGGGGGCCTTTCAGGCGGGCAGCAGCAGATGCTGGCGATCGCCCGCGCCCTCATGGCCCGGCCCGCCTGCCTGCTGCTGGACGAGCCCTCCATGGGTCTCGCGCCCATCCTGGTGGCGCAGATCTTCGACGTGGTGAAAAGCCTGAAGGCGCTGGAGGTTACGGTGCTCCTCGTGGAGCAGAACGCGTTCGGCGCCCTCACCGTGGCAGACCGTGGCTACGTCATGGAGACCGGCCGCGTCACCATGGGCGGCAGCGCCGGGGAACTGATCGCCGATCCGCGTATTCGCGAGGCCTATCTGGGCATCTGAGATCGGCGCGGCAGACGGAGCGTGGCCGGCGCGGCGCAGTGGGTGTCGCGCCGGAGGCGTCTTCGTGCCATCATTAAATGTGCGCGGCGGACGCACCCGCGCGGCCTCCGCCTCATGAGCACCTTTGTTCAGGTCGCCGGTGAGCCGCGGAAATGCGTTCACGGACGTCTCGCGATCGGGTCTGCCATCCCGGAACCAGATCGTCAGCTGCGCGAGGACGTCGGGACGACCGGCACTTTCCAGGCAGCGAGCTCCGAAGCCGCTTTTCGTCCTGCGTTGCCCGACTTGCGACGCGACGGGCGCGCACGGTTGGAGAACGACATGAACCTGGTCGATGTCGCCCCCTGGGCGGCATCGTCTTCGGGAGCCCGGGCCAAGGCCGGGGCTCCCGCGATGCTCCGTCGCCCTTGCGCTATCCGATGATGACCTTCAGCGCTTTCGTGTGCGCTGCGTCCTCGAACGTCTTGTAGGCATCGAGAATGTCGGCGAGCGCGAAGCGGTGGGTGATCAGCTTGCGCGGATCAAGCTTCTTGGCCTGCACCGTCTTCAGCAGCATGGGCGTCGTCACCGTGTCCACCAGGCGTGTGGTGAGCGTGATGTTGTGGGCCCACAGGCGCTCCAGGTGAAGGTCCGCCTTCGCGCCATGGACGCCCACATTGGCGATCGTGCCGCCGGGGGCCACGATGTCCTGGCACAGCACGAAGGTGGCCGGGATGCCGACCGCCTCGATGGCAGTGTCCACGCCGATGCCCCCGGTCAGGGCCTTCACCCGTTCCACCGCGTTCTCGCGGCCGCTGTTGACGGTCTGCGTCGCGCCGAAGGTGCGGGCGACCTCGAGCCGGTTGTCGTCGAGGTCGATCATGATGATCTCAGCCGGCGAATAGAATTGCGCGGTGAGGAGCGCGGCAAGGCCCACCGGCCCCGCCCCGACGATGGCCACCGAACTGCCCGGCTGCACCTTTCCGTTCAGCACGCCGCACTCGAAGCCGGTCGGCAGGATGTCGCTGAGCATGACGAGGGCTTCCTCGTCCATGCCGTCGGGGATGCGGTGCAGGGACGTGTCGGCGAAGGGGATGCGGACATATTCGGCCTGCGTCCCGTGAATGGTGTGGCCGAGCATCCAGCCGGCGACGGAGCAGTGGGAATACATGCCGCGCTTGCAGTAATCGCATCGCCCGCAGGATGAGATGCAGGAGATGAGAACATGGTCGCCCTTCTTGAAGGTGGAGACCGCTGGGCCGACGGCCTCGATCACGCCGACGCCCTCGTGGCCGAGCACTGTGCCGGGCTTAACCGTCGGAACGTCGCCCTTCAGGATGTGCAGGTCGCTTCCGCAGATGGTCGTGCGCAGGATCTTTACGACCGCGTCCGTGGGCTGCTCGATCTGCGGATCCGGAATCTCCTCAAGCGCCTTCTGGCCGGGGCCGCGATAGACTAGACCCTTCATCAAAGACCTCCCTTTTCATTGTCCTTGAGAACCCGGCATGCCGGACGGCAGCCGTGCTTTCGCGAAGCCCCCTCGGCAAGACGGATGCCACGCCGGCGATGACCGCAGCTGAGGGATTTGCACGCCATTCCGGCGGGGCGTCGGCCGATCCGCCGTCCGCATTCGCGACCATGGCGTCCGGATTTCGATCGCCCGACCGATTTCGGCCGGAGCGCGTGCGCGGTTCCGCGGCGTGCCAGGGGATGGCACATCCTCTGCAGGAAGGCGGGTGCAACGACCACGCGCCATCGGCAAGGAGCATCATGAGACGCAATAACGGGGTATCCATCGTCGGCTGGGGCCATTCGCCCTTCGGCCGGCTGGCGCATCTGGACATCGAAGCGCTCATCGCCGGGGTCTGTCATGAGGCGCTGTCCCATTCCGGCTTTCCGGCCGAGCGGATGGACGGGATCTGGCTGGGCAACCTCAACGGAGGCTTCGTGCCGGAGATCTTCTGTTCATCTTTGCCGATGAACGGCGAGCCGGGTCTGCGCTGGAAGCCGGCGACGCGCGTCGAGAATGCCTGTGCCTCCGGCGCCGGCGCTATCTTCGCCGCCTGCGACGCCATCCAGTCCGGCCGCGCGCAGCTCGCCCTCGTGGTTGGGGTCGAGAAGATGACCGCGGTCTCTGGCGAGGAGGTGACCCGCATCCTCGGCTCCGCCTCCTACGTCAAGGAGGAGGCGAGTTGCGGCAAGACTTTCCCGTCCATCTTCGGCGAGATCGCCAGCGCCTATTTCGAGCGTTATGGCGACCACTCTCGGACGCTGGCGCAGATTGCGGTGAAGAACCACGCCAACGGTGTCGCCAACCCCTTCGCCCAGATGCGCAAGGCGCTCGATTTCGATTTCTGCAACACCGTCTCGGATAAGAACCCCGTTATTGCCGGGCCGCTGCGCAAGACGGACTGCTCTTTGGTCTCGGATGGCGCGGCGGCCATCGTGCTCGCCGCGGACGACCTCCTTGGCGAGGCGCAGCGGGCGGTGCGGATCCGCGGGCGGGCGCAAGTGAATGACGTGCTGCCCCTGTCCCGGCGGGAGCCGGTGCGATTTGAGGGGCCTCGCCGTGCCTTCCAGGCGGCCTTCGCCGAGGCGGGCATCGGGGTCGATGACCTCTCCTTCGCCGAGGTGCACGACTGCTTCACCATCGCCGAGCTCCTGGCCTACGAGGCCATGGGGCTGACGCCGGAAGGGCAGGGTGCCCGGGCGCTGGAGGATGGAACGGTGGCGCGGGGCGGCCGGCTTCCGGTGAACGTCTCCGGTGGCCTGAAGGCGAAGGGCCATCCCATCGGCGCCACGGGCGTCTCCATGCACGTCCTGTCCGCCATGCAGCTTACGGGCTCCGCCGGCGACATGCAGGTGGTAGGCGCCGGCCTCGGCGGCGTGTTCAACATGGGCGGCTCGGCCGTGGCGAACTACGTGAGCATTCTCGAGCCGGTGAAATGATGCCGGCGCGCGCGGCGGCCACCACGCCGCGCGCAATGGGGCTCTAGGAAAGGGAATGCGTTCCTTTCGCCGACGCGGCCATGTCCCGTCGTGCCCCCAGCTTGAGGGGCTGGACATGCCAGCCGCCGGTCTCGAAGGTGCTGCGGCCCTGCGTCGGCATGCGCATCCCGAGCCAGCACCGCGTCGGCAGCAGGGGCGCGGTTGCGGCGGCGCGCAGGGCGGCGGTGTCGTCGGGAAGGTCCGCCAGCCGGCGGCGGATGTCGTCCATCGCAGCACTTGGCAGATCGCGGCTGATGAAGACGAGCCGCCCGCGCATGTCGAAGCGCTTGCCATCGGCCGGCCAGCGCGGCAGGCGCACCGGCGGGTAGGCGACGTGCTCCACGCACTGCACCACCACCGGCGCGCCGAGGCCGGCCACGTTCATCAAGCCCTTCACCCGCAGCAGGCGCGTCCCGTAGTCATTGAGGATCTCCCCCATCGCCACGGCGAAGCCGCGCCATGGCACCGGCCGGTCAAAGAAGCAGGTGAAGCTCTCAGCCGCCGGCCCTGCCCCATGGGGGGACGGCGGGGTGGTCCCTTCGCGCGTGGCAGCTTCGGTCTCGGCCATCCAGCGCTCCACCTCCGCGGGGCGGCTACCCGGCGCATACAGCCCGACACCAAGGATGCGGCCGGGCTCGATCTCGCCATGGCTGACGGCAAGGCGCGGAGCGGACGGATTGAGCGCTGCCAGCCGGGTATCGATCCGCTCGCGGGCGCTGCGATCGGCAAGGTCGGCTTTCGTGAGGAGGATGCGGTCGGCCATGGCCACCTGGCGGCGTGCCTCTTCCTGCCGGTCCAGTTGGTCCGCGCCCAGGCGGGTATCCAGCAGCGTCAGCACCCCATCGCAGCGGAAGCGGGCGGCAACGAAGCGCTGCTCCATGAGTGTCCAGACCACCGGCACCGGATCGGCGAGGCCGGTGGTCTCGATCACTACCCGGTGGACCTCCGGGATCTGGCGGCGAGCGAGCTTGTCATGGAGCGCTTCGAGCGCCTCCACGAGATCGCCGCGGACAGTGCAGCACACGCATCCGGATTCGAGCAGCACCATGGTCTCCCCGACCCGCTGCACCAGATGCTGGTCGATGCCGACAGCACCGAACTCGTTGATCAGCAACGCGGTGCCGGCCATATCCGGATGGGCGGCGAGGCGGTTGAGCAGCGTCGTCTTGCCGGCGCCGAGAAAGCCGGTAAGGACGGTTACTGGGATGCGCGGGTCCAGGGGAGCGCGTTCGGCCATGGTCGGTCTCGCAAGTGCCTGCGCCGGGGGCGACCAGGCGGCATCGATCCGAGCAGCAACAGGCGTGCCAGCGCGGGGAAGCCTTCGAGTGGCGGCGCGCGGGTGTCTGGAGCGTTCGATTTTCGGCCTGTGGCGCGTTCGGAAATCGAACCGTGCACGACGCCTGCCGTTGCGTCGCGAAGCGGCGAAGGCGCAGGAAGTCCTAGCGTTGGAGAGGTGTGCAGCGTGGCACGATCGATGCTAATGTGACACTTCAGGCACGTTGGCCTTGCATGCGCAGGACCGTTGCCGTTTCGCGCGAAGGAGGCCGGAGCGGGGGCGCGCCGCGGGTGCCACAAGACGGAAATCGAAGTCCGCCCATGAGGACGCAGACAACAGATCTGCCCCGGGGTGGCGCACCGGCCGGCCTTCGGGCCCAAGCCGGGGGAGGAGGAACATGCCTTCAGCACGGCCCGGACAGAAGTTCTCGGTGCCCGAGAATGACGATAAGGTCATGACGTCGTGGGAGCGTTTCCTCGGCGGCAGTGAATTCGGCTCCGACGCGCTGCGCCGGCTCGTGGATGATTCCTGGCGCCGTTGCCTCGGCCACAGCGTGGACCCGCAGCGGGCGCAGGCGCCGCCGCCCATGCGCGAGGATTCGTTGCACTCCCTGCGGGATGACTGCCGCGAGCTTCTGGAGGCAAGCCAGCCGGTGATGGCCTCGGCCCGTGAGCTTCTCGCCGAGACCGGTACAGTGATGGTCCTCACTGATGGCGCCGGTGTGATCCTCAATCTCGAGGGTGATCCGCGACTGCGCGACGCGGCGGCGAACATCCACCTGCTCTCCGGCGCCACCTGGAGCGAGATGGAGTGCGGTACCAACGCCATCGGCACCGCCATCGAGATCGGCCAGCCGGTCCAGATCCATTCGGCCGAACATTTCTGCTCCGGGATCAAGCGCTGGTCGTGCTCGGCCAACGTGATCCGCGACCCCTACGATGGTGCGATCCTCGGTGCGGTTGACGTCTCCGGACTCTCCGACACCTTCAACCGACATAGCCTCGCCCTGGTGGTGGCGACGGCGGACCGCATCGAGAACCGCCTCGCGCAGCAGGAGATGGACTTCCGGCTGCGCCTTCTGGACCACTGCATGGACCGCCTCTCGGGGTCGAGCACCGATGGCGTGATCGTGTTCGATCGCCGCGGCCGTGCGGTGAAGGCCAACGGCGCCGCAACCGATGCGCTTATCGACTTGCAGCGCGAGCGCGGCGATGTGTCGGGTGCCGACCTTTCGGGGCTCCGGCTGAACTGGCGCAAGGAGGCCCAGCTTCCGGACCGGCTGCCGCCCTGGATGCGGCGTGAATGGCTGGAGCCCATTGTCACCGATGGCGAGCGGCTCGGCATCGTCCTGCGCCTCCCGGCTCGCCGTGCCGCGCCGTCCAGGCCGTTGGGCCCGGACACCGGCGCGAAAGCGGCGGGGGGCGACGACGCCTTTTCGCGGATCATCGGTGAGGCCCCCTCCCTGCGGCATGCCATTGGCCGGGCCCGCCAGCTGGCGAAGAGCCGGGCACCGGTGCTGCTGCTTGGCGAAACCGGCGTGGGCAAGGACGTCTTCGCCCAATGCCTCCACACCGGCAGCGCCGGGCGTGACGGCGCATTCGTGGCGCTCAACTGCGGCGGCTTCTCTCGTGAGCTGTTGACGAGCGAACTGTTCGGCTATGCGGAGGGTGCCTTCACCGGCGCCCGGCGCGGCGGCATGATTGGTAAAATCGAGGCGGCCGATGGCGGTACGCTCTTCCTCGACGAGATCGGCGAGATGCCCAAGGATTTGCAGCCGCATTTCCTGCGCGTGCTGGAATCCGGCGAGGTCTATCGCATCGGCGAAACGCGGCCGCGCAAGGTGAATTTCCGCCTTGTGGCCGCCACCAACCGTGATCTGCGGCGCGAGGTGGAGGAGGGCCGCTTCCGCATGGATCTGTTCTATCGCGTCGCGGTCACCAGCATTGCTATCCCCGCTCTGCGGGAGCGCGCTGCGGATATTCCGTACCTGGCGGAGCATCTGGTGCAGGAGCTCGCCAAGCGCCAGGGCCTGTTGCCGCGCCGGCTCTCCCCGCGGGCAATCGAGGTGTTGCAGGCCTACGCCTGGCCGGGAAACGTGCGGGAGCTGCGCAATGTCATTGAGGGCATGCTCCTTGTCGCCGAGGGTGAGGAACTGAGCGAGGCGGACGTCCCTGACGAAATCTGGACGGCGCCGGACAGCGGCATCGTCCCGCTTGTTGCGCCGCCTGGTGCCGCTGAGCCCATGCGCGGCCTCACGGGCATGGAGAACGCCGAGCGCCTTGCCCTCCTCCGAGCGATGCAGGCGCACAGGGGTAATGTTACCGCGGTGGCCCGCGATCTCGGGATCGCCAAGAGCACGGTCTATGCGAAGCTCCGACGCTTCGGCCTCGAAGGCGTGGTGGAAGGGGTGCGCAAGTTCCAGATATAGCAGGTGGCCGGCACCGCCGATGCGGGTGGCACGGCCATTGCCTTAGCAAAGCGGCTTTCAAAGATCCTTCCGAAGCCTTCCTCCACGCCGCCGATTGCCATCGGCGGCGTTTTTTTGTCTGCGTGCCGATGATGCCGGTTCTCCCGCGCGTACATTGCGTCGCACAATAATGACCGATTTTCAAACACGTATTCGCAAAGACGACACGCCGATGTCCGTAGTTCTAATGCGGGTGTCGAGACGACGTTCCAGATCAAGGAATATAGAAAGAATCCTCCCCCTCCAGCTTTGGCACGTCCCTTGCAGTCTTGTCGGAAGGCATCGCGGGCCGGGCCGAAATTCGTGCGCGGAAAGCCCGCTGCGCAGTCATCCGCGAAGGTCGCCAGGTGCGACTGAAGTCGGAAAGGAAGAGGGAGGAGAAAAAGCGTATGGCCTTGCAGATCAACATCGACAACGGCGGCACGTTGACCGACATCTGTATTCTGTCGGATGACACGGTGCAGAAGACAAAAGTCCTTACGACACCGTATGATCTCAGCAAATGCTTTTTCGAGGGCTTGACCAAGGCTTCCGGCGTGCTCTACGGCGCTCCGGACGTGAAGCGGCTGCTGGAGGAGGTGGATCTCATCCGTTATTCCACCACCCAAGGCACCAATGCCATCTGCGAGCGCAAGGGCCCGCGGCTCGGCCTCATCCTCGATGCCGCGGCGCACGATCTACCCAGCCGTTTGGCTGCTCACGATCCCGAAGTTTTCGAGGCGCTTGTGGGCGACCGGATTGCATTCCTCGATGCAGCTGCCATTCGTAATGAGACGGCCGACGTGGAGGCGGTGAAGGCCATCAACGCGCTGACCGCCGCTGGCGCGAACCGTCTGGTGGTGAGCTTCGGCGGCGCCGATTTCCAAGAGCTGGAGAACCATTTCCGCCTCATCGCCCTGCGCAAGTATCCGCGCCACCTGCTTGGCGCCGTGCCGATCCTCTATGGCTCCGACCTCACCACCGATACTGACGGCGAGCGGCGCACCTGGACCGCGCTCATCAACTCCTTCCTCCACCCCTCCATGGAGGCGTTCCTCTACAACGCCGAGAACCGCCTGCGGATCTACCGCACCAAAAATCCGCTTCTCATCTTCCGCAATGACGGCGACGCCTCCCGCGTGGCCAAGACCATCGCCATCAAGACCTATTCGTCTGGCCCTCGCGGCGGCATGGAAGGCGTCAAATCCTTTTCTCGCCGCTACGGTTTCACCGACACGGTCTCGATCGACGTCGGCGGCACCACCACGGACATCGGCCAGTACACCGACGGAATGGTCGCCGAGGTGCGGCGCGGTCATGTGGAGGGCATCTCGGTCTCCTTCCCGCTGTGCGAGATTCTGAGCGCGGGCGCAGGCGGCTCCTCCATCTTCAAGGAGGTGGATGGGCGCATTGTCATCGGGCCGGAGAGCGTCGGCGCAGTCCCCGGGCCGGCCTGCTTCGGCCGCGGGGGGCGCGAGGCCACCATCACGGACGCGAGTTTGCTCATCGGCCTGCTCGACCCCGCCTCCTATTTCGGTGGCGGCATGGGGCTCGACGTGGACCGCGCTGCGGCGGCGGTCAGGGCCAGCGTCGCCACTCCGCTGGGGCTCAGCCTCGATGATGCGCTGCTGCGCATGGAATTCGCCTATGAGGAGAAGATCGCGGCGGAGTTGCACCGCTTCACGAAGATCTCCGACGAGACGGTGATGCTCGCCTTCGGCGGAGCCGGCCCGCTCAATGCTTGCGGCGTCGCGGACAAGGCGGGCATCCGCCGGGTGGCGATCCCGCAGATGGCGGCGGTGTTCTCGGCGTATGGCATCGGTGCCTGCGACATCTCCCAGCGCTACGCCGTGACCCTCTCCGATCCTGCGGCGCTTGCCGACACCATCGCTGCGCTGAAGGTGAAGGCGGCCCGCGACATGTTCGCGGAAGGCTGCGCCGAAGGTACCTACAGCATCGAGGCGCAGCTTGTCGCCGACTTCGGAGACGGGCGCACGCAGGTTCACGTTCTCGACGACGCGCCGCAGGTGCCGCCCGCCTTCGCCGGCGCGCGGACGCTCGAGGTGGAGCTGAAGGCGGTCAGGGGCCTGCGTGAGGGCGCGGAGAAGTCTGCGCGCTTCGTCCCGCGGGTCGCCGCTGTCGCTCATTCCCGGCGCAACGTGCTGGTTCGTGGCCACGGCCGCGTCGACGTGCCTGTCTATCGCCTCGCTGACCTCTCGGACGGCGACTTCGCGTCCGGACCAGCCATCCTCGAAGAAGATTATTTCACCTGCCGCGTCCCCGAGGGCTGGCAGTTCGCCATCAGCGACGCAGGCGACGTCCTGCTGACCCGCGAGGATTGAGACCCATGAAAATAGCCATGACCGAATATCTCCGCATCGACCTTAAGACGGAGAAGTGGGAATGCCGCGTGTGCGATCATGAAATCGCGCCGGCACGCGGCAATTACAAGGAAGGCCTGCTCGTCCACAATCGTGATCCGCGCGAGATTCATCCGCCGATTATCGATCCCGAGAAGTATCGCTTCACCTTCAGCCCGGATCCCGAGTGGGTACGCATCCTCGAATACTGCTGCCCCCACTGCGGCACGCAGGTCGAGACCGAATATGCCGTGCCGGGCCATCCGCCCCTCCACGATATGGAGGTGGATCTTGATGCGCTGAAGGCCCAGTGGGCCGCCCGCGGCGAGGCCGCGGCACCCTACGCCGGCCCCGCCGTGGTGCGTGACGAAGGACATGGGCACTGACCCGCACCGTCCGCGCTTCTTGACCTCTCCCCCGGCATAGCGGGGGAGAGGCGGCCTGCGCGGAACGCGCCGAACGACACAGGCGCCATGCGCCAACAAGTATCTTCAGGGAGGGGACATGAAACGCGTTTCCGTGGACATCGGCGGCACTTTCACCGACTGCTTCGTGGTCTGGGACAGGCAGTATATCGAGGCCAAGGCGCTCACCACCCACCACAATCTGGCCATGGGCTTCAATGAGGCCCTGGGCAAGGCCTGCAAGGTGCTGGGCCTGCAGCTGGAAGAAATCCTCGGCGCGGTGGACAGCGTGCGCTACGCCACCACGCTCGGCACCAACGCCCTCATCGAGCACAAGGGCCCCAAGATCGGCATGCTGGTGACGGCGGGCTATGAGGCCACCGTGCCCCTGAGCCGCGCCCGCGGCTATGGCGAAGGGCTGGACAATCTCGGCCAGCAGGACATGCCCAATGCCATGCGGCCGGATCCGCTGGTGGAGGCGCACATGATCCGTGGCGTGCGCGAGCGGCTCGATTTCCAGGGGCGGCTCGTCATGCCCCTCGACGAGGAGGATGTGCGCGCCCAGATCCGCGAGCTGGTGGATCGCGGCGCCCAGATCATCGTGGTTGCCCTGGTGAACGCGGTGGTCAACCCTTCCCACGAGCAGCGCATCGAAGAGATCATCCTGGAGGAATACCCCTCGCATCTCCTCGGTGCCATTCCGGTTATCCTCTCCCATCAAGTGGCTGGACGCAAAGGAGAATATGTTCGGGCGACCTCCGCGATCGTGGACGGCTATCTGCACTCCACCATGTACCACGCGCTCTCGGCGCTGGAGCAGAACCTGCGCGCCCACCGCTATGAGAAGCCCATGCTGGTGATCCACAATTCCGGCGGCATGGCGCAGCTCAACTCCACCGATGCGCTGCAGACTATCCATTCCGGCCCCGTTTCCGGCATTGGCGCCTCCGAGCATCTCGCCATGCTCACGGGGCTCGGCAATGTGGTGGCGACCGACATGGGCGGCACCAGCTACGACATCGGCATCGTGGTGGATGGCGGCGTGAAGCATTATGACTTCAATCCCGTTATCGATCGCTGGCTGGTCTCGGTCCCCATGGTGCACCTGGTGACGCTCGGTGCGGGCGGCGGCTCCATCGCCTCCTACGATCGCATGTACAAGACCGTGAAGTGCGGCCCCGAAAGCGCCGGCTCGGACCCCGGACCCGCCTGCTACGACCGTGGCGGCCTGCGGCCGACCGTGACCGACGCCGACCTCGTGCTCGGCTATCTCGACCCGGCCAATTATGCGGGGGGCTCCATTCCCCTCAATCCCCGGCGGGCGAAGGCTGCGATCGAGGATGCGCTGTGTGACGAGCTCGACTGCTCGGTGATCGAGGCGGCGCTGCTCATCCGCGAGAAGGTGGACGACAACATGGCCAACGGGCTCTTCACCGAGCTGCGCGCCCGCGGCTACGATCCCAAAGACTTCACCATGCTCGCTTATGGTGGCAACGGCCCTCTGCACTGCTGCGGGATCGCTCAGAACCTCAACATCGACCGCATTCTGGCGCCGCCACTGTCTTCCGTGTTCTCGGCAGTGGGCGCGGGCAACATGCACCAGCTCCATATCCACGAGCAGTCGCTTTACATGGTGCTGTATGATTCCAATACACGCGCTGTCTTTGATGACTACGACCGGTTCAATGCCATCGTCGCCGAACTGAAAGAGAGGGGCACGCAGGACCTCGTGCGCCAGGGCGTGCCGATGGAAGATATTCTCCACAGCCTCGAACTGGACATGCGCTATGGCAACCAACTGGTCCAGACCACCGCGGTGATCGAGAAGCACGAGGTGCACGGCCCTGCGGATGTGCTGGCCATCATCTCCCAATTCTCCGCCGATTACGGCAAGCGCTTCGGCGAGGGCTCGCAGGCGCCGGAAGCGGGCATCCGCATCAACACCATCCGGGTGGCAGCCTATGTGCGCCTCGAAACCGTGCAGTTCGAGGACATCAAGCCGGTTCCGGACAGCGCACGCAAGGCCCCGCCGCCGCCCGCATCCGCGCGTCTGTGCCATTTTGTCGGCCAGAGCGGACCGCTGGAGACGCCGGTGTGGAGCCGCGCCGACATCGAGCCCGGGGTCCAGATCGAGGGGCCGGCCATCGTCGCCTCGGAGGTGACCACCTTCCTGGTCAACCCGGGCTGGACCTTCGTGGCGGCCAAGCAGGGCGCTTCCTGGTTCCTGCGCGCCAAGGCACCCGCCATCACGCACTGAGCGAACGGCGCCGGAGGCCGCGAGCTGCGGCTTCCGGTCCGTCATCGACCGGCGCGTCCCGGTCAGCCATGCCCGGCGAACGGGAGCAGGCGTGCCGGCGCAGCGCACGTGGCTCGGGGTGGACGGCCGATACACGCCCGGCATGACGGGGGACTCCAGTCTGCCGGGCCGCGATCCCGCCAACATTCCGCGCATGGCGCCAATATGCTGTGATCACATACATATTTCGGAGGGAAACCCCATGAACGATATGAGCAACACCAGCCGGGGCAAGCTGCCTAGCGCCGAGGAAATCTCCCTCATCCAGAAGTTCCTGAACGACACGACCCTGTTTCTCGGGCCCGATCCCGAGATCATGCAGAACCACGACCTCATGCCGCGCTCGGCGGACGAGGAGGTGGCCATCTCCAAGGCCTCTGACGCCCACACCATCGCCAAGATCCGCGACCGTATTCAGGCCGGTTGCGACGAAGGCTACGAAATGGTCGAGCAGATGGGCGCCGCTCCCGGTGCCAAGTGGGGGGATGTCATCACCGGCGTATACTCAGCCTCGGGAGATCTCGCGATCGCTTCCGCCGGCGGCGTGCTGATTTTTTCTGCCCTTGTCCACCACCCCATCAAATTCATCATCAAGAACTGGATCAACGATCCGACCGTGGGGGTCCGCGAGGGTGACGGTTTCATTCACAACGACTCGCGATACGGGAACGTGCATAACACCGACCAGTCGATGATCCTGCCCATCTTCCACAGGGGCAAGCTCGTGTGCTGGGTCGCCTCCACGGTTCACGAGGGAGAGAACGGGGCCATCGAGCCGGGCGGCATGCCCTCCATGGCAGAGAGCCCCTCCGACGAGGGCCTCAAGATGTCGCCCTTCCGCGTTGTCGAGAATTACCAGATCAAGCGGGACATCCTCACCTTCCTGCAGAATTCAGTGCGCGAGCCGAAGCTTCAGTATGAGGACATGAAGGTCAAGCTCTTCGCCTGCCTGCGCATCAAGCAGCGCATCGAGGAGACGCTGAATGCCGACGGGCCCGAAGCGCTTATCTCCACCCTGCGGCTGACTATGGAGAACGTGCGCGCCGAGGTGAAGCGTCGCATCTCCGAGTGGCCGGACATGACGGTGCGCACCTATATTATCCAGGACTCGACACTGCGCGAGAATTGCGTGGTGAAGATCAACTGCAAGCTCACCAAGACCGGCGACCGGCTAATCTTCGATTTCCGGGGGTCTGCGCCGGAATTCACCAACCGCGCCACCAACACCATCGTCGCCGGCCTGAAAGGCATGCTGGCGCAGGTGTTCCTGTGCTATGTCTGGCCGGACCTGCCGCGTGGCCAGGCGGCGTTCGCGCCCATCGAGGTCATCACCGACCCGAATTCCATCGTCAACTGCTCTTACGACGCGCCCAACTCCCAGAGCCTGATGTCCATCTTCACGGGCTTCACGGCGGGGCAGCATGCGGTGGCGAAGTTCCTTTATTCCTGCCCGGAGAAGTTCACGAAGGTCCATGCCCCGACCTTCAACATGATCAACACCTTCATCTGGGGCGGCGTCTCTCAGCACGGCGAGACGCTGGGCAATCTCTGCGCCGATCTCAATGGCATGGGCGCGGGTGCAACGGTCGACCGGGACGGCGAGCATGCGCTCGCTCCCATCTTCGCGACAATGGCCGATATCGGCGAGCAGGAGCTCAATGAAGAAGAGGTCCCGTTTCTTCAGCTTGTTTCCAAGAAGATGACACGGGATGCCATCGCTCCGGGAAAATACCGCGGTGGCCAAGGTTACACCATGATGGTGGCGACCAAGGACAGCGAGCAGTGGGGTTTCATGACTGTCTGTCAGGGCGCGAAGATCCCGCCGCTCCAGGGCCTGTTCGGCGGCTATGCCTGCGGGGCTTACCCGCTTTCCAAGGTGAAGGGGGTGGATGTTTACGACGTGCTGCTCAATACGCCTGAAAAGTTCAAGCATTCCATCGAGGAGATCATGAACGATCAGCCCTTTGAAGGCGCCTCGTACACCACCCACCATATGGGCATGGGCTTCGAGATATCGAAGCGCGGCGAGCTGTTCATGATTTCCCAAGGGGCGGGCGCAGGCTACGGTGATCTGCTCGAGCGCGATCCAAGCGGCGTCATCAAAGACATCGAGGAGGGCCTTATCTCTCCGCCCGTCGCGGCGCGGCTCTACAAGGTCGTGTTCGATCCCGAGACCCTCGCCATCGATGAGAAGGCGACCGAGGAAGCCCGTGCCGCCGAGCGCCGCGCCCGCATCGCCCGCTCCACGCCCTATGCAGAGTTCGTGAAGACTTGGAGCAAGCCCACGCCCCCGTCGCACCTGCAGTATTTCGGCGCCTGGGGCGATGATGTCTCGACCCTCTACATGGGGGGCGCGGACAAGACCCGCGACGCCGATGTGCCGCGACCCAACTACATGCCGCATCCCAAGGACGTGCGCATCGCCGAGCTGGAGGCGCGCCTTGCCAGCCTCGGGGCGATGGGGGGCGAGAAGCAATGAGCCCGCGCCTCGTGGACGACCTGCCGCGGCCGTCGGGGGTGCCCGGCCTCAGGGTCTGGTTGAAGTCGTCGGGCTATGCCCGGCGCCTTCTTCTGGGGGCGTCGGGCGACCCGTGGGAGAGCGCGCCGCGCTACCTTTCCTTCTTCACCCAGGCCCATGGCCTGCTGCGGCCGGACGTTGGCGTGGTGGACGTTGGCGATCTCTTCCGCTCCTGGGTGGCGCGACATCCCGCCTTGAAAGGGGAATTGGCAGCCAAGTCCCGGCCCGCCTTTCCCCTCAAGCGCATGCTGGAGGAGGAGGGGCCCCGCCGGCTGCTGGCGGAGGTCGTGGAGGCGGTGGCCGCGAGCCTGCGCGGGCAGACGCCATTGGTGCTGGCCATGCCCGCACCGCGTCGCTGGCTCGCCGAGGCCTTGTCGCTGGCCGGGCGGGCGCAGGTCGATCTCGACACCGATACGGTCGAAAGTGCCGCCATGTACATGGCGGACCTGATGCGGGTTGTCGCGGCCCTTCCCATCGGCGGGCTGCTCCTGGAGGAGGATCGGGCCGCCGAAGACGGGGACCTGGAGGCGTGTCGGCCACTCGTGAACGTCGCCCGGCACTACCGCTGGGGCCTGGCCCTGCGCGGCGAGGGGACGCGCCCCGTGGCGGAGTTCGACACGCTCATTGGCGCGGCTCCGCCGGAGAGCGGGGATTTCGCCTTCGGCCTCGACGTGAGCCAGGACCTGTGGAGCGGCGCGCCCCTCGCTGAGCTCGGCCCCGGTCAGTTCTACTTCACGGAGATTCCGGAAGGCGCGGAACCTGAAGCCGTGCTCCAGCAACTATCCCGGCTCAGGGGCTGAGGGCTGCGCTGCCCCTAATGGATCGGGCCGCGGCCATCCGCGGTCCGGCGCACGATGTGGCGCCCTGCCAACGGCCAGTTGGCGCGGACGGCGGCGGAGACGTGAGCTGCCCTGTCAAATGAATAACCATCCAGGAGGAAACATGATCCGCTCGTTCAAAAGCGCCGTCCTTGCCGCCTTCTGTGCGTCGTTCTCCATCAGCGCTGCCATGGCGGCCGATGTGAATTCAGGCGACTACCTGCCTGCGCCCGCGGGAACCAATCTTCTGGTCTTCTACAGCCAGTATGCGACGCGCGACGAATATGTCAGCACGTCGGGGCAGACTTTCTCCAGCGGCACTGGCCTCGATTCTTACGTCGATATCCTGCGCTATGTGCATTATTTCGATATCGCAGGCTTCACCGTCGCGCCCCAGGTTCTGATCCCGGCCGGGACACTCTACAACGGACGGATCGCGGGCTCCTCGCTGGATGCTGCCGCCGGCCTCGGCGATCCCATCCTCGCGACGACGGTCTGGGTGGTGAATAACAAGGCCACTCAGACCTATATTGGCGTCATGCCCTATCTTTTTATTCCGCTCGGCCAATACAGCGCGGGGGAAGCTCTCAACCTGGGGGAGAACCGCTGGAAGCTCGACCTTCAGGCCGGCTGGTATCAGGGCCTTGCGGGTGGGTTTGCGCTGCAGCTCACAGGGGACGTCATCTGGTATGGCGACAACACCAAGGCGGGAAGCGGCACGCAGACCCTGTCGCAGGATCCCACCTACCAGTTCCAGGCCTGGCTCTCCTATGCCTTCGCCCCCACCTGGTCCGCCGCCGCCGGCTATTCCCAATTCTGGGGCGGAACCGAGTATCTTGCCGGGGTCCCCACTGGTAACGCGACCGAGCGCACGCAAGTGCGGTTCGAGTTGTCCAAGTTCATCACGCCGACCTTCCAGGTGCTGGGTCTGGTCCAGCGCGATGTCGCGGCCTCGGGAGGCTTTCCGGAGGCCTTCCGCGGCACGGTGCGCCTGTTGCAGGTCTTTTAGCCTGGGCGGGCTTTCTCCATGCTCCGGGGAAGGGTCGATGCCGCCGGGCTGAATCCGGCCTGGCGGTTCAAGTCCCTTGCAGATCCCGAGCTCGATGGAGCGCCGACCTTGCATTCGCGCAGTGCGTCGGTCGAACGCCAGCCGTGAGGAGAGCCATCAGGCGCTCCGAGAACCCGACCTGCTCCTATTCAACCCGTCAGAAGGGCGATTGACCGACCAGATGAAGCCGCGCGCCGGTTTCGTCTGATCGGATCGCGCTCAAGCGGTAGGGGAGTTCTGGCTTCAGGCGTCCTTGCAGCGTGAATGTCCATGCCGGCCCGCCCCGCCGCCACTGCGCGGCTGGCGTCGCCCGTCATGACTCATGGCCACGTCGCCACTACCTCCCCATCCGTTCGCACGAACAGCGCCGCGAGGCCGAGGCGGCGAGCGAGCGCGGGGCCCTCGCTCGCCCCGTGCACCATCAGCGCCGTGGCCCAGGCATCCGCAGCCATGCAGGTCTCGGTGAGCACGGTGACGGAGGCAAGGTCGTTCTCCAGCGGCGCGCCGCGTCGCGGATCCATGGTGTGCGAGAGCCTGCGCCCCGCCACCTCGATCTGGTGGCGATAGCTGCCTGAGGTGGCGACGGCGGCTCCGGACAGCTCCAGCACGCCGAGAATCTCCCGCTCCCCCTGGGTGGGCTTTTCGTGGGCGACGGTCCAGGGCCGGCCATCGGGCTTCGTCCCTTCGGCTCGCATCTCGCCGTCGATGCCCACGAGCCACGAGGACAGGCCTGCCTCCCTCATCTCCCGCGCCAGCTCGTCCACGCCGAAACCCTTGGCGATGCCGGAGAGGTCGAGCCGAAGCGGTGCCAGCCGGCGCGCGCGACAGCCTGCTGGATCGAGCTGAAGTGTCTTCGGCGGTTCGAACGAGGGGCGGCCGGCGAGCATCGCGATGCACCCGCTGTCGGGCATGCGCGCACCGCCGCCGAAGCCCCAGGCCCGGACCAGATCGCCCACGCCGATGTCGAACGCCCCCTGCGACAGGCGGCCGATCTCCAGCGCGGTGGCCAGGACATGCGCAAGCTGGTGGGGGATCTCCACCCAGAGGCCGATCGGCGCGGCGTTGAGCCGCTCGAGATCGGACGCCGGCCGCCAAGTGGACATCTGCTGCTCCACCCGGTCGACGGCGCTCTGGAGGCGGCTGGTCAGCGCCGTCTCGTCCACATCGCCGCCGGCGTGGAACAGGACCGACCAGCGCGAGCCCATGGCGGGGCCGCTCAGGGCGCGGCGACGGAGCGCCTCAGTAGACATCTTCCACATAGCGTCCACACGATTTGAGGGTGGAAAGCTCGAGGCCGAGCGGGCGCACCACCGGCTCGAAGGCACGGGTCACGGCGTCGGCCATGTCGCGGCCACCGCACACCAGGATCTGCGCGCCCTGTCTCACCAGCTCCCGCAGGCGTGGCGCATCGGCGGCGATCCGGTCCTGGACATAGGCGCCCCCTTCGACATCTCGCGAGAAGGCGGTCTTGAGGGAGGTCAGGCGCCGTTCCGCCAGATGCTGGGCCAGCTCGTGCTCATAGAGGAAATCGGAGGCGGCGCTGCGCCCGCCCCAGTAAAGATGCATGGGCCGTCCCGCCATATTGGCGCGCACGAAGCCGGCAAGCGGGCCGATGCCGGCCCCGGCACCGATGAGGATCAGTGGCGCGCGCCCCGCTGCGGGGCGGAACGTCGGATTCTCGCGAATGAAGGCGTTGATTCCGCCACCAATGGCCAAGGCATGCAGGAAGGTGGAGCATCGCCCGCCTTCGCGCCGCCGCACGCAGATCTCCAGCACCCCGTCGCGGGTGGACGAGGCGAGTGAATAGAAGCGCGGCATGGTATCCCCCGGCGGCACGATGCCCACCAGATCGCCAGCCTCGAAGGTCGGCAGGCGGCCGGGCGCGCCGGTGCGCGGGTCGAGCGGGGCCTGAAAACGCAGGATCGCCACCGGCGTGCCCACCGCCTCGCCATAAAGCTCACGCCCGGCGAGCACCAGCGGCAGGGTCTTCGGCGGCTCGGCCACGTGGGAGAGCTTGAGGTCGTGCCCCAGCGCAGCACCGAGGTCTTGCCCCCATTGGGCAAACTCCTGAGGCGAGCGCCGGTCCACCCGCTTCATGGGTAAAAGGCGCGGGCACCCTTTCGCCTCCAGCGCGTCGGCGACCTGCTGGGCGAACCGGCAGAAGTGCGGGAAGTTGCGATCGCCGAAACCCAGCACCGCCACTGATGGATGGCCGTCCAGGCGCGCGAGCCGGGACAGGAAGCTGTTGGCCGAGGCCGGAGCACCGCCCTCGCCATAGGTGGCTGTGAGGATCACAAGCCGGTCGGCAGCAAGATGCGCCGTGCTCACCTCGTTCATGGCGGCGATGTGCACCCGGTGCCCGGCAGCGGTGAGCGCCGCACGCAGGGTGCCGGCGAAACCCCAGGTGGAATTGCCTTCGCTGCCCACGAGGATCACGGTGTCGGCGCTCCCCACGGGCGCATTCGCCGCGATGCGCGGACGGGCCGCTCGCCGGCGCGCCCACATGACGATGCCAGTGGCCCCCAGCACTGGCACCGCGGCCGAGGCGAGGCCCAGCAGCAGGCCGAGCAGCCAGGCGCCGCGCCCGGTGTGAAGGGTGCGGATGACATCATTGACCCGCTCCAGCGTCGTGGCCGGGGTGAATGCCAGAGCCGTGCCGGTGGTGGCGTCGATCTGCAGCTCGCCTGCAGCGGTGCGCAAGGTGAAGATGTCGGTGGGGTCCGAGGGATCGGGGAAGCTGAGTTCACGCAGGTCCGCCAGCGGGGCGGACCGCAGCGCGGCGAGCGTGCCCACTGGCGCCGGCGCGCCGCTGCTTGCTGAGACGGTGGTCGCGATCCCCTGCGCCTCGGGGATGAGGCCGAAGGTGCCGGCGGACATCCAAAGGCCCGTGAGCGACGAAAGCACGAGGCCGGCTACCGCCAGCCGGCCCAGCTCGCCATGCCAGCGCTGGGCCGGCGTGCCGCGGATGGGCCGCAGAAGCGCGCCCGCGCCACCGAGCCGGCGGGCGAGCAGTGCCATGCCGGACACGCTCAGTACCAGCATGACCAGCGCGCCGACCCCGGCCGCTGCCCGGCCCGCGTCGCCGGCCAGGAATGAGCGGTGCAGATTGGTGATGAGGCGCGTGGTCTCGGACACCTGATAGGGCCCCAACCCCGCGCCGGTGGCCGGATCGACCCGCTCCACGCCGCGTGCTCCGCCATCGTCGAAGGCGACCGCGATGCTGCCATCCGGCCGCTGGCGGATGGTGCTGATGCCCGGGTGGCGCGCGGCGACCTGCGCCGCGAGGCCCGCGACGCTGGTGTCCGCAGGCACCGCGGGCGCCGCCGCGCGGTCCAGCGCCGGCCGAACCGAGAGCGCGGCGCCGGTGACGGCGGCCACCGTGAGGCCGAGCGCCAGCACGACGCCCGGCAGCCCGTGAAGACGGCGCAGCATGATGATATCCGTTTCGGTCAGAAGGTGACGGTGAGGGACTTGACGTAGCCCTTGCCGGCGAACGGCTTGCCGGATGCGGCGGAATCGAGCGGCACAACGACCTCTGAAGGGTTGTCCTGGCCGTCCTCGACGGCGGTGTCCACATGCACCTGGTAGCCGGCGCCGATCATGGCGTCGGCCAGGTCGAGGCTGATCTTCAGCGTCTTGCCGGAGCCGATGCTGGCGCCGGTGATGCCGTCGATCTCGGTCGCCCGCCCGCCGGAGGCGCGGTGCCAGTCGGAAAGGTGACGGTAGTATTTCGCCTTGCCGCCAGCCATCCACAAGGTGCCCTTGTATGCCCCGGCGGCGTCGGTGACGTAGAGCACCACATAGGCGCCATTGCCGCCGTAATTCTTCAGTGTGGTCTCGAAGGTGACGGGTCCCGCTTCGGCGAGGGTGGGGGCCACCAGTGCTGCGGTGGCGGCCATGGCGGGGAGAGTGAATTTCATCGGTCGGCTCCTGGACGGGAAAGACGGGGAGGGGCTCACTGCACCTCGACCTTGGGCCGGGCGTTGCCCTTGAAGAGGCCGTTGTCCGGCACCGGCGCGTTGGGATCGGCGGGGCCGGCCTGGGGCGTGGCGCTCCGGCCGCCGCGGGCGCCGTCATCGTCGTCATCATCATCGTCGTCGTCATCGTCCTCGCGGTGGCGGCGGTCGCGCGCGCCATCGCGTTTGTGCTCGGACTTTGATTCCGCAATGTGCATCGCGCCGCTGGCCGGTCCTGCCGCATCCCGCCGCTCGTGCCGCTCGGCACCGAAGAGATCGAGGGAATGGAGTTCCGACGCTGCCAAGGCGATGCCGATGCCCGTGGTGGACAAGAGAAGAGCCGCCCCGATCAGGGTACGCGTTTTCATGGATGCCTCCCGGCTGGTGTTGACCGGGTCCACCTTCGTGCGCGTACCTGACGGCGACCTGAAACGGGAGCAAAATCGCGTTCAGCTTCCCGTCAGGATCGGGGCCGGAAAGCGCACAGTGACCTGGAAGCCGTCCGCCGTCCCCGGAATCGGCGAGGCGAGATCGAGCCTCAGCCCGGCGCCACGGCACACGGCGGCGGCGATGGCGAGGCCCAGGCCGGAGCCTTCCGCCTGGGTTGGTCCGCGCTCGAACGGGCGCAGCAGCGCCGCCAGCCGGTCGGCAGGTACAACGGGGCCGAGATTGGAGACCTCGAAGCCGTTATCGCTCAGCCTGACGTGAACGGGGGTGTCGGCTGCGCCGTGCTTCAGGGCGTTCTCGATGAGATTGCGGGCGAGGATGGCGAAGGCGTCCGGGTCGAGATCGCTCATCGGGCCGTCGTCCGGCGGGATCGCCACCACAAGGTCGACGCCCCGGTCGGTCTGGCGGTCGAGCTCCGCGATCACATGGCGCAGCACCGGGCCGAGCGGCGCCGGATGCTCGGCCAGAAGACCTCCACCTTCGGCCTTCGCCAGTTGCAGCAGCTTTTCGGAGAGGCGGGACAGGCGCCGAAGCGCGCTGGCCACGTCCCGCGCCCGCTGGCGGGTGGCGCCTTCGGGCAGCTCGGCCAGCAGGCGCTGGGTCTGCGCCAGAGCGGCGGCGATGGGGGTTCTGAGCTCGTGGGCGCTGTTGGCGGTGAAGCCCCGCTCTGCCTCCAACGCCCCGCGCAGGCGCTCCATCAGCGCGTTGACCGAGGCGGCGACGCTCGCCATCTCCTCTGGCAGGCCATCGGCCTCAACGGGGGTGAGATTGCCGCGGCCGCGTGCGGCGATGGCCTGGCGGAACGCGAGCACCGGCTTGAGCGACAGCCGGACCGAGAGCCAGACGCCGGCGAGCGCGATGGGCACCAGGGCGACGAGGGGCCAGATCAACGCAACGACCGCCCTCCGCACTGCTGCGGCGCGGTGGCCGAGCTCCTCCGCCGTGGTAACCACGATGGTGCCGCGCACCGCCGCTTCGGTGTAGGTGCGCAGCCGATCGGTGGTGCGGAAGCCCGGGGCAAGGCCCGGCGGGATCGCCATCAGCTCCGCGTCGCTGGACTGGAGCAGCACGCGCCCCTGGCCGTCGCGCACCACATAGGAGATGTATTCCCGATGCGGCCCTATGGGCGCCATATGCTGGGGAGCATCCCCAGCATCGCGGGAGAGCAGCTCGGAATAAGCGAGCGGCAGCACCCGCTGCGCCACCTCCTGCAGCGCGCTGTCGAACACCTCGTCGACCTCGTGCTGAAGCACCAGTCCCGCCATCGTGGCGGCGGCGAGCCACAGGGCTGCGACCGAGGCCGCGAGCCACAGCCCGAGGCGTCGGCGCAGGCTCCACCGGTGGGACTGGCGCGGGCGGTTCACGCCGCCGCCCCCGGTGTGCCGAGGCGATAGCCCATGCCGCGCACCGTCTCGATCACGTCGGCGCCAAGCTTCTTGCGCAGGCGCGCGATATAGACCTCGATGGTGTTGCTCTCCACCTCCGCATCGAAGGAGTAGAGCCGTTCCTCCAGCTGCGGCTTCGACATGAGCTGGTGCGGCCGCTGCACGAACGCCTCGAACAGGGACCATTCCCGGGCGGTGAGCGCCACCGGCCGCCCCGCCCGCCGCACCGAGCGGGCGGCGAGGTCCACCTCGATGTCGCCGAGGGTGACAAGCGGGTTGGGATTGCCCGCGTAGCGCCGGCCCACGGCGCGGATGCGGGCGCTGAGCTCGAACAGGTCGAACGGCTTCACCAGATAGTCGTCGGCCCCGGCGTCGAGGGCGGCGATGCGATCGGAGATCTGGTCGCGCGCGGTCAGCACCATGACGGGCGTCACGTCCCCCGCGGCCCGCATCTGCTTCAGGAAGTCGGAGCCACGGCCGTCCGGAAGCATGAGGTCGAGCAGGACAAGCTCGAAGACGGCGGCATGGAGCGCGGCGACAGCCTCGTCGAGCCGCGTCACCCAATCGGCCGAATGTCCGTCCGCGACCAGCTGATCACGCACCGCCATGCCCAGAATGGGATCGTCTTCGACCAGCAGGACACGCATCTGTCACCTCGGCGCGGGGCATGCCATCTTAACGTGGCCGGTTGATCATGGGGCGGCAGAATTGGCCCCGGCGTTCAGGTGGGCGTCAGCTCCGCATGCTTCATCTCAGCGCTCGGCGTGCGGCAGGAGAGCGCAAGGTGAAGAGGACATGGTTTGCAGGCTGCCTGCTCGTCGCCTGTATCGCCGCAGGGCCGGCGGCGGCCGACAGCGACTGCAATGTGCCGCTCGCCGATTGGCAACCCCGCGAAGTGCTCCAGAAGAAGCTCGAGGCGGAAGGATGGACCGTTCTGTCCATCCGTTCCGATGATGGCTGCTACAAGGTCTTGGCCACAAACACCCAGGGCGGGCGCCTGAAGGCCAAGTACGATCCGGCCAGCCTTGAGCGCATCCGTCATGGGCGGGATGGCAGGGACGACGACTGAGATAGTCAGATGGATGAGCTGTCTTCCACGCCATTTCGCATTTCGGGGTCAATTGTTTCCTCAGTCACGCTTCCGAGCCGCGCTGGTTCGTCGGATCGCTCGAAAAGGGACCGATCCCGCGCAAAGGCCGAGCCGAGAGGCCTGCACTGATCCGACCATGCCCCTTCAGGCTGCAGTTCCTCTTCACGGGCCTACGGGGTGAGGAAGGCTTCGCTGAAATGCGCGAGGGGAAGACGATACCAATGACCACGCCGCTCTACGGTGAACGGCCGAGATGCCTGATATCCGGGAGGCGCACCGGTGGAGGCTGCTGGTGCCGGTAACTCCGACGGATCTGTCCTCGACACCGAAAACCGCGCGAGAACACCCGGAATGAGGGCGACCCAGAAGGCGGCCCCCATCCGCTGCCCATCATTCCACGGCGGGGCGTGACAGCTTTTGCCCTCCCGCTGGCCGGCTCAGGCCACCTTCACCACCGCCATCATGCCGGTGGCCATGTGATAGAGGTGGTGGCAGTGGAGGAACCATTCTCCCTTCGGCCCGGCGTCGAAGGCGATGGTCACCGGCATGTGCGGCGGCACCATCACCGTGTCGCGCACCGCTCCGGAGAAGCGCCGCCCGCCGATGCCCACCACCTGGAAATGGTGGCCATGCAGATGCATGGGATGGTTCATGGTGGTGGGGTTCATGAAGGTCATCTCAACCCGCTCGCCGGGGCTGACGACGAACGGTGCGGCCTCTGCATAGGTGCGGCCGTTGATGGTCCAGCGGTAGCCCGCCTCCTCGCCGAGCATGATGGGGAAGGCCTTGTCGGCCTTGCGCGCCGCGAGCGGCTTTCCGGCGGACAGGCGCGCTTCGAACGCGAGGTCGAGAAGGCCCTGCGCCCGGTCGGCGGTCTCGGCAATGCGCGCGACGGAAGCCCCGGCCGTGGCCAGGACGAGGCCGGTGCGGCGCGGCGAGGCTTCCACCTGCGCCAGCACGGGGAAGGCGCCGCCGCTCGCCGGAATATCGACGAGAAGGTCGATCCGCTGACCCTGGGCCATGGGGAACGCCTCCGCCTCGATGGGGGCGCACGGAGAGCCGTCCACGGCGATACAGCGGGGCTTCAGGCCGGGCACGGAGATGAAGAAGGCGGTGGCGGTGCCGCCGTTGATGATCCGCAGCCGCACACGGCCGCCCTTCTCCACCTGGACCACCTCCGGATCAGCGAGGGTGCGGCGGTTGGCGAGGAAGGCGTCGTAATCAACGTCGTTGGCGTGCGCCATCATGCCGCCCATGCCGCCATCCATACCGTGACCGGCACCGCTCATCCCGTTCCCCGGCATCCCGGTCCCAGACATGCCGCCTCCGGACATCCCGCCGCCCATCGCTCCCATGCCGGTCATGCCGTGTCCGGAATGGTCCATGCCGGACATCGCCATGCCGGTCGTGCCCTGCATCTGCTGGCCCATGCCGTGGGCGCCGTGGCCCCCCTGAGCGCCCGCGCCGCCGAGGCCGGCGAGGATCTCCTCCGGAGTGCGGAAGGAGAAGTCGTGCAGCATCACCACCACGTCCTGCGCATCGCCCGCATCGGCCTCGCGGGTGACGAGGGGGGCGGCGAGCAGCTGCTGTTCGTTGAGCGTGTGGGAATGCATCCAGTGGGTGCCCGGGGTGAGCAGGAAGTCCACCCGGTCGGTGCCGCCGGGGGCGAGCTCGCCGCCATCGGGGCGGGCGCGGTCCTGGTCCGCCGGGGCGAAGACCTGGCCGTGCCAGTGCATCACCGCGGGAGCCTGCGAAGCGTTGAGCACCGCGCTAGTCAGGCGATCCCCCTCCTTTGCGAAGATGCCTTCTCCGGTGGGGCCTTTCACGGCGAAGACCTTCGCCGCCTTGCCGTTCACGTCGAGGGTGACGCTTTCCACGGTGAGCAGCGGGGCGGCGAGGACGCGGCTCCACCCGCCGGAGACGGCGAGTGCGCCTGCGGCGGCACCGCCCGCCAGGAAGGTGCGGCGGGAGAGGGAGGACAGGAGCATCGGTCGGGTCATGGTCAGCCTCTTGGTCAGCGTCTTGGGCGCGTCGTCGGGCAGACGGGGCGAGCCGGGAGATCAGCTGTTTTCAGTATTTGGCCTGGGCGGAGGAGCCGTCAGGAGCCGTGATCTGGACGGCGCCCTTCACCCCCTTGGGGATCGCCACGGGGGCCGTTCCGGAAAGCTGGTTGCCGCCGGCAGGGGAAAGGGGGAAGCGCTGGGCCTTGCCGTCCACCACCAGGATGGCGTTGGCCTTGAAGCCGTCAGCCGGAACCGGCTTGTCGGAGCCGTCGCTGAGATAGAGGGAGACGGTGGGCGTGCCGTCGGCCGCCAGCTCTGCGTGATAATGCCCGGCATCCACCCTCACCCCGCCGTGTGCGCCGGTGCCGGGCTCGTGCGCGAGCAGGGGCGTCGCGAGAAGGGGGAGAGCGAAAACGACAGGCGCAAAGCGGCGCAGGATCATGGCATGCTCCATTCAGAAAGCGTCCGCGCGGGCGGCGGTCGGGGTGGGGTCCGCTTCCCGTGCCGCAGCCACCAGCCGCTCCAGGGGGCGGCGGCCGTAGCGGAGAACGAGGACGGGGGTGAGGACGGCGTCGAGCAGCGTCGCGCTGACGAGGCCGCCGAAGATGGTGATGGCCACCGGGTGGAGGATCTCCTTGCCCGGCACCTCCGCACCGCTCATGAGCGGCAGGAGCGCGATACCGGCCGAAGTGGCCGTCATGAGCACCGGGGTGAGCCGCTCGAGGCTGCCCCGCGTCACGAGGGCGGGGCCGAACGCCAGGCCCTCCTCGATGGCGAGATTGATGATGTGGCTGATCTTCAGGATGCCGTTGCGCGCGGCGATGCCGGTCAGCGTGACGAAGCCGATCATGCTCGCCACCGACAGGGGCTGCCCGGCCAGCCACAGCGCCACAGCCGCGCCGATGAGCGCCAGCGGCACGCTGCCCATGATGACGAGCGCGAACAGGGCCGAGCGGTAGCGGCTGTAGAGGAGGGCGAAGACGAGCAGCAGGGACACCGCGGACAGGCCGCCGATGGTGCGCATGGAGTCCTCCTGCGCGGTGAAGGTGCCCTCGAGGCTCGCGGAGATACCGACGGGCAGAGCCGTTGCCGCGATCAACCGGCGCATGTCGGCCACCACCGCTGCCACGTCGCGTTCGCCGGAGGTGTTGGCCAGCACGACGATGCGCCGGCGCCCGCCCTCGCGCAGGATCTGGTTCGGCCCGTCCGTCTCCTTCACTTCTGCGACCTCGGACAGGGGTACCCAGCCCGAAGGCGTCTCGATGAGAAGGCCGGAGAGGCCCTCAGTTGTGCGGGTCGCATCGGGCAGGCGGACGACCACATCGAAGCGCCGCGTGCCGTCCACGAGGCGGGAGGCCACGCGGCCGTTGGAGAGCCGCTCCAAGGCGTCCGTCACTTGCGCGGGCTGGAGGCCGTAGAGGGAGGCGCGGCCATAGTCCACGCGCACGGTGACCTCCGGCACGCGCACCTGCCGCTCCACCTGAAGGTCCGCAAGGCCCGGAATGCCGGCAAGACGCTGCCGCAGGTCTTCCGCCGTGGCGCGCAGGGTGTCAAGGTCGTCACCGAACAGCTTGAGGGCGATCTCCGCGCGCACGCCGGAGAGCATGTGGTCGAGCCGGTGGGAAATGGGCTGGCCCACATTGAACGCGGCCGGCAGCACCGAGAGGCGGTCGCGGATGTCGGCGGTGACCTCGGCCCGGCTGCGGACGGAAGGCTTCAGATCCACCTCGATCTCGGAAGCATGGACGCCCTCGGCATGCTCGTCGAGCTCGGCCCGGCCGGTGCGGCGGCCCACGGCCTTCACCTCCGGCACCTCCAGGATGAGCTTTTCGGCGACAAGGCCCATGCGGTGGCTCTCGGCGAGCGAGAGACCCGGCTTGAACGACATGGAGATGGTGAGCGAGCCTTCGTTGAATGGCGGCAGGAAGGCGCGCGGCAGGCCTATGGCGGCGGCCAGCGCGGCGATGAACAGCAAGGCGGTCGCCGCCATCACGAGGCGCTGGTGGCGGAAGGCGGTGGAGAGCAACGCCGCGTATCCGCCCTTCAGCATGCGCACCAGCACACCTTCCCGCTCCGCATGGCGGCTGAGGGCCGGCAGCAAATAGAAGGCGAGCACCGGCGTGAGCGTGATGGAGGTGGCAAGGCTCGCGAGGATGGAGACGATGTAGGCCTGCCCTAGCGGCGCGAACAGCCGCCCCTCGATGCCGGGCAGCGCGAACAGAGGCACGAACACCAGCACGATGATGAGCGTCGCGTAGACGATGCCGGAGCGCACCTCCCGGCTCGCCGCCACCACCACGTCGAGCACGCTCCTCGGCGCCGCGGCCGCTGCGTTCTCGCGCAGGCGGCGGAAGATGTTCTCCACGTCCACCACCGCGTCGTCCACCAGCTCGCCGATGGCGATGGCGAGACCGCCCAGAGTCATGGTGTTGATGGAGAGGCCGAAGGCGTGGAACACGATGGCCGTGGTGAGGATCGACACCGGGATGGCGGTGAGCGAGATGAAGGTGGTGCGCCAGTTCAGGAGGAAGAGGAACAGTACCACCGCCACCACCGCCATGGCTTCCATCAGCACCTTCTCCACGTTGCCGATGGAGGCGGCGATGAAATCCGCCTGCCGGAAAACCGGGGGTGAGATGCGGATGCCGTCGGGCAGCGTGCGGTTGAGGTCTGCCACCGCCTCTTCCACCGCGCGGGTGAGGGCGAGGGTGTCCACCTCCGGCTGCTTCTCCACCGAGACGATCACGGCGGGCCGACCCATGTAGCCCGCATCGCCCCGCTTCAGGCGGGCCGCGTAGTCCACCTGAGCAATCTGGTGCAGGAAGATGGTGCCCCCGGTGGGGCGAGGCAGCACGAGCCCCTTCAGGTCGTCGAGGCTGAGGGTGCGACCGATGTTGCGGATCAGGAACTCGCGCCCGCCATGGTCGGTAAAGCCGCCACCGGAATTGGTGCCGAACTGGGCGAGCGCCTTTTCCAGCGCGTCGAGCGTGGTGCCGTAGGCGCGCATGGCGGCAAGGTCCGGGGAGACGCGGAACTGCCGCACCTCCCCGCCCATGGGGATCACCTGCGCGATGCCGGGGATGGCGAGCAGCCGGGGGCGGATGACGAAGTCCGCCACCTCGCGCACCGCCATGGGCGAGGCGGTGTCGCTCGTCACGCCGAACATCAGGATCTGCCCCATGATGGAGCTGATGGGGCCCATCTGAGGGGAGACGTTCGCCGGCAGCCGGTCCCGCACGAGGGCGAGGCGCTCGGCGATCTGCTGGCGATCACGGAAGATGTCCGTGCCGAAGTCGAACTCCACGTAGACCACGGAGAGGCCGACGCCCGACACCGAGCGCAGGCGGATGAGGCCGGGCAGGCCGTTCATCGCCGTCTCCAGCGGGAAGGTGACGAGCTGCTCCACCTCGGCAGGGGCGAGGCCCTCCGCCTCGGTCATGATGGTGACTGTGGGCCGGTTGAGGTCCGGCAGCACGTCCACCGGCAGGCGGGTGACCGCGTAGGCGCCGTAGAGCACCAGCACGAGGGCGAGCGCCAGCACCAGCAGGCGGTTGCGCAGGGACTGGGTGACGAGGAAGGTGAACATCGGCCAGCCTCAGCGGATCTGGTCGATGAGCTCGGCGCCATCGGTGACCACGCGGCGACCGGGCGGCAAGCCGGCCACCACCAGCACGCGGCCGGCATCGAGCGGCTCCGTTTTCACTTCGCGCGCCATGAAGCGCTCGGCGGTGACATGTTCATAGACGATGGTCTGGCCGTTCGCCCCGCGCACTACCGCCGTGCGGGGGATGGCAATGCCCGCGCGCGGGGCGCCGGCCTCCGCGAGCACCGTGAGAAACTGGCCGGGGCGTAGCTGCTCGGCACCCGCGGTTACGGAAAACTGGAGCGGAAGGGCTTGGCTCCGGTCGGAAATCCCCGCGCCCAGAAAAGCAAGCGTGACGGAGCGGCCATCGGACAGCCGCCCGGAAGCGCCGGACCGGCCGACATCCGGCGAGAAACCCAACGCCTCCACCCACAGCCGGTCGGGGGCGATGATGCGGAACACCACCGTGTTCGGATCCGCCATCTGCCCGGCCACCGCATCGGAGGTGGCGATGACGCCGGCGACCGGCGCGCGCAGGGCCTCCGGCTCGCGCTGCACCCGCTCCAGCGTGGCGCGGCGGGTCTGGAGGCCCTTCAGCTCGATCTCCGTCTCCTCTACCTCGCGACGGGTGACGGCGTTCTGAATGGCGGACAGGCGCTCGTAGCGCCGCTTCACGATGGCGATCTGCTGGTCGAGCTCGTAGCCCTGCTGTTCCAGGTCCTTCAGGTCCGAGGCGCCGATGGGCGGGTGTACGAAAGCCAGGATCTCGCCGGCCGCGACCTTCGTGCCGAGCGGCTTGAAGCCGCCCTGTGGCGGCGCCAGCCGCCCGCCCACCGCCGTCTGCACGAGCCCGCTGGCATTGGCATCCGGCACCACGCGCCCAGGTAGTTCCACGGTGCGGGCATGGCTGCCGGACGCGGTGACGATGGTGCGCACGCCGAGGATGCGCTGGCTCGGCTTCGGCACGATCACCGAGCCGTCCGGCAGGCGCTGGGCGGCATCACGGGTTGAAGGCTTCGGCGCATCTGCCGCCTGCGCCGATGGTGGAAACGCGACGGAGGCAAGGCCCAGTCCGGTGGCCAGAACGAGCGCCGCCGTTCGCCGCCGCAGCGACATCACGAGGATCGCGGCGAGAAATCCGATGATGACGCCCGAAAGCAAGCCCAGCTGGGACCCGCCGAGCAGCGCCAGCGCCGCCGGGGCGGTGGCGCTGGGCTCGGCTGGCGCCGGGACCTCAGGCGCAATGAGCGTGGCGGCGAGCACGTCCGCCGTGCCGCCTGCAGTGACGGTAAAGGCGAGGTCGTGCGCGCCCGGCCGGGCAGCGAATGGGGCGGGCACAGAATACGTGCCGGGCTGCGTCGGCTTCGCCGTCTGCGATCCTTCGGGCGTGTCCAGCTCGATGGTTGCGTCTTCCACCGGGGTGTTGTCGGCGAAGCGGTCGAGGTGGATGGCGAGCGTGCCGTCCCGCAGCACGGCGACGAGTTCGAAATCGGCGGAGGCTGCCTCGGCGCGGGGGGCAAGTGTCGTCGCCTGTGGGGTGGCAGGCGCGCCGTGGTCGTGCCCTTCGTGCGCCATCGCGCCCGCCACCGGCACCAGGCCGGCGAGGAGGCTGCACAGCCCGAAGATCACTCTCCAAACGAATTGACGCGCCATCATTCAACCCGTCCGTTCACAAAACCGGTACGGGAGCCAGATAGCGCGCGGGTCGTCACACCGCGTATCGCTTCTGTATCAGTTTGTTTCAGGAGCGCCTTTGGGCAGGCGCACCGTGGCGACAAGCCCTCCGCCTTCGCCATTGGCGAGGGCCAGCGTGCCGCCGTGGGCCTCCGCCACCGCACGGGCGATGGAGAGGCCGAGGCCGACCCCACCGGTGGCGCGGCTGCGCGAGGATTCGAGCCGGACGAAGGGTTCAAGCACGGCGGCAAGTTGGTCCTGCGGAATGCCGGGTCCCTCATCCCTCACAATCAGCATGGCCTCCGGACCATCGTCCACGAGCACGGCGTGCGCGGCGCCACCATAGAGAAGCGCATTCTCCAGGAGATTCGACACCATCCGCTTCAGGCTGACGAGACGGCCTGCCACCACCAGGCGCGGCGGCGCGGCGAGATCCGCCGAAAGACCTCGGTCGCGGGCATTGTCCACCAGCGTCTCCACCAGCGCCACGAGGTCGAGCGGGCGCACAGGCTCCTCGCTGGCCTCGCCGCGCAGGTAGGAGAGGGTTGCATCCACCATCTGCTCCATCTCCGCGACATCAGCTGCCATGGCCTCGCGCAGGACGGGGTCGCCGACGTCCTCCATGCGGAAGCGCAGGCGCGTCATGGGCGTTCGCAGATCATGGGAGACTGCGGCGAGGGCCTGGGTGCGTCGCTCCACCAGTTCCGCGATGCGGGCCTGCATGCCATTGAAGGCATGCGCCAGCTCCCGCACCTCCTTGGGGCCGGTCTCCGGAAGCCGTACGAGAGGCGCGGCCGGAGGCAGGGCCCTGACGGTCCGCGCCATGGCCCTGAGCGGCCCGGTCAGCCAAGCGGCGATGGCGAGCGACAGCAGCAACACGCCCGCCGCCATGAGTGTCGTGGACAGCACCGATCCGTGGGTCCCCGCCGCCTGCGGGACGGAGGAGAACAGGCGCGCGTTCAGCCAGCTGCCGTCCGGAAGGCGCACGGCGACCAAGCTGAGGTGCGGGTCGGTGCCCGCGCCCACCTGGACATCCTGCGGCCCCAGGTCGGGCACGAGGGTGCGTACATCATCGGCGAGGCGTTGCCATCCCTCCGCAGCATGGAGGCCGGGTGCGGCCATGGCCTCCCGGCTCCAGTGCGCGTCGATGGCGCCGCCGGACAGGTCATGGGCCACATCCTCGCGGCTTTCCGGCGGTGCCGCCGCGAGCGACCGGCAGAGCGCGACGATCTGATCGGCGAGGCGGATGGCATGGGCCGCATGGCGCTCGCGCTCCATGGCATGCTCGTAGGTCCACAGGCTCAGCATGTGAACGACGACAATGCCCAGCACCGCGACCACGGCGGTGCGCGCGGCGAGGCTGTCCAGGGCACGGATCATGAGCGCTCCACCTCCGGTACGAAGAAGTAGCCGGCGCCGCGCACGGTCTTCACCATCTCCGGTCCGCCGTGGGACTCGAGCTTCTTGCGCAGGCGGCTGATCTGGATGTCGATAGCGCGGTCGAAGCCCGTGGCGGTGCGGTTCTTGGCAGCGTCCATCAACTGGTCGCGCGTCAGCACACGCTGGGGGTGTTCGAGGAAGGTCAGGAGCATGTCGTACTCGCCGGTGGACAGGTCCACCACGGCCCCGGTGGGATTGGTGAGCTCCCGCCGGCGGGTGTCGAGCGTCCAGCCGGCAAAGGTGAGCCGCGAGCCGCCGGAAGCCGTGCCGTCGGAAGGCCGCGTCCGTCGGAGCACCGCATGGATGCGGGCGAGCAGCTCGCGCGGATTGAAGGGCTTCGCCAGGTAGTCGTCCGCCCCGAGCTCCAGTCCGACGATCCGGTCCACGTCGCTGCCGCGCGCGGTGAGCATGATGATGGGCACGTCCGAGGCTCGGCGGATATCCCGGCACAGGTCGAGCCCGCTTGTACCGGGCAGCATGATGTCGAGAATGATGAGATCCACCGGCCCCGCCCTCATCGCCTCTCGCATCTCGCGAGCATCCTGAGCCGCGGTGACCTTGTGCCCGTGCTCGCGCAGGAACTTGCCGGCGAGGCGCCGGATCTCGGCATCATCATCGACGATGAGGATATGGCCTTCGGGGGACACGGGGTGACGGACTCCTGAGAGGCATTCCCGGGGCGCCGCTGCTCGTCTACGGCTCGCCTTTCTTATCCCAGGCCACGGGCTTCGCGAAACGCTGTTGGCCCGATCAAGCCCGGGGTCCCGGCCCCCACGCGCTGATCGCTGCCGACGTGGCTTGCTCCCGCACGAGGCCGTGCCAGCCGAGCCAGCCGGTATAGAGGCCCACCATCAGGATCAGCGCAGCGGAGGCATAGGGCGCGCGCCGGGCGAAGGCGCTGAAGCCGGACCAGCGCTGCGAGACATGCCGGACGCTGAGCGCCGCCAGAACGCCGGCCGACACCAGTGTCAGGGCAAGGCCGATGCTGAAGCACAGGACGAGCACGAAGCCGAGGCTCAGCTGCTTGAGCTGCATGCAGATGAGCAGGACCGTGATGGCTGCGGGGCAGGGGATCAGGCCTCCGGTCAACCCGAACGCGATGATCTGCCAGGTGGTCACGGGGCGGCCCACAAACCGCCTGCGGATATCGGCGGCGTGGGCACGCGCATGCGCGTCGTCCTCGTCACCCAGATTCATGTGGGCGTGATCATGCTCCTCGAACGTGAGGTCGTGCGTCTCCTGCCCGCCATCGGCGCGGCTCAGCCGCAGCGTCGCGACGAAGGCGTGCGGTTCGGGGATCTCCTGCCGGCTTTCCAGGAAGCCACCCCGGTCCGCGAAAGAGAATGCCTGGCGGATGTTGCCGGGTCTCAGCGTCTCCACGCGGAGGTGCTCGGCGTCCGGAAGCGTGTTCCCGGTCGGGCTAGAGATCCGCCAGCGCGGCGGCACCCCATCCTCGAAGATCTCGAGCACGATAGTCCCTTTGTCGGTCGGGACGAGGCGCGTTTCGTCGTCATGATGATGGTGCTCGCGGGCCTGCTCCCGCCAGGTGCGCCAAGCCATCCAGGCAGCGATGGAGATGATCACCAGGGCTGACGCGAGCTGGAAATAGGGCTCGCTCGCCTCGCCGCCCCACTGCTGGCCGAAATACTGGCCCCCCAGGGCGATGGCCCAGACGATCGCCGTGTGCGAGGCCGTCGCGGCAAGGCCCAGCAGGACCGCCTGGGTGACGGTACCCCGGATGGCGATGACAAAGGCCGCCATCATCGTCTTGGAATGGCCCGGCTCGAGCCCGTGCAGGGCGCCGAGCAGGATGGCCGAGGGGACGAACAGCCAGGCGTGCGCTGCCCCTTGCTGAACAAGGTCGGTGAACGGGGTCATCTTGAACCTGGGGTTACTTGAGGTAGGTCCGGACGACCTCGATCAGATCGGCGGCGCCCTTGGCGCGCTCGGGATCCGGCTCGGCATCCGGGTTCACGACGTGATGGCGGATATGATCTTCCATCAGCTCGGCCGTCAGGCCGTTGATGGCGCCTCGCATGGAGGCGACCAGCATGAGCACGTCGGTGCAGCCGAGCTCAGCCTCCAGCGCACGCTCCACGGCCTCGGCCTGTCCCTTGATGCGGCGGACACGGGCGAGAAGCTTTGTCTTGTGCTTGATGGTGTGGGCCATAAGCTGCTTATAATATAGGGGGGTACCCTATGTAAAGCGCTCGTCGGTTCTTCGCCCGTCGGACGTGGGAAGAGCCCGGCCATGACACCGTGGGAGGGGTGGAGTCGGTTCTCAGAAGGAGCGACAAGGCCGGCCGGTCTGCCCATCCCGTTGCTGAAGCGCAAGCGCATCAAGGTGGAAGCGAACAGACAGGATGTGCCGTATCAGACGCTCAACCTTTGCCTCTGGGGCTGGACGGGGGTACGGGCGCGAGGCCAGGGTCTGCCTGGATCCGCCAGGCGCGCAATACCAGCCGGCTGCAATGAAGCTGAATTAGAGTTCAAGCGATGGGCGCTTCGGTCTGCAAGATGCGGGAAGCCTAGGGGCAAAGCACGGCGGGTAAAAGCCGCGCTTCGCCCCTTCCTTCACCGCGAAAACTTCTTGTACTGGATCCGCTTCGGAATGACCGAATCCGTCCCCAGCCGGCGCTTCTTGTCTTCCTCATAGTCCGCGAAGTTGCCTTCGAACCATTCCACGTGGCTGTCACCCTCGAAGGCGAGCATGTGGGTGGCGATGCGGTCCAGGAAGAAGCGGTCATGGGAGATGATGACGGCGCAACCGGCATAATCCTCCAGAGCCTCTTCCAGCGCGCGCAGGGTATCCACGTCGAGATCGTTGGTGGGCTCGTCGAGGAGCAGCACGTTGCCGCCACGCTGCAGCACCTTGGCGAGGTGCACGCGGTTGCGCTCGCCGCCGGAGAGCATGCCCACCTTCTTCTGCTGGTCACCGCCCTTGAAGTTGAAGGCGGCGCAATAGGCGCGCGACGGGATTTCCTTCTTGCCGACGTAGATCACCTCGTTGCCGTCGGAGATCTCCTCCCACACGGTCTTCTTGTCGTCGAGCGCATCGCGGCTCTGGTCCACATAGCCGAGCTTCACGCTCTCGCCGATGGAGATGGTGCCGCCGTCCGGCTTCTCCTGGCCCGTGATCATGCGGAACAGGGTGGTCTTGCCCGCGCCGTTCGGCCCGATGACGCCGACGATGCCGCCGGGCGGCAGCTTGAAGGAGAGGTCGTCGATCAGCATCTTGTCACCGAACGCCTTGCTGAGATGATCGAAGGCGATGACGTTCTGTCCGAGGCGCTCGGCCACGGGGATGACGATCTGCGTGGCCGAGGGCTGCCGCTCGGAGGCCTTCTGCACCAGGTCCTCGTAGCGCTGGATGCGCGCCTTGTTCTTGGCCTGGCGCGCCTTGGGGCTCGCGCCAATCCACTCCTGCTCGCGGGCGAGGGCGCGCTGGCGGGCCTCGTCCTCGCGGCCCTCCTGCTGCAGGCGCTTCTGCTTCTGGCCGAGCCAGGAGGAGTAGTTCCCCTCGTAGGGGATGCCCCGGCCGCGATCGAGCTCGAGGATCCAGCCCGTCACGTTATCGAGGAAGTAGCGGTCGTGGGTCACGATGAGGATGGCGCCCGGATAGGTGCGCAGATGGCCTTCCAGCCAGTTCACCGTCTCGGCGTCCAGGTGGTTGGTGGGTTCGTCGAGCAGCAGCAGCTCGGGCTGCTCCAGCAGCAGGCGGCACAGGGCCACGCGGCGCCGCTCGCCGCCGGAGAGGCGGGTTACCTCCCAGTCGTCCGGCGGACAGCCGAGCGCGTTCATGGCCTGCTCCACCTTGCTGTCGAGATCCCACAGGCCCTGGGCCTCGATCTCGTCCTGCAGGCGGGTCATCTCGTCCGCGGTCTCGTCCGAATAATTCATGGCGAGTTCGTTGTAGCGGTCGAGGATGGCCTTCTGCTTGGCCACCCCGTCCTCAACGTTTTGCCGGACGGTCTTGGCGGGATCGAGCTGCGGCTCCTGCGGCAGGTAGCCCACGCGCACGCCGTCGGCGGGCCGGGCTTCGCCGGAGAAGTCCTTGTCGATGCCGGCCATGATGCGCAGCAGGGTGGACTTGCCCGCGCCGTTGTTGCCGAGCACGCCGATCTTGGCGTCCGGGTAGAAGGAGAGGTGCACGTTGTCGAGCACCTTCTTGCCGCCCGGATAGGTCTTGGTCATGCCATGCATGTGATAGGCGTACTGATAGGGGGCCATGGGCGGCCGTCTCCTGAAAAAGGATGCGGGAAAGTTGGCGCCGTTCTAGCCTTCGGCGATGGGCGCGGCAAGGTATGCGCGAAGGGCGCCGCCTACGCCGCGAGGCCAGCGGCAGACGGCCGAGGCGGCCAGGGGAGGATGAAAATGGGTGCCGATCACGACCACGGGCAGGATCACGACCATTCCCATGGCCATCCGCATGGCTCTGCGCCGGTGGACTGGCGCGATCATGGGGTGAAGGTGGTTCCCGGCGACCAGCTCGATCCCAACACCGCCCAGACGCCGGGCATGAACCGCGCCACCGCCATCAACGCCGCGCGCGCCGGCGCCGAGAAGATCTGGGCCGGTACCGTCCACATCCATCCTGACGCCAAGACCGGCGCCCACCACCACGGCGACCTGGAGAGCGTGATCTACGTGGTGAGGGGCCGCGCGCGCATGCGCTGGGGCGAGCATCTGGAATACGTGGCCGAGGCCGGGCCCGGCGACTTCATCTTCGTGCCGCCCTACGTGCCCCACCAGGAGATCAACGCCTCCCCCGACGAGACGCTGGAATGCGTGCTGGTGCGCTCCGGCCAGGATCCAGTGGTGGTGAATCTCGACATCGAGGCGGTGGAGAAGCCCGAGCAGGTGAAATGGATTGACCCCATCCACCGCGAGTGAGATCGCGTAAACCCTTCCCCTGCAAGGCTTCGTCGCCCCTTCCAGAGGCGGTCGTCCACAGGCCGGTGCACAAAGGACGAGAAGGGGTGTTGCATTCGGCGTCGGCATTTTCTATAGAACCGCACCTGCCGCGACACACAGTGGCGCCGGCAAATGGATGCGGGTGTAGCTCAGGGGTAGAGCACAACCTTGCCAAGGTTGGGGTCGAGGGTTCGAATCCCTTCGCCCGCTCCAGTTTCTCTCAGGAAAATCAGGTTATTAGAAAATGCCCTCCGGGCGTTTTCTGCTTCCATTCCCCTCGCGGCAGGAGGTTGGAAGCGCAATGGAAGCATTTGGGCGGAAATCGCAGGGCAGCCGAGCGTAGGATTCCCCGCGCCCGCTTCCTCGGTCTCGCCTGGCAACCGACCACCCCCGCGTTCTTGAAGTCTCCGCAAGCCGGGTTGACACGGGTAGGGTCGAGGTGGAGTCCGTCGCCCAGACCCTGCAAGGCTTTTTGGGCATTGGGTACCGGGCCGCCCCAGCGTCCGCGACGTGACCCATCAATTGCGCGCCAGCGCTCCAGAAGTCAACCGATCCCACAGTACGTTTCCCAGCCGGCCAAGCATCCTCTGCGGCGCTTCGGCCACCTGTTCGCGCTCTCCCGGCGAACTGGCTAGCCGCATGGTGGTCGGGGGGGGCGGAAGTCACCTCACACCGGCCTCAGCCGGTTCTCTGACTTACCACCTCCCGGAAACACCCGGTCTGCTTCATGTCCTCTCCCGCATCGAGACCGAAGGTGCGGCGGTCCAAAGCAGCCGCGCCCCGCGCGAGCAGGCCCATCATCGCGCGCAACGGCATGGGCGTTCGCGGCGCGTCACGCAAAGCCATCGGCAGCCGCTCCCCGGCGAAAATGTCCGCAAGAATCCGTTCGCCGGCCTGTCCTTCAATCAGATCGGGCAGGGTGCCGAAGCCCTTTGCGCGCACAAGTTCGGTTGAACCTGAACCGCTCATCGAAACCTCGCCGAGTGACGCAAAATGAAAAGAGCGTCGACGTGATTTGGCTTAAATCAGGGGCACCCACAGGCCCCTTTGGTCAGGCAGTACACGGAAGCCTGAAGTCAGAAGTAGATGAAAGGTTGGTTACAGCGCCAATTATTTCGTGAAAAATATATCATAGTAAGTCTGTCCGCCATTGTCATGAATTGTTTCGTATAAGAAATTTGCTTAGAGTAGAATTTTTCTGCTTAAGACGGGCGATTCATGGATGATTCAGCCCGAGCGCGCCTTGGTTATCGCGGTTCTGTTCCTGTGATTACCTGGAGCGGCTCTGGCGGAATCGCTCCCGTCCTGGAACGATGGCGCCGCGAAGACGGCGATCCAAAGCTTCGTCCAGCGCGTGACCGATCCGGCCGGCAAGGATTTTGTGCGGCCGGAGGCGGAGGCGTGTATCGCCGTTTTCGACAATGACGGCACGCTGTGGGTCGAACAGCCCATGCGGTGGCGAGCCAGGGCTGGACGGTCGTGGACATGAAATCCGACTGGAAGACCGTCTTTCCGCCGGCGAAGTGATTCGCTCACAAGAGCTTAGGTGTCCAACTGCACTGGAAACGACAATGAGAACGGCAATCTCGACGACGTTGACCGCCGCAGTCGCGGCGGTCCTCCTGGGTTGGGGCGGCGCGGCCCACGCCCAGAACACGGCACCCGCCCCGGCCAGGAAGCCCAACATCCTGCTGATCGTCTCCGACGACACCGGCTGGGGCGATCTCGGCGCCTATCTCGGCGGCACACGCCGCGGCATGCCCACGCCCAACATGGATGAGCTGGCGACCGAGGGCATGGTGTTCACCAATTTCTATGGCCAGCCGAGCTGCACGCCCGGCCGGGCCGCGATCCAGACCGGGCGCATCCCCAACCGGTCCGGAATGACCACCGTGGCCTTCCAGGGCCAGGGCGGCGGCCTGCCGAAGGCGGAGTGGACGCTGGCCTCGGTGCTCAAGCAGGGGGGCTACAAGACCTACTTCACCGGAAAATGGCATCTCGGCGAGGCGGACTACGCGTTACCCAATGCCCAGGGCTATGACGTGATGAAGTATGCGTTCCTCTACCACCTGAACGCTTACACCTATGGGGACCCCAAGTGGTTCCCGGGCATGAGCCCCGAACTGCGGGCCATGTTCGAGAGGGGCACCAAGGGGGCGCTCTCGGGCAATGCGGGCGGCCCGGTGAAGGAGGACTTCAAGGTCAACGGCGAATATGTGGACACGCCCGACAAGGGGGTGGTTGGCATTCCCTTCCTCGACGCATACGTCGAGAAGGCCGCCGAGGAGTTCCTGGAAGACGCGGCGAAGGCGCCCAACACCCCATTCTTCATCAACGTCAACTTCATGAAGAACCACCAGCCCAACCTGCCGGCGCCCGACTTCATCGGCAAGTCCATCTCCAAGTCGAAATATGCCGACTCGGTGGTTGAGCTCGACACGCGCATCGGCAACGTGCTGAAGAAGCTCGACCAGCTCGGCCTCGCCGACAACACGCTGGTGGTCTACACGGTGGACAACGGCGCCTGGCAGGACGTCTATCCCGACGCCGGCTACACCCCGTTCCGCGGCACCAAGGGCACGGTGCGCGAGGGCGGCAATCTGGTGCCGTCCATGGCCCGCTGGCCGGGCAAGATCAAGGCAGCCAGCAAGAGCGACGACATCATGGGCGGGCTCGACCTGATGGCGACCTTCGCCTCCGTTGCCGGCGTGAAGCTGCCGGAGAAGGATCGCGACGGACAACCCATCATCTTCGACAGCTATGACATGGCCCCGGTCTGGCTCGGCAAGGGCGAGGACCCGCGCAAGGAGTGGTTCTACTTCACGGAGAACGAGCTCTCCCCCGGCGCCGCCCGTGTCGGCAACTTCAAGTATGTCTTCAACCTGCGCGGCGACGACGGCGCCCACACCGGCGGTCTTGCGGTGGACACCAACCTGGGCTGGAAGGGGGCGGAGAAGTATGTGGCAACCGTGCCCCAGGTCTTCGACCTCCCGGCCGACCCGCAGGAACGCTACGACATCTTCATGACGACCTTCACCGAGAGCACTTGGGCGTTGGTGCCGGCCAACGAGGCGGTGACCAAGCTCATGAAGACTTATGTGCAGTACCCGCCGCGCAAGCCGCAGAGCGAGGCTTATTCGGGCCCCATCACGCTCTCCCAGTATGAACGCTTCAAGTTCATGCAGAACGCGCTGAAGGACCAGGGCTTCTCCCTGCCACTGCCGACGGGCAATTGAGGCCCGCTGGTCAACAAGGCTGGTCGGACGATCGAGATGGCGGTGGGGCGAGGCTCCGCCGCCATTTCGTTTGAGGGCCAACGGGATCCGAGGCATCATAACGCCGTCCCAGCTTGAGCAGGCGCAGGCCGGATGCGGTGGGCGCGCTCCGTTACCAGCTCCTGCTGGAAGACTTGCGGAAATGGCCCTTCGAGCCCCCTCGGCGGAGAGTCCGCTACACGCTCGGCCTAACCTAGGTCCTTTCGTCCTCTCCGCCGCTTCGGCTGGATAGAGGCCGATTTCGGCAAGCGCCACTTTCACGGCGTTCGCGATCGCTTCCACCATCATTTCGCGCAGATTGTGCCACGCGATCTGCTGCTATTTCAGATAGCCCGCAAGGCTCTCGGCCGTTTCCTGCATGGGAAGCTGGCTGACACGGATAAAGCCGCTGCCTGGCCGGTCGAGGTCATGGATGAGCAACAGCACCAGGGCGATCAACCCGCCCACCAGATAGGGTGGCAAGCGGGGCTGACGCCGCTTCGTGCCATTCTCGTATCCGAGCAGGCCCAAGGCGACGACTGCGATACCGTAAAGCCCGAGCAGCACGATATCCGGTACATGGCTGCGCACCGCAGCCACTCGCTTCGCCTGATCGCCAAAGACCTCGCCTAATGACTGGATGAAAAGACCAGTCGGCACCATGCCTTTATCCGTGCCAGTCAGCGCCATAGCGAGTTGCCAGAGCTTTTCCTGGGTGGCGTTGGATTGGTCCACCGCCTCGCGCAGCGATTCCGGTGTCATGGACTCCGCCTTGAGATCGAGCCGGATCTTTACATAGGTATCAAGCAGCTTGAGCGCCTCGGTGTTCTGCGGCTGGGGCAGCAGGCGGGCGATCATTGCCGCCCCGCCGATGGCGTTCGCCTCACGCAGCACGGACTCTCGACGGGCCTCATGCCGTGACAACGACATAGCGAAAGTAAACCCGATCATGAGCGCGAGAAGGCCCAGTACCGCGCCCTGCAAAGAGGACACCTGCTCGGTCCCTGCCTCTCTGGATCGCTGACCGACATGACGACCAAATTCAATTGTCGCAACAAATAGAACGAAGCTGGCCGCTAGCACTAACCACAGCGGAAAGTCAGAAAAATCAATCACCGCCCCGTTCCTCCACCGAATCAATATGTCCAGATTTTTTAGACTGTGCCCAAAGATCGATATGTCCGCCGCGGCCCAGCAGCAGGCATTCTATGACGTTGTCCAGGCGGTTGATCGGCAGTGAGGTGAGACGGTGACGCTTCGGAAGCGCGACCACCACTCGTTCGCTCCAGAGTGGCAGAAACCGATCGGTCCTGGTCGCATATCCTCCCGCCATGAGGAGCACGTCGATAACTCCAGAAGCGAGGTCCGCCAGCAGGCGAGAACGGGGCCCATCGATGCTGTGAACCCGCACTTCTTCGTGCCGCACCCCATAGTCCGCGAGCGTCGCTCTCAGATTGCCGATGGAGAGCGCCATACAGATGCCGAGGACAAGATCCCCGTTCTCGCCGCGCCCATGCCTTGAAACGTGCGAACGCGGTCTCCACTTCACCGCCGATGTGCCGCGCCGTGGGCATTCAATTGTGAGGAAGGCTTCTGTCTCATCTTCATTCCCCAATCCGACGTGACACAAGCCCTCCTCAGCTCTCAACCGCCATTCTGTGCCATGCACCCTGACTCCGGACACCGCCGAGGTTATCCACCATATGGACATTAGTGGTTCAACCACCGACTTCAGCCGCCGGCACTCAGACTCGAAGTCAAACGCCCCACCAACTATGGCGTCACGATATTGAACCAGAAGTCGAACTTATCGAGAAGGCCAACAAATTCGACAACCTTGTTCTGGTTGCCGTCAATCTTGACGTGGCCCTCCTGAATGGCATCGCTCAGCTTCGTCTGTCCGAGATTGATGTCGTCCAAAAGGCTGCGATTCATGGTGACCGTGGCATCGGCCTGGTTGTTTTGACGGCCGAGGGTGTAGTTCATGACGCCGTTGGTGACCGAGAGCGTGAACTCTTGATGCACATCGGGCATGACGAAGTTGAGGGCGATCTCGGTCTGCGCCGCCTTCGGATGGTTCAGCAGCACGGCCAGATAGTCGAGGTAGATGCCGAGCGGCAGCGCGCGCACCATGTCGGGCGAAGCGGTGTCCGGCACGGCGGCCTTCACCACACCCTCGCGCAGTTCCTTTGCGCCCGACAGGTAGAAGTTGCGCCAGGGGCCGCTCTCGGCCTGATAACCCATCTGCGTGAGCGCGTCGGCCAGCAGCTTTCGGGCCGCCATATTGTTGGGATCGGCGAAGACAACGTGGTTCAGCGCAGTCGCGACCCAGCGATAGTTGCCGGCGGCGTAGTCCACCTTCGCCTTCGCGATCACCGCATCCGCTCCGCCGGCATATTCGACGAACTTCTTACCCTCTGCCGCGGGCGGAAGCTCATGAAGCTGGGACGGATTGCCGGAGAACCACCCGAAATAGAGCTGGTATTGAGCCTTTGCATTGTGGTTCACCGAGCCGTAGTAGCCGCGATCGGCGAACTTCTTGGCGAGGCTGTCGGGCAGCTTCATCTCCTCGGCGATCTCGGTCATGGTCTCGCCCTTGTTCGCGAGGCGCAGCGTCTCGTCATGGAGATAGCGGTAGGTGTCCCGCTGTCCCTTCCAGAATTCGACGATCTCCCTATTGCCCCAGGTCGGCCAATGGTGGCTTCCGAAGGAAACCTCGACCTCGCCGCCGAAGCGGTTGATGGTATCGTTGATGTACTTGGCGAACTTGTCGCCGTTGCGCACCTTCGCGCCGCGCAGCGTATAGAGATTGTGCATCGTGTGATTGATCTCTTCCGCCTGCATCATCGCCTTGAACTTCGGGATGTAGAACATGAACTCGGCCGGGGCCTCGGCGCCCGGCGTGTTCAGGAAGACCATGTCGACGCCATCGACCTTGAGCGTGGTCGGGGTGTCCGAGACTGTGACGGTGGGCTCCACGATGCTCAGCGTTCCCGCCGCCGTCGTGGTGCCGAGCCCCGAGCCGAGCGTCCCGGTCGGCCCCTTCTTGAGCAGGTTGCCATACATGTAGCTGGCGCGCCGGCTCATGGCGTTGCCGGCAATCAGGTTCTCGCTGACCGCCTCATCGAAGAACCCCTCCGGCGCGATGACTGGAATCTTGCGCGCGGCGACCTCCTCGGTGGTGAGGATGCCCTTCACGCCGCCGAAATGATCGGCGTGGCTGTGGGTGAAAATGACCGCGGTGATCGGCAGGTTCTCGACCTTCTCTCGCAGCAGCTTGTAGCCGGCCGCGGCCGTCTCGTTGGCCGTGAGCGGGTCGATGACGATCCATCCGTTGTCGCCGCGCACGAAGCTCATGACCGCCAGATCGAAGCCGCGGATCTGGTAGATGCCCCCCTTGACGACCTCGAACAGGCCATGGATCGCATTCAGCTTGCTCTGGCGCCACAGGCTCGGATTGGCGGTGTTTGGCGCATCTCCCTTCAGGAAATCGAACTGCGCCATGTCGTAGATCACCCTGCCGTCCGGCGTGGTGATCTACTCGGCTTCCAGCGTCGCGATCTGGCCCCGCGTCGCGTTCTGGAAGTCGGTCTGGTCGGTGAAGGGAAGATAGTTGAGGAGGGCCTTGTTGGCATCGATCGTCGCTTTGCTGGCCTCCTGGCTTGACGCGCAGCCGATCGATCCAAGCAGCACGGCCATGACGAGGCAGGGACGCTTCATTTCGAGCTCCTTCGTTACCTATCTTGTTGAAATTGCCAATTGCGCCCGCTGCGACAATGAACGCGTGTGGTCGCGTCGAATACGCGAGGCGTGTCTTGGGCCGGGTCGGTGCCCGAGCCGAAAGTCATGTCGTGCGCCGGTCAAAAGCGCCACGCCATGGCGAAAGTCGGACCATGCATGATTGTATTGTAACGAAAGCTTCCGGTCGTCGTCCCGGACGCCTCATAATCTTCATAGAGGTAGCGATAGCCGAGCGATGTGGAGAAGCTCTTGGTCCACATGTAGCCGACGCCCAGATACCCCGTGCTGGACAGATCCGAACCGACGCCGAATCCGCCGATATCGGCGATGGCGTTGACGAACCACTTCTCGTTCAGCTCCCAATGAGCGAAGAAGCCTAGCGTCGGATCGAGCCACCATTGCCGCGCGCTGGCCGAAATGTCCGGAAGCGGGCCGAGGCCGCTCCAGGACAGGGAGCCCTTGACGCTCGCATATCGGAGGCCGCCCGTGATCGCGAAATCAATGTCGGATCGGCCGGTCGGCAGCATGTAACCCACCGCGCCCATCGCGATGAGCTCGGTGATGCCGGCGCCGAGCTCGCCTCCAAAGGCGCCGATCGGCCGGGAGGCCGAGAGCTTGGCGAAGACGACATCCGCAAGAAGAAGCCATTCGCCGTTGTCGGCAAAGACGGATCCCATCAGCGCACCGTCGAGATGCTTCAGCACCTCGGAGAACGGCACGTCGACGGAGGTCGTCGGCAGGTTCCTGATGCCGACATCACCCGTCAGAGATGTCGCCCAGCCGTAAAGCGTCACCTGGTACTTCCACTCCGAGGCGGACGAGGCCTGCTCGGAGGGCCGGTCCGGTATGGGAGGCATCGGCATGTCCGCCGCATGGGCCAGGCCTGCCGCAAGGCCGATGACAGCCACACCGACCGCCGCATGCACCAACGTCCCCGTACCCGCACTTGACATGACGTCTGTCTCCATCCCTCAGCGCATCGGAGCTGCTGCCGGATGCGACAGCACACTTGCCGCTCCCGAACCGATGCCTGCGCTGAGCCCCCATCCTGCCGATGCAAGGAACGGGGAACCCCTTGACTGTTGTGATGCCCTCTTGCGTGACGCGCCTATTCGGCGACCTTGGGGTGAGTCGTCCATGGTATTTTGTCACCGCCAATCAGTCTGATTCTTCGGAGGGGGCGGGGCTTACATGCGCAGCGCTCCATCCGTCGAAGCGCCTGATCCGGGCGCTGTCATTGCCTCTCGAAGTCGCCAGGTTTCCAGCTGAAGTTGATCGCGGGCTCTTCCGGGCCGTAAAGCCTCAGAATGGCGAAGAAGCCTTTTCCCGGCGCGGTCGGCAGCCAGTTCGCCTCTTTGCCCTTCGGCGCAGTGGGACCAACATAGAGGTCCGTCGTGCCGTCCGGATTGGGGACCGGCTTGTCCCGCGAGCCGAGGGAAGGGAAGCGGCGCGCCTTTGTCGCCAGCCCGGAGGCATTGGCCGCGTCGTACAGCGTCAGGGACCAGAACAGCTTCGCTGGTATGTTCGCTGGCAATGTCAGCTTGTAGGAATTATCCCCGGAAAACGGCGCGCCCTTGGCGTCGTTGAAGGCGATTTCATAGGCTGCGCCGCGGCCCGGAATCTGCGAGACCATGCCCGGGCTGATCGAATAATAATCGGTGAAGAACCAGACGCGCGGCGCGATCGCCGTGTAGCCATGCGCCTTGTCGCGAAAGTCGAGGCTGAGCGGTTTTTCCGGGCCGGGATAGGCGGCATTATTGATGGGATTGACCCACTGGCGATCCGGCCAGACCAGATAGGAAGTGTTGTCGACCCCATTGCTGAGCCCGACTACGCGGCTCATCTTGTACGCCGTCCTGGCCGCGGCTTCGAGGATCGCCCGCGTCTCGCTGCCGGGATTGAATGGTTTGCCGGCGACGAGACCGATATTGGCGAGAAGGCCCAGCCCGTCGGCGCTCGCGAGATCTGCGCCTTCTCGGTCGAGCAGCCCCTTCAATTGCTCGAAGGCCGAAAAGTTCGAGCGCGGCAGCATGTTCACCGGAACGCCAGAGGCGTCCGGGAACGTCATCGGCTTGCGCTCCGCCTCCGGCAGGTTGAGCGGGTAGATCTTGGTCTTCTCGAGGTGCTCCACCGCCGGCGTGAGGTTGTTCGGATCGTCGTAGAAGCCGCGCAGGAAGATGAAGATGTTCTTCGTTCCAGAGCGGTAGACATAGTAGCCGTCCGGCACCTCGCCTTTATAGTCCGGCGGCAAAACGAGGAACTTTCCGCCCTTGCCCTGGTCGGGTCCCGGCAAGCCGATGTCGCCGAAATATTTTCCGCCGTCGACCGGAATCGGCCGCTGCCAGAAATCGAGGAGGATGCCCTGCAGGTCGGACGGGGCGTCCAGCGCGATCGGACCGGTCTCGCCCATGTCGACATAGCTCATCGCATAGAGCACGTCGGAATTGGGCGTGGTGACCAGGGTCTTTGGGTCGAGCCGTTGCTTCCAGATCGGCAGCACGTTGTAGCCGACACCGAAGGTTGCCTCCGAGCCATATTTCATGCCGAGCGTATTGATTAGCGGCATGGCCCACAGATAGGCTTGGGTGGCCTGCTGGAAGGCGAGCTCCTGCCTCAGCTCGGCGGCTGTCCTAGCCGTGGGGCGGCCCTCCTTGAAGGGCACATTCGCTTGCGCCCGAAGCCCGCTCATATCCGCCATGGCGGCGCCGCTGACAGCTGCAGCCGAACACATGACGATGCTCACGAGCAAAGCCTTTCGCGTCATAGGGTCACCTTTCGTGGCACGCCTTCGGCTTTATTATGGTTGATTTGCCACTTTCTTCATTTCTATTGCAGATGAACAACTCTCATACACATATGACCTGTTGGGGGGGGCGGGTTTTGTCACAGACACATGGACGCCCCGCTTACGCCGACCTAATGTGATGTTAGGTTAGACGAGGCGGGCGTCATTATCATTTTGCGTCAATGGATCGATATCGCCCAAGGGGCAGCAGGCATCTTTGCGCGCCCAAATGCCCTGGCCGGCGAGCCGCTATGCTGGAGGCGCCAATGGCTTGTCGTGGCCGGGGAGTCCGTCCGCGCCGATGGAAGGCGTGCCGAAGCTCCATGTTGAAACTACGCGAGTGCTTGCGATGAAGAAATCCGGATTGGTCCCGCTCGTTCGTGCCAGCGGGTTCGGCTCGCTACCGCAGCTTCTCGAGGAGCGAGCCAGCGAGAGTGCGTTGCTGAAAGCCCTCGATAGCGAAGGCCTGCCCATGGCGGTGCGGGAACTTGGTGGCATGCCGGTTCCGGCGCGGGCGCTGATTGGCCTGTTCTCGCGCGCCGGGTCCCTGCTCGGCGACCGCACGCTCGGCCTCCAGATCGGCAAGCGCATGTCATACGTGGGATTTGGCCCCTGGGCGGTGCGCGCTTCCATGGCTCCAAGCCTTTACGATGCGATCACTCAAGCCAATTCCACCAGCCAGGCGCATGCGGCCTCGACGTTTCGCTTCGAACTGGTGCATGAAAATGCGCATTTGATATGGAGGGTTACTCGCATTCGCACCCTGCGTGGCGACATCCACCACAGCGATCATCAGATCTTCCCGATGGTCGACTTTGCGCGCTCTTTTCTCGGCCCAGATTGGCGGCCGGACTGGATCGAGGTCGATTATGCGAGGGACCCGGGCGCCTTCAACATCGAGCGCATCTTGGAAGCACCTGTCCGGTTCGGCCGCCCGGGTATTGGGGTTGCCTTCTCTCGCGAGCAACTGGCTCGGGAACGGCGTGAGAAGCCAGATCCCTCGGTAATGGTGAACGTTCTGCCGCGCGCCATCTATGATGACGTCATCCTGCCCGACGCTCCCGAGCCCGTGCGGTCATTCTCGGCGATCGTCGCTCTTCGTCTGATCGACGGGCACGCCGATATCGACGGCGCCGCGCGCATTGCCGGAGTTGGCGTGCAGAGACTTCAGCGCGACCTTCGGAGCAATTTAGCCTGCCTATCCTAAATGCACGACAGGGCACGCTACAATGCGATATGTAACTGAAGATACTAGACAATTCGTATTTCCGCGCCGAACTGTCTATCCAGAATTTCGCTCCGATATCCATCCGGTTGCTTCCGTGGTGCTTCCGCGGAAGCAGCCCCTCACTAGCGAGGGGAACACCTCATGGCAAAGCTGACCAAGCGGATCGTGGACGCTGCCGATGTTCGCGAGAAGGACTATTTTATCTGGGACGACGAACTGCCCGGTTTCGGCCTCCGCGTGTTCGCCTCCGGCAAGCGCAGCTACCTCATCCAATATCGCGCTGTTGGACGCACGCGACGCTACACCATCGGCCTGCATGGCGTGTGGACGCCGGAGACAGCCCGGCAAGAAGCGAAGGTCCAACTCGGGCGCGTCGCGCGCGGCGACAACCCTTCCGAAGAACGTCAGCTCGATCACAAGGCCATCACGGTCAAGGAGCTTTGCGCCCTCTATACCGCTGATCTGAACGCGGGCCTCATTCTGGGTAAGGGCGGGCGACCGAAAAAGCCCACCACCATCGTCACCGACACTGGCCGTATCGAGCGGCACATCATCCCGCTGATCGGCGCGCGCCGGGTCAAGGATCTCACCAAGGCCGACATCAACAAGGTCTTGAAGGACATCATGGCCGGCAAGACGCGCGTCGCCGTCAAGACGAAAAAGCTGCGAGGAAAGGCCATTGTTCGTGGTGGCGCGGGCACCGCCACGCGCACCGTCGGCCTATTGGGCGGAATCCTCACCTACGCTGTCGATGCTGGGATTATAGAGGTCAATCCGGCGCACGGCATCAAGAAGCCCAAGGACAATGTTCGGAATCGTAGGCTGACCGAGGCGGAGTATCGCACCCTCGGGCAAATGCTTCGCGATGCCGCGGCGAACGAAAAATACGCCATGACCGTGGACATCATCCGGCAGATCGCGCTCACCGGCTGCCGCCGCTCGGAAATGATCTCGCTAATGTGGATCGAAGCTGACACCGACGCGAGCTGCATGCGCCTGGTGGACAGCAAGGAAGGTGAGTCCATTCGTCCAATCGGATTGCCCGTCGTCGAGTATCTGGAGGAACGGCGCAAGACCGCAGCGGGCACCTATGTCTTCCCAGGTCAGGGCGAGGACCATGCGTTCGGCAGCTTCCCGAACCATTGGGAACAGATTTTCAGCGACAGTCCGCTCGCCGGCGTCACCCCGCATGTCCTGCGTCACAGCTTTGCCAGCATCGCCAACGATCTCGGTTTCACCGAGGTGACCATCGCGGCGCTCGTCGGCCACTCCAAGGGCTCGGTGACGAGCAAATACATTCACACGCTCGACACTGCGCTCATCATGGCCGCCGACACGATCTCCGGTTACATCCAAGGGCTACTCGAGGGGATCGAATTCAAACAGACGGCCTACGCATTGGATCGTGATTCTCGTCGAGCTGCGCTTGACCTCTTCCTGACCAAAGCGGTTGGAGAGCCGGGGAACGAAGCCGAGGACGAGGAGCGTCGCTTGGCAGCTTGAGGCTTGCGATCAGCCACTGGTCGGCGAGCAATTCATCGCCGCCCACGATGCAGTCGAAAAAGCTTTTTGAAGAAATCGACGATCTTCGGTTTGGCGCCATCGGCGACCAGGTCATTTGCTCCGAACCGGCAGACCATCCTGACACTCCTGCACACCGAGCGCAGCCGTAGCGGCGCGTTGTCTCGTTCGACCGCTTGATCGCCCGCTGCCGCATTGGCTCCGCCAGCATTGGAGACTTTCTGAGGCAGGAACGTCTCGCAGAGGGGGCATCTGACGCAATCGCCTCACGCCCCCGTTGCGCGCAATTTAGGGCACATATACTTCAAGGATCGGGGCGGAAGGCGCCACCGCTTCGGCCCGACGCTTGGCAACGCGCTTCGCCGCATCGCGGACAAGTGCAAGCTTGCGCCTGTCCTTGTCCACGCATGCCAGAATTTGGTCATCAGTTGCGGCGTCGATCTGTTCGGGCTCACAGAGCTGCGCGGCGGCCAAGCGGCAATAGTCGCCCCGCAGCAAATCGGCTCCAGCGAATTGGGCGAGGTCGACGGCGGCGCTGGGCACGCCATATGTCAACCGGATCGCCAGACGTCTCACACGGTCACCGAGATCGAGCGTGGGGTGCAGGATCTCGGCGACGCGAGCCGCGACCGGCATCAGATCGCAAGTCCGCGCTGCGACCGCGCGTATGGGGCCGGCGGCGCCGCCAAACGCACCACCGAACTGCGTCAGCACGCGCTCGATCTCGCTCATGGCACGACCGGACACGAACAAAAGACAAGCGACCGCCTTCTTCGCACGCAGGGTCGCCTGATGATCTTCTGTTGTCCCGCGCTGAAGCGCGTTCAGGACGTGCCACGGCACATTCTGCCTCTGCAGCTCGTTGGGCCATAGCTGAGGCTCTTTCTGCGTGCTTTTTCGGTTGATCGGAAAAAGGAGTTGATCGACCTCGACCGTCGTTTGAGCTGCGGCAATCAGGACGGGATCGCTGATTTCTTGGGGCTGAAGCGAGCCGAGGCAATCTACGAGCGCGACGATGGACCCGACCTCTGCCGCGCTTTCGCCAGCGAGACGGCCCAGCTTGGTCAATTCATACGCGCCTGTAGCGTTCTTCTGCACCAGGCCGTGGCGTTCCAAATCCGCTAGGGCCGAAAGCAGATCCGGCCGGCTCCACTGCCACGCGCTATGGGCGCGCCGGGCTTGGAACGCGCCGAAGCTCGATTCCAGAAATTCGACAATCTCCTCGCTCGGCACGCCTTCGCCGGCCGCTCGTTGTGCCGCGACTAGGACGCGGATAATCAGGGAGCGTGGGTCGGTTGTACCGTCGAGGAAGCGGGACACCAAGTCTTCCGGCTCCGCGGTCACGTATCGCGACCACAGATCATGCTCGGCGCGCGGATCGAGCGCCAGCAGATACGAAGCTCCCTTCTCGGCGAAGCCAAGCCTTCCCGCGCGACCGACTAGGTTCTTGTATTCGGCTACCGAATAGGGCTCGTCGCCGGGATGATTCAAGCCGGCGATGATGACCGATGACGCGGGCGTGTTCACGCCCATCGCCAGCGTCGTCGTGGCTGCGATGACGCGCAGGCCCGAGCCGCTACGGCGAAATTCTTCCTCGATGACGCGCCGCTCTTCGCGGTCGAGATCCGAGTTGTGGAAAGCGACGCCGCGCCCCAGCGCGCTCCGCAAGTCGGCGCTGGCCTGCGAGGGATCGCCGCCGGGCATCTGCGTCAGCGCCTCGGCAGCCGGAGGCAATCCGAGCGACTCTGCGAGATAGTTGGCGCAGCCGCGGGCTTCGCCCTTGGTTTCGCGAAACACGATCACCTGCTGGCCTTCGGCGACAAGCTTGCGCACCAGCGGGATGATCCAATCCTGGCTGGATCCTTTGCCGCCGACAAGACGCCGAACGAGCGGCCCCTCAACCTGCTCATTGCCATTCTCCGGGTCAAGAAAGCGGAAATGCCCGGTGCCGAGCAACAAGCCCTCCTCAAGCGGAACGGGCCGCTCCGTGCGCCGCAAGAGCCGCGCGCCGAGCCATTGCTCAAGGCCGTTCGTGTCCCCGATCACAGCCGAAAGCGCGATCAGTTGGGGCTCGATCCCCTCACGCCGGCGCATCCGGATGAGCGTCAAAATGAACTCCAGATTCGCGCCGCGGCCACGGTCGGCGATCATCTGCGCTTCGTCGATCACGATCGCGCCGACCTGCGCCAGCACATGAGGGAATGTCAGCGCGATCGCGGCGAACTTCTCATAGGTCAGGAGACCGACATCGTATTGGCCCCGCAGCAGAGGCGCGATGTCGTCCGTCTCGCCCGTCGCTTCCACCGTGCGGACCCCGAAACCGCCATAGACGCTCTCGAAGTGCCGCCGCTTGTCTGCCACAAGGGCCTTAAGCGGCAGCAGAAACAAAGCCCGTTTGCGATCCAGCACGTTCCGGAGCGCCGCGAGCTCGCCCACCATCGTCTTGCCCGAGGATGTCGGGGCCGACACCACCAGGTTCTCGCCGTCCAGCACGCCGAAGTCGGTGATGGCGGAGATCTGAAGCGCATTCAAGGACGGGATCGCTCCAGCCCAGGCGGTGACAAGCGCGTCGGGGAAACCGGCCGACGAGAGGCTGGCAAGATCGGACGTCACCTTGGCAGGCAGACGCGCCGGGAAGGCCGCCCGATACTTAGCGCCCGGCACGAACACGGGCCACGCGACATCGCCGTCGATGCTCCCGCGCATGGTCGGGTTCTGCTCTTTGCCGCCCTGCAGCGCGGCCGCCCGGACGCGGCTCGTGACATGCTCGAGGAGGCGGTAGAGCGAGAGCTTGCCGCCGCTCACGACTTCCTCGGCGCCACATAGCGCCTCAAGCAGAAAGTGGGTCAGAAAGCCGTGCCCGAACCGGCGGTGCTCATAGGCGGGCTCGGTCGCCGCGGAGGCGGTGAAGATGATCCGACCAGCGCCGCCAAGCTGAGCCAGGCGCGCTTCGGCGGACAAAAGGCTGCGCGGCTTCGCATCGACGTGCAGAACCTTCGCCCCAATGCCGCCGGAAAAACAACAGTCGAGGAACAGGATCAGGCGCTTTGCCGGTATCCGCGAGAACCATTCCTGCAACAGCTCGAGCGGGATCGCGGAGCCGGCGAGATCATCTGGATTCGCGTCGTGGGTGACGAGCTCATGTGTCTCCGACCCATGGCCGGAGAACGCGATCACCACCGTATCCTCGGGGCCGCAGCCGGCCAGGTCGGCAAATGCGTCCTCAATCCGCTGCCGCGTGGCCTCCGCATCTGCCAGCAAGACTGTGCTGCCGCCCAGCGTGTCGAAGAACAGTGCCTCCAGCGCCGTCGCGTCGCGACGCGCGCAGGTCAGCTCATCAATGCCGGTCGAGCTATAACGGTCGATGCCGATGAACAGGCCGCGAAACGGCATGAGGCACCACGCTACGCCCGAACGACGCCGACGGAGAACGCGGCTCGTGGCTTCTCAGCCTTCTCCAGCACGACCGGCGCGAACGTGTCTTTCCGCGCGACCTGCTTGTTGCCCACCTTCTCGAACCAGACACACCAGACGGCATCCTCCTCCAGCATGGCCGTCTTCCCGACCTGCTCGACCGTCATGATCGGCCCGCCTGACTTCACCCGCACAAGATCGCCGGGCTTGAATTCGGTAGCATCCATTCTCCACGCTCCTTCTCGATGCCTATCTGTCCTCGCCAGGCACCGGAGGAGGTCGCAAGAAGCTCGCCCACGTCCCCACCACCATGAGTGGAGACGCGCACGTGCTAGGAGATCGCCCCATGCCTAACATCAATATATGGTGTGTCGGTCATTCCTTGCACAAGGATTTCGGCGAAGACCGTGTAAGCTCCTGATAGATGTTCTTGATTTGTCTCTTAGGGCTGCGCTGCGTTCCGAAGCGGGATAGCCCGACGGCAACCTGCCGTCGGGCCTATCGTCACGATCTGCCAGATAGCCAACGCCAGGCGCGGCGCCAGAAGCCGGGAGCCGCCTTGACGGGAGCGGGCTGAACGGCAAGTTCGATCGCTGGCGTCTGCCCGTAGAAGCGCGCTTTGGCAGCGCGGTCACGACGACGCTCGGCTTCGACCTGCTCGTCACTCCAGGGGCCGGCCTCGATCACCTTGCTGCGGTCGATCACATAGTGTGACCGGCATTTCAGCGTCCAATTGCCGATCGACGGCCGAAGGGAGACGGTCTCGCCATCGAACGTCATCTTCCAGTCCGTCGGCGTGAAGGGGGCGACGACCTCCTCGCCGCAACCGCAGCAGCAGCTGTGGGCTGATGTGGCATATTCCATCGAAACATAGAGAATGCCTGCCTCAAGGCGCTCAGGGATGTGTTCGACGAAACGATGTTCGAGTCGCTTGTGCCGTATCACGCGAGATCCCCGTTGATCAGCATGTTGCCGTCGGTGGTGTAGGTGCAGTGATGCTCGCGCTCGAGGTCGCGGTAGAAGCCGCGAATCTTCTTCCACTTGACGACCGCGAGGACAGCATTCAGGGCGTTGAGATCCGCGACCTGGATGTTGGAGGCGTAGATGTCCTTGGCGCCGCCGCCGACGAAGGAAATGCGCTGCCGCGCGTGATCGCGCTTCTCCGGCGTACTGGCGGTGACGCGCAGGATGCCGCCCAGCGACCCCTCGTCGAGCTCGAGCCCCATGCCAACATCGACGAACGCGGCGCCGATCGCCTCGAGCTTCTCTACGATCAGCCGCTTAGCGTCACCCGCATCGAGGGACAGGAACGCGAAGGTGACGCCGTCGAGAAGGTGAATGTTGTCGACGCCGAGCGCGACATCGTGCGCCACGATGTTCCGGTGCATCCGGCTGTAGATGCGCTTCAGGTATTCGACCTTCTTGGGCGCTTCCCGCAATTCCTCCAGGCTCGGAGCGCCCGGCGCGCGAAACGCGTTATGGGTCAGGAACTCGTCGCTGTCGAACAGCCGGATTTCCCGGACAGGCGTCTTGGCGACGAAATCCAGGATGTAGCCGCCGGTCCCCCCGACGCCGATGATGGCGACCCGCTCGTTGACGAGTCGCTCGGTCAGGACGCCGATCCCGACACGGTCGGAGGCGGTCTCGACATAGTTGAAGACGCTGTCCTCCTCCTCTTCCGGTTCGCGGAAGGTGCGAGGCGTCGCGCCGGACTTCAGCACTGCGGCCGGGCCCGCGAGGATATTCGCGTAGCTCGTCATCTTGTGGTGGTAGTCCGAGTAGCCGCCGTCTGGCTTGCTGGAGAAGCTGTGCGTCGCCTTCAGGCCGTGGCCGAGATCGAAGGCGCCGGCCGCATGCGAGATGCCCTGGATGGGCCTGCCGTCGGCGTGGCACGGGAAATCGCCGTCCCAGTGGATGACATGGGTGTCGGGCGGGCGCGTCTGATCTCCGGCCAGCGTGAGGCTGGAGATGAGGGTGCCGATGCGCACCTCCCGGCGCGCATCGACATACGGCACCTCGCGCATAACGAGATACCCGCCCTGCTGCTGGACGAAGTAGCCTTCGTCCCGCAGCCGCTTGAGGTCCGGATTACGACTGAACAGTGCGCGTGACATTGAACACCGTGCCCTTCTTCTTGACGTCGACGGAGCCGCCAACCCCGAGCTCACCGGCGGGCGGCGTCGACGCCGCGTGCCGATAGGTCATCGAGAAGACGACGTTGGGTTCGTGCTGGCCCGGGAAGGCGAGCTGGACGATCTGTTCGAACGTCACCGTGCGGGCGTTCACCGTGCGCGGCCGCGAATTGACGATGATCTCGAACGTCAGCCGCGCGGTGATGAACCGCTCGATGCCGGGCTGGACCAGATCGATCAGCTCGCCATGCTCGATCAGGCGATCTTCACCGCCGGGAACCTCGAGGAAGACGGCCTCCCCCTCGCCGGGCTTGGCGAGGCCGTAGAGCACCGTGCCGCTGATGACCGGCTTGCCCCAGAGCAGCTCGTGGTCGTTGAGGGTCAGCTTGAAGTCGCGGTCGGTCTGGAAGGCGATGAACCGCTCGGCGCCGCGCTCACGCAGGTCGAACGGCTCGTTGAGCCTCACATCCTCGAAATCGCCCGAGGGCAGGATCGCGATGAGGCTGTAACCGTCCCGCGGGTCGAGTGCCGCGGCTTCCAGCAACTGGCGGCCGAGCGGCACGGGATCGCTCACCACACGGGACTGGAAGTTGAGATCGCCCTGCGCGAGGAGAAAGCGATACCCCCGCGCCGGACGCAACGCCCGGCCTTCGCGCAGGGCGTTGCCGAGATCGTCGTAATCAAGAAGTTCTTCGGTGTTCATAAGATTGGGTCCTTAGGTTCGGCCGAGGCAGCGCCGCGGCTCTAAGGGTCCAATCGGAGCGAGGGAGGCCGACCGGTAAGGTCAGACGAACTTTTTTTGCAAGGGGCCGTCGGGGGTCTGCCCGCAGATGAAGAAGGCCGGGCAGTTCGGGCAGGTGCGCGACGAAACCTCGGCCGGAAACCGTCCGGCGCGGATGTCGCCGAGAAACTTTGCGAGCTTGTCCTTGCGCCCCTTCAGCTCCCGATCGGACAAGGCAAGCGCATGTGCCTCGCCGTCGGAAAGATGGACGAGCTCTGCGACCGCGCCGGGAAAGGACTGCCTGACCGCCAGCATCAGCGCCGCCGCGCCGACATCCTTGCCCTCGGCCGACCGCATGTGACCCGTGCGAATGCGGCGCACGGCGCGGATGCCGTCCGGCCGCACCAGCACCTCGTCCGGCCGAACGATGATCTCCTCGCCGCCGAAACTGAGGCTGAGCGCGACCGGCGCTTCGGGGACTGCTTCGGCGCGGTTCGCCAGGAAGAAGCGCAGCATTGCCAGCGCCAGATCGCGGAATTCCGCGCGATAGCCGTGCTCGCCGAGCCCCTCGCCGGCGAGCGCCGCATCGATGCGATCTTGCAGCGCCTGCTCGGACACGGGTCCATCCGACGCGATCACCGCCTCGACCACCACGCGAACCGCCTCATGCAGATGCATGAAGGCGGTCGCGGTTCGCCGGCCGCCGACCTGCAGGACATGCGTGTAGAAGAAGCGACGCGGGCAGGATTCATAAAGAGCGATCTGCGGGGCGCCTAACCGCAGCCGTCCGTCGACCACCAAATCGATATCCCGAGCTTCCGCGGCCACGGGAAGCGGCCGTGCCGGCACGAGCGAACGGCGTGTTAAGGTCGCCCCGAGACGGTCGAGGAATGGCGAAAGCGGTCGGTTGTGGCCGTTACTCTTCTCGGTCGGCGCATAAAGGATCAGGCGATCGCGGGCGCGCGACTGCGCCACGTAAAATAGGCACTCCTGCTCCTCGGCCTGACCTGCGCGGAACGCCTCCAGCGCACTGCCCTCCGCCCCCGCGATCATCCCGTCGGGCGCCGGACAGGGCGGCGCCGGCGGCGTGCGTGGGATCGTGTCGCTGTTAAGCCCAGGAATATGGACGCCACCGAACTCTAGGCCCTTGGCGCCATGGATGGTCATCAGCCGCACGGCGTCGAGATGCTGGGCGGCCGCCGGCAATTGGCGCAGGTCGCGGTCGTCGCCGAGCCGCACGAGCCTGCGCACACGATCGAGCAGGCGCGTGATGGGCAGCCCGCGTCCGGCCGGTTGTACCCGCACAAAGTTGAGGAATTGCCAGATCGCGATGCCCCGTGTGCGGTCGGCGAGATCCTCCGACGCGCCCAGGCGCGCGGCGATGCGTGTGCGATCGAGCAACAGCGTCGCGAGCACGGTCCAGGGCGAGGCCGTCTGATCGAAACCATCGAGCGCAGTCGCGAGCTTGGCAACGGTCTGCCGCCCCCTGTCGCTCAAACCGGGGATCGCCTCGCCATGCCGCAGCCAGCCCGCCGGCGCGTGCTCGGCCGCCCGCAGATGGTCGAAGACCGCGACCACATCGGCAAAGGAGGTGGCGAAGTCTCGCCAGCAGGCAATGCGCACCAGGCCCATGGCGCGCCGATCGACCAGGATCGAGAGGAGAGCCAGGAGATCCTTGACCTCACCCCGCTCGAACAGACTTCCCAGGAAGAGGACCGGCACGCCGAGCCGTTCCAGGTCCTGCCCGATCGTCGACAGCTTTTCGTTGCCGGTGCACAGGACCGCCTGGTCACGATAGGCGTAGCCGTCACGCCGCAGCTCCTCGATAGCGTCGGCCAGGGCGACCTGCTGCTGCTCGGCGCGCTGGACCGTGCGCAACTCGGGCCTATGTCCATTGGCGTCGCGGTCCGCGTCGAGGCCACTATCCGCATCGCCGGCGCGCATCGTGATCGCGAAACTGGAGAAGCTGGCGACAATCTCCGGCACCGAACGATAATTACGCTTCAATCGACCGCGATTGCCACCGGCGAAGTCCTCCTTGCCGAACCGGGTTATGTTGAAGGATGAGGCACCGCGAAACCGGTAGATCGACTGCTTGGCGTCGCCGACCATCCAGAGATTGCGGCCGTCGGGCCGCAGTGCGCTCAGCAGCCGCACGCTGCTGCGGTTCACGTCCTGATACTCATCCACCAGGACATGATCATATTGCGCCTGCAGCGCCGCGCAGATGGCCGCCTCCTTTTCGAGCAGTTGCACCGGCAAGGCGACAAGATCGCCGAAGTCGATGCAATGCGCGTTGCGCTTGAGCTGTTCGTAGGCCGCGTAGACGCGGGCAACCTCGCCGGCGCGTTCCGCCGCCTCGCGCGCATCCGAGTCCTGGGCTTTCGCCTGCATGGCGTCGGCGAGCGCGGCGTAGGTTTCGGCGTCGACCACCTCATCCTTCGCCCGCGATACGGCGGCCAACATGTCGGCAATGATCTGGGTCGGATCGTAAAGATTGCGGTAGTACGCGAGCCTAAGCCGCGGGAACTCCCCCTCGAGGAGTTCGACCGCTTCGGTCCGGTCCATCATCCGCGGGTCCTTCGGCAGGCCGAGCTCCGCATGGAAACGACGGATGATATCGAGGCCGAAGGCATGGAACGTGCCGATCCACATCGCGGCCGCAGCCTCGGGCCGCTTGCGCGCGATCCGCTCGGCCATCTCGCCCGCTGCCTTGTTCGAAAAGGTCAACAGCAGTATGCGCCGTGGATCGACGCCCTCGCCTAGAAGGCCCTCGACGCGCGCGATCAGCGTCTGCGTCTTGCCGGTGCCAGGCCCCGCCTCAAGCAGATAGGCTTCGCCGCGATGCGCCGCAGCGGCCGCTTGCAGCGGATTGAGCGGCCGTTCGACATGCGCCGCAGTCGCGGCGGGAGGCACGGGCGGCAGCAGCAAAGCATCGAACAACTGCTGCGCGACGACCTCGAACGGCGCGCCGAGCTTCGCGGCGATGGCGGACGCGGCGAGCCCTTGGTCGACATGGAGCGCCCGCGCGACGGTGCGCGGAAGCAGCAGTTCGCGCGCGAACAGGTCCATCTGGACTTCGCGGCGTTGCCGGCGTCCATAATCGACAACCCGATCCATTCCGACTGGTGAGGGCTCGGCCGGGCGTGCCGGATCAATCATCGGCGCCGCTTCGCCACCAGGATCGTCGCCCAGCTCGACATGGCCGATCTCATGCGCCACGAGGAAAGCTTGCTCGAACGGAGAGCCCATATTCTCGTGAAGAATCAGATCGTCGGCGGCGACGAAAGTCGCGCGGCCGCCATTGAGGACGGCTGCGCCGGCGGCAGTCCGTTCGACATCAATCCCCCGCCGCTTGGCCTCGGCGACAGCAAAGTCATAGGGCGACCAGGGATCGGCGCCGGATGCAACGAGGCGAGCGTGAAGCTCGGCGGCGACTTGCCTGGCGAGCTCCACACTGTCCATGTCAGTCCGCCTCCGCCAACAGCCGGGCGCGCTTCTCGGCCGGGACGCCGGCATCGATCAGCACTTGCTCGAAGGTGACCTGCTCGCCGGCCACCGGTTTGCTGTCGGCCTTATAGCTGCGCGCGACAATCAGGTGCGCTGGCCCCCAGGACGACTCCAACTGTGCGACAGAGCTGCGCATCGCATCCGCCAATATCGCCAGGAAGCGTCGCGGGATACTGACGAGAGAGACCCGCCGTTCGCGCAGTGCGGTCACGACCTGCCGGGGCACGTCCAGACGCTGCGCGACGGCGCGCCAGTCATCGACCGTCAGCGCCGCGAAAGGGTCGGCTGCTGCCGCCGGCATAACCTTCGCGTGTTGCGACCAGGCAGCGTCGATCAGCGCCCGATCGGTAGCAGAGAGGGGTGCGGCATCTTCATAAGCCTCGCGGCTGAGTTCGCGCGAGAGGTCGATGAGCTCCCCGGCATATTCCGGGTATAGCCGCAGATAGCGTTCCAAGGTCGACCGGCCAGGCTCGCTCTCGACCGCGAACGCGTCGAGCACGGCCTCGCGGGATGGACGTCCGCCGCCGGGGCTCACCGCTCGTCTCCGTCGGCCATGGCAGCTCGCAGGGCGGCGAAGGCCTTGTCGCGGTAGGTTCGGACGGTCTTTTCGGAGCGGCCCAAAGCCTTGGCGATGGTCATGACGTCCGGCTCCTTGGAGTCGATGGGGAAGCCCTGTCTCAACATGTGAATGATCCTGCTTTGTTCTGTCGGTAGAGCTTCAATCGCTGCATCCAGGCGCGACCGGTAAGACGGGTCGTCGAAATCCGACACGGCGAAGGGATCGTGGGTCCCTGCGGCCGCCTCGACCTCCGGTGACAGTTCTCCGCTCTCCTCGTCATATTCGAGGGGCTGGGAACGGTTTTCGTCGCGCCAGGCCTTTTCCTGCGCATCGCGCCGCAGGCTCGCTAGCGCGCCATCGAAGCGCACCTCGAAGTAGTCGACCTTTTCGTCGTAGGCGGCGCGGTCCGCCGAAAAGAGCTCGACGAACCGGCCGAACACCTTGTCGCGCACGACCCCGCGCGTCAGCGATTCCGTCTTTCCATCGGAGCTTTCCGCCCTGGGCAAACTGCGCAGCACCCGTTCGGTCAAGATCCGATAGAGGCGCTCGAACCACACCTCGTTGTTGTCGCGACGGCTCGCGCGAATGAAGTAAACGAGACATTCGCTCGGGACGTAGCCCGGGTCCGAGCGCTTGGTGATTTCCGCCCTGGCGATCAAGCCATCACGCGGCAGGACTGCCAATTCGGCGATGAGGGCTTCTATCTTCGGGTCGCGCTCGTAGAGTTCGCCGCTGAGGCGGCGTTTGCGCAGCGGGGTTACGATCGCTTCGCCCGCGCCACGCGCGTCTGCCTTTTGCCCGGTGTCGAAAGCTCCCTCCAACTGGTTCATCGCGCGGCCCCGCCTCCCGTATCGCCCTTCTTGTTGAGACGCGTCTCGAGCGAGCCGATGCTGTCGAGCACCGCCTCGAAATCCGGTGGATCGCCAAAGATCATGCCCTGCATGGCCCTGTAGTCGACGCGCAGTTGCTCGATCATCGCGTCATGCGGGGCGAGTGCAAACGAGCCAGGCGCAGCGCTCGCGAGATCGAAGTCCGGTCGATTGAAGAACATCCGGGCGTGCGCGACGCAATCCGCACCGAGCGCCGGATCAGCGATGGCGGCGGCGCCGACGCGGGCCGCGGCGAGCTGGTGCAGGTCATAATAGTGACGGGAAACGCGTTGGCCGCCCCCGCGCAGCTCGCCGCGCTTGTCGAACCAGCGCCGCAGCCCATGGAGGATGACAACCTTGTCCCAGAAGGTACGTTCCGGATCGACCGTGCGGACGGCCGGCACGGTCAGGTCGAGCGCCGGCAGATCATCATCGACATAGGGTTTGATCGGCACTTCGCTGTTCGGATCGAGCGCGGATTTCGCGCCCGACTCGATCTTGATCGCTGCCCGCACATAATCCGATCGCGGCGTCGCCGCGGGATACCAGATCAGAAGCGTCTGCCCGTCGGGATCAGCGTCATCGGCTTCCACTCGGGCCGCGCCGGCATCGAGGCCGGCAGCCTGAAGCCGGTCCTGCAGGATCTGCGTCAACTCAGCCCGCAGCGGGCCGTTGATGTAGGCTTGGCAGGCGTCCTTGATCGCATCGAGGCGCGCCCGGCGCTTTTTGCTACTCAGCGCTTCGAGCTCCTCGATGGTCGCCGGCTCGCCGATGTCGTCCCGAAACACCGTGACATCAATGTCTTCGGAGAAGCGATTGATCAAACCAAACCCTTTGGACAGGGAGGTTCCACCTTTGAAGAGGAGGCGGGGTCCGCCCTCTTTCAAGCCATTGAACAAGGCATCCAGCGTCCAGCAGACCCAGAAGTCCTTCTCGATATTCTGAGACGCCGTGCCGAGGCGTAGCGCCGTCGTATCGAAGGCGCTCAACATCGCGTCCGACCCGGCCGCGAGAACCTCGTCGAAAGCCGGATTCATGTCTTCACCGCCCGGGCTGCACCGCGCTTGGCAGTTTGTGCCTTCTGCGGGGAGAGCGGCTTTCGCTTGGGCCGGGCGACGGCAGCATGACGCTGATCATCGGCATCGTCCGCCGTTCTTTGTTGATGACGATCATGATCAGCATCATCACGATCATCATCGACGTGCCGACGACGAACGCCGGCGTCGCTTTCAACGAGCGGCTTGAGAAACACCCACATCCATGTCGGAAGAGCTGTCATACCGGCAGTGAGATCCGCTTTGAGGGGCGGTCCCACCGTGGGATCTTCGAAAAGATTGGCGAGCTTGCGCCTAACCTGATCACTTTCTCCTTCACGAACCAGGAGATCGCGCAGCCAGTGAAGCGCTTGGACGACGCGCATCGCTGGTCGTCCGGCCCAGAATAGCTTGCTGGCCGCGGTTGGACGGAAGGTGATCGTTACGTTGCCGAGCTTGATCGCGCGGCGCCGAGCGTCGGTGTGCACCACGATTTTGGCGGGGACGGCGTCAGTTAGGCCCAGATCGTTCGCCGCGGTCATGCCGTCGACAAGCATCCGGGTTTGGTCACGTCGCCCGACGGCGTCGATGACTGAGCGCGGATCAGGCGGATTGGGTTTCTGGGTGAGTTTGTTGAAGCCAGGCTGATCGTAGAGCCCACGATCAATCCGCCTAAGGATTTCGACCTTCGTCAGCCGCTGCAACGCCTTATCGACCGCGTCCCGCGAGGCGAGATCGACGAAGTCACTGGGCGTCCAGACCTTGCGTGGCGCATCCGCACGGATGCGCTCGAGCATGGCTTTCTTCAGAGCGGGCGAGTCGGTGTTCATGTCCGAAAATTGTAGTCCTTTTTCGGACGCGAACCAAGTGGATTGTCCGAAATAAATATACAAATTTCGGACAATCTAAATAGGTAGGCCGCCCACCTGAGAATGGCTCCTTCGGCCGTATGCAACTTTGCCGACCGTCCTGGCGAGCCAGCTCGGTAGCTGGGGCGCGACCGCGACGAGTTCGCCGAACGTGGAAGACGGCAACTTGCGCTTCAACGTCATCAAGGCGGCTTCTGCCTTTTCCGGCCCCAGCCAGGCGAGCGCTCGCACCGCCTGTCCGGCGGGCCGATCGGCCAGCGCCAACTGCCAGCGCGGCGCATGCCGCAGCTCGACGACCTGCTGGCCCAGATTCATCGTCCGGCTACGGCCCGATGTCAGATAGACCGACCGGACCGGCACCTGTGTCGTGAGGCCGAGCGCGTTAGCGGCCGCGGCACCGTTCGACACGATGGTTTCGCCGCGCTGGAGCGCGAGGGCTTCGACGGCCTTCTCGACGGAGGGCGCGCGGACGCCGAACCGACTCGAAACCGGGCGCAGATAGACGCCGCGCCCGGCACGCATCAGCCGGCCACGTTCAGCCAGTCGCGACAAGGCTTGATCCACCGCGGCGCGATTGCCGAGATGGAGCAGGCTCTTCGCCGCGATCGGAGCGCCCTCGGGCAAGCCCTCGGTGTGCGCCAGAATCTGTTCGGTCAGTCGTTGCACGGCACTTCTCCTGTCAGAAATATATGCGGTTTTCTGACAGTTTTCAATCTCCCCCAAACCGACTGGAAGGGCCAGCGATTGAGAGGGGGCCTGGAGGGGAAAGCCTTCCCCTGCGGCCGAGCCCAGGGTCTCGGCCGACCCCTTCTGCGGGGAGACCCCGCAACGCCCTCATTAGAGTGAGAGTGTGGACCGGATTTCCGTGACGGGTTGAGGGTCGGGAGAGAGTCTTCCGGCGCCCGTCATGGAGTTTGATCCCATGAACATGCAGGTTCTCGATGCCCGGCGCGACGTGAGTGGCGGCTGGAAGGTGGACATCAACCGCGGCGAGCGCATCGGTCGGGTTTCCTCGGAGTGGTTCTCGCGACCCGACGACGAGCGCTATCTCTCGCTCGCCGAACTCGGCCGGACCGTCCGCGAGCGCACCGAGCGCAGCCGAACGCGCGTTGTCGAATCCGCGCTTATCCATGTCGAAGCCAGCCGCACCGATCCCGAACGGCTTGCCCTGATCCTACCAGGCGCCGACAAGCCCATCGCTCCGACGCACTGGAGTTTCGGTCAGCTCGCGAGCCAGGTCGGCGCGCCGGCCGCCTATCTGCGGCAGCTCCCCGCCGCGCTCGCCGGCATCAACCTGCAATATGGGCTGACCGCCCACCGCGCCGAGCAGATCAAGACCCTCGAGACCGACGACGGCCGCGTCGAGCTGCGCGCCGTGACCGGCCCCGACTACGGCCGGATCTACGACCACGAGCTGGTCGAAGCCGTGCAGCGCATCGCCGGCAACGGCACCGGCGACACCCGTTGGAAAGTGCCCGGTGTCCTCGACTGGTCGACCGGCGTCTATAATCCGCGCGTCGACATCACCAAGGACACCACGACGCTCTACGCTTCCGATCGCGACGTCTTCCTTTTCCTCGTCGACGATCTGAATCCGATCGAAGCCGGCAAGCTCGCGGATGGATCGCCCGATCTCTATTTCAGGGGCTTCTATGCCTGGAACAGCGAAGTGGGCGCCAAGACCCTTGGTATCGCGTCCTTCTATCTCAGGGCCGTGTGCCAGAATCGCAATTTGTGGGGCGTCGAAGATTTCGAGGAGATCTCCATCCGCCATTCCAAATACGCCGCTTCGCGCTTCGCCCATGAGGCGGCGCCGGCCTTGCTCAGCTTCGCGGACTCCTCACCGCAGCCGTTCATCACCGGCATCAAGGCGGCGCGCGAACGCATCGTCGCGCACAAGGACGAAGAGCGCACCGAATTCCTGCGCCGCCGCGGCTTCTCGAAAGCCGAGACGGGCAAAATCATCGACGCGGTGCTGGCCGAGGAAGGCCGCCCGCCGGAAAGCATCTTCGATTTCGTCCAGGGCATCACCGCCGTCGCGCGCGACAAGCCCCACCAGGACGCGCGGCTCGAGCTCGAAGGCAAGGCCAAGAAGCTGCTCGATCGCGCCGCCTGATCCCCGCAATGCCGGAGATGCGGTTGTCCGTGTCTCCGGCTTTGCGTCCCCTAGCCATACTGTTTCCGGGCTGTCTTGTGGCCCAGATCCAGGTCACCTATTCAGTGGTGCGGCATGGAGCACAATCGCCAAACGAGCGACTGGATACAGAATGCTAGAGCAGGCGCCTGCGGAATATTACATCGATGAAAGCGGCAATACCGGCGACCTGAGCACGGTCAAAATCGACTCCTACTTCGTCGAACAGCGCATGTTCGCCTTGGCTGCATTCGGCTGCACGCTCGACCAGGACTTCACCGATAAATTGGGCGCACTAAAAAAGGCGCACCGCATCCAGTCGTCGGAGCTCAAATCAAAACAGGCTTATGACAAGCCGCGCTTCATCTTTGATCTTCTGGACCTCCTTGAGACGCGCCGCGCCCCAATCTTTATCGAGCTTGTCGACAAGCACTTCTTCGTTGTCGTGAACATCATCGAGCGAATGGTGGTGCCCTATGTGGGGGAATGCGACACTCAACCTGGCGCCCTTTGGATGAAGGGCGTTATGGCGAACTACATGGCGCTATATGCACCTCCCGAGCTGGCTCACGCCTTTGCCGCATGTTGCCAAAGCAGAGACCACGCGGAAATACGCGAACTTTACAAGCAAATAATTCGGTGGGCGCAGGGAAGCGGAGTTCCGCCTACTGACGTGGCGGCGGGGATCATCCGTTTTGCGCGCGACAGCTTGAAGGACTTCCGCAAGCTGCCGAAAGCCAAGGCCGTCGAGCGGGCATTACCGATTCCCGACAAGAATCCCGCCGGGAAGCTGCTCTGGGTTCTGCCGAACCTGACATCGTTCACCAACATCTACGCCCGGATCAATCGCTTCGCGCGAAAGCAGGTTTCCGGCGTGACGCTGTTCCACGACGAGCAATTGCAGTTCGGAGACATTCTTCTGCACAACAAGAAGCTCGCAGAGGACCTGGCGCAGCTTGGCGTGAAATTGCCCCTGCAGACGGCCGACTTCGAATTCTCGCAGGCGGCCGACCTGCAATTCCAGCGATCGCACGATTCTATCGGCATTCAGGTCGCCGACGTCCTCGCCGGTTTCATCGCGCGATATGTACAGGACGCTGTGTGGGGCGGCGCCCCCATGCATCCTGACAAGGTAGCGATTTTCCGCCGCCTCGTCGCAACAGGCGACCGCAGCTTGGGTTCGGGTGTCAACTTCGTCGCGCCCGACAACATGATCCGCTTCCTCGGCATCGAACCGCGCTCGAATTTCTAGGGCGGCATCAAGCCGTCATGGGCGAATACGAAGGACTGGCGCGGGATCATCGCCGGTTCTGGCAGTGACCTTACCGATGGCGTTTGATGGTGTCGCTGCCCTCCTAGAGTGAGAGGGCGGTGCTTCGCTTCGTGACGGGTTTAGGGTCGAGAGAGAGGCTTTCGGCGCCCGTCGCGGAGTAAGTCTCATGGCAACTGCCATTCAGAAGATCACCCTGTCGTCGGCGCAGGACATCCCCTTCAACAAGCTGGTGCTGAGCCAGTCGAACGTCCGCCGCGTCAAGGCTGGCGTCTCGATCGACGAGCTGGCCGAGTCGATCACCCGGCGCGGTCTCATCCAGTCCCTCCACGTCCGGCCGGTGCTCGATGCCGACGGCCAGGAAACCGGCATGTACGAAGTGCCGGCGGGCGGGCGTCGCTTCCGCGCGCTGCAGCTCCTCGTCAAGCAGAAGCGCCTCACCAAGACCTCCAAGGTGCCGTGCGTGGTGTCGGACGCCAATGCCGACATCCTCGTCGACGAGGTGTCGCTGGCCGAGAATATCGAACGCGCCCCGCTGCATCCTCTCGACCAGTTCCGCGCGTTCCAGGCGATGCGCGAGAAGGGCATGACCGAGGAGGCGATTGCGGCTGCATTCTTCGCGTCCGTCCAGGTCGTGAAGCAGCGGCTTCGCCTCGCGGCCGTCTCGCCGTCATTGCTCGATATCTATGCCGAGGACGGCATCACGCTCGAACAGCTCATGGCCTTCACCGTCACCAACGATCATGCGCGTCAGGAGCAGGTCTGGGAGTCGGTTCGCAATAGCTGGCAGAGGGAACCCTACCAGATCCGGCGCATGCTGACCGAGACCGCCGTCCGCGCATCCGACAAGCGGGCCGTATTCGTCGGCATCGATGCCTATGAAACCAACGGCGGCTGCGTGCTGCGCGATCTCTTCCAGGATGACGACGGCGGCTGGCTGCAGGATCCTGCGCTGCTCGATCGCCTGGTCGCCGACAAGCTGAAAGCCTCCGCCGAAGCGATCGCCGGCGAAGGCTGGAAATGGATCGAGGTGGCGATGAGCTTCCCCTATGGCGCCACCCACGGCCTGCGCGAGATCGTGGGCACGCCGCTCGACCTGACGGCTGACGAACAGGCGACCATCGAGGCGCTCAACGCCGAGTGCGCCAAGCTGGAGGCCGAATATGAGAACGCCGACGAGTTGCCGGACGAGATCGATCAGCGCCTTGGCGAAATCGAAACCGCGCTCGCCAGCTTCGACGAGCGGCCGGTCCACTACGAACCCGCCGACATCGCGATCGCCGGGGTCTTCGTCAGCCTGGACGCCGACGGCACGCTGTCGATCGACCGCGGCTATGTCCGACCCGAGGACGAGATCGCCAACCAGGCGGGCGATGGCGAGGGTGAAGAGCAGGATGGCGGCGACGATGACGCTGACTATCCGGCGTCGCCTTCGGTCCAGCGCGCGGTCATCACCATCTGCGGCAAACCTGCCGAGCCCGAGGAGGAGGACGAGGACGACACGATCAAGCCGCTCCCCGATCGACTGATCACGGAGCTGACCGCCGATCGCACCCTCGCGCTCCGCGACAAGCTCGCCACCGATCCCTCGGTCGCCTTCGTCGCCGTCCTGCACAAGTTCTGCCAGGACGTGTTCTACGGCGGCAGCCAGTACGGCTTCGCGATGGAGGTCAGCGTGCGGGGCACGACCTTCCATTCGCAGCCCGAAGGGCTTCGTGACAGCGTCTATGCCAAGGCGATCGAGGCCCGGCACGATAGCTGGCGCAAACGGCTCCCGGCCAAAGTCGCTGATCTCTGGGATGGGCTGGCCGCACTGACTGGCCCCGAACAGGCCGAACTCTTCGCCCATTGCGCTTCGTTCGGCGTCAATGCGCTTTATGAGCGGGCCGATCGCTACGGTGGCCGTGTCTCGGCGCATAGTGTCGAACAGCGCATCGCCGAAGCCGATCGCCTGTCGCTGGCGGTCGGGCTCGACATGGCCGAAGCCGGGTGGCGGCCGACCGTCGCCAACTATCTCGGCCGCGTCACCAAGCCCCGCATCCTCGAAGCGGTGCGTGAAGGCGCCGGCGAGCGCGCCGCCCAACTCATCGCACATCTGAAGAAGGGCGACATGGCGACCGAAGCCGAACGTCTCCTCGCCGAGACGGGCTGGCTGCCCGAACCGCTGCGCAATTCCGGCGCCGATGCCGAAAGCACCGAGGCGGACTCTGGCGAGGGCGACGAGGCGTTGCCGGACTTCCTCGACGGCGATGACGAGGAGACCAACACCGATGATGAGGAGGAACGGCACCTCGCCGCCGCGGAGTGACGGCGGTCCTCATCTGACTTGACGAGCCCGGCGTCCCTTCGGGGGCGTCGGGCTTTTTTCATGCGCGCCGATCGAGAGGGAGAGTTTGGCCCGGACGTGGCGAGCCGGACATGGAGGAGAGAGCGCCTGCCGGCTCTCCCGTTCCCTGCTCTCCGGGAGTGGCCTCATGGCCGACTATTTCACCCATTTCTCATGCCTGCTCGATGTCGGCACGCCCGAGACCGCAGCCCGCGCGCTCGATCTCTACAACCAACTGTCCGAGGACGGAGCATCCGAGGAACCGCCGTCCGATGGCTTCCTCCTGTCCATCCAGCCCGAGCATGGCGGCTCCAAACTCTGGATGCGCGACGATGTCACCGGCGATCCCGAACGGCTGATCCAGTTCGTCATACGCTGCGCCGCCGAATTCCACCTCACCGGCCGATGGGGCTTTCAGTACGCCAACACCTGCTCCCGGCCGCGTCTCGATGGCTTCGGTGGCGGCGCGCATGTCCTCGATCTCGCGACCGGCGAAACTGTGGCGTGGATCTATACCAACGGTTGGCTCGCCGAGGTGATCGATGGCGGCGATGGTGCCTGACATCATCGAGACCATTGTCTGTCGCTTGATGGCGCGGCCGGGCCGCGCCCCTTGAGAGCGAGAGGAAGGCCGGGACGGGTTTGAGCCCGTCCGGTCCGAGAGAGAGCGCCGGCGGGCTTTCCCGCTCCGCTCTCCCGAGGACGTCTCCCATGAATGCTCACACCCTTGCGGCGGCGCTGCCGACCGCCGCCGATCAGCCGACCGACGCTGCCGCCATCCATGCCGCGGCACTTCTCCTCCTTCCTCACATCGAGCGCGGCGAGCGCATCGACGCCGCGGTCTTGCGCACCGCCATGGAGACCGCCTTCGGCGCGTCCGATACTGCCGGCGCCTGGGACTGGAAGGACGCCTATGACGCCTGCGAAGCCGCAACCGTCCTCATGCTCCGCAAATACGGAAAGGCGCTTTTGCGCAAAGCCGGGTCTCCGGCTGCGGCGGTTCCTCTGTTCGGCAAGATCGCGGGACTTCTGCCCACCCACACGCGCCGCTCCGAGGAGGCGCAGGCCTTCCAGCAATTCTCGACGCCGATCCCGCTCGGCCTGGCCGCGATCACTGCGGCCGCCATCACACCCGCCGATCGCGTGCTCGAACCATCGGCCGGCACCGGCCTGCTCGCCATCCTCGCCGAGATCGCCGGCGGCACGCTTGTCCTCAACGAACTCGCCGAAACCCGGGCCGCACTCATCTCCTCCCTCTTTCCGGCCATTCCCGTGACCCGCTTCGACGCAGCCCAGATCGACGATCATCTCGACCCGGCGACCGTCCCAACAATCGTGGTGATGAACCCGCCATTCTCGGTCCTCGCCAATGTCGAGGGGCGTGTCGCCGACGCAGCCTATCGCCATCTCGCATCCGCGCTCGCGCGGCTCGCCGATGGCGGGCGCCTGGTCGCGATCACCGGCGCGAATTTCGGCCCCGACATACCGGCCTGGCGCGACGCCTTCGTCCGCCTGCAGGAGAGGGGCCGCGTCGTGTTCACCGCCGCCGTCCATGGCTCAGTCTATGCCAAGCACGGCACGACCGTCGAAACCCGGCTGACCGTGATCGACAAGATCCCGGCCGACGAGCCATCCGCATTTCCGGCGTCCCCCGGCACCGCTCCCGACATCGCCACGCTGATGACGTGGATCGCCGAGCATGTGCCGCCGCGCCTGGCTGTCGCGCCTGCTGTTCAGGTCATGCCGACCGGCGCCACGCCGCGCACCGTTCGCGGCTATCTCGCGCGCACCGCGGCGACATCGGCGACCCGCGTGGGCCTCGCCGATCCCGAGGGCGTGCCGCTCGCCTATGAGACCGTCGACTGGACCCCGGCCGAGGGCGCCCGCCTCAGCGACGCGATCTACGAGCAATACGGATTGCAGACGATCCGTATTCCCGGCTCTCAGGCCCATCCCACCAAGCTCGTGCAATCCGCCGCCATGGCCTCGGTCGCCCCGCCCAAGCCGAGCTATCGGCCGACGCTGCCAGCGACCATCATGGACTCGCTCTCAGACTCCCAGCTCGAAACCCTGATCTTCGCGGGCGAAGCCCATTCCGATTTTCTCGCAGGTTCCTGGACCATCGACGACACTTTCGATGTCGTGGCGGCCGCCGCCGATGATGCAAACGGCGTCGTCCGCTTCCGCCGCGGCTTCTTCATCGGCGACGGCACCGGCGTCGGAAAGGGGCGCGAGTCGGCCAGCATCGTGCTCGACAACTGGATGCAGGGCCGGCGCAAGGCGGTCTGGATCTCCAAATCCGACAAGCTGATTGAGGATGCGCAGCGCGACTGGTCCGCACTCGGCATGGAGCGCCTGCTGGTCACGCCGCTCTCGCGCTTCCCGCGGGGCAAGCCGATCGCTCTGCCGGAAGGCGTCCTATTTACAACCTATGCCACGCTGCGTTCCGACGACCGCGGCGAGAAGGTTTCGCGGGTCAAGCAGATCGTCGAATGGTTGGGCTCCGATTTCGACGGAGTGATCATTTTCGACGAGGCGCACGCGATGCAGAACGCTGGCGGCGGCAAGGGAGAACGGGGCGATGTCACGCCCTCGCAGCAAGGGCGCGCGGGGCTTCGCCTGCAGCACGCCTTGCCCAATGCCCGCGTCGTCTATGTCTCCGCCACCGGCGCCACCACGGTCCAGAACCTTGCCTACGCGCAGCGCCTCGGTCTGTGGGGTGGCGACGATTTTCCCTTCTCGACCCGCGCCGAGTTTGTCGAGGCGATCGAGGCCGGCGGCGTCGCGGCGATGGAGGTGCTTGCCCGCGACCTTCGCGCGCTCGGCCTCTACACCGCCCGATCGCTGTCGTTCGACGGCGTCGAATATGAGCTGGTCGAGCACGAGCTGACCGCCGAGCAGCGGCGCATCTACGATGCTTATGCCGGCGCCTTCGCCATCATCCACAACCATCTCGATGCGGCCATGCAGGCGGCCAACATCACCGGCTCGACCGGGACGTTGAACCGCCAGGCCAAATCCGCCGCGCGCTCCGCCTTCGAAAGCGCCAAGCAGCGTTTCTTCGGTCATCTGCTAACATCGATGAAGACGCCGACGTTGATCCGCTCGATCGCGGCGGACCTGGAGGCCGGGCATTCCGCGGTCATCCAGATCGTCTCGACCGGCGAGGCGCTGATGGAACGGCGCTTGGCCGAAGTTCCGACCGAGGAGTGGAATGACATTCGCGTCGACATCACGCCCCGCGAATATGTCCTCGATTATCTCGCCCATTCCTTCCCGGTGCAGCTCTACGAGCCCTTCAGCGACGGCGAGGGCAATATGTCCTCGCGTCCGGTCTTTCGCGACGGCCAGCCGGTCGAGAGCCGCGAGGCGGTCGCCCGCCGCACCGAGCTGATCGAGAAACTCGCGAGCCTTCCGCCGGTGCCGGGCGCGCTCGACCAGATCGTCCAGCATTTCGGCGCGGACGTGGTGGCCGAAGTCACCGGCCGCTCGCGTCGTATCGTGCGCAAGGGACAGCGCCTTGTGGTCGAGACCCGCGCGGCGTCCGCCAATCTCGCCGAGACCCAGGCCTTCATGGACGACATGAAGCGCGTGCTCGTGTTCAGCGATGCCGGCGGTACGGGCCGCAGCTACCATGCGGAGCTGTCGGCACGGAACACGCGGCTTCGCGTCCACTATCTGCTTGAGCCGGGCTGGAAAGCCGACGCCGCGATCCAAGGCCTCGGCCGCACCCACCGCACCAACCAGGCGCAGCCGCCGCTCTTCCGTCCGATCGCGACCAATGTGAAGGCGGAGAAGCGCTTCCTATCGACCATCGCGCGCCGGCTCGACACGCTGGGCGCGATCACGCGCGGACAGCGCCAGACCGGCGGCCAGGGCCTGTTCCGACCCGAGGACAATCTGGAGAGCCACTATGCGCGCGATGCGCTTCGCCAGCTCTACATCCTGATCGTCCGCGGCAAGATCGAAGGGTGCTCGCTCCAGCGGTTCGAGGACACGACCGGCCTGAAGCTGATGGACGACAACGGCATCAAGGACGAGCTCCCGCCGATCACAACCTTTCTCAACCGCCTGCTCGCGCTCACCATCGACCTGCAGGACGTCCTGTTCGCCGCCTTCGAGCAGCTTCTGACCGCCAAGGTCGAGGGCGCGATCGCCGCCGGCATCTACGACATCGGACTGGAGACGCTGCGCGCGGAGAGCTTCGTCGTCACCGATCGCCAGACCATCTACACCCATCCCGGCACCGGCGCGGAAACCAGCCTGCTGACCATCCAACAGCGCGAGCGCAACCGGCCGATGACCGCCGAGGAGGCGATGGCTTGGCTCGACGATCCGGTCGCCAAGTTGCTGGTCAACGAGCGCTCCCACCGCGCCGCGGTTCAGCTTCCAGCGCCTTCGCTGATGCTCGACGACGGGGAGATCGAACGCCGCGTGCGGCTGATCCGGCCGATGGAGCAGCATCACGCCTCCATCCGCATGATGGACGAAAGCCATTGGATCGCCGCCAGTCGCGCCGAGTTCACCGCCGCCTGGAACGCCGAGATCGCGGAGGTGCCAGCCTATTCCGATTCCACGATCCACATCGTCGCTGGCCTGCTGCTGCCGATCTGGAAGCGGCTGCCCAACGAGTCGAGCCGTGTCTATCGGCTCCAGACCGATGACGGGGAACGGATCATCGGCCGCCGCGTGTCGCCCGCATGGGTCGCCAACGCCACGACAGTCGGAACGACGAACCTGTCCGCCGACCATGCCTATGCCGCGCTCATCGAGGGCAAGACAATCCTCGATCTCGCCGAAGGCCTCCAACTCCGTCGCGTGCGCGTCATGGGCGCCGATCGCATCGAACTCTCCGGCTTCACCGACGCGATGCGCGAGCGCCTGCGCGCCTTTGGCCTCTTCAGCGAGATCATCTCGTGGAAGCTCCGCTTCTTCGTGCCCGTCGGCGCGGACGGCGCGACCATCATCGGCAAGCTGATCGGCACCTACCCGATCCAGCGCGTCGGCGAGCGGGAGGCAGCGTGATGGCCCGTCTCGACGCATCCGATCTCGCGCAACGTCTCGGCCGACAGGCCGAGGCGGTGTGCCGCCATTATCTCAGCAATGGCCACCGTCAGGGCAACTACTGGCAGGTGGGCGACGCCCGTAACACTAAGGGCCGCTCGATGTACGTCCGGCTCAAGGACTCGCCCAAAGGCCCCGCCGGGAAATGGACTGACGCCGCTACCGGCGAGCATGGAGACCTCCTCGACGTCATCCGCGAGAGCTGCGGCCTCATCGACTTCAAGGATGTCGCCGACGAGGCTCGGCTCTTCCTCAGCATGCCACCACCAGCGCCGGAACCCTCCGCCTTCCAGCCGCTGGCGCCCGCACCACATGGATCGCCCGAAGCCGCACGGCGCCTCATCCGCATGTCGCAGCCGATTGCGGGCACAATCGTCGCGGCGTATCTCCGGCAACGCGGCATTACGGATCTCCGTGGAGCCGGAAATCTGTATTTCCACCCGCACTGCTATTATCGCCCGGACGAGCATGCGCCGACCGAGACTTGGCCGGCCATGATCGCCGCTGTCACTGACCTCGACGGCATGATCACCGGGGCGCATCGCACCTGGCTCGACTCACGACGCCACGACAAGGCGCCATTCGAAACCCCGCGCCGGGCGATGGGCGATCTCCTCGGCAACGCGGTCCGCTTTGGCGCTGGTGGCGAAGTGATGGCAGCCGGCGAAGGCATCGAGACGGTCCTTTCAATCCGCCAGGTCGTGCCCAACATGCCGATGGTGGCGGCGCTCTCCGCGGCACATCTCGCCGCCATCCTGTTCCCGGACACGCTGCGGCGGCTCTACATCCTGCGCGATGACGATCCGGCAGGCGATGGTGCGCGTGACAGCCTGATCGAACGGGCGAACGCGGCCGGGATCGAGGCGATCGTGATCTCTCCACAGCTCGGGGACTTCAACGAGGATCTCCGCACCCTCGGCATCGCGACATTGCGCAGTCAGACTCGGGTACAGCTCGGGCCGCAGGACGTCGCACGCTTCATGGCGCTGGCGGCATAGCCGGTAAGGAAGCGGCAGCGGCCCCGCCGCCGTACTCGCTCAGACGCAGCGGATCGGAGAGGACCGCGCCTCGGCCTTCGAGAGGGCGATCGGCCCACAGGCAGGCCGGCCCGGCAATGGCTGCGGCCGACTATTTTCCGGCGCGGCCCCAAGGGGCCGCTTTCCATCGCGAAACAAAATAGCCGGCCTCCGCCATCCTCCGCTGACGCTCCGGCCCTCGCTCGCGCTCCGGGTGCAGGGCCGCCCCGCCGGTGTGCTTCGTCGCCATGAAGGCCGCGACGGTCGCGGTCCATCCGACGGAGCATCCGATGCGCGATCTCGACGACTACGAACCGCACCACGAATCCTCACCGACTGACCACGTCCTCAACGAATTGCAGCTCCACGGCTACCGGCCTTTCGCCGACGAACCCGATCAGCGGCTTCTGCCGGACGGCAACGCGGTCGCGGGCGCGGTCGCCGACATCTTCGACGCCCTGATCGTGACCCTGGAGGACACGCGCCTCGAACCCGACCTCGACGATCTCCTCTGGTCGACCGTGAACGTCTTTCATCGCGCCGCCGAACGGATCAACCGCGAGCTCGACGACAACGAGCAGGCCCAAAAGCGCTCCCAACGCGAACAGGACGGCAGCGAGGTGAAGTCGGTCGATCTCGAGCGCCTGATCGCCGAGGGCAAGACACAGGTCGAACGCCAGACCGCCTTCGAACTGATGCGCGACCAGGCCGCCGAGCACTACGAACGCCAGGTCGGCAAAGCCTGGCTCCCGCGGTCAGGATCGAAGGTCAATCATCGCAACCTCACCTCGGCGATGATCGACAGCCGCGACTTCATCATGGCGAAGAAGCGTGCCGAGCAGGAAGTGCTCCTGCCGCCTGGACCGAAGATCGCCGTCACCGGCGGGCTCGATTTCGACAACCATCACCTCATCTGGGCCAAGCTCGACCAGGTTCACGAGAAGCACCCCGACATGGTGCTGATCCACGGCAAGTCGCCGAAGGGTGCCGAGAAGATCGCTTCTCTCTGGGCCAGGAATCGCAATGTCCCACAGATCGGCTTTGCACCCGACTGGACGAAGCACGGCCGGGCAGCACCCTTCAAACGCAATGACGAGATGCTGCAAATCCTGCCGAAGGGCGTGCTGCACTTCCCCGGCACCGGCATCAATGACAACCTCGCCGACAAAGCCAAGAAGCTCGGCATCCCGGTGTGGAAATTCGGCGGCGCGTAAGCGCCGCCGCATCGGGCACCTGCTAAACGGCCAAGCCTATGGCATAACGCAACGAATGCAGCGACTGAAGCCACTCCCGAAACCGGCACGTTCGGACGCCGTTCTCGCTGCGGTTTTCCTGGAGAATGCCACCGTGAAGGCTGCAGCCGCCGAATGGGCGGCGGATCAAGGATTCGACAATCAAGCCCTTCATGCGATTGCAATTGCCATCGAACTCCTCCTCAAATCCTATCTGCTTAACGTCGCGACCGATGATGTTTGGAACCGCGCGAACATCGGGCACGATCTCGCCAAGGCACTCCATTATTCGGCTCAAGCCGGCTTGGTGCCTCCTTCACGCATCGAGTGGATTATCAGCCACCTCCATCCGCATTTTCAGCGTGGCGGGTTTCAGCGCGAGCCGTCGAGGAAATGGCCACCAGGCTTTGCGGATGACGCAGGTGAGGTCGCACGGCAGCTCGCGCAGACAGTACGGCTTCACCAACGTCACGGCCACATCGACTCGGCTTCCAGCCCGGAGAAGACCACTCCCCGCTGAATGGCGCTGGTCCTTGGTCCAGCCGATGGCCTGACGCCATCAACCCGTAAAGGGTCGGACTACGCATAGCGTGCCGCCGCGCCGGCGTTGCCTGCGCGGTGATTGCGGCCATCGGCCGAACACATCGGGCGCCTGTCAGCGGGGGGATGGTCCTCCGCTCGAAACAGGAGCCGGATCGATGTCCTTCCCCGACGCACACGCCTTCGCCTTCAGCCTCGCCACCACGCTGATGGCCGTCATCGTCATCTTCCGCGCGGGCGACGGCACTCTCTCGGTGACACCCGCAAACGAATACGACGGCGACGTCTCGGAGATCGTCCACGAGGTCGATCCCTTCGCGCCATGACGGCGCGCCACCCTTCCAGGCGACGCGGAGACCCCTGCGGTTTCCGCTCCCGACGGAGCACAGCTTTTGCTATGCTCCCGAATGCGCCGTGGTGGTGGTGGAAGGCGCGACCGTCAGAATTTGCTCTTTCGGAGACACCACCATGATTATCCTCGGCATTGTCCTATCCTTCGCAGCCATCGGCATCTTGTGCTGGTTGCTGTTCACGCTCGCGGTGTTCGCACTGCCATTCTTCGCGGGCGTGACCGCCGGCACCTGGGCCTATGACACTGGCGCGGGCTGGCTCGGCGCCATCCTTATCGGCATGCTCGGCGCCGGCCTGACGTTGGGCGTGGGGCAGCTCTTGCTTGGAATTGTCCGCCCGCTCTGGGCACGCCTGCTGATCGCGCTGGCATTTGTCGCACCCGCGGCGATCGCCGGCTTCCACGCCACGCATGGCATCGTGAAACACACCATGCCGTCGGAGACCTGGCAGCTCGTGTTCTCCGTCATCGGTGCGGTCGCGGTCGGCGTCACCGCGTTCGCGCGCGTCGCTGGGATGGCAAGCACCGGCCCGTCCAGCCAGGGCATTGCACCAGCCTGACACCACGACGGAACCGTCGCCGGGACGACCAGTCGGGGGTTTCAGCCCTCAGCGTTGTGCAGTTGGAGAGGGAGCCGCGTCACCGGAACCTGACTGAAGCCCATCGTGCGGCCGCCTCAACAGCGCCCGGATTTCTGCTCGGCGCCTCTGTGCGCGGGAACGGTGCAACACGAAGTCGAGGGCGTCATCTCCACTGGCCGACTTCGAAACGAAAGCTCGACCCTCGCCTGTACAAGGGGAGGACGGGTCGCAGATGATCTTCAGCTTGCGCCGTCTGCTGGTTGCGACCGGGTCGCCATGATCTTCCGTTCCTGATTGTCTCCAGACCGCTCCGAACGGCCTCTCCAATGGCCTGATCTGACCGAAGGACGGCTGCGCCTCGACCGCCTATGCCGCAACGGCGCGTCCCGACTTTCTTCCCCTGCCGGCCAAGGCCGTCATTCCTCGCGAAACAACAAAGTCGTTCCTGCCATCCTCCGCGTTGCTCCGGTCGCAAGCGATGCGGCGTCGGTCGCCTCCGGCCTGTCGATCGCCATCGAGGCCGCAATGGAGCGGTCCCGAAAACGAAACGGAGACTTACAATGGCGACCATCGGCACCTTCAAGAAGACCGGCTCGAACGAGTTCACCGGCGAAATCGTAACCCTCAGCGTCCAAGCCAAGGGCGTGCGCATCGTCCCCGACACCCGCGCCACCGGCGAGAACGCCCCCAGCCACCGGGTTCTGGTCGGCCGCGCGGAAATCGGCGCCGCCTGGTCCAAGCGCTCCAACGAGGGCCGCGACTATCTGGGCCTCAAGCTCGACGATCCGAGCTTCAACGCCCCCATCTACGCCAACCTCTTCGACGACGAGGACGGCGACACCCACTCGCTGATCTGGTCCCGCCCGACCCGCCGCGGCGACTGAGCCCCGAGCAAGGCCCCGGCCGAACAGGCCGGGGCCTTTCCACTGCTAGCGCGAATCACTTCGGCCGCCCGGCGAGGGCACCGCCAGCCCTGAGACGCCGATTACCCTCGCAATGGGCGCAAAGAACGACTATTATAGTCGTAGTTCTGGCAAGCGTGTGTCCGTCGGTGGGAGGTGATCATGCATGATCACCGCCCGACAATCGCGGGCCGCACGCGCGTTGCTGGGGTGGACACAGGAGACGCTCGCTGACAAGGCCCGGACATCGCTAACCGCGCTCAAGCGCCTTGAGTCCGAAAGTGGATTAGAGGTGTACGAGTCGACGCGCGATCAGGTGCGAAGGGCGCTTGAAACAGCCGGTATCGTCCTGCTTTCCACCGACAAGGGCGAAGGAGTGCTGCTGCTCCATGAGCGGGACGACCGGCCGACGAGGCGTTAGCAGCGCCGTGATCGCGTGGCGCACACCATCCATCGCACGTTGTCACAGTAATGCCGGGCACGAGTGTTAACGAATGCTTTCCGCGCGAATATAGTCGCCTGATGGAATCCGCGATGCCGCCGTTTCTCGATGCGCCTCCGATCAGCCAGACCCTCACGGCCTATGACCGCGAGCATATGGTTCTCTATCTGCGCCTGCTCGATTCCTCGCGCGACGGAGCTGATTGGCGCGAAGCCGTCCAGATTCTCTTTGGCCTCGATACGGCACGTGAGCCGCAGCGGTGCCGCCAGGTCCATGACACGCATCTCGCCCGCGCGCAGTGGATGACCGAGCACGGCTATCGAGACTTGGTCCGCTCCGCACAGTGATCGCCGCGATGCCGTTTCGGCACCACCCTTTGCCGGCCCTCTGACTTCCACTGAACAACCCAGCCGGGAATCCTGACTCTCCCACAAATTCAAAGACTAGGGAGGATCGCGATGACACCAGATGCTTCCGGCTGGCGTTCATCGGAACGCTATGCGCACGTCGCCGACATGACCGCGTCCGACGTCGCGTGGGAATGGCTGCGCCGCAACGAAACCTACGACAGGGATTTTCAAGCGCTCGGCGACAGCGAAAGTGATCTGCGCACGCTGACCGACGGGATCGGGCAGCGGTGGGGGTTGCGATTTCCCCGTAGACCCGATGCAGGCACCTCCCGAAGCGCAGGTGATCTGGCTTCCCCAGGAAGACACAAGCGCCATCGTTCTTGGCCCACCTCCGGATATTCCGTCCGCAAGCGCTGATCCCCAACCGACGATCGACGCCGCCGTAAGCGTCGATGTCGGCAGCGAGACCCATCTGGTTCTCGATCTCGGAAACGGTCAGCGCGTAGCGCTTGTTCATCCGTCCGAGACACGACCCGCCAAATCTCTTGGCGCCTTCATCCCGCTCGGCCTGGAAGGCTTCGACCGGCTCCAATCGGTCGCCCGCTTGCTCTCCGCCCTCCATGGCCGCGCCATACCGCCCGACACCCGACTGACACGGCAGCAACGTGCTCGGCTGTGCCGGATGCTGCAGGCCTTCGACGGTCATCGCGCGGGCGCGACCCAGCAAGAAATTGCGCAGGTCATATTTCGGATCGGCGCTCTCGGTCGCGACGACTGGCAGGCATCTTCCGCCCGCCACGCCACCAAAGCCCTGCTTCGAGATGCCCGCGCGATGATGGTGGGTGGGTATCGCACGTTGCTTCGTCATCGGCGGCAACTTTAGCCGATCTCCATCCGACTCTTGGTGGGCGAATTTAGGCCCCCCTGAATTCGCCCTGCATCTCGCCGGCCCTGCTTCGCCAACGTGGCCTTCGTTACCCGCCGCTTCCCGGCGGCCCCAACGAACCCACGGAGGCCCTCCCATGCGACCTGATCTCGCCGTTCTCCCGCCGCGCTACCTGCGCACCAAGGAAGCCGCCGAATTCCTCAGCCTATCGGCCCGCACCCTCGAAAAGCATCGGACTTACGGAACGGGTCCGGCCTATCGCAAGCTCGGCGGTCGCGTCGTTTATGCGGTCGACGATCTTGAGGCCTGGGCCGAGCGCGGCGCCGTCACCTCCACCTCCGATCCGCGCGGCAGCGTGCTTCCGGCCAAGCGCCATACGCCTGCGCCGCCGGCACATGCCGGACGATACGCGCGCTGATCGCCCCCGGATTCCCGAATGGCGGCGCGACACCAGTCCCTCTCGGAGCGCGGGCAGCTCGATCTGTTCCGTGCGCTCCCCGGCGAGTTCGCAGCACGAGACGCACAGGATCTCATGGCCTATCCGTTTTTCTCCCTCTCCAAATCGCACCGCGTCGCGCCGATCGACTTCGCCGCCGGCAATGTGTCGATCCGCGTCGAGGCCGTGCCCGATCACGGCATGGCGACCATTTGGGACGCCGACATCCTGATCTGGGCGGCGAGCCAGATCGTCGAGGCGCGTGACGCCGGCCTGCGCACGTCGCGCCTGATGGTCGCCACGCCCTATGAAATTCTCAAATTCATCGGCCGCGGCACGTCCTTACGCGACTATCAGCGCTTGAAGGCCGCGCTCGATCGTCTGCAATCCACGACGGTCTGCACCTCGATCCGCCAATCCGCCGAGGGCCGGCGTCATCGCTTCTCGTGGATCAACGAGTGGAAGGAGCGCACCAACCGCAACGGCAAGCCGGACGGGATCGAGATGATCGTCCCGGACTGGTTTTATCAGGCCGTTCTCGACGATGCGCTCGTGCTGACGATCGACCGGGCCTATTTCGATCTCACAGGCGGGCTCGATCGCTGGCTCTATCGCCTGGTGCGCAAGCACGGCGGGCGCCAGCGCAATGGCTGGCGATTCGACTTTCGCCACCTCCACCAGAAATCCGGCGCGTTGTCACCGTACAAACGCTTCGCCTTCGAGCTGCGCGACATCATCCGTCGCCAGCCGCTTCCCGGCTACACGCTGTTCCTCGAGATCGAGGCCGGCGGCCGAACGTTGCTCGCTTTCGAGCGGACGCCGCCCTGTGGAAAAGCTGTGAAAGGCTTCGTGCCATCGGGAACCCGAAAGCGCGTGCCATCAGGAACCGGCCCCTCGTGCCAACGGGAACCGAAACACGGCCTAACCCACGACAGCAGAACCGAAAATCGCCTCGCTAACTTAGAATCTAACAGAGAATCTAACTTTGAAGAGCGCGCGCGAGAGGTGGAAAACCTCGTCCGGCAGGCCGCGAACGCGCTAAGCGCCGCTGGCAAGCGGCGCACCAGCAGCGCCGCTCTTACCAACGCTGGCGCGGCGAGAAACGGGACCTCCGGCCCTCCGCAGCTTCCCTTCGGTCCACGCCCGGGAGGCCGCCGATGATCGTGGCCTTCCTCAACCAGAAGGGCGGCGTCGGCAAGACGACGCTGGCGCTGCACCTAGCCGGCGAATGGGCCGGTAGGGGAAAGCGGGTCACGCTCGTCGATGCGGACCCCCAGGGTTCGGCGCTCGACTGGTCGCAGCAACGCGCCCGCGAGCACGCGCCGCGCCTGTTCGGCGTCGTCGGCCTGGCGCGCGACACGCTCCACCGTGAGGCGCCCGAGCTGGCGCGCGATGTCGATCATGTGGTGATCGACGGGCCGCCGCGCGTCGCCGGGCTGATGCGATCCGCGCTGCTCGCCGCCGACCTCGTGCTGATCCCCGTGCAGCCGTCGCCGCTCGATGGTTGGGCCTCGGCCGAGATGCTGGCGCTCCTGTCGGAGGCGCGCATCTATCGGCCGGAGCTTCGCGCTCGCTTCGTCCTCAATCGCTGCGGCGCGCGCACCGTGATCGCCCGCGAGACGGCCGAGACGCTCGCCGACCACGATCCGCCAGTGCTGCGCACGGCGATCGGACAGCGCGTCATCTACGCCGACGCCGCGCAATCGGGCCGGCTCGCTTTCGAGATCGACGACGACGGACCCGCCGCGCGCGAGATCGCGGCGCTCGTCACCGAGCTCGAAAGGATCTCACCATGAGCGAGCGATCCGAACGGCGCGGCTTTGCGGCACGTCCGACCAATCAAGAGGCCTGGATCAAGGCCGCAGATGCCACCGCGCCGCGCGCGCCGGACGATGAAGCCTTCACCGCCCGCATGACGATCGACGTCACGCCCGCCTTACGTGGACGGATCAAGATCGCTGCCTTCCGGCGCGGCGTTACCGTTGCCGACATGCTGCGCGAGATGCTCGCGCGCGAATTCCCACACATCGAAGGAGACCCCTCATGACCGGCGCCGCGGCCCCCCGCGCGCGCGGCGGCCCGACGCCGACCGCACGCCACCAAGACAATCTCACCCATGTCGAACTGACCTGGGTTGAGAAGAAGATCGAGAACTGGATCCGCTTCGGCACGCACGCCCACGAACAGATTCTCGATCGCCGTCGGCGTGTCCTGTCTTTTCGCCCCGGCGCGGTCTTCGCCTTCGTGCGCTGGGCCTCGAATGACTTCGGAACGATCATCTCGCGCATCGACGTCGTGCGCTCGGTTGCGCGCGGCGAGACGTACCAGACGCTGCCTTTCGTTCGTCCTGGCGGCGAAATCCTGCTGAAGGTCGAGAGCTGGCCCAGGGTCGAGCGCGTGCTGCAGGCGATCGACGCCATCGAGCGCATCGGCATCGATCCCGAAGCGGTTTCGCCCGATCATTGGCGTCACGTCCACAACCGGCTCGCTGCTGGACACGAGCCGCGCACCTACACGCTCGACCATCATCGCGCATTCCTGCTGCGCCGAAAGGCCGAGTCGTGAGCCGCGCCGGACTTCTCCTGGCGACGACGCTCGCCGCGCTCAGCGTCGGCTATCCCGGCCTCACGCCGATGCCCATCAAGCTGATCTGGAACGCATCGGCGAGCGCGCCCATCGGGTTCTATTCGATCGACTTCGACGGGCCGCTCGACGTTACCGATCTCGTTGCGGTCGATGCGCCCGAGCCGCTCGCGACATTCCTCGCCGAGCGCGGCTACCTGCCCAAGGGCGTGCCGCTGATGAAGCGCATCCTCGCCGTCTCCGGGCAGACCGTTTGCCGTTCGAACCTCACTATCACCGTCGATGGTGTGGAGGTCGGTGCGGCACTGGAGCGCGATCGCGCAGGCCGCGATCTTCCCGTCTGGCAAGGCTGCCGCCGGGTCCAGACTGGCGAAGTCTTCCTCATGAACTGGCAGGTCCGCGACAGCCTCGACGGCCGCTACTTCGGCCTGATCTCGACCGACCAGATCATCGGCCGTGCCGTCCCACTGTGGACCGATGAAGACGGCACCGGCCGCTTCGAATGGCGTGCGCCGACACGCTGACCGCCTTCCCATTCGGCGGGAGCGGTGCTCGCCGATGGCTGTCCCAATCCCCACCGCGAAGGAGACTGACATGCCCCAGATTGGCGAATTCACGCGCGACGAGACCGGCTTCGTCGGGCATCTGACGACGCTGGTTTTGAACCAGGACGTCATAATCATCGCAGCCGAACCGACCGAGGTTGAGAACGCACCGCAGTATCGCGTGCATGTCTTCGACGGCATGAACAATGAGCCGGGCGCGGAGATCGGCGCCGGATGGAAACGCTCCGGAGAGAAGGCCGGCGAATACGTCGCGCTGCTGATCGACGATCCGACATTCCCGCACCCGATCCGCGCCAACATGTTCCGCGACGACGATGGCGGCTCGGCCTGGTCGCTGCATTGGTCGCGTCCGCGCGATCGCGGCGAGAAGGACTGAGCGATGCTTGGCTCTCGTCAACCGAGGAGCCGTTCGATTGCGTCCGGGCCGCGCTGCGCTGCCCGGCGCATGGCTCTCCTCCTCCTTTCCGGCCTTAGCCTCGCGAGCATCATGCCGGCGATCACGATGGCGCAGGACTTGGGCGCCGATCGACCGTCGCCACGCGATCCCTATGGCGATCATATCGCCGAGGCTTCGCGGCGCTTCGGCGTTCCGATCGCATGGATCAGGGCGGTGATGCGTGCCGAAAGTGCAGGCGATCCACGCGCCCTTTCGCCGAAGGGCGCGATGGGCCTGATGCAGATCATGCCGCCCACTTGGGCAGGCTTGCGCCTTCGCCACCGTCTCGGCGCTGATCCTTATGATCCGCATGACAACATCATCGCCGGCGCCGGCTACATCCGCGAGCTGTTCGATCGCTACGGATCGCCCGGCTGGATCGCGGCCTACAATGCCGGTCCTGGTCGTTACGAGGACTCGCTGAAGGGCCGGGCGCTGCCCGCGGAAACGCGCGCCTATGTCGCCATCGTCGCGCCGTCGGTGACCAGCGGCGATGCGACTTGGCCGATCGTGGCCGCCGCGGCCGATGCACTCGCCTGGACACGCGCGCCGCTGTTCATCGCGCAAGCTGAGCGCATATCGATACCCGTTCCCGTACCGGCCGAGCGCGCTTCCGATGCCGCGATGACGACATCGTCCGTGCGCGATGTTTCCGCCATCGAGCCGCAGTCGGGCGGGCTGTTTGTCCCGCGTTCGGGCCAAAGGAATGCGCCATGAGCAGCCCGGTTCCTGATCGCACGATAGCGTGCTCAAGCGCGTCATGGTGTGCGATGAGGGTAGAGGCAGGCAACACGACCGGACGATGGCAGGATAAAAGGCCGCGAGGTGCGGCTTGGGTCGGTTGTGGTTTTTCAATAGGTTATGAGGCGATTTCGCGATGTGCGGGATTTCCCCGCACCTCACGACTACGCCGATTTTCCTGCGATTTCCTGTGCTTGGCGCGATGTGCGAGGCATCAGCCATGACCGGCGACAGTGATTTCCGCATCCGGCCGGGCCGCATCCGCTCGACCCGTGCGCAGCAGGCTCGTCCCTTCATCGCGCAGGCTCTCGCCGCGGCGAAGAAGGCCGGGGCCGGCGTCTCACGCTCCGGCCGGATCGTGTCCGGCAACCGCTCGCGCTTCGGGCGGGGCCAGCGTGCGAGCATCCAGGCGAACCGGCTGCTCACCGCGCGAACGCGCGGCGCTGTCATCAAGGCGCGCGTCGTGCGCCAGACATCGCGCTCGGCGCCGCTCGCGACCCACCTCAATTATCTGCGCCGCGAAGGCGTGACCCGCGATGGGGAGAAGGCCCATCTCTTCGGTCCCGGGGGCGACGACGCCGATCCGAAGGCCTTTGCGGAACGGTGCCAGGACGACCGCCACCATTTCCGGTTCATCGTCTCGCCCGACGATGCGCCCGACATGGCCGACCTGCGGTCCTTCACCCGCGATCTCGTCACGCAGATGGAAAAGGATCTCGACACCCGCCTCGATTGGGTGGCGGTCGACCACTGGAACACCGAGCATCCCCATGTCCACCTGATCGTGCGCGGGGTCCGTGACGACGGGCAGGACCTCGTCATCTCACGCGACTACATCAAGGAAGGAATGCGCGACCGCGCGCGTGACCTCATCACGCAGGAATTAGGGCCGCGCACCGACCTCGACATCCAGCGCAGCCTGAAACGCCAGGTCGATGCCGAGCGCTTCACGCAGCTTGACCGCCAGCTTATCCGCGATGGCCATGCCACGGGCGTCATCGAGACGGCGATCGATCCGAACGTCCGGCTCGACGAATTTCATGCGCTGAAGGTCGGACGGCTCCGCAAGCTGGAAACACTCGGCCTCGCCGAGCAGGTCGGCCCCGGTCAATGGGCGATCGACACGAAGGCCGAGGCGACTCTGCGTGAACTCGGCGAGCGCGGCGACATCATCAAACGCATGCACCGGGCTTTGACGGATCGCGGCATCGAACGCGGCTCGGCGGGCTATGTGCTCGCGGCCGAAAGCCTCGATGCGCCCGTGATCGGCCGATTGGTCGATCGCGGTCTTGATGACGAGCTGAAGGGCTCCGCCTACGCCGTGGTCGACGGCGTCGACGGCCGCACCCATCACATCAAGCTGCCCGATCTCGAAGCCGCCGGTGACAGCGCGGCGGGTTCGATCGTCGAGTTGCGTGCGTTCGATGATGCACAGGGACAGCGCCGGGTCGCAATCGCCGTCCGCTCCGATCTCGATATCGATCGTCAGGTCACGGCAACCGGCGCGACTTGGCTCGATCGGCAGAACATCGCGCGCGAACCTGCCGCCCTGTCCGAGGCCGGCTTCGGCGCCGAGGTACGGCAGGCGCTGGATCGACGCGCGGATCATCTGGTCGGACAGGGCTTCGGCGAGCGACACGGCCAGCGTGTCACCTTCAATCGCGGGCTGATCGACACGCTGCGCCGTCGCGAGCTGGAAGCGGCCGGCGAAAAACTCTCCGCCGAAACAGGCCAGCCGTTCAATCGCGCGGGAAGCGGCGAGTATGTTGCCGGCACCTACCGCCAGCGTTTGGCACTCGCCTCCGGCCGCTTTGCCATGCTGGACGACGGCCTCGGCTTCCAACTCGTGCCCTGGTCACCCTCTCTGGAAAAGCACCTCGGCAAGCATGTTTCCGGCGTCGCCCGCGATGATGGCGGCATCGACTGGAGCTTTGGCCGCAAACGAGGGCTCGGCCTCTAACCTCTCTCCGAAAGGACCGTTCCAATGTCCGCCACGAAGATCCTATGGGGCCAGATCCTCACCGTTTTCCTGATCGTCCTCGCCACCACTTGGGGCGCAACGGAATGGGTGGCTTGGCGATTGGCGTTCCAGCCGGAGTTGGGCGCGCCGTGGTTCACGCTGTTCGGCTTTCCTTTCTATCTGCCACCCTCCTTCTTCTGGTGGTGGTACGGCTTCGACGCCTACGCACCCGCGATCTTCGTCGAAGGCGCTTTCATCGCGGCGTCCGGTGGCTTCATCTCGATCGCCGTCGCCATCGGCATGTCGGTCTGGCGTGCACGCGAGGCCAAGAAGGTCGAGACCTATGGCTCGGCGCGTTGGGCCGAGAAGAAGGAGGTGGAGACGGCCGGCCTTCTCGGTCCCGATGGTGTCGTGCTGGGACGCTACGAGCACGCTTATCTGCGCCATGATGGGCCTGAACATGTTCTGTGCTTCGCGCCCACCCGAAGCGGCAAGGGTGTTGGCCTCGTTGTGCCCTCGCTGTTGACCTGGCCGGGCTCGGCGATTGTTCACGACATCAAGGGCGAGAACTGGCAGCTCACCGCCGGCTTCCGCGCCAGGCACGGCCGCGTGCTGCTCTTTGACCCGACCAACACAAAATCCGCTGCCTACAATCCTCTGCTCGAGGTGCGCCGCGGCGAATGGGAGGTTCGCGACGTCCAGAACATCGCCGACATCCTGGTCGACCCAGAAGGGTCGTTGGACAAGCGGAACCATTGGGAAAAGACGAGCCATGCGCTGCTAGTCGGCGCGATCCTCCACGTCCTCTATGCGGAAAAGGACAAGACTCTGGCCGGCGTCGCGGCGTTCCTCTCTGATCCGAAGCGACCAATTGAATCCACCCTCGATGCGATGATGAAGACGGCGCATCTCGGCGACGCCGGACCGCATCCCGTGATCGCCAGCGCCGCACGCGAGCTCCTCAACAAATCCGACAACGAACGCTCAGGCGTGCTCTCTACCGCCATGTCGTTCCTGGGACTCTATCGCGATCCCGTCGTCGCCGAAGTGACGCGGCGCTGTGACTGGCGGATCTCCGATATCGTGGGCGGAAAATACCCGGCAACACTCTATCTCGTCGTGCCACCATCCGACATCAACCGCACCAAACCGCTTATCCGACTGATCCTCAATCAAATCGGCCGACGCCTGACCGAGGATCTGCAAGCAAAGGGCGAACGCCATCGTCTCCTGCTGATGTTGGACGAGTTTCCGGCGCTGGGGAGGCTCGACTTCTTTGAGTCAGCACTGGCCTTCATGGCCGGCTACGGTCTGAAGAGCTTCCTGATCGCGCAATCCCTAAACCAGATCGAAAAGGCCTACGGGGCGAACAATTCGATCCTCGACAATTGCCATGTGCGCGTCAGCTTCGCGACCAACGACGAGCGTACCGCCAAGCGCGTTTCGGACGCCCTCGGCACCGCCACCGAGATGAAGGCCATGAAGAACTATGCCGGCCACCGGCTGTCCCCCTGGCTTGGCCATCTGATGGTTTCGCGCTCGGAAACAGCTCGGCCACTGCTCACACCTGGCGAAATCATGCAGCTCCCTCCCACCGACGAGATCGTCATGGCGGCGGGCACGCCGCCGATTCGTGCGAAGAAGGCGCGCTATTACGAGGATGCTCGGTTCAAGGAACGCCTGCTGCCGCCGCCCGCGCTCACAACGTCGCAGCAAGGACAGCCCGACGATTGGACCACGCACCAGTTGCCAGCCCGACCACAGATTGCCGAGGCCACCTTGCTAGCGCAGCCCGCCGATGAAGATCCAACCGAGTCGGAACGCCGCCAGCAACCGGAACTCAATCGGGTGAACCCCGTCGAGAAGAAAGTGCCAATCGACAACCCGTTCGAGATCGATACCGATCGGGACGAGTCTGACGACGATGCCGTGCGCACCAGCCGTATGAACCGGCTCATGCAGGGCGTCGCGCGCCAGGTCTCGCTCGACCCCGGTGACGGCATGGAGCTGTGAGACGCCCGTGACGAAACCACCCCGCAAGCAACGCCTCTCCGTCTATCTCGACCCCTCTGTCATGAACCGGCTCGCAGATCACGCCGCGCGCCGCGACCATTCGCGATCGTTGGTCGCGGAGGCGGCGATCGAGTCATTCCTCTCACCCGATGCCGCCGAACGCCAGGAGGCCGTCATCACGAAACGCCTCGACCAGCTCGACCGACGCATGTCGCGGATGGAGCGCGATATCGGAATATCGGTCGAGATGCTCGCAGTCTTCGTGCGCTTCTGGGTGACCACCACACCGAGTTTGCCAGAACCTGCTGCGCAGGCCGCGCGCGCCAAAGCTGGCGAACGCTATGATCAGTTTGTCACAGCTCTCGGCCGCCGTCTCGCGAAGGGCCCGAAGCTTCATCAGGAGATTTCTGAGGACGTTGATGGCGAGGCAGAATAGCTCGTCAGATCGCGCACGCTCCTGCGTGAGCCCAAGCTGCTCTCCAAGGCCGCATTGAAGTCAGCAATAATCGACTGCCTCTCAATCCCTTATTCTTTCCAATCTCTCGGACATCCGCCCGAGTTCAAGCAAGGATGCCGCCTCCATCTTCCGCATGATCTGCGCCCGACACACCTTCACCGTGATTTCGCTGAGTGCAAACTTCGCAGCAATTTGCTTTGTGAGTTTTCCATCAAGTATCATGTCCATAACTTGGCGCTCGCGAACAGAAAGCGAATCGTACCGCGCGCGAAGATCAGCTGTCATTGTCTTCTCGTTTCGTCGGATTTGCGAAGTCTGGAGACCGAGATAGATCGCATCAAGTAGGTCTTGGTCCCTAAACGGCTTGGTCAGAAATTCGATCGCGCCAAACTTCATAGCCCGGACCGACATCGGGATATCCCCGTGCGCCGTAATGAACACGACCGGGATCTCCACACGCGTTCTGAAAAGCTCTTGTTGGAAATCCAAGCCGTTCTGACCCGGCATTCTAACGTCCAATACCAAGCAAATCGGCGTATCAGGAATCGACCACGCCAAAAACTCGTGCGTAGACGCAAAGGTGTGAATATCAAGTCCGACAGAACTCAGGAGATTTCTGAGCGCTTCACGCACGGAAAGATCATCGTCGACGACGGCTACCGTGCCGCCCACAACGACGGGCTGTTTCGACTGTCTCATAGTATTTTCTCCCTGTCGCCAGGCAGAGTAAAACAAAAGGTAGCGCCGCGCGGATTGGTCGGCTCAGCCCAAATATTACCGCCGTGAGATTCAATAATTGATCGGCATATTGAAAGTCCAATTCCCATGCCATCGCTCTTGGTGGAGTGAAAGGCATCGAAAAGATGCCTTACGAAGCCAGGATCGATACCGCCTCCCGTGTCTTCTATCGTGATCATCACGCCGGACGCGCTTGATTTAGCGGAGTTTATTCGAATCTCACGAACACTGCTCTGCAGCGTACCCATCGCATCTATCGCGTTCACGAGAAGGTTGAGTGCAACCTGTTGAAGTTGAATACGATCACCGAAGATCATGGGCAGATCACTCGACAGGTTCGTATAAACGGAAACTCGGCTTTCTCGGAAACGGCTTTGCAAAAGCCCCAGCACCTCTCTGATTACGACGTTGATCTCAATCCAGGACCTCTTTGGTTCTGCACGCATAGACAGCGCTTGGACGCGCTTGATGATTTCACTTGCTCGGTTTGCGTCGCTGACGATGCTATCTATCGAAGACGCGGCTTTTTCTAGGTTCGCGGGATCTCCGTGAATCCAGCGTGTACATGCATTGGCGTTGGTCACGATTGCGGCGAGCGGCTGATTGACCTCATGGGCGATTGAGGCAGCGATCTCGCCGAGAGTCGTGATCCGAGCGACGTGCGCAAGGCGGGTCTGCGCCTGTTCGGCCGCCACACGAGCGGTCTCCATCTTGACAGCGAGATAGGTCGTTGCCGCGATCGCCAGCAGGCTGATCGAGGTGTTGACGACTCCGGTTCCGAAGCTTCCACTCGGCGTCAGGATGTAGCTCGCGATCGTCAACGCGATGCATATTCCAGAGACCGTGCCCATGCCCCGCGTGTGGCTGAAGCGAGCCGACAATAGAACGACAATCACATAAAACGTCGCAGCGGATATCTCGTAAGGGGTTATGGTGTCGATGATGAAGATGCCGATAGTGAGGATGCCGATCAGCAAGGGAAGCGTTCCAGACCTAACGAGGCGCCATAGCCCATCGATGAACGTCAGTAGTTCCCTTGAACGGGTGCCGAGCGGGTATCGATGCGTCAAGTTTGCCTCGTGATCTATAGGATCGACGTGGGCAGGCTGATTGACTGGTGTTTTTTGTGGAGCCATCGCAGTTCACTTGATGTAGGTGTGCAAAACGTCGACTAATTCGAGCGCGGCATTACGTTCAGCTTCTGTGGGCGTGCGGTTCGCATCGACCATATGCGCTTGAATGTGCCCATTGACGACTTCGGCCATGATTCCGTTGATCGCACCGCGCGTGGCCGTGACTATCCGCATCACGTCGCCGCAACTCTCATCCGCGATGAGGGCCCGTTCAATCGCATCGACCTGACCTCGAAGGCGTCGGACCCTATTCAGCAGCTTCTGCTTCTCAGCCACCGCATGCGCCATCGCGTCCCTCCGCTATACCCGGGTATAGTTGTAATATACCCCCCAGAGTATATATGAATGTCGCGCGAAGTGAAGACCGGCAGGGTTGTTCGCGTCGTGGTCCAGTTCGTCGTGAATTGGATCCGGATTGGCACAGCAGAGGATCATATGAACCCGCGATCTAGCAACGACCCCTCGGAGGGAGATAGTAGGCGTCAGTCACCTGCTATCGACGCTCCGCTGGGTTGCATCATCGCTCGGGTCGGTTCTGCCGACGTAACTGCGCCAGCACTTCGACGCTGAGCACCGTCCGTCCAGGCCACCCGGGTTCGAGCAACTGCTTGAACAGACGGAGGTGGCCATGGCCGCTCATCTCAACATCGACACACGTCGGGCGCCACCGGTGGTCGCCCATGATGATATTCAATTCGCCGGGGTGTTTCCCGGCTTGAAATTGGGCGCTCGCAACTTGGCGAGACCAAAGCTTCTTGCCCATTGGCATCAGGAATCCGATGGCCGGCTGATTAGGGGCTGGCAATTGGAGACATCCGCCACTCTGAAGAATCCTGACGATTGATCATAGCGACACACGGCAATGCCGTGCGCAGCGTAGCGCTGCTGTTGGCAGCAAAGTTCAAACGAAGGGATTAACTAATGAATGCAGTGGTGGCTTTGCTGCCTGCGCGCCCCGCAGGCACTAATACGACTTGCGCGAATACTATCTTCGCCAACGATTTAGAGCAGCTCTACAACGCGCTGAATGATGTGACATTGACGGAGCATGCTCGCACGGCAGAGCTGATGAATGCCGGATTGCGGAAGATCTCGCAGAAGGTTGTCGAGGAGGCTGCCGAGGTCGCTCTCGAGGCGGTGAGGAAGCGGACCCAAAAGACGGTCAGCGAAAGTGCCGATCTTCTCTATCACTTGGTCGTTCTGTGGCACGCACTCAATATTGAACCCAGCGAAGTCTGGGCCGAGATGCGGCGCCGCGTGGAAAGCATGGGCATTGCCGAAAAGCTTCCTAAGCCGCGTCGGGGAACGACTGATCCCGCCCCGGTCAACGACAGCTCGGAAGGAAATCGCGTACCTGCGCCCTGCATCACCGCCAACTCGCGCGCACCAGCACCGTGTCCCGAAGAGCAGCCCGAAAGGACACGGCCATGCGCCTCCTAGTCTGTGGAGGACGTCACTTCGAGGACGCCGAGATGGTGCATCACGAACTAACTGCACTGCATTGGCGAAAGCCAATCAGCGTTGTGGTCCACGGCAGCATTGCAGGCGTCGGCATCATCGCTGAGGCGTGGGCGCGTCGCCATGGGATCGCTGTGGTGCGTTACCCGCCAAATTGGGAGTTTTACGGCAAGAAGGCCGAAGGGCTGCGCAGCGATTTCATGCTGACAGACAGCCGACCCGACTTTGTCGTGGCTTTCCCAGGGGGGCGCCACACCGCCGATCTCGTCCAACGGGCAATCAACGTCGGGCTCGCCGTGCTCGCCATTCCGCCCAACACGGCTGGAGCTTGCCCAGTCGCAAAGCATCCGCCGCAGCGGGGCCAGCCAACAACCGCTTCGCTCTGATCCAGTGAATTCACCCAAAAACGAGCAAAACTCAACGGAGTTTGAAATGTCCGATACCTCTGCGACATCGCTTGAACAAATCGAATTGGCCTCAAGCGCGCCCGCTGTCCTGGATAGCGCGCATATTGGCGACATCCACGGCGCGTTCGGCACCATCCGGCAGCACGACACCGGTGTACGAAAGACTTGGCGGGCTAGGCTGGCGACCTTGATGGCAATCGTCGGCCCGGGACTGATTGTCATGGTCGGCGACAATGATGCCGGCGCTTTTGGAACCTATACGCAGGCAGGTCAGAACTACGGCACCTCTCTGCTGTGGACGTTGATGCTCTTGATCCCGGTGATTTACGTGAATCAGGAGATGGTGTCACGGCTAGGTGCTGTGACGGGCGTTGGCCATGCACGACTGATATTCGAACGTTTCGGAAAGTTCTGGGGTGCCTTCAGCCTTATAGACCTAGTTCTTCTCAACGGACTAACCATTGTAACCGAGTTCATCGGCATCGTATTCGCACTCCAATATTTTGGTTTGCCAAGAGTTCCGGGACTGATTGTCGCGGCGGTGCTCATAGTGGCCGCCGTCAGCACCGGAAGTTTCAAGCGGTTTGAACGCTTCGCGATGGTTTTGGTCTTTGGCAGTCTGTTGCTAATACCTGTGCTCCTCGCCATCCATCCACCAATCGGTGAGATCGCCCATGGACTGCTCGTGCCGCAATGGCCCGCTCACTCCGACATGGCGGCAGTCATGCTGCTTGTCATTGGCATCGTTGGCACGACCGTCGCACCTTGGCAGCTCTTTTTCCAACAAAGCTATGTTGTCGATAAGCGGATCACGCCCGCCTTCAACGGCTACGAGAAAGTCGATCTTTGCCTCGGGATCCTCCTGGTAGTAATCGGCGCCGTTGCCATGATGGCGTTCTGTGCCGCATTGTTTGCCGGACGGCCGGAATTCGGCAATTTCACGGATACAGGTGCGGTGCTTACGGCGCTGGACAAATATGTGGGTCCATATTCGGCGACGATTTTTGCAATCGCTCTTTTGGATGCTTGCCTCATCGGCGCAGCAGCCGTCTCGCTCTCGACGTCTTATGCGATCGCCGACGTCCTCAGGGTGAGGCACTCATTGCATCGCAAAGTCACGGATGCCATCGGATTCTACGTTGCTTACGGGATTCTCATATTCATTGCCGCAGGCCTTGTTGCCTTCGCAAGTGATGCGCTGCTGGGCCTCTTTGTCAGTGCCGTGCAGGCTCTCGCTGGCGTGCTGCTACCAAGTGCCACGGTCTTCCTGCTCCTCCTTTGCAACGACAAGGCGGTTGTCGGCCCCTGGTCCAACGGTCCTAAGCTCAATGTATTCACCGGAGCAATAATCTGGTCCCTTGTGTTGCTCTCGATCATCCTCACCGTGGCGACCGTCTTCCCAGATGTGGCTGACAGCACAATTCTGAAAATACTGATTGGCGGCTCTTTGCTGGGGCTTTGCGGGTTCGTCTTTTCGTTCGCAGCACGCAAGCGTAGTTATGACGTGCCCGCTGCCGCATATGGCAACGATCAAGATCACCGCTTCGCCAAGATGACGATGCTCGAGCGCCGGAACTGGCGCATGCCGCCGCTTAATCGGCTGCCTGCCCTGCATATGACGTTGATGACGAAGGTCTGGATGGGCGTGCTACGCGGCTATCTTCTGATTGCTGTCGCGCTGATCGGCTTCAAGGTCTTCGTCGCCGCGACCGGCGTCGAGGTCAGCATCCCCCAGATCGGCGGAACGCCAACCAGCAACGACGCTGCTACAAGCAATACCGGCTCGAAGTAGCACGCAAGAAGGCGGGTGACGACGTTGACGCACGGGCGCGAGCACCGACATGTCCGCAATAGCCTCGCGGACGTTGCTATACCCCGCGTCGTCGCCTGCCAACCAAAACGAAAAGGAAACAATCTGAATAGACAAAACTCTTTTGTTCTAACTAGCTGATGGGGGCGCCTCATGTCTGAACAATTCAAGACTCTTCCCGAACGCATCCAGGCGCTTTCCGATGCAACTTCTTGTAGTTCTTTTTCGCTGACCTCAGTCGAGCAGACCAAGGGCTTTCAGATTATCGCTTTTGTCGACAGCTGTTTCGGCGATTCTCAATGCGAGATCGATGCTTGCGGATTGATCGCCGCTATGCTGATCGCTTTTGCCAAAGCGCGCAGCGATCCGTTCACGTTTCATTATTTTGCAACGCGTGCTCTCCATGACGGACTAGAACGTTGCATCGCTATCCTTGTCCAACGCGGCGAAAGGCTGCCCGTTGTCGCCTATGCGCTCATCGCAAATTATATCCGCTGGACGGCTCGACGCCGAGAGATGGCTTTAGCCGCGGCGTTTGAGCGTCTGCGCCTTTATCCGACACTTCCAAACATGTTGATCTGGCCGCCGAAGCGCACGCCAGGATAGCGTGCCAGCGCCTGAGATTCATCGAACAAAAAAAAGCCGTGGCAGATTTTCTCAAAGGAGACGCAAAACAATGAGTAATCAACTATCGCATTGGCCTCCGCCACTTCGGATCCGCCTTCTGCTTTTTGTGGTGTCTCGCATCGAACACTTTCTCCTCTTAAGGTGTCCGAAAGGTCGCATCAGGCGATTGGGATTGGCTTGGGTCGACCAGATTCATGCGCGCGTGCGCAAAAAGCTCAGCCGTGCAGAGCTACCCGAAACGCGTTGATGTTTCTTCCGCGTTCGATCGCGCGTCAAATAGCCTTGAATCAGCGCTGAATGGTGAGGAAGCCTACAAATCTCTTTCCGCGCCGATCGGTCCGTCACCGTGATCTATAATCGACGAGGGCTTCATTGCGCCGCGCCGGTGTTAAACTGTCAAGGAGGGCGTTGGCCTTCTCAATTACCTTGCTGCCGATCTCGCGCTGTTGCCCTTGATTGGCTTTTCGGGCGCCCTCGGCGAACACCGATTCCGCGGGGAGTACCGCCGCAGCAAATGCGGCGGCGGCCAAAACCGATCTAAGAAACATAGGCTACTCTACTCGGCTGGGGTTCATGGCTGCAAAGATGCTATCGTACGTACCGTCCCGTTCAGCCTAACGCCGTGCATGATCCCGATTAAGAAGGATCTCACCCCCCGGATGATCTCCGCGATCGAGGATGTCCATCACCTCCACAACAAATGCATTGAGCGGTCATTGTGCGAGGATCAGACGCTTGCGCAGAGCCGGTCAAGCTCCGCGAGCGTATTGGCGTATCGTGCGTCCGACACCGCCGTTCTCCTGTATTTGCACGCTACACTACTACGTCGATGAATCTTTGTTGAATCGCCCCGAAATCTGGCCCCTTTAATCATCCCCGTCTGGGGAAGGACTGTATCGGCCCCGATAGAAACGGGGCACTATGACAGCATCACACCACAATTCGGAAGGCCTCGCGCGCGGCGCAAGGATGCTGCGCACTGCGCTCGGTCCTGCAATCGCGCGCTATCTTGATGACGCCAGCATCGTCGAGGTGATGCTCAATCCCGATGGGCGCCTCTGGATCGACCGACTCTCCGAAGGACTTTCCGATACCGGTGAGCGGCTGTCACCAGCGGACGGCGAACGTATCGTTCGCTTGGTTGCGCACCATGTCGGAGCCGAGGTTCATGCTGGTGCTCCTCGGGTATCCGCAGAGTTGCCTGAAACCGGCGAGCGGTTCGAAGGCCTGCTGCCACCCGTCGTCGCTGCCCCCGCATTCGCGATCCGTAAGCCCGCTGTCGCGGTGTTCACGCTCGACGACTACGTCGCGGCCGGCATCATGTCAGCGACGCAGGCCGAGATACTCCGCCGGAGTGTCTCCTCACGCGCCAACATCCTCGTCGCCGGCGGGACATCCACCGGCAAGACGACGCTGACAAACGCGTTGCTCGCCGAAGTTGCGAAGACCGCCGATCGCGTCGTCCTCATCGAAGACACCCGCGAACTGCAATGCGCCGCGCCGAACCTCGTGGCGATGCGAACAAAAGATGGCGTTGCCTCACTTTCCGATCTCGTTCGCTCTTCGCTGCGTCTGCGGCCCGATCGCATACCCGTTGGCGAAGTGCGCGGCGCCGAAGCGCTCGAACTGCTCAAGGCCTGGGGCACCGGCCATCCTGGCGGGGTCGGCACCATCCACGCCGGCAGCGCGATCGGCGCACTGCGCCGCATGGAGCAGCTCATTCAGGAGGCAGTCGTCACGGTCCCGCGCGCATTGATCGCGGAAACGATCGACCTCGTTGCCGTCCTCTCCGGTCGCGGGTCCGCGCGGCGACTCTCCGAACTCTCGCGCGTCGAAGGCCTCGGTCTCGACGGCGACTACCGCATCGCGCCGGCCACCACGGATGGCGACGGCAGCTCGAGCTTGTTCGTCCCAGCACCTGAAGGAGAAAGCCTGTGATCCAACGCCTGCGGCGCGCGCGCCATCATCTCGTCTTGACCGTTTCCATCGCCACTCTGTCGGCGGTGATGGCAGCCCCCGCTCACGCTTCCGGTTCGTCGATGCCGTGGGAACAGCCTCTCCAACAGATCCTGCAGTCGATTGAAGGTCCCGTGGCGAAAATCATGGCGGTGATCATCATCATCGTTACCGGCCTGACGCTGGCCTTCGGCGATACCTCCGGCGGCTTCCGCAGGTTGATCCAGATCGTGTTTGGTCTCTCGATTGCCTTCGCCGCGTCGAGCTTCTTCCTGTCGTTCTTCTCGTTCGGCGGCGGGGCGCTGGTCTGATGACGGGCGCTGTCGATCAGGGCGGCGACGTCCCAGGCTATACCGTCCCCGTTCACCGGGCACTGACCGAGCCGATCCTGCTCGGCGGCGCCCCACGGGCTATCGCCATCATGAACGGGACGCTCGCTGGCGCGGTCGGCCTAGGGCTTCGCCTCTGGCTGGTGGGGATCGCGATCTGGGCGATCGGCCACGTCACCGCGGTGTGGGCTGCCAAGCGCGATCCGCTCTTCGTCGACGTTGTGCGCCGCCATCTGCGCGTCCCCGCACACCTTTCGGTCTGAGGGGAGCGCGGCCATGATGAACCTTGCCGAATATCGCAATCGCAACAGCCGCCTGGCCGACTTCCTCCCCTGGGTCGCGCTGGTGGGCTCCGGCATCGTCCTCAACAAGGACGGCAGCTTTCAGCGCACCGCGCGGTTTCGCGGCCCCGATCTCGACAGCGCCGTACAGGCTGAGCTAGTCGCCATCGCCGGCCGCCTCAACAATGCGTTCCGTCGCCTTGGATCAGGCTGGGCAATCTTCGTCGAGGCGCAGCGGCAAGCTTCGAACCTCTATCCCGACAGCCGCTTTCCCGATCCCGCCTCGGCGCTGGTCGACGCCGAGCGCAAAGCGGATTTCGAGGAAGCTGGCGCACATTTCGAGTCGAGCTATTTCCTGACCTTCACCTATCTGCCGCCGGCCGAGGACGCCGCGCGCGCGGAATCCTGGCTCTATGAAGGCCGGGAAAAGTCGGGCCTCGACCCCAACGAGGTGATGACCGGGTTCGCCGATCGCACCGATCGCATCCTGCGCCTGGTCGAAGCCTTCATGCCCGAATGCCGCTGGCTTGATGACGCGGAGACGCTCACCTATCTCCACGGCTGCGTCTCGACCAAACGGCACCGTGTCCGCGTCCCCGAAACGCCGATCTATCTCGACGCGCTGCTCGCCGACCAGCCGCTCACCGGCGGGCTCGAGCCGCGCCTTGGCGCGTCGCATCTGCGCATCCTCACCGTCACAGGCTTTCCAACGGCGACGACACCTGGCCTGCTCGACGAGCTGAACCGTCTCGCATTTCCGTATCGTTGGTCGACGCGGGCGATCCTGCTCGACAAGACCGACGCGACCAAGCTGCTGACCAAGATCCGCCGGCAATGGTTCGCCAAGCGCAAGTCGATCGCCGCGATCCTCAAGGAGGTAATGACCAACGAGGCGTCCGTCCTCGTGGACACCGACGCCGCGAACAAGGCCGCCGATGCCGACATGGCGCTCCAGGAACTCGGCGCCGACTATGCCGGGATGGCCTACGTCACCGCGACGGTGACGGTGTGGGACGAGGATCCGCGCGCTGCCGACGAGAAGCTGCGCCTCGTCGAGAAGGTCATTCAGGGCCGCGACTTCACTGCCATGGCCGAGACGATCAACGCGGTGGACGCCTGGCTCGGATCATTGCCCGGCCACGTCTATGCGAACGTCCGCCAGCCGCCGATCTCCACGCTCAATCTCGCCCACATGATCCCGCTGTCGGCGGTGTGGGCGGGGCCGGAACGGGACGAGCATTTTGCAGCGCCCCCACTGCTCTTCGGCAAGACCGAAGGCTCCACCCCGTTCCGGCTTTCGCTTCACGTCGGCGACGTCGGCCACACGCTGATCGTTGGCCCGACCGGCGCGGGCAAGTCGGTCCTGCTGGCGCTGATGGCGCTGCAGTTCCGACGCTATGCTCGCGCCCAAGTCTTCGCCTTCGACTTCGGCGGCTCGATCCGCGCGGCGGCGCTCGGCATGGGCGGCGATTGGCATGACCTCGGCGGCGATCTCAGTGACGGCGCGACCGATAACGTCAGCCTTCAACCGCTCGCCCGCGTTCACGACGTGCCCGAGCGCGCCTGGGCGGGCGACTGGATCGTATCGATCCTGACCCGCGAGGGCGTGGCGATCACGCCCGAGGTGAAGGAGCATATCTGGACGGCGCTGACCTCGCTGGCATCGGCGCCCGTCGAGGAGCGCACGATCACCGGCCTGGTCGTGCTGCTCCAGTCGAACGATCTCAAACAGGCGCTCAGGCCCTATTGCGTCGGCGGTCCCTACGGCCGGCTGCTCGACGCTGAACGCGAGTATCTTGGCTCGGCGTTCGTTCAAGCGTTCGAGACTGAGGGGCTGATCGGCACCGGCGCGGCGCCGGCGGTTCTCTCCTATCTCTTCCATCGGATCGAAGATCGGCTCGACGGTTCGCCGACTCTTCTCATTATCGACGAAGGCTGGCTGGCGCTGGACGATGACGGTTTCGCCGGCCAGCTCCGCGAATGGCTGAAGACGCTGCGCAAGAAGAACGCCAGCGTCATCTTCGCCACGCAATCGCTCAGCGACATCGACGGCTCGGCCATCGCGCCTGCCATCATCGAAAGCTGCCAGACCCGGCTTCTGCTGCCGAACGAGCGCGCGATCGAGCCGCAGATCACGGCGATCTATCGGCGCTTCGGCCTCAACGACCGCCAGATCGAGATCATCGCGCGGGCAATGCCCAAGCGCGACTATTACTGCCAGTCGCGGCGCGGCAACCGCCTCTTCGAGCTCGGTCTGTCCGATGTCGCGCTCGCTCTGTGCGCCGCGTCATCGAAGACCGACCAGGCGGCCATTGCCCGCATCGTCGCCGAACACGGCCGCGACGGCTTCCTCGCCGCATGGCTCGATCACCGTGAGGTCGGTTGGGCCGCCGATCTCATCCCCACGCTCACCAACAAGGAGACGTCCCAATGAAACTGCGCAATTCCCGCGCAGCGCGTTTTGCTGCCGCGCTGCTGACCGCTCCCGTCGCGCTCGCGCCCATGCTGGCGACGCCCGCTCACGCCATCATCGTATTCGATCCCTCGAACTATGCGCAGAACGTGCTCACGGCGGCGCGATCGCTTCAGCAGATCACCAACCAGATCACCTCGCTTCAGAACGAAGCGCAAATGCTGATCAACCAGGCACGCAACCTTGCGAGCCTGCCGTTCTCGTCGCTGCAACAGCTTCAGCAGTCCGTCCAGCGCACGCAGCAGCTTCTCAACCAGGCGCAGAATATCGCCTACGACGTCCAGCAGATCGACCGGATGTTCCAGCAGAAGTACGGGAACGTCTCGCTGTCCGCTTCGGATCAGCAACTCGTCACCGATGCCCGCTCGCGCTGGCAGAACACGGTCGGCGGCCTGCAGGACGCAATGCGGGTGCAGGCGGGCGTCGTCGGCAACATCGACACCAATCGCACGCAGATGTCGGCGCTGATCGGCCAGAGCCAGGGCGCGACCGGCGCGCTGCAGGCGACGCAGGCCGGCAACCAACTCCTTGCGCTCCAGGCGCAGCAACTCGCGGATCTCACCGCCGTCGTGGCGGCCAACGGCCGGGCGCAGGCCTTGCAGTCGGCCGAGCAGGCCGCCGCCGCCGAACAGGGCCGCGAGCAGCGCCGGCGTTTCCTGACGCCGGGCTCGGGCTACCAGCCCGGCAATGCCCGCATGTTCCCGAACAGCGGCAACTGAGGCTGGCACGATGGACGGCAAGACCCTCGCTCGCGTCGGCGCCATCGTCTTCGTCGCGGTCGCCATCACGGCGACCGCGATCGAGATGAACCGCAAGGACGTTTCGACGGACGTCCTCGCGACGCAGGGCCGTCCGGTCACAACATCGGATCCTCTCGCCGCCGAATTGCTTCGTTGTTCCGAGATCGGCGAGGCCGGCACGCGCGATCCCAATTGCCTGAAGGCATGGGCAGAGAACCGGCGCCGCTTCCTCGGCCAGCCGGCCCCCGTTTCATCACCATCGCCGGTTGCGCCGACCACGCTGTTTCCAAGCGCGCCCGCGTCGGCCGCTCCCATCCACAAAGACAGTGCGCCAGCGGACGTGACCGGGCCTGCGATGCAGGCCGAGCCCGCTCAGCCAGAGGTTCGCTGACATGGGCGGCACCGGTGTCATCGACCATTTCCTCGAGGTCTTCACTCGCTACATCGACGGAGGATTCGGGCTGCTCGGCGGCGAAGTCGGTTTCATCGCCACCACCTTGATCGTCATCGACGTCACGCTCGCCGCGCTTTTCTGGTCATGGGGCGCCGACGACGACATCATGGCGAGGCTGGTCAAGAAGACGCTCTTCGTCGGTGTCTTCGCCTACCTGATCTCCAACTGGAACAATCTCGCCCGCATCGTCTTCGAGAGCTTCGCGGGCCTCGGCCTGAAGGCTTCGGGAACGGGCTTTGCCGTGAGCGATCTCATGCGCCCCGGCAAGGTGGCGCAGACTGGTCTCGATGCCGGCCGGCCGCTGCTCGACTCCATCTCCAGCCTGATGGGCTACTGGTCGTTCTTCGAGAACTTCATCCAGATCGCCTGCATGTTTTTCGCCTGGGCGCTGGTGCTGCTGGCGTTCTTCATCCTGGCGATCCAGCTCTTCGTCACCCTGATCGAGTTCAAGCTGACCACGCTCGCCGGCTTCGTCCTCATTCCCTTCGGCCTGTTCGGCAAATCGGCGTTCATGGCCGAGCGCGTGCTCGGCAACGTCATCTCCTCCGGCATCAAGGTGCTGGTGCTCGCCGTCATCATCGGCATCGGCTCGACGCTGTTCTCCGAGTTCACCTCGGGCTTCAACGGCGCAACGCCATCGATCGACGATGCCATGGCGATCGTGCTTGCCGCGCTGTCGCTGCTTGGTCTCGGCATCTTCGGTCCCGGCATCGCTAACGGCCTCATCTCCGGTGGCCCGCAGCTCGGCGCCGGCGCGGCCATTGGCACTGGTCTTGCCGCCGGCGGCGTTGTCGCAGCAGGCGCGGCCGCTGCCGGCGCCGTCGTGACAGGCGGCGCTGCACTTGCTGGCGGCGCTGCCGCCGCCGCGCGTGGCGGTGCAGCCCTCGCCGGTGGCGCCTCCACCGCCTACAGCCTCGGCGCGGCCGGCCAGGCCGGCGCATCCGGCGTCGCGTCGGGTCTTGGCAGTGTTGCCAGCACCGGCGCGAAGGCGGCCGTCTCACCGCTGAAGCGCGCAGCCGGTCGTGCCGCCGACAGCCTGAAGCAGAGCTATCAGGCCGGTGGCCAGGCCGCGACGGAGATCGCCACCGGCGCATCCGGTGCTGCGACGACCGCCACCGCGGAGGCCGCATCTCCCGGAGCTGCGTCTTCCACCAGCGACGGGCCGCCGGCCTGGGCGAAACGCATGAAGCGCTCGCAGCAGATGTCCCATGGCGTTCAGGCCGCCGCCCACGCCGTGCGTAGCGGCGACAGCCATGGCGGCGGCTCCTCCGTCAACCTCTCCGAAAGCGACTGACCATGTTCAAGCGACCATCCACCCACTACGGCAAAGCCCCTCAGCCCGAGACTCCCTATCAGCGCGCCGCTCAGGTCTGGGACGATCGCATCGGCTCCGCCCGCGTGCAGGCCCGTAACTGGCGCTACATGGCCTTCGGATCATTGGCCCTCGCGGGCGGCCTTTCGGCCGCGCTGGTCTGGCAGTCCGCCAACGGCTCGATCGTGCCTTGGGTAGTGCAGGTCGACCGGCTCGGCCAGGCGCAGGCGATCGCGCCGGCGACCGCCGACTATCAGCCAAACGATCCGCAAATCGCCTTCTACCTCGCGCGCTTCATCGAGCAGGTCCGCTCGATCCCGTCCGACGCCATCATCGTGCGGCAGAACTGGCTGCGCGCCTACGACTTCACGACACAGGGTGGCGCGCTCGCGCTGAACGATTATGCGCGCGCCAACGACCCCTTCACCAAGGTCGGCAAGCAGCAGATCGCGATCGAAGTGTCGTCGGTGATCCGCGCCTCGCCGTCGAGCTTCCGCATCGCCTGGATCGAGCGACGCTATCAGGACGGCTCACTGGCCTCCACCGAACGCTGGTCCGCGATCCTCACCGTCGTCGTGCAGCCCCCACGCGACGCCGACACGCTGCGGAAGAACCCACTCGGAATCTACATCAACGCCATCAACTGGTCGAAGGAGCTTGGACAATGACGCCCGCACTCCGCAAAGCCGCCCCTTGGAGTGCAGGGCTCCCGGCTTTGCTCATCCACGTAGTTCCGGTTTTCCGCAAATCCGCTTTGCCGGGAATCTTGCTCGCCGGTTCGGCGCTGGCAGGGTGCGCCACTCACACCCCGCCGCCGGAGATTTCCTACGACAATGCGGTGCCGGCTGTGCAGACCTCCGATCCGCCAGCGCCCGTCCGGGTGGTGGAGCTTCCCAAACCGCTCCCGCTGCCTGGTCAGTTGAAGCCCATCGGCAAGGACGGCAAGCCCGAGCCGGAACCGTCCGATCCCGCCGCGCGCGTCAACCAGGCCAATGCCGCAGCGCGCGTCCAGCCCGTCCGCAACGGCTTCATCAACTCGATGCAGGTCTATCCCTTCGTCGATGGCGCGCTCTATCAGGTCTACGCCTCGCCGGGGCAGATCACCGACATCGCGCTTCAGCCCGGCGAGCAGCTCGTCGGCTCCGGTCCTGTCGCCGCTGGCGACACAGTGCGCTGGATCATCGGCGATACCGAGAGCGGCGTTGGCGCGGCCAAGCAGGTCCATATCCTCGTGAAGCCAACGCGGGCCGAGCTGATGACCAATCTCGTCATCAACACCGACCGGCGCACCTATCACATGGAGCTGCGCGCGACGCCATCGACCTATATGGCATCGGTGTCTTGGCAATATCCGCAGGACCAGCTCATCGCGCTGCGCCGCCAGAACAGCCAAGCCGAGGCCGCGCAGCCGGTGTCGGGCGGCATCGATCTCGCCCGTGTCAATTTCCGCTACGAGGTGACCGGCGACCGCGCACCGTGGCGGCCGCTGCGCGCCTTCGATGACGGCAAGCAGGTGTTCATCGAATTCCCCCGCGGCATCGGACAGGGCGAGATGCCGCCCTTGTTCGTGGTCGGACCGGAGGGCGACACCTCCGAGCTGGTGAACTATCGCGTGCGCGGCAACTACATGATCGTCGATCGACTGTTCGCCGCCGCCGAACTGCGGTTCGGCGCGGGCAAGAACCAGAAGCGTGTCCGCATCTCCCGCACCGACGGGAGGCCGGCATCGTGAGCGACGAACGCGATCCCGAAAAGGAGGAAGGCCGGACGCCCGGTTCGGCGCCCCAGCCTCAGCCGACCGACGACGACGCTCGGCCGCTGACCGGCGAGCCGGCCGCGACCATGCGGCTGCGCGCCGAGCCGCCGCGTGTGACCCGCCTGTCCCGCAAGGTGCTGGCCGGTCTGGGTCTTGCGGCAAGCCTCGGTGTCGGTGGGGCGCTGATCTATGCGCTCCAGACTCGTCACAGCGGCCAGGGTCAGGAGCTTTACTCTACGGACAACCGCTCGACACCGGACGGTCTGGCTGGATTGCCGAAGGATTATTCCGGCGTCCCGAAGCTCGGCCCGCCGCTGCCCGGCGACCTCGGTCGCCCGATCCTCAACGCGCAGAACGGTGGCACAGTGCCGCCGATCGGCGCACCGGCATCAGGTCCGACGGGACCGAGCCCCGAGGAACAGCGCCGGGCGCAGGAACTGGAGGCGGCTCGGACCGCACGGCTGTTCGCATCCACCGAGACTCGGCCCGCTACGGCTGGAGCTTCGACACAGCCGACTGCGACCGCCACGCCGTCGGCCGATCTCGCCAGCCTCGGCCTTGCGCCGCAGCCAGCGACACCCTCCGCGCAGGATCGTCAGCTCGCATTCCTCAATCAGACGCCCGACAAGCGCACTGTCTCGCCGGATCGCGTTGCCGCGCCAGCGTCGAAGAACGTCCTGCAGGCCGGCGCCGTCATCGCGGCCGCGCTCATCACCGGCATCCGCTCCGACCTGCCGGGTCAGATCACCGCACAGGTGACGGAGAACATCTATGACAGCCCGACCGGCAAGATCCTGCTTGTGCCACAGGGCACGCGCGTTATCGGCCAGTATGACAGTGGCGTCGGCTTCGGTCAGAGGCGCATACTTCTCGTCTGGAACCGGCTGATCTTCCCCAATGGCCGCTCCATCGTTCTGGAGCGTCAGCCTGGTGCGGACGCCGAGGGCTATGCGGGCCTTGAGGATGGCGTCGACTATCACTGGGGCGAACTGTTCAAGGCCGCTGCACTTTCCACGATTCTGAGCATCGGTGCGGAGGCGGGCTCGTCTGGCCAGGACAGCGATATTGTGCGGGCGCTGCGACAGGGTGCCTCCAATAGCGTCAGTCAAACCGGCCAGCAGATCGTCCAGCGCCAGCTCAACATCGCACCGACCCTCACCATCCGGCCAGGCTTGCCCGTCCGCGTCATCGTCACCCGCGATCTCGTTCTCGAACCCTACGGAGGCTGACATGACCAAGCTGAAATTGGGAGCGATCGTCGACGACAAACCGGTGAAGGTCACGGTGGAGTTACCGGCAAGCCTGCATCGCGACCTAACGGCCTACGCAGAAATTCTCGGCCGCGAAGCGAGGCAACCGCCGGCCGATCCCGTTCGCCTCATCGCTCCGATGCTGGAGCGGTTCATAGCCACGGATCGGGGATTTGCGAAAGCGAGGAAGTCAAAAGAACTGCCGAAACCGTCTGAATGATTGTGGCGGCAGCCGAGCGCGACATTGAACGCGCAAGACTGAGGAGGCGGCGCCAGGCCGGGTTATCATTCCGCGGCGACCACACCGCGCAGAACGGCAGAACCTCGCCGGCAAGCTGCCGATAGGCAGTTCCCGGAAACTGAGCCGCCGTCCCGGCCTCGCTCATGACCGTGACGCCTTGGCCGATCGCCACAAGCGACAGGAGATTGTCCCTCCCGACGTATTGGGTATCGATTTCTGGGTGACGCCCAAGATCGGCGAGGCGTTGAACCAAATAGTCGTGAATTTCCGATCCAGGGGCACCGTCACTTACAATGAATCTCTCGTCCACAAGATCACGCCAGCCAAGCTCCGATTTCTCAGAGAGAGGATGATCGCTGGGAAGTACGGCGAATACTCGCTCGGACCAAAGTTGCTCTGTTTCACAGTCCGACCACTGTGTGGTTCCCGTGATAAAAGCCACATCGAGTTGAAGTCGCCGGATCGAGGCAACGTGATCCGCAGGATCGCCGTCAAAAAATTCGACCCGTACACTTGCATGCTCCTTGCCGTAGGCTCCCAGCAGATCGGACAGGAATCCAGACGCGAGCGACGAAAAGATGCCGACCTTGATATGCCCCCGCTCGGAGCGACCTATGGCGGCCACATCCTTCGCGCCGCAGTCGATCTGTTGAAGTGCTTTGCGTGCTCGACGCACAAACTGCTGTCCTGCCAACGTCAGGCAGACGCCGCCGTTGTGCCTCTGAAATAGGGAAGCGCCGAGTTCGTCTTCGAGATCGCGAACGCGACGGCTGATCGCCGATTCCTGTATTCCCAAGGCCAAGGCCGCCTTTCGGAAGCTGCCATATTCGGCCGCCGCAAGAAAATACCGGATCTGGCGGAATTCAAGCATCGGTCAATTGCGACCGAGATCTATTCGAAATGATTCCTGGCCTCGCGACGGTCCATCGTCCGCTCGTTGCGAGCATCGCTCTGTAAGCACCATCTACCACGACCATCGCGCCCCGACCGCAGCTAAGGCAAGACCTCCCGATTCTCACCCTAGAATAGACGGCTACAGACGCTCATTGGCCGATGATCTTATATAGATTCGATATACCAACGTATCTTCGAAATATACCGTGTTCTGAAAGGGGGGGGGTGGCACGCCCGCGCAGATCGCGCACCAGTTCGCGGTGCAGGGGCTCTCCTCTCAGTCGAGATTCAAACGCTCAAACTGTCCGACATTCTAACAAGGTCAATAATCGTCTTGGCCTGCATCTTCTGCATGAGATGGCTACGGCGAACCTTCACCGTGATCTCGCTAACATTCAGGTCGGCGGCGATTTGTTTATTGAGGAGGCCCTTTACAACGAGCTTGAAAACGTCTCGTTCGCCGGGCGTCAATGTCTCCCAACGCGCATTCAAATCCAGCGAACGCGCTTCGCTCTCGCGCCTTCGCCGGTCTTTTTCGATCGCTTGTTGGATAGCATCCAGCAGGTCTTGGTCGCGAAACGGCTTGGTCAAGAACTCGAAGGCGCCATTCTTGATGGCGTTCACGCCCATCGTGATGTCCCCATGTCCCGTGATGAATATCGTCGGCAGATGAATGCCGTATTCAGGCATTTGCCGATGAAAATCGATCCCGCTTTGTCCGGGCATTCTCACATCGAGCAGCAGGCAGCCGGGCGCGTCCGGCATGGAGCTTTCCAGAAATTCGGCAACCGAGCTATACGAGCGCACCTGTAGCCCAACGGATGCGAGCAAATCTTCGAGCGCGGCGCGAACGGACCGATCGTCATCGATGACATAGACGATGGGCTGCGGCCGCGAATCCGCCGTCGGTTCATTTTTCATCAGGCTGCCTCCATGTGGCGCGGCAGGCGCACCTCAAATACGGTCCCGCCTCCAGGGACTGGAGCCGCGGAAATCTGTCCGCCATTCGCTTCAACGATCGTCTGACTGATGGTAAGGCCAAGACCCATGCCTCCCTCTTTCGTCGTCCAGAAGGCGTCAAAGAGGTGCTCACGAGCTCCCGGCGCCAGACCGGTGCCGGAATCGGCCACCGCGAGAACGATCGCATCCCGTCCATCCTGCGAGGCGGCAATTCGCAGACGACGCTCGGGCAATGCGCGGTCCGACATCGCCTCGGTCGCATTGAGGACGAGATTGCTGATGACCTGCTGGATCTGGACCCGATCGGCAAAAACGCGAGGTAGGCCGTCATGCAGGTCCAGTTGCAAGGCGACGCCGCCACGCTCGATCTCGCCGCGCGACAAGGTCGCGATTTCCATGACAGCTTCCCTGAGGTCGAATGGTTGTCGGCGCGGCGCCTCGCCCTTCGAAAGGGCGCGAATGCGCGCGATGACCTGGCTTGCCCGGTTGGCATCGCTGACGATGCGGTCGAGCGCGAGGCGGGCCTTGTCGAGATTTGGCGGCTCCTGGGCAAGCCATCGGGTGCACGCGCCGCCGCTGGCGACGACGGCAGCCAGGGGCTGGTTGACTTCGTGCGCGATCGACGCCGACAGTTGACCGAGCGTCGTGACCCGCGCAATTCGCAAAAGCCGATCGCGCGCCTCCAGCGCCTCGGCCTTCGCAGCCACCATCCTTAAACTGAGATAGGTTGTAACGCCGATCGCAACGATACTAATCCCGGTATTGACGATGCCGACCTCATACGCACCGGAGTGGGTCAAGAAAAAACTGATCAGGGTCAGCGCGACACAAATGCAAGCGAGGGCCACTACAGCCGTGCCAGACAAGATGCGTGTCGCAACGAGAATGACCGCTGTGTAGAATACGGCCGCTGCGATGGCGTAGTCCGTGACCGTATCGGCGATAAAAATGCCGGCCATCGCAACGCCCATCGCGATCAACGTCAGCGCCGATCCGGGACGTATATCATTGGCGATCTTGAGCATTGTTCACCTTCTCGATCAACTTACCTACTTTCAATATTCTTCCCTGGAGAATCTACTCCGCCGTGTACCTAGATAACTATTGCTTCTCGGTCACTCGCCTGGCTCGAACCGCCACCGAGCAGATGTTACCAGCGGCTCCAGACTGAGACGACCGATAATCTGTTCCAAAAGGCGATCCTGCCGAGTGTCGGCTCGCACTGTCGCGCTCACCTGGACTCGGTTTGTGTCCTCGATATTCGTGCTTTCGAGGTCGCGGATGTGCAGCGCACCGGCGAGATCGCGAAGAAGAAGCGCCCGAACATGCGCCTCAGCCTCTCCATGGCAGATGATGCTGATCGCATATGCGCTGTCCAACGGGCTTGCGGCGAATGACTGGCGCTCAACGAGGCGCACGAGCGGGCGCAGAACTGCGTTGACGGCGATGACGAACGTCGTCGCAATCAATGCATGAAAGAAAAATCCGGCCCCACACAGCGCGCCGATCGCGGCGGAGCACCACAGCGTCGCGGCGGTGTTGAGCCCGCGCACATTCAACCCTTCCTTGAAGATGATGCCGGCGCCCATAAAGCCGATGCCGGAAACAATCTGGGCCGCAACGCGCGTCGGGCTCGCCTCGCCGGGGAACAGCCCGGCAAAGAGGACGAAGATGGCCGCGCCGAGCGCGACGAGGGTATTGGTTCGCAGCCCGGCCAGGCGCTGGCGCCATTGCCGTTCGAAGCCGATCAAGCCGCCAAGAAGGAATGCGCCCCCGAGCGTGAGTGCGGTGTGGCCAAGGCTTTGCCAATCCATCTGAATGTGTTCCCATCTCGTTGCGTCGGTCGCGCCCTCCCGAGGCGCAAGCCCGCGCTATTGCTGGAATTGCCACTCCACTCGCTGTCAGAATTCGGCGTGGGCGCGAAGCGACAGAATCGAGGCTGGTCCGCGGTCGGCGTTGTAGGCGGGGTTTGCAACAAACTGATAGTCGAAGGTGACGGTGCTCCAGCCGTTGACCCGCAAGGCGTAATACGCCTCGACGATCGACTCGTGGCCGTAGCGCAGTCTCCCATCACCGATCAGCAACCCCGTGCCTCCGGCGGCGAGGAAGTTACGATGTGCACTCGAGAGGCCGTTGACCGCAGCACCGACTCCGATCGTGTCCGCAGGCCGTCCCCATGCAGAACCCTTTAGGGAGAAACCACCGGAAATGCTGCGGTCGATGTCCGTGAAGGAGAGGATTTCGGTGCGGCCGTCGTTCCAGCTTGCACGGGCGAAAAGCCCGAGGTCAGCTGTCAAAGCCTGTTCGATATTTCCATAAAAGCCATACTTATTCTGATTGCGGCGCAGGGCCGTCATCGCATCGTTGATATCTGTTTGAGGGCTCGCTTGCGCGAGGTTGATAGCGTCGCGATACGCGCCGGTGTAACCACGGTTGATGAAAGCGCCGATCCGAACCTTACCCGGCTGCCCGAACAGGCTGTGCCGTTCCTCGAACTCGACGGCGCCACCGCCGCCCCCATTGAAGACCAAAACATCACTGTTCGGCTCCCTGGGCACTTGGAAGGCCCCGGCTCGCACAGCCCAATCCTTACGATTCAGCTCGATGACCGCACCGCGCGTCATGCCGGGAAGGTCGGCGGGGAAGTCATAGGCCCCCGACGACCAGATTGCCCAATTCATGAAATCCGCGCGCGGATCCTTGGCATAGGCATTCGCGTCGAAGAAATCGCCAACCGCGAAACGACCAACCGTGACAGTGACGCGATCGATATCGCGTCGCCCCGCCAGTTGCAGGGGGCCGTCTGCGACATCCTCCTGCTCGCCACCAAGACCGAATGTCTGCTGAAGATAGTAGCGCTGTGGCCGAAATTTCGGAAATTCAGCGCCGCCTTTTTGCGCTTCTCCATTTGGAAAGCCTGCGAGTCCGAGCGTCCCGTTCAGCCCGAAGCCTTGGGCTAGCTCGGGATTGAAATAGAACGCACCACCGTCCCAAAGCCTCACGCCAAGAAATGCGTCCGCGGTCCACGTCTCACGAACTTGCCCACCACCGGGCAGGCTGGCGCTGGAAGCGTAGGGGGAACGAATCGCGGGATAGCCTTGGGCGATGAATGTGGTCTGGCCATGAATATTCCAGTCCGGCGACATTTCGACAGTTGCCGGTGGTCTTGGGAGTGTCGAGGCCACATCGCCCAGTCGGTAGTTCAGGCCAAGCGTGAACCTCTGGGTTCGGGGGCGGACGGACACATCGCGCAGTCCGGCACCATCGAGTCGATAGGTCGAGGAAGCCAGATCGAGGTAGTCGTACTGGACGCGTGCCGTCCATGGTCCGCCCAAGGCCATTTCGACACCTGCGCCTGCCGTCCACCCAGCGTGCCAGCGCCCCAGTTTTGACAAAACGCTGCCGTCATCGCCATTGATGTCGACGTTCGTTCGTGTCCAAGCGAGGCCTCCCGTTGCATAGGGGAGGAATGGGCCAAAAGCATAGCCGATCCTGCCACGCACCGTCCCCACGACATCCAGGGATGTGTTGAAGGGAGCCGGTATCCGTCGCGTCTCATCGGGCGGGCTCACAAAAGTGACATCGGCTTCCGCGCCGAGCACCCAACGATCGCTGGCCTGAAAGTTGTAGCCTCCCTGAAAGCCGCCGATCATTCCTGTCACCGTAGGCGGCAGGCCAACGGACTGATTCAAGACGGGGTTCGTTCCCGGGCCAAGGCTGCCAGCCCCGAAACCGGTGTGTCCGCCAAAATAGACGCCCGACCAGTCGGGCCCGCCCGATTCCACCTTATTGTCACGCGAGGCCCCCGGTGCCTTCGTTGGCATCGCCAGGATGGGTTGCGGTCCACTAGTGTTGAGCCGTGCCGCATCCGGATGGCCGGGAGTCGTTTGAAGTTCTTGCGCGTGCGCTTTGGTTACCTGAAGAACCGCTACAAGACCGAGCGCCAGCAAGTAGAAAGCGATCACCATCAGTCGGCAAAAAAGAACCCGACGACGCCTGAAAACCTTCAGTCCGGTGGTGATAGTGAAATTGGGAAGTCCGTGGGTCGTAAAATAAGTCATGGGCTACTCCTGGCGTCGGGTTGCGAGAGCGCCCGGCGCCAATAGCCGCGAGCTGCCCTCCTAGTTTTCTCGTGAATTCAAGCGGCGCGAGTTGTTGGTCGCGCCGCGACTAGATGGGTCGTCCATTTGAAGCTCCTTGCTGATCGAAGTCCGGTTCAGGTCCGGGCCTCGTGCTTTGGTTCCATGCAAGCGATCGTTTTGCGCTTGTGTGGCTCACCAGCGGCAACGCCGCATTCGCGATATCGCCGCTCTGTTCAACCGTGCGCCGCAACGCAGCAGGAATCTGAGCTTGAAACCGTCCAGCAGACGGCGACGAGCAAGGTGAACGGCCGCATGCGTCACGAACATCGCCAAAACCGCCAAAGCCCAACACAAACGTCTGTCCAACCGATTCCGAAGCGACGACCTGGCATCGCCCGGCTCGCGATTGTGGGGCGGACGCGGCGCTTGTCGCCTCGGCGGTGGCGGCCCTTGTCGCGGGCAGTCTCCAGCCTGCGGCGGCGCAAATCTCAGGATCAACGGTGATGTGGACATGATCAGGACCTCTCATGCGCTTGGCCGTCAGAACCATTGTCCGAACCGGCGGATGTAGACGGTCTTCATCAGTTGAGCGACGAGGCAGTAGCAGAGCAGCGTTCCGGCCAGCCACGGGAAGTAGGCGATAGGCAGGGGCTGCAATCCGATGGCTGCTCCCAGCGGAGAGAACGGCAAATAGATCCCCAGTACGCAGATGACGCTCGACATCAGCAAGACCGGCAAAGCCGCTGTGCTGTTGACGAAGGGAATCTTCTGGGTACGCAGCATATGGACCACGAGCGTTTGAGAAAGCAGGCCCTCGATGAACCAGCCCGACTGAAAGAGCGATTGATGCTCCGGGCTATTGGCGGCAAAGACGAACCACATCAGAGCGAACGTCGTGATGTCGAAGATCGAGGACGTCGGCCCGATCCAGATCATGAAACGACCGATATTCTTGGCATCCCACTTCCGCGGTTTGCTGAGAAACTCCTTGTCCATGTGATCCCAAGGCAGCGCCAATTGGGAAATGTCGTACATCAGGTTTTGCACGAGCAAATGGATCGACAGCATCGGCAGGAACGGAATGAATGCGCTCGCCACCAGCACTGAAAACACGTTTCCGAAGTTCGAGCTGGCGGTCATGTTGAGGTATTTCATGATGTTGCCGAAGGTTTCGCGCCCCTTCAGCACACCCTCCTCAAGAACCATCAGGCTCTTCTCGAGCAGGATGATATCGGCCGACTCCTTCGCAATATCGGCGCCGCTATCGACGGAAATGCCGACATCGGCATCGCGCAGCGCCGGGGCGTCATTGATGCCGTCACCGAGAAATCCGACGGTATGACCGTTAGCCTGAAGCGCCTGCAATACACGCGACTTCTGGAGCGGAGTGAGCTTCGCGAAGATCGTCCGCTCCTCGACCAAAACGCGAAGCGCGGTGTCGTCCAATTTTTCTATGTCGCGCCCGAGTACGGCTTGGCCCGGTTCAAGTCCTACTTCACGGCAGATCTTGGCACTCACGACCGCATTGTCGCCCGTAAGAACCTTGACCTTGACGCCATGCTCCGCGAGCGCAGCGATTGCTGGTCCAGCCGTCTCCTTTGGCGGGTCGAGAAAAGTAAGGAACCCCTGAATCGTGAGATCGGCTTCGTCCGCGATGGCATAATGCGTCTTGGCCTCGGACGCCACAAACCCTCGGGTGGCGACGACCAGCACACGGAATCCGTCCTCGTTGTACGCCCGAGCCATCGCAGCCAGATTCTTGCGCTCAACGTCACCAAGGCGGATCAGATCTTTGCCTCTTCTGACGTGCGTAGAGATCGACAGCATCTCCTCAACCGCGCCCTTGCAGATGAGCAAGTGATCTCCGTCCTCGCCCTCGACGACCACTGAGAGTCGGCGGCGCACGAAGTCGAACGGAAGTTCATCGACTTTTCGGTAGCTCGCGGCCGTGTTCGTGATGGCTGGCTCCGCCCCGGCGAATCGCACGACGGCCTGATCCATCAGGTTCTTCACGCCGCTCTGGTGGTAGCTGTTCAACCAGCCCAACCGGAGAACGTCAGCGTTGGGTTGCCCGGTAACGTCGACGTGGTGCTCCAGAATGATCTTGTCCTGAGTCAGCGTGCCGGTCTTGTCCGTGCAGAGAACATCCATCGCGCCGAAGTTCTGAATGGCGTTGAGTCGCTTCACGACGACTTTGCGCCGCGCCATCGCTACGGCGCCCTTCGCGAGGTTCGAGGAAACGATCATCGGCAGCATTTCGGGGGTAAGTCCGACGGCGACGGCAAGGCCGAACAACAGCGCTTCCACCCAGTCGCCTTTGGTCAGGCCGTTGATGACAAAGACGACAGGAACCATGACGAGCATGAAGCGGATGAGCAGCCAGCTCACACTGTTGATGCCGCGATCGAACGCCGTTTGAGCGCGCGATCCGACGATCGCCTTGGCTAACGATCCGAAATAGGTGCGAGCACCCGTGGCAACGACAAGCGCGGTCGCCGTGCCGCTCACGACGTTGGTGCCCATGAAGCAGACGTTGGGCATGTCGAGCGCGTTCATTTCGCTGGACGCTACGCTCGCCGCGGACTTCTCGGCGACAGACCCGAGCGTGTCATACTTCTCAACAGGGATGGCCTCACCGGTGAGCACTGCCTGGCTCACAAACAGATCGCGGGATTCGATCAGCCTCACGTCTGCCGGGATCATATCCCCTGCTGAAAGACGCACGATGTCGCCGGCGACGATCTCTCGCATCGGGATTTCGAATGCTTCGGGATTTGACGTTGCCGATCCTCGACGAAGAACCGTCGCCGTCGTGCGGACCATCGCCTTCAGAGCTTCGGCCGCAGCGCTCGATCGGTACTCCTGAACGAAGCGCATCAAGGCGCTGGCAAGCACCATCACGATGATGATGGTGACTTTTGTCGGATCCGCATCCTCGCCATGTTGAAGCCGAAGCCAGATGTCCGTTACAGCGCTGATCCCAGCCAGGATCAGCAGCACTGCAATGAACGGATTCTTGAAAGCGCCAAAAAACTGAACAACCGCTGGCAGGCGTCGCTCTTGCGCAACCTCATTGGGGCCGTCTTTTGCCAGCCGTTCGATCGCATCTCGGGCAATCAGGCCGTTGCGGTCGCCTTTGACGTTTTCGAAGGTGTCATCCAACCCATTCTGGGCTTCACGGACCGCCTTCATCGACAGCTTGCGTTCGTCTTTTCCGCGCGGCTTGAGAGCCGCCTTGAGGATGGGGGCATTCATTGGATGAATCTCCTGCCGCAAGCGCCGAGACCATGCGCCTCTCGGCACGGTCTTCGGCGCTTGGGGTCTTGGTCGGCTGAGGGGATAATGAAACCGATGCATCTTCACGACGCTCGGCATTCGGACCGCGCTTGAGCAGCGCAGCCGCTCTTCACCAGGGAGGGTCCGCACCTTCGCGCGACCGTGCGATTCTGCGCGAGTACGGATTGCCGCCCCGGCGGGGGTGAAGCCCGTCCAGGCCGGCGGACACCAGAACCATCGCCGTGCTGGCCTTATGCAGCGTGAGGGAATGCATCACACGCCTCACGCCGCAAAGCGACCATGCTGGTAAACTGCAAGAAGGAGTCCGGCGCGCTCGATCAATCGGCGCAACCCGCCGCCCGTGTCTGGTTCGGCGTCAAGCATCCAGATGCATTCGAGCCGACCGGTCTCGCCATTGACACGCCACGCCGCGACCAGTCGAGTCCGGTTCGTGCGGGGAGACTTCGTGAAAGGACGGTCACGCTCGCATCGCGGGTCGGCGAATGCGGGATTGCGTTTCGGCGAGGCGATCCGCGAAACGCGGAGCGAAGCCGGCAGAGTAAAAAATTGGAGAGTCATGTCTCACCTCCGTGACGAGCCGCTCGGCCGTCACAGGCGAGACTGATGATTCAGACTCGCGAGAACGACCTGAGCGGCACGCTTGCTCGACTACTGTCGCTTGGCATTGCTCGTTGATCCTCATGCGTCGGCAGCGGGTTGGAGCCGCTAGATGACATTGGCTGGATATCACCGTCATTCCTTGAGTGACAGTGTCTTGCGGGGTTGATCCGATATACAAAACAATATCCGGGATATACCATCGTATATTGTAAGGTCTTCGGCGATAACTACCTGCGCAATATCAAGCCGCTTAGACTCACCGGACACGGGCGCGTCGACTTCACTAGCGATGTGATCGCTCTGATTTATTTCGATCCGAGGTCTAGTGTGGGTATCGATATGGTTCTTGTCGAGCGCATCGTCGCGCGAAGCCCTCGTCTTCGGCGATTGCTTTATTCGTTGTCCTTAACCTTTCTGAAAGCGGCGTTTCGGTTTCGCCGCACGGGCTTGGATGCCTTTGCCCGACCGACATTGCGTTTATCGCAGTGTCTCTTTCGTACTGCCTCTTCGCGGATACGACGTCGTTATGCAGCCGAGCCGAAAATGACGTCGGACTCGCGCTTTGTGCTCCGTCGCCTTTCTCTCAAACTTTTGATCGTGCTGATCTTTGCCGGTGCTCAAAGCCCGCTGCCCTGGGGATTCGGGAAAGCGCTTACGATGATGCTGTTTATGAGCGCGGCTATCAGCTGTGCCTTGGCCCTCATGAACCACCAACGATTCAGATTGGGAGTCTTGAGCTACTGGGACGAATCTTTGGCCTTTGTCCTGCTCGGCCAAACCGCGCGGATGGTGTTTCTACGTTGAAGTATTGCGAGTGCGCTATGCCGGGGGCTCTCGTCTTCAAAATACTCGCCAATAACCTGCCACGCGATACGGGAATCGCGAAGGTGGCCGTCGAGGCGAGACGCGGGGCAGCGACAACCGCCTGCGGCGTCGTTTGGTATTGGTTATGACGGAGCGTCGCACCACTCGCCGTCGCCGCACGCTGTTGACGGGGAAGATCATTCTCAATCAGCGATCGTCCGTGATAAGTTGCGTCGTCCGAAACTTGTCGGACACAGGCGCCTGCCTCGAAGTTCCTGCTGCCCTGAACATTCCGGATGCCTTCGAGCTGAAAATAGAACCTGGCGGCGCTTGCTCACAGTGTCGAATAGTCTGGCGGAGCGCTACGCGCATCGGCGTGGCGTTCGATTGACACAAAGCTAGAACGCGCCTTCACTTTCAAGGGCGAGTGTAAAGGCGCTGGCCCGAGATACTGGCCGCGCGCACGGCGCTGCAGGCGTGACGGCTGATATGGCCGGACGGCAGGCTACAGAAATAACAAGGACAATGTGTGGGGGAAAGAGCCAATCTCACAAGGAGAATGGCGCGCCGTACTGGATAAAAGTGCGAACGCATATGTGATTGAATCTGCGATTAATTTATTTTGGGGCATCGTGATCCTCTCATCTTTCAGCGTTCGCCGGCTGCCGCCAATAGCCCCACCCAAACGGGTGCGCCGAACCGAACGCGGAGCTGATATCGGACCAAGTACAAGGTATCCGGTATTTTGCTTCTCCCGGGTCTATGAGGAAATGACTAGCTCTTTCCAAATCTGGGCCGCGTACGCAGTGGCTCTCTCCTAGTCCTGAAGTCCGCGGCATGTGTGATTGGGTACCGCTGGAATACATCGCAGAAAATCCCATTCTGCAGCGATGCAAATATCGAGTGCAAAATCGATTAAAAAATAGAGAGCTCCGCGAACTAGACGGCTCGACCGATGAGGGCACCAATGGTCGCAGTTGAGGCCATGGCGACTGCTCCCCAAAACACGACCCGAAGAGTGGGTTTCCATATGCTGGCGCCGCCAGCGCGAGCGCCGATCGCTCCGAGAACGCCAAGTCCGATGAGGCAGGCAATGGAGACGGTCCAGGTGGCGGTCCAGGCCGGCGACAGGAGAGCGACGGCCAGCGGCAAAGTCGCGCCAGATGCGAAGGTGACCGCCGAAGTGAAAGCCGCTTGAACTGGCTTCGCCATCACATGACTGGTCAGTCCGAGTTCATCCCGCGCATGGGCCCCGAAGGCGTCCTTTGCCATCATCTGCTCGGCGACCTGTCGCGCCAGTTCGGGCGTTACACCACGCTGCTCGTAGATCGCGGCGAGTTCGGCCAGCTCCGCTTCAGGTTGCGTGGCAAGTTCGCGGCGCTCACGCGCCATGTCGGCTTCTTCCGTATCGGCCTGGGAACTGACCGACACATATTCGCCTGCAGCCATCGACATTGCTCCGGCGACGAGCCCCGCTACGCCAGCAACCAGAATTTCGTGGGAAGCGGCGGTCGCGGCGGCAACACCGACGATCAGACTCGATGTTGAAATCAGCCCGTCATTGGCGCCTAGCACCGCTGCGCGAAGCCAACCTATTCGTTCGATCAGATGGTTCTCTTTATGAAGGGCTCGCATGGAACATGGTCCTGAATTACATTTCTAAGGCTTTGTAACGCGGCGCTGAGCACATAGGAAAAGGCGCCTTGCCTTCGAGATCGATCTGGAAACTTGGCCGGTCAGGCTGATCAATGATGCTATCTTCCGATGAAACGCCTACCGTTCCATCGCCACATACGCTGTAGTCCAAAGCCGCATTCAACTTCAATCGCCGGAGTGTTGTCCAGGCCTCTCAACGTGACTTCATTTGCCCTGACACTCATCACCAGATGATATCGTCCGTGGTGCGACATGTAGACCTGATGGAGGCATTTTCCGCTGCTACAAAACGTAAGGCGGTCGCCACATCTGAGTTCATGAAGATGAAGAGCGATGAGACGAACGTTCCCAACGTCAATGAAGCGGCTGAAGCCACGCGTTGTTGTCAATTCATCGCCACATACCTTCCTGTATTTTTGAAGGCCTGCCCGCACTTCCGCCGGCAGGTTTTGCACGTAGAAAGGACTGGGTTGATTGTCATGGACAGGAGAACTTGCGAGCGAGAGGGCCGGCGAGACAAAGAAAAGTGACGTCATAGCGGCTAAGATTGCCACGTCACGGAGCCGATTCGATCTTTTCATGCTGAAACCTCCACTTCCAACGGCTGTTTCTCTCGTTCGACGACGGCTGCGGAGCGGCGCTCCATCCATCGGTAGATCGCCGGCAACAGCAGCAGCGTCAGAACGGTGGACGACAGGACGCCGCCGATGACGACAGTGGCGAGCGGTCGTTGCACCTCCGCTCCCGCGCCCTGTGAAATCGCCATCGGTACGAAGCCGATTCCCGCGACCATGGCGGTCGACAATACCGGACGGAGCCGATCCGTGGCGGCTTGCCGGACTGCCTCGATAACAGGCAGCTTCCGCCGCAACGCATTGATATGATCGATCAGAACGAGACCATTCAGCATCGCGATGCCGGAGACCGCGATAAAGCCGATCGCGGCGGTGATCGAGAATGGCATGTCACGTAGCCAGAGTGCCAGCACGCCACCGGTGATCGCAAACGGAATACCGGTATAGACGACGGCGGCATGACGGACGCTCCCCAACGCCGAATAAACGAGCAAGAAGATCATCAGCAGCGCCGCCGGCACGACGATCATCAGACGGGCTCGGGCCGCTTCTAGCTGACGGAACTGGCCTCCGAACTCGATGCGATAGGATTCAGGCAGCGCAAGCTTGCCGTCGAGGCGTGCACGCGCTGCGGTCACATAACCTTCGATGTCGCTGGTGTTGAGATTGACCATCAAGGCGGCGCGGCGCTTACCATTGTCGTGCAGGATCGGTTCGACCGTTCTCATCTCGCGCAGACTTGCAACGCGGTCCAGCGGCACAAGGCCGGACGCGCCGACGCGCAATGGAAGGGAGAGGATCGATTTTGTGTCCGCGCGTAAGGACTCGGGCATACGAACGACGATCGCGTGTCGATGCTCTCCGTCCGCGATGAAGCCGACCTCGTCCCCACCGATCGCTGACGCAATGGCACGGTTGACCTCGGCGGTTCCCAGCCCCAACCGCACCATCGCGTCGTGATTGATCTCGACCACCACACTGTGGGTGCGGCTGGCCGCTTCGAATGCGGCATTGGCGGTGCCGGGCACGCCTTGCAATTCCTCTCGCGCCTGCGCGGCGAGCCGCTCAAGCACGTCGTAGTCGTCTCCGAATATCTTGACCGACAGATCCGCCCGCGTGCCCTCCAACATTTCGTTGAAGCGCATCTCGATAGGCTGCGCGAAAAGGAATGACTGCTCCGGCGCCAGCGCAGTGGCAGCCTTTTCGATCGCCGCAACCAGCTCGCTCTTGTTGCGCGGCATGTCCGGACCTTGCGGCCATTGGTCGAGCGGCTTGTAGAAGATGTAGAGGTCGTTCTCATTCGGCGGCATCGGGTCGGTCGCAACCGCGCTGGTGCCGATGCGGGAGAAGGTTCGGGTCACTTGCGGAAAGCGACGCAAAATTTCACGCTCGGTTTGCTGCTCGATCTCAAGGCTACGGTCGAGCGACATCCCCACGGGCTTGTAGACCATCGCCGTGATGGAGCCCTCATCGAGGCGTGGCGTAAACTGCGAGCCAAGGGTCAGGAATATCCTCAATGCCACGGCCAACAGGACTGCCGATGGAACGAGAAGGGCAGCGGGATGACGGAGGGCGAAGTCCAGGACGGGACGGTAGCCCCGGATCACGAGGCCGGCGAAGCCACCGTTATGCGTGATGTGGTTGTCGGCGGTTATCTCCGGGAGAGAATCTTCCTTTTCACTGACGCTCGGCTGACGCACCTTCTCGCCTCGTAGCAGCCGGGCGCACAGCGCCGGCACTAGCGTAAAGGTAACGATCAGCGCCGCTGCCAGCGCCAGCATCACGGCTTGCGCCATCGGCTGAAACAGCTTCCCCTCGACGCCGCCCAGGCTGAGTACCGGCACATAAACCAGCGCGATGATGGCCATGCCGAAGAACACGGGCCGCGCCACGCCCCCCGCAGCGTTGATGACGATGCGACGGCGTTCATCGGCCGTCAGCTCGCGCCCCTTGAGGCGCTGTGCCTCGCCCATCAGACGCAATGTGTTTTCCACGACGACGATCGCGCCATCTACGACCAGGCCGAAGTCGAGCGCGCCGAGGCTCATCAGATTGCCCGATATACCGAGCGCATGCATGCCCGAGATCATCATGAGAAAGGCCAGCGGGATGACCGACGCGACGATAAATGCCGCGCGCCAGTTGCCGACCACGATCAGCAATACGACGGCGACCAGCAACGCTCCCTCGCCAAGGTTGCGCTCGACCGTCGCGATGGTGCGATCCACCAATTCTGAACGATCGTACTGAACCTGAAGGATCATGCCTTTGGGCAGCGCGGCGCGCAGGTTCGGCAATTGCGCATCGACGCGCCGGGCAACGTCCCGGCTGTTCTGCCCGACCAGCATCATCACTGTGCCGAGCACGGTTTCCTTGCCGTTGGTGGTCGCGGCGCCATCGCGTGGAGCATGGCCGATGGTCACGGTCGCCAGATCCGCTACAGTCAGCGGCCGCACGCCACCTGCGAATTTCACGGGTAATGCGCGGATCATCTCCGCCGTCGTGACACGCGCTTCGGTTCGGACGGTGAAGCGTTGGCCGTTCTTGGTGATGGTCCCGCCGCCGGCATTGGCGACGTTGGCGCCAACAGCCTGGGCAAGCTCGCTCGGCGTGATGCCCGCTGTCGTGAGCTTCTTCAGATCAGGCTCGATGACAAACTGACGTTCGAGGCCGCCGTTGGAATTGACGTCGGCGACCCCCTCGATCGCGCGCAGCATCGGGCGCACGATATATTCCTGAGCCTCGAACAACTCCATCAGTTGTTGCCGCTCGTCCAAATCGGACGGCGGTTGCGCCCATTCGAGTGTGTAGTACCAGATTTCGCCAAGCCCGGTGGTGATCGGAGCGAGGCGCGGCGATGATCCGGCTGGCAGCATGTCGCGCACTGCGGAAAGCCGCTCGTTGACGAATTGGCGTGCGCGAAGCTGGTCCGTGCCGTCCTGATAGATGAGCGTGACCTGTGACAGTCCGGTCTTGGTGAGCGATCGCATTTCCCGCAGGCCCGGCTGACCACCCATGCTGCGCTCGATGGGCAGCGTCACAAGACGCTCGATTTCCTCTGGCGCCAGGGCAGGAACAGTCGTGTTGATCTGCACCTGCACGCCTGTGATGTCGGGAATGACATCGATTTGCAGATTCACGAAAGACCAGATTCCAAGACCAGCGATCAGCAAAGCGATGATCATCACCGTGGCTGGTCGACCGGTTGTCCATTCCAGAATCCGCCGCGTCATCGGGACACGCCGTCGAAGCTGCGGCCGCCATTGAGCGCCCGAAGTTGAAGCATCGCTTCCATAGCCTCACGTCGCGTGTCGAGCAGAGCCGACAGCGCGTCCAGATACTGGCGCTGCATCTCGACGTAAGTTGCGATCGGGATCGCTCCCTGGCGATAACTATCGGCGGCGGCGGTAGCTGCGGCCGCAAATTTCTCGGTGGCCCCGGCTGGCCAGCCCGCAAGGGCTCGACGCTTCGCCTCGTAGTAGGCTGCCTGTTCGTAAACCTGCCTCGCGATCCGTCGGTTGGCGGCGAGCAGGGCCGCATCGCCCTGGGATTGACGGCTCAACTCCTGTGCGAGGCCAGCAGCCTGGCTATTCCAAAGCGGCAACGTCGTCGTCAGCCGTATGCCGAAATTGGTCTCGCGGCTGTCTGACTTCGCGCGATTGAAGTAGGGACCGACTGAGACGTTCGGCACACGCGCTGCTTGTGCGAGGTCAACGCGCAACCCTTGCTGCTGCAATTGCGCGCGCAGCGACTGAATCTCGAAATTGTTGATGCCAGCTTGTTGCGCCATGCGCTCGACCGACGGAAGGCCGGGCAGCGTGATATCGGGCGGAGCAATGCGGAGCCGCGCTTTGAGCGGCGCGCCGCGAAGTTGATTCAGTTCGTAGACGATCGTGCTGGTCTCGGAATCAGCCATCGCGGCATTTCGCTCCGCCGTGATGGCACCCGCATCCAGAATGGCCGTGTCCAGCGTGGTGGCGATGCCCGCCGGATCCCGCTGCTCCACAACGCGTGCAAGCTCGCGCATCCGCGCGGCAACGTCGCGTGCCGCGGCGGCTTTCCGCTCGGCCGCGAACAAGGCATATCCCAAAGAGCGTGCCCGGCTTGCGAGCGTTGCGTCGAATTGCGCAAGACCGAGCCGCGCCAGCGCGATCTGATGCTCGGCGATGGCGCGACGGAGCGCCCCGCGTCCGGCAAAGTCGAGCGGCTGCATAATCGACAAGCCATATGTCGGCCCGGCGCCTTTCGGTGCACCTGTCAGGCCGTCGGCCATCCGGCGTTCGCCTAACTCGAATGCAGCTTCAGGGTCCGGCAGGCGATCAGCCGCGTCGCGCTCAACACCTGCAAGCCCGATCTGCTGGAAATAAAAGCGTCGTTCGGGGTTACTTGCCACGACGGAATTGGCAAGTGCATCAATCGACAGCACGGCGGCCTGCTGAGCGAAGGCTGGGGTCACCAAGATAATTGTTGATATGCGAACGATTATCAGGAGCAATTTTAACATTGGCACGAGTCTCAACACTGACTTCTAGACGCCTGATTGCCACGCTAGTCTGAACACAAGCTGTCAGCGTAAATGCAGGTTGATCCAGTATCGGACTGCAGCAATCAGGAGACATGACCATTCGCATTCTTCTTGTCGAAGACGATCAGGACATTGGCGCCCGCCTGAAGGAAGGGTTGGCCAGCTTTGGCTTTGTCGTTGAGCATGTGGAAGATGGTGAGCACGCCCTTTCCTTCGCGCTGCAAGAAGAATTCGACGCGATCGTTCTCGATCTCGGTTTACCCGGCCTGTCAGGCATCGAGGTCTTACGGAGGTTGCGACGTACCGGGGCCGCCACACCGGTCCTGATCCTGACGGCGCGCAGCAGCTGGACTGAGAAGGTGGAAGGTCTCAATGCAGGGGCTGATGACTATGTGGCGAAGCCGTTTCACGTCGACGAAGTCGCAGCTCGCCTGCGCGCGCTGATGCGGCGCGTCGCGGGCCAAGCCACCTCCGAATTGCGCCACGGAGATATCGTGCTTGACCCCGTTGCCGGCACCGCCAATGTTGCGGGCCAGCCGATCGAATTGACGGCACAGGAATTTCGCCTGCTCCACCTCTTCCTGCATCGCGTCGGCCGCGTCGTGACGCAAGCCGAGTTGCTCGACCATCTCTACGGCCTGAATGAGGAACGCAGCTCGAATACGATCGAGGTCTATGTCGGTCGGCTGCGACGCAAAATCGGCCGCGATACCATCAGGACCCTGCGCGGTCTGGGCTACAGGTTCGGCTGATGGTCAGAAGTCTGCGCGCCCGGCTGCTGGTTGGCGTTATTCTCACGACCGTGACAGGTATCGCTGTCGCTGGCGTTTCGATTTCCGCGCTGTTCCGGGCGCACGTCACGGAGCTTGTCAATGCCGAGCTGATCGGTCATCTCGACGAGCTCGAAGGTCTGTTGGCCCGCACGGCCGACGGACATTTCGCTCTGGCACAAAGGCTCAGTGATCCGCGCTTCGCGCAGCCCGGGACTGGCTATTACTGGCAGGTGAGCGATCGCAACGGCATCGTCCTACAATCAGCCTCCCTCGAACCGCAACGGCGTTTTCCGCCACCCGCGCGGGGGGCGGATCGGCAGCTTACTCGCTCAGTCGAAGCTGGCCCGGCTGGTGAGCCGATGATCGCATATGAGCGACCGTGGCAGACCGCTGAAAACGGTTACGTGCTTCAAATTGGCGCCGACCAGCGGATCGTCGATGATGTACTGAGACATTTTAATCAGGCGCTGGCCCTGTCACTCGGCACACTGGCAATAGCCCTAATTGGGGCCGGCACGTTGCAGGCCTGGTTTGGTCTGCGTCCCATGCGCCGTCTGCGCGACGCGCTGGGCGACATTCGCGCGGGCAAAGCAGAAACCCTGCCTGGTGACTTCCCGTCCGAAGTTCGGCCGCTGGTCGATGATCTCAACGCTCTGATCGACGCCAATACCCAGATGGTTCGCCGCGCCCGCACGCAGGCGGGCAATCTCGCGCATGGCCTGAAGACACCATTGGCCGTGCTGACGGACGAAGCGCGCCGGCTGCTCGCGAGAGGTGATACCGAGGGCGCCGCGGTCCTGACTCAGCAAACAGGGCGGATGCAGCGCCAGATTGATTTCCAGCTTGCCCGAGCCCGTGCCGCAGCCAACGCCGGCCTGCCTGGCGTCATCACGCAGGTCGAACCTGCCTTCGCATCAATAGCCGCGGCGATGCGGCGGCTCTATGCTCATCGTGAGCTGACGATCGTCCATACAGCCGAGACGGAATTGCTTGCCGCCGTCGATCCCAACGACCTTGACGAGATGGTCGCCAACCTGGTCGATAATGCCTGCAAGTGGGCTCGTGGTGTTGTCTCGATCAAGGCTACGCGCGATACCCCGACGGGGCAGCTCCTTATTACGATCGTTGATGACGGGCCAGGCATCCCGGCTGATGCACTAAACCGCGCGTTCGCCCCAGGCGAGCGGCTCGACGAGGCCAAACCGGGAAGCGGGCTCGGACTCGCAATCGTCCGCGATCTCGCCACACTGCACGGCGGCTCTGTCGAACTATCCAATGGCAGAAATGGAGGCCTTCACGCGGAGTTGCGGCTCCCATCAGCCTGACAAGTTCAACGGCGTCTAGGTTGGGCGAGTTTCATCGTGGCCGCGTCGTCCGCGCACCATTCGACCTGAGCGATTCGGCGCGCTCGAAATCAGCATCCGCGCCGCTCTGATCTCCAGCGTTCGCTTTCATCGTTCCGCGTTCGAACAAGAAGGTCGGATTCTTCGGATCAGCCTTGATGACCAGATCATAATCCGCGATGGCACGATCAAAGAGTCCTTTACGCCCGAGTGCCTTCCCGCGATTATAATAGGCACCGAGGTAGTCAGTCCTCAGTTGTACGGCGCGATCGAAATCAGAAATCGCGCGATCAAGCTCTCCCTTGCTCATTAAAGCAACGCCTCGGTTGTTGAGCGCGACATAGTAGTCGGGGGACAAACGAAGTGCTCGATCGTAATCCTCCATGGCACGGTCGATATCTCCACTCGACCGCAGCGCGACACCGCGATTGTTATAAGCCGCCGCCAACTGGGTGATCATCCGCTCGCCTGCCTGGATAACCGCTGTGCATCCCCGGATCGAGCGATCGGGTACGATTTCGGCCGCATGCACGCACGAGTCCCAATCCTCGTCGCTCAAAGCTGATGTGGGCGACGAGTTAATTGCAAAGTACGCAATAAATATCGTTGTGCTCAATAACGTAAGAGCACAACGCTTCCAGCGGGTGGTTCGCGCTAGGATCGATGCAGTTCGTGTTCTCGTATACAGCGGCGTAATGCAAATGAGCAAAGAGTAGCCTCAAGTACGTGCATTATATTATTCCCAGTTTGTTCTCTAACAATCCTGTCTGAATTTTCCCTGACAATCGACGTTTGAGACATCCGATCTGGTCGCTTCCCGAACGAGAGTACACCCGTCGAGTGCTATAGAGATTACCAAGCGAGCGCCGTGCGTGCCATCCGACAGGGACAGATCCAAGACTCCCGGACTAAGCCTCAGTCTGGTAGCATGAAGACATCAGCGGTGTTTGATGTACTAGCAGCGGCAATCGACGGGACGGGATGGATCCGGACTCGGTCACGGGAGGGCAACGAGGAGCCGCTATCCGGAAGAAATCGTCCTGCAAGAATTGAACATCGCGCTCTGCGGCGCTGCCAACTTGAATGACCTCTGAAATATCTGGAGGTCAATACGGCGAATTGCTCTGCAACGGCGCTCCGCAAATATGCAAGATATCAACCTAATATTAAGTTGGCGCGCCCGACACGATTCGAACGTGTGGCCTCCACCTTCGGAGGGTGGCGCTCTATCCAGCTGAGCTACGGGCGCATCGATATTCAGATAGTGTCCGAGATCGACCACGGTCAATCGCGAATTCTAGAATCGACATGGCTCAAACGACGCGGGCTAAAGCCTCGCCGATCATCGCCATTCGTACTCCACAACCTCCTTTCGGTTTGCTTCCGTGGTGCTTCCGCGACCTCGAATGCGATTTTCGTGCTTCCTTCGAGTTTCGCCAATCGCTTGGTTTCACTCGTTTTTTACGACACCCTCGACCATCAGAAAGAGCTTGCATTTGCCTTCGGAGAGCCGGTTATTTCTACAGGGAACTCCTGGAAATTGCGCGGCGCAAACGGGCGGTTTACCTTTTGACTAGGACCCATATGTCCATCGCCGATATCGCCGCCTCCCTGGGCTATGAGGAGCATGCGAATTTCACGCGCGCCTTCGGGCGCTGGCAGCAATGTTCGCCGTCGGAGTTTCGCAGGATGAACGGCCAGGACCTGCCGTAGCAGAACCGCATCGCATGTCGATCCGGGCCGAGGGCCCTGTTTCCATCTCCGATTGCGGCGACGCGAGGCCGGAGTGTCACAGATCAGCGCTCGGCCAGACCATCACACGCATGCACCTCGTTTCGGCCCCGTGGTTGCCCAAGCAGCACGCCGTTCTGCCAGCCCATGGTCGCGCGCCAGTCAAAGTGGTCTAATCTCCGGGCAAAGCCAGGATCATGATGCCCGTAATCTGGCCATTCGTACTTAGACCGAGCAGCATGCTGCCTGTATCGCCGCGCGGAAATGTTAGTCGTACCAAATATACAATCTGACCTTCGCCGCTGCGCTGTTCCATGATTTCCGCCTTTTCCGGCGCCGCGCCGTAATCGCGAAAATTCAGATATTGCGACAACGTCTGCACCGCTTCAGCGGTCAGCTGCGCGCTATATTCGGCGCTGAGCTCGGAGCGATTGATCTGGCCGGTCTTCATGCGCCCGAACCATTCAAGGGCGAGCTTGGCGATCGGCTCGCCCGTGGCCGCAGTGGCGGCAGGGACGGGGTCGGCCTGCGCAGCCGTGCTGCAGGCCATGGCCAAGGCTAGAAGCAGTCGTATCGTGAAACGCCTCACTCCGGGCTCTCCTGCAATTGAACGGGGCGGCCGAAGCCGCCCCGCACCCTGCGTTGTAACGCGTCCGCAATCAGCCCCCGCTGCCGCCGGTGCGGATCTTGTCGAGCTGCTGGTTATTCAGCAGCGGGATCGGATTGTTGGGCTGCTGCAGATTCGGAACCAGATCGTTGGACGCCCCGCCGAGATACCGCGGGATGCTCGGGAACTTGATGATCGTCTTGTCGAACTCCGCGATGACCGGCTCGATCAGTGCCAGAACCCAGCCATTGTCCTGTCCGGCATACCGGCCGGGCGAGGTGGTCATCACGCGCATCGGCGCTGCACCGTTGAAGGTCATGTCGTACTTTTCGTACGGATCCATGGTGAGGTTGTAGGTCGCGCCGATGCTGCCAAGGTTCTGGTTCGGGCCGAGCCAGGAATCCTTCGCCGTGTAAAGGTACTTCCACGCAATATTGACCCATGGCTCCTTCGGGTCATCCCCAACGTCGGCCCGGGCCCCCTGGAAGACCTCACCGTCGATATAGACCCACGACTTGCGGGCGGAGTGCTGGGACTTTCCGAGGATGTAGGCGCTGTTGTCGATGCTGTCGAAGTAGATCGGCTTGCCGTCGTTTCCGGTCCATTCCTGCGGCGGCGGCGTCACTCCCACCATGCCCGCCAGCGTCGACCAGGCATCGATGTGCGACATCATCTCATGATATTTCGCGCCGGCCGGAATCTTGCCGGGCCACCACATGATGCCGGGCACGCGCCAGCCGCCTTCGAAGGCCGAGCCCTTCTCGCCGCGGAACGGTGTCGTGCCAGCATCTGGATAGGCATCGAGCCACGCGCCGTTGTCGGCGGTCAGGATGACGATGGTGTTCGGCGCCTCCTCGCGGATCGTCTTCATGATCTGGCCGATATTGTCGTCCAGCTCCATCAGCGAGTCGGAATAGTCCCCGAGGTGCGAGCGGCCGCGGAACGCAGCCGCTGCATTGGTGGGGTTGTGCATCTTCATGAAGTTGACGTCCATGAAGAATGGCTTGTCGGACTTCGCATGCGACTTGATGTAATCGACCGCGTTCTTCGCCTGCCGCACGTCGAAATCGGCGAGGTAATCATAGGTGATGGTGGCGATGCGCTTGGCCGGCTCCCCGGCCTTGCCCTCCCATTCGCTCAGATTCACCACCTCGTTGTACATCTTGTTGAACGGTGCATTGTACGACGGGAACCAGGGGTGGAACCACTTGCTGGTGTCGTTATAGGCGTAGACGCCGGGATAGTAGGCGGCGAAGTTCTTCATCTCGTCGAAACCGTGCTCGATGGGGTACGAGTCGGGCTTGTCGCCGAGGTGCCACTTACCGGAGAAATAGGTCGTGTAGCCGTTCTTCTTGAAGAACTGGGCGATCGTCGGCGTCTCCTTGCGCAGCCGGTTCTCGTCGCCAGGCGCCACCACGATCGACAGCGCCGAACGGATCGGAATCCGCCCCGTGATGAAGGAGGCGCGGCCGGCGGTGCAACTCGCCTGACCATACCAGTTGGTGAAGACCGCGCCCTCCTGCGCCAGCTGATCGACGTTCGGCGTCGGATGGCCGAGCGCGGTCCCACCGCCCGAATAGGCGCCGAAATCGTTCCAGCCAGTGTCGTCGGTCATCAGCATGACAATGTTCGGCCGCTTGGCGTCCTGCGCGAAGGCAAGCCCGCCTGACGCCAGGGATGTAACGACCCCCAGCGCGCACATGGATATTAACGAGAGTGGCTTCATGAACTCGGCCTCCGTTGCGCGCAAAGCTGGTCAAGGAAGGGGTGGGACGGCGGCTTGTCTTCGTTGCGGCCTGAGGTCCATCTACGCCCCTCGCATCGGATATTGCCCTGGCAGGCCCCGCCGCGTTGGCGGTTGATCAAAGCTAATCGCGCTTCGATCCACGTGTGAGGTTCCAACGGGTTCGCACCTGTTCGAACCTCACGATTCATGCCGGCGACGGGACCTGCGAAGCCGGGGCACCCGATGACGGAGCCGGACCGGACGGCCGTTCGCATACCGTCGGTACCGACGAGATGGCGCGCTTGGAGCTCGCCTTCGCCGGCCGCTCACCCCTCGAAGGGAAAAATCCACCGCCAGTCGTTCTTCATGCTGATGATGGTCCAGTGCTGGCGGACCGCGAGATCGTGCATCTCCTGGCTGAACGTCCCCACGGAGGTCGCGGGCAGGCCGGTCGCCGGGCCGTAGGCATATTCGCGCGCGGCATCGTCGTGCAGCACAGCGACGGACAGGCGCCCCGCGCCGCCCGCCTTCACATATTCCAGCATCTGCTGATCGTCGTCGGAGGAGTTGCCGAAGGCGGCCTGGGGCCGGCGTCCGTACAGCAGCCAGAAGTTCTCGATCTTGCCGGCGCCGAGATTGTCCAGCACCAGCTTCGGCTCGCGGATGAGCACCGGGCGCTGCTGGTTGTCATGCTCGAATTTGAAGGCCTGCTCGGTGCCGCGCACCTGCTCCGGGGGGGGAATCCGTACACCTTGTCGGAGTATTCCCGCATGAAGCCGGCACTGCCGCCCGTGGCGATGAAGGTCCTGTAGCCGTTGGCGCGCAGATGGCTCAGCACCTCGAGCATGGGCTGATAGACGAGATCCGTATAGGGCCGGCCCCAGTGCGGGTCTTTGGCGGTGGCGAGCCATTTAGGACCTCCGCGCGAAAGACCTCCATGGTCATTCCACTCTGCACGCGATGACGATCTCGAACAGTTCCCGCATCGACAGATGCGCGATCGCCTCGCGGCCGCCGGACAGGACCGCCTTGAAGGGCGCGCGCTCCTTCAGGTCCGGCCGCTGGGCGACCAGCGCGGGCACGCGGTCGAGACAGAACACCACCTGGGTGTAGACGGGATGGCGCCTGTAAATCCAGTGGTCATGGTGTTGCGCGTCCCACTCTTCATGGCCCTGGACGTCTCAATCCCGCCGCCCAGACTTGCCTGGACGAAGACCGGAGGTGAGGTGCCAACGGGTTTGAACCTGTTTAGGCAACGCCTCCTGCAGGTCCGCTGGTTCGGCGGACTTGGGTCAATCCCAAGGGGCGAGGTTGCGTGCGCATCAGCGCCCCTTCAGCCGGTCGGCGAGCCGCGAAAGGCTGGCATCATCCGGCTGCATCTGGGACAGGCGGCCGGCGAGATCCGCCGCGGTTTCGACGTTCGACTGGCGCAGCGCATCCTTCAGGGCAAGGGTCAGCAGCGCGCCGTCATAGGGATGCCGGCGCAATGCCTCCGCCACCACTGCCTTGACCTGATCGCTCTGACCAGTCGACTGCAGCGCGACGGCATAGACGTAGGCGAAGCGCGGCTCGTCCGGAGCGAGTTCCGTCCCGCGCCTGAGCTCGGCCAACGCTTCCGCGTAGCGTTTCTGGCGCACCAGGGAAAGGCCGAGCGCATGGTGAGCCGCGCCCGCTTCCGGCGCTCTGGCGATGGCTTCGCGCAACACCGCCTCGGCATCGGCCTCCCGCCCGAGCGCCCGATAGATATCGGCCAGGTTCACCGAAAGGGTTGTCGATCCGGGATAAAGGCGCAGACCGGCGAGCAGCTCGGCCTCCGCGGCAACGGGATCGCCCCGGCTGGCGAGGAAGCGCGCCAGGTTCGCGCGCGCGTCGGGCCGGTCTGCGTTCAACCGCTGGGCCGCCTCGTATTCCGCCATGGCTGCGGTGAGGCGTATCCTGTCCGCCTCGGCCAGATCGCCCAGCGGCTGATCCGCCAGCAGCAGCGCAGCCTCCGTGCGCACGGCCAGGACCGGATCGCCGAGAAGCGGCGCCGCCAGCTCCCATCGGCGCGGCAGCGGCGCGCCCGCAAGGGCCCGAAGGGCCACGACGCGCACCATGGGATCGGCATCCGACAGGGCCTTGGCCGTCGCCTCTGACGTGGCGTTCGAGGGGAAGCGCTGCGCCTCCGACAGAGCGGTCGCGCGGGCGATGCCGGGTATTTCGGGATTGGCTGCAAGCTTCAGCAGCAACTCCCGCGCGGCCGGCTCGGCCGCCCGCGCCTTGTGGAAGGCCTCGGTCCAGCTCTGGAAGCCCTTGCGCACGGGGCCGTGCCAGCGCTCCACCGCCTCGGCGGCCCAACGCGGCGGCTTGTCGGCGTGGCAACCGGTACAGGCGTTGGGGGTGTTGAACGTCTCGGAGAGGTCCGGGCGGGGCACGCGGAAGGAATGGTCGTGGCGCGCGTCCACCCCCATATAAGTCCGCGCAGGCATGTGGCACGAGATGCAGTCCGGAGCGCCCGGCCCGGGCGCGTGGCCGGTGTGGGCCGTGCTCGCGAAACGCTCTGGCGCGTGGCACTGCCCGCACACCTCGGCCCCCTCGGCCTTAAGCTTGCCCGAGTGAGGATCGTGGCAGTCGCTGCAAACCACGCCTTTGGCATACATCAGGCTCTGCTTGAAGCTCTGGTCGTTGAAGACCTCGTCCCGCATCTGCCCGTCGTCCTCGAACAGGTCGGCCGACAGGAGGGCCGGCATATGCGTGTCCGTGATCGGGTGCCCGGGCTGCCAGTTCTCGGATATGGCCCCGCGCCGGCCGTGGCAACGGGCGCAGGTCTCCACCTCATCCCCCGCCGGCCGCGACGTGCCATGGGCGGGGCTGCCGGTCGCAGGATTGATGGTCCAGTCCGGTGGCGGACGCCTGGGCGCCATCGACGCGAAGCCTTTCCCGGCGAGCCTGGGGTCGGCGCCCCCCTTGGCCCAGGCGATGTGCCCGGATGCCGCGCCGTGGCAGGATTCGCACCCCACGCTGATTTCCGAGAAGGTGGTGTGGAACGTGTCCGAGGCCGCTTCGTAATTCTTGCGCACGCCGGTCGAATGGCATTCCGCGCACATGAAGTTCCAGTTCTGGCCGAGCTTGGTCCAGTGCAGGGAATCGTCGTGGCGAACCTGCTCGCCGGGATAAAGATGGAACCAGCGCTGCCCGCCCTTCGCCTTCGGCCGGCTGTCCCACGCGAAGGGCAGGGCCTGAATGCGGCCGTCGGGAAACTCGACCAGATATTGCTGGAGCGGGTCCACGCCGAAGGTATATTTGACCTCGAAGGTCCCCATGGCGCCGTCCGGGCCGTCCGTCGTCACCAGGAATTTTCCGTCCTCGCGGAAAAACCGGGAGCGGATCCCGAAATAGTCGACGTCGACGCCGCCGAAGTCCCCGAGAACGGTGTCTTCGCGGGCGTGCTGCATGGCTGCAGCGTGCTGGGACTTGCGCCAGCTCTCGGCTTCGGCCGCGTGGCAGCCCGCGCAGGACTGCGAGCCGGCCATGGCCGGAGGGGTGTTCGCGCCCGCGCTCAGGAATCCGCCCGCCAGGATCGCGAGCGCCGACGCGAGCCCGATGGCCAGCGGGGCAAGGGTACCATGGATCCGGCTCAAGCTCGCTTCCTCCACCACGCCGAGTGCACCGTGAGCCTCCACAGGGGAGCAGACTTCGTCATCGGACGTCGGTTCCTCAAGGTTTCCGGCACCGCTGTCCCGCCTCATTCGGCTCGGGCCTGGCGATCCGGCTCGCTCTTCCAGCCGGCCTGCCGCAAGCCGGCCACGAAACGCTCGCGGGTTGCATCGCTGAAGCCGTGCTTCACGCACCAAGCATCGGCATCGCGGGCCAGATCGGGCGCGCGGGCGGTCATCATGGAGAGCGCATTGGCGGCTTCATCGCGATTCCCGCGGGCAGCCTGGATGATCGTATACAGCGACCACCCGCCGCCGAAGTCGTCTGCCCTCGCTCTGCCAGCGGCATCGAGGGCCGCGTCGAACTCCCCGCGCATGTAGTCTTCCAGCGCAAGCGCAAAATAGTACCACGGCGGCGGATCGAGACTGCGCCCGATCGCGCGGGCGAGATGGGCCCGTCCTTCATCGCCCTTGCCACGGAGGACGAGGTGCCAGCCCAGCTGCGCCAACGCCTCCGGGTCGTCGGGGCTCAATTCCACCGCCTGCCTCAGACGCCGTTCCGCCTCGTCGTGCCGTCCGCGGTAGCGCGCCGCCGCGCCCAACGCCTGGAGACCCAGAGCGCTTCGCGGCGCAAGCTCGACGCTTCTTCGCGCGTCCTCAAAGGCCAGTTGAAGCTCCCGCGCCATCTCATCCGGTGCGAGATTCTCGAAGCGGGCCGTGTCGATCTGCACCAGGGACAGGAGAGCGAAAGCGTCGGCATAGCGCGGGTCCAGCCGCACCGTCTCCTCCAGGCAGCCGCGCACCTGAGCGCGCGCCTGGTGCGAGAAGGTTCGGCGATAGGCATAGGCGCGCAGCACGCAGCCATAAGCCACCATCGACGGGGGCAGATGATCGGCGAGTTGCTCCATCGCAACGCCGCGGATGATACCGTAGGGCTGACCGAGCTCTGTGGAGATGAGGCCGGCCAGGCCTTCCCGCATTTCCAGCAGTCCGTCCGATGCGAGCTGGCGATCAAAGGTGTTACCCCACAGGACGCGGCCGGTCTTGGCGTCCAGGAGCTCGACGTCGACCTGCGTGCGGCCTTCCCCGGATCTGACTCTGCCCTCGACCAGATATGCGATGGGCAGGCCTTGGCTCGCCTTCACCGGATCCACCGCTGTGCCGTGCTGGAGGTCGAGGGGGGCCGAATAAAGGTCCAGCCCCGCAAAGCGCGTCAATGCGGTGGTGAGCTGCTGGGCGAAGCCGAACGCGAGATATTCCTCTTCCTTGGAGCCGCCGGACGGCCGGAACGGCAGCACGACCACGGTGATCCCATGCTTCTGCTTTACCGCGCCCGATGAAAAGGGTGCCATCCAGTGCTGCGGCAGATGCTGAGCCACGACGCCTCCGGCCATCAGCGCCAGTGCAAGGGCGAAGCCGGCAAGGGCAAGGCCAAGCCACGAGCGAGCATGCCGCTGTTCCGGGGCCGACGGGCCCGGCGGCGTCCCGGAGGGGCCGGCGGGTGGCTTGGCCTCGGCTGTCGCGGCCTCCGTCTCCGTCATGCCTGCGGCGGGCTTTCCATGGCCCTCGCACCATGCGAAGGCCGGCACATACGCGCCCTTGGGAATACTGATCCGCACCGGATCGCCTGTTCCGGAGGTCCCGTAATACATGTCGAGCTCGCGACGTAGCCGCATGGCTTCGACGCGGACCAGGGGATCGGCCTGGGCATCGAAGCTTTCGTCGCGTCCGAAGACAGCGACCGCAATCACAAACCCCTTCAGGCGGTCGCCCTGTCCAGCCAGGGCCTCGTCCACCAGGTAGCGGAGCAAATTCCGCCGTTGCGCGCTTGCGGTAAATCCGGGGCTCGCGAGAATGCGCTCAAGCTGGGCACGGACATCGTCCTGTGATGGCTTTCGAGGGCCGCTGTCGGTCTTCCGCGCGCGGAACATGTCTATCCGTCCCACCTTGCTCCGCTTCGCGCGCACAGCCTGTGCTCCGCGCGATACCACACGTGCCGTTCCCTCCCGCGTTCCGCTTTCGCGACGGTCTTGCCTGTTGCGCGTTCAGGGAGGAGAGAAGATGGTGGACCAGTCATTCTTCATGCTGATCACGTGCCACCCTCCCTTTTGCGCCTCCTCCATCAGCCACGGAGAGAATGTCCCGAAAGCGGTGTCCGGCAGGCCACCTGCCGGCCCGTAGGCGTACTCCCGAGCGGAATCGTCATGAAAAACGAGCATCATGAGATGAGGTCGCGGACCCTCTGCGGTCCATTGCAGCATTTGCGCATCGCCGTCGGAATTGCCGAATGCCGCGATGGGTCGTAGCCCGATATGGGCGTTGATGCCGACGGGCTTGCCCGCCTTGTCATCGATGAAAGAAATCTCGCCCAGCCGCATCAGCTCGTGCTTGCCATTGATGATCTTGTATTCGGTTTTGATGGAGGAGCCGACGACATTCTCGGGCGGGATGTTGTAGACGCGCGCCGTCCAGGGGCGCATGAATTCAATTCCACCCCCTGAGACGATGAACGTCTTGAATTCATTCTCCTGCAGGTAGTGAATGACCTCGACCATCGGTTGATAGGTCAGATCCGTATAGGGGCGATCAAATCTGGGGTGCCGCGCCTCGGCGATCCACCCGCTGACAATCTTCTCGAAATCTGCCGTGCTCATGCCGGCATGGGTTTCCATGACGATCTTCAGAAGACCCTCCTCACCCAGCGCCCCGAGGGTTCTCATATCGCCTTCAAGGGCGGCCTTGAAGGGTTGGGCTGTCTTCCATTCGGGGTGCTCGGGCGCGAGCGTTTTCAAACGATCGAGCGCGAAGGCGAGCTGCGTGTACATCGGGTGCTCGACCCAAAGCGTCCCGTCGTTGTCGAAGGTCGCGATGCGCTCGGCAGGTGGCACGTAATTCGAGTTGGAGGCATCCGTCGCGGATCTGACGAACGCGATGATCGCGCTCTTATTGACCCCTGCGTTCCAAGACGGCAACGGATCGTCCTGGGCCACCACGTTCTGGGCCACGACCTCCTGAGCCAGGACGTTCTGGGCCAAGACCGGAAATGCAAGGGCGACGGCCGCGATTACCGAGACAGCATAGCGCGCGACATTCAGTGGAATGCGCATCTCGCCCTCCTACGCTCCCCGCCTGGATACCACGGGGCATCCGGGGATCTTCTTTCCATTTGTCGGCCCAATGGACGACCGATTGGAGCGCTCTCGGACCATCTAAATTGTGCCAATACGTGCGATTTATACATTGGAATCGCACGTATTTGTCAATTTTCCCGCTTTTCGCGACCCAAGTATCCGCACAACATCATGGCATATATATTTTTAGTAATCTGCCCGGCATCTTTCATCATGATCATGATACCCAACGGCTCTCGATTCCAATTATCATTTTGCGTCAGGCGAGCGGATTTGCCTTCCGGTCAGCGTGCGGTGGGCCACGACGGAGCAACCGCGCTTGCGCCCGAGCACGCCAAAGCGACAATGTCCGCGGCACCGTCGAGCAGGTCCGCAAGCGGTCTCACAAGCGATAGCGGTAACCGATCTCGATGCCTGTGAAGCTCGCCTTGCCGTTCGACCAGTCACGTTCGATCATCAGGGACACGGCGTTATGCGTATCGATGCTGTAATCGAAGCCGCTGGAGATCTCCGAGGTATTGTACCCCCTTCGGCTCACATGCGCCATGCCGGGGAGAGCGTGCAGCCGTCACCTTGCCGTCGAGGGTGTCTGCCATGCCGACAAGGCGCGGAGCCGCGTTCCGCGGCTTCGCCGCCTAAAAGAAGTCGGAGGCGATCGGTTCGTCCATCGTGGCCGCGGTCGTGCGGACCCTTGCCAGGGAACAGCCTTCGCGTGAAATAAGCGGCGTTCGGAAGGCGAGATTGTCGTCTCCGTGTTCCTCGCGCCACCGCTGTCTTCGCGTCACCGCCCGTGCTGGCGAAAAATGAAGACCATTTGCCGGGCGATATCCTCGGGCGTCAGGCGGCCCTCGCGGTACCACTGGCTCACATTGTTGAGCAGCGTGAGGAGAAGAAGCCGATAGATGCTGCGATCGACGCGGGGGTCCAGGGGCAGGTCGGCGACGAGGTCGACGAAGATCTTCTCGAAGGCGTCGCGGTTCGCGATGAGCTCCGCGCGCACCTCCGGCGGCACCGACTGCAGATCCCTCATCAATGGCATGGTGATGGACTGGGGATCGAGCTGGATGCCAAGCATGGTCACGCACGCGGCCTCGAGCCGCGCCCACGGGTCGTCCTGGACCTCAATCGCAGCACGGATGCGTGCTCCGGACACCTCCAGCGCCGTGTTGTGGATCTTGGCGAAGAGGGCTTCCTTCGATTTGATGTAGTGGTAGAGCGATCCGCCGAGCAGGCCGACCCGCTCGCCGATGTCGCGCACGGAGGTGCCGGCATAGCCGCGTTCGGCGAACAGGGCGGCCGCAGCTTCCAGCACCTCCCTGTGGCGCGGGCTGATCTCGCCCTTGAAGATCTCGCTGGCGACCTTGTTCCGCTGCGTCTCCTCGCCCCTTGCGGCGGCCTTGCGCGCCATCCGTGTCGTCCTGCTGTCCGATCTCTAGGGCCTGACGGCCGAGCCTGAGCGGAGAAAAGGCGACCGGCGGCGCCTTCTTTCCTCTTCTTCTCTTAGAGCGGCGATCCCTTCGAGGGAAGCGGAGCGCCTGTCCCTGTATGAGGGAGCCGCCGCCGGGTTGCAAATTGTATCGATCGTTTGATACATAAATCGCCGGGGAGGGCGACGGAAACTGGAGGGCGGCCTTCGACCCGCCGCCGGATGCCGCCGGACGGCCACCTCTCGTCGGATGAGCTTGTTTCGCGTCGCCGCCTCAGAACCCGTGCCGGCCCTGGCCGGTGAAGGAAGAAGCATGCCCGAAGCCTTTATCGTCGATTATGCGCGCAGCCCCTTCGCTCCGGCCTACAAGGGCGCCTTGTCCGGCACTCGCCCGGACGACCTCGCCGCCGGGGTCGTCGCCGCGCTGGTCGGCCGCTCCGGCCTTGATCCGGCCGCGCTGGAGGACGTGATCCTCGGCTGCGCCTTCGCCGAGGGCGAGCAGGGGCTGAACATCGCCCGCTGCGTCTCCGTCATCGCCGGCCTGCCGCTCGGCGTGGGCGGCTCCACGGTGAACCGCTGGTGCGGCTCCTCCATGCAGGCGGTGCAGATGGCGGCCGGCGCCATCGCCATGGGTGCCGGCGAGGCGTTCGTGGCCGGCGGCGTCGAGTGCATGACCCGCGTGCCCATGATGGGCTTCAACCCCATGCCCAACCCGCGCTGGGACGACGGCCGGCGCGCCGCCTTCCTCAACATGGGCCTCACCGCGGAGAACCTTGTCGCCCGCTACGGCATCAGTCGCGAGGCGCAGGACGCCTATGCCGCTGCCAGTCAGGACAAGGCCGCCGCCGCCCAGGCGGACGGGCGCCTCGCCGCCGAGATCGTCCCGGTGGAAACGCCGGCCGGCACGGTGGGGCAGGACGGCTGCGTGCGCGGCGGCACCAGCGTCGAGAAGCTCGGCGCGCTGAAGGCGGTGTTCCGGGCAGGGGGCTCGGTGACAGCCGGCAACTCCTCCCCCCTCACCGACGGCGCCTCCGCCACCCTCGTGGTCTCCGAGGATTTCGTTCGCCGCCACGACCTGACCCCACTGGCGCGGGTGGCCGGCTATGCAGTGTCCGGCTGCGCGCCGGAGATCATGGGCATCGGCCCGGTGGAGGCCACCCGCAAGGCGCTGAAGCGCGCCGGCATCACCAGCGCCGACCTCGACGTCATCGAGATGAACGAGGCGTTCGCGGTGCAGGTGCTGGCCTGCTGCGCCGACCTCGATATCGATCCCGCCCGCCTCAATCGTGACGGTGGCGCCATCGCGCTGGGCCATCCCCTGGGCGCCACGGGGGCCCGCCTCGTGGGCAAGGCGGCGCAACTGTTGAGGCGCGACGGCGGGCGCTACGGCCTCGCCACCCAGTGCATCGGCGGCGGTCAGGGCATCGCCCTCGTGGTGGAGGCCGCGTGATGGCCCATTTCCGCAAGGCCGGCGTCATCGGCGCCGGGGTCATGGGCTCCGGCATCGCCGCCCATCTCGCCAATGCCGGCCTGGAGGTGGTGCTCCTCGACGTGGAGGCGGCCACCGCCACCGCCGCCGTGGCGCGCCAGCTGAAGGCCGGCGGCTTCATGGATCCCGCCTTCGCCGGGCGCATCGCCACCGGCTCGGTCGATGACGAGATGCCGCTGCTGGCCGACGCGGACTGGATCATCGAGGCGGTGGCCGAGCGCCTCGACATCAAGCAGGGGCTTTACGCGCGCATTGAATCCGTGCGCAAGCCGGGCTCCATCGTCAGCTCCAACACCTCCACCATTCCCCTCGCCGATCTGGTGACCGGGCTGCCGGAGGCGTTCGCTGCGGACTTCCTCGTCACCCACTTCTTCAATCCGCCCCGCACCATGCCGCTGCTGGAGCTGGTGGCCGGCCCGGCGACGCGGCCGCAGGCGCTGGCGGCGATCCGCGATTTCGGCGACCGGCAGCTGGGCAAGAGCGTGGTGGTGTGCCGCGACACGCCCGGCTTCATCGCCAACCGCATCGGTAACTACTGGATGGCCGCCGCGGTGAACGAGGCCATCGCCCTCGGCCTCGACGTGGAAGTGGCGGATGCCGCCATCTCCAAGCCCTTCGGCATTCCCAGGACCGGTATCTTCGGCCTGATGGACCTCGTGGGCATCGACCTGATGGCCATGGTGCTGCGCTCCATGCACGACGCCCTGCCGGCCAGCGATGCGATGCAGGACTATCCCGTGGAGCCGCCGCTCCTTGCCCGCATGGTCGGCGAGAAGCGGCTCGGGCGCAAAAGCGGGGCGGGCTTCGTGAAGCTCTCTGCCGACCGCAGGAGCCGCGCGGTAACCGATCTTATCACCGGCGAATACCGGCCGCAGAAGCAGGTTTCCAGCGACAGCCTCGACGACGCCAAGGGCGACGCCCGCGCGCTGATGGAGCATGCGGGCGCCGCCGGGTGCTATGCCGCTGCGGTGATGGAGAAGTCCCTCGCTTATGCCGCCCGCGTCGCACCGGAAATCGCCGACGGACCGGATGCGGTGGATGCCGCCATGCGCGGCGGTTATGGCTGGGCCAAAGGGCCGTTCGAGTTGATCGACCAGCTGGGCGCCGGCTGGCTCGCCGGCCGGCTGGAGCAGCGCGGCCTGCCGGTGCCGGACTATCTGGCGCAGGCGGCGGAGGCCGGCGGCTTCTACAGCGTCGCGGACGGCGCACGCCTGTGCCTGCTGCCGGATGGCACACGCCGCAAGGTGGCGCAGCCGGAAGGCATCATCACCCTCGCCGCGGTGCGTCTCGCCTCCAAGCCCGTGGAGGATTGGGGCGCTGCCACCCTCTGGGATCTGGGCGACGGCATCGCCTGCTTCGAGATCCGCAGCAAGATGAACACCTTCGGCACCCCGGTGCTGGATGCGCTGGAGGCGGCGCTCGCCCGGGTGGCGCAGGACTTCAAAGGCCTCGTCATCGGCTCCGACGCGTTGCTGTTCAGCGCCGGCGCGGACATCCGGGTGTTCCTCGAAACCGTGGAGAAGGAAGGTCCCGCAGGTTTCGGCGCCAACATCGACCGCGGCCATCGGTTGTTCAGGGCGGTGAAATATGCCCCCTTCCCGGTGGTGGGCGCGGCGAACGGCCTCGCTTACGGCGGCGGCTGCGAAATTTTGTTGCACTGCGCCGCCATCCAGGCCCACGCGGAGCTGTCCATCGGCCTCGTGGAGACGCGCATCGGCGTGGTGCCCGGGTGGGGCGGCTGCAAGGAGATGCTGCTGCGGTTCGCCGAAGGCCATGCGGGGGCGAAGGGGCCGGTCGCGCCGGCGCTCGCCGCGTTCGGCCTCATCGCTCCGGCGAAGGTCTCCGCCAGCGCGTTCGATGCGCGGCGGCTCGGCTATCTGCGTCCCACCGACGGCATCACCATGAACCGCGACCGCCTGCTGGCCGACGCCAAGGCGAAGGCGCTCGCTCTCGCGGAGGGCTACGCGCCGCCCGCCCCGCCGGCCGTGACCCTCTCCGGCCCCTCCGGCGCGTCGGCGCTGCGCAACGTGCTGGACACCGAGACGCTCGCCGGCCGCATCTCCCCCCATGACCGGGTGGTCGGCGAGGCCCTCGTCACTGTGCTCACGGGCGGCCCCGATGCCGATCCCGCCCGCCCCGTCACCGAGGACGACGTGACGGCGGTGGAGCGGGCCGCCTTCATTGCCCTGCTGGGCGAGCCGGCTACGCTGGAGCGCATCCGCCACATGCTCGCCACGGGCAAGCCCCTGCGAAACTAATTGTCGAGGAAACACCCATGGCCACCTATGCGGCTCCCGTTGACGACATTGCCTTCCTGCTCAAGCGGGTGTTCGACTTCGACGCCATCATGGCCGGCCTGCCGGGCTTCGAGGACGTGAACGCCGAGCTCGCCGTGAGCGTGCTCGAGGAAGCCGGCAAGTTCGCCTCCGGCGTGCTGGAGCCCCTCAACCGCCCCGGCGACGAGGCGGGGTGCACCCTGGAGAACGGCGTCGTCACCACGCCCAAGGGCGTGGCCGAGGCCTACCGCGCGTTCGCTGACGCCGGCTGGTGCTCCCTTTCCGGTGATCCGGAGCATGGCGGCCAGGGCCTGCCGCGGGCGTTGCAGATCCTGCTGGACGAGATGCTGTCCTCGGCGAACCTCTCCTTCGGCCTGTTCCCCGGCCTCACCCGCGGCGCGGTGGAGGCCATCGGCAACCATGCCTCGGCCGAGCTGAAGGCCGCCTATCTGCCGAAGATGATCTCCGGCGAATGGACCGGCGCCATGGCCCTCACCGAGGCCTCCGCCGGCACCGACCTCGGCCTGCTCTCCACCCGCGCCGTGCCGAACGGCGACGGGAGCTATGCCATCACCGGCACCAAGATCTTCATTTCCTCCGGCGACCAGGATTTCGGCGGCAACATCATCCATCTCGTGCTCGCCCGCCTGCCGGATGCGCCGAAGGGCGTGAAGGGCATCAGCCTGTTCCTGTCGCCGAAGGTCCTGGTGAACGCGGACGGCAGCCTCGGCGCGCGCAACGGCATGAGCGTCGGCGCGCTGGAGCACAAGATGGGCATCCATGCCCAGCCCACCTGCGTGATGAACTATGATGGCGCCACCGGCTGGCTGGTGGGCGAGCCGGGCCGGGGGCTCAACGCCATGTTCACCATGATGAACGCGGAACGCCTGTTCGTCGGCATCCAGGGCCTCGGCATCGCCGAGGCGGCCAACCAGAAGGCCGTCGCCTACGCCAAGGAGCGCCTCCAGGGCCACGGCGCGGACGGCACGCCCGGCCCTGTCGCCATCATCCACCATCCGGACGTGCGCAAGATGCTGCTCACGGGACGCGCCTTCGCCGAGGCGGCGCGGGCGCTCGCGGTGTGGACGGCGCTCCAGATGGACATCGCCGACCGGCATCCGGACGAGGCGGTCCGCAAGGAGGCGGACCTGCTGGTGGCGCTCCTGACCCCGGTGGTGAAGGCCGCCTTCACCGATTTCGGCTTCGAGACGGCGGTGGCCTCCCAGCAGGTGCTGGGCGGGCACGGCTACATTCGCGAATGGGGCATGGAGCAGTATGTGCGCGACGCGCGCATCGCCCAGATCTACGAGGGCACCAACGGCGTGCAGGCCATGGACCTCGTGGGCCGCAAGCTTGCCCTGGACGGCGGGCGCCTGCCCGCGCGCTTCTTCGCCCTCATCCAGGCGGATCTCGACGCCGCCTTGCCCGTGGCCGGCGCGGCGCTGGTGACGCCTGTGGCCGAGGCGCTCGCGCGCCTCGAAGGGGCGACGGTGCGCCTCACCGCCCAGGGCGGGGCCGTCGAGGCCGGCGCCGCCGCCACCGACTACCTGCGCCTGTTCGCCCTCGTCGCCTTCGGCTGGATGTGGGCGCGCATGGCGGCGGCCGTGCCGGCGGCGGAGGCGACGCCGGTGGAGCGGCGCAAGGGCGCCCTTGCTGCGTTCTTCGTCCAGCGCATGCTGCCGCAGACGCTGGGCCTCGACGCCGCCCTCGCCTCCAGCGCGCCCGCGCTCATGGCGCTCGACGCCGAAGCCTTCTGAAGTTCTGTCCGACTGGAAATTTGCGCCCAACACAAAAGCAAAGACGGAGGAAAGCGATGCTCGGCACGATGATGGATGTCCCGCTGCTGTTGTCCTCGATCCTGAGGCATGCCGCCGCCTACCACGGCGACGGGGAGGTGGTGTCGGCCACGGTGGAAGGCGGCCTTCACCGCTACACCTATGCCGACATGTCGCAGCGCAGCCAGAAGCTCGCCAACGCGCTCGCCCGCCTCGGCCTCAAGGCCGGCGACCGGGTCGGCACGCTGGCGTGGAACGGCTACCGGCACATGGAGCTGTACTACGGGGTCTCGGGCTCGGGCCTCGTGTGCCACACCATCAACCCGCGTCTGTTCCGCGAGCAGATCGCCTACATCGTCGCGCATGCCGGCGACAGCGCGCTGTTCTTCGACCTCACCTTCCTGCCCATCGTGGAGGAACTGGCGGACCAGCTGAAGGGGCTGAAGGCGGTGGTGGCCATGACGGACGCGGCGCACATGCCCAAGTCCGACATCCTCGCCGAGAAGCTGCCCGGCCTCCTGTGCTATGAGACGCTGATCGCCGGCGAGCCGGACAGCTTCGACTGGCCGACCTTCGACGAGAACACCGCCTCGGGCCTGTGCTATACCTCCGGCACTACGGGCGATCCCAAGGGCGTGCTCTACTCGCACCGCTCCTGCGTGCTCCATGCGCTGGCCATCGCCATGCCCGACGCGCTGGGGCTGTCCTCCAACGACGTGATCTGCCCCATTGTGCCCATGTTCCATGTGAACGCCTGGGGCCTGCCGTTCGCCGCCCCCATGGTGGGGGCCAAGCTGGTGCTGCCCGGCGCCAATCTCGACGGCGCGAGCCTGCATGCCCTGTTCGAGGGCGAGGGCGTCTCCTTCACGGCCGGCGTGCCCACCGTGTGGCTGGGCCTGCTCGACTGGATGGACGGCCACGCGCGCGAGTTCAGCCGCCTGAAGCGGGTGGTCATCGGCGGTTCGGCCGTGCCTCCCGTCATGGTCAGCCGGTTCCACCACAAGGGGGTGGAGGTGCGCCAGGCCTGGGGCATGACGGAGACGAGCCCGGTGGGCCTCTCCGCGGCCCTCAAGCCCAAGCACCGCGCGCTCGATCCCGAGGCCCGCCTCGCGCTCGAATGCAAGCAGGGCCGGCCCCTGTTCGGCATGGAGTTCCGCATCGCCGGCGCCGAGGGCCGCGAGATGCCGCACGACGGCAGGAGCTTCGGCTCCATGCTGGTGCGCGGGCCGTGGGTGGCGAGCGGCTATTTCAACACCCCCACCGGTCCCGCCCATGCGGACAACCCCGGCTGGTTCGACACCGGCGACGTGGTGACCATGGACGCCGAGGGCTTCATCCAGATCGTGGATCGCACCAAGGACGTGGTGAAGTCCGGCGGCGAGTGGATCTCCTCCATCGAGCTGGAGAACATCGCGCAGGCCCACCCGGCCATCAAGGAGGCAGCCATCGTCGCCCGTCCGGACCAGCGCTGGGGCGAGCGCCCGGTGCTGGTGGTGGTGCTGAAGCCGGGCGCCAGCTTCTCCCGCGCCGACATGCGCGGCCACTATGAGGGCAAGACCTCCAAATGGTGCGTTCCCGATGATGTCATCGTCGTCCAGGAACTGCCCCACACTGCCACTGGCAAGCTTTCCAAGAAGGCGATCCGCGAGATCATCCTGAAGGAGATCGGCAGCCACGCGCCGGACCCCGGCATCGGCTCCTGAGCTTCGCGCCCCTGCCGCGCCCGCCGGAACCCGTAACGAGGTGGCGCCGAACGCCACCCGCTCGACTTCGCCTGTCCGCGAGGGAGGAGCTTTGATGGCAATCCGGTATCCTGCCCCGCGCCGGCTCACACCGGCCGCCGCCATTTCGCATGCTCCGGGCGATGGGCTCTCCACCTCGGCAGGGCCCGTCGCAGGCCGAGGCCGTTGACACGCTCCAATTTAGAGTTACTATCTGTAACGTCAAATTGGAGGTGACTATGGCGGCGAGGCCGTATCGACAGGTGGCGCGCGAAAGTGCAGTGCGCGACACCGAGCAGCAGATCGTCGATGCGCTCGTCACGCTGATGGAGACGCGGTGGTTCGACGAGGTGACCCTCGACGAGATCGCCGCCGCGGCCGGCACCACGCGGCAGACGGTCATCCGCCGGTTCGGCAACAAGGCCGGGGTGCTGAGCGCCATGGCGGCGCGACAGGACAGCGCCATCCGCGCCCAGCGCTGGCAAGGCCGGCCCGCCGACGTTTCCGGGATCATCGCCGTCCTAATGGCCGATTATGAGCGCAGCGGCGACCTGGTGGTGCGCACCTTGAACCAGGAGGACCGCATCCCCGAGTTCGGCGCGGTCCTGGAGCAGGGCCGGCGCGGCCACCGGGAATGGATCGAGGACATGTTCCGCCCCTGGCTGGAGCGGCGCGCGGGCGCGCGGCGGGATGATCTCCTCGCCGAGCTCCTGGCGACGACGGACGTCTGGGTCTGGCACCTGATGCGTCGCCGGCAGGGCCACACGGCCGAGCGTACCGCGCGCCTGATGACCGAGATCGTGGAGCGGCTGCTCCGCGAGGATTGAAGGGCGCCGGCGCCCGAACACCGGCACATGAGGAGAATGGTGATGGAACCGAAACCGGCTCACGCGGGCCGGCTGCGCATCGTCGTGGCCGGATGGGAGGGCGGCGGCAACGTGCCGCCGACGATTTCCGCTGTCGCGGCGCTCTGCGCGCGCGGCCACGAGGTGACGGTGGTCGCGGACGATTCCGTCGCCCGCGATGCCCGCGCCGTCGGGGCGCGCTTCGTGGGATGGAAGCGCGCGCCGAACCGTCCCGACCGCTCGGCGGCGAGCTGCTTCGTCCGCGATGCGGAGTTGGCCGATCCCTTCACCGCCTTCGCGGCCTGGTGCGAGCGCATCTTCGTCGGCCCGTCCGAGGCCTATGCGCGCGATCTCATCGACGTGATGACGGTTGAGCCCACCGATGTCCTGGTGGCGAGCGACCTGCTGTTCGGCAGCGTGCTGGCAGGAGAGGTGGCGGGGCTTCCGACCGCGATTCTCGCGACCAACGTCTCCATCTGTCCGCTGCCGGGGCATCCGCCGTTCGGCCCGGGCTTCCTGCCGGCCGTGAGCGCGGCGGACCACGAGCGCGACCGCTCGACGGCGGCCTGGGCGGAGGAGATGTGGAACGGCTTCCTGCCGAACCTCAATGCCGCCCGGCAGGCGCTGGGACGAAAGCCGCTCGCGCGCGTGCTCGACCAGCTGCATGCGGGGGATCTTCACCTCCTGGCGACGAGCCGCGTCTTCGACTATCCCACCGCCGGCCTCCCCGAGGGCGTGCGCTATGTGGGCCCCCTGCTCGGCGAGCCGAGTTGGATCGACGCAGGCGGGGCGCGCCCCGGCAGCCCGGACCGCCCTCTCGTGCTGGTGTCGTTCAGCACCACGGACCAGGGGCAGAGCGCCGTGCTGCGCGGCGTCGTCGAGGCGCTCGGCCGACTGCCCGTCGAGGCCGTGGTGACGCTCGGCAACGTGCTGGACGGCTTCGACGTCCCGGTCCCGGCCAATGTGCGGATCGTGGATTCGGCGTCGCACGAGGCGATCCTGCCCCATGCCGCCCTGGCCATCACCCACGGCGGCCACGGCACGACCTTGCGCGCGCTCTGGCACGGGGTGCCACTCCTGATCCTGCCCATGGGGCGTGACCAGAACGAGAATGCCGCGCGGGTGGCCTATCACGGCGCCGGCCTCCGGCTTGATCTGGCAAGCGAAGAAGCAGCCCTCGCCGCTGCCATCGCCCGCCTGATCCACGAGCCGGACTTCACGATCAACGCCCGTCGAATGGCCGAGGCCCTGCGGGCCGAGCCCCCGGCAGGCGAGCGTTTCGTTGCGGAGATCGAGCAGCTCCACGCGCGGCACCGGGCGCATCCGACCTGCGCCGCCTGAGGCGCCACCTTCCTCCGCTTCACATATCCTGTCGCAGGCAGGTGGCGCCCGCCATGCAAAAGGCGGTCGTCGCCCGCCGACTCTTGCGCTGTCGCGCGAAAGCGCGGCCGCTCTCCGGACCTCATTCGCGAACATTGACGGTCTACATTCATCTGGATGTACCCGGGCGGATGGCCCGCCAGCAGATCAGCGGAGTGGTTGCAACACTTCCTCACCGCATTGACCCTGCGCGGCATCACGGTGGCGGACGGCCCGCTTTCGCTGCGGTGACAGACGCGCATCCATGCGAACGCTGGGGCCGGTGGCGCGACACTCCTCGTGCATGACGTGTCGTGCGGAGTCGCGAATGTCGCGCGCGCGTTTCACCCGCCCGGCCAGCCGCAGGATCTTCAGCCAGAGGCCGTAGCCCTGGTCTCCGAGACGGACCAGGAAGCCGCTGTTCGGTGGCGTGTCGAACGCATCGAAGATCGCCAAAGCCTTTTCAACCGCGCGGATCATGACGTTCTCTGGGCCCGAGACCTAGGCCCTAGAGAACGGGCTCAGGGAGCTTTCGGGCCTGCGCCATGCGCGGCTGCTTCACACCATGGCCCATCCGGACGAATGGTGCATGTGGACCGATGCGGCGGTGCGTTTCGGCGCAAAGCCCGCGAGTTCGATCCTTGCCTGCCACGCCGCGCTTACCGGCTGGACGGCTGAGTGTGACTTTTTTGTCTCTTTTGCCCATTTTTGATTGAACCGTGACGCCGGCGGTAGAGCGTTGCTGCATCATGTTATATCCAAATGGATATAGCTTTTATGTTGCTTACCTAAGGATTGCTCCGATGACCATTGCCGGCACCGCCCCCGGGAGGCGGAGGCGTTCTGTTGCTTGCATTTCCAGCACATCGTCGCAGAAGGCCGGAGTACCCGGGCAGGGGCGCGGGACCCTTGCTGGCCTTGGGGCGGTCCTCGCCACCTCTACCGCCCTCGCGATGCTGCTCCACCTGCATCCAGCCCTTGCCGCGCCCAAGGGCGGCTCGGTGGTCTCCGGCTCGGCCTCCATCTCCACATCAGGCACCGTCACGAATATTGATCAGTCCAGCAACAAGGCCATCATCAACTGGACGAGCTTCTCGGTCAGCTCCAACGAGACCGTGAACTTCAACCAGCCATCGAGCTCCTCGGTGACGCTGAACCGCGTCATCGGGAACGAGAGCTCGATCATCGCCGGCGCCATCAACGCCAACGGGCAGGTGTTCATCGTCAATTCCGCGGGCATTCTCTTCACCGGCACCTCGCAGGTGAATGTCGGCGGCCTCGTTGCCTCCACGCTCGACATCTCCAACGCGGACTTTCTCGCCGGGAACTACGTCTTCTCCGGCTCCTCCACCGCTTCGGTGGTGAACAAGGGGGCGCTCACGGCGGCAAGCGGGGGCTATGTCTCGCTGATGGGCAAGACCGTGTCCAACCAGGGCGTCATCACCGCGACCCTGGGCACCGTCTCGCTCAATGCCGGCTCCAGGATGACGCTCAACTTCGAGGGCAATTCCCTCGTGGACGTGAGCATCGACGAGGGCGTGCTGAACGCCCTGGTGGAGAACAGGCAGCTCATCAAGGCCGACGGCGGCAAGGTGATCATGACCGCCAAGGCGGCGGACAGCGTGCTGTCGGCCCAGGTGAACAATTCCGGCATCATCCAGGCCCGCACCCTGGCCTCGCTCACCGGCGGCGGCGCGACCACCTACAAGAAGGGCTCCATCACGCTGAAGGCCACGGGGGGAACCACCAGGGTCTCCGGCACGCTGGACGCCTCGGCCCCCAATGGCGGCGACGGCGGCACCATCGAAACTTCCGGCAACACGGTGAAGATCGACGACAGGGCCACCATCACCACCCTTGCCAGCGCCGGCAGCACCGGCACGTGGCTGATCGATCCCGATGGCTTCACCATTGGCAAATACGGCTTCTCGCTGGGAGCGCTGGGCACATGGTCCGGCTTCAACGGCGGCGACATCAGCGCAAAGAAACTGAGCACGCTGCTCAACACCACCAACGTGGTCATCGAATCCACCAACGGCAGCGGCACCGACGGCGACATCAACGTCAATGCCGCAGTCAGCTGGTCGGCAAATACGTCGCTGACGCTGACTGCCACCAACGACATCAACATCAATTCATCCATCAATGCCACCGGGACCAGTGCCGGGCTGGTGCTGAACTATGGTGGCGACTATTACATCGCCTCCGGCAGCGCTGTGACATTGAGCGGCGCCAGCGCCACCCTCGCCATGAACGGGCAGGCCTATACGCTGATCCACACCATGGCGCAGCTGGCGGCCCTCGACGATGCCACCGGCACCGCATCGGGCTATTACGCCATCGCCAACGACATCGATGCCAGCGCCACCGCCTACGACAGCGCGGTGGTGGCCAAGCTCGGCGGAACCCTGGCGGGGCTTGGCCATACCGTCAGCGGGCTGAGCATCTCGTCCAGTGGCAGCAATGTGGGCCTGATCGGCTCCATCGCCAGCGGCGGCACCGTTCGCGACATCGGGCTGCTCGACGTGAACATCACGGGCCACTCCACCGTCGGCTCCCTCGCGGGCGAGAATAACGGCGTGGTCAGCAACAGCTACGCGACCGGCACGGTCAGGAGCCTGTCCAGCAGCTGGGCGGGCACCGGCGGCCTGGTCGGGGAAAATTATGGAAGGATCTCCGGGTCCCACGCCGACGTGACGGTTACGAGCTCCGGCAATTACGTCGGCGGGTTGGTCGGCTACAGCTATGGCGTCATCACCGCTTCCCATGCCACAGGAGATGTATCGGGCTACACGGCCGTCGGCGGGCTGGTCGGCGGCGGTGGCGGCACCGTGAGCGACGCTTACGCCACCGGCGACGTGAGCGGGAACAATTATGTCGGCGGGCTGGCCGGCCTCGCCGGAGGCACCTACACCAACGTCTATGCGACTGGAGATGTGACCGGCGTCGAGACCGTGGGCGGCCTCATCGGCTACAGCAACGGCGTCACCTTGAGCACCGCCCATGCCAGCGGCAACGTGACCGGTAGTGGCGACAGCGTCGGCGGGCTGGTCGGCATGTCCCAGTACGGAACGCTCACCAACGTTTCGGCATCCGGGACCGTGACGAACAGCGGCAGCTACACCGGCGGCCTGGTCGGAAAGACCGATGGCACCAAGATTGCCGATGCCTCCTTCTCGGGCACCGTGAACGGGACCTGGATCACCGGCGGACTGGTGGGCTGGAATGGCGGCACCATCACCGATTCCGAGGTGACCGGCAGCGTGAACGGCACCGCCGCCGTGGGCGGCATCGCGGGCTTCAACCTGGGCGGCACGATCAGCAATGTGAAGGTCAGCGGCACTGTCACGGGGGTCACCGCGGTGGGCGGCGTGGTGGGCGCCAACACCGGCAGCATCTCCAATGCCACGTCGACAGGATCGACCTCGGGAACCAGCAACGTCGGCGGCATCGTCGGCAACAACCTGGGTGGGGTCAGCAATTCCACTGCTACCGGCTCGGTATCCGGAACCACCAATGTGGGCGGGCTGGCAGGCGCCAACATCGGGTCGGGCCAGGTCTCGTCGAGCACCTGGAACACCACGTCCACGGGTCAGTCGGGCAGCGTCGGCAACGGCGCAGGGGTGGGCTCGTCGGTGACGGGCATTTCGACACCGAGCACACCCGCATATGCCACCGACGCCGTGCAGTCTGCTGTAGGGGCGGCCACCTTCGCCGCGACCACGGGCACCCAGCAGACGGCGGACAATCCGCCGAGCGCGGTGCAGGCGACGGCGGGAAGCGCGGCCACGGCCGCCTTGTCCGGCCCGTCGGTGGCGTCCCAGATCGACACCAGCGCGGCGCCGGCGCCGACCACTTCCTGGCGTCAGATTCAGGAGCAGGAGGACCGGCGCAGGAAGCGCGCGGCCCAGCAGCAGGCGCGGCCGGCGCCGGCGGGCGGCTACGGCGGTGCCATCCGTTCCATCGACGTGGACGGCCAGCACTTCGACCTGGAGAAGGACGCTCCGCCCGCGCAACCGGCCGCCCCGGCCCGGTAGGGGCGCACGCGTCGGGCCGGGCGGGCTGCCCCACCCGTCTCGCGCCCGCCGCCGGCGGCCCGCCCGAGGGGCCGTCACCGCTTCGTCGCCGCAGGGCTATGCCGCCGGCGGCGGGGAGCTCAGCCAGGGGCCGATAAGTTTGCCTCATGTGGCCCTGGTATCCGCCCGCGTGGCGCTTGAGCGATCTCTTCTCGGCGCCGGTCACGGACCGGGGCCGTCGGTCTCACCGTGCCTTGGCTCGGCTCCGGGCCCATCTGTTTCATCTGCCCCGTTCGTCTCTTCCCGTTCGTTCATCCGCATCTTGCCTTCCGAGAGCTTGCCATGACCCGTTCCAGGATTCCCGCCGGCACGTCCCGCTCCGGCCTCGCCCTCGCGGCGGCCTCCGGCCTCCTCCTTCCTTTCCTGGCCCCGGCCTCCGCCCTTGCCCAGGGCCTGCCCTTCAACATCGGCGATGCGGTGCGCGATGCGCAGCAGTCCCAGCAGGCGGCGCCGCAGCCGCAGCAGGCGGCGCCCCTCGTGCTGCCGAAGCTCGCCGAACCGCAACTGGTGCTCCCCGACAAGTCGACGCTCCACGTGCGCCACATCGTGGTCACCGGCACGCAGGGCCTGCCGGTGAGCGAGGAGAAGCTGCGCGCGGTGCTGGCGCCGTACGAGGGCAGGAAGCTGACCCTCGCCCAGATCTACGAGGCCGCCGACAAGGTCACCGCCCTCTATCGAGAGGCCGGATACCTGGTGGCCAAGGTCTATGTGCCCCAGCAGGACGCAAGAAAAGGCACGCTCACCTTCAAGCTCCTGCCCGGCCGCTACGGCCAGGTGAGCGTGAAGAACGAGAGCCGGGTGAAGGACTTCATGGTGAAGGGCACGCTCGACACCCAGAAGGTCGCGCCCGGCGAGTTGATCGAGACGGGACGCCTCGAGCGCGCCATGCTGCTGATCTCCGATCTCGCGGGCGCCGGCATGCCGCGGGCGGTGATCGGGGCGGGCGCGACGCAGGGGACGTCGGACTTCCTGTTCGACGTGCCGGAGCAGCGTCTGATCGACGGCTTTCTCATGGGCGACAATTTCGGCACGCCCTACACGGGCGAATGGCGCGCCTCGGGCGGGCTCAACATCAATTCCCCGCTCGGCATCGGCGACAGGCTCACCGCCTTCGGCCTCGTCTCCAACTCCACCGACATGCTCAACGGGCGCGTGGCCTATTCGCTGCCCATCGGCACCGACGGCCTCAGGGCGGAGGTGGCGGCCTTCCGCACCACCTACGCGCTGGGCGACACCTATGCCGACCTCAACGCCACGGGCGTCGCCGATGGCGTCTCGGCGAGCCTGCTTTATCCCTTCCTGCGCTCGCGGGCGGATTCCATCTGGGGCAGCGCCGTCTACAGCTACAAGAACCTCAATGACCAGACGATGGGCTTCTCCTATGCCCACCGCCGGATCAACGAGGGCACTCTCGGCCTCAACCGCGACACCTCGGGGGTTCTGCCAGTCCTCAACATGCCGATCGTGACTTCCACGGCAGTGGCCTTCACCTTCGGCAATGTGGACTTCCCCGATCCCGACCAGGCGCTCGTCAACGCGCTGGGCGCCGACACCCAGGGCGACTTCTCCAAGCTCACCGCCTCCTTCGTGATGACGGTGGCGCTGATGGAAAAGCTCTCCCTGTCGGTGAACGTGCGCGGGCAGAAGTCCTTCTCGGGCAACCTGGACTCCTCCGAGCAGTTCGGCCTGACCGGCATCTTCGGGGTCAGGAGCTATTACGAGGGGCTGTCCGGGGACTCCGGCTGGCTGGTGACGCCGGAGCTGAAGTACGCATTGCCCGACATCTACGGCTGGCACCACGCGGTGAGCGCGTTCGCCGACGTGGGCGGGGTGGCGCTGGAGGACGGCAGCTACACCATCACCCAGCCGGACTATGTGCAGCTCGGCGACATCGGCATCGGCTATTACGGCAATTACGAATACAGCCCCGGACGCAACCTGCTGCTGAAGGCCTATCTCGCCTGGAGCGTGGGCGGCAACGAGGCCGATGCCGGCTACAGCCGCGGCGGCACCGTGGGCCTCATCCAGGCCGGCTTCACCTTCTGAAGGGCAGGAACCATGGAAAGCATGACCTGGCTGAAGGAAGCCATCGACTACGGCGTCATCGGGCTGCTCCTGGTGCTGAGCATCCTGGTGGTGGCGGTGGTGCTGGAGCGCATCTTCTTCTTCGCGGGCGTGAAGCCGGAAGCCTACGCCTCGTCCAAGAGGCTGGAGCTGGACCTGTCGAAGCGCCTGGTGGTTGTGGCCTCGGTCGCCTCCAACGCGCCTTATATCGGGCTGCTCGGGACGGTGCTGGGCATCATGCTCACCTTCTCTAGCATGGACCTCTCCGCCGGGGCGGACCCGGGCAAGATCATGGTGGGCCTCGCCCTGGCGCTGAAGGCCACCGCGGCGGGCCTCGTCGTGGCGCTGGTGGCGGTGGTGGCCTACAACGCACTCCTGCGCCGGGCCAAGGTGCTGATGCTCCGGTGGGAGATCGCCCGCGAGGCGGCCACGGGCCCCGCCCCGGCGGAAGCGGCGGGGGCGTCCCATGGATGAGAAGCCGTTCGAGACCATGAACGTCATCCCCTTCGTGGACATCATGCTGGTGCTGCTCACCATGGTGCTGACCACGGCGAGCTTCATCGCGGTCGGCCGCATCCCCCTGAGCCTCCCTCAGGCCGCGCCCATGAAGGTGGAGCAGACGAAGGACGCCATGATCGAGATCACGGCGGACGGCATCTTGCATCTGGAGGGAGCGGCGCTCTCCGTGGAGGAGCTGAAGGGCCGGCTCGGCGCCATGCCGAAGGACACCTCCATCCTCATCCGGGCGGACAGGTCCATCGCCTTCCAGCGGTTCGTGGACGTGGCCGACGTGCTGAAGACCCTCGCCTTCACCAAGGTGGGGGTGCAGACCAAGGGCGTCGCCGCAGGGGTGGCCGCGCCGGGGGGAGCGGCGCAATGACCTTCACCCTCGGCCATGGCCTTGCCGCCTCGCTTGCCTTGCACGGGGCGCTCATCCTGCCCTTCGTGGCGGTGCTGGAGCCTCCGCCGCCCCAGGACGACCAGCTGCTGGTGGTGGAGCTCCAGGGCCTCATCTCCGACACCCAGTCGGAGCAGCAGGCGCTTCAGCAGACCCGGGGGGCGCCGGAGCAGAAGCAGCAGGATGAGGCGCGGGAGGAGCAGAAGACGCAAGCGGCGCAGGCCGCGTCCCCCGATCGGCCGCAGGAGGAGCAGGTCCCCGACGGCACCCTCGCCGCTGCCCCGCCGCCATCCCCCGAGCAGGAGGCGCAGGCCGCGCCGCCGCAGGAGCGCGCGAAGCCGGCCGAGGCACAGTCGGGCAATCCGGGCCTGGCCGACGTGCAGGGCACGCAGGAGCAGAAGCAGGCGCAGACGGTAGCGCCCGTGGACGAGAGGCAGATACTTCAGGCCTATGTGCGGGACCTGACGAAGAAGCTGAAGGACAACCTCGTCTATCCGCCCGATGCCCAGCGCAGCATCCGCAAGAAGGGCACCACCTATGTCTCCTTCACCGTGGAGGCGGACGGCCAGGTGCGCACCGGCTCGCTGAAGGTCACGCGCTCCAGCGGCACCCCCGCCTACGATGCCGCCGCGCTGCGCACGGTCGAGAAGAACGCCCCGTTCGACCCGCCCCCGCGCCCCATGAGCGTCGGCGTGCCGGTGGACTACTTCCCGAACTGAACCCGCGGCAGACGGGTCCCGAAGCCCGCCGAAGGTGCTCGGCGAATGGCGGATCACAACTTCTCCCGCTCCGCTCGCAGATCGTCGGCCGATCCCCGCTCATGCGCGCCGATGGGGCATCCGCGTTGCGCTTGAAGCGGCCTGCCGCGTCAGTCGATCGGAGGACCGACGAACTCGATGCCGTTGCGGTTGCAGATGGCCGCGAGCTTTTGCTGGTCGGCCTCGGTAAAGGGCGCCGCCGGCGGAAGGGCGGCTGCGCCGGCCTCGACGGACGCCTCGCGGACCATGTCCTCGAAGCGCCCGTTTGAAATCGACAGGAACCGTGCGGTCGGCGAAATGACGCGAAAACCATGGACCGTGCCGGCGGGAACGTGGAGGGATTCGCCCCCGCCGGCTTCGAACGTCCTCTCGCCGACGCGGAAGCGCACCTTTCCGTCGAGGAGGTAAAAGGTCTCCTCCTCGTCATTGTGCACGTGCAGGGGAACGGCGAAGCCTTCCGCCATCGTGTGCTCGATGAGGGAAACGCCCGCGGCACTCTGCGCCTTCGGCAGGAGGATCCTCAGGTAGGCATTCATGAACCAGCGGTCGTTTTCGGACATGGGAACCTCGATGCGCCCCTAGCGTGGGGGACCTGGATGACATCCCGATGCGCCGGCCGGCGGTCGTCGGATGCATCGGTTCTAGCTTGCATCCGCCCGGGTGTTAAGATTGATGGTCGAACAAGACTGGTCGGATCATTTTACGTGAAGACGCTGGATCCCCTGGCGGGCATCTCCGCCTTTCTCGCTGTCGCGGAAACATCGAGCTTCTCTCGCGCCGCCGACCGGCTGGCCATGTCGCGCCCCACGGTCAGCGCCCAGGTTCAGGAGCTCGAGCGGCGGATGGGCGTCAGGCTGCTGCAGCGGACGACGCGGTCCGTGGCCCTGACAGAGGCGGGCGAGGCTTATTACCAGGCCTTGTCCGGCGTCCTTCCCCAGATCCGGGAGGCCGAGCGCGCGGCGACCTCCTTCCAGCAGGAGGCGATCGGGCGCATTCGCGTCTCGGCCCCGCCGGACCTCGGATCGGATCACCTTGCACCGCTGGTGGCCGAGTTCCTGAAGCTCAATCCGGGCATTTCCATCGATCTTGATCTGTCGATGGATGCCGTGAACCTGGTGGAGGAGAAATTCGATCTGGCAATCCGCGGGACCATCTCCATCGAGCCCAACGTCGTGACGCGGCAGATCGGTGCCTCGCCGATCCAGGTCTGCGCCACTCCGGACTACGTGCAGCGGCACGGTCGGCCGGAGCGGCCCGAGGATCTTGCCCGCCACGCCTGTCTTCACTTCGCAAGGCTGCGCTGGGGCAGGGTGTGGCATTTCTCCCGCAAGGACGAGAAGGTCCGGGTGCCGGTCGTGCCGCGTTTCGAGTGCAACGAGGGCAGGAGTCTCCTGTCGGCAGCCCTTGCGGGCGCGGGCGTCGCGCTCCTGCCCGGGTTCGTGGTCGGGCCGGCGGTGCGCGCCGGCCGGCTGGCTGTGCTTCTCGAGGACTGGGCCATCGCCACCATTCCGATCCACGCCGTCTATCCGGCGAACCGCCATATCGCGGCCAAGGTGAAGACCTTTGTCGGCTTCCTGGCGGACCGGCTGGGCCGCCATCCCGACATCCTGGCAGAGTGAGGCCGGCGATCGGCCGGGCGGGGCCTCATGGCTCGACCCGGGCAACACCCATCTGCGTGAGCAGGGTGAGATTGTCCTCGATGTGCCAATTCTCGGTGATGCGGCCATCGACAATCTTCAGGAGATCGGTGGCCAGGAAGCTGATCTTCTGCCCCTGGCCTTTAGTCTTGCCAAGGGTGCCGCTGAAGTGGCCGCTGAACGTCATGTGCACCGTGACATGATCATCGGCCACGATCATCTTCGTGACGTCGACGGTGAGGTCCGGAACCGCGGCGTGGAATGCCTTCGCGGCGAAGGCAGGGCCGGCAGGTCCCTGCGGGCGGCCCGGAGGCAGGGTGCGATCGGTGAAGTCCGGCGCGATCGCCGCTTTCAGGGCCTCTTCGTCGCCGGTGTTCCAGAACTGGTAGAAGGCCCTGGCCGCCTTGACCGTCGCATCCTGCTGTGCCGCGGGGATTGTCCGGGCAATCACCAACTGCTGGATTTTCACCTCGGCGGCGTGCGCCGGCGGCGAGAGCACGACGCCGGTGATTGCGGCGAGGGCGAGAAGATCACGCATGTTGCTCATTCCATGGAGGTCGGGCGTTGCGCGCTCGCGAAACGCCGCATGGGGTGTGTTCGTCGGGTGGTGGCGCGTCGCGGCGTTCAGGCGATGCTGCCGCCGCCATCGACGGTCACGGTCGTGCCCGTGACGAAAGGATTGGTGGCGACGAACACGATGGCCTGCGCGATGTCCTCGGGCGCGCCGACCCGTCGCGCCGGCAGCCGCTCGGCCGTGCGGGCGAACATGGCGGCCCGGTCGGCCGCTTCCATGCCGGCCCACAGCGGCGTGTCGACGAGCCCGGGCGACACCGTGTTGACGCGGACCGGGGCGCGTTCCAGCGCCAGCCCGCGGCCGAGCGCCTCCAGGGCGGCATTGATGGCGCCCTGGAGCACCGAGCTCGCGCTCGGCCGATGGGAGAGGAAGCCGGACACGAAGGTGATGGAACCGCCATCCGCCACCTTCGCCGCCCGTGCGATGCGATAGGCGCCCCAGAACTTGCTCTCCATCGAGGCCCGGGCCTCCTCCAGGGACAGGCGGGCCACCGGCCCGCTCTTCGTGGCAGCGGCGGCGATCACCACATGGTCGAACGGCTCCGTGCCGGCGAAGAACGCTTCGACGGCGGGCGCATCGAGGATGTCGAGCGCCGCCGTCCGGGCCCCCGTCGCGGCCGCAGCCGCCTCCAGCTTCGTCCCGGGCCGGCCGGCAGCGAAGACCCGCGCGCCCGCCGTGGCAAAAGCCGTCGCCGTGGCCGCGCCGATGCCGCCGGCCGCGCCGACGACGAGGACCCGCTGGTTCTTCACATCGCGTGTCATGGCCTGTCTCCTGTTGGCGATCTGATCCTCCTCCGACTGTCGGCCATTGTCTGGCATGCGATAAGTGATCCACTATGCAAGGCTTTCTTGATCTGAAGTTGAGAGTGGCATGCTCGATGATCTCAACGAGCTGAAGACCTTCCGGGCGATCCTGAGGGAAGGCAGCCTGTCGGCAGCGGCGCGACGGCTCGGCGTGTCTCTCGCCGTGGTGAGCAAGCGGCTCGCGACCCTGGAGGAGCGGGCCGGCGTGCGCCTCATCCACCGCACCACCCGGGCCCTGAGCGCCACGGAGGAGGGGGCGCGTCTTGCCATGGATGTCGAGCGCGCGCTGGAGGCCATCGAGGCCGGCGAGGACCGTCTGGCGGGCGGGCGCGGCGAGCCGGCGGGGACGCTCCGGGTGAGCGCGCCGATCGCGCTCGGGCGGCGCCATGTGGCCCCGGTGCTCGGCGCGCTGGCGATGCGCTATCCCCGCCTTGTCGTGTCCCTGGAACTCGATGACCGGGTCGTTGATCTGGTAGCCGAGGGGTTCGACGTGGCGGTGCGCATCGGCATGCCGGCGGACAGCTCGGTCATGGTGCGCAAGCTCGCGGACAATCGGCGCATCGTGGTCGCCGCGCCCGCCTATCTCGATGGCGCCGGCCGTCCCGCAACGCCCGAGGACGCGGGCGGGCACGCGTTCCTGCGCTACGGTCCGGGCCTCGACCCGTGGCGGCTGCGCGGGCCGGGCGGAAAGAAGGCAAGCTTGCCCGCCCCCGCGCGCCTGCGCGTGGACGACGGCGACGTGGCCCACGACTGGGCGCTTGCCGGGCTCGGACTCCTCTTGAAATCCGAAGTGGATGTGGCCGAGGATCTCGCGGCAGGCCGGCTCGAGCGCGTCCTGCCGGACTGGGACGGGGGCGAGGCGCCCATCCTCGCGCTCTACCCCAGCGCCAAGCATGTGCCGCTCAAGACGCGCGTCCTGCTCGACGGCCTTGCCATGCACCTCACCGCGCTGACCAAGGGCCACGCGCGACGGTTCCTTGCGGATCCCGCCGCCGTGGTCTGCTGAGCGGCTTGCCTGCGATCGGGGGCCCGAGGCCGCGGGCGGGAAGAGGCTTGGCCCGACGGCTCCGGTTCTTCACCGGGGCCGAAAGGGTCTCGTTCCGGGGCCGCGCGGGCTTTACAGGTCCACGTAAATGAACTTCTCGCCCTTCAGCGCCGGGAAATTCGCCCGCAGGGCACCGGCGATCTTGCCGACCAGCGTCTTGTCGCCGGCGGCGCCGGGGCCCACGAAGTCGGTGCCCGCCATCCAGGTCTCGAAGTAGCAGTGCAGGCCCTCGTCATAGTCCGCCCCGGTGGGGTTGGCGGACTTGTCGGCCAGGGCCGCGAGGCCGTCCTTCGTCACTTCCAGTCGCCAGTCCCGGTCGTCCACCACCGAGGCGATGAGCGCCGCAAGGTCGGCATCCGTCCATTGGGTGTTGAGATCAAGCGCCATGTCGCATTTCCTACCCAGGCATCCGTCCGGGGGGTCACCACGCAAGAAGGAGACCATGGCCGCGCTTGCGGGCCGGCGGCTGGCGCCTGAGGCGGGACCGTCCGATCAGGCGGGGGCAGGCGAGGGGGCGCGCACCGGGAGCCCAGGTCCGGGCGTAAAAGCAAAAGGCCGCGCGTCTGCGCGGCCTCGTGTTCAAGGATGGTCGGCCTGTGCCGCGACGTTGCGCGGGCGCTGCCCGCCCTTACCGTTCCGGCCGATCAAGGGATCACTGGCGCGTGTTGCGCGGGTCGGCGGCCTTTACAGCTTCCTCGTGATACCAGCTCGAGCCGGTCACGGCCCGGTCGGCACCCATGGCCGCGATCTCCGCGTCCCACTTCGCCTCTTTAGAGAGCATGCCGCTATTCGCGCCACTCTTCACCGGGAAGATATAGATTTTCGCCGTCTCGCGCTTCATGTTCGCAGTCATCACTCGGTCTCCGGTCGATGAGCCTCCTGGGCGCCATCCATTGGTCCGTTCATAGCAGGATTCAGATTCACTGAATACATGAGTTGCCTAAAAAATTAGTTGTATGCATAAATTTTAGGCACATTTAAATCGACGCCAAACACTGCGTTTATTTGTGCGGATGCTGCATGGCGTCCGCGCGTCTATCGCAGTGCAGCGAGCCTGTGGCCAGTCAAGCTCGGGCGGCGGTGTTTTGTTCCCGAGGGTTGCGCGATGCCGCTGACGGCACGCGGCGGATGTTGCTTCTGCACATCCATTGGGCGAGGCGCCCAAGCGGAAGGCCTATTCATGATGCAGCCGAGGGCAGATGCGCCTTTGCGGGGCAAGCTAAAGCCTTGTGTTGCCGCCGAAGCATCTCTGGCACGCAACTTGCTGTTCCATAGTCCGGCCCCTCGGGGCCAGTGAGTTCTTCGCGGCCGGACGCTCGTTCGCGCGTTCCAGAACCTGCACGAGTGCCAGAACCTCACGCCATCGGCTTATGAGAGACTGCAATGCCAAAGTTTAAACTCGAGTATATCTGGCTCGACGGCTACACGCCGGTGCCGAACCTGCGTGGCAAGACGCAGATCAAGGAATACGACGTGTTCCCGTCCCTCGAGGAACTGCCGCTGTGGGGCTTCGACGGCTCGTCGACCCAGCAGGCCGAGGGCCGCAGCTCCGATTGCGTGCTGAAGCCCGTCGCGGTCTATCCCGACCCGGCCCGCACCAACGGCGCCCTGGTGATGTGCGAAGTGATGATGCCGGACGGCGTCACCCCGCACCCGACCAACAAGCGCGCCACCATCCTCGATGACGCCGGCGCCTGGTTCGGCTTCGAGCAGGAATACTTCTTCTACAAGAACGGCCGCCCGCTCGGCTTCCCCGAGGCCGGCTATCCCGCGCCGCAGGGCCCCTACTACACCGGTGTCGGCTTCAAGAACGTGGGTGACGTCGCCCGCCAGATCGTCGAGGAGCACCTCGACCTCTGCCTCGCCGCCGGCATCAACCACGAGGGCATCAACGCGGAAGTCGCGAAGGGCCAGTGGGAGTTCCAGATCTTCGGCAAGGGCTCCAAGAAGGCGGCCGACGAAGTGTGGATGGCCCGCTACCTGCTGCTCCGCCTCACCGAGAAGTACGGCGTGGACATCGAGTTCCACTGCAAGCCCCTCGGCGACACCGACTGGAACGGCTCGGGCATGCACGCCAACTTCTCCACCGCCTACATGCGGGAAGTGGGCGGCAAGGCCTATTTCGAGAAGCTGATGGCGGCCTTCGAGGCGAACCTCGACGACCACATCGCCGTCTATGGCCCGGACAACCACATGCGCCTCACCGGCAAGCATGAGACCGCGCCGTGGAACAAGTTCTCGTATGGCGTGGCCGACCGCGGCGCCTCCATCCGCGTGCCCCACTCCTTCGTCAAGAACGACTACAAGGGCTATCTTGAGGATCGCCGCCCCAATTCCATGGGCGACCCCTACCAGATCGCCTCGCAGATCCTGAAGACCATCTCCTCGGTTCCCACCGACGTCTCGGCTGCGGCCTGATCCTTCCCGTCGCGGCGGCCCCCGCCGCGACGGGCCCCATTGCCTCCCTCCTTGCCTGTCCGGCCTGTGCGGGCGCTCTGCCCCGGGCCGGACTTTTCTTTTCAAGGGGCCTGCCGCTCCCGTCGCCCGCCCGCGCGGTTTGGGCGCCACCCGCGGGTCGTGTCCCTTGCCCGTGCGCCGATGCCCGGAAATGGCCTATCGTGCACCGCGGCGCAGGCTGGTGTAATGCTCCTCAGACTGTCGCAGGAGCCGCCCCATGGCCGATTGGAACGCCCGCCAGTATCTGAAGTTCGAGGACCAGCGCACCCGCCCCGCACGCGACCTGCTGGCCCGGGTGCCACTGGCGAGGACACAGGGCGAATCCGTCTTCGTGGTCGATCTCGGCTGCGGCCCCGGCAATTCCACCGAGCTCCTGGCGCAGCGCTTTCCCGGTGCCGAGGTGCTGGGCCTCGACACCTCGCCGGACATGCTCGTCGCCGCCCGCGCCCGCCTGCCCGCCGCCCGCTTTGAAGAGGCGGATGCCTCCACCTTCACCTTGCCGAGGCCGGCGGACCTCATCTTCGCCAATGCGGTGCTGCAATGGGTGCCGGACCACGACGTGCTGCTGCCGCGGCTGATGTCCATGCTCGCCCCCGGCGGCGTGCTGGCGGTGCAGATGCCCGACAATCTGGACGAGCCCTCCCACGTGGCCATGCGCGAGGCCGCCATGTCCGGCCCCTGGGCGGACCGGCTCGCCGTGGCGACCAGCGCCCGCACGGTGCTGCCCGAGCCCGGGGCCTATTACGACATGCTGGCGCCGGTGGCCGCTGGGGCGGTGGATATCTGGCACACCATCTACAACCATCCGCTCGACGGGGTGGCCGCCATCGTCGAATGGGTGAAGGGCACGGGCCTGCGCCCTTTCATCGATCCGCTGGAGGGGGACGAGCGGGCCGAGTTCCTGGAGGAGTATGCCGCCCGCCTCGCCGCGCCCTACCCGCCGCGGGTGGACGGCAAGGTGCTGCTCGCCTTCCCGCGCCTGTTCATCGTGGCGGTGAAATAAAAAGGGGGCCGCGCGGCCCCCTTTTTCCCGCTGAGCCGGGCCGGAGCGCTCACCAGCTCGGCAGCACCGAGCCCTTGAAGGTGTCGAGGATGAAGGCCTTCACCTCGGGGGAATGATAGGTCTCCACGAAGGTCTTCACCCAGGGCTTGTCCTTGTCCTCGGCGCGCACGGCGATGATGTTCACGTAGGGGCCCTTGGGATCCTCGCGCAGGATGGGGTCCTTCACCGGGTCGAGGCCGGCTTCCTTGGCGAAGTTGGTGTTGATGCCGGCGGCGGCGAGGTCGGGCAGGGAGCGCGGCAGCTGCGCGGCGTCGATCTCCACGAACTTGAGCTTCTTCGGGTTCTCGACGACGTCGATGACCGAGGCCTTCACCCCCACCCCGTCCTTCAGCTTGATGAAGCCCTTGTCGGCGAGCAGCAGCAGCACGCGGCCGCCGTTGGTGGGGTCGTTCGGAATGCCGATGGAGGCGCCGGCGGGGATCTCGTCGAAGCTCTTGTACTTCTTCGAATAGACGCCGATGGGGAAGTTCACCGTGAGGCCCACGGGCACGATCTTGTAGCCGCGGTCCCTGATCTGGTTGTCCAGATAGGGCTGGTGCTGGAACGAGTTGATCTCGAGGTCGCCGGCCGCCAGCGCCGCGTTGGGCACCACATAGTCCGAGAACTCGATCACCTTCACGTCGAGCCCCTTGGGGGCGGCGAGCTCCTTCACCTTCTCCAGGATCTGGGCGTGCGGGCCGGGGGTGACGCCCACCTTGACGGTTTCCGCGGAGGCGGGGGCGAAGGGAAGGGCGAGGCTGGCGGCGAGCGCCAGCCCGAGGGCGAGGGCTTTCATGGGGTCTTCTCCTTGAAGGATCTTGAGGAGCGCGGGCGCGTGGGGCTCAGCCGCGGTTGCGCTTGTCGAGGCGGCGGGCGAGGAGGTCGCCCAGGGTCTGCACCCCCTGCACCAGCAGGATGAGCACGATGACCACCGCCGCCATCACCTCCGGCATGAAGCGCTGGTAGCCGAAGCGGATGCCGAGGTCGCCGAGGCCGCCGCCGCCCACCGCGCCCACCATGGCCGAGTAGCCGAGCAGCGAGACCGCCGCGAGGGTGAGGGCGAGCGTGATGGCGGGCAGGGCCTCCGGCAGCAGCACCTTGGCGACGATCTGCAGCGGGCTCGCCCCCATGGCGCGGGCAGCTTCCACCAGGCCCTGGTCCACCTCGCGGATGGCCGCCTCGATGAGCCGGGCGATGAAGGGCGCGGCGGCCACCGTCAGCGGCACGATGGCCGCGTTGGTGCCGATGGAGGTGCCGGCCAAAAGCCGGGTGAAGGGAATGATGGCCACCACCAGGATGATGAAGGGCGTCGAGCGCGCCGCGTTCACCACAAGGCCCAGCGCCTGGTTGACGAGGGGCGCGGCGAACAGCTCGCCCGAGCGGCTGGTGGCGAGGAAGACGCCCAGCGGCAGGCCGATGAGCGTGCCCAGCACGCCGGACACCGCCACCATGAACAGGGTCTGCTGGGTGGCGTCGATGATGAGGTCGACGATGGCCGGGGGCAGGAGGCCGAAGGTGATGTCAAACATAGCCGAGGACCTCCGCCGACAGGTTCAGCCGCTCCACCGCGTTGACCACGGCGGAAACGGTTGCGGCATCGCCCGGCACGGACACGACGATGACGCCGAAGGGCGCGCCGGCGATTTCGTCCACCTGCGCCTGGATGATGTTCACGTCCACCGACAGCAGGCGCGACACCCGCGACAGCACCGGATCGGTGGCATGGGTGCCGGTGAAGACGATGCGCAGCACCGCCTCGCGCCCCTCGCCGGGGATGGGCTGGAGCCGGTCGGCCACATGCGGCGGCAGGGTCTGGCCGGTCAGCGCCGAGAGGAAGGAGCGGGTGGTGGCGTGCTGCGGCCGGGCGAACACCTCATAGGTGGAGCCTTCCTCCACGATGCGCCCGCCGTCGATCACCGCCACCCGGTCGGCCACCGCCTTGATGACCGCCATCTCGTGGGTGATGAGCAGCACGGTGAGGTTCAGCTCGGCATTCACCTTGCGCAGAAGGGCGAGGATCTGGTTGGTGGTCTCGGGATCCAGCGCCGAGGTCGCCTCGTCGGAGAGCAGCACGCGCGGGCGGGTGGCGAGCGCCCGGGCGATGCCGACGCGCTGCTTCTGCCCGCCGGATAGCTCCGCCGGATAGCGGTCGCGCTTGTCGGAGAGGCCCACCAGCTCCAGCAGGGGCTCCACGCGGGCCTTGATCTCGCGGGCGGGTGTGCCGGCGATCTCCAGCGGCAGGGCCACATTGTCGAAGGCGGTGCGGCGGGCCAGCAGGTTGAAGTGCTGGAAGATCATGCCGATGGAGCGCCGCTCCGCCCGCAGGTCCTTCTCGCTCAGGGCGCTGATGTCCACGCCGTCCACGGTCACGCGGCCGGAGGTGGGCTGCTCCAGCCCGTTCACCAGGCGGATGAGGGTGGACTTGCCGGCCCCCGAGCGGCCGATGACGCCGACAATGGCGCCTTCCGGCACATCCAGGGAGATGTCGGCGAGGGCGGTGACGGGCGGGTGGCCGCGGCGTGCCGCATAGGTCTTGGCGACCTGCGCGAAGCGGATGATGGGCCGGGCATCCGGATCAGGGGAGGGGGTCTGCACGGGCGGCGCCGAATGGATGAGAGGGGCGTTCACGGCAAGGCTCTGGGCTAGCCGCCTGTTCGCCATACCGGCCCCTCCTATGCCACGAAAGGACGGGAAGGGGCAGGTGGGGATGGGGAAAGCGGCGTGTTGCGGAAATGATGGTGCGGGGGCGGGCCCGGCGGAGCTGTGAAAAGCTGCGGATTCCCGGGCAACAAGGCTGACTTCAGCGACACATCATCATGGCGACGCCCATCCGTTCTGGGGCAATGATGCGACGCAGTATCGTTCTCTTTATCGAACGCGTCAAGTCTGAATTAACATGATAAATTTAATCATGAAATTGGCGCGGGTCAGCCCTGCGTGGCCAGCAGGCGGGCGTCCAGCCGCGACAGGCTGCGGGTGAACACCGCCGGGTCGTCCAGGGCTCGCGCCAGCACCAGCGCGCCCTGGATGGAGAGGACCGCCTCCTCCGCGCGGTCGGTCGCCTCCGCCGGGGCGATGCCGGCGCGTCCGAGCGCTTCGGCCAGAGCCTCGCGCCAGCGGGCGAAATAGCCGAGCACCTGTCCGGAAAAACGGTCGCGCACCTCGCCCAGGGCGAAGACGCCCACGAGGCACACCCGCCGGCCGGAGCGGAAATAGGCATCGACGCGCTCCAGCATGGAACGAATGGCGCCGGCGCCGTCCGCGTCCTCGCGCAGGGGGGCGAAGACGTTGGCCTCGAACCAGGCATCGATCTCGGCCAGCACGGCCGCTGCCATCTCCTCCTTCCCGCCGGGGAAGAAGTGGTAGAGGCTGCCCTTGCCGAGGCCCGTGCGGGCCGTGATGTGGGCAAGGCTCGCCCCCTCGAAACCGTGCTCGCGGAACACCTCGCCCAGGGCCGGCAGGATGTCCGCGCGCTCCGCCACCGTCTTCGCCATCTCGTCCTCGATGGTGCGGGAGCGCGGGCCCGCCGAGGGCACGCGCTCCGTGATGCTCGCGCAGGAAACGCCCCTGCGCCATGGGTCAGCGCGGGTCCGGCTCCAGCCCCGGATGGTCCGACGGGCGCGGGCCGAGGGGCCACAGGAAGCGCCGCTCGCCCGCCGCAATCGGCACGTCGTTGATGGACGCCTCGCGCCGGCGCATCAGGCCGTTCTCGTCGAACTCCCACTGCTCGTTGCCATAGGAGCGGTACCATGCCCCGTCCTTGTCGTGCCACTCATACTGGAAGCGCACGGCGATGCGATTGTCCTTCAGGCCCCACAGCTCCTTGATGAGCCGGTACTCCTGCTCCTTCTCCCACTTGGCGGCGAGGAAGGCGACGATGGCGGGGCGCCCCACCAGGAAGTCCGAGCGGTTTCGCCAGCGGCTGTCGGGCGTGTAGGCGAGCGATACCCGTTCGGGATCGCGGCTGTTCCAGGCGTCCTCCGCCATGCGCACCTTCTGCGCGGCGGTCTCGGCGGTGAAGGGCGGAAAGGGCGGGCGCGGGGCGATGGGCGTGGACATGTCGTTCTCCGCTGTACCAATTGGTACAATACTTGTACTGATTGGTACAGAAGGGCGCGGGAGTCAAGCGGGGCGGAGGTTCCCCCGCCCCGAATGGCGGCCGCCTGCACGCAGGACGGCGTGTGCTTGTCGCGTCTCCTCCTATTCGGCGGCGCGCGGCAGCCCGGCGGGGGCGTGAGGCGCGCCGCCCGCGTCATGGCTGCCGGGCTCGTCCTTGCCACCAATGAAGCGGCCGAACAGGCGGCCGAGGATGTGGCTGAGGTCGTCCATCACCGTGAACACCGCCGGCACGAACACCAGCGACAGCACGGTGGAGGTGATGAGGCCGCCGATGACGGCGATGGCCATGGGCGCGCGGAAGGCACCGCCGTCGCCGAGCGCCAGGGCCGAGGGCACCATGCCCGCCACCATGGCGATGGTGGTCATGACGATGGGCTGCGCCCGCTTGCGGCCGGCCTCGATGAGGGCGGTGGTGCGGTCGATGCCCTGGTGCATGGCCTCGATGGCGAAGTCCACCAGCAGGATGGCGTTCTTCGTCACGATGCCCATGAGCATCAGGAAGCCGATGACCACCGGCATGGATATCGCGTGCCCGGTGATGAGCAGGGCGATGAAGGCGCCACCCACCGAGAGCGGCAGCGACACCAGGATGGTGATGGGCTGCAGGAGGTCGTGGAACAGCAGCACCAGCACCGCCAGCACCAGCATCAGCCCCGCGGCCATGGCCATGGCGAAGCCGGAGAACACCTCGCCCATGATCTCCGCGTCGCCCGCCTCCTTCAGCGTCACGCCTGCGGGCAGGTTCTCCGCCGTGGGCAGGGCCTTCACCTTGGCGAGGGCGTCACCCAGCGGTGTGTCACCCACCAGGTCCGCCTCCACGGCGATGCGCCGGGCGCGGTCGTAGCGGTCGAGGGCCGTGGGGCCCTTGCCGAAGGTGACGTCCGCCACCGCCGAGAGCGGCACCGCGCCGCCGGCGGCGGTGGGCACCTTCAGGGCGTCGAAGGTGGCGAGGCTGGTGCGGGCCTTCTCGTTCAGCTGCACGCGGATGTCGATCTGCCGGTCCTTGGCGGAGAATTTGGCGAGATTGGCGGAGATGTCGCCGATGGTGGCGATGCGCACCGTCTCGGCGATGGTGTCCACCGACACGCCCAGCTCCGCCGCCTCGTCCAGCTTCGGCACGATGCGGATCTCCGGCCGGTCGAGGGCGGCGGAGGAGACCACGTTGGCGAGTTCCGGCACCTTGTCGCGGATCTCCTTCTCCAGGGCCACGGCGGCCTGCTCCACCGCCGCACCGTCGCTGCCGGAGAGCACCACCTGGAAGCCGCGCTGGGTGTTCTGCCCGTTCTGGCTCCAGGAGAAGCGCATGTCCGGCATGGCGGCCAGCGTGCGGGAGAAGTCGGTCTCGAAGGCCTTCTGGTCCATGCTCCGCTCGCCGCGGGGCTTCAGGTTGACGACGATCTGCGCCTTGCGGATCTCGCCCGCCGTCAGCGACAGCCCGCCCGATCCGCCTGCGCCCGCGGTGGCGTAGACGCTCTTCACCTCCGGCAGCTTCAGCAGCGTGCGGGTAATGTCGTCCGACACCTTCTGGGTCTCGGCCAGCGTCGTGCCCGGCGGCAGCTCCACCGAGAGAAGAGCGCGGGAGATGTCATTGGTGGGCAGGAAGCCCGAGGGCAACAGCGTGGACAGCCAGATGGTGCCGGCGAAGATGGCGAGCCCTGCGCCGATGGTGGCGAAGCGGTGCTTCACCGACCAGCCGAGCAGGCGCACGTAGCCGCCCATCACCCGCCCGTCCTGCGCCTCGCGGTGGCCGGTGTCGCGCAGGAGATAGGCCGCCACCAGCGGCGTGATGAGCCGCGCCACCGCCAGGGAAAACAGCACGGCGATGGCGACCGTGAGGCCGAACTGCTTGAAATACTGGCCGGCGATGCCGCCCATGAAGGACACCGGCGCGAACACGGCGGCGATGGTGAGCGTGGTCGCCACCACCGCGAGGCCGATCTCGTCCGCCGCCTCGATGGCGGCGCGATAGGGCGACTTGCCCATGCGCATGTGGCGGACGATGTTCTCGATCTCCACGATGGCGTCGTCCACCAGGATGCCGGTGACCAGCGTGATGGCGAGCAGGCTCACCGCGTTCAGCGAGAAGCCCAGCATGTCCATCACCCAGAAGGTGGGCAGGATGGACAGGGGGATCGCCAGCGCGGTGATCAGCGTCGCCCGGAAATCGCGCAGGAACAGGAACACCACGATCACCGCGAGGATGGCGCCCTCCACCAGCGTGTGCATGGCGCTCTCATAGTCCGACTTGGTGAAGCGGACCGTGGTGTCGATCTCGGTGACGGAGATGTCCGGATGGGCGGCGAGAAGGGTCTTCAGCGCCGCCGTCGAGCGGTCGTAGACAGTGACGTCCGAGAAGCCCTTGGCGCGGTAGACGCCGAAGGCCACCACGCTCTTGCCGTCGAGCCGGGCGAACACGCGCGGTTCGGCCGCCCCGTCGCTCACCTGTCCGAGCTCGCCGAGGCGCACCGAGCGCCCGTTGGAGAGCACGATGCGGGTCTCGGCCAGGGCTTCCACGGAGGGCGCGCCGGCCAGCGTGCGGATGGACTGCTCCTGCGTGCCCACCTCACCCCGGCCGCCGGAGACGTCGAGATTGGTGGCGCGCAGCTGCCGGCTTACCTCGGCGGCGGTGATGCCGAGCGCCATCAGCCGGTCGGGATCGAGGGAGATGCGGATCTCGCGGTCGACGCCGCCCTGCCTTTTCACCTGCGCCACGCCGCGCACGCCCTGGAGCGCGCGGGCGAGGGTGTCATCCACGAACCAGGACAGTTCCTCCGTGCTCATGGAGGGCGCCGACACCGCATAGGTGACGATGGGCAGGCCCTCGATGTCCACGCGCTGCACCTGCGGCTCGTCGATGGAGCGGGGCAGGTCCTGGCGGATCTTGGTGACGGCGTCGCGGGTGTCGTTCACCGCGCGGTCCACCAGCGTCTCCAGGTGGAACTCCACGGTGGTGACGCTGGTGCCCTCGGAGATGGAGGAGGTGATGTGCTTCACCCCGGAGATGCCGGCGATGGCGTTCTCCACCTTCTTGGTCACCTGCGTCTCCAGCTCGCTCGGCGCGGCGCCGGCCTGGGTGACGGTGACCATGACGATGGGCACGTCCACGTTCGGCATCTGCGTCACCGGCAGCGAGCGGAAATGCACGATGCCGAGCACCATCAGGATGAAGAACAGGACGAGGGAGGGGACCGGCTTGCGGATGGCCCAGGCGGAGACGTTGAGGGCCATCAGCGTGCCTCGCCCACCGAGACGGGAGCGGTGACCGGTGTCACCCGGTCGCCGTCGCGCAGGAAGGAGCCGGCCCGCGCCACCACCGCATCGTCGGCGGCAAGGCCTTCCGCCACCAGCACGCGGCCGCTCTTCTTCAGGCCCGGCACGATGCGGCGCTCGCCCACCACGCCGTCCTTCACCGTGAGCACATAGGCGCCCTCGGCATCGAACATGACGGCGGACTGGGGCACGGTGAGGCCCTTCACGTCGCCGAGGGTGATGACGGCGCGGCCATAGGCGCCGGACTTCAGGCGCGGGTCGCCCGGCAGGGCGATCTTCACCTTGCCGAGGCGGGAGGTGCGCTCCACCTCGGCGGAGACGAGCCGCACCTTGCCGTCCAGCGGCGCGTCGAAGCCAGCTGGCACCACCTGCGCCTTCAGGCCTTCCTTCATGCGCGGCATGGCGCTTTCTGGCACATCGGCCTCCAGGTCCATGGCGCCGTCCTCGGCGATGCGGAACAGGGGCGAGGAGCGGGTGGACAGCGCGATGGCGCCGAGCCGCGCGTCCCGCGACAGCACCAGGCCGGCGGCGGGGGCGCGCACGTCGGTGCGCTTCATCTTCACTTCCAGCTCCTCGCGCTGGGCCTGCACGAACACGGCCTCGGCCTCGGCGGCGACCAGGGTCTCCCGGGCGGCCGCCACCTGGGCGGTGGCCACCTTCACCGCGCGCTCGCGCTCGTCCAGCTGCTCCTGGGAGGAGGTGCCGGTCTTGCGCAGCTGGCGGGTGCGCTCCACGGCGGAGGTCGCCTCGGTCTCCTGCGCCAGCGCCTGGTCGAGGGCCGCACGCTGCTGGGCGATGGCGGCGCGCGCCTTGGCGGCGGAGGCGGTGTTCTGGGCGAGCTGGGTCTCCAGCACCTCGCGGGAGAGGCGGGCGAGCACCTGGCCCTTCTGAACCCGGTCGCCGGCCTCGGCCAGGATCTCCGTCAGGCGGTAGCCCTCGATCTCGGGGCCCACCTCGATCTCCTCGCGCGGCTTCAGCGTGCCGGTCACGAGCAGGGTCTCGGTCATGGTCTCGGCCTTGGGCTGCACCACGGTGATGGTGAGGGTTGGCGCGGCCTTGTCCACGGCCTTGCTCGCCTCCGCGGCCCATGCGCCCGTGACCATGGCTCCGGGCACGGCGACGGGGCCGGCCGCCAGCAGGGCGGCCAGGAGTGCGGCGCGGGACACGGAACGGAAGGGCGCGGACATGACGGAAGAATCCTCGGTGCGGACAATCGCGGGACGGTGGTCGCAGACAGCGGCATTACCGTGACGAAGGGGAAGGGCCGGCAAGCGAAAGCGGGACTGTTGCATCGAGGTCACGCCTCCCCTGCGGGTCTGGCTTGCGGGGCCTCGGGGGCGAGCATGCGGCGCACCAGCGTCGCGAAGCTGGAGAGGCGCGCCGCGATGTTCCACTCCGGATGGAGGTGGTGGTGCAGGATGACGCCGTCGCCGATGATCTGGAGCATCACCACCACCATGTCGAGGTCGAGGGCGGGGTCGATCTCGCCCTGAGCCACGGCCTTTTCCAGCGCCGCGCGCAGCTGCTGGCGGCTCTCGGCCTCGTGCGGCTCCATGGCGGCGCGCAGGTCCTGGTTGCGGATGGCCTCCGCCATGATCTCCGGGCCGAGGCGCGCCGTGGCAAGGCAGCCGTCCTCCAGCATGGCGCGGGTGCAGTCGGTGAGGGCGGTGATGACCGAGGGGGCCTTCGCCACCGCGTCGAAGAAGGCCAGCCGCTCCGCGCGCTCCCCCTCGGCGATGGCGGCGATGATGGATTCCTTGGAGGGGAAATAACGGTAGAGCGCTCCCGGGCTCATGCCCGCCTCGGTGCAGATCTTCTGCATGGAGGCGCCGTGGAAGCCGTCGCGGGCGAAGCAGGCGAGGGCGGCCGCAAGGATGCGCTGGCGCTGGCCTGCCCGATGGTCCGGCCGGGCGGCGGCCTCCGCCGGGGCGGCGGCGACATCCGCGGCCGGGGCGGTGCTGACGGTGGACGTGCGGGCGTCGGTCATGGGCGCTGGGTCATCGGGTGCAACGGGCCTGCGGCGAGAGCGAATGTTCATTCGCGCTACCATGCCCGCCAATGATGGCGCAAGAGTGAACGTTCGTTCGCGCCTCGGGCAGGTGGTCGCGGCGAGTGGCCGCGGGCCGGGCGGAGAGGGGAGGGGAGGGGGAAGGAGAGCGAAGGAGGGCGGGGGCTCTTGCCTTGCGGCGGCGGCGCGCTTCAATCGGGCATTGCCGTCCTGCTGTCCGCTTCGGAGCCCTTATGCCCTACCCCGCCTTTCGCCTTCTTCTTGCGCTCGCCTTCTTCCTCGCGCCGGCGACCGGCGCCGGCCTGCATGCGGAGGAGGCGAAGCCCGCCACGATCGCCCCCGGCATCAGCGCCGTCATGATCGAGACCAAGCTCCTGTTCGGCCTCGCCAGCGCCGATGGCAGCGGCGTGAGCGAGCAGGAATGGGCGGCCTTCCTCGCCAGGGAGGTGACGCCGCGCTTTCCGGACGGCCTCACCGTCATCGCTGCCACCGGGCAGGTGAAGGGGGAGGCGCACGGCGGCGCCGAGGTGGTTCAGGAAAGCATGCGCCTCGTGCTCATCTACCACCCTGACACGCCCGAGGCGGCGGCGCGGCTCGCCGAGATCCGCCGGCTCTATTCTGAGCGTTTCCACCAATGGGGCGTGCTGCAGGTGACGAACGCCGTGCGGGTGACACTCTGACGCCCCTTGAGGCAGGGCCCGAGGCGGCCTACCTCTCCCCCACCGAAACATGGACGGTGACATGATCCCCGCTGCCCTCGAAGCCCTGCGCCAGACCTTCTCGCCCCTGCTGCGCGGCGTGCTCCTGAAGTCCATGGGGCTGGCGCTGCTGCTGCTGCTGGGGCTCGCCATCGGGCTGGAAGCGGCGCTCACCCATTTCGTGCACGTGCCCTCCTATCCGTGGGTGGAGACGACGCTGGCGGTGGTGGCGGGCCTCGGCCTGGTGTTCGGCGTCGTCTATCTGATGCCGGCGGTGTCCTCGCTGGTGGCGGGCCTGTTCCTCGACGACGTGGCCGAGCGGGTGGAGCGCGACAGCTACCCCGCCGATCCCGCCGGCCGCCCCCAGCCGGTGCTGCGTGCCCTGTTCTACTCGCTGCGCTTCTTCGGCCTGGTGCTGGTGGTGAACCTCGCGGCGCTGCTGCTTCTGCTGGTGCCGGGGGTGAACCTCGTGGTCTTCTACGTGGCCAACGCCTATCTCATCAGCCGTGAATATTTCGAGCTCGCCGCCATGCGCTATCGCACGCCGGAGGAAGCGAAGGCCCTGCGGCAGGCCCATGCGACGCAGATCTTCATCGCCGGCCTGCTCATCACGCCCATCCTGTTCGTGCCGGTGCTGAACCTCATCATGCCGGTGTTCGGCACCGCCTTCATGGTCCACCTCCACCGCCGCATCGCTCCGCTCCCCGTCGCCCGCGGCAAGGACGGAGCACTGGTGATCGAGGGGCGGGCCATGTAGGCGCGGGGGCTCGCGGGAGGCGAAGTCTGACGGGGCGTCGATACGCGGATTGCCGAACGGTGGGTTGCGCGGTCGTTGCACATGGCGGTCCGCTGCCGGTCTCTTGGGCGAGGGATGCGCTGAAATCGGTTGGCCTTTCCGCTGTCCCGGAATTGGGTTGCGGACGTAATGCGCCAGGAGCGCCCATGAGCTGAGGCCCCCATCGCTGCCCCGTCCTGGCGCAGATCCAGCGTCTCATGGAAGGAGCTTGCCGACGGGCCGGAGCGCGAGCGGGGGGCCATCGTCACGGCGCTGAAGCGCCTCTCGTGCCTGTCGGAGAAGCTGCTCCAGCTTGCCAAGGCGGAGGGCGGAGGCCTCCTGGCCAAAGCACCGGCCTCGCTCGGCGCCGAGCTGCGGCTGGTGAGCCAGGGACCACCCGGCAGAGCGAACGGTGTGAGCACCTTTCCGTTTTCATCACACCCGATGGCGGGCCCGTCTCAGAGATCGATCCCGACGCCTTCGCCATCCTTGCGCGCAACCTCATCGAGAATGGATCGAAACACGGCGTGTCCGACACGTTCGTGGACGTGCGGCTCGCCAGCAATGTCTTCGAGGTGTCCAACGCCGGTCCCGCGGCGCCGGCGGCGCCTCGCGCGCCGGAGCCGCCCGTTCAAGCGCGGCCCCACCGAGGCGGACGGCTCCGGTCTCGGCCTCGCCATCCGCGCCGTCATCTGCCGCGGCGCTGGCGCTGGATTTTTCGTCCCCAGCGCCGAGGTCTTCACAGGGCTTCCGGGCGCGGGTGCGCTTTTCGGCCCCGCCGCGAGCCTGACGGGAAGCTGAACGCCGACCGGCGCCCTGTTCAGGTTGCCGTCAGGTGCGCGCGCGACTGTGCTCCCCCGTCGCCGTGCCGGCCGGGGCCTGGCATGGTGGCGGGTGCACGGTCGCGGGTGCATGGGCCACCGCCCTCCTGGTGACGGGCGCGGAGCAAGGCTCCGTGCTCGCCCGGCGCCTCGGCCTTGCGGCGTTGTTCGGGCGAGCAGATGGCGGAGTCACCATCGGCCGCCGGGGAACGTGCCGCCTCATCTTGTGGGCTGAGCCACAATCCTGCGTCGTGCGGAATTCGGTCCTTACCTTGCGGGCGCTCAATGACCCCGGCTGCGCCGGTGAACTAAGTTAGCAACCTGAGCCACGGCTTTGACGGCTCGAGAGACGAAAAGACCTGGTCATGCGAAACATCACGCGCGCCCTATGGGGTTTCCTTGCTCTTGTGACTCTTCTCTGGCTCCTGGCGGAGCCGGGGGTCTTCCAGTCCGAGGGCTTCTTCGCCGTGCGGGGCGCGGCGGTGCAATATAGCGGGGTCATCGCCATGGCGGCCATGAGCCTCGCCATGATCCTGGCATTGCGCCCGCGCTGGCCGGAGCGATGGATGGGCGGGCTCGACAAGATGTACCGCCTGCACAAATGGCTCGGCATCACCGCCCTGACCGTGTCCGTGATCCATTGGCTGTGGGCGCAGGGGCCCAAATGGGCGGTGGGCTGGGGCCTTCTGGAGCGGCCAGCGCGCGGCGCGCGCCCGCCCATCGAGAACCCGGTGGAGGCGGCGCTCGCTGGTCTGCGCGGCACGGCGGAAGGTGTCGGCGAATGGGCCTTCTACGCAGCCGTCGTGCTGATCGTGTTGGCGCTCATCCGCTATTTTCCCTACCGGCTGTTCTTCAAGACCCACCGGCTCTTGGCGCTGGGCTATCTGGTGCTGGTCTTCCATGCGGTGGTGCTGCTCAATTTCCGCGACTGGATCACACCCCTCGGCCTCGTGATGGCGGTCCTGCTCGCATGGGGAACGGTGGCGGCCGTCATCGTGCTGTTGCGCCGGGTGGGCGCCGGCCGGCAGGTGGAGGGCACCATTGCCGCCCTTGAATACTATACCGGCGTGAAGACGCTGGAGACCATCATCGAGGTGCCCCATGGCTGGCCGGGGCACCGGCCGGGCCAGTTCGCCTTCGCCCTGTCGGATGCCTCGGAAGGCGCGCACCCCTACACCATCGCCTCGGGCTGGCATGAAAAGGACCCGAAGATCACCTTCATCACCAAGGAACTGGGCGATCATACCCGCCGCCTGCGCGAGAAGCTGCGCGTCGGCCAGAAGGTGAGGGTGGAGGGGCCCTATGGCTGCTTCACCTTCGACGATGACCGCCCGCGCCAGATCTGGATCGGCGGGGGCATCGGGATCACGCCCTTCATCGCGCGCATGAAGCACATGGCCCTGCGCGAGGATGCGCCCGACTGGCCCGACGGGCAGGTCATCGACCTGTTCCACACCACCTCCGACGTCGACGAGACCGCCTTGGAGAAGCTCGCCGCCGATGCCGAGGCGGCGAAGGTGCGGCTCGACGTTCTCATCAGCCCGCGCGACGGCCATCTGACGGGTGCGAGGATCCGCGAGGTGGTGCCCGACTGGCGCAACGCCAGCATCTGGTTCTGCGGCCCCGCTGGCTTCGGGGCGGCCTTGCGGAAGGACTTCGCCGCCCATGGCTTTCCCGTGGAGGAGCGCTTCCACCAGGAGCTTTTCGACATGCGGTGAGGTCTTGCAGCAGAAAGCCTTTCGAGCATGCCGGGTAGGTAAAAAGACAGCGGCTGCTCAAGAGGCAAGCGCGGCGGCGGTTGATGGAATTATTCTTGAATCGCCTCGCGCCAATTGCGGACACTCACGGCAACCTCACGGCTCGCGTTTTCAGCTCGATGGGTATTTGGTCGCAGCCCAATCATCGCGCGGGCCGGGTCTCGGAAGCCCCGGCATTGAGCTCACCATTTATCGGCGACCCGCCCGTTCCATCGGGACGCCACCCGGCTTTCCCCCACATCCGCCCCCTCGGGTTGACGGGGGAGGAGAGGGCGGCCCTGGCCGCCGTTCTGAAGCCCCTCTGACGGTGGCCCGTCAGCGCGCCCGCCCTTCGCCGAGGGAGACGCCCAGCAGTTCCAGCACCCGGTCGCGCAGGGCGACGAACGCTGAGCTGGAGCGGTCGGCGCGGGCAGCCTCGGGCACGTCCAGCACCGCGGCGATGCGGCCCGGACGGGGATGGAGGACGACGATGCGGTGGCCGAGGAACACCGCCTCGTCCACGTCATGGGTGACGAGCACGGCAGTGGCGCCCTCGTGGGCGACGATGCGCTTCAATTCGCCCTGCAGGCGCAGCCGGGTCAGCGCGTCGAGAGCGCCCAGAGGCTCGTCCAGCAGCAGGAAGCGCGGCCGGTTGGCGAGCGCCCGGGCGATGGCGACGCGCTGCGCCATGCCGCCGGAGAGCTGGGCCGGATAGGCCTTGGCGAAGGCCTCCAGCCCCACCAGCTCCAGATGCTCGGCCACCGACCGCCGCCGGCCCGCGGCATCGATCCCGGAATGCAGCAGCGCCGCCCCCACATTCGCCTCCACCGTCAGCCACGGCAGCAGGCGGTGCTCCTGGAACACGATGGAGCGCTCGGCGCCCGGCCCCTCCACCGGGCGGCCGTCGAGGCGGATCTCTCCGGCATAGTCGAGGTCGAGGCCGAGGATGAGCCGCAGCAAAGTGGACTTGCCGCAGCCCGAGGCGCCGACCACGCTCACGAAGGCGCCGGCCTCCACCGCCAGCGAGATGTTGGCCAGCACCTCCACGGCCTTGCCGTTCACCACGAAGGCCTTGCTCACGTCGCGGATGTCGAGGGCGGGCCGACCGGCGGCGGCCGGGGCGGCGGCGGAGGACGGGAAGAGGGCGTTCATCTGTCGTTCCAGCGGATCAGGAGGGCCTCGGCGCGCTCGGCCAGGGTGTTGAAGGCGAGGCCGATGAGGCCGAACAGCGCGATGACGAGGAAGAGCAGGTCGATCTCGAACAATTGGCTGCCCTCGTTGAGCCGCCCGCCGAGCCCCGGCGAGATGTTGAGGAACAGCTCCGAGCCCACGGTGGCGAGCCAGGCATAGATCACCGCGCCGTGCAGGCCGGTGAAGATCATGGGCAAGGCGTTGGGCAGCGCGACCAGCCGCGTGTAGTTCCAGCGGCTCAGCAGCAGCACGTCGGAAAGCTCGCGATAGGTGGCGGGCACCAGGCTGATGCCGCGCCATGTGCCCACCACCACCGGCTGGAAGGCGGCCACCGCGATGAAGGTGATCTTGCCCGTGTCGCCGCCGCCGAACCACATGGCGAGCAGCGGCACCCAGGCGAACAGCGCGGTCTGCCGCTGGGCCAGCACGGTGGGGCCGACGATCCGCCCCACGAGGGAGGACACGCCGAGCAGCGCCCCGAGCACGAGGCCCGCCGTGACGCCGATGGCGAGGCCGCAGGCGTTGCGGCGCAGCGTCTCCTGGAGGTCGTTGAGCAGGGTTCCCGTCGTGACCTCGCGCACCAGGCGCTGTGCCACGGCAAGGGGGGAGGGCAGGTATTTCGCCGGCAGCCATCCCAGGTGATGGGCTGCGAACCACAAGGCGAGCAGCGCTGCGAACGCCGCCCACGGGCGCCAGTCGGGGCGACGGGCCGCGGCCGCCGGCGGGGCCGCCCGGTCCGCGGTGGCCTCAATGGACATCGCTGGTGCCCCGCTTCCACGGCTGCGCCCGGCGCTCGACCCAGCGCAGGGCGAGGTCCATGGCGAGGCCGGCGAGGGCCACCACGATCATGGCGATGATGACGAGGTCGAGCTGGAACAGCTGCCGGCCCCAGGTCATGAGATAGCCGAGCCCCTCGAAGGAGGCGAACAGCTCGGCCAGCACCAGCGTCTGCCAGGCGTTGGCGAGACCCTCGCGCAGCCCGGCGAAGATGGAGGGCACCGCGCCCGGCAGCACCACGAGGCGCAGGGTGTCGCGGGTGTTGAACTGGAGCACGCGGCCGAGCTCGCGGAAGGCGGGCGAGACGTTCTCGATGCCGCGCGCGGTGCCGAGGATGATGGGGATCGCCGCCGACCAGCCGATGACCACGTATTTCAGCGGCTCGTCGATGCCCATGAACAGGGTGAGGAGCGGCATCCAGGCGAGCACGTTGACCCGCGCCACCGCCTGCACCGGCGGATAGAGGAAGGCCCGCACCGTGGGCGAGAGCCCCGCCGCCGCGCCGAAGACGAGGCCGAACAGGGCGCCGAGGCCGAAGCCGACGGCCACGCGCCGCGCCGAGACGTCGAGGTGGGTCAGGAGCGAGCCGTCGGCGATGAGGCCGGCGGCGGTCTCGTAGATGGTCTGCGGCGCCGGCAGGATCTGCTCCGGCACGAGGCCGAGGCGCGCGGCCCACCACCACGCTGCGAGCAGGGCAAGGGGGAAGGAGAGGCCGAGCAGCACCGAGCCGAGGGGCGTGGGGGCAAAGGCCCGTCGTCGCGCGCGCCGGCGGGTGGAGGCGTCCGGCGCGGCGCCGCCGAGGGCGGGAGCCTCGAAAGCCGGTTTATCGAGAGTCTGTGTAAGGCTCATGCTGTGTCACCTTCCGTCTCTGCGTCTCGCCGCTGCTCTCAACCGCCATCGCGCGCTGCCATCGGCCGCCCCCCCCTCGACCGTCGTCCTTCCTCATCACCACCCGTCAGTCCTCACCGACGTCGCTCCACCCCGCTCCGTCATCCCCCGGCAGGTTTTGACCGAGATAGACATTGGCTGACCGTGGAGATTTGAAACCCACTACCATGCCGTCAGGAGACCTGTGAGGATACAAACCCAGCTGGGGGAAAACCGCAACCAGCGCCAGCGCCAGCGCCATGATCGCAACATAAGGCAGCGTGCCGGAGATGATGCGCCCCAGCGGCACCTCCGGCACCACGCCCTTCACCACGAACAGGTTGAGGCCCACCGGCGGCGTGATCAAAGCCATTTCCATGTTGATCATCAAGATCACGCCGAACCAGACCTTGTCCCAGCCGAACGTGTCGATGATGGGGATGATGATGGGCGTGGTGATCACGATGATCGACAAGGTCTCCAGCAAGCATCCAGGGAACAGCAGGAGCAGGTTGATGGCGATGAAGACCAGCCACTGCGGCAAGTCCACCCGCGCCATCACGCGCGACAGCGTGGGGGCGATGTCCGTGGTGGTGAGCGCGTAGCCGAACACCATGGCGCCCGCGATGATCGTCATCACCATGATGCTGCCACGTCCGGTCTCCATCAGGATGAGCCGGCACTTCTGCCAGTCGAGCTCGCGATAGAGCACGGAGGCCAGCAGCAGGCTGACCGCGACGCCGATGGCCGCCGTTTCCGTGGGCGTCGCAATGCCGCTGTAGACCGAGCCGAGGATGATGGCGATGAGCGTCGCCACGGGCAGGATTTCCACCAGCGCCCGCATGTGATCGGACATGCTGACGGGACCCGCGCGCACAGGCTGCGCGGCGCTGACGAACCGCCGGCGGGCGAGCCACATCTGATAGGCGGTGAACAGCAGCGCGAGCAGCAGGCTCGGCAGGATGCCCGCCAGGAACAGCTTGCCGACGGATTCCGCGCCCATGCCGGACGCCGCGATGATGGCGCCCATCAGGATGTAGAGCGGCACAGCCGTGAGCGTGAAATTGGTGACCGAGTCCCAGATGGTGCTCGGCACGACGCCGAGAGCCGACCAGTCGCCGCCACCCGCGATGAGCAGGGTCGTGATGGCCAGAAGCCCACCGAACCTGAAGAGCGCGGTCGGCTTGCGCGCACGGGCGCATGGACCGGAGCCGGCCGACCAGGCGCACCGCCTGGAAGGCGAACAGGAGGGCGCTGCCGGTGAGGAAGGTGAGGTAGGGAATCCCAGAGCGGCACGGATCGAAGGGCCCTGCCTCGGCCTCCACGGCCATGCGCTGGCGGAGGCCGCGGTGTTCGCGGAAGACGCGCCGGGCAGCATCCGCCTCGGCCTCTGATTCCCCGCCGCCCGGAGCCTCAGGCGCGCGTGAACACCCAGCGCCCGTCCGCGACGCCCTGCGCCAGCGCGCCCTTGAACACCAGATGGCGCAGGTGCGCCAGCGCCTCGCTGAGGCCGAAGCCGGTCTGCTCCAGAGGCAGCGGGCGGAACAGCACCTCCAGCGTGTCCATGGCGGTGCGCGGGGTGGCGCAGAAGTCGATCAGGCGGGCGAGCCGCTCCTCGTGGTGCGCCTTGAGGACGGCGATGCGGGCATGCAGGCCGTCGAACGGCTCGCCGTGGGAGGGCAGCACGTGCGTGCCCGCGGGCAGCGCCTCGAACGTCTCCAGCGACCGCAGGAAGGCGCAAAGGTTGTCGGCGCCCGGATCGGAGGGCTGCACGCCGATATGGGGCGAGATGTGGCCGAGGATCTGGTCCGCCGCGATCAGCAGGTCGCGCTCCGCGGAATGGAGGCAGATCATCTCCGGCGCGTGGCCCTCGCCGATCATCACCCGCCACTCGGTGCCCGCCATCTTCAGCACGTCGCCCGCGGCGACCCGCAGGTAGCGGCGCGGCAGCGGGCCCACCCATTTCGGGTACAGCATGCCGCGCTTCGGCAGGTACTCCAGGAATTCCTGCGGCGCGCCGGCGCGCCGGCAATGGGCGACCAGCGCGGCCATCTCCTCGGCCGGGTCCTCCTTCAGCAGCAGGTTCGCCTGCAGCCATTCGGTGCGGCTCATATGGAGATCGGCGCCGGTGATCCCGTGGAGCCAGCCCGCGAGGCCGATATGGTCCGGGTGGAAATGGGTGACGAGGAGGCGCTCCACCGGCGCGCCGCCGAGCCGGGGATCGGCGAGCACGCGGGTGAAGATGTCGCGGGTGGGCGCGTCGTCCACGCCCGAATCGATCAGCGTCCAGCCGTCCGCGCCGGAGAGCAGCCAGGCGCTCACCTCGCGCGGCGGGAAGGGCAGGGGCACCCGCACCCTGAGGATGCCCGGAGCGACCTCGCTGAGCTCGGGCGCCTCCACCTGCGTCGAAACCGTCATCGTCGTCCCGCCTCTTCGCGCCGCCTCGGCCAAGGGGCGGTCATGACGCCCGCCTGAGATACATCCGTTGCCGGGCAAAATGCCCATTCGGGCCGGCGAGGCAATGGCAAAGTCGCATCGCGCCGCCAGCTCTCACCGCGTCCAGGTGGCAAAGCGCCCGCCGCTGCGCGCCAGCTCGACCAGCAGCGGCGCCGGCTCGGACCCCGCGCCGCCCGCCGCGTGGGCCGCCTCCATTTCCGCGAGCACGGCGGCAAGGCCCATCTCGTCGGCGGCGAACATGGGCCCGCCCTTGAGGCGCGGGAAGCCATAGCCGTTGACGAAGGCGAGGTCGATGTCGGACGCCCGCAGAGCGATGCCCTCGCCGAGCGCCTTCGCGCCCTCATTGGCCATCACCGCGAGAAGCCGGCGCTGGATCTGCCCGGCGGTGAAGGCGCGCGGCGCGATGCCGGCCGCGCGCCGGGCGGCGGCGACCGCCTCGGCGACGGCCGGATCGGCGGACTTGCCGCCCGCCGCGTCGTAGGCGTACCAGCCGGCGCCGGTCTTGCGGCCGAGCCGGCCCGCCTCCACCAGAGCGTCGGCGATGACGACGTAGCGCTCCGCCGGATCGCGGGTCGCCGCGCGGCGCTTCCTCATGGCATGGCCGATGTCGAGCCCCGACATGTCGGAGACCGCGAAGACGCCCATGGCGAAGCCGTAGGCCTCCAGCGCCGCGTCCACCTCCTCCGGCGTGGCGCCGTCCTCCACCATATATTCCGCGTGGCGGCGGTAGACCGCATAGATGCGGTTGCCGATGAAGCCGTCGCAATTGCCGGCCACCACCGGCTGCTTGCCCATCCGCTTCGCCAGCGCCAGGGCCGTGGCGAGCACGTCCGGCGCGGTCGCCTTCCCGCGCACCACTTCCAGCAGCTTCATGACGTTGGCGGGGGCGAAGAAGTGCAGGCCCACCACGTCCTGCGGGCGGGAGGTCGCGGCGGCGATGGCGTCGAGGTCGAGATAGGAGGTGTTGCTCGCCAGCACCGCGCCGGGCTTGGCCACCGCGTCGAGGCGGCCGAAGATGTCGGCCTTCACCGCCATGTCCTCGAACGCCGCCTCGACGACGAGATCGGCGTCCGCGAGCGCCTGCCAATCGCTGGTGGCGGTGATTGCGGCGAGTCGCTTGTCGGCCTCCGCCTGGGACAGGCGGCCGCTCTTCACGGGCCGCTCATAGAGCCCGCGCACCCGCGCGAGGCCGGCCTCGGCCGCCGCGGCGTCGCGCTCCACCAGCGTCACGGGGAGCCCCGCATCCGCCAGCGCCACGGCGATGCCGGCGCCCATGGTGCCGGCGCCGATCACCGCCGCCTGCTTGAGCACGCGCGCCGCCGCGCCTTCGAGGCCGGGCACCTTGCCGGCCTCGCGCTCGGCGAAGAACAGGTGGCGCAGCGCCTTCGCCTCAAGGCTCTCGCGCAGCGCGAGGAAGGTGGCGCGCTCGTCGGCGAGGCCCGCCGCGAAGGCCGTGCCGCGGGCGGCGCGCACCACGCGCACCGCCTCGGCGATGGCCGGAAGGCCCTTGGCGCCCTTCAGCGCCGCCGCGGCGGCGGCCTCCTCGCGGGCGGCGTCGCCCTCGGGCACCGCGCGCTCGGACAGGCGCCGCTTGGCGGCCTGCGGCGCGCGGGCGACGGCGACGGCGATCAGGTCGCCGTCCACCACCTCGTCCAGCAGGCCGAGGCCGAGCGCGTCCTGCGCCTTGAGGATGCGCCCCTCGCAGACGAGGGCGATGGCGTCGGCGATGCCGACGAGGCGCGCGATGCGCTGCGTGCCGCCGGCGCCGGGGATGATGCCGAGCCGCGTCTCGGTGAGGCCCACCAGGGCCTTGGGGCTGGCGATCCTCAGGTCGCAGGCGAGCGCGACCTCGCAGCCGCCGCCGAGCGCCGCGCCGTCGATGGCCGCCACGACGGGCTTGTCCAGCGCGTCGATGGCCGCGATCACGTCGGGCAGGAGCGGGTCGTCCGGCGGCAGGCTCATCTCGCGGATGTCGGCGCCGGCGATGAAGCGCCCCGGGCCGCCGCTCAGCACGATGGCGCTGACGCCGGGGTCAGCCCCGAGCGCGCCCACGGCGTCGCGCAGGCCCTGCCGCACGCCCTTGGACAGGGCGTTGACCGGCGCATGGTCGATCACCACCACGCCGACCGGGCCGTGCCGCTCGACCCGGACGGGAGAGGTCGCCGCGTCCATGGCTCAGACCCGCTCGATGAGGGCGGCGATGCCCTGGCCGACGCCGATGCACATGGTGGCGACCGCGCGCTTCTGGCCGCGCGCCTCCAGCGCGCTCACCGCCGTCATGGCGAGCCGCGCGCCGGACATGCCGAGGGGATGGCCGAGGGCGATGGCGCCGCCGTGCGGGTTCACGTGCTCCGCATCGTCCGGCAAGCCGAGCTGGCGCAGCACGGCGAGCGCCTGGGCGGCAAACGCCTCGTTGAGCTCGATCACGTCGATGTCGGCGAGGGCGAGACGGTTCTTCTCCAGGAGCTTTCTGGTCGCCGGCGCCGGGCCGATGCCCATGATGCGCGGCGGCACCCCCGCCTGCACCACCGACACCATGCGGGCGCGCGGCGTGAGGCCATACTTGCGGGCCGCCGCCGCCGAGGCGAGGATCAGCGCGCCCGCCCCGTCATTGACGCCGGAGGCGTTGCCGGCGGTCACGGTGCCGCCCTCCTTGCGGAACGGCGCCCTGAGGGCGGCGAGCTGCTCCAGGGTGGTGTCGCGCGGGTGCTCGTCCTTCTCCACGCGGACGAGCGCGCCCTTCTTGCCCTTGATCTCGACCGGAGCGATCTCCCGGTCGAAGAAGCCGCTGTCCTGCGCCGCGCGGGTGCGCTGCTGGGAGCGATAGGCGAACAGGTCCTGGTCGGCGCGCGAGACCTGGAAGTCCTCGGCCACGTTCTCGCCGGTCTCGGGCATGGAATCGACGCCGTACTGCGCCTTCATCAGCGGGTTCACGAAGCGCCAGCCGATGGTGGTGTCGAAGATCTCCGCCTGGCGCGCGAACGCTTCCGCCGCCTTGCCCATGACGAAGGGCGCGCGGGTCATGCTCTCCACGCCGCCGGCGATCACGAGGTCGGCGTCGCCGGTCATGATCGCCCGCGCGCCGATGCCCACCGCGTCGAGCCCCGAGCCGCACAGGCGGTTCACCGTGGTGCCGGGGGCGCTGGCCGGCAGTCCGGCGAGCAGCGCGGCCATGCGCGCCACGTTGCGGTTGTCCTCTCCCGCCTGGTTGGCGCAGCCGAACACCACGTCGTCCAGCGCCTCCCAGTCGACGCCCGCATTGCGCTCCATCAGGACGCGGATGGGATGGGCGGCGAGATCGTCCGTCCGCACGTCCTTCAGCACGCCCGCATAGCGGCCGATGGGCGTGCGCGCGAAATCGCAGATATAGGCGTCGTTCATCGCGTCCTCCGTGCGCAGGCGGGCGCCGCGCGCTCAGTTCTTGATCTTCTGCAGCAGTTCGCGGGCGATGATGAGCTGCTGGATCTGGGTGGTGCCCTCATAAAGGCGGAACAGCCGCACGTCTCGGAAGAAACGCTCAACGGCATATTCCGACATGTAGCCGGCACCGCCGTGGATCTGCACCGCGCGGTCGGCGACCCGGCCCACCATCTCGGAAGCGAACATCTTGCAGGCCGAGGCCTCGATGGTGACGTTCTCGCCGGCATCGCGCCGGCGCGCGGCATCGAGCACCATGGAGCGGGCGGCGTAGGTCTCCGCATAGCTGTCCGCGAGCAGCGCCTGCACCAGCTGGAACTCGGCGATGGGCCGGCCGAACTGCTGGCGCTCGCATGCATAGGCGGCGCTCAGCTCGATGAGCCGCGTCGCCGCGCCCACGCAGACGGCGGAGATGTGCAGACGCCCCTTGTCGAGCACCCGCATGGCGACCCTGAAGCCCTGGCCCTCGGCGCCGACGAGCGCATCGGCGGGGACGACGCAGTCCTCGAACATCACGTCGCTGGTGTGGGCGCCGCGCTGGCCCATCTTGCGATCCCACGGGCCGAGCGAGAGGCCCAGCGCCTCGCGCTCCACAAGGAAGCAGGAGATGCCGCCCGCTCCCGGCGTGTCGGAGGTGCGCGCCATGACGGTATAGAGCCCGGCCTCGGGGGCGTTGGTGATGTATCGCTTGGTGCCGTTGATGACCCAGCTGCCGTCGGCGCGCCGCACCGCCCGGGTGCGCAGGGACGCGGCGTCCGACCCGGCATCGGGCTCGGTCAGGGCGAAGGACGAGACAAGCTCGCCGCTGGCGAGGCGCGGCAGGTAGCGCTGGCGCTGCGCCTCGGTGCCCGCGAGCACGATCGCCTGGGAGCCGATGCCGATATTGGTCCCAACCGCCGAGCGGAAGGCGGGCGCGGCGCGACAGAGCTCCATGACGATCTCCACCTCCTCGGCCATGCCGAGGCCGAGGCCGCCCCACTCCTGCGGGATCGACAGGCCGAACAGTCCGAGCTCGCGCATCTGCGAAAGGATGGCCGGATCGATGACGTCGCTCTCCGCCACCGCCGGCTCGGCCGGGATCAGCCGCTCGTCCACGAAGCGGCGGACGGTGTCCTTGAGCAGGGTGAAGGTTTCATGATCCAGCGCCACCGGTACCCTCCCCGAGATGCCGCGCTTGCTCGCATGCGCGCCGACCGGCGTGCACGACAATTCGGGCCGGACACCCCGTTCTCCATCTCCGCGCGAGCCGCCGATCCAGCGACAAAGCGCGTGGATCTGCACGGATCTCGCTCCGGCCGGAAGGGGTATCGGAGTTTCCCCGACAAGTCCAGATTCTAATCCATTATGCGGAACGCATTTTTATTTTCTTGATTTCGATCCCGGCCGGATTATCAGTTTGTCAGCGCGCCGCCCCAGCCGGAAGGATGCTCCGTGTCTCTCAAGAAGCTGATCGACCCCGCCTCCATCGCCATCGTCGGCGTCTCCACCAAGAAGGCCACGTTCCAGGTGGGCGGGCGCGCGATCTTCGATCACCTGCGGCTGCACGGCTACGACCAGCGCATCGATCTGGTGACCCGCGAGAAGGCGGTGATCGATGGCGTCGAGACCGTCACCAGCCTCCGCGAGTTGTCCCATGTTCCGGACTGCGTGGTGATCTCGGTGCCGGCCGACGACGTCTACGCCACGGTGGAAGAGGCGCTCGGCCTCGGGGTGCGGGCGTTCGTGGTCATCACCGGCGGGTTCTCGGAATCCGGCGAGGAGGGCGCCGCCAAGCAGGCGCGCCTCGCCGCGCTGGTGCGCAGCCACGGCGCGGCCATGCTTGGACCGAACACCACCGGCTTCGTCAATCTCGGCCGGCGCGTCGCCCTGAGCTCCACCAGCCGCATCACCGCCAGCCTGCCGCGCCCGGGCGTGGTGGGCCTCGTGGTGCAGAGCGGGGCGCTCGGCAGCGCGCTGATGGAGGAGGCCGAGCGCGCCGGCATCGGCCTCAGCCACGTCATCTCCACGGGAAACGAGGCGGCGACCGGCCTCGCGGACTTCGTGCAGTTCCTGGTCGACGACCCGGCGACGCGCGCCATCGCGCTCTATGTGGAGGGCATCCGCGAGAGCGGCCGGCTGCTGGCGGCCGCGCGCAGCGCCCATGCCGCCGGCAAGCCGGTGGCGCTCTACAAGGCTGGCCGCTCGGAGGCAGGCAGGCGCACCGCCGCCGGCCATACCGGCGCGCTGGTCGGCGAGCGCGGCGCCTACGAGGCGGCGGTGCGCCAGCTCGGCTGGGTGGATGTCGCCGCCATCGAGGACCTGCTGCCGGTGGCGCAATATGTGGCGACCGCCTGCGCCACCCGCAGCCTTGGCATCCTCACCGTTTCCGGCGGCTATGGCGGCTGCGTCGCCGACGCGCTGGAGAGCAGCGGCGCCGTGTCCCTTCCCGCGCCCGGGGAGGCCACCGTGGCGCGCATGCGGGCCGACATCCCGGCGTTCCTGTCCACCAGGAACCCAGTGGACATCGCCGGCACGCCGTTCCGCCGTCCCGAGGGCTTCGCCACCTGCCTCGACGCCTTCGCGGACGATCCCGCCTTCGACGGCATCGCGGTCGCCAATACCCCCATCGTGCCGCCCTGGGCGGAGAACGTGGCCGATGCGATGATCGCCGCCAGCCGGCGCACCGGCAAGCCGATCTCGCTGGTCTCGCCCGCGGAGATCTTCAACGGCGCCGCGCTCGGGCGGCTGCGGCGCGAGGGCGTGCCGGTCTTCACCCGCATCGACACCTTCGTGGCGGCGGTGGCCGGTGCGGCGGTGGCCGACGCGGCGCGGCGCGCGCCCCCCCGCCTGCTGCGCGAGGGTCCGGCCGAGGGCCGGGAGCTGCGCCTCGACGGCGTGCCGGTCGCCCTCAGCGAGGCGGCCAGCAAGGACCTGCTGAAGGCCCGCGGCCTCGCCTTTCCGCGCGAGGCGTTCGTGCCCGGCGCAGACGGTGCGGCGGTCCTCGCCGCCGCCCGCGAGGTGGGCTATCCGGTGACGCTGAAAGGCATGGCCGCCGGGGTGGTCCACAAGTCCGAGCTCGGCCTCGTGGCCGTGGCGGTGCCCGACGAGGCGGCGCTCAAGGCGAGGATCGCGGCGATGCTGGACAGCATCAAGACGCATGCCCTCACGCTTGAAGGCTTCCTCCTCGCCGAGACGGTGCGGCCCCAGGCGGAGGTGATCCTTGGCCTAGGCCTGGACCCGGAGTTCGGCCCCACCCTCACCTTCGGTGCCGGCGGCATCTACACCGAGATCATGCGGGACGTGGCGGTGCGCATCCTGCCGCTGGACCCCCAGGAGATCGCCGCCATGATTCGCAGCTGCCGGATCGCGGCGCTGCTCGAAGGCGCGCGCGGCCGGCCGGCGCTCGACGTGGAGGCGCTGACCGACCTTGCGGTCGCCGTCGCTGACCTCGCGCCCGGCCTCGGCCACGACTTTGCGGGCCTGGAGCTCAACCCGGTGGGCGTGGGACGCGCCGGCGAGGGCGCGTGGATCCTCGACGCCACCGTGTTCCGCATGGGCGCGCCGTCGTGAGCGCGCCGGGCAAGAGGCGCGAGAAGCGCATCGCCGCAAAGGATGCCGGCGCCCTGATCGCGCGCACACTCGCCGACGGGGACCTCCTCGCCATCGGCGGCTTGTTCAAGCAGGGCCGCCCCTTGGCCCTGGTGCGCGAGGTGATCCGGCTCGGCCGCAAGAAGCTCAAGCTCGTCTCCTCGCCCGGCTCCGGCTTCGACGTGGACCTGCTGATCGCTGCGGGCTGCGTGGCGGAGACGTTCCTGCCGGCGGTGACGCTGGAGGACCGCATGTGCCCCGCCTTCCGCGGCGCCGTGGAGGCGGGCACCGTCACCGCCCACTGCGTCGACGCGCTGTCTATCGTCGGCGGGCTCCTGGCGGCGGCGAACGGCGTGCCGTTCCAGCCAGTGGCGGCCTGGAAGGGCTCGGACGTGCCGAAGCACAATCCGCTCGTCGCCCCAATCACCTGCCCGTTCACCGGCGAAGCGCTCTACGCCACCCGCGCCATCCGCCCCAAGCTCGCTTTGCTCCATGCCCAGGAGGCCGACGCCTACGGCAACGTGCGCCACCTCGCCACCATGACCTATGCGGACCAGCTCATCGCCCGCGCCGCCGAGACGGTGATCGTGAGCGTCGACCGCATCGTCCCGCCGGATGAGATCATCGCGCGCCCGCGCGAGACCTCCATCCCCTGCATCTATGTGGACGCGGTGGTGGAGATCCCCTACGGCGCCCACCCCACCGGCAGCTTCCCGCTCTACTCCATCGACGAGGCCTATATCGAGCACTATGCCGACCTCGCCGAGGCCGCCCGGCGCGGCGCCGACGGCGCGCGGGAAAGGCTCGCCGACTACATCGCGGCTCACGTGCGCGCGCCGGCGCGCCAGGAGGACTATCTCGCTCTCGCCGACGGCACCGCCCGAATGCGCGCGCTCGAGGAGGAGGCCGCATCCCTATGACCACCGACTGCGCGCCGGCCGAGCTCCAGGCCGTCTATCTCTCCCGCGACCTTGAGGATGGCGAGCTCGGCGCTGCCGGGGCGTCGGCGGCCATTCCCATGGCGGCGATCCTGCTCGCCCGCCTCACCCATGCGCCGAACATTCAGATCGCCGGCGAGATGTTCGTCAATCCGCGGCCCAGAAAGCTGTGGAACTCCATGCTGGACGACCGGGCGCTCGGGGCGTGCGAGGCCTCGGAGACGTTCCTGGAACTGTTCGGCCACTCCCATCGCGGCCTCGACTTCTTCTTCCACAACGGCATGCAGGTGGACGCGCACGGCAACATCAACCTGCATTTCGTGGGCGGCACCATCGACAAGCCGAAGATGCGCGGGCCGGGTGCCGCCAACATCTCCTATGCCGCCATGTCGCGGCGCTTTTACATCTGCACAACCGCGCACTCGCCCCGCACCTTCGTGGAGAAGGTGGACTTCGTCACCTCCCCCGGCTTCCTTGACGGGCCGAAAAGCGTCAAGGCGGCCGGCCTGAAGGGCGGCCCCCGCTTCTGCATCACGCCGCTGGCGGTGATGGACTTCAACCCGCAGACCCTGCGCATGCGCCTGAAGTCGGTGCATGCCTGGAGCTCGGTGGACGAGGTGGCGGCGAAGACCGGCTTCGCGCTCGAAGTGCCGGCCGAGGTGCCGGAGACGCCCGCGCCCACCGCGCGCGAGCTGGAGCTGCTGCGCGGCATCGTGGACCCCGACGGCCTGCTGCGGAACTGAGCGCCGCCCCGGCCTCAGGAGGCGCGGGCGCGCAGGGCGAGCGCGGCGTCGAGCGCCGCGTCGTGCTCGGCGCTGCCATGGGCGGCCGCCTGCATGGCGGCGGCGGCGCCGAGGAAGTCCTGAAGATGGGTGCGCTCCGCCATGCGCAGAAGGCGCTTGGTCATGCGGATCGCCGGCGCGGGCTTGGCGGCGATCTCGCCGGCGAGCGCGAGCGCGCGCGGCAGAAGCTCCTCCTCTGGCACCACGTCGAGCACCAGGCCGAGGCGCAGCGCCTCCGCGGCATCGATGGGCCGGCCGCGGAAGCTGATCTCGCACGCCCGCTGGTAACCCACATGGCGCACCAGGAACCAGCCGCCGCCGTCTCCGGAGACGATGCCGAGATTGACGAACACCTCGCCGAACAGCGCCGTGCCCGAGGCGAGGCGCATGTCGCACATGAGGCTCAAGTCGCAGCCCGCGCCCATGGCCGGCCCGTTCACCGCGGCAATGGTGGGGATGTCGAGCCGCTGCATGATCTGCGGGATCTGCTGCACGCCCGACAGGTAGGCCTCGGCGATCTCCACCGCCGGCCCCGCGAACATGCCGGCCTTCGCCCGCATGTCCTTCACGTTGCCCCCGGCGGAGAACACCGGCCCCGCGCCGGTGATCACCAGGACGCGGACGGCGCCGTCCTGCTCCACCTCCCTGAGCCGCGCCACCAGGGCATCGAGCATGTGGCGGTCGGAGAGCGGATTGCGCCGCGCGGGATCGTTCAGGGTCAGGAGCGCGACGCCGTCGGGCCGGCGATCCAGCAGGACCTCATCGGACATCGGAAACCTCCGGGACACCGGGATGGGCCGCCACGTTGCCGTCCAGCAGGCGGCGCTCGATCTCGCGGGCGATCTGCACGAGGCGCTGGCCGATCTTGCGCTGCTTCCAGCCAGGCAGGTGCCGGGCCGGGGCGCCGCAGGCGAGCGCGTAGACCGGCGAGCCGCCGGGGAAGACCAGCGGCACGGCCACGCCGTTGATGTCGGTGTTCCAGCTCGCGGACGCGGTGGTGAAGCCCTGCTCGGCCACCTCGCGCCGCCCGGTCTCGATGCTGGCGAGCAGGGTGTCCCAGCGCTTGGCGTGGCGCTCGCGCAGCAGGCCGAGGAGATACTGGAGCTCGTTCTCGGCCAGCGGCGCGATCAGGGCATGTCCGGTGGCGGTGCCTGCCAGCGGGATGCGCGAGCCCACTTCCAGGCGCAGGGTCATGAGCGTGTTGAGGGAGTGGCACACCTCGAGCTCGATCACGTCGAGGCGGTCGCGCGCGGCGAGGGAGGCATGGACCGCGAAGGTGTCCGCCAGCTCCTTCAGGTAGGGCCGCACCAGGTCGCCGAGGCTGAACGGCTCGCGCGCGGCGAATCCCAGCGCCAGCACCGCCGTGCCGATGCGGAACTGCCGCCGGCGTGGCGAATAGTGCAGATAGCCGAGGCCGGCCAGCGCCTGGAGCAGACGCGACGTGGTGGGCTTGGGCAGGCCCACCTTCTCCGCCACCTCCATGCCGCTGAGCCAGACCGACTGGGTGGTGCCGAACGCCTCGAGCACGATGAGCCCGCGCGCCAGCGCGTTCACGAAGTCGCGGTCCTGCGCGATCACCCCGCGCTGGCGGCGGCGGCGCACCATGTCGCGCGGGGCCGGGGCGGCCCGGTCTTCGGCGGTGCTTTCGTCGATCTGGTCATCCATGGAAAGGTCAGTCGCCCCAGAAGCTCGCGCCCAGTTGATCCATGCGGTGGCCGATCTCGCTCGACATGGCCATCAGCTCCGGTCCCAGCTCGTCCTGGAACCGCGCCGGATCGAGATCGCGCCGCCGCGTGCCGCAATTGAGCGCCAGGATGGTTTCGCCGCGGTCGAGCCACACCGGCGCGCCCACCGCATATATCTCCCGGCGCCAGTCGCCGAAGGAGACCGAGAAGCCACGCCGGTCCACCTCGGCGATGGCCTCGCGCAGGCCATCCTCCATCGCGTCGGCGGAGGGGCCAGCCGCGGCGCGGATGGCCTGCATGTGGGCCTCGCGTGCCGGCGGCGGCAGCGCCCACATATAGGCCCGCCCCATGGCCGACTGGGCGATGGGCACCAGGGCGCCGATATGCAGGCGCATGGTGATGGTCTCGGGACCCGAGCAATAATGCAGATAGATCATGTCCGGACCGTTGCCGATGCCGAGCGCGACCGACATTTCGTGCTTGTCGGCCATGGCCTGCATCAGCGGCTCGGCCACCTGGCGCACCGAGAGCGTGCGCAGCACCGTGTAGCCGAGCGTGGAGACCTTGTCGCCGAGGTGGTACTGGGCGTGCGGCCCCACCTGCCGCAGATAGCCCATGGCGCACAGCGTGTAGGCGAGCCGCGCCACGGTCGCCTTGGGCAGCCCGGTGCGCTCGGCGATCTCCTTGTTGCCGAGCGGCGCGTCGATGGCGCGGAAAGCCCGCAATATGGCGAGCCCGCGCGCCAGCGAGACGACCTCGGTGGTCTTGTCCTTGGATGGCGCCATGATCCTTCCCACGCTCGCACCCTCAAGCCGGATTCGCCTACGCCGAATCCGGCTCTCTCAATAAGTTAGAGAGCGAACCACAGTCCACGTGGAAGCGCCTCGCGCTTCCGGAGCGACCAATCGCACTCTAAGTCCCGGTCCAGACCGGCGCGCGCTTCTCGGCGAAGGCGCGCGGGCCCTCCTGAGCGTCGCGGCTGTCATAGACGGAGCGATAGATCTGCTTGGCCTCGGCAAGGCCGGCGTCGCAGCCCAGGCTCATGGCATTGAGCAACGACTGCTTGCCCGCCGCCACCGAGAGCGGAGCGTTGGCGACGATGATGCGCGCCAGCGTCCGTGCCCGCTCCAGCGCCGCTTCTGCCGTCGGCTCCACATAATTGACGAAGCCGATGGCGTGCAGGCGTTCGATCGTCTGGGGCTCGCCGGTGAGGACCATCTCCATCACCAGCGGCTGCGGCATCTGCCAGAGGAGCGGCACCGCCCAGGGCGAGCCGCGCCCGCGCTTCACCTCGGTGATCCCGCCGCTGGTGCCGGCGACGCCGATGCGGATGTCGGCGTTGAGCGAGAGCATGAAGCCGCCTGCGGCGAAGTGGCCGGTCATGGCGGCGATGATAGGCGCGCGCACGCGGCGCATGCGCTCGTGAAACGGGTCGCGAATTATCTGCAGTACGTCGCCGCCCTTGGCACCGATGCTGCTCGCCTCCTTCAGGTCCATGCCGGCGCAGAACGTGCCGCAGGGCGCGGCGGTGAGGATCACGGCGCGGATCTCGGGGCGCCGGTCTACCTCCTCCCACAGGTCGAAGAGCCTCTCGGCGGCAGCGACCGACAGGGCGTTGCGCCGCTCCGGGCGGTTCAGGGTGATGGTGGCGAGGCCGTCTGCGGCCTCGAATTGCACGATCTCGTCGGGATGCATCACCGATTCCGTTCCTTGCCGAATGATGGCACGGCGATCAGGCTACATCAAAAACTCACTGTGCGGAACGTATTTTCAAAATGTAATTGTACCTTCCTCCGATCTGTGTCACGTTCATAAGTATCGGGACGATGAGGGCCCGGCCCGGCGCGTTCGTGCGCGCCGCCGGCGTTCATCCCGTGACCGCCGGCGCGACCCGGCGTGCGACAAGAAAAACTTTGGAGGAACGACATGCGGGGACACTTCTCTCGCGCTATTGGGCTTCTCATGGGCCGCCGGCGCGGCCGCGGCCGCGCGTCGGCCCTCTTCTGCGGCGGCGCCTTCGCGGCGCTGCTGGCGCTGCCGGCCGGGGCGGAGACGCTCACGCTCGGCGCCACCAACGCCACGTCGAGCCACTACCAGGTGGCCGTGGGCATGGCGCAGGCCATCGAGAAGGGAAATCCGGGCACCACGGTCACGGTGGTGGAGACCGGGGCCAGCGTCGACAACGTGCGCCGGCTGGCGCGGGGCGAGATCGACCTCGGCCTCGTGGCGGGCGACGTCTTTGTGCAGGCGAAGAACGGCACCGGCCAGTTCGAGGGCAAGCCGGTGGCCGACCTCGTGGCGCTCTACCCCTATGACGATTCCATCATCAACATCGCGGTGCGCGTCGACAGCGGCATCACCGACCTCAACGGGCTGACGGGCAAGAACTTCACGCCCGGCATTCGCGGCAGCGGCGGCGAGCTGCTCGTCACCCAGAGCTTCAACCTGCTTGGCATCAAGCCGCGCTACATCTACGGCACCGTGAACGACGCCATCGAGGGCGTCGGCAACAACCAGCTCGTGGGCTACTCCAAGTACGCCGCCGCCTCGCGCGTCGACGCGACTCTGCGCGAGCTGATGACCAAGGTGGACATGCGCATCCTGGGCTTCACCAAGGAGCAGCAGGAGAAGGTGCTCGCCAAGATCCCGGGCGTGAGCTTCGTCACCATCCCGGTCGGCTTCATCAAGGACAACCCGGCCTTCGCCACGCCCTCGGTGCCGATCGTCTATGCCACGCGTTTGTCGCTGATGAACGATGCGACCGCGAAGAAGATCGCCCACGCCATCGACCAGAACCGGCAGATCCTCATCAGCGTGTGGCCGCAGCTGAAGGACTACGACTTCAAGAAGTCGCTGCTCGAGACGGTCGAGATCGGCATCGCCGTCCATCCCGGCGCGCTCGCCCACTGGAAGTCGGCGCAATAATTCCTTCGGCTGCGAACGTCAGAGGCGCTCAGATGGCAGACGGCACCACCGACAGCTGGCTCGGCAAGAGCACGGCGTTCTCCTTGCGGATCATCCTCATCGGATTCGCGCTGTTCCAGCTCTACACCTCGTTCGCGGGGATGATGGAGCCGCTGGTCCAGCGGGGCCTGTTCCTCGGGCTCGGGCTCGGGTCGGTGTTCCTGCTCTCGGCCGTCGAGGGCGGGAGCAAGGGCGCGCGCCGCATCCTCGACATCGTGCTGGCGCTCGCGGGCTACTACGTCTGCTTCCACGTGGCGCTCAACAACCAGCGCCTGTCCGACTTCATGGGCGAGTTGAGCACGCTCGACCTCGCGCTCGGCTTCATCGCGCTGGCCCTGGTGCTGGAGGCGGCGCGCAGGACCATCGGCTGGTTCCTGCCGCTGCTCGCGCTCACCGGGCTACTCTATTTCTATCTGGGCAGCGCCTATGTGAGCGGGCCGTGGCAGCCGCCGCGCGTCTCCACCCTGACGCTGATCGAGACCACCTACGCCTCCACCGAGACCATCTTCGGCTACATGGTCGACATGGGCACCCGGGTGATCGCGGTGTTCATCATCTTCGGCGCGCTGCTGCTCAGCACTGGGGCGACGGAGATCTTCATCAAGCTCGCCACCCTGATCGCCGGCCGCAGCTGGGGCGGCCAGGCGAAGGTGTGCACCGCCTCCTCCGCCCTGTTCGGGACGGTGACCGGATCGGCGGTGGCGAACGTGATGGCGCTCGGCCCCATCACCATCCCCACCATGCACCGGGCGGGCTACACCAAGAGCTACGCCGCCGCCATCGAGGCGGTGGCGTCGGCGGGCGGGCAGATCATGCCGCCGGTGATGGGGGCGGGCGCCTTCATCATGGCGGAGATGCTGGACATTCCCTATTCCAGCGTGGTCGGCGCCGCCCTCATCCCGGCCATCCTCTACTTCCTCACCATCTGGTTCAGCGTCGGATTCCGCGCGCGCAAGATGAACATCCGCCCGCTCGACCGCTCGGAGATGCCGTCGGCGCGCGAGCTGCTCGACCCCTACACCGCCTTGCCCATGTATCTGCCGGTTGGCGTCCTCATCGGCATGCTCGCCATGGACCTCACCCCCACCCTCGCGGGCGCGACGGCGGTGGCGATGCTGGTCGTCACCCAAGTGATCCTGCGCGGCGCGAAATGCTTGGCCGAGGGCCGCGCTCATGAGCTCGGCGCCACCTACAGCGAGTATCTGGGCCAGGTGCTGGAAGGCCTCTACGACGCCGGCCGGGCCATCGCTATGATCGCGGTGCTGCTCGCCTGCGCGGCGATTGTGGTGAAGGTGCTCACCGCCACCGGGGTGGGTGTGAAGGTGTCGAGCCTCATCCTGTCGCTGTCGGGCGAGAACCTCGTCTTCGTGCTGATCCTCACCGCGGTGCTCGCCATCCTTCTCGGCATGGACGTGCCCACCACCGCCTCCTACATCCTGGCGGCGGCGGTGGCGGCGCCCATCGTCATCAAGCTCGGCGTCGCCCCGCTCAACGCCCACCTGTTCATCTTCTATTTCGCGATCCTGTCCGCCATCACGCCGCCGGTCTGCGCGAGCGTGTTCGCGGCTGCTTCGATAGCGAAAGTGAACTTCTGGAAGGTGGGCGGGCATGCGGTGGTGCTGGCCATCGGGCTCTACCTGATCCCGTTCCTCTTCATCTTCCGCACCGGGGTGCTGATGGAGGGCTCGTGGCTGCAGATCGCCTATGACACGGGCATCACCTCCATCGCGATCATCGCCATCACGGCGGCCTCCACGGGCTACTTCTTCGGCCCGCTCAACTGGCCGCTGCGGATCTTCGTCTATGGCGCGGCGGCGCTGCTGTTCTATCCGGCGGCCTGGAGCGACATCGTCGGCCTGATCATGATCGCGGCGCTGGCAGGGGTGAGCCACTTTCGCGAGCCGCGATCGGCCGGCGCCGCACAGCGGCAGCCCGCGGATCTGAAGCTTTAGCTTCGGCCGCGCCTGCGCCGCGGCCCTGGCCCCCCGCACCGTCGATCGAAATCCTTGCGCCCGGATCGTCCCGCGATCCGGGCGCAAGCTGTTTCGGGCCACAAAAGACGCGCCGCCGCGCGCGGGCGCCCGGCGAGGCGTCCGGCGCTTCGCGATGGCCGTCGTGGTTTTCAGGAAGATCAGCACGCCGCCGCACCGGAACATATCCCGGTCGACAAGGCGGCAATGGCGCGAGCGCCGGCGGGACCTAAGCCTTGTACCGGCGCGCGGCGCGGGCGCGGCGCTCCAGCCACCAGCCGAACGGCTTCGGCCAGTGCGCCCAGCCGCCGTCCTCAACAAGCGTGGCGGCGGCGTGGAGCGCCCAGTTCGGATCGGCGAGCATCGCGCGGCCGATGGCGACGAGGTCCGCATCCTCGCGCGTCAGAACCGCCTCGGCCTCGGCCGCATCGGCGATGCCGCCGACCGCGATCACGCAGGCGCCGGTCGCCCGCCTGAGCTGGCTCGCGAACGGCACCTGGAAGCCTGGGCCGCGGGGCACCATCATCTGGCCGCTCGGCAGGATCATGCCGCCCGAGGAGCAGTCCACCAGGTCGACGCCGGCGGCGATCAACGCCTTCACCAGCACCTGGGAATCCTCCAGCGACCAGCCGATGCCGATCCCGTCCACCGACGAGATTCGGCAGGCGAGCGGCTTGTGCGCCGGCCAGGCCGCCCGCACGCCCTCCACCACTTCGAGAGGAAATCGCATGCGCCCCTCGATCGCCCCGCCGTACGCGTCGGCGCGGGTGTTGGAGAGGGGCGACAGGAAGCTGTGGAGGAGATAGCCGTGGGCCATGTGGATCTCGATGAGGTCCACGCCCGCCGTATCGGCGCGCCGGGCCGCAGCCGCGTAGGCGGCCACGAGCGGGGCCATGTCGGATGGCGCCATCGCGCGCGGAACATGGCCGCCGGGAGCCGCGGGCGCATCGGTCGGCCCGAGCACCGCCCCGCCGGCCTCCGGCGCGAGCGGCCGGAACCCCTCCCACGGCGCGGACGTCGCCGCCTTGCGGCCTGCATGCTGGAGCTGCACGCCGAGCGCCGCGCCGCAGGCGTGGACCGCTTCCGCGAGGCCGCGCAGGGCGTGTTCCTGCGCACCGTCCCAGAGCCCGAGATCGAGGTCGGTCGAGCGCCCCTCCGGGGTCACGGCGGTGGCCTCCGCCACCACCAGCCCGGCGCCGCCGAGGGCGAAGCGCGCGAGATGCGCCTGGTGCCAGGCCGTCGCGCGCGCCTCGGGCGCGCTGTAGGTCTGCATGGGCGAGACCACCACGCGGTTCTTCAGCGTGAGGCCGCGCAGGCCGAGGGGCTGGAACAGACGCGCCATCTCAGCCCGGGTTCTGGTGCATGGCCTTGGCGATGATGGTGCGCTGGATCTGCGAGGTGCCGCCGCCGATGGTGCTCTGCATGCCTTCGCGGAAATAGCGCTCCATGTCCGAGTCCGGCAGCATGGAGTGCCCGCCGAGGATCTGCATGCCCATGCGCGAGACATTCTGCAGCGTCTCGGATGCGAACAGCTTGCCCATGGCCACCTCCTTGGCGCACGGCTCGTGCCGTGAGGCGAGCTCGGCGCCGCGGTAGACCAGGAGCCGGGCGGCATCCACCTGGGTCTGCATGTCGGCGAGCATGTGGCGGATCACCTGGAAATCGAAGATCGGCCGGTCGAACTGCTCGCGCTCGTGGGCATAGGCGAGCGCGTCGCTCACCGCGGTCTGGGCATTGCCCACATAGGCGGCGGACACCGCGATGCGCTCCAACTCCAGATGATCGGTGATGATCTCCCATCCCTGCCCCTCGTGACCGAGCAGGTTGGCGGCGGGCACCCGCGCGTCGTCGAGGAAGATCTCCGTGGTGCCGGTGGCGCGGCGCGCCAGAGTCGGCAGCCGGCGGATGTCGACGCCCGCCGTGTCGTTGGGCACCAGCAGCACCGAGAGCCCGCGGTGCTTGGCGGTCTCCGGGTCGGTGCGCACCAGCATCTGGATGGTCACGTTCTGCGCCGCCGCGCCGCTGCACCAGAGCTTCTGGCCCTTGATGACGTAGCTCTCGCCGTCGCGTCGGGCGCGGGTGCGAGTGCTGGCAGCGTCCGAGCCGGCCGAGGGCTCGGAGATGGAGATGGAGAAGCGCCGCGCGCCGGACATGAAGGGTTCGAGATAGTCCGCCTTCTGGGCGTCGTTGCCGAACTTCACGATGTTCATGGCGGTGAAGGTGGGCACCAGCACCGCAGTCGCGAAGTCGAAGCCGAACTTGCCGAGCCCCTCGCACATGAGCGCGTAGTCGAAGATGTCGCCGCCGTAGCCGCCGTGATCCTCCGGGATCAGCAGGCGCAGCCAGCCTTCCTTGGCGATCTTCTCATAGCCTTCGTAAGGGTAGGCGCGCGCCTCGTCCTGGGTGCGGATGTATTCGCGCGTGATCTCCTTCTCCATGAAGCGGTCGACGGTGTCGTGCCAGGCGCTCTGTTCGCTGTTGAGGAAGTTCATTGGGCCGCAGGCTCCGCAAGGGTGAAGGGGTCGTTCGAGGGCGGCAGCAGGCGCGCGCCCAAGATGAGCAGGCTGAACTCGCAGCGCATGACTTTTTCCCGGCGCTGGTTCGCGCCGACGAGCTCGAGCGTGGCGACGCCGGCGCCTCCGTCCTTCTCGCGCAGGTCGATGATCTCGGAGCGCGCCCACAGGGTGTCGCCGATGAAGGTGGGCTTGAGGAATCGCAGCCGGTCCACGCCGTAGAACGCGTCCACCACGCTCGAATCGAAGGGCAGGAGCGCGTTGACGATGGAGAAGACGAGCGAGCCCTGAACCACCCGCCGGCCGAAGCGCGCGGTCTTGGCGAACTCCTCGTTGGCGTGGATCTCCAGCCAGTTGCCGGTGAGCATGCAGAAGTTGACCACGTCGGTCTCGGTCAGCGTGCGCCCGCGCGAGACCTTGGACTGGCCGACCTTCAATTCGGGAAACGGCTGATCGATCATCGCTCCTGCTCTTCCTTCCTGGTCACCGGCCCTGCCAGACGGGCACGCGCCCCTCGGCGAAGGCGCTCGGCCCTTCCTGTGCATCGGCGCTGGCATAGACCGCGCGGTGAAGCTCGGCGCCGCGCGCGAGCCCGCCCGCGCAGCCGAGGTCCATGCCGGCGGCGAGCGTTGCCTTGGCGGCGCGCACGGAGAGCGGCGCGTTCCGGGCGATCTGGCCGGCGAGGGCGAGGGCGCGCGCCAGCACCACCTCCGGCGTCGCCTCGAGATGGTTGACGAAGCCGTGGCGCCACAGCTCCTCCACGGGCAAAGGCGCGCCGGTGAGCATCATCTCGCTCAGCACCGGCTGCGGCAGCATCCACAGCAGCGGCACGGCCCAGGAGGTGCCCCGGCCGAACCGCACCTCGGAGATGGCGGCGCGCGATCCGGCGAGGCCAACGCGGATGTCGGCGCCCATGGCGAGCAGCATGCCGGCGCCGCTGAAATGGCCGTTGAGCGCCGCCACCACCGGCTGGCGGACTGCGCGCAGGCGCTCCTGGAACGGATCGGCGATGCGTGCGAGGAGGTCCGCGCCCTCGGCCCGCGCCGCGGCCATCTCCTTGAGATCCATGCCGGCGCAGAAGGTGCCGCACGGGGCGGCGGCGAGCACGACGGCGCGGATCGCCTGGTCCGCGTCGATGCGGGCCCACGCGGCGGTGAGCGCGTTCGCCATGGACGCGGTGAGGGCGTTGCGCCGCGCCGGCCGGTTCAGGGTGACACGCGCGATGCCGTCGGCGACGGCCAGTTCCACCTCATCCGCCTGCATGGCGCGGCGCCTTCCTCCAGGGCGGGCCCGATGGCGGGCCGGAGCGCTCGGGGCGCCCTTCTCTGGCGACGACCTTAGTGCCTGCCCGGCGGGCGGGTCAAACAAAAATCCATCTTGCGGAACTGATTTTCGAAATACACTTGACTTTACGCCCCGCAGCGACGCACCCTCTGCATCGATCCGGACCCTGCGGGACCCGGCGCGCCTCGGCGCGCCCCGGCCTATGGCGTTGCGGAAGAATGATTTCTTTGGGAGAGGCGCGCATGAGGCGTTCGCTGAGGCTCGGGGCCGGTTCCGGCTTCTGGGGAGATGCCTTCGACCCTGCGGTCGAGCTGCTGGAGCGGGGGACGCTCGACTATCTCTCCATGGACTATCTCGCCGAGCTGACCATGGCGTTGCTCCAGCGCCAGCGCCTGAAGGACCCGGAGACGGGGTACATTCCCGATCTTCCCGCGCACCTTTCCGTTCTTCTTCCTCTCGCCCGCAAGAGCGGCACCCGCATCGTCTGCAACGGCGGCGGCGCCAACCCGCGCGCGGCCGGCGAGCGCATCCGCTCGCTCGCCCGCGAGCTCGGGCTGAACGGCCTGCGCATCGGCGTGATCGAAGGCGACGACGTGCTCGACCGGCTGGACGAGCTGATCGAGAGCGGCACCGACCTCACCAACATCGACACCGGCGAGACCAACTTCGCCGCCATCCGCAACCGCGTGGTGGCCGCCAACGTCTATACCGACAGCTCCGGCATCGTGGAGGCGCTCGCCCAGGGGGCGGACGTGGTGATCGCCGGCCGGGTCTCCGACAACGCGCTCTATGTGGGCCCGCTGATGCACGAGTTCGGCTGGAGCTACGGCGCGGCCGACACCGACCGCATCGCCGCCGCCATCACCATCGGCCACGTGGTGGAGTGCGCCGCCGCCGCCACCGGCGGCATGTCCTCCCGCTTCGACGAGATGCCCAACATGGGCAGGGTCGGCTTTCCCATCGTCGAGTTCGACGGCGACGGCACCGCGGTCATCACCAAGCTCGACCAGACCGGCGGACGCGTGGACCCGTTCACCGTCAAGGAGCACCTCGTCTACGAGATCGGCGATCCGCGCCGCTACCTCATGCCGGACGGCGTCGCCGACTTCACTCGCGTGCGGCTGGAGGAGATCGGGCCGGACCGCGTCCGGCTCTCCCACATGGGCGGCGGCCCGCGCCCGGAAACCCTCAAGCTGGTGGTGGGCTACGAGGACGGCTGGATCGGCGAGGGCATGATGTTCTTCCCCTGGCCCGACGCGCTGGGGCGCGCCGAGAAGGCGAAGCAGACCCTCGGCGAGCGCTTCGAGCGCCTGAAGCTGAAGGCCGACGCGGTGCAGTTCGACCTCGTGGGCGTCAACATGCTGCACGGGCCGGCCTCCCCCATGCCGGATTACGAGCCGGCGGAGATCGGCCTGCGCGTCGCGGTCCACACCGCCACCCGCCAGGAGGCGGAGAAGGTGCGCCGGGCCTGCGCGCAGCTCTGGATCATGGGGCCGGGCGGCACCTCCTTCGGCACGCCCATGAAGCCGCGCCCGGTCTACGGCGTGTGGCCCACCCTCGTGCCGCAGTCCGTGGTGACGCAGCGCGTCTCGCTCCTGGAGGCCTGAGCCATGCAGCTTCTTCGCGACTTCGCCTATGTGCGCTCCGGCGACAAGGGCGACGTGGTCTCGGTGGGGGTCATCGCCCGCACGCCGCAGGATTATCCCGTGCTCCTGGCGAGCCTCACGCCCGAGCGGGTCAAGGCGCTGTTCGGCGACTGGGTCCAGGGCGACGTGGAGACCTATCCCATGGACAATATCGAGGCCGTGGTCGTGATCATGCGCCGGGCGCTCGGCGGCGGGGCGACGCGCACACTGCGCCTCGACCAGACCGGCAAGGCCATGGGCAACGGCCTGCTGCGCCTTCCGGCCGTGCTGCCGCCCGCCGGATCGGAGGCCGCCTGAATGGCGGCCCTGCCGGACACTCCCGCCCAAGACCCCGAGCAAGAGCCGGCGCAAGCGGTTCCCCCCGACAACGCCGAGGCCTTCCGCCTCCAGTGCGCGGCGATCGAGGAGGCCGCGCGGCTCGCCGCGGCGGGCGGGCCGGCCGAGGCGGTGGCGCGCCACAAGGAGCGCGGCAAGCTGACCGCGCGCGAGCGCATCTCGCTCCTGCTCGACCCGGCGACCCCGTTCCTGGAGATCGGCCGGCTCGCTGCCCACGGCGTCTATGACGAGCCGGTCCCGGCGGCGGGCATCGTCACCGGCGTCGGCAGCGTCGGCGGGCGCCTCGTCATGATCATGGCGAACGACGCCACGGTGAAGGGCGGCACCTATTATCCCCTCACGGTGAAGAAGCAGATCCGCGCCCAGCAGGTGGCGCGGGAGAATGCCCTGCCCTGCGTCTACCTGGTGGATTCGGGCGGCGCCTTCCTGCCGCACCAGGAGGACATCTTCCCCGACGCGCACCATTTCGGCGCCATCTTCCGCAACATCGCCGAGATGTCCGCGCTGGGCCTGCCGCAGATCGCGGCCGTCATGGGCTCGTGCACCGCCGGCGGCGCCTACATCCCCGCCATGGCGGACGAGACGGTGATCGTGCGCGGCACCGGCACCATCTTCCTCGGCGGCCCGCAGCTGGTGCAGGCGGCGACCGGGGTTGTGGTGGAAGCCGAGACCCTCGGCGGGGCCGACGTGCACACCCGCCGCAGCGCGGTGGCCGACCATCTGGCCGAGGACGACGTGGAGGCGCTGTTCCTGGTGCGCGCCATCCTCGCCCGCGCCCCGGCGCCGCCTTTGCCCGGCCCGGACCTTCCGCCCGAGCCGCCGCTGAGCCCGGCCTCGGAGATCGCCGGCCTGATCCCGGCGAGCCCGCGCCAGCGCCTGCCCGCCCGCGAGATCCTCGCCCGCCTCATCGACGGCGGCCGGCTCGACGAGTACCGCGCGCGCTATGCCCGCACCATCATCTGCGGCACCGCCGCCATCGAGGGCTACCGCGTCGGCGTGCTCATGAACGACGGCGTGCTCTATGCCGAGAGCGCGCAGAAGGCGGCGAACTTCATCGAGCTGTGCTGCCAGCGCGGCGTGCCGCTGCTGTTCCTGCACAACATCAGCGGCTTCATGGTGGGCGAGGAATACGAGGCGGGCGGCATCGCCCGACACGGCGCGAAGCTGGTGAATGCGGTGGCGACCGCCGCGGTGCCGAAACTCAGCCTGCTGGTGGGCGGCAGCTACGGCGCCGGCAACTACGCCATGTGCGGGCGCGCCTTCGGCCCGCGCCTCATGGCCATGTGGCCCAATGCGCGCACCTCGGTGATGGGCGGCGAGCAGGCCGCGACCGTGCTCGGCCTGGTGCGCGAGGGCCAGCTGGCCAAGGCGGGGCGGACCTTCGACGCGGAGGAGCGGGCGCGCTTCGAGGCCCCCATCCGCGCCGCCTACGAGCGATCGAGCCACCCGCTCCACGCCGCCGCCCGCCTGTGGGTGGACGCGGTGATCGAGCCGGAGGAGACGCGCGCCTTCCTCGCCCTCGCCCTCGCCATGGCGAAAGGCGGCCCGAAGGGGGAGACCCGCTTCGGCGTGTTCCGGATGTAGCCATGATCGGCAAGCTCCTGATCGCCAACCGCGGCGAGATCGCCCGGCGCATCGCCCGCACCTGCGCGCGGCTCTCCATCCCCTATGTGGCGGTCTATTCCGACGCCGACCGCGGCGCGCCCCACCTGGAGGGGGCGGCGGACCTGGTGCGCATCGGCCCGGCACCGGCGGCGCGCTCCTATCTCGACGGGGCGGCGCTGATCCGCGCCGCGCGCGAGCGGGGTGCCGACGCGATCCATCCCGGCGTCGGTTTCCTCTCGGAGAATGCGGACTTCGCCGCCGCGGTGGAGGCGGCGGGGCTGATCTTCGTCGGGCCGCGGCCCGACACCATCGCCGCGCTCGGCGACAAGGGGCGGGCGAAGGCGCTCATGGCCGAGGCCGGCGTGCCGGTGGTGCCCGGCTCGGCCGCGGCCTCCGACGACGTGGAGGAGGTGGAGCGGCTGATCGCGGCGACCGGCTATCCCGCCTTGCTGAAGCCCGCCGCGGGCGGGGGCGGCAAGGGCATGCAGGTGGTCACGAAGCCGGGCGCCCGCGCCGAGATCGCCTCGGCGATCCGCACCGCACGCTCCAGCTTCGGCGACGGGCGCCTGCTGGTGGAGCGCCTGATCGAGCGGCCGCGCCATGTGGAGGTGCAGGTGTTCGGCGACGGCGCGGGCGGCGCGGTGCACCTGTTCGACCGGGAATGCTCGCTCCAGCGCCGCCACCAGAAGGTGATCGAGGAAGCCCCCGCCTCCACCCTGCCGGACGCCCTCAGGGCGCGCCTCGCGCAGGCGGCGGTCGCCGGCGCGCGGGCCGTGACCTACCGCAATGCCGGCACGTTCGAGTTCATCGTCGGCGCCGATGGGGCATTCTACTATCTGGAGGTCAACACGCGCCTCCAGGTGGAGCATCCGGTGACGGAGGCGATCACCGGCCTCGACCTCGTGGAATGGCAATTGCGCCTCGCCTCGGGCGCGCCGCTACCGCTCGCCCAGGAGCAGATCCACGCGCGCGGCCATGCCATCGAGTGCCGGCTCTATGCGGAGGACCCGGCCGCGGGCTTCCGGCCGGCGCCGGGACGCGTCACGCACCTCGCCTGGCCCTCCGGGGCGCGCATCGACAGCGCGGTCGAGGCTGGAAGCCCCGTGCCGCCCCACTACGATCCCATGATCGCGAAGATCATCGTCCATGGCGACGACCGGCGGCAGACACTGGCGCGCATGCGCGCGGCCCTCGCCGAGACCGCGGTGATGGGGGTCGCGACCAATCTCGGCTTCCTCGCGGCGCTCGCGGCGCGGCCGGAGGTGGCGGCCGGAACGGCGCACACCCGCCTCATCGACGAGGTTCTGCCCGAGCTCCTCGGCGCGGCCGCGCCCGGCGCGCTAGCCGCGGTGGCCGGCGCCGCCGTCGTGCTCGACGCCATGCCGGAGGGAAGCGGGCCGGCCTCGCCCTGGCAGGCGAGCGCGGCGCCCTATGGCCGGCACGCGCTGGCGCAGGGCGCGCCGCTCGGCGCGATGGTCCTGGAAATCGCCGGGGCACGCGCCGCCGTGCGGGTCCTTTCCGCCCGGCGCGGCGCCGTGACGGTGGAGGCCGAGACCGCCGGGATGCGGCTGACCGCGACGGTCGAGGGCGGGCGCGGTTCCGGCGGCCTCCTCGAAGGCATGCTCGACGGCCGGCGCTGGCGCGCGCTGGTGCTGCCCGATGCGGTGGAGGTGATCATCGACGGCGCGCGCGCGGAGGTCTCGCGCCGGGTGCGCGGCGGCCCGGACGAGGCGGAGGCGACCGACTGGGCCAGCGCCGAGATTCCCGGCCTCGTGGTCGCGGTCGCGGCCAAGGCGGGCGAACGGGTGGCCCGCGGCGACGTGCTGGCGGTGATCGAGGCGATGAAGTTCGAGAACCCCGTCACCGCCCCGCGGGACGGCATCGTCGCCGAGATCGTCTGCCGGGTCGGCGAGCAGGTGGAGGCGGGGCAGAGGCTGGTGCGCCTCGCCCTGTGAGCGCCGGCCTCAGGCTGGCATCCGGAAGTCGAGGAAGCTCCGGGTGGGGAAATCGTAGAGCCGCCCGGTGTCCTCGCACGCCGGCAGGCACAACGGTACGATGGCGGCGGCGGCCTCCTCCGCGGTCGGTAGCGTGCGCGGGTCGTCGAGCGACAAATCCGCCACGATCCGCTTCAGCTGGACACCTCCAATAACTGCATTCGTCGCGGTGACTGCCCGCGCCAATGCGGGTGCGCCAGGTGTGGACGGGATGACCTTCGGACAGATCGAGGCGGCGGATATAGACGCGTGGCTGGCGAGCTTGCGCGAGGACCTCGTCTCGAAGTCCTACCAGCCTGATCCAGTGCGGCGGGTGATGATCCCAAAGCCTGGCGGCGGCGAACGTCCGCTTGGCGTCCCGACGATCCGGGACCGGGTGGTTCAGGCCGCAGCCAAGATCGTGCTGGAGCCGATCTTCGAGGCGGACTTCGAGGACGGTGCCTACGGCTATCGGCCGCGTCGGAGCGCGATCGATGCCGTCAAGGAAACGCACCGGCTGCTATGCCGGGGCTATACCAGGGCTATACCGACGTCGTCGATGCCGACTTGTCGAAGTATTTCGACACGATCCCGCACGCGGACCTCCTCCGATCGGTGGCCCGCCGTGTCCTCGACCGGAATGTGCTGCGGCTGATCAAGCTGTGGCTGCAAGTGCCGGTCGAGGAACGGGATGGCGACGGGAAACGGCACATGAGCGGCGGCAAGAGCAGCGCTCGCGGCACCCCCCCAGGGTGGTGTCGCCAGTCCGCTGCTCTCCGTCATTTACATGAACCGATTCCTGAAGCATTGGCGGTTGACGGGGCGCGGCGAGGTGTTCCACGCACATGTCATCTCTTATGCCGACGACTTCGTCATCCTCAGCCGCGGACACGCGGAAGAGGCTCTGACCTGGACGAGGGCGGTGATGACGAAGCTCGGGCTGACGCTCAACGAGGCGAAAACCTCGGTGAAAAATGCCCGGCGTGAAGGCTTCGACTTCCTTGGCTACACACTGGGACCGCGCCACCTTCCCAATGGAGGTCGCTGGCACCTGGGGGCGAGCCCGTCCAAGAAGAGCGTGCAGCGGGTCAAGGTGAAGATCGGCGAACTTCTGGTGCCCGGCAACAAGGGCGCTTGGGACGAAGTGCGAGCACGGTTGAACCGCGTTCTGCGCGGTTGGTCGGCCTACTTCTCCTACGGCGCCCTCGCGTCGGCATACGAGGCCGTCGATCAGCATGTGTATGACCGAACGCGGCACTTCCTCCGTCAACGACACAAAGCGCAGGGGCGTGGAGCGGACCGGTTCTCTCGAGAATATGTCTACGGGGAATTGGCCGTCCGATGCCTTCGACGCGAGCGCAGTCGGTCGTCGCCGTGGGCCTTGCGGTGAAACCAGTCGGAAAGCCGGATGCGGGAAATCCGCACGTCCGGTTTGATGAGCGGGGACGGGAAACGGGGCAATGCCACCGCGCCCGTCCTCGACTCTACAGATCGCCCAGGCGAGCCTCACCATTTCGGAAGGCGGCAAGGCGATCGGCGCCATCACGGTCGGCTTGCTGATCTTCGTCATGGTCCACGGGGCCGACGTGCAGGACCGCGACGGTGCTCCCGACCTGCTCAGGGCGATCCGCTCCCGCCATCCGTGGCTGCGCCAGGTCTTCGCCGATGGCGGCTATGCCGGCGACAAGCTAAAGGACGCCATGGCCGGCCACGGACGCTGGACCATCGAGATCGTCAAGCGCTCCGACGCGGCCAAGGGCTTCGTCGTCCTGCCCCGCCGCTGGGTGGTCGAGCGGACATTCGCATGGCTCGGACGCTGCCGCCGCCTCGCAAAGGACTGGGAGAAATCCATCGAAAGCGCGACCGCCTTCGCCCACATCGCCAGCATCCGCATGCTAACACGCCGCATCGTAAGACATTGCAAAACCGCGTGAACTTTTGAATCCGGCTCTTAAGGCTCGGGTGTCGAATCCTCGAAGGAAAGCAACGCCATGAAGAAACCTACCACATCGGCAGCGGTGACACCGTCTGCGCTCGTCGAGGCAGCTGTGGACGAGGTCCGCGCCAGCTTCGAACGCCTGTGCCTGACGGCCGGGCTGGCCACTCTCACCGGTATGATGGAAGAGGATGCGGCTCGGCTCTGCGGCCCGCGCCATGGTCGCGGTGGCGATCGGGAGGCTCATCGTTGGGGCAGAGCCAAGGGAAAGATCGGCTTTCACGGCGGCAAGGTCGAAGTCGAGCGCCCTCGGGTTCGTGCCCGCTCGGCGGTGAGATGCCCCTGCCGAGCTGGGCGGCGGCGGTCGACGAGGATCTTCTCGGCCAATGGGCGCTCAATCTGATGCTGATGAACGTGTCGACCCGCAAGTTCGGCGGCGCCGTCCGCCTGCCCGGCGGCGACATCCCCGCCGAGCGGGGAGCCGGCGTGACCCGATCGGCGGTGTCGCGTCGCTTCGTGGCGCTGTCGGCCGAGACGATGAAGGCGTGGATGGCCGCCGACCTCTCCGCGCTGGATCTGCTGGTCATCCAGATCGACGGCATCCACATCGCTCAGGACCTGATCCTGCTGGCGGCGGTCAGCGTCGACGGCAACGGCGACAAGCACCCGCTCGGGGTCATGGAGGGGGCAAGCGAGAACGCCGCCGTCTGCCAGGCCCTGCTCGACAACATGGTCGGCCGGGGCCTCGACCCCGCCGTCTGTCGCCTGTTCATCATCGACGGCTCGCGTGCCCTGTCGAAGGCGATCCGCAACAGCTTCGGCCGAAGTGCGCCGATCCAGCGCTGTCAGGTCCACAAGGCCCGCAACATCACCGAGCGCCTGCCGAAATCCCTGCACGCCTCGGTGCGCAGGGCTCTTCGCCAAGCCTGGGAGCTGGACGACGCCGACAAGGCCGAAACGCTGATCCGCAATCTCGCCCGTCGGCTCGAGCGCGAGGCTCCGGGTGTCTCGGCCAGCCTCCTGGAGGGCCTCGACGAGATCCTCACCGTCACGCGCCTGCGGCTGCCGACCGAACTGCGGCGCTCGCTGGCCTGCACCAACATCATCGAGAACATGAACGGCACCATCCGGCGCGTCTGCCGCAACGTGAAGCGGTGGCGGGATGCGGCCATGGCCCTGCGCTGGACAGGGGCCGCCATGATCGAAGCCGCCAAGGGCTTCCGCCGACTGAAGGCCCACAACCAGTTGCCCAGCCTGCGCGCCGCCCTTCTCGCCCATCAGGCCGAGTGCGCCGTCGGCGCCGGCCTTGACCCTGTCCGCGAGGCTGCATAGCCTCCTCAACCAGCCACGTCCGCCGCGCTCTTTTCAACATCGGGTGGGACATCCCCACGGGGACCTTGAACATCAGCATGTGATCGAAGGCGGGCCTGCCGCCCTTCGACCGGTCCGCGCGCAGCACAGCGGCTTCCAGTGCAGGTCGAAACATCTCGAAATCGACCAGCGCCTTCACCCGCTCCAGATCGTCGCCCTTCGCCAACAGTGCCGCCATCCGATCATCGAAGTCGAAGAAACTCGGCGATTGATCCACCATGCCCGCGATCCGCCTCAAAAAGCAGCGAGAGAATCAGCCCAACGCCGATTTGCACAGGGGTTTTTGGAGGCCTCCAACTGGCGGATGGCTTGCTGCGCGTTCTCTTTCCATGACCACGACGCGCGCCGAAGGGGCCGTGTCGTTTGGCGATGCTGATGGCCAGTCATACTCGAACGCCTGCTTTCCCTTTGCAGCCCACAGGCTTCGCGCGTGATCGCCGTGATCGCCTTGCAGCTTGTCGGCCATCCAGAGCAGCGCGCCGAGGATGATGGCGCGGTCATCGCCGGTCAGGTCCACGATGCCGGCCTTGACGACGAGGCCGCCGAGTTCGATCAGATGCCGGGTGCGCTTGCGGCGCTCGACCTGCCATGTGCGCATGTCATGTCGAGCCCGCGCCGCCTGATGCCGGTTGCGCGCCGCCCGATTGTGCCGTAGCGCCGCCCGCGTCGCGGTGAGGCGCCGATGCAGGTCGCCGCGCCCGGCCGTGAAAGAACGCGGCCCCGCGCTTCGCCCATGCCTCCCTCTTTCCGGCATCCTTCGTCTCGGCCAGCACGATCAGCGCGCCCGCCAGTTCGTCGGGGCTGAGGGCGTCGGCGCCGGTCGAAATGACCAGTTCGCCAAGCTGCTGCACCTTGCGGGCTTTCAGGTCTCGCGTCTTGTCTTCGAGCGACCTCAGTTCCGCGTCGAAGTCCCGTGGCTTGCGCATCATGTCCTCCATAAGTTGTCGATGGAGCGATGATAGTTGAGCCTCTGCCGGAATGCTGTAAGGTTGCCGGGACGGTGTGGCACGGCCCGGTCCCTCCCGAGATTTTTTCGAGGGAGGGCGCGCTTATACGTCGTTCCGACGTGCGCTTTGTCGTGCAAATGATCTGATCGCGATGGCGATCTATCATCTCCATGTCAAGGTCATTGGCCGTAAATCCGGTTCGAGCGCGGTGGCGTCCGCCGCCTACCGCTCGGCCTCGCGGCTGCGCGACGAGCGCATTGACCGCGTGCAGGACTTTTCCGCCAAACGCGGCGTCGTCCATTCCGAGGTGCTGCTGCCGGAGAACGCACCCGAGCAATGGAGCGACCGCGAACGGCTCTGGAACGATGTGGAAGCCTTCGAGGTCCGCAAGGACGCCCAGCTTGCCCGCGAGGTGGAGTTCGCCCTTCCGCGCGAGATGACGCAGACGCAGGGCATCGAACTCGCCCGCGACTTCGTGCGGTCCGAATTCGTCGATCAGGGCATGATCGCCGACCTCAATGTGCATTGGGACAGGGCCGAGGATGGGAGTCCCAAACCCCACGCCCATGTCATGCTGACCATGCGTGCGGTGGACGAAAACGGCTTCGGCCCGAAGGTGCGGGACTGGAACCGCACCGAGATGGTCGAACGCTGGCGGGAACGCTGGGCCGCGCTCGCCAACGAACGGCTGGCCGAACTCGACATCGACGCACGGATCGACCATCGCAGCCTGGAGGCCCAGGGCATCGCGCTGGAGCCACAAAGCCAGATCGGCGCAACCGCGCAGCGGATCGAGGGCGAAGGGATCGAAGCCGCCGACCGCGCGGAAATGCACCTCGAGATCGCGCGCGGCAACGGCGAGCGCATCATCGCCAATCCAGCCCTGGCGCTGGACGCCATCACCCATCAGCAATCGACCTTCACGCGCCGGGACATGGCGATGTTCGCGCACCGGCACAGCGACGGGATCGACCAGTTCAATGAGGTGATGAGCGCGATGCGCACTTCGCCCAATCTGGTCGAACTCGGCAAGGACGGACGCGGCGAGGACCGCTTCACCACGCGCGAGATGATCGAGGCCGAACAGCGCCTGCACCGCGCCGCTGAATTGATGGCCGACCGCGAACATCATGAAGTCAACGACAGGGACAGAGCGGCGGCGCTTGCCCGTGCGGAAGAACGCGGCCTTGTTCTGTCCGGCGAGCAGGCCGATGCGTTGGCGCATGTCACGGACGGGCGCGATCTTGGGATTGTGGTCGGCTATGCCGGGACGGGGAAGAGCGCGATGCTGGGCGTGGCGCGCGAGGCTTGGGAAGCGACTGGCTACGAGGTCCGGGGCGTGGCGCTGTCCGGTATCGCGGCGGAAAATTTGGAAGGCGGATCGGGCATCGCGTCGCGCACCATCGCCAGCCTGGAACATGGTTGGGGACAGGGCCGCGACGTGCTCACCGCCCGCGATGTTCTGGTGATCGACGAGGCCGGCATGGTCGGCACGCGGCAGATGGAGCGCGTGCTGTCCCATGCCGCCGAGGCTGGCGCAAAGGTCGTGCTGGTCGGCGATCCGCGGCAGTTGCAAGCAATAGAAGCCGGCGCGGCCTTCCGCTCGATTCACGAACGCCACGGCGGCGCGGAGATCGGTGAGGTGCGCCGCCAGCGCGAGGACTGGCAGCGCGACGCCACGCGCAATCTTGCCAGTGGTAAAACCGGCAACGCTCTTGAAGCCTACCGCTCCCACGACATGGTCCATGCCGCTCCGACGCGGGAGGACGCGCGGAAAAATCTGATCGAGCGCTGGGACCGCGACCGGCAGGCGCATCCAGACGATAGCCGCATCATCCTGACCCATACCAATGCCGAGGTACAGGAACTCAACGAGGCAGCACGCGAGCGGATGCGGGAGGCCGGCGATCTGGGCGAGGACGTGCGCGTCACGGTCGAGCGCGGCGAGCGGAACTTTGCCAGCGGGGATCGCGTCATGTTCCTGCAAAACGAACGCGGGCTTGGCGTGAAAAACGGCACGCTCGGCACCATCGAACAGGTCAGCGAACAATCCATGTCGGTGCGCACCGATGACGGCCGTTCCGTTGCTTTCGACCTGAAGGATTACGACCGCATCGACCATGGCTATGCGGCGACCATCCACAAGGCGCAAGGGATGACGGTGGACCGCACCCATGTTCTGGCGACACCTGGGCTGGATGCCCATGGCAGCTATGTCGCCCTGTCGCGACATCGCGACGGCATGGAGCTGCATTACGGCCGCGACGACTTTGCCAATCAGGACCGGCTCGTGCGCACCCTGTCGCGCGACCGGGCCAAGGACATGGCGTCCGATTATGAGCAGATCGATCCGGCGCGGGATTACGCCGAGCGGCGCGGCATCACCTTCCGCGCCCGTGTCGCCGAGATCGTGCGCAGACTCGTGCCCGAAAAGCTGCGCGACCGGATCGACGGGATGCTCGACGGGGTGCGCTCCCCCGCAGACGCTGTGCCCGGCGGGAATGGTGTGCAGCGGCTGGAAAGGGAGGGGCCGCAAAGTGCGGCGGCGGAAGACCCGGAGGTGTCGTTGCGCCGCGCCCGCACCGATGCCCTCGTGCGCCATGCCCGCGCCATCGATGCGATCCTCAGCGCCGGAGACGCGGAGGGCAAGGCAAGTCCTGTACAGATGCGGGAACTGACCGAGGCCCGCAAGGCCTTCGAGGAGGTTCGCCCGTATGGCTGGCGCGATGCGGAAGCAGCCTATGTCAAGAACCCAGACCTTGTCCGCGAGACGGCGGTCGGCCAGGTTGCTCGTGCCGTGCGCGCCGTCCAGCTCGAAACCGAAATCCGCACCGATCCCGGCCGCAATCCGGGTTGGCGGGCCGACCGCTTTGTGGAGCGCTGGCGGAAGCTCGAACAGACCAGCCAGCGCCAGTATCAGGCGGGCGACATCTCCAGCTACAAGGCGACGCGGGCAGAGATGGGCAATATGGCCAAAAGCCTCGAACGCGATCCGCAGTTAGAGTCCATCCTAGCGGGCCGCAAGAAAGACCTCGGCATCGGTATGGAATCAGGCCGTAGCCTCGGCCAGGAACTCGCCTTCACCCACGGTCTCGGCCTCGGCAGGGGACGCGGCATCGGCATCTGAACCCATCCGATTTGCCGCCGTTCCTGCGCCACAGCCCTGCGACGTGTTGAACCCTCTTGCGCGCGCGTAACCGCCTGACCTGACTGGTCCCAGCAGTTGTCAGAAACAGCCAGCATGAGGCAGGCCAGCCATGCGCCAACCAGACCGTATCATCCGCCTGAAAACCGTCCTTGCCTGGACCGGGCTGTCCAGGTCCACCATCTACCGCAAGATCGCCGAGGGCACCTTTCCCGCGCAGATCAGGATCAGCGTCAACGGTACGGGGTGGAAGGAGTCCGATGTCAATCGATGGATCGCCAATCCCGTCGGATGGCGTCCACGGAGCGAGTCCGACTTCGATGATTTCTGATGAGGGCGGAGGCATGGCCTTTGCTGCCGGTAGGGATGGAACCAGAACGGCGTCAGCCCTCAAGGCCGAGCCGCTGCGCAGGGGCGCTGAAGCGCCCGCCTTGACCGCCCGCCGCCGCTCCGGTCAGGGCTCTCCAAGCAGGCAAGGGCGGATTGTGGGCGCGGTCGCGCTCCCAATTCGGAACGAACAGGCGGCAGGGGCGGCACGATTATAATCCATTGGATCATCATTTCGATTGCATCGACTGAGTCAGTGGAGTAATATCAAACAAGGCAAAATCGGTTCCCGTCAGTGTCGTGGAAACCCCGGAGTTCCTGGCGGCGACGCGCAAGCTGATGGGCGATGACGAGCGTACTTTGCTGGTGGACTATCTGGCCCACAATCCCACGGCCGGCGATCTCGTTCCGGGGACAGGCGGCATCCGCAAGGTCCGCTGGGGGCTGGAAGGGCGAGGCAAGCGCGGCGGCGCGCGGGTGATCTACTTCTACCACGACGCCGACATGCCGCTCTTTGCGCTCACCGCCTACGCCAAGAACGAGCGGGCCGATCTGAGCCAGCAGGACAAGAACGACTTCCGCCAATTGACCATGCTGCTGGTGGACGCCTTCAAGAGGAGAAAGTGATGAACACAGTTGCCGACAGCATCCGGCGTGGCCTTAACGAGGCTCTGGCCTATGCCGAGGGCAAGGCCGACGCGAACGCCTATCGCGTCCATGTTCCCGAGCGGATCGACGTGAAGGCGATCCGCACGAAGCTCGACATGACGCAGGAAGAATTTGCCGGACGGTTCGGGTTCAGCGTCAACACGCTGCGCCATTGGGAACAGGGTTCGCGCCAACCGGAAGGGCCGACTCGCGCTTATCTTCTGGTCATCGACCGCGCGCCGAAGGCTGTTCAGAAGGCTTTGCAGGCAGCGTGACCCGTCCTATATGCCGCCGATACTTCGCCAACGCCGCACGCGTGAGTTTTATGCCTTCACAGGCTGAATCCCGTGCCGCTTCATGCCTGTTTGTCTCGAAAACACGGCAGGAAGCGGCATGGAAGACGACAGTGAATCAAGGCCGGAACGGTTCAAACCGGCCAACGACAATAACGGCCCGCAGGGCGAGCCGAGTGCGGAAACCTGGCTCAAGATCGACCGCGCAGCGCTGACGCTGGCCCGCATCATCGGCCGCCGCATGGCGCGAGAGGATTTCGAGCGGCTGACCGCCGCCAACGACAACAGGCCCAACGCATCCGAGGCGACGGGGGACGGGGCCGACAAGGAGTGAAAGGACCGCCCCGATGACTGCCCGTCCGATGCCGCGCGTTGCGCTCTATGCCCGTTATTCTTCCGACAACCAGCGTGACGCTTCCATTGAGGACCAGTTGCGCCAGTGCCGCGAGCGCGCCGCCCGCGAGGGCTGGACGGTCGCGGAGACCTATTTCGACCGGGCCATATCGGGCGCGTCCCTGATCCGGTCTGGCATCCAGTCCCTGCTTGCCGACGCACAGGCAGGGCGCTTCGACATGGTGCTGTCCGAGGCGCTGGACCGCATCAGCCGCGATCAGGAAGACGTGGCGGGCGTCTTCAAACGCCTGCGCTTCGCGGGCGTGACCATCTTCACCCTGTCCGAGGGCGAGATCAACGAGCTCCATGTCGGCCTCAAAGGCACGATGAACGCGCTGTTCCTCAAAGACCTTGCCATCAAGACCCATCGCGGCATCAGGGGCCGTGTCGAGGCCGGAAAGATTGGCGGTGGCAACGCCTATGGCTATCGCGTCGTCCAGCAGCTCGACGCGCGCGGCGAGCCGATCCGTGGCGAACGCGAGATCATCGAGGAACAGGCCGAGATCGTGCGCCGCATCTTCCGCGAATATGTCGCCGGAAAGGGGCCGCAGCGCATCGCCGCCGATTTGAACCGCGACGGCATCCCCAGCCCCACCGGCAAGCGTTGGAACGACACCACCATCAGGGGCAACCGCATCATCAGTTCCGGCATCCTCAATTGCGAGCTTTACGTCGGCGTGATCCGCTGGAACCGGCAGAAGAAGCTGAAAAACCCCGATACGGGTCACTTCGCCTATCGGGTCAATCCCGAAAGCGAATGGATACGTTCGGAGGCTCCCGAGCTTCGCATCGTGCCGCAGGAGCTATGGGACGCCGCCAAGGCGCGGCAGGACGAGCTGACCGCTCGGTACAAGACCCAGATCGAGGCATCGCGCGAGGGCATGAAGCGCAGCCTCGCCCGAAATGGCGGCCTCAACGCCACCCATCGCCCGCGCACCCTGCTGTCCGGCCTGTTGTTCTGCGGCTGCTGCGGCGGCTCCTATGCCCGTCGCGGGCAGGACCGCTACGCCTGCACCAATCATGTGCTGGGCAATGGCTGCGACAACGCCCGCACCGTGGACCGCAAGGCTCTGGAAGCGCGTGTGCTGGCCGGCCTGTGCGAGCGAATGATGACGCCGGAGATCGCCGCCGAGGCCATGCGAGTCTATGCCGAGGAAACCAACCGGCTCAATCGCGACCGCCGAAACTCGGCCGAAGCCAGCCGCAAGGAACTGGGCGACATCACGAAAGCCATTGCCGAGATCGTGCGCGTCATCGAGCAAGGCGGGTATCACCGCGCCCTGTCCGACCGCCTGACCGAGCTTGAGGCCCGACAGGACAGCCTCACCGCCCGTCTCTCCGACGCGCCACAGGACGTTCCCGACATCCACCCCGGCATTGCCGAGACCTACCGGCGTAGGATCGAGCGCCTGACCGCCGCGCTCGACCACCCCGACGACGCGGCAGAGGCGGCCGAGGCGATCCGCGAGATCATCGACGGCATCATCATCACCCCCGGCCCGATGCGCCGCGACCTCTCCATCACCCTGCAAGGAGAGCTTGGCGCAATCCTCGATTGGATCGAACGCACCGGAAAACCCGGCCACAAGCCTGCGATTGACACCCCATCATCCCGTTTGTCGGTCTCGGTAAAAACCGGGGCTTGTCCGGGGGATCCACTTCGCGGCCGGGCTGCGCATCCGGCTTGCAGCAGCGGACGAGCGACCCGGTGGATGCCCCGGACAAGCCGGGGCATGACGGCGCAATCACGCGAGAGGCGAGGGCGCCTCATGCTTCGATGGTTGGCGGCAAGCGCCGGCTCATGGCGGCCCCTGGATCGTTTCCCCGTTTCATGGAATCGGGGAAACGATCCAGGTCTTTGAATTGACGCGTTTCCTTCACGCGAACCGGTGTCCACTTCGCTCGGAAACGCTCTAGTTCGAGGCCTTCTGGTCGATGCGGCCGCGGGTCTCGATGTTTCCGCGCCCGTCGCGGGTGGACCAGAAGTCTTCGAGCTTCAGCGTCTTCAGCGCCGCGTCCAGATAGGTGCGGTCGAACCAGTGGTCGATGTCGGGATCGCCTTTGAGCAGGCCGTAGTCCTTGGCGGCCTGGGCCTGCTCCTTGTAACGGGCGACCACGTAGTCATCGATCAGCGGATTGACGACGAGGGACAGCCGCTGACCCTCGAAATTGGTGGCGAAGGTTTCCTTGGGCAGGCCGGACAGGGCCCAGGCCTCGAACGCCTCGTCGCGGTTCTCGTCGAGGGAGATGAAGTGGGCCGCCTTGATGAAGGTGTTGACCACCCGCTGGGTCAGGTCCGGATGCGCGGCGGCGAAGGATTCCGTGACGAAATAGGAGGAGTTGCGCCCCAGCGTCGGGTCGTCGCCCTTGGTGGTGTAGACGATCTTCACCACGCCCTTGGCGGCCAGCGGCAGATATTCCTGCCCGCCGAACACCGCATCCACATTGCCGGAGGTGAGCGCGGCCACGGCTGCGTTGGCGTCGAGGTTGATGAAGCGCACGTCCTTCTCCGAAAGCCCGTGCAGGGCGAGGATGCGGTCGGTGGCGTTCTGCAGGTTGGTGCCCTTGAACAGGGCGACCTTCTTGCCCTTCACGTCCTCCACCCTGGCGATGGTGCTGTCGGTGGGCACGGCAAGGAAGATCGAGTTGTTGCGGCCGGTGGCGAAGATGAACTTGTGCTTCAGCCCCCGCGCCCGGCCGACGATGGCGGGCAGGTCGCCGAGCAGGAAGAAATCGAGCTGGCCGGACGCCACCGCTTCATTGAGCGCCGGGCCGGCGCCGCGGAAGAAGGTCCATTCGATCTTCACATCCTTGTCGTCGGCGAACTCCTTCTCGATCAACTGGCGGGCCCGCCCATAGGTGGTGGGGTCGCCATAGGAGAAGGGCCGCTGCTCGGCGCCGACGCCGGGATGGCCGAAGCGGATCACCGTCTCGGCGGCCGCGGCTCCGGCCAAAATACCGACCAAGGCACCGGCGAAGGCCAGCGCCGCGGCGGCCAGGGCGAAGGGGCGCAGCAAAGCTGAGGCGGCACGGCGTTTCGGCCGCGTGGACGAAGGCGCGAAAGCGGGAGCAGGCATCAGTCTCGGGCTCCTGAAGGACGGTCGGCAGAGCGGGCGGGGCGGCCGGCGGCCGGGCCTTCCGCCCGCCGGCGCTTGCGGGGGATCAGGCGGCGCGGCCCACCGCCGGCTTGTCGAAACGGTTGCGGGTGACGCTGGCGCGCCCGTCCACGCTCACCGGCACCTCGCCGTCCACGGTGACGCGGCGCACGACGCGATGGGCGTCGCCATAGTCGTTCACGGCGTAATGCTGGGTGGCGCGGTTGTCCCAGATGGCCACGTCGCCCGCCCGCCAGCGCCAGCGCACGGTGTTCTCCGGCGCCGTGATGTGGCTCTGGAACAGGTCGTAGAGCTTCTGGCTGTCGCTCTTGTTGAGGCCGATGAAGCGCTGCACGAAATTGCCCAGGATGAGCGTGCGCTCGCCGGTCTCGGGATGCACCCGCACCACCGGGTGGTCGGTCTCGAAGACGGTGCTGGTGAAGTTGCGGTCGAACTGGCGGCGGTCGTCGTCGGAGGCGTGGGGGCGCACGGCGGCGTAGTCGTAGGCGTTGGAATGGGTGGCCCACAGGCTGTCGGCCAGCTTGCGCAGCGGCTCGGGCAGGCGCTCGTAGGCGGTGGCGGTGTTGGACCACACCGTGTCGCCGCCGGCGGCGGGGATTACCACGCCGCGCAGGATGGAGATCTTGGGATAGGCGTCCACGAAGGTGACGTCCGTGTGCCACTGGTCGGCGCGGCCGGCGCCCTGGCCGGTGTCGCGCTCGCCGGTGCGGCGGGTGTCCAGCTCCAGCACCGAGGAGGTGCCGGTGAGGGCGCCGATGGTCGGGTGCGGGACGAGGCCGCCGAAGCGCGCGCCGAAGGCTTCCTGGGCGGCATCGTCGAGATCGGCCTGGTCGCGGAAGAACAGCGCCTTGTGCTTCAGCAGCAGGCGGTGGATCTCGTCGAACAGCGGCTGGGGCAGGTCGCCGGCGAGGCGGACGTTGCGGATCTCGGCGCCGATGCGGCCGGAGAGAGGGACGATGTCGCCCTCGGGAATGCCGGGAAGGGTGCTGATCGAAGCGCTCATGGGAACCTCCTTGCGGCGGGTCGGGCCACCTGCGTGCCACCTGTGACGGGACCGCGCGTCGCCGGGCGGCCGGGGGATATTAATCTTGATAAATTCAATTAAGTCTATAAACTAAATGAACATTAAATCTGCGTTGTTTAGCGCGGCGGGCTCCGCGGCGCATCGGGAGGCGACATGGGCTTTTCATCCTCAGCCCCGTCCGGGCTCGACCTCGCTTGCGACGTGCTGGTCCTCGGCGGCGGGCCGGCCGGTACCTGGGCGGCGTTCGAGGCGGCGCGCGCGGGGGCGCGGGTGGTGCTGGCGGACAAGGGCTTCTGCGGCACCTCGGGCGCCACCGCCCCGTCGGGCACCTCCATCTGGTACGTGGAGCCAGACCCGAAGCTGCGCCACGCCGCCATCGTCAGCCGCGAGGCGCTGGGCGGCTTCCTCGCCGACCGCGACTGGTCGGCGCGGGTGCTGGAGACGACCCATGCGGCGCTGCACGAGCTCGGCGCCCGCGGCTATCCCTTCCCGGTGGATGCGGCGGGCACCCCCATCCGCGTCTCCCTGCAGGGGCCGGAATACATGCGCCTCATGCGCAAGCTGGCGAAGGGCGCAGGCGTGCGCATCCTCGACCATGCGCCGGCGCTGGAGCTGCTGGTGGACGCGGCCGGCGCGGTGGCCGGCGCCCGCGGCATCCGCCGCCAGCAGGGCGACGTCTGGCAGGTGGAGGCCGGCGCGGTGGTGATCGCCACTGGCGGCTGCGCCTTCCTCTCCCGCGCGCTCGGCTGCACCGCGCTCACCGGCGACGGCCACCTGATGGCGGCGGAGGCCGGGGCCGACTTCTCGGGCATGGAATTCTCCAACGCCTACGCCATCGCCGCGGACTTCGCCTCCGTCACCAAGACCCTGTTCTTCAAATGGGCGACCTTTACCGACGAGGCCGGCGCGGTGATCCCCGGCGCCGCCTCCAACGGCGGCCGCTCGGTGATCGCGCGGCACCTGCAGAAGGGGCGCGTCTTCGCGCAGCTCGACCGTGCGGATGGGGCCATGCAGGCGCACATGCGCTCGGCCCAGCCGAACTTCTTCCTGCCCTTCGACCGCATGGGCATCGATCCGTTCAATGAGCGCTTCCCCATCACGCTCCACCTGGAAGGCACGGTGCGGGGCACGGGCGGGCTGCGCATCGTGGACGAGACCTGCGCCACCCGCGTGCCCGGCCTCTATGCGGCGGGCGATGCGGCGACGCGCGAGCTCATCTGCGGGGGATTCACGGGCGGCGGCAGCCACAATGCGGCCTGGGCGGTGTCGTCCGGGCGCTGGGCCGGGCGTGCCGCCGCAGAGTTCGGCCGCCGCGCCCCTCAGGGTGGCGCGCGCCGGGGCGCCGGCATCGCGGGGCTGCGGGACGCCGGCGCCCGCCCCTTCGATCCGGCCGCGGCGGCGCGGGCGGTGGTGGAGGAGGTCCATCCCTTCGACCGCAACTATTTCCGCACCGAGGAGGGCCTCGCCGGCGCCCTCGGCCGCCTCGACCGTCAGTGGGAGAGCCTGAGCGCCTCCGCGCCCGCCGGCCGGACCGATGTGCTGCGCACCCGCGAGGCGGCGGCGATGACGGCGGTGGCCCGCTGGATGTACCGCAGCGCCCTGGCCCGCACCGAGAGCCGCGGCATGCATCGCCGACTCGACCATGCGGCGGCCGACCCGGCGCAGCGCCACCTGCTCACCTCGGGCGGGCTCGACGAGGTGTTCGTCGCGCGGCGGCCGGCGCCGCCGCTCGCGGCGGATGCGGCGCAAAGACTGTCCGCCGAAGGGATCGCGGCATGATCGAGCTCGTCAGCAGCGCCCGCTGCACCGGCTGCAACATCTGCGTCACGGCCTGTCCCACCAACGTGTTCGAGCCCGCGCCGTCCGGGCCGCCCGTCATCGCCCGGCAGGCAGACTGCCAGACCTGCTTCATGTGCGAGCTCTACTGCCCGGAGGATGCGCTCTACGTGGCGCCCACCGCCGGCACCCCGCTCGGCCTGAACGCGGAGGCCGGCGCGCCCCTTCCCCTCGGCAGCTATCGCGCCGCCATCGGCTGGACCACCGCTACCGCCGGCAACCGTGCGGTCGACACCATGCACTTGGTGCTCGGCGCCAAATGAGGTCGCGGCCGGCCGAGCGGGCGACGTCCGCTTCGAGCGATGCCTCTTCCCACAAGCCGTCCGGAAAGTCGTGGAAGCGGTCATTCTGCACCTGAGCAGGGCACTCGGCCATGGGCTGCATGTTCTTGCGCCAACTGCAGACTTTGGCAGCGAGCCGAATGGCGGACGCTTCGCATCCGGTTTTAGGTTCGCATCCGGTTTTAGGTATGCGGTCAACTCCGTCCACGCCGGCGATGCTTCGGCGTCTTAGTACCAGAGGCGGGAGCTTGCTGTGACGCCGACCGGTGCATTCACACTCAGAAATGCCCGAAAATCCAAGCGTCTATGTCTTGCTGAACGACAAATGAGCAGCGGCGCCTGATACTGGGGTTTTCGCCCTGTCGGAGCAACCGCTCGGTGCGAGCGCGTCCGATCTCTCGATGGTTGGTGTGCAGACCGCACCCATGCGCCGATCGTCACCCGGGGATCAGGGCGTCATTTTTGTCCACGCGCGACGGCGTTGGCTCGCACCGTCACCAACACCTCGTGAATGGCGGCGACGACTGCTTCAGGCTTTTCCAAAGGGATGCCGTGGCCGCTGTCCACCCACACCTGTCTTGCCCCGGGATGCAGACGGGCGATGTCGACGCGTTTGGCGTTGGCGTCACGGGCGATCTCGGATGTCTCGCTCATCGGCCCCTTCGCTGAGAGCACGATCACCGGTTTTCCCTCGAGTGGTGGCAGAGCCAGCACGGCCGCGCCGGTTGCCGGGATGGCCGCCAGTTCTTCCTGCGCGGTCTTCGATGTCACCGTCTCGAATGCGACCTTCGCCCAGGCCGGCCAGTTCTCACGCGCGCCGGCCCCCTTCAATTGTTCGGGATGTGTGGAATCGACCAGTATGAGACCTGCGACCTCATTCGGATGGCGCCGCGCGTAGAGCTGCATGTAGAGCCCGCCGAGAGAATGGCCGACCAGAACGTAAGGCGGAGCGATCCCCGTCTCACGCAGGGTCTGTCGCAACTCCTCGACGATGTGGTCGCCATCGCGTGGCGTCGAGACATCGTTGCTCGCCCCAGTGCCGGGGCGATTATAAGCGAAGACTTTGGTTTCCTTGGCGACTTCCGGAAACACCTTCGCCCACCACTCCAGCCCGCCGCCGAGGCCATTCTCCAACACCACCGCCGGTGCGCCATACCCGGCGATCACATACTCCACCCGTCTTTCAGCGATGACCGAAGTCGTGACCCCTTCCATCGTCGAACAGGCGCCGAGTGCGAGGCTCACGGTGAGAAGAACAGTGGCACCACCCCACGGTCGCGAGTGGAGAGGCTTGGACATACGGTTCATGAAATCTCCCCGGGCCAGCTCACGGTCGCGCGGTGGCGCCCGGATCCTCAAGTGGCTGCCGACCGATGGAAGCTAATATCGACGGGGGCGGAAGTTGAGCGAGGTCGGCGTACCGGTGCGTTGCCCGGAGCGACTGCGTCAGACCCGAAATGCCACGTTGAAATATGATCGAGGGCCCGATGCACCGGTACCTTTCGAGGACTGACCGTGCGCTGGCATTTCACTATCGTGAGCACCGTCTCTCGATAGGGGAAGCTGCGTGAGAACAGGTTCGACACTGCCGTTTCCGATCCCTGCTGATGTGCGGCGAAGCCGACAGGTGAGTTCCGAGACCCTCCGGTCTTTCCGCCTTGCGGTTCCGGTTCTTTTTCTCGCCGCTGTCGGACTGATGTTGCCTGCTCTGCCCGCCGCGGCCTGCTCCAACCATCCGAGCACCTGCGAGTATCACCGGCAGCTCCATGAACAGAGTGTCGAAACGGCGCGGCAGACCGCCGAGGACTACGCGGCCAGCCAGGAGGAGGCGCGCCAGCGCCGCATCGACGCCCGGCGCGAAGCCGAGCAGGCCCCGGACCCGACCCGACAGCACCTCGACGCCGTGGTCGGCATGGTGCGCGGTGCCAAGGGGACCATCGAAAAAAGCGACAAGATGTCCAAAGATCCCCGCTTTCAGGCGGTGAGAAGAGGCCAGTGGCACTTCTTTCAGGACACCAACGACAGGAAGCCCGGCGAGTTCTGCGCAGCGCTCTTCGTCAACCTCGACGGGTTCGTGCGTGTTTCCGGCCCGGGTGCGGATTATCGCGGCGCGCTGCTCACCTTCTGGGGGCCGAAGATTCCAACGCCCAATGCGCTGCGCACCATTTCCGTCTCGCTCACGCAGTCGGACGACGGGCAGACCCAGACTGTTCAGGCGTTCAACTACACCGATCGCAGCCTCTCGATCCCCACCGGGGTCATCGCTTTCGCGGTTCCGACCGCCGATGCCCTGCTCGCCAACATGCAGGACAAGCTGGGCTTCAACCTCGCCGTCGCGGGTGAGGCGGTGCTCGACATCCAATGGCATGGCGGCGATGCCGCGCGCGAAAAACTGCGCCGCTGCCTCGCGGCGCGTGGGAGGGGGTGACAGCATGGCGGTTTCAACGTGCCGCGTGCTGGTGGCCGTTCACATCGCTTCTGCGCTCCTGCCGGCCCTTCCGGCGCGCGCGGAGGCCGGCCCGCTGGAGATCCTGCTGCGCGCCTTTGCCGAGCGATGGGACGAGATGGCCATGCAGGAGCTGCCCGGCATCGGATGGAACGGGATCAGCTACCCCGCCGATAGCGAGCAGGACAACGCCTATACCTACGTGCTGCGGGGCGAGCTGCGGCTGCGCGGTTTCGCCACGGTGGAGGTCCCTGTGGGCGTGGGCGCTGCACAGACCACGCGAAAGGTCGATGAAGGCGATGCGAGCTTCGAGATCCGCTTTTCCAACTCGAACGATCCGGCGCTTCGGGGGCCGCATCTCATCCTGATGAGCAAGCCCTACCCCAGCGCCGACTATGCCGTGATCCTGCGTCGCCAGATGATGCACGGGCAGATCGTGCTGCTGGCGGACGACTGCACGCGCGACGCGCTCGGTCGCCCGGCGGAGCAGGAGCACGCCGCCTACTACCGCATCGACCTGCCGGACGCGCCGACCGCCGTCTTCGTGCGCGCCGGCCGGATGGACGGCGGCACGTCCGGGCCCGGTGAGACCACGTTCGCCTTTTCGCTGTTCACGCCCGGCACGGACCTGACGAACAGCGGCTGCATCCTCCGCCAGGGCACACCCTGAGACCCGCTGCGGACCGGGTCCCGAAGGTCTTCCCGCAGACCGATCTCCCGGCATCCGCCGAAGGGACGCATGGGTGATCGAAGCGGGTTCCCCCACTCCCGCGAGAGAGCGACATGCCCCGTTCCGGTATCATCTCATGCAGCATGATCGCCCTGGCGTTCTTCGGCACAGGGACCTCGCCGAGGGCAGGCGGGCGGCTCCAGATGCCCCCGATCGCGAAGGTGCTGGCCTCGCACGCCGCCTGCGCCGCCGAGATGGAGAGTCTCGCCGCGGAGGACGGAAAGGCGGTCGAGGCGAAAACCACCGCCTCCGACGGCACCACCCGCGAGGTGACCCTCCAGACCGAGGGCATGCAGAGGCTGGCGCCGGATCGCCTGCGCTACGAGGCGACGCTGTGGTTTCACCACGGGAAGATGCGCGCGGACCTCGGCCAGATGGAGATCAGCCACAGCTTCGAGAAGACGACCCGCGAATGCGAGGGGCGCACATTGATGATCCAGGACGAAAGAGGCTTCACGCTGAGCACCTTCGATCCGCCGGTGAGGTGACGGGCATGACCCTTCTCCTCTCCCGCCGGGCGTGCCTCGGCGTCCTCGCCGCCGGTGCGCTTACGCCCGCTGTCGCAGGTCCTTCCTCCGCCGACATCTTTGCCGACCCCGGGGTCGCGGCATTGGCCGATGCCGCGCTTTCACGCAACGCCACGCGCGCCGCCGAACTGGTGCGTGCGGGCACCAGCCCCGACGCGCGTGGGGCGGGCGATGTCACGCTGCTGCAATGGATGATGTTCAACAAAAGCCATATCGGCTTCGGCATCCTGCTCAATCTCGGTGCGGATCCCGCGCTGACGGGACTCGACGGTGACAGTGCCGTTCATTTCGCGGCGAGGGCAAATGACACCGCCTATCTGAGCATGCTCCTCGAGCGGCGCGTCGGTGTGGATCCCCGCAACGCGAACACCGGACGCACGCCCCTGATGGAAGCCCTGATCGGGAACCGAGCGGTTCAGGTCGAGATGTTGCGTGAAGCCGGGGCCCGTCTCGACGCGAGCGATGCCATGGGCAACACGCCGCTGCACATCGCGGCGCAGATTGGTGATTCAGCCCAGGTTCTGGCGCTGCTCGAGCACGGCGCGCCACCCGGCGCGCGCAACCGGCAAGGCAAGACCTTCCAGACCTATTTCTTCATGACCCCGGAGCGGGTTCTCGACGCTCGGGCACGCGCGGCAAGGCAAGCCGTGACGGCTTGGCTTGCGAGCCGCGACATCGCGCTGGAGCGCTAAAGCGTTTTCGAGCGAAGTGGAAACCGGTCCGCGTGAAAAACGCGTCAACTCATACGCTGGAGCATGTCCTCAATTCCGTGAAAACCAGGAAATGCTCTAAGTCTTCAGGAGCCGCGCGCGCACCGAAGGCCCGAACGTGCGCCCGACGCGCACCTCCGAGCCGTCGCTCAACACGGCGATCAGCGCCCCGAAGGGGGCGGGGCGCAGCCGCACGATGGCGCTGCGCCTGACAATCGCGCCGCGATGGATGCGTATGAAGGCGTCGCCGTCGAGGCCCCGCTCGATCCCGGCCAGGCTGTCCTGATAAAGATGGGCTGCACCGGCGACATGGATGCGGACATAGTCCCGCTCCGATTGGAACCAGACGATGCTGTCGAGCGCGAGGCGCTGATATTCTCCGCGCACCTTGACCCAGAATTCGCGTTTGAGAGGCGGCTTGTGCTCGAGCGCGCTCTTGAGCGCGGCGACCGTCTCCGCGAGTTCCGCCAGCCGATCCGCCTGCGTCCGCCCCTCGAGCGCGAGGCGCGCCCGCTCCAGCGCGCGAGCGAAACGGGCGGGCTCGACGGGCTTGGTGACATAGTCCACCGCATTCGCCTCGAAGGCCCGGAGTGCGTGGTGATCGAAGGCCGTGACGAAGACCACCACCGGCGCCCGGGACCCCAGGCGTTCAAGCACGTCGAACCCGCTGCCGCCAGGCATCTGGATGTCGAGCAGCAGGATGTCGGGCTCGTTCGCGGCGATGCTCCGAAGGGCTTCGGCGGCATCCTTCGCCTCCCCGACAGGGCCGATCCAATCGAGCTTGGAGAGCATCCGCACGAGCCTGCGCCGCGCCAGCGGCTCGTCATCGACCACCAGCACGCCAGCGCCGGTCATGCCAATCTCCAAGGCAGATCGATCGAAACACGGAAGCGGCCCGGCGCGACGGGACCGGAGCTGAAGCCGCTTTCGTCGGCGAAACGCTTGCGCAGCCGCTCGGCGACGTTGCGCAACCCCACCCCCATCCCCGGCGGCTTGGCCGCCGATGGTGCCTCAAGGGGCATGTCGTTCTCCACCACCAGATGCAGCCGATCCGCCTCGCGCCGGGCGCGCAGGGCGATTTCCACCGGCCCCGTGGTGGCGTTCACGCCGTGCTTGATCGCGTTCTCGATCAGGGGCTGGAGGATCAGGCTCGGCACGAGCGCATCGCGCACCTCGTCCGGCATGTCGATGCTGAGTGCCATCCTGTCCGAGAAACGCTCACGCTCGATGGCGAGATAGCCGCCCTGCAAGGCGAGCTCGTCGGCGAGCGGCACGTCGCTCATGGGATCGATGGAAAGGGTCGTGCGCAGGAATTCGGACAGCGAGAGCACCATCTTGCCGGCGCGGGCGCCGTCCCCCTCCTCGATCAGGCCCGCCACGGAATTGAGCGTGTTGAACAGGAAATGCGGGTTCACCTGATAGCGCAGCGCGCGCATCTGGGCGGCGAGCGCCTCCTCGCGCACCGCCGCGAGCGCGAGCTCGCGCTCGTGGATCTCGAAGCTGAAGAGCAGCGTGGTGAAGAGACACGACCAGCCGAAGAAGAGCGCCGCGCCATAGACCATGTCGTAGCTGAAATCCTTCCAGTCGAAGACCGCCGGCTGGGGCCAGGTGAAGACCGCGTAGACGCCGTAGCCGAGGAGCGCCCAGAGCGGCGCCGCGGCGAGCGAAAGGAGGAAGGAGGCCAGGACGAGCAGGGGCAGCGAGACATCCAGCGAGCGAACCTTGCTCCACTCGTGCAGGCGGAAGAGCAGCACCGAGATGCCCGCCGTGATCAGCGAGCAGAGCACGTAATGGACGACCTTGCCGAGGGCGGATTCGATCGGGTCGGTCCCGACGAGCCCCCAGAGGATGCTGGAGAAGATCAGGACCCCGCCCCAGAAGACGAGGCCGAAGCGCAGGGCGGCCTTACGGACGGTGCAGCTTCTCGTTTCGCTTTCCATCACCCCGCCTCCCCTTGCCGGTGGGCACCGGCACAGCCGTTCGTCGATGCCACATCGCCATTCGCAGAAAACGCCTGCCGTTCGTCGGTGCGCGGTAGCCTGCCGTCGGAGCGCCAATGCACCGGGCTTCGGCCATGGATAGCCTGTTCCCGAACTCGATCGGCAACCGGTTTCCGACGCAAGAGGTTTCCATGTCCGGCATCGCCTTTTCAACGGGCTCGCAGTCCTCGCCCCCGTACCGGCCGGCCACGCTCCGGGGCGACCACATGGTTCTGGTGTCGATGCGCGCCAAGGACGCGCCGTCCTTCCTCGCTTCGATGCGGGCGCTGCTGCCGGAGGGCGCGGTGGTCCTCGGCCCCGCGGGGGCGACGTCGGAATGCGCAGAGACCGGCCGGGATCGTCACCGGCCCATGCTCACCGAACGCCAGCGCGACGTGCTCGGTCTGCTCGCGGAGGGGCTCTCCAACAAGGAGATCGCGCGACGTCTTGCCCTTTCCCATTTCACCGTGCGCAATCATGTCTCCCAGATCCTTCGCTCCTTCAATTTTTCGACCCGCCATGAGGCCGAGGCCTGGGGCCGGACATCGGGTCGAACTGGCGTGACGACAGGGGGACGCCTGCTTCCGGACGGCGCCGGTGTCCCCGAGAGGTCCGCCGCGTGACCGCGCCGGCCGTGTCTCACCGTGTTCTATTATTCGTGGTCGGCCTCCGATCGGCAAACCTCGATGCGTACTGGTGCCGCGTGCAACGGCTGCGGCACGGACGCACCCGGAGGGACCGCCGATGACGCCCCTGCATGCCGCCGCCTTGGTCCTGATCCCCACCGTCCCGCTCCACGCGCAGGATCGTACGTCGACGCTCGAAGACTGGACCCGGGATCCCTTCCACCCCCAGGACAGCCGGATCCGCCTGACCGGGCTGAGACACGAGACCCATGACCGGGGCCATCGCCGCCCGACGATCGACGGCGGCTACGAGGCGAACGAGGACTGGACGGCGCTGCGCGTGAAGATCCCGGACGGACCCGATGCCGGGCGCGTCTTCGATGCCGGCGTCCATGCGATGGATTGACGGCGATGGGTCCCGGCCGTTCCTCATCTTCGCGCGCGCACCGCTCACCCCTCGCCGCCATGGCGGGCGCGGGAGCGCGCGCTCTGCTCGCCCTGCTGCCGCTTGGCGGCGTGGCGATCGCCGCATCCGGCGGGCCGCTCGTGTTGCGCGACACCGCCACCACCCACGAGTGGACCTACACCAGAGCGCTGGGTGGCGGCATGACCCGAACCGTGGGGCCGGAGGGGGACGCTGCGGACCCGCGATCGTCGTTTTTAAACGGGGCGGGGATTCGCCTGCGCCTGGGGTGCGATGGTTTCGACCCCGCCCGCAGCCGTTGGACGTTCCAGGTGGAGGTCTCCGCACCACAGACCGGGCTGAGCGGCGACCAGGAGCGCGCCTTCGACGAAGACGTGCGGGCCACGCTCTCTACACCCGGGCAACTGGTTCTGTTCGACGAACGCGATGAGCCCTTCCGGCGCTTCGCCCTCGTGCCGGGCAACGCGGCGCTGACCATCGAAGCGCTCAAGCCGGAGGACGTCCGCGACTTCCTGGGCGCCTCGCAGCTGAAGATCGAGACCCCCCGCCTCCGGCTCGCGACGGGAATGATCGGGATCTTCCCGGGCGAAGCGGACCTGAAGACGAAATTCGTCTGTCACCGCGACTGACCCCTCCTTCGACCGCCGGCACCATCCGGGAAAGACCTCCATGCCTCCTTCCCCGCGTTCCCGTATCGCGTTGCTTTCCGTCTTCACGGTCGCGACCTCGTTTCTGGCAGACCCCATGTCTTCCGGCGCGGGGGCCGCGCCGCCGGCGATCGTGGAGCGCGGCCGGGATGCGGAGTGGGTCGCAAGCTACGCTTGGCGCGGTGGCGTTCAGCATGTCTTCGGTGAACCGGAGAAAGGCGCGGCGGGCGAGCTTCTCCTGCCGGGCGGAGCGACGTTCGAATTCGTCTTCGGCTGCCGTGAAGACGCCATGTCCGGGAAGGGCTACTGGCGGTTTCGTGTCGGCGCCACCCGGGCCGGATCCGGGATCACGGCGGCCGGCGGAAAGGCCGACGACGAGGCCGTGAAGCGGATCTTCGGCACGCCGGGCTCCCTGGTGCTGCTGGATGCCGGAGGCCGAGAGACCCACCGCCTGGCCCTGCAGCCCACCGACGACGGTCTCGAGACCGTCGCCCTCTGGGACGAGGTGATGCAGGCGATGCTCGACGCCTCGGCGATCCGTGCCGAAAGTGCCGGGTTTCTGCTCGAAACCGGAGCATCAGGGCTGAAGGGCGCGTTGAAAGCGCATCGGGAGATCCGCTGCAAACCATGGTGAGCCTGCCGAAGCCGCGCGGGGATGCCTCGGAAACCCCGGCCCCACCGCAGGAATGCCGCGCCGCCTTGCCCGGTATGCGCCCGGCGTACCGGTGCCTCGCCGCTCCTCGACACCTCCCGTCCGGCGGACCTAGGCTCGCCAGAACCCGACATTCCGAGAGCCGAATGCGCCCTTCCTTCCTTCGTGGCCCCGCGGTCCTGCTGTGCCTGTTTCTCCTCCCGGCGGCGGATGCGATCCGACCCGCGCAGGCGCGTGGCCCGGGCATGAGCGAGGAGGAGCGCCGCCTTTTCGAGGCGCAACAGGTCGAGCAGGCGGAGCTGGCCTGCAAGTCGTCCGACGCGAAGGCGTTCTTCAATCTGGTGGTGCAGTCGCCCGCGGTGCGCCGCAGGTTCACGGACGATACGGTCGAATACTCGGAGCTGGACGCCAAGGGTGCGGGAAAGACGACGCTCATCCCGCGCGCGGCCTACGACCGTTTCCCCATTCGCATGGTGGATTTCCAGTGGAAGTCCGCGCAGCCCCTGAAGCGAGGGGATGACGACGAGCACGTGCTGACCGAGCTCAATCTGAGCCAGACCAATCGCATCGCCGTGGATTGGACCCGCGTGCATTACCGTGCGCCGTTCGAAGGCGAGGAAAACCTCGGTACGCCCTATGATCTCGACGGCAAGCGCTACGCTCCCGATCGGCCGGGCCATGGCACGCTGCTGTTCGTTCCGCTCGACGGATGCTGGTATCTCGCGGCGGACATTCGCCGCACCCGCCGTTGAAAGGGCTCGCCATGCCTGACGTGCCCTCCCTGTCGCGCGATGGGACGAAGACGATGCTCCGCTCCCTGCTGCTCGTGCCGGCAATACTGGCGTTGGGGCAGATCACCCACGCTCAGGACATCCGGCCGCAGGAGGCGCCCTCGCTCACCCAGGCGCGCATCTTTCTCCATCAGCACACGGATGTTCCCTGCGACGATCGCGACAATCCGAACCTGACGCGGGCGGACCGGGTGGAGCTCCTCTCCGCATCCGGGCGGGTGGAGACGCGCCTCTACGATCTCTACTGCGACAATTCCGGTGCCCAGACCACGAGGGTCTTCCTGGTCTGGTGGTCGTTCGATGGTCGTTTCCGGCTTCTGCACTTCGCAAGCCCCGTGTTCACCTTTCAGTACCGGGACGAGGCGGTGCGCGTGGAGCTGGCGCGGCCCGTCTCCGTGACGGGGTTCGAGACGCTGACCGCGCTGCCGGAGGGCAAATTCGACCCCGCGACCGGCACGATCACCAGCACGACGCCCTGGAGCTTGCAGGGCGAGGCCGGGACCACGGGGCGCTGGAAGCTGAACCATGCCACGACCCGATTCGATCTGGTCTCCTACACTGTCGATCCCTATCACGAGTCCGATCTGCCGCCGCCGCAGCGCCCCGCATGGGCGGGAAAGTCCGTACGGCTGTTTCCCTTCGGCCCCTGAAAAAGACGACGCCCCCGTCGCAGAGTGCATCGTCGCCTGCACGTGCTGCTCAGGCGGGGGGCTTCGTGATCAATCGCAAGCGCCTGTTTCGGCTCGATCGCGAGGAGCGCAGGATTCGTTCGAACCTGGATGTCGCAGTCCAGCGCATCCCCGCAGTAATCGCTCAAGCGCCCAATATTCCCTTGCGGAATATTCCGCTAGGTAAGATGCGATTTCTCTCTGACGACATATGATATTTGTTTGCGCCACGACCGATCGGGGGTGGACCGTGACAATCGCCAACGCTACTCATGCTTGTATGGCTTGTCAGGGAAGTTGCAGAAATGCCCGCGAAGAAGACGACCCCCACCTTTGGCGCGCTCGACCGGAACAAGACTCTGGCAGAAAACACGGTGAACGCAGGACCCGTGGTGCTGGATTCCAATGTCACCCTGAAAAATCCTGACGGCACGGGCTTCCAGGGTGGCGCCCTGAGCGTGAAGCTGGCCGGCGCCACCGCGGACGACAGGCTCTCCATCGCCGAGGTCGGAGGCATCACCGTCGAGACCGATGCCGGCAGCGGCGCGACCTATGTCTTCTACAACGGCGTGCGGATCGGCACGGAGACTTCGTCTGGCCAGAACGGCTCGGCGCTCACGGTCAGCTTCGACCAGCCTGTGAGCGATGCCGCCGCCACGGCTCTCGCGCGCGCAATCGCCTATTCGAATCCGAGTGATACCCCTTCCAGCGCGGCCCACGCAGTGACGTTCACCGCCACCGACGCCGAACACACCTCGACCGCCGCGACGATGCAGCTGAAGGTGAAGCCGGAGAACGATGCGCCGGTCGTTTCAAGCCTCGGCCCCGTCTCGTCCCACACCCCGGCGAGCGCCACAGGCGGCGTCGTCATCGACGGCGACGCGCATGTGGCAAATCCCGATGGAACGGGCTTCAAGGGCGGCAAGCTTGCCGTGCACCTCGACGGCGCGACCGCCACGGACCAGCTTTATCTGGCAAGCGGCCCGTTCAGCATCTCCGGCACCAAGCTCTATCTCGATGGCAAGCAGGTGGGCACAGTGTCCGCCAATGGCGCGTCCGGCCACGACCTCGCCTTCACCTTCAAGGGCAACGTCGCCATCTCCGATGCGCAGATGAGCGCGCTGATGGAGCAGGTTTCCTATCGGTCGACCGCGCCGAGCGCGCCGACCACTCCGCACGACGTGACCTTCACCGTCACCGACGCGGAGAAGAGCGCGGTCAGCACGCACGTGACGCTCGCTTTCGAGAACCAGGCCCCGGCCTTTCTGTCGGCCAGCCCCACGGACTGGACGACGCGCATCTCGGTCAGCGCCACGGGTGAGCAGGGCAACAATGCGAGCTTCTTCCCGGTGATCTCTCCGGACGGAACGGAAGTCGCGTTCGCGTCCTCCGCGGCCAACATTTCCGGCGCCGCCACCCTTGGCCATGACCAGCTTCTCGTAAAGAACCTTTCGACAGGCGCGGTGACGGTGGTGTCGGCGAACGCTTCGGGTGTCCCCGGCAACGCCAATACGCCGGATACTTACGGAACTCCTGACATCTCGTTTTCGCCGGATGGCCACAAGGTGGCATTCGTCTCGTCTGCGTCGAACCTGGTACAAGGGGACACCAACGGGACCGGCGATGTGTTCGTCAAGGACCTCGACACCGGCGTGATTTCACGCATATCGACCGATTCTGCGGGGACACAGATAAATGCGTGGAGTGCGAGGCCAGTCTTCTCACCCGACGGATCCAAGGTCGCCTTCGAATCCGGACTGGCAAACCTTGCGGGCGATACCAATGGCAGCGGCTTGTATGTAAAAGATCTGACCACAGGCGTCACGACCCAGGTATCGATCAACGAGACAGGCTCCTCCACCACGACCAGCGGGTTCAATCCTGTATTCTCGCCTGACGGCACCAAGCTCGCGTTCGTTGCCTTCGGCAACCAGTCCGGGCCCAATATTGTTGGCGGCAGTCTGTGCATCTACGTGAAGGATCTGGCCTCCGGCGATGTGACCTACGTCTCCGCCGCGAGCGCCCATGAGGTTCGCCCGGTCTTCTCGCCGGACGGCACCAAGGTCGCCTTCGTGTCCAACGAAAGCTCCGTCGTTCCGGGCGGCGAGATGTGGGGCACCCATCTCTATGTGAAGGATCTTCAGACCGGTGAAATCACCTGCGTGAGTTCGCCCGGCGGGGTCCTGCCGAATGACGGGGTCGTCGGCGACACCTTCTCCTTCTCGGCCGACGGCACCAAGATCGTCTTCTCTTCCTCGGAATCGACTCTGCCCGGCAATACCGGCGGCACCTCGAACATCTTCGTGGCCGACCTCGTGACCGGGGCTTTGACACGCGTCGAACCCTTCGCCACCGGCTCCAGCACGAGCCCCGTCTTCACGCCGGATGGCGCGCACGTGATCTTCACGTCCGTCGCCAACAACCTCGTCTCCGGAGACACGAACGGCGAGAGCGACGTGTTCATGGCGCCGGTCCCCACGTCCTCCGTCACCACCGCCACGCTGACCGAGGATCCGGCGCGCAAGACCCTGAATGCCGCCGGCACGGTCTATTTCGCCGATGCGGATACGGCCGACACGCACACGGTGAGCGTCGCCGCGCCGGATGGGGCGCTGGGGACGCTGACCGCCAAGGTGGTGAGCGACGTGCACGGCACCGGCGGCGTGGTCTGGTCCTATGTGGTGGACGAGAGCAAGGTCGAGCCGCTCGCCGCCGGCGAAACCAAGGTCGAGACCTTCGCGCTGACCCTCGACGACCACCACGGCGGCACCGTCACCCAGGACGTGACGGTCACCCTGACCGGGACGGGCGACGGCGCAGCATCGCCGACCATCGCGGCCTTCGCCTTCGCCCCGGCGGAGACCACGCAGGCGCGGGTGGAGGCGCCGGACCTCTGGGCGTCGGTGGCCGCCAGCCTGTCCGGGGCGAGCGAGGTGCTTCCCGGGCTCCTTGAGGTTCTGGAAAAGCGGGCCGTAGCGCTGGAAGCCGCGCATCCGAAGGGGCCCGCAGGGGCCTCCGACGGACCGGCCCCGCACGCGGGAGAAGGCGCGGATCTGGCGCAGATCGCGGCCCATCTGCAGCCTGAGCTCGTCGACCTGCTGGATACCCTCTGGAGCCAGGCTTCGGCCCACGGGACCGGCAAGACGGCGACCGCGCACCACGAGATGGCCGATGGGGCGGAGGCCATTGCGACCCACCTGTGGGACGCGCTCCACGGCACTCACGACGGCGGTCATTCCCTCATCTAGAGTGAGCCACCGCCTGTTCCGCGGCCCTGCTCCGGTCAAGCCTCAACGCTGGCCGGAGCGAATGCCCCGCGCAGGGCGGGCATGGATGTGTTGTGGGGTGGTATTTCTGGCGTCTACAGCTTAAAGGAAAAGGCAGGCTCCGCCCTGTCCGGGCGCTGTGCATGATCAGGGCGTGACTTTGCAACCGACGAGCGCCGCGGGCAGCGCATCCAGCAAGCGTAGGACGGGCGCAGCTTCCGACGGCGATCTGCCCTCGCGCGCGCTGTCCTCCTGTCGCAGGGCGTTCCTGGCGGTGGCGCTGTTCTCCGCAGCCGTCAACATCCTGATGCTCGCCGGCTCCTTCTACATGCTGCAGGTGTACGACCGGGTGCTCCCGTCGCGCAGCGTGCCGACGCTGGTGGCCCTCACCATCGCGGTGGCGGTGGTCTATGCGGTGCAGGGGCTGTTCGATGCCTTGCGGCAGCGGATCCTCGGGCGCATCGGGGTGGCGCTCGATCAGGCGCTGTCGGGCGAGGTCGCGCGCGCCATCCTGAGGAATGCCGCGTTGCGCGGCAACGAGGGCGGGACGACGCTGGCCCGCGACCTCGACGCCGTCCGCACCTTCCTGTCCGGCCTCGGACCCATGGCGCTCTTCGATCTGCCGTGGATCCCGCTTTATGTGGCGGCGTGCTTCCTGCTCCATCCGTTGCTCGGCATCATCCTGGTTGGAGGCGCCTCCCTGCTGGTGGCGCTCACGCTCCTCACGGAGGTCGGAACGCGACGCCGGGTGGAGGAGGCGGGCCGTGCCGGAGCCGCCCGCGGCGCGCTTCTGGAGCAGGCGCGGCGCAACGGCGAAGTGGTGGCCGCTCTGGGTCTCACCCGGCGCCTGGTCGACCGGCTCGATATCCACGGCGACGCCGCCGTTGCCGCCCAGCAGCGGGCTGCGGATATTTCCGGCGGTCTCGGCGCCGTTTCCAAGGTGCTGCGCTTCATGCTCCAGTCCGGAATGCTGGGCGCGGGCGCCTGGCTGGTGATCGAGGGGCAAGCCTCGTCCGGCGTCATGATCGCATCCTCCGTCATTGCCAGCCGAGCCCTGGCGCCGGTGGAGCTGGCGATTTCCTCCTGGCGCCCGTTTCTTGCGGCGCGCCAGGCGTGGCAGCGGCTGCGCCACGCGCTTGGCGCGCCGCGTCCCGTTGCCTTGCCGGTCGCGCCGGAGCGGCCACGACACCGGCTGACCCTGGACCAGATAAGCGTGGCGGCGCCGGGGGCGTCCACCGCCATCCTCTCCCAGGTGGGCTTTGCGGTGGAGGCCGGGCAGGTGCTGGGCGTGATCGGCCCTTCCGCGTCCGGCAAGTCGTCTCTGGCTCGCGTGCTGGTGGGCGTGTGGCCGGCGGCACGGGGCGAGCTGCGGCTCGACGGCGCCACCCTCGACCAATGGCCGGAAGACGACCGCGGCGCCATGCTGGGCTACCTGCCGCAGGACGTGGAGCTGTTTGACGGCACGGTGGCGGAGACCATCGCCCGCTTCGATCCCGCAGCGACGGAGGAGGCGGTGCGCGCCGCCGCCCGCGCGGCCGGCGCCTATGACATGATCCTGCGCCTGCCGCAGGGGTTCGCGACCCGCATCGGCGAGAGCGGCGGCATCCTGTCCGGCGGCCAGCGCCAGCGCCTCGCCCTGGCCCGGGCGCTCTACGGCGATCCCTTCCTGGTGGTTCTGGACGAGCCCAACGCCAGCCTCGACGCGGAGGGCGAGGCGGCGCTGGTGGGCGCCATCCGCGGCGTCAAGGCACGCGGCGGCATTTGCGTGGTGATTGCGCATCGGGCGGCGGCGCTGGCGACGGCCGACCTCGTCCTCGTTCTGGCCGAAGGCCGGATGCAGGCTTTCGGCCCGCGCGACGAGGTGCTGAAGAGGGCGCTGGCAAGCCGTTCGGCCAATGCCGAAGACCAGGTACCGAAGCCTCGCATCGTCGCCGAGCGGGCATGAGAGCAGGCGGAAGGGCAGAATGTCCCGCATGAACCCGCACCGGGACATCAGAAGGGCCGGCCTCGCCGGCCTCGGCACCCTGGCGATTCTGCTGGGCACGGCCGGCGTCTGGGCCACCACCGTGCCGCTGGCCGGCGCCGTGATCGCGCCCGGCCAGGTGGTGGTGGAGAGCAACGTGCGGCGCGTCCAGCATCCCGCCGGCGGCGTGGTGGCCGAGATCCGCGTCACGGACGGAGACGTGGCGAAGGCGGGCGACGTCCTCCTGCGCCTGGACGAGACCACCGCCCGCGCCGGCCTTGCCATGGTGGACAATCAGCTCAACCAGCTGCGTGCGCGAAAAGCCCGCCTGGAAGCCGAACGTGACGGGCGCGATACCCTCGACCTGCCGGCCGAGCTGGCGCGCTCGGAGGATCCCGCGGTCGCGTCCATCGTGGCGGGCGAAACGACCCTGTTCCGCTCCCGTCGCAGCGCGCTCGAAGGCCAGGTCTCCCAGCTGCGCGAACGCATGGCGCAGACCCGGGAGGAGATCCGCGGGCTCCAGGCCCAGATTGCCTCCAAGCAGGAGCAGATCCGGATCATCAAGGTCGAGCTCGAGGGCGTGCGCAAGCTGTTCCAGGCCAATCTCGTCGCGCTCTCCCGCCTGACGAGCCTCGAGCGCGAGGCGGCCCGGCTTTCGGGCGAGGCCGGCCAACTGACGGCCGAGGTCGCCCGTGCCCGCGGCCGCATCGCCGAGACGGAGCTGCAGATCCTCCAGCTCGGCCAGGAGCAGCGCCGGGAGGTGGCGACCGACTCGCGGGACGTGGAGGCGAAGATCGCCGACCTCGTGGAGCGGCGGATCGCCGCTTTGGACCAGCTCCAGCGGCTCGATGTGCGGGCCCCGGCCAGCGGCTATGTGCACGAGAGCACGGCGCATACGGTGGGCGGCGTGATCGGCGCAGGCGAGCAGATCATGCTGATCGTGCCGGAACATGATGGCTTCGTCATCGAGGCGCGCGTCGAGCCCCAGATGATCGACCGCCTGAAGGTGGGCCAGGACGTGACCCTGCGCTTCTCCGCCTTCGACAGCGCCACCACGCCTCAGCTTGAAGGCGTTGTGCAGCGGGTTGCTGCGGACCTCTCGCGCAATGCCCAGGGCGGCCAGCCCTTCTACCTCGTCAGGATCGCCCTGAAGGAGAGCGAGCCCGCGAAGCTCGGCGGCAAGTCTCTGGTGCCCGGCATGCCTGTGGAGGCCTTCATCCGCACCGGAAGCCGCACTGCGCTGGCCTATCTGGTGAAGCCGGTGGAAGACCAGCTGATGCGCGCCTTCCGCCACGATTGAGCTGGTCATTCCCTTAGGGAATCAGCGTTGGATTTCGGCTTTCCCGCCTGCTATGCAGGGTTGCATATCAGCGCAGGGAGCGGTCGGGAATGGCGGCGAAGAAATCCCCCTTCAGTGGGCTCGACCGTAACAAGACGCTCGCCGAAAACACCGTGAATGCCGGGCCGGTGGTTCTGGATTCCAATGTGAAGGTCGCCAGCCCTGACGGCACGGGCTTCAGCTCCGGCGCGCTGAACATCAGCCTCGCCAACGCAACCCTGGACGATCACCTTTCCATCGCCGAGGTCGGTGGAATCACTCTGGGAACCGACACCTCCGGCCGCACGGTCGCCTTTTACGAGGGCGTCCAGATCGGCACCGTCATGACAGGACCCGGCGGGCTGACCGTGCTGCTCGGCGAGCCGGTGGACGACGCTGCGATGACCGCCCTCGCCAGGGCCGTCGCCTATTCCTACACGGGAGACGCGCCGCCGACTGCCGCCAGAACAGTGACCTTCCGGGCGGATCAGGACGAGGCAACCAGCTCCATCGTCTCGACGATGAAGCTCAAGCTGAAGGCGGAAAACGACGCTCCCGAGATCTCGAGCTTCGGCCCTGTTTCCTCCCACACGCCGGCGGCTGCCGGCGTGGGCGTCGTCATCGACGGCAACCTGAGCGTCGCCGATCCCGACGGCGTCGGGTTCAAGGGCGGCAAGCTCGTGGTCCATGTGGATGGAGCGACGGCCGACGACACTCTCTATCTTTCCTCGGGCCCCTTCAGCATCACGGGAACCAAGCTCTATCTCGACGGCAAGGTCGTGGGCAGCGTCTCTGGCGCCGGCGCTTCGGGGCGGGATCTGGCGATCACCTTCAAGGGCAATGCCGCCATCTCCGACGCGCAGATAACCGCGCTTGCCGAGCAGGTGTCCTACCGGTCCACCGCGACGGTTTCGGAAAGCGCGTCCCGCCAAGTCACCTTCACCTTCACGGATGCGCAGAAGAGCAGCACGAGTGCCCACGTGACGCTGGCCTTCGACAACGAGGCGCCGGCATTCCTGGCATCGGGCCCGGCCGGGGGCATGTCTCTCGTATCGGTCGGATCGATGGGGCAAGGCGGGGATGGGTTCAGCCAAGGCCCTATCGTTTCTCCCGATGGCAACAAGGTCGCTTTCTGGTCGTCCGCCTCCAATCTGCCTGACGCGCCCGCGCCGATGCCGGCCGCGACCGGGCAGATCTTCGTCAAGGATCTTGGTTCGGGCAGCGTTACCCTCGTGTCGTCCAGCTCGGCGGGCGCTGCGGGGAATTCCGGCCCGACCGACACCTTCGCCTTCTCGGCCGACAGCGGGAAGGTCGCTTTCGTCTCGTATGCCTCCAACCTCGTGGACGGCGATACGAACGAAACCGGGGACATCTTCGTCAAGGATCTCGCCACTGGCACGACCACCCGCATCTCCACCGACGCGGCCGGCGGGCAGGCCAACTCCTGGAGCCATACGCCGGTCTTCTCGGCGGACGGGACCAGGATCGCCTTCGTGTCTGGAGCGTCAAATCTGGTGGCGGGGGACACCAACGGCCACGCCGACCTTTTCATCAAGGACCTCGCCACGGGCGTGGTCACACGCATATCGAGCGATGCGCCCGGAGCCGGCTTCGCCGGCATACCCTCCAACGCCACATTCTCACCGGACGGCAGCAAGATCGCGTTCTTCGCCTTTGCGAGCGAAGTCTCACCGGGCATCTTCAGCACGCCGTCGATCTATTTGAAGGACCTCGCCACTGGCGAGGTGACGCTCGCGTCGGGCGCGAACGCGTCGGACAACGTTGTCGTCTTCTCCCCCGATGGAACCAAGGTCGCCTTCCTGTCCGACCCGTGGAACGTCATCCCCGGCGCGGCCCATGCTTCCGCGCAGCTGTTCGTGAAGGACCTCACCACCGGCGAGCTGACTTTGGTGAGCTCCGACGCGGCCGGCATCATGGGCAACGGCCTGACAAGCGGGTCGTTCGCCTTCTCGCCGGACGGCACCAGCATGGTCTTCTCATCCGCCTCGTCCAACCTCGTGCCCGGAGATACGGAGGGCATCTCCGACATCTTCATCAAGGACCTCACCACGGGGGCCGTTGCGCGCTTTGCCCAAAACCCGACAGGAATGAGTTTCGATCCGACCTTCTCGCCGGATGGCGCCTATCTGGTCTTCGCGTCCGGGGCGTCCAACTTGGTGGCGGGCGACACCAACGGCCAGGCCGACGTCTTCATGCTTCCGCTCGCCGCGTCTTCGGTGACGAACGCAACCCTGACCGAAGATGCGGCGAAGACCACCCTGACGGTCATCGGCACGGTCTATTACGCGGACCGGGACGCGGCCGACACGCACGCGGTGGCCGTCGTCCCGACGTCCGACACGCTGGGCACGGTCACGGCGAAGGTGGTGGGGGACAGGGACGGCGCTGGCGCCGTGGTGTGGACCTACACCGTGGACGAGGCAAAGGTGGAGCCTCTCGCCGCCGGCGAAACCCGCACCGAGACGTTCACCCTGATCCTTTCCGACGGCTACGGCGGCACCGCCACGCAGGATGTGACGGTGACGTTGACAGGCACCGGCAGCGAGACCCCTGCGGTCGCAACCTTTGCACGCGCGGCGGCGGATTCGGGAGCGGCGAAGGCGGATGGCGCCGATCTGTGGGCCTCCGTCACCGCGATCCTCTCCGGGATCAACGATGATCTTGGCAACCATCCTGGTGTGCTCGAGGCGCGCGTCTCGGCCTTGGGCAGCACGCGTCCTCACGCGTCGGCGGAGGAGCAAGTCGCTCCGTTTGCAGACTTCCACCTGGGAGCCCTGAACGCGTCGCGGCCTGATTTCGCCCCTGGCTTCAAAGATCTCGTTGACACCGTCTTGGATCAGTTCCCGCAATCTGGGGCGGGGCAGTCCGTGCTGGGGGCCGGTCCCGCGGACGGCGCCGAGGCGATCGCCGCTCGTCTTTGGAACGCCCTTCACATGGGCCAAGACGAGGGGCATTCACTGATCTAGACCAGCCCCGCTCAGCCGCAGACGAGGCGAAGTTTGATGACCACTTCAATAATGGGGATCGTGTAAAGCGGTTGGTGCGCTCTAAAGGTGGATACGGCCTCGTCAAAGAGGGGCAGGGGCGCTCGTGTTGACGGAAAGGGTAGCGCGACAATCTGAAAACGAGAACAGGTGCTGGCGTGCGGCGCCAGCAACAGCCGTTGGCTTGTTCTCCCAGAGCGAGCTCGACCAACCCGCCACCATCCCGCCCCGCTCAGCCGGCATCCGCCGTTGCGGCCTTGGCTGAGGGGCTTGGAAAAGCGTGCTCACGCGCACGCTGGAGCATAAAGTCAGGGCTTTGTCGTTGCTTTTCCGGGAAAGTCAAACTCTGATGCCTGCTCGCAAAAGTAGTCATGTAGAGATGACAGCCGATTCCATGTCTCCGGCGGAAGCCCCTCACCGGTGCGCACCTCGATGGGCAATATGCCGAATCTATCCTTGAATATCTTCGCGAAATGTACCCCGTCGGAAAGGCCGCTGCGATGTGCAACCTCTTTCATCGAAGGCGGTTTTGCGTCGCGCCTCAGCAAGGTCCGATAGGCAAAATCAAGTCGTCGATCGCGAATGATCTTGGCAATCCCGCCATCCTCCTCAAACGAGCGATAAAGATGCGATCGCGAAACGCGAAAGTAGGTCATGATCGATTGGGGGCTGAGACCATGATTCGACAGATTCCGATCAATGTAGTCGATAACGCGTTGTCTCATCGGCAGGTTGAGGGGGGGTGTCCTCGGCGCTGTTGCCGTCCCTGCCATTGATGGCGGACGCCAGGAGTATCAGCAGGGCTTCCTGCGCTGCCGGGATGGCATCCTGCGGCAGATCGGCGAGAACTTTATCCAGGCCGATCAAATATTCCGACAACAAGCGGGTTCTGGGATTTTTTGCACGCAGCACAATGCCGTGGAGATTGTTTCTTAGCACGAGGCGCTGCAGATCCGCGCGTGGAACCACGATGCAAAGACGTGAACCTGCAGTAATCTGGCCGCTCATCACCTGTGTCAGATCGTGAATGAGGATATCGCCAAGCCCGATATCGGCATCAATTCCACCAAAATCGCCTTGGGCTTGACCCGCGAGGGCCAATTGCACCACGCACATTTCCAGGGCGGATCGTGTCACGATCTGACGGGTGCGCCTGACTTTCTGGTCGTTGAATTTCGTAATGCCAACAGTCATCGCCCCGAATGGGCGTGAAAGGCCGCTTCCAATCAGGCCTTCCTGTCCCTTTTCCTGCCAGGGGTCGACTTAATATATGAGGCTTGAAATGTAACGCCAGAATTCATCGCGAAGCTTGGCCTCTATCATGTCTGTCGACAAAAACAGATTTTCATTCAGTTGTTTCACGAGAAGCCTCGAATACCATATTGTCCACAGGCGGCCCGTAGACATACGCGTCGCGCCGCACGCTCCCGGCCACCGCAGCCCCCACGGCCAGGCCGACGATGCCGGCTGCAATTGCCCCGCCGGGGTGCCCGCCGTGATGATAGAAATAGGCGCCACTCGGTGTCGAGGATGTGAAGAGCACCGCCGTGGCGATCAGCACCTCGGGCAGACAACGGGCCTGTTCGTCTTCATCCAGGTTTCCTTCTGTTGCGCCCTGTAGCGCCTGGACCAGCATTACAAGGCGTCCCGTTGCGCGCGATGCATTGCTTCCGTGCCGGCGCGAACGAGCGAGCGCACCGACTTATCCCGAGTGGACGGACGTTTGCCAGCCGTTGCCGACCGCAGCGCTTACGTTGGGACGCCGAGGCGATGAAAATGGGATTCCAGGCACCGCGTGCCCCCGCCCCGGAGCTGTCCCAAGGATGAGGCCGCGCTGGCGACCGCGCGCTGCAACGGCATCGCTGCGCCGATAAGGCCATGGCGACGCTTGGCGTGCAGGAGCGGTTGACGCGCCTGCACTCGGGCAGGACCCGTCGACGCGACGAAAGCTCCCGGCCGGGCGCGACGAGGAAGTAGCGCCGACCGCCGGCATCATTGCGTCTGTGCCTCCATGTCTTACCGCCAGATTTGTTCAGCTAAACTGCCCGATCGGGAATCACAAAAACTTTAGATCGATAGTTCATCTGCGTAATGTACCCTGTAGCGGCATCGCGGGAAGGGAGAGTGCAGAGTTCCCGGAAAGTGCACACTGCGATCGCGGCGTCCCCGTTTCGTCACGCACGGCCGGAATGAGGCTGAGGGCAAAGGGGAGGAACGCTCCTATGTTCGCTATTCCTCGCATGAGGCTGGCACTGGCGGCTCTGGCCGCTTTTGGCCTTGCCGACTCCGTTCACGCACAGCAAGCCGGCAAGCCCAACATCGTCGTCATCATGGGCGACGACATCGGCTGGTATAATGTCGGCGCCTACAATCAGGGCATCATGGCCGGCCGCACGCCCAACCTCGACCGACTGGCGAGCGAGGGCATGCGCTTCACCGATTATTACGCCGAAGCGAGCTGTACCGCCGGCCGGGCCAATTTCATCACCGGGGAACTGCCGATCCGTACCGGTCTGACCACGGTCGGCCAGGCCGGCTCGCCGCTCGGCATACCGGACGAGGCGGTCACTCTCGCCACCACCTTGAAGGCCATGGGTTACGCCACCGGGCAGTTCGGCAAGAACCACCTCGGCGACCTCAACAAATTCCTTCCGACCGTGCACGGCTTCGACGAATTCTTCGGCTACCTCTACCACCTGGATGCGATGGAAGACCCCTCGCATCGCAACTATCCGCCCGCGTTGCTGGATCGCGTGGGCCCGCGCAACATGGTTCACAGCTGGGCCACGACCACCGACGATCCCACCGAGCAGCCGCGCTGGGGCAGGATCGGAAAACAACGCATCGAGGATGCGGGGACGCTCTATCCGGAGCGGATGAAGACGGTCGACGACGAAATCCTCGACTTCACGCTGAAGTTCATCGACAAGGCCAAGGCCGACAGCAAGCCGTTCTTCGTGTGGCTCAATCCCACGCGCATGCATGTCATTACCCACCTTTCGGACAAGTACGAGAACCTGCGCACGCCCGAAAACGGCTGGTCCATCGAGGAGGCCGGCATGGCGCAGCTCGACGACGTGGTGGGCAGCGTCCTGAAGAAGCTGAAGGACATGGGCGTCGACGACAACACCATCGTCGTCTTCACCACCGACAACGGCGCAGAGAACTTCACCTGGCCGGACGGGGGCCAGACGCCGTTCGCCGGCGGCAAGGGAACCGGCCTGGAGGGCGGCTTCCGCGTGCCTGCGCTGCTGCGCTGGCCCGGCAAGGTGCCCGCGGGCAAGGTCGAAAACAGTATCGTCTCCGGCCTCGACTGGTTCCCAACTTTGGTGGCAGCGGCCGGCGATGCCAACATCGTGGACGAACTGAAGAAGGGTAAGCAGCTCGGGGACCGCTCGTACAAGGTGCATCTCGACGGCTACAATCAGATGGACCTGATCACCGGCAAGGGAGCATCAGCGCGCAACGAAGTCTTTTACTTCACCGAAAGCACGCTTTCGGCGGTGCGCATCGGCGACTACAAGTATCGCTTTACTGATCAGCCCTCGGGCTGGTTGGGCGCGACGGTCAAGGTGGACTGGCCGATCCTGACCAATCTCAGGCTCGACCCGTTCGAGCGCACGGGGATGCCGACCTCGAACAGTGGATCCCTCAACTACTACAGCTGGTTCGTCGATCAGTTCTGGCGCTTCGTGTTCGCGCAGCAGGAAGTGGCCAAGCTCGCGCAGACAGCCGTCGACTTCCCCCCGATGCAGCAGGGCGCCAGCTTCAACCTGTCGGCCATCAAGGCGCAAGTCGATCAGGCCGCGACCACCCCCGCGGCCAAGTGAGCCGACCGCTGCTGAAAGGGATCATGTGGTGGCGCGGGATCCTCTCCCGCGCCTGTGGCGTTTATGGGCGCGGGCAGGCCCGGCAGCTCCTCTTCCAGCTTCGCGCCCGTGTCCAGCAGGATAAAGCGCGATAGAGCGTCCTCCGCTCCATTCGTTCACCAAGGGGCTTGCGCAAGGCTGCCAGCCGCCAGGCGGCTCTATCCGGTTTGGCGGTCAGCTCCAGCCTGTCGGCTGCGCTGCAAGCAGACGGCCCGAAGCCGGACATGGTCAGCGTCGCTCGGGGTCAGGTTCGGCGGGCGCGCCGCGTCCGGCCTGCCGGGTGGGCGGCTGAGGTCAGCACAGGGTGACGTTCACCGCCAGGCCGCCCAGCGAGGTTTCCTTGTACTTGGCCTGCATGTCGGCACCGGTCTGGCGCATGGTCTCGATCACCTTGTCGAGGGTCACGTAATGCTGGCCGTCGCCGGACAGCGCCAGCTGGGCGGCGGTGATGGCCTTGGCCGCGCCGAGGGCGTTGCGCTCGATGCAGGGGATCTGCACCAGCCCGCCCACAGGGTCGCAGGTCAGGCCCAGGCAGTGTTCCATGCCGATCTCGGCGGCGTTTTCGATCTGGGCGTTGGTGCCGCCCAGCACCGCGGCAAGGCCCCCCGCCGCCATGGAGCAGGCCACACCCACCTCGCCCTGGCAGCCCACCTCGGCGCCGGAGATGGAGGCATTGGTTTTGTAGAGCGCGCCGATGGCGGCAGCGGTCAGGAGGTAGTCGTGGGTCGCGCCCGCGACGGCCTCGGGCCGGCTGCGGTGGAAATAGGCAAGCACCGCCGGGACGATGCCCGCCGCGCCGTTGGTGGGCGCCGTCACCACCCGGCCGCCCGCGGCGTTCTCCTCATTCACCGCGATGGCGAACAGCGTCACCCAGTCGAGCCCGCTGAGACGCCCGCCGGCGTCGTTCAAGCCGTCGCCGGCCATGAGCCGACGGTGGAGGGCCGGCGCACGGCGGCGCACACGGAACGGCCCGGGCAACTCTCCCTCCGTGGCCAGCCCCCGCTCGATGCACGCGCGCATGGCGGCCCAGATGGCGTCGAGGCCGTCCCGCACCGCCTTCGGCGGGCGTTGGGCCGCCTCATTGGCGAAGGCGAGCTCGGCGATGGTCAGCCCGTGCGCTTCTGCCTGCTCGAGCAGGTCCTGGGCCGAGCGGAAGGGATAGGGCAATGCCGGGCCCTCCGCCTCTGGCGTCGCCGTCTCGTCGGCGGCGACCACGAAGCCGCCGCCAACGGAGTAATAGTCCCGCTCCGCCAGCACCGCCCCGGCCGCGTCCCTGGCGGCGAAACGCATGCCGTTGGGGTGTCCCGGCAGCGTGCGGTCGCGGTGCAGCACGATGTCGGTGGCCTCCGAGAACGCGATCGCGTGGCACCCGGGCAGAACCAGCCGGCCGGTGCGCGCGACCTCCGCCACGAGGTGGGCGCCGAACTCCAGGTTCATGGCCTCGGGCCTGAGCCCGGCGAGGCCGAGCACCACGGCGCGCAGTGTGCCGTGGCCCTCGCCCGTGAGGGCAAGGGAGCCGAACAGCTCCACCTGCAGCCGGGCGACGCGGCCCATGAGCGCCCGTTCCCGCAGCTCGGCGAGGAAGCGCCCGGCGGCGCGCATGGGGCCCACCGTGTGGGAGCTGGAGGGGCCGATGCCGATGCGGAACAGGTCGAAGGCGCTCACGGACATCGCGCGACCGATCACTTCAGGGGCGAGAACGAGGCCGGGGTCAGGAAGAAGCTCTCCTGGTGCACCAGATAGGGCAGCATGCGGGGCACGAAGGCCTGCCATTCGGCGTCCTGCGCGAGCTTGGCGCGCTGTGCGGTGCGGTGGCCGAGATCATCATAGGCCCAGATGAACAGCACCGAGTTCAGCACGCCGCTTTCCGTGGTCCAGCAACCGATGAGGCGGGCATAACGGGAGATCAGCGGCAGGCCCTCGACCTCGTAGAACTTGAGGAATTCGGCAGCCTTGCCAGGCGAGACGCGATAGGTGCGGTGTTCGAAGATCATGGCGGAGCATCCAGGGAGCAGGGCCGTATCGGCGCGCCGGGCCACCCCGAGAGGCGGCGTGCGGCGTCGGCCGGAGGCGACACGGGCGATCCTAGATCATCCATGTTAGTCGTCAACTGACGACTTAAATGGCGTGAAAATTTGCAACATGGCGCAGGATCGGGCACAGTCCGAGGCCTCGGAGAGGCAATGCATTTCGGGGACATGGATCGTGAAGGCACAATCGACCGCCCTTAAGGAGAATGCGGCCGCGAAGCGGGCCGCTGCGGCCAAGGCGGAGCCGAAGCCGGACGCCAAGGCTGCTGCCGGGCCGTCGAGCGGCGCGGCCAAGCCCGCGGCCGGCCGGGCGGCGAAGGTGCCCGCAAGCAGGGCCTCTGCCAAGGCCGGGGCAACGGCCGCCGCCAAGCCTGCCACCAGGTCTGCCTCCAAACCCGCCACCAAGTCTGCCACCAAGTCTGCCGCCAGGCCCGACCGGGTGCGCATGAGCCCGCAGGACCGCCGCCGGCAGATCCTGGAGCAGGCGGCGGACTTCTTCTCCGAATATGGCCTGACCGCTCAAACCCGGGGCCTGGCGGCCGCCTGCGGCATCTCCCAGCGCCTGCTCTACCGCTATTTCCCGACCAAGGAGGCGCTGCTCGAGGAGGTGTACCGCGCCGCCATCGTGGGGCCATTCAAGGCGGTGTGGTTCGCCGAGCTCTCCGACCGCGGCATGCCGCTGGAGAAGCGCCTGATCCGCTTCTACGACGACTATTTCTCCACCGTCTTCACCAATCGCTGGTTGCGGCTGTTCATGTACTCGTCGCTGGCCGACGTGGGCATGGCGCCCAACTACACCTCGTCCATGATTCTCCAGCTCCTGGAGATCGTCGTGGCCGAGGCCGGCCGCGAGCAGGGCGTCAAGGTGCCTGCCGATGCCGACCTGCAGCACGAGATCGGCTGGACCTTGCACGGCGCCCTCTCGCACTACGCCATCCGTCGCCATCTCTACAATTTCCCCCAGAAGGTGGATCAGGCGACCATCGTCGGCATCCATGTGGCGCAGTTCCTCGGCGGATTCCGGGCCGCCGTGGCGGCCTGCTCCGGCGCGCCGCACAGCGTCAATCGATGACGATCAGCTAAGACGTCAATTGACGACTTAATTATCCCTGTTCTAAGCTCCCCTTCATGAGCCGGATGGCGGACGGGCCATAACCGTCTGCTTCCGCGGGCCGCATCGCACGGCCTGCTGGCGCCGTCCGGCCACGCATCGACACAGAGGGGATGCAGGCAATGGTTTCTCAAGGTGGCCCCGGGCGGGCAGCCAATCGACTCGGACGGCGGGAATTCCTCAAGGCGAGCGCGCTCGCCGGAGCATCCCTGGCCCTGCCGCGGATCGCGGGGACGGCGCAGGCTGCCGGCGCCCTCTCGATGCAGACGTGGTCGGCAGCGGTGGACGTGGTGAAGAGCCACCTCTCCGCGTTCGAGAAGAAGACCGGCATCCATGTGGACTACGGCAACGCGCCGTGGGCCCAGTATCGCGAGACCATGGTGACGAAGTTCGCCGGCGGCGCGCCGGTGGACCTCCTGTGGGTGTCCGACGCCTGGCTGCCCGAATGGGCGGAAGCCGGCTGGATCGCCCCCATCGACGGCTACGACTTCCTCACCAAGTACAATTCGGACGTGGTGCCGTTCTGCACCGACTCGATGATCTATAATGGCCACCAGTACGGCCTGACCTATTACACCGACTACATGGGCTTCCTCTATGACGCCGAGAAGCTCGCCGCCGCCGGCTTCAGCGCGCCGCCCAAGAGCTGGGACGAGGTGGTCGAGCAATCCCTGGTCATGAAGCAGAAGGGCATCGCGGACTTCCCGCTGATGCTCTCCATGGCCCAGGAAAGCTGGCTCATCGAGTTCATGTCGGCCCTCGTCTTCTCCCACGGCGGCGCCTTCACCGATGCCGCCGGCAAGGCGGTGATGCAGGACCCCAAGAAGGGCGCCGTGTCGGCGCTGCGCTTCGTGGTGGACGCGGTGCGGAAGCACAAGATCGTCTCCCCCGCCTGCGTGGAGACCGGCGAGCTCGCCGGCCTCAAGGCGCTCTCCGCCGGCAACCACGCCTTCGCCATCCTGCCCAAGTATCGCCTGCGCGTGCTCAACGACCCGGCGCAGTCCAAGGTGGCGGGCAAGATCAAGCAGGCGCTGATGCCCATGGGCCAGGACGGTTCCCATGCCACGGTGGGCTGGATGCGCTTCCACGGCATGTCGGCCCAGACCGCCAAGAACAAGCCCCGCGCCGAGGAGACCGCCCGCCTGATCGAATGGTTCGGCGGCAAGGCGGACGGCCAGTATTTGTTCCAGAAGATCCTGTTCCTGGATGCCGGCTCCGACTTTGCGGTGAAGCCGCTCTATGACGACCCGGAGATCCAGGCGGCCTACGCCAAGTTCGCCGACTTCGAGATGGTCCGCGCCCAGCAGGCCCTGGCCCGCAAGAAGGACGTGATCCAGCCCTGGTTCGGCGAGTGGAACGAGGCCAATGGCGCCGCCTGGCAGGGCGCCATCCTCGGCAACGCGACGCCCGAGGCCGTGCTCGCCCAGTCCGCCAAGACCTGGGACAAGCTCAAGTCCCGCGCCTGAGACCGGGCCCTTGCGGTGTCCGTCAGGACGGCGGCCGGGATCGGCCGCCGCCGGTGGCGCCGCGCGCCCAAAGAGATGAGAGCGATGACCTCATTTGACGCATCGGCCGGCGGCGCCCGGCCGTCCCGCCGAAGGTTCGGCCAAAGGTTCGGCTACGAGGAGCGCAGCGCGCTGCTGTTCCTGCTGCCGGTCATGACCGTGCTCATGGCGGTGGCGGTCTTCCCGATCCTCTATTCGCTCTACCTCAGCTTCTTCGACGTGAAGCTCACCCGGCCCAACCGGATGCCGTTCGTCGGGCTCGACAATTATGTCGAGCTGTTCGAGCAGCCTCTGTTCTGGACCTCGGTGGAGCGCACGGTGGTGTTCACCGTCATCTCGGTGACGGCGGTCACGGTGATCGGCCTCCTGGTGGCGCTGCTGCTGAACGAGAACTTCCGCGGCCGGCGCCTGCTCAGCACCATCATCCTGATCCCGTGGGCCATCCCCTATGTGGCCGACGCGCTGATGTGGAAGTGGATCTACGATTCCGGCTACGGCGCGCTCAACGGGCTGCTCTACCAGCTCGGCTTCATCGACAAGTACATGGTCTGGCTGGGCGACCAGAACAAGACCATCTGGCTGATCGCCAATGCCTTCGTCTGGAAGGAGGTGCCGCTGGCGGCCATCCTCCTGCTCGTCACCCTCAAGTCGATCCCGGAAGACCTCTACCAGGCCGCCAAGGTGGACGGCGCGACGCTGTGGCGGCGGTTCGTGCATGTCACCCTGCCGGCCATGCGGCCGGGCTTCATGCTGGTGCTCATCTACGAGACCATGGTGGCGATCCGGCACTTCGACCTGTTCTTCGTGCTCACCGAGGGCGGGCCGGGCAACGCCTCCCACACGCTGTCCTGGCACATCTACGTGGAGACGTTCCGCTCGCTCTCCTTCGGCACCGGCGCAGCGCTGGCCTACATCCTGGCCCTCATCACCTTCGGCCTCGCCTATCTCATCATCCGCACCGTCGGAAGGAGCCGTTGACGTGACCGGAGCCGCCCTTTCCGCCCAGCCGGACTATCGCCGGCGTGCCCGCCTCTCCCGCCTCGGCCGGGCGGCGGTGATCCTCGCGGGGTCCCTGGTCCTCGCCCTCTATGTGCTCGCGCCGGTGGCGTGGCTGGTGTCCTCCTCGTTCCAGACCGAGAAGGAGATCGTCTCGGTGCCGCCCCACTGGCTGCCCCACGAGCCCACGGCCCGCAACTTCAAGGCCATCTTCCTCGCCGGCGAGGAGAAGGTCACCTACGAGACGCGCAAGACCACCGACGCCTCGTCCGGCGGCTACATCCCGCCCACCGCGCAGAACCTGCTGCCGGCCATGGGCAACAGCTTCCTGGTGGCCACCATCGTGGTGATCCTGAACCTGCTCGTCGGCACGCCGGCGGCCTATGCCATGTCGAAGATCCGCTATTGGGGGCGCGACGGCTCGGTCTACTTCATCCTGCTGACGCGGGTGGTGCCCGACATCGCGCTCATCGTGCCGTTCTTCCTGGTCATCCGGAAGCTCGGGCTGCTCGACACGCGCCTGTCCCTGGTCATCACCTATCTCGCCGTCACCATCCCCTTCACCGTCTTCATCCTGCTGCAGTATTTCGACGGCCTGCCGGACGAGCTCGACAAGGCGGCGCGGGTGGACGGCTGCTCGCGGTTCCAGGCGCTCACCAAGGTGTTCCTGCCGCTGGCCATGCCCTCGCTGGTGGCCGTGGTGCTGTTCACCTTCCTGACCAGCTGGAACGAGTTCCTGTTCGCGCTGATGTTCACCCAGACCATCGCCTCCCAGACGCTGCCCATCATGGTGGCATCCTTCACCTCCGATTTCACCATCAGCTTCTCGTTCATCAACGCCGCGGGCGTGGTGGCCATCGTGCCGCCGGTCATCGTCGCCGTCGTGTTCGAACGCTACATCGTGTCCGGCCTCACCGCCGGCGCCGTCAAAGGCTAACGGAATCCAACGATGGCCAGCATCACCTTCAGCCACGTCAACAAGCGCTACGCCAACGGCAACCTCGCGGTCGACGACCTCAACCTGTCCATCTCCGACAAGGAGTTCATCGTCCTGCTCGGCCCCTCCGGCTGCGGCAAGTCCACCACGCTCAACATGCTGGCGGGCCTGGAGGAGGTCACCGAGGGCGAGCTCCGGTTCGACGACGAGGTGGTGAACTACACCCCGCCCCACCGGCGCGACGTCGCCATGGTGTTCCAGAGCTATGCGCTCTACCCGCACAAATCGGTCTACGAGAACATCGCCTTCAGCCTGCGCATGCGCAACGTGAAGGCCGACGAGATCGAGCGACGGGTGCGCGATGCCGCCACCCGGCTGGAGATCGCCCACCTTCTGGACCGCAAGCCCAGCCAGCTTTCCGGCGGCCAGCGCCAGCGCGTGGCGCTGGGCCGGGCCATGGTGCGCAAGCCCGCGGTGTTCCTCATGGACGAGCCGCTCTCCAACCTCGACGCCGCGCTGCGCATCTCCATGCGCGCGGAGATCAAGGAGCTGCACCGCACCATGCAGACCACCTTCGTCTACGTGACCCACGACCAGGCCGAGGCGCTCACCCTTGCCGACCGCATCGTGGTGATGCGCCACGGCGTGGTGCAGCAGGTGGGCACGCCGGACCAGATCTACGAGAAGCCGGCCAACACCTTCGTCGCCTCCTTCCTCGGCAGCCCGCCCATCAACTATCTCGACGGCGCGCTGGTGCCGGTGCCGGGGGGCCTGGAATTCCGCCGCGGCGCGGTGCGGCTCGCCCTCTCCCCCTTCGCGGCGGAGCGCCTCGCGGCGAGCGCCGGGCGGCAGGTGCGGCTCGGGCTGCGCTCGGAGGACGTGGACGGGCACCGTGCCCCGGCGTCCGACGCCGCCCTGAGCGGGCAGGTGACCTCGGTGCTGCCGGTGGGCTCCGACCAGTTCCTCGGCATGAAGGTGGAAGGCGAGGAGATGTTCTTCCGCGTCGGCAAGGACGTGCGCCACGCCGACGGGGAGACCGTCATGCTGGCGGTGGACACCGCCCGGCTGCACGTCTTCGACGCCGAGACCGGCGCGAACCTCATCTGGTGAGATCTTGAAACCGGCAGCCTTCGATTATCACCGGGCTCAGACCATCCCCGAGGCTCTGGAGCTGATCGCCCGCTTCGGCGGGGAGGCCAAGGTGCTGGCCGGCGGCCAGAGCCTCGGCCCCATGCTCAACCTGCGCCTCGCCCGCCCGGCGCACCTGATCGACCTCAACGACCTCGTGGAGCTGGACAGCGTGCGGCGGGCCGGTGACCTGCTGGTGGTGGGCGCCCTGACGCGGCACCACCGCGTCGCCACCGACCCGGAGATCGCGGCGGCCTGCCCGATCCTCGCCGCGGCCGCCTCGACCATCGGGCACTATGCCATCCGCCAGCGCGGCACCCTCGGTGGCAGCCTGTGCCACGCCGATCCTGCCGCCCAGATGCCGCTCATCGCGACCCTGCTCGATGCGGAGATCCGCGTTGAAAGCGCGGCTGGGCGGCGGAGCCTCCGCGCCCGCGACTTCTTCGCGGCGAGCCTCGTCACCGCACTGGCGCCGGACGAGATGGTGACCTCCGTCGCTTTCCCGGTGGCCGGCCCGCGCAGCGGCTGGGGGTTCGAGCTGTTCTCCCGGCGCCACGGCGATTTCGCCCTGGTCTCGGTGGCCACCACCCTCGCCCTCGCGCCCGACGGAACGGTGGCGTCGCTCCGCCTCGCTCTGGGCGGCGTCGCGCCCACCCCGCTGGCCATGGATGCCACGCTCGCTGGCCATCTCGGCGCGCCGCCGGATGCCGCGTGGCGCGCCCGCGTCGCCGCCGACGTGGCCGCCGCCATCGCGCCGGACGAGGATCCGCGCATTCCCGCCCTCTACCGCGAGGAGCTCGCGGCCAGCCTGACGGCGCGCGCGCTGGCCGCTGCGCTTGCGCCGGCCGGCGAAGGTCTTCCCCATGAGCCCGATCATGAATGATGCCGTCTCCATCTGCCTCACCGTCAACGGCTGCGACCACGAGGTGCGTGTTCCGCCGCGCAAGCTGCTCTCCGACGTGCTGCGGGAGGATCTCGGCCTCACCGGCACCCATGTGGGCTGCGAGCATGGCGTGTGCGGCGCCTGCACCGTGCTGATCGACGGCGCGCCGTCCCGTGCCTGCCTCACCTTCGCGGTGCAGATGGAGGGCCACGAGATCACCACCATCGAGGCGGTGGCGAAGGACGGGGTCCTGAGCCCGTTCCAGCAGGCGCTGCACGAGGCCCACGGCCTGCAATGCGGCTTCTGTACGCCGGGCATCGTCATGACCTTCGAGGCCTATCTGCGCGACCACCCCAACCCGGAGGCGGAGGAGATCCGCGACGTGCTGTCCGGCAACCTCTGCCGCTGCACCGGCTATCAGGCCATCGTCTCGGCGGTGCTGAAGGCCGCCGCGGTGATGCGGGAGGTGGGGGCATGACGGCCGCCGCCGAAGGCTTCTCCCAGATCGGCCGGCCGCTTCCGCGACGCGAGGACCGCCGCCTCCTGACCGGGACCGGCCGGTTCGTGGACGACATCGCCATTCCCGGCGCGCTGCACGCCACCTTCCTGCGCTCACCCCACGCCCATGCCCGCATCCGCGCCATCGACACGAGCGCTGCGGCGGCCATGCCGGGTGTCGTCGCGGTGGTGACCGGGCGCGACGTGGCCGAATGGACCACCACGCTCCAGATGGCCCCCGCCATCGAGGGCCTCGTTCCCACGGCCATGACCACTTTGCCCCTGGACAAGGTGCGCTTCCAGGGCGACCTGGTGTGCTGCGTGGTGGCCACCGATCGCTATCGTGCCGAGGATGCCGCCGAGGCGGTGGAGGTGGAGTACGACATTCTGCCCGCCGTGCCCGACATGGGCGCCGCATTGGCCGAGGGCGCCCCGCTGGTGGACGACAGCCTCGCCAGCAATCGCCTCGCCCACCAGCTGTTCGCCGCGGGCGACGTGGCGGCGCGGCGGCGTGGGGCCCATGCGGTGGTGGAGGCGGAATTCGCCCAGCAGCGCATGACCCATGTGCCCATCGAGACCCGCGGTTGCGCCGCCGTGTGGGACGAGGGGCGCGCGCACCTCACCTTCCATGTGGGCAACCAGGTGCCCCACCCGCTGCGCACCCAGCTCGCCCGGCGCCTGTCCCTGTCTGAATCCCAGATCACGGTGATCTGCCCCGACATCGGCGGCGGCTTCGGCCAGAAGATCGCGCTCTATCGCGAGGAGCTGACCGTGGCGGCGCTCGCCATGCGGCTGAAGCGGCCGGTGCGCTGGCGCGAGGACCGCCTGGAGAATCTCCAGGCCGCCTGCCACGCCCGCGAGGCCACCTGCCGCACCCGCGCATCCGTGGCCGAAGACGGGCGCATTCTGGGCCTGGAGCTCGACATCCGCGAGGATTTCGGCGCCTACAGCTTCTTTCCGGGCAACTATATCGCCCGGGTCATCGCCCTGATCCTCACCGGGCCCTACCGCATCTCCGATTACAGCTACGAGATCACGGTGGCGCTCACCAACAAATGCGGCGTCGGCCCCATGCGGGCGCCCATGGCCATGACCAGCTGGGTGATGGACGGCACGCTGGACGCGGTGGCCCGAAAGCTCGGCCTCGACCCGCTGGCGGTGCGCCGCGTCAACATGCTTTCCCCCGAGGACCTGCCCTACACCATGGCCACCGGGGAGGTCCTGGAGGACATCACCCCGCGCGAGACGCTGGAAGCGGTGGTGGGGGCGGTCGGCTATGAGGAATTCCGCCGCCGCCAGACGGAGGCGCGGGCCGAGGGGCGCCATCTCGGCCTCGGCCTCTGCTCGGTGGTGGAATCCACCACCTACGGCTCGCGCTTCTACAAGTCCGCCGGCATTCCCGGCTCCGGCCATGAGGCGGCCTGGGTGCGCATCGAGCCCACCGGCGTCGTCAACGCCTCGGTGGGCCTGATGGGCACCGGCCAGGGCTATGAGACCCCCCTTGCCCAGGCGGTGGCGGAGGGGCTCGGGGTGGACACCGCGCAGGTGCGCATCGCGCTGGGCAACACCGACGTCGCGCCCTACGGCATGGGCAGCCGCGGCGCGCGCGGCGCCACCGCCGGCGGTGGCGCGCTGTTCCTATGCGCCCGCAAGGCGCAGGCCCATGTGCTCACCGTCGCCGCCCACATGCTGAACCTCAACAGCGCCGACGAGCTGCGGCTCACCGACGGCCAGGTCGAGCGGCGCGTGGCAGGGACCTGGACCGCCGCCGGCATCGGCCTCGCCGACGTGGCGCGCATCGCCTATCTCGACCCCACCGCCTTGCCCGGCGGCGTCGAGCCGGGCCTCGACTTCTCGCTCTCCTACGACCCTCCTCCCATGACCTATTCCAACTCCGCCCACGCCTGCGAGGTGGAGGTGGATCGGGAGACGGGGCGCGTCGCCATCCGCCGCTACGTGGTGGCGGAGGATTGCGGCACGGTGCTCAATCCCATCGTGGTGCGCGGCCAGCAGCAGGGGGCCGTCGCCATGGGGCTGTCCGGCGCCCTGATGGAGCAGGTGTTCTACGACGAGACCGGGCAGAACCTTTCCAGCACCCTCGCCGATTATCTGCTCGCCACCGCCTGCGATCTGCCGGACTTCGAGATCCTGCCCCTGCACACGCCCAGCCGGCGCACCCCGGCCGGCATCAAGGGCATGGCCGAGGGCGGCGTCATGGGCGCCATCGGCGCGCTGACCAATGCGGTGAACGACGCGCTGGCGCCCTTCGGGGCGGTGGCCGAGCGCCTCCCGCTTTCCGCCCCCTATATCCGCGGCCTCATCGCCGGCCGCCGCTGACATCCAGGAAGGACCAGAATGACCCCGTTGCGCCCCATCCGGAAGGTCGGCTTCATCGGCCTCGGCATCATGGGCTCCAGCATGGCCGGCCACGTCCAGGCCGCCGGCTACGAACTCCACGTTTTCAACCGCACCCGCGCCAAGGCCGACGAGCTCGTGGCCAGGGGCGCCGTCTGGCACGATAGACCCGGCGAGCTGGCGGCGGCCTGCGACGCGGTGATCTCCATCGTCGGCATGCCCGACGACGTGGAGGCGCTCTATCTCGGCGCCGATGGGCTCATTGCCCGGGCGGCGCCCGGCACGGTGCTGGCGGACATGACCACCTCCAGCCCGTCGCTCGCCATGCGCATCGCCGCGGCGGGCGTGGAGAGGGGCGTGCCGGTGCTCGATGCCCCGGTCTCCGGCGGCGATGTGGGCGCGCGCAACGCCAGGCTCTCCATCATGGTGGGGGGCGAGGAAACCGCCTTCGCGCACCTCGCTCCGGTGTTCGCCGCCATGGGCGACAACATCCTGCGCCAGGGCGGGCCGGGTGCCGGCCAGCACACCAAGATGGCCAACCAGATCGCCATCGCCTGCAACATGATGGCGGTGTGCGAGAGCTTGTCCTATGCCGCGCGCGCCGGGCTCGACCCCCGGGCGGTGCTGAAGTCCATCGGCACGGGCGCCGCCGCGAGCTTCGCTCTCTCGGTGCTCGGCCCGCGCATGCTGGACGGCGATTTCGCCCCCGGCTTCTACGTGCGCCACTTCATCAAGGACATGGGCATCGCCCTTGCCGAGGCCGAGCACATGGGCCTCGATCTGCCGGGCCTCGCCCAGGCCAAGCGCCTCTATGACACCCTCGCCGCGGCGGGCCACGCGGACGACGGCACCCAGGCGCTGTTCCGCCTCTATGCCGGCCTCTGAGGCCGAATCCGGAGCCTTGCCATGGACATTACCGGCGAATACCGCATCCCCGCCCGCCAGGAGGCGGTCTGGGCCGCGCTGAACGATCCGGACGTGCTGCGCCGCGCTCTGCCCGGCTGCCAGACGCTGGAGCAGACCGGCGCGCAGGAGTTCACCGCCACCGTGACCGCCAAGGTCGGCCCGGTCTCGGCCACCTTCAAGGGCAAGGTGGAGCTGTCCGACCTCGACCCGCCCCACGGCTACACCCTCTCGGGGCGCGGGCAGGGCGGCCCGGCGGGCTTCGCCAAGGGCTCGGCCCGGGTGCGCCTCGTCGCCGACGGAGGGGACACGGTCCTCACCTACAGCGCCGAGGTGGACGTGGGCGGCAAGCTCGCCGCCGTGGGCGGACGGCTCATCGGCGGGGTGGCGAAGACCATGGCGGACCAGTTCTTCGGCGCCTTCTCCCGCATCGTGGCGGGTGAGGCGGCGGGCGGCCCGGCGGAAGCCGAGTCCCCCGCCGCCCCGGCGGCGGCGCGGGCCATCCCGGTCCATCCTGCCGTCCCGCCCGCCGCGCCGGCCACGGCGGCCCCGGCCGCGACGGCCTATGGCCTGCTCGACCGTTTCGCGTGGCTGGTGGCCGGCGCCGGCATCGGCACCGTGGCGACATTGCTCCATCTCGGCCGGTTCTAACGGAAAGCGCGGACATGACCGACATCCCCGCCCGCATCGCCGCCATCCTGCCGGAGCTCACGGCATGGCGGCACGATCTCCACGCCCATCCCGAGCTCGCCTATGAGGAGCACCGCACGGCGGCTTTCGTGGCGGAGCGGCTGGGCCGCTTCGGGCTGGAGGTGCATGCCGGCCTTGCCGGCACCGGGGTGGTTGGGGTGCTCAGGGGCGCCGGGAACGGCCCGACCATCGGCCTGCGCTGCGACATGGACGCCTTGCCCATCGCCGAGGCCACCGCTCTGCCCTACGCCTCCACCCAGGCCGGGCGGATGCACGCCTGCGGCCATGACGGCCACACCACCATGCTGCTGGGCGCGGCGCGCATTCTCGCCGAGACCGGGACAGGCGGTGCCACCTGCGTCTTCATTTTCCAGCCCGCCGAGGAGAATGAAGGCGGCGCCAGGACGATGGTGGCGGATGGGCTGTTCGATAAATTCCCCATGGACGCGGTCTATGGGATGCACAACTGGCCAGGCCTGCCGGTGGGCCATATGGCGGTGCATGGCGGGCCGGTCATGGCCGCCTTCGACACCTTCGAGGCCATCGTGGAGGGCAAGGGCAGCCACGGCGCCATGCCTCACCAGGGCATCGACCCCATCGCCATCTCCGCCCAGCTGGTGAACGCCTGGCAGACCATCGTCTCGCGCGCCGTGAACCCCATCGAGGCGGCGGTGGTGAGCGTGACTCAGATCCATGCCGGAGACACCTGGAACGTCATTCCCGACCAGGTGGTGCTGCGCGGCACCACGCGCTGCTTCCTGCCGGATGTGCGGGACCTGATCGAGGCGCAGATGGCGACGCGGGCGGACCTCATCTGCCGCGCCTTCGGCGCCACCTGCCGTTTCTCCTACACCCGCCGCTATCCCGCCACCCTGAACACCCCGGCCGAGGCGGAAACCGCCAAGGCGGCGGCGGTGGCTGCGGTGGGGACGGCGGCGGTCGCCACCGACCTTGCCCCCAGCATGGGGGCGGAGGACTTCGCCTTCATGCTGGAGCAGCGGCCGGGCGCCTATGTGTGGCTGGGCAACGGCCCGGCGGAGGATGGGCGCCATCTCCATTCCGCGCGCTACGACTTCAACGACGCCGCCCTGCCTCACGGGGTGCGCTACCTCGTGGAGCTGGCCCGCAGGGCCGGCGGCTCCTGAGGGGCTTCAGGCGGCGGTCCCTTCGGCGACGGCGGCCTTCGCCCGCCGAGATGCCCCCTTGGCGCGCTGACGGATACGCGGCGCGCTTCAAATGCGGGCATTCTGGCTGTCTGCCAATGGGATTTAGGCCGGTTCGCCGATGAGGCTCAGTCGGGCCCCTACAAGCGGACGTTCCCTGGGGCCGGGAAGGGGCAGGCCGAGGCTGGTGCTGGTCCCGGCACTGGCAGGGGAAGCGCCGCACCGGCCGCCGCGCCCGTCATTTTACGGGGTTGTTCCAAGGGCGCGCGTTTCCTAGATTGGCGGTCTGAGCGGCGACAATGCCCGCTGCTCGATCGATGGGGACTGGATGTCAGAGCTTGTGTGATTAAGGCTCTCTGATCTCAGAGAGCCTCGTGAGTTCAAAGCCGCCGGGTGCATGCACGCCCGGGTGTTTTGTCACGTCTGTCACACGAGATTTCCATGAACATCTCACGAAATGAACAACGTGCGCTGCACGTGCTGGCCCTTGGCGGGCACATTCTGCACGCGCGGGGCGACGGTCCCAAGATCACGTCCGCGACATGCGTCTCGCGCGAGGGGATGGCCCTTGCCGACTTCGACCTGGCTGTCTTCACCCGATTGCGGCGGAAACGGCTGATCGAATCCCGGGCGGGCAGCCCGTACCGGATCTCGAAACGCGGCCTCACCTCCGTTCGCGCGCAACTCGACAACCAGGGGGCATGACATGCTGATCCGAGATGAAACGGCCGGTGACATCCCGGCGATCGGCCGGCTTGTGACTGAAGCGCTCCGGATGCTTCCGCAATCCACCGGAACCGAGGCGGGCATCGTGGAGAAGCTGCGCGCAGACGGCGCGCTCGCCCTCTCGCTCGTGGCCGAGGACGAAGGTGAGGACGAGGGTGAGGTGATCGGCTATCTGGCCGCCTCGGCGGCCCGGATCGGGACGCAGGACGGCTGGGGCCTGATCGGCCCGCTTGTCGTTTTACCGGCGAGGCATCGCCAGGGGATCGGCACGGCCCTGATGGCAGAAGCGCTCCGCCGATTGCGGGCGACCAGCCGGGGCGCGGCGCTGGTGGGCGACCCGGCCTATTATGGCCGGTTCGGCTTCCGGGCCTTCCCCGGCCTGGGCGTGGCTGGCTGCCCCCCGGAGGTGGTGCAGGCCCTGCCCTTCGACGGCACCGAACCGCGCGGAGAGCTGATCCATCATCCGGCATTCGGCCTGGCTCAGCCGGAGTGACCGAGAGGCGGGCTGCATCCTCAGATGGTGCAGCCCGCCCACTCATCTCGGCTGCAGTCGAACGGCGGGAAGCGGCCAAACGCAGGCCGCGCCGGTGTCATCCTGGCCACCGCCCGGAAGCGGGCCTCACCACGGTCCGGCAGGGGGCACGGGCGATGATCGCGCGCCACCTCGACGACGCCCGAGCCCAGGCCGCGCTGGGATCGGCCCGGCGCCCGAGGCGATCAGGCGAGGCCTTCTTCCTCCGGCCCGTTCAGAGCCCCGCCGCTTTCAGCGCCGCGGACTGGCGCGCCTCCACCCCCTCCGCTGTGAAGTCGGCGATGGCCGCCTCGAACAGGCGGTGGAAGTTCAGCTCCGCCTTCAGGTGCAGGAACACGGCGCCGAGGCCGATGGCGGCGCGGTCCATGAAGACGAATTCCCGCGGCACCGTCACCGGCCCCAGCTCCTTCAGGGCCTTGTGCACGGTGAAGGCCTCCTTGCGCCCATACTGGCCGGGCGCCACACCGTCGGCGATGGAGCGCACCCGGTCGTCCATGAGCGGACCGTAGATGAAGCGCGCCCAGATGTTGAGGACATCGATCAGCTCGCGCTTCAGCCCCTTGAAGCCCCAGGTCTCGTAGGCGTGCACCACCCGCGCGTCGTCCCCCGCCATGAGGCCGCGATAAAGGTCCACCACCCCGGCCACGAACCGAGGCGGGAAGATGCGGATGCAGCCGTAGTCGAGCAGGTTGATGCCCCGCGGCGCGCCGCCTTCCGAAAAGACCGTGTAATTGCCCAGGTGCGGGTCCCCATGGATTACGCCGAAGCGGGAGAAGGGCAGCCACCACGCGGCGAACATGGCCTCGGCGAGCTGGTTGCGCTCGGCGAGGTCATGCCCCGTGAAATTCAGGATCTTCTCCCCCTCCAGCCACTCAAGGGTGAGAAGCCGCCCGGTGGAGAGGTCCTCCCGCACCCGGGGCACCCGCACCCGGGGCTCGTCGGCCAGCATGGCGGCATAAAGGGCGGCGTGGCGCGCCTCGCGGCGATAGTCCAGCTCCTCGCGCACCCGCGCGCCGATCTCGCCGGCGATCTCCCGGGTGTCGATGGCCCCGTCCATGCGGCGGTGGATGGAGAAGAGGATGTCGAGCTGGGCGAGGTCGGCCTCCACCGCCGCCTGCATGTCCGGATACTGGAGCTTGCAGGCCACCGTCTCGCCGTCGAGGGTCACCGCCTTGTGCACCTGGCCGAGGGAGGCGGCGGCGGAGGGCTGGTGCGCGAACGAGGCGAAGCGCGTCTCCCAGTCGCGGCCCAGCTCCGACATCATGCGCCGGCGCACGAAGGACCAGCCCATGGGCGGGGCGTCGCTCTGGAGCTTCTGCAGCTCGGCGGCATATTCGGGGGGCAGCACGTCCGGAATGGTGGCCATCAGCTGGGCCACCTTCATCAGCGGCCCCTTGAGCGAGCCCAGCGCCGCCGTCAGCGCCGCGGCATTGCCGCCCTCCCGGTCGAGGCCCATGAGCCGCGACCCGGCGATGCGCGCCGCCACCCCGCCCACATTGGCGCCGACGCGGGCATAGCGGGCGGCGCGGGCGGAGAAGCGGTTTCTTTCCTCGTCGACCATGTACGGACCTTGCTCGCTGGAGGACGCGCCAGAGGCGCCGCGCGCTCCCTGTCCTGAGGGGGAGGCGGCTCCACTCTCATCGGATCCGCCGCCCCGGCGCCTTGATCTGTTACGCCCCGGCGCGACGGGCGGATCGGCAGGTGAGAGCGAGCAGGATGAGCAGCAAAAGCGGCGTCAGCACGTCCGTATAGAGGATGGGGCCGGCATTGCCTGCGGCAAGATTTCCCGTCTCGGCGATCTCCACCACATGGGTCGCCGCCGCCCCGCCGAGGAAGCCAGCCGTCATGACGGCGACGGCGAGGCGGAAGCCCCAGCTGGGGTAGAAGGCGGCGATGACGCCGGCCACCCCGAGGCCGAGGTTGGCGGCCCCCACCTCGGTCTGGAACGGGCTCGTGGCCCAGCCGATGGCGGCGGCCGAGCGGGCCGGAAACACGATGTGCCCCAGCGCCGCCCACAACCCCATGAGGCCCACCGGGAACAGGTTGATGTAGCGCAGCAGCAGGTTCGCCCCGTGCCACGGCGGGCGGGGCGAAGGCGGCCGCGCCAGCCCGGCGGCGGTCAGGAGGAGGACGGCGGCGTAGCACAGGATCGGCACCCAGAAGACCATGGCATTCCCTTTCCGGAACTGCCGGAAGGTGACAGAGGCAGACCCGCACCGCCAGTGCCCCGCATCCGCCGGCCGGCGGACCCTTGCCGCCGCCGCGTGGCCGGCGTGATCGGAGTACGGCTCCCGATGCCTCGCCTTGCGGGATGCGCTTGCCCGCAGGGCCCATGCCTGCGGGCTCGCCGCCCGGTCGGGGCGGGCGGGCTGGCTACCGCCCGCCGTGCCGGCCGGGGAGGGAGGCGCCGTGCTCGGGCGCGCGTCCAATGGCGGGGGCGGGGAGGCGGCGCATGTGGTGTCCTGCCGTGCCATCGGCTGCGGCACCGTGATGCGGCGACCGGGGCGGCGGACGGCACGTTCTATCCCCCGGATCAAAGGTATTTTAGAACCGTCTTGCTCGACGGCGGGGCGGGCGTGCCGCTGCCGGCGCCACGGGGCCTCCGGCTTTGGCCTGAGATCGTCGAACGTCCAACCTGACATCCTGGAACCCGGCTTGCGGCCCGTATCGTGTCTCGGGGCATGGCGCTCGCTGCCGCCTTGTTTTCCGCCGCGCCTCCCATCCCCGTGGCCCTTGAGAGGAACGGGGCTGATGCCGGCACCTTCCACAAGGCGGTGCTTGATGCGTCCGTCGTCTCCCACCCGCGGAGGCCGATGCCCGCGCGGTTCCGCCGCCGGTGGCGCAGGGGCATGAATGGCGGTGAAGACCGGTGCCGTGACCATGCGCCAAGCGGCTGGCGGGCTTGCGTTTTTTCCTGATGGGGCGGGGATGCCGCGCCTGGCGGCCATCATCTCATGGTTGAATCTGAACGCCCCTCGGAGGGAGGGCGCGTGGTCCTGCCCGGAAACGGCCGGCAGGCGCCAGGACAAGTCTTTGAAAAGACGGGATTTACAAGCCTCTCGCCGGCCCCCGTCCGCTTCAGGCCACGGCGTAGAGCGGATGCTCCCGGCGGAGCTCCTCCACCAGCAGCTCTTCCACTTTCTGCAACGCTGGCGGGCGGTTGCCGGCGCGGCCGTACAGCATCATCTCCATGTCCGGCAGGCCGGCGCAGTCGAGATCCGCCACCCGCGCGAGGTCCGGCCGGAGCGCCCGCGGCGAGCGCACCGTCACCCCCATGCCCGCCCCCACCGCCGCCATGAGGCCATGCAGGCTCGGGCTGGTGAAGGCGACGCGAAAGGCCCGGCCCGCCGAGGTGAGGGCCGAGATGGCGGCGCTGCGGCAGATGCAGGGGCTCTCGAACAGCACCAGCGGCACCGGCTCGTCCCGGTCCAGCCTCAGGCTGCGCGCGGCGATCCAGACCATGGGCTCGCGCAGCAGCAGGATCGAGGGCAGGTCGCTCTCCGCCCTGAATCCCACCGCGAGATCAAGGTCTTCCGCCTTCAGCTTGTCCAGCATGATGGACGTGGCGCACACCCGCACGGTGATGGGCGCCTGCGGGAAGCTCGCCGACAGGCGCAACAGGATGCGGCGCATCACATCCTCGCCCACGTCCTGCACGAAGCCGAGCCGCAGCGGCTGGGCAAAGGCGCCATGCACATGCTGGGTGAGCACCTGGTCGTTGAGATCGAGGAGGCGGCGGGCATCCTCGAGGAAGGCGCCGCCCCGCGGCGTCGGCGTCACCGCGCGCCCGCGCCGTTCCAGCACCTGGAAGCCGAGGGCCTCGGCCAACCGGTCCATCTGCAGGCTCACCGCCGACTGGCTGCGCCCAACCTTGCGGGCCGCCGCGGAGATGGAGCCGAGGTCGACGACGGCGGCGAAGCTGCGCAACAGATCGAGATCGAGATTGCGGATCATTTTATGAGGATAGCAAATTCATTGGATTTTAGAATTCAAATTTTCTCATGAATGTATGTGGCCTAGGGTGAAGCCCTCTCCAGCGAACGGAGGCTCCCATGCCCCTTCTCGACGTCAAGCTCTCAGGCGAACCCGATGCCGCCCTCGCCGCCATGGTGGCGGCCACCCTTTCCGACATCACCGCGCATGTCCTGCGCAAGGATCCGAAGGTAACGGCGGTGGCGGTGTCCTTCGTCCCGGCGGCCCAGTGGTTCGTGGGCGGCGAGGCCCTGAGCCGGAAGCAGCGCGCGTCTTTCTCCCTCGACATCCAGGTGGTGGACGGCACCAACACCAAGGATGAGAAGGCGGCCTATCTCGAGGCGGTGTTCGCGGCCATGGGCGCGCTCCTGCCGGAGCTGGATGTGGAAAGCTACATTCTGGTGCGGGAGGTGAAGGCCGATGCCTATGGCTTCGGCGGCCGCACCCAGGAGAGCCGCTATGTGGAGCGCAAGCTCAACGCGGCCTGAGCGCCGCGGCGCCGGTGCCTGAAACGCAAAATGCCCGGCCATGGGGCCGGGCATCGGATGTTCAGATGGTCAGGGCCCTGGTGGAGCCGGCTCGCAAGCGAACGGCCAGGCCGCTCACCAGGCCGCTCACTTGCCGGCGAGAAGGGGCTCCAGCTGCTTGTCCCACCACTCGATGGGCATGGCGCCGGACTCTTTCTTGCCGTTGATGAAGAAGGTGGGGGTGGAGTTCACGCCCAGCTGCGTCGAGGCATAAGCGGCGCTTTCCTGCACCTTCTTGGCGAGGTCCTTGTCGGTCAGGCATTTCTCGAACTCGGCCTGGCTCATGCCGGCCTGGCGGGCGATGGCGAGCAGGCCCTGGAACGCCTTGTCCGAGGGATCGGACGCGCTGGCACGGACGAAGGAGAGCTGGCGCTCGAACAGCACCGAGACCATGGGATAATACTTGTCGTCCGGCAGGCAGCGGGCGAGCATGAAGGCCGCCACCGCCACGTCGTCGAACGGGAACTCGCGGAAGATGAACCGCACCTTGCCCGTGTCGATGTACTTCTTCTTCAGCTCGGGGAAGGTGGTGGTGTGGAAATGCGCGCAGTGGCTGCACGTCATGGAGGCGTACTCGATGACGGTGACCGGCGCGGTGGGGCTGCCGAGCGCCTTCTCCGGCAGCGGGCTGGCCGCCGGCGCGAGGAGCTTGACCTGATCGGCCGATTGCGCCGCGGCCCGGTCGAGGGAGAGGGGCAGGCCCAGCCCGGCGATCAGGGCGGCGAGGCCGGCTCCGGCCAGGAAGCGGCGGCGGTCGATAATCATGGTCGTCTCCGGAAGGTCCGTCGGTGCAGGCGGGAGCCTTGTGGGTCGCATCACCTAATCCGTTGCAGCGTCGGGACAGTAGAGGGGCGGGGCACGCGAGGACGAAGTTCGGGAACAAGGACGGCCGTATGGCACGCGCCGTGAGATGTTTCGCGCTCTAGCATGTCGAGGATATGGCGGCAAACGCCTGCCCGATCACAGCTTGGTCAGCTTCGCGCCGCCGGGCGGCTCGCGCCCTAGCGGCGTGTGCCGCCCCGCTCGCGCCGCACGAGGGCTCCGAGCCGGGCGAGGGACGTGGCCAGTTCTTCGTCCTCGAACGTGCCGATTTCGGCCCGCACGCTGGCGACGCTGGAGCTGTCCGGCGGTGGCGGCAGGGTGGGGCGGGCGTAACGTTGTGGCACCGGCCCCTGCCGGAGGGCGAGGCGCTCGACGCAGCGCCAGCCGAAATAGGCGTTGATGCGCTCCACCACGATGCCCGCGGCATATTGCAGCTCGATGGCGTAGGCCCCTTCCACCCGCACCATGAGGGTCGCAGCGGCGCCTTCCTCCTTCGGCCACTGCAGGCGCAGGGGCACGCAGCGCGGGGCAAGGTCCGGCCCGACGATCTCGTCCCAGTGGGTCACGACTTCCACCACCGAGAATCCGGCCTTGCCGCAGGCATCGCTGATCACCGGCGCCGCATAATCGGCGAGGGGGCGGGGACCCGAGGCGCGGCGGGGCTTGAAATTGGGCTGTTTCACGGTGTGGGAATCGAATTCTCGCTTAAGAGGCGGAGCGTGGCCCCTTGTCGTCGCACGCTCGGACGGCCACCTTGGCCGCATGTCATTGTCCCCCGCCCGCCCCGCCGCCGCAAGGTCCGTCGCCGGACACGCTTCCCGTCCCGATCCCGAGGCCCTGCTCGCCTGGTATGATCGCCACCGCCGCCGTCTGCCCTGGCGGGCGGAGCCGGGTCGCCGGGCGGACCCGTATCATGTCTTCCTGTCGGAGATCATGCTGCAGCAGACGACGGTGAAGGCGGTGGGGCCTTATTTCTCCGCCTTCCTCGCCCGCTGGCCCACGGTGGCGCACCTTGCGGACGCGCCGCTGGAGGAGGTGCTCTCCGCCTGGGCCGGGCTCGGCTATTACGCGCGGGCCCGCAACCTGCATGCCTGCGCCAAGGCGGTGGTCGCGCGCCACGGCGGGCACTTCCCGCAGGACGAGGCGGCGTTGCTCGATCTGCCCGGCATCGGGCCCTATACGGCCGCCGCCATTGCCGCCATCGCCTTCGACCTCAAAGCGAGCCCGGTGGATGGCAATATCGAGCGCGTGGTGTCTCGCCTCCATGCGCTGGACGAACCGTTGCCCAAGGGCAAGGCGGCCATCAGGGCCAGCGCCGCCGCGCTCACCCCCGCCCGGCGTCCCGGCGATTTCGCCCAGGCGATGATGGACCTTGGCGCCACCATCTGCACGCCCAAGTCCCCCGCCTGCTCTCTGTGTCCCTGGATGGAGCCATGCGTGGCCCGTGCGGCAGGTGATCCCGCGCGCTATCCGGTGAAAGCGCCGAAGGGCGAGAAGCCGAGCCGTGCCGGCGTTGCCTTTCTCGCGGTGCGGGCGGACGGGGCGGTGCTGCTGCGCACCCGGCCCGACAAGGGGCTTCTGGCGAAGATGACGGAAGTGCCCTCCACCCCCTGGGGGCCGCAGCCGGAGGCTCCGGAAGAGCACGCGCCGCTGAAGGCCCGCTGGCGGCTTCTGCCGGGTGCGGTGGAGCACGTCTTCACCCATTTCGCGCTGACGCTGCGCGTGCTCCGCGCGGACCTGCCGATGAGCGCCGCCGCGCCGGCCGGGCATCGCTGGGTGGCGCCCGAAGGGTTCGATGCGGAGGCGCTGCCCTCCGTCATGCGCAAGGTGCTGGCGCAGGGCGGGATCGAGTAGGCCTATTCGGCCGCGATGCCCATCTCCGCCCGGAGGCGGGCGCGCAGCACGTCGATGGGGTGGCGGCGGCCTTCCTGCTCCACGTGCCAGAAGGTCCAGCCGTTGCAGGCCTCCGCCCCCTGGGCGAGGGCCCCGACGCGATGGATGGAGCCCACATTCTGCCCGCCGGACAGCGAGATGGTGCCGTCCGCGCGTACCACGGCGCGGAAACGGCCCTTGGCATCGGTGAGCTCGGCGCCGGGCGTGACGAGCCCGCGCTCCACCAAGGCGGAGAAGGCGACGCGCGGCGCCTCCCGGGCGCTCGGCGGGGCGACGAGGGCCTCTTCCGACAAGGGCTCGATGGCGTCGATGCGGGTGCGGGCGGCCTCGGCATAGGCCTCTTCCCGCTCGATGCCGATGAACGAACGGCGCAGGCGCTTCGCCACCGCGCCGGTGGTGCCGGAGCCGAAGAAGGGATCGAGCACCACGTCGCCGGGCTTCGTTGCCGAGAGCAGGATGCGGGCGATGAGCGCCTCGGGCTTCTGGGTCGGGTGGAGCTTGCGCCCCCCGGCGTCCTTCAGCCGCTCCTGGCCGGTGCACAGGGGGAACAGCCAGTCCGAGCGCATCTGCACGTCGTCGTTGCCGGCCTTGAGCGCCTCGTAATTGAAAGTGTATTTGGCGTCCGCGCTGCGGGCGGCCCAGATCAGGGTCTCGTGCGCATTGGTGAAGCGCCGGCCCCGGAAGTTGGGCATGGGGTTGGCCTTGCGCCAGATGATGTCGTTGAGGATCCAGAAGCCCAGATCCTGCATCAGCGCGCCGACGCGGAAGATGTTGTGGTAGGAGCCGATGACGAACAGCGTGCCGTTGGGCTTCAGCGCCCGCCGCGCGGCCAGGAGCCAGGCGCGGGTGAACGCATCATACGCCTGGAAGCTCTCGAACTGGTCCCAGGCGTCGTCCACCGCGTCCACGCGGCTTTCGTCCGGCCGCTTCAGCTCGCCGCCGAGCTGGAGGTTGTAGGGCGGATCGGCGAACACGAGGTCCACGCTGCCGGGGGGCAGCGCGGCCATCTCGCGCACGCTGTCGCCGAGAACCACCTGGTTGAGGGGCAGGGCCGGCACGTCGGCCGGCCGCCCGGAATTCGCCGCCAAGGGGGCGGTCTGGGAATACATCGGGCGCTCGTCGAACCGGCGCGCAGCCCGCCCAGCCGCCCCCTTGGCCACACTACGCATGACGCAACCCTACGCAACGCTCACTCACAGGGCGCAGTGTGGCGGCAAGGGGTTAAGGGCGGGTGAAGGGGCGACGCCCGGCATGCAGTTACGTCAATGAAGCAGGTTTACTTCCTGTTCATTCCTGACAGGGGTGCCGCCGGGCGTGATCTTCATCAGGGCGCTGGGGGAAATGCACGCCATTTCGGTGTAGCCGACCAACACGCAGAGGCCTGCGCCTGCGAGAAAGCCCAGGCCTCTGTTCGATCCGGCTGTGAGGGCCGGGGCCTCTACGCCGCCTTGATCTCGATCTTCTTCTCCTGCTTCTGGGCCTCGGCGGACTTCGGCAGCTTCACCGTGAGGACGCCTTTGGCGAAGCGGGCTTCCACCTTGTCCACGTCCACCCCTTCCGGCACCTTGAAGGTGCGGGTGAAGCAGCCGTAGCGGCGCTCGGAGAGGTAGTAGTCCCCCTCCTTTTCCTCCCGCTGCTCCTTCTTCTCGCCCCGTATGGTGAGGTTCCCGTTGGCGAGCTTCAGCTCGATGTCCTTATCGTCCATGCCCGGGAGCTCGGCCGTGATCTCGTATTCGTTCGCCCGCTCCGCCACGTCCATGGCCGGGGTGAGGGCGAGCGCGCCGAGGCGTGGCCATGGCATGTCGAGATCGAGGCCGCGGCGAGCGAAGGGAAAGCCCATGGCGCGGAAGTTGTCGAACACCTGGTCGATTTCCCGCCGCAGGTGATCGAAGGGCGAGTGCATCGCCGTCTGCGGTGTGGGCGCAGCCGTCTTGGGTGAGATCTTGACGGGTACTTTCTGGATGTCGGCCATGATCGTCTCCATGTCGAAGCAAACAATCGACCGGCAGGCGAAAGCCCGCCGGCGTCTCATCGGCTCTCGTGCGTGGGGCTTGCCACGCGCACAGGAAGTCGAAGCGTGATCAACGCGCCAGCCCGCTGGCATGCGGCACCGGCTCTTTCTGCATGCGCCTGCAAGATGTCGGCATTGTGCCGGCTCGCGGCACGTGGTGCGCAGGGGCAGGCGGCCGGGATGCCGCTGTGGCGCGGTCGGGGTCCGGATGTGCGTCAAGTCCGGGCGCCCTGCATCGAGTGACGAGGTTGCAGGATGCAGCCGCGTGCAGGGAAGGTGGGGGATCCGCGTCAGGGCGCCGGCACGCACCCTATCTTCCCGCGGGAAAGCTCCTTTTGCGTGCCGTCTGCCGAGACCAGCACATCGAGCGGATAGGTGAGAATGCTCGGATTGTCCCGCGGCGCCCCGGCGGCCTTGTAGGCGGGGGTGCAGATCTTCCCGTCGGGAATCTGCCGCTCCATGTCCTTCGGGATCTTCCCGTCCATCACGATGCTGGCCCAGCATCGTGCGTTGCTCTGGAGCATGGAGCAGGGCGCGTTGATGCCGCGCAGGTAGCCGAGCTTCAGGGCGCCGCTCTCGATGCCGATGCGAAGGGCGTCGGGGTCGAGGGCCATCGCATCCTTGAAGATCACCTTGCCGGTTTCCGCCTGCACGATGGCGAAGTCCGCTGCGCCCTGAGCATCCACGTAGGCGAAGAGCAGGAAAGGCCCCTTGCGGCCCTGGAGGATCATGTCCTCCATCTCCACCGTGGTGCCGGCGGGAACCGCGAGGGTGCAGGGGCCGGCCTTGTCCGGGACGATCCGCGGCTTTTTCGCCGTGGGCCCGTCGAAGACCTCATGCACCATGAGGTCCACGAAATAAGTGCATTTCGCCATCTCCGACTCGCTGTCGGATTTCGGCGCCACTTCCTTCACGTCGAGGGGCTTGTCGAAGGCCGGAGCAGCCCGGGAGAGGGCCGGCGCGAGCAGCAGGCCGGCCATCGCTGCGAGGGCGGCCATTGCAGGAAGACGCGGTGCCATGGCTCCCCCGAGCTTGTTCCGGCGGCGCGCCCATTGATCGTGCGGGCGCCGAACCCTGGCGCAAGCGTGGCCGGAAGGTCACGGTGCCGGAGCGCGGCGCCCCGGCCGGCTGTCGCTACTCCGCCGCCGCCTTGCGCTCCGGCACCGTCGGCAGGCCGTTGATCCTGGCCATCACGTCCACCAGCAGCGGCACGTTCTGCGCGCCGGCGCCGAGGCCCTCGGCGGTGGCATAGAGGTTCTTCACCGTGGCGCTGATGAAAGCCACTGCGCCCGTGTTGGTGGCAAGGTTGGTGACGTAGCGCATGTCTTTGTGGGCATTGGTGATGGTGAAGCGATGCGATTCGGCGTTGCCCTCCAGCGCATACCCCATGAAGGTCTGGTAGAAGCCGCAATCCATGCGCCCGCCGCGGATGACGCTGTCGAACACCGGCGCTGTCACTCCCGCCTTGGCGGCGATGGCGAGGGCCTCGGCATAGATGGCGCCATAGCCCAGCGACAGGAAGTTGTTGACGAGCTTCATGGTGTGCCCCGCCCCCGGCGCGCCCACCCGGACGATGCGGCTGGCGAAGGCGGCAATGGCCGGCTCCACCACGGCGAAAGCGGAATCCTCCGCGCCCACCATGGCGGAAAGGGTGCCTTCCTCCGCCTGCACCGGCGTGCCGCCCAGGGGGGCGTCGCAGAAAAAGATGCCGCGCTCCTTCAGCTCGGCGGCAAGCGCCATGGTGAGCGTCGGCTCGGAGGTGGAGGTGTCGATGATGTGGAGGCCGGGCTTCGCCGTGGAGAGAATGCCCTTCTCCCCGCGCAGCACCTCGCTCACCTGCGGCGCGCCGGTGACGCACAGCACGATGATGTCGCAGGCGGCGGCCATTTCGGCGGGGGACTTCACCTCGGTGGCGCCGCGGGCGACGAGGTCGTCCACCGGCGCGCGGTTGCGATGGCCCATCACGGCGAGGGGAAAGCCCTTGGCGAGGATGTTCTTCGCCATGCCGTGCCCCATCAGCCCGACGCCGATGAAGCCCACGCGTGCCTTGGTCATTGTCCGTCTCCCGAACCTGATGTGTTTGATTGTCGTCTTCGGTTGGTACCTTCCGTTAAATCGTTTAGCATGAACAAAAGGACGGCGCGAGGCGCGACAGATCCGGTTATAGGGATGCCCATGGACGAGACGACTCCCGCTCAGGCCAACGTGCCTCTCGGCAAGGTGACGCTCCAGGGGCTTGCCCGGGAGCTGGGCCTCTCCACCGCCACCATCTCGCTCGCGCTGCGCGACAGCCCCATGGTGGCCGAGGCGACACGCCTCAAGGTGCAGGAGGCGGCCCGCGCCCGCGGCTACGTGGCCAATCGCGGGGCGGCGGCGCTGCGCACCGCGCGGACCAATATCGTCGCCCTGGGCCTGCACGATATCGTCAATCCCTCCTTCACCGAGCTGCTCGCCGCGGTGGAGGAGGCGCTCACCGCGGCCGGCAAGACGGTGCTGCTGGGGGTGAGCCAGGAAGATGTGGCACGCCAGGCGCGCACCCTCGGCACGCTGGCCGAATACCGCCCCGATGCCTTTCTCGTCTCGCCCGCCGCCTCTTCCACGGTGGACGATTTGAAGGCGCTTGCCGCCACCGGCATCGCCGTGGTGCAGGTGACGCGCGAGATCGAGGGCTCCGGCTTCGATTTCGCCGGCTCCGACGATCGCACCGGCGTGGCGCTGGGAGTGGCGCACCTCGTCGCGCTCGGCCATAGGCGCATCGGCATGCTGGGCGGCTATGGCGCCATCTCCACCGGCCGCAAGCGCCTTGCGGGCTACAAGGCGGGGCTTGCGGCGGCGGGCATCCCCTTCGACCCCACCCTCGTCATGGAGGGGCCGGGCCTGAGGGAGGAGGGACGCCGCCAGCTCGCCCGCCTGCTGGCGCTTGAGGAGCCGCCCACGGCCGCCGTCTGCTTCAACGACCTGTCCGCCTTCGGCGCCCTCATGGGCCTGTCCGCGGCCGGGCTCACGCCGGGCAAGGACTTCTCGCTGGTGGGCTATGACGACATCGCCGAGGCCAAGCTCTGGCACCCTGGCCTCACCTCGGTGCACACCTTCATCGCCGAATATGGCCGCGCCGCCGCCGATCTCGCCCTGAAGCGGATTGCCGATCCCGGCCGTCCGATGGAACGGGTGGAGATGTCGCCCGAGCTGGTGGTGCGCGCCACCACCTGCCCGCCGGTGCCGGTGAAGCGCCGGCCCTTATGATCCTGCCCGTCACCGATGCCGATGACCCGCGCATTGCGGATTATGCCCACGTGCGCGAGCGCGACCTCGTGGGCCGGCAGGGGCGCTTCATGGCGGAGGGGGAGGTGGTGCTGCGCCTGCTCGCCTCCCGCCTCGGCACGGCGGGTGGGCATCGCCTCCTCTCGCTGCTTTTGTCCCAGGCGCAGGCCGCGCGTCTTTCCGACGTGATCGCCGCGCTGCCGGAGGAGGTGCCCGTCCATGTGGCGAGCCAGGCGGTGATGGACGAGGTGGTCGGCTTCCCCATCCACCGCGGCATCCTCGCCCTCGGCGCGGCGCGGGCGCTGCCGGAGCCGGCCGCGCTGCTCGATACGCTGGGGGAGCGGGCGCTGGTGGTGGTCGCGCTCGGCCTCACCAATCACGACAATATGGGTGGCATCTTCCGCAATGCCGCGGCTTTCGGGGCGGATGCGGTGATCATCGACGTGGCCTGCTGCGATCCGCTCTATCGCAAGGCCATCCGCGTCTCGGTGGGCGCGAGCCTGGTGGTCCCCTTCGTGCGGGTGCCCAATGCCGGCATGCTGCTCGAGCTGCTCGGCGCACGCGGCTTCGAGGTGGTGGCGCTCTCGCCCTCCGGGCAAGAGGTGCTTTCCCACCTTGCCCGCCCGCCCCGGGTCGCCGCGCTCTTCGGCACCGAGGGGCCGGGCCTGCCGCCGGAGCTGATGGCGCGCGTGCGGACCGTGGCCATTCCCATGGCGACGGGCTTCGACAGCCTGAACGTCGCCACCACCAGCGGCATCGTCCTCCATCACCTCGCCGGGGTGTGAGGCCTATTCCTCCGTGCTGCTCTCCCAGGTGGCGTGGCGCACGCCGGGGAGGGTGGCGAGCCGATCGGTAACGGCGTCGAGCTCGGCTGCGTTCACTGCCGTGCTCACCAGCTTCGCCACCAGGACCGCCGTATAGTCGGGGCCCGGCTCCTCCTCCACATCGCCGACCGGGTACTTGGCCGCTTCCAGCGCTTCGATGAGCTTGTCGCGCAGCGCGGTCAGGGCGGGGGTGTCCACCGTGAGGCGGACTTCATAGCTCACTTCGGAGTGTCGTTCGTCCAGCGGGATCCGGTCGATGAAATTGGCCACGGGCCGCAGGATGGTGTTGCCGGCGATGATGATGAAGGTGATCAGCACCGCCTCGCCGAGCATGTCCGTTCCGGCGCAGCTGCCCACGGCCGCCGAGCACCACAGGGTGGCGGCGGTATTGAGGCCGCGGACGTTGAGGCCTTCTTTCATGATCACGCCGGCGCCGAGGAAGCCGACGCCGGTGACCACGTTGGCGACGACGCGCATGGCGTCGGTGGGGCCACCGAGGCGCGCGGCCAGGTCGGCGAAGGCGGCGGAGCCCACCGCCACCAGCACGTTGGTGCGCAGGCCCGCCGTGCGCTGGCGATACTGCCGTTCCGCGCCGATGAGGGTGCCGAGGACGAAGGCGGCGAAAAGGCTCACCACCGTGTCGAGAAAGGATGCTGCATCGAAGGTCGCGATGAAACGCACGCCAGATCCCCGCCGTCATGCTTCGCTGTGGGCCCTTCCTCGCCGGCCGGCGGACTGCGGGCAAGGGAAAAAGGCGCGTGAAGACGTTTTCACAGCTTTGCGCGCCGGATTGTCGCGGCAGCGTGGAACTGCTAAAAACCTCGCCATGCCCCATGCGCGCGTGCATCTCAAGACCCTGAGCCGGGTGGCCTTCTGCGCCGCCGGGCCGTTCGCGCGCACCACGATGGAGTTCGCGGCGGTGCCGGACCACGTGCGCCTGCCGGGCCGCTTCTTCGGCCGCTTCACCACGGCCGCCTCGGCCCAGCTTCGCGCCTGACGCGCCCTTTACCGAAGCCATTTCGAGACCAGTCCGGCCGCTTGCGCGCGCGCCGGCCTCTCCTCAGGACAGGACACCATGAACGCTCCCGCGAACGGCCCCCGCACCCTCTACGACAAGATCTTCGACGACCACGTGGTCGCCCGCCAGGACGACGGCACCTGCCTGCTCTACATCGACCGCCATCTGGTGCATGAGGTGACGAGCCCGCAGGCCTTCGAGGGGCTGCGGGCGACGGGCCGCAAGGTGCGCGCGCCGCACAAGACCCTCGCCGTGGTCGACCACAACGTGCCCACCACCGACCGCACCCTGCCGAACCCCGACCCGGAGAGCGTCGCCCAGATCGCGGCGCTGGCGGAGAACACGAAGGAGTTCGGCGTCGAGTATTACGACGGCTTCGACAAGCGCCAGGGCGTCGTCCACGTGGTGGGCCCCGAGCAGGGCTTCACCTTGCCCGGCACCACCATCGTCTGCGGCGACAGCCACACTTCCACCCACGGCGCGTTCGGCGCGCTCGCCCACGGCATCGGCACGTCCGAGGTGGAGCATGTGCTCGCCACCCAGACGCTGATCCAGAAGAAGGCGAAGAACATGCGCGTCACCGTCACCGGGCCGCTGCCCGAGGGCGTGGGCGCCAAGGACGTGGTGCTCGCCATCATCGGCACCATCGGCACCGCAGGCGGCACCGGCTATGTGATCGAATATGCCGGGGACGCCATCACCTCCCTGTCCATGGAAGGGCGGATGACGGTGTGCAACATGTCCATCGAGGCCGGCGCCCGCGCCGGTCTGGTGGCGCCAGACGAGAAGGCGTTCGAATACCTCAAGGGCCGTCCGAAGTCCCCGAAGGGGGCCGATTGGGACGCCGCGGTGCGGTTCTGGCAGACCCTGCGCTCGGACGAGGGCGCGCACTTCGACCGCGAGATCCACATCGACGGCGCGAACCTGCCGCCCATCGTCTCCTGGGGCACCAGCCCGGAGGACGTGATCTCGGTGGAGGGCGTGGTGCCCGATCCGGAGCTGATCGCCGACGAGGGCAGGCGCGCCGCGAAGATCCGGGCGCTGGGCTACATGGGCCTTTCCGCCGGCACGAAGATCACCGACATCGCCCTCGACCGCGTGTTCATCGGCTCCTGCACCAACGGGCGCATCGAAGATCTGCGGCAGGCGGCGGCGATCGCCCAGGGCCACAAGGTAAATCCGAACGTCTCCGCCATGGTTGTTCCCGGCTCCGGCCTCGTGAAGGAGCAGGCCGAGGCGGAAGGGCTGGACCGGATCTTCAAGGAGGCTGGCTTTGAATGGCGGGAGCCTGGCTGCTCCATGTGCCTGGCGATGAATGCGGACCGGCTGAGTCCGGAACAGCGCTGCGCGTCCACCTCGAATCGCAATTTCGAAGGGCGCCAGGGCTTCAAGGGCCGCACGCACCTGGTGTCGCCGGCCATGGCGGCGGCAGCGGCCATCGCCGGCCGGTTCGTGGATGTGCGCGACTGGCCGAAGCAGGCGTGAGATAGACGTCTGCGCGGACGCCAGCGCACGACCGTACCATCAGGAAGGAGGGTGCCACCCCGGTGGCGCCCTTCGCCTTTTTTGCGGGTGCGAAGACGGTTCGATGCCTGTTGCAGGAAGGAGGCAGGCCAGCTGAAAGGCTGGTTCCATCCTTCACAATCGCGTGATCAGGCGGCGCGCAGAACCCCTGCCGTCTGACGGCCGGATCAGAAGATCAGGCTCGAAACAACGCCCGCGGTTGCGGCACTTGCCTCATGGGGGGCGAAAAACGCAGCAATTCCAAGGATTGTCACCAGCGCGCCGGTGACCGCAAGCTTCCGCAGCATGGCCACTCTCCCAAGTGGGGGTCTGCACGGTTAACGATGCAGGCCGATTAAGAGTTCCTTAACCAACATCTTCTGAACCCCGATTGATGCTTGTGTTCAGAAAGTGTTCAGGAAAGTCACGGCTCCGTGACGTCTGGCGCCTGAGGCCCTTTGCTCCGGCCTGTCTTGTCATGGGTTTGCTGCGATGCGGTAGGATAAGGGCTGCCGGTGAGCGGTAGGCAGGAAGGGGAGGCGGCATGGCGGCGGGTGCAGGAAGCGGCAGGAGCGCTTGGCATGATCGCCTCGCCCCGAGCCTCGATGAGCTGGCGCATCTCGCCGAGGAGGCGTTCGCCGACCTGCCGGAGCGTTTCCGGTCCCTGTGTGCCGGCATCGTGATCAAGGTCGAGGATTTCCCCACCGACGACGTGCTGGACGAGCTTGGGGCGGAGACACCGTTTGATCTGCTCGGCCTGTTCCAGGGCATCGGCAGGGCCCAGCAGGGCGCGGTGGCGCAGACCGGCCAGATGCCGAACATGGTGTTCCTCTATCGCCGACCGATCCTCGATTACTGGGCCGAGCACGAGGAAACGCTGGGGGATCTCGTCACCCATGTGCTCGTGCACGAGATCGGCCATCACTTCGGCTTGTCCGACGACGACATGGCCGAGGTCGAGGACCGAGCCAATTGACCGCAGGGAAGCCGTGTCCGGATCGCTGGACCGACTGCGGAGCTGGTCTTTAGAATGGATCAAAACAAGAGGAGTCGAGCAGTGCCTATCGATCCGACGCTTACGCGCTACGGCGCGCCCCTTCGCGCCCTGCACTGGCTGACCGTGCTGTCCATCATCGTCGTCTTCGGCATCACCTATGTGGAGCAGTTCTTTCCGCGTGGCAGCCCGGAGCGCGGCTGGATCTGGTGGACCCACATCTCCGTCGGTCTCCTCGTGCTGGCGCTGGTGGCCATCCGTATTCCGGCACGTGTGTTCGGTGCCACCCCCCCGGCCTCCACCGCGCTTTCGCGCCCGGTAAAGATCGCCTCCGAGGCGGCGCATGGCCTGCTCTACCTGCTGCTGATCGTGACGCCGATCGTGGGCATCTATTTGTCCTTCCTGCGCGGCAACGAAGTGTCCTTCTTCTCGCTCTTCACCATCCCTTCGCCGATCGCCGTGGACCGGACCGCCGCACGGCAGGTGCAGGAGGTGCATGAGCTGCTGGCCAATGCCCTCGTCATCCTGGCGTTGCTGCACGCCGCGGCGGCGGTGATCCACCACGTGGTGCTGAAGGACGACGTGCTGAAGCGCATGCTGCCGGAGCGGTGAGCGCGCTGAGGGGTTCCCACAGGCTTTGCCGGCTTTCACCTGCTGGGCAAGGCGGGACGCGCCTGTTATGAAATGCATTGGATGCGGCTGGCGAGCGCTCGCCAGCCGCATCGCCGTTCCGGTTCGCGAAGGGCGAGATGCCGTACTGGCAGGCCGGGCGCCACGACAGGCTCGCCAAAGCTGAAGGGTCCCATGGAGAAGTTCACCGTCCTCGAAGGCGTCGCCGCGCCGCTGAAGCTGGTCAATGTCGATACCGACATGATCATCCCCAAGCAGTATCTGAAGACGATCCAGCGCACCGGGCTCGGCAAGGGCCTGTTCTCCGAGATGCGCTACAAGGACGACGGCTCGGATAACCCGGACTTCGTGCTCAACCAGAGCGCCTACAGGAACGCCAAGATCCTGGTGGCCGGCGATAATTTTGGCTGCGGCTCCTCCCGCGAGCATGCCCCCTGGGCACTGCTCGACTTCGGCATCCGCTGCGTCATCTCCACGTCTTTCGCGGACATTTTCTACAACAACTGCTTCAAGAACGGCATCCTGCCGATCGTCGTGTCCAAGGACGACCTCGACAAGCTGTTCGACGATGCCGACCGCGGCGCCAATGCGACGCTCACGGTGGATCTCGAGGCGCAGGAGATTCGAGGTCCCGATGGCGGCGTGGTGACGTTCGACATCGATCCCTTCCGCAAGCGCTGCCTGCTGGAAGGGCTCGACGACATCGGGCTCACGCTGGAGAAGGCGCCGGCCATCGCCTCCTACGAGGCCTCCAAGGGCGCCGAGCGTCCCTGGCTCTGAAGCCGGGCGATGGCGGGGCGGGCAGAATTGGCCGAGGCCCGCCGCATCGCTGCGGCGGCGCAGGGTCCGGCGCGCCGCACCGTCGTCGTCGGCGGGTCCGCGGGCGCCCCCGCGGCGCTCATGAAGCTGCTGGCGGCCCTCGACCCCGATCTCGACGCCGGGGTCGTGATCGTCGTCCACCTCGGGGCGGACAGCCCCGACATGCTGCCGACCATTCTCGACACCGCCTCGTCCTTGCCGGTGGTGCTTGCGGGCGAGCGGCATCCAGTTGTCTCCGGACTCGTACACGTGGCGCCGAGCGGGTATCACCTTCTGGTGGACCGAGATCGCAATTTTGCCCTGTCGGTTGACGATAAGGTGTGCTGTTCGCGGCCCTCTATCGACGTACTGTTCAATAGTGCTGCCGAGGCGTATTCAGCAGCGCTGGCCGGCGTCCTCCTGACCGGGGCGAGCGGCGACGGGGCGGAAGGCTTGCGGCGGATCCGGGAGCTGGGAGGTTTGGCGCTGGTTCAGGACCCTGCAGAGGCGGAGGTGGAGACCATGCCGCGCGCGGCTCTCGCGCTGGCAGGGGCTGATCTGTGCGCTCCGGTGTCGGTCCTGGCCGCCCGCATCAATGGGTTTGGACGGCGATGACGACAGAGACCGTGCCCAAGATCCTGGTGGTTGACGATGTGAGGGCGAACCTCGCCAGCATGCGCCGCCTGCTGGCCCCGGTGAAGGCCGAGATCTTCGAGGCGCATTCGGGCAATGAGGCGCTGGCGCTTTGCCTCGACCATCGCTTCGCGCTGATCCTGCTCGACGTGCAGATGCCGGACATGGACGGGTTCGAGGTCGCATCCCTGCTCAACAACGATCCGTCCACCTGTGACATTCCCATCGTCTTCGTCACGGCCGCTTACCTCGATGATATCAACCGCCTGAAGGGTTACACCTTCGGGGCGGTGGACTACATCGCCAAGCCGATTAATGACGCCGTGCTGCTCTCCAAGGTGACGGTCTTCCTTGACCTGCACATCTCCAAGCTGCGCCTCAAGGCTGCCATGGAGGAACTGGAGAAACGCAATCGCCAGCTGGAGGTGGAGATCGACGAGCGCCGCCGGGTGGAGAAGCAGATCCGCCATATGGCGACTCACGACGCCCTGACCGGCCTCGGCAACCGCATCCTGTTCGTGGAGCATCTCTCCCGCGCCCGCTCCCAGGCGGAGCGGCACGGGCGATCGTTTGCCTTGCTCTACATCGATATCGACGGCTTCAAGCAGGTGAACGATCAGTACGGCCACGGCATGGGCGACAAGCTGCTTTGCGCCATCGCGCAGCGCCTGCGGGCGAACCTGCGGCACGAGGATTTCGCCGTGCGCCTCTCCGGCGACGAGTTCGCGGTGATCATGGTGGACCTCGCGGAACCATCGGTCGCCGTCGCCCAGGGCGAGCGGCTGTGTTCCCTGCTGGGCGAGCCCTATGGCCTTTCCCACGGGGATCGGGCGGCGACCCTCGTCGTGGGCGCAAGCATCGGCATCGCCATCTATCCCGACCATGCGCGCGAGGAGGCGGAACTGATCCGACTTGCGGATACGGCCATGTACGAGGTGAAGCAGCAGGGCAAGGCCGGCGTCAGCCTCGCGCCCGTCCGCCCTTCTGTTGAGGCCTGAACCGCTTCCGTCCGGCCGCCGCGCCATGATATCGGGAAGGGCGCCGGATTTCCCGGTCGTTCCCCCGGAACCCGCATGACGCGCCCCAAGATGACGCGCCCCAAAAGCCCCGCCGGCCAACCCCGCGACACCGCGCGGCCCGCGCTTGCGGCGCCGTCGCCGGCCAGCCGCTCCGTGGCGGTGGACCTCATCGCCGTGCTGGTGGCGGTTACGGGTGGCGAGCCGCGGGTGATGACCGTGGCGCGCGGCGGGGGGCTGCCCTCCGGCCCCTTCGAGCTGGCGCATCGCTCCCTCCAGCAGGGCCTGCGCGACTGGGTGGAGCAGCAGACCCATCATCCGCTCGGCTATGTGGAGCAACTCTATACGTTCGCCGACAAGGACCGGGCGGAGGGGGAGGAGGCCCAGCGCACCATCTCCATCTCCTATCTCGGCCTCGCCCGGGAGCAGGGCGCGGCCGAGGGGGGCTGGCACAATTGGTATGAATATTTTCCGTGGGAAGACCATCGCGCCGGCCCCCCGGCGGTCATCGGGAAGGTCCTGGCCCCGGCGCTCGCCGGCTGGGCGGAGGCCGGCGTGGGCGCGGCCGGGCGGGCCGCACGGCGCCAGCGCGCATCTGTCACCTTCGGTCTCGAGGGCGAGCCTTGGAACGAGGAATTGACCCTCCAGCGCTACGAGCTGCTCTACGAGGCCGGCATCGTGGCGGAACGCCTGAGGCGTGACGGGCAGGAGGATCTGGCCGCGGAGGCGAGCGGCGCCGGACGGCCCATGATGGCCGACCACCGGCGCATCCTCGCCACCGGGATCGCCCGGCTGCGGGCCAAGATCAAGTATCGCCCGGTGGTGTTCGAGCTGATGCCGCCCACCTTCACTCTGCTGCAATTGCAGCGCTGCGTTGAGGCCCTCGCCGGCCGCACGCTGCACAAGCAGAATTTTCGCCGGCTCATGGAGCAGCAGGAACTGGTGGAGGAGGCCGGCGGCACGACCTCCGAAGCCCTTGGCAGGCCTGCAAAACTCTTCCGTTTCCGCCATGCGGTGCTGGAGGAGCGAGCCCTCGCGGGAACGAAACTGCCGCTTGCGCGCTCTTGACAGAACTTATGCTCAGGATAAGCATATTGCCGGAATATGCTCAAACTGAGTATAAAAATGGAAACGCTCTTCGCCCCCTCTGCCCCGACCCGTGCCGCGCCTGCGCGTGCCGATGTCCTCGCCCGCACCGCGCCGCTCTATGACCGGGTGCGCCGGGTGGTCCCGCCCGCTGACTGGGCCTTTCTCGCCGAGGATGCGGAAGCGATCCTGCGCCTGAAGCGGGAGCGCAACGCGGTCATCCTGGCGCACAATTACCAGACGCCCGAGATCTTCCACTGCGTGGCCGACATCGTCGGGGACAGCCTGGCGCTGGCCCGCGAGGCGACCCGCGTGGACGCTGACGTGATCGTGCTCGCCGGCGTCTACTTCATGGCCGAGACGGCGAAGATCCTGAACCCGGGCAAGACCGTCCTCATCCCCGATGCCGGGGCGGGCTGCTCCCTGGCCGATTCCATCACGGCGCAGGATGTGCGCCTGATGCGCCAGGCCTATCCGGGCCTGCCGGTGATCGCGTATGTGAACACCTCGGCCGCCGTGAAGGCGGAGGTGGACGTGTGCTGCACCTCCGGCAACGCCGCGCGGGTGGTGAAATCCTTCGGTGTGCCGAAGGTGATCATGCTGCCCGACCAGTATCTGGCGAAGAACGTGGCGGCGGAGACGGGGGTGGAGATCATCTCCTGGGCCGGCCAGTGCGAGGTGCACGAGCTGTTCACCGCCGCCGACGTGCGCGAGCTGCGCGCCGCCAATCCGGGCGTGACCGTGCTGGTGCATCCCGAATGTCCGCCCGAAGTGGTGGCGGAAGCGGATTTCGCCGGCTCCACGGCCGCGATGGCGGACTATGTGGGGACGAAGCGCCCGTCGCGCGTGGTGCTGCTCACCGAATGCTCCATGAGCGACAACATCGCCGTGCAGTATCCGGATCTTGATTTCGTGCGGCCCTGCAATCTGTGCCCGCACATGAAGAAGATCACGCTCGCCAACATCCGCAAGGCGCTGGAGGAGAACCAGCACGAGGTCGTCGTCGCCCCCGATGTCGCCGAGCGCGCCCGCGGCTCGGTGGAACGGATGCTGGTCCTGTGACCGCCGGGCTCGACGCCCTCTCCGGGCGGCCCGTCATCGTCGGCGGTGGCATCGCCGGGCTCACGGCGGCGCTTTTCCTCGCCCCCGAGCCGGTGGTGCTCGTGACCCGTGCGCCGCTGGGCACGGATGGCTCCAGCCCCCTGGCGCAGGGCGGGATCGCCGCGAGCGTGGGGCAGGACGACGATGCCGACCTCCACCTCGCCGATACGCTCGGCGCCGGTGACGGCCTGTGCGATGCCGACGCCGCGCGGCGCATCCTTGCTGCGGGACCGGAGGCGGTCGCGGCGCTGGAGAGGCTGGGCGTCGCCTTTGACCGCACCGGCGACGGCGCCCTGGCGCTGGGGCTGGAGGCCGCCCACAGCCGGCGGCGCATCGTCCATGCGGATGGCGACGGCACCGGGCGGGAGCTGGTTCGCGCGCTCACGGTTGCGGCGCTGGCCTGTCCCTCCATCACCGTGGTGGAGGCGGAGGCGCGGCGCATCCTCGTTCAGGACGGCGCGGTAGCTGGTCTCATGGTGGCGGGGCCAGCCGGCGGCGCGGTGCTGCGCACGCGCCGCCTCGTGCTGGCGACCGGAGGCGTCGGAGCGCTCTACGAGCACACCACCAATCCCGCGTCCTCCTTCGGGCTCGGCCTGGCGTTGGCCGCCGAGGCGGGGGCGGAGCTGGCCGACCTCGAATTCGTGCAGTTCCACCCCACGGCGCTCGCCACTCCGGCGCGCCCGCTGACCTTGGTGAGCGAGGCGGTGCGCGGTGAAGGGGCGATCCTCGTGGACGGCGCCGGCCGCCGCTTCCTCGAAGCCGTGCCGGGGGCCGAGCTCGCCCCGCGCGATGTGGTCGCCCGCGCCGTGTGGCGCGAGATCACTGCCGGTCGCGAGGTCTTCCTCGATGCGCGGACCTGCCTCGGCGCCCGCTTCCCGGCCCGCTTCCCGGCCATTGCGGCGGGCTGCCGGGCTGCGGGGATCGATCCGGTCACCGATCTCGTGCCCATCCGGCCGGCCGCGCACTACCACATGGGCGGCATCGCGGTGGATGCGGAGGGCCGCAGCACAGTGGAGGGGCTGTGGGCGGCGGGAGAAGTGGCATCCACCGGCCTTCACGGGGCCAACAGGCTCGCCAGCAACTCCTTGCTGGAGGCGGTGGTGTGCGGCCGCGCCGTCGCCGCGAGCATCGCCGGGACACCCGAGCGCCGGTCCGTGCGTCTTGTCCCGGCCACTCTGCCGGCGGCACCGGATCCGGCCCGCGTGCGACCTGTGGTCTCCCGCTTCGTGGGCGTGACCCGCGACGCGGCGGGGCTTTCGGACGCGGTCTCCCGCCTGCTGCCGCTGGCGGCGGGCGAAGGGCCTGCCGCGGCTCCCGCAAAAGTGGGGCTGATGATGGCGGTATCGGCCCTTGCCCGGGAGGAGAGCCGCGGCGCCCATGCGCGCACGGATTTCCCCACCCCCGCCCGTGCAGTCCAACGCTCCCGCCTGACCCTGGACGGCGCCTTCGCCGCCGCCCGTCGCATCGCCGCGCCCGAGCGCGTGCTCGCTTTCTCCAACTGACGGATCGCCCATGGCCCAAGCGACGGCCCTCGACCCGCTCCCCGAGCTGATGGTGGAGCCCATTGTCCGCGCCGCATTGCTGGAAGACCTCGGACGGGCCGGGGACATCACCACGGATGCGGTCGTCCCGCCGGGGCACGTGAGCCGCCTCGTGCTCGCCGCCCGGCAGCCCGGCGTGGTGGCCGGGCTCGACTGCGCGCGCCTCGCCTTTCGCCTGCTGGATCCCGCCATACGCTTCACGCCCGTCATCGGCGATGGCGCGGCGGTCGCTCCCGGCACGGTGCTGGCGGAGGTGGAGGGTTCCTCCCGCGCGCTGCTGACCGGCGAACGCACGGGGCTGAACCTCGCCTGCCGCCTCTCCGGCATCGCCACGGCCACGGCGGGGCTGGTGGAGGCCATCGCCGGCCACCGGGCGCAGATCGTCTGCACCCGGAAGACCACGCCGGGCCTGCGGGCGCTGGAGAAATATGCCGTGCGCGCCGGTGGCGGCGCGAACCATCGCTTCGGTCTCGATGATGCGGTGCTGGTGAAGGACAACCACGTGGCCATCGCCGGCTCGGTGGCGGAGGCGGTGAAGCGTGTGCGCGCCCGTGCCGGGCACATGGTGAAGATCGAGGTGGAGGTGGACACCCTCGCCCAGCTGGAAGAGCTGCTGGCCCTCGGCGCCGACGCGGTGCTGCTCGACAACATGACGCCGGACACGCTGCGGGAGGCGGTGCGTATGGTGGGTGGAAGGATGCTCACCGAGGCGTCGGGCCGGGTGAACCGGGAGACCGCGCCAGCGATCGCGGCCTCGGGCGTCGATCTCCTCTCGGTGGGCTGGCTCACCCACAGCGCGCCCATCCTCGACATCGGCCTCGACTGGGTGGGGTAGTCACCCCGTCGCCGCGCGCACCAGCTCCTCCTCGGCCTCGGCGAGGAGGGCGTCGTTGGCTTCGCCGCCGACGCTCTCCTGCCCGATCTCCAGCAGCACCGGCACCGCCAGCGGGGAGACGTGGTCCAGGGGCTGGTGGACGATGCGGCCGCGGATGCGGGTCAGCATCTCGCCGAGCCGCTTCACGTCGAGGAGCCCGGTGGCGGCGTCCGCCCGCGCGGCGCGCAGCAGCAGGTGGTCGGGCTCGTGCCGGCGCAGCACGTCGTAGATGAGGTCCGTGGAGACGGTGACCTGCCGCGACGTCTTCTCCTTCCCCGGAAAGCGCCGCTCGATGAGACCGGCGATGACCGCGCAATAGCGGAACGTGCGTTTCATCAAGGCGCTTTCGGCGAGCCAAGCCTCCAGGTCGTCGCCCAGCATGTCCTCGTCGAACAGGTCGGCGAGCGAGAGGCGTCCCTGCTTCACCGCGAGGCTCATGTCGCCCGCCGCATAGACGGCGAGCGCGTAATCGTTGGCAACGAAGCCGAGCGGCTTCAATCGCGCCCGCTCCAGCCGGCGGGTCAGCAGCATGCCCAGGGTCTGGTGGGCCAGGCGGCCCTCGAAGGGGTAGGTGACGAGATAGTGCCGGCCGGCCTGCTCGAAGGTTTCCACCAGCAGGTCGTCGCGCCCCGGCAGGCGGGAGCGGGCGCGCTGCAATTCCAGCCACTCGCGCACCTGCGCCGGTAGCGCGGCCCAGCGCTCGGGGGCGGCGAGTAGCGCCCGAACGCCGGCGGCGAGGAAGGTGGAGAGGGGAAACTTGCCGCCCGCATAGGCCGGCACCCGCGGCTCCTTGGCCGTGGTGCGGGAGACGTAGACCTCGTCCTCGACCAGCGCCTCGTAGCGCAGGATCTCTCCCGCGAACACGAAGGTGTCGCCCGGCACCATGGTTTCCACGAAATATTCCTCCACCTCGCCGAGCAGCCGCCCGCCGAACCGCACGCGGCCGGCGACGCCGGTCTTCGGTGATCCGCGCGCCGAGACGAGGCGCACCTTCAGCATGGAGGCTTCGACGATGGTGCCCACGTTCAGCCGATAGGCCTGCGCCACCATGGGGTTGGCGACACGCCACAGTCCGTCCTTGGTGCGGCGGATCTTGGCGTAGCGCTCATAAGCCCTGAGGGCGTAGCCGCCCGTGGCGACGAAATCGAGCGCGGCATCGAAATCGGCCCGTGTCAGCTTGCGGTAGGGCGCGGCGGAGCGGATTTCGTCATAGAGGGCGTCCGCGGCGAACGGGGCGGCGCAGGCCATGCCGAGGATGTGCTGGGCGAGCACGTCCAGCGCCCCGGCCCGCTCCGGCGGGGTGTCCTGCGCCCCCGCCTTCACCGCCTCCAGCGCCGCGCGGCATTCCAGCACCTCGAAGCGGTTGGCCGGCACGAGCACGGCGCGTGAGGGCTCGTCGAGCCGGTGGTTGGCGCGGCCGATGCGCTGCATGAGGCGCGAGGCGCCCTTGGGGGCGCCCACGTTGATGACGAGGTCCACATCGCCCCAGTCGATGCCGAGGTCGAGGGAGGAGGTGGCGACGACCGCCTTCAGTTTTCCAGCCGCCATGGCCGCCTCCACCTTGCGCCGCTGCTCCACGGCGAGGGAGCCGTGGTGGAGGGCGATGGGCAGGTTGAGGTCGTTGATGCGCCAGAGCTCCTGGAACAGGAATTCGGCCTGCCACCGGGTGTTGACGAAGGCCAGCGACAGCTTGTTCGCCGCCATCATGGCGTAGATCTCGGCGAAGGCGTGCTGGGCGGTGTGGCTCGCCCAGGGCATCTTCTGCCGGCTCTCAAGCATGGAGATGTCCGGTGCCGCCCCGCCCCGCGCCACCACGAGGTCGGCCAGCGGCCCCGTGCCGTCCTGCGGCACCAGGTAGCGGCGCAGGTCGTCCGGCTCGGCGACAGTGGCGGACAGGCCGACGCACTGGAGGCCGGGCGCGATGGCCCTGAGCCGCGCCAGCGCCAGGGACAGCAGGTCGCCGCGCTTGGAGGTGACGAGGGCGTGCAGTTCATCCAGCACCACCCGCTTGAGGCCGGAGAAGAGGTGCTCCGCATCCTTCGAGGCGAGGAGCAGGGAGATCTGCTCCGGTGTGGTCAGGAGGATGTCCGGCGGATCGCGCCGCTGGCGTTGCCGGCGGGAGGAGGGGGTGTCGCCGGTGCGGGTCTCTACCCGGATGGGCAGCCCCATCTCGCTGATGGGCGTTTCCAGGTTGCGGGCGATGTCCACCGCCAGAGCCTTGAGTGGGGAGATGTAGAGCGTGTGCAGCGGCGAGGCCGGCTGTTCCGCCTGCCAGCGGGCGAAGGGAACGGGCGGAGGGGCCGCATCGCCCGTCGCGGGAAGGTCGGGTGCCGTGGTCGCGCGGCTGGCGCGCCTGGCCCTGCCGCCGCTGAGCTCGATCAACGTCGGCAGGAAGCCGGCCAGGGTCTTGCCCGCGCCCGTCGGCGCGATGAGCAGCACGGACCGCCCCGCCTGCGCGGCGGCGACGAGGTCGAGCTGGTGCGCGCGGACGGTCCAGCCCCGTGCATGGAACCAGCGCCGGAACGCATCTGGCAGCGCGCCATCCGTGGCGGCGGACGCGGGAACACCGGAGCGGGGGGTGGTTCGTCGGGAGCGTGGCACCCGCCCAAGATAGGCATGCCGAACCGCTTGCGCGATGGCGGCCACGCGACGTCGCACGAGAGTGGTGATGCGGCGTTGCATCATACTACCGTCGTTTATATCGCGCGCCGGTTCAGCGGGTGCGTCGGGCGCGGCTCGCAATCAGGAACGCCGGAAACGCGGGACTGGCTGTACCGCCCCATCGAGCCGGACATGCCGCTTCGCTCTCACCCGCCCTGCCGCGGCGTCGGCGCCAAGGGAATGGGGTCTTAATCGCTCGTCAACCGTCCCGGACGCATGGTGCGAAGCATGTTCCGCACCGGAGTTGCCGTCCCATGATGTCGCGCGCCGACCGCACCGTGTTGAGCGAATGGTGGTGGACGGTGGATCGTGCCCTGCTCGCGAGCCTCGTCGGGCTCATGGTCATCGGCATCATCCTGTGCCTCGCCGCGAGCCCGGCGGTGGCCGCGCGGCTCAACATCGCGGACCCGTTCCACTTCGTGAACCGGCAGGTGCTGTTCCTGATCCCGGCCGCGGTGGTGATGGTCGCCACCTCCTTCCTTTCGCCCCGCACCCTGCGCCGCACCTGCGTGGTTGTGTTCGGCCTCTTCTTCGTGCTGCTGCTGGCCACCCTCGTGGTCGGGCCGGAGGTGAAGGGCGCGCGGCGCTGGCTCACCATCGCCGGTGTCACGGTGCAGCCCTCCGAATTCATCAAGCCGGCTTTCGTGATCCTTGCCGCCTGGCTGTTCTCCGAGAGCACGCGGCGGCCGGAGATGCCGGCGCAACTGCTCGCCTTCGGCTTGCTCGCAAGCGTGCTCGGCCCGCTGGTGAAGCAGCCGGACTTCGGCCAGAGCCTTCTCATCTCGCTGGTGTGGGCCTCCCTGTTCTTCCTCTCGGGCCTCAGGTGGATCTGGATGGTGGGCCTCGTCGGCGTCGGCGCCGGCGGCGGCTTCATCGCCTACATGACCGTGTCGCACGTCCAGAAGCGCATCAACCGCTTCCTCAATCCGGATTCCGGCGACACCTACCAGATCGACACGGCGCTCAACTCCTTCCGCAATGGCGGCTGGTTCGGCCAGGGGCCGGGCGAGGGCACCATGAAGCGCCTTCTGCCGGACGGGCATACCGATTTCGTGTTCGCGGTGGCGGGCGAGGAGTTCGGCATCATCCTGTGCCTCATCATCCTCGCCTTGTTCGCCTTCATCATCCTCCGGTCGCTGTCGCGGGCCTCCCACGAGAGCGATCCCTTCGCCCGCTTTGCCATCACGGGCCTTGCGCTGCTGTTCGGCCTGCAGGCGGCCATCAACATGGCGGTGAACGTGCACATCGCTCCCGCCAAGGGCATGACGCTGCCCTTCATCTCCTATGGCGGCTCCTCGCTCATCTCCATCGCCTTCGGCATGGGCATGCTGCTCGCCCTGTCGCGCAAGCGGCCGGGGGCGGCGGCGCTGGCCGCGCTGACCGAGGCCAGGCAGCCTTCGCCGGAAGGCGTCGCCCGCCCCCGTGCGGTGGAGCCGCCGGCTGGTGCCGTGGCGGACCCGGCCTGACGGGGCGCCGCCCGGGTCTTTTCCCCGATCCGGCGGACGGTGTTCGCGGAATGGCCGCAATGGCGGGGCAGGACGCCGCGGGGCGGCCCTGTGGATGCGCGGCCGCCAACACGGATACGGCCCGCCCGGGCCATCGAGGGCAAACGTGACCGATCTCGTTCTTCTCGCCGCCGGCGGCACCGGCGGCCATCTGTTCCCCGCCGAGGCGCTTGCCGCGGCGCTGATCCGCCGCGGCATGACGGTGGACCTCGCCACCGATGCCCGCGCCGCCCGCTATGCCGGCCATTTTCCCGCCCGCGAGCTGCACGTGCTTCCGGCGGACACGGTGCGCGGCCGCTCGCCCGTGGCGCTCGCCCGGACCGGCTTCGCCCTCGCCTCCGGCCTTGTCTCCAGCCTGCGCCTGCTCAGGCGCGTGAAGCCGGCCGTGGTGGTGGGCTTTGGCGGCTACCCCACCGTTCCGCCGCTGCTCGCCGCCGCGCTCAGCGGCGTGCCGAGCCTCATCCATGAGGCCAACGGGGTGATGGGCCGGGCCAACCGCATGCTGGCCGGTCGGGTGAGCGCCATCGCCACCGGTTTTCCCGGCCTCGCCAAGGCGGATCCCGCCCTCGCCGTCAAGGCGGTGTGGACCGGCAATCCGCTCCGCCCCGCCGCCATCGCCGCCGCGGCGACGCCCTACGATCCGCCGCAGCCGGGCGGCGCGCTGCGGGTGCTCGTGTTTGGCGGCAGCCAGGGCGCGCGGGTGATGTCCGACGTGGTGCCGGAGGCGGTGGAGCGGCTCGACGCGGCGCTGCGCGCGCGGCTGGTGCTGGTCCAGCAGGCGCGCGAGGAGGATCTTGCCCGCGTGAGGGACACCTACGCCCGCCTCGGCGTGACGGCCGAGGTGGCGCCCTTCTTCGACGATCTGCCGGCGCGGATGGCGCGGGCGCACCTGGTTATCGCCCGGTCCGGCGCGGGCACGGTGGCGGAGCTGTCCGCCATCGGCCGGCCCTCCATCCTGGTGCCGCTCCCCCACGCCCTCGACCAGGACCAGGCCGCCAATGCCCGCACCCTTGCGGACGTGGAGGCGGCGCTGGTGCTGCGGCAGGTGGAGTTCGATCCGGATCGGCTGGCGCTGGAGCTGCATTCCTTCGCCAGCGAACCCATGTCATTGACGCGGATGGCCGATCGGGCCAGAAGCCAGGGCGTGCTCGACGCCGCCGAGCGGCTGGGCGATCTCGTCCGGCACCTGGCGGACGGCGGCGCGGTCGCAACCTTCAGGGGGAACAGGGCATGAAGCTGCCGTCCGGCCTCGGCTCCATCCATTTCGTCGGCATCGGCGGCATCGGCATGAGCGGCATCGCCGAGGTGCTGCACAACCTCGGCTACGAGGTGCAGGGCTCGGACGTGGCCGACAGCGCCAATGTGAAGCGCCTGCGCGAGCGCGGCATCAAGGTGATGATCGGCCACGAGGCCGCCAACGTGGACGATGCGGACGTGCTGGTGGTGTCCTCCGCCATCAAGCGCGACAATCCCGAGCTCATGGCCGCCCGCGCCCGGCGCCTGCCGGTGGTGCGCCGCGCCGAGATGCTGGCCGAGCTGATGCGGCTGAAGAGCTGCGTCTCCATCGCCGGCACCCATGGCAAGACCACCACCACCTCCCTGGTGGCGACGCTGCTGGATGCGGGCAATTTCGATCCCACCGTCATCAACGGCGGCATCATCAACGCCTATGGCACCAACGCCCGCCTCGGCGACGGCAACTGGATGGTGGTGGAGGCGGACGAGAGCGACGGCACCTTCCTGAAGCTGCCGACGGAAGTCGCCATCGTCACCAATATCGACCCCGAGCACCTCGACCACTTCAAGACCTTCGACAAGGTCCAGGAGGCCTTCAAGACCTTCGTGGAGAACGTGCCGTTCTACGGCTTCGCCGTGATGTGCATCGACCACCCGGTGGTCCAGGCGCTGGTGGGCCGCATCGAGGACCGGCGCGTCATCACCTACGGGGAGAATCCGCAGGCGGACGTCCGGCTCGTGGACGTGGACCTGAAGGGCGGGGTGACCAAGTTCGGCGTCGTCTTCCGCAACCGGGCAGGCGAGAGCGTGCATGAGATCCGCGGCCTGAGGCTGCCCATGCCCGGCAAGCACAACGCGCTGAACGCGACCGCTGCCATCGCGGTCGCCCATGAGCTGAAGGTGCCCGACGAGAAGATCATCGAGGCCATCTCCCAGTTCGGGGGCGTGAAGCGCCGCTTCACCCGCACCGGCGAGTGGAACGGCGTGGCCGTGTTCGACGATTACGGCCACCACCCGGTGGAGATCGCCGCCGTGCTGAAGGCGGCGCGGGCGGCGAGCGAGGGGCAGGTGATCGCGGTGGTGCAACCGCATCGCTATACCCGCCTTGCCTCGCTCTTCGATGAATTCTGCACCTGTTTCAACGATGCCGACCATGTGGTGGTCGCCCCCGTCTATACGGCGGGCGAGGCGCCCATCGAGGGGGCGGATCGCGACCATCTCGTGCAGGGCCTGCGCGCCCACGGACACCGTTCCGTGACGGCGCTGGAGGGGCCGGAGAAGCTGGCGGAAGTGGTGGCCGGGCTGGCCAAGCCGGGAGACTACGTGATCTGCCTCGGCGCCGGCTCCATCAGTGGCTGGGCCTATGCTTTGCCGGGCGAGCTCGAAGCCCTCAAGCCGGCGGCGGCTTGAGGGGACGGCGCGAAAGCGGCAGGTGCTTTTCTTTGCGGGTTCGGGTCGCCTCGGGTAGCGTTCGGGGACAACAGGAGGCGCAGCGCCATGACACCCAGCCGCCGGCATTTTCTGCGCGTGTCAGCCGGTCTGCCGGCGGCTGCGGTGCTCCCGTCCGTCGCGGCCGCCCAGATGACCGGTGCTCCCTCGCCGGAACTCGAGGCCCTGTCGGCCTCCATCTCCAACGGCCTGTTCGACGGCGACGGCCTCGCCCGGCCGGCGCCCGAGACGCCGGCCGTGTCGAACCTTGCCGCAGGTCTTGATCGCACCTTGGTGCTGGGCGGCGGCGGCGAATATTACGTCGCGTGGTACTGCGGCTTCTTCCATGGCCTGCTTGAACTGGGCGTGGATCCCAATGTCGCCGAGATGGTGGTTGGCACGTCCGCCGGCGCCTATCTGGGTTCGGCGCTGACGAGTGGTCATTTCCAGCGGCTGCGGACCGAGTTCGACGTCTTCGGCCATTTTCCGGGCCTGTTCGCCAAGATGGCGCCGGTGGCCTCCGCCAACGCCAGCCAGGTGCGCGCGCAGGAGATCAATTTCCGTGTCAAGGACGGCAGCCCGGCCACAATCCGCGCCATCGGGCATGCGGCGCTCGCCGCCGACAACCGGCTGAACGGGGATGGGGTCGATCGGCTCGCATGGCTTCTGACCGGCGACAGCCGCACCGACTGGCCGGTGGCGAAAATGTTCACCACCGCCAACGACTGCTACACCGGCGAGCGGCTGGTGGTGGGGCAGGAAGCGGCGCGGCGCAACGCCATTCCATTGGCGCATGCGGCGGCGGCGAGCTCGTCCTTGCCGGGGGTCATCGGTCCGACGCGCCTCGGACAGCGCTTCTGCATGGATGGCGGTATTTCCAGGACCTGGGCCCATACCGACGTGGTCGCCGGCTCGAAACGGGCCTTGGTCATCACCCTGACCAACGGCTACGAAGGCAGCCTTTTGACCGGCATCCCCCACGACATCCACAAGGAGATCGCCGCCCTGGAGGCCACCGGAACGAAGGCCATGCTCATCATTGCCGGGACGCCGCCGGGCATCAATCTTCTCGATCCGGACCAGATCGCGCCCGCGCTGCGGGCAGGCTACGAGCGGGCAAAGACCGAGGCGCCGAAGATCAGAGCGTTCTGGGGGGTCTGAAAGACGCCCCGGGCGGGGCGCAGGCGTCACGCCCGGGACTGATGCCGGAGCCGTCCCGCTCTGACGTCCCGCAAGGGGCCTCGCTGATAGGAGGGGGCAGCTCCGCGCCGCCCCTCCCATCCTCAGCGCTTCGCGCAGGCTTCCAGAACGTCCTCATAGGTGCGCAGGCCGGTGCGGGGCGCGTTGACCAGCACGGCCATGTTGCCGGGGGCGTGCTGGTTCTTCCACATCTTGGTGTGCGCCTCGGGGATGCGGTCCCACGGGAACACTTCCGACATGCAGGGGTCCACGCGCCGGTCGATGATGAACTGGTTGGCGGCGGAGGCCTGCTTCAGGTGGGCGAAGTGGGAGCCCTGGATGCGCTTCTGGCGCATCCACACGTAGCGGGCGTCGAAGGTGATGTTGAAGCCGGTGGTGCCGGCGCAGAACACGATCATGCCACCGCGCTTGCCCACCAGGGTGGACACCGGGAAGGTGCTCTCGCCCGGATGCTCGAACACGATGTCCACGTCGCGCTTGCCGGTGATGTCCCAGATGGCCTTGCCGAACTTGCGCGCTTCCTTGGTCCACTCGGTGTATTCTGGCGAGTTGACCTTGGGCAGCTGGCCCCAGCACTTGAAGTCCTTGCGGTTGATCACGCCCTTGGCGCCGAGGCCGAGCACGTAGTCGCGCTTGGTCTCGTCGGAGATGACGCCGATCACATGCGCGCCGGAGGCGGCGGCGAGCTGCACGCCGAACACGCCGAGGCCGCCCGAGGCACCCCACACCAGCACATAGTCGCCCGGCTTCACGGTGTGCGGCGGATGGCCGAACAGCATGCGGTAGGCGGTGGCCATGGTGAGGGTGTAGCAGGCGCTCTCCTCCCAGGTGAGATGCTTGGGGCGCGGCATCAGCTGGCGCGCCTGCACCCGGCAGAACTGGGCGAAGGAGCCGTCCGGCGTCTCATAGCCCCAGATGCGCTGGGAAGGGGAGAACATCGGGTCGCCGCCGTTGCACTCCTCGTCGTCCCCGTCGTCCTGGTTGCAGTGCACGACCACCTCGTCGCCCACCTTCCAGCGCTTCACCTTGGAGCCCACCGCCCAGACGATGCCCGAGGCATCGGACCCGGCGATGTGATAGGGCACCTTGTGCACGTCGAAAACGGAGATGGGTTCGCCGAGGCCGGCCCAGATGCCGTTGTAGTTGACGCCGGCCGCCATCACGAACACGAGCACGTCCTGCTCGCCCAGCTCCCAGGTGGGCACCACCTCCAGCTGGAAGGACTGCTCGGGCGGCCCATGGCGGTCGCGCCGGATGGCCCAGGCATACATCTTGGAGGGCACGTGGCCGAGCGGCGGGATCTCGCCGAGCTCATAAAGGTCCTTCACCGGTCCCTCGTTCACGTTGGCGGGCGCCGTCTGGGCCATGGCTGTCGTCCTCTCCTCATATGCGGACCGTTCGGTCACGTCGTTGGGGGCTGTATCGCAGTGCAGCGTAGCAGAGAATTTTTCCTGCGCGATAGTCCCCCTTTTGGCCCATTCGCGCCGATCCCGCGTCTCGGCATGAACAACGTGGCCGCGCTTGCGTTGTCATTCACGCGGCGCGCGTGTCCAGCTAGAGTGGGCGTCGCCGTGCGCGCAGGGATCGCGGCGCGGCCGGGCATCGGGGAGAGATACATGGGCATTTTGTGGATGATCATCGTCGGCGCCATCGCCGGCTTCCTCGCGGGGCAGCTCTTCCAGGGCTATGGCTTCGGCCTCATCGGCAACATCGCCGTGGGCATCGTCGGCGCCATCATCGGCGGCTTCCTGTTCGGCGGGGTGTTCCTGGTGGGCGGGATGTTCGGGCAGATCATCTCCGCGACCCTCGGCGCCGTCATCCTCCTGTTCGTGATCTCGCTGGTAAAGCGCTAAAGCACGCGTCCACGTCCTCCGGCGTCGCTTCAAGGGTGAGCTGGGGTCGCCTGACTCCCGCCCGGCACCGTCCGAGCGGGCGCCAGGGGCGTCCGGTCGCATTGGAAAAATTTCCCATCGACGGCGCCCGCATTGCGACGCACAATCGATCGAGAAACAAGATCGACCGACGGGGAGATAGGGATGGTGGTTCGCGACAAACCTTGGCTTTTCCGCACCTACGCGGGGCATTCCACCGCTGCGGAATCGAACAAGCTCTACCGCTCGAACCTCGCCAAGGGGCAGACCGGCCTCTCCGTCGCCTTCGACCTGCCCACCCAGACCGGCTATGACAGCGACCACCCGCTCGCCCGCGGCGAAGTGGGCAAGGTGGGCGTTCCCATTTCCCATCTCGGCGACATGCGCACCCTGTTCGACGGCATCCCGCTCGCCGAGATGAACACGTCGATGACCATCAACGCCTGCGCGGCGTGGCTGCTCTCGCTCTACATCGCCACCGCCGACGAGCAGGGCGCCGACCGCACCAAGCTGCAGGGCACGACGCAGAACGACATCATCAAGGAGTACCTCTCGCGCGGGACCTATGTGTTCCCGCCGGCGCCGTCCATGCGGCTCACCAAGGACACCATCATCTTCACCACCGAGCATCTGCCCCGGTGGAACCCGATGAACGTCTGCTCCTATCATCTGCAGGAGGCCGGGGCGACGCCGGTTCAGGAGCTCGCCTTCGCGCTCGCCAACGCCATCGCCATCCTCGACACGGTGAAGAAGTCGGGCGAGGCGGAAGGCAAGGTCTTCGGCGAGGTGGTGGGGCGCATCTCCTTCTTCGTGAACGCGGGCATGCGGTTCATCACCGAGATGTGCAAGATGCGCGCGTTCGTGGACCTCTGGGACGAGATCTGCGTCAACCGCTACGGCATCACCGACGCCAAGCAGAAGCTGTTCCGCTACGGCGTGCAGGTGAACTCGCTGGGCCTCACCGAGCAGCAGCCGGAGAACAACGTCTACCGCATCCTTCTGGAGATGCTGGCCGTCACCCTCTCCAAGAAGGCCCGCGCCCGCGCCGTGCAGCTGCCCGCCTGGAACGAGGCGCTGGGCCTGCCGCGCTCGTTCGACCAGCAATGGTCGCTGCGCATGCAGCAGGTGGTGGCCTACGAGACCGACCTGCTCGAATACGGCGACATCTTCAACGGCTCGACGGAGATCGACCGGAAGGTGGAGGAGCTGAAGGAGGAGGCGCGCGCGGAGCTGGCCCGCATCGACGCCATGGGTGGCGCGGTGGCGGCCATCGAGAATTCCTACATGAAGCAGCAGCTGGTGGAGTCCAACACCCGGCGCCTCGAAGCCATTGAGCGCGGCGACCAGGTGGTGGTGGGCGTCAACCGCTGGACCGAGACCGAGCCCTCGCCGCTCACCACCGGCGAAGGCGCCATCCTCACCGTGCCCGAGCATGTGGAGCCGGAGCAGATCGAGCGCCTGAAGGCCTGGCGCGAGGCCCGCGACGCCAAGGCGGTGGAGGCGGCCCTCGCCGCGCTGAAGGGCGCGGCGCAGGAGGGACGCAACATCATGGAGCCCTCCATCGTCTGCGCCAAGGCGGGCGTCACCACCGGCGAATGGGGCACCTGCCTGCGCGAGGTGTTCGGCGAATACCGCGCGCCCACCGGTGTCGGCCGCGCCGCGCGGGTGGACACGCAGGGCCTCGAAGACGTGCGCAAGAACGTGGATGCGGTGTCCGAGAAGCTCGGCCGCCGCATCAAGTTCCTGGTCGGCAAGCCGGGCCTCGACGGCCATTCCAACGGCGCCGAGCAGATCGCCGTGCGCGCCCGCGACTGCGGCATGGAGGTGGTCTACGAGGGCATCCGCCTGACCCCCGCCGAGATCGTGAATGCGGCTCTGGAAGAAAGCGTGCACGTCATCGGCCTCTCTATCCTCTCCGGCTCCCACGTGCCGCTGGTGCGCGACGTGATGGATCGGCTGCGCGCCGAGGGCCTGTCCGACGTTCCGGTGGTGGTGGGCGGCATCATCCCGCCGGAGGACGAGGTGCAGCTGAAGGGCTTCGGCGTCGCCGCGGTGTACACCCCGAAGAACTTCGAGCTGAACCGCATCATGGCCGATATCGTCGCCATCGTGGACCGGGAGAGCCAGAAGGCGGCGTGAGCCTTCGGCTGCGTCCTGAAATGCAGGCGCAACAGGGCGGAAAAACCGGCGGCACCGCTTTCGACTATCTCCGACCCGACAGGATGCGGGGATGTGTGATGAAGCGTGTCGCGGCCATCGTCCTTTGCGCGGCCTTCGGGGGCGGTGCTTTCGCCGGTCCCGCCGGAGCGGCGGAGGGGCCGTCGGGCGCGCGCCCCGGTGAACCGGCTCCGGCACCCGCAGCCGCCCCGCCCGCTGATCCCTATGCCGGCCTGCCCAGGGTGGTGGCCACCGCGGTGAGGGAGCTGGAGGCGGCCTGCCGTGCCGAGGAAGGCACGCTCCGCTGGGACCCGCGGACGGTCTATGCCGTGGTGGAGGTCTCGCCGGACGGGCGGCCGGACTATCTGATCGATACCCATGACCTGGCATGCGACGACGGTGGCTACACGCCCTGGATCGGGTCCGACGGCTTTCGCTACATCGTCTTCGTCTCCACCGGCCCGGACCGGTGGACGCGGGCGTTCGACCGTCCCGCGCGCATCTTCGAGATCGTTGCCCCCAAGGGCGGGAGGCCTCGCATCGAGGTGCTCTCCCACGCCGCCCATTGCACCAGGCCGAACCCCGAGCGTTACCAGCGGTGCGAGCAGACGTTTGAATGGCGTCGCGGCAAGCTGCGCAAAGTCCATGAGGAGTGGTTCACCGGGTGAGGCCACGGGCGGCGGGCGCGCCAGCTTGCGCTTGCGCCTGTGCAATGGCGCAGTCCTGTGACCTTCTCCATATTTGAAGCAACGCCAAGGCGGGCCGCTCCCGGCAAAAGGGATCGGTCCACCCGAGGAGCTTCAGAATGACAACCGCAACTTCCCTTTCCCCCAGCATCGCTCCCCATGACCTCACGCTCGGCGCGGTGACCCTGGTGAGTGCCGATCCCGAGCGGCTCGTGCCTTTCTATCGCGATGCCGTGGGCCTTGAGCCGATGTCGTCCGGCGAGACGATCGTGCTCGGCGCAGGCGGCCGGGCGCTGGTGGAGATCCGCCGCGATGCCGATGCGCCGCGCCCCCCGCGCCGGGCGCCCGGGCTGTTCCACATGGCCATCCGCGTGCCGGACCGCCCCAGCCTCGCGGCGCGGCTTCTCGCCCTCCATCGGCTTGGCCAGAAGGATGCCCGCATCCGGCTGGGCGCCTCCGACCATCTGGTGAGCGAGGCGCTTTATGTGGACGATCCGGACGGCAACGGCATCGAGATCTATCGCGACCGCCCCGCTGCCGAATGGCCCCGCACGCCGGATGGCGCCATCGCCATGGCGACGCTGCCGCTGGATCTCGCCGCCTTGGCGCGCGAGGCCCCGGCGAATCCGCAGCTGGCGCCGGCCGGAACCGACATGGGCCATGTGCACCTCAAGGTGTCCGACCTTGAAGCGGCGCGCCGTTTCTGGGTGGAGACCATGGGCTTTGCCATCATGGCCCGCTATCCCGGTGCCCTGTTCGTAAGCGCGGATGGCTACCACCACCACATCGGCCTCAATGTCTGGCAGTCGGAGGGGGCGGCCGCGCCGCGGGCTGGCAGCCAGGGCCTTGGCAGCTTCACGATCCTCCTGCCGCAGGACGCCATCGATGCGCTGAAGGGGCGTCTCGCGGCGGCTGGCGTGGCCTTCGAGACCCCGGAAGGCGGCGGGCTGAAGGTGGCGGACCCCTCGGGAAACGTGGCGATCATCCGCGCCGGCTGACCGCGGTGCGCTGCCGTGGCGCAAGGTGCGTCCCCGGGGGACATGCTCTCTTCCTTTAAGTTGAAGGGCCTTCCACCGGGCCAATGGTTTCAACGGGCTCGGATCGCGCTCCATCTTGTTGCCCAGGCGCGTTTACTTCGCGCGGGCCGGTTTCCGGTTCGCGCGAAGACGCTCTAGCCTGACGGCGGGGCCGAATCGCGCGGTACGCCGGGCTCGCCGGGCGCATGGTGTCCGGGGCCAGTCATTCCCGCCGCGTGGACCGCCGACCGCAGGGGAGGGCAGGGCCATGATGTCGCTACCATTCTTCGAGGTGTTCCTCGCGCTCGCCGCGACGCTCGCAGGCCGGCGCAAGGCTGCGCTGCTGCTGTGGGGGCTCGCGGTCGTCACGCTGCTGGTGCTGTTCCGGCTGCATGCCACCGATCCCCTCCACATCGCGTTGTGAGGGAGGGACGAGATGGCACCCGCCGACCGCTTCCGCTTCCTCAACGCCCTCGGCCTGCTCGCCGTGTCAGCCGTGCTGGTCACCGCCTTCGTGGACCAGCTCGCCTTCAACGACCTGCCCTGTCCGCTCTGCATCCTGCAGCGCGCCGGCTTCCTCGGCGTGGCGGCGGGCCTGGCGCTGAACGTCAAGTTCGGCCCGAGGCCTTCCCATTATGGCGTCATGATCCTGTCGTCGCTGGCTGGCGCGGGGGTGTCGGTACGGCAGACGCTGCTGCACATCATTCCCGGCGAGGGGGCCTATGGGGATGCCTTCTTCGGCCTCCATTTCTACGCCTGGGCGCTGATCCTGTTCATGGTGTGCATCACCGGAACGGCGGCGCTGCTCCTGTTCGACCGGCAGTTCGAGGCCACGTCCGCGCCGGTGCCGCGGGGGGTGTCGGTGCTGGGGCATCTGGCGGTCGCAATGGTGCTGCTGCTGGCCCTGGGCAACGGCGTGTCGACCGTCCTCGAATGCGGCGGCGGGCTGTGCCCGGACAACCCCACCGGCTACATGCTGATCGATGACGGCACGGTGGGACGCCTCCTCGGCAAATGATCGGCAGCTGATCCATCAGTGATGCTGATGGATCAGCTGCGAAAAATCGATTTCCCCCCTCCCGCGGAAGGGGGTAGAGCGGGCTGCCTGAAGTCGCCTGCGGGGGCGTGCGGCGGCTGGCCAAACGGGAGGGATCGGCGCGGGGCGAGCTGCCCCGGGCGGTGAACGCGCCTCCCGGCGACAGGCGCATGTGATCGCGCCGCGAGAGGAAACATGTCGGCGAGGCCTTCCCGCTCCCACGGTTTCGCGCTCTTCGACGCGCCCTACCTGCTGCTGACGCTCACGGCGCTCCTGTGGGCAATCAACATCGTGCTCGGGCGCTTCATCGCCGGGCATGTGCCACCCGTCAGCCTCGCCTTCGTGCGCTGGGTGGGGGCGACGCTCATCCTCCTGCCATTCGCGTGGACGCAGATCAGCCGCGACCTGCCGCTCATCCGCCGGCACTTCTGGCTGCTGGTGCTGCTCGCCGGCACCGGCATCGCCTGTTACAACGCCATGAGCTATTACGGCCTGCAGTACACGCAGGCGCTGAATGGCCTGCTGGTGCAATCGGTGGCGCCGCTGCTGGTGGCGCTGTGGACGTTCCTGCTGTTCCGCGAGCAGCTGAGCCTCGGGCAGGCGGCGGGCATCCTCATCTCGCTGGTGGGCGTGCTCTTCATCATCAGCCACGGCGACCTCGACACCTTCCTGCACCTGAAGCCGAACCTGGGCGACGTGTGGATCGTCTCGGCGCTGGTCATCTATGCTTTCTACGCGGCCATCTTGCGCAAGCGCCCGGCGCTCGGCCCGCTCTCCTTCCTGGCCGTCATCATGGCTTTCGGCGCGGTGCTGCTGGCGCCCTTTGCGCTGTGGGAGCTTTATGCCGGGCTCGTCCTGCACTTCGACCGCGTGACCATCGGCACGCTGCTTTACGTGATGATCGGGCCGTCGCTGGTGGCCTATCTGTGCTTCAACCGCGCCGTGGAGCTGGTGGGGGCGAATGCGGCTGCGCCCTTCCTGCACCTCATGCCGGTGTTCGGCACCGCCCTCGCCATCCTGTTCCTGGGCGAGCAGGTCGCCTGGTATCACTTCGCGGGCTACGCCCTGGTCATCGCCGGCATCGCCCTCGCCACCTACGCCGCCAAGGTGAGGGCGAGGACGCGGAAGGGTTAGGCCGGCGTCACATGCGTGTGAAACCTCTAAAAACTATTTAATGAGGTTACATCCCTCTGCTACTTGCCTTCCGCCGGGCTGGTCCGGCAGGAGGTGAAGACGATGACGCACGAATATTCCGCAGGGCGCCGCATGGGCCGCGCCCTGCTGCTGGGGATCGTGGCGCTTGCCGGAGCGGCGGGGCCTGCCGGTCCCGTTGCCGCGCAAGTGCATAATTCCAGCTATGAGCTGTCCCTTGCCCTCGCCAATGAGGCGGCGGTTGAGGCCGTGCGCGCCTGCGCCGAGAAGGGCTGGCCCGTCTCCGCGGCGGTGGTGGATGCCTCTGGCGAGACCAGGGTGCTGCTGAAAGGCGACCACAGCACCGTGCACACCCGCACGTCGAGCTTCCGCAAGGCCTATACGGTAGTCACCCTGGGCCCGGTGTTCGGCTTCGACGCACTGTCCGCCTTCGTGGAGAAGACCCGCAACGGGCCGAACACGGCGGCGCTCGCCTCGCTGCCGGACGTCCTGTTGCTGGCCGGCGGCGTTGCCGTGAAGGCGAAGGGCGAGATCGTCGCTGCCATCGGCGTCGGCGGTGCGCCCGGCGGAGAAAAGGACGAGGCCTGTGCCGCCGCCGGCCTCGCCCGCATTGCCGACCGCCTGCCCCGCTAGGCGCATTTCCGGCGACGCGGGCATCGGTTCGCGTGAGGGGGATGCGTTACATCAATCTCCTGGAACGCGCTGGCCGGCTTGCGGTGCAGGCTGGCCGGATAATGCGCTGTCTACCTTGGAGCTGGAGCGATCCGATCATGGGAAGCCGCAACGCGGCTCCGCATGATGGGGGAATTGCTCTCTGACATATGGAATGGAAACGGATCGACTGCCCGTGCTGAGGGCCCGGGCGGCAGGCCCGGCCCGAGAGCGGATTCGCGCGGCGAAAATTCCAGGCACGAACCGCCCACGGCAGGCAAATGCAATCTAAAGCTGAGTTCCGGATGAAAACAGGTGCAAAGGCGCGGGGATGACGATAGCGTGACAGTCTTGCGGTGCCTGCATCTTCAAGGGTTCAGCCATGCTGGCCGTCTGGGGCGGAATTGCCTTGATCTGGCTTGCGATCATCTGGTGCTGCTGGTCCGTCACGCGGGACTGAGCGTCACCGGATCGCCGGGCCACCCTGCGCCCATGTGCCTCTTCCGGAGGACTGGGCGGATGGTCCTGCATTTCCTGGTCCCGTATTCCAGGTCCCATATTCTTGGTCCTGCATTTCCCGGTGCCGGACATGAAAACGGCCGCCCCCGGGGGCGGCCGTTTCCGTTTTGGCAGATGGGGCAGCCCCTGCGCTCAGAAGGCGAGCGCCTTCGCGGCTTTCACATGGGGCAGGGCCTGCACCTTGGCCAGCGCATCCGCGGGTACGTTGCCGTCCACCGCCACGAGGGCGATGGCGTCGCCGCCCAGATGGTCACGGCCGAGGGCGAAGGTGGCGATGTTCACCCCCGCGTCGCCCAGCAGGCTGGCGAACTTGCCGATGAAGCCCGGCTTGTCCTCGTTGGTCACGTAGACCATGGAGGGCGCGAACTCCGCGTCCACGTTGATGCCCTTGATGTTGACGATGCGCGGGTGGCCGTCCGCGAACACCGTGCCGGACACGGAGCGCTCGAACTGCTCGGTCACCACCGTCACGGTGATGAGGCTGTCATAGTCGCCGGTGGCGTCGCGCGTGGTTTCCTCGATGACGATGCCACGCTCCTTGGCGACCGAGGGGGCGGAGACTACGTTCACGTCGGCCAGCGCCGGACGCAGCAGGCCGGCGATGGCGGCGGAGGTCAGCGCCTTCACCTTCAATTCGGCCACGGCGCCCTCATAGACGATGCGCACGGTCTTGATGTCCGTGTCGGTCAGCTGGCCGGCGAACGAGCCGAGCTTCTCGGCCAGCTCGATGAAGGGCTTCAGCTTTGGGGCTTCCTCGGCGGTGATGGAGGGGAAGTTCACCGCGTTGGAGATGGCGCCGGAGAGCAGGTAGTCGCTCATCTGCTCGGCCACCTGGAGGGCGACGTTCTCCTGCGCCTCGGTGGTGGCAGCGCCCAGGTGCGGGGTGCAGACCACGTTCTCGCGGCCGAACAGCGGGTTGGTCTCGGCCGGCTCGACGGTGAACACGTCGAAGGCGGCGCCGGCCACGTGCTTGCTGTCGAGCGCGGCGGCGAGCGCCGCCTCGTCCACGAGGCCGCCGCGGGCGCAGTTGATGATGCGCACGCCCTTCCTGGTCTTGGCGATGTTCTCGGCCGAGAGGATGTTCTTGGTCTTCTCGGTGAGCGGCGTGTGTAGGGTGATGAAGTCGGCGCGGGCGAGCAGGTCGTCCAGCTCCACCTTCTCCACGCCGAGGTCCAGGGCGCGCTCGGGGGACAGGAAGGGATCGAAGGCGATCACCTTCATCCGCAGCCCCACGCCGCGCTCGGCGACGATGGAGCCGATGTTGCCGCAGCCGATGATGCCGAGCGTCTTGGCGGTGAGCTCGACCCCCATGAAGCGGTTCTTCTCCCACTTGCCGGCCTGGGTGGAGGCATCGGCCGCCGGGATCTCGCGGGCGAGCGCGAACATCATGGCGATGGCGTGCTCGGCCGTGGTGATGGAATTGCCGAACGGCGTGTTCATCACGATCACGCCCTTGGCGGTGGCCGCCGGCAGGTCCACGTTGTCGACGCCGATGCCGGCGCGGCCGATGACCTTCAGCCGGTCGGCCTTTTCCAGGATCTTCGGCGTGACCTTGGTGGCCGAGCGGATGGCCAGGCCGTCATAATTGCCGATGATCTCGGCGAGCTTGTCCTTGTCCTTGCCGAGGTCGGGCTGGAAATCCACATCGATGCCGCGATCCTTGAAGATCTGGACGGCGGCGGGCGAGAGCTTGTCGGAGATGAGAACGCGGGGTGCCATGGTGGGCTCCGGGGTGCGTGAAAGGCCTGTGCCGGGCGTGCGCGTGCGTTCGCGCTTCACCGGCGCGGACCCTCCCCCGCTTGCGGGGGAGGGCGAAGGGCGTGGTGCAGAATGCCTCCCGCCCGGAACGCGGGCGGGCAAGGGAGCGCTGGGAAGCCGGGCGGCGCCGCTGTCGGGGGAGGGGCTCCCCGCCGATGGCCATGATCGCCGCCCGCAGGGCGGAGGATGGCGTCAGCCGGGCGGGAGGACCCGCCCGGGCCGCGGCGGAGCCTTCACGCGGCCTTGGGTAGCGCCGACTTGGCCTCGTTGAAGGCCCAGTCCAGCCAGTGGGTCAGGGCTTCCACGTCGGCCCGCTCCACCGTGGCGCCGCACCAGATGCGCAGGCCGGGAGGGGCGTCGCGGTAGGCGCCGATGTCGTAGGCGATGCCGCCCTTCTCCAGGCCGGATGCGATGGCCTTGGCGAAGGCCGCCTGGGCCTCGGCGGGAAGGGAGGTCACGTCCGCATCCACCACCTTGAGGCAGACGGAGGTGTTGGAGCGCGTCACCGGATCGGTGGCGAGGAAATCCACCCACGGCGTGCGGTGCACCCACTGGGCGATGGCCTCGAAGTTGCGGTTCGAGCGCTCCTGCAGGGCCGAAAGGCCGCCGATGTTCTTCGCCCACTTCAGCGCGTCGATATAGTCCTCGACGCAGAGCATGGACGGGGTGTTGATGGTCTCACCCTCGAAGATGCCGCCGATCAGCTTGCCGCCCTTGGTCATGCGGAAGATCTTCGGCAGGGGCCAGGCCGGCTTGTAGGTCTCGAGCCGCTCCACCGCGCGCGGGGAGAGGATGAGCATGCCGTGGGCCGCCTCGCCGCCGAGCACCTTCTGCCAGGAGAAGGTGACCACATCGAGCTTGGCGAAATCGAGCTTCTGCGCGAACGCCGCCGAGGTGGCGTCGCAGATGGTCAGGCCCTGCCGGTCGGCCGGGATCCAGTCCGCATCCGGCACCATGACGCCGGAGGTGGTGCCGTTCCAGGTGAACACCACGTCGTGGCTGAAATCCACGCTCTTCAGGTCCGGCAGCTCGCCGTAGGGGGCGGTCAGCGTGCGGGCGTCGGCGAGCTTGAGCTGCTTGGCGACATCGGTCACCCAGCCCTCGCCGAAGCTTTCCCAGGCCAGCATGTCCACCGGGCGGGCGCCGAGCATGGACCACAGCACCATTTCCACGGCGCCGGTATCGGAAGCGGGGACGATGCCGATCTTGTAGTCAGCGGGGACGTCCAGCACCTCGCGGGTGAGGTCGATCGCCTCTTTCAGCTTGACCTTGCCGACCTTGGCGCGGTGCGAGCGGCCGAGCGGCGCGTCCGAGAGCGCCTCAAGCGTCCATCCGGGACGCTTGGCGCAGGGGCCGGACGAGAAATTGGGATTCTCCGGACGCGTGGCCGGGGCAGGATTCGTCGTCATGTGGTCCATCCTTACAGATGGGCGCCTCCCGTTGGGGGGAGGTGTCCCACGGATGGCGATACGCCTCGGGGGCGGGGGCCGTCAAGGGTGAGATGGCGGCATGTGCCGAAGGCTTGATCTTGGCGCTTAAGGAGAGTGCAGCTTGGCCTCCACCCGCCGCGCCCTCACCCTCACCCCCACGAACGCCGCGATGAACACCCCCGTCATCATCAGCACAATCGTTGGTGCCGGCGCCGAGTCGAGGAAGAAGGAGAGGTAGACGCCGGCGAGCGAGCAGGAGACCGCCACCAGCACCGCCACCGCCAGCATCCGGTCGAAGCGCTTCGTCACGAGGAAGGCAATGGCGCCCGGCGCGATCAGCAGCGACACGGCGAGGATGATGCCCACCGCCTTCAGCGCGGCGACGATGGTCAGGGAGAGCATCACCAGCAGGCCGTAGTGGAGCAGCCCCACCCGCAGCCCCACGGCCTTCGCCTGCGCGGGATCGAAGGCGTTGAGCAGCAGGTCGCGCCACTTGACGAGCAGGATGAGGGTGACGAGGCCGGAGATGGCCGCGCTCTCGGCGATGTCGCCCCAGCTCACGCCCAGCATGTCGCCGAACAAGATGTGGTCGAGGTGCACGTCCGACTGGATCTTGGTGTAGAGCACCAGCCCCAATGCGAACATGCCGGAGAAGACCACGCCCATCACCGTGTCTTCCTTCACCCGGCTGTTGGCCTTGAGATAGCCGGTGCCGAGCGCGCACACCATGCCGGCCGCGAACGCCCCACCGCCAGCGGCAGGCCGGCGATATAGGCCAGCACCACGCCCGGCAGCACCGCGTGGGACACGGCATCGCCCATCAGCGACCAGCCCTTCAGCACCAGGAAGCAGGAGAGCAGCGCCATCGGCACCGCCACCAGGGCGGCGATGACGAGCGCCGTCTGGATGAAGTCGAACTGGACGGGCGCAGCGAGGGCGGCGAGAAGGTCGCTCATGACGCGCCCCCGTTCGGCGCCGCCCCGCCTTTCAGGGCTGCTGCTGCCTGCCGGCGCGCGGCGAGGAGCCCGTGCCTGGGCGCGAAGACGAAGGCGCCAAGGAAGATCAGCGTTTGCAGCACCACGATGATGCCGCCCGTCGCCCCGTCGAGGAAATAGGAGGCGTAGGCGCCGATGAAGCTCGTCAGCGCGCCGATCAGCACCGACAGGGCGATGAGGCGGGGGAAGCGATCCGTCAGGAGATAGGCGGTGGCGCCCGGCGTCACCACCATGGCGATGACGAGGAAGGCCCCCACGGTCTGCAGCGCCGCCACCGTGCAGGCGGAGAGCAGGGTGAAGAACATCACCTTCAGGGCGGTGGGGTTGAGGCCGATGGCGCGGGCGTGGCTCTCGTCGAAGAAGGTCACCATCAGGTCCTTCCAGAACACCAGCAGCACCGCCAGCGAGACGAAGCCGATGAGGGCGAGCTGCAGCGTGTCCGCCGGCGAGATGGCGAGGATGTTGCCGAGCACGATGGTCTGCACGTTCACGGAGGTCGGCGAGAGCGAGACCATGAACAGGCCGAGCCCGAAGAAGCTGGTGAAGATGAGGCCGATGACGGCATCCTCCTTCAGCTTCGTGCGCTCCTGCAGGAACAGCATGGCGAGCGCGGCCAGGCCACCGGAGAAGAAGGCGCCGATGGAGAAGGGCAGGCCCAGCATGTAGGCCCCCGCCACCCCCGGGACGATGGCGTGGGACAGCGCGTCGCCGATGAGCGACCAGCCCTTGAGCATGAGGAAGGCAGAGAGGAAGGCGCACACCGCCCCCACCAGAGCGCTCACCCACATGGCGTTGGTCATATAGGCATAGGAGAAGGGTTCGAGGAGCACGCTCATGGCGTCAGGCCCCGGAGCCCGCGCGCATTCCGGCCGCGTACCTCGGACAAGCGAAGGTGCAGCCTGAGCGCTGATCCGGCGGCCAGGGGAAAGTCCTGCGCAGCAGGCGATACCCTGGCCGCGGCCCCGGCAGGAGGCGCCTTCGGCGGAGTCTCGCGCTGGGCCCCGGCTCTCCTTCCGCTGGTCGCTTCAGTCGGCCGGGGCGCGAGGGCGGCGTCTTCCTGTCCCATCACCCGATCCCCTCGGATGACCCCGCCGTGCCGCTCTGGGCGGGGCGGTCCTTGTAGAGGACGAGGGGGCGCTCGTCGTCGGTGAGCACGCCCACCGTGCCGGGGCGCGCGGCGTGGCTCTCGTCCAGCACGAAGTGACGCAGCACGCCGCCGAAGGCCTTCTCCAGATTGGCCTGGGTGAACACCTCCGGCGTCGGTCCATAGGCGAGGACCGTGCCCTTGATGAGCACCGTGCGGTCGCAGAATTCCGGCACCGAGCCGAGATTGTGGGTGGACACCAGCATCACCCGCCCCTCGTCGCGCAGGCCTTTCAGCAAAGCGATGATGGCGTCCTCGGTCGTCACGTCGACGCCGGTGAAGGGCTCGTCCAGCAGGATCACGCGGGCATCCTGGGCGAGCGCGCGGGCGAGGAACACGCGCTTTCGCTGCCCGCCGGAAAGCTCGCCGATCTGGCGGCGGCGGAACTCCAGCATGTTGACGCGGGAGAGCGCCGCCTCCACCGCCGCGTGGTCGGCCCGGCGCGGAATGCGCAGCAGGCTCATGTGGCCGTAGCGTCCCATCATCACCACGTCCTCCACGAGGACGGGGAAGGTCCAGTCCACCTCCTCCGCCTGCGGGACATAGGCGACGATGTTGCGCTTGAGCGCCGCCCGCACCGGCAGGCCGAGGATCCGCACCTCCCCCCGCGATGCCGAGAGGAAGCCCATGATGGTCTTGAAAAGGGTGGACTTGCCCGAGCCGTTGACCCCGACCAGCGCGGTGATGGTGCCGGTGGGGATGGCGAAGCTGGCGTCGCGCAGCGCGGTGTGGCCGTTGCGATAGGTGACGGTGACGTGCTCGACCAGGAGGCCGGAGCCGGTCTCCGCCGCGCGGGGGAGCGGGGAAGAGACCGGAATGTTCATGGCTGCGTCCGCCCGTTCGCGGCCCCCTCGGTCAGCCCCTTGGCGATGGTGGAGGCGGTGACGCGCAGCAGGTCGAGATAGGTCGGCACGGGGCCCGAGGCGTCGGACAGCGAGTCCACGTAGAGCACGCCGCCGTATCGCGCCCCGGTTTCCCGCGCCACCTGCTTCGCCGGTTCCGCGGAGATGGTGCTCTCGGAGAAGATGACGGGAATCCGGTCCTTGCGCATCAGGTCCACCACCCGGCGCACCTGCTGGGGCGTGCCCTGCTGGTCGGCGTTGATGGGCCACAGGAACAGCTGCTTCAGGTCGAAGTCGCGAGCGAGATAGGAGAAGGCGCCCTCGCTGGTGACGAGCCAGCGCTGCGCGGGCGGCACCTGCTCCAGCTCGGCGCGGATGGGGGCGATGGTGGCGGCGATCCTGGCCTTGTAGGCCTCGGCATTGACCGTGTACGTGCCGGCGTTGGCCGGGTCGTATTTCACAAGCGCGTCGCGGATATTATCCACGTAGACGAGCGCTGCGGCGGGGGACATCCAGGCGTGCGGGTTGGGCTTGCCGCTATAAGGGCCTTCGGTGATGCCCATGGGCACGACGCCCTGGGACACCACGACACTGGGCACCCCCTTCAGGCGGGCGAAGAACTTCTCGAACCACAGTTCCAGGTTCAGGCCATTCCACAGGATGAGGCTGGCGCCCTGCGCCTTCACCAGGTCGCCGGGCGTGGGCTGGTAATTGTGGATCTCGGCGCCGGGCTTGGTGATGGATTCCACGATGGCCGCATCGCCGGCCACCGCCTTCGCCATGTCGGCGATGATGGTGAAGGTGGTGACGACCTTCAGCTTCTCCGCGGCGTGCGCCGGGGAGAAGGCAAGCCCGGCGCCGAGGAGCGCGTCGAGGAGAAGGGCCGCGGAAAATGCGCGGCGGGTCAGGCGAGCAAAGCCGCGCATGGGCGCGCTCCGATCAGGCTAGAACATGAAGTTGCAATTCATTCGCAAAATAGGCGTCCTTAAATGCAATTGCAAATTATTTGCATTAAGGTCGCTTACTCATTTTCCTTTTGCGCCGCTGCGGCAGGCGCGGCAAGGGGCGTTCCCGCGGAAGCCTGCGTCTGCGCCTCCGCCTCCGCCGCGGGGACCGTTGCTGCCGCTGGTGCGGGGGCCGGCTGCGCGACCGGCGCGGCCTCGCCTGCGGTGGGCTTGAGGCCCGGGGCCGGTGCGGCCTCTTGCGCCGGCTCGGTGTCCAGCACGTGGGCAAGCATCCCGCGCGCCACTTCCCGCTCGCCCATGATGATGAAATTGGCCCGGCCCTGGCGCAGGCGGTCCACCTCGGCATCCGAATGGGCGCGGGCGACGATCTCGATGCCGGGGTTGAGCTGGCGGGCCTTCTTCATCACCCCGCTCGCCTCGAACCCGTCCGGAATGGCGAGGATGAGCCGTCGCGCGCCCGCCACGTTGGCGGCGGCGATGGCGGCCGGGGAGGCGGCGTTGGCGTCGATGGTCTCCACGCCGGCCGCGCGCAGGGCGTCCACCCGGTCCTCCTGGTCCTCGATGACGAGGAAGGGCAGGCCCGCGGCCGTCAGCCCGTCCGCCACCAGGCGCCCGACGCGGCCGTAGCCGACCAGCACGGTATGGCCCTTCTGCTGCGTCGCCTGCAGGGCAGGGGCGGGCCCGTCCTTCTTCGCCGTGGGGGCGGCCGGCTTCGCCGCGGGCTTCTGCTGGGCCGCGCGGGCGCGGAAGCGGTCGAGGGCGAGGAAGAAGAACGGGTTGGCGAGGATGGAGAGGATCGCCGCGGCGAGGATCAGGTCCCGTCCCTCGGCGGGCAGCAGCTCCAGGTCCACCCCCAGCGCCACGAGGATGAAGGAGAACTCGCCGATCTGCGCCAGCGAGGCGGAGATGGTGAGGGCGGTGAGGTTGCCGTAGCCGAACGCGCGCACCAGCGCGAAGGCGGCCAGCGACTTGCCGACCAGCACGACCAGCAGCGTCGCCAGGAGCGGCAGCGGGCTCTTCACCACGATGGAGGGGTCCACCAGCATGCCCACGGAGACGAAGAACAGCACCGCGAAGGCATCGCGCAGGGGCAGAGTCTCTTCTGCCGCGCGGTGGGAGAGGGGGCTCTCGCTCAGCACCATGCCGGCGAAGAAGGCGCCCAGCGCGAACGACACGCCGAACAGCTTGGCCGAGCCGAAGGCGACGCCCAAAGCGATGGCGAGCACGGCGAGGCGGAACAGCTCCCGCGAGCCGATGTGCGCCACCCAGTGCATCACCGGCGGGATCACCCGGCGGCCCACCACCAGCATGAGCACCACGAAGCCCGCCACCTTGGCGAGGGTGATGCCCAGCGTGGCCCACACGTCACCGCCGCCGAGCCATTCCGCGGTGGTGGTCGCCACCGGCCGGCCGCCGAGCGCGCCGGAGAAGGCGGGCAGCAGCACCAGCGCCAGCACCATCGCCAGGTCTTCCACGATGAGCCAGCCCACCGCGATGCGGCCCTGCTCGCTCTCCACCATGCGCCGCTCCTGCAGGGCGCGCAGCAGCACCACGGTGGAGGCGACCGAAAGCGCGATGCCGAACACCAGCCCCGCGCCGAGGCCCCAGCCCATGAAATGGGCGAGGCCCATGCCCATCAATGTCGCGACGCCGATCTGCGTCACCGCGCCGGGAATGGCGATGGCCCGCACCGAGAGCAGGTCCGACAGGGAGAAATGCAGGCCCACGCCGAACATGAGCAGGATGACGCCGATCTCGGCCAGCTCCATGGCCATGTTGGCATCGGCGACGAAGCCGGGGGTGAAGGGGCCCACCATGATGCCGGCCAGAAGATAGCCCACCAGCGGGGAGAGCTTGAGGCGCTGGGCGAGGGCGCCGAAGATGAAGGCGAGGACGAAGGCCCCGACGAGGGTCGCGATCAGCGGCGTTTCGTGGGGCACGCGTCAAGCCTCCTTCACGGCATAGGCCCGGCGCGCGCGCAGCAGCGTGCCATGACCCGTAGGGTGGGGGATGGCCCGGCCGGGGCAGGATACATTGGCCGGGCAGCAAGTATTATTCACGTGGAAGGCGGCACTGTCATGGCAGGGATGACGTCCGGGGCAGAATAATTTGCCCCTCCCCCGCGCCTTCAGCCGGCGGGGGCGGTCATGGGAATTACGCTCCCGCCTTGAGCCGGTAGATCCGCGCGCCTTCGTCCACGAGCTGGAACTTGCTCCGGGTCAGGGAGAATTCCAGGTTCTCCCGCGTGCCCACGCACAGGAAGCCGCCGCGCACCAGCGTCTCGGCGAAGCGGGCGAGCACGCGGTCCTGCAGCGGCGTGGTGAAATAGATGAGCACGTTGCGGCACAGGACGAGGTGCGCCTCGCAGAACACCCCGTCGGTGACGAGGTTGTGCTCGGCGAAGGTGACGCGGGAGATGAGCTGCTCGTCCAGCTTCATCAGGTCGTAGCGCGCGTGATAATAGGCCGAGAAGCTGTGCGTGCCGCCGGCGGCGAGGTAGCGCCGGGCCGCGTCCGGCGCCTCGCGCAGGGGGTAGATGCCCTCCCGCGCCCGGTCGATGGCGGCCTTCGAGATGTCGGTGGCGAAGATGCGGGTGCGCTCGTAGAGCCCGGCCTCGCTGAGCAGGATGGCCAGCGAATAGACCTCCTCCCCGTGGGCGCAGCCCGCCTGCCAGATGGTGATGTGGGGGTAGGAGGCAAGATGCGGGAACACCTTCTCCTTCAGCGCCCGGAATACATGGGGGTCCCGGAAGAACTCGGAGACCGGCACGGACAGGCCGGCGATCACCTCGGGCAGGCGCTCCGGCGCGTGCAGGAGGCGGGCCGTGAGGTCGGAGACGGTGGGCACGTCGAGGCTGGCGACGAGGTTCCGCACCCGCCGCGCCAGGGAGGCGCGGCTGTAGTCGCGGAAATCGTAGCCATAGCGCCGGTTGAGGGCCTCCACGAACAGGTCGAGCTCGATCTCCTCCAGCGCCAGCGCGTCGCGGGCCTGCTCGTCGCGGGGCGCCTCCGGGGCGCCGTTTCGGGTGGGCGCGGTCATCTGGGCGGCAGCCAGGAGCGGATCATGGAGAGCAGCTTCGGCACGTCGACCGGCTTGGCCAGGTAGTCGCTGGCCCCGGCGGCGAGACACTTCTCCCGGTCGTCCTTCATGGCCTTGGCGGTGAGGGCGATGACCGGCAGCCGGGAGAAGCGCGGCTGGGCGCGAATCTGCGTCATGGCCTCGTAGCCGTCCATCACCGGCATCATCACGTCCATGAGCACGATCTCGATGTCCGGCTGCTCGTCCAGCTGGGCGAGGGCCTTGGCGCCGTCCTGCGCCAGGATCACATTGATGCCGCGGGCCCTCAGCACCTTGGCGAGGGCGAAGATGTTGCGCATGTCGTCATCGACGAGGAGGAGCTTGCGGCCTCCGAGGTCGCCGTCCGGATGCTCCATGAGGCTCTTCGGCTCATGCTGCACCGAATGCAGGAACAGGCTCACCTCGTCCAGCAGCCGCTCGGGCGAGAGGGCGCCCTTCACCACGATGCTGTCGGTGAAGGCGCGCAGCCTCAGGCTCTCCTCCGGGGTCAGGTCGCGGCCGGAATAGACCACCACGGGCACCGGGTGCTCGCCCTGCGCGAGGCGCTCGATCAAGTCGAAGCCGGACATGCCCGGCAGGCCGAGGTCGAGCACGATGCAGTCGAGCTCGGTCTTGGCCGCCAGCTCCAGCGCCACCTCGCCGCTCTCCGCCTCGACGATCTGCGCTTTCTCGCGCGCGAGCAGAGTGCGCACGGCGTGGCGGGCCGAGGCGTCGTCGTCCACCACCATGACGCGGCGGGGACGGTCGGCGGCGAAATGGGCGAGCAGCTGCAGCGCCTCGCCCAGCTTCTCGGCGGTCACCGGCTTGGTGAGGAAGCCCACCGCGCCGAGGTCGCGGCCGCGGCGGGTCTCGTCGAGGGCGGAGACGAAATGTACCGGGATGTGCCGGGTCGCCGGGTCGGCCTTCAGGCGCTCGATCACGGTCCAGCCGTCCATGCCGGGCAGCATCACGTCGAGCAGGATGCCGCCGGGGCGATAGCGGCGTGCCAGCTCCAGGGCGCTCTCGCCGTCGCCGGCCGCGAGCACCTGGTAGCCCTTGCGCCGGACGAGCCCCACCAGCGTGCGGGCGAAGACCACATCGTCCTCCACCACGAGGATCACGGTCGCCCCCGGGGTGAGGGTGTCCCGGTCGTCCGGCACGGTGGGCGCGGCGGCGGGCGCGGGGTCCGCGTCGGCGCGCCAGGGGGCGGCGCTGCGGCGCTGCGGCGTGGCCATGGCGGGCGCGGGGCGCGCGGCGGCATCGCCGTCGGCCTCCTCCACCTCGTCGGCGGCCGGCTCGCCGACCGGCAGGGTGAGCGTGAAGGTGGAGCCCTGGCCGAGCTTGCTCTCCACCGTCACCTCGCCCCCGAGCAGCTGGGCGAGACGCTGGGTGATGGCGAGCCCGAGGCCGGTGCCGCCGAACTGGCGCCGCGTCGAGGCGTCGACCTGCTCGAAGGCCTCGAAGATGGAGTCCATCTTGTCGTCGGGGATGCCGATGCCGCTGTCGGTGACGGCGACCTGGAAGGTTCCGTCCTCAAGGCCATGGCTGAAGGTGACGCTGACGCGCCCCTGCATGGTGAACTTGATGGCGTTGCCGACGAGGTTGGTGAGGATCTGCTCCAGCTTGCCGAGGTCGGTGTAGACCAGGTCCGGGGCGTCGGAGACGCTCACCTGGAAGCGCAGCTTGCGCTCCTGGGCGAGGCGCCGGAAGTTGCGCTCGATGCGCTGGGAGAAGGCGACGAGGCTCACCGGCTCGCACGCCACCTCCATCTTTCCGGCCTCGACCTTGGACAGGTCGAGGATGTCGTTGATGAGCCGCAGCAGGTTGGAGCCGGAGGAGTGGATGATGTTCGCCGCCTCCACCTGGTCGGCGTCGAGGTTGCCGGGCCGGTTCTCCGCGAGGTCCTGGGAGAGGATGAGCAGGCTGTTCAGCGGCGTGCGCAGCTCGTGCGACATGTTGGCGAGGAACTGCGACTTGTACTGGTTGGCCCGCACCAGGTCCCCGGCGCGGGCTTCCATCTGGCGGTTCAGCGCCTCCAGCAGCTCCTTCTGGGCGGCCATCTCCTCGCTGGAGCGGCGCAGGACGTCGTTGGAGGCCTGCAGCTCCTCGGCCTGCACGCGCAGTTCCTCCTCCGAGGTGGCGAGCTTCTGCGACTGGGCGTGGAGCTGCTCGTTGGTGGCGCGCAGCTCCTCCTGCTGGGTGCGCAGCTCCTCCTCGGCGACCCGCAGCTCCGTGGCCTGGCGCTGGCTCTGCTCCAGCAGCACGCGGGTGTGGATGGCGCGGGCGAGGTTGTCGAAGGAGAGGGCGGCCACCGGCATCACCTCGTCGAGCAGGCGGGCCTTGGGGCCGTCCACCGTCTCGATGCAGGCGAGCTCGATCACGCCCAGCAGCTGGTCTTTCAGCACCAGGGGCAAGGCGACGACGACCTTCGGCGTGCCCTCGCCGGTGCCGGAGCGGATCCGCACGAAATCGTCGGGCACCGGCGCAAGCGTGATCTGGCGTCGCTCCATGGCGCACTGGCCCACCAGCCCCTCGCCGAGCTTGAAGCTGGTGGCGAGGTGGCGGCGCTCCGTGAAGGCGTAGCTGCCGATCTGCGAGAGGCTCTCGCTCGCCACGTCGTAGGCGTAGAAGACGCCGACGCCGGCATCGAGCCGCCGGGCGAGCTTGCCCAGCAGCGCGTCGGCGAAGGCCCGCAGCTCGGTGACGGATTGCAGGTCGGCGGTGATGGAGTTGAGGCTGCTCTTCACCCAGTCGGTGTCGCGCGTCTCGATGGACATCGCCTTGAACACCTCGAGGGCGCGGGCGATGGTCCCCACCTCGTCGCCGCGTGCCGTGTCGGGCACCTCGATGTCGTGGTCGTGCCTGGCGAGGCGCGTCATCAGGTCCGCGAGCCGGTTCAGCGGACGCGTGACGACCCGGCCGCCCAGCACAACGCCGCCGGCGCCCGCGAGAAGGGTGGCCACAAGGGCGACGACGTCGATGATGAGGACGATGGCGTCGTTCTGATCCAGCTCCGCGCGGGCGCGCGCGATCTGGGCATTGGCCGAGGCGCTGAGCTCGTCGAGCGTGCCGTTGATGCCGCGGGCGCCCGCCTCGCTGATCTCCGCCGCGAGGAAGCCGCGGACCGCCCCGGCGAGCGCAGCCTCGTTGCCCGCCGCAGCGAGAAGCGGGGCGCCGACCGCCTCCTGCCATGAGTTGGCGATGCGCGTCGCCTTCTCGACGAAGGGGATGAGCGAGGGCTCGGCCGCCGCCTCCGTGCGCAAGGCGGCGAGCCGTTCCGCCACGTCGGCCGTCGCCGCCGGCATGCGGGAGGACAGGGTGGCCGGCTCGGTCAGGGCGCTGCGGACGGTCTGGATCTGGCGCCGGGCGACCGCGCGCGTGGCGGCATCGGTGAGGACGAGGATCCGGCCGAGGGAATCGACCTGGTCCTGGTGCCGCTCGCCGGCGCGGGTGACGACGGCATTGGCGCCGAGGAGCAGGAGAAAGATGCCGACCAGCGTGGAGATGACGCCGGCCGCCTTCCACTGCATGGGCAGGTGAGAGAACCAACCCGCCGACTGTCGCTCAACCATCGCCCTGCAACTCCCCATCGCGCCCGCGGCACCATGCATAGGGGGCGATGAAAAAGAGCTAAAGAACTTTATCGCGCGCGCCCGCCGCGCCTCCGGCGGAACGACGGGAGGCGATGCCCGCCACCGGTGCCGTAAGGGGACGGCCTCCTGCCTCCTGGAAAGCGCCGCGCCGGCAATCGACCGGGGCCACCCTTTTCACATCCGCGCGATCCGGCGACGGCAGCATGCGCAGGCATGTCGTTCCATGGGCGGGTGTGGCGCAAAGGCCACCCCGCAGCGCAACATTGGTGGTACATCGCCGGCATCTGCACTGCGGGCGGTCGCCGGTAGCGTAGTGTTAACCATAATGCCACCTGATCACGGATGAGCGCGGTCGTGCGGCGGAGCGAAACCATCGTTCCGCGCAAAGCGTTGACGCGCGTCGGTATTCGCATCGTTCCGAGTGGACTGCCCCCATGGCCCTTAAGTTTCTGAAGGCGCTTTTTCCGGCGCCCGCGCAGGCGGATCTTTCCCAGGCTTCCGTCGGCATCGCCCGCCGCGTGTTCGTTCTCGGTGCGCCCCTCGCACTTGCCGCCTGCGTCACCAATCCCCCTCCGGCCCCCCTCAGCCGCGCCTCGTCCATGTATGGACCGGTGGACGGCGAGCCGTTCCCGGTGGACGGGGTGGACCTCTCCGAGGTGGACCCCAGGTGGCTGCGCCAGGAGGTGCCGGCCCCGGCCGGCTTCGGCCCCGGCGTGATCCTGGTGGATATCAACGAGCGCTTCCTCTACCTCGTCCAGAAAGACGGCAAGGCCATCCGCTACGGCGTGGGCGTGGGCAAGCAGGGCTACTCGTTCAAGGGCTGGGCCACCATCAAGCGCAAGGAGAAGTGGCCGCACTGGACGCCCACCGCCAACATGGTGAAGCTCCAGCCCGCGCGCTATGGACCCTATGCCAGCGGCCTGCCCGGCGGCGAGACCAACCCGCTCGGCCCGCGCGCGCTCTATCTCTATGACGGCGACCGCGACACCCTGTTCCGCATCCACGGCACCATCGAGCCCTGGAGCATCGGCCAGCAGGTGTCCTCCGGCTGCATCCGCTTGCTGAACCAGGACATCATCGACCTCTACGAGCGCGTGCCGCTCGGCACCCGGGTCTATGTGAGGGGCTGACGCGCCCCTGTCGCGCCCCGGCTGGTCCGGGGCATCCGGTCGCGCGGGGCGCCGCCATGCGGGCGGCGCAGCCCCGGCTGTTCCGCCGGAACCTTGCCGTTCCGGCGCCCGTCCTCTAAGACGCGCCGACTTTCTGATTTTCCGAAAAGCGGCCCGTTATTCCCATGGCGAAAGACTTCAAGCCGAAGGCGCGGCTGCCCCGCGGCCTCGTCGACCGCACCGGCGCGGAACTCTCCGCCACCCGCGCCATGCTGGAGAAGATCCGCGCCGTCTACGAGCTCTACGGCTTCGAGGCGCTGGAGACCCCGGCGATCGAATACACCGATGCGCTCGGCAAGTTCCTGCCCGACCAGGACCGGCCCAACGAGGGCGTCTTCTCCTTCCAGGACGACGACGAGCAGTGGCTGTCGCTGCGCTACGACCTCACCGCGCCGTTGGCGCGCTACGTGGCCGAGCATTTCGACGCCTTGCCCAAGCCTTACCGTTCCTACCGGGCGGGCACCGTGTTCCGCAACGAGAAGCCCGGCCCCGGCCGCTTCCGGCAGTTCATGCAGTTCGATGCCGATACCGTGGGCGCGCCCTCTGTGGCGGCCGACGCCGAGATCTGCATGATGGCGGCCGACACGCTGGAAGCCGTGGGCGTGCCGCGCGGCGCCTACCTGGTCAAGGTGAACAACCGCAAGGTGCTCGACGGCGTGATGGAGGCCATCGGCCTCGGCGGGGACGGGAATGCCGGCCGCCGCCTCACGGTGCTGCGCGCCATCGACAAGTTCGACAAGTTCGGCGCGGAGGGCGTGGCGCTGCTCCTCGGCGCGGGCCGCAAGGACGAGAGCGGCGACTTCACCAAGGGTGCGGGCCTCGATGCGCGGCAGAGCGCGGTGGTGCTCGCCATGCTCACCGGCAACGGCGTCACCGCCGATGCGGACGGGGTGAGGGTGGAGCTCGACGGCGACGTGGAGCTGGCCGCGGCGCTCGTCTCCAACGCGGCGTTTCTGGAAGGCATGGCGGAGCTGAACGACATCCGCAGCCTCGTCGCCGCGGCCGGCTACGAGGACCGGGTGAAGATCGATCCTTCCGTGGTGCGCGGCCTCGAATACTACACCGGCCCGGTCTATGAGGCGGAGCTGACCTTCGAGATCAAGGACGAGGACGGCCGCCCGGTGCGCTTCGGCTCGGTGGCCGGCGGCGGGCGCTATGACGGACTGGTGGCCCGCTTCCGCGGCGAGAAGGTGCCGGCCACCGGCTTCTCCATCGGCGTCTCGCGCCTGCTCGCGGCCCTCGCCTTCCTCGGCAAGATGGACGCGGCGGCGGAGGTCGGCCCGGTGGTGGTGCTGGCCATGGACAAGGAGCCCGCCCGCATCGCCGACTACATGAAGATGGTGTCGGACCTGCGCGCCAACGGCATCCGCGCCGAGATGTATCTCGGCGGCGGCGGCATGAAGGCGCAGATGAAATATGCCGACAAGCGCGGCGCTCCGGCGGTCATCATCCAGGGCTCGAACGAGAAGGACGCCGGCGAGGTCCAGATCAAGGACTTGGTGGAGGGCGCGAAGATTGCCGCCTCCATCGCCGACAATGCGGAATACCGTGCCGCCCGCCCCGCTCAGTTCGCGGTGAAGGAGGCGGCGCTCGTCGCCGCCATCCGCGAGGTGCTGGAGCGTCGCGCCGAGCCGACGCTGGGCCTCGCGGACTGACGCCTCCCGCGCGGCATGCACTCCCGGCGGTGGCGCCGGCTTGAAAGCAAAAGGGGCCCGAAGGCCCCTTTTTTCATGTCTGCCCTGCGCGAGGGCCGGGGGGGCCTCTTCCCCGGCCGGGCGCGCCTCACAGATAGGCGAGCCGGCGGTCGCGGCGACGGTCCTGCACCGGCTGGTAGGCGATGCGGGCATGGGTGGTGCAATAGGGCATGCCCGGATTGCTCCTGCCGCCGCAGAAATGGAAGCTCTCGGTGCCCGGCTCGCCGATGGGCCAGCGGCAGGTGCTCTCCGTGAGATTCATGATGGTGCAGCGCTGCGTCATGGTGACCACGTTGTCCGGCGCCACCGCGGGTGCGGGAGCGGGCGCCTCCTCCGGCGCGTCCTCCAGCTCGGGGGCGAGGGCGGTGTTGCCGATGGTGGCCGGGCGCTGCGGCCGGGGCTGGTCGCGCCGCTGGGGCTGCGGCTGCTCCGGGCCCTTGGCGCGGGGCCGGGCCGGGGCGGGGGCCGCCTTGGTGCGACCGGACAGGCCCAGCCGGTGCACCTTGCCGATGACCGCATTGCGGGTCACCTCGCCGAGCTCACTCGCGATCTGGCTCGCGGAGAGGCCTTCGCTCCAGAGCTTCTTCAAGAGTTCGACGCGCTCGTCATTCCAGCTCATCGCTCTTCTCCATTTGCCGCATCTGATGCCCGAGGAAGGGGGATCTTCAGGATCCGCCCTCCGGGGGCTTGAATTCCGGGGCGCCGCCGAGAGCCCCGATGCCGGTGGAGCCGGAGGCTGGCCGGCTTGCGCTGCAAGCTGGCCGGCGCGGGCTCCTTTGAGAACGCCGCCGATACGCGACCGAGGCCGGCACCCCGGGCGACGCGGGTGTCCAAGACACGGGCGGTCGGACTCCTTCCACGTTCCCGCACGGATCGAGCGCGCGGGTGGTGGCCGGCTTCCCTGGTCCCTGGAATTGGTCCCTGACGTCCTTTGTGCACGACATCTCGTGGCTGACGGATAAGAACCTACAATATGGCTGATGCGCAAAACAGAGTCGGCAACCGCGTCAAGGCCGTTTTCCCCAGCTCCTTAAGGCTTCGTTAACCTGCGGGCCGATGCGCGGGGCCGGCGGGCGCGGGGCTGCGGCCCCGGCCGAGTTGACCTCGCGCCCGTGATCATTAGAATCCGCAGCCGTCGGGCCGCCCCCCGCAGGGCGGCCTTTTTTAGTTTCTGCCGCAGCGACTGTCGCTTTTTGTTCGTCAACCAGTGCCACCACCTAGGGGAACTGACCCTTCAAGGAGTATTCCAGTGATCACCGCCGTTCTGCCGACCTATGCGCGCATCGACCTCGAGTTCGAGAGGGGTGAGGGCTGCTGGCTCGTCACGACGGACGGCCGACGTTTCCTGGATTTCACCGGCGGCATCGCCGTGAACGTGCTGGGCCATGCGCATCCCTATCTGGCCGAGAAGCTCGCCGAGCAGGCGCAGAAGCTCTGGCACACCTCCAACATCTTCCGCATCCCCGGCGGCGAGAAGCTGGCCGACCGGCTGAAGGCCGCCACCTTCGCGGACACCATGTTCTTCACCAACTCCGGCGCGGAAGCGCTCGAGTGCGCCATCAAGATGGCCCGCAAATACCAATATGCGAGCGGCCATCCGGAGAAGAACCACATCATCACCTTCGAGGGCGCGTTCCACGGCCGCACGCTGGCGACCATCGCCGCCGGCGGCAACGCCAAGTATCTGGAAGGCTTCGGCCCGCAGATGCCCGGCTTCGTGCAGGTGCCGTTCGGCGACCTCGACGCGGTGAAGGCCGCGCTCACCCCCGAGACGGGCGCCATCCTGGTGGAGCCGGTGCAGGGCGAGGGCGGCGTGCGGGTCCCCCCCGCGGGCTTCCTGAAGGGCCTGCGGGCCCTGTGCGACGAGAAGGGCCTGCTGCTGGTGCTGGACGAGGTGCAGTCCGGCGTGGGCCGCACCGGCAAGCTGTTCGCCCACGAGTGGGCGGGCATCACCCCCGACATCATGGCCGTGGCCAAGGGCATCGGCGGCGGCTTCCCCATGGGGGCGTGCCTCGCCACCGAGGAAGCGGCCAAGGGCATGACGCTCGGCACCCACGGCTCCACCTACGGCGGCAACCCGCTCGCCATGGCGGTGGGCAATGCGGTGCTCGACGTGGTGCTGGCCGAAGGCTTCCTCGACCATGTGAACGCCATGTCGAACCGCCTGGTCCAGCGCCTCGCGGAACTGAAGGACCGGCACCCGTCGGTGATCGCCGAGGTGCGCGGCCAGGGCCTTCTGGTCGGGCTCAAGGCCAATGTGCCGGCGGGCGACCTCATCCTCGCGATGCGCGAGGAAGGCCTGCTCGCGCCGGGCGCGAGCGACAATGTGGTGCGGCTCCTGCCCCCGCTCAACGTGAGCGAGGACGAGGTGGGCCTCGCCGTGGACAAGATCGAGGCCGCCTGCAAGCGCATCGAGGACGGCCTTGGCGCTTCTCCCGTGAAGGGGGCCGCAGAATGAGTGGGGGGAACGGCGTGCGCCATTTTCTCGATTTGTCCGAGATCCCGGCTGACGATCTGCGCCGGGTTCTCGATTTCTCCAGGGATCTGAAGGCCCGGCGGAAGGCCGGCGAGGTGGACAGGCCGCTCGCCGGCAAGACGCTCGCCATGGTGTTCGACAAGCCCTCCACCCGCACCCGCGTGTCGTTCGACCTCGCCATGCGGCAGCTGGGCGGCGAGACCATCATGCTCACCGGGCAGGAGATGCAGCTCGGGCGCGGCGAGACCATCGCCGACACCGCCCGCGTGCTCTCGCGCTTCGTGGACGCCATCATGATCCGCATCCTCGACCACGAGGACCTGCTGGAACTGGCCGAATACGCCACCGTGCCGGTGATCAACGGGCTCACGCGCATCTCCCATCCCTGCCAGGTGATGGCCGACGTGCTCACCTTCGAGGAGCACCGCGGCCCCATCACCGGCCGCTCGGTGGCCTGGACGGGGGACGCCAACAACGTGCTCGCCTCCTGGGTGCATGCGGCGGAGCGCTTCGACTTCTCCATGAAGGTCGCGACCCCCAAGGAGCTCGGCCCGCGCCAGGCGCTGAAGGACTTCGTGAAGCGCACCAAGGCCAAGGTGAAGTTCATGCGGGATCCGGAAGAGGCGGTGGAGGGCGTCGACTGCGTCCTCACCGACACCTGGGTCTCCATGGGCGACAAGGAGGCCGAGCGCCGCCACAATTTGCTGAAACCCTACCAGGTGAACAGCGCCCTCATGGCCCGCGCCCACAAGGACGCCATCTTCATGCACTGCCTGCCCGCCCACCGCGGCGAGGAAGTCACCGACGAGGTGATGGACGGCCCGCAGTCGGTGGTGTTCGACGAGGCGGAGAACCGCCTGCACGCGCAGAAGGGCGTCCTCGCCTGGTGCTTCAACGCCGTGGGCTGAGGCGCTTGCGGCGGGCGGGAGCCTCCGGGCGGGCGCGGGGCCGGGTTGAAACAGGCCGGCGCGTGAATATCTGAGGGGCCAGAGACCGGCAAACCGTGCGGCCGGCCCGTTCCCGTTCCGGGGGGCGTGCCGGCGGCGCGCGTTTCTGGCACCATTCTTCCCGGGCCGAGGCGTCCCCACCGCGGGGCATGCGCCGGGGCCTGGCGGATCGTTCCGAGGAGACTTCATGAGCGGCGAGACTGCCCGCGGCGCCGGACGGCCCGCGGCCGAGGCGGCGCAGGACGACATCGTCACCGCCTTCCAGGTGGATGCGCTGGATCTGCGCGGGCGCACGGTGCGCCTCGGTTCCACCCTCGACCAGGTGCTGGCCCACCACAACTATCCCCCCGCGGTGAAGCGCGTGGTGGGCGAGGCGGTGACGCTTGCCGTGCTGCTCGGCTCCTCGCTGAAGTTCGAGGGCCGCTTCATCCTGCAGACGCAGACGGACGGGCCGGTGGACATGGTGGTGGCGGACTTCGTCAGCCCCGACAAGATCCGCGCCTACGCCCGCTACGATGTGGCGGCGCTGGCCGAGGCGGAGACGCGCAACGCCACCTCGCCCGCGGCGCTGCTCGGGCGCGGGCATCTCGCCATGACCATCGACCAGGGCATCTCCACCAATCGCTACCAGGGCGTCGTGGTCCTCGACGGCTCGGGGCTGGAGGCGGCGGCGCACGAGTATTTCATGCAGTCCGAGCAGATTCCCACCCGCGTGCGCCTCGCCGTGGGCGAGGAGGTCAAGGCGGGCGGTGCGGCCTCCAGCTGGCGGGCGGGCGGGCTCCTCGCCCAGTTCCTGCCGCAGGACGCCTCCCGCGCCCGCATGGCCGATCTCTCCCCCGGCGATGCGCCGGAGGGGACGGCCGCCCACGCGGTGGACGAGGACGACGCCTGGGTGGAGGCCCGCTCCCTCGTCGGCACGCTGGAGGACGTGGAGCTGATCGACCGGGATCTGTCCTCCGAGCGCCTGCTCTTCCGCCTGTTCCACGAGCGCGGGGTGCGGGTGTTCGACCCGCGGCCGATGGCGGCCCACTGCTCCTGCTCGCGGGAGAAGGTGTCGGGCGTGCTCGCCTCCTTCTCGACGGACGAGCGGCGCGAGATGATCCAGGACGACGGCAAGGTGACGGTGACCTGCGAATTCTGCGGCCGCACCTACAAGTTCGCCGCCGAGGAGGTGCTGGGCGGGCAGACGGATTCGTAGAGGGCAGGGACTGCGCGGCCGCCGCCTCACTCCGGGCGCCGGGGGCATGCACGACGGCCGGCATTTCCTGCGCCTCCGGAATGGCGGGCTTTTCTGAAGGCCTACTGGCTCGGCAGCCTCGCGGAGGTCTGGGATAATCCGGAGAGGCCGGGCAACCTGCAGGAACGGGACGAACGCCGCATGATCGCCCGCGCGCTTCAGGGCCTGACCTGCGGGAGCGGCGCGCGGTATCGGATTTCCCGGCGTCTGTCCTCGGGCAGGACCTGCCCCGCGCCGAGCTGATCCGCGTCTTCAACGATCATTCCACCGAAATCTACCTGGGAGATTCGGGCAAACCCCACTTCTTCTTCATGCTCGTTCGCGACATGGCGCACGAGGGGAACGGTGGTGGTCTGCCCCGTCCGGACCGAAACCGCTGAGGCGCGCCGCTTTCCCCATCGCGGCGCGGCCGGCGTTGTTTTTCGTCTCCCCTCACACCTCCTGCGCCGTCTTCAGCAGGAAGGCGTAGAGCGCCTCGGCTGCGAGGCCGATGTCGGCGGGGGCGGCGTATTCGCGCGGGTTGTGGCTGCCGTTCTGCGACCGCACGAACAGCATGGCCATGGGCATGATGCCGCGGAACACCATGGCGTCGTGCCCCGCGCCCGAGGGCAGGCGCAGCGCCGGCAGGCCGAGGCTCTCCACCACTTCGGCCATGCGCTCCTTCAGCGGGCCGTGGCAGGGGGCGGCGGGCACCTCGTGGCCGATGTCCACGCTGGCCCTGACGCCGCGCCGCGCCGCGATCTCCGCCACCGTCGCGCGGATGTCGGCGAGGGCCGCATGGCGCAGGTCGTCGTTGAGGGTGCGCACGTCGAGGGAGAACTGCACCTCGCCGGGCACCACGTTCACCGCGCTGCCGGCGATGACGAGGGTGCCCACGGTGGCGACGAGATCATCCCCGTTGGCACGGCCACGGGCCTCCACAGCAAGGATCATCTCGGCGGCGGCGGCCAGCGCATCGTGGCGCATGGCCATGGGCAGGGTGCCGGAGTGGCCGGCCTCGCCCCGCACCCGCACATGCCCGCGCGAGGCCCCGGCGATGCCGGTGACGATGCCGAGCGGCGCGCCCGCCGCCTCCAGCACCGGGCCCTGCTCGATGTGCACTTCCACGTAGCCGAGCATGTCCTGCGGATCGCGCCGGCAGTCGGCCACCCGGTCCACCGGCGCGCCGAAGGAGCGCAGCGCCTCGATGCGGGAGATGCCCTGCGCGTCCACGTCCTCCAGGCTCCTCGGGTCGAAGAGGCCGGCCATGGCCTTGGAGGAGGTGAGGGTGGAGAGGAAGCGCACGCCCTCCTCGTCGGCGAAGGCCGCCACCTCGATGGCGAACGGCAGGCGGATGCCGCTGGTCTTCAGCGCCTCCACGGCGGCGATGGCGGTGAGCACGCCGAGGTTGCCGTCGTAGATGCCGGCGTTGCGCACCGTGTCGATGTGCGAGCCGATGAGCAGCGTCTTCGCGTTCGCGCGGTCCGCGGGATAGCGGCCGACGATGGAGCCGGTGGCGTCCATGTGCACCTGGGTGAGGCCGGCCTCGCGCATCCAGTAGGACACCTGCGCCGCCGCCCGCTTGTGCGCCGGGGTGAGGGTCAGGCGGGTCAGCTCGCCCGGCACCTCGGTGAAGGCGGCGAGCTCCTTCAGGCGCGCGGTGATGGTGTCCCCGTCGAGCGGGGCCAGGGCGGGGACGGGGGCAGCTTGGGGCACGGAGAACACCTTATTCACGGGTGTCAGCCTTTCGGCAGCATCTGCTCGAGGCGCAGGAGGGCGATGCGCTCGATCTGTGTGAGGGCTTCCGCGACCTCGGCGTCGCGGTCGTTGGCGAGGCGGCGCTCGAAGGCGTCGAGGATCTCGGCCTTGGTGCGGCCGCGGATGGCCATGATGAAGACGAAGCCGAACTTCGCCGTGTAGGCGTCGTTCAAGGCCGTGAAGCGGGCCTTTTCCTCGGCGGTGAGCCGGTCGAGGCCGGCGGAGGCCTGCTCGGCGCTGGACTCGGCGGTGAGCAGCTTCGCCTCGGCGAGCTTGCCGGCAAGGTCCGGATGGGCGTGGATGACGCCCATCTGCCGCTCCGGCGGCGCCGCGCGCAGCACGGCGGCGAGCACGGCGTTGAGGCCGCCGGGCGTGTCCTCGCGCGGCGTGAGGCCGTTCAGATAGGCGCCTTCCGCGATCCAGGGCGAATGCTCGTAGACCCCGCCGAACCGCTCCACGAACAGGCCGCGCGGCATGACCGAGGGGGTGTAGCCGCCCGCCGGCGGGTGATGGGCGATCCAGTGGCGGGCGATGTCCACCCGGCGCGCCACCCACACCTTCTCGTGCCTGGCCACATAATCGAGGAAGCGGGCGAGGGCTGCCGCCCGGCCCGGCCGGCCGGCGAGGCGTGGATGGAGGCCGATGGAGAGCATCTTCGGCGCGCGCGCGCCCTCGGCGTAGAGGCAGTCGAACGAGTCCTTCAGATAGTCGAAGAACTCGGTGCCCGAGCCGAAGCCCGCCGCCACGGAGAAGCGCATGTCGTTGGCGTCGAGGGTGTAGGGCACCACCAGCTGCGGGCCCTTGGGGCCCGTGATCCAGTAGGGCAGGTCGTCGGCATAGCTGTCGGCCACATAGAGGAAGCCGCCTTCCTCCATGGCGAGGGGCACGGTGTGCTCGGCGGAGCGGCCCTGGTAGAAGCCCAGCGGGCGCTCGCCCACCACCTCGGTGTGGAGGCGCACCGCCTCCTGAATGTGTTCGCGCTCCGCGTCGCGGGTGAAGTCCTTGTATTCGAGCCATTTGTAGCCGTGGCTCGCGAGCTCCCAGCCGGCCTCCTTCATGGCCGACACCGCATCGGGATTGCGGGCGAGGGCGGTGGCGACGCCATAGACCGTCACCGGCATGGCCCGCTCGGTGAACAGGCGCAGCAGCCGCCAGATGCCGGCGCGGGCGCCGTATTCGTAGATGGACTCCATGTTCATGTGCCGCTGGCGGGGCCAGGGCACGGCGCCGATGATCTCGGAGAGGAAAGCCTCCGAGGCGTTGTCGCCATGGAGGACCGAGTTCTCGCCGCCCTCCTCGTAATTCACCACGAACTGCACGGCGATGCGCGCCTCCCCCGGCCAGCGGGGGTGGGGCGGGGTGCGCCCGTAGCCGATCAGGTCGCGGGGGTAGGGCTTGCCGGTGACCGGGTCCCTGGCGGCGCCGGAGAAGGGGGGCTGCGCGCTCATCGGGTCACGAGCCCCGGTAGGTGGAGTAGCTCCACGGCGAGCACAGCAGCGGCACATGATAATGCCCGTCCGCGCCGAGGGCGAAGCGCAGGGGCACCACGTCGAGGAAGGCCGGATCGGCGATGGGCGCGCCGGTGGCGCGGAAATGGTCGCCGATGTGGAACTCAAGCTCGTAGGTGCCGGCCCTGAAATCGTCGCCGGCAAGCAGCGGCGTGTCGGTGCGGCCGTCCGCGTTGGTCTGCCGCCGCGTGATCAGCGTGCGGCTTCCATCGGCCTCAAGGCGGTAAAGTTCCACTGCGACATTGGCCGCCGGCCCGCCAGCGACGGTGTCGAGAACATGCGTGGACAGGCGCCCCATTCTTCCCTCTCGAGCCTTGCGGGCAAAAGCTCCGCTGCGCGGCAGCATAACCCGGAGCGGGCCCGGCGATTTTCCAAAAAAATTGGAAGATATTTCGATTGGCCAACCATTTTCGTGGAGACGGATTTGATCTCCAATGAGGCATGCCGATGCGTTGGGCATTTCGCCCGATCGGACGCGCGCTCCGCAAGAGCGCCAACAAAGCCAGAACGCCCTTCCGAACCCGATCCAGATTGCCTTTCAGGGGGATCCCGTGTCGCAGATTTCTCAGACCGTTCATCCCGTGGACGAGGTGCTTCCCGCACCGAAACTTGCCGTCCTCGGCCTCCAGCACGTGCTCGTCATGTATGCGGGCGCGGTGGCGGTGCCGCTCATCATCGGCCGCGCGCTGAAGCTGCCGCCCGAGCAGGTGGCCTTCCTCATTTCCGCGGACCTGTTCGCCTGCGGCCTCGCCACCCTCGCCCAGTGCCTGGGCTTCCTGGGCGTCGGCATCCGCCTGCCGGTGATGATGGGCGTCACCTTCGCCTCGGTGGGGCCCATGCTCTCCATGGCGGGGGATCCGTCCATCGGCCTGCTCGGCATCTATGGCTCGGTGATCGCCGCCGGCATCTTCGGCATCATCGTCGCGCCCTTCGTCTCGCGCCTGCTGCCCCTGTTCCCGCCGGTGGTGACGGGCACCATCATCATGGTCATCGGCATCTCGCTCATGCGGGTGGGCATCAACTGGGCGGGCGGCGGACTGCCGTTCTTCACCCAGACCATCGACGGCAAGATGGTGCAGGTGGCGAACCCCGCCTACGGGCAGCTCCAGGGGCTCGGCATCGCCTTGTTCGTGCTGCTGGTGATCCTCGCCCTCATCCGCTTCGGCAAGGGCTTCGTCGCCAATGTGGCGGTGCTGCTCGGCATCGTCGCCGGCGCGGCGCTCGCGAGCGCGCTCGGCATCATGCATTTCGAGAAGGTGGCGGCCGCCCCCTGGTTCGACGTGATCCTGCCGTTCCATTTCGGCGTGCCCACGTTCCACCTCGTGCCCATCGTCACCATGTGCATCGTGATGGTGGTGGTGATGATCGAATCCACCGGCATGTTCCTCGCCCTCTCCGACATGACCGGCAAGCCGGTGGACGAGAAGGCGCTGGCCCGCGGCCTACGCGCCGACGGCGTGGGCACGCTGCTCGGCGGCGTCTTCAACACCTTCCCCTACACCTCCTTCTCGCAGAACGTGGGCCTCGTGGGCGTCACCGGCGTGCGCTCGCGCTGGGTGACGGTGACCGGCGGCGTCATCATGCTCGGCCTCGGCCTGCTGCCGAAGATGGCCGCGCTGGTGGAGGCGGTGCCCCAGGTGGTGCTCGGCGGCGCCGGCCTCGTGATGTTCGGCATGGTGGCGGCCACCGGCGCGCGCATCCTCACCGGCGTCGACTTCAAGACCAACCGCAACAACCTGTTCATCGTCGCGGTGTCGGTGGGCTTCGGCATGATCCCGCTGGTGTCGCCCAACTTCTTCAAGGCGCTGCCGCACGAGCTGCACCCGCTGCTGGAGAGCGGCATTCTCCTGTGCGCCATCGTGGCCGTGGTGCTGAACGTCTTCTTCAACGGCGTGAAGCGCTCCTCGACGGAGGAGATCGTCGCCGCCGCCAAGCAGGCCGAGGCGCACTGAGCCGGATCCGGCGCGCTGGTCGATCAGGGATGCGTGCCTCCGGGGCGGCTTGCGCTGCAAGCCCCGCTGGGCATGCCACAGGGCCCGGTCAGGGCGCAGGGAGACGGGGAGCGGCCGATGATGGGGACGGAAACGGCCTCAGGCGGACAGCCGCTCCCCGATCTTCCCCAGCTCGCCGGCGATGTAGCGGCGGCCCTGGTCCACCAGCATGTCGGCGAAGGCCTTCACTTTCAGCGGCACCAGCTGGCGGGCGGGGTAGAGCACCGCCAGCGTCGCCGGCCGCGGCGGATGGGTCTCCAGCACCGGCACGAGGCGTCCCGCCGCGAGCGCCTCGGCCACCTCGAAGCGCGGCTTCACCACGATGCCGCGTCCCTCCAGCGCCCAGACCGTGAGAACATCGCCGTCGTCGGCCTCCAGGTGCCCGGTGACGGGCACGGCGAGGTCGCGGCCGTCGTCCGTCAGCATCCAGCGCAGCTCGCGCAGGCTGGCGAACCTGAGGAGCAGGCATTGATGGGAGAGAAGGTCCTGCGGGCGCTGCGGCGCGCCCGCCCGCTCCAGGTAGGACGGGGCGGCGCACAGGATGCGGTCCACCTGCGCCACCTTGCGCATGATCATCGAGGAATCCTCGAAGGTGGCGAGGCGCAGCGCCACGTCGATGGATTCGGCGATGAGGTCGAGCGTGTGCTCGGACAGCCTGAGGCGCACGTCGATCTCAGGGTGGCTCTCCTGGTAGCGGGCCGCCACCTGCGCCACGAGACGCCGGCCGAGATGGAGCGGGGCGGTGACGCGCAACGCCCCGCGCGGCAGGGCGCCGAGCTCGGAGATGTTGCTTTCCGCGGCATCGATGAGACGGAGCGCCTCGGTGATGGCCTCGTAATAGACGCGGCCCTGCTCGGTGAGGCTCATGCGCCGCGTGGTGCGGTTGAACAGGCGGCAGCCCAGGTGCTTCTCCAGCGTCTGGATGCGGTGGCTCACCACGTTGGCGGAGAGGCGCAGGCGCCGCGCCGCTTCCGAGAAGCTCTCGCTCTCCACCGAGGCGACGAAGGCCTTCATATTTTCCAGCACGATCCGGCGTCCCTTGACCTCTTGCCCAAGAACGATACGCAAGCCGGGCGGCGCGGCCAATGGCGCCGCGCACTCTCCGGCGCCGAGGGACATGCCCCTTCCTCTTCCAGCTACGGGAACTGAACGGCAATGGAACCTATCCTGCACGAATGGGGCAGCCTGCTGCTGCGATGGACGCACATCATCGCCGGCATGGCATGGATCGGCTCGTCCTTCTACTTCATGCATCTCGATGCCAGCCTCAAGGTCTGCGCGGACATCCCGCCCGGCAAGGGCGGCGAGGCGTGGGAGGTGCACGGCGGCGGCTTCTACCAGGTGAAGAAGTATCTGGTGGCCCCGAGCTTCCTGCCCGAGGAGCTGGGCTGGCACAAGTGGCAGTCCTACGCCACCTGGATCACCGGCTTCTTCCTGCTGATCTGGATCTATTACTACCAGTCCTCGCTCTATCTCATCGACCCGGCGGTGATGAGCCTGAAGCCGATCGCCGCCTTCGCCATCGGCATGGGTGGCCTCGCGGCGGGCTGGATCGCCTACGATCAGCTCTGCCGCTCGAAGCTCGGCGACAACCCGACCATGGTGGGGGCCATCGTGTTCGTGGGGGTGGTGCTGGCGGCCTTCCTGTTCCAGCAGGTGTTCTCGCCCCGCGCCGCCTTCATCCACACCGGCGCGCTGATGGCCACCATCATGAGCGGCAACGTCTTCTTCGTCATCATCCCCAACCAGCACAAGGTGGTGGCGGCGCTGAAGGCGGGCGAGGTGCCGGACCCCTATTACGGCAAGACCGCCAAGCTGAGGTCGGCGCACAACAACTATTTCACGCTGCCCGTCGTCTTCCTGATGATCTCCAACCACTATCCGCTCACCTATTCCACGCCCTACGCCTATGTGATCGTGGCGCTGGCGCTGATCGCCGGGACGGTGATCCGCTATTTCTACAACGAGCGGCATGCGGGCCGCGGCGACAAGGTCTGGTGCTGGCTGGTGGCGGCGGTCTGCCTCGTCATCGGCATCTTCATCTCGGCCACCACCACGCAGGCGGGGCGCACCGCGCTCGGCCTCTCGCCCCTCGTCACGCCGGCCTATGCGAAGAGCGGACCGCCGGAGGAGGTGCCGGACGACGTGCTCAACATCGTCATGGGCCGCTGCTCCATGTGCCACGCCGCCGAGCCGCTCTACGAGGGCATCACCATCGCCCCGCGCGGGGTGATGCTGGACACGCCGGAGCATGTCGCCAGGAACCGTTCCCTGATCCTGGTGCAGGCGGGGCTCACCCACGCCATGCCGCCCAACAACATCACCGAGCTTTCCGAGGAAGACCGCGCCGCGCTGCGCGCCTGGGGCGCTGGCAAGTAGCCCGTATCCTTCAACTCCGGCTCGGCCGCGCGCCGGGCCTCCCGTGTTTCCCGATCCCGAGGACAGGACCCATGAGCACCCCCGAGACCGACACCCTGAGCCACCTGATCGCCGCGCGCGCCCCCGACCAGCGCGCCTTCCTGGCGGAGCTGGTGAAGGTGCCCTCCGACAATCCGCCCGGCGACTGCGCGCCCCATGCGGCGCGGGCGGCCGAGCTGCTGGAGGGGCTGGGCTACGCGGTGGAGCGGCACGTGGTGCCGGCCGAGCGGGTCAAGGCCGCCGGGATGATCTCCGTCACCAACCTCATCGTCCGCCACCGCTTCGGGGAGGGTCCCGTGATCGCCCTCAACGCCCATGGTGACGTGGTGCCCCCCGGCGAGGGCTGGACCCGCGACCCCTACGGCGCCGAGGTGGTGGACGGGCGCATGTACGGCCGCGGCGTCGCCGTCTCTAAGTCCGACTTCGCGACCTACGCCTTCGCCCTCGACGCGCTGAAGCGCTCGGGTCTGCCGCTGAAGGGCACGGTGGAGCTGCACTTCACCTATGACGAGGAGATCGGCGGCGAGGTGGGTCCCGGCTGGATCCTGGAGCAGGGCATCACCAGGCCGGACCTCGCCATCTCCGCCGGCTTTTCCTATGCGGTGGTGGTGGCCCACAACGGCTGCCTGCACCTGGAGGTGGAGGTGATCGGCAAGTCGGCCCACGCCGCGCTGCCCTTCACCGGCATCGACGCGCTGGAAGGCGCGACGAAGATCCTCACTGCTCTTTATGCCTATCGCGACACGCTGCAGGACAAGGTGTCGGAGGTGGCGGGCATCGGCGCGCCGCAGCTCACGGTGGGCCTCATCTCCGGCGGCATCAACACCAATGTGGTGCCGGACCGCGTCACCTTCCGCCTCGACCGCCGCATCGTGCCGGGCGAGAGCCCGGAGGCGGCGGAGGCGGAGGTGCGCCAGGTGATCGCCGGCGCGCTCGCGGGCTCGAAGGCGAGGGCGGAGGTGCGGCGCATCCTCCTCGCCCGCCCGCTGGTTCCGGGGGAGGGCGCGCGGAAGCTCGCCGCCGTCATCTGCGCGAACGCTTCCGCCGTCACCGGCGAGGACGTGAAGGAGACGGGCGTGCCGCTCTATACGGACGCGCGGCTCTATGCCGAGGCGGGGGTGCCCGTGGTGCTCTATGGCGCCGGCCCGCACACCATCGAGGAGGCGAATGGCCACCGGGCGGACGAGAACCTCCTCCTGTCCGACCTCGACAAGGCCACCCTCGTCATCGCCCTCACCCTGCGCGACCTCCTCGCCTGAGGAGGCGGTGCCCCGGATGCCGCGACGGCGGAGGCGTTCTCCTTCCGCCGTCGCTAAAGCACGCCGGGGCATGATGGGGGCTCCTCCTCCTGTTCCCCGGACCCGCGACACCGCAGGTGGAGCGCCGATCCGGGCCCAGGGGAAAAGCCGGCGCAGCCGGCCATCCCCGCCGAGGTCTCCGTTATCGTCGTCTCCGACGAAGTCTTGCGCCGGGGCCCCGGCTCTCCTTTCCCTGCGCGCGGTTCCGTTTCGGTCGGCCGGGGGCACCGGGCGGGTTCATGAAAGAACGTCAGCTCCGGCTTGTCCGGCCGTCGGCTGTAGCCGACTGCCGCTCATAGAGGCGCAATTGGTCAGCAGCCGAGCTGCGGGGCACCTGCCGCATCGTGCCGGTACGCTTCAAGACCAGACGCCGGCCAAGCCGCAGGGGGATCCCGCGGAGTGGATCCCCCGGACGGGCCGGGGGATGACGGGGGTTAAGGGGCTGCGGCCCGTTCCCCAGGCCAGAGATTGCAGGTGGAGCGCCGATCCGGGGCCCAGGGGAAACGTCGGCGCAGCCGGCCATCCCCATCCCCATCCCCATCCCCGCCCCGCCCCCCGCCCCCGTCTCCGCGATCGCACCTTTGACGCCCCCTTGCGCTCGCTTTCGGCTCTCCGTCCGCGCGCCGAACCGCCGGCCGCAGCGCGATTCCATCCTTCCGCCCCTTGCCGCGGCTGGGGGCGGCGGCGCCGCGGCCCTTCATTGCCCGGCCGGCGTCCGGTAGAGTTGCCGGATGATTCGCGAGGCGCCGCAAAGGCTGCGGTGCCCGCAGGGCAGGGGAAGGAAACCGGGGCGAATGGCGGAGCGCATCCGGAGGAGTGACGTCCGGGGGGCGGCTGAAGGTCCCCGGCGTGCGGATCCCCAGAGCCGGCGTCCTTCGGGTGGCCGGCCCTCGGGCGAGAGCCCGCTGGGCGCGGAGCCTCGGGATCGTGCGCCGGGCCTCGGCCGCGCGCCATGCCGCATGCCGCCGCGCGGCGGCCGGGTCGCCTCCGCCCTCCTCGGGGCGACCGCGCTTTCCCCGGTCCTCGCCGGTCCTGCCTTCGCTGCCGACTGGCCGCTGATCTCCACCGCCGCGCATGCGCTCTGGCCGGTGCTGGCGCTCGCCTTCGCTCTGCTGGCGGGCCTTGCCGCCGTTCGCGCCCGTCGCAGCCGGGAGACCGAGCGCCGGCGGGCCGACCACGCCGAGCGCGTCATCGGCGAGACGGTGGGCGCCGCCTCCCGCGCGCGGGCGGATGCCCACGCTTTCAAGACCCTGCTCGGCGCGGATGCGCCGGCCGTGCTGACCTGGACCAGCCGGACCTTCCAGCCCGAGGTGCTGGGGCTCGATGAGGGGGATCTGAGGCGCGCCCTCGGCCCCGCCGCCGCCGATCTCGACGCTGCCGTCACCCGATTGCGGGCGGAGGACGGCGCCCTCTGGGCCCGGCTCGACGGCAAGGACGGCGCTTTCCTGGTGGAGGGGCGCAGCCTCAACGGCGCCGGCGTGCTGCTGGTGCGGCCGGAAGCCGAGGCGGGGCAGGCGCGCGCCGTTGAGGCCCTCGGCCCCGGCCTCGCGGCGGCGCTGGACGCCGCCCCGGCCCCCGCCTGGCTGCGCTCGGCGGATGGCGTCCTGCTCTATGTGAACCCCGCCTTCGTCGCCGCCGTGGGCGCCGCCTCGGCGGAGGAGGCGCGGGCCGGCGGGCTCGACCTTCTGGACGCGCGCACCCGCGCCGCCGCCGCCGGCGCGGAGAAGACCGGCGGCGCCTTCCACCAGCGCGTGCGGGCGGTGGCCAAGGGCCAGCGCCGCCAGCTGGAGGTGGTGGAGGTGGCGGGGGATTTCGGCATCGCCGGCCTCGCCATCGACGTCACCGGGGAAGAGGCCGCGCGGGCGGAGACGGCGCAGGCCGTGGCCGCCCACCGCCGCACCCTCGACCAGCTGACCACGGCGGTGGCCATCTTCGGCGCCGACGAGCGCCTCGTGTTCCACAATGCCGCCTATGAGCGGCTGTTCGACCTCGCCCCGAGCTTCCTCGACCAGCGTCCGGCGGACGGCGAGATCCTGGAAGACCTGCGCACCCGCCGCAAGGTGCCCGAGCAGGCCGACTTCCGCGCCTGGCGCGCCAAGTTGCGCGAGGCCTACCGCGCCATCGAGCCGGTGAACGATTGGTGGCACCTGCCCGGCGGGCAGATGCTGCGGGTGGTCATCACCCCCAATGCGGAAGGCGGCGTCACCTATCTGTTCGACGACCTTTCCGAGCACGTGGCGCTGGAGAGCCGCTACAACAGCCTCATCCGCATCCAGGGCGAGACGCTGGACGGCCTCGCCGAGGCGGTGGCCGTGTTCGGCGACGACGGGCGGCTCAACCTCTACAACCACGCCTTCCTCTCGCTCTGGTCGCTGGACGCCCACGCGCTGGGCGAGAAGCCGCACGTGGACGCGGTGGCCGCCATGTGCCGCCCGCTCCACGGGGAGACGCCCGCCTTCGCCCGCATCCGCCAGGCGGTGACCGCCATCGGCCCGCGGGAGGCGGCCACCTTCCGCCTGGAGCGGCCCGACGGGCGGGTGCTGGACGGCGCTGCCCAGCCCTTGCCGGACGGCGCCACCATGGTGACCTTCCGCGACGTGACCGACACGGTGCGGGTGCAGCGCGTGCTCGAGGAGCGGGCCGAGGCGCTGGAGGCGGCGGACAAGCTGAAGAACGCCTTCGTCGGCCACGTCTCCTACCACCTGCGCACCCCCCTCAACACGCTGATGGGCTATGCCGACATGCTGCGGGAGGGCCTCGCCGGCCCGCTCAACGACCGCCAGCGCGAATATCTGGAGCACATGCGCCAGTCGTCGGACCTGCTGCGGGCGCTGATCGACGACATCCTCGACCTCGCCACCATCGATGCCGGGGCCATGGAGCTCGACCTCTCCGAGGTGGACGTGGCCGAGACCGTGTCGGCGGTGGCGGAAGCGGTGCGCGACCCGGTGGCGGAGGCGCGGCTCACGCTTGCCGTCAGCGTCGATCCCGCGGCCGGGCGCTTCACCGCCGATGCGCGGCGGGTGCGGCAGATCCTGTTCAACCTGCTCTCCAACGCCATCGCCGTGTCACCGGAAGGCGGCACGGTAAGCCTTGCGGCCATGCGGAGGGACGGGGCGCTGGTGTTCACCGTGCGGGACGACGGGCCGGGCGTGCCGGCGGAGGTGGCGGGGTCGCTGTTCGAGCGGTTCGAGAGCCGCAGCGCCGGCCCGCGCCACCGGGGCGTGGGGCTCGGCCTCGCCATCGTCCAGTCCTTCATGGCGCTGCATGGCGGCTCCGTCTCGGTGCAGCCCGCCGGGCCGACGGGGCACGCGTCCGGCACCCTCGCCACCTGCATCTTCCCCCTCGACGGCGAAGGCCGGCGGGAGGCCGCCCAATGACCCTTGCCATCGATCGCCTCCCCGGCCTGCCGGTTGCCTGCCGCGTGCTGCTGCCGGACCTCGCCGCCACCGCCCGGCTCGCCGCCCTGCTCGCCACCTGGTTCGGTCCGAAGGACACGCTGACGCTCACCGGCGACCTCGGCGCCGGCAAGACGGAATTCGCCCGCGCCCTCATCCGCGCCTTCGCGGAGGACCCGGGCGTCGACGTGCCGAGCCCCACCTTCCCCATCCTCATCTCCTACGATTTCCCGCGCGGGCAGGTGGTCCACGCCGACCTCTACCGGATCCTGGACGTGGAGGAGCTGGACGAGCTCGGCTGGGACGAGCTGCGCGAGAATGCCCTGGTGCTGGTGGAATGGCCCGACCGCGCCGAGGATCGCCTGCCCCAGGACCGGCTCGACGTGGAGCTGTTCATCGCCGCCGGCACCGAATATGCCGCCGAGCTGGGCCCGGAGGCGCGCATCTGCGTGCTCACGGGCTACGGCAGCGTCGCCGCGCGGCTGGAGCGCTTCCACGTGGCCGAGGGGCTGATCGAGGCGGCAGGCTTCGGCGAGGCGGCGCGGGCGTTCCTTCAGGGGGACGCCTCCAGCCGCTCCTACACCCGCCTGGTGCTGCCGGACCGCTCCGCCATCCTGATGAACGCGCCGCGCCAGCCGGACGGACCGCCCATCCGCCGCGGCCTGCCCTACAGCCAGCTGGTGCACCTCGCGGAGGACGTGAAGCCGTTCGTGGCCATGGACCGGGCGCTGCTGGCGCAGGGCTTCTCGGCGCCGCTCATCTATTCCGCGGACCTGGAGGCGGGCCTCCTCGTCATCGAGGACCTGGGGCGCGAGGGGGTGCTGGCGGGCACGCCGCCGGCCCCGGTGCCCGAGCGCTATATGGCGGCGGTGGAGGTGCTGGCGGCCCTGCACACCCGCAACTTGCCGCAGACGCTGCACGTGGCCCCCCGCGTCGAGCGGGCGCTGCCCAACTATGACGCGGCGGCCATGCTCACCGAGATCGACCTGATGCTGGACTGGTACCTGCCGTCCCGCGGGATCCATCTCGACGGGGTGGTGCGGGAGGAGTTCCACCTCATCTGGCGCGGCGCGCTGAACGGGCTGCTGCACGAGCCCCTCACCTGGGTGCTGCGCGACTTCCATTCGCCCAACCTCATCTGGCTGCCGGGCCGGGCCGGCCTGCGCAAGGTGGGGCTCATCGATTTCCAGGACGCGGTGCTCGGCCCCGCCGCCTACGATCTCGTGTCCCTCGGCCAGGACGCGCGGGTGGACGTGCCGCAGGAGCTGGAGCTCCACCTGTTCAGCCATTACGTGAAGCTGCGCCGCGAGGCCGACCCGCTGTTCGACGTGAAGACGTTCGCCCGCTCCTACGCGGTGATGGGCGCGCAGCGGGCCAGCAAGATCCTCGGCATCTTCACCCGCCTCAACGACCGGGACGGCAAGCCGGCCTACCTGCGGCACCTGCCGCGCATCCGGCGCTACCTCGCCCGCTGCCTCGGCCACCAGGACCTCGGCGCGCTGAGGACCTGGTACGAGCAGGTTCTGCCATCGAAGGACTTCGCCGCGTGAACGAGACGCAGAAGGTGCAGATCGAAACCGCGATGGTGCTCGCCGCCGGCATGGGCACGCGCATGCGCCCCCTGACCGACCGGGTGCCGAAGCCGCTGGTGGAGGTCTATGGCCGTGCCCTGGTGGACCATGTGCTCGACCGCGTGGCGGAGGCCGGCATCGGCACCGCCGTGGTCAACGTGCACCACCATGCCGACATGCTGGAGGGGCATCTGAAGGGCCGGCAGGGGCCGCCGCGCATTGTCGTCTCGGACGAGCGGGGCGCGCTTCTGGAGACCGGGGGCGGGGTGCGCAAGGCGCTGCCCCTGCTGGGGCCGGGGCCGTTCCTCGCCATCAATTCCGACACCATCTGGATCGAGGGCATGCGCGCCAACCTCGCGCGGCTGATCGAGCATTTCGATCCCGTGCGGATGGATGCGCTGCTGCTGCTGGCCCCGGCGGCCCTGTCCATCGGCTATGACGGTCCCGGCGATTTCCTGATGGACACGCTCGGCCGGCTGACCCGGCGGGGCGAAAGGCTGGTGGCGCCGTTCGTGTTCGCCGGCGCCTCCATCCTGAAGCCGGAGCTGTTCGCCGGCACGCCGGAGGGGGCCTTCTCCCTCAACCGCGTGTTCGACCGGGTGGCGGAGGCCGAGCGGCTGTTCGGCCTGCGGCTCGACGGCGTGTGGATGCACGTGGGCACCCCCGAGGCCATCGCCCTCGCCGAGGAGGCGATCCAGAGGTCCAGCGATTGAGGGCGGGGGAGTTTCATCGATGACGGGCCGAAAATGGCCCTCGTCCCCCGGCTGACTGGCGCGAATGGCAGACGGAGAGCCGGGGCCCGGCGCGGACAAGTGGATGCCCGGGAACCCGGCTCCTGCGGCGTTCCGTCTTCGGATGAGGGGGCGGCCGCAGCCGACGCCCCGACAAGCCGGGGCATGACGCCTGTTCAGGAAGCCGTCCGCGTGCCCCGGCCGACCGAAGCGTGAGCGAAAGGAGAGGCGGGGCCCAGCACGGAGCGCCGAAGGCGGCTTTGGAACGCGGCCGGCTCGCCTGCTGCGGGGAACCTTCCCCTGGGCCCCGGATCGGCCCTCCGACTTCGCCATCGCTTGTCCAGCCCACGGAGGCGGCGCCTTTCAGCACCGTCATCCTCCGGCTTGGCCAGGGATCCACTCCGTGGCCTGGCTGGTGCCGGGGCTTTTTGCGCTCCGGATCGGCGCTCCCCTCGGGGTTGCCCGTGCGGGGCGCGGCGACCCCATGACGCGGGCCGCGCCGGCGGGTAAGACGATGGGTGGGAAACGACCCGGGAAAGGGAGGCTTGATCGTGCCGCGCGTGCTCACTCTTCCCCCGTCCGTCCCCTTCCTGCCGACGCTGGCGCGGGCTCTGCTCGATGGCGGGCTGGTGGAGGGCTATGCGCCCCGGCGTGATCCGCTGGCGCTGGCCGGCGCCACCGTGTTCCTGCCCACGCGGCGCGCCGGGCGGCTGTTCGCCGAGGCGCTGCTCGAGGCCTCGGGCGGCACGGCGCTGCTTCTGCCGCGCATCGTGCCGCTCGGCGATGTGGACGAGGACGCGCTCGCCTTTTCCGAGGATGCGCCGGTGCTGGCCGCACCCCATGCCATCGCCCCGGTGCATCGCCGCCTCGTGCTGGCGCGCCTCGTCGCCCATTGGCGCGACACCCTCTCCCGCGTGGTGGAGCGCGAGGCGGTGGCCGCCGGCACCGCCGCCACCTTCGCGCTTGCGGATGCCCTGGGCGCCCTGTTCGACGATCTGACCACGGCGGGCCTGACCGTGGAGGCCCTCGACGGCCTCGTGCCCGACGAGCTGGACCGCTACTTCAAGGTGGGGCTCGATTTCGTGCGCATCGCCCGCCGCGCCTTCAGCGCCTATCTCGACGAAGCGGGGCTGGTGGAGCCCGCGGCCCGGCGCGATGCGCTGGTGGATGCGGAGGCGCGCCGCCTCGCCGCGCTGGGGCCGGAGGCGGGGCCGGTGATCGCCGCCGGCTCCACCGGCTCCATGCCGGCCACCGCCCGCCTGCTTGCCGCCATCGCCCATCTGCCCCGGGGGGCGGTGGTGCTGCCGGGCCTCGACCAGGATCTGGACGAGGCTTCCTTCGCGCGCATCACCGATGCGCGGGACCCGGCGCCGGACCACCCCCAGTACGGCCTCGCGCGGCTGCTGGGGCGGCTGGGCCTGAAGCGGGGCGCGGTGGTGCCCCTCGCCCCGCCGGCCGCCTTCGGCCGCGAGCTTCTGATGAGCGAGGCGCTGCGGCAGGCCGAGACCTCGGACCTGTGGGCCCGCCTGCCCGAGCGCCTGCCGGCGCCGGACCTCGCCCGCGCCATGGCCGGCCTCAGCGTGGTGGAGGCGGACGACCCCCGCGCCGAGGCCCTCGCCATCGCCCTGTTGCTGCGCGACAGCCTGGAGCGGCCCGAGGAAACCTGCGCTCTCGTGACCCCGGACCGGGACCTCGCCCGGCGGGTGGCGGCGGAGATGGGGCGCTTCGGCGTGGTGATCGACGATTCCGCCGGCACGCCCCTGGCCGATGCGCCGGCCGGCCGGCTGGCACGGCTGGTGGTGGAGACGGCGGCGGAGCAGCTCGCGCCCGTCTGCCTGTTCGCGCTCCTCACCCATCCCCTGGCGACCTTCGGGCTCGATGGGCCGGACAAGAGCGCGGCGGTGGCGGCGCTGGAGCTCATCGCCCTGCGCGGCCCGCGGCCCCGCGCCGGCATCGCCGGGCTGGAGGCGGCCATCGCCGCGTTCGATCCCGGGGACTTCCGTGGCGCCGATCCGCGCCGCCGCATGGGGCCGGCCGGGATCGCCGCGGCGCGGGATCTGGTGCGGCGGCTCGGCGCCGCCTTCGGACCCCTGCTGGCCCTGGGGGAGAGGCGCAGCGCGGTGCCCCTCGCAGATCTGGTGGTCGCCCACCGCGCCGCCTTCGAGGCCATGGCCGCCCCCCTCGATCCGGATGCGGAAGACGCTGCAGCGGCGGCCCTCGCCCGCACCTTCGAGACCCTGGCGGATGCTGCGCCGGACGGCCCCGGCCTCGACCTTCCCGCCTATGCGGAGGCGGCCGGCGCCCTGTTCGCCGATGCCATGGTGCGGCCGTTGGCCGAGCCTCATGCGCGCATCCGCATCCTCGGCCCTTTGGAGGCGCGCCTTGTTTCCGTGGACCGGGTGGTGCTGGGCGGGCTGGTGGAGGGCGCCTGGCCGCATATCGCGGAGACCGACCCCTGGCTCAGCCGCCCCATGCGCGCCCAGCTGGGGCTGGACCTGCCGGAGCGGCGCATCGGCCTGTCCGCCCACGATTTCGCCCAGAGCTTCGGCGCGCCGCAGGTGGTGCTCACCTTCGCCGCCAAGGTGGGCGGCACCCAGAGCGTTCCGTCGCGCTTCCTGCAGCGGCTGAAGACCGTGGCCGGCGAGGCCGAATGGCAGGCTGCCCGCGCCCGCGGCGCCCGCTGGGTGGAGGCCGCCCGCCGGCTCGACGACGCCCCCGCCGTGCCCCGCGCCCTCCGCCCGGCCCCCGCGCCCCCCCTGGCGCTGCGGCCCCGCCGGCTCTCGGTGACGGAGATCGAGACCTTCCTGCGCGATCCCTATTCCATCTATGCCCGGCATATCCTCGGGCTCGTCCCCCTCGATCCCCTCGATGCCGCCCCCGGCGGGGCGGAGCGCGGCTCGGCCCTGCACGAGGCCATCGGCCGGTTCACCCAGGCCCATCCGAAGGAGCTGCCCGCCGATGCCCTGGACCTGCTGCTGGCGGAGGGCCGGGCCGCTTTCGCCCCCCTGGCCGCCTTTCCGGCGGAGCATGCCCTGTGGTGGGCGCGGTTCGAGCGGGCGGCGGCCTTCCTCGTCACCCTGGAGCGGGAGCGCCGCCTCCTCCTCGACCGGGTGGTGGCGGAGGCGGGGGGGAGCCTGGAGATCCCGCTCGGCGGTAACACCTTCCGATTGACCGGGCGGGCCGATCGAATTGAGGTTCGAGCCGACGGCCGTCTCAATATCGTCGACTTCAAGACCGGCACGGCGCCGAGCGCCAAGCAGGCGGCCTCGCTCGCCCCGCAGCTTCCCTTGGAAGCGGCCATGGCGGCGCGCGGCGCCTTCCCCGACGCACCTGAGGCCGAAGTGGCTGACATCGTCTACATCGAATTGAAGGGCACGGCCGCGGGCGGCGAGGAAAAAGCCGTGCGAATCAAGGACCATAGCACCTCGGATCTGGCCGAGGCGGCGCTTTCCGGCCTCACTGGCCTCCTCCAGGCGTTCGAGAACGAAACCCAGGGCTACCGCTCCCTGTCCGCCCCCCAATGGGCCGGCCGCCATGGCGACTACGACCATCTGGCGCGGGTGCGGGAATGGGCCCTCTCCGGGGAGGAAAGCGAATGAATTCAACGCCCTCGCCCGATGTCCGCGACCCCAGGGCCGAGGCCACCCGCCGCCAGTCGGAGGCCTCGCATCCGGACGTGTCGGCCTGGGTCTCGGCCAATGCCGGGTCCGGCAAGACCCACGTTTTAGCAAGGCGTGTCATAAGGTTACTTCTCGCCGGCACCCCGCCCGGACGGATCCTCTGCCTCACCTATACCAAGGCCGCGGCGGCCAACATGGCCAACCGGGTGCTGGGCATCCTCGGCCGCTGGGTTGGCCTGTCGGACCCGGAGCTGGACGCCGCCGTCGCCGAGACCACCGGCGCCCCCGCCAATGCCCAGATCCGCGCCAGGGCAAGGCGGCTGTTCGCCGCTGCGCTGGAGACGCCGGGCGGGCTTAAGATCCAGACAATACACGCCTTTTGTGGCGGGCTCCTGCATCGCTTCCCGTTCGAGGCGGACGTGGCGGCGGGCTTTCGCGAGCTGGACGAGGTGGGCCGTCTCGACCTCATGGCCCGTATTCGCGCCGCCATCGTCATCGACGCCACCTCCCACCCTGGCTCCCCTCTCGGCGAGGCCTTGGCCCGGCTGACGGAAGAGCTTTCAGATCAAGGCATTAATGGCCTGTTCGAGGCCGCCGTCGCGCTCCGCTCGCGCATCCTGCCGCTGGGCGCGAGCCCGGCCGCCCGCCGGGCCGCGGTGGCCCGGGCGCTGGGTCTCGCGCCGGAGGCGAGCGCTGCCGCCATCGAGGCGGAAATGCTGGCAGGCCAACACCTTGCGCGCTCCGAATGGGGTGCGGTGGCGGCTGTTTTGAGCACGTCCGACAAGAAGACCGACCACGTCCGCGCCGCCGACCTCGAAGCCGCTGCGGCCGCGGAGGACGAGGCCTCAGCCCTTCTCGCCCTGCGTCGCGTCTTCTTCGGCGCCGATGGGCCGCGCTCCGACAAGAGCCTTGTGACCAAAGGCGTTTCCGAGGCCGAGCCCGGCCTTTTCGCCCGCCTGCTCGCCGAGCGCGACCGGCTCGCCGGCCTCGACGAGGCCCTGCGCGGCGCCCGCACCCTCGAGCGCACCGAGGCCGCGCTGACCCTCGCCGCCGAAGCCTGCCGCCGCTACGAGGCGGAGAAGGCCGCCCGCGGCCTGCTCGATTTCGACGACCTCATCACCAAGGCCGCGCGCCTGCTCACAGACCAGCCCACCTTCGTCCAGTACAAGCTGGACCAGGGCATCGACCACATCCTGGTGGATGAGGCGCAGGATACCTCCCCGGAGCAGTGGAAGGTGGTGGAAGGCCTTGCGTCCGACTTCTTCTCGGGCGCGGGGGCAAGGCCGGATGTCCGGCGGACCATCTTCGTGGTGGGCGACGAGAAGCAGTCCATCTTTTCCTTCCAGGGCGCCGATCCGCGCGCCTTCGGCGGCATGCGCTCCACCTTCGCGCGGAAGATCGGAGACGCCGCCTTCCGCCGGGTGGAGCTGCCTCACTCCTTCCGCTCCGCCCCCGGCGTGCTAGAGGCGGTGGACAAGATTTTCTCCCGCGCCGAGGCCCATGACGGCCTGACCCTCGATGCAACGCCTCCGGTGCATGCCGCCATCCGCGCCGATGCGCCGGCGCTGGTGGAGATCTGGCCCACCACGGTGCCCGACCCCAAGCCGCAGCCCGACAATTGGCGCCGCCCCCTCGACGAAGTGCCCGCCGACGACCCCGTGAGCCGGCTCGCCGAGCGGATCGCGCGCTTCATCCAGGCCGGCATCGCCTCCGGCCTCTCCATTCCCTCCCGCAAGGGGCGGCCCATGAAGGCGGGCGACGTGCTGGTGCTGGTGCGCCGGCGCGGGCGGGTGTTCGAGGCCGTGATCCGCGCCCTGAAGGACCTGAAGGATCCGCGCGTGCAGGTGGCGGGCGCCGATCGCCTCGTGGTGGCGGAGCACATCGCCGCCCTCGACCTGATGGCGCTGGCCGACGTGCTGCTCTCGCCGGATGACGATCTCGCGCTGGCGGCAGTGTTGAAAAGCCCCCTCTTCGGCTTCACCGACGATGAGCTGATGCGTCTCGCCCCGGGCCGCGTCGGGCGGTTGATCGATGCGCTGGCGGCCTCCGCCGGGCGGGGGTGCGCGGAAGCGCTTGGACGGATCGAGGCCTGGCGGCGGCAGGGGCTGGCCCTGAGGCCGTTCGATTTCTATGCCCGTGTGCTGGGGCGCGACGGCGGGCGGCGCGCCATGCTCGCCCGGCTGGGGCCGGAGGCGGCGGACGTGCTGGACGAGTTCATGGCCCTCGCCCGCGCCTATGAAGCCACCGAGCCGCCGAGCCTCGCCGGCTTCCTCGCCTTCATGCGCTCCGGCGGCGCCGAGACCAAGCGCGACATGGAAAGCGGCCGCGACGAGGTGCGGGTGATGACCGTCCACGGCGCCAAGGGGCTGGAGGCGCCCCTCGTCATCCTCGCCGACACGGTGGACATGCCCCGCGCCCGCTCGTCCGGCGGGCTGCTGACCATTACGGGGCCGGAGGGCGAGGTGCCCGTGCTGGCGCCGCGCAAGGCGGAGGATCCGCCGCCGCTGGCGGAGGCCCGCGCTGCTTCCGCCGCGCGCGAGCTGGAGGAATACCGGCGGCTGCTCTATGTGGCGCTGACCCGGGCGGAGGATGCCATCGTCGTCTGCGGGGCCGAGACGCGCGCGCCAGCGAAGGACAAGGCGCATGCCCGTCCGGAGGGCTGCTGGTACGAGTTGGTGCGCGAGGCCCTGCAAGAGGATGCCGCGGCCTGTCCCGCCCTGGCCTTCGACGACACGGTGCTGCGCTGGAGCATGGGGCCCGGCCTCAAGTCGGGCGCGCAACCGGCGGCCGAGGCGCCGGTGGAGGCGCAAGCCCCGATTCCCCGGTTCGCCGCCCTGCCGCTCGCCTCTTCGACCTCCCGCCTGCTGCGTCCTTCCAAGGCGGAAGGGGCGGGCGGCGGGCCCGTGCGGGCGCCCGCCGTGGCGGAGGATCTTCCCCTCCCGCCGCTGCTGCGCGGAGACCTGATCCATCGCCTCCTTGCCGGGCTGCCCGCGGTCGTGCCGGCCGAGCGGGAGGCCGCGGGCCTGCGGCTGCTGCGCCATGCGGCGGACGGCCTGTCCGAGGATCTGCATCTGGAGGTATTAAGAGAGGCGTTCGGCGTGCTGGCGCATGCGCCGCTCGCGGAACTGTTCGGCGCGGGAAGCCGGGCGGAGGTCCCGGTGATCGGCCAGCTGCCGGCATCCGATGGTATTCCCTTCCATGTCTCCGGCCGCATCGACCGCCTGGCGGTGGGGGGAGGGCGCATCCTCGTCGCCGACTTCAAGACCGATCGGTCCCCGCCGGAGACGGAGGAGGCGGTGGCAGAGCCTTACGTGGCGCAGCTCGCTATCTATGGCGCCCTTCTGTCGCAGGTCTTCGGCGGCCTGCCGTTCGAGGCGCGCCTCATCTATACCGCCGGCCCGCGCGTGTTCAGCCTCGGGCAGGAGCGCTTGTCCACCGCGCTCGGGCGGCTCGGCGTGTCACCTCGGCGTGACGTGCCTTGACGGACGGGGGAGGGGCTCCCTACGTTCAGGCCCAAGATTCAGTGGTTCTCCCCATTCCCCCCTACGAGGTCTGCCATGGCGGTCGAGAAGGTTTCCGATCAGAATTTCGAAGAGGACGTGCTGAAGTCCAGCGCGCCCGTCATCGTGGACTTCTGGGCCGAGTGGTGTGGCCCCTGCCGCATGGTGGCTCCCATCCTGGAGGAAGTGTCCGGTGAGATGGGCGAGAAGATCCGCATCGTGAAGCTGAACGTGGACGAGAACCCGGCCACCGCTTCCAAGTACGGCATCATGTCCATCCCCACCCTGCTGCTGTTCAAGGATGGCAAGATCGCCTCGCGCCAGGTGGGCGCCGCGCCCAAGGCGAAGCTGGTTCAGTGGATCAACGGCGCCATCTGAGGCGCATCCACGTCTGACATGAAACAGCCGCTGGCCTTCGGGACTGCGGCTGTTTTTTGCTGTGCGGGGCCGGCGGCCGCTCACATGCCGCCCTTCGGCCGTGCCCGGCCTCCGGGAACACGCCCCGGGCGAAGGAACCCGGCTGCGGCCAGCACCTGCCACGGCCGGTCCAGGCAGGGATCGGCATCGTTGAGCCGGGCCGCCACCTCCCCGGCCTCCTGCGGATCAGCGAAAAACCGGGCCTCAGGCACGAAGAAGGCGCCGCCCGGGACGGTGAACTGTGTGCCGTCCTCCCCGCGCACCCGAGTCTCGCGGCCGTCGAAGAAGATCCATCCGGAGGGCGCCACCGACACCTCGCGCGCTACCACAAGTGCTTCCGCGAGGCGCTTCGGGCGCGACAGGGAAGAGCGCGGGTGGAAGTGCAAGCCGAACATGGACCGGGTGTTTCCCCTCTTCTGAGGCCTCCTCGCCGGTCCATTTGGGCCGGCAGGCGGGTGCACAGGAAGAATGCCTGGACCGGGTCGCGCGTTCCCGCATCGGCCTGCGGCATGGCTTACAATTGTTTGATGATACACGCGGCGGGGCCGCTCGGGCTCAGTAGCTGACGCCGGCGAGGTAGAGCCCGCAGGCTGGCGCCATGGGGCCGCAGCGGGTGCGGTCGGCGGACTTCAGCGCCGCCTCGAGATCATCCGCGCTCCAGCGCCCTTCGCCCACGCGCATCAGCGAGCCCACCATGGAGCGCACCTGGTGATGCAGGAACGAGCGGGCGGAGGTGACGACGCGGATCTCGTCACCGGCGCGGCTCACGTCCAGCTGGTCCAGTGTCTTCACCGGCGAGGCGGCCTGGCACTCGGCGGCGCGGAAGGTGGAGAAGTCATGCCTGCCCAGAAGCCGCTGCGCGGCGGCGTGCATGGCATCGGCATCGAGCGCCTGGGGAATCCGCCAGGCGCGGTCGCGGTCGAGGGCAAGGTCCGGCCGGCGGTTGACGATGCGGTAGACGTAATGCCGCCGGGAGGCTGAGAAGCGCGCGTCGAACAAGTCAGGCACCACCTCGGCCTTCAGCACCGCGACCGGGTGGGGCCGCAGCTGCGCCGTCATGGCATCGCGTACCGTGTCGGTCCGCCAGTCCCGGGAGAGGTCCACATGCGCCACCTGCCCGGTGGCATGCACGCCCGCATCCGTGCGCCCCGCGCCGGAGACCTGCACCTGTTCCCCGCAGAAGCGGCGGAACGCCTCCGCCAGCACGCCCTGCACGGTCGGCAGGTCCGCCTGCATCTGCCAGCCGGCGAAGGGGGTGCCGTCATATTCGATGGTGAGCTTGTAGCGGGGCATGGCGGGGGTGGGCGCAGCCTGCCTCAGACGAGCACGGTGCCGGCCGGCACCGTGTTGCCGCGCAGGAAGGCGTCGGCCGCCGCGGGCTGCTTGCCGGCCTTCTGCAGCTCCACGAGACGCACCGCCCCGGACCCGCATGCGATGGTGAGGCGGTCGTCAAGAACCACGCCGGGGGCGCCCGAGCCGTCGGCGAGGGTGGAACGCAGCACCTTCACCCGCGCCTCGTCCGCACCCAAGGGGAACCAGGCGCCGGGGAAGGGGGAGAGGCCGCGGATGCGGTCATGCACCGCCTGGGCCGTCAGGGACCAGTCGATGCGGGTCTCGGCCTTCTCGATCTTGGCGGCATAGGCGACGCCCTGCTCCGGCTGGGGTGTGAAGGCAAGGCCCCCCCGCTCCAGCGCCGCCAGCGCCCGCGCCATGAGGTCGGCGCCCAGCACCATCATGCGATCGTGCAGCTCGCCAGCGGTCATGTCCGGGCTGATGGGGATGCGCTCCACGAGCCCCACGGGGCCGGTGTCGAGGCCGGCTTCCATCCGCATCACGGCGACGCCCGTCTCCTTGTCGCCGGCCATGATGGCGCGCTGGATGGGTGCCGCGCCGCGCCAGCGCGGCAGGAGCGAGCCGTGAAGGTTGAGGCAGCCGAGCCTCGGCCCGTCGAGAATGGCCTGGGGCAGGATGAGCCCGTAGGCCACCACCACGGCCACGTCCGCATCATGGGCGCGGAAGGCCTCGGCGGCCGCCTCGCCGCGCAGGCTCTTCGGCGTGAAGACCGGAAGGCCGAACCGCTCAGCCACCTTGTGGACGGGGGAGGGGGTCAGGTCGAGGCCGCGCCGCCCGGCCGGCGCAGGTGCGCGGGTATAGACCGCCACCACCTCGTGACCGCGGCCGACAATCTCGGAAAGGGTCGGCACGGCAAAGTCCGGCGTCCCCATGAAGACGATGCGCATCATACGGATGTCCGGTACGGCGATGCCCTCAGGCCTCGGCCTTGTGCTTCGCCTGCTTGGTGAATTTCTTGATGACCCGGTCGCGCTTCAGCTTCGAGATGTGGTCGATGAACAGCACGCCGTTCAGGTGATCGATCTCGTGCTGCACGCAGGTGGCGAACAGGCCCTCGGCATCCACCTCCCGCAGCTTGCCCTCGAGATCCAGGAACCGCACCGACACGCGGGCGGGGCGCTCCACCTCCTCGTAATATTCGGGGATGGAGAGGCAGCCCTCGCTGTAGATGGAGGTCTCGTCAGAGGTGGCGATGATCTCCGGATTGATGAGGGCGAGGGGCTTCTTGTCCTCGCCGTCGCGGGCCACGTCGATGGTCACCACCCGCCGTTCGACACCCACCTGGACCGCCGCAAGGCCGATGCCAGGGGCGTCGTACATGGTGTCGAACATGTCCTCCACCAGCTTGCGGACCTCGCCGTCGATCTTCTCGACCGGAGCGGAGATGGTGCGCAGCTTGGGTTCGGGGATGATGAGGATGGGTCGCGTTGCCATCACCGCGAGATAAGCGAAGCTGTGCTCCCGGTCAATATGTTCGCCGTTTGTTCAAGACAAGAATCGCGATAGAAGAACTCATGCCGTATGTCCTCTTCACCTTGGCGGGCCGCGCCGTCACCCTGGCCGAGGCAGCGGCGGTCGCCGCGGGGCTGCTGGCGCTGCTCGTCTTCCTGTCGGTGGTCTCCCTCGTGCGCCAGTCGCGCGTGCGGGCTGCCATGGTCTTGGAGGAGGCGCAGCGGCGCGAGGAAATGGACCGCCGCCTGCGTGAGCTCATGCGCATTCAGGCGGAAACCGCCGGCCGCGTGCAGAGCATGACGGAAGTCATCGCCCAGCGGCAGAGCGATCTCGCCCGCGCCGTCTCCGAGCGGCTCGACGCCACGTCCCACCGTCTGGGAGAGACGCTGACCACCGCCGCCCGCGCCACCCACGAGAACCTCACCCGCCTCGCCGAGCGCCTGGTGATGGTGGAGCAGGCGGAGAAGAGCCTTTCCGACCTCTCCTCCCAGGTGATGTCGCTGCGGGAAACGCTGGCCAACAAGCAGGCTCGCGGCGCCTTCGGCCAGGCGCGCATGGAGGCGATCGTGGCGGATGGCCTGCCGCGGGGCTCGTTCGCCTTCCAGTACACCCTCTCCAATGGCCGCCGGCCCGACTGCGCCATATTTCTGCCGGGGGACCCACGGCCGCTGCTCGTGGATTCCAAGTTTCCGCTGGAATCGGTGACCGCCTTCCGCGAGGCCCCGACTACCGAGACGCGCAAGACCGCCGGGCAGCGCCTGCGCAACGACCTGACCAAGCATGTCTATGACGTGGCGGAGCGCTACCTGGTCCAGGGCGAGACGCAGGACGTGGCGCTGATCTTCGTGCCGTCGGAATCCGTCTATGCCGAAATCTACGAGCATTTCGACGCGGTGGTGCAGGAGGCCTACCGGCTGCGCGTGGTGCTGGTATCTCCTTCCTTGCTCATGATGGCGGTGCAGGTGGTGCAGGCCATCGCCAAGGATGCGCGCATGCGCGAGGCAGCCGACCGCGTCCGGGCCGAGGTGGCCGCCCTCGTCGACGACGTGACGCGCCTGCGCGAGCGGGTTGGGGATCTTGCCAAGCACTTCACCCAGGTGAGCGACGACGTGGGGCGCGTCCTCGTCTCCGCCGACAAGATCGCACGGCGTGGCTTGCGCCTTGAGCAGCTGGATTTCGACGATGCCCCGGCCACGCCGCCCGGAGAATGACGGGGGCGACCGAAAGTAGCATCTTGCGCCCGTCCGCCTGAGGTCCGATCCTACAAGACTGTGACGAATCGCGCGCCCCAGGTGGCGTGCTCCCGAACCGAAGGAAAAAATGCCCGAGCTGCCCGAGGTGGAGACCGTCCGCCGCGGTCTCATGCCTGTCCTGCAAGGCGCCGTGATCGAGAGCGCGGAGGCGCGCCGTCCGGACCTGCGCTGGCCCCTGCCGGAGAACTTCGCGCAGCGCCTTGCCGGCCGCCGGATCGAAGCGGTGGGCCGGCGCGCCAAGTATCTGCTGGCGGATCTGAGCGGCGGCGAGGTGATGATCATGCACCTCGGCATGTCCGGCTCCATCCGCATCGAGGGTGTGGACGGCAAGGGCAAGCCGGGCCAGTTCCACTATCCGCGCGGCGAGAGCGGGCCGCACGACCATGTGGTGCTGCACCTCGCCGGCGGGGCAACCGTCACCTTCAACGATCCGCGACGCTTCGGCGCCATCCTGATCGTGCCCTACGACCGGCTGGATTCCCATCCCCTGCTCGCCAGCCTCGGCCCGGAGCCGCTGGGCAACAGCTTCAACGCGGCCTATCTGGCCGCGGCCTGCGCCCGCCGCCAGATATCGCTGAAGGCCGCCCTGCTCGACCAGAAGCTCGTGGCGGGTCTCGGCAACATCTATGTGTGCGAGGCGCTCTATCGCGCCCGCCTTTCGCCGCGGCGGCTCGCCCACACCATCGCGACGCGGGAGGGGGCGCCGACCCAGAGGGCGGAACGGCTTGTCGTTGCCATCCGCGACGTCCTGCGCGAGGCGATCCAGGCGGGCGGCTCCTCGCTGCGGGACCATCGCCAGGTGAACGGGGAGCTGGGCTATTTCCAGCACACCTTCCGCGTCTACGATCGGGAGGGCCAGCCTTGCCAGACCCTGCGCTGCAAGGGGACCGTGCAGCGCATCGTGCAGGGCGGCCGCTCCACCTTCTTCTGCCCGGCCTGCCAAAGATAGCCACGCCCGCACGGGCGATGTGCGGCTTTCCCTCTTCGCTTCCAGCCCGGAAACCGGTTAGAGCACCTGCGACCGGAGGCTTGACCGGCCCCGGGCCGAATGGCCGGCGTCACGCCTGGCGAGAGGAGGAATGGGATGGCATACGAGACGATCCTGGTGGAACGACATGACCGCGTGGGGCTCATCCGGCTGAACCGCCCTCAGGCGCTCAATGCGCTGAACCGCCAGCTCATCACCGACCTGAACGCCGCGCTTGACGAGCTGGAGCAGGACCGCTCCATCGGCTGCCTCGTGCTCACCGGCTCGGAGAAGGCCTTCGCCGCGGGCGCCGACATCAAGGAGATGCAGGGCTTCACCTATCCGGGCACCTATCTCGATGATTTCATTACCTCCTGGGAGCGCCTCTCGCGCACGCGCAAGCCGGTGATCGCGGCGGTGGCCGGCTTTGCCCTCGGCGGTGGCTGCGAGCTCGCCATGATGTGCGACTTCATCCTCGCCGCCGACACGGCGAAGTTCGGCCAGCCGGAGATCAAGCTCGGCGTCATGCCCGGCTCGGGCGGCACCCAGCGCCTTACCCGCTTCGTCGGCAAGTCCAAGGCCATGGAAATGTGCCTCACCGGCCGCATGATGGATGCGGTGGAAGCCGAGCGCAGCGGCCTCGTCTCGCGCATCATCCCGGCCGCCGAATTGTTGGACGAGGCGCTCAAGGTGGCGAAGGCCATCGCCGACATGTCGCTGACGGTGGCGATGCAGACCAAGGAGAGCGTGAACCGCTCCTATGAGACGACCCTCGCCGAGGGCATCCGCTTCGAGCGCCGCGTGTTCCAGGCCCAGTTTGCTCTCGCCGACCAGAAGGAGGGCATGGCGGCCTTCATCGGCAAGCGCCCGGCAAATTTCGAGCGCTGAGGGCGCTCGGCAAGGTCGAATCCGAACCTTGGTGGGGGAGCGCGGTGCCTTGCGTCTTCGCGCTCCCGGCCTTCCCGGCCGGAGCCTCCACCGGCTTTTCGCGGGCACGACGCGGCCGCCCCGCGCGAGGGCGGTGCAGGTGGCGCGCCTGGGGACAATTCGAAATCTTCTGCTTGCGGTGCGCAGGCGTTATTGACAGCCCTGCGACACCCCCTTATGCATCGCGTCCTCGATTGGCTTCGCGCCATTCGGGGCCCAGGTGGCGGAATTGGTAGACGCGCTGGTTTCAGGTACCAGTGGTGAAAGCCGTGGAGGTTCGAGTCCTCTCCTGGGCACCATTTACCCTTCCGGGTAGGTGCAAAAAGATCCCCAAAGCCTTGCAAGCGTTCAATTCTCGGGTCCTTAGGGCTCCGGGCACGCTTGGGGTGTCCGTTGGCAGCCGGCAAATTTGGGGTATTGGGGGTGGTAACGTGCCCTCACTGAAGGCGACCCCTACGGCCCCTGACCGGCACGGCCCTCCGCGCGGCGAAGGCTGGCGACAAGCTCTATAAGCTGGCGGACGGCGGCGGTCTCTGTCTCTTGGTGAACCCGACGGGCTCCCGCCTCTGGCGGTTGAAGTTCCGGATTGAGGGGAAGGAGAAGCTCCTGCCATCGGGCCCTATCCCGAGGAGCCGCTCGCCAAGGCGAGGGAGCGGCGCGATGATGCCAAGAAGGCGATCGTCGATGGCGCGGCCCCCTCGGCCCTCAAATCGGCTGTAGCGGGCCGAGTCCGGCTCTGAGTGGACGGCTCCTCCAGAAGCGCCACGATCCGCCTGCCGAGGGAATTGAAACGATACCCGCCGATCGGCATGAAAGAACCGAATGTTGATCGGGGAGCGGTTTTCCGCGTGAAAGGCCATCCCCCTCGGATGCGGGATCGGAGGTGCGGCGCGCGTGCCCATGCCGTGCTAAATCAGGTCCCGAAGCCGGCTGATCCCCGCCTCGATCTGCTCCTCGGAGAGCGAGGCATAACCCAGCAGCAGCCAGTCGTTGCTCACGTCAGCCGTGCCGTATTCGTGCCCGCCGCCGCTCTGGATGGTGTAGACGCCCACGTTGCGGCTTTTGGCGTGCGCAGCCATCTGGTGGGCGCGGGGCAGGCCCGCCGGCAGCTTCCAGGCGAGATGCGTCCCCGCTTCCGCGCCCCGCACCTCGATGCGGCCGAAATGCGCACGCAAAGCTGCAACAAGGGCGTCTCGGCGTTGCTGGTAGCGCAGCCGAACACGCCTCAGATGCCGGACAAAGCTGCCCGTGAGCAGGAATTCGGCGAGCGCGGCCTGCTCCAGCCACACCTGCCCGTTGTCCAGCAGGGCCTTGGCCCCTGCCGCCGCCGGGGCAAGATGGTCCGGGAAGATGGCGTAGCCCGTCCGCAGGCCCGCGCCCAGCGACTTCGAGAAGGTGCCAAGATAGATCACGTTCTCCGGGCTCATGGCCTTGAGGGCCGGCAGCAGCATGCTGCCGAAGTGGAACTCGTTGTCGTAGTCATCCTCGATGAGATAGGCCCCGGTGCGGTCGGCCCAGGCCAGCAGTTCCCGTCGCCGCTCCAGCGAGAGGACGCCGCCCATGGGATACTGGTGCGACGGCATGACGTAGGCGAGCTGCGCCGTCTCGCCCCCGAGCGCCTTCGTATCGATCCCCTGGTCGTCCGTGTCGATGGGGATGAGGCGCATGTTCACGCTCTCGAACAGATAGGCTGCCCCCTGGCTGCAGGGATTCTCCACGACGATGGCGTCCCCCTCGCGCGCCAGCACCCGCAGCGTCAGGTTGAGCGCGAGCTGGGCGCCAGCGACGATGATCACCTGCTCCGGCCGGACATGGATATCGCGCATCACCGCCACGTGTTCGGCGATGGCGGTGCGCAACGCCATGAGGCCGCACGGGTCGCCGTATTCGGTGAGGTTGTGCCCGGCAACCGCGAGGGAATGCAGGATCAATCGCCGCCAGGTTTTGAGGGGGAAGGCCCTGGGATCCGTGCGCTGCGGCCAGAAATCGATGGGAATGCGGCTGTTGTTGAGAATGGAGTGGGGGCGGCCGGTGAAGGCGGCGGGGGCAAGTCGCTCCGGGGGGCGCCGTTCGGCCGGCATAGGCGTGTCCGTCTTTGCAGACGCGCCCACGCCGCTGCCGGCGCTCATGACCTGCTCGGGCATCGCCGATGTCACATAGGTGCCCACCATGGGGCGGGTCACGAGGTAGCCCTCGGTGATCAGCCGTTCATAGGCGAAGGTGACGGAGTTTCGCGAGATGCCGAGCTGCTGGGCGAGATGACGCGAGGACGGCACCGCCGCCTCCGCCTTCAGGCGCCCATCGAGGATCTGCTGTCGTATCTGCTCGAAGAGCTGCTCCTGCAGGCTGCGGTCGGACGATCGGTCGAGCGAGATGAGCACATCGAGCCTCGAGGTGTTTCCGGTTCTCCGGCAAGCCTAGATCGGGATGGGGCCAGTTTCGAGAGGGCCAGTCGATGGCGGTCTTTTGGTGCCACCCGCTGGCTTGCTTGACTTGCCGCACGCCGCGCAACCATTTTTTACACCAGCCCGGCGTGCTTCATGCGAGGTCGCGCCGCTTGCAAAGCCGTCGCCTGGAGAGCGATCCGATCGGGTCGCGTTCCACCTTTCTGAATAGAGGCGGAGTCGCCGTTCGCATTCCATCGCCTCGGGCGATCCGGTGCGAGCGGATCCGGCTCTAGACACAAGGCCCTGCCAATGCCGGATATCGCTCTGCTCGCCGCGGACGAAACCTTCTTTCCTTCTTCCCTGCTCAAGCTCGCCGCCGAGGTGCTGGACGCCGCGCGCCGCAGGAAGATCCGCCTGGCGGCCGCCGAAACCGTGACCTCGGGCCTCGTGAGCGCGTGCCTGACGTCCGTATCGGGCGCCTCCGAGATCTTCGAGCGCGGGTATGTCCTCTACCATGCCTCTGCCAAGGCCACCGGCCTCGACGTGCCGGAGGCGGTCTCGGCGGCGCACGGCGCGGTGAGCGCGGAGGTGACGCGCGGGCTGGCCATCGGCCTGCTGGACCATTCCCAGGCGGGGGCCACGGTGGCCGTCACCGGCTATGCTGGCCCGGGCGGCGGTAATGCCGTCAATCCCGTGGGCACCATCTTCGTTGCGGCGGCGACCCGCGACGGAGGACTTGCGGAAGAGCGCCATGTGTTTACCGGGGGCCGCGACAACGTGCGCCTTGCGGCGGTGGGGGCCGCGCTGGCCCTGTTGCTGCGCCAGCTCTCCGCATGAGCGACATCCCGGTCGTCCTGCTCTCGGGCTTCCTCGGCGCCGGCAAGACGACCCTGCTCAACGACCTGCTGAAGCGCTCCGCCTTCCGTGATACCGCGGTGGTGATCAACGAGGCGGGCGACGCAGGCATCGACCATGCCCTGATGGAGACGGGCGGCGACGAGGTGCTGCTACTGGAGGGGGGCTGCATCTGCTGTCGCCTGAAGGGCAGCCTCAACGCCACGCTCAACGGACTGCTGCGCCGGCGCGCGCTCGACGGGCTCGCCTTCGAGCGGATTGTGGTGGAGACGAGCGGCCTCGCGGATCCGGCCCCCATCCTCCACGCCTTGATCGCGGATCCCCTTTTCAACCGACACTTTTCCATTGCCGGCGTCACCACGGTGGTGGACGCGGCCAACTTTCCGGCCACCATCGCTCATCATGCGGAAGGCGTGACCCAGGTGGCTCTCGCCGATCGCATCCTCATCACCAAGGCCGATCTTGCGACGGCGGAGCAGATCGCCCTGGTGGAGGCCGAGGTGGCGGCGCTCAACCCATTGGCGGAGCGCCATCTCCTTTCCCATGCCGCGCGGGACGGTGGGCTCATCTGGATCGATGCCCGGGAAGCGCCGCGACCGCTGCGGAGCCGGTTCATGGCCAGCGCCGTGACCCATGCGGTGGTCACCGCCTCCCTCGCCTTTCCCGGGCGCCTCACGCAGGAGGCCGTGGATACCTGGCTCGATCGCGTGGGCGACCTGTTCGGCAGCGCGCTCCTGCGGCTGAAGGGCATCCTCCAGCTGGAGGAACTGGCGGAACCGGTGGTGCTGCACGGCGTGCAGGGGCTGGTCTACTCTCCGGGCACCCTTCCATCTCCGGGCCGGCTCGCAACCGAGAACCGCATGGTGCTCATCGGCCGGAACCTGGAAGAGCAGGATCTCGCCGACGCGCTCACCCTGCTTGCGGCCATGGCGCGCCGGGCGGGCTGAGGCCAGGTGCGCGCCGCAGGTGGCGGGCTCTCGGGGGCTGGCTCCAAGGGCGTCTCCCGCTGGCTGCGCCGGAACACTGGCTCCATAAGCCCGACAGCCACAGGCGCTACCTCGCGCCCCGCCCGCCTCCTAGCGTCCCGACGAAGGATGGGAAGCCAGCGAGGAAACGATGGTCAAGGCATTTTCCGGCACGGTGGGGATCGTTCCCGCTCTCGACATCGAGACCCAGGAACGCTTCGACGCGGTGGTGAAAGCCACCAGCGGGGTCGAGGGCGTCGCCGGCTACAAGCTGGGGCTCACCAGCGTGCTGCGCCTCGGCCTCAAGGAGGCCATGAGGCGCCTGCGCGACCTCACCGACCTGCCGATCCTCTATGACCACCAGAAGGCCGGCCCGGACATGCCGGACATGGCAAAGAAGTTCACCGCCATGTGCGCCGAGGCCGAAGTGGACGGGTTGATCCTCTTCCCCGTGGCCGGCCCCACCGCGGTCGACGGCTTCGTCGGCGAGGCCCGCAAGGCGGGCATCGCGCCCGTGGTGGGCGGCGAGATCCCGGTGCGGGACTACGGCGTTTCCGGCGGGGGCTACCTCGTTGACGACGCGCTCGACCGCATCCTTGTGCGGTCCGTCGCGGCGGGGGCCGACCATTTCGTGCTGCCGGCCCACGATGCGGCGAAAGTGATCCGCTGGTCCGGGTGGATCGCTGCGAATGTGAAGGATCCGCTGGTCTTCCTCACCGGCTTCGGCGCGCTCGGCGGGACCATCGAGGGCGCGTTCGCCGCGGCAGGCGCATGTCCGCGTCGCTTCGCCATCGTCGGCCGCCTCGTCACCGAGGCCGCCGATCCGGCCGCGGCGGCAGCGAAGCTCTACCGGCAGATGCGGGAGCTGGAGCCGGTGGCGTCGTGACCAGGGACGCCGCGGCCCCCGGCCTTTCCCTGCCGCCGCTCCAGCCCTTCGTGGACGGCCGCTTCGTGGTGCCCCGGGCGGGCGAGGCCCAGGGGCTCGTGGACCCGTGGACGGGCTGCTTGCTCGCCGCGGTGACGATGACCGGGGCCGACGAGGTGGAGGCCGCCATCCGCGCCGCGCGGCACGCCTTCGACACGAGCGACTGGCCCCACCTGCCGCCCGCGGACCGGGGCGTGGTCCTTCAGGCCATTGCCGCGGGCATCACGGCGCGCATGGACGATTTCGCGACGCTGGAGGCGCTCAACGGCGGCAAGCCCATATCGGGCGCACGGCGCGAAGTGGAGGGCGCGGTCCGCGTCTTCACATATTATGCCGGTGCCATGGACAAGGTGTTCGGCGACACCATCCCGCTTGGCCGCGAGCTTCTCGATTTCACTTTGCGCGAGCCGCTCGGCGTGGTCGCGCAAATCGTGCCATGGAACTTCCCGCTGCTCGGCGCCAGCTGGAAGCTCGCGCCGGCCCTCGCCGCGGGCTGCGCCGCGATCCTCAAGCCGGCGCCGCTCACCCCCCTGAGCGCGCTGCTCCTCGCCGAGGTGTGCCGTGAGGCGGGCGTGCCGGCCGGCATCCTCAACGTGCTGCCCGGCGGCGCCGAGGTGGGGCGCCGGCTCGCCGAGGACCCCCGCATCGACGGCATTTCCTTCACCGGCTCCACCGCGGTGGGGGCGGAGGTGATGCGCCTGGCCGCTTCCTCCATCAAGCGGGTAGCGCTGGAGCTGGGCGGCAAGAATGCCAGCGTGGTCTTCGCGGATGCCGACATGGCGAAGGCCGCCGCGAGCGCGGTTGCCTCGGGCTTCGGCAATGCCGGGCAGTCCTGCTCGGCCCGCTCGCGCCTGCTGGTGGAGCGGCGCGCGATCCCTGCCTTCTCCAGCGCCTTCGCGGAGGCCGCGGCGAGGCTCAGGACCGGCCCGGCGCTCGATCCGAAGACCAGTCTCGGCCCCCTCATCTCCGCCGCCCACCGGAATGCGGTGGACCGCAACGTCGCCCTGGCGCGTGAAGCCGGCGCGCACCTCGTCATCGGTGGCGCGATGCCGGCGGGCGAAGGATTCTTCTACCCGCCGACCATCCTCGGCGAGGTGGGGCCGGACAATCCGGCCTTCAGGGCCGAAATCTTCGGTCCCGTCTGTTCGATCACGCCCTTCGAGACCGAGGCGGAGGCCATCGCGCTGGCGAACGACAGCGAATATGGCCTCAACGGCTCGGTGTGGTGCCGCGACATTGGCCGCGCGCTGCGGGTGGCCCGGGCCATGCGCACCGGGATGGTTGCCGTGAACGGGTTGCCCAGCGCCTCGAAAACCAGCGTCTTCGCTCCCTTCGGGGGCTACAAGCGATCCGGCATCGGCCGCGAGCTGGGGCTGCACGCCATGGATTTCTACTGCGAAATCAAGAATGTGACCGTGGATCTCGGGTAGCTGGAGCCGGAAGGGGCCACCGCGGCGGCGCTGGACCCATCGTTGCGACGGCGGCTGGCTCTCAATGCACAGCAAATAGCGTTGCTAACTTTTTTGCCAGACCAGAGAGGCTGAGGCGTATGGCCATCGCAATCGTCGGCGGAACCATGATCGACGGCACCGGGGCGGACCCGGTGGCCAAGGCCGTGGTGGTGATCGAGGACGGGCGTATCACCGCCGCCGGTCCCGAGCGGCAGGTCCAGGTGCCCGCCGGAGCCACGATCCTCGACGCGGCCGGCCGCACGGTCCTGCCCGGCTTCATCGATACGCACGTGCACGGCACCTACCGGGCGCGGGACATGCGTCAGCATCTCCTGAACACGCCCACCTACAATGTGCTCAAGTCCATCGAGGTGTTCCGCGAGACGCTGGCCTGCGGCATCACCACGGCCCGCGACATGGGCGGCGCGGATGCCGGCTTCCGGGCGGCCATCGATGAAGGTGTCATCGACGGTCCCCGCCTGCTGATCTCCCTTGGCATGGTCTCGCAGACCGGCGGCCATGGCGATTACTGGCTGCCGGCGGGCATGCGCATCCAGAAGCGCGCCTGGCTGCCCCATACGGTGGCGGACGGGGTTGAGGAGATCCGCCGTCTCGTGCGCGAGCTGCTCATGCGTGGCGCGGATTTCATCAAGATCTGCGCCACCGGGGGCATTACCTCCGTGACCGACAGCTGGGACGAGCCACAGTTCACCATCGAGGAGATCGCCACCGCCGTGTCCGAGGCCGCGGCGAAAGGAAAGCGTGTCGCCGTGCATGCTGAAGGGCTCGCCGGCATCAAAAATGCAGTCCAGGCCGGTATCCACTCGCTGGAGCACGGCTGGTTCATGGACGAGGAATGCGTGGACCGGATGATCGCCGGCGGCATCTGGTGGGTGCCCACCCTTGCCCTCGTCCCCCTGTCCATCGAGCATCGTCGCAAGAATGCGGCATGGGCGAGCCACCAGCTCGGGCAGGAGGACGTGAAGGACGCCCAGATCTATTCCCTCATGCAGACGCAGATCCCCCTCTGGAAGGAGGCGGTGCGGCGCGGCGTGAATGTGGCCATGGGCACCGACCAGTCCCATCGCCTGCTGGTAGGCGAGAACATGATGGAGCTCGGCTTCATGGTGGATTGGCTGGGCATGTCGCCCATGGAGGTGATCGTCGCCTCCACCACCAGAGCGGCCGTGTGCATCGAGAAGTCGAATGTGGGCGCGCTGAAGGCCGGGTGTCTGGCCGACGTCCTCGTGCTGGACGGCGACCCGCTCGCCGACATCCGCATCCTGGAACAGCGCGAGCGGCTGCATCTCGTGATGAAGGGCGGCAAGGCCTTCACCAACCGGCTTGCCGCCTGAAATGGGTATCCCCCATAAAATAAATTAAGTCGATTGATATAGTTGTTTTTGAGTGCTAGGCAGTATCCCCAGACCGGGCCCTAGCCGTCCGAGGAGCCGAGCAATGAAGTTGAACCGCTTTATGATCCGTCCGCTGATCGAGATGGGCCTGCGCGAGGAACTCAGCTCGGGGGACACGACCGGCGGCTTCCTCGTGGGCGAGGATCCGATCCAGACGGCCAACATCTACGCGAAGGCGAAGGGCATCGTCTGCGGAATGCTGTTCGCTGACGAGACCATTCGCTCCATCGAGCCCGAGGCGCGCATCGAGCCCTTCGTCGAGGACGGCGATCCGGTGGAGCCGGGCACCGTGCTGATGAAGGTGCAGGCGCGCGCCTCCACCTTCTTCGTCATCGAGCGCTCGGCGCTCGACTGGCTGCAGCAGATGAGCGGCATCGCCACCAAGACGCGCCGCTACGCCGAGCTGGTGAAGCACACCGGCGTGCGGATCACCGATACCCGCAAGGGCTGGCCGGGCCTGCGCATGGTGCAGAAATACGCGGTGCGCGTGGGCGGCGCCCACAATCACATCTTCAACCTCGCCAACTGCGTGCTGGTGAAGGACAACCACATCAAGATCGCCGGCTCCATCACCGAGGCCGTGCGCGTCCTGCGCGCCAGCGCCCAGCACACCTTCAAGTTCGAGGTGGAGTGCGAGACGCTCGAGATGGTGGAGGAGGCGCTCGCGGCCGGGGTCGAGATCATCATGTTCGACAACATGGATCTCGAGGAGATGCGCGAGGGCTTGAAGCTCACCAGCGGCCGCGCCATGACCGAGGCCTCGGGTGGCATCAACGAGACCACCATCGTCCCCATCGCCGAGCTGGGGGTGGACGTGATCTCCATCGGCGACCTCACCCATACGGTGAAGGCGCTCGACATCAGCCTCGATGTAAAGGACATCAAGCCGAGCGCCCACCGCACCATCAACCGCCTTCGACAGCTTTCAAGCTGACATCAGCCGGAGCGGGCAATGACCGGGGACGCTCCCATCGCCGAGACAGCCGAGGCCCGCGCCGTGCCGGTCAGCCTGTGTGCCGGGACGGATACCTTTGTCTTCGATCTCGACGACACGCTCTATCCCCGCGGGGTGGGCCTCCATGCCCAGATGCTCAGCCGGGTGATCCAGTTCATCCAGCAACTGACCGGATGGGAGGCGGCCGACGCGGCGGCGCTCCATGCCCGCTATTATGCCGACTACGGCACCTCCCTCGTGGGCCTCACGCGCCATCATGGGGTAAGGCCGCAGGACTTCCTCGCCTTCGTCCACGACATCGACCTCTCCGGCCTTGCCGCGAACGATGAGCTCAAGGCGGCGCTCTCGGCCCTGCCGGGGCGGCGCCTCGTCTTCACCAACGGCTCGGCGGCGCATGCCGAGCGGGTGCTCGGCCGGCTCGGCATCGCCGACCAGTTCGAGGCAGTGTGCGACATCGCCGCCTGCGCCTATGTGGGCAAGCCCGAGCGCGCGGCCTACGACACGCTCCTCGCCCGCCACAACGTGGCGCCCCGGCGCGCCATCATGTTCGACGACCGTGCGGTGAACCTGGCCGTGCCCCACGGGCTCGGCATGCAGACGGTGCTCATCGGCGGCCACGGTTTGCCCGAGGCGGGCGACGCGGCGCACGTCCATTTCCGCGCCGAGACCCTTGCGCCCGTCCTTGCCCAGATCGTCGCCGGCGCATCCGTGCGCCCGGCGGCTTGCCCTGTCCGTTTCCCCCTTCATGAGGAACTCGATCCATGCACGCTCGACTGACGGCCTTCCTGCTCGCGGTTTCCACCCTGGCAATCGCGCCCGCCGCCTTGGCCGAGGACGTGAAGCTCGGGATCGTGCAGTCCACCTCGGGCGGCTCGGCCGCCCTCTATGGCACCATGCAGAAGAACGGTGCGGAGCTCGCCGCGGCCGAGATCAACGCGTCGGGCAAGCTGGGCGACCTCAAGCTCGTGCCCATCCACCAGGATGATGCGGGGGACCGCGGCCAGACGGTCAACATCTTTCAGCGCCTCATCAACCAGGACAAGGTGAAGGTCATCTTCGGGCCCACGCTCACCACCTCCGCCTTCGCTGCCGATCCCATCGCCAACGCCGCCAAGGTGCCGGTGATCGCCTCTTCCAACACGGCACCCGGCGTGCCGGCCATCGGCGAGTTCATCTTCCGCACCAGCGCGCCCGAGGCGGCGGTGTTCCCCGGCGTGCTCGCCTACGCCCAGAAGCGCTACGCCCCCAAGACCGCCGCGCAGATCTACGGCATCGACGACGTGCTCATGAAGGCCGCCTACGGCGTGCACAAGGCGGCGCTCGACAAGGCCGGCATCAAGATCCTCGCCACCGAGACCTTCCAGAAGGGCGACGTGGACTATTCCGCCCAGCTCACCAAGATCAAGGCGGCGAACCCCGACATCGTCGTCGTCGGCGGCCTTGCCGAGGAGACCGCCAACATCGTGCGCCAGGCCCGCCAGCTCGGCATTCCGCAGTCCACGGTGTTCCTGGGCGCCAACGCCGCCATCTCCACCAAGCTTGCCGACCTCGCCGGTCCCGCGGCCGAGGGCTTCCTGGTGGGCTCCGGCTGGTTCATCGATTTCGACAGCCCCGCCAACACGGCGTTCGTGGCGGCCTACAAGGCCAAGTACGGCTCGGCGCCGGATACGTTCGCGGCCCAGGCCCACGCCGCCGTCACCATCTTCGCCGACGCCGTGAAGCGCGCGGGCGGCGCCTCCGATCCGGCGAAGCTGCGGACGGCCATCGCCGAGACCAAGGATCTCGACACCGTGCTCGGCCCCTTCTCCTTCGACAAGGACCGTGAGCCCGTGCTGGCCGCCAAGGTGCTGGAACTGAAGGACGGCAAGTTCCAGCTCGCCCCCACCAAGTGATCCCGCGGGCGCCCCGGGGGATTCGCGGATGACCACCTTCCTCCAGCAGATCGTGAACGGACTTTCGCTCGGCTCGATCTACGCAGTGTTCGCGATCGGCTGCACGCTGATCTTCGGCGTGCTCAACATCGTGAACCTCGCCCAGGGCGCCTTCTTCATGGTGGGCGCCTATCTGGGGCTGGAGATGGCCCTCCTCGGGCTGCCGTTGCCGCTGGCGCTGCTGGTGGCGCTGGCGGGTGGCGGCGTGCTCGGCATGGTGTCCGAGCTGCTCGTGTTCCGCGTGCTGCGCCGGCGCGGCGGGCACAAATGGATGGGGCTGGTCGCCAGCCTCGCGCAGGCACGGCTGCTGGTCGGCCTCGCGCAGGAGATCTTCGGCACGTCGGTGCACGGCTATCCGTCGAGCCCGGTCACCGCCATCGTCTGGGAGGTCGGCGGCGTGCGCGTGCAGCTCCTCCAGGTCATCGTGGTCATCACCGCGGTCATCCTCATGGCGATCCTCGGCTTCACCCTGCAGAAGACGTCCATGGGCCGCGCCATTCGCACCGTGGCCTTTTCCGAGGAGGTGGCCCGCATCGTCGGCGTGGAGGTGGGGCGCACCATCCTCGCCACCTTCTTCATCGCCGGCGCGCTCGCGGGCGCTGCCGGGGTCCTGCTCGGCCTCCTCTTCAACGTGGTGTCGCCCTTCATGGGCGAGCACATGCTGGTGAAGGGGCTCACCGTCATCATCCTGGGCGGGCTCGGCAACATTCCCGGCGCGGTGGCGGGCGGCTTCCTGCTGGGCCTCGTGGAGGTGTTCTCCGTGGCCTATGTGAGCTCCGCCTTCCGGGATGCCATCGGCTTCGGGCTCATCTTCCTCATCCTGCTGGTAAAGCCCACCGGCCTGTTCTCCGGCTTCGAGGAGCGCCGCGCATGATCGAAGCGCTCCTCGCCCCCCTCGACGCCTTCCTGGCGAGCTACGGAAACCTCGTGAACCTGTGCCTGCTCAACACCCTCCTCGCCTATGGGGTGTGGCTGGCGCTTGCCGCCAACATGTTCACGCTGGGCACCGGCGGCTTCATGGCCGTGGGCGCCTATTGCAGCGTCTACCTGACCATGCAGCTCGGCGCGCCCTTTGCCGTGGCGGTGCTGGCAGGCGGGCTGCTCGCCGCCGCGGTCGCCCTCGCCATCGGCGCTCCGGTGCTGAAGCTGCGGGGCGACTATTTCATGCTCGCCACCTTCGCCTTCACCGAGGTGGTGCGGGTGATCGCCCTGAACTGGGATCAGGTCACTGGCGGCGCCATCGGCATCTACGGCATCCCGCGCTACACCGAGACATGGCAGCTGGTGCTGCTGGTGGCCATCGCCATCTATTTCGTCTATGCGCTGCGCCGCTCCTACTTCGGGCGCTCCATTGCCGCCATCCGGCAGGACGATGTGATGAGCCAGGCCATGGGCGTCAACGTCTTCGCCCAGCGGCTGTCGCTATTCGTGGCCTCGGGCTTCGTCAGCGGCGGGGTGGGCGGGCTGGCGGCGCATCTCAACTTCTTCGTCGGCCCATCGGATTTCGGCCTGCTGCGCAGCGTGGATGCGCTGGCCTATCCCATCCTCGGCGGGGTGAATGCTCTGCTCGGCCCCCTGGTGGGCGCCATCTTCACCACCATCCTGCCGGAGCTGCTGCGCTTCTCCAGCCAGTGGCGCGAGATCCTCATGGGCCTGCTGATCCTGGCCGTGGTGCTGTTCCTGCCGGGGGGCGCCATGTCGCTGCTGCGGTTCCGTCCGCGTCCGCGAGCCGTGGCGCAGGCCGCCGCCACCGCCCGGCAGGGAGCGGAATGATGGCGGGCGCGGCGCTCGAACTATGGCAGGTGGCCAAGCGTTTCCAGGGCGTGGTGGCTGTGGACTGCGTCTCCCTCGCCGCCGCCCCGGGGCGGGTGACGGGGCTCATCGGGCCCAATGGCTCCGGCAAGACCACCACCATGAACATGATCACCGGCCTCTACCCCACCGATGCCGGCCACATCCGCCTCGACGGTGTGGACATCGCCCGCCTGGCGCCGCACCGGGTCGCGGCGCTGGGGGTGGCGCGCACCTTCCAGAACATCCGCCTGCTGGCCGGGGAGAGCACGCTCCACAACGTGATGCTCGGCGCCCACCGACACCAGTCGGCGCGCCTTCTCGACGTGCTCCTCGGCCTGCCGGCGGTGAAGCGCAGCGAGGCGCGCGAGACCGCGCGGTGCGAGGCCCTCATCGACCTCGTGGGCATCTCGCATCTCAGGGACAGCGCCGTCGGCGGCCTGTCCTATGGCGATCGGCGGCGGGTGGAGATCGCCCGCGCCCTCGCCACCAGGCCGCGCCTGCTGCTGCTCGACGAGCCGGCCGCCGGCATGAACTTCGCCGAGAAGCGGGCGCTGGCGGACCTCGTCGTCGCCATCCGTGACATGGGCATCACCGTGCTTCTGATCGAGCACGACATCGAGTTCGTGGCGCAGGTCAGCGACCACATCGTGGTGCTGAACTTCGGCCGGGAGATCGCCGCCGGCCCGCCCGAGGAGGTCCGCCGCATGCCGAGCGTGATCGAGGCCTATCTGGGGACCGAGGATGCTTGAACTCGTCAAGCTCACCTCCGGCTACGGCTCCGTCGCGGCGGTGGAGGACATCGACCTCACCGTGCCTGCGGGCACCTGCGTGTGCCTCATCGGCGCCAACGGCGCGGGCAAGACGACGACCCTGCTTACCATCTGCGGGCTGGTGCGCGCCTTCTCGGGCGCGGTCCGGCTCGACGGCCGCGACGTGACGCGCAGCCCCGCCGACAGGATCGTGCGGGCCGGCGTCTCCCTCGTGCCGGAGGGCCGGCGCGTGGTGGCCTCCATGTCGGTCGAGGACAATCTCAAGGTCGGCGCCTACGTGCGCGGCAGCGACCCGTCCGTCGCCGACGACATGGAGCGCATCTACGCGCGCTTCCCACGCCTCAGGGAGCGCCGTTTCCAGTATGCCGGCTCGCTCTCCGGCGGCGAGCAGCAGATGCTCGCCATGGGGCGGGCGCTGATGGCGCGGCCCAAGGTGCTGCTGCTCGACGAGCCCTCCATGGGCCTCGCCCCGCATGTGGTGAACGACATCTTCGCCACCATCGCCGACATCAACGCCCAGGGCACTACGGTGCTGCTGGTGGAGCAGAACGCCCGCAAGGCCCTCGCTGTCGCCGATTATGGCTACGTGATGGAGCACGGTCGCGTCGTCTTCGGCGACACCGCGCAAGCCCTGGCGAAGGACCCGCGCGTGATTGCGGCTTATCTCGGCATGCGCGCCGCAGAGGCGGCCGCAGGCTGACCGCGGCGCCGATCCAGGCGCCGCAAGGGCGGGAGCCTCAGGCCAGCAGGGACATCAGCGCTTTGGTGAGCCGCTCCGGCGTGAGGGTGGGCGTGAAGTTGCGGATGTAGGGCGCGGTGCGCCAGGTGACGTCCACGATGGTTCGCACCGCTTCGGGGTCGCCGATGCCGAAGGCCGAGAAGGAGGTCGGCAGGCCCACCGCCGCGTAGAAATTCCGGAGGTCCTGAAGAAACGCCGCCTCGCGCTCCTCCGCCACCAGCTGGGCGAGAAGGCCCAGCGCCACCTGCTCCCCATGCAGGGCCCGCGCGACCTGCGGCACCGCCGAGAACCCGCGCGTCAGCGAATGGGCGATGGAAAGCCCGCCGCTCTCGAAGGCGAGCCCGCTCAGGAGGACGGTGGCCTCCACCACCCGCTCCATGGACGCATCGCTGCTCCTGCGCTTCACCGCTTCCAGGGCCGCGACACCATCGGCGCGGACGATGGCGTAGCACCGGTCCGCGATGGCGAGGGCCAGCTCGGTGGGCGAGGCCTTGAAGAAGTTGAGCCCGCCGGAGCGGGCGCATTGCGCCACCTCGAACGCCTTGGAGAGGGCGTCGCCAATGCCGGCGGCGAAGAAGCGGGCCGGCGCCCGGGCGATGATGGAGGTGTCCACCAGCACCACGTCCGGGTTGGTCGCCATCAGCCGCACCTCGGCGAGGACATGGTCGTCCGTGTAGAGCACGGCGAGGCGCGAGGTGGGGCTGTCGTTCGAGGCGATGGAGGGCACGATGACGAGGGGCGCGGCGAGTGCCATCCGCACGCCCTTCGCCGTGTCGATGGCCTTGCCGCCGCCGAGCCCGACCACGACATCCGCCCCTGCCTCCCGGGCGGCGGCGGCGAGGCGGTCGATCTCGCCCGCGGTGCACTCCCCGCCGAAGGTGGCGAAGGTGGCCTCCAGGCCGAGCGCCGCGCGGATGCGCGGGCCGATCAGGCCGGCGGCCACCCCGTCCGCCACCACGAACGGCCGCCGGCCGAGGGCGGCGACGCGCGGCCCCAGTTCGTTCAGGGCGTCCGGTCCTTGCAGGTAGAGATGGGGACCGCCGAAGGCGCGCAGGCTCACGTCATCCTCCTCGTGGGTGTGGTCTTGCAATTCCAACTATCCGGGTTCTTGACCGGTGCGGTGGCGGCTTCGTTCAGCCCTTCACCGCGCCGGCGCCGAGGCCCTGGATGAAATACTGGCTGAGCAAGGCGAATGCGCCGAACAGCGGCAGGGCGATCAGTGTCGAGCCGGCCATGATCTCCCCCCACCTCAGGTCGAACGAGCCGATCATGGAGGCAAGGCCCACCGGCACGGTCTTGTTGGCGTCGGAGCCGATCATGATCAAGGCGAAGGTGTAGTCCGTCCAGGACAGGAGGAAGGAGAAGATCGCCACCGTGATGAGGCCCGGCAGCGACAACGGCAGCACCACCCGCAGGAAGGCGCCGAGCCGCGTGCAGCCGTCCACCATGGCTGCCTCCTCCAGCTCGAACGGCATGCTCTTGAAGAAGCCCCACAGGAACCACACGCCCAGCGGCAAGGTGAGGGTCAGATGGGAGACGATGACGCTGGCGAGCGTGTCACCCAGCCCGAGCTTCGCGAAGACCGAGAACATGGGAATGGCGATGAGCAGCGGCGGGAACATGTAGGCGTAAAGCATGGCGCCGATGATCAGCTTCTTGCCCGGCACCCGGTGCCGCGTGACCGCATAGGCGATCATCACCGAGAGCACCATGGTGACCGCCACGGTGACCGCCGCGACGATGACGCTGTTGAGGAATTGCGCGGGATAGTCCGTGAGCTCCAGAAGATTTGAATAGTATTCCCAGGTGAAGGGCCCCGGCAGCAGGGACGTGCTGGTGAGCAGCGCCTGCGGGGCGCGCACCGAGGACACCACCATCCAGTAGATGGGGAAGGCCGAGTAGATGGCGATGACGAGGGCCGCCACGTGGAGCGCGAGGCGGGCGGGGCGCGCGCGGGGCATCTTCCTCACTCCGTGTCGATGGGAAAGAGGCGGAAATAAATGAACACCGCCACCGAGAGGATCGCGAACGAGATGGTGGCGATGGCCGCGCCGCCGCCGATGTCGAACAGCGAGAAGGCGGTGCGGTAGGACAGGATCGCGAGGTGCTCGGTGGCCCCCACCGGGCCTCCCTGGGTGAGCAGCCAGATCACGTCGAACTTGTTGAACATCCACACCGCGCGCAGCAGCACGATGACGGTGAGGATCGGCTTCAGCATGGGCAGGGTGATGTGGAAGAAGCGCTGCACCGCAGTGGTGCCGTCCACCTTTGCTGCCTCGTAGAGGGATTGCGGCACGGTCTGGAGCGCGGCGAGAAAGGTGGTGGTGACGAAGGGGGTCCACATCCACACGCTCACCAGGATCACCGAGGCCATGGCCGCGCCCGGGCTCTCGAACCAGCTGACCGGCGGCAGCCCCAGCGCGGCGATGACGGCGGTGAGAACGCCGATGGAGCCGTCCACCATCCACTTGAAGGTCAGCACCACCACCACGGTGGGCAGCAGGTAGGGCAGGATGGACAGGCCCCGGACGATGTTGCGGAAGGGGAAGGCCTGGTTCAGCACCAGGGCGAAGCCGATGCCGAGCACCACCTGGAACACGATGGTGCCAAGCGAATAGACGAAGCCGTTGATGAGCGCCCGCCAGAACGCCCATTGCGAAAGCACGTGGACATAGTTGTCGAGCCCCGCCCAGCGGGGCGTGCCGACGAAGCTGTCCATATGATAGAAGCTCAGCGAGATGGCATAGACCACTGGCGGAACGATGAGCAGCACAGTGGCCGCAAGGCCGATCCCCAGAAAGGAATAGATGGTGGCGCGTGAGCTCAAGGCGTTGTCCTTCTGAGCGGAAATGGGCGAAAGTTGTCTGCGCGCGTTGCCCTCGCCCTGCGCAGTCCTGATGCGCGCTCGTCATGCCCGGCCTCGTGCCGGGCATCCATGCCGCCCCGCTCGCGCAACCTCGTGACGGCGGTCCCGGCCACCGGGCGTGGATGGCCGGGCCGAGCCCGGCCATGACGGTTGTGCCGGCACACCGCCTTCAGGCGATGACCTGCTTCATGCGTTCCGCCGCAATCTTGACCGCCTCGGCGGACGACATGCTCTTCAGGCACTTGTTCTGGAGCATCTCGGGGAACACGAAGGCCTCGAAGATCTTGCCCGGTCGCAGGTCCGGCCGGGGGCCCTGGGTGTCGATGGAGGTGAGGATGATGTTCTTGTCGGTAAGGAAGCGCCGCATCTCCTCCACCGCCGCATTGTGCTTCTCGATGAGGGGATGCGCCCGCCAGCGGGCGTCGTCATAGACATCGAGCCGCGGCGGCTGGAAGTGCAGCGGGGCGGTATGCAGGAAGTTGATGTACTGGTTCTCGGTGAACCATTTCATGAACTTCATGGCTTCGTCCGACTGGGGCGTCTTCAGCACCACCCAGCCGTCATAGCCGTGGTTCACCGCCTGCTGCTTCCCGGTGGAATCCATGTAGGGCATGATGCCGTACTGGTCGGCCAGCTTGGGGGCGTTGCGCTCCAGCGTCTCGATCAGGCGGCCGGCATAGGCGGTGTGGGCCACCTTGTCGCCGGTAAAGTTGGAGAGCACCTCGCCGAAGCTCACCTGGCTGGTGCCCGAAGGCATGGTCTTGTACAGCTCGCCGAAGAAGTCGAGATACTTCGCGACCTTCGGCCCGATCTCCGGGCTGTCGAACACGACGTTCCATTTGTCGTCGAAGATCTTCACGCCCTCTGCCCACATGAAGCCCGGGGAGAGCCAGTTGGTGGCGCCGTTCGAGCCGATGGGGAAGAGCGAGCCGGAGCGGCCGTCACCGTTCAGCTTCTGCGAATTGGCAAGCATCGCGTCCCAGGTCTTCGGCACGGAGAGGCCGTTTTTTTCGTACAGATCCTTGCGATAGTAAATCCAGGCGAGGTTGTAATCATAGGGGTACCAATAGACCTTCCCGTCGATCGGGAAGAGGATGTTCGGCCCCCATTTGTACTTGTCCGTGAGCTCGTTGAGCGGCATCAGGTGCCCCTCGCTGGCAAGGATCAGCACGTGGCCAACGAAGGCGAAGGTGGCGATGTCGTAGGGCGTGCCACCGCGCAGGGAGGTGGTCACCTTGGTGAAGATGCCGTCGAGGGGCACGGAATCGATGACCACCTTGGTGCCGAACTGCCGCTCATATTCGGCGGCCGCCACCTTCAGCGCGCGGATGCTGTCGATGGAGGTTTCCGCATTGAGGAAGCGGATGGTCTTGGTGCCCTGCGCGCGCACCGCCGGCGCCGCGAGGCCTGTTGCCATCGCCCCGCCGGCAAGGGCGCCGGCTGCCTTGAGAACCGAGCGGCGGCTGAGGCCGTCCTTGTCCTTCGTCCCGTCCATGTCCCGTTCCTCCCGTTGTGCTTTTTGTCGTTGGCGTCGTCTGCTCTTGAACTTCAGGCCGCGGGTCGCCGGTCGGCGCGCGCATCCGCGGCCTCGATCCGCATGCCGCTGGCCTTGTCGAACACATGGAGACGCTGCGGCGCGAGGTGCACCGGAACCACCGATCCGCTGCGCACCGCATCCGTGCGTTCCACCAGCACGCGCAGGCGCACCTTGCCGATGCCGCCGATGAGCAGGGTCTGCGCGCCGAGCTGCTCGATCACGGCGACTTCCAGGGGCAGGGCGCCGGGCTGGTCGCCCGCGGCGATGTGCTCCGGCCGGGCGCCGATGACGATCTCCGCGCCTTCCGGCGCACCGACGCCCGCGGGCAAATCGAGGCTGAGGCCCGCGGTGACGAAGCGTCCGGCCTCCACCCGCCCCTCGACGAGGTTCATCTCAGGCGCGCCGATGAAGCCCGCCACGAACAGGTTCGCCGGCCGGTCATAGACCTGGAGGGGAGCGCCCACCTGCTGCACATGGCCGTCGCGCATGATGAGGATGCGGTCGGCGAGTGTCATGGCCTCCACCTGGTCGTGGGTGACATAGACCATGGAGGTGCCGACCTCCTGGTGGAGGCGCGCGATCTCCTCGCGCATGCGCACCCTGAGCTTGGCGTCGAGGTTGGACAGCGGCTCGTCCAGCAGGAACACGTCCGGGTCGCGCACCAGGGCGCGGCCCAGCGCCACGCGCTGCATCTGGCCGCCGGAGAGCTGCTTGGGCTTGCGCTCCAGATAGGGGTCGAGCCCGAGCATGGCGGAGGCCGCCTTCACCCGCCGGTCGATTTCCGTTTTGTCCATCCTGCGCATGCGCAGGCCGAAGGCGAGGTTCTCGTAGATGGTCTTGTGCGGGTAGAGGGCGTAGTTTTGGAACACCATGGCGATGTTCCGGTCCTTCGGCTCCAGCCGGGACACGTCCCGCCCGCCGATGTGGACGGTGCCCGAGGTGATGTCCTCCAGCCCCGCGATCATGCGCAGGGTGGTGGACTTGCCGCAGCCCGACGGCCCCAGGAACACGACGAACTCGCCGTCCCGGATCTCGAGGTCGACGCCGTGAACCGCCACGACGCCGCCATAGGCCTTGCGGACCTTGTTCAATCTCACCTCGGCCATCTCTTCCCTGTCCGTTCTTCTGGTATCCGGCCCGGAGCGCGCACCGGCCATATTGCGGCGCGACCTCGCCGGATAACGCGTTCTCTTTTTTATGTTTGGCGCGCGACCCGGGCAGATCGGCTCCATCTGCCCGGGTCGCGGTCTAGCGGCCCTGGACGAAAGCGTGGATGCGGTGGTTGAGCGGCGCGAGCGCGGCCTGGATGTCGCGGTAGATCAGGTGGCCCTTCGCATAGCGTTCCGCCCGTGACGGATCGGGGGAGGTCCGCCAGACGATGTCGATGGCCCGTGCCGCATCCCGCGCATCGGCATAGGCGCCGACGCCCACTCCGGCGATGAGGGCGGCGCCGAAAGAGGCTTCCGCCACCGCCGGCAGCTCCACCTCCACATTCAGCACGTCCGCCACGATCTGCCGCCAGAGCACGCTTTTCGCACCGCCTCCGGTGAGCCGCGCGGTGGAGAAGGCAAGCCCCTTGGCATTCAGCGCCTGCATGCAGTCCCTGAGCGAATAGGCGATGCCCTCATAGAGCGCGCGCACGAAATGGCCGGGGCCGTGGTTGAAGCCCATGCCCACATAATTGGCGCGCAGCAGGGGGTCCCAGTGCGGGCTGCGCTCGCCATTGAGATAGGGGTGGAAGAACAGGCCCTCCGAGCCCGGTTCCACGGCCGCCGCGCGCCGGTCCATGTGGGTGAAGACGGCGGAGCCGTCCTCGCCATCCCGGCGAAAAAACGTGTCGCGCAGCCATTTGTGGGCGGAGGCGCAGGAATTGGTGGCGGCGATCACGTACCAATGATCCGGCACCACGTGCGGATAGTTGATGACCGTGAAGTCCGGATGTGGGGCGCGGGTGAGGACGCTCACGGTGGCGGCGGTGGCAAGCTTCACCACGCCGAGGCCTTCGCGGATCATGCCCGCGCCGTAGGTCTCGGCGGCCGTGTCGGAGGTGCCGCACACCACCGGCGTGCCTTCGGCGAGACCGGTGGCGCGCGCCGCCTCCGCCGTCACGCGGCCGGCCACCGCGGTGGAAGGAATGATGGGCGGCAGGGTGTCCAGCGGCCAGCCGATCATGTCGCACAATTCGGGTGACCAGCCGCCGGTGGAGACGTCGGCCATCAGGGTGCCGACCGCGTCGATGAAGTCCGTCTCCCAGGTGCCGGTGAGGCGGCTGCGCAGCCAGTCCTTGGCCACGTAGAGCCGCTTCACGCGGGAAAAGGCCTCCGGCTCGTGCCGCCGCAGCCACAGCATCTGCGGCAGGGTCCAGGTGGGGTTGGCCCGGTTGGCGCCGATCGCGAGGATGCGCGTGTCCGCCTGCTCGCGCAGGTCGCGGGTCTCGGCGCCCGAGCGCTGGTCGTTCCAGAGGATGGCGGGGCGGATGACGCGGCCGTCCGCATCCTCCAGCACCTGTGTGTGCGCTCCGGCGGAGAAGGAGACGGCGGCGACGCGTGCGGCATCCCCGCCGGCCTGGGCGAGGGCGCGCGACGTCGTCTCGCACAAGGCGCGCCACCAGTTGGCCGGGTCCTGCTCGCTCCAGCCGGGTCGGGGGGCGCTGGTGGCGAGCGCGGCCGAGGCCTCGCCCGCCAGCGTGCCGTCCGTGCGGATGATGCTGGTCTTGAGGGCGCCGGCGCCGAGGTCGATGCCGATAAGGAGGTCCGCGCTCATCACGCGGGTCTCCGCCGGCGGGACGAATGATCACCCATGGCGCACGTCCACCGCGCCGGCGGCGGGACGCAGGCCCAGCTTGCCGGGGTTCATGAGGTTGTCCGGGTCGAGCGCATCCTTGATGGACTGCAGCACCTCGTGGGCCGTGCCCAGCTCGGCCTTGATCCAGGGATTGCGGAAGAGGCCGACGCCGTGGTGGTGGGCGATGGAGCCACCGTGCGCCAGCACCAGCGTCTGCAGCGCTTCCCAGAGCCGGGCGTGGAGGGGCAGGGCCTCGGCCTCATCCATGGGCGGCAGGCGGATGGTCATGTATTGGCAGGCTCCTTCCGGGTAGACATGGGACCAGTGCGCCCCGAAGTGGATCTGCGGATAGATGGCGCGCACCGCCGCCGCCATGGCCGTATACATGCCGGGAATGGCCGACCAGTTGCCGGTGACCTCCACGGTGTCGTTGTAATAGCCCGCCGCCTGCCATTTCTGCGAATAGGCCACGTAGCGATTGTCCTTCCAGTGATGGAAGGGCCCATCCGGGGCCAGCGTTCCGCCGAGGCTCTCGATGATCCGACGCGCCGCCTCCTGCTCCGCGCCGACGACCGGCTCGGCGCCGGAGAAGACGAGGATGGCGAGGATGGGGCTGGACTTGAACTGTTCGAGCCCCTCCGTGCGGTCGGCGCTCTCCACGGCATCGTAGATCCTCACCACGGTGGGGCGCAGCTCTGCCTGCATGATGCGCCGGGCCGCTTCCCAGGCCGCATCGAGGGAGGGGAAGGCGACCACCATGCCGCGCTCCTCCGCCGGCAGGCGCCACAGGCGCAGAGTCAACTCGGTGATGATGCCGAAGGCGCCTTCGCTGCCCACCAGCAGGTCGCGGACCGAGGGGCCGACCGAGCGGCGCGCGACGGGGCGGATCTCCAGCGGCGAGCCGTCGGGCAGCACCGCCTTCAGGCCGAGCACCATGTCCTCGATCTTGCCGTAGCGGCTGGAGGCCTGGCCGCCGCCGCGGCAGGCGGCCCAGCCGCCCACGGTGGAGATCTCGATGGACTGGGGCAGGTGCCCGGTGGTGAAGCCTGCCTCGTTCAACGCCTTCTCGAACACGGCGCCGTTCATGCCCGCCTCGACCGTCACCATGGCGTCGTGCGGGTTGATGGAGACGATGCGGTCGAGCCGGCGCAGGTCCACCATCACCTCGTGATGGAGGGGAATGGCGCCGCCCAGCACGCCGGAGCCGTTGCCGAAGGGGATCAGCTCCACCTTCTCTCGCCGCGCCAGCTTCACGATGGCCTCAACCTCGGCCGCCGACCCGGGTCGGACCGCGAGGCGTGGCATGACGCCGGCGAGCTTGCCGAAGCGCTCGCGGAAATTGGCGAAGGGCAGCCGGTCGTGGGCATAGGCGCGCCGCGCCTCGAACTCGGTGAGAACATGCTCGGCACCGACAATGGCGGCGAGCGCCCCGGCAAGGGCGGCATCCACCGCGTCGGACGTTCTGGCGGCGGCGATGGTCAGGCCGGTCATGGTCACCTCTTCTCCATGGAGGCGCGCAGGCACGGCCCCGCCTTGCAGGGTCCCATCGTGGCGTCCTCCCGTGTTCTTCTGGATCGTTCGGGTCATGAGCAATGGGTGCGCAAGCCATGAACAATCGTTTGTTCTAGGCTGTCAGAGGTGACGTGACCCGTCAAGGCGGAAGTTCAGCGGGAGGCAGGGCCTGTGGATGCGCGGCCGATGAGGGCGCCCGGCGGCAGGGGCGGCACGGGTTCCGGATGCTCGCCGGCCAGCAGACGGATGAGCATGGTCGCGGCCACCCGCCCCATCTCCTCCGTGGGCATCATCACGGTGGTGAGGCTTGGATACAGCATGGCGGCCACCGGGGCGTCGTGAAGGCCCACCACCGACACGTCCTCGGGGATGCGCAGGCCAGCCTCGTGCAGCACGCCCATGGCGCCAGCGGCCGAAACCAGGGTGGCGGCGAGCACTGCCGTGGGCTTTTGCGGGAGCAGGGCGCGCATGGCGGTCGCGCCGCCCTCCGCGGTGTAGCCGGCGGTGGCGACGAGCCTTTCCTCATAGGGAATGCCGGCGGCGGCGAGGCCCTCGCGATAGCCTTCGAGGCGCTCCAGCGCATTGAAGCCCTGGGCCCGCCCCGCCAGATGGGCGATGCGCCGGTGGCCGAGGGCCGCCAGGTGCTCCACGCCCCGGCGTGCGGCGGCGCGGCTGTCCAGAACCACGGAGAGCGGAGCGCCGGGCAGGATGCGGTTCATGAGCACATAGGGCACCCGCGCCGAGGCGAGGTCCGAGCGGAGCACCTCGTCGTCATCGAGGCTCGCCACCAGCAGGCCGTCCACCCGATTGGTCTGCGACAGCTTGGCGATGCTGGAGGCGGCGGCGCCCGGCTCGCGATGGGAGATGAGGAGGGAGTATCCCAACTCCGCCGCCGCCAGCTCCGCTCCCCGGATCGCCGAGGCGAACACCGGATTGTCGAGCTGGGGCACGACGATGCCGAGGGTATCGGTGCGCGCCGTGCGCAGGCCGCGGGCCAGGGGATTGGCGCGGTAGTCCAGCTCCTCTGCCACCTTCAGGATTCGGTCCCGCGTCTCCTTGCGCACGCGCTGGGCGCTGTCGCCGCGCAGGACCCGGGAGGCGGTGGACATGTCGACGCCCGCCACCCGCGCCACGTCGGCGAGGGTCGGCCGGGAAGGGAAGGAGGGGGTCGTTCCGCGTGTCATCGGGAGCCGGATCTGCCCATATTGAATCGCCCAGGCCGTTCAATATGGGCAGTCGATCCGTCTCTATTCAATCAGTTAGAAGGCGATTTACCGATCAAATGGAGCCGCGGAGCGGTTCGATATGATCGGATCGCGCGCTCGCCAGGGACTGTCTCACACGCCCCGTCGCCTCAAAAGCGGCCTCAGGCGGCGTCCGCATACCGGGCGACGGAGAGGTCGGCTGTGTCGATGTCCGGCGCTTGGCCGCCGATCATGTCGGCGAGCACGCGGCCGGAGCCGCAGGCCATGGTCCAGCCGAGCGTGCCGTGGCCGGTGTTGGTGTAGAGATTGCCAAGGGTAGTCGGCCCGATGATGGGCGTGCCGTCCGGCGTCATGGGTCGCAGACCGGCCCAGAAGCTGGCCTTGGAGACGTCGCCGCCAGCCGGGAACAGGTCGCTCACGGAGAAGGCGAGGGTCTGCCGTCGCGGCTCGCGCAGGTCCAGGTTGAAGCCCGCCAGCTCCGCCGTGCCGCCGACGCGGATGCGGTCGCCGAGGCGGGTGATGGCGATCTTGTAGGTCTCGTCCATCACCGTGGAGCGCGGCGCGGCCTCCGGGTCCACGATGGGCAGGGTGAGGGAGTAGCCCTTCACCGGATAGACCGGCAGGCGGATGCCGAGCGGGGCCAGCAGCGCCGGCGTGTAGCTGCCCATGGCCGCCACGTAGAGGTCCGCCGTGAGCACCTCTCCGCCCGCCAGAGCGACGCCGGTGACGCGGCCGCCTTCGTGGCGCAGGGCCTCAATGGTGGCGCCATAGCGGAAGGTGACACCCTGCCGGGCGCAGATGATCGCGAGGCGCTGGGTGAAGAGGTGGGCGTCGCCCGTCTCGTCGCCGGGCAGCCGCAGCCCTCCCACGAACTTCTCCCGCACGCGCGCCAGCGCCGGCTCGGCGCGGATGCAGCCGGCGGGGTCCAGAAGCTCGTATGCGACGCCGTGGGCGTCGAGCACCTCGGTGTCGGTGTGCACGTGGTCCAGCTGCTTCTGGGTACGGAACAGCTGGAGCGTGCCAAGGGTGCGCTCGTCATAGGCGATGCCGGTTTCCGTGCGCAGCGCGTCGAGGGCATCGCGGCTGTATTCGGCGAGACGGACCATGCGCGCCTTGTTGCGGCGGTAGGCCGCCTCGGTGCAATTGGCGAGCATCTTTGCCAGCCACAGGTAGAGCTTGGGGTCGAGGCTGGGCCACAGTACCAGCGGCCGGTGGTGCATGAGCAGCCACTTGATGGCCTTCACCGGGATGCCTGGCCCGGCCCAGGGTGCCGAGTAGCCGGGGGAGACCTGCCCGGCATTGGCGAACGAGGTCTCCAGGCCGGCGCCCGGCTGGCGGTCGACGACCGTGACCTCATGCCCCGCCTTGGAGAGGTAGTAGGCCGAGGTGGTGCCGATGACCCCGCTGCCGAGAATGAGGATGCGCATGGCCTGAGCTCCTTCAGAGGCCCAGATGGCGGCGCGGATAGCGCGCCCCGAGGCTGGTGAGAATTTCGTAGCCGATGGTGCCGGCATCGCGGGCGATGGCGTCGAGGTCCTGGTCGGGGCCGATGAAGTCCACGAGGTCGCCGGCATGGAGGGCGCCGGCGGGAAGGGCGCTCGCGTCGAGGATCACGCTATCCATGGAGACGCGGCCGACGATGGGCAGGCGGACCCCCCGGAACCAGCCGGCCCCGCGGTTGGAGAGGCTGCGCAGGAAGCCGTCCGCATAGCCGATGCCGATGGTGGCGAGGTGCGTCCTCTCCGTTGTATGCGCCGTGTGGCCATAGCCGATGGCGGTGGCGGCCGGTACCTCGCGCAACTGCACCACGCGCCCCTGGAGGCGGATGGCGAGCTTCAGGGGATTGGGAGCGCCGGCCTGGGGGGCGATGCCGTAGAGCGCCGCGCCCGGCCGCACGAGGTCGAAATGATAGTCCGGCCCGAGGAAAATGCCGGAGGAGGCGGACAGGCTTGCCGGCACGCCCGGCAGGCGGGCGCAGGCGGCGGTGAAATCATGGAGCTGTGCCGGGTTGGCGGGGTTCCCCGGGCTGTCGGCGCAGGCGAGGTGGCTCATGTGCAGCACGAGGTCGAGCCCGGAAAGGCCGCCGCCGTTGACCAGGGCATCGAGCTCGCCACGGGAAAGGCCGAGCCGAGCCATGCCCGTGTCGCTCTGCAGGATCGCCGGCAGGCGCCGGCCCATGGTGCCGGCGAGGCGTGCGTAGTCCCTCACCTGTTCGGTGGAATTGAGAACCGGAAGGAGCGTGTGGGCGGGGAATTCCCCTTCCGTCCCCGGCATGGGCCCGTGCAGGACGGCGATGCGTGCGCCGCCGGGCAAGATGCGGCGCAGGGCGATGCCCTCGTCGAGATGCGCCACGAAGAAGGTGCGGCAGCCGGCGGCGGCGAGGGCAGGGGCGACCCTTGCCGCGTCGAGCCCATAGGCATCCGCCTTCAGCACGGCGGCGCATTCGGCCGAGGGGGCATGTCCCACCAGCGCGCGCCAGTTCGCGACGATGGCGGCGAGATCGATGGTGAGGATGCCGCCCGCCCGGGCCAGGGCCGGGTCCGGCACACCGACGGGGACGGACAGCGGATCTGAGATCGGATCGACGGAGCGGGGCATGGGGCGCATGGCGTACATCAAGGCTCGTCAGCGATCCTGAAAGTCTACCGCATGGCCTGCTGTCTTTCCTGTCATCCCGTCGCAGGCTATGTTGCTGACAGGCGAATTTTCGCAATTTCCGTTCAAATCTTCGCATAAGATTCGAAGCATGGTTCTGGACGACATCGACGCTCACATCGTCCGCCTGCTGCGGATGGACGGCCGCATGCCCAATGCGGACCTCGCGGCCGCCGTGGGGCTTTCGCCCTCTGCCTGCCTGAGGCGGTTGCGCCTTCTGGAGCGCAACGGGGTGATCCGGGGCTATACCGCCATCGTCGAGATGCCCGGGCCGCGCGACAGCCTGGTGGTGCTCACCCAGATCACGCTGGAGCGGCAGACCGAGGATTTCCTCAACCGGTTCGAGACCGCGGTCCGCCGCTGCCCGGAGATCACAGATTGTTATCTCATGACGGGGCTGGCGGATTATCTGCTCAAGATCGAGGTGAAGAACGCCGCCGACTACGAGCGCCTGCATACGGATGTGCTGTCGCGCCTGCCGGGGGTGGCGCGCATCCAGTCGTCCTTCGCCATTCGCACCGTGGTGAGCGGGCGGCCCGCGGGGCCGTGAGGCGCGCCGGCCGGGCCGCCCTGTCTTACTGCCGGCCCTTCCCGGAGCGCGAGGCGATGTTGCCGCCGTCGATGCGCCGCAGGGAGATTTCCAGCCGCGCTTCGGAGGCGGCGATCTCGGCGATCACCCGCCGGGTGTAGCTCATGTGCGCCTCGGCGCACCGGCCGGCGGCCTCCGGATCGCCCGCCAGGATCGCCTCGAAGATGGCGCGATGCTGCCCGCGCAGCACCTCGCGCACTTCCGGGCGCGCGTAAAGCGTCTGGCGATTGTGAAAGATGCCCCGCCGCAGCATGCCGGACAAGGCGCGCATGATGTGCAGCAGCACCAGATTGTGGCTCGCCTCGTAGATGGCGAGGTGCAGGTCCACGTCGGCCTCCGCCTCGTTTGCGGCGTCGGCCTTGCCATGGGCGGCATCGATCCGCGCCATGCAACGGCGGAGCATCTCGCGGTCCACCTCGTTGGCGCGGGTGGCGGCGAGGGTGGCCGCCATCATCTCCAGGTTCGCCCTGAGCTCCAGATAATCGTCCACCACCGTCTCGTGGGAGGAGAGCAGGCCCAGGAGCGGGTCGGTGAAGCTGGAGCCGAGGGGCGCGACCACCCGGCTGCCGCTGGCATCCGCCACCAGCAGGCCCTTGTCTTCCAGGATCTTCATGCCCTGCCGCAGCGTCGGACGCGAGACGTTGAGCCGCACGGCCATCTCGCGTTCCGGCAGCAGGGGCTCGCCGGGCCGCAGCGCGCCTTCCACGATCAGCTCCTCGATGTGGCGCGCGGTGCTCTCCGCGGCGCTCGCCCCCTTGATCCCGTCCTTGGTCACCATGCCCCTCATGCCGCCGAGGTGGTTTGAAACAATCGTATTCGCGCGGTCGCCCCCGTGAAAGGGATTTCTCCTGTTGACATTTTTGGTCAAAACATTTTACCAAAATTTCGAGGCTGGGTTACAAGAAAACCGGACGGGCGCCAAGCCGGTCGATTCTGGAGGAACCATAGGGCCCCCGCTCGACCGGACCGTCGCCGCACGCCAAGGCCCATGCGGACCAGGGCCATGCGGAGGCGCCGGCATTTAACCTCAACCTCGTCTCGGGCTTCCTGCTCGGCGACAGCTTGCTCGGCTTCATGCGCATCTATGGCAAGACGCTCTCTCAATCCGATGCTCATGGCGGCGGGCAACAGTTCGGGCGGCGTGGACGGCGAGAGATTGACGCGCAGAGCATCGTGGTCGCCTCCACCGCCATGCGCGGGCATGAAGGCTCCCTCTTTGCGCCACGTGTCCTTCCATTCGGTCGCGGTGGGCTGCCTTGTGCTCGCCCAGACCTATCTGCGGCCTTCACCGACACGGTGCCACCCGTGACTGGAGTGCCGGGGGCCCACTGACGGAACGCGCGCCGGCGGGTTTGTCGCCGGCGCTTTCGGCCTCGCCGGCTCGCTCCGGCCCTCGGCCCAAGGAGAGACGAAATGCTCGAGAATGCGCTTACCATCGACGACCTGAAGGCCCTTGCCCGCCGGCGCGTGCCGAAGATGTTCTTCGATTATGCGGATTCCGGTGCCTGGACCGAGGGCACCTACCGCGCCAACGAGAGCGATTTCGCGAAGATCCTGCTGCGACAGCGCATCCTGGTGGACATGACCGATCGCTCGCTCGCCACCGAGATGGTGGGGGAATCCGTGTCGATGCCCATCGCGCTCGCGCCCACCGGCCTCACCGGCATGCAGCATGCGGACGGCGAGATCCTCGCGGCCCAGGCGGCGGAAGCGGCGGGCGTGCCGTTCGCCCTCTCCACCATGTCCATCTGCTCCATCGAGGACGTGGCGGCGGCCACCACCAAGCCGTTCATGTTCCAGCTCTATGTGATGCGCGATCGGGCCTTCATCGAGCGCCTGATCGACCGGGCCAAGGCGGCCCGCTGCTCCGCGCTGGTGCTGACGCTGGATCTGCAGATCCTCGGCCAGCGCCACAAGGACCTGCGCAACGGCCTTTCCGCGCCGCCCAAGTTCACGCCGAAGCACGTCTGGCAGATGGCGACGCGCCCGGCCTGGTGCCTGGGCATGCTGGGCACCAAGCGCCGCAGCTTCGGCAACATCGTCGGCCATGCCTCCAACGTGGGCGACCTCGCCTCCCTGTCCTCCTGGACCAAGGAGCAGTTCGATCCGCGCCTGTCGTGGGCGGACGTGGCGTGGATCAAGGAGCGCTGGGGCGGCAAGCTGATCCTCAAGGGGATCCTCGACGCGGAGGATGCCCGCATGGCTGCGGAAACCGGCGCGGACGCGATTATTGTCTCGAACCACGGCGGCCGGCAGCTGGACGGCGCCCGTTCCTCCATCTCCGCCCTGCCCGGCGTCGTGGACGCGGTGGGTGGCAGGATCGAGGTGCATATGGATGGTGGCGTGCGCTCGGGGCAGGACGTGCTGAAGGCGGTGGCCCTTGGCGCCAAGGGCGTGTGGATCGGCCGTCCCTTCCTCTACGGCCTCGGTGCGGGCGGCCGCGCCGGTGTGGCGCGGGCGCTGGAGATCATCCGCACCGAGCTCGACATCACCATGGCCCTGTGCGGCAAGCGGGACATCCGCGCCATCGACGCCTCCATCATTGACGAGACGCCTTGGGCGCGGAGGTCCTGATCAATTGAGATCTATGAGGATTTTCAGCTCCTGGCCGGCGGGGTCGAGCAATGCCTCGAACCCCTCTCCGACCACGTCGTCGAGGCGGATGCGGCGCGTCACCACCTTCTCGGCGGGGAGGATGCCGGCACCGATCATGGAGGCGACGCGGGGCCACATGAGGGTCGGGTAGCACCACGAGCCGCGGACATCTATGTCCTTGAAGGTGATGGCGAAACCATCCACCGCCGGCTTGCCCACGTGGAGCCCCACCTGCACCACGACGCCCTGTCGCCGCACCGCATCGATGCAGGTGGAGAGCGCCGCCTCGGCGCCCACGCATTCCAGCGCCACGTCGGCGCCGACGCTACCGTCCGTCTGCGCGCGCACGGCTGCGGGGACATCGACGCTGCGGGGATTAAGTGTGATTACGTCCGGCAGGATCTGCCGGGCCATGGCGAGGCGGTTGTCGTTCGTGTCGGAGAGGAAGATGCGGCTCGCTCCCGCCGCCCGCGCGGCCAGGACCTGCAGCTGGCCGATGGGGCCGGCGCCGGTGACGAGGACGCTGGAGCCGGGCTTCACCCCGCCGCGATCCGCCGCATAGACCACCACGGCGGTGGGCTCGATGAGGGCGGCCTGCTCGTCGGACACCGTGTTCGGCATGACGAAGACGTTGTAATCATTGACGATCGAATATTCGGCCATGCCGCCCCACGGCCAGCCGAGGCCGATGATGCCGAGGCTTTCGCTCAGCTGGTAGAGGCCGCGCTTGCCGAAGTAATCCTCCCTCGGAGACACCAGGGGCTGTACGGAAACGCGGTCGCCGACCTTGACGTTGGTGACCTCGGAGCCAATGGCCACAACGGTTCCGCCGTATTCGTGACCGAGGATCTGGGGCAGCTTCGCGCCCGTGTAGGGGTGCGGTTCCACGGGGATGAAGATGGGGCCTGCGGCATATTCATGCAGGTCGGTTCCGCATATGCCGCAGAAGCGGTTGCGGATCATCACATCCCGCGGACCGAGGGTTTCCGGGGGCGCCGGAATCTCCTCCACGCGCACATCCCTCTTCGCGTGGAAACGGGCGACCTTCATCCTGGCGCTCATGAGTTTCCTCCTTCACTTGTCGTTGGTTAGCCCGTCGAATGCCGCGAGCGCGCGGCCCGCATAGACGGCCGCCGGGCCGCCGCCCATCTCGATGCAGACGCCGAGGATCTCGGCCACCTCGGCGCGGGTGGCGCCGTGGCCTTTGGTGTTGGCGATATGGAACAGGATGCAGTCGGAGCACCCCTTGTGCACGGCGATGGCGAGCGCGGTGAGCTCCTTCACCTTCGACGACAGCGCCCCGTCCTTCGAGACCTCCGACATCAGGGAGCGGAAAGCCCCCATCTGCTGCGGCAAGGCCTTGGCGAGGGCGGCGAAGCGAAGGTTCATCTCCTTCAGCTGAACCTGCTCAGGCATGGGGGACATGTGGTGCGTTTCCCTCAGGTGAAGACCATGCCGCCGTCCACGAGCAGGGACTGTCCGGTCATGAAGTCGGAAGCCGGGGAGGCGAGGAAGCGGGCCACCCCCACGAGGTCGTCGGGACGCGAGGGGCGGCCGAGCACCGCGCCGGCGGCGAAGGTGTCGAAGGCCTCGTTGTCGCGGGAGGTGAGGCCGCTGTCGCGGAAGCCCTGGTCGATCACCTTCCACATGTCGGTGGCCACCACGCCGGGGCAGAAGGCGTTGACGGTGATCTGGTCCTTGCCGAAGGCGCGGGCGGCGGCCTGGGTGAGGGCGACCACGCCGAACTTGCTGGCGCAGTAATGGGCGAGGGGCTCGTAGCCCTGCTTCGCGGCGATGGAGGCGGTGTTGACGATCTTGCCGCCGCCACCAAGCCCGCTTTTCTCCTGGGCCTTGAAGGTCTTGATGGCCTCCTGCATGCCGATGAGCACGCCCAGGGCGTTCACATCGGTGACGAAGCGCCAGTCCTCCTCGGTGATGTCGAGGAAGGGACGGGTCTGGGCGACGCCGGCATTGTTGAACAGCACGTCGAGGCGACCGAAGGCGGCGACCGCCTTGTCCAGCAGGGCGCGCACCTGTGTCCGCTCCCGCACGTCCACCGGCACGGCGATGGCGGTGCCGCCATCGGCCTTGATTTCTTCCGCCACCTTGTCGGCCGCCTCGGCCGAGAGGTCGGCGACGGTGATGCGGGCGCCGTCCTGCGCCAGGGCCCTGGCGATGGCGGCGCCGATGCCGCCGGCCGCCCCGGTGATGACGATGCTCCTGTCCTTGAGAATGGGCATGCCTCCTCCTTCGCCGTCCGCTGGCGCGGCGGCGTTGTTGTGGTTGTCGGGGGTGAAAGGGCTCAGCGACCGATGTGGGCGGCGAGCAGCTCGTTGACGCGGTTCGCCTTTTCCATCTGCACCATGTGTCCGGCCTCGGCGAGCACCTCCACCTGGGCGCGGCCGGCCAGCGCCTCCGCATGGGCGGGGGGGATCACCCTGTCGCTCGCGCCGAAGACGACGAGGACCGGCACGTCCGTCGCCTTCAGCCGGTCGGCGAGGACGCCGGCCTGCCGGCCGCCGGGGAACAGTCCGGCGGCGAGGGCGGACAGCGCCCCATCCACTCCGTCGATGCGCTTGTACTTGAGGATGTCTTCCACCAGCTGGCGCGTGACCGTCGCGGGATCATGGAACAACTGCTCCAGCACGGGCTTCATGTCGCGCCGGGAAGAGGCGGAGACGAAGCCGTCCGTATAGCCGCCGTTGATCTCCTCCCCGAGCCCCGCCGAGCCGATGAGGGCGAGGGAGGCGACGCGCTCCGGGTGGGCCAGCGCCGTCTCCATGGCGATGGCGCCCCCCATGGAATGGCCCACCAAATGCGCCTTGCCGATGCCCTGCGCGTCCATGAAGGCGAGGAGGGCGTCGGAGAGCCAGGCGAGGCTCGCCGTGCCGACGGTCTTGTCGGACTGGCCGTGGCCCGGCAGATCGACGGCGTGGACGGTGCCGGCACCGGCCAGCGCGTCGATGTTGAACAGCCAGTTGTCGAGGTCGCCGCCGAAGCCGTGGACGAGCACGATGGCCGTCTCGCCAGAGCCGCGCTTCGCATAGCGCAGCCGGCCAAAGGGGGTGTCGGCGAATTCGTATTTCGGCCCCGCCTCCGCGGCGTCCTCTTCGCCGTCCTCGGCGGGGGCGGCATAGCCTTCCACGAAGGCGTCGATCTCCTGGTCGCTCACCTCCGCGTCGGCGATGACGCCGATGAGGGCCTTGACCGGATAGATCGTGTCGCGCGCGCCGATGGCCCGGCGCAGGATGCCGGCATCGCCGGCCTCCACCACGCCCGCGATCTTGTCGGTCTCCACCTCCAGGATCTCGTCGCCCACGGCGATGCGCGTGCCCACGGGCTTCAGCCAGCCGGTGACCTTGCCTTCCGCCATGGAGAGCCCCCACTTGGGCATGACGATGGGCCTGATGCGCGCGTTTCCGGTGACGCTCTCAACCACGTTGTCCTGCATCTTCGTCCGTCCTCAGGCTGCGAGCGCGTGGGGGGTGGTCTTCAGCACCGCGGCGGCGATGGCCTCGCCGGTCGGGATGTAGAGGTCCTCCAGCACCGGGGAGAAGGGCACCGGCGTGTGTGGCGCCGTCACCATCTGCGGGGCCGCCTTCAGCGCGCCGAAGGCATGCTGGGCCACGTGGGCCGCGACGTCGGTGGCGATGGAGCAGCGCGGGTTGGCCTCGTCCACCACCACGAGGCGGCCGGTGTTCTCGACGCTTTCCAGCACCGTGTCCCAGTCGATGGGGGAGAGGGTGCGCAGGTCGATCACCTCCGCCTCGATGCCGCTCCTGCGGGAGAGGCTGTCGGCCGCCTCCAGCGCCCGCGGCACGGTGAGGCCGTAGCCGACGATGGTCACGTCCCGTCCGTCGCGCACCACGTTCGCCTCGCCGAAGGGGATGGCATAGGGCTCGGCCGGCACGTCCGCCTCGGAACCGTAGAGGTTCTTGTGCTCGCAGAAGATCACCGGGTCGTCGTCGCGGATGGCCTGGATGAGTAGGCCCTTGGCGTCATAGGCATTGGAGGGCACGACCACCTTCAGCCCCGGCACGTGGGTGAACATGGGGGTGAGCATCTGCGAATGCTGGGCCGCGGCGCGGAAGCCGGCGCCCACCATGGCGCGGATCACCACCGGCGTCTTCGCCTTGCCGCCGAACATGTAGCGGAACTTCGCCGCCTGGTTCAGGATCTGGTCGAAGCACACGCCCATGAAGTCGAGGAACATGAGCTCCGCCACCGGGCGCATGCCACAGGCGGCGGCGCCGATGGCCGCGCCGATATAGGCGCTCTCGGACAGGGGCGTGTCCATGAGGCGCTGACCGTGCTTGGCATGCAGCCCCTTGGTGACGCCGAGCACGCCGCCCCACGCATCCATCTCGCCGGGCGCGCCGGACCCGCCCACAATGTCCTCGCCGAGGAGGATGACGGTGGGGTCGCGGCGCATCTCCTGGTCCAGCGCCTCGTTGATCGCCTGCTTGAAGCTCAGCTTGCGGGCCATGGTGTTCCTCCGGTTATCGTTGGTGGCTCAGTAGGAGACGTAGACGTCGCTCAGGAGGTCCCGCGCGACAGGCAGGGGCGCCGCCTTGGCGGAGGCGGCCGCGTCGTCGATGAGCTGCGCCACCTCCCGGTCGAGGAGGGCGATCTCGGCGTCGCTGACGATGCCCGCGGCGGTGACGCGGTCGGCGAAGATCTTCAGGCAGTCGCGGTTGGCGCGGTTGAAGTCGTTCTCGCCCTTGGCCTTGTAGGTCTGGCTGTCGCCCTCGAAATGGCCGAAGAAGCGGATCATCCGGCATTCGAGCAGCGCGGGCCCGCCGCCCGCCCGCGCCCGGGCGATGAGCTCGCCCGCCGCCTTGTGCACGGCGAGGAAGTCCGTGCCGTCCACGCTCACCCCGGGCAGGCCGAAGCCGGCGGCGCGGTCCACGTAGCTCTCGACGCCGGTGGCGTAGGTGACGGAGGTGGCTTCCGCGTATCCGTTGTTCTCCACCACGAAGATCACCGGCAGGTTCCAGATGGCGGCGAGGTTCATGCTCTCCAGCACCGTGCCCTGGTTGGCGGCGCCGTCGCCGAAGAAGGTGATGCCCACGCCCCCGTCGCCACGGAACTTGGCGGCGAGCGCCGCCCCGCAGATGAGCGGCGCGCCGGCGCCGAGGATGCCGTTCGCCCCCATCATGCCCTTGGAAAGGTCGGCGATGTGCATGGAGCCGCCCTTGCCGCGGCAGGAGCCGGTTTCCTTGCCGTAGATCTCCGCCATCATCCCAGCCACGTCCACGCCCTTGGCGATGCAGTGGCCGTGGCCGCGATGGGTGGAGGCGATGCGGTCCATGTCGGTGAGGTGCATCATGACGCCGGTGGCGCAGGCCTCCTCGCCGGCATACAGGTGCACGAAGCCGGGGATGTCGCCCTTGGCGAACTCCACGTGCAGCCGCTCCTCGAAATCGCGGATGGTGCGCATGGTGCGGTAGGCCTTGATGAGCTCGTCCTTCTCGAGCGGGATCGGATTGTTGGACAAAGGCGTGGTGGAAGTCTGCGTCATGGTCTCCTCCCTCAAGGTGTTCGTTGCAGTGCGGGACAGACGCCGGGGTCCGGCAGTGGTGCTGTCCTGTTCCGTCTGCGGATTTTTGTTGGGATCTTCTTCAGCAAACGCCGGGCCAACTGCCCGAAAATCCGCAAAGGCTTGCGCATCAATACTTTCACCGCCCGCCTCGGGAGAGGCGCGTTGCGGCGCGGGCGCCACACCTGTGGCGGCGGCTGCCACAGGTGTTGCAGCGCCAGCCGGGCCGTAACTGTGGGGCAGGACCGCAATACTTGCTCTTGCCCCCGATAGGGGCGAGACTTGCCGCAAAAGAACGGTCTGGGAGGATCGTCCATGCGGCAGGAGCAGGTCGCGCACATCGACGAGCTGGTGCGCGCGGCGAGCGGCCACGCAACGCGGCGCGACGCCATCATCGAGGCGTCCTGGCGGCGGTGCGTCAATGAGCACAATCTCGATCCGGTGGTCCTGCGCGACCCCTGCATCGTGCCGGGCACGCGGCTGCGCGAGCACCAGGATGCCATGGAGGAATTCCTCCACACCGCCCGCTTCGGGGTGGAGACGCTTTACCGCGAGGTCGCCGGCCTCGGCTACGTGCTGCTGCTCACCGATGCCAAGGGCATCACGGTGGACTTCATCGGCGATCCCACCTTCGACAACAATCTCATGCGCGCCGGCCTCTATCTCGGCGCCGACTGGAACGAGCCCCACGCCGGCACCTGCGCGGTGGGCACCTGCATCGCCACCGGCGAGGCGCTGGTGGTGCACCAGACCGACCATTTCGACGCGACCCACATCCCGCTCACCTGCACCGCGGCGCCGGTCTACGACACCTCCGGCGCGCTTGCCGCGGTGCTCGACATCTCCGCCCTGCGCTCGCCCGAGCCGAAGGAGAGCCAGTTCCTCGCCCTCCGGTTCGTGAAATCCTTCGCCCACAAGATCGAGACGGCGAACCTGCTCAACCGCTTCCGCCAGGAATGGATCGTCAAGCTCGCGCCGTCCCCCGAGTTCGCGGACGTGGACCCCTCCTTCGTGCTGGCGGTGGACGGGGCGGGGCGGATCCTCGGCTTCAACGACAAGGCCCGCCGGCTCCTCCTGCGCGAGCGCGACCGGCGCCCCGGGCCGCAGGACCCCCGGCCGCTGGTGGGGCGCATGTTCTCCGATTTCTTCGACCTGGAGGTGGACGACCTGCCGCGCTTCATTCCCTCCCGCCCGGCGGCGCAGCGCATGGTGCGCCTCGCGGTGAGCGGCACGCCGCTGTTCGCCCAGGCGCAGCAGCCGCCGGCCCGCGCGGCCTCGCCCGCGCCGCTGCCGCCCGCGCCCAGCCTGCCGAAGCCGCTCGCCGCGCTCCACCACGGCGACGCGGCCATGCAGGAGGTGGCGCTGCGCGCGGCGAAGCTCGTCAACACGCAGATGAGCCTGCTCATCACCGGCGAGACGGGCACCGGCAAGGAGCATCTGGCGAAAGCCATCCACGCCGCCAGCGGGCGTTCCGCCAAGCCGTTCGTGGCGGTGAACTGCGCCGCCCTGCCGGAGACGCTGATCGAGGGCGAATTGTTCGGCTACGAGCCGGGCGCCTTCACCGGCGCGGCCGCGCGCGGCAGGAAGGGGCTGGTGCTGGAGGCGGACGGCGGCACGCTCTTCCTCGATGAGATCGGCGACATGCCGCTGGCGCTCCAGACCCGCCTCTTGCGCGTGCTGGCGGAGCGGGAGGTGACGCCGCTCGGCCGCACCCGGCCGGTGCCGGTGAACATCCGCGTCATCGCCGCCACCCACCGCGATTTGGTGGCGGAGGTGAAGGCGGGCCGGTTCCGGGAGGATCTCTACTTCCGCCTGTCCGGCGCGGTGCTCGCCCTGCCGGCGCTGCGGCGGCGGGCGGATCTCGATCGCCTCATCGCCGGCTTTCTCGCCGAACGCGGGAGCGCGGCGGGCGTGCGCTACACCGTCTCGCCGGAGGCCAGCGCGGCGTTGAAGGCCCATTCCTGGCCGGGCAACGTCCGCGAGCTCCTGAACGCGCTGGACTATGCCTGCGCGGTGGCGAGCGACGGACACATCGCCCGCGACGACCTGCCGGATCGCCTCCATTGTGCCCACGCGCTGGAAGAGGTGCACGACCCGATGCCGGCGCCCCGCGCCGTGGCGGAGGGCGGCCGGGCCCAGCTCCTCGCCGCTCTGTCGGCGCGCCAGTGGAACGTCTCCGCCGTGGCGCGGGATCTCGGCATCGACCGCACCACCGTGCACCGACGCATGCGCCGCTTCGGCATCTCCGCCGTCCGCCAGGGGGAGGAGGGGCCGGGCTGAGGGGCTTGCGGGCCACCGGAGAGCGGAGGGCGCTCCAAACCCCGCACCGTCATGCCCCAGCTGGTCGGGGGCATCCACCTGGCGCAAGCCGGACACATGCAAGGCAATCGGCGGCCAGCCTGGCGGAGCGCGTTGCGACCCCGCGGCACTGTTTGATCTTGTTGAAGAAGCGTGTTCGGCGGCTTGACCGTTTTCCCCGTTTCATGGAATCGGGGAAACGGTCTATGTCTTTGCTTTAACGCATTTTCTTCACGCGAACCGGTATTCACTTCGCTCGAAATTGTTCTAGGGCATACGGCTGGCATGGTGATGCACCAGCAGCCACTTGCCACCGCGCTTTTCGAATATGTTCGTCGCAAGCGCCGAAATGTCGAGCACGTCACCGTTCGCTCGATGCGCGTTCACCTTTTCAATACCTACGATCCAAGCGACATCGCCGTTGATCGTTACCTGCGGATTGTCCATCGCAACTGAGAAATCCTTGTACCTAACCGGATGGTCCGCATAACTTTTCTGGACGGCCTCCCAACCTAGGATCGGCGCTTTGCTTGCGGGGTGTATAACGGAAACAGACCCGTCCTGGGCCCAGGTCGCCTCAATAGCCTTGACGTCCAGCTTGGAGAACGCCTCTTCGACCTGCGTGTTCGCTGCAAGCACGTCAGCCTTGTCATCTGCGCGTGCTGGGACCGCTCCGAATGCCACCAAGAGCAAGGGTAGGAGCGAGCGACTGAAAGGCTTCATCGGTGATGGCTCCATTGCGAGAGGCATTCTTCTCAGGTTGAGCCAGCGCCGCGCCGTTCGCAACCGGCCGATTTTATGAGTACGCGGCCTGGCCCAGCCGCACCGTGGATCCCCCGAACTCGGCTGTTGCCGGGTTCCGTCTGCCCCATCGGAAGCCGGCAACAGCCGACTTCCGGACGAGCCGGGGGATGACGGAGGGGCGAAGGCCAAGGCACGCCGCGCTTCACTTGGACGGGTACGTCACTTCGGCTGGTAGTGGTCCAGCGCCAGGTTGAGGGCGAGCACGTTCACGCGCGGCTCGCCGAAGAGGCCGAGGGTGCGTTCCTCCGTGTAGAGGGCGACGAGCCGCTTCAGCTTGTCCTCGGGAATGTCGCGCGCCTTGGCGACGCGCGGCACCTGGAAGAGGGCCGCCTCCGGCGAGATGTGCGGATCGAGCCCGCTGCCCGAGGTGGTCACGAGATCGGCCGGCACCGGCGCGCCGGGGTTCTCGGCCTTCAGCGCCTCCATATCCGCCTTCACCCGGTCGGGGAGGGCGGGATTGGTGGGGCCGAGGTTCGAGCCCATGGAGTTCGCGGCGTTGTAGGGCTGCGCCACGGTCTTGGTGGCATCGGCCGGATCGGCGCCGGTGGTGGCCGAGGGGCGGCCGTGGAAGTAGTGCGCCGAGGTGAAGTTCTGGCCGATCAGCTCGGAGCCCACCACCTTGCCATCGCGGACGATGAGGCTGCCGTTGGCGGCGAAGGGGAACAGCACCTGCGCCGCCCCCGTCATGGCGAGGGGATAGGCGAGGCCGGTGATGGCGGTGAGCAGGGCCACCAGCACCAGGGCGGGACGGATTTCCTTCAGCATGGGATCACTCCTCAGACGAGGTGGAGCGCGGCAACGGCGAGGTCGATCGCCTTGATGCCGGCGAACGGCACGAGGATGCCGCCGAGGCCGTAGACGACGAGGTTGCGCTTGAGCAGCGCGGCCGCGCCGATGGGCCGGAACTTGACGCCCTTCAGCGCCAGCGGGATGAGCGCGATGATGATGAGCGCGTTGAAGATGATGGCCGAGAGGATGGCGCTCTGCGGCGAGGCGAGGCCCATGACGTTCAGCGCGCCGAGCTGCGGGTAGAAGGCCACGAACATGGCCGGGATGATGGCGAAATACTTCGCCACGTCGTTGGCGATGGAGAAGGTGGTCAGCGAGCCGCGCGTCATCAGCAGCGCCTTGCCGATCTCCACGATCTCGATGAGCTTGGTGGGGTCGCTGTCGAGGTCCACCATGTTGCCGGCCTCGCGGGCAGCCACCGTGCCGGTGTTCATGGCGACGCCCACGTCGGCCTGGGCGAGGGCGGGGGCGTCGTTGGTGCCGTCGCCGCACATGGCGACGAGCTTGCCCTTGGCCTGCTCCTCGCGGATGAGGCGGAGCTTGGCTTCCGGGGTGGCCTCGGCGAGGAAGTCGTCCACCCCCGCCTCGGCGGCGATGGCGGCGGCGGTCAAAGGATTGTCGCCGGTGATCATCACCGTGCGGATGCCCATGCGGCGCAGCTCCGAGAAGCGCTCGCGGATGCCGCCCTTCACGATGTCCTTCAGGTGGACGACGCCGAGCAGCCGCCCGTCCCGCGCCACGGCGAGCGGCGTGCCGCCGGCCTTGGCGATCTCCTCGGTGATGGCGTTGATCTCGCGCACCGCCTCGGCGTTCGGCAGGGTGCGCACGTTCTGCACGGCGCCGGAGGCGGTCACCGCCTGCATTGGGTTCTGCACATGGCGCAGGATGGCGTCCACCGCGCCCTTGCGGACGCTGGAGCCGTCCACGTCCACGCCGCTCATCCGGGTCTGCGCGGTGAAGGGCACGAACTGGGCGTTGAGGCCCGCCATGTCGCGGGCCCTGAGGCCGTATTTCTCCTTCGCCAGCACCACGATGGAGCGGCCCTCCGGCGTCTCGTCGGCGAGCGAGGCGAGCTGGGCGGCGTCCGCCAGCTCCTCCGGGCTCACGCCACGCACGGGGCGGAACTCGGCCGCCTGGCGGTTGCCCAGCGTGATGGTGCCGGTCTTGTCGAGGAGCAGGGTGTCCACGTCGCCCGCCGCCTCCACCGCGCGGCCCGACATGGCGAGCACGTTGAAGCGCACCAGCCGGTCCATGCCGGCGATGCCGATGGCCGAGAGCAGGGCGCCGATGGTGGTGGGGATGAGGGTGACGAACAGCGCCACCAGCACGATCACCGAGATGGTGCCGCCCGCATAGGCGGCGAAGCTCGGGATGGAGGCGGTGGCGAAGATGAAGATGATCGTCATGCCCGCGAGCAGGATGTTGAGGGCGATCTCGTTCGGCGTCTTCTGCCGCTCGGCGCCTTCCACCAGCGCGATCATGCGGTCGAGGAAGGTGGCGCCCGCCGCGGCGGTGATGCGCACCTTCAGCCAGTCGGAGACCACCGTCGTGCCGCCCGTGACCGCCGAGCGGTCGCCGCCGCTCTCGCGGATGACGGGCGCGCTCTCGCCGGTGATGGCGGCCTCGTTCACCGAGGCGACGCCCTCCACCACCTCGCCGTCGGAGGGGATGATGTCGCCCGCCTCCACCAGCACCACGTCGCCCACCTTGAGCGAGGTGCCGGGTACCGTGCGGAAGGCGTTGCCGTTGCCGGTGAGGAGCTTGGCGGAGGTTTCGGTGCGGGTGCGGCGGAGCGATTCCGCCTGCGCCTTGCCGCGGCCTTCGGCGACGGCCTCGGCGAAGTTCGCGAACAGCACGGTGAACCAGAGCCACAGGATGATCTGGAACGAGAACGCGAGGTTCGCGCCGCCGGTGGCGAGGTCGCGGAGGAAGAGCACGGTGGTGAGCAGCGCCACCACCTCCACCACGAACATCACCGGGTTTTTCACCATCACGCGCGGGTCGAGCTTGCGCAGCGACGCGCCGATGGCGGGCACGAGGATGGAGGGCTGAAGAAGGCTGCCGGAGCCTGAGGTCTTGGTCATGGGAGGGGATCCCGGAAAGGAGGGCTCATTTGGCCGAGAGTTGGACCGCGAGGGTCACCACCGCCTGGATGGCCGCGGCGGCCACGAGGCAGGCGACGGAGGCGATGAGGACGATCTCGGAGAACTGGAGCGGCAGGCGCCGCGTCCGCTCCCGCCCGTCGCGCGGACGGGCGGGCGGGGTGGGGGTGTGCTCCTCGCGCATCTCAGCCCCCCGCCCCGAAGCTCTGGCCCGCCTGGGCGGCCAGGTGCTCGACGATGGGCCCCAGCGAGAGGGCCGGGAAGAAGGTGAGGCCGCCGACGATGAGGATGACCCCCACCAGCATCCCCACGAACAGCCCCCCCGTGGTGGGGAAGGTGCCCGCCGAGGCCGGCACGGTCTTCTTCGCCGCCAGCGATCCGGCGATCGCCATGGCCGGGACGATCATGAGGAACCGGCCGACGAACATGGCGATGCCGAGGGTGAGGTTGTAGAAGGGCGTGTTGCCGGTGAGGCCGCCGAAGGCCGAGCCGTTGTTGGCGGTGGCCGAGGTGTAGGCGTAGAGGATCTCCGAGAAGCCGTGCGGCCCGGGGTTGGCGATGGAGGCCACCGCCGAGGGCAGCACGCTCGCCACTGCCGAGAAGCCCAGCATCATCAGCGGCAGGATGAGGATGGCGAGCATGGCCATCTTCACTTCCTTCGCCTCGATCTTCTTGCCCACGTATTCTGGCGTGCGGCCCACCATCAGCCCCGCCACGAACATGGCGACGATGACGAACAGCAGCATGCCGTACATGCCCGCCCCCACGCCGCCGACGATGATCTCGCCGAGCTCCATGTTGATGAGCGGGATCATGCCGCCCAGCGCCGTGAAGCTGTCGTGCATGGCGTTCACCGCGCCGCAGGAGGCGGCGGTGGTGACGACGGCGAAAAGGGAGGAGGCGAGGATGCCGAAGCGCAGCTCCTTGCCCTCCATGTTGCCGCCGGTGAGGCCGAGGGCGTTGAGCGCCGGCGTGCCGGAGGCCTCCGCCCACCAGGTCACCGCGACGCCAGCGAGGAAGAGCACGCCCATGGCGGCGAGGATGGCCCAGCCCTGCCTCTCGTTGCCCACCATGCGGCCGAAGACGTTGGTGAGCGCCGCGCCCAGCGCGAAGATGGAGAGCATCTGCGCGAAATTGGAGAGTGCGGTGGGGTTCTCGAACGGGTGGGCGGCATTGGCGTTGAAGAAGCCGCCGCCGTTGGTGCCCAGCATCTTGATGGCCACCTGCGAGGCCACGGGGCCGAGGGCGATGGTCTGCGTGCCGCCGTCCAGCGTGGCCGCATCCACATAGGCGCCGAGGGTCTGCGGCGTGCCCTGCCACACCAGGAACAGCGCGTAGACGACGCAGATGGGCAGCAGCACGTAGAGGGTGCAGCGGGTGACATCCACCCAGAAATTCCCCACCGTCTGCGCCGATGCCCGCGAGAAGCCGCGGATCAGCGCCATGGCGAGCGCGATGCCGGTGGCGGCGGAGAGGAAGTTCTGGTGGGTGAGCCCCAGCATCTGCGAGAGGTAGGAGAGCGTGCTCTCGCCGCCGTAGTTCTGCCAGTTGGTGTTGGTGAGGAAGCTGATGGTGGTGTTGAAGGCGAGGTCCGGCGCCACCGGTCCCATGCCCTGCGGGTTGAGGGGCAGCAGGTCCTGCAGGCGCAGCACCGCATAGAGGATGGCGAAGCCGCCCACGTGGAACAGCAGCATGGCCACCGCATAGGTGAGCCAGTGCTGCTCGCGCGCCGGATCGACGCCGCCGAGGCGGTAGAGGACGCCCTCCACCGGCCTCAGCGCCGGCGAGAGGAACGTGCGCTCGCCGGCGAACACGCGTGTCATGTAGCCGCCGAGTGGGCGCGCCAGCGCGACCACGGCGAGTACGAACACCGCCACCTGCGCGAGGCCGGCGAGGGTTGTTGCGGATAGGGTCATGGCGCGCTCCTCAGAACCGTTCCGGCTTCACGAGCGCGAGGGTGAGGTAGAAGAGGAGGCCCGCCGTGACGAGCCCCCCCAGAAGGTAATCGATGGTCATGGGTTTCTCCTTCGAAGTCCCGCCTTCGCGGCACGTCATTCGCGGGCAAGTCATTCGCGGACGGGTCAAAGTTGTTCGCAGGCATAGCCGTAGCCGATGGCCACGACGAAAAGGGACAGCGCGAGCGCGAGCACAAGGGCATCCAGCATCGGCTTTGCTCCTGAAAGAGTCCGGCGGCCGAAGACTTGACGCCGGAGAATGCGGACAGCGCCCGTTTCAGGGCACGGGCGCCAGTCTTCGCCGGGAATAATGTCCATGGCGGCATAAGGATTCGAGCCGGGCGGCGCGGCGCGGATATAAAATTCTCATAGGGATTTCACTCAGCGCCCGCGTGCGAGCGCACGGGGGAGGGGCCCCGTCAGCGCGATCCGCACCCCCAAGGGCGCAAGGCGCACCGCGCCCTGGCGGTGGCCGCTCTCGAACGCGGCGAACCGCTCGGCGGCCTGCCGGTCGCGGAACACGCCGCCGATCTGGCCGCCGGCGTCGCGCACCAGCCAGCGGCCGGAGACATCCTGGCCGACGATGAGGTCGGGCAGGGGGCAGGTGTCGGCGCGCAATCGGGGTTTCAGGGAGGTCGCCATGGCCTCGGTCCTCGGATGTCGGTTCAGGAGGGTGCGCTCCGCCCGTCCCTCGCCCTTCAGGGCGCAAGGGAGAGCGGGCGCCGGCCGGCGCACCCGGTGTCGGGTCGCGCCGGCCATGCCCGGAAGGGTGGCGAAGGAGGCATAGGGATTCGAGACGGGCCGCTCGGGTCCGCGCATAGGAATTCCATAGCGGCGGCGGCCAGCAGGACCCCGCGACGGGTCCGCGGCGCGATCGGGGGAGGGGCGCAGGCCCGGCGCGGGGGGCGCGATCCGTGGGCTTGTCCACAGGCGATGGTATTTAGAAACCATTTTCCGGTGGCGCAAACCTCCCCTTAACGGGCCCCGGCCTATGCCTTGAAACACGGCGCCGACGCTGCGGACTGTGGATCAGCATGTCTTCCTTCACCCGTCCCCCGAGACCCTTTGGCTTCTCCCCCGATTTTTCCGAGGGCACGGACGCCGGGGCGCCCCATGGCTCCTATGGCGCGCGCCTCAGGGAGCAGCCCGAGCGCGGCCGCTCCCACCCGGATCCCTATGGGCAAGAGTCCTACGGGCACGAGTCCTACGGGCATGATCCCCATGGGCGGGATGCCGGCGGCCAGGGCTCCTACAGCCACGGCGGCCACGCCCCATCCCTTTACGATCCCTATCCGTATGACGGGGCCGCGCACGATGTGCAGCAGGACAATGGCGGCGCCCCGTCCGAGGCGGCGGCGGGCCCCAGCTGGCTGAACCTGGAGCAGATCCCGAGCTGGCTGCGCCCCTTCACGCTGGATGCCAACACCCGCTTCACCCGCACGCCGGACCATTTCCTGCGGCCGCGCGACGTGGCGGCGGCCGTCATCACCTGCGAGATTTCCAACCGCGGCTGGCGCTTCGTGCTCGATCCCAGCGACGGCAAGGATCCCCCCGCCGAAGCCGAGCCCGCCGGCATCATCGACCTGCCGGACCCCGCTGCTGCCCTCGCCGCCCTTCCGCCGGCCGCAGCCTATGACCCTGAGGCCGCGACGACGCCTTTCGCGCGGGGCCTCGATGGGGCCGGCCTTCCGGCCCTGGACCAGGATGGCGCGGACTTCAGCGTTTCGGACACCGGCCTTCCGGACTTCAGCGTTCCGGACTTCAGCGTTCCGGACCTGGGCGCTTCCAACCTTCCGGTTGATCCGGCTGCGGGTCCCGAACCGGCCGCCGGCACCGTCGATCTGGCCGAGGACGGCGCGGTCGGCCTTGCCGCCGGCGCCCCCATGGCCGCTCCCGTGGCGGGTGCGATGGAGGTGCCGGCCTTCGCCGCCCCCGGCGCGGAGCCGCCCGCGGCCCCTGTCGCTTCCGATGAGACCCCTTGCGTGGAGAGTGTGGCCTTGGTGGATGTGGTTGCCGTGCCGGAGCCGCCCGAGATGCTTGCGCCGGAAGCCGTCGCCCGTGCCGCGGGCGTGCCGGAGGAGGTGCCGCCGACCCTGCGTCCCCTCGGGCGTCTGCTGCTGCTCGGCGCCGACGCCATCCCGCCGGTGATGGCCGCCGACCAGGACCTGATGGCCCTCGGCCCGCTGGAGATGGCCGTCGCCGGGGATGGCATGGAGGAGGCCGCCTTCGCCGCCGAGCGCCAGCTGCTGGACGCCGCCCGCTTCGACGCGGATGACGACGCGCCGGCCGAGGGCGATGCGCCGTTCGTCTCCGACGCGGACGATGCCTTCCACTCCCTCCTCGACGCCGTCGCGGACGACGATGAGGCGGATGAGGACCCTGCCGAAGAGGACCTGGCCGACGAGGTCCTGGCCGAAGAGGACGCTGTCGAAGCCGGGATGGACGAGGCGGAGACGGCCGGGGATGAAGACGAGGAAACCGCTGCCGCTCTGATCGGCGACGAAGAGGGCCGGCTCGTCGCGGAGGGGCTTCCCGAGGATACGCTCCTCGAGGACGAGGCGGCGAAGGAGGAGGCGATGGAAGCCTCCGGAGACGAGCTCGAAGCCGCCGGCCCCGCCGGCACGCCCGTGCCGACCCCCTCCGTCGATGCGCCTTCCGCCGAAGTTCCCTCCACGGATGCCCCCTCCACGGATGCCTGGCCCTTCGTCTGGCGGCCGTACCAGCAGAGCATCACCGCGCGCTTCATCGGCGCTGCCGCTGCCCCCGGGTTCGAGGCCGCGGCCGTGGCCCCCGTGGCTGCTCCGGCCGCCGTGGCCATGGTGCCGGCGCCCGCCGCGACCCTCCCGCCTGCCGCGGCGCCCGCCCTGGAGACCGCCGCCTCGCCTTATGACCTGCCGCCCCTCGACCTGCTGCGCGAGCCGCCGGTGGTGGAGCCGGACTATGAGATGTCCGAGGAATTCCTCGACCAGTCATCCTCCATGCTCCAGCAGGTGCTGCGCGATTTCGGCGTGCGCGGCGAGGTGATCGACGCCAATCCCGGCCCGGTGGTCACCCTGTACGAGTTCGAGCCGGCACCGGGGGTGAAGTCCTCCCGCGTCATCGGCCTCTCGCCGGATATCGCCCGGTCCATGAGCGCGGTGTCCGCCCGTGTGGCGGTGGTGGAAGGGCGCAACGTCATCGGCATCGAGCTGCCCAACCGCCGGCGCGAGACCGTGTGGCTGCGCGAGCTGCTGGCCAGCCACGAATTTGCCGACACCCACCCCAAGCTGGGCCTGTGCCTGGGCAAGACCATCGGCGGCGTGCCGGTGATCGCGGACCTTGCCCGCATGCCCCATCTTCTCGTCGCCGGCACCACCGGCTCCGGCAAGTCGGTGGCCATCAACACCATGATCCTGAGCCTGCTCTACCGGCACACGCCGGAAGCCTGCCGACTCATCATGATCGATCCCAAGATGCTGGAGCTCTCCGTCTACGAGGGCATCCCGCACCTCCTCACCCCCGTCGTCACCGACCCCAAGAAGGCGATCATCGCGCTGAAGTGGGCGGTGAAGGAGATGGAGGAGCGCTACCGCAAGATGAGCCGCCTCGCCGTGCGCAACATCGATGGCTTCAACGCCCGCGTGAAGGAGGCGGCGGAGAAGGGCGAGGTCATCACCCGCAGCGTGCAGGTGGGCTTCGACAAGGAGAGCGGGGAGGCCCTGTTCGAGGAACAGGAGATGGACCTCACTCCCTTGCCCTACATCGTCGTCATCGTCGACGAGATGGCCGACCTGATGATGGTGGCGGGCAAGGAGATCGAAGGCGCCATCCAGCGCCTCGCCCAGATGGCCCGGGCCGCCGGCATCCATCTGGTGATGGCCACCCAGCGCCCGTCCGTGGACGTCATCACCGGCACCATCAAGGCCAACTTCCCCACCCGCATCTCCTTCCAGGTGACCAGCAAGATCGACAGCCGCACCATCCTCGGCGAGATGGGGGCGGAGACGCTGCTCGGGCAGGGCGACATGCTGTTCATGGCGGGCGGCGGGCGCATCACGCGCGTGCACGGACCGTTCGTCTCCGACGGCGAGGTGGAGAAGGTGGTCGCCTTCCTCAAGGCCCAGGGCGGGCCGGACTATCTCGACGCCGTCATCCTCGACGAGACGGAGGAGGCCGACGAGGAGGACGAGGCGGTGTTCGACCGCGCCGGCATCAGCGAGGTCGGCGGCGACCTCTACGAGCAGGCCATCGCCATCGTCATGCGCGACCGCAAGGCCTCCACCTCCTACATCCAGCGCCGGTTGCAGGTGGGCTACAACAAGGCCGCTTCCCTTATGGAGCGGATGGAGACCGAAGGCATCGTCGGCCCTGCCAACCATGCCGGCAAGCGCGAGATCCTCACCTTCTCGCGGCCGGGCTGAGGGGAGAGCGATCCGATCGGATCGCATCCACCTGCCCGGTGTAACGCCTCCCAAACTTCGGGATAGAGAACCCATCGCCCGGCGCAGGCCAGGCGATGGGCATGAGGGGCCTACTATGCCGGCGGCCCCGGTCCTGGACCGGCGCCGAGCGGGCTCGCTCGGGTGCCACGCGGGCTGACAGCCGTGGCCGATGAGCCTGGTCCACCGGCCACAGGGTTATTTCCCCCGGAGCCTGGGGTCGCCGAAGCCGCCGCCGGTGGGGGTGACGATGATCACCGCCTCGCCCGCCTCCAGCACCTTCTGGTCGCAGCCGGCGAGCATCTCGGTGGAGCCGTCGCGGCGGCGCACGAAGCCTTCCCCCAGCGCCCCGGACTCGCCCCCCTCGACGCCGAAGGGATGCACCCGCCGGTGGGACGAGAGCAGCGCGCACTCCATCTTCTCCAGGAAGCGGATGCGCCGGTAGGTGCCGGCCCCCGCATGCCAGCGCCCCCGCCCGCCGGAGCCGGGACGGATGTGGAAATCCTCCAGCAGCACGGGAAAGCGCGTCTCCAGCACTTCGGGGTCGGTGAGGCGGGAATTGGTCATGTGCACATGCACGCCGTCCGTCCCGTCGAAGCCGGGGCCGGCCGGGGAGCCGGAGCAGATGGTCTCGTAATATTGGTAGGTGTCGTTGCCGAAGGTGAGGTTGTTCATGGTGCCCTGAGAGGCCGCCATGGCCTTCAGCGCCCCGAACAGGCAGTTGGTGACCGCCTGGGAGGTCTCCACATTGCCCGCCACCACCGCCGCCGGATAGCTCGGCGCCAGCATGGAATCCTCCGGCACCACGATGCGGATGGGCCTGAGGCACCCGGCATTCATGGGGATCTCGTCCTCCACCATCACCCGGAACACGTAGAGCACGGCGGCGCGGGTCACGGGGGCGGGGGCGTTGAAGTTGGTCTCCTGCTGGGGCGAGGTGCCGGTGAAGTCCACCGTCGCCTCGCGCTTCTCCTTGTCCACGGTGATCTTCACCTTGATGACCGTGCCCTGGTCCATCTCATAGGCGAAGGCGCAGTCCTCCAGCCGGTCGAGCACGCGGCGCACGCTCTCGGCGGCATTGTCCTGGACGTGGCCCATATAGGCCTCGACCACGTCGAGGCCGAAGGTGTCGATCATCTTCAGGAGCTCGCGCACGCCCTTCTCGTTGGCGGCGATCTGCGCCTTGAGGTCGGCCACGTTCTGCACCGGGTTGCGCGCCGGATAGCGGGCGGTGGTGAGGAGCCTCAGGAGGCCCTCCTCCTGGAACGCGCCCGCCGACACCAGCTTGAAATTGTCGATATAGACGCCTTCTTCCTCGATATGGGTGGCAAGCGGGCTCATGGAGCCGGGGGCGACGCCGCCCACGTCCGCATGGTGCCCGCGGGAGGCGACCCAGAACAGGATGCGGTCGCCCACGCCGTCGAACACCGGGGTCACCACGGTGATGTCCGGCAGATGGGTGCCGCCATTGTACGGGGCGTTCAGCGCGAACACGTCGCCGGGGCGGATGGCGCCGGCGTTCTCGCGGATCACCGTCTCCACCGACTTGTCCATGGAGCCGAGATGCACCGGCATGTGCGGGGCATTGGCCACGAGGTCGCCTTCGGCGGAGAAGACGGCGCAGGAAAAGTCCAGCCGCTCCTTGATGTTGACCGAATAAGCGGTGTTCTGGAGGGTGACGCCCATCTGCTCGGCGATGGACATGAACAGGTTGTTGAACACCTCCAGCATCACCGGGTCCGCATGGGTGCCCACCGCCTCGGCGCGGGCGAGGGCTTGCGTGCGGGCGAGGACGAGGTGGTTCCTGGCGTTCACGTCGGCGCGCCAGCCCTTCTCCACCACCACCGTCTGGTTCGGCTCGATGACGATGGCGGGGCCGGCCAGCGTCATGCCGGGCCTGAAGTTCTCCCGCAGGACCACCGGCGCGTCGTGCCAGTCGCCACGGGCGAAGAAGCGGGTGCGGCGGGCCTCCGGCGGGCTGCCGGAGGCGAGCGGCAGGTCCGGCTCGGCAATGCCGGCGCCGCCGCCCGCCGACATGACCTCGAGCGCCTCCACGACGATGCTTTTCTCCGGGGAGACGAAGCCGAACTGGGCGCGGTGCTTCGCCTCGAACTCGGCGGTCATGGCCGCAAGGTCGGCCAGCGCCACGGGCAGGGCGGTGTCCGTGCCGGCGTAGCGCAGGTGGGCCTTCGCCTCGGTGATGGTGGCATCGGCCGCGATGCCCTGGCCGGCCAGCTCGGCGCGCGTCTCGATGGCGAGCTCGTCCTTCGTCGCCAGCAGCTGGGGCAGCAGGCCCGGCGTCATCTCCGCGCCCACCGCGCGGGTGCGCTGGGCGCGGACGCTGGCGAGGCCCATGCCGTAGGCCGACAGCAGGCCGGAGAAGGGATGGATGAGCACCTTCGTCATGCCCAGCGCGTCGGCGACGAGGCAGGCGTGCTGCCCGCCGGCGCCGCCGAAGCAGTTGAGGGCATAGCGCGTCACGTCATAGCCGCGCTCCACCGAAATCTTCTTGATGGCGTTGGCCATGTTCTCCACCGCGATGGTGACGAACCCGTCCGCCACCTGCTGCGGTGTGCGCCCGCCGCCGATCTCGCCCGCCAGCGCCGCGAACTTCGCGCGCACCACCTCGGCGTCGAGGGGCTGGTCCTGGGCCGGGCCGAAGATCCTCGGGAAGAAATCGGGAATGAGCTTGCCCAGCATCACGTTGGCGTCGGTGACCGCCAGCGGGCCGCCGCGGCGATAGCAGGCCGGGCCGGGATTGGCGCCGGCTGAATCGGGGCCGACCCGGAACCGCGCGCCGTCATAATGCAGGAGGGAGCCACCCCCCGCCGCCACCGTATGGATGCGCATCATGGGCGCGCGGATGCGCACGCCGGCCACCTCGGTGTCGAAGGCGGTCTCCAGCTCCCCGTCAAAATGGCAGACGTCGGTGGAGGTGCCGCCCATGTCGAAGCCGATGATGCGCTCGAAGCCCGCAAGCGCGCCCGTCTGCGCCGCGCCGACCACGCCGCCGGCCGGACCGGAGAGCAAGGCGTCCTTGCCCTGGAACAGGTCCGCCGCCGTGAGCCCGCCCGACGACATCATGAACATGAGGCGGATGGCCTCGCCCTCGGTCCCGCCGCCGCCGGACAGCTCGTCCGCCACCTGCCGCACGTAGCGGCGCAGGATGGGGGAGAGGTAGGCATCCGCCACCGTGGTGTCGCCGCGCCCCACCAGCTTGATGAGCGGCGAGACCTCGTGGGAGACGGAGACCTGCGGGAAGCCGATCTCCCGCGCCAGCGCCGCCACCTGCCGCTCGTGCCCGGGATAACGGTAGCCGTGCATGAAGACGATGGCGACGGCGACGATGCCGTCCGCCTTCGCCGCCTCAAGCCGGCCGCGCAGGTCGGCAAGGTCCGGCGTCGCCTCCACCGTGCCGTCGGCGCGCACGCGCTCGTCCACCTCCAGCACGCGCTCGAACAGCATGTCCGGCAGCACGATCTTCTTGGCGAAGATCTTCGGCCGCGCCTGGTAGCCGATCTTGAGCGCGTCCCTGAAGCCGCGGGTGGTGACGAGCAGGGTGCGGTCGCCCTTGCGCTCCAGGAGGGCATTGGTGGCCACCGTGGTGCCCATCTTGACGGCAGAGACGAGCCCCGCGGGAATGGCTGCTCCCGCCTTCAGGCCCAGGATCTCGCGGATGCCATGTACCGCCGCGTCGCGATAGGCCTCGGGATTTTCCGACAGCACCTTGTGGGCGACGAGGCTCCCGTCCGGGTGCTTGCCGACGATGTCGGTGAAGGTGCCGCCGCGGTCGATCCAGAATTCCCAGGCCGCAACGCCCGAAGAAGCCTCGGGGGTGCCGGTGTCGCCTGCTTGGGTCGTCCGCGTCATCGTCTCATGCTCCACAGGGGGCCGGAAGAGCGGTGGCCGCCGTGCGCGTGCCGCCGCCGGACCCAGGGGCAGGGCATGGCGCGGGACTTGCTACGGGCGACCTGCTTGGAAAGGCATTCCGCTGCGACAGCAATTTGTGTCGCTGCGGCCAAAGGAAGGCATGGCCGCTGTTCGTCGTCAACAATTCGTTGACAATTTATTGACGTGCCACAATCATGCCATCACTGCCGTAACGCAAGCGGCCAAAGATCGGCCCGGTTTCCGGAAGCCGCGAGAGGGGACAGCATGATCGGGACCTCACGCCTGCAGGGTGCGGGCAATGATCCTCTGCGCCTCGGCGCCGCTGCGGGCTTCGGTGCGGGGAGGCGCGGATGATCCGCCGCGGGCTCGATGGGCTCTATCTCGGCGCCGGCTGGCTCGCCGGCCTCTTCATGCTCGCCATCTTCGTGCTGATGATGCTGCTGTCGGTGGGGCGCATCGTCGGCTTCAACATCCCCGCAGGCGACGATTTCGTCGCCTGGTGCATGGCGGCGAGCGCGTTCCTCGGCCTCGCCCACACCTTCCGCTCGGGGGAGCTGATCCGCGTCGGCCTCATCACCGATCATCTGAAGGGCCGGGCGAAGCGGGTGGTGGAGTTCCTTTGCCTCGTCATCGGCGTCGGCTCGGTGGGCTTCTTCGCCTGGAACGCGGTCGTCCTCACCTGGGATTCCTTCCGTTTCAACGACATCTCCCAGGGCGTCGTCGCCGTGCCCCTGTGGATTCCGCAGCTGGGCTACTCGGGCGGCCTCGTCATCCTCTTCGTCGCCTTCGTGGACGAGTTCGTCCACGCGCTGCGGGGCGGGGAGCCGCGCTACGAGAAGCCGCCGCCGTCGAGCGCCGAGGAAGTGGTCGAGCGCGCCATGCAGAGCGGAGTCTAGCCTGATGGAAATGATCGAGATTTCCGGGCTCCTGCTGCTCCTGCTCATGGCGCTCCTGGCCTGCGGCGTGTGGATCGCCATCGCTTTGCTGGTGGTGGGCTATGTGGGCATGCAGTTCGTGGCCGGCGGCATTCCGGCCGGCGCGGTGCTCGCCACCACCATCTGGGGCAATTCCGCCTCCTGGACGCTGGCGGCGCTGCCCCTGTTCGTCTGGATGGGCGAGATCCTGTTCCGCACCCGCCTGTCGGAGGAGATGTTCCGCGGCCTTGCCCCCTGGCTCAACTGGCTGCCCGGCCGGCTGATGCATGTGAACGTGATCGCCTGCGGCCTGTTCGGCTCGGTCTCCGGCTCCTCCGCCGCCACCTGCGCGACGGTGGCCAAGATCGCCCTGCCGGAGCTGAAGAAGCGCGGCTACGACGACATGGTGAGCCTGGGCTCGCTGGCGGGCGCCGGCACGCTGGGCATCCTCATCCCGCCCTCCATCACCATGGTGGTCTATGCGGTGGCGGCCAACGTCTCCATCATCCAGGTGTTCCTGGCCGGCTTCCTGCCCGGCTTCCTGGTGATGGCGCTCTATTCCGGTTACATCATCGTCTGGTCGCTGCTGAACCCCAAGCGCACCCCGCCCGCCGACCCACCTCTGCCGTGGCGGGAAAAGATGCGGGAATCGGCAAACCTCATCCCGGTCAGCCTGCTCATCATCTTCGTCTTCGCCGCGCTGCTGTTCGGCTGGGCCACGGCGACCGAATGCGCCGCCTGGGGGGTGGCCGGATCGCTCGCCATCGCCTGGTGGCAGGGGGCGCTCACCTGGCCGGCCTTCTGGGCCTCGGTGATGGGCGCGACGCGCCTCACCTGCATGATCATGCTGATCCTCGCCGGCGCCTCCTTCATGTCCACCTCCATGGCCTACACGGGCATCCCGGTGGCCCTCGCCCAGTGGGTGGACAGCCTGCACCTGTCGCCCTACGCGCTCATTGCCGCGCTCACCGTCATGTACATCGTGCTCGGCACCGCGCTCGACGGCCTCTCCATGATCGTTCTGACCACCTCGGTGGTGATCCCCATGATCAAGACCGCCGGCTTCGACCCGGTCTGGTTCGGCATCTTCCTGGTGCTGGTGGTGGAGATGGCGGAGGTGTCGCCCCCCGTGGGCTTCAACCTGTTCGTGCTGCAGACCATGTCGGGCAAGGATTCGAACACGGTGGCCCTCGCCTCCCTGCCGTTCTTCTTCCTTCTCGTAGCGGCAGTTGCCATCATCACCGTGTTTCCGCAGATCGTGATGATCCTGCCCGAGCTCGCCTACGGAAACTGACGCGGACACCCCTGCCGCCCCAAGGCGGGGCCTGAAACATGTGATCAACCCGAAGGAGACGACAGATGTCTGGATTGATGCGCATCCTCGGTCCGGTGCTTGCGATCGGGGCCGTGGCCCTCGCCGCTCCGGCCATGGCGCAGACCAAATGGAACCTGCCGTCCGCCTATCCGGCCGACAATCTGCACAGCGAGAACCTCGCCCAGTTCGCCAAGGACCTGGAAGCGGCCTCCGGTGGCAAGCTCTCCATCACGCTTCACCCCAACGCGTCCCTGTTCAAGGCGCCGGAGATCAAGCGCGCGGTGCAGACCGGGCAGGCCCAGGCCGGGGAGGTGCTGATCTCGCTGCATGAGAACGAGGATCCCATCTTCGGCATCGACGTGGTGCCCTTCCTCGCCACCTCCTTCGATGCGTCGAGGAAGCTCTGGGCGGCCTCCCGCCCGGCGGTGGAGAAGAAGCTCGCCACCCAGGGCCTCAAGGTGCTCTACGCCATGCCGTGGCCGCCGCAGGGCCTGTTCTCCAAGGCCGCCGTGGAGAAGGTGGAGGACCTGAAGGGCGCCAAGTGGCGCGCCTACAATGCCGGCACCTCGCGCATCGGCGAGGCGGTGGGCGCGCAGGCGGTCACCGTGCAGCAGGCCGAACTCGCCCAGGCGCTCGCCACCGGCACCGTCACCGCCCTCATCACCTCCTCCGCCACCGGCACCGACGTGAAGATCTGGGAGAGCATCCCGTATTTCTACGACATCCAGGCCTGGCTGCCGAAGAACGTGGTGTTCGTGAACCAGGCTGCCTTCGATGCCCTCGACAAGCCCACCCAGGAGGCCGTGCTGAAGGCCGCCGCCGCCGCCGAGGAGCGCGGCTGGAAGCTCTCCGAGACCAAGACCAAGGCCTATATGGACCAGCTTTCCGCCAAGGGCATGAAGCTCGCCCCGCCGAGCCCGGAGCTGAAGGCCGGCTTCGAGAAGATCGGCACGAACCTGACCGACGCCTGGCTCGCCAAGGCCGGGGCGGACGGCAAGTCGGTGATCGACGCCTACAAGAAGTGACGCCGGCGGCGGGGCGGGCCGATCCGCCCCGCCGCCTCCCGACCGGACCTGCCCACAATGAGGCCGACGTGACAGCGCGCGACGAACGGAACGAGAAGCCCGAAGGCGCCGCCAAGGCGGCCGCCACGCCGGCCATCGTCTCCTCCGCCCATCTCGCCGACGGGGCGCTGCCAGCGCTTTCGGAATTCGAGTTCGGCCTCAACATGCTCACCCATGCCTACGGGCGCTGGATGGTGCGCTGCATGGCGGCGGCCGGCGTGCCGGACCTCTCCGCCCTCGACGTGCTGGTGCTCCACCACGTGGTCCATCGCGACCGGCCGAAGACCATTGCCGATCTGTGCCTCGTGCTGGATGTGGAGGACACCCACCTCGTCACCTATGCCGCCAAGAAGCTGCAGGCCCTCGGCCTGGTGGAAGGCGGCCGGCGCGGCAAGGAGAAGACGCTGGCCGCCAGCGCCACCGGGCGGGCCGCCTGCGTCCGTTACCGCGAGGTGCGCGAGGCGCTGCTCACCGGTGCCGTGGTGGCCACCGGCATCGATCCGGCCCGGCTGTCGGAGATCGCGGCGCTGCTGCGCACCCTCTCCGGCCATTACGACCAGGCCGCCCGCGCAGCCGCCTCCCTCTGACTTTCTGAAGGGAGCCGGCTCAGGCGGGCACGCCGAGGCGGGCGGCGAGGTCGGCGCCGCGGGGCAGTCCCGCCACATCCTCCACCGGCAGCGTGCCGTCGGCAATGCGCTGGATGATGAGATGGACGTATCGAAACTTGCGCTCGCCGCGGTCCATCACGTCCACCCACAAGCGGTCGAACTGGTCGAGCAGCGGCACCAGCGACGCCACCGGCAGGAGCTGGCCCGAATAGCGCGGGAACTTGTTCGTCAGCTTCTTCCAGTCGTCCTTCAGCGCATCGCGCAAGACGGCGTCGCCGGTGAGGCGCGGGTCGCGCCCGCCCTTTTCAAAGGTGGCCCTGGTTTCCAGCAGGGCGTGAAGGATGGCGATGGCGCGGGCCCGCAGCACCGGGCGCAGGCGCTCCTGGAACAGTCGTCGCAGGGTATCCACATAGGGCGCGTCCTCGACCCCGACGTCCTGCACGGCGACCGCCGGCCCCGAGGCGAATTTCGCTTCGGCCTGCGCGAAGAGGCCATCCGGCCACGCCTCCTTCGGCCGGGAGGTGAGGAGCAGGAGAACGCCGCCGGGCATCTGGCCGATGCCCGGCAGGACATCCAGCACGCTCGGGGCCGTGCCGCCGGCTCCGGCGTCGAGGCCGTCGATGCACACCAGGAGACGCTTGCCGTCCGTGGCGCGTGCCACGTCGCCGAGGCGGGCGAGCCATGTGGCGAATGCCGCCGGGGCCTCCTCCGGGTCGCCGAGGCCGGAAAGCGCCTCCGCGCCTGCTGCACCGGCAGGGCCGAACTCGGCCTCGAAGGCCGCCTTCACCGCTCCGGCCAGCGCCTGCGCCCCCGCGCCGGGGGCGAGCTCGACGGCGATGGCGCGAAGGCTGCTCGATATGGCGCTGTCGATGCCCTCCGGCGCTGCGTCTTCCTTCGGCGGGCGCTTCGCCACGATGCCGCGGATGAACTGGGTCTTGCCGGTATCCTGTGGCATCCGCAGCCAGTAGATGCCCTTGTCGAAGGAGACGAGGAAGGAGCGGAACGGCGTGCGCAGATGGGTGGGCGAGACGTAAGCGGCGTCGCCGGGCAGCGCGGCGGGGAAGGGCGCGGTCATGGGAGGCTCTCCGGAGTGCAGGGGTCCGATCGCTGCCCTCCCGCTCTTCATCCCGGCGGATTTCGGTCAACAACCCAGATGCAGCCTCCGATCCTGCATAATACGTGCCCGGAAAAGCACGAAACTGCGCCATGCGCAGCCGCCTTTCGCGTCGGAAAGGGCCGCAAGCGGCGGCGTTCGTGTCGCAATGCGGGCAATCCGGGCTCGGAGCGGCCCCATACCTTTGGTTGCATCCCTCGCCAAAGCATGGTGCGCGCGAACGGTTCGGCTATGATGACTGCGTCGCCCGACCTGCACCTGGGGATGGACCTCGCTTCATGTGGCTTGACGACCTGCGTCCCTGGCGTATCGGCGCGCCCGCACAGAGCGAGCGTCTGGACGAGGCCGCGTTTCGTTCTTTCGGCATCACCGGGGCGCAGGAAGAGGTGAAGGCCCGCCTCCCGTTCGGCCAGCTCCGCAGCTTCTCCGGTGCCCGCGCACCGGCCGCTGGCGCGGGCCGCAAGGTGCTGGTGGTGGCGCCCATCGCCGGCGGCTTTCCTTTCCTGATGCGTGATCTGCTGGTCGCGCTGCGCCCCGTTGCCGACGAGGTGGGCGTCACCGAATGGCCGAACGCGCGATATGTGCCGCTCGCGGCCGGCCGCTTCGGCTTCGCCGAGAATTGCATGGAGACGGCGCAGATGGCCCGCGCCCTCGGCGACGGCGCCGAGGGCGTCCACATGGTCGGCGTATGCCAGGGGGCACTGCCCGCCTTCGTCGCCGCCTGCCTGCTGGCGGAGGCCGGCACGCCGGTCCTCAGCCTCACGCTGATGGGCGGGCCCATCGATCCCTCACGCAATCCCACCCGCCTGTGGCGGGTGTTGCAGGAGCGTTCGCTGGAGGCGCTGGAGGCGCAGGTGCTGGAGACCATCTCCCACAGCTTTCCGGGCGCCGGGCGGCGGGTGTTCCCCGCGTGGCGGCAGATTGATACCTTCGCCCTTTATCTCTGGCGGCAGGGGCTTTCGGGTGGCGAGCTGCCGCTGCGCCTCGCTTTCGACGACGGCGACGACCCGCTGCGCTTTCCCCTCGCCCGCCTGTGCTGGACCATGATGGACGTGGCCGGCGAATTCTTCATGGAGAACGTCTCCACCATCTTCCGCGAAAACGCCCTCGCCCGTGGCTCGCTCCAGGTGGCCGGCCACGGAGCGGCGGGCGCCGCGCTGTCCTCCACGGCGCTGCTGACCGTGGAAGGGGAGGTGGACGACATCTCCGCCCCCGCCCAGACCGAGGCCGCCCACGATTTGTGCCCGAACGTGCCCGACGCCCTGCGCCGGCGGCTGACCCTTCCCGACGCCGGGCATTTCTCCCTGTTCTACGGTCGCAAGATGCGCGAGCAGGTTATCCCGGCCATCGCCGCCATCATGGCGGTGTCAGAGCAGGCGCGGGGCTGACGGGCCTTCCCCAGGCCGGCGGTGCGGGGGCTTATCCCGCCCGGCCGGCCTTGCCGTGGGTGCCGAGGTGCCGGTGGAGGGTGGAGCGGTGGATGCCGAGCCGGCGCGCCGCCTGCGAGATGTTGCCGCCCGCCGCCTGGAGTGCTGCCTCGATGGCCGAGCGCGTCACCGCGTCGAGATCACCGGAGAGCGCCGGGGCCGAGGCGATGGCGCAGGGGGGCGCGGGGACCCGGCGGATGTCCGCCGGCAGGTCGTCCACCGTCAGCGCCTCTCCTGGCTCCGCCAGCGCCTGGAGCACGCGCAGCGTGCCCACCAGCTGGCGGAAGTTGCCGGGCCAGTCATAGCCCGCCAGCACGGCGAGGCATTCGGCGGAGAGGAGGGGGGCATCGCCCGCCGGCGCCAGCTCCTGCCAGATGCGGGAAACCAGCGCCTCCCGATCCGTCAGGGTGCGCAGGGCCGGCAGCGTCACGGTGTACTGGGCGATGCGGAAATAGAGGTCGGCGCGGAAGGCGCCCTGCTCCACCAATTGCTTGAGGTCGCGGTGGGAGGCGCAGATGAGGGCGAAGTCCACGGCCACCGGCCGGCCGCCGCCGAGCGGTGTCACCTCCCGCTCCTGCAGCACGCGCAGAAGGCGGCTCTGCAGGGAAAGCGGCATGTCGCCGATCTCGTCGAGGAACAGCACGCCCCCGTCCGCCTCGCGGAACAGGCCCTTGTGGCCGGAGCGGCGGGCGCCGGTGAAGGCGCCTTCCTCATAGCCGAACAGCTCGGATTCGATGAGCCCTTCCGGCACCGCCGCGCAATTGACCGCCGCGAAGGCGCGTCCGGTCCGGGCGGAGCGGCGGTGCATCTGCCGCGCGAACACTTCCTTGCCGGCACCGGTCTCGCCCTGGATCAGCACCGGCACGCCGGCATCCAGCAGGCGCACGGCGCGGCCGAGGTCCTTCTCGGTCTGCGGGTCGAAGCGCGGGCCCTCCGGGGCCGCGGGGGCTTCGGCCCTCGCCGGCGGGCGCACGGGGCGTGCCGGTGGGGGAACGATCAGCGCCTGCCGGTCGAGGCGCAGCATCACGTCGCCACGCACGGAGCGCACGCGGCGCTCCTCGCCCGCCCGGCCCAGCGCCCCCTCGAACAGGTCGGAGAAGCGGCGGGCCCCCAGCGCATCCCAGCCAAGGCCGAGCAGCGCCAGTCCCGGCCGATTGGCGGCGACGAGGCGGTAGTCCTCGAACACGAGGATGCCCTCGCGCGCAGTGCCGAGATAGCTCGGGTCCGCATGGAAGCGCACGAGGGTGTGGTGCGGGAAGGCGCCCTCGAACAGGCGATGCTCCACCTGGTCGGCGGCCAGCTGCACCAGCGCCAGCGCATGCAGGTGGGGCACGCTGGCCGGCCCCGAGAGGTCGAGCAGCCCGGCGATCTCGCCGAACGGGTCGTGGATGGGCGCCGCGGCGCAGGTGAGGATGCCGTGGGCCTCCGCATAATGCTCGGCGCCGCGCACCTCCACCGGCCGGCGCTCCACCAGGGCGGTGCCGATGGCATTGGTGCCGGTCTCCGCCTCGCTCCAGCTGACGCCGGGGCGCAGGGCCACCTTGGCCGCGCGGTCGGCGAAATCGGCCGAGCCCACGGTGTCGAGCACGAGGCCGGAAGGGTCGGTGAGGATGGCGATGCTGTCGGAGGCGTTGGCGGCCGCGTGCAGCGCCTCCAGCTCCGGACGGCAGCGGCGGCGCAACACCTCGTGCCGCTCGCGGCGGGCGGCGAGCTCGCTTTGCGTCAGAGGCTCGGCGCGCAGGCGGCCGGCGACCGGCAGGCCGCGCTCGGCACAGCGGGTCCAGGATCGCAGGATGGGCAGGGCCAGCGCGTCGTCCGCCACCGGGACGCCGGAGAAGAAGCGGCGGCGGGCCGCGAGGACGGCATCGGGCGGTGCGCTCATCGGCACGATTGGCGGCATTCTCGTCCCTCGGTTCGCGTCTCACATCCCCGGACGTGAACTTCTGCGAATTCACGTCCTCCGCGTCTGCCGGGAGAGTGCCCCGATCCGATTGCGCCGCCATCCGATCGGGGCCCGTTCCCGCACCTGTCGCAATTTGCGACAGGTGTCGCAGGCCTTGTTCTTATGCGCGACAGTCTCGCACGAATATTCGCGTCCCGTCCAGCCGACCTTCGGTGAGGGCTCGGCGCGTGGCGATAAAATCAAGACGAGCCAGCATCTTCCCGCACTGCAAATAAAGACTGCGCCGGCGGCCGGGAGATCTGGCACGGCCGGTGCAGTCGAACCTGGTCATCAACAATGGGAGGAAACAATGAACGTCCCAGCTTTTCTCGCCAGCCAGCACGCCTCGCCCTTCAAGCCCCGCTACGGCAATTTCATCGGCGGCGCCTTCGTCGAGCCGGTGAACGGCCGCTACTTCGAGAACATCTCCCCCATCACCGGCAAGGTGATCTGCGAGGTGCCGCGCTCCGACGAGCACGACATCGAGCGCGCGCTGGATGCCGCCCATGCCGCCAAGAAGGCCTGGGGCCGCGCCCCCGCCGCCGACCGGGCGCTGGTGCTGCTGAAGATCGCCGACCGGATGGAGGCGAACCTCGACCTGCTCGCCCGCGCCGAGACCTGGGACAACGGCAAGCCCATCCGCGAGACGACCGCCGCCGACATCCCGCTTGCCATTGACCATTTCCGCTATTTCGCGGCCTGCGTGCGCGCCCAGGAAGGCGCGCTCTCCGAGATCGACCACGACACCGTCGCCTACCATTATCACGAGCCCCTCGGCGTGGTGGGCCAGATCATCCCGTGGAATTTCCCCATCCTGATGGCGGCATGGAAGCTCGCCCCCGCGCTCGCCGCCGGCAATTGCGTGGTGCTCAAGCCCGCCGAGCAGACCCCCGCCAGCATCCTGGTGCTCGCCGAGCTCATCGCCGACCTGCTGCCCCCCGGCACGCTCAACATCGTCAACGGCTTCGGCCTCGAGGCCGGCAAGCCGCTCGCCTCCTCCACCCGCATCTCCAAGATTGCCTTCACCGGCGAGACCGGCACCGGCCGCCTCATCATGGGCTATGCCAGCCAGAACCTCATCCCCGTCACGCTGGAGCTGGGCGGCAAGTCGCCGAACATCTTCTTCGACGACGTGGCGGCCAAGGACGACGACTTCCTCGACAAGGCGGTGGAGGGCTTCGTCATGTTCGCCCTGAACCAGGGCGAGGTGTGCACCTGCCCGAGCCGCGCGCTGGTGCAGGAGAGCATCTTCGAGCAGTTCATGGAGAAGGCGCTGGCCCGCGTTGCCGCCATCAAGCAGGGCTCGCCGCTCGATCCCGCCACCATGATCGGCGCGCAGGCCTCCTCCGAGCAGATGCACAAGATCCTGTCCTACATCGACATCGGCCGGGCCGAAGGCGCCCAGGTGCTGGCCGGCGGCGAGCGCAACCTGCTCGACGGCGACCTCTCGGACGGCTTCTACGTGAAGCCCACCGTGTTCTTCGGCACCAACAACATGCGTGTCTTCCAGGAGGAGATCTTCGGTCCGGTGGTGTCGGTGGCCACCTTCAAGGACGAGGAGGAGGCCCTCTCCATCGCCAACGACACCCTGTTCGGCCTCGGCGCCGGCGTGTGGACCCGCGATGGCGCGCGCGCCTACCGCATGGGCCGCGAGATCCAGGCCGGCCGCGTGTGGACCAATTGCTACCACGCCTATCCGGCGCACGCGGCCTTCGGCGGCTACAAGCAGTCCGGCATCGGCCGCGAGACCCACAAGATGATGCTCGACCACTACCAGCAGACCAAGAACCTGCTGGTCAGCTACAGCCCGAAGAAGCTGGGCTTCTTCTGAGCATCGGGTTGTCCGATCGCGGCGCGCCGGCGTTCCGGCCAGGCGCCGCGATCTTCTCCCTGCCCCCCTCCCGGGGCTTTCCCGGGGATGGCCGATGTCCCGCGCCGCGCCGGATACGCCCCATCCGGCGTGACCGGGCCAGGCGCCGGCCATCCCCGGTTTTTCTCTTCACGCGTGAGTGACCAAAGAGCAGACCAAGACATCTGATCAGGATGCCCAACACGGAGGGCCGACAGCTATGCGCTTCGACCGGAGACCTGATTCCCCCAGGTCTCCGGCGTCGGTCGTTTCAGGGCCCCGCGGGCGCGAGGCTCCGCGTCAGGCGTTTCCGGCCTTGAGGAGCGCCAGCAGTCCGGTGAGCAGGTCCACGGGCGTGGGCGGGCAGCCGGGAATCCTGAGGTCCACGGGCAGGATGGCCTCCACCCCGTTCGCCACCGCATAGCTTCCCGCAAAGAGCCCGCCGTTGATGGCGCAATCGCCCGCCGCCACCACCCATTTGGGCGCAGGTGTCGCGTCATAGGTGCGCTTCAGGGCCTCGGCCATGTTCTTCGCCACCGGCCCCGTCACCAGAAGCACGTCGGCATGGCGCGGCGAGGCGACGAAGCGGATGCCGAAGCGGTCGAGGTCGTAGAAGGCATTGCCCAGCGCATGGATCTCAAGCTCGCAGCCGTTGCAGGAGCCCGCATCCACCTCGCGGATGGAGAGGCTGCGGCCGAGCCGCGCGCGGGCGGCGGCGTCCAGCTCCTGGGCGAGCGCTTCGACAGCCGCGTCGTCCGGCCCCCTCTCGGTGAGGGGCGCCTTCAGCAGGGCTTGCAGGATGAGCTTGCGCATGGCCTGCCTCCTCAGAGATCCACGCCCGAATAGGAGCAGTTGAAGGATTTGTTGCAGAGGGGGAAGTCGGCCACGATGTTGCCCTCGATGGCGGCTTCCAGCAGCGGCCATTGGAACCAGGAGGGATCGCGCAGGTGCGCGCGCCGCACCGTGTCGCCGGCGGCCAGCGCCACGAAGGCCAGCACGTCGCCGCGGAAGCCCTCCACCAGGGCGAGGCCTTCCGCCGGCCCGCCGGCGGGCACCGGCACCACCACCTCGCCCGCGGGCAGGGTGTCGAGCAGGCGCACGATCAGGCCCAGGCTCTCCTCCACCTCGCGGATGCGGATCCACACCCGGGCGTTCACATCCCCGTCGTCGCGCACCGGCACCTCGAAGGGCAGGCGGTCGTAGGGCGCGTAGGGCAGGTTGCGGCGCGTGTCGAAGGCCCGGCCGGAGGCTCGCCCGACGAAGCCGCCGGCCCCGAACTGGCGCACGAACTCGGGCTTGGCGATGCCCGTGGTCACGGTGCGGTCCTGGAGGGAGGCGGTGTTGTCGTAGAGCTCCACCAGCGCCGGGAAGGCGGAGCGGACGGCGGCCACCAGCGCGCGGATGGCGGAGATGCCCTCCGGAGCAAGGTCTTGCGCGACGCCGCCAGGGATCACCTTGTCCATCATCAGGCGATGGCCGAAGGCGCGGGCGGCGGTGCGCAGCACCTGCTCGCGCAGCACGCCGCAATAAGCGAGCATCAGGGCGAAGGCCGCGTCGTTGCAGATGGCTCCGAAGTCGCCGAGATGGTTGGCGAGGCGCTCCAGCTCCGCCATCACCGCGCGCACCCCATGGGCGCGCTCGGGTACGGCGACGCCGCGGGCAGCCTCAATCGCGCGGCTGAAGGCCAGCGCATAGGCCACCGTGCTGTCGCCGGAATAGCGGCCGGCGAGGCGCGCGGCATGGGCGATGGTCGCGCCGGTCATCAGGCGTTCGATGCCCTTGTGCACGTAGCCGAGCCGCTCCTCCAGCCGGACCACGGTCTCGCCATAGCAGGTGAAGCGGAAGTGGCCGGGCTCGATGATGCCCGCATGCACCGGGCCCACGGGGATCTGGTGCATCCCGTCGCCCTCGACCGGCAGAACGGGATAGGCCGCCCCCTCTGCCGGTGCCGGCGTCGCCGCGCCCATGGGATGGGCGAGGCCCCAGCGGCCGTGGTCGAGCCAGGCCCGCGCATCCGGCGCGCCCTCCGACTTCAGGCCGAAGAGGTCGCAGGCGGCCCGCTCCAGTCGCGCGGCTGGGGCATGATGGCGGGCGACGGAGGGGAATGTCCCCGCCGGGCAGGGCAGGGTCGCCACCGCGAGCATGCCGGCCGCGGGATCCAATAGGGCCATGCTCACGGCGTCCCGGTCGCCCCACAGGCCGGAGAGCACCAGCTCGCCAGCGGCGAGATGCTGCGCCAGGGCGGTCCACTCCGCCGTGGAGACCTCGGCCCGGGGCCAGGGGCGGCAGGGGCCTGAGCGGCCCTTGGCGACGAGCGCGGCGAAGGTTTCCATGCCGTCCGTCCTCCTAGCCGAGCAGCGCGGCGACGTGCCGGAACCATGCCACCAGCGGCGGCGGCAGATAGAGCCCGGCGACGAGGACGAGGGCGATGTGCAGGCCGAAGGGCAGGTAGCTCGCCTTCACCGGCGCCGTGCCGGGGCTCGGCGGGCCGAAGGCGATGCCCGAGAGCTTCCACATGAGCGCGCCGAAGGCGATGAGCAGCCCCGCCACCAGCGGCAGCGCCAGCCAGGGCATATGGGCGAAGGCGGAGGTGACGACCAAGAACTCGCTCATGAACACGCCTGCCGGAGGCAGCCCGGCGATGGCCGCCACGGCGACGACGAGGCCCCAGCCCAGCAGGGGATGGGAGGTGGTCAGCCCGCGGATGTCGGCCAGCTGCTGGCTGCCCTTCACCTGGCAGGCGTGGCCCACCGCGAAGAAGATGGCGGACTTGGTGAGGCTGTGCATGGTCATGTGCAGCAGCCCGGCGAAATTGGCCAGCGGCCCGCCCAGCCCGAAGGCGAAGGCGATGATCCCCATGTGCTCGATGGAGGAATAGGCGAACAGGCGCTTGATGTCCCGCCGCCGGTACAGCATGAAGCCGGCCAGCAGGAGCGAGGCGAGGCCCATGGCCATCATCAGCGGCCCGGGCGCCAGCGTCCCGGGGTGGGCCGCGAGCAGCAGCTTGAAGCGCAGCACCGCATAGAGCGCCACGTTGAGCAGCAGGCCGGACAGCACGGCGGAGATGGGCGTGGGGCCTTCCGAGTGGGCGTCCGGCAGCCAGGCATGGAGGGGGGCGAGGCCCACCTTGGTGCCATAGCCGAGCAGCAGGAACACGAAGGCCACGTTGAGCAGCGCGGGGTCGAACTCCCGCACATGCCGCATCAGCACGCTCCAGATCATGCCGTCATGGCCTTCGCCCACCACCGGCTGGGCCACCATGTAGACGAGGATGGTGCCGAACAACGCGAGGGCGATGCCCACCGAGCCGAGCATGAAATATTTCCACGCCGCCTCGATGGCTGCCTCGGTGCGATAGAGGCCCACCATGAGCACGGTGGTGAGCGTCGCCACCTCGATGGACACCCACATGACGCCGAGGTTGTTGGACAGCAGCGCCATGTTCATGGCGGTGAGCAGCACCTGGTACATGGCGTGGTAGAAGCGCAGGTGCAGCGGCGTGAGGCGGCCCGTCTCCAGCTCGTGGGCGATGTAGCTCGCGGAGAAGGCGCTGGTGGTGAAGGCGACGAAGGTGTTCAGCACCACGAACACGACGTTGAGGTCGTCCACGATGAGGAGCGGCCCGGCCCCGTGCGGCACCACGAACAGCGCCAGCGCGCACAGGAAGGTGAGCCCACAGGCAAGGACGTTCAGCGCCGCCGACACGCGGTAGGAGGGCACGAGGGCCAGCACCACCGCGGAGAGGGCGGGAACCGCGAGGATCACCACCGAGGGGTCGAGGGGCAGGCTCATGCGCGCCCTCCCCGGAAGCGGTCGAGGGCGTCCACGTCCACGGTGTCGAACCGCTCGCGGATGCGGAACAGGAAGATGCCGATGACGATGAAGGCGATGAGCACGGAGAAGGCCACCGAGATCTCCACCACCAGCGGCATGCCCCTGGCGCCGGTGGCGGCGAGGATCAGGCCGTTCTCCAGCGACATGAAGCCCACCACCTGGCTCACCGCGTTGCGTCGCGTCACCATCATCAGCAGGCCGAGCAGCACCACCGAGAGGGCGAAGGCGAGGTCTTCGCGGGCCAGTGCGTCCGCCATTACGCCCACCTGGGCCGTGGCCTTCAGCATCACCACCATGGAGAGGGCGACAAGGCCGATGCCGGCCAGCATGGTGGGGCCGATGGACACCACCGTCTCTACCTGCCGGTGGATGCCGAGCCGCGCCACCATGCGGTGGAGCGCCACCGGAATGATGAGGGCCTTGAAGACCAGGGCGATGCCCGCCGTCACATAAAGGTGCGGCGCCCCCTGGGCGAAGGCCTGCCACGCCACGGAGAGGGACAGCACCACCGCCTGCAGGGCGAACACGTTCAGCAGCGCGTAGAGCCGGTCCTGGTACAGCATCAGGAAGGAGATGAGCACCAGCGCGCCGGCGCACAGGTGCGCCACGTCGAAGACCAGGCTGGCGGAGAGCGCATGGTCGAGCATCACAATATCCTCGACACGAAGAGAAGCAGCGTTCCCAGCAGCCCCAGCATGAGGGCGGCACCGAGGAAGTCCGGCACGCGGAACACCCGCATCTTGGCGACCGACGTTTCGAACACGGCGAGCAGCACCGCCCCCGCCGCCAGCTTCAGCCCATAGGCGCCGGCGCCGAGCACGAGCCCGGAAATGCCTGCTCCCGCCGGCGCTAGGCCCCAGGGAAGGAACAGGCAGGCGACGAGGGAGAGGAAGAGCACCAGCTTCAGCTGCGCCGCCAGCTCGATGAGCGCGAGGTGGCGGCCGGAATATTCCAGCACCATGGCCTCGTGCACCATGGTGAGCTCCAGGTGCGTCGCCGGATTGTCCACGGGGATGCGGCCGTTCTCCGCCACCGCCACCATCAGCAGCGCCACCAGCGCCAGCGCCAGCGAGACCCTGAGGCCCACCCCGCCATGGAACACGGCGGCGATGGTGGAGAGCTGCGTGGAATGCGCCACCAGGGCCAGCGAGAACACGATCACGATCATCGCCGGCTCGGCGAGGGAGGAGATCATCACCTCCCGGCTGGAGCCGAGGCCGCCGAAGCTCGTCCCCACATCCATGCCGGCGAGCGCCAGCATGAAGCGCGCCGAGCCGATGAGGGCGGTGATGGCGATGAGGTCCGCCGACCAGGAGAAAATGAGCCCCGTGGCGAAGGTGGGCACCAGCGCCGCCGCCACCCAGGTGGCCGCGAAGATCACATAGGGCGCGGCGCGGAACAGCCAGGAGGCGTTCTGCGCCAGCACGGCCTCCTTGTGGAGGAGGCGCAGCAGGTCCCGGTACGGCTGGAGGACGGAGGCGCCGCGCCGACGGGTGAGGCGCGCCTTCACCTTGCGCACCAGCCCGGTGAGGGCGGGCGCGATGGCCAGCACCAGCAGCATCTGCGTGCCCTGCACGAGGAGGTTCGCCATCAGGTCCATAGGGCGAGCACCAGGAGGAGGAGGACGAGGGCGCCGAACACCAGCGCCAGATACTGGCGGATGGTGAGGTATTGCAGCCGGTTCGCCCGGTCCGCCACAGCGCCCACCGCCTTGGTCAGCGGCAGGAAGAGGAAGGCCCAGGCGGGATCGCGGCCGGAGAGGGTGAGGCGGGCCGGCGTGAGCGCGCCGGGCGGCGGCATCTCCACCGTCTCGCGGGCGGAAAAGAGCGAGCGGGCGAACACCCGCCGAATGGGCTGGGCAAAGGAGCCGGCGGAATATTGCGTCACCGGGTCGGCATTGGGGAAGCCGCAGTCCCATGGCGGCGCCCGGCGCACCGCGCCCGAGGCGAGGCGGTGGATGGCGAAGGCCGCGAGCAGCGCCGAAAGGGCGGTGAAGGCGAACACGAGCAAGCCATTGTAGGACGAGCGGCTCTCCGCCACGGGAATGATGGAGAGCCAGGCCACCGAGCCCTGCGCGGGCATGCGGGCCCCTGTGAGGGCGACCACCGCCGGCTGGAGCGCATCGATGACGAAGCCGGGCAGGAGGCCGGCGGCGACGCACACGGCGGCGAGCGCTATCATGGCGGCCCGGGAGAAGGCGTCCACCTCATGGGCATTCTCGGCCGCCGCGCCGCGCGGGTGGCCGAGGAAGACGATGCCGTAGAACCGCACGAAGCAGGCCGCGGCCAGCGCCGCCGCCAGCGCCAGCAGCGCGCCCACCGCCGGCACCATCAGCTTCAGGCCCCAGGCGGGCAGCTCGGGGCTGAGCAGGATGGACTGGAAGATCAGCCACTCGGAGGCAAAGCCGTTCAGCGGCGGCAAGGCGGAGATGGCGGCGCAGCCGATGAGCACCACCACGCTCGTCACCGGCATGCGGTGGATGAGGCCGCCGAGCAGGTCCATCTGCCGCGTGCCGGTGGCGGTGAGCACCGCCCCCGCACCGAAGAACAGCAGGCTCTTCATGGCGGCGTGGTTCAGCACATGGAACAGGGCGGCGGTGAGGGCGAGGGCGGCCGCGCCGTCCAGCCCATTCGCCCGGAAGGCGAGGGCGAGGCCGAGGCCGACGAAGATGAAGCCGATATTCTCGATGGTGGAATAGGCGAGCGCGCGCTTGGTATCGTTCTGCAACAGCGCCTGCAGCACGCCGATGACCGCCGCGACACCGCCCGCCGCCAGCACCGGGATGCCCCACCACCACTGCGGCGCGCCGGCAAGATCGAACACGATGCGGATGAAGCCGTAGACCGCCACCTTGGTCATCACGCCGCTCATGAGGGCGGACACGTGGCTCGGCGCGGCGGGGTGGGCCAGCGGCAGCCACACGTGCAGCGGCACGAGGCCGGCCTTGGAGCCCGCCCCGAGCAGCGCGAGCGCCAGCACCACCGCGCCGATGGCGATGCCGGGGTGGGCGGCGCGCATGGCATCGAAGGCGAAGCCGGTGTCGGAACCGGCGGCGAGCAGGCCGAAGGCCAGCATCAGCGCCAGCGTGCCGAACGAGGCCATGAGGATATAGACGAGGCCGGCGCGGACGTTCGCCGCCTCCTTGTCGTGGGCCACCACCAGCGCCCAGGACGCCAGCGACATGAACTCCCAGGCGAGGAGGAAGGAATAGGCGTCGTCCGCCAGCAGCACGAGGTTCATGCCGGCGAGGAAGGCGGGGAAGAAGGGCAGAACCCGCTCGGGGGCATGATCATGCCGGCCGTAGCCGAGGCCATAGAGGGCGGCCGCGGCGGCCCCCCCGTTGATGACGAGCAGGAAGAAGGCGGAGAGTGGGTCGAGGCGCAGGTGCGCGCCGATCCACGGAATGCCCAGCGGCAGCACCAGGCCCGCGGCCGGCGTGGCCAGCGCCGTGAGCGCGGACAGGGCCGCGACGCCGCTCACCGCGAGTGCTCCGCCATAGACGATGACCCGCCCCGACGGCCTGCGCGCGAACACGACACCGAGCACGGCGAGCCCCAGGAACAGGGCGACGGCGCAAAGCGCCAGCAGCAGTTGAGGGGATGCGGCCAAGGGGGCGACAGGCGCTGCGGTCATGCCGGCTCCTCCGCCGCGGGGCGCCGGGGCTGGGCGGGCGTGCGCAGGCGCACCCCGCGCCCGCCGCCCTCGCTGACCCCGTTTTCGCCGATGAGCTCGACGCCGCCCGTTTCCAGCGCGTCCACCAGCTTCATCAGGGAGTCCACATTGCCGCGGATGACCCCATCGCTCGCCTCCATGCGCTGGATGGTGGGGAGCGAGAGGCCCGACAGGGCCGCGAGCGCGCGTTGGTCGAGGCCGAGGAGGGCACGGGCGGCGCGGAGCTGGGCGGCTGTGATCATGGCAGGCCATCATGCCGCGCGGATGGCGGCTGGAGCATTACTTCTCCTGTTTACACCCTGCTTTATGACATTTCAACACGCATTTATGATGTTTTAAACATCATTTATTGATCGGCCGCGCGGGCCAGGCTGCCGCCCCGCGCGGCCGGTTCGTCACCGCTGCCCGGCCGTCTCAGTTCTCCGCGTGGCGCGCATAGACGCGCAGGCGGTGCCCGTCCGGATCGAGCGCAACGAAGCTGCGGCCGAAATCGAGATCGGTGGGCGGCAAGGCGATGGACGCGCCGTGGCCCTGCCAGTCGGCATGAGTCGCATCCACCGCCGCGGCGTCCTTCACCTTGAAGCCCAGCTCGCAGCCGCCGCCAGGGACGATCGGCGCGGGCGTCACGCCGTCCTTCTTCCACAGGCCCAGCGCGAGGCCGGACGGCAGCACGAACAACGCAAAGGTGGGGCTCGCCTCCACCGGCGCGCGCCCGAGCAGGCGGCCATAGAAGCGCGTGCTGGCGGCAGGGTCGGAGACGTAGAGGAGGAGGGTGCTGGTCTCGGTCATGGCGTGGCCCGTTCATGTTGCTGCGACGGGCGGACCATAAGGCGGCATGCTGCCAGTTTCCGGCAGCATCAGGAGCCGGATGGCACGATGCGCTGCGCCTCGCGCCACGCCTTCAGCAGTGCCTGCCGGCGGCGCGGATAGCGCGTCTCCAGCACATCGGCGGTGGCGATGCGGTCTGTGCGGAAGCTGCGGAAATCCCGCCTCAGCTCGCACCAGCCCAGCAGCACGCGCGCCGTATCGAAGAAGGCGAGCGCGAACGGCCAGACGATGCGCTCCGAGGCCGTCCCCGTTTCATCCTGATAGGAAAGGCGCAGCCGGCGTTCGGTGCGGATAGCCTTGCGCAGAAGCGCAGGGTCTACTCTGTCCTTCGGGATCTCCGGCCCCGGGCCGATCAGCAAGGCGGAGGCGTGGACCTCCTCGCCGAGGTCCGGTGGCAGGACCGCCGCGATGCGGGCGAGCACGCTCAATGCGGCCTCGCGCAGCCGCGCGTCCGCCCGCCCGGCCACCCAGCGCGAGCCGAGGGTCAGCGCCTCGATCTCCTCCGGCGTGAACATGAGCGGCGGCAGCAGGAAGCCGGGCTTCAGCACATAGCCCACCCCTGGCTCCCCCTCGATGGTGGCGCCTTGCGCCTGGAGGCTGGCGATGTCGCGATAGAGGGTGCGCAGGCTCACGCCCATCTCCTGCGCCAGCACCTTGCCGCTCACCGGCCGGCGATGACGGCGCAGGGCATGGAGCAGGTCGAAGAGGCGTTCGGAGCGGGACATGGGGGGCGGGATATGGGGAGCGGGATATGGGGCCGGATGATGTGCGCGGGATGCTGCCACCTTATGGCAACAGATGCCCGGCCCAAACGAAAAGGGCGCCTCCTGAGGGGCGCCCTTTGTGCATTGCGGGAGTGGCTTCGTGCCTCAGTAGGCGAGGGCGCTGACCTTCTCCACCTGAACGCGGTCGGCCACGCGGCTGATGCGCAGGGTGGTGCCTTCGCGGCCCACCGGGCCGGGCAGGGAGATCACCTGCTGCTGGCCGGGCTGCAGCACGGCGGAGACACGCACCACGACGGGCTTCGCATCCGGCTCGGCTGCGGCGTCGACGGTGGTGATCACCTCGTAGCCCTTGGAATCATTCACCCAGTACGTCACCGCAGCGGCCTTGCCGCCCAGGTTGGTGACGATGGCCTGGCGCTCGGCGGGGAGCGTATCACCGGCGAAGGAGGTGGAGGCCACGGACACGCCGGCCGTGACAAGGAGGCCGGCCACGCCGGCAATCTTGAGGATGTTGTTCATCTCAGTCTCACTGCGCACACGTGTGGCCGGCGGCCTAGAGGTCGGTGCGCTTTAGCTGGGCTCACTATAGCGTGATTGTTGCGCTGCACCATGCGCATTTTCCGCATTACAGAAATGCATTCCACGAATGTCCGCGCCCACCTGGATACCCTTTCAGCCAGGAGGTCCGAACAGGATGCCGAGCTTCGCCTTGAGGCCCGGAGCGCGGGTGGTCTCGCGGAGCATTTCCAGCCAGGTGCCGAAGACAATCCTGAGCGGATGGGAGGTCGCCCCCGTCCCGCCGATGCCGAAGGTGAGGGGCTCGTCCTTCGGCGCATGGGCGAAGGTGCCGAACAGGCGGTCGAACACGATCAGCACGCCGCCGAAATTGCGATCGACGACGGACGGGTTCGAGGCGTGGTGCACCTGATGATGGCGCGGCGTGTTCAGCACCCATTCCAGCGGGCCGAGATGGGGCGGGCGGGCGAGGTGCAGGAAGAACTGGTAGACGAGCCCCAGCCCGAGCAGGGAGAACACCGCCAGCGGCGGAACGCCAAGGGCCACCAGCGGCAGGTAGAAGACGAGCCCGCCCGTGAGATGCCCACCCCAGCCGAGCCGCACGGCAGCCGACAGGTTCAGCCGGGTGGCGGAGTGGTGCACGGCGTGGTTCGCCCACAGCCACCGCACCTTGTGCATGGCGAGGTGGTGCAGGTAGTAGCAGAAGTCCACCGCGACCAAGAGCACGGCCCAGGCCAGTACGCCCTGCACGGGGATATCGAACATCCGGTGCTGGAAGACGAAGGTCACGGGAAGGGCGGCAATGCCCGCGGTCAGCGCTCCCGTCACCTTGTTGCCCATGGCGATGACGAGGGATGCGGCCGTTTCCGCCGCGTCGTGGCTCTCCGGAGCGCCCTCCACATGGTTCACTTTGTGGAACAGATATTCCGCCGCCATGAGGGCTAGGGCGAGGAGGGCGAAGACGCCGCCGGGCAGAAAATGGGCCATGCCATCACCTTGTCGCTTGCTCCCCCGCGCGCCCAGCATCGCCTGTCGTGGCGCACCGTGCCGTCGCAGTGCCGCCCTGAGTGGGGGCCGGGTCGCGGCTTCTGGGCGGCTCGCCGCGACCCGGCCCGCCGGGCCCCCTGGGGGGCGGCCCGGAGCGGGATGGTCAGTAGCGCGTCACCGTGCCGGAGCGGTTCACGCTGTTGCCGTTCGGGCCGGTGGTGGTGCGGTTGTAATTGTAGGTGCCGGGCGCCGTGCGGGTGACGCTGCCGGACCGCGAGACCGTGCCGCCATAGGGGCCCGTGGTGGTGGCGCCGCGGCTGCAGGTGCCGCCTGCGCAGGCGCCGGCCGCCTGGGTGTTGTAGATGCCGCGCGCGGTGGTGGTGGAGGAGGACCGCGTCCAGGCGGCGGCCTGGGTGGCGGCGGCGAGGGAAAGGACCCCCGCGAGCGAAAGGGCGAGGGCGGTGCGGTTCATTCTGCGGCTCCGTCGAAGGGCGCGTCGGCCCGTTGCGATGGGAGGAGCTTCGCCGCGGCCCTTTGCACCGCGTTTGCGCCGGGGTGAGAAGGTGTAACGTTTTGTTACGGCAAGCCGGTACGCCATTGATGGGGGCGTGCGGCTCCGCGACACTTAGCGCATGACATCTCCGGCCATGGCGCAGCGCACCCTTCTCCTCGTCGAGGACGACCGCGAAATCCGCTCCCTTCTCTCTGACTTCCTGTCGCGGGAGGGCTATGGCGTGCTCGCCGCCGAGGATGGCGTCGCCATGGACCGCCTGCTCGCCACCACCCGGCCCGACCTCGTGGTGCTGGACCTGATGTTGCCGGGAGAGGATGGCTTGTCCATCTGCCGGCGGCTGCGGGCACGGGGCGGCCTGCCCATCCTCATGCTCACTGCCAAGGGGGACGACGTGGATCGCATCGTCGGCCTGGAGATGGGGGCGGACGATTATCTGCCGAAGCCCTTCAACCCGCGGGAGCTGCTGGCGCGCATCCGCGCCGTGCTGCGGCGGGCGGAGGGGGCGCTGGCGCAGGCGCCAGTGGTCCGGCGCGTCGCCTTCGCCGGCTTCGTGGCGGACCTCGACGCGCGCAACGTGGGCCTCGTGGACGGCGCGCCGCTGGACCTCACGTCCGCGGAGTTCGACCTGCTCGCCTGCTTCCTGGAGCGGCCGAAGCGGGTGCTCTCCCGTGACCAGCTGCTCGACTGGACGCGCGGGCGCACGGCCGACCCCTTCGACCGCACCATCGACGTGTCGGTGAGCCGGCTGCGACGCAAGCTGGTCGCCGTGTCGGAGGAGGCGGCCAGCCTCATCAAGACCGTGCGCAACGGCGGCTACCTCTTCAGCGCCGATGTCCGCACCCTCTGAGGCTCCAGCCCCCGGCGCGCGGCCGCTCCGGCGCTTCGGCATCGCCGCGCGCCTCGCCCTCATCGTGATCGGCGCGCTGGTGGCGGTGCAGGTGCTGATGCTCGCCGCCTACATCACCGAGCGCCAGCGCGCCGCGCCCCTCGGCCCCTTCGTGCCCATGCTCCAGCGGATCGCGGCGCTGGCCCAGCTCATGGACCATCTCACGCCCGAGCAGCGGACCCTGGCGCTGAAGGCGGCGAGCGCGCCCGGCTTCTCGCCGGGCTATGTGACCGCGCGGCCGCAGATCGACACCCCGCGCCTCCTCGCCTTCGCCGCGCGCCGGGTGCGCCAGCTCACGGACGGTCCGGCGGACCGTTATGTGGCGCTGGCCCTCATCGGCGCCGAGCGGCGTGGCGGCGCGGCCATCGAGCGCCTTTCCGACCTGCGCGGGGCGCGGCTTCGCGTGGCAGTGGGGCTCGCGGACGGTGGCTATCTGGAAGTGCTGGCGGGCGGCGACCTCGCCGTGCGGCTGCTCGGCGTCCCGGTGGGGCTGATCGCCGGCATCCTCGGCTTCCTGGTGGCGGCCGCGGCGCTGCTCCTGGTGCTGCGGGAGACGCGGCCCCTCTCCGACCTCGCCGAGGCGGTGGACCGGTTCGGCGCCCGGCTGGAGCCGCTCCAGGTGCGCGAGCGGGGCGCGACCGACGTGAAGGCGGTCATCCGCGCAGTGAACGCCATGCAGGCGCGCATCGCCGAGCTGGTGCGCATGCGCACGCTGGTGCTGGGCGCCATCAGCCACGATTTGCGCACCTATCTCACCCGGCTGCGGCTGCGGCTGGAGCTGATGCCCGCCTCCGGGCAGGTGGCCAAGGCCGAGGCGGACCTCGCCGGCATGCAGGCGCTGGTGGACGATGCGCTCGCCTTCGCCCGCGCCTCCTTCACGCCGGCCTCGGGCGAGCGGGTGGACCTCGCGGCGCTGGCGCTGGCGGAGGCGGAGGCGCGGCGCGCGGAAGGCGGCAGGGTGAGCCTGTCCGGCGCCGATGCCCCGCTCCAGGTGGAGGGCGCGCGGGGCACGCTCGCACGGGTGCTGGCGAACCTCGTGGGCAACGCGCTCGCCTACGGGGGCTGTGCCGACATCACCCTCGATGACCTGGGCGACCGGGTGGCGCTGAAGGTGGAGGACCGCGGCCCCGGCATTCCCGTCGCCGAGCGCGCCAGCGTGTTCGAGCCCTTCTACCGGGTGGAGCCCTCGCGCAACCGCGACAGCGGCGGGGCCGGGCTCGGCCTCACCATCGTGCGGCAGATCGTGGAGGGCCACCGCGGCACCGTCGCCATATCCGACCGGGCCGGCGGCGGCGCCTGCCTCACCGTCATCCTGCCGAAAGCCGCGGAGAGCTGACGAACGGGCGCCAGGGATGCCGCCTTCGGCCGCACGCGGTTGCATTTTCACCGCCCGAAGCTAAGGCTTCGCGAAAACCGGTGGAGGTGCGTTCCATGCTGACCAAACGTGACCTGTTGCGCACCGCCGCGCTCGGCGCCGCGGCCCTTCCGCTTCTTCCCGCGCGCGCCGCCTTGGCGCAGCACACCGCCCAGAGGCCGGGCTTCTTCCGCGCCAGGGACATCGCCGAGGCGGGCTATATCTACGGCCTGCCGCTCGTGATGAACTATGGTGTGATGTATGAATACATCATCGACAAGAATTCCGGACAGTACAAGGCGCCCTTCAATTCCATCTACAACGAGGCCCGCGTCTTCACTTGGCAGGATACGAGCGTCATTTCGCCCAACAGCGACACGCCCTATTCCCTGTGCTGGCTGGACCTGCGCGCGGAGCCGATGGTCGTCTCCGTGCCGGAGGTGGACCCGAAGCGCTACTATTCGGTGCAGCTGTGCGACGGCAACACCTTCATCTACGGCTATATCGGCAGCCGGGCGACAGGCAACGGCGCCGGCGACTATCTCGTGGTGGGGCCGCACTGGACCGGCGCGACGCCCCCCGGGATCAGCCGCGTGTTCCGGTGCGGCACCCAGTTCGGCCTCGCCATCTTCCGCACCCAGCTGTTCGATGCGGCCGACCTCGACAACGTGAAGAAGGTGCAGGCCGGCTACAAGGTACAGTCGCTCTCCGCCTACTTGAAGGCGCCGGCCCCATCGTCGCCGGGGCCGGTGGATTTTCCGCAGTTCTCCAAGGACCGCGCGAAGACCGATTTCTTCGAGTATCTCGACTTCGCCCTCACCTTCGCCCCGCCGCTGCCGGAGGAGCTGTGGATCCGCGAGCAGCTGGCCCGCATCGGCATCGGCCCGGGGCGGACCTTCAACTTCCGTGACCTGTCGCTGGAGGACAAGGCGGAGGTGCTGCTGGGCCTCGTGGAGGGCAAGCGCAAGGTGGACGAGGCCGTCGCCTCCATCGGCAAGGACATCAATGGATGGCGGGTCGGCTCGTCCTTCGGCGACGCCGCCTTCTACCACGGCGACTGGCTGCTGCGCGCCGCCGCCGCCCAGGCCGGCATCTACGGCAACGCGGCGGAGGAGGCCATGTATCCCATGGCCCATGTCGACGGGACCGGCGCGGCTCTGGACGCCTCCAGGAAGAACTACACCGTGACTTTCGCCGCCGACCAGCTACCGCCGGTGAACGCCTTCTGGTCGGTCACCATGTATGACGGCAAGACGCAGCTGCTCATCAGGAATCCCATCGACCGCTACCTGATCAACTCGCCCATGCTGCCGGGCCTGAAGCGCAATGCGGACGGCTCGCTCACCCTCCACATCCGGAAGGATGCGCCCGGCGGGGACGCGAACGCCAACTGGCTGCCGGCGCCGGACGGCACCTTCTCTCTCATCATGCGCCTCTACTGGCCGAAGACCACGCCCCCTTCCATCCTGCCCCCCGGAGCGGGCAGCTGGAGCCCGCCCGGCATCGTGGCGGCCTGAGCCCGCAAACGGGATCGGCGGCCACTGGCCACCGATCCTGCCCGGGCCGGGGACGCTTGCCTCAACCGGCGAGCGCCGCCTCAACGCCAGCGGCGATGGCGAAGAGCGAGGCGTCGGTGCCCGGCGCGCCGGCCAGCATCAGCCCCACCGGCGCGCCGCCGGAGGCGGCGATGGGCAGGGAGATGGCGCAGCCGTCGATCATGTTGATCAGCGTCGGATTGCGCAGGGCCAGGAGGTTGGCGCGGCCATAGGCGTCGTCGTCGGTGGCGAGGTCGGCGATCCGCGGCGGCAGGATGGCGGCGGTGGGCATCACCAGCGCGTCGAACGGTGCGAGCTGCGCCGTCGCCCGCGCCACCAGGGCGCGGCGGGCGGCCACCAGCTCCACATAGTCGGCGGCGGACTGCTCCGTCCCGCGCCGGATGCGCACCGAGACGCGGGGATCATAGGCCTCGAACCTCTCCGCCAGCAGGCGCCGGTGGACGGCATAGCTCTCGGCCGCCGAGAAGCCGCCCTTGGCATTGATGGCCGCCACATCGCCGAATGCGGGGAAGGGGGCCGAGGTGATGCGCGCGCCGGCCTGGGCGAGGCGCTCCACCGCCGCCTCGAAGGCCGCGGCCACGACGGGGTCGAGCCCATCGAGCGCCACCGTCGTGGGCACCAGGAGGCGCTGGCCCGCGACCGGGCGCACCTCGAGCGGGGCCGGCTCGGCGCCGGAGAGAATGGCGTCCACGCTGGCGCAGCAGGCGACCGAGCGACCGAGTGGGCCGATGGAATCAAGGGTGGAGGAGAGGGGGAAGGCCCCTTCACGGGGCACCCGCCGGGCGGTGGGCTTGTAGCCGACGATGCCGCAGAAGGCCGCCGGGATGCGGCAGGAGCCGCCGGTGTCGGTGCCCAGCGCCAGATGCGCCATGCCGTCCGCCACCGCTACCGCGCCGCCGGAGGTGGAGCCGCCGGACACGCGCGGCGACAACCCCCGCTCGAAGGGGGCGGCGGGATTGCCATAGTGCGGGTTCATGCCAAGGCCGGAATAGGCGAACTCGGTCATGGCGTTGCGGCCGACGACCACGAACCCCGCCCGCCTCAGGCGCGCCACGGCGGGGGCGTCCGCCTTCGCCGGGGCGTGGTCCTTCAGCACGACGGAGCCGGCGGTGGTGACCTCGCCGGCCATGTCGAACAGGTCCTTGATGCCCACCGGAATGCCGGCGAAGGGCGAGGGCGCGGCCCCCGCCTTGCGCAGGGCGTCCTGCGCCTCCGCCGCGACAAGCGCCGCCTCCCGGTTCACCGCGACGAAGGCGCGCGCGCCTTCCCCCGCGGGGTCCGCGATGCGGGCGAGGCATTCTTCCACCAGCGCCCGCGCCGTGGTGCGCCCGGAGGCGAGGTCATCGGCGAGGGCGGCGAGGGTCGGCTTTTCCATGGCGGGGCGTCCGGGGCAAAGAGGAGGAATCAGGCTGGATCGAAATAATGGATTTCGAACAGGATGCAGCCCTTTTCCGACTTGAAGGGGCCATGGAACGCGCCCGGCGGGCGCACCGCATAGGTGAAGGGCTGGAAGTTCTCGCCGCCCTCGCCCTTCTCGTCATTGCCCACCGTGAGGTCGCCGGAGACGAGGAACACCTCCTCCCAGTATTCGTGCACGAAGGGCGCGGTGGTGAAGACGCCGGGATCGAACTTCAGGAGGCGCGAGCGGGAGCCCTTCTTGTTCGCCTCGTCCAGCGAGCCGGACAGGATCTTCTGCTTGATGCCTTCCGGATAGCCCGGAGGCACCTCCCATCCGGTGGAAAGATCGAGGGTGTGGAACTCGTCGTGCAGCTTGTTGATGGCCATGTGGGGCAGTCCTCAGGGAAGGAACGGTTTGCTTTTAGGGGAGGGTCACTCGGCGGCGCGGGCGACGGCGGGGGCCACCTCGTCGGCGAGGGAATAGGAGGAGAGCATCATGTCGAGCAGGCGGTCGGCGCCCGCCCAGTCGTAGGTGCGGAAGGAGTGGCCCTTCACCACGAAGCTCGCCCCCGCATAGAACATCTCGTACTGCGTGTGGCGGGAGGCGAATTCCGAGCCCACCGCGTCCCAGGCGAGCTTGTAGAACTTCACCTTTTCTTCCGCGCTGGCGGCGGGGGACTGCTGGGTCTTGGCGATGAGGGCGGCGAGCTCCGGGTTCTCGTAGTCATGCACGGAAGAGGGCAGCATGATCATGCCGCCGCCGGCCAGCTCGCGCAGGGTCGAGATGAACTTGCCGTAGAGCTGCTGGGCGAGCGTCTGCGCCGCGTAGAGGGTATGGCGGTCGGGCACGAAATAGGGGCCGTAATAACTGCCCTTCGCCTCCATGGCGGCAACGAAGGCGTCGACCATGGCAGCCTCGGCGGCCAGTTGGCCGAGAGTCTCGCGTACCTGCGGGAAGTTGGTGGTGCCGTTGATCTCGGTGGTGCGCCGGGCAATGGCGAGGAGGAACTTCAGCTTCACCGAAAGGCGGATCTGCGCCTGGTAGTTCTGGTAGACGTGGGCGGGCGTGGCGTGGAACTGCCTGCCGGTCATGGCGATGTCTCGGGCGACGAAGATGCGGTCCCACGGAACCTTCACGTCGTCGAAGTAGAGAACCGCGTCATTCTCGTCGAAGCGGCTGGCCAGCGGATTGTCGAACACGGAGGGCGCGCCCGCCTCGTAGGACTTGCGGGAGAGGATCTTCAGCCCCTTCGTGTTCATGGGGATGGCGAAGGAGAGGGCGTAGGGCTCCTCGCCCTTCTGCAGTGGCTGGATGCAGGTGACGAACACCTCGTTGGCCATGATGCCGCCGGTGGCGAGCATCTTGGCGCCGCGCACGGTGATGCCCGAGGTGTCCTCGTCCACGATGGCGGCGGACAGGAAGGGATCGGCCTGCTCCGCGGCGTTCTTCGAGCGGTCGGCCTGCGGGTTGATGATGACGTAGGTGAGGTAGAGGTCGTTGTCGCGGGCGTAGGTGTAGTAATCGGCGAGCGCCCGGGCGCGGGCGGGATCGTAGAGCTCGAACTGGTCGAGGCCCATGTACATGCCGGAGATGCACGAGGCGACGTGGTCCGGCGCGCGGCCGAGGAAGCCGCCGTGCAGCTCGGTCCAGGCCTCGAGGCCGCGGCGGCGGATCTTCAGGTCCTCATAGCTCTTCGGCAGCTGCCAGATGCGGTTGGCGCGCGTGCCGGTCTCGGTCTCGAAGGTCATCAGCTCGCGGTTTTCCGGCGCGCTGTGGAAGTCGAACATGCGGCCCACCGAGGCCACCGCCCGGCGGTAGGCGGGGTGGGTGGTGGCGTCGGCGACCAACGCGCCGTCGAGGAAGATCTGGCGGCCGTCCCTCAGGCTCGCGGTGTGCTCGGCTCCGGTCTTGATCATGGCTTGTCCTCTGGATTTCTTTAGTGTGCGTGCGCGGCGAGGCTGCGGTAGCGGCCGGCGTGGAAGATCAGCGGGTGGGCGCCCTCCTCGGCCCGGTGGGCGAGGACGCGGGCGATGAAAATCTCGTGGTCGCCGCCGTCATGGATGGCATGGGGCACGCATTCGAGATGGGCGGCCGCGCCGGCGATCAGCGGGGCGCCATGGGCGCCTGTGAGGCGTTCCACGCCGGTCCATTTCTCGCCCATGGCGCGGGCGAAGCGGTTCGACAATTCCTGCTGGTCCTGGGCCAGCACGGAGATGCCAAAGGCCCGCGCTGTCTTCAGCGCAGGCAGCGAAAGGGCCGAACGCGCGACGGAAAACAGCACCAGCGGCGGATCGAGCGAGACCGAGTTGAAGGAACTCATGGTCATGCCCACGGGGGTTCCATCCGCCGCCTCGGCGGCGACGATGGCGACCCCCGTTGCGAAAGCACCGAGAGTGCGACGGAAGGCGTGTGGATCAAAGGGGTCGGCTGCACGCGGCGACATGGGGCAATGTCCTAGAGCAGGGTCCGATCGGACTGCACCGCAATCTGATCGGACAACGCGTTCTCTTTCTTCACGTTTGCAGGGTGGTCACCGATCCGTCCGGTTCGCTCGGATCGCGCCCCCAAGCCAATTAGCTTTGTAACAAAGCTATTATGACGAGGTGATAGACGTCAAGGCCCCGGAGAGGTTAAAAGTAAGGCAGCCTTGCTTTCCAGCGACCGTGCCCCCGGGAGAGCTGCAGCCAATGTCGTCGCCGAAGTCTGCCAAAGCCAAGAGGCCCGTGCCCTTGACCGCCTCCCGTCCCGCCCTTCTCGTCGACGGCTCGGATCTCGAGTTCCGTGACCTCGTGCACGACATGCTGGCGTTCGCGGCGGCCATCCAGGAGGTGCGCAACCGGCTCGGTGCGCTCATCGGCCTTTCCGGCACCCAGTACACGCTTCTCACCTCCATCGCCCGGCTCACCAGCCGCACGCCGGAGCTGGGCGTGAACACGCTGGCCGAGCACCTGCACCTGTCGGGCGCGTTCGTGACCATAGAGGTGAACAAGCTGGTGGCAGCGGGCCTCGTCACCAAGGCCCCCAATCCGGATGACCGCCGCCGCGTGGTTCTGGCCGTGACGGAGGAAGCCGAGCGGCGCCTGAGCGAGATGACGCAGGTTCAGGTGCCCGCCAACGACACCCTGTTCGAGCCGCTCTCCACTCACGAGTTCAGGATGCTGCGGGCGATCATCGCCAAGCTCGCGGGCACGGGCGAGCGCACGCTGCGCCTCATCGACTACCTCGCGCCCAACGGCACCCTGGAGGAAATGGAGCGGCGCTTGCCGCCGACGGTATGAGGCGCGCCCTATAACTCCAGCCGCGCCTTGAGGGCGCCGCCGGGGCGGGTGGAGACCATGCGGCCGTCGCTCATCTCCACGATGCGGTCGAAGATGTCGGACCAGCGCGGGTCGTGGGTCACCACGCACACCGCCACGCGCCGCTCGTCGGCGAGGGTGCGGAACACCTCCATCACCTGCCGGCCGCGCCCGCCGTCGAGGGCCGCGGTGGGCTCGTCGGCCAGCAGCAGCACCGGATCATTGGCCAGCGCCCGCGCGATGGACACGCGCTGCTGCTCGCCGCCCGACAGCTGGGACGGGTAGTTGTCCTCCCGGTGGTCGAGGCCGAACTGGGCGAGCAGCTCCCGCGCCCTCGCCCGCGCCGCCTTCGGCCTTATGTCGTTGATCTCCAGCGCGATCTGCACATTCTCGATGGCCGTGAGGAAAGGGATGAGATTCGCCTTCTGGAAGATGAAGCCCACATGGGTGCGGCGGAAGTCGCGCAGGCTGTTGAGGTGGGTGTGGGCATGGGCGATGGGCTGGTCGCGGAAGTGCACCGATCCGGTGGAGGGCGGCTCCAGCAGGCCGGCAATCATCAGGAAGGTGGTCTTGCCCGATCCGGACGGGCCGACGATGCCGGTGAGCTCGCCGGCGCGCAGCGCCAGCGTCATGTCGGTGAGGGCATGGACGGCGTTGGCGCCCGACAGGTAGGTCTTCGAGGCGTCGCGCACCTCCATCACCACCTGGCTCGGCCAGAATTGCCGGGAGATGCTGAGATCGCTCACGCCAGCACCTCCTGCGCCCGCACCTTCATGGCCCGGCGGATGGCGAACCAGCTTGCGCCCAGCGCGATGACGATGAGCGAGAAGCCGATGCCCGCGAGGTCCTCCGGTAGCAGCAGCACCGTGCGCGGGAAATTGGGATAGAGCGTGAAGGAGATGGCCAGCGCCACCGCGAAGCCCAGCACCGCGATCCACAGCGCCTGCTGCACGATGAGCCCGATGATCACCCGGTCCCGCGCGCCGATGAGCTTCAGGAGCGCGATCTGGTGGATCTTCTCCAGCGTCAGCATGTAGATGGTGAGCGCGATGATGGAGCCCGCCACCAGCAGCGTCATGGCGGTGAAGGCGAGGATCTGCACCCTGAGGCGCCACAGCCGCCCGTCGAGCAGCATGGCGCGCTCCTCCTCCTTGGTGAGCACCTCCACGTCGCCCCAGGCCTTGATCTGCTCCTTCACCAGCAGCGGGTCCGCATTGGGCTTCAGCTCCACCATCACGGCTGCGAGCGCGCCGCCGTCGCCGAGGCCCATGCGCGAACGGCCCCTGGCGAGGCGGTTCAGCAGCACGGCTTCCGAGGGCAGCACCCGGTTGATGGCCTGGGCGTCGGGGATGGTGACGAAGAACATGCCGTCGCCGCTCATGTCCACCTGTCCCTTGGTGAGGCCCACCACGGCATAGTCGTCATGGCCGAGGCGGATCATGTCCCCCACCAGGAGGCCGGTGGTCTGGTCGGCGATGGCCTCGTAGCGGGTGGAGCGGAACAGCCGCCCGTCGATGAGGGGGATCCAGCTGCCGGTGTCCTTGGGATAGTCGATGGCGGTCACGGCGAGGCGCACGCTCTTGCCGTCGATCTGGTATTGCTGGTTGTACTGGATGAAGCGCCGGGTGGTCTCCACCCCCGGCACGCCCTCCACCCGCCGGTCGAGGCTCGCCGGCACCGCAGAGCTCTCGGCGAACGGGCCGGAGCGCCCGCCCTCCACCACCCAGAGGTCGGCGCCGATGTCGTTGATGATCAGCAGCGCCTCGTGGACGATGCCGCGGTAGAGGCCGATCATGCCCATGGTGGCGCCCAGCAGCAGCCCGATGCCCACCGCCGTCAAAGCGAAGCGCAGCATCGAAAAGCGCATGTCCTTGAGGGCGATGTTCATGCCCTGCGCCTCATCCCGCCGTCACTGGACCCGGATGCCGGGGGTCACGGGCTCGAAAGGGTAGCGCCCCGCTGGTGCCAGCACCAGGTCGCCCGCCGTCAGCCCGCGCGTCACCTCGATGTTGTTGCCGCTGACATAGCCGAGGGCGACCGGCCGCCACACCGCGCGACCGTGCTCCGCAAGCCACACGCCGGGTCGCCCGTCGCGCCGGGTCACGAGGATTTCCGGCACGCCGATGGCGAGGGCGGGGGATTGCGCCTCCACCGCCACGTTAGCGCGCTGGCCCATGGCCCAGCTCTCGGGCAGGGCATCGAGGGTGATGTCGGCGGTGAATTCGCGTGTCTCCTGATCCACCTGGCGCGACAGGCGCAGCACGCGGCCGGTCCACAGGCGGGAGGGATCGGCGGCGAAGCGGATGCGCGCCGGCTGGCCGACCTTGATGGAGGCGCGGGCGGATTCGTCGAACCGCGCCGAGACGATGATGGTGGAGAGTTCCACCACCTGCATCAGGTTCGCGCCGGGCAGCAGCAGGTCGCCAGGATTGCGCTCGCGGGAGATGACCACGCCGTCGAGGGGGGCGGAGATGGTGGCCTCGCCGAGGCGGGCCTCCAGTACCTTCACATTGGCCTGCTTGGCGAGCAATTGCGCCTTCGCCCGGTCGATGCCGGCCTCGGCGCGGGCGAGGTCCGCCTCGGCCTGGCGGAAATTGGCTTCCGCGGTGGTCAGCTCCGCCGGGGATATGGCGTTGGTGCGGGCAAGGGTGGTGCGCCGCTCCAGCTCGATCTTCACCTTTTCGTAGCCGGCCAGAACCCGGGCCCGGTCGCTCTCCGCCTCCCCGATGCCGCGCGCGGCGGCGGTGGCTTCCGCCTCGGCGGCGGCAAGCTGGTTCAGCAGGTCCACGGATTCGAGCCGCGCCAGCACCTGTCCCTTGCGCACCTGGTCGTTGCGGTCCACCTCGATCGCCTTCAGGAAGCCTTGGATGCGGCTGGTGATGACCACGCGGTTGATGGCGTCGAGCAGTCCCGGACCGTTGATCTCGAGGCTCATCAGGCGGGGGCGCACCTCGTATGCCTCCGCCTTTCGGGGCAGGATGTACCAATAGAATGCCGCCCCGCCCCCGACGATCAGCGCGAGCATGAGGATGGTGAAGCGGCGCCATCCCGCATTGGTGTGGTGTGCGTGTGCGGCCTTTGCGACCGGTGGAAGGGGCTGCGGCTTCATGGCCGCCGTCCCCGTCGGCAGGCGGGGCGGCGGTCGTCCGTTCGCGGGTCATGGAAGGTCACGCGGTCTGCTCCTCGTCGCCGTCCACGATTGCCTCGCACCCGCTGGTGCCGATCCCCATGCGGTCCAGCACCTCGTCGAGGAAGCCCCGCGCCTCCGCCTTGGTCAAGGCGGTGAGGTCGAACCCCATGCGGTAGGAAAGCCCGCTTTCGCTCTGGAAGGAGCGGAGGTCGATCTCGTTGATGACATAGCGCTGGAGCCGCGTCGACAGCGGCCTCACCTTGATGAGGCCGAGGTCCAGCTCCACCGCCTTGCCCTGGCGCTGCAGGCTGGAGGTGGTGGCGCCGCGGGCGAAGCGATCCGGGGACTGCATGCCCGTCATGTAGAGGCTGAGGTAGGAGCCCTTCGCCACCATCTCGTCATGCACCGGCCCGTCGCCGCAGACATACTCCAGCGGCATGTAGTGCAGGGACTGGTTGAGCTGGTCCGACAGGTGGGCGGCCAGCGTCTCCAGGCTCGGCGCGGATTTCGCCGGCGCGCGCAGGAGGGTGGTGCCCGCCACCCAGCTGATGAAGTCCTGCAGGCGGCGGTCGGTGCGCATGGCCACCGGGACGCCCACCATCACGTCATCCCTGTTGCCCTGCGCGGCGAGGGTCTGGGTGTAGGCGGCGATGAGCAGAGCCGTCTCGGTGACGCCGGCGGCACGGGCGCGGGACTGCAGCCGCTGCTGGCTCTGCGGGGTCAGGAAGGCGAACAGTTCGCCGGCCGGGCCGCCATGGGTTAGGTCCAGGTTGGGCGCAAGGCCTTTCGCGTTGCGGCCGAAGTCTGGGAGCTGGGGCGGGGTCTCGCCGTAGAGGGCCCGCAAATAGGCGTCGCGCTCGGCCATGAAGGCGGGGTCGGTGGCGCGCTCGAACTTGGTGACATACTCCTCCACGCCCATCTCCGGCGGGGGAAGCGGCAGGCCGAGGAAGGCCTGGAACAGCTGCTCCACGAACACGCCGAGTGCCCAGCCGTCGAACACCGTGTGGTAGCCGTGGGCCACTACCACGTCCCCTTCCGCGCCGCAGCGCAGGATGGTGAGCCGATAGGGTGGGTTGGTGAAGGGATCGAGCTCGTCGTCGAGCAGCTGCGCGAGCCGCGCCTCCACGGCTGCCGCGTCCGCGTCGGGCAGGTCCTCCACCACCAGCGGCGGCTCGCCGGGCGGCAGGATGAAGGCGCGCGGCACGCCGTCGTCGCCTACCACGAAGCGCGTGCGCAGCGCTTCCTGGCCCTCTTCCACAAGCTTCAGGGCGCGGCGCAGGCGCTCCACGTCGACGCGGGGGGAGATGCGGAACGCACGGCCGATGGTCCAGGCGAGACGATAGGCGTGGTTGGTCTCCGGCTTCATGCACGCGCGCAGCAGCAACCCCTGCTTGAGGGAGACCGGCACCTCGCGTTCGCCGCTCACGCGGGCCGGGTGTGAGGCAGGCGCCTCGGGCACCGGCGGCAGGGGGGCCGGACGTGCGCCGCGCAGGGCTTCGGCGGGCGCATGCCAGGTGGCATCCGTGCCGATGCCGTCGGGCTGTGCCGGTACGCCGCCGAGGTCGCCGAGCGCCGCGGCGAAGGCGTCGAGCAGCGCGCGGCCGGCGGCCTCGTCGAAGGCCGCGGTGTCGAGGGCCAGCCGGATGGCGAGGGCGTCGCCCTGCGTCGCTAGGTCGAGGCGGATCTCATTGAACGGATCGGCCAGCGCATCGAGAGGCTTGTCGATGCCGAGGGCGGCGAGCCGCCCGGCAGCCTCGGCGTCAAGGAAGGCGAAGCCCACCTGACGGAGGGCGGCGTCGGCGGCATTGAGGCGCGGCGCGAGCGCCGCCTCGATGGCCGCCGTGTCCAGCACCCCGTGGTCCCGGCCCATGGCGAGGCGCTGACGGATCCAGCGCACCAGCCGCTCGGCCGGCATGTCGAGCCGCTCCACCAGCAGCGGCACCGCGGCATCCACGGGGCCGACGAGCCCAGTGGGGGCATGGCGCCGGGCCGGATCGTGGCATTCCACCACCAGCCGCTCGGCCCCGGTGCGTGCACCGAGGGCCCGGGCGAAGGCGGAGAGCAGAAGCGCCTCCTGGTCCGCCGCCGCAAGACCTGTGAAGCCGGGCAGGAGGAGCGTGGCATCGAGATGGCCCACGGGGCCGCGGTTGAGGCCGAAGCCGGTGGGCGCGGGCGCCAGCGAGCGGGCAGGCGCGGCAAGGGCCGCGGGCGGGTTGCGCAGCACTTCCTTCCAGAAGGCGAGGTGGCCCACGTGCGCCACCGTGCCCTCGGCGGGATGCTCGCCCGCGAAGGTGCTGAAGGCCCCGCCGGCCGTGTCGTCGCCCCGGGCCGCGGCGAGGATCGCCGCGAGCGCCAGATGGGGCGAGAGGGCATCGGCCGCCGCCCGGTGCGCGCGGGCATGGAGGTCGAGGCCGCCATGCGCGGCCCTGGACACGCCGAAGCGCCACAGATGCCCCGGCCGGGTGACGGGAGCGAGGGCCTGCGGCCCCGCGACCCATTCGAGGTCCGGCACCTCGCCGGCCACGATGGAGCCTTCAGCGGTGGCAGTGAGGCGCAAGGCATCGGCGTCCCGGGCCAGCGCCGCGAGGGCGCGGGCGACGGGCTCGAAATCGAGGTCCGGCGCGGGGCGGGAGGCGGTCACTTCCAGCGCGGCGCGGGCGACGGACGAGGTCATGGGGCGGGTGTCGAGGGCGAGCATCGCTTCCTGCCGGGGCAGGGGACGGAAGATCGCGACGCCCGAGCCGGCTTCGGAGGGGCCGGCGCCGGCCGTCGCGGCGGCGCTCGCCGCACGGGCCTTCTGCGCAGCCTCGAAGGTCGCGGCCACCACGCCGGACAGGCCTGTGACCGTGGGGGTCTGGAGGAATTTCGCCACGGGAATGTTCACATCCACATGGGCCTCGATGCGGTTCTTCAGCTCGAAGGAGGAGAGGGAATCAAGGCCCAGCTCGCTGAGGCGCCGATCGGCCGGGATGTCGGACGGTGACACCTTCAGCACCTTCGCCACCTCCGCACGGATGAGGTCAGCCAGCATGGCGTCCCATGCTTCCCGCGGGGCGGCGATGAGCTCCGCCTGGATGCGCGAGCGCCCGCCGGTGCGCTGGGCGAGCAGCGGCTTCACGCGCGCGGCCCCCGCGGTGCGGGAGAGCGCCCGCCCGATGGCCGCCCAGTCGGCGCGGGCGAAGCCGAGGTTCTCCTCCTCGGCCCGCAGCAGCGTGCCGAGGGCCTCGGCCGCCTCCTGGTCCTGCACCGGCTTCATGCCGATGCTCTCAAGATAGTTGCCGAGCGCCTCCGAGCGGGCGACAAAGCCGGAGCCCGCGATCGACCCCCACGCCGCCGCCGAGCCGGGAAGCCCGCGCCCCTTGCGGAACGAGCCCATGGCGTTGAGCACGGAATTGGCCGCGGTGTAGTTCGCCTGCCCCGGACTGCCGATGACCTGCGCCAGCGACGAGAAGCTCACGAAGAAGTCGAGCTTCGCCCCGTGGGCCGTCGCCGCCTTGTGCAGGTTCCAGACGCCGCCCGCCTTGGGGCGGATGACGCGGGCGATCTGCGCCGCATCGAGCTGGTTGAGGAAGCCGTCCTCGATCACCGCCGCACCGTGGACGATGCCCTTCAGCGGCTTGTCGGAGCGGGCGTAGGCCGCGACCAGCGCGTCCACGGCCGGCGCGTCCGTCACATCGAGGGCGACCGGCACGATCTGCGTCCCCCGCGCGGCGATGGCGGCGAGCACGGGCGCGGCCTCCTCGTCCGGCGTGCCGTTGCGGCCGGCGAGCAGCAGGCGCCCGGCGCCGTGACGGCTCAGGAAGTCGGCGATGGCCACGCCAAACCCGCGCAGGCCGCCGGTGACGAGATAGCTCGCCTCGGCCGAGAAGCGGATGGCCTGGGAAAGATCAATCTCCACCTCGATCTCGGGTTCGTCGAAGGTGAGCACAACCTTGCCGATGTGCTGCGCCTTCGAGAACAGGCGCATGGCTTCCGCGGCGCGGGAGGCGGGGAAGCGGGTGGCCGGCAGCGGCCGGTAGGTTCCCTCCGCGACCAGCGCCTCCACCGCCTTCAGCAATGCGGCGAGCTTGGCGGGCCGCTCGTCGGCGATGGTGGACAGGTCGATCACCGAATAGGTGTTGTTGTAGTAGAGCGACTTCAGCCCGATGGGCTTGTCCTGGGCGAGGTCGCGCTTGCCGATCTCCACGAAGCGGCCGAAGGGGGCGAGGCACTCGAGCCCCTTGTCGATGCCAGCGCCGGAGAGCGCGTTCAGCACCACGTCCACGCCCCGCCCGCTGGTGGCGGCGCGGACGGCTTCCGCAAATTCCAGGGAGCGGGAGTTCATGATGTGCCCGATGCCAAGGTCGCGCAGGAAGGCGCGCTTGGCGTCCGAGCCCGCCGAGGCGAGGATCTCCGCGCCCACGTGCCGTGCCACCTGGATGGCGGCGAGGCCCACACCGCCCGTGGCGAGGTGGATGAGCACCTTTTCGTCGTCCGACAGGCGGCCGACGTCCACCAGCGAATAATGCGCGGTCATGAAGGCGGCGGGCAGCGTCGCCGCGTCCTTCAGCTCCACATGCTCCGGCACGCGCATGAGGAAGCGGGCTTCGGCGGCGGCGAACCGGCGCAGGAAACCCTTGCCCATGCCCATCACCCGGTCACCGGGCGCGAAGCCTTCCACCTCTGCGCCGACGCGGACGATGGTGCCGGCGAATTCCAGGCCGAGATTGCGCCACCACGCCCCCGGGCCCTCCGCCTCGTCGGGCAGGATGCCGGTGGCGGCCATGATGTCGCGAAAGTTGAGGCCCACGGCCGCCACCTCCACCACCACCTCGTCCGCCTCCGGTGTCGGCATGGGGCTCTCGCGCAGCACCACGTGGTCGATCAGGCCGGGGCTCGTCATGGTGACGGTGAAGTTGGCGTCCTCGCTCGCCTTCACGATGGTGCGGTGGCGCGGGGCGAGCCCGGTGAGTGCGCCCTGCCGGAGGCGGGGCACCTGGCGCTCGCGGCCGCGCAGGACGATTTCCGTCTCGTCACTGTCCTCCAGCGCTGCGCGGGCGAGAGCCGTGCCCTCGGTGAAGGCGTCGGCATCCGCATCCACATGACGCACGGCGAATTCCGGGCATTCGTTGGCGATGGTGCGGCTGAGGCCGAGGAGTGCGGAATCCGCGAGGCCCTCGGTGGTCATCGCCCCATCCGCCGGCGTGCGCCGGCTGGCCCGGCCGAGCACCACCAGGGCCGGGCGCGCGGGCGCCGCCCTCAGCCGATCCAGCACCTGGCCCACGGTGACGAGACCGCAGGATGCCGCCTCCACCGCTGCCACGAAGCGTTCGGTGTCGAGTTCGCCCTCCGGCCCCAGCTCTCCCCCGGCGGTGCCGGCGAACAGGATGCCTGCGAGGCCCTCCGGTGCGGCAAGACGCGCCTCCACCAGCCCCGCGGCATCGTCCGTGCGCATGGTGCGGAAGAGATCGGCGCTCACTGTTTCCACCTGCGCGCCGGCGTCCGCCAAGGCGTTGGCAAGCGGAGCGGTCGTGGTGGCATCCCCCGTCACCAGCAGCCAGCGACCAAGGCGCAGGGACGTGCCGGCCTTCTCGGCGGCGGGCTCGAACGTCTCCTCGATCACCACCGTGCCGGTCTCGCCGGCGGCGGCCTTCACGGCACCCAGCGTCTTCACCTGCAGGTTCTCGACGGCGAGCAGGGGCGTGCCGTCCGGCGCATAGACGCGGTAGATGCCGGTGTCGTCCTTCGGATCGGTGAAGAATTCGCAGATGACCTCCGGCGGCAGCGGACCCGCCACCATCACCTTGCGGATGCCGATGGGCAGCATCAGCCGGTATCTGCCGGCGACGCTCTCCTCCTCCGGCAGCGGCTCGCCGGGGATCCAGAGGCCCGCGTCCACGTCGTCCACCACGAGGCCGGACTGGAGCACGCTGTCGAACAGGCCCGGGAAGGCGACGAAGCCGACCCGCCTGGCCGCCTCCGCGCTGACGATGCGCGCCACCGCATGGCGCGGGCCGAGCAGCCACATGGCCTCCACCGCCTGGAAGCTCGGCCCGTAGTCCAGCCCGTGACGCGCGGTGAGGCGGTAGAAGTCGTCCTTGGTGATGGCCGGCGTGGTCTTCAGCACCTCGGGATCGAAGTGCGCGGGCGGCAGGGTGAAGGGGTGCTGCCAGCCGTAGGCTTCCACACGCAGGCGCCAGTCTTCCTCGGTGTCGCGCTTCATGGAGAAGATGCGCACGCGGCTGGTCACCGGATCGTAGGTGGTACGCAGCAACACCACGTCCTCGGCTCCGATGGAGAGGGCATCGAAGATCTTGAAGTCCCGCAGTTCCACGGGCGCGGGCCCGAACACTTCCCGCAGGGCGCCGGCCATCATCTCCAGGTAGCCCACGGTGGGAAACAGGCAGTCGCCCCCCGGCCGGTGGTCGCCGAGATACTTGGTGCTTTTCAGCGTGATCTCGTTGGTCCAGGCCGGGTCCGGCGCGGTCTCGCGCCAGCCCAGCAGCGGGTGGCGGTCCCCGTCGAACAGGAATTGCCGTGCCTCCAGCGGCAGCTGCAACAGGCGCTCGTTGGCCCAGGGGCGGCGCGGCAGGGCAAGGGGCTCGCCGGCGCGCTCGTCATGTCCAGCGCTGTCCTGCATGGCGTCGAGGGAGACACCGTTCACGAAGAGGTTCGCCATGGAACGCGCCATCACGAGCCGGTCGTCCCCCTGCCGTTCCAGCGAGGAGACCGCCACCACGGATGCCCCGCGCTCCTGGGCGATGCCGTGGATGAGCGGGGTCACGGTGCGGTGCGGGCCCAGCTCCAGGAAGGCGTCGATGCCGAGATCGAGGCAGAAGTCGATGGCCCTCTTGTAGCTCACCGGCTGGCGCAGGTTCTGCCACCAGTATTCGGCGTCGAACCGCGTCTCCAATACTCCGGTGACGGTGGAGACGATGGGCAGCGCCGGCGGCTGCCAGGAAATCTCTCCGAGGCCTTCGCGGAACATGGCCTCGCAATCGTCGAGATGGGGCGAGTGCCAGCCGAAATCCATGGTAAGGCGGCGGGCGGTGACGTCCGGATAGAGCCGGCGCACCTCGGCCAGCACCGCATCCACCGGGGCTTCCATGCCGGAGATGGTCTGGGCCGTCGGGCCATTGTAGGCGGCCACCACCACCGAGCCGTCGCCCGGCAGGAGGGGAGCGAGCTGCTCATGGGTGACGCCGAGCGTCGCCATGGCCCCGCGCCGCTTGCTGCCGTGCGGGATGCGGCCGCGGTGGTAGATGATCCGGGCGCAGGTCTCCAGATCGATGCAGCCGGCGATGTGGGTCGCCGCCACCTCGCCGAAGGAATGGCCCACCAGCAGCTCGGGCACGAGCCCGCGCTCGCGCCACATGTGGTAGAGGCCCACCTGGTTCGAGAAGATGGCGGCCTGCGTCACGTCCGCGTCGTTGATGCGGCTCGTGGCCTCGTCGCGGGTGACCTCAGCGATCACCGACCAGCCGGTGTAGGGCTTCAGCGCCTCGTCGAAGGTCTCGACGAAGGTGCGATAGGTGCGGTCCTCGGTGAGGAGCCGGCGGGCCATGGCCCACCACTGGCCGCCCTGGCCGGAGAAGGTGAAGGCGAGCCGGCGCGGCTTGGCCCGGCCGGTGACGATATAGGGCGCGATGGCCTCGTCGGCGGGCGCATCGGCGCCGAGTGCCAGGGTGCGCAGCTTCAGCGGCAGGTCGCGGGCCGCCTCGTCGGCGAGGACGACGGCGCGCTCGTTGAGGTGATCGCGGCGGGTCCGGAGGGCTGTGGAGAGGGCCTGGTAGGGCACGGCGCCGAGGGGGCCGCCCTCGTCCACCGCATCGGCCAGCTCTTCCGCCCAGAGGGCGAGGGCGCCCTTGCCGTTGGCCGAGAGGGGGATGAACACGGGATCGTGGCTCGCCGCATCGGGGGTGGCGAGGGGGCGCAGCAGCGCCGGCGGGCAGGAGCGCTCCGGGTAGCTGCGCCGGCCGCCCTGCCAGCTTTCCACCGCCACGCTGGCATTCGTACCGCCGAAGCCGAAGGAATTCACCACCGCGAGCCGCACGTCGTGCTCGCCGGCATAGGGGGTCGGCTCCACCGGCACGGCAAGGCCGAGGGCGTCGAAGGGGATGTTCGGGTTCGGCCGCTCGAAATTCAGGTTCGGCGGCACCACGCCGTGATGGGTGGACAGGACGATCTTGATCAGGCCGGCGATGCCGGAGGCGGATTCCAGATGCCCGAGGTTGGGCTTGAAGGAGCCCACCAGCACCGGCCTGTCCACCCGCGGGCTGCCGAACACGCGGCCGATGGCGCTCGCCTCGATGGGATCGCCCACCGGCGTGCCGGTGCCGTGCGCCTCCACATAGCCCACATCCTCCGGGTCGATGGCGGTGCGGGCGACGAGGTTTTCCAGCATGGCGGTCTGGGCCGCATCGCTCGGGGCGGTCAACGTCGGGGTACGCCCGTCCTGGTTCACGGCGGAGCCGCGGATGACGGAATAGATGCGGTCGCCGTCCGCCACCGCCTTGGCCAGGGGTTTCAGCACCACGAGGCCGCAGCCTTCCCCGCGGACGAAGCCATCGGCCCGCGCGTCGAAGGTGTAGATGGCACCGGTGGCCGAGAGCATGTTGGCGCTGGAGAAGGCGATGAACGGCCCGGGATCCAGCATCATGTTGACGCCGCCGGCGAGCGCCACGTCGCAGGTGCCCATGGACAGGTGGCGGATCGCCTGGTCCACCGCCACGAGCGCCGACGAGCAGGCGGTGTCGAGCGCGATGCTCGGCCCCTTCAGGTCCAGGCGATGGGAAATGCGGTTGGCGGCGATGGAATAAGCTGAGCCGGTGCCGGCGAAGATGTCGGTGGCGACGCGCCGGTAGCGCTGCGAGTAGCTGAAATCGGATGTGGAGATGCCGACGAACACGCCGGTGCGGTGCTTCTGGAGGTCGCGCAGGGGCACGCCCGAATCCTCGACCGCCTCGTAGGCCACCTGCAGCAGCAGGCGCTGCTGCGGGTCCATGGAGATGACCTCGCGCGGTGCCATGTCAAAGAAGGCGGGATCGAAGTGGAAGACGTCCCCGGTCAGGAATCCGCCCCACTTGGAATAGGAGCGGCCAGCCGCCTCCGGGTCGGGATCATAGTAATTGTTGAGGTTCCAGCGGTCCGCCGGGATCTCGCGGATGCCGCATCTCTTGCCCACGAGGAAGGACCAGTATCCCTCCGGGCTGGCTATGCCGCCCGGGAAGCGGCAACCGATGCCGATGACGGCAATGGCTTCCGGTTCGAGGGAGGGGTTCGAGGCTACCGTGCGCGCATCACCGTCCAGAAGATCCAAGCTATCCATGGGAAGCGCCCCCTTCCACTAGATTGCCGCGGTGCGAAAGCTAGGCGTAGAGTCTCTCCGATGTCACGTCATTTCATTCAACATCACGCAGAAACGAAGTAAATGCCGGTAAAATGGGCAATATTCCGCACTATAATACCGACTAAAGCTTGCGACAATACCTTCGCCTCTCCGGCATAGGGTTCCGTGCGGGCAGGGAAGATGGTTGCGGCATGCTGCGATGCGGCCGCCCCCGGCCGCCCTGGTCGCCGCTTCGTCCGCTGGCGGAAGCGTCATGTCCGATCAGGCCGCGTCTTGCTCCGCGGCGAGCAGCACGAGGTCGCAGAGGGAGAAGTGCTGCAGGTCGGGGATCATCCCCGGGGCGAGGATGGAGGCATCCGAGTGCCGGACGAGGTTCCAGAGCGCCTCGGCGACGATGCGGCTGCCAACCGGGCCGAGATGGCGCCCGGCTGGTCCCTCGGGATTGCCGGCCTCCGCAAGGATATAGAACCACAAGGGCGTGGCCTCGCAGAAGGGCAGGGCCGCGACGCGCTGGTGGTCCGGCAGGGCGGCGAGCAGGGTGTCGTCCCTGAGGGGGCGCAGCCCCATGTGCCGCGCTACCGCCTGTCCGGTAGGAAGTCCCAGCCGCACGCCCCGGAGGAGATGGTGCGTCGCCAGGGCTTCTACGGTCTCGCCCGCACCGGCAAGGAGAGTGTCGAGGCGCCGGGCGCGCTGCGGGGCCTCGGCGCGCAGCGGCAGGAAGGCATCCCACTGGATGATATGGGTCTCCTCCAGCGCATCGGGTCCACGGCCGCCGGCGCCGAGTACCGCGCGGGTCGCCAGGGTGCCGCGGTCCATCTGGCGGAAGTTGGCGTTGTAGTCGTAGGTCGCCCGCGCCATGGAGGGGGCGAGCACGAAGGCGGCGGCGGAAAATTCCACCGGCATCGCCAGCGCTGCCGGCCGGTCCACGTGCCACAGGCGCGGACCCTCCGCCATCACCTCCTCCAGCGCATCGGGCGCGCACAGCTTCGGCAGGAGGTCGAAAAGTACCATCCACTGGTAGCGCTGGCGCAGGGCGCGGCGCGCCGCCTCGAAGGAGAGGCCGGAGGCGATGAGCGCGTTGTGCGCCTTCAGGAAGGCCACATGCAGCTGGCCGAGGATGAGGTTGGCATCGTTGCGGGTGTCGCCCATGCGGGCGGTGCGGTCGCGCGCGGGGTCGATGCTGCGCGGATGGCGGGGCAGGTCGTTGCCATCGCCCACGCGCGGCGCCCGCGCAAAAGGGCTGCCCTTGCGCTTCGGCGCCGTGGTGCCCACCAGCATGCGCCGCACCACCGCAGGATCGCGCGGGGCGTCATAGACACTGTCGAGCTCCAGGCAGCCGGAGCGCCGGTTGAGCAGACCCGCGAGGGAGCCGAGGGGGGCGAACGCCGGCGCCCCGGTCTGGTCCGGCGCCCAGGACTCGTCAGGCGCCCGGCGCTCCCAGACGAGGTCGTTGCGCACGAATTCCACGAGATAGGTATAGGCCGCCGGCAGGTCCGCATCCCCGTCGGAGCGCAGGCGGGGCGGCTGCGATTGCGCCTCCGGCTCGGCCATCGCGGCGGCGAGGCGGGAAAGATCCTTCAGGGTGCGCGGGCCGAGGGGCAACAGGTGCGCCTCTCCCGTGAGGTTGGGAAACATCCGGCAGAAGCCGTGATCACTGGGGCGGGCGCCGGCCTCCAGCGCCAGAGCGCGCACGCGCTCGCCGATCGCCTCGCGCAGCGACGGCCGCGGCTCCCCTTGCCCCGAACACATCTGCAATGACCTCTCCACGCGCATTCTGGTTCTTCACTTCTCGTCGTTTGCGGCCCCCACCCTTCCCGATAGGTCAGCATGCCCCCGCATGGGGGAGCATCATCAGAATGGGGGATGACCCCCCATCGGGCGTCTTGCAGCCTGAGGTGGTTGTGCAATGCTGCGCCGCGGCCTGGAGTACGCTCGGTGGCTGCGACGTTGCGTTGCGTGGCGTCTGCCGGGCTCTTCCGTCATGCACCGCCTTCGGGCGATGAGGGGCGCCTGGCGCGTCGTTCGGTTCTCGCGGGGATGAACCATCGGCGGTCCATCGGATCATGCGTCCGAACGCGCCGGCCAGGCTGGATGCGACGGGACGCGGAAATGGGACGGATATGGGCGATCTTGATCAGTATTCCCGCCTCATCGGCGACGTCTACGACCTCAGTGGCGATCCCCAGCAATGGGGCATCCTGCTGGAGGGCGTGACGCGCTTCATCGACGGCCGCGTCGGCCAGCTCGCGGTGTTCAGCCTCAAGCAGCAGATGAAGCCCACCTGGCGCGTGTGGGGGCACGACCACAACGACTACAAGACCTTCCTCTATCGCCATGCGACCGAGGATCCGCGGCTGTCGTACATCCTCTCCAATCCCGGCCGTGTCATCTGCGGCGAGGACGGGGTGGATCCGGACCAGTTCCGCGCGTCCGCCATGTTCCGCGAGGTGGTGGAGCCGATGGACCTCGAGCATTCCCTCGTCTCCTACTTCGCGCAGGAGGCGGACGTGATGGCCACCATCTGCGCCATGCGCGGGCGGGCGAAGGGGCCGTTCGGCGCGGGCGAGAAGCAGAAGCTCTCCCTCGTGGTGCCGCACCTGCGGCGCGCATTCGAATATTACGCGCTGCTCGACGAGGCGAAGGCCAAGGTGGGCGACATCGCGGCGGCGCTGGACATCGTGGACGCCGGCATCTTCCTCGTGGATGGCGACATGCAGGTGGCCCATATGAACCGCGCCGGCGAGGCCATGGTGAAGCTGGGGGACGTGACCGTGCGGTCCGGCCGCCTCACCTTCCGTGATGACCGTGCCTCCCGCGCGCTCTCCGGGGCGGTGGGGCTGGCCATCGCCGCCGCCCGCGGCGAAGCGAACCTGCCCCATGCGGAGCATATGGAAGTGCCGCGCCACGGCGATGACGAGGGGCCGTTCCGCGTCTCCCTGCATCCGCTTCCGGCCACGGAAGGGGCGGCACGCCTCGCCTCGCGCTCACAGGTGGCGGTGGTGGTGCGCGCCCCCGGCCGCAGCGGGGCGGACCTTGCCCGCCGGCTCCAGACCACCTTCCGCCTCACGCCGTCCGAGGCGGCGCTGGCGGCAGCGCTGGCGGTTGGGGCTTCCCTGGCCGATTTCGCCCAGCAGCGCAGCGTCGCGCTTTCCACGGCGCGCAGCCAGCTGAAGGCGCTCTACGAGAAGACGGGGACCAACCGGCAGGGCGAGCTGGTGGCGCGCCTGCGCGAGAGCCTCGACCTCTCGCTGGTCTGATGGGCAAGGGGTCGCGCGCTTCGCGCGGCTGTGCGTGGCAGGGACGGTTGTCTGCATTTCGCCTGTTATGAATTGGTGAAATGCTAAGCTTCATCGCTTCGCTCCCTTGCTCGCGGCCCACCGTGCCGGCGGGCGGCCGGGACACCGAACACACACGCGCCGGCCGCAGGGCCGGCGCAGTCGCGAAGGCGGGGAGCGGGGTCCCGCACGATCTTGGGGGAAGGAATGCTAGGGCGGAAAGGTCTGATCCTGCTCGCGGGGTTCGCGGGCTTTCTCGGGCTTGCGGCTGTGACCGATGCGATCATGTCGTCGCGGGATCCGGCGCCGAAGCCGGGTGCGCTGGTGACGCTCGACCAGGGATGGTCCGACGATCTGCGCGAGAAGTTCTATTACACGCCCCAGGGCTCGCAATTGCTGCCCTACGTTGTTCTCAGGGCGCTGGAGCAGCCGTTCTCGCAGGAGCCGTTCCTCGCGCCGGGCTACATCGCCGAGACCGGCTTCCTGCCGGCGGAAGGGCCTTCCGCGCTCAATCCGGACGGTCTTCCCGTCGGTTTCGTGAAGGATCCGCGGCCGGGTGGCGCGTTCGGCCCCTCGGTGGGCCTGACCTGCGCCGCCTGCCACACCGCCGATATCGAGGCCAAGGGCGGCGCGCGCCTGCGCATTGACGGCGGCGCCTCCCTCGGGGACTACCAGATGTTCATGCGGCGCCTCAGCACGGCGCTGGACGTGACGCTGGCGGACCCCGCCAAGTTCCAGCGCTTCGCCGCGCGGCTGGTGACGGTGGATCCCAAGCTGGTCCGCCCGGGGCTGGAGGCTATCGCCGCCGAGATCCGCCGGCTCGAGGCCGGCGCGTGGACGCCGGTGCCCTATGGACGCGGGCGGCTCGACGCCTTCGGCCACATCCTGAACGCGGTGGCCGCCGATGCGCTGGCGGAGCCCGCCAACTTCCGCATTCCGGATGCGCCGGTGAGCTATCCCTTCCTGTGGACCACGCCCCGGCAGCGCTACGTGCAGTGGAACGGGGTGGCCGGCAATCCGCTCGGCCGCAACCTCGGCGAAGTTCTGGGGGTGTTCGGCCATACCAGTTTCGCCAATGGCAATCCGGCAGCCTTCTCCTCTACTGCGCTGGTGGACAATCTGGTGGCGCTGGAGGCCTGGGTCGCCAGCCTGAAGCCGCCGGCATGGCCGGAGAAGGTGCTGGGCAAGGTCGATGCGGCCAAGGCGAAGCGTGGCGCCGAGCTGTTCAAATCCTATTGCACGGGCTGTCATGGCGGACCCGACTACCCCCTCACGCCTGCCGCCGACACCGAGGGCGGCCGGCAGTGGCTGGCCGTGAGCATGGTCGATCTCGCCAAGGTGAAGACCGACCCCAAGATGATCGCCAACTTCACCGACCGCTTCGCCCGGCCCGGCGTGCTCGCCCCGCTGCTCGCCAACGCGCCGCACACGGCGGACGGGCAGGTGCGGGCGGCGGCGGTGCTGCTCGCCACCGTCAGCGCCGTCACGGAGAATGACCTGCGCGCCCGCGGCATCACCGGTGATGCGCGCAAGGCGGCCTATGGCTGGCGCTTTTCCCCCGGCAGCAACACCCCCCAGTCGGGCTGGCTGCAGACGGCGGCCTACAAGGCGGGCCCGCTCGCTGGCGTGTGGGCGACTGGGCCCTTCCTGCACAACGGCTCCGTGCCCACCCTCTACGACCTGCTCTCCCCGGAGGAGGAGCGCCCGGCCCGCTTCTATGTGGGCTCGAAGCGGCTCGATACCGAGAAGCTCGGCTTCGTCTCGGCGCCCGACGCCTTCACGGAGAAGGAGCGGGCCGGCCTCTTCCTGTTCGACACCAGCCTGCCGGGCAATTCCAACCGGGGTCACGTCTTTCCCGATCCCTCCGTGGCGAAGCTCTCGCCGGAGGACCGCTTTGCCATCATCGAATATTTGAAGATCCTGGAGGGGCCCAATGTCCAGCAGCACTGAGAAGGCGTCGGCAACGCCCTATCTCGACCGCCTCGCGGCGCTGCGCCCGGTGGAGCGCTGGCCGCTCGCCCGCAGCTGGATCGCCAGCGAGCCGCGCCCCTTCTTCGCCGAGCTGAGGGCCCATGCCCCCATCTATGAGACGAGCGAGGTGACGCTGCTGGCCAAGCGGGCCGACGTGATCGAGGCCCTGTCGGTCCCGAAGGTGTTCACCGTGGACCTCTACAAGCCGAAGATGGGCGACTTCATGCTCGCCATGGACGAGACGGTGGTGAACTACCGCGACAAGTCCGTGATGCGCGCCATCCTCGCCTGGGACGACTTGCCGAAGATCCGGGCGCTGGCAGCCCAGGTGGCGGACGAGGCGCTGGACAAGGCGGGCTGCGAGATCGAGGCGGTGCAACATCTCGCCCGCATCGTGCCGCTGCGCATCGTGCAGCAGCTGTTCGGCATCAAGGGCGAGGACAAGGACCTGCTGGACTGGTCGTATGCCAACCAGATGGACCAGTTCAACAACCTGCCCTACGACGGCCGCCCGGATGCCGACGCCATCCACCAGGCGGCGGAGGACAGCCGGGTGAAGCTGCGGGCGCTGTTCGCCCAGCTGATTCCGGCGCGCATCGCCGAGATCAAGGCCGGCACCGCCCCGGACGACAGCCTCACCCGCATTCTTTCCCTCAACCTGCCGGCCGCCGACCATTTCGGCATGGACCGGGTGGTGATCAACATCGGCGGCCTGCTCATCGGCGCCATCGAGACCACGGCGGAGGCGGCCATCAACGCTTTGGCCGAGCTGTTCTCCCGCCCCGAGGTGCTGGGCGCGGCGCGGGCGGCGGCGGTGGCGGACGATCCGGCGTTCGAGGGCTATGTGTGGGAGGCGCTGCGCTTCTCGCCCATCGTCGCCTTCATGTTCCGCGAGGCGGCCTCCACCTACACCCTTGCCGGCGGCACGGAACGGGAGAAGGTGATCGGCAAGGGCACGGTGGTGCTGCCGCTCAGCCTCTCCGCCATGTTCGATCCGGACTTCGTGCCGGACCCGGAAGCGTTCCGGGCCGATCGGCCGTTCCACACCTACCTGCATTTCGGCTACGGGCACCACGAGTGCCTCGGCCGCTACGTGGGCGGCACCATGATCCCAGAGATCGTGAAGCGCGTGCTGAAGCGCCCGGCGTCCCGGCCGCTGGCGCCGGTGGACATGGGCGGGACGCCGTTTCCGCAGAGCTACCGGATCGGGCTAGACTGAAGGGCGTTGCCCGGGCGGGCGAGACCAGCCGCGACGTTGGGGGCGTTTTCGATGATGGATGTGCCGGCGGCGATCTGCGAGACGGTGAACCTCTCGCGGGTCGCGCCGAAGACGCTGGAGGAGCGGCAGGCCTCCGCCCGCCAGAAGCTTGGGGAAACGCTCTATTTCCGGGCGGGGGACGATCTTCTCTCCTTCCCGGCCGCCTACGCCCTCACGGTGCCAGACCTCGCCCGCTTCGGCTGCGTGGCCCGCACCCGCGAGATTGCCGTCGCCTTCTGGGCTTCCGACCTTGCTCCGGCGGGGGAGGGGGCCCCCGTCCCGGTGGCGGCGGAGCCGAAGGCGGGCGGAGGGACGGAAGGCGCCGAGGCGCAGCCGCCGGCTGCAGCCCGGGGGGACGATGATTTCATCATTCGCGTCTCCGGTCTCTATTACGGCCGTCATGCCGACTGGATGGGCATGACGAAGATGATTGCCGCCGTGCGCAAGGTGGAGGCGCGGCGCGGCTTTCTCCATGATCTGGAACGCTTTCCCTCCGCCGCCGGCGATGTCCTGGTACGGATCTCGGAGGACCGCTGCATCCTCCTGCGCCTTGCTGCCGATCCCGCCGCGCCGGGCGCCATCACCGAGATGCGCTTCCAGAGCGAGGACTGGTCCGCCACCGTGCAGGTGCCGGCAAGGGCCACGGCGAAATGGGAGCTCGTCTACGGCGCCATCACGCGTTTCCTCGCGCAGCATGCCGTGAAGAACCATTTCCGGACGTAGGGGCCCAACAGCTACATGAAGAAAACCTGCCGGTCATGCCGGCGGGTGATAGGGAGCAGGGGGAGGGGCTCGCCCCTCACCGCCGCATCTGCTGGAGCAGCGCCACGTCGGGATAGCCGTCCGGCAGGAGGCCGGAGCGGACCTGGAAGTCCTGGATGGCGACGCGGGTCTTCTGGCCGAGGATGCCGTCCACATTGCCGATGTCGTAGCCCATCTGGGCGAGGCGGCCCTGGATCTCCAGGCGTTCCGCCTTGCTGAGGCCCCGCTCCTCCTTCGGCCAGGATTGGGCGAAGGCGCCGCCGCCGCGCAGCCGGTCCGCCAGGTGGCCGATGGCGAGGGCGTAGGCATCCGCGGGGTTGTATTTCAGGATGGCGTCGAAATTCTTCATCATCAGGAAGGCCGGACCGTTCGCCCCCGCTGGGAGGAGCAGGTAGGCCGTCTCGGTCGGCCGCGGATAGGCGAGCCCGCCGGCGCGCCGCACGCCCATGTTGTTCCACTCGCCGAGCGTGCGCTTGATGGTGCGGTTGGCGTTGCGATAGTCGAAGCCCTGCGGCAGGTCCACCTCATAGCCCCAGGCCTTGCCGAACTCCCAGCCGTCGAGCTTCAGGTTGTTGGCGGTGGAGGCGATGATGTCGGGGATGGAATCCACCACGTTGCGCTTGCCGTCCCCATCGAAGTCCACGGCGAAGCGCTGGAACGAGGTGGGCATGAACTGGGTGGGGCCGAAGGCGCCCGCCCAGGAGCCCTTCAGGTGGTCATAGGGTACGTCGCCCTTTTCCAGGATCTGGAGGGTGGCGACAAACTCGTCGCGGAAATAGTCCTGCCGCCGCCCGATGCAGGAGAGGGTTGCGACGGATTCCAGCACGTTGCGCCGGCCGATTCCGTCCGGATCGCCATAGGTGGACTCGATGCCCCAGATGGCCGCCACCGCATAGCGGTCGACGCCGAAGGCCTTCTCCACCTTCTCGAAGATGGGCTTGTAGCGCTCCAGCACCTCGCGGCCCTTCTTCACGCGCCACTCGGTGACCAGCATGTTCACATAGGCCCCGATGGGCTTTGAGAACTCCGGCTGACTGTCCATGAACTCCATGATCTTCATCTGCGGCTGCAGCTGCGCCGTGTAGCGCTCGAAGGTCCGCCGCGACACGCCTTTCGCCTGGGCGAGCGGCCACAGGGCGGCAATGCAGTTCGGGAAGTTCGCCTGAGCTTCGGCGAGCGCCTGGGGCGTCATCAGGGGGTGGCCGCCGCCGGCCGCCTGCTGCGGCTGGGCGGGTGGCGGGAAGCCGAAGATCGATCCGGTGGTCTGGGCCTGCGCCGCCGCCGGCGTCACCAGCGCCGCCGCGGCCAGCGCGAGCACGGCGCACAATGTGCTGCTGCAGGTCGTCGAAGCCATCGCCAAGCCTTCTCCCGGGCGCCGTTTCCGGCGGTCCTCTTCCAATCCGTGTGAGGCATCTACTGGGCCGCAATATGGTTGCGTCGCGGTTAATGGATGGCAAGTTTTCCGTTTCTTCGGCGCTTCCAAGGCGTTAACCGAAGCGGGCGGAACTTCGCGCCTTTCTTCCTGGTTGCCATCCTCTCGCCGTCATGCATTGGCTTTGCTGCGCTGCATTCGGCCTGCAATATTCGGGTGTGATATGGACCCGTTTATCGGGGCTCACTGAGGGGCGGACTTGATGCGTAAACCCATTCGTAAGGCGATTCTTCCCGTTGCAGGTCTCGGCACGCGCTTCCTGCCCGCCACCAAGGCCGTGCCGAAGGAAATGCTGACGGTGGTGGACCGTCCCGTGGTCCAGCACGTGGTGGACGAGGCCCGGGCGGCGGGCATCGAGCACATCGTGTTCGTCACCGGCCGCAACAAGGCGGTGATCGAGGACCATTTCGACCGCCAGTTCGAGCTGGAGCGCACCCTGCAGGAGCGCGGGAAGATCAAGGAGCTGGAGCAGCTCGACCGGGATACCCCGAAGGCAGGCACCACCTCCTTCACCCGCCAGCAGCTGCCCCTCGGCCTCGGCCATGCGGTGTGGTGCGCGCGCGACATCATCGGCGACGAGCCGTTCGCGCTGCTGCTGCCGGACATGCTGCACATGGCCAAGAACGGCAAGGGCTGCCTCGCCTCCATGGTGGAGGCGTATGACGAGACCGGCGGCAACATGATCGCCGTCTACGAGGTGCCGGACGACCAGACCCATCAGTACGGCATCGTCGGCACCGGCGAGCAAAAGGCCAAGGGGGCCAAGGCCATCACCCAGATGGTGGAGAAGCCCAAGGCCGGGACCGCGCCGAGCAACCTTGCCATCTCCGGCCGCTACATCCTCCAGCCCGGGATCTTCGACCTGCTGGCGAATCAGGAGCGGGGCGCTGGTAACGAGATCCAGCTCACCGATTCCATGCTGAAGCTGAAGGAGACCGAGCCCTTCTACGCCGTGCGCTTCGATGGCCACGTCTACGATTGCGGCTCCAAGATCGGCTTCCTCATGGCGAACGTGGCCTATGCGCTCTCGCGTCCGGACATCTCTGCCGAGTTCCGCGCCGAGCTGATCACTCTGCTCGGCAGCAACTGAGCCTTCGCAGGCCTGGGTTCCGCGGCCGTCCCGTGCAGCGGGACGGCCGTCATGCATCCACGGGCCGGCCTTGGAGGGCGGCGGCGGGCTGTCATCATTCTCCCGCGTTTCGCGGGTAGGAGGATAATTCCGCCGGGTCGGTCCCGCGGCGCCGGTGTCGGGCGCGCGGTGGGGCGCCACCATTCCGCCGAAGTCTGAGGCAAGGTCGTGCCCCAGAAAGGTATCCATAGATGACGTCGCGCTTCGTGCCCGTCGCCCTGCTCCTGCTGGCGGCCATCCTGTTCTCGCCGCGTCCGGCGGCCGCGCACCCGCACGTCTGGGTGACGATGAAGAGCGAGCTCGTCTACGATGCCGAGGGGCGGCTTTCCGCCGTGAAGCAGATCTGGACCTTCGACGACGCCTTCTCCGCCTTCGCGTTGCAGGGCCTGGAGAAGGAGAAGGACGGCTCCTATGGCGACAAGGTGCTGAAGCCGTTGGCAGAGGTAAATGTCACCTCGCTGAAGGAGTACGATTATTTCGTGGTCGGCAAGTCCGCCACGGCCAAGCTCGCCTTCAAGGAGCCGGTGGATTATTTCCTCACCTATGCGGACGAGCTGCTGACGCTGCACTTCACCTTGCCGCTGGCGAAGCCGATGCCGGCCAAGGGCACCGTCACCGTGGAGGTCTTCGATCCCACCGTGTTCGTGTCCTTCGCCTTCGCGGAGAAGGATCCGGTGCATCTCGTGGCGGCCCCGGCGGGCTGCACCCAGCAGGTGGTGTCGCCCGATCCGCCGCAGACCTCCCAGCTGAGTGAGGCGTTCTTCTCGCAGCTCACCTCCGCCAGCGACTACGGCGCCAAGTTTGCCGACAAGATCACGGTGAAGTGCCCGTGAAGTCTTCCTGGTTCATGGCCGATGGCCAAAAAGGCGGGGTGGTCACGCTCCTCGCCCTCCTCGGCGGCCTGGTCGCCTTCGCATTGCTGGTGGCCCTGGTGCTGTTTCCCGATTTCGCCTTTGCCCAGGCCTTCGGGGCGGGGGCGAAGACGACACCCTTCGGGCTCGGCGGCGCGGCGGCCGCGACGCCGCCATCCGGCCTCACCGGCTTCATCCTCGCCAAGCAGGCGGAATTCTATCTGGCGCTGAAGCAGGCGGTGCGCGCCGCCAAGGCGGACGGCCATGCCGTCTATCTCCTCGCCGGCCTCTCCTTCGCCTACGGCCTGTTCCACGCGGCCGGGCCGGGGCACGGCAAGGCGGTGATCTCGTCCTACATCCTGGCCGATGGCGGCACGTTGAAGCGCGGCGCCGTGCTCTCGCTTGCGGCCGGCATCGTGCAGGCGGTGAGCGCCATCGCTCTCGTCTCCATCATCTTCGCCATCCTCAACGCGACGTCCGCGACCATGGACCGGGTGGTGAACGTGGTGGAGGTCGTGGCCTACGGCGGCATCGGGCTGTTCGGCCTCTATCTCGCGATTGTGAAGGGCCGGAAGCTCCTCGCCGCGGCGATGGGCTGGCAGCCGGCGAATGGCCATGTGCACGACGATGAGTGCGGCTGCGGCGACAGCCATATGCCCGACCCGGCCCTCATCGCGCCGGGCGCGGACCTGAAGCGCGCGGCGCTGGCGGTGGTTTCCGCCGGGGCGCGGCCCTGCTCGGGGGCGATCCTGGTGCTCACCTTCGCTTTGGCGCAGGGCGTGTTCGTGAGCGGGGTGGTGGCGGTGTTCGCCATGGGGCTCGGCACCGCCGCAATGGTGACGCTGATTGCCGCCGTCGCGGTCTATGGCAAGCGCCTTGCCGTGCGCCTCGCCGGCCGGCAGACCCGGCGTGCCGAAATCCTGCTCTCCGGCGTGGAAGTCAGCGCAGCCTTGCTGGTGATGTTCTTCGGCTTTGCGCTGCTCACCGGCTATGTGGAAAGCGAGCGCCTGCTGCCGGGCTAGGAATTGCCGCCGAGGCGCAAGTTTCATGGGTTTTCATGCTGCGCCGCCGTTGCGCCTGTCTTGCAGTGCGCCAAAATGCGTCATGCCCAGCCTTTAAGCAATTTCGTTGCGCTTTGAATTGAAACAACGAAATTGCGGGGTGCGACACTCCGTGCCAGCCTATGGTTGAACGGCTGCGATGCACTGCCCCGCGTGCCGCGCCTGAGCCGGAGGCGCCCATGGCCCTGAAGCCCGTGTCCCTCGACGACAAATACAACCTCTCCCAGGAGCGCGTCTTCGTTTCGGGGACGCAGGCCCTCGTCCGCCTCGCATTGATGCAGAAGGAGCGCGACCGTCGCGCCGGCCTCAACACGGCCGGCTATGTGACGGGCTATCGCGGCTCTCCCCTCGGCGGGCTCGACCAGCAGTTCCTGCGCGCCGAGAAGATCCTCAAGGCCAACGACATCAAGTTCCAGCCGGCCCTCAACGAGGATCTCGCCGCCACCGCGCTCTGGGGCTCCCAGCAGGCCGAGCTGCGGGGCGAGGGCAAGTATGACGGCGTGTTCGGCCTCTGGTACGGCAAGGGGCCGGGCGTCGACCGTTCCGGCGACGTGTTCCGCCACGCCAACAATGCCGGCACCTCGCGCCACGGCGGCGTGCTCGCCCTGATGGGCGACGACCATACCGCGGAAAGCTCCACCACCGCCCACCAGAGCGAGTTCCATTTCGTCGACGTGATGATCCCCGTGCTCAACCCGGCCGGGGTGCAGGAGATCATCGATTACGGCCTCTACGGCTGGGCGCTCTCGCGCTTTTCCGGCACCTGGGTGGGCCTGAAGGCGGTGAAGGACACCATCGAGAGCACCGGCATCGTGGATGGCCGCCTCGACCGGGTGCGCATCGAGCCGGCGCTGGGCTTCGAGATGCCTCCGGGTGGCCTCAACATCCGCCTCGGCGACACGCCCCTGGCGCAGGAGGAGCGGCTGCAGGAATACAAGCGCGATGCGGTGCTCCACTTCCTGCGCGCCAATCACCTCAATCGTTTCATCACCTCCGGCGGATCGCGCCCGCGCATCGGCATCGCCACCGTGGGCAAGTCCTATCTGGACGTGCGGCTCGCGCTCGACGAGCTGGGCATCGACGAGGTGCGCGCCAATGATCTCGGCATCCGCATCTGGAAGGTGGCCTGCCCCTGGCCGCTGGAGACGCAGGGGCTGATGGAGTTCGCCCGCGGCCTCGATCTCATCATGGTGGTGGAGGAGAAGCGCTCCCTCCTCGAGGTGCAGGTGCGCGAGGAGCTCTACGGCACCGCCAACCAGCCCGTCTGCATCGGCAAGAAGGACGAGGAGGGCAAGTGGCTCTTCCCGGTGAAGGGCGCGCTCGACCCGAACGACATCGCGATCCAGCTCGGCCGGCGCCTGCTTGCCTACGGCCACATCCCGGACATCGCGGCGCGTGTCGCCGAGCTGGAGGAGGCCCAGCGGGTGCTCGCCGCCACCTCCGACGTGGCGACGCGCATCCCCTACTTCTGCTCCGGCTGCCCGCACAACACCTCGACGAAGGTGCCCGAGGGCATGCGCGCCTACGCCGGCATCGGCTGCCACTACATGGTGCAGTGGATGGACCGGTCCACCACCGGCTTCACGCAGATGGGCGGGGAGGGCGCCAACTGGATCGGCGAGGCCTCCTTCTCCAACCGCGGCCACGTGTTCCAGAATCTGGGCGACGGCACCTACAACCACTCGGGCTATCTCGCCCTGCGGGCCTCGGTGGCCGCCAAGGTGAACGTCACCTACAAGATCCTGTTCAACGACGCGGTCGCCATGACCGGCGGCCAGAAGCACGAGGGCGACCTCACCGTGCCCGTCATCGCCCGGCAGGTGGCCGCGGAAGGCGTCGAGCGCGTGGTGGTGGTGGCGGACGATCCCTCGAAATATCCGGCGGGCGCCCTGTGGCCGGCGGGTCTCACCATCCGCCACCGGGACGAGCTCGACCTCGTGCAGCGCGAGCTGGCGGAGATCCCGGGCGTCACCGTCCTCATCTACGACCAGACCTGCGCCGCCGAGAAGCGTCGCCGCAGGAAGAGGGGGCTCTACCCCGATCCGGACACGCGCGTGCTCATCAACGAGCGCGTCTGCGAGGGCTGCGGCGATTGCGGCGTGAAGTCCAACTGCGTCTCCGTGCAGCCGCTCGAAACCGAGTGGGGCCGGAAGCGCGAGATCGACCAGTCTTCCTGCAACAAGGACTATTCGTGCATCAAGGGCTTCTGCCCCTCCTTCGTCAGCGTGCACGGCGCGAAGCCGAAGAAGATCGCCGGCGCGGCGGGCGGCGCGGGGGACTGGCCGGAGCTGCCTGAGCCGGCGCATCCCGAGATCCACGGCACCTACGGCATCATCGCCACCGGCGTGGGCGGCACGGGCGTCGTCACCATCGGCGCCATCCTCGGCATGGCGGCGCATCTGGAGGGCAAGGCCTGCGGGATGATCGACATGGCCGGCCTCGCGCAGAAGGGCGGGGCGGTCTACAGCCACATCCGCCTCGCCAACGATCCCGCGGACATCACCGCCATCCGCGTGCCGGCGCGCGGGGCCGACGTGGTGCTGGGCGGCGACCTGGTGGTAGCGGGCACCAAGAAGGTGCTGGCCGCGGTCAAGCCCGGCAAGACCATCGTGGTGGTGAACACCCACGAGGTGCTCCCCGGCGACTTCACCCGCAACGCGGACTATTCCCTGCCCACCGAGCGCATCAAGCGGACCATCCGCGAGGCGGTGGGGCCGGACATGACCCACTTCATCGAAGGCAGCCGGCTGGCCCAGGCGCTGTTCGGCAATGCGCTGGCGCAGAACATCTTCATGGTGGGCTATGCCTATCAGTTCGGCGCCCTGCCGCTCTCCGCCGAGGCCATCGAGAAGGCCATCGAGCTCAACGGCGAGGCCGTGGCCATGAACAAGGCCGCCTTCCTGTGGGGCCGCAGGGCTGCCCACGATCCGGCGGCGGTGGAGGCCATCGCAACGCCGAGGGACGAGGTGCCGAGCGACGCCCGCCGCCTCTGCGCCAGCCTCGACGAGGTGATCGACCGGCGCGTCAAGGAACTGACGGCCTATCAGGACGCAGCCTATGCCGGGCGCTACAAGGTGCTGGTGGACAAGGTGCGCGCCGTGGAGGCTGCGCAGGCGCCGGGGCGCGGCGGCCTTGCCGAGGCGGTGGCAAAGAACCTCTTCAAGCTCATGGCCTACAAGGATGAATACGAAGTCTCACGCCTCTATGCGGACGGCGCCTTCCTCGCCCAGGCGAAGGCCGCTTTCGACGGTGATCTGACGTTCGAGTTCCATCTTGCCCCGCCGCTCTTTGCCAAGGTGGACCCGGCCACCGGCGAGCCGAAGAAGGTGAAGCTCGGCCCGTGGATGCTGCGCGCCTTCGGCCTCCTTGCGAAGCTGAAGGGCCTGCGCGGCACGCCCCTCGACATCTTCGGCTACACGGCCGAGCGCCGGACCGAGCGGGCGCTGATCGCCGAATACGAGCGGACCGTCGCGGAGCTGGTCGGACGGCTCGATGCCTCGAACCATGCGGTGGCGGTGGCCATCGCCTCCATCCCCGAGAAGATCCGCGGCTTCGGCCATGTGAAGAGCCGGACTCTCCAGGCCGCGAAGGCCGAGGAGACCCACCTTCTCGCCCAGTTCCGTGCCCCGGCGGAGGTGCCGCCGGCGGTGGCGGCGGAGTAGTGCGCCGGTGGATGGTCCGGAGTGGATGCCCCGGACAAGCCGGGGCATGGCGGGCAGGTAGCCTGCAGGCTGCGGTAGCGGGAGCCGTCAGCTGTCCTCGTGCCTCGGCTTTTCCGCCGCGCGGCGGCCGAAGTCGGGGGCGGCGGTTTCCTGGCCCTGCTCGATGATGGAGCGGCGGATGGCCCGCGTCCGGGTGAAGTGCTGGAACAGGGCGTCCCCGTCGCCATAGCGGATGGCCCGCTGCAGGGCGGTGAGGTCCTCGGTGAAGCGGCCGAGCATCTCCAGCACCGCCTCGCGATTGTGCAGGAACACGTCGCGCCACATGGTGGGGTCGGACGAGGCGATGCGGGTGAAGTCGCGGAAGCCGCCGGCCGAGAACTTGATCACCTCGGAGGTCAGCGTCTCCTCCAGCTCCGCCGCCGTCCCCACGATGTTGTAGGCGATGAGGTGCGGCACATGGCTGGTGATGGCGAGCACCAGATCGTGGTGCTGGGCGCTCATCACCTCCACGTTCGCCCCCGCCGCGCGCCACAGCGCGACGATGCGCTCCACCGCCGCCGGGTCCGCGCCTTCGGGCGGGGTGACGATGCACCAGCGGTTCTCGAACAGGGTGGCGAAGCCCGCGTCCGGCCCGGAAAACTCGGTGCCCGCCACCGGATGCGCCGGCACGAGGTGGGCGTGGGCGGGCACGTGGGGCGCCATGGCCTCCAGCACGGAGGCCTTCACCGAGCCCACGTCCGAGACGATGGCGCCGGCCTTCAGCACGGGTCCGATCTCGGCCGCCACCGCGCCGGAGGCGCCCACGGGCACGCAGGCGACGACAATGTCGGCGTCCTTCGCGGCTTCCGCCGCATGGGTCGTCACCTCGTCGGCGAAGCCGAGCTCCCGCACGCGGGCGCACACGCCCGGGTCGCGGTCGGCCACCGCGATGATGCCGGCGAGGTGCTTCTCCCGCGCGGCGCGGGCGAGGGACGAGCCGATGAGCCCCGCCCCGATGATGGCGAGGCGGGGAACGAGCGGTCGGGTCACTGCGTGGCGTCCTTGGGGGCTGCTCCGGCCATGAAGTCGCGCAGCGCTTCCACCACCAGGCGGTTCGCCTCTTCCGTGCCCACCGTCATGCGCAGGGCACCGGGAAGGCCGTAGGAGGCCACCTGGCGCAGCACCAGCCCGCGCTTCGTCAGGAAGGCGTCCGCCTCCCTCGCCGTGTGGCCGGGGGTGTCCGGGAAGTGGATGAGCAGGAAGTTGGCGACCGAGGGTGTGACCTTCAGGCCCAGTTCCTCGATGGCCTGGGTCAGCCACGGCAGCCACTTCTCGTTGTGCGCCACCGCCTTCTCCACATGGGCCGCGTCGGCGATGGCGGCGGCGCCCGCCAGCAGGGCCGGCGTGTTCATGTTGAAGGGGCCGCGCACGCGGTTCATGGCGTCGATCACATGGGCCGGGCCCACCGCCCAGCCGATGCGCAGCGCCGCAAGGCCGTGGATCTTGGAGAAGGTGCGGGTCATCAGCACGTTGTCGGCGGTCAGCGCCAGCTCCAGCCCGGTCTCGTAATCGTTGCGGCGGACGTATTCGGCATAGGCCGCATCCAGCACCAGCAGCACGTTGGAGGGCAGGCCCACGTGCAGGCGGCGCACCTCGTCGAACGGCAGATAGGTGCCGGTGGGGTTGTTCGGATTGGCGAGGAAGACCAGGCGCGTGCGCGGCGTGACGAGGGCGAGCAGCGCATCCACGTCGGCCGTCAGGTCGCGCTCCTTCGCCACCACCGGGGTGCCGCCGGCGGCGAGCGTCGCGATCTTGTACACGAGGAAGCCGTGCTGGCTGTAGATCACCTCGTCCCCCGGGCCCACGTAGGCATGGGTCACGAGGTTGAGGATCTCGTCCGAGCCGGCGCCGCAGATGATGCGGGCGGGGTCGAGCCCGTAGGCCCTGGCGATGGCCTCGCGCAGCACGGTGGCGGAGCCGTCCGGATAGTCCTCCAGCCGGCGGCCGGCGGCGGTGAAGGCGGCGACCGCCTTCTCGCTCGGGCCGAGGGGGGTTTCGTTGGAGGAGAGCTTGAAGACCTTCTCCACCCCCGGGGCGTGGCTCTTGCCGGGCACATAGGCCTCGATGGCGAGCACGCCGGGCCGCGGCTCGGGGCGGCCGGGAGCGGGGATGGGGTCTTTCAGCACGGCGGACATCTCGACTTCACTCCAGAATCGTTCTTCCTCACGGCCGCGCGGCGGCCGCCTGCTCCCCAACCCGGTGGATGGCGGCATGGCTGCCCACCTCGGAAACGGCGCGGATGCCCACCCCGGTCTCGATGAGCGCCGCCGTCACCTCCTCCACCTGATGGCCCGGGGGAAGGGAGGCGAGCAGGGCGGCGCCGTCGAGGGCCTCATCCGGCGCCACCACCACTTCGGCGAACGCCGGTATGGCACGGCCGGCGGCCGCGCTCCAACCTGTCACCCGCAGCGAATAGACGCGCACCTCGCGCACCGCCGCATCGGCGATGGGGTGCGAGACCACGAAGACGGGCAGGCCGGCGGGATGGTCTGCCCGCTCCACGAAGGGCAGGCGGGCGATGATCTTCGGCGTGCCCTCGCCCTCCAGGGCCGTCCACCACGGATCGCCGCCGGAAGGGGAGTGGGCGGCCGCGATGAGCCCGAGGTCGCCCTTCGAGCCTTTCACCGCATCGATGACCCCGCGCGCGCCCATGTGGGGCACGAAGGGTACGGTGAAGCCGAAATGGAAGCGCGCGCTGTCCCGCATGGCCGGCTCGCCGACGGCAAGGTCGGCGTGCACGCTGTAGGGAGCCTGCACATAAGTGAAGGTGGCGATGATGACGCGCCAGATGCTCTCCACCGTGTCGAGGGGCAGGAAGCCGGCGTGGCGCTCCACCAGGCGGCGCATCATGTCCGCCTCGCGGGCGGGGCGGAAGGCCGAGCTGCCCTCGGCGCCGGCCGTGCGCTTCACCTGCACCAGTCGGTCGATGATCTCGCTGCGCTCCATGAGGAGGCGGTGCATGGCCTCGTCGAGGCGGTCGATCTCGGCCCGCAGGTCGGCGAGGGAGAGGGGGGCGTCATTCTGGGTCATGGCATTCGCGCGCGGGTGGAAGGGGGAGGCTTACCGGGAACACGGCGAGGACGCAAAGGATAGTTGGTCCGCTCAGGCCTCGTCCGGGGTCCGCAGGCCGGCGGTGCGGCCGGCCATCGCCCAGTAGACGAGCCCGCCGATGCATCCGGCGAGGAAGAGGTCGGCCGCCACGCGCCATTGGATGGGATCGCCGAGATGCTCGGTGACGAACGACAGCAGCAGCCAGCCGAGGACGGCTCCGGCACCTCCGGCGAGGACATGCGCCAGCGGGCGGCGCACGCGGTGGCGCTCCGAGGCCGCGATCCAGGCCGCCGCGGGCAGCAGCCCGCACACGGCCGCGACCAGGTAGCCCAGTCCGCCGGAGACGATGGCGACCATGTAGATCAGGGCCATGCCGGCCGGCCAGCCCACATGCTCCGCGATGAGGTCCATCACCCCGCCGATGGCCGGGAGCGCGCTGACCATGACAAACGTGCCCGCGAGATACGCCAGGACGAGGCGCCAGAACCTGCGGACGCGGCTGCGCGGCTGCGGCTCGGCGGGCGGGCTCATTGGGGCGGCGGCAGGGGCGCGCGGGGCGGCTCGGGGGCCCCGGCGGGCGGAGGGAGGCGGGCGGCGCGCTCGGCCGCCGAGCGCAGGATGGGCTTGAAGAAGCCGGCGGTGGAGCCCGCCACCAGCCAATAGGCCAGCCCGCCGGCCAGCCCCGCCGCGACCACGTAGAAAGGATCCTCCGTCACCCCCGGCGCGCCGAGGGCGGGTGTGAAGAACTGGGCGCCGATCCAGGCGGAGACGACGCCGTTCGCCACATGGAACATCCACGAGCGGATGGCGAAGGCCTCCGAGAACAGGATGCCCACCGCGGCCACCAGCCACATGACGGTGAGCAGCAGGATCAGCACCGTGACGGAGGTGACGATGGCCACCACGAAGCCGATGGCCGCATCGTCGGGGCGGGTGGTCTCGAACAGGGTGCCGATCCGCCATTCGCCGATGAGGATCACGCAGGCGCCGGCGATCACCGCCGCGAAATAGCCGAGCGGCACCAGGAGGAAGCGCAGCAGCAGGCGGGCGAGGTTGTCCATCGGCGCCCCGTCACTCCGGATTGTGGCAGACGGCTTCCACGTTGAGGCCGTCGGGGTCGAAGACGAAGGCGCCGTAATAATGCGGGTGGTAATGGGGCCGAAGCCCCGGCGGGCCGTTGTCGCGGCCGCCGGCGGCGAGGGCCGCCTTGTAGAAGGCGTCCACGGCGCCCCGGTCCGGGGCGGTGAAGGCGATGTGGGCATGCACGGTCGGGGGGGCGCCGACGCCGATCCAGAATTCGGGCTTGCCGGCGCCGAAGCCGATATAAGTGGCGCCGCCCTTGCCGTCGTCCCCCGCCTCCATCGCAATGCCATAGCCCAACGGCGCGAGGGCCGCGAGATAGAAGGCGCGCGAACGTGCCACGTCGCGTACCGAGATCCCGACATGGTCCAGCATGGATCGTCTCCGGCAGAGGGGTGGGCGCTACTCCGCCTGCGCCATCATGGCGCGCAAGGCGAGGCGCTCGCGGGCGGAGAGCTTCTCGCTCTCGCTCTTGAGCTGGCCGCAGGCGGCGAGGATGTCGCGCCCACGCGGCGTGCGCACCGGGCTTGCGTAACCGGCGCGGAACACGATGTCCGAGAAGCGCTCGATGGTCTCCCAGTCGGAGCACTCATATTGGGTGCCCGGCCAGGGGTTGAACGGGATCAGGTTGATCTTGGCCGGCACCCCTTCCAGCAGCTTCACCAGCGCCCTGGCGTCGGCGGGGCTGTCGTTCACGCCCTTCAGCATCACATATTCGAAGGTGATGCGCTTGGCGTTGGAAGCGGCCGGATAGGTGCGGCAGGCCTCCATCAGCTCCTTGATAGGGTACTTCTTGTTGATGGGCACCAGCACGTCGCGCAGATCGTCGCGCACGGCGTGGAGCGAGATGGCCAGCATCGGGCCGACCTCGGAGCCGAGCCGCTCGATCTCCGGCACCACGCCGGAGGTGGACACGGTGATGCGCCGCTTGCCGAGGCCGAGGCCGTCGCCGTCGGACAGGATCTCGATGGCTTCCTTCACGCTGTCATAGGCATAAAGGGGCTCGCCCATGCCCATGAAGACGATGTTGGTGACGAGCCGTTCGCCCTCGGTGGGCAGGCCCGGACCCACGGCGCGGTCGCGGCCGGGATAGTCGCCGAGGCGGTCTCGGGCCACCATCACCTGGGCCACGATCTCGGCGGCGGTCAAGTTGCGCACCAGGCGCTGGGTTCCCGTATGGCAGAACGAGCAATTGAGGGTGCAGCCCACCTGGCTGGAGACGCACAGGGTGCCGCGGTCGCTCTCGGGGATATAGACGGTCTCGATGTCGTGAGGCTTCTCGCCGGGATGGTCGGCGGGAAAGCGCAGCAGCCACTTGCGGGTGCCGTCCTGCGACACCTGCTCCAGCACGATCTCCGGCCGCGCCAGCGTGTAGGTCTCCTCCAGCCGGGCGCGCAGGTGCTTGGAGACGTTGGTCATCTCCGCGAATTCGGTGGCGCCGCGCAGGTAGATCCAGTGCCAGAGCTGGTTCACCCGCATGCGCCGGTCCGATCCCTTCACGCCGATGGCGTCCAGCGCCGCGCCGAGCTTCTCCCGGTCGAGGCCGACCAGGGAGGCGCGCTCGGGCGAGGGGGCGGGCTCGGCCGTTGGGACAAGGGCAGGGGCGGGTTCGGGCAGTGACGTCATGGTGTCACACATAATGCCTTCCGCCGCGGCTTTCCACGGGGAGATTCGCAAGGGGGACCGGCTCCCGGCGCGCAGATGCGGCGGCGGCTGCGGCGGCGGCTCCTGCCGCGGCGCGGCAGGCAGGGGACCGGACGGGCGCCCGGGCAGGGGCGTCGGGGCCCTTACTTGCACTCCTGGGTGGCGCGGTCGATGGCCTGGCCGAGCCCGGAGAGCGAGTATTTGTCGGTGGTCTGGTTGCCCTTGATGGAGGTGGAGACGACCGTCAGGTCCTTGCCCTTGCGCATGGCATCCACCAGCTTCACTTCGTCGGCCACGTTGCGCAGCCAGGCGCCGGTGTCCTTGGTGTAGAGCTGGAGCGTCAGGGAGCCGACGGTGAGGGTCGCGTCGCTGCCTTCCTTGAGGGGGAAGCCGACGGTGACGGTCACCTCGTTCTTCACCTTCTCGGACGGACGGGTGGAGATGAAGAAATAGGCAGGGTCGCGCTTCAGGTTCGCGGGCGTGCGGGTCTTGGGCTGGGACGTGGCGTAGCAGATCTTCGGCGCGGAGGTGGAGACGTAGACCGCCCAGTCCCCGAACTGCGCCACGGCCTTGGACTGCGACTGGTCCTGCGCGGCCGCCGGGGCCGCAACGGCAAAGGCGAGAAACACGCCCAGGAGCGTCGGATGGACACGAGCAAGCGTCATGGCTTTTCCTATTCGCTGGGGCCTTGAGGGCGCACCGGGTACCGGACAGGGGTGGCCCGCGTGTCGGGTAGCGGCGCAGGCGGACGAAAAAATGGCGTTCACCTCTTGCCTTTTCCTAAACCGAAGCCTCCATCCGGCTCAATGCGGACGGCGAGATTTTCGGGGTTTTCGAGGCTTTCCGGGCCTTCGCGGGGCATCTTCGGCCCCTCGGGCGCGGCGGGAGCGACCTGATGACGCTCGCCGGGCTACCGTTGCGAAGGCCTGTTTAGCGACAGGTTCTTCGCCATTGGGTTAATTTTTGGTAATCCCGCCGTCCCGGCACCCGTCCGGCCGAGCCGAATGACCTTCACACGCGAGGCATGCCTTCATGAAAGCGGTTGTGTGCGAACGCCACGGTCCAGCGGATCTTCTCGCCGTGCGGGAGATCGACGAGCCGGCCCCCGGGCCGGGCGAGGTCCTCGTGGAGGTGAAAGCGGTCGGCCTCAATTTCTTCGACACGCTCATCATCCGCGACATGTACCAGGTGAAGCCGGACCTGCCGTTCTCGCCGGGCGCCGAGTTCGCCGGCCATGTGGCGGCTCTGGGCGCGGGGGTGGAGGGCTTCTCGGTGGGCGACCGGGTGTGCGGCTACATGACCTACGGCGCGGCGCGCGAGCGCGTGGTGGTCAACGCCGCCTTCCTCGCGCGGGTGCCGGACACCCTGGATCTCGTGAGGGCGGCCGGGCTCATCGTCACCTACGGCACCGCGCTCTATGCCCTGCGCGACCGGGGCGAGCTGAAGGCGGGGGAGAGCCTCGCCGTGCTCGGCGCCTCGGGCGGCGTGGGGCTGGCGGCGGTGGAGCTGGGGCGCATCATGGGGGCGCGCACCATTGCCTGCGCCTCATCGCCGGAAAAGGTGGCCTTCGCCCGCGCCCACGGGGCCGACGTGGGTTTCGACTATGCCCAGGGCGACCTCAAGGGCGCCCTGAAGGCCTTCGGCGGGTCGCGCGGCCTCGATGTGGTCTATGATCCGGTGGGCGGGGAGATGGCGGAGCAGGCGCTGCGCGCCCTCGGCTCCCTCGGCCGCTTCCTGGTGGTGGGCTTCGCTTCCGGAGAAATCCCGAAGATCCCGCTCAACCTGCTGCTGCTGAAGAATTGCGACGCCCGGGGCATCGCCTTCGGCAACCATGCGCGGGCCAACCCGTGCTGGCTGCGCGACGCCATTGCCGAGCTGATGGGCCATGCCGGGGAGGGGCGGATTTCCGCCCATGTGGACAAGACCTTCCCCCTGGAAGCCTGCACCGAAGCCCTGGGCGAGATCGCCGGGCGGCGGGTGAAGGGCAAGGTGGTGCTCACCACCGGGGCCTGAGGCACGGCCCTGAGCCAACGGCCCCGGTCTTGGACCGGCGCCGGCAGGCTGTGGCTCACGCGTCGCGAGGGCCTACCCCCGCGGTCGATGAGCGAGGCTCACCGGCTGCTGGCGTCAGTGTCCTTCTGCGTCTCCAGCCTCCCGAGGGCGTCGCGGGCGGCGGCGTAATGCTCGGGGGTCACATGGCCGGAGAGCAGCCGGAGCGCGCCCAGCAGCACGGCCGCATCGTCGCCGAAGCCGATGAGGGGCAGGAAATCCGGCGCCAGGTCGAACGGCAGGATGAAATAGGCGAGCGCGCCCAGCAGGGTGGCACGCACCTTCAGCGGGGTATTGCGGTCGAACGCGGCGAAATAGGCCGCCACCGCATCCTCCGCGAAGGGAATATGCGCGGCTGCGCCCTTCAGCTTGGTCCAGAAACGTCGGCGCACGCTGGCTTCATCGCGTGCCGCCTGGGCCTGTTCGTCAGGGGAGAGGCCGTCCGGACCGAAAGCGTCGCCGCCGAGGGTGGTGGTGTTCATGCCCCATGATTTGGGGACCCTTCGGCGCCCTGCAAGGGCCGCCTCACAGCAGCGGGTAGGCGGCTTCCACCAGATACGGGCCGCCGCCCACCGAATCGCGGGACGAGAACAGCACGAAGCGCGGTACGCGGAAGGTCTGGCTGCGGTAGGGGCCCCGTGTCGCGAGGTAATCAGCCACCTGGCGGGAGGAGGCATCCCGCAGGCGGGCAAGGGTGACGTGGGGCTTGTAGTTGCGCCCCTCGGCACCGAGGCCGATGCGCTGCATCAGCCGTTCCTGCTCGGCGTGGAGCTCCATGAGGGCGGGGCTGCTCTTCACGGCGGCGAACACCGCGCGTGGCTTGTGGCCGCCGAACTGGTCGAGCCCGTCCAGCATCAGGTCGAAGGAGGGGCGTCGCACCTGGCCGAGGGTGAACATGATCTCGCGGGCGGTGGCGTCGTCCACGTCGCCCACGAAGCGCAGGGTGACGTGGTAGTTCTCCGGATCGATCCAGCGCGCCCCGGACAAGCCGCCGCGCAGCATGGAAAGGCCGAGCCCCACGTCATGGGGGATCTCGATGGCCGTGAACAGTCGCGGCATGGGTCCCTCCGCGATGGGGTCTTCGGAGCGTCCGGCCGGAGCCGGCTGCGCTGCCGCGCCACGGAGCATGCCCGGCGAGGCGGCAACGTCTTCAGTGAAGGAGATTCGCGCGCGCAAGAAAAGGGCGTGGGCGGTAAATGACGTCTCCAGAAAGGGGAAATCCGCCCGTGGGGGCGGATTTCCTGCTGTTTGGGCCGCGGTCGCGCGTCCGGTTTTCCGGATGCCGCGTCAGCGGTTCCGGTCCACGCGCCCCTGCGGCCGGGCGCGCTGCTGCTGGGGCCGGGCCCTCTGCTGGGGGCGCACCTGCTGCTGCGGCCGGACCCTCTGCTGCGGGCGGGCCTGCTGGGGCCGGACCTGCTGGGGCCGGTTGCGCTGGGGCTGCGCGCGGGGGCGCTGCTGGGCCGGACGCTGGACGTTGGGCCGGTTCTGGCCGGCCGTCGGCCGCTTCGGCCGGTTCTGCCCTGCGGCGGGACGATCGGGCCGGTTGGGACGATTCGGCCCCACCGCCGGTCGCTCGGGCCCGCCGGGCCGGTTCGGTCCGGCTCCGGGGCGGCCGGGAACGCCGGGGCGATCCGGCAAGCCGGGCCGACCGGGACCGACACCGGGCTGGCCGGGAACACCGGGCCGACCGGGACCCACGCCAGGCTGGCCGGGAACACCAGGCCGACCGGGACCGACACCGGGCTGGCCGGGGAAGCCGGGACGGCCGGGACCGACACCGGGCTGGCCGGGGAAGCCGGGCCGGCCGGGACCGACGCCGGGCTGGCCGGGGAAGCCGGGCCGGCCGGGGCCCGCACCGGGGCGGTCGGGGAAGCCGGGACGGCCGGGCCCCCAGCCGGGGCCACCTGGGCCGCCTGGGCCACCGGGCCCCCAGCCGGGGCCACCGGGGCCGACGGGCGGGCGCGGACGCCACGGCCCGGGACCCCACGCCGGCGGGCGCACGCCGGGACCCCAGCCCCAGTAGGGCGGACGCTGCCAGCCGGGAGGAACCACCCAGACATTGTTCCAGCCGCGGTTGTTCCAGCCCCAGCGGTTGTTCCAGGCCGAGCCCACCAGCACGCCGGTGCCGAACAGCAGGGCGCCGGTGGCGAAGGTGGTGAACACCTCCGAGCTGTCATAGGTCGGAACGTAGATGCGCTCCGGGTTCGACGGGGCGATGTAGATGGTGCGCTGGCCGCCGTCCTCTCGGGTGGTCACCACCTGCTGCGGCGTGGACTTCAGGTTGCCCACACTCTGCGCCTTGGCGCGCAGCATCTGGATGGTGGTGGAGACGTCCTGCGGCTGGCTGGTGAAGGCGAGGCCGATGGACTCCGTCCACTCCATGTGGTCGTGCAGAAGGGTGATCACGTCGGGAAAGCGGGCGAGGGCCTTCACCGAGGAATCCCAGTCCTTCGCGTCCACCTCGGTGAAGTTGCGGTCCTGCACCAGTCGCGGATTGGCCTGGATCCAGTTGTAGGCGTCCAAGACCTGCTCGGGGAACAGGGTGGCGGGGAACAGGATCGCCAGCAGCGGATCGGGATAGAGGGCCACCGGGCCGAAAATGTATTCGAGCTCCGAGAGCGTATAGACGGGACCCGTCTGCTGCTGCGGATCGGTCGCAGGCGCGGCCTGCTGCAGGGGCGGTGAAATGGGGGCGGGCTGGTCCACCGGCGCGACGGCTGGCGGCGCTGCCGGCATGGCAGGCGCGGGCTGCCCCGCGGGATCGGCCGGTGGCGTCTGCGCCAACACCGGATAGACCGCTGTGGACCAGCCGAACACGGCCGCGACCGCGATGCGGGACCAGTTCCCGGTCCGCCCCTGGCCGCAGCTTCTCAATGAAAGACCTGCCATTCGGCTCTCCTTGCGCGCTTCCGGCGCATTTCCGCACGGCGCGTGGAAAGCGCCGCCAACGTCAAGCTGGCGGAAACGTAGCTCATTCCCGCCATGCAAATCTTTGATACGTCGCAGAAGTGGGCGCCCTTACGGCAACGGGACGAGAATGTCGATTTCGAGCGCCTCGGGCGAGGCGGTGGTGAGGTCGGTGCGGTACTGCTCGATGTAGAGCGTGTTCTGCTCCACGTTCTTCTCGTCGAGGTAATTGGCGATCTGCTCGTAGGTGTTGTCCATGTCGGCGAACGAGCCGGCGTGGGTGAAGCGCATCACCTTCCCGGCGAAGGAGGCACCGAGCTTCATGTCGCCCTGCGGCTTCTGGGTGGTGGTGCCGGAAAAGGGCAGCTGCACTTCATAGTCGAACCCGAGGTCGTCGCTGGACGTATAGGCCACGAAGGCGTCGCCGCTGCGGGTGAGGCCGAGGCGCTTCAGCTCGGCATCCGCCTGCTTCAGGCCGGCCACGAGCTTGTCATAGGCCTCTTCCCATGTGGCGTGCCCGCCCAGGGTCAGGACCGGCACCGGGGACAGGGTGATCTCCTGCGGGTTCAGCGATCGTCCCGAGGGGGCGACTGGCACCGTTTCCACCGCCTTGGGGTCGATCGGCGTCTGTGCCGGCTGCGGGGTGGGGGGCGGCGCGGCTGGGCTGGCCGGCGGGGTTCCGGCGGCTGGCGGCGTCGCGGGCGCCTGCTGGGCTCGGAGCGGCAGCGCGCCGGCGCTCAGCACCGCGGCGCCCAGAAGCGCGCATCCCGCCATCCGCCCCATCCTCGACCTTACCGAACGCAACCCGGGCATGTGTCCTTCTCCCCCACCGGCGAGGCGGTGATTCGGTTTCTAGCATGATCCGAAGACGCCCCGGAGGAGCTACTTTTGAGGCGGCGTTTTGGAGGCGGCAAGCGGACGCAGTTGCGGCAGCTTTTCCTTCGCGCGCGCCGGGGGTGGCGCGGACGGGCGATCGGCGCCATATAGAGCCTTGCGCCCGCGCGCCTTTGCCCCGCTTCAACCTTTTGTGAACCTTGCCGTGAACCCGCTCGCCCATCGCCCATTCGTGAAGATGAACGGTCTCGGCAACGAGATCCTCGTCCTTGACCTGCGTTCCGATCCGGTGGAGGTGCCGGCTGCCGCCGCGCGCGCGCTGGCGCGTCCCGCCATCCTGCCGTTCGACCAGGCGATGGTGCTCTACCCGCCGCGACGGGAGGGGACCGCGGCCTTCGTGCGCATCCTGAACTCCGACGGTTCCTTCTCCGCCGCCTGCGGCAACGGCACCCGCTGCATCGCCGCGCTCGAGGCCGAGGCGACCGGCAATCCGCACGTGGTGTTCGAGAGCGAGGCGGGCCTTCTGGACTGCCGCCTGCGCCCGGACGGTCGGGTGGAGGTGGACATGGGTGCCCCCCGCCTCGGCTGGGCCGAGATTCCGCTCGCCCGCGACGTGGGCGACACGGCCTGCGTCGTTGTGCCGGGCTACGAGGCGCTGGGGCCAGCCTGCTTCGTCAGCATGGGCAATCCCCACGCCGTGTTCTTCGTGCCGGACGCCGACGCCGTGGATGTGGAGCGCCTCGGGGCCGCGCTGGAGCGTCACCCGCTGTTCCCGGAGCGGGCCAACATCTCCTTCGCCAGCCTCACGGCGCCGGACAAGATCCTGCTGCATGTGTGGGAGCGCGGCGCCGGCCGCACCCGCGCCTGCGGCACCGCCGCCTGCGCCACCGGCGTCGCCGCGGTCCGCACCGGCCGCGCCGGGCGCGCCGTGACCGTGACGCTGCCGGGCGGTGACCTGGAGATCCGCTGGCGGGCGGAGGATTCCCACGTCCTCATGACCGGCCCGGTGGAGCATGAATTCTCCGGCACCCTCACTCCCGCGATGCTGGAGGAGGCCGCCTGATGGCGGCCCATGACCAGCCGCGGGGGGCGGTGCGCGTCCTCAATTTCGGCTGCCGCCTCAATGCCTTGGAGGGGGACGGCATCGCCCGTGCCGCCGCTGGCGCCGGCGTCGGCCGGGCGCTGGTGGTGAACACCTGCGCGGTGACCGGCGAGGCGGTGCGCCAGGCACGCCAGGCCATCCGCCGGGCCCGGCGCGCGGAGCCGGACCTGCGCGTGGTCGTCACCGGCTGCGCCGCCCAGACCGATCCCGATGCCTTCGCCGGCATGGACGAGGTGGACCTGGTGCTCGGCAATGCGGACAAGTCGGGCGCCGCCACCTGGGCCGCCGCCCGCGCAGCACTCGATTTCGGTGTCTCGTCCGAACAGAAGGTGCGGGTGCAGGACATGTCCCAGGTCCGCACCGCGACGCCGCACCTCGCCGACCGGTTCGAGGGGCACACCCGGGCCTTCGTGGAGGTGCAGAACGGCTGCGACCATCGCTGCACCTTCTGCATCATTCCCTATGGCCGCGGTCCCTCCCGCAGCGTGCCCATGGGCGCGGTGGTGGATCAGGTGCGGCGGCTCGTCCGGAACGGCCATCGCGAGGTGGTGCTTACCGGCGTGGACCTTACCGCGTATGGCGCGGACCTGCCGGGCACGCCCACCCTCGGCCGCCTGGTGCGGGCCGTGCTCTCCGGCGAGCCGGAGCTGGCGCGCCTGCGCCTGTCCTCCATCGACGCGGTGGAGGCGGATGGCGAGCTGATGCGCGCGCTGGCCGAGGAGGAGCGGCTGATGCCGCATCTCCACCTCTCGCTCCAGTCGGGCGACGACCTGATCCTGAAGCGCATGAAGCGCCGCCACTCCCGCGCCGAGGCGCTGGCCTTCGTGGACGCCTTGCGCCGGGCGCGGCCGGACATGGTGCTGGGGGCGGACATCATCGCCGGCTTTCCCACCGAGACCGAGGCGCAGGCCCGTGCCACCCGTGCCTTCGTGGCGGAGGCGGGCCTGGCCTTCGTGCATGTGTTTCCCTTCTCCGCCCGGCCCGGCACGCCGGCGGCCCGCATGCCGCAGCTGCCGGCCGCCCAGGTGGCCGAGCGGGCGCTGCGGCTGCGGGAGACTGCGGCTGAGCTGCTGCACCGGCACCTCTCCGCCCAGGTGGGGCGTCGCCGCCGGGTGCTGGTGGAGGCCGGCGGGCGCGGGCACACGGAACATTTCACCCCGGTGCGTCTCTCCCGCCCGGTCGAGCGCGGCAGCCTCGCGCAGCTGCGCATCGCCGGCCACGACGGCGCCCGCCTGATTGCGGCGTGACCCTTCTCAAGGAACAGCCATGAGCCACGAGGATCCCAAGGCCCCCCACAGCAGCGCGGACGCGCCGAAGAAGAAGCGCGGCTTCTGGGGCTGGCTGACTGGCGGCGAGGAGACCGTGGCCGAGGGGCCCGGGGTCGAGGCCCCTCACCCCGCCCCGGAGACGCCGGACGGCCCCGAGCTGGCGGAGGCCGTCGAGCCCGTCGCGGACGTGCCGCAGGAGCCGGAAACGACGGTTTCCCCGGAGGCGCCGGAGCCCGTGGAAGCCGGGCCGGAAGAGCCTGCCGTGGCCGAGGAGGCTTCGGCTGAGGTTCCGGCCGAGCCCCTCGTCTCCGAGGCGGAGCAGCCCTCCCCCGCGCCCGAGGCGCCGGCTGCGGCGCCGGACGGCCCTGCGCCGCTCGCGCCTGCCCCCGCTGCGACGTCCGCCCGGAAGGGCTTCTGGAGCCGCCTCGCCTCCGGCCTTGCCCGCACCGCGTCGAGCCTCGGCCAGGGCATCACCGACCTCGTCTCCAAGCGCAAGCTCGATGCGGAGACGCTGGAGGAGCTGGAGGACGTGCTGATCCGCGCCGACCTCGGCGTGGAAACGTCCATGCGCATCGTGGAGGCCGTGGGCAAGGGCCGGCATGACAAGATGATCTCCCCCGAGGAGGTGAAGAGCCTCATCGCCGAGGAGGTGGAGGCCATCCTCGCCCCCGTCGCCACGCCGCTGGTGGTGGATGCCGCGAAGACGCCGTTCATCGTCCTCATGGTGGGGGTGAACGGGTCGGGCAAGACCACCACCATCGGCAAGCTCGCGGCCCAGTGGGTGGGCGAGGGCCGCAAGGTGGTGCTCGCCGCCGGCGACACCTTCCGCGCCGCCGCCATCGAGCAGCTCAAGGTGTGGGGCCAGCGCACCGGGGCCACCGTCATCGCCCGCGAGCAGGGCGCCGACGCGGCGGGCGTCGCCCATGACGCCATCACCACGGCACGGGCGGAGGGGGCGGACATCCTGATGATCGACACCGCCGGCCGCCTGCAGAACCGGGCCGAGCTGATGGCGGAGCTGGAAAAGGTGGTGCGCGTCATCAAGAAGCTGGAGCCGGAGGCGCCCCACGCTGTGCTGCTGGTGCTCGACGCCACCGTGGGCCAGAACGCGCTCTCGCAGGTGGAGGCCTTCGCCCGCACGGCCGGCGTCACCGGCCTCGTCATGACCAAGCTCGACGGTACCGCGCGCGGCGGCATCCTCGTGGCCATCGCGGCGAAGCACAGGCTGCCGATCCACCTCATCGGCGTGGGCGAGGGGGCGGACGACCTCCAGCCCTTCGCCGCCCGCGATTTCGCACGCGCCATCGCAGGGCTGGCGTGAGGGGGCTCAGGGCGCCGTCTTCACCAGCCGTACCGCCTGCGGCAGGCCGGTGGAGTGGCCGTCCGCCATGCCGGTCATGAAGTCGAAGTAATAGATGAGGCCGAGCACGCCCACGGGGCTGGTGGTCCAGTAGCCGGCGGCGCCGTCATCGCCCAGCTCGATGTCGGGGAACACGGCCGTGTCCACCACCGGCTGCCCGCAGTCCGGGTCGACGATGGTCTCCAGCTCCGGCCCCGAGGGCACATGCCAGCCATGGCCCACGGCCTTCGCGGCCTCCTGGGCGGCTTCCAGCGTGAGCCAGGACTTTTCCCCCGCGCAGGCCTTGCCGTCCCAGTGCGCCCCGAGGCTGCAGCGCTGCCACAGGAGGCCGGACTTGCGGTCCAGAGCCTCGCCGCCGCGCAGCTCGAACCGCTCCGCGCGCGGGCGGTCGCCCCAGCCGTAGCAGGCGGCGAAGGCCCCATGGGCCGGCGCCAGGAGCGCGAGGACGAGCGCCAGCACAGGACGTGTCATGCGCCGAAGCCGGCCGGCACCGCCAGAAGGTCCATGTGGCCGATGACGCAGGCCTCTGCGGCGCTGCGGGCTCGCGCCCAGTCCTGCGCCACGGTCCTGTCCACACGTCCGCTTTCGGCAGCCGCCCCGGCGGTTCCGCGGGCCAGCTCCGCGATCAGGGCGTGATCCTGCGGGCCGAGGCGCCACGGGCTGTCGGCACAGGTGACGGCATAGCCGGATCGCTCCAGAGCCGCCGCAAGCACCGCGCCCGCCTCCGCCCCGGCGGCGGGGCCGAAGCCCTTGTCCATGCCCTGGTGCGCGCGGAAGGCCGCCGCAATGGCGGCGTCGGCGGAGTGGGGCGGGTGCCAGCTGTCCCGCCCGTCGCAGGTGAGCGCGGCATGGACGACAATGCCGCTGCCCGCAAGCCGCCTCGCGAAGCTGGCGCACCAGTCCGCCGACACGAGGTCGTAGAAGGCGGCCGCCGTCACCAGATGGGCTCCAAAGGCGAGGGCGGCGCCGGGATCTGCGGCGAGGTCGGCCATGGCGAAATCCACCCGGATCTCGCGTGGGCCCAGGGTGAAGACGAGGGCGTCGCCCTCCGTGCGGACCGCATCCGCGAAGGCGGCAAGCCGCGTGCGGGCAGCCTCGGCGAGGAGGTCGTCATGGTCCACCAGCGTCCAGTGCTGGCGGGGGCCGAGACGCGGCGCGAGGGCCCTCAGGTTCGAGCCCGACCCGGCGCCGAGATCCACGATGCGCTGGACCGGATGGCGGGCGAGGTACCCCACCAGCGTCTCCTCCAGAGTGGCGCTCCGGGCGCGGAGGTCCGCCGGCTCGCGCAGCGCCAGCCAGGCCTCGGAGAAGGTGGCGGCCTCCGGGGCGCTCACCGCGCAACGCTCTCCAGCACGCCAGCGATGGTGCGGGCCGTATCCTGCCAGGTGGGCAGGCTCTGGCCCGCGGCGAAGGCGCCATCGGCGATCTGCCGGCGCAGGGCGGGTTCGGTGATCAGTCGGCGCAGCGCGGCGGCAAGCGCCTCTGGATCGCCCGGCGGCACCTTGAGGCCGGCCCCGTCGGGCACCGTCTCGCCGGATGCGCCGCCGGTGGTGCAGACCACGGGCAGGCCGCGGCGCATGGCTTCCGCCAGCACCATGCCGTAGCCCTCGTAGAGCGAGGGATGCACGAAGATGTCGGCTTCCTGATAGGCCGCATCCAGCGCCGCCGGGGCGAGCTGCCCCACGAGGCGGATGTTGGCATGGCCGGCGGCGCGGCGCGCCACCATGGCGGCGGTGTCCGGATCGAGGTGGGGGGAGCCGACGATGGTGAGGGTGAAGGGGATGTCGCCGAGCTGCTCCACGGCGTCGAGCAGCACCGGATAGCCCTTGCGGGGCGTGAGCGAGCCCACGGCGATGAGGCGGGGCGGGGTGCCGTCCGCGACCACGCGCGCCGCCGGCTCGGTGCCGGGCAGGGCGAGGGTCATGCGCGCCTGCGGCACCGCGAAGCGGTCGAGGAGCACCCGCCACGTTTCCGGGCTGATGGCGACGATGGCGTCCGCCGCCCCCAGCACCGCCTTCTCGCTGGCGAAGAGCCGGTCCGCCACCTCGGGGGCCAGCCCGGTCTCAAGTGCCAGCGGGTGGTGCACCAGGAGGACAACAGGCCGCCCAAGCTGCTTCAGCGCATCCGCCGGCAGCGCGCTCAGGGCGAGGCCGTCGCCGAAGATGATCGTGCCGGGCGCCGTGGCGGCGAGCCGCGCGAGGCCGTCCGTCACCTCGGCCGCCGAGGGGGTGGGGTATGCGCCATCGAGCCGGAGGGGGACGATGTCGTGCCCCAGATCCTTCAACTCGCGGATGATCCGCCGGTCATAGGAATAGCCGCCGGTCGGCGTGTCGATGGCGCCGGGGTGGACGAAGGCGATGCGCAAGGGGAGCCCTCAGGACAGGAATTGCAGCGAGGAGGCGTCGGCGGAGAGGTCGGCCTCGAACCAGGCGCGCGCCACGTGGGATTCGTGCAGCGTCACGCGGATGCGGGCGAGCCCGTCGCTCCCGGCTCCCAGCGCGCCGGTGCGCGCAGCCTCGGCCATCTTGTCGAACACATGGCGGCAGAGCACCTCGGTGGTGGTGTTGCGGCCGGCGAACTGGGGCAACTCGTCGAGGTTGCGGTAGTTCAGCGGGCCGAGCACGCCCTTCAGCGCCTCATGGGCGCGGCCGATGTCCACCACCACGCCCTCCACCGTGAGCTCCGGGCGGAAGAAGGCCACGTCCACCACGAAGGTGGCGCCATGCAGCGCCTGGGCCGGGCCGAACAGCTCGCCGCGGAAGCTGTGGGCGATCATGATGTGGTCCCGTACTTCCACCGCATACATGCGTCTTTTCCTCTCGCTGGCGTCGGCCGGGGCACGTGAGCGAGCCCGCTTGGCGCCGGTCGAAGACCGGGGCCGATCGGATCATGTGTAACGCACCACGGTGGCGATGCCTTCCGCCCCCTCGGCGAGAATACGCGGCAGGGCCTGCGGCAGATCGTCGAAGGCCACCTCTTCGGTGATCAGCGCGTCCAGCGCCGGGTCCGCCAGCAAGGCAAGGGCCTTCTCCAGCCGCCGCCGGTGGCTCCAGCGCGGGCGGCGGGAGGGGCTCACCATGCCCACCTGGGAGGAGACGATCTGCAGCCGCTTGTGGTGGAAGGCGCCGCCGAGGGCGAGGGGCACCTGCTTGTCGCCATACCAGCTCATCTCCACCAGGCGGGCCTCCTCGCCGCAGCAGGCGAGCGCCGTGGCGAGCCCCGCAGCCGAGCCGCTGGCGTGGAACACCACATCGGCCGCGCCGGTGCCTTCGCTCACCTCCGCGACCGTGGCGCCGAAGGCCTCCACCAGCGGGGCCCGGGCCGGGTCGGGATCATGAACCGTCACCTCTGCTCCCGGCAGCCGGGCGCAGAGGCGGGCGACCAGAAGGCCTACGAGCCCCGCGCCCACCACGGCGATGCGATCGCCCGGCCCGGCGCCGGAATCCCACACGCCATTGAGCGCCGTCTCCATGTTCGCGGCCAATGTCGCGCGGCGGGGCGGCACGTCCGCCGGCACGGGGGCGAGGGCGCTGGCGGGGGCGAAGAAGTGGTCCTGATGGGGGGCGAGGGCAAAGACGATGCGCCCATGAAGCGCGGGCGGCCCGTCTTCCACCCGCCCCACGGCGCAATAGCCGTACTTCACCGGGAAGGGAAACTCGCCCTCCTGCATGGGCGCGCGCATGCGCTGGCGGTGGACGGGATCCGCCAGCCCGGCGAAGACGAGACGCTCGGTGCCCCGGCTGATGCCGCTCCAGAGGGTGGCGACACGGCACAGGCCACCCGCCGGCGGCGTCGGTGTTTCGGCACGGAGCTCGGCGCGGCCGGGGGCCGTGTACCAGAGCGCCCGCAGGCTCAGGCTTGCGGGACAATTTGACGCATCATCGCCGGGCATGCCTGCGCTCTCGTATAGCTCTCGATGCCGCGGCGCCTCCGCCGCCGGCCGGAGGAGCTATGCATGTCTTCGCGGTCCGGTCCACCGCCCCGGCACCTGCCGGCCGACGCATTCACGCCGGCCCTCCTGCAGCCCATGGCGGCGCTGCGGGGACGCAGGCTGTTCATGCTGCTGGCCAATGCCGCGACGCTCCTCCTGGTGCTCGCGGGCATGGCGGTGCTTGCGGCGGCCGGGGGCTTCACTGTGGTGGACGGCCTGCTGCTCCTGTGCGCCCTTGCCATCACGCCGTGGAATTCCATCGGCCTGTGGAATGCCTTGGCCGGCCTGTGGCTGCTGCACGGCCGCCGGCGCGGGGTGGAGGCCGCCGCGCCCTTCCTGGCGCCGCCGCTGCCTGACGGTCCGGTCACCGCCCGCACCGCCATCCTGCTGACTGTGCGCAACGAGGCGCCTGCCCGCGCCCTCGCGCGCCTCAAGGCGGTGAAGGCCGACCTTGACGCCTCGGGCCATGGCGCGGCCTTCGATTTCCATGTGCTGAGCGATACCTCCCGCCCGGAGATCGCCGCCGCGGAGGAGGCCGCCGTGGCCGAGTGGCAGCGGGAGGAGGGGGCGCACCGCATCTTCTACCGCCGCCGGGCGCTGAACACGGACTTCAAGGCCGGCAATGTCCGTGACTTCTGTGTCGCGGCAGGGGATCGCTACGATTTCATGCTGCCGCTCGACGCCGACAGCCTGATGGGGGCGAAGACCATTCTCCTCCTGGTGCGGCTGATGGCGGCGCATCCGCGCCTCGGCATCCTGCAGAGCCTGGTGGTGGGCCTGCCGGCGCAGAGCGCGTTCGCCCGCATCTTCCAGTTCGGCATGCGCCACGGCATGCGCTGCTACACCCTGGGCGCCTCCTGGTGGGCGGGGGAGTGCGGGCCCTTCTGGGGCCACAACGCGCTCATCCGCATCGCCCCGTTCCGTGCCGCCTGCCATCTTCCGCATCTACCCGGGACGCCTCCGATGGGCGGGCCGATCCTCTCCCACGATCAGGTGGAGGCGGTGCTGATGCGCCGCGCCGGCTTCGAGGTGCGGGTGCTGCCGGTGGAGAGCGAGAGCTATGAGGAGAACCCGCCCGCCGCCACGGATTTCGTGACGCGCGACCTGCGCTGGTGCCTCGGCAACCTCCAGTATCTGCGCCTGCTCGCCCAGCCCGGCTTCGCCGCGAGCCTCCGGCCCATGAGCCGGTTCCAGCTGGTGTGGGCCATCCTCATGTTCGTCACCGTGCCGGCGCATCCGCTGCTGGTCGGCCTGCTGCCGTTCGCGGCGCTGGAGGCGGCGGGGGTGGAGGATTATCCGGCGGGCCTCGCCCTCGCCCTCTATGGTGGCCTGCTGCTGATGGCGCTGGCCCCCAAGCTCGCCGGAGTCGCCGACGTGGCGCTGACGCCCCGGGGCATCGCCCGCTACGGCGGGGCGGGCCGTTTCGCGGTGTCGGTGATGGTGGAGCTGGCCTTCTCCTTCCTGCTCAGTGCCATCACCGCCATGGCGGTAACGCTGGAGATGGGGCGCCTCCTCCTCCGACGCGCGCAATCCGGCTGGCGAGCGCAGGCCCGCGACGGACACGGGGTGAGCTGGTCGGCGGCTGCGCGCGCATTCCGGGCGCAGACCCTGTTCGGCCTTGCGGTCACGGCGGGGCTGCTGGCGGTGGCGCCGGTGCTGGTGCTGTGGGCGGCGCCGGTGCTCGCCGGCTATGTTCTGGCCATTCCCTTCACCGTCGTCACCGCCGATCCGCGCCTGGGGCGCATCCTCGCCCGGCTCAAGCTCTGCGCCGTGCCGGAGGAATTCGCCGCGACCGAGGTGCAAAGGCTCCTGAAGGGGGAAGCGCCCGCCTTGCGCCGGGCGGCCTGACGCTCAGGCCGTTGCCTGCTCGCGCTGGAAGGCGATGAGATCCAGCACCGGCCCCGCGTTCCGCCCGCCGAGCAGGGTGACCAGCGCATGCGCCTGCCCGCGATGGTGGGTCTGGTGATTGAACACATGGTCGAGCGCGCTGGCGAGGGACTGCTGGAAACGGGCGCCGGAACTGTTGGTGTAGCTTATGTTTTCGGCAAGGCCCGCGGCATCCAGGCCGGCAATGAAGCGGATGAAGCGCGCGTCCTCCGCCGCCCTCAGGGGGAAGAGGCCGGCGAGGGTCGGGGCGAGGATGGTGTCGAGGGCCGGCTGGGCCATCTCGATGCCCTCGAACCGGCCGAGCCAGATCCGGTCGGCTACCACCAAGTGGTTGAGCGTGTTGAGGATTGAGCCGAAGAAGGCGCCAGCCGGCCGGGCGCAGGCCTCCTCCCCGAGGGCGGTGGCGGCGGCGTAGAGGCGACGGTTGGCCCAGGCGTTGTAGGCGGCCAGGGTGGAATAGCGCTGAACGGGCATGCCCTGTTCTCCGGCGACGGAACGACGCCCGGCGCCGCCCGCAGGTGCGTGGAAGCCCTCGAAGCTTCCGGACATTCGCCGGCCGGCATCAGCTGCCGACCAGGCCTGTCTTCTCATTCTTGATGGCTGAGGTTCCGGATGTTCAGCGGCGGCCGCCGAACCCACCGCCGAACCCGCCACCGAAGTGACCGCCGCCACCGAAGCCGCCGCCACCGCCGAAGCGGTCACCGCCGCCGTAGCCGCCGAAGCCGCGGTCGAAGCCGCCGGACCCGAAGCCCTCGCCGCCGCCGAAGCTGTCGCCCCGGCCATAGGCGTTGCCGCCGAAGCCGTCGCCACCGTAGCTGGACACCCGCTGCTGGCCCCAGGAGCGGGCGCGCTCCTCATTGTCCAGGCCGGAGGTGTCGGTGTTGCGGTTCACGTTTTGCCAGCCGGAGGAGGTGTGCTGGCTCCAGCCGTTGTCGGTGTGCTGGTAGACGTTGCCGTCGTGGTCCACCGCCACATGGCCGTTGTCCCAGGCCACCGCGTTGCCGGTCTTGGCATTGCCGGCGATGCCGCGGCTGTCCACGTTCACGTTCCCGTGATTGTCGGTCACCCCGGTCTGGGAGGCGTGATAGGTGCCGGTGGTGGGGTTGGCGCCCGCGGATTCACGGCCGGCCACCGCATTGCCCGTATAGGCGTTGCCCGCCGCCCCGGCGCGGGATTCCCCGCGGGCGCCGGTGGCCGGATTGTAGCGGGCGTTCTCCCGGCCGGCGGCGTAATTGCCGGAATAGGGATTGAACGCGGCCCCCGAGCGGCCGGTGAAGCTGGTGCCGTTGGCGGTGGTGCCGCGCCAGTCGCGGCCGGACCATTCGGTGCCGTTCCAGGTGGTGCCCCAGGCGTGGTTCACCGTGGCGGCGCCGCCCCAGCGGCCATAGAGGTTGGTCTGGTTCAGGTTGGTGTAGCCCCAGTGGCCGCCCCAGGGGCCATAGGGTCCATACGGCCCGTAGGGACCGGGGCCCCAGGGATGCCAGTAGGGACCCCAATAGGGATACACCGCCGCGCCCCAGGCCCAGCCGGTGGCGAAACCGAAGGCGAAGCCGTCCACCGCGCCCAGCGCGAAGCCTGCGCCGAGGCCATAGGTGACCGGGCAGGAGAACCAGTAGGTGCCCACATAGCCCGGGCAGGAATAGCCGGTGCCGTAGACCACCGTGCCGCCCGGCGCCACCACGACGCCCATGTAGCCGGGCGTGTAGCCCACCACCACCGCGTCCGGCGTGGTGGCGTAGACGCGCACGTAGGTGACGTAGTGGAGCGGCGAGGAAACCGGGATCGTGTAGATCACGTCCGGCACGATGTCCGCCACCCGCCAGGGACCCGAGGGGCCGGTGGCCACGAACCAGATGCCGTTGTTCACCGCATAGAAACGCTGGGCATCGAGGCGGATCACCGGGGTCGGCGTGTTCACCGCATAGGCGAGCGAGGTGCCGGCGATGGGCTCGAACCGGGGCGTGCCGTCGAACACCACCTTCAGCGTCACGTCGCGCTTCACGCTGGCGGTCTGCGGGATGGTGGCTGCGATGGCCGCCTCCTTGGCCTGCGGCGTGCCGGCCACCGAGACCAGAACGTTGGCCTTGGGGTCCTGCGGGGAGATCCTGGCGAAGTCCTTCGGCAGCGCGTTGCTGTCGACGAAGGCCCACGGCCCCTTCAGGTCCGGCGCGCGGAACCAGCGGCCGGAGATGAGCACGTAATAGGTGTTGGTGGTCGTCTCCATGAACACGGCATGGTCCGCGTTGTTCATGGTGAGCAGGTTGGTCCCCACCACCGGCAGCATCTGCGGCTGGCCTTCGGTCTGGATCAGCTCGGCGGGCTGGGTGGTGACGACGATGGCCGGGGCCGGGTTGATCGGCTTGCCCTTGTCGTTGAGGAGCGGATCGGCCGGGATCTCCTGGCTGGCGGCCTTGCCGGCGGCGGTGAGGGCGTCGGACACCTGCGGCGTGACGATCCACGTGCCGGCAAGGTTCGGCGTCTCGTACCAGTGGCCGGCCGCTTCAAGATGATAGGTTCCGGCCTCGTCGAGCAGCAGCAGCGGGCGCGTGTTGACGACGCGCTGGAAGCCGGTGACGTCCTTGATGGGCCGCAGCACGGGCGCGCCGGAGACCGGCACCAGCACCGTGGCGCTTGTGGCGAAGAGGATCTGCGGCGGCGTGTTGTCCACCGGCTGGGTCTTCAGCTTGGCCAGCTCCTGGTTGACCGCATAGCTCGCCTGCAACTGGTCGAGCGGAATGGCCATGCCGTCGGCCGGCAGGTGCGCCTGCAGGGTGGAGCGGATGAGGGCGGCCTTGGCCGGCTCGGTCGGCACCTCCACGCCTTCGATGCGCAGGGTGGCGAAGTGGACGATGCCGGCGGGCTTGTCCACCGCCACGCGGGTGGCGAACCGGACCATGCCGTAGGTGGGCGCGCCTGTCTTCGGGCCGAGGGCGACGGCGGCGCGGCCGGCCATCTGGTCGCCCTCCCAGCTGTCGATCTGCGGCTGATAGAGCTGAAGGACCTGGCCGTCGCCGAGCTCGAAGGTGCGCGGCCACGGCAGCGGCGCGGCGGGGGAGGCATCCTGCTGGCCGGCGGCCTGCTGCGCGGCGGCCGGCTCGCCCTGCTGCGCCTTCGCATCCACGGTCCAGAGCATGGCTGCGGCGACGAGAGCCGCTGCCGAGGCTCCTGTCAAAAGTCGCGTCATCAAGACCCTCCCTCCCCGATCTGTCGAGGCGCGGGCAGGACTACCATGTTCCTGCACGAGCGTCAGCGGGGGTGTAGGGGGCGGCGCGGCCTCAATTCTGTTCCGGGCAGGCGCGCCTCCACTTCAGGCGCGGCCCGCCGTCGGTCTCCGTCCACACCTTTCGCAGCGGACAGGCGGGCACATAGGCATCGGTCATCACCAGCCGGGGCCCGAAATAGCCGTGCCACTGGTAGGGCGTGTCGGCGGCGTCCGTGGCGGCGAGCGAGGGGGTGACGGAGGCGGCGGGCAAGGCGTTCACGAGGGTATCTCCGAACGCGCTGGCGGCAACCAGCGTGGCGCCGGCCAGAAGGATGAAAGTGCGCTTTCTCATGTGCATCTCGTGTGGACCGGGGCGATCGGACCGGCGGAGGTCCTCGTGGCTCGACTGCGGCAGCTGGAACCCATCTGTCGCGAAGGGCCGAACAGCAACTCATCGTTCGGCTGATCCACTAGGCCGGCGCGCGGCGATCGTCTTCCCCTTAACGAAGGATGAAGATCACCTTGTCTTACGTCTTTCCGATTGAACCGGAGCAGGTGGAACCGGTCAGGATCCGTTCATCTTTCCGCGATCCGGCGCCGGCGGCTCGCCAAAAAGACGCGATCCGGCGCCGGCGGCTCGCCAAAAAGACGCGATCCGGCGCCGGCGGCTCGCCAAAAAGAATGGTGGAGAGACACCTCTCGCCAGGGTTGCCGCCTTGATCTTTGCGCCGCTGCGGCGTTCGCTCGACGCGGCGCGGGGCCAAGGGTTGGGAATCACCGCGTCCTGAGGGGCGAACCGGACGGGGCGCATCGGCCGCGTCCGGCGACTTCGCCCTGCAACCGCAAGGAGGGGGCGCTTCCCGCCGGCTACCGTCGCGGCGCGTTCGGAAGCGTGCTCCAGGAGGTGGGCATGAACAAGTTCGTGGCCGAGTTCATCGGCACTGCCGTTCTCGTCCTGTTCGGGTGCGGCTCGGCCGTGCTCACGGGGTATGGAAGCGCGCCCATCGGCATGCTCGCCATCGCGTTCGCCTTCGGCCTCGCGGTGACGTCCATGGCCTACGGCATCGGGCATGTCTCCGGCTGTCACATCAATCCGGCCGTCACCATCGGCGTGTGGGCGGCGGGACGCATCCCCACCGCCGAGGTGCCGCTCTACTGGATCGCCCAGGTGCTGGGCGGCATCGCCGGCGCGGCCGTTCTCTATGTCATCGCCTCCGGCAAGCTCGCCGGCTTCGACGTGGGCACCGCCGGCCTCGGCCAGAACGGCTGGGGCGAGGGCTATCTCGGCGGCTACGGCCTCGTGGCGGCCATCGTCGCCGAACTGGTGGGCACCTTCGTGTTCCTGGTGGTGATCCTCGGCTCCACCTCCAAGGCCGGCATCACCCAGGCGGCGGGCCTCGCCATCGGCCTGTCGCTGGTGATGATCCACATCGTGTTCATCCCCGTCACCGGCGTGTCGGTGAACCCGGCCCGCTCCATCGGCCCGGCCCTGTTCGCGGGCGGCAAGGCGATCTCGCAGCTGTGGCTGTTCATCGTGGTGCCGCTGGTGGGCGCCTATCTCGCCGGCCTGCTGTTCAAGCTGAAGGTGCTGGAGGACTGATCCTCCCCGCCGCTGAAGAAGAAAGGGGATGCGCCGTGGCGCATCCCCTTTCCGCGAGCCGGGACGTACGGACCGCTCGTCCGTCCGGCTTTCCCGTGCACGGATCTCCCGCGCTGAACCGGCCGCGCCCGGCGGCGACGGGCGCAATTTCCAGGCATCGAAGCCTTCGCCATGGCAACAGGTCCGCCCCGTCGACCCGGGGCGGACCGCTGCACGCCGCTGCGCCACCGGATCTCGGGGCTGGCGGCCTGCGCCTTTCCGGCACGGCCGCCGTGGTCCGGCGCACAACGTAAATGCAGCATGGGCGGAACATTGAATAAGCACAAATCAGATTGCATGCGCCTTTTGATCAGATAATCTGATCATATGCTCTCCACCCGCCAGCTGCGCTATTTCGAGGCGCTCTCCCGCCACCGCCATTTCGGCCGCGCGGCGGAGGAGTGCGCGGTGACCCAGCCGGCCCTCTCCATGCAGATCCGCGAGATGGAGGAGATGCTGGGCGTGCGCCTTCTGGAGCGCGGCCGCGGCGGCGTGCGGCTGACCCCGGTGGGGGAGGAGGCGGCGGGCCGCGCCCGCGAGGTGCTCGCCGCCCTCACCGACATGGAGCGCACCATCCGCGACCGGGGCCGCCTGCTGGAGGGGCGGCTGCGGCTCGGTGTCATCCCCTCCATCGCGCCCTACCTGCTGCCGCGCCTGCTGCCGGAGATGGCGCGCCGCTATCCCGGGGTGGAGATCGGCCTTCGGGAAAGCCAGACCGAGCACCTGGTGGCCGAGCTCGCCCACGGCGACCTCGACCTCGTGGTGCTGAGCCTGCCGGTGGAGCATCCCGCCCTCGACACCATGGCCCTGTTCGAGGACCGCTTCCTGCTGGCGGTGCCGGAGGCCTCGCCGGCCTTCCGGGGACCGCTCGCCTCGCCGGACAGCATCCTCGCCGACGACCTGCTGCTGCTGGAGGACGGCCACTGCTTCCGCAACCAGGCGCTCAACGTCTGCCGCAAGGTGGACGAGAAGCGGCTGCGGCGGTTCGGCGCCTCCAGCCTCTCCACCCTCGTCCAGCTGGTGGCCAACGGGCAGGGCATCACCCTGCTGCCGCAGATGTTCGTGTCGCAGGAGGGCGGGCATATCCCGCGGGTGCGCCTGCTCTCCTTCCCCGATCCGGTGCCGACCCGCACCATCGGCCTCGTGTGGCGCCGCACGCTGCCCTATCGTGAGGATGTGGAGGCGCTGGCCGCCATGGTCCGGGCCTGCCGGCCGCAGCCGTGAGGGGGCGAAAGGCAGCCCTGCGCGCGCGGCGCCTTGCTTTGCCCGGCATTCGCAGTTAAGCCCCGCGCAAAGACGAGGACCGAATGGCTCAGGACGGACTTTCCTACCGCGACGCGGGCGTGGACATCGACGCGGGCAACCGCCTCGTGGATCTCATCAAGCCTCTGGTGAAGGCCACGGCGCGCCCGGGCGCGGATGCCGACATCGGCGGCTTCGGCGGGGTGTTCGACCTGAAGGCCGCCGGCTTTTCCGACCCGCTGCTCATCGCCACCACGGACGGCGTGGGCACCAAGCTCAAGATCGCCATCGACACCGGCGTGCACGACACCATCGGCATCGACCTCGTGGCCATGTGCGTGAACGACCTGGTGGTGCAGGGCGCGGAGCCGCTGCTGTTCCTCGACTATTTCGCCACCGGCCGCCTCGCGCCGGAGGTGGGCGCCCACATCGTGGCCGGCATCGCCCGGGCCTGCAAGGACGCCGGCTGCGCCCTGATCGGCGGCGAGACCGCCGAGATGCCGGGCATGTACAAGGACGGCGACTACGACCTCGCCGGCTTCTCCCTCGGCGCGGTGGAGCGCGGCGACCTGCTGCCGAAGAAGGACATCGGCGCCGGCGACGTCATCCTCGGCCTCGCCTCCGCCGGCGTGCATTCCAACGGCTATTCGCTGGTGCGCCGCGTGGTGGAGCGCTCCGGCCTCGCCTGGACCGAGGAGGCGCCCTTCCACAAGGGCCAGAGCCTCGGGCAGGCGCTGCTCACCCCCACCAGGCTCTATGTGAAGAGCGTGCTCTCCGTCATCCGCGCCACCGGCGCGGTGAAGGCGCTCGCCCACATCACCGGCGGCGGCATCACCGAGAACCTGCCGCGCGTGCTGCCCAAGGGCACGCTGGCCCGCATCGACCTTTCCAACCTCATGGTGCCGCCGGTGTTCCGCTGGCTCTCCACCGTGGGCGGCGTCGCCCCGGAAGAGATGCTGCGCGCCTTCAACTGCGGCATCGGCATGGCCGTGGTGGTGCCGGTGGATCAGGAGGAGCGGGTGGCCGACGCCTTCGCCGATGCCGGCGAGAGCGTGGTGCGCCTCGGCGTGATCGAGCCGTCCGACGGCTCCGCCCAGGACGCCGCCCACGTGGCCTACGAGGGCGCCACCGACTTCCGGTTCGTGCCATGAGCGGACTGTCCGGGTCCGCGTCGGGCGACGCGCCGAAGCGCACCGCCGTCCTCATCTCCGGCCGCGGCTCCAACATGGCGGCGCTGGTGAAGGCCGCGGAGCGGGAGGACTTCCCGGCGGAGATCGCCCTCGTCCTCTCCAATCGGGCGGATGCGGCGGGGCTCGAGTTCGCCAAAGAGCACCGCATCCCCACGCTGGTGCTGAACCACAAGCATTATGCCGACCGGCTCGCCTTCGACGCCGCGCTGGATGCGCACCTGAAGGCGGAGGGCATCGAGATCGTCTGCCTCGCCGGCTTCATGCGCCTGCTCACCCCCTGGCTGGTGGAGCGCTGGCGCAACCGCATGATCAACGTGCATCCCTCCCTCCTGCCGAGCTTCAAGGGCCTGCACACCCATGAGCGGGCCCTGGAGGCCGGGGTGCGCGTGCACGGCTGCACGGTGCATTTCGTGCGTGCCGAGATGGACGAGGGGCCGATCATCCTCCAGGCCGTGGTGCCCATCGAGGCCGACGACACGCCGGACGTGCTGGCCGACCGGGTGCTGGAGCAGGAGCACATCATCTATCCCAAGGGCCTGGAGCTTCTCGCCTCCGGCCGCCTCACGGTGGCCGAGGAGCGGGTGCTGATCGAAGGCGTGCGGGGCGGGCTCAAGCCGCTGGTGCTGCCGGTGGTGTGAGGCGGCCATGGCGTGGAGGACCTGCGCGACCATTGTGCTGGCGCTCCTCGCTTCCACTGCCGGGCGCAGCGAGGCCGTTTCCTCCTGCGTTTGCGAGGGCGAGGGCGCACTATCCGGCTGGAGGAAGACCTACCTTCAAGCCCGGTTTGCGGACTGCACCTCGCCAAATCTCGACAACTCGGACAACCGCCAAATCGGGCGACTCAAATATGGCGGTGTCTACCGCGACGCGTCTGCAACTCCGCTATCGCGTAATGTCATCGCAGACGTGGCGAGCCTGAGCGACATTCTAACGTTCAACCGGGCGCTCAATGTTGATGGCTCGGTGAAGGGGGAAGCCAACGGGAGCAGGCCTCCGTTGATCGTACTCCAATATCTCGATCAAAAAATTCAGGTTAGCTATCTCCCCGGACGTTCAATTCAATACATTGCCGATCCAGGCACTCTGGTCGCGACGACGCCAAGCATGAGGAAGATGGCATTCTTTGTATCTTCGTCTGATGACGAATTGAAAAATGCCGCAAAGTCTTTCTTGCCAGAAGATGATTACAGGGTAAATGTGGAAACGCCCTCCGATGGATGTCGATTGGCAAGATATCGTAAGTCCACCGCGATCGCCGCGACATTCGTTCGGATCATGTCGAATGCCAGCCTGGCGGCTCGGGCGAAATGTATTCTCACCGGAGCCCTATATCATTACGGATTTTCGGGTGCGGCATACGTTTACAATTCTCCGCTCACCGAAGTGGATCAGGACGGTCATGCCGTGCCGGCTCTAAGGGACCGCTGGTTCACCCTCAGCGGCCCGGAGGGGCAGGCATTCACGCCCGCGCCAAACTTGAAAAGGTGCGACGTTGCCCGTGACCTGATCAAGCTGCCAGCGGAATAGCTCCAGTTATCCGCCGGCCCTTTCCCGCTTCCCTAGATGCCTATTTTCTCCACCCGCACCCTGTTGTCGTGGAACGCCGCGCCGCCCACCGGCGCCACCGGGTCTGCTCCCGTCAGCGTGTTGATGCCGCGCCCGCCCTCGTGTGCGCGGGCCGGCTGGATCTGCTCCGACACCACCACGCCGCGGAGCACGCCGTCGAACAGGCGGGCTTTCAGCACCACCCGTCCGCGCAGGTTCTCCACCGCCACCCGGTCGCCTTCGGCGATGCCGAGGCCCGCCGCGTCCTCCGGATGGATGAGGAGGGAGGGCTCTCCCTCCCGCGCGATGGAGGTGGGTGTCTCGGTGAAGGAGGAGTTGAGGAAGTTGCGCGCCGGCGCGGTCACGAGGCGGAAGGGGTGTTCGGCGGTCGCCGCCTCGATCACCGCCCAGTGGTCGGGCAGGGCCGGCATCTCGGCCACCGGGCCGAACTTGCCGGGGGCGGGGAAGGCGAGGTTGGCCCAGTCCACCGCGAAGTGGAAGCGCTTGTCCTTGTGGCCGAAGCCGGTGAGGAAATGGGCGTCCTCGAAGCTCTGCGAGACGTCGAGGAAGCGCGCCTCCTCCAGTTCGTCCAGCGGTGCCCGGCCGGTCTCGCGCAACGTCCAGTCGATGAGTGCGCGGGGCGTCATCCCGAAGCCGGGATGCTCGGCGCCCACGCGCCGCGCCAGCGCGCAGATGACGTCGTGGTTGGAGCGGCACTCGCCCGGCGGCTCCACCAGCTTCGGGCCGAGCTGGATGTGGGGGTGCCCGCCCGACTGGTAGAGGTCGTCATGCTCGGTGAACATGGTGGCGGGCAGCACGATGTCCGCCATCTTCGCCGTGTCGGTCATGAACTGCTCGTGCACCGCCACGAACAGGTCGTCGCGGGCAAAGCCCCGCTTCACCTTCTCCTGGTCCGGCGCGACGGCGAGCGGATTGGTGTTCTGGATCAGCATCGCCGCCACCTTCGGCCCGCCGGCCAGCGCCTCCTCGTCGCCCACGAGGATGGGGCCGATGCGGGACTGGTCGAGGGCGCGGACGCGGGGATCGAGCTTGTCGAGCCCCTCGATCATGGTCTTGCGCCAGCGATAGGTGCCGGAGAGGGAATGGAGCGCCCCGCCGCCCCGGTGCTGCCAGCTGCCCGCCACCACGGGGATGGAGCACACCGCATGCATGTTCACCGCCCCGTTGCGGGTGCGCGACATGCCGTAGCCGAGGCGGAAGAACGCCCGCGGCGTGGTGCCGACGAGCCGGGCATAGGCCTCGATGTCCTCCGCCGAAAGGCCGCAGATGGCGGCGGCCCAGGCGGGGGAGCGCGGCTTCAGATGGGCTTCCAGCGCCTCCACGTCCCGCCCGTAGCGCTCCAGATAGGCCCGGTCGGCGAGGCCGTCGCGGAACAGCACGTGCATGACCGCGCAGGCCAGAGCCGCATCCGTGCCGGGGCGGATGAGCAGGGGGATGTCCGCATGCTCCATGGTGGGGGTGCGATAGACGTCCACCACCGCCAGCTTCGCCCCACGCCGCTTCCGGGCGTGGGCCACCTGGGTCATCACGTTCACCTGGGTGGACACCGCATTGGTGGCCCACAGGGTGATGAGGTCCGATTCCGCCATCTCCCGCGGGTCGGCGCCGGAGATGCGCCCGTTCCCGGCCATGTAGCCGCTCCAGGCGGGGTTCACGCAGATGGTGGAGAAAAAGCGGGAATAGCCCTTGGCATGGGTCAGCCGGTTGATGCCGTCGCGCATCACCAGGCCCATGGTGCCGGCGTAGAAATACGGCCAGACCGACTGGGCGCCATGCTCCCGCTCCGCCGTCAGGAGCCCCTCGGCCACCCGGTCCAGCGCCTCGTCCCAGGAGATGCGGGTGAACCGGCCGGAGCCCTTGGGCCCGGTGCGCAGCAGCGGGTGAAGCAGGCGCTCCGGATGGTTGGCGCGCTCGGCATAGCGGGCGACCTTCGCGCAGATGACGCCGGCCGTGTAGGTCTGGTCCTTCGCGCCATGCACCCGGCCGATGCGGCCGTCCGGCATGATGTCCACCTGCAGCGCGCAGGTGGACGGACAGTCGTGCGGGCAGGTGGAGCCGCGGGTGGCGATGGGGCGGACGACGTTCGCGGACGTGTTCGGGGCATGCACGTTCATGCCGGGCAAGATAGAGGCGGCAGCGGCGGCCGTCGCCCCCTTTCGTGCGGACGGGATCGCCTTGCCAGGGCCCGCGGAGAGCGGCTCCGGGCGGGAGCCTGCTCCCGCCCGATCCCTCAGGCGCCGTGCCCGGCCTCCGCCGGGCGGGTCCGGCCGCGCAGCAGGTAGCCCGTCGTCACCACGAACAGGGCTCCGGCGATGCTCGCCGCATAATGGGGCAAGGCGGCGGGGTGCAGGCCGTGGTCGTCCATCTTCACCAGGCCCGGGTTGAGGTGCTGGAGCCAGGACAGGGCCATCACGTCGCCCACCAGCATCTCGCCGGCGATCCAGCCCAGCAGCGCCGCGCCGGCCCAGATGAGGATGGGGAAGCGCGTGAGCAGGGTCAGCAGCAGCTGCGAGCCGAAGATGATGAGCGGGATGGTGAGCAGCAGGCCGAAGACGAACAGCTCCCAGTGCCCGCGCGCGGCGGCGGCGATGGCCACCACGTTGTCGAGGCTCATGACCGCGTCGGCGATGGCGATGGTGCGCACCGCCTTCCACAGGCTGTCGGAAGCCGCCACCTCATGGGCGTCGCCGCCGTTGTCGGTGACCAGCTTGATGGCGATCCACAGCAGCAGCAGGCCGCCCACCACCTTCAGGAAGGGCACGCCCAGAAGATAGGACACCGCGAGGGCGAACAGGATGCGCAGGCTCACCGCCGCGCCGGCGCCGAGCAGGATGCCCCACTTGCGCTGGGCCTTCGGCAGCGAGCGGCAGGCGAGCGCGATCACCACCGCATTGTCGCCGGACAGGAGCAGGTCGATCCAGATGATCTGCAGGAGCGAGACCCAGAAGGCAGGGGTCGTGAAATCCATCGAAAGCTCCATGCTGCGCCGCGCCACCCGTGGCGGCACCGGAAAGACAGGACACCTTACATATTATTGTGACGCAACGTAACATTTACCTTACGTCAACTTGAGGACCCGAAAAAGGGGCCCATCGAGCCCCTTTTTGAGGTCCCCGGCAGGGGCCGGGATCATGCGGCGGCGTCATGCTCCGCGCGGGAGGCCTTGAGACGCCGCATCAGCAGCGCCACGCCGACCACGAGCACCGCGCCGGCGGCGGCGACGATGCGGTGCAGATGCTCCGTCGTCTCGGCGCCGAGGTGCTCGACCACCGCCGTGTCTCCCAGCAGCATTTCGCCGGCCACCCAGCCGAGCAGCGCCGCGCCCGCCCACACCAGCAAGGGGAAGCGGTCGATCAGCGCCATCACCAGCGACGAGCCGGCGACGATGAGCGGAATGGAGATGGCGAGGCCGAAAGCGAGCAGCCACCAGTTGCCGTCGGCGATGGCGGCCACCGCCACCACATTGTCGAGGCTCATGACCACGTCGGCGACGGCCACCGTGCCCACCGCCTTCCAGAGGTTGTCGCTCGCCTCCACCGCCTCCTCGCCGCCTTCGTTGGGGGAGGCGAGGTCCACGGCGATCCACATGAGGGCGAGGGAGCCCACCAGCTTCAGCCAGGGCAAGGCGAGCAGCGTCGCGACGATGCCGGTGAACAGGATGCGCAGCACCACCGCCACGCCCGCGCCGAGCACGATGCCCATGCGCCGCGCCTTTTCCGGCAGGGACCGGCAGGCCAGCGCGATGACGACGGCATTGTCCCCCGAGAGGAGGACGTTGATCCATATGATCTGGAGCAGTGCCAGCCATAGCACTGGTGAATCGAGAGACATTGATCCCACCCCGGGCCGTTAGCGTCGTCTCTTGTATGCGGCGTCTGGTGCGCCGTATTTTGGATTATGACGTTACGCTAGCCTGCCCTTAGGTCCGATCTCAAGGAAAACCGGACACCGCGGCGCACAAATTCGATCACGCGCCGCGGTATTGTACATCAGTACCGGATCAGCCGACGATCTCGTTACCGGCGAAGAACTGCGCGATTTCCACCGCCGCATTCTCCACGCTGTCGGAGCCGTGGGCGGAGTTCGCCTCGATGGACTCGGCGAACAGCTTGCGGATGGTGCCGTCGGCCGCGTTGGCCGGGTTGGTGGCGCCCATCACGTCGCGGTGCTTGGCGACGGCGTTCTCGCCTTCCAGCACCTGCACCACCACCGGACCGGAGGTCATGAAGGTGACGAGGTCGCCGAAGAAGGGGCGTTCCTTGTGCACGGCGTAGAAGGTCTCCGCCTGCTCCTTGGTCATGCGGATGCGCTTCTGCGCCACGATCTTGAGGCCCGCGGTCTCGATGACGGCATTGATGGCGCCGGTCAGGTTGCGACGCGTCGCGTCGGGCTTGATGATCGAGAAGGTGCGCTCGATCGCCATGGGGAACCGTCCTGTCTGTTCTGGAAATGGAAAGCCGCGGGCGTCCCGCGGGTGCGCGCTCTTAGCAGCCGCAGCGGGAACGGGCAAGGGAAGGGCCCGCGACGGAAAAGGGCGGCCTCTCAGGCCGGCCCCAGCACGGCGTCGATGGCGCGCTCCACCGCCTCGGCCGCATCGAATGCCGCCGGCACGCCCAGCACGCGCGGCCAGAACAGGGGCTCCTTGATGGCGCCGAGGAACTGCGCCGCCGCGAGCTGCGGGTCGCGCCCCGGCTTCAGCCACCCCGCGGCGGCCAGCGCGCCGAGATAGGCGGAGAGCCCCTTCACGGCCGGTTCCTTGCCCGCAGCGAAATAGGCCTGCGACAGCTCCGGGAAGCGCGGGGCCTCGGCGATGACGAGGCGCAGCAGGGGGATCACGTCCGGCCGGTCCCAATGCTCGGCGAGGCGGCCCACATAGGCGCGCAGCACGGCGCGCGGGTCGCCGCTGGTGTCCTGCGGCAGCAGGGGTGAGCGCGTCAGGTGGGACCAGGCCTCGTCGATCACCGCGCCGAACAGCTCCGCCTTGCCGGGAAAGTGTTGGTAGAGCGTGCGCTTGGACACCGGGGCGGCCGCCGCCACCGCATCCATGGAGGTCGCCTCGTAGCCCTTTTCCACGAACAGCCGCCGCGCCGCCGTGCGGATGCGCGCCGCCGTGCCGCGCGTGTCGCGGCGGGGGCGGGCGGCAGGCGAGCGTCCGGACGGGGGCGCGGCGGGGCCCTTGGGGGGGATTTCGGTGTCAGGCATGGGGGTGGGAGGCATTGACAAAAGTAAACGGTACAGTGTAGTTTACATTCATGGCCGATTGCTTTCCACCGGCCATTCCCCTTTCGGGTTTCCCTCTCTCGAAATGAGGTCCCCCATGGACCACCGTCCCCTCGGTCGCTCGGGTCTTTCCGTGTCCGCCATCGGCCTCGGCTGCATGGGCATGTCCGAATTCTACGGACCCAGCGACGACGAACAGTCCCTCGCCACCCTAGCAGCCGCCCTCGAGCGCGGCATAAATTTCTTCGACACCGCCGACATGTACGGCGTGGGCCATAACGAGCGCCTGCTCGGCCGCTTCCTGAAGGGCCGGCGCGATCAGGTGATCCTCGCCACCAAGTTCGGCAACGTGCGCGGCCCGAACGGCGAGCGCCTCGGCGTGTCCGGCACGCCGGACTATGTGCGCTCCGCCTGCGATGCCAGCCTCGCGCGGCTCGGCATCGACACCATCGACCTTTATTACCAGCACCGGGTGGATCCCGACACGCCCATCGAGGAGACGGTGGGTGCCATGAAGGGTCTCGTGGAGGCGGGCAAGGTGCGCTTCCTCGGCTTGTCGGAATGCTCCGTGGCGACGCTCCGGCGCGCCCATGCGGTGCATCCCATCACCGCGGTGCAGATCGAATATTCGCTCTGGAGCCGCGAGCCCGAGGCGGAGATGCTCGATGCCTGCCGCGAGCTGGGCATCACCTTCGTCGCCTACAGCCCGCTCGGCCGGTCCTTCCTCACCGGCACGGTGAAGAGCCCCGACAGCCTCGCCCCGGACGATTTCCGCCGCCAGAACCCCCGCTTCACCGGCGAGGCGCTTCAGCAGAACCTGAAGCTCACCGAGGCTCTGGCCGACTTCGCCGCCGCCAAGGGGGCGACCAGCGCACAGGTCGCGCTGGCCTGGATCCTCAACAAGCAGGACCACGTGGTGCCCATCCCCGGCACGCGGCGCATCGCCTATTTGGAGCAGAACATCGCCGCCACCGCGCTCCGCCTCGCCCCGGCGGAGATCGCGACACTGGACGGCCTGTTCGCGCCGGAGGCGGTGGCGGGCACGCGCTACCACGCGGCCGGCATGGCCATGCTGAACCTCTGAAGACAGGGTACGGAAGGCCCGCGCGGCATGCCGTGCGGGCCTTCCGCGTGCATCAGGCGCGTCGCTCCAGCAGCACCGCGGTCTCGAAATCGATCACCAGGTCGCCATACTGGTTGGTGCCGGTGTTGTAGGCCTTGAGGATGCCCCACTGGGGCTTGGACTTGCTGGCGGTTTTCTCCCGCACCTCGGAAGCATAGGTGATGGTGTCGCCGGCATAGACCGGCTTGAGCCACCTGAGGTTGGAGAAGCCGGGGGAGGGCCCCACCATGGGAGCCCGTTCCCCCTTGGTCCGCTGGGCCTCCGCCTCGCGGGTGCGGAAGTCCACGTTGCACTTCATCCACAGGGATGCCGTGTGCCAGCCGGACGCCACCAGCGCGCCGAAGTGGCTGCGCTTCGCCGCCTCCGGATCCACGTGGAACGGCTGGGGATCGAACCGCCGGGCGAAGGCGATGATCTCGTCCTGGGTGAAGGTGTGGTGGCCGAGCACGACGCGGGTGCCGACCTCGATCTCGTCCAGGAATTTCATGCCAGTCGCGCCCCCGGGTTCCGCCGGCCGATCATGACCACGGCCACCTGCTCCAGTGCCACCGTCTTGTCCGGCTTCACCAGCTCCAGGCGGAAGGTGACGAGGCCCATCTCCGGCTTGCTCCTGGAGGTGCGGCTTTCCAGCACGGTGCGGCGCAGGGTGAGCGTATCGCCGGGGAAGACCGGGGCGAGCCACTTGTTCTCGGTCACGCCGGGCGAGCCCATGCTGGCCGAGCGCAGCAGGAAGCCATCGCAGATGAGACGCATCATGATGGCGCAGGAATGCCAGCCGGAGGCGGCGAGGCCGCCGAGCAGCGAGGCCTTTCCGGCGGCTGCGTCCAGGTGCATGGGCTGGGGATCGAACTCCCGCGCGAAGGCGAGGATTTCCTCTTCCGTGACCGTGTGCGAGCCGAACGTCTTCACCTCACCGATGATGAAATCTTCGCAGAAGAAGTCGGGCAAGGCGGGCCTCCCTGTCGTTGAGCGGCGATGGAAGGCGAGGATGACGCAGACGTCAAGCCGGGGTGGGGATAAGGGGGGCGGGCGCGGGCCATCCCGCGGCGGGGGAGCGGGCCAGAAGGCCTTCTCGTCGCTGCCCGCGGGCACGTGGCGGATGTCCTGCGGAACCGGGAGGCGCAACGGCCTCGCGGTGCGCTGAGCACCCCGTCCTGGTGACGGGCGGGATGATCATGGTCGCGCGCTCGCTGAACATGGTGCTTCAGAAATTGAGCATGCCGCTCTCGATGAGCAGGTCGCGCGGAGAAGGGGAGAGAAGCCTCTCCGGCCGATCACTCTGGTCACCACGTCGTCAGGACGACCAGGGTCGGCGGGTGGTTGAAACCGTTATGTTCCGTGTTCCGTATTCCATGTTGCGCGCTCGGCGAGTCGCACTCCGCTTCAGGCGGTCCCATCCGGCGCGAGGTGCCGCAGCTCGAAGGAGAGCACCTCCGTCCCATCCTCCCGCCGGGCGCTGCCGCGGCGGTGGTAGATGGTCCAGCCGGGGCGGCTGCCGCTGGGGCGGGCCTCCAGCACCTCGGTAAAGAACACGAGGGTGTCGCCCGCCCGCACGGGGGCGAGCCATTTCAGGTCGGTCATGCCGAAGCCCACGCCCACCGGGGCGATGACCGCCGCATGGCTGGCCGGCAGCCCTTCCGCCGCCGCGCCGTGGGCGCGCACGAACAGGCCCATCCACACGCAGGCCGTGTGCCAGCCGGAGGCGACGAGCCCACCGAAAGGGGAGGCGGCGCCGGCCGCCTCGTCCATATGAAAGGGCTGGGGATCGAAGGCGCCGGCGAAGCGCTTGATCTCGTCCGCCGTGAAGGTGAACCGGCCGATCTCCCGCAGCCCCGCGCCTTCCGCCATGGCCCGGCCCGTCAGTTGGCGAAGCGGAAGTGCAGCACGTCGCCGTCGGCGACCACGTAGTCCTTGCCTTCCAGGCGGAAGCGCCCGCCCTCGCGGGCCCCGGCTTCGCCCTTGAACTTCACGTAATCGTCGAAGGCGACGGTCTCCGCGCGGATGAAGCCCTTCTCGAAATCCGAGTGGATCACGCCCGCCGCCGCCGGGGCCTTGGTGCCGGCGGTGATGGTCCAGGCGCGGGCTTCCTTGGGGCCCACGGTGAAATAGGTGAGGAGCTGGAGCAGCTCGTAGCCGGCGCGGATCACCCGGTTGAGGCCCGGCTCGTCGAGGTCGATGGCCTCCAGATATTCCTTCTGCTCGTCCGGCGGCAGCACGGCGATCTCGCTCTCGATCTTGGCGGAGACGACGACGGCCATGGCGCCTTCCTCCTTCGCCCGGGCGAACACCTCGGCGGAGAGGGAGTTGCCTTCCTTGGCGGAGGCCTCCTCCACGTTGCACACGTAGAGCACCGGCTTGGCGGAGAGCAGGCCCAGCTGGTTGAACAGCTTGCGCTCCTCCGCCTTCACCTCGGCGAGGCGCGCGGGCTTGCCCTCGCGCAGGAGGACGAGGGCGCGCATCACGAGGTCGAGGGTTTCCTTCGCCTCCTTGTCGGCGCCCTTGGCCTTCTTCTCCAGCGCCGTGACGCGCTTCTCCAGGCTGTCGAGATCGGCCAGCATCAGCTCGGTCTCGATGGTCTCGATGTCGTTGACCGGGGCGATCTTGCCTTCCACGTGGGTCACGTCGCCGTCCTCGAAGCAGCGCACCACATGGGCGATGGCGTCGCACTCGCGGATGTTGGCGAGGAACTGGTTGCCGAGGCCCTCGCCCTTGGAGGCGCCGCGCACCAGGCCGGCGATGTCCACGAAGGTGAGGCGGGTGGGGATGATCGCTCCCGAGCCGGCGATCTCCGCCAGGGTGTCGAGGCGCGGATCGGGCACCGCCACGTCACCCACGTTGGGCTCGATGGTGCAGAACGGATAGTTCGCCGCCTGCGCCGCCGCGGTCTGGGTCAGCGCGTTGAAGAGGGTGGACTTGCCCACGTTGGGAAGCCCGACGATGCCGCATTTGAAGCCCATGGAACGCCCGGAGTTTCATCCGCCGGCCGTTGCGGCGGCAGGAGGGAAGGAAAGGATGGGGTCAGGAGTGTGACCGTTCGGCCCTCGCATATCCCCTGACGGGAGGGCTGCGCAACCCGGCGGAGAGCCGCGCCCCGCCTCAGCTCTTCTCGCCCACGCGCTTCGGCTCGGCAAAGCCCTGTGCCTCAATGAACAGGTGGGCGCGGTTCTGGAATTCCTCCGGGCGCCGTTCCGCCAGCAGGGGGGCGAAATCGGCGCAGGCGTCGCACACCGCGTCGAGCCAGCCCTTTTCGCTCTTGGCGAAGTCGCCGAGCACATAGGGCATCACCATGGCCTTGTCGCCCGGATGGCCGATGCCGAGGCGCACGCGGAAATAATCGTTGCCGCACTGGGCGGTGATGGACCTGAGGCCGTTGTGGCCGGCGTTGCCGCCGCCCTTCTTGATGCGCACCTTGGCGGGCGGCAGGTCCAGCTCGTCGTGGAAGACGAAGATGTGGTCGAGGGGGATCTTGTAGAAGCGCTGGGCTTCCGAGACCGCGCGCCCGCTCTCGTTCATGTAGGTTTCGGGGAAGAGCGCGATCACCTTCTCGCCGGCGATCTCGCCTTCCGCGGCCATGGACTGGAAGCGGCGCCGGAGCGGTCCCAGCCGGTGGCGCCGGCAGATGGCGTCGAGCGCCATGAAGCCGATATTGTGCCGGTTGCCGGCATATTTCGGGCCGGGGTTGCCGAGCCCTGCGAACAGGAACATGTGGCTTTCCTCCGGCCCGAAAACGTCTCTCGCGATAAAGCCGGAAGGCCGAAGGATCAGGCCTTCGGCTCTTCCTCGGCGACCACCTCTTCGCCGCCGGACGGGGCGACGATGGTGGCGAGGGTGTCATCGCCGTGGCCGGCCCAGGTCACGCCCTCGGGCAGCTTCTGGGTGGAGAGGTGGAAGGTGTCGCCATAGTTGGCGCCGGTGAGGTCGACCTCGATCGCGTCCGGGATGGACTCGGCGGGGCAGTCGAGCTCGACGGTGTGGGCTACCACGTTCAGGGTGCCGCCGGCCTTCAGCGCCGGGGAGGCTTCCTGCTTCACGAAGTGCACAGGCACTTCCACCGTCACGGTCGCGCCCTTGGAGACGCGCAGGAAGTCCACGTGCAGGGGGAAGTCCTTCACCGGGTCCAGCTGGTAGTCGCGCGGGATCACGCGGTGCTTGGTGCCGTCCACGTCCACCTCGAACAGGGTGGTGAGGAAGTGGCCCGCATAGATCGCCCGGTTGACGGCGATGTAGTCGAGGGAAATCGTCACGGGCTCCTGCTTCTCGCCGTAGATCACGGCGGGCACGCGCCCGGCGCGGCGCTCGGCACGGGCGGCCCCCTTGCCGGCCCGCGGGCGCGCCACAGCCTTCAGTTCCTTGATGGCAGTCATGGCACTTGTCCTGAATCTGATATGGTTCCGGAATTCCGCCGCATCCTTGTGGACGCGCGGATTCGCCTTGCGGCACGCCTCCAGGGGGGCGCATGCCGAAAGCGAAGGCGCGCTTATAGCGACGCCGGGGCTGGAATGCAAGAAAGACGGGCCTTCGCGAGGCCTGCACACAAGGGGGGACGCATGCGCCGGACCAGCATGGTAGGTTACGCGGCGGTTGTCGCCTTCTGCGTCTCGGCGGGCGTGGCCGGGGCTCCCGCGCAGCCGCCGGAGCCGGCAAACCTCGCCGCTGCCGGCAAGCGCATCGCGGTATGGGACATTCCCGATATCGACCAGCTACCCGACGACGAGCACGGACGCCTCGTGCGCTACGGCCGCTCCGTGCTGGAGGCCACCGCCCGCCACATCGGCCCGGATGCGCCGGATCCCGTCATGCGCTTCGCCGGCAACAACCTTGCCTGCACCAGCTGCCACCTCGACGCGGGCAGGAAGAAATTCGGCCTGCCGCTGGTGGCGGCCGCGGCCGACTATCCCCTCTATTCCGCCCGCTCGGGTGAGCTCGCGAGCCTCGAGGACCGGCTCGACAGCTGCATGACGCGTTCCATGAACGGCCGGCCCATGCCGCGCGACGTGAGGCCCATGCGGGCGCTGGTGGCCTATCTCACGGTCCTGTCGTCCGCGCTGCCGCGCGGGGCGGCGATCGAGGGCGCGGGCGCCGGCGCCATGGCGGAACTGGACCGTCCCGCCGACCCCGCGCGCGGGGCCGTGATCTATGCGCGGACCTGCGTCTTCTGCCATGGGGAGGACGGGCGCGGCCTCGTCCGCAACGGCGCGGACGCAAGCCTCGGCTACGGCGTTCCGCCCTTGTGGGGGCCGGACAGCTTCAACGACGGCGCGGGCATGAACCGGCTCGTCACCATCGCCAACTTCGTGCACGACAACATGCCCGCCGGCATCGACTGGCTGATGCCGGCGCTGGTCCCGGCCGATGCGTGGGACGTGGCGGCCTATGTGGCGAGCCGCGGGCGTCCGCACCGGGAGGGGCTGGAGAAGGACTTCCCGGACCTGCTCGACAAGCCGGTGGATGCGCCCTATGGCCCCTATGCGGACAGCTTCCCGCAGGCGCAGCATAAATACGGCCCGTTCGCGCCCATCCGCGCCGAGATCGCGCGGCTGAAGGCCGAGAAGGGCACGGTGCCGAACCCGGATGCGCGATAGGGACGGCCCCCGATCGCACGGGCGGCGATACGTTCTCTTGCCCGGGCCTCCGGGCCGCGGGCGCTACCTGGGGGTAGTGGACTGGCAGGCGTTGGGCTTGCCCTGCCCGAACCAGTTGCCGCACTTGTCGCAGCCGGACAGGCCGAGGGCGAGCGCCGCGACGACGGCAAGGCGGATGGCGGCGCGCATGGCTTCTCCTGCGAACAAGCGGCGTCCCGCGGCACGCTCCCGGCCGACGGTCGCGCCGGACTTTATGCAAACCTGCGGGGAAGGAAAGCCCCTCCCCGCAGGGCAGGCGGCTGATCAGTAGACGATGACGTGCCGCACCACCTCGCCGCGGTCGAGGCGATCGAAGCCCTCGTTGATTCCATCGAGCGGGCCGGTGGAGGAAAGCAGGCGGTTCACCGGCAGCTTGCCGCGCTTGTAGAGCGCCATGAAACGCGGAATGTCGCGGGGCGGCACGCAGCTGCCCATGTAGCTGCCCTTGATGGTGCGCTCCTCCGCCACCAGGTGCACCGGCGGCAGGGAAACGCGGGCGTTGGGGTTGGCGAGGCCGCCGGTGGTGGTGGTGCCGCCGCGCCGGGTGATCTTGTAGGCCAGCTCGAAGGCGGGGGCGGAGCCCGCCATCTCCACCGCGTGGTCCACGCCGCCCTTCGTGGCCGCCTTCACGGCCTCCACGATGTCGGGGTCGCTGGCCAGGAAGGTGTCGGTGGCGCCGATCTGCCGGGCAAGGTCGAGCTTCTGGGGCGAGAGGTCGAGGGCGACGATCTGGTCGGCGCCGGCCGCCACCGCGCCCATCACCGCCGACAGGCCGACGCCGCCGAGGCCCACCACCGCGACGCTCTGGCCCGGCCTGACGCCGCAGGTGTTCACCACCGTGCCGACGCCGGTCATCACCGCGCAGCCGAACAGGGCCGCGTCGACGAGCGACATCTCCTTGTCGATCTTGATGATGGAGCGGCGCGAGACCACCGCATATTCGCCGAAGCCGGCGATGCCGCACAGGTGATACACGTCCGTGCCGTCGTCGCACTTCAGGCGCCGCCCGCCGCCGAGCAGGGTGCCGGCGCCGTTGGCCGCCTGGCCTGGGCCGCACAGCTGGGCCCGGCCCTCCATGCAGGAGGGGCAGGTGCCGCAGGTGGGCACGAAGCTCATCACCACGTGGTCGCCGGGGACGAGGTCGTCCACGCCCGGGCCGGCCTCCACCACCACGCCGGAGGCCTCGTGGCCCAGCACCATGGGGGTCTGGCGCGGGCGGTCGCCGTTGATCACCGAAAGGTCGGAATGGCACAGGCCGGCCGCCGCCACCTTGATGAGCACCTCGCCGGCCTGGGGCGGCGCGAGCTCGACGGTCTCGATGGAGAGGGGCTTGGTCTCCGCATAGGGCTTGCTGACCGGGGACGTGCGGAGCACGGCGGCGCGAATACGCATCATATTTCCTCCCGACGCATGTTGATGCCGTAATGGCGGTGGGCCGCGGCACCGTCAAGCTCGGGAGGCAGGTATTTCGCCGGGGTGGCGCGCGGCATTCCCCGGGGTGGGACGGGCGGGGGCATCGCGCCCGTCCGGCACGACATGGCGACGGCGCATGGCGGCAGGGCGCGGCGCCGACCCGCCAGCGCGTCAGGCCGCTTCCGCGGCGAAGCCGGCGAGCAGCAGGTCGGCGGTCTGGCCGGCGAGCAGGGCGACATTGGGGTCCTCGGTGATCATGGCGGCGACGATGGCGCCGTCGATGAGCACGCCCAATTGATGAGCGACACCGTTGGCATCCCGCGCGCCCGCCTCCCCGGCGAGGCCGGCGATGGTCTCCAGCACCACCTTCTTGTGGGCGAGGGCGATCTGGCGCAGGCGGTCATCCTTCTTGTCGTGCTCGGCCACCGCATTGATGAAGGGGCAGCCGAAGAAGTGCTCCTGCCCGAACCATTCCCGCAGCACGGGAAAGATCCGGCGCAGGCGCATGACCGGCGTTGCCTCGCCCTTGAGCAGCTCGCCGAGAAACCAGTCGCGCCATGCCGCGCCCTCGCGCTCCAGCACCGCCTCCACGAGGCGCTCCTTGGAGCCGAAGGTCTTGTAGAGGGTGGCCTTGGCGGTCGCGGCCTCCGCCACCACCGCGTCCACGCCCACGGCGTTGATGCCGTACTGGCAGAAGAGCTTCGTCGCCGCCTGGAGAATGCGCTCGCGCGCCTTCGGCTCGCCCTCGGCACCGCCGGGGGCCGCGTCGGGCTGTGTCTCGGCCTTTGAGCGCACGGGGGCGCGGGGGGCCGGCGCCCGCAATGTCTTCGCCTGCTGCATCGCTTCTCACCACCGTGCCGCAAGTGTGGGCACAAAGACAGACCTGTCTGTTCCATACAGGCAGGAATCATGCCGCGCAATGGGTGTGGGGAATCCGCCAAAATCCTTTCCTTGCCTATGTAAATCGCGTCTTGCGCGAATTCATGGGTCGCGCACCGGCCTCTGGCACGGCGCGTGCATAAGACAGACCGGTCTGTCTATCGCGACCCAAGGAGATCTGGATGTCTGCGCCCCAAACCGTTCTCACCGGCTGCCTGATGCCCGAGGCGACCACGGGCTGCCTCGCCCCCATCGACAAGGGTGGGCTGGAGAAGCTCATCGCCGCCGGCAAGGCGGACCCGAAGGTCATCAAGACCCTGAAGTGCAAGACCGTGGCCGAGGGGCGCTTCCGCCACGCCAACTACATCCGCAACCTCGCCCCCTACATCGTCGACGAGCCCCCGGGCCTCCTGGGCGACGACACCGCCCCGAACCCCTCCGAGGCGTCGCTGGCGGCGCTCGGCTCCTGCATCGCGGTGGGCCTCCACGCCAATGCGGTGCATCGCGGCTGGACCGTGCGCAAGCTGGAGCTCGCCCTCGAGGGCGATCTCAACATCACCGCCGTGTGGGGCACGGGCGACGTGAGCGAGAAGCCGGTGGGCTTCACCGACGTGCGCGTGAAGGTGGAGATGGAGTGCGACGGCGTGCCCAAGGAGGAGATCGACGCCCTCGTCGCCCACGTCACCAAGTGGTCGCCGGTGGCCAACACCTTCGTCCGCCCGGTGAATCTCGAGGTCACCCAGGCCTGAGCCTGCCCGCGCGAACGGCATGCCCGGCGGGTCCGGGCATGCCCCATCCGCCCCGTGGATCGCCCCGATTGCGCCCTGCCGAGGATTGCCATGCCCGCTTCCGCCGTGACCGCCTTGTCGCCGCATGATCCCTCCGCGTCGAACCTCGATCCCGGAGCGGCCCTCGCCGAGATCGGCAAGATCGCGATGACCGATCTGTCCGCCTGGGCCCGCGCTATCGACGAGGGCACCTATCCGGCCACCCTGCTGCACCGCTTCGCCGATGCCGGCGCCTTCCGCCTGCATCTGGATGGTGGCCACCGGCTCGGCCCGGCCATCGAGGGCATGAGCCGCATCTCGGAGGTGTGCACCGGCACCGGCTTCATGGCCTGGTGCCAGAACACGTTGGTCTGGTACCTCATCAATTCCGACAACACCGCCGCCCGCGCCAAGTATCTGGCCGCCGCGGCCACCGGGCATGTGCTCGGCGGCACCGCGCTCTCCAACCCCATGAAGTCCTTCTTCGGCATCGAGACGCTGAAGCTGAAGGGCACGCGGGTGGAGGGTGGCTACAAGGTGAAGGGCATCCTGCCCTGGGTGTCCAACCTCGGTCCAGATCATTTCTTCGGCGCCATCTTCGCCCTCGACGACGGCGAGCCGGTGATGGCGCTCGTCGACTGCGCCGACCCGGCCGTGACGCTGAAGCCCTGCGAGCCGTTCCTGGGCATGGACGGCACCGGCACCTACGCGGTGCAGGTCCGCGACCTGTTCGTGCCCGACGAGATGGTGCTCGCCCACGAGGCCATGCCCTTCGTGAAGAAGATGCGGGCCGGCTTCATCCTGCTGCAGGCGGGCATGGCGATCGGCCTCATCCGCGACTGCATCGCCATGATGCGCGAGGTGGAAGGGCCGCTCGGCCACGTGAACCGCTTCCTGGAGACCCAGCCCGACCAGATGGCGGAGACGCTGGCAGCCATCGAGGCAGAGGTGAACGCACTGGCCGAGACGCCGTTCGACACGTCCCCGGAATACTGGCGCCGCGTGGTGGCCGCCCGCCTCCTCGCCGGGGAAAAGAGCGTCGAGGCCGCCCACAACGCCATGCTCCATTGCGGGGCGCGGGGCTATGTGCGCGCCCACCGCTGCCAGCGCCGCCTGCGCGAGGCCTATTTCGTCGCCATCGTCACCCCGGCCACCAAGCAGCTGAAGCTCATGCTCGCCGAACTGCCGGCCTGAGCTCACCTTCCCGCCTTCACAACACGAGAGGCGCAAAGCCTCCGGCACCTTCCGTTCGTCTCATCGCCTTCCATGAGAGGGGATCACCATGAGTGCCATCCTGATTTCGCCGCCCGACCTGTCGAAGCTGATCCTGTCCGAGCCCACCGTCGTCATCGATACGCGCGACCCCGCGAGCTATGCCGCCGGGCACATTCCCGGCGCGGTCAACCTGCACGAGATCTTCACCTTCCTCGCCACCTCCACGCCGGAGGGCTACGCCGAGCTGCGCGCCAGGTTCGCCGAGGCGTTCGGCAAGGCCGGGCTTTCCGGCGCCGAGACGGCGGTGATCTACGAGCAGTCCATGAACTCGGGCTTCGGCCAGTCGTGCCGCGGCTATTTCCTGCTCACCTTCCTCGGCTATCCCAGGATCAAGGTGCTGCACGGCGGCTTCGCGGCCTGGCAGGCGGCGGGGCTTCCCGTCTCCCTCGACACCCCCGCGCCGAAGAATGCCACCTTCCCCGTGGACACGGCCGCCGGTGAGGTGATCATCGATGCCGCGGCCATGCTGAAGGCCGTGGAGGACCCCGCCGTCGCCAAGCTCGACGTGCGCGACGTGGACGAGTGGATCGGCGAAAGCTCGTCGCCCTACGGCAAGGATTTCTGCCCCCGCAAGGGCCGCATCCCCGGCGCCAAGTGGATCGAGTGGTACCGCATGATGAAGCCCACCGCCGAGGGGCCGCGCTTCAAGTCCTCGGCCGAGATCCTCGCCGAGTGCGCGACGGTCGGCATCTCTCCCGAGACCCCTGTCTATCTCTACTGCTTCAAAGGGGCGCGGGCCTCCAACACCTTCCTGGCGCTGAAAGAGGCGGGGGTGAAGGACGTGAAGATGTATTTTGGCTCCTGGAACGAGTGGTCGCGCGATCCGGCGCTGCCCATCGAGGAGGGGCACCCGGCCGCGGCTCTCGCCTGAACGCGAGCCAGCAAGGAGCCCCGCCGTGTCCGAGATCATCTGCTATTTCAGCCCGCAATCGGGCTATGCCTACCTTGGGCACGGGCGCCTGCGCGCCATCGCGCGCGAAAGCGGCGCCGCCATCCTCTGGCGGCCCGTCGACATCCTGAAGGTCTTCGCCGCGGGTGGCTCCACCGCCCCGGCGAAGCAGTCCCCCCAGCGCAACGCCTATCGCAAGGCCGACATCGTGCGCTGGGCGAAGCTCGCCGGCGTCCCCATCAACACCGAGCCGAAGTTCTGGCCCACCGACACGCTTCCCGCCTGCCGCCTGATCGTCGCGGCGCAGCTCGAGGGGCTCGACCCCGCGGACCTCATCGGCGCCTGCCTTGCCGCCGTGTGGGCGCGGGACATCCAGATTTCCGAGCGTGCGAACCTCGTCCGTCTCGCCGACGAGGTGGGCCTTGACGGCGCCAGGCTCGCCGAGCTGTCCGACAGCGTGGCGGCGGCCGAGCAGGTGGAGCGCAACACCGCCGCGGCCATCGAGGCCGGCGTGTTCGGCTCGCCCACCTATTTTGTGAATGGCGAGATGTATTTCGGCCAGGACCGTCTGCATTTCGTCGAAGCCGCCCTCAAGGGCGGGACGGCGGAGGCGGCGCAATGAGCGGGCCTCTTGTCATCATCGGCGCGGGGCAGGCGGCGGCCCAGGCCGTCACCTCGCTGAAGGCCGAGGGATACGCCCGCCCCATCGTCGTGATCGGCGACGAGCCCTATCTGCCGTACCAGCGCCCACCGCTCTCCAAGGCCTATCTCGGCGGCGAGATGACCGAGGACCGGCTGGAGCTGAAGGCCCCCACCTTCTATGCCGAGGCGGGTGTGGACATGCGCCTGTCCACCCGCGTCGCCCGCGTCTTTCCCGCCGACAGGGAGGTGGAGCTCGCCGATGGCGCGCGCCTGTCCTACGGCGCGCTGCTCATCGCCACCGGCACGCGCGCCCGGGCGCTGCCGGTGCCGGGCGCGGATCTGGCCGGCGTCTTCTCCATCCGCACCATCGACGACGTGAAGCATTTCCGCGCCGCGGCCGAGCCGGGAGCGCGGCTCGTCATCATCGGCGGCGGGTACATCGGCCTCGAGGTGGCGGCCAAGGCGAGGAAGCTCGGCCTGGACGTGACCGTGGTGGAGGGCGCCCCCCGGCTGCTCGCCCGCGTGGCGTGCTCCACCATCTCCGACTTCGCCCGCACCCTCCACGAGGGGCACGGCATCGCCATTCTCACCGGCACCGGCGTGACGCGCCTCGTCGGGACGGAGCGGGTGACGGGCGTGGAGCTTCAGGACGGGCGGGTGCTGCCCGCCGACCTCGTCCTGTCCGCCGTCGGAGCGGTGCCCAACACCGAACTCGCGGCGGCGGCCGGCCTGACCATCGAGAACGGCATCCGCGTGGACGAGGCGACCCGAACCAGCATGCCCGACATCCATGCGGTCGGGGATGTTGCCTCCTTTCCGAGCAGGCTCTACGGGCGCCGCGTTCGCCTTGAATCTGTGCAGAACGCCATCGACCAGGCCAAGGCTGCCGCAAAAACCATCGCCGGAGGCGTCATTGCATACGATCCGATCCCCTGGTTCTGGTCGGATCAACATGATGTGAAGCTTCAGATCGCCGGCCTGCTGGACGGCTTCGACCGCACCGAGGTGGAGGGCGACGTCGCCGCCGGCCGTTTCTGCGTGCGGTATTTCAAGGGGGAGCGGCTGCTGGCCGTCACCTCCGTCAACGATCCCAAGAGCCACATGCTGGCGCGCAAGTCGCTCGCCCCGCCGCCGGTGTCCGTGCCCGGCTAGGCCGTGGCACGGGCATTGCCATTGCCCCCACGTCATCCCACCCGTACTCCCGCGAGGAATTGCCCGATGTCGATGTTCTCGAACCCGTTCTCGACCATGTCGAAGCTCGGTCGTTGCCTGTGCGGGCGGCATTCCAGCGCGGAGGAGCATGCGGCGGCGGAACGGGCGGCCTCCCTCTCCGACGAGGGGCGCTACAAGGAGGTGGTGGCCTCCGGCCTCATGCGCGCGCTGTTTCCCGGCGACATGCAGCGCCGCGCCTTCCTGAAGGCGGTGGGCGCCTCCACCGCCGCTGCGGCGCTGGCCACCTTCTTCCCGCTGGACGCGGCCACCGAAGCCTTCGCCGCCACCGGCAAGCCGGAGAAGACCGACCTCAAGGTCGGCTTCATCCCCATCACCTGCGCCACGCCCATCATCATGGCCCATCCCATGGGCTTCTACACGAAGCATGGCCTCAACGTGGAGGTGGTGAAGACCGCCGGCTGGGCGGTGATCCGCGACAAGACCATCAACAAGGAATACGACGCCGCCCACATGCTGGCGCCCATGCCGCTCGCCATCAGCCAGGGCATCGGCTCCAACCCCATCCCCTTCGCCGCGGCGGCCATTGAGAACATCAACGGCCAGTCCTTCACGCTCGGCATCAAGCACAAGGACAAGATGGACGTGAAGTCGTGGAAGGGCATGAAGCTTGCCATTCCCTACGACTTCTCCATGCACAACTATTTGCTGCGCTACCTGCTGGCGGAGAACGGCCTCGACCCGGACACCGACGTGCAGCTGCGCGTGGTGCCGCCGCCGGAGATGGTGGCGAACCTCAGGGCCGAGAACATCGACGGCTTCCTCGCCCCGGACAACGTGGCCCAGCGCGCCGTGTTCGACGGCGTGGGCTTCATCCACTCCCTGTCCAAGACCATGTGGGACGGCCACCCCTGCTGCTCGTTCGCGGCCAGCAAGGAATTCATCGCCACCATGCCCAACACCTATGCGGCGCTGCTGCGGGCCATCGTGGACGCCACCGGCTATGCCTCGAAAGCCGAGAACCGCAAGGCCATCGCCGAGGCCATCGCCCCGGCGGCCTATCTCAACGCTCCGCCGGTGGTGCTGGAGCAGGTGCTGGTGGGCAAGTATGCGGACGGACTCGGCCAGATCAAGGACGACCCCAGGCGGGTCGATTTCGACCCCTTCCCGTGGGATTCGTTCGCCGTGTGGATGCTGACCCAGATGAAGCGCTGGGGCCAGATCAAGGGCGACGTGGACTACGCCAAGGTGGCCAACGAGGTGTTCCTCGCCACCGACGCGGCCAAGGTGATGAAGGAGATGGGCCTCACTCCGCCCGCCACCACCTCCAAGTCGTTCTCGGTGATGGGCAAGGTCTTCGATCCGGCGAAGCCCGCCGAATACGTCGCCTCCTTCGCCATCAAGCGGAGCTGACGCCATGAAGAGCCTCGGCGTGCGCGCCGGCCTCCTCTCGGTGCTGCTGTTCGTCGCCTTCTGCGCGGCCTGGCAGATCGCCGTCACCCCGAGCGCAAGCTCGGGACCGGCGCTCGATCCCGAATATGCCAAGCTGATGGGCATCTCCACCGCCGGGGCCAAGTCCGCCATGCCGGGGCCGCTCGACGTGGCGGGCAAGCTCTGGGACAACCTCAAGCGGCCCTTCTACGACAACGGGCCGAACGACAAGGGCCTCGGCCTCCAGCTGCTCTATTCCATCGGCCGGGTGTTCATCGGCTACGGGCTGGCGGTGCTGGTGGCGGTGCCGGTGGGCTTTCTCATCGGCATGTCGCCGCTCGCCTACCGGGCGCTGGACCCGTTCATCCAGGTGCTGAAGCCCATCTCGCCGCTCGCCTGGATGCCGCTCGCCCTCTACACCATCAAGGATTCCTCCCTCTCGGCCATCTTCGTCATCTTCATCTGCTCGGTCTGGCCCATGCTCATCAACACCGCCTTCGGGGTGGGGGCGGTGCGCAAGGAATGGCTGAACGTGGCGCGGACGCTGGAGGTGGGGCCGTGGCGGCGCGCCTTCACGGTGATCCTGCCGGCGGCGGCGCCCACCATCCTCACCGGCATGCGCATCTCCATCGGCATCGCCTGGCTCGTCATCGTCGCGGCGGAGATGCTCGTGGGCGGCACCGGCATCGGCTACTTCGTCTGGAACGAGTGGAACAACCTCTCCATCGCCAACGTGATCGTGGGCATCCTGCTCATCGGCTTCGTGGGCATGGTGCTCGACCTGATCCTCGCGCGCTTCCAGAAGCGCGTGACCTTCCCGGAGTGAGCGCCATGGACACGCCCCATCCCAAGTTCATCTCCATCGAAGGCATCGCCCGGCGCTATCCCGCGCCCGGCGGGGGCAGAACGACCATCTTCGAGAACCTGTGGCTACAGGTGCCCAAGGGCGAGTTCGTCTGCATCATCGGCCATTCCGGCTGCGGCAAGACCAGCGTGCTCAACATCCTCGCCGGGCTGGAAGAGCCGTCCGACGGGGTGGTGGTGGTGGACGGGCAGGCCATCTCCGGCCCCAGCCTCGACCGCGCGGTGATCTTTCAGGGCCATGCGCTGCTGCCGTGGCGGAGCGTCATCGGCAACGTCGCCTATGCGGTCTCCTCCCGCTGGCGCAAGGCTGGGCGGGCGGAGGTGGAGGAGCGGGCGAAGCGCTTCATCGACCTCGTGGGCCTGAAGGGCAGCGAGCTGAAGAAGCCGGCGGAGCTCTCCGGCGGCATGCGCCAGCGCGTGGGCATCGCCCGGGCGCTCTCCATCGAGCCCAAGATCCTGCTCATGGACGAGCCCTTCTCGGCGCTCGACGCCCTCACCCGCGGCACCTTGCAGGACGAGGTGCGGCGCATCTGCAAGTCCACCGGCCAGACGGTGGTCATGATCACCCACGACGTGGACGAGGCCATCTACCTCGCCGACAAGATCGTGCTGATGACCAACGGCCCGGAGGCCATGGTGGCCGAGGTGGTGGAGAACCCGCTGCCGGCCGTGCGCGCCCGCGACAGCATCCACCGCGAGCCGGACTACTACACGGTGCGCAACCATCTGGTGGACTTCCTCGTCTCCCGCAGCCGCACCTTCAGGGACGAGAAGCCGGAGGGCTACGACCCGCGCCACCCCCCGCGGGTGCGGCTCGGGACCCCGCCCGTGCCTCCGCCCGCCAACACCATCCCCTTCCCCGCGCTCGCCAGCGGACGCGACTAGGCGCGCGCGTGTGAAACGGCCGGTCCGGCCCCTTCAAGCGAACGACAAGAGTGGAGAAGAAGACCACATGAAGCGCGAACAGCTCACCGAGAAGATCCTCGACATCAAGCGCGAGAAGGGCTGGACCTGGAAGTACATCTGCGAGGAGATCGGCGGCATGTCGCCTTTCCTCGTGGTGGGGGCGCTGCTCGGCCAGATGAAGCTGGTGAAGCCGCTGGCGAAGAAGGCGGCGGAGCTGTTCGGCCTCTCTGAGGTGGAGGAGCGCATGCTCAACGAGGTGCCCATGCGCGGCGCCGGCACGCCCATGCCCCCCACCGACCCGCTGATCTACCGCTTCTACGAGCTGGTGATGGTCAACGGCCCGGCGTGGAAGGCGCTGATCGAGGAGGAGTTCGGCGACGGTATCATGTCCGCCATCGACTTCAACATGGAGATGGTGCGCGAGCCGAACCCCAAGGGCGACCGGGTGCAGATCACCATGTCGGGCAAGTTCCTGCCCTACAAATACTACGGCAACGAGCAGGGCATCCCGGACTACGGCTTCAAGGAAAGCTGAGGCCGCGGCGCCCCCGTCCCCCGGCCGGCGTGTCCGGGGGATCGGTTCCTGCGTATCGGGGCGCCGGGCGTATCGAGGGCAGGGATGGCCTGGAGCCCGGCGTTCCCGGCTCCAGGCTGATTCAGGGCGCCGCCGTCAGAACCGCGTCACCACCTGGGCGAGGTCCGGCCGGGGCCGGTCCTCGAGCTTCTGGGTGGCGGTGCCCATGTAGATGAAGCCGGCGATGCGCTCGTGCCCGGCAAGGCCGAGGGCGGCCCGCGCGCCGGCGTCATAGGTCGGCCATTCGGTGACCCAGGTGGCGCCGTAGCCCAGCGCTGCCGCCGCGATCAGCATGTTCTGGCAGCAGGCGGCGGCGGAGAGCAGCTGCTCGTATTCCGGGATCTTCACGTGCGGCGCGGCGGTGGAGACGACCGCCACCACCAGCGGCACCCGCAGGAAGCGGCTGCGCTCGTCCTCCAGCCGCTTGTCCGCGACCTGCGGATCGCTCGCCTTCAGCGCCGCCGCAAGGGCTTCGCCGGCGCGGGCGCGGCCTTCTCCCTCGAACACGATGAAGCGCCAGGGCGCGAGCTTGCCATGGTCCGGCACGCGGGCGGCGAGGGTGAGGATGGTGTCGAGATCCTGGGCCGAAGGGCCGGGGGCGACGAGATCGATGATGCGGGACGAGCGGCGGGTGGAAAGGAGGTCGAGGGCATCGGGCATGGCTGGAAAAGCTCTCTTCGGCAATGCAACGGATGGGAAGGGCGGGCGCAACGGCGCAGCTTGCCCCTTATAGCACCGAAGGGCGGCCGGGCGACCGCCCCGCAGGGCGCCGGTGCCGCCGTCTGAGGGTGCGACGCGGCATGATCCTGACTTGAAACCGCCCCGAATTTTGTGCACCTCAGACAAATGAACCGCTTCGCTTGCGCGCTCATCCCGAATTTCCGGGCCTCCAAGGCCTCCTTCCGGCGCCTGGCGTCCCGGTTCGCGACGCTGTGCGCGGCGGTGGTGGTCGGCCTGTCGCTGGGGCAGGGGGTGCCCGGCCGGGCCGAGGCGCAGACCATGCCCTTCCTCGGCGCCCAGCCGGTGGTGCCGCCGCCCCCGCCGTTCCAGGCCCCCACGGCGCCGCGCCCGGTGCTGCAGGCGCCCGCCGCCGCGCCTGCCATGCCGGCCCCCGGCGGCTCCGGCCGGGAGCCCCATGCGGTGCTGCCGTCCCCGCCCGCCGGAAAGTCGGCGCTGGGCGTCTACGCCCGCTTCGGCGCGGATGGGCCGCCCATCCCGCGCATGCTGGTGTGGCGGGTGTTCGCCGACCAGCCGGAAAGCTCCGGCGCCTTTCCGCTCGTCGCGGAAAGCTCGGAGGCGACGCCGGTCTTCTTCCTCACCCCCGGCGGCTACATCATTCATGTGGCATACGGCTTCGCCTCGTCGGCGCAGCGGGTGCAGGTGGGGCCGGTCTCCCGCCGGCAGGCGTTCGACGTGCCCGCGGGGGCGCTGCGCCTCGGCGCCGACGTGAACGACAAGCCCATCGCCGCCCAGAAGCTCACCTTCGACATCTTCGAAGGCTCCTTCCTCCAGGGGAAGGCCTCCAGCCAGCCTTATTATCGCGGAGCCAACGCCGGCGAGGTGGTGCTGCTGCCCGAGGGCACCTACCACGTGGTGTCCACCTATGGCGACGCCAATGCCGTGGTGCGCGCCGACGTGAGCGTCTCTCCCGGCAAGCTCACCGACGCCACCGTGCACCATCGCGCCGCGCAGGTGGTGCTGAAGCTGGTGAAGGTGACGGGCGGCGAATCCCTGGCCGACACCCAATGGACCGTGACGACGCCCGGCGGCGACACGATCAAGGAATCCATCGGCGCATTTCCCAACGTCATTCTGGCGGAGGGTGAGTATGAGGCCACCGCCCGCAAGGACGGCAAGAGCTACACGCGCGAGTTCAAGGTGGAGCCCGGCAAGGACCAGGAGCTGGAAGTGTTGATGCGCTGACCGGCCTGCCGGCCCGTGCCGCCTCCCCGGCGCGCCCTCGCGCGAAGTGAAAACCGGTTCGCGTGGAGAAAACGCGTTTCCACAATGAGATAGAGTGTCCTGCAATGAGAAGAGGGAGCATCTACATGCTTATGCGCCGGCCGATCTTCGCCCTGGGGCTTCTCTCCCTCCTCGCCTTGCCGCAGGCGCCGGCTTCGGCCGCGGATGCCGCGGCGGGCCATGCCCTGGCCGAGAGCTGGTGCTCCAGCTGCCATCTGGTCGCGCCCGATTCCACGCATACCACCAGCGACGCGCCGCCGTTTCCCACCCTCGCCGCGGGGCGCAGGAAGATCACCGCCTCCTGGCTCGCCTTCCGCCTGCTCGCCCCCCATCCGGCCATGCCGCAGGTCTCCCTCACCCGAGCTCAGGCCGCCGACCTCGCCGCTTATTTCGCGACGCTGAGGAAGTAGGGAGCGAAACGAAAACGGGGCGCCGAAGCGCCCCGTTCAGATCCAGATGTCCTCGCCTCACGCCGCCTTCGCGGCCGACGCCCGGCGCTTCAGGTCCGGCGGCACCGCCTCGTCGGCGAGGGCGGCCACCACGTCGTCGAGCGTGCCAGACGACTGGGCGTTGGAGCCGAGGCGGCGGATGGAGAGGGTGCGCTCGGCCGCCTCCTTCTTGCCCGCCACCAGAAGCACCGGCACCTTGGCCAGCGAGTGCTCGCGGACCTTCAGGTTGATCTTCTCGTTGCGCAGATCCACCTCGGCGCGCAGGCCGGCGGCCTTGAGCTGGGCGACCACCTCGGCGGCGTACTCATCCGCGTCGGAGGTGATGGTGGCGACGACCACCTGGGTCGGCGCGAGCCACAGCGGGAAGTGTCCGGCGAAGTGCTCGATGAGGATGCCGGTAAAGCGCTCCATGGAGCCGCAGATGGCGCGGTGGATCATCACCGGCGTCTTCTTCTGCCCGTCCGCGTCCACATAGAAGGCGCCGAACCGCTCCGGCAGGTTGAAGTCCACCTGGGTGGTGCCGCACTGCCATTCGCGGCCGATGGCGTCCTTCAGCGTGTACTCGAACTTGGGACCGTAGAAGGCGCCCTCGCCGGGCAGGATGCCGGTCTTGATCTTGCCGCCCGAAGCATCCTCGATCTGCTTCAGCACGCGGGTCATCACCTCCTCGGCGTGATCCCACACGGCATCCGAGCCCACGCGCTTCTCCGGTCGGGTGGAGAGCTTCACCACGATCTCCTCGAAGCCGAAGTCGGCATAGGTGGAGAGGATGAGATCGTTGATCTTCAGGCACTCCGCCGCCATCTGCTCCTCGGTGCAGAAGATGTGGGCGTCGTCCTGGGTGAAGCCGCGCACGCGCATGAGCCCGTGCAGCGCGCCGGAGGGCTCGTAGCGGTGCACCGCGCCGAACTCGGCGAGGCGCAGCGGCAGGTCGCGATAGCTCTTCAGCCCGTGCTTGAAGATCTGCACATGGCCCGGGCAGTTCATGGGCTTCAGGGCGAACACGCGCTCGTCCTTGGTCTCGTCGCCGGCGGACTGGACCTTGAACATGTTCTCCTTGTACCAGCCCCAGTGGCCGGAGGTCTCCCACAGGGAATGGTCGAGCACCTGGGGGGCGTTGACCTCCTGGTAGTCGGCCTTCAGGCGGCGGCGCATGTAGGCCACCAGCTCCTGGAACAGCGTCCAGCCCTTGGGATGCCAGAAGACCGTGCCGGGCCCTTCCTCCTGGAAGTGGAAGAGGTCCATCTCCCGGCCGAGGCGGCGGTGGTCGCGCTTCTCGGCCTCCTCCAGGCGGTGGAGGTAGGAGGCCAGCTCCTTCTCGTCCTGCCAGGCGGTGCCGTAGATGCGGGTGAGCATGGGGTTGTTCGAATCACCGCGCCAATAGGCGCCGGCCACCTTCATGAGCTTGAAGGCGTTGCCGATCTTGCCCGTGGAGGGCATGTGCGGGCCGCGGCAGAGGTCGAACCACTCGCCCTGCTTGTAGATCTTCACGTCCTGGTCGGCGGGGATCGCGTCCACCAGCTCGACCTTGTAATTCTCGCCCTTCTCGGCGAACACGCGCTTGGCCTCGTCGCGGGTCCACACTTCCTTGGTGAAGGGGCGGTCGCGGGCGATGATCTCGCGCATCTTCGCCTCGATGACCGGGAGGTCCTCGGAGGTGAAGGGGGCGTTGCGGGCGAAGTCGTAATAGAAGCCGTTCTCGATCACCGGGCCGATGGTCACCTGGGTGCCCGGCCACAGCTCCTGCACCGCCTCGGCCATGACGTGCGAGCAGTCGTGGCGGATCAACTCCACCGCGCGCGGGTCGTCGCGGGTGACGATCTCGATCTTCGCATCGCGGGTGATGGGCTCGGCGAGGTCGGCGAGGTTGCCGTCCAGCGTGACGGCGACGGCCTTCTTGGCGAGAGACTTGGAAATGGCGGCGGCGATGTCCGCGCCGGACGTCCCCTCGGCATAGTCGCGCTTGGCGCCATCGGGGAAGGTCAGGGAAATCATGGATCAACTCCTCGTTCGCCCACTCCTGCGCACCACGCAGGTAGGCATGCTCGTTTTCTTCGGGCGGCTCCTTTTAGGAAAGCCATGCGGCGGCGTAAAGGACGTGCCGGCCCGACCCGTCATGACGTAAGGTCATACCCCGTCATGGCGTGTCGATGATACCGTTCCGTTACCAATGCATCCGAAAATGCTGCACTGCGTTGGCTGCAACCCCCCTTTTCCTCGCGCGCGGCCTCGGCTAATCCGGAAGCGGGGTCGTGAGTGTTCGCCGAGCCAGGGTGTGCGTCGAGGTCCGGGATCGGGCCGGGAACAGGGGCGGGCGGGCTGCGCGGGGTAGGGTGCCGGTCGGGTGCGCGCCGTGGCGCGTCCGGTCCGGTCCGCGAACACCGCATCCGGCGGAACGGTCCGTCCGGAACGCGAGAAAAGAGGCGGCATGATGCCTGTGACGTTCAAGACCTTGACCATCGCCGTCCTGATGCAGGCCGGCCTGTTTGCCTTCGCGTCCGGCGCCCAGGCGCAGGTGGGGCCGCGCGGCGCCCCCGGCGCCGTGATGGATATCGACGACCAGCCGGGCCTCGTGGCCCCGGACGACGACGTGGCGCAGATGGATCCCGCCTTCCGCCGCCAGCCGGTCTATTTCCGCACCACGGAGAAGCCCGGCACCATCGTCATCCACACCAACGAGCGCTTCCTCTACCTCGTGCAGGGTGACAACCGGGCGCTCCGCTACGGCATCGGCGTGGGCCGCGACGGCTTCCAGTGGTCGGGCCTCAAGAGCATCGAGCGCAAGGCCGAGTGGCCCGACTGGACCCCGCCCGCGGAGATGATCCAGCGCCAGCCCTACCTGCCGCGCTTCATGGCCGGCGGCCCCGGCAATCCCATGGGCGCCCGCGCGCTGTACATCAGCGGCACCGTCTACCGCATCCATGGCACCAACCAGCCGCAGACCATCGGCTATGCGGTGTCTTCCGGCTGCTTCCGGCTGGTGAACAGCGACATCATCGACCTTTATGGCCGCGTGCCCGTGGGCACCAAGGTGGTCGTGCGCCAGCAGGCCGCCCTTTGAGAGCGGCTTCCTCACTTCTCTCTTTCTCACTGGGGGCATTCATGAAGACGATCCTGGCCATTCTGGCCGGCGCCACGCTTGCGCTCACCGCCACGGCGGCTTCGGCGCAGACCCTCAAGGCCGTGAAGGACCGCGGCGAGCTGGTCTGCGGCGTCTCGAAGGGCCTTCCGGGCTTCTCCGCTCCCGACGCGGCCGGCAGCTGGTCGGGCTTCGACGTGGATGTCTGCAAGGCGCTCGCCGCGGCCATCCTCAACGATCCGGGCAAGGTGAAGTACGTGGCGCTGACCGCGGACGAGCGCTTCCCGGCCCTGAAGGACGGCAAGATCGACGTGCTCTCGCGCAACTCCACCTGGACGCTGGAGCGCGAGGCCAAGCTCGGCCTGCTGTTCACCGCTATCAATTATTATGACGGCCAGGGCTTCCTGGTGCGCGACGCGCGCAAGGTCACCTCCGCCCTGGAGCTGAACAAGTCCAAGGTGTGCGTCCAGGCCGGCACCACGGCCGAGGAGAACACCAGGGATTACTTCGCCGCCAACGGCATGGAGCTGGAGCTCGTCACGCTTCCCACCTCCGGCGACCTGGTGAAGGCCTACGAGGACGGCAAGTGCGACACCCTCACCACCGACGTGTCGCAGCTCTACGCGCTCCGCCTCACCATGGCGAAGCCGGGCGACCACATCGTGCTGCCTGACGTGATCTCCAAGGAGCCCCTCGGCCCCGTGGTGCGCCAGGGCGACGACCAGTGGGCGAACCTCGTGAAGTGGACCGTCTTCGGCATGATCAACGCCGAGGAGCTCGGGGTGGCGACCTCCACCATCGACCAGGCCCTCGCCTCCAAGAAGCCCGAGGTGCGCCGTCTCGTGGGCACCGATGGCGGCTTCGGCGAGCAGCTGGGCGTGACGAACGATTTCGTCGTGCGCATCATCAAGGCGGTGGGCAACTACGGCGAGAGCTTCGAGCGCAACGTGGGCGCCGCCTCGAAGCTTGGCATCCCGCGCGGCATCAACCAGCTCTGGAGCATGGGCGGCATCCAGTACGCCCCGCCGGTGCGCTGAGGCGCGGCCGACCGCCCGAGAAGATGAAGCCGGCCTACGGGCCGGCTTTTTTTGTTGGCGTCGCTTCCCCTGCGGGCCCTGTCCGATGGCGCGGCTCGCGACCATTTGAGCGCTCGCCACCTCATTGAGGTCGATCACGCCCATACCTCTCGCCTAATCTCCCGCACCTTCACGCAGCGAGGAGATTGGGATGACCGAGGTTTCGCGGCGGGCTCTGCTGGCCGGTGCCGCCGGCACGGCGGGGGCGATGGTGGCGGGTGGGGCGACGGTCAGCGCAACACAGGTCCAGGCCGCCACGAGCGGTGCCGTGGCGCAGGCGATCGGCGGACTGGCTGCCGCGCCGGTGGCCACCGGCGGGCAGGCGCCGAGCGTCTATCGCTACAAGGTGGGCGACGTGGTGGTCACCGCCGTCTCCGACGGCATGCGCACCATTCCGCTCTCCGACACCTTCGTGCGCAACCAGCCGAAGGAGGCGGTGAACGCCGCGCTGAAGGCGGCCTTCCTGCCGGAGAATCAGGTGCCCATCTCCTTCACCGTGCTGCTGCTCGACATGGGCGGGCGGCGCGTGCTGGTGGACACCGGCAACGGCGGCCAGCCCGGCCCGGTGGGCCTCCTGCGCGGCACCCTGGCCTCCGCCGGCGTCGATCCGGCGAGCGTGGACCAGGTGGTGATCTCCCATTTCCACCCTGACCACATCAACGGCCTGCTCACGCCGGAGGGGGCGCTGGCCTACCCCAAGGCGCAGGTGTCCGTGCCCGAGCGCGAATGGGCCTTCTGGATGGACGAGGGCCAGATGAGCCGCGCGCCGGATGGGCTGAAGGGCAATTTCCAGAACGTGCGGCGCGTGTTCAAGGCGTTCGAGGGCAAGGTGGAGCGCTACGCCTGGGACAAGGAGGTGGCGCCCGGCCTCACCGCCGTGGGCACGCCCGGCCACACGCCGGGGCACACCTCCTTCCAGCTCGGCTCGGGCAAGGACGTGCTGTTCATCCAGTCGGACCTGTCGAACCTGCCGGCGCTGTTCGTGCGCAACCCGTCCTGGCACGCGGTGTTCGACATGGATCCGGTGGCGGCGGAGGAGGTGCGGCGCAGGACCTACGAGCGCCTCGCCGCCGACCGGACGCTGCTGGCCGGCTATCACATCCCCTTCCCGGGGGCGCTGTATCTGGAGAAGGACGGGGCGGGCTTCCGCACCGTGCCCCTGTACTGGCGCCCGGTGCTTTGATGGCGCAGGCCCGGGGGCAGGACATGCGGGCCTGCGGATGCGCGCGCGGCCCTTGGCCTCGTCCGCCTTGCGTCGGTCGAGGCCAAGGGCCGGCCGGGGGGCGGGGGCCTCAGGCCGGCGTGTCCGTCACTTCCGCGCCGATCCAGGCGAGGAAGGCGGGCAGTCCGCCCTCCACCGGCAGCACGAGAATGGCCGGCACCGCGTAGGGGTGCCGGCTGCGCACGGCCTCCACCACCTCGCCCGCGCGGGCGGCGGTGGTCTTCAGGAGCAGCACCACCTCGTCCGCCCGCTCTATCCGATCGTCCCAGCGATAGAGGGAGACCATGCCCGGCAGGATGTTGGCGCAGGCGACGAGCCGCGCCTCCACCAGCGCGCGGGCGACCGTCTCGGCCGCGTCAAGGGACGGGAAGGTGGAATAGACGAGGCGCGGGTCCATGCGGGGGCCTCTCGCGGCATCCGGTGCGAGGGAAGTCCCTTCTTCTAGCCCATGCCAGCCCTGCGGCGAAGGCGCCTCGACAGACGGGCGTCGGGGAGCTAGACCGGAAACGCAGTCGCGGCGGCGCTTCAGGCCCGTCCTCCTCAGGCCCCTTCGACCTCCCTCCGATGAGCGAACCTGCCCGCCGCTTCTCCCGCATCGCCTTCGTCGCCAGCCAGACGCCCGAGGCGGAGGCCGCGCGCCTGCGCCTTATCGCGCGCTACGGCGCAGTCGACGACGGCGAGGCGGACGTGATCGTCGCCCTCGGCGGCGACGGCCTGATGCTGCAGACCCTGCACCGGTTCCGCGACCGCGGGCTGCCCATCTATGGCATGCACCGCGGCTCGGTGGGCTTCCTGATGAACACCTTCCGCGAGGAAATGCTGCCGCAGCGCCTCGCCGCCGCCCAGCAGGTGACCATCCACCCCCTCATCATGGAGGCGGTGGACGCCAGCGGCACGCGCCACCGCGCCCCGGCCTTCAACGAGGTGTCGCTGCTGCGCCAGACCTACCAGGCGGCGAAGCTGCGCATCTCCATCGACGGCAAGGTGCGGCTGGAAGAGCTCATCTGCGACGGGGTGATCGTGGCGACGCCGGCGGGCTCCACCGCCTACAACCTCTCCGCCCACGGGCCGATCCTGCCGCTCGGCACGGCGCTGCTGGCGCTCACCCCCATCTCGCCCTTCCGCCCCCGCCGTTGGCGCGGCGCGCTGGTGCCGGACAAGGCGCGCATCGACATCGCCGTGATGGAGGCCGACAAGCGCCCGGTGAGCGCGGCGGCGGACCATTTCGAGGTGCGGGACATCATCGCCGTGTCGGCGCGGCTCGATGCCTCCTCCTCCATCGACATGCTGTTCGATCCCGACCACGGTCTGGAAGAGCGTATCCTGCGCGAGCAATTCGTGTATTAGAGGCGGATTGCGCGCCAGCGCGGAGAAGGGCGAGCCGGCTTCCGACGTTCCATGGTCTTTTCCTCAGTCACCTTCCTCTTCTATTTCCTGCCGGCCTTCCTGCTGTGCTACTTCGCGACGCCGGGCGTGCGCGCGAAGAACATGGTGCTGCTCGCCTTCTCCCTCGTCTTCTATGCGTGGGGCGGCATCGCCAACGTCGCCGTTTTGGCGGTCTCCATCGTCGCAAACTATTTCCTGGCCCTCGCCATCGGGCCGCGGAGCGAGACATGGCGGCTGAGGATGCTGGCGCTGGCGGTGGCGGCGAACCTCGCCGGCCTCATCGCCTTCAAATATGCGGGCTTCCTGGCGCAGAACCTCAACCTGCTCCTCCAGCCCCTCGGCGTGGCGCTGCCGGTGGTGCATCCGGCGCTGCCGCTCGGCATCTCCTTCTTCACCTTCCACGCCATCTCCTACCTGGTGGACGTCTACCGCCGGAAGGCCTCGGCCAACGGGCGGTTCGAGGAGATCGCGGTCTACATCACCATGTTCCCGCAGCTGGTGGCCGGGCCCATCGTGCGCTACTCCACCATCAACCGGCGCATCCACACGCGGCGCACCACCCTCGGACGGGTCTCGCTGGGCCTGCGCATCTTCATCATCGGCCTGTCGTGGAAGGTGCTGATCGCCGACGAGGTGGCCCCCGTGGTGGCGGCCGTGTTCGACAACACCACGGCCCCGAACCTGGGCGAGGCCTGGCTCGGGGTGACGGCCTACGCGCTGCAGATCTATTTCGACTTCGGCGGCTATTCCAACATGGCCATCGGCCTCGCCGTCGCCATGGGCCTGAAGTTCCCGCGCAACTTCAACCTGCCCTACGGGGCGCGCTCCATCAGCGATTTCTGGCGCCGCTGGCACATGAGCCTGTCCAGCTGGTTCCGGGACTATGTGTACATTCCGCTGGGCGGCAACCGGCGCGGCCACCTCAGCACCGCGGTGAACCTGTGGAGCGTCTTTCTGCTGTGCGGCCTGTGGCATGGGGCGAGCTGGACCTTCGTCATCTGGGGCGCCCACCACGGCACGTTCCTGGTGCTGGAGCGCACCCGCTTCGGCGCCTGGCTGAAGGACGGGCCGCGGCTCCTCTCCCATGTCTATGTGCTGCTGGTGGTGCTGTTCGGCTGGGTCTGGTTCCGCGCCAACTCGTTTCCGGGCGCCATGGAGCTGTTCCAGGGCCTCGTGGGGATGAATGGGGTGGGCTATCTCTCCGCCCAGCTGGAGGTGGAGCTGAAGCCCGTCACCATCGCCATCCTGATCCTGGCGTGGCCGCTCGCCATGTTCGGCCTGCCGCGGCCCGGCGGGCGCTCGCTCGCGCCCAGGATCCGCCTCGCCCTGTTCGGCGCGGTGGACAGCGTGGTGGTGTGGGGCCTGTTCGTTCTGTGCGTGCTCTCGGTGGGAGCGGCGACCTACTCGCCGTTCCTGTACTTCCGGTTCTGAGGAGGACGGGCGATGCCGCTTCTCATGTCCTTCCGGCGCTGGTGGGCGGTGATCTTCTTCGCCATCCTCACCTTGCCCACCATCGGCCTCGTGGCACCGGACGCGCCCGCGCCCCTGCGCACCGTGCTGGAGCCGGAGGCGCACTGGTGGGAGGAGGCGGCCAAACGCCTCGACCCCTTCATCAACAACGCCTTCGGCTTCCGCGGCGCGGTGCTGGCCGCGCACCGCTCCTACATGCGCTTCATGGGCGACACCCAGGGCGACCTCGCGCTGAAGGGGGAGAACGGCTCCCTGTTCCTGAAGGACGAGCACGCGCTGGAGCAGTCGCTCGGCCAGTTGGTCCGGCCGGAGGCGGTGAGCGGCTTCGTCGCCTTTGCCGAGCGCATGAACGCCTATATGAAGGCCCGTGGCGGGCGCTTCGTGGTGCTCATCCCGCCCAACGGCCACACCACCAATTTCGAGAACCTGCCCGCCTACGCCCGCCGCCTGAAGACATCGCCGACCGAGTACGACCTCGTGGCCCAGCAGATGAAGGCGGCGGGCCTCACCTTCGTGGACATGCGCCCCATCCTCGCCGAGGCGAAGAAGGTCGGCCCCGTCCACTGGCGCTACGACACCCACTGGAACCAGCGCGGCATGCTGCTGGGGTTCAACGCGGCCATGGCGGCGGCCGGGCGGCCGGACCTCGCGGTGAAGGCGGAGGACGCCCTCGGCCCGGCGGAGCCCCGCCTCACCGGCGACCTGCTGCGCGCCACCGGCGCCCGCGTTCCCAACCCGCCGGACGTGCAGTTTCCGCCCAAGGGTCCCATGGTCCCGCCGAAGGAGCAGACGCTCATTCCCGGCCTGTTCAAGCCGGTGGCGCCGCACGATCCCTTCGTGCCCTATGCGGTGGATACGGGCCATCCCGGCCCGCGCATCATGGTGATCGGCGACAGCTTCAGCCAGGGCTCGTGGCGGGGCCTCGGCATCTCCGCAGCCTCCGCCTATTCCTGGCAGCACCACCGCTATTGCCGGTTCGACATGGAATCGGTGGAGCGCTTCAAGCCCGATATCCTCATCTACGCCCCCACCGAGCGCGCCATGCCCTGCAAGGGCGAGCCGGAGAACTGGCCGAAGGCGGCGGCGGACGCCGGCAAGGCGGGCTGAAGGGGCGCTTCCTTCAGCCCCGCGTTGCCGGGAAGATCAGGCGGCCGGGGCGCGGGCCTTCAGGTCCGAGCCTCCGCCCGGAGGGCGCTCGCGCTCCACCAGCCGCTCGATGGGGCCGTAGTCCAGATAGCCGCAGCGGGACAGCACCTTCAGCATCGCGATGTCGACCCGGCCATCGACGATGGCGCCGTCGTCGATATGCACGCCCACCACCTCGCCGATGATCATGTGGGCGTTGGTGAGAGTGCCGTCCTTCGCGCGGGGGCGGATGGTCTCCACATAGACGCATTCGAGCGCGCAGGGCGCGGCGGCGACCCGCGGCGGCTTGACGAGGCGCGAGGGCGCCTTCTCCAGCCCCGCGAAATCGAACTCGCTCTGGTCCGGCGGCAAGGGCGCGGAGCACAGGTTGATGGCGTCCACGAGGTCAAGGACGGCGAGGTTGCAGACGAACTCGCCGGTGGCCTCGATGTTGGCGACGCTGTCCTTCCGGCCGAGGGAGGAGAACATCACCAGCGGGGGCACCTCGCAGATGAGGTTGAAGAAGGAATAGGGCGCGAGATTCGCGGTGCCCGCCGGCGTCAGCGAGGAGATCCAGCCGATCGGCCGGGGGGCGACGATGGCCTTCAGCGGGGAATGGGGCAGTCCGTGGTTCCGCTTGGCGGGCTCGTAGAACATGGCTGTGCTTTCGGGATGGGACAGGCCGGCAGATTAGCCAGCGCCCGCGCAAGCCGGAAGGGCTGAGGGCGCGTGGCCGGCGGCCGCGCCCTCAGCCCAGCGCGACCATGCTCTCGCGGATGTCGGCCATGGCCCGCTCGGCCGCTTCCTCGCCGGCGGCGATGGCCTCCTTCGCCCGCAGGAAATCGAACAGGCCGATGCGCGCCAGCTTGGGGGAGACCATGAGGTCCGGCGGGTCGCCGGCGAGGCGCGAGCGGGCGATGCGGTCCTGGGTGATGTTGAAGGCCTCGGTCATCACCGTGGTGAGGCCGCGCGGCCCGTCATTCACCTGGGCGCCGCGGCCGGGGAAGAACTGGCGGCGGATGCGGTCCGGGCTGAGCATGGCGGCGATGCCCTCCTTCTTCTCGGAAAGGGCCACCTCGGCCGCCTCCACCACGCCGCCATGTTCGTGAATGACCGTGCCGTGGCCGAACACGTCGGCATTGAGGTTCACGGCGATGACCATGCGCGCGCCCATGGCGCGGGCGGTGGAGACGGGCACGGGATTCACCAGCGCCCCGTCCATCAGCCAGCGTCCGCCCACCTTCACCGGCGTGAAGATGCCGGGCAGGGCGTAGGAGGCGCGGATGCCGTTCACGAAGTCGCCGCGGGTCAGCCAGATCTCGTGGCCGGTGCCGAGCTCGGTGGCGATGGCGGCGAACACCACGGGCAGGTCCTCGATGGCGACGGCGCCCACCTCCCGGCGCATCAGCTCCACCAGCCGCCGCCCGCCGATGAGGCCGGCGCTGCCGAGGGCGAAATCGAGCAGGCCGATGATGTTGCGCTTGGTGAGGCCGAGCGCCCAGTCCTCCAGCATGTCGAGCTTGCCGGCGGCCCAGATGCCGCCCACCACCGCGCCGATGGAGGTGCCGGCGACCACCGAGGGGCGGATGCCGTGGCGCTCCAGAACCTTCAGCACGCCGATATGGGCGAAGCCCCGCGCCGCGCCGCCGCCGAGGGCGAGGCCGATGGACGGCCCGGCCTTGCGGCCGATGTGGGGTGCGGGATGGGAGGGGGTGTCGAGATCGGGCGGGGCGGCGGTCCGCGGGTCGTCCGGGGTCGGGGTGGACGGGCTCGCGCCGCGCGGGGACTCGGGCGGGCCAAACCGCCAGTTGAGGGATTGCAGCAGCATGCGCGCCTCCCGATGCGCCGCCGGATGGCGGCCCCGATCTACCTATGCCCCCCGAATGTCCCCATTGTGCGGCGGTTCCCGCGCGGCGTGCGGAAAACCGGTATGCCGCGCGCGAACAGCCGCCCCCGAGGTTAGGGGACATATACTAACGTCTGGTGTCGTAAGCGTGTCGGCGCCGGAAGGCGGGCAGGGCGCGGGCGCGCGCCCTCAGTGGTCGTGCCCGTGGTCCTTGCCGTAGACCGCCGCCGGATCGAAGCGCGGCGCATCCCCGGTGAAGGCGAGGGCCGTGGCGGCGGAGGGCGCGGCACCCAGCGGCACGGCGCGATAGAAGCAGGAGCGGCGACCGGTGTGGCAGGCGGCGCCCGTGCCACCCATCTCCACCTTGATGACGACCGCGTCCTGGTCGCAGTCGATCAGCATCTCCTTGACCTTCTGGGTGTGGCCGGAGGTCTCGCCCTTCTTCCAGAGCCTGCCGCGGGAGCGGCTGAAGTAGACCGCCTCGCCGGTCTCGATGGTGAGGGCGAGGGCCTGCGCATTCATGTGGGCGAGCATCAGCACCTCGCCCGTCTGCGCGTCCACGGCCACGCAGGTGACGAGGCCGTTGGCATCGAAGCGGGGGGTGAGGGCGGTGCCTTCCTCCAGAGCCGCGCCGGTGCCGGGGGCGGGGAAGGGGGCGGAATGGCTCTCGGCGCTTTTGGTCTCGGCGCTCATGGGGCTCCAACTCGACAGGAAAGGCGCTCCTGCGCCGCAGGCGCGTCGCTGCCGCACCGGTTCACGCCTTGTCTCCACGCAAACCGGTGCCGGCTTCGCTCGAGGATGCCGGAACGGCGTCCTGCGGTCAGCCCTTGGAGCGCAGCAGGGTGATGAAGCGCACCTGCTCGGCCGGGTCGTCCCGGAACACGCCGGTGAACTGGGTGGTGAGGGTGGAGACGCCGGCCTTGGTGATGCCGCGCATGGACATGCACATGTGCTCGGCCTCGATCATCACCGCCACGCCGCGGGGGCGCAGGCCCTCGTCGAGGGCATTGATGATCTGCGAGGTGAGGTGCTCCTGCGTCTGCAGCCGGTGGGCGAAGATATCGACCACCCGCGCGATCTTGGAGAGCCCCACCACGCGCTCCACCGGGAAATAGGCCACATGGGCCTTGCCCACGAACGGCACCATGTGGTGCTCGCAATGGGAATGGAAGGGGATGTCGCGCAGCAGCACGAAATCGTCGAACGTGCCGATCTCGCCGAAGGTCCGGTCGAGCAGCTCGTCCGCATCCTCGCCATAGCCGGAGAAGAGCTCGTCATACGCCTTCACCACCCGCTTGGGCGTGTCCAGCAGGCCCTCGCGGGCGGGATCTTCCCCCAGATAGGCCAGCAGGGTGCGCACGGCGGCTTCCGCTTCCTTGCGGGTGGGCCGGGGCGTGCCGTCCGGCAGGGGGCCGAACGCCTTGCGCACGGGGGCTGCCCCGTCCGCCTTCGGCTCGCTGTCCCTGGCCTCGCTGTCCCTGGCCTCGCCGTCCTTGTGCTTGCGGGCCCGCGCCTCGGCCTTGCGGAGGCGTTCACGTTCCTCGTTCTCGGCCTGCGCCTTGAACAACTTCACTACCGCGTCCATGACCAACTCCGTCCGACCCCCTTCTCGCGAAGAGGGAGTGTCACCGGTTGTCGGCTGCGCATGCGCGGTGTCGCTCAAACCGCGCCCCGCCGAAAGCCGGCGGCGGCCTTGCCGTCCAGATCCTTATCAGGCCCAATGTCGGGCCTAAGTTCTATGATGGGGCCGCATGCCCGTTTTCGCAAGGGCGGTGGAGCGCGAGAGGTGGTGGGGTGCCGTTTGCGGGCGGCCCTTCCACCCGTTGCGTGGCGCGCTATATAACACTGAGCCGGCGCGGGAGAGGCCCGGGCCGAGGGTTTCCGCCGCGCCCCGTGGCCGGCGGGGGAATGTTGCCCGATGATCAACGACGTCTACAACGCCCGCATCCTGGCGCTCGCCGCCGACATTCCGCGGCTGGGCCGGCTTGCGAGCCCGCAGGCCAGCGCGCGGGCTCATTCGCGGCTTTGCGGCTCCACGGTCACCGTTGACCTCGCCATGGAGGGCGACATGGTGACCGACTTCGCCCACGAGGTGCGGGCCTGCGCCCTCGGGCAGGCCTCCTCCTCCCTCATGGCGCGCCATGTGATCGGCGCCAGGGCAGGGGAGCTGCGCGCGGTGCGCGAGGCCATGTGGAAGATGCTGCGGGAGAACGGCCCGCCCCCCGGCGGCCGCTGGGACGACCTGAAGGTGCTGGAGCCGGTGCGCGACTATAAGGCGCGCCACGCTTCCACCATGCTCACCTTCGATGCGGTGGTGGATGCCATCGGCCAGATCGAGGCGGCCCGGGCCAAGGCGGCCGAGGGCGCGGAAACGGGCGCCCCGGCCGAACCGGCCCCCGCGGCGGAATGAGGGGACGCGGACCGGCGGCCGCCGCCTGAACACCGGGGAACTCGAACACCGGGGGAACCCGCGACCGGGCGTGCGTCAGCCGGCGGCGGCCTGCGCCGCCCGGGCCTCGATGGCGGCGACCGCCTCTTCCGCCGCCGCGGCAAAGGCGGCTTCCAGGGCCGGGCAGGCGCCCTTCAACCCCGCCACCACGGCGCGGGACCATTCCACATAGGCGCGGGCGCGGGCCAGCGGCCAGTCCTCAGGCGGGTCCTCCGCCAGCGAGCGCAGGTTGGCGGTCTTGTCGGCCAGCTTCAGCACCTTGGCGCGCGGCGTGAGATGCGGGGCATGGGCCACCTGAACACGCTTGCGTTCGGCCTTGTCCAGGGCCTTGTCGTCCGTCACCTCCATCACCAGGGCGGCGATGTCGGCGCCGAAGGTGGCCTCGATCTCCGCGGCGGTCACGCTCTGGTCTTCCACCACGTCGTGCAGCAGGGCGGCGGCCACCAGGGGGGCGTCTCGCCCCTGCGTCGCCTCGCTCACCAGGAGGGCCACCTCCACCAGATGGTTCACGTAGGGCTGGGCCCGCTTGCCCTTGCGGCGCTGGTCGGTGTGGCGCAGGGTCGCGAAGGCGAGCGCCCGCACCACGAGCATCAAAGCAGGGCCTTCCGCGTCGGCGGGAAGGAGCGTGCCGGGCCCGGCCGGCAGAATGTGCGTCATGGATCACCTCCCGTGGGGAGGAGCCGCTCCGGTCGCCGGGACCATGGCGGCCCCGACCTCGACATGATGATGGGATAGGTCAATCAGCGGCGCCGAGGATGGCGAATGTGAGGCGGCGGGAACACGTGTCTGACTTGACGGAGCTTTTCGGTCCCGAGCCGGAGGACAAGGCTGCGGGCATGCGCCGCGTGCTCCATGTCGTGCGCCGCTTGCCGCGCCATCTGCTGCGCGGGCCGATCCTTCTTTATCGCTACTCCCTTTCTGCCTTCATGGGTCGGCAGTGCCGCTACCTGCCCAGCTGCTCGGAATATGCGGCGGACGCCATCCTGCGCCACGGGGCGCTGGCGGGGGGCGTCATGGCCACCGCCCGCATCTGCCGCTGCAATCCCTGGGGCGGGCATGGCTACGATCCGGTGCCGGACCGCCTGCCCACCGACGCCCGCTGGTCTCGGCCCTGGCGCTATGGCGCGTGGCGCATGCCGAAGGGGGATGGCGAGGGCGGGATCCGATCAAGTTGATCAAGTCGATCGGTGGGTCGTGCCGTCCTCGTGAGGAAAGGGCATGCGCCGGCCCCGGCCAGCCTCAAGTGCGTTATCCGAGGTCCCGGGAGCCGCGTTGCCGAAGCGCACCATCGTGTCCGAGGCCTCTTTGATGAAGAGGCGGAGGTCTGGGGCGCCGCCGGTCAATCGGCCCTCATGACCCCGGAGCTGGGAGCCGGGACATGCGCAAGGCCGCCTTCCCGCCATTGTCCCGGACGGGCGGGAATCGCGCATCGGCGAAGTGCCGCGCGACATCGCCATCACCATCAACGGGCAGCCGTGCGCGACCATGGGCACACGGACGAGCTTCTGGCCGCCTGTTCCCTCAGGTCCGGCCCGCCAGGGGCCGACGGGACCGATGTCGCGTGAGCCCCGGGAGATGCTGAGAGAGGCGGGTTGCGAACTGCGCCGGCGGCGAGGGGGACCACGAGATCTGGCGGAGCCTCATCTCCGGCCCCCCTTTCCCGTCAGCCCGCCAACGGCGTCCTCGAGGACGCCGGGCTGAAACACCTCTGATCCTCCACGCCCCCTCTGCCATTGGCTTCGGTCTTCGGCCGGGATGGGAGGGGGCATGCGGGCCTTCAATGTGACTTTGCTTCCGCCTTGATCATGTCGGCCGCCTTCTCGGCGATCATCATCACCGCCGCCGCCGTGTTGGCGGAGACGATGGTGGGCATGACCGAGGCATCCACCACCCGCAGGCCGTCGAGGCCCTTCACCTTGAGCTGCGGGTCCACCACCGCATCCGGGCCAATGCCCATGCTGCAGGTGCCCACCGGGTGGTAGATGGTCTGCCCCGTGCGGCGGGCGAACTCCAGGAAATCGGCATCCGTCTTCACGTCCGGGCCGGGGTTCATCTCGAACGCCCGATACGGGTCCATGGCCGGCTGGTCGATGATGCGGCGGGCGATCCTCATGCCCTCCACCAGGCAGGTCCTGTCTTCCTCCACGGCGAGGAAATTGGGCTTGATGGCCGGCGGCTCGAACGGGTCGGCCGACACCGCATGGATGGAGCCGACGGACTGGGGCCGCAGCTGCGTGACGCCGATGGTCATGCCCGGCAGGTGGTCGAGGGACCGGTCGGCGGCGTTGGCGTAGCTGGCGTGCATGAAGAAATACTGCACGTCTGGTCCCGCAAGGCCCGGCCGCGTCTTCACGAAGCCATGGGCAAGGCCGGTGCCCAAAGTGAGGATGCCGGTGCGGGTGAGGAAATACTGCGCCACCGCCTTCGCCAGGGCGAGGCCGCGGGTCTGCTCGTTGAGGGTGATGGGCTGCTTCACCCGCCAGTTCATACGGGTAGCGAAATGGTCGCGGTAGTTGTTGCCCACCCCGGTCAGGGCATGCACCACCGGGATGCCCGCGGCCTTCAGCGTGTCCGGATGGCCGATGCCCGACAGCTCCAGCAACTGGGGCGACTGCACCGCGCCTGCGGTGAGCAGCACCTCCCCCCGCGCCGCCGCCGACACCTGCCTGCCGCCGTGGCGGTAGGTGACACCGGTCACCCGCCGGCCGTCCAGGTTGAGGCACAAGGCGTGGGCGCGGGTGACGACCTTGAGGTTGGGGCGGGAGAGGGCGGGGCGCAGATAGCCGTCCACCACGGTCCAGCGGCGCCCGTTCTTCTGGTTCACCTGATAGGGGCCGAAACCTTCCTGGTCATGCCCGTTGTAGTCGGGGTTGCGGGGAAAGCCAGCCTCGGCGGCGGCATCGATGAAAGCCTTCGCCAGAACAGGGCGTTCGCCGACGCGGACGATGTTGATGGGGCCCTCGCCGCCGCGCACGCTGTGGTCGATGTCGGAGGCCTCGAATGTCTCGAACTTCTTGAAGTAGGGCAGCACGTCGTCCCAGCCCCAGCCGGTAGCGCCGAGCTGGGCCCAGCCGTCATAATCCTGCGGCTGGCCGCGCACGAAGATCATGCCGTTGATGAGGGTGGAGCCGCCGAGGCCTTTGCCCCGCGGCACCACGATCTCCCGGTCGTAGGTATTCTGTTCCGGTACCGTGTTGAAGCGCCAGTTGAAGGCGCTGCCGGAAAGCAGCTTCGAGAAGCCGGCCGGAATGGGCACCCAGAAGCCCCTGTCGGTGCCGCCCGCCTCCAGCAGCAGCACGGTCCGGCGCGGGTCTTCCGAGAGGCGGGCAGCGAGGATGCAACCGGCCGTTCCGCCACCCACAACGATATAGTCGAAGCTGTCCATCTCTTTGTACCTGCAGGATAAAACTCCTGCTGCGGCGGGCCTTCAGGCTGGCGCCGGCAGGACCTTTCCGGGATTGAGGAAATTATCGGGGTCGAGCGCCCGCTTGACCGTGAGGGCAAGGGCGACCTCGGCCGGGGCGCGCCGGCGCAGGAGCTCGTCCACCCGGTACTGGCCGATGCCGTGCTCGGCCGAGATGGAGCCGGAGAAGCGCGCCACCACGTCGTGCACCAGCGTGTTGATGGCGGCGCCGTCCTGGCCCGGCGCCATCACCACGTTGTAGTGGATGTTGCCGTCGCCCAGATGCCCGAAGGCGTTCACCTTCGCGCCCGGCGCCCCTTCGGCGATGGCGATGTCGGCGGCCTCCAGGAAGGCCGGCACCGCGACGATAGGCACGGAGACATCGTGCTTCATGCTCTTGCCCTCGCGGGCCTCGCCGTCGGTGATGTGCTCGCGCAGCGCCCAGAGCTGGGTTGCCTGCGCGCCCGTCTCGGCGATGACGCCGTCGAGGGCGGTGCCGTTCTCCAGCGCCGCCGCGAGCGCGCTCTCCGCCGCCTCGCGCAGGCCGGAGAGGCTTGCCCCCGCCTCGATGAGCACGAACCAGTCGCCTGCGGCGATGGGGGCGGTGAGGCTCAGGTGCCGCTTCAGCAGGTCGAAGGAATAGCCGCTCATCAGCTCGAAGGCGGAGATGGTGTCGCCCAGCTCCTCCTGCGCCAGGGCAAGGAGGTCCAGCGCCGCCTGCGGGCTCGGGACCGAGAGCAGGGCGGTGACCGTGTGCTTCGGCCGCGGCACGAGGCGCAGCACCACGCCGGTGACGATGCCGAGGGTGCCCTCGGTGCCGATGAAGAGCTGCTTCAGGTCGTAGCCGGCATTGTCCTTGCGGAGCTGGCGGGCCATGTCCACGATCGTGCCGTCGGCCAGCACCACCTCCAGGCCCAGCACCAGCGCGCGGGCCATGCCGTAGCGCAGGACGTTGACCCCGCCCGCATTGGTGGAGACCACGCCGCCCACGGTGGCGGAGCCTTCCGCGGCGAGGCTGATGGGCAGGAGGCGGCCCGCGTCGGCGGCGGCGTCCTGCGCCACCTTCAGGATGCAGCCCGCGTCCGCCGCCAGGGTGAGGCCCACCGGATCGATGGCGCGCACCTTGTTCATGCGGGTGAGCGAGAGCACCACCTCGCCGCCGGAGGCATCCGGGACCGCGCCGCCGGCAAGGCCCGTGTTGCCGCCCTGCGGCACGAGCCGCGCGCCGGCCGCGCGGCAGGCCTTCACCACTTCCGCCACCTCCGCGGTGGAGGCGGGACGCGCGACGCACAGGGGCCGGCCGGGAAACAGGCGGCGCCAGTCGATGGCATAGGAGGCCATGTCGGCCTCCTCGGTGATCAGGCCGGAGGGGCCGAGAATGGCGGAAAGGCGGGCAATCAGATCGGTGCTCATGGCATGAGCCTCAAAACGGTGGATTGGGTGCGCGTTCCTTAGACGGATCCGCGCCCGCTGTCCTCTGCCGGGGCGGCGAGAGGCCACCGACGGAATGCATGCTTCCGTGCCTCACACATAGCCGTAGGCCGACCACCCGCCGTCCACGCCCAGCACCTGTCCGGTCACGGCGCTTGCCGCATCGGAAGCGAGGAAAACCGCCATCCGCGCGACCTCGTCCGCCTCGACGAGCCGGCCCATGGGGGTGCGTTCCTTGAGCCGGTCGAGATCGAGCCGGCCGCGGGCCGCGAGGTCTTCCAGCAGGGCGGTGCGCACGTAGCCGGGGGCGATGGCGTTCACCCGCACCTTGTCCCTTGCCCACTCGCAGGCGAGCGCCTTCGCCATCATGGCGACGCCGGCCTTGGAGGCGCAGTAGCCGATGCGCTCCGGCGCGGCGACGACGCCGTACATGGAGGCCATCAGCAAAAGCGATCCGCCGCCCTGCGCGATCATCCGCCGGCCGGCCTCCTGCGCGGTGAGGAAGGCGCCGGTGAGGTTGATGGAAATGACGCGGTTCCACTCCTCCTCGCTCAGCGAGAGGGTGGGGGCGTTCTGCGACACGCCGGCATTGGCGACGCAGATGTCCACCGGCCCGAAGCGCGCCTCGGCGGCATCGAAGGCCGCGACGATGTCCGCCTTGGCGGTCACCGAGCCTTTAACAGCAATGGCCTCGCCGAGCTCCTCGGCGCGGGCGGCCGCCGCCGGGTCGAGGTCGAGCAGTACGATGGAGGCGCCCTCGGCCCGGAAAGCCTGCGCCACGGCCAGGCCGAGCCCGGCCGCGCCACCAGTGATGAGGGCGCAGCGGCCTTCCAGAGACCCGCTCATCGGGCCGCTCCCGGCAGGGCACGCATGCCGAGGAAGTCGGCCATGAGTTCCAGCTGGCAGGCGAGCATGGGCTTGCCGGGGTGGGTGCGGCAGCCCTTCGCCTTCGCGGCGGCGAGGATGGCCGTCTCCTCCGGCTGCATGATCACCTCGGCGACGACCTGTTCCGGCGAAAGGCGCGTGGCATCAAGGGGCAGCGGATCGCCGTCCTTCAGGCCGAGGGATGTGCCGTTCACCACGATGTCGTGGCCGGAGGGATCGCTGGTGCCGATCTCCACCGGTGCGTCCGGAAAGGCGTCGGCGAGGCGCGCGGCGAGGTCCTCGGCCTTGGCGCGGGTGCGGTTGGCGATGGTGAGGCGGGAGACGCCGGCCTCCACGAAGGCGAAGGCGATGGCGTTCGCCGCCCCGCCCGCGCCGGCCAGATAGACGCTCTTGCCCTGTGGCGCGATCCCCGCGGCAATGAGGCCACCCACGAAGCCCTTGCCGTCCAGCATGTCGCCCACGAGCCGGCCGTCCGCCTCGCGCCGGACCACGTTGGAGGCGCCGATGCGCCGGGCGCTGTCGGACACCTCGTCGAGGAGGTCGACGATGGCGGTCTTGTGCGGGACTGTGACCACGAAGCCGCCAAGGCTCTTCACGGCCTTCAGGCCTTTCACCAGCGCGGGGAGCTCCTCGGGGGAGACGTGGAAGGGCACCATCACCCCGTCCCGCCCCTCGCGCGTCATCAGCGCGTTGAGCATCTGCGGGGTCTTCACGTGGTGGATGGGGTCCGCAAGGATGCCGTACACCTTCGTGTGGCCGGTGATCTCGCGCAGGGAAAGCGGGGCGTGCGTCGCGTTCATTGGGGCGGCTCCGGGGCTCAGATGCCGAGATAGGCGGTCTTGATGTGCGGGTCCGCGAGCAGGCCCGCGCCGGTGTTCTCGAGCGCGATCTGGCCGTTCTCGATCACATAGGCCCGATCGGCGATCTTCAGCGCGTGGAACGCTTTCTGCTCCACCAGCAGCACGGTGGTGCCGCTCTTGCAGATGCGGTCGATGACGTCGAACATCTGCCCTACGATGATGGGTGCGAGGCCCAGCGACGGCTCGTCCAGCATGAGGAGCTTCGGCTTCGCCATCAGTCCGCGGGCGATGGCCACCATCTGCTGCTCGCCGCCGGACAGCGAGCCCGCGAGCTGGTTCAGCCGCTCCCGCACGCGGGGGAAGATGTCCAGCACCTCCTCGAAGCGCTCCGCCATGCCGGCGCGGACCTTGGGGTGGTAGCCGCCCATCAGCACGTTGTCGCGCACGGTCATCACTGGGAAGAGCTGGCGCGCCTCCGGCACCATGATCAGGCCGGAGCCGACGATCTGGTCCGGGCTCATGCGGTCGATGCGCTGGCCGTCGAACTCGATGGTGCCTTTGGTCGGCTTCACCAGGCCGGAGATGGCCCGCAGCAGCGTCGTCTTGCCGGCGCCGTTGGAGCCGATGATGGTGACCACCTCGCCCCGGCCCACGCGGAGCGAGATGTCCTGCAGGATGACGGTGCGGCCGTAGCCGGCGGTGACGTCAGAGACCTTGAGCATGGACGAAATCCTCTCCGAGATAGGCCTCGATCACACGGCGCTCGCGCACTACATGTTCCGGCTGGCCTTCGGCGATCACCTTGCCGGAATCGATCACCACGATCCGGTCCGACAGGCTCATGATGGCCTGCATGTTGTGCTCGATGGCGATGACGGTGACACCGGTGTCGCGGATGGTGCGGATGAGCTCCACCATCTTCACCGTGTCCGCCTGGCTCTGGCCGGCCATCACCTCGTCGAGCAGCAGGATGGCGGGCTCGGTGGCGAGCGTGCGCGCCACCTCCAGCCGCTTCAGGCCGCCGATGGGCAGCGTGCCCGCCTCCACGTCCTTCACGTCGTCGAGGCCGACCAGCTTGGTGACCCGCAGAGCCACGGCGCGGGCGTCGTCCACCGAGCGATGGCGCAGGAAGGCGCCGATCATGATGTTCTCCAGCACGGAGAGCTTGCCGAAGGGCTGCACGATCTGGAAGGTGCGGCCGATGCCGAGCCGCGCGAAGGCGTCCGGCGTCTTCGGCTGGTGCCATTTGCCGTCCGGGCCGAGGATTTCCACCGTGCCGGAATTGGGCTGAAGGAAGCCGGAGAGCTGCGCGAAGACCGTGGTCTTGCCGGCTCCGTTGGGGCCGATCACGCCCAGGATCTCGCCGCGCTTCAGGGTGAGGGAGACGTTGTCGGTGGCGGTGAGGCCGCCGAAGCGCTTCACCAGGTTCTGCGCCTTCAGCACTGGCTCGCCTGGGGTTCCGGTGATGGCCTTCGGGGCGGGGGCGGCAACCTCGGCACGCTTGCGCCCACCGCCGGGCAGCTTGTCGATGAGGCGGACCACGCGCGGCCCGAAGGTGCCGACCAGGCCGCCGGGCAGGGTCAGGGTGATGACCACCAGCACCGTGCCGTAGACGAAGCCGTGCAGGCCGTTGGCCGAGGCGCCGAGCCAGCCGCGGGCAAGCTCCGCGAGGGGCACCACCAGCACCGTGCCGAGCAGGGGCCCCGCCACCGTCCCGAGGCCGCCGATCAGGGCGAACATGGCGATCTCGATGGCGGTGGCGAGGGAGAACAGCGTCGCCGGCTCCAGGAACGTCATGTACATGGCGTGGAAGGTGCCGACGCACGCGGTGAGCGCCGCCGAGATGGCGATGGCCCAGAGCTTGACGCCGTTGATGTTGATGCCGGCCGCCTGGGCTGCACTGTCGCGCTCGCGCACGGCGGTGAGCGAGTAGCCGAGCCGCGAGTTGCGGATGGCGTAGGACACGGCGAGGGACAGGAGAAGCAGGCCGAAGGCGATGTAGAGATAGTTGATCTTCTCGCGGAAGATCATCCACGGCCAGCCGAGCTGCAGCGGCACCACGAGGCCGGCCGAGCCGCCCGTGAGGCCGTTGAAGTGGATGGTGAGCAGGCGCACCACCTCGAGGAAGGCGATGGTGGCCAGTGAGAAGAACGGCCCGCGCAGGCGGAAGCAGGGGTAGCCGATGCCGAGGCTGACGAGGGCCGCCAGCGCCGCGCCGGCGATCATGCCGATCCATGGCGAGAGGCCCAGATGCTGGATCAGCAGCGCCGCCGTGTAACCGCCGAGGCCGTAGAACACGGTGTGGCCGAGGGAAAGCTGCCCGGCGTAGCCGCCGAGGATGTTCCAGGCGGTGGCGAGCGCGCCGAACACGCAGATGGTGACGAACACGTGCACCATGAAGGTGGAGCCGGACCAGGCCGGAATGATCAGCAGCAGCGAAAGCGCGATCAGCGAGCAGTAGACCCGCGGATCGGTGATCCGGGCGAGAAGGGAGGACCGGCCCAGGGCGGCGGGCGCGGTCGAGGAGTCTTGAAGGCTCATCGGATCACTCCGTGCCGCGCCCGAGGCCGAACAGGCCGGTGGGCTTGAAGATGAGGATCAGGAGGAAGAGCGCGAAATACACGACCTCTTTCAGGTCCGGCGCGATGTAGTAGCCGGAGAGACTGTCCACGAGGCCGATGATCATGGCGCCGAAGAAGGCGCCGTACATGGAGCGCATGCCGCCCAGCACCACCACCACGAAGGCGGTGAGCACGAAATAGGTGCCGATGGTGGGCGTCACCGGATAGAGCGGCATCACCAGCGCGCTGGCGAGGCCCACGCACGCGGCGCCGAGGCCGAAGGCGATGACGTAGATCTGGTCCACCTTCACGCCCATCAGCAGCGCGGCGTTGCGGTTCTGTGCCGTGGCGCGGATGGCGCGGCCGAGCGCGGTGGACTGCATGAACAGGTGCAGCCCCGCCACCAGCGCCAGGGCGCAGACGAACATCACGATCTGTCCCTTCACCAGGGAGAAGCCGGCCACCTGCACCGAGCCCTGCGCGATGGAGGGGGGCACGGAATAGAGGTCCGCGCCGAAGACGAGCAGCGCGAGGTTCACGAGCGCGGTGGAAAGGCCCACCGTGGCGAAGATCTGGATGTGCTCGTCGGCGCCCAGCAGCGGCTGGATGAGGAAGCGCTGCACCAGCGCGCCGATGGCGAACAGCAGCAGCACGATGGGGACGGCCGACGCATAGGGATGCAGGCCGAACTTCGCGGCCAGCAGGTAGGCCGCATACATGCCCACCATCAGGAATTCGCCATGGGCGAAGTTCACCACCCGGACGATGCCGAAGATGAGGGTGAGGCCGACGCTGATGATGGCATACATGCTGCCGAGCAGGATGCCGTTGAGCACCAGCTGAATGAGGACGTCCATCGCGCTCGCTCCAGTGCGCAGGCGGGAATTGGGGCGTGCCGAAAGGCACGCGGCAGGCAGGGCCCGGCCGTTGCCGGCGGGCGGGAACAAGGCCCCCGCGCGCGGGACGCGCGAGGGCCGGGCGGCGCGGGAGGAAACGCCGCCAGTGGTAGATCAGGCCGTCAGTTGGCGCCGATGCCGGTCTTCAGCTTGGCGACCGCGGCCGCCTCGGGGAAGACGGTGACGAGGTTGCCGCCCTGCCACTGCATCAGGAACGGGGTGGCGCGGGTGTTCTGGCCCTGCTCGGAGAACTTGGCGCCCCAGCCGGTGGAGGTCTGGCCCACCGGGATATCCACCTTCAGCACGGCGGCGCGCACCTTGTCGGCGTCCGTGCTCTTGGCGCTGGCGATGGCGTCGAAGAACACCTTGGCGCCCATGTAGTTGGCCAGCGAATGGCCGGAGCGCGGCTCGATGCCGTACTTCGCCTTGTAGAGCTTCACGAACTCGTCGATGCCGGGGGCCGCCTTGGGGTTCGTGTTGTACTGGGTGAAGTCGACGTCGAGGGCGCCTTCCATGTTCTCCTGGCCGACAGCCTGCATGGTGTCACGGGTGGAATAGCCGCCGCCGGCGCCCATCACCGCCTTGGGCTTGTAGCCCTGGTCCTTCATCTGGCGGAAGAACAGCACGGTGTCGTTCTGGTAGGAGGTCTGCAGCACCACGTCCGCGCCGGCGGACTTCAGGCGCAGGATGACGGGGGTCAGGTCCACCGACTTGGCGGAATAGGGCAGGACCTCCACCACGTTGAGGCCCTTCTCCTTGGCGCGCGTCTTCTGGTAGCCGGAAACGGTCTGCCCGTAGAGCGAATCCTCGTGGATGATGCCGATCTTCAGGTCGCCGGGCTTGGCGCCGAGGGCCGGGGCCACCGCCTCGATCACCGAATCCACCATGCGGTTGGCGAAGTCGCGCGCCGTGGCGTTGGTGCGGAAGACATACTTGAAGCCGCGCTCGGTGATGGGATCGGAGATCGCGCCGAGCTCGAAATAGGGCACGCCGGCGAGCTCGGTCACCTGCGTCGCGGCGAGGGAGAGCGAGGACGAATAGGTGCCGAAGATGGCGGACACCTTGTCCACCGAAGTCAGGCGCCGGGCCTCGCCGACCGCCTGGTTGGGGTCCACCGCGTCACCCCTGGTGAACTCGATCTTCTTGCCGTCGATGCCGCCCGCCGCATTGCGCTCGTCCACCGCCAGCTCGAAGCCGCGGAAGCTCTCGTCGCCGAGCAGGGCGAGGGCGCCGGAGAAGGGGTAGAGCGCGCCGAACTTGATGGTGCCCTGGGCCGACGCGGGCCCAACCATCTGCGACGCGCCAACCAGCAATGCGGCAGCCAGCGCTGCCCGCGCGAAACGCTTCATCATCTCCTCCCTCTCCGGACACCGATCCGGTGCCGGCGTGCGATAAGCCGTTGCGGGGACACAATTCTTGTGCGTCCGTCCCGTCTCGCACCGGGTTGCTCCGAGCGCGACACGGGGCGGATAATGCAAGTAACCAAGTTGCCTGACAAGTGGGACTTATGTAGCCTTGTCCCATCACATCGCGGCAACGGGCGCGGAGGCGGGACGCCTCGTGAGCGCGCCCGCCAAAGCCCTGAGGGAGAACGCCAGTGGTCGACGTGCCGAAGACGATGCGCCAGGTCCGCTTCATGGGGGCCGGGGGCCCCGAGGTCGTGGCGGCGGAGACCGCCCCCGTGCCGGCGCCGGGGCCGGGACAGGTTCTGGTGGAGGTGGTGGCTGCCGGCGTGAACCGGCCGGACTGCCTGCAGCGCGCGGGCAATTATCCCCCGCCTCCCGGGGCCACGGACGTGCCTGGCCTGGAGATCGCCGGGCGCGTCGTCGCCCTCGGGGAGGGCGTCGAAGCCCTCAAGATCGGCGACGAGGTCTGTGCCCTGGTGATTTCCGGGGGTTACGCGGAGTATTGCGTCGCGGAAGAGCCGCTCTGCCTCCCCGTTCCCAAGCCGCTTTCGCTTCTGGAAGCCGCCGGGCTGCCGGAAAACTATTACACCGTCTACGACAACGTCTTTACGCGGGGCGGGCTGAAGGCCGGCGAGACCATTGTCATCCATGGCGGCTCGAGCGGCATCGGCTCAACCGCCATCCAGCTGGCGCACCATGCGGGCGCCCGCGTCATCGCCACCGCCGGATCGAAGGAAAAGTGCGACTTCTGCCTGTCCGTGGGCGCCGATGTGGCCATCAACTACCGTGCCCAGGACTTTGTGGCGGAGGTGAAGGCGCTCACCGACGGCAAGGGCGTCGAGGAAATTCTCGACATGGTCGGCGGGCCTTATGTGGCGCGCAATCTCCAGGCCCTGGCGGTTGAGGGGCGGCTGGTGCAGATCGCCTTCCTGCAGCCGAGCGAGGTCACCATCGACCTCATGCCGGTGATGCTGAAGCGCCTCACCTTCACCGGCTCCACCCTCCGCGCCCGCTCGGTCGCCCTCAAGACGCAGGTCGCCGACGCGCTGCGACGCGACGTGTGGCCGCTGCTGGAGAGCGGCAAGGTGAAGCCCTTCATCCATGCCACCTTCCCGCTGGAGAACGCACGGGAGGCCCATGCGCTCATGGAATCGAGCGCGCACCTCGGCAAGATCATGCTGGAGACCGGACGGTGAGCACCCATTCTTCACGCGTCGTTTTCGTCACCGGAGCGGGGCGCGGCATCGGCCGGGCCATGGCCGACGCCCATGCGGACGCGGGCGCCGCCGTCGCCTATCTGGACCATGACGCCGCCCTCGCGGAGGAGGCAGCGGCCGCGGCCACCGCGCGTGGGGTGAAGGCCGTCGGCCTGTCTGCGGACGTCTCCGATTATGCCGCGGTGGAAGCCGCGGCGCGCGCCGCCGAGGCGGCGCTGGGTCCGGTGCAAGTGCTTGTGAACAATGCCGGAATCTCACCCAAGAGCGGGCAGGACGGGCGCCGGGCGGAGGCGTGGGAGATGGACCCGGCCGAATGGCGGCGGGTGATCGAGGTGAACCTCACGGGTGCCTTCAACTGCGTCCGGGCCCTGTCGCCCGGCATGAAGGCGCTGGGGGAGGGGCGAATCATCAACATCGCCTCCGTCGCCGGGCGCACCTATTGCGACATCGTGGGGGTGCATTATGCCGCCTCGAAGGGCGCGCTGATCGGCTTCACCAAGCATCTGGCGGGTGAGCTAGGCCCTTACGGCATAACGGTAAATGCCATCGCCCCTGGCCGCATCGACACCCCCATGATGCGCGGCACCGCGTCCGGCGCCAACGAGGCGGTGCGCCTCGCCACCCCCCTTCGCCGGCTCGGCCGGCCGGAGGAAGTGGCGGACACCTGCCTGTTCCTGTCGTCCCCCGCCTCAGCGTTCGTCACCGGCCAGGTGATCGATGTCGCCGGCGGCTGGCTCCTCACCTGAAGTCCCTTGAGGTTCGACATGACCGAGACCTTCGACTTCAGGGGCCGCACCCTTCTCCTGACCGGCGCGAACGGCGGAATCTCCCGCGCCATCGCGAAAACCTTCTTCGACCTCGGCGCCAATTGCGTGCTCACCGATCTCGATGAAGACGGCATCAAGGCCTTCGCCTTCGAGCTGGATCCGACCGGCGCGCGTGCCGTCGGCGTGAAGCAGGATGCCGCCCGTCCCGAGGATGCCGATACCGCCCTCGCCTTCGTCCGGGAGCGCTTCGGCGCCCTCGACGTGCTGGTCACCTCCGCCGGCCTCTACCGCGAGCGGAAGGTGGCGGACATGAGCGACGCCCACTGGCGCGCCGGCATCGCCGTGAACCTCGACGGGGTGTTCTACACCTGCCGGGCGGCCATTCCCCATTTCTCCGCCAACGCCGCCATCGTGAACGTCGCCTCCATGGCCGGGCACCGGGGCAGCGTCGGGCATGCGGACTATGCGGCGGCGAAGGGGGCGGTGCTCACCTTCTCCCGCACGCTGGCCAAGGAGCTGGCGCCCAGGGTGCGGGTGAACGCGGTTTCCCCCGGCCTCATCGACACGCCCATGGTGCGCGGCCTGATGGATGCCAGCGGCGCCGCGCTTCTGGCCGACACGCCGCTGAAGCGGCTCGGCACGGCGCAGGAGGTGGCGCGGGTGGTGGCCTTCCTCGCCTCCGACTGGGCGAGCTTCGTCACCGGCGAGACGATGCATGTGAACGGTGGTCTTTATATCGCCAGCTGAACCGCGCGATTCTGCGCGGCGCGTGCTGCCGATGGAGTGCTGGAGCAACGGGATGGCTGAACCCCGCGACATCCTTGGACGGGCCCCCTCGCTGGCCGAGACCCTGGCGCACAGGCTGCGCGAGGAGATCGCCTCCGGCCGCCTGAAGCCCGGCGAGCGCCTGCCCACCGAGCAGATGATGTCGCAGACCTACGGGGTCAGCCGTCCCATCGTCCGCGAGGCGGTGGGCCGGCTGAAGCACGACGGGCTCGTCACCACCCGGCAGGGGGCGGGGGCGTTCGTGGCGGCGCCGGAGGCGGCCTCCACCTTCCGCATCGACATCGCCGACTTCAGCGACAAGGAGGAGATGAGCGCCATCGTGGAGCTGCTCATGGCGGTGGAGGCCACCGCCACCGCCCATGCGGCCGTGCGCCGCTCGGAGGAAGAGCTCGAGGCCATCCGCGCCCAGCTGGAGGCCATGCAGCGGGCCATCGACCGGGGCGAGCCGGGGGTGGACGAGGACATGGGCTTCCACCGGGCCATCGCCGAGGCGACGGGCAACCAGTATTTCCGCGACCTTTCGCGGTTCCTCGACCAGAGGGTGCATTATTTCATCCGCACCGCGCGGTCGAACACGGCCCGCCACAGCGGCCTCGCCCAGGCGGTGCAGCGCGAGCACGAGGCCATCTACGCCGCCATCGAGAAGAAGGACCCGGCCGCCGCCCGCGCCGCCGCCGAGGAGCACCTGCGCAACGCCGCCGCCCGGCTCGCGCTCTATCTGAAGCCGTAGGGGCGGGTTTTCCGCAGCTCAGGTCGAAGCCCGGGCGAAAGCGCCGCTTCCTTTCTCTCAAGAGCAGGGCGGCCTCGCCCGCTGGCCGGAGCCGTGGCCTTGCCCGTCGGCCCCTGCCGCGACCTTTCCCGCGTCATCGCCCGGCGTATCCGGAAGCCGGCTGTGGCGGATTTCCGCCTGCAAAAGCGGAACTCGGCTAGGACCGAGTTCCGGGCGATCCACTCTGCGGCTGGGGGCGCATCATCTGCCACGCGCAGGGCCTCGGCCCGGTGGATGCCCCGGGCGAGCCGGAGCACGACGCGGCGCGAAACCACCCTCGCGCCCCGGCAGACTGGAGCGACAAGCGGAAGGAAAGCCGGGGCCCAGCGCACCAGTGCGCCGAAGGCGGCTTGAACGGAGGGCACGACGGATATCGCCGGCTTTGCCGACGTTTCCCCTGGCCCCCGGGATCAGCGCTCCGGCTGCGCCGTCGCTTGTCCGGGGAACAGCCGCAGGCGCCTTCACTCCCGCGGTTGTCAGGGGAACAGCCGGGCGCTTCACCGCCGTCATCCCCCGGCTTGCCCGGGGGATCCACGCCTCGGCCGGACTGGCGTTCGGGTGTTTGGCGCGCCGGCGCGGAAAGGTGGATGCCCCCGGACGAGCCGGCGCATGTCGCCCGCACGTCGTTCGCCTTCGCCCCTCAGGGCAAGGCGGCGAGCTGCTCGTACTGGGAGACCACCACCTTGCCCTCGGCATCCAGCCAGGCGCGGCCGAACCGGGACTGGGCGAGCTTCTCCATCTGCTGGTAGATGGTGCCGCCCAGGGGCGGGGAGGCGCCTTGCCGCTCGCAGGGCACGGCAAGCTGCACCGTCTGGCCCGGCCTGAAGGCCTCGCCGCGCTCCACCACCTTCACCGTGCCGGCCACCGTGCAGGTGCCGAACTCGCGCCGGGGGGTGTCCACCTTCGACACCTCGATGACGATGATGCTCTTCGCTTCCCGGCGCGCCGTTTCGTAGACATAGGGCGGCATGAGGGCGAGCGCCGGCCCGGCGAAGCCGGCAAGCACGGCGCCCGCCAGCATGAGACGGGCCGCATGGCCGCGGCGGGCCGTTCCTGCGATGGCGTCGGGCATCATCTTCGTCCTCCCTTTTTGTCGGTTCGGATCAGGTCTTATAGCCCCGGATTCCGCAGTGGACGATACGGCAGCTGATCCGCCCCGCGGCGGTGGCACGGCCTGGGCGCCGGGCGGGACGCCTCGTCCGGGGTCGAGGACGCGGGCCTCGCCGGTGGCATCGGCGCGGCTTTGTCAGGGAAGAAATTCACTCTATATAGCCCCCCATGCTCGACACCGCCCAAACCCAGGGCTCCGGCGCGGCCGCCGTGCCCGATTTCGCCCGCCGGCGCACCTTCGCCATCATCTCCCATCCGGACGCCGGTAAGACGACGCTCACGGAGAAGCTCCTGCTCGCCTCCGGCGCCATCCGCATGGCCGGCCACGTGAAGGCGCGCGGCGAGCGCCGCCGCACCCGCTCCGACTGGATGGAGATCGAGCAGCAGCGCGGAATTTCCGTTACGTCATCCGTCATGACGTTCGAGCGTGACGGCATCGTCTTCAACCTGCTGGACACGCCCGGCCACTCGGATTTCTCGGAAGACACCTACCGCACTCTGTCGGCGGTGGACGCGGCGGTGATGGTGATCGACGCGGCCAAGGGCATCGAGAGCCAGACCCGCAAGCTGTTCGAGGTCTGCCGCCTGCGCGACATTCCCATCTTCACCTTCGTGAACAAGGTGGATCGCGAGAGCCTCGACCCCATCGCGCTGATGGACGAGGTGTCCTCCACCCTCGCCCTCGACCTGACCCCGCTCACCTGGCCCATCGGCATGGGCGTGGACTTCCGCGGCCTCATCGACATCGCCAACAAGCGTGCGCTGCTCGCCACCGAGCGCGGCGGCCCGCTGGTGCGCGAGGTGCCGTTCGAGACGCCGGAGGACCTCATCGGCCTCGAAGGGGTGGAGGAGCGCATCATCAACGAGGCGGTGGAGAGCCTGACGCTGGCGCTGGGGGTGCTGCCGCCGTTCGAGCTCGCCTCGTTCCGGGAGGGGCATCTCTCCCCGGTCTATTTCGGCTCCGCGCTGAAGGAGGCGGGGGTGGCCGAGCTGCTGTTCGGCCTCGGCTCGGTGGGGCCGAGCCCGCTGCCCCGCTCCGCCGCCGGCGCGCGCACCGTTGAGCCCGCCGAGGACCTCGTCTCCGGCTTCGTCTTCAAGGTGCAGGCCAACATGGACCCCAACCACCGGGACCGGGTGGCCTTCGTGCGCCTGTGCTCCGGCCGGTTCAAGCGCGGCATGAAGCTGTTCAACCCGCGCGAGAAGCGCCAGATGGCCATCGCCAACCCCATCTTCTTCTTCGCCCAGGAGCGCGAGACGGTGGACGAGGCGGTGGCCGGCGACATCATCGGCATTCCCAACCACGGCATGCTGCGGGTGGGCGACACCCTTTCCGAAGGCGAGAGCATCAAGTTCGAGGGCCTGCCCGACTTTGCCCCCGAGATCCTGCGCCGGGTGCTCCTCTCCGATCCCATGAAGGCCAAGCAGCTCCAGAAGGCGCTGCAGGACATGGCGGAAGAGGGCGTGGTGCAGGTGCTGAAACCCGTCTCCGACCCCGCGCCCATCGTCGGCGTGGTGGGCACCCTCCAGCTCGACGTGCTGGCGGCGCGGCTGGAGAAGGAATACGGCGTGCCGATCCGCTACGAGACCACCTCCTATGTCACCGCCCGCTGGATCATCGGCGAGCGGGCCGAGGTGGACCGCTTCCTGGAGAGCAACCGTTCCTCCACCGCCCGCGACCGCGACGACGCGCCGGTCTATCTCGCCCGCAGCCAGTGGGTGCTGGACCGCGCCATCGAGGAGTGGCCCAAGCTGAAGTTCGTCGCCGTGAAGGAACGCGGCTGACCCTTTCCCTGATCCCCTTTCCATAAGCCGGGGCGCGCCGGACGCGGCCCCCGGACAACCGCCCCTTGGAGAACCCAGATGGCCGACGCCGCCCGCCTTGCCGAGCTCTCCCGCATCATCGACGACGCCTTCGAGAAGCGCGCCGAGATCGGCTTTTCCACCACCGGCGCCGTGCGTGACGCGGTGAACGAGGCGCTGACCCTGCTCGACAGCGGCGCCGCGCGCGTGGCCCAGCAGGGCGCCGACGGCGCCTGGACGGTGAACCAGTGGCTGAAGAAGGCGGTGCTGCTCTCCTTCCGCCTCAACGACATGGAAGCCATTCCCGGCGGCCCCGGCGACGCCCACTGGTGGGACAAGGTGCCCTCCAAGTTCGCCACCTGGGGCGAGACCGAGTTCCGCGCCGCCGGCTTCCGCGCCGTGCCTGGCGCCATCGTGCGCCGCTCCGCCTTCATCGCCCCCAACGTGGTGCTGATGCCCTCCTTCGTGAACCTCGGCGCCCATGTGGGCGAGGGCACCATGGTGGACACCTGGGCCACCGTCGGCTCCTGCGCGCAGATCGGCAAGAACGTGCACCTCTCCGGCGGCGTGGGCATCGGCGGCGTGCTGGAGCCGCTGCAGGCCGGCCCGGTGATCATCGAGGACGACTGCTTCATCGGCGCCCGCTCCGAGGTGGTGGAAGGCGTGGTGGTGCGCAAGGGCTCCGTGCTCTCCATGGGCGTGTTCATCTCCGCCTCCACCAAGATCATCGACCGGCAGACGGGCGAAGTGTTCGTGGGCGAGGTGCCGGCCTATTCCGTGGTGGTGCCCGGCGCGCTGCCCGGCAAGCCGCTGCCCGACGGCACGCCCGGCCCCTCGCTCTATTGCGCGGTGATCGTGAAGCGGGTGGACGCGCAGACCCGCTCCAAGACCTCCATCAACGATTTGCTCCGCGACTGAGGCCATCGGCGGCCGTCTCCAGCCGCGGGGAGTGCCGGATCCGGCCCGCTGGGCCCGGCGGGCCTGTCGTCGCGCCGGGCCCTAAGCTGCCCTGCGACGCCGAAGGTTGATGCCGGCGGTGCCGCTATCGGACGGGGCCGTGTTCGACGAAGGGGGCGTCGCGCCACGCCGGCGCCTGAGGCCTGCGGCGGGCGCGAAGCCATCCTGCTGGCCGATTCTTCCGCCGCGCTGTCGCCGGCTGCCAGGCTTTGTCCGCGTCGGCGCCTCGCCCCGGCGCAGCCCTCCCGCGCCGGCCTGCCCGGCGGAAGGGAGAGGTGCCGACAGCGGGCAGCCGGCGCCACCTGCCGCGAGGTTTGACGGGGGGAGGGCGGATCGCGGGAGGGCCGGACCTCTCCGACCCAAGGGGCCGTTCCACCCCGCTGCGCAGGCCTGTGGGCAGCAGCGCGATTTCGTCTTGCCAGACGGCTTGAAGCCGCTATATTCCGCCGCCTCGCCGGACTGTGGCTCCGCTTCGGAACCACAGGTTTTCCACTGTCTCCCCAAGTGACGCGGAAACCGCCGGCGGCCGGGCTTCGTCCCGGTCCTTGGAGACGGCCAATGGCCGAGGGCGCGCAACCCGCCTTCGGTGCCGTATCCCGGGTGAGCCCTGCCTGCGCGCGAGCGCATGCGGCTGGAGAGGTGGCCGAGTGGTTGAAGGCGCACGCCTGGAACGCGTGTATACGGGAAACCGTATCGAGGGTTCGAATCCCTCTCTCTCCGCCAGTCTCCCCTAACGCATTGAAATCCCTGTTTGACGCGCAAGATCAAGAGCTTATGAAGCCGCTTGCTACACAAGGCGGCGAAATGGCAAGGGACAGCAGGCTCTTCAAACGGGCGGGAAAGTGGACGTTTCGCGTTCGGGTTCCGGCCGACATCCAAGGCAGAATCGGGAAGAAGGAAATTTGGAAGTCGCTGGCGACGTTCCCCACACTGAGGCCCGCCGCTTGGCGCGTGTCGAAAGCGTGAAAGCGGATGCTCTGTTCGCCGAGGCTCGCACGCCCGCTTCGAAGCTCGCTCTCAGCCAAATCTCCGATGCGGATCTCCAGTATCTGGCGCTTACCTATCTCCACAGGCTGGAGGCGGGTGCCGAGCCGATGCCTTTAGATGCGTCCCTGCGAGGCGACCTCGCGTCTGAAGCGTCCGAAAAAATCATGCACGTCGGCCAGTCCGCGGAGGACGCCTCGCTGCAACTGGTTGCAACGGAGTTGGCCGAGGAGGCTCGTGTCGATCTTGGCCGAGACGCCACTATCGTTCCGCGGCTGGCCGAGTATGTGCAGCGGGCGCTGATCGAGCACTATTCGCGTGAGATCTATCGGGCGGACCTCGCGCAGGAGCGGTCGTACGACCCGCTTTTTGCCAACGTCGATCGAATGTCGCCGCCACCGCCTTCGCGCCTGACTCTTGCGCGAGCGGTGGAGCTGTATAAGGCGGAACCAGACCGGGCATTCGCGGCGCCGGCCTTCTCGTCCGCCCGAGGCAAGGGCTGGATGTACTGGCTGCCCCGCATTGCTCTCTTCACTGGCGCTCGTTTTGCCGAACTGCTCGGGCTGAAGGCTGCGGACGTGGTCGAAATCGACGGCGTTCATATGCTGCGCATCGAGCCCAACGATGGACGCCTCGAAGTCCGTTTCACCGCGGGTGGATTGCTGGAGATGGTCCACCATCTGTTTACATGGGGAACTGCGGTGGAGATTCTGGCCCCCCAGCATTGCGGCGAATGATGTCGGAACAGCTGGAGTTAGTACATGGACATGCCGCCATCGACCACGATGGTGGATCCCGTCAGGAACGCGGCCTCGGCGCTGAACATCCAGGCGATGGCGCTCGCCACCTCGACGACCCGGCCGGGACGGCCGAGGGGGATCATGGCCTCCACGCGCCGGCGCTGGTCCTCGTCGCCCCAGAACGCCTCCAGCATGGGTGTCTGCACCGGACCCGGGACCAGGCAGTTCACGGTGATCTGGCGCGGCGCGAACGTGCGGGCGGCGGTCTTCGTCAGGGCGATGAGCGCGCCCTTGCTGGCCGCATAGGCGGCGGTGCCGAACACGCCGCCGCCCCGCAGGCCGGCGACGCTGGAGACGGTGCAGATGCGCGCCCCGTCCGGCATCAGCTTCACCGCCTCACGCATCGCGAGGAAGGTCCCCGTGGTGTTGATGGCGAACATGCGCGCGAACGCATCGGCATCCAGCTCGAGGAATGGCGTGCTGTCGGAGACGCCGGCGCACGCTGCGAGGCCGTCCACCCTGCCGAACGTCCGGGCGATGGCCGCGAACGCCTCGATCACCTCCGTCTCCCGGGAGATGTCCGCCCCAAAGGCGGCATGCCCCTCGCCGGCCGCATCCGCCGCCGCGCGGGCGGCGCCAAGGTCGCGGTCGACGGCGGCGATCCGCCAGCCCTTCGCCGCCAGCACCGCCACCGCCGACGCGCCTATGCCGCTGCCGGCGCCCACCACGACGGCGACCTTTCCCTCGGGGGCGGCAGCCTCGACGCATGTCATGTCATTCTCCCGGAAGCAGGGGGCTGGTCGCAGGCAGCCTCAGAGCAGGGCTATTGAGAACCACGGCACCGCCGCGATGAGCAGAAGCGCCAGTGCGAGCGCGCCGAGATAGGGCCAGATCCGGACCATGGCCTCGTTCGGCGGCACGCGGGCGATGCCGCATGCGGCGTAGTAGCCGATGCCCAAGGGAGGGGCGAACAGGCCGATACCCATGGCGATGATGATGATCATGGCATAGTGCACGTCGTGGATGCCCATGGCGCGAGCCGCGGGAAATAGCAGCGGGCCGAAGACCAGGATGGCGGGGAGACCCTCCAGGACGCTGCCCAGCACGATGAAGCCCAGGATCGAGGCGATGATGAAGCCCCACGCCCCGCCGGGAATGGAAGACATGGCGACCACTAACTGCTTGGCGAAGCCCGATTGGGTCAGCGCCCACGCCATGGAGATGGCGACCCCGAGGATGAGCAGCACCGCGCCGGTGAGTGCCACCGTGCTGCGCAGGATTCCCACCAACTGGGAGACCGAGAAGTTGCGGTAGACCAGCGCGCCGACCACCAGCGCATAGATCACGCCCAGGGTCGATACCTCGGTGGCCGTGGCCACACCCTCCACCACCGCGGAGCGGATGATGAAGGGCAGTGCCAGGGCCGGCAGGGCAACGACGAAGGTGCGCCGGATCTCGGCGCCCGACGCGCGCGCCACGCTCACCGATTCGGACTGGCTCCGCATGCGGAAATAGACCGTGATGACGAGGGCGAGCGTGCACACCACCGCGGGCAGGAGGCCGCCGGCGAACAGCGCGCCGATGGAGATGCCGGTGGATGAGCCCAGCATGATGAGGACGAGGCTGGGCGGAATGGTCTCGGTCATCACCGCGGACGCGGAGAGCTGGGCCGCGAGCTCTCCCTGGTGGGCGCCGCGCCGCTTCATCTCCGGGATCAGCCCGGGCGCCACCGCCGCCATGTCGGCGGCCTTGGAACCGGCAATGCCCGAGACCAGGAACATGGCGCCCAGCAGCACGTAGGAGAGCCCGCCCCGAACGTGCCCGAGCAGCGCGGCCATGAAGTTCACCAGCGCCCGGGCCAGGCCCATGACCTCGATGAGCAGGCCGAGCACGATGAAGAGCGGGATGGCCAGCAACACCATGCTCGACATGCCCTCACCCATGCGAGTGACGACGATGACGAGAGGAATCTTCGGGATGAGCACCAGATAGGAGCTGGTGCAGATGATGAAGGTGAAGGCGATGGGCAGGCCGATGGCGATCAGCGCGCCGAGCAGCAGCACGAAGAAGATGAGCAGGTTGAGGTTGCCGATGGACATCATCCAAGGCCGGGCCAGATAGAGGCAAAGCCCCGCCACGGCCACCACGGCCAGGGCGAAGGAGATGTCCCTCCACCGGCAATGGCCGAGCCGCAGCACGGCAATGGCGGCGAGCATCACGAAGCCCACGAGAAAGGCCGAGGCACGGAAGCCTTCGGAGATGCCCAGCGTCACCATCTGGATGAAGCTCTCGTTCTCCAGGTGCTCGAACGCGGACGGGACAAGGAGCAGCGCGGCGCCGGCGATCAGCACGGCGTTGACGGCATTGAGCCGGTCCCGCCAGCGCCTGGAGCAGGAATCGAGGACAAGGGTGAGGCGCATGTGCTCGCCGCGCTGGAGCGCCACCACGGCGCCGAGCATGGAGATCCACACGAACATCACCGCGGCCGCTTCATCCACCCAGAACAAGGGGGAGTGAAACACGTAACGGGCAACCACGCCGGAGGCGATGATCGCGATCTCGGCCACCAGGAGGATGGCGCCGGGGATCTCGGTTCCCCAACGCAGGGTTCTCTCGATCACCTCCACCCAGCGGGCGGTTGCGATGCCACCGCTGACCGCTCTTGTTGCTTCGTTTGCTTCGCCGACGGACATGTCCAACGCCTGCCTTGGATCTGAAGAAGGGAAAAGCCTGCGGCGCCGGCCCAGGCGCGCAAGGCAACATGGCGCGACGGCGTGGGACGCCGTCGCGCTGATCCAGGAAGAGCTTGTCAGATCAGGTTGCCGACCGCGTTCTCGAGGGCCTTCCAGGCGGCATCGCCGTAAACCTTCTGCCACTCGGCATAGTAGCCGGCCTTCTTCAGCGCATCACGGAACGGCGCGCGGTCGGGCGTGTTGAAGATCATGCCCTTGCCTTCCAGCGCGGCACGCAGGGTGAGGTCCATCTTCTGGATGTCCTCGCGCTGCAGCAGGGCCGCCGCGTTCATGTTGCGGGAGATGATCTCCTGCAGATCGGGCGGCAGCTTCTTCCAGACATTCATGTTCACCAGCTGAATCCAGGTGTCCCAGGAATGATTGGTGATGGCGCAGTAACGCTGCACCTCGTTGAAGTTGCGTGTGGCAATCACGCTCAGCGGGTTTTCCTGGCCATCCACGATGCGGGTCTGGAGCGCGCTGTAGAGCTCGCTGACATTCATGCTGGTGGGCGCCGCGCCGAGCGCCTTGAACAGGGACAGCAGCATGGGGCTGATGGGCACGCGGATCTTGAAGCCCTTCAGGTCGTCGGGGGAGTTGATGGGCTTGGACGCCGACGTTATCTGGCGGAAGCCGTTCTCCCACATGCGGTCGAAGACATGCAGGTTGAGGCGGGAGAAGCCCTGGCGGATGAGCGCGCCGAGCTCGCCATCCATTGCCTGCCAGCCCTGGACCGAATCCTTGAAGGCGAAAGCCGTGTTGACGATGCCAACCACCGGCACCAGCGGCGCGAAGGATGTGGCGGCGGGTGTATACATCTCCAGGACGCCGCTGCGGACCTGGGAGGCCATGTCGGTGTCGCCACCGAGCTGGCTGTCCGGGAACACCTTGATGTCGACCCGGCCGTTGCTTTCCTGCCGAATCTTGTCCGCCGCCTCGATCCCCCGGATGGTGAGCGGATGGGACAGCTGCATAGAGTGGCCCCATTTCAGCGTGTATTCGGCGGTCTGCGTCTGCTGACCGAAGACCTGCGTCGTGGATGCAGCCGAAAGACCGCACGCGGTCGCGGCTATCGATCCAATAAATCTACGGCGGGTGAGCATGGCGCCTCCTTATCCCTGTTTTTAGTTATGAATTATTGGCTCGTCGTGATATATATTCGGACTGAGTTTTTAATCATCGACGATGAGCAAGCCTCTTCATTTGGCATCCTATAGGCTGGTCTCGGTCTGAAAAAGTCGGAGGCCGGCTATATCTGTTATAGGCGGCCGGGTGGTGCGCAGCCCGTTGGATCGGACGACGGGATGGTGGATGATGCGATCAACAACAACACAACACCCTAGGGACGACCATGAAGAGCACCACCGCCGCCTCCGCCCATATCGAGGCGCCCGCCCATTGGCCCCAGCATCTGCGCGAAGAATTTGAGAAGGGCCAGTTCAACGGCTGCGTCGGGACCACCCTCCTGTCGGAGAGCGATCGCGCGCGGGTCTGGGAGGTGCGGCTCAAGCCGGGCGAGCGCCTTCCCTTCCATCGCCACCTTCTCAGCTATTTCTGGACCGCCACCACCGATTGCAAGGGCCTCAGCCACTTCTCGGACGGGCGCATCCTGCAGCCCGAGTACAAGGCTGGCGACACCAGGCACATGGAATTCGGCGCCGGCGAGTTCATGGTGCACGACATCCAGAATATCGGTGACAGCGACTTCGTGTTCACCACGGTGGAATTCCTCGACAGCGCCAACGCGCCGCTGCCGATCCCCGATCACATGCGCCGGAAAAGCGCGGCCTGATTCGCCGCCCCCGCTCGCTTTCCCGCCTTTCCGGCCCATTCGGGACTTCCATATCCATGCCATTGAACATCGGTCTCCACACCTTCATGCGCGGCGCCATGTCGAGCCGGGAAGGCACGCTCGCCATCGCGCAGAAGGCCGATGCCCTGGGGTTCAGCCATATCGGCGTCAATGACCACGTGGTGGTCCCCACCGACATCAACTCGCGTTATCCCTATACCGAGCAGGGCCAGTGGCCCGGCAAGGCGTTCGGCGAGGCGCTGGAGATGCTCACCACCATGTCCTTCATCGCCGGCGCGACGGAGCGAATCCGCATCCTGTCGTCGGTGATGATCCTGCCCTATCGCCCGGCAGTGCTGACCGCGAAGATGCTCGCCACCGCCGACGTGCTCTCCAAGGGCCGCATCGTGCTCGGCTGCGGCGTCGGCTGGATGCCGGAGGAGTTCGCGGCGCTCGCCTCGCCGCCCTTCGACGAGCGCGGGGCAGTGACGGACGAGTATCTCGACGCGTTCCGCACCCTGTGGCGCGAGGAGCATCCCGAGGCCCACGGCAAGCATGTGAGCTTCGGGAACATCACCTTCATGCCCAAGCCCTATCATGGGGGAAACCTGCCCATCTGGATCGGCGGCGAGAGCCCGGTGGCGCTCAGGCGCACGGCGCGGGTGGGCGACGGCTGGTATCCGGCGTCGAACAATCCGCAGGCGCCCCTTGATACGGTTGAGCGCATCTCCGCGGGTCTGGGCAGGCTGGACAAGGTGCTCGCCGACGCCGGGCGCGACCCGGTCAGCGTGGACCGCGGCCTCGTGCTGCTGCATTCGGTGGACTGGACCGCCCAGACGAAGGATGGCGCGCGCCGTCTGTTCACCGGCAGCTCCGCCGACATGGCCGCCGACGCCGCCGCACTCCGGGAGATCGGCGTCGATCATGTATCGCTGATCTTCCAGACGGCGACCGTGGAGGAGACGCTGGAGCGGATGCAGCGGTTCGCGGAAGAGGTTCTGCCGAAGCCGTGACCGGAGCCGGCACGGCTCTGGCCGACGGCCGCCGTGCGGGCATTCTTCTTCTGGAGACACATATGAGCACGCCTTCCTCCATCGCCATCATCGGCGGCAGCGGCGATCTGGGGTCCGGCCTCGCCAAACGCTGGGCCGCCGCCGGCCATCGCGTGATCCTTGGGTCGCGCTCCGCCGAGAAGGCCGCCGCCGCCGCTGCCGAGCTCGGCGCGGCCGTCGGCAAGACGCTTGAGGGCACGGACAACCGCGCGGCCGCGGCCGCGGCCGATCTGGTGGTTGTGGCCGTTCCCTTCTCCAGCCACGCCGAGACCCTCGCCGACATCCGCGCGGTGGTGGAGGGCAAGATTGTGGTGGACGCCGTGGTGCCCCTGAAGCCGCCGAAGGTGGCCACCGTGCAGCTTCCCGATGAGGGGTCCGCCGCGCAGATCGCCCAGGCCCTTCTGGGCGCGGGGACGCGGGTGGTCTCGGCCTTCCACAATGTCGGGGCATCCAAGCTCCATGCTGGGGAGCCGGTGGGCTGCGACGTGCTGGTGTTCGGCGACGACAAGGAGGCCCGGGAGGTCGTGATCGCCCTCGTCGCGGACATCGGCGCGCGCGGCATCGATGGCGGCGCGCTGGCCAATTCGGCGGCTGCGGAGGCGCTCACCTCGGTGTTGATCGGCATCAACCGCCGCTACAAGGTGCAGGGCGCCGGCATCCGGATCACCGGCCTGCCGGAGATCGGCGCGGGGGAGGGCGGTGTTGCCTAGCCTCTCGCTCCATGCGCTGGAGGAGATCCCGTTGATCGCGCCAGGGGACGACCTCGGCGCGATCATCGCCCGTTCGGCGCGCGCCGACGGCATCGGCCTCGAGACCGGCGACGTGGTGGTGGTAGCCCAGAAGATTGTCTCTAAGGCCGAGGGCTGCTACGCGGACCTCGATGCCGTGGAGCCACGGCCCCTGGCGCTGGAGCTGGCCGCGGCGACGGGCAAGGACGCCCATCATCTGGAATGGGTGCTGCGCGAGAGCCGCGAGGTGGTGCGCCACGGCCCGGGCGTGGTGGTGGCGGAGCATCGCCTCGGCTTCGTCATGGCCAACGCGGGCATCGACGAATCCAACATCACCCAGGAGGCCGGCCGCCGTCGCGTGCTGCTTCTGCCGCGCGATCCCGACGCCAGCTGCGCGCGGCTGAAGCGCGAGCTGGACGTCGCCTTCTCCGCCGATGTGGCCGTCGTCATGAACGACAGCTTCGGGCGCCCCTGGCGCAACGGCGTGGTGGGCGTCGCCATCGGCGCGGCGGGCATTCCAGCCCTTCAGGACATGGCCGGCCAGCCCGACCTGTTCGGCCGTCCGCTGCGGGCCACCGAGATCGCGGTGGCGGACGAGCTGGCCGCGGCCGCCTCGCTCCTCATGGGGCAGGCCAACGAGGGACGTCCCGTCGTGGTGGTGCGCGGCCTGCGGCCTCTCGGCCCCGAGCGGCCCGCGTCCGCCCTTGTACGGGACAAGCGCCGGGACCTGTTCAGATGACGGCCGCAGGCAAAGCAGATGCGCATGCCGGGCCACGTCGCGTGCTCGCCTTGTGCGGGGGCGTCGGCGGGGCGAAGCTGGCCTTCGGCCTCCAGGCGGCGCTGGGGCCGGCGCTGACCGTCATGGTCAATACGGGCGATGACTTCACCCATCTCGGCCTCGCCATCAGCCCGGACATCGACACCGTGCTCTACACCCTGGCGGGCCTCTCCGACCCGGTGCGCGGCTGGGGGCGGGCAGGGGAGACGTGGCAGTTCATGAGCGCGCTGCGCCAGCTGGGCGGCGAGGACTGGTTCCAGCTCGGAGACCTCGACCTTGCCATGCATGTGGAGCGGACCGGCCGGCTCGCGGGCGGCGCGCGTCTCTCGGAGGTGGTGGCCGGCACGGCCGGCCGGCTCGGCCTGGCCGCCCGCATCCTGCCCATGAGCGATGACCCGGTCCGCACCATGGTGGAGACGCCTCAGGGACTGCTCGCCTTCCAGCATTATTTCGTGCGCGAGCGCTGTGCTCCCCCCGTCCTCCGCCTGTCTTTCGAGGGCGCCGAGACGGCGCGCATCCTGCCCGAGCTGGCGGATCTGCTGGCCGGCGACGGCTTGGACGCCGTCATCATCTGCCCCTCCAACCCCTATCTGAGCATCGATCCCATCCTCGCCTTGCCGGGCCTGCGGGAGGCCCTCGCCCTCTGTCCTGCGCCGGTGGTGGCGGTCTCGCCCCTCATCGGCGGGCGCGCGGTAAAGGGGCCGACGGCGAAGATCATGGACGAACTGGGCATCGGCGCCGGCACGGCCGCCATCGCCGCGCATTATCTCGGGCTCGCGGACGGACTCGTGATCGACACCGCCGACGCGGCGGATGCCGCGGGCGTGGCCGCTTCCGGTCTCGCCTGCCGGGTGGCGCCGACGTTGATGACCGGACCGGCGGAGCGGGTGGCGCTCGCCGACGAATGCCTCGCCTTCGCGCGCGAGCTCGGTACGCGCCGGCGCGTCGGGCACGCGGCAAAAGCACAGCCCGGGAGCCTGTCATGAGCTGGTCAGGGGCCTGGGCTCTCGTGCCCGCAAAGCGGTTCACCACGGCGAAGCAGCGCCTCGGCGGGCTGCTCGATGCGGCGGGCCGCGCCACGTTGGCCTGCGCCATGCTGGATGATCTGCTCGCGCTGCTCGCCGCCGACACCGACCTCGGCGGCACCCTCGTCGTTGGCGAGGACCCGCAGGCCCGTGGGCTGTGCCGACGCCATGGCGCCTTCTTCCTCGCCGCATCCGACAAGGATGGGCTCAACGACGCCGTTGCGCGTGGCGCCCAGGCTCTGGCCCGCCGCGGCGCCGCGGCCGTCCTTGTGGTGCCGTCCGACCTGCCCGGCCTGCGCCTCGCCGACCTCGCCGCGCTGCGCGCCGGCCTCGCCGGCAGCGATGTCGCCCTGGTGCCGGCCGAGCGGGATGGCGGCACCAATCTTCTGGCCAGCCGCCTGCCGCTCGGCTTCGCGCCGGTCTATGGCCCGGCAAGCTTTGCCCGGCACCAGGCCGCTGCCGCGGCGGCGGGCTTCAGCGTGGCGGAGCCGGACTGCCCGGGCGCCCGCGCCGATCTCGACCGGCCGGAGGACCTGCCGGCGCTCATCGGCTGCGGTCCGCGCACGCGCTCCGTCCTTGCCCGCTTCGCCCCTGGTCTTCTGCCGGGCAGCCTGCCGCCTGTCGCTTCGCCTGTCCTGATTCCGACCGCCGCGGGATGATCCCCATGCCCCCAGCCGCCTTCTCCGACCGCTTCTGCCTGGACGACCTGCGGCCCTACTTGGACCTCGATGATCCCACGCCGCTCATGGCGCTGGCCGCCGAAAAGCGTGACCGCGCCCATGGCCACCGCGTCTCCTACTCCCGCAAGGTGTTCATTCCGCTGACCCAGCTCTGCCGGGATGTCTGCCACTACTGCACCTTCGCCCATCCCCCGCGGAACGGCGAGGCGGCCTTCCTGACGCCGGACGAGGTGCTGCGGATTGCCCGTGCCGGCGTCGCGGCCGGCTGCCGCGAGGCTTTGTTCACCCTGGGTGACAAGCCGGAGCTGCGCTATGAGGCCGCCCGCAGGGAGCTGGCCAGCCTCGGCCACGACACCACCCTGTCCTATCTCGCCGCCATGGCCCGCCTCGTGTTCGAGGAGACGGGCCTGCTGCCGCATCTCAATCCGGGGGTGATGTCGGCACAGGACATCGCCGCGCTGCGTCCGGTCTCGGTCTCCCTGGGCCTCATGCTGGAGACCTCCGCCGAGCGGCTGAGCGCGCGGGGCGGGCCGCATTTCGGCTCTCCCGACAAGCTGCCCGCCGTCCGCCTCGCCACCTTGCGCGCGGCCGGGGAACACAAGGTGCCGTTCACCTCCGGCCTGCTGATCGGCATCGGCGAGACACGCCTGGAGCGGGTCGAGGCGCTGCTGGCCCTGCGGGAGATCTCCGACGCCTACAGCCACGTCCAGGAAATCATCATCCAGAACTTTCGGCCCAAGCCTGGCACCCTTATGGCGCAGGCTAAGGCGCCCTCGCTGGCCGAGCTGCAATGGACCATCGCGGCGGCACGCATGCTGTTCGAGCCCGGCATGAACATCCAGGCCCCGCCCAATCTCAGCGCAGGAGCGCTCGCGCCCCTTCTTGCCGCCGGCATCAACGATTGGGGCGGGCTTTCGCCGGTCACGCCGGACCATGTCAATCCGGAAGCCCCCTGGCCGCATCTGCGGGTGCTGGAGGCGGCGACCCGCGCATCCGGCAAGATGCTGGTGGAGCGGCTCGCCGTCTATCCTTCCTTCGCCGAGCGGGCGGCGACCTGGCTCGACCGCCGGATGCGCACCGCGGTGCAGCGTCAGGTGGACGGAGCCGGCTGGCCGCGCGCCGAGGACTGGAGCGTCGGCATTCCCGCCGCCGCGCCCGCCGCCCTGGTGGAAAACCTGCGCGCCCCGGCGGTGGCCCGCAGCGCGCTGGCGCCCGTCCTGGCCCGGGCCGAGGCGGGGGCGACGCTGGAGGAAGGCGACATCGTGCGCCTGCTCGCCGCCCGGGACCATGACTTCAAGGCCGTATGCGCCAGCGCCGACGGCCTGCGCCGGGCGGCAAACGGGGACGTGGTGAGCTACGTCGTCACGCGCAACATCAACTACACCAACATCTGCACCTACAAGTGCCGGTTCTGCGCCTTCTCCAAGGGCAAGACCCACGAGGCGCTGCGCGGGCGGCCCTACGATCTGACCCTTGCGGAGATCGCGGACCGCACTCGCGAGGCGTGGGACCGTGGCGCGACGGAAGTGTGCATGCAGGGCGGTATTCATCCCGATTATACTGGTGCCAGATATCTTGAGATCCTGGCGGCTGTGAAGGCGGCGGTGCCCGCCATGCACGCCCACGCCTTCTCGCCGCTGGAGGTGCATCACGGCGCCACCACCCTCGGCCTGCCGGTGAGCGAATTCCTTGTCGCGCTGAGGGCGGCCGGCCTTGGCTCCCTGCCCGGCACGGCGGCGGAGATTCTCGACGACGAGGTACGGGCGACGCTTTGCCCCGACAAGCTCACCACGCAGGAATGGCTGACGGTGATGCGCGCCGCCCATCGGGTGGGCTTGAAATCCACCGCCACCATCATGTTCGGCCACATGGAGCGCTACGAGCATGTGGCGCGGCATCTGCTGCGCATCCGCGCCCTCCAGGAGGAGACCGGCGGCTTCACCGAGTTCGTGCCGCTCCCCTTCGTCCACATGGAAGCGCCCATATACCTAAACGGCGGTGCCCGTAAGGGCCCGACGGCGCGCGAGGCGATCCTCATCCATGCGGTCGCGCGCTTGGTGCTCAATCCTGTGGTCCGAAACATCCAGGCCTCCTGGGTGAAGCTCGGGCCAAACATGGTGAGCCTCGCCCTTGATGCCGGCGTCAACGATTTCGGCGGCACGCTCATGGACGAGAGCATTTCCCGCGCTGCTGGTGCCAGCCACGGGCAGGAGATGACACCGGAGCGCATGGAGACGATGATCGCATCCGCCGGGCGCATCCCGCGGCGGCGCACCACCCTCTATGGCGAAGCGCCGCCCAGCCCCCTCGCGCCGCCGGAACCCGGCATCGCGCTGGCGGCTTCCTGCGGCGCGGGGCGCTGAAGCCGCACCTCTCCGGCGCCTCCTTCCCCACCCCGGTGCCTTGACCGGTTTCCCGACGCTCCGACCCTAGCGGGCGAATGCTTGCGTCTGGGAAGACCTCACGCCTGCCCATAGCAGCATTGAATAGCTGATAGAGGGGCGGATGGAGGTGTTCTCCCCGGCGATGGCAAGTTATCTCCGAGAGAACCGCCGGGCACATCGCTTCCGCCCAGATCTATCTGCTACACACACGCGGCATCGGAAAAATTTCTCCATGCGTCGGTACACTTCCCCCCTTGCAGCCGCCGCCCCCACATATTTCGAGAGCTTGCAGGCTCGCTATCGGGCGCAACCTCAGTCCGTGGATGAGAGCTGGCAGGCCGTCTTCCGCCTGCTCGACGATCTGGATGCGGCCGCCTCTCCGTCGCCCGCGGCGACCGGGTCCGCGCGGCGCGATGTGGGCGTTGCCCTTGTCGAGGCGTTGCGCGCGCGGGGCCATCTCCTCGCCCGCCTCGACCCGCTGGCGGACGAAGCCTCCGCCGAACCGCTCTCCGGCCCGACCCTTGCCGCCGCGCTGACCGCCCATCTCGCCGGCTCCGATGCTGGCGGGCTCGACCAACTGTCCGACCTCTATCTCGGCGGCCTGGCGCTGGAGACGGGCCATATCGACGATGCCATGGTGCGGCGCGCGCTGGTGGATCGCTTCGAGCAACGTCCGGCCCTGCCGGCCCCCGATGCGCGACGCGCGGCCCTCGACCTTCTGGTGCGGGCGGAGATCTTTGAGCGCTTCCTCTCGGTGAAGACGCCGACCAAGAAGCGGTTCGGTGCCGAAGGCGCCGAAACCGTGGTGCCCTTGCTTGCCCGCATCATCGAGCGGGCGGCGGCCGGCGGCATCCGCGACGTGGTGATCGGCACCATGCACCGCGGCCGGCTCAACCTGATGGCCAACGTCCTGCGCGAGCCGGCGGCGGAGCTGCTGCACAAGTTCAAGGGGGGGCATCCGTTTCCCATCGATGCGCCGTGCGCCGCCGACGTGCCCTATCATCTCGGTTTCGCCGCCACGCTCTTGGCGGCCGGGCGGGAGGTGGGCGTCACTTTGTGCCCCAACCCGTCACACCTCGAGGCGGTGAATCCCGTAGCGCTCGGCCGGACGCGGGCGCGGCAGGACCTCGCCGAGCGGGCGGGGCAGGATCCGGCGAACACGCTCGCCATCATCCTCCACACCGATGCGAGCGTGATCGGGCAGGGCAGCGTCTCGGAGATCATTCAGCTGGGCGGGCTGGACGCCTTCACCACCCGCGGCACCATCCACGTGGTCATCAACAATCAGATCGGCTTCACCACCAACCCGTCGGAGGCGCGCACCTCCCGGCATTGCACCGGTCTATGGAAGGCGGTGGACAGCGCCATCCTCCACGTCAACGGCAACGATCCGGACGCGGCCCTGGCCGCTGCGGACATTGCCGTGGACTTCCGGCGCGCCACCGGCCGGGACGCGGTGATCGATCTCGTCTGCTACCGCCGCAACGGGCACAATGAGATCGACGAGCCGCGGTTCACCCAGCCGGTTCTCTATCGCCGCATCGATGTGCTGCCGCCGGTCGCCGCTCTCTACGGCGCGCGGCTGGCGGCCGAGGGCGTGGCCGAGCCCGCCCGTGCCGAGACCCTGCGGGAGGCCTATTGGCAGGAGCTGCAGGACGCCTATGCGGCATCGGCCGACCATCGCATCAACCGCAGCGCCTTTCCCGAGGACCGGTGGTCCCCCTACCGCCCGGATGCCTCCGCGGCGGAGCCCGTCACCGGCATCGCGGAAGCCGACCTGAAGGCGCTCCTTGCGCAGCTCGGCACCGCGCCGAAGGGCTTCACCATCGACCCCAAGATGCAGCGCGTCCTCAATCAGCGGCTGGAGGCGGCCGAGAAGGGCGCCAACTGGGCGGTGGCCGAGAGCCTCGCCTTCGCGACGCTCCTCAAGGAGGGGACAGACGTGCGCCTGGTCGGCCAGGACGTGGTGCGCGGCGCGTTCTCCCACCGCCACTTCACCGTGGCGGACATGATCGATGGACGCATCGCGAATGCCCTGCAGTTGCTCGGCGGCTCCGTCGGCCGCTTCGATGCGGTGAACAGCCCGCTCGCCGAACATGGCGTGCTCGGGTTCGAGTACGGCTACAGCCTGGAGCGGCCCGACGCGCTGGTGATCTGGGAAGCGCAGTTCGGAGACTTCGCCAATTGCGCCCAGGTGGTGGTGGATCAGTTCATCACCAGCGGCGAGGAGAAATGGATGCAGCCATCCGGTCTCGTCGTGCTGCTGCCCCACGGGCTGGAGGGGCAGGGCCCGGAGCACTCCTCCGCCCGGGTGGAACGGCTGCTGCAGATGTGCGCCAAGGACAATATCCGCGTCGCCAATCCCTCCACCCCCGCCAACTACTTTCACCTGTTGCGCCGGCAGATGCTCGGCCGGCAGCGCAAGCCGCTGTTCGTCACGAGCCCCAAGACCCTGCTGCGCCTGCCGGACGCCATCTCGCCCCTTTCGGCCTTCGCGCCGGGCGAGGCCTTCCGCCCGGTGCTGGCGTCGAAGCCGCAGGGCCCGGCGCGCCGGGTGCTCATCTCGACCGGCAAGCTTGCGTACGAGCTGGAGGCGGAGCGCTCCCGTCTTGGTGCCGACGACGTGGCGGTGCTGCGGCTGGAGCAGCTCTACCCATTCCCCGCCGACGCGCTGCGCGAGCAGCTGGCCGGCTGGCCGGGCTGCACGGTCCTGTGGGTTCAGGAAGAGCCCGCCAACATGGGCGCCTGGACCTTTGTGGACCAGGCGCTGGAGCCGGTTCTCGCCGGATGCGGCCTGGCCCGCGCCCGCCTTGTCGCGCGCCCGGCCTCGCCCTCGCCGGCTGGAAGCTTCCACGATCACCATCTGCGCGACCAGCAGGAGCTGGTTGCCCGCGCCTTTGAGAGCTGAGGCGCGGCAGGCCCCCCATCGCCCGTCCGACCCCGGCCGCCATTCCGTTCCAGGCCATTCCTGGGTGAGGGAGCGCGCGCGCCAGCGCGGAACCGGAGGAACTGACATGTACGGAATTCTCAAAGGCATGCGCGTGGTGGAGGCGGCTTCGTTCGTGGCCGGCCCGTCCTGCGGGCTGCATCTGCTCCAGATGGGCGCCGAGGTGATCCGCATCGATCCGCTGGAAGGCGGGCTCGACGCCCATCGCTGGCCCCTCGCCCCCAATGGCGCGAGCCTCTACTGGGAAGGGCTGAACAAGGGCAAGAAGTCGGTCGCCCTCAATCTGAAGACGCCGGAAGGGCGCGAGCTCGCGCAGGAGCTCGTGGCCGCGCCGGGTGCGGAGGGCGGCCTCTTCGTCACCAACCAGCCGGCGGATGGCTTCTTCTCCCATGCCGCCCTGAGCCGACGCCGGGCGGATCTCGTCACCGTGCGCGTGATGGGGTGGGCCGACGGGCGCGCTGCGGTGGACTACACCGTGAACTGCGCCGTGGGGGTGCCCGACCAGACCGGTCCGGTGGACGCAGGTCCGGTCAACCACGTGCTGCCCGCCTGGGACCTCTTGACGGGCGCCTATGCCGCCTTCGCCCTGGTCTCGGCCGAGCGGCAAAGGTTCCTCACCGGCGCGGGCATGGAAATCCGCGCCCCCCTGGGCGAGATGGCCATGGCGACCCTGGGGCACCTGGGGCAGGTGGCGGAGGTGGCTCTTTCGGGCCATGACCGCGAGCGCACGGGCAACGTGCTCTACGGCGCCTTCGGGCGCGATTTCGAGACCGCCGACGGCCGCAGGGTGATGGCGGTGGCCCTCACATCGCGCCAGTGGACCGCGCTGGTGGCGGCGCTGCGGCTCGGCGCGCCGGTGGCGGCGCTGGAGCAGGAGGCCGGTGTCTCCTTCGCCGCGGACGAGGGCGCCCGCTACCGATGGCACGCGCGGCTCTGCGCGCTGGTGGAGCCGGCCGTCCGGGCGCTGACCTTCTCCGAGCTGTCCGCGCGGTTCGAGGCGGTCGGCGTGCTGTTCGGGCCTTACCGCAGCCTGGCCGTCGCCATGGCGGAGGATCCGGGCTTCTCGTCTGCGGACGGCTTGTTCGAGGAGGTGACCCATCCCGGCGGCGGACGCTATCCGACGCCAGGGGCGGCCGCGCGCATTCCCGGCGCCAGGCGGGGCGCCGCGCCGCGCGCGCCACGGCTTGGCGAGCACACCGCCGAGGTGCTCGCGGGGCTGCTCGGCCTCAACGCGCGCGAGATCGACCGACTGAATCTCCACGGCATCGCCGGCACCGGGACGGCGCACGCAGGGACGCCGTCCCCCGCCTGACAAGTGAGGCCCCATGCCTGTCGACATCCGCGTGCCCAGTCTCGGGGAGTCCGTTGCCGAGGCCACCATAGCCAGATGGCTGCGTCAGCCCGGCGACGCGGTGCGTCGCGACGAGGTGATCGCAGAGCTTGAGACGGAGAAGGTCACGATCGAGGTCGCGGCACCTGCCGATGGAGAGATCGCCGTCCTGCATGCCGCGCAGGGTGAAAGCGTGCGCCCTGGCGCGCTCCTCGCCACGCTGCGCGCGACCCGTGCGGGCGACGTGCAGCGCATTCCCTCGGCGGCGTCCGCGTGTGTTGCGGACGCCGCCGCTGCTCCCGGCCTGGCAGTCATGAAGCTGGTCGCGCAGGCCCCCGCGCCACCGCCTCACAGGCCAGCCCACAAGGCGGAGCCTGAGCCCGCACCGAGGGGCGGGCCGGAGACCCTCGTTACCATTGCGTCGCTCCGCTCGACTGCGGCAACGCCGCGGCCGGCGCCGCCGGCAGTCCCGGCCTCACGGACGGAGGACGCCGGGGGCGGTGCCAGGCGCGTGCCCTTCGGCGCCCTGCGGTCCGCCCGCGCCCAGAGGCTGAAGGACGCGCAGACCGTCGCGGCGATGATCACCACGTTCAATGATGTGGACTTGTCCCAGGTGGACACGCTCATCGCCGCCCATGGCGCAGCGTTCCGCGCTCGCCGCGGGGTAGAGCTCGACCGGATGGCGTTCATCGTCCGCGGCTGCATCCACGCGCTCGCCGAGGTGCCTCAGCTGAATGGGCGGATCGACGGCGATGAGATCTTGCACAATCTCGACATGCACATCGCCGTCCCCATCGAGACGGCGGCCGGGCTGGTGTCCCCGGTGCTGCGCCGGGCTGGCGAGCTTGACCTCGGCGACATCGCGGTCGCGCTGACCACTCTCCGGGCGCGCGCGGAGGCCGGAACCCTCTCGGTGGCGGAGCTGCAGGGCGGCACCTTCTCCATCGCCGACGCCGGCCCGTTCGGAGGGCTCCTGTCCGTCCCCATCCTCGCCGCGCCCCAATCCGGGGTGCTCGGGGTGCACCGGGTGGAGGATCGCCCGGTGGCAGTCGCAGGCGCGGTCGCCGTGCGGCCGATGATGTACGTGTCCCTAAGCTATGATCACCGCCTCATCGACGGCCGCGAATCCGTGACTTTCCTAGTGCGGCTCAAGGAGTTCCTCCAGTCGCCGGAACTCATGCTGCTCTGAAGGCACGAGCCCTACCACAGGCGTGAAAATTCATTATAAAGATCCGCGGGGGCTTCGGAGCGGTCGTAAGGTTGCGCGTCAGGCTATGGATCTTCGGGAGCTTCGATATTTTGCTGCGGTCGCAGAAACCGGCAGCTTCTCCCGCGCGGCCATCAAGCTGGGCATAGCGCAACCAACGCTCAGCCGGCAGATCCAGAATCTCGAGCAGGAGCTCAAGAGCGCGCTGTTCTACCGGCATGGCCGCGGCATCGCGCTGACCGAGGTGGGGGCGAAGCTTCACTCCGCCCTCAGCCCCATGCTTCAGCAGTTCGATCAGGTGCAGCGGGAGATCATCGACCAAGCCAACACGCCGAGCGGCCTGGTGCGCCTCGGCATCCCGCCCTCCATCGGCAGCACCATCGTCGCGCCACTTGCGGAAACCTTCCGCGCCGAATGCTCGGCGGTGCATCTCCACGTGGTGGAGGCGTTTAGCGGGACTTTGTTCGAATGGGTCGAGTCGGGCGCGATCGACCTCGGGATTCTTTACGATTCACGCCGCTCCCACAGCATGAATGTTATCCCCCTGCTGCAGGAGGAGCTGTACCTCATCGACAGTCCCGGCGATGCTTGCGCGGCGTCCGTTGCCAGCCTGGAGGAAGTCCGTCTCGACCGCTTGGTGCTTCCAGGCACCGGCCATGGCTTGCGCCGGGTCGTGGACGCTATGTTTCACAATGCGGGCATCAAGGTCGAGCTGGCCGTTGAGATCGATTCCGTTCCGGCTTTGAAGCAGCTCGTGGAGATGGGCGCGGCTCAAACCATCCTGCCGTTCGGCGCGGTTCACCGCGAGGTCAAGGAGAAGCGTTTGGTGGCACGCCCCTTCGCGGCCGGTGATCTGCGCGCGACCCTCGTGCTGGCAACGGCCCTGCATCGTCCGGTGACCAAGGCAACCCGCCAGCTCGTCCAGATCATTCAGGACCAGATTGTCCGACATGTCGACAGCGGCATCCTCTGCGGGACGCCCAGCAAGCTGGCGCCCATAAAGGTATAGTGAAATGTTGATATTCGCACTGCTGGTGGCTCTGGAGCGCCCACATCCACCGCCTCGCTAGCCCAGCCAACGGGCACCCAAACCGCATGACTCCGCGTATTTGACCACCAAGCGCCATACGTCCGGGCGCTGCGCGGGAGCGAGAAACCGAGGATAGTCTCGGTCTCCGCGAAATCGAGCGTTACCAGGCTGTCGGTCTGGGTTTGGAGATGCTGTGCGAGCGCACCGTATTGGGTCGTCATGCCGCGAGACTACCGTTGCCGCCCATCGCCGTCACTCCGACCGTGCAATCCACCAGGGCGTGACAAAGGCCTGGCAGCGGCAGGAGCAGACATCGGATTACCTCAAAAGCTGCACGAACCTGCAAATCACCCGTTGGCAGCGTCGCGGAGTGCTCGACGTTCTTCGTCGCAGCAACCGGTTGCAACAAGGCTAGGGCGACCGGCGGCATCGTGATCTCGGTCATGTCAATGCCTGCATTTTAGGGACGAACGTTCTATTTCGTGCCATGGCAATAGATTTAACCAGATATCGAGGTGGTGGTGGCCATCCAGCGATGGGTTACAATAGCTACATCCGAAATGCTTCGGTCGGTTTGCCCTGCTGCTGCGGCGGCGGCAAAATCGCGCCGTTGAGAAAAGCGGGGGTGATTCGACATGAAATAAGGTTCTGCGCGTGCCATGCTCGGTGCGATATCTGTCACCGACCGGGGGAGTTCAACGATGAAGACGCTGTTCTCATGGGCTTGGGCAAAGCTATTTCCTCGTCCCCAGCACGTCGAAACCCAGATGGACGAGTGGAAGCGAAAGGCTGGTGCATTGTTGGCGAACAATGCGAATTGGCAGCTTGTTCGTGAGGTGCTCGGTCGGTTAGAGAGCGCCGGTTTGCGGATCAAATCCACACTGGACCGTGATCTTATCGTGACACGGGTGATACGAGAACACAGGCAGTGGTGCGAAGGGGACGATATCGCTCGATTCTACGCCGAGAAGAAGGCGGCGGTGTCTCACAACTCCTTGGACCTTCTGACAATGATTGAACTGGCCGATTATAGCGGCGCGCTGATTGAACTCAATGATATGTCCGGCCTATTGTCGAAAAATCAGCCAATGTCCGACCGCGCATTGGCCGATATGATTGACGCGCACTCCCAGTCTGTATTCGAGAATGTCTACACCATCTGCAGCGTTGATGAGCATCAACCGGGGGAATACGTGCCGCAGCACGTTCGTGAGCTAGAGGCGCTTGCCTGCGGTGATTTTCTGGTTCAGTCAGTTACCGAGGCCGCCAAGCCGGGCCTCCTTGTGGGGTCGGTAACGCTGAGCGACGGACGGTCGGTCACCTTCGAGATTAGCGACGAGAAGCGTCCCGATCTCACGCCGTTCTTGCTAGCAATGAACTCTTTAGTCGCCCATCTCGGCAAGGGACGTTTTGTTGCCGTCGAGACGGGCAGCAGCGAGGGATTCACTGTCCTTTATCTGCGCCCGAACGAACAGATCGCTTTTCGCAACTGGTCGGTTCAGCAGCGCTTTGCTGATGGCTCGGTCCCCGGCGATTGGTTCGAGTGAAGTAAAAACAAACACCTCGCTCCGCAGGCCGACCTCGCGCGCAATTAGGGCAACGCCAACTTCTTCCGCATCGCCTCTTGTAACCGGTTGCAACGGCAATTCCCCGGCAATGCACCTATGGCGTCCGAGGAACGCTAAGGGGCAAGATCTTCTGCATCTCCGTCGCGAGTCCGGGCAGCATGACGTCAGTCAAGCCGTACTAGCCATTGACGCGGGCTTTGGCCTGCTCTCAGCGGTCTGGGCCGGCTTCGGCCTCACGCTCTTGGGGCGGGGGCTGCCTGCCTCGGGCCGATTCCGTTGAAAGAGTCGGTGTTGCCGCGGGGATGAAGTCCTGATTCAGTTCTCCTTGTAGGGGGAGGACAGACCGATGATGGGCGAGCGGATGGTGATGCAGGAGGCGCTGTTCTACGGGTTCAACCTCGAACGCCACGTGCCTGCCGGCCACCTCGTTCGGGCTATCGACAGGTTCGTCGACCTCTCCGCCATTCGAGTACACCTCAAGCCCTTCTACAGCGAGACTGGCCGCCCCTCGATCGATCCCGAGCTGATGATCCGGATGCTCCTGATCGGCTATTGCTTTGGCATCCGTTCGGAGCGGCGGCTGTGCGAAGAGGTCCATCTCAACCTTGCCTATCGGTGGTTCTGCCGGCTCGGCCTCGAAGGCGCCGTGCCGGACCACTCCACCTTCTCCAAGAACCGCCACGGACGCTTCCGCGACAGTGACCTGCTGCGGGAGCTGTTCGAAACCACGGTGCGGTGTTGCATCGAAGAGGGGCTGGTCGGCGGCGAGGGTTTTGCCGTCGATGCCAGCCTGATCAAGGCCGATGCCAACAAGCAGCGGTCCGCCGCCGCCTCGGAACAGGTGGACTGGGAGGGGCTCGCCGAGAGCCGCCGTTCGGTCCGGGAATATCTCGACACGCTCGAAGAGGCCGCCTGGGGCGCAGCCAGCGAGGTGAAGCCGAAGTTCGTCTCCAGGTCGGATCCGGCGGCGCAATGGACCAGCGCCTTGAAAGGCCATGCCTTCTTCGCCTATGCGACCAACTATCTGATCGACCTCGACCATGCCGTCATCGTCGATGTGGAGGCCTGCCGCGCGATCCGGCAGGCGGAAGTCGGAGCCGTGCACACCATGATCGAGCGCACCCAGGATCGCTTCGGCCTGTGGCCTGCGCGCCTCGCCGCCGACAGCGCCTACGCTCTCGACCACGCACTCGCCCTCGACGCCTTCCGCACACCCTCCCGGGCGCGCTGCTCCCGGGGCGCATCTTCAATCCATGGAACATTGTCGCCTACTGGTTCGGCACCGCCATCGCGTTGCCGCTCCAACTGGCGCTGGGGCAGAACGGAGGAAAGTGAAGCTGGCGCTTGCCCGGAGAGGGCCGGTGAGGGAAAATAACACCGTGCTGCTCTGGGTCCTCTTCCCCCTTGTCCTAATGTTCGTCTTCTGGCGTGACGCGCTGCGCCTCATGCGGGCGGGCCATGGCGTCGCCGCCGTGCTGACGGTCCTCGGCGCGCTCGGATTCTTCGGGGGCTTTCTCCTGCCCAATCTGGGCAGCCTGCTCGATCATGTGGAGCTTCCGGCCTTCTTCTTCACGACCACCATTGCAGGGCCGGACCACAGCATGGTCGCGCTCACCGGCGCCTTCGGCCGAGTCCAGCGCTACGATATGGACGGCAATTTCCGCGCCGGCTGGTTTGCACACACCGGCGGCGCCTCAGGAGCGCTCGGGATGACGACCGACGGAGCGATAGCCGTCGCCTCCACCCGCACGAAGGAGATCGAGCTGTTCCATCCCGACGGCGCCCCGGCCGCGGCGCCGCGCCCCTTCTCATGGACGGGAACTCAGGAACCTCGCGTGCTCTGGCCTTCGGCGGTGAAGGTGGACGGCGTGACGCTGGCGCAGCCGGTGGAACTGGCGAACCCGCCGCTCCATGTGCTTCCGGTGCTCCTCGTCCCCTTCTGGGACCCGCTCGTCGCATGGCTGATGCTTGGCTTAGCCATGCTCCTCATGCGGCTCGGCCGGCGCCGCGCCTCGAGCCACCCGCCGCCGCAGGCGTGACACGCAGCAGCTAAGAGGCCATCGATCCTGCCTTGCCGCCGGCCAAATGCCGGTCCATCCAGGCGCCTATCGTGAGGATTGGCGCCGAGGGGGCGCGCGAGGCAGCAGCTTTGCTGCGGCAGATGCCCCCTTCCGTTTCCCGACTGAGCTACGAGGCGCCCCGCGAAGGCTCCGCGCTATCGTCAGGCGCACTATGCTGAGAGGCGAGATTCTGAGCGGCGAAGAAGGGTGCCCCTATGGCCGCGACAAGGACACCCCTGGCCCCGCCATCGAGCCACGCTGCCTGATGCTGCAGCAAGCCGACCTAGCGCGTGCCTTCAAGGCGGCCAAGGCTGCTGCCGGTATGGTCGTTCCGATCGTCCAGATGCCTTCACCAGGACGCTCGAATCTGCATTTATCGTCTGGCCATTTTTATGCTCTAGAGTGTGGCTGGTTATTTCGCGGTGTCTCGAATGCCGACCAAGGTTCCCGTTCCCGTACGTCCCGCAGTGCTCGCATGGGCACGGCGGAGTGCGTGCGTAACGATGGAGGCGGCAGCGAAGGCGGCGAATGTTCCGGTTGAACGGCTCGAGGAGTGGGAGCACGGCGAAGGCGCACCGTCCCTGCCACAACTTCGCAAGCTGGCTGAAAAATACCATCGGCCGCTCGCCGTCATGCTGCTGCCCGAGCCGCCACGCGAATTCCAAGCGCTAAAAGATTTCCGCCGAATTGATCCTACGACCGGGGGGCTCTCTCCGATGCCAGCTCGGGTCGCTTACGAGATTCGTCTCGCACAGGAGCGCCGGAGCATAGCGTTGGAAATCATCGAAGAAGTCGGAGGTGAGGTCCAGCCTTTTAAGCTCTCTGCTACGATCGACGATGATCCGGAAACAGTTGCTGTTTCCGTTCGCCAATTTTTGAGAGTCAGTCCGACCGAAATCGCGCAATGGGCTCGGAAAAGTGCCGTATTTGATGGGTGGCGAGCCGCGATTGAAGCGCAAGATGTTCTTGTTTTTGTCATGGGCGGGTCTCATGGCCCTGCGGTGCGCGACGTGCGCGGCTTCGCTGTCCCGGCCACGGCGCTCCCAGTTGTCGCTGTCAACGGAAAGGACAAAACCAACGGACGAACCTTCACCTTATTGCATGAATTTGCTCACCTTCTGCTCGGCGAGGGCGTTGTCGAGAACGTCGTTGCTCCCCAGCCCATGATGCCGGTTGCCGTTCGGCGGGTCGAGCGATGGTGCAATGCCGTTGCTGCCGCAGTTATGATGCCCGTCGATGCCGTTGTTGCGGTCGCGGAGGGCAAGGGCCCCAGTTCCGACTGGGGCTCTACAGAGCTTGCTCGTGCCGCCGAGCAGCTTGGAGCGAGCCGGGAGGCGGCCCTCATTCGCTTCATGACACTTGGTCGGGCGAGTGGACGCTCCTATGCGCACAAGAGGGCGGCATTCGAAGAAGAGTACCAAGCGTTTGACGAGCCGTCCGGCACTTCTGGTGGCCCACCTCACCACAAGCAGATGATCGGTCGCTATGGAAAGAGCTATGCCCGCCACGTCCTCTCTGGCTACCGAGACAGACGTATCAGCCTAAACGACGCTGCCGCTTTCCTCGGTGTGCAGGCAAAGCATATTCCCTACATTGAGCAGCAAGCGTTCAAGGCAGCATGAGCGCATCTCCCCGACCTCGCTTTGTCTGGGATACCTCTGCGCTGGTCGCCGCGTGGGTCGAGCGCTATCCGATTGATGTTCTGCCGCCACTCTGGGATCGCTTGACTGCCTCGATCCAGGCTGGCGAGATGATTGCCCCGAGTGAGGTCAAGGTCGAACTGGAAAAGCGATCCACCGAGCTTCTCGACTTTCTCAAGCCGTGCGACGGCTTTTTCGTGCCAACTGATGAATTGGTGCTGGCGGACGTCTCGGCAGTACTTGCGGAGCACCCGCGGCTCGTGATGGAGCGAAAGCGCTCCTTCGCTGCAGATCCCTTTGTCATCGCAATGGCCCGAATTTTGGGCGGCGTAGTTGTCACAGAAGAAGGTCGTGGCAGCACTGGCAAACCTAAGATACCGGATGTCTGCGAAATTTATCGCATCGAGTACATTAATCTGCTCGATCTGATCCGGAGGGTTGGCTGGAAGTTCTGATGTATCTCGTGCCTTCAGGGACCTGAAAATTGGCGTCATGGCCTGATGGCGGGCGCGATCCTCGAGGTAGAGATAGCTTGAAGCACTTCGGCCGGCGTCGGGGAAACCGGGCGCCGGGCGTTTGCTGCGGCTCCAGGGCGATGACCCACTTGCGTAACGCCATCTCCCTCAGGAGGCAGCACCTTATCATCGCTCAGGCGGATGAAGCTGGCGTGATACGCGCTCGGGAGCCGAGGATTGCATCGCCCGTTCGGGCGGGGCTCTGGCCCTCCGTCGTTCCGGCGGATAAGCTCAAAACGTTGCCACGCGAGAAATGGGGTGTCGGGGATGCGGCGGTCGGGGTGGCTGATTCTGTGCGCAGGCCTGCTCTTGCCCATCCTGACCCAAGCACAAGCGCAGACGCCGAAACTGCCCAACCAGCTCGACTACGCGACCGAACCCTTCGCCATGGTGCGCGACTCGCCCGAATGCCATCTACGCATGCGCGACGGGCATGCGAGCTTCGGCGGCGACGTGACCAACCCGGCACAGAGCTGCCCGGACAGTTTCGCCTGGTTGCTGTTTGCCCAGGCCGTCTCCCAGCATTTCTGGGAGGACTGGTCGACCGACCGCCAGACCTGGCCGAGCGATCCCTGGCCGCGCTGCCGCCCCGGCGAGGCCCCTGGCCAATGCTGCGCCGGCGTGGAGATCAGCAATGACGCGGCCCCCCTGCACTGCCCCGTCTATCCGGGCCCCACGCCGGGTGTGCCCGACGACCAGGTGCGCCAGCCGGTCACCGCGCACCAGATGAGCCTGACCGAAGCCACGGGCCGCGCCGACACGCCGTGGAAGGACGTGCCCGACAGCCTGAAGGCCCCGGTGATCGGCGCGCTTCAGGACGAGTTGATCTACCGCAACGAGCCGATGGTCAATTACGTCTTCGACAACGAGCTGTATTTCACCGAGGGCTTGGCGCGGGTGTTTCGCAACGCGGTGGCAGCCCGCGCCGCCTATGCGCCACGCTGGCCCGCCCCTCCCGATCCCTCCGCCGCACATCCCGCGGCGCCCGCGCTGATCGCCATCGACTTCCCGATTCGCGCGGTGATGGTGAAGGTGAACTGGCTGGCTGCCGACCAGGCTCCTAGACTGGGGATCGACCCGAACGACACCGTGCATCCCTTCATCACGATGGACCTGCTGCCGCGCGCGACACCCACCGATCCGAAACCGGCAAAGAAGCGCTATCTGCTGCTGTCCTTCCATATCTCCAGTAAGGACGTGCCGAACTGGACCTGGGCAACGTTCGAGCATGTCGACAACCAGGGGCGCTGTGACTTCCTGGGCTGCAACGACAGTTTCGGCTACCTGGCCGCCGAACTGCCCGCCCAGGCCGGGCTGGCCCCGCCGGCGCGCAATTACATCCCGCCGCACCACGCCGAGGCCGTGGCGCAGACCGATGTGGAAGCATTCGCCCTGGCCGCGCGCTACAAGGAGGCAGGCCGCATGAGCCAGGGGCTGGTCGATCTGCTGGCGTCCTTCGCCATCGCCGGAGGCGGCACCAGCGATCCCAGCCGGCCCTCGCAAGGCGATACCGCCTGGCGGTCCTACCGGCTGAAGGGCACCCAATCCGACTTCGTCTCGGCGACCGGGGTGGAGACCCGGCTCGGCAATTCGGTGACCGAGGCGGGCTTCGTCAACACCTCCTCCTGCATGACCTGCCACGCTCGCGCTGCGATCACTGCCGAGGGTCTGCCCGCCTATTCAATCTTCGACCGCACGATGAGCGATGCGGGGTTGGCGCAGAGCGTGAATGGCACGCCGAACCCGGCCTGGTTTTCTGTGAACGCGTTCTTCGGCGATCAGGGCCAGCGGGAAGCGCCGCGGCAAGTGGCGGTGCAGACCGATTTCGTGTGGGGCTTCCGCTTTGCCTGCCCGACTCATGAAAGCCAGTACGGCCCCGTTTGGTGCAAGAACGTCACCAAGGGCTACAGCCAGGCGGTGCCGGCGCGGCCGAACTGAGTCAGGGCTGGACGCTGGACGCGCTCGCCCAGCGCAGCGGCATCAGCCGCTGCCACGCTGTCGCACATCGAGCATGGCAAGACCTACCCCACCGCGTCCCTGCTCGGTTGGCTCAGGGATGAGCGCAAGTGGCCTCCGCCGCGGAGGCAGCGCGGTGAAGCTGGCCGATGAACAGAGATTGGATTACCGCGAGGCCTCGATGTCCGCGATCAGCCCCGGTCCGGCAGGATGCCATCCGAGTTCTCTCTGCGTTCTTTGGCTTACGGCTGGTGCATCATGTGATGCGAATGCCGCGAGCCATCCGAAATACGCTTCGGCTTCCGCCGGCCCAATGGAGGCAACAGGCAGTTCAAACCGCCGTCCGATTGCTTCCGCGATCTCACGCAGTCGCAAACCTTCCTCCGCCACCGCATGCCAGACTGCACCGGACTTGCACTGTTCGAGCGCCAGCCTGTAAAGACGGGCCACATCATGAACATGCGCAGCCGGCCAGCGCTGAGTCCCGTCGCCAACATAGGCGGCCACTCCCTTTTCGCGCGCTGTGGCAATCGCGTAGGTAACAAGACCGTGTCGCACAGTGTCATGCACCTGGGGTAGACGGACCACGCTCACGTTCACACCTTTGGCAACCGCGTCGTAAGCAGCTTCTTCCGATGCGGCGCGTGGAGAAATCGACGACATGAGTGGCCGGTCTTCCTCCGTCAGCGGTCTGCCGGGCTGAGCGCCGCCGACGGCGACGCCGGAGGTGACGATGAGCGGTCGGACCGAACCAGCTACAGCCGACGACAGGGTCTCGATTACCCGGCGATCGTTCTCGCAATTCTCCACGAACTTCGAGAAGTCGTGATTGAACGCAGTGTGGATGACGGCATCCGATCTGGCAGCGGCTTCTCGCAATCCATCGTGGTCTTCGAGCGATCCCAGTTCCGCCTCAGCGCCGATTGCTTCAAGCGCGGCAGCCTTGTCGTCGGAGCGGACAAGGCCTGCAACCCGATGTCCTGCCGAGATCAGCTCCCTGACGATGGCCGATCCGATGAATCCGGTCGCGCCGGTTACAAATACCCGCATTGGCATAGTCCCTGTCTGTTGCGTCGGGACATATCTGCATGGTTATTGTATCCTGTTAAAGTAGTGAGATTATCCCGGTATAAGAGCTAATAGGATGGACAGGTCTGTATTCAGTGAGAAGCGGTTGGGGGCCTATCTGAGGGACCGTCGAGCCAAGCTCGACCCCACCACCCTCGGGTTTCTGGCCGGACGCCGCCGCACTCCCGGCTTGCGCCGAGAAGAAGTCGCGCAACGCGCCAATATCAGCCCAACCTGGTATACATGGCTCGAGCAGGGGCGCGGGGGCGCGCCGTCAGCCGACGTCCTCGACCGTATCGCGCGAGCCCTCATGTTGACGGAGGTCGAGCGCGAGCACCTATTTCTGCTTGGACGCGGCATCAAGCCGGAGTTCAGAACCAAATCCGTCGAAAGCGTGACACCCAGGTTGCAGCGCGTGCTTGACGCACTGGAGCCGAACGCAGCGATGATCCGTACCGCGATCTGGGACATAGTCGCCTGGAACCGGGCCGTTACACTGCTTATGACGGATTATGGCGCATTGGCGCCGAGCGAACGCAATGTTTTGAAGCAGCTTTTCTGCAATCCAAATGCGCGTGCCGCTCAATATGACTGGGAGAGCGTGGCGCGTTTTGTCGTCGGCGCGTTCCGTGCCGACACAGTCCGCGCTGGAATGAGCGGAGAGGCGGAAGCACTGGTCGATGAACTTTCGCACCTGAGTTCTGATTTTACACGGATATGGAATGACAACGAGGTCAACGGCTTTGGCGTTGGCCTGAAGCGCATACGACATCCCCTGCTTGGTTCGATCGAGTTCGAATATTCGTCCTTCGCAGTGGACGGGCGGTCTGATCTTTCCATGGTCGTCTACTGCCCGGTGCGGCAGGACGATGCTGATCGGGTCCGGTCGCTGATCTCGTCCGAAAGCTGATTGACTTTCGACGCGATGATCAAGGCTCCGCTCGCGACGCTCAACGACTAACGGTGCTCAAGCGGATGGAGGCGGCCTTCGTCTGGCGCTTGCGGCGACCATGCGAGAGCCCGCCTGCCATGCCGGAGTCCGCGATCGCTGCCCAGCAGCTGCTCGACAAAGCCCCGTATGTCGGCTCGCAGGCCTCCGGCGATCAGGTGACGAGGATCGCTTCAGCTTTCATCTGGGATGCGGGCGATCACCTTGATCTCGAAGTCGAAGCCGGCGAGCCAGTTGACACCGATCGCGGTCCAGTTCGGATAGGGTGGCTGCGAAAAGACGTCGCTCTTCGCCTTCATGATCGTTTCAAACTGGTTTTCCGGATCGGTATGGAACGTCGTCACATCGACGATGTCGTCGAAGGTGCAGCCGCCCGCCGCCAGCGTTGCCCCCAGATTGGAAAAGGCCAATCGAACCTGCTCGGCGAAGTCCGGTTCTGGCGAGCCATCGGCACGGCTTCCAACCTGACCGGAAACGAACAGGAGATCGCCGGATGCGATCGCAGCCGAATAGCCATGGGCTTCATAGAGGGCATGGCGGCTCGTCGGAAAAACAGCATTACGTTTGGCCATGGGATCAACCTTTCTTGAAACGGCTTGAGCCTGCAATGTCGGCGTTCATCGCAGTCGGGGCATGGTTCTCATTTGCGGCGCAATTTGATATACGCTGTGTATGCGAATATCTGACATGCGGTGCGTATGTCAACTCAGATACACTGCGTATGTGAAAGGACAGCCATTCGTGACGCCGCGTCGACGCATCGAGACCATGGAAGAAAACCGCGCCAAACTGATTTCGGCAGCGCGCCGGGCCTTTGCCGCGAAAGGGTTCGCCGCGGCCTCGATGGACGAACTCACCGCGGATGTTGGGCTGACACGCGGGGCGCTCTACCACAATTTCGGTGACAAGAAGGGGCTGCTCGCCGCAGTGGTCGCTCAAGTCGATGGCGAAATGGCGAGGCGGGCACAAGAACTGGGGGCGGCCGCGCCGAACGACTGGGAAGGTCTGCTTGCGGAGGGATCGGCCTATATCGAAATGGCCCTCGACCCCGAGGTCCGCCGGATCGTGCTGCTCGACGGGCCTGCCTTTCTGGGGGAACCCACACAATGGCCCAGCCAGAACGCCTGTCTGGAAATGACGAAGCAAACCGTTGGCAGGCTGATCGCGAACGGGATCATGAAGCCCGTCGATGACGAGGCGGCGGCACGTCTTCTCAACGGCGCGGCGTTGAATGCTGCTTTATGGGTGGCGGCAAGTGATGAACCAGGTGCTGTCCTTCCCAAAGCCATTGAGGCTTTCCGCGTCATGGCGACAGGTTTGCTGGCTGAGGAGAAGCCATACTGAAGCCTTGGCCGGATTGAGCCTTGCTGAGCCTCCACCAAAGACCCGAAATTGCCGCTTACTATCTGGTGCCGTATCGCTTTAGCATTATTCCACTAGATGGTTGAATTACACCGCGCGTCGAAGCGTCGTGCCAGTTCGGCCAGACTGATCGTACCCAACTGTGCGATCAACATTGCCTCGGCCTTGCTCAATGCGTTCTCCAAGGCTTCGTTGACGACTTTTTCAACCGCGCAGTCGGTATTTCTGTGCCCGTTACCGATCGTGAAGAGACGGGGCCCGCCGACGGCACGGTGAACGTCGAGAAGAGTCACGGCCCCAAGGTCTGCCGCGATGACCCATCCACCACCGTGGCCCTTTTCCGATCGCACATAGCCAGAATCCCGCAAGCCGGCCATCGTCCGACGCACGACCACGGGATTGGTGCCCAGCATGCGCGCGATCTCGTCGGAGGTCATTGGACCATCGTGGCGAGCCATGTGGAGCAATACATGGAGCATTCGCGACAAGCGGCTGTCATTACGCATGGTCGAAGCTTTCGCATGCCGGCGGGGATTGGCAAGGGTCCAGTGTCACGATACTTGTAATGTTACATGATTCGTGGAGCACCGAAAATGGTTGAATTCGAGAGCCCCGACCACTGGGACACCGCCGCCCGGCACTATGAGCAGACGGCCCATCCCTTTACGGCTCGCTATGCCGAGGCAGCGCTTACCCGCGTGCCCCTAGGTCCCGATAGTCGTGTTCTCGATGTCGGGGCCGGTACCGGTGCACTGGCTTTGCTCGCAGCTCGAACGGGGGCGCAGGTGCTTGCCACGGATTTCTCGCCTGGCATGATCGCGCGCATCGCAGCGGCGCATGTGCCCAACGTCGAGGCGCGGGTCATGGACGGCCAGGCGCTTTCTTTGGGGGATGCCAGCTTCGATGCCGCATTTTCGATATTCGGCGTCATCATGTTTCCGGACTGGCGCAAGGGCCTCGCCGAGATGGCGCGGGTGACGCGCCCTGGCGGGTACGGCGTGATCGCAACCTGGCGCGAGCAGGGTGCCGCGACCTTCCTGTTACTCGGCCAGATTCGTCGCAAGCTGTTCCCCCGCCGGGAAGGAATGACAATGCCGGAAGCCGTGAAAGCGCTGAGCGACCCGGTGGATTTCGCCCGCGAACTGATAGCGGCGGGGTATCGGGACCCTAAGATCGAGCATGTTACCTTCGACTATGAGTTAGATGTTGGGGCACTGGCCGAACCCGACTCGCTGTTCGGCATGTCTCCTGACTGGACGAGCCTCGGTCTGGACGAGAAAGATGCCGTGATCGCCGAGGTGCGGCAGATGGCAGGCGAAAGTGCAATCCTACCCATACCCTCCACGGCGCTGATTGCAGTCGCTCGACGCTAACGCTGAGAGGAGGGGTGGTTCACGCATCTCAATTGACTTCACGAGTGGCAGCAATCGCAGCGGCGGTGGACGGTACATAAACGGCTGCTCGGTGTCCGCGAAGAACACTCGGACGCTCCGAAGCCGACCGCCGCAAAGGTCCCAGTTGCAGACGTTTGTTCGAACAGCCGCGCAGGTTGGATGATCAGGTAGATTCGGAGAACGAATACGTGGTGAAAATCAGCGGGTGATGCAGAAAATACCCCGTCAAACATCCGAAATGGCCGCCGTTTGCCATCCAAATGCCCCCGAAACTCGCCGGTGGTCGCATAATCAGGTGTGTGTACATAATTATCAGATGGTTATGACGCTTTCCTAGTTCTCATCTTCATCGGGCGCTGCCCGCCAGCCCTTATTTTCGTCCCATCTCATATCCCCTTAGAAGCCTTGCCAGCGCTGAGTCGCACGCCATATTGACTGGAGGGCGCCTCACGACATCGCGCTAAAGCGTAGTCGATCGCGGGTAAAAACCGGGTAAGGGGGGAGGCTGGCCAAGGCCGCTCACAGACTGCAGATCCGCAAAGCCAAGGCGGCCGAGAAGCCCTACAAACTGACCGACGGCGGAGGGTTCCACCTCGCCGTCTCTCCGGCAGGGGGCAAGGTCTGGCGCCTCCGGGATGAGATCGCCGGCAAGGAGAAGCGCCTCACGATCGGGCCATGCCCGGACACACCATCCCGGAGCCGTTGAAGCTGGGCCGTCTGTCGCGCTGGCCTCGCTCACAGCTCATCGCCGTAATCGAGAACGTGAAAGCTGCTCATGTCTCGGGTGGCCGCCATGACTGAACGCCACATACACCGCGGCGGGCTCGATGCCCGCCAGATGGTCAAAGCTCTCGGCGGGCGTTGGACCGGCCGCGGCGGCCTCTGCTTCTGCCCTGCCCATCCCAATCGCCGCACGCCTGCCCTTTCGGTGTCTGTCGGCAAGCACCGCAAGGCGGTGTTCCATTGCCACGTCGGCTGCTCCTGCAGCCAGCGCACCGCGCGCCAGATTGGTGCTGAGAACCTGCCAAAACCGTACATCGCAAAGGCGATCGCCGAGTCGATGGAGCGCCGAGCAAAGGCGGCGGGGGTGGAAGCGGCCCGTGTGCTGCAGGAACTGGCCCGCATCGCCTTCGCGGATATCGGCCAGCTCTTTGACGCGGCGGGCAAGCTCAAGCCTCTGAACCAGATCAATCCCCACGACCGCGCGGCTATCCGCTTTCTGCAAATCACGACCCGCGACCTGAGGGACGGAACGCTGGAGCGAAAGGTTGCACTGCAGATCTGGGACAAGCTCTCCACCCTCGAAAAACTCGCGCGCCACCTCGGATTATTCTCAGTTCATGCGCGGAAGGACGAGGACGCAACCGATCCGATGCAGGAATTGCTCGCACAACTTCAGGAGCATGAACAATAAAATGAACACCAGATGACGTCGTCGCACAATTCGACGTTATAGCGTTTGGCCCTTCGGCTGACCCTCGCCTCCATCTTTTCGGTCGCGCCGGCAAGCGTCAGGAACCAGTGGATGTTCAGGCATTCACTTCGGAAGCGCCGATTGCAGGCCTCAATGGAGGCGTTATCGGTAGGCTTTCCGGGCCAATGGATGACAGCGCAGCAATTTCTAACTCCAATCCAGTTTGCGCGGATCACATCAATTATCTACCCTCATCCGCCAGAAACGATTGGGGCGCAGCGTTGTCAGTGAACTTCGACCATCTCCGGGAGATCAGCCCGGAGCTGCATCGCCTCGGCATTCTGGCCGAGCGCTTCTTTGCTGAAGACGCCAACACATCCCTGATCAAAAGCCGCCAGTTCGGCGAGTACATGGTCAAGGAGATCGCGGCGCTTTCCGGCGTTTATGATCCGGCGGCGCGCGAGACCACGCATGATCTCCTGCGGCGACTGGCAGCGCAGCAGGTCTTGCCGCGGGAAGTCACGGACGTTTTCCATGCTGTCCGCAAAAGTGGCAACGCGGCAACCCATAGCTTGGCGGGCTCACCGGCGGAGGCTCTGGCGGCGCTCAAATTCTGCTGCGCCCTTGGCGTCTGGTATCGTCGCACCTACGGGCGTGATCCGAATTTCAAGCCAGGCCCGTTCGTGCCGCCCAGAGCCTCAGCCGAGATCGACCAGGGGACACTGGCAGAGCTTGCAGCACTGCGCGCCCAGGTCCGTGAAGCCGAAGACAAGCTCGCGGCCGCCCATGCCTCAGCCGACGAGCTCGCCAAGGCCCGGGCCGCAGCCGAAGAGTTGGCGAGGCAGGCGGCAGCCGATAGCGCGGTTTGGGAACAGGCCGCCGTCGAAATGGAGGCCAATCAGGCCGCGCTCTCGCGCAAGCTCGCCGAACTGCAGAAGGCCGCCGAGGCCCAGCCCGAACAACTGCGGATGCAGTTCAAGCAGGCCGGCCTCCAGGCCGCCAGCCGGCTGGAGCTCGACGAGCGTCAGACCCGCCGCCTGATCGACATCCAGCTTGTTGACGCCGGCTGGGAGGCCGACAGCGACGGCTTGACCTACCAGAAGGAGGCACGGCCGGAAGAAGGCCGCAACCTCGCGATCGCCGAATGGCCCTGCGAAAACGGCCGCGCGGATTACGCCCTCTTCGTCGGCCTCACCTGCGTCGGGGTCATCGAGGCGAAGCGCGAGAGCGTCGATGTGCCGTCCACGCTCCAGCAGGCCGAACGCTACGCCCGCACCCTTCTGCTGGCGCCGGAGCAAGCCTGCCCGCACGGCCCCTGGAAACATGGTCTGGATGATCCCTTCCGCGTGCCCTTCGTCTTCGCCACCAACGGACGGCCCTATGTGCGCCAGTGGCTGACCAAATCCGGCATCTGGTATCGAGATGTGCGCCGGCAGACGAACCGCGCCATCGCCATGACGAGCTGGTTCTCGCCGAAGGACCTGCTGGACAAGCTCGCAACCGATGTCGACACCGCCGCGCAAGACCTCGCCGAGGAGAGCTTCGGCAAGGGCAGGATGCGCCCCTACCAGGAAGACGCGATCGCGGCGATCGAAAAAGCGGTGGTCACGGGCCAGCGCGACATTCTCGTGTCCATGGCGACCGGCACGGGCAAGACGCGCACGGCGATTGCGCTGATGTATCGCCTGCTGAAACACAAGCGCTTCCGCCGCATCCTGTTCCTCGTCGACCGCAAGGCACTCGGCAAGCAGACGACCGACGCCCTGGAGACCACCGAGATCGAGGGCATGCTGAACTTCGCCCAGATCTACAAGGTGGCGGGGCTGGAGCAGAAGCTGCCGGAGGACGAGGACCAGGTGCAGGTCGCCACCGTCCAGTCGCTCATCGCCCGTATCCTGAACGAGCCGGACCCGGCCAAGCGGCCCTCGCCCGGCACCTTCGACTGCATCATCGTGGACGAGGCCCATCGCGGCTACACGCTGGATGCGGAGCTGCGCGAAAGCGACATCGGCTTTCGCAACATGGACGATTATCAGTCCGCTTACCGCCAGATCCTCGATTATTTCGATGCCGTGAAGGTCGCGCTGACGGCGACACCCGCGCTCCACACCCGCGAGATCTTCGGCCCCCCTGTCTTCCACTATGGCTATCGCCAGGCCGTCGTCGAAGGCTATCTCAACGACCACCTGCCGCCGAAGCGCATCACCACGGCGCTCTCGGAAGCGGGCATCCACTTCGTTGGCGGCGAGGAGGTCGAGATCATCGACCGCCGGACCGGGCAGATCGATCTCTTCGATCTGCCCGACGATGTCTCGCTGGATTACGACCTCGCCGATTTCAACAGGCGCGTTTATTCGGAGGCCTTCAACCGCATCGTCTGCCGGGCGATTGCCACCGAGATCCCGCCCTCGAAGCCTGGCAAGACGCTGACCTTCGCCGCCCGCGACACGCACGCCGACGACATCGTGCGCCTGCTGATCGAGGAGCTGCAGGAGGAATACGGCGCGGAGGCGGTTCCCCATGGCATGGTGCTGAAGATCACCGGCCGTGTCGAAAACGCCGACGACCTGATCCTGAGGTTCAAGAACGACCCCTATCCGAAATATGTCGTGACCGTGGATCTTCTGACCACCGGCGTCGATGTGCCCGCCATCTGCAATCTCGTTTTCGTTCGCCGGGTGAAGAGCCGCATCCTCTATGACCAGATGATCGGTCGCGCCACGCGGCTGTGCCCGGAGATTGGCAAGGAGCATTTCCGCATCTTCGATGCCGTCGATCTCTATGCCGAGCTCCAGGAGATGACCGATATGCGCCCGGTCGTCGTGAAGCCCGACATCTCGCTCGGCGAGTTGGTGGGCGATCTGCAGAAGGCGCAGACGGAGGCGGACAAGAGCTGGGTCGCGGGCCAGGTGATCGTGCGCATGCGGGCCATGGTGAAGCGCATGGATGCCGAGACCCGCGACAGCTTCGAGCGCCATACGGGCGAGAACCCCGACATGGCCCTGCAGCGCCTTTCCACCCGCTCCGGAGCCGAGCTTCAGGCGTGGCTCGCCGCTCACCCACGCGCCGTGGAGCTGCTGGAGCGCCGCCCGCTGCGCACGGACAGGAGCGATGGCGTGGTCATCTCCAGCCATGAGGACGAGTTGCTCCGCATCGAGGAGATCTTCGGCAAGAACACGACGCCGGAGGATTACATCACCGGTTTCGAGCGCTTCGTGCGCGAAAACATGAACCGGCTGCCGGCGCTCATCGCCGTCACCCAGCGCCCGCGCGATCTCACCCGCAAGGAACTGTCGGAGCTGGCGGGCCTGCTGGACGAGAGGAACTATTCCGAAGCCATGCTGCGCGCCGCCTATGGCCGCGCCCGCAACGCGGATATTGCCGCCCATATCATCGGCTTCGTCCGCCAGGCCGCGCTCGGCGATCCGCTGATCCCCTATGCCACCCGCGTGGACCATGCGATCGGCAAGATCGAGGCCTCGCGCCCCTGGACCAGCAAACAGAAGGACTGGCTGCGCCGCATCGGCCGCGCGCTCAAGGACAAGCCCGTGGCCGACCCGACCCTGCTCGATCAGGGCGCGTTCGCCGACAAGGGCGGCTTCCAGCGCATCTCGCAGGAGTTTGATGGCGCGCTCGACGAGGTGCTGCATGCCTTCAACGAGGCCATCTGGGCGCCGCCCGCCGCCTGAAGGACCGATGCGCATTGACCAAGACCCTGCGCCCGCTACAAGCGCAGTCACGATTCCTGATCCTCAGAGACTCATGCCATGAACGCCAATGCCATCGTCCAGAAACTCTGGCGCCTCTGCACGGTCTTGCGCAAGGATGGCATCACCTACCAGCAATATGTCACCGAGCTGACCTATCTGCTGTTCCTGAAGATGATGGCCGAGCGCAACCGCGAGACGGGCAGCCTGCCGAAGGGTCTGCGCTGGGCGGATCTGGCGGCGGCGAACGGCCTCGCCAAGCTGGAGCATTATCGCAACGTTCTCGTCACCCTCGGGACCACCAGCACCCGCCTTGGCAAGGACGATGCCCTGGTGCGGCCGCCAGGCGAGAACGCGACGCCTGACGAGCGCAAGCGCTATGCCGATGCGCGGCCGCTGCCGGACATGGTGCAGAAGATTTTCGACAGCGCCGCCACCATCATCCGCGAGCCGCAGAATCTCGCCACGTTGGTCTCCGCCATCGATGAGCTGGACTGGTTCTCCGAGGAGCGCGACCAGTTCGGCGATCTCTATGAAGGCCTGCTGCAGAAGAACGCCGAGGAGACCAAGCGCGGCGCCGGACAATATTTCACGCCCCGCGTGCTGATCGACGTGATGGTGCGCCTCATGCGGCCCAAGCCCGGCGAGGTGATCCAGGACCCCGCCGCCGGCACCGGCGGCTTTCTGATTGCCGCCGACCGCGACATGAAGGCCCGCACGGACGGCTATTTCGATCTTCCCGATAGCGGCGCCTGGCAGAAGCGTAACGCCTTCCACGGCATGGAGAATGTGGCGGGCACGCTGCGCCTGCTGCTGATGAACCTCTATCTGCACGATCTGGAGAACGACCACATCGATCTCGGCGATACCCTCTCCGACAAGGGCAAGGAGCTTGGCCGCGCCGATCTCATCCTCACCAACCCGCCCTTCGGCCCGGCCGGTGGCCCGCCGACGCGCGACGACCTCTCCGTCACCGCCACCGTATCGTCCTACCAGCTTCCCTTTGTGGAACACTGCATCCGCGCGCTGCGGCCCGGTGGCCGCGCCGCCATCGTGGTGCCGGACAATGTGCTGTTTGAAGACGGGCGCGGCAGGCAGTTGCGCCAGATGATGATGGACTGGTGCGACCTGCACACCATCCTGCGCCTGCCCACCGGCATTTTTTATGCCCAGGGCGTCAAGACCAACGTCATCTTCCTGACCCGCGGCAAGACCGAGACCGGCAACACCAAGGCCGTCTGGATCTACGACCTGCGCGCCCAGATGCCGCGTTTCGGCAAGACCACGCCGCTGACGGCGGCCCATTTCGAAGGCTTCGAGCAGGCCTTCGGCAAAAGCCCCTATGGCGCCGAGCGCGGCCCGGATGAAGGCGAGGCCGGCCGCTGGCGCAAATTCACCCGCGCGGACATCGCCACCCGTGGCGACAATCTCGACATCTCCTGGCTGCGCGAGGCGGAGGACGAAGCGGAAGACGGCCTCACCGAGCCCGACGACATCGCCGCCACCATCCTCGGCCATCTGCAGGCCGCGACGCTGGAGATCGAGGCGCTGATGGCGGAGCTGGCGGATGAGCAGCCGGAGGCGGCGGAATGAGCGCGCTACCGAAGGGGTGGGTTGAGGTGACGCTTGAAGATATTTGCGAGTTCAACCCCAAGCACGATCCCGAAACAGATCGATCTCTGAAGGTAAGCTTCGTACCCATGCCTGCAGTGGACGATGAGACAGGAACGATCGTCGACAAGTCAAACGTGCGACCGCTTTCGGATATTTGGAAGGGCTACACCCATTTTGCGGATCACGATGTGATTTTTGCAAAGATCACGCCATGCATGGAGAATGGGAAAATCGCTGTTGCGCGAGACCTGGTCAACGGCATGGCTTGCGGCTCAACGGAGTTTCATGTTTTACGCGCCAAAGGCGCTGTGCAGCCCGATTTTGTGTGGCGTTTCCTGCGCCGTCAAAGCTACAGACAGACGGCGGAACGCTCTATGACCGGAGCGGTAGGTCAGCGCCGTGTACCCAGACACTTTTTGGAAACTACGGCGCTCCCCCTTCCACCCCTGGCCGAGCAAAAGCGCATCGTGGCCAAGCTGGGTGCGCTGAACGCGAAATCCGCCCGCGCCCGCACCGAACTCGCCCGCATTGAAACCCTCGTCTCCCGCTACAAGCAGGCCGTGCTCAGCAAGGCGTTTATCCATTGCAAGGGCAGGCCCGTGCGCCTCGTTGAGCTGGTCGAGGCAGACGCGCCAATACGATATGGCGTCCTGCAGCCCGGCACGATCAGAGATGTCGGGGTTCCGCTTGTAAGGGTGTGCGATCTTGTTGGTGGCCGGGTGGTATGGGGGCAACTGCGTAGGATCGAGTCCTCAATTGACCAGCAGTTTTCAAATGCCCGTATTCAGAACGGAGATATCCTCCTTTCCGTGGTGGGAACAATTGGCCGTATCGCGCTTGTGGAAGGAATGAATGGGCCCGCCAATATTGCTCGGGCAGTTGCACGAATTCGACCAAAGCGGAGTATCGTCGACCCTGATTGGCTTACATTGCGTTTACAGGCACGCGACTGCCAAGAGGGCTTTTCGGGAGATGCGCGAGAAGTTGCAAGGAAAACACTGAATGTTTCGATGATACGAGCAATCAAGCTCGCGCTCCCCACCCTCGAAGAACAACACGCAATCGTCCGCCGCATCGAAGCCGCCTTCGCCAGGATCGACCGGTTGGCGGAGCAGGCGAAGCGCGCTCTGGCGCTGGTGGACAAGCTGGACGAGGCGATCCTCGCCAAGGCCTTCCGCGGCGAGCTGGTGCCCCAGGACGAGAACGATGAGCCCGCCGAGCGTCTGCTGGCCCGCATCCGCGCCGAGCGCGCGGCGGCGCCGAAGGTGAAGCGCGGGCGGGGAGCGAAGGCATGACGGTTTACGAGAGCAAACTGACCGACGCCAATCTCAAATTTTCCCACATCTACATCACGTCCTTCTACCGCAAGCTTCCGCCCGATGTGTTCGGCGGCACGAATGCCCGGGCGCCGGCGCGGCGCCTGATGCACCTGGAGTTCAGAACCGGGCACATTGACACCTTTGTCCCGACGCACGCGAGCGGCCGGCCGCGAACCTTCTTCCAGAACCGGACATTCGTGCGCGAGTTCTTCAAGCACACCGGGGCAGAGCCGGGCGATGTGGTGCGCTTCGAGCAAGTCACGCCCTACCATCTCCGCCTGTCCCTCCGGACGACAGCAGGACGGGTGATTGCGGCATGAGCCCGATCCCCGATTACCAGACCCTCATGCTCCCTGTCCTGCGCTTCGCCGCCGAGGGCGAGACACGCGTGGCCGACGTGGCGGAGCGGATTGCCGACGCTTTCGGGCTGAGTGAGGCCGAGCGTGAAGAGCTTCTGCCGAGCGGCCGCCAGCGTGTGCTGCACAATCGCGTCCACTGGGCGAAATTCTACATGAGCAAGGCGGGTCTGATCACCTCGCCCGCGCGGGGCCGCTTTCTGGCGAGCGAAAAGGGCAAGGCGCTGCTGGCGACATCGCCGGAGCGCATCGACGTGGCGCTGCTGATGCAAGAGCCGGAGTTCCGCGAATTCTACAGAAATGAAAGTACCGCGGCCGAACAGGACACCGGCGGCACGACGCCCGTCGACACGGCCGCCCCTCCCCCGACCACACCGGAAGAGCAGATCGACGCCGCCCACGCAGCACTGACGGCGGCACTCCGCGACGAGCTGCTTCAGCGCATCCTCGCCAACAGCCCGGCCTTTTTCGAGCAGCTGATCGTCGATCTCCTGGTGGCCATGGGCTATGGCGGCAGCCATAAGGACGCCGCCGCACAGCTCGGCCGCTCCGGCGACGGCGGTGTCGATGGCATCGTTAACGAGGATCGCCTCGGCCTCGATCGGATCTATGTTCAGGCCAAGCGCTACGCGCCCGGCAGTGCCATCGGCCGCCCGGATGTGAATGGCTTTGTCGGAAGTCTCGTTGGCCTCGGCGCCACCAAGGGCGTCTTCGTCACCACCTCCACCTTCAGCCAGCCGGCGCGCGACTACGTCAGGCATCTGGCCCAAAGGATCATCCTGATCGACGGGCAGGAGCTGGCCGACCTGATGATCGAACACGGCGTCGGCGTCCGTAGCTATCGCACCGTCGACTTCAAGCGGTTGGACGAGGACTTCTTCGGCGAGGAATAGGCCAGGCGTTCTGTTGGAAGATGTTCTATCCGAAGCCGCAGGTAAGGCATTCGCAGCAGCGTAAGCGATGGGTGCAATCATTCGGAACGGCTGACGTTGCCCCCAGTTTCTATCCAGCGGTGGAGAGTTCCGGAACGCTGAAATGGATACTCTGTCGCGGACTCGCTTTCCCCGAATATGGTCCATTTGTCACGAAAACGCTGCGGATCATCATCGTGGGAGGAGGGCCGCGCCCGATAGATCGAGCGCACCAGGGTGAGCCGGGGAAGCAGGACATCGAGTTCTCGGGTCGATGCCCTCGGCCACCGCCTGATAATGCAGAAGCGAACGAACTCAGGCTCCGGATATTCCAAATGTTCGCGCTCTTCAGGTGATCGCCGGGGAGCACCAGGAGCTCTCTCCAAGAACGTTCCTTCGCGAAGGTGATGCGGGGATATCCTCCTCGAGCGATCTCCTCTAACCACGGCACGATATGAGGTTCTGGGCCGTAGAGGTTGCTGATCCAGAAGCAAGCCATCCCGGCCGGACACGGTTCAAGCGCGCCTTTTGGAAGAGGCATCGGTCGGCGGAAGTTGCAGCCGCGCACCGGGTGGCTGGGGACGGTCGGCGACCTTGACCTCCAAACGCGAGGCGGTTCGGTCAAGCGCAGCGTCCGGTTCGGAGAAATGGCTTGAGCGCGCGCCGCTGGCGCGCGCCGTGAAGGCAGCTGATGTCATCCAAATGCTGATCCCGCGCTCTCAGTGCGAACCGGCGGGCGTGAGGCGGGGCAGCGATGCGCCTGGCAGCGGCGAGAAGGCGGTGGGGATCATGATCCTGTTTTCCATGGTCATGATCATCGGGCGGATTTTCCGCAGGCACTCCTGCCAGGCCGGCTGTTCCGCCAGCCTCGCCCTCCGCTCACGCCGTATTTCGAGGTTTTCGTAAGCCCACCAGTGCACGAGCTGGTTCTGGACGCCGAACTCGGTGGTGAAATAGCCTAGGAATCCGCCGAGAATCTCAAGCTGGACGGGCAATCCTTCCGAAGCATAAATGCTCAGATATTCCTTTACGTTCACATGGGTGTGCAGAACGTAGATCCGCTCCTCGACGATCATGGAACTGTTTCCTTGTCGCTTTCGATTGAGCTTGCCGAATGTGCGATGACCGGGGGGCCAGCGACCTGTCGCGCTCCACCGCCGGCGGGGCCGGGGAGGACGCGACCGCAGCTGGCTGCGATGAGCCGCGCCTCTCCAGTGCTTCGCGTGGAGGCCCCCGGCCGGGATGGGCCGGAGGACACTTTTCGCCCCTCCGGGCAACCCGGCCGCGCGCCTCAGTTCTGCGAGGCGAGGTTGCAGCCGCCGTCGGCGAGGGGTTTGAAGGCCTGGTCGCCGGGGGTCTCCGTGACCTTCTCGTAGAGGTCCCACGGCCCCTTCGACTGGGCCGGCGCCTTCACCCGGAACAGGTACATGGGGTGGATCTTGCGCCCGTCGATCCGCACATAGCCCTTGCCATAGGCCAGATCCTCGGTGGGCAGCTCCTTCATCTTGGCGACGATGGCGCGCCCGTCGCTGTCCCCGTTCACGGCCGCCACGGCCTTCAGGTAGTGCAGGACGCTGGAATAGACGCCGGCCTGGTAGGCGGTGGGCATGGCCCCGCCCCGGCGCTCGGCGAACTTCCTCGCGAAGGCCCGCGTGTTGTCGTTCAGGTCCCAGTAGAAGGGCTCGCTGAGATAGAGCCCCTGTCCCGCCTGAAGTCCCAGCGAGCGCACGTCGGTGAGGTAGACCGCGAGGCCGGCGAGGCTCTTGCCGCTCTGGGTGATGCCGAACTCCGCCGCCTGCTTCACCGAGCTCGTGAAGTCGCTGCCGGCATTGGCGAGCGCGATCACCGTCGCGCCCGAACCCTGCGCCTGAACCAGGAAGGAGGAGAGATCGGCGGTGTTGAGCGGATGGCGGACCGCGCCCACCACCGAGCCGCCGGCCGCCTTCACGATCTGCCCGGCCTCGCGCTCCATGTCGTGGCCGAAGGCGTAGTCGGCGGTGATGAAGAACCAGGTCTTGCCGCCGGACTTCACCACCTGCGTGCCCGTGCTCTTGGCGAGGCTGTAATTGTCCAGCGTCCACTGCACATGGTTTGGCGAGCAGGCGTCGCCGGTGAGGCGGTTGCTGTTGGACGACGAGATGATCGCCACCTTGTTCTTGTCCTTCACCAGGCTTGCGACGGCGAGGGCGATGGACGAGTTGGTGAGATCCGCGATCATGTCGACGCCACCCACGTCGAGCCACTGCCGGGCGATGTTGAGCCCCACGTCCGGCTTGTTCTGGTGGTCGCCGAAGACCACCTCCACCGGCACGTTGCCGACCTTTCCGCCGAACTCCTCGACGGCGATCCTCGCCGCCTCCACCGAGCCCGGCCCGGCCATGTCGGCATAGATGCCCGACTGGTCGTTGAGGACGCCGATGCGGATGACCCCGCCGGTGAATTCGGCATGGGCCGGCGCCGCCGCGAGCATCGCGCAGCCGGCCACGAAAGCCTTCAGCTTCTTCAGCATGCTTTTCCTCCCCGTTGAGGCATGTGTTTCCATGCCTTTCTGTGATCGTTGACGACCCTGCGGACCGGCCGGTCAGACCTCCGCCGGCGCGAGCGGAGCGGCCGCGACGGCCGGCGGCGCGCTCCTGCCCTCGGCGCCGAACGAGGCGGCGATGCCCGAGCCGCCGTACAGCCACTCCACCGAGCGGTACCAGTCCTCCGGCGACTTGGCGCGGATGACGGCGTTGCGCAGGTCCGCATGGCCGCCGGCCGGATGGTAGATGTGCTCGCCGATCCAGCGGGACTGGAGCTGCACCCGCGCGGTGCGCAGGCGGCGCTGGTCCTGATAGGCGGCGAAGGCGGCCTCGACGTCGCTGGTCGCGGCGCAGGCATTGGCGAGGCACACGGCATCCTCCATGGCCATGCAGGCCCCTTGCGCGAAATACTGCAGCATGGGGTGGGCGGCATCGCCCAGCAGCACCACCCGGCCGTCCTGCCAGTTGGTCACCGGCTCGCGATCGCACAGCACCCAGAGCTTCCAGTCGCGGCCGTGGTCGATGATCCGGCGCGCCCGCTCGTTCACGTGCTCGAAGCCGCGCCGCACCTCGTCGGCCGTCACCGGCAGGCCCGCGACCGGCTCGGGGGCATCGTTGTGGTAGGTCACCACGAGGTTGAACACCTTCCAGCCCGACAGCGGATAATGGACGATGTGGCACTTCGGCCCGGCCCACAGGGTCGCCGCGTTCCAGCGCAGGTCTTCCGGCATCAGCTCGGTGGGGATGACCGAGCGATAGGTGGTGTGGCCGGAAACGCGGGGCTTGCCGTCGCCCACCACCTTCTTGCGGACGTTGGACCACAGTCCGTCCGCCCCGACCAGCGCCGCGCCGCGCACGCGCTCGCCATTGGCGAGATGGGCCGTCACGCCGGCCTCGTCCTGGTCATAGTCCACCACCTCGGCGCTGGTGCGCAGCGCCACCAGGGGGTTGGCCCGCGCCGCCGCGAGCAGAACGCCGTGAAGGTCGCCGCGGTGGATCACGCCATAGGGGTTGCGGAAGCGGGCGCGGAAGGCATCGTCGAGGGGGATGCGCGTCAGCTCCTCGCCGCTCACCGCATCCATCAGGCGGAGGCTGTCGATATAGACCGCCATGGCGCGCGCCTGGTCGCCGACGCCGAGCCAGTCGAAGCAGTGGAAGGCATTCGGCCCCAGCTGGATGCCGGCGCCGATCTCGCCCAGCACCGGCGCGCGCTCGAGGACGGTGACGCGGAGCCCGTGCTTGGCGAGGCCGAGCGCGGCGGCAAGGCCGCCGATGCCGCCGCCGGCGACGAGGATGGAGTGCGTGTCGGACATGTGGTTCCCTTTCGGCATGCGCTGTCTGGATGGCGTTCGGCAGCGGCGGCGGCCCGGTCAGGCCGCCTCGGCATCTGGCTGGCGCGCGGGATGGGCGTCGGCGAAGGCCGGCAGCGCCTCGCAGGCCGCGCGCAGGGCACGCAGCCGGGGCAGGCCCGACACGTCCACCCCGAAGCGATCGGCGGAGAACATCTGCGGGATCAGGCAGATCTCGGCGAGGCCCGGCCGTTCGCCGAAGGCGAAGGGCGCCACGGGCTCACGGGCGAGCAGCGCCTCGCAGGCGGCGAGGCCGTCGCCGATCCAGCGCTGGCACCAGGCATCCAGCGCCGCCTGATCGGCGCCGAAGGTGCTTTTCAGATAGGCGAGCACGCGCAGGTTCTGCAGCGGATGGATGTCGCAGCAGATGGCGAGGGCGAAGGCCCGCGCCCGTGCCCTGGCGGCGGCGCCGGCCGGCAGCAGCGGCGGTTCGGGATGGGTCTCGTCGAGCCATTCGATGATGGCGAGCGACTGGGTGAGCGCCCCCTCCTGCGTCTCCAGCGCCGGCACCAGCCCCTGCGGATTGAGGGCGAGATAGGCTTCGGCGCGCTGCTCGCCGCGCCGCAGGTGCACCGGCACGAGGGGCGGCGCGATGCCTTTCAGGTTGAAGGCGATGCGGCAGCGATAGGCGGCCGACGAGCGGAAGTAGCCGTGGAAGGTCATGCCGCCGCCCCGATGGTCAGCTCGACGGGCGCCAGCCCCTCGACGGTGCCGATGATCACGTCGCCCGCCACCACCGGGCCGACGCCCGCCGGCGTGCCGGTGTAGATGAGGTCGCCGGGGGCGAGGTGGTAGTAGCGCGACAGGTGGCTGACGAGCTCCGGCACCGACCAGATGAGATCGGTGAGCCGCGCGTTCTGCTTCTCGGCGCCGTTCACGGTCAGGCGGATGATCTGCTCGCCGGGGGAGAAGCCCGCGGCGGGGGTGATGGGCGCGATCACCGCCGACTGCTCGAAATCCTTGCCGAAATCCCACGGCCGCTGCTTGGCCCGCGCATCGAGCTGCAGGTCGCGGCGGGTCATGTCGAGACCGGTGGCGAAGCCGAAGACCGCCTTCGGCGCTTCCTCGACGCTCACCTGATAGGCCGGGGCGCCGATGGCGACCACCAGCTCCATCTCATAGTGATAGTTCCCGGTGCCCGGTGGGTAAGGCACGGTGGCGCCCGTCTGCACCAGAGTCAGCGGCGACTTGGTGAAGTAGAACGGCGCCTCGCGATCCACCTCGACGCCCATTTCCTTCGCGTGGTCGGCATAATTGCGGCCGACGCAGAAGATGCGGTGCACCGGATAGGCGCCCCGCTGCCCGCGCACGGGGACGCTCGGCAGCTCCGTCCGGGGGAAGATCAGGGCGGAAGGCTCAAGGGTGGCAAGGTCGGTCAAGATAATCCTCCGTAAGCGCGGAGCGGGGGTATCGGGTCGGGTTCGGGATCGTCCGGGCGACAGCGCGGCCTAGCCGTCGTCGCGCGGGAGCGGCAGCGTGGGCAGGTCGTCGGGCAGGTCGCCGGACAGGCGTTCCATCCCCCGGCCGGAGAGCCAGCGCACGAGATCTGCGGCGCGTCCGGACACCTTCGGGCCGGCGCCGGTCGCGGGTGGGCCGGGCCTGTCGGTGGGCGCTAGCGCCGCCTTTACGCCGGCCTCGGCTGCAAGCTCGGCCAGAAGCCGGTCGAGGAGGTCCGGCGGGAAATCCCGCACCGCGCCGCCGCCATCGAGATCGACCGCATGCAGCCAGACCTCGCGCGCCCGGAGCCACGGGGTGGCGCGCACCGCGAGCGGCGCGCCGTCGCGACCCCTTCCCGAGCCGTCCCACCCGGCGTCGGACAGGTCGCGCCATTCCACGTCGAGATGCACCGCGGCGTGGCGGAACAGGTTGCGCAGCGCACGCGGCGGAAGGCTGGCGCCGAGATCGAGCTCGGACGCGCGCGCCGCCTCGCTCTCGTACATGGGCAGATCCGCGCCCGTGCGCACGCTCTCCACCACCCGGGCGAGCGCCCGCGCGCCATAGCCCACGTGGGCGATAACGCGGGCCCGCGTCCAGCCCGGCAGGCGGGAGGGCGCGGCGAAGGCCTCGTCGGGCAATCCGTTCAGCACCCGGGCGAAATAGGCCGTGCCGCGGCGCGCGAGGGCGAGCTCGCACGCTGGGGCCAGCGGCGCATCGTAACGCGCGCCCGGCCCCTGACGCGCACGCAGCGCCGCGCGCGCGTCCGCCTCGGTGGAGCCGGTCACCGGTCCCCCTGCTCGGCGGCGGTGCGCGCGAAGTGCAGCCGCTCCATGATCGGCGCGTCGGAGAAGCGGAACAGGTCGAACTGGTCCTCGGCCCACAGGGACCACGGCACCCAGGACGGGATGACGAAGAGATCGCCCACCTCCAGCGCATGCTCCTGGCCGTCGATCACCGCGCCGCCGCGGCCGGAGAACACCTGGAACACCGTCGAGCCCACCTCGCGGCGGGTCGGCGTGACGGTGCCCGCGCGCAGCCGATGGAACTCGGCGCGCATGGTCGGCAGCACGTCGCCGCCATTGGTGGGGTTGACGTAGCGCACGGCGGCATGACCCTGCTCCACGGTGGCGGGCTGGCCCTCGTCCTCCAGCAGCAGCTGTTCGGCGAGGGCGCGGTCCGTATGCTCCCAGCGGTAGGCGCCGATGGGCGAGGAGACGGTCTCCTTCAGGCCTGAAAGAGGCCGCAGGCCGGGATGCGCCCACAGCCGCTCGCCGCGCGAGAAGCGGGGCGTCGCATAGTCGGTGACGCGCTCCGAGCCGAACTCGAAGAAGCCCACGTCGTTCTGGTAGGAGAAGGGAATATCGAGGCCGTCGATCCAGGCCATGGGCTGGTCGGTATCGTTGTGGTGGCCGTGGAAGCACCAGCCCGGAGTGAGCAGGAAATCGCCCCGGCTCATGCGCACCGGATCGCCGTCCACCACAGTCCACACGCCCTCGCCCTCGATCACGAACCGGAAGGCGTTCTGGGCGTGACGATGCTCCGGCGCGGTCTCGCGCGGGCCGAGATACTGGATGGCGGCCCACAGGGTGGGGCTCACATAGGGACGCCCGCCGAGGCCGGGATTGGCAAGGCCCAGCGCGCGCCGCTCGCCGCCCCGTCCGACCGGCACTAGGCGGCCGGATTCCTGCGCCAGCGGCAGCAGCGTCGACCACTTCCACACATGCGGCACCGCGCGGGGCGCCGGATGCATGGGCATCAGGTCATCGAGCTGGGTCCAGAGCGGCTTGATGTGCTCCGCATCGAAGCTCTCATAGAGGGCGCGCAGGGCGGGGGTGTCGTCCGGCTGCATGGCGTTGGCCACGTCTCCGTGAGTCATCATCGACATCTGGCTGAACCTCCCTTGTCGTCGACGGTTGGATGGCCGCGGTGCAGCCCATTCCGTCGGTTCGTTGCTGCGGTGTCTCGTGCGCCGGCCATCGGGCCGGATCATCCGCGGCGCGCCCCGCGCCGCTTGCAGACGGGCCTGCTTCGTGCGGCCTCGATTTTTAGAACGTATACTGATAAACAGTATACGTGTCAATTAGCATGCGGTACTTCCAGCCCGTTTCACCAGACTTTTCGCAAGCTTCCGGTGCGGTCTTCTGCTTCGGTGATGCGAAGACCACGCTGCCCGAAGCATTCGCAAGCCGCCGCGCCGGACGCGCCGGCGTGGCGGGGAGACGCGGGTTGCCCTTCTTCAGTAGGAGGCGCGCCCGCCCGAGATGTCGAAGGCCGCTCCGGTGGTGAAGCTGCAGTCCGAGGAGCACAGCCAGGCGACCATGGCCGCCACCTCCCTCGGCTCGCCGACCCGGTTCACCGGGATCTTGCTGCGCGAGGCCGCGACGGCCTCGGGCGACATCTGCTTCAAGAGCTCGGTTCCGATCAGGCCCGGCGTGACGCAGTTGACGAGGATGCCGGTCTCGGCCAGCTCCCGGCCAAGGGCCTTGGTGAGGCCGATGACGCCCGCCTTCGCCGCCGAATAGGCGGCCATGGTGGGGTTGGCTTCCTTGCCCGCCACCGAGGCGATGTTGACGATCCGCCCGTAGGCCCGCGCCCGCATGCCGGCGATGACCGCGCGGCTGCACAGGAACACGCTGTCGAGATTGACGGCCACGGTGCGCCGCCAGGCGGCGTAGTCATAGCGTTCGAGCAGCTCGGTCGGGCCGGTGATGCCAGCATTGTTGACCAGAATGTCGATGCCGCCGAGCACCTCCTCGGCGCGGGCGGCAGCCCCCGTGACCGCGACCTCGTCGATCACGTCCACCTGCTGGAAGACAAGGCCCTCGCGCTCGCCCGCCGTCACGTTGAGGTCCCACACGGCGACGCGGCAGCCGGAGGCGAGGAGCCGATCGGCGATGGCACGGCCGATGCCGCCCGCCCCACCCGTCACCACGGCGGTGCGCCCGTTGAGGTCGATGGTGTTCACGCATGTCTCCCGGAAAGAACGGGCCGCCGCTCCAGCGTGGCGGCCCGGATGAGAAGGCGCGGAAGCCGCGTCACATCTTGCAGCTGGCGTCAGGCGCGGGCATCGCTTCGGCCGCGGAGACCACCATGGTGATCACCGGCTTCGGCTGGCCGTTCACCTCCACCACGTCGCCGAAGAAGTTGGGCACCACCAGCTGGTGGTCCTCCTTGCGCATGAGCGCGTCGCCGAACACGGTGTCGAAGGTGGTGCCCTCCATGGCGGCGCTCACGTCGGCCGGCTTCACGCTGCCGGCCTTCTTCACCGCCTGGAAGATGACCTGCATGCCGATGTAGGTCTCTCCCTCGAAATTGGAGGGTGTCGTTCCAGGATACTTCTTTTCCCAGGCCGCCACGAACGCCTTGTTCTGCGGAGAATCGAAGGTGGAGCTGTAGTTGATGACGCCGAGAATGCCCTTCGACGTGTCGCCCAGGGTCTTCGCCGTGTTGTCGGTGACGAAGCTCACGCCGGCCGTGGTAACCTTGCCGAGCAGGCCGAACTGCTTGGCCTGGGTGGCGAAGTTGATGGCGTCGCGTCCCGCGAGCGCGACCCACAGCCCCTGCGCGCCGGAATCGGCGATCTTCTGGATGTAGGGCGCGAAATCATTGGTCCCGAGGCTGGCGAAGCCTTCGGCCGCCACGCTCTTGCCGGTGGCCTCGGCGGCCTTGGTGAAGCTGGCGGCGGAGTTGCGGCCCCACGCGGTGTCGGAGGCCATGATGGCCCACTTCCCCTCCTTGCGGGTCGCCAGCCACGGACGCACCACGGCGGCGTCCGAATAGTCCGGGTGGTTCACGCGGAACAGCCTGCGATTGCAGGATTTTCCGGTGATCTCGTCGGCCTTGTTGATGGTCGCCACATACATGGCGTCCCAGCGCTCCAGCTGCGGCGCGATGGCCAGCGCCTCGCCCGAGGCGATGGCGCCGGTGAGGATCTTGTAGCCGGACAGCACCAGCTTCTCGGCCTGCTGGCGCGCGGCCTCGGCCTTGGCCTGGGTGTCGAGGAAGCGGACCTCCACCTTGCGGCCGTCCACGCCGCCGGCGGCATTGGCCTCGTCCACCGCGAGCAGGACCGCGCGCCGCGCCTGCTCGCCGAGATCCCCATAGGGGCCGGTGAGCGCGGTGGGCACGCCGATCAGCAGCGGCTCCTTTTCGGCCGCCGTCGCGGGCCCGCCGAGGGCGAGCGCGGCGAAGCCCGTGGCGGCAAGCAGTACACGCCTGTTGACCAACATCTTTTCCTCCCGGTCCTGTCTTGCTTGTTTGAACTGGTCGGCGCGCCCGCGCGGTCAGACCGCGACGTGCTTCTTCAGCGTTTCCATGGAGAGGCCGCCGAGCTGCCCCTTCTCCACCACCGCGCCCTTGGAGAGCACGTAGTATCGTTCGGCCACCGAGCGGACGAGGCCGAGGTTCTGCTCGATCAGCAGGATCGAAGTGCCGGTGCCGGCCAGCTTTGCGAGCGTCTCGCCCAGCTCGTCCACCACCACCGGGGCGAGGCCCTCGCTGGGCTCGTCCAGGATCAGGAGGTCGGGATTGGCCATCAGCGCGCGGCCGATGGCGAGCATCTGCTGCTGGCCGCCGCTCATGGCGGTGCCGGGCGTGTCCGCGCGCTCGCGCAGGATCGGGAACATGGCGAACACCGCCTCCATGTTCCACGGCCCCGGACGGCCCGGCGCCGCGCCCAGGATGAGGTTCTCGCGCACGGTGAGGGTCGGCACGATGCGCCGGCCCTGCGGCACGATGGAGAGGCCGGCGCGGGCCGCCGAATAGGCGCGGATGTCGGACACCGGGCGACCCTTGAAAGCCACCGTCCCGGCCCGGCGCGCGGCCACGCCGACGAGGGTGTTGACCACCGTGGTCTTGCCCACGCCGTTGCGGCCGAGGATGGCCACCCGCTCGCCCGCCGACACCTGCAGCGAGACGTCGTGCAGCACCCGCGCCGGGCCGTAGCCGGCATCCACCCTTTCGAGATCGAGCAAGGTCATGCGGCCGCGCTCCCCAGATAGGCCTTCACCACGTCGGTGTTGCCGCGGATCTCGTCCGGCGTGCCCTCGGCCAGGATCTGGCCGAGGTGGAGCACCGTGACGCGCGCGCAGATGGAGAAGATGACGTCCATGTCGTGCTCCACGATGAGCACGGTGAGGCGCCAGCGCTCGGCGAGGTCGCGCAGCATGTGGGCGAGGGCGAGGGACTCGCCCATGGTCAGCCCCGCCGCCGGCTCGTCGAGCAGCAGCACCTTCGGCCGGCCCACCAGCGCGAGCGCGAGATCGACCCGCCGCTGGTCGCCATAGGAGATGTCGGCTGCGCGGCGCTCGGCGTGGGGCAGGAGGTTCAGCTCGCGCAGCACGTCCTGGGTGTTGTCCACCTCGGCCTTGCGGGCGGCGAGCTCCACCTGCCGGCGCACCGTGAGCTCGGGGAAGATGTTGGTTTTCTGGAACGAGCGCGCGAGCCCGGCATGGCGCCGCGCGCGCTCGTTCAGGGTGCTGATGTCGCGGCCTTCCAGCAGCACCGTGCCGGAGGAGCCGGTGCCGCGCGCCCGCCCCGACAGCACGTCCATGCAGGTGGACTTGCCGGCGCCGTTGGAGCCGATGAGCCCGCGGATCTCGCCCGTGGACAGCGACATGGACACGTCGCGCAGCGCGGTGAAGCCGCCATACCTGCGGGTGAGGCCGCGTGCCTCGAGGCTCAGGGTCTCAGCCATGCCGCCCTCCCCGGATCCGGTGAACCATGAGGCCGAGGGCGCCCGAGACGCCGGTGGGTAGGGCAACGGTGACGGTGATGAGCACGATGCCGATCAACGCCTGCCAGTGCTCGGTGTAGCTGCCGGCGGCATCGCGCAGGAAGAAGAACACCACCGCGCCCAGCGCCGGCCCCCACAGGGTGCGGGCGCCGCCGATGATGGCCATCACCAGCGCCTCGCCGGAGAGGCTCCAGTGCAGCACGTCCGGCGTGACGAAGCCGTTGTAGAGCGCGAACAGCACCCCGCCCATGGCGGCGATCCCCGCCGACAAGGCGAACACCATGGCGCGTGGCAGCAGCGTCTCGTAGCCGATGAAGCGCGCCCGCTCCTCATTGTCCTGGATGGCGAGGGTGAGCGTGCCGAGATGGCTGCGCGACAGCAGCCACAGGCCGGCGATGAGCGCCATCAGCACGATCCAGCACACCATGAACATGGTCTCTGGACGCTGGAAGGTGGAAACGGGCAGGCCGAACAGTGCGTTCGGCAGGCGCACCGGCAGGCCGTCCTCGCCGTTGGCGAGCTCGCGCCAGCGCATCATCAGCTCGTGCAGCGCCTCGGCCACCGCGAGGGTGAGCATGGAGAAGGCGACGCCGGACACCCGCAGCATCACGAAGGCGAGGGCGAAGGCGAGCACCGTTGGCAGCAGCACGGCGGCGATGATCGCCACCTCCGCCGGAACGATGCCGCTCTGGGCCGCCAGCGCGACGAGATAGGCCGCGCCGCCGAAGAAGGCCGCATGGCCGAAGCTCACCAGCCCGTTCTGGCGGATGAGGAAGCCGACCGAGGTGGCCAGCACCGCGCCGATGGTCGCCTGGGTGAGCAGGGTGAGGAGCAGCGCCGAGCCGATGTGTCCGGGCACCAGCGCCCCCGCCACCGCGACGATGGCGAGCGTCGCGGGAAAGGCGATGTCGCGTCGCGCCACGGGCGCCGCCACCAGCGGCGCGGAGAGGTTGGAGGTCTCGCTCATGGCTCAGGTCCTCACGATGCCGTTTGGGCGCCAGATCAGGACCGCGACCATGAGGATGAGCGGGATCATGGAGGCGATGTGGGGCACGTAGACCACCCCGAGATTGTGCAGCTGGCCGATGACGAGCGCCGCCACGAAGGCGCCGGTGAAGGAGCCGAGGCCGCCCGTCACCACCACGATGAAGCTCTCGATCAGGATCGAGCTTCCCATGGAGGGCGACAGGGCCACGAGCGGTGCGGCGATGACGCCGGAGAGGCCCGCCAGCGCCGAGCCGAGCGCCACCACGAGCGCGCTCAGGCGTTCCGTGTCCACGCCCTGCATGCCGGTGGTGAGCGGATCCACGCTGGAGGCGCGGACGTGGAGGCCGGCGCGGCTCGTCCGCAGCCACCAGCTGAGCCCGGCCGCCACCAGCACCGCCACCGCCACCACCAGCAGGCGGTAGACGGGAAAGCTCGCATCGCCCAGGGCGATCGTGCCCGAAAGCGCGGGCGGGGTGGGGAAGCTCAGGAGGTCGCGGCCCCAGATGGTGCGCACCACGTCCTCCAGCACCAGCAGGATGCCGAAGGTCACGAGCACCGTGACCATGGGGTCTTCCTTCTGGAGCGGGCGGAACACCAGCCGGTCCAGCGCGACTCCCAGCACCGACAGCACCAGCACCGAGGCGGCCACCGCGCCCCAGAGGCCGAGAACCATGTTGGCGGCGTAGCCCACATAGGCCCCCACCATGAACAGGGCGCCGTGCGCGAAGTTCACCACGCGCCTCAAGCCGAAGATCAGCACCAGGCCGACCGACAGGATGTAGAGCAGGCCGCCGTAGACGAGCCCGTTGAGGATCTGGATCAGCATCGGCCGCCCTCCTGCGGGCGCGCGCCATCGCCGCCCGGACGGGCGTGCTCACGCGAAGACATGGTCGTTTCCCTCGTTACTGGGCTGCGTCGAGCCCCTGGTGCGCGTCGTTTCCGGAGGGCAGGGGGATGGCCCTCCCCGCCGCGCGCATGGCGGCGCGATAGGCGAACACCATGGCCGGGCCGAGCGTGGTGCCCGGCCCCGGATAGGTGCCGGCCATGATGGAGGCCATGTCGTTGCCGCAGGCGTAGAGCCCGCCGATGGGCTGCCCGTCCGCGCCGAGCACGCGGGCGTCCGCGTCGGTGGAGAGGCCGGTGCTGCAGGCGATCTCCGACGGCCAGACCTCCACCGCGCAGAACGGCCCCTTCACGATGGGCGCGAGGCACGGGTTGGGGGTGTAGGCAGGATCGCCGTTGAAGCGCGAAAGCTCGCGCGCGCCCTTGCCGAAGTCCTCGTCGACGCCGGTGGCGGCGAAGCCGTTGTGGCGCGCGACGGTGGCCTTCAGCGTCGCCGGATCGACCCCGATACGGAGCGCCAGCTCCTCCAGCGTGGGGGCGAGGGCGATGTAGCCGCTCTCCGCGAACGGCTTCAGGCTGGTGGTTCCCGGATGGATGGCGCCGAGGCCGTACTTGCGCACGAACTCCGCCTCGCAGACGAGATAGGCTGGGATGCTCGGCGTGGTCCTGTTCTCCTCGAACATGGCCTCGACAAAGTCGTGGTAGGAGGCGCCTTCGTCCACGAAGCGCCGGCCCGCCTTGTTGACGGCGATCAGCCCCGGCTTCGCCCGGTCGAGGGAGAGGTGGGGGAACAGGCCCTGCGTGCCATCCTTGCGGCGCAGGGTGGAGACCGGCGTCCAGAACGCGCCGGTGCCATGTTCGCCCGGCGCGATCCGCGCCCCGGCTCCTTGTCCGAGCGCGATGCCGTCGCCCGTATCACCGGCCGCAGCGAGCGAATATTGAGGCACGGGCTTCGGCATGAAAGCCGCGCGGAAGGCCGGGTTGTGCGCATAGCCGCCGGTGGCGAGGACGACGCCCTTCTTCGCCTGCACCCGGATCAGCCGGCCGCCCTCCTCCTCCAGCACCGCGCCGGTCACCCCCTCCGGGCCGCGCAGCAGCTCCTTCACCGAGGCGCCGAACAGGATCGGCACATTCGCCTTGCGCAGGCTGGAATAGAGCCGCGCCACCAAGGCGTTGCCCATGACCACGCGGGTTCCGCGGGCATGGCGCAGCCGGTCGGCGAGGTAGCGGAAGAACAGGCCGGCGGAATAGGTGAAGTTGGCGAGCGACCTGAAGCGGCCGATGAGGCGGGGAATATCGTCCTTGCCCACCATCATGCCGCCGAACACCATGAATTCCGGGATCGGCGGGCGCACACGGGCGAAATCCCTGCCGAGCAGCCGGCCGTCGAACATGCGCGGCACGATGGCCCGCCCGTACACCGCCGCGCCCGGAAGCTGGGACTGGTAGTCGGGATGCTTGCCGCACGCGACGAACTGCACGTCCGTGCGCGCCATCAGATAGTCGATGGCGTCCGGACCGGTGGACAGATAGGCGCTCCGCAGCACCGGATCGCCCGCATTGCCGGCGAGCGCCCGCATGTAGACGTCGGCCTTTTCGGCGCTGTCGTCGTAGCCCGCGTCGCGGCTCTGGCGGTTCCCCGGAATCCAGAGCGTACCGGCGGAGGTTGAGGCGGTGCCGCCGACCTGCTGCGACTTCTCGACAAGGAGGACATCGAGCCCCTCCAGCGCCGCCACGAGCGCCATTGTCATGCCGCCGGCGCCGGCGCCGGCGACAAGGAGATCAACCTCTCGGTCCTGGGTGCGGTTCGACACGGCATCGTCCTCGCGACTGTCTCGACGGAGCTCTGTTCAGGCTGCCCGGGAGGCGAGCTGTTCCACCAGCGTCTCACCGGCGATGAGGCCGAACACGCTGGATTTGGACAGGCCGCCCGAATATCCGGAACGGCTGCCGCCCTCCAGGCCGCCGGTGGTGGCGCCAGCCGCGAACAGGCCGGCAATGGGCGCGCCATCCTGCGCAAGCACCCGCGCCTTCGCATCCGTGGCGATGCCGCCCATGGTGTAGGTGACGCCGGCGCACACCGGCACCGCGTGGAACGGCGCCTCCTCGACGGGCCAGGGCTTGTAGCGCGCGGCGGTACGCTCCGGCCGCGCTTCGCCCTCGCCCCGGGCCGCGCCGTTATAGGCGGCGACCGTACGGGTGAGCGCGTCGGCGGGGAGGCCGGTCTTGTCGGCCAGCGCCTCCAGCGTCGGCGCCGAGACCAGCGCGCCGCCGGCGCTCAGGAGATAGGGATTGGCGGGCAGCAGCCAGTCCGTGCCCGGCCCGTTCCAGATCGCCGCGTCGAACACGATCCAGGCTGACAGCGGATCGGCGAGGCGGGCGATGGCGTTGGTCACGTGGATGCCGCCCAGCCCCTCGTCGCAGAAGCGCGACCCGGTGCCGTCCACCACGATGCCCGCCGTGGCGAGGGAGTCCAGCACCGGATAGGGCCAGAAGCGCTCGTCCTCCATCGCCGCGCGATACTGGATGTGGCCGTAGAAGCGATCCATGCCGACGAGCTTCGCGCCCACCGTCTCCGCCATGCGCAGGCCGGCGCCGCGGCCGCTGCGCGCATTGCGCATCAGGAGGCGCTCCGGCGCGGGCGAGATGAAGCGCTTCATCAGCTCCATGTCGGCCTGGAAGCCGCCGTCCGCCAGCACCACGGCCTGCGCGCCGAGGCGCACATCCACCCCACCCTCCCGCACCAGGAGGCCGGCGCAGCGCCCGTTCTCCATGACGAGCTCGCGCGCCTCGACACCGCGCGTGAGGATGCCGCCGCGGCGGCGCAGCGCATCGGCGAGCGTGCGCAGCATCACGTCGCCGGCCCGGCCCTGCCAGTGCAGCCCGGTCTGGCGCACGCCGGGCGGAGCCAGGGAGTTCTGGCGCAGCCCATCGGGGCCGGCCTTGATGAAGCGGACGCCCTGCTGCTTGAGCCAGGCGAGCGTGCGGCGGGCGTTGGCGGCAAGGGTGGTGGCGAGCGCCTCGTCGGTCTCGCCGTGCATGGAGCGGCGCACGTTGTCCACCACCCACGGGGGATCGCCTGCCATGTCGTCCATGGCGATGTGGAACAGGCCGCCGGTGTAGCGGCTGTTGCACAGATAGGCCTCGTCCGCGCTCTGCTCGATCACGCGGACGCGCAGGCCGCCCTCCGCGGCGCGCAGGCCCGCGCACAGTCCGGCAAGGCCGGCGCCGACGACGATGACATCATAGGTCTTAGAGGCACTCATCTTGTTCTTGCCTTTCGGATCGCTTTGCCGGGCGGCGCGCAAAGCTTCGGCCGTGTTGTTTTCCGGCGGATGCTTACTTAGGCATCAGGGTATCGGAGATCACCCGCAAGACTTCGATGTAGCTGATGAGCAGGGTCGCCAGCACCACGCTGGCTCCCGCCCCCGGAACAAGGACCCACAAGGCCCAGCCCGACGCGACAAGCCCCGCCGCAGCGAGTAGCGGCACGACGCCTAGCACGAGCGAAAGAAGAATCCCGTGACGGACCAGGAACCCGACGACCGGATAGGTGGGAATTTTGTATTCGTTCGATGCCAAGTGGTCCTCCAGTCCGCTTGCGAAGGAGGGCGCGACAGATCATCGATGGCAGACACTGCCCAGCCGCTGATGCTGAGCAGATCTCGCCACGCTCCCCGCGCGTTCCTCCTGCTGCGCCGTCGGCGGCGCTTATGATTGCTTTGGCGGACAGAGAGTGGTCCGCCTTGTTATTAGTAAGAATACGTAATTGACGTATACTGTCAATATAGGCGGAGCGATTTCGACGCTCCGGATGATGCTTTCACGGGTTCGCGCCCGCAGCATGGCGGCCCGCCAGCCGGCCCGATGTGAACGCCCAGGCGAGATGGTGGCCGTGGCCTTCCAGCAGCAGGCCGCCCTGGCCCGTGGACCCGACTGCGTAGAGGCCCGGAACGACGCTGCCGTCGCCGCGGATCACCTGATGGCTGCGGTTCACGGTCAGGCCGCCATCGGTGAGGATGATCCAGCTCTTCACCGGACCGAGGGCGTAGTACGGCCCCTTGCCGAGCTTCGGCCGTCCCGACGCCCCGGAGTTGTAGCGCGCGATTTCCGCCTCCAGCCCCCCCGCCGGCACCCCCATGGATGCGGCGAGACCGCCGATGGTGCCCGCCTTGTGGAACAGGTCCGGCCGGTTGCGCTTGTAGTCCTGAAGATAAGCATAGGCGACGCCCGGCGCCGTCGAGATGAAATAGGGCCACTTGCGGAACTTCCGCGCCACTTCGTCATCGAAAACGATGTAGCCGATTTTGTCAGGCTGCTTGCCGAACGCGTAATTGGGCTTGTCGAGCTCATCGGCGAAGCGTTCGCCGTTCTTGTTCACGAGAATAGCCCCCTCCTTGAACAGGCTGGGCTCGGGGCTGAGATAGGTGGTGACGAACGACAGGATGAACGGCCGCAGCATGGCCGCCGGCAGGCGCTCCAGCGCAATCCGCATGGCCTTGGTGAGGAGCGGATGCGGCGGCAGGCTCAGGAGCAGGCTCGGCTTCGGCGGCGGCATGAAGCGCAGGTTGGGCCCGTAGACCACCTCGCCGAACTTCACCTGCGCGCCCAGCGCCTCGCCGAAGCGGTGGCCGTCGCCCACGTTGGTGGTGTTCACGCCGTCCACGTCCGCCACAGCCGGGTTGAAGCGTCCCTTCCATTCGGGGCTGGAGGAATAATCACCGGTGGCGAGGATGACGGCACGGCGCGCGCGGATCTCGCGCTCCTCTCCGGCGATGCTGGCGACGACGCCGACCACGCGGCCATTCTCCAGCACGAGGCGCTTCACCTCCGCGTTCACGCGCGCGTCGACGCCGACCCGCTTCGCTTCCCGCGCGACGAAGTAGATGTAGGCGCGGGAATTCGGAATGATATTGTGCATGCGCGGCTGGCGATGCGGTGGCTCCGGCATGGGTCCGTAGAAGGTCACGCCGAGACTCATGAGCCAATCGACGCTTTCGGTGACATTTTCCACCAGGATCCGGCGCAACTCTTCATTGTCGTTGACGGCCAGATCTCCGGCGAATTTCGCCATGTCCTCAAAATGCGCCTGGGGACTGTCCTTGATCCCGGCGCGCTTCTGGTGCCAGGTGCCGGTCGCCGTGATGGAGCCGATGGACAGGCCGGTGCTGCCTCTTAGTTCGGTATGCTTCTCCAGCAGGATGACATTCGCACCTGCCTGCCGCGCAAAGATCGCCGCCGTCAGCCCGGACCCGCCGCCACCAACCACGACGATGTCGGTTTCCTCTTTGCGGACGCGAGCGCTGATGCTGGACGACATGGTCCCTCCCTTGGGCCCTTTTCGTTGAAGACAAGGTCAATCACCCGCCAGCCGAGCGAGCGGCGCGGATCAACGAGGCACGGACAGATCGGAACTTCCGCGGAACCGCGGACGGGGATCGGCGATGCCCCGTTCGCGGTGCGGTGCGGAGGTGGGCGGCGTTTCCTTGAGCCGCGTTGCAGGCGGCGTCTTTTTGACAGAATACAGATAGTGAGTATACGTTTTATTTGATCGTGGTCAATGCGCGCGCGGCCCAAATCGGCTCCGCGCGCCCAAAGGACGGGTCGGCGGTTTCCGGGCCGGATGTCGCCGGCCGCGGCCCCCTCAGCCGTGCGGCAGGGCCATTCCCGTTTCGACCGAGATGCGCCGGGCGGCGCCTCCGGCCTTGAAGCCGCCGTCCACCGCAAGGTCTTCCCCGGTGATGAAGCTCGCCTCGTCGGACGCCAGGAAAAGCACCGCGCGGGCGGCTTCGTCGATGGTGCCGTAGCGGCCGAGGGGCGTCGCCCGGCGCCACGGTTCCAGATGCGCGCCGCCCGCGTTGAGGCCGGTGACGATGATGCCGGGGCACACCGCATTCACCCGGATCCCCCAGTCGACAAACTCCATGGCGGCGCAACGGGTCAGGCCGAGAAGGCCGGCCTTGGTCGCGCTGTAGGCCGGGTCGTTGTGGCCCACATAGGCCGCCACGGAGGCGATGTTCACCACCGCGCCGCCTCCGGAATCCCGCATGGCCGGGGCCACCGCCTGGATGCCGAGGAGGGCGCCGGTAAGGTTCACCCCGACCACACGGTTCCAGGCGTCCAGAGACGTCGCCATGATGCCGGTGCGGTTGAGGATGCCGGCGTTGTTCACGAGGGTCGTCAGCCGCCCCTGCCAGGCGACGACCGCGGCCACCACCTCGGCCCAGTTGGCCGGATCTGAAACATCGAGGTGGAAATAGCGCGCCTCGCCCCCCTCCGCGCAGATCTCGCCCGCGACCGCGGCGCCGGCTTCGTCCAGCACGTCGCAGAGGGCGACGGCCGCCCCCTCGCGCGCGAACATGCGCGCCTCGGTCTCGCCCTGCCCGCGGCTCGCGCCGGTGATGATCGCGACCTTGCCTTGAAGGCGGCCCATGGCCATCTCCCTATATTATGATGCTTGTGTTTTTGCTTGCCGGCAGGCTGGGTGGACCAGCCCCGGGAGCTTGGCGGAATGGCTGCGTTGCCTTGAACGCCAAGCTGCGCCAAAATCGCGTTTGTTCAGCATTCTGTCAATCGCATTCGTGAGCCCTGGACGCCTCGCCAACCGGAGTTGTTTTTCGATGTCCCTGAACGATCTTTATGAAAAGCCGGGCCATCTGATCCGCAGGGCGCACCAGATCTCCTGGGCTCTGTTTCTGGACGAGTGCGCCGAGTTCAACATCACGCCGGTCCAGTATGCAGCCATGGTGGCGATCGAGGAGCGCCCCGGCGTCGATGCCACGCGCCTGTCCTCGCTGATCGCCTTCGACCGCTCCACCATCGGCAACGTGATCGAGCGGCTGGAAGCGCGCCACCTCGTGGTCCGCAAGCCGAGCTCGGAGGACAAGCGGCTGAAGCTTCTCTTCCTTTCGCGCGAGGGGGCAGACCTGCTGCGCAACGTCGAGGGTGCGGTGGAGCGCGTGCAGGAGCGCCTCCTTGCGCCCCTCAACCAGGCCGAGCGCAAGCAGTTCATGAAGCTGCTGACCCGCCTGGCGGCTCTGAACAACGAGGTGACGAGCGCGCCTCTCCGCACCCTTGAGGATACCAAGTCCGCATGATGCGGAGAACGGGACCGGGGCTTCGGCGGCACGATGTGGAACGTGCACGGGCATGGGTGTGCTGTTCTATGCCTGCCGTCGCGGCCTCAGCTGCGTAGCCAACGGCCAGAAAAGGTCCCGGCAGCGACCACCGCGTCGGGATTGCCTGGATCGAGGGTGAGCTCGACGGTAAAAAGTCCGCTCAATCCCCGACGGCTGATCTGCGCCGCAGACGCATGGACCGTCGCGCCGCCGGGAACGGGACGGATGAAGGTGAGATCGCTGCCCATGGTCAGGATCGTGCCGTCATAATAGCCAGCTGCACCGAAGACCATGTCAGCCAGCGTCCACAGGGCGCCGCCATGACACGTCCCATGGCCGTTCATCTGCTCCGGGCCGACTTCCATGGTGATCACCGCCCGCCCCACCTCGGCCTCGACGAGGCGAAGCGGCATCGTCCCGGAGAATGCATTGCGCGAGAACATGCGCAGGATGCGCTCCGTCAGGCTCTCTGATGCTGCATCCATTTGCGAAATGGCCGCGTCTGTCATCGCTTAGCCCGGATTTGAGCGGCAAGCCGGCCCCGCGAGCTGAGCCCTTGCCGGGTGGCGGATCCTCGGATGCTTTCGACCGTGTCGCTCATCGGCTTGTCGAAGCTCCTCCGGAAGGCTCTGGTCATGTCCGCCATGGGCATTATGTACGCCCCGTCATTTGTGTCAATGATTTGCCATAATGCCGACCCGGTGATGGCCGGTTTTGGGGTCGGCCCGGCATGCCTTCCCGTCTCGCTGGTCGGTCATGAGCTGGAGACTGGCTGGCGCACTGGGGCGACGCGGACGGACCTGAGATCGCCTATGGGCCCTCTATCCGTCGAGGCGGTTGCTCAGTCCCCGCATCTCCGCCTTCCTCGATCACCTGAGGGCGGCCTTTCCCAGGGGCGCACCCCACGAGTTGGGACAGTCCATGGAGGGCTAACCGTTCTCCCGCGCCTCCGGCGGGATGCAGATCATCCAGAAGCCCACTCCGGCGGCCGGACGCGAGACCGCCCCTCGGGCGGAGCGCCGGCGGCGGGAAGGGCCGTGCGAGGCGCTCCGACCGACCGATGCCGGAACCGGCTATCGGGCGGCGGGAGCCGGAGCCGCGGGCTGGGTGGGCGCAGCCGGGGCAGCCGGCGAACTGTCCTTCTCCAGATCGAAATGCTGGCCGTCCACGTCGATGGACCGAATGGTGCCGCCGAAGCCGGGTTGACGCGCAACGGCCGGGCGCGCCTGCTGCGCCGATGCGCGCTTCCTGCGCGCCTCCTCCAACTCGCGCAGGGAGGTTGCGGGCGGCGGGGCCGCTCTGTCGTCGATGTGGGACGCGACTGAGGGGCCCGACAGCGCCGCGGTCGCCGCGCTCCCCGCCTTCGCCTGAACCGCACTCGGGGGATTGTTCGCCGTCGCCTGCGCCCCCGTCGTGGCGGAAACCATCGCCGCGTTCGCCGCGGATTGCACCGCCGTCACCGCCGCTTGCCAGGGCTGGACGGCCGGGGTGCCCCCCACGCCGTTCACGGCGCCGCTCGACGACGAATTGGTGACCGTGGATGGATCGCCGCCTTGAGCCCCGACCAGCCCGCCAGCGTCATGTCCCGCCACGTTTCCGCTGGCCGTGGAGTTGCTGACGCCGCCGCCACCCTCGCCCTGGACCGTGATATTGGTCCCGACGAGCCCACCGATTTCATAGACATTGCCGTTGCCCGTCACGTTGCCGCTGGCGGACGAGTTGGAGATCGTGCCGAACAAATTGTACCCGACCAGACCGCCGACGCTGTACGTGAATATATCGGAGCCCGATGTGGTCACCGTCACGTTTCCGCTGGCGGAGGAGCCGCTGATGGTGCCCTGGTCATTGTGTCCGACGAGCCCGCCCACACCGAAGCCGGGTTGGCCAAGGTATTGATTTGTAAACGTCGCCGACACATTGCCCGTCGCATAGGAGTTGCTGATGGTTCCTTCGCCGGGGACGCCGAAGCCGAAATTGTAATTGGTGCCGACGAGGCCGCCCACGTCCACGCTGTCGTGCGTCGTCACGGTGCCGGTGGCGTAGGAATTGTTGATGCTGCCAGCGTTGACGCCCGCAAGTCCGCCGACGCTGGCGCTGACGAGAATCCCGCCGTCGGGCAATGTCACGCCCGCCGCCGTGACCGGCCCGGTCGCATAGGAATGGCTGATCACGCCACGAACGGAATTGAACCCCACCAGGCCGCCAATATAGGAGCCGCCATTCACGGCCGTGACGGCGACATCGGCATGGGAATTGGTGACAAGCCCGTTATTGAACGATGCGAGGCCGGCGACCTCATAGCCGCCCGTGACCTTTCCGGTCACGTAGACATTGCTGAGGGTGCCGAAATTGTATCCGACCAACCCGGCGGCGACCATGCCGCCCTCAACATTGACGTTCACCAGTCCAAGGTCGCGAACCGTGGCCGAACCGGCGCCATCCGAAAACGTGCCGACCGTGCCGATGAACACGGCGTCGGCATACTGGCCGTACATGTCGGCTGTGGTGGCGTTGATGGTGAGGTTGCTGATGGTGTGGCCCATCCCGGCCAGGGTCCCGCTGGTGAGGGAATTGATCACCGCCCTGTCGTAGGTGGTTCCTGAAGCGTCAAGATTCTGGGCGAGCGCGTAATATCCGCTCCCGTCCGTGTAGCTCGGCATCATGCTGTCCGGATCGAGAACCGGGTTGCCGTTCGCGTCGCGGATGATGGGGCTGATCGCCTCCAGCTGCGCCATGGTGTGGATCAGCGTGTAGCTCTGCCCGTTGATGGCGAGGCTGGCGTCGGCGCCGCTCAGGGTGACCGAGGCACCACTGGCGATGATGTAATCGCCGCCATAATTCATCACCAGCCCGGCGCGCGTTCCGGTCGCCGTGATCGATGCATTGATGTTGATGTCGTTGGTCGCGGCCAGTGCCAGCTTGGTATTCGCCGACCAGGACACCCCGCCGTCGATGTCGAGAGACCCGCTCGCCGAGGCAAGGGTGACGTTGTTGAGCGCGAGCAGTCCGGCGACCTGAGAGGACGTGAGGACGCTGCCGTCATCGCCGGTGATGTAACGCCGGAACTGGTCGAGAACGCCGTTCTGTTCGGCGACGGCCAATCGGTCGGCGGTGATGGCCAGGCTGCCGGTGGTCCCTGTGGCGGCCAGGGTGCTGATGACGGCACCATCGGCGAGCGCAACCTTGTTCCCCGAAACGGTGATGCTTCCGCCATCGCCGCCTGTGGGGGCCGAAGCATCGATCTTGCCCGACACCCGCGTGGTGCCGCCGGTGGCCTTCAGGGTCACAGCCCCTTTCTTGGTGGTGGTGCCGCCACCGGTGAGCTGCGCCATGGTGCGGGCCTGGATGACGCCGGTATTGTTCACCTGCGCCGAGAGCACCGCATCCGCCGCCTTGGCGGTCATGATCACCTTGCCGCCATCGGCCTTGATGAGCTGCTTGTTCTCGACGAGCGCGTTCATCACCCCTTGGTCGATGCTGACGTCCACCAGCGAGTTGCCGTCGAAATTGAGGGTGACCTTCGAGCCGGAGGACAGCGCCACCGTACCGAGCGTGGCGGTGATGACGCCCGCGTTCGACACGGTCTTGCCCATGAGTGAGATGTAGCCGCCGTCCGCCGCCGTGAGCGCGCCCCTGTTGACGACGGATCCCGTGGAGGAGCCGGAGAAAACATAGTTCCCGGCTAGGAAGTCGGCGTTGGAGATGTCGAGTGTGGAGGCGACGAGGCCGCCCACGTTCACCTGCGAGGTGCCGGTGAAGAGAATGCCCGCGGAATTGACGATGAACACTTGCCCGTTGGCGTTGATGGCGCCGGCGATGATCGAGGTTTCGTTGCCGATGACTCGGTTCAAGGTGACGGAGGAGCTGGAGGGCTGGTTGAAATCCACCGTCTCCTGTTTGCCAACCGAGAAGTTCTGCCAGTTGATGATGGCCTTGTTGGTGGACTGGTTGATGGTGGTGGTGTTGCCGGACTGGGAGATGGTGGCGGAACCGGCGACGACGTTTCCGCCCTGGGGCGCTGCGACGGCCGGCTGCTGGAGGGTGAGCAGGGCCGCCGTCGCCGTCATGGTGGCGAAAACGGGACGGCGGCGCCCGGCAAAACCGGCCTGCGCGCGTGGATCGGAGAAAGGCGTGAGCGCCGGGGCGTTGTGGGAGCGGGCGCCGCGCGGGTGTGCGGACAGGATAAGGCCAGTAGGCGCAAAAACAGGCATGGCGGCAATCCCGGGACCGAAGCGGCGAAAAACGCCGCAAAGCTATATTCAATTGGATATAACTAAAACCAGATACGCGCAGCGCGCGGCGCGAGTCAACGTGGCAATTTCGTGAGTATCTATATCTGCCGCTAGGGAATGCAGCGATGTCCGCCAGGCTCTGAAGTCATTGATCGGAGCCAGAAGGCAGCGGTCGTGGCGATGCAAATGGCGGAGAAGAAGGTGTGGCTACATCGGTCGCAGGGGTATGCTCGCTTGCGACGCTTTGATGAGGGGATGCAGGTGGCCATGCCCCTGTCGGAGACGGCTTTCTACCGCCCAACACGAGCCCTTCGGAATCTCGGCCTCCCGGCCACTCATCCCAGCAACGGCTTTCGAGGGGCGTCACGCTTATCGGGGAACGGCTGATGGAGCCGGAACCGCGCAGGACGGGCGCGGTTCCGGCTGTCCCCTCGTTACATTATAGGTCTGCATTTGTTGCGATCGGCGTGAAGAAATAGCTTCACGCCGATCGTGGCCTCATTTTCCGGCGCGCAGCTTCTCAACGGCCGCCTTGTAAGCGGCGTAGTGATCGCCTTCATCGGCGGCGATCTGACGGAAAAGATCCGCCACCTTCTTGTCGCCGACGGCATCGGCCTGGCTGGCGAACTCGACGTACATCTTGGTGTTTTCATAGTGCTCGCCGGCCATGCCGTCGAGCAGGTTGGCCTCGTCGGAATTCACCAGACCAAGCGCATCCCCTTCGCGGGCGAAATGCTCGTTGGCCTCCACATTTGCGTTTTCATCGAACAGCTTGGCGAGTTCAGGGTGCCCGCTCTTGCGCGCATGTTCGGCATAGGCCTGATACTTCAGATTGGCGAATGCCTCGCCGTGCATTGCTGCTTCCAGGTTCTTCTTGGTCTGCGGATTGAGCGTGTCGCCGGCGAAGCCGGGCGCGGCGGCGAGCGAGGCACCGGCGAGAGCGCCGGCGACAAGAAGGCTGCGAATGATGGTCATGGAGCGGTCTCCCGAAAGAAGGGTGTCGCTCAGGGGAGCGGCGGCTCTTCGATAAGGGGGCGGGCTGACGAGGTCCTGACGGTGAGCCGCGCATTCGCCCCGCTGCAGTCGTCAGGCTTTTGTCAGTCGCCATCCCTAGAGATCCCCCATCGGGATGCGCGCGGCCTGTCGCCTCCCCACCCACGAGGAACAACCAATGATCCGCCGATATGTCGTGCTCGCCGTCACCGGGCTGTGCCTTGTTTCGTCCGCCGCCGTCGCCAGTCCTACCTGCACCAAGGAGCCGCAGGACAAGTGGCTCGGCGAGGAAGCCATGAAGCTGAAGATCGCGCAGATGGGATTCAAGGATATCAAGGTGTTCAAGAAGACCACGACCGGATGCTACGAAATCTACGGATACAATGCGGATGGCCGGAAGGCGGAAGTCTATTTCAACCCGGTGACCGGAGAGATCGTCGAGAACAACGTGGACTGAGCCATGCCAACGCCGTTTCCTCAAACCGAAACGCCGTCGCGCGGCCTGGCGCGCGTCCGGTACACGGTCCCTGTGTGGGATCCGGTGGTGCGGATCTTCCACTGGACGGTGGTATTGGGCGTCGTGCTAAACAGTTTCGTCCTGAACAGCGGCAAGGCGCCCCATCGCTATGTGGGCTACGTCGTGGCCGCCGCGCTCGCTGTGCGGGTCGTGTGGGGCTTCATCGGAAGCGCCCATGCCCGCTTTTCCGATTTCGTCGTATCGCCCCGGGCCGTGGCGTCCCATCTCCTGGCCGTCGCAGCGCGTCGGGATCGCCGCTACGTGGGGCACAATCCGGCGGGAGCGGCGATGATCCTCGTGCTCATGGGGCTTCTTGCGCTCACCTGCCTTACCGGCTGGATGCAGACCCTCGACGCCTTCTGGGGGGTGGAGGGGGTCCAGGACGCCCATGAGATCGGTGCCAACCTCATTCTCGCCATGGCGGTGGTGCACGTGCTCGCGGCCATCGCGGAAAGCGTGGTACATCGAGAAAATCTGGTTCTCGCCATGATCACAGGGCGCAAGCGCCGCGCCCGCGGAGCGGACGTAGACCATGCGGGTCCTGCTCGCGGAAGATAATCTCCGGCTCTCGGCACTGATCGCCGAAGGTCTGGAGGCCGAGGGTTTCGTGCTTGACCGCTTCGCCACCTTGAGCGCAGCGGAGGAAAGCCTGTCCATCACGCGCTATGACCTCCTGCTCGTCGACCTCGGCATGCCGGACGGCGACGGCATCGCTTTCATTCGTGCCGTCCGCCGGGCAGGAAATACGACGCCCATCCTGGTCATCACCGCTCGCAACGGGCTTGGCGACAGGGTGGGCGGCCTGGACTCGGGCGCCGACGACTATCTGGTGAAACCCTTCGAGATGCCCGAGCTGGCGGCGCGCTGCCGCGCCTTGCTGCGTCGTCCCGGGGGCTGCCTCGGCACCACCCTGAACATGGAGAATCTCGCCTTCGACACCATCGAGCGGGAGGTTCGCATTTCCGGGCGGGTGGTCCACGTGCCCCCACGTGAGCGGGACCTGCTCGAACGCCTGATGCGCCGGGCCGGGCATGTGGTGAGCAAGGCCGGCCTCGAGGAGGCGCTGTATGCGCTCTCTTCCGAAGTGACCCCCAACGCGCTGGAAGCCGCCGTATCCCGCCTGCGTCGGCGCCTTGCCGCCGGGAAGGCGGATGTCATACTGCACACCGCCCACGGCATCGGCTACATGCTCGCGCCGGCTTCGCGCGCCGGCGTCGCCGGCTCGGACCGGAGTTCCCCGTGATGGCGGTCCGTCTGGTCTCCAGCGCGCCGCACAGCCTGTTCTTCCGCTTGTCGCTCCGGCTCGCCCTGGTGGGTCTCGTGTTCCTGGCGTTCCAGCTGCTCGCCGTGGTGTGGATGTATGTCAACAATCCCAACGAGCTCGACCAGCTGCTGGTGACCGCCGAGGCGGATCGGATCGCGCGCGAGATTCCGCAGATGCGTGCCGATGCCGGCCGAGTCATTCCAGATGACCTGCAGCTGCCGCTCGCGGCAGGGACGCGGCGCGCTTTCCTGATCCACGAGCGAGGTGGGGGGGTGGTCGCCCGGTTCGACGATGCCAACCTCAAGATCGCCGACGAGCCGCCCATGTCGTTCCTGGTCATCCGGACGCAACGGGAGAGCTGGGACAATCGCTTCCTCCTGACTGGCACCCGCCGCGTCAACGTCGGCACGCACCCGTTCTGGATCTCGGTGGCCATTTCCGGCCACGGCTTTCGTCCGTTCGTGCCGGTCATCTTCAACGAGATCCGGTTCCACGTGATTTTTCCGCTCCTCCTGCTTTCGCTCATGTTCCTGCTTCTCAACTTCAGCGTGGTGCGCAGCACGCTGAAGCCCCTCCGGGCGACCATCGCGGCCGTGGATCGCATCGATCCGGCGCAGGTCGCAACGCGGATCGAGGCGGAAGCCTCCTCGCGGGAAGTGCAGGCGCTGGTGACCTCGGTCAATGCAATGCTGGAGCGTATCGAGCGCTCCGTGCGCGCCCTGAAGGATTTCGCGGGAGATGCAGCCCACGAGCTGCGCACGCCCCTCGCCGTCATGATGCTGCGCATCGGCAGGCTGCCCGATGGCCCGGAGAAGACGAAGCTCGTCGCCGATGCGCAGGGAATGAAGCGACTCGTGAACCAGATGCTCGACATGTCGCATGCCACAGCGCTTGAACTCGATCCGGACATTCGCGCCGACCTTTGCGTCATCGCGCGCGACGTGGTGGCGGATCTAACGCCACTCGCGGTCGCCCACGGCCGCTCGATCATGTTCCGGGACGGGGGCGCGGCGGTGGTGCGTGGCCACGGCGAGGCGCTCGGTCGCGCCCTGCGGAATCTCGTCGAGAACGCCTTGAGCCATACGCCGCCCGGAACCATCGTTGAGGTCAGCGCTGGCCCGGGTCCCCAATGCGCAGTGCGCGATCATGGCCCCGGCATCCCGGCGGACCGGCGGGACGCCGTGCTGGAGCGCTTCCACCGCCTCGACGAAAGCCGCGCGGACGGAGCGGGTCTCGGCCTGGCGATCGTCTCGACCATCATGCACCTGCATGGTGGCGATGTTCAGATCGAGGATGCTCCGGGGGGCGGGGCCCTTATCCGCCTCGTCTTTCCCGGATACGAAACGGATGGCGGAGCCGGAAGCATGACCCGCCGAGCGTTGCCCACCTCAAGAGGTTAGGGAACGGGCGCGCTCCTGCGCCGCCGGAAGCGGGCGTACCGGTCTTGCGCGGATAGCCGCTTCCATCTTTTCGTTGCGGGTGGTCACCATCCTGGTGAGACATCGAAGCAGCAGCGCGGGTCCGGGCCTCCTTGCGCCAATCCCGGACCTTGGCTCCGCGGCCTGAACCGGCCGTTCGCTTGTCGGGCGGGCGGGGCCGGGGCTAAAGGACCAGCTCTCCAACTGCCTCGATCGCCCTCGGCACGGCACTGACGGCCAGGTCGGGGATGTTCATCCCTTCGACGCGCACGGTCTGCATGTCGGTGATCCCGATGAAGCCGAGGATTTGACGCAGGTAGGGTTCGACGAAATCCCACGACCGCCACGGACCGTCCGTAAAGACGCCACCTGAAGCAAGAACCAGAAGCGCTTTCTTATCCTTCGCCAGACCGAGCACGCCACCAGCGGTGTATTGAAACGTCCGGCCCGGCCGGACAATAAGGTCGATCCAGGCTTTGAGTGCCGAAGGGATGCCGAAATTCCACATCGGTGTAGCAATCACCAGCAGATCTGTCTCCAGAAGCTCATCGGTGAGCTGATCGGATAGCCGGGCCGCGGCTTTCAACGCGTCGGCCTCGGCGGGGTCTCTCGTCGCGATGGCGCGCAGTGTGGTCCCGTCCAGATGGGGCAGATGCTCGGCGGCCAGATCGTGGCGTATGAGCTGTGCTGATGGATAAAGTTTTTTGAGCCGCGCGACGAGCGCGCCGGCAACCGCCCGGCTTGCCGAGTCCTGCCCCCGCGGGCTGATTTCGATCATGAGAATCCGCTTCATGGCCTTCACCCCCGAGCCCGCGCCGTCAAGGCGTTCCAGGCGGCGAGCGAGTCCATGTAGTCCCGCCAATGCGCGATCTTGCGGTTCTCGATCCTGACGATCGAGCAGAAGCGGTTGTCGTATTTCACACCGGTCGCGAGGATCGTCCCATGGACCTCGTATTCGATGACGACGACAGAACCATCGTCGGTTGTGTGGACGACCAGCTTGTCGGCGGACTGCAGGGTGATGTTGTCGACATAGCCTCTGAACGCGGCCATCACGTCGGCGCGCCCATTGATGACGCGGGGCCAGCCCGGTACGTCGTAGAGCACCTCATAGACGGTTTCGTCGGTCAGGACGTCGAAGAAGTGATCGCCATCGACGAGCTCGCCCAGCGCGCCTCGAACGAGATCGAAGTAAGGGGCAGCTGGCGCGTAGGCAGCATATTTCGGATTTGGCATCAGGCTCTCGCAGTAGCTTGCGATGTTGCTTGCAGGATGAGAGCTACATATAAATCGGAAGCCTGTTTCAAAGAAGAAGGCACTTTGAGATCAGTCACTTACGCCGAGGTAAGTCATGGAAAAGCCGAGCCGGATCAGACAGTTGGACCCTGCCGCCATCTGCAGGAGCTCTGACCCGATGGCCGTGAGGGAACTGCTGACAAAGGTCGGCGACAAATGGACGATCTTCGTCGTGCTCTCGCTGGACCTTCTCGGCGGCCGCGCTCGATTTTCCGAGCTTGAACGCGCGGTTCCGGGTATTTCGCAGAGGATGCTTTCTTCGACCCTGAAGAATCTGGAGCGCGACGGACTGGTTGTCCGCGAGGTGTTTCCCGAGGTGCCGCCCCGCGTCGAATATGAGATGACCGGTCTTGGAAGGAGCCTGCTGCTTCCCACGCAAGGACTGGTCGATTGGACGAAAGCAAACTGGGAAGAAGTTCGGCGGGCACAGTCAAAGTACGATGCGAAGTAGAACATAGTGTCGTGAGGTATGTATTTACAAATATCAAAAATCTGTGCTCTCGTATTACATGAGTGTACCCATGTAATATGCGCCGGTTGACGTGGATTTCAAGGGTGGGCCTGAGGTTTTCCCGCGGAGTTCGCCGCGTATATTGAAAGTGGCGAACCCGCTGCGTTGATCGCCTCCTTTCCTTGTCCCGCGATTCTCTTGGGGCAGGCCTCGATGTTTTTTTGCGACGATGGCGCCGGAGCGAGCTTTTTTCGAGGTGGTTGCGCCGGCGCTCGAAGGCGATGATGCGGGTGGCGAGGGTGAACGCCTCCTTCAGGTCGTGCGTCACCATCACCACGCTCATCTCGCAGGTGTTCCAGCGCTTCAGCATGAGCTGGTGGAGGTCGGCGCGCCTGCCCCTCCCATGTGCAGGCGATGCCGGTGCTGCTTCGTGGCGGCAGCGCCTCCATTGTGTCGGAGGGCGCCACCGCCATCGCCACCGTCATTGCCGCGCCGAAGCCGATCAGCTTGCCTCCAGCCGCCGGCTTTCGTCAGCTGTCCCAATAGGGCAGGGTGTCGTCCTCGCGTCCCATGTACATGAGCATGCGCGGGCTGCCGTCGGATGCCGAAGTGAGGGGCGCGAGCAGCCCGAACCGTCCGCTCTCTGGGTATTCGGCGATCTCCGGCATGTGCATGGAGCTGACCGCGAGATAGCGCAGCTCCTCAGTTCCGGTGTTGATGATCTGGTGCGCCGTCTGCGGCCCGCCGGCCGGGCAGGAGATGATGTCGCCCGGGCGGATTGGATGCACCTCTTCTCCGATGCGGATCTCCCCCGTGCCGGACAGGACGAAGAACATCTCGTCGTTCGTCAGGTGGCTGTGGAACGGGAAGGCCCGCTTGCCCGGGGGCACCGCGGTCACGTTGTAGCCGAGGCTGGTCGCGCCCATCCGGCGGGAGACGAACGCAATCCGCGCGTCATAGAGCTCCGCCGCTGCACCGGTGGGTGCGAACGCGGGTGGGCGCGGCTGAAGATCGACATCGGCGACGTTCATGATGGGCTTCGTCATGGGGATGGAGGTCCTCAGGTGGGTATGCATCGCGACCTTAGACCGCCCTACCTGTCAATTTTTGTCAGGTTGAGCGAAGATCATCGCGGTCATGTGTGCAAGCGGCCTCCCATTTCTCCCGAGGCTGCTCAAGGTGCCGAGAAGCCGGCGGTGCCCCCGACCGGGCTCGGCGTGGCGGACGGCATGACCGGCAATGCCAACCTCACCCACAAGAGCAACGGACACGGGTGTCCCGGTGGACGACGCAACAAGAGTCGACTCCCCAGCCCATGCCGCGGAGTGTCCGTGAAGCGTGATCGCGGCACCTGCGGATCACACTCAAACTTGGCTCTGTCTATATTGTGCAGGGGAGAGCCCAAATTGGCGCCGGAAATCCCGGGTCAGATGGGCCTGGTCGAAATATCCAAGATCGGCCGCCAGTGCGGCCAGTTGAATACGGGAGTCTGAAGCGAGGAGATATGCTGCATCTTGGAGCCGATAACGTTGGATGACCCACTTTGGGGACACGCCGACATATTCGCAGAACAGCCTCTCCAGGGAGCGCGGCGTCATTCCGAACGCCCTTGCCAATGTCGCGGCCCGCGTCGCGCCGCCGTCCTGGCGGAGGGCCGCGATGATCGAGCAAACGCGATCGACGGTGTCGTCCGGCGCGGGGAGGCGAGGTTCGAGGCAAGCCTCGGCTTCACGGATCATGGCCTCGTGGGAGTCCTGTGTCAGGATACGCGCTTCGAGAACCGGTGCGCCGCAGCCGGTCAACGTTTCGGCGGGAAGCTTGCGGTCCGTGAGAACGGCCATCGGGTGGTTGAGAAACGGGCGAAGGCCGCCCGGCCGAAACCTCATTCCATAGGCTATCCCGCGTCCGCGCAGCCAGCGCTCCTCCAGGCCGCGCACGACCCCGAAAAGGGCTGATTCCCCAGGCGAAATGACCAGATGCGCATTCGGAGACGGAATGACGCGCTGAAGCTCCTCAGCAGATCCCGTCAGGTCCCATTCGATGATCCAGTGGTGATCGACGAAGGGCCGGAGCCGGGCCGACGGCACATAGCGCCGGACGCGGACCCGCTGAGCCGCGCCACGAGGGTCGATCAGGCCGCGCGGTGCAGGCTGGCCGTCGAGCGCAGGGCTGTCGCATTTTTCCAAGCTGCTCTCCGCCGTGTATCGTAGCTTCGGTGCTCAGGGGCGACGCCCCCTGTGGACGGTCCGCACAAGGTTTTCTGTTCCATGCGAAAAATGTGGCTTTGGATTGGCGGCGGAACGCTGTTCTTCGGTGCGCTCGTTTTCGTAAACAATTCAAACATATTCGCTGTGCGCCCAACCACGCGGGCAACAATATTGGCGCATCGTGGCCTTGCTCAGGATTTCGACAGGGTCGGCTTGCAGAATGATACGTGCACAGCCGCCCGCATGCTGCCACCGACGCACCAATACCTCGAAAACACGATTGCCTCGATGCGCGCTGCATTCGAAGCTGGCGCCGACATCGTCGAGCTCGATGTTCATCCCACCACCGACGGCCAGTTCGCTGTCTTTCACGACTGGACCCTCGAGTGCCGCACCGATGGTCACGGTGTGACCAGGGAGCATTCGATGGCGCAGCTGAAGGCACTCGATGTGGGATACGGTTATACGGCCGATGGCGGACGGACCTTTCCCTTTCGCGGACACGGCCTCGGGCTGATGCCTTCGCTGGATGAGGTTCTGACGACATTTCCCAGGCGTCGGTTCCTGATCAACATCAAGAGCAACGACCCGAATGAGGGCCGCCTCCTCGCGGCGGCCTTGCGGGCGCGAACTGCTGAAGAGGCAGGCCGGCTGATGGTCTATGGCGGAGACGCACCAATTGACGCCTTGAGAAACGCCATGCCTGGTCTGCGGACGATGTCTCGAAGCACCCTGAAAGCATGCCTCTTTTCGTATGTCGGCTACGGTTGGACCGGGATGGTGCCGCCCGCTTGCCACAACAGCATCATCTTCGTCCCGACCAACATCGCGCCATGGCTCTGGGGATGGCCAGATCGCTTCCTTGAGCGCATGCGGTATGTTGGAAGTCTTGTCTTTGCTGTCGGACCTTACAGCGGCGGCGATTTTTCTTCCGGTATCGATACTCCTGAAGATGTTCGCAGCCTGCCGCATGGCTACGGAGGCGGAATCCTGACGAACGACCTCCAGACGGTCGCCCAGGCGCTGCAGCGTTCGAAGGGGTTGGGCGATGCTGGCCCGAAAGGTGGTGCGCCATAGGCCTGTGCCGTGTCGCCGTGTTTCCCTCGGATGCACCGCTTGCGCAGGGGGCACCCCCACCACGCACAGGACCACGCTGTGGCGCAGGACCGCCGAAGGGGGAAGGAGATCGTCTTCCATCAAGGGGCCGTCTGCCAGCCGTCCGGCTCGGAGAGTGCGCGGCGGCGGGCTGTCACCGGGCGTGACGCTTATTCCGCCGCGGCGAGCTGCTTGCGCACGATGTGCCGGCGCGCACCCTTCTGGCCGACCTGCACATATCCCGCCTGCTCGAAAGCCGGAAGGAAGCCGCAGAAGCGGTAGCTTGGAGACTGCGGGTCGACGGGACATCCTTCCAGCAGCGTCGCGCCGTTGCCGGCGGCATACGCTTCTGCGGCCGCGATCAGCTTCCGGAACAGCCCTTGCCCCCGGAACCGCCTCAGGACGAAGAAACAGGTGATCGACCAGACCTTCTGCCTTTCGTCTCCCGGCATGGTGTCGCTCATGGTGGCACGATAGGTATGGCGCGGCGCGATGGAGCACCACGCCACCGGCTCCGGACCGATGTAGCCCAGCAGCCCGATCGGTTCTCCCGACACGACGCGCCTTTTCATCTCGAGCTTCTTCGCCGTGGCTTGCGGCGATGCGCCGGGAAGCGGCTGCGTGGTCCGCCAGACCGTGCACCAGCAGGACTTCGGTGCGCCCCGACTTTCGAACAGCGTCTCGAAATCAGCCCAATTGTGCACAGTGACGGCACGAAAGACCATCTCGCATGACATCATGATACGTCCTCCGCGCCCACCAGCTTGAACAGAGTATCTCTTGCCGATCGTCCGAGCCTGCACCTGATGGGGATGTCAGGCGATGGATCGTACAGGCTGGCGAAGAATTGTCTTCAAGCTGACGGCAGGGGTCTTTCGCGAGTCGCTCAGGTAGATTTCGTGATGACGCCCGGCCGGGGCCAGCCCATGGGCGGGGAGGAAGTCCTCATGCAGCGTCCTCAGGATTGGGCCCTCGTCGTCATATGAGCCCACATGCAGGGTTTGCACGACCTGCCCTTCCTCAAGGGCGGCGACGCGCACCTTCGCCAGCGCCGGCAGCTTTTTCTTGTCCAGCGCGCGGGCAATGGCATCCTCCGCCATGGCGTGCGGGATGAATCGCGGCACGAGGATCATCATCGTCCAGCGCCAAAGATCCTTCCGGCGTGCGGTGAAGTCGGCCATGTCCTCCGCCCACCAGAGCCCCTCCAGGGGTGGCAAAGCGTAGTCGCGCTTCAATGCCTCCTTGCTCCTGAACTTCAGTGTGTAGGAAGCGGCATAGAGAGCTTCGATGGCAGATCCGTATTCGGGCGCGGTGTTGGGGTCTCCGGCGCCATCGACCATGAAATATGGGAGAGGCGGCACCTCAACGATGGAAAAGACACCAGCCTTGGCGCTGTAGAGCGGCTTGCATTGCTTCCTGATGTCACTCTTTTCCATCGCGGGCTCCGGAGCTTGGAAATGGCGATCACCCGCCGGTCACATCTGGCTGAGCCGTGGTTGCGCGTGTGGCAGAACATGATGTGGTCGAGGACCGGTTGGATCCATGCCGGGACCCTAGATCGTCCTCCCTGTCAATTTCTGTCAGGTTGGGGGAAGATAATCATTATCATGCGTGCAAGCCGTCTCCTTTCCATCCTGACGACCCTCCAGGCCCGGCGACGGGTAACCGCGCAGGCCCTGGCGGATGCGTGCGAGGTCTCCTTGCGCACCATCTATCGCGACATTGACGCGCTGAGCGCCGCCGGCGTGCCGGTCTACAGCGAGCGCGGCACGGGCGGCGGCTACCGGCTGCTCGACGGCTATCGCGTGCGGCTCAATGGCCTCTCGCCACAGGAGGCGGAAGCGCTGTTCCTGACCGGGCTCGATGGGCCGGCCGCCGACCTTGGCCTCGGCGCGGTGATCGCCACCGCCCGCACCAAGCTCCTCGCCGCCCTGCCGGAGGAGTTGCGGGCGAGCGCGGAACGCATGGGCGCTCGGTTTCACCTCGATGCGCCGGCCTGGTTCTCCGACGCCGAGCAGCCTGTGCACCTCGCTGCCATCGCCGATGCGGTGTGGCGCCAGCATCCCGTGGAGATTCGGTACTCGAGCTGGAAGGGCGAGAAGCTGCGGCAGGTGGAGCCCCTCGGCATCGTGCTGAAGAGCGGGGCCTGGTATCTCGTCGGCGCGGTCGCCGGCGGCGCGCGCACCTACCGTGTCGCCCGCATCCTGGATCTCCATGTGCTCGATACCCGCTTCGAGCGGCCGGAGCGGTTCGATCTTCCGGCCTACTGGAAGGCCTCCACCGAGCGGCTGGAGGCCGAGCTCCACGCTGTCGTCGCCACCGTCCGGCTGTCGCCGCTGGGGCTGGAAATGCTGGCCGCCTTCAGCCCGCCCTATGTCCGCGCCCATACCAAACTTCACGGCGATGCCGGCCCCGGCGGTTGGTGCACCGCGACGTTACCCGTCGGGAGCACGCGGCAGGCAGTGGTGGACTTGCTGCGGTTCGGTGCCGAGATCGAGGTGGTCGATCCGCCAGAGCTGCGCCGGCGGATGGCCGAGATCGCCGCCGACCTCGGGCGGCTCTATGGCGTCGCGCGCGGAGCGCGGGCACCGCGCCGGGCCGGCCCGGTGGCCTAGTCATCCCCGAGCCCCAGGGCAGGGGCGCCTCCCCGACATCTTAGGCTCTGCTTGCTCCAGTCCGTCCACGCGATTGCCCACGGCGACGTTCGACGGGTGCATGGCGCGCGTGTCGTCGCGATGTCCCTCGGCGGGCCGCCCATTAGCTCCGTGTCTGCCGGCGATAGGCGCCGGGGCTCGCTCCCATGACGCGCCGAAAGCGCCGGCCAAAGGTGGAGAGGTCGTTGAAGCCCGCATCCAGGGCAATGGCGGTGAGCGCGATGTCCGTGGTGCGAATACGCACAGCGGCCTTCTGCATCCGCACGTGAAGGACGAACTGGTGCGGGGTCATGCCGACGAGCCGGCGGAAGGTCCGCAGGAAGTGGCAGGGGCTCATGGCGGCATCCGCCGCGAGCGCGCCCAGCGAGAGCCGCTCGTCTCCGCATTCGTGGGCCGACAGCTCGATGCGCCGCACCGCCTCGGAGATCCGGCGCTCGTCCGAAGCGCGGTGTCCTCCGCCTTCGAGCGTGAGCCCGGCCGACATTCCAAGCGCCGTGGCCGCGAATGCGAGGGCAACCTCCTCCATTGCGGGCTGTCCGAGGTTCCGCGCGACTTCCAGCATGGCGGTGGTCGGTAGCAACGCCGCAGCCGGCGGCAGGCTCGGGACCTCGAACCGGCCCCTGTGGGCGCCTGGGACGGCACCGGCGATCCCTTCCCAATAGTCCGCGGTGAAGTGGAAGGACAGGCACCGGTCGCCGGTCCCGTGCTCGTGGCCGCATTGGAAGCATCGGCCATGGTTGCCCAGCAGGATGGCGCCGGGCGCCAGCAGGCTTCCGCCCTGGGTCGTGCGATAGGTGAATGTCCCACTCAGGACCGCCGCCACGGCGACGGTGTCGTGCTCTTCCTCGAACGGGGCGTCATCAGGGCCGCAGCGGCACAGCATGTCCCGAACATGCCAGCCCGGGCCTCCTGCCAGCGGTCGCGCCTCCATCTTGTCCGTCACCGTTGCCTCCTTCGGCTTCGAAAAGCAATTTTTCCCAAGCGCACAGCGGCCTCGCCCCATACCCATGGCTCATCCCCCGAGCAGCGAGGATCCAGACATGTTTGACCACATCTCCATCGGCGTGAAGGATGTAGAACGCAGCAAGGCGTTCTACGACGCAGTGCTGGCGCCCCTCGGCCATCGCTGCCTCAGCGCGGACGAGGGCGCCCTCGGCTATGGTGCCGACCGCGTGTCCTTCTGGGTCCTCGCCAGCACGGCACCGGTTCCACCAGACGACGCCTCCGGCCTTCACCTTTGTTTCGCCGCTCCCACCCGCCGGAGCGTGGATGCTTTTCACGCCGCGGCGCTCGGTGCCGGTGGCCTGGACAACGGCCAGCCGGGCACCAGGGCGGATTACGGCCCAACCTATTACGCGGCCTTCGTGAAGGACCCCGATGGCTATCGCATCGAGGCCTATTGCGGCACATCCGCGTAAGCCATTCCGCGAGCATGCCGCTTCAACACTCTTGAGAACGATGGTGGTATCTCATGGCAACGATTCAAAAGGAAATTCTCACCGGTGCCCCGGCCGATGAGGTGTGGGACGCGATCCGCGACATCGGCGCCCTGCACACGCGTCTCGTGCCGGGTTTCGTCATCGACACGCGCCTGGAGCCGGGCGAGCGCGTCGTCACCTTCTTCAACGGCGCTACGGCACGAGAGCGCATCGTTACGCTGGACGAGGAGAAGCGGCGGCTCGTCTGGGCCGCCGAGGCCCCCTTCCTGAGGCACTACAACGGTTCTGCCCAGGTGTCCGAGCGGGGCCCACTTACCTGCGTCCTGTGGACGGCGGACTTTCTGCCCGATGACGCTGCGACCGTGGTCGGTCCGCTGATGGAGGCGGGGGCCGAGGCGATGAAGACCGCCCTGGACAAGCTGATGCGGAGGGCGTGACGGCCCCCGGCGTCCGCGCGCAGCTCCGACGCGGGCGAGGGAAGGCACGGCGCAACGGCCCATGCTGGTTACAGGTCAATCCAATGCTTGAGTATTTTGGATGGCTGCAAAACCCACTGGCCTGAGTGCTCCGATGTGCCGAGCTCGCCATCCCACGCCCAATGCGGACAGCCGCAGCCCCCGAGCGGTTCCCCCCTTGCGGAGCGCAGCACGATCCGATACCCCTACTAAAAAGGATATAAAACTTACTCACGAGTTTTGTGGCTGCCTTGAGCCGCGGAGCCGAAGAGCAATGGTGGGGAGGAACGGATATGGTTCGGATGGGATCGGGAAGAGGTGCGCTGCTCGCGGGCGTCGGCACGGCGCTGGCTCTGGTGCTTGCGTCGGGGGGCGCCGCGCGGGCCCAGGCGCCGGTGAAGATCGGTGTGGTGGAAGGCCTGAGCGGGCCGCCGGCCATCGTCGACTTCGGCGAGAGCTACCTGCAGGGCGTCAAGCTGGCGCTGGAGGACTACAAGGCGAAGGGCGGCAAGACGCCGATCGAGCTCGTGGTCTATGACGACGAGGCCAATCCCCAGCGCGCCGTCTCGGTGGTCCAGCGCCTTATCCAGAACGACGGCGTCGCCGGCGTCATAGGCACAGTGTCGAGCGGCAACGTGATGGCGTTTGCTCCGGTGCTGCAGCGTGCCGGCGTGCCGCTCATCGCCGGGCCTGCCGCCGCGACCGACATCACCACCAAGTTCATCGACCAGAAGCCGAGCTTCATCTTCCGCTGCTCGATGATCGAGAAGTACCAGATCGATGCGATCCTCGACTGGGCCGTGAAGAACTACAAGAAGATCGGGCTCCTGCACTCCACCACCGGCTACGGCAACTTCGCCGCCCAGGAGGCCACCGCCGGCCTCAAGGCGCGCGGCGTGACCCTCGCCGCCGTGGAGGCGGCCGCGCCGGGGGTCAACGACCTGACGCCGCAAATGATCAAGATGCGCGACGCGGGCGCCGACCTCATCCTGCATTTCCACGAGTCGTTCGAGCTGCCCTATCGCCCGCTGCCGCGGCTGGATTATAAACCCGTCTTCGCCGGCAACTGGGGCCTGTCGTCCCTGAAGGTGAAGGACATCGTCGGCGTCGAAGCCATCCAGGGCACCGCCATGGGGCAGGCGCTGGACCTCTCCGATCCCAAGGCGCAGGCCTTCAACAAGCGGATGACGGAGAAGTACGGCAAGGAGTATCGCTGGCCGGTGGTGGCCGCGCTCGGCTACGACGCGGGACAGATCATGTTCGCGGCGGTGGACAAGGTCGGCAAGTCCGACCCGGCCAAACTGCGTGATGCCATCGAGGCCATCGACGGCGTCCAGGCGGTCTCGGCGACGCCGGCGAAGCCGTTCGGCCCGAACGACCACGAATGCCTTGGCCAGGGCGACATCTTCCTCGGCATCTGGAAGGGCGACACGGTGGTGCCCGCGCCGAAGTAGGATGGCCTCTCTGCCGCCGGATCGCGGACGGTCCGGCGGCGGGCAGGGGAGGGGATCAGGCCTGAGGCTTCGCCTTCGCGCGCTGGCGCTTGGGCGCAGCTGGCGCGGCGAGGCCCGAGATCAGCAAGGCGGCGAAGCTTTCCATGATCTCCTCCGGGGTATTCGGTCCGGAGTCGCGATACCAGGCCGGAATCCAGTTCACCACGCCGAGGGCGAACAGGCTGGCCAGCTTGGGGTCGCAGGGGCCGACGGAGCCGTCTGCCACCCCCAGCGCGATCAGATCCTTTGTCGCGTGGCTGATGCGCTTGCGGCGGGCGACGACCTTCTCACGGTCCTCCGGCGTGAGCGAATCGACATCGGTGAGCACCGGGCAGTTTCCGAGGTCGCCGAAGATGCCTTCCATGTAGCGCCGCAGGTAGACGATGAGCTTCTCCAGGCCGGTCCCGTCATGGGCGGCGGCCAGCGCCAGGCCCGCCTCGCCATTGTCCATGGCCACCTGGTGGCAGGCGTAGAGCAGCTCCTGCTTGCTCTTGAAATACTGGTAGAGCGTCGGCTTCGACACGCCGAGAACAGATGCCACGTCGTCCATGGATGTATTGGCGAAGCCCCGGCGGTTGAAAGCGGAGGCGGCCACGCGCAGCACTGCCTCGCGCTTGCGGCGGCGCTGCTCGTCTCGGTCGAAGGCCGCGCGCCCCGGCGCAGGGGCACGGATCGCCGTGGTGGGAGTGTCACTCATGAACTGGCGCATCCTGCTTGGGACGACCGAAGGATGGACACTCCGGGATCGACATCCGGGAAGCGCGGCCTTCGGAACAAAAACCGACGGACATGCTTGCACAAAACTCGTAAAACAGCTAGCCTGACTCATCAGTAAATATAACTACTAAATAGTAGGGAGGGCCGATGAGCATCGCCACGCTCATCCTGCAGACCGCACGACGCCTGCCGGACAACCCCGCAATCACCGACGCCGACGGAACCCTGACCTACGCCGCCTTCGCCGAGCGCTCCGCGCGCGTGGCCGGCGGGTTCAGGGGGCTCGGCCTCGCGCCCGGCGCCCGCGTGGTGCTGTTCATGGAGAACACCGGCGCCTTCTTCGAATGCCTCATGGGCTGCTGGATCGCCGGGCTGTGCGCGGTGCCGGTCAACGCCAAGCTCCACCCCCGCGAGGTGGCGGGCATCGCCGCCGACGCGGGCGCCGAGGCCCTCGTGACCACCCGGGGCCTTGCCGGCGGGCTCTCCGCGGAGGTCGCCTCGATCGCTCATCTGCGCACGGTCATCTGCGCCGGAACGGCGGACTACGACCGGCTCGCGGGCGCCGCGCCGATCGCCTGCGCAAATGCTGCGCCGGACGAGCGCGCGTGGCTGTTCTACACCTCGGGCACCACGGGCAAGCCCAAGGGCGCCATGCTCAGCCACCGCAACCTGCTGGCCATGAGCCTTGCTTATCTGGCGGACATCGATCCGGTGGATGCGGACGACACCCACATCACCTGCGCGCCCGTCTCCCACGGCGCCGGTCTCTACAGCCTGCCCTTCCTGCTGAAGGGCGGACGGCAGGTGGTGCTGCCGGGCTTCGACGTGGAGGATGTGCTGGCGGCCATCGCGCGCTACCGGAAGGTGAGCTTTTTCGCGGCCCCCACCATGCTGACGCGCCTGGTCAATCACCCGGCGACGCTCACCGCGGACCTGACGAACCTCAAGACCATCTATTATGGCGGCGCGCCCATGTACGTCGCCGACCTCAAGCAGGCCCTGCGCATGCTTGGCCCGAAGCTGTGCCAGATCTTCGGCCAGGGCGAATCGCCCATGACCATCACCGCGCTGCCCAAGGCGCTCCATGTGGGCCCCGACGGCGCTCCCGCCGCGGACGAGGTGCTCGGCTCCTGCGGCTATCCGCGCACCGGCCAGGAGGTGCGGGTGGTGGACGAGGACGGCCGCGACCTGCCGTCCGGCGAGGTTGGCGAGGTCATCACCCGCAGCGACTGCGTGATGGAAGGCTACTGGAACAATCCCGCCGGCACGGCGGCCGCCCTGCGCGACGGCTGGCTCTACACCGGCGACGTGGGAAGCCTGGACGGGCAGGGCTATCTCACCCTGCGCGACCGCTCCAAGGACCTCATCATCTCCGGCGGCAGCAACATCTATCCGCGCGAGGTGGAGGAGGTGCTGCTGCGCCACGAGGGCGTGCTCGAGGTGTCCGTCATCGGCGCCCCCCATGCCGACTGGGGCGAGGAGGTGGTGGCGTTCGTCGCCGTGCGCCCCGGCGCCAGCGTCGATGCGGCCGAGCTTGACCAGCTGTGCCTCGACAACATCGCCCGCTTCAAGCGGCCCAAGCGCTACCGCTTCGAGGCGGCGCTGCCCAAGAACAACTACGGCAAGATCCTGAAGACCGAGCTGCGCCGCCGGCTCGCCGAAGACCTTGCCGGGGACCCCGCCGAGAACAAGGGAACCGTATCGTGAGGCCCGTCTTCGTCGCCGGCATCGGCTCCTCCGCCTTCGGTCGCCATCCGGGAACTTCCATCGAGGCCCTCGCCATCCGCGCGGCCGATGCGGCGATCCGCGAATCCGGCCTCGACCGCGGCGACATCGGCGCGCTCTATCTCGGCAATTTCGTCGCCGGCCCGCTGCTCGGGCAGGAGGTGCTGGCGGGGCTGGTGGCGGATGGGCTCGGCCTGCCGCAGATTCCCTGCACCAAGGTGGAGGGCGCCTGCGCCTCCGGCGGCATCGCCTTCCGCCACGCCTTCCTCGCGGTCGCGAGCGGCATGTGCGACATGGCGCTGGCGGTGGGCGCGGAGAAGATGACCCATGCCGACACGGCGGCCGTCACCTCGGCGCTCAACTGCGCCATGGACTTCCGCAGCGACGGGGTGAGCGGGCTCACCTTCCCGGGCCTGTTCGGCCTCGCGTGGCGGCTCTATGAGGAGCGCTACGGCGCGACGCGGGACGATATCTCCGCCGTCGTCCGCAAGAACAAGGGCAACGGCCTCAGGAACCCTCTCGCCCAGATGGGCGCAGACCTTTCCGTCGAAGAGATCGGCGCCGCCCGCCTCATCTGCGATCCGCTGCGCCTCTTTGACTGCTGCCCGGCGAGCGACGGCGCCGCCGCCGTCCTCCTCGTCGCCGGCGACCGGCTGCGCGATGTCCTTCCCCAGCCGGTCGAGGTGCTGGCCTCCGCCCAGGCGCGGGGCAGCGCGCGCATCGCCGGCCATCCCGATCTGTGCACCTTCGAGGCGACGATCGCCGCCGCGCAGGCCGCCTATGCCCAGGCCGGCATCTCCGCGGACGACGTGAGCTGCGTGGAGCTGCACGACTGCTTCTCCATCGCCGAGATCATCGACGGCGAGGACCTCGGCCTGATGCCGCGCGGCGCGGGGGCCGCCTATGCCGCCGAGGGCCGCACCGCGGTGGACGGCGACCGGCCCATCAATGCCAGCGGCGGGCTGCTCGCCAAGGGCCATCCGGTGGGCGCGACCGGCCTCGGCCAGATCTACGAGAGCGTGCTCCAACTGCGCGGCGCGCACCCCAACCAAGTGAAGGGCGCGAAGGTCGCTCTCACCCACAATCTAGGCGGTACCGGCGTCGCCTGCACCGTCAACATCCTGCGCTCCACTGGCGCCTGACCGCGCGCCCCTCCCACAGCATCGGAAGAACCCATGGGCGACATTCGCTGCGACCGCCACGGCAAGGTCTGGCTCATCACCATCGACCGTCCGTCCGTCATGAACTCCCTCGACTTCGCCGCCAATGATGAGCTGGTGGAGGCCTTCCGCGCGTTCGACCGCGACGACGGCGCCCACGTGGCTGTGGTCACGGGCGCGGGCGACAAGGCCTTCTGCGCCGGCGCCGACCTCAAGACCTATACGGTGAACTTCGCCCGCACCTCGGCGCCGGAGTTCCGCACCCGCTACACCAACGGTCCGGGCTTCGGCGGCATCACCCGCACCCTGGAGATCGACAAGCCGATCCTCGCCGCGGTGAACGGCTTCGCCATCTCGGGCGGGTTCGAGCTGGCGCTCGCCTGCGACCTGAGGTTCTGCGCGCCCAATGCGGAGTTCGCCCTCCAGGACGCCAAATGGGGCTTTCACGCCTGCGACGGCGGCCTCATCCGCCTGCCGCAGATCGTCGGGCTCGGCCATGCCATGGAGATCATCCTTTCCGGGGACCGGGTGAACGCTGAGCATGCGCTCCGCATCGGCCTCGTCAACCGCATCGTGCCGGCCGAGGAGCTGGTGGCGTTCACGCTCGACTATGCGCAGATGCTGGCGAAGCGCTCGCCGCTCTCCCACCGCTTCGCCAAGGACGTGATGCGCCGCGCCGTCGGCATGCCGCAGGGCGAGGCGCTGCGGCTCGAGTCGCGCTCCTTCTTCGACCTCGGCCAGAGCCACGACATCGTCGAGGGGACGACGGCATTTCGCGAGAAGCGCGAAGCCGATTTCCAGGGCCGCTGAGACCATCACCCCCGACACTTCTGCCACCGCCGCGCCTGCCACCGGGATCACCACACGCCGATGCCTTCCAGCCTTTCCTCCGCGCCTTCCATCGAGATCCTGCGCTGCGCCGCGTGCGGCCAGCTTGATCCGGGCCCGCGCGAGCTCTGTCCCTCATGCCACAGCCCCCGCATGGAGCCGGCAACGGTCGCCGGGGACGGCGTCCTTGTCTCCTGGACGCTGGTGCGCCGTCCGCCCACGCGCTTCCAGGCGGACGGGCCCTATGCCGTCGCGGTGGTCGATCTCGATTGCGGTGTACGCCTGACCGGCCGGCTGGCACGCACACCGGAGACCGAGGCCGACGCGCCGCCCCTCGGCGCCCGCATGCGCTTCTGCGGCGGCAGGACCGGCATGGCCATGTTCGCGCCTGAGGCAGAAGCGGGCTGAGATGCAGAGGAAACAGGCCGGCGCAAGACCGGCCGCGACCCACCTTCCGGGAGACAGCATGCCGACCAGACCATCCGCCTTGCATCCCAGCGTCCCGCCCGGCGGCGGAGGTGCACCGTGACGCTGCTCAACTTCTTCCAGCTGCTCGTCAGCGGCATCGCCGTGGGCGCCATCTACACGCTCACCGCCAAGGGCCTGTTCATCACCCACCTCGCCACCCACCGGCTGAACTTCGGCCAGGGGGATTTCCTGATGGTGGGCGCCTTCGCCTCCATCGGCATGCTCGCCGCCGGGGTGCCGGCGCCGCTCGCGGTGCTGGGCGTGCTCGTGATCATGGGGGTTCTCGGCTATCTCTTGGAGCGGTTCGCCATCCGGCCGCTCGACCGGCTGGGCGACCGCGCCGGCGCCTATTCCTGGGTGCTCACCACCGCGGGATCGGCGCTCATCCTCCAGAACCTGGTGGAGCTCGGCTTCGGCAAGTCCGCGCAATATGCGCCGCCCCTGTTCTCCAAGACCCGCGACAACGTCATCAACATCCTCGGCGTCGGCATCTTCTTCGAGGAGGCGGCGATCATCGTCACCGCCTTCGTGGTGGTCGGCGCCTTCTACTGGTTCCTGTTCGGCTCGCGCTGGGGGAAGGCGGTCTATGCGGTCGCGTTCAATCCCGAGGCTGCGTCCCTGTTCGGCATCGACGTGCGCGGCGTGGTGGTGCTGGTGTTCGTGCTCGCCGCGCTGATGGCCGGCATCTCCGGCGTGCTGGTGGGGCCGCTGGTGTCGGTGCATCCGCACATGGGGCTGATATTCACCATCAAGGCGCTGGCGGTCGCCGCGGTCGGCGGGTTCACCAATCCGGTCGGCATCCTCATCGGCGGCCTGCTGTTCGGCGTCGCGGAAGCGTTCTCCAACTATTGGGACAGCGCCTTCGGCGATCTCTACCCGCTGCTGTTCGTCATGGCCCTCCTCGCCGTCCGTCCCTCCGGGCTGTTCGGCGAGCGACGCGCCGACGTGCGCTGAGGAGGCTTGATCATGCCCCGCATCCCGCGCCTCGCCGTCTACGGCCTTGCCGCCGCGGCCATCGCCGTCTTTCCGCTGGTCGCCCCCAACCCCTTCTTCGTCCATGTGGGCCAGACCTTCGCCTATACGGCGATCGCCGTGATCGGCCTCAACATCCTGCTGGGGCTCTCCGGGCAGATGTCGCTCGGCCACGGCGGGTTCTATGCCGTGGGCGCCTACGTCTCCGCCATCCTCGCCACCACCTACGGTTGGCCGCTGACGCTCTCCATGGGGCTGGCGCTCGCCGCCAGCCTCGTCGCCGGGCTCCTCGTGGGGGCGGTGGCGCTGCGCACGCGCGGGCTCTATCTCGCCATGGCGACGCTGGCCTTCGGCTTCATCGTGGAGATCGTGGCCCAGCGCTGGGTGACGGTGACTGGCGGCACCATGGGCCTCATGGGCGTGCCGCAGATCGACTTCGGCAACTTCCGCATGGGGCCGACCTATTTCTTCTGGTTCGCCGCCGGCGTGCTGCTGCTGGTGCAGATCGCCAGCGACTACGTGTTCGGCTCCTCCATCGGCCGCCACCTCAATGCGGTGAAGGAGAGCGAATCCTTCGCCGCGACGGTCGGCCTCAACGTGCCGCTGTGGCGCATCGGCGTGTTCGCGGCGAGCGCGGGGCTGGCGGGGCTGGCGGGCGTGCTGTTCGCCCACCAGAGCGGTTTCGTCTCCTCCGATGCCTTCAACATCCGTCTCACCATCTCGCTGCTCATCGCCACCGTCATCGGCGGCCTCGGGCGCTCGGCGGGGCCGCTGCTCGGCACGGCGATCCTGATCGGTATCGCCGAGGCCATCGCCGCCGTCCACGACATCGGGCTCATGCTCTACGGCGGCATCCTGCTGGTGGTGCTGCTGCTGTTCCCCGAAGGCGCCATCGGCCTGTTCGGCCGGCGTCGGGCGAAGCCGGGCGTCGCGGCGGATGGGGTTCCCGCCTTCCATCCCGTCCTGGCCGCGCGCGGCCGCACCGGGGGGCGGCTCGAGGTGGTGGGCGTCACCAAGAGCTATGCCGGCGTCGTGGCGCTGCGCGACGCGACGCTCTCGGTCGAGCCCGGCACGGTCCATGCGCTCATCGGGCCGAACGGCGCGGGCAAGTCCACCTTCATCAACGTGGTCGCCGGGCTCTACGCCCCGACCGCCGGGCGCATCCTCATCGGCGGCGAGGACGTCACGCGCCTGCCGGCGCACCGCCGCGCCCGCCTCGGGCTGGTGCGCACGTTCCAGAACCTCCAGCTCATCCAGGGCGTGAGCGTGCTGGAGAACGTGATGCTGGGCATGGAACGCCGCCGCGGCCTCGTCGGCGACGTGCTCGACTTCCTCGGCGGCGCCGGGCACGAGGCGCGCGAGCGGGGCGAGGCCGCTTCCATCCTCGCCTTCCTCGGCATCGGCCACCTCGCGGACATGAGCCCCAAGGACCTGTCCTATGGCCACCGCAAGCTGGTGGAGCTGGCGCGGGCCATCGCCCAGAAGCCCGCCATCCTGCTGCTGGACGAGCCGGTGGCGGGCGTGAACCCGCAGGAGGCGCGCGAGGTCGCGCGCATCGTGGCGAAGCTCAGGGATGCCGGCATCAGCGTGCTGCTGGTGGAGCACAACATGGAGTTCGTGATGGGCCTCGCCGACCGGGTGACGGTGCTCGATTTCGGCAACCGCATCGCCTGCGGCACGCCGGCGGAGGTGCAGAAGGACCCGAACGTCATCCGCGCCTATCTCGGCGCCGTGGAGGATGCGGCATGATCGAGGTCGAGAAGATCGAGGTCGCCATCGGCCCCGTCGGCATCCTGCACGATGTCTCCCTGCGCCTCGCGCCGGGGCGGCTGGTGACGGTGATCGGCGCCAACGGCGCGGGCAAGACGACCCTCCTGCGCACCCTCTCCAACATCGTGGCCCCGCGCGCCGGCACCATCCGCTTCGACGGGCGGCCGACCGCCGGGATCAAGCCCCACCTTCTCGCCCGCGCCGGGCTGGTGCACGTGCCGCAGGGCCGCCAGATCGTTCCCAACCTCACCGTGCGGGACAATCTGGTGATGGGCGCCGACCGTGTGGCCGGTCTCGACGCCGACGCGATCGCGCAGGGGCTGGAGCGCGAGTTCGCCCGCTTTCCGGTTCTGAAGGAACGCCAGCACATCCTTGGCGGCAATCTTTCCGGCGGCGAGCAGCAGATGCTCGCGGTGAGCCGGGCGCTGATGATGCGGCCGAAGGTGCTGCTGCTCGACGAGCCCTCCCTCGGCCTCGCCCCGCAGGTGGTGACGACCATCCTCAAGGCGCTGCGCGGCCTCGCCGACGGCGGCCTCGCAGTGCTGCTGGTGGAGCAGCTCGCCTTGCTCGCGCTTGACACGGCGGATGAGGCCCACGTGCTTCAGCGGGGGCGCGTCGCCCTGAGCGGGCCGGCGCACGAGCTGCGTCGGGACCGGGCGGTGATCGAGAGCTATCTGAGCTAGAAGAGTGTCCCCATAGATCCGCGTAGCGGGTTTTGTCGTCTTTCAAGCTCCGAAGCCGGGAGCCTGAAAGATGCGCCGCCACGAACTGACCGACGAGGAATGGGGGATTATCGCGCCGCTTCTGCCGGACAAGGTTCGGGGCGTCGCGCGATAGCGGCGTTTCGGGATGGGGCCTTGCCGATGCGGTCGAGCCTGATCGCGGTGCGGGGGGCTCACGGTTGCCTCCATGCAGGAGGTCGCCAGAGAGATATGCGAATCAATGGTCAACAGCAGCGCTTTCATCTATGGTGCCGCGCTTTTTCCAGCCTGATCGTCTCTCCGTGACCCCTGCCGCCCGTCTGCAAGCAACTCTCGATCTGATGCATGAAGTCGATCGTGTCGCGCGTCCCGCCGATGCTGTCGTCTCGGCGTGGTTTCGAGCCCGTCGCTATATCGGCGACAAGGATCGTGGCCATATTTCTGATCTGCTCTACGCACTATTGCGGCATCACGCTCGCATAGACTGGTGGTTGACGAAGCACGGACGCCCGGACGCGCCGCGCAACCGGCTGCTGGCATGGCTGGCGCTCGATGGGGGCAAGCCCTTGGGGCGCACGACGCCGGATCAGGTCCATGGCCTGTTCAACGGTGGAAAATTCGCGCCTGCCGTCCTGAAGGATCACGAGCGCGCGCTGCTGGTGAAATTGCAGGGCTGCCCCATCGACCATCCCGCCATGCCGGACGAGGTGCGCGTTGAATGTCCATCCTGGGCGGTCGACCCCTTGCGGCGCCGTTTCGATGACGCTTTCGGGCGCGAGATGGCCGCGCTTCTGACCCCAGCCCCGCTCGATCTGCGCGTCAATCCGCTCAAGTCCACGCGCGAGGACGTGCTGCATGGGCTGCGGGATCTCGGCCTGCGGGCCGAGGCGTCTCGCATGGCGCCTTACGGCATTCGCGTGGCAGAGCGTCCCTCGCTGGCCAGCCTGCCGATGTTGAAAAGTGGCGAGGTGGAGATACAGGACGAGGGCTCGCAGCTTGTCGCCATGCTGGTTGACGCGCGGCCGGGCGAACGCGTGGTCGATTTCTGCGCCGGGGCCGGCGGCAAGACGCTGGCCATAGCCGCGCAGATGGCCAACAAGGGCCACGTCATCGCCTGCGACGTGCTGGACAGCCGCTTGAAGCGTGCCGCCGAGCGGTTCCGGCGTGCAGGGCTGCACAATATCGAGACCAGGCTCCTGGCCAGCGAAACCGACCGCTGGGTGAAGCGCCACAAGGCTTCCTTCGATCGCGTGCTGGTCGATGCGCCGTGCAGCGGCACCGGCACGTGGCGGCGCAATCCCGACGCACGCTGGCGCGTGCTGGGCCTCGGGCTGGATAATCTCCTGCCGCTGCAGGCGCGTATTCTTGCGAGCGCGGCACGGCTGGTGAAGCCCGGCGGGCGGCTCGTCTACGCCACATGCTCCATGCTGACCGAGGAAAACGAGGAGCAGGTGGCCGCCTTCCTTGCGGCGCATCCTGCCTTTCATGTGGTGCCGCTGGGCGAGGTCGCGCCGCAGCTGACTGGCTCGGCGCATCCGGACTACTTGTCACTGACGCCGGCGCGCCACGATACCGACGGTTTTTTCGCGGCTGTCATGCAGCGTGAGGCCACGCCAACGCCCGAGTAAGTGCGGGTGCGGGCCTCGGCAGGGGACGCCTGTCCGCCCGAACGTTCACTTGTTTCGCAAGGGCACGCCCTTCGTGGTGAAGCGTTGCGTCCCGCCCGTGCGGCGCACGGGCCGTGGCGTGCCGGCGGCCTTGCCGGTTCCGGGCGGCTGGTGCGCCGGCACGAGCTGGTCCGGGCGTGGGCCGATCAGATCGGCGCGGCCCATCTGCCTCAGCGCCTCGCGCAGCAGCGGCCAGTTGTCGGGATCATGGTAGCGCAGGAACGCCTTGTGCAGCCGGCGCTGCCGCAGCCCCTTCACCGTCACGACCTTGTCGCTTCCCCCGTGCCGCACGCCCCGCAGCGGATTGACGCCGGTATGGTACATGGCCGTGGCCGTGGCCATGGGAGAGGGCAGGAACGTCTGTACCTGATCGGCGCGGTAGCGGTTCTTCTTGAGCCAGAGCGCGAGGTTCATCATGTCCTCGTCGGTCGTGCCCGGATGCGCGGCAATGAAATACGGAATGAGGTAGTATTTCTTGCCGGCCTGCTTCACCGCGGCGTCGAACATCTCCTTGAAGCGATCGTAGGTGCCGATGCCCGGCTTCATCATCTTGTCGAGCGGGCCGCGCTCGGTGTGCTCGGGGGCGATCTTCAGATAGCCGCCGACGTGATGGGTCACCAGCTCCTTGATATATTCGGGGCTCTTCACCGCCAGGTCGTAGCGCACGCCGGACGCGACCATCACCCTCTTGACCCCCTCCACCTCGCGGACCTTGCGATAGAGGCGGATGAGGTCGTCGTGCGAGGTGTTCAGGTTCGGGCAGATGTCGGGGAAGACGCAGGATGGCCGCCGGCAGGCCGCCTCGATCTTGGGGTCCTTGCAGGCCATCCGGTACATGTTGGCGGTCGGCCCGCCGATGTCCGAGATCACGCCCGTGAACCCCGGTGTCCTGTCCCGGATCTGCTCGATCTCGCGCAGGATCGAGTCTTCCGAGCGGTTCTGGATGATGCGGCCCTCGTGCTCGGTGATGGAGCAGAAGGTGCAGCCGCCGAAGCAGCCGCGCATGATGGTCACCGAGAACTTGATCATGTCCCAGGCCGGGATCTTCGCATCGCCATAGGAGGGATGCGGCGCGCGGGCGTAGGGCAGGTCGTAGACGGCGTCCATCTCGGCGCTGGTCAGCGGGATCGGCGGCGGGTTCAGCCAGAGGTCGCGGTCGCCGTGGCGCTGGACGAGCGGGCGCGCATTGCCGGGATTGCTTTCCCGGTGCAGCACGCGCGAGGCGCGGGCATAGGCCTCGCCATCCTGCTCGACCTGCTCGTAGGCTGGCAGCCGGATCACGGTGTCGCCGGGGCGGCGGGCCGCGCCCTCATCGGCGGCGTCGAGATCGTCGGCGTGCAGCTCCGTATAATGGTCTGGCACGCGGCGGAACAGCGCGACGCCCCGGATGGAGTTCAGATCGCGGGGCGGCTCACCGGCGGCGAGACGGTTCGCCACCTCGACGATGGCGCGCTCGGCATTGCCGTAGACGAGCAGGTCCGCCTTGGCGTCCGCCAGGATCGAGCGGCGCACCTTGTCGGACCAGTAGTCGAAATGGGCGATGCGGCGCAGCGACGCCTCGATGCCGCCGAGCACGATCGGCACGTCCTTGAACGCCTCGCGGCAGCGTTGCGTGTAGACGATGGTCGAGCGGTCCGGCCGTCGGCCGCCCTCGCCGCCGGGGGTGTAGGCGTCGTCGTGGCGCAGCCGGCGGTCCGCCGTGTAGCGGTTGACCATGGAGTCCATGTTGCCGCCGGTGACGCCGAAGAACAGCTTCGGCTTGCCCAGCGCCTTGAACGGTTCCGCCGACTGCCAGTCGGGCTGCGCGATGATGCCGACCCTGAAGCCCTGGGCTTCCAGAAGCCGGCCGATGATGGCCATGCCGAAGCTCGGATGGTCCACATAGGCGTCGCCGGTTACCAGCACGATGTCGCAGGCGTCCCAGCCGAGCGCCGTCATCTCGGCGCGGCTCATGGGCAGGAACGGCGCCGCCTTGCCGGAAGGCGGGCGGTGGCAGGACAAGGAACTCAAGGGTTTCTCGGCGGCGGCTTGGGGATCCATGGCGTCCACGCATAAGGCTCCACCGCGGCGAATTCAACTCACACTGCCCAGACCCTGGACCGACACCCTCCTCCATGGCCGGACGGAGGCGACGGGAATGCACCGCCACGGAAACGAGGCGCTCAGAAGAACGGTGCCCAGCGGCGGGGTGTCCATGATGCGCGGGATGCCGTTCCACCCGCTGGGGCCGGCATTGGTCAGCAACACCTCGAAGGTGCACTCGGCACCGGGAAGGCAGACCGGAGCAACCTGCCGCTTCAGTAGGGTCAGCGCCGGGGTGGGCGGCGCGCACGGCTCGTAGATGGCGACATCGCCGATGCGCGCGGCGTCGTTGCGCGTCAGCCCGGCGCTGTCGACCGGCCCGTCCGCGCCGACATTGATGTCAGCGTCGATGAGGCAGGATTGCGCCAGGCCCACAGGCGGATAGGGCGGGCCTCCGGCGGGATAGGCGGCTTGCGGCCCCGGACGGGAGCAACTCGTCGACGGCGCCCGCCGGCGTGCCCTGGATGCCGTTCACCTCCGCGTCGTCGGTGGAGGTGGTGGCGCCGGGGGCGAAGCACAGGACATCGCCGGACAGCCACACGGTCTGGTCAGGCTTGGTCCGATCGATGGACCAGCCGCGCGGCGCGTAGCCGTAGCCGAATGCGACGCCGCTGGCGCAGTTCGCACGGACAAAGGGCTGCCCCTCGTTGCGCCGATCGTAGAAGCCGACGTCATAGCGGCCAGAGGAAAGCCAGGCGCCCGCCGGATTGAGCGCATAGCGCAGCGCGCGGGCCTCATGGGGCCGGGCGAACGCATTCTCCATATTGAGGCCGAGGTTGCGGAAGCCGCCGCGCTCGCCGAGCCGCATGACGTCCCGGTCGCCGCATTCGGAGAAGGTGATGTCGCTGACCGGATGGCTGTAGCCCAGCCGCGTTATATCCTCCGGCCGCGAGAAGGACGCCGGAACGAGGAGCGCGCGACGGACGTCCGACACATCGAAGAATCCGTCGGGCCCGATCCGTACCGACCAGACAGAATTATGCCTTTCATCATCAGGCAGGGCCGCGCCGATGTCCTGGCCCGCGCCCGACACACCGCGGAGCGTGCTCGCCGGTCGCTCGCCGTGGCGCTCACCCTACCCGGTCGGAAATCGCAAAGCCGCCGGTCGGCAGCCCTCACCGGAGGAACAGGCTGTTGGAGGCCTGGCGCACGTAGTTCACCAGGTAGTCGGTGAACACCCTGATCTTGGCGGGCAGGCGCTCCCGGTTCTGGTAGGCGATGTTCATGGTCAGCATGGGAAGCTGCCAGTCCTGCATCACCGGCACCAGCCGCCCGGCCTCGATATCGCCCTGCACGATGTAGATGGGCTGGATGAGAATGCCGAGGCCGCAGAGGGCCGCCTGTCGGATCACCTGCCCGTCGTTGCAGTCGAGCGCGGCGGAGATGCGCACCGTGCGCTCCACGTCGCCCTTGGTGAGACGGAGCGAGAAGGGGTCCTGCGCGAGGTTGTAGACCAGCATGTCGTGCCGGGTGAGGTCGGCGGGCTCCCTTGGCCGGCCATGCTCTTCGAGATAGGCGGGGGAGGCGGCGAGCACGCGGTGCATCCGCCCGAGGCGGCGCACGATGATGTTCGTGTCGGGCTCATGCAGGCGGGTGCGGATGGCCACGTCGATACCGGCCTCGATGAAGTCGAGATACCGGTTCGCGACCGCGATGTGCACGCTGAGCTTGGGATAGAGCTTGCGGAATTCCGGCAGCATAGGCGCCAGATAGATGGTGGCGAAGGAGAGCGAGCTCGTTACCCGCAATAGACCCTGCGGGGCGAGCGTATGCTCGTTCACCGCCTCTTCCGCCTCCGCCAGCTCCGTCAGCAGGGTTCCGCTGCGCTGGTAGAATTCCTGTCCCGCCTCCGTCAGCCACAGGCGGCGGGTGTTGCGCTCCACCAGCCGCGCCGAGAGGCGTTCCTCCAGCGCCGAGAGATGCCGGCTCGCCGCCGCGTTCGACATGCCGAGCGCCTCCGCCGCGCGCGAGAGGCTGCCGAGCTCGGCGGTCTTCACGAACACCTCGATCTGGGTCAGGCGATCCATATTTCCAGGGTCATATTTCCACTTGGCGCAAAAGACCGTTCCATAAAATCCGGTTTATTTCCGCTGCGCGCAAGTCAAAACTCATCCTCAACGAAAGACCAATAAGGTCGAGGAAACGCCAATGATCGGACCCGTCCGGCACATCGTCATGTGGCGGGTGGGCGGTGAGACGCGCGAGGAGCGCGAAGCCGCCCGCCTGAAGGTGAAAGCCGCGTTCGAAGGCCTCAGGGGCCGTGTCGCGGGCCTCACCCATGTGGAAGTCGGCCTCGACATCAGCGACGTGGATTATGCGTGCGACGTGGTGCTCGTGTCCGAGTTCGCGACCCCCGCCGATCTCGCCGCCTATGCCTCCCATCCCGAGCATCTGCGCGTGCGCCAGGAACTGGCCGACCTGCGGATCGCAAGGTTCCAGGTGGATTATGTGGCGGCCGAACCCACGCCCCGCAGCGCCGCGACAAGCGCGACGGAAGCGGCCCTGCACCCGCGCGGCGCGCTCGTCGCCGGCGCGTGAGCAAACCGGCGCCCGCCGGCGCCCACGTGTTCCCGCAAGAGAGATCATCATGATCGACACCTTCACCTACGAGGCCCTGCCCATCCGCGTCCGCTTCGGGCGCGGCACCGTCGCCGAGGTGGGCGCCGAGGTGGCGCGGCTCGGCGGCCGTCGGGCCCTCGTCCTCACCACGCCCCAGCAGGCGGGGGAGGGGCAGCGCATCGCCGGGCTCATCGGTGCTGGATGCGCCGGCGTCTTTTCCGGGGCCACCATGCACACGCCGGTGGAGGTCACCGAAACCGCGCTTGATGCCCTGCGGGCAGCGGACGCCGATTGCGTCGTCGCCCTGGGCGGCGGCTCCACCACCGGGCTCGGCAAGGCGCTGGCCCTGCGCACCGGCGTGCCCCAGCTCGTCATCCCCACCACCTATGCGGGCTCGGAGATGACGCCCATCCTCGGCGAGACCCAGGGCGGGCGGAAGACCACCATCCGCTCCCTCGACGTGCTGCCCGAGGCGGTGATCTACGACGTGGAGCTGACGGTGGGCCTGCCGGCGGCCTTGTCCGCCACCTCCGGCGTCAACGCCATCGCCCATGCGGTGGAGGCGCTCTACGCCCGCGATCGCAACCCGGTGATCTCGCTGATGGCCGAGGACGGCATCCGCACCCTGTCCTCGGCGCTGCCCATCCTCATCCATGAGCCGGCGAACATGGAGGCCCGCACCATGGCGCTTTATGGCGCGTGGCTGTGCGGCTGCTGCCTCGGCGCGGTGGGCATGGCGCTGCACCACAAGCTCTGCCACACGCTCGGTGGCACCTTCAACCTGCCCCATGCCGAGACGCACACCATCGTGCTGCCCCATGCGGTGGCCTACAACGCCCCGGCGGCGCCGGAAGCCATGGCCGCCATTACCCGGGCGCTGGGCGCGCCGGATGCGGCGCAGGGCCTGTTCGACCTTGTCCGGGCCCTGGGCGTGCCGCGGGCGCTCGCGGACATCGGCATGCCGGCCGACGGGATCGAGCGGGCCGCCGACCTCGCGGTGGAGAGCCCGTATTGGAACCCGCGCCCCGTGACGCGTGATGGCATCCGCGACCTCATCGCCCGCGCCTTCGCCGGCGAGCGGCCGGTTGCGGTCGAGCCCGCAGAGGAGGCCGCCTGAGCCATGAGCCAGAGCAGCAGCCCCAGCACCTCCGGCCGGCGGATCCTCATTTCCGGCGCGACCATTCTCTCGCTGGAGCCATGCGTCGGCGACCTGCCGGTGGGCGACATCCTCGTCGAGGGCGAGCGCATCGCCGCCATCGGCCCGCACATCGAGGCGCCCGACGCCGAGCGGGTGGACGCTGCGGGGCGCATCTGCGTGCCCGGCTTCGTCAACGCCCACATGCACACCTGGCAGACGGGGCTGCGCAGCCTCGCCGCCGATTGGACGCTGCTGGAATATTTCCGCTGGGTGCATGCGGGCCTTGCGACCCGCTTCCGGCCGGACGACATCGGCATCGCGACGCTGGTAGGCGCGCTCGGCCAGATCGATGCCGGCACCACCACGCTGGTGGATTGGTGCCATAACAACCCGACGCCGGACCATACCGATGCGGCCGTGGGGGCGCTGGCGGAGAGCGGCATCCGCGCCGCCTTCTTCCACGGCTCGCCCAAGCCCGATCCGAGGCCCGGCGAGCCGCATTTCTCCGAGGTGCCGCACCCCCGCGCCGAGATCGAGCGTCTGCGTCGCGGCCAGTTTGCGGGCGACGATGGGCTCATGACGCTCGGCCTCGCCATCCTCGGCCCGCATTATTCCACGCTGGAGGTGGCCCGCGCCGACTTCCGCCTCGCCCGCGACTTCGGCCTTGTCGCCTCCATGCACCAGGGCGGCGGCGCGGCGAAGACGCCGGGCGGCTGGGAGACGCTGATCGCCGAAGGGCTGGTCGGGCCGGGCATCAATCTGGTGCACGGCAACGACCTTTCCGATGAGCTGTTTTCCCGCCTCGTGGACCTCGGCGCCTCCTTCTCGGTGACACCCGAGAACGAGATGACCCAGGGCCACGGCTTCCCCGTCACCGGCCGGCTGCTGAAGCGCGGCGCCGCGCCCTCCCTCGGGGTGGACCTCGAGAGCGTGCTGGCCGGCGACATGATGGGCGTCGCGCGCATCGCGCTGGGCATGCAGCGGGTGCTGGACAATACGGACAGCCGCCGCGAGACCGGCGCCATTCCGGCCACCGCCACCGTGCGGGTGCGGCAGGCGCTGGAATGGATCACCATCGCGGGCGCGCGCATGTTGGGGCTCGACCACCGCATCGGCTCCCTCGCCCCCGGCAAGCAGGCCGACCTCGTGCTCATCGATGCCCGCGCCCTTCACCTCCAGCCGGTGCACGATCCCGTCGCAACGGTGGTGATGCAGGCGGGCCGCGGGGACGTGGAAGCGGTGATGATCGCCGGGCGCTTCGTGAAGAAGGACAGGACGCTGCTTGCAGGCGGCATCGACGACAAGCTCGCCCGGCTCTCCGCCTCGGGCACGCGCATCGTCGACGAGCTGGGCCTCGGCAGGAAGGCGGCGTGAGGAGAGGATGATGGCTGACACACAATCCCTCGGCTGGATCGGGCTCGGCAAGATGGGCCTGCCCATTTCCACCCGCCTCGCCGGCGCCGGCCGCGACATCGCCGGCTTCGACCGCGACCAGCAGCGCATCGCCGAGGTCGCCGGTGGCGGAGTGACCCCCGCCGCGACGCTGGAGGAGGCGGCCGGCCGCGATATGGTCTTCACCTCGCTCCCGGACGACAGGGCGCTGAGGGCGGTGGCCCTCGATGGCCCGCTGCTCGCCGTGATGCGCAAGGGCGCGATCCTGGTGGAGACCTCCACGGTCAGCCCCACCATCTCCGCCGAGCTGGCGCAGGCGGCGGAAGGGCAGGGCATCCGCTACCTGCGCGCGCCGGTCTCCGGCAACGCGGCCATCGCCCACACCGGCAACCTCACCTGCTTCGTCTCCGGCCCGCGCGAGGCGTTCGAGACCTTCCTGCCGGTGGCGCAGGACTTCACCCGCGCCCAGAAATATCTCGGCACGGCCGAGGAGGCGCGCTACGCCAAGCTCGCGGTCAACCTGATGATCGCCGTCTCCGCCGCCATGATGGGCGAGAGCATCGTGCTCGCGCGCAAGGGCAACCTCGTCTGGCAGGACATCCTCGACGTGCTCACCAACAGCGCGGTGGGCTCGCCCATGGTCCATTACAAGGCGAAGAGCCTTGAGACGCGCGACTTCAACTCCACTTTCTCCTGCCGGCAGATGGCCAAGGACCTCGACCTGATCGTCGGGGCCGGCCACGCTGCCGAGATGGCCATGCCCCTCGCCACGCTCACGCGGGAGATCTACGGCGCGCTCATCGGGCGCGGCGACGGCGAGACGGACTTCATTGCCACGGTCCGCCTCGCCGAATGGCTCGCAGGACTAGGCGAGCCGGATCTCGAGAAGAACGAAGGGAGGCTCGCATGAGGAATTTCGACCAGTTCAGCATCACCCAGGCGGTGCTGGAGCGCGTCGCCAACGCGCCGGACGACCGCATTCGCCAGATCAGCGAGGCGCTCATCCGCCACCTGCACGATTTCATCCGGGAGGTGCGGCCCACCCAGGCGGAGTGGGAAGCGGGCATCGGCTTTCTCACCGACACCGGGCACATGTGCACCGGCACGCGGCAGGAATTCATCCTGCTCTCGGATACGCTCGGCGTGTCCATGCTGGTGGACGCCATCAACCACGACCACCAGACCGCGGTCACCGAGAGCACCGTGCTCGGCCCCTTCTATGTGGAAGGCCCGCCCGAGGCGCCCTGCGGCACCGACATTTCCGGTGACCTCGCCGGCGAGCCCATGTTCGCCTCCGGCACGGTGGCGACCGCGGACGGCACGCCGCTCGCCAATGCCATCGTCGATGTGTGGCATTCGGACGAGGATGGCTATTACGACGTGCAGCACGAGGGCGCGGACCTCGTGGCGCGGGCCCGGTTCCGCACCGACGAGAACGGGCGGTTCCATTTCTGGTCCATCCGCCCGGCAGCCTATCCCATCCCGCACGACGGGCCGGTGGGCAAGATGCTGGAGGCGCAGGGGCGCCATCCGTGGCGTCCGGCACATGTGCATTTCATGATCGAGGCCCCCGGCCACGAGAAGCTCGTCACCCATGTGTTCGTGTCCGGCGACCCCTATCTCGACAGCGATGCGGTGTTCGGGGTGAAGGACTCGCTCATCCGCGACTTCACCGCCCACCCGGCGGGAGCGGCGCCGGACGGGCGGGTGATGGACCGGCCCTGGTGCCAGCTCACCTACGATTTCCGCCTCAACCCGATTTCCGCCGCGACCTCGCGGGCGGCGTAACGAACGGACACACAATATCGCGCAGCAAAGCCCGGCCAACGGGATGCGTGCGGAGGGAGGAAAGCATGTCTGCCCATATGACCATCGGCGGCCGCCCCATGGATGCCGTGCTGGCGCGCCTCACCGAGATCGTCGGCGAGCGGGCCACCCGCGCCCAGGGCGTGCTCGCCGACCATGGTCGCAGCGAGGCCTATCATCCGGCGACCCCGCCGGACGTGGTGGTGTTTCCGGAGACGACAGCCGAGGTGCAGGCGATCGTCCGCCTGTGCCGCGAGATGAAGCTGCCCCTCGTCGCCTTCGGCGCCGGCACCTCGCTGGAGGGGAACGCGGCCGCGCTCCACGGTGGCGTGTGCCTCGACATGGGGCGCATGAATGAGGTGCTGAAGGTGAATGCGGAGGACATGGACGTCACCGTCCAGTCCGGCATCACCCGCAAGCAGCTGAACGCCCAGCTGCGGGACACCGGCCTGTTCTTCCCCATCGACCCGGGGGCGGACGCCTCCATCGGCGGCATGACCTCGACGCGGGCCTCCGGCACCATGGCGGTGCGCTACGGCACCATGAAGGACAACGTGCTGGCGCTGGAAGTGGTGCTGGCGGATGGCCGCGTCATCCGCACCGCGCAGCGGGCGCGGAAATCCGCCGCCGGCTACGACCTCACCCGCCTGTTCGTGGGCGCCGAGGGCACGCTCGGCGTCATCACCGAGATCACCCTGAAGCTGCATCCGCAGCCGGAGGCCATCTCCTCCGCCGTGTGCGCCTTCCCGAACCTCAAGGCCGCCGTGGACACGGCCATCGCCGTCATCCAGTCCGGCGTGCCGGTGGCCCGCGTCGAGCTGCTCGATGCCGTGATGATGCGCGGCATGAATTTGCACGCCAAGCTCGGCCTGCCGGAACTTCCGCACCTCTTCTTCGAGTTCCACGGCTCCAGGGCCTATGTGGCCGAGCAGGCGGAGACGGCGCAGGCGCTTGCGGCGGAGCTCGGGGGGCAGGGCTTCCAGTGGGCGACGACACCGGAGGAGCGCAGCCGGCTCTGGCAGGCCCGCGACAACACGCTTTACGCCGGCCTCGCGCTGCGCCCCGGTGCCAGGGCCATGATCACCGACGTGTGCGTGCCCATCTCCCGCCTCGCCGAATGCCTCGTGGAGACCGCGGCGGACATCGCGGAAACTGGCCTCACCGCCCCGGTTGTCGGCCATGTGGGCGACGGCAATTTTCACCTGCTCGTGCTGCTCGATCCGGACAGCGGCGAGGAGCTCGCCCGGGCCAAGGCCTTCTGCGATCGCCTTGCGCGGCGCGCCATTGCGCTCGACGGCACCTGCACGGGAGAGCACGGCATCGGCGTCGGCAAGATGGATTTCCTGCCCCTGGAGCTGGGCGAGGCGGTGGACGTCATGCGCCTCGTGAAGGGCGCCCTCGACCCGGACGGCATCATGAACCCCGGCAAGATCTTCCGGCCCCGCGCATCGAACCACGGAGACGCACCATGAGGGCGGTCATGGCAACATCGCCTCGCCTCGAGCTGGCCGCGCCGCCGGCCGCGCCCGGAGCGCCGCTTCTGGAGCTGAAGGGCATCTCCAAGACCTTTCCCGGCGTGAAGGCGCTCGACGACGTGTCCTTCGCCGTGTGGCCCGGCGAGGTGCACATGCTGCTCGGCGAGAACGGCGCCGGCAAGTCCTCGCTCATGAAGGTGCTGTGCGGCGCCTACCAGGCCGACGCCGGCGAATACTTCCACAATGGCCAACGGATCGAGATCCGCTCGCCCGCCGATGCGCGGCGCTTCGGCATCGCCGTCATCTTCCAGGAGTTCTCCCTCGTCCCCTATCTGGACGTGGCGCAGAACATCTTCCTCGGCCGCGAGTTCCCCTCGCGCATTCCCGGCCTCATGGACCGCCGCCGCCTCTACCGCGAGGCGAAGAAGGTGCTGGACCTCATCGGCCTCGACGTGAACCCGCGCACCAAGGTGCACGCTCTCGGCGTCGCCCAGCAGCAGATGGTGGAGATCGGCAAGGCGCTCTCCCAGGATGCGCGCATCCTGGTGATGGACGAGCCCACCGCCGCGCTCTCCGACCGGGAGACCGAGCGCCTGTTCGAGGTGATGCGCCAGCTGCAGGCGAAGGGCGTCGCCATCGTCTACATCTCCCACCGCATGGCCGAGGTGTTCGCCCTCGGCGATCGCATCACCGTGCTGCGCGACGGCAAGCTGGTGGGCCGCGCGCTCCCCGGCGAGACCACGCCGGACGAACTGGTGCGCATGATGGTCGGCCGCAATGTCGACATGTCCTATCCCCGCCGCTTCGCCACCGAGCCGGGCGAAGTGGTGCTGGAGGTGAGCGGCCTTTGTTCCACCAATGGCATTCGCGACATCCACCTGAAGGTGAGGGCAGGGGAGATCGTGGGCCTGTGCGGCCTCGTCGGCTCCGGCCGTACGGAGGTGGCGCGCGCCATCTTCGGCGCGGACGAGGTGACCGCCGGCGAAGTCCGCATCTTCGGCAAGGCCAGGACCGGCGGCCCGGACGCCGCGGCTTTCGCCGGCGTGGGCCTCATCCCCGAGAGCCGCAAGACGGAGGGGCTCGCCCTCATCCGCACCGTCAGCGACAACCTCGCCGTGGCCGGCCTGCCGAAGCTCTTTCCCAACATGATGTTCTCGCCCGGCAGGGCGCGGCGCTCGGCGGAGGAGCTGATCTCCCGCCTGCGCATTGCCACCCCCTCGCCGAACCAGAGCGCGGCGGTGCTCTCGGGCGGCAACCAGCAGAAGGTGGTGATCGGCAAGTGGCTCGCCGCCGGCACGCGCCTGTTCATCTTCGACGAGCCGACCCGCGGCATCGACGTGGGCGCGAAATCCGAGATCTTCGCCCTCATCGACCAGCTCGTGGCGGAAGGCGCGGCGGTGCTCATGATCTCCTCCGAGCAGGCGGAGATCGTCCATGTCTGCGACCGCGCCTACGTCATGCGCGGCAAGCGCGTCGTCGGCGAGTTGTCGCGCGCAGACCTCTCCGAAGAGAACATCGTCCGAATGGGGATGCACGATGAGTGACCGGGCCCTTTCCTCCCCCCTCGCGCGGGCGCGCATTCCATCAGTGCCCGGCGTCGCCGTGGCGCTCGCCGCCCTGTGCGTGCTGTTCGCGGTGGCGAGCCCCGGCTTCCTCACCGCCGGCAACCTCTCGAACATCCTCGTCCAGTCGGTGATCCTGCTGCTCCTCGCCTTGCCGATGACGCTGATCATCATGACCGAGGGGCTGGACCTCTCCATGGGCGCGGTGCTCACCCTTGCCTCGCTGGTGCTGGCGCTGATCGTGGTCGCCACGCAGTCGCTGGTGCTGGGTCTTGCGGGGGCGCTGGCTGTGGGCCTCGTCTTCGGCCTCGCCAACGGCTGGCTGGTGTCGGTGCTCGGCATCCCGCCCTTCGTCGCCACGCTGGGCACGCTGGGCGCGGCGCAGGGGCTCGCGCTCATCGTCTCCGACGGGCAGAGCGTGGTGGGCATCCCGCGCTTCGTGCGGCAGGTCTATTCGGGCGAGGTGGCGGGCATCCCCAACCCGATCCTCATCGGCGCCGGCTTCTACGCCCTGTTCCACGTGCTGCTCTACCATACCCGCTTCGGCACCTATGTGTGCGCGCTGGGCGGCAACCGGGACGCGCTGACGCTGGCCGGCGTGAAGTGGAGGCGGCTGCTGATCGCGGTCTACATGCTCGGCGGCACCATGGCTGGCGTCGCAGCCCTGCTGATGACCGCCCGCATGAATGCCGGCCATCCCACCGCCGCCATCGGCATGGAGTTCGACGCCATCGCCGCCGTGGCGCTGGGCGGGACCTCGTTCGAGAAGGGCAACGGCTGGATCTTCGGCACGCTCATGGGCGTGCTCACCGTGGGCGTGCTGCGCAACGGGCTGAACCTCATGGCCGTGCCGTCCTCGGTGCAGGTGGCCTGCATCGGCGCCCTCGTCATCTTCGCCCTCTTCCTCGACGGCATGCGGAGCCACAAGTCATGAGCCTCGCCGGCGACATCTCCGCGGGGGCGCCCCGCATCCACCTCTCCAAGGACGTGCAGCAGCTGCTCTACCGGCTGTTGGCGGCGGGCCTCCTGTGTGTGGCGCTGAGCCTCGCCACGGAAGCCTTCTTCACCACCAACAACATCCTCAACGTGCTTCGGCAGGCGAGCCTCCTGTTCTTCCTCGCCTCGGGGCTGACGCTGGTGATCCTCACCGGCGGGCTGGACCTGTCGGTCGGCGCCAACATCGGGCTTTCCGCCTGCCTCGCCGCGACCGTCATCAAGGCCACCGGCTCGCCGGTGCTGGGCACGCTGACGGGGCTCGCCACGGGCTGCGCCATCGGCATCTGCAACGGCCTCATGGTGGCGAAGCTGAGGATCCCTTCCTTCATCGCCACCTACGGCATGCTCTGGGTGCTGCACGGCATCACCTACTATTACATGGGCGGGGAGACCATCCACGGCTTCCCGCCCGGTTTCCGGCAGATCGGCTCGGGCTATTTCCTCGGCATCCCGATCCCGGTCTACCTGATGATCGGCTTCCTCATCGCTGGCACGGTCTTCGCGCAGCGCACCGTGTGGGGGCAGCAGATCTATGCCATCGGCGCCAATCCGGTGGCGGCCCGGCTCACGGGCATTCCGGTCGATCGGCGCCTTATCCTCGTCTACGCCTTCTCGGGCGCCATGGCGGGGGTTGCCTCCATCGTCTTCCTCGCCCGGCTGAATTCGGCCGAGGGCGACATCGGTGAGGCCATGACGCTGCCGGCCATCGCGGCGGTGCTCATCGGCGGCGCCTCCCTTTTCGGCGGGGTGGGCAGCGTGTTCGGCACCTTCGTCGGCGCGCTGATCCTGACCCTGGTGCTGAACGGCATGAACCTGCTCGCGGTGAACGCCAGCTGGCAGCCCCTGGTGACAGGCGTGATCGTCATCTTCGCCGTGTGGCTCGACATGGTTGGCCGCAGGCGCTCCTGAGCCCGACGCGTACCCCAGGCAACGACCAAAAAACGGAGGAACCCCAATGACGAAGCTCAAGCTGCTCGCCGCGGCGCTGCCCGCCGTGCTGATCTCCACCGGTGCGCTCGCGGCCGACGAGACCATCGCCGTCTTCACCAAGAACCAGACCAACCCCTATTTCCAGACCGTGCGCGTGGGCGCCGAGGCGGCTGCCAAGTCCCTGGGCGCGAAGGTGGTGCACTACATTCCCACCAAGCCGGACTCGATCCCCGAGCAGCTGAGCCAGATCGAGGACGTGATCGTGAAGAAGCCGAGCGCCATCGTCTTCGTGCCGGTGGACTACAAGGCCATGGTGCCGGGCGTGGAGCAGATCAACGAGGCGAAGATCCCGGTGGTGAACGTCACCGACCGCAGCGCCGGCGGCAAGTTCCTCGCCTTCGTGGGCGCGGACGACTACAGCCTCGGCCTCGAGACCGCCCGATACCTGCTGAAGGAGATGGGCGGCAAGGGCAACGTGGTGATCCTGGAAGGTGTGAAGGGTTCCCTCACCAACATCGACCGGGTGCGCGGCTTCAACGACGCCATCAAGGAAAACAAGGACGTGAAGCTGCTGGCGAGCCAGCCCGCCAACTACCAGCGCCTGCAGGGCCTGCAGGTGATGGAGAATCTGATGCAGTCCCACCCCCAGATCGACGGCGTGCTCGCCGCCAACGACGCCATGGCCGTCGGCGCCATCGAGGCGCTGGACGGCGCCAACCGCAAGGCCAAGGTCATCGGCATCAACGGCACCAAGGAGGCCGTGGACGCCATCAAGGCCGGAAAGCTGCTTGCCTCCGGGGACTACAACGGCTTCGTGCAGGGCTGCATCGGCACCATGGTGGCCATCCGTGCCCTGCGGAACGAATCCATCGTCGGCGAGGTGGTGCTGAAGCCCACCGTGGTGAACGCGTCAAACTATCAGCCTTATGACGTTCCGCTCGAATCCCGCGCCTGTCCGAGCTGGAGCGAGGCCGCGGCCATGTCCACGAAGACGAACTGAAGGCGTCAAACGCGTTAGATACCATCGAACCTCTAGAAGGGGCGGCTCCGGTGAAGTCTGGACGCCGCCCTTGTCCTCGCAGGAGCCTGCCGCATGCTGTTCGCCATCCACGCCGTTGACCGGAAAGGCGCGCTCGACACCCGCCTCGCCCATTACGAGGCGCACAAGGCGTTTCTCGCCGACACCTCCGCCTTCGGCGTGACCATCGTCATGTCCGGCCCGCTGGTCGCAGATGACGGCGCGACCATGATCGGCAGCCTGTTCCTGGTGGAGGCGCCGGACCGTGCCGCGGCGGAACGCTTCAACGCCGCCGACCCTTTCCACAAGGCGGGAATCTGGGAACGCGTGACCATCACCGGTTTCCTCCGCCGCCAGGGCTGACGGCCGATCATCCGCGTTTCACTGGAGAAAAGACATGGCAAGCGACGCCCGCCCGATCCGGGTCGTGGGGATTTCCGGCAGCCTGCGCGCAGGCTCCTACAACACGGCAGCCCTGAAGGCGGCCATCGCGCTCGCGCCGGAGGGCATGAGCATCGAGGCGGCCGAGATCGGCGATCTTCCCCATTACAACGACGACGTCCGCCTCGCCGGCTATCCGCCGCAGGTGCAGCGCTTCCGCGACCAGCTGACCGCGGCCGACGCCATCCTGTTCGTGACGCCGGAATACAATTATTCCATTCCCGGCGTGCTGAAGAACGCGATCGATTGGGCCTCGCGCCCGCCGAGCCAGCCGTTCGACAACAAGCCCGTGGCCATCATGGGCGCGAGCATGGGCATTCTCGGCACGGCGCGGGCGCAATACCAGCTGCGGCAGATGCTCGTCTTCCTCAACGCCTTCCCGGTGAACAAGCCGGAGGTGATGATCGGCGCCGCCCAGACCAAGTTCGATGCGGACGGCAAGCTGACCGACGAGGCGACGGCGGACTTCATCCGCCAGCTCCTCTCAGCGCTCGCGGCGTGGACCGAGCGGCTGCGTTGACGGTGCCTAGCGGGCCCGGCGCCGGCGAGTGAGCCCGGCACCGTGCCCGCTCAGAAGCCGTCCCCGGTCCCTGTCCGGGGGCGTCGTCTCCAGCGGATCGCTCTCCAGGCGTAAGGAAAGAGCGCGCGCCGATCACCGGTGAGGCGTAATCCCACCTTCGGCCTCACCGTGCATGTTCCTTGCTCTCCTGATCGACCTTCTGCCCGTCCGGGGAGCGTCCAACCGGTGCAACTTCGATGATCTGCAACGTGTGACGGCGTCCGTCTCGGGCGGTCCAGCTGATGGACTGGCCTTCCGAAAGCCCGATCAATGCGGCGCCGATGGGGGTCATCACCGACACCCGGCCGGCGGCGATGTCCGCATCTTCGGGATAGACCAGCTTTACGGTCCGCATGCTGCCGCCCGAGCTATAGGTCACGGTCGCCTCCATCTGCACGGCGTTCGCCGGTACCTTTCCAGCCGGCACGAGGCGTGCCCTTTCGAGTTCGCCAAGCAGCTCCTCGGCGACCTCCGGCATGCGGTCGAGCGCAGCGGTGGCGAGGCCGGTGAGGCGCTCGTGGTCGGGGCGGCTCAGAACGAGCGCGGGAAGGCGGACGGAACGGGGTTGCGTCTTCATGGTGATGGGTCGCCGCAAGCGCGCGCGGCGCCACGTCCGTTCTGGCGTGGCGCGGGCTCAGGGATGGAGATCGGGTGAATGCGCGCTGCCAGTGGCTGCCGCGCAGGTGCGCGAACAAGACATCGTCACCCCGGCACTCGGGGCGCAAGATCCGAGCGCGGGGCTATTTTCCTGCGATGGGGCAGGGGCGGCGGTGAGGGCTGAAGGTGGCGCTCATCGCATAATGAGGCCTCTCGGCTTACGTTATGTCAAGTGCTGCCGCAGGTGCGCGTCGAGCGGCCCTAGCCCTGGTGCAGCCGGCTGTACCTCGAACCGGCGCCGGCCCCTGCTGGGCCGGTTCCCCGCGGCCGTTTGAAAGCTGAGCGTGAGGCCGGAAGTATGCCCGGGCCGCCGGGGGAATTGCCGCATTGGCCGCGGCGCACCGGAGAGGGTGGCGGCCATGCCCACCCTCTCCGGTGGCGCCGGCGTTGACGGCGCTCATCGCCTGAGGAAGGTCGCCAGGTCGCTTCGCACCTGTCCCGAGAGAGCATCCAGCACAGTCCGGATCCGGTGCAGATGCTTGAGGTTGTCGTGCACGGCGATCCAGTAGCTCCGCACGAAATGTACTTCGTCAGCCAGGATGGGCTCCAGTTCGGCATGCGCCGAGGCGAGAAAGCGCGGCAATATGCCGATGGCGGCCCCTGACCGGACGGCATTGACCTGCGCGATCACACTTGTGCTGCGAATGGCGGATAGGGCGACTTCTCCGTCTCCGAGGTCCGTGAAGCTCAGCTCCTGCGTGAACAGAAGCTGGGGGATGTAACCAGCGAAGGTGTGGCGGTGAAGGTCATGGACCGACTGTGGCTTCCCACGGCGCTGGAAATAGAGCTCGGTCCCATAGAGCTCGAGCGAATAGTCCGTGAGCTTGCGAACCGTCACCTGTCCGGTGGTGGGACGGTCGAGCGTGATGGCGATGTCGACCTCGCGGGCCGCCAGCGAGTACGTCCTGGGCAAAGCGACGAGCTCGGTTTCCAGCCGTTCGTAGAGCAGGGACATCTGCGCCAGTCTTTGCGCCAGGTAGCCGATGCCGAGGCCTTCCGGCGCCCCGATGCGGACCCGTCCGGCAACACGAGCGGGATCCTCGCCGAGGCCGGTGATCTCGCGAAGGATGGTCGCCTCGATCTGCTCGGCCACATCGGCGACCTTTTGCCCGTGCTCGGTGATCGCGGTGCGGCGCCCGGTGCGCTCGATGAGAGAGACCCCGATCGCCTTCTCCAGGCGCGCGATGCGCCGGCCCACGGTCGAGTCGTCAATGCCCAAGGCCTTTCCGGCCGTTGTCATCTGCTTGGTTCGAGCCAGCTCAAGAAAAATGCGGAGGTCGTCCCAGTCCATCGCCATCTGCAAAAATGCGAATAGGAAGCGAAATTATCGGCATTGAGTGCAAAAATCCACCATGGCAACAAGCGCTGAGGGAAAAGCGCGCGAGGGGGAGCCCATGAAGAAGCGACTGGAAGGCGAGTACGACTATATCGTCGTGGGGGCCGGGACGGCGGGCTGCATCGTCGCCAATCGGCTGTCGGCCGATCCGCGCCGGCGCGTGCTTCTTCTGGAGGCCGGCGGCCGGGACAATTGGATCTGGTTTCACATTCCGGTCGGGTATCTTTTCGCCATCGGCAATCCGCGTTCCGACTGGATGTTCAAGACCGAACCTCAGGCTGGCCTGAATGGCCGGGCGCTCGCCTATCCGCGCGGCAAGGTCATCGGCGGGTCGTCGGCCATCAACGCCATGATCTCCATGCGGGGGCAGGCGGCGGACTATGATCATTGGCGCCAGTTGGGCTTGGCAGGGTGGGGCTGGGGCGACGTGCGGCCCGCATTCCGCCGGCTCGAGGATCACTTCCTGGGCGAGAGCGAGCATCATGGGGTGGGAGGCGGCTGGCGGATCGAGGCGCCCCGGATCTCCTGGGATGTGCTGGATGCGGTCGCGGATGCCGCGAGCGAAATGGGCATTCGCAAGATCCCCGACTTCAACACCGGAGACAACGAGGGGATCAGCTATTTCCATGTGAACCAGAAACGGGGCCGGCGCTGGTCGTCGGCGCGCGGCTTCCTCAAGCCGGTTCTCTCCCGGGCAAACCTGCGGCTCGAGACCGACGTGCTCGCCGACCGGGTCATTGTCGAGGACGGAAAGGCCGTCGGCGTTCTGTACAGCCAGAATGGGGTGACGATCGAAGCCCGGACGAAGGGCGAGGTTGTCCTGTGCTCCGGGTCGGTCGGCTCCGTCCAGGTGCTCCATCGCTCCGGCATCGGCCCCGGGGAGTGGCTGCAGGCGCTCGGCATCGACGTCGTGCGGGATAGCCAGGGTGTCGGACGAAATCTCCAGGATCACCTGCAGCAGCGTGCCATCTACAAGGTTTCCGGCGTGCGGACGCTGAACGAAACCTACTACAACCTGCTTCGCCGGGCCTGGATGGGGGTCGACTACGCCCTGCGCAGGCGAGGGCCGCTGACCATGGCGCCGTCACAGCTGGGGATCTTCACGCGATCGGATCCGCATCAGGAGCGCGCCAACATCCAGTTCCACGTTCAGCCTCTCTCGCTGGACAAGTTCGGTGAGCCGCTGCATCGCTTCCCGGCGATCACTGTGGCCGCATGCAATCTGCGTCCGACCTCGCGGGGCACGATCCGCATCGGCGCGCCCGGCGCCGATGCGGCACCGGTCATCGATCCGAACTATCTTTCGACGCCGGAAGACCGCCAGGTCGCCGCCGATGCCATCCGCGTCACCCGGCGCTTGATGCGGCAGCCGGCGCTCGCCCGCTTCCATCCGGCGGAATATCTGCCCGGCCCGTCCGTGGGCGATGACGATGCCGCGTTGGCGAAGGCGGCCGGCGATATCGGCACCACCATCTTCCATCCGGTCGGCACCAACAAGATGGGGCTCGCCAGCGATCCGCTGGCCGTCGTGGATGAGCGCTTGCGCCTCTATGGCGTCGACGGCCTGCGGGTGGTCGATGCGTCGATCATGCCGACGATCACCTCGGGCAACACCAACACGCCGACCGCCATGATCGCCGAGAAGGGCGCCGCGCTCATCGTCGAGGATGCGATGTAGGCGCTTGGTTGGAGCCTGGAGTGGGCTCTACGGTGGGTTCAGCCTGCCGCGGAGGCCCTCGTGGTTGATGGCGATCCGGCCTGCACGTCCCTTCACCCGATGCACCATGTCTTGATCGGCCATGCGCCGCCCCTCTCCGTGGGTCGTCAGGCCACCGCGCATGCTGATCAACTCGTCGGCGCCGATGCGATGTTGGTGATCTTGTCGCCGGAAGCGGTGATGTCCCCCCGGGGCGGTGTTTGGTGCAGATTTCTGCGCTCGCTTTGGGTTTTTTGGCCCTGGGGCGTCCGATTCTTGTATGGCGGTGTTCGGCCGGAAGCAGTGCGGTGAGGAAATGATGACGGAGCAGCGGGTCCTGCGCATATCCATTGCCGTCACGCTTCTGCTCGCGGTGCTGGGCATCGTGTTCGGCCTGCTGTCCGGCTCCTATGCCATCGTATTTGACGGCGTCTATGCGCTCACCGATGCGAGCATGACCGTGCTTGCCTTGCTGGTGGCCAATCTGATTGCCACCTCAGCGACGCCGGGGCCCGCGGCCAACCGCTTCGTCGCCCAGTTCACCATGGGCTTCTGGCACCTGGAGCCCATGGTGCTGGGGCTGAATGGAATCATGTTGATGGGCGCATCCATCTACGCGCTCATCAATGCCATCGGCAGCCTTATGTCGGGCGGGCGCGAACTCAATTTCGACCAGGCGATCCTCTATGCGGTGGTGACGGTGGCCATCGCGATGGCCATGGCGTTCTTCGCCCGCCACGCCAACCGCACCATCAAGTCCGACTTCCTGGCGCTTGATGCCAAGGCATGGTTGATGTCGGCCGGGCTCACGGCGGCGCTGCTCGTGGCCTTCATCACCGGCTATCTCGTGCAGGGGACGAGCCTTGCATGGATCTCCCCTTACATCGACCCGGCGGCGCTGGCGGTGGTCTGCCTCGTCATCATCCCGCTGCCGTTCGGCACGGTGAAGCAGGCGCTGTCGGACATCCTGCTGGTGACCCCGCCCTCGCTCAAGCAGCATGTGGACGCCGTCGCCCGGCAGGTGGTGGGGCGCTACGGCTTCGTCTCCCACCGCGCCTACGTGGCGAGGGTCGGCCGGGGCAGGCAGATCGAGCTCTACTTCATCGTCCCGCGCGGCTGGCCGCCCAAGACTCTGGAAGAGTGGGACCACATCCGCGACGAGATCGGCGTCGCCATCGGGGACGACAGCCCGGACCGCTGGCTGACCATCGCCTTCACGACCGATCCGGAATGGGCGGATTGATCGTCGCCGGGGACGAGCCTCGTGTGAGCGTCCGCACCAACCGCACCACTGGATACCTTCGTCTATCGCCTTTGGTGCAAGTTGATCCCGTGTAATGGGCCATTCCGTCCGGGCGATATCCTGCCTATGCTCGGCAACCGGAAATGACGCGAAGGCGCAAACCATGGTTGCGTGGCTGGAGAGGGCTGCTGCGTTACCCAGGATCCCATTAAGACGGCTGGGGAGCCTTGCTTGTGCCCTGGTCGCGTGTCTCGCCGCCGCGAGCGAGACGCGCGCCGCTCCGGCGGATGATGGCAAGGTGCATCTGCAGATCGTAGGGGGGCTCGCGGGCGTTAGCCAATATACCCGGCTCGAGCAGCCCTTCTGGCAATCCGAAATCGTCACGCGGTCGAATGGCCGGATCTCCGCCACCATCCGCCCGCTGGACGGGGGAGGGCTGCGCGGCCAGGAGATGCTCCAGCTCATGCGGCTCGGAGTCGTTCCCTTCGGCACCGCCCTTGTGTCCGTGGCGGCGGGCGACGAGCCGGAACTGAATGCGGTGGACCTGCCGGTGCTCAACCCGGACATGCCCGCGCTGCGGCGCACGGTGAAGGCGTTTCGGCAGCATCTGGCCGACGTGTTGCGGGAGCGTTACGGCATCGAGCTTCTGGGTATCTATGCCTATCCCGCGCAGGTGTTGTTCTGCACCAGGCCATTCTCGGGACTTGCAGACCTCGCGGGACGGAAGGTCCGCACCTCCTCCGTGGGCCAGTCGGAGCTCATGACGGCGCTGGGCGCGGTGCCCGTCCTGCTGCCTTTCGCCGAGATCCCGTCGGCGCTCAAGGCCGGCGTCGCCGATTGCGCGGTGACAGGCACGCTGAGCGGCTATGAAGTCGGCCTTCCCGGCATCACCACCCATGTCCATGCCATGGCCATCAGCTGGGGGCTGTCCTTCTTCGGGGCCAATATCACGGCATGGAAGGCGCTTGCGCCCGACGTGCAGGAGGTGATCCGCGCCGGTGTCGCCGATCTGGAGCAGCGGATCTGGGAGCAGGCGGAGGCCGATACCGCACGCGGGCTGGCATGCAACACCGGTGCTCTGGCCTGCGCGGGAATGAACGGACCGCCCATGGCGCTGGTCGCGGTCTCGGCGGCCGACCAGGAGCGTCGGGAACGGCTGCTGACCGAAACCGTGCTGCCGCGCTGGATCGAGCGGTGCGGCGAGGCCTGCGCCACGGCCTGGAACACCTTTCTCGCACCTATCCAGAACATCACCGTAAAGGCAGAATAGCCCGTGCGGAGCGCAGGTGGCCGGGGCACATGATCTGGCATCGACTGAAGCTCATCGTCGGCGGTGGAATGGTGCTCATCCTCGTTTTGATCGGGGTTGGCACGGCGGTTCTTGTCGATCGGGGCGAGACGGCGTCCCTGGCTGCGGCCGAGGCGGCACTCGAGCGCTCCTCCCACGCGGTGGAGAATGCCCTGAACCGCCAGTTCCTTCAGGTGCACGGCGCCCTTGCGAGCCTGCCGAGCCTGTTCGCCGCCGCCCGTTCCTCGCCCGACGATGCCGCCGCGGCGGGCCAGCTGCTGCGCAGCGTCAATTTTCAGACGCTGGCCTTCCGCGACCTCCTGCTCGTGGGCGCGGGCAATGTCATTCTCGCCTCCGCACGCATGCGTCCGGCAGGGCGCGTGCTGCCCATCGGGCCCATCGATCTCGCCGGTGCGCCCACCGCGCTGATCGGGCCGGTGCGCAACACCATCACCGGCGACTGGTCCCTTTACCTGGTGCGTTCCATCCCGGACTGGAGCGGTGTCACACCGGTCGCCGAAGTGCCGCTCGGCACGCTCATGAACCTTCTGTCGGAGACCAGCGTGACGCCCGGGGCGCGGATCCTGCTGGCGCGACCAAATGGACAGCTGATCGCCGCGTTGCCGCACGACGAGGTCGGCACCGGAAAGGTGATGGCCGAGGCGCACGGGGGCGCGGCGGCGGACGGCAAGGCATTTGCCGTCCGGGTGGAGAGGGTGGAAACCATCGCCGTGGTGCGGGCCTCCCTTTATGACGATGTGCGGGTCGTGCTGGCGGTGCCCCGCGGCGCGGCGCTCGCCGACTGGACCCGCGATCGCGACAGGATGCTCTATGCCGCCGCCTCGGGTGGGGTCGCCATCGTGGCCTTCGCCGCTACGCTGCTCGTCGCCCTGCGCCAGCGCGAGCGCGCCGAAGCCGACCGGGCAAGGGCCGCGACCGTGCTCGCCAATGCGGTCGATGCCATGTCGGATGGCTTCGCCATGTGGGACAAGGACGACCGCCTCGTCACCTGCAATCAGAACTATCGCGACTTTTATCCGCTTGGGGCGCCCCTCATGGTGCCGGGCGCGCGGTTCGAGAAGGTCCTGCGCGAGAGCGGGGAGGGTGGGTCGTGCCCCGAGGGCACGCGCGATCCCGAGCGCCACATCGCTGCGATGCTGGCCTGGCACCGCTCGGCGGGTGGTCCGCTGGAGCGGCGCCTCGCCGACGGACGTTGGGTCCTGATGAAGGAAAGCCGCACCGCCGATGGCGGCATAGTGAGCATCCACACCGATATCACCGCCCTCAAGACCACGCTGGCGAACCTTGCCGATGCGATCGAGGAAAGCCAGCGGCAGAACGAGGCCCTGATCGATCGGGAAGGACGCATCCGCTTCCTCGCCCATCACGACGACCTCACGGGCCTCGCCAACCGGGTCCTCTTCCGCGACCACATCCAGGCGGCGCTCCGCGCCGCGCAGGCCAAGGGTGTGCGGATGGCGCTGCTCTATCTCGATCTCGATCGCTTCAAGGACGTGAACGATACCCTCGGCCACCCGGTGGGAGATGCGCTCCTGTGCGCCGTCGCGGCCCGGCTTCGGACCTGCGCCGGGGATTTCGAATGCGCGCGCCTGAGCGGTGACGAATTCGCCGTCGTCAGCCTCGCCCCGCTTCAGCCGCAGCAGGCCGAGGCGCTGGGCGCGGACATCATCGAGGCGCTCAGCCGGCCCTACACGATCCTCGGGCACACCATCGTCATCAGCGTCAGCGTCGGCATCGCGGTGGCCGGGGGGGCGGACGCCGACGCGGATGCCCTGCTCAAGCAGGCGGACCTTGCCCTCTATCAGGCCAAAGGACGGGGGCGGGGCACGCTCTGCGTGTTCGCCCCGGAGATGGAGGCTTACCTGCGCGGCCGGATCCAGATGGAGGCGGACCTGCGGGACGCCCTGGCGTGGCAGCAGTTCGAGCTCGTCTACCAACCGATCTACGCTCTGGCCTCGGAGCAGCTCTGCGGTTTCGAGGCGCTGCTGCGCTGGAACCACCCGCGCCTCGGGCTCATAAACCCGGTGGCCTTCGTGCCGCTCGCCGAGGAAACGGGGCTGATTGCCGACATCGGAACCTGGGTTGTGCGGCAGGCTTGCGCCGACGCACGGCTGCTGCCGCAGCATGCGCGGGTGGCCGTCAATCTGTCGCCGGTCCAGCTCGCCTCGGGCCGCATCGTCGAGGTGGTGGCGGGCGCGCTCCGTGAGAACCGACTGGACGCGGCGCGCCTCGAGCTGGAGATCACCGAGACGGCGCTCTTTGCCGAAAGCCAGCGCAACAGGGATGTCCTGCAGCGGCTGAAGGGCCTCGGCGTGCGGATCGTCCTCGATGATTTCGGCACCGGCTATTCGAGCCTGAGCCATCTGCGGGTCTTCTCCCTCGACAAGATCAAGATCGACCGCTCCTTCGTGCAGGACATGTCGGCGCAGCCGGACAGCACGGCGATCGTGGAGGCCATCACCGGGCTTGCCCGTCGCCTTGGCATCGCCAGCACAGCCGAGGGGATCGAAACCGCCGAGCAGTTGGAAATCGCCCGCAGGGCCGGATGCACGGAGGTCCAGGGGCACTACCTGGGCCGCCCCCTGCCGCTGTCGCGCGTGCTCGCCGACATGCGTGCTCCACCGCTCGCACCGGCGTCTCCTTTCGGGGACCACACGACCTGAAGCGGGTCCGGCGGCCGGGGGCCTCGACCCCGGCGTCTGCTTCATCGTCTCCCGGACTTGGCGAAACCCGCCGATGCCTTGATAAGGTGCGCTCCACAATTCCACCGCGCGCGGCGCCGGTCCTCAAGGAGGCGGCCGCGAGCGGGGCTTCGCAGGGGCGCGCGTGAACGGGAATCTGTTTGAGGTGACCTGCGAGCGGCCGTGGCTCCTCGCCCGGTTCGCGTCCGTGCAGCGCATGCTGAGCTGGTCGCTCAACCGGCCGGGCCTGGTGCATGGCCGCACTGTGGCATGGCTTGAGGTCGGCAACGAGGAGCTGCGCCACGCAGCGGACCCGGCCGCGTGGTTCCGCCGCCGGATGGAGGACCGCGGCGTGCCGGATGCCGTCGGCCTGATGACGGCTCGCAACGTGGCCTGCCACGAGCATGCGGCAGCCGCCTGCGAAAACGTCCGAGCCGAATGCCTGGTCACGCTCGGCCTCAACAATGGGGAGCGGGTGGGCCGGCGGGTCGGGGCACAGTTTCATCCCCTGAATGCCGGGACCATCAACATCCTGTGCGCGGTCTCCACGCCGCTGACCGACACAGCGCTGCTGGAAGCCCTGTCGCTGGCGACGCAGGCCCGCACCGTCGCGCTCGCCGAGCTCGCCTATCGCCGGCCGGGGCGGCAGGAGATCGTAACTGGCACCGGCACCGACTGCATCGTGGTGAGCGCGCCGGCCGCGGGCGAGGGGGAGGCCTTCGCGGGCATGCACACTGCGATCGGGGAGGCGATCGGGGCCAGTGTCCTGCGGGCAACGGCGGTCGCCGCCGCGCAGTGGTGCGCCGAAGCGACGGGGGAGCGCGGGGCGGTCACCTCACTCTCTTCGACACGAAGCATGAGCGGGACGTGAAGGGCCGCCGGGCGGGCCCGGCCAGACGCCGGCGTCCGAGGCGGCGCCCTTCTCCGGTGCATTTTGTCGTCGCGGCCGGCCGCGGTCAGTTGATGAAGGGGTAGTTGGGAGCAGGCTGAACGAAGCCTCCTGCTCTGCTAGACACAGCGCAGGAACACCGCGCCGCGAGGGATGGCTTCATGACCGTTCGGCAGATCGTAAAATTCCCCGATCCGCGCCTGCGGATCGTTGCCGAGCCCGTTACCTCGTTCGACGATGCGCTTCGCGGCCTCGCGGCCGACCTGCTCGACACCCTGCGTGCCGCACCGGGGATCGGCATCACGGCCCCTCATGTGGGCGTCTCGCTGCGCGTGGTGGTGCTGGAGCTGTCCGCCGGGGACGGCGTGCAGACCTACGTCAATCCGCAGATCGTCTGGAGCTCCGATGGGTTGATCCGGCACCAGGAGGGCAGCGTCTCCATGCCCGGCGTCGTGGAGGAGGTGGAGCGCCATGCCCGGGTGCGCATCCGCTACCAGGATCTGGCCGGCGTTGAGCTGCTCGAGGACGCCGAAGGCCTGCGCGCCGTGTGCCACCAGCATGAGATCGACCAGCTCGATGGCATCTTCTGGATCCAGAAGCTGTCGCGCCTGAAGCGGGAGCGGGTGATCAAGCGTTATGAGAAATTGCAGCGGGAGCCGCAGCGCTGAGCCTCCGCCGTTCGGAGAGAGCGAGGGGCTGCCTGCCCCGGCCGGTGCCAGCTGTCGACGCCCTTGCGTCATGCGCCCGGCATCTGCTTCCCTCCGCTGAAGGCTTCGCGCCCATGGCGGGCCGGCGGGAAGGCGAGGGTGGCCGGGTGATGGCGCGGGGCCGATCGAGGGCACGCGGGGAGGGTTGCCGCCTTGTGGCGCGTGATGCTGGCCTGATGGCGGGGCTCGCGGCCCTGGTCCTCGGCATGCCGGCCAGCGCCGAAGTGCCGGGGACGCCCGCGCGCGAGCCGGTTCGCATGGTCCTCGACCGGGCCGCCACCTCCGCGCTGGAAGGCATGGACTGGTCGTTCGCCCGCATCATGGGCGCGCCCGGCAGCCGGACGCTGGAGGATCTTTCCCGGAGCAGCCCACGCTACGCCGACATCACAGCCTACCTCTCCCGCGATGTGCAGGCCCTGCGCGAGCGGATGAGCGCGGACAGGCGCCCCCTGTTCGAGGTGACGGACAAGAACGCAGGGCGCGTGATCGACCTGCGCTGGCTCGCCTCGCCGCTGGCGCGCTTTGACCTCGCGGCGGTGGTGAACCGCACCGACCGGCGCGACTTCACACGCCTCACGGCGCCCCCTCCTGCGGCGAGGTGCGGCTCATCTACCGGCTGAGCTATCGCTTCACCCGTGGCGAGACGCTCTATGCCTCGCGCCTGCCGGTGAACGTGAACGCGGTGTTCGACGTGCCGCGGGAGGTGGACGGTCGCTGCCCCGACCTGGCCGCGCGCTGGACCGCGCCGGCGGCGGCCGCCTCCCCGCAGGAGATGGCTCGCTGGCTCGCGCAGGGGCCGCTCGGGCAGCGCTCCACGGGCGGGGCGGGCATCGTCCTGCGGCAGGTGGAGGTCAATGCCCAGGTGGTGCGCCTGCCCTCGGGCATGGAAACGGAGCTCGGCGGGCAGGCCATCTATCTGCTCCGGGTGTTCCGGCCGGAAGGCGCGCGCATGGTGCCTCAGACGCTGGAGAACACGCCGGACGTGGCACGCCTGTCCGCTGATGCCGGCCTCCGGGCACGGCTCGTGGAGTATGTGCGCAGTCATGTGACGGACATTGACCAAGGTGTGTACCAGCTGCCGGAGGAGTTCCTGGCCGAGAAGGCGCTGTCCTTCTCCACCTTCGGCAGCGCCCGCACCGCCAACCATCCTTTCGCCAGCCTGTTCTCGCCGCAGGATCTGGCCAGCGTGCCGCTGGACGGGCTTAAACTCCTCGCCTCGCCCGGCGGGCTCATCGCGCGGCTCGATGACGGCACCTGCACCGGCTGCCACCAGGGGGCGGCCACGGCCGGCTTCCACCTCATCGGCCACGACGCGCCGGGGGTATCACCCTTCAATGTGGTGAAGGTGCCGGTCTCGCCCCATCTCTATGCGGAGGATGCCCGTCGCCGGGCCTATCTCGCAGCGCTGGCCGAGGGGCGCGAGCCGGATACCTTCAGGCCCCTGTCCTTTGCCCCGGCCCCGGCCTGGCTGGGTACGGCCCCGCATGTCAGCCCGCCCGCCGCCGCGACCATGGCCTGCATCCTGCCGGAAAAGGGTATCGCCGCGCCCTTCCGAACCGGCTGGAGTTGCGGCGCCGGCGCTTCCTGTCAGGCCATCGTCCGCAATCCACGCCTTCCCTTGGGCCTCGGCCAGTGCCTGCCGGCGCGCGAGGCGGACCTCGTCTCCGGCATGCCGTGCCTGGAAGGCGAGATCGTGCCCGGCCGGGCGCCCTATCTCGACCGCTATCGCATCCTGCGGCAGATCAACAGCCGCGCGGCGTCCGCCTCGCCGGCCGCCTACACCTGCCGGCCGGCCAAGCTCGGCGTGCCGGGCGGGGCGGCCTATCGCCAGTGCACGCCGGAGGAGCGCGCGTTCGCGGGCTTCGGCAAGGGCAGAACCCCGCAGGAGGTGTGTGCGGTGGTGGGCGGCAAGGCCTTTGACCTGTGTGTCGCCACCGATAATTTCGCCAGCTGCATGGGGGCGAGCGTGGCGCGGGGCAATCGCCCCACCTGCGGCGAGGGCCGCTTCTGCCGCGAGGACTTCATGTGCCAGGCCCTGCCGTCCACGCTGCCCGGCGTTGCGGCGGCGGCCGCGCAGAACGGCTTCTGCTCGCCCACCTATTTCGTGTTCCAGATGCGCATCGACGGCCACCCGGACCCAGTGGACGGCGTGCCCTGATTCTGCCGGCCGCTGGCTGCGTTGGCGTGCCGCGCGTGTTGAGAAGAGTCCAAAGAAGGCGCCGGGCGCGTCGCCTTTGCGACATTCGCCGGCTGTCCGGCGGCCGTGGAGGCGGGCTTGCGACTGGTCCGCTCCTTGCGTGGCGCCATGCGGCGATCACTTGCAGGAAGGCGACCTCAGATGGCGTTCACCTTTATCTGTCGCACCGGCGACGTGCCTGAGGGAGGCATGGGCCTGTTCCAGGCAGGGAAGAAGAGCGTGCTCGTGGTCTGGCCCGAGGGGGGCGAGCTCAAGGCCTATCGCGGGCGCTGCCCCCACGCGGACATGCCGCTGACGGAGGCCACCTTCAACGGCAAGATTGTCACCTGCCCGCACCACCAGTGGGGCTTCGATTGCGGCACCGGCAAGTGCGTGACGCACCTGGTGCGCAACGTGCTCCATCCCTACGAGCTGCGGGTGGAGGGGGACGAGATCCAGGTGGACGTGGGACCGGTGAAGCCGGCGCGCGTGCCGGCATGACATCGCCGCAGGAGGGCTGCGCCGCCTGTGGCGTCAGCTGATCCGGGGGCGCCAGCTGACGGTCATGGCGAAGCGCTCCTCGCCCCCCGGCGGAATGTGCGCGAGGCCCGGCTTTTCCACGAAGGGGCGCGTGTCGCCCTCCGGCGTCGCATAGCCGTGCCAGGGCTCGATGCAGAGATAAGGCGCGCCGGGCTTCGTCCACACGCCGAGCTGCGGCATGCCGGGGAAGGCGACCTCGATGCCCGGCTGCCCCGGCACCCCGAAGCGCACGCGCCGGGAGCGGACATTCAGGAAGATGAAGGCGTCGCGCTCGAACATCGTATCCTCCGGCGCCAGCACCCCGCCTGCCGCCGGGCTGGGCTCGGTGGCGGTGGAGAGGAGGCCGTCCACCGGGCGGTGCACCGGATCTGGCTCCGCCGTCTCGAACAGCAGGCGGTGGTCGGCGCGGGTGCCGCCATAGGGCAGGGGCCAGAGGAAGGCCGGATGGAAGCCGAAGCTCGCCGGCAGGCTCTCCGCACCGGGATTGCGTACCGTGGCCTCGATGGAGAGCGTGTCGTCGACGATGGCGAAGGCCATGTCGAGCACGAAGTCGAAAGGGTAGTGCGCGCGCGTCTCCGCGCTCGGCAGCAGCCGGAACAGGGCGTGCTCTCCAGATGCCTCCACGAGGTCGAACAGGCTGCGCCGCGCGAAGCCGTGCTTGTGCATGGAGTAGCGCCGGCCCTCATGGCTGAACGCATCCTGCGGCAGCGCGCCGACGATGGGGAACAAGAGCGGTGCCCGGCCGGTCCAGAAGGCCGGGTCTCCGTTCCAGAGCAGGTCGCGGCCCTCCCCGTCGCGCAGCCGAACCAACTCGGCGCCGAGGGTGGATATCTCCGCCGAGAGCCTGCCCGACGTCAGTGTGGCCGTGGTGCCCGCCGTCATCATCTTCACCTTCCAGATGATCCGCCTTCGGAATCAGTAGCACCCGGCGAGGGGAGTTTCATCCTCCGCTGCGCGTGTCCCGATCGCGGAGCCGTGTGGGGCCGTCGCCGCCTGCGGAAATACGCGGCCGCTGGTCGCCGTGCCCTGGGCACTGACCTCCCTTGAGCCCTTGAGAGGATCCAGCTTCATCACGGCAACAATTGCACGCCGTTTCCGAGACGGGCCGCATAGTTCATATTATATCTGAACCAACAGAGCGACGCGGAGACGCAAGAGATATGTCGACGGACCAGCGTGCGCCCCTTCCGCGCACGGCGAAGCGTGAAACGCGCAGCAGCACCGTCCAGCTCTTCGAGCGCAATTGCTCGGTCGGCCGCACCATTTCCATCGTATCCGATGCCTGGAGCTTCCTCATCATCCGCGAGGCCTTCTTCGGCGCGCGGCGATTCGAGGAGTTCCGAACCGCGCTGGGCTTGCCCAGAGGCACCTTGGCTGAGCGCCTCAAGCGCCTCACCCTGCGCGGCATCTTCCGGCAGGTGCATTATTCGGCAAAGTCGAGCCGGGTCGAATATCACCTCACCCGCTGCGGCATGGATCTCTACCCGAGCTTCGTCGCCCTGATCCGGTTCGGGGACCGCTGGCTTTCCGGGGCAGAGGGCCCGCCGCTCAGGCTCATCCACGCCACCTGCGGGCAGCCGTGCCAACCCTATGTCGCCTGCTCCCATTGCCTTGGCGAGGTGAAGGCGACGCGCGTGCGCTACCGCGACGGGCCCGGTGCCGGTCGCACGCCGGTGGAGGCGGCGAAGCGGGCGCGGCGGACGGCGGAATCTGCAAATTTTTCGCGGGGACGGCCAAGCTCGGTGTCACGGTCCCTCGAGATCATCGGCGACCGCTGGAGCTTCCTCATCCTGCGGGAGGCGTTCTTCGGCGTGCGCCGCTTCGACAAGCTGCAGAGCGAGCTGAAGATCGCGCCGAACATCCTCACCGAGCGCCTGGGCCGGCTCGTCGCGCGCGGCGTGTTCGAGCGCATCAAGTATCAGGACTTGCCGGAGCGCTACGAATACCGGCTGACGGAGATGGGCAAGGACCTCTACGGTGCCTTCATCACCATGGCGGCCTGGGGGGATCGATGGCTCGCCGGGGGCGACCCGCCGCTCATCCTCACCCATCTCGACTGCGGCCACGACTTCTCCGCGGTGGTCATCTGCGACCAGTGCAAGCAGCCCATCGAGGCCCATGCCATGCGCTACCGGCTCAATTACGATCCGGCGAAATACGGGGCGCCCGAAGCCGGCGATCGCATGGAGCGCATCTTCGTGGCGCAGGCCGTCGACACGCCCGAATGATAAAGGCGGCTTCAGCGCGAAGCCGCCTTTGCTGCCCGTACCGGTGCGGCCTCGCTTACTTCTTTACGAGCGGGCACTGGCTCTCGGACAAGGGTCGAAACGCCTGGTCGCCGGGAATGACCGTGACGAGCTTGTAATAATCCCAGGGATACTTGGATTCCGACGGGGCCTTGACCTGGTAGACATACATGTCGTGCACGAAGCGGCCGTCGATGCGGATGTAGCCGTTCTTGGCGAAGAAGTCGTTGACCTTCAGCTCGCGCATCTTCGCCATCACCGCCTGTGCCTCGTCCGTGCCGGCCGCCTGGACCGCCTTCAGATAGTGCATGGTGGAGGAATAGTCGCCGGCATCGCCCATGTGCGGCTTGCGGCCCGTGCGCGCCTCGAACCTTCTGGAGAAGGCGCGGGTCTCGTCGTCGCGGTCCCAGTAGAAGGCGTTGGTCAGCACCAGTCCCTGGGCCGCCTCGAGGCCCATGGAATGGATGTCGGTGATCCAGACCAGCAGGCCGGCCAATGCCTGCTTTCCGGACTGGGTGAGGCCGAAGTCGTGCGCCGCCTTCACCGCGTTGATGAACACCGTGCCCGATCCGGCAACGGCGATGACATCGGCGCCGGAGCCCTGCGCCTGGAGCATGAACGAGCCGTGGTCGAGAGTGTTGATCGGATAGCGCACCGCGCCCACCACCTCGCCCCCGCCGGCCTTCACCACCGTGGCCGTGTCAGCTTCCAGCGCGTGGCCGAAGGCATAGTCGGCGGTGAGGAAGAACCAGCGCTTCTTGTTCTGCTTGATCAAGGCGTTGCCGGTGCCCACCGCCAGCGCGTAGGTGTCATAGGCATAGTGGATCGAGTTGGGCGTGCAGGAATCGTTGGTAAGGCGGGAGGAGCCGGAACCGTTGATGATGGCGACGCCGTTCTTCTCCTTGGCCACGCCCGCAACACCGATCGCCACGGCGGAATTGATGAGGTTGGCGATCATGTCCACGTGGTCCACGTCGAACCATTCCTTGGCCTTGGCGATGGCGATTTCGGTCTTGTTCTGGTGATCGGCGACTATGACCTCGACCGGCTTTCCGAGCACCTTGCCCCCGAAGTCCTCCACGGCCATCTTCACCGCTGCGACGGAGCCCTCGCCTGACTCATGGGAGAACTGGCCGGACATGTCGGTGAGCACGCCGATCTTCACCACATCGTTCGAGATCCGGACCTGAGGTGCCACCGGTGCCTGCGCGAGGGCGGGCAGGGACAGGGCGAGCGCGGCGCACATCGTGACCGTGTGAACAATCCTGGGCATTCTTTCCTCCGCTGTGACGCGCGTGCATCTTCATTCCCCGGAACCGCTGTCGTCCGGCCGGGCCAGGCACGCTCCGTTCTTTTGCTTTCTTAAGTGAACCTAACATCCAAAGATGCCGAGTGAAGCCCTCTCGCATCGCAACAACAGCTTGTCGAATATGCGAGAAATGCTTCTGAAGGCAGCGCCTTGCACGGCTGTGCCCCTGGAGACGGCATTGACAACACCATTTTTAGTCTATTAATGCAAGCTATGATTTGATCGACAGGCGCCACCCTGCGACTGCGGCCCAGAGGGAGGAGATCCACGTGTCATCGGCTGGACCTGTGCCTTCGGCATTCACTCTGTACGACAGGCCCCTCTGCGGGCGGGGAGGCAGGCCTTGAGCGCGCGCGTGACGCCGGAGAGGCGGTCGGACTATCGTCATTTTCGAGAGATCACCACGCGCTGGATGGACAACGACGTCTACCGTCACGTGAACAACGTGGTCTACTATTCCTTCTTCGATACGGCCGTCGGCCATTACCTGATCGAGACGGGCGCGCTCAACATTCAGAACAGCCCCGTCATCGGCCTGGTGGCCGAGACACGCTGCCAATACTTCTCCTCGCTCTCGTTCCCCTCCAGGGTTGCCGCCGGACTGCGCGTGGGCCGGCTCGGCACGACCAGCGTGCGGTACGAGATCGGCCTGTTTCGGGATGCGGACGATGTGGCCGCGGCGCAGGGGCACTTCGTCCATGTCTATGTGGACCGTGCCACCAGCCGGCCGGTCCCCTTGCCGGAAAAGCTACGCCTTGTTCTTTCTCCTCTTGCCGTCGGCGCGGCCGACGCATCACGACAGGAGGCTTGAGTGCCGGACATCGAAGTCGAAGTTCAGGATCGCATTGCCACCGTGACGCTCAACCGGGCGGCCCAGCGCAATGCCATGACGCTGGCCATGTGGCGGGACGTGGCGCGGATCTTCTGCGACCTGGGAGCGGACACCGGCGTGCGGGCGATCCTCCTCGCCGGAGCGGGGCAGGATTTCAGCGTCGGCGCGGACATTTCCGAGTTTCCCGCGGTGCGCCACACGGTTGAGCAGAGCGTCACCTATGAGGAGGCGGTGGATGCCTCCTCCGATGCGATCGCCGGGGCCGGCAAGCCCACCATCGCCGTGGTGTCCGGCTATTGCCTCGGCGGCGGATGCCACCTGTCCATGTCGTGCGACTTCCGCTTCGCCGCCCCCTCCGCCATCTTCGGCATTCCTGCGGCCAGGCTCTCCATCGTCTATGGCGTGCGCAGCACCCAGAGGCTGCTGTCGCTGGTGGGGCTGACCCAGGCGAAGCGCATCCTCTACGCGGCGGACCGGCTTGATGCCACGGAGGCGCTCAGGATCGGCTTCGCGGACGAGGTGGCGGACGACGCCCTCGCCGCCGCGCGGGCCTTCGCCGGACGTATTGCTGCCAACGCCCCGCTTTCGGTGAGCGGGGCGAAGACCATCCTCGACGGGCTCGTCATGGGGCCGGGGGCGCTCGACCTCGCCATGGCACAACGGCTGATCGACGAGGCTTCGCGCAGCTTCGACTACCAGGAGGGGCGGAACGCCTTCGCCGAGAAGCGGCCCGCGCGCTTCGAGGGGCGCTAGGGCCCGTGCCGGACCGATGGAGGAATGCCGATGAAGATGCATGTACTGACAGGCGGCCGGCTTCGGATGAAGAAGCACGTCTACCAGCCGGACGCCGACCGCAGCGAGACCATCGAATTGCCGGTCTCTTCCATCCTGCTGCGCCACCCCCAGGGCAACGTGCTGTTCGACACCGGCTGCCATCCGTCCGTGGTCACCGATGCGCAGGAGCGGTGGGGCGGCGTGGCGCGCGCCATGACGCCCATCATGGGGCGCGAGGACAACGTGATCTCGCAGCTCTCCTGCGTGGGGCTCGGGGCGGACGACATCGACGTGGTGGTCTGCTCCCATTTCCATCCTGACCATTGCGGCTGCAACGTCTTCTTCCGCAAGGCGACGGTGGTGGTGCACGCGGCCGAGCTCGCAGCCGCCAGGGCGGAGAATGCGCAGGCGGCGGGCTATCTGCCCGTGGAGTGGGACCAGCCGAACCCCATGGAGATCATCACCGGCGAGAAGGACCTGTTCGGCGACGACCGTATCATCCTCATTCCCCTGCCCGGCCACACGCCGGGGCTCACGGGCGCTCTGGTCTCCCTTGATCGCGACGGCGCCTTTCTTCTCGCCTCCGACGCGGTGAGCCTCCGGTCGAGCCTCGATACGGACGTGGTGCCGAAGAACACCTGGGACGTGGATCAGCATCATCGGTCAATCGCGGAAATCCGCAAGATAGAGGCCACCGGAGCCACCGTCCTGTGCGGCCACGACGACGCCCAGTGGGCGACACTCAGGAAGGGCGCGCACGCCTACGCGTGAAGCCGCTTCCCCGTTCGCTGTCCAAGACATTTCAACATCTGGCACAAGGCATGTTTCCATGGATCTGAACCTGAAGGGCAAGGTGGCGCTCGTCACCGGCGGCGCGCGCGACGTGGGGCGCGAGATCTCGCTGGCGCTTGCGGCCGAAGGCGCCGCTGTCGCGGTGAACTACCGCAATTCCGCCGACGAGGCGCTGGCGGTGGTGGACGAGATCCGCGCGCTGGGCGGTAGCGCTAACGCCTACAAGGCGGACGTGGCTGATCTGGCCGCCGTGAAAGGCATGGTGGAGGCGGTCGTCAGCGATTTCGGCGGCCTCAACATCGTGGTGAACAACGCCGGCCTGGCCATTCGCCAGAAGTTCACCGACAGCACCGAGAAGGAGTGGAAGGCGCAGATCGACACCTGCCTTTATGGCGCCATCCACCTTGCCCACGCGGCCGCCCCGCATCTTGAGAAGGGGGGAGATGGCCGCCTCATCGCCGTGGTGGGGGACAGCTCGCGCGTCGGCGAATCCGGCCTCGCCATCGTGGCGGCGGCGCGGGCGGGGGTGATCGCGCTCATGAAGTCGCTGGCGCGGGAATTCGGCCGTTTCGGGGTAACGGCGAATACCATTTCCCTCGGCCTCATCGAGACCGCCCATGACCGCGCCTGGGTGGAGGCCAACCGCGACAAGCTCACGAAATTCTATCCCCTGCGCCGCCTCGGCCAGCCGGAGGATATCGCTCCCGCCGTCGCGCTCCTCGCCTCGCCGAAGGGGTCGTGGATCACCGGCCAGGTGATCAGCATCTCTGGCGGCTTCTGCATGGTCTGAGCGAAGCCACGCACCGAGAACGTGGTCGCAATAGTGGAGGAAACCATGCTCAAGGCCGATCTCATCGCTCCCGTTCCGGAATTGCTGCGGCGCCACGCGGCGGAACGCGGAGCCAAGGTCGCGTTCCGCGATGCGGGGCGCTCCGTCACCTATGCGCAACTGGAGCAGCGCACCGCCCATCTGGCGGGCCACCTCGCCGGCCTTGGCGTGGGGGTGGGAGATCGCGTGGCGATCTTCCTGCCGAATTCCGTCGCCTGGGTGGAGGCCTGCCTTGCCATCGTGCGGGCCGGAGCCGTGGCGGTGCCCATCAGCGCCGAGGCGAGCGCGGGCGAGGTTTCCTATCGCCTCTCCGATGCGGCGTGCCGGATCGTGATCACCACCGTCTCGCGCGCCGCTATGGTGGAGGGCCTGCGCGCCGAGGCGCCGAGCGTCGCCGGTCTCCTCCTTGTGGACGCCCCTGCGGGAGACCTGCGCAGCTTCCTGGCGCTGGCGCAGATGCCACCGGCCGCGCCGCCGCGCGATCCCACGGACATCGACGCCGTGTCCTTCATCATCTACACGTCCGGCACAACGGGACGGGCGAAGGGCGTGCTGCTCACCTGTCGCAGCATGCTGTGGGTGACAGCCGCGTGCTGGGCCCCGGTGGTGGGGCTCTCGGCGGACGATGCCGTGCTCTCGCCGCTGCCGCTGTTCCACTCCTATGCGCTCAATTTCTCGGTGCTCTCCATCATCGCCACGGGCGCCAGCGAATACATTCTGGAGAAGTATTCCACCCGAGAGATGATGCGCCTCATCGATACCGGCGAGTTCACAGTCTTTCCCGGCGTGCCCACCATGTTCCATTATCTCATGGAGGCGGCGCAGGCGGAGGGGCGTGAGCGGCTACAGGGCCTCCGGGTGTGCGTATCCGCCGGGGCGATCATGCCGGCGACGCTCAACGCCGCCTTCGAGGCGGCCTTCCATGTGCCCCTGCTGGATGGCTACGGCATCACCGAAACCTCCACCATGGTGACCATGAACGCGGCCTCCTCGGGCCGGGTCATGGGGTCATGCGGGCTGCCCCTGCCGGGCGTCGCCTTGCGCATCGTCGATCCGGCAAGCCTGCGTGACCTCGACGCGGGCGAGGAAGGCGAGCTGATCGTCCGCGGGCCTAACGTGATGCGCGGCTATCACAACAAGCCGGAGGAAACGCAGAGGGCCCTGCGCAACGGCTGGTACCACTCCGGCGACCTCGCCAGGGCGGATCGCAACGGCTTCGTCACCATCACCGGCCGGCTCAAGGAGCTGATCATTCGTGGCGGGCAGAACATCGCGCCCGCCGAGATCGAGGAGGTGGTGCTCGCCTTCGCGGGCGTGCTCGACTGCGCAGTGGCCGGGGTTCCGCACCCCCAGCTCGGCGAGGTTCCCGCGCTCTACGTGGTGCCGCGCGACGCGGGATTCGACGCCGCCCTCCTGCTCGACCACTGCCGCATCCACCTGTCGTCCTACAAGGTTCCGCACGTGGTGCATCAGGTGGACGAGATCCCGCGCACCGGCTCGGGCAAGATCATCCGCTTCCGGTTGAAGGAGATGGTGCCGCCGATGCCCTGACCACGCCGCTGCACCGGCCTTCCCGCGAAGGGGCGGGCGTCGGATCCCCTCGGGACCGACGCCCGCTTTTTTGAGGAGCCCGCGGCGAGAAGTGGCTCAGCCTTGCGCGGAGCCACGAGCGGCCGCCACCAGGCGGAAGATGCGCTCGGGTGTCACCGGCAGCGTATCCACCTCGATGCCGAGGTGGGAAAGGGCATCGGAGACCGCATTGGCGATGGCTGCCGGCGCGCCGATGGTGCCGCCTTCCCCCATGCCGCGAAAGCCACCGAGCGTGTTCGGCAGGTCCGCTTCCACATGAACGATGCCGATGTCCGGCATGGTGGTCGCCACCGGCACGAGATAATCGGCGAGGCTGGCGGTCAGGAGCTGGCCCTCCGCGTCGTGCACCACCTCTTCCAGCAACGCCGCGCCGATGCCCTGTGCCACTGCGCCGTGGACCTGCCCGTCGACGATCAGCGGGTTGATGATGCGCCCGCAATCCTCCGCCACAGCGAAGCGCGCGACCGTGACGCCGTAGGTGCCGGGGTCGATCTCGACCATGGCCAGATGGGTGGAGGAGCAGGCCGTGCCGAGATAGGGATCGTAGGTCTCTGAGGCGACGAGGTCCTCCCGCTGCTCGTGCGGGATGCGCCCCATCTGCGCATAGACGGCGTGGGCCAGTTCCTTGAACGTCATGGTGGCGTTGGAGGAGCGGGCACGGATGAGGCCGCCCCCGGCGTCGAGGTCCTCCACCGGCACGTCCATGAGGAAGGCGGCGGCCTTCAGCACCTTCGCCTTCACCACCCGCGCGGCCATGGTGGCCGCACCGCCGCCCAGCACCGCCGAGCGGCTGGCGTAGGTGCCCGTGCCCATGGGCACGAGGGCGCTGTCGCCGTGCTGGATCTCCACATCCTCGATCCGGCAGCCGAGCTCGTCGGCGACCACCTGGGCGAGCGTCGTCTCCAGCCCCTGCCCGTGGGAGGAGATGCCGAAGGCGGCGGTCACCGCGCCGGTGGCGTCGATGCGGATGATGGAGGTTTCCGTGCCGGTATTGATGGGCATGCCGGGCGCCACGGCGATGCGCGAGCCGATTCCGGTCAGCTCCGCATAGCTCGCAAGCCCGATGCCGACCCACCGGCCTTCGGCGCGGGCGGCATCGCGTGCCGCGACCAGCGCGGGATAGTCCACATGGGCGCAGACTCCTTCCAGGCATTCCTGGAACGCCGAGCGGTCCCAGATGATGCCTGAGCCGGTGCGATAGGGAAATTCCTCCGCCTTCACCAGGTTGCGCCGGCGGATCTCCACCGGGTCCATGCCGAGCTTGCGGGCCGCCATCTCGATGAGCCGCTCCATGGCGAAGGTGGAGGAGGGACGGCCGACCCCGCGATAGGGGCCGGTGGGCGGCTTCGGCGTGAGCACGCCGCGCACGCGTCCCTGATAATGCTCCATGCGGTAGGGACCGGGCAGGAAGCTCACCACCTGCACAGGCTCCAGCGCGCCGGTCCAGGGGTAGATGGAATAGGCGCCGATGTCGCCGATCACGTCCGCCTTGAGCCCGAGGAGATGGCCCTCCGCATCCACCGCCAGCTCCGCCTCGATCAGCTCGTCGAAGGCCTGGCTCATGGCGGTGAGGTCTTCCATGCGGTCGGCCACGAACTTCACCGGCCGCTCCAGCTTGCGCGCCAGCACGCAGACCAGCATTTCCTCGTGGTTCAGCGAGCCCTTGCCGCCGAAGCTGCCGCCCACCTCCGGCGCCACGACCCGCATGCGGCTGCCGGGCAGGTCCAGGCAGCCGGCGAGAACGTCGCGGATGATGCCGGGGATGTTGGTGGAGGAATGCAGCGTCATCGCTTGCCGGCGACGGTCCCATTCCGCCAGGTAGGAGCGGTCCTCCATGGGCATGGGGCTCTTGCGCGTCATGCGGAAGCGCCCCTTCACCACCACGGCAGCCAGCGCCAGCGCTGCGTCCACGTCGCCACGGGCGAAGGTGCGGGAGACGATGACGTTGGTGCCCGCCTCCTCATGGAGGAGCGGGGCGTCGTCGGCCACCGCGTCCACCTGCCGGATGGCGAAGGGCAGGGGCTCGTAGGTGACGCGGATCGCCTCCAGCGCGTCCTCGGCCGCATACCGGCTCTCGGCCACCACGGCGACCACGGGCTCGCCCACATAGCGCACCTTGCCCTCGGCGAGGGGGCGGAAGGGGGTGGCGTGATAGCCCTTCATGCGAGAGGTGGGGACCGCAGGATGGAAGTCGCCGGCGATATCGCTCGCATCGAATATGGCGACAACGCCTGGAATCGCAAAGGCTTCGCCCACGTCGACGGCGCGGATGCGCGCATGGGGCTGGTCGCTGCGCAGCACCGCGAGGTGCAGGAGGCCGGGCGGGGAGAGGTCGTCCACGTAGCGGCCATTGCCGGTGAGGAGGCGTGGATCCTCGGTGCGCCGGATGCGCTGGCCGACCAGCCTGGGGCGCAGTTCCACGGAAGGATCGATGCCCGTCACTTCAGCGGTCCCCTCTCCCGCGCCAGCTCGCGGACGGCGTTGACGATGTGCTCGTAGCCGGTGCAGCGGCAGATGTTCCCGGACAGCGCCTCGCGGATTTCCTCATCGTTTTCAAGGCTATGGTGGCGCAGCATGTCGGTGATCGCCATCAGGAATCCGGGGGTGCAGAAGCCGCACTGGAGGGCGTGATGATGGCGGAAGGCCTGCTGCACCCGGCCCAGCTCATCGATGCGGCCAAGTCCTTCCACGGTCTCGATCATCGCTCCGTCCGCCTGGATCGCCAGGGTGAGGCAGGAGCGGGCGCTGCGGCCGTCGAGGAGGATGGTGCAGGCGCCACAGACCCCGTGCTCGCAGCCCACGTGGGTGCCGGTCAGGCCCAGCTCGTGGCGCAGGAAGTCGCTCAGCAGCAGCCGCGCATCGACCGTGCGCGTCATGCTCAAGCCATTGACAATAAGTGTGATTGTCGCAGCATCGCTCATGCGGCGATCTCCCCGGCCGGGATTTCGGCGCGGTCCCAGGCGGCGGCCAGCGCCCGGCGGGCCAGCACGCTGACCAGATGGCGGCGGTAGTCGGCTGAGGCGTTGAGGTCCGAGTTCGGGGTCACGGAGGCCTTGAGACGTTCGACGGCTTCGCCGATGGCAACCCCGCCACCTTCCTGACCTTCGAGGGCAGCTTCGACGGCTTCAAGCCGAAGGGGCCGGTCGGCCACCCCCATCACGGCGATGCGCACGTCGCGCATGCGCCCTCCCTCCCGCCGCAGGGTGACGGCCACGGCCGCGAGGGCGTAGTCGCCGTGGCGGCGGGCGAACTCCTCGAAGCCCCAGCCGGTGCCGGGCGCGGGGACCTCCAGCTCGATGCCGGTGACGAGCTCGTCCGGCGCCAGGGCGGTAACGAGGGAGCCCAGGAAGAAGTCCCGCGCCGGCAGGGTGCGTGCACCGCGCGGCGCGGCGATGTGGACGAGGCCGTCGAGCAGCAGGGTCATCATGGGCATCTCGGCGGCGGGATCGGCATGGCAGACGCTGCCGCAGAAGGTGCCCCGGTTGCGCACGGTGAGGTGCGCCACATGCTTCATGGCGTGATGCAGCACGGGGATGTGCCGGGCGACGAGCGGGTCCTGCGCCGTCATGCGGTGGCGCACCAGCGCGCCGAGCAGGAGCCGGTTGCCGCGCTGCTCCATGCGGTCGAGGCCGGCGATGCGGTTGATGTCCACCAGCACCGACGGCTTCACCAGCCGGAAGTTCATCATGGGCATCAGGCTCTGGCCGCCGGCGAGGATCTTGCCGTCTCCCCCCGCGCCGGCCAGCACCTCCACCGCGTGGGCGATGCTCTCGGCGCGAACATAATCGAACCGGGCGGGCTTCATGCGTTCTGCTCCGGCATCTGCGTTTCCGATCCCTAGTGACTTGCATTATTAGACTATGATACAGCATGTCAAGCTGCCGAGGTCCCCCTGCGCACGGGCCGGATGATGAAGGAGCACCCCGCCATGAAGATCAAAGCCGCCGTCCTGCGCGCCATGGGCGCGCCACTGCCCTATGGGGCGAGCCGTCCGCTGGGGATCGAGGAGGTGGAGCTCGATCCGCCGGGCCGTGACGAGGTGCTGGTGAGGATTGCGGCCGCCGGCCTGTGCCATTCGGACCTTTCCGTCATCAATGGCAGCCGTCCGCGTCCCCTGCCCATGGCCATCGGCCATGAGGCCGCTGGCGTGGTGGTGGAGGCGGGCGCCGGCGTCACCGACCTTGCGCCCGGCGACCACGTGGTCATGGTGTTCATGCCCAGCTGCGGCCATTGCCAGCCCTGCTCGCAGGGCCGCCCGGCCCTGTGCGAGCCGGGCGCCGCGGCCAACGGCAAGGGCGAGCTGCTCACCGGCGCCATTCGCCTGCACGAGGGTGAGGAGACCATCCATCACCATCTCGGCTGCTCGGCCTTTGCCGAATATGCGGTGGTGTCCCGCCGTTCATTGGTTCAGATAGACAAGGATATCCCCCTCGCCATTGCCGCCCTGTTCGGCTGCGCCGTGCTCACGGGGGTCGGCGCGGTGGTGAACACGGCGCGGATCCAGGCCGGGGAAACCGCGGTGGTGGTGGGCCTCGGCGGCGTGGGCCTTGCGGCCGTGCTGGGCGCCAGGGCGGCGGGTGCCGCTCGGGTGGTGGCGGTGGACCTCGCGCCGGAGAAGCTCGCCCTCGCCCTGGAGATCGGCGCCACCCACGCGGTGGATGCCCGCGCCGCCGATGCGGTGGAGCAGGTGCGCGCGCTCACCGGTGGCGGGGCGGATTTCGCCTTCGAGTTCGCCGGCTCCGCCCGGGCGCTGGAGAATGCCTACCGCATGACCCGGCGCGGCGGCACCACGGTGACCGCCGGCCTGCCGCCGCCCGATGCCACGCTGCCGGTGAACATCGTGAGCCTGGTGGCGGAGGAGCGCACGCTGAAGGGCAGCTATATCGGCACCTGCGTGCCGGTGCGCGACGTGCCGCGCTACATGGAGCTTTACAAGGCGGGCCGCCTGCCGGTGGACCGGCTGATGAGCGGCACCATCGCGCTCGAGGACATCAACGAAGGCTTCGACCGGCTGCACGACGGCTCCGTGGTGCGGCTGGTGGTGGATTTCGGCGGCGGCGCGCCGGCCTGACGGGCAAGGGGAGACGACACCATGGACATGAGCGGCGAGCAGCGCATTCCGGCCCCCCGTGCGGTGGTCTGGCGGGCCCTGAACGATCCGGAGGTGCTGAAGGTCTGCATCCCCGGCTGCCAGGAGCTGGTGAAGACCTCCGACACCGCCATGGCGGCGACGGTGGTGCTGAAGGTGGGGCCCGTGAGCGCCCGCTTCCAGGGCGCGGTCACTCTCTCCGACCTCGACCCGCCCGCGAGCTATCGCATCATCGGCGAGGGGCAGGGGGGCGTCGCCGGCTTCGCCAGGGGCGAGGCCGTGGTGCGGCTGGAGGAGGACGGCGCGGACACGCTGCTGCGCTATGAAGTCACCGCACAGGTGGGCGGCAAGCTCGCCCAGCTTGGCGCGCGCCTCATTGACGCCACGGCAAAGCAGATGTCCGCCGCTTTCTTCAAGCGCTTCGCGCAGGAGATCGCGGCTCAGCAGGCGGAGGAGGGGGCCGGGCCGGCCTCCGGCGCCGGCGCCGCGGGAGACGCGGGGACGGTCGACGCGCCGAAGGCGGTGGCCGCGCCGGCGCCGGCCCGGACGGCGCGCGGCGTGCCTGCCGGGACGCCCGTTGGCCCCGGCGCATGGAGGCCGGGGCAGCTTCTCCTGCTCCTCGTCGCAGCTGTGCTTGCCGGCTATGCGGGGAGCGAGCTCCGGGGCGCTGCATCCGGCGCGGCGGCGGGCGCCCTGTCGCCCGATCTCGTCGGGGCCGCCTTGCTCATCCTCGCCGGGGCGGTCGGCTACCTGTTCGGTCGGCTCGGCGGCGGGGGCGAGCGGACGGGCGCGCCCTGACCAGGCGCCTTTGGGGGGCGCTTTTCGGCCGTCTCCCGGGAGCGCCGTTGTTGGGGAGAGGCGTCATGCCCCGGCTGGTCCGGGGCATCCACGGCGCGGCTTGCTCTTCCCCCGCGTTTTCCGACATTCCGTCGCGGATGGGGGGAGGCCCCGGACCAGCCGGGGCATGACCATCTGAAAGAAGACCGGGGACGCCAGGGCCGGCGGCGGCCCGCGTCGCAGCCGGAACCACACGGCGGCTGCGTGGACTTCACCATCGCGGCATGAGGGGGGCGGCACGGGTGCAATCCCGGCCGTGGCGTCGTAGGTTCCGGGCCTCCCCTCACCGTGGTGCAGTGCAATCCCGTGAAAAAGATCGGCTTCCTCTCGTTCGGGCACTGGACGCCCTCGCCCCATTCCCAGACACGCTCGGCGGCGGACACGCTGCTGCAATCCATCGATCTCGCCGTGGCGGCGGAGGAGCTGGGGGCGGACGGCGCCTATTTCCGCGTGCATCACTTCGCCCAGCAGCTCTCCTCGCCCTTTCCGCTGCTCGCGGCGGTGGGCGCGCGGACCAGCCGCATCGAGATCGGCACCGCCGTCATCGACATGCGCTACGAGAATCCCCTCTACATGGTGGAGGACGCCAGCGCCGCCGACCTCATCTCCGGCGGGCGCCTCCAGCTCGGCATCAGCCGGGGCTCGCCCGAACAGGTGATCGACGGGTGGCGCTATTTCGGCTACCGGCCGGCCGAGGGGGAGACCGCCGCCGACATGGCCCGCCGCCATGCGGAAGTGTTCCTCGACGTGCTCCGGGGCGTCGGCTTCGCCGAGCCCAACCCGCGCCCCATGTTCCCCAATCCGCCCGGGCTCCTGCGCGTCGAGCCGGTGTCCGAGGCGCTGCGCGAGCGCATCTGGTGGGGCGCCAGCTCCAACGCCACCGCTGTGTGGGCAGCCAAGCTGGGCATGAACCTGCAGAGCTCCACCCTGAAGGACGACGAGAACGGCAAGCCCTTCCACGTGCAGCAGGCGGAGCAGATCCGCACCTATCGCGCCGCCTGGGCGGAGGCCGGCCACGCTCGCGCGCCGCGGGTGTCGGTGAGCCGCTCCATCTTCGCCCTCGTGGACGACCGCGACCGCGCCTATTTCGGCGGCAGCGGGCAGGAGGACGACCACGTGGGCTTCATCGACGAGAAGACCCGCGCCATCTTCGGCCGCAGCTATGCCGCTGAGCCGGACGTCCTGGTGAAGCAGCTCGCCGCCGACGAGGCCATCGCCGAGGCGGACACGCTGCTCCTCACCGTGCCCAACCAGCTGGGCGTGGACTACAACGCCCATGTGATCGAGGCGATCCTGAAGCACGTGGCCCCCGCCCTCGGCTGGCGCTGAGGGGCGCCTCTATGCCTCCTCCCCCCGCTTGCGTCCATTTGCGGCGCGGCGCGGGGCGGGGGTGGGAGATGCGGGGGACGCCGCCACGGGGCTGGAGATGGACCACAGGGTCTCGAACAGCACCGACTGGAGGCGGGCGAAGTCCTCGCTCTCGATGATGAGGCCGTAATTCTCCCGCTTCGAGGAGACGATGGCCACCTTGTCGTCATAGACGTACTGGGTGACGCCCAGGCTGATGCCTTCCGGAGCGTAGCGCAGCTCGCGCAATTGCTCGGCGCCGGAGGGCCAGATCCGCTCCACCTCCTTGTCGCGCGAGCGCAGCACCTTCAGGGTGATGGCGCGCTTCAGCCGCTCGGCGATATAGACGTCCATCTCGGCGAGGCCCGGCGTCTCGATCAGCTCGTTCATGGAGAGGATGCCGCGCAGGATGCCGCTCTGGCAGGTGAGGGTATCCCACAGCACCGTCTGGATGCCTTCCTCCCCCTCGTAGAAGCGGATCTGCGGCTTGCCCTTGGCGCGGTTGTAGAGGGAGCGGATCTGCGGCATCAGGTCGCCGATCACCTGCTTCTTCAGCTCCAGGCGCTGGAGCATGCCCACCGGGTCCTCCGCCACCACGTAGCGCCGGCCGCCCCGCTCCTCGATGCGGATGAGCTCCTCCTGCTCGAGGCGCTCCAGCACGTCGTAGGCGGTGGTGCGGGCGAGGCCGGCGCGGGCCGCCACCTCCTGCACCGGCGCCTCCCCCAGCTCCACCGCCGCGAGGTAGAGCTTGAAGAGCTTTCCGGTGATGCCGATCTTGGCGAGCTTGTCTTCCATGTCCATGAAACGCGTCTCTCGCGGCGCGGGGAATTGCGCCGCGAGAATGGAGGAAATCGCGGGACAATGCATGCCCCGCGCGTGTCACGCCTTCAGGCTCACCGCCTGCTGGGGCGTCTCGTTCACCGTGAGGGTGAACACGTCCGGCCGTGCATAATTGCCGGCGACGTCAAAGTCGAACTTGGCGCGGGCGAGGTCGTCCAGATCGAGCTCGGCGGTGAGCAGGGCCTCGGTGTCGAAGACGGGGCCGGCCAGCACCTGGCCGAGCGGATCGATGATCACCGCCCCGCCGCGCATGAGGATGGCGTCCGGATCATCCGAGACGGAGCAGCGATAGTCCTGCGGGAAATCCCCGCGCTTCACCACCTGGCAGGTGGAGAGCACGAAGCAGCGGCCCTCCAGCGCGATGTGGCGCATGGTGGGCAGCCAGGTCTCCCGGTCGTCGGCGGTGGGGGCGCAATAGAGGGAGACGCCCTTGGCGTACATGGCCATGCGCAGCATGGGCATGTAGTTCTCCCAGCAGATCACCGCGCCGATCTTGCCGATGGGCGTGTCGAAGACGGGGAGGGTGGAGCCGTCGCCGAAGCCCCAGGCGAGGCGCTCGCCGGCGGTGGGCATCAGCTTGCGATGCTTGCCCAGCAGCGCGCCGTCCGGGCCGAAATAGAGCACGGTGCAATATTGCGTGCCGAGCTCGCGCTCCATCACGCCGATGACCACATAGGTCTGCGCCGCGGCGGCCGCCTTGCCGATGCGCTCCGTCTCCGGCCCGGGCACGGTGATGGCGGCATCGAAATAGCGGCGGAACTCGTCACGCCCCCGCCCGGTGCGCACGCCGATGGAGATGTCGAAGTCCGACCCCTTCGGGTAGACGGAGAGGAACGCCTCCGGGAACACCACGATCTGGCAGCCCTCGGCCCCGGCCTTGGCGATCCACGCCTCCGCCTTGGCGAGCGAGGCCTCCACGTCGAACGGAACCGCGCCCACCTGGGCGACACCGGCCTTCACCTTCATCGGTCTTACTCCCTGAGAATGTCACACCCCGAGATAGGCGCGCTTCACGCCCGGATCGGCGGCGAGCTGCCGGGACGTGCCGGCGAGCACCACGTGCCCGGCCTCCAGCACGTAGCCGCGATGGGCGACGGAGAGCGCCAGCATGGCGTTCTGCTCCACCAGCAGCACCGAGACCCCCTGCCGGTTGATGGCGCCGATGGCGGCGTGCAGCTCGTCCACCACGATGGGGGCGAGGCCGTGGCTCGGCTCGTCCAGCAGCAGCAGCTTCGGCTGCCCCATCAGCGCGCGGCCGATGGAGACCATCTGCTGCTCGCCGCCGGACATGGAGCCCGCCATCTGCCCCTGCCGCTCCTTGAGGCGGGGAAACAGGGCGAACACCCGCTCGATGCGCTGGGTGATGTCCCTGGCGCCGCGATGGAAGAAGGCGCCCATCATGAGGTTGTCCAGCGTCGTCATGCGCGGGAAGACGTGCCGGCCTTCCGGCACGTGGCCGATGCCGAGGGCGGGAATGGTGTGCGCCGGCCGCCCCATGAGCGCCGTGCCCTCGAAGGCGATGTGCCCCCTTGCCCTGGGGATGAGGCCGGAGATGGCGCGCAGCAGGGTGGTCTTGCCCGCCGTGTTGGCGCCGAGCACGGCCACCGTTTCCCCCGCCTTCACCTCCAGGCTCACGGACGAGAGCACATCCGGCCCGCCATAGGCGGCGGACAGGTCGCGGATTTCAAGCATGTGCGCCCTCCTTCCCGGCGGCGCCGTGGCCGAGATAGGCTTCGATGACCTGCGGGTCGGCGGCGACCTCGCGCGGCGTGCCTTGCGCCAGCAGGCGGCCGAAATTCACCGCCAGCAGGCGGTCGCACAGGGCCATGATGGCGCGCATGTGGTGCTCCACCACGAGGAAGCTGAGGCCTTCGCTGCGGAGCGCGCGGATGACGGCCATCACCTCGTCCATCTCGGTGGGGGTGAGGGCCGCCATCACCTCGTCCAGCAGCAGCACGCGCGGCTCGGTGGCGAGCGCCCGGGCCATCTCCACCAGCGCCTTCTGGGGAAAGGTGAGGTCGCGCACGTCGGCATCGGCGATAGGGCCGAGGCCGAGCTTGTCCAGCACGGCTTCCGCCTTCGCCCGCGCGCCTTTCAGGTCGTGGCGCAGCAGGGCGGCGGTGGTGACGTTCTCGGCCACGCTCATGTCCGGGAAGAGGGCGGCATTCTGGAAGGTCTTGGTCATGCCCTTCGCCGCCACCTTGTGGGGCTTGAGGCCGGAGATGGTCTCGCCATCGAGGCGCACCGCGCCGGAGGTCAGCGGCTGGAGGCCGACCAGAGCATTGAACAAGGTGGTCTTGCCCGCCCCGTTGGGGCCGATGAGGCCGATGATCTCGCCCGCCCCCATGGTGAAGGACACGCCGTCCACCGCCTTCAGGCCGCCGAAGGTGACGCAGATGGCTTCGGCTTGAAGCAGCACGCCCATGGTCAGGCTCCCTTCCCGGCGGCGGGCATCGCGGCCGTCGGCGCGGCCTTGGCCGCAGGCCGCTTCTTCGGCCACCAGGCCATGAGGCCGCGGGGCTGGATGAGGATGGCGGCGATGAGGATCACGCCGAACACGAATTGCGAGAGGCCCGCCGCCTGGGAGGAGAGCGTCGCATTGGCCACCTCCTCCAGCGGGATCAGGAACAGGGCGCCGAGGATGGGGCCGCCAAGCGTGCCGAGCCCGCCGACGATGGCGATCATGGCCATGCGCACGGAGATGCCGGCGAGGGCGAAGATGGAGTCCGGGTCGAAGAAGAAGGTGAACTGGGCGAACACCGTGCCGCACATGGCGGTGAGCGCCGCCGAGATGACGCTGGCGGTGAGCTTCACCCGGAACGTATCGACGCCCGCCACCTCCGCCGCATTCTCGTTCTCCCGCACCGCGCGCAGCCGGTAGCCGATGGCCCCCGATGCCAGCAGATGGAAGACGAGGCACACGAAGGCGAGCAGCCCCAGGATGATCCAGTAGTAAGAGGAGACCGCGCGGAAGGCGAAATAGGCCGGCTGCGTGCCCATGAAGGGAATGGAGAGGCCCACCGGCCCGCCGGTGAGGCTGGCCCAGCTGTTGGCGATCACCCGCATCACCTCGGCGAAGGCGAGGGTGGCCAGCGCGAAATAGTGCCCCTTCAGCCGGAAGGTGGGGATGGAGAGCAGCGCCGCCGCTCCGCCCGCTACGACGGCTCCGGCGAGCATGCCGATCCACGGGGAGATGCCGAGCTTCAGGAACAGCAGCGTCGACGTGTAGGCGCCCAGGCCGAAGAAGGCGGCGTGGCCCAGCGAGATCTGGTTGGCGAGGCCGCCGACGATGTTCCACGACTGCGCCATGGCCGCGAACAGCAGCACCATGGCGGCCACCCGCAGCAGGTGCCCGCGCGGGTCGGCGAAGACGGGCAGGATCGCGGCGGCGAGGAAGAACACCACGAGCGCCACGCGGGCGGGCGTAAGACGGATCCGCATGGCTCAGGCGCCCTTGATGAGGCCCTGCGGGCGCAGGGCGAGAACGGCGATGAAGATCACGAACAGGCAGAGGTTCTGCAGCTGGATGGGGAAGACGAGGGTGGACATGGACTGCACCACCCCCACCATGATCCCGCCCGCCAGCGCCCCGGCCACCGAGCCGAGGCCGCCCAGCACCACCACCGTGAACATGAGCACCACGAACTGCCCGCCGATGGTGGGGCTGACCGTGATGTAGGGCAGGATCACCGCCCCGCCGAAGGCGGTGAGGGCGACGCCGAGGCCGAAGGCGAGCCCGTAGGTGCGCCGCGTATCCACGCCCACCAGCGTCGAGGCCATGGCATCCTGCGCCACGGCGCGGATGGCGCGCCCGGTCCAGGAGCGCTCGAGGAACAGCCACAGGGCACCGGACAGCAGCACCGCGGCGATGAAGGCGTAGAGATAGGGGGCGCCGACGAAGATGTCGCCGAGGCGATAGCCCTCCACCTGGTAGGGCACGCTCACCGAGCGGAATTCCGAGCCGAACGCCATGAGCGCCGCATTCTCGATGGTGATCAGCAGGCCCACGGTGAGGAACACCTGAGCCGCCGGCGGCGCTTTCAGCACCCGCTCGATGAGGGTGCGCTGCACCAGGTAGCCGATGGCGAACACCACGATGAAGGAGAGCACCGACCCCAGCATGGGATCGAGCCCCAGCCAGCGCCAGGCGAACCAGGCCACATACATGCCGAGCATCAGGAATTCGGCATGGGCGAAATTGACGACGCCGAGCACGCCGAAAACAAGCGACAGTCCCGTGGCGATGACGCCGTAGACGCCGCCGAGCAGGATGCCATCGACAAGGGCCTGGAGCATGAGGGTCCCGCGGGGTTGGAGGAGCGCCCCCTGGGGGAGAGGGCGGATCTGTGCGCTTCGGGGGCGAGGTCGTCTCGTCCGCCGGCACGGCCGGGCATCACGCCGATCAGGGCTTGGTGTGATGCCCGGCCGCTGCTCCACCCCGCGCCGAGGGGCGGGGAGGGGTGGGATGATGGGCGGGCAGCCTCACTTCACCGGCTTGCCACGCCAGATGGGCTCGGCCTTGGCGGCCTGGGGCGGGTAGACGGTGACGGGCTCGTCGCCGCGCCACTGCACGAATACCGGGAAGGCGGAGGCGTTGAGGCCCGTCTTGTCGAACTTGATGCAGCCGCCGGGCACGCCCTTGGCGAGGCCGGTGCAGGTGTCGAGGGTCGCAAGAGCGTCGCGCACCTTCTGCGGGTCGGACGACCCGGCCTTCTCCATGGCCTGCGCCACCGCATCCAGCGCCGCGGCGTGGATGATCGCCTCGTGGGTGATGAAGGTGCCGTACTTCTCCTTGTACTTCTTCGCCAGCTCGGGGATCAGGTCGCCCGACGCGGCGGCCACGGAGAGCACGTTCTCGGCATAGTCGCCGAGGCCCTTCTTGAAGTCGGGGATGATGTAGCCCGCCGCGCCGCCGATGACCGGAATGTCGATCTGCTGCTGGCGCAGGGCGCGGATGATGAGCAGGCTGTCGTTGAGATACGACACCGGGAAGGCGATCTGGGCGCCGGAGGCGCGCAGCTTGTTCACCAGCGGGGAAACGTCCGTGATGCCCAGCGGATAGGCCTCGTCCAGCACCACGGCGACGCCGGCTTTCTGGGCCGCCTCGCGCAGGCCCTTGGCCTGGGCGGTGCCGTAGGCGGTGTCCTCGTAGAGGATGGCGATCTTGTCGATCTTCTCGCCGGCGGCCTTGGCGATGGCGGTGGCATAATCGAACTGCGCCGCGCCGAACACCGTGCCCTTCGGCGAGACCTGGAACACGTAATTGTAGCCGCGCCCGGTGATCTGGTCAGCGAAGGCGAAGGTGACGAGGGGAATGCCCGCGCGCTCGGTGACTTCCGAGGCGGCCAGCGTGGTGGAGGAGACGAAGGCGCCCACCACCGCGCTCACACCGTTCTGCGAGATGAGGCGCTGGGTGGTGGCGGCCGCGGTGTTGGGGGTGGGCACGTCGGCCGACACCAGCTTGATCCTGGCCCCGCCCAGCGCCTTGATGCCGCCGGCCGCGTTGATCATCTCCGCCGCAAGCGCGGTGCCGCGCTCGGCGCCGATGCCGAACTGGGCATTGGGCCCGGAGAGGGGCTGGATGACACCCACCACCACATCGTCCGCGGCATGCGCAGGTTGAAGGAAAGAGGCGAACGCGACCGCCCCGGCAGCGAGCATCACTCCCGCTGCGCGGCGCCGGTCGAAGGAAGCGGACATCATGGGGGACCACCTTCGGCAAGGCTGCAATGGCGGGAACGGTAGGCGTTGTCGGACTTTTCCGTCAACATGATTCATATCCAAATTTTAGGCAGGCCCGGCCTCGAATGGGGCTGAATAGCGTAATTTCATGAAATTAAATGATTTTTTGTGCACAAAATTTGATTTATGGGATCGGTTATGGGGCGGAGCCCAGCGGGAAATGAAGTGTCGAAAATCTCGACGAATATCGCGTCGAGAGACTTCGTCGCGCCGGGGCCGCGCCGCCTCCTTTGCCGGCACCCCCGCAAGGCGGGGCGTCTCCCGGTCGTCACCGCGCGGGCGGGCAGGGCGGGCGCATGGCTTCCCCGCGCCTGTGGGAGGCTGTCCGGTGAGCCGCGGCCTGCGGGGCGCCGCTGGCCGCGGCTCACCGGCGCGGCGCATCAGGCCGCGCCGCGGGCGAGGGAGATGGCTTGGCCTTGCGCCGGCAGCTCGATGAAGATCGCGGTGGGGATGGTCCTGGCCGCGGCGATGACGGCGCCCGTCCTGCCGGTGACGGCGCCGAGGTCGGGGGCGCCGCCGAGGCGGGGGGCGGCCGGGCGGCGGCATTTCCTCTCCGAGAGCGGCTTCGCGCGTGCGTGCGTCACCGCTGCCTGCGACTGGCGGCGGGAAGGGATTCCGCAACGCCGAAAGCGCCTCTCAAGGGCGCCGCCCACCGGCTCTTTCCCCAGGGGGCGGGACGGCGGAGCCGGCGATTTTCCTTCCGCTCATCTTCCTCCCGCTGAAGCACTGGCATGTATTGCGGTGCCGCATGTCACGATAGTGCCATTTGGCACTATTGCCGGAGGCGTGGCCGGGCGAGTTAGAATTCTCCCAATAAGAAAACGACCGGGAACAGACAAGCAAGCTCATCCTCGAGAAACGACAGTTTTCGAGCGTGCCCTCGTGCGCGCCGAGCTCCCTGCTTGTCTTTTTCGGCGAAGAGATCCGGTCGTCACACGCCTGCCTTCCGGATTTTAAACGGGGAGTTGAGATGACGCACGAAACGCTGGGTGTCAGCAAATACGATATTCTTTTCGAGCCGATCAAGATCGGGCCGAAAACCCTTCGGAATCGCTTCTACCAGGTGCCGCACTGCATCGGCGCCGGTTCCGACAAGCCCGGCTTCCAGGCCGCGCACCGCTCGCTCAAGGCCGAAGGCGGCTGGGCGGCGCTCAACACCGAATACTGTTCCATCCATCCCGAATCCGACGACACGCATCGCGTGTCCGCCCGCATCTGGGACGAGGGAGACGTGCGCAACCTCGCGGCGATGACGTCCGAGATCCACAAGTACGGCGCGCTCGCCGGCGTGGAGCTGTGGTACGGCGGCGCCCACGCGCCTTGCATGGAGACGCGCCAGACCGCGCGCGGGCCGAGCCAGTATGCCTCCGAGTTCGAATCCCTCACCTATTGCCACGAGATGGACCACGACGACATCCGTCGCGTGCAGGGCTTCTACGTGGAGGCGGCGCGCCGCGCCCGTGATGCTGGATTCGACATCATCTATTGCTACGGCGCCCATTCCTACCTGCCGCTGCAGTTCCTTTCCAAATACTACAACAAGCGCACCGACAAGTACGGTGGAAGCTTCGAGAACCGCGCCCGCTTCTGGATCGAGACGCTGGAGCAGATGAAGGCGACCGTAGGCTCCGAATGCGCCATCGCCACCCGCTTCGCCGTCGATACGCTGATCGGCGAGGAAGGCATCGAGGTGGAGCGCGACGGCCTGAAGTTCGTCGAGCTGGCCGATGACCTCGTGGACCTGTGGGACGTGAACGTGGGCGACATCGCCGAATGGGGCGAGGATGCCGGCCCCTCGCGCTTCTACCGCCAGGGCCATCAGCTCTCCTGGCAGAAGTTCGTGAAGCAGGCCTCGAAGAAGTGCGTGCTCGGCGTCGGCCGCTTCACCGATCCGGAGAAGATGGTCGAGGTCATCCGCAACGGCGAGCTCGACGTGATCGGCGCCGCCCGGCCCTCCATCGCCGATCCCTTCCTGCCGGAAAAGATCCGCGACGGCCGCCTCGACGACATCCGCACCTGCATCGGCTGCAACGTCTGCATCTCCCGCTGGGAGATCGGCGGCCCGCCCATGATCTGCACCCAGAACGCGACCGCCGGCGAGGAGTTCCGCCGCGGCTGGCATCCGGAGCGCTTCCCCAAGAAGGGCTCCGACGACGCCATCCTGGTGGTGGGCGCCGGCCCCTCCGGCTCCGAATGCGCCCGCGTGCTCATGGAGCGCGGCTATGTGGTTCACCTCGTGGACAGCGCCGAGAAGGTCGGCGGCTATGTGAACGAGGTGGCGAGCCTGCCGGGCCTCGGCGAGTGGAGCTACCACCGCGACTACCGCGAGGTGCAGCTCGGCAAGCTGGTGAAGCGCAACCGCGACAGCCAGATCGCCCTCGGCGGCAAGAAGCTCACGGTGGAGGACGTGCTCTCCTACGGCGCCGACAAGGTGGTGATCGCCACCGGCGCGCACTGGGTGACGGACGGCACCAACTGCCTCACCCACGCGCCCATTCCGGGCCTGGAGACGCCGCGCGCCAACGTGCTGACCCCGGAGGACGTGATCCGCGGCACCAAGCCGATCGGCAAGCGCGTCGTGATCCTCAATGCCGACCCCTACTACATGGCGCCGAGCCTGGCCCAGAAGCTGGCCGAGGCGGGGCATGAGGTGACGGTGGCGTCCGGTGTCGAGCTCGGCCGCTACATGCACTTCACCCTCGAAGCCCCGAACATGCACCGCATGCTGCACGAGCTGCACATCAACGTGCTCTCGAGCACCTGGGCGAGCCGCGTGGAGGACGGGCGGATCGAGCTCTACAACCTCTGGGGCGACGGCCATAAGCGCATCTACACCGGCCCCGGCAAGATGCCCCGCACGGCCAACACCACCCACGCCTGGCACGAGTTCGACACGCTCGTTCTCGTCACGGCACGCCGCTCCGACGACGGCCTCTTCCGGGGGCTGAAGGCGCGGTCCGGTGAGTGGGACGCCCGTGGCATCAAGGGCGTGTACGTGATCGGCGACGCCTGGGCCCCCAAGCTCATCGCCGACGCCACCTTCGACGGGCAGCGCCTCGCCCGCGAGATCGAGGAGGCGAACCCGCAGGAGCCGAAGCCCTATCGCCGGGAGGCCGCCGTCTATGGCGCGCCCTACCAGCCGGGCGGTTCCTACGAGATCCGCTACCAGGGCTAGTTCCCCTCGCCCTGGGCGAAGCGGGCGGGGCGCGCAGGGCGCGCCCCGCATGCCCGGTTGTGGCCGGGCCCTTGCGCATACCTGCGGAGGCGGAGCCCGGCCCGGCGATGGGCCGATGCGCGCCGCAGGCGAAGGCACGACCAAGAAAAAATCCAGAGGGCGAGCACGAGATGATTCCGACCGGCATCGATCCGTCAAAGGTCACGCGCATCCTGTTCCAGGATTTTTCGCCCTGGATGCTCGCGCTCTTCTACGTCTATGCCATCGGCTGCATCTCGGCCTTCTGCTGGGGCGTTTATGTGCAGGTCCGCAAGTATCTGAGCGGCCGGCGGGGCACGCGCGTCGCCTGGGCGGATATGGGCCGGCGTCTCGTGGACACGGCGAAGGTGATCGCCTCCCACCGCGCGCTCCGGCGGCGGGACAAGCCGGCGGGGCGGCTGCATGCCTTCATCTTCTACGGCTTCGCGCTGCTCTTCATCGGCACCGCCACCATCACGTTGCAGGAAGACATTCTCGGCCCGCTGATCGGCCTCGAATTCTGGCACGGGCACTTTTATCTTCTGTTCAAGCTGGCCATGACCGTCGCCGGCACCGCCTTCATCTGCGGCCTCGCCTACATGATGTGGCGGCGCGGCTGGCTGCGTCCGCCCAAGCTCGACTACACCCGCCCCGACCGCGCGCCGCAGGATGCCGACTTCTCCCGCGAGCGCTACCGCATCGAGGACTGGGCCTTCCTGTGGACGCTGCTGCTCATCGGCGTCACCGGCTTCCTGCTGTCCGGCGCGCGCATGGTGTGGCTCCAGGGCGATCCGGCGGTGTGGGACACGCGCTGGTGGGCGCCGGTGGGCGCGGCCATTGCCGCCGGGCTCAAGGCGGTGGGCTTCACCAGCCCGGGCGCCGGGGCGCTGCGCATGGGCCTGTGGTGGGTGCACGGCGTGCTGGCCCTCACCTTCATCGCCCTCATCCCCTATACCAAGGCGAAGCACATATTCACCGCCGCCACCTCCTGGCTGCTGCGCGACCCCGACGCGGCGCGCCGCCTGCCCCTCGGCGACCTCGATGCCGCGCGCATCGGCTATCGCGAGCTGGGAGACGTCGCGAGCCGCTATCTGGTCCAGGCGGATGCCTGCACCAAGTGCGGCCGCTGCCATGAGGCCTGCCCGGCGCGCGCCGCGGGCTATCCGCTTTCCCCGCGCGACGTGGTGCTGACGCTCCGCGAGCAGGCCAACGCCCACCTCGGCGAGGTGCTGCCGAAGCCCCGCGCCGCCGGCTGCGCCACGCCGCTCCTCGGCCTCGCCACCGGCGAGATCCGCCCGGAGACGCTCTGGTCGTGCCGCCAGTGCGGCGCCTGCACGGAGATCTGCCCGGTGGGGGTGGAGCACGTGCCGCTCATCAACATGCTCCGCCGCACGCTGGTGGACGAGGGCGAGATGGACCCGGCGCTCCAGCGCACGCTGGGGGCGGTGAACAAGACCGGCAACTGCTTCAACGAAAGCCGCCGCAAGCGGCCCAACTGGACCAAGGACCTGCCCTTCAAGATCAAGGACGCGCGCAAGGAGCCGGTGGACGTGCTGTGGTTCGTGGGCGACTACGCGAGCTTCGATCCGCGCAACCAGAAGGTCAGCCGCGCCTTCGCCCGCATCCTCCATGCCGCCGGCATCGACTTCGGCATCCTCTACGAGGGCGAGACCACTGCCGGCAACGACATCCGCCGCGTGGGCGAGGAGGGGCTGTTCCAGCAGCTGGCCGAGGGCAACATCGCGACGCTGGAGGGCTGCGCGTTCAAGCGCATCGTCACCACCGACCCGCACTCCTTCAACACGCTGAAGAACGAGTATCCGGACCTCGGCGGCAGCTATGAGGTGAGCCACGCCAGCGCCTTCCTGAAGGAGCTGATCGAGGCGGGGCGCATCGCGCCGGCCCGCAAGCTGGACTTCACCGTCACCTATCACGACCCCTGCCATCTCGGCCGCCTGAACAAGGGCTACGACGCCCCGCGCGACGTGCTGGCCGCCACCGGGGTGAAGCTCGTGGAGCTGGGCAAGAGCCGCGACAATTCCTTCTGCTGCGGCGGCGGGGGCGGGCGCGTGTGGGTGCCGGATCCGCCCGGCACCACCAAGGTGGGCGAGATCCGCGCGCGGGAGGCGGCGGAGATCGCCGGCCTCGACGCGCTGGTGGTCAACTGCCCCAAGTGCATGACCATGCTGGAAGATGCGGTGAAGACCACCGGCAACGAGCGCAACTTCCGTGTGCTGGAGCTGACCGAACTGCTCGCCGAGGCGCTCGAGCCCGAAGAGCCGGCCATCCTCGCCGCCCCCGCCGAGGTGGGCTAGCGATGGGCGCGCCCGCCGACATGGCTGCGTTGACGGGCGCGCTCCTCGCCCGCGGCGATGCCTATCTGGCGCTGCCGGCCTACGGGGCGGACGGCGCGCAGGGCACCCGGGCGGCGCTGGCGCGGCTGCTGCTGGCCAGTGCGCGGCTGAAGCTGGTTTTCGCCGCGCTGCCCTTCACGCCGCCCGCCTTCCTCGATCTTCTGGCGGGGGAGGAGCGGCCCGCCATCCTCCAGCGCATCGTGCGCAATCCGGCCACCTCCGGCGCGACGCTCCTGCGGCTCGCCCGACGCATGGAAGGCGGGGCCATGCGCGCGGCGATAGCGGCACATGCCAACACGCCGGACGTGGTGCTGGCCGGCCTCGCCGCCGATGCGGACGCGGCCGTGCGCGCCGCGCTGCTGCGCAATCCGGCGACGCCGGCGCTGGCCCTCCATGCGCTGCTGGACGGCGCGACAGAGGTGGAGCGTGCCGGCGTCGCCCGGCATCCGCAGGCGGACGGGGAGCTGCTGCGCGCCCTCCTCGGCGGTGGCGCCGTCGTCCGCGCGGAGGTGGTGGCCCATCCCCATTGCCCGCTCACCCGCGTTGCCGACGCCTGCGTGGACGCCGATGCCGCCATCCGTCGCCGCGCGGCGGGCAATCCCGCGCTGCCGCCGAGCCTGCGGCAGGCGCTGCTGCGCGACGCGGACCCCGCCGTGCGGGCCGAGGCCCTGCGCCTCCATGCGGAGCGGCAAGGCGTGTCGCTGGCGGATGATGGCGACGTGCGCGTCCGTCGGGCCCAGGCCCGGCATGCGGCGCTGCCGGAGGACCTGGCCGAGACCCTCTCTCGCGATGCGGATGTGTGGGTGCGCATTTGGCTCGCCCGCAATCCGAGCCTGCCCACGTCGCTGGTCCTCAGCCTGTGCCAGGATGCCCAGCCGGGCGTGCGCCACGCCGCCGGCCGCAACCCCGGCTGCCCGCCGGACGTGCTCGCCCGCCTCGCCGGCGACGCCGACCCATGGGTGCGCGCCGCCGTCGCCTGCCGTCCGGACCTGCCCGCCGAAGCGCTGAGGCAACTGGAGGCGGAGGAGGCCACCGCAGGGGCGGTGGACGTGGCCTCGGCCGTTGCACGCAATCCGATGGCGCGGGAGGAGGCGCTGCACCGCCTCGCCGTGCATTCCGAGGCGGACGTGCGCCGCGCCGTGGCGCTCAATCCGCAAGCTCCCGCGGCGGCGCTGCGCCTGCTGCTGGACGATCCCTATCCCCTCAACCGGGCCTTCGCCGTCCGCCACCCCAACCTGCCGCTCACGGATGCCTGGGGGCGCGCCGACGATGACGCGCCGCAGGTGCGCTTCGCGGTGGGCAAGCGCGCCGTCTCCCACGCCGCGGCCACCATCGGTGCCGCACGCAGGCCCCTTGAAACCTTCCAACAGCCGTGAGGACACCCATGAAGATACTCGTGCCGGTGAAACGCGTCGCCTCGCTCGACGACGAGTTCGAGCTTCGCGACGACGGCCGCGATGTCGATCCCGACTTCTGCGAGCACGACCTCAACGAATTCGACGAATACGCGCTGGAGGCCGCCGTCCAGATCAAGGAAGCGGCGCCCGAGGGGGCGGTCGAGGTGGTGGTCCTGACCGTGGGGCCGGAGGATGCCGACGACGTGCTGCGCAAGGCCCTCGCCAAGGGCGCCGACCGGGCCATCCGCGTGGATGACGAGGATCTCGCGGACGCCGACCGCGTCGCCATCGCCCGCGTCATCGCCCGGGTGGCGGAGAACGAGGCGCCGGACCTCGTGCTGTGCGGCGCGCAATCCGCCGACCAGGGCCATGCGCAGACCGGGATGTCGGTGGGCGCGCTGCTCGGCTGGGCGCGCACGGCGGTGGTCTCGAAGCTGGAGTTCAAGCCCGGCGCCGCCTTCGCCCAGGTGGAACGGGAACTGGAAGGGGGCCTCGTGGAGCGGCTGGAGGTGGAGACGCCCGCGGTGCTCACCATCCAGCTCGGCATCAACACGCCGCGCTACGCCTCCCTGCGCTCCATCAAGCAGGCCAACGCCAAGGCCATCGAGTGCCTGTCCCCGCACGACATCGGCCTCGCCGACGGCGAGATCGGCGCCGCCGGCGCGCTGAGCCGCGTGCGCCGCGTCTTCGTGCCCGAGCGGGGCCGGGGCGAGATCATCACGGGCACGCCGTCCCAGCAGGCGGCGCGTCTCCTGGAAATCATCACGGAGGTGAACGGCTGATGTCCGGAATTCTCATCCTGGCCGAGCACCGGCGCGGCGTCCTGCGCGACGCCACGCTGGAGGCCATCGGCGCCGCCGGCGAGCTGAAGGCGGCCCTTGGCGGTCCCGTCGCCGTCCTTGTCATCGCCGCCGATCCCGCCCCCTTCGTCGGCGCCGTCAGCGTCGGCGCGGTGGACGAGGTGATCACCGTCGCCCGTCCCGATGCGGAGACCTTCGAGCCGCACGTCTACGAAGCGGTGCTGAAGTCTGTCATCGCCGCGCGCGCGCCCTCCCTCGTGCTGATGCCGCACAGCGTGGACAGCTTCGCGCTCGCCCCCGCCGTCGCCATCGGCCAGGACCTCGGGTTCGCCACCGACGTGTTCGGCCTCGCCGCCGAGGACGGGCAGGTGGTGGCGACGCGCGCCGGCTACAACGAGAAGGTCTTCGTGGAGATCGACTTTCCCGGTCGCCCGGGCGTGCTCCTCACCCTGCGGGGCGGCGCCTTCGCGCCGGCCACGACGCCGGCGAGCCCCGCCGTCTCCGCGCTGGACGCGGGCGAGGGCAAGCCGCGCAGCCGGCACCTGGAATGGCGCGATCCGCCGGCCACCGGCGGCATCGACATCCCCGGCTCGCCCTTCATCCTCTCCATCGGCCGTGGGGTCGGGGACGAGGCCAACGTGTCCCAGTTCCTGGAGCTGGCGGAGGGCCTCGGCGCGACGCTCGGCTGCTCGCGCCCCATTGCCGACAGCGGCTGGCTGCCCAAGGCTCGCCAAGTGGGCCAGTCCGGCCAGCTGGCGGCCAAGTGCAATCTCTACATCGCCATGGGCATCTCCGGCTCCGTGCAGCACCAGTGGGGCATGAAGCACGTGGAGAACATCGTGGCGGTGAACAAGGATCCGGAAGCCTCCATCTTCACCATCGCCCGCTACGGCATCGTCGGCGACATGCTGGAGATCGCCGAGGAACTGCGGAAGCAGAAGGGCATTCAGTAACGCCGAACCAAAACGTCCGGCGGGGACAGATCGCCAAGTCGATCCCCGCCGGAGGCAAAGTCGATCGCGTCCAAGGAGAAAGGAAGGCGGCCCCCGAGGCAGGGCAAGGGGCCGCCGCACGGTGTCTCACCAGAAAACAACGTCCGGGCGGGCCGCGCGCGCCGTCGGCCCGAAGCACCGGACAAGGGAGGAAAACGTGACGACGATTACCAATATCCACGCAACGACAGAGAGCGAGGGGCGGCTTCACCGCTCCATCAGCTGGACCGGGGCCTTCTGGGTGGCGAGCGGCGTTCCCGCGCTGGTGCTGTTCTCCATCGGCGGCATCGCCGGCACCACCGGCACGCTCTCCTTCCTCATCTGGGCCATGTCCATCGGCATGGGCTTCATCCAGTCCTTCATCTATGCGGAGATCGCCGGCCTGTTCCCGAACAAGTCGGGCGGCGCCTCCATCTATGGCGCGGCCGCCTGGGTGCGCTATGTGAAGCTGGTGGCGCCCCTGTCCGTGTGGTGCAACTGGTTCGCCTGGAGCCCGGTGCTCTCGCTCGGCTGCTCCATCGCCGCCGCCTACATCCTCAACGCCTTCGCCCCCATCCCGGCGGTGAACAGCCCCGAGGTGGCGCAATGGCTCGCCGCCCATGGCGCGAGCCTTGCCGGCACGGACGTGGAGAAGGCCGCCGCCGCGGTGGCGGCGCTGACCCCTGCCGTGCGGGACTGGACCCTGTTCTCCCACGCGGTGGGGCCCATTTCCTTCTCGCTGAACGCCTCCTTCTTCGTGGGCGCGACGCTGATGCTGGTGGTGTTCGCCATCCAGCACCGGGGCATCATGGGCACCGCCAGCGTGCAGAAGTGGATCGGCCTGTCGGTCATCGTGCCCATGGTCATCGTCGGCCTGGTGCCGATTCTCACCGGCAAGGTGGACTGGGCCAACTTCTCGCCGCTGGTGCCGCTCGCCGCCGCCGGCGCGGCGGATCCCGGCAGCTGGAACATCCCGGGCTGGACGCTGGTGCTCGGCGGCCTGTTCATCGCCGCCTGGTCCACCTACGGCTTCGAGACAGCGGTCTGCTACACCAGCGAGTTCCGCAATCCCGAGAAGGACACCTTCAAGGCCATCTTCTACTCGGGCCTGCTGTGCCTCGCGCTCTTCATCCTGGTCCCCTTCACCTTCCAGGGGGCGCTGGGCCTGTCGGGCATGCTCGATCCGGCCATCGTCGACGGCTCCGGCGTCGCCCAGGCGCTGGCGCACATGGTGGGCGGCGGCAAGATCGTCGAGAGCGCCCTCGTGATGCTGATGATCCTCGCCCTGGTGCTGTCCATCATGACGGCCATGGCGGGCTCCTCGCGCACCCTCTACCAGGGCGCCGTGGACGGCTGGCTGCCGCGCTTCCTCGACCATGTGAACGAGCATGGCGCGCCGACCCGGGCCATGTGGACGGACCTGTGGTTCAACCTCGTCCTGCTCGCCATCGCCTGCGCGGATGCCACCAGCTTCTTCTTCGTGCTGGCGGTGGCCAACGTGGGCTACATCATCTTCAACTTCCTGAACCTCAACTCCGGCTGGATCCACCGCATCGATTCCGGCCACGTGGCGCGGCCCTACAAGGCGCCCACCATCCTCATCGTGCTCGGCACCGTCTTCGCCTTCGCCAATGCCGTGTTCATGGGCGCCGGCGCGAAGGTGTGGAACCCGGTGGCCCTGTGGGCGGGGCTGATCACGGCGGCGCTCATCATTCCGGTCTTCATCTACCGGCACTATGTGCAGGACGGCGGCAAGTTCCCGCACGAGACCTTCGAGGACCTGCAGGTCGGCGACGGGACGAAGACCGAGAAGCGCGCCGGCATCCTGCCCTATCTCGCGCTCATCGCCGGCATCGTGGTGGTGATCGTGTCCGACCTCTTCTTCCACCTCTGATCCTTCAAGAGCGCGAACCGAGCAAATTGAGCCAATTTGCTCGGTGAAGCGCCCTCTCACTCCAGGGATATTGCAAGATGACACAGGGACTTCCCGCTTACTCCCGCCTCTCGGTGCTGTCGGACCGCCACCGTGCGCTCGGCACCGCGTTCGAGGCCGCGTGGAACGACATGCCGGTGCCGCAGAACTACGCCACCGACCCCTATGACGAGGTGATCGCGGTGCGCACCGCGGCCGGCCTGTTCGACGTCTCGGCACTGCGCATGATCGACGTCGCCGGCGGCGAGGCGCTCGCCGTGCTGAACGAGATGTGCTCCTCGGACATCTCGCGGATCGCGCCGGGGGCCTCCTCCCTCACCAGCGTGGTGGACGAGGCGGGCGCGCTTATCGACGACGTGCTCGTTTATTGCGACGGGCCGAACGCCTACCGCATCTCCCACGGCGGCGGCTCGCTGGAGGACATCCTGCCCAGCGTCGCCGAGGGGCGGGACGTGACCTTCACCAAGGACAACGACGTGCACGTCCTCTCCCTGCAGGGGCCGAAGGCGCTCGACATCCTCAATCCCCACACGCCGTTCGCGCTGGAGCGCCTGCCCTATTTCGGGCACCAGAAGACGACGCTGTTCGGCTACCCGGTGTCCATCGCCCGCGGCGGCTATTCGGCCGAGCGCGGCTACGAGGTGTTCTGCGCCTCGGTGGATGCGGTGTTCCTTTGGGATAGCATCCTCGCTGCGGGCAAGCCGTTCGGGGTCATGCCGGCCTCCTGGTCGTGCCTCGACGTGGTGCGGGTGGAAGGGGGCCTGCTGTTCTTCCCCTACGACATGCCCCAGGGCGACACCTCGCCGTGGGAAGTGGGGCTCGGCTGGACCGTGGACCTGTCCAAGCCCGCCTTCCGGGGCCGGGAGGCGCTGGCGCGTCGCAAGGGGCAGGAGCGGGTGGCGCAGGTGGGCGTGGAGATCGACCACCACGCCGCGGTCGAGCCGGGCGCGAAGCTGTTCCGGGACGGCAAGGAGGTGGGGCTGGTGAATTCCACCGCCTACAGCCGCTATCTCATGCGTTCGCTCGCGCTCGCCCATGTGGCGCCGGAGCTGTCCGCCTGCGGCACCGAGCTGGAGGTGCGCAGCGCCGATGGCACCTTCGCGGCCCGCGTGGTGAAGACGCCCTTCTACGATCCGCTGCGCCTGCGCACCCACCCGCTCGAAGAACGCACGGCCTGAAATCTTAGCCACCTCAGGCCGTCGCGGTCCCCAGGGCTTCCTCCTGGGACCTTGCCGGAGAGCGCGGCCGTCGCCGGCGCGCTCTCCGGTCTTTCCCCGCTCGGGCGGGGCGCGCCGCTGGAGCACGCGCCGATCTGGTCGATCCGCGATCAGATCGGATAACGCATTGTCTTTCTGCACGGTCAGAGCGCGATCCGTCCCGTCCTCGCGAGCTTGCGCCCATGGCCTCTTCCCATCGTGCCGACAATTGCCAAGCGCCTGTGCTTCGGCTTTATTCGCCGCAACAAGAATTCCAGATGTGGCGATACCGTTGGGGCATGTTGCGATGGTCGATCCGGATCAACCCCGGTCCGCTCCCCTGCCTGCCCGCTACAGCGCCGTGCGCCTGAACAGCCCGGAATGGTTCGCGCGGGTGGGCGAGGTGGCCCGCGTGATCGGCTCGGACCGCTTCCACCGCGAGCTGGTGGAGCTCGCGGGCGCGGCCATCAACCACGACGCCTGCTGGATCATCCGCTATTCGCGCGTGGCGCCGCCGGACGTGCTCTACACCAAGGACGTGGCGAGCGACGTGGTGGCCTATTACTCCAACCTCTATTCCTCGGTGGATCCGTTCTCGGAATACTGGAAGAACAACGGCAGCCCCGGCGTGCTGATGCTGAACGACGTGCGCTCCCCGGGGCGGGCGTGGGACATGTACCACAAGGTGTTCCAGACGCTGGCCAGCATCTCCGACGAGCTGGGCATGTTCTTCTCCACCGTCGGCCACTGCTGCTTCGGCCTGTTCCTGGAGCGCGAGACGGGGCGCTTCTCGCAGAGCGACATCGAGCGCGCGCGGCTCATCTTCCCCATGCTGGAGGGCTTCCACCGCTCGCATCTCGGTGCGCTGTTCAACGACCTGCGCAACCCGCGCGGGCCGCAGGTGGAAGGCTTCATCACCCGCCCGACGCTGATCGAGGACCGGTTCGGCGTCGATGTCTTCGCCAATGAGGCGTGGCGCGAGGCCGCCCAGCGCGTCCCCGCCCTCGCCGATGCGGTGGCGGCGCTGCGCGTCGCGCCGGCGGGGGAGACCCATGTCTGTGGTTCGCTCACCGTGAAGGTAGAGGTGTTCGACCGTGATTTTCCCCTCGCTCCCGGCGGTCGCATGTATGTGCTCGACGCGCCGCAGCGCGAGGCGGGGGGGGATCCCGACCGGCTGCTGGAAGACGCGCTCGGCATCTTCACGCCGCGGGAGAGGGAGATTCTGCTCCTGCTCATGAACGGGCAGACCACCGGCGAGATCGCGCAGAAACTGAGCCTCTCCAAGGGGACCATCAAGAATTGCCGGCTGCGCATGTATCGCAAGGCCGGCGTCGGCTCCGAGCGGGCCCTGGTGAAGCACGTCATGCAGTCCATCGGCGCGCGCTAAGGCGGGGCCGGTCAGGAACCGGAGCTGCCGACGCGGGCGGACATGGCTTTCACCGCCCGGTGCAGCAGCACACGGATGGCGGTGGGGGAGAGGCCGGAGGTGAGCGAGGCCTGCGCCACCGAATGGCCCTCGATCTTCACCGTCCGCACGAGGTCCCGGGTGCGCGGGGGCAGCGTTTCCAGGAGGCGTTCGAGATCGAGGCGGGCCGTGGTGGCCATCTCCTCGTCCGCGTCGGCGAGGGTGTCGAGGGCGTCGGCGGAGACGGCGGCGGTCCGGCGCGCGGCGCGAACGTGATCGATGAGCTTGTAGCGGGCGATGGCGAAGAACCAGGCCGCGAAGGGCCGCTGCGGGTCGTAGGTGCCGCGTCGCTCGTGGAGGGCGATGAGCGTCTCCTGCACCAGGTCCTCGATCGCCCCATTGCTGCCGAGCCGGCGGGAGAAGAAGCCGCGCAGCGCCGTCGCGAGCGCTTTCAGCAGCGCCCGGTACGCCGCCTCGTCGCCGGCCTGTGCGGCGATCATGAGGGCATCGAGCGACAGATCCGGGTCCGACACGCTCATCTCCGTTCCCGACCCGAAGCGCTCCTGCGGGACGGACACCCGGCACGGTTCCGCCGCGCCGGCCCTTGTGGAATTATTCTAGAACGACCGCACCAAAACACAAGGTCGTGCCCGCTGCGGCGCCCCGTCTGTGCCTTCACCAGCGCAGCAGGCGCGGGCCGAGGAGGGCGCTCACGAGCCCCACGAGGGCGATGCTGAGGCCGTACCACAGGGCGATGAAGGGCAAGGCGGTCTCGTCGCAGGCGATGGCATAGACGAAGGCGGAGAGAGCGCCCGCCGTCACCCCCACCGCGGCCCCCGCAAGGCGCAGGCGCGTCGGCGCCATCTGCCGCATGGCGTACAGGCCGCCGGCGAGAATGGGCAGGGAGAGCAGGGCGATCAGCGCGGTGCAATGGTCCAGCGTATGCCCCATCACCAGCGTGCGCATCTGCCCGGCGGGCGCCAGGGTGAGCTGCGTGGCGGCCAGGAGCACCATGACGGCCACCACCGCCAGCCCAACCCGGTATCCACCGCCCGCGCGGGCCCCCGGCCGGCCCAGCCGGTCGAAGGCCATGAGGCCGGCGATGGCGATGCCGAGGGGAAAGGCGAGCTTGATCCAGAAGCCGAAGGTGGGCAGCGCGGTCGCCATGTCCGGTCGCACGCCCAGCAGCGCCAGCATGGCAATGGCGGAAACGAAGGTGCCGGCTCCCACGGCCAGCGCGAGCGTGCGACGCGGGGAACGGGCCGGCGAAGTGGCGGCATCACCCGCCAGCGCGTCGATGAGCGCGTCCGTGGAAAGGCCCTGCTGTCCGCCTGCGAAGCGCATGCTCCGGCGCATCGTCATTCTCACCTTCCGCTCGCATGCCTCGTCTAGGCGCATCATCGCCGCATCGCGGCGAAATTCTGGCGGATCATCCCCTCGGGGGGCGGCGAAAGCAAGGATCGGGCGCGCCGCTCACGACGAGCTGACGGCGGCGACGCGCATTCGATGGCTGCGCACCTTGTGGCGGTTGCCGCAGGCGGCCATGGAGCACCAGCGCCGGGTGCCGTTGCGGGCCGTGTCGTAGAAGACCAGGCTGCATTCGGGATTGGCGCAGTGGCGCAGGCGCGCCGGCTCGTGATGGGCGGCGAAATCGACGAAATCGGCGGCGATGGCCGCGAGCGGGCCTCCGCCGCCGGAGCTGCGCTCCTCCACCTTCAGCGTTCCGTCGCGCCACTCCAGGTGGGGGTGGGTCGCCTGCGCCGCGAGCAGGCCGTTGAGGCGGGCGAGGTCGCCCGGCTGCGGCGCCGTGCCGGACATCAGATTCTCGAACAGGCGGGAGAGGCTGCCGCGCAAGGCATGGGTGGCCGCGAGATCGCCGGCGCCGGCCTTGTCCGTATCGAGCCGGGCGGCCGCGCGCCAGCGCTGCCAGCCCTCCGCGGTGGCGAGGAAATCGCCCAGGGCGACGGGGGCGGAATTCACGAAATCGATCCACAGACGGCTGCCCAGGAACGGCATGCCATCCCGGAAATCGCTGTCCTGCGGTGTGTTCACGGGAACTCCTCATCCGGCGCGGGGAGCGCCGTAACCGGGAAGATACGCAGTCAGGGGTTTTTCACAAGGATGCCGGATGAGTGAAAACCTGTAAAAATAAGTTTGACAGGTTACATGGTGCTAAGTAACCCTTTTGATGGCATTAAGCCAGTTACAAGGATCAGCCATGCTCACCGTCACTCCCCCCGCGCGCTCCGGCGCCGCGGCGCAGGTTGCCTATCGCCGCGCGGCCATTGATGGCCTCGACATCTTCTACCGCGAGGCCGGCCCGGCCGATGCGCCGGTGCTGCTTCTGCTGCACGGCTTCCCGTCCTCCTCCCACATGTTCCGCGATCTCATTCCGGCGCTCGCCGACCGCTACCGGATCATCGCGCCGGACTATCCGGGCTTCGGCTATTCGAGCGCCCCGGCGCCGGAGGCGTTCGCCTACGGCTTCGATGCGCTGGCCGACGTGGTGGAGAAGCTGATCGACCGGCTCGGCATCGCCCGCTACGCGCTGTACATGCAGGACTACGGCGGCCCCGTCGGCTTCCGCATCGCCGCCCGCCGGCCCGAGCGCGTCATCGGCCTCATCGTGCAGAATGCGGTGGCCAATCTCGAAGGCTTCCACGCCAATGCCGCAGCCGCCTTCGGCCCCTACTGGGCCGACCGCAACGCGGAGACGGAAAAGCCGGTCCGCTCCTTCCTCGCCGCCGAAACCACGAGGTTCCAGTATGAGCACGGCTCGTCGGCCCGCGCCGACCGCCTCTCGCCGGATGCCTGGATCCACGACCAAGCCTTGCTCGACCGGCCGGGCAACGACCGCATCCAGCTGGAGCTGCTCTACCGCTACCAGGACAATGTGGGCGCCTACCCCGCCTTCCAGGCCTATCTGAAGGACCGCCAGCCCCCCATCCTGGTGACCTGGGGCGACAACGACCCGTTCTTCACCGCCGCCGGCCGCGACCTGTTCAAGGCGCTGGCGCCGGCGACCGAGGTGCACACCTACGACGCCGGCCATTTCGCGCTGGAAACCCATTTGCCGGACATCGCCGGGGCCATCCGCGGCTTCCTCGCCCGCATCGCCTGAAACGCGAACGTCGCGCCGGAGCGTTCCGGCGCGACGTTTCTTTGCGCGGCAGGGAAATGGCGAAAGCTCACCACCGCAGCAGGCGCGGCCCCGCCACCCAGCCGAAGACGGTGACGAGGGCGATGCCGGTGGCGTACCACACCCCCACATAGACCGGCGTGTCGTTGAGGCAGTAGGAGGCATAGGCGAGGGCGCCGATGCCGCCGGCCACCAGCCCGAGCAGGGCGCCGCAATAGGGCAGCTCAGTGGGCACCGCCTCGCGCAGCACCAGGGTCAGCAGCGTGAGCGGAATGGCCGAGAGCAGCGGAATGGCCACCACGCACAGCCGCCATTCGTGGAACATCACCGCCTCGTACCATTCGGACGGCGAGAGCGAGGCGAGCTCCATGCCCGCCGCGAGCCACACCAGCGCCAGGGGCACCAGCGCGATGACCAGCACCTGCCGGTGGGCGCATCCCGCCCGCGCCGCCCGCCGCAGGCCGTAGCCCGCGATCGCCACCACCGAGGCGAGGAAGCCGATCTTCAGGAAGAATCCCGGCGTGCGCATCGCCTCCAGCATGTCGGCCCTGAGGCCGAGGGTGAGCATGCACACGAGCGCCGCGGCCCCGAACGAGCCGAACACGGCGATGGCCACGAAGCGGTCCTGCCGGCGCGGATCCACCGCCTCCACATGGGTGGAGAGGAAGTCGATGAGGTCGTCGGTATTCATGGGCGCGTCTCCGACAGAGCCGCGGCGAGCTTCTTCATGCCGCGATGGATGCCGATCTTCACCGCGGCGTCGGTCATGCCGATGCGCGCGGCGGCTTCCGCGATGCTGAGACCCTCGATCTTCACGTATTCGATGGGCAGGCGGAAATGGCGGGGCAGCTTCGCCAGCGCCCGATGCAGCTCGCGGGAGGTGTCCACGGCCGCGTATCTGTCCTCGTCGGCAAGGTCGTCCACATCGTCGATATGGACGTTGCGCAACGACCGGGCATTGAGGCGCAGGTGGTCGATGAACTTGTAGCGGGCGATCCCGTAGGTCCAGGCGAGCACCGGCGCGGAGCCATCGTAGGTGTGCCGCTTGGTATGGAGGACGAGCAGCGTGTCCTGCACGAGGTCCTCCACCTCGTCCAGCCCGGCGCCGCTGCGCCGGAGCTTGTTGCGGAAATAGCTGCGCAGGCGCGTGGAGACATGCTGCAGCAAGGCCCGGTGCGCCTCGGCATCGCCCGCCTGGCCCGCGCGCATCAGCGCATCGAGATCCGGTTCAGAACTGGTCATGAAGGTCCCCCTCATGGGCCTGTATTCGCGCCGGGCCTGCCGCGGGTTACGCGCCGCGCGATCACGAGCATGCGAGCGCCCGGCGCCAAGAGCCGTGCGGAGCAAGAGCCGTTCCGGGCAAGAGACCTTCCGAAGGGGTGTTTTATTCCCGCAGATATCCACAGGATGGCGGGATTATTCTCAAAAACAGTTGAAGCGCATCATTCGGATCATCTGTAACCGTGGGGACAGGACTTGCGGAAAGCTCCATGTCAACGCTCTGATCATGGAGACACCATCATGCGCAAGTCTGTTCTTTCCCTCGTCGTTCTCGCCTCCGCCCTCACCCTCGGCTCCGCGGCCTTCGCGGATGAGACGGAGACGGCCGTCAACCGCGAGAGCATTCGCGCGGCGGCCGGGGTCACCGGCTACGGCCACCCGGCGCTGGGCTATGTGGAAGGCGCCCATGTGGGCCACGGCTTCGCCGGTGTGCAGAATGAGGAGCGGGCCCCCTCGGCGAATGATGCCGCGCTGTTCAGGCTCGGCGATCGCGGCCTCGGCAGCAACTGAACGCTGCCCGAGCCCGGTCGCGGCGGTGGTCCGCCGCGGCCGGGGCTGCCTGCCGCTTCAGCGCGTGCCGGTCCCGCCCGTCGCCACATAGATGCGCCAGCGCTCGTCCTCCTCCTGCGCCAGCCGGTAGAGGGGGCTGGTGGAGAAGGGGTCGGTGTGCCACGCCCCGTCCTGCGCGGTCACCACCACCGCGCCGCAGCCGAAGACGGTGCGCAGCTTCTTCACGTCCGCCCGCGTTCCCGTGCCCGCGAAGACCCGGGCGAAGAGGTCGGACGCCGCCTCCCGCTCTTCGGATGTCAGGGGGGCGAAGGCCAGCGCCATTTCCTTGCCCGCGAAGCAGGAGCGCCGGCGCGACAGCAGCGCCCAGGACAGGTTGATGGGCCAGGGCGTCAGCTTCTCCAGCCGGCCCGGATTGCTGGCGATGCGCACGTCCTTGCCCACCTCGTGCCGCACCGCGCGCCACAAATCGGCATCACCCGCGAAAACATAGCCGTCCACGCCGGGCGCGCCGGTGGCGTTGCGGCCCGCGAGGGCGAGGGCATCGGGCAGTCCGAGGGCGAGGAGGACCAGCCCCGCCGCCAGCGCCGCCCGCCGCCCCTCCCGCGCCGCCGCCAGTGCCGCCGCGAGGGCCGCGCCCGCAAAGGCCGAGAGCACCAGAACCGCGGGCAGGATGGCGCGCCAGCCGAGGTCGTTGTTCTCCCCGGCGGTGCTCACCAGGATGCCGGCGGCGAGAAGCGAGACGAAGGCGAGCGCGCCCAGGGCAGGGCCGAGCCGATGGTTGCCCTGGGTTCCCTCCGGTTGGCGGCGCAGCGCCAGCACGAGGCCGGCCGCGCCGGCCAGGGCGATGGCGGGGAACTCCACCGGCAGCAGCACCAGCCAGAAAGCCGGCACGTCCAGCACCATCCGCAGGCCTTCCGGCACCAGCGGTCCGAGCACCGCGAACGGTTCGATGCGCACCGGCGCGCCGCCGCCGCGGGCGGCCACCGCCTGGAGCTGGGCGATGAGCAGGGGCGCGACCAGGGCGCCGGCCACAATCGCTGCCCCGGCCACCGCGGCGAGGAAGCGCCAGCGGCCCTCCGCGGGCCCGCGGAAGGCCAGCACCAGCGCCGCCGTCCCGCCCGCGAGGGCGACGGTGATGCCGCCCACCCACAGGGAACTCTCGAATCCCGCCGCCGCCACGAGGGCGAGGGCCGCCGCGCCGGCAGCGGTTGCGCGTGCCCGCAGCCCGGCCATCAGCAGCACGGCGAGCACCGCCGAGCAGGCGGAGGCCACGTGGTGCGGGCTCCAGCTCGCCTGGTAGAGCAGGCCGGCCAGGCCGGTGGCGGGCTCGATCACCCGGTGCAGCGCCGGGCCGAAGACGGCGCCCGCCACCGGCCGGAGCGAGCCGGCGGCGGCGGCGAGCAGCGCGAGGAGCGGCGCCGCCACCCCCGGCCGGAAGCGGAAGGCGAGGCCCGCCACGAGGCCGAGGGCGGCGAAGGTGGAGAACCAGGTGGCGGCGGCATCCGCCTCCCACCCCTTGGCGCCGGCCAGGAAGGCCAGCTGGGCGGCGCCGAAATGCCAGAGATAATAATAGGCCACCGTGCCCGGCGTGCCGCCGGCGCCATAGACCGGATTGCCCGGCGGCACCACGCCGTGCCGCGCGATCTCGTCGATGAGGGCGATCTTGGCGTGGTCATAGATGGGGGAGGCGAGGGCGATGGCCCCGTCCGCCCCCACCTTGGGCAGCACGGCCAGCGCCGGCACCAGCGCCAGCGCCGCGGCCAGGGCGAGGGTCTCCATGGGGAAGCGCCGCTCTTCCTCTCCCGCGAGCCCGTGGAGCAGCGGGGCGCAGACGCACAGGGCCGCCGTGGCCAGAAGGATGACCGGGCTGGAGAAGCCGAAGACGAGGGCCACCGACAGGGCCGCCGCTGTCTGCATGGCCCAGCCCAGCGCCGGCGCGAAGGCGAGCGCCGCGCTACGGCTGAAGCCCAGCCCATGCGCCAGCAGCCACCCAGGCCCGACCCACAGGACGAGCGCGGCGATGCCGCAATAAAGAATATTCGCGACGGAAATCATCTGCCCCCAGAGCCCCCGTTCCGCTCATATGGCATCACCCTATGAGCGGCAAGGCGCTCTCGTGCCGTGACCGGCCGGTCGGCGCGGATCCGGCCGGAATGCGTCGAATGAGGACACGTCATGCGTCAGGCCGGGCGCGGACGACCACCAGAGCGTGCCTTCCGCGCTCACAAGCCGGCAAACCAGTTGAATCCCTGCTTCTCCCAGAACCCGCCGGGATAGGTGTTCGTCACCTCGATGGCGCGGATCCACTTGGGGTTCTTGAAGCCGAGCTTCACCGCCGTGCGCAGGCGCAGGGGCGCGCCGAACGGGGCGGTGATGGGCTCGCCCGCATATCTGGTGGCGAGGATGGTCTGCGGATGCAGCGCCGAAGCCATGTCGATGCTCTCCATGTAATCGTCATGGCCGTGAAAGGCGATGTACTTCGCCGACAGGTCGGCGCCGACCCGGGTGAGGAAGTCCTTCAGGTTCGGGCCCGACCACTGGCCGATATAGTCCCACCCCTCCACGCAGACGTGGCGGATGATCTCCTCCTGCTCGGGCAGGGCGGAGATCTGCTCCAGCGTCCAGGGCCGCTTGTCGGCGATGAGGCCGGAGAGTTCGAGCTTCCAGGTGGAGAGGTCCACCGGCTTCACGTCCTCGATCTCATAATAGGCGTTGAAGCGCGGCGGCTTCACCACGCGGTCGGGCGAGAAGGTGGGGGCGAGCCTCGCCGGGTCGAAGAGGGCCGCCTGCACGCCGTCGTTGAAGTCGGAGAAGGCTTTCAGCACGCCTTGCACGGAGCTTCGGTCGGAGATGTCGCAGCCGGTGAGCAGGGAGAGCGCGCCGAGGCTGAGCGAGCCGCGCAGCAGCTTGCGGCGGTCGATGCGCTCGATGAGCTTGCGGTTTTCCGCCAGCAGGCTCTGGTCGGGGGTGGTGATGGAGCCGCGGCGGGGCTTGAAGACGTTGCGGAACATGGGCGCCTGCCTTCAGTGCAAGGGTTTCGGCGCGGGCGCGCCGTCGGCGGCTTGTTCCGGCGCGGGAACGCGCGGGCCGCCGGTGAGCATGGCGAGGATCGTCCTCGGCACCAGCAATGCCAGGGCCACATGCACCACCATGAAGCCCGCGATGGCCGCCATGCCGAGGAAGTGGACGAGGCGGGCTGCCTGGAAGCCCCCGAACAGGGCGAGGAGGCCGGAGAACTGCACCGGCTTCCAGATGGCGAGGCCAGAGGCCACCTGCACCACGACGATGGCGATGACGCCCACGTAGAGCAGCTTCTGCACCGCATTGTAGTGGGTGAGGTCGGCATGCTTCAGGCGGAAGGTGAGGGCGGCGATCATCTCCTGCGCCACCTCCCGCGGGCGGATGGGGAAGAACAGGCGGGCGAAGCGGCCGGTGGCGATGCCATAGGCGAGGTAGGCGAGCCCGTTGATCACGAGGATCCACATGCCGAAGAAATGCCATTGCAGCCCATGCTGCGCCCAGATGCCGAGCACGATGGCCTGCGGGAAGTGCAGGAAGCCGAAGATCACCTCGTCATTGTAGATCTTCCAGCCGCTGCCGATCATGATGACCATGGCGATGGCATTGGCCCAGTGCATGATCCGCAAAGGGAGCGGATGCATGCGTCTTTGTCTTTTTGCTCGGCTGCGCATTGTCTTGTCCCTGCGGTTTCGTAAGTAAAAATTCTGAAATTTATGATTTTTACTATTGTATATTATGCAGAAATGAATTTATTCATTTCAGAAAGCTGTTCCTCGAAGGAGCGCGGTCATGCGCACTGCACATTTTCTCCTCCTGCTCGCACTCGCTTCCGCAACCCCCAGCGCGCCGGCGATCGCCGGGGGCGCGCCGCACGCGAACACCCAGGTGGCCCCGGCCGACGACGACCTCACCCCCGCTGAGCGCATGGCCGAGCGCCATCCGCAGAAGGTGCGGGTGGGGGACCTCGTGGGGCTGCCGCTGCTGGATTTCGATGACCGTACCCTCGGCTTCGTGACGGAGGTCGCCCGCACACCGGAGGGCGGCATCGTGCTGGTGGTGCCGGTGGGCGGCTGGTTCGGCCATGGCGGCCGGCCGGTGCCCGTGCCCATCGAGACGGTGGCGATCCTCGGCCGGCAGATCGCGCTGCTCGACATCCCGCGCGGCGACCTGCCGAAGCTGCTCACCTGGGCGGGGAATGCGGGCACGCCCGTTCCGGCGGATGAGATCATCCGCATCGCCATCACCCGCCGCTGACGCGGGGTTTGAGGAGGGGCGGCTCATGGCTGCTCCTCCCGTGTCCGCACCAGCCGGTTGGCGGCGTCGATGGAGGGGATGTCCCGCCGGTTCACCGCCAGGTGCCGGCCGAAGGCGAGGGCCCGTCGCTCCAGCCGCGCGCGCAGCGCCACGTCCGCGATAGTCTCGAACTCGGCGATGTGGGCGAGGCCGAGGATGCGGCGGCAGATCTCAATTCCGGCAAAGCCCAGCGCGTCCTGCCACACCTGCTCCAGGTGGTGGGCGAGGGCGGCGGCCGCGCCGAGCGTGTCGCCCTGCGCCTCGAACAGGTCGCGCCCGCCGAGGATGCCTGTGCGCTCGGTGCGCCAGAGGCGGGAGAATTCCGCCGCGAACACCCGCCACAGCGTCTCGACGGTGGCGAGCAGAAAGTCCCCATAGGCCCGCTGCGCCCGCCCGCCCGCGCGGTGGCCGGGCTGGGCGAAGACGGCCATCCAGAGGTTGGCGACGAGGACGCCCACGTCGAAGCCCATGGGACCGTAGAGGGCGAACTCGGCATCGATGACGCGGGTGTCGTCCGCCGTCGCCATCACCGATCCGGTGTGCAGGTCGCCGTGCAGCAGCGTTTCGGTGCAGGTGCAGAAGCGGGCCTTCATCTCCTGCGCAGCGAACTTCAGCGCGCGGTCGTCGCGCACCGCCGCGGCGGCGTCCTCCAGCCCGCAGGTCCAGCGGTTGAGGGGCGCCGGCTTGAAGGGATCGGAGAAGACCAGCTCCTCGGTGATGCCGGCAAGCTCCACATTGCCCGCGAACAGGGCGAGGTCCGCCTTGCGCGCGGCCGTGGGCATCGACCAGTCGGAGCCGCGGAACAGGGTGCGGGCGAGATAGAGGCCGAGGTGCTCGCCCATGAGCGGCAGCTCCTCCCCTTCCATGAAGGCGCGGCGCGCCACCTTGTGGGGCGTGAGGTGCTCCATGGCGAGGATGGCCTGCGCCGGATCGAAGAAGATCAGCTGCGGCGCCCGGCCGGGATCACGCGTGCCGAGGCGCTTCAGGGCCTCGTGCTCGAAGAAGGCGCGGTCGAGGGACATGGGCCAGCTCTCGCCCACCACGCGGGCGTAGGGCAGGGCCTGCTTCACCACTACGGACCCCTTCGGGCCCTCGACGATGAAGACGAGGTTGAGGTTGCCGTCGCCCACCTCGCGCACCTGCCAGAGGGCGGGCGGGCCGAGGCGGTCGAGAAGCTCTGCCCGCGTGCCGAGGCGCGCCGGCAGGCTTGCGCTGTCGAGGGGCAGATAGGCGGTGCGGTCGAGCATGGCGGTTCCCTCCTCTTGCGGTCAGCGGGAATGCGCGGTGTTGGCGCGATGGGCCATCCAGGCGGTCGCGAAGGCGGTGGCGAGCGCGATGGAGCGGGAGGCGCCGTTGTGGGCGCCCTTCTCGAAATCCCCATCCACGCAGCCGAGCTGGTTGGTGACATGGGCGAGGCACAGCACCGGGCGCTTCTGCGCCTGGGCAAAGGCGTAGAGGGCGGCGGCCTCCATCTCCACCGCCAGCAGGCCTTCCGCCTTGCGGCGGGCGATGGCGGCCTCGGTCTCGCGGAAGGGGGCATCCGTGGTCCAGGTGGCGCCGGTCAGCACTGGGCCGAAGGCCTCCGCGCAGGCGGCGCGGGCGATGGTCACCACCTCCGGGTCCGCCGGCGCGAAAGGGGCGGGCGGGAGGTAATGGTAGCTCGTGCCCTCGTCGCGCAGAGCCCGGTCGATGATGACGTAATAGGAGGGCGGCGCGTGGTCGGCGATCTGGCCGGCTGAGGCGACCGAGACCAGAAGCTCGCACCCGCAGACGAAGGCCTGCTCCGCCACCAGCACGGAGAAGGACGCCCCCACCGCATAGCCGACGATGCCGAAGGAGAGGCCGCCCTCCTCCCACACCCACATGTCCGTGTGGTAGCAGGCCCAGTAGGGCGAGCGCATCGCGCCCTTGGCGCGCACGTAGTCCACCATGTCGCCGTCGGGATCGAGCAGCACGGTGCGCGGCACCGGGCCGGTCTTCAGGCCCTTCTGGCGGCGCGCCTCGCGCATCATGTTCTCGGGCCGGAACACGGAGGGCGCGCGGTGGTCCGCCCGCTCGATCAGCGGCAGGAAGCCGGAGGGCCGCGGGGTGGCGCGCGCCGGATGGTCGAGGTCGTCGGGCTCGTGCAGTGGCTGAAGCAGCATGGAAGTCACTCACATCTTGTTCGGCGCGGCGGCGGGCGTGGACACCTGCATCGCGACCCGGAGGAAGGTGGAGACGATGCGGGCCCCGGCGGTGAGCGAGGTGCCCAGGTTGCCGGCGACCTTGGACACGCCGCCCCTGCGGCAGCGGTAGGCGACGGGGATCTCGACGATGGAGAGGCCGGCGCGCGCGGCACGCATCTGCATCTCGATGTTCCAGCCGTAGGTCAGCTCCCGCATGCCGAGGCCCACGAGGGCGTCGCGGCGGATGGCGCGGAAGGTGCACATGTCGCTGAAGGGCACCCCGTAGAGCGCGCGCATGCCGAGGCCGGCGGCCTGCCCGGCGAGGATCTGGTGCCAGGCCATGGCGCCCGGCTCGCGCACGCCGCGGGTGCGCGAGGCCACGGCGAAGTCCGCCGCGCCGTCGGCTACGGGCTTCAGCAGGGCGGGCAGGAAGGCGGGGTCGTCCGCCCCGTCCGCGTCCATGAAGGCGATGATGTCGGCATCGCGCGCCTCGCACACGCCTTCGAGGCAGGCGCGGCCGAAGCCGCGGCCGGAGGCGAGCACGGTGGCCCCCGCGGCGGCCGCGATCTCCCGCGTGCCGTCGGTGGAGCCGCCATCGGCCACCACCACGAGGTCCACCACGCCGGCGGGAAGCTCGGCGAGGGTGCCGCCGATGGTCGACGCCTCGTTCAGCGTCGGGATGACGAGGGCGATGCGCTTGCCCATCTAGAGGCTCCAGCGCAGGCCGCAGTTGGCGCAGGCCGCCGGCGGCGTATCGGACAGGAGCCCCTCGCGGAAGCAGCGGTACGCATCGCCCTCCCAGATCTCGGAAAGGGTCTGCGTCCGCGCATCGCCCAGCGTGTAATTCTCATAGCCGCGCTGGGAGAAGGGGGCGATGCAGCAGGGCAGGGCGCGGCCGTTGGCGGTGAAATACATCACCGTCCAGGGGCGGCGGCACATGGACCAGGGGGTGCCGTCCTCCGCCCGCTTCAGGCTCATGCCCGGCTCGGCGGCGGCGCCGGAGGCGGAGAAGACCATTCCCAGCTCGCGGGCGATCCGCGTCGCCTCGGCGATATAGCCGGCCTCATCGGCGTTGATCTGCTCGTAGAGCGCCTGGTCGGGCCGGGCGCGGCCGATGGCCTCCTCCTCGAAGAAGACGAGGCGCTGAAGGTAGACCTCCCTCACGCCCAGCTCCGCCGCCACGCGCACGAAGTCGGGCAGCTCGGAAATCGTCTCCTTCAGCCCCGTGAGCCAGGCCGAGACGCGGGGGTTGGCATGGCCCTCGCGCTCCTGCAGCACGCGGAAGGCGCGCACGTTCTTCAGGATGCGATTGAAATAGTCCTTGCCGCGGATGGCCTGGTAGGACCGGGCGTTGGATGCGTCCAGGGAGACGCGCAGCTCGTCGAGGCCGGCCTCGATCATGGCGCGGCCGTTCTTCTCGTTGAGCACCGTGCCGTTGGTGTTGAACAGCACGTAGGTGCCGCGTTCCTTCAGGTAGCGCACCATGCGGTCGAGGTCCGGCACCAGCATGGGCTCGCCGACGCCGTGCAGCACGCAGCGCTCGAGGTCGGGGATCTGGTCGACGATGGCGGTGAACAGCTCCCAGCTCATGTCCGCCGGGGGTTCCAGCTCCTCATAGGTCCGCGGGCAGGTGGTGCAGAGCAGGTTGCAGCGGTTGGTGGTCTCCAGATAGAGGCACACCGGTTTCTTCACCGGCACGCTGGTGCGCTTCGCTTCCGCCCGCTCGAAATAGCGGCGGGCATCGAGGGCGCTGCCGGGAGTGATGAGGTTCATGGGTTCGATCCGTTGGTCTGAAGGGGCGGTCGGGCGGCGCGCTCAGGAGGCGCGGCGCCGGGGCTGCGCGACAGGGGCGGCGGGCAGGCCGAGGCGGATGGCGAGGCCCTCCGTGGCGAGCAGCCGGCGCATGAGGTCCGCGGACTGGCGCGCCGCGCCGCGGGGCACGCCGCCGGTGCCGAAGGGCACACCGGCGATCAGCTCGCCATGAAGGAGACGCAGGGCGATGGCGTCGTCCACGTCGTACCAGGGCGGCAGCAGGTGGACGGGCAGGCCGATCTCGGCGGCGCGCTCCAGTGTCTGGGCGGCCACGCGCTCGGTGCTCCAGTCGATGTCCTCGAGCAGCCGCCAGTGGGGCGCCTTGAGGCCCAGCACGTAATAGCCGCCGTCCGTCGATGGGCCGAGCACCGCGCGCTCGCCCGGCTGGGCGAGGACCTCGGCCATCTCCGCCAGCAGGGCCGGCGGCAGGGTCGGGCTGTCGGAATTCAGCACCGCCACGGCCCCATGCCCCATGGCGAAGAGGTGGCCCATGGTGGCCATGAGGCAGGCGCCGAAGGTGGGCAGGGCCGCCTCCAGCCGGCCGATGCCCGGCGGCAGCACGGTGTCGAAGAAGGCACCGGCGCCCGCCGGCCCGTAGGCGACGTAAGGGGTGACGCGAGAGGTGGCCGCGGCGGCGAGGATGTTGCCGACGATGTCCTGGATGAAGGCGGTGTTGAAGGCCGCCGCCTCGCCTGGATCGAGCGGCGGGGAAAGGCGCGTCTTGGTGCGCCCCGGCGCCGAAGCCTTCGCCATGACGGCGATGGCGCAAGTCGAGCCGACGTCTCGCGTGTCGATCATGGAACGCCCCGTTCTGGACTGTTGTCTTTCCCGGAATTCGCTCCACACGGCCGGTGCGTTACAGGCCTCACGAACGAGTGAACGGCCCGGGTGCCTCAGTCCGCCGATGCCGGCGTGCCGGCGTCGGAGACAAGGCTGCGCAGGCGCGCCACCTCGGCCTCCAGCGCGGCAATCCTGGCGTCGCGGTCGTGCAGCGCCGCGGCGACGAGGGCGGCGTCGATCTTCTGGGGAATATGCTGGGGGCAGTTCACGTCCCATGCGCGCACGCGGAACAGCAGGGCGCGCTCGGCGATGGCGCCGTAGCCGTCCGGCATGAGCTGCGCGAGGAGCGCCGCATCGCCCTCCTCAGCCCGGAGCTCGCCCCAGATCTTGATGCGGCGCCGGTGGGCATAGTCCATCAGGAACAGGAAGGCCTTCGGATTTTCCGAGGCGTTGCCCACCGTCACGTACTGGCGGTTGCCGCTGAAATCGGCGAAGCCGAGGGTCTCTTCGTCCAGGGCGCGGATGAAGCCCTTCGGTCCGCCGCGATGCTGCACATAGGGCTGGCCGTCAGCGCTGGCGGTGGCGAGGTAGGCGGTGTCGATCTCGCCGAGGAACTGGACGAGATCCGGCGTGAGGCGGGTGTGGAAGCCGCCGCGGGCCTCCATCCGGGCATAGAGGTGGCGCGCGCCGCGCGCGGCCTGCGCGGCCTTCACCGCCGGCGTGAAGGCGATGTCGCTGGAGGGCGGAGCGTGGTCGGGCATGCGTGGCTCCCATGTGCCAGAGAGGTGCCGGGCCCCCGGAGGGGCCCGGCGGGAGAGCGAGAGGCTTCGGCGGGCGCTACCCTGAACCGAAGGGGCCGTGCCGGCCTGGAGGGGCGTTTCAGCCGGCATGGGCCACTCCAATGGCGCCCGCCGCAGGCCTCAGGCCGCCCGCGGCGCGCCGGAGCGCACCACGGGGAAGTCGATCTCGGTATCGGCGACGCTGTTGAGGTAGTTGGTGAAGATGTTCATCGCGACCTGCGCGACCACCTCCACCAGCGCGCCGTCGTCGAGCCCCGCGGTGCGGGCGGCGGCAAGATCGGCGTCGCTCACCTTGCCGCGCTGGGCGATGACCGCGCGGGCGAAGGCGAGGGCGGCCTCCACCTTGCTGTCGGCGGCGCGGCCGGAGCGGGCGAGGGTGATGTCCGCGTCGGACAGGCCGGCGCCCTTGCCGATGAGGGAATGGGCGGAGAGGCAGTAGTCGCAGCCGTTCACCTCGGCCACGGCGATGGCGAGGCTCTCGCGGGTCTTGCCGGGCAGCACGCCGGCGCCGAGCGCGCCATTGAGGGCGATGAGCGCCTCCAGCGCGGCCGGAGACTGGGCGGCGACCTTGAACAGGTTCGGGGTGGCGCCGAACTTCGCGGCGACGGCGGCGAGAAGATCCTTCGCCTTGCCGGTGGCGGAGGCGGAGGTGGGGTCGAGGGCGGGAATGCGGCTCATGGGCTTGTCCTTCCGGGGCACGGCGCCGTCGGGCGGCGCGGTGAGCAGAAGCTAGGACTTCCCGGCATTGTCCAGAATGGCTAGAGTTTGAAAGCCATTGTTTCAGAAACTGAAATCATGAGGGTCACCCCATGGACCGCATCGATGCGATGACGGCCTTCGTCACGGCGCTGGACGAGGGCAGCCTCGCCCGCGCGGCACGGCGGCTCGGCCGCTCGCCGGCGGCCATCACGCGGGCGGTGGCGCTGCTGGAGGAGCGGCTCGGCACGCGCCTGCTCCACCGCACCACCCGGGCGCTGCATCTGACCCAGGCGGGGGAGCGCTACCTCGCCTCCTGCCGCGCCATTCTCGCCGACCTTGCCGAGGCGGACCTGCTGGCGTCCGGCGAGCGCACGGAGCCGCGGGGCCTGCTCTCCGTCACGGCGCCGGTCACCTTCGGGCGGCTGCATGTGGCGCCGCTGGTGGAAGAGCTGCTGGAGGCCCATCCGTCGCTCGAGGCGCGCGTGCTGCTGGTCGACCGGGTGGTGAACCTGATCGACGAGGGGCACGATGCGGCGGTGCGCATCGGCCCCCTGCCGGATTCCAGCCTCGTCGCCGTCCGGGTGGGGGAGGTGCGGCGGGTGGTGTGCGCCAGCCCCGCCTATCTCGCGGCGCGCGGTACGCCGCAGGCGCCCGCCGATCTGGCGGGACACCGGGTCATCTCCTTCTCGCAGATCACCGAGACCGCCAGCTGGGCTTTCGCGGCGGGCCCCTCCGGCGGGGCGCGCAAGCTGGTGACCGTGCGGCCGCACTTCACCGTCAACGGCGCGGAGGCCGCCATCGCGGCGGCGGTGCGCGGGCGGGGCGTCACGCGGGTCCTGTCCTACCAGGTGGAGGAGGAGGTGGCGGAGGGCCGCCTCGTGCTGTTGCTGGAGGCGTTCGAGGGGCCGCGCCTGCCGGTGCACGTGGTCTATCCGGAGGCGCGGCTGCCGGCGGCGAAGCTGCGCGCGTTCGTGGCGTTTGCGGTGCCCCGCCTCAGGAGCCGCCTTGCGGCCTTGCCGGTGTCCGCGTGGGCGACCCCGCCGGAGCGCCGGTGAGCCGCTCGCGCAGGAACTGGGTCATCAGCCGCACTTTCTTCGGGACGTACTGGCGGCTCGCATAGAGCAGCCACGCGGCGGTGTCGAAGGTGGTGGCGGTGACCTCGTAGGCAGGAAACACATCCACCAGCGCGCCGGCCGCCATGTCCGGCCCCACCAGCCAGTCCGGCAGCAGCGCGAGCCCGAGGCCTTCCAGCGCCGCGTGGCGGATGGCGAGGCCGCTCGATATGGCGAGCGCGCCGGAGACCGGCACATCCTCCACGCGCCCGTCCCGGCGGAACAGCCAGCGCGAGCGGAAGTCCGGCAAGGCGAAGACGATGGCGGGGCACGCCTGCACCTCCGCCGGCGTGGCCGGTGCGCCCGCACGGTCGAGATAGGCGGGGCTCGCCACCACCCGGTAGCGGGTCTGGAACAGCTTCACGCCGACCAGCTCCGCCTGCGGCTCCGGGGCGAGGCGCAGCGCGATGTCGATGCGCTCGGCGGCAAGGTCGAGGTTGGCGTCGGTGAGGAGGAGGTCGAGCTTCAGCCGCGGGAAGCGGGCGCGCATCTGTGGCACCAGCGGCATCAGGCACGTCTCGCCGAAGGCGACGGAGGTGGTGAGGCGCAGCGTGCCCACCGGCTCGGAGCGGGCGGAGGCTACCTCGTCCCGGGCGCGGTCCAGCTCCTCCAGGAGGGGCTCGACACGGGCGAGATAGGCCTGCCCGGCCTCGGTCAGGGCCATGGTGCGGGTGGTGCGGTGGAGCAGGCGCGTGCCCAGTTCCGCCTCCAGCGCGGCGACGGCGCGGGACACCGCCGAGGCGTCCATGTCGAGGTCGCGCGCGGCGGCGGCGAAGCTGCCGCGCCGGGCGGCACGGGCGAAGAGGCGCAGGTGGGACAGGTCCATTCAGCTCACGTCCATTCCTGCACATCTCGCATGAGTGACCTGTCGCAGTCAGCCTTTTTCGGCGTTGGCCGCACAAGTGATGGTGCCGGCCACCGGCGGCCCTCATGGCCGCCCCTGGAGGCTCATTGCATGACGACCTTGCTTCGGATCGATTCCAGCGCCCGCGCCGAGGGCTCGCGCTCACGCCAGCTGGGGGATGCGCTGGAGGCGCGCTGGATCGCCCGCACGCCCGGCGCCGGCGTGGTCCGGCGCGACCTTGCGGCCGATCCCGTGCCGCACATCGATGCCGGCACCATCGCCGGCTTCTTCACCCCGGCGGACCAGCGCGACGCGGCGCTGCGGGAGGCCGTCGCCCTCTCCGACCGCCTCATCGGCGAGATCGAGGCGGCCGACGCGCTGCTGATCACCACCCCCATGTACAATTTCGGCCCGCCCTCGGCTTTGAAGGCGTGGATCGACCATGTGGTGCGCATCCACCGCACGGTGGCCTATGACGGGGCGACCTTCCGGGGCCTAGTCACGGGCAGGCCGGCCTTCGTCGCCATCGCCTATGGCGCGGCCAGCTACAAGCCGGGCGGCATGCTCGCCCCCCTCGACTTCCTGAAGCCCTATCTCGACCAGCTGCTGCGCTTCATCGGCTTCACGCAGGTGGAGATCATCACGGCGGAAGCCACCAACGGCGCCGAGCCGGTGGCGGCGGCGGAGCTGGATGCCGCGCTGGAGGCCATCGCGCGCCTGCCGTCCCTCGCCGCGTGAGGGTGCGCGCCACCGACGGAAAAAATCTTCCGGGCGGCGCGAATAAAGCGGGCCTCTCCCCGGTCATGGCCTGTGTGGGACATCCCCACAGACCCAGCGAAGCCGGCCGGTTCCTGCGGGGGCCGGCCGGCCTTCCGCGCCGGCTGCCGCCGGCGCCTTCCGGAGAGATCCATGAGCACGTCTTCCAAGGGGCCCCATGCCCCGCCCGCCGCGGATGCGGACGGCATCGACCGGCGCGGCTTCCTCGAATGCATGACCTGGGCGGGCACGGGCATTCTGTGGTCCATGTCCGGCGGCCTCGCCACCGGCCTCGGCCTCGACGCGGCGATGGCGGCAGAGCCCGCCAAGGCCTTCACCTTTCTGCAGATTTCCGACAGCCACGTGGGCTTCGACAAGGCCGCGAACCCGGATGTGCTGGGCACGCTGCGCGAGGCCGTCGCCCGCATCAAGGCCCTGAAGGAGAAGCCCGCCTTCATGATCCACACCGGCGACATCAGCCACCTGTCCAAGGACAAGGAGTTCGACGACGCCGACCAGATCATCAAGGAGGTCGGCCTGCCGGTGTTCTACGTGCCGGGCGAGCACGACCTGCTGGATGATGAGCAGGGCAAGGCTTATCTCGACCGCTACGGCAAGGGATCGAAGGGGGCGGGCTGGTACAGCTACGATCACAACGGCGTGCATTTCATCGCCCTCGTGAACGTGGTGGACCTCAAGGCCGGGGGCCTCGGCAATCTCGGCGCCGAGCAGCTGGAATGGCTGCAGAACGACGTCGCCGGCCTGCCCTCCTCCACGCCCATGGTGGTGTTCGCCCACATTCCCCTGTGGACGGTCTATCCCGAGTGGGGCTGGGGCACGGCCGACGGCCTGCAGGCGCTCGCCTATCTGAAGCGCTTCGGCTCGGTGACGGTGTTGAACGGGCACATCCACCAGGTGATGCAGAAGGTGGAGGGCAACGTCTCCTTCCACACCGCCCGCTCCACTGCCTTCCCGCAGCCCGCGCCCGGTACGGCGCCTTCGCCCGGGCCGCTGAAGCTGCCGGCCGGCGAGCTGAGGAAGAACCTCGGCATCGCCACGGTGAACTTCATCCGCGGCAGCGCGCCCCTCGCCATCATCGACATGCCGCTCGAGGGCTGAAGGCCCCTGCGCCTGCCCGTCCTCTGCCTCAAGGAGCCAGCCCGTGCTTCAGCCCGACACCCGCGTTTCGCCCGCCGCCTTCCGCCTCAATCCCGTTTCCGCGATTCTGGCGGCGACGGTGGTCGCCCTCTGCCTCGCCCTGCCCCTGCGGCCGGCCGCGGCGGAGGAGGTGACGGTGAGCATCGACAATTTCACTTTCTCCCCCGCCGAAGTCACCATCGTGCCAGGTACTACCGTCACCTGGGTCAACAACGATGACATTCCCCACTCGGTGGTGGACAAGAAGCTGAGCTTTCGTTCGAAAGCTCTCGATACGGAAGACAGGTTCTCCTTCACCTTCACGAATGCGGGAGATTACGATTATTTCTGCTCCCTTCACCCGCATATGGTCGGAAAGATCATCGTGAAGCCGGCCAGCTGACAGCAGGCGCAGAGGGCAGGGCAGCCGGCCCCGGCACGACAGGAGACGGGAGCGATGTGGCTTGAGCCTTCCTCATGGCGACCCCTGCCCGCAGGGGTCGCCGGGCCCATGGGCGGCGCCTGCGGGAGGAGCGGGGCCGCGTGCCTGCCGGGGGGCGGCCGCGCGCCGGCCCTTCCCGGCTTCAATCTCGCGGATCCGCTCCGCAGTCTCGCCAGGCGCCTGTGGCACGCAGGCCTGCAGGCCTGCGCCGCATCGCTCTCCACCCGCCATGACGACGCCCGTGAAGATGCCCCCGGGGCGCGCGCCGCGGGGCCGCGTGCGCTCTCCGCCGCCGAGGCCGCGCGCTTCCGGGAGATCATGCTGCCGCATCTCGACGCGGCCTACACGCTCGCCCGCTACCTCACCCGCGACGCTGATGCCGCCGGCGATGTCGTGCAGGACGCCTATCTGCGCGCCTACAGGTCCTTTTCCGACTTCCGGGGCGTCAGCGCGCGGGCCTGGCTGCTCGCCATCGTCCGCAACTGCCATCATACATGGCGCGACCATGCGCGCCGCGACCAGCAGCGCCGCGCGCCCGATCCCATGCCCGCCGACGCCGACGGGGAAGAGGGCAGTCCCGGCCCGGTGGACCTCCTCGTCGACGGCGAGACGCCCGAGAGCATCCTCCTGCGCCGCACCGAGGCCGAGGCGGTGCGCGCCCTGCTGGAGCAATTGCCCGAGGCCTTGCGCGAGGTGCTGGTGCTGCGCGAGCTGGACGACCTCTCCTATCGCGAGATCGCCGAGGTGGCGGGCGTGCCGGTGGGCACTGTGATGTCGCGCCTCTCCCGCGCGCGGCGCCAGTTCGCCGAGCTTTGGGAGCGCGGTTCCGGCGGGGAGGGCACGCCATGACCGACGAACCGGCCGGCGGGTCCGTCCCGGAGCCCTGCGCCGAATGGGAGGGCCTTCTCCAGTCCTATGTGGACGGTGAGCTCGACGCCGCGCACGTGATGGCGGTCGAGCGCCATCTTGCCACCTGTTCCGCCTGCGCCGCCGAGATGCGGCGGCTGGAGCGGATGCACCGCGTGATGGCGCAGGAGGAGGTGCGTTGGCGTGCGCCCCCTGAGCTGCGCACCCATGTTCTCGCCGCGCTGGCTGCCGAGGAGGGGCGAGCGGTGCCGCTTCGGCAACTGGTCCCGGGCTTGTTGCGGCGCCTGCGCGCGACGCTGCCGGACCTGAAGGCCTGGAGCCTGCTGCCGTCCCTCGCGGTGCTGGCGGCGGCCCTCCTCCTCATGGTCCTGCCCCCCAGGGGCGGCGCTCCGCTGGAGGACGAGCTGGTCTCCGGCCACGTGCGATCCCTGCTCGCCAGCCACCTGACCGATGTCGTCTCCTCCGACCGCCATACGGTGAAGCCGTGGTTCGGCGGCAAGATCGATTTCTCGCCCCCGGTGGTGGACCTGGCCGCCCGCGGCTTCCCGCTGGAAGGGGGGCGGCTGGATTATATCGGTGGGCGGGTGGTGGCCGCCCTGGTCTACCGGCGCCACGGGCACGCCATCAACGTCTTCGTCTGGCCGAGCGCGACCGGTGCGCACCTGGCGAAGGCGAAGGACGGCTACAACCTCATCAACTGGAGCGAGGCGGGTCTCACCTACTGGGCCGTCTCCGACCTGAACACGGTGGAGCTGAAGGAGTTTCAGGAGGACTTCGTCGAATCCCTGCCGAAATAGACGAAGGTGCCAAACCCCTCCTCATGCCGGAAAGGCAAGGCGGGGCAGCTCGGCGAGGGACGAAACCACCACGTCCGGCCGGTGGCCGAGAGCCTCTTCCTGGGTCCGCAAGGCCTTGTAGAAGCTCGCCGGGGCGAGCGCGCCGCCGGTCGCCAGCTCGGCCGGAAGGGTGGACAGGGGCACACGGGAAATCCGCGCCACGCGGAAGCCGAAGCGCTTGGCCCCGCTGATGTCGAAGCCGTTGGAGGAGACGAACATCACCTCGTGCGGCTTCACGCCGAGGCGTTCCTCCACCAGCTGATAGGCCCGTGGGTCCGGCTTGAAGCAGCGCTTCGCGTCGACGCTGATGGTCTCCTCGATGAGGTCCTTCAGCTCCGAGTTGCCCACCAGCGTCGCCAGCATGTGGGGGCTGCCGTTGGAGAGGATGGCGCGCCTCACACCGCCGAGCCCGGCAAGCGCCTGCGCCGCATCGGCATAGGGCGTGAGGTGATTATAGGCCTCGGCGAGGTCGTCAAACAGCTGATCGGTCGGCTGAAGGCCAAGGATTCCAAGGGTATAGGTAAGAGCCTCGCGGGTGACGCTCCAGAAGTCCCGGTAATCGTCCATGAGCGAGCGCAGCCAGCTGTACTCCAGCTGCTTCATCCGCCAGATCTGGGTGATGAGCGCCCCGTGGCCGGGAAAGGCCTTGTCCGTCACCACGCTGACGGATTGCACGTCGAACAGCGTTCCATAGGCGTCGAACACAAAGGCCTTGATCATGGGGGCTCCGGCCAATGCCATGGTCTTGAAGGGATGGCGACCGGTTCAGCGCGGTTCCAGCGCCGCGAGCGCCGGGCGCAGCACGTCCTCCAGCAATGCCCGCTCGGGGCGGATGCGTGACAGCACCCGGATGCCCAGCAGCACGCCGAGCAGCATGCGGGCAAGGCCCTCGGCCGTCTCGCCAGAGAAAAGGGTCCCGTCCTTCTGCCCGGCGGCGACGCGACGGGTGAAGAAAGCCTCGATTTCCCCGAGGGTTCGGCTCGCCGCGGCGCGCAGCACGGGGTCATGGGGCCCCATCTCCACGGCGGCGTTCACCACCATGCAGCCCTTCATCTGCGGGTCATCCAAGGAGCGCTCCAGCACCTCCGCGAAGAAGCCGGCGATGGCCTCACGTGGCGGGATGCCAGGGGCTTCCAGGCGGACGATGCGGTCCGCCACGCTGCGGTCCACATAGCGCTCCAGCGCCCGCTCATAGAGCGCATGCTTGTCGCCGAAGGCATTGTAGAGGCTCGCCCCCGTGAGGCCCATGCTGGAGGCGAGGTCCCGCACCGAGGTCGCCTCGTATCCGCGGGTCCAGAAGCAGCGCACGGCCGCATCCAGCACCTCGTTTTCGTCGAACGCTCTCGGCCGTGCCATCGTCCTTCGGTCTTTCTTGTCCATGCCGCCGTTTGCCGGCGCACCGTACAGCGCGCCGGCCGATGCGTCATCCTGCCCGCCGGGCGGTCTGGCCGAACAGGATCTTCTTGCCGTCCTCGGTCACCGTCGGGCGGCTGCCGAAAGGCGCGCCCTTGGCATAGGCGGCGACCGTTCCCGGCCGCGCCGCCACCGCCTCGAACCAGCGCTTGAGGTTGGGGAAGTTGGCGAGGTCCTGCTGCTGGCGCTGGTGCGGCACGATCCAGGGATAGATCGCCATGTCGGCGATGGAATAGTCCGTGCCCGCCACATGCGCGCTCCTGCCGAGGCGGGTGTCCAGCACGCCGTACAGGCGGTTGGTTTCCTTCACGTAGCGCTCCATGGCGTAAGGGATGCGCTCGGGGGCGTACTGGACGAAATGATGGTTCTGCCCGGCCATGGGGCCGAGGCCGCCCACCTGCCAGAACAGCCATTCCAGCACGCTCTTCCGGCCGCGCAGGTCGGCGGGCATGAAGCGACCGGTCTTCTCTGCCAGATAGAGGAGGATGGCGCCCGACTCGAAGACCGAAAGCGGCGCGCCGCCATCTGTCGGCGCATGGTCGATGATGGCCGGAATGCGATTGTTGGGCGAAATCTCAAGAAAATCTGGCTTGAATTGGTCTCCGGCGCTGATATCCACCGGAATGATGCGATAGGAAATCCCCGTCTCTTCCAGGAACATCGTGACCTTGTGGCCGTTCGGTGTCGGCCAATAGTAGAGATCGATCATCAGAAGCCTCTCGATCTGTGCTCGCGGCATGGACAAGATCATGTGAAGACCATGACGCCTGCGAAATTCAGGCGGGAAGGATCTTGCCGCCCCCGCTTCGACGTGCATTCTATATCAGTCGATCTAAAATGCAATCCGCGCCGCTTCGCCGGCCGCTCTGGCAGGGGTAACCCGTTTGATCCGCTTCTATTTTCATCCCACGCCGAACCCGGCCAAGGTCGCCCTGTTCCTCGAGGAGGCGGGCCTGCCCTACGAGGTGGTGCCGGTGGACACCGCCAGGGGCGAGCAGCACCTGCCCGCCTTCCGCGCCATCAATCCCAACGGCAAGGTGCCGGCCATCGTCGATACCGACGGTCCCGGGGGCAAGCCGGCGCGGGTGTTCGATTCCACGGCCATCCTCCTCTATCTGGCAGAGAAGACGGGCCAGTTCGGCGGCGCGCCGGAAGAGCGGCCGGAACTGCTCTCCTGGCTCCTGTTCCTGGCCAGCGGGCTCGGGCCCTTCTCCGGCCAGGCGGTGCACTTCCAGCACGCCGCACCGGAGGGGCTCGGCTACGCGGTCAACCGCTATCGGCGTGAAGCCGAGCGCCACTACAGGGTGCTGGACGATCTCCTGGCCACGCGCCGCCACATGGTCGGCGACGCGTACACCATCGCCGACATGTCGGCCTGGGGGTGGATCGACCGCGCCGCGCGGGTGCTGAAGGGCGAGGCCGATCCGCTGGCGGGCTTCCCCAACCTGAAGCGCTGGTTCGCCGAGGTGGATGCCCGCCCCGCCGTCGCGCGGGCCCGCGCGGTGGGCAAGGACCACGCCTTCAAGGCCATGGGCGACGAGGAGTCCCGTCGCGCCCTGTTCCCCTCCAACTATCCGTCGGCGGCGGAGTGAGGCGGCCGGCCGTCAACCTCCAGGGAGACTTGCCATGAAGATCGAGGGAAAGCGGGTCCTCCTCACGGGAGGATCGAGCGGCATCGGCCGCGCCATTGCCGATGCGCTGGTGGCCGAGCGGGCGCGCGTGGTCATCACCGGCCGTCGCGCCGATATTCTGTCCGCGGCGGTGGAAGAGCTGAGGGCGAAGGGCGGCGAGGTTCACGGCATCGCTGCCGACGTGACCTCCGCCGAGGGACGGGCATCGATGCTGGAGGGCGCGCGCGCCCATCTCGGCGGGCTGGACATCCTCGTCAACAATGCGGGCGGCGTGCGCGCCGGCCGGCTGGAGGCGACCACCGAGGCGGAGATCCGCGCCATGGTGGAGGTGGACCTCATCGCTCCCATCCTGCTCACCCGCGCGGCGCTGCCGGCGCTGCGGGAGAACGGGGAGGGGCTGATCGTCGACGTGACCTCCGCGATCGCATTGATCGGCATGCCTTTCTACGTCACCTAGGCGGCGACGAAGGCGGGCCTCGCCCGGTTCGACGAGGCCCTGCGGCGGGAGCTTGCGGGCGAGGGCGTGCGGGTCATCACGGTCTATCCGGGGGCGACCGACACGCCGATGATGCGCACCAGCCGCGCGGGGCCGGAGGTGGGCTTCAGCAGGGAGCCACCCGAGGCAGTGGCGGCGGCGGTGGTCGCCGGCATCGCCGGGGATGCCTTCGAGGTGGTGCGGGGCGGGGAGGTGCGGGCGCAGATGATCGCGCTCAATCGCAACGATCCCCTCGCCCTCGATGCGCGGTTCGCCGCCCTGAAGCCGGCACTCGCCGAGGCGGTTCGCGACCATTCGGCGCTGTAGGCGCGACCCCGCTGGCGCGGGGGCTTGGCCCCGCCCTCTCCCCCGTCCGGCTCGGCGGCCGCCATCGCGCCACCGCCGACCGGGCGGCCGTTCCGGAATGGCGCGCCGCTCAGTTCCAGGCGGGAAGGCCGGGGGCGAGCGCACGGAGCACCGCCACCACCTTCCGCGTGAAGGGCTGGGCCTCGTAGACCGATCGCTCGAAGCGGGCATAGGCGCGGTCGAGCTTCTCCATCTCCGGCGTCTTGTCCGCCTCGGCCAGGAAGGATTGGGAAATGGCGTTGTGCGCGAACATCTTGAGATGCCGATAGTCGAAGGCGTGGTCGCGCGCAGCCCGGAAATATTCGTTGCCGAGGTCGATACGCGAGACGCCGGCGTCATCCGTCGCCAGCACCAGCGGCACGCCGGCCCGCAGATAGGTGATGATGGGGTGTTCCTTGCCCCGGATGCCGAGGATCACGTCGCTCGACGTGAGGGCGATCTCCACGGTGACGTTCCGCCGGCGCATCTCTTCAAGCAGCCCGTTCATGTCGGTCTCGAACGCGATGGCGGTGCCGTGGCCGATGCGCCGGGCGCCTGCCGTCTCCACCGCGTCGCGGATGTGGAAGTCGAGGTCCTCCGGTGGCACGAGGCCGAGCCACAGTTCGCCGGCATGCAGCGCCACCGGCACGTCCTTGCCGGCGAGGGCGCCGATCCACTTCATGTGGGTGCGGTAGTCGCGGCGGGAGATCTGGTAGTCCTCCGGCCCCACATAATTGATGCCGACCACGATGCCGGGCGCCGCGCGCACCAAAGCGACGGAAAAGGCCGTCTGGGCGAACACCTCCGCCGGCGGGCTGTTGCGGTTGACCTGGGCGATGTAGCGGAAGGTGACGCCGCAGCCGGGCCTGGTGCGCTGCGCATCGCAGTCGAGCAGGGCTTCGATGCGGGCTATCAGCTCCTTGAGCTGCTGCGTGCGCTTCGCCACCAACTGCGACAGGCCGGCGCGTTCCAGCGCCGCGAGCATGGCGGCGGGATCGCCCACCTGCGCCGGGCCGGGGCCGGTCTCGGGGGCGATGGCCTGCGCCAGCCGGCGGCGATCGTCGCCCTCGAACAAGGTGACCATGAGCTCGGTATATTGCACGCCGGTGGCGTCATATTGCCGGAGCTGGTCCACGGTCATCTCGGCGGTGCGGCCGAAGGCGGTGGCCCAGTCGGTGCCGCCGGTGGCGGCGTTGAAGCGGCCGAAGGTGCTGAAGAACTGGTCGTGGCCGGAGGGGATCGCCGGCGTCGCCAGGAACCAGCGCATGGAGAGGGAATTGACGAGCAGGTCGTAGGTGTTCTGCCCGCGGCCCGGCGCTACCGCCTCGGCGATGGGGACGAGGGCGGGGTCCGTCCCGCACGGCAGCTCCGCCGGGGCTCCCTGCGGCCGGGGCTGGATCGACAGGTCCGCCTTGCGCAGGCACAAGCCATCCGCCATCGCCCAGGCGATGAAGCGCTCGGCATAGACCGCGCCGGACAGATGGGTGTGCAGGTCCCCGCCCTTGGGCATGTGATGCAGGAAATCGCGCAGGCGCGGCAGGTCCTTCGTCCGCAGCCGCTCGAAATGGGCGGCGGTCACGGTCTGCGGCAGGTCCTGGGCGACGATGGCGATACGCCCGGCGAGCGCCAGCGCCGCAACAACGAGGACGGCGATCCAGATGCGACGTCGCAAGGGGGCTCTCCGGGCAGGGAATCGCCGCGGAGCCTAGCTTACGCTTCCCCGATCGCAAAACGCCTCTCAAGCAGGAGGTCGCCCGCCCGGAGCGCGGCCCCGGGCGGGCTGCGCCTCAGTGGCCGAGCGACCAGCGCCGCTCGATGGGCTGGGGCTTCTTCTTGCGCGTCGCGCACAAGGAGCAGCCGCAGCCGGCCAGGTGCTCGCGGGAGACCACCTTCGGCTCGCTGGAGGTCTTCTCCGTGCGGGCGATGGCGGTGCGGAGCCTTGGGTTGAGGGTGCTGACATGGGGCATGGCCATCTCGCGGCGGGCTGCGCCGCTGCAGGCCGGGCAACAGGCGGGCTCCTCCGCCTGGCTCATGGTGGCCCAGGCGTCGAAGGGGCCGCAATCGTCGCAGGAATAGGTGTAACGCGGCATCGTTGGCTCCATGCGAAAGCGGATGGCGCCGGGCGGGGCCGGGCCATCCGCTCCTGATCTCAAGGGTGAATCCAGCCCTGCAGCAGGGAGAGGCCGGGCGCCCAGCCGGTGAGAATGCCGATGAGCACGGTAAAGGCCCCGGTGAATCTCAGGATCGGCTGCTTCAGGGTGAGCAGCAGGAAGTAGCAGAACCACAGGAGGCCCCAGCCCACCCAGTTCCACCCCATCCAGATGCCGATGGGGCTTGCCGCCCCCTGCAGCGACTGGATGGCCACCGGCGTCACGGTGATGGCGACGAACAGGCTGAACCAGCCCAGCCCGCGCCCGTCCACCTTGGTCACGCGGTTGTAGGCCACCCAGAAATAGGTGGCCGTGAACAGCAGAGTCAGGGCGGCGCCCTTGATGGAGCCCGCATCCGCCGCCGGGTTGAAGGCCCAGAACAGCGAGATGGCGAGGGTGACGACGCCCGACACCACGTTCACGACGATGATCTCGCGGTCCTCGATCTTGCCCAGCAGCCAGAGGCCGTTGAGCACGAGCACCGCGCCGACATAGAGCAAGCCAAGTCCGAGCAGCATGTGGGATCTCCTCTGCCCCGGCCGGCCGGAGGCGACCGGCCGGGGCGCCGGGTTGCTGGGAGGGGCTCAGCTCGCCCGGGCGACGTCGACGCCGGAAACCTGGCGTGTCGGGCCGGTGGAGTTCGGGTTGATGTCGAAGTCGAAGATCTTGGTGGGAATGGCCACCGTGGCGCACACGTTGGGGATGTCCACGATGCCGGCGATGCGCCCTTCCACCGGCGCGGTGCCGAGGATGGAATAGGCCTGCTCGCCCGAATAGCCGAACTTCTTCAGGTATTCGATGGCGTTGAGGCAGGCCCGGCGATAGGCGACGTGGGCATCGAGATAATATTGCTCGCCCGTGTGCTCATCCACCGAGATGCCCTCGAAGATGAGATAGTCGTCGAAGTGCGGATCAACCGGGGACGGCTTGAAGATGGGGTTGACGACACCGTACTTCGCCATGCCGCCCTTGATGAGGCCGACACCGATGTCGATCCAGCCCGCCATCTCGATGGCGCCGCAGAAGGTGATCTCGCCGTCGCCCTGGGAGAAGTGGATGTCGCCCATGGAGAGGCCGCCGTTCTTCACATAGACCGGGAAGTAGCAGCGCGACCCGCGCGACAGGTTCTTGATGTCGCAATTGCCGCCGTGCTCGCGCGGCGGCACCGTGCGCCAGCCCTCGGCGGCGGCCTTGTCGCGCAGGGCGCCGGTCATCTGGCCCATGAGGGCCGTCTCCGAATAGGGCAGGCAGGCCAGCGGCGGCACGCGGTCGGGGGCGGTGGCGACGAGGGCCGCCTCGCGCCGGTTGGCCTCTGCGAGCAGCTTGTGGTCCGGCAGGCAGCCGATGAGGCCGGGATGGACGAGCCCGGGATAGCGCACCCGCGGGATGTGGCGGGAGGTGGTGTAGATGCCGTGGAAGTCCCAGCAGGACTTCACCGCCTCCGGATAATGCTCGGTCAGGAAGCCGCCGCCGTTGTTCTTGTCGAACAGGCCGTTGAAGCCCCATTCCGAGCCCTCGATGGGGCCGATGTCCAGGATGTCCACCACCATCAGGTCGCCGGGCTCGGCACCCTCGACGCCGAACGGTCCGCTCAGATAGTGCACCTTGGTGAGATTCACGTCGCGCACGTCGTTGGCGCTGTCGTTGTTGCCGATCTGCCCGCCGGTCCAGTCGTAGCATTCGACGCGGAATTCATCGCCCGGCTTGAACACCTCCACCATGGGCAGGTCCGGGTGCCAGCGGTTGTGGGTCTTGATGGCCTGATCCTCGGGCCGCTTGTTCAGATCGATCTTGAAGACGGTCTTGGCCATGGGCTTCCTCTCCTTGGGGGTGAGCGGACCTGTGCTTTCGTCCTCCGCGGCGCGTTCTCGAAACGTCTCTTGCGCACCTTCACCCGAGGAGGAGGCTAAGAGTGCCGTGTAAGCGGCTTAGCTGCGGCGGCGCGGGCCAATGTAATTTTTTGTAAAGCGCGCCGGGGGAGGGCGCGGGCTGCGCGCGACGGGGTATGATCCCTTGGTGAAGCGGCGTGGCCGCCGCGCGGGAAGAACGCGCCCTCAAGGGCGGCACCGGGAGGACGACGGGGAGGAGATGGCCGGAATCCAGCGCATCCTCATGGTGGACGACGACCGCCGCATGTGCGCCTTCGTCACCAAGTTCCTGGCGCGGGAGGGCTACGCCGCGGAGTTCGCCCTGAACGGCGCCGCCATGCGCGAGGCCGTGTCGGAGGTGATCTACGACCTCATCATCCTCGACATGACCTTCCCGAACGGGGAGGACGGCATCTCGCTGGCCCGGGCGCTGCGCGCGCAGCTCGACACGCCGCTGATCATGCTCTCGGGCAAGTGCGAGACGGTGGACAAGATCGTCTGCCTCGAGATCGGCGCCGACGATTACGTCACCAAGCCCTTCGAGCCGCGGGAGCTGCTCGCCCGCATCCGCACCATCCTGCGCCGGGCGCACGGGCGGGGCGCGGTGCCAGCCGAGGCGGAAGAGGCTGGCAACCGCCTCGACTTCTGCGGTTTCGTCCTCCACCTCGACCGGCGCACCCTCGCCGCTCCGGACGGGGCGGACGTGCCCCTCACCAGCCACGAGTTCCGCCTGCTCGCGGCCCTAGCGCAGCGGCCGGGGCGGGTGCTGACGCGCGACCAGATCCTCGACCTCATCGCTCACCGCCAATGGGCGCCCTTCGACCGCAGCATCGACGTGCTGGTGGGCAAGCTGCGCCGAAAGCTGGGCGATCACGGCCGGCAGGCGCGCATCATCCGCACCGTGCGCGGGGAGGGATATGTCCTCACGGCGATGGAGGCGGATCCGCCTCCGGATCGGGCTCCGGCAGGGCATCGGCCTCCGCCCCGGCGGGGAGCGCCGGCAGAAGCAGGGTGACGCTTGTGCCTTCGCCTGGCACGCTTTCCAGCAGCAGGGTGCCGCCGCTCTGGCGGGCGAAGCCGTAGGCCGTGCTGAGGCCGAGGCCGCTGCCCTGGTCCGTTGGCTTGGTGGAAAAGAACGGCGTCATCGCCTGCTCCAGCACCTCCGCCGACATGCCGCAGCCGTCATCGGCCAGCACCACGCCGACATAGGGGCCCGGCGCCATGTCCTCCATCAGCAGGGGGGACGCCGGTTCCACCGTCCACGGCTCCACCGCGAGCCGCACCCGGCCGGCGCCGGCATCCCGGGCATTGATGGCGAGGTTGAGAAGGCAGGCCTCGAACTGCCGCGGATCCACATGGGTGAGGAAGGGCGCACCGGGCAAGGCGAGGTGAAGCGCGATTTCCTCCCCGAGCGCCCGCTCCAGGCGCCGGGCCATGGCGCCCACCGTGCGGCCCACATCGACCACACGGGGCAGCAGCGTCTGCGCCCGGCCCACGGCGAGCAGGCGGCGGTTGGTGGCGATGCCGTCCTGCGCCGCGTCGAGGGCATCGCGCACCAGTTCGTCGAGGGCGGCCCGGTCGCCGCGCGGGCCGTGCGTCAGCTCCTCCTGGGCGAGCTTGAGATTGCCCACCACGACCGCGAGCAGATTGTTGAAATCATGGGCAATGCCCGCCGCCAGCCGGCCGACGGCCTCCATGCGCCGGCTGCGCCGCAGGCGCTCTTCCGCCTCCGCCCGGTCGCGGGCGAGGCGCAGCCGATCGAAGCAGCGGCCCACGGTGGCGATGAGATCGTCCGGCTCGAAGGGCTTGCAGAGGTAATCATAGATGCCGGCGCGCAGGGCCTTGATGGCGGTTTGCGCCGAGGCATAGGCGGTGATCATCACCACCAGCAGCTCGGGATCGCGCTTCAGCATCTCCACCGCCAGGTGCACTCCATCCTCATGGCCGAGGCGGATGTCGACAAGGGCAATGTCCGCCCGTTCTGCCAGCTCCATCGCCCCGGCGCTGTCGTGGGCGACGGAGACCGCGTAGCCCTCCAGCCCCAGCAGGCGGGCGAGGCTGTGGGCGAAGTCGAGGTCGTCATCCACGATCAGCAGATGGGCGGGGTCCGCCGTGGCCGGCAGGTCAGGACGCATCGGCCAGCTCCAGCTTCGCCACCGGGAGGCGGATCTCCACCGTGCTGCCCATCCCCGGCTGCGAGGCGATGGACACCGTGCCCCCGTGGCGCTCCACGATGCGCCGCACGAGCGCGAGCCCCAGCCCCAGGCCGAAGGGCTTGGTGGAGAACAGCGGCTCGAACAGGCGGGCCCTGACCTCCTCGCTCATGCCGATGCCATCGTCCCGGACACTGAGCACCACCTCATCCTCCGATGCGGCGGTGGAGACCACCACCCGCCCGTCGCCCCGAGGAGCACGCTCCTGCACCGCCTGCATGCCGTTCTGCACCAGATTCACCAGCACCTGCCGCAGCCGCTCGCCATCCGCCTCGATCACGCGGTCGCAGCCAAGGCGCATCTCCAGCTTCACCGGGGCGAGGGCGGCCAGTTCCCCCGCATGCTCGGCGAGCCAGGCGTCGAGGGCGAGGGGCACCATGGCCACGTTGGGCCGGCGGGAGAATTCCAGCAGGTCTTCGATGATGCGCACGCACCGGCGCACGTTGCGCTGGATGCGCTCCAGCTCGTCCTGCGCGGTGGCATCCAGGTGGCCGGCCCGCTTCAGGATGGCCACCGAGCTCATGAGCGTGCCAAGGGGATTGCGCAGCTCGTGGCTCACGGTGGCGGTGAGCTGGCCGATGGCGGCGAGCCGCTCGGTCCGGGCGAGCTCGTCCTGCGTCGCATGGAGCTTCTCCAGCGAGCGCACGAGGTCGCGGTGGGCCAGCTCCCGGCTCTCGTTGGACAGGACGATCCACCAGGCGCTGATGGCGAGCAGCGGCAGCATGGCGAGGAAGACCCGCAGCATCAGGGCGCCGTTGTCGAGGTGCGGGACGTCCGCCCCCGGCTCGATGAGGCGGTAGGTGAGCAGGAACAGGGCGGCCGTGACCACCGTCAGCGCGATCAGCACGCCACCCACCTTCAGGAGGCGCTGCGGCGTGTGCGGGGCGATGCGGCGGGTGAGCCCCTCGCCGAAATAGCGCGAGCGGGAGGTCTCCAGCACCTGGCTCGGTTGTTTGCAGGCGTCGTGGCAATGGGCATCCAGGCTGCAGCACAGCGAGCAGATGGGCCGCTCGTAGAAGCTGCAATAAGCCATGTCGTCCCGCTCATAGCCGTGGTCGCAGACCTCGCAGCGGATGGCGGAGCCCGCGGCGCCGGGAAATGAGGCGACCGGCGGCCGGGCGAGATAATAGCGCCCGCGGGTTGCAATCCCGATCGCTGTGGCTGCGCCGAAGGCGAGAACGAAGGAGAGCGGCGCCGAATAGGCCTGCGCCACCCGGCCCAGCACCCCGGTGAAGGCGAGGATCGACACGAACGAGCCAAATGCCATGGCGCCGCAGCCTACGGGATTGAAATCCCTGAGGTGCGCGCGCTTGAACTCGATGAAGCTCGGGCTGACCTTCAAGGGCTTCAGCACCCACAGATCGGCGACGATGGCGCCGATCCACGCCATGGCGATGTTGGAATAGACCGCCAGCACGATCTCCAGCGTGTCGAAGATGCCGAGCAGCATCAGCAGCAAGGAGATGAGGATGTTGAAGATGAGCCACACCACCCGGCCGGGGTGGTAGTGGGTCATCCGCGAGAAGAAGTTCGACCAGGCCAGCGATCCCGCATAAGCGTTGGTCACGTTGATCTTCACCTGTGAAAGGATCACGAACAGCGTTGCGCAGAAGAGGATAAGCGACGGGCTGTCGAACACATAGCCATAAGCGGACAGGTACATGTGGATCGGCTCGAGCGCCGTTTGCCGGGACGCCCCGCCGGAGAACACGAGCACAGCCAGCAGGCTGCCGCCAAGAATCTTAAGCCCGCCGATGAGGATCCAGCCCGGCCCCGCCAGCACCACGGCGCTCCACCAGGCGAAGCGATTTTCCTTTGTCTTTTCAGGCAGGAAGCGCAGATAGTCCGCCTGCTCGCCGATCTGCACCACCAGCGAGCACATGACGCTGGCCGCCGCGCCGAAGGCGATGAGATCGAAGCCCGCCTTGCCTGTATCCAGCCCGACGAAGCGGGTCCAGCGGACAAGATCCTCCGGCGCCTTGACGGCGATCATGATGAAGGGCAGCAGCATCATCGCCAGCCAGAGCGGCTGCGTCACCATCTGCAGACGCGAGATCATGGTGATGCCCATGACCGTCACGGGGATGATGACGAGCGAGGAGATGATATAGCCAAGCACCAAGGGGATGTCGGCATAGAGCTTCAGCGCCTGCGCCATGATGGCGCCTTCGAGGGCGAAGAATATGAAGGTGAAGCTCGCGTAGATCAGAGAGGTGATGGTCGAGCCGATATAGCCGAACCCCGCGCCGCGAGTGAGGAGGTCGAGGTCGATGCTGTACGTGCTGGAATAATAGGCGATCGGAAGGCTGGTGATGAAGATGAACATCGACACCGCGGCGATGGCGAGGCTCGCGTTCAGGAAGCCGTAGTTGAGCGTGATGGTGCCGCCGATGGCCTCCAGCGCCAGGAAGGAAATACCGCCGAGCGCCGTGTTCGCGATGACGAACGGCGACCAGCGGCGGAACGAGCGCGCCGTGAAGCGAAGCGAGTAATCCTCAAGCGTCTCGTTGGCAATCCAGGAGTGGTAGGACCTCAGTGTCGGCAGTTCGGGCGTTTCCAAGGGCTTGCCCCTTATTGGTTTGGGGCAAGGCTAGAGGATCGGGGCCCGCGCGGCCAGTCCCGCGGATGCGGTCGGGTTCTGTGGATGGTGGCGTTCAGGCGCCGCCCCATACATGCAGCAGGAAGTCGGTGAAGACGGTGACGGCGGGCGCGCGCACCGGTGTCGCCCAGGCCGCGCAGGTGAAGAGCTTCTCGGACACGTCGTCGAGATCGCGGATCACGATGCCGCGCCGCTGCAGGTTGCGCACGCAGCTCGCGTAGACGGATACGCCCGCGCCTGCCGCCACGAGGCCGAAGATGCCCTCGGAGGAGGAGGCCTCCTGCACGATGCGCGGGGTGAAGCCGGCGCGATGGGTAATGGAGAAGAAGGCGTTGCGGAACGCCCCCCAATTCTCGCCGGAGCCCAGCACGAACGGCTGGTCGGCGAGGTCGGCAAGGCGCAGGGTGCGCACGTTGGACAGGGGATGGGTGATGGGCAGCAAGGCCACGTAACGGTTGTCGTCGAAGGTGTAGCTCGCCATGCTCGGCTCGTCGAAGGTGCCGATCATGAAGCCGATGTCTATGCGCTCGGCGAGCAGAGCCTCCTGCTGCTTCAAGGTGGGGATGAAGGAGAGCTCGAGGCGGATTTCCGGCCGGTAGCGGCTGAAGGCGCTCAGGAATTCCGGCAGGCGACCGTTGATGGCGAAGTCCATGTAGCCGATGCGCAGCACGCCCACCTCGCCGCTGGCGGTGCGGCGGGCGTTGGTGACGGCACGCTCCAGCCGGTCCAGCGCGGCCCGCCCGTCGGCCAGGAAGGCCTTGCCGGCCTCTGTCAGCTCCACGGATCGGGTTGTGCGGACGAGAAGCGGCACGCCTACGTCCGCCTCCAGGTCGCGGATGAGGCGGCTCATGGCCGGCTGGGTCATGTGCGCCCTCTGGGCGGCCCGGCTGAAGTGCAGCTCCTCCGCCAGGAGGACGAAGCAGCGGACATGTCGGAGGTCGAAACGCATGGCGGATTTATATCACCAGAGGCATTAATCGAGGCGAAATTGGAATTTCTCCTGTCATATCAGATCGCGCAGTCTTCGTCCTGCAAGCCCGCTGGCATGGGCGACAAAACAAGCAGGGACAAAGGCTATGGCGTTCGAGGACGACCTCGATGCGATGCTGACGCGCGCATTTGAACAGGCAAGCTCCCTTTATCAGGGGCGCGGTTTCCAGCGGCGGGTGGGTTTCGGCCGCCGGCCGGCGCTGATCAATGTGGATCTCGCCAATGCCTGGACGCGGCCGGGAAATCCCTTCACCTGCGAGAAGGTGGATGATGAGATCATTCCCGGCGTGCAGGCGCTTCTGGCGGCGTGCCGGCGCAACGGCCACCCGGTGGTGCATGTCACCACCTGCTACCAGGTGACCGACGAAGCCCAGGCCGCGACCGATATGGGCTTGTGGCACCACAAGATTCCGATCGAGGTGGTCGACCAGTCCAAGCCCGAGCTGTGGGCCATCGACAGCCGGATTGAGCCGGTGGCGGGCGAGCAGGTGCTGATCAAGAAGCGGGCGTCCGCCTTCCATGGCACCTACCTCGCCGGCTTCCTGCGGGCCAACAATGTGGATACCATCCTCGTCACCGGCGTCACCGCCTCGGCCTGTGTGCGCACAACGCTTTGCGACGGATTGGCGGAAGGTTTCCGCACCATCGCGGTGAAGGAGTGCATCGGTGACCGGGTACCGGGCGCGGTGGCCTGGAACCTGTTCGACATCGACGCGAAGTTCGCCGATGTGGAGCCTTTGGAGCGCTGCATCGCCTATCTCGACGAGGTGGGCGCGAAGGCGCGGGCAGCGGCCTGAAAATCAAGATGATTCAATGACCTGGAGACGGACTCCCGACCCGGCGGCAAGCCGGGCGGGGGCCGCCTCCGGGGTCCCGGCTTCGGGACGTTCGACGGCTTCGACAGCTTCAATAAAAATATCCAGAGGCGGACATGACGAAGACCTTTGACATCCTCTCGGGCGCGCCCTCGCGGCGTGCGGTCCTCGGTGCGCTGGGTGCGGGGGCCGCGGCGCTGGCCGTTCCCCGGATCGCCCGCGCCCAGGAAGGCACCCTGGTCGTCTCCAACTGGGGCGGCGACTGGAACGAGCGCACCATCAAGTTCGTGGAAGCCCCCCTTGTCGAGAGCCGGGGCATCAAGATCGTCCGCGACCTCGGCATGGAGCCGGAGCGCAAGGCCAAGCTGATCGCCGAGAAGCGGCTGAAGCGCGGCACCATCGACGTCATCCACATCAACGAGGGCGACAGCGTCGAGCTCTACGGCCAGGAGGTGATTTCCGACATCGACTTCGCCAAGGTGCCGAACTATGCGGACGTGGTGCCGGCCCTGAAGTCGAAGCCCTTCTTCGTGCCGTGGCTCTACAGCGGCGTCAGCATCGTCTACAACAAGGACAAGGTGCCGAACCCGCCCAAGTCCTACGCCGAGTTGTGGGACAAGAAATGGGCCGGCAGGATCGGCCTGACCAACCAGCTCTATTTCAACTACATCATGATGGCCGGCCTCATCAAAGGCGGCAACGTGACCAACACGGAAGAGGGCAAGGCCCGCCTTCTGGAGCTCAAGGAGCTGACCCAGCCGCGCATCTATGCCGCGCACCAGCAGCTCGGCGCCGGCCTTGTCAATGGCGAGGTGGACATTGCGGTGAACTACAAGGCCCGCGGCCTGCAGTGGGCCAATGACGGCGCGCCCCTCGCCATCCAGTATCCCTCGGAAGGCGCGATTGCCGTGATGTTCGGCGCGGCTCTGCCGAAGCGGGCCCCGAGCCCGGATCTCGCCTACATCTACTTCAACGCCATGCTGGACCCCAAGGCCATGGCAGGTCTCGCCGGCGCGAGCTTCTACGCCCCCGCCAACGGCAAGGCGGAGCTTTCGCCGGAGCTGAAGGCCAAGGTGGACTTCACCGCCGCCGAGGCCGCGGCGCTCAAGTTCCCCGACTATGCCCACGTCGCCAAGAACACGGCGGAATGGCTCGAATGGTGGAACAAGAACATCGCGCGCTGAGCGAGGCGTCCGTGTCCGCCCCCGGCATGTCCGCCCCCGGCCTGTCCGAGGCCCTGCCCCTCCCCGCGCCGGGTGCGCGGGGAGGCCGGCGCCTCTCGCCCGCCTTCGGGCTCTCTGCCCCCGCGACGATCTTCGTCCTGGTGGCGCTGATCGGTCCGCTTCTGCTGATGTTCCGCTATTCGCTGAACCGGTTCGTTCCGGGGCAGATGATGGTGGAGGCGCTGACGCTCGCCAACTACCAGAAATTCTTCGCCGACAGCTATTACCAGGAGGTGCTGGGCACCACCTTGTGGGTATCCGCGCTGTCCACGGCGCTGTGCCTCGTGGCCGGGTTCCCGGTGGCCTATTTCCTGGTGCGGCAGGCGAGCGCGGCGTGGAAGGGGCGGCTGCTGCTGCTCGTCATCCTGCCGCTGCTGATGGGCAATGCGGTGCGCACCGCGGCCTGGATGGTCATCCTCGGCGACAAGGGCCTGTTCAACGCCGTCGTCTCCGCCACCGGCCTCTCTCCGGTCAAGCTCATGTACACGCCCACGGCGGTGGTCATCGGCCTCGTTTCCGTGCTTCTTCCCTTCATGATCGTGACGCTGCAGAGCGTGCTGGAAGGTATCGACGCCAATCTGGAGGCGGCCGCGGCAAGCCTCGGCGCCGGCCATCTGACGACCTTGTGGCGGGTGGTGCTGCCGCTGGCGCTGCCGGGCATCCTGGCCGGCACCATGCTGTGCTTCATCCTCTCCATGAACGCCTATGCCACGCCGGTGCTGATCGGCGGACCGAGCTTCCACATGATGGCGCCCACCGTCTACCAGCAGGTGGCCAAGGCCATGAACTGGCCCTTCGGCGCGGCGCTCGCCTTCGTCCTCATGGCGGTGACGCTGGTGCTCACCACCACCGCCAACGTGCTGGTGCAGCGCCGCTACCGGCGCTGGAGCGAGTGAGGGGCACCATGGGACTTCTCGCCGTCAACCGCCTCTACGCGACGCTCACCGCGGTGGTCATGGCCTTCGTGCTGCTGCCGCTGGTGGCGGTGGTGTGGGTGAGCTTCTTCGCAAACCGCATCCTCTCCTTCCCGGCCACGGGCTACACCTTCGACTGGTATGTGCGGGCCTGGGAGCAGGATGCCTTCCGCAACGGCTTCATCACCAGCGTGGAAACCGCGCTGATCGCCGTCGCCATCTCGCTGGTGCTCGGCGTGCCGGCGAGCCTCGCTTTGGTGCGCTACCGCTTCCCCGGGCGCGATGCCGTCCAGACGCTGCTGCTCTCGCCCATGGTGGTGCCGGGCATCGTCGGCGGCGCGGCGCTGTTCATGGCCTTCATCGAGCTGGAGGTGCTGTTCGACGTGGAGATCGCCGGCACGCTGCCGGGCCTGCTCGTCGCCCATGGCCTCATCGCCCTGCCGTGGACGGTGCGGCTCGTGACCGCCTCGCTCACCGGCATGAGCCCCTCCTACGAGGAGGCGGCGCAGAGCCTCGGAGCCGGCCGGCTCACCATCTTCTTCAGGGTCACGCTGCCCCTCATCAAGCCCGGCATCGTGGCGGCGGCGCTGTTCTCCTTCGTCATCTCCTTCATCGACCTGGAGAAGTCCATCTTCCTGGTGGGGCCGGGGCGCACGACGCTGCAGATCGCGCTGGTCTCCTACCTGGAATGGAACCTCGATTCGACGGTGGCGGCTGTCGCCACCGTGCAGATCCTCATCATCGGCGCGCTGCTCGTCGTGAGCGACCGCTACGCGAGGCTCTCGCGCGCCTTCTGACCCCTTTGCCGAACCCGAGGTGCACGCATGTCCGACGTCGTCCTCCAGTCCATCGTCAAGCGCTATGACGGCACCACCGCGGTGGACAACGTCTCCCTCACCATCGCCGAGGGCGAGCTGGTGGCGCTGCTCGGCCCCTCGGGCTGCGGCAAGACCACCACCCTGCGCATGATCGGCGGTTTCATCCCGGTCACCGAGGGCCGCATCCTGGTGGGTGGTCGGGACCTGACCCAGCTGCCGCCCAACAAGCGCAACATGGGCTTCGGCTTCCAGAACTACGCCTTGTTCCCGCACATGAGCGTGGGCGAGAACGTGGCCTTCGGGCTCCAGATGCGCAAGCTGCCCAAGGCGGACATCGCCGCCAAGGTGAAGATCGCCCTCGACCGCGTGAAGCTCGGGCATCTTGCGGACCGCCTGCCCAAGCAGCTCTCCGGCGGCCAGCAGCAGCGGGTGGCGCTGGCCCGCGCGCTGGTGATCGAGCCGGACGTGCTGCTGCTCGACGAGCCGCTCTCCAACCTCGACGCGCAGCTGCGCAACGAGATGAAGCTGGAGATCCGCAACATCCAGCAGCAGCTGGGCATCACCACCATCTTCGTCACCCATGACCAGGACGAGGCGCTCTCCATCGCCGACCGCGTGGTGCTCATGCGCGCCGGCCGCATCGAGCAAGCGGGCGCCCCGGACGATCTGTTCGAGCGGCCGGGCTCGCATTTCGTCGCCGAGTTCATGGGGGTCACCAACCTGCTTGCGGGCGAGGCCGCCGGCTCCGGCCGCTTCCGCCTGAAGAGCGGGGAAGTCCTGTCCGTGCCCATGGAGGCGCGTTCCGGCCGGATGGCGCTGGCGCTGCGGCCGGAACGGCTGGTGCTCGACGGCACCGACGAGGCGCTGCTCGCCAACACGCTCACCGCAGAGGTGGCGTTTGTCACCTATCGCGGCCTCGTCATCGACTATCGCCTGGTGACGCCATCCGGCCTCACCCTCATCGCGCGGCGGCCCTCACCTGCCGTGGGCGGCCCGGCTCCGCTCGCCGCCGGCCGTCCGGTCCGCATTTCCTGGCAGCCCGACGCCGGCGTGCTGGTGCCGGTGTGAGCGCCGCGCCCGCCATTTCCTCCTCCGATCCGCCGGCCCTCGGCCGGCTCCAGCAAAGGTGCGTCCACCCATGAATGTTCATCTTGCCCCCGCGGCCACCAGGGAAGAAAAGCCCGTGTCAAACCTGCACGAGAAGCTCATCGTCATCGACGGGCTCATCATCTCCGACTTCTCCCGTCCCGTGTTCGAGGACATGCGCAAGGGCGGTCTCACGGCGGCCAACTGCACCTGCTCGGTGTGGGAGAACTTCACCGAGACCATGCGCAACATCGCGAAGTGGAAGAAGGACTTCGCGACCCATTCCGACCTGATTTCCCAGGTCTACACCACCGCCGACATCCTGAAGGCGAAGGCGGAAGGCAAGACCGGCATCATCCTCGGCTGGCAGAACACCTCCGCCATCGAGGACAAGATCGAGTATCTCGAGCTGTTCCATGAGCTGGGCGTGCGCATCGTGCAGATGACGTACAACACGCAGAACTTCGTGGGCTCGGGCTGCTACGAGAGCCGCGACAGCGGCCTGTCCGACTTCGGCCGTGACGTGGTGGCGGAGATGAACCGCCTCGGCATCCTGTGCGACCTGTCCCACGTGGGGCCGAAGACCTCCGAGGACGTGATCGTCGCCTCGAAGAAGCGCGTCGCCTATTCCCACTGCCTGCCGGCAGGCCTCAAGGCGCACCCGCGCAACAAGAGCGACGAGCAGCTGCGCTTCATCGCCGACAAGGGCGGCTTCATCGGCGTCACCATGTTCCCGCCGTTCCTGAAGAAGGGGCCGGAGGCTACCGTCGCCGATTATGTGGAGGCGATGGAATACGTCATCAACCTCGCCGGCGAGGACATCGTAGGCGTGGGCACGGACTTCACCCAGGGGTTCAGCCAGCCCTTCTTCGACTGGATCACCCACGACAAGGGCTTCGGCCGCAAGCTCACCGACTTCGGCGCGGTGATCAATCCGGAAGGCTTCCGCGAGATCGGCGACTTCCCCAACCTCACGGCGGCCATGGAGCAGCGCGGCTGGTCCACGGCGCGCATCGAGAAGGTGATGGGCGGCAACTGGCTGCAGCTGCTCAAGGACGTGTGGGGCGCCTGAGCGCCCCCTCATTCCCCTTCCTTTTCTGAAGAGATCTTCCATGGCGAAGCCTGAAGTCGAGATCGACGTGGACCCCGAAACCGGCCGCTGGTTCGTGGACAAGATGCCCATGATCCTGGTGCCGCAGCACTTCTACAACAACAACCACTTCGCCATCGAGGGCGCCATGGGGGCGGAAGCCTTCGATGCCGCGCTCGCGCCGGCGGGCTGGCTCTCCGCTTATGTGTGGTGCAAGAAGCAGGCGGAGGTCTACGGTCTCACCGGCGTCGACGTGTTCGCCCACTACATGAAGCGCCTGTCCCAGCGCGGCTGGGGGCTCTTCTCCATCGTGGCCATCGACCCGGTGGCGGGCACCGCCACCATCCGCCTCGACCACTCCTCCTTCGTGACGGATGAGACGAAGGGCGCCGGCCGCAAGCTCTGCTTCATGTTCGCGCCCTGGCTCGCCGGCGCGCTGGAATATGTGTGCGAGGAGGCCGGCGCGCCGAAGAAGCTCGTCGCGCGCGAGGTGCAGTGCGCCGCCGAGGGCCATGACTTCTGCCTCTTCGAGGTCGCCCCCGCGGCCTGAGGCGGTTCTTTCGCAAGCAGAAAAAGCGCCGGGGGAACAGGCGCACAACAACCCGACCAGAGGTTCAATCAAGATGAGCGACAAGATGAAGATGTCCCGCCGCTCGGCGCTGAAGACGTTCGGGCTCGCCGCCGCCGGGGCCCTCGCGGCCCCTGCGGTGATCACCCGCTCGCTGGCGGCGGGCGAGACGCTGGTGGTCTATAATTTCGACGGCCTGCTCGGCAAGGTCATCAAGGACCACTGGATCGATCCCTTCAGCCAGACCACCGGCGTGAAGGTGGACGTCCTCACCATGCAGGGGTCCTCCCCGCCCATGGCGAAGATCAAGGCGCAGGTCGATGCCGGCCGCCCGGATGCGGACGTCATCCCCATGCAGATGCCGGACTACATCTTCGGTGTCCGCAACAATCTGTTCCAGACCATCGACGCCAAGGACATTCCGGAATACGCCAACCTCTATCCGGACTACATCACCCCCCACGGGCCGAAGCTGGTGCTGTGGAGCTACGGCCTCGCCTACAACACCGACAAGATCAAGACCGCGCCCACCGCCTGGGCCGACCTCTGGGACCCCCAGTACAAGGGCAAGGCGGCGCTCAACGAGGCGCTGTTCGACCAGGCGCTGCAGATGGTCAACCTCGTCGCCAAGGGCAAGCCGCTGCCGGTGGACGACGCCACCTTCGCCGCCCTCACCAAGCTGCGCCCGAACCTCGCCACCCTGTGGACCACCGGCGCCCAGGCCGAGCAGCTGCTGCGCACCGGCGAGGTGTGGATCATGCCGGTGTGGAACGGCCGCGTGTATCCCCTGAAGGACCAGGGCGTGCCGATTGACTTCGTCTCGCCGAAGGAAGGCTTCTTCACCCGCGCCGATCCGTTCTGCATCCCGCGCGGCGCGAAGAACCCGGACCTCGCCAAGGCCTTCATCAACTTCTCCTGCACGGTCGCGCCGCAGCAGGCCCTCGCCCAGGGGCTGTTCTACGCCTCGCCGAACCAGAAGGTGGTCTATCCGCCGGAGATCGCCAAGCGCGTGGTGGTCTCCACCCGCGAGGAGCTCGCCCGCGCGGTGCCCGAGAACTTCGAGGTGATCGTGGACAGCCTGCCCGACTGGCGCCGCCGCTGGGACGCCTGGAAGCAGAGCTGATGGCGTCCGACGCCTCGCTTCCCTCCGCCCTCGCACCCACCAGGGTCAAAGGCATGTCCGCGCACGATCTCAAGCGCTTCGGCTGGTGGGGGCTTCTTGCCCCCGCCATGCTGCTCTACGCCCTCGTCTTCTTCCTGCCGCTCGGCGTGCTGGTGGGCGAGAGCGTGCATCCCTCCGGCGCGCCGGCGCTCTCGCTCGCCAACTACAGCGCCTTCTTCAACGACGGCATCACGCTTTCCATCTTCCTGCGCACGGTGCGCCTCGCCTTCTTCGTCACGCTCGCCTGCCTCCTGTTCGGCTATCCGCTGGCGCTGTTCATGCGGCGGGCCGGGCCGGTGATGCGGCTCGTGGCGCTCACCATCGTCGTCTCGCCGCTGCTCACCTCGGTCATCGTGCGCAACGTGGCCTGGCTGCTGGTGCTGGGGCGCGAGGGCATGGTGAACACGCTGCTGCGCGAGATCGGCCTGATCGACGGGCCGCTGCCCCTGCTCTACAACACGTTCGGCGTGGTGGTGGGCGTCACCCACGTGTATCTCGCCTTCCTGGTGCTGCCGGTGTTCTCCTCCCTCCTCGCCATCGACCCGTCGGTGGAACAGGCGGCCTCCAGCCTCGGCGCCTCGCGCTTCACCGTGTTCCGGCGGGTGACGCTGCCCATGAGCATGGCGGGCGTCATCGCCGGCTCCACGCTGGTGTTCGTGCTCACCATGGGCGTGTACCTGACGCCGGTGATCATGGGCGGCAGCTTCGTCACCACGCTTCCCATGGTGATGACGGACCTCGTGCGCACCCAGTTCGACTTCAGCCGCGCGGCGGCCTTCGCCGTGGTGCTGCTGATCTTCATCGCCGTGATCCTGGTGGCTTCCAGCCGCGCGGAGAAGCGCATCGAGCAGATGCGCGGGGAGATGCCGTGATGAACGAGAACCGCATCGGCTTCCTCGTGGGCACCATCGCCGTGGCGGTGATGGTGTTCCTGGTCCTGCCGCAGGTGATCCTGCTCATCCAGTCCTTCACGGCGGAGGATTATCTCTCCTTCCCGCCGAAGGCCTTCGGGCTCCGGTGGTACGCCGCCATCTTCCAGGACGAGACCTGGCGGAAGGCGCTTGGCACCAGCCTGCTCATCGCCGTGCTGGTCACGCCGCTCGCGGTGGTCATCGGCACGGCGGCGGCCATCGGGCTCGACCGGGGGCCCATGAAGATGCGCAAGGCGATGCGGACCGCGCTCGTCTCGCCCATGATCCTGCCCCACGTGGTGTTGGGCATGGCCATCTACCGGGTGTTCCTGCCCATCCGCTTCGACGACACCATCTCCGGTTTCCTCATCGCCCATCTGGTGCTGTGCGTGCCCTATGTGATCGTCACGGTGGGCGCGAGCCTGCAGGGCATGGACCGCTCGCTGGAGCAGGCGGCGCAGAGCCTCGGCGCATCCATGCCGGTGGCCCTGTGGCGGGTGGTGCTGCCGCTCATCCGACCGGGGCTGATCGCCGGGGCAGTGTTCGCCTTCATCACCTCGTTCGACGAGTTCATCGTCACCTACTTCCTCGCCAGCCGGCAGACCACGGCGCCGATCCAGATCTTCTCCAGCCTGTCCTACCAGCTGGAGCCTTCCATCGCGGCGGTGTCGGGCCTGACGCTGGTGGTGACGGCGGCGCTCTCCGGCCTGCTCATCCTGCGCGGCAGCATGGCGGGGACGGCCGGGGTGGCGTGACGGACTCCGCTCCTTCACGGGTGTCGTGCCCTGGCCGACTGGAACGGAGCGTAGCACAGTGGACGGAGAGCCGGGGCCCAGCGCAAGGGTTCGCCGCAGGCGGCTCCTGCTATGTGGGCCCTGAGGCTATCGCCGGCTTCGCCGATTTTTCCCCTGGGCCCCGGATCAGCACTCAGGTTTCGCCTTCGCTTGTCCGGGGCGCGAAGGCAGCTCTTCGGCTGTGGCCGCTACCGGAAACATAAGGCGGCAACGGCCGAGACATCGAGCGCGGAGCGCGCTGAGATGTGGATCCTCCGGGCAAGCCGGGGGATGGCGGGGTGAGAGACGCGGCGGCAAAAGAAAAGGGCCCGGAAAGGTCATGCCTTTCCGGGCCCTTTTCTTGAGGCGGAGGATGCTCAGGCGAATTCCTGCGCCGCATCGGCGAGGAAGGCGTGCATATAAGGCGCGAAGGAGCGCCAGCTCTCCACGCGGAAGCCGTCGCCGATGCGCACCACCACCACGTCCGCCTTGCCGAGCAGGGTGCGGGTAGCGGAACCGGCCGGGAAGGCGGCATCCGACAGGTCGAGGGCGATGCCCGCGTTCAGCACGTCCGCCGCATGGGGGCCGGTGACGGCGACGGCGACGTTGCGGTGCCCCACGTCCACCAGGGAGAAGAACTGGCCCGCGAGGTCTGCCTCCAGGGCCGCCTGCGCGGCGGCGCCTTCGCCTTCGGGGCACACCAGCAGCCACTCGTCCGGCCCCAGCCGGGCGGCAAAGTGCGCCGGCGTGCCACGGACGCTGTTGAGGGGGCCGGTGAGGTCGAAATCCCCGGCGGTGCCGGAGAAGCCCTTCAGCCGCAGCACGAAGCGGTCGGCCGGCGGCAAGGGGGAGACGATGCCGCCTGTGCCCTGCGCGAGGATGGGCGTGCGGTGCGCCGTGGTGGTCGTATCAAGCATGGATCGCTCCTTCGGCAATGCCGTTCACGCGCTTTCCTTCGGCGTCGAAGAACACCGGCGCCACCACCTTCACCGCGGTAAAGCCCCCGGGCGTCGTCACATGCAGCGTCTCGCCCATGCGCGCCCGCCCGCCCGAAACCAGCGCCATGGCGATGGGGTGGCCGAGATTGGCGCTGAAGTAGGACGAGGTGACATGCCCCAGCATCTTCATGGGCAGCGGCTGGGCGGTGTCGGCGACCACCTGCGCGCCCTCGTCCAGCACCGTGCGGCCGTCGAGGGATTGCAGGCCCACCAGCTGCTTGCGGTCGGGCAGGGCCATGTCGGGCCGCACCAGGGAGCGCTTGCCCACGAAGTCCTTCTTCATCTTCGAGACCATGCCGGAGAGGCCGAGGTCCTCCGGCGTCACCGTGCCGTCCGTCTCCTGGCCGACGATGATGAAGCCGCGCTCGGCGCGCAGCACATGCATCGTCTCTGTGCCGTAGGGGGTGATGCCGAAGCGCTGGCCGTGGTCGTAGAGCGCCTCCCACACCGCCCGCGCGTGGTCCGCCGGCACGTTGATCTCGTAGCCGAGCTCGCCGGTGAAGGACACGCGCATGAGCCGCGTCGGCACGCCGAGGATCTCACCCACCCGCACCGACATGTGCGGGAAGGCCTCCGCCGACAGGTCGATGCCGGTGACGAAGGGCGCGAGCACCTCGCGCGCCTTCGGCCCCTGCAAGGCGATCACCGCCCATTCCTCGGTGGTGGAGGTGACATAGACCTTCAGGTCCGGCCACTCGGTCTGGAGATAGTCCTCCATGTGAGCCATCACCCGCGGCGCGCCGCCGGTGGTGGTGGTCACGTGGAAGCGGTCATCGGCGATGCGCGCCACCACGCCGTCGTCGAAGATGAAGCCGTCTTCCTTCAGCATCAGGCCGTAGCGGCACTTGCCGGGCTCCAGCTTCAGCCAGGCATTGGGATAGATGCGGTTCATGAACTCTGCCGCATCCGGGCCCACCACCTCGATCTTGCCCAGGGTGGAGGCATCGAAGATGCCCACCCCCGCGCGCACCGCCTTGCACTCGCGGTTCACCGCGGCGTGCAGGTCCTCGCCGGCCTTGGGGAAGTACCAGGCGCGGCGCCACAGCGACACGTTCTCGAACCTCGCTCCGTGCTCCTGCGCCCATGCATGCAGCGGCGCGGTGCGGATGGGATCGAACAATTCGCCCCGCGCCGAGCCGATGATGGCGCCGAAGGTGACCGGCGTGTAGGGCGGGCGGAAGGTGGTGGTGCCCACCTGCGGCACCGGCTTTTCCAGGATCTCCGAGATGAGGCCGAGGGCGGCCATGTTGGAGGTCTTGCCCTGGTCTGTCGCCATGCCGTTGGTGGTGTAGCGCTTGACGTGCTCGACGCTCTCGAACCCCTCGCGCACGGCAAGGCGGATGTCCTTGGCGGTCACGTCGTTCTGGAAGTCGAGGAAGGCGCGCACCTTCTTCGCGTCCCCATCGGTGGGCAGCACGCGCACGGGCACGAAGCCGGTGGGCGTCGCGGGCGTGGCGGCGAAGCGCCGGGTGCCGGAGATGCCGGCGGCTTCCGCCCCCGCGGCCCAGCCTTCGGCAAGGACGTCGGCGAGGTCATAGGTGCCCTTCGCCGAGCCGGCGGAGCGCTCCGCCTGCGCCGAGGTGCCCGGCACGAAGGCGTCGATCTCCTCGCGGAAGACGAGCTTGCCGCGGGACTGGGAGAACAGGTGCACCGCCGGCGTCCAGCCGCCGGAGACGCCCACGCAGTCGCAGGCGAGGGTACGGCGCGCGCCGACGCCCTTGCCGGCGGTGACCGGGGCGACGATGAGGCCGGTGACCGCCTTCGAGCCCGTGGAGCCGACCACCGTGTGGCCCGCGAGGATCTCGATCCCCTGCGCCAGCGCCCGCTCGGGGCCGATGGCGCGCTCGGGGCGGGTGTCTACGATGGTCACGTCGAGGCCGGCCGCCTTGGCGTCGGCCGCCGCGCGATAGGCGGAGGCGCCGTTGGTGGCGAAGACGATCCGCCGGCCCGGCGCGACGCCGTAGCGGTTCACGTACACGCGCACGCTCTCGGCCAGCATGATGCCGGGGCGGTCGTTGTCGGCGAAGGCCAGCGGCCGCTCGTGAGAGCCGGTGGCGAGCACCACCTCCTTCGCCCGCACCTGCCACAGCCGCTCGCGCGGCAGCTTGGGATCGGGCTTGGCGAGATGGTCCGTGACGCGCTCGGTGAGCACGATGTGGTTGTGGTTGTAATAGCCGAACGTGGTGGTGCGCGGCAGCAGAGTCACGTTCCTGCGCGCGGCGAGGGTCGCGAGCGCCTCCGCCACGAAGTCCGCCGCGCTCTTGCCGTCGATGGTGGAGGAAAGGTCGTGCAGCAGGCTGCCGCCCATCTCCGCCTGCTCGTCGGCGAGGATCACGCGCTTGCCCGCCTCGGAGGCGGCGAGCGCTGCGGCGAGGCCCGCCGGGCCCGCGCCCACCACCAGCACGTCGCAATGGGTGTTGCGGTGGACGTAGCGGTCGGCGTCGGGCGCGTCGGGGGCGACGCCGAGGCCGGCGGCGGCGCGGATGTTCGGCTCGTAGACCTTGTCCCAGAAGGAGCGGGGCCACATGAAGGTCTTGTAGTAGAACCCCGCCACCAGCACCGGCGACACGAGGTTGTTCACTGCGCCGACGTCGTGCTCCAGCGACGGCCAGTGGTTCTGCGAGGAGACCTTGAGGCCGGCCACCGCGTCGATGACCGTGGCGCGGTTGTTGGGGTCCACCCGGCCCGGCCCGCGGTCCACCTTCAGCAGCGCGTTCGGCTCGTCCGCGCCGTGGGTCAGCACGCCGCGCGGGCGGTGATACTTGAACGAGCGGCCCATGAGGCGGATGCCGTTGGCCAGCATGGCCGAGGCGACGGTGTCGCCGGCAAAGCCCTCCACGGTCCGGCCGTTGAAAGCGAAGGTCAGCGGCTTGGCGCGGTCGATGCGGCCGCCGCGGGGGAGGCGATAGTCCTGGGCCATCACTTGTCTCCCTGCCGGGTCAGGTCGGGGCGCGGCTGGCCCATCTCGTAGCTCACGATAAAGGCATCGCTGATGGTGTTGCGCAGGGCATTGAACCAGCGCCCGCAGCCGTGGGCATGGAGCCAGCGCTCGGCGTGAACGCCCTTCGGGCTCTTGCGGATGAACAGGTATTCGGCCCAGGCGGCGTCATCGAGGGCGCTCGGGTCGGCGGGGCGGGCGATGTGGGCTTCGCCGCCGCAGTGGAATTCCACCTCGGGGCGGGGGCCGCAGTAAGGGCAGGGGACGAGGAGCATTCGCGGAACCTCAGTGCGCCACCGCCGCGGCCGCCGCCTCGTCGATGAGGCGGCCGGTGCGGAAGCGGTCGAGGGTGAAGGGGGCGTTGATGGGGTGGGGCTCGTCGCGGGCGATGGTGTGCGCGAACACATGGGCCGAGCCCGGTGTCGCCTTGAAGCCGCCGGTGCCCCAGCCGCAGTTCACATACAGGCCCTTCACCGGCGTCTTGCCGATGATGGGGGAGCGGTCCGGCGTCACGTCCACGATGCCGCCCCAGGAGCGCAGCATCTTCATGCGGTTGAACTGCGGGAACAGCTCGCAGATGGCATCCAGCGTGTGGGTGGTGATGTGCAGGCCGCCCTGCTGGCTGTAGGAGACGTACTGGTCCGTGCCCGCGCCGATGACGAGCTCGCCCTTGTCCGACTGGGAGATGTAGGCGTGCACGGCATTGGACATGAGCACGCAGGGGAAGCACGGCTTCACCGGCTCCGACACCAGCGCCTGCAGCGGGAAGCTCTCCAGCGGCATCCGCACGCCGGCCATGCCCATCACCATGGAGGTGTGACCGGCCACGGATACGCCGATCTTCTTCGTCTTTATTGACCCACGCGAGGTTTCCACCCCAGTCACCGCCCCGTCCGGGCCGCGGGTGATGGCGGTGACCTCGCAATTCTGGATGATGTCCACGCCCAGCGCGTCGGCGCCGCGGGCATAGCCCCACACCACCGCGTCGTGGCGGGCCGTGCCGCCGCGCCGCTGGAGCGCCGCGCCCAGCACCGGGTAGCGGATGTCCGGGGAGATGTTCAGCGGCGGGCAGAAGTCCTTCGCCTCTTCCGGTGTCATCCACTCGTTGTCGATGCCGTTGAGCCGGTTGGAATAGACGTGGCGCTTGAAGCTCTGCACGTCGTGCAGATTGTGCGCCAGCATCAGCACGCCGCGCTGGGAGAACATGACGTTGTAGTTGAGGTCCTGCGAGAGGCCCTCCCACAGCTTCACCGCATGCTCGAAGAGCGCGGCGCTTTCGTCATAGAGGTAGTTGGAGCGGATGATGGTGGTGTTGCGCCCCGCATTGCCGCCGCCGATCCAGCCTTTCTCCAGCACCGCGATGTTGGTGAGCCCGTGCTCCTTGGCGAGGTAGTAGGCGGCGCCGAGGCCGTGGCCGCCGCCACCGATGATGATGGCGTCGTAGGCGACCTTCGGCGCGGGATTGCGCCACTGGCGGCCCCAGCCCTGGTGGGCGTTCAGGGCCTCGGTGAGAAGGGAGGAGATGGAAAAGCGGCGCATTGGACCTCAAGTCCTCGTTTTCTGCATCGCAGGATGCGCCCGGCCGCGGCGGCGTTCTCGTCGAAATGCGACCGGGTTTTGGAATGGATGCGACTTGGCGTGTCCCGGCCCAGCGACGACGAACGCGGAGCGCCGAGACGGGACCCAGCGCAAAGTTGCTGCGAAGCAGGCGATAGCTTCACGCGCTCGGGCGAAGATGCGCCTTCGGCAGCTTCTTGCGCTGGGTCCCGGCTCTCCTTCCGCTCACGCTTCAGTCGGCCGGGACACGGGGCTCCTCACATCCCCGCATAGAGCGGGAAGCGGGCGCACAATTCGCGCACCTTGGCGCGGGCGGCGACCTCCGCCTTGCCGTTGGCTTCCGCGCCGTTGGCGGCGAGGCCCTGGAGCACGTCGGCGATGAGGTCGCCGATGGTCTCGAATTCCTCGATGCCGAAGCCCCGTGTCGTGCCCGCCGGCGTGCCGAGGCGGATGCCGGAGGTCACGAACGGCTTCTCGGGATCGAACGGGATGCCGTTCTTGTTGCAGGTCAGGCCGGCGCGCTCGAGGGCCGCTTCCGCCGCCTTGCCGGTGACGCCGAAGGGCCGCAGGTCCACCAGCACCATGTGGCTGTCCGTGCCGCCGGAGACGATGGCCGCGCCGCGCGCCGCGAGGCGGGCCGCCAGCGCCCGGGCGTTGGAGACCACCTTCAGCGCATAGGTGCGGAACTCCGGCGAGAGCGCCTCTCCGAAGGCCACGGCCTTGGCGGCGATGACATGCATCAGCGGGCCGCCCTGCAGGCCGGGGAAGACGGCGGAGTTGAGCTTCTTCGCCAGCGCCTCGTCATTGGTGAGGATCATGCCGCCGCGCGGGCCGCGCAGGGTCTTGTGGGTGGTGGTGGTGACCACATGGGCGTGGGGGAAGGGGGAGGGATAGGCCCCCGCCACGATGAGGCCGGCATAGTGGGCGGCATCCACCATCAGATACGCGCCCACCTGGTCGGCGATGGCGCGGAAGCGGGCGAAATCGATGATGCGCGGGTAGGAGGAGCCGCCGGCGATGATGAGCTTCGGCTTGTGGGTGAGGGCGAGGCGCTCCACCTCGTCATAGTCGATGAGGGCGGTGTCGCGGGTGACGCCGTAGCCGATGGCGTTGAACCACTTGCCCGAGAGGGTGGGCGGCGCGCCATGGGTGAGGTGGCCGCCGGCCGCCAGCGACATGCCAAGGATCGTGTCGCCGGGCTGGAGCAGGGCCATCAGCACCGCGCCGTTGGCCTGCGCGCCCGAGTGGGGCTGCACATTGGCGAAGCCGGCGCCGAAAAGCTGCTTCGCGCGGTCGATGGCGATCTCCTCCACCACGTCCACGTGCTCGCAGCCGCCGTAGTAGCGCTTGCCGGGCAGGCCCTCGGCATACTTGTTGGTGAGCACCGAGCCCTGCGCGGCCAGAACGGCCTCGGAGACGATGTTCTCGGAGGCGATCAGCTCGATCTGGTCCTGCTGGCGGGAGAGCTCGGCGCGGATGGCGTCGAACACGGCGGTGTCGGTGGCGGGCGCGGGAGAAACGTGGAGGTTCATTTGGCGTTCGTCCTTCTGGATGGGATGGGTTGGAAGGGTGGTCTCGTGCCCCGGTCGACTGGAGCGATCAGCGGAAGGAGAGGCGGGGCCCAGCGCAACGGTTCGCCGCAGGCGGCTTGATCGGATGACGCGGCGGATATGGCCGGCTTCGCCGACTTTCCCCCTGGGCCCCGGATCCCTGGGCCCCGGATCGGCGCTCCACCTTCGGTGTCGCTTGTGGGGTGCGCCTGGGGCACTCCCCGGTTGGCTGCTCCCTCAGCATTCCGGCACGTTGACCGCGAGGCCGCCCTGCGAGGTTTCCTTGTATTTGGACTGCATGTCGGCGCCGGTCTGGCGCATGGTCTCGATCACCTGGTCGAGGGAGACGTGGTGGATGCCGTTGCCCCGGAGCGCGAGGGAGGCGGCGGCGATGGCCTTGTTGGCGCCGAAGGCGTTGCGCTCGATGCAGGGGATCTGCACCAGCCCGCCGATGGGGTCGCAGGTCATGCCGAGATGGTGCTCCATGGCGATCTCGGCGGCGTTCTCGATCTGCTCCGGGCTTGCGCCCAGCACCGCGGCAAGGCCCGCCGCGGCCATGGAGGCGGCGGAGCCCACCTCGCCCTGGCAGCCAACTTCCGCGCCCGAGATGGAGGCGTTGCGCTTGATGAGCCCGCCCACGGCGGCGGCGGCCAGCAGGAATTCGCGCAGCTGATCGTGGGTGGTCTCGGGGCAGATGTCGCGCACATAGCGCAGCACCGCCGGAACGATGCCCGCCGCCCCGTTGGTGGGGGCAGTGACGATGCGCCCGCCCGCGGCATTCTCCTCGTTCACCGCCATGGCGAAGACGGAGACCCAGTCCATCACCTCGTGGGGCGGGCGGTGGTTGGCGAGGCGGTCGGCCTCCAGCTGGTCGCGGATCGCCTTGGCCCGGCGCTTCACCCTGAGCCGGCCGGGCAGGGCGCCCTCCCGCGACAGGCCGCGATCGATGGCGGCGAACATGGCGGCGATGATGGCATCGAGCCCCGCTTCCACCTCGGCGCGGGGGCGCAGGGCGCATTCGTTCGCCATCTGCAGCTCCGCCACCGAAAGGCCGGTGCGGGCGCAGGCGGAGAGCATCTCGGCGGCGGTGGCGAAGGGGTAGGCGGTCGCCTGCGGCGCGGCTTCGCGCGGCTCGCCTTCCTCCACCACGAAGCCGCCACCGATGGAATAGAACACACGCTCGTCGAGGCGCGCGCCGCCCTCGGCGAAGGCGCGGAAGCGCATGCCGTTGGAATGCAGCGGCAGGAGCGTGTCGAAATCGAAGACCAGGTCCCGCTCGGCATCGAAGGCGATGCGGGTGCCATTCACCTCGATGAACTTCTGGATGGCGAGGCGGGCGACCAGCACCGGCACCTCATCCGAGTCCAGCGTCTCCGGCCTGGCCCCCATGAGGCCGAGGCAGATGGCCTGGTCGGAGCCGTGGCCCTTGCCGGTCCAGGCCAGCGAGCCGAACAGCTCGGCGGTGACCTGCGCGGTCCCGTCCGGCAGGGCGTCGCGGAAGCGCCGCGCCGCCACCATGGGGCCTACGGTATGCGAGGAGGATGGCCCGATGCCGATCTTGAAGAGGTCGAACACGCTGGTCATCCGCTTCCTCCGACGGGGTGCTTGCGCGCCCTTCGCATCCCGGGTGGCGGCCGTGGCCGCGCAAGGTCATCCGGGACCCGGATGCCGGCCTGCCTGAGGCGCCTTGACCTTCCCCGGGACGGGGGCGATGCTCGAATGATGCATGTGGTCCGCGCCTTGATCTCGGCGTGGTGCGACCCCAGTCTGGAACAGATGCGACATCTGCCGCTCCCCCGTCCCCCCGCAAGCGCGAAGCTCCGCGTGGGCTTCGTGCTGATGCACAATTTCACGCTCACGGCCTTTTCCAGCTTCGTGGACGTGCTGCGCCTCGCCGGCGACAAGGGCGACCGCTCGCGCCCCATCGACTGCTCCTGGCAGGTGATGAGCCCGGGCCGGCGGCCGGCGCGCTCCTCCTGCGGCATCGACATCCAGCCCACCTCGGACCTCACGGACCCGGCGGGTTTCGACTACATCGTGGTGGTGGGCGGGCTGCTCCACGGCATGCCGCCGCTCGCCCCGGCCATCGGCGCTTACCTGACCCGCGCGGCGAAAGCGGGCGTGACACTGGTGGGGGTGTGCACCGGCTCCTTCGTGCTGTGCCGGCTGGGGCTGATGGCGCAGCGCAAATGCTGCGTCAGCTGGTACCATTATCGCGACTTCCTGGAGGAGTTCCCCGCCCTGGTGCCGGTGGCGGACCAATTGTTCGTGGTGGACGGCGATCGCATCACCTGCTCCGGCGGGGCGGGGGTGGCGGACCTTGCGGCCCGGCTGGTCACCGAGCATCTCGGCGCGGCGGTGGCGCAGAAGGCGCTCAACATCCTGCTCATCGACCGGCCGCGCTCGGCCGAGAGCGCCCAGCCCGCCCCCCGCCTCGCCGAGGGCACCGTGGACGACGCCCGCGTCTCCCGCGCTTTGCTGCTGATGGAGCAGAACCTCGCCGAGCCTTTGCCCATCGCCGCGCTGGCGGATGCGCTGGCGGTGAGCGCGCGCCAGCTGGAACGCCTGTTCGCGGAGCGGCTGGGGGAAAGCCCGCAGGAGAGCTACCTGGCGCTCCGCCTGAAGCATGCGCGCTGGATGCTCGCCAACACCAAGGCCTCCGCCGGGCGGATCGCCGCCGACCTGGGCTTCGCCGACGGCTCCCACTTCGGCCGCGCCTTCAAGGCCCGCTTCGGCGAGACGCCAGCCGCCTTCCGCCGCCACGCCTCCCGCCCCCAGGGGCGCGCCGGCATGGACGACGAGGCGCGGGTGTTCGAGTAACGCCCGCCGTGAATGGACGGGTCACCGCACGCGCATGCGCACCCAGCGCCAGATCGCCTTGGCCTTGCGCTTCAGCTCCGCGAGCTTCAACCATTCGACCACCGAGCGATGCACGGAGGCCGCGGTCTCGATGCCCCAGGCCATCCAGCGCACCGTCATCAGCTGCGCCTTGCCGGCGGTGAAGATGCGCTCGATGAGCACGAAGCTGACCAGATGGGCGAACAGGAACAGGGCGGTGCCCGTGCGCACGTGCCCGTTGGCCATGTGAATGAGCGCCAGGAACTTCACCGGCTCCACCACGCCGTAGGGAACGGCGATGAGCACGAGGATGGCATAGGGCGGCAGGCTGCTCACCCAGCGCTCGAAGGCCTGCATCAGCTTCAATGCGGCGAGGCGGTCGAGCAGCGGCCGGTAGAGCGGGCGCACCAGCTCGTCGAGCAGGATGATGATGCCGCAGACGAGCCGGAAGGCGAGGCGCAGCGCAGCGAGGACAGGGTTGCGCGCGCGCCGGCGGGGCTGGGTGATGGGATCTGCCATGGTGGGATGATGCCCGCGAATGCGGCGACGCGATATGTGCCCCAGCGGAAGGGAAAAGGGGGTCAGGCCACGCCCGGCGTGGCCTGCGGCGCCAGCGCCTTGCGCACGGCCGGGGCGACCCTGGTCCCGAACAGCTCGATGGCCTTCAGGACGTCCGCGTGCGCGACCGCGCCGATGGCGAACTGGATGAGGAAGCGGTCGTGCCGGAACAGCTCGTGCTGGTAGAGGATCTTCTCGATCATCTCATCCGGCCCGCCGAGCACGAGGTGGTTGCGCAGGGCGGTGGAGCGGTCGAACTGCTCACGGGTCATGGGCGGCCAGCCGCGCTCACGCCCCAGGCGGTTCATGGATTGGGAATAGGCCGGATAATAGGCCTGCGCCGCCGCTTCCCGGCTCTCGGCGAGGAAGCCATGGGCGTGGATGCCCACCGCGATCCGCTCGGGGGCGACCAGGGAGCCCTGCGCCGCCTCGCGGTAGATGTGCAGGAACGAGGCGAACCGCGCCGGCTCCCCGCCGATGATGGCAAGCGCGAGCGGCAGGCCCAGCGCGCCGGCCCGCACCGCGGACTGGGGGGTGCCGCCCACTGCGATCCACAAGGGGATCTTCCGCTCCGGCCGCGGATAGACGCCGAGATCGGCGATGGCGGGGCGGTGGCCGCCGGGCCAGGACACGCGCTCGCTGGCGCGGATGCGGAGCAGGAGATCGAGATTTTCGGCGAAGAGGGCATCGTAATCCCGCAGGTCGTAGCCGAACAGCGGGAAGGATTCGATGAAGGAGCCGCGCCCCACCATGATCTCGGCACGGCCGCCGGAGAGCAGGTCCAGCGTGGCGAACTGCTCATGCACCCGCACCGGATCGTCGGAGGACAGCACCGTCACCGCGCTTGCGAGCTTGATGCGCCGCGTGCGGCTGGCGGCGGCGGCAAGGGCCACGGCGGGTGCGGAGACGGCATAGTCGGCGCGGTGGTGCTCGCCGAGGCCAAACACGTCGAGCCCCACCTGATCGGCGAGCTCGATCTCCTCCATCAGGTTGCGCAGGCGCTGGCCGGGGGTGATCGCCACACCCGTTGCCGGGTCGGGGCTTACATCCGCGAAGGTATACACGCCGAGTTCCATTCCGGCCGCTCCCGTCCGATCCGCCGCTGCAAGCGCCGCCCGCGCCTTTCGATGCGATCTGCGGGAAAATATCAACCGGCCTTTGGGCGAGGGTATGAGCGAGGGGCTCGCCCCGGCGCAATTCTCGCCTCAATGTGAAATCATTCCGCCCGCAGAATCAGGAGGCGGGGGCAGATGGCGGCGGATCTCGATTTTTCCGGCCAGGTGGTGCTGGTCACCGGCGCGGCAAGCGGCATCGGCCTTGCCGCGGCGACCGCTTTCGCGCAGTGCGGGGCCCATGCGGTGCTCACCGACCGGGACGCGGCCGCCGCCGGCGCCGCCGCCGAGGCGCTGCGGCAGGACGGCGGCAAGGCGTCGGGCCTTGCCCTCGACGTGACCGACGAGGCCGCCGTCGCCGGTGCTTTCGATGCGGTGAGGGTGGAATTCGGGCGGCTCGACGTGCTGGTAAACAATGCCGGCCTCTCCATCCGCAAGGGCATCACCGAGCTTGAGCTTTCGGACTGGGAGAAGGTGTTCGCGGTGAATGTCACCGGCGCCTTCCTGTGCGCCCGCGCCGCGGTGCCGCTGCTGAGGGCGCAGGGCGGGGCCATGGTGAACGTGGCCTCCATCATGGGCCTGTCCGGGGGCGGCACCTATCCCAACCCCGCCTATCAGGCCAGCAAGGGCGCCATCGTCAATTTCACACGGGGGCTCGCCATGGAGCTTGCCCCCGCCGGCGTGCGGGTGAACGCGGTCGCCCCCACCTGGGTGCGCACGCCCTTCATCGCTCCGCTGCTGCAGGATCCCGAGCGGCTCGCGGCGCTGGAAGGCCTGATGCCTCTCGGCCGCCTCGCCGAGCCGGAGGAGGTGGCGGATGCCATCCTGTTCCTCGCGAGCCCGATGGCCGCGATGATCACCGGCCACACCCTGCCGGTGGACGGCGGCTTCCTCGCTCGATGAGCGGGGGCTGGCGCCGCAGGCGGCGCCGGGGCCATGATGCGCGATCCGACGCGAGCAAGACGACACCCGCATGACCAACTCCTGCCCTCCTTCCGTGGCCCCCGCCGTGCTCGATCCCGTGCCTGCCGCCTTCAACCTCGCCCGCTACTGCCTGGGCTCGGGGGTGGGACGGGAGAAGCCGGCCCTGCTGGTGGCCGAGGGGCCGGAGGGACGGATCGTCGAGACCTGGAGCTACGGCGACATCGAGGCGGCGGTGGCCCGGGTTGCCGGAGGCTTTGCGGCCTTCGGGCTGGAGCGCGGGGCGCGGGTGCTGCTGCGCATCGGCAATACCTCCACCTTCCCGCTGGTGTTCTTCGGCGCCATCGCCGCCGGCCTCGCGCCCATCCCCACCTCCATCCAGCTCACGGCACACGAGCTGAACCTGATCCTCGCCGATTCCGGCGCGCGGATCGTGGTGGGCGACGGTTCCTGCGCTTTGCCCACCGAGCCGCACGGCGCCCGCATGCTCGGCCCGGCCGACATCGAGCGGCTGCTGGCCGCATCGCCGGCGGGCTTTGCCGACACCGCGGCGGATGACCTCGCCTTCCTCGTCTACACCTCCGGGACCAGCGGGCGGCCCAAGGGCGTCGCCCATGCTCAGAGGGTGGCCTGGGGCCGCCGGCCCATGCGGGAGGCCTGGTACGGGCTGAAGGCGGATGACCGCCTGTTCCACGCCGGGGCGTTCAACTGGACCTACACCCTGGGCGCCGGCCTCATGGATCCCTGGTCGGTGGGCGCCACCAGCATCGTGCATCTGGGCGAGCGGCCGGTGGAGGCCTGGCCCGACCTTCTGGAGGTGACGCAGGCGACCTTGTTCGCCGCCGTGCCGAGCCTCTACCGCCGCATCCTCAAATATGCGGCCGTCACGCCTGCGCGCTTCCCCGTCTTGCGCCACGGCCTCACCGCCGGCGAGGCGCTGAAGCCGACCCTCCACCACGACTGGATCGAGGCCACCGGCCGCCAGCTCTACGAGGCGCTGGGGATGAGCGAGATTTCCACCTACATCTCCTCCGGCCCCTCGGTGCCCACGCGGCCGGGCAGCCCCGGCAAGCCCCAGGCCGGCCGGCGCATCGCCATCCTGCCCATGGAAGGGCAGGGCCCTGCCGCCGAAGAGCCGCTTCCGGCTGGGGAAACCGGCGTCATCGCCGTGCATCGCTCCGACCCCGGCCTCATGCTCGGCTACTGGAACCTGCCCGCGGAGACGCAGGCCGTCATGCGCGGCCCGTGGTTCCTCACCGGAGACCTCGCCCATCTCGATGCCGACGGTTACCTCTGGTACGAGGGCCGCGCCGACGACCAGATGAACGCCTTCGGCTATCGGGTCGCGCCGGAGGAGGTGGAGCGGGCCATCGCCGGCCATCCGGACGTGGCCGACGTGGCGGTGAAGGAGACACGCTCCGGTGACGTCTCCGTGATCACCGCCTTCGTGGTGTTGCAGGATGGCGCCGCCCCCGAGGTTGCCGCGCTGGAGGCGCACGCGGCCGCGCAGCTCGCCGATTACAAGCGCCCGCGCGCCTGGATCTTCGTGGAAAGCCTGCCGCGCACCGGCTCGGGCAAGGTGCTGCGCCGCGCGCTCACGGCATGAGTGCGCCGGGAGGCATCCGCCGGGCGCTCTTTGAGGCGTCGTCAAACACCGCTATGAGCAGGATGCGGCGTCACACAGCGCTCGCATTCCTGTGCCGCTGAGGGGTGGGGGCGCCCCTCTTTTCCCGGACGATTGACGGATGGACCAACGCCTGCACCGCCAGACGGGCCCGGACTTGTCCGCTCCCGATGCCGGGCCTTCCCAGCCCGCCGGCCTCTCCCCGGCCGTGACCGCCTTGTTCGCCCTCGCCTGCGGCGTCACGGTGGCGAACCTCTATTATTCCCAGTCCCTCGTCGGCCTGATCGCCCGGGACCTCGGCATTCCGGAGAGCCTGGCCGGCAGCCTCGTCACCATCACCCAGGTGGGCTATGGCGTGGGGCTGTTCTTCCTCGTGTGCCTCGGCGACCTGCTGGAGAACAAGCGGCTCATCCTCATCACCAATTCGGTGCTGATCCTGAGCCTGCTGGGGGTGGTGCTCAGCCCCACGCCGCCGCTCCTGTTCCTCTCCTTCTTTCTCGTGGGCGTCACCGCGGTGGGCACGCAGATCCTCGTGCCACTGGCGGCGCACCTCACCCCGGAGCACAAGAGGGGCGTGGTGCTGGGCAACATCATGAGCGGGCTTCTGGCCGGCATCATGCTGTGCCGGCCGCTGGCCTCCTTCCTCGCTGCCCATTTCGGCTGGCGCTCGGTGTTCATCGTCTCCATCGGGGCGATGGCGATCATCCTGGTGCTGCTGAAGGTGGTGCTGCCCACCCGCAAGCCCAATGCCGGCATCGGCTACGGGGCCATCCTGCGCTCCATCCTCTCCTGGCTCGTCAAATCCTCTACGCTGAAGCGCCGGGCGGCCTATCAGGGCACCCTGTTCGCCGTCTTCAACCTGTTCTGGACCGCCGCGCCGCTGATGCTGCACGACCGCTTCGGCCTCAGCCAGTCGGGCATCGCCTTGTTCGCGCTCGCCGGGGCGGGCGGGGCGCTCGCGGCGCCGGTGGCCGGCCGGCTGGGGGACCGCGGTCACACCCGCATTGCCACCGGCATCGCCATGGCGGTGACGGGGCTGTCCTTCCTCCTGTCGGGCTGGAGCGTCGCCACCGGGGCCATGGCGCTGCTGGTGTTCTCCGCCATCGCGCTCGACGCCTCGGTGCAGGCGAACCAGATCTTCAGCCAGCGGGCGGTGTACGGCCTCACTTCCGAGGCGCGGGGCCGGGTCAATTCCGCCTTCATGACGGTTGCCTTCATGTGCGGGGCTGTCGGCTCCACCCTCGGTTCCCTCACCTATGTGGGCGGCGGCTGGTGGCTCACCGCCGGGGTGGGCGCCGGCCTGTGCGCGCTCATCCTCGCCACCTTCGCCACCGAGTGACGCGGGCCGGCCGGCCTGAGGTTTCATTCCGGCCGGGCGATGCCTATTTAGCTCCCAGCCGGGAGCGCGACACCGGGCGCCGGGGCGAGGCGCCCGCACGCTCCTACTTCTTTCCAAAGACGGCCTGCCGCCGATGCGGCCCGGCGGGCGTCCTGCCAGAGGACAGGCCGAACCCATGGTTTCCCGGTCCATTCTCGATCTCGTCCGCGTGCGTGAGGGCTTCGACCCCCGGCAGGCCCTCGACAATGCCCGCGACCTCGCGGCCCATGCCGAGGGCTGGGGCTATCGCCGCTTCTGGGTGGCGGAGCACCACAACATGCCGGGCATCGCCAGCGCGGCCACCGCGGTGGTCATTGCCCATATCGCAGCGGGCTCGCACACGATCCGCGTGGGGGCGGGGGGCATCATGCTGCCCAACCACGCGCCGATGGTGATCGCCGAGCAGTTCGGCACGCTCGCCCATCTCTTCCCCGGCCGTATCGACCTGGGCCTGGGGCGGGCGCCGGGCACGGACCAGGTGACCATGCGGGCGCTGCGCCGCTCCCTGGAGAATGCCGACAATTTCCCCAATGACGTGCTGGAGCTTCAAGCCTATCTCGCTCCCGAGCAGCCGGGGCAGACCCTGCGGGCGGTCCCCGCCACGGGAACGCAGGTGCCGCTGTGGATCCTCGGCTCCAGCACCTACGGTGCCCAGCTCGCGGCGGCCCTCGGCCTGCCTTATGCCTTCGCCTCGCATTTCGCGCCGGAGCAGCTGCTGCCGGCCCTCGATATCTACCGTGCGCGTTTCCAACCCTCGGCGCAGCTGGCGAAGCCCTATGCCATGGCGGGCATCAACGTGGTCGCCGCCGAGACCGATGCCGAGGCGCGCCGGCTCGCCACCACACAGCAGATGTCGGTGACCGATATCTTCCGCGGCAGCCGGGGCCTCAGCCGCCCGCCCATCGACGATATCGAGACCTATTGGAGCCCCATGGAGAAGGCGCAGGCCCGGCGCTTCCTCGCCCGGTCCGTGGTGGGCGGGCCGCAGGCGGTGCGGGCGGGCCTCGAGGCGTTCGTGGCGGAGACGCAGGTGGACGAGGTGATGATCGTCTCCGACGTGTTCGATCACGCTGCGCGGCTGAGATCCTACGAGATCATCGCCGAGGTGCTGCCTGCCCCGGCCGAGGCCTGATACCATCGGCCTGGTCTTCCGCCGATGCCGGGCGGGCCTGTTCAAAGGCCCTTGGGTAGGCGCGGGCCCCTGGTCTCAGGCCCGCTCCGGCGTCTCGGCCTGGGCGCGACGGCGCGGGCGCCGCGCCGTGTGGGCCTGTGCCGCCGCCTCGTTCAGGCGGAGGGTGGCAAGGCTCGACGCGGCACGCCCGGCGGCGAGGAAATAGGCGGGATCGCGGTGCACGAGGGAGGCGGAGAAGGCGCCGTCGAGCAGGAGCAGGATCTCCCGCGCCAGCGGCCTGCCGTCGGCGAGGCCCACCGCCTCGATCTCCGTCGCGAGCCACGCCTCGAACCCGGCCTTGTGCCGCGCGCCGATGCGCACCGCCGGATGGCCGGGCAGGGCGGCCAGCTCCGCCGTGGTGCGCAGGAAGCCGCAGCCCTTCCATTTGGGATGGCGCGCCGCGCGGGCGAGGGCATCGAAGATGGCGGCGATCTTCTCTCCCAGCCCGCCCTCCGCTGACGCGAACCATCCCGCCATCTGCTTCAGGTTGGGCTGGTCCCGCGCATCGAGATAGGCGGCGATGAGATCGTCCTTGCTCCGGAAATGATAATAGAGCGTGCGCTTGGTGACGCCGGCCTTCTCCGCCACGGCGTCGACGCTGACGCGGCCGATCCCCTCCGCATAGAAGAGCTTCGAGGCCGCCGCGACGATGCGCTGCCTTGTATCCGTATATCGAGGCATGCCCTTATGTATACCGTACAGTGAGTATACTCAATCCGGCGCGCCGGCCATCCTTCCCTCCGCACCGTTTTGGAGGAGATGCCGATGACACGGCCTGTGCTGATGACGACCGAAGGGGCGATCGCCACGCTGACGCTCAACCGCCCGGAAAAGCTCAACGCGCTGGATTACGAGACCATCGATACGCTGCTTGCTTTGCTCGACGGGATCGAAGGGGACGCGGCGGTGCGGGGCGTCATTCTCACCGGCGCCGGGGAGCGCGCTTTTTCCGCAGGCGGTGACATCCCGCAATTCTCGCGCTCCGTGGCCGTTGGGGCGGATGTGGCGCTGCGGGATTTCGTGGCGCGCGGCCAGAAGCTCACCGCCCGGATCGAGGCGTTCCGCAAGCCCATCGTCGTGGCGGTGAACGGGCTCGCCTACGGCGGTGGGTGCGAGGTGACGGAGGCCGCCGCCCTGTCGATCGCGAGCGAGCGGGCGGTGTTCGCCAAGCCGGAGATCCGCCTGGGCATGCCGCCCACCTTTGGTGGGACGCAGCGCCTGCCGCGCCTCGCCGGGCGCAAGCGGGCCATCGAGCTGCTGCTCACGGGGGAGAGCTTCTCCGCTGCCCGCGCGCTGGAACTGGGCCTCGTCAACGCTGTCGTCCCGCACGACGAGCTGATCCCGTCCGCGCGCGGGCTGCTGGAGCGCATCTTTGTCCATTCGCCCCTGGCGGTCGCGAGCATCCTGACGGCGGTGACGCGCGGACTCAACCAGCCCATCGGCGAGGGCCTGCTGGTGGAGGCGGAGCAGTTCGCCCGCATGGCGCCGACCGCCGACCTGCGCGAGGGGCTCGATGCCTGGATTGTCCGCCGCCGACCCGCCTATCCGGGGTCCTGGTTCGCGGCTGCGGCCGCGGCGGAATAGCCGCGCGGCGGTCGCGGCACCTAGGGCCAAGGCACTCGGCGCGGGATACGCATCGCGCCGGGGGGCATCTTCGCAACGCGGCTTGCGAACGTCCTTTCTTTGCCGGGAGGGGAGGCGGGCCTCGTGGCGGGGCGCGCATCTTCCGCACCCCTCCAACGGCAAAATGCCCCCGATGACCGTCAGCTAGCCCCGCTTCAAGGCCGCCGCCGGCCATACATCGTCCCTGCTCCCGGACGCCCAGAAGACGGCCGAGAAGGCCTGCGACCTCATCGCCGAGGCCGCGTCCGCTGGCGCGGCGCAGATGGTCTTTCCCGAATCCTTCCTGCCGGGCTTTCCGGCGTGGGTCACAGGGCTACAGAGGCCGGTATTTCTGTCGCCAGCGAAATCGGGATGTAGGCTAAATCATTGTGTAGATGCATGTTTTTAGGAAGGCCGCCACCGGCTTTCGTGCGGCGGAGCTGCGCCGGGTGGCCGCCGTATCGCAGGATCATGCATCCTGCCCCAGCACCTCGGCCAGGGCGCAGCCGATGGCGAGAAGGCGCGCGTCGCCGCCCTCGGCGCAGCTCAGGAGCAGGCTGGCGGGGAGTGCCCCGGGCCCGCGTTCCAGCGGCAGGGCAAGGCCGGGCATGCGCAGGAAGCTGCCAAGCATGGTGTTGCGCAAGGTGCGCAGGTTCACCCTGGCGAACAGCGCGGGATCGGTGATGAGGGGTGCCAATTCCGGCGCCAGATGAGGGACTGTGGGGAAGAGCAGCATGGCATCGCCGATGTCTGCGACAAGGTCGTCGCAAAGCCGCGCGCGGGTAGAAAGCAATGCGCGATAGGCGTCCTCCGGCATGCGGGCGGCCAGTTCCAGGCGTGCGCGCACGTTCGGATCGATGCGGGCGAGCCGCTCCGGAGCCTTGAGGAGGTCGGCATGGACCCGCGCCGCCTCGGCGCCGACCAGCGGCCCGTGCGCCATCATGGCGGCGTGGGCGGCATCGAGGGCGGCGACCGGGCGAAACGCGACGGGGATGCCGAGGTTCCGCAGCCGGGTGAGTGCCCTGGCGAAGGCGATCTCGACGTCGGGGGCGAGGTCCTGCGTCACGAGGCCCTGGGGAATTATGAAGCGCGCGCCCGCGAGGTTCGTCGCGGGCGCAGCGGCTGTCCTTGCGAGTACGCCATCCACCACCGCGATATCCTCCACGTGGTGGGCCAGGAGACCGATGGTGTCGAGGGAGGGGGCGAGGGGGAAGGTGCCGTCGAGCGGGTAGCGCTGCGGGGAGGGCTTGAAGCCGACGAGGCCGCAGAAGGCCGCCGGCACCCGCACGGAGCCGGACGTGTCCGTGCCGATGGCCACATGGCAGGCGCCGCGCGCCACCGCTACCGCCGCGCCGCTGGACGATCCTCCCGGCACGTGCCCGCAGACCCGCGGATTGTCCGGCGTCCCGAAATGCGGGTTCCAGCCGAGGACGGAGAAGGCGAACTCCGTGAGGTTGGTCTTGCCGACGCATATTGCTCCCGCGCGGCAGAGGGCCGCCACCAGCGGTGCATCGGCGCGCGCCGGCGCATCGCCTGCATGCAGGGGCGAGCCGGCCGTGGTGGTCTCTCCGGCGCAATCGATCAGGTCCTTGTAGCTGACGCAGATGCCGTCGAGTGGGCTGGTCGGTTCACCTGCCGCGTAGCGTTCCGCGCTCGCTGCAGCCTCCGCGAGCGCCCGCGCTGGTGTCAGGGTGATGAAGGCGTCCGGCGCATCGCGCGCCGCGGCGAGGCAGGCTTCGACCGCGGCCAGGGGAGAGAATGCGCCGCAACCGAAGCTCCCGGTCAATGCCGCAATGCGTGGTGGATGTGGCTCCGGGGACCGGGAAATGGCGGCGCTCACTGTCTTCTGCCTCATGCTGCTGTGCGAGAGCGGGGGCGATGCTAGGCCATCTATTTAATCAGTATACATCTGTTTATGTGCACGAGAAGGCGCCACGATGGAGCGGAATATGCGCTTAAAATAGCCATTATGCTCTTCAATGCAGCATTTTTAGCGAAAGCTGACCCAGCGCATTGACGGCAACAATAATCAGTGTACATCTTTATTCGAGTCCGCCGCAGGCGGCTCTCACACTGTCCACGGACTACCGGGGGGAGGCCAGCATGGCGCAGGAGCCGCTCGCGACGAAGGGCAACTACCTTCACATTTACGATTTCACCATTCATCCGGGTGTGGAAGACGCGTTCATCCGCGAGTTCGAGGCGTTCGACTACTCGGATGGAAACCCCATGCACAAGTCGTGGGCTCAGGTGAAGGACGGTGTTCTTCTTCGTGACGAGGAAGATCCGCTGCGTTTCTACCTGATCGCGGAGTGGAAGGACATCGAGGAACACGCGCGTATTCGCCGGATCCTCGCGGAGGAGATCAAGCCGTCATTCATCCGGCACATCGCGGGTGGCAAGTTCGTCCCGCGCTACGCCAAGGTTGTTTCGAGCACGCCCGAGGAAATCCTGAACAAGGCGGCTGGCGCCTGACCGGCGGAGGGGCGGTGCGCGGCGCCGTCCCCTCCTGCGGCAAGACAGATTGCGTACCAAGACAAACAAGCTCTTCCAGAGTGCGCAGATGGAACTGTTCGGTTTTTTCAGGTCGTCCGCGTCCTATCGCGTGCGCATCGCGCTGGCTTTCAAGGGGCTCGCCTTTGAGCCGCACTATGTGAGCCTGCCGAAGATGGAGCACAAGGCGGACGCTTTTCTCCGGCTCAACCCGGAGGGGCTTGTCCCCGCGCTGGTGGACGCGGGGCGGGTGTTTACCCAGTCTCTCGCCATCATGGAGTATCTGGAGGAAACGCGGCCCGATCCGCCTTTCCTTCCCGAGGCGCCGGAGGCCCGTGCCTATGTGCGCGCCGTCAGCCAGATCATCTGTTGCGACATTCATCCGCTGAACAATGTGCGGGTGCTGAAGTATCTCGACACGCGGCTCGGCCAGTCCGAGGCGGACCGCAGCGCCTGGTATGCCCACTGGATCGCGGAAGGCTTCCGCAGCATCGAGGGCGTGCTGGCGGCGAGGGGGGTGTCGGGGCGCTTCGTTCTCGGTGATGCGCCTGGCATGGCAGATATCTGCCTCGTGCCGCAAGTGTTCAACGCCCATCGGTTCAATTGCCATCTGGCAGAATACCCGATGGCAATGCGGATATACGAAAACTGCATGGCGATCGAATGCTTTGAATCTGCGCATCCAAAATATCAGGCGGACGCATTTTAGTTTAGAAAAGTTCTTTTTATATCTCCAGTGTCCGTGGGGCCCGGTTGTCCGGCTCTGATCATGGGGAGTGTCGGCGTGAAGACTATTCTTGGTGTCGCCTTTGCGATCGACCGTCTGAATGCCCTTGTCGGACGGATTGCCTGCTGGGCGATCTTCGTGGCCATTCTCGTTTCCGCGGCCAATGCTGTGGTGCGCAAGCTGTTCGGCGTCTCATCGAACGCGTGGCTGGAGCTGCAATGGTATCTGTTCGGCGCGGTCTTCATGCTGTGCGCGCCCTGGACGCTTCAGCTCAACGAGCATATCCGCATCGACATCGTGGCGAGCAAGTTCTCGCGGCGCGTCACGAATATCATTGAAATATTCTGCATCATCTTCTTCCTCGGCGTCTTCTGCGCTCTGATGGTGTGGCTCTCCATTCCCTTCGTCATGAATTCCCTCTCCTCGTCGGAGATGTCGACCAATGCCGGCGGGCTGATTTTGTGGCCGGCCAAGGCGCTGATCCTCCTCGGCTTCGGCCTCATCCTACTGCAGGGCGCCTCCGAATTGATCAAGCGCGTGGCGATCATGCGCGGAGACCTTCAGGAGAGCGCCGCCACCGATCTCCACGAGGCGGAGGCGGAGCGCATCCTGCATGAGCTCGCGGCAGTGGACCCGCGCATTTCCGAAGGCGGGATGAAGCCGTGAGCGCCCGCAGTCTTCCCCTCATTCCAGTGCGTCGCGGGGTCGTATTTCGATGATCGCCTTCATCGCCCAGAACCTTGCCCCCATCATGTTCGCGACCCTCGTCGTGTTCATGCTACTCGGCTATCCGGTGGCCTTCGCCCTGGCCGCAAACGGATTGCTCTTCTTCTTCATCGCGGTGGAATTATCGCCGTATGCGCCGGAGACCATCACGCTCTCCTGGCCCCTGCTCCAGGCGCTGCCGGAGCGCGTATTCGGCACCATGTCCAACGAAGTGCTGCTGGCCATTCCCTTCTTCACCTTCATGGGCCTCGTCCTTGAACGTTCGGGCATGGCGGAAGACCTTCTGGAAACCATCGGCCAGCTGTTCGGCACGGTCAGGGGCGGCCTTGCCTATGCGGTGATCTTCGTGGGTGCGCTGCTGGCGGCGACCACCGGCGTGGTCGCGGCCTCCGTCATCTCCATGGGCCTCATCTCCTTGCCGATCATGCTGCGCTATGGCTACGACCGGCGGCTTGCCTCGGGCGTCATCGCGGCCTCCGGCACGCTGGCGCAGATCATCCCGCCGTCCCTCGTGCTCATCGTCATGGCCGATCAGCTCGGTCGCTCGGTGGGCGACATGTATGAGGGGGCCTTCGTGCCCGGCCTCGTGCTGTCCGGCCTTTATGCGTTGTTCGTCTTCCTGGTGACGCTGGTCGCCCCAAAGGCGGCCCCCGGCCTGCCGCCGGAGGCCCTCACCTGCCGCGAGCCTTCGGGACGGCGCGGCGTGTGGCAGCTGGGCGTGCTGCTGGCGTATTCCGCAGCGGTCGCAACGATGGTGATGGGCGAGCAGGAGGTGAAGCCGGGGGCGGATTACGTCATCCTGGCCATCTGTGTCGCCACCGTGGTGGCCCTGGTCTCGACCCTGCTCAATCGCTTTCTTGGCGCGCGGCGCCTTGCGCTCTCGGCTCTCCTCACGGTTGCGGTTGCGCTCGGCTATGTGGCGGCGCGCCAGAGCGGCCACGGTGCGCTGAGCCTGCTCGCCGATCTCGTTGGAGCCGGCGCCGTCTATGCTTTCGCCGTGGCGGCGGTGGAGCGTGCGACAGGCCTGCGCCTTGTCTCGCGCATGGCGGAACAGGTCACGTTCGTGATGGTGCCGCCGCTGCTGCTCATCTTCCTGGTGCTGGGCACCATCTTCCTCGGCGTCGCGACGCCGACGGAAGGCGGTGCCATGGGTGCGGTGGGCGCCATGGTGCTGGCGGCCATCAAGCGGCGGCTGGAGCGCAATCCCGCACGCTTCTCCCTCTCCATCCTCACCCAGGCGACGCAGACCACGGCCAAGCTCTCGGCCTTCGCCATCTTCATCGTGGTGGGCGCGCGGGTGTTCTCGCTCACCTTCTACGGCATCAACGGGCATCTGTGGGTGGAGCATCTGCTCACCAGCCTGCCGGGCGGGCAGGTGGGATTCCTGCTCTTCATCAACGCGCTGATTTTCCTCCTCGCCTTCTTTCTCGATTTCTTCGAGCTCGCCTTCATCATCGTCCCGCTCATCGGTCCTGCGGCGGAGAAGCTGGGCATTGATCTCATTTGGCTGGGGGTGATGCTGGGCGTGAACATGCAGACGTCCTTCATGCATCCGCCGTTCGGCTTCGCTCTGTTCTACCTGCGTTCCGTGGCCCCGAAGGTGCCCTATCTCGACAAGGTGACGGGGCGGCGCATGGAGCCCATCACCTCGGCCCAGATCTATTGGGGCGCCATACCCTTCGTGGTGATCCAGCTCGTCATGGTGGGGCTCATCATCCTCTTCCCGCAGATGGTGATGCACTACAAGAGCGCCGCCGGGACCAGCGATCCCGCCGCGGCCCAGCGTCAGCTCGATGGCCTCGACGGGCCAGGCGGCCTGCCGGACCTGCCGGCCATGCCGGGGCTCGGCGACCTTCCGAAGCCGGGGGCAGGCCTGTGATGCGCGCCTGCCTCTCGCGTCGCCGCGCCCTTCCCATTTCCGCAGCACGGTCATCCGCACAGTCCCGGGTTCTTCCCCCGGGTTGCTCCAGCCAAGAACCAAAAGGGGAATAGGATGAAGCGACGTACATTTCTCACCCAGCTCGCGGCTGGAGGCGCCGCATCGGTGGTCGCCGCGCCGGCGCTCGCCCAGGGCCTGCCCTCGGTGAAGTGGCGGATGGCCACCAGCTGGCCGAAGAGCCTCGAGACCATTTACGGTTCGGCCGCGGCCATGTGCCAGCGCATCGGCGAGCTGACCGAAGGCAAGTTCGAGGTGATGCCGTTCGCCGGCGGCGAGATCGTAGGCGCCACGCAGGTATTCGACGCCACCAAGAACAAGACCGTGGAGTGCTCCCACACCCTCACCGCCTTCTTCACCGGCAAGAACCCGGCCTATGCCTTCGACGGCGGCATCGCCTTCGGCACCAATGCCCGCCAGCAGAACGCCTGGTACTATTACGGCGGCGGCAAGGCGCTGATCCAGGAACTGTTCGGCAAGGAGAACATGGTCTCCTTCCCCTGTGGCAATACCGGCGTGCAGATGGGCGGCTGGTATCGCAAGGAGATCAAGGGGCTCGAGGACCTCCAGGGTCTCAAGATGCGCATCGCCGGCCTCGGCGGGCGCATCCTCTCCAAGCTTGGAGTGGTGCCGCAGCAGATTCCGCCCGGCGACATCTATCCCTCCCTGGAGCGCGGCACCATCGACGCGGCCGAATGGATCGGCCCTTACGATGACGAGAAACTCGGCTTCAACAAGGTGGCGAAATATTACTACACTCCCGGCTGGTGGGAGGGCAGCGCCCAGATCACCACCCTCGCCAACAAGGAGGCGTGGGATGCGCTGCCGCCGTTCTATAAGGCGGCCTTCGAGACCGCGGCCACCGAGCAGAACCTGATGATGCTCGCCAGTTACGACACCAGGAACCCGGAGGCCCTGCGCCGCCTGCTCGGCGCGGGCGTGGAGCTGCGCGCATTCCCGCAGCCGGTGATGGAGGCGGTGTACAAGGCCACCACGGAGACCTTCGCGGAGATCGCGGCATCCAATCCGGACTTCAGGAAGATCTACGAGCCGTGGAAGACCTTCCTGAACGAATCCAACGCCTGGATGCGCGTGGCCGACTACCGGCTCGACACCTTCCGCTTCGCTGCGCCCAAATGGCCCTGAGCGAACTGCGGTTCTAGGCTGACACGCACGCATATGGGGCGGCGTCCGCGCCGCTCCAGCAAGAGCCAGGGGCAAAAGGCAGGGAAGTCCATGTCCGCACAGCACGGCACCGTTGAAGGCGAGGGAATCGGCGCGCGTGTCCGCCGCAAGGAGGATGCGCGCCACCTGATGGGGCGGGGTCGCTTCGCCGGCGACATCCGCATGCCCGGCATGTGCGACGTAGCCTTCCTGCGCAGCCCCGTCGCCCACGCGCGCATCACCGCCGTGACCAAGCCACAGGGGCAGGAGGAGCGGGTGTTCACCGTCGCCGATGCCGCGGGGATCGGCGACATCGTCACCCGCTCCACCATTCCCGGCTACAAGCTCTCCGCCTGGCCGCCCCTGGCGCGGGAGAAGGTGCGCTATGTGGGGGACATCGTCGCCATGGCCTATGCGCCCACCCGCGCCGAAGCGGAGGACCTCTGCGAGGCGACGCTGTTCGACTATGAGGAGCTGCCCGCCATCGTCGATTGCGACAGCGGCCGCGCGGCTGGCGCGGCGCTGCTGCACGAGGCGTGGGGCGACAACCTCTTTCTCGAAACCAGCTTTGATACCGGTGGCATGGAGGAGGTGGCGCGCACCGCGCCCATCAAGGTGGAGAAGCGCTTCCGCACCGGCCGCCAGTGCATGCACCCCATGGAGGGCAAGGGCCTCGTCGCCTGGTGGGATTTCCAGGCGAACATGCTGGTGGTCCACACCTCCACCCAGGTGCCGCACATGATCCGCGCCGGCCTTGCCGAGACGCTGGGCCTGCCCGCCGGCCAGATCCGCATCGCCCCGCCGGACGTGGGCGGGGGCTTCGGCTACAAGTGTCTGATGCAGCCAGAGGAAATCCTCGTGGCGTGGCTGGCGATGACGCTGAAGCGCCCGTTCCGTTGGATCGAGGACCGGCGCGAGCACCTGACCGCCGGCGCCAATGCCCGGGAGCATGAATATGTCATCACCGCCTATGCGGATGAATGTGGCAAGCTGCTGGGCCTCGACGCGGAAGTGAGCGTCAATGTGGGCGCCTATTCGGTGTGGCCCTTCACCGCCTGCCTTGAGGCGGCGCAGGCCGGCGGCAACTTGCCGGGGCCGTATGTCTGGCCGGTCTATCGCTGCAAGACCTATTCGGTGGCCACCAACAAGCCGCCGTTCGCCCCCTATCGCGGCGTGGCGCGGCCGGGCGTGTGCTTCGCTATGGAACTGACCATCGACGCCATCGCCGCCGCCGTGGGGCGGGAGGCGGTGGACGTGCGGGCGGAGAACCTCGTGCCCGCTGCGGCCATGCCCTACACCAATATTACGAAGAAGTTCTACGACAGCGGCGACTATCCCCAATCCCTCGCCATGGCGAGGGAGATGATCGGCTTCGAGGCCGTGCGGGCGCGGCAGGCGGCGGGGGAGGCGGACGGGCGGCTGATCGGCGTCGGCTTCTCCACCTATACGGAGCAGTCCGCCCACGGCACCAAGGTCTTCGCTTCCTGGGGCACGCCACTGGTGCCGGGCTACGAGCAGGCCACCATCCGCATCAATCCGGATGGCAGCGCCGATGTGCGCGCCGGCATCCACACCATCGGCCAGGGCCTGGAGACGACGCTGGCGCAGGTGGCGAGCGAGATCCTCACCCTTCCCGTATCGCAGATCCACGTCATCCTGGGCGACACCGCGACCACGCCCTTCTCTACCGGCGCCTATGCCTCGCGCGGCATCGTCATGGCGGGCGGGGCGGTGTCCCGCACGGCACAGAAGCTGGCGGAGAAGGTGAAGGCGCTGGCCGCGCACCTGTTGCAATGCGCGCCCTCCGATATCCGCTTCGACAAGGGCGTGATCCACGGCCTCAACGGATCCACCACCTTCGCCGAGGTGGCCCGCGCCTGGTACACGACGCCGGAAGTCCTGCCGGACGATGTGGACACCGGCGGCCTCGAGGTGACTGACGGCTACAAGCCGCAGGTGGATACGGGCCTGTTTTCCTATGCCACCCACGCGGTGGTGGTGGCCGTGGACCCGAGGACGGGTGCCACCGAGATTCTCGACTATGTGGTGGTGGAAGACTGCGGACGCATGGTGAACCCCATGATCGTGGAGGGCCAGGCCTATGGCGGCGTGGCCCAGGGCATCGGCACGGCGCTGTTCGAGGAAAGCACCTATGACCGGGAGGGCCAGCCGCTGGCGTCCACCCTGGTCGATTATCTGCTCCCCGGCCCCACGGAGCTGCCCAGGGTGCGCATCGCCCATACCGAGACGCTCTCGCCCTTCTCGGCCCATGGCATCAAGGGCGTGGGGGAGGGTGGAGCCATCGCGCCTGCGGGGGGCGTGGTGAATGCGATCAACGACGCCCTGAGGGGCCTCGGCGCTGTGCTGTGCGAAATCCCGGCAACGCCCGAACGCGTGCTTGCGGCGCTCGCCGATGCCAGGGGACGGGACGCCAACGGGCGGAGCGCCGCATGAAGCCCGCCGCCTTCGATCTCTCCTTCGCCGGAAGCCTCGACGAGGCCCTCGGCGCGATCGCCGGCTCGGATGGGGCAAAGCCGGTCTCCGGCGGTTGCTCCCTCGGCCCCATGCTGAACCTACGCCTGGCGCGGCCCTCGGCGCTCGTGGATCTGCGCCGGGTTTCCGAGCTGCGCGCGCTGAACCGCAGCGCGACCTTCCTGGAGATCGGCGCCGGCTGGACCCATGCCGAGTTCGAGGATGGCGTGGTGCCGGACGTGTCGGCAGGGCTCATGCGCCGTGTGGCGCACGGCATCGCCTATCGCGCGGTGCGCAACCGCGGCACCATCGGCGGCAGCCTCGCCCATGCGGATCCGGCGGCCGACTGGATTTCCACCATGGCCGTGCTCGATGCGCGCCTGACGCTGCGCGGGCCGGCCGGGATGCGCGAGGTGGCCATGGGCGATTTCATGATCGCCGCCTACACCACCGTTCTCGCGCCGGACGAACTGCTCACTGCCGTGCGCGTGCCGGTGCTCTCGGGCAGCGCGAAAGTCGGCTACCACAAGATCTGCCGCAAGACCGGCGAGTTCGCCCAGGCCATCGGCGCCGTGGTGCTGGATGGCGGGAGCGGCCTTGCCAGGGTGGTGGCAGGAGCGGTGGAAGCGCCGCCGCTGGTGCTGGCTGGCGCAGGTGCCGCCCTTGCCGCGGGCGATCCGGCGGGGGCCCTGGTCGTTGCCAATGCGGAAATCGACACGGCACTCGCCGGCCTTCCGGAGGCCTTCCGGGCCATCCACAAGGTGGCGGTGGAACGCGCCTTCAGCGATGCGGGGATCTGAATGAACGCCATCACCCTCACCGTGAACGGCGAGCGCGTCAGCGCGCTGGTGGAGCCGCGCACGCACCTCGCGGATTTCCTGCGCGAGCACCTTTCGCTCACCGGCACGCATCTGGGCTGCGAGCAGGGGGTATGCGGGGCCTGCACCGTGTTCATCGACGGCAAGCCGCAGCGGTCCTGCATTGCCTCCGTCGCCGCCTGCGACGGGGCCGAGGTGCGCACCATCGAAGGCTTCGACGCCGACCCGGTGATGGCAGAGCTGCGCGAGGCGTTTTCCGAGCACCACGCCCTTCAGTGCGGCTTCTGCACGCCGGGCATGCTCATCTCCTCGCGGGATATCGTGACGCGCCTCGGCGCCTGCTCCGAGCGGACGGTCCGCGAGGAATTGAGCGGCAATCTCTGCCGTTGCACAGGCTATGTGGGCATCGTGAATGCGGTGTGCGCGGTCTCCGCCGGCAAGGTGCCGGTGGCGGCGCAGGCGGCGGAGACTGTGGTCGTGTCCGAAGTTGCGCTGACGCCCGCGCCGATGGCGGCCAAGGCCTCGGCTCCGCCCGCAGCTTCTGTTGCGGCCGGCCTCGGTGGAGGCGGCAGCGAGATCCGCCAGAGCGTCCATATGGATGCGTCGCCGGCCGCCGTCTGGCCTGCCTTGAAGGACATGGACCTTCTGGCCCGCTGCCTGCCGGGCGCCGAGATCGTCTCGTTCGACGGCAAGCGGTTGGACGGCCGCATGGTGGTGACCTTCGGCCCCATCAAGGCTTCGTTCGGCGGCGAGGCGGAGGTGAGCTTTGATGATGCCGTCCATGCCGGCCTGGTCACGGGCTCGGGCAAGGACCGGGGCTCCGGCTCGCAGGCGAAGGGCGAGATCGTGTTCGCGTTGCATCCGAGAGCGGGCGGCACCGATCTCGACGTCACGCTGCGCTACCGCATCACCGGGCCGCTCGCCCAGTTCTCGCGGGGGGCGCTGGTGCAGAACCTGGTGGGGCACCTTGCCGGTGTATTCGCCGGAAACCTCGCGGCGGCCCTGGCGGGGAAGGAGCCGGCGGCCAAGGCAGCGGAGCTCAGCGCCCTCAGCCTGCTGGTCGCGACCTTGCGCGGAGCCCTGCGCCGGCTGTTCGTCAGGGCCTGAGCGCGGGCGCCCAAGGTGTTTCTGGTGTTGCGTATAATAGATAGTATACTGATTAAAATTGAACCTGTAAGGGAGCGGGAATGGCCTGGCGGAAGGTGGCTCGGTTGGACGCGCTGCGCGATGGCGGCGTTGTCGGCGTGGAGGTGGACGGCACGCCGGTCGCCTTGTTCCGCATTGGCGGCGAGGTGCATGCGACCCACGGGATTTGCACGCATGCGCTGGCTTTTCTCAAGGATGGTCATGTGGAGGACGGCACCATCGAGTGCCCCCTCCACCAGGGCGTTTTCGACATCCGCACCGGCAAGGCCCTCTGCGCGCCCTTGACAAGGGACCTCGCCACCTATGCCGCGAAGGTGGAGGGTGGGGAGGTCTTCATCGATCTCGATATGAGCAGTATACATCTTGAATTGGACTCGGATTCAGCTGAGCCTGCGGGTGCGGAGCCGGCGCCGCCGACAGCGATGCGGGGGGCGCCTGCGCTTGTTGTGGCAGGCGCCGGGCAGGCGGCGGCCGCCGCCATCCGCGCGGCGCGCGGGGCGGGATTTGCCGGCGCCATCCATCTGGTGGGTGCCGAGCCGCATCTTCCCTATGAGCGGCCGCCGCTGTCCAAGGAGATCCTCTCCGGCAGCTTCGATTTCGCCTCCGCCGCGCGGCTCTCGGCCGAAGAGGCCGATGCGCTTGAGGTCTTGCTCCATCTCGGCGTGCGGGTCGAGGCGGTGGACGCTGCCGCTCAGGTGGTGACCCTGTCCGACGGCAGCACGCTTTCCTATGGCGCCCTGCTCCTCGCCACCGGCGGCGCAGCCCGGCGGCTCGCAGTGCCGGGGGGAGACCTTCCCGGTGTTCACCACCTGCGCACGATCGAGGATGCGCGGGCCGTTGCAGGGGCGCTCGCCGGGGCGCGCCGGGTTCTGGTGGTGGGCGGCGGCTTCATCGGGCTGGAGCTCGCCTCCGCAGCCCGCGCCCGCGGTGTCGAGGTGGTGTTGCTGGAGCGTGAAGCCGAGCTCATGGCGCGCCTGCTGCCGCCCGCGCTCGGCGCCGTCTTCCGCCGTGTGGCGGAGAAGGCTGGCGTCGAGGTACGGCGTGGCATCGGCGTCGAGGCCATCAACCAGGTCGAGGGGGGCCTCGCCGTGGCCACCACCGCCGGGCCGATCACCGTGGATGCGGTTCTGGTGGGCGTTGGCCTTGTGCCGGAGACGTCGCTGGCCGGGCAGGCGGGCTGTGCGGTGGAGGGCGGCATCGTGGTTGATGCCGCCGGCCGCACCAGCGTGCCGGGCATCTACGCCGCCGGAGACTGCGCGCTCCATCATGCGCTTCTCCGCGGCCGACGTCGCCGCCTGGAAAGCTGGCAGAATGCGGAGGAGCAGGGCGCCGCCGCGGGGCGCGCCATCGCCGGTGATACTGAGATCCCGGCGGAAAAGGCGCCCTGGTTCTGGACCGACCAGTTTGGCCTCAACATCCAGATGACGGGCACGCCCGACGCCACCGATACGGTGGTGGCGGCGGGGCCGGACGCTGCCTCCGGGGCTGTGTATCGCACGCTGGATGCAGCGACGGGCCGGGTCACGGCGGTGATCGCCTTCGATGATCCGGCCGCCATCCGCGCCGGCCGCGCCGAGCTTTACGATCCCACCCCCTTCGACGCCGCCGCCGTGGGCGCGCGCCTGGTGGGCAGCGAAGCAACAAGCCCAGAGGAGGACGACATGAGCGCGAGCCCCGACGTCCAGTTCGCGAAGAAATATGTGTGGCCCACGGAAGGCCTCTCGGTCATTCCGGACTGGGTCTATACGGACGAGGCCATCTACCAGCGGGAGGTGGAGAACATCTTTCACGGCCGCACCTGGAACTTCGTCGCGCTCGAATGCGAGATCGAAAATCCCGGCGACTTCATCCGCTCCAACGTGGGGCCCACGCCTGTGGTGGTCGCCCGGGCCGAGGATGGCTCCATCCACGTGTTCGAGAACCGCTGCGCCCACCGCGCCGCCGAGTTCTGCCGGGACCTGTCGGGCAACGCCAAGGAGTTCGTCTGCCCCTATCACCAATGGTCCTACGACCTGAAGGGCAACCTCGTGGGCGTGCCGTTCCGCCGGGGGGTGGACGGCAAGGGCGGCATGCCGAAGGACTTCAAGCCGGCCGAGCATGGCCTGAGGCAGCTTGCCGTCACCACCCATCGCGGCGTGGTCTTCGCCTCGTATGCGGAGGAGATGGAGAGCTTCCCCGACTATCTGGGGCCGGAAGTGCTGCGCGAGTTCGAGGCCACGTTCGACGGGCGCAAGCCCAAGCTGCTCGGCCATTATCGCCACAGCCTGCCGGGCAACTGGAAGCTCTACCACGAGAACCTGAAGGACCCCTATCACGCCACCCTGCTGCACACCTTCCTGGTCACGTTCGGCCTGCTGGTGGCGGGCAACAAGTCGCTGATGCTGGCGGATCCCTCCGGCCGCCACGGGGTGATGGCCTCCGCCAAGTCGGATGCTGTCGTTTCCGAGGATAAGAAGAAGGAGATGCGGGCCTACAAGGAGGGCATGACTCTCGAGGAGCCGCGCTTTATGGACTTCATCGACGAGTTCGACAGCCCCTGGTCCGTCACCATGGCGACCATCTGGCCGAACCTCATCGTGCAGCGGGAGATGAACACGCTGGGCATCCGCCACATCGTGCCCAACGGGCCCAACGAATTCATCATGAAATGGACCATGTTCGGCTTCGAGGGCGACGACGAGGAGATGACCCGCCATCGCCTGCGCCAGGGCAATCTCATGGGCCCGGCCGGATTCCTGGGCCTTGAGGACAACGAGGCCATCAAGTTCGTGCAGGACGGCATGCTCGGCATCCCCGGCGGCGAGCATCTGGTGAAGCTCGATCCCGATACCGAGGCAGGCACCGCCGACACCCTCATTTCGGAAGCGGCGATCCGCGCCATGTACCGCCACTGGCGCGATGCCATGGGCATTGCCTGAGGAGGCCCCGATGCTGAGCACATCCAACGCGCCGGCGCCGAGCCGGGAGGACCTCATCTCCGCTTTGCTGCTCAAGGCGGAGGTGGAGGCCTTCAACGCGGCCTATTGCAGCGCCCTCGACGAGCAGCGCCTGATGGACTGGGCGGGGCTGTTCACGCCGGACGGTTTCTACACCATCGTCTCGCGCGAGAATTTCGACCGCAGGCTTCCGGTGGGCCTCATCTATTGCGAGAACCGGGGCATGATCCGCGACCGGGCGTTCGCCCTGGAGAAGACCGCCATGTTCGCGCCGCGCTATCTGCGGCACATGGTGAGCAACCTGACGGTTGCCGAGGAGGCGGATGGCATCATCTCAGCCGCGGCCCACTACGTGGTGTTCCAGGTGCTGTTCGACCGGCCGGATGCCACCATCCACCAGGTAGGGCGCTACATGGATCGCTTCCGGCGCACGGAGGACGGGCTGAGGCTGGCCTCGCGCACCTGCGTGTACGACAGCCTGCTCATCGACAACGCCCTGTGCATTCCGGTGTGATGATGGCGGCTGAAACGTCTGCCGTCGCGCAGCTCGCGGCGGCCCATGCGTCGGGCGCGCGCCGGGTTGCCGACACGGTGGCCGAGGCGCTGTCCCGCGCCCGCGCCATCGCCCCGCTCAATGCCTTCGCCGCCCTCGACGAGGTGGGCGCGATGGCTGCCGCCGCCGTGCTGGATGCGCGCATCGGGGCGGGGGAGGAGGTGGGGCCCCTCGCGGGGGTGCCGGTGAGCGTGAAGGACATTCTGGACAGCGCGGGATTGCCCACCCGCTGGGGTTCCCTGCTGTTCGCCGACGCCCCGCCCGCACAGGCGGACATCGCGGCCGTGGGGCGGCTGAAGGCGGCTGGGGCCGTGGTGATCGGGAAGACGACCACCACCGAGTTCGCCCATTCGCCCCTCGGGGCCTCACCCCTCACCGGCCTGACCCTCAATCCGTTCGATGCTGCGCTCACCTGCGGGGGCTCCTCCTCCGGCGCCGGCACGAGCGTCGCCATGGGCGTGACGCCGGTGACGCTGGCCACTGACGCGGGCTGCTCCACGCGCCTGCCTGCGGCCGCGACGGGCCTCTACGGGTTCAAGCCCACCCTCAGCCTGGTGCCGCACGAGCGGGTGCCGGACGGCTTCGGCAGCTTCATCCATCTTGGCCTTCTGGCCCGCTCCGTCGCGGACATCGCCGCCACGCTGCCGGTGGTGGCGGGGCCGATGCCGGCCGATCCCTGGAGCCTCAAGGGGCCGTCCGGGCCCGCGCCCGCCGGGTCGCCCCTGGCCGGGCGCAAGGTCCTGCTGTGGCTCACCACCGGCAACCGCATGGTGGCGGGGGAGGTGGAAGCCGCGACCCGCCATGCCGCTGGCATCCTGGAGGCGTTGGGCGCGAGCGTGCGGGTGGAGGCCTATGGCTTCGCCCACCCCGATCCCATCTGGTCCACCCTGCAGCAGAGCAATTGGGCGCTGCGTTTCGCTGCGACGCCCGATGCGGCTCTCGCGCGCCTCTCGCCGACGCTCCGCGCGGGCATCGCGGCGGCGCGGGGCTTCAGCGCGCTCGACCTCCTCAGGGCCCAGGTGGCGCGCACGCAGCTGTTCCGGCAGGTGCAAGGCGTGCTGGGGGAGGTGGATTTCATCCTCACCCCCTGCGTCTCGGCCCCGCTGGTGGGCGCGGACTTCGATCTTGCCGGCCCGCTGGCGGTGGACGGGAAGGAGACGGGGCCGCTGCGCTCCGAATGGACGTCGGCGCTCTCGCTCTTCGACCTCACCGGACATCCGGCCATCGCCATGCCGGTCGGCCTTGCGCAGAATGGCGGCCCGCTGGGCGTGCAGCTCGTGGCGAGATGGGGCGCGGACCATCATCTGCTGGCGGCCGCCGCGGCTTTCGGGGCGACATTGCCGGCGCCCGTCTGCCCCGGAGCGTTCGGCGCACTGTGAGACGGATGGGCGCCATGCCCGGCCCCGGTCTTCCGCCGGTGCCGGATGGGCCCGCGCGTGCGCCGGCGGGCCTTCGTCAGTGCCCGCCCGCCTGCCGCCTGCGCCAGGGCAGGGCCCGGCGCTCGGCCGCGTCGATGAGCGCGATCAGCCCCACTCCCATCACCGCAAGGATGAGAATGGCGGCGAACACGCGCGGTGTGTCGAACATGCCCTGCGCGGTCAGGATGACGTAGCCGAGCCCCTTCTGCGCCGACACGAACTCGCCGACGATCGCTCCCACCAGCGCCAGCGACATGGTGACCTTCAGCCCCGCGAAGATGTGGGGCAAGGCGCAATAGAGCTTGATGCGCAGCAGCACCTTCAGCCGGGAGCCGCGGAGCGCCCGGGCGAGGTCCAGCGTGTCCGCCGGCACGGACCGCAGGCCCAGCGCGGTGTCCACCACGATCGCGAACACCGCCACCAGAAAGGAAATGGCGATCTTCGGTTCCGCGCCCGTGCCGAACCAGATGATGAAGAGCGGCGCCACCGCCACCTTCGGCACGCTGTTGAGGGCGATGAAGAGCGGGAAGAGCAGGCGGTCGAGCAGCGGCCACTCGACGATGAGGATGGCGAACAGGATGCCGAACACCGCCGCGCAGGCGAAGCCCGACAGGGTGATGAGGGCGGTGAAGGCGGTCTGCTGGGCGAACCAGAGGGGCGCCGCCGCAATGTCCGCCAGCACCAGGGAGGGAGGCGGCACGAGGATCGGCGATACACCGACCACGCGCACCACCGCTTCCCAGAGAATGAATACGGAAAGGGCCCCGGCCAGCGGCGTGCCCCAGCCCCTGAGGGCGGATGAGAGCTTGTCCATCATGCTGTCCGCTCAGTCGTGAATGAGGCCCATGGTTTCGAACAGGTGCCGGAAGTGGCGGGTGTAGCTGAGGAATTCCGGCGCCTCCTTCACCGCGAGGCGGCGTTCGTCGGGCAGGTCCAGCGCCACGTTCTCCACGATGCGCCCGGGCCGCGGGGAGAACACCACGATGCGGCTCGACAGGAACACCGCCTCCGAGATGGAATGGGTGACGAACACCGTAGTCATGCGCCGCCGGAGCCACAGGTGGTGCAGGTCCACATTCAGCTGGTCGCGGGTGAGCGCATCGAGGGCGCCGAAGGGCTCATCCATGAGCAGGAGGCGCGGCTCCATGAGCAGCGACCGGCAGATGGCCGCCCGCTGGCGCATGCCGCCGGACAGGGCTGCCGGATAGGCATGGGCGAAGTCCTTCAGCCCCACCATCTGCAGCAGCTCCTGCGCCTTCCGGACATAGTCGCCCTTGCGCCTGCCGCCGAAATCGGCCGGCAGGAGCACGTTTTCGAGGATGTCGAACCATTCCAGCAGGGCGTCCCGCTGGAAGGCGATGCCGAGGGCCTCGGGCGGGCCGAGGATGGGCCGTCCCTCCAGGGCGAGGGATCCCGTGGTCGCCGTCTCGAGGCCGGCGAGGCAACGCAGGAACGTGCTCTTCCCGCAGCCGGAAGGACCGAGCAGGCTGACGAATTCGCCTTCGCCGATCTCCAGGCCGATCTCGTCGAGGGCCAGCACCCCCGATGGCCCGCCAAACCTCTTGCTGACACCCTGCGCGGAAATGAAGGGGGCGGGCACCTTACTTGCCGCCCGCCGCGACACGGGCCACCAGCACCGGGTCGATGAGGTCGTCGGTGAAGTAGGCTTTGGCGTCCTGCCCCTGCGGGATGAGCCCGCCCGCGGCGAGGGTGGCGAGCGCCTGCGTCCAGTCGGCCACGGCCATCATTCCCATAGGCTGGCCCTTGGTGGCGGGCGTGGAGACGTAGCCCTTCAGCGTCTCGATCTGCGCGCGCAGGATGGCCGGGTTCAGCTTCGCCTGCGGCCGCGCCTCCATGATGGCTGCCACGGCTTCGTCCTCGTGCCCGGCCAGGATGTAGGTCCACATGCCGGCGACGATGGACGAGAAGGTCTTCAGCGCGGCGCCCTTGGCGGCGATGCTCTTCTCGGTGGCGAAGAGGCCGAAGCTCGGGAAGGCGAGGCCATGATCGGCGAAGCGGATCACGTTGGACGGCCGCTTTTCGCTCACCACCGGCAGGATGAAGGGGACGGTGGAGAAGACACCGTCCGCGCGGCCCATCATGTAGGTGCCGCCCTTGGCCGCGGCATCCACGGCGATGAGCTCCACGTCGCTGCGCGTGAGGCCGCCCGCGGCGAGGAAGCGGTCGAGAAACGGCGCCTCCAGCGAGCCCGCGGTGAAGGCCAGCGTCTTGCCCTTGAGGTCGGCCGGCCTGGCGATGCCGCTGTCCCTGGGCACCAGCAGGCCGATGTCGTTCTGCCGGATGAAGCCGGCGATGGCCTTGACGGGCAGGCCCTTGGCGCGGGCGATGGCCATGGGGGCGAGGGAGGCATGGCCCACGTCGAACTCGCTGCCGTTGCCGACGATCTGGACGGTGGCGACCGAGCCATTGCCGTCCACGAGTTCCACGTCGAGGCTGTTCGCGGCGAAGACGCCTCTCTTGGCTGCGAGGTGGAAGGGGGCCTGGTTGCCCCAGGGGGCCCAGTCCAGTCGAACGCGGATGGTCTCGGCGGCAGAGGCCGACGAAATGATCAGCATACAGCTTATAATTGATGCAAGCAGCTTGGGGGCAGACCGAGCGAGCATCTCTGGATGTCCTTCTTTTTTGGTAGTTCTGAACTGGTGGGGAGCTCCGAAAAGGGCGTATCTGCCAGGATACAATGTGGTACACTGCATGAAGCGTGCCTCAGTGCGCAGTCGCGAGGCAAGCGGAATCCACCGTTCGCAGCTGTCCTTTCGTGCGGCGCTTGTGCGCGGCGCCCGGGACATGCTCCGATGCCGATCAGGATTGCGCCGTGCGGCTTGCCTGCCGGGCGGACGGCGCTTCGGGGAATGAGGGAAGGTGCGGACTTGAGGGTGACGAAAACCGGCGGTCTGAAGGATGCACATCCGGCGCAGGAGGAATCCGGAGCCCGGAAACGGACCGTCCGCGCAAGAAAGCCGGCGGCTCCTCCTTCCGCCGCCGTCGCCCCGGAGCCGCCGGCCCCCGCAGGGTCCGGGGATGCCCTGTCGGCAGCCCAGCCGGCCATGCCCCTGTGGGAGCGGCCGGGCTATCTGGTGCGGCGGCTGCACCAGATCCACTCCGCCCTCTTTCTGGAGGAGTGCAAGGAGTTCAACATCACGCCGGTGCAGTACGGGCTGATGACCACGCTGCTGAAGCACGCGGGCAGCGACCAGCGCACCCTCGGCGTGGAGGTGGGCATCGACCGCACCAATGTGGCAGACGTTCTGGAGCGCCTTTCCGAGCGCGGCCTGGTGCGCCGCGAGCGTTCCGAGCGCGACCGGCGCTCCATGAACGTTTATCTCACGGAGGAGGGCCGGACGCTGGTGGAGAAGATGTATGCCAGCATGGTGAAGGCGCAGCAGCGCCTGCTCGATCCGCTCGACCCGGAGTATCGCTCCGCCTTCCTCGCCATGCTCACCCAGCTGGTGGAGGGCAACAACCAGTACAGCCGTGCCGAGCTGAAGGCCGACTTCAAGACCCGCAAGCGCGCGCGGCGCAACGAGGAGTGACCGCGACCCCGCGGACCATCTCGGCGATATGCTCGAACTGGCCCGCCAGGGGGGTGGTCTTTCGCCAGACCATGCCGATCGTCCGCGACGGGCGCGGATGGGCCAGCTGCGCGACGGATACGGATGCCGAGCGCGTCTCGATGGAAACGGCCATCTGCGGGATGAGGGTGACGCCGATGCCGGCGCCAACCATCTGCACCAGCGTCGTCAGCGAGCTGCCCTCCATCAGGTCACGCGGGAGGCTCGACGACATCTTGCAGAACGACAGGGCCTGCTCGCGGAAGCAATGCCCCTCCTCGAGCAGGAGCAGCCTCATCTCGCGCAGCATCTCCGGGTTCGGCACCGGCTTTTCCGCATCCTCCACCGGGCGCACCAGGACGAATTCCTCCTCGAACAGGGCATATTCGTTCAGGGAGGGCTCGGAAATCGGCAGGGCGACGATGGCCGTGTCGAGCCGGCCTTCCGCCAGGTCTTCTACCAGCCTCTGCGTCACCGCCTCGCGGGGGCGCAGGTCCAGGGCCGGAAGATGCTCGGTGAGGCGCTTGATCACCGCTGGCAGCAGATAGGGCGCGACGGTGGGGATGACGCCGATCCGCAGCCGGCCGGCGAGCGCGCTGTGTGAGGAGCGGGCGAGGTCATCCAGCTCATCCACCGCGCGGAGAATGCCGCGCACCCGCAGCGCGAACTGCTCGCCGAGGCTTGTCAGGCGGATCTGCCGCGTGCCCCGTTCCACCAGTGGCGCTCCGAGGATGTCCTCCAGCTCCTTCACCTGCAGGGACAGGGCCGGCTGCGAGATGGAACAGGCCTCGGCGGCGCGGCCGAAATGACCATGCAGGGCCAGCGCTTCAAAATAGCGAAGCTGCTTCATGGTGATACCGTTCATAAGTTAAACATATCGTTCTGATTAGAAAATGCAAATTTTCATTATCATACTTCTGGGGTAGGACTTAGCCCGTCAATGGAAGGCGCGCAGCTCGGGGCTGTGTTCCGGCATGATCGACGGATCGCAGTGCGGCGCGTGCATCTGGTGGCGCACCAGAATGCATAATCACTGTCAGGAGAGCGACATGGGCGGGAGTGAGATGAGGCCGGCCGGCAAATGCCCGGTGATGCACGGCGCGGTCACGGAAGTCGGCGAGACGAACCTTGGCTGGTGGCCGAAGGCGCTGAACCTCGACATTCTCCATCAGCACGATACCAAGACCAACCCCATGGGGGCGGCCTACAATTACCGTGAAGAGGTCAAGACGCTCGACTTCGAGGCGCTCAAGAAGGACATGCACGCCCTGATGACCGACAGCCAGGATTGGTGGCCGGCGGACTGGGGGCATTACGGTGGCCTGATGATCCGCCTGTCGTGGCACGCGGCCGGATCCTACCGCATCGCCGACGGCCGCGGCGGCGGCGGCACCGGCAACCAGCGTTTCGCCCCGCTGAATTCCTGGCCGGACAATGTAAGCCTCGACAAGGCGCGTCGCCTGCTGTGGCCGATCAAGAAGAAGTACGGCAACAAGGTCAGCTGGGCCGACCTCATCGTGCTCGCCGGCACCATCGCCTATGAATCCATGGGGTTGAAGACCTTCGGCTTCGGCTTCGGCCGCGATGACATCTGGGGCCCCGAGAAGGACACCTATTGGGGCTCGGAGAAGCAATGGCTGGCGCCGAGCGACAGCCGTTACGGGAACGTCGACGAACCCTCGACCATGGAGAACCCGCTGGCCGCGGTGCAGATGGGCCTGATCTACGTCAACCCGGAGGGTGTCAACGGCAAGCCGGACCCTCTGAAGACCGCGGCGCAGGTGCGCGAGACCTTCGCCCGCATGGCCATGAACGACGAGGAGACCGCGGCGCTGACCGCCGGCGGCCACACGGTCGGCAAGACCCACGGCAACGGCGACGCCAAGGCGCTCGGTCCCGAGCCCGAGGCGGCCGGTGTGGACCAGCAGGGCCTGGGCTGGGCGAACCCCGGCCAGAAGGGCCTTGCCAGCCGCGCCGTGACCTCAGGCCTGGAAGGCGCCTGGACGACGCATCCGACGCAGTTCGACATGGGCTACTTCGACATGCTCTTCGGCCATGAATGGGAGCTTCGCAAGAGCCCCGCGGGGGCCTCGCAATGGGAGCCGGTCAACATCAAGGAGGAAGACAAGCCGGTCGATGCCAGCAACCCGTCGATCCGGCACAACCCAATGATGACCGATGCCGACATGGCGATGAAGGTGGATCCCGTCTACAACGCGATCTGCCGGAAGTTCATGGCGGACCCCGCATATTTCCAGGACACCTTTGCCCGCGCCTGGTTTAAGCTGACCCACCGCGACATGGGCCCGAAGGTCCGCTACATCGGCCCGGACGTCCCGAAGGAAGACCTGATCTGGCAGGATCCGGTCCCGGCCGGCCGCACGGATTACGACGTGGCCGCGGTCAAGGCGAAAATCGTCAACAGCGGCCTTTCGGCCAGCGAGCTGATCGCCACCGCCTGGGACAGCGCCCGCACCTTCCGCGGCTCCGACATGCGCGGCGGCGCCAACGGCGCGCGCATCCGCCTTGCCCCGCAGAAGGACTGGGAAGGCAACGAGCCGGCGCGCCTCGCCAAGGTGCTCGGCGTGCTGGAAGGCATCGCGGCCGAGACGGGGGCGAGCATCGCCGACGTCATCGTCCTCGGCGGCAACGTGGGCGTGGAGCAGGCCGCCAAGGCGGCGGGCGTCGACGTCACCGTGCCGTTCGCGCCCGGCCGCGGCGACGCGACGGACGCGACGACCGACGCCGCGTCCTTCGCGGTGCTGGAGCCGATCCACGACGGGTATCGCAACTGGCTGAAGAAGGACTACGTGGTGAGCGCGGAGGAGCTCATGCTCGACCGCACCCAGCTGATGGGCCTGACCGCGAACGAAATGACCGTCCTGGTCGGCGGCATGCGCGTCCTCGGGACCAATTACGGCGGCACCAAGCACGGGGTGTTCACCGACAGGGAAGGCGCGCTGACGACCGACTTCTTCGTCAACCTCACCGACATGGGCAATGTGTGGAAGCCGGCGGGCAACGGCCTCTACGAGATCCGCGATCGCAAGACCGATGCGCTGAAGTGGACTGCGACGCGCATGGATCTCGTGTTCGGATCCAACGCGATCCTGCGGGCATATGCCGAGGTCTATGCCCAGGACGACAACAAGGAGAAGTTCGTCAAGGACTTCGTTGCCGCCTGGACGAAGGTGATGACCGCGGATCGCTTCGATCTGGCGTGATGAACAAGGACCTCCCCCCGCGCCTGCTCGGGGGGAGGTCTCGGCCCGTGGAGGATCAGCCGTGCTCGGGGCCGGCGCCCCGCAGGTTCTCCGCAAGGAAATCCACGAACACCCGCACCCGCGCCGGCGTGTTGGCCCCGCCGATGAAGACCGCATGAATGCTTTCCCGGTCCTGCGGGTTGAACGCCTCCAGCAGCGGCACCAGGGCACCGTGCGCGAACTCGCCCCGTGCGAAGGCCTCGTCGATGTGGAAGTTGCCGACCCGGGTGATGCCGACGCCCTGGGCCGCGAGCTGCACCAGCGTCTCGCCATTGTTGGCGGTGATGTTGCCCTTCACCGCCAGCATGTAGTCCCGCCCGTTTTCGCGGAACGGCCAGCCGGGCTCGATGCGGCGGAAGCTGAAGTCGAGACAGTTGTGATGCGCGAGGTCCGCCGGCACCCGCGGCGTGCCGTGGCGCGCGAGATAGTCGGGCGAGGCGAGCACCGTGCGGCCGGTCTCGCCGAGGCGCCGGGCGGTGACCGGGCTGTCCAGGAGCGGGCCGAAGCGGATCGCGACGTCCACGCGCCCGCCCAGCACGTCGGCCACCTCGTCGCTCAGCTCCATTTCCACCTCGATCTCCGGGTAGCGCGCCACGAACGCGCCGAGCAGCGGCACGATGACCATGCGGCCATGGGCCATGGCGGCGCTGACGCGGATGCGGCCGCGCGGGCTCGCCCGGTCGGCGAGGGCGGTCTCCGTCTCGTCGAGGTCGGCGAGGATGCGCCGGGCCGCGCGGGCATAAGTCTCCCCTTCCGTCGTGAGGCGCAGCTGGCGCGTGGTGCGCACCATGAGCCGCACCCCCAGCCGTGCCTCGATGCGGGCGACGATCCGGCTCACCGCAGATGGCGTGAGGCCCAGCTCCCGCGCCGCGCCCGACAGGCTGCCGGCACAGGCCACCTTCAGGAAGATGGCCATTTCCCCCGTTCGGTCGGCGCGCTCCATTCGTGATTCCCGCGCAAAGATGCTTGACCCGAAGGCTCACTACTGAAGCCGTCGTCTGTCAATCATATTCCGGCAAGGAACAATTCGGCGGAGCTTCTCAGCCATGAAGATCAATCCACCCCTGCTGGCGCTGGCCATCGGCGCGTTCGGCATCGGCGTGACCGAGTTCGCGCCCATGGGCATGCTTCCGGTGATCGCGAACGACCTCGGCGTCTCCATCCCCATGGCGGGCCTGCTGGTCAGCGCCTATGCCTTCGGCGTGCTGGTGGGCGCGCCCATCATGACGCTCGCCTTTGCCGGCATGCCGCGCCGGCGGCTGCTGATGCTCTCCATGGGCATCTTCACCGTCGGCAACCTCATCTCCGCCTTCGCCGACGGCTATTGGGCCCTGCTCGCCGGGCGCATCGTCACCTCCTTCAACCACGGCGCCTTCTTCGGCGTCGGCGCGGTGGTGGCGGCGAGCGTGGTGCCACCGGAGAAGCGGGCCGGCGCGGTGGCCGCCATGTTCTCGGGGCTCACCCTCGCCACCATCGGCGGCGTGCCGCTGGCAGCCTGGGTGGGCGAGACCGTGGGCTGGCGCACGGCCTTCTTCGGCATCGCGATCATCGGCGCCGTGGCCATGCTGGCCGTGCGCGTCTCGCTGCCGCAGCTGAAGGTCGACGGCCAGACCGACATGCGCTCGGAACTGAAGGTTCTGGCGCGCGGCCCGGTGCTCGCCGCCCTGCTGCTCACGGTGGTGAGCGCCAGCGCCATGTTCACCGTCTTCACCTACATCGCGCCGATCCTGCGCGTTGAGACGGGCGCGGCCTCGGGCTTCGTCACCGCCATGCTGATCGTCTACGGGCTGGGGCTCGCCGTGGGCAATTGGATGGGCGGGCGCTTCGCGGACCGCTCGCTCGACGGCACGCTCATCGGCTCGCTCGTGGCGGTGGTGGTCCTCCTGGTGCTGTTCGCGGGCGGCATGGGCTCGAAGGCGGCCACGGTGCCGCTCGTCTTCCTCTGGGGCATTGCCAGCTTCGCGCTTGTTCCGCCGCTGCAGATGCGGGTGGTGAGCGAGGCGGCGGAGGCGCCCAACCTCGCCTCGGCCATGAATATCGGCGCCTTCAACCTGGGCAACGCCCTCGGCGCGGCGCTGGGCGGGGCGGTGATCGACGCGGGCCTCGGCTATCCGGCGGTGTCACTGGCCGGCGCGGCTACCGCCCTCGCGGGCCTCGCCTTCACCTTGCTGCTGCGGCGCGGGCGCCGGCGGCTGGAGGTCGCGCCCGCCTGCGGTTGAGGCGGCGGGCGCACGGGCCCCGTGCGCTGCGGCGCCCTCAGTGCCCGCCCAGATAGGCGGCGATCACCTGCGGATTCTCGGCGATTTCCGCACCCGGACCCTGCATCGTGATGCGGCCGCCTTCCAGGACATAAGCGTAGTCGGCGATCTCCAGCGCCGCCTGCGCGTTCTGCTCCACCAGCAGGATCGTGACGCCCTCGCGCTTCAGGTCGGTGACGATCCGGAAGATCTCCTCCACGAACAGGGGCGCCAGCCCCATGCTCGGCTCGTCGAGCAGGAGGAGCTGGGGCGCTCCCATCAAGGCGCGGCCGAGGGCCAGCATCTGCTGCTCGCCGCCCGAAAGAAGCCCGGCCTGCTGCGCCAGGCGCTCCTGCAGGCGAGGGAAGCGCGCCAGCACCTTCTCGCGCCGGTTCCGGAATTCCTCGGGGCCGGGGGCCTGAAGGCCGCCCAGCCGCAGGTTCTCCTCGATGCTCATCTCGGCAAACACCTGCCGCCCTTCGGGCACCTGGCGGATGCCGAGCCGGGCGATCCGGTGGGCCGGGGCATTGGTGATGTCCACGCCATCGAAGTGGATGCTTCCCGCCGTGGTCTTGAGGAGCCCCGACAGCCCCCGCATGGTGGTCGTCTTCCCCGCGCCGTTGGCGCCGATCAGGCACACCACGGAACCCTCAGGCACCGTGAGGTCGATGCCCTTGACGACCGCGGCGCGCCCGTAGCCGAGCTGCAGGCCGGAAACCTTGAGAAGGTCCTTCATGCGTCCAGCATCCTCGACAGCCGTTCCGCGACCTTCTTGCCGAGATAGGCTTCAATGACCTGAGGATCGTTGCGGATCGACAGCGGGTCGCCCTCAGCGATCTTTCGGCCGAAATTCAGCACGGTGATGCGGTCGCACAGATCCATGACGAACCTCATGTCGTGCTCGACCAGGAGAAGCGAGATATCTCGCTCGCCGAGCCGCCTGAGCAGCACGGCCAGCTCGCGCGTCTCGGCCGGGTTCATGCCCGCCGCAGGCTCGTCCAGCAGCAGCAGCCGCGGCCGGCTGGCGAGGGCGCGGGCGATCTCCAGCCGCCGTTGCTCGCCATAGGCGAGGCTGCCGGAGCGGACGTTCGCCCTGTCGGTGAGGCCGACGAACTCCAGCAGCTCCATGGCCTGCGCCTTGGCGGCGCGCTCCCCGGCGCCGGAACCGGGAAGGAGGGCCTTCCAGCCCGGCGTCTCCAGCCTAGTGTGCATTCCGGTCAGCACGTTCTCGAGCGCGGTCATGTCGGAGAACACGCGGATGTTCTGGAAGGTCCTGGCCAGGCCGAGCCGGGTCCGCGCATAGGGCGGCGATGCCGTCACGTCGCGGCCTTCCAGGGTCAGGGTGCCGGAGGTGGGCTGAAGCAAGCCGGAGACGAGGTTGAACAGCGTCGTCTTGCCCGCTCCGTTGGGGCCGATGATGCCGTGGACCGAGCCGGTGGCCACGTCGACATCCACCCCGTCGACGGCGAGGAGGCCGCGGAACTGCATCGTCAGGCCGCGTGCGGAAAGCAAGGGGCTCATGGCGCTCTCCTCAGGCGGAAGGGAAGGATGCCCCGCGGGAGAAACAGGATCGCCAGTACGATGATGAGCCCGTTGATGACGAGGCGGAAGTCCGCGAGCGGGCGCAGGACCTCCGGCAGCGCCGTGAGGACCATGGCCCCGACCACCGGGGCCACGGGCGTGCCGATGCCGCCCAGCAGGGCGAAGCTGAGGATGCTCACGGCCGTTTCGAAACCGTATTCGTTGGGGCCGATGAAGCTGTTCGAGTGGGCCGAGAGGCACCCGGCCAGACCGGCGATCATGGACGAGACGATGAGCGCGCCGAGCTTGTAGCGCGGGAGATTGATGCCCATGACGCCGGCGGCCATCTCGTCCTCCCGCATCGCCTCCATGGCCCGGCCGATCCTGGTCCGGCCGATGGTCCAGAACCCGGCCACGAACAGGACCAGCAGGGCATAGATGAGGGGCAGGCTTGCCTTCTGCGGGATGCCGGAGAGCCCGAGCGCGCCGCCGGTGACGCTGTCCAGATTGATGTAGAACACCCGCAGGACCTCGCCCAGCGCGATGGTCGCGATGGCGAGGTAGACGCCATCCAGCCGCAGCGTCGGGCCGCCGATGACAAGCGCGACCATTGCCGGCACCACGGCGGACAGGGGCAGGACCACGTAGAATGGCAGGCCGAGCTTGAGCGTCAGAAGGGCGCCGGTGTAGGCGCCGATGCCCATGAATGCCGCCTGCCCGAGCGAAAGCTGCCCCAGCGCCATCACGCAATACATGGACAAGGCCAGCAGTCCGTTGACCCCCAGCGCGTGGATCAAGTTCTCGTACGTGAACAGAAAATCGTCCAGCCACTCCGTCATCGCCTCATGCCCTTTTGGCTTGTGCACGGCCGAACAGGCCGACCGGGCGGATCCAGAGGGTCAGCACCAGGATGGTGAAGGCGACGGCGTCCTTGGCGTTGGAGGAGATGTAGCCGGCCGTCAGCACCTCCAGCACGCCCAGAAGAATGCCGGCCACCAGCGCGCCGCGGATGTCCCCGAGCCCGCCGACGATGATCACGGCGAACCCGCGCAGCATCATGGTCTCGCCCATGAACGGCTGGATGGCGTTGAAGTTCAGCCCGATCAGAACGCCGGCCGCCCCGCCCAGAAGGCCGGACAGGAACGACACGGCAACCACCGTGGCGTCCACGTTGATGCCCATCAGGCGGGCGGCGTCCTCGTTCTGCGCCAGCGCGCGGATCATCAGGCCGAGGCGCGTGTACTGGAGGAGCACGAAGAGCATCAGCACCAGAAGCAGGGTGGTGCCGATGATCAATATCTGCACCTGCGACACGCGGATGCCCGCGATCTCCAGCGCCGTGTTGCTGACGAAGCCGAAGGGAAAGCGCTGGATGTCCGTGCCGAGAAACGCCGCCATCAGGGCATAGAGCGCAAGGACCGCACCCAGCGTCACCATCAGCGAGGAGAGCTCCCCCGCCTTGCTGCGGCGCAGCCGGGTGAGAAGCACGCCGTCCACCACCACCGCCACCAGCCCGGCGGCCAGCGCGCCCGCTGGAAGCGCCGTCCAGATGGACAGCCCCAGCGTGCGCGCCAGCGACAATGCGACGAGGGCGCCTACGGAAAAGTAGAAGCCATACGTCAGGTTTATGACCCGGAGCACGCCGAAGGTCAGGGTGAACCCAAGGGCGAACAGGGCATATGTCGACCCGAGGACGAGACCATTGACCAACTGTTGGGAAAGCATCGACCAGCTTCACTCTGGCTTGACGGAGGCGCGCTCCGATCGTTGGGAAAACCTGGGACGGGTGCCGGTCGCGGCTATTCCAGGATCTGGAACTTGCCGCCCTTCATGGTCAGCACGACCACGCCCTCCGCCGAGGCCGGATCGCGGCCAGGTGTGAAGCTGAACGGGCCCATCACGCCGCTGTGGCGGGTCTTCAGCAGGGCCTCGCGGATGGCATCGCTGTCGCTCGCGCCGGCCGCGTCGACGGCCTTGGCGACGATGTGCATCGTGTCGTAGGCCTGGGCGGCGAACTGGTCCGGGTCCTTGCCGTACTTCTTGCGGAAGTCGCTGACGAACTTCACATTCGCCGCGTCCTTCTTGTCGACGAACCAGGGGCTTCCGACGAGCAGGCCGTCCGCGGCTTCGCCGGCGATCTCGCCGAGCTTGGGCGAGTTCGCGCCGTTGCCGCCGATGAAGCGCACGCTGGCGGGGATGCCGAGCTGGCGGGCCTGCAGGAGGACGCCGGAGATGGGCTCCACCAGCGCGGACACCGTGATGGCATCCACGTTCAGCCCCTTGATCTTGGTCAGCTGGGCGGAGAAGTCCGTGTCCTTGCTGCCGAAGGTTTCGATGGTGGCGATGTTCAGGCCCAGCGCCTCGGCCGCGGCCTTCATGGAATCGAAGCCGGATTTGCTGAAGGCGTCGTCATTGGCGTACATCATCGCGATGGTCTTGACGCCGAACTTGTCCTTGGCGGTCTTCAGCGTCACCGGCACCACGTCGGCTTCGGGCAGGGAAGTGCGGAAAATGTAGGGGCCCATCTCGGTGATGCCCTTGGCGGTGGTCGAGGTGCCCACCGTCACGACCTTTCGCTGATTGGTCACCGGGCCCACGGCGAACATTTCGTTGGAAAGGGTCGGGCCGATGATCACCGGCACCTTGTCGCGGCCGACCAGCTTGCGCGCGGCGTTGACGGCCTGGTCCTTGTTGCCGGCCGAGTCCTCGATAACCAGCGTCAGCTTCTTGCCGCCGAGGACGCCACCCGCGCTGTTGATCTCGTCCAGCGCCATTTCGAGCCCGGCCTTGATGGCGATGCCGTAGCTGGCGCTCGGCCCGGAAAGGATCTCGATCGCTCCGATGGGCACTTCCTGCTGGGCGAACGCTGCGGTAGCCGTGACCGTGGCGATAGCGAACGCTCCCGCGGCCAGAAGTGAGCGGGTCATCATGAGTCCTCCCTCGAAGCGGGCCCTTTTTGGGCGTCGAATTTGTAGTTGGGCCGGGAAAGCTCGTCCATTGAAAACCGAAGGATGTGTGACCCTGCGGGTTCCGGCGAAGACATGCGCTATCGTAAAGAAGTAAATATGTATATACTCGATGTATCTTATTTTGTTTATGATTGAGAAATAATATTATGAAATATAATTATCTGATATATCTATATTTCAATATAAATATGTTAAGTAAAATAAATTTCTTTGGCAGATATATATTTTTATAGAATGTAGGTATCGGCTGGTGCCGATCTGCCTGCCAGCTTTGCTTCGGAAACGTGATGGGCTGCCTCGGAGCCGCTCCACGGTCGTCAAGGCCGTGGACGAAACACCCCTCGCCGATGTCCCTCACCGACCGGGACGCCGGGCGTCCGGCGCCGCGTATGGGCGAGACGCTGGCAGGCATATGGAAGGCGGGCATGGCGCGCAAGCCGATCATCGACGAGGTCGCGCTGGGCGATCTCGCGGGAGGCTCGTGGAAAGCGCCTTGAGAGATCGGAACGAGGGAAGTCGCCGGAGCGCGGGGGCTTCAAGGCGGACGGCGCCCCCTGGAAGGACGCATCACGCCCGGGCCGTCGCATGACGGCGGCCCGGGCGCCTTGGGGATCCTGGAGCGGGTGCGCCCGTGGGCCGCCGGGTCAGAAGAACCCCTTGTCCGGCAGCGGCGTGCCGTTGACGAGGAGGGCGCCGATGGCCTGGGCCTTGTAGCTCACCGGATTGTGGGAGGCGATGGTGCGGGCGTTTCGCCAGTGGCGGTCGAGATTGTAGCGGCGCTCGGTGGCGGAGGCGCCGCCGGCCTCGAACAGGAGCGAGCCGCTGCGCAGCGCAAGGTCGTCCACGACGATCTTGGCCTGGGCCGCCGCGAGGGCGGCGTCCGCCGCCAGCACGCCGTCGGGTTCGCCGCGGTCGCGCGCCGCGCCGGTGCGGTCGAGGGCGTCGGCGGCGGCGAGCACGGTGGCCTCGGCGGCGAAGGCGTTGGCGGCGAGCTGGCCGATGGCCTGCTGGAGCAGCAGATCGTCGGCTGGACGCGGCGTGTGGGCATAATAGAAGCTGCGCTGGCGTCGCTTCAGCAAGGCGACCGCCTCGTCGAGGGCGCCGCGCGCGATGCCCGCCACCACCGAGGTCAGGAAGAGCTGGGCCTGGGTGTTGGAATAGCTGAGGCCATAGCCGCGACCGGGGACGTCGAACACCGCTTCCACGGCTTCCACCCGCACATGGGTGTAGCGGGTGGTGCCGGAGGCGGTCAGGCGCTGGCCGGCGCCATCCCAGTCGTCGAGGATCTCGATGCCCTCCCGTTTCACCGGGATGATGACGGAGGCGAGACGTCGCTCCGCGTCGGCCGCGCGCACCAGCACGGCGTCGGCGTAGAGGGTGCCGGTGCTGTAGAATTTCACGCCGTCGAGCCGAAAGCCCTCGCCATCGGGGGTGAGCAGCGTGTCGGGTCGCGTCCCGCCGGCCGGATTGGCGCCGGTCTCGGTGCTGGCGAGGCCGAAGATGGCGCCGTCGCGCACCTGGGCCTGCCACGCGCGGCCCTGCGCGTCATACGGCGTGCGGGCGTATTGCTCGGCCACGGTGAAATGGTTGCGGAAGATGTGGGCGACGTTCGCGTCCGCCGCGGCGAGGCGGATGGCGATGGCGTAGAGCTCCCGGAAGGATGCGCCGGCACCGCCATCCTCCTTGCGCAGCCGGAGCGCGCCGAAGCGGGCGCTCCGGAGCAGGTCGATGGCTTCAAAAGGCAGGATGCGGTCGCGTTCCCGCTCGGCGGCGCCGAGGGCGATGTGGTCGAACAGGCGCTGCCATTCCGGCGAGGCGATATCCGGCGGTGCGGTGAGGCGGAACGACAGGTCGGTGACGGGAAGGTTCATGATGAGTCCTGGGCATGGGGCTGGTGGGCCGGAGCCTGATCCGGCCGGCTTCAGCCGGATCGACGGTTCGGGCCTCCGGACCGGAGGCGGGGAGGGGGGCGGGCGGCGCGGCCTCAGAACGTCGCGAGGTGGTCGGAGACCGTGATCTTCTCGGGCAGGATCTTGCGCTCCGCCAGCCAGTCGGCCGCCTTCTGCAGCTGCGCGACGAACGCCGCATCGGACGCCGGGAACAGCGTGTAGTGCCGCTTGCGCTCGATGAACTGGTCCCGGATCGCGTCGCTGTAGCCGGCGCGCTTCTGCACGATGGTCTCGGCCTCGACGACGTTGGCGTTGGTCCACTTGGCCTCGGTCTCGTAGGCGCTCGCGACAGCCTTCACGATCTGCGCATTCTCCTGCGCGAACTTCCGGCTGGTCACGTAGGAGCTGTAGTCGATGAAGAAATCGAGGTCGCGGTCCTCGAGGAAGATGTCGTGCGCCTTGTATTCGAGCCGCGCGATGTCCACGCCGGGGCTCCACATGGACCAGGCGTCCACCTTGCCCGAGGCCAGCGCGGGGGCGGCATCCGGCGGATTGAGATAGACGAACTTCACCTTGGAGCGGTCGATCCCGTGCTTCTCCAGGGCGGCGACGAGCAGGAACTCGCCGAGGCCGGACCGGTTCACCGCCACCGACTTGCCGACCAGATCCTCCACCTTGTTGATGCCGGAATCGTCCTTGGCGATGATCGCCGTCGTGCGCGGCTCGTAGAGCACGAACTGGGAGAACACCAGGGGCGAGCCGGCGATGATGGCGGCGAAGGCAGGCGTCGTGGAGCCGCCGAAGCCGAAGTCCGCGCTGCCGCCGGTCACCGCCTGGAGGGTCGGCGCATGGTTCGGGAACGGGCCGAGCCATTCCACCTTGATGCCCTTTTCCCCCAGGGCCTTCTCGAAGACGCCGCGCTCCTTGGCGATCAGGGTCAGGCCGTGGAAGCCCCAGGTGAGGCGCACGGTGTCGGTGTTGCGGGTGTCCTTCTGCGCCGCGGCGGCGAACGGCAACAGCCCGGAGGCGGCGGCGAGGCCGGTGGCAAGGAACTGGCGGCGGGAGGGGCTGAGGAAGGAGGACATGGAGGTCTCGTCGGAAATGGGGGGTCAGGCGCTCGGGAGGTCGTTCTCGACCCCGAGCTCGGCGAGGAGGGCGGACCGGCTGGCGGCAGGCCACCCGGGTGCCGGGGGACGATGCTCCGCGGCGATGACGCCGCCGCGCATGACCAGGATGCGGTCCGCCAGCGCGATGGCTTCCTCCACGTCGTGGGTGACGAGGAGGACGCCGGGACGGTGACGGGCCACCAGGTCTTTCACCAGCACGTGCATGCGGATGCGGGTCAGTGCATCGAGGGCGGCGAAGGGCTCGTCGAGCAGCAGAAGCTCGGGCTCCTGGACCAGGGCACGGGCCAGCGCGACCCTCTGGGCCTGGCCGCCGGAAAGATTGCGCGGCCAGTCGTCGAGCCGGCCGCCGAGGCCCACTTCGGCAAGGGCCGCGGCGGCGCGCGCCCGCGCGTCTCGCGCGTCCAGGCCAAGCGCCACGTTCCGCCACAGGCTGTCCCATGGCAGAAGGCGGTGCTCCTGGAACACCACGGCCGGCCGCCCGGGCGCCTCGATGCGCCCGCCATCGATGGGGTCGAGGCCGGCGAGGGCGCGCAGCAGGGTGGTCTTGCCGCAGCCGCTCTCGCCAAGCAGCGCCACGAACTCGCCCCGGCCGATGGTGAGGTCGAGCCGGTCGATGACCACCCGGTCGCCATAGGCGCGGGTGAGGCCGGCGACACGGACCGCCGGCTTTGCCTGGTCCAGCTGCGGCACGGTCATCGGCCCGCCCCGCCGAAGTTCGGGTGCCACGCCAGCAGCCGGCGCTCGAGCAGGCGCGCGACGGAATCCGCCACCACGCCGATGAGGGCGTAGATGACGATGGTCAGCACCACCACGTCGGTGCGCAGGAACTCGCGCGCATCCATGGCGAGGAAGCCGATGCCGGCCTGGGCGCCGATGGTCTCCGCCACCACCAGCGCCAGCCAGGCGGTCGCGAGCGAGTAGCGCACGCCGGTCAGGATCGAGGGCAGGGCCCCCGGCAGGACGATGCGGGTGATCATCTGGAGGGTGGACAGGCCTTGCACCCGGCCGAGCTCCAGGAGCTTGGGATCGACCTGCCGGATGCCGAGGGTGGTGTTGATGTAGATGGGGAAAGCGACGCCCAGCGCGACGAGGAAGATCTTCTGTCCCTCGCCCACGCCGAACCACACGATCACCAGCGGCAGCAGCGCGAGGAAGGGGATGGCGCGCACCATCTGGACGCTGCGGTCGACCAGGGCCTCGGCGATGCGCGAGAAGCCGACGAGGATGCCCAGAGCGAAGGCGATGCTGCCGCCGATGGCGAAGCCGGCCGCGGCCCGCAGCAGGCTGGTGACGAGGTCCTCAAGCAGGGAGCCCGAGGTGGCGAGCTTGAAGGCCGTGCGCACGACCTTGCTCGGCGCGGGCAGGACCTGGGGCGTGACGAAACCCGTCTGGGCGAGGATCTCCCACGCCACCACCAGCAGCACCGGCGCAACCCAGGACAGGATGAGGAGATGGGATGCGCCGAGGCGCACGCGGGGGCGCCGTCGTCCTCCGGACTCCGGTCGCGGCCCCGCGAGGGCGGGCAGGGGAAGGGTTGCTGTGTGCTCGGCGTTGCTCAAGGCGCACCTCGGCGGGGGCGGGAGGGGAGGTCAGCCCGCCTGCGCGACGCGCAGGTCGGCGGCAGCACCGGGGGCGGGGCGGTCGAGGCGGGGAAAGATCTCCGCCGCGAAGCGCCGGAGCTCGGCGCGCAGCGGCTGGAACTGCAGCATGAACAGCTCGATGCCGGCGGCATGGAAGGCCCGGATGCGCTCGGCCACCTGGTCGTAGCTGCCCACGAGGCCCGCGGCGGTGCCCCCGTTGGTGCCCACACGCGGCGACTTGGCGAAGGTTCGGATCATCACCACATTGGGGTCGGTGCGGGCCGCCTGCTCCTGCTTGGCCGGCGCATCCCTGGCGGCGAGGGCGAGCAGCCGGCGATATTCCTCCTCGGCCTCGCGCTCGCTCTCGCGGGCGATGACGAAGGCCGCAAGCCCGTAGGCGAGCGGCGCGCCGCGCCGCGGGCGCCGGGTGAGGTCGGCGATGATCGCCTGCACGTCTTCGATGGGCTGGCCGTTGATGAAGAAGACATCCGCATGGTCGGCGGCAAGCGCGCGGGCGGGCTCGGATTCCCCGCCGAGATAGATGCGGGGACGCGCCCGCACGGGGCTGGCCGGCGACAGGCGATAGTCGCTGATCCGGAAGTGCTCGCCGGCGTGGCTGACCGTCTCGCCCGCCATCAGCCGCTCGACGACGCTGATCCATTCCCGCCCGTAGGCGTAGCGCGCATCGTGCTCGCCGAAGGCGATGCCCGCCTTCTCGAACTCGGCGCGGTTCCAGGCGTTGACGAGATTGAAGCCGAACCGTCCCTGCGAGATGTTCTCGATCTGCAGCGCCATCTTCGCCAGCACGACCGGATGGTAGAGGTAGGGCTTGATGGCCGCGAGGATCTCGATGCGGCTGGTCAGGGCGGCGAGAGCGGCGGACGCGGTCCACGCTTCCAGCTGGTCCTTCTCGGGCAGATGCGGATTGACGGTGTGCTGCGCCACCAGCGTCGCGTCATAGCCCAGCGCTTCGGCTTCCAGCACGGTGTCCCGGTTGTGCGGCCAGGAGGCGTCGAACGGCTCGGCCGGATCCTGCCATGCGGCCCGCGGGCCATGGACGGGCGCCCAGACGCCGATGCGGAGAGGAGGAAGGGTCATGAGTCACCAAAATTAATAAAGTCGATAGACAAAATTATTTCATGCGATTGTCAACCCCGGAGGGTGCCGATGCCCGGAAGGGCCCTGTCGGGGCTCCCTATGCCGAGCCCGGCCCGTCGCCCGGCGGTGGCCCGCCGTCTTCGAGCTGCGAAATGCGCTCCGGCAAGGCGCGTCGATATAAAGTTTACTATTTCAATCAAAATTATATGATATGGATCATCGCAGCGCAGCGCGTGCCCTTCGAGCCGCCGATTCCGCCGAACCTGGATGAACCCATGATCCGTCAGCCTCGTCCCCGTCTCTTTGCCCGCCTGTTCTCCCTCGCCCTCTCGGGCCTTGCCGCCCTCGCCGTGGCGGCACCCGCCGCCGCGCAGGCGCCGGCCGCCGACAAGCCCCTCAAGGTGGGGGTGTCCGCCGGTCCCTATGGCGACATCCTGCGCGAGGCGGCGCGGCTCTCCGCCCAGCAGGGGATCAAGGCGGAGATCATCGAATTCACGGACTGGAACCAGCCGAACGCGGCGCTGCAGGCCGGCGACATCGACCTCAACAATTTCCAGAACCGCCCCTACCTCGCCAACCAGGTGAAGACGCGGGGCTACCAGATCGTCGCCCTCGACGAATCGATCCTGGTGCCGGCGGGCATCTACTCGAAGAAATACACCAGCGCCGCCGACATTCCGGCCGGCGCCAAGATCGCCATCCCCAACGATCCCACCAATGGCGGCCGCGCCCTGCTGCTGTTCCAGAAGGCGGGCCTCATCAAGCTGAAGCCGGGCACCGGCCTCTACGCCAACGTGCTGGACGTGGCCGAGAACCCGAAGAAGCTCCAGATCGTCGAGATCGACGCCGCCCAGCTGCCGCGCTCGCTGGATGATGTCGCGGCCGCCTTCGTCTCCTCCAACTACGCCTATCTCGCCGGCCTCGATCTCAACAAGGCCCTGGTGGCCGAGACCACGGTGGAGGAGGCCAAGCCCTATTTCACCCTCGTCTTCGCTGCGCGCGACGACCGCAAGGATGATCCGAGGGTCCGCAAGTTCATCGAGATCTACCGCTCGCAGCCGGTGAAGGACTTCACCCTCGGCAAGTTCAACGGAAGCATCCTGCCCGCGTGGTGAGCGCCCGCCGCCCCGAGCCGATCCGCGCCAGAGGAGCCCCGCGCATGACCCGTTCGTCCCTTCTTCCCCGTGCCGCCGCGCGCCCGGCGGAGCCTGTCGACTGGCTCGCCCTCGCCGAGGGCGTCGCCGCCGCCCTCCTGCCCGATGCCGCCGCGCGCGACCGGGCCGGAGCTTCCCCCCGGCGCGAGCTGGAGCTGCTGCGCGAGGCCGGCCTTCTCGAATTGCTCTATCCGGTGGAGCTCGGCGGGGGCGGCGGCAGCTTCACCGATGCGCTGCTCGCGGTGCGGGCGATCGGGCGGGCGGACGCCTCCATCGCCCAACTGCTCGCCTACCACTATCTGCACCTCACCAATGCGGTGTGGCGGGCGAGCGCGCAGCAGGCGGCGCAGCTCACCCGGGCGGCGGTGGCGGGGCGGTGGTTCTGGGGCGGCGCCTCCAATCCGCGTGATCCGGAATCGCAGCTCGTCCCCGCCGCCGATGGCTTTCGCCTTTCCGGCCGCAAGACCTTCGCCTCCAACGCCGCGCTCGCCGACCGGATCACCCTGCGGGCCCAGCTGGGCGACGGCTTCGCGGTCATCGTCGTGCCCGGCGACCGGGCGGGGGTGACCCATGGCAACGACTGGGATGCCTTCGGCCAGCGCCTGTCCGAGAGCGGAACCATCACCTTCGAGGACGTGGCGGTGGCACGGGACGAGGTTCTCGGCGATGCCTCCGCCCCGCCGCCCGCGCGCACGAGCCTGGTGGTGCCGTTCCACCAGCTGCTCATCGTGAATTTCTACATCGGCACCGCGGAAGGGGCTCTGGCCGAGGCCAATCGCTACATCCGCGAGGTCTCCCGGCCGTGGCAGGCCTCGGGCGTGGAGAAGGCGAGCCTCGATCCCTACATCCTCGAGCACTACGGGAACCTCGACGTGGAGCTGCGCGCGTCCGTCGCGCTCGCCGACGTGGCCGCCCAGCGGTTCGAGACGGCGAGCGCCCGCGGCAACGACCTCGCGCAGGACCAGCGCAACCTCGCCGCCGCGGCCATCTATGCGGCCAAGGTGCATTCCGGCCGCACGGCGCTGGAGGTGACCTCGCGGATCTTCGAGCTGATGGGCGCCCGCGCCACCGCCGGGGCCTACGGCTACGACCGGTTCTGGCGCAACATCCGCACCCACACCCTGCACGATCCGGTGGTCTACAAGTCGCGCGAGGTGGGCAATTACGCGCTCAACGGCACCATCACGCCGACCCCGCTCTACAGCTGACGGTGGAGCCTGCCATGTCCCGGCCGAGAGAGATCCGCTTCAACGCCTTCAACATGGCCTCCCCCGGTCATACCTGGGCGGGCCTGTGGGCGCATCCGCGCGACCGCGCCTTCGACTATAACACGCTCGACTACTGGATCGATCTTGCCCGGACCGCCGAGCGCGGGCTCTTCGACGGCGTGTTCATCGCCGACGTGTTCGGCGTGTACGACGTCTACGGAAACAGCCCGGATGCGGCGCTCGTCTCCGCCGCGCAGACGCCGGACATCGACCCGACGCTCGTGGTGCCGAGCATGGCGCACGCCACCCGTCACATCGGCTTCGGCGTCACGGCCAACCTGACCTACGAGCACCCCTACCAGTTCGCCCGGCGGTTCGCGACGCTCGATCACCTCACCGGCGGCCGTGTCGGCTGGAACGTGGTCACCGGCTATCTGGACAGCGGCGCGAGGGGCATGGGACACGCCGCCAACCGCGACCACGAGGCACGGTACGAGGCGGCGGAGGATTTTCTCGCCGCCGTCTACAAGCTCTGGGAGGGCAGCTGGGAGGACGGCGCGGCGCGCCGCGACCGCGATGCCCGCATCTTCACCGATCCCGCCAAGGTGCACCGCATCCGCCATGACGGGCCATACTACCAGGTGGACGGCATCCAGCTCGCCGAGCCCTCTCCCCAGCGCACGCCGGTGCTCTACCAGGCCGGCACCTCCGGCCGGGGACGGCTGTTCGCGGCCAAGCATTCGGAGGGCATCTTCCTGAATGGCCAGACCCGGGCCATCCTCGCCGAGGCGGTGCGCGCGATCCGGTCGGCGGCGGCGGGCTTCGGGCGCGATCCCTACGACATCCGCATGTTCGCCGGCGCGACCGTGATCGTCGCGCCGACCCGGGCGGAGGCCCTCGACCGCCTCGCCGATTATGCGCAATATGTCCATACCGCCGGGCAGCTGGCACTGCTCTCCGGGTGGACGGGCGTGGACCTTTCGACGCTCGATCCGCAGGAGGCCATCGCCTACGTGAAGAGCAACGCCATCCAGTCCACCCTCGAAAACCTCACCTTGCGCAGCACCGAGCCGCTGAAGGTGAAGGACCTCGCGACGCTCAGCGCCACCGGCGCGCGCGCGCCCTTCATCGTCGGGGCTCCCGGCGAGGTGGCGGATGAGATCATCTCCTGGGTGCGGGACACGGACGTGGACGGCTTCAACCTCAACCGGCTGGTCTCGCACGAGACTCTGGAGGCGTTCGTCGACCTCGTGGTGCCGGAGCTCCAGGAGCGCGGCGTCTACAAGACCGCCTATGGCGAGGGGACGCTGCGCCAGAAGCTGTTCCCCGGCCGCGGCGCGACCCTCCCGAGCACCCATCCCGCCGCCGCCTTCCGTCGTTCCAGGGCCGTGGCGCCGGCCGAACCGGAGTCGCTTGCCGTCGGGGCCTGACCTTCCCCACGGCGGCCGCTCCCCGCCGGCTTCGCACCTTCACGGAGTTCCTTCATGTCTGCCGCACTCTCCGACCCAAGACCCGCCGCCCCCTCCGCCTCGCAGGCCCGTGCGCTGCTCGTCGATCGCTACGGCTCGGCGGAGGCCCCTGCGGGGCTTCTCCTCAACGACACCATCGCCGGCCTCTTGTCCCATCGCTCCGTCCGGGCCTTCTCCGATCGCCCTTTGCCGGAAGGGCTGATCGAGACGCTGGTGGCGGCGGCGCAGTCCGCGCCCTCCTCCTCGAACCTGCAGACCTTCAGCGTGGTGGCGGTGGAAAACCCGCAGACCAAGGCGCGCCTCGCCGAGATCGCGGGCGGCCAGAAGCATGTGGTCGAGGCGCCGCTGGTGCTGGTGTGGCTCGCGGACCTCGCGCGCCTTGAGGAAATCGGCCGCCGGGCAGGTCATCCCACCGACGCCCTGTCCTTCCTCGAGACGCTGTTCGTGGGCATTATCGACGCCGCGCTGGCGGCCCAGAATGCGCTGGTCGCGCTGGAATCCCTCGGCCTCGGCGGGGTCTATCTGGGCGCCTTCCGCAACCGGCCGGTGGAGGTGGCCGAGCTGCTCGGCCTGCCGCCCAACGTGCTCGGCGTGTTCGGCCTCGCCATCGGCCACCCCGATCCGGCGCGCCCCGCCGACGTGAAGCCGCGCCTCTCGCAGCGCCTCGTGCTCCACCGTGAGCGCTACGACGCGAGCCTGCCGCAGGCGGCCGTGGAGCATTACGAGGCCGCGCTCAGGACCTTCCAGAAGGGGCAGGGCCTGCCGGAGGTGGGCTGGACCGCCACCGCCCTCAACCGTGTGCGCGGCGCCGAGGCCCTGAGCGGGCGCGACCGGATCCGCGACGCGCTCGCCGCCCTCGGCTTCGGCCTGCGCTGAGGCGTCCGGTCGCCCTTCAAGCGCCCCGCCGGCTGCCGGTGCCCCCGCTTCGGGGTGCCGGTGAAGGACACGCGCTTTCCACGCCCGATGGTGGGCCGTGGGTCTGTCTCGCCCCGCAACGGGCGGGGCAGATCCGTGGGATTACGTAATATAATAAAATTGATTGATTTAATTTTTTGAATGGGAGAGCGTGGCCATCGGCCGGCTCCCGCGCCGGCCGCAAGCTGATTCCGCAACCGACCCGTGTTCCGGCCGTGCCGATCGTGCGGCACCACCGGCTCGTAGCGCTATCGCCCGTGGAGGCGAACTGATGACCAAGACCCGACAGATCAAGCTCGGCGCCTTCCTGATGACGGATGGCCACCACATCGCCGGCTGGCGGCATCCGCGCGCGCCCGCGAACGCCAACGTACGGGTCGACCATTTCCTGCGCCTCGCCCGCCTCGCCGAGGCGGCGAAGCTGGATGCCATCTTCCTGTCCGACTCCCTTGGCGTGCGCGACACCAATCTCGAGTCGGTCCATCGCACCTCGCGCAACGTGGGCTTCGAGCCGCTGACGCTGCTTTCCGCGCTTTCGGTGGTGACGCACAACATCGGCCTCATCGGCACCGCCTCCACCTCCTTCAACGAGCCGTTCCACATCGCCCGCAAGTTCGCCTCCCTCGACCTCCTGAGCGGGGGGCGGGCAGGGTGGAACCTGGTCACTTCGTCGGGTGAGGAGGAAGCGCGCAACTTCAACCTCGACCGGCACATCCCGCACGCCGACCGCTATGATCGCGCCCGCGAGTTCCTGGATGTGGTCAAGGGCCTGTGGAACACCTGGGAGGATGATGCCTTCATCCGCGACAAGGTCTCCGGCACCTTCTTCGATCCCGAGAAGCTCCACGTGCTGAACCACCGTGGGCGCCACTTCAAGGTGAAGGGCCCGCTCAACGTGGCCCGCTCGCCCCAGGGCCATCCCGTCGTGGTTCAGGCCGGAGCCTCGGAGGATGGGCGCGACCTGGCGGGCGCCAGCGCGGAGGCCATCTTCTGCGCCCACCGCACCCTCAACGAGGCCCGGGCCTTCTATGCCGACATCAAGACCCGTGCCGCCAATGCCGGCCGCAATCCGGACCATGTGAAGATCATGCCGGGCGTGTCGCCGGTCATCGGCCGGACCGAGGCGGAGGCGCGGGAGAAGTTCGAGGAACTCCAGTCCCTCATCCATCCGGCGGTGGGGCTGCAGCTGCTCTCCACCGTGATGGGGGTGGGCGACCTTTCCGGCTACGATATCGACGGGCCGCTGCCCGACCTGCCGGAGACGAATGGGCCGAAGAGCCGCCAGCAGCTGGTGCTCGATGCCGCCCGCCGCGACAAGCTCACCATCCGCCAGCTCTACCTTTCCATCGCCGGCGCGCGCGGCCACTGGCAGGTGGTGGGCACCGCCGAGCAGATCGCCGATGCGCTGGAGGAGCGCTTCGTGAAGGAGGGGGCGGACGGCTTCAACATCATGGCCCCGCACCTGCCGGGCGGGCTCGAGGACTTCATCGAGGGGGTGGTCCCGATCCTGCGCAAGCGCGGCCTGTTCCGCACCGAATACGCGGGCACGACCCTGCGCGAGAACCTGGGCCTGCCCTTTCCGGAGCACCACGCCACGCATCGTCAGGCCGAAGCTGCCGAATAGGCGAGGTCCTCGACAGACATGCGGGCGGCGGGCTGATGCGCCGCCCGTTCGGGGCCCGGCGCGGCATGGGCCCCGAGGGCGTCGCTCGTGGGGCGCCCGCCCCGCTGTCCCTCCAGATGCACGCGCACGGCGGCGCCACCCGTGATACGCCGCCGCCGGCCCCGGCATCCTGTGCCCCGGCGCGCCGGAATTCGGATCGCCGCGCGGCTTGGGGGCCGCGTCCCGCACCGAAGCGGCCGGACGCCACCGCACCACACGCGCCCCCGCATTCCTTCTCCGCCCGTCGAAGGTGCCGCCCCTGACGTCGCGCCAGTCGTGACCAGGGCGCGCTTGACTTCCGCGTCCCGATTAATGATATATCATGCATAATATAAATCGGGAGGAAACATGCCGCGCCTCGTCTTCACTCGCAGGGTTCTGCTGGGGGCGTTCGCCGCCGCGCTGGGCGTGTCCGGCGCCGCGGCGCAGACGGCCGCCCCGCAGGATGTGGTGGTGGGCTTCGTGCTGCCGCTTTCGGGCGGTTCCGCCACCATCGGCAACCAGACCAAGCTCGGCGCGCAGGTGGCGGCCGAACAAATCAACGCGGCGGGGGGCATCGCCGCGCTCGGCGGCGCGAAGCTGAAGCTGATCTTCGCCGACAGCCAGTCCAAGCCCGACATCGGTGCCTCCGAGACGGAGCGCCTCATCCAGCGCGAGAACGTCTCCCTGCTGGTGGGGGCCTACAACAGCGCCGTCACCTTCCCGGCCTCGGAAGTGGCCGAGCGCTACAAGACGCCGTGGATCGTCACCGGCGCCGTGAAGGACGAGATCACCGAGCGCGGGTTCAAATACGTCTTCCGCCCCAACAACAAGGCCACCTACGACGCGCGCGAGCAGCTCGACGCCATCGACCTCCTCAAGAAGGAGACCGGCAAGGGCCCCGCCACCATCGGCCTGTTCTACGAGGGCTCGGACTGGGGCCGCTCCCACGCCGCCAACATCAAGAAGTTCGCTGCCGAGCGCGGCTACAAGATCACCCTCGACGAGAGCTTTCCGCCCAACCAGGTGGACTTCACCGCCCAGCTCCTGAAGATCCGGTCGACGAAGCCCGAGGCGCTGATCGTGGTGGCCTACACGCCGGACCACCTGCTGTTCACCCGCCAGTATTTCGAGAACAAGATCAATATTCCCTACGGCATCCACTCCGTGGGCGGCGGCTCGGAGGATCCCTCCTTCTACAAGGCCGTGCCGCAGAAGGCGGTGGACTATCTGTTCGTCCAGGAGGACTGGCAGATCGACCGCCTGAAGAGCGACAAGGACCCCCGGGTGGTGGACGCCAACACCCGCTTCAAGGCGCAGGCCGGCTACGACATCAATTCCTACGGCGCGCAGGGCATCTCCAACGTCTACCTCATCAAGGACGTGCTGGAGCGCGCCGGCTCGGCCGACCGGGAGAAGATCCGCGACGCGCTGGCCACCACCGACATCACCTCGGGCATGCCGCTCATCGTCGGCTACCAGCGCATCAAGTTCGATGAGCAGGGGCAGAACACCTTCGGCCACGGCGTGATCTCGGAGAACATCGGCGGCGAGCGCCGCACCGTGTGGCCCGCGGAGAACCGCGCCGCCGACACCAAGCCCGTGTGGCCGGTTCCGGACTGGTCCGCCCGCTGAGGGCTGCGGCGTCCTCCCGGCCCGGCCCTCATGGTCGTGGCCGGGAGCCCGACCCGGCCTGCGTCTCCGGCGCGCGGAACCGGAGGTCTTCAGGTTGCCGATCCCGGACGCCCGACGGCACCTTCGACCGCCGCGGACCCGGGACCGCCCAGGACGCGCGCCGCGCCCCGGCATCGGCAGGCTTCACCGCGGCGATGGTGCCGCCAGGACCGGCGTCGGCACCTGAAGCCGGCACCCGAAGCCGCGCCTTGAGGCGGAGCCCGTGGACCTTGCGTGCAAGGCCGGGGGCGGCAGCTCTCCGCACCTGCGCGGCCCGGGCATCGGCCGTGTCACGCAGCCTCCGGGCCCGATCCCTTTTTCCGGCACCGCCATCCGGCCCAACGGAGTTGCCATGGACCTCTTGACCCTCTCCTTCGCCGTCATGAACGGCCTGCTGCTGGGCGGAATCTACGGGGGCGTCGCCCTCGGGCTCAGCCTCATCTTCGGCGTGCTGCGCGTCATCAACTTCGCGCATGGCTCCTTCCTGATGCTGGCCATGTATTGCTCCTACCTGCTGTGGGCGAGCCTCGGCCTGCACCCCTACGCGAGCATCGTCTTCACCGTGCCCTTCCTGTTCCTGGTGGGCTATCTGGTGCAGGGCGTCGTCATCTCGCCGCTGATCCGGCGCGAGCGCGCTCTGGTGGTGGAGCCGACCTCCGCGCTCCTGCTGACGGCGGGCGTCTATCTGGTGGTGGACAATGCCGTCCTCATGGCCTTCGGGCCCGATGTGCGCTCGGTGACCACCGACATCACCTATGAATCCATCTTCATCGCCGGCCTGCCGCTGAACATCGCCCGCCTCATCGGCTTTGGCGCGGCCATCCTCGTCGCCATTGCCCTGTCGTTCTGGCTGAACCACACGGACACGGGCCGCTCCATCCGCGCCACGGCGCAGAACCGCGATGCCGCCGCCCTGTCGGGCATCAACGTGCCGGTGATCTACAACGTCACCTTCGGCCTGGGCTGCGCCATCCTCGGCCTGTTCGGGGCGCTGCTGGTGCCGTTCTTCTCCATCACGCCCACCATCGGCCTGTCGTTCGGCATCAAGTCGTTCCTGGTGGTGGTGCTGGGCGGCATCGGCTCCATCCCCGGCTCTATCCTCGGCGGGCTGCTGCTCGGGGTGTTCGAGAGCGTCGCCTCCCAGTTCGTCACCGCCACCTCGGCGGCCATCTTCTCCTTCGGCCTCTTCATCGCGATCCTTCTCGTGCGGCCCGCCGGCCTCATGGGGCGGGCGTGAGGGACGGGCAGGGCCTGCGCATGCGCCACTCCTTCACCCTCACCCTCGGCCTGCCGCTCCTCGCGGGGGCCGTCGCGCTGCCCTTCCTGGCGAGCGACAGCTATGTGATCCACTCGGCGGCCATGGTGCTCTACTTCGCCTACATGGCCTCCGCCTGGAACTTCGTGTGCGGCTACGTGGGGCAGGTGTCGCTGGGCCATTCTGCCTTCTCCGGCATCGCCGGCTACGCCACCGTGCTGCTGTTCACCGGCCTCGGCCTCTCGCCCTGGATCGGCATGCTGCTGGGCGGCCTCCTGGCGGCGATCGTGTCGGTGCCCGTGGGCTACGCCACCTTCCGCCTGAAGGGGCCCTACTTCACCCTCACCACCATCGCTTTCGCCGAGATCCTGCGGATCTGGCTGGAGAATACGGACGAGGTGCTGGGGATTCCCCTGAAGGGGGCGCAGGGCCTCACCGTGCCCCCGGTGGGGGGCAGCAGCTTCTGGGCGTTCCAGTTCGACGGGAAGCTCGCCTATTACTTCATCATCCTCGCCATGCTGCTCATGGTGATGGCCGCCACCCATGTGATGGAGCGCTCGCGGCTGGGCTTCTACCTGAAAGCCATCCGCGGCAACCGCGACGGGGCCGAGGCCCTCGGCATCGACCCGACGCGCTACTGCCTCACCGCGCTCGCCTTCTCCGCCTTCTTGACCGGGCTCGGCGGGGCCTATTACGCGCAGCTGTTCCGCTACATCAATCCGGAGCGGAACATGGGTATCGACCTGTCCATCGACATGGCGGTGATGACCATCGTGGGCGGGCAGGGCACCGTGCTCGGGCCGACGCTCGGCGCCCTGGTGCTGCATCCGGTGGGCGAGGTGGTGCGCGCCGCCTTCGGCGGGCAGGTGCTGGGCCTGCATCTCATCATCTACGGCGTGGTGCTGATGCTCGCCGTGCTCTACTTCCCGAAGGGCATTATCGCGCCGCTCCGGCACTGGCTCACCGGTGGAAGCAGGGCGAAGGCACCGGTCGTCGCGGCCAAGGAGGCGCGCGGACAATGAGCACCTCCCGCATCCTGGACGTGGACGGCATCTCCAAGCGCTTCGGCGGGCTGCAGGCCGTCTCCTCCTTGTCGTTCCACATGAATGAGGGCGAGATCCTCGGCCTGCTCGGTCCCAACGGGGCGGGCAAAACCACCGCCTTCAACATGATCGCCGGCGCCCTGCGCACCGATACCGGGTCGATCCGGTTCGAGGGGCGGGACATCGTCGGCACGCGGCCCTGGGACATCTGCCGTCTCGGCGTCGCCCGCACGTTCCAGCTCTCCAAGCCCTTCGGCGGGCTCTCGGTGGTGGAGAACGTGATGGTGGGCGCCTTCGTGCGCACCGCCTCCGAGCCGGAGGCGCGCGCCGAGGCGGAGAGGGTGGTGGATTTCCTCGGCCTCTCGGCCAAGGCGCAGACCGATGCGGAGGACCTCACCGCCTTCGACCGCCGCAAGCTGGAATTGGGGCGGGCGCTGGCCACGAAGCCCCGCCTCCTCCTGATGGACGAGGTGGTGGCCGGCGCCACCCCCACCGAGGCGGCCGAGATGGTGGGGCTCGTGCGCAAGGTGCGCGACCTCGGCGTCTCCATCCTCATCGTCGAGCACGTGATGAAGGTGATCATGGGCCTGTCGGACCGGGTGATCGTCCTCGACTACGGCAAGCTCATCGCCGACGGGGTTCCCGCCGAGGTGGTGAAGCAGCCGGACGTCCTGAAGGCCTATTTCGGAGAGCGCTATGCTGAAGCCCATGTCTGAGGCCTGCGTTGCCCAAGGTGCGCCCGTGGGGGCGGCGCTGGAGGTCGCCGACCTGTGGGCCGGCTATGGCGAGCAGGACGTGCTGCGCGGCATCGACCTGACGCTGGAGCCACGCTCCATCGTCGCGCTCATCGGCGCCAACGGGGCCGGCAAGTCCACGCTGCTCCGCACCGTCTCAGGCCTCATCCGTCCGCGCCGGGGCGAGATCCGCCTGGGTGGGGAGCAGATCGGCGGGCTGGCGCCCCATCGCATCGTCGAGCGCGGCTTCGTGCAGTCGCCCGAGGGCAAGCAGCTGTTTTCCGACATGTCCATCCGCGAGAACCTGCTGGTGGGCGCCACCAATCCGCGGGCCCGGGCCCGGCGGGAGGAGACGCTGGAGGAGGTGTTCGACCTGTTCCCCATCCTGAGGGAGCGCCAGGCCCTGCCGGCCTCCACCCTCTCGGGCGGGCAGCAGCAGATGGTGGCCGTGGGCCGGGCGCTGATGGCCCTGCCGCGCGTGCTGGCGCTGGACGAGCCCTCCCTCGGCCTTGCCCCCATCATGGTCGATCGCCTGTTCGAGAGCATCGAGCGCATCAAGGCGCGGGACCTGACCATCCTCATCATCGAGCAGAACGTGTTCCAGGTGCTGGAGATGGCGGATAAGGGATACGTGCTGGAAAACGGGGTGGTGACGCTCTCCGGCACGGGCGCGGAACTCCTCGCCGACGACCACCTGCGCGCCAGCTACCTCGGGCTGTGATTTTTTGCAAAAGCACGACGCGCGCCGCGCACGGCCGGATCGCGACGCGGGACGGTCGGCGGAGGCGCCGGCACAGGCCGCGGGCCTGAAAAAGAAGGATGGGAGACGCACATGGGACGTGAGCAGCAGAGCGCCGTCGTCACGGGTGGCGGAACCGGGATCGGCCGGGCGGTGGCGGAGCATCTGGCGGCGGCCGGATGGGATGTGCTGGCGGTGGGCCGCGACCGGGACGACGACCTCGCCGCGGGTGTCCGTTTCGAGGTCCTGGACGTGACCGACGTGGCCGCGGTGACCGAGCTGAGCTCGAAGGTGCCGAACCTGTCGGCACTCGTGAACTGCGCCGGAATCATCCTCCATGATCAGAAGGAGTTGACGCCCGACGGCTTCGCCCGGGTGATCGATGTCAACCTGAACGCCTCAAACCTCACGACACTCGCGTTCCGTGCCGCTTTGGGGAAAAGTGGGGGATCGGTGGTGAACATCGCCTCCATGTGGAGCTACTTCGGATCGGGCCGAAATCCCGCCTATGCGGCGAGCAAGGGCGCCATCCTCCAGCTCACCCGCTCCCACGCGGTGGCCTTCGCCGCCGAGGGCATAAGGGTGAATGCGGTGGCGCCGGGCTGGATCGAGACGCGCCTTGCCGCCGGCGCCCTCCACAATCCGGAGCGGGGGCCCGCCATCATGGCCCGCATTCCCATGCAGCGCTGGGGCAAGCCTGCCGACGTGGCGAACGTGGTCGCCTTCCTGCTCTCCCCCGCCGCGGCCTATGTGACCGGCGCCATTATCCCCGTGGATGGCGGCTACGGCATCTCCTGAACCGGCCCTGACCCGTCCGCTCGGCCTGCTCCATCTTCAAGTCAGAGAGCCGTTCACCGGTCAGATGGATTCAATTTGATCGGGTCGCGTCCTAGTCTGTCTTCAGGGAGGCAAGCTTGCGCCGGGCCGGCGGGTCGCTTGCCTGCCGGTCGAGCCAGTCCGCCATTTCCAGACCCCACTGGATGTCCATCTGGATTGCCCGCCGCGCCGCGGCCGGATCGCGCGCCCTGAGGGCCGAGAGCACCTCATAGTGCCGGTGGTCCTTCCCGGCGATCTGGCGGACCGGCATGGTGGTGTGGAACACACTGAGCACCGGGCCCATGAGGGTCCACAGCTTCTCCACGATGGATTCCACCAGGGGCAGATCGGCGATCTCGATCAGCGCGAAGTGGAAGTCGCGGTTCCTCAGGCTTGCCTTCTTGGGACTGGTGGCGGCCGCCTCGATGAAATCCGCCTGGATGGCCTCGAGCCGCTTCAGCTGCTTGTCGGTGATGCGTTCCGCGGCCCGCTCGGTGGCCGCGCCTTCAAGGTGCATGCGGATCAGCTGGATTTCCTTCAGCCGCGTGCTGTCCAGCACCGGCACATGGATGGCGGTGGCGGCCTTCATCTCCAGCGCCTGCTCGCTGACCAGGCGAAAGATCGCCTCCCGCACGGGCGTGATGGACGTGCCGAGGTCGGACGCGAGCGCCGAGATCCGCAGCCGCTCGCCAGGTTCGAACTGCCCGTCGATCAGGGCGCGGCGCAGGCGGCCGTAGACCCGCGCGGACAGATTTTCCTTCTCGACCTGCTCAAGTTCTGACATCGCGCCATCCAGCCACCACCGGGACCGCATTATGATATATCATGCGGGAAAATCACACCGCCGCGCTCAGTGGGACGCCGGGTCGCGCCGCCCGGTCCTCGAGGCTCAGGATGGCTGCGATCACCTCATGCTCCGCGAGCACGCGCGGGAAATGGCGGGCATGGGGCGCGGCCAGGGTGAGGCGGGCGATGGTGGACGCCTCCTCTGCCGTGGGCGCCGCGCCGGCCAGCGCAACGAGGCTCGTCGGCAGGCCGATGCGCTCGAAGAAGGCGAAGATATCCCCCATGAACGCCTCGTCCCGTCCCTCCAGCACCAGTTGCACCAGCACGCCATAGGCCACCTGGAAGCCGTGGAGCGCATGGGCGTATTTGGGCACGGCAGACAGGCCCCGGGTCATGGAATGGGAGAGCGAGAGGCCACCGCTCTCGAAACTCAGGCCACTCATTAGGACCGTTGCTTCCACGACCTTTTCGAGATTCTCATCCGCCTTCCGGCGGTCGACGGCTGCCAGCGCCGCCTCTGCATGGTCGCGAAGCACCTCGTAGCATCCCCGGGCGAGAATCAGCGCGGAATAGACCGGGTCGGCTCCGAAGATGTTGCGCCCATTGGCTTTTATGCAGCGCTCCACCTCGAACAGCTTCACCACCGCATCGCCGATGCCGGCGAGAAAAAGCTGCCGCGGCGCCTCGGCGATCACCTGCGTGTCCACGAGCACGAGGTCGGGATTGGCGGGCAGCTTCTCCACCGCGAGCAGGCGGTGATGCGCGTCGTACATGACGTAGTTGTGGCTGGTCGGGGCATCGGTGGAGGCGATGGTGGGAATGGTGGCCGCCCTTGTTTTCAAACGGTTGGCGAGGGCCTTCCCCACATCGATGCACTTTCCGCCCCCGGCGCCTGCCACCAGATCGGGCACGTTGCCGCCGAGCTCCGCTTCCAGCCGCTCAACTTCCGCCGGAGAACACTCGCCACCAAAGCGCAGACGCCGCAGCTGAACCCCCGCTTCGGCGCAGGAGGCGGCGATGCGGGAGCCGTGTGCCTCGTCGACGATCGGGTCAATCACCAACACCACATTGCGGGCGATGCGCGCCAGCTCCGTCCCCAGCACATCAAGCGCTCCTGCGCCTTGGATATAGCGTCGCGGAGCTCCGAAAACCTTCATGGACTTGTCTTCCCGGTGGTGAGGGGGGCATTGCGTGCCATATGATATATCGTGCATCATGTGATGCAAGTGGTGGAGAGGCCGCAGTCGCCGAGCCGGCAGAAGAGACCGCCGGATCATGCCGAGGGCAATTCCATTGACGGGACGGCGCGGGTGCTGGTCCACCTCGCATATCCCTCGGCGCATTTGCACACGCCTTCAACAGCAGCAGGGTGGCGCGTGGCATCCTTGGGATTCTCATTCTCTGGCAGGTGGCGGCGGAGCGTCTCGCGGACATCGAGGCAGGCTCGTGCCTGGCCGAAAGCGTGGGCGGCTCGATGGCCACCCATCACGCCGCTCCTGCGCGGCTGAGGCGAGGGGCGGGCGCATCCATTCCGGCGAGCACATGATCCGCGCAGATGGACGCGATCATCGATTTCCTCTTTCCGCCCCCGGGCGAGGGACCATTGGCTCGGGCGGAAACGGCTAGGATCGAGGAACAGGCGTTGCAATATCATATATCATATTTTATGAAGCGATGAAGATGCGCGGCGTTCCAGCCGCAGGCCGCGCAACCGCGCACGCCTTTGCGCGATCCCGAGAGCAGGAGACCCTATGAGCGCGCTCGATCTGTCCTCCCTCCCGCCGACGGTCGGCGGGGCGTCCAACCTTAGGCCCAACCCTTCCACCCTGGCCATGCTGCGCGAAAAGGCCCGGTTCGTGCGGCTGGAGACCATCCGCCTTATCGAGGTGGCGAAGGTCGGGCACTACAGCTCGGTCTTCTCCGCCGCTGAGATCTTCGCGGCCCTCTATTACGATGTGATGGACATCACGAAGGGGGATCCCAAGCGCGCGGATCGGGATCGTTTCCTGATGGGCAAGGGCCATGCGGCCGTGGGGCTCTTTCCCATCCTCGCGGAGTTCGGCTTCATCGATAAGCAGACGCTCGACAATTATACCCGCCTTGGAAATCCCCTCGGCGACCATCCGGACATGCGCAAGGTCCCGGGGGTGGACTTCTCGTCCGGTTCCATCGGCCATGCCTTGTCGGCGGGGCTCGGCATGGCTCTGGGCGGCCGGATCCAGGGGCTCGACTTCTCGGTCTTCGTCATGCTCGGGGACGGCGAGATGCAGGAGGGCCAGGTATGGGAGGCCGCCATCTCGGCAGCCCACCACAAAGCAGCCAACCTCGTTGCCATCGTCGACCGCAACGGGTTCCAGCTCGACGGCGCGGTGGATGACGTGATGGGCATCGAGCCGCTGGACGAGAAATGGCGTGCCTTCGGCTGGGAGGTGCACACGGTCGACGGGCACGACCTCGACGCCCTGACCACGCTCCTGCGCCAGGTGAAGGCCGATGCGGCGCGCCGCAAGCCCTGCTGCATCATCGCCCGCACGGTGAAAGGCAAGGGCGTCTCCTACATGGAGACCGAGCCCGGCTGGCACCTCGGCTATCTCGACCCGTCGGACGCGGCCCGCGCCGTCGCGGAAATCATGAGCAAGACGATCTGAGGCGAGGACGCACCACCATGAACCTCCCCCTTTCCCCCAATTCCTGGCAGTACCGTGAGCTGAACGCCCGGACGCCGGGTCTCAACTTCCTCTCGCATGCGCTGATCGCGCTGGTCGAGGCGGGCGAGCCGGTGGTCGCCGGTTCCGCCGACCTGCAATATTCCAATGGCCTCAATACGTTCGCGAGCCACTATCCGGAGCGCTACATCCAGTTCGGCATCTCCGAGCAGAACATGGTGACGGCCGCGGCCGGCCTCGCCACCACCGGACTCAAGCCTTATGTGGCGACCTTCGCCTCCTTCCTCGGGCTCCTGTGCTGCGAGCAGATCCGCATGGACGTGGCCTACTGCGCCCAGCCCGTGCGGCTCATCGGCCACCACACCGGAATCTCGCTGGGCTTCTACGGCACGTCCCACCACGCGACGGAAGACATCGCGACCATGCGGGCAATCGCCGACCTGACCGTGGTTTCGCCGGCGGACGGGCCCCAGCTTGCCGCCGCCATCAAGGCTTCGGCATCTTACCCGGAGCCGATCTATTTCCGCATCGGCCGCGGGCGGGAGCCGGACGTCTATCCGGTGGACACGCCCTTTACCTTCGGCAAGGCCATCGAACACATGCAGGGCGACGAGCTGACCATCATCGCCTGCGGCATGGCGGTCCATCCGGCGCTCGAGGCGGCGCGGACGCTCAACGCGGCCGGGCATTCTGTGGGAGTGATCGACATGCCCACCATCAAGCCCATCGACCATGCGGCGATCCTTGCTGCTGCCGGCCGCTCCCGGGTGCTGATGAGCGTGGAGGAGCACAATGTGATTGGCGGGCTCGGCGGCGCCATCGCCGAAGTGCTGACGGAGGAGGGAGCCGGCGTGCGTCTGGTCCGTCACGGCATCCACGATGAATACAGCCTGATTGCCCCGCCGACGCATCTTTATGCGCATTATCGCCTCGATGCGCCGGGCATCGCCGCCGTCGCCCGAGAGGCCATGGCGGCTCGCGGAGCGGCCTGATTGCTCAGGCCGAACAATAGAGCCCCCGCGGCTCGTCCGCGGGGCCCGATGCAGGAGGAGACGAGATGATCATCGCCGACCAGAACGCCACGCCCCTCGACGAGCGCTGGACCCCTTATCGCAAGCCTCAACCCTCCGAATGCGTGCCGGAGCTGGTCATCGCCTCCGCCGTGCCGGAAGACGAGCGCCTGTGGGTGCCCATCGAGGAAAACGTGTGGTTCCGCCCGCTGCTGCTGTCCGTCTCTTCGGGCTATTGGATGAGCGTGCTGAAGGTGCGCCGCGCCGGCGTTCTCTCGCGCCACCGCCACCCGCAGCCGGTGCACGGCTATGTCATCAAGGGCTCCTGGCGCTATCTGGAGCACGATTGGGTGGCGACCGAGGGAGGCTATGTCTACGAGGCGCCGGGCGAGACGCATACGCTGGTTGTCGATCCCCATGTGGAAGAGATGATCACCCTGTTCCAGGTGAACGGGACCATGATCTACGTGGACCCGGACGGCAACGTCACCGGCTTCGACGACGTGTTCACCCGGGTCGACAAATGTCGGTCCCATTATGCCGCGGCGGGCCTGGGCGCGGCGTTCGTGGACCAGTTCATCCGGTAGCGGCCCTCCGGCGAATGGCGCGGTCCTCGGGTTCGTTGAACATCCCGAGAGGGCACGCGCTCATTTCGAGCGCGGCGGCCCTGTCGTGGAGCTTGAACATCAAGCGCGCCATCCAGCACGCGCCCTCGCCCCACCTGCAAGGACCCCTTCCACGGCCGATAACTCGCCGATGGCAGCCGATGGCTCTAGGTGTTCGGTTCCGCGGTCGATCGAAGGGCGCGACGTGTCCCTGGCCGGAATGCCGGGGAGCACCTCAATGACGATGTGGCGATCGTTCGCGAAACGCCGCGAACCACATCAGTTCACTCCCACTCAATTGTTTTTAACCCAGTTAGATCGTTGATCTGGCTGGGTTTTTTCTCGTTTGGCGCACCATAAGCCGACCTGCGGGCCGCCAAAAACTTACGGTGTTGATTTTAAAGGGAAATTTCTGCAAAAATATTTTGCGTGGCTCCGGCATCTATCGGGATCAATTGCCCTTTAGACCCGCATTTTTCGGTCAGCATGTACCTTGCCGCCACCCACAAAAAGTACCGTCATCAACTACTTTAACGGATTGGAAAGCGAAAATCGAGGTCGCCCCAAGGATGGGTTGCAGCTTCAACAACCCATCCCTTGCATGTCAGAAAAAGATACCTTATTTTCTGACGTATGAAGATGGTCGCCGCCTCCGTTCCCGACCGGGTGATGAAGCGTGTCCGCGCCAGCGGACGCGGCAGCGTCTTCACGCCCAGCGACTTCCTCACCGTCGCCGCGCGCTCATCCGTCGATCAGGCCCTCTCACGACTGGTGAAGGGCGGACAACTCCGTCGGCTCGCGCGCGGGCTCTATGACTTCCCAAAGCTGCATCCGAAGCTCGGGCCGCTGTCGCCTGCTCCGGACGATGTCGCCCACGCCCTTGCCCGGGAGACAGGCTCGCAGGTGCAGATTGCTGGCGCCCGGGCAGCGAACGCGCTCGGTCTCTCGACACAGGTTCCCGCCCAAAGCACCTATCTCACCGACGGCCCGTCACGACGGGTCGTGCTGGGAAAGCGCGTCGTCGATCTTCGCCACGCCTCGCCCAAGCATCTGATCGCGCCGGGCAGCGCTGCCGGTACGGTGGTTCAGGCGCTTCGCCATGTCGGCCCCGTTCGGGCGGCTGACGTGGCGCAGGTCGCTGCGCGTCGGCTTTCGGCCAACGACAAGAAGACGCTGGCATCAACCGCGGTTCAGGCGCCTGCCTGGATGCGGCCCACGCTCGTCTCGATCGCCAACGCAGCGGTGGCCGATATCGATGGATAAGGTCGCCCGACTCCCCGCCGACGATCGAGCCGCCCTCTTCGGGGAGACGGGCGCCGGACGGGGCGTCGCCGACACGATCATCGAAAAGGACTTCTGGGTCTGCTGGAGCCTGCGGCGCCTGTTCGGTCTGCCAAAAGGGACGACGGCGAGCCTCGTCTTCAAGGGCGGCACCTCGCTATCCAAGGCGTTCGGCGCCATCCGCCGCTTCTCCGAGGACATCGATCTGTCATTCAATCGCGCCGAACTCGGATACACCGGCGATCGCAATCCCGAGAAGGAAGGGATCAGCAGGAAGCAGGCGGCGCGGCTGATCGACGACCTGGTCGGCGACGTCGAGCGCCACATCGCCCAGAAACTTCTCCCGGCGCTCCGCGCCGCGATCGTCGAACAACTCGGCGAGCCGGCCAACGGCGAGTGGTCGCTGGAGATAGACGCCGGCGACGCCCAAACGGTCAACTTCCATTATCCAACCGCGCTGCCTGCCGCCGAATATGAGGGCATGGCCTACATCACGCCGCGCGTGAAGTTCGAACTCGGCGCGCGCGGCGATCCCTGGCCGACCGAGGAGAAGATCATTCGCCCCTATGCGGCCGACGACTATCCAGACTTCTTCGAAGACCCCGATACCAGTGTGACTGTCCTGTCAGCTCGGCGCACCTTCTGGGAAAAGGCGACGGCGCTCCATGCGGAAGCGCATCGCCCAACCGAGTCGCCGACGCCGCAATATTTCTCGCGGCACTACTACGACCTGGCCATGCTCCTCGACACGGACGAAGGCCAAGCCGCTATTGCCGATCTCGATCTGCTGGCGCAGGTCGCCCATCACAAGGCCACCTTCTTCCGTTCGAGCTGGGCCAGCTACGAAACGGCTCGGCCCGGGACGCTCCGGCTGATGCCGGACGGAGCGCGGGTCAAAGACTTACGAACCGACTATCGAGCAATGGCGCCCATGATGTTTGACGAGAGTCCGCCCATATTCAGCGATATACTGGCAAAAATCAGCGCACTCCAAGACGCCATCAATAAATGAATAGCCGGGAGCCAAGGAGGAATGTTCATAAACGCGCTTCAATCCTTTGATCGAGACCATGGCAACGGCCGCCTACAGATAGGCACAAGCTATGGGCTCTAGTTACCCGACCAGGATCATCTTAGCCTTTCGGAGCGGTGGTGTGTGCGCGCTTCCAAAGTGCGGCAAGCATCTCACCTATGATGCCAAGGTAGGAACTGACACGTATGTCGGTGAAGCAGCCCATATCGCTGGGGAGAAGCTGGGGGCTGCTCGGTACGACGCGACAATGACGGACGAGCAGCGCGATAGCGTCCAGAATCTCATCTACCTCTGCACCGACCACCACACCATCATCGACAAAGTCGAAGCCGATTGGCCGACCTCCACACTTCAGGAGCTGAAGGCGAACCACGAAAAGCAGGTCCGCCAAGCAATGGAGGAAGCCTTCGCCGACGTGGCTTTCCCCGAACTCCAAAACGCCGTGTCCTGGGTCGCCAACCAGGCTCCTGCGGCCAACGGGTCGTTCGACCTCACCGCTCCTGACGAGAAAATCAAAAAGAACGCCCTATCGAATGGGTCACGGCATATCATTGCCGCCGGCCTCACCTCGCGCGCGACGGTAGCCGACTATGTCGAAGCCGAGGCGCAGCTCGATCCCGATTTCCCGGAACGGCTGAAAGCCGGCTTCCTCGAGGAATACTATGCCCGCCGGAAGGAAGGTCATAAGGGCGACGAACTGTTCGAGTTGATGTGCGCCTTCGCCCAGCGAGGCCTACGCCGTCAGGCCGATAAAACGGCCGGGATTGCTGTGCTGATCTATCTGTTCGAAATCTGCGATGTGTTCGAGAAATGATCCTCCCGACCAAACACATCCCTTAGAATGAAGCGCTGCTCGGGGTCGGCGCGACGGTTCTCGCTCAGTTGACCGGCCCCATGACCGTGTCCGGTCTGTGGGAGCGTCTACGCGGCGAGCCAAACGTCGGCACGTTCGAGCGCTTCGTCCTAGCTTCCAATCTTCTATTTCTCATCGGCGCCATCGATATCAAAGACGGCCTGATTGTCAGGACGGCGTCATGATTCGAGCGGTACGCGCAAACAAGAGAGGCTTCCACACCGCCACGTTCGGAGCGGGCGTCAATCTGGTGCTAGCCGATCGTTCGACGGCAGCCGGCGACAAGGACACCACCAACGCGCTAGGCAAATCGACGCTGATCGAAATCATCGACTTCTGCTTGGCCAGCAATACCTCTCCGGGAAAGGGCCTTCGCATCGAGGCCCTGCAGGGATGGGCTTTCACCCTTGAGCTGACCATCGGTGGCAATGACGTCGCGGTAACGCTCGCGGACGCGCGTGCCTTCAACGAGAAGATCATCGCCAATCGCCGCGAGTTCATTGCCGGCGAGATCGCAGCGCTGGAAACCGCGGTTACAGAACGAGACGCCGACATCGTCACACTCACCGATCGCCGCGCTGGCTATCTTAGCGCGCTAGCCGGTCAAGGAGCACTCGAGGAACTGACGCAGTTGCAGGAGTTCCACGCGACGACCCGCCTCAAGGTCGACGAGCTCACAAACCGGATCACCCAGCTCCGCCAGATGACTACCAAGGCGGACACGATCAAGGTCGAGACCGTCGAGCTGAAACGGGCGACGACACTCGATTACGAAGAGCGGCGAGCGCTGTGGTCGCAAGCGCTGAGCCTGTTCTCGGAATTTTCCGAGAATCTCTACAAGGCTGCCGGCCGCCTGGTCATCGACATCGACGATACGGGCTATAAATTCGACGTCGAAATTGCAGGTAGCCCGAGCGAAGGCATCAGAAAGATGAAGATCTTCTGCTACGATCTTATGCTGATTTCGTTTGCCCGACAGCGGGGTCTCGGCATCGACTTCCTCATCCACGACAGCACGATTTTCGACGGGGTCGATCCGCGTCAGCGGGCCCATGCGCTGGAACTGGCTGCTGCAATGGCCCTCAAATACGGCTTTCAGTATATCTGTACGCTCAACACCGACATGGTGCCGGTCAGCGATTTTTCGGCCGGGTTCGATTTTGAGTCGTTGGTCCGTCTGCGCCTGACCGATACGGATCCGACCGGCAGCTTACTCGGTTTCCGGTACTGATATCAGCGATCGCGGCAGGGAGGTGAAGAAGGTATCAGCCGTGCGCGACCTTCCCCACGCCGCGCGCAAGCCAAGTCGGAAGCTGCGGTGCTATCGCGACCAGTTCGTTGAAGGTCGCTGGTGAGAGCTTTGGCTTCAATGTCTTCAGGGCGGCTTCCGCCTTCTCGGGCCCAAGCCAGGCCAACGCGCGCACCACCTCTCCAGCCGATTCATGAGCCAAGGCGAGTTGCCAACGCGGGGCGTGGCGAAGCTCGATGACCTGCTTACCTAAGCTCATTTTCCGGGTGCGTCCCGACGTCAGATAGACGGACCGCACCGGCACCTGCGTCGTAAGCCCGAGTTTATTGGCGGCGGCCGCGCCACTCGAAACGATAACCTCGCCGCGCTGGGCTGCGAGCGCCTCGACCGCCTGTTCCACTGACGGCGTCCTAGTCCCGAAACGGCTCGTGACCGGCGGCAGATACACGCCTCGTCCGACGCGGATCAGTTGTCTCCGCTCAGCTAGGCGCGACAGGGCCTGATCCACCGCAGCGCGCGTGCCGAGGTGAAGCAAGCTTTTCGCCGCGACAGGCGCGCCTGCCCGCAAGCCGGTCACATGCGACAGAATCTGTTCGGTCAATCGAGCCACAATCCTTCTCCTGTCAGAAATATATACAGTTTTCTGACACTCTTAAATCGCCAACCGCGACCTGCCCTCCAAGATGCCTCTGATATCCATCCGCCGCGGAGCGGCGCGCTCCCGCGGAAGCGCGTGGTCGATAGGCAAGCCCCCCGCCATGATCGGGAAACGTTCAGCGCCCGCCCAGAAGGACATGGGAGCGAATCTTGCGCCCCTTGTATCTCTATCTGTCATTTGCTATCATATGATATCAAATGAAGGTGAATTATGGTGACTCTCGAAGAAAGCTGGCTCTCTCTGGAGGAAACCGCCACCTACATCGGTGTCGGTAAAACCGTGCTCTATGGGATGGCTCGCGAGGGCACCATTCCCGCGCGCAAGGTCGGTAAGAAGTGGACCTTTGAGAAAGCGGGCCTGGACGCGTGGATGCGTGGACATCGGCCCGTGCAATCGTTCTTCACCGACATAGATTTCAAGATCGAGGGCAATGACGAGCTCCGTGATCCGCAGCGTGAGGGATACCTGCGTACTTACGAATTCTTCCGTGCTGGGAAGAACAAGGCCATCCTGCAGATACCGGTCGGCTGTGGCAAAACGGGCCTCGCGTCATTACTGCCGCTTGGCCTCGCGGAAGGCCGCGTCCTCGTCATCGCTCCGAACCTGACCATTAAGCAGGGCCTCTATGAGGCCATGGACGTCACCAACCGCCAGAAATGCTTCTGGCGAAAAGCGGCCGTACTCACTGCCGACCAGATGATCTCCGGTCCGCTGGCGACCACGCTCGATACCGGCAACATCACCGTCGCCAACAAGTCGCATGTCGTCATCACCAACGTGCAGCAACTCGCCACGGATCTCGACAAGTGGCTGAACCAGTTCCCTGACAACTTCTTCGACATGATTATCGTCGACGAGGCGCATCACAGCGCGGCCGCGAGTTGGCAGCGGGTGATCGAGCGGTTTCCCCAGGCAAAGGTGATCCTGCTCACAGCAACACCGTTCCGTAGCGACCGGCAGGAACTCGACGGTGAATTGGTCTATCGCTACCCGTTCCGCAACGCGACCCTCAAAGGCTATATCAAACGCCTGAAGTCGACCTATGTCGCCCCCTCAACCATCGAGTTGAGCTTTGCCGACGAGCGCGGCCGCGCCTACACGCTCGATGAGGTCGTGAAGCTTAAAGATGAAGACTGGTTCAGCCGCGGCGTCGCGCTCGCATCGGTCTGCAATCAACATATCGTCGACACCAGCCTCGAGCGCCTCGAACAGCTACGTCAAACCGGCACGCAGCATCAGCTCATCGCCGTGGCCTGCTCCATCAACCATGCTCGGCAAATCAGCTCGCTCTACCGGGAGCGCGGCTTCACCGCCGAGGTCATTCACAGCAAACAACGGGAGGACGAACAGGCAGGCATCCTTGCTGCTCTTCGCAATGGTACCCTCGATTGCATCATCCAGGTTCAGATGCTCGGCGAAGGTTTCGACCATCCCAAGCTCAGCGTCGCAGCGATCTTCCGGCCTTTCCGGTCGCTTGGACCATACCTTCAATTCGTAGGCCGCATCATGCGGGTCGTGGTGCAGAACAGCCCCGGCCACCCCGACAACCTCGGGCACATCGTGACGCATCTCGGTATGAACCTCGATGCCCGATTCCAGGAATTCAAAGACTTCGAGAACGACGACAAGGCGTTTTGGGACAAAGTCATCGGTGGTGACGAACCCGAGCCGCCGCAGGCAGTGCTGGACGGCACGACGCGGTTACGCGCCAGCGATCTGGTTGTCGTTCACGACGAGATCGTGGACTCCCTTTGGGAAGAAGATTTCACCAGCCACGAAGACCAGCAGATCGTCGACGACCTCCGTGAACGATTCAAGCTCCTTGGCCTCGACGACAGTAAGGTCGAGGAAATGGTCCGGGCGGCCCAAAAGAGTTCCGTGCGCAAACTCACGCCGACCGCACCCTTTGCGGTCCAGCCACAACGCGAGTGGGAGGAGGCGCGGAAGCGACTCAACGAAGAAGCCAAGCGCTTCGCAACGGTGGTGCTCAATCACGTCGAGCTAACGGTCGCGGGCACCGAGCTGATTTACAAATACCGGTCATTGAAATTGAGCGGGCGGTCGAACTTCATCGCTGCTCTGACCATGGTAAATCACGAGATCAACAAGCGCCTGGGAAAGGACCGCCAGGCCGCATCGATCGAAGAATTCCGGTCCGTCTTGGACAATCTCGAAGACCTTGTCCAGACGCTGGCCAGGAGGGTCAGGAAGGCAAAGGCGGACTATGACGAAGAAAACTCCTAAAGGGAAAACGCCATCACTCATCGGCGGCGCTAGCGGGCGCCCCGTCCGCGTTGACGTTCAGCGCCGCTCTGAATGCTATCGCTGCAATGACGAGATTTCGGCCGGAACGTCCTGCATCGCAATTCCCAAGCTTGGAGGCGCCTTCACGACCGAGCGCCGCGTATGCAGCACCTGTTATGAGGCGATCTTGAAGCAGACGGCCGATGACTTGGAAGAACTGCGTCAGCTCTAGGAGGAACCGAGATGGGAGATGGCTACAATCTCCTGCAGCTCAAGGCACACATCCTTCCCCTCAGCAATGCAGGAAGCTGGGACGTCGCCGTCAAGGAATGGAGCCTAGTCGGCATCCATGAAGCTGATGAGCCAGAAGCCTGTCCGTGTGGACACTTCCCGATCATAGAAATCTGCTCCATCCACAATCGCGTTACCGGCCACTCGACCGAGGTAGGCAACATCTGTGTGAAGCGGTTTCTCGGGTTGCGATCCGATTTGATCTTCACCGCTATCAAACGAATACGGAAAGACCCAGATAAAAGCTTGAATGCCGACGCGATCGCCTTCTTCTACGAGCGCCGCGTGCTCAATGAATGGGAATATAATTTCTGTCAGAACACAATGCGCCTTCGAAGTCTGACCTCAGCTCAGCTAGGCAAACGTCGTGACATCAACCACAAAGTTCTCACGGCCATCGGAAAGCGCGGATTTCAGGGGCCACAGTAACGAGCCTGTCATGGCACAGATGGAGAACCGTAAACTTGCCGTCCAAAACCAGCCCGAGACGAGGCTGGCTCTCTATTAATTTACACCGCTAGCTGTGCCCAAGGTTCTGACGACGAACAATTGAGAAAGCCTCGCGCCGACGCGACGCCCCCCATCCGACGACATGCAATTAGGTCCAGAATCTCGACCGGGGCGCAGCCGACAGCTGCAAACTATGCATGTCGATAACTAAAGTACCGTCAGTGCCGAAATGTCATCTTCCGAGCATTTTCGCTATACGCTTCAACGCGTTGTTGTCCAAAAAAGTACCGTCAGGCCCCGAAAACACGTGACGGTACTTTTGGGAATGCTGGATCGGATATGAAAAGCACCGTCAAAAGTACCGTCACATTAATCCGCCACGAGCCACGCGTCGCGCACAGCCCTTCGATAAATACAACTATTTCAATGACTTAATTGCATTGCCATTTCCGTTGGCGATGCGCTCTAGGCAGCAGCCAAGACTGCCCGAAAGTCATTGTATTTTCTGCGAAATTCTACGCCAGAGCCGCCAATCGCCGCCGTTTCCCCTACTCCCACTCGATGGTGCCTGGCGGTTTCGATGTCACGTCGTAGACAACGCGATTGACGCCCTTCACCTCGTTGATGATGCGGGTCGCCACGCGGCCGAGGAAGCTCATGTCGTAGGGGTAGAAGTCCGCCGTCATGCCGTCCACGGACGTGACGGCGCGCAGGGCCAGCACGTGGTCGTAGGTGCGGCCGTCCCCCATGACGCCGACAGTGCGGACGGGGAGCAGCACCGCGAAGGCCTGCCAGATCACGTCATAGAGGCCGGCATAGCGGATTTCCTCCAGATAGATGGCGTCCGCCTGGCGCAGGATGTCGAGCTTCTCCCTCGTCACCGCGCCGGGGCAGCGGATGGCAAGGCCCGGGCCGGGGAAGGGGTGCCGGCCCACGAAGGTCTCGGGCAGGCCGAGCTCGCGGCCCAGCGCGCGCACCTCGTCCTTGAACAGGTCGCGCAGGGGCTCCACGAGCTTCATGTTCATGCGCTCGGGCAGCCCGCCCACATTGTGATGGCTCTTGATGGTCACCGAGGGGCCGCCGGCGAACGAGACGCTTTCGATCACGTCGGGGTAGAGGGTGCCTTGGGCGAGGAAATCCGCGCCGCCCACCTTCTTGGCCTCGGCGTCGAAGACGTCGATGAACAGCCGGCCGATGGTCTTGCGCTTCTGCTCGGGGTCCTCGACGCCGTCCAGCTCCTTCAGGAACAGGTCGGAGGCGTCCACATGCACCAGCGGGATGTTGTAGTGGCCGCGGAAGAGGGAGACCACCTCGTCGGCCTCCGCCTGCCGCATCAGGCCATGGTCGACGAACACGCAGGTGAGCTGGTCGCCGATGGCCTCGTGGATGAGCACCGCCGCCACCGAGGAATCCACACCGCCCGAGAGGCCGCAGATCACCCGCCCGGTGCCCACCTGCTCGCGGATGCGGGCGATGGCGCGCTCGCGAAAGGCGCCCATTGTCCAGGCCCCCTCCAGCCCAGCCACCTTGCGCACGAAGTTTGAGAGAAGGCGCGCGCCGTCCGGCGTGTGGGCAACCTCGGCATGAAACTGCACGCCGTAGTAGTTGCGGGACACGTCGGCGATGGCGGCGAAGGGGGCGTTGTCGGAGACGGCGATCACCTCGAAGCCCGGCGGAAGCTGGGTCACGCGGTCACCGTGGCTCATCCACACGGTGTGGCGCTCGCCCTCCCGCCAGACGCCCTCGAACAGGGGCACTACCTTCTGGACTGTCACCTCGGCGCGCCCGAACTCGCGATGGTGGCCCGCCTCCACCGTGCCGCCGAGCTGGGCGGCCATGCACTGCTCGCCGTAGCAGATGCCGAGCACCGGCACGCCGGCGGTGAAGACCTCCTCGGGGGCCTTGGGGCTCTCGCCCTCGATCACGGAGGCGGGGCCGCCGGAAAGGATGATGGCCTTCGGCTTCAGCCGGGCGATCGCTTCCGCCCCCTTCTGGAACGGGACGACTTCCGAATAGACACCTTCCTCGCGCACGCGCCGGGCGATCAGCTGGGTCACCTGGCTGCCGAAATCGATGATGAGGACGGTTTCCTGGGCGGGAGAGGAGGTCATGCGCGGGCCTTGGCGGACGGGACGGGCGCATTCCTTTAGCCCAAATGCGCCGGATGCCAAACCCGGGGCGCACGTGGGAGGGGGAAAAGAGCGTCCGCCGCCCCTGTCCGGACCGGCTCAGCGCTCCCCGCCGGGCAGGGGCGAGGCGCCTGGCGCCAGCAGGCGATCGAGGACGGGGCGCAGCAGCCATCGGGCCAGCAGCACGCCCACAAGCGCCCCGAAGGTGCTGAAGAACCAGTTGTCGACTCCCGAGCTTCGGCCGGGAATGAACAGCTGCGCCACCTCGAACAGCGCCGACGCCAGGGAGAAGGGCAGCACCAGCCAGACCGGCGCCCACGAGCGGAAGGCGAGCGCGGTGACGCTCGCAGCCCCTGCATAGGCGGCAAAATGCTCCGCATTTCCGGAATAGCCCGTATGCGGCCGCTCGTTGCCCGGCAGCAGGGAGAGCACGGTGATAACGAGCCAGAGCATGACGGCGAGCGTCGTCCATATCTGCTGCTGGCGCCGGAGAATCGGGGAATGGCTCATGGATCCGTCCAGGGGCCGCCGGGGCGCGAAGGCAAGGCGGCGCGGCCATGGTCCGGAAAAAGCGACGCCGAGGCAAGAAGATGATGCCGCGCACCACGCCTCGGCGGTCCGGGGCAGGCGCTCCGCGGTCGCGTGGGCGCCGGCGAATCGGGCAAGATGCCCAGGTCCGTGGCGGGGGGCGTGTCCCGCACTGGGGCGTGGTGCGGTGAGGGGGGTGACATGACGGTGATTTCCCGGCTGGCGGCGGCTGCGCGCAGCGTTCTGCTCGCTTTGTGCCTGGGCCTGCCGATGATGGTCGGCGGGCTCTCGCCGGCGGCGGGGCAGGGGGCCGGGCAGGCCGCGGATCCCCTGCCGTCCTGGACCGAGGGGCCGACGAAGGCCGCCCTCCTCGACTTCGTGAAGGCGGTCACCGAGCCGGGGCGGCCCACCTTCGTCGATCCCGCAGACCGCATCGCCACCTTCGACCAGGACGGCACCCTGTGGGTGGAAAAGCCTGTCTACAGCGAGGTTTCCTTCGCGGCGAGCCGGCTCCGGGCCATGGCTGAGACCAATCCGGCGCTGAAGGACGAGGAGCCGTTCAAGACCGCCATCTCCGGCGACGAGGAGGCCATGGGGCGCATGCCCTTCGAGGATCTGAAGAAGATCATCCTCCTCGCCCTCCGCGGCGTGTCGGTGGATCAGTACCGCATGGAAGTGGTCCAGTGGCTTGAAACCGCAAGGAATCCCCGGCTCGGCCGGCTGCGCCGCGAGCTTGTGTACCAGCCCATGCGGGAGGTATTGGACTATCTGCGCGGCAACGGCTTCCGCACCTATATCGTCACCGGCGGCGGGCAGGATTTCGTGCGGGCTTATTCCCAGAGGCTCTACGGGGTCCCGCCCGAGCAGGTGGTCGGGACGGCCGACGCGGTGAAGTTCGGCTATGACGCCGCCGGCCGGCCGGTGCTGACGCTGGAGCCGTCCCTGCTGCTGGAGGACATCTTCGGCGGCAAGCCGGAGGGCATCCATCTCGTCATCGGCAAGCGGCCGCTGATCGCTTTCGGCAACTCCACCGGCGACCGGCAGATGCTGGAATATGCAAAGGCTGGCGCGGGGGCCCGCCTCTCCCTCCTCGTCCTGCACGACGATGCGCGGCGGGAGGTGGCCTATGGGCCGGCGCTGGGGCTGCCGGCATCCGAGGTGGGCACCTTCACCCAGGCGCTCCATGACGAGGCCAAGGCCCGCGGCTGGTTCGTCATCAGCATGAAGTCCGACTGGAAACGGGTGTTCTCCTTCGAGCCCATGCCCTGAGCATACGCCCGAGGGCATGGGACGGGGATAAGGGAAACGGATTTTCATCGCGGAAGCGTTTCCTCAGTTTGGGGGATGTGCCCCGCTCCAGCCTGTTGGAACATGCCCCCGCGCTGCACGAGACCTCCCGGGCTGCGCCGGCCGGGCCGCCACTCCCCGCAGGTGGCCCGGCCGGATTTTTCCCCGGGTCCGGCACCGATCCCCCGGCAATCCGCACTTCAAAGCTCTAGAAATTCGGCAGATTCTGGCCCAGGCTTCGATGGCTCCGGGGGTGTTTCGCCGCGAAGGGCATGAGGGAGGATCGCAGCCGTGCACCATATCCTGCGGCGGTGGACCCCGGGCCTGGTCTCCCTCCTGAGATACCGTCGCTCCGACCTCGGGCCGGACCTCCGGGCGGGGCTGGCGGTGGCGGCGGTGGCCATCCCCGTGGGCATCGCCTATTCCGAGCTCGCCGGCTTCCGGCCGGAGGTGGGGCTCTACTCGTCCCTCTTCCCCCTCGTGGCCTATGCCATCTTCGGCTCGTCCCGCCAGCTGGTGCTGGGGCCGGATGCGGCCACCTGCGCGGTCATCGCCTCCGCGGTGGCGCCGCTGGCGGCGGGGGATGCGGCCGCCTATGCCGCCTTGTCGGCGCAGCTGGCCTTGCTGACGGGGGTGATCTGCATCCTCGCGAGCTTCCTCCGGCTGGGGGTGATGGCCGATTTCCTCTCCAAGCCCATCCTGGTGGGCTTCCTCAATGGCATCGCCATCACCATCGTGCTCGGCCAGCTCGGCAAGATCACCGGGATCAGCGGTACCGGCGGGCATGTGTTCCACGCCACCTTCGATCTCCTGGTGCGGATCGGCGAAACCCATCCGCCCACCCTGCTCGTTGCCCTCGGCGCCTTCGGGGTGATGCTGGTGGCCGGGCGGCTTCTGCCGTCCTTCCCCGCGGCGGTGCTGGCCATGGCCGGGGCGGCGCTGGCGGTGCTCCTGCTGGGGCTCGACCTTGCCGGGGTGAAGACGCTGGGCGCGGTGCCGGCCGGGCTGCCGGGGCTCCTGCTGGTACGGATCGACCCGGCGGCGGTGGCGGAGCTGGTGCCGGCGGCGGGCGGCCTCGCCCTCGTCAGCTTCACCTCCATGATGCTCACTTCCCGCTCGTTCGCCTCCAAGAACGGTTACGAGGTGGATCCGGACAAGGATTTCGCCGCCCTCGGCGTCGCCAATGCGGTGTCCGCCTTCACCCATGGCTTCGCCATCTCGGGCGCGGATTCCCGCACCGCCATGTCCGATGCGGCGGGCGGGCGCACCCATGCGGCGGCGCTGTTCGCGGCGCTGGCGGTGGGGCTGGCGCTCATCTTCCTCACCGGGCCGCTCGCCTTCGTGCCGGTGGCGGCGCTCGGCGCGGTGCTGGTGATGGCGGGCGTCTCGCTGGTGGACCTCACGACGCTCCGCCTCATCTGGCGGGCGGATCGGGCCGAGGCCGCCATCTCCATCCTGGCGACGCTCGGGGTCGTCACGCTGGGGGCGACGCAGGGCATCCTGGTGGCGGTGGTGCTGGCGCTGCTGCGCTTCGTGCGGCTCACGGCGCGCCCGCGGGTGGAAATCCTCGGGCGGGTGGAGGGGATGCCCGGCTTCCACTCCCTGTCCCGGCATGAAAGCGCGACGGCGCCCCACGGCCTCGTCATCTTCCGCTTCAACGGGCCTCTGGTGTTCTTCAACGCCGGGCACTTCCGCCACGCCTTGCTCGCCGCCGCCGGTGGCGAGGCGAAGCCCACCGCCGTCATCATCGACCTGTTGCCGGTGACGGCGGTGGACGTGACCGGCCTCTTCACCCTCAAGGAGGTGACGGAGGTTCTGCGGGCGCGGGGCGTGGAAATGGTGGGCGCGGGCCGGCAGACGGAGTGGCGCAACTGGATGGCGGAGCGCGGGTTCAACCCCGACGGGTTATCCATCTACCCGACCCTGCGCCATGCGGTGAAGGCGTTGTCGGAGCCCGCTGCCGAAAACGCAGGCAGCCCCGACGGAGGTCCGAGTGAGATGAAAGCGTCATCATAAGGAGATTGATTTACATCATGGAAGAACGCAGGCTGAACCCTGCATAGGCTGCTGACGATCACTGTTTGTCCTTACCGGGGTAGTGCCTTCGACTTCATTCCCGGGCCGATGATCGTCTCGGGGTGCGACTGCCGCCGGCTCTGCGATTGGGAGAGCTTTCATGACGGTCCCCGTTCCCGTCCAGCCTGACCGCCGCCACGAGAAATATGACCGCCTCATCGCCGCGGCCCGCGCGCTGACAAAGCTGCGGGTGGCGGTGGCGCATCCGTGCGATGCCGTTTCGCTCGGCGCGGCGCTGGAGGCGGCGCAGCTCGGCCTCATCGAGCCCATCCTGGTGGGCCCGCCGGCCAAGATCGCCGCCGCCGCGGCGGCCGCCAACCTCGACATCGGCGACATCCGGCAGGTGGCCACCGCCCACAGCCACGAATCGGCCGAGAAGGCGGTGGCGCTCGTGCGCTGCGGCGAGGCGGATGCCCTCATGAAGGGCTCCCTCCACACCGACGAGCTGATGGGCGCCGTGGTCGCCCGCGACACCGGCCTGCGCACCGCCCGGCGCATCAGCCACTGCTTCGTGATGGACGTGCCCACCCACGAGGATGCGCTGATCGTCACCGACGCGGCCATCAACATCGCCCCCGCCCTCGAGGAGAAGTGCCACATCGTCCAGAACGCCATCGATCTCGCCCGCGCGCTGAAGTTCGAGGAGCCGCGGGTGGCCATTCTCTCGGCTATGGAGACGGTGAACCCCTCCGTGCCTTCCACCATCGAGGCGGCGGCCCTGTGCAAGATGGCGGATCGCGGCCAGATCACCGGCGGCGTGGTGGACGGGCCGCTCGCCCTGGACAACGCCATCGACCTCGGCTCGGCGGAGATCAAGCACATCACGTCGCCGGTGGCGGGACGGGCCAACATCCTGGTGGTGCCGGACCTGGAGGCGGGCAACATGCTGGCGAAAAGCCTCACCTTCCTCGCCGGCGCGGACGCCGCCGGCATCGTGCTGGGCGCGCGGGTGCCGATCATCCTCACCAGCCGGGCGGATTCCAAGACGACGCGGCTCGCTTCCTGCGCCGTGGCGTCGCTGCTGGCCGAGGCGCAGCGGGTGGCCAAGAAGGCGGTGGAGGTCTGATCATGGCGAAGGTGCAGCTCGTTCTCAACGCCGGCTCCTCCTCCCTCAAGTTCCAGGTGTTCGTGGACGACGGGGCGGACGTGCCGAACCGTATCTATCGCGGCCTGTTCGAGGGCCTCGGCACCGAGCCCCATTTCAAGGTGAAGGACCACGAGGGCGCGGTGGTGGGTGAGGAGCGCTGGCCCGGCCACGGGGGCTTCGGCTTCGAGGAGGCGCTCGCCTATCTCTCCGACTGGCTCGCCGCCCATCGCGGCGGGCATCAGTTGACCGCGGTGGGCCACCGGGTGGTGCACGGCGGGCCGAACTATTCCCACGCGGTGCGCCTGACCCCGGAGGTCATCGCCGAGCTCGACGCCCTCTCCCCGCTCGCGCCGCTGCACCAGCCGCGCAGCATGGAGCCCATCCGCATCATCGCCCGGCGGGTGCCGGGCCTGCCGCAGATCGCGGCGTTCGACACCGCCTTCCACCACACCCAGCCGGAGATCGGCCAGCTGTTCGCCATCCCGCAGGCCATCACCGACGCGGGGGTGAAGCGCTACGGCTTCCACGGCCTTTCCTACGCCTATCTTGCGACCCAGTTCCCCAAGGTGGATGCGCGGCTCGCCACCGGCCGGGTGGTGGCTGCGCACCTGGGCTCCGGGGCGAGCCTGTGCGGCTACGAGGCCGGACGGTCCGTCGCCACCACCATGGGCTTTTCGGCCCTGGACGGGCTGATGATGGGCACGCGATGCGGCACCATCGATGCCGGCGTGGTCTTCTACCTCCAGCGCGAGATGGGCATGAGCGCGGCGGAGGCGGAGCACTTCCTCTACACCAAGTGCGGCCTGCTCGGCGTGTCCGGCATCTCCAACGACATGCGCGAGCTGCGCGAGAAGGCCGAGGCGGAGCCGGGGGCGCAGCGCGCCATCGACCTGTTCGTGTATCGCATCAACCGCGAGTTCGGCTCGCTGGTGGCGGCGCTGGGCGGCGTCGACGGCTTCGTCTTCACCGCGGGCATCGGCGAGAACGACGCGGCCACCCGCGCCGACGTGCTGAACGCCATCCGCTGGGCGGGCTTCGAGCTGGACGAGGACGCAAACCTGATCGGCGCCGGGAAGATCACCCGCGGCAGCGGCCCGCAGGCCTATGTGATCCCCACCGACGAGGAATGGACCATCGTGCGCGAGATGCGCGCGCTGATGTCCCGTGAGGACGAATCCCGCACCAGCGCCGCCTGAGGAGGCTCAGATGCATCCCATGGACATGATGAAGATCTATGGCCGGGTGGTGGAGATCTACCGCCTGCGCCTCGGCGAGGCGGTCGCCGCCTATGGCGAGGCCATGCGCGGGGCGGCGAGCGCCTTCGCCACGGCCGCCCGCCCGCAGGAGCCCGCCGCCGCATGGCGGGACGCGGTCTCCTACTGGAGCGACGCGGCCCAGCGCTCCCTCATCTACTGGGACACCATGCGCCAGCGCGGCAACAACTGGATTGCCCACGAGAAGGCCGGCAAGCCGCCGCTGCTCGCCTTCGACTACGAGATCATCGCCGACGCCCGCGGCTTCGAGCGGCCCTGCAACTATGCCCTCGTGCGCGTCGTGCCGCCGGAGGGGGTGACGCTGGACCCCGCCCGGCGGCCCTTCCTCATCATCGATCCGCGCGCCGGCCACGGGCCGGGCATCGGCGGCTTCAAGGCGGATTCCGAAGTGGGCTTCGCGCTGAAGGCGGGGCACGCGGTCTACATGGTCATCTTCTTCCCCGAGCCGGTGCCGGGGCAGACGCTGGCGGACGTGTCGCTGGCCGAGGCCGAGTTCCTGCGCACCGTGCGGGCGCGCCATCCCGATACCGACAAGCCGGTGGTCATGGGCAATTGCCAGGGCGGCTGGGCGGCCATGCTGGTGGCCGCGCTGGACCCCGGCAACGTGGGCCCCATCGTGGTGAACGGCGCGCCCATGTCCTACTGGGCCGGCAACGACGCCGAGAACCCCATGCGCTATGCCGGCGGCGTGCTCGGCGGCTCGTGGACGGCGCTGCTGGCCTCCGACCTCGGCGGCGGGGTGTTCGACGGGGCGTATCTCGTCGACAATTTCGAATACCTGAACCCCGGCAACACCTATTTCTCCAAATACTACGCGCTCTATTCAAAGATCGACACGGAGCCGCCGCGCTTCCTGGAGTTCGAGCGCTGGTGGGGCGGCTATTTCCTGATGAACCGGGCCGAGATCCGGTGGATCGTCGAGAACCTGTTCGTGGGCAACAAGCTCGCCGCCGGCAAGGCGGAATGGGCGCCGGGCAAGACCTTCGACCTGAAGGCGGTGCGCTCGCCCATCATCGTCTTCGCCTCGCTGGGCGACAACATCACCCCGCCGCAGCAGGCCATCAACTGGGTGGCGGACCTCTACCCCACCACGCGGGCGCTGAAGGATGCGGGGCAGGTGATCGTCGGCCTCATGCACCAGAGCGTGGGGCACCTCGGCATCTTCGTCTCGGGCGCGGTGGCGCGGCGCGAGCATGCGCAGATCGTCGACCTCGTCGAATATGTGGAGGCGCTGCCTCCGGGCCTCTACGGCATGACCATCGAGGAGGACCGCTCCTCCGGCGAGCTGAAGTATGACGTGACCCTCACCGAGCGCCTGGTGGAGGACATCGCCGTGCTGCAGAAATACGACCGGCGCGACGAGATCCCCTTCGAGGTGGTGGCCAACATCTCCGAGACGGTCTCGGGGGCCTATGAGGTGCTGGTGCACCCCCTCCTGTCCGCGGTGGTGACGCCGGAGATGGGCCGGGCGCTCCGGGCCGTGCATCCGCTGCGCGCCGCGCGCTGGGGCCTGTCGGATCTCAACCCGGTGCTCCGGGCGTTCGCGCCGTTCGCCGATTTCGCCCGCAGCCAGCGCACCCCGCGCGACGAGAAGGGCCCGCTGGTCGCCGCGGAGCATTTCGCCGCCACCTCCATCACCGCGGGCTGGGACCTCTACCGCCGCCTGCGCGACGCTACGGTGGAGACGGAGTTCTTCCGCCTTTACGGCACCTTCGCCATGCTGGACCCGGACCTCACCGCCCCCGTCCAGCCGGCGCTGGTGGAGCAGCCGCCGGCGGAGGTGGCGGCGGCCCTTGCCGCCATGCATTCCGGCGACTTCACCGATGCGGCGGTGCGGGTGGCGCTCCTCGCCCAGCAGCGCGGCGGCGGCCAGCGCCGGCTCTCCACCCTGAAGCAGATCCGCGACCTGGTGGGCCACGAGGTGGGGCTCATCGCCCTGCCGGCGGATGTGGCGCAGGCGGTCATCCGCCGCCAGTCCATCATTGCCGACCATGCGCCGCAGGAGGCCCTCGCCAGCCTGCCGGACCTCCTGAAAACGCCGCAGGAGCGCACCCACCTGCTTACCCTGCTGGACCGGCTGATGGCGAACATCGCCTTCGGGCCGGAGCTGACCGCCTTCACCGCCGAGGTGCGGCAGGTGCTCGCCGGGACGCCGCCGGCGGTCCCGGATGGCCGGGTGGTGCCCTTCCCCTCTTATGCAGCGGGGCAGGCCGTATGACCGCGACGGCGCCCGTGAACCCGGATATCGCCTTGCTCGGCTCGGCCCTCAAGGGCAAGCGCGCCCTGGTGCTGGGCATCGCCAACGAGCATTCCATCGCTTATGGCTGCGCCCGCGTGTTCCGCCATCTCGGGGCGGATCTGGCCATCACCTATCTGAACGACAAGGCGAAGCCCTTCGTCGAGCCGCTGGCGCAGGAGCTGGGCGCCAGCATCCTCGCCCCCTGCGACGTGAGCCGGGAAGGGGAGCTGGAGGCGGTGTTCGACCGCATCGCCAAGGAGTGGGGCAGCCTCGACATCGCCCTGCACTCCATCGCCTTCGCGCCGAAGGCGGACCTCCAGGGGCGCCTGGTGGATTCCTCCGCGGAGGGCTTCAAGGTGGCCATGGACATCTCCTGCCACTCGTTCATCCGCATGGCGCATCTGGCGGAGCCGCTGATGCCGCAGGGGGGCACGCTGCTGGCCATGAGCTACCACGGCGCCGACAAGGTGGTGCCCAACTACAATCTCATGGGCCCGGTGAAGGCGGCGCTTGAAAGCGCGGTGCGCTATCTCGCCTACGAGCTCGGCCACAAGGACATCCGCGTGCATGCGGTCTCCCCCGGCCCGCTGAAGACGCGGGCGGCCTCCGGCATCAAGGACTTCGACCTGCTGCTCGCGGAGGCCACCCAGCGTGCGCCCATCGGCGAGCTGGTGGACATCGACGACGTGGGCCTCACCACCGCCTTCCTCGCCACGCCGTTCGCCCGGCGCCTCACCGGCATGACCGTCTATGTGGACGGCGGCCTCTCCATCATGGGGTGAGGCTGGAAGCTGCCCCGTGGCCGGAGCCGCCGGAACGGCGGCTCCACAAGAGGACCGGAAGAGGATAATCTCTCTTCCATCGACTCGATCAAGTAGAACCATACCGCTCGACTGGCCCGCGCCGGTCCCGGTGCAATGAATAAAGTCCGCGCGACGCGGGGATCTTCCTCCGCGAGCGGTGCGGGCGAACGGGTGGTGCGCTCGGGCGCGCCCATCGGCTGGTTGGGGAGAATGGGCATGTCACGCGTCACCGCCAAGCCCGCCGCAGCTCTCGCGCTGCTGGCGTTTCTTGCTTCCCCTCCCGCCTTGGCCCAGCAGCAGGGCCCCATTCCGGTGGGCGTGGTGCCGGCGGAGCTGAAGCCGGTCTCGGAGGCCATGGAGTTCGTGGGCCGCGTGGAGGCGCCCGAGAAGGTGGACATCCGCGCCCGGGTGAAGGGCATGCTGGAAGAAGTCCTGTTCAAGGAGGGCGAGACGGTGAAGGAGGGCCAGCCCCTCTACCGCATCGAGAAGCCCCTGTTCGAGGCGGACGTGCAGCAGGCGGAGGGCGACGTGGAACGCGCCAAGGCGGCGCTCACCCTCTCCAAGATCCAGCGCGAGCGCGCCGAGGAGCTGCTCGCCAAGAATGCCGGCACCGCGGTCGCCCGCGACCAGTCGGTGGCCAACGAGGAATCCTCGAAGGGCGCGCTGCTCACCGCCGAGGCGGCCCTCAACACCGCCAAGATCAACCTCGGCTACACCGACATCGTCTCCCCCATCACCGGCCGCATCGGCCGCACCGTCTTCACCCGCGGCCACATCGTGGGGCCGGAGAGCGGGGTGCTCGACACGGTGGTGAGCCAGGACCCCATGTACATCACCTTCCCCGTCAGCCAGCGCGACTATCTGGAGGCGCAGAAGGAGGAGGGGAAGGTGGACCTCGCCAACGTGGAGGTCCGCGTCAAGTTTCCCGACGGGACCATCTACGACCAGCTGGGGCGCATCAATTTCGTCGACGTCTCGGTGAGCCGCACCACCGACACGGTGATCCTGCGGGCGGACGTGCCGAACCCGAAGGGCAAGCTGGTGGATGGCCAGCTGGTGCGCGTGGAGCTGAAGGCCGGCGCGCCCGAGGAGCGCATCGTCATCCCGCAGGCCGCGCTCATCGCCGACCAGGCCGGCGTCTACGTGTTCGCGGTGGAGGACGGCAAAGCGGTGGTGCGGCGGCTGAAGACCGGCGGCACCCTGGGCCCCAACGTGATCGTGATGGAGGGGCTGAAGGTCGGCGAGCCGGTGGTGATCGACGGGTTCGAGGCGCTGCGCCCCGGCGCTGCCGTGCGCGCCGTTCCTGCGAACACCAGCCTCAAGGGCTGAGCCGATGATCTCCTCCGTCTTCGTCGATCGTCCGCGGCTCGCCATCGTCATCGCCATCGTGACGGTGATCGCGGGCCTCCTGTCCATGTTCGCCATCCCGGTGGCGCAATATCCGGACATCATCCCGCCGCAGGTGTCGGTGACCACCGTCTATCCCGGCGCCTCCGCCGAGATCGTGGACGCCACCGTCGCCCAGCCCATCGAGGCGCAGGTGGTGGGCGTGGACAAGCTCATCTACATGAAGAGCGTGTCCGGCGACGACGGGTCCTACACGCTCACCGGCTCGTTCGAGCTGGGCACCGACCCGGACATCAACACCGTCAACATGAACAACCGCGTGCAGGTCGCGCTCTCCAAGCTGCCGGAGGACGTGAAGCGCCAGGGCGTGACGGTGAAGAAGAAGTCCTCGGCGCTGCTCGGGGTGCTGGCCATCTCCTCGCCGAAGAAGACCCTCGACCCGCTCTACATTTCCAACTACGTCACCATCAATATCCTGGACGAGTTGAAGTCCATTCCCGGCGTGGGCGATGCCTCCCTGTGGGGGCCGCAGGACTATGCCATGCGCGCCTGGGTGAAGACCGACCGGCTCACCGGCCTCGGCCTCACCGCGGAGGACGTGGTGGCCGCCATCCGCGCGCAGAACGTCCAGGCGGCGGTGGGGCGCATCGGCGCGCGGCCCATCTCCGACGACCAGCAATTGCAGCTGAACCTGCGCACCAAGGGCCGCCTCTCCAGCGTGGACGAGTTCGAGAAGATCGTGCTCCGGACCAATCCGGACGGCTCTGTGCTGCGCCTCGGCGACGTGGCGCGGCTCGAGCTCGGCGCTTCCAACCTCGACCGCGAGACCCTGTTCAACGGTGGTCCGGCGGCGGTTCTGGCGCTCTACCAGTCCCCCGGCGCCAATGCCATCACCACGGTGAACACCATCCGCACGCGCATGGCGGAGCTGGCGAAGGCCTTCCCCGACGACCTCGAGTGGAAGATCACCTACGACCCCACCACCTTCGTCACCGAAACCATGCACGAGGTGCAGAAGACCCTCATCGAGGCCTTCATCCTCGTGGTGCTGGTGGTCTACCTCTTCCTCGGCTCGTTCCGCGCCACCCTGATCCCGACGCTGGCGGTGCCGGTGAGCCTGATCGGCACCTTCATCGTGCTGAACGCCATCGGCTATTCGGCCAACACCGTGTCGCTGCTCGCCATCGTGCTCGCCATCGGCATCGTGGTGGACGACGCCATCGTGGTGGTGGAGAACGTCGAGCGCGTGATGGAGGAGCACCCCGAGCTCTCCCCCGCCGACGCCACCAAGAAGGCCATGGCGGAGATCACCGCCCCGATCATCGCCATCACCCTGGTGCTGCTCTCGGTGTTCGTGCCGGTGGCCTTCATCCCCGGCATCTCGGGTGAATTGTTCCGCCAGTTCGCCATCACCGTGGCGGTGGCCATGTTCCTCTCGGCCATCAATGCGCTGACCCTCTCCCCGGCGCTGTGCGGCATCCTGCTGAAGCCGTCCCACGGGCCGAAGAAGGGGCCCATCGGCTATGTCATGCGCGGCATCGACAAGGTGCGCGACGCCTATGGGGCGGCGGTGGCGCGGCTCGTGCGCTTCTCGATCATCGGCCTCGTGTGTGTGTTCGTGGCCTCCGGCGGCATCTTCGCCCTGTCCAAGATGACGCCCACCGGCTTCCTGCCGGAGGACGACCAGGGCGCCTTCTTCGTGGTGGTGCAGCTGCCCGGCGGCGCCTCGGTGGGCCGCACCACGGAGGTGATCCGCAAGGCCGAGGCCATCCTGAAGGAGGAGCATACGGTGGAGGACTACACCTCCGTCGTCGGCCTCAACTTCATCGACAATTACTCCCAGCCCAACGCCGCCTTCATCGTGGTGACGCTGAAGCCGTTCGAGGAGCGCAAGGGCAAGGAGCTGGGGGCGGACGCCATCATCGCCCGGCTCGGACAGAAGATGCGGCAGATCCCCGGCGGCACGGTGGTGCCGCTGGCGCCGCCGCCCATCGTCGGCCTCGGCACCGGCGGCGGCTTCTCCTTCGTGCTGCAGGACCTGAAGGCGGGCGATCCCAAGGTGCTGGCGCAGGTGCTGCGCGGCCTCATCATCGCCGCCAACCAGGACCCGCGGCTCGCCCGCGTGTTCTCCACCTATTCGGCCACCAACCCGTCCATCCAGCTCGACATCGACCGCGACAAGGCGCAGGTGCTGGGCGTGCCCCTCGACAGCGTGTTCACCGCGCTGCAGACGGCGCTGGGCGGGCTCTATGTGAACGACATGAACCTGTTCGGCCGCACCTGGCAGGTGCAGGTGCAGGCGGAGGCCGCGGACCGCAAGTCCATCGACGACATCTACCGCATCCATGTGCGCAACAATAAGGGGGAGATGATCCCGCTGCGCTCCATCGTCGAGGTGCAGGTGGAGGTCGGCCCGCCGGCGCTCATCCGCTACAACAACAAGCGCGCGGTCACCGTGCAGGGCGCCCCCGCGCCCGGCGTCTCCTCCGGGCAGGCGCTCGCGGCCATGGACGAGGTGGCGGCGAAGACCCTGCCCCAGGGCTTCTCCGGCGCCTGGACCGACACCTCCTTCCAGGAGAAGCGGGCGGAAGGCAAGACGGGGATGATCCTCGCCTTCGCCGTGCTGTTCGCCTTCCTGTTCCTGGTGGCGCTGTACGAGAGCTGGACCATCCCCGTCCCGGTGCTGCTGTCGGTCACGGTGGGCATGCTGGGGGCGTTCGCGGCTATCGTCATCGGCCAGCTCACCCTCGACCTCTATGGGCAGATCGGCATGATCGTGCTCATCGGCCTCGCGGCGAAGAACGGCATCCTCATCGTCGAGTTCGCCAAGGAGCGGCGCGAGCACGGCGAGGACCTGCTCCTGGCCGCCACCGAGGGCTCGCGCCTCCGGTTCCGGCCGGTGATGATGACCTCGCTCGCCTTCATCCTCGGCCTCTACCCGCTGGTGGTGGCGCAGGGCGCGGCGCAGATGGCGCGGCAGAACGTGGGCACGCCGGTGTTCGGCGGCATGATCGCCGCCTCCTTCCTCGGCATCTTCGTGATCCCGCCGCTGTATGTGATGTTCCAGGCCCTGCGCGAGAAGCTGCGCCCGGGCGCCCGGCCGAAGGTGGCGACGCCGCCGGCGGAAGGGGCGCCGCACGGGGGGTGAGCCGGGGGGCGGGCGCTCGGCGCCCGTCCTTGCCGCGCCGCAGCACCGCGGGCATACTGGGCGCATTCTTTTCAGTTCTTGCCCAGGATTTTTGCCATGCCCGTGAAGGAAGAGGATATTCAGCCCGGCAAATGCTACAAGACCAAGGGGCCGGAGAATTACAAGGTGGTGTCCATCACCCGCGGCATCGTCACCTACCAGACCTGGACCTCGCCCCTGCGCATCAATGTCGGCATCAAGCAGTTCGCCGACGCGGTCTACAAGGAAGTCGCCTGTCCCAAATAGGCTGGACACGAAGCGGCGCGAGCTGCCGGGCGGCACGGGCGCCGGCGCCCTCCGGCCGCGGCCGCGGGGCAAGCCGGGAGACGGGCGCCAGGGTGTGATCCGATCCATGGGGGACCGCGGCGCGGCTTCACATGATCGGTGCCTCCCCCTCGACCCTGAAGTCCAAACTCCCGTGAGCATTCCTCACGGGCCTTTGGCCAGGTGCGCGCGGCGCGTGAGCGACCCGCGCGGCGCCGGTCGAGGACCGGGGCCGGTGGCCTGAGGGGGGACGCGCTGTCCGGTCAGATTGCGGTGCAATCCGGTGGGCGCGTGTTCTATGGTGCCGCGGCCCCAGCCAAGCCGAGTCGCCCTGCCGCCCATGTCGTCTTCCTCCTTCAGCTTCCTCCATGCCGCCGACCTCCACCTCGACAGTCCCCTGAGGGGCCTTGCGCGGCGCGGGGCCGAGGCGGGATCGCGCGAGGGGGCGTTTCTCTCCCAGTTCCTCGGGGCCTCCCGCCGCGCGCTGGAGAACCTGGTGGACACGGCGCTCAAGGAGCAGGTGGCCTTCCTCCTCATCGCCGGCGACGTCTATGACGGCGACTGGAAGGACTATGCCACCGGCCAGTTCTTCGTGCGGCAGATGGGGCGCCTGGCCCGTGCGCAGATCCCGGTCTTCATCATCCGCGGCAACCACGATGCCGCCTCCACCATGAGCCGCGACCTGCCGCTGCCGGCGAATGTGCGGGTCCTTTCGGACACCGCGGTGGAAAGCGCGGAGCTTCCCGACCTGGGCGTGGTGCTGCACGGCCGCGGCTTCAAGGACCGCGCCGTGACGGAGAACGTCGCCCGTGCCTATCCGCCGGCCGTGCCGGGGCGCTTCAACATCGGCCTTCTGCACACCTCGCTGACCGGCCGCGACGGGCACAACACCTACGCCCCCTGCACCGTGGAGGACCTCTCCCGCGCCGGCTACGACTACTGGGCGCTGGGCCACATCCACCGCCGCGAGGTGGTGAGCCTTGAGCCCGCCATCGTCTTCCCCGGCAATCTGCAGGGCCGCCATGCCCGCGAGACCGGCCCCAAGGGCGCGACGCTGGTGCGCGTCGCCGATGGCCGCATCGCCGGGCTGGAGGCGCTGACGCTGGATGCCGCCCGCTTCGAGCACCGGCTGGTGGACCTCACCGGCTGCGCGGCCATGGCCGAGGCGGAGGCGGCGGCCCGTGCCGCCATCACCGCCGCGGTGGACGCGGCCGAGGGCCGGCCGCTGGCGCTGCGTCTCACCTTCACCGGCGCCACCGCGCTCCATGCCGGGCTGGTGGCCCGCTCCGGCCTCGCCGAGGAGATGCAGGCCCATGCCTATGAGGTTTCCGCCGAGCTTCTGATCGAGAAGGTGGTGCTCGGCACCAGCGGGCCGGACGCGGCGCCGGAGCTCGAGACCCCCGGCTTCGAGGATGCGCTGGCCGAGGTGGGGGCCGATGCCGAGTTCCGCGCCGAGATCGCCGCCGCCTTCAGGGAGCTGCGCGCCAGGACCCCGCCCGAGGTGCTGGAGGCCATGGGTCTTTCGGGCCTCGACGAGGAGGGGATGGCGGATGCGGCCATCGCCGCGGCGGGCGGGGAGATTGCCGCCCGCCTCGCGATGCGGGCGCAGGACGGGGAGGGCGAGCGATGAGGTTCTCCCGCCTCGGCCTCGACCGCTACGGTGCCTTCGCCGGCCGGGAGCTGGCGTTCGATCCCGCCGCCCGGCTGGTGGTGATCGAGGGCGCCAACGAGGCCGGCAAGACCACCGCGCTCCATGCCGCGAGCGACGCCTTGTTCGGCATCGAGGAGCGCTCGCGCTTCAAGGTGGGCGACGATTACAAGGACATGCGCCTGTCGGCGACGGTGGTGGCGCCGGGCGGCGCCTCCTTGTCCTTCGCCCGGCTGAAGCGCCGCCGCGCCACCCTGGTCGCGCCGGACACGGACGCGCCCTTGCCGGACGACGCGCTCGCGCCCTTCGTCGGCGGCCATGACCGGGCCGCCTTCCTCGAGATCTTCGGGCTCGACCAGGAACGCCTGCGGGCCGGTGGCCGGGATCTCCTGGCCGGCCACGGGGAGCTGGCCGAGGTGCTGATCACCGCCGCCCCCGGCCTCAAGCGCATCGCCGCGATGCGGGACGCGTATCTGGCCGAGGCGGGGCGGGTCTTCAATCCGGGCCGCCGCGTCGGCTCGAACCTCTTCTATCAGGCCTCCGACCGGGTCAAGGACGCCCGCGCCCGCATGCGCGAGGGGGCCCTGCGCGCCGACGAGATGCGCCGGCTGCGCGGCGAGGCGGAGGCTTCCGCCGAAGCCCGCCGGCTGGCGGTGGAGGCGGAGGGCGAAGCTGCGCGCGAGGCCGCCTGGGCGGACCTGCTGGCGCGCGCCGCCGGCGTGCTGCGCCAGATCGCGGCGGAGGAGGAGGCCCTCGCCGCCCTCGGTCCGCTGCCGGATGTGCCGGCCCCCTTCGCCGGGCAGGCCCATGCCGCCTTGGCCACGCTGGAGGAGGCCCGTGCCGCCTTCGAGCGCGCCGCCGCCGAGGAGGTCCGCGCCGCCGCCGCGTGCGCCGCCGTGGCGGTGGACGAGGCCGTCTTGTCCCGCGCCGAGGAGGTGGAGGCCTGCGACGAGCAGCGCTCCGCCATCCAGAAGGCGCGCGACGACCTGCCCAAGCGGCGGACGGAGGCCGCCGAGGCCCGCGCCGGCCTTGCCCGCATCGCCGTCCATCTCGGCCTCGCCGATGTGGAGACTCTGTGCGCCAGCCTGCCGGCGCCGCCCCTCGTGGCCCGCGCCGGGGACCTCGCCGTTCGCCTGACCAGGCTGGAGGCCCGCGCCGAGGCCCTGGCCACCGAGCGCGATGCCCACGCCCGTGAGACGGCGCTGGCGGAGGCGGTGCAGGCGGGCCTGGGGCCGGTGGAGGATCCCGAGCCCCTGCGCCGGCGCCTCGCCGCCCTCGACGGAGCGGAGGAGCGCGCCCGGGCCCTCGAGACCTTGGCGGCGCGCCTCGGGGCGGGGCGAACGGAACTGCGCGAGCGCCTGCGGCGGCTGGGGCCGCTCGGGCTCGATCTCGACGGCCTGTGCCTCGCGCCCCTGCCGCAGGTCTCCGCGGCGGAGGCGATGCTGCGCGCCGTCGCCGAGGCGGAGGAGGCCGTCGCCCGCCAGCATCAGGCGGCGATGGAGCTGACCGAGCAGGCCGAGCGCGCCCGCGCCCGCCATGCGGCGCTCGACGGCGGAGGCACGGCGCCCACCCAGGAGGCGGTCGCCGCCGCCCGCGCCACCCGCGACGCCTTGTGGAACAGGCTGCGCCCCCTCGCCTTGGCAGAGCGCGCGCCGATGGCGGACGACCGGGAGGCCGCCCGGGGTCTCGACGGCGCCATCGTCGTCGCCGATCGGATCGCCGACGAACGCCAGCGCGAGACCCACCGCCTCGCCGAGCTGGTGCAGGTGGCGCGGGAGCTGGCGGACATCGAGCTGCGCATCACCTTTGCCCGCACCGGCCTTGCCCAGGCGGAGACGCGCCGCGCCGGCGCGCTGCGCAACTGGGAGGGCCTCTTCGCCGCCTCCGGCCTCGCGCGGCCGGCGGATGCGGCAGCCATCGCCTTCCTGCGCGAGGCGGAGGCCATGCGCGAGGCGCGTTCCCTCCTGCTGCGGCAGGAGGCGGAAGGACAGGCGGCGCAGGCCGCGGTGGATTTCGACCGCGCCGCGACGGAAGAGCTGCGCCGGGACCTCGGCCTGCCGCCCCTCGGCGCCGGGCCGCTGCGCATGGCGGACCTGCGCGAGGCGGTGGAGCGCAAGGAGCGCCGGCACCGCGACGCGCGGGACCAGCAGCGCGATCTCGCGCGCCTCGCGCTCGCCCGCGAGGACCTGGCCGTCCGCGCCGCCGGGCTGGAGGAGCTGCGCGCGGCGCTGGCCGCCGAAGCCGCGGAGGTGCTGCCGCGCGTCGCCGTGCGTCCCGGCGCCCCGGCGGAGGAGGTGCGGGCCGCCCTCGGTCTCTGGCGCGAGGCGGAGACCCTGTCCGGCACGCTCGCGACCGCCGAGCATCGCGCCGCCACCATCGCGCGCGACGAGGCCGCCTTCGCCGGCCGGGTCGCCGCCCTGGCGCAGGCGGCGGGGGAAGACGCGGCGGGCGATCCGCTGGTGCTCGCGCGGCGCCTGCGGCAGCGGCTGAACGCGGCCAGGGAAGCGAGCGCCAATGCGAAGCTGGCAGGCAAGGAACACGGCGCGCGCAAGGCGGCCGCCGGCGCAGCCGCCGAGGCGTTGGCGCGGGCCGGGGCTGTCGTTGACGTCCTGAGAGCGCGCGCGGGGGACGTGCCGGCGGAGGATTTTCCCACCGTGCTCGAGCGGCTCGCGCAGGCGGCCGCCCTCGCGGTGCGGGTCGCCGAGGCCCGCCAGCGCCTTGCCGACATGTGCCGCGGCCGCGACCTGGAGGCGGTGCGGGCGCAGACCTCCGGGCGGGACGATGCCGAGCTTGCCGGCCGTGCGGCGGAAGCCGCCGCCGCCCACACCCCCGCGCGGGAGCTGCGGGACAAGGCGGTGGAACGCGACGCGCAGGCGCGGGCCGCCCTTGAGGCCTTCATCGCCCGTGAGGGCGCGGCCGATGCCGCGCAGGAGGAGCAGAATGCCCTCGCCGACCTTGCCGTGGCGGTGGAGGTCTTCAGCCGCAGCCACGTGGCCGGGCGCCTCCTGGCCCGTGCCATCGAGCGCTATCGCGAGGCCCACCAGAGCCCCATCGTCACCCGCGCCTCCGGGGCCTTCTCCGGCCTTACCCTGGGCCGCTGGAGCGGGATCGCGGTGGATTACGATGCGGATTCCCCCCGTCTCGCCGCGGTGCGCGGGGAGCGGCCTCAGGCATTGGACGGCCTCTCCGAAGGCACGGCGGACCAGTTGTTCCTTGCCCTGCGCGTCGCCGCCATCGAGGAGCACGCCCGGCGGGCGACGCCGCTGCCCTTCATCGCCGACGATCTGTTCGTGACCTTCGACGAGGCCCGCACCGAGGCGGGCCTGCGCCTGCTGGCGGAGCTGGGCGCGCTGACGCAGGTGATCGTCTTCACCCACCACGCCCATGTGGCGGAGGCGGCGCGGCGGGCGGTGGGGACGCAATGCCAGGTGATCCGGCTGTGACTGCGCGTCCGCCCGCCGGCCCTGCGGCTCCGGGCGGCTGAAACGGGCGTGAAACAGAGGTGGCCTAGCTTGCCCGCGGACGGGGGCTGCCGGGGAGGGCCGAATGACGGCGGAGGAAGGTGAGCGGGCGATGCCAGCCGGCGCGGATGGGGACGGCGCCGGCGCGGGCGCGACGCTGGTGCCGCCGTCCGACCTCAGCCTGTTCACCGCTTTGTTCCAGTCCATTCCGGGCCGCGCCGTCCTGCTCGACGCCCAGGGCGTGTGCCGCTTCGCCAACCAGGAGTTCATCGACTTCATGGGCCGGCGGCGGGAGGAGGTGATCGACCGCCCGGTGCACGATTTCCTGGAGCCGTCGGTCTTCGCCGCCTATGCGCCCCTCATGGAGCAGGTGTTCGCCGGTGAGCCGGTGCGGCGGGTGGCCTGGGTGGACTACGGCCGCCTCGGCCAGCGCTATCTGGAGGAGGTGATCTCGCCCTATCGCGCCGATCCGGCGGGGCCGGTGGTCGGCTGCTTCGGCGTCGCCCGCGACCTCACGGACCTGAAGCACCAGGAAATCGAGATCGCCCATCGCACCGAGGTGCAGATCGAGACCGAGGCCTTTCACGCCGTCATCGTCGGCACCGCCCTCGACGCCATCGTGGTGGTGGACGAGGAGGGCCTGGTGATGGACTTCAACCCCGCCGCCGAGCAGATCTTCGGCTACCGGCGGGAGGAGGCCATCGGCCGTTCCATTTCCGAGCTGATCATCCCGCCGGAGCATCGCGCGGCGCACGCCGCCGGCATGCGGTCCTACCTGACCTCGGGCGCGAGCCGGGTGATCGGGCGGCGGCTGGAGCTGCCGGCCATGCTGAAGGACGGCGCGCGCATCCCCATCGAGCTGTCGATCACCGACGTCACCCGCGGCGCGCGGCGCATGTTCGCCGCCCACATGCGCGACCTCAGCGCCGCCAAGCGCGCGGAGGAGGAGATCAAGCGCCAGCGCAATGCCTTGCACCAGAAGGAGAAGCTGGCGGCGCTCGGCTCGCTGCTGGCCGGCGTCGCCCACGAGCTCAACAATCCGCTGTCGGTGGTCACCGGCCAGACCATGCTGCTGCGCGAGCAGGTGCTGAAGGAGGTGGGCGGCGGCCCCGCCTATGAGAAGGTGCTGCAGCGCTGCGACCGCATCGAGACGGCGGCCCACCGCTGCGCCCGCGTGGTGCGCGCCTTCCTCGACATGGCGCGCCAGCGCGAGGCGGAGCGACGCGCCACCAACCTCTCCGACGTGGTGCGCGAGGCGGTGGAGCTGCTCGCCTACAACATGCGCGCCTCCGGGGTGAAGGTCTCCATTTCGGTCACGCCCGGCCTGCCGCGGCTGATGCTGGATGCCGGGCAGGTGCACCAGGTGCTGCTCAACCTTCTGGTCAACGCCCAGCAGGCGCTGGAGGAGAAGGCCGGGGAGCGCCTCATCCGCGTGTGCGTGGAGGCGGAGCCGGCGCTGAAGGCGGTGCGGATCCGCGTGGCGGACAATGGCCCCGGCATTCCCGAGAGCATCCGCTCGCGCATCTTCGATCCCTTCTTCACCACCAAGCCGCAGGGCGTGGGCACCGGCATCGGCCTCGCCGTCTCCCGTGGGCTCATCGAGGCCCACGGCGGCACGCTGGAGCTGGGGGAGGCGCCGGGGGGCGGGGCCATGTTCGTGGTCCAGCTTCCGGTGGACGAGGCGCTGCCAGGCTCCGCGCCCGCGCGCCCTGCCGAGGCGCCGCCCCATGCCGCCCCCGCCGCGCTGGGCCGGGTGCTGATCGTCGACGATGAGCCGGACATCGCCGGCCTTCTCGCCGAGATCGCCGAGGACGGTGGCTACGAGGCGGTGGTGGCCCACAGCGGCCACGCGGCGGAGGCCCTGCTCGCGCAGCGGGGGCCGGGGGCGGGCGATTTCATCGCGATCCTGTGCGACATCCGCATGCCGGACGGCGATGGGCCGGGGCTCTACAACTGGCTGCTCAGCCAACGGCCCGACCTGTCCGGCCGTATCGGCTTCATCTCGGGCGACACGCTCGGGCCCTCGGCGGGGCGCTTCCTGGCGCGGTCGGGCTGCCCGCTCATCGAGAAGCCCTTCACGCCCCATGACGTGCGGGCCTTCCTGAAGGACCTCGCTACCGCGCCGGGCGCCTGAAACACTTGAAACAGTTCAGGCCGCCCGCCGACCTCCTGCAGCAACGTTCGCCCGCCATGCTCCTCCCCGTCGACCGAAGGGGAGTGGCCATGCGCGAAGACGAGATCCTGCTGCTGGAGACCAGCTTCGCCGAGGTGTATGCGGCACGGGATGCGGCGGCCCCCCTCTTCTACGAGCGCCTGTTCGTCCATGATCCTTCCCTGCGCCGGCTCTTCGGCGATACGGACATGGCGGCGCAGGGCCAGAAGCTGTTTTCCGCGCTCCGCCTCGTGGTGGCCTCGCTGCGCAATCTCCCGGCGGTCGTGCCGGTGCTGGAGGACCTCGCGGTGCGCCATGTCAGCTATGGCGTGCGCGACGCGCACTACGAGACCGTCGGCGCGGCGCTGATCGAGACCCTGTCGCTTTATTTCGGCCCGCGCTTCACGGCGGAGATGCGCGCGGCCTGGACCTCGGCCTACGCGACCGTGGCGCAGGTCATGATCGCCGCGGCCCATCGTGTTTCCGCCCCCGAGGCCGGACTGGACGCGGATGCCCATCTGCGCCCCGCCCCGGCGGCGGTGCTCTGAACGCCGGACGACGGAAACCCCCGCACCGTCCGTTCCGGCGACCCTCCGGCAGGCGCTCTCGATCCCTCTCGGGGCGCCGGCCGGGGGGCCATATCCCTCTCGCCCCGCGTGCCGCCACCCGCGGCGCGCGGCGTTTCGCCGTTTCCCGGATCGCGCACGTCCGGCGTTCACGCGGGATCGGCGCCGTGCGATCCCCCCCTGGGGCCGGGCACGAACAGGTAGCCGACGCCCCGCACCGTCTTGATGGCCTGGGGCTTGGCCGGGTCCGCCTCGATTTTCTTGCGCAGGCGCGTCACCCGCACGTCGATGCTGCGGTCGAAGGGCTCGTTGTCCCGGTCATGGGCGAGGTCCAGCAGCCGGTCGCGGGTGAGCACCCGGTTGGGGTTCTGCAGGAACACCCGCAGCAGGTCGAATTCCATGGCCGTCAACGCCTCGCGCGTGCCGTCCCGTCGCACCAGGCCATGGGCATCCATGTCCAGGAACACGGCGCCGCACGGCACCAGGGCCAGGGGTTCGGACGGCGCGGCCGGGACCGGTTGGGGGCCGGCTGCGGGCGCAGGAGCGGCATGCCGGCGCAGCGCGGCGCGGATGCGCGCCTTCAGCTCCCTGAGGTCGAAGGGCTTCACCATGTAGTCGTCGGCCCCCACCTCCAGCCCCACCACGCGATCGACGATGTCATCGGCGGCGGTGAGCATGATGATGGGAATGCCGGAGGTGGCGCGCAGGCGCCGGGTGATGGAGACCCCGTCCTCCTGCGGCATGTTCACGTCCATGACGATGAGGTCCGCCGGGCCGGCGGCGATCAGGGCGTCAAGCTCCCGTCCGCCCGCCGCGCACCGCACCGCGAACCCCTGGCCGGACAGATATTCACCGACCGTTTCCCGAAGCGCCTCTTCGTCGTCCACCACGACGATGCGCCAGCCCGTCTCGTCCCCAGCCATCGCCCCGCGCCGAAGGCGCTCCCCTCCTGAGGTGCCCGCAAGGCGTGCATGATAGGGCATTTCGCAGCTTGATCGAAACAGTCGCGTCACGCCGGCTTCCGGCGCGTGGGCCCGGCCCCATGGAGGGGCGGGTCTTGCGTGTCAGCTGCAGTTGGTGACCTGGTTGGAGCAGATGCCCCGCCACCAGCCGCGCTTGCCGTCGCGGCTCGTGGTCAGCGCCCAGTTGGCCGAGCAGGCATGGATGCGCTCCAGCGTGCCGTCGATGGGCAGGTTGCCTTCGGGATCCGCCGTATCCTTGCCGGGAGCATAGTCCATCGCATCGATGCTCGGGGACTGCAGAAGGCGCATCACCGGCATCTGCGTGTTGGCATAGGCGCCGCCGACCTTGTCCGCGCGGATCCAGCCGGTGCCCTTGTAGCTCTTCGGATAGCTCTTCGGCGGCGGATCACCATAAGGCGCGCCGGGCGGGGTGGCGTCGGCGATGCGGAACCAGCCGTCCTTGTAGCCGGTGATCTCGAATTCCACGTGCCAGCTGTCGTCCTCCCCGTTGCCCGATTCGGGGGTGTGGCGCGGCGGGGCGAGGGTGCCGAGCACCTTCGCCGTGTCCGAGGGCGCGGCCCGCACGGGCAGGCCCTTGCGGCTCTTGTCGATGGACCACGCACTGATGCGGCAGGGCTCGACGCCCCCCTCCCGCTTCTGGCGGCCGAGCTCGGCAAGGAGCTCCGACTGGTTCTCTTCCATGTCGTCCTGGACCTGGTCCTGGGGCGTTCGCGGACGAACGGACGTGGCGGCGACGGAAAGCGTACCGTTTTCGGATTTCAGCTTTACCTCAAGGACTTGTCCGAGGTTGAAGGCGCTGCCCGGCGTCTTCGGATCATCCGCGCCGGCGGGGAAGACGGCGATCAGCGCCGCCTGTCCCTCGTCGCCGGTCCGGATCACCCGGCCGGCGACGAGGGAGGGGGGCAGCTGCGCCTTCGCCGCGGCGACCCATGCCGGGTCCGCGGCATGGCCGGGGACGGGGGCGAGGAGGAAGAAGGCGAGGGCCGGCACCGCCACGAACGGCACCACCGGATCGATCTTGAGCATCGCACAACTCATTGCGGAGAAATGATTTTCAGCGGGCTGGCATAAGGCTCCACCCGCACGCTGTCGTGGCCGAGGAGGCTGACGCGGGCGGCCGGCGCCTGCTCCAGCTGGCCGTCCGGCGCCTTGCGCACGGCGTATCGCCAGAGGGTGATCTCGCCCTTCTCCTTCAGCGCGCGGCCGATGGCGGTCACGTCGTTTCCGCCAATGGCAGCAATGTCTTGCGGGGAAAGGCCGACGACGATCTCGTCCTTGACCGTGATGATCTTGAAGAGGCGGGTGGTCTCTTCCGCAACACTCGTGCCGGCGAGGCAGAGGAGGGGGGCTGCGACCATCAGGGTGGAGAGGAGGCGGCGAGAGACGGTCTTCATCGGCATGTTCCCGATTGGCGATGAAGAGACACTATAACACCCGTGTTTCCTTTGCTTTTCGCGCTGCTTCCGGCGTGGGGAGGCGGGCTGAAACATTTCCCGACATTTGGCGGGATCGGGGCCTTCGGCATCCGTCTGCCATGTCCGTTCCCGGCCCGGCGGCGCGGCCGGGAGCCGTGCCGTGGCGGTCCACAGGTGGCGTGAGAGCCGCCACCGGACCTTTGGCGCCTTGGGCGGTGTCAGCGGCAGATTCGTTGAGCGCGGCCGCGCGGAGCCGCCGCGGCTCGCCCGCAGGCGCCATGACGGGGGGCACGCCCCGCGCGGGCTACCCTCGCCGGGCAGGCCGCGCACCCGGCCGCCCGCCACCTCGCCCGCCTGCGCTACCGCCCCTCGGCGGCGGACGGGTCGTTGGCCTGGAGGTGGAGGCGGGTGCGGCGGATGTGGCTTTCGAGCAGGTGCTGGGCGTCCATGCCGTCGCGCCGCCGGATGGCTTCCATGATGAGCCGGTGCTCGGCATGGATGATCCACTGCCCGTCCTTGCCGATGAGGCGGGAATAGGCGCGGCGGTAGTGCTGGGTGGTGTTCCAGAAGCGCTCGATCATGGTCAGCAGAGTCGGCATGGCCGCCGCCTTGTAGCTGAGGAGGTGGAACTCCCGGTCGAGCTTGAGGAAGTCCTCCACCTCGGCCGCCGCCTCGATCTGCACCACCAGCTCGGCGAGGCGGGCGATGGTGGCCGCGTCCATGTTGCGGATGCTCTCGCTCAGCGCCAGGGGCTCCACCCGCTCGCGGATCTTGTAGATCTCGACGCATTCCTTGATGTCGGTCTTGGCGATCCAGGCGCCGGAGTTCGGCACCAGCACCACCAGGCCCTCGCTTTCGAGGTCGCGCAGCGCCTCGCGCACGGGGATGCGGCTGGTGCCGTAGCGCTCCGCCAGCTCCTCCTGCCGCACGCGGGTGCCCGGCGCATAGTCGCCGGCGAGGATGCCGGCGCGCAGGTCCGCCGCGATGGCGTGGCTGCGCACGCCGCCCTCCCTGTCCTGCCCGTCCGTTGCTTTTTCGCTTCTCATGGCACGCCCTTGGGGACCCGCTCCGCCGAAACGCGAAGCGCGGGCCCGTTCTTCAGATTGGATACCATGTTGCGGCCTGAAATCGCAATTGTATCCAAAATAGGCGAATATGGCTGACTTATCGGTTTTATAGCGCTTGATCGGATACATTTGCGTTGACAGCGTATCCCGTGCCCACTATCGCTCTCATCGAAACGGCGCAGATCGTTGGACAACGGGAGGGGCGGTCGCCTCATGTTTGCGGACCCTCCGCGGGGTGGTCCGGGCAGGGGCGGTTCAGGGCTTTCCCGGACATCCAGCGAGGCGCGCCATCCCTCCACCGGACCGGATGTCGGACGCCAGGCATGGGCGAGGATCACCAGCACCACGCGGCCCGCGGCCTCCCCGGCCTGCGCGGCACCGACCACATCGGCTTCACCGTGCCGGACGTGGCGGAGGCCGAGCGCTTCTTCGTGGACGTGATCGGCTGCACCAAGGTCTACGAGCTCGGCCCGTTCCAGTCGGACGACGACTGGATGGCACGCCAGCTCAACGTCGATCCGCGCGCGGTGATGAAGAAGCTCGTCTTCCTGCGCTGCGGCTTCGGCTCCAATTTCGAGGTGTTCGAATACACCGCCCCCGGCCAGCGGAAGGTGCAGCCGCTGAACAGCGACGTGGGCGGGCATCACCTCGCCTTCTACGTGGACGATTTCGCCGCCGCCGTGCAGCATCTCCAGGCCCACGGCGTGCGCATCCTGGGCGAGCCGGTGTTCCGCGAGAGCGGGCCGAGCGGCGGCCAGACCTGGGTCTATTTCCTCACCCCTTGGGGCATGCAGTGCGAGCTGGTGAGCTTCCCGGCCGGCAAGGCCTATGAGCGCACGAGCGACCTGCGCCTGTGGCATCCGGCCGATCCCGCCGGCGGGCTGCACGCCGCCCCCGGCGAAAAGGCAGGCTGAGCCATGTGCGCGATGGCGTGCCCCGCCGCCTTTCCCTTCTTCCGCGGGGGCGTCCTGCCCCCGATGTTCCACGCGTTTGCGGAGCTGCCGTGATGGCGACCCATGCCGACCTGAAACCCGCCGCCCCCTGGCGTGAGCTGACCACCACCCGCGCGGACTGGAACGCGGCGGACCCGGCCCTGCTCGGCACCATGCTCACCTCCATGGTGCTCATCCGCGCCTTCGAGGAGAAGGTGCTGGAGCTGGCGGGGCAGGGGCTGGTGCACGGCCCGGCCCATTCGGCCATCGGGCAGGAGGGCGGCGCCACCGGCTCCGCCGTCATGATGCGCGCGGCGGACCAGGTGAACGGCTCCCACCGCGCCCACCACCAGTTCCTCGCCAAGTCGCTCGCTTATGTGGCGCCGGACGGCATGAGCCCCACCGCCGCCTTCACGGGCGACGTGCGCGACCTCTCCAAGAAGACGCTGGCGGAAATCCTCGGCCTCGCCCAGGGCTTTTGCAAGGGCCGCGGCGGTTCCATGCACCTGCGCTGGGCGGCCGCCGGCAACCTCGGCACCAATGCCATCGTCGGCGGCGGCGTGCCGCTGGCGGCGGGCGCGGCCTTCGCCCACAAGACGGCGGGCACGGGCGATGCCGTCTTCACCTATTTCGGCGACGGCGCCACCAACATCGGCTCGGTGCTGGAGACCATGAACCTGGCGGCGGCCTGGAAGCTGCCCCTGTGCTTCTTCATCGAGAACAACCGCTACGCCGTCTCCACCAATGTGGACGAGGTGACGGCCGAGACGCGCCTCTCCGCTCGCGGCCTCGGCTTCGCCATCCCCTCCTGGAAGGTGGATGGCATGGACCCCCTCGCCGTGGCGCTCGCCACCGCTGAGGCGCTGGAGGTGATGCGCGCTGGCGGGGGCCCCACCCTCATCGAGGCGGACGTCTACCGCTTCTTCCACCAGAACGGCCCGCTGCCCGGCTCCGCCTTCGGCTATCGGACCCGCGAGGAGGAGAGCGCCTGGCGCGGCCGCGACCCCATCGATCTGGTGGGCCGCGAGATGGCCGAGCGCCAGCTGATCGGCGCCGATGATCTCGCCGCCCTGCGCGAGCGCGCCAAGGCGCTGATGGAGGACGTGGCCGGCGAGCTGATCGAGGTGGTGGACGGCAAGCGCCGCATCGTCCCCGCGCTCTGGCCCTCGCCGGACTTCCGCGACTTCGGCGTGCGCGGCGACCTGTCCGAGCTTTCGGGCGTGCGCACCGAGGAGCTGGAGACCTTCGCCGGCAAGACGGTGGCGGATGCCCGCTTCGTGGACGTGGTGGCGGACGTGATGCACCGGCGGATGGACCAGGACCCGCGCATCGTCGTGATGGGCGAGGACGTGCACCGCCTGAAGGGCGGCACCAACGGCGCCACCCGTGGCCTCAAGGATGCGTTCGGCGACCGTGTGCTCGGCACCCCCATCAGCGAGAACGCCTTCGCGGGCCTCGCCGGCGGCGCCGCCATGGACGGCCGTGTCGTGCCCGTCGTCGAGTTCATGTATCCCGACTTCATGTGGGTGGCCGCCGACCAGGTGTTCAACCAGATCGGCAAGGCGCGGCACATGTTTGGCGGCGACATCGACGTGCCGCTGGTGCTGCGCACCAAGGTGGCCATGGGCACGGGCTACGGCTCGCAGCATTCCATGGACCCCGCCGGCATCTTCGCCACCGCGCCGGGCTGGCGCATCGTCGCCCCGTCCACGCCGTTCGACTACGTGGGCCTCATGAACAGCGCGCTGGCCTGCAAGGACCCGGTGCTCGTGCTGGAGCACGTGGACCTCTACACTTCCAAGGGCCCGGCGCCGGCGGAGGATCTCGACTACTTCATCCCGCTGGGCAAGGCGAAGGTGGTGCGGCAGGGCTCGGCCCTCACCGTCCTCACCTATCTCTCCATGGTGAAGCTGGTGGTGGAGGAGGTGGAGCGCCTCGGCGTCGACGCGGAGGTCATCGACCTGCGCAGCCTCGACCGCGCCGGCCTCGACTGGGAGACCATCGACGCCTCCGTGGCCAAGACGGGCAACGTGCTGGTGGTGGAGCAGGGCTCGCTCGGCACCTCCTACGGCGGGCTTCTCGCCTCCGAGATCCAGTCCCGCCTGTTCGATGCGCTCGACCAGCCGGTGCAGCGCGTGACCGGCGGGGAGGCCTCGCCCTCCATCTCCAAGGTGCTGGAAGCCGCCGCCTGCGCCGGCCGCGCGGACATCGAGGCGGGCCTCCGCCGCGTCATGGCCGAGCAGGGCCTCGCCCTCGCCTGATCGGAGCGACCAGATGCCCAAGGACATTTTCATGCCCGCCCTCTCCGCCGGAATGGAGGAGGGCCACCTCGTCCGCTGGCTGAAGAAGGAAGGCGAGGCGATCAAGCGCGGCGACCTGCTCGCGGAGATCGAGACCGACAAGGCGGTGATGGAGATGGAGGCGGACGCCGACGGCCGCCTCGGCCCGATCCTGGTCGGTGATGGCTCGCGCGCCGTGGCGGTGGGCACGCTCATCGCCTCCATCCTCGCGGAAGGCGAGACGGCACCGGCGCGTCCGGCAGTCGCGGCCCCCGTCGCCGTTGTGGCGGCCGTGCCCCCGGCCCCTGTTCCCCTGGCCCCTGTTCCCCCGGCCCCTGTGGTGCCGGCGCCCCAGCCGGTGCCCGCCGCGCCGACAAGGCCCGCGTCCCTGCCTCTGGCGGAGCGCGCGCCGTCGCTGGCCGCCCTCGTCGCCGCGCGCAAGGTCGTGGCCTCGCCCCTCGCCCGGCGGCTCGCCGACGATTATGGCGTGGACCTTTCCGGCCTGACCGGCTCCGGCCCGCGCGGCCGCATCGTGCGCATCGACGTGGAGCGCGCGCGGCAGGTCGCCCCGCAGGTCGCCCCGCAGTTTGCTCCGCAGCCGGCGGCGGTCCCTGCGCCGCGCCCGGCCGTCGCCGTCACGGGCGTGCTCAATTCCGCGTGGCTGCGCAAGGGCGAGGGCCGGCCGCTGGTGCTGGTGCACGGCTTCGGCTCGGAGCTGAACGGATGGCGCCCGTTCCTCGCCGGTGCGGACGTGACGCGGCCGGTGCTGGGCATCGACCTGCCGGGGCACGGCGGCTCGGCGGGCCATGGCGCCTCCACCTTCGCGGAGATGGTGGCGGCGGTCGGCGAGACCCTCGACGCCCTCGGCCTCTCCGGCTTCGATCTCGTCGCCCATTCGCTGGGCGCCGCCGTCTCCATGGCGCTGGCGGGGGAGGGGTGGCACGATGTGCGCTCGCTCTTTCTCATCGCCCCTGCCGGCCTCGGCCCGGACATCAACGGCGCCTTCATCGAAGGTTTCGCCCGCGCCCGCTCGGCGGAGAGCCTCGCCCCGTGGATGGCGGAGCTGGTGGCGGATGCGTCCGTGCTCAGCCCCGCCTTCGTGAAGGCGAGCGCCGCGGCCCGCGCCGACGGCGCGCTGGTGGCCGCGCAGCAGCGCCTCGCGGAGCGCCTGTTCCCGGACGGGACGCAGGCCTTCTCCGCCCGCGCCGCGCTGGAAAAGATCGCCGCGCCGGTCTGCGTGGTCTTCGGCGGCGCGGACCGGATCATTCCCGCGGCCCACCTGCGCCGGGTGCCCGGCGCGGTGGCGCAGCACCTGTTCCCCGGCGTCGGCCACATGCCGCAGCTGGAGATCCGCGAGGCCGTATGGCGCCTGCTGGAGCGCCACCTGCGCGCCGCGCCGTGAGACCGAGGTCTCCTGAGTTCCAAGCAAGAAGAGTTACGTGAACCGAAACCGAACCGTTTTCCTGGGAGGACAGACATGAAGGCCCGTTTCCTCGCCCCGCTCGCCGCGGCGTTCCTCGCCTCCACCGCGGCGGCCTCCGCCGAGCCGCTGAAGATCGCGGTGATCGAGACCCTCTCCGGCCCGCAGGCCTCCACCGGCCTCATGTTCAAGGCCGGCGCGAAATATGCCGTGGACAAGATCAACGCCGCCGGCGGCTATGCCGGCGCGCCGGTCGAGCTGCTGGAGTATGACAACCAGGGCGGCCCCGTGGGCGCCGCCGACAAGGTGAAGGCAGCCATCGCCGACGGTGCGCGCTTCATCGTGCAGGGCGCCTCCTCCGCGGTGTCCGGCCAGATCACGGAAGACGTGCGCAAGTACAACATCCGCAACCCGGGCAAGGAAGTCATCTTCCTCAACGTGGGCGGCGAGGCGCTGGAATTGACCGGCGCCAAGTGCCACTTCCACCACTTCCGCTTCAACCCCAACGCCCAGGTGCGCACCAAGCCCATGGTGCTGGCCATGAAGGAGGCCGGCGTCCTCGGCACCCGCGTCTATTCCATGAACCAGAACTATTCCTGGGGCGTGGACATGCAGGGGGCCATCGAGGACAACGCCAAGCTCGGCGGCTACCAGGTGGTGGAGAAGACCCTCCACGACGTGAACAAGATCCAGGACTTCTCGCCCTACGTGGCCAAGATCGCCGCCGCCAACGCCGAGACGGTGATCACCGGCAACTGGTCCAACGACCTGCTCCTGCTCATGAAGGCGGCGCACGGCGCGGGCCTCAAGGCGCGCTTCGCCACCGCCTTCCTCGACCAGCCGGGCAACATCGCCAATGCCGGCGACGTGGCCGTGGGCAACGTGGTCTCCCACCCCTTCAACGCCGAGGCGAACGCGGACACCGCGGCCTTCGCCGAGGACTACAAGGCGAAGATGGGCCACTACCCGGTCTATATCGAGCCGCAGACCGCCTTCGGCGTCGCCATGCTGGGCGAGGCGCTGAAGGCCACGCCTCCCGGCAAGGACGGCGCCATCGACGTGAACGCCATCGGCAAGGCGCTGGAGAACGTGAAGCTGAAGACCCCCATGGGCGAGGCCTCCATGCGCGCGGCCGACCACCAGGCGCAGATCCCCATGGTGGTGTCCATCGTCGCCGAGGACGCCAAGTTCAAGGTGGACGGCACCCCCTACGGCTTCAAGCCCATGAAGGTGTTCACCGCCGCCGAGGCCTCCTCGCCGGTGCAGGACGCCTGCAAGATGAACCGGCCGAACTGAGGCGCGCCCTTCACCCGGGATGCCGCCATGCCCCGGCCGACCGCAACGGAGCGTCAGCGCCGTGGAAGGAGAGCCGGGGCCCGGCGCAAGAGTTCGCCGAAGGCGGCTTCCGCGGAGAACGCAGCGGTTACTGCCGGCTTCGCCGAACCTTCCCCTGGACCCCGGATCAGCGCTCAGGCTTCGCCTTCGCTGGTCCGGGGCACGAGGTCCCGCTGTCGGCACGGCCGGGGATGACGGTGCGAAGCAACATGCGGGTCGGGCCCTGGAAGGCCCGGCTGCGGGGATCGAACAGAAGAGCGGCAACCCGCCCGAGAGCATCTGCCTGAAGCGAGGGGACATGTGATGGACCATCTGGCTGTCGCCGTGCTGAACGGGGCGATCTACGGATTGCTCCTGTTCATGGTCTCGGCGGGACTGACCCTCATCTTCGGCATGATGGGCGTCCTCAATTTCGCGCACGCCTCCTTCTACATGCTGGGCGCCTACGTGGCCTATGCGCTGGCGGGGGTGATCGGCTTCGTGCCGGCGGTCATCGCCGCCCCCATCGTGGTGGGCCTCGTGGGCGTGGTGGTGGAGCGCTATTTCCTGCGCCGGGTCCACCGCTTCGGCCATGCCCACGAGCTGCTGCTCACCTTCGGTCTTTCGTTCATCATCGCCGAGCTCATCAAGCTGTTCTTCGGCAATTTCCCGGTGGACTACCGGCTGCCGGCGGCGCTGAACTTCGCCGCCTTCCGCATCGGCGGCACGGACTACCCCGTCTACCGCCTCATCATGGGCGCGGCGGCGCTCGCCATGTTCGGCCTTATCTACGCGCTGCTCACCACCACGCGGGTGGGCATCGTGGTGCGCTCGGCCATCTACCGGCCGAAGATGGCCGAGGCGCTGGGCCACAACGTGCCGCTCGTCTTCATGGGCGTGTTCGGCGTCGGCGCGGCGCTGGCCGGGCTCGCCGGGGCGCTGGCGGGGGCCTTCTACACCACCAACCCCAACATGGCGCTGGAACTGGGCGTGCTGGTCTTCGTGGTGGTGGTCATCGGCGGCCTCGGCTCGCTGGAAGGGGCCATGGTGGCCTCCCTGCTCATCGGCATCATCACCTCGCTCGCCGTGGGGGTGGACGCGAGCCTGGCCGACCTCCTCTCCTACATCGGCCTCGGCGACTGGGCGCGGGCCGTGGGCGGGCCCCTGACGCTGCAGGTGTCGAGCCTTGCCGCCACCATCCCGTTCGCGCTGATGCTGCTGGTGCTGCTGGTGCGCCCCTCCGGCCTGTTCGGCGAGAAGAACTGAACCATGCGCCTCGGCATTCCCCTCCTCCTGGTCGTCGTCGCCGCGCTCGTCGCCGCGCCGGCCGTGCTGTCGCCCGGCCTCGTGAACGCGGCGATCCAGATGCTGATCGCGGCCCTGTTCGCCTCCGCCTTCGCGCTCCTGTGCGGGCAGGCGGGCATGCTCTCCTTCGGCCACTCGGCCTATTTCGGCCTCGGCGCGTTCGCCACCATCCACGCCATGAACGCCTTCAACGGCGCGGGCCTGCTGCCCACGCCGCTGCTGCCGCTGGTGGGCGGGGCCATGGGCTTCGTCAGCGGCATCGCCGCCGGCTGGTTCGCCACCAAGCGCACCGGCGTCTATTTCTCCATGATCACGCTGGCGCTCGCCGAGCTGCTGCATGCGCTGGCCCCGCACCTGAAGGAGATCTTCGGCGGCGAGGCGGGCGTCTCGGCCATGCGCATGCCGGCCTGGGGCTTCACCTTCGGCTCCAACGTGGAGGTCTACTACCTCACCCTGTTCTGGGTGGTGCTGTCGCTCGTCCTGCTCTACCTCTTCACGCTGACGCCGGTGGGCCGGCTGACGCTGGGCCTGCGCGAGAACACCCACCGCCTGCGCTTCCTCGGCTACGACATCCACAAGCTCTCGGTGCTGGTGTTCGCGGTCTCGGCCCTGTTCTCGGGGGTGGCCGGCGCGCTGCAGGCGCTGAACATCGAGGCCGCGAACTACGTGGTGCTCGACATGCAGCTCTCCGCCTCGGTGGTGCTCAACAGCTACATCGGCGGCGTGAAGGTGTTCCTCGGCCCGGCCATCGGCGCGGCGCTCATGAGCTTCTTCGGCTATGCGGTGTCGGACCTCACCCGGTCCTGGCTGCTGTACCAGGGTGTCATCTTCGTGCTGGTCATGATGTTCCTGCCCGAGGGCCTCGTGGGCGAGGCGGCGAAGCGCCTGCGGGAGGGGCGGCTCGCCTTCTCCTGGGCGCGCGTTGCCGCGGGGCTGCTGTTCGCCGTGGCGCTGGTGCTGGCGACGGTGGGCTTCATCTGCGCGGTGGAGCTGGCGCAGCGCTTCTTCTCCGCCGACTACCGGTCGATGATCGTGGGCGGCGTATGGCCGCCGGTGTCCCTGTTCGGGCACCAGTGGCTGCCCTTCTCCCCCCTCACCTGGGGCGTGCCGCTGGTGCTGATGGCGGCGGGCCTCGGCCTTCTCAAAGCGGCCGCGCGGCGGCTCGATCCCGAGCATGGAGGCGCGGCATGACGACCCCGGTCCTCTCCCTGAAGGGGGTCCGCAAGTCCTTCGGCCCCGTCGAGATCATCCGCGGCATCGAGCTGGACGTGGTTCCCGGCGAGCGCCATGCGGTGATCGGGCCGAACGGGGCGGGCAAGTCCACCCTGTTCCACCTCATCTCGGGCCAGTTCGCGCCCACCTCCGGCGACATCCTGCTGGATGGCCTGCCCATCGGCGGAATGCCGCCGCACCTGGTGAACCGGCAGGGGCTCGCGCGCTCGTTCCAGATCACCAACATCTTTCCCGGCGTGTCCGTGTTCGAGAACCTGCGCCTCGCGGTGATGCGGCGCTTCGGCCTCGACTACGTGTTCTGGCGGCGGGCCTCGCGGATGAAGGCGGTGACGCAGCTCGCCGACGAGCTGATCGCCCAGGTGCGCCTCGAAAGGCGCGCGACGACGCTGGCGAGCGAGCTCTCCTATTCCGAGCAGCGCTCGCTGGAGATCGGCATGACGCTGGCGAGCGATCCCAAGGTGATCCTGCTGGACGAGCCCATGGCCGGCATGTCCCACGAGGAGACCGAGTACACCACCGGCCTCATCCGCGACATCACCAAGGGCCGCACGCTGCTGATCGTGGAGCATGACATGGACGTGGTGTTCCGCCTGTCCGATCGCATCAGCGTGCTGGTCTACGGCCAGATCATCGCCACCGGCAGCCCGGCGGAGATCCGCGGCAACGCCCAGGTGCGCGAGGCCTATCTCGGCGAGGAGGCGCACTGATGAGCCGGGACGCACTGCTCTCCATCGACGGCCTCAACGCCTATTACGGCAAGAGCCACATCCTCCACGGCGTCACCTTCCAGGTGGGGCAGGGGGAGGTGGTGAGCCTGCTCGGCCGCAACGGCTCGGGCCGCTCCACCACGCTGAAGGCGATCATGGGCCTCGTGCCGCCCGCTGGCGGAACGGTGACGCTGAAGGGGCGGAACCTCGCCGGCCAGCGGCCCTTCGCCATCTGCCGCAGCGGCATCGCCTATGTCCCCGAGGAGCGCGAGGTGTTCCTCAACCTCACCGTGGACGAGAACCTGCGCATGGGCGAGCAGAAGGGCGCCGAGGGCGCCCCGCGCTGGACCGTGGAGCAGATGTTCGACTACTTCCCCCGCCTGAAGGAGCGGCGGAACACCCGCGCCGGCTCCCTCTCCGGCGGCGAGCAGCAGATGCTCACCATGTGCCGCTCGCTGCTCGGCAATCCCCTCGTCATCCTCATCGACGAGCCCACCGAGGGTCTCGCGCCGAAGATCGTCACCGTGGTGGGGGAAGCCATCGCCGACATCAACCGGCGCGGCGTCTCGGTGCTGCTGGTGGAGCAGAAGCTCACCATCGCCCTCAAGGTCTCGCACCGGGTGTGCGTGATGGGGCATGGCCGCATCGTCTTCGAGGGCCGGCCGGAACAGCTCACCTCCGACGCGAAGCTGATGGAGGAATGGCTGGCGGTGTGAGCCGCGCCGCGGCCGCAGGAGCTGGTTCGCCCGCGGCCCGGTGCGCGCCGCTTCGTCGCCGGGGGCCGGCTGCCGGTCGCGGCTGCCGGCGCGCGGGTGCTTCGCCCATGGGGAAGCCCACGGCCGGGCCCGCCGGGCGCGCCCGTGCGCCGCGTGTTCCCCCCGCCCTTCCATCCCGCGCTGGAGTGGTCTCGAGCGAAGCGGGCCCCGCGTCCTGGGGCCCTTCAGTTGGGTCCGTAGAGGTAGGTGTCGGTGTGCGCCATGGACTCCGCGGTCGTGGCGCCCAGCAGCACCAGGTTCAGGAACTTGGTGATCTCCACCGAGCCGGCGTTGGCCGCATAGACCACGTCCTTGTTGTGCATGGGCAGCTTCGTCGTCAGCAGGAAGCCGGTCGGCTCGCGGTAGTTCACCGTGTAGATGGTGGGCACGCGCTCCTCCGTGGTGTCGGAGACATCCACCCCCATGCGCCTCAGCGTCTCGCGCCCCTCCAGCCGGAACAGGAAGACCGACTGCGGGTCCGCCTGCCCGTCGTTGAGGCCCTCCGCCTGGCCGATCGCCTCGCTGAGGCTCACCGTGTCGTCGTTGAAGGCGAACTGCCCCTGCTTGCCGGACGCGCCGAACGCCAGGTAGGTGCGGGCGCGGGCGTAGATGTAGAGCGTGTCGTTCGGCTGAAGGTAGATGTTGTTGGCCGGCTCGCGCACCAGGCGGCGGAAGCTGATGGTGGCATCGCGCCCGCCGCGCTGAAGGGTCACGAACATGTCGTAATCCTTGCTCGGCGTGGCGCCGGCGCGGCTGATGGCATCGAGCACGCGCTCGCCGCTGGAGGTGAGCGGGAACTTGACGGGGGTGCCCACCTCGCCGAGCACGGTCACCGTGCTGGACCGCTGGTCCTTCACCGTCACCACGGCCTGGGGCTCGATGGCGCGGTTGTTCAGGTGGGCGACGATGGCGTTCTGCACCTGCTCGGGACGCAGCCCCGCGGCCTTCACCTGCCCGGCGTAGGGCACGGAGATGTCGCCGCTGCTGTCCACCTGCTGGTCCGGCAGGGTGACGAAATTGCCGTCCCGGGAGGCGGCCTCCTCGGGGATGAAGAGGCCGCCCGACGAGGCCTCGAACAGGGTGACGCTCACCACGTCGCCGATGCCGATCTTCACATCCGGAATGGGCTTGCGGTCGTTGCGGAAGGTGCCGATGAGCCCCTCCGCCTCCTCCTGCGCCAGCACCCGCACCACATTCGCGGTCACCGGCACGAGCTTGTAGCCCACGCCGTCGGCATCCTGCGTCCGGGGATTGCGCAGCTCGGCGCTGTAGGGGCCCGCGGCGGGCAGGAGATTGCAGCCGGCGAGCGCAAGGGCGCCGAGCAGGGCGGCTGCCAGCCGCGCCGGGGCCACGCGCGGCATTCCGGACGTCGCACACGTCGAATCAAGCGCCCGCCCAAGTAATTGCCGCACAGATCCGCTCCGTCATCGCCCTCCTGGAATATACCATCGGGAATGACCGGAGTCCGGGAAAGCAAATGCTGCATTCCTGTTCCGGGGTGCGTTTGCCTGCCGACGTGATCCAGAAGTAACAGGTAACGTTGCGGCTCTCCCATGGGCATTTCGATACGTAATTCATCTTCCGATGGCCCTGCTGCGCCGCATCCGCCCCGCCGCGCTCGATCATCTCGCGCTGAAGGAGGCCCTCTTGAGCCTGCTCGCGGACGTCCGCCAGCACCACCCGTCCCGCACCCTGCTGCTGGAGGCGGGGCCGCTGGCGGACCATTACTGCGCCGCCCGCGACGCCACCCTCTATCGCTGCACCCAGGAGGCCGTCACCAACGCCCTGAAGCACGGCGACGCCCGCACCGTGCGGGTGGAGATCGCCGAGGTGGCGGGCGCGGAGGGGCGGGCGGTGCGCCTCGTCGTCACCGATGATGGCCGTGGCCCGCCGGCCCGTCCCGTCGAGGGGCTGGGCCTCGCGGGGATGCGCGAGAGGGTGCGCGCGCTCGGCGGCAGCTGCCGGCTCCAGGCCGGAGCGGGAGGCGGCGCCTGTTTCATCGCGGAAATCCCGGTGCCGCGCCGGGAGGGGCTCGAGAACGCATGACCCGTGTGCTCATCATCGACGACCATCCCATCGTGCTCCAGGGCTGCCGCATCCTGCTGGAGGATGCGGGTGCCTGCGAGCTGATGGAGGCGCAGACCGCGGTTGCCGGCTATCGCCAGTTCCGCCGCCACCGCCCGGACATGGTGATCGTGGATCTCGCGCTCAACGGCAGCGGCCTTGCCGGCCTGTCGCTCCTGCGGCGGCTCCGGGCGCAGGCGGCGCGCATGCCCATCCTCGTCTTCAGCATGCATGCGGACCCGGTGATCGCCAGCCGCGCGCTGGAGGCCGGGGCCACCGGCTATCTGGTGAAGGACACCTCCGCCGCCGACCTCCTCGACGCCTTCGAGAAGGTGCGCCGCGGCCAGCCCTACATCAGCCACGACCTGGCGCTGGAGGTGGCTCTGCTGGGCACCCGCGGGCGCAGCGGCGTGCTGGCGGACCTCACGCCGCGCGAGCTGCAGGCCCTCGCCCTCCTCGCCGAGGGCAAGGCCTACGGCCAGATCGCCGACGAGCTGGGCATCAGCTACAAGACCGTGGCCAACACCTGCTCCCAGCTGAAGAGCAAGCTGGGCGCCGGCAACCTTGCGGAGCTGATCCGCCGGGCGATCCAGTATGTCGCCGGCGCGCCCGTGCCCCGGTAGGAGCCGAAGCCCGGGGCCTTACAGCCGGACCACCGTGCGTCCCCGCACCTGGCCGGCGAGGATGGCGTCGGCGAGCTTCGGCAGGTCGTCGAGGCCCACCTCCCGCGTCACGGCCTCGATGTCGGCCGGGTCGAGCAGCGTGGCGATGCGGGCCCAGGCGCTGGTGCGGCGCGCGGTGGGACAGTTCACGGAATCGACCCCCAGCAGCGCCACGTTGCGCAGGATGAAGGGGAACACCGTGGTGGGCAGGTCGGTGGCGCCCGCAAGCCCGCAGGCCGCCACCGCGCCGCCATAGGCCATGGAGGCGAGCACGTTGGCGAGGACCTGCCCGCCCACCGTGTCCACCGCGCCGTGCCAGCGCTCGCCGGCGAGGGGCCTGCCCGCCGCCGCATAGGTGTCCCGGTCGACGATCTCGGCCGCGCCGATGCTCTTCAGGAAGTCTTCCTCGCTGCGGCGGCCGGTGAGGGCGCTGACCTTGTAGCCGAGGCGGGAGAGCAGGCGCACCGCGACGCTGCCGACGCCGCCCGCCGCGCCCGTCACCAGCACGTCGCCGCCGGCGGTGATGCCGTAGCGCTCCAGCGCATCCACGCACAGCATGGCGGTGAGCCCGGCGGTGCCGATGGCCATGGCCTGGCGGGTGGTGAGGCCTTCGGGCAGCTTCACCAGCCACTCGCCCTTCACCCGCGCCCGCTGGGCGAAGCCGCCGGACCAGCTTTCGCCCACGCCCCAGCCGGTGAGCACCACCTTGTCGCCCGGCGCGAAGGCCGCATTGTCGCTGGCGCGGACCGTGCCGGCGAAATCGATGCCCGGCACCATGGGGAAGGTGCGCAGGATGCGGCTCAGGCCCTTCAGCGCGAGCCCGTCCTTGTAGTTGAAGGACGAGTATTCCACCTCCACGGTCACGTCCGCCGCGGGCAGGTCCGCCTCGGTGATGGTCTCCAGCGCGACGGCCTGGCCGGCCTCGGTCTTGCGCGCCATGAGGGCGCGGAAGCTGTCGGTGCTCATGCGACGTTTCCTCGTCTTTTCGGTGCCCGAGGCATGCGGCGCAGGAGCGACGCGGGGTCTCGGCGCCGTGCAGCTTGCCACGCCTCCCGTTTCGCCGCGACCGTGTCGGCGCGCGCCGTTGCCCGGGTGGGCCCGATGCGAGGCGCGGGAGTAGCGGCAGGCTGGCCGCGGTCAGGGGGCGTCCCGAGGCTCCACCGCCGCGCCGTCCTGCGCCTTCGACAGGGCTTCGTAGAGCCAGCGCCGCAGGTCGCCCGCGAACATGGCGCCGGCGACGCGCGCCACCTCGCGCCGGTTGTGGATGAAGCTGAGGGTGGGGATGGTGCTGATGCGGAAATATTCGGCGAGCTGGCGCTCCGCATCCGTATCCACCTTGGCGAACCGCACATGGGGCTCGAATTCCGCGGCGAGGCTCTCGAACACCGGCGCCATGGTCTTGCAGGGCCCGCACCAGTCGGCCCAGAAGTCGATCACCAGCGGCACCTGGCTGTGGGCGGTGTGGGCGGTGAAGCGCGCCGCGGTCAGCGCCATGGGATGTCCCGTGAAGAGCGGCCCGCCGCAGGACGGGCAGGCCGCCGCCTTGGCATCCGCCTCGGGGGCGAGGGAGGTGAGGCCGTCGCAGGTGGGGCAGGCGACGGTGCGGCCGGGGACGGGCGGGGTGCTGGGGGGCTGGGCGTTCATGTGCGGGGCTGCCGGTGAGGTTCACGGGGCGCGCCGCAAGAAGCCTGCCAAGGCCACCGTTCCCTACCGCCGTTCCCCACCGCCGCCGGGCATCGCCGCGCGCGACTGTCACGGATCTTGCTTGGACGGGGCCATGGCACTGAAATTCTACATGACCCCCGGTTCGTGCTCCACCGGCATCCACATCCTGCTGGAGACGCTGGAGCTGCCGTTCGAGGCCTGGATCATCAACATTCCGGCCGGCGACCACCTGAAGCCGGACTATCTCAAGATCAACCCGCGCGGCACGATCCCCACGCTGGTGCTGAACGACGGCCAGGCGCTGACGGACTTCAAGTCCATCGCCCTGTGGCTGGCGCAGACCTATCCGCGGGCGAAGCTGCTGCCGCAGGACCCAGACCTTGCGGCCAAGGCCATCGAGCTTCTGGAATTCGCCGTCATCCAGCTGCACGGGGAGGGCTACACGCGCGTCTTCACCGCGGATCGCTACGTTTCCGCGGGGGAGGCGGGGCAGGGGCAGCGGCTGAAGGACGACGTGGCCTCCCACGGCCGCGAGATCGTCAGCCAGGCCTTCGCGGTGCTGGAAAAGCGCCTGCCCGCCGAAGGCTATGCGCTGGGGCCGGACTTCTCCATCGCCGACGCCGCCTTGTTCTACAACGAGTTCTGGGCGGACCGGATCGGCATCCCCATGCCGGAGCGCGTGGCCGCGCACTACAAGCGCGTGCGGGCACGGCCGGTGGTGCGGCAGGTGCTGGCCGAGGAGGGCTACCGCACCTGATCCTCGCCGGGGCGCCGGGCCTTACCCGGCTCGGCGGATGGGCGGAAGGCGCCGGCCGTGGCGCATTCCGGACATGGCCGCGTTGGCAATGCGCCACGGCCGGTTCCCTCAGCGATAATAGGCGCCGAGCCGGTGGCCATCCAGCTCGCGCACGCGGATGTCCATGTCGTAGATGTCGCGCAGCACCTCCTCCCGCATGACCTCGCCAGGGGAGCCCTGGAGCCGCACGCGGGCGTCCTTCATGGCGACGATGCGGTCGGCGTAGCAGGACGCGAAGTTGATGTCGTGGATCACCACCACCACCGTCTTGCCCAGCTCGTCGGCGGCCCGGCGCAGCAGTTTCATGGTGGCGGCGGCGTGCTTCATGTCGAGATTGTTCAGCGGCTCGTCGAGGAGCAGGCAGGCGGGATCCTGCGCCAGCACCATGGCGATGAAGGCGCGCTGGCGCTGCCCGCCCGACAGCTCGTCGAGGAGGCGGGTGGCGAGCCCCGTCATGTCCACATAGGCGATGGCCTCGGCCACGTGCCGCGCATCCTCCGGTGTCGGCCGCCCCCGGGAATGGGGAAAGCGGCCGAAGCCCACCAGTTCCTCCACCGTGAGGCGCGGGGTGATCGTGTTGCTCTGCCGCAGCAGGGCGAGGCGCTTCGCCAGCACGTGGCCCGGCGTCTCGAACGCGTCGAGGCCGTCGATCCGCACACGTCCGGCATCCGGTGCCAGCAGGCGGGCGGCGATGGAGAGCAGGGTGGACTTGCCCGCGCCGTTCGGCCCGATCACCGCCGTGAGCCCGCCGGCGGGCAGGGTGAGGCTGACATCGTCGAGGACGCGCGTCGCCCCGTAGGATTTCGACAGGTGCTCGATCTCGATCACGTGCGCGCGCCCCTCAACAGCAACAGCAGGAAGACGAGGCCGCCGGTGAACTCGATCACCACGCTCAATGCGGCGTCATGGCCGAGGCCCCGCTCCAGCACCGTCTGGCCTCCGGCGAGGCAGGCGATGGCCACGAGCGCCGAGCCCGGCAGGGTGTAGCGGTGGGAATCGGTGCCGAGCAGGAGGTAGGCGAGGTTCGCCACCAGCACCCCGAAGAACAGCACCGGCCCCACCAGTGCGGTGGAGACCGAGACCAGGACGGCGATGAGCGCCACCAGCAGCGTGACCATGCGCCGGTGGTCGATGCCGAGCGTGATGGCCGGCGCGCGGCCCAGCGCCATCACGTCCAGCGCCGGCACCAGCCGCCAGGCGAGCCCCGCCGCGGCGAGGATCACCACCGCCGCCAGCGGCAGGAGGGCGGTGTCCACCTTGTTGAAGCGGGTGAACATGAGGGCCTGCAGCACCGAGAATTCGTTGGGATCGAGCATGCGCTGGACGAGATTGGCGAGCCCCCGGCACAAGATGCCGAAGACGAGGCCGGACAGGATCACGAGGTGAAAGCCGCGGCGCCCGTCGAACAGCCAGCGGAACAGGCCGAGCGCGGCGGCGACCAGCACCAGCGTCTCCCCCGCGAAGCGCAGCCGCGGATCGAGCGTGGTCGCGCCGTGCCCGCCCAGGGCGAAGACGGCCGCCGTCTGCAACGCCACATAGAGGGAATCGAAGCCCATGACCGCGGGCGTGAGGATGCGGTTCTCCGTGAGCGTCTGGAACAGCACCGTCGCCACCGCCACGGCGATGCCCACCAGCACAAGGCCTGCGAGCTTGCCGCCGCGCAGGGACAGGACGAAACCCCAGCTGCCGCGCGCGCCCACCGTCATGAAGCAGGCGGCGGCGATCATCGCGGTGAGCGCCAGCAGCAGAAGGACCCGCCGGGCGCGGAGGGCGCGCGCGTCAGCCAAGGCGGGCGCGCCGCCCGAGCAGCAGAAGGAGGAACATCGCGCTGCCGGCCACGCCCGCCACGGCGCCCACGGGGATCTCGTAGGGCTGGCGGATGAGGCGCCCCACCATGTCGCAGGCGAGGAGGAAGGCGGCGCCGGACAGGGCGATCCAGGGCAGGGTGCGCCTGAGGTTGTCACCCAGGACGAGGCTCACCCCGTTGGCGACGATGAGGCCGAGGAAGGGCACCGTGCCGGCGGTGGCGATGCAGGCGGCCGTCGCCAGCGCGACGATGGTGATGCCGATGGCGACGGTGCGGCCGTAGTCGAGCCCCAGGTTGCGCGCCACCGCCTCGCCGAGGCCGGCGACGGTGAAACGGTCCGCGGCCAGATAGGCGAGGCCCGCCAGGGCCAGTGTGAGCCAGAGCAGCTCGTAGCGGCCCCTGAGCACGCCGGAGAAGTCCCCGGTCGTCCATGCCGCCAGCGATTGCAAAAGATCGTAGCGATAGGCGAGGAAGGTGGTGAGGGCATTGATCACCCCGCCGAGCATCAGCCCCACGAGCGGCACGATCACCGCCCCGCGAAAGCCGATGCGCTCGACGATCTTCAGGAACAGCACCGTGCCCGCCAGGGCGAAGGCCGCCGCCACCGCCATCTTGCCCAGCATGGGCATGCCGGGGGCGACGAGGGCCGCAAGGAGGAGCCCGAGGCTTGCCGCTTCCGCCGTGCCGGCGGTGGTGGGCTCCACGAAGCGGTTGCGGAACAGCATCTGCATCAGCGCCGCGCACACGCCCATGGACATGCCGGCGAAGAGGAGAGACAGGGTGCGCGGCACCCGGCTCGCCATGAGCACGAGCGCGGCATGCCCGCCGGCATCGCCGGACATGAGGGTGGACAGGCCCAGCCCCCCGGCGCCAATGAGCACGCTGGCCCCGGCCAGCGCGGCAAGGCCGAGGAGGCCGAGGGCCAGGGGCGCGTTCGCCCCCGTCGGCTTCATCTGCGGGCCTGCGCGGTGTCGAGCGCCGTGGCCAGCTCCTCCACCATCACCGTGAGGGCCGCGCCGCCGCCCGCCGAAATGTACCAGCGCACCGGGTCCAGATAGAGGATATGGCCGCTCTTCGCGGCGCGGGTGGCGGCGACCAGCTCGTTGTCGAGCGCGGCACGGGCGGCCTGGCCGCCATGTCCCACCGCCGCATCGCGATCGAGCACCAGGAGCCAGTCGGGATTGGTCTTCAGGATGTATTCAAACGAGATCACTTCCCCATGGGCGGCGGCAGAGCCGCCCGTCGCGGCCGGGGTGAGGCCGAGGTCGTCGTAGAGCCAGCCGAAGCGGGAGCCGGTGCCGAAGGCGGTGAGCTTGCCGCCGTTCACCATCACCATCAGCACGGTGCCGGCCGCTGGGGCGTCCTTGCGCACGCGGGTGATGCCGGCATCGATCTTTGCGACCAGCGCCGCCGCCTCCGCCTCGCGGCCGAAGAGGTCGCCGAGCAGCGCCACGTTGCGCCTGGTGCCGGCCACGAAATGCTGCGGATCGACGGTGAGGTCGAGGGTGGGCGCCATGCGGGCGAGTTCCGCATATTTGGCGGAGGAGCGCGGCCCGACGATGATCAGGTCCGGCGCGGCAGCATTGACGGCCTCGTAGTCCGGCTCGAACAGAGTGCCGATCTTCGCGTAGCGCTTGTCGCGATACCTGGCGAGATAATCGGGCAGGTTGGAGCCGGGAACGCCGGCCACCTCCACGCCCAGCGCATCGAGCGTGTCGAGGGCGGCCACGTCGAACACGAGCACGCTGCGCGGCCGCTCCGGAACGCGCGTGCGGCCCTTCGCATGCTCCACCTCCCTCTCGGCGCGGGCGGGCGGGGCGAGGGACAGGGAGGCGAGGGCAAGCGCGGCCAGGAGGAGGCGGAGCGCCGAGCGCCGGTTGGGTTGGACGCAGTTCATGCCGTTCTCGCAAACATCTTTGCCGTTCCTGCAAAGAAAAGCAAAATCAATGACTTGATCTGAAGGATTGATACTTCGCCCGGGCTCCCGCGTCCCTGCGACACGGATGCCGCGGGTCGTTTCCCGGTCGCTTCGGGCCGGCCGCGTCAGCGGACCGATTTGGGCGATACGCCGAAGGCCCGCTTGAATGCCGTGGAGAAGTTGGCGCCCGAGGTGTAGCCGGCGATGGCAGCGGCCTCGGTCACGCTCACCCCCTCGCTGCGCAGGGCGTCGCGGGCGCGCTCCAGCTTCCGCCGCCGCACATAGTCGAAGACGGTGGTCCCGAACGCGTCGCGGAAGGCGCGCTGCAGGCTGGTGATGCTCATGCCGGCTTCCTGGGCCACCGTCTCGAGGGTGAGCGGCGCGTCCAGCCGGTCCTCCAGGAAGTCCTGCACCTGCCGCATGCGCTGGCGCAGCCGCGGGCGGTGCCGGTCCGCGCTTCCGGCGCCCTCGGCGAGGGTGGAGAAGGCCTCGAACAGCATCTCCGTGGTCCGGCTTTCCAGATAGAGGCGCCGCAGCAGCGGGCCGTAGGCCGGCGTGGCGAGCACCTGCTCGGCGAGGGCGACGAGCCGCGCGGAGGGCCGCCAGCGCAGGTTCGACAGATGCTCGCGGCTGAAGTGCCACGCGGCGCGGTGGCGGTCCACCTGGTCGAGCCCGCTCTCCTCCAGCCAGAAAGCGGGCACGGTGACGTTGACCTTGCGCACGTGATGGCCTTGCCGCCCCCTGCGCACGAAGAGGTCGGGCTCGGTGCGCACCATCAGCGCCGCCTCCGCCTCCCCGGCCCGGCCGGAGCCGAACCGGAAGGCCCGCCCGCCGGAGAGCACGTCCGCCGTGCCGTCCAGAAACAGGCTGAAGGTGATGCCCTCCCCATGCACCACCTGGCTGGTCAGGTCGTGCAGGTCGCGCGCATCGGTGGCGTGGAGCACCGCCCCGCTCAAAAGCTCGGTCATGATGTAGCGCCCCGCCAGCACCGCGCCGTCGCCCAGCGCGCGTGGCACCGTCACGGCGAAGTGGGTGCCGGCGAGATGGGACAGGCCGGCGATCTCGGCACAGTGCACCAGATCACCCCTGCCGTCCGGCAAGGGGTCCGCGCCCGAGGCGCCCGCCGTTTCCGCACGGTGGCGCTTGTGGCTTCGCATGTTGCTCATGCCAAAGAAGAGGAGGGGCAGATGGGGCGGGTGTCAATGTCTAGGCCGTATCATGAATTTATTATTGTTCAAAAGTGCAGCTTTGCCTCTCGCCCTGATCTTTGACTTCCTCCATCAATCAGGCGAAACCGCAAACGAATTGGGAAGCCCGGCAAAGGTATGCCGCACGAAAACGCGCGAGAGTCCCGCCTCGATGCTCGGATTCGGGTTCAGGCGATGAGGTGGGCTTTCCCATGAGGTCAAAGGCGATTTCGGCGCGTGGAGCGCGCTTGCGCGCACGTCATGCATGCGGGGCGGGCCTCGCAGCCCTGACGTCGGCCTTCCTGGCGTCGACCTTCCTGGCGTCGACGGCCCTCGCCGAAGGGACGGACGCGGAGGTGCGGCTCGACACGGTCAACGTGGAGGCGGTGCACGCCGAAGGCCAGGTGCTCACCGAGGGACGCGACACCTACACCTCCGCCGTCACCACCGTGGGCGTGGGCATGCCGACGCCGGTGCGCGAGATCCCGCAGTCCATCTCCACCGTCACCCGCGAGCGCATCGACGACCAGAACTTCACCCAGCTGGAGGACGCCATGCGCCGGACCACCGGCATGGTGATCCTCGCCAACGACCAGGGCCGCTCCTCCATCTTCTCCCGCGGCTTCGAGATCGACACACTGCTGGTGAACGGCCTGCCGGCCCCGCTCTCCTCCATCCTCGGCACCCAGCCGGATCTCTTCATCTTCGACCGGCTCGACGTGCTCAAGGGGCCGGCCGGCCTGTTCTACGGCGGCGCGGGCGGCAACAACGCCGGGCCCGGCGGCGTCATCAACGGCACGCTGAAGCCGGCCCTCGACAAGGGCTTCTTCAATTCCGACCTCAGCTACGGCTCGTGGGACTTCGTGCGCGCCGAGGTGGATGCCGGCGGCAAGCTCAACGAGCAGGGCACGGTGCGCGCGCGCATCGGCGGCGCCTACCAGGACCGTGATTCCTTCGTGAACTACAACGAGAACCAGGTCTGGGTGGGCTACGGCACCCTCGCGTTCGACATCACCGAGGACACCACGGTGTCGCTCTACGCCTGGCACCAGGAACGCGACATGCTGCCCTTCAACGGCCTGCCCGCCATCAACCTGGGCAACGGCGAGGGCAAGCTGCTGAACGTGCCGCGCTCGACCTTCGTCGGCGGGCTGTGGAACCGCTTCGACAACGAGACCACCGACTATCTGGCCGAGGTGAAGCACGACCTCGCCAACGGCGGCGAGGCCAAGGCCTCCCTGCGCTATTCGGATCGCTACATCGACTACAAATATGCCTACGGCCGCTCGGCGGTGAGCACCAATCCGGCGACGCTCGGCAACTTCACCATGCAGTACACGGCGGCGAAGGTGCGGGAGACCTCCCTCTCCGGCGACGCGCACGTGGCGACGCCGTTCCAGGCCTTCGGGCAGGAGCACAACCTGACGGTGGGCGCCGACTTCCGGACCGTGGACCAGACCCAGCTCTCTCCCACCTCCACGACCCTGCCGGGCACCTACAACATCTACAATTTCAACCCTTACGCGGTCGCGGAGCCCTTCACGCTCTACAATCGCGAGAGCGTCACCGATCCCACCCAGTACGGCCTCTACGCGCAGGCGAAGATCAATCCGCTGGAGCAGGTGCACGTCATTCTCGGCGGTCGCTTCTCCTGGTACGACGCGACGTCGAACGTCACGACCGCCTCCGGCGGCAGCCTGACGACCACCACCAGCTCGGTGGACATCGACAACGAGTTCCTGCCCTACGCCGGCTTCGTGGTGGACCTGACGAAGGAGGTCTCCTTCTACGGCAGCTACACCACCACGTTCGTGCCGCAGACCGAGCTGAATGCGGCCGGCGACGTGCTGGCCCCGCGCCAGGGCTACCAGTACGAGACGGGCCTGAAGGGCTCCTTCTTCGACGGCGCGCTCAACGCCTCCGCCGCCATGTTCCTCATCCGCGACAACAACCGCGCCCTCGCCACCGACGTGGCGAACGTCTACGTCGCCTCGGGAGAAGTGCAGGTCACCGGCTGGGAAGCGGAGGTGAGCGGCAAGCTCGCACCCGGATGGGAGATCTACGCCGGCTACACCTACACCGACACGGAATATCTCACCGCCACCGCCGCGCAGCTGAAGACCGGCTTCAGCACCTACACGCCGCGGCACAATTACAACCTGTGGACCAAGTACGAGTTCCAGGATCCGACCCTGAAGGGCTGGCACGTGGCCGGCGGCCTCAAGATCCTCTCCAGCTTCTACACCACGTCCGGCGGCGTGACGCTCACGGAGGACGGCTACACGGTGGTGGATGCGCAGGTGGGCTACAAGTTCAACGACAATTGGAAGGCTACCTTCACCGCCACCAATGTCTTCGACGAGGTCTACTACCAGCGCGTCGGCTCCACCGCCTTGTTCAACTTCTACGGCGAGCCCCGCGGCTACTGGCTGAAGGTGAGCGCCACCTATTGAGCGGAAAGAGCATGTCGAACGGGAAAGCCTTCTCCTCCTTCACCGTGGCGGCCGCCGCTCTCTCCGTCCTCGCCGCGGGTCTTGCGCCCGCGGTGGCAGGGCCGGTCCAGATGCCGGGGCTGGAGGAGCGCACGCTCGTCTCCGGCACGGGCCTCGCCTATCGCATCTTCATCGCCGCGCCGGAGGAGCCGCCCCCGGCAGCCGGCTACCCGGTGGCCTACGTGCTCGACGGCAATGCGGTGGCCGGCACCCTTGCCGATCTCGCCCGCGCGCAGGGCGTCAGGCAGGGCGGGCTCATGGCCCCCGCGGTGCTGGTGGCCATCGGCTATCCCGGCGATCTCGCCATCAACATGCCGCGCCGGGCCAAGGACCTCACCTCCGCTCCCGCGACGCCGGGCGAGGGATCGTGGACCTATCTGAAACCGGAGCAGACCGGCGGGGCCGATGCCTTCCTCGCCTTCATCCAGGACGAGCTGAAGCCGGCTATCGCCGCGTCCTACAAGGTGGACCCGAAGCGGCAGGCGCTCATCGGCCATTCCTTCGGCGGGCTGTTCGCGCTCCATGCGCTGTTCGCGCGGCCCGACGCCTTTTCCCTCTACGTGGCGGCCAGCCCCTCCCTGTGGTGGGCCAACGGTGCCATCGCGGCGGAGGAGGCCGCGTTCGCGGCGCGGCCTCCGGCCGGGCACCGGCGGCTGCTCCTCACCGTCGGCGCCTACGAGCAGGAGCTGCACCCCGGCCTGCGCCGCCAGCCCGACGCGCCGGAGCTCGCGCGCAAGCTGGCCCAGCGGCGGATGGTGGACGGCGCGCGCGATCTCGCCGCCCGCCTGGATGCCCTGCCGGGGCGCCCGGTGGAGGTGACCTTCGCCATCCTGCCCGGCCAGACCCACATGTCGGCGGCACCCCACGCCCTGCTCCTGGGGCTCGAGACCTTCCTCGGGCCCGAGGGCGAGGAGCCATGAGCCCATCGACGAGTCCATCGACGGGCGCCCCGGCGGAGGCTCCAGCGAGGGTGGCGCGCTATCGCGGCATCCGCGTGCTGGAAGTGCTCCGGGCGGAGCAGATCACCCCGCGCATGCGCCGCCTGGTCCTGGGCGGGACGGAGTTGGAGGGCTTCGGCACCGGCCCCAACATCAAGCTTCTCATTCCGCCGGAGGGGGTGGAGCGCCCCGAATGGCCGCTTGCCGGCGCGGATGGGCGGGCCATCTGGCCCGCCGACGGTCTCCGGCCGGCGGTGCGCACCTATTCCGTGCGCCGGTTCGATGCGGCGCGCGGGGAAGTGTGGGTGGATTTCGCCTGCCACGGCGGCCACGGCCCCGCCGCCCGCTTTGCCCAGCGGGCGCGCCCCGGAGATCTGGTCGGCGTCGGCGGGCCGGGCGGGCGCACCCTGCCGCCGGCGGACTTCCACATCCTGGCGGGCGATCATTGCGGCCTGCCCTCCATCGCCGCGATCCTCGAGGAGCTTGCCCCGGAAGCCCGTGGCGCCGCCTTCATCGAGGTGGAGGACGAGGCGGAGGCCATCCCCCTTCGCCGGCCAACGGGGGTGAGCGTCTCCTACCTGTTCCGCCACGGCGCGGCGGGGGCGACGAGCCTCATCACCGATGCGCTGGACCGGCTGCCGGTCCCGGAGCGTCTCTCCGTCTCCGCCTGGATCGCCGCCGAGTCGGACGCGGTGCGCACGGCGCGGGCCCGGCTCACCGCGCGGCTCGGGCTGCCCCGGTCGTCCATGGTGGCCATCGGCTATTGGAAGCGCGGCATCAGCGAGCCGGACTATGACGTGCTGTACGGCCACGACCGGGACGATACATCCCGCGGATGATCGCTCCCCCGCGCCATGTTGCCGGCGCGGCGCAGCCGGGTTTCCTGCAAGGCTTCCTTGGCGAGGTTTCGCGATCCGATACGGCTGCGGTGGCCCCGCAGCTCCCGCGCCCGGCGCCGTCCCGGCTGTCGCCGCAAGGCTCTCGCGATGAGCGCGAGGCCGGAAGAGCGTGCGCAGATGGTGTGGTGTTTTCAGCCTCTTGCTGCTTCAAGAGGGGGGTAGAGATGCTGGATCAGGCCGAAGATCTGCGTCACCTCGGCGGATGTGTCGCTGGCCCGGTAGCTCATGATGAGCGGGGAGGTGATGGTCGGCTCCAGCAGCGGGCGATAGGCGACGTCGTCGCGGTGCAGGTGCCGGACCGACTGGGGCACGAGCGCGATCCCCACCCCTGCCGCCACTAGGCCGAGCGCGGTCTGCAGCTCGTGGACTTCCTGCGCGATGACGGGGATGCAGCCGCGGTCGCGATAGAAGGAGAGCACCTGGTCGGCATAGCTCGGGCGCGGTGACTTGGGATAGAGTACCAGAGGCTCCGCCGAGATGTCGCGGAAGGCGACGCCCTCCGCGCCGAGCAGCGGATGGTCCGGCGGAAGGGCCACCAGCAGGGTCTCCTCGGCGATCACCTCGCGCCGGATGGCAGGGTCGTCGAAACGGATGCGGCCGAAGCCCACATCGATGCGCCCTTCCTTCAAGGCGGCCATCTGCTCGACAGTGCTCATCTCCACCAGCACCACCTCCAGCCCGGCATAATGGGTCCGGAAGCCGCGGACCACCTCCGGCAGCCCGCCATAAAGGGCCGATCCCACGAAGCCGATGAAGAACTGGCGGCGCCCGGCATCGCCGAAGCGACGCGTGGTGATCCGCAGCTCGTCCGCGCGCTGGAGGATCTGCAGGGCATGCTCGTTGAAAAAGCGCCCCGCCGCGGTGAGCCGCAGCGGGCGGCTGGGGCGTTCGAAAAGGGTTGCCCCAAGCTCTTCCTCCAGCTCGCGCATCTGACGGCTGAGCGGCGACTGGGCGATGTTCAGCTTCTCCGCCGCCCGCGTGAAGCTGTGCTCCCGGGCCACGGTGGTGAAATATCGAAGGTGCCGCAGTTCCATTCCAGACCTTTTAGGTATGTAAGCGGATCGAGACTGTCTTTGACGCGGGGGGCACCGGCGTGATTTTCCTTATGTAACACAAAAGGACAACGCCAAGATGCAGACCGGCGGCGCAGCGCGCATCGATCGAGTCGAGACCCTGATCGTCGACATTCCAACCATACGTGCCCATCACCTGTCGATGCACACCATGCGCAGCCAGACGCTGGTGCTCGTGCGGGTGTTCTGCTCGGATGGAACCGTGGGCGTGGGCGAGGGCACCACCATCGGCGGCCTCAGCTATGGCGAGGAGAGCCCGGAGGGCATCAAGCTCACCATCGACACCTACATCGCGCCCCTGCTCATCGGCGCCGACGCCTCCCGCGTGGCCGCCCTCATGGACGGGGTGCGGCACGCGGTGAAGGGCAATCGCTTCGCCCGCTGCGCGGTGGAGACCGCATTGCTGGATGCGCTGGGCCACAGGCTGGGCCTGCCCGTCTCGGAGCTGCTCGGCGGGCGCCGGCGTGACGCCCTGGAAGTGGCCTGGACCCTCGCCAGCGGCGACACCGCGCAGGATATCGAGGAAGCCGAGGCGATGCTGGCGGCGCGCCGCCACCGCATCTTCAAGCTGAAGATCGGCAAGCGCGAGGTGGGCGCGGACGTGAAGCACGTGGCCGCCATCAAGGCCGCCCTCGGCGACCGCGCCAGCGTGCGGGTGGACGTGAACATGGCCTGGAGCGAGCACCAGGCCCGCCGCGGCATCGCGGCGCTCGAGGCGGCCGGCGTCGACCTTGTGGAGCAGCCGGTCAGCCGCGATCACCCGCGCGCCCTGACGCGCCTCACCCAGCGCTTCGACGTGGCCATCATGGCGGACGAATCCCTCCAGGGCCCCGGCGAGGCCATGGAATTGGCCCGGACGCGGGCCGCCGGGGTGTTCGCCTTGAAGATCGCCCAGTCCGGCGGCCTGTTCGACGCCCAGCGCGTGGCCGCCATCGCCGATGCCGCGGGCATCGAGCTCTATGGCGGCACCATGCTGGAAGGCGGGGTGGGCACCGCGGCGGCGGCCCAGCTCTGCGCTGCCTTGCCTGCGCTCGCCTGGGGCACCGAGCTGTTCGGTCCGCTCCTGCTTGTGGAGGAGATCCTCGCGACACCGCTCACCTATCGCGATTTCGCCCTCGTCGTGCCGGCGACCCCCGGCATCGGCGTGGTGCTCGACATGGATCGGGTGGATTTCTTCCGCCGCGATCGCCCGGCGCCGCGTCTCGTCCCCGTCGCCCGCCAGACGGCGGGGGCCTGAGGCCGAGGCGCTCCCCATCGGATCCGACCCGGCCGGCGGCTGAGCCATGCCCCCGCACCTCGTTGCGCGGGGGCGAACAAGAAATGCCCCATCAAGGAGAACGCCCATGGAAAAAGCTGCCATCGATGCCCTGCTGAAGGAGATGCAGGCGCCTACCCGCGGCGAGCCCACGCCGCGCGTGAAGGCCATCGTGGATCGTGTCGTCCGCGACCTGTTCCACGTGATCGAGGAGTTCGACGTGCAGCCGGACGAGTTCTGGACTGCCGTGAACTACCTCACCGAGGCCGGGCGCAATGATGAATACGGCCTCATCGCCGCCGGGCTCGGCTTCGAGCGCTTCCTCGACGTGCGGCTCGACGAGGCCGAGGCGAAGGCCGGCCTCACCGGCGGCACGCCGCGCACCATCGAGGGACCGCTCTATGTCGCCGGCGCCCCGCTGGTGAAGGGCGAGGGCCGGCTCGACGACGGCACCGAGGACGGCGAGATCCTGGTCATGCACGGCCAGGTGCGCGACGTGGACGGCACGCCCATCGCTGGCGCGCACGTGGAGGTCTGGCACGCCAACACCCGCGGCAATTATTCCTTCTTCGACAAGAGCCAGAGCGCCTTCAACCTGCGCCGCACCATCGAGACGGACGCCGAGGGCCGCTACCGCTTCCGCACCATCATGCCCGCCGGCTATGCGGTGCCGCCGGAAGGCTCCACGGACACGCTGCTGAAGACGCTCGGCCGCCACGGCCACCGGCCGGCGCACATCCATTTCTTCGTGAGCGCCCCCGGCCATCGCAAGCTGACGACGCAGATCAACATCGACGGCGATCCCTATCTGCACGACGACTTCGCCTTCGCCACCCGCGACGGCCTGATCCCGCCGGTGGAGCGCAATGCCGATCCGGAGGCCATCGCCGCGGCCGGGCTGAACGAGCCCTTCGCCCGCATCGCCTTCGACTTCGAGCTGAAGCGCGAGGCAGACGCCCTGCCGGCCGCCGAGGTGCAGCGCCTGCGCGCGGAAGCCGCCTGAGACAGGCGGCGGGCGGCGCCCCCGCCGCCCGCCGTCATGCACGCATGACCCAAAACAAATGATCAAACGGCTGGTGGAGGAGGAACCCATGGCGGGTGCAAAGCAGAGCATTCAGGATCTGCTGGACAAGGAGCCCCTGCGCGGGCGCCAGTGGCTTGTCTTTCTTCTGTGTTTCTTCGTGGCCGCCCTCGACGGCTTCGACACGCAGTGCATCGCCTACACCGGGCCTGCCATTGCGAAGGCCTTCGGCATGGCGCCGGCGGACATGACCTATATCTTCATCTCGGGCACGCTCGGCATGGCCCTCGGCGCCATGGCGCTGGGCTCCATCGGCGACAAGATCGGGCGGCGCACCGCCATCCTCGGGGCGATCCTGCTGTTCGGGGTGTTCTCTCTCGCCATCGCCTTCGCCACGTCGCCGACGCAGATCGTCCTCCTGCGCTTCCTCACCGGCCTCGGCATGGGCGGCGCCACGCCGGTGCTGCTGGCGCTGGCTGCGGAATATGCGCCGAGCCGCGCCCGCGGCACCGTGCTCACGGGCGTGCTCCTCGGCCTGCCGCTGGGCGCGGTGCTCGGCGGGCTGCTCGCCACGGGCTGGATGCCGGTGATCGGCTGGCAGGGCATCTACCTGGTCGGCGGCTCGCTGCCGCTCGCCATGCTGGTGGTGTGCCTCGCCATCCTGCCGGAATCCCCGCAGCTGCTCGTGGCCCGTGGCAAGCCCGGCGACATGGAGAAAAGCCGCGCGCTGGTGGAGCGCATCATCGCCCGCCCGGTTCCCGCCGAGACGCGCTTCGTCCCGGCGGAGACGGTGGCGAAGGGGTCGGTGGCCGCCCTGTTCGCTCCGGCCTATCGCATGAGCACCATCGCGGTGTGGGCGACCTACCTGTTCAACTGGATCGCCTGGTTCATGCTGCTGCTGTGGCTCCCCACCGTGCTGACCACCGCCGGCCTGCCGGCCGCCTCCGCCGCCTTCGGCACGGTGACGGTGAACACTGCCTTCATCGTCTGCGCCATCCCGCTCTCTATCCTGCTGCCGAAGGTGAATGCGCGGCTCCTGCTGCTCTGCATGTTCGCGCTCGGCATCGCCATCTGCGTGGGCCTTGCCCTGGCGGGGAGCAACTGGACGGCGGTGTTCGTGCTGGTGGCCGCGGCGGGCTTCGGTGTCGGCGGCCAGCAGCTGGCCCTGAACTACCTGATCTCCGGCATCTATCCCACGGAGCTGCGCGCCACCGGCACCGGCTGGGCCATCGGCATCGGCCGCACCGGCGCCATCATCGGCTCGGCGCTCGGGGGCTGGTTCCTGCAGATGGGCGGCGTGCCGGGCTATTTCCTCGGCATTGCCATTCCCCTCGCCATCGCGGCGCTGGCCGTGGCGCTGATCCGGGCCCGCCCGTCTGCGGAACCCAAGGGCTCGCTGTCCGCGGCGCACTGAGGAACCCCCACAGAAGACGGCGGCCGCGGGTGTCCCCTGCGGCCGCCGTCCTGCATCGACAGGGAGAGACAGGGTGGGAGACAGGCGCTTCGAGAACAAGGTGGCCCTGGTGACGGGCTCCGCCCAGGGCATCGGCCGGGCGACCGCCATCCGGCTGGCCGCGGAAGGGGCGAAGGTGTTCATCGTGGACCGCGCCACCGAGGTGAATGCCGAGGTGGCCGGCGAGATCGCGGCGGCCGGCGGCACCGTGCGCGCCTTTTCTGCCGACCTGGAGACCCACGCCGGGGCCGAGGCCATGGTGGCCGCCGCGGTGGAGGCCTACGGCCGCATCGACGTGGCCGTGCACAATGTGGGCGGCACCATCTGGGCAAAGCCCTTCTGGGAGTACCAGCCCGAGGAGATGGAGAAGGAGATCCGCCGCTCGCTCTGGCCGACACTGTGGAGCTGCCGGGCCGTGATCCCGGTGATGATCCGGCAGAAAAGCGGGTCCATCGTGAACGTGGGGTCCAACGCCACGCGCGGCATCTATCGCGTCCCCTATTCGGCGGCCAAGGGCGGCGTGCACGCCATGACCACCTGCATGGCGCTGGAGCTCGCCGATCACGGCATCCGCGTCAACGCCGTCTCGCCCGGGGCCATCGACAACGGCGTGCGCGCCGTCCCGCGCAACACCGCGCCCCTCTCCGAGCAAGAGAGGGCGTGGGGCCGGGAGATGTACGAGGACATCCTCGGCGGCACGCCGTTGCGTCGCATGGGCACGAAGGAAGAGGTGGCAGCCACCATCTGCTTCTTCGCCTCCGACGAGGCCGCCTACATCACCGGACAGACCTGCTTCGTCGCCGGGGGGACCATCGGCTAGTGCGCGTTATCCGATCTGATGGCGGCGCAATCAGATCGGCGCACGTGTTCCGGGGGCGAGACACGAGGGCAGGGGGCTTCACGCGGCCTCCGACATCCGGCTGAGGATCTGCGCCGCGTGCGCGAGGGGGAGCGGAAACGGCGAGGTTCGCCCGGCGGGCGCTCCATCGCACGGCAAAAGCCCGCGGCGTCCTGAGGGCGCTCGCCTGCAGCCTATCCGACTGCCGGCGGTGCGCCCTTCGCCTTTGTGGTTCGCGCGCGGGCCAGGAAGAGAACCTCGCCCTTCGTTGCGCTCCATTGGGCGAGCGCAAGAAGCGGATCCTTCAGCGTTCGGCCGTAATCGGAAATCTCATACTCCACGCGGGGGGGTATCTCCGGGAAGATTTGTCGCGTCACCAGGCCGTAGGACTCATAAAGCCTGAGCTGTTTCGTGAGCTCCTTCTGCGTGATGCTGCCCAGCCGGCGCTGCAGCGCCCCGAACCGGATCGGTCCGTCAGCGACGATGAGCTTGAGCAAGATGGGGAACGCCCATTTGCCGGCAAGGGTGTCCAGCAGTTCGACCATCGGGCAATAGACCGGCGTCACCTCGGACAGCGTGTCGATCGCGTCGGAAAATGCGTCGGCGGTGGTCTGCCCCATCCTTTCCTCCCGGTTTCCAAATGGCAACCAACGATCCCTTTGGATCTTAGTTTACTTATATGATCAATTTAATCAAATATGAAAGGAGTGAAGCGTTCGGAGGAGTTCCGCATGAGCGAGGTGGATCGCGCAGCATCGAGGGCGCTGGAGCTGCTCGGCCCCGCGCCGGCGAGCTGGGTTCCCGTAGCTGAAGGCGTAGACCGCGACGTGGTAATCGTCGGCGCGGGCCAGAGCGGGATCGCCATCGCCTTCGCGCTGCTCCGCGCCGGAATCACGAATATCGAGGTCATCGACGCCGAAACCGGGACTCCCGGCGTCTGGAGCAATCGCGCCTACATGGAGCGGCTTCGCACGCCCAAGGCCAACCGGGGGCCGGACCTCGGCATCCCGGCCCTGACCTTCCGCGCCTGGTACGAGGCGCGCAGCGGGGCCACCGCCTACGACGCGTTCGACACAGCGCCGCGCGAGGCCTGGGACGACTATCTCGCCTGGCTGCGGCGCAGTCTCGGCATTTCCGTGCGGGGCGGCACGCGGCTCAGGCTCATCACTCGCGCCAACCGCCGGTTCGAGCTGGAGCTGGAGGAGAACGGCGCGCCCGTGCGCCTTGCTGCCCGCAAATTGGTCCTCGCCACCGGCATCGCCGGATCCGGCGGGCCCGCCATTCCCGATGTGCTGCGCGGCCTGCCGCCGGGCCTCGTCGCCCATTCCTACGACCGGTTCAGTTTCGACGATTTTCGCGGCAAGCGGATCGGTATCCTGGGGGCAGCCTCGTCCGCCTTCGACATCGCCGCGAGCGCGCTGGAGCACGGCGCCGCCGAGGCGCACCTGTTCAGCCGCGGCGCCGAGCTCGCCCACTTCACCCAGCTGCGGGCCACCGCCTATGGCGGCATCGACGGCTTCCATGTCCTGCCCGATGCGGACCGCTGGGAAATCGCCCGCCTCATCCGTCAACGCGGACCGGCGCCCTCGAAGGACACGCTCGCCCGGGCGCTGCGCCTTCCCGGCCTTCACCTGCATCTCGCCGCACCATGGCGCAAGGCGAGGGCGGCGGGTGGCGGCCGCGTGGAGGTGGAGATCGATGCCGGCCCCTTCGTCTTCGACGCCGTGGTCGCCGGCACCGGCTTCACCTACGACCCGACGCTTGCGCCCGAGCTTGCCGCGCTGGCGCCGCAGATCGCCCTGTGGGGCGACCGCTACACACCGCCCGCGGCGAAGCGCGATCCCGTGCTCGCGCGCTTCCCCTATCTGGGGCCGGGCTACGAGTTCACCGAGAAGCATCCGGGCACGGCCCCCTTCGTGCGCGACGTGCATTGCTTCACGCCGGCGGCCATCGCCAGCTTCGGCCGTTTCGTCAGCGACGTGGCGAGCCTTGCCACCGGGGTGCCGCGGCTGGTGTCGGCGATCATCGAATCCTTCGTGCGCGCGGACCGGGCCCATCATCTGGCGCGGATGACGCAGCAGCCCGCCGACGACATCGCCTTCTCGGACTATGCCGCCGCCGTGCGGCCCGCTGCCGCAACGCTCGCGGCCTTGCCGGAATAAGCCCAGGGATATCAAGGAACATGACATCTTCAGCCTCCACCTCCTCGGTCTCCCCGTCCCTGATCGTGCGGGCCGACGGGCAGGGCACGGCTCTCGGCACCCGGCTCGCATCGCTGCTCCGTTCGCGCGGCCTGAGGCGCACCATCGTCCCCCTCGCCATCCTGGTCGGCTGGCAGCTGCTCGCGGAGTTCGGCCTCATCAACCGGCGCTTCATGTCCTCGCCGCTGGATATCGGCGTGACCCTGTGGGCGGCGGCGCGGTCGGGGGAGCTGTTCACCAACCTCGGCATCTCGCTGTGGCGGGCGGCGGTGGGGCTGCTGCTCGGCGCCTCCACCGCACTGGTGGCCGGCGTCGTCTCCGGCCTGTCGCAGCGGGGCGAGGATGCCCTCGATTCCACCATCCAGGCGGTGCGCACGCTGCCCTATCTCGGCCTCGTGCCGCTCTTCATCCTGTGGTTCGGCCTCGGCGAGCTGTCCAAGGTCCTGATGGTGGCGCTGGGCAGCTTCTTCCCGGTCTACCTGAACGTCTTCAAGGGCATCCGCAGCGTCGACGAGCGCTTCATCGACCTCGGCCACGCCTACCATCTCTCGCGCTTCGCCATGGTGCGCGACGTGATCTTCCCGGCCGCGCTGCCGTCGGCGCTGGTGGGCCTGCGCTATGCCATCGGCACCGCATGGCTGAGCCTCGTGGTGGCGGAGCAGATCAATGCCTCGTCGGGCCTCGGCTGGATGATCGTGCAGGCCAACGAGCTGGCCCAGACCGGCGTCATCATGGGCGCGCTCGGGGTCTATGCCGTGGTGGGCATCCTCGCCGACGCCCTGGTGCGCGTCATCGAGCGGCGCGCGCTTTCCTGGCAGCGCGCCTTCAAGGGAGCCTGAGCCGTGACCGCGCCCGCTCCCACGGCCGCGCCTGCGGCTCCCACCGTCCACCTCTCCGGCGTCTCCCGCAGCTTCGGCGACCGGCGCGTGCTCGAGGATATCCGCCTCGATGTCGCCGCCGGCGAGTTCGTCGTCATCGTCGGCGCGTCCGGCTGCGGCAAGTCCACCTTGCTGCGCCTGGTCGCCGGCCTCGACCGCGAGGCCGAAGGGACGCTGGAGGTCACCGACAGCCGCGCCATCGTGTTCCAGGACCCTCGACTGCTGCCCTGGAAGAAGGTGTGGCGCAATATCGTCCTCGGCCTCGACGGGCCGTCGGAGCAGCTGCGCGCACTTGCGCGGGCGACGCTGGCGGAGGTCGGCCTCACCGCGCGGGCGGACGCCTGGCCGCTCACGCTGTCCGGGGGCGAGGCCCAGCGTGTCGGCCTCGCCCGCGCTCTGGTGCGGACGCCGGAGCTGCTGCTGCTCGACGAGCCGTTCGCCGCGCTCGATGCGCTCACCCGGCTGAAGATGCAGCGCCTCGTGCTCGACCTGTGGCGCCGGCACCGCATCTCCATGCTGTTCGTGACCCACGACGTCGAGGAGGCGCTGCTGCTGGCCGACCGCGTGGTGCTCATCGATCACGGCCGCATCGCCCGGCAGATCGAGGTGGACCTGCCGCGCCCGCGCGATCGCCGCCACCCGGTGTTCGGCGCGCTGGAGACGGAGCTTCTCGCCGCCCTCGGCGTCGCGCCCGAGGAGCCTGCCCCGCCGCAGGCCACCCCGCACGCCGTGCCGGCGCTGGCAGCCGGCTGACCCCATGCCCCCGGGCGGGCGCGCCCGCGATTTCACGGAGATTGAGGATGAGCGTCGACTTCCACTGGTTCCTCCCCACCTACGGGGACGGACGCAATATCGTGAACAACCTCAAGGTCGTGCCCGGCTCCGGCAGCCTCCATGCGAAGCTGCGCCAGTCCGACCCCTATTATCTCGTCCAGATCGCCCGCGCGGCCGAAGGCGCCGGCTTCAAGGGCGTGCTGCTGCCCACGGGCTTCTCGGCGGAGGATACCTTCGTCACCGCGGGCCTGGTGGCGCCGCACACCCGCACGCTCGAGTACATCATCGCCTTCCGCGCCGGCCTGACCCTGCCGGCCATTGCCGCGCAGATGACCGGCACCCTCCAGCGGGCCACCGGCAACCGCATCCACCTCAACATCACCAGTGGCGGCAGCCCGGCGGACCAGCGCGCCTATGGCGACTTCCTCGACCATGACGACCGCTACCGCCGCACCGACGACTTCCTCTCCGTGCTGCACCAGCTGTGGAGCGGCGCGCCTTTCACCCACGAGGGGCCGTTCTACCGCAGCGAGGTGGCGCAGCCGGGGAGCTTCGGCGCCAAGCCCGTGGTCCATTTCACGGGCTCCTCGGAGATCGCCAAGGACATCGCCGCCCGGCAGGCGGACGTCTACCTCATGTACGGCGAGCCGCCGCCCGTCCTCGCCCAGCGGGTGAAGGAGATGCGCGAGCGCGCCGCCGCCTACGGGCGCACCCTGCGCTTCGGCCTGTTCATGCACGTGATTGCCCGCGAGACCGAGGAGGCTGCCTTCGCCGAGGCGCAGCGCCACCTCGACACCATGGATGCCGAGTCCGTCGCCCGGGTGCAGAGCAACCTGCGCGCCATGGATTCAGAGGGCCAGGCCCGCCTGTTCCAGCTGCACCACGGCAGGGTCGGTGGCGTGAAGGATCTCATCGTCTATCCCAACATCTGGGCCGGCGTGGGCCTCATCCGCGGCGGCGGCGGGACAGCGCTGCTGGGCTCCCATGCCCAAGTGGCCGAGCGCCTGGAGGAATATGTGGATGCCGGGCTCGAGACCATCATCCTCAACGGCTATCCGGCGCTGGAGGAAGCCTATCGCGTCGGCGAGCTGATCCTGCCCCTCGTGCGACGGTCCCGCGCGGCCGCCGCCAGCGCAGCGTGAGGCGCATCATGAGCACCGCACCCCACGCCTTCCGGGGCCTCGTGGACTGGCATGCCCACTTCTTCCCGCCCGAGCTGGTGGAATTGCTCTCCGCCCGCACTGGTGCCCCACGCCTCGTGCCGTCGGGCGAGGAAACGCTCCTTCTCGGCGCCGATGGTGGTCAGCATCGGCTTGGCCGGGCCATCTTCGACATCGCCTTGCGCGAGCGGGAGCTGGAGGAGGCCGGCATCGCCCACCAGGTGCTGTCCCTGCCGGGCCTGATGGGCGTCGACACGGCGGCGGCCGAAGACGCTCCGGCGCTGGTGCGCAGCTTCAACGAGGGGATTTCCCGGCTCGTCGAGCGGCGCCCCGATCGCTTCAGCGCGCTCGCGCTGGTGCCGCTGGCGCGGCTCGATGCGGCGCCGGCGATCCTCGCCGACGGGCTGGACCGGCTGGGCCTCGCCGGTGTCATCCTGCCCACCGCGGCATTCCGGGACGAGGAGACCGCGCAGCGCTTCTCCGCCGTGCTGGCGGAGCTCGATGCGCGGGCGGGGCATCTGTTCGTGCACCCGGGGCCGCTGCCGGGCGTGTCCGGCGCGCCGGTGGCGCAGGACGCGGCGGCCGCGATCCGCAAAGGGGTGCTCGGCATCCAGAACGATCTCTCCGCCGCCGCTGTGACCCTGGAGTTCACGCCGTTCCTCGATGCCTTCCCGCACATCCAGGTGCATGTGGCGAACCTCGCCGGGGCCTTGCCGTTCCTCGCCGAGCGGATCGCCCACGGCGCGGCACGCTACGGCGTGAGCGAGGCCGAGGCGGCGGGACGCAAGCGGCGGATCCTCGTGGATACCGCCTCCTTCGGCCCGCGCGCCATCGCGCTCGCGGCCGAGGTGTTCGGGCCGGAGCGCATCCTGTTCGGCACCGACGCGCCGATCTTCCCGGTGGCCGCAGCCTTCCATGCCTTGGCGGAGAGCGGCGTCACGCCCGTTGCGCAGCCGCCGCGGCGCGCGGCCCGGCCGGCCGCCTGACCTTGTCTCCAACCTGAACGGATTCCTGTCCATGTCCTTCGCTGTTCTTCGTCCGCTGGCGCGCGGCGGACGCCGCATCGCCACCGGCCTGCTCATCGGCCTTGGCCTGTCCACCGTGGCCCACGCCCAGCAGCCGGTGACGCTGCGCGTCGGCACCAGCAACAATTTCGGCTTCGCTCCCACCTTCGCCGCGCGCGGCGACGATGTGGTGCCGGGCTTCAAGTTCAACGTCATCAACTTCGTGGGCCAGTCGCCCGCCATGGTGGTGGCGCTGAACGCCGGGGAGATCGATGTTGCCGAAGTGGGCGAAGTGGTCCCCATCGGCGCTCAGGCGGCCAACGTGCCCTTCAAGATCGTCGCTTCCACCCAGAACTGGGGGCGGGGGCAGGCCATCATCGTCAATCAGAACTCGCCGATCCGCTCGGTGAAGGATCTGAAGGGCAAGAAGATCAACTTCGTGCGCGCCACCAATTCCCACTGGACGCTCTACAATGCCTTGAAGAGCGAGGGGCTCTCCCTGAAGGACATCGAGCCGGTCTACCTGCCTGGCGGAACCAACCTCCAGGCCGTGCTGGAGAGCGGCAACATCGACGCCGCGGTTGCCATCGACACGCTGCTCACCTCATTCGAGCGCACGGGTAGCCGCCGCCTCGTTTCCGCCGGCGACGTGGGCGCCAACAACGTGCTCTACTACATCGTCAGCGACGAGGCGCTGAAGACGAAGAAGGAGGCGGTGGCCGCGTTCGTGCGGCAGCTCGCGCGTCACGTCGCCTGGAGCCACGAACATCCGGAGGAGCGCGCAAAGGCGGTGGCGGCGATCCTGAAGATTGACCCGGACGTCGCCCTCATCGCGGAGAAGAACCGCGCCGCGGGCCTGCGTCCCATCGATGACGAGCTGGTGCGCAACAACCAGAACATCGCCGACGTGTTCTACGCCGAAGGGCTCATCCCCGCGCCGCTCAAGGTCGATTCGACGTTCGTCCGGGATTTCAACGCCTCCATCGCGTCCCCGACGGACTGAGCTTGCCAGCGCGGGAGCAGCGAGGCGCCGCCGTGCTGGAGCCCTCGCCTGCACCTTGGGCTCCGAGCGCGAGGCGCTTCTGCTTCCCCTCGAAACGGGAGGCGGGGCGCCCGGGGCTTTCCGCCAGCCGGGGCCACGAACAGGCGTCGGCCGCCCCGTCTGGCCGCTTCACGGCCTTTGGCCGCGGCTTGGCGGCGCGCGCGGCCACGTCCGACGGGGGCATCGTGTTGGCGTCCGAACGTGTTGGCTCGCGGCGGTGCCAACACAACAGCGAGACGCCAACAGATGCCTGTCGACGCGAAAGGCGGCCCGTTCCTTGAATTTTCGACGTGCATCGACGGGGAACTGGTGCCGGCTGAGGGGATCGAACCCCCGACCTTCGGTTTACAAAACCGCTGCACTACCGCTGTGCTAAGCCGGCATTTCCAGAATATTTACACGCTTCTTCAAACACTTGAATGCTGCACGGGGCCGCGCCGCAAAGGCTTGTGTGCCGCTCTTTGTGCCGGGGCCAGCCCGTCCTTAATCTCCCACCGCCTCCTTTCCGTCAAGCCGCCCGCGATCGAGGAGGGAGCGCCTTGAGGCTGCCGGGCCGCCCCTGCCGCGGGCGCGGGAAAATGCGCCGGCAGACTTAGGCGGACGCTCAATAGCGCAGGTGCGCGTAATAAGAGGATTGGGCGGCGGCCCGTGCCTCGCCGAGGGTGAGGATGCCGCGCTGGCGCAGCAGCGGCAGCAGCTTCTGGAAGATCTCGGCGGTCACCAGGGCATCGCCCAGCGCCGTGTGCCGGCCCGAGACGGTGACGCCGAGGCGGCCCGCCATGGCTTCCAGGTGGTGGCTGTCCTCCCCCGGATGGACGATGGATGCGAGCAGCAGGGTGTCCAGCACGGGCTGGTCGAAGCGCACACCGCTCGCCGCCTCCTTCAGGGTGAGGAAGCGCAGGTCGAAGGCCACGTTGTGCCCCACCAGCACCGTGTCCGCCGCGAACGCGTGGAAGGCCGGCAGCACCTGGGCGATGCTCGGCTTGCCTCGCACCATCTCCGGGCGGATGCCGTGGACGGCGATGCCCGCCTCGGGGATGGAGCGGCCGGGGTCCACGAGCTGGTCGAAGCACTCGCTGGCAAGCATGCGGCCGTTGACGATGCGCGTCGCGCCGATCTGGATGATCTCGTCGCCGCCGGCCGGGTCGAGGCCGGTGGTCTCGGTGTCGAAGACCGTATAGGCGATCTCGCTCAGAAGCCGTTCGTCGCTCTCGCGGCTTTGCGCGCTGGCCGCGAACAGGTCGAAGTCGAAATAGGCCGGCCGGCTCTCGCCGGGGGCGGGCAGCTCCTGCGCCGTGCCGGATGCCACGGGCAGGAGGAAGCGGAAGCAGGCGCTGGAGCCTCCCCGCGCATGCTCGAGCCACAACTCGCCGCCGTGCCGCTCCACCACGTCGCGCACCGAGAGGGGGGAGGCGGTGTCCCCCGTCCGCATGGGGCGCGTCTGCCAGCCGGCGAGGGTCGCGCCGGGGGTGGCTCCACCGGCCGAATGAAAGGCAAGGTCGAGGTGGGCGCGCGCCCCCGCCGGCGACAGGCGCAGGGTCAGGGCCGGCTCCCCCATGGCCCCCACCAGCTGGGTGGCCAGGAAGGTGAGCGCCTCCATGAGCGCGAAGCTGTCCACGCTCAGCCAGATGTCGGGGTCCACCTCCTCCGTCCCCACCTGGCGCCCGGTCTCGTCCGCGATGCGCCGGGCGGCGGCGGCGATGAGGTCTGCGCCCAGCATGTCCTGCAGCGGCCAGCGGGTCTTCAGGTCCTGCGAGGCATCGGCTGCCAGCGCCGCAAGGCGCGCGCTCATGGCGGAGACCTCGTCGCGCACCACCGCCTGGAAGCGCTCCCGGTCCGTGAGCTCGAGGTCCGGATAGTCCAGCATGTCGAGGGCAGCCTGCATGGCGGCGAAGGAGGCGCGGCTCGCCTCGGACAGGTCGAGCCAGGAGCGGTCCTGTCGGGAGCGGGCCTCGTATTCCTCGGTGATGTCGTCCAGTAGCAGGACGAAGCCATTGATGGCGCAGGCCGCGTCGGTCCCGGGGCGCACGGGGGCGAGCAGCACCTGGATGAGGTGGCCCAGCGGGGTGGTGGTGACGAAGCGGGTGGAGGCCCGCACATCGCCGCGGGCGATGCGGTGCTCGATGGTCTCCCGCGCATGGGCGATGAGCGCGCGGTCGATGACGGCGTGGATGGAGCGCCCGAGGCCGATGAGCTCCGCCCCGCCGGCACCGCCCGGGGCCTGCGACAGGCGACGGAAAAGGGCGCGCGCCTGCGCATTGTAGAGCAGGATCCGCCCTTCGAGATTGAGCACCACCACAGACTGCTGCAGCTCCGCCATGAGGGCGGCGAGCTGATCGCGCTGGATGGCCACGTCCCGGCTCGCCTCCGCCACGAGGCGCGTCATGTCGTCCTTCAGGGCCCGGCGTTGATCGGCGAGGGCGTTCACCGCCTCGGCCAGCGCCCGCACCTGCGCGCTGCCCTGGGGAGGGGCGGGTGGAGCGGCGGCGTCGGAGGCGAGGACGCGGGTCGCATCGGCAAGGCGCGCCACGGCTTCCACATGGCCTGCGTGCAGATGGCGGGCAAGCAGGCCGGCGCCGAGGGAGGCGACGAGCCACCACAGCACCAGCATCATGCCGTGGCTCTCGACGAGGGGGGCGAGGGCATCCGCGAGGCTCGCGCGCCGCGCGGGCTCGAGCGCCACGAAAAGGAAGCCGGCGCCCAGCGCCAGCCACAGGGCAAGCGCCGCCCCGGGAACGAGGACCGCGAGCGCCCGGCCCAGCGCCACACGCCCCTTCAGGCTCATGCCGGCATGTCCCTTGCCGGCAAGTCCCTGGCTGGCAGGTCCTTGGCCAGCATGTCCTTCACCTTCTGCACCAGCTCGCGGGTGGAGAAGGGCTTGGTGACATAGGCATCCGCCCCGGCGCCGACACCGCGGGCCATGTCGGTCTCCCGGCCCTTGGCGGTGAGCATGAGAATGCGGGTGGCCCCCACGTCCGCATCGGCGCGCACCGCCTCGCATACGTCGAAGCCGCTCATGCCGGGCATGGTGGCGTCGAGCAGGACGAGGCGCGGGTGCTCGCGGCGGATCACCTCCAGCGCCTGCCGGCCGTCCCGCGCCACCAGGACGTGGAAGCCCTCCCGTTTCATCATGAATTCCAGGGAGATGACGATGTTCGGCTCGTCGTCGGCGATGAGCACCTTGGCGCCCGGGTCGGCGCCGGGAGCGGGGCTCGCTTCGGCAATCATGGCGTCTCCTCCTTCTTCGGCCGGAAGGGCAGGCGGAACGCGAAGCACGCGCCGCTGCCTTCTTGTTGCTCCAGCCACATCCTGCCGCCGAAATGATCCACGATCCGGCGGCTGATCGGAAGCCCGAGCCCGGTGCCGGGGGGGCGGGTCAGGGCGTCGCCGCCCTGGCGGAATTTCTCGAATATGGTGTCGCGGTCGGCGGCCGGCACCCCCGGGCCGTTGTCCATGACCCGAATTTCGACGCCTCCGGCATCCGTGGAGAGGCGGACTTCGACACGTCCGCCGCGTTCGGGCACGAACTTCGCCGCATTCGAGATGAGGTTCAGCATCACCTGCGTCAGCCGGTCGGGATCGGCCTTCAGGAGGGGCACGTGATCGGGCGCGACCAGCAGGATCTGCGCCCCGCGGGCCCGGACGAGCTCCCCCGTCGCCTTCACCGCGTCGGCGACGAGGGCGCGCATGTCCACGTCGGCGGAATGCCATTCGCCCTGGCCGGATTCGATCTTCGCCATGTCCAGAACCTGGTTCACCAGCCGGCCGAGGCGCTCGCTCTCGGCCACGATGATCTTCAGGAACTCCTGGCGCTGGCCTTCCGTCATGTCGGGGGTGTCGAGCATCAGCTCGGACACGGCGCGGATGGCGGTCAGCGGGGTGCGCAGCTCGTGGGTGACGGAGGACATGAAGTCGTCCTTCAGCTCGTCCAGCGTCTTGAGCTGCGCATTGGCGGCGGTCAGCTCGGCGGAGGCGACCTCCAGGGAGCGGGACTTCTCCTCCAGCGCGCGGGCGTAGACGCGCAGCTGGGAGGCTTCGTTCAGGATCTCCATGACGTCCGAGGTGCCGAGGGGCTCCTCCTCGGCCACCGCCGCCACCAGCACCCGGGCGGAGGCGGAGCCCACCGCGCCGGCGAGGCGGCGTTCCACCTTGTCCACCAGGCGGGCGTCGGCGGTGGGATCGGTCCCGTCCGCGGCGCCGACCTCGCGGGCATGCGCGGCGAAGATCTGGCGCGCCGCCTCCGGCCCCAGCAGGCGGCTCGCCAGCGCCATCAGGTCCGCCGGCCGCGCCCGCCCGCGCCAGAACACGGGGGCGCCGGCCCCGGCGTCGCGGCCGCGGGCGAACACGTCCACGAACAGCAGGGCCTGGCTCGCCTCCCGCCCGGACGGCTCCCGCCAGAGGGACAGGCCCACATAGAGGGAGACATTGACGAGCAGGCTCCAGAACAGGGAGTGGGACAGGTTGTCGAGGCCGACGAGGCCGAACAGCTGCTCCGGCGCCAGCGCCGTGATCCCGAACGGGCCGCGGGTGAGGAAGGCATCGCTGATCCAGCCGGACTTCGCCACCGAGGGCAGCATCAGCGTGTAGGTCCACACCAGGAAGCCGCCGACAAGGCCGCCCAGGGCCCCGAGGCGGGTCGCGCCGCGCCAGTAGAGGCCGCCGAACAGGGCCGGGGCGAACTGGGCCACCGCGGCGAAGCTGATGAGGCCGATGGAGACGAGGGCATAGGCCTCCCCCGCCACCTGGAAATAGAGGTAGCCCAGGAGCAGCACGCCAAGGATGGCCACCCTGCGGATGTTGAGCAGCAGCCCCGTCAGGTCCCCGCCCGTACGCGCGCCGAAGGCCTTCAGCCGCAGCAGGGATGGCATGACGAGGTCATTGCAGACCATGGTGGAGACGGCGATGGTCTCCACGATCAGCATGCCCGTGGCGGCGGAAAGCCCGCCCACGTAAGCGAACAGGGCCAGTCCCGCCTGGCCGCTGGCGAGGGGCAGGGAGAGCACGAAGGTTTCCGGGTCCGCTCCCTGCGGACCGAGCAGCACCATGCCTCCCAGCGCCAGCGGCAGCACGAAGATGTTGATGACCAGCAGATAGGCGGGAAACACCCAGGCGGCCCGCTTCAGGTGCCGCTCGTCCACGCACTCCACCACCATCATCTGGAATTGCCGGGGCAGCAGCAGCACCGAGAGCATGGAGAGGAGGGTAAGGGTGAACCACTGGGCGTAGCCGAAGGCGCCCGCCCCGGAACCGCCGCCGAGGCGCAGCAGGTCCTTCAGCTCCGGCAGGGCCCGGGCGCGGGCCCAGATGTCGGCCATCCCGTCGAACAGGCCGAAGGTGACGAAGGCGCCCACCGCCAGGAAGGCGATGAGCTTCACGAGGGATTCGGCCGCCACCGCCGCCACCATGCCCTCGTGCCGCTCCGCGCTGTCGAGGTGCCGGGTGCCGAACAGGATGGTGAAGAGGGCGAGGGCCAACGTCACCAGCAGGGTGCCGTCCTGCCACCAGGCGGGGCCCGGCCCGGCCTGGGCCGCGTGCGCCTGCGTCAGCACCAGGTAGCCGGCGGAGACAGCCTTCAGCTGCAGGGCGATGTAGGGGACGATGCCCACCACGGTGATGAGCGTGACCACCGCCGCCACCAGCGGGCTCTTGCCGTAGCGGCTGGCGATGAAATCGGCGATGGAGGTGATGCGGTAGGTGTGGGCGATGCGGATCATCTTCCGCACCACGATCCAGGCCACGAGCATGGCCAGCGTGGGCCCGAGATAGATGGGCAGGAACCACACGCCGGTGGTCGCCGCCCGCCCGACGCTGCCGAAATAGGTCCACGCGGTGCAATAGACCGCCAGCGACAGGGCATAGATCCAGGCGTTGCCGATGATGGAGCGGCCCTGCGCCGCCCGCCGGTCGGCGAAGGCGGCGATGGCGAACAGCAGCGCGAGGTAGAGGACGGCGGCGCCCACCACCACGGGAGCGGCGATCATGGGCCCGGTCATTGCGGCCCCCGCGTGCACGGGCCTCGCCGCCGAGACGGCGGGGAGGGGACGAGGGGCGTGCGGCGCGGTGCTCCCATCACATCCTCGCTGCCGGACGGGTCAGGGGGCTTCGCCGGGATGGGCCGGCAGGGCCGGAAGCACAGCCGACGGCCGCGGCCGGCGCTCGCTGGCGATCGCCAGGGCGGCGATGAGCGCCGCCCAGATGGCGAACAGGGCCACCGGCAGCAGCGGCAGGCCGAATACCGTCACGTCCGCATCCCACACGATGAGCAGCGGGAAATTGAAGGCGAGGGCGCCGGCCGCGCACAGGGCCAGCAGCACCTGCGGGCGCGGACCGCGCTCGCCGGCCGGGCTGGCGGGAGGCCGGCCGGGGCCGGCTGCGGGGATGTCCGCGCCGTCGTCTCTCATAGGGCGTCGAACCGGTAGTGGCGCGCGAGCCATTGCTTGAAGCCGCGCACGATGGCCAGCGCCTCCTTCAGCGCCTGGCGGTCCAGCGGGCCGAGGTCGCCGAGGCGAATGGCGTTGCCGGGGGGACGGCCTTCCTGCATCTGGCGCAGGTTGGCGGCGAGCTTCAGGCCCATGAGGAAGCGCAGGGCATCGGTGAGGTCACGGGCGAAGCCGTCGTCCATGTGTCCCGTGGCCACCAGCGCCTTCAGCCGGTCGGCCGTGCCCAGCGGCGCGATGCGGTGCTCCAGCGCCAGCGCGCGCACTCCATGGACCAGGGGGAAGATGCCGAGCTTCTTCAGGTCGATCTCCGCCGCCGCCCGCCCGGTGAGGCCGGGCAGGCGCGACCACCAGCTTCCCCCTTCGCCGAAGCGCTGCACGGCTTCCGCGAAGCGGGCGAAATAGCCGGCATCGTTCATCATCAGGAAGTCCACATGGGCCCGCGCCGCCTTCAGGAGGCCGGCGTCGCCCGCCACCGGCGCCGCATCGAGGAAGATGGCGAGGTTCATCGGTCCGTCCTTGTCGGGCCCCTCCGGCCCGCCGCCGTGGATCCAGCGCCGCAGCGTCTCCTTGAAGGTGGACAGGGGCTGGCACCACAGGGGCCGGCTCAGCATGATCCCTCCCGGGCAGGGGGGATAGCCGAAATCGATCAGCGCGGCGGTGAAGCGCTCGGTGATCTCCGGAAGGTCCTCACAGGCGAAGCCGTCGGCGATGAGGAGGGCGTTGTCCTGGTCGGTCTTGATGATCTGCTCGCCGCGCCCCTCGCTGCCCATGACCAGGAGACAGGAATTGGCCCGCAGCGCCTCGGGGGCGAGCATGTCCCACAGGCGGCGGAAGATCTGCCGGTTGAGCTCGCCCACCAGCGCCGCGATCACCTCCACGCGCACGCCGTCCGCATGGAGAACGGCGACGAGGCTGTCGATCTGGCGCGCGGCGGACTTCAGCTCCCCGGGGCTGGTGGCCTGCGCCGCCTCCAGCGCGATGAGATGGGAATGGTTGGCCACGAAGGCCATGAGGTCGAGCTGTCCGAGCACGCCGACGATGCCGGCTTCGCCGCCGTCGCCATCGCGCACCAGCAGGCGGTGGATGCGGTGGCGCAGCATGAGGATGAGCGCGTCGTAGAGCTCGTCGTCGAGGCTCACCGACCAGGGGTCGAAGACGGCCACCTCCCGGACCGCGAGGCGGTCGGGCGGGGTCTCGCGGGTGAGCGCGTCGCGCAGGTCGGTGGTGGTGAAGATGCCGATGCGGTCGCCGTCGCGCACCAGCGCCTCGCTGAGCCGGAGCCGGGACAGCTCGCGGCACAGGCTCACGAGGTCGGTGCCGCCGTCCACGAAGAAGGGCTTGCGGAGGAAGACGTCGCGCACCCGCGACGTCAGGAGCGAGACGAACTCGCGGCGCTCCCGGCCGGACGCGGAAACCCGCCCGGCGGTGCCGGGCGGGTTTCCCTGGGCCTTGTCGGAGCCGACCTCAGCACTTCCCCGGGCCTCCTCGGCCCGGGGCTCGCTGGCCCGGCTGTCCTGCGGGACGCCGGGCGGGATGTCATCCGGCCGCGGCATCGGCGTGGGGACGGGATCGCCCGGGCGTCAGTGCGCCGAGGCTTCCGCCGCGCCGATGCCGGTTTCGGAGCGCACTTCCTGCGCCGGGAAGCCGGCGCGGTCCTGCTTGGCGCGCTGGCTGTTGTCGGTGATCGAGAACAGCCAGATGCCGAGGAAGCCCAGCGCCATGGAGAACAGCGCCGGCGAGGTGTAGGGGAAGGGCGCCGAGCCCGCCGGATTGCCGAGGGTGGCCTCCCACACGGAGGGGGAGAGCACCGTCAGCACCACGGAGGACAGGAGGCCCAGGAAGCCGCCGATCACCGCGCCGCGGGTGGTGCAGTTCTTCCACAGCACCGACATGAACAGCACCGGGAAGTTGGCCGAAGCGGCGACCGCGAAGGCCAGGGACACCATGAAGGCGATATTCTGCTTCTCGAAGGCGATGCCCAGCAGCACCGCGAGGATGCCGAGGCACACCGTGGTGATGCGCGAGACCTTCAGCTCCGCGGCGCTGTCGGCCTTGCCGGCCTTGAACACCGTGGAATAGAGGTCATGCGACACCGCCGAGGCGCCCGACAGCGTGAGGCCGGCCACCACCGCGAGGATGGTCGCGAACGCCACCGCCGAGATGAAGCCGAGGAACACGTTGCCGCCCACCGCATGGGCAAGGTGCACCGCCGCCATGTTGGACCCGCCCTGCAGCGCGCCCTTGGCGTCGAGGAAGGAGGGGTCGGTCAGCACGAAGGTGATGGCGCCGAAGCCGATGATGAAGGTGAGCAGGTAGAAGTAGCCGATCCAGCCCGTGGCCCACATCACAGACTTGCGGGCTTCCTTCGCGCTCGGCACGGTGAAGAAGCGCATGAGGATGTGCGGCAGGCCGGCGGTGCCGAACATGAGCGCCATGCCGAAGGAGATGGCGGAGATCGGGTCCTTGATGAAGGTGCCCGGGCCCATGATGGACTGGCCGGCGGCGGCCGCGGCCTGCGGCGTGGCGCCGGGCTTGGCGGCGGCGAGGTTGGTCTTCACCTCCACCGCGGCGGCGAACAGCTTCTCCGGGGAGAAGCCGTAGCGCCACATGACCATGAAGGCCATGAAGGTGGCGCCACCCAGCAGCAGGCCGGCCTTGATGATCTGCACCCACGTGGTGGCGGTCATGCCGCCGAACAGCACGTAGATCATCATCAGCGCGCCGACGATCACCACCGCGATCCAGTAGTCGAGGCCGAACAGCAGCTTGATCAGCTGGCCGGCGCCCACCATCTGGGCGATGAGGTAGAACGCCACCACCACCAGCGTTCCGGAGGCGGCGAACACGCGCACCGGGGTCTGGGCGAAGCGGAAGGCGGCCACGTCGGCGAAGGTGAACTTGCCGAGGTTCCTGAGGCGCTCGGCCATCAGGAAGGTGAGGATCGGCCAGCCCACGAGGAAGCCGATGGAATAGATGAGGCCGTCATAGCCGGTGCTCATCACCGCGGCGGAAATGCCGAGGAAGGACGCGGCCGACATGTAGTCGCCGGCGATGGCGAGGCCGTTCTGGAAGCCGGAGATGCCGCCGCCCGCCGTGTAGAAGTCGGCCGCCGACTTGGTCTTCGCCGCCGCCCACTTGGTGATGTAGAGCGTGCCCAGGACGAAGACCGCGAACATGGTGATCGCGGTCCAGTTGGTGGCCTGCTTCTCGGACGCGCCGATGGCCTCCGCCGCGAACGCGGCCGAGGGCAGGAGGGTGAGGGCGCAAAGGCCCGCAAGGCGCAGGGCCTTGCCGATGGACGGATGCATCGACATCACTTGAGCACCTGCTGCTTGATCTTCTCGGAGAGCTCGTCGAACTCGCTGTTCGCGCGCCGGACGTAGATGGCGGTCACGACGATGGTGAAGACGATCACGCCGAAGCCGATCGGGATGCCCCACGTCATCACGCCGTCGCCCATGCGGGCCGCGAGAACGTCCTTCTTGAAGGCGATGAGAAGAATGAAGCCGTAATAGACGATGAGCATCGCCAGGGTGAGGATCCACCCGAAGCGCGAGCGCCTCGACTTCAGCAGCTGGTAATTCGGATCGGCCGCAATGCGTGCGGCCAGAGATGATTCCATCGGACGGCCTCCCTCGGAACCCGCGGAACGCCACGGGCCTGATTGTTATCTGGTGGCGACCCCCGGCCGCGTCCGGCCATTTGTCGTGCCATAATCTGTATCAGTCGCCGACGAGTTGCTAGTTGAGGAAACCCCGTACTTTCGACGATACGCCTAAAGCATGGTCTTTTGCCTCTGCGGCGCGTGTTTTCTTGAAAAACCATCATCGCCAAAGGTTTGAGCGGTTTCGTGACGGCTTGAAGCGGTGCCCGGATGCGCATTTGACCGCGCGCCGTGCCGTTTCGAGGTGGCCATGGCCTCTCATACCTTCGGGTGAGGGGCTTGCCGCCTTTCGCCCTTCGTATGACGTCCCGCGCGGAAGCGGGGCGTCCGCTTGCGGGGAGCCGTGTGCGCCGCGCAAACGAAAACGGCCCCGCCGGGGCGGGGCCGTTCCCTCCGGTCCACGCGCTGCGGGGCGCGCGGACCGTCTTTGCCTGGGCTCAGTGCCAGTGATCGATGTTGCGATCCTTGGTCTCGGGCACGAACAGGAGGCCGATGACGAAGGTCATCAGGGCGATCACGATCGGGTACCAGAGGCCGTAGTAGATGTCGCCGGTGGCGGCCACCATGGCGAAGGAGGTGGCCGGCAGCAGGCCGCCGAACCAGCCGTTGCCGATGTGGTACGGCAGCGACATGGAGGTGTAGCGGATGCGGGCCGGGAACAGTTCCACCAGGGCCGCCGCGATGGGGCCGTACACCATGGTCACGAACAGCACCAGGATGAACAGCAGCCCGATCACCGCCGCAGTCCGCGGCTGGAAGATGTCGAACGGGTGCGCCATCTTGATGACGTCCTTGTTCGTCGCCGCGGTGGGATAGCCCGCGCCCTGGAGCGCCGCGGCCGCCGCCTTGTTGAAGTCCGGCGAGAACGGCACCACGGCGTCGTTCACCTTCAGCTGCACCGGCGAGCCCGCGGCGCCCGGCTCGAACGAGTACTTCACCGAGGACTTCGCGAGGAAGTCGCGGGCGAGGTCGCACGGCTGGGTGTAGATGCGGGTGCCCACCGGGTTGAACAGGCTGCCGCAGTTGCCGGGATCGGCCACCACGGTCACCCGCACGTTCTGGATCGCCTTCTCGAGCGCGGGGTTCGCGTAGGAGGTGATCATGTTGAACAGCGGGAAGTAGCTCGCGGCGGCGATGAGGCAGCCGGCGAGGATGATGGGCTTGCGGCCGATCTTGTCGGACAGCCAGCCGAACAGGACGAAGAAGCCCGTGCCGAACACCAGCGACCAGGCGATGAGCAGGTTCGAGGTGTAGCCGTCGACCTTCAGGATCGATTGCAGGAAGAACAGGGCGTAGAACTGGCCCGTGTACCAGACCACGCCCTGGCCCGCGACGAGGCCGAACAGGGCGAGCAGCACGAACTTCAGGTTCGACCACTGGCCGAAGGCTTCCGACAGGGGGGCCTTCGAGGTGGTGCCCTCGTCCTTCATCTTCTGGAAGGTCGGCGATTCGGACAGCTGGAGGCGAATCCAGACCGAGACGCCGAGCAGCGCGATGGAGACGAGGAAGGGAACGCGCCAGCCCCAGGCCGCGAAGTTCTGCTCGCCCACGATGGTGCGGGTGAACAGGATCACGATCAGCGACAGGAACAGGCCCAGCGTCGCGGTGGTCTGGATCCAGGAGGTGTAGAAGCCGCGGCGGCCGTGCGGGGCATGCTCCGCCACGTAGGTGGCGGCGCCGCCGTACTCGCCGCCGAGCGCGAGGCCCTGGAGCAGGCGCAGGCCGATGAGGATGATGGGCGCGGCGATGCCGATGGAGGCCGCGTTGGGCAGGATGCCGACGATGAAGGTCGACAGGCCCATGATCAGGATGGTGACGAGGAAGGTGTACTTGCGGCCGACGAGGTCGCCGACGCGGCCGAACACGATGGCGCCGAACGGGCGCACCAGGAAGCCGGCGGCGAAGGCGAGCAGGGCGAAGATGTCGCGGGTGGCCGGCGGGTAGGCCGAGAAGAACTGGGCGCCGATGATGGCGGCCAGAGATCCGTAGAGATAGAAATCGTACCATTCGAATACAGTGCCGAGGGACGAGGCGAAGATGACCTTCTTCTCCTCCCGGGTCATGGGACGCGGCTTGGCGGCCACCCCTGCAGTCGTCACGCTCATTGAACAATCCCTCCCGTCGCTTCTGGGCTCCGCCGATGGCGGAAGTCGAGCTCAACGAAGCCGCAGCAGGAAGACGGGCCGGATCGGGCAACGCCCAGCACGCCGCGCGCATGTCCGATGCGGCGGGTCTCGGGCGTTCCTCCGTCGGCCCGGCGGTCCCGCATCTTGTTGGCGTGCGGATATCCTGCAGGGCTGGGCGCGCATGTCGCGCCAGTTGGTAAAGATGGCGGAGGTAAGGCCGACTTTCGATTGGCCAATGGTCTTAGGTGCAGGCGCGAAGACGGGGCGCGCGAAGACGGGGCGCGCGAAGACGGGGCGCGCGACCACGGGGCCCGCGGCCACGGGGGCGCGCCCGCAGAGGTCCCCGCCGGCGCGATGCGCGGGGGACGGCTCAGCCGCGCTTCATCACCCGGCGCGCGATGCCCAGCGACAGGGCGGCGGCATTGGAGACATTGAGGCTCTTGATGGCGCCCGGCAGGTCGATGCGGGCGAGCACGTCGCAGGTCTCGCGCGTCAGCTGGCGCAGGCCCTTGCCCTCGGCGCCGAGCACCAGGGCGAGCGGGGCGCGCAGGGGGGTATCCTCCAGGTCCGCGGGTCCCTCGCTGTCGAGGCCCACCACCAGCATGCCGTTGTCCTTCAGCTCGGTGAGGGCGCGGGAAAGGTTCTGCACGAGGCAGAAGGGCACGTGCTCCAGCCCGCCCGAGGCGCTCTTGGCCAGCACGCCGGTGGCTGCCGGGCTGTGGCGGGCGGTGGTGACGATGGCACTCACCGCGAACGCCGCCGCCGAGCGCACGATGGCGCCCACGTTGTGCGGATCGGTGATCTGGTCCAGCACCAGCACCAGGTCGGTCTTGGCGATGTCCTTCAGGGCCGGCGAGCGCAGGTGGTCGACCTCTGCCAGCAGGCCCTGGTGCACCGCGTCCGGTCCCAGCAGCCGGTCGATCTCGGAGGGGCGGACGACCTCCGGGGCGATGGGGAGGGTGAGTCCCTCCTCGGCAAGCCGGTTCACCGCGTTCTCGGTGGCGAGGATGCGCCGGAACTTGCGCCTGGGATTCGCCAGCGCCTCCGCCACCGTATGCCAGCCGTAGAGCAGGGCCACGTCGTCCGCGCCTTCCCACGGGGGCGCCTTGCCCCCCTTCGGGCGGCGCGGCGGAAAGGGCGCGCCGGGCCGGCCGCCGGAGCGGGACTGGAACGGGCGGGCGCCGGGACGGCGTGGTTCGCGGGGCGGACGGTCGGACATGGAGAGGCTTTGTCAGAGCGCGCCGCCCGGCGCAAGAGGTGTCGCGCGGGGAAGCAGGTCGCGCCGCGCAGCGGGCCTCCCGGGGCGGTGGCGGCGGCGCCCGGGGCGGGGCCCCCGTGGCGCGCCATCCACAGGCGTCGCCGGCGCGCATCATTTCCGGTTGACTTCAGCGCGCCGCTTTCACATAACCCCGATCCTCGGACGGTGATTTGAGCTTGCTCGTCGCCGGCTTCGGGCTGCTGGGAATTCCTTGAATCACCAGCTTGCAAGGAGTCTTCCCCGCCTCAAGCCGGGAAGAACCGGTGCGACGGGCGTCGCTGGAGGGGTGCCCGAGTGGTTAAAGGGGACGGACTGTAAATCCGTTGGCTCTGCCTACGTTGGTTCAAATCCAACCCCCTCCACCACCCGTCGCCGTTATGGTAGGAAGGTCCGGGCCGCCCTGCGCGGTGGCTCGCGCGGGTGTAGCTCAATGGTAGAGCAGCAGCCTTCCAAGCTGAATACGAGGGTTCGATTCCCTTCACCCGCTCCAGTCTTTCCCTGGCGTATATCCCTCAGGCGGACGGCTTCTCCGACAACCAGCCTTTGACCTTGCCGACCAGCGCGGCGGCGATGCCGTCCACCGATTCGCCGCTGAACTGGGTGGCGGAGCTGGAGGCCTTCACCTCCCCCACCGAGGCGAGCACGGTGTTGCTGGTGGCATCCACCAGCGCGACGTCACAGGTGATGAAGATGCCCTGGGTGGCGCCCACCGTCACGCCCGCCACGATGGGGCCGGCGAGCACGGTGGTGAGGGCGGTGGCGGCGAGCACCTGCCCGGTGCGCTCCGCGGTCGTGGGGATCAGCAGGCTGCGCACGGTGATTTCGAGGCGGGCCGGCCGCGTGCCCTGCATCAGGTCCGACAGCAGGCGATGGCTCTCCGTGGTGAGCGCGGCGGCCAGCCGGTGCTCGGCATAGGAACGGAAGCTGGCGCGCTCGATCTTATGGAGGTCGGCCTTCGGGGTGTCCTTTTCCTTGGTCTCGAGGGCCTCGGCCTCCGCCCATTTGACGGCGCCGTCCGAGGGGAAGGCGACCTTCACGCTCGCAAGGGTGAGGCTCGCCACGTCCGCTTCCGAAAGCGTGTGCTTCGGCAGCGTGGCGCAGGCCGCGAGCAGAAGCGCGGCGGCGCTGGCCACCACGACACGATTGATGATGTTCAAGAGCCCCTCCCGCCCTGATTGCAACCACCTTCGGTTGCCGGATGGGGTGTGGCAAGCCTTATTCCCTAAGGGAATTTGGCTTGGCGTCGGGATGTGTTCCGTCGGCCACAGGACGGGGCGGCGGGGGCGTCGCGCGCGTAAGCGCACCTGAGCGCGCAGGAGCGCCCGCGCTGCAACGCGCGACCGGCACTTGCATCCCAACTCGAAACCCCCTATCCCACGGCGGCTTTTTTCGCGGCCCGTGCGGGGCGCTGATCGACTGAGAGAGAACGATGGCCAAAGAGAAGTTCAACCGCTCGAAGCCGCACTGCAACATCGGCACGATCGGTCACGTGGACCACGGCAAGACGTCGCTGACGGCAGCGATCACGAAGATTCTTGCGGAGACGGGCGGCGCGACGTTCACCGCGTACGACCAGATCGACAAGGCGCCTGAGGAGAAGGCGCGCGGCATCACGATCTCGACCGCTCACGTGGAGTACGAGACCTCGAACCGCCACTACGCGCACGTGGACTGCCCCGGGCACGCCGACTATGTGAAGAACATGATCACCGGTGCGGCGCAGATGGACGGCGCGATCCTGGTGGTGTCGGCGGCGGACGGCCCGATGCCGCAGACCCGCGAGCACATCCTGCTGGCCCGCCAGGTGGGCGTTCCGGCGCTGGTGGTGTTCCTGAACAAGTGCGACATGGTCGACGATCCCGAGCTTCTTGAGCTCGTGGAGATGGAAGTGCGCGAGCTTCTGTCGAAGTACGACTTCCCCGGGGACGACATCCCGATCATCCGCGGCTCGGCGCTGGTGGCGCTCGAGAACGGCGATCCGGAGCTGGGCAAGAACGCGGTGCTGAAGCTGATGGAGGCGGTCGACGCCTACATCCCGCAGCCCGAGCGTCCGGTTGACCTGCCGTTCCTGATGCCGATCGAGGACGTGTTCTCGATCTCCGGCCGCGGCACGGTGGTGACCGGTCGCGTGGAGCGCGGCATCATCAAGGTGGGCGAGGAAGTTGAGATCGTCGGCATCCGCCCGACGGTGAAGACCACGGTGACCGGCGTCGAGATGTTCCGCAAGCTGCTGGACCAGGGCCAGGCGGGCGACAACGTGGGCATCCTGCTGCGCGGCACGAAGCGCGAGGACGTGGAGCGTGGCCAGGTGGTGTGCAAGCCGGGTTCGGTGAAGCCGCACACCAAGTTCAAGGCCGAGGCCTACATCCTGACGAAGGAAGAGGGCGGCCGCCACACGCCGTTCTTCACCAACTACCGCCCGCAGTTCTACTTCCGCACGACGGACGTGACCGGCGTGTGCACGCTGCCCGAAGGCACCGAGATGGTGATGCCGGGTGACAACGTGTCCATGGACGTGGCGCTGATCGTGCCGATCGCCATGGAAGAGAAGCTGCGCTTCGCCATCCGCGAAGGCGGCCGCACCGTCGGCGCCGGCGTCGTCGCCTCCATCATCGAGTGATCGCGGCCGGACGCATCGTCCGGTTTCCGCACGGCATGAGAGCGGCGTCCCCCGGGCGCCGCTCTTTGCGTTTGGGGCGGAAGATGCGGACGAGCGCGCTGATTCTCGCGGTGCTCCTCGTCGCTGCCCCGGCCCCGGCTCCGGCGGCCTGCCCGGAGCAGACGCCCTGCACGGGCTGCGGCTGCAAGGGCGGGCCCGGCTATCGCGGGCCGGACGGACAGTGCGTCGGCTTCCGGAATCTCGCGAAAGTATGCGGCGACCCGCCGGACACCCGCTGCGTCTTCGAGAATGCGCCGGGAACCGGCGCCAACCATGATTGCGCCCTGGAGCCACGGAAGGGCAAGGCGTCCGGAGGTTCCCGGCAGCCTCCGGAGCCGGGGGAGGAGGGGCAGCCGGCCCCCGCCGGCGCGAAGCCCGGAAATGCACGCTGACCGGTGAGCGCCGCCCCCGGTCGCACATTCCGCCCGGGTGACAGTTTGGGGATAGGCGGAGCCCGCCGGCACCGTCCCCCTTTACAGGCGCGGCGCATCCCACTACACACACCCGTCCGATGCGCTGGGTCACTCCCCGGCGCGGCGGAGTCTACCCTCGAAGCCGACGGGCAAATGCTTCCCCTTCGAGGCGCCGACCCTAGGAGTGTAGCTCAACTGGTTAGAGCACCGGTCTCCAAAACCGGGGGTTGGGGGTTCGAGTCCCTCCACTCCTGCCAGTCCGGATCCTGACAGCGCAGGACGGGACGGCAGGGAATGGCAGGCCGGCGGCCATGGGCGCGAGGACGCGACCGGAACGCCGCCATCGGGATCCCGCACAGCGTCTCGCAAGGAAATGTCCTTGGGCCGGCGCCGGCGGATCGAACGGAATTCGGGCGGCGCATGGCGCCGCGGCAGAGAGGTGGCGGCCACCGGGCTTTCCCAAGGGGCCGTCTTGGACACATGGCGAAGAACAGTCCTGTCGAGTTCTTTCAGCAGGTCCGCGCCGAGACGGCGAAGGTCACCTGGCCGACCCGTCGCGAGACGCTCATCACCACGGCCATGGTGTTCGTGATGGTGCTGCTCGCCTCGATCTTCTTCCTCGTCGCCGACCAGGTCATCCGGTTCGGCGTCTCCACGCTGCTCACCATCGGCCGCTGACGGGAGGCCCGCATGGCAAAGCGCTGGTACATCGTTCACGCTTATTCCAACTTCGAGAAGAAGGTGGCCGACTCGATCCGCGAGCAGGCCGACCAGCGCGGCCTCACCGACCTGTTCGAGCAGATCCTGGTGCCCACCGAGAAGGTGGTCGAAGTGCGCCGCGGCCGGAAGGTGGACACCGAGCGCAAGTTCTTCCCCGGCTACGTGCTGGTGAAGATGGACCTCACCGACGAGGCGTTCCATCTCATCAAGAACACGCCGAAGGTCACCGGCTTCCTGGGCGCCGACAACAAGCCCATGCCCATCTCCGAATCGGAAGCCATGCGCATCCTGCAGCAGGTGCAGGAAGGCATCGAGCGGCCGAAGCCCTCCATCACCTTCGAGGTGGGCGAGACGGTGAAGGTGGCGGACGGGCCGTTCGCTTCCTTCAACGGCATCGTGGAAGAGGTGGACGACAGCCGCTCGCGCCTGAAGGTGGCGGTGTCCATCTTCGGCCGCGCGACGCCGGTGGAACTGGAATTCGGTCAGGTCGAGAAGATCTGACCGGAGTGGATCGTCCGGGGCTCGCAAGAGCAGGCGATCCGATGAATGGCGCTCGGCCCCAGGGTTGAGTGCCTGCGTGGGAGGGGAGGGGGCGTCTCGCCAAGCGCCTCGCGGACCCGCACCACGCCATCCCGGCCGCATCTCGAGAGGGGTCGCGGCGTATCTTGGGAGTAGTTGAAATGGCGAAGAAAATTACGGGTTACGTCAAGCTGCAGGTGCCCGCCGGCAGCGCCAATCCGGCCCCGCCGATTGGTCCCGCGCTCGGTCAGCGCGGCCTGAACATCATGGAGTTCTGCAAGGCGTTCAACGCCCAGACCGCCCAGATGGAAAAGGGCATGCCCATCCCGGTGGTGATCACCGCCTACCAGGATCGCTCCTTCACCTTCGAGCTGAAGACCCCCCCGGTCTCCTACTTCCTCAAGAAGGCCGCGGGCCTCGAGACGAAGAAGAAGCCCGGTTCCGGCTCGAAGACGCCCGGCAAGGGCACCTTCGTCGGCAAGGTCACGCGCGCCCAGCTCGCGGAGATCGCCGAGAAGAAGATGAAGGATCTGAACTGCGACACCGTCGAGGCCGCCGTCCAGATGATCGAAGGTTCGGCCCGGTCCATGGGCCTGCAGGTTCAGGGGTGAGCGCCATGGCGAAGCAAGGCAAGCGCATCCGCGCCGCGGTCGAAGGCATCGATCGCATCAAGCTCTATGCCCTCGACGAGGCCCTGAAGCTCCTCAAGGAGCGCACCACCGCCAAGTTCGACGAGACCATCGAGGTCGCGCTGAACCTGGGCGTGGATCCCCGCCATGCGGACCAGATGGTCCGCGGCGTGTGCAATCTGCCGAACGGCTCGGGCCGCACCGTGCGCGTCGCGGTGTTCGCCCGTGGCGCCAAGGCCGACGAGGCCAAGGCCGCCGGTGCCGACATCGTGGGCGCCGAGGACCTGCTTGAGACCATCCAGGGCGGCACCATCGATTTCGATCGCTGCATCGCCACCCCGGACCTGATGCCGCTGGTCGGCCGCCTCGGCAAGGTGCTCGGTCCGCGTGGCCTGATGCCGAACCCGAAGGTCGGCACCGTGACCATGGACGTGAAGGGCGCCGTCGCCGCCGCCAAGGGCGGCGCGGTGGAGTTCCGCGTCGAGAAGGCCGGCATCATCCACGGCGGCATCGGCAAGGCCTCGTTCCCCGCCGACAAGCTCGCCGAGAACATCCGCGCCTTCGTGGACGCGGTGGTGAAGGCGAAGCCGACGGGCGCCAAGGGCACCTACCTGCAGCGCGTGGCGGTGTCCTCCACCATGGGCCCGGGCATCAAGGTCGAGCCCTCTACGGTGCTCACCGCCTGATCGACCGATCGATCACAAGAGATTGAGGGAGGCTGCCCCGCAGCCTCCCTTTTTGTTTGTGCGGCAAGGGGTAGGGCGCCTTGCGCGGTGCGAACTTCAGGCTTCCCGATTTGTCAAGGGGTGGGGGTGACAGGCGCGGGGAAGTCGGGTATAAGCGCCCCTCCCGTATGGCGACATGCGGGAGATTCCTATTGGAGCTTTCACCCCTGACCGGGTGGAAGGGCTGGGAGGGTTCGCCCGCCCGGCCTTATCGTCTGTAAATGGTCGGTCAGCCTTGACTGACCGTTAACGGACGGAAGTCCTGTCCGAGACTGCAGGTGCCCTGATGATCGCCCGTTTGGGCTTTCGTTCAAGGCTTAATTCCCGCATCCGCCTCGCCGAGGTGGCCTCTGGGGAGCCCGCATAGACGGGGAAGACCGGAATTTGGCCTTTGCCGGCTTTGGCCGCGTGAAGATGAAGATCGGTTCGGAACCAGCGCCTTGCGCTCCGCGACACGGTTTTCCGTGCTCCGGGACCGAGGGGACAGGGCATGTGAGCGTCGCGGATCGCGGCCTTCCATGTCGTACTGACAGGTTGGCCGCGGCGCGCGGCAAGGCGCAACCGGTGGAGCCGGGCCCCCGCAAGGGGGAGCGTGTTCCGCCACAGGCTTAAAGAGAGCCAGACGTGGATCGAGCGGAAAAACAAGAGCTCGTCACGACGCTCACGGAAGTGTTCAAGACCACTTCCGTCGTCGTGGTCGCCCACTATTCCGGTCTCACCGTGGCCCAGATGTCGAAACTGCGTCGACAGATGAAGGCCGAGGGTGCGACCGTGAAGGTGGCCAAGAACCGCCTCGCCAAGATCGCTCTGGAAGGCTCCGACGTCGCCCATGTGGCGTCCCTTCTCAAGGGACCCACCGTGATCGCTTATTCGAACGATCCGGTGGCGGCGCCGAAGGTTGCCGTCGAGTTCGCCAAGGCCAACGACAAGTTCGTGATCCTCGGCGGCGCGATGGGCAAGACGGCCCTCAATGTGGATGGTGTGAAGGCGCTTGCCACACTCCCGTCCCTGGACGAACTGCGTGCCAAGCTCGTCGGCCTTATCCAGGCCCCGGCGACCAAGATCGCGCAGCTCACCACGGCACCGGCGGCCAAGCTCGCCCGCGTGTTCGGGGCCTATGCCAAGCAGGACGAAGCAGCGTGAGGACGCGGCCGCTGCATGCGGCCTGATCTCGCAATTTAGAAATCCGAACCCATCTTAAGGAACATCCCATGGCTGACCTGACCAAGCTCGTCGACGAGCTGTCCTCCCTCACCGTGCTCGAGGCCGCCGAGCTGGCGAAGCTCCTCGAGGAGAAGTGGGGCGTTTCCGCCGCCGCTGCCGTGGCCGTGGCTGCTGCCCCGGCCGGCGCTGCCGCCGCCGCGGTGGAAGAGCAGACCGAGTTCACCGTTGTCCTGGCTTCCGCCGGCGACAAGAAGATCGAGGTCATCAAGGAAGTGCGCGCCATCACCGGTCTCGGCCTCAAGGAGGCCAAGGACCTGGTGGAAGGCGCTCCGAAGCCCGTCAAGGAAGGCGTGGCCAAGGACGAGGCCGAGAAGCTCAAGGCCCAGCTCGAGAAGGCTGGCGCCAAGGTCGAGCTCAAGTGAGCTTCTGAAGCTCCGGGTCCCGGCTCGCGCCGGGACCCACTTCATAGCGCCGATGCCGGTTCGCCGGATGAGCGCGACAAGGGAGAGACGGTTCTCCCGGCGGCCGAAGGGGAAGAGCCCGCGGTCGCCGGGAGAGCCGTCATGGTGCTGAAGGGGGATGGCGTTTTCGCCCCCACCCCTGAGGCGGACGGTGGCACGGTTCCGGAGCCGGCGCGGCGAGCCCCAGCCTTCATGAGAGGCGCGGGGTGCCGGCCCGAGAGGACCAGGACGGACGAGGATCGAGATGGCGCAAACGTTCACCGGTCGTAAGCGGATCCGCAAGTTCTTCGGCAAGATCAAGGAAGTGGCCGAGATGCCGAACCTCATCGAGGTTCAGAAGGCGTCCTACGACCAGTTCCTGCAGATCGAGGAACCCAAGGGCGGCCGCGACGACGACGGCCTGCAGGCGGTGTTCAAGTCGGTCTTCCCCATCTCCGACTTTTCCGGCGCGGCCATGCTGGAGTTCGTGCGCTACGAGTTCGAGCCGCCGAAGTATGACGTGGACGAGTGCCGCCAGCGCGGCATGACCTTCGCTGCGCCGCTCAAGGTGACGCTGCGCCTCATCGTGTTCGATGTGGACCCCGATACCGGCGCCAAGTCGGTGAAGGACATCAAGGAGCAGGACGTCTACACCGGCGACATCCCGCTCATGACCATGAACGGCACGTTCATCGTGAACGGCACCGAGCGCGTCATCGTCTCCCAGATGCACCGCTCGCCGGGCGTGTTCTTCGATCACGACAAGGGCAAGACCCACTCTTCGGGCAAGCTGCTGTTCGCCGCCCGCATCATTCCGTACCGCGGCTCCTGGCTCGACATCGAGTTCGACGCCAAGGACATCGTGTATGCGCGCATCGATCGCCGCCGCAAGATCCCGGTGACGAGCCTGCTCTACGCGCTCGGCCTCGACAATGAGGAAATCCTCTCCACCTTCTACGAGAAGGTGCCCTATGAGCGCGCGAAGGGCGGCTGGCGCATGCCGTTCGATCCCAAGCGCATGAAGGGCTACAAGGCGGTGTCCGACCTGGTGGACGCCGACACCGGCGAAGTCGTGCTCGAGGCGGGCAAGAAGCTCACCGTGCGCGCCGCCCGCCAGCTGGCCGAGAAGGGGCTGAAGTTCCTCAAGATCTCCGACGAGGAGATGGTCGGCCAGTACATCGCCGAGGACCTCGTGGACCTGGCGTCCGGCGAGATCCACGCGGAAGCCGGCGACGAGATCACCGAGAAGACGCTGAAGCTGCTCGAGGAGAACGGCTACAACGAGATCCCGGTGCTGGACATCGACCACGTCAACACCGGCGCCTACATCCGCAACACGCTGGTGGCGGACAAGAACGTGACGCGCGAGGACGCGCTCTTCGACATCTACCGCGTGATGCGTCCCGGCGAGCCGCCGACGCTGGATTCCGCGCAGGCGATGTTCCACTCGCTGTTCTTCGACGCCGAGCGCTATGACCTCTCCGCGGTGGGCCGCGTGAAGATGAACATGCGCCTCGACCTCGATTGCCCGGACACCGTGCGCGTGCTGCGCCGCGAGGACATCCTCTCGGTCATCAAGACGCTCGTCGAGCTGCGCGACGGCAAGGGCGAGATCGACGACATCGACCACCTGGGCAACCGCCGCGTGCGCTCGGTGGGCGAACTCATGGAGAACCAGTACCGCGTCGGCCTGCTGCGCATGGAGCGCGCCATCAAGGAGCGCATGTCGTCCGTCGACATCGACACCGTGATGCCGCAGGACCTCATCAACGCCAAGCCGGTGGCGGCCGCGGTGCGCGAATTCTTCGGCTCCTCGCAGCTGTCGCAGTTCATGGACCAGACCAACCCGCTCTCCGAGATCACGCACAAGCGTCGTCTCTCGGCCCTCGGCCCGGGCGGTCTGACCCGCGAGCGCGCCGGCTTCGAGGTGCGCGACGTGCACCCGACCCACTACGGCCGCATCTGCCCGATCGAGACGCCGGAAGGCCCAAACATCGGCCTCATCAACTCGCTGGCCACCTTCGCCCGCGTGAACAAGTACGGCTTCATCGAGGCGCCCTACCGCCGCGTGGTGGAGAGCAAGGTCACCGACGAGGTGGTCTATCTCTCCGCCATGGAGGAGGGGAAGTATTACGTCGCGCAGGCCAACATCCCGCTCGACAAGGACGGCCGCTTCGAGGAAGACCTCATCGTCTGCCGTCATGCGGGCGACGTGCTTCTCGTCACGCCCGACCGCGTGGACTTCATGGACGTGTCGCCCAAGCAGCTGGTCTCGGTCGCCGCTGCGCTCATCCCGTTCCTTGAGAACGACGACGCCAACCGCGCGCTCATGGGCTCGAACATGCAGCGCCAGGCCGTGCCGCTGGTGCGCTCGCAGGCGCCGCTGGTGGGCACCGGCATGGAGGCCGTGGTGGCCCGGGATTCCGGTGCCGCCATTGCCGCCCGCCGCACCGGTGTCATCGACCAGGTGGACGCGACCCGTATCGTCATCCGCGCCACGGAAGAGGCCGACCCGTCCAAGTCGGGCGTCGACATCTACCGGCTGATGAAGTTCCAGCGCTCCAACCAGTCCACGTGCATCAACCAGCGTCCGCTGGTGCGCGTAGGCGACCAGGTGAAGAAGGGCGACATCATCGCCGACGGCCCGTCCACGGAGCTCGGCGAGCTGGCGCTCGGCCGCAACGTGCTCGTCGCCTTCATGCCGTGGAACGGCTACAACTTCGAAGACTCGATCCTGCTCTCGGAGAACATCGTCAAGGAAGACGTGTTCACCTCGATCCATATCGAGGAATTCGAGTGCATGGCCCGCGACACGAAGCTGGGACCTGAGGAAATCACCCGCGACATTCCCAACGTCTCGGAAGAGGCGCTGAAGAATCTCGACGAGGCCGGCATCGTCTACATCGGCGCCGAGGTTCGCGCGGGCGACATCCTCGTCGGCAAGATCACGCCGAAGGGCGAGAGCCCGATGACGCCGGAGGAGAAGCTCCTGCGCGCCATCTTCGGCGAGAAGGCCGCGGACGTCCGGGACACCTCCCTGCGCCTGCCCCCGGGCACCACCGGCACCATCGTCGAGGTGCGCGTGTTCAACCGTCACGGCGTGGACAAGGACGAGCGCGCCCTCGCCATCGAGCGCGAGGAGATCGAGCGTCTTGCCAAGGACCGTGACGACGAGCAGGCGATCCTCGACCGCAACGTGTACGGCCGCCTGACCGAGATCCTGGACGGCAAGACCGCCATCGCCGGCCCCAAGGGCTTCAAGAAGGAGACCGTGGTCACCCGCGAGATCCTCGGCGAGTATCCGCGCTCGCAGTGGTGGCTGTTCGCCGTGGCCGACGACGCCATCATGGCGGAGCTGGAGGCCATCCGCGCCCAGTACGACGACAGCAAGAAGCGGCTCGAGCAGCGCTTCCTCGACAAGGTCGAGAAGCTGCAGCGCGGCGACGAGCTGCCGCCCGGCGTGATGAAGATGGTCAAGGTCTTCGTCGCGGTGAAGCGCAAGATCCAGCCCGGCGACAAGATGGCCGGCCGCCATGGCAACAAGGGCGTGGTCTCGCGCATCGTTCCGGTGGAGGACATGCCCTTCCTCGAGGACGGCACCAACGTCGACATCGTGCTGAACCCGCTGGGCGTGCCCTCGCGCATGAACGTGGGGCAGATCCTGGAGACGCACCTCGGCTGGGCCTGCGCGGGCCTCGGCCGTCAGGTGGCCGCCGCTGCGGAGGCCTATTACGCCCGGCAGGACCTGAAGCCGCTGCGGGACCGTCTGGAGACCATCTACGGCAAGGACGAGATCGAGCAGCTCAAGGATCAGGAGCTGCCCGAGCTCGGCGAGAACCTGCGCAAGGGCGTGCCGATGGCGACCCCGGTGTTCGATGGCGCCCACGAGGCGGACATCGAGCATGAGCTGGAACGGGCGGGCCTCGACCGCTCCGGCCAGTCCACGCTCTATGACGGGCGCACCGGCGAGCCGTTCGATCGTAAGGTCACCGTGGGCTACATCTACATGCTGAAGCTCCACCACCTGGTCGACGACAAGATCCACGCCCGCTCCATCGGCCCCTACTCCCTCGTGACCCAGCAGCCGCTGGGCGGCAAGGCGCAGTTCGGCGGCCAGCGCTTCGGCGAAATGGAGGTGTGGGCGCTCGAAGCCTACGGCGCTGCCTACACGCTGCAGGAGATGCTCACCGTGAAGTCGGACGACGTGGCCGGCCGCACCAAGGTCTACGAGGCCATCGTGCGCGGCGAGGACACGTTCGAGAGCGGCATTCCCGAGAGCTTCAACGTGCTCGTGAAGGAAATGCGCTCGCTCGGCCTCAACGTCGACCTCGAGAACAGCTGACGGGCGCGCGGCCCTCATGGCCGCCCCGTCTTCCGCCTCGTGCGGACAGCCTGACCGGCGGTTCGGCCGGTCAGGATCGAATAAAGGCCCACTTCGTTTGGGAGCCAGCTCATGAACCAGGAAGTCCTGAACGTCTTCAATCCGACCGTTCCGGCCCCGGCCTTCAACAAGATCCGGATCACCATCGCGAGCCCGGAGAAGATCAAGTCCTGGTCCTACGGCGAGATCAAGAAGCCGGAGACCATCAACTACCGCACGTTCAAGCCCGAGCGTGACGGCTTGTTCTGCGCGCGCATCTTCGGTCCCATCAAGGACTACGAGTGCCTGTGCGGCAAGTACAAGCGGATGAAGTACAAGGGCATCATCTGCGAGAAGTGCGGCGTCGAGGTGACCCTGTCGCGCGTGCGCCGCGAGCGCATGGGCCACATCGAGCTCGCCGCCCCGGTGGCGCACATCTGGTTCCTGAAGTCGCTGCCGAGCCGCATCGGCCTGCTGCTCGACATGACGCTCAAGGACCTCGAGCGCATCCTGTACTTCGAGTATTTCGTCGTCATCGAGCCGGGCACCACCAAGCTCAAGTATCGTCAGCTCCTCTCGGAGGACGACTACCTGCGCGCCCAGGACGAGTATGGCGAGAGCAACTTCACCGCGATGATCGGCGCGGAAGCCATCCGCGAGCTGCTGCGCGCCATGGACCTCGACAAGATCGCCGCCGACCTGCGCGTGGAGATCTCCGAGGCCACCACCGAGCTCAAGCCGAAGAAGCTCGCCAAGCGGCTGAAGATCGTCGAGGCCTTCCAGCTGTCCGGCAACAAGCCGGAGTGGATGATCCTCACCCACGTGCCGGTGATCCCGCCGGACCTGCGCCCGCTCGTCCCGCTGGACGGCGGCCGGTTCGCGACCTCCGACCTCAACGACCTCTACCGCCGCGTCATCAACCGCAACAACCGCCTGAAGCGGCTGATCGAGCTGCGGGCGCCGGACATCATCATCCGCAACGAGAAGCGCATGCTTCAGGAGGCGGTTGACGCGCTGTTCGACAACGGCCGCCGCGGCCGCGTCATCACCGGCGCCAACAAGCGCCCGCTGAAGTCGCTCGCCGACATGCTGAAGGGCAAGCAGGGCCGGTTCCGCCAGAACCTGCTCGGCAAGCGCGTGGACTATTCCGGCCGCTCGGTGATCGTGGTGGGTCCCGAGCTGAAGCTGCACCAGTGCGGCCTGCCGAAGAAGATGGCCCTCGAGCTGTTCAAGCCCTTCATCTATTCGCGCCTCGACGCGAAGGGCCATTCGGCCACGGTGAAGCAGGCCAAGAAGCTGGTGGAGAAGGAGCGTCCCGAGGTGTGGGACATCCTCGACGAGGTGATCCGCGAGCACCCGGTGATGCTGAACCGCGCGCCGACGCTCCACCGCCTCGGCATCCAGGCGTTCGAGCCGGTGCTCATCGAGGGCAAGGCCATCCAGCTGCACCCGCTCGTCTGCTCGGCCTTCAACGCCGACTTCGACGGCGACCAGATGGCCGTGCACGTGCCGCTTTCGCTGGAAGCCCAGCTGGAAGCCCGCGTGCTGATGATGTCCACCAACAACATCCTGCACCCCGCGAACGGCCAGCCCATCATCGTGCCGTCCCAGGACATCGTGCTGGGTCTCTACTACCTCTCGATCATGCGCGAGAACGAGCCCGGCGAGGGCATGCTGTTCGCCAACATGAACGAGATCGACCATGCGCTGAACGCCAAGGCGATCACGCTGCATACCAAGATCAAGGGCCGCTACATCGGCATCGGTGCCGACGGCAAGCAGTATTCCAAGATCTATGAGACCACGCCCGGCCGCATGAAGATCGGCGAGCTGCTGCCCAAGGATCCGAAGCTCTCCTACGATGTCGTCAACAAGCTGATGACGAAGAAGGAAATCTCCAACATGATCGATGCCGTGTACCGGCACTGCGGTCAGAAGGAGAGCGTGATCTTCTGCGATCGCATCATGGCGCTCGGCTTCTACAACGCGTTCCGCGCCGGCATCTCGTTCGGCAAGGACGACATGGTGGTGCCGAAGAAGAAGTGGGAGCTGGTCGAGGAGACCCGCGCGCTCACCAAGGAATACGAGCAGCAGTACAACGACGGCCTCATCACCCAGGGCGAGAAGTACAACAAGGTGGTTGACGCCTGGGGCAAGTGCACGGACCGCATCGCCGACGAGATGATGAAGGAAATCTCGGCGGTGAGGAAGGATCCGAAGACCGGCCGCGACAAGCAGATCAACTCGATCTACATGATGAGCCACTCCGGAGCGCGTGGGTCGCCCGCTCAGATGAAGCAGCTCGCCGGCATGCGCGGCCTCATGGCCAAGCCGTCGGGCGAGATCATCGAGAGCCCGATCATCTCGAACTTCAAGGAAGGCCTGACCGTGATGGAGTACTTCAACTCCACCCACGGCGCGCGCAAGGGCCTTGCCGACACCGCTCTGAAGACCGCGAACTCGGGCTACCTCACCCGCCGTCTCGTCGACGTGGCGCAGGATTCCATCATCACCGAGCGCGACTGCGGCTCGGACAAGGGAATCCACATGCGCGCCATCATCGACGCGGGCCAGATCGTGGCCTCGCTGGCGTCGCGCGTCCTCGGACGCACCGCGGCCGAGGACATCGTGGAGCCGGCCACCGGCCAGATCATCGTGCCGCGCGGCTCGATGATCGAGGAGCCGCACATCGAGCGGATCAACAAGTCGGGCATCCAGGAGATCAAGATCCGTTCGGTCTTGACCTGCGAGACCCGGAACGGCGTGTGCGGCACCTGCTACGGGCGCGACCTCGCCCGCGGCACGCCCGTCAACATGGGCGAGGCGGTGGGCGTCATCGCCGCCCAGTCCATCGGCGAGCCGGGCACCCAGCTCACCATGCGCACCTTCCACATCGGCGGCGCGGCGACCCTTGCCGACTCCTCCTTCGTGGAAAGCAACTTCGAGGGCAGCGTCCGCATCCGCAATCGCAACGTGGCGCGGAACTCGGACGGCGACCTGGTGGTGATGAGCCGCAACCTCGCGGTGGTCATCGTCGACCATGACGGCACCGAGCGCGCGGTGAACCGCGTGCAGTACGGTGCCCGCCTCAAGGTGGACGAGGGCGACACCATCAAGCGGGGCCAGCGCATCGCCGAGTGGGACCCCTACACCCGCCCCATCCTCTCCGAGGTGGACGGAACGGTGGCGTTCGAGGACCTGGTGGAAGGCTCCTCCATGAACGAGACGGTCGACGAGTCGACCGGCATCGCCAAGCGCGTGGTGACGGACTCGCGGGCCGGCCGCGGGCCGGAGCTGCGTCCCGCCATCCTGATCAAGGGCAAGGACGGCAAGGTCATCAAGCTGCCGCGCGGCGGCGACGCCCGCTACGCCTTGCCGGTGGAGGCCATCATCTCGGTGGACCCCAACCAGCACCTCAAGGCCGGTGACGCGGTGGCCCGCGTGCCGATGGAAAGCGCCAAGACCCGCGACATCACGGGCGGCCTGCCGCGCGTGGCGGAGCTGTTCGAGGCCCGTCGTCCCAAGGACGCGGCCATCATCGCGGAGATCTCCGGCACCATCCGGTTCGGCCGCGACTACAAGAACAAGCGCCGGCTCTCCATCGAGCCGACGGAGGGCGGGGATCCGGTGGAGTACCTGATCCCGAAGGGCAAGCACATCCATCTCCAGGACGGCGACGTGGTGGAGAAGGGCGACTTCATCGTCGATGGCAACCCGGCGCCGCACGACATCCTGGCGATCAAGGGCGTGGAAGAGCTCGCCGCCTTCCTCGTGAACGAGATCCAGGAGGTCTACCGGCTCCAGGGCGTGAACATCAACGACAAGCACATCGAGGTGATTGTCCGGAACATGCTCCAGAAGGTGGAGATCGACGACGCCGGGGAAACCGACTTCCTCGACGGCGAGCAGGTGGACCGTCTCGAGTTCCTCGAGGCGAACGAGAAGGCCGCGGAGGAGGCGAAGAAGCCCGCCACCGGCCATCCCGTGCTCCTTGGCATCACCAAGGCGTCCCTGCAGACGCGCTCCTTCTTCTCGGCGGCCTCCTTCCAGGAGACCACCCGCGTCCTCACCGAGGCGGCGGTCAACGGCAAGGTGGACCCGCTCGAGGGCCTGAAGGAGAACGTCATCGTCGGCCGCCTCATCCCGGCCGGCACCGGCGCCCAGATGAACCGCCTGCGCACCATCGCCAACAGCCGCGACGACCTCATCGTCGCGACCCGCGACGAGCAGACGGAAGGCCAGTCCATGGTGGAGGGCCCCGCCGACGCGGCGGAGTGATCCTCGGGACGGGCATGCATGGCAAAAGGCCGCCTCCGGGCGGCCTTTTTCTTTGTCCGCGTTTCCACCGGGGGGCGGCCACAGGTGCGCGGGCCCGCCTCAAAATGGGGCGGCGCCCGAGGCGCCTGCCGCGAGGACAATTGATGCGCTGCAGTAGCGTCAGGCAAAAGCTGAGCCGTTCCGAGGCCTTGTTCATGTTGCTATGCAACCTGCCTGAAATTTCATCCTGGCTGTCAAGGCAACATTCGGAAAGCTTCAAAAATATAGGTGAAAGCAGGCAGGGTTTTTGTTCTAATGGCTCCTCAACTTGAATGTCGCAGTCTAATGCGGCGCGGGGAGGAGACATGGCTTACGAATTCGACGGGGGGATTCCGCCCTCCAGGCGCGCGGCGGCGAGGGGCATCGCCGCAAATGATTCCGTGGCGCGCCACAGCGCGGCCGCGGCTCTGGTGCTGGCGTTCGCCTGCGCCATGTCGGGCCTGCTCATGGGCCTCTGCCTGGCCGGGGCACACTGGTCGGCGCTGTCTTTCGTGGCGGGCGCCGGGCTCGCCGGCATCGGCACCTGGCTCGCCCGGGACCTCATCGCCGCCCTGCGCGACTGAGGCCTGACGCATCCCTTGCGCCGCGCGCCCCTTGGCGCGCGTTTTCTTTTTTGGCCTGCCGCCGTCTTCCGGACTCCCGGTCGGGCCCGCCCGCGATCAGCCGGCGGCGAAGGGGTGACGGGCGCTTGCCCCCCGTGCCAGCACCTCGTCCGGACGCGGCGATCCCGTCACCGCCCGCTGCAGCGCCAGGCGCGTTGCCTCATAATTGAAGGCCTGGATGCGCGCGTCGTCCGCCGCGTCCCAATGGATGAACACGCCGACGCAGATGAAGATGTCGTCGGCCTCCTCGATGGGGATGATCCCTTCGGCCACGCAATCGGTCACCGCCTTGGCCACCGCATATTGGGCGGGACCGAACATCTGCACCGCCTGGCGCGCGTCCTTGATGGTCACCTTGTTGAACAGCACGGTGGCGGGCTTGGCCAGAAGGTTCGGCTCCACCACGGCGAGCAGGGTGGTGAAGCCGTCCTTGTTATTGGTCAGGGCGTTGACGAAGGCGGTCTCGGCGGATGAGCCGCGCGGGCCCAGGATGAGGTCGATGTGGGCCACCTCGGTGCCATCGCCCACCAGCGCCTCGCCCACCATCAGCCTGTCGATCTTCGGCATGAAATGTCTCCAAGAACCGGGATTGTCACAAAGCCCCGCCGCTGCCGCGGCGTCCGCGCCTTCATGCAAGGGCCGAGCCCGCCGTGCGGGCTGCGTGGCCGAGGATGGGGAAGGACCGGGGGCGGGGCAGGGGAGCCAAGGCGTCAGCGCACCTCGAAGGGCAGGTTGCCGGTCGCGGCGGCGCCGCGGCCGTCGCGCAGCACCACGAACACGCGGTAGCGGCCCGGCGGCAGGCCGCCGATGCGCACGCCGGTGAGGGTGGGGTCGTGGATGGCCTGAGGGAAGCTCGGCGGGACGTCTTCCGGGTCGCCCCCCACGCTGCGGGCCGTGGTCTCCTGCATGACCTGCCATTCGGCCTTCAGCGGGTCGCCATCGGGATCGGTGGCGGCGAGCCGCACGCGGGTTTCCTCGCTGGCGCCGATGCTGGCCGGTCCCGAGAACCCCAGGGCGAGGATGCGCGGCGCCCGGTTGGGGCCGCCGGGCGGAGTGCCGCCCCAGGTCTGGGCCATCACTTCCACGGTCTGGGTCCACTCGCCGGTGGGCAGCAGCAGGGAATACCAGGTGGGCGTCACCTCCTGCTTCTGGCCCCACAGGAAGGGCAGGGCGCCGATGTTCGCGAGCTTGGCGGCGGCGAGGTAGCGCTGGATGCGGTCGGCCTTCTCGGTGGAGGTGGGCTCCACCCGCGCGCCCCAGCCGGTGCGCGGCGCCTCCCAATGGCCGAGGGGACCCATCTCGGTGAGGATGACGGGCCCGGTCCATCCCTGCGCCCGGGCGCGGGTCGCGGCGGTGAGCAGGCCGTCGCCATAGCCGTTGATGCCGAGCACATCGATGCTGGGGGCAAGCCGGCGGACGGCGGCGGCCTTGTCGCCGCCCACCTCGGCGACGACGGCCATGGTGGGGTGCTGGCCATCCAGCGTCTTCACCAGCTTCGCCGCTTCCTCGATGGCGGGCCACACCGCGGTGGCCTCCTCGGGGGACATCTCGTTCTCCACCTCGTTGCCGATGCCCCACATGAGCAGAGCCGGGTGGGTGCGATAGCGCTCCACCATGTGGCGCAGGGCATCCAGCTGCTGGGTCACGGCGCCACGGTCGGCATAATTGAAGCCGAGGCGCGGATGGCCCATCCAGAAGCCGACGATCACCTTCAGCCCCGCGCGCTGGGCGGCATCGAGGGTTTCGCCGGGCTCCTGGCCGTAGGTGCGCACCACGTTCGCCCCGAGCCCCTTCAGCTCGGCGAATCGGGCTTCGCCGCTGGCGCCGTTGGGCACGAAGGGGCGGCCATCCACGATGATGTCGGCGCCGCGCACCTGTACCTGGGAGGCGGAGGCCGCGATTGGGTTCAGGAGGGCGAGGAGGGCGAGGGGAAGGACTGAACGCAAGGAACCTGGCTCCCGTTGGACGACGCGCCGGACTGCACTGCACCATGAAGGGTGCGAGACAGCGGCCGCAACATCAACTTATTGTGGGCAGGCCAAATCGTTTCATGCCGGTGCGCGGGCGCACCGGCATGGGTTCCGCGGAAAGGCCGGCACAGGGTCTGCGGAAGAGAACCGAATCAAGAGGCCGAGGAGACGCCAGCCCCATGAATCTCGCCAGGAAGCTCAAGGCGCGGGCCGCCGAAGGACGTCCCGTGCGCGTCGCGCTCATCGGTGCCGGCAAGTTCGGCTCCATGTTCCTGTCGCAGGTGCGGACCACGCCGGGCACGCATCTCCTGGGCATCGCCGACCTGTCGCGGGACCGTGCGGTGGCCGCCCTTGCCGCCACCGGCTGGGACACGGATGCCGCCCTCGCCCGGGACTTCGACGAGGCCCGCCGCACCGGCCGGACCGTGGTGACCGAGGATGCCGCCGCCCTCATCGCCGCCGACGGGCTGGAGGTGGTGGTGGACGCCACGGGCAGCCCGGCCGCGGGCATCCGCCACGCCCTCGCGGCCATCGCCCACAGGCGCCACATCGTCATGGTCACGGTGGAGGCGGACGTGCTGGCCGGCCCGCTGCTGGCCCGGCGCGCGGAGGCGGCAGGCGTGGTCTACGCGGCGGCCTATGGCGACCAGCCGGCCCTCGTCTGCGACATGGTGGACTGGGCCGAGACCTGTGGCTTCCGCGTGGTGGCTGCGGGCAAGGGCACGCGGCACCTGCCGGCCTTCCATGCCTCCACCCCCGAGACGGTGTGGGACAATCTGGCCATCCCGCGGGAGATGGCGGCGGCGGGCGGCATGAACCCGCAGATGTTCAATTCCTTCGTGGACGGCACCAAGTCCGCCATCGAGATGGCCGCCATCTCCAACATGACCGGCCTCAAGGCGCCGCGCGACGGCCTGCTGTTCCCGCCCTGCGGCGTGGACGACCTGCCCCGCGTGCTGCGGCCGCGCGCGGACGGCGGGCTGCTGGAGGAGACCGGCATGGTGGAGGTGGTCTCCTCGCTGGAGCTGGATGGCCGGCCCGTGTTCCGGGACCTGCGCTGGGGGGTCTATGTGGTGCTGGAGGCGGATCCCTCCCATCGTGGCGACTATGCCCGGCGCTGCTTCAAGGAATACGGCATGGTGACGGATCCTTCCGGCCGCTACACCGCGCTCTACCGCCCCTACCACCTCATCGGGCTTGAGCTGGGCGTCTCGGTGGCCGCGGCGGCTCTGCGCAACGAAGCCTCGGGCTCGGCCATCGGCTTCTTCTCGGACGTGGCGGCCACCGCCAAGCGCGACCTGCACGCCGGCGAGACGCTGGACGGGGAGGGGGGCTACACCGTCTACGGCAAGATCATGCGGGCGGAGGATTCGCTTGCGGCGGGGGCGCTGCCCATCGGCCTTGCGCACCATGTGGTGCTGAAGCGCCCGGTGGCCGCCGGCCAGCCGGTGCGCTGGGCGGACGTGGAGATCGCCGACAGCGACACCGTCCGCATCCGCCGGGAGATGGAGGCGGCCTTTGCCGCCGAGCCCCGGCGCCTGAGCGCCTGAAGGGACCTCATTCCGCTGCGCGGAGGGCCCGCTGCGCCCTCCGCCGCGCGCGATCTGCTATAAGCCCCCGTCACCGCGACGGGGGTCCCGATCATGTTCGTCATCGCCCATCTCTCCGATCCGCACCTCGGGCCCATTCCCGAGGCGCGCATCTCCGAGCTGCTGGGCAAGCGCTTCTTCGGCATGATGAACTGGATCGGCGCGCGGCGTCGGAATTTCGGCGCCTCCACCCTTGCCCCGCTCCTCGACGACCTTCTCGCCCAGGCGCCGGACCACATCTGCGTCACCGGCGACCTGGTGAACGTGAGCCTGCCGGCGGAGTTCGATACGGGCGCCACCTTCCTTGCCTCCCTTGGGGCCGCAGACAAGGTGAGCGTGGTGCCCGGCAATCACGATGCCTACGTGCGCTCCGCCATGCACTATCACCTGGAGCATTGGGCCCCCTTCCTCGCCGGCGACGACACCCATCCGCATACGCCGGTGGATGTGGAAGCCTTCCCGTATGTGCGGCGGCGCGGCGGCGTGGCGGTGGTGGGCGTCTCCACCGCAGTGCCGACCGCCGTCTTCCTGGCGAGCGGGGAAGTGGGGCGCGGCCAGCGCGCGCGGCTCGCCGCCGTGCTGAAGCAGCTGAAGGAGGAGGGCCTGTTCCGGGTGGTGATGATCCATCATCCGCCCGTCGGCGAGCGCCCGTTCCATCGCGATCTGAGGGATGCCGCGGCCGTCCGCGCGGTGCTGGCGGAGGTGGGGGCGGAACTGGTGCTCCACGGCCATGATCACCGGGTCTCCCTCGGCCATGTGCGCGCGGCGGCGGGCGCTACGGTGCACGACATCCCCGTGGTGGGCGTGCCCTCCGCCTCGGCGGGGCCGCAGGACGAGCGCGGGCCGGGGGGCTACTGCCTCTACCGCATCTCCGGCGGGCCGGGCAGCTGGCGCTGCGACATGGAGCGGCGCGGCTATGCGAAGGGCAGCGCCACCGTCCAGTCGCTCGCCCACGAGGTTCTCATCGGGCCGTTTGCCGAGACGTGACAGTTGTGGCGGGAATGCGATGCTCCCGCGGCAATGTTCCGGCTTGGCGGCAACTTGCGTCACATCTTGTTACAATTGCTGAATTACAGAACTTTAAGTTGCTGGAACATGGTGGCGGCCCGATGCTTCCTTCGTCCCTTGAAGGAGGACTTCACATGAAACGAGCCGTCCTTGCCGCCACCGCCGCTGCGCTGATCGCCGGCTCCGCGGCTACCTATGCCGCCAATGCCGCGCCCGACCCCCAGCGCTGGCAGCCCAGCGCGGAGGATCGAGCCATCCTCACCGATGCACGCATCGCGGCGCTCAAGACCGCGCTGAAGCTCACCCCGGACCAGGAGAAGCTCTGGCCGGGCGTCGAGGCGACCCTCAAGCAGGTGGCGAAGGATCGCCTGGCCCGTCGCGACGAGGCGCGCGCCGCCCGCGAGGCTGCCCGGCAGGCCAACACCGCGCCCGATCCCATCGCCCGCATGCGCTCCATTGCCAGCCGCATGGAGGCCAGCGCCGCCGACCTGCGCAAGATCGCCGACGCTGCCGATCCGCTCTACAAGACCCTGGACGATGCCCAGAAGCAGCGGCTCAACGTGATCATCCGCCAGAACATGCGCGGCATGGGGGGCCATCACGGCCCGCACGGCGACGGCCCGCGCCGCGGCTGAACGGTGCCCGGTGGTGGAGGGGCGGCCCGGGTGGCCGCCCCGCCATGAGGGCATCCATGAGAATGCTTCATGCATTCCTTGATCATTATTGATTTTCATTGAGGCGGGCAGTTCCCGTAGAATGGCTGTGAAACGCGCCTGCCGGCGCGACACAGCGAGTTGCTCCATGTCCGCCTCCTCCTCCCCGTCCGCCGCAGCCGCCGGCGGGCGGAACGCAGTTCCGCCCATCCTCATCGTCATCGCCGGCTGTGCGGTGGCGCTCATCACCTTCGGCCCGCGCTCCGTGTTCGGCCTGTTCCTGCTGCCCATGTCGCAGGAATATGGCTGGGGGCGCGACGTGTTCGGCCTGGCGGTGGCGGTGCAGAACCTCTTGTGGGGGCTCGGCTCGCCCTTCGCCGGCGCTTTGGCCGATCGCTTCGGCACCGTGCGCGTGCTGTGCGTGGGCGCCCTCGTCTACGCCAGCGGCCTCGTGCTCATGGCCTATGCCACCTCGCCGGGCATGCTGCAGCTGAGCGCCGGCGTGCTGGTGGGATTCGGGCTTTCCGCCGCCTCGTTCAACCTGGTGCTCGCCGCGTTCGGCAAGCTTTTGCCCAACGAATGGAAGTCCATCGGCTTCGGCGCGGCGACGGCGGCGGGCTCCTTCGGCCAGTTCCTGTTTCCTCCGCTCACCACGGGCCTCATGAACGCCATGGGCTGGCAGCAGACGGCCATCATCTTCGGCTTCTCGCTGCTCATCGTGCTGCCGTTCGCGCTGGCGCTGCGCACCCACAGCGCCGCGTCGGCGGGAGGGGCCGGCCATGGGCACCAGCAGAGCATCGGCGCCGCCATCGGTGAGGCGCTGCGGCACCCCAGCTATGTGATGCTGGTGCTGGGTTTCTTCACCTGCGGCTTCCAGCTGGCCTTCGTCACCGTGCACATGCCCGCCTTCCTGGTGGACAAGGGCATGACGCTGCAGGTGGGCTCCTACACCCTGGCGCTGATCGGCCTGTTCAACATCCTCGGCTCGCTTACCGCCGGCTACCTGTCGAGCCGGGTGTCGCGCAAGTGGCTGCTGGCGGTCATCTATGCCGGGCGGGGCGTGGCCATCGCCGTCTTCGTGCTGACGCCGGTGTCGCCGCTGAGCTGCTATCTCTTCGGCGCCGCCATGGGCTTCCTGTGGCTTTCCACCGTGCCGCCCACCTCCGGGCTGGTCATGCTCATGTTCGGCACCCGCTACATGGCCATGCTCTACGGCTTCGCCTTCTTCTCCCACCAGGTGGGCGGCTTCCTGGGCGTGTGGCTCGGCGGCCAGTTCTATGAGCGGCTGGGCTCCTACGACATCGTGTGGTGGCTCTCGGTGGCGCTCTCCTTCGCCTCCGCCGCCATCAACCTGCCCATCAAGGAGCGCCCGGTGGTGCGTCCGGTCATCGCCTGACACCAAGGGCCCGTGAGCTCCTCTCACGTGAGTTCGTCTTATGGGCCTTTGGTCAAGCCCGCGCGGCACCGGTTCCTGCCATTGCAGGCACCGGCCTTGAGGATAAGCAGCTCGGGACCCCCGAGCTGCGGAGCGAAATCCTCTCGGCGCCGGTCAACGACCGGGGTCGCTGGCCTGACGACGGCGGGAAAAACACGCCGCGCGGAAATCGTCGCCCGCGCGGCGCCTTCGCCCCTCCTGCGGCGCGGGGACTCTTGACAAGGGCGGCCCCGGTCTGCGCATCGTGGTACCGGATCAAATCAAGAATTCGCGAAAGAGCCATGCGCAGCATCCTTTTCGCGGCCTTGGGCTTCGCCGTCCTGGCGTCGGCTCCTGCCGCCGCACAGCAACTCACTGCCACCGAGGCGCGGACGTTCGTGCTCGGGCGGGTGTTCTCCTTCAACTGCTTCGAGGGGTCGAAGGGCTCGGGCCGGGTCTATCCGGACGGCTCGGTGGCCGGCCTCATTTCCCTGCGTGACAATTCTCCGCGCTTTGTCCATCTGCCGCCCAACACGTTGCGGGTGCGCGAGGAGAAGGTCTGCGGCTTCGTGAAGGGCATGACCTTCGAGCCGTGCTTCGACGTGGTGAAGACCGGAGCGAACACGTTCCGCGGCACCCTCGCCGGCGTGCAGACCATGTGGTGCGATTTCGTCAGCGCCGGCGGTGATCGCCAGCAGGTGGCCTCGCGCCGGTCCAAGTCGAAGACCCGCGGCACCGCCGAGGCCGCGGCCGAATAGGCGCGCCGCCCTGGCAAGCGGGCCTAGCGAGCGGGCCTGGCAAGCGGGGCTCGCGGCGCTTGCCACCTGACGCGTTCGGGCCTGCCGCGTGGGGATTATTCCAGCTCCGCTTCCGCTTCCGGCGCGCTGTCCGAGGGCCTGCCTTCGATGCGCGGGCGCAGGCGGACCAGCTCGCGCCCCGCATGCTCCATGAACGCCCGCACCCGCGCCGTCGCGCGGATGTCCGGGTGGGTGAGCAGCCACAGGCCGGATTCCATCTCCACCTGCGGGTTCATGATCTGGACGATCCCCGGCGTCACGGCGGCGATGAAGCAGGGCAGCACCGCGAGGCCGATGCCGGCCGCGGCGGCTTCCGCCAGCCCCAGCACCGTGTTGATGCGGTAGACGAGCTTCTCCTCGCCCACCCGCTCGCGCAGCCACTTGGCCGGCTTGATGCCGCCGAGATTGTCGGAGAAGCCGATCCAGTCGTACCGCCTCAGGTCACCCGCCGCGAGCGGCGCCTTGGGCGCGAGGTCGGCGTGGCAGTAGACGCCCCAGGCGATGGAGGCGATGCGTCGGCCCACCAGGGTGTCGCCCGGCCGGTCACTGGCCCGGACGGCCACGTCCGCGTCACGCTTCGACAGGCTGAGGGACTGGTTGGAGATCACCACGTCCAGGTGGATTTCCGGATAGGCCTGCCGGAACGAGGCGAACACCGGGGTCAGCATGTGCACCAGGAGCGTGTCGTTCGTGGTCACGCGTAATTCGCCGGAGGGACGCAGGTCCTGGCCGGTGATGCGCCGCTCCACTGCGGTGATCTCCTCCCCCATGCGCTCGGCGAGGCGGATCATCTCCTCGCCGGTGGGGGTGGGCACGTAGCCCGCGCGCGCCCGCTCGAACAGCCGCGCGCCCAGCTGCGCCTCCAGCGTGCCGAGCCGGCGGAAGACCGTGGAATGGTTCACGCCCAGCTGCTCGGCGGCGCCGGCAAGGGTGCCGCTCTCGGCAATGGCCCGGACAAGGCGGAAGTCGTCCCACGCAATCATCGGCTTGACCCTGCAAGTGTGGACTTGGAAGTGCGGACTTGGCGATTTTGTGATTTGCGAAGATGCAAACTCAGGCTGGTTTTTCTGAGTATGGCCTTGCGTGTCTGCGAAAGCTAGATGGACGTCACCTTGAACCGGAGACCGCTCCCATGGTTGACTCTCGCACCGCCCCTTACGGCCTTCTTCTTCTTCGCGTCGCCCTCGGCCTCATGTGGGTCATGCACGGCCTCATGAAGGTGTTCGTCTTCACCGTTCCCGGCTTCGCCGGCTTCCTCGCCAAGATCGGCATGCCCTCCGCGCTGGCGCTGCCCATCATCGCCGCCGAGATCATCGGCGGGCTCCTCATCATCGGCGGCGTCTATGCCCGTCAGGTGGCGATCCTGCTCATCCCCATCATGCTCGGCGCCCTGAACTATCATGCGCCGAACGGCTGGGTCTTCTCCGTTCCCGGCGGCGGCTGGGAGTATCCGGCCTTCCTCGTGGTGGCCTCGCTCGTGGTGGCCCTGGCCGGCGAAGGCGCCCTGGCGGTGAAGCCCGCCGCGCTCATCCCGGGCGCCCGCCGCGCGGTCGCCTGATCGCAGCACGCCCCGAAAAGACGACGGCCGGCTCCGCGAGGGGCCGGCCGCTTTCGTTTGGGCACCTGCTGCCGCAATCCCTGCGGGGCGAAGCCGCGCCTCAGTGGGCGCGGGAGAGGCAGAAGTCCACCGCCTCCATCAGCGCGTCCTTGGCCGGGCACGCGGGGAAGAGGGCGAGGGCATCCTTGGCGATGGCGCCGTAGTGGCGGGCCCGCTCCACCGTGTCGGCGATGGCCCGGTGCTTGGTGAGCAGGCCGATGGCCTGGGCGAGGTCGGCGTCGCTCACCTCTCCCTTCTCCAGGCAGCGCTGCCAGAAGGCCCGCTCCTTCTCGTCGCCGCGGCGGAAGGCGAGGAGCACCGGCAGGGTGATCTTGCCCTCGCGGAAGTCGTCGCCCACGTTCTTGCCGAGCTTGGCCTGGGAGCCGCCGTAGTCGAGCGCGTCGTCCACCAGCTGGAAGGCGATGCCGAGGTTCATGCCATAGGAGCGGCAGGCCGCCTGCTCCGCCTTCGGCCGCTGGCCGAGCACCGCGCCCACCTCGCAGGCGGCGGCGAACAGCTCCGCGGTCTTGCCGCGGATCACGGCGAGATAGTCGTCCTCGGAGGTCTGGGTGTTCTTGGCCGCCGCGAGCTGCATCACCTCGCCCTCGGCGATGACGCAGGCGGCGGTGGAGAGAATGTCGAGGCAGGTGAGCGAGCCCACCTCCACCATCATCCTGAAGGCCTGGCCGAGCAGAAAGTCGCCCACCAGCACGCTCGCCTCGTTGCCCCAGAGCTTGCGCGCGGCCAGCTTGCCCCGGCGCATGTCGCTCTCGTCCACCACGTCGTCGTGGAGGAGGGTGGCGGTGTGCATGAACTCCACGGAAGCCGCGAGCTTGATGTGCCCCTCGCCCCGGTAGCCGGAGAGGGCGGCGCAGGCGAGCGTCAGCATCGGGCGCAGCCGCTTGCCACCCGAGGAGATGAGGTGGTTGGCCACCTCCGGAATCATCGCCACATCGGAGCCGGTGCGCGCGAGGATCGCGGCGTTCACCCGCTCCATGTCCGCCTTCACCAGGGCGACCAGCGCCTCGATGGACGGCTCGTTCGGCTCGAACGGAAGGACGAGGGCCAAAGAAACGCTCCCGCTTGTCATTCTTTGGGGCGCACCATAGGGATGCTGACGGGTTCCGTGCAAGCGCCGTCAGGACGCGGGGGCCCCGAACGTCTCCTATACGTCAGGCGGTATACGATGCAGGAGGTGGTCCGGACCAACGATCTGGTGCTGCTCGGCGCCATTGAGGCGCTGCTTCAGGCGGCCGATATCGGGCACATGGTCGCGGACAGCCACATGAGCGTGCTCGAGGGCTCCATCGGCGTGTTTCCCCGCCGACTCATGGTTGTGGACGAGGACGTGGACCGCACCCGGCGCCTCCTGAAGGAGGCCGGCTTCGGCGCGGCGCTCCGCGATGGGGGCTGAGGCCGACGCCCCCGCCCGCATCTCCGCCGACACCGTCCTCGGCGGTCGCCTGACCCTGCGGCAGCCGGAGGAGGGGCATCGGGTGGGCCACGACGCGCTGCTGCTCGCCGCCTTCGCCCCGGAGGACCGTCGCCGCGCCGTGGACCTCGGCGCGGGGGTCGGCGGTGCCGGCCTCGCCTTTCTCACGCGGGTCAGGGACGCTTCGGCCACGCTGGTGGAGATCGCGCCGGAGCTTGCCGGTCTGGCGGAGGAGAATGCGGCGGCCAACGGCCTTGCCGATCGCGCCGAGGTGGTCGCGGCCGATGTGCGCGCCCTCGCCCGACCCTCGGGCCCGCCCCGCCCGGCGGCCGGGGGGGCCGACCTCGTGCTCATGAACCCGCCCTTCAATGCCGAGGCCCGCCACCGCACGTCTCCCGATGCCGGCCGCGCCCGCGCCCACATGGCCGGCGCGGCCCTGCTGGAGGATTGGGTGCGCGCCGCCGACCGCTGCCTCGCGGCGCGGGGCGTGCTTTGCCTCATCCACCGGCCGGAGGCGCTGGCGGAGATCCTCGCCGCCGTGTCGCGCCGGTTCGGCGCGGTGGAGATCCTGCCGGTCCATCCCCGTCTGGACCGGCCCGCGGTGCGGCTCCTGGTGCGGGCGGTGAAGGGCCGGCGCACGCCGCCCGCGCTGCTGCCCGGCCTGGTGCTGGCGGGAGGGGACGGCGCACCGACGCCGGAGGCGGAGGCGGTGCTGCGCGGGGGCGGCGCCATCGGCGCGCCTTGAGGGCGTCACGCCGAGCGCCTACATCTTGCCCATGGCCGACAGCTTCCTCTCCTTCGTTTCACGCCGCTTTCGCGGCATCCTTCCCCGGAAATGGCGCAAGGACCTCACGGTGGTCCCGGTGGTGCGGCTTGCCGGCCCCATCGGCATGTCGACCCCCTTCAGCCAGAGCCTGACGCTGGCGAACACCGCCAAGGCCCTGGACAAGGCCTTCGCCATCAAGGATGCGCCGGCGGTGGCGCTGCTCATCAATTCGCCGGGCGGCTCGCCGGTGCAGTCGCACCTCATCTTCCGGCGCATCCGCGCGCTGGCGGAGGAGAAGGAGAAGCACGTCTTCGCCTTCGTGGAGGACGCGGCGGCCTCGGGCGGCTACATGATCGCCTGCGCGGCGGACGAGATCTTCGCCGATCCGTGCTCCATCGTCGGCTCCATCGGCGTGGTCACGGCGGGCTTCGGCTTCGACAAGGCCATCGAGAAGCTGGGCATCGAGCGGAGGGTCTTCACCGCCGGCGAGCGCAAGGTGACGCTGGATCCCTTCCGCCCCACCCAGCCGGAGGACGTGGAGCGGCTCGACAGCCTGCTGAAGGAGCTCCACACCGTGTTCGCGGACCTCGTGCGGTCCCGCCGGGGCGCCGCCCTGGCCGCCGATGACGCGCTGCTGTTCTCGGGCGAGTTCTGGCTCGGCACCCAGGCGGCGGGCCTCGGCCTCGTGGACGGGCTCGGCGACGTGCGCGGCATCCTGAAGGCCCGCTACGGGGAGGACATGCTGTTGCCGCTGGTGCAGGGCGCTTCCAGCTTCCCGTTCCGCCGGCCGGGCGGCTTTGCCGGCGCCGTGGCGCGCTCGGCCGCCGAGGGGGTGGCTGCCGCCGTTGAGGAGCGCGCCTTGTGGTCGCGCCTCGGCCTGTGATGGGGCTTATCTGGCGCAGGAAAAGGCAAATCCCGCGCGTGCCCCTTTCTTGTCCTTCCCACCCGTGACGCCTGCGGTTAAATCCGAAGCATGACCACGCCCGCTCCCGATACGCCCGTCGATACCCTCGCCATCGCCGTCGCGCAGCTGAACCCCACGGTGGGGGATGTGGCCGGCAACCTCGATCTTGCCCGCCGCACGCGGGAAAGCGCCCGCGAGGCGGGCGCCGACCTCGTGGTCTTCACCGAGCTGTTCATCGCCGGCTATCCGCCGGAGGACCTCGTGCTGAAGCCGGCTTTCCAGAAAGCCTGCCGCGAGGCCATCGAGACCCTGGCCGCGGAGACGGTGGACGGCCCGGCGGTGCTCATCGGCGCGCCGTGGGTGGAGGAGGAACGGCTCTACAATTCCGTCCTGCTGCTGGAGAACGGCGGCATTTCCGCAGTCCGCCACAAGGTGGACCTGCCCAATTACGGCGTGTTCGACGAGAAGCGCGTGTTCGCGCCCGGCCCGCTGCCGGGGCCGATCCCCTTCAAGGGCGTGCGCCTCGGCGTGCCGGTGTGCGAGGACATCTGGGGCGCGGACGTGGTGGAGTGCCTCGCCGAGACCGGCGCGGAAATCCTGCTCGTGCCCAACGGCTCGCCCTATCGCCGCACGGTCTATGCCGAGCGCGAGAACATCGCGGTGGCCCGTGTGGTGGAGAGCCACCTGCCGCTGCTCTATGTGAACCAGGTGGGTGGGCAGGACGAGCTGGTCTTCGACGGCGCCTCCTTCGCGCTCAACGCCGACCGCACCCTCGCGCTCCAGTTCCCCGGCTTCATGGACCGGGTGCGCCTGTCGAAGTGGCAGCGGTTCGAGAACGGCTGGAAGTGCCTTGGCGCCAACCTCGCCGATCGTATCGAGGGCGACGAGGCGGATTATGCCGCCTGCGTGCTGGGCCTGCGCGACTATGTGAACAAGAACCGCTTTCCCGGCGTGGTGCTGGGCTTGTCCGGCGGCATCGATTCGGCACTGTGCGCGGCCATGGCGGTGGATGCGCTGGGGCCGGAGCGGGTCCACTGCATCATGCTGCCCTACCGCTACACGTCCGCCGACAGCCTCTCGGATGCGGCTGCGGTGGCGCAGGCCCTGGGCGTGCGCTACGACACCGTGCCCATCGCCTCCGGCGTGGAGGGCATCGAGGCGGCGCTGGCGCCCCTGTTCGAGGGCACCCAGCGCGACGTGACGGAGGAGAACCTCCAGTCCCGCGTGCGCGGCGCGCTGCTCATGTCGGTGTCCAACAAGTTCGGCGCCATGGTGGTGACCACGGGCAACAAGTCCGAGATGTCCACGGGCTACGCCACGCTCTATGGCGACATGAACGGCGGCTACAATCCCATCAAGGACCTGTACAAGACGCAGGTGGTCCGCCTCTCGCGCCTGCGCAACCGCTGGAAGCCGGCGGACGCCCTGGGGCCGGACGGCGTGGTCATGCCCGACAGCCTGATCGACAAGCCGCCCACCGCCGAGCTGCGCGAGAACCAGAAGGACGAGGATTCCCTGCCGCCTTATGCGGTGCTGGACGCCATCCTCGAACGGCTGGTGGAGCGCGAGGAGCCGGTGACGAGCCTCATCGCCGACGGCTTCGACGCGGCGACCGTGAAGCGCGTGGAGCGCCTCCTGCACATCGCCGAATACAAGCGCCGGCAGGCGGCGCCGGGCGTGAAGGTCACCGGCCGCAACTTCGGCCGCGACCGCCGCTACCCCATCACCAACCGCTTCCGCGAGGGCTGACCGGCCCGGCGCACCGGCGCCGGCGTGCCGTCCACTCCGGCTTCAGCGCTGCCGTGGCGGCGCCTTTTCGCGCGCTCTTGACGATGTAGGATGATTGTCCTAATTCCTGAATTAGGACATTTGACCTAAAGTCGCGAGATCATCTGGGAGGCGCCGGGAATGGCCGGGAAGAGCACGCGGGACGAGATCGTGGCGGCGGCCGACCGGCTGTTCTACGAGACCGGCTTCGAGGCCACCTCGTTCGCCGACATCGCCGCGGCGGTGAATATCTCCCGCGGCAATTTCTATTATCATTTCAAGACCAAGGACGACATCCTCGACGCCGTGATCGCCGTGCGGCTCGCCAGCACCCGGCGCATGCTGGAGGCGTGGGAAGAGGAGGGGGACGACCCCGCCGCGCGCATCCGCAGCTTCATCGGGATCCTGATCACCAACCGGGCGAAGATCATGCGCCATGGCTGCCCGGTGGGCACGCTCTGCAACGAGCTGGCGAAGCTTGACCACGGGGCGAAGGACGACGCGAGCCGCATCTTCACCATGTTCCGCGACTGGCTGGCGCGCCAGTTCGTGGCGTTGGGCCGACCCGCCGAGGCGGATGCGCTGGCCATGCACCTGCTTGCCGCCAGCCAGGGCGTGGCGACGCTGGCCAGCGCCTTCCGCGACGCGGATTTCATCCGCCGCGAGGTGGAGGGCATGGCGGCCTGGGTCGAGGCGCAGCGCCCGCCGGCGCCGGCCGCCTAGGCGGCCCCGGCTTCATCGCAGGGGAGGGACGAGATGTACGTGGTTCTGCTGAAATTCTCCGAGAAGCGCGCCGAGGCCGGGCGCCTCATGGACGGGCACCGGGCCTGGTTGCAGAAGGGCTTCGAGGAGGGCGTCTTCCTCATGGCCGGCAGCCTCCAGCCAAAGGCGGGCGGCGCCATCCTCGCCCACGGCACCTCGCCGGAGGCGCTGCGGCGCCGGGTGGAAGAGGATCCCTTGGTCGCCGAGGACGTGGTGCGGGCGGAGATCCTGGAGATCGACCCGAGCCGTACCGATCCGCGACTCGCCTTCCTCGCCGCCTGAGTCGCGGGGAAGCCTCGCCCCGAACCTCCGCCCGCGCGCGGTGGAGGTAGGTGGCACCGGCACCAATTCATCAAGTGTCTCAAAGCTGTAGCGTCGATACCGCGGCCCGTGCTCTTTTGGGGGGTGAGAGGCGGATTCACGGATCAGGTTGTTTCAATCCGGTCGGATCGCGCTCTAGGTTGCGTACAGCGAGCTTTGGGGCACGGGCATGGACGAGTGGGCTTTTCTCATACTGCTGGTCCTCGCCTTCCCGGTGATGGCGCTGATCGCCTTCATCCTCGCGCTCGGCCATCGCGGCCGGATCCGCCTGCTGGAGGCGCGGGTCGCGACGCTTGAGGCGCAGGTGGCCGAGGGCGAGCGGGCAGGGCGTGCCGTGGCCGGCATTGTCCCGCCGCCCGCCGCGGTGCCGGCCCCACCCGCACCGGAAGCGCCCGCGGCCTCCCTCCCCGCCGCGGCGCCTCCGGCTCCTGAGACGTTCGCGCCCCCGGTGCCCGTCCCGCCGGAAACCGCCGCTGCGGAACCCGCCGCGCCGGAACCGCCCCTGCAGGACGTGACGCGCCCGCCCGGTTTCGGCCGGCCGCGCGCCGTCGTCTCCGGTCCGTCGCCGGCTTCCGCCGGTGCGCTCAAGGACCGCCTCGCCGGCTTCGAGGAGAAGATCGGCGCCCGCTGGGCCGTGTGGGTGGGCGGTCTGGCGCTGGCGCTGGGCGGCATCTTCCTCGTGCGTTTCGCCGTGGAGCAGGACCTCATCGGCCCCGCCGCGCGGGTGACGCTGGGCCTCATGCTGGCGGTCGCCCTGCTGGCGGGTGGAGAATGGCTGCGCCGCAAGAACCGCCGGGACGGCATCGCGCCGCCGGCCGGGGCCGACGGCCTGCACCTGGTTCCGGACGTGCCGAGCGTCCTCACCGCCGCCGGCACCATGACCGCCTTCGGCAGCCTCTATGCCGCCTACGAGCTCTACCACCTGATCTCGCCGCAGGTGGCGTTCCTGGCGCTGGCGGCCACCGGCATCGCCACCCTCCTGGCCGCGCTGCTGCATGGACCGGCGCTGGCGGCGCTGGGCTTCGTGGGCGCGGCGGTGACGCCTTTCCTCATCAGCACCGGCGACCCCAACGCCTGGGGCGTCGCGCTGCTCATCGCCGCGGTGGCGGCGAGCGCGCTGGGCGTCGCGCGGGTGAAGCGCTGGGCGTGGCTCGCCTATCTCGCCATCGCCGGCGTGGTGGCCTGGGGCGTCACCCTCATCGCCTTCGAGGTGCCGCAGGCGGTGAACGCCTCCGGCGGACTGGGCCTCTTCCTGCTGGTGGCGACCGCGGCGCTGCTGGCGCCGGGCCTCCTGTTCGGTCCGCAGGCGGGGCGGCGGCACGACCCGGTCTCCTCGACCGGCGCCGCCGGCGCGCTGCTGGTGACGGCGACCGCGGCGATCGAGGGCCAGCTCGGGGGGCATGGGAGCGCCTCGTCCCTCACCCTCTATGTCCTCTGCGCGCTGGGCGTGCTGGGGCTGGCGTGGCGGGTGCGGCCGATGACCTATGCCACCCTCGCAGTGGCGCTGCTGACGCCGCTTCTCCTCACCCAATGGGTGTTCCCGCCCGAGCCGGGCACGACGGTGGCGCCGGCCGGCCCCATGGCCGGGGTGCTGCCGGAGCCGGCGCGCCTCTCCGCCGGGCATTTCATGACCTTCGGCTTCGGCATGGGCGCGGTGCTGCTGGGCCTGAGCCTCGCGGCGGCGCGGCGGCGGGAGGCCAAGGTCCTCGCCCTCGTCTGGGCGGTGGCCGGCACCATCGGACCGGCGCTGATGCTGATCGCGGCCTATGGGCGCCTCGCCGGCTTCGACCGCAGCCTGCCGTTCGCCGCCATCGCCCTGGCGCTCGCCTTCGTCTTTACCCTGGCGGCCGAGATGCTGGCGCGCGCGGCGCGCCGGCATGGGGCCACGGTGTTCGCTGCCGGCGGGGTGGTGAGCCTGGCGCTGGCCCTCACCTTCGCCCTGGAGAAGGGCTGGCTGACGGTGAGTCTCTCCCTCGCGGCGCTGGGCGTCGCCTGGGTATCCACGCAGCGGCCGCTGCCGGGGCTGCGGCAATTCTCCGCCGCCTTGGGGCTGGTGGTGCTGGGGCGCATCATCTGGCTGCCCAGCATCGCCATCGATCCGGGCCCCACGCCGGTCTTCAACTGGCTGCTGTGGGGCTATGGCGTGCCGGCGCTGGCCTTCCTCGGCGCGGCGCGGCTGCTCGCCAGGGGCGGGGACGACCGGGCGCGGCGCGTGCACGAATGCCTCGCCCTCGTCTTCTCCATGCTCCTGGTGGCGCTGGAGGTGCGGCACCTCGCCCACCACGGCGACATCTACGCCCCCGGCACGCAGCTGTTCGAGACCGGGCTGCTCTCGGTACTGTATGGCGCCTATGCGGTGGGCCTCGCGCGGATCGCCAATGCGACGGGGCGGTGGCTCACCCGCATCTTCTCCGATCTGGTGGCGGTGGCGGCCGCCTTCGCGGCCGTCGCCAGCCTCACCGGCAACAATCCCTTCAGCACGGGGGAGGGCGTGGGCGGGCCGGTGTTCAACGCGCTGCTCCTCGCCTATGGCCTGCCGGCGGGACTGGCGCTGCTGTTCGGCCTGGTCCAGCCGGCGGGGCGCGAGCAGGTGCGGCTCGCGGCGCGGGCGCTCGCGGTGGTGCTGGGGCTGGCCTATGTGACATTCGAGGTGAGCCGCCTGTTCCAGGGGCCCGAACTCGACTACGACGCCGTCACGGCAGCCGAGTGGTATGCCTATTCGGCCGCGTGGCTCGGCTTCGCCATCCTGCTCCTGCTGCTCGGCCTGTGGCGCGGCTCGCGCACCCTGCGCCTCGCCTCCGGGGCGGTGATGGTGGCGACGGTGCTGAAGGTGTTTCTGTCCGACATGTCGGACCTGGAGGGGGTGCTGCGGGCGGTGTCCTTCATCGGCCTCGGCCTGGTGCTGGTGGCCATGGGCTGGCTCTACCAGCGCCTGCTCGCCCGCGCGGCGCCGCCTGCCTCCGCCTCAGCTTCTGGGGCCGAACACGATGACGGCGGCTCCGGCAAGGCATAGCAGGGCGCCGGCCGCATCCCAGCGGTCGGGCCGCACGCCCTCCACCGCCCACATCCAGGCGAGGGAGGAGAGGATGTAGATGCCGCCATAGGCCGCGAATGCCCGGCCGGCGGCCTCCGCCTCCACGAAGGTGAGCGCATAGGCGAAGGCGGCGAGGCTCGCGAGGCCGGGGAGCAGCCACCAGGGCGAGCCGCCGAGCCGCACCACATGCCAGACGGCGAAGCATCCGGCGATCTCGCCCAGGGCCGCGAGAAGGAATGCGGGCAGCGTCGTGGTCATGAGGTCTCTTCCTTGCCGGCGGTTATCGCAGCACGGTGGGCTTCACCCACCATCCGGGCTCGGCCGCGTGCACGCGTCGTGCCAGGGCCGCGGCCGTCCGGCAGGTGTCGGTGAGGGCGAAGACCGTGGCGCCCGAGCCGGACATGCGCACCAGCAGCGCCTCGGGCGCCTGCGCCAGCCGCTCCATCACTCGCGCGATCTCCGGCGCGAGGCCGATGGCGGGGGGCTCCAGATCATTGGGGATGGCGCGCAACATGGCGAGGAGGGCGCCGCGCTCCACCGGCAGCGCGGCGGGATGCTCCGGGCCGGCCAGCGCCGTGCCGGGGGAGAGGCCGAGGGCGCGGAACACGTCCACGGTGGGCACGGCCACGCCGCAGTTCACCAGCACCGCGGGCAGGAAAGGCAGCGCGAGCGGGGGCGACAGGCGGTCGCCCACGCCGGCCATCAGCCGGGCCCGCGGGTCGAGGCAGACCGGCACGTCCGATCCGGTGGCCCGGGCGGCGGCCATGAGGCGGGGATCGTCGAGGGCAATGGCATTGAGGGTGGCGAGAAGGCGCAGCGCCGCCGCCGCATCCGAGGAGCCGCCGCCCATGCCCGCCGCCACCGGAAGGCGCTTTTCCAGCCGGAAGGCGCCGAGCGCGGCGCCGGGCACCTGGGCGAGGAAGGCGCGGGCGGCGCGCAGCACCAGATTGTCGTCGTCCGGCCCGGCGGCGCCGGCGGTGGGGCCGCTGACGGCGAGGGCGAGGGGGCGGCCGGCCTCCAGCGTCACGAGGTCGCCGGCGCCGGCGAAGGCGACCAGACTCGCGAGATCGTGAAACCCGTCCGCCCGCCGGCCGGCGACGCGAAGGGTGAGGTTGATCTTCGCCGGGGCACGGGAGCGAAAGAGCTGCATGGCCGGCTTATGCCGCGCGGTCCCCGGCCGGGCAAGGTCGTCTCTTGCGCCCGCCCGCCTGCGCGGCGTGCAACGCGGTGTGTGCAGTTGCGAAACTTGCAGCATGGGGGGAAAGCCGCCATCCTCCCGCCATCTCACCCGGATTGGATGGCTGCGACCGCCCCCCGGCCGGCACTTCAGGAATCGCGATCGGTGACTTCACGCCCCTTTTTCTCCGTGGCCCTCGCGGCCGGCCTTGCCGCGCTGCTCCAGCTCACCGTTCCCGCCCGCGCCGAAGCGGTTCCGGATGTCGATGCCTCCCTGGCCGGAAGCTACCTTGCCGCCCGCCTCGCCATCGTCGAGCGCGACAATGATGCGGCCATCACCTACCTGCGCAACCTGCTGCGCCTCGATTCGCGCAATGACGAGATCGTCGAGCGCACCTTCTACGTGATGCTCATCGACGGGCAGGTCGACGAGGCGATGAAGCTCACCGACCGCCTGCTGAAGACGGACCGGACCCATCGCATCGCCCGGCTGGCGCTGGCGGTGAAGGCCATCAAGAAAGGCCATTACCAGAGCGCGCGCACCAACCTCGCCGTCTCCATGAGCGGTCCGGTGGGCGACCTAACCAAGACCCTGCTCGCCGCCTGGACCTTCTACGGCTCCAACAATGCCAAGGGCGCGGTGGACCTCATCGACCGCCTGGAGGGGCCGGACTGGTACGCGCCCATGAAGGAGCTGCACGCCGGCCTCATCCTCGATGCGGCGGGGGTGAAGAAGGAGGCGGGCAAGCGCCTTGAGCAGGCGATGAAGCTTGATCCCGGCTCGCTCCGGGCCATCGACGCCTATGCCCGCTGGGCCTCGCGCAACGACAACATCCCCGCCGCCATCGCCGCCTACCAGAGCTTCGACAAGCAGCTGCCCGACCACCCGCTGGTGGTGCAGGCGCTGAAGGAGCTGAAGGCCGGCAAGCCGCTGCCGCCGCTGGTGAAGTCGGCGCAGGAAGGCTCGGCGGAAGTGCTCTACGGCCTCGGCTCCCTGCTGGGCCGGCAGGGGGGCGAGGACCTCGCCCTCGTCTACCTGCAGTTCGCCATCTGGCTCGATCCCGACCATCCTTTCGCCAGCCTCACCCTCGCCGACCTCTACGAGCAGCTGAAGCAGGCCGACAAGGCGATCGAGGTGTATGAGTCGGTGCCGGCCTCCTCGCCGCTCAAGCGCAACGCGGACGTGCACCTCGCCATCAACCTGGACGCGACCGACAAGTTCAACGAGGCCCGCGCGCATCTGGACAAGATCATCGCGCAGGACCCCAAGGACATCGAGGCCATCATGGCCCTGGGGCGCATCCTTCAGTCGCGCAAGATGTTCGCGGAATGCGCCACGGCCTATTCCAAGGCCATCGCGCTGGTGCCCCAGCCCACCAAGGCCAATTGGGCGCTGTTCTATTTCCGCGGCGTCTGCAACGAGCGCTCGAAGAACTGGACCGGCGCCGAGGCGGACCTGAAGAAGGCGCTGGAGCTGAACCCGGACCAGCCGCAGGTGCTCAACTATCTGGGCTATTCCTGGGTGGACCAGGGCACCAACCTGGACCAGGGCCTCAACATGATCCGCAAGGCGGTCAAGCTGCGCCCGGACGACGGCCCCATCGTCGACAGCCTCGGCTGGGCCTATTACAAGCTCGGCCGCTACAACGAGGCGGTGACCGAGCTGGAGCGTGCCGTGGAGCTGATGCCCCAGGACCCGGTCATCAACGACCACCTGGGCGACGCCTACTGGAAGGCGGGGCGCAAGCTGGAGGCGAGCTTCCAGTGGGCCCACGCCCGTGACCTGAAGCCGGAGCCGGAGGATCTCACCAAGATCCTGGTGAAGCTGGACAAGGGTCTCGACGTGGCCGAGCAGCCCGCCCCGGTGCTGAAGGCCGAGGAGAATTCCGCGCCGGCCCCTGCGGCCGCCCCGGCCCCCGCCGCCCAATAGGGCGGCGCGCCGCTCGTCTCGCCCCCGGAACCGTCTGCTGTTCCGGCGGGGTGCTTCCCTCGGGCTGTGGGAGCCGCTAGGTTCTCCCCGCCCAGGGACCCTTTGCATGCATCAGAGAACCGCCCGCCCGCTCGACCCCATGTCGGACGCGGCCATCGCTGCCAGTGTCGTGCCGCTTCCCATCGAGGAGGTGGCGGAAAAGCTCGCCGTCCCCGCCAAGGCGGTCTACCGCTACGGGCCCCACAAGGCGAAGCTCGGGCTCGATTTCGTCTCCACCCTCGCGCCCACCGGCAAGCTGGTGCTGGTCACCGCCATCAACCCCACGCCGGCGGGGGAGGGCAAGACCACCACCACCATCGGCCTCGGCGACGCGCTTTCGCGCCTCGGCACCAAGGTGGCCGTGTGCCTGCGCGAGCCCTCCCTCGGCCCGGTGTTCGGCGCCAAGGGCGGCGCCACCGGCGGGGGACGGGCGCAGATCATCCCCATGCAGGACATCAACCTGCACTTCACCGGCGATCTCCACGCCATCACCGCCGCCCACAACCTGCTGTCGGCGCTGATCGACAACCACATCCACTGGGGCAACGCCCTCGATCTCGACGCGAGACGGATCAGCTGGCGGCGGGTGATGGACCTGAACGACCGCGCGCTGCGGCAGGTCACCATCGGCCTCGGCGGCCCGCCCAACGGCTTCCCGCGGGAGGACGGCTTCGACATCACGGTGGCCAGCGAGGTGATGGCCATCCTCTGCCTCGCCGACAGCCTCCAGGACCTGGAGGCGCGCCTCTCGCGCATGGTCATCGGCCAGACCCGGGGTCGGCGGATGGTAACCGCGGAGGAGCTGGGCGGCATCGGCTCCATGGTGGCGCTGCTGCGCGACGCCTTCCAGCCGAACCTGGTGCAGACCATGGAGGGCACCCCAGCGCTGGTGCATGGCGGCCCGTTCGCCAACATCGCCCACGGCTGCAATTCCGTGATGGCGACCAGAAGCGCCCTCGCCCTCGCCGACGTGGTGGTGACCGAGGCCGGCTTCGGAGCTGATCTCGGAGCCGAGAAATTCCTCGATATCAAGTGCCGGCAGGCGGGTCTTGCGCCATCCGCCGCCGTGGTGGTCGCCACGGTGCGGGCCCTGAAGATGCATGGCGGCGTGGCGGTGAAGTCCCTCGGCATTCCGGACGTGGCGGCGGTGAAGCTTGGCTGCGCCAACCTGAAGCGTCACGTGGAGAACCTCTCCAAGTTCGGCTTGCCCGTGGTGGTAGCGCTAAACCATTTCACCAGCGACACGGACGAGGAAGTGGCGGCGGTGGCGGCGGAACTGTCCCCGCTGGGCGTCTCGGTGCATGTCTGCCGGCATTGGGCGAAGGGCGGCACCGGCGCCGAGGACCTCGCCCGCGCGGTGCTGGAAGCCATTGAGAAGCCGTCCGATTTTCGCTTCCTCTATCCGGATGCGCTGCCGCTCGCCGAGAAGATCGAGACGGTGGCCCGGGAGATCTACCGGGCGGAGCGGGTGGATTTCTCCACCGCCGCCGCGGCCAAGCTGAAGGAGTTCGAGGCCGCCGGATTCGCCCACCTGCCGGTGTGCATGGCCAAGACGCAATATTCCTTCTCCGCCAATCCCTTGGCCCGCAATGCCCCATCCGGCCACGTGCTGCCGGTTCGGGAGGTTCGCCTGTCCGCCGGCGCCGGATTCGTGGTGGCTTTGGCCGGGGATATCATGACCATGCCGGGCCTGCCCTCCGCCCCCGCCGCCCACGAGATCTTCGTGATGCCGGACGGCTTCATCGCGGGCCTTTCCTGAGCCGGCCCGCGGTCCTATCTGATACGTACTGATCGGTATCATCCAACGCCAACGCGGCGTCACGCCGCCGGGAGAACGTCTCATGGACAGCAAGGCCGCCATCGTGGGCTGGGCCCATTCGCCCTTCGGCAAGCTTGAGGATGCCGACACCGAGGCGCTGATCGGTCGCGTCGCCGGCGCCGCCATCGAGCATGCGGGCCTTGCGCCGGCGGATGTGGATTCGATCCATGTGGGCGTCTTCAACGCCGGCTTCCAGAAGCAGGATTTCCAGGGCGCCATGCCTGCGCTGAGCGTGCCGGAGCTGGCGCATGTGCCTGCGGTGCGCCTTGAGAATGCCTGCGCCACCGGCTCCGCCGCCATCCATTCGGCGCTGAACTACATCGAGAGCGGACAGGGCCGCATCGCTCTCGTGGTGGGCGCGGAGAAGATGACGGCCAAGCCCACCGCGGAGGTGGGCGACATCCTGCTCAACGCCTCCTACCGCAAGGAGGAAGCGGACATCGAGGGCGGCTTCGCCGGCGTGTTCGGGCGCATCGCCCAGACCTATTTCCAGCGCTACGGGGACCGCTCCGAGGAGCTGGCGCGCATCGCCGCCAAAAACCACAAGAACGGCGTTTCCAATCCCTACGCGCAGATGCGCAAGGACTTCGGCTTCGAGTTCTGCAACACCATCTCGGAGAAGAACCCCTACGTGGCCGGTCCCCTGCGCCGCACCGACTGCTCGCTGGTGTCGGACGGCGCGGCCGCGCTGGTGATCGCCTCCGCCGACGTGGCCGAGACGCTGCAGCGGGCCATCGCCTTCCGTGCCCGCGCGCAGGCGAACGACATCCTGCCCCTGTCGAAGCGCGATCCTATCGCCTTCGAGGGCGCCCGTCGCGCCTGGGTGAAGGCGCTGGAGAGGGCCGGCATCACGCTGGACGACCTGAGCCTCGTGGAGACCCACGACTGCTTCACCGTCGCCGAGCTCATCGAGTACGAGGCCATGGGCCTCGCCAAGCCGGGCGAAGGCTACAAGGTTGTGCGCGAGGGCATCACGGAGAAGACCGGCAAGCTGCCGGTGAACCCTTCGGGCGGCCTGAAGTCCAAGGGCCATCCCATCGGCGCCACCGGCGTCTCCATGCACGTGCTCTCCGCCATGCAGCTCATGGGCGAGGCCGGCGACATGCAGATCGAGGGTGCGAAGATGGCTGGCGTCTTCAACATGGGCGGCGCCGCGGTGGCCAATTACGTGTCCATCCTCGAACGGGCGAAGTGAGCAAACGCAACCGGTTGCGAAGCGCGCCGGATTGGCGATGAAGTGAACGGCGGGCGGTCCCCTTGGGGCCGCCCGCCTGCGTATCAGGCACGGCGCCACGTTGGCGTCGCTCAAGCATTGCGCCGGCCCCTGGTGTCAGTTGGTTGCGGCGGAGAGGATCGGCCCACCTTCGGGCGCCTGCACCAGGATGGCGGTGCGCAGGCCCGGGGTGGTCTCGGGCCGGGCGAAGCGCACAGGCTGGCCGTTCCAGCCGCCGAGGCGCTCCAGCCGGCGCACCACGCTGGCATGGGGCAGCGTGCGGCCCGCATTCTCGCCGCGGCGCACGGGGACCTGGACCACGGCAGGATCGTATTCCACCAGCCACACGTCGGCCGGCGCATCGGGCACCGCGCCTTTGCCCACGGCCACCTCGCGCGTGCCAACGGCGACCTCCGGGCCGGCAAGCGGTCCGGCGCCGACAATGGCGCGCTCGATATCCGGCAGGCTGAAGCCGACGCGGCTGACGCGCCCGTTCACCACCATCTGCGGCGTGAAGGGACCGCGTTCGCCCAGCCGCGGCTCGTAGCGATACTGGCGCTGGGTGAATTCCGGCCGGCCGAAGGTGTCCCGCCAGCCGAGGTGGTCCCAATAGGTGACGCTGAAGCTCAACGTGAGCACGTCCGGCCGCTCGCTCAGGGCGATGAGGTTGGCATCCGCCGGCGGGCAGGAGGAACAGCCCTGGCTGGTGAACAGCTCCACCACCGTGAGGTGCTGCGCGCGTGGGGCGGCCTGCGCGCTCCACGCCGCGGCGAGGGGAAGAATGACGGCGCCGGCTGCGACCAGCCGGCGCAGGGCGCGGGAACGATCGGCAGCCGGGAAGGGAATGCGCCCGGCCTTGGGATGGCGCTCGAGCTCGGGATGGCGCTTGGTCTTGGGCATGATCAGCTCCGCGGCGGGACGCTACCCGCGCGGGTCTGGGGTGCCGGGCTGTCCCGCTCGTCTTTCTCCGGTCGGCGACGCGGGGTTACAGCCTCACGTCATCGTGTCAGCCGGCTTCGAGCTCATCCCCGCGACAGGCCCTTGTCCTCCAGCGCCTTGAGATAGGCGCCGAACTTCTCCTCCTGCTCCACGCCGTAGGTGTAGAGCAGCTCCCAGGTGTAGATGCCGGTGGAGTGGCCGTCGTCGAAGAGGATGCGCACGGCGTAGTTGCCCACCGGCTCGACCTGCGTGATCCGGACCGCTCGCTTGCCGGGCACGACGATCTTCTCCTCGGGCTGGTGGCCCTGCACCTCGGCGGAGGGGCTTTCCACCCGCAGATATTCGGCGGGCAGGGTAAATCTGGCGCCATCCTCGAAGGTCACGGCGAGGGCGTGGCGCTCGTTCACCACGCGCAGTTCCGTGGGCCATGCAGCGGTGGGGGCAGTACCTGCGGCCATGGTGTTCTCCCGTCGCGGGATGCGGGGCCACACCGCAATGTGTTCGGCCGTGCACCCTATCCATCTGCGCCTTGCATACGATATATAGGGCATGCGCCGAAGTCCGCGCACTGCCGCAGGTTCTGTGTGCCGGGTCGGACCTCGAGATCGGCCGAAGCCGGCAGGGGAGGCGGCGCAGGGTGGTGTCGAGGAGTGGTCACGTGAGTGAAGTGCCGAGGGACCTGATCGACCGCCCGGGCGCTGCGGCCGCCGCCAAGGCCGGGCCGCTGGTGGATACGTTCGGGCGCGCCGTCACCTATCTTCGCGTCTCCGTGACCGACCGCTGCGATTTCCGCTGTGTCTATTGCATGGCGGAGCACATGACCTTCCTGCCGAAGCAGGACCTGCTCAGCCTTGAGGAACTGGACCGCCTGTGCAGCGCCTTCGTGCTGCGCGGGGTGCGCAAGCTGCGCCTCACGGGCGGCGAGCCGCTGGTGCGGCGCGACGTGATGACCTTGTTCCGCAGCCTCTCCCGCCATATCGAGGCGGGGCGGCTGGAGGAGCTGACGCTGACCACCAACGGCTCCCAGCTCGCCCGCTACGCGGCCGATCTCGCGGCCTGCGGGGTCAGGCGCATCAATGTTTCCATCGATACGCTGGACCCCTCGCGCTTTCGCGCCATCACCCGCTGGGGCGACCTCTCCAAGGTGCTGGAAGGCGTGCGCGCCGCCGCTGCCGCCGGGCTCAAGGTGAAGATCAACGCGGTCGCGCTGAAGGATGTGAACGAGCATGAGATCGCGTCCATGATGGAATGGGCGCACGGGGAAGGCCACGACCTCTCCCTCATCGAGGTGATGCCGCTGGGCGAGGTGGGCGAGGAGCGGGTGGACCAGTATCTGCCGCTCTCCACCGTCCGGGCGCGGCTTGAGGAGCGCTTCACCCTCACCGACATCGACTACCGGACCGGCGGCCCCGCCCGCTATGTGGAGGTGAAGGAGACGGGCGGGCGCCTCGGCTTCATCACGCCGCTGACCCACAATTTCTGCGAGGGCTGCAACCGCGTGCGCGTCACCTGCACCGGCACCCTCTACATGTGTCTCGGCCAGGACGATGCGGCGGACCTCCGGGCGCCGCTGCGCGCCTCCAGCGGTGATGCGCTCCTGCACGCGGCCATCGACGAGGCGATCTTCCGCAAGCCCAAGGGGCATGATTTCATCATCGACCGGCAGACCCGCCAGCCCGCCGTGCGGCGGCACATGAGCACCACCGGCGGCTGATCCCTTCCGCAAATGCGGCAAGAAAGGGGCGGCAGCATGCCGCGGGCGAAGGGCTCTTGCGCGAGCCCCTGCATTTGAGCAGGCCGCGATTTACTCCACGTGAGTTACATCTGGCGCATCAAATCGATGAGGGGCGGATATCCGGTTCGCCCCACGGGAGAAAACCCAAAGAGGTTGGACGTGAGCCTGCCCCGGCCCGTCGCGCGCCCTCGCGCCGGTCATCCTTTCCTTGTCTTCACACCGTCCCGTGTCGTGCCCGCGGCAGCGGAGCGCGCCCTATGAATGCGGCCCCGACCTCGGTGAAGGCCGGTCACGCCGCGGCTTCGTCCGCGGTGAAGGGCGTCCTTGCCATGGCGGTGTCCATGGCCCTGTTCGTCACCAACGACACCTTTCTGAAGCTCGCCATCCGCGAGGTCCCGCTGGGCGAGGCGCTGGGCCTGCGCTCCTTCGTGGCGGGCCTGTTCCTGCTGGCGCTCATCGTGGCCGCGGGCGACATGCCGGCGCTGCGCTATGCCTTCAATCCACGGGTGGTGATGCGCTCCACCCTCGATACGCTGACCACCTTCGTCTATGTGGCGGCGCTGGCGGTGATGCCCATCGCCTCCACCACCACCATCTACATGGCCACCCCGCTGGTGACGACCGCCCTCGCCGTGCCCATGCTGGGCGAGAAGGTGGGCTGGCGCAGCTGGTGTGCCATCATCGTCGGCTTCCTCGGCGCGGTCGTGGTGACACGGCCGGATCCGGCCACCTTCAACGCCATCGCCATTTTGCCGCTGCTGGCGGCCTTCTTCGGCTCGGTGCGCGATGTCTCCACCCGTGGCATCGGCATGCAGATTCCGGGGACGGTGGTGGGCTTCTCCGGCACACTCGTGCTGTGCGCGACAAGCGCCGTCTTCGCGTTCTGGGAAAGCTGGAGGATGCCCTCGCTGGAGGTGGTGGCCTACGTCACCGCGGCCGGCTTCGCCTTCGGCGGCGGCACGCTGCTGCTGGTGTTCGCCTTCCGCAGCGCGCCGGTGGCGTCGATCTCGCCCCTGCGCTACCTCTTGGTGTTCGGGGCGCTGGTGTCGGGCTACTTCGTGTTTGGCGACACGCCGGATGCCTGGACCACGGTGGGCATGGTGCTGGTGGTGGGGGCGGGGCTCTATGCGCTCCACCGCGAGCATGTGAAGAGCCGTGCGGCGCGTCGCGCCGCAGCCGGCGCTTCCGGGCTCGGAAGCGCTTCCTCCTGCCGTCCCGCGCCCGCCTGCGCGCCCACCCGCGATTGAAGCCGGGGGCCCCGCCTTCGCACGAGGGCGCGGGATCCGAGGGCGAGGGGCTGCTGCTTATCCGCTGTTCTTGGGACGATAGTCGCCGGTGACCGGATCCCGCTCCAGCGGCACGGTCTTCAGCTCGCCACGCTCGGCGGAGCGATGGCGGGCGAGAGCTTCGTTCACGCGGCGCGTTTCGGCCGCAATGACCTTCGCGAGGGCCACGGCGCCGAGGGCGCCCAAGGCGACGACGATGAGCGGGGGCACGGGTCTTCTCCCTTCCGGCCGCCGGAAAGCGGGGCCAGCATCGGTCAATTCACCATGCACCCATGGCGAAATCTCGTCGATGCCGTTCTGCCGCGCTCACCGCGCGGCCTGGGGGAACACCTTGTAGCGGCGCGGCAGGAGGCCGATCTGCGTGCCGGGCTCCAGCGCCCGGCCGTGGGGCACCGCCGCCTCGACGATCACCGGTCCCGCGCTGCCGGCGAGTTCCACGTCCGCCCGTCGCGTGGGGCCGAAGGTGCGCACCGCCAGGACCTTGCCGGAGAAGGGGGTGGCATCCGGATCGGCCAGCTCCACCTCGTGGGGGCGGGCGAGGATGCGCGCCGGACCGTCGGCGACGCCCTGCGGGTCGAGATCAAGGGCCCGCGCGCCGAAATAGAGCGCGCCGCCACGCACCTCTCCGGGAAGGGCGACGGTCTCGCCGATGAAATCGTGCACGAAGGCGGTGGCCGGGTCGTCATAGACCTCCGCCGGCGAGCCCACCTGCTCGATCTTGCCGTGACCCATCACCACCACGCGGTCGGCCAGCTCCAGCGCCTCTTCCTGGTCGTGGGTGACGAGCACCGAGGTGACGGGCAGCTCCTCGTGCAGGTGACGCAGCCAGCGGCGCAGCTCCTTGCGCACCTTGGCGTCGAGGGCGCCGAACGGCTCGTCCAGCAGCAGCACACGCGGGGAGATGGCGAGCGCCCGCGCAAGGGCCACGCGCTGGCGCTGGCCACCGGAGAGCTGGGCGGGATAGCGCTCGGCCAGCCAGTCGATCTGCACCAGGGAGAGCAGCTCATTCACCTTCTCGCGGATGGCGACCTCCGGCAGCTTGTCCGCCCCGCGCCGCACGCGCAGGCCGAAGGCCACGTTCTCGAACACGTTCATGTGCCGGAACAAGGCGTAGTGCTGGAACACGAAGCCCACGTTGCGCTCCCGGACGGAGCGGGAGAGGGCATCCTCCCCGTCGAACCGCACCTCGCCCGTGTCGGGCCATTCGAGGCCGGCGATGATGCGCAGCAGCGTCGTCTTGCCCGACCCCGACGGCCCGAGCAGGGCGACCAGCTCGCCGCTGCGGATGGTGAGGCTCACATGGTCGAGGGCGGTGAAGGTCTTGAAGCGCTTGGTGACGCCGACAACGTCGATGGTCATCTGTCTTCCTCGGCGAGGCGGTGTTCCAGGATGGTCTTGGCGATCAGCGTCACGAGGGCGAGCAGCGCCAGGAGGGACGCCACCGCGAAGGAGGCGACGAACTGGTATTCATTATAGAGGATCTCGATGTGCAGCGGCATGGTGTTGGTGAGGCCGCGCACATGCCCCGACACCACCGACACCGCCCCGAACTCGCCCATGGCGCGGGCGTTGGACAGGAGCACGCCGTAGAGCAGCGCCCATTTCACATTGGGCAGGGTCACCCGGAAGAAGGTGGAAAGGCCCGAGGCGCCGAGCGAGATGGCCGCCTCCTCCTCCGCCGTGCCCTGCTCCTGCATCAGCGGGATCAGCTCGCGTGCCACGAACGGGAAGGTGACGAAAATGGTGGCGAGGACGATGCCCGGCAAAGCGAAGATGATCTTGATGTCCCACGCCTGAAGGTAAGCAGCGAACAGGCCCTGCGAGCCGAACAGCAGCACGTAGATGAGGCCCGCCACCACCGGCGAGACAGAGAACGGCAGGTCGATGAGGGTGATGAGGAAGGTCTTGCCGGGAAACTCGAACTTGGCGATGGACCAGGCCGCCACCAGGCCGAAGATGAGGTTCGCCACCACCGAGATGACCGCCACCAGCACCGTGAGGCGGATGGCGGCGAGCGCGTCCGGCTCCACCAGGGCCGCCACATAGGCCTGCCAGCCTCGCTTCAGCGCCTCGTAGAAGACGGTGATGAGCGGCATGCCGATGAACAGGCCCACGAAGGCGAGGGCGATGACGGTCAGCAGGATGCGCACCGCCTTCGGCTCGGTGCGGACCGGCCGATGCCGGTTGGTGTAAGCGTGCGACTGGGCCAAGGCCGAGGGCAGGCCCTCGCTGGCCCCGTGGACGGGCTCGGCGCTGGCGGTCTGGTCGAGCGCGTTCATGCGTGTTTCGCTCCACGCGTCTCGGCCCAGCGCTGCAGGCGGTTGATGACGAGCAGCAGCACGAAGGAAGCCAGCAGCATCACGGTCGCGATGGCGGTCGCGTCCGCATAGCGGAACTCCTCCAGCCGGATGACGATGAGCAGCGGCGCGATTTCCGAAATGCCCGGCAGGTTGCCGGCGATGAAGATGACGGAGCCGTATTCACCGACCGCGCGGGCGAAGGCGAGGGCGAAGCCGGTGAGCAGGGCCGGCCACACGGAGGGAAGCACCACCTTCACCAGCGTCTGCGTGCGTGTGGCGCCGAGGCTCGCGGACGCATCCTCCAGCTCCAGGTCGAGGTCGGCCAGCACGGGCTGCACGGTGCGCACCACGAAGGGCAGGCCGATGAAGACGAGGGCGACGAGGATGCCGAGCGGCGTGAACGAGACCTGGATGCCGAGCGGCTTCAGAAGCGCGCCGATCCAGCCGTTCTCCGCATAGAGCGCGGTGAGCGCGATGCCGGCCACCGCGGTGGGGAGGGCGAAAGGGATGTCGATGAGCGCATCCACCACCTTCTTCAGCGGGAAGTCGTAGCGCACCAGCACCCAGACCACGATGGCGCCGAACACCACGTTGATGGCCGCGGCGACCAGCGCGAGACCGAAGGAGATCTGCAGCGCGTGCAGGGTGCGGGCGGCGGTGACGATGGCGATGAAGCGCTCGAAGGAGAGCTCGCTCGTCTTGATGAACAGCGCCGACAGCGGCAGCAGCACGATGAGGCTGAGCCACGTGAGGGTCAGCCCGAGCGTGATGCCGAATCCCGGGATCACGGTCTGCTGGCGGAAGGCGAGGCGGGACGGTGAGGCGCTCATGAAGGGGAACTTATAAGCTCTGTGGCAGTGTGCGTCTCGTGTCCCGATAGCGCAGCCGCCGCCCCCGGCATCGGGGTCCGGGAGCGGCGGCCACGCTCGGGTTCAAGGGATGGGGCTCAGTTGCCGGTGATCTGGTCGAACACGCCGCCATCGGCGAAGTGCGTCTTCTGTGCCTTCTGCCAGCCGCCGAACACATCGTCGATGGTGAAGAGCTCGACCTTGGCGAACTTGTCCTTGTACTTGGCGGCCACCTCGGCGTTGCGCGGCCGGTAGTAGTTCTTGGCGGCGATCTCCTGCCCCACCGGGGTGTAGAGGAACTGGAGGTAGGCCTCGGCGATGGCGCGGGTGCCCTTCTTGTCCACCACCTTGTCCACCACCGCCACCGGCGGCTCGGCGAGGATGGAGAGGGAGGGCGTCACGATGTCGAACTTGTCGGGGCCGAGCTCGTTCACCGAGAGATAGGCCTCGTTCTCCCAGGCGATGAGCACGTCGCCGATGCCGCGCTCCACGAAGGTGACGGTGGAGCCGCGGGCGCCGGTGTCGAGCACCGGGGCGTTCTTGTAGAGCGCCTGCACGAACGCCTTGGCCTTGGCTTCGTCGCCGCCATTCTTCTTCAGCGCATAGCCCCAGGCGCCGAGATAGTTCCAGCGCGCGCCGCCGGAGGTCTTCGGGTTGGGGGTCACCACCTTGATGCCGGGCTTCACCAGATCGTCCCAGTCCTTGATGCCCTTGGGATTGCCCTTGCGCACCAGGAACACGATGGTGGAGGTGTAGGGGGAGGAATTGTCCGCCAGGCGCTTCTGCCAGTCCTTGGCGAGCAAGCCCTTCTCGGCGATGGCGTCGATGTCGTAGGCGAGCGCCAGGGTCACCACGTCCGCCTCGAGGCCATCAATGACCGAGCGGGCCTGCTTGCCCGAGCCGCCGTGGGACTGGTTGATCTTCACCGTATCGCCGGGATGCGCCTTCACCCATTCCGCGATGAACGCCTTGTTCACGTCCACATAGAGCTCGCGGGTCGGGTCATAGGAGACGTTCAGCAGGGTGATGTCGGCCGCCGCGGCAGACCCGACGGTGAGAGCGAGCGCGGCAGCGGCAAGGCCGGTGCGCAGGAAAGCGCGGCGAGACGACATCGGAACCTCCAGCGAAACGATCCGTCTAACGGATCCATCGTTCGATGAACCGAACGATGGCATCGGCTTCGCGAAGGGTCAACACCTTTTCTCACAAAATCTATGGAATTAAATTAAATCCCATCTCCAAAATGGATACCGCATTCGGTCTTGGCCTTCCCCCGCCAGCGGCCGGCACGCGGATCCTCCCCCGGCTTGACCCGCGTGGTGCAGGGCATGCAGCCGATGGAGGCGAACCCGTGCTTCTCCAGCGGGTGCCGGGGCAGGGCGTGGGCATCCATATAGGCAAGAAGGTCGTCCCGGCCCATGGCGGCTAGCGGGTTGAACTTCACCCGCGCCCCGTCCTGCTCCACGAAGGGAATGGCGGTGCGGGTGGCCGCCTGGTAGCGCTTCCGACCGTTGATCCAGGCCGCGTAGGGGCCGAGCGCCCGGGCCAGCGGCTCCACCTTGCGCAATGCGCAGCAGGCATCCGGATTTTCCGCCCACAGGCTGCTGTCCGCATCCTGCGCCGCCAGGGCGGCGGGGTCGGGAGAAAAGGTCTGCACGTTGGTGAGGCCGAGCTGCTCGGCGAGGGTGTCGCGATAGGCCAGCGTCTCCTCGAACAGGTGCCCGGTATCGAGGAAGAGCACCGGCGTCGCCTTGTCGAGCTGCGCGATCATGTGCAGCAGCACCGCCGATTCCGTCCCGAAGGAGGAGACCGCGGCGATGCGGCCGGGGAAAGCGTCGAGCCCGGCGGCGATGATCTCCAGCGGCGAGGCCGTCTGCAGCCTTGCATCGAGGGCCGCCACGTCCAGCGCGGGCGCGGCACGGTCCATGGCGTTCATGGTTGTCATTCCCTGCTGTCGTTTCCGCCCGTCACGTCGGGGCCGCTGCACGGCGGGTGTCGCGCACGGTGGCGCGCCCGTCGCCGGTGGGCTGGTAGAAGACCGAATAGGTGGCGAGCGCCTTGCCGAAGGCCTCGGCATCCGCTGCCTTCTCGAAGCTGAAGGCGTCGAATCCGGCACGGACCATCATCAGCGTCTGGTCGCGCAGCACGTTGCCCACCGCCCTGAGCTCGCCCTTGTAGCCGTAGCGCTCGCGCAGCAGGCGCGCCTGGCTGTAGGCGCGCCCGTCGCGGAACTTGGGGAAGGCGAGGGTGATGAGCGAAAGCCGGTCGAGGAAGGGCTGAAGCTCCGAAACATCGCGATTGTTCGGCCAGGCGACCCCGATCTCGCCGTTGCGCCCGGCGAGGGCCGCGCCGTCCGATAGGAGGCGGTCGGCGGAGACGATCACCGCGCCGTCCGGCAGGGTCGCGTCATCGGCCACCGCGACATAGGCGTCCTCGGCGACGGGCGCGCCATTCTTAACGAGAGGCATAGGCGCGCTCCTTGAAGGGCTCGACGCCGAGGCGTTGCACGGCGGCGATGAAGGTTTCCGAGGGCGAGGTCCGCAGATCCAGATAGGTATCGACGAGGCGTTCCACCACGTCCACGATCTCGCTCTCCGGCACGGCCGGGCCGATCAGCTCGCCGATCCGCGCCTTGGAATTGCCCTTGCCGCCCAGTGTCACCTGGAAGAATTCCTCGTCCTTCTTCTCCACCCCCAGGATGCCGATGTGCCCCACATGGTGGTGGCCGCAGGCGTTGATGCAGCCGGAAATGTTGAGGTGCAGCCGGCCGATGTCGGCGATGCGGGCATCGTCCGCGAAGCGCTCGGTGATCTTCTGGGCAATCGGGATCGAGCGGGTGTTGGCGAGCGAGCAGTAATCGAGGCCGGGGCAGGAGATGATGTCGGTGATGAGCGCCACGTTGGGGGTGGCGACGCCGATGGCCTTCAGCTTCGCCCACAGCGCCGGCAGGTCCTTCTGCCGCACATGGGGGAAGGTGAGGTTCTGCTCGTGGGCGACGCGGATCTCGCCATAGGCATATTCGTCCGCGAGGTCGGCGATGGCGTCCATCTGGTCCGCCGTGGCATCGCCGGGCGGGGCGCCCACCGGCTTCAGGGACAAGGTGACGATGGCGTGGCCGGGCACCTTGTGGGCCGCGACGGAATTGCCGTACCAGCGGGAGAAGTCCGCATTGCTGGCGAGCGCCGTGGTGAGGGCGGCGGGGGCCTCCTCCAGCGCTTCGAAGGCGGGGTTCACGAAGCGGTCGCGGATGGCGTCGAGGGCCGCCTCGTCCAGCTTCAGGGCCCCGTCGCGGATCTCCGCCCATTCGGCCTCGACCTTGCGGGCGAAGGCTTCGGCGCCGAGCTCATGCACCTGGATCTTGATGCGCGCCTTGTAGATGTTGTCGCGCCGGCCGCCGAGATTGTAGGTGCGCAGGATCGCCTCGAGATAGGAGAGCAGATCCTCCTTCGGCAGGAACTCGCGGATGGTCTTGCCGATGAAGGGCGAGCGGCCGAGCCCGCCGCCCACCATCACCTCGAAGCCGGTCCTGCCGTCGCGCTGGTGCAGGCGCAGGCCCACGTCGTGCACGCGGACGGCGGCGCGGTCGTGCTTGGAGGCGGTGATGGCGATCTTGAACTTGCGCGGCAGATAGGTGAATTCCGGGTGCAGCGTGGACCACTGCCGGATCACCTCCGCATAGAGGCGCGGGTCCTCCACCTCGTCCTGGGCGGCGCCCGCCCACGGATCGGTGGTGGTGTTGCGGATGCAGTTGCCTGAGGTCTGCAGGCCGTGGATGCCCACCGCGGCGAGGTCGGCCATGGCGTCCGGCAGCTCGGCGAGCTTGATCCAGTTGAACTGGATGTTCTGCCGGGTGGTGAAGTGGCCGTAGCCCCGGTCGTACTTGCGCGCCACCGCGGCCAGCGCCTTGAGCTGGGTGGAATTGAGCGTGCCGTAGGGAATGCACACCCGCAGCATGTAGGCATGGAGCTGAAGATACACGCCGTTCATGAGGCGGAGCGGCTTGAACTCCTCCTCATTCAATTCGCCGGACAGGCGGCGGCCCACCTGGTCGCGGAACTCTGCGACGCGTTCCTGAAGGAACGTCCGGTCGAACTCGTCATAGACATACATGGTCGCGAACTCGCAGGTCGAAGGGCCGCCGGGCGTCGACGCCGGCCGTCAGGCGGCGTTATTCAGGAAGATGGTCGGGCCCGCAACGCGGATGCGCTCCCGCAGGTTCGCCGGCTCCGGCTTGCCCTCGGCGGACAGGCGGACCGAGGCGGAATAGGCGCCCACGGCGGTGTTCTCGTCCGCATGGGCGATATCGAGCAGGCGCAGCACCTCGTCGCTGGTGGTGCCCACCGCCGCGTCCGCGATGGTCTCGCTCCAGCTGCCATCAGCGGCGAGCCAGACCGAAATGCCATCCGCGAGGCGGTTCGCGGTCACCACGGTGGGGCCGTTGATCTTCAGCTTGCGCTGCAGGGGAGAGGTCATCTCTTTACCTCCGCGCCCGCCCATTTACCAAACTCACAGCGGGAGAGCGCTAAATTATCCAGTTGACGTGTGTCTTAAGCTAAATTACCGATCAAAATTGCGCAATATGAAAATAACCGCCTCTCGGAAATGTAAAATCTACCAGTTTGGTAGAATTTAAATGGGCATCGCCCCGGCCTTCGATCGACCTGAAGGAGATCAAGGACATGGGCCGCGTGGGGTGGTTAGGGCTTGACATCTGCCCCCGTCCGGGCGCGTAGCCTCTCGTCAGGGCGGCCGGACCATGGGGCATCAGGGCGCCGACTGGGCGCCGCAAGGGAATGACGGCATGACGCGTCTCGATGCGCTGGAAGCGCAGAGCATCTTCATCTTCCGTGAGGCATTCGCCCAGCTGCGCAAGATCGCCATGCTGTGGTCGTTGGGCAAAGATTCCAACGTGATGATCCACCTGGCGCGCAAGGCCTTCTTCGGCAAGCTGCCTTTCCCGGTGATGCACGTGGATACCGGCCGCAAGTTCCCGGAGATGTATGCCTTCCGCGACCATTACGCGAAGGCGTGGGACCTCGACCTCATCATCGAGGATTGCCCGCCCCTCGAAAGCACGGACCCGACCCTGCCGCCCGCCGCCCGCTCGGCCGCCCGCAAGACCGAGGGCCTGCGCATGGCGCTCGCCAAGCACGGCTTCGACGGCGTGATCGCCGGCATCCGCCGCGACGAGGAGCCGACCCGCGCCAAGGAGCGTTTCTTCTCCCCGCGCGGCACCGACGGCGCCTGGAACGTGCGCGAGCAGCCGCCGGAGTTCTGGGACCAGTACAACACCGCCCTGACCCCCGGCGCCCATGTGCGCATCCATCCCATCCTGCATTGGACCGAGATGGACATCTGGGCCTACACCCAGCGCGAGCAGATCCCGGTGATCCCGCTCTATTTCTCCAAGGACGGCAAGCGCTACCGCTCGCTGGGCGACAAGGACATCACCAATCCGGTGGAGTCGAACGCATCGACGCTGGACGAGATTCTCGCCGAGCTTGCGGTCACCAAGACGTCCGAGCGCTCAGGCCGGGCCATGGACCACGAATCCGAAGACGCCTTCGAGCGCCTGCGCACCGCCGGCTACCTGTGAGGTCGCCTTTTCCTCCGTGCGCCGTCCGCGATTTTTGAAGAGATCATCCCATGTCCGCTGTGCCGCTCACCACGTCCCCTGCTGCTCCGGCCGCCGCACCCCCGATCGAGCGCGAACTCCTGCGCATCGTCATCGTCGGCCATGTGGACCACGGCAAGTCCACCCTCGTCGGTCGACTCCTGCACGAGACCGGATCCCTGCCTGACGGCAAGCTGGAGATGCTGAAGGCGGTCTCCGCCCGCCGCGGCATGCCGTTCGAGTGGTCGTTCCTGCTGGACGCGCTGCAGACCGAGCGCGACCAGGGCATCACGGTGGATACCAGCCAGATCCGCTTCAAGACGGCGCAGCGCGACTATGTGCTCATCGATGCGCCCGGGCATGTGGAGTTCCTGCGCAACATGGTCACCGGCGCGGCCCAGGCCGATGCCGCCGTGCTGCTGGTGGATGCGGGCGAGGGCGTGCGTGAGCAGACGCGCCGCCACGCCTTCCTCCTGCACCTGCTGGGCCTGCGGCAGGTGGCGGTGGTGGTGAACAAGATGGACCGTGTCGCCTTCGACCGGGCCGTGTTCAAGACCATCGAGGACGAGGTGTCCGCCTATCTCGCCGGCTTCGGCCTGCGCCCGTCCTTCGTGATCCCCGTGTCGGCCCGCGACGGCGACTTCATCTCCGAGCGCACCGCGCGGCTGCCCTGGTACGACGGGCCGACGGTGATCGAGGCGCTCGACGCCTTCACCGCCCCGCCGAGCCTTGCCGACCAGCCGCTCCGCTTCCCCATCCAGGCGGTCTACAAGTTCGACGAGCGGCGCATCCTCGCCGGGCGCATCGAGAGCGGGCGCCTGTCCGTGGGCGATACGCTGGCCTTCGAGCCGGCCGGCACCACGGCGACGGTGAAATCCATCGAGGCGTGGCCGGGGCCGGCGCCGGACACGGTGGAGGCCGGCCAGTCGGTGGGCATCACCCTCGACAAGGACATCTTCGTCACCCGCGGCGACATGGCCGCCCACGGAGACCAGCGCCCGCGCGCCGCCAAGAGCCTGAAGGCGCGCGTGTTCTGGCTGGACGACGAGCCTCTGAAGGCCGGCGACCCGGTGGTCGTGCGCCTCTCCACGGCTGCCGCCCCGGGCGTGGTGAGCGCCGTCACGAGCGCGGTGGATCCCGCGAACCTCGTCACCGAGGGGCAGGCCACCCTCGGCCGCAACCATGTGGGCGAGGTGGAGATTTCCCTTCGCCGCCCGCTGCCTGCGGATCCCTACCATCTCAATGCCCTGACCGGCCGCATCGTGGTGGAGCGTGACCGGCGCATCTGCGGCGGCGGCATCATCCTGCATGCCGCCCGCGAGGCGAGCGTGGAGGTGGCGAAGCGCGGTCCCGTGGTCGCGGTCGATTCGGCCGTCACCGCCGCCGAGCGCGTCACGCGCAACCGCCACGGGGGCGCGGTGCTCTGGCTCACGGGCCTTCCGGCGGCCGGCAAGTCCACCGTGGCGCGGGCCATGGAGCGGCGGCTGTTCGACCTGGGCGGCTCGCCGGTCTATCTGGATGGCGACACCCTGCGCACGGGCCTCAATTCGGACCTCGGCTTCTCGCCGGAGGAGCGCTCCGAGAACATCCGCCGGGTGGCGCATCTCGCCGCCTTCCTCGCCAAGAACGGCCATGTCGCCATCGCCGCCCTGGTCTCGCCCACCCGGGCCGATCGGGCGCGGGCGCGCGAGGTGTGCGGCAACTCCTTCCACGAGGTGTTTATCCGCGCCTCGCTCGCGGTATGCGAGGGGCGCGATCCGAAGGGCCATTATGCCCGCGCCCGCAAGGGCGAGATCGCCAATTTCACCGGCATCTCAGCTCCCTACGAGGAGCCGGAGATCCCCGAGGTGGTGGTGGATACCACGGGAGACCTCGCCGATTCCGTCGCGGCGCTGGAGGCCTATCTGGAAGAGGCCGGCGTGCTGTTCCCAGCGGACACCGATTCGCCCATCTGAGGGGGGCGTCTCCGGGTGCGGCCGGAGCCAGCCTTCCTCCTGCGCGGCCCCCCGCGCGTGCCTGGCCCCCGGCTTGTCCGGGGGCTTTGCATGTCCGGCCCCCTCCGCGCTTGTGGCCCCCTCGCGGCTTTGGCAGCTTGACGCTCCCTGCGCTCGCCGCCCTCGCGGCGGGCCAAGCCGAGGAACGCCCCATGAGTCCCGAGAGCGCGAGCGCCGAAGCCGCCCCGATCCTGCTCGATATTGCCGAGGGCATCGCCCGCATCCGCTTCAACCGCCCGCAGGTGCTCAACGCCATCGACGAGCCGGCCGTGCTGGCGCTGAAGGCGGCGGTGGACAAGGTGGCGAAGGACGAAAGCGTGCGCGTGGTCGTGCTCTCCGGCGAGGGGCGGGCCTTCCTCGCCGGCGGCGACGTGGGGCGCTTCCACGCCGCGGGCCGCGACGCGCCCAAGGTGGTGAATGCCATCATCGACCCGTTCCATCACGCCATCCTGACCCTGGCTGCCATGCCGGCCCCGGTAATCGCCAGCCTGCACGGCGCGGTGGCGGGGGCTGGCGTCTCGGTGGCGCTGGCGGCGGACCTCGCCATCGCCGCCGACGACATCAAGCTGACCCTCGCCTACACCCGCATCGGCACCTCGCCGGATGGCTCGGCCTCCTTCTCGCTGCCGCGGGTGGTGGGGCTGCGCAAGGCCATGGAGATCGCACTCCTCTCCGACACGCTGGATGCCGCGGAGGCGTTGCGGCTGGGGCTGGTGAACAAGGTGGTTCCCGCCGCTGACCTGAAGTCCGAGACCGACATCCTGGCGAAGCGCCTCGCCGCCGGGCCGACGCTGGCCTACGGCCGCATCAAGCACCTGCTGCGCGCGTCCTTCGGCCATAGCCTTTCCGACCAGCTGCATGCCGAACGCGATGCCTTCGTCGCCTGCGCCGGCACCCGGGATTTCGCCGAGGGGGCCGCCGCCTTCGTGGAAAAGCGTGCGCCCAAGTTTGAGGGCCATTGAACCCGGCATCCGTTCGCCATGGACGCCAGCGGCCGGCGGGGATGCGACCTCGCCGGCCGCTTTTCTTTTTGCTGGAAGGCGTTGGGGGGGGGGGCTGGCCGGGGCCTCGCAGGGCGGAGGCAGATCGGCTTAAATAACATATTAAAATTGTTTATTGACTCAATTCACTTTTAATATAAAAATCGTGGAAATAGTGGAAAGTGAATTATGAGCACCATCGCACGCGGCCGCGTCTTCCGGGACGGCGCCCTCTTCCTTCTGGCCTACGGCATCATCGTCGCGGCTGTCGTTTTCGGCTGATCCGGTTCGCGCCGCTCATCCCGCCACGGGCTTCGGCCGGGGCAGGCCATAGCGCGCGGCGAGGCGGTCGAAGGCCTGGGCCGTGGCGGGGTCGATGGGAATGCCTTCCCGGCGCCGCTGCTCGGCCACCAGCCATTCCCGGTCGCCCGGCGCCATCACCCTGTCCCCCGGCGCGGGCCGCGAGGCGCGCAGGGTTTGCCGGTAGCGTGTCATGGCGGCGTTGAAGTCCGTCTCGTCCAGGAACGCGCCCGGCGTCAAGGCCATCACGAACGCCCCCACATTGCGTGGCGTCGCGAAGTCCGGCCCACCCATGGGTGCAATATCGAAGGACAGGCGCGCGCCGGTGAGAACAGCGCTGAAGATCTCCACCACGCCGGCCAGCGCCGCTCCCTTGAAGCCGAACGCCCCGCCGAGCGGCGCGAGCATATCCACCGCGTGCGGGTCTGTCGTGTCGTGCCCCTCCTGGTTCGAGGCCACCTCGGCCGGCAGCGCGCACTCCAGGCTGCGGTAGAGCAGCACGCGATTGTACGGGATGGCGCTGGTCGCCATGTCGAGCAGCCAGGGGTCCTCGCCCTCGACCGGGACACCCATGGCGATGGGGTTGGTGCCGTGGAAGCGTTCGGCGCCGCCATGCAGCCGCACGAAGCTGTCCGAATTGCAGAAGGCGAGGCCGATGAAGCCCTTCTCCGCCGCCTGGAGCGCATAGGCGCCCGCGGCCCCGAAATGGGAGGAGTTGCGGATGGCCACCGCGCCCATGCCGTAGAGCGCCGCCTTCTCCATGGCCCGGTCCATGGCCGCATAAGCGGCGCGGGCACCGTGGGCGTGATCGGCGTCGAGGCTCGAGACTGCCGCCGCCCCATCCGTGAAGCGCAGGGCCGGCCGCGCATTCACCCGGCCGCCTTCGATCACGGCCACGTAATGGTCCAGCAGCCGCACGCCGTGGCTGTCCACGCCGATGCGCGAGCCATGCAGCATGGCTCGGCTCGCCGCCTCCGCGGTCTCCGGCTCCGCGCCGGCGGCGCGGAGGGCCGCGGTGCAGAAGGCATGGAGGTCCGCCTCCCGATGGCGTTCGCCGGCAACGGGGAGGGGGGCAGGGGCGGCGGTCATGTCGGCATGTCCTCGAGGTCGCCCAAGTTGCGAATGTCTAATGTAGACATTATTCGTTTCGGCCGCAATTTGGCCGTGCTCGGCCGGACGCGCTCCGGTGCCGCGGGTCACAAGTCCTTGGCGGGGTTGGCACGCGGGGCGCGGTCGGGCACCTTTTGCATGAGCGGTTCCGGTCAGAGCCCCGCAGGGAGGTTGGTTACGGCATGCAGGCAGAGCGTTCGCCCGTCGTTCACCCGTCGGCGGGGGCACGGGGTGGGGAACAGCCGGCGCCGAGCGGCATTACCCCGCGCCTTCATGAACGCGCCTTCGACATCCTCGCCGCCCAGATCGCCAGTGGTGCGCTGGCGGCGGGCGAGCGCCTGCTCGAATCGCGGGTGGCGGAGCGCTTCGGCATTTCCCGGGCCCCGGCGCGGCAGGCGCTGACGCGGCTGGAGCGCCTGGGCCTCGTGCGTCGCGCGGAAGGCCATGGCTTCGTGGTGCTGCCGTTGTCAGGGGCGGTGCCGGCCGCGGTCGTGGCCGGGTCGGTGGGCGATGCGCCGGTGCGCCTGTCGCCGGAGCCGGCGGCCGAGCGCATCTACCGGATCGTCGAGACCGAGGTGGTGATGCGCACGGCCTTCGGGGCGTGGCGGGTGGTGGAGAATCACCTCGCCGCCCATTACGGCGTCAGCCGCACCGTGGCGCGGGAGGTGCTGTCGCGCCTCAACCGGCGCGGCGTGGTGAAGAAGGACGCCCGCCTGCATTGGCATGCGCCGGCGCTCACCCCGGCCTATGTGGCCGAGCTGTTCGAGATGCGCGCCCTGCTGGAGCCTGCGGCGCTGCTGAGGGCGGTTCCCCGCCTGCCGGTGGATCTCGTGCCGGCCATGCGCGCGCGCCTTGCCGACGCGATCGCCCGGCCCGAGGCGCGCGACGGCGACCGTCTCGGCGTGCTGGAGGAGGACCTTCACGTGACCCTCCTCGGCCATTGCGGCAACGCCACGCTGATGGAGGCGCTCGGCACCTGCCAGACGCTGCTGGTGGCGCTGACCTTCCTCTATGGCTGGGCGCCGCGCTTCCATGCGGACGAGCCCTTCCTCGCCGAGCATCTGGCGGTGGTGGACCACCTTGCCGGGGGCCGCCCCGAGGCGGCGGCGGGAGCGCTGCGGGACCATCTGAAGGGCTCGTTCGGCCGCGCGCTGGAGCGGCTCGATCGCATGCGTCGGGAATTCGCGCCGGGTCCCTTGCCCTATCTCGTCGCCCTCTGAGGCGCCGTGGCCGCTCAAATGCACGTGACGGGACTGGAACCGCGCCGCCGACGCGCCATTTCTCCCTTGGTAGGCTGGCGCTGGGCGGGCGTTGCTGCTTAGAATGCGGTTGTTCGCCGGCTTTCGGCCCGCCTGCACGCGGTCATGCCGTCGTGTGCGTTTCGGTGGAGAATGTCCATGTTGTCCCTCGTTGCCGCCTCCGCTCTCCTCGCTGCGCTCGCTCTGGCCACGACCCTTGTGTCGTTTGCCGCGAATCGCCCGAAAGCGGTACCGGTGCGTGTGCGCGCCCGTCGCCAGCATCGGGACTGAGCGCGAGAAAGGGCCGCTCCCCGGTCATCGCATGATGGCGGGGAGCGTGTGCCTGGACGACCGGAGCATCCGTGACCCATTCTGCCGCGGCCCAGGCCGCAGAAAAGCGCATCGAACTTCGCGTCGATCGCATATCCCAGCTGTTCAACATGCTCGATCCCTTTCCCTTCCGGGAGCGGGATATCGATGCGGAGGCGGAAGCCTTCATCGTCGGCTGGGCGCGGGAACTGCCGCGGGATGCGCGCATCGGCATCGTGGTGCATCTTCCGCTGGACGAAGCCGCCGCGCCGGAGGCGCGTGCCTTGGCGGAGTCCATGGCGCATTACTTCGCGGCGCAGGAAAATGCGCTGGCGGGTGAGCTGCGGGAATTGTTCCGGATCGGCCGCCTGTCGCTGGCCATCGGCTGCGTCGTGCTGGCCGTCTGCCTCGCCGCGGCGCGCCTGATCGCCGGAATGACCGGCCTTGAGCGCTTCTACGGCTTCGCCAGCGAGGGGCTGCTCATTCTGGGATGGGTCGCTCTGTGGCGTCCCATGGAGATCTTCCTCTACGACTGGTGGCCCATCGCCCAGAGGCGCCGGCTCTACCGGCGCCTGGCGCAGGCGCGCATCGAGGTGGTGCCGGTGCCGTGAGGCGGCCGCCCCTCAGGCCGCAGCCAATGCCGCGCGGGCGTGGCCGCGGATACGTTCCACCATGGAACGCAGGCCGTTGGAGCGCTGCGGGGTCAAGTGCCCTTCAAGCCCGATCTGCCTGAAGATGGCGAGGACGTCCGTCTCCAGGATCTCCTTGGGGCTGCGGCCAGAGACCAGCGCCAGCAGAACCGCCACGAGACCGCGCACGATATGCGCATCGGAATCGCCCTGGAATTCGATGATGGTCCCGGCCGGCGTCTGCTTCAGCTCGGAGATCAGCCACACCTGGCTGGCGCAGCCCTGCACCTTGTTCGTCTCGTTGCGCTCCGCCTCGGGGAAGGGCGGCAGCTTCTTGCCGAGCTCTATCACGTGCCGGTAGCGGTCTTCCCAATTGTCCAGAAATTCAAAGTCCGCAATGAGATCGTCTGCAGTCATGAGGTCAATTCCTCGTCCTGAACCTTCCGGCCGCCTTTCCGCTGCCGAGCGCAATTGCATTGCAGCATAGCACAGCCGGCAAAGTCCTGCGCCGACTTTATCGCATGGTATCCCGGGGCGCTCAGGCGGGCCGCCGCGGGGGCAAGGGCGTGATCGGACCGGAGGGAGCCAGGGGCACCGGGGCCGGCGCGATCGTGCGTCCGTTGTCCCCGCCGCCCCAGACGGGGGCGAGATCCTGCGGCGTCAGCTCGATCCCGCCGGCCTGGCCCTGGGGCGCCGGCGGGGGGACCTGCGCCGGAGCGCCGCCTGCGCCGGGCTTGGCGGAGCCGAGGGAATCGAACAGCCATTTGGCGCCCACCTGCGCCTTCTCGCCGATATGCGTGATCATCTGCCCGCCTACGGCGCAGGCCTGCGGCTGGCGATCGCAGAACCCGCGCATGTCGGCGACGATGGCCTGTGCCGCCCCGAAGGCGTCGAACATGCTCACCTCCCGCCCGTCGGTGCCCTTGAGCCCGAGCGGCAGGAGCAGCAGCACGAGGCCGATGCACAGGATGAGGCGGAACAGGAAGAACATGGCTCCCTCACACACGGCGCCGGGACGTTCCAGGCGCCCGCGAAGACTACCAGAAGCCCGCCGCTCTCGCGTGCGCTGGGGGCTGGATGCCGGCTGACTTTTCAAGACATCGTTAACGCTGCGCCCGGCGGGCGCCGCCGTTTAGCGTTCGCTTAAAGGCTGGCATGCGAGGGTTGGTGACGGCGCGGCAGGCCGGCGGGCGGAATGTCCCGCACACGGGATCGGACAGGGGGCGGCGTGCGTCACCTCGGCATGAGCGAACAGAGCGAAACACTGCGGAGCGTGCCTGACCCGGCGTCGGGCGGTGATGCGCTGCCGCGTCTCGCCGTGCTCGGCCGCATCACCTCCGCCGTGCTTGCCGCCCTTGGCCTTCTCGCCGTCGCCTGCGGCGCGGGCGCGCTGCTGATGCAGGCGTCCGGCCTCATGCATGGGGCGGAGGGGCAGGCTCTCATTCTTTTCGCCTCCGGCCTCGGCAGCGGGGCGCTCGCCGCGGTGGCCGCCGGCCTCTCTCGCGCCGCTGGGCAGGCCAGCGATGCCGCGGTGCCCGCCGGCGCGCTGCTCGTCACCCGCCATGCCGCCCGCGGCGACGTGCTGGCCGTGGAGGCCAAGGACGGCCCCTTCGCGCAGACGGATGGGGCCGGGCTGATGGGCCAGATGCTGTTCGACCGGGTGCTGGTGACGGACCGACCCGCCTTCCTCTCCGCGGTGCAGGCGGCGGCGCGTGGCCGGCCGGTGGCGCTCACCCTGCGCTTGCGCTGCGATGCCGGCGGGGACGGCGCGCCCGCCTTCATGGCGCTGGAGGCGCGCTGCCATCCGCTGCGTTCCGGGGATGTGCGCATGGTCTGGTGCGCGCCTTGGGAGGCGGCCAACACCGAGCGCCTGAAGGCCGACGCGGAGGCCCGCGCTCGCGCCGAGGCGGAGCAGGCCAATGCCGCCAAGAGCCGCTTCCTCGCCGCCATGAGCCACGAGCTGCGCACGCCGCTCAATGCCATCCTCGGCTTCTCGGAGCTCCTGGCGACCCCCACGGGCACCCCCCTCGATGATGCCCGCAAGGCGGAATACGCCCGCATCATCCATGAGAGCGGCCAGCATCTGCTCGGCCTCGTCAACGACATCCTCGACCTGTCGCGGGTGGAGGCGGGGGCCTATGTGCTGGATCGCGAGCCGGTCGACGTCACCGCCCTCGTGGAAGGCTGCGCGCAGATGGTGGCGCTCGATGCCGACCGCAGCGGCGTGAGCGTGCGCATGAGCGCGTCCTCCCGCCTGCCGCCCCTCGATGCCGACCGGCGCGCGCTGCGCCAGATCGTGCTGAACCTCCTGTCCAACGCGGTGAAGTTCACCCCTGCCGGCGGCCGCGTCCAGGTGGGGGTGCGCACCCAGGGGGGCCTCCTCACCATCCGCGTTCGGGATACGGGCCCCGGCATGCGGACGGAGGACGTGGCCCGGCTTGGAGAGCCGTTCTTCCAGGCCGGCGACTGCACCCAGAAGGCGCGCGGCAGCGGGCTGGGCATCGCGGTGGTGAAGGGGCTTGTGAAGCTCCACGGTGGCGACCTTCATGTGCATAGCGCCCTCGGCCGCGGCACCAGTGTCATCGTCAGCCTGCCGCTGGAGGCGGGGGCCACGGCCGGCCGCGAGGAGTGGACCAAGGATGTGGTCGCGCCCTTCCCGGCGCGCATGGAAGACGCCCGCGCGAAGAGGATGGCATGAGACTCGAACCGGTCTTGCAGGGATCCACCCCGGATGCCGCCACCGAACTCCCGGCGGCCGACGACCGGGCCCAGGAGGAGCGGCGGCTGCGCCGGCTCGACCTCGTGGCCGGCGCCGTGGGCTTTGCCGCATCCGCGGCTTTCCTCGCCAACGCCTTGATTCTTCAGGCGCCACCGTCCGGGGCGCCGCTTCCGGGGGCGCGCCCCTCCGGCTTCGGCCAGACCAGCCGCCCCAAGACCAACCACACCACGGTGCCGCTGCCGCCGGCCAGCCCGCAGGCCAGTGCCGCGCCCACCGGTGGCGCGACCAATGGCTCGCTCGGCTATCTCTCGGTGCGGACCGCGACGGCAGAGGTGGCGGTCCCCCTCGTGCCGGCGACACCTGGCCCTTCCGTGACGCGCACCGACACGCGCGCTGACGGGCCGCGCCGGCCGCTGGCGGCCCTCGGTGCCGCGCCGGACGTGACCGGGACCCTGCGTCCGCCCTCGGACGTGCCGGGCTCCTCGCGCATCCTTTCGGTGCAGAAGGCGCTGGCGAAGCTGGGCTATGGCCCGCTGAAGGTGGATGGCCGCCCGGGCGGGGAGACGCGCAGCGCCATCCAGCGCTTCCAGCGCGACCGCAGCCTGCCGATGGACGGGGAAATCTCCGACAAGCTGGTGCGCGAGCTCGCCTCGGTGTCCGGCTCGGCGATTAACTGAATGCGGCTCAAGAGCGCCATCTTCGTCGCCGCCCTCATCCGCCGCGTGCAGGTGGAGGGCGCCTCTGCCTATGTCGTGCGCAAGGGATCGGAGGAGGCGGGCGCCATCTTCGTGAAGGTGTCGCGCCTCGACGGCACCGCCGCCCTCTATGGCCCGGCGCCTCAGTCCGCCTTCGACGAGGCCGCGCCCGCGGACCGCATGTTCAGCGTGCTGGTGGAGGCCGGCCGGCCGGAACAGGACGCCGATGCGCGCATCGCCAAGGAGGTCCGGTTCGACCCCGATCTGTTCGTGGTGGAGATCGAGGACCGGGCCGGACGGCATTTCCTCGACATCGCGCCGGGCTGACGCGCGTCATCTTCCTCAAGGTCATCGTTCAGGCGCCGCGCATGCCGGCGAAACCATAACGTCCGTCGAGACGTTGTGGTCATGGCTGCACATGGCACGAGGAGGAGGGCATGAGCACAGTCATCGCGTTCCCCACGGCGCGGCGCGCTCCGGTCCGCGGTCAGGCGGCACGGCGCCGGATGGCGCGGGAGCCGCGTCCCGAGGGAGCACAGATCGTCATCCTGCCGGTGATCCGCATCGAGCGGCACGAGGCAGGCGAGACGGAAGAGGCGGCCCGCGGCGCAAACAACCGTCGCGCCCATTGAGCACGCGGAAGCTTCAGCGCGCCGGCTTCGTGCCTTTCGCGAAGGCGCCCACACGTGACAGCACCGCCTGGAGCGGATCGCTGGTCCAGGCGCGGGTGACGAAATCATTGTGCGTCACGTCTCCCGGCACCGGGAGGAAGGAAACCACCCCCGGCTTCAGCTCCCCTGGCAGGCCGGTCGAGAGGCGCACGCCCTTTGCCGCGAGAAGTTTCTGCAATGCCGTGTTCTCGGCGCGCGTGGACGCGGAATAGGCGCTGAAGAAGAAGGCATCCGGGTGCGCGGCCACGAAGTCCGCCATGCGCGGGGCCTCCGCGTACAGCCCGTCCAGCAGGATCACGCCGCAGATGCGCCCTTCGGCACGGCCGCGCTCCAAGGCGAACGCGGCGGGCAGATAGCCGCCGCTGTAGGCGACGAGGATGACCGGCGCTGCGGCGAAGGCCTCGCGCAGGCCGCCGTCGCCGGCGAGCGCTGCGAGTCGCGGGGCGGCCTCGGCCAGGTAGCGGGACAGGTGCCCGGCCTCCCAGAAATGCCCGGCGCTGGAATCGAGCGCATCCACCGCGAACTGCGGCGCCAGGAGCACGGCATTGAGGCCGGAGCGGGCGAGCTGCTGCGGCACGCGCTGCCGGGCGACCACATCCCGCTCCAGCCGCGCCTCGTTGCCGTGCAGGAACAGGACGATGGCGAACGGCCGGCGGGGATCGAACCCCTTGGGGATGAACAGCAGCGAGCGGCGATCCGCATAGGTTCGGTCCTCGAAATAAACACCGCCGCGGGGCGAGGTGTGGCCCCGCCCGCCGCGGCCGGTGACATCGAGGAAGGGCTTGTCCTGCTCGGGAATCTCGCCCGCATAGGGAAAGGGCGAGGTGGCGAAGGGCACGAAGGCGGAGCGGTCCGCCGGGGTGGGCCAGCCCTGCGCATGCGCCGCCCCGGAATAAGGCAGCGGTGCGCCGAGCATCAGCGCGCCGAGGAGGAGGGCCCCCGCGCGCTGCATCTCAGGCCGCCTTCGCCGCGGCGGCGGGCGTGTCCGGCAGCTCGTCCTTGGCCAGGGGCAGGAGCACGCCGAAGAAGGCGGGCATGGCCACCAGATAGGCGAGGCCGCACAGGATGAGCACCTTGTCGAGCCCGAACAGGGTGGCGACGATGGGCACCGCCGCCGCGCCCACCACCGAGAACGAGCCGTTGATGCCCCAGGCCCACAGGAACATGTGGTGCTTGCCCAGCCGGTCCAGCGTGCCCATGGCGGTGGCCATGGGAAAGCCCATGAGGAAGGCGGGCGGGAAGATGAGCGCGAAGCACAGCACCATCCGCAGGCCGTAGGGCAGGGTGCCGATGAGGGCGATTACCCGGTCGATGGCGAGGCCGTAGCCGATGAGGATGGCGCCGATGGCGAGGAAGATCTTCGGCATGGCCGAGCGCGCCACCGGCAGCACCCGCTCCGACACCAGGCTGCCGAAGCCGGAGAACACCAGCATGCCGGTGATGAGCACCGAGGCCGAGACCGTGGGATTGCCCAGGGCCGAGATGAAGAAGGAGATGAGCCCCACCTCCACCATGATGTAGCCGAGCCCGAGGCAGGCGAAATACAGGATGGTGGAGAGCTTGCCGGGATAGCGGCTGAAGATGGTGCGCCAGCCGAAGATCACCGGCAGCGCGATGAGCACCGCCGCCGCGGCGGCGGCGATGGCGAGGGTCGCCCACAGCAGCAGGTAGCCCCATTCGTCCTGGAACAGCTCGAGCCGGTCGGTCACGCGGGCGAGGTCCGCGGGCTTCACGTAGGCCGCGAAATAGGGGCGCACGTTGGTGAGCGGACGCGCGTCGAACACATAGGCCCGCTCCATCTCGCTCCAGCTGTTGGATACGAGGTGGAACCAGGCGAGCCGGCCCAGGGTGGTGGAGGGCAAGACCTGCGCCGATGCATCGGCGGGCCCGTCCACGGGCTCGCCCTCGGCATCGGGCGCGGGGCCGGCGGTCGGATCGCCCGACGCGTCGGCCACCGGGTCCTTGGGCGGGCCGTCGGTGGAGAAGATCTGGTTGCGATAGGCCGCGACCACGCCATCGGCGCCGGAGAGGTCGAAGCTTGCGCCGGGATAATAGATCTCGTCGAAGGAGAGGGCCCGCGTCTGCGCGCGGAGCGTCGCGATCTCCTCGGGGGTGAAGGCGCCGTTCTTGTAGAGCACCGTCGCGGTGGACAGATAGCTCGACACCACGAAGAAGCGACCGGAGATGTCCGGCGAGAAGGTCCGCGCCGCCGCTGCCATGGTGGCGTAGAGCTTCAGCACGGACTTGGGCGGCTCTTCCTTGTTCCAGAGCGTGACGGAGAGGATGCCGCCCGGCTTCAGCGCCCGCATGTAGGCCGCCATCGCCTCCTCGCTGTAGGAGAATTTCTCCACGATGGCGAAGCCGCCGGGGCTGGAGAGGCCGGCGGAATCGGCGAGGCTCAGGTCGATGATGTCATAGCGGGCGGGCGTGTAGGCGAGGTGGAGCCGCCCGTCCTGCGGGATCACCTTCACCTTCGGGTCGTGCAGGATGTCGCCGGTGAAGGCGCGCAGCGCCGGATCGGTCTCGAAGGCGTCGAGCACGGCGGGGTTGCCCTCCGCCACCGTCACGGAGCGCGAGCCGGAGCGCAGCGCCACCTCCGTGGAGATGCCGCCGCCGAACTGCACCACGAAGGTGTCCGCATCCGGCCGGATCAGGAAGGGATAGGCCATGGGCAGATAGCGGAAGTAGGCCGTCTGCTCGGTGGGCAGCTTGCGCATGATGCCGCTCGGCCCCTCGCCGTCCATGTACAGGCCGAGGAAGGCGTCCTTGGGCATCTCCGGCAGGTTGAAGGCGGCGGAATCCGAAAGGCCGGGGGCGAAGTGCAGGTAGGAGGAGCCGTAGACCTCCATCAGTCCGAACGGCGAGTGGCTGCGGTAGACGAGCTTCGCGTCGGGGAACTTGCGGGCGTAGGAGACGCCCTTGTAGTCCGACACCGCGAGCTTGGTGAGCCCCAGCGCCTGCGGGGCGACGAGATGCCCGGCCGCCGCGAGCACGGCGGCGGCCACCAGCGCGAGGCCGCCGGTCCGGTCCCTCACCGCCGCGAACCACAGGGCGCTGCCCACGAACCACAGGCCGAGGGGCACGAGGATGAGGTCCTCCGGCGGCAGCCGGTAGAGCGTCAGCAGGAACAAGAGGCCGCACACGCCCGAGCCGGTGAGGTCGGCGAAATAGACCCGGTTGAAGAAGGAGGCCGCCTTCAGGAACACCACGCCGAGGAAGAAGGCGCCGGCGAGGAAAGGCAGGAAATAGAGCACGAAGTTGGCGACGAGGCGCCACTTCTGCATGGGGTCGGAGATCAGGAAGATGGCGTTGAAGGGCAGCTGCTGGGCGGTGAGGTTGCACACGATCATCAGCGGCCCGAACAGCACCAGCGCCGTGCCCGCGGCGCCCCGCCAGCGCGTCTCGAACCAGTCCTTGCCGATGCACATGACCGCGCTCGCCAGCCCGAAGCCGAGCATGGCGAGGCTGACCACCAGCGAGCCGAAATGCGCCCAGCTGCCCACCGAGAACAGCCGCATGATGGAGATCTGCAGGGCGATGACCGCGCCGGTCACCAGCGCCACCGAGAGATAGAGGAAGAGGCTCTCGGAGAGGCCCGCGGGCGTGCCGGCTTTGGGCGAGGGGGTCATCGGCCGCTGTCTTTCCTGTCGGGCCACCGGCGGACGCCGCGCCCGCCGGCCGTCGCCCCGTGGTCGCCTGCCGGGCGGGCCGCCTTATGCCAGGTCCAGGTGAGTCGCACTCCCCGGGACCTGATATATGCCCGCGCGGCGCTTGAGCGTGTCAAGGTGCGGATGCGTCAGCATCTTCGCACCTCGGCATTACTTGTTGTGGGTGCCGGAGATGCTATCGCCCTCAAGCTTGGTGAAGGGCACGAAGGGCACGATCTTGCCGTTGTAGATGTCGGAGCGGGTGACGGAGACGGTGCCGTCCGCCGCCTTCTCCTTCGTGACCTTCAGCACCCGCTGCGCCCCGGGCGGGCCCACGGGGATGACCATGACGCCGCCCACGGCAAGCTGCTGGAGCAGCGCGGGGGGAATGTGGTCGATGCCGCAGGTGACGATGATCTTGTCGAAGGGGCCCGCTTCCTCCCAGCCGTAATAGCCGTCGGCCGACTTGGAGGTGATGGCGGCGAACTCGGTGTAGTTGCGCTTGACGAGGCCGTCGTAGATGCCGCGGGTGCGCTCGGCGAGGGGCTTGATGATCTCGATGGACCACACTTTGTCGGTGAGGTTGGCGAGATAGGCGGACTGGTAGCCGGAGCCGGTGCCGATCTCCAGCACCTTCTCGCCGAACTTCACGTCGATGGCGCTGGTCATGCGCCCGACGAGATAGGGGCCGGAGATGGTGACGCCGTAGCCGATGTCGAGGAAGGCGTGGTCATAGGCGCGGCCGAGGTTCTGCTGCAGCACGAACTCTTCGCGCGGGGTCATCAGGAAGGCGCGCATGTTGCGCTTGTCGCTGAGGTCCCGGTTGCGCAGCATGCCCTGGAAGCGTTCCCAGCGCAGGGCGAGGTATTTGGGGTCCTCGCCGCGATTCTCCACCATCCACTTGATGTAGGCGTCGGCGCTGTCCATGGGGGGCATGGCGTCGCGATCGAGCGGCTTCGGCACGGTGGAGGTGTAGATCGCGGCGCGCGCCGCGCGCCCCATCGGCAGCAGCGTCGCGGCTCCTGCCGCGGCGCACAGGAAATCCCGACGCTTCATGATCTTCCGCCCCTTCTCCAGCGTCATGTCGATAGCCGAGGGCGTGGCGGCGGACAATTGGCGCCTTGGGCGGGACCTCAGACAAATTAGAATCATTGTATTTTCGGCACACCCACGCCGATGCGTGGTGGACCGCGCGCGCGACGCGTGGACCTGCCGGCGCGTCGGGGCTATCGAGACGGGGCTTCATTCTGCGGCGCGATCCTTGCTTCCGGTCGTGAGGGCGACCGGGCTGGGGGCGCCCCCTCACGCGGCTCACCCTGGCGGGTCGCCGGTTCTGGCAAGGCGAAAATGACGATCTACGACACCATTATCCGCGGCGGCACCATTGTCACCGCGGCCGACCGCACCCGTTGCGACGTGGCCATTTCCGGCGGCCGCATCGTGGCCCTCGGCACCGATCTCGGCGACGCCCGCGAGGTGATCGACGCCGCCGGCAGGCTCGTGCTGCCCGGCGGCGTGGATGCGCATGTGCACATTTCCCAGCCCTCCGGGGATGGCATCGTGATGGCCGACGACTTCGAGAGCGGCACCCGCTCCGCGGCGCTCGGCGGCAACACCACCATCATGCCCTTCTGCCTGCAGGAGAAGGGGCAGAGCCTCCGGCAGGCGCTGAAGGACTACCACGCCAAGGCCGAGGGCGAGTGCCACGTGGACGTGTCCTTCCACCTGATCATCGCCGATCCCACCGACCAGGTGCTGGGGCAGGAGCTGCCGGCGCTGGTGGCGGACGGCTACACCTCCTTCAAGATCTTCATGACCTACGAGGGCCTCGCGCTGAACGACCGCGAGATCCTCGACGTGATGAGCGTGGCGCGGGAGACCGGCGCGCTGGTGATGGTGCACGCCGAGAATTACGACGCCATCCGCTTCATGACCGAGCAGCTGGAGAAGGCCGGGCGCACCGCCCCGCGCTTCCACGCCACCTCCCGCCCCATCGCGGTGGAGCGCGAGGCCACTCATCGCGCCATCTCGCTGGCCGAGCTGGTGGATGTGCCGGTGATGATCGTCCACGTCTCCAACCGCGAGAGCATGGAGCAGATCCGCTGGGCGCAGAACAAGGGCCTCACCGTGCTGGGGGAGACCTGCACCCAGTATCTGGTGCTCACCGAGAAGGACCTCGACGGCCTCAACATGGAGGGCGCGAAATACGTCTGCTCGCCGCCGCCGCGGGACGAGGCGAGCCAGGAGGCCTGCTGGGAGGGGCTGCGGACCGGCGTGTTCACGATCTTCTCGTCCGACCACTGCCCGTTCCGCTACGACGACCCCGCCGGCAAGCTGACGCCCAAGGGCCGCACCAGCTTCCGCTGGGTGCCGAACGGCATTCCGGGCGTGGGCGCGCGGCTGCCCATCCTCTTCTCGGAAGGGGTGATGAAGGGGCGCATCGACATCGAGCGCTTCGTGGCGCTCACCGCCACCAACCCGGCCAAGACCTATGGCCTCTATCCCCGCAAGGGCACCATCGCCGTGGGGGCGGACGCGGACATCGCCATCTGGGATCCGGAGCGCGAGCTCACCCTCTCCCATGCCATGCTCGGCGACGGCTCGGACTACACGCCCTATGAGGGGCGCCCCATCAAGGGCTGGCCGGTGCTCACCATGGTGCGCGGCGCGGTGGTGATGCGTGACGGCGCGCTGGTGGGCAGGAAGGGCCACGGCACCCACCTCGCCCGCGGCCTCTCGCCTTACGCGACGAAGGCCGGGCCGGTAACCTTCTGAGGCGGCGTCTCCGGCGGGCGAAGGCCCGCCGGAACCTCACACGGCGATGAGCGGGCGGTGGCCCGCCTTCTCCCACAGGCGGCGCGTGACGGCTTCCGCAGCGGTGATCACCTCGGCGCCGTCGAAGAGGGTCGGCCGGCGCTCTTCCAGCACCACGCGGCCGTCCACCACCGCCGCATCCACATTGCCGCCGTTGGCCGAATGCACCACGAGGCCGGGCCCGTCGATGAGGGGCGCGAGGTTCGGCGCGTCGAGGTCGAGCAGCACCAGGTCGGCCCGGAACCCCGGGGCGATGCGGCCCACCGTGTCCGCCAGGCCCAGGGCGGCCGCCCCGCCCGCCGTGGCCCACCCCAGCACATCGGCAGAGGTGAAGGAGAAGCCGGCGCCGCGGATGCGCGTGCCGGCGAGGGCCATGCGCATGGCCTCGATCATGTCGCCGGACTTGGTGTCGGTGGCGAGCGAGATGTTGGCTCCGGCGTCGGCGAGCGCCTTGATGGGCGCCACCGAGCCGTGGGCCGCATTGCCCACGGGGATGTGCGCCACATGCGCGCCGCTGGCGCCGAAGCGGGCGATGTCCGCGTCGGTCATGTGGATGCAGTGTCCTGCGACGAGCGCGGGGCCGAGAAGGCCCACCTCCGCCATCAGCTCCACGGGGCGCAGGCCGTCGCGCGCCAGCACGGTCTCCATCTCCATGGGCGACTGGTGGAGATGGGTGTGCAGGATGAGCCCGCGCGCGGCGGCAAGGCCTGCCACCTCCCGCAGCAAGGCGGGGGAGCAGGTGTCCGGCGCATGGGGGCCGAGGATGGGCGTGACACGGGAATCCCGTCCCGCCCAGCCGTCCGCGAAGTCCATGGCCTCCTTCAGGGTCGCGGCGCCGCGGGCGGCATCGGCACGCCATTCGCGGCGGGCGAGGGCGGCGGTGTCCGCATCCATGATGCGCCCGCCCACGAAGGCGCGCAGCCCGGTCTCTTGCGCGGCACGGGCGAGGGCCTCGGGGTGGCGATAGAAGTCCACCACGGTCGTCGAGCCGAAGCGCAGCATCTCATAGGCGCCGAGGCGGGCGAGCAGGTAGGCCTCCTCCTCGGACAGCACATCGCCCTGGGGCACGCCGGGGGTGTAGGCGGGGGCGAAGCTCACGTCCTCGATCATGCCACGCACGACCATGATGGGCGTGTGGTTGTGGGTGTTGACGAACCCCGGCAGCAGCAGGTGCCGGCGCGAGCCGAGCCGCCGCGCGGGGGCGAAGGCGCGGGCCATCTCCTGCGCCGGGCCGATGGCCAGGATGACACCGTTCGTGACCGCCACCGCCACGTGGGACGCGACGGTGCCGGCCTCGTCCATCAGCAGAGCGGCGCGGGCGGTGACGAGGAGGTCGCAGGGCTGCGGCGGGCCGTCCGGCGCCGGAACGGGGCTCATGGCTGCCCCTGCGCCGGATCGAGGCTGGCGAGGGTGGCGGCGGCCGTGCGGCGGGTGTGCTCGGCCATGCTCTCGGCGAAGCCGTCCACGTCGCAGGCCCTGAGGCGCTCCATGAAGGCCTCGTGCTCGGCAAGGGATTCCGCCCAGCGGCCGGCGTTGTAGTTCACCTGGGCGCGGGCCCGGTAGATCTTGGCCGAGAGCGCGCTCCAATTGGTGATGAGCACCGGATTGCCGGAGAGGCGCGTGATCTCCGCGTGGATGTCCTGGTTGGTGCGGAAATAGGCGCTGCGGGCCCCGGCTGCGTGGTGGGCGGCGAGCTCCCCATGCAGGGCATCGAGCCGGGCGCGGTCCTCCGCCGTGGCCTTTCGGCAGGCGAGGGCCGCGGCCAGCCGGTCGAGGGCGATCATCACCTCGAAGACGGCGGCGATCTCCTCGCGATCCACGGGCGTGACCACCGGCGTGCGGTGGGGCCGCAGCTCCATCAGCCCTTCCGAGGCCAGCACCTTGAAGGCCTCGCGCAACGGCGTGCGGGAGACGCCGAAGGTCTCGCACAGCATCTTCTCCGGCAGCGGGCTGCCGGGCGGCAGATCGCCCTCCAGCACCATCTGGCGCAGGCGGATCACCAGCTGGTCGTGCAGCGAGGCGGTGGCCAGCGGCTGCGCCGCCTCGCCCGCCGACAGCTTCAGGCGCACGGGCTTGAACTTGTACCGCGCCCTCGGCCGGGCAGGGGCCTCCACAGGCGCCTCGCTCTCGGCTGGTGCGGAAATGGTCTCTGCCTTCAATTTAGGCATTTGCTCCACCAATCGCCTACAGAAGCGGCTTTCAAATCAGATTGAATGGAGATTATACATTTGAAAGAAAAATACAAAACAAAGATCGCATACCGAATGCGGATTGCCGGGGCGTCCAAGCGCCGGCCCGTTGCGACCCTTCTGAGGAGCCAGATGATGAAGACTCTGCTTGCCCGCCTCGCCATGGCCGTCGCCGTGGCCGCATCCTTTTCCGCCGCGCCGCCGGCCCGCGCGCAGGAGCCTGTCGTGAAGGTGGGCTATGCCAAGTGCGCCCACTGCGTGCCCATGTCCCTGCTGCCCGAGTTCGCCGAGGGCGTGAAGATCGAGGCCATCGGCTTCAACACCGGCAACGACGTGCTCACCGCCCTCGTCTCCAAGAGCCTCGACGTGGCGCAGGTCACCTACCTCCACTACGTGACCGGCCTCGACAAGGGCTTCGACTTGGTGGCCATCTCCGGCCAGATCTCCGGCGGCTCCGCCCTGGTGATCGCCAACGACCTCGCCGTGAACGAGAACGACTGGGCCGGCCTGAAGGCGCTGGTCGCCGCCTACAAGGCGCAGGGCAAGCCGTTCCGCGTCGCCGCCTCCCGCGGCAATGCGCAGGACATCCACATGCGCGGCGCGCTGCTGAAGCAGGGCATCGACCCCAACAAGGACGTGCAGTTCGTCAACATCCCGAACCCGTCCGACCACATCCAGGCCCTGCGCCGCGGCGAGGTGGAGCTGATCTCCACGGTGGAGCCCTTCGCCACCCAGATCCTGCAGGCCAAGGCGGCCAAGCTCTTCGCCTATCCCTATGACCAGGCGGCCGGCAAGCTCACCAACCTGATCGTCACCCGCTCCGACGTGATCGCCTCCAACCCCAAGGCGGTGGAAGCGGTGGTGAAGGCGGTGGTGAAGCTCGACGACAAGCTCGATGCCGACCACGTGCTCTGGCAAGGCGTCATCACCAAGGTGACGGGCCTCGACAAGACGGTGGCCGACGCCGCCATCATCAACCTCTACCCGGACTACAAGATGCATCGCGCATCGGCCGCCGCCATCGCCGACATGATGCGGGACCTCAAGTACATCAGCACCGACGTGACCAAGAAGGTGGAAGACCGCATGGACTATTCCTTCCTCGAAAAGGCCACGGGCAAGCCGAAGTCCGAGCTCGGCTACTGATCGGCAGGCAGGTGTCCTGAAAGACTGTCCGGGGTCTTGCGAATGCCTCATGGCCGGGACGGTCCCGGCCATGAGGGATGCGGCGGTGGGCAGCATCGCCTCGACTTTTCGCACGGCTTCGGCCCGAAGCTCATTCCAAGACAGCGGAACCGGCGGCATGCGCAGCTTTTCCATACCTGGCCGGCCGGAACGTTTCGTCGTTCCGGTCCTCATCCTCGCCGGCTGGGAGGCCTTCTCCCGCTCGGGCGCGCTGCCGCCGGCGCTCCTGCCCGCCCCCTCCGCGGTGGCCTGGGCGTGGGCGGACTGGGTGTTCGACATCGACGGCAACACCCAGAGCTATGCCGGCCGCTGGATCTTCGACGCCGCGGCCAGCGCCTCCCGCGTCGCGGCGGGCTTCGCCATCGCCACGCTCGTCGGGGTGCTGGTGGGGGTCGCCATCGGCTGGTCGCGCTTCATCGAGGTCACCATCGAGCCGACCTTGCAGATGCTGCGGCCCATCCCGCCCGTGTCGTGGATCCCGCTTGCCATCATCTGGTTCGGCATCGCCGACAAGCCGGCCATCTTCCTGGTGTTCCTCGGCGCCTTCTTCCCCATCCTGCTCAACACCATCCATGGGGTGAAGACCTGCGACCGCAACCTCATCCGCGCCGGCGCCATGGTGGGGGGCGGGCAGAGGCAATTGCTGTGGCACATCGTGCTGCCCGCCGCGCTGCCCTCCATCTTCGCCGGCCTGCGCATCGCCATCGGCTCCGCCTGGATGCTCACGGTGACGGCCGAGATGGTCGCGGTGAAGAGCGGCGTCGGCTACGTGCTGTGGGATTCCTATTACTTCCTGCGCTACGACATCGTGATCGCCGCCATGGCCTCCATCGGCCTGCTCGGCTACCTCAGCGACCTCCTCATCCGCCTCGCCATGGCCCGCGCCCTGCGCTGGCAGCGCGGCACCACGCTCCAGGGCGAGGGCTGAACCATGGCCAACATCGAAATTTCCAACGTCTCCAAGGTGTTCACCGACAAGGCGCGGGGCCGCGACGTCACCGCCTTGTCCAACGTGACCCTCAGCGTGAAGCGCAACGACTTCATCTGCCTGCTCGGCCCCTCGGGCTGCGGCAAGTCCACGCTGCTGAACATGATCGCCGGCTTCGACAAGCCCTCCGCCGGCACCCTGACCGTGGACGGCCAGCCGGTGACCGGGCCGGGCGCGGACCGGGGGGTGGTGTTCCAGCAGGCGAACCTGATGCCCTGGCTGCCGGTGTGGGAGAACGTCGCCTTCCACCTGAAGATGCGTGGCGCCCAAAAGGCGGTGCGGCGGGAGCAGGCGCAGATCTACATCGACCTCGTCGGCCTCACCGGCTTCGAGAACCATTATCCGGCGGAGCTGTCCGGCGGCATGAACCAGCGCGTCGGCATCGCCCGGGCGCTGCTGATGAACCCGGGCGTGATCCTCATGGACGAGCCCTTCGGCGCGCTCGACGAGCAGACGCGCATGGACATGCAGAACGAGCTGGTGCGCATCTGGCAGAAGAGCCAGGGCACCATCGTGTTCGTCACCCACGGCATCGACGAGGCGCTCACCCTCGGCAGCCATGTGGTGGTCATGTCGGCCCGGCCCGGCCGCATCGCCGAGGTGATCCCCATCACCCTCGAACGACCGCGTGACATCACCGGCGCTGAATTCAACGACATCAAGCGCCACATCCTGCACCTGCTGCGCCCCGACCGCGCCGCCGCCTGATCTCCAAGAACCGGAAACGTCAAATGTCCCAACGCGTTCTTCTCGGCATGCTGACACCGTCCTCCAACACCGTGCTTGAGCCGGTGACCCAGGCGATGGTGGCGAACCTGCCGGAGGCTTCGGCCCATTTCGGCCGCTTCAAGGTGACCGAGATCGCCCTCTCGGACCAGGCGCTCGCCCAGTTCGACGACACCGAGATCCTCAGGGCCGCCGAGCTGCTCTCCCATGCCAAGGTGGGAGTGATCGGCTGGAACGGCACCTCCTCCGGCTGGCTCGGCTTCGAGGCGGACGAGCGGCTGTGCGCCCGCATCACGCAGGCAACGGGCATCGCCGCCTGCACCTCCATGCTCGCGCTCAATGAAATCCTGAAGCTTAAGGGCGTCACCCGGCTCGGCCTCGTCTCGCCCTATACAGATGATGTGCAGGACAAGATCATCGCCAATTACGCCAAGCTCGGCATCACTTGCGTGAGCGACCGGCATCTCGGCATCCGGGACAATTATTCCTTCTCGGAAGTCTCGGCGGAGACGCTCGCCCGCATGATCCGCGAGGCGGCGGAGGCGAAGCCCGAGGCGATCGCCGTCACCTGCACCAACCTCAAGGCGGCGCCGCTGGTGGAGGCGCTGGAGCAGGAGATCGGCATCCCCATCTACGACACCATCGCCACGGTGGTGTGGAAAAGCCTTTCCCTCGCCGGTACCGCGCCGGGCCGGGTAAAGGGCTGGGGCAGCCTGTTCCGCGACCTCGGCTGAGGGACCGGCGCGGCCTTTCCCCGAGGGACAGGCCGCGCCCTCCTGTCGCGTCTGGCGCAATGGCCGCCGGTGGACCTGCGCCTGAGCCGGCCGCGGGCTCCGGTCTTGCGGGGCCCGGCAGGGCCAGCCCTTGACGCCGGAGCGTGATGCCACCTTTGCTGTGCCATGGTCGATTTCCGCAGTCTCGAGATCTTCTACTGGGTGTCGCAGCTCGAAAGCTTCAGCAAGGCGGCGGAGCGGCTGAACACCACCCAGCCCGCCGTCTCCCAGCGCATCGCCGCGCTGGAGGCCGAGCTGAAGACGCGCCTGTTCGCCCGCACCTCGCGGTCCATCAGCCTGACCGAGAAGGGGCGGGTGCTGGTGGATTATGCCGAGCGCTTCCTGCGCCTGCGCGCTGCCATGATGGAGGCGGTGGCCACCCCGGAAGCCATGAGCGGGGTGGTGCGGCTCGGGGTTTCGGAAACCATCGTGCAGACCTGGCTCTCCCGCTTCATCGAGCGGGCCCATGCGGTCTATCCCAACGTGCTGATCGACCTCACGGTGGACATCACCCCGGTCATGCGCGACGCGCTGGTGAGTCGCGAGCTGGACCTCGCCTTCCTGCTCGGCCCCCTCACCGAGCCGAACATGGCGAACCTCGATCTCGGCAGCTATCGCCTCGCGGTGGTGGCGGCGAGCGACCTGGTGGTGGGGCTGGAGCCGCTGGCGCTGCGGGACATCCTGAAATACCCCATCATCACCTACCCCAAGTCGACCTATCCCTACACGTTCATGCGCGAGACCCTGAGCGTACCGGAGATGGGCACGCCGCGCATCTTCAGCAATTCCTCCCTCTCCACCATCATCCGCATGACCGAGGACCATATCGGCCTCAGCGTCATCCCGCCGGAGGTGATCCGGGGCGAGCTGGCCGCCGGCAAGCTGCGCATCGTGGAGACGGTGCTGGACCTGCCGGCCCTCTCCTTCACCGCCAGTTACCCCATGACGCTGGGCGGGGGCATCGCCGGCTCGCTCGCGGCCCTCGCGGCGGAGGTGGCGCAGCAGGACCGGATCGGGCGGGCCGACCGCGGGGGCTGAATTTCTGCCATCATGTTCGGTGATTTGAACGGAGCCGGCAGGCGTGGTGTTCTGCGCGGCCCGAAGCGGAACCGGCCCCAGGCGCCGGCTTCGCCGCCCACCCGACCCATCGGAGTCAAGCCAGTGTTCGCTGCCACGATCGCAGATGTGGAGGCCGCAGCCGGGCGCCTCGCCGGCCAGCTCATCCACACCCCGCTGCTGGAGAGCCCGCTCGTGAATGCCGCGTGCGGCGCGCGCGTCCTCGTCAAGCCGGAGATGCTGCAGCACACCGGCTCCTTCAAGTTCCGCGGTGCCTCCAACCGGGTGGCGCTGATGACACCGCAGGAGCGCGCGTGCGGCATCGTCGCCTGGTCCTCCGGCAACCACGCCCAGGCGGTGGCGGCGGTGGCGGCACGCCATGGCATCCCGGCCACCATCGTGATGCCCGCCGACGCCCCTCGCGCCAAGGTGGAGGGCACGAGGCGCTATGGCGCCACCGTGCGCCTCTACGATCGCCTCGCCGAATCGCGGGAGGAAATCGGCGCCGACATCGCCTTGAAGACCGGCGCGGTGATCATCCCGCCCTATGACGATCCCCACATCATCGCCGGGCAGGGCACGGCGGGCCTCGAGGTGATCGAGGACGTGCTGGCGGGCGGCGACAGCCTCGACATGGCCATCCTCGGCAGCTCGGGCGGCGGGCTGCTGGCCGGCTCGGCCACCGCCATCAAGGCGCGCTCGCCGCAGACGCAGGTGTTCAGCTCCGAGCCGGCCGGCTTCGACGACCTCGCCCGCTCCCTCGCCTCGGGCGTGCCGGAGCGCAATGCGGGCGGCGTCGCCACCTTGTGCGACGCCCTGATGGCGCCGACCCCGGGTGCGCTGACCTTCCCCATCAACCGCACCCTGCTCGCCGGCGGCGTCGCGGTGACGGACGAGGAGGTGAAGGCGGCCATGCGCCTCGTCTATGACGCGCTGAAGCTGGTGGTGGAGCCTGGGGGCGTCACCCCGCTGGCCGCCGTATTGGCGGGCAAGGTGGATGCGAAGGGCAGGACGGTGGCCGTCGTGCTCAGCGGCGGCAATGTGGATCCGACCACCTTCGCGGCCTGCATCGGCGCCTGACCCAGGAGCGTTTCCGGCGAACCCGGTCCGCCGGAAACCGGCCAATTTTCTGCCGGGTCGCGATCTCCGGCGCCAGACCGCGACGCGCGTTCGCGGAAACGGCCTTCGGTCCGGCCGGCGATGTCGGGGCTGGCGAGCAGGGCGTGTCGCAGCGGCATGCCCTGCTGCCGCACGCACGGGGGAGCGGGCCATGGGGACGTGCCATGGGAACGCGCCATGGCGGGTGCCACCTCTCCGGGCAGCGCAACCCGGCATGACGGCAGGATTTTGCGGGACATTCGTCGTTCTTCTGCCCCAGCGGCACTTTCTATAATCACAGCTTATCAAAAACAATCCTGAATCATCATTGGACCTTGTGGCTGCCGCTTCTGAATAATGCCTACGGATCGGGCGGGCCCAAATGGTGGGCGTTCGCTGCGACCAAGCATCACACAGTGCAAAGGCGGCCTCAGGTCATGGCAAGTGCCATCAAGCAGGGCTCGTTCCAGCCCTCCCTCAGCTCCTATCAGACGCCTCTTTCCGTGCGCCTCGGCTGCCGGTCGGGCGCCATCACCGGCCCCACCGCCGGCATGGCGCCGGGCTATGTGCAGGGCAACCTCGCCGTGCTGCCGCAGGAGCTCGCGAACGAGTTCCTGCGCTTCTGCCACGCCAATCCCAAGCCGTGCCCGGTCATCGGCATGTCGGAGCCGGGCAGCTTCAAGGTGCCGACCCTCGGCGAGGACCTGGACATCCGCACCGACTTCCCCGGCTATCTCGTGTGGAAGGACGGCAAGGTGATCGCCGACACCACCGACGTGAGCGAATTCTGGCGCGACGACCTCGTGGCCTTCGTCATCGGCTGCTCCCACTCCTTCGAGGAGGCGCTGCTGCAGGAAGGCCTGCCGCTGCGCCACATCGACCAGGGCACCAAGGTGCCCATGTTCCGGACCTCGGTGCGCTGCACGCCGGTGGGCCGCTTCTCCGGGCGGATGGTCATGTCCATGCGCCCGCTGACCCCGGCCAACGCCATCCGCGCCATCCAGATCACCACGCGCTTTCCGTCCGTGCACGGCGCGCCCATGCACGTGGGCCTGCCGGAGCTGATCGGGGTCGCCGACGTGATGAAGCCGGACTTCGGCGCGCCGGTGGAGGTGCGCGACGACGAGCTGCCCGTGTTCTGGGCGTGCGGTGTCACCCCCCAGTCGGTGCTCATGGATTCCAAGCCGGACTTCGCCATCACCCACGCGCCCGGCTGCATGCTGGTGACCGACAAGCGCAACACCGAACTCGCGATCCTGTGACGCCACGGGGCGCGCGCCGCCCCGCCTGACGCCGAAAACGGCGCAGCCAACAACCGATCCTCATCCAGATCCCGACCTCCAGAGGGGACCACCATGAACCGCAGAGAGCTTCTTCTCGCCGCTTCCGCCCTTCCGCTCATGGGCCTTGCCGGCCCCGCCTCCCGCGCCTTCGCGCAGGGCGCGGCGGAGGTGACCATCGGCGTCATCTATCCCATGTCGGGGGCGAGCGCCCAGGTGGGCATCGATGCGCGACACGCTTTCGAGACCGCCGCCGAGATCATCAACGGCGCCTTCGACTTCGACATGCCCACCGCGAAGGCCGCAGGCCTTGCCGGGCTCGGCGGCGCCAAGGTGAAGCTGGTGTTCGCCGACCACCAGGCCGATCCGCAGAAGGGTCGTGCCGAGGCCGAGCGCCTCATCACCCAGGACAAGGTGACGGCGCTCATCGGCTGCTACCAGTCGGCCGTGTCTGCCACCGTGAGCGCGGTGGCCGAGCGCTACGGCGTGCCCTTCCTGTGCGCGGACTCGTCCTCCCCCAGCCTCCAGCGCAAGAAGATGAAATACTTCTTCCGCCCCGCCGCGCAGGACGAGATGTTCTCCGCCGCCATGTTCGACTTCTTCGACGTCCAGAAAAAGAAGGGCAAGAAGATCGAGACCGTCTCGCTGTTCTTTGAGGATACCATCTTCGGCGTGGATTCCTCCAACGTGCAGCGCCGGCTCGCCGGCGAGCGCGGCTACAAGGTGGCGACCGAGGTGAAGTATCGGGCGAACTCGCCCTCCCTCACCGCCGAGGTGCAGCAGCTGAAGACCGCGGACGCGGACGTGCTGATGCCCTCCACCTACACCACCGACGCCATCCTCTTGACCCGCACCATGGCGGAGTTGGGCTACAAGCCCAGGAACCTAGTGGCCCAGGCCGCCGGCTTCTCCGAGAAGGTGGTCTACGACGCGGTGGGCGACAAGCTCGTGGGCGCCATCTCCCGCGCCTCCTTCTCCCTGGACCTTGCCGCCAAGCGCCCGTTCATCGCCACGGTGAACGACATGTTCAAGGCCCGCGCCGGCCGCGACCTGAACGACAACACCTCGCGCCAGTTCATCGGCCTCGTCATCCTCGCCGACGCCATCGACCGGGCGAAGTCCACGGACGGCAAGGTGATCCGCGAGGCGCTCGCGGCCACCGACATTCCCGGCACCCGCACCATCATGCCCTGGGCCCGCGTGCGCTTTAACGAGGAAGGCCAGAACCCGGACGCGAGCCCCGTGCTGCTGCAATACACGGGCGACAAGTTCGTCACTATCTTCCCGGAAGACGTGGCCGTCGCGGCCGCCATCTGGCCCATGAACGGCTGACGCCGCTCCTGCCATCACCGGGACAAAAGATATGACGGCGCAAGCGCTTATCCAGGTGCTCGCGAGCGGCCTGCTGATGGGGCTCATCTATGCCCTCATCGCGGTCGGCCTCTCGCTGATCTTCGGCCTCATGGACGTGGTGAACTTCGCCCATGGCGAGTTCCTCATGATCGCCATGTACGCCACCTTCGGCCTCGTGCTGGCGACGACGCTCGACCCGATCGTCGTCGCCCCCTTCGTGGTGGGGCTCCTGTTCTGCGTGGGCGCCTTCGTCTATGTCGCGGTGGTGCGCCATGCCATGCGCGCCAAGGCGAATGCCGGCATGGTGCAGATCTTCTCCACCTTCGGCCTCGCCATCCTCATCCAGGGGGCGGCACAGTATCTGTTCACGCCGGACTACCGGTCCATCAAGACCTCGTGGCTCGGCGGGCATACGCTGGATGTCGCCGGCATCTTCCTGCCGTGGCCGCAGATCTACGGCGGGCTCATCTCCATCGCCGCCTTCGCCGCGCTCTCGCTGATCTCGCGCACCGACTTCGGCAAGGCGCTGGAGGCGACGCGCGAGGACCAGGGCGCGGTGGCCCTGGTGGGCATCGACCGCAACAAGGTCTTCGCCATCGGCTGGGGCCTCGGCGCGGCCCTCGTCGGCCTCGCCGGCACCGTGCTCGCCATCTTCTACTACATCCACCCCCAGGTGGGCGCGACCTTCGGCACCATCGCCTATGTGACGGTGGCGCTGGGCGGCTTCGGCAGCGTGTTCGGGGCGCTGGTGGCGGGCATCATCGTCGGCCTGGTGGAGGCGATCACCGCGCTCATCCTGCCGCCCACCATGAAGGCGGTGGGCATCTATGCCCTCTACCTCGCCGTGGTGTTCTTCCGCCCGAGCGGCCTGTTCGGAAAGCTCTGACGATGACGGATGCCATCTTCTCTTCCTCCGCCCCGGCCCGCGATGCCTTCGCCGCGAAGCGCCGGCGCCAGCTCGTCGTCGCCGCCGCCATCTTCGCCGCGGTGGCGCTCATCCCCTTCGGCGTGACCGATGTCTATCTCCAGAACGTCCTCATCCTCACGCTCCTCTACGCAGCTGTGTCCCAGAGCTGGAACATCCTCGGCGGCTATTGCGGGCAGATCTCGCTGGGCCATGCGCTGTACTTCGGCATCGGCGCCTATTCGGCCTCGGTGCTGTATGTGAACTATGAGGTTGTGCCGTGGATTGGCATGCTGGTGGGCGGCGCGCTCTCCGCCGTGCTGGCGGTGGCGCTGGGCTTCATGACCTTCCGCCTGAAGGGGCATTATTTCGCCATCGCCACGCTGGTGATCGCCGAGATCGGGCTTCTCCTGGTGCACAATTGGGACTTCGTCGGCGGGGCGCTGGGCATCCAGTGGCCGTTCGGCGACGACAGCTGGCTCACCCTCCAGTTCGCCCGCAACAAGGTGCCGTATTTCTACTTCGCGCTGGGGCTTCTGGTGGTCACCTGGCTGGTCACCTACTTCATCGAGAACTCCCGCTGGGGCTATTGGTGGCGCGCGGTGAAGGACGAGGCGGAGGCGGCCGAGAGCCTCGGGGTGGAGGTGTTCCGCTCCAAGATTGCCGCGGCGGCGGTCTCCGCCTTCTTCACGGCGGTGGGCGGCGCCTTCTACGCGGCCTATGTGGCCTATATCGACCCGGACAGCGTGATGAGCTTCCGCTTCTCGCTGCTCTTCGCCCTGCCGGCGGTGCTGGGCGGCATCGGCACCCTGTGGGGGGCGGCCTTGGGCGCGGCCATCCTCATCCCGCTCACGGAGATCACCCGCTCCTATCTCGGCGGGTCCGGCTCCGGCCTCGACCTCGTGATCTATGGCGCGCTCATCATGGGCGTGGCGCTGGCGAAGCCGGAGGGCCTGCTGAGCCTGTTCCAGCGCAAGGGAGGCAAGGCATGAGCTCGGACGTCCTCCTCGAGACGCGCGGCGTCACCCAGCGCTTCGGCGGGCTCACTGCCAATTCGGACGTGTCCATCTCCATCCGGCGGGGCGAGATCCTCGGCCTCATCGGGCCGAACGGGGCGGGCAAGTCCACCCTGTTCGGCGCCATCGCCGGGGCGCGGGTCCCCACCGCCGGCATGATCCTGTTCGAGGGGCGCGACATCACCCGCCTGCCGGCGGCGGAGCGCTGCCGTCTCGGCATCGCCCGCACCTTCCAGGTGCCGCGCTCCTTCGATTCCATGAGCGTGGTGGAGAATGTGATGATCGGCGCCTTCGTGCGCCACGCCAACGCCACCATGGCGCGTGCCGCTGCCTACGACACCCTCGATTTCGTGGGCCTCGGCGGGCGTGCGGAGACGTCGGCGGGCCAGCTCACCCCACCGGAGAAGCGCCGCCTGGAGGTGGCCCGCGCCATCGCCACCGAGCCGAAGCTCCTGCTGCTCGACGAGGTGCTCACCGGCCTCACCCCGTCCGAGGCGCGCCTCGGCGTGGAGCTGGTGCGCAAGGTGCAGGGCAGGGGCATCACCGTGGTCATGGTGGAGCACGTGATGGAGATCGTCATGCAGCTCGTGGAGCGGGCCATCGTGCTGAACCTCGGCCAACTCCTCGCCGAGGGCGCGCCCGCCGAGATCGTCCGCAACGAGGCCGTGATCGCCGCCTATCTCGGGGACCGCCACCGTGCTGCTTGACGTCAAATCCCTGACCACGGCCTATGACGGCCTCATCGCCATCCATGACATCTCGCTTCAGGTGAAGGCGGGGGAGATCGTGGTGGTGGCCGGCGCCAACGGCGCGGGCAAGTCCACGCTGCTCAAGTCCATCGCCGGCATGGAGCGCCCCAAGGGCGGGACCGTGACCTTCGCCGGCGACCGGATCGACGGTCTGAAGGGCCACCTCATCACCCAGCGCGGCATCGCCTACGTGCCGGAATCGAAGCGCCTGTTCCCGCGCCTCACGGTGGCGGACAATCTGCGCCTCGGGTCCTACCTCTTCCGCAAGGACCCGGACCGGGACGCGCCGCTGGAGCAGGTTTTCACCCTGTTCCCGCGGCTGAAGGAGCGCCTGTCGCAGAAGGCGGCCACCCTCTCCGGCGGCGAGCAGCAGATGCTGGCCATCTCCCGCGCGCTGATGACCCGCCCCCGCCTGCTGATGCTGGACGAGCCCTCCCAGGGCATCATGCCCAAGCTGGTGGACGAGATCTTCGAGGCGGTGAAGACCATCCGCGACACGGGCGTCACCATCCTCCTGGTGGAGCAGCGGCTGGTGGAGAGCCTGGAGATCGCCGATCGCGCCTATGTGCTGCAGACCGGCCGTGTCATCCTCGAAGGCACCGCCGCCGAGGTCCGCGAGAACCCGGACGTGCGCCGCGCCTATCTCGGCATCTGACGACGGGCGGCGCGCCCGCAATTCGCAAGCGCCGGAGCCGGGTCCGGCTCCAGATCGAGGACAAGGACCGCGTGGGCCGTCAGACGGCGTCGCGGTCAACGAGGGATCGCGACATGAAGGTGGACCTCAATTCCGACCTCGGCGAGGGCTTCGGCGCCTATGTCATCACCGATGACGCGGCGCTGCTCGACATCGTCTCCTCCGCCAACCTCGCCTGCGGGCTGCATGCGGGCGATCCCGAGATCATGGCCCGCGTGTTCGCGCTGGCGCAGGAGAAGGGCGTGTCGATCGGCGCCCATCCGGGCTTTCCGGACCTCTGGGGCTTCGGCCGGCGGCGCATTCCCTTCTCTGCCGGCGAGATCGAGCGCCTGATCGCCTATCAGGTCGGCGCGGCGCAGGGCATGGCGGCCTACGCGGGCCATCGGGTCGCCTATGTGAAGGTGCACGGCGCCCTCGGCAACATGGCGGAGGAGATGCCGGAGATCGCCGAAGCTGTCGCCCGCGCGGTGAAGGCGGTGGACGCCAGCCTGCCCATCCTCGCCGGCCCCCTCGGCGCGCAGGCCGCCGCCACCCGCGCGGCGGAGCTTGCTCCTGTCGCCGAGATCTTCGCCGACCGCGCCTATACGGAGGAGGGGCTGCTGGTGCCCCGCGGCCAGCCCGGCGCCATGATCGCCGATGCGAACGAGGCCGCCGCCCGGGTCGCGGCCATGGTGAAGGCGGGCGCCATCCTCACCCGCTCGGGCCGGCTGCTGCCGACGGAGATCGGCTCCATCTGCGTCCATGGCGACAGCGCCCATGCGGTGGAGACGGCGCGCCGCGTGCGCCGCCGGCTGGAAGACGAGGGCATCACCATTGCGCCCTTCGCCTGAAGCTCCCGCGGCCCTGCGCCTGCTGGATGCGGGCGAGGCGGCCCTCGTCGCCGAGTTCGGCGACCGGGTGGATCCCGTGCTCAACGACCGCGTGCTGGCGCTCGACACGGCGCTGGCGGCGCGCGACCTGCCGGGAGTGCGCGAAAGCGTGCCCACCTATCGCTCGCTGATGATCCATTACGATCCGCTGGTGATCGACCGGGCGACCCTCGCCGCCGAGGTGACGAAGTTGGCCCGCACCGTCCGCGGCACGGAGCGGCGCGGCGCGCTGTGGACCATTCCCTGCTGCTACGATCCCGTCTACGGCGAGGACATCGCCGCCGTCGCCGCCGCCACCGGCCTCACGCCGGACGAGGTGGTGAAGCTGCATTCCGGCGCGCGCTACCGGCTCTACATGTACGGCTTCGCGCCGGGCTACTGCTATCTCGGCGGGCTGCCGAAACAGCTCGCCGTGCCGCGCCGCGTGAAGCCGCGCCCGCCGCATCCGCCGAACGTGATCATGATCGGCGGCGGCCTCACCTCCATCGCCTCCGTCTCCATGCCCACCGGCTGGTGGCTGCTGGGGCGCACGCCGGAGACCATGTTCTCGCTGACGCGCGACCCGCCCGTGCTGCTCGCGGTGGGGGACGAGCTGACCTTCGAGCCCATCGATCGCGCCACATTCCTGGCTCTGGAGGCTCGCGCGGCGGCCGGCGAGGTCATCGCCCGGCGGGAGGGCGGCGCATGAGCGGCCTTCGCATCATCGCCGCCGGTCCGGGCACCACGGTGCAGGACGGCGGCCGGCACGGCTACCTGCGCATCGGCATCACCGCCTCCGGGCCCATGGACCCGCTGGCCCACGCCACCGCGAACCTCGCGGTGGGCGCGAAAGCGGAGGCGACCGCTATCGAGGTCGGCCTCGGCGGGCTCACGGTGGCAGCGGAAGGCGGGCCCGTCACGCTCGCCGTCGCCGGCGCGCCGTTCATCGCCTTGGTCGACGGGCAGAAGCTGGAGACGCCGCTGGCGCTGACGCTGGAGGCGGGGCGCGAGCTCTCCCTGCGCGCCGGGGCGAGCGGAGCGTGGTGCTATCTGGCGGTGGCGGGCGGGCTCGTGGTGAAGCCGGTGCTCGGCTCCACCGCTACCCACACCCGCGCCGCGATCGGCGGGCTCGACGGCGGGCCGCTGAAGGCGGGGGACCTCATCCCCGTCGCCGCGGCGGGCGCGCTTGCCCCCACCGCTCCCGCGCGGCTGGTGGCGCCGTGGCTGGACCGGCCGGCGGACGTGATCCGCGTGGTCCTCGGCCCGCAGGACGACTATTTCAGCGCCGACCAGATCGCCGCCTTCCTCGGCCGCGACTGGACCCTCTCCCCCCGCAGCGACCGCATGGGCTATCTGCTGGAGGGCGAGCCGCTGCGCCACCGGAACGGGTTCGACGTGGTGTCCGACGGCATTGCCCACGGCGCCATCCAGGTGCCGGGGGAGGGCAGGCCCATCGTGCTGATGGCGGATCGCCAGCCCACCGGCGGCTATCCCAAGATCGCCAACGTCATCGGCGCCGACCTCGGCGCCTTCGCCCAGCTGCGGCCGGGCGCGCGCTTCCGCTTCGCGGCGGTGACCATCGCGGATGCGGTGGCGGCCCGCCGCGCGCAGGCGGAGGCGCTTGCCCACCCCATCGCGCGGGTGCCGCTCGTCCGCACCCATTTGCCCTCGGACTTCCTACTGGGGCTGAACCTCGTGGGCGGGGTGGTCGATGCCTTCGCCGGGTCGGATTGAGGCGGCCGCGCGCAGGGCCTCCACCAGCGGCAGGCGGGGGGACATGCGCGCCCAGAACAGCCCCATGTGCCGCGCCCAGCCGGGCTCCGGCACCGGCTGCTTGTGGAGGGCGAGACCCTCCGGCCACGGGGGCGCCCAATCCGGCACCAGGGCGACGCCGAGGCCGCGGTCCACCATGGCGGCGATGGCCTCGAGCGAATCGAGCTCGAACCGCTCGCGCGGCTTGATGCCGGTGTGGCGCAGGTAGCGGTCCACGATCTGCCCGCCCCAATGGTTGCGGTCGTAGCGCACGAACGGCTGGGTGCGCAGCAGCGCATGAGGCGCGCGGGCGGCGGCCGGCCAGTCGGCCACGGCGGCGGGCGAGAGCACCACCAGCGGCTCGATGCTGAGCGTCTCGAACTCGCAGGACTTGGGCAAGGCGAATTGCGGCTCAAGGATCACCGCGGCATCGAGCTCGCCGCGCAGCACCTGGTGGTAGAGGTCCGCCGAGACGCCGGGGACGATGTAGACCTCCACCTGCGGATGCGCCTGGGCGAGCGCGGCCAGCGCCGCCGGCATCAGGCCGGTAAGCGCCGTGGTGGTGGCGCCGAGGCGCAATTCGCCCGAAAGCGTCCCGCCCACGCTCACCGCCCGCAGGTCCCGCACGTCGCGCAGCAGCGCCCGCGCCCGGTCCAGAATGGCAAGGCCCGTCTGGGTGGGCTTCACGGTGCGCCCGGCCCGCAGCACGAGGGGCGTGCCGATCTCCGCCTCCAGCGCGCGCAGCCGCTGGGCCACGGCGGCGGCGGTGAGGTTCAGCCGCCGCGCCGCCTCGGCGATGGAGCCCTTGTCCACCACCTCGACGAAGCTCTCAAGAAAGCGTGTGTCCATGAGTCAGCATAACAAAAGTGATTGTATCTTCTGAAGCTATAATTACACACATTTCCTATGGGTTGGGAACGCGCCATCCTCAGCGCGGTCCTGCAAGGTGAACGGCGCTCCCGTGTGTGCGCGCCACAACGAGCGGAAGAAACAAAATGGATCTTGGTCTTCACGGCAGGACGGCCCTCGTGCTCGGTGGCGGCGGCGGTCTCGGCCGCGCCATCGCCGCCTCCCTGGCCCGCGAGGGCGCGCGCGTGGCGGTGGCCGGGCGCACGGCGGCGAACGTGGAGGCGAGCGTCGCCGACATCGTCGCCGCGGGCGGCGAGGCGATGCCCCTGGTGTGGGACCTCTCCGACCTTTCTGCCATCGAGGCGCAGGTGGCTGCGGTGGAAGCGCGCTTCGGCTCCGTCGACATCCTGGTGAACAACACCGGCGGCCCGCCGCCCACCCCGGCCGCCGGCCAGCCGAGCGAGCTGTGGGCCAGGAATTTCCAGGCCATGGTGCTCTCGGTGATCGCCCTCACCGATCGCGTGCTGCCCGGCATGCGGGCGAAGACGTGGGGCCGCATCATCACCACCACCTCGTCCGGCGTGGTGACGCCCATCCCCAACCTCGCCATGTCCAACGCGCTGCGCCTGTCGCTGGTGGGCTGGTCGAAGACGCTGGCGCGCGAGGTGGCGAAGGACGGCATCACCGTGAACGCCGTCGCCCCCGGCCGCATCGCCACCGACCGCGTGGCCTTCCTCGACAAGGCGAAGGCCGACCGCGAGCAGCGCGCTGCCGCCGATGTCGCCGCCGAGAGCGCGGCCGCCATCCCCATGGGCCGCTACGGCGCGCCGGAGGAATTCGCCGCCGTGGTGACCTTCCTCGCCGGCGCCCCCGCCTCCTATGTCACCGGCTCGCTGGTGCGGGTGGACGGGGGGCTGATCCCCAGCATCTGAAACCACAAGGAAACCGAAGCCATGGCCCTCGCTCCGGACGTCGTCGCGACGCTCTCGAAGGTGTCCACCGCCACCATCACCACGGTGCTGCTCAAGAAGGGGCTGCGCAACGTGTGGATGCGCGGCACGCGTCCCATCCGTCCCGGCCAGAAGCGGGTGGTGGGTCCGGCCTTCACGCTGCGCTTCGTGCCGGCCCGCGAGGACCTGGCGACGCCGGAATCCTGGGCCTCCCCGAAGTCCACCCGCGCCGCCATCGAGGCCATGCCGGACGGCGTGGTCGTGGTGGTGGACGCCATGGGCGTGACCGATGCCGGCATCTTCGGCGACATCCTGTGCGCCCGCATGGCGAAGAAGGGCGTCGCCGCCCTCGTCACCGACGGGGTGATGCGCGACATGGCGGGCGTGCTCGGCACCGGCCTGCCGGTGTGGTGCCAGGGCGCCGCGGCCCCGCCCTCCGTGGCCGGCCTCACCTTCGTGAACTGGCAGGAGCCCGTGGCCTGCGGCGGCGTCGCGGTGTTCCCGGACGACGTGGTGGTGGTGGACGAGGACGGCGCCGTGCTCATTCCCGCCGCGCTGCTGGACCATGTGCTCGCCACCGCGCCGGAGCAGGAGCGGTTCGAGGGCTGGGTGATGGACGAGGTGAACGGGGGCGCTTCGCTGCCCGGCCTCTACCCGCCCAATGCCGAGACCAAGGCCCGCTACGACGCCACGAAGTGACCCGGAGCGCCTGAGCGCCAGCCGCATCGGCCGCGAGGGGAAGGCGCACCGCAGAGCGGCTATTGGCGAGGGGCGGAGGGGCCGGAAAGCCGCCCTTATAGGGAGAGGGCAGGGTGAGGGGGATCCGACGCCGGGCTTGAAGACGCGCGGCTCCCCACCGCCCGGCCGGCGAACTCCTCACCCCGACCCGCTCCCGTCCGAACCCGGCCGGGTTCGGTTTGCAAAGGTTGAAGTCGGCAGCAGCCGACTTCAAGGGGAGAGGGGGAGTACCGACCGGTGGAGGGCTGTACAGAGGCCTGCCGCGAACACAGCGACCTCGTGCCCCGGCCGACTGGAACGGAGCGCAGCGCAGCGGAAGGAGAGCTGGGGCCCAGCGCAAGGGTTCGCCGAAGGCGGCTCCTGCCTGAGAGGCCCTGAAGATATCGCCCGCTTCGCGGACTTTTCCCCTGGGCCCCGGATCGGCGCTCCACCTTCGGTGTCGCTTGTCCGGGGCACGAGGTCCCTTTATCGGCACCAGCGGACAGGTTCCGTCAGCCGCAGGCGGCCTTGAAGCCGGCGCTGACGAAGCGGACGAAATCATCGAACATGGCAGGGTCGCCGACGGTGGCGCGGCCGCCGGAGAGACGCTCGATCCGCTTGTCGGCGACATACATGAGCAGCGCGCCCACCGCATATTCATAGGCCCACAGCAGCCGCTCCTCCGGACACCCGGGCAGGGCGATGCGCATGGCCTCGAGAAAGGCCCGCACCAGCGGATCGTAGAACCGCTCGATGATGGCGGTGGCCTCGGGCCCCGGGTCCCATGCCGTGCGGGCCACCAGCAGCGAGAACGAATCCCCGCTCGCCGAGCCGTGCAGGCGCACCACCGGTTCCGCCCAGGCGGTGACGATCTCCTCCACGCGCCCCGCGCCCGGCCCCTTCGCCCCCACCTCGCGGATGCGCGCGATGCGTTCGTCCAGATTGGCCTGCCGGTGCTCGAACACGGTGGCGAGCAGCTCCGGCTTGCGGCCGAAGTAATAGCCCACCAGCGCCACCGGAACTCCGGCCCGCCCCGCGATGTCCCGGACCGAGACGGCGGCATAGCCGCGCTCGGCGAACAGCACTTCCGCGCTCGTCAGGATGTCCTGCCGGCGGTCCGGCCGCTGCGGCTCGCTCGCCGGCACGGCGGAACGGCGCGTCCGCCTCGCCGACGCGGGCGGAGCGGATGCGGGGGGCTTGGGCCTGGTCGTCTCCATGTCCTCGCTCCGGATGTCCCCTTCGGCTTCCGGTCTTTCTAGCGCTGGTTGTGGCGTCACGCCATTGCCGGCAGAAGCGTGTAGGATGGATCATGATCTCTCTTGTACGGATGTGCAAGAACCTGTACGACTGTACAAAAGAGGCCGGACGCACCGGGCCGACAAGAGGGCGATCCGAGCAGATTGAGTGAGTGTGCTCGGGACATCGCGCTCCGGACTTAAGCAAGAGAACGCGCCGTTCGATCACATCGCGCCGCGATCTGGTCGTCGCGCGCCTCAGGATGGAAGCGCCGTGCCGAGATTTATCGACATCTCCATTCCGCTGGAGAACGACGTGCCCGCCGATCCCCCGTTCCAGCGGGTGCGGATCGACTATTCCGCCCATCGGGAAACGGCGCCGGTGCTGTGCGCCGCCTTTCCGGGTCTGAAGCCCGAGCAGCTGCCGGACGGCATGGGCTGGGCGGTGGAGACGGCGCACATCTCCACCCACAACGGCACCCATGTGGACGCGCCCTGGCATTATCACCCGACCATGGACGGCGGGGCACGGGCCATCACCATCGACGAGATCCCCCTCGACTGGTGCTTCCGCCCCGGCGTGAAGCTCGACTTCCGCCACCTGCCCGACGGCCATGTGGTGACGCCCGCCGAGATCGACGCCGAGCTCGCCCGCATCGGCCACACGCTGAGCCCGCTGGAGATCGTGGTGGTGAACACCGCCGCCGGCGCCCGCTACGGCGAGCAGGACTATGTGGACAAGGGCTGCGGCTTCGGCCGGGAGGCGACGCTGCACCTCGTGAACCAGGGCATCCGCGTGGTCGGCACCGACGGCTGGAGCTGGGACGCGCCCTTCTCCTTCACCGCGCGCCGCTTTGCGCAGACGGGCGATGCCTCGCTCATCTGGGAGGGGCACAAGGCGGGCCGTGAGAAGGGCTATTGCCAGATCGAGAAGCTGCACAATCTGGAAGCCTTGCCCGCCACCGGCTTCACCGTCAGCTGCTTCCCGGTGAAGGTGCGCGCCGCCTCGGCCGGCTGGACACGCGCCGTCGCCATTCTTCCCGATTGAACGCCTTTTTGCGGAGACATGTCTTGAGCAAGGTCATCATCACCTGCGCGGTCACGGGCGGCATCCACACGCCCACCATGTCGGACGCGCTGCCCATCACGCCGAGCGAGATCGCCGAGCAGGCCATCGCCGCCGCCGAGGCGGGCGCCGCCATCCTGCACCTGCACGCCCGCGACCCGAAGGACGGCCGCCCGACGCCGGACCCGGCCGTGTTCATGGAATTCCTGCCGCGCATCAAGCAGGCCACCGACGCGGTGATCAACATCACCACCGGCGGCGGCCTGAACATGAGCGTGGAGGAGCGCCTCGCCGCCCCGCTCCTGACGGCGCCCGAGATGTGCTCGCTGAACATGGGCTCCATGAACTTCGCCCTGCACCCGCTGGCGAAGCGCTATTCCAACTGGAAGCATCCGTGGGAGGAGCCCTATCTCACGGGGACGAAGGACTTCATCTTCCGCAACACGTTCGGCGACATCGAGCGCATCTACAAGATGCTCGGCGAGGAGCACGGCACCAAGTTCGAGCATGAATGCTACGACGTGGGCCACCTCTACAATCTCGCCCACTGCCTCGACCAGGGCTGGTTCAAGCCGCCGGTGTTCCTGCAGCTCATCTTCGGCATCCTCGGCGGCATCGGCGCCGACATGGACAACCTCATGTTCATGAAGCGCACCGCCGACAAGCTGTTCGGCAAGGACTACCACTGGTCCGTGCTCGCCGCCGGCCGCCACCAGATGCCGTTCGCCACCCAGGCGGCCATGATGGGCGGCAACGTGCGCGTGGGGCTGGAGGACAGCCTGTTCATCGGCCGCGGCAAGCTCGCCACCTCCAATGCCGAGCAGGTGGCGAAGATCCGCCGCATCCTGGAGGAACTGGGCCACGAGATCGCCACTCCCGACGAGGCCCGCGCCACCCTCGGCCTCAAGGGCGCGGACAAGGTGAGCTTCTGAGCCATGGCGGCCCCCAACCCCATCGACGGCTTCGAGGTCGACCCCGCCGCCATCGCTTATGTGGGGGAGGGGCTCCAGCGGCCGGAGTGCATCCTCGCGGAACGCGACGGCGCCCTGTGGAGCGCGGATGCGCGAGGCGGGGTGGTGCACATCGGCCCGGACGGCACGCAACGCCTCGTCGCGCAGACGGAGGCGACGGGGTTCGCCGCCGCCACGGACGAGGAGGCGCGCTTCGTCTCCGGCACCCTGCCCAACGGCCTCGCCTTCGCCCGCAACGGCGACATCCTCATCTCCAATTTCGGCACCGACCGGCTGGAGGTGATGACGCGTTCGGGCGAGAGCCGGGTGCTGGCGGACAGCATCGACGGCGCGCCCATCGGCAAGGTGAACTTCGTGCTGCGCGACAGCCGCGACCGCATCTGGCTCACCATCTCCACCCGCATCAGGAACTGGATGCGGGCCATGAGCCCCAACGTGGCCGACGGCTACGTCGCGCTCTACGACCAGGGCGTGCTGCGCATCGTGGCGGACGGCTTCCGCTTCACCAACGAGATCCGCCTCGATGCGAAGGAGGAGTGGCTCTACGTGGCCGAGACCTGCGGGCGCCACGTCACCCGCCTGCGCGTCCTGCCCGATGGCAGCCTGACGGACCGCGAGGTGTTCGGCCCCGCCGACCACGGCGCCTTCATCGACGGCATCGCCTTCGATGCGCATGGCAATTTGTGGGGCACGCATGTGATGACGGATCGCATCTTCGCCATCACGCCTGAGGGCGACCTGCGCATCCTGCTCGACGACGACAAGGGCAGCGCCGAGGGCAGGGCGCTGATGGCCGCCTTCGAGAAGGACGCCGCGACGCCGGAGATGATGCTCGCCTGCGGCGGGCGCATCGCCCCCTGGTTCGCCAGCGTCACCTTCGGCGGGCCGGACCTGCGGAACGTCTATGTGGGCAGCCTGAGGGGCAGCCGCATTCCAGTCTTTCGCGCGCCGGTGGCGGGCCTGCCCATGGCCCATTGGTGAGCATCACGAACGAAGAAAATATCGGGAGAAACCACATGAGGAAGGGACTGACCCGCACCGCGACCGCCGGCTGCGCCCTGGTGCTGGCCGCGGGCCTCGCAGCATCGCCGGCCTCGGCGCAGATGTCCGACGGCACCGTGAAGGTGGGCGTGCTCACCGACATGTCGGGCGTCTATTCGGACATCACCGGCAAGGGCTCGGTGATCGCCGCGCAGATGGCCATCGACGACTGCCTGAAGGCCGAGTGCGCCGGCATGAAGATCGAGATGATCTCCGCCGACCACCAGAACAAGGCGGACATCGCCTCCGCCACCGCCCGCAAGTGGATCGACCAGGATGGCGTGGACGTCCTCGCCGACATGTCCAACGCCTCCATCCAGCTCGCCATCGCGCCGCTGGTGAAGGAGAAGAACCGCGTCGCCCTGTTCCCCGGCGGCACCGCCCGCCTCACGGGCGACGCCTGCCAGCCCGGCCATGTGGTGCAGTGGATGTGGGACACCTACGTGCAGGTGGCCGGCATCGCCAACCGCCTCACCCAGCCCGGCACCTCCTGGTACCTGGTGACGGCGGACTATGCCCTCGGCCAGCAGCTCGAGGCCGATGCCAAGACGGTCGTGAGCGCGAAGGGCGGCAAGGTCCTCGGCTCCGTGCGCCATCCCTTCCCGGCGGTGGACCTCTCCTCGCCGCTGCTCACCGCGCAGGGCTCCGGCGCGGACATCATCGCGCTCGCCAATGCCGGCAACGACACGGTGTCCGGCATCAAGACCGCGCGCGAGTTCGGCATCACCAGCTCGAAGCAGAAGCTGGTGGCCTTCTTCCTCACCGCGCTGGACGTGAAGAGCGTGGGGCTGCAGACCGCGCAGGGCACGCTGCTCTCGGAGGGGTTCTACTGGAACATCGACGACGGCACGCGCGCCTTCTCCGAGCGCTTCAAGGCGCAGGCCGGAAAGATCCCCTCCGCCATCCATGCGGGCGTCTATTCCTCCATCCTGCACTACCTGAAGTCAGCGGCGGCGGCGAAGAGCGACGATGCCGAGACGGTGGTGGCGAAGATGGCCGAGCTGCCCATCAAGGACGACGTGGTGCGCAACGCGCGCCTGCGTCCGGACGGGCGCATGGTGCATGACTTCTACGTGTTCCAGGTGAAGTCGCCCGCAGCCTCCAAGGGCGAGTGGGACCTCTACGACCTCGTGGCCACGCTGCCGGGGGACGAGGCGTTCCGCCCCCTGTCGCAGAGCGCCTGTCCCGCCATCATCGCCCAGCGCGAGAAGAAGAACTGAGGTCTGCCCCGGCCCCGGTCCGGCGCGGGGGCCGGCCGGTGGCTTTCGGATCATGCGGCGGCCGCGTTGCCCAGGCGACGCGGCCGCCGCTGCGTTTCGAGCCCCGGAATTCCGGGGCGATGGCGGCGACCCCGGCCCTCGGGCCCTGGCCTCAACCGCCGGCGGCGGGCGAGCGACGCGGGGATGCCCGGATGAGCCCGGGCTGAAGACGCTTGAGATGACCGGGGCTTCAGCCGAGCTGATGGGTCATCACGGCCGCCAGGGGCCGGGCGGGTGTCCCGCGGGCCACAGCCGCCGGGAGAAGCACCGGCAGCAATATTCAGACACCTTGGGGAAACCTATTGACGCCCCCGGGTCCCATTGCCGTCACCGTGGGCCCTAAAATCGCGAGCCGGTTTCCAAGGCGGGTTCGCAATGGGTTCAGGTCGTCACATCATCGTTTTGCACGTTCCGGGCGGCAAAGGGGCCGGTTGCGGGCGATGAGGTCTCCTGCACCCCGCTGCGGCGCGGCCGGCCTGCTGCTCGCCCTCGCATTGTCCCTCGGCGGCTGCGCCGTCGGTCCCGACTATGAAACGCCCGCCCTGGATCTGCCCGCCCATTGGGGCCGCACCCACGCGGCCAGGGCGGAAGCGCAGCCCGACCTGAAGCAATGGTGGCGCCGCCTCGGCGATCCGGTGCTGGACGCCTTGATGGCGGAAGCGGTGGCCGGCAATCTCGATGTGGCGACCGCCAAGGCGAAGGTGCGGGCCGCGCGTGCGACCTATCGCGAGAAGGTGGGCGCCCTGTTCCCGCAGGTGTCGGGCACGGCCTCGGGCACCCGCGGCGACAATGGGGATGCGGTCTCCAGCGGTGGCGACGTCACCGTCACCTCCGGCTATGGCGAGTTCCAGGCGGGTTTCGATGCCAGCTGGGAGATCGACGTGTTCGGCGCCAATCGCCGGGCGGTGGAGGCCGCGCGCTATGGCGTGGATTCGGCCACCAACGATCTCGACGCGGCGCTCCTGACGCTGGTGGGCGACGTGGCCTCCAACTACATCGATGCGCGCGGCTACCAGGCGAAGATCGCGCTGGCCCGGCGCACCGCCGCCTCCCAGCGCGAGACCGAGGCGCTGACCCGTCGCAAGCAGGAGGCCGGCGGCGCCTCCGCCGTGGACGTGGCCAATGCCACCGGCCTTGCCGCGGGCACCGAAGCCGACATTCCCGAGCTGGAAGCCTCCTATGCGCAGAGCATGCACCGCATCTCGGTGCTCACCGGGCAGGCGCCCTTGGCCCTGGCCGAGCGCATGGGGAAGGTGCGCGCGGTGCCGGCCCCGCGCCTGCCGGTGCCGCGCGGCATTCCCGCCGGCGTGCTGGCGAGCCGGCCGGACGTGCGCTCGGCCGAGCGGCTGCTGGCCCAGTCCACCGCGCTGATCGCGCAGGCGGAGGCGAACCGCTATCCGTCCGTCAGCCTCACCGGGACGATCAACTCCACCGGCGCGCAGGTGGGGGATCTCGCCCGCTCCTCCTCCATCAGCTGGTCGTTCGGGCCGACGCTCACCGTGCCCATCTTCACCGGCGGCCAGCTGAAGGCGGCGGTGGAGCTGGCGGAGGCGGAGCGCGATCAGTCCTTCATCGCCTATCGCGCAGCGGTGCTCACCGCGCTGGAGGATGTGGAGAATGCTTCCGTCTCCCTCGCCCAGCAGCGCATCAAGTCCGGCAAGCTCGCCGCCTCCGCCGCCGCCTACCGGGACGCGGCCCGGCTGTCCCGCACGCTCTACGAGAATGGCGCGTCGAGCTTTCTCGACGTGCTCACCGCCGAGCGCTCCCTCTATTCCGCCGAGACGTCTTTGATCGAGAGCCGGGCGTCCATCGCCAAATACTATGTCGCGCTCAACAAGGCGCTGGGCGGCGGCTGGGACGGGGCGGTGGATACCTCAAAGCCCGAGATCGTCGACCACAACACCGGCCCCCGCTTCGCGCGCATGCCGCCCGCCGGCACGCCATGACGAGACACCGCCCATGAACGCCCCCTTCGCTCCGGATCGCCTCGCTGCCGCGCCCCCGCGCGCGCCGAAGGCGCCGCCCGCCCGCCGCCGGTTGCTGCCATGGGGCCTTGCCGTGCTGCTGCTCGCCGGCGGGGGATATCTCTATTCCCGCCTCACCGCCCCGGCGGCCGATGCCGGCCTCATGACCGCGCCGGTCACCCGCGGCGATGTGGAGGAGACGGTGATCGCCACCGGCACGCTGAAGCCCTCCAAGCTGGTGGCTGTGGGTTCCCAGGCCTCCGGCCGCATCACCTCGGTGAAGGTCCGGCTGGGGGAGAAGGTGAAGGCCGGCGACCTGGTGGCGCAGATCGATTCCGTCACCCAGCAGAACGCGCTCCACACCGCCGAGGCCGCCCTCGCCAACGTGCGCGCCCAGAAAGTGGAGAAGGAGGCGACGCTGCGCCTCAACGAGCTGACGCTCGAACGCCAGACCCGCATGGTGGCCCAGAAGGCCGTCTCCCAGGCCGACTATGAGAGCGCCGAGGCGGCCGTGAAGGTCACCCGCGCCCAGCTGGCGGCGCTGGAGGCCCAGATCGCCGAGGCGCAGATCGGGGTGGAGACCGCCCGCGCCGACCTCGGCTACACCCGCATCACCGCCCCCATCGACGGCACGGTGCTCTCCATCGTCGCCCAGGAAGGGCAGACGGTGAACGCCACCCAGTCCGCCCCCACCATCGTCATCCTGGGCCGGCTGGACATGATGACGGTGCGGTCTGAGATTTCCGAGGCTGACATCGTCAAGGTCGCGACGGGCATGCCGCTCAGTTTCTCAATTCTGGGCGAGCCGGAGCGGCGGTACGACGGCCGGCTGGAGTTTATAGAACCTGCCCCTGAAGCCATCAAAACCGACAGCAGCTTCACGACCTCCAGCACGTCGTCGAGCAGCTCGTCGTCCTCCTCGTCCAGTTCCTCTTCCTCCTCCTCGGCCATCTATTACATCGGCCTGTTCGACGTGCCGAACCCGGACGGCCGGCTGCGCACCTACATGACGGCGGAGGTGCACATCATTCTCGGCCAGGCGAAAAATGTGCTCACCGTTCCCGCCACGGCGCTGGAACGCAACGGCCAGGGCTTCGCGGTGCGCGTGGTGGGCGCCGACGGCAGCCTCTCCCGCCGTCCCGTGGAGGTGGGGCTCAACGACAAGGTGACGGCCGAGATCCGCTCGGGCCTCACGGCGGGCGAGCGGGTCGTCACCGGGGAAATGACTGCCGGCACAAAGACTTCCGAGAGGGGCGGCCCGCCGTCGCCCATGGGCTTTTAGTCATGGATGCGAAGATGGGCGTGCCGCTGATCGAGCTTAAGGGCGTGTGCCGCGCCTATCCGGCGGGGGAGGGCACCATCGAGGTGCTGAAGGGCATCGACCTTGCTATCGGGCGGGGAGAAATGGTGGCCATCGTCGGCGCCTCGGGTTCCGGCAAGTCCACGCTCATGAACCTCCTCGGCTGCCTCGACCGGCCCACCTCCGGCAGCTACCGCATCGCCGGCCGGGAGACCTCGGACCTTGGCCCGGATGCGCTGGCGGCCCTGCGGAGGGAGCATTTCGGCTTTATCTTTCAACGCTATCACCTTTTGTCCGAACTCACCGCCCTGGGCAATGTGGAGATCCCCTCCGTCTATGCCGGAGCACCGCCGGAGCGCCGCCGCGACCGTGCCGCCGCGCTCCTCGCCCGCCTCGGCATGGCCGAACGCACGGGGCATCGGCCCGGCCAGCTGTCCGGCGGCCAGCAGCAGCGCGTCTCCATCGCCCGCGCCCTGATGAACGGGGCCGAGGTGATCCTCGCCGACGAACCTACGGGCGCGCTCGATACCAGGAGCGGCGCTGAGGTGCTGCGCATCCTCGACGAGCTGCATGGGGAAGGGCGCACCATCATCATCGTCACCCACGACATGAGCGTGGCCGAGCGGGCGCAGCGCATCATCGAGATCCGCGACGGCGAGATCGTCGCCGACCGCCGGCGTGCGCCCGACGAGCCATTGCCGCGCGAGGAGAAGGAGGCCGTGGACGCCACGCCGGAAGCCGCCCGCTGGCGGGCTTTCGCCGGCCGGCTGCGGGAGGCCTTCCTGATGGCGCTCCTCGCCATGCAGGCGCACCGGCTGCGCACCTTCCTGACCATGCTGGGCATCATCATCGGCATCGCTTCGGTGGTGTGCGTGGTGGCGCTGGGCGAAGGCTCGCGGCGACGGGTGCTCGCCAACATCTCGGACCTCGGCACCAACACGCTGGAGATCTTCGCGGGCAAGACCTTCGGCGATACCCGCTCCGGCCGCATCACAACCCTGGTGGCGGCGGACGCGGACGCGCTTGCCCGCCAGCGCTATGTGGCCGCCGTGACACCTACCGTCTCCACCCAGAAGACCGTGCGTTTCGGCGCCATCGAGGCGAACGCCCTGGTGAACGGGGTGGGCTCGGGCTACTTCGCCGCGCGCGGCACCCGGCTCGCCCAGGGCCGCTTCTTCGACCAGGACAGCGTGCGCACCCGTGCCCTGGACGCGGTGATCGACGAGAACACCCGCAAGACCCTGTTCAAGGACCTGCCCGGCAGCCCCATCGGGCAGGTGATCCTGGTGGGGGACGTGTTCTGCCGCGTGGTCGGCGTCACTGCCGCCCAGCAGACGGGCTTCGGCTCCAGCCAGAACCTCTCGGTCTACCTGCCCTATACCTCGGTGCAGACGCGCTTCCTCGGCTCGACCGCGCTGCGTTCCGTCACCGTGAAGGTGGCGGACGAGGTGAGCGTGGACCTTGCCGAGCAGCAGGTGACGAGGTTCCTCACCCAGCGCCACGGCACCAAGGACTTCTTCATTCTCAACACCGACGACATCCGCAAGACCATCACCTCCACGACCCAGACCATGACGGCGCTGGTCGCCGCCATCGCTGTGATCTCGCTGCTGGTGGGCGGCATCGGGGTGATGAACATCATGCTCGTCTCCGTCTCCGAGCGGGTGGGGGAGATCGGGGTTCGGATGGCGGTGGGGGCGCGGCAGAGCGATATCCTCCAGCAATTCCTCATCGAGGCGGTGCTGGTGTGCCTCGTGGGCGGGGTGGCCGGCATCGCCCTCGCGCTCGCCTTCGGGGCGGCCTTCGCGTTAACGGGATCGAACTTCGAGTTGGTGTATTCGGCCACATCCATCGTCGCGGCGGTCCTGTGCTCCAGCGGCATCGGAATCGTCTTCGGCTACCTCCCGGCCCGCAATGCCTCGCGGCTGGATCCGGTGGCGGCGCTCTCCCGGGATTGAGGAGAGGGAAGGGGAGAAATCCCTGCTGATGCTGCAATGCAGCATCAGCAGGGTGAGACGCTACCGCCGTTCGGAAAAGCGGACGATCGGAAAATCATGGTTAATTATCAATTTATTATCCGCATATCTTGAGATGGATTCGAGGTGTCTCGACCATTTCTATGGTAATAAGATAGGGTCGGCTTCCTCCTGTGCCCGGCTTCTTCTCGTCCTATGCCTTGCGAGTGAGAAGGCTTTCCTTGTGTCTTTCGGGTGGATCCGGGGAGCTGCGCCATGCAGCTTCTATGATACCTCCGGTTTCAGCTTCGATCTTTTGGGCTCCTCCGGCTTCGACCGGTCGGTTGCGGTCGGGGCGGGAGCCCGGAGGAGGGCGCGCACCACTGCAGGCCGGACCGCCGTCAGCGGGTCTCCCGGTCCCCGCTGCCGGGCTAAGACAGGTGCGAGGGCTGCCGTTGCGGAGCTGTTGCGCGCCGGACCGAGTGCGGGGATGCTGCGCCCCCATCCCTGGCGCAACGAGACCGGAAACCCATTCCCCGATGACACGGCCATCCCTCGCCCGGCGCCCTCGGATCGGCGCCGGCCCGAGCCTTCTCCTTTGCCTCGCCATGGCCGCCCTTTCGCCCGCGCCGGCCCTCGGCAATGACGACGTGCTGAAGCGCACCGCGGATGGAGGGGAGCAGGTGCTCCAGACCGTGGATTACGCCAACACCCGCTATTCCCCGCTGGACCAGATCAACAGCGGCAACGTCGGCCGGCTGCGCGCCGTCTGGACCTTCTCCACCGGCGTGCTGCGCGGCCACGAGGGGGCGCCGCTGGTGGTGGGGGACATCATGTATGTCCACACGCCCTTCCCCAACGTGGTCTATGCCCTCGACCTGAATCACGAGGGCCGCATCCTCTGGCGCTACGAGCCACGGCAGAAGAAGGACGTGGCTTCCGTCATGTGCTGCGACCTCGTCTATCGCGGGCTCGCCTATGCGGAGGGCATGGTCTTCCTGCACCAGGCGGACACCACCATCGTCGCCCTCGACGCGAAGACCGGCCAGAAGCGATGGTCGGCGGTGAATGGCGACCCGGCCCTCGGTGAATCCAACACCGCCACCGTGATGCCGGTGAAGGACAAGCTCATCGTCGGCATCGCCGGCGCCGAGTTCGGCGCGCGCGGGCACCTTTCGGCCTACGGCCTCAGGGATGGCAGGCTGCTGTGGCGCGCCTACAGCACCGGCCCCGATGGAGAGATGCTTTTCGACCCCGAAAGGACCACCGAGCTGGGCAAGCCGGTGGGGAAGGATTCCTCTCTCAGGAGCTGGAAGGGCGACCAGTGGAAGACCGGCGGCGGCGCCACCTGGGGCTGGTTTGCTTACGATCCGAAGCTCAACCTCGTCTATTACGGCAGCGCCAATCCCTCCACCTGGAACCCGACGCAGCGGCCCGGCGACAACAAATGGTCTGACACCATCATCGCCCGCGACCTCGATACCGGTGTCGCCCGCTGGGTCTATCAGATGACGCCCCATGACGAGTGGGACTACGACGGCGTCAACGAGATGATCCTGACCGACCAGGTGGTGGACGGGACGCCCACGCCGCTGCTCACCCATTTCGACCGTAACGGCTTCGCCTATACCCTGAACCGGGAGACCGGGGCGCTGCTGGTGGCGGAGAAATTCGACCCTGCGGTGAACTGGGCCACCGGCATCGACCTCGACCATGCCAGCCCCACCTTCGGCCGCCCGAAGCGCGACCCCGCCTATTCCACCGAGCGGGAGGGGGAAGATGTGACCTACACCGGCATCTGCCCCGCAGCCCTCGGCGCCAAGAACCAGCAGCCGGCTGCCTTTTCGCCGCTGACCGGGCTGTTCTACGTGCCCGCCACCGGCATGTGCATGGACTATGAGCCGTTCCATGTGGACTACACGGCGGGCCAGCCTTATGTGGGCGCGACGCTCTCCATGTATCCGGCGCCCGCCAGCAATGGCGGCACGGGCCATTTCATTGCCTGGGACAACATCCGGGGCAAGAGCGTCTGGTCGAAGCCGGAACTCTTCTCCGTGTGGTCGGGGGCGCTAGCGACTGCCGGGAACCTCGTCTTCTACGGCACGCTGGAAGGCCATCTGAAGGCGGTGGACGCGCGGACCGGGGCGGAGCTCTACCGCTTCAAGACACCGTCGGGCATCGTCGGCAACGTCACCACGTTCATGCACGGGGGCCGGCAACATATCGCCGTGCTGTCCGGCGTCGGTGGCTGGGCGGGCATCGGCCTTGCCGCCGGCCTCACCGATCCCAACGACGGCTCCGGCGCCAACCAGGCCTATGCGGGGCTGAACCAATATACGGCGCTGGGCGGCCAGCTGACCGTCTTCGCCTTGCCGGACGGGCCGTGACGCACCCCTATCCCCGTCCGGGGGCGAGGCCTTAAGCTCGCTCTGCGCACGGCGCAACGCCCCGGGGAAACGCACAGCACGGAAAGCGCGATGAAGCACTTCTTCAATTCCGCCGAAACCCTTGTATCGGATGCCATCGACGGCCTCATCCTGGGTTCCGGCGGGCGCCTGGCGCGGCTCGACGGCTATCCGGAGATCAAGGTGGTGCTTCGGAGCGAGCGGCCTGAGGGCCGGGTGGCGGTCGTCTCCGGCGGCGGGTCGGGGCACGAGCCGGCTCATGCGGGCTTCGTCGGGGAGGGGTTGCTCGATGCCGCCGTGTGTGGCGACGTCTTCGCCTCGCCGACGGTGGACGCGGTGCTCGCCGCCATCCTCGCGGTCACCGGCCCCGCCGGCTGCCTGCTGATCGTGAAGAATTACGGTGGCGACCGGCTGAATTTCGGCCTCGCCGCCGAGCGCGCGCGGGCCCTCGGCCTCGACGTGGAGATGGTGATCGTCGGCGACGACATCGCCTTGCCGGACAACCCGCGGCCGCGCGGTATCGCCGGCACGGTGTTCGTGCACAAGGCGGCCGGCTTCGCTGCCGCCGCCGGCCTGCCGCTGGCCGAGGTGAAGCGGCATGCGCAGGATGCGGCGGGGGCGGTGAAGTCGCTGGGCGTCGCCACCAGCACCTGCTCCATTCCCGGCCGCCCCAGCGAGGAACGCATGGAGGACGGGCACGCGGAGCTGGGCCTCGGCATCCACGGGGAGCCAGGGCTGGAACGCATCGCCTTGCCCCCCGCGCGCACGCTGGTGGCGGACATGCTCCGTCGCTTCGGGCCGGACATAAAGGAGGCGCCGCGGCTGGCGCTGCTCCTCAACAATCTGGGTGGGGTGCCGGCGCTGGAATTATCCATTGTGCTGCGGGAGATCCTGTCGAGCCCCCTCGGGGGGCGCATCGAACTGGTGCTGGGGCCGGCGGGGGCGGTGACGGCGCTGGACATGCGCGGATTCTCCATCTCCTTGATGCCACTCACTGATTCCCGATACGCCTGGCTCATGGCGCCGGTGGAGCCGGTCGCCTGGCCGGTGGCGCGGACGGCGGGGCCGGTGACGGTGGTCGCCTCCTCGCGGCGGCTGGAGGCGAAGGTGGCGGAAGCTTCCGACGACCCGGCCGCGCGGGCGCTGGTGGCGCTCCTGTGCGACACGCTCATCGCCGCCCAGCCGGACCTTGATGCCCTCGACGCCAAGGTGGGCGATGGCGACACCGGCTCCACCTTCGCCGCCGCGGCGCGCAAGGTGCGGGAGGACCTGGGCCGGCTGCCCCTGGCCGATCCGGCGGCCTTGTGCGGGGCCGTGGCCGAGCGGTTGTCGCGCGTGATGGGCGGGTCGAGCGGGGTGCTCCTCTCCATCTTCGCGGCGGCGGCCGGCGTTGCGCTGAGGCAGGGAGAAAGCCTTGCAACTGCACTGGAATCCGGCCTCGGGCGGATGCAGCATTACGGCGGCGCCCAGCCGGGCGACCGGACCATGATTGACGCCCTCGCCCCCGCCATCGGCGCCCTCAAGGCGGGGCAGGGGCTTGGCGTGGCGGCCGCGGCGGCGCGGGCGGGGGCCGAGGCCACGGCGGCCATGACCTCGGCCCGCGCGGGACGTTCCAGCTACTTGTCCGGCGGGGATTTGAAGGGGGTGGCGGACCCCGGGGCGGAGGCCGTCGCCCGCGTCTTCGAGGCCCTGGCGAAAGGCGCCTGACGACTTCTGGAAGTTCAGCACCTTCAGGCCTGTTTCGGTATCCGAAGGACTGCCGAAACGGGATTCGGCGGCTGTTTCGGCTGATGCGCCGTTCCCCTCGCGCAAGCCGGGCGAGGGGAATTGGGCCAGAATATCTGAATACCTCAACCGGTGCGTTGCCGTCGACACCCCGCGGGGAGGGGAAGGGGGCGCTCCTTCGCCACAGCCGGGGTCGGCCAGGACCGAAGGGAGCTTCCATGTCCTCCGGCCGGTCGGGCGGGTGCGGCACCGGGCCGCGAGGCGCCCTGCCTGTCGAGCGGACTTCCCCACTCCCGCCGAATCGCGCACGGGCAGCCGCCTCCCGGCAGGGGCGGCGCCGGACGCAAAGGGCTTTATTTCAGCCACAGGATCGGGATAACCATGGCCGGGCTTCGGCCCATCCTTGCCGCAATCTCGAAGGGGCGTTCGAGGGGGAGGATGGATCGGGCCGGTTCGCCGTGCGCGGGCCGTAAGCCATGTCGTGAGAGACCGGCAGGATGGACGATCAGGTTTCGGGTCGCGTCGGAACGCCCTCGCCGACGCGCGCCCATGGACGGATGCGGGTGGTTCTTGGGCTCGTCGCGGCGCTCGCCCTTGCGGGGGTGGGCTTCCAATACTGGCGATCGCCTGCGCCGCCGGTCGGCCCAGGGGCAGGCGCGGCAGGCCAGGGCGCGGCAGGGGCCGGAGCCGGGCGGTCGCGGCAGGCGCCGGCCACCAGCGTTTCCATCGGCACCGTGACGAAGGGGGACATCACCGTCACCGTCCGGGCCCTGGGCACGGTTACCTCCATCTCGACGGTGACGCTGCGGCCGCAGGTGAGCGGCCAGCTCCAGAGCGTGAATTTCACGGAGGGGCAGGCGGTCAGGAAGGGCGACCTGCTGGCGGTGATCGACCCGCGCCCGTTCCAGGCGGTGCTGGCGCAGGCGCAGGCGCAGCTTGACCGCGACAAGGCGCTGCTGGCGGGCGCCAAGGTGGACTTCGACCGCTACCAGGGCCTTTCCGCCCAGAATGCGGTGCCGCGCCAGACCCTGGACACCCAGAAGGCGCTCGTCGCCCAGTACACGGCCACCGTGGAAGCGGACAAGGCGACGGTGGAGACCGCCTCCATCAATCTCGGCTTCACCCAGATCCGCGCCCCGGTGGATGGCCGCGCCGGCCTGCGGCTGGTGGACCAGGGCAATTACGTGACGCCGGGCGACACCACCGGCATCGTGGTGCTCACCCAGCTGAAGCCCATCAGCGTGGTGTTCTCCGTGCCGGAGGACCGCCTCGCCGAGATTTCCCGGCGCCTGCGCGACGGCGCGCAGCTGAAGGTGCATGCCTTCGACCGCACGGGCCAGACGCGGATCGCCGAGGGCGTCCTGCGCACCTTCGACAGCCAGATCGACCAGACCACCGGCACCATCAAGCTGCGGGCGGATTTTCCCAATGACGACCTGACGCTGTACCCCAACCAGTTCGTCAATGTGATCCTCGACGTGGACGTGCATGCCGGGGTCGCCATCGCCCCCACGGCGGGCATCCAGCGGGGCGTGCCGGGGACCTATGTCTACCTCCTGAACGCGGACCAGACCGTGTCCCTGCGGCCCGTCACCCTGGGCATCAGCGCAGGGGAGCAGGTGGAGATCCTCTCCGGCCTCGTGCCCGGCGACCGGATCGTGGTGGAGGGGACGGACCGGCTGCGCGACGGCGCCACCGTCAACGTCCGCGCCCCGGTGCCGGAGGGGGCGCCGGCGGCCGGCGGGCCGGGCGCGCCCGGCAAGGCGGGGCGGAAGCCGGCGGACGAGGGCCGGCCGGATGCGGGCCAGGACGCGGCCGATGGCGCGGGCCAGAGTGTCCCCAAGGATGCCCCCAAGGATGTCCCCGGGCAGGCACCGAAGGATGTCCCCGGGCGTCCCCGCGCCGACAGCGGCCAGACGGGCGGCGCGGCCGCGCGATGAACCCCTCGCGCCCCTTCATCCTGCGGCCGGTCGCAACCACCCTCACCATGGTGGCGATCCTGCTCTCGGGGGCGATCGCGCTGCTGTTCCTGCCGGTCTCGGCCCTGCCGCAGGTGGACTACCCCACCATCCAGGTGCAGACCTTCTATCCCGGCGCCAGCCCGGACGTGATGACCTCGTCCGTCACCGCGCCGCTGGAGGTGCAGCTGGGGCAGATCCCCAACCTGGCGCAGATGGCCTCGCAGAGCTCGGCCGGGGCCTCCACCATCACCCTGCAGTTCAACCTCTCGGTGCCGCTGGACGTGGCCGAGCAGCAGGTGCAGGCGGCGCTGAACGCCGCCGGCAACCTCCTGCCCGCGGACCTGCCGGCGCCGCCCATCTACGCCAAGGTGAACCCGGCCGATGCGCCGGTGCTGACGCTGGCGCTCACCTCGAAGACCATGCCGCTGCGCGACATCCAGGCGCTGGCCGAGACGCGGCTGGCGCAGAAGATCTCGCAGCTGCCGGGGGTGGGCCTCGTCTCCATCAGCGGCGGGCAGCGGCCGGCGGTGCGGGTGCGGGCGGACCCGCGCCGGCTCGCCGCCTACGGCCTCAACATCGACGACCTGCGCACCACCCTTTCCAACGCCAACGTCAACGCGCCCAAGGGCGGGTTCGACGGGCCGACCCGCGCCCAGACCATCAACGCCAACGACCAGCTCACCAGCGCCGCGCAATATGCCGACCTCATCGTCGCCTATCGCAACGGCGCGGCGGTGCGCCTCACCGACGTGGCGAGCGTGGTGGACGGGGTGGAGAACGACCGCCTCGCCGGCTGGATGAACGACATTCCCGCCATCATCCTCAACATCCAGCGCCAGCCGGGCGCCAACGTGATCGGCGTGGTGGACCGGGTGAAGGCGCTCCTGCCCCAGCTCGAGGCGGCGCTGCCCGCCGAGATCGACGTGGCGCTGCTCACCGACCGCACCACCACCATCCGCGCCTCGGTGCGGGATGTCGGCTACGAGCTCACCCTCGCCGTCATCCTCGTCATCCTCGTCATCTTCGTCTTCCTGAGGAGCGCGCGCGCCACCCTGATCCCAAGCCTGTCGGTGCCGCTCTCGCTCGTCGGCACGCTCGGGGTGATGTACCTGTTCGGCTACAGCCTCAACAACCTCACCCTCATGGCGCTCACCATCGCCACCGGCTTCGTGGTGGACGACGCCATCGTGGTGATCGAGAACATCTCCCGCTACATCGAGGAGGGCGAGAGCCCGCTTGCAGCGGCGCTGAAGGGCTCCGAGCAGATCGGCTTCACCATCATCTCGCTCACCGTCTCGCTGATCGCGGTGATGATCCCGCTTTTGTTCATGGGCGACGTGGTGGGCCGGCTGTTCCGCGAGTTCGCGGTGACGCTCTCCACCACCATCCTCGTCTCCGGCGTCGTCTCGCTGACGCTGGTGCCCATGGCCTGCGCCAAGCTGCTGAAGCCGATGGCGGAGGAGCACGAGAACCGCCTGCAAAGGGCCAGCCGGGACTTCTTCGACAGCGTGATCCGCCTCTACGCCCGCGCCCTCGACGTGGTGCTGGCCCACGAAGGGGCGACGCTGCTGGTCTTCGTCGCGACGGTGGCGCTCACCGGCTATCTCTACGTGGTCATCCCCAAGGGCTTCTTCCCGCAGCAGGACACGGGCGTGATCCAGGCGATGACGGAGGCCTCGCAATCCGTCTCCTTCTCGCGCCTGGCGGATCTGCAACAGGCGCTGGCGCGGGTGATCGCCGCGGATCCGGACGTGGAGGGCCTGTCCTCCTTCATCGGCGTGGACGGCGCCAACGCCACGCCCAATGTGGGGCGCATGCTCATCAATCTGAAGCCGCACGATGCGCGCAAGGCGTCCATCGACGCGATCATCGCCCGCATGAAGCGGGAGGCGGCGCAGGTTCCCGGCATCCAGCTCTATCTCCAGCCGGTGCAGGACCTGACCATCGACGGCGGGGTGAGCCGGACCCAGTACCAGTTCGTGCTGCAGGATGCGAACGGGCCGGAGCTGGCGGAATGGACGCCGCGCCTCGTCTCCCGCCTCTCCGAGCTGCCGCAGCTCGCCGACGTGGCGAGCGACCTCTCCCAGACCGGCCTTTCCGTCTCCATCGACATCGACCGCGACCGGGCGGCGCGCTTCGGGATCACGCCCGCCACGGTGGACAACGCGCTGTACGACGCCTTCGGCCAGCGCATCGTCTCCACCATCTTCACCGCATCGAGCCAGCAGCGGGTGATCCTGGAGGCGGCGGAGGACCTGAAGAGCACGCGGGAGGCGCTCGCCTCCCTCTATCTGCCGTCCGCCGCCGGCACGCAGGTGCCGCTCTCCGTGCTGGCGACCGCGCGGGTGGAGACGGCGCCGCTGCTCGTCTCCCACCTCGGCCAGTTTCCGGCGACCACCATCTCCTTCAACCTCGCCCCCGGCGCCTCCCTCGGCGAGGCCATTGCCGCCATCCGGCAGGCGAAGGACGGGATGGGCATGCCGGCGAGCATCGTGGCGAGCTTCCAGGGGGCGGCGCGGGCGTTCGAGGCCTCCCTGTCGAACCAGCTGCTGCTGGTGCTGGCGGCGCTGGTCACCGTCTACATCGTGCTGGGCGTGCTCTACGAGAGCTTCGTCCACCCGCTCACCATCCTCTCCACCTTGCCGTCGGCGGGCATCGGCGCGCTGATCGCCCTGATGCTGGCGGGGGAGGACCTCACCATCATCGCCATCATCGGCCTGATCCTGCTCATCGGCATCGTGAAGAAGAACGCGATCATGATGATCGACTTCGCCCTCGATGCGCAGCGCAGCCAGGGGATGTCGCCGCGGGAGGCGATCCGCACGGCGTGCCTCCTGCGCTTCCGGCCGATCCTGATGACGACGCTCGCCGCCATCCTCGGCGCGCTGCCGCTGATGCTGGGCGCGGGCGTCGGCTCGGAGCTGCGCCATCCCTTGGGCGTCTCCATCGTCGGCGGCCTCCTGCTCAGCCAGCTCCTGACCCTGTTCACGACACCGGTGATCTATTTGTGGTTCGACCGCCGCCGCCTCGGCGCGCGGGGCGGGGAGGGCGTCCCGGCGGAGCCGACGGGGGCGCGGCCGTGAGCCTGTCCGCCCCCTTCATCCGCCGGCCCGTGGCGACCACGCTCATCACCTTCTGGGTGTTCGCCGCGGGGCTCGTCGCCTGGCCTCTGCTGCCGGTGGGGCCGCTGCCGGCGGTGGACTTCCCCGTCATCACCGTGACGGCGAACCTGCCCGGCGCGAGCCCGCAGGTGGTGGCCGACACGGTGGCGAGCCCGCTGGAGCGCCATCTCGGCACCATCGCCGACGTCACCGAGATGACCTCGTCGAGCACCAGCGGCAGCGCGCGCATCACGCTGCAGTTCGGCATCGACCGCGACATCAACGGCGCCGCCCGCGACGTGCAGGCCGCCATCAACGCGGCGCGCGCCGACCTGCCGACGAGCCTGCGCTCCAACCCCACCTACCGGAAGGCCAATCCGGCCGACGCGCCGATCATGATCCTCTCGCTCACGTCGGATGCGCTCTCCCGCGCGCAGATCTACGACGCGGCGAGCACCATCCTCGCCCAGCGCCTGTTCCAGGTGGAGGGGATCGGCGACGTGACCGTGGGTGGCGGCTCCCTGCCGGCGGTGCGGGTGGAGCTGAACCCCAACGCCCTCTACAAGTACGGCATCGGCCTGGAGGACGTGCGCGCGGCATTGGGCGCCGCCAATGCCCACAGCCCGAAGGGGGCGATCGACGAGGGAAAGCTGCGCTTCCAGGTCTATGCCAACGACCAGGCGCTGAAGGCCGACGACTACCGCGACCTCATCGTCGCCTATCGCAACGGCGCGCCGGTGCGGCTCTCGGACATCGGCGAGAGCGTGGATTCCATCGAGAACATCCGCTCCATGGGCCTTGCCAACGGCAAGCCGGCGGTGCTGCTCATCCTCTACCGCTCGCCCAACGCCAACATCATCGACACGGTGGACCGGGTGAGCGCGCTGCTGCCGACGCTCGCCGCCTCCATCCCGCCCTCCGTGGACCTGAAGGTGGTGATGGACCGCTCCACCACCATCCGCGCCTCGGTGGAGGATGTGGGGCGCACCCTCGCCATCTCGGTGGTGCTGGTGATCGTGGTGGTGTTCGCCTTCCTGCGCGACTGGCGGGCGGCGCTGGTGCCCATCGTCGCCGTCCCGGTGTCCCTCGTCGGCACGCTGGGCGTCATGTATCTCGCCGGCTTCAGCATCGACAACCTGTCGCTGATGGCGCTCACCATCGCCACCGGCTTCGTGGTGGACGACGCCATCGTGGTGCTGGAGAACATCGCCCGCCACCGGTCCGCGGGCCTCTCGGGCATGGAGGCGGCGCTGAAGGGCGCGGGGGAGGTGAGCTTCACCGTGCTCGCCATGAGCGTCTCGCTCATCGCGGTGTTCATCCCCATCCTGCTCATGGGCGGGCTGGTGGGCAGGATCTTCCGCGAGTTCGCGCTGACGCTCTCCGCCACCATCCTCGTCTCGCTCCTCGTGTCGCTGACGACCACGCCCATGATGTGCGCGCTGCTCCTGCGCAGCGAGGAGGGGCGCCGGCACGGCCGCCTGTTCCTCGCCAGCGAGCGCGTGTTCGAGGCGACCCTCGCGCTCTACCGCCGCACGCTGGGCTGGAGCCTGGACCATCCGCGGCTGCTGCTGGCCGTCTTCCTCGGCACCATGGCGCTGACGGTGCACCTCTACATCGTCATCCCCAAGGGCTTCCTGCCCCAGCAGGACACCGGCCGCCTCGTGGGCATGATCCAGGCGGACCAGGCCATCTCCTTCCAGGCCCTGTCGGAGAAGGTGAAGCGCTACGTGGACATCGTGCGCGCCGACCCGGCGGTGGATTCCGTGGTGGCCTTCACCGGCGGCGGCAATGCCGGCTTCGCCTTCGTCGCGCTGAAGCCGCTGGCGGAGCGCGGCATCTCCGCCGACGAGGTGATCGGGCGGCTGCGGCGGGGGCTCGCGGCGGTGCCGGGGTCGAACCTTTTCCTGCAGGCGGCGCAGGACATCCGCGTGGGCGGGCGCCCCTCCAGCGCCCAGTTCCAGTACACGCTGGAAGGCGACAGCTTCGACCGCCTTACCGAATGGGCGCCCAAGCTTGTGGCCGCCCTCCAGCGCGACCCGCGCCTGACCCAGGTGAACAGCGACCAGCTGTCCGGCGGCCTGCAGACCGAGGTCACCATCGACCGCGACACCGCCGCCCGCCTCGGCATCACCGTGGGGCAGATCGACAACACGCTTTACGACGCCTTCGGCCAGCGGCAGGTGTCCACCATCTACGTGGCGCGCAACCAGTATCACGTGGTGATGGAGGTGGCGCCGCGCTTCTGGCAGAATCCCGACGTGCTGAACGAGGTCTTCATCAGCACCTCGGGCGGCGCGGTGGGCGGCGCGCAGGGCACGGGAGCGGTGGCGGGCACCTTCGCGGTGCCGGGCATGGCCGCGAAGGACGCCGCCTCCGACACCGCCCGCAACGCCGCCACCAACGCCATCGGCGCGCGGGGCCGGGGCGCCACCTCCACCGGCTCGGCGGTGAGCACCAGCGCCGCGCCCATGATCCCCCTCTCGGCGGTGGCGCGCTTCGGCACCGGATCGACGCCGCTGGCGGTGAACCACCAGGGCCTGTTCGTCGCCACCACCCTGTCCTTCAACCTCGCCCCCGGCGCGGCGCTGAGCGATGCGGTGACGGCGGTGACGGAGGCGGAAGCCGCCATCGGCATGCCCGCGAGCGTCCACGGCAGCTTCCAGGGCACGGCCAAGGCGTTCCAGCAGTCGCTCTCCAGCCAGCCGCTGCTCATCCTCGCGGCGATCGTCGCCGTCTATCTGGTGCTGGGCGTGCTCTACGAGAGCTTCGCCCATCCCGTCACCATCCTCTCCACCCTGCCGTCGGCGGGGGTGGGCGCGCTCATCGCCCTCATGGCCTTCGGCAGCGAGTTCAACGTGATGGCGCTGATCGGCGTGCTGCTGCTCATCGGCATCGTCAAGAAGAACGCCATCATGATGATCGACGTGGCGCTGGAGGCGCAGCGGCACCAGGGCATGGCCCCGCGCGACGCCGTGTTCCACGCCTGCCTGCTGCGCTTCCGCCCCATCATGATGACCACCATGGCGGCGCTGTTCGGCGCCATTCCGCTGATGGTCGGCTTCGGCGAAGGCAGCGAGCTGCGCCGGCCGCTCGGCATCGCCGTGGTGGGCGGTCTGCTGCTCAGCCAGCTGCTCACCCTCTATACGACGCCGGTGGTCTACCTCTATGTGGAGCGCCTGCGCGGACGGCGCTCCGCTGCGGACCGGCGCGCCCGGCTCGCGCCGCCGCCGGCCCCTGCCGAATGAGATGGACCCCGTGACCACACCCTTCCGTCCCGGACGCCGGGCGATCCTCGCCGGCGCGCTCGCGCTGCTGCTCCCGGGCTGCCTGCCCGAGGCGGAGACGCCGGCCACCGGCATCGCCGTGCCGCCCCGCTTCACGGAAGGGCCGGCCAACCCCGACGCCAGCCTGCCGCAGCCGGACTGGTGGCGCGGCTTCCGCGCGCCGGACCTCACCCGCTTCGTGGAGCTGGCGAGCACCTACAATCTCGACATCGCCGTGGCGGTGGCGCAGATCATCCAGGCGGATGCGCAGGTGGGCATCTCCGGCGCGCCGCTCTATCCCACCCTCACCTTCGACGGCACGGCGGAGCAGGTGCGCACGGCCGGCAGCAACGGGAGCCCGGGCACCACCCGCGGCCTCAACGTGCTGGGCCTGTCCGCCGGCTACATGGTGGATTTCTGGGGCCAGTACCGCAACGGCCTCTATGCCGCGCAGGAGAGCGCGGCGGCGGCGCGCTTCAACCGCGACGTGGTGGCCCTTTCCACCCAGGTGGCGGTGGCCAACACCTATTTCCAGATCCTCGCCTCCCGCGACCAGCTGAACATCGCCCGGCAGAATCTCGAGGCGGCGACCCGCATCCTCGACCTGGTGAAGCGGCAGTTCGCGGGCGGCACCGTCTCGCAGCTGGACGTGTCGCAGCAGGAGGCGCTGGTGGCGCAGGTGCGCGCCTCCATCCCGCCCATCGAGATCACCTTGCGCCAGAACGTGGCCGCCCTCGCGGTGCTGGTGGCGCAGACGCCGGAGACGCTCAGCGCCCCGCGCGGCGGCCTCGCGCAGATCGCGGTGCCGCGGGTGACGCCGGGCCTGCCCTCCGATCTGCTGCTGCGGCGGCCGGACGTGGCGCTGGCGCAGGCGCAGCTCCAGTCCTCCGGCTTCAGCGTGGCGGCGGCGCAGGCGGCCATGCTGCCGCAGATCCAGCTCACCGCCACCGGCGGGGTGCAGAGCGCCGCCCTCAAGGCCCTGTTCCAGCCGGGGGCGTGGTACTACACGCTGGTGGCCGGCCTGACCCAGCCGATCTTCGACGGCTATTTGCTGGAGAGCCAGCTGGTCCAGGCCAAGGGCCTGCAATTGCAGTACCTTCAGTCCTATCGCAAGGCCATCCTCTCCGCCTTCGCGGACGTGGAGAAGGCTCTGGTGGCCCTCGACCAGACCAACCGCCAGGTGAAGCTCCAGGGCGACGTGGTTTCGAGTTCCCGCACCGCCTTCCAGGTGGCGGAATCCCAGCTGGCGGGCGGCACCACCACGCTGGTGGCGGTGCTGCAGGCCCAGCAGACCTTCTTCACCGCCGAGGTGGGCCTCGTGCAGGTGCGGCTCCAGCGGGTGCAGGCGGCGACCAGCCTGTTCCAGGCGCTGGGCGGCGGCTGGGGGTCCTGAGCCGATGCGGCAGCGGCTCCCCGGATCGGCCGGGCGGCGCCTTTTTCCGCGGGCCTTAATGACGGAAAGTATATGTTAAACGAACGTATATCGCGTCATATCCGTAAATTAATTGATCCACTCGATATTGTCGGTTAATCGGTCCCACAAATTCGTGGAGACCGTTCATGCGTCGTGTTCCCGCCCGTTGGGCAATCCTTGTCGCCGCGCTGGCTGTTCCCTTTCTCGCCGGCGCGGACATCGCCCGGGCCGACCAGAAGCCCCTGCGCATCGGCGTGCTGAACGACCAGTCCGGCATCTATGCGGACATGGCGGGGCCGGGCTCGGTGATCGCGGCGCAGATGGCGGTGGAGGATTTCGGCGGCAGCGTGCTGGGCCGGCCCATCGAGATCATCGCCGGGGACCACCAGAACAAGCCGGACGTGGGCGCCGCCATCGTCAGCCGCTGGATCGACCAGGACGGGGTGGACGTGATCGCCGATATCCCCACCTCCTCCGTGCTGCTGGCGGTGCAGGAGATCGGCCGGGCGAAGAACAAGCTGGTGCTCGCCTCCACCGGCGGCTCGTCCGACTTCACCGGCAAGGCCTGCGCCCCCACCGGCATCCACTGGACCTACGACACCTATGCGCTGGCCGCCGGCACGGGCGCCTCGCTGGCCAAGGACGGGCCGTGGTTCTTCATCACCGCCGACTATGCCTTCGGCACGGCGCTGGAGCGCGACACGGCCAAGGCGGTGGAAAAGGGCGGCGGCAAGGTGGTGGGCGCCGTGCGCCACCCCCAGGGCGCCTCGGACTTCTCCTCCTTCCTGCTGCAGGCGCAGGGCACGGGCGCCAGGCTCATCGCCTTCGCCAATTCCGGCGCGGACCAGGTGAACGCCATCAAGCAGGCGAACGAGTTCGGCATTCCCCAGTCGGGCATCAAGCTCGCGGGGCTGTACCTGCACATCACCGACATCCACGCCATCGGCCTCCAGACGGCCCAGGGCCTCATCCTCACCCAGGGCTTCTACTGGGACCTCAATGACGAGACCCGCGCCTGGTCGAAGCGGTTCTACGAGCGCCACAAGGCCATGCCCACCATGGGGCAGGCCGGCACCTATTCCGCCATCCTGCACTATCTGAAGGCGGTGAAGGCCGCCGGCACCACCGACACGCAGGCCGTGGTGGGGCAGATGAAGGCGACGCCGGTGGACGATTTCTTCGCCCACGGCGGGCGCATCCGCGAGGACGGCCGCATGGTCCACGACCTGTACCTGCTGCAGGTGAAGGCGCCTGCCGAGCAGAAGTATCCGTGGGACTATCTGAAGCTCATCCGCGTCATTCCGGGCGACGAGGCCTTCCGCCCGCTGAACGAAGGCGGTTGCCCGCTGGTGAGCCAGCAGGCCGCCAAATAGTCTTCGCCCCCATCCGCGGCCTGCCGACCCGGCGGGCCGCGCCGGCATTGTGCTCCCGTCCACACAAGGCCTTGCCCGAGGTCGCGGCGTTCACGCCTGGACCTTGGAGCGTTTGTCGAATCGTGCCCCGGACGGAGCCGATAGCCGATGCCCTGGAGGCCGGATCCGCTCGCTTAGAGACGCCGGAGGGCGGACCACCTGTGCGGAACGCGCTCTGGCGCGCGGGGGGAGGGGGGCTCCGCGCCGGGCCCCATCGGCTCACGGTGGTAGAGGCGCGGTGGCCGTATGCACGGCGGTCTTCATGTTCCGCCCGGTTCGCCTTATCCCCTGCGCGCAGCTTGACAGGCGGGCGCGTTCAGCGCCCTTTTGCAGGTGCGTAAGGTGCTCCGGGTGCATCGCATCCGGACTGAAACGGGAACGGGGAAGGGCGTCGCCACGCCTGAAGCCCCGACCGCCCCCGCGACTGTGAGCGGCGAGCGGCCTTCCATTGTGTCACTGGCAACGGCTTTCGCCGATGCCGGGAAGACGGAGGGTTTGCTGCGACCCGCGAGTCAGGAGACCGGCCTTGCGCATCGGTCTGGCTTGGCGCCGTCGGGTGAGACGGCGAAGGAGAAACACGATGCATATCGAACCCGGTCTTGTGGACGGCGGGAAGATCTGGCTCAGCTACGTCACCGCGGCAGGCGTGGGCGGCTATGGCCTGAAGCTCGCCTATGAGGCGGCCCGCGAGCGCGGCCTCGTCTCGCTCGCGTCGCGCAGCGCGGCGGCCACCGCCCTCGTCTTTTCCTTCTTTGAGGTGCTGCCCCACTATCCGGTGGGTGTCTCGGAAGTGCACCTCATCCTCGGCTCCACCCTGTTCCTCATCTTCGGCATGGCGCCGGCGGCCATCGGCCTCGCGTTCGGCCTGCTCATCCAGGGCCTGTTCTTCGCCCCGTTCGACCTGCCGCAATACGGCATGAACATCACCACGCTGCTGGTGCCGCTGTTCGGCCTCGGCATGGTCGCCCGTCGCACCATCGCGCCCAACACGCCCTATGTGGAGCTGAAGTACGGCCAGGCGCTGGCCCTCTCCACCACCTACCAGGCCGGCATCGTCGCCTGGGTGGCGTTCTGGGCCGTCTACGGCCAGGGCTTCACCGTGGACAACATCGCCTCCGTCGCCTCCTTCAGCGGGGCCTACCTGCTGGTGATCCTGGTGGAGCCGCTGGTGGACCTTGCCGTGCTCGCCGCCGCCAAGGCGCTCCACGCCCTCAAGGGCAACATGCTCATCGAGAAGCGCCTCTACGAGGCGGTCTGAAGCCGGGCGGCGCGTGCCGCCCGAACCGGACGCAAGCTCGACGCCGGCGGCACCCCCGCCGGCGTTTTTCGTTGGGGCTGGCGCGGCGCTACCGCACCTCGGGCAGGGGGCCGTCTCCCGCGTCCGGCTCCCGCGGATCGAGGCCGCCCACGCGGTGCGCCCAGGAGAGCCCCACCAGCAGGCCCTTGGCGCGCGGCAGCACCTGGAGGGCGGTCGTCACGGCCACCGCCTCGCTGGCGGCGATCTCCAGAACGAGCGGCACGCTGCCGAGCAGCTCCAGCACGCCGCCGAGCACGGCCGCCGCGACGAAGGCGAGGGGCACGGCCACGGCGGGCACCGCATCGCAAATGCGCGGATGGGCAAGGGCCGCGCCGCAGGGTGGGCATAGGTCGTGCACCACCATCCAGCTGTGGAACAGGGAGGCTTCTCCGCAGGCGGGGCAGCGCCCCGACCAGCCGCGCCTGGCCGCCTGCTTTACCGGGCGGGGCGAGGCGGAGCCGGTGTGGGCATCAACGGGGCGCGCCGGCAGGGGACGAGGGGGGAAGCAGGCTTCGCCGGTGGGCGCGGCATCCTCCGCGTCGGACAGGGCGCCGTCGTCCGCCCAGGGCGAGGCGCGGTGGGCGTGCGCGTCGAAAGGGGATGAGGCCAGGGGCGAGCCCGATGACGAGCGTCGCCAGCGGAGGGACGGCGGCGGCCGGGACCGTCCATCGGTCGGACGAAAGCGGGCGAGCATGAGGGCAGGGATGACCGGGCGGGCAGGAGAGGAATTCCTCCCTACATGGGCACCGCGGCGCTGGCCTTGATCTGCCCCAACACCGGCAAGGCCCGCTTGGGGCCAAGTGTTACGGAGCGAGCCGAGACGCGCGCGGCGATGTCGCTGCTGTCCGCTGCGGGGGCAGATGTCGACGGGGCAGGCAGCTGCTTAAATCTAGAGCAAGTCGAAACCGCTCTGGCGGCCCCCATGGGCCGCGACGATTTTCTTCATCGCCTCAATGAGATGATGCTGCTCCTCGGGGCTGAGCATCTCCACCGTGGCGGCATGGGCCTTGCGGGCGGAGGCTTCCATCTCCACCAGCATCCGGCGCCCGTCCTCGGTGAGGGAGCAGCTCTGCGAGCGGCGGTCCGTGGCCGAGGTGCCGCGCTTCACAAGCCCCCGCGCCACAAGGCGTTTGAGAGCGCCGGTGGTGGTGGTGCGGTCGAGCGCGACGATGCGCGAGAGGGTGGTCTGGTCCGCCTCCTCCCGCCCCGCCAGGGCGCTCAGCAGGCTGTATTGCACCGGGGTCACACCGAAGGGCGCGCACAGCTCAGAAAATAGGCTGACGTGGATCTGGTGGACCCGCCGCGCGAGGAAGCCCGGCCGGTCGAACAGCGGCCACGCCTCGGAGGCGTCCGATGGTGCGGTGTCCCCGGAAGCCTTTGTGTTGCTGCTCTTTTTCATCCTGCCCCCGTGTCCGCGCGGCGTTCCCGGCCAACCGTGGATTTGATCCATGTCAATTCTGGCATGTCCCGTGCATTGAGGGAATACGAAGCATGCTTCGCAATTTCCCGGCGCGCCGTCAGGCCGCGCGTGCATGGATGGAGACCCCTGATGGCTGAACCTGCGGGCTACGATATCGTCCTGAAAGGCGGGCACGTCATCTGCCCGGCGTCCGGCATCGACGGCGCTTATGACGTCGCTGTGCGCGACGGGCGCATCGCGGCGGTGGCACAGACGATCCTGCCCTCCAGCGCGGTGGAAGTGATCGACGTGTCGGGCAAGCTCGTGCTGCCGGGCCTGATCGATACCCACGGCCATGTCTATCAATATGTCACCGGCCGTTTCGGCCTGAATCCCGACATGGTGGGTGTTCAGTCCGGCGTCACCACCGTGATCGACCAGGGCGGCCCCTCCTGCATGACCTTGCCCGGCTTCCGCAAGTTCATCGCGGAACCTGCCCATACCCGCGTTTATGCTTTCCTCTCCGCCTATCTCGTGGGCGGCCTGGAAGGCCATTACTATCCGAACCTCTACAGCCCCGATTGCGTGGACATCGATGCCACCGTGCGCTCGGCGGTGGCGAACCGCGACATGGTGCGCGGCATCAAGGGCCATGCGGAGATCGGCGGCTTCGCCCGCTGGGGCATCCGCGTGATGGAGATGGCGGCGGAGATCGCCCGCCAGGCGGAGATCCCGCTCTATGTGCATTTCGGCGCCCTCTGGGGCCTGCCGGAGAGCGGCGCCAACGGCGAGGATGCGGACACCATCCTGGAGCGCGTCATCCCGCTGCTGAAGGCGGGCGACATCCTCGCCCATCCCTTCACCCGTCATCCCGGCGGCTTCGTGAACCGCGAGGGGCAGGTGCACCACGTGATCCAGGCGGCGCTCGACCGCGGCCTGAAGGTGGACGTGGGACACGGCAGCCACTTCTCCTACCGGCTCGCGAAGAAGGCCATCGCCGCCGGCGTCGTGCCGCACACGCTGGGGGCCGACATGCACGGCTACAACACCCACGTGCCCGCGCCCGCCGGCACCCCGGCCGAGCACCATGACGACGAGAACCACCCCTTCAAGGGGCAGGCGCGCTTCAGCCTCACCCAGGCCATGAGCTCCATGATGGCGCTTGGCCTGTCGCTCGAGCAGGTGGTGCCCATGGTCACCTCCAACCCCGCGCAGATGCTCGGCTTCTCCGACCGGATCGGGGCGCTGAAGGTGGGCTATGCGGCGGATGTCTCGGTGCTGGACGACAATCGCGGCCGCTTCCTCCTGCGCGACAACGAGGACACCAAGGTGATCGCCGAGCGCCTGCTCACGCCCGCCTTCTGCCTGCGGGCGGGCAAGCGCTTCGACGCCACCGCGCCCATCCTGCCCCTGCCGCAGGCGGTGGCGGCGTGAGCGCGCCGGCCTCGAAGCCGGCGCCGCAGGAGGTCTGGGAGAGCCTCTCCCAGGCCGAGCGGGACGCCGCCTACAACAACAATGCCGCGGTGCCCACCAGCGCGGCATGGGTGGCGGAGCGCGACGGCGCTGCCGCCGCCTTCCGGTCGTCGGCGAAGGCGCTCCTTGATCTTCCTTATGGCCCCGGCGCGCGGCAGAAGCTCGATCTTTATCCCGGCACGCGCGGCGCTCCCTGCCTCGTCTTCATCCACGGCGGATACTGGCAGCGCAACTCGCGCGAGGTGTTCGCCCATTATGCCGAAGGGCTGCTGGCCCACGGCTGGTCCGTCGTGATGCCGAGCTACACCCTCGCGCCCGAGGCACGGCTGGGCGACATCGTTAAGGAGATGGAGGCAGCGCTCGATCTTGTCGCCGGCCTCGGCGCCGAGCACGGCTTCGGACCCATGGTCGTCTCCGGCTGGTCCGCCGGCGCGCAGCTGGCGGTGCTGGCCCTCGATCATCCGGCGGTGGCGGCTGGGCTCGCCGTCTCCGGCGTCTATGAGCTGGCGCCGATCCGCGACACCTATCTCAACGGGGCGCTCGACCTCTCCCCGGAGGAGATCGCCGCCTTCTCGCCCTTGCGCCATGCGCCTTCGCCCAAGCCGCTGGTCATCGCCTATGGAACGGCGGAAGTGCCGGCGCTGGTGCACGATTCCCGGGCCCTCGCGGCGCAGCGCGTGGCCGCCCATGCGCCGGGCGCGCTGCTGCCCATCCTCGGCGCGCACCATTTCTCCATCCTCGACGAGCTGCGCCGGCCCGACGGCCAATTGGTGCGCGCCGCGCGCGATCTGACGGGAGGCTTGTCATGAGCGCCACCGAGGTTCGGTCCGAGGGGGTCGGTGCGCGCCTGCCCCGCAAGGAGGATGACCGGCTGATGCGCGGGCGCGGCCAGTTCATCGCCGATATCCGCATGGCCGGAATGCTGGATGTGGCCTTCGTGCGCAGCCCGCTGGCCCATGCCCGCATCCGCGCCATTCACGTGCCGGAGGACCTGAAGGGCAGCGTCTTCACCGCCGCGGACCTCGACGGGGTGAAGCCCATCCGCGCCGTCTCCGGCCTGCCGGGCTTCAAGGTGTCGGAGCAGCCGGTGCTCGCCACGGGCAAGGTGCGGCAGGTGGGCGAGCTCGTCGCCCTGTGCGTCGCCCCCACCCGCGCCGAGGCCGAGGACATGGCCGCCCGGGTGGTGCTGGACCTCGACGAGCTGCCCGCCCTCCACGACATGCTGGAGGCGCGCAAGCCCGGCGCGCCGTTGGTGCACGAGCACTGGGGCGACAACGTCTTCCTCGAAAGCCTCGTGGACATCGACATCGCCGCCGCCTTCGACGCGCCGGTGAAGGTGACGCGCACCATCGCCACCGCGCGCCAGTGCATGGCGCCCATCGAGGGGCGGGGCACCGTCATCCATTTCGATCACCGCTCCGATCAGCTGGTGGTGCATACCGCGAGCCAGATGCCGCACATCGTGCGCTCGGGCCTGTCCGAATGCCTGGGGCTGGAGGAGGGGCAGATCCGCATCGTCTCCCCCGATGTGGGCGGCGGCTTCGGCTACAAGGCCATCCTGCTGGCGGAAGAGGTCTGCCTCGGCTGGCTGGCGCGGAAGCTCGGCCGGCCCGTGCGCTGGCTGGAGGACCGGCGCGAGCACCTGACCGCCAACGCCAATTGCCGCGAGCATCATTACGAGATCACGCTCTATGCCGAGCGCGACGGCACGCTGCGCGGCATCGACTGCGAGGCGACGGTGGATAGCGGCGCCTATTCCGCCTATCCCTTCTCGGCCTGCCTCGAAGCCGCGCAGGTGGCGAGCATCCTGCCGGGGCCCTACGATTTTCCGGCCTACCGCTGCCGCACCTGGTCGGTCGCCACCAACAAGTGCCCGATCCTGCCCTATCGCGGGGTGGCCCGCACCGGCGTGTGCTTCGCGCTGGAAGTGGCGCTCGATGCGCTCGCGGCGGAGCTGGGCCTTGCCCCGGAAGTGGTGCGCTTCAGGAACCTTGTGCGGCCGCAGCAGATGCCGTTCGACAACATCACGAAGAAGCATTTCGACAGCGGCGACTATCCCGAAGCGCTCCGGCAGGCGCTCGGCGCCATCGGCGCGGATCAGGTGCGCGCCCGCCAGCAGGCCGGCGAAGAGGACGGCCGGCGCATCGGCCTCGGCTTCTCCATCTATTGCGAGCAGGCGGCGCACGGCACCTCGGTCTATTCCGGCTGGGGCATTCCCATGGTGCCGGGCCATGAGCAGGCCGGTGCGCGCCTCACCCCGGACGGCGGGCTGGAGCTGCGCGTCGGCGCCCATTCCCACGGCCAGGGGCTGGAGACGACGCTGGCGCAGGTGGCGCACGAGATCCTCGGCATCCCGGTCGCCCGCACCCGCCTCGTGCATGGCGACACGGCCCTGACGCCCTATTCCACCGGCAGCTGGGGCTCGCGGGTGATGGTGATGGCCGGCGGCGCCGTGGCCACGGCCTGCACCGAGCTCTCCGAACGCATCCGCCGGATCGGCGCCCACATGCTGCAGGCGCGGCTGGAAGAGGTGCGCCTTGAGGGCGGGCGCGTGGTCGGCCCCGCCGGCGATGTCTCCATCGGCCAGGTGGCGCACACCTGGTACCGTCGCCCGCAGGACCTGCCGGCGGACGTGGATCCCCACGGGCTGGAGGTCACCGCCGGCTACAAGCCGGTGCGCGACAGCGGCACCTTCAGCTACGCCGCCCATGCGGTGGTGGTGGCGGTGGACCCCGGCCTCGGCGAGGTGGAGATCCTCGACTACGCCATCGTGGAAGACGGCGGCACCCTGGTGAACCCCATGGTGGTGGACGGGCAGATCCTCGGCGGCCTCGCCCAGGGCATCGGCACCGCGCTCTATGAGGAGATGGCCTTCGACACCTCCGGCCAGCCGCTGGCCTCGACGCTGGCGGACTATCTTCTGCCCGGCGCGCCGGAAGTGCCCATGCCCTTCATCGGCCATATGGAGACGCCTTCGCCCTACACGCGGTTTGGCGTGAAGGGCATCGGCGAGGGCGGCGCCATCGCCCCGCCGGCGGCCATCGCCAACGCCATCAACGACGCGCTCCGGCCATTGGGGGTGGAGATGCTGCGCTCGCCCGTCACGCCACGGCGGATCATGGAGAAGGTGCTGGCCGCGGGCCTCAGGGACAGGAGCGCCGCATGAAGCCCGCGCCCTTCCGCATCGAGCGCCCGCGGACCGTCGCCGAGGCGGTGGCCCTGCTCGCCTCCGCCGGAGACGGCGCCAAGGTGATGGCCGGCGGCCAGTCCCTCGGCCCCATGCTCAATTTGCGCCTCGCCAGCCCTGCGTTGGTGGTGGACGTCTCCGGCATCGCCGAGCTCAAGACCGCCTCGGACGACGAAGGCCACGTGACCTACGGCGCCCTCGTGACCCATGCGGATGTGGAGGATGGCCGCGTGCCGGATGTGGGGACGCACATCCTCAGGCGGGTCGCGGGCGGCATCGCCTATCGCGCCGTGCGCAACCGGGGCACCATGGGCGGCAGCCTGTCCCACGCCGACCCGGCCGCCGATTGGGTGAACGCCCTTTCCGTCCTCGCCGCGGAGGTGGAGGTCGCCGGGCCGTCCGGGCGGCGTTGCCTGCCGCTCGCGGACTTCCTCACCGGCGCGCTCTCGACGGCGCTCGGGGCGGGGGAGATCCTCGTCGCCATCCGCGTGCCCAAGGTGCCGGCCGCCGCGCGCTTCGGCTATGTGAAGCACTGCCGCAAGGTGGGCGAGTTCGCCCACGCCATCGGCGCCGTGCTGGCCGATCCCGCCGCCGGCACCGTCCGCGCGGTGATGGGCGCCATCGACGCGCCGCCCCTCGTCATGGCCGATGCGCGGCCCCTGTTCGGCGGTGCCATCGATACGGCCTTCGCGAACCGCTTCGATGCCGGCGTGGCCGACGCGGCGCTGCGGGCCGCGGGCATCGCCGACGCGGTGGACCGCCACATCCATGTGGAGGTGCTGAGCCGCGCCGCCCTTCAGGCGAGCGCCCTTTTCACCGACGGAAGGAGCGCGGCATGAACGCCCCCCTCAAGCACGACGGTGCCGCGCGCATGATCCGCCTCACCGTCAACGGACGCGCCGTCGCCGCGGAGGCGGAGGGGCGCACCAGCCTCGCCGATTTCGTGCGCGACACGCTGAACCTCACCGGCACCCACACCGGCTGCGAGCACGGCGTGTGTGGCGCCTGCACCCTGCTCGTGGATGGCGAGCCGGCCCGTGCCTGCCTCGCCTTCGCCGGTGTCTGCCAGGGGGCGGAGGTCGTCACCATCGAGGGGCTCGACGAGGACGAGGTGACCGCCGCGCTGCGGGCCGCCTTCAATCGGGAGCACGCCCTGCAATGCGGCTTCTGCACGCCGGGCATGCTGGTGTCGGCGCGGGACATCGTGCTGCGCCTGTCCGAGCCGGACGAGACGCGCATCCGCCTCGGCCTTGCCGGCAACCTCTGCCGCTGCACCGGATATGCGGGCATCGTGAAGGCGGTCGCGTCCGTCATCGCCGCGCGCCGCGCCGGCGGCCTCGCGCCGGCCGCCGCCGGGCGCCCCCTGGGCCCGGTGGGGGCGCGGGCGGCCAGCGCGGCGCCGGCGGCGGCGCAGCCCGTCGCCGCTCCCGCCGCTCCCGCGCCGGTGCGCGCCATCGCGCGGCTCGCCGACGATTTCACCCCGGCCCACAGGTTCGAGCAGAGCTTCGATGTGCCCTTCGAGCCGGATGTGGTGTTCGCATTGTTCGCCGACATCCCCGCGGTGGCCGCCTGCCTGCCGGGCGCGGTGGTGGACGCCATGCCCGCGCCGGACCGGGTGGAAGGCGGCATGCGCGTGGCGCTCGGCCCCATCCACGCCACCTTCCGCGGCACGGCCCGCCTCACCCGCGATGCGTCCGCCCGCGCCGGCACCATCCGTGGCGCCGGGGCGGACGGCGGCTCCAGCACCGAGGGGGAGATAAGCTATCGCGTCCTGCCCGGCATGGCGCCCGGCACCGCCCGCGTGGCGCTTGAGGTGGGCTACACGCTGAAGGGGCCGCTCGCCCAGTTCGGCCGCCCGGGCCTGGTGCGCGAGGTGGCGGGTCGCCTCGTTTCCGCCTTCGCCGCGAACCTCGCGGCGCGCCTTTCCGGCACGCCGGCCCCGGCCCATGCGACGCCGGGGCTGAACCCCCTGCGCCTTGCGCTCGATCTCATCGCCGCCCGCCTCGCCGCCCTCTTCGGGCGCGGCGGTTGATCCCCCTTCAAGACCCTGACTGCCCCGAGACTGGAGACCGCACATGCACATGACCCGCAGGACCGCGCTGGCAACCATTGCCGTCGCGCTCATGTCCTCCACCGCCTTCGCGGCCGATACCATCAAGATCGGCGTGAACGAGCCCCTCACCGGCGCCTTCGCGGCTTCCGGCACCTATGTGGTGAACGGCGCCAAGATCGCCGCCGACGAGATCAATGCCAAGGGCGGCATCCTCGGCAAGAAGATCGAGCTCGTCATCGAGGACAACAAGAGCAACCCGACCGAGGCCGCCTCGGTGGCGGAAAAGCTCATCACCTCCGACAAGGTGCCGGTGCTGATGGGCTCCTGGGGCTCCTCCCTCACGCTGGCCACCATGCCGAAGCTGGAGGAATACCAGGTGCCCATGCTGGTGGAGACCTCCTCTTCCGGCAAGATCACCACCTCGGGCAATCCCTTCATCTTCCGCATCTCCCCGCCGTCGGCGGTGGAGGCGGAGGCGTTCGAGCCCATCGCCAGGAAGCTCGGCCTCAAGAAGGTGGACTTCCTCGTCATCAACAACGACTGGGGCCGTGGCGCCGCCGCCGACTTCTCCAAGATGCTGAAGGCCAACGGCGTCGAGGTCGGCCTGGTGGAGACCATGGACCAGTCCGCCCAGGACATGAGCGCCCAGCTCGCCAAGCTGAAGGCCTCCGACGCCGACACCATCATGGTGACCAGCGCCGTGGACCAGCTGACCCTGCTGTTCAAGCAGATGGCGGCGCTCGGCCTGAAGAAGCGCGTCATCACCACCGGCGGCTCGCAGAATCCGGACCAGATCATCGCCCAGGCCGGCCCCGCCGCCGATGGCACCATGCACCTGACCACCTTCCTGCCCTGGTGGCCGGAGAAGACCCCGAACCCCGAGGCCACCGCCTATTTCCTCGGCGAGTGGAAGAAGCGCGGCTTCGAGTTCGCCGGCGCCACCGAGAGCTTCCGCGGCTATGACGGCATCCGCTCGGTGGCGGCGGCCATCGCGGCGGGCGGGGGCACCGACCCCGCCGCCATCCAGAAGGGCTTCTGGAAGGTGGACATCATGGGCCTCAACGGTCCCATCAAGTTCCAGAAGAGCGGCCCGGCCGGCAAGGAGAGCGGCCAGTCCAAGCCCAATGTCTACCTGATCGAGATTTCCGACGGGAAGGTGAAGCAGGTTCAGCTCGGCGGCTGAGCCCATCCCACCAGCGGTGGCTCCCCGCCTTCGGGCGGGGGCCTGGGGTGAGGGGCTGTCGCGGTCAACTGCCTGACATGCGCCAGCATTCCCTCACCCCGCTTCCGTAAAGCGGAGGCGCTGTTCCCGCCCGCATTGCCCCGAACGCCAGCCCGGACAGGCCAGATGGATCAATTGCTGCAACATTTCGTCAATGCGCTGGTGCTCGGCGGCACCTATGCGCTGCTGGGCATCGGCCTCACCCTGATCTTCGGCATCATGAACGTGGTGAACTTCACCCACGGGGCGCTCTACACCTTCGGCGCCTATGGCATGTACCTGGCGGCGGTGGCGCTGGGCATCAACTTCTTCCTGGCGCTGCCGGTGGCGGTGGTGGCGGGCCTTGTGCTCGGCGCGCTCATCGAGTTCGTGCTGCTGCGGCCGCTGCGCCACTCGGACATCGACACCACCATGCTGGTGATGATCGGCGCCGGCATCATCCTCCAGTCGGGGGCGCTGTGGGTGTTCGGCGGGGTGGCCAAGGCCATTCCCACGCCCTTCCCGGCGCAGCCGCTGGTGCTTGGCCCGGTGTCGGTCTCGTGGGTGAGCCTGTTCGTGTTCGCCTCGGCGCTGGCGCTCATCGCCGTCACCTACTTCACCATCAACGGCACCCGGCTTGGACGCGCCATGCGCGCCACCTTCCAGGACCATGACACAGCGGCGCTGATGGGGGTGAACGTCTCCCTCGTCTACACCGCCACCTTCGCCATCGGCTCGGCGCTTGCGTCGGCCGCGGGGGCGCTGCTCGGCCCGGTCTACGTGGTGTTCCCGCAGATGGGCGACCTCGCGGCGGTCAAGGCCTTCGCCATCGTCATTCTCGGCGGCCTCGGCTCCATCTCCGGCGCGGCCATCGGCGGCTTCATCCTCGCCTTCGCCGAGGAGCTGGGCGCCGGCTACATCTCCTCCGGATATCGCGACGCCATGGGCTTCCTCATCATCATCGCCGTGCTGCTGGTGAAGCCCACCGGCCTGTTCGCCCGCGCGGAGCGCATCGGATGACGCGCCTCATCGCCCCCCTCCTGCTGGTGGTCTTCGCCCTCGTGCCGCTGTGGCTGAAGGACCCCTATCTCCTCAACGCCCTGATCATCACGGGCATCTTCACCATCTGCGCCATGAGCCTGAACCTGCTGCTGGGCTTCACCGGCCAGCTCAGCCTCGGGCACGTGGCCTTCTTCGGCATCGGCGCCTATGTGAGCGCGCTCACGGCGCTGGGCTTCGACGTGAGCCTGCCCTTCGGCCTGCGCGTGACGCACGAGGGCGGGTCACCGCTCCTCGGCTTTTGCCTCGCCATCGTCATCACCGGGGCGTGCGGCTACCTCATCGGGCGGCTCTCGTTCCGGGTGCGCGGGGCCTATTTCGTCATCGTCACCATCTCGTTCGCCGAGGTGGTGCGGCTCGTGGCGCTGAACTGGGTGGAGCTGACGCAGGGTCCGCTCGCGCTCACCTCCATCCCCAACATGGCGCTGGTCCTGCCCGGCATCGGCGAAATGACGCTGCGCACGAAGATGGAGAACTACTATCTCGTGCTCGTGCTCGCGGCGGCGAGCTATCTCGTGGTGGCGCGCCTCGTCGGCTCTCGCTTCGGCCGCGCCATGAGGGGGCTGAAGGAGAACGAGTCCCTCGCCCTTTCCCTCGGCATCAACGCCACCCGCACGCTGACCGTGGCAGCCACCGTCTCCGCCGCCATGGCGGGGGGCGCGGGCAGCCTCTATGCCCATTACATCCGCATCATCGATCCGGACGTGTTCCTGTTCTCCTACACGGTCACCATGGTCATCATGGTGGTCTCCGGCGGCAAGGGCACGCTGGCCGGGCCGCTGGTGGGGGGCATCATCTTCGGCCTGCTGCCGGTGGCGCTGCGGCCGGTGATGGCGCCGGAAGCCCAGTGGATCGTCTATGGCGGCATCCTCATCGCCATCCTGTTCGTGATGCCGCGGGGCATCGTCCCGGCGCTGGAGGGCTTCGCCCGCCGCCGCCCGAAGGCCGCCGCGCAGCCCAAGCCCCTCGAGGCGGGAGCGAATCCATGAGCATGTCGAAGACCCCCATCCTCTGCGTGGAGCACGTGGGCATGCGCTTCGGCGGGCTCACGGCCATCGCCGACCTGCATTTCGACGTGCGGGAAGGCGAGATCCTCAGCCTCATCGGCCCCAACGGGGCAGGCAAGACCACCGCCTTCAACATCATGACCGGCTTCCTGAAGCCGACGCAGGGGCGGGTGCTGTTCCGCGGGCGCGACCTCTCCAAGGTGAAGACCAACGACATCGCCCGCCTCGGCCTCGCGCGCACCTTCCAGCGCACCAGCGTGTTCGCCGACGACACGGTGCTCGACAACGTGCTCATCGGCCTCAACCGCCATGGCGCGCCCTCCCTCTTCGACCGCCTGCTGCCCACCCCCGGCGCCCGGCGGGCCGAGGCGGCGACGCGGGCGCGGGCGGAGGCCATCATCGAGCTGGTGGGCCTTGCCCATCGCGCCGGGGAGAAGGCGGGCGCCCTCTCCTATGGCGAGCAGCGCCTGGTGGGCTTTGCGCTGGCGCTCGCCATCGCGCCGCGGATGCTGCTGCTGGACGAGCCGGTGTCCGGCATGAACGCCTCGGAGACGCAGGGCTTCGTGCGTCTCATCCGCAAGGTGCGGGAGGAGGGGGTGACCATCCTCCTCGTGGAGCATGACATGCCCATGGTGATGGAGGTCTCCGACCGCATCGTCTGCCTCAACTACGGCCGCCTCATCGCCGAGGGCCCGCCGGCCGCGATCCGCAGCGATCCCAAGGTGATCGAGGCCTATCTGGGCAAGAGCGCCGCGAAGCTGGAGCAGAAGGAGCCGGCCCATGCTTGAGATTACCGATCTCGTCTGCGGCTACGGGCCGGTGGCGGCGCTCCGGGGCGTGTCGCTCCACGTGGGCAAGGGGGAACTGGTGGCGCTGGTGGGGGCGAACGGCGCCGGCAAGTCCACCACCCTGCGCGCCATCTCCGGCCTCGTGCCGACGCGGGCGGGCGCCATCCGCCTCGACGGGGAGGACGTGACCGGCGCCGGCCCGCAGCGCATGCTGCGCCTCGGCGTGGCCCATTGCCCGGAGGGGCGGCGGGTGTTCCCGCACATGAGCGTTGCCGACAATCTCGCCATGGGCGCCTATCTGCGATCCGCCGATGCGTCGCTCAAGGCCGATTACGAGCGCATCTACACGGACTTCCCGCGCCTCGCCGAACGGCGGCACCAGATGGCGGGAACCCTGTCCGGCGGCGAGCAGCAGATGCTGGCCATCGGCCGGGCGCTCATGTCACGGCCGCGCCTCGTGCTGTTCGACGAGCCGTCGCTGGGTCTTGCGCCCAACATCGTGGAGCAGATGTTCGCCATCATCGGCGCCATCCGCGACGCCGGCACCACCGTGCTGCTGGTGGAGCAGAACGCCTTCGCCGCGCTGGAATTGTGCGACCACGCCTATCTCATCGAGGCGGGGCGCATCGTGAAGGCGGGGAAGGGACCGGAGCTGATCGACGATCCCCACGTGCGCGCCGCCTACCTCGGCGGCTGACCGGCCGGCGCGCCGCGTGCGGCAGGGCGCATCGGGCGTCACCGGATCTCTCGCAAGGCCGGCATCCGCTCGCTGGCGGCGCAGTCACGCAAGTCCGGGCCCGGCAGGGGGGCGCCCCCCGCTGCCGCGGGAAATCGACAACGCCATGGCCGCCCCACCGCACCCCCCACCTCATGGCCGCACGAGCTCGCCGGCGACCATCGAGGCGAGGCTGTGCAAGCATCACCGCCCCACCGCATTCTCTCCGGACCTTGGTGGTGAAGCCAGCATTGCTCCCCCGCCGCAGATCACCCGCCGCGGTTCGGGGTGCCGAGAACATGCGTGTTCGGCGGGAGCATCACCTCGTCGAACGTCTGCGTGAACATCGCCGCTGCAAAGAAGGCCACGGCGCGCAGGGTCTCATGACCGGTGTTGGCGAGGTCGTGCCGAACGTTGGCGGGCAGCACGAACACGCTGCCGGGTCGGACCTGCTGTGTTCCATCTTCCATGCGGAGCTCGCCCGTGCCCGCGATGATGTACTGGCTCTCTTCCGTCGCGTCCGTATGCCAGCCGAGGTGGCCGCCGGGCTCGATCTCATAGACAATGACCGACGATTGGACGGCTGCCCGGCCGCCACATGTGGCGAAGGCACCGGCCCAGTTGACCGATTTATCCTCCGCACCCTGTACGTGGGCTCGTTCGAGGGCTTCGGACGCGATGACCGGGACCATCTTAGCCTCCTTCGGGTGAGGGAGGTGCGTGAGCCCTCCCGGGGCGAACAGTCTCACAGCGGCAGGGCTTTTCCAATGATTGTTGACAGAAGGTCTTCAACGCGTCTTCCGCCGCTCCGGTAGATCTGCCGGCGCACGGACCACGGTTCCGGATGGCGCAGGCGGAAGGGATCCGGCGCCACCGGCAAAGTGCGTGTTCCGCCTCGCCGCGCGCAGTCCTGCGATGCACGGCGCCGACGCCGGAGTGTCACACGACTGTCGCAGAAGATGATATCTTCTACTTCTGGATGCAATGACGTGTGCTGAAAGGCGGAAGGCTGGACCGCCCGAGGCTTCTGCTACGTATCTCCCTCGAAGGCCGGGGGCAGTCGGGGTCCCGAAAAGCCAGCTCTGCAGCTTTGTGGAGGGCGCCATGGGAAACATCACGGCTGTCCGGGCCTATGCGAACAATGAGGTGGCCTACCTGTCCTGGGGGGTCGACGGGCCGATAGCGGGATGCCTCGGGTTCGAGGTCATCCGTGTCTATCTCGATGCGGGCGGCGCCGTTCGCAAGCGGCCGGAGGATGGCCAGGACGACCGCGTGCCGCTCGCGGCCTGGGTGGGCTTCAAGGGCCAGCGAAACCCCCATTGGCTGCCGCAGACCACATCCATCTGGCCGGTGCAGAAGCTCTCCTGGCGCGACCTGACGCTCCGCAAGCGCCGGAACCGGGCCGAGCGACGCCCGGACGAGGTGCATGTGCGCTATGAGGTCCGCCCCCTGGGCGACCTGAAACCGGGCCTGCCCCCCGCTCCCGATCCGAAGCCGGCGCTCGTCCAGGTGGTCCAGCGCGACGCGAGCGGCAAGCCTGTCCTCGATGCACAGGGGCGGAAGGTCGAGATCCCGGTGCCGGCCTATGAGGGCACGCCTCGGCCTCTGGCTTATCTCGGCGAGGCGGTGGCGAGCAATCCGATCCTCGTCACCCGCCGGCACGGCAAGTTCCAGTCCACCTTCACCAACGGCATTCTGGCCGCCCAGTGGCTGCGGAACGTGATCTGGGAAGACGGCGTCCAGGAGCGCGACGAGCTCATCAAGATGATCTCGACGCCGCAAGATCCCATCCGCGCCTATCTGGCGGGGGACGTTCTCCCCCTTCTGCACGACTTCCTCGGACGGCCCGGCAACTTCCTCGCCGCGCTCTACGAGCTTGAGGACGAGGAACTGGTTGATCTCCTGCTCGCCAATCGGAAGCGGATCCGGGTCATCCTCGCCAATTCCGCCGTAGACAAGGGCGCGTGGGACGTGCGCAACGCACCGGCCCGGGCGAGGCTGGTTGAGGCCGGAGTGGATATCCAGCACCGGATGTTCAACAATTCCACGGACATCGGGCACAACAAGTTCGTCGTCCACATGCCGCCGCGGCGCGGCGCGCGGTCCGTCTTCACCGGCAGCACCAACTGGACGGCGACCGGCATCGCGGGGCAGACCAACAATGCCCTGCTGATCGAGGACGACGCGGTGGCCGGCGCCTTCGCCACCTACTGGACGCAGCTGAACGCGGACGCTCTACCCCAGCCCGCCCCATTGTCGGCGGCGATGAAGGACAACCAGCAGGGGCCGGCCCTGCGCGCCGCCAATGCCGAGCCGCGGCGCTTCGACCTCGACGGCGGGGCGCGGCTCACGGCCTGGTTCTCCCCCAACATGCCCAAGCGCAACAAGTCCACCAAGGTCCCGCCGGACCTTGCGGAGGTCTATGCCCTGATGCAGGCGGCGCGCGATTGCATCCTCTTCCTCGCCTTCTATCCGGGCCAGAGCGGGAAGGACTGCATCGTGGGCAAGGCCATCGAGTTCGGGCTGGCCAACCCCGGGCTCATCGTCACCGGCGCCGTCTCCAGCCCGCAGGCCATGCCCAACTATGTTCCGGCCAAGAAAAACGACAAGGACGACCCGAGCGACGACGAGGACGCGATCGCGCCCTACACCTTCCAGAAAGGCGAGACCTCCATCGTGCGGGCGGCGCGGGTGGACGAGCACAGCCTGCTCAAGGAGTTCGGCGTGGAGGAGCTCACCGCCAGGAAGGTCGGGGCGATCATCCATGACAAGGTCGTGGTGATCGACCCTCTGTCGAAGGACTGCGCCGTCGTGCTCGGGAGCCACAACCTCGGCTTCAAGGCCTCCTACGCCAATGACGAGAACATGGTGATCGTTCAGGCAGACCGCGGCCTCGCCGAGGCCTACGCGGTCCACGTGCTCGACGTGTACGACCACTACAAGTTCCGGGCCGTGGAGGCCGAGCTGCGCCGGGAGGGCAAGGCGGGCTGGTCCGGCTTCCTGTCGGGCACCGATCGCTGGCTCGACGGATATGTGAAGGGCCGCAAGGGCGGCCTCATGCGGTACTTCGCGCGGGGGCGGTGAAGCCCCCGTCCGGGGAGCCGGGCCGGGCATGGTGGATGCTCTGCGGGCCGGCTCCGCCAGGTGCCGGCGCGGGTCTTCGACCGCCGGCATCGGGAAGGATTTCCGGCTTCGGTCGTCGCGCCCCGGTGGGCAGGCCGGCTGCGCGGAGAGGCTGGGCACTTCGCAGCCCGCGGCAACGCACCGGGGCAGGGGGGCGGATGCCGTCCTCATTTCCTTGTGACGAGGGCTGGCCTTCCGCTATGCCAAGGCAGTTCGCCAGCCCGGGCGCGAAACGACCGCAGCCCCGACGGAATGGCGGGGAGGAGGAAGCCTTGAGCCGTGTACAGCAGCCAGACGACGTCTCGTCAGCGTCCAAGCCGAGCGATGGACATTTCTGGGCGCGCGAATTGCCCTATCTCGCCATTCTGATCCTGACCGTGGGCGGCGTCGCCTATGGGGCGATGACGCGCCGTCCGCTGGTCGCCTATTGGGAAATCGTGGCGCTGGCCAGCTGTGGGGTGGGAATCCTCGCCGGCTGGTCGAAGGCGGCGGACAAGGACGAGCGCGTGCGCCTCATCTGGACCCAGGTGCTGCACTGGGGCGCTTTCCTCGCGGCCATGAACCTTGTCTTCCTGCCGAGCGTCCAGGCGGTCGCCGATGCGGATTCCACCAGCCTGATCGTGCTCCTGCTGCTCGCCCTGGGGACCTTCGTCGCCGGTGTGCACACCACGTCCTGGCGGATGGGCCTGAACGGCATCTTCATGGGCCTCTGCGTGCCCGCGGTGGCCTGGCTGGACCAATCGGCATTGTTCGTGGCTCTCCTTGCGGTAATGATGGCCGTGGTGGCCGGCGGGGTGCTCTGGGTGCGCCTGCGCCTGTGAAGCCGGTCGTCTGAGGGGAGCAGGACATGCGGGCGACGCGGTTCCATGTGGTGGTGGTCTTCCTGCTGTTTGCAGTCACGGTCGTGAACTACATCGACAGGGCCGCCATCTCCTATGCCATCCCGCTGATGGAGCAGGAGCTGGGGCTCACGAAGGGGGATGCGGGCATCATCCTCGGCGCCTTCGGTCTCGGCTATGCGGTGACGACCCTGCTCGGCGGCTTCGCGGTGGATCGCTATGGCGCACGCCTGGTGCTCGCCGTCGCCGCCCTGCTGTGGAGCTTCTCCATCGGCCTCACGGGAGCGGCCACCGGCTTCCTCACCCTCTACCTGGCGCGGACGCTGCTCGGCATATCGGAAGGACCCAACTTCCCGGCGCTCACGGGAGCTGTGAGCAGCTGGCTGCCACCGCAGGAGCAGGCCACCGCGCTGGGCTATGCGCTCGTCTCGGTGCCGCTGGCGCTGGCCATCGGCGGCCCCATTGTCACGCAGCTTCTGTCGGTGCTCGACTGGCGCTGGACCTTCGGCGTGCTGTTCGCGCTATCCATCGCCTGGGTGCCGCTCTGGTATGTCCTGTTCCGGGACGATCCCGCCCAATCGCGCCACGTGAACGCGGCTGAGCTCGATCATATCCGCGCCGGACGGGAGGGGCCCGGGCCCGGGGCCGCGCGCGAATGGCCCACGGCGACAGAGATCCGCGCCCTGCTCACCAACCGGACCTTGATGGTGAACTACTGGGCGTTCTTCGTCTTCGGCTATTTCCTGTTTTTCTTCATGACCTGGCTGCCCAGCTACCTGCACCAGGCCTACGGGCTCGCCTTGACCGAAGTCGGTGTGTTCACCGTCCTGCCCTGGCTTGCGGCGGCCGTTGCCCTGTGGGCGCTCGGGCGCTGGTCCGACCATCTGCTCAAGACCACCGGACGGTTGCGGGTGGCGCGCTCCTATCTCATCGCCGGCACGCAGCTCGTCGCGGCGCTTGCGGTGGTGCCCGTGGCCCTCAGCAACAATCTCGCTGTGGCCGTTGCCGGCATCACCGTGGCGGTGGCTGCCTCCATGGGCGCGAACGCGGCCTATTACGCGGTGAATGTGGACGTTGCGCCGAAACGGGCAGCCACTGCGCTCGGGATCATGGACTTCGGCTTCGCGGTGTCCGGCTTCGCGGCGCCGGTGATCACCGGATGGGTGCTGGGGCTGCGCGGATCGTTCGTCGACGGCTTCCTGCTGATGACGGGGCTGGCCCTGTCCTCCGTGGTGCTGGTGCTCGCCTTCCACCACCCCGACGCCGACCGCAAGCCGGCCTGAGGACCAACCCGGCCGCATCCCTCTCTCCCGCCATCCTGGGGCGGGAAGAGTCCCGCCCGGTTCGCCGGGCGGGACATGTCTTCACCAGCGGCAGTGGAGATGACCCCAGGGGCCGCGCCAGCATCCGCCGCCGCGCCATCCCCGCCCGTACCACCAATCTATGAAAAGGCTCGCGTTGATGCCGGACGCGGGTTTCTCGTCGCCGAGCAACTTGTAGGAAAAGACCAGCGTGTCCCCGGTGAGCACCGGATCCGTGAGCTCCACCGCAGCCACGCTGGGTTTGCCGTCCACGGTCACCGAGAGGGTGGCGTTGGGTGGATCCTTCTGGAAGCTGTCCTTGCCCTCGGTCCAGAGCTTGATGAAAGAGGCGGTCGTGGCGTCTCCCGTCATCCGCTCGGGGCGATCCGTAAACATCAGAACCTGCGGAGCAACGCCCTTCAGAGTGATGGTCTTGTCGTCGACGACGACAGAATCGGCTACCTGCACGAAAAGCCAGTTTGCCGGCTTCATTTCTTCCTGGTTGGATGGATTGCTCTGCGCGAAGGCTCCGCCGATGGCGCAGACTGCCGCCAGAAGTCCGCCGAATAAAATTCGTTTCATAAGAACTCCCTAGTACTGATTTGTCGCCCCAAATGGCGAAACATTGTACCTTCATCCGAACCTTGTTGCTCAAAAATTGTATTCCCGAGACCGATTTTTCTGGAACGCTCCGCACCAAAACTCCCTCCCTGCCCGGTGACTGCGACATGGTCGCGGTGCATCTCTCCATCGCATTCACCGTCAGGCCGGCTCAGGTCAGCGGGAGGCGAGGGCGGGAGCGCTGCTGGCAGCGACCGGCGGGGCGGCTCAGGGCGCCAGCAGCAGCGAGCCGATGGTCTCGCCCCGCTCCAGCATCACATGGGCGTCGGCGACGCGGGCGAGGGGCAGCTCCGCGCCGATGGTGACCGGCAGGCCGCGCAGAAGCTCACCGAACAGCTCCGCCGTCGCCTGCCGGTAGGCCGCCACGTCGCTGGCATAGGCGAACACGCTCGGCCGGCTGAGGGCGAGGGAGCGCCGCGGGCCGAGCTCGCTCAAGGGCCACTGCGGCAGCGAGCCCGATGCCTGGCCGATGCTCGCCACCATGCCGAAGGGGCGCACCGCGTCGAGCGTGCGGGTGAGGGTCTCTCCCCCGATGCCGTCGAAGGCCACGTCGACGCCGCTCCCATCGGTGAGGCGGCGGGTCTCGGCGACGAAATCCTGTTCCCTGTAGAGGATCACATGGTCGGCGCCCTGGGCGAGGGCAAGCTCCGCCTTGGCGGGGGAGCCCGCCGTTCCGATCACCCGCGCGCCGAGCCGCTTCGCCCACGCGGTCAGCAGCAGGCCGAGCCCGCCGGCGGCGGCATGCATGAGGATCGTGGTGCCCGGCCCGACGGGGAAGACGCGGCGCAGCAGCATGTGGGCGGTCACGCCGCGCAGCATGGCCGCAGCGGCGGTGCGGTCGTCGATCCCGTCCGGAATCCGGACGAGGCGGTCGGCGGGAATGTTGCGGGCCTGCGCATAGCCGCCCACGGGCAGGCCCGCATAGGCGACGCGGTCGCCCTTCGCCAGCTCGCTCACGCCGGGGCCGACTTCTTCCACCACGCCGGCGCCCTCCACCCCCAGCACCGCCGGCAGGTCGCCCAGCGGATAGAGGCCGGTGCGCTGGTAGATGTCGACGAAGTTCACGCCGATGGCGCTGTGGCGGATGCGGACCTCTCCCGAAGCGGGGGCCGGCAGGGTGCGCGTCGCGGCGCGCAGGCGATCAATGCCCCCGGGGGCGGCCAGCTCGATGGCGAAGGTATCGGTCATGGTGGGTCTCCTGTGAGCCCCGGGACCCTATGGGCTGTGTTTTTGCGTGTGAATTCATGATATGTGCGCACTATCTGAGGAAATTTGCGCAGATATCACCATGCTCGACTGGGACGACCTGCGCTTCTTCGTGGAGCTGGCGCGGTGCGGCAGCCTCTCCGAAACGGCGCGGCGGCTCGATGCGGACCATTCCACCGTCGCCCGCCGCATCGCCGGCCTCGAAGCGGCTGTGGCCCTGAAGCTGTTTGACCGGCTGCCCCGCGGCTATGCCCTCACTGAGGACGGCGAGCGGCTGCTGGAGCGGGCCGGCGCGGTGGAGCAGGCGGTGCATGGGGTGGAGCGCCTCGCGTCCGGTGCCGCGGCGGGCATCTCCGGGCGGGTGCGGATCAGTGCGCCGCCGGCGCTGGCGAGCCACTGGCTGGTGCCGCGCCTTGCGCCGCTGCTCGCACGGCATCCGGGCTTGGTGCTCGACGTTTGCGGCACGCCGGCGGCGGCGCGCCTGTCCCGGCACGAGGCGGATCTCGCGTTGCGCCTGTCGCGGCCGCAGGAGAAGGGGCTTGTGGCCCGCCGGCTGGGCGGGCTCGCCTACGGCCTTTATGGCACGCGGGCCTATGTGGAGGCGACGCCGGAGCCGCGCCGCGTTTTCCTCGGCTATGACGAGGAGCTGGCCCGGTCTCCACAGCAGCTCTGGCTCGAAGCCCTGGCGCAGGGACGCCCAATGGTGTTCCGGAGCAATGACCTTTCCAGCCTCATCTCCGCGGCCCGCGCCGGCATGGGCCTTGCCGCCTTGCCCCATGTGCTGGCGGGCGCGGCGGACGACCTCGTGTGCGTCGCGAACGGGGATGGGGTGACCCGCGAACTGTGGCTGCTGGTGCACCCGGACCTCAGGCGCGCGGCCCGGGTGCGGGCGGTGATGGACCATATCATTGCCGTGTGCCGCGACATGAAGACCTCCTGAAGATTCTACGGCTTCTCAGGTCGCGCGGCGCCATCGCATTTTCTTAGAATGCTATAGAAATTAAAGATTATATTGTAGTTTATCATGAATTTATCTGAAATATAATATTAATTATTGTATATATATGTTTGTGGCTGGCTTGCGTTGCCGGTGCGCCAGCATAGGGCGCGTCGGCGGAATTCAATTTAGGACTGCTCATGATCCGCGGCCCTCTTCAACGCCTCGGGCGCCACGGGGCAGGTGGTCCGCCCGACCTGCATCCTTTGCCTGAGCCCAGCCAGATATGGCCGTTCACACCTCCTCCCGCACCCGGTTGTGGATCTGCGCCGCGTGCACGAGCGCGAACGGAAGCGGCGAGGCTCGCACGGCTGGCACTCCATTGCACAGCAAAGGCCCGCGGCCCGTTCGTTCCAGAGCCGCGCCAGATCGGCCAGCATCACGTGTCGATGGGATGGCTCCGGCAAACCCGGGGGGAAGGGACGCAAATGAGATTTATCTTGAAATGAGATTTTTGTCTCATTATGGTCCGCGCGCTCATTCTCAACGAGGGCCAAGATGACGCTCACTCCCCATGACATGGATCGGAAGATCGACGAGCATTTCGGCTTTGAGGCCAGCGACAATATTGAAGGCGTGTTGAAAACGCTGTCCGACGACGTGGTGCACGACGTGGTCGGCTGGCCCTTCGGCCCCTCGCATGGGCGGGATGCGGCCCGCGCCTTCTACGAGGCGACCTTCTCGGATCTCTCCGAGAGTTCGGTCGAATCCATCCGTAGACTTTATGGCGACGGCTTCATGGTGGATGAGTCGCTGTGGCGGGGCCGCGCTCCGGGCCGGCCTTTCGGCGTTGAAGGCCGCAATCGTCCCCTGGAGTTTCGGCTGCTCCATGTGCTGGAGTTCAACGACGAAGGTGACATCAAGCGCGAAAATGTCTGGCTCGACCTCGCTGCCATCCTGCGACAACTGCCGGAGGAGTGAGCGGTGAGCGAGGGAAGCAAGGCGATACGGCCGAACCAGCGGCGCCGGACGCGCAAGGACCTGCTCGAAGCCGCAAACCGGCTGATGAAACAGGGCCGCCAGCCGACGCTGGAAGACGTCGCGGCGGAGGCATTGGTCTCGCGGGCGACAGCCTATCGCTACTTCCCCAGCATCGAGGCGCTCCTTCTGGAAGCCTCCATGGACATTGAGATCCCCGGGGCGGAGGAATTGTTCGGCAACGACCGTTCCGCCGATCCGGCGGCCCGCGTCGAGCGCGTCGACCAGGTCCTGCATGACATGATCCTCGCCCATGAGGCTCCGCTCCGCCTCATGCTGGCACAGTCCATCGAGAGGCGGGCGAAGGGAGCTGACGAGAGTGAGCTGCCATCCCGCCAGAACCGCCGCACCCCGTTGATCGAAGCCGCGCTGGAACCCGCGCGTGGCGCATTCGACCCGAAGGCGCTCGACAGGCTGAAGAATGCGCTCACCCTGATCGTCGGGCCCGAAGCCATGATCGTGTGCAAGGATGTCTTGCAGCTCGATGATGCCGAGGCGCGTGAGGTGAAGCGCTGGGCTATCAGGACTCTGGTGGCGGCGGCACGGACTCGGTCCCCTTAGGGAGAGCATCGGGAGCTTCCGAAGTCGTCCCGCGTCCGGCGTGTGAGCCGGGCAAGCCGGTCGCGAGCATCCGCCCGGAGGGGGGCGGCAGTGCTCATGGAAGGATGTGCGCCTGCATCGCTGCGTCCGGAAGGCCAGTGACCGGCAGGGCGAGGATGCGGTCCTCATGGTCCGCGAGACGAAGGCAAAGGTCCTTGTATCGAACCGGACACTTGCGGCCGGGCGACAGGCACGCCTTCAAGACCTCGCCATTGACTGCTCATCGACTGAATGTTGGCTCCGTGGGAGGAGCCAGGCGTTCCAGCCGCCGCTGCCGGCCGGTGCTTTGCTGATCTTGGCATTTGGCGCAAGCTGCCAGTCCGGTGGCGTCTTTGGTGATTTCCCGTTCGGTCGCTCCACTTAGTATCGCGCCGAGCGACATGAGGTGCAGAAATGACCGCGCGCAAGAAAACAGCTCTGGTGACAGGCGCCTCCTCCGGGATGGGCAAGGAGATCGCAAGGCGGCTATTGAGCGATGGATATCACGTCTATGCGGCCGCCCGGCAGGTCGAGAAGATGGAAGACTTGCAGACACTCGGGGCGACGCTGCTGCGATTGGACATCTCGCGAGAAGACGATATCCACGCGGCGGTCGACACCATCCTGCGCCGGAGCGGCACCGTCGACGTGCTGGTGAACAATGCCGGTTTCGGGCTCTACGGCCCGGTGGAGGAGATCCCCCTCGACGAGGCCCGCTACCAGTTCGAGGTGAACCTGTTCGGCGCCGCGCGGCTCACCCAGCTGATCCTGCCCGCCATGCGCGCGCAGCGCTCGGGAACCATCGTCAACATCACCTCCATGGGCGGGAAGATCTATTCCGTGCTCGGCGCGTGGTATCACGCCACGAAGCACGCGCTGGAGGGCTGGTCCGATTGCCTGCGCCTCGAGGTCGCGCAGTTTGGCATCCGTGTCGTCATCGTCGAGCCCGGCGTGATCGAGACCGGATTCGGCGACGCCGCCTCGGCCAATCTCCTGAAGCGCTCGGCCGGGGGCCCCTACGCCAAGCTCGCCCAGGCGGTCGCCAATTCCATTGCCAACACCTATGGCAAGGGAACCGGCAGCCCCGGCACGGTGATTGCCGACGTGGTGTCAAAGGCGGTGAAGGCGCGCAAGCCGAAGACGCGCTATGCCGCGGGCAAATATGCCGCGATGCTGCTCGGCATGCGCAAATGGCTGAGCGACCGGACCTTCGACAGCATCATCATGAGCCAGACGAAATGAAGTCCAACCGCGCAACCCCGACCACGCGAGGCCGGCCATGAGCCCGCTGCCGGCCGATCGCTGCAAGGTTCCGGCCGCCTTCTGGCGCGCGATCGAGCGCATGGGCTATCCGCCGGCCGCCGTGCTGCGGCAGGCGCGGCTCCCGGCGACGCTGCATCTCAACGAGCAGGCGGTGGTCACCACCGAGCAGTACTTCGCGCTCTGGGACGCGGTGGCGCAGCTGGCGAACGATCCGGCGCTGGGCATTCGCCTGGTGCTCGGCGCCGACACCGCTGCCCATCCGCCGGCGAGCCTCGCCGCCTTCTATGCGCGTGATTACCGGGACGGCCTGATGCGGCTCGCCCGCTTCAAGCGGCTCTGCACGCCCGAGCAGCTCCATATGGCGGAAGCGAAGGAAGGCGTGGTGGTGACGAGCACCTGGCTCCACGCGACCCGGCCGGAGCCCGCCATCGCCACCGACGTCACCTTCGCCTCGCTGGTGGAGCTCGGCCGCCGCGGCACCGGCCAGCCCGTGACCCCCCGGAGGGTGGATCTCGTCCGGCCTGATCCGGGCGACGGGGTTCATGCGGATTATTTCCGCTGCGCCATCCGCTTCGGGGCGCGGCGCAACGCGCTGGTGCTCGATCCGGCCGATCTCGACCGCCCGTTCCCCGGCCACAATCCCGAGCTGCTGGCGATCCTGACGCCGGCGCTCGCCTCCGCCCTGCAGGAGCTGGAGGCGCACAGTTCCGTCGGCGCGCAGGTGAAGATGGTGCTGAAGCGGAGCCTCGCGAGCGGGCGGCCGGAGCTGGCCGATGTCGCCCAGAACCTCGGCATGAGCGAGCGCACCCTGCAGCGGCGCATCACCGAGGAGCGGACCACCTTTCGGGAACTGCTCGTCGAGGCGCGGCAGGAACTCGGCCGCCAGCTGCTGTCGGATCCTTCGACCGACATCGACGAGGTGGCCTGCCTGCTCGGCTATCAGGATGCGAGCTCGTTCTATCGCGCCTTCCGAGACTGGGAGGGGGTGACGCCGGGCGAGTGGCGCGAGCGCAAGGGCTTGGGTGGCGTGGACAGCAAGAGCCCGACGACCTGGACACATTGAAGGGCGCCGGAATTGGCGCGTTCCGCCAGAGCGTTGGCGCCCTGCGTCACTGCCGCGCGGAGCCTCGGCTGCCATCCTCCAAGGGTCACAACGTCCCGAGGAGGCCTCCATGGCAGAGAAGATCTGGTTCATCACCGGCGCGTCGCGCGGCTTCGGCCGCATCTGGGCCGAGGCGGCGCTCGCCCGCGGCGACAAGGTGGTCGCCACGGCGCGTGACATCACCGCGCTCTCCGACCTCGCCGCACGCCATGGTGACGCCATGCTGCCCCTGCGGCTCGACGTCACCGACGCCGATGCGGTCTATCCGGTGGTTGCCGCCGCGCACCGGCATTTTGGCCGGCTCGACGTGGTCCTCAACAATGCCGGCTACGCGCTGGTCGGCGCCATCGAGGAGGTGGACGAGAGGGACCTGCGCGCCGAGCTCGACACCAACGTGTTCGGCATGCTGCGGGTCATCCAGGCGGCATTGCCCTATCTGCGGGCGCAGAGGCGCGGGCATATCCTCAGCGTCTCCAGCGTCGCCGGCCTCGTCGCCCACCCGATTTCCGGGGCCTACAACATGTCGAAATGGGCGGTGGAGGCGATGCACGAGGCCCTCGCTCCGGAAGTGGCGCCGTTCGGCATCAAGGTGACTCTGCTGGAGCCGGGCGCCTATGCGACGGACTTCGCCAGCGCCACCTCGCTCCAGATCACGCCCGGTCTCGATATCTACGCCGAGCTGCGCCGGCAGGTCTTCGCGGCCGGTGCGCAGATGGCGTTCGGCGATCCCAACGCCACCGTCCCGGCCGTGCTGGCCGTCGTCGATGCCGACGCGCCGCCGCTGCGCCTGTTCCTCGGCACCGAGGGGCTTAAGGTCGCGCGGACCGCCTACGCCGCCCGTCTCGCCACCTGGGAGGCATGGGAGGACGTGTCGAGCGCCGCACAGGGCCGCGCGCCCGAACATCGGATCGCATCGCTGTGAGGCGGTGCGGGACGGCCTTCCGCGATCCATTCGGGTGACGAGATGCAAAGCGACATTCTGACGTTTCTTCGCTCCTGGGCCGCCGAGCCCCTGCGCGTCGGGGCCATCGCGCCGTCCGGAAACGCGTTGGCGGATCTGATCACCCGCGACATCGTCCCGGAAACCGGGCCGGTGATCGAGCTCGGCCCTGGCACCGGGGTCTTCACCGCCAAGCTCCTTGACCGGGGCATAGCCGAAGCGGACCTCACCCTGGTGGAATTCGGCTCAGATTTCGCGCGCCTGCTGCAACTGCGCTTTCCCGATGCGCGCGTCCTGTGGATGGATGCGGCGCGGCTCAGGACCGTCGCCTTCGCGGCTCAACAGTCCGTCGGCGCCGTGGTCAGCGGCTTGCCCCTTCTGAGCTTTTCACCACGCAAGGTGATTGCCATTCTCGATGGGGCCTTCCGCCAGCTGCGTCCAGGCGGCGCGTTTTACCAATTCACCTACGGGCCGCGCTGCCCGGTGCCCCGCCCCATTCTCGACCGCCTCGGCCTGCGCGCGACGCTCATGGGCCGAGCGCTGCTGAATGCCCCGCCTGCCGCGGTTTATCGCATCACAAGGAGAGCGTCGCCGCTCATCCTTAAATGAAGAGCCCGGTGCGTTGGATGAAGACCGGCCTTCGCTGGAGATCGCCAATCTCTCCGGTGTCGCAGACGGCATCCGGCTCGGGAGAATCGAACAGCTGGAGATCCCAGCACCAGTCATCGCCGGGCCGAGCGGTGTCCATCCATACCCGCAGCTCGTCGCCTTTGACCTTCGTCTCGCTCTTCCGCACGCTTCAAGCTTATTGCGGGCCATCCGCCGCGTGCACGGGTTCAGCGCGACCCTTGGGCAGATCGCATTTCGTCCATAAGCGATTGAGAAGATGGTGGGCCCGGAGGGACTCGAACCCCCAACCAGACCGTTATGAGCGGTCAGCTCTAACCATTGAGCTACAGGCCCCGGCGGCGGGGCGTGGCCCGCGGCGCTGGAAGGTTCAAGCTCTAGCAATCTCGCCAGCCGGGAACAACCGGGGCATCCACAATCCCGGCGTGTCGTCCACGCCTCTCGCCGCAATGGCGCCGTTATCGCAGCGTCGTCTCCCGCCATCGGTTTCAGGGAGAAGAATATGCGCCTGTCGTTTCGCCCGTCTCATTCGCTTGGCCCGGTGCTGGCCGCAGCCCTGACCTCGGTCATGGTCCTCTCGGTTCCGGCGGCTGCGGCGACGCTGACGGTGGTGGGCGAGGCCAAGGTTTCCGCCGCGCCGGACATGGCGGTGCTGACCACGGGCACGGTGACCAGCGCCAAGTCCGCCGACGAGGCGCTCGCCGCCAATTCCAAGGCAGTCACCGCGGTGATCGAGACGCTGAAGGGCGCGGGCATCGCCTCCAAGGACATCGCCACCGCCAACTTCTCGGTCCAGCCGCAATATGCCTATTCCCAGGGCAACCGCGAGCCGCCCAAGCTCACCGGGTTCGAGGTGCGCAATCAGGTCCGCATCACCGTGCGCCAGCTCGATACGCTCGGGCCGCTGCTCGACAAGGTGATGCAGTCCGGCGCGAACCAGGCCTCGGGCCTGTCCTTCTCCTTGTCCGACCTGCCGGCGCTGGAGCGGGAGGCGCGCCTCGCCTCGGTGAAGGAGGCGATGGAGCAGGCCAAGGCCCTCGCCGGAGCGGCCGGGCTGAGGCTCACGCGCATCAATTCCATCCAGCCGGAGAGCCTGGGCGGGCCCGTGCTGCCCCCGCCGATGATGATGATGAAGGCCGATGCCGCCTCGCGCGCGCCGGTGCCGGTGGAGGCGGGCGAGATCGACGTGCGCGCCCGCACCGTGATCGTCTACGAGGTGGAACCGCAGTGATGGAGCCTCCCGCGGGCGGACGTCGCGGGTTGCGGGGCTTGTGCTCTATGGTAAATCAATCCGGTTGTCCGATTCACCTTGTTGCCTGGGCGAATCGTGCCGGCTGCCGCCTGTGATGCGGAAGCCGGTGCGCCGGGCCAACGGGCCTTGCCGCGGGAAAGCCCATGTCGCCTTCATCGGGTTCTCCAGCGATGCCGATGGCCGGCGGGCATTCCGGGCGGCGGGTGCAGTATGCCGCCTTGCCCTATCGGGTCCGGCGCGACGGCGAGGTGCAGATCCGGCTCATCACCTCCCGCGAGACGCGGCGCTGGGTGATTCCCAAGGGTTGGCCCATGAAGGGCCTTTCCCCGCCGAAAGCGGCGGCGCGCGAATGCTATGAGGAAGCCGGGCTCATGGGAGTCATCTCCCGCGAGCCCCTCGGCATGTACACCTACGAGAAGCGCCTCGGCACGCGTTCGGTGCTGTGCGACGTGCTGGTGTTCCCGCTCAAGGTGAAGCGCCTGCTGCAGAAATGGCCCGAGCGCTTCCAGCGCCACGGGTTCTGGTTCTCCGTGGACAGTGCTGCCGGCGCGGTGCAGGAGGAAGAGCTCGCCCAGCTCATCAGCTCCTTCGGCGACATGATGGCCCGCAAGCATGAAGCCAAGCTGCGCGCCGCCGAGGAGAAGGCGCAAAAGGAGAAGCCCGCCAGGAAGGAGCCCGCCAAGGAGGCGGTGAAGAAGGGCGCGCTCGGGGACGCGCCCGCGCCGGTCGCGGCCGGGGACGAGCACCGTGCGGAGGCGCCCGCCGGGGCGTTCGCGGCCAGGCCGCCCAAGGCGAAGGCGTCCAAGGACAAGCCCGGCGACGCGCCGGCAGAGGGCGCCGCCGCCGAGAAGGCGCGCAAGTCGACCAAGGCGAAGGGGACGAAGGACGAGAAGCTCAAGGGCACGAAGGTCAAGGACCCGGGCGCCGAGAGCGGCAAGCAGGAAAAGAGGACCAAGCCGGCGAAAGGCGCCAAGGCGGAGAAGAAGGCACCGCCCGTTGAGGTGTCGGAGCCGCAGGGGCAGGCGGCCGCCCTTGCCGTGAAGGCGAAGAAGGCGGCGCCCGTTCCGAAGGCGAAGGCCGGCAAGGGCAAGGCAAAGGACATCCCGGCCCCCGCGCCGGATGAGGCGCCGCAGGCGGTCCCGCCGTCGTTCGGGACGGATCCCGCTGCCAGCGGGGTGAAGGGGCGCAGGGCGGTGGCGGCGAAGCCGGCGTCGGGCAAGCCCGCCGGTGCGAAGCTCCCCCTGAAGGCGGCCAAAGCCGGTTCCGGGAAGCCCGGCACCGCGAGGCCGTCAGCGGTCAAGGCACCGACGGCGAAGTCTCCCCTCGCAAAGCCGGTGGCAGCCAGACCCGCCGCAACGAAGGCCGCCGCAACGAAGGCCGCTGCGATGAAGCCCGCGGCAACGAAGCCTGCCGCCGGCAAGGTGGCAGCGCCGAAGCCCAAGGCGGGCGTGAAGCCGGCAACCCCGCGTGCCCGTCGCAGGATTCCGAAGGCGCCGGCCGGCCGCAGGTAGGCCATCCCCGCAACCGTGTGCCGCGGTTTTGCGCAGGGAACCGCGCCAGGCGCCGGATCAGGCCGGGCGGGTGGCGCGGCGATAGAGGTGCCAAGTGGCGTGGCCGAGCACCGGCAGCACCAGGATCAGGCCGAGGAAGGCGGGCGCCGCGCCGATGAAGATGAGCGCCACCACGCTGGCACCGAAGGTGATCATCGGCCCCGGGCTCAGCAGCACCGCCTGCACCGAGGTGATCATGGCCGTCACCACATCCACGTCCCGGTCCATGAGGAGCGGGAAGGAGATGACGGAAATGGAGAACAGGCCAAGCGCTAGCGCCGCCCCCACCACATGGCCGACGGCCAGGAAGCTCAGCCCGTCCGAGGTGGTGGTGAGCACGCGCACGAATTCCTGAAGGCTTGCGAAGGAGGCGAAGCCCAGGAACAGCGCCAGCAGCAGCCGCACCTGATACATCCAGATGATGAAAGCGAAGATGGACACGAAGGCCATCCATCCCAGCTCCCGCTTGCGCTGGTCGAACACGGTGGAAAATACCCCGCGCCAGGTGGGGGTGCGCCCCGCCTCCAGCTCTCGGCTCACCTCATAGAGCCCGGCCGCCACGAACGGGCCGATGAGCACCGACCCCGCGAACAGGGGATAGCCCAGGTAGCCGAGATCCAGCGAGAAGACGCAGGCGAGGAGGAGAAGGCCGCCCAAGGCATAGATGGCGCCGAAGAAGAGGCCGAAGGCCGGCGCCCGCACGAAGTCGGCGATGCCGTCCTGAAACGAGGCCTTCACGTCCGCATAGGTGACGGGGCGCAGGGCCGGCACGGCCGGTGCGATCCCCGTCGGGTGTTCGATGATGTCCGCCATGGCGTGCTCCCTGAAGAGCCCCATTCGGGGTCTCGTCTTTCCAGGAAGAGTGCGAGCGGTGCGGCGGGTTGTAAAGCGTTTCGTGTGGCGCGTCGTCGCGCGCCCGCTTGTCTCAGCCGGTGAGCATCTCGATGCGGGCGGTGGCCATGCGGATGCGGGCCGCGAGCAGCACCGCGAGGTTGCGGATGATGCGGTCGGCCGCCCGCGGATGGCTCTCGGCGAAGGCGCGGAACTGCTCCATGCCCACTTCGAGGCACACGGCCTCCGTCTCCGCGAAGATGTCGGCGGAGCGCGGCTCGTCGATCAGCGCCAGCTCGCCGAAGGCCATGCCGGGGATGAGGGTGGCGAGCCGCGTGCCGGTCGCGGCCCGGGCGCTCACCATGCCGCGCAGCAGGAAATAGACCTTCTCGGGCGGCTCGCTGGCGCTGATGATGCGCGTGCCGGCATCGAACGCCACCCGCGTGCCGAGGCGGGAGAGGGCGGAAAGGTCCTCGGTGGAGAGCCCCTCGAGCAGGGCCTGGCGGGTCAGGTCGGCCTCCACCCCCACCTGCGAGAAACCGCCGTGGCGGTAGACGATCTGGTCCTCCGCCCATTCCACCGCAGCGTCGTAGGTGGGGAAGATGCGCACGCGCACGCCCTGGTCCTTCAGCGCCTTCAGCTGCGGCGCCACCGGCGAGGTGCTCTCCACGCCGGCGATCACCGCGGTGGTGGTGGGCGGCAGCTGGCTGCGCAGGAGGCCGGTGAGCAGCCGGAGCCCCGCATCGGTGATGGTGGAGACGCGGTGCAGGTTGAGAATGAGGAATTCCGGCACGCCCGCCGGATCGGTGAGGCGTCGCGTCACATAATCCATGGTGGCGAACGAGAGCTTGCCGGCCAGCTCCAGCACCCGGATGGCGGCGGAGCGGGCCTTCAGGATCTCCCGCGCATGGGGCTGGCGGCCGGGCTTCGCGGGCACGGTCCGGAAATCATAGTCGGCGACGATGGAGGTGCGCACATCGTCCTGGCGGGAAAGCATGTGCAGGTCGAAGGCCTCGGAGATGGCCTCGCAGGTGCGGATGCCGCGCACCGAATTGCCGTGCACGTCGAGCCGCGGCGAGAAGATGCCGAGGCCCAGCTGGGAGGGCAGCGCCGCCAGGATGCCGCCGCCGACCCCGCTCTTCGCCGGCACGCCCACGCGGTAGATCCACTCGCCGGCGAAGTCGTACATGCCGGACGAGCTCATCACCGCCAGGGTGCGCGCCACCGCATAATTGGAGACCACGGTCTCCCCGGTCACGGGGTTGACCCCGTGGTTGGCGAAGCTCGCCCCCATCACCGCGAGGTCGCGGGCGGTGACGAGCAGCGAGCACTGGCGGAAATAGACGTCGAGCACATGGTCCACGTCGCCGCGCACGCCGCCATAGGTGCGCAGCAGATAGGCGATGGCCCGGTTGCGGTCGCCGGTGAGCCGCTCGGACTGGAACACGGCATCGTCCACCTCCAGCGCGCGGCCGGCAAAGCGGCCGAGGGTCGAGCGGATCAACTCGAACGCCTCGTCCCCCGCCGCATCGGCGATCAGCCCGCAGCAGGCGATGGCGCCGGCATTCACCATGGCGTTGAAGGGCTTGTTGTCCGCGCGCAGGCGAATGGAGTTGAACGCCTCACCGCTCGGCTCCACGCCGATGGTGGCCTCCACCTTCTCCGCCCCCAGGAGGTCGAGGGCCAGCGCGAACACCACGGCCTTGGAGATGGACTGGATGGTGAAGGGGATCTGCGTATCCCCGGTCTCGTAGACATGGCCGTCGGTGGTGGCCACGGCGATGCCGAAATGGTCCGCATCCGCCTTGCCCAGCTCCGGGATGTAGGAGGCCACCTCGCCGGCGTCGAGCGGGGCGAAGGCGGTGCGCGTTTCCTCAAGGAAGCGCAACAGCGGCGTGGTCAGCACGGCGGGGGCAGGGGCGGGAATCGGCACGGCGCGGCTCCGGAACTCTCGAACGCCAGTGAAGGCGCAGAGCGCGTGCAATGCAACACGTGACCCGGCCCGTCGCCGCCATGTTGCCCGGGTCCGGACGGTCCGGGCCGGAAAAGCGCAGCCGGCATTCAAAAGCCCGCTCGCCCGCGCGCGGCATTATCATGGCCGTCGGGACAGACCCCGCCGGGCCGTGCCGCTCCACCGGCCCGCGAGAGGGAGAGAACGCCATGGACACCCCCGCGCTGTTCACCCGCTTCGCCCCGGCACCGGGATCGTGCAGCGTGTTGCGTGAGCGGATCTCCGCCGCCCACCGCCGGCCGGAGCGCGACTGCGTGGCCGGTCTTCTCGCCGAGGCCCGCCTGCCGGCGGAAACGCGCGCGGCCATCGCGGGGCGGGCGCGGGATCTCGTCGCCCGCCTGCGGGCCAGGCCGCGCGGCTCGGTGGTGGAGGCTCTGGTACAGGAATATGCGCTCTCCTCCCACGAGGGCGTGGCGCTCATGTGCCTTGCGGAGGCGCTGCTGCGCATCCCCGACACCGCCACCCGCGATGCCCTGATCCGCGACAAGGTCGGCCATGGCGATTGGATGGCGCATCTGGGCGCGGGGCGCTCGCTGTTCGTGAATGCCGCCACCTGGGGCCTCGCCCTCACCGGCAGGCTCACAGCCACGGCGGACGACGGGCGCCTGTCCTCGGCGCTCGCGCGCGTCGTGGCGCGCTGCGGCGAGCCGGTGATCCGCCATGCGGTGGACCTCGCCATCGCCCTGATGGGGTCCGAATTCGTCATGGGCCGCACCATCGGCGAGGCGCTCGCCCGCGCCCGCGGGCGGGAGGCGGAGGGCTTCCTTTATTCCTTCGACATGCTGGGCGAGGCGGCCATGACGGCGGCCGATGCGGAGCGCTACTTCGCCGCCTACCGCGCGGCGATCGCCGCCATCGGCACGGCGTCGGCGGGGCGGGGCGTCTACAGGGGGGCGGGGATTTCCGTGAAGCTCTCGGCGCTGCATCCGCGCTATGCCCGCGCCAAGGCCGAGCGGGTACGGGCGGAGCTGCTGCCGCGGCTTGCCGCGCTGGCTCTGGAGGCCAAGGCCCACGACATGGGCTTCAACATCGATGCCGAGGAGCAGGACCGGCTTGAGCTGTCCCTCGACGTGCTGGAGCAGCTCGCCGCCGATCCGCGCCTCGCCGGCTGGGATGGCCTCGGCTTCGCGGTGCAGGCCTATGGCAGGAGATGTGCGCAGGTGATCGACTTCATCGTCGATCTCGCCGGCCGCACCGCGCGCCGCATCATGGTGCGCCTCGTGAAGGGGGCCTATTGGGACGCCGAGATCAAGCGTGCCCAGGTGGACGGGATGGCGGATTTCCCTGTCTTCACCCGCAAGCTGCATACGGACGTGTCCTACATCGCCTGCGCCCGCCGGCTGCTGGCGGCGCGCGCGCGGGTGTTTCCCCAATTCGCCACCCACAATGCGCAGACGCTCGCCACCCTCCTCGAGCTTGCGGGGCCGGACTTCCGGGAGGGGGATTTCGAGTTCCAGTGCCTCCACGGCATGGGCGAGCCGCTCTATGCGCAGGTGGTGGGCCCGCTGAAGCGCCCCTGCCGCATCTACGCGCCCGTGGGCACCCACGAGACGCTGCTCGCCTATCTGGTGCGGCGCCTGCTGGAGAACGGCGCCAATTCTTCCTTCGTCCATCGCCTCGCCGATGCGGACGTGCCTGTGTCCGAGCTGATCGCGGACCCGGCCGAGGCGGCGGCCGCCATGCCGGACTCCGGCGCGCCGAATGAGGCCATCGCCGCGCCCCGGGCGCTCTATGGCCGGCGGGTGAATTCCGCAGGGCTGGACCTTGCGAGCGACGCGGTGCTGCGGGAGCTGGGCGAGACCCTGCGCCAGGGCGCCGACATCCGCTGGCAGGCGGCGCCTGCCACGGGCGGCACCGCGCCGCGCCTGGTGCGCAACCCGGCCGATCTTTCGGACGTGGTGGGCGAGGCGCGGGACGCGCGGCCGCAGGATGTGGCCCACGCCGCCGCCGTCGCCCGCGCCGCCGCGCCCGGCTGGGCGGCGCGGACGGTCGAGGCGCGGGCCGCCCTTTTGCGCGCCGCCGCCGACCTCATGGAGCGGGAGAGGCCCCGTCTCCTCGGCCTCATCATGCGGGAGGCGGGCAAGTCCGCCGCCAATGCGGTGGCGGAGGTGCGCGAGGCGGTGGACTTCCTGCGCTATTATGCGGACGAAGCCGCCGCGCGCCTCACCCCGGCGCACCGGCCGCTCGGCCCGGTGGCCTGCATCAGCCCCTGGAATTTCCCGCTCGCCATCTTCACGGGCCAGGTGGCGGCGGCGCTGGCGGCGGGCAATGCGGTGCTCGCCAAGCCGGCGGAGGAGACCCCCCTGGTCGCCGCCGAGGCGGTGCGCCTGCTCCACGCGGCGGGCATCCCGGCGGATGTGCTCCTGCTGCTTCCCGGCGATGGCGCGGTGGGCGCGGCATTGGTGGGGGCGCCGGACGTGGCGGGGGTGATGTTCACCGGCTCCACCGAGGTGGCGCGGGCCATCGCCGGCGGGCTTGCCGGGCGGCTGACCCCTTTGGGCCGGCCGGTGCCGTTCATCGCCGAGACCGGCGGGCAGAATGCCATGATCGTCGACAGCTCCGCGCTGGCGGAGCAGGTGGTGGGGGATGTGCTCGCCTCCGCTTTCGACAGCGCCGGCCAGCGCTGCTCGGCGTTGCGCGTGCTCTGCCTGCAGGAGGAGGTGGCGGACGGCATGCTCGCCATGTTGAAGGGCGCCATGGCCGAGCTGGAACTGGGGCGCACGGACCGCCTCGCGGTGGATGTGGGCCCCGTCATCACCGCCGAGGCCAGGGCCGGCATCGAAGCGCACGTGGCGGCCATGGCGGCAAAGGGCTGCAAGGTCCACCGCCTGCCGCTGCCGCCGGAGGCGGCGCGCGGCACCTTCGTGGCGCCGACGCTCATCGAAATCTCCTCCATGGCCGATCTCGACCGCGAGGTGTTCGGCCCGGTGCTGCACGTGCTGCGCTGGAGGCGGCGGGAGCTGAGGCCGCTGCTTGCGGCCATCAACGCCACGGGCTACGGCCTCACGTTCGGCCTGCACACCCGGCTCGACGAGACCATCGTGCAGGTGACGCGGGCGGTGGCGGCGGGCAATCTCTATGTGAACCGCAACATGATCGGCGCGGTGGTGGGGGTGCAGCCCTTCGGCGGGCGCGGGCTCTCCGGCACCGGGCCCAAGGCGGGCGGGCCGCTCTATCTCGGCCGGCTGGTGACGGGGCCGGCGTTCGATCCCGGTCCCGGCGCCGCCGATCCCGCTGCGGCGGCCTTCGCGGACTGGCTCGTGGCGCAGGGGCGGAAGGAGGATGCGGCGGCGGTCTCGGCCTTCGCGGCCCGCGTGCCCCTCGGCCTGTCGCTGGAGCTGCCCGGCCCGGTGGGGGAGCGCAACACCTATGCCCTGCACCCGCGCGGCGCCCTGCTGCTGATGCCGTGCACGCGAGCCGGCCTGATGCGCCAGATCGGCGCCATGCTCGCCACCGGAAACCACGGGGTGGTGGAGGCGCCGGAGCCGCTCCTCGCGACCATCGCCGGGCTTCCGCCGGCGCTCACCGCCCGCATCCGGCGCAGGCGGGGGACGGAACCGTTCGCCGCGGCGCTGGTGGAAGGGGAGGGGGCGGAGCTGACCAGGGCCGTCCGCCGCATCGCCGCGCTGCCCGGCCCGGTGGTGCCGGTGCATGCGGCGACGCCGGAGGAGATCGCGGCGAACCCGTTCGCCTATCCCGCCCCCTTCCTGCTGGAGGAGGTGGCCCTCTCCGTCAACACGGCGGCGGCCGGCGGCAATGCGAGCCTGATGGCGGTGACCTGAAAGGCTTCGCCTTGGAGCGGGATGCGCCGGCCCCGGCCGGAACCGCCTATTGCTTGGTGCGCTGGCTGGCGACCAGGGCGCCGATGCTGGCCTGGCAGGGCGGGCTCACCTCCTGCCGATGGTCCTTGAGGCACTGCACGATGCGCCCACCGCCCGGCTGGATGCCGGCGCAGAGCTTCTTCACGTCGGCCTCACAGGCGGTGCGCAGGGCCTTGAGCTGGTCGACGGACACAGCCGGAGCCTGCGCCTGGGCCAGCGCCGGAGCGCCGGGAACAAGGCCGAGGGCGAGGACGGGAAGGGCCAGCAAGGCGGTGCGCGCAGCGTGGAACATCAAGGTCTCCTCGATTGGGTGCCGGTTCCGCCGCCGAAGGAGGCGCCGGCTCGGGCCAACCTTCGCCGGGGCGCGTTACGGCGCCTTTCCGGGCTCGTGACGAATGGTGACGATATGTAACGACGGCCGGAGGGGGCCTCTGCCGTCAGCCGAGCCTAAAGCCTTTCCCCGTTTCTCGGAATCGGGGAAAGGCACTAGCGTATTGATCCAACGCATTTTCTTTACGCGCACCGGTGCCCGCGTCGCTTGAACATGCGCCGGAGCACGCGCCGGTGGGATCGCGCGCTGAAGAGCCTGCTTCGGAAGTCCTTACCCCCCACGTCTCCCGAAAGCGCCGTCAGGGCCGGCCGTGACGGTCCGGGATTGACGTCCCCGCGTCAAAAAAAGCCGGCCGGGCTTTTCAAGCAGATTCCCGAGCCGCTGTAGAGCGCGGGGCGGGCGCCGTCACGTCCCCGGCAGCTTGGTGCGGGTGATCTGGGCGTAGAGGCGGGCGACGGAAGCGTCGTCGTCGCCGCCCATGCCGGCGGCGGAGGTGGCCAGGAACATTTGCAGCGCCGCGGCGGAGACCGGCACCGGGAACTTGGCGTTGCGCGCCATGTCCTGGATGATGCCGAGGTCCTTCACGAAGATGTCCACCGCGCTTCGCGGTGCATAGTCGCCGTTGAGCACGTGGGGCATGCGGTTCTCGAACATCCAGCTGTTGCCGGCGGAGGCGGTGATGACCTCGTACACCTTGCGGATGTCCAGCCCCTGCCGCGCGGCGAAGGCCATGGCCTCGCTGGCGGCGGCGATGTGCACGCCGGCGAGCAGCTGGTTGATCATCTTGAAGGCGGCGCCCTGGCCGGGCGCGTCTCCCAGCGCATAGAGCTTGGCCGCCATGGCATCGAGGGCGGGCCTGGCTGCGGCGAAGGCCTGCGGGCTGCCCGAGGCAAGGATGGTCAGCGCCCCTTCCGCCGCGCGCTGGGCGCCGCCGGAGATGGGGGCATCGAGATAGTGCCGGCCGGTGGCCTCCAGCCGGGCGGCGAGGGCGCGGGCGATGTCCGGGTCCATGGTGGCGGAGGAGATGAAGACGGCGCCCTCCGGCAGGGTCTCGGCCACGCCGCCGGGGCCGAACAGGATGGCCTCGGTCTGCGCGGCATTCACCACCACGCTCACCGCCATATGGGCGCCGCGCGCCGCCTCGGCGGGCGAGGCGGCGCCCTTGCCGCCCTCGGCGGCGAAACGGGCGACGGTGTTGGCATTCACGTCGCATCCCGTCACCGCGATGCCGGCGCGCAGCAGCGACATGGCCATGCCGTAACCCATGGAGCCCAGCCCCACGACCGCGGCGGTGAGGGGGGCGGTGGCTGGCGTTTCCCCGGTGGTGTTCATGGGCTTCCTCCCCTGGCGCATGCGCCGGTCGGGAGGCACTGCCAGCCGGCCGGGCCGCGCACTTGCTTTTTGGAGCTGGAGACGGATTGTCCGATCGGCTCGGATCCGGTTTCCGCGTTTGCCCTGTTGTAGGGGCCATCGGGGCGGCGATCAAATCGTTTCGATCTTTGCCCCGGCTGTCCTCGGGGTTTGAAACGCATGCGGCGCCCGGGCCGGGGGCCGGGGCGCCGCAGGAACGGGATAGGACAGGTTCAGTAGACGCTGGCGCTGCGCTGGGCGGCACCGGTGCTGGCCGCGGGCTTCTGCGCCGGCTTGGCGGTGGAGGCGCCGGGCTTGGCCGCCGCATCGGGCTTGGCGCCCGGCTTCTGCGGCTTCTTCTGGCCCGGCTTCGGCTGCAGGGAGGCGAGCGTCACCGGCTTCGTCTTGTCCATGGCGATCATCTGCGACAGGGTCGCGAACTTGTAGCCCTTGGCGGTGAGCTCATCGATCACGCGCGGGATGGCGGCGACCGTGGTCGGGTAGATGTCGTGCGACAGCACGATGGCGCCCGGCTTCACCTGACCCATGATGGCGTTGTAAACCTTCTCGGTGTCGCGATCGCGCCAGTCGTTCGGGTCCACGGACCAGTTGACGGTGGTGAGGGCGTACTTGTCCTCGATATAGGTGCGCAGGCTCGGCTTCATGGAGCCGTAGGGCGGGCGCAGGTAGATCGGCTTCTTGCCGGTGACCTGGAAGATGGCCTCGGAGGTGTTGCCCAGCTCCTTGTCCACCGACGCCTGGCTGATGCGGGTGAGCTGCGGATGGCTCCAGGAATGGCTGCCGATCTCGTGGCCCTCGTCGGAGATCATCTTCAGCACCTCGGGGTGCTTGGCCACCATGTTGCCGAGCACGAAGAAGGTGGCCTTCACGCCGCGCTCGCGCAGGATAGCGAGCAGCTTGGGCGTGGTCTCGGGGTTCGGACCGTCGTCGAACGTGAGGGCGACGTAAGAGCCCTCCACCTCAAAGGACTTGTAGGTATAGTTCTTGCGCGGGGTAATATTCGGCGTCGGGGCCGGCGCAGGCGCGGCCACGGGCTGCGCCATCGCGGCAGCCGCTGCCGCCGCCTGGGCGCTGGCCGCGGCGGCGGCCGCAGACGCAGGCTTGGCAATGGATTGCGTGGTGGCGGGGCCGTCCTCCTTGGGAGACGACAGCACCGGACCGAGCGCAAGGCCGGCACCAACGGCGCCAACGGCCAGGATTCCGGAGACGATCAGGAGGGGCTTCACGACGGCGCTTTCCACGATTGAGGACGATTTGATGAACATCATCATCGCCGTTCGTGGACAAATCGTGAAGCGCGCGCGGCCAAATGCCGATTTACAGCCACGAATTACGTTTCGCGTCTGTATCAATGACTGTTTGGGAGGTATTTAGGGGTGTTTCGAGGTGCGCTCGCGCCAGGGCCGACAATGATTACGTAGCGGCATCTTGCGACGACCCATCAACCGGCGTCGTTCCTGAAGCCCGCTCCCGCGAGCCGCGGCGAAGCCGGCGGGCCCTGTCGGCGGAGCAAGGTTCCGGCCGGGGCGAGCCCAACCGGCATATTCCGCGCGGAGCGATGGCGCGAAACCGTATCGAGGGGACGGAGGCTGATGCCTCCGCCCCGGAAAGGTCCTCAGACCGGCAGGGCCGAGCCGGTGAGGCGGTTGGGGCGAGGGGCCTTGGTAACGGCGCCGGCCTTCACCTCGACGGCGGCAGCCTCGCGGGCCACGCGCGCGATGTCGGAGCGGCTGATGCCGATGTCCGCCAGGTCGCGGTCGCTGAGGGAGCCGAGCTCATCCATCACGCGGCGGCGCAGGATCTCGCCGGCGAACACCTTCTGAAGGGACACCCAAAGGGTCTGAAGCGCGAACATTTCCGTCTTCTCCTCTTGCCGCATCCCGCGGACGGGAGGCGGATGCCTGACGGCCGGACGGCTCTGCCGATCCGGGGGCGCAGGGAATGCCGCGGTGCAGCATCTGGAGGGAAGATAATGTGCGTCGCCGCTGGGCAGTACCGCAAAGAATGCAAGGCAGCCCTGTCGGCGAACGCAGGGTCATTAAGGGTTCGGCAGGACTTTGCGGGGTCGCGGCCGCGCGTGCCCGGCCGTTGTGCGATGCCGAAGGCGTGGCCGCCGGAGCGGCCTCAGCGCTCTGAATGAGACTGGGAGACGTGGTCCCGCAGCTCCTGCAGGGAGGCGAAGCGCACCACGCCGTCCGGCAAGTCCGCCTGGATCGAGCCGTCGGAATAGAGGGTGTAGGCCATGCCGCCGACGATGCCGGACTTGAGGATGCGCGGCTCCTCCGGCTCGGCCGCCCGGGGGGGCGGCGGCGCCGCGGGGGCCGGGGCAGCGGGTTCGGGGCGGGCCGGGCGCGCCGGCGGCTCGTAGCCGGTGGTGCGGGCCGGGCGGGGCGGGACGACGGGAGCCGGCGCGGCCGGGGCCTGGCGTGGGGCGGCGGGCTCCGCGCGTCGTTCGAGGCGCTGGCGACGCGCCTCCAGCATGGGATCGGGCGCATCCGGGGCGGGCTCGAACGCGGATGGCAGCGGCGCCGGACGGGCGGCAGGGGCGCGCTCGCGCTCCGGTGCGTGCACCGGTTCCTCCTCGGTGCCATCCTCGTCGGCCTCGTGCGCCGGCTCCTGAACCGACAGGCGCGGCGCCGCGGGGCGGGCGGCGAGGCGCGGCGCGGGGGCGGGCAGGGGTGCCGGGGCGGGCAGGGCTTCCTCCTCGTGCGCCTCACGGCTGCCGGTGGCGTCGTGCTCCATATGCTCGATGCGGTCGGTCAGCCGCTCCAGCTGCCGCAGCACGAGGCCCATGGCGGTAATCACGAACCCGCCCGACGCGGCCACCGCGCCCGTGGTAATGAGCGTGTTGCCGAAGGTGGTCACGAAAATGGATACGCCGAGCGCGATCACCGCGAGGCCGGCAAGCGCGATCAGCACGCCGAGAAGGACCAGGAACCACCACATCTCGTCACCCCACTTGCCCGCTTGCGGACCCTTCGGATCCGGGAACCCTGTCCGGCTGTCGCCGGGAAAATCGGCGGTATCAAGGTTGTTTGAAGGCGAAGGCCGCCCTATCTAGGTCGTTGCTCGGACATGTCGTATACCCGGTGCGCTCCGGGGCACCGATTTCGCCCCGAGCATGATGCCGGATAGATTGCGGAGATGTTTCATGTCCTTCACGCTGCCCGACCTGCCCTATGCCTATGACGCTCTGGCGCCGTACATGTCGCGCGAGACGCTGGAATACCACCACGACAAGCACCATCTCGCGTACGTCAACAATGGCAACAATCTCCTAAAGGGAACTGAATTTGAAGGGAAATCCCTGGAGGAGATCGTCAAGGGCTCGTTCGGCAAGAACGCTCCCCTCTTCAACAATGCAGGCCAGCACTACAACCACCTGCATTTCTGGAACTGGATGAAGCCCAACGGCGGCGGCGCCATCCCCGGCGAGCTCGAGAAGAAGATCATCGAGGACCTCGGCTCGGTCGAGAAGTTCAAGGAAGACTTCATCGCCGCCGGCGTCGGCCAGTTCGGCTCCGGCTGGGCGTGGCTCGCTCTCAAGGACGGCAAGCTGATCGTTGCCAAGACCGCCAACGGCGAAAGCCCGCTGGTGAGCGGCGCCACCCCCATTCTCGGCGTCGACGTGTGGGAGCACTCCTACTACATCGACTACCGCAACCGCCGTCCCGATTATCTGAAGGCGTTCGTCGACCATCTGGTCAACTGGGACTACGTGGCCGAGCTCTACAGCAAGGCTGTGTGAGTTTCCGCTCCCCGTCGCCTCCGGGCGCCGGGGAGCCTCCCAGCAGGCTGGGCCGGCGCGTTGCTTCGCCGGGGAAGCAATTTCTTTCGATACGATTCCTTTCCACTGGGGAAAACCAAGGCTCCCGCCAAGTCCTAACCGTGGGACATCTCCCAGCGTTCAGGTTGAGCCGGCCGCAATTCCACAGCAATGCTGCCCGAATTTGTGCGACGCACAGCATAATTTTGTTGCGATCTTCGGCTACACGACCTTATCTGTGACGCGCGCTCCCCGGCTGCGGTAAGGTGGTATGCCATCTGCCATGGGGGCAACGAGGGGCCAGGGCTCCTCGTCCGGCGGGCGCGCAGGGTGCGTGTTCCGTTGGGGTTCTCCTTCCATGTCGGTTCTGCAGTTTGAACGTCGGCCGGGCACGATTGCGGATGCCTGCGCCGTCGCGTTGCTTGCGGCGGTTGTAGCAATCGCCATCCTCACCTTTTCCGACTATGGCCTGGGGTGGGATGACTTCACCCATTCCCAGTACGGCGACCTGCTGTACAGCTATTTCAGCTCTGGTCTGACGCAGCGGAAGGTCTTTTCCTTCGTCAACCTGTATTATTACGGCGGGGGCTTCGACCTGATCGCCGCGACGCTGGCGAAGCTGCTGCCCTTCGTGGACGTGTTCGACATCCGCCGCCTCCTCGGCGCGCTGGTGGGTCTTGCCGGCTTCTTCATCGTCTGGCGCACCGGGCGCCGGCTGGCGGGGCCTTGGGGCGGCCTTGCCGCGATGGCCCTGCTGATGATCTGCCCGCTCTTCTTCGGGCACATGTTCATGAACGCGAAGGACGCGCCCTTCGCCGTCTCCATCGCCGGCCTGATCTACGCCACGGTCCGCGCCTTCGATGAATTCCCGAACCCCACGCCCCGCACGGTGACCCTGTTCGGCCTGTGCCTCGGCCTTTCGGTGGGCACGCGGGTGATGGGCCTCATGACCGGGGTCTATATCGTCGCGGCCATCGGCTTCGTGCTGGTGGCCGAGTCCTTCCAGCTCGGCTTGAAGGATGCGGCCAAGCGCACCCTGCGCTTCTGCGGCCTGCTCGCCTTGGGAGGGCCGCTCGCCTATTTCGTCATGGGTATCGCCTGGCCCTGGGGCGTGGCCGAGCCGCTCAATCCCCTCATGGCGCTGAAGTATTATTCCGTGTTCTGGGAAGTGCCCTGGCGCGAGATGTTCGACGGACGCGCCATCATGGTGCCGGACATGCCGCGCATCTATGTGCCGCTGCTGTTCTCCGTGCAGATGCCGGAGATCTTCCTGGGGCTCGTGCTGTCCGGGGCGGCGGGCGCCGTCGTCACGGTCTTCTTCGGCAAGGAGGCGCCGGCCAAGCGCGCGCGGCTGGTGCTCATCGTCACCGCGGCCTTCTTCCCCATCATGCTCACGGTCGTCGCCCGGCCGGTGGTCTACAACGGCATCCGCCATTTCGTGTTCATCACGCCGGCGTTGTCCCTGCTCGGCGGCTTCGCGGCGGCCTGGATCTGGGAGCGGGCGCAGCGCATGCCGCGCCTCGCCCGCGGTGCGGTCGCTGCCGCGATCCTCGTGGGCTTCGCCCTGCCGGCGAAGGAATTCCGCACCCTTCATCCCTACGAATATACCTATTACAATAATTTCGTGGGCGGCACCCGCGGGGCAGACAGCCTGTTCATGCTCGATTACTGGGGCCTCGCCTTCAAGCAGGCGGCCGCCGAGCTGGACGAATACGTGGAGAAGCACCGCTGGAGCCTGCCGCAGGGCCGCAAGCTGCGGGTGGCCGTGTGCGGCCCGCATTTCGCCGCCGCCGCCGAGCTGGGCCCGCGCTACGAGACCACCTACGACAGCAAGAATGCCGACTTCTATCTGATGCTCGGCGAGTTCTACTGCGCCGAGGTGAAGGCGCCGACCCTGGTGAAGATCGAGCGCGACGGCGTCACCTACGCCACCGTCTACGACGTGCGCGGCCGCCCCTTCCCGAGCGTGTTCGCCGAAGGACAGTGAGCCGGACAAGGCCGCATCCCAAAACGGAAAGGCCGGGCGCAACGCCCGGCCTTTTTCTTTGCATCGCCCGAGTGGGGCGCCCCGGAGCGTTCCCAAGGGAAGCAGAAAGCGGCTTGCCTGAAGAAAACGCGTCCGCACCAGGAGAGGGAGCGTTTCCCCGATTCCATGAAACAGGGAAACGCTCTCGCCTCACTTGGCCTTCAGGAACTCGGCCACGTCCAGCAGCACGAACTCGTTGTCGTCATTCTTCTGCGGCGCGCGGCCGGCGGAATAGGGCAGGTTGTTGTCGTTGCCCACCACGATCTGGGTCGGGCTCACCATCACCACGTCCTCGATGGTGAAGAAGGGCATGTCCAGCGCGCCCTCGGTGCCGCCCTGCTTGGCCTTGCCGTTGGGGTCCTTGATGTTCAGCAGGTCGATGTAGCCGACCTTGCGCGCCAGCTGGCCGGCGGTCTCGGGCGAGAACTCCACCTTGTACACGCGCTTGAACTGGGCCGGCTTGTCGAAGCAGGTGGGCTCCACCTTGCCGGCCTCGCACGCCTTGAACCGGGAGCCTTCGCGGTCGTCCCGCTCGATGATGAGGCCGTGGGTGTCGTCCACCATGTTGAAGTCGCCGATGGCGTTGCCGGCCTGGGCGAGGGGATACTTCCAGCTGCGGCCGGTCCAGTCGCGCTTGGCGATGTCGAACTCGGCGATGCGCAGCACCTCGCTGTCGCCCACCTTCTCCTTGCCGCCGGTGGCCGCATCGAACAGCGGGCCTTCCAGCAGGGCGTAGAGCTTGGTCTTGTCCGGGGAGAGGGCCATGCCCTCGAAGCCCTTGGAGCGATAGGCGTTGAACGCCACCTTGCCGTCCGGCGCGCCGGGCAGGCTCAGGGCCGGATGGTCGGGCGAGCGGACCGGCTTGCCGTCCACCTGGGTCTCGAACACCGCCTTCACCTTGCCGTCGAGGTCGGTCTCGATGAGGAACGGGCCGAACTCCTCGCCGAACCAGATGCTGTCGCCCACCACCTGGATGGATTCGAGGTCGAAGTCGGCGCCGGTCAGGTAGCGCTTCTCGGTGCCCTCCATGGCGATGGCGTAGGGCACCTTCCGGTCCGGATCATGCAGGAAGATGGTGCCGAGGCGCTCGATCTTGCCGTCCTTGAAGTCCATCTTCAGGCGGTGGGCCATCAGCATGGCGTCCGGCGAATTGGCCTTGGAGCCGAAGCCGTTGTCGGTCAGCACCCAGAACCGGCCGTCGCCCTCGGAGACGATGCCGGAGAAGCCCTGCACCGCCTGCCCCTCGAAGGGGAGGGAAAGGCCGGTCTCGCGCGGGGCCGCCTTGTTGGAGAGGACGCTGACGCCCTTCACGCTGCCCACGACGTCGTTGCGGACGCGGTCGGCGGCGGTGAACTTGCCGCTGGTCTTCAGGGCCGCCGGCGCATCCGCCGGGGCAGGCACGAAGCTGGCGGCCGGCAGCACCACATGGCCAGCGAGCACCGCCGGGAAGGCGGCGCCCTCGGACGGGGCGGCCGCGGTCTTTTCGGTCTGGGTCTTGTCCTGGGCGACGGCGGGAAGAACGAGCGCGGCGCCGGCGAGCAGCGCAAGGGTAAACGATTTCAGCGTGCGCACGGGGACACCTCCTGAAGGTCCGATGCGCGCTTCACCTGCAGCGGGTTCGGCGACATGGCCGCGACAGGCCGACGACGTTTCCGTAACGTCCGCCCCGGAGGGCTGTCAGATCCATTTCATGCGGCGGAACAGCCAGAGCAGGATGAAGCCCAGCACCAGCATGGCAAAGGCCAGCGCCCAGAAGGCTTCGGGATCGGTGTTGCCGGGAATGCCGCCCACGTTCATGCCGAACATGCCGGAGATGAGCGTCATGGGCGCGAACACCACCGTGACCACCGCGAGCACCAGCATGGACTTGTTCATCTGCTCGGCGCGTGTGTCCACCATCTGCTCGCGGATGACGGCGGCGCGCTCGCGCACGCTGTCCAGTTCCTCCGAGAAGCGGGCGACGCGGTCGGCGGCGTCGCGCAGGCGGTTTCGGTCCTTGGGCCCCATCCAGGGGTCGTCCTCCAAGGCGAAATGGTTCAGCGCCTCCCGCTGGGGGGCGATGTGCCGGCGCAGCTTGATGGCGACGCGGCGCAGCACCGCGAGCTTCGGCAGCAGCTCGGAAGAGTCGGTGGTGAGCACCGCATCCTCCAGCTCGTCGGCATCCTCGATCAGCGTGTTCACCACCGCGTCCACCCGCTCCACCAGCCGCATGGAAAGCTCGGCGACGAACTCTCCCTGGGCGCGCGGGCAACGGCCGCGGACCAGCGCGTCCTCGAAGTCGGCGATGGAGGAGAGGAAATCGTGCTGGACGGAGATGATGCGCCGCGCATCCACCCACAGGTGGATGGTCACCAGCTCCTCCGGCAGGGCGTTCCTCTGCAGGTTGATGCCACGCAGGGAGAGCAGGGCGCCGTCCACGAACATGGCGCAGCGCGGCCGGCACTGGTCCTCCAGCATGGATTCCTGAACGTTCGGGTCGAGACCGGCCGTTTGCCGCAGATAGGTCTGCGGCGCGCGGGGCAGGTGGCGGAAATGCAGCCAGATGAAGCCGCCTTCCGCCGACCGGTCCGCCGCATGGGCGGAAAGGGCCTCGTCCGGCGTCATGCGGACCGCGCTGCCCTTGCCGTCGAACCGCCAGGCGGACAGCAGGCCTTCAGTGTCGATCTTGCTCAAGGGGGCGATCATGCTCACGGGGGCGCTCCAACTCGGGACGCTGCTGCGCCTTCCTGACATGATTGCGCGACGCAAAAAAGTACCGAAGCGGAATGACGTTACGCCATCAGGCCAGGGCCTCGAGAATCCGCACCCAGCTGCGCGTGCCCTTGTGGAACGAGGTGAGGTCGTATTTCTCGTTCGGCGAATGCACCCGGTCGTCGTCGAGGCCGAAGCCGATCAGCAGGGTGTCCACGCCGAGCCGCGTCTTGAACTGCCCCACCACCGGAATGGAGCCGCCCGAGCCGATGGTGACGGGGGCGACGCCCCATTCCGCCTCCAGCGCGGCGGCGGCGCGGGTCAGGTCCGGGCTGTCGGCGGGGACGAGGAAGGCGCGCGCCCCCTCGCCCCAGGAGAAGACGGCCTTGCAATCCGCCGGCACGCGCGGGGCCACGAAGGCCTCGAAGCTCAAGCGGATCTTCTCCGGGTCCTGGTCCGCCACCAGGCGGAAGGAGATCTTGGCGGTGGCGCGGGAGGCGATCACCGTCTTGGTGCCGGCGCCCGTATAGCCGCCGAACATGCCGTTCACCTCGAAGGTGGGGCGCGACTGGACCTGCTCGATCACCAGGCGGTCGCCCTCGCCGGCGGAGATGGACAGGCCCACGGGGCCGAGGAAGGTCTCCGCCGTGAGGCCGAGGCCCTCCCAGCGCGCGCGCACCTCGGCCGGCGGCTCCACCACGTCGTCATAGAAGCCGGGCAGCGTCACCCGGCCGTTTTCGTCATGCGCCTCGCCGATGATGCGGGAGAGCACGTGGATGGGGTTGCGCGCGGCGCCTCCGAACAGGCCGGAATGCAGGTCCCGGTCCGCCGCCTCGATGGTCAGCTCGGCATGCAGGATCCCGCGCAGGGAGGTGGTGATGGAGGGGGTCTTGGGGTCCCACATGCCGGTGTCGCACACAAGGGCGACGTCGGCCTTGAGGTCCTCCGCATGGGCGGCGAGGAAGCCGGGGAGGTTGGGGGAGCCGCACTCCTCCTCGCCCTCCAGCAGCACGGTCACGTCCACCGGCAGGGCGCCCTGCGTGGCCTTGATGGCGCGCAGCGCCTCCAGGAAGGTAAACACCTGTCCCTTGTCGTCGCAGGCGCCGCGGGCGACGATGGTGCGCCGTCCGTCCGGCGTCGCGCCGAATCGCGGCGCGAAGGGCGGCGTCTCCCACAGCTCCAGCGGGTCCACCGGCTGCACGTCGTAATGGCCGTAGAACAGCACGCGCCGCGCCGCGCCCGTATCGGTGCGGGCGACCACCACCGGATGGCCGGCGGTGGGGTGCACCGTGGCGGTGAAGCCCAGCCCGGTGAGGGTCTCGGCCGCGAGCGCCGCCGCCGCCTTGCAGGCATCCGCATAGGCGGGATCGGTGGAGATGGAGGGGATGGCGAGGAAGGCGAACAGCCGCTCCAGGGAGGCGTCGAGCCCCGTGTCCACCTGCTGCAACGTCTCGGTCAATCCCGCCATCTGGCTCTCCGTCCCGGCTCGGCCGCGCGCGCTGCCGCTCCGCCCGGCGTGAATCGCCGTTCGGGAGCGGCCCGCCCGAGGCCCGCGATGATGGGGGATGCTGGCTGGCGGCGCCGCGTCTGGCAAGGTGCCACACGCCGCAGGCCCGGGAAGGCTTCAAAGGATTAGATCGGAGCGCGGGAAACGGCGCGCCTTGTCTCGGGCGCTGGCCCGGCCGCAGGCGGTCCCCCGAGGGGGCCGCCGGATCGAAGGCGTCAGCCCGCCGTGGCGAGGTCGACGGATGCCGGAAGGGGCGCGGCCACCGGGCGGGACAGCCGGCGTGCCCGCTGCATCACCGAGCCGATGCGGCGATAAAGGAGGCGCGGGGCGACGGGCGCCCCGAGAGCCGCATCATAGCCCGCGCGCCCCGCGGCCCGCACCAGGTGCTGGGCGGGCACTTCGGCCACGAGCACCGCAGGGATGCCGGCGCCGAATCGAAAGGGATTGGCGGGGGCGTCCTCCGGATCGTCCACATGGACGACGAGCACATCCGCGGCGCCATGCACGGAGGGATCGGACACTTCATCGATGGATGAGGCATCGCGCACCGAGCCCACGCCGAGGGCGGCGAGGGCGGAGCACATTGCCTGGCGACGTTCCATATGGGAATCGACAAGAAGAATGCGGGCAGTCGGCAACACCTTCATGAGGCGCTCCACTTCATCCGCGCCGATTTGGTCATCCGGTGAAGGACGATTCGCCTCTGGCGCGTATTGGTTACATTGTCGGTGCGACCCCGCAATCTCATCCGACATCTGAAAACGATACCGCCCCCGGCGGCCGGAGGCAACAGGAACCGTTAAGCCATGCGGCAGGACGGGGGCGGCGCGTGCGGTGCGGCAGGGCCGTTTGGCGGCCTACAACCTGCTCCCGGGAGCTACTTGCTGATGCTGCCGAGGATGCCGCGCAGGATGGCCTTGCCGAGCTGGGTGCCGACCTGGGATGCCACCGACCGCGCCACCTGCCGCACCACCACCTCGGTGGTGGACATGCGGGTGCTGGTGCGCGTGGCGGTGGTGCGGCCCGTCCCGGGCGCGGGCTGGCCGGTGCCGAGCACGCTGTCGAGCACCCCGCCCAGGAAGCCGCCGTCGGATGCGGAGGCCTCGCTGGGGCCCTTGCCCTGCGGCGCGGCCTTCTGCTGGGCGCGGGCCTGGAGCATCTCGAAGGCGGAGTCCCGATCCACTGCCGTGTCGTAGATGTGCCCCACCGGGCTTTTTGCCAGGATGGCCGCCCGCTCCGCCGCCGTCACCGGCCCGACACGGGCGGTGGGCGGGCGGATGAGGGTGCGCTCCACCATGGCCGGCACGCCGGCGCCCTCCAGCATGGAGACCAGCGCCTCGCCCTTGCCCAGCTCCATGATGACCTGGGCCGTGTCGAGGTCGGGGTTCGGCCGGAAGGTTTCGGCCGCGGCCTTGACCGCCTTCTGGTCGCGCGGGGTGAAGGCGCGCAGGGCGTGCTGCACGCGGTTGCCCAGCTGGGCCAGCACGCTTTCCGGCACATCCAGCGGGTTCTGGGTGACGAAATAGACGCCCACGCCCTTGGAGCGGATGAGGCGCACCACCTGCTCCACCTTGTCGAGCAGGGCCTTCGGCGCCTCGTCGAAGAGCAGGTGCGCCTCGTCGAAGAAGAAGACCAGCTTCGGCTTCTCGGGGTCGCCCACCTCGGGGAGGTGCTCGAACAGCTCGGACAGCAGCCACAGCAGGAAGCAGGCATAGAGCCGCGGCGCGCCCATGAGCTTGTCGGCAGCGAGGATGGAGATGGTGCCGTAGCCGGTGCGGTCCACCCGCATCAGGTCGTCGATCTTCAGTGCCGGCTCGCCGAAGAACTTGTCCGCGCCCTGGTTCTCCAGCACCAGGAGCTGGCGCTGGATGGCGCCCACCGACTGGGCGGAGACGTTGCCGTATTGGGTGGTGAGGCTCGATGCGTTCTCCGCCACATAGGCGAGCATCGCCCGCAGGTCCTTCAGGTCGAGCAGCAGTAGGCCCTGCTCGTCCGCCAGGCGGAAGACGATGTTGAGCACCCCCTCCTGCGTGTCGTTGAGCCCCATGAGGCGCGCCAGCAGCAGCGGTCCCATTTCCGAGACGGTGGCGCGCACCGGATGGCCCTGCTCGCCGAACAGGTCCCAGAAGATCACCGGGAAGCTGTCGGGCGCATAGGTGATGCCCACCTCCTTCGCCCGCTCCAGCAGGAAGTCCTTCTCCTCGCCCAGGGCGGCGATGCCGGAGAGGTCGCCCTTGATATCGGCCGCGAACACCGGGACGCCGGCCCGCGAGAAGCCTTCCGCCAGCACCTGCAGGGTCACCGTCTTGCCGGTGCCGGTGGCGCCGGTGACGAGGCCGTGGCGGTTGGCGAGCTTGAGGGTGAGCCAGGCGTCCTTCGTCGCCGCGCCGGTGGCGGCGGCCTCGCGCGTTCCGAGCTGGCAGCGGCCCACCAGGATGCGCCCGTCGGTGTCGGGGTTGACCGCGGGGGCGGCGGGGCCGCCAGCTGCCGCCCCGGTCGGTGCTCCGGCCGATGCGCCGGTCCTGGGACCGGTGGGGGAAGAGCGGGTCGAAGGGGCGCGGGCCATGGCAGCATCCTTGATGCGGCGGTCTCGAATCGGCCGCCGCGGTCGTCCTCGTCGAGGCGGAGTTTTCGCAGCCTTTCCGGCGAGGGGGCAAGCAAATTGCGCCGGGGGCGGGGAAGGCAGAAGGGCAGGGGCGGGGCAGGGGCCTTGCCTGCGGTCGCCCCAGCCTGCAATGTCTGCCCCGCTGCGGGGTGCGGCCCATGATGTCGGCGTGGGGCGGCGGCATGGAAGCCGGGCCCTGCGTGTGCAGCTTCTGGAGACGGCATGGACCAGCTGATCGCGCGGCTTGCGGAGCGCATCGGAGTGGACGACCGGACGGCGCAGGCCCTCATCGGCCTCGTCATCCAGTTCCTGGCGCGGGAGGCGCCGGACGAAGCCATGGAGCCGCTGTTCGCGGTCCATCCCTGGGCGAGGGCGCTGGCGAACGAGGCCCCGGAGGGGGACGTGCCCGCCGCCCAGCGCCATTTCGGCGGCATGGCCCGCCTGATGCGCGTCGCGGACCGGATGATGGCCCTCGGCCTCACCATGCCCCAGGTGCAGACCACCGTGCGCGAGACCGTGGACTATGCCCGCGAGACCGTCGGCCCCGAGGCGGTCGACACCCTGGTGCAGTCCATCCCCGGCCTGCGGCAGGTGGTGTGAGGTGGTGGGGTACGCCCGTTGACACGGCCGCAGGTTGTGGCTTGATCTTGCGGCCGGCCGGAGCGCCGGGCCAAGCAGGGGGTACGCATGTCCTATCCCATCATCGAGATCGAGGGAATCGGGCCGACCTATGCCGCCAAGCTGAAGGCCGTTGGCCTGTCCACGACCGAGGCGTTGCTGGAGGCGGCGAAGGCGCCAAAGGGTCGAAAGGAGCTCGCCGCGTCGACCGGCATCGAGGAGAGCCGGATCCTCAAGTGGGCGAACATGGCCGACCTGATGCGAATCAAAGGCGTAGGTGAGGAATATTCCGAACTTCTAGAAGCCGCGGGCGTCGACACGGTGAAGGAACTGAAGACCCGCGTTCCCGCCAACCTGTTGAAGGCATTGGTGGAAGCCAACGAGAAGCGGAAGCTGGTGCGGGCCCTGCCGACCCTGAGCATGGTGGAGAGCTGGGTGGCCAAGGCTAAGGAGCTGCCACCCGTCCTCACCTACTGATCACTGGATTCCAGCGCCCCGCTCGCCAAATGCGGGGCGTTTTTTATTCCCGTCTGTGGGCGGACGCGTTATCCTCCACCTCACCCTTGAAATGCGCGGCCCCTCCCCGTAAAGAAAACCCGCGTGCCGCGGTAGCTCAGCTGGTAGAGCAACGCATTCGTAATGCGTGGGTCGGGGGTTCGAATCCCTTCCGCGGCACCAGATGCCTCTCCGAAGACGTCCGATGACGTCAAATTCATCTGAAAAATCAAAGATTTAGCACCGCCTGAAAGTCTGGCTGGGTCCGCTGTGGTCCGGTTGAACCTCGCGCGTGGCGGCATCGCGGTCACGCGCACGGAGCCTCCGCATCGCCCCGTGCGGTTGCCCTGTTCTCAAGCCTTGGCGAGGATGAGGAGGCGTCTCTTGCAGCCGCCATGGAACGGCGCACGTGCCGCAAGGGCGAGGTCGTGGCTCGCGCCAGGCGACCTCGTTGGCGAAGAAGGAGTGCTGCTCGGTGAAGGGGAGGTGGGGGCGATGCGCGCCCTCACCTCCGTGGTGGTGTTCGCGGCCGCCAATGAGGACTTGCGCCGCTGGCTGCGAGACCGATCCGCCTCGCCGATGAGCTCCGCATGGTTCTCGCCCGGAGCAGGGCATTCGGCGGTCTTCATGAGGAAGCCCGGAACAAGGCCCGGCACACCGGCTCGATGCCCCGATACGCAGAGCCCATCCGCACCTTCATCCAGCTTCACCAAAGCAGAAGATGAAGAATGACGGCGCATCGTTGCGCATGCCCGGACCGTCTACTGTTCGTGGACGACCTTTCCATCGACATAGGTCGCGAGCACCTTCGTGTTCCTGAGCGTCGAGGGATCGATGGCCAGCGGATCGCGGTCGAGGATCACGAAGTCCGCGCGCTTGCCCGGCTCGATGCTGCCGACGATGTCGTCCATGCGCATCGCTGCCGCGGCATTGATGGTGTAGCCGGCCAGCATGTCCGCGACCGAGAGGCGCTCCTCGATGTTGAGGGTCTGCGCATCCTTGCCGCGATCCCGCCGGGTGGCGCCCACCTCCATGGCGATGAAGGGATCGTAGGGCGAGATGTCCCAGTCGCTGCCTGCCGCCACGAGCGCCCCGGCCGCCCGCAGGCTGCCGTAGGGATAGAGATAGCGGTAGCGCTCCGGCCCGAGATAGGGCTCCAGCGGCCCTACGTTCGAGGCGTCGCGCTTGCCCCATTCGAACTGCACGTTGGCGATGACGCCGAGTTCCGCGAAACGGGCAAAATCGGCGGGATCGACCAGTTGCAGGTGGGCGATCTGGTGCCGGTTGTCCCGCGCGCCGTTGGCGGCGCGCGCGGCCGCGAACGCATCGAGGCTGGCCCGGACCGCCCGGTCGCCGATGGCATGCACGTGAACGGTCAGGCCCGCCTTGTCCAGCTTGGTGATGAGGGAGTTGAACGGCTTCGGCTCGAAATAGAGATCGCCGATCGTGGCGGTCGGCTTGCCGTTGGCGTCGAGATAAGGCTTGAGCACCGCGGCGGTCTGCGCCGGAAATTCCAGCACCCCATCGGCGAAGACCTTCACCGAATCGGCGCGCAGCCAGGCGGGGTCGAGGGTTTCGCTGCGTGTCGCCGAGACGATCTTCGCCACGGCCGCGTCGCTGTCGTCGCTCAGGTCCTCGATGAAGTGCGCGCCCCGGACGCGGACCTTCAGCCGCCCCTCGCGATAGAGCTTCTCGAAAACGGCGAACTCCACCGGCGTCAGGGCGGCATCGGTCACGGCCGTCAGCCCGGTCGCGTTCATGCCCTTGATCGTCTTTTCCAGGAGATCGGCCATCTCCGCGGTGGTCGGAATCGGCAGCAGCTTGGAGGGGCCGATCAGCGCGGCGTCGGTCAGGACTCCGGTCGGTGCGCCGGTGGCGTCCCGCAGGATGCGCCCGCCCTGAGGGTCCGGCGTCTTCGCGGTGATCCCCGCCAGCGCGAGCCCGCGGGTGTTCATCCACATGGTATGGCCGTCATTGCCGACGATGGCGAGCGGACGGGTCGCCTCCACCGTGTCGATGTCCTTGGCCGAGGCATCGAAGCCGTAATTGTAGAGCTGGACCACCTCCAGCCAGGCGTCCGGGCCGCCGGGGCGTTCGGCGAGGCACTTGCGGATGACCGGCGTGATCTCTTGCAGCGTCGGCTTCACGCCGGCGAGGGAGCACTTGGCGGCATTGACCGCGCCGATCACCGGATGCGAGTGGGCGTCGATCAGGCCGGGCATGACGAACTTGCCGCCGAGGTCGACGACGCGCGTCTGCGGCCCGATGAGCGGCTTCATGGCCTCGTCGTCGCCGACCGCGGCAATGGTGTTGCCACGGACCGCGAACGCGGAGCGGATCGACCGCGCCGGATCCGCCGCGTAGACCTTTCCATTGCGCAGAACGAAGTCCGCGGGCGTTTCCGCCTGTGCGGCCGACAGACCGACGAGCAATGTGACCGCAGCCCGGAGAGCGTTCCGCACTCCTGAATTCAGAACCGCCCCCACCGACACCCCCTCTCGCTGTCCCGGCCAACGGGACCGGCCATGGCTCGGCCCGAGATACCCTCGGACCACGAATATGCCGCGGCCGAGGATAGCTTACGTCCGATCAGGAAGGCGGCCCGCATTATGCTTACTACTTATCGCGGCATGGCGGCCCATCACAATCCGGTCCAGTCGTCCGTCAGAGGGGGGGAGCCTCGTTCCAGATGATGCGCGCGCGCCGGCACCCTCGCCCGGCGTGCCGGCTCACTCTCGCGGAATGTCGCGCAGGACCTTGCCGGGGTTCATCAATCCGAGTGGGTCGAGCACCTGCTTCAGCGTGCGCATGAGGTCGAGCTCGACGGCGGATTTGTAGCGCTCGGCCTCCGATGCCCGCAGCTGGCCCAAGCCATGCTCGGCGCTGATGGAGCCGCCGAACTCGGCCACCACATCATGGACAAGGCGGTTGATCTCGGCGGATTTCTGCCGCCATTCCCCATCGGACCAGTCGGCCGGGACGATGGGATTGTAGTGCAGGTTGCCGTCGCCCACGTGGCCGAAGGTGAACGGCTCGATGCCGGGAAATGCCGCCGTCAGCGCCGCATCCGCCCGGGCGATGAAGTCCGGGATCACCGAGACCGGGACGCTGATATCGTGCTTCACGCCGCGTCCCGCATGCTTCTGCGCTTCCGCCTGGGCCTCGCGCAGCTTCCACAGGCGTTGGCGCTGCTCATGGGACGCGGCAATCACCGCATCGGCGACGAGGCCGTCCTCCAGTCCGGCTTCCAGCACGGCCTCAAGTGCTGTGCCAAGCGTATTTCCTGCCTCCTGTCCGCTCGCTTCCACCAGGAGATACCAGGCGTGGCGCGAGCTGAAAGGGGAGGCGAGGCCGGGCACCGCGGCGATGGCGTGGTCGAGGCTCGATGCCCGCATCAGCTCGAAGGCTGAAAGGTGCTCTCCCAGACGCTCCCGGGCGAGGCCGAGCAGACGGATGGCGGCGGGAACGTCCGGAATGGCGGCCATGGCGGTGGCCACGGCGCGGGGGCGCGGGAACAGGCGCAGCACGGCCGCGGTGATGATGCCGAGCGTGCCCTCCGAGCCGATGAACACCTGCTTCAGGTCATAGCCGGCATTGTCCTTCCTGAGGGCGCGCAGGCCGTCCCATATGCGCCCGTCGGGCAGCACCACCTCGAGGCCAAGGGTCAGGGCGCGCATGTTTCCGTAGCGCAGGACCTGCGTTCCCCCCGCATTGGTGGCGAGGTTGCCGCCGATCCGGCAGGAGCCTTCGGAGGCGAGGGAGAGGGGAAACAGCCGGTCGATGCGCTCGGCCTCCGCCTGGGCGTCGGCGAGGGTCACGCCGGCTTCCAGGGTCAGGGTGTCATTGTGCCGATCCACGGCGCGCACGCGGCGCATGCGGTCGAGGGAAATGAGGACCGACGAGCCTGAGCGGTCGGGCTGGGCACCCCCGGCAAGGCCGGTGTTGCCGCCTTGCGGCACCATCGGAATGCGGGCTTCGGCGCAAATGGCCACGGCCCGCGCCACCTCCCCGGTGGAGGCGGGGCGCAGGACGAGGGCGGCCTCCCCCCGGAAGGTGCCGCCGAAGGAGGTGAGGAAGGGATCGGTATCGCCGGGCAGATCGAGGAAGCCGGCGGGGCCGACCGTCTCCTTGAGCCGTGCCAGCGCCGCGGGGTCCGGCAGGGGGCGCGAGGTGTCCCGGGATGCGGTCACGATACGCTGCCCGAGGTCTGGAACGCATAGGCGCCGCGATGGCGCCGCTCGGCGTGGGCGAGGGCGGGGAGATCCGGCGCGCCGATCTGGCCCATGGCGACCTGGAGCTCCTCGGTGAGGAGCTCCGCCACATAGTCCGCGCCGGCGTTGCCGATGCCCGCAAGGCCGATGAGGAAGGCGCGGCCGCAGAAGGTGCCGTGCGCTCCGAGAGCCAGCGCGCGGGCGACGTCGAGGCCCGATCGGATGCCGCTGTCGAACAGGATCGTCGCTCGGCCTCCCGCCACCGCGGCGATGGCGGGCAGCACGTCGATGGCCGCGGGTGCGGCATCGAGCTGGCGCCCGCCATGGTTCGAGACGAGGATGCCGTCCACGCCGATGGCGATCGCTTGCTCCGCGTCGGCGGGATGCATGATGCCTTTCATCACCAGGGCGCGGGGCCAGGCATCGCGCAGGCGCTTGACGGCCTCCCAGGAGAAGGTGCCCTTGATCTCGCTTTGCACGAAGCCTGCGGTCTTCGGCAGGGTCGCGGGCGGCTCCACATAGGGCGCCATGTTGGCAAAGGCGGGCGTTCCCGCCTTCAGAAGGGCGAGGGCCCAGGGCCAGGCGAAGGCCACATCGCCGACCGTGCGGGCCGTGGTGCGGAAGGGCACCACGAGGCCGTTGGCGAGGTCCCGCGGCCGTTTCGAGCGCACCGGCGCGTCGAGCGTCGCCACCAGGGCGCGCGCGCCGGCAACCTCCGCGCGGCGCACGAGGTCGAAGGTGACGAGGTGGTCGCGACCGGGCAGGCCGTAGAGCTGGAACCAGGTGCAGTCCCCCGCCAGCGCCGCCACCTCCTCGATGGAGGCGCCGGCCAGCGTGCCGACGATGTAGGGAATGCGGGCCTTGTGCGCGGCCTTCGCCAGCAGCTTTGTCGCGCCGGGCCAGACGAGGCCGTCGACGCCGACAGGGGAGATGCCGATGGGCGCGCAATAGCGGGTGCCGAACAGCTCCACTTCGGTCCGCACCGGTCCCGGCGCGCCGTAGCGCGGCACGAGCTCCACCCCATCGAGGGCGGCGCGGTTCCGGGCCACGCCGATGTCCGCGCCGGTGCCGCCGTCCAGAAAGTCATAGGCGAAGCGCGGGATGCGGCGGCGCGCGGCCCGCTCCAGATAATCGAGGGTCGGCATGCGCTGCCTCAGGCGCGCGGCCGCGCTTGTGCCCGAACCCGCGCCCCAGGCGGCGGCGGCAGCCGGCGGGCGCTGTACCTCGTGCGAGATGTTCGTCAAGGCCGCTTCCTCCAAAGCACGATCCGATCAGCTTGCATGGCCATCTGATCGGATCGCGCCGCTGCTGTTCTGTTTGCGTCTTGGTAGATCGCTGGAGGTCATCACCGCAAATAATTACGTGTTATTGGAGTGATCATTCAGGTTGATTTTACGCCTGTTCCCGCCCGGCCGCCGGGCACGGGATGCGCCTGCCGAGGCAGGGTGCACGAAGGTCGAGGCGGAGGTCGCCGCGTCCACGAGATCCTGCCGGATCACCTCCACCACCGCATGCGCCGCCGGCGAGATCGCCCGCCGGGGATGATGCACGACGGCGATGGAGCGGGTCAGCCGCGGCGCGTCGAAATGATGGGCCTGCACCCGCCCCCCCGCGAGGGCCTGGTGCAAGGCGATGGTGGGCAGCACCGTGACGAGATCCGTCGTCGCGACCACCTCGCAGATGGCGGAGAGGGTGTCGATCTCGATGCGCGGTTTCAGCTCGATGCCGGCTTCCGCGGCCTGCGCGTCCAGGATCGCCCGCAGGCCGTGGCGCTTCGACGGCATCACGAGATCGCGCCCCGCGAGGTCGGCGAAGCTGAGGTGTGCCGGCACCCGCAGCGGGGAGTCCTTGCGGGCGGCGAAGACCATCTCCTCATCGAGGATGTGGTGGGAGGCGAGCCCTCTCTTCTGCCGCGGGACATTGATGATGGCGAGGTCGAGCTGGCCGGTGGTCACCCAGTCCATCATGGTTTCCGTGTAGCCCTCGCAGGCCGACAGCTCCACCTCCGGATAGCGGGCCGCGATGGTTGCGGAGGAATTGGCGAGCGTGCTCTGCGCCACCGAAGTGATGAGGCCCACCACCACCCGGCCGGACACCCGCCCGTCGAGCTGCGCCATCTCCTGCATGGCGTGCTCCACATCGCGCACGATGGGCGTGATCAGCCGCACGAGGGCGTCGCCCGCCTCGGTCGTGGAGACGCCGTGGGCGCTGCGGTCGAACAGCTTCTTGCCGAACTCCGCCTCGAGCTTGGCGATCTGCATGCTGAGGGCGGGCTGCACGATATTGAGCTGGCGGGCCGCCCGCGTGACATTCCCGGTTTCGGCCAGGCAGAGGAAATACTGCATCTGCCTCAGATCCATGGCGTGCCTCCCTCCGCAGTCGCAGCGCCCGGCCGCTGTGCGGCCATCGCATGATCATCGTAGGTGATTGTCATGATAATCAATCATTATTTGAAGTGATTATCTGACTTGTCTATCACTCCATCAACGGCATCCCGAGGTGCCATGCGCCGAGAAGGCAAAATAGCCCACAGGCGCGGGAGGAGGACGCAGCAGGACGGCGCGGCGCCAAGGGCGCCCGGTGTCGATTTCCGTGCCCTCTGTCGAGCCATTGTCCCCGCCGCACCGCGGCTGGAAGCGGAGGTTTCGCCATGCTGGATCACAAGCGGCTCATCATCGGCATCTCCGGCGCGTCCGGGGTGATGTACGGCGTGCGGATGCTCCAGCTTCTGCGCAATGCCGGGGTGGAGACGCACCTCGTCATGTCGAAGACGGCGGAGATCACCTTCGCCTACGAGACCGACCTCAAGATCGCCGACGTGAAGGCGATGGCGGACGTCTGCCATTCCATCGACGACATGGCCGCCTCCATCTCCTCCGGCTCGTTCCGCACCATGGGCATGGTGGTGGCGCCATGCTCCATGCGCTCCATGTCGGAGATCGCCTCCGGCGTGACCACGACGCTTTTGACCCGCGCCGCCGACGTGGTGCTGAAGGAGCGCCGCCGGCTCGTGCTCATGGCGCGCGAGACGCCGCTTCACACCGGCCACCTGCGCACCATGACGACCGTGTCGGAGATGGGCGCGATCATCGCCCCGCCGGTGCCCGCCTTCTATGCCAAGCCCGAGAGCCTCGACGACCTCATCGACCACACGGTGGGCCGCGTGCTCGACCTGTTCGACATCGAGGTCGGCGTGGTGCGCCGCTGGGGCGAGGACGCGGACCTCAAGCGCCGGGCGCCGGCCCTGCGCCAGGTCAAGTCCTAGCCCGGTCAAGCTCTGGCCCTGCCACCTCCTGCCGTTTCAGGCCGCGCCTTTCCTTTCATTGGATACCCCTCCCATGTTCGAGACCCGACCCCGCCCCGCAAATGCCCAGACCCCCGCGGACCTGCGTGCCTGGCTGGCCGAGCTTGCGGCCCGCGGCGAGCTGGCCGTGGCGCGGGAGAATGTCTCCCTGATCGACGAACTGGCGGCGGTGGCCAAGTGCGTCGAGCGGGAGAAGGCGGTGCTGTTCCCGCGCCCGAGCGGTCATGACATCCCGGTGGTGGTGAACCTCTTCACCCAGCGCAGCTGGGTCGCCGATGCCCTCGGCGTGAGCGAGGCGGAACTGCTGCCGCATTTCCTGGCCGCCGCCAGCGATCCCCTGCCGTGCGTCGAGGTGACCTCGGCCGCCGCGCAGGAGGTGGTGCACACGCAGGTGGACCTGCTGAAGCAGCTGCCCATCCCCAAGCACAATGAGCTCGACAGCGGGCCCTACATCACCGCCGGCCTCCTCATTTCCCGCAACCCGGTGACGGGGGTGCAGAACGTCTCCATTCACCGCTGCCAGATCAGCGGGCCGGACCGCATCGGCGTCCTGCTGTTGCCGCGTCATACGCTGGCCTACTACCGCATGGCGGAGCAGGCGGGGCAGGGGCTCGAGATCGCCATCGTCATCGGCGTCCACCCGGCGCTGCTCCTCGCCTCCCAGGCCATCGCCGCCCTCGACGAGGACGAGATGGACATCGCAGGCGCCTTGCTCGGCCGCCCGGTGGAGGTGGTCAAGTGCAAGACCAATTCGGTGCGTGTTCCCGCCTCCGCGGAGATCGTGGTGGAAGGCCGCATCCTGCCGAAGGTGCGCGAGCCGGAAGGTCCGTTCGGCGAATTCCCGCAATATTACGGCCCGCGCGCCGCCCGCGAGGTCATCCAGGTGGATGCCGTCACCCATCGCCGGCATCCCATCTTCCACACCATCGTGGGCGGCAGCTTCGAGCATCTGGTGCTGGGTGGCGTGCCGCGGGAGGCGACGCTGCTGCAGCATCTCAAGCGCTCGTTCCCCAATGTGCTGGACGTGCGCCTCACCCGTGGCGGCACCTGCCGCTACCATCTGGTGGTCAAGATCGACAAGGTGAGCGAGGGCGAGCCCAAGAACATCATCATGGGCGCCTTCGGCGGCCACTACGATATCAAGCAGGTGGTGGTGGTGGACAAGGACGTGGACATCTCCAGCGCCGACGAGATCGAATGGGCGATCGCGACACGCTTCCAGGCGGATCGTGACATGGTGGTGGTCGCCGGCGCCCAGGGCTCCAAGCTCGACCCGTCCACCACGGACGGCATCAGCGCGAAGCTCGGCCTCGACGCCACGGCGCCTCTGTCCGACGATCCGCTCGCCTTCCGCCGCATCCACGTGAAGGGCGAGGAGGACGTGAAGCTGGCGGAGGTTCTGGTGAAGGACCCGAATGCCGCCTTCGCCCGCATCGTCGCGCAGGTTTCCTGAAGCGCGCTCCCCGCGGGCGCACCAACTCGACCAAAGAAGCCGGGCGCCTCAGGCGCACCGGACATGAGACCGGGAGGAACCAGATGTTCAAGAGGACGACACGTCACCTTCTCGCTGCCGGAGCGCTCGCCGCCACCCTGGCGGGGGCGGGTGCGGCCCAGGCGGCGGACAAGGTGAAGGTGGGCATCAACAATGTGATCTCCGACGTGGTCTTCCACCTCGGCGTCGAGCGGGGCATCTTCGCCGAGCAGGGGCTCGAGGTGGAGCTGGTGACCTTCGATTCCGGCCCGAAGATGATCGCGCCTCTCGGCGCGGGCCAGATCGACGTGGGCGCGGGCGCCTCGTCCGCCGGCCTCTACAATGCCGCCGCCCGTGGCATCGACATCAAGGTGGTGGCGGACAAGGGCTCGACACCGGCCCATTACGACTACATGCCGCTCATGGTCCGCAAGGACCTCGTGGACAGCGGCAAGGTCAAGACGGTCGCGGATCTCAAGGGCATGAAGGTGGGCTCGGTGGGCCCCGGCGCGGCCACCAATGCAAAGCTTGCCCACATCCTCGGCAAGGCCGGCCTCACCTACAAGGATGTGAGCCACAACTACATCGGCTATCCGCAGCAGATCGCCGCCTTCACCACCGGCGCCATCGACGCGGCCATCACCACCGAGCCGTCGGCTACGCAGGCCCTGAACAACAATGTTGCGGTGCGGTTCGTGGTGGACGGCTATCCCGACCAGCAGGTGGCCGTCCTGCTCTACGGCGGCGACTTCATTGCCAAGCGGCGCGACGTCGCCCAGCGCTTCATGAACGCCTATGTGAAGTCCGCCCGCATCTTCAGCGATGCCACCGCCGGCGGCCGGTTCGACGGCAAGGGCGCGCCCGAGGTCATCAAGACCATCATGCGCACCACCGGCCTGAAGGACGCCGAGCTGTTCGCGAAGATGATCCCGAACGGGATCAACCCCAACGGGGAAGTGGACACGGCCAGCATGGCGGAGGACCTCAAGTTCTTCACCGAGAACGGCTACCTGGAGCGCCCCGCGAAGGTGGAGGACGTGGTGGACCTGTCCTTCGCCAGGAACGCGGTCAAGGCGCTCGGCGCCTACAAGGCCGCGCAGAACTGACTTCGACAGGGCACCGGCCGTCCGGTGTCTGCTTGACCACAAGAACAAGAAGACCCCGAAGCGCTATGGCGCGCGGGGCGCGATGATGGACGGGGAGGAATGATGTCATGGCCGTCGTCAGTATGTTGAGCCCGAAGCCGAATGCAATTCAGCCCTCGGTTCCGGTGCAGATCTCGCTCCGGGATGTGCGTAAATATTTCGGGTCCTCCGGTTTCGTGGCCGTGGACGGCATCGACATCGACATCCCCCAGGGCCAGTTCTTCGTCATCGTCGGCCCCTCCGGCTGCGGCAAGACCACGCTCCTGCGCATGCTCGCGGGGCTGGAGAGCGTCAGCGAGGGCACCATGGACATGCACCGGATCGACCCGAGCCGGCCGGAGAATTCCATGGTGTTCCAGGGCGACAGCCTCTTTCCCTGGATGACCGTCTACGACAACGCCGCCTATGGCCTTCGGATGCGGGGCGTGCCGGAGAAGGACGTGGAGGAGAGCGTCAAGCTCTGGCTGGAGCGCATCGGCCTCTACCGCTTCCGCGACCGCTACCCGAACCAGCTGTCCGGCGGCATGCGCCAGCGTGTCTCCATCGTGCGCGCCTTCGCCAACGATCCGGAAATCCTGCTCATGGACGAGCCGTTCTCGGCCCTCGACGAGCAGAACAAGATGCTGCTGCACGAAGAGCTGCTGCGCATCTGGGAGGCCACCAAGAAGACCGTGGTCTTCATCACCCATTCCGTGGACGAGGCGGTGACGCTGGGCGACCGCATCATGATCATGACCGCCAATCCCGGGCGGGAGAAGGCCATCATCGACGTGCCCTTCGCCCGGCCCCGCAATGTGCTGGAGCTGCGCCACGATCCGGCCTACGGCGACCTCGTGTTCCATATCTGGGAGCAATTGCGGGAGGAGGTTCAGCGGGCGCGCATGAATGCCGAGGGAGGCAAGTGATGGCGAAGAAATCCACCTTCGGTCTCGGCGACCGCTTCATCGGCCTCCTCACCCCCCTGGTGCTGCTCGGCATCTGGGAGGCGGCAGCCCGCACCGGGCTCATCGACGCCCGCTTCTTCCCGGCGCCGTCGAGCATCGTGCACACCTTCGGCGCGCTCATCGCCTCGGGCGAGCTGTGGACCAACCTCGTGGCGAGCCTGCGCCGGCTGGCGCTCGGCATGCTGGTGGGCGGCGTGCCGGCCCTGTTCCTGGGCCTTGCCATGGGCATCTCCCGGCCGCTGCGCGCCGCCGTCGATCCGCTCATCTCGGCCACCTACCCCATCCCGAAGAGCGCCATCCTCCCCCTGGTGCTGCTGATCTTCGGCCTCGGCGAGATGTCCAAGGTGGTGATGGTGGCGCTGGGCGCCTTCTATCCCATCCTCATCAACACGGTGATGGGGGTGGCGAACATCGACAAGATCTATCTCGACGTGGGGCACAACTTCCGTGCCAGCCGCTGGCAGGTGTTCCGCACCATCGCCCTGCCGGGCGCGTTGCCTTCCATCATGGCGGGGGTGAAGCTGGCGATGGGCATGGGCCTCATCCTCATCGCCATCTCGGAGATGGTCGCCGCGTCCGATGGCATCGGCTTCATGATCTGGAATGCGTGGCAGGTGTTGACCGTGGACACCATGTATGTCGGACTTCTGGTCATCGCGCTTCTCGGCTTCATCTTCTCGACCATCCTGGATGAGGTGGAGCGGATGCTGATCCCCTGGAAGGCGAAAGCCTGACGCCGAGAGAGGCCGCATGTCCCATGCCCTTCGGATAGCGCACGGCGCGTTCGGCCGGGTGGCCCTGCTCGACATGGACCGCTCATTGGTGCGCCATGCCCATCCCCACTGTCATGTGCTTCTGAAGGTGGAGGGGGCGGATACGACCTTCGCGGTCGGTGAGGGGATCGTTCCCCTCACCGACCGCAGCTGCGTTCTGGTGAACGGCTGGGAGCCGCACGCTTATGTGCATGATCCCGAGCGGCCGAAGACGCTCATCCTTGCCCTCTATATCGAGCCCGAATGGCTGAAGACCTTCCGCCCCGGCTGGGGGGCGTCGGGCGTTCCGGGCTTTTTCGAGCAGCCGCGCGGCGAGATTTCCCCCCGCATCCACCGGCTCACCCACGACCTTGCCGCGGCCATGATGGCCGAGCCCGACGCCAAGACGGTCCATGAGGCGCTGCTCGCCGACCTGATGATCGCGGTGGTGGAGCGCTTCACCCCCTGGCGCACCTTCTCCATCCGCGCCCTGGACGGGCAGCGCCGCATGGACTGGCGCATCCGCCGGGTGGTGGAGGGCATGCGCGCCAACCTCGCCGACGATGTGGACACGGCCGTTCTCGCCAGGGAGGCCGGGCTGTCGCGCGCGCATTTCTTCCGCCTGTTCGAGGCCTCCACCAACGTGCCGCCGCGCATCTATCTCAACGTGATGCGGGTGGAGGCGGCGGTGGCCGCGGTGACGAGCGTGGATGACAGCTTCACCGACATCGGCGAGCGGCTCGGTTTCGCCGCGCCCTCCCACTTCACGCGCTTCTTCCGCGACCATACGGGCGTGACGCCCAGCGCGTTCCGGGCGATCTCCCGCATGGCGCTCTGAGGGGTGCGGCCCGGCCGGGCGATGCTGCATCCGCTCAGGATGCCCCCCGCATTCGCCGCAGCGCAAAACGTCGAATGAGACTCCTCGGTAAAAGGTGAGACGGCTCGGCATGGTCCGCGCCGTCCGCCCCCGGCACCTTCCCGCCAACGAAACACGCGCCGCGAAGCGCGTGGAACCAGGGAAGCGCCGGAATGCTCGACAAGCCCCGCGATACGGCGGACGGATGGGTCGGCCGCGCCATCGAGCGCGTGGAGGATGCCGCCCTCCTCACCGGCGGCGGCCGCTATCTCGACGATCTGGGCGTGAAGCCCGGCACCCTGCACATGGCGCTCCTCCGATCGCCCCACGCCCATGCGGACATCACCGCCATCGCCACCGACGCCGCCAGGGCTCTGCCGGGTGTCGCCGCGGTGCTCACCGGGGCGGACGTGGCACAGCTCACCACCTCTCTCGTCGTGGGGGTGAAGGCGCCGGTGGAATGCTGGCCCATGGCGGTGGACCGGGTGCGCTATGTGGGGGAGCCGGTGGCCCTCGTGGTGGCGGAAGATCGCTACGTGGCCGAAGACGCCCTCGACCTCATCGAGGTGTCCTATGCCGCGCTCCCGGTGGTGATGGACCCGATCACCGCCATGGAGGACGGCGCGCCGCTGCTGCATGCCGGCTTCCCGCGCAATCTCGCCTCCGAGCGGAGCTTCCGCTATGGCGACCCCGAAAGCGCCTTCGCCGCGGCGGCGCACCGCATCTCCCTCTCGGTGCGCTATCCGCGCAATTCCTGCACGCCCATCGAGACTTACGGCCTCGTCGCGGAATACGACCCGCACGAGGACGCCTACGATGTCCTCGCCAATTTCCAGGGTCCCTTCTCCATTCATGCGGTGATCTCGCGGGCGCTGAAGGTGCCCGGCAATCGCCTGCGCCTGCGCACCCCGCGCGACAGCGGCGGCTCGTTCGGCGTGAAGCAGGGCATCTTCCCCTACATCGTGCTGGGTGCCGTGGCGGCGCGGGTCGCGGGGAGTCCGGTGAAGTGGGTCGAGGACCGGCTCGAGCACCTCATGGCCTCGGTCTCCGCCACAAACCGCGCGACCACCCTTACCGCCGCGGTGACGGCGGAGGGGCGCATCACCGCCCTCGACTGGGACCAGGTGGAGGATTGCGGCGCCCACCTGCGCGCGCCCGAGCCGGCCACGCTTTACCGCATGCACGGGAACCTGACCGGCGCCTACGCCATTCCCAACGTTGCCGTGCGCAACCGCGTGGTGGTGACCAACAAGTGCCCCACGGGTCTCAATCGCGGCTTCGGCGGCCCGCAGGTCTATTTCGCCCTTGAGCGGCTGGTGCAGCGCATCGCGGTGGAGCTCCGCCTCGATCCGCTGGAGGTGATCCGCCGCAACCTGATCCCCGCGGGTGCCTTTCCCTATCGCACCGCCCCCGGTGCGTTGCTCGATTCCGGAGACTATCAGAAGACGCTGGAGGCGGGCCTTGAGGCCGGCGACCTCGCCGGGCTGATCGCCCGGCGCGATCAGGCGCGCGCCGAGGGCCGCCTCTACGGCATCGGCTATGCCGCGGTGGTGGAGCCCTCGGTTTCCAACATGGGCTACATCGCCACCGTCCTCACGGCGCAGGAGCGCAGGAAGGCGGGGCCGAAGAACGGGGCGCAGGCCACCGCCACCATCGCCATCGATCCCGTCGGCTCGGTGAGCGTGCATGTCGCCTCGGTGCCTCAGGGCCAGGGTCACCGCACCGTGCTGTCGCAGGTGGTGGCGGACGTGCTGGGCCTCAAGCCCTCGGACATCCGCGTGAATGCCGAGATGGACACAGCCAAGGACGCCTGGTCCATCGCCTCCGGCAACTATGCCAGCCGCTTCGCCGCCGCCGTCGCGGGCGCCGCCCGGCTCGCGGCGGACCGCATCGCGGCGCGCCTTGCGCGCGTGGCAGCGGCGCAGCTCAACGTGCCCGCGGAGGAGGTGGTGTTCGCCGGCGGCAAGCTCTCCGCCCGCTCGAACCCCGCCAACGCCTTGCCCTTCTCGCGCGTCGCGGCCCTGTCCCACTGGTCCCCCGCGCAACTGCCGGAGGGCACCGGCCCCACCATCCGTGAGACCGCGTTCTGGACCCCGCCGGAGCTGACGGCGGCGGATGACGCGGACCACATCAATTCCTCCCTCTGCCATGGCTTCATCTTCGATTATTGCGGCGTCGAGATCGACCGCGACACGGGCGAGATCCGCATCGACCGCTACGTGACCGCGCACGATTGCGGCACCATCCTCCATCCCGGCATGGTGGACGGGCAGATCCGGGGCGGCTTCGCCCATGCGCTCGGCGCTTCGCTGCTCGAAGAATACGCCTATGGCGAAGACGGCAGCTTCCTGACGGGCACGCTGGCCGACTATCTGGTGCCCACCGCCATGGAGGTGCCCGAGCCGGTCATCGTCCATACCGAGACGCCGTCTCCCTTCACGCCGCTCGGTGCCAAGGGGGTGGGCGAGGGCAATTGCATGTCCACCCCCGCCTGCCTCGCCAATGCGGTGGCGGATGCGCTGGGGATCGCGGACGTGCGCCTGCCGCTGGTTCCCTCCGCCGTCGCTGCCCTGATCCACGGCGCGGAGGTCCAGCCTCCCGCCGGCGCGCGGTCCATCACGGCTCCGCGTGCCGGCGTCAAGGGGGAGCGGCTCATGCACGGCGAGGGCAAGGCCCGCGTCAGCGTGGCGCCGGAGGCGGTGTGGGCCATGCTGCTCGACCCGGACACGCTGGCCGCCATCATCCCCGGCGCGCACGACGTCCGCAAAGTCTCCGACACCAAGTTCACCGCCGACGTCACCCTCGGCATCGGCCCGGTAAAGGGCCGCTACAAGGCGCAGGTCGCCCTTTCGGACCTCGATCCGCCCAAGGCCGTCACGCTCTCCGGCAAGGTCGACGGCAACCTCGGCTTCGGCGGCGGCTCCGGCCGCATCACTCTTACGCCCGACGGCGCGGGCGGGACCGAGCTCGCCTACACCTACGAGGCCTTCGTCGGCGGCAAGGTGGCGAGCGTCGGCGGACGCCTGCTGGACGGCGCGGCCAAGGTCATCATCGGCCAGTTCTTCGCGGCGCTGGCCCGCAAGGCTGGCGGCGGCGCGGGAGCGCAGGGCGGGCTCGTGTCGCGGCTCCTCGCCCGGCTTTCCTCTCTCCTCGGGAGGAACGCGCCATGAAGCCTGCAGCCTTCGATTACGTCCGCGCCGAGAGCGTGGACGAGGCCCTCGCCGTGCTGAAGGCGGAGGGCTCCGATGCCCGCATCCTCGCCGGCGGCATGTCCTTCATGGCCATGCTCAACATGCGCCTCGCCCGGCCGAAAGTGCTGGTGGACATCATGCGCGTGGGCCCGCTCGCCCGGCTGGAGGAGCAAGGCGGCGCGCTGGTGGTGGGTGCCGGCGTGCGGCAGGCGCGCCTTCTGGCGGATGAGCGGCTGGCGGGCGTCGTGCCGATCATTGCCCAGGCGCTGCCCTTCACCGGCCATGCCCAGACCCGCAGCCGCGGCACCGTGTGCGGCTCCATCGCCCATGCCGATCCCAGTGCGGAATTGCCACTCTGCCTGGTGGCGCTGAAGGGGCATGTGCACCTCAGGAGCGCCAGGGCCAGCCGCAAGGTGCCGGCGGCGGACTTCTTCACCGGCATGATGGCCACCGCCAAGGCCGACGACGAGATGATCGAGGCGGTCTCCTTCCCCGGCGCACGGGGGGAGGGGACTGCCTTCCGCGAGATCGCCCGCCGGCACGGGGATTTCGCCATCGTCGCCTGCGCCGCGCTCGTTTCGGGCACGAGCATCCGCCTCACGGTGGGCGGCGTCGCCGACATGCCGGTGGCGCGGGATTTCCCGCTCCTGGAGGGCTCCGGCCTCGATGACGCGCTGAACGCTTTCGCCTGGGAGCTCGATGCCCGCGACGACGTGCATGCGAGCGCCCGCTATCGCCGCGAGCTGGTGCGCCGCATCGGCCGCTCCACCATCGAGGAGGCGAGACGATGCCGCGCCTGAGCGCCGATCAGCGCCACACCGTGCGCTTCACCCTCAATGGCCGCCCGGTCCATGGCCAGGCCTCGCCCCGCACCCTGCTCTCCGACTTCCTGCGCCACGAGATCGGCGCCACCGGCACCCATGTGGGCTGCGAGCATGGCGTGTGCGGCGCCTGCACGGTGGAGGTGGATGGCATGCTCGCCCGTTCCTGCCTCACGCTCGCGGTGCAGGTGGAGGGGGCATCGATCCGCACGGTGGAGGGGCTCGCCCCGGCGCCGGACCGCCTCTCGGTGCTGCAGGCCGCCTTCCGCCGCCACCACGCCCTTCAGTGCGGCTTCTGCACGGCCGGCATCCTCATGTCGCTGGATGCCTTCCTGCGCGCCGTGCCGGCGCCGAGCGAGGCGCAGGTGCGCGACCTCCTCTCCGGCCATCTGTGCCGCTGCACCGGCTACACGCCCATCGTCCGCGCCGCGCTGGAAGCGGCAGCGGAACTCAGAACGAGTCATGAGGAACCCGCCCATGCTTGACCTCGGCACCAGCTTCCTCGCCAGCGTGGCGCGCGATCCCGGCGCCCTTGCCATCGTGGACGGCGAGCTGCGGCTCACCTACCGCGACTGGCTGGATAAGATCGGCGCGCTGGTCGCCTCGTTCGACCGGCTGGGCCTGAAGCCCGGCGACCATCTCGTCAGCGTGCTCCAGAACCGCTGGGAGGCGGCGACCCTGCACTGGGCCTGCCAGTTCGCGGGACTGGTGATCACCCCCGTCAACTGGCGGGCCAAGGCCGACGAGATCGACTTCTGCCTGGAGAATGCCGAGGCCAGGGCCCTGGTGTTCGAGGAGGTCTCCGCCGAGGCGGCGCAGGCGAGCACCCTGGCGCGGGGCCTCGCGCGCATCGCGGTGGGCGGCCCGGCCGATGGCGCCGTGCCATTCGCCGATCTGCTTGAGGGCGAGGCGGGCACCCCCCTGCCGCGCGTGGGGGCGGATGCCTGGTCCATCATGCTCTACACCTCGGGCACTACCTCGCGCCCCAAGGGCGTACCGCGGCGCCATCGCGCGGAGCGTGCCGCCGGCATCGCCCATGTGGCGCAGAACCTCTACCGGCGGGGCGAGGTGACGCTGGGCGTGATGCCGCTCTACCACACCATGGGGGTGCGCTCGCTCATCGCCATGTCGGTCATCGGCGGCACCTTCGTGTGCCTGCCGCGCTACGACACGAAGACGGCGCTCGCCCTGATCGCGCGGGAGCGCGTCACCAACCTCTATCTGGTGCCGACGCTTTATCACGACCTCGTCCACGATGCCGCCTTCGCCGGCACCGACGTGTCGAGCGTGCGGAAGCTGGGCTTTGCCGGCGCCTCCATGACCGACGGGCTGCTGAAGACGCTGGACGGCGCCTTCCACCCCGAGCTGTTCGTGAACCATTACGGCTCGTCGGAGATCTACACCTTCACCATCGACCAGAAGGCGATGGTGAAGCCCGGCTCGGCCGGCCGCGCGGGCATCAACCAGATGGTGCGCGTGGTGCGCCTCGGCGCCGCCTCGCCGGAGGATCTGGCGGCGCCGGGGGAAGAAGGCGAGATCATCGCCCTGCTTTCCGGCGACGAGGCGTTCGAGGGCTACTGGCGCCGGCCCGAGGCGGACGCCAAGGCGTTGCGCGAGGGCTGGTACTTCACCGGCGACACCGGCTTCATCGATGGGGACGGCGACCTCTTCGTCACCGGCCGCGTGGACGACATGATCATCACCGGCGGCGAGAACGTCTCCCCCGTGGAGATCGAGAGCTGCCTCTCGCTGCACCCGGCGGTGTCGGAAGTGGCCGTGGTGGGCCTGCCGGACGAGAAGTGGGGCAAGATCGTCGTCGCCTTCGTCAAGCGCCGGGATGCGGTGGAGACGGAAGAGCTCGACCGCTGGTGCCGCGAGTCCGGCCTTGCGAATTTCAAGCGGCCGCGGCGCTTCGTGTTCGTCCAGGACATCCCGAAATCCCCGGTGGGCAAGCTGCTGCGCCGCCATCTCGTCTCCGGCGACTACGCGCCCGAGGCCGCCTCGGCCTCCAGCGCCGCCTGACCGCATCCCATCCCGAGATCCCCCATCCAAGGAGCAAAGAATGCCTTCCGTGATGACCTTCGCCGATCCCCGCCTCGCCACGCTCGACGGCTTCCGCGTCGAGATCGACGAGGCCCAGCAGCGTGCGGACATCGTCCTCGATCGCCCGCCCTTCAACATCGTCTCGATGCCGGAGCGGGACCAGCTGCGCCTCGTGTTCGAGACCCTGGACGAGGATGCGCGCGTGCGCGTCATCGTGGTCCGCGCCATCGGCGAGCATTTCTCTTCCGGCGGCAACATCAAGGGCTTCATGGAGGCGACCCCCGAGCATGTCTCCAAGCTCGCCTGGAACATCGCGGCCCCCGCCCGCGCCGCGAAGCCGGTGATCGCGGCGAACCGCGGCTACTGCTTCGGCGTCGGCTTCGAGCTGTCGCTCGCCTGCGATTTCCGCATCATCACCGAGACCACCCAATATGCGTTGCCCGAGCAGAAGCTCGGCCAGATCCCCGGCTCCGGCGGCTCGGCGCGCCTGCAGAAGATGGTGGGCATCACCCGCACCAAGGACATCGTGATGCGCTCCCGGCGCATCAATGCGGAGCAGGCCCTCGCCTGGGGCATCGCCACCGAGAAGGTGGCCGACGCCGACCTGGAGAAGGCCACCGACGCTTTGGTGGCGGAGCTCGTCTCCTTCTCGCCCATCGCCCAGCGGACGGCGAAGAAGCTGCTGAACGACACCGAGGATTCCCCGCTCGCCATCGCCATCGAGCTGGAAGGCCACTGCTACAGCCGCCTGCGGCAGTCCCATGACTTCAAGGAGGGCGTCGAGGCGTTCCACGAGAAGCGGAAGCCCGTCTTCACGGGCATCTGACGACACGGCGCTCAGCGTCGAATGGGAGGAAGCAAGAACATGTCCACGCAAGACCTCGTAAATCCCACCGCCACGGCGGTGGGCAGCAAGCAACGCACAAGCGCGATCATCGCCTCGGTCCTCGGCTGGTCGCTCGATCTGTTCGACCTGTTCATCCTGCTCTATGTGGCGCCGGTGGTGGGGCAGCTCTTCTTTCCCTCCACCCACCCGACATGGTCGCTGGCGGCGGTCTACGCCTCCTTCGCCGTGACGCTGCTCATGCGGCCCATCGGCTCGGCCGTGTTCGGCCATTATGCCGATGCGCACGGCCGCAAGGGCGCCATGCTGGTGGCCATCGTCGGCGTCGGCCTCTCCACCGCCGCCTTCGGCCTCCTGCCCACCATCCACCAGGTGGGCGCCATCGCCCCGGTCATCTTCATCCTGCTGCGCCTCGTCCAGGGCGTGTTCGTGGGCGGCGTCGTCGCCTCCACCCACACCATCGGCACGGAATCCGTGCCGGCGAACTGGCGCGGCTTCATGTCCGGCCTGGTGGGCGGTGGCGGCGCGGGCATCGGCGCGCTGCTCGCCTCCTTCGTCTTCCTCGTCACCTCCACCTTGTTCCCCGGCGAGGCGTTCGCGCAGATGGGCTGGCGCGTGATGTTCTTCTCTGGCCTTTTGTCCTCCTTCCTCGGGTGGTTCATCTTCCGAAACCTGGAAGAGTCTCCGTTCTGGAAGGAAATGCAGAAGCAGAAGGCGGCGAAGAAGGAGGCCCACGCCCCGCTCAAGACCCTGTTCGCCGGCGGATACCGCAACGTGCTGCTGGTGAACCTGCTCATCACCATCGGTGGCGGGGCGGGCTATTACCTGACCTCCGGCTACATGCCCACCTTCCTGAAGCTCATCAACCAGCTGCCGAACCAGGTGTCCTCCTACATCCTCATGGCTTGCTCGGTGTCCGCCCTCGTCTCGGCGGTGCTGGTGGGAACCCTGAGCGACATCATCGGCCGCAAGAAGACATTCCTGATCGTGGGCGTGGCCGCCATCATCCTCCTGCCGACCTTCTACCTCGGCATGGCGAAGACGACGGACCTCTCCACCATCGTGCTCTACGCGCTGGGCATCGCCTTCATGGGCAATGCGGGCTACGCGCCGGTGCTGATCTTCCTGAACGAGCGCTTCCCCACCGCCATGCGCGCCACCGGCACGGGCCTGTCGTGGAACATCGGCTTCGCCATCGGCGGCATGATGCCCACCTTCGTCTCGCTCGCGAGCGCGACGCCGGCAGACATTCCCATGGCCCTGTCGATCTTCGCGGGCTGCGTCTTCCTGCTCTATCTTGTGGGGTCTCTCATCATCCCCGAGACCAGGGGCAATTTCCGGTAACGCTCCGAAACGGGCCGGAATATGCTTCCGGCCCGTTCCTTCTTCTTGCGTGAGAGTGCAGAAATGCTTCAGTCCGAGAGCCCCCGCACGGGCGGTGAGATCCTTGTGGACGCGCTCAAGATCCATGGCGTCGAGATGGTGTTCTGCCTTCCCGGGGAGAGCTTCCTGGCGGCGGTGGACGCGCTGGCCGGCGCGCAGGCGCAGGTCCGCACCGTGGTCACCCGCCACGAGGCGGCCGCCGCCAACATGGCGGAGGCCTACGGCAAGCTCACGGGACGGCCGGGCATCTGCTTCGTCACCCGCGGGCCGGGGGCGAGCCATGCCGCCATCGGCGTGCATACGGCGGCGCAGGATTCCACGCCCATGATCCTGTTCATCGGCCAGGTGGGCTCGCACATGCGCCACCGCGAGGCCTGGCAGGAGGTGGACTACCCGCAGATGTTCGGCGGCATGGCCAAATGGGTGGTGGAGGTGGACCGACCCGACCGCATTCCGGAGATCGTCTCCCGCGCCTTCCACATGGCCGTGTCCGGCCGGCCGGGGCCGGTGGTGGTGGCGCTGCCGGAGGACGTGCTCACCGCCTTCGCGTCCGTGCCGGATGCGCAGGGCTACCGGCGCGTCGCCGCCCATCCGGGGGCGGACGACATGGCCCGTCTTGCCGCCATGATCGCGGAGAGCACCCGTCCCCTGGTGATCGTCGGCGGCGGGGGCTGGACGAAAGCGGCATGCCGCGACTTCCAGCATTTCGTCGAGGCCTTCGACCTGCCCGTGGCGGCCGGCTTCCGCCGGCAGGATATCCTCGACAATCACCACCCCAATTACGTGGGCCATGCCGGCCTCGGCCCGAGCGCGAAGCTCATCGTCCGCATCCGCGCGGCGGATCTGGTCATTGCGGTGGGCGGCCGGCTCGGGGAGACCACCACCAGCGGCTACACCCTGTTCGAGGTGCCGCGCCCGGCCCAGCGCTTCGTGCACGTGCATGCGGACCCCGAGGAGCTGGGCCGGGTCTACCAGGGCGACCTCCTCATCAATGCCGGCGTGCGGGAGTTCGCCGCCGCCGCCGCGGCGCTGCGGCCCAGGGGCCCGGCGGGCTGGCGCACCGCTGCGCCCTGGAGCGATGCGGTGAAGGCGGCGCGGGCCGATTATCTCGCCGACCAGACGCCCGGCGCCATGCCCGGCCCGCTCGATCTCGGCGCGGTGATGGCGCATCTGCGGGAGACGCTGCCCGCCGACGCCATCCTCACCAACGGGGCGGGCAACTACGCCATCTGGGTGCACAAGTTCCATCGCTACGGCGGCTTCCGCACCCAGCTCGCGCCCACCTCCGGTGCCATGGGCTACGGCCTGCCGGCGGCCATCGCGGCGAAGCTGCTGCACCCCGAACGGGAGGTGATCTGCTTCGCCGGCGACGGCTGCTTCCTCATGAGCGGGCAGGAGCTCGCCACCGCCTGCCAGTACAAGGCCGGCGTGGTGGTGCTGGTGGTGAACAACAACATGTACGGTTCCATCCGCATGCACCAGGAGCGGGAATATCCCGGCCGGGTGCACGCCACGAGCCTTCAGAACCCGGACTTCCCGGCGCTGGCCCGGTCCTATGGCGCGTTCGGCGAGAAGGTGGAGGCGACAGAGGCCTTCCCCGCCGCCTTCGCCCGCGCCCGCGCCTTCGCTGCGGAGCAGGGCAGGCCGGCGCTTCTGGAACTCGTCATCGACCCCGAGGCCATCACCCCCTCCGCCACCCTCACCGGCCTGCGCGAGGCCGCGCTGAAGGCGGGGCACGGCAAGGGCTGAGGAACAGGAACGACACAGGCCGGGCCGCGCACGACGGCCGGGGAGGAGATATCAATGAACGCGATCAGCCCCCTTGCCGCGCAGAACCTCATCGACGGCACCTGGCAGGGCGCCCTCGGCGGACAGACCGCGCCGAGCTTCGATCCGGCCACGGGTGCCGTGCTCGGCCATTTCCCGGCCAGCGGCCCGGCGGATGGCGAGGCCGCCATCGCCGCCGCCCGCCGCGCCTTCGAGCGGCCCGAGTGGACGCAGGCCCCGCGCCTGCGGCAGATGGTGATGCTGCGCTGGGCCGACGCCATGGAACGCCGGGCCGAGGACCTCGCCCGCCTGCTCACCGCCGAGAACGGCAAGACGCTGGCCCAGTCGCGGGGCGAGATCGCCGGCTCCATCTCCGAGATCCGCTATTATGCGGGCATCACCCGCTACATCCCCGGCCATGTGTTCGAGGTGGAGCCGGGCGCCTATTCCACGCTGCTCAAGGAGCCGGCGGGGGTGGCGGGGCTCATCATTCCCTGGAACGCGCCGGCGGTGCTGCTCATCCGCGCGCTCACCCCCGCGCTCGCGGCCGGCTGCACGGCGGTGGTGAAACCGGCGCCGCAGACCGCCCTCGTGACGGCGGAAATCCTGCGCACCCTCGACGGGGTGGAGGGGCTGCCCAAGGGGGTGGTGAACCTGGTGACGGAGACCGGCCACGGGGTGGCGCAGGCCCTCGTGACCTCGCCGGACGTGGACGTGATTTCCTTCACCGGCTCCAATGCCACGGGCGTCCGCATCATGGCCGACGCGGCGTCGACCATGAAGAAGCTGTCGCTGGAGCTGGGCGGCAAGTCCTGCTGCCTGGTGTTCGAGGATGCGGACGTGGCCGCCGTGGCGCCGCGCCTCGCGGCGGCGGCCACCATCATCTCCGGCCAGCAGTGCACGGCGGCACGGCGCATCCTGGTGCATGAGAGCCGCTACGCGGAGATGAAGGCCGCGCTGAAGGAGTCGCTTGCCGGGCTCAGGGTCGGCCCCGGCGCGGCGGACGGCTGCCAGATGGGGCCGCTCATCGACGCCGCCGCCCGCGAGCTGGTGGACCGGCGCATCGCCGAGGCCGTGGACCTTGCCGACGAGGTGGTGCTCGCCGGCACCCGTCCGGGGGGCGGCCTGGAGCAGGGTGCGTTCCTCACTCCCACGCTGCTCGCCCACGGGGACACCGCCGCCTTCTTCGTGCAGGAGGAGATCTTCGGTCCGCTGGTGGTCCTCGAGCGCTTCAGCGATGAGAAGGAGGCCGTGGCCCGGGCCAATCACACGGTCTACGGGCTGTCCGCCAGCATCTGGACGCGCGACGGCGCGCGGGCCATGCGGGTGGCGCGGGCGCTGCGCAACGGAACGGTGTGGATCAACGACCACAACAAGCTGTTCGCGGAGGCCGAGACGGGCGGCTACCGGCGCAGCGGCCTCGGCCGCTTGCATGGCTATGACGCGCTGATCGACTTCATGGAGATCAAGCACATCTACCAGGAGGCCGGCGTCGTCTGACGCCGCCCAGCCATCTCTCCTCCTATAGTTTCCCATGCGGCTCCCGAGGGCTGCAGGACAGGCCGTGCCATGATTTCCCCGGACACACCCTTCTTCGACACGGTCATCGTCGGCGGCGGCTCCGCCGGCTGCGTGATGGCGAACCGCCTGTCCGCTGATCCCTCGCACCGGGTGCTGCTGGTGGAGGCGGGCGAGGACACGCCGCCCGACGCCGTGCCGGAGCCCATCGCCGACAGCTATCCCATGGGGCTGTTCCATGGGGATCGCTTCATCTGGCCGGGCCTGTCCGCCTTCACCACCCGCCGCCAGGACGGCAGCCGTGGCACCCGTGCCTATGAGCAGGGGCGGGTCATGGGCGGGGGCTCCAGCATCAACGTCCAGTCGGCCAACCGCGGCCTGCCGCGCGACTATGACGAATGGGCGGGACTGGGGGCGCGCGGGTGGGCGTGGGACGATGTGCTGCCCTATTTCATCAAGCTGGAGCGGGACCTCGACTGCGACGGGCCGCTGCACGGCAAGACCGGCCCCATCCCCATCCGCCGCATCCTGCCGCCGGGATGGCCAGCCTTCGCGGAGGCAGCGACGGACGCCTTTGCCGCCAGCGGGCTGCCGTGGCGGCTGGACCAGAACGGCGAGTTCGAGGACGGCGTGTTCCCGCCCGCCTTCAACAATGAGAGCGACCGCCGCGTCTCCACCGCCGTCGCCTATCTCGATCCCGCGACGCGGGCCCGCAGGAACCTCGCCATCTGGCCGGGAACCCGCCTTGCGGGTCTCCTCATGGAGGGCCTCTCCGCCACCGGCGTGGAGGTGGAGCGGGAGGGGGTGCTGCTGCGGATTGCTGCGGGCCGGGTGGTGGTGACGGCGGGCGCGTTGCAGACGCCCGCCATCCTGATGCGCGCGGGCATCGGCGATGGGGCCGAACTCGCCGCGCTGGGCATTCCCGTGGTGGCGCACCGGCCCGGCGTGGGCCGGAACCTGCGCGATCACCCGACGCTGACCTTCTGCCAATACCTGCCGCCGCGGCTGCGCCTCGCCGCCGCCTACCGGCGGGCGAGTTTCGCGGCGCTGCGCTTTTCCTCCGGCCTCGCGGGGGGCGAGGCGTCCGACATGTACGCCACCGCGTCCGCGCGGGCCGGCTGGCACGGGCTGGGGCGCCGGCTCGGCCTGTATTTCCTGTGGTGCAACCGGCCGAAATCGTCGGGCCGCGTCCGCCTCCTCTCACCCGACCCGTTCGTGTATCCGGAGGCGGACCTCAACCTGCTAAGCGATCCCTCTGACCTCGCGCGGATGATGGCGGGGGTTCGCACCCTCGTCCGGCTGCTGGTGTGCGAGGCGCTCAATCCTGATTCCGGCGACCTGTTCCCGGCGGCGTTCTCGCCCTTCATCAAGACGCTGAGCCGCGTCTCCCGCCGCAATGCCCTGCTGACCGAGGTGCTCGGCGCCTTGCTCGATGTGCCGCCGATGCTGCGCCAGCCGGCCTTGCGCCGGTTCATGTCCGGCGGCGTCGCCCTTGCGGAGGTGGTCGCGGATGACGCGCGCCTGGAGAAGCTGGTGCGCACCAACGTGTTCGGCGTCTGGCATGCGAGCGGCACCTGCCGCATGGGCGATCCCGAGGACCCGCAGGCGGTGCTCGATCCGGCCGGCCGTGTCATCGGCAGCGGGAACATCTATGTGGCGGATGCCTCGGTCATGCCGCGCCTGCCCACGGCCAACACCAACATTCCCGTCATCATGATCGCGGAGAAGATCGCGGCCGGCCTCGTGTGACGCGGCGTGCGCATGCTGGGGTGCTGCCCCGTTTCCCGGAATCGGGAAAACCCTCCGGGGCCTTGGTTTCGCGCATGTCCTTCACGCGAAACGGTGCCCGCTTCACATCGAGGATGTTCTAGTTTCGGCGCACCGGTACCGGCATGGGCGTGGCGGGCGCGGGGGATGACGCGGGGATGGGCCGGGCGGGCTCGGCGGCAGGCGCGGCGGCGAACCTCGTCTCCGCTTCCTTCAGCAGGCGCTCCAGCCCGGCGAGGCGCTCCGCCGAGCGGGGCGAGAGGGTGACGGGGCGTTCCGTCTCGGCAAGGCCCGGCACGTTCACTGTGGCGGGCGCCTCGTCGAGCTTCGGGATCGGTGTGGTGACGCCGGGGATCGGCTTGATCTCGATGCCCTGGTGCGCATAGGCCATCACCTTCTGCCACGTCAGGGCCGGCAACGTGCCGCCGGTCATCTTGTTCATGACCGCATAGTCGTCATTGCCGAACCACACGCCGCAGACATAGTTGCCGGTGAAGCCCATGAACCAGGCGTCGCGATAGGAGTTGGTGGTGCCGGTCTTGCCCGCCACCTTGGCGTTGGGCAGGCGCGCGCGGCGGCCGGTGCCGTTCTCCACCACGTTGTTCAGCATGTCGTTGATGTCGTAGAGCGCCTGCTGCGGGATGATCTGGACGGGCTTGGGCGCATCCCGGTCGAAGCGCCAGATCACGTCGCCGTTGCCGATGCGCATCTCCACCACCGCGTGGGGGTAGACGCTCTTGCCGCCGTTGGCGAACACCGAATAGGCGGTGGTCGCGTCGAACAGCGTCACCTCGGCGGCGCCCAGCGGCAGCGGCGCGGAGATGGGCAGCGGCGTGCGGATGCCCATCTGGTGGGCGAGGTCCACGATCTTCTTGCGGCCGAACCGCTCGGCGAGCCGCACCGCCACCGTGTTCAGCGAATGCTGGAGCGCGGTCTTCAGGGTGATGGAGCCCATGTAGGAGCGGCCGTAGTTCTGCGGGCACCAGTTGCCGAGGCAGATGGGGGCGTCCTGCACGATGGTGGACGGCTTGAAGCCGTTCATGAGCGCCACGGTGTAGACGTAGGGCTTGAAGGAGGAGCCGGGCTGGCGCAGGGCGTCGGTGGCGCGGTTGAACTGGCTGTCGCCATAGTCGCGTCCGCCCACCATGGCGCGGAGCGTGCCGTTGGGCTCCATCACGACGATGCCGCCCTGCTTGACCTTGTAGTCGCGCCCGAACTCGGCGAGCGAGGATTCCAGCGCCGCGTCGGCCACCTTCTGGATGTTCGGATCGAGGCCGGTGCGGACGATGAAGTTGCGTTCCACCACCGAGGGGGGCAGCTGGTCCACCAGCTTCTTCACCTCGCCGAAGGCATAGTCGAGGTAATAGTCCGGCACGTCGTCGTCGCGGCGGTCCACCGGGGTGGCGGGGTTGCGGCGGGCGCCGAACACCTGGCCCTCGGTCATGAAGCCGGCTTCCACCAGATTGTCGAGCACGGTGGAGGCGCGGGCGCGCGCCGCCGGCAGGTTCACGTGCGGCGCGTATTTGGAAGGGGCCTTGAACAGGCCCGCCATCATGGCCGCCTCGGCGAGGTTCACTTCCTTCACCGACTTGCCGAAGTAATAGCGCGCCGCAGCATCCACGCCGTAGGCGCCGCCGCCGAGATAGGCGCGGTCGAGATAGAGCTTCAGGATCTGGCTCTTGGTGAGTCGCGCCTCCAGCCAGATGGCGAGGAACGCCTCCTTGATCTTGCGCTCGAAGGTGCGCTCGTTGGACAGGAAGAGGTTCTTCGCGAGCTGCTGGGAGAGCGAGGAGCCGCCCTGCACCACGCCGCCCGCCCGCGCATTGGACACGAGGGCGCGCATGGTGCCCGAGATGTCGATGCCCCAATGCTCGTAGAAGCGCCGGTCCTCGGTGGCGAGCGTCGCCTTGATGAGGTTGTCGGGAATGTCCTCCAGCGGGATCGTGTCATTCTGCTTCACGCCCCGCTCGCCGATGGTGTTGCCGTAGCGATCGAGGAAGGTGACGGCGAGCTCCGTGCGCTTCAGCCAGTCGTCGGAGGTCTCGCGGAACGCCGGCAGGGCGAGGGCCAGCATGGCGACCGCCCCGGCGACGCCGAGGGTCAGGCCTTCCGACGCCACGCCCACCGCAAAGCGTCGCACGCCGGTGAGGTTGAAGCGCTCGGTGAAGGCGGCATAGGCGGAGAAGGCGCGGCGGGTCCGCGCGCCGAGGCTGAACAGCCCGCTGTCGATGAGGGCGTCGAAATCCAGCAGCAGCCCGCGCAGCCGCGTCAGGAGGGAAGGGCGCTCGGGCTCGGTCACGTCTCAAGGCTCGGTTGAAGCTCGGGTCCGACGACCCACCCGGGCCCCCGCGCCGGATGCGTCCTCTGCGCCTTATATAGCCCGCGGGACCGCCGCTTGCGAGCGGTCACCCGGCGCCGCCTTCAGCGGCCGGGCGCCTCGATCGCCCCGTTGGGGCTCAGGCGGTCGATGATGGTAGGCAGGTGCTGCGCGAGCAGATCCGGCAGGGTCTCCGGCGACAGGCCGAGGGATGCGGCAATCTGGCCCACCTGGGTTTCGCCGAGGGCGGACATGATCTGTTCGCCGCTCACCGCGGCGTTCGGGCCGGTGGAGATCCAGCTCGCCACCTCCTCGGAGAGGCCCGACTGCTGGAGCTGGGCGACCAGCCCCTCGATGCTGCCGTAAGGGGTCTTGGCAAGGGCGGAATTGATGATTCCCGGCACCGCGTTGGCCATGGGGCCGTTCAGCATGGTGGTGAGGAGGCTGCCCAGGCCGCCCGAATTTCCGGCCTGGCTCAGCATGGAATTGAGCATGCCACCCATCATCTGGTCGAAGAGGCCCATGGCCGTCGCTCCCCCGGGTCCGCTGCAGTGCAAGATGTCATATCGAGGGGCTTGGTGTACCGGAACGCATGGCCGAAGTCGATCACAAGACCGGGCGCCCCTGCGGCTCCGCGCCGCTGAGACGGTGTGAGGCCTTTGCATCCGTGCATTCACCCGCTAACGGCTGAAGGTGATGATCTCAATCCCTCTGTTTGCAGCCTTCGCGCTCATGACCGCGCTCGCGGCCCTCGCGGTGCTGTGGCCGCTGTCCCGCGTGCGTGCCGTCAAGGCGACGCGCGAGGCGGATCTTGCCGTCTATCGGGACCAGCTGGCGGAAATCGCCCGCGATGCCAAGGCCGGGCGGCTGCCTGCGGCCGAGGCGGAAGCCGCGCGGGTCGAGGTGGCGCGGCGCATGCTCGCGGCCGATGCGGCGGGCGCGGCCGAAGCCGGCGCCGAGGATGCCACCCGCACCGCGGGGCGCCGGCGCACGGCGGCGGTGGCGGGCCTCGTCTTCGTTCCGGCCATGGCCGCCACCCTTTACGTGCTGCTCGGGTCTCCCGGCCTGCCGGGCGCCCCCCTCGCGGATCGCCTGTCGGCGGCGCCGGAGCGCAGCGACCTCGCCATGCTGGTGCGCAAGCTGGAGGATCATCTGGCGCGCAACCCGGACGATGGCCGGGGCTTCGAGATCATCGCCCCCATCTATCTGCGCATGGGCCGCGCGGACGATGCGGTCCGCGCCTACGGCGTCGCCATCCGCACCCTGGGGCCCACGGCGCTGCGTTATTCCATGCTGGGCGAGGCCATGGTCGCGGGCTCGGAAGGGCTGGTCACCGCCGACGCCGCCCGGGCCTTCTCGGAGGCGCTGAAGCTCGATCCGGAGGAGCCGGGTGCCGCTTATTACCTGGGCCTCGCCGCCCAGCAGGATGGCCGCGATGCGGACGCGGCGCGCATCTGGGGCGACCTGCTCGCGCGCATGCCGGCCGATTCGCCCAACCGCCCCATGCTCATGGCCAAGCTCGCCAAGGTGGCCGGCGCGCCGGCGGGGTCGCCGGCCTCGCCCGCGCAGAAGGGGCCGCGGATGGGAGCGCCCGTGCCGGCGGCCGGCCCCGGTCCCGGCGCCGCGGACGTGGCGGCCGCCGCCGCCATGTCGACGCAGGACCGCGAGGCCATGGTGCGCAGCATGGTGACGCGCCTCGCCGAGCGCCTCGCCGGCGAGCCGAACGATCTGGAAGGCTGGCTGCGCCTCATGCGCGCCTACACCGTGCTCGGCGAAAAGGAGAAGGTGGCGGAGGCTCTGAAGAGCGCCCGCGCCGCCTTCAAGGACAATGCGGAAGCCCTCGGCCGGCTCGATGCCGCCGAAAAGGAGCTGGCAGGAGGAGGCAAGGGATGACGCGCAAGGGTCGGCGCCTGGTGATCATCGGGGCGGGGCTCGGTGTGCTCGCCCTCGCGGCGGGGCTGATCCTGTCCGCCCTCAACGACACGATCGTCTTCTTCCGCACCCCCACCGAGGTGGCCCAGCAGCAGGTCTCGCCCGGCGCCCGCCTGCGGCTCGGCGGCCTGGTGGAGACCGGCAGCGTGGCGAAGAGCGGCACGCTCACCACCTTCTCCGTCACCGACGGCAACGCCACGGTGAAGGTCGCCTATTCCGGCATCCTGCCGGACCTGTTCCGCGAGGGGCAGGGCGTGGTGGCCGAAGGCGCGCTCCAGCCGGACGGCGTCTTCAAGGCGGACAGCGTGCTCGCCAAGCACGACGAGCGCTACATGCCCCGTGAGGTGGCGGATGCGCTGAAGCAGCAGGGCCACTGGAAGGACGGCGCGCCGGTCCCCGGCGCCGCCTCCCCCGCCACCCGCGCTCCGGGGAGCTGAGCCATGATCGCTGAACTCGGCCAGTACGCTCTGGCGCTCGCCTTCGCCCTGTCGCTCGCGCAGATGGTGCTGCCGGCATGGGGCGCCGGCCGCGGCGACGCCGTGCTCATGGGGGCGGCCGGCCCCCTTGCCCTGGCGCTGTTCGCCTTCATCGCCTTCGCCTTCGGGGCGCTGGTGCAGCTCTACGTCACCTCGGACTTCACCGTCGTCAACGTGGTGGAGAATTCCCACTCGCAGATGCCGGTGATCTACAGGGTCACGTCCACCTGGGGCAATCACGAAGGCTCCATGCTGCTGTGGGTGTTCGTGCTCGCCTTCTTCGGGGCGCTGGTGGTGGTGTTCGGCAGCAACCTGCCGGACCGCCTGAAGGCGTATGTGCTGGCGGTGCAGGGGGCCATCGCCGCCGCCTTCCTGTCCTTCATCCTGTTCACCTCGAACCCGTTCCTGCGGATCGCGGCGCCGCCGGCGGAGGGGCGGTCCCTCAATCCCATCCTCCAGGACCCGGGCCTCGCCATCCACCCGCCGCTGCTCTACCTCGGCTATGTGGGCCTCTCCATCTCCTTCGCCTTCGCCATCGCCGCGCTGATCGAGGGGCGGATCGACGCCGCCTGGGCCCGCTGGGTGCGGCCGTGGACGCTGGCCGCCTGGATCTTCCTCACCCTGGGCATCGCCATGGGCTCCTACTGGGCCTATTACGAGCTGGGATGGGGCGGCTGGTGGTTCTGGGACCCGGTGGAGAACGCCTCCCTCATGCCCTGGCTCGCCGCCACCGCCCTGCTGCATTCCGCCGTGGTGATGGAGAAGCGGGACGCGCTGAAGGTGTGGACCATCCTCCTCGCCATCCTGTCCTTCTCCCTGTCGCTGGTGGGCACCTTCCTGGTGCGCTCGGGCGTGCTCACCTCGGTGCATGCCTTCGCCACCGATCCGGCGCGCGGCGTCTTCATCCTCGCCATCCTCACCGTGTTCATCGCCGGCGGCTTCGCCCTGTTCGCCTTCCGCGCCTCGGAGCTGAAGCAGGGTGGCCTGTTCGCCCCGGTGTCGCGGGAAGGCGCGCTGGTGCTGAACAATTTGTTCCTCACCGCAGCCACCGCCGCGGTGCTGGTGGGCACGCTCTATCCGCTGGCGCTGGAGGCGTTCACGGGGGCGAAGATCACGGTGGGCCCGCCCTATTTCAATCTCGCCTTTGGCGGGCTGATGCTGCCGCTGGTGTTCGCCATGCCGTTCGGCCCGCTCCTCGCGTGGAAGCGCGGCGACCTGCTGGGCGTCGCCCAGCGGCTGATGCTGGCGGCGGGCCTTGCGGTGGTGGCCGCCGTGGTCACGGCCGCCGCCACCACCGGCGGCCCTGTTCTGGCGTCGCTCGGGGTGGCGCTGGCGGTGTTCATCATCCTCGGCGCCCTCACGGACATCGCCGAGCGGGCCGGCATCGGCAAGGTGAGCGCCCGCATCGCCCTCGCCCGGCTCGCCGGCGTGCCGCGCTCCACCTATGGCACGGCCATCGCCCATATCGGGGTGGGCGTGTGCCTCATCGGCATCGTCAGCGAGACCTCCTGGAGCCTGGAGAAGATCGCCTCGGTCCGCGTGGGCGAGACCATCGCCATCGGCACCCGCAGCCTCACCCTCGACCGGCTGGAGAACCGTTCCGGCCCCAACTTCCGCGCCCGCACGGCGGTGTTCGCCATCCGCGACGACGGCATGCCGCAGGGCACCATCGAGGCCTCGCGCCGCATGTTCGCGGCCCGCCAGATGGCGACCACGGAGGCGGGCATCCGCACCTTCGGCCTCAGCCAGCTCTATGTGAGCATGGGCGAGGAGAGCGCGGACGGGCAGGTTTCCGTGCGCGCCACCTACAAGCCGGTGGTGACGCTGATCTGGCTGGGGGCGGTGGTGATGGCGCTGGGCGGCGCCCTCTCGCTCGCCGACCGGCGCCTGCGGGTGGGGGCGCCCCGCCCCGCCACCGTGCGCCGCCGCGCGCCCGTGCCGGCGGAGTGACGATGATGCGCCGACTTCTCGCCGCCCTCGTCCTCCTCGCCGGCCTCGCCGCTCCCGCCTTGGCGGTGCAGCCGGACGAGATCCTGGGGGATCCCGTGCTGGAGAGCCGCGCCCGCGCCATTTCGGCGGAGCTGCGCTGCATGGTCTGCCAGAACCAGTCCATCGACGATTCGGATGCCCCCCTCGCCAAGGATCTGCGGGTCATCGTGCGCGAGCGCCTGAAGGCGGGGGACAGCGACAGCCAGGTCATGGACTTCATGGTGGCGCGCTATGGCGAGTTCGTGCTGCTGCGCCCGCGCGTCTCCTGGCGCAACGCCCTGTTGTGGGCCACGCCCGTGCTGGTGCTCGCGCTCGGCGCGCTCGCCGCCGTCTTCGGCCTGAGGCGCCGCCGCTCGGCCATCCCGCCGCGCCTGTCGGCGGAGGAGGAGGCCCGCCTCAAGCGCCTGATGGCGGAAGCCGAGGGGAAGACGCCGCCCGCCTGATCACAGCGCGCGCTTGTCGCTTCCCGCGGCATCGGCCTCGAAGGTGCGATAGACCGCCTCCGCGATGGGCAGCAGGGTGTCACGCCCCACCGGCCCGGTGACGGCGAAGCCGAAGCCCCGGTCGATCCAGGCGAAGGTCCCGGCCTCCCTGTCCTGCCGGAAGCGGAAGGCGGTCTCGGTCCCGGCGGAAGCCTCCACATAGACGGTGAGCCGCCGCCCGCCGGCATCGTCATACATGAGCTGGGCCGCGGCGCCCGCATCGGCGGGCAGCAGCCGGCCGCCCATGAGGCGGAAGCCGAAGGCGGAGAGGTCCGGGGCGGCAAGGGACCGGCCGAGGCGCTTCGACAGCCAGCGCAGCAGGTGCGCCTCGCGGGAGGTGTCCACCTCCACCGGATGGGCGACTTCCACCACGAAGGTGCGATAGGCGGATGCGGCCTCGCGCGCCACCTCCAGGGCCGGCACGCGCTCCGGCAGGACCATCTGCCCCCGCCCCATGAGCCAGCCGCCGGCCACGCCCGTGGCCAGAAGGGCGAAGCCGGCGGCGGCGGCCCTGACGCGTGACAGGCCGCGCGCCCGGCTGGCGGCGCGCAGGTGCGCAATGCGCAGCCAGGCCGGCACCGGCTGCGCGGCGATATCGGCCAGCTGCCGGCGCAGGTCGTCCCGCAGGCGGATGTCTTCCTCCACCTGGGCGGCGATCTCCGGCCGGGTGGCGAGATAGGCCTCCACCTCGGCGCGGCGCGGGTCGTCGAGCCGCCCGTCGGTCCAGGCCTGGAGGTCGTCCTCGCCAATGGGAGCGCTGGTCATTTCACTCTCCGCAGGTAGGGCATGGCCTCGCCGTCGAGGAGCGCCCGCAGGCGCTGGCGGGCCCGCGACAGGCGCGACATGACGGTGCCCACCGGAATGTCGAGGATGCGGGCCACCTCGGCATAGGACAGCTCCTCCACGCCCACCAGCAGCAGCAGGGACTTCTGCTCCTCCGGCAGGAGGTCGAGCGTGCCGAGCGCGTCGCGGGCCACCAGCGCCCGCTCCTGGTCGGCCGGCTGGCCCGGATCCGAGGCCGGATCGAGCTCCACCTGGGTGCCGCGCCGCGCCCGCGTCCGGTAGCTCGAAATGTAGAGGTTGCGCAGGATGGCGAAGAGCCAGGGCCGGAGCTCGGCCTCGGCGCGCCGCTGGTACCAGCGTGCAAGCGCCTGTGTCAGGCAATCCTGCACGAGATCGTCGGCCGCGTCGCGGTCGCGCACCAGCGCATGGGCGTAGCGCCGCAGATGCGGGATCTGCGCCTCAAGCCTTGCGTCGAGGGAATCGCGCGCCATGCGGCATCCGTCTCCGGCTGGAAAAGGGGCGCCCGGCCAGCGGGGGATGGCCGGGCGCCCCGGAGCGCGATCCGATCAGATTGCAGCAACCTGGTCGGTGAATCGCCCTCTAACCTTCAGAAGGAGACCGCGTTATCCGATCCGATTGCACCGCAATCAGACCGGCGCGGGCTCTCGGGCTCACGGGTGCGCGACCGACCAGGCTCCGTCCAGGAAGCCGTCGCCGCTCACGTCGCCGGGCGCCTTGTCCTTGCTCCAGGTATAAAGCGGCTTGCCCTTGTAGGCCCACTGGCTCGATCCGTCGGCGCGGGTGATGACGGACCACGGGGCGGCGGCCTTGGCGCCGGCCTCGGCCTTCAGGGGCGGCCAGTTGATGGCGCACGGGCCGTTGCAGGTGGAGGCGCCGTCCTTGTCCTTGGCGAACACGTAGAGCGTCATGCCCGCGGCATTCACCAGGGTCTTGCCCTTGGCGGTGTCGGCGACCTTGGCGGGATCGGCGGCGAAAGCGGGCACGGCAAGGCTGCCGGCCGCGAAGATGGCGCAGGCGAGCGCCAGCCCGGCAGAACGGGAAGAAGTGCGGGACATGGGGTTCCCCCTGGGAGCGCGCGCCGACCAGACTGCACGGCAATCCGGTTCGGTAACGCGTTCTCCAATTTGGAGTTAGAGGACGATTCACCGATCGGATCGACCCAATCTGACCGGATCGCGCTCTTCAGCAGACGACCTGCAGGGGAGAAGACGCCGGCGCCCCGCGCTTATTCCCCCGGCACCGGAAAAAAATGTTCCGCGCCGCGTTCCGGCCGCCGCGCCAGGCGTCGCGCGGGGGGGAGCCACATTACCGATCGTTAATTCCCCCGCCAGACTGCTGTAACGCTTCAGGCCTTAGGTTCGCTCCCGATCCTGCCCGGGCGGCAGACAAACAGAGAGATGCGAACGCACATGACCCGCTCCGACAACACTCCTTCCGTGACGAAGCGCCACCGCCGGGCCCTGCTCGCGGGCGTCGTGGGCCTCGCGCTCGCCGGCGTCGTGGCCGGCCAGTTCGTGCCGCCGCTGAACGCCCCCGCGCTTGCCCAGATCACCACCAGCCAGCCCGCCGGCACCTTCTCCTTCGCCGACATCGTCGAGAAGGTGACGCCCGCTGTGGTCTCCGTGAAGGTGAAGAAGGACACCGGCGACCAGCAGATGGCCATGGGCGGCGGCGGCGAGTTCGGCGGCAATGTTCCGCCCCAGATCCAGGAATTCCTGAAGCGCTTCGGCTTCGGCGATGGCCAGGGCCCCATGGGTCCGGGCGGCCCGGGCATGGGCCCGCGCGGCAATCGCGGCCCCAAGGGTGAGCGTCCCGTCGTGGGCCAGGGCTCCGGCTTCATCATCTCCGCCGACGGCTACGTGGTCACCAACAACCACGTGGTGGACGGCGCCGACGAGGTGGACGTGACCACCACCGACGGCAAGGAATACGTCGCCAAGGTGATCGGCACCGATCCGCGCACCGACGTCGCCCTGCTGAAGATCGACAACGTGACCAACCTGCCGTGGGTGAAGCTCGCGGACGGCGCCCCGCGCGTCGGCGACTGGGTGATCGCGGTCGGCAACCCGTTCGGCCTCGGCGGCACGGTGACGGCGGGCATCGTCTCGGCCCGCGGCCGCGACATCGGCTCCGGCCCCTATGACGACTTCATCCAGATCGACGCCCCCATCAACCGGGGCAATTCGGGCGGCCCGACCTTCTCGCTGAACGGCGAGGTGATCGGCATGAACACCGCCATCGTCTCCCCCTCGGGCGGCAACGTGGGCATCGCCTTCGCCATTCCCTCCGAGACGGTGAAGACGGTGGTCGCCCAGCTGCGCGACAAGGGCTCGGTGGCCCGCGGCTACATCGGCGTGCAGATCCAGCCGGTGACCGAGGACCTCGCCTCCGGCCTCGGCATCAAGGACGCCGAAGGCGCCCTGGTGGCCCAGGTGCAGCCGAACACCCCCGGCGCCAAGGCGGGGCTGAAGGCCGGCGACGTGATCGTCAAGGTGAACAACGAGCCCATCAAGGAAGCCCGGGACCTCACCCGCAAGGTGGGCATGATGAAGCCCGGCACCGAGATCCAGCTCTCGCTCATCCGCGACACCAAGCCCATGAACCTGTCGGTGGTTCTGGACCAGCTGCCGAACGACAAGCAGGTGGCCTCCCGCTCGGATGCGCCCCAGAGCGAGGATGACAGCGCCGGCGGCAAGGATCTGCCGCGCCTCGGCCTTCAGCTTGCGCCTTCCAAGAGCGTGCAGGGCGCGGGCTCCGAGGGCGTGGTGGTCACCGGCGTCGATCCCAACGGCCCCGCCGCCCAGCGTGGCTTCAAGACCGGCGACGTGATCCTGAAGGTGGGCGACAAGGCGGTCTCCACCCCCAAGGACGTGCGCGACGGCCTCGCCGCCGCCAAGGCGGAGAACCGCAAGGCGGTGCTCATCCAGGTGAAGAGCGGCGAGGGCGTGCGCTTCGTCGCCATCACCCTCGAGACCAAGGCCAAAGGCTGACGCCTCGCTGACCTCCATCCCCCGGCGAGGGCCCGGCGGCAGCCCCGCCGGGTCCGCTCCCGACGGACCCGAGGCGGACCATCGCCATCGCCCCTGATGCCGCTTCGGCTCCGCAGGCGCGGGGAGCTCCAACGGGCTTCCCGCGCCGCATTGCTTTCACGCGACCCGTGCCTCTCGGACCCGCCGTCAAGGTAAGCTAGGATGACGACAGCGAATCTCGATCCGGATCCTCTCACCGCCATGCGCCTCCTCCTTGTCGAGGACGACCGCGACGCCGCCGAATATCTGCGCAAGGCCTTCCGCGAGGCGGGCCATGTGGTGGACCATGCTGCCGACGGGGAGGAGGGCCTCGCCCTCGCCCTCGACGGCAAGTACGACGTGATGGTGGTGGATCGCATGCTGCCCGCCCGGGACGGGCTGTCCCTCGTCGCCGAGCTGCGCGGGCGCGGGCATACGACACCCGTGCTCATCCTCTCCGCGCTGGGACAGGTGGACGACCGCGTGCAGGGCCTGCGGGCCGGCGGCGACGATTACCTGCCCAAGCCCTACGCCTTCACCGAGCTGCTCGCCCGGGTGGAGGCGCTGTCGCGCCGCGGCGTCAGCCAGGCGGCGGACACGGTCTACAAGGTGGCCGACCTGGAGCTCGACCGCCTCGCCCACCGGGTGACGCGCTCCGGCCGGGAGATCCCGCTCCAGCCGCGGGAGTTCCGGCTGCTGGAATATCTGCTGCGGCATGCGGGGCAGGTGGTGACCCGCACCATGCTGCTGGAGAATGTGTGGGACTATCATTTCGATCCGCAGACCAACGTGATCGACGTGCACGTCTCCCGCCTGCGCTCGAAGATCGACAAGGGCTTCGAGGTGCCGCTGATCCACACGGTGCGCGGCGCCGGCTACATGGTGCGCGCGGGGCTGGCGTGACGGCCCGCCTCATGCCGCGGCCCGGCGCCCACAGGCCCTGCCCATGAAGTTCCTCTCCCACTTCTCGCGCCTCGTGCGCACCACGGCGTTCAAGCTGCTCGCGGCCTATCTCCTGGTGTTCGCGGTGTTCGCGGTGTCGGTCATCGTCTACACCGCCTGGCACACGCGCGAGCTGATCCAGGGGCAGGTGGCGGACGACCTCAACCGGGAGGTCGTCTTCCTGTCGGACCAGTACCGCATCGGCGGCATCCAGCGCCTCGTCTACGTGATCGACCGGCGGACCCGGCGTCCCGGCTCCTCCATCTACATGCTCACCAATTTCCAGGGCGAGGTGCTGGCCACCAACGTCTCGGACCTGTCCTTCGGCCTCCTCGACAAGCCCGGCACGCGCTTCACCACCTACAATCGCCCCGACGACAGCGGCGTGAAGAGCCACGTGGCGTTCGTTCAGGCCATGTTCCTGCCCGGCGGCTACCGGCTGCTGGTGGGGCGCGACATCGAGGAGCGCGATACCCTCAGGGACCTGGTGGCGCGCCCGGCCCAGTGGGCCGTCCTGCTCATCGTCGTGCTGGGCCTTGCCGGCGGCGTGTTCGTCACGCGGCGGGTGCTGAAGCGCATCGATTCCATGACCGCCACGGCCGAGACCATCATGGCCGGCAACCTCTCCGGCCGGCTTGCCATGACCGGGACGCAGGACGAGTTCGACCGCCTCGCCCATTCGCTGAACGCCATGCTCGACCGCATCGAGGGGCTGATGCAGGGGCTGAAGGAGGTCTCCGACAACATCGCCCACGACCTGAAGACCCCGCTCACCCGCCTGCGCAACGGCGCGGAGGAGGCCCTGCGCACCGCCCGCACCGAAGCGGACTGGCGGGGCGCGCTGGAAACCACCATCGAGGAGAGCGACGACCTCATCCGCACCTTCGACGCTCTGCTCATGATCGCGCGGGCCGAAGCCGGGCAGGCGCGGGCGATGATGAGCGACGTGAACCTCGCCAACATCGCCGAGAACGTCTCCGAGCTCTACGAGCCGCTGGCGGACGAGCAGGGGCTGGACGTGGTGGTGCAGGTGGAGCCGGTGACGATCCACGGCGTGCGCGAGCTGCTGGCGCAGGCGCTCTCCAACCTCATCGACAACGCCATCAAGTACGGCCGCCCGCCAGAGGGCATGCGCGGCCGCGTCGCCGTCACCCTCGTCCGGCGGGATGGGGAGGCGGTCCTGACCGTGGCCGACACCGGGCCTGGCATTCCCGAGCCGGACCGGGAGCGGGTGGTGGAGCGCTTCGTGCGGCTGGAGACGAGCCGCACGCGGCCGGGCTCCGGGCTCGGCCTGTCCCTCGTGGGGGCGGTGGCGCGGCTGCATGGCGGCAGCCTGGCCTTTTCCGACAACGCGCCGGGTCTGGTGGCCACGCTCCGATTGCCGGCAAAATAGCCGAGGCCGGGCTTTTGCCTTCCGTCCGGCATCGGACGGGACCGTTAACCATCTGGCGCCGAAGGCAGGAATCTGTTTACCACGCGCTTTTCGCGGCGCGGCGGACGCTGCAATTGCGAAACAGGGCTTGCGCATCACAAAGTGCTGGTGCCTTTAAGGGAAACCATGCGCTGGCCCCTGGACACGGATTCGGCCGACCGGCCGCCCCTCGCGCTCCTGATGCGGGAAGCCCCCGTGATCGGCGATGCCGAGGCGGCAAACATTAAGCTTTCCCAGGCAACGGATCGTCTCGCCGCCGACGCGCGGGAGGGGCTCGATGCGGTGTTCGCCGCGGCCCCTTGCGCGCGCGATGCCTGCCTCGCCATGGCGGAGGGCTCGCCCTTCCTCCTCGATCTCGTGCGGGCCGAGCCCCAGCGCCTCCTGCGCGTGCTCTCCGGCAATCCGCGTCTCCATCTCGACGAGCTGATCGCCGGCTGCGAGGCGGCGGCACGGGCCGCGCTGGGGACGCCGGACGGCGAGGCGGCGGTGATGCGCGCCCTGCGGCGCATGCGCAGCGAGGCGGCGCTGCTCATCGCCCTCGCCGACATGGGCGGGGCGTTCGACCTGGTCGCGGTCACCGCCGGCCTCTCGGATGTGGCGGACGCGGCCGTGCGCACCGCCCTCTCGTTCCTGCTCGGCGAGGCGGCGCGGGCCGGGCGCCTGCGGGCGCCCGATCCCGCCGACGCGGCGAAGGGATCGGGCCTTGCCGTCATCGCCATGGGCAAGCACGGCGCGCGGGAGCTCAACTACTCCAGCGATATCGACCTCGTGGTGGTCTACGACCGGGAGAAGGCGCCCCTCTCCGACAGCGTGTCCGCCTCCCCCTTCTTCGTGCGGATCACCCAGGGGCTGGTCCGCCTGCTTCAGGAGCGCAGCGCCGACGGCTACGTGCTGCGCGTGGACCTGCGCCTGCGGCCCGACCCCGGCTCGACCCAGGTGGCGCTCTCCACCGCCTCCGCCCTCGATTATTACGAGCGGGAGGGCGCGACCTGGGAGCGCGCGGCCTATATCAAGGCCCGCCCCGTGGCCGGGGACATGGAGGTGGGGCGCGCCTTCCTGGCGGATCTCTCCCCCTTCGTGTGGCGGCGGGTGCTGGACTTCCAGGCCATCGCCGACGTCCATGCCATGAAGCGCGAGATCCACGCCTTCCGCGGCCATGACGTGGTTGCGGTGGAAGGGCATAACGTGAAGCTCGGGCGCGGCGGCATCCGCGAGGTGGAATTCTTCGTCCAGACCCAGCAGCTCATCGCCGGCGGCCGCGACCCCCTGCTGCGCACCTCCCGCACGCTGGAAACCCTCGACGCGCTGACCGCCCATCGCTGGATCGAGCCGCGGGTGCGGGACGAACTGGCCGAGGCCTATGTCTTCCTGCGGCGGGTGGAGCATCGCATCCAGATGGTGGCGGATGCGCAGACCCATACCCTGCCCGAGACCCGGGAGGCCATGGAGGGCTTCGCCCGCTTCATGGGCTATGCGGACCGCGACGCCTTCGCGGCGGCGCTGGTCACGCGCCTGCAGGCGGTTCAGGGCCACTACGCCAACCTGTTCGAGGACGTGGCGCCCCCGGCGGTGCTGGACGCCGACCTCGTGTTCCCGCCCGAAGGCAACGACCGCGCCACCATGGCGGCGCTGTCCCGCCTCGGCTTCCGCGATCCGGCGGCGGCCAGCGGCATCGTGCGCGGCTGGCTCGCCGGGGGCCGGCGCGCCCTGAAGGCGGAGGCGGCGCGCGCGCACCTCGCCCGCATCGTGCCGCTGATGCTGGAGGCCCTGTCGCGCGGCGGCGATCCGGACGGAGCGCTCATCGCCGCCGACCGCTTCCTCACCGAGCTCGCGGGCGGCCAGCTGCTCGCCGCGCTGGACCGGCATCCGGACCTGGTGCGCCTGCTCGCCACCATCCTCACCGCGGCCCCCCGCCTCGGGGAGACGCTGGCACGCCGGCCGTCCCTGGCCGATGCCCTGCTCGATCCCGCCTTCTTCGACGTGCTGCCGGACGAGGCGAGCCTCACCGCCCATCTCGACCTTCTGCTGAACACCGCCGATACCGAGGAGGAGCAGTTCGACCGCGCCCGCCGGTTCCGGCAGGAGCAGCATGTGCTCATCGGCGTGCGCATCGCCTCGGGCACCCTGCCGGCAGCGCGCGCGGGCGAGGCCTATGCGACCCTCGCCGAGGTGATCATCCGCGCACTGCACCGCCGGGTCTGGGCGCGCTTCACGCAGGCGCACGGCACCATCGCCGGGGCGCAGACCGCCGTCCTCGCCATGGGCAAGCTGGGCGGCCGCGAGATGACGGCGGGCTCCGACCTCGACCTCATCGTGCTGTATGATTTCGACCCGGACGCGGACCCCACCTCCGGCGGCCCGCGTCCGCTCACCGGTGCGCAGTATTTCGCCCGCTTCACGCAGCGCCTCGTCACGGCGCTCACCTCGCTCACCAACGCCGGCAAGCTCTACGACGTGGACCTGCGCCTGCGCCCCTCGGGGCGGTCCGGCCCGGTGGCGACGCGCTTGTCCTCCTTCGCCACCTACCAGCGGGAAGAGGCCTGGACCTGGGAACACATGGCGCTGACCCGGGCGCGGGTGATCGCCGCCGACCCGGCCTTCGGGAGAGGGGTGCGGGAGGTGATCCGCGCCGTCATGGCCCAGCCCCGCGACCCGCGCCGCCTTGCCGGCGACATCCTCGACATGCGAGGCGCCATCGCCGCCGAGAAGGGCGAGGACGACCGCTGGAACCTGAAGCACGCCGCCGGCGGCCAGGTGGATGTGGAGTTCCTCGCCCAGTATCTCGTGCTTGCGCACGCCAACGCGCATCCGGAAATCGCCGACACCGCCACCCAGCGGGTGCTGGCCACCGCCGAGCGGCTGGGCTTCCTCTCGCCGGAGGATGCGCATGTGCTGCTGCGCGCCTGCCGGCTCTACCAGAACCTCACCCAGGTGCTCCGCCTGTCGGTGGACGCCCACAGCGTGCCTCCGGATGCGAGCCCGGCGCTCCGCGCCCTGCTCGCCCGCGCCGGCGAGATGCCCGATTTCGCCACGCTCGATGCTGATATCGCCGAAACCCAGGCGAAGGTTCGGGTGATCTTCGAGCGGATTCTCGGCGATGCAGCGGGATAGCGCCCGGCTATCTGCGGGCGAAGGTGCCTAATCCGTTTTCATTATAGAACTCGATGGTCATCGTTTCGCCGGTCCCGCTGCCCTTGAAGGTCACCTGCGAGAGCGACCCCCGCGGTGCGCTTTCCCCCGTGGGGCGGAAGGTGAAGACGTCGCCGCTCCAATGGTCGAGGGCCGCCTTCACCGGGGCAGGGCCGATGGTGAGGACGAGGCCGCCGCCCTCCGCGCTGATCTGCGCGTCGCCGTAATAGCTGTTGGCGTAGGTCCCGACGTAAGCGGACAAAGGCTGCGCCGGCAATGGGTTGTCCGGCTTCGGCTTGCCCGCGAGCGCGCCGAGGGGCGTGTACAACGGGCTGATCAGGGGCCCATAGGCGGTCAGCCAGTCCCGCGTCACGGCGCCGAACTGCACGAGGTCCATGAAGCTCGCCGAAAGGGCCTCGGGCACGCCGGTGGGCTGGGCATTGGTGAGCACCACGATGCCGAGCTTCTCCGACGGCATCAGCACGAAATTGGTGCCGGCCCCGAGAATGAACGCGCCCGAATGATCCACCATCACCCGCCCGGAAGGGGAGACGGTCACGCTGAAACCGTAGCCGTAGGTGCCGGTGCGGGCCTCCACGTTCGGCGAGCGGGAGCTGATGATCTCCGGCGTCATGGCGGGCGCCAGCGCCGTCTCCGGCACGATCTCGCGCCCCTCATAGGTACCGCCGCCGAGGATGAAGGCGAGCCATTTCGCCATGTCCCGCACGCTGGAGGAGACCCCGCCGGCCGGAGCCTGGGCATCGGGCTGGCGCTGGTATCTGGCGACGAAGCGGCCGTTCTCCTTCACATGCGGCACCGCCCGGTTGGGCCGCCCCATGTAATCGGCGAAGCGGGACGAGGTGGAGGCCATGCCGAGTGGCCTGTAGAGCACCGCCTCGGAAAGGCTCTCCCAGTCCTTGCCGGCAGCGGTCGCCACCGCCTCGGCCGCGGCCGTGAGGCCGAAATTCGTGTAGGCATAGGTGATGCGGAAGGGGGCGAGCGGCGCCTCGCGCAGGCGCTCCAGCACCTGCCGTCGATCGTAGCCCATGTCCTCCAGCTCGTCGCCCGCGTGATCCGGCAGGCCGGAGCGATGGCTGTAGAGGTCGCCGACTGTGACGTGGGCGCTCACCCATGGGTCCTTCAAGGCGAACCACGGCATCAGCTGCTGCACCGGCGTGTCCCAGGCCACCGTGCCCTTCGCCACCTCGTGCGCCACCACGCCCGCGCCCACCGCCTTGGAGAGCGAGGCGAGCTGGAACACCGTATCGGCATCGATGGGCGCGGGCTCCCCGACCTTGCGCAGGCCGTAGCCCTTCAGGAACAGCGTCTTGCCATCCTTGACCACGGCCACCGCGAGGCCGGGGACGCCGGTGCGCTGCATCAGGTCCTTGGCGAGCGCATCGATCTTTCGCACGGCCGCGTCCACCTGGCCTTTGGGAATGGCGACGGCATAGGTCAAAGGCGGCGGGCGGGTGGCGTCGATCCTGACTTCCGCGGACGCCGGGGCGATGAAGGCTGAGGTGGCGAGGAGGAGGGCGGCGAGAAGGCGGCAGGACGCGCCTGCACGCACGAAGTTCGAGGTCATATGTCCTCCTTCCCATAGTTGCGCACTGCGGTGGCGCCTTGTCTTGCCCAGGCTTAGCGGCTCTCGCGCCGCGCCGGCAAGGCGGATGCGGGAGGGCATGGAGTGAAGCGGCGGGAGGGAACTTCCGGGGCGGCGAGGCTGGCCTACGTCTTTCCTCGCCGCGACGCCGCGCCGGGGAAAAGGGGCGCTGGCCCTCCTCACATCACGGCCGCGAGCCTTGGCGTCTCGTTGGAGTTGGCGGCGCGGCCGGCCGTGGGCAGGCGGACGATGACGGTGGTGCCCAGCCCCTCGGTGGAGCGGATGCGCATGGCGCCGCCGTGCAGCTCCACCAGCGACTTGGCGATGGCGAGGCCGAGGCCCGAGCCCTTGTGGGTCTTGGTGAACTGGCTTTCCACCTGCTCGAACGGACGGCCGATGCGAGCGATGGCTTCCTTCGCGATGCCGATGCCGGTGTCCTCGATGGCGATCACCGCGGCGGTGCCGTTCACCCGCGCCTTTACCGCGATCCTGCCGCCTTCGGGCGTGAACTTCACCGCGTTCGACAGGAGGTTCAGCAGAATCTGCTTCAGCGCGCGCCGGTCGCCCTTGATGGCGAGGTTCTCGCCGGCAGCGACTGTCATCGCAATGTTCTTCTCGTCCCCGTTCACCGCCGTGACGCGCATGGCGTCGGCGATGATTTCGTCGAGTGCGACATCTTCCACTTCGAGCTGCATGCGGCCCGCCTCGATCTTCGACATGTCGAGGATGTCGTTGATGACGTCGAGGAGGTAGGTGCCGGAGCCTTTGATGTCGGTGCAGTACTCGGCGTACTTCTCCGAGCCGAGCGGGCCGAACATGCCGCTCTCCATGATCTCCGAGAAGCCGATGATGGCGTTGAGCGGCGTGCGCAGCTCGTGGGACATGTTGGCGAGGAACTCGCTCTTGGCGCGGTTGGCGTCCTCGGCCTTGTTGCGTTCCTCGGAGTATTTCTCCGCGAGCTCGGCGAGCTGCTGGGCCTGGTGCTCCAGGGTCTGCTGGGACTTGCGCAGGTCGGCGACCAGCGCCATCAGGCGCTTCTCGTTGTCCATGAGGCGCTCCTCGTGGCGCTTCATGGTGGTGATGTCGGTACCCACCGAGACGTAGCCGCCGTCCTTGGTGCGGCGCTCGGCGATCTTCAGCCAGCGGCCGTTGGAAAGCTGGGCCTCGAAGGCGCGGGAGCCTTCCTCCGGCTTGTCCTCGGGCTTCAGCGGGGTGCGGGTGACCGGGTGGCGGCCCACCGAGGCGATGGTCTCGAAGGGGGTGCCCACCACGATCGCCTCGTCGGGCAATTCGTGCAGGGACTGGAACTTGGAATTGCAGAGCACCAGCCGGTTCTGGCTGTCCCACAGCACGAAGGCTTCCGAGATGCTCTCGATGGCGTCGCGCAGGCGCATGTCGGCGGTCACCGTCCGCTCGGCCATGCGCTGGGCCTCGGTCACGTCCATGGCGATGCCGATGAGGTGCGGGCCGTCCTCGCCCTGCTGCTGCACCACCTCGGCACGCATGCGCAGCCACACGAAGTCGCCCTTGGCGGTGCGCATGCGGAACACACGGTCCACCGAGGCGCCGGGCCGCTCGGCCAGCTCCTGGGCCAGTTCGTAGAGGTCGCCGTCGTCGGGATGCACGAGCTTGGCGATGTCGCCGAAGGAGATCAGCTCGTCCTTTCGCTCCAGCCCGAGGATCTCGAACATGGTGTCGGACCAGTACATGCGGCCCCGCGCCATGTCCCAGTCCCACATGCCGCAGCGTCCGCGGTTCAGGGCGGTGTCGATGCGCCGGCGCACGGTGTCGTAGATCAGGTCCGCTTCGCGCGCCCGGCTCGCCTGCCAATGGAAGGAGAAGCCGAGGATCAGCAGCACCGCGCCGGTGGTGGTGAAGAGGGTGACCGTGAGCGTGGTGGAATCCGACCACGCGCTGAGAGCCCGGTCGGTGGGCTGGACGAAGACGATCTGGCCCAGCGGTGCCGGCAGGTTGCGCACGGTGGCGAGGGCCGTGCCTTCGCTGAATGGCACTTCCAGCACGCCGGCGCGCTCGGCGAAGATGACGAGGGGCTGGCTCGGATCGAGCAAGGCGGAGAGGGTGGCGGGCACCTCGCCGGCGGGGGCGGAGGCGATGATGTGCCCCTGGGCGTCGGTCACATAGACCCGGCGCCCGGCCTCGATGGCGCGGGGCGGGAGGCTCTCCTCCAGCGCCTGGGGGACGCGGGCGAGCGAATTGCCGGCGCGCAGGGTCAGCGCGTCCGCCGTGGCGAGGGCGAGGAGCCCCAGGTCATCCTTGGCGTTGTTGATCTCGGCGACGCGGTGCGAATGCACCTGCACCACCGCACCCACGCCGATGACGACGAGAAAGGTGACAATCAGGGCGGGTACGATCCGGCGCAGGACCGGCTCCGCATCGAGCAGTCGCTGGTAGGCAGGGCGCGCGATCGACCGTGCCAGACCTCTAATGGCTTGGTCGCGCGCGCCGACGCTCGCAGCGTTGGCGCGTGCCATCGCCGGTCTCCTCCGGGTCTCCGGGAGCCTTGAGCGGCCTACTGCTCTGAGCCCCCACGTCCTCGATCTGGAGGGACGTGCCGCATCTCTCCGAATCGCGTCCATTTGAATCGAATCGGGGGGCTGCTGTCTAGAGTCCCGGGGAGTCAAGTGCAGAAAAATCGCCGTGATTGCGCGGTTTCCCGGTGGGCGGAGGCGGCAGCGGGGCGGGCTTTGCCCTTGTGGGGACGGGCGCGGACAAGGCGCTTTCCACAGGGCGACAGCGACGCTGCGTCGCCATGGACGCGGCAGGGGCGCCAGTGCTTACCTGCCGGCCGAATTCCAGGAGGAAAAGATGACGGACATCTGGTTCAAGACGGGCGAAGCCACTGTTCTGGCGGCGGACGGGCAGTTCACCGATGCCATGCCGGAGGTGCTCATCGGCTCGGTGCGCGGCCCCGCGGGTCAGGCCTTCGCTTCCATGATGGGCCAGGTGCAGGGCCATACCCGCATGTTCGTGGTGCGTGACCTGAACCAGATGGTGCGCCCGGCCACCATGATGACCACCAAGGCCACCATCCACACGGCCGAGTATGTGGAGCTGCTGGGCGGGGTGGTGCAGGCGGCCATGGGCGACGCCATCGTGGACAGCGTCAGCGAGGGCATCATTCCCAAGGCCAAGGTGGACGAGCTCGCCATGATCATCATGGTCTGGCTCGACCCGCGCTGCGCCGAGGATCCGAACCTGGACAAGGCGGACCTCTACCGCACCAATTACGAGGCGACCAAGCTCGCCATCTCCCGCGCTCTCAAGGGCGAGCCGACCATCGACGATCTGATCGCCAACCGGAAGACGGTGAAGCACTACGCCCTGGACGGCGTGGTGGACTACTGAGGCTCGTGCACTCCACCCGCCGGCGGCGCCATGCTGACGCTGGCCGGCGGCTCGCCCTTGATCCAGCGGGCGAAGGTCGCGGCGAGAAAATCGAGGAAGACGCGCACCTTGAGGTCCTGGGTCGCGCGGGCGGAAAACAGGGCGACGGTCTCCAGGCCGTCGCGGTGGTGCCAGTCCGGCAGCAGCACCTCCAGCTCTCCGCTGTCGATGCGGTGCCGGGCGAGGCATTTCGAGCTCAGCATGATCCCGGCTCCGCTGATGGCCTGTCGCATGGCCATGATCACATCGTTGGTGACGAAGCCGGGGTCGAGCTTCAGCTCGAACGAGCCTTGCGGGCCCTCCAGCGGCCATGTGAGCGGTCCGGGGCCGGACCGCACCGCGAGAAGCGCGTGATGCTCCAGCTCCCGCGGATGGCGCGGACGCCCCATGCGGTCGAGATAGGCCGGGCTTGCCAGGAGATGGAGCGGGGCATTGCCAAGACGGCGCAGGTGATAGCTGGAATCGCGCACGGGACCATGCCGGACGGCGAGGTCGAAGCCATGCTCCAGCAGGTCCAGGGCGTGATTGTCGAGGGTGAGGTGCAGTTGCACCTTTGGGTAGAGCGCACGAAAATGTGCGAGCTCCGGTTCAATGACGAGGATCGCCGGGCCGTAGGCCATCAGCACCTTCAGAGGCCCTTCCGGCTCCTGCGTCAGGGCGCGGACGGCGGCGTCCGCCCGGTCCAGCATGGCGACGGCCGTCACGCACCGCTGGTAGTAGGCCTGTCCGGCCTCGCTGGGCCAGACGCGACGCGTGGTGCGGTGGAGAAGCTGCACCCCGAGGCGATCCTCCAGGGTCTTCACCCGGCGGCTGACGGTGGAGGCCGGCAGGCCGAGCTGGGTCGCCGCGCCGTTGAAGCTGCCGCGCTCCACCACGCGCAGGAACACTTCCACCTCGTCGAAACGGGTCATGTCCGGTCTCCGGGTGGACGGGCCTCATGGACCAATCCGGCCGGACCGGGCTTGCCCCGGTCCGGCCGGGACATCCTCATTCACCCCCCCTGCCACGGTCGCCCTGGCGCAGGAAATTTTCGTCGGGCGTCAGGTGCTGGAGCGCCGGGTCCGGCTCCTGCCACGTGCCGGGGACGTTCGCGAGGGGGTGGTTCCGCCACCGAGGCTGCGCATAGCCGAGGGGACGCATGCCATAATCATACTGCATCTGGGCAGCAGCCTCGGCTTCCTCATCGGCCTCATGGCGGGAGGGCTCGTCGGCGGCGCGGGCAAGGCCCGACAAGCCGAGGGTGGCGGCAAGAGCCATGGCGCCTATGGTCATGTAACGCATGATGCTCTCCATGAGTTGGGCAGCGCGATCGCTGCTTCGATACAGGAGAAGCTAAGCGTCCCTCGCCGTTGGGATAATACGGCAGTTTTGCATCTCTTTATCCCAGATTTCAGTGCAATCGCGCTCCGGTGAAGCGCCCGCCCGGCAAGTGTGCCGGGCAGGCTTTCCCGTAACGGAATGCCGTCAGGCGAGCGATCGGGTGGCGATGTCCGCCACATCCGGCGAAAGCCCCGGCGTTTCCGCGATCCGGCGAAGCGCCTGCTCGGCGTGGCCGCGCCGCGCCGGCTCCAGCTGACGGAAGGTCTTGAACGAGGCCAGGAGCCGTGCCGCCACCTGCGGGTTCTTGCTGTCCAGCGTCAGCACCACTTCTGCCACGAAGGCGTGACCTTCCCCATCGGCCCGGTTGAACTGGGTGGGGTTGGCGGCCGCGAAGGCGCCCACGAGGGCGCGAACCCGATTCGGGTTCGCCAGGGAGAAGGCCGGGTGCAGCATCAGGTCCTTCACCCGGTCGAGGGTGGTGGGCGAGGCGATCTGCGCCTGCAGGGTGAACCACTTGTCGATGACCAGGGCGTCCCGCTCGAAGCGCCGGTAGAAGGCGTCGAGGGCGGCCTCCCGCTCCGGCACGTCATGCTGGGCGAGCACCGCGAGAGCGGTGATGCGGTCGGTCATGTTGTCGGCGGCCTCGAACTGGGCCTTGGCGCGGGCGATGCCGTCGGCCGAGCCGGTGACCGCCAGATAGTCGAGCGCGAGGTTGCGGAGCGCCCGCCGTCCGGCGGACGCGGCATCCGGCGAGAAGGCGCCACTTGCGGCACCGGCCGCATAGGCCGCGGTGAAACCTTCCGCGAGGGTGGTGCCGAGGGTGACGCGAAGCGCCTTGCGGGCGGCGAAAACGGCATCCGGGTCCACCTCGCGGGCCAGCTCGCGCGCCACCTCTCCCTCGCCTGGCAGGGCCAGCGCTTGCGCCTTGAAGGCGGCATCGAGCGCCGGATCCGCGAGGATGGCGCGGGCGGCGGTGACGAGGGCGTCGGGCGCCGGCAGGGTGCCCGTGCGCGCCCCTGTCTTCAGCAGCTCAAGGGCGATGCGCTGGAGCGCATCGAAGCGGTTGAACGGGTCCGCATCGTGGGCGGCGAGGAACACCCGGTCCGCCTCCGTGAGATCGCTCACGAGGTTCACCGGGGCCGAGAAGCCGCGGTTGAGGGAGGGGACCGGCCGGGCGTCCAGCCCGGTGAAAAGGAAGCTCTGCGTGGCCTCCTTCACCTCCACCACCCCGCGCTCCACCGGCGTGTTGCCGAGCATGAGCGGCTGGTCCCGTCCGTCCGGGCCCACCAGGCCGAGGGCGAGGGGGATGACCATGGGCTTCTTCTCCGGCTGCCCCGGGGTGGGCGGCACGGACTGGGAGATGTCAAGCCGGTAGGTGCCGGCCGCCTCGTCATAGGTGCCGCTCACGTTCAGCACCGGCGTGCCCGATTGCGCATACCACAGGGAGAATTGGGAGAGGTCGCGTCCGGTGGCGTCGGCGAAGGAGGAGACGAAGTCCTCAATGGTTGCCGCCTCGCCGTCGTGGCGCTCGAAATAGAGGTCCATGCCCTTGCGGAACCCCTCCTCGCCGAGGAGGGTCTTGAGCATGCGGACCACCTCCGCGCCCTTCTCGTAGACGGTCGCGGTGTAGAAGTTGTTGATCTCGCGGTAGGTTTCGGGCCGCACGGGATGGGCGAGGGGGCCTGCGTCCTCCGTGAACTGGGCGGCCTTCAGCATGCGCACGTCGGCGATGCGCTTCACCGGGCGCGAGCGCTGGTCGGAGGAGAATTCCTGGTCGCGGAAAACGGTGAGGCCTTCCTTGAGGCACAGCTGGAACCAGTCGCGGCAGGTGATGCGGTTGCCGGTCCAGTTGTGGAAGTATTCGTGGGCGATCACCCCTTCGATGCCGGAATAGTCCGCATCGGTGGCGGTCTCGGGGCTCGCCAGCACGTATTTGTCGTTGAAGACGTTGAGGCCCTTGTTCTCCATGGCCCCCATGTTGAAGTCAGACACGGCCACGATGTTGAACACGTCGAGGTCATACTCGCGGCCGAAGGCTTCCTCGTCCCAGCGCATGGAGCGCTTGAGCGAGTCCATGGCATAGCCGGCGCGGGCCTCCTTGCCTTCCTCCACATAGATGCCCAGTTCCACCTTGCGGCCCGAGGCGGTGACGAAGCTGTCCGCCACCTTGGCGAGGCGCCCGCCCACGAGGGCGAAGAGGTAGGAGGGCTTCGGCCACGGGTCGTGCCACACGGCATAGTGGCGCGAGGTGCCGGGAACCTGGCCGCTCTCCACCAGATTGCCGTTGCCGAGGAGGATGGGCGCTTCCTGCTTGTCCGCCTCGATGCGGGTGGTGAAGACCGAGAGCACGTCCGGCCGGTCCGGATAATAGGTGATGCGGCGGAAGCCCTCCGGCTCGCATTGGGTGCAGTAATTGCCCGAGGTGCGGTAGAGGCCCATCAGCTGCGTGTTGGCGGTGGGGTCCACCAGCGTCTCGATTTCCAGCAGGAAGGCGTCCGCGGGCGGGTGGGCGAGGGTGAGGCGGTTGCCCGTCGCCTCGAAGCTCGAGCCGGCCAGCGGCGTGCCGTCGATGGCGAGGCGCACCAGCGTCAGGTCGTCGCCCTCGAGGACCACGGGGGCGCCGGCCGCACCCTTCGGATTGCGGCGCAGGGCGAGCCGGGCGGTGACGCGGGTCTGGGAGGGATGCAGCGCGAAATCGAGGTCCACCTTCTCCACCAGCCAGTCCGGCGGGCGGTAGTCGGCGAGGTGGATGGCTTTGGGTTCGGCATCACGCATGTCAAGGCTCCTCGGCGCCTGCGCCGGATCAAGGCCGGCCGTCGTCCGGTCGGGTCATGGGGCAGACTAGAGCGCGATCCGCGCAAATTGAATCAATTTGCTCGGTGAATCGCCTGCTAAATTCGAGAAAGAGACCGCGCGGAGCCGCGTGCAATGCAAGGCCCCTCGCGCGGATCAGCCGTCCCGCCACAGCTTGATGGCGGAAGCGGCGAGCAGGAGGGCGAGCAGGGGCAGCAGCAGGTCCACCGGGATGATACCGAGCAGGCGGCTGCCCACGAACGCCCCGGCGATGGAGCCCAGGGCCATGGCACAGAGGAAGCCGCGGTTCCGCGCGAGCACACCGAAGCTCCGGTCCTGACTGTAGCGGGCGAAGCCGATGAGCATGGTGGGCAGGCTCACCGCGAGGGAGAGGCTGCCGGCCAGCTTCACATCCACGCCGAACAGGAAGATCAGCGTGGGGATCAGCAGCTCCCCGCCTGCAACTCCGAGCAGCGAGGCGACGATGCCGATGCCGAGGCCCGCCACCACCCCCGCCACCTGCAGCGCCGCGCCGTCGAGCAGCGGATGCCCCTGCGTCGCGCCATGGCCGAAAGCCAGCACGATCGCGATGAGCAGCAGCAGTGCCGCGATGACGCGGAACAGGGCGCGGGACGCCAGCTTCAGCGCCAGGTCGGCGCCGAGCCAGGCGCCGACGAGGCTTCCCGCCAGCAGGTTGGCGATCACCGTCCAGTGGCTCGCGATGTCGGCGAAGGGCACCACGCTCGCCCGGAAAGGCAAGGCGAAGGCGACGACGATGAGGCTGACCGCCTTGTTGACGATGACCGCATCCAGCGCCCGGAAGCCGAACATGCCGATGAGCACCGGCAGGCGAAACTCCGCCCCGCCGAGGCCGATCAGCCCCCCGAGCGTGCCGATGATCCCTCCTGCCGAAAAAGCGAAGGGTGGACGCAGCGCCGCATTCATGTCCAGGCCGGATGAAATGGGTCCAGCCGGCAGGTTGCGCACAAGTTCAAGGGGGCGTCCACCGGTATCGCGATGGCTGATTGTTCTGTGATTTGACTTCCGGATCGTCGAACAAGCGCTGCTTATATTGTCTTGGATATAGCTGGCGGTGTCTCACGGGGAAAAGAAATATTCCAAAGGATACAGCTTCGGGGAGCACGAAGCCGACGCCCGCGACGCCTCAGGCCTCGGCGGCGTTGCCGTGCCGCCAGATCTTCCAGGCCGACAAGACGAGAATGAGCCCGAGCAGCGGCAGCAGCACATAGGACGGCACGATGCCGAGCAACTGCCCGCCCAGGAAGGCGCCGGCGATGGAGCCCGCCGCCATCAGCGCCAGGAAGCCGAGGTTGGCGCGGATGACGCCGAGCGTGTTGTCGCGGCCAAACCGCGCGAACCCCACCAGCAGCGTCGGCAGGCTGACGGCGAGGGCAACGCTGCCCGCGAGCTTCACGTTGAGGCCGAAGAGCAGCACCAGCGTCGGCACCAGCAGCTCACCGCCCGACACGCCCATCAGCGCGACCGCGAGCCCGATGCCGAAGCCCGCCGCCACGCCGGCTACAAGCTGCACTGTACCGTCGATGGGCATGTGCCGCAGCTCCGGATCACCGCCGGCGACGAGGAGCGCAGCGGTGATGATGAGCAGGACCGCGATGGCGCGGAACAGGGTGCGAGAGGCCAGGCCCGTGGCGAAGGTGGCGCCGGTCCACGCCCCGACCAGGCTGCCGGCGAGGAGGGTGGCGATCACGGGCCAGTGCCCGGCGACCTCGGCGAAGGGAATGGTCGCGGCGCGGGCGGGCAGGGCGAAGGCAACCACCACCAGGCTCAGCACCCGGTTGACGATGATCGCCGGCAGGGCATTGAAGCCGAGGGAGATCAGCACGGGCAGGCGGATTTCCGCCCCGCCCAGGCCGATGAGCCCACCCAGCACCCCGATGGCGCCGCCGGCCCCGAAGCCTGTGAGAAGATGCGCGCGCGACAGGGATGGCGCGGCGGCTGCGGCTGGCTCGGTCATGGTGGCGAATCCCCCGATCGCGCCAGCATGGCATTGCGCCGAAGCGGGGGAAATATGCCGTCCGCGACGGGAAGAGTGGCGCCGGGCGCCTCCTCAGCTCCCGAGCCGCGCCTGCAGCGCCTCGAACAGCGGATTGTCCGCCGCGAACACATATTCGATGGGCCCCACCGTCACCATGCTCGCCCCCCGCTCGCGCAGGAAGGTGGCCAGCGCGTGCAGGGTGCCCGGTGGGCAGTGCAGCGTTAGCATCCCCGAGGAGGTGGGGCCGCCGAAGGGGGCGACGCAGTGATAGGCCGTCACCGCCTCGTCCACCAGGGAGGCATCGCAGCTCGCAAAGCGGGTGCGCACCTCGCGCATGGTGCGGGCACGCTTCTCCGCCCCGAGGCGATCGAACATGGCGCGCGCGGCGGAAAGGGCGCCCGCGCTCCAGTTGGCGGTCAGCGAGGCCACGAGGTTCGCTTCGGACTTCAGGATGATGCCGTCGTCCACCACCTTCAGCGCATTGGCGGCCAAGGTCGCGCCCGTGGTGGTGATGTCGACGATCAGCTCCGCCGTGCCGGCCGCCGGCGTGCCCTCGGTCGCGCCGGCGCTCTCGACGATGCGATAGTCCACGATGCCGTGGCGGGCGAAGAAGGCGCGGGTGAGGTTGATGTATTTAGTCGCCACCCGGATGCGCCGGCCGGTGCGGCCATGGAAATGGCTCGCCACGTCGTCGAGGTCGTCCATGGACCGCACGTCGATCCAGGCCTGCGGCACGGCCACCACCACATTGGCATGGCCGAAGCCCAGCTTCTCCAGCAACGCGACGCGGCTGTCGGCGTCGAGGATGTTCTCGCGCACGAGGTCCTCGCCGGTCACGCCGATATGCGCGGCACCGGCGGCAAGGGCGGCGGCGATCTCGGAGGCGGAGAGGTAGGCGACTTCCACATTGTCCACGCCGCCGAGCGCCCCGCGATAGTCGCGCGCGCCGCGGGCCTGCGTCAGCGGCATGCCGGCGCGGGAGAAGAAGGCGTGGACATTCTCCTGCAGCCGCCCCTTGGAGGGCACGGCGAGGATGAGCGGGCTCGTCATCGGGCGCCCTCCTGAGCGACGTCGAGGGCGGCGAGGCGCTCCACCCACACGGCAAGGCCGACGCCGGGCACGCACGTTTCGGCGCCGAGGCGCGAGAGCAGCTTGTCGTAGCGCCCGCCCGCCACCAGCGGCCCGCCGGCATTGCGGGCGGGGTCGTGCAGCTCGAACACCATGCCGCTGTAGTAATCCAGCGGCCGGCCGAAGGCGGTGGAGAAGGCGACGTCGGCAAGGTTCACCGCATACGCGGTGAGGAAGCCGGTGCGGCGGTCGAACACGTCGAGCGCGGCGGACAGGTCGATGCGCGCATCGGTGGCCAGCGCCCGCATGCGGGCGGAGGCATTGTCCGGGGTGCCGGAGATGGAGAGGTAACGGGTGAGGATCTCCCGTGTCTCGCCGGTGAGGCCCGCGCCCGCCTCCAGCGACGACTGCTCCAGGAAGCGCTCGGCGATCTCGGAAACGGAGCGCCCGCCCACGGTGGAAATGCCGGCGATGGAGAGGAGGTCGGTGATGAGGGCTCGTGCCGCCGCCGGGTCGGCGCCGGCAAGCGCCGCCAGCACGCCGGCATGGGCGGAGACGCCCTCCTGCTTGCCCTCGTCGAGGCGGCCGAGGTCGGCGTCGAGCCGGCCCTGGCCGAAGTCCTTCAGCAGGCGGCGACGCAGGGCGGGTGCCAGGGGCAACGCCTCCAGCAAGGCGGCGAACAGGCCCACGTCCCCGAGCCGGATCTCCGGCTGGGGCAGGCCATAGAGGGCGCAGGCGTCCAGGCCGAGGGCGAGGATCTCCGCATCCGCCGCCTCGATGTCGGCGCGGCCGAAGGATTCGAGGCCGGCCTGCCGGAACTCGCCCGATCCCTCGCCGCGGAAGCGGAACACCGGGCCGAGGTAGGAGACGCGCGCCGGCAGCTCCAGCTTCGCGCTGATGACGTGCCGGGCGACGGGAATGGTCAGGTCCGGCCGCAGGCACAGCTCGTGACCTTCCTCGTCCACCGTCAGGAACATGCGGCGGCGGATCGATTCCCCCGACAGGTCGAGGAAGACATCCGCCGGCTGGAGGATGGGGGGATCAAGCCGCGCGAAGCCGGCCGCCGCGAAGCAGGCGAGCAGCGCCTCTTCCAGGCTCGGAGAGGTGCGGGGAGCTGAAGGCGCGGAGGCCGCGGGGGACATGGGATGCGAGGTTTCCGTGAAGTCTGGCCGGCTTCTAGCAAAGCGCGGGCGCCGGGGCCACCCCGGCCGACCCATCCGGGTGCAGCGGGGTGGTCGCCCGGCCAGGGTTCTCGCCGGATTTCTGCCCGTCGCCGGCCTCGTCTATGGTGGGCGCGACAGAATCAGCGGAGGCCGCCATGGCGGGCGCGACGGAAGGGAAGGCCGGCAAGACAGCGCTGGCGGCTGCTGCGCCGGCAGCGGGCGTGGAAGGGCTGACCTTCGAGGCGGCGCTCGCCGAGTTGGAGGCCATTGTCGCGAGCCTGGAGAAGGGCAATGTGCCGCTGGAAGAATCCATCGCCATCTATGAGCGTGGCGAGGCGCTGAAGAAGCGTTGCGAGGCGCTGCTTAAGGCGGCCGAGGCGCGGGTGGAGACCATCACCCGTGACGCTGACGGTCGCCCGGTGGGCACCGCCCTCCTCGATCCGGAGGCCTGAAGGGCGGACGGTCGAGGCCGCCCGCGCGCTCGAAGGCCGTCGCCCTCTACATTCCGCAGCGGCATGGTGGTGGCAAAGGCGCCCCGATGTTCGGTTATGCCGGTGAAGAGGCTGCCACCTTGGTGTTCCCGGCGCCGATGACCCGCTGGTGCGACCTGGCGAGCGGCCCTTGGCCACGGGTGCTGGCCTCCCCCGCTGCGCCGCAGGAATGGCGCGCCGGGCTCTCGATGGTCCCGCGCTGGGCGGAGGTCTTCCGGGTGAGGATGCGCCCGCAAGCCGAGCCCGCGAAGAAGCGCGGGTTGAGATGATCGGCCCGGATCAGCGTCTGGAAGCCCTGGGGGATCGGGGACGTGTCGAACGGTTCGCGCGCATGGGCCGTGCGGCAGAGCTCCCAATACCTGGGCTGAAGCCCGACCGGGCGCGCGCCCTCAGGCCATAGCCATTCTCGAACGAGAGGGCAGCGAGGATGAACAGCGTCGGCACCCGGCCGGCGTCGGTCCCGCGCGGGAGGTCGAGGAATCCGCCTTTCGATTTCTGCCGGGGAGGCGCCGAACAGGCTGGTGCGCGGCACTGCGGGATGGGACCCGCTCTATGGCTCAATGCCACCGCAGCGGGGCTTCCCGATCGCGCCCCAGCCATCGTCCCATTTTGGGGCAGGGCGGTTTGTTCCCTGGCACCTATCGCGAACGGAGCATGACCGAATCGGCGGCGGGGCGCGTTTCCCGCTTCGTTCCCCGGCCCTCAGTAGATGCAGGGGATGATGCGCTTGGTTCGCTTCTCATAGGCCGCATATTCGGCGCCGAAGGCCTCGCGCATCATCTGTTCCTCGCGGCCCACCCGGAAGAAGAACAGCGTGCCGAAGCCAATGAGGCCCGCCGGCCCGGCGATCCAGTTGGGCAGAAGAAGCGCCTGCGCGACGGCCCACAGGAAGAAGGCGGAATACATGGGGTGGCGCACCCGCGCGTAGACGCCGGAGGTGATGAGCTTGTGCTCGGCCTTGATCTCCAGCGTCACCGACCAGTAGCGCCCGAGCTGGCGGTGCGTGCGCCAGAACAGCCACAGGGAGGCCGCGAACACCAGCACGCCCGCCACCACCTGCACCGGCGAGATGGGGTAGGAGGCAAAGCGGGGAAAGGAGGTGGCGGCATAGAGGGCGGGCACCACCCCGAGGCCGAGGGTGGAGATGCTGAGCAGCGTCATCTCCCGCGCGGTGCGGTGGCGGGCGTCCGCCACCCTCAGGCGCTTGGCCTTGCGCTCGAACGGGATGCGCAGGACGTACCAGCAGACGACGCCGGCCGCCCAGGCGATCTTGGCGAAGGTGAGAAGGCTCATGCGTCTCTCTTGGCGTCAGGTTCGGGGTGGATGCGCCCGGTCTCGTCGGCGAAGAGGGGGCGCAAGGTGCCGTCGGCGTATGTATAGGCCCGCAGGCCGTTGGTGTGGGCGGCGATCACGTCGAGCGAGAGCGGCCCGCACAGGTAGGCATAGAAATCGTGCGCCGCGCGAATGTCGCCGGCGAGAAAGCACTGGCAGTGCAGGCGCATCACGTCGAGCCAGTGCTTCAGATAGAAGCTGCGGCTCACCATATGGCGGATTTCCACATGCCGCAGCAGCGGGCGCTGGGAGAAGTCCCCGGCCGGCAGCAGCGGCGCGGCGAAGCTGGCGGGGGCGAGCGTCACCGGGTTGACCTTGTAGAAGGAGACGATGTCGTCGCGTGACTGCACTTCCAGCCAGCCGATGTGGCGGGCCGCCGCAACCGTTTCTGCTGCCGCGCGCAGGCGGGTGCCGGCGGGATGCAGGGCGAATTTCGCGGTGGTGCTGCCGAGGGTGAGGATGCGCACGCGGGCCCGTGTGCCGAACAGCGGGTCGGCCTCCAGCGCCGCCGCCACCGCGCTCACGGCATGCATGGCCCCGAGGCTGTGGCCGGCGACGATGATCTCGTCGAGCCCGTCCCGCGCGGCTGCGCGCTCCACATCGCGGATGCGGTCGGCGAAGGCGCGCACCCGCGCATCCAGCTCGGGGTGGCGGTTGCGCGCGAAGTTTACGGAGAATTCGGCGAGGTCGAGGGACTGCTTCAGCCGGAAGCGGCGGCCCGGCCAGCGCATCAGCAGCAAGCCCCCGGCCACGGTCACGGCCGCACCGAGGGCCGCGGCGCCGATTGGTCCAAGGGCCGGCGCCGCCCCCTTGCCGGTGAGGATGCCGGCGGCGAGTGCCGCGCCCCAGAACAGGGCGAGGAGCATGTAGGTGAACAGGAAGAACAGGCCATAGCGGCGGCTGGCGCGGAAATAATTGGCGATGGTGCCGCTCGTCACCATGTCCGCGAGCGCCTTTACCGTGCCCTTGATGTGGGACCGGAGCGGGCGCTCCATGTCCGCGCGGGCCAGGTCGTCCCAGGCGAGAAGCTCGAACGTTGCGCCGGCCTTCCAGTTGGGACCTTCCGCCTCAAGTCGCCAGAGGGCGCCGGTGGGCGTGGTCTGCGGGGCCGGGTCCAGGCAACGGGTCGCCGCCCCCCAGACGGTCCCGAAGCGCTTCAGCTCCCGCCGGAAAACGCGGTCGTGCGCGGACACGGGCATGGAATCATACCCGGCGATGAAGAAGAGGTGGCGCCTTCCCACGCGCGCCTCGGGAGCCTCTCGCATGACGGTTCCTAGGCGATCGCCACGGCGGGCGCTGCGGGACGGATGGACCGGCGTGCGGACGGGGTCATGCTCCACTTCACTCAGGGGGAGAGGCGCTGTTGCGCCGGCTGGTCTAACGAAGATGGCCGGGCGTGGCTAGAGCCGGATCTGCCATGTGGGGTCGTCCATGCGATTCAACATGGGCGGCTCATCCGCCTTAATTCATGAGGTTAGAGGGCGCGTTGTCCGATCAGGCCGCGGAGCAGGCAGATCTGCGCGGGCCCTGGTGACCTCAAGGGATGCAGCTTGCGCGGCCGGCTTGCCTTCGTTCCGGGGGAGGGGCAGGAAGGGGAGGGGGCATGCGTCTCCATCTTCAGATTGGCTTCGGGGTTTTCGTGTCCGTCTCGCCTTCTCCCGGTCCCGCCGACGTCACGGTCGTCTTCGTCACCTACAATAGCGGTGCGGTGATCGGGCGCGCGGTCGCCTCCGTCCCGGCGGCGTGCACGGTGGTGGTGGTGGACAATGCCTCCCCGGAGGGCACCCTTTGGCGCGCCAGCCTGTCCCGTCCCATCGATCTGGTGGAGATGCCCGGCAATGCCGGCTTCGGCACCGCCTGCAATGTGGGCGCGCGGCGGGCGCCCACGCCTTACGTCCTGTTCCTGAACCCCGATGCCGAGCTTGCGCCGGATGCCGTGGACCAGTTGCTTCAGGCGGTTGAGCGGTACGGTGATCCGGCCATCCTCATGCCGGCCATTGTCGGCGAGAACGGGCGGCTGATGCGCAAGGAAGGCAGCATCTTTGAAAAGGTGCCGCGCCAGGCTCGCCTGTCGCCGGAGGAGATCGCCGGGGATTTCTGCACCCGCTTCGTCCATGGCGCCGCCTTCCTGGTGGCGCGCTCCGCCTTCCTGGAGCTGGGCGGATTCGACGAGGCCATTTTCCTCTACCATGAGGACGATGATCTCTCCCTGCGGGCGGTGGCGCGGCGCATTCCCATCGTGGTGGTGACGGGCGCGCGGGTGGTGCATGCGGGCGGGCGGTCCAGTGCGCCGTCCTTTTCCCACACTTTCCGCATCAACCGCGCCAAGATGCATTCCGAGCTCTATGTGCGGGAGAAATATGCCCGTTCCGGCGGCAAGGGTGTGCGGCTCGCCTGGCTGGGCGCGGGGTGCCTCCTGGCGCTGGCCTGCCTCGATTTGCACCGCTTCGCCATTCGGGCCGGCAAGGTTGCCGGATATCTCGACGGGCCGCGCCGGAACACCCCCGCCCCGCGGCTGTGAGGCGCATGTGCGATGGCGCCCGGCGCCCCGGCATGCGACGGTGCGGTGACGCGCGCTCTTTCCATAGCGCCCGCACACCCCTATAAGGCTGCCGACCCGGCCAAAGGGAGCCGGTGGCAGACAAGTCACGGATGTCCGATACCGTCCACGTCCTGAACGGGCCGAACCTGAACCTGCTCGGCACCCGGGAGCCCGGAATCTACGGCGCGGCGACGCTCGCCGACGTGGAAGCGCTTTGCCGTGCGGAAGGCGCCCAACTCGGCTTCGACATCGTGTTCCGCCAGACGAACTCGGAAGGCGCCCTTGTGGATTTCATCCAGGAGGCGCGCGGGGCCCGCGGCATCGTGCTGAACGCCGCGGCCTATACCCACACCTCGGTCGCCTTGCGCGATGCCGTGTCGGCGGTGGGCGTGCCCACCATCGAGGTGCACCTGTCCAACGTGTTCGCGCGGGAGGCGTTCCGCCACCAGTCTTTCCTCTCGCCGGTGGCGCGCGGCGTCATCTGTGGCTTCGGGCCGCAGAGCTACGTGCTGGGCCTTAGGGCCATCGCATCGCTGCCGCCATCATCGTGATCCCCATCATCGAGCCCTCGCGCGGCCGCAGACGGCCGGCAAGAGCAGGAACAGCATGAAACCCTCCCAAGCCCCCATCGATACCGCCATCGTCAAGGAGATCGCCGAGCTCCTCTCGGGCAGCGACCTCACCGAGATCGAGGTGGAGCACGAGGGCCTGCGCATCCGCGTGGTGCGCGCCCCCGCGCCGGTCACCATCGCCCAGGCCGCTCCCTTCGCCGCTCCCTTCGCCACCCCCATGGCGGCGCCGGTCGCCGCGGTCGCCGCCGCCCCGGTTGCGGACGCCGACCTCTCCAAGCATCCCGGCGTGGTGAATTCGCCCATGGTGGGCACCGCCTATCTCGCCCCCGAGCCGGGCGCGGCCCCGTTCATCGATGTGGGCACGAGCGTGAAGGAAGGTCAGACGGTCCTCATCATCGAGGCCATGAAGACCATGAACGCCATTCCTGCGCCGCGCACCGGCACCGTGACGCGCATCCTCGTGGGCAATGCGCAGCCGGTGGAATACGGCGAGCCCCTGCTCATCATCGAATGAGCCGGGCTTCAGACGCGTTTTCGAGCGAAGTGTGTCCCGGTTCGCGTGAAGAAGGCGCGCTGGCGCGCAAACGTGAGGCAAACCCGCGTTTGCGCAAGTCGCGCACATGCTGCAAAGGCAGGCACCGCTGATGTTCAGAAAAATCCTCATCGCCAACCGCGGCGAGATCGCGCTGCGCATCCTGCGCGCCTGCAAGGAGCTCGGGATCGCCACCGTCGCGGTCCACTCCACGGCGGATGCGGACGCCATGCACGTGCGCCTCGCCGACGAGAGCGTGTGCATCGGCCCGCCCGCCGCGCGCGAGAGCTACCTCAACATCCCCTCGCTTCTCGCCGCCTGCGAGATCACCGGGGCGGATGCGGTGCATCCTGGCTACGGCTTCCTGGCTGAGAACGCGCGCTTCGCCGAGATCCTGGCGGACCACAACATCCATTTCATCGGCCCCAAGGCGGAGCACATCCGCATCATGGGTGACAAGATCGAGGCCAAGAAGACGGCCCAGCGCCTCGGCATTCCGGTGGTGCCCGGCTCCGATGGCGGCGTCCATACCGATGAGGAGGCCCATCGCGTGGCCGAGGAGATCGGCTTCCCGGTGCTGGTGAAGGCGGCGGCCGGCGGCGGTGGCCGCGGCATGAAGGTGGCCTTGACCAAGGAGGACCTCTCCCAGGCCCTGTCCACCGCCCGCTCCGAGGCAAAGGCCGCCTTCGGCGACGATGCGGTCTATCTTGAAAAGTATCTGGGCACGCCGCGCCACATCGAGGTGCAGGTGCTGGGCGACGGCAAGGGCCACGCCATTCATCTGGGCGAGCGCGACTGCTCGCTGCAGCGCCGCCATCAGAAGGTGTGGGAGGAGGCGCCCTCTCCGGTGATCAGCGCCGCCCAGCGCGCGCAGATCGGCGAAACCTGCGCCAAGGCCATGCGGGAACTGGGCTATCTCGGGGTCGGGACCATCGAGTTCCTGTACGAGAAGGGCGAGTTCTACTTCATCGAGATGAACACCCGCATTCAGGTGGAGCATCCGGTGACGGAGATGGTCACCGGCATCGACCTCATCAACGAGCAGATCCGCGTGGCCGCGGGCGAGGCCCTGACGCTGCAGCAGAGCGACATCGTCATGGAGGGTCATGCCATCGAGTGTCGGGTGAACGCCGAGCACCCGACCACGTTCCGTCCTTCGCCGGGCAAAATCACGCACTACCATGTGCCCGGCGGCCTCGGCATCCGCGTGGATTCCAACGCCTACCAGGGCTACGTGATCCCTCCCACCTACGACAGCCTGGTGGGCAAGCTGATCGTCCATGGCAAGACGCGGGATGAGTGCCTGCGCCGCCTGCGCCGTGCGCTGGATGAGTTCGTGGTGGACGGCATCGACACGACCTTGCCGTTGTTCCGCACGCTGGTGCGCACCCGCGACATCGCCGAGGGCAAGTACGACATCCACTGGCTGGAGCATTTCCTCGTCGAGGGCGAGGGCAAGGTCCTGGTGTGACGGGGCGTTCCCCACGCCGACTAAAAGAAAGCCCGGCGTGATGCCGGGCTTTTTGTTTTCAGGACTGCGGCGCCGGGACGGTCAGCCGAATTTCGCCGCGCGCTTCAGGCCCGCCGCTCCGGCGGCCAGCACCCGGACCTTGCCGAAATCGCCGGCGCGGATGGCGTCCGCAGGCACCACCCAGGAGCCGCCCACGGCCACCACGTTCGGCAGGGCCAGATAATCCGACGCGTTGGCGGGACCGATCCCGCCCGTGGGGCAGAAGCGCAGGTGGGGCAGGGGGCCGGCGATGGACTTGAGGAACGGCGCGCCGCCAGATGCCTCCGCCGGGAAGAACTTCAGGATTTCGAAGCCGAGTTCCGCCAGGCGCATGGCCTCCGAGGCGGTGGCGCAGCCCGCCATCACCGGAATGGGCGTCTGCGCGAAGGCTTCGGCCAGGCTCGGCGTGGTGCCGGGGCTGACGAGGAAGGTGGCGCCGGCTTCAAGGGACGCCTCGATCTGGGCGCGGTCAATCACCGTGCCGGCGCCGACGATGGCGCCCTCCACCTCGGCCGCGATCATGCGAATGGCTTCGAGGGCGACCGGGGTGCGCAGCGTCACCTCGATGAGCGGCAGCCCCCCTTCCACCAGCGCGCGGGCGAGCGGGATGGCGTCTTCCACCTGCTCAATGACGACCACGGGGACGACGGGGGCCTTGGCCACCAGTTCAAGGGCGCTGGGCAGGCTCATGAGACGGATCTCCAATTCTCGCCCTTGAACCCCAATCGCGGCACGGTGTCGAGAGAAAAGCCCCGCCCCATCGGGGGGGGCTGCCGGGAGCAGCCGTTCAGGCGACGCAGGAGAGGAAGCCGGCCTCCAGGCCTTGCCGGTCCAGCTTGCGGCCGATGAAGACGATGCGGCTCAGGCGCTTCTCGTCCGCCGCCCACGCGCGCTGGTGGTCGCCGTCGAGGATCATGTGCACGCCCTGGAAGACGAAGCGGTCCGGGTCGTTCTTGAAGGAGAGGATGCCTTTGGAGCGCAGGATGTTCGGCCCTTCGGTGGCGACCAGATTCTGCACCCAGGGGAAGAACTTGTCCGGGTCGAGCGGCTGCTCGGTGGAGAAGGAGACCGACTGCATCTCCTCGTCGTGCACCGCCTTCAGGCCGTGGTGGTGATCGTGGTGGTCATGCCCGCAGCCGCAGTCCGGGCCGTGCGCGTGGTCATGATCGTGGTGATGGTGCTCCTCCTCCTCCAGGAAGGCGGGCTCGATCTCGAGGATGCGGTCGAGGTCGAACGCCCCCTGGTTCAGCACCTTGGCGATGTCGATCTCCGACTTCTGGGTGCGATAGAGCTTGGCGTAGGGATTGATGCCGCGGATGCGGGCTTCCACCTCGTCCAGCTCGGGGCCGGTCACCAGGTCGGTCTTGTTGAGCAGGATGACGTCGGCGAAGGCCACCTGGTTCTTGGCCTCCGGCGCATCCTTCAGGCGGTCGGAGAGCCACTTGGCGTCGGCCACCGTGACCACCGCGTCCAGCTTGGTCTTGGCCTGCACCTCCTCGTCCACGAAGAAGGTCTGGGCGACGGGGGCGGGATCGGCGAGGCCGGTGGTCTCGACGATGATACCGTCGAACGCGCCCTTGCGGCGCAGCAGGCCGTCGATGATGCGGATGAGGTCGCCGCGCACGGTGCAGCAGATACAACCGTTGTTCATCTCGAACACTTCCTCGTCGGCGCCCACCACGAGGTCGTTGTCGATGCCGATCTCGCCGAACTCATTGACGATGACGGCGAATTTCTTTCCGTGCGGCTGCGAGAGGATGCGGTTGAGCAGCGTCGTCTTGCCGGCGCCCAGATAGCCGGTCAGCACGGTGACGGGGATCTTCGCAGCGTCCTTGCTGGCCTCGGTTTCAGCCATGTGTCTCACCTGATTGCGGGCGGCGGCCGGGGCGCGGCCGCCGCCTTTGAGGGGATCGCCTCCTCAGCTCGCGAGCGCCGAAGACAGCTCGCGCACGTTGGAGTGCATCATGTCGATGTAGGTGCTCGCGGGGCCTTTGTCATCGGACAGCGCGTCCGAATAAAGCTCGCCACCGATCTTCGCGCCGCTCTCCTTGGCGATGCGCTGCACGAGGCGCGGATCGGTAATGTTCTCGATGAACACGGCCGGGATCTTCTGCGCCTTGATCTGGCGGATGATGCGCGCCACGTCCTTGGCCGAAGCCTCGCTCTCGGTGGAGACCCCCTCGGGGGCGACGAGGGTCAAACCGTAGGTCTCGCCGAAATAGCCGAAGGCATCGTGGGAAGTGATGATGCGCCGCTGCTGCGGGGGAATGCCCGCGATGGCGGTCTTCACCTCGTTCTCGAGCGCGTCGAGCCTGGTAATATAGGCTGCGGCGTTGGCGGTGTAGGCATCGCGGCCGTCGGGATCGGCGGTGATCAGGCCGTCACGGACATTCGCCACATAGATCCTGGCATTGGCCACCGACTGCCAGGCGTGCGGGTCGATCGGTCCGTGATCGTGGGCGTCCTTGCCCTTCTTCCTGCCGGCGCCATCCCGTTCGTCGTCGTCCTGCGGCTCATTGGCGGAGCGGATGCGCGGGGTAATGCCCTTGGTGGCGGTCACGACCGTGGCCCTGGTGCCCGAGGCCTTGACGAGGCGATCGATCCAGCCCTCGAAGCCGAGGCCGTTCACGAACACCACCTTGGCCGCGGCGACCGCCTTCGCGTCGGCGGGGGTGGGCTGGTAGACGTGGGCGTCGCCATTGGGGCCGACGATGGTGGTCAGCTGCACGCGGTCGCCGCCCACCTCCTTCACGAAATCGCCGAGGATGGAGAAGGAGGCCACCACCGGCAGCTTGCCCGCCGGTGCGGTCCCCTGCGCGAAGGCGGGGCCGGCCAGCGTGGCCGCCAGGCCGGCGGCCAGTACGAGACGTCGCGAGATCATGGACAGTCCTCTTCAGGCTTCGAGATGGCGGCGGGGCGCCACGCGGGACAGCAGCCCGCCCAGGGGGCCGAACACCACCGCGGCCGCATAGGCGAGCCCGGCCACCAGGATGATGGAGGGGCCCGACGGCGTGCCGAGGTGGTAGGACACGAGGAGACCGATCGCCCCTGCCGCGAAGGCGATGAGGCTCGACAGAAGGACGAGGGACGTCAGGTCGCGCACGAAGAAGCGCCCCGTGGCCGCCGGCAGCATCATCAGCCCAACCGAGAGCAGCGTGCCCAGTGCGTGGAAGCCGCCCACCAGGTTCATGACCACCACCGACAGGAAGGCGATGTGGCTCACGCCGCCGGCCCCGCTGACGGAAGCGAGGAAGGTGGGGTCCACGCATTCCAGCACCAGCGGCCGCCAGATGAAGGCGAGGGTCAGGAGCGTCACCGTGGTGATGCCGGCGATGAGGATCAGCGTGGCATCATCGATGCCGAGCACCGTGCCGAACAGCACGTGCAAGAGGTCCACGTTTGAGCCCCTGAGCGAGACGATGAGCACGCCGAGGGCCAGCGAGATGAGGTAGAAGGCCGCCATCGAGGCGTCCTCCTTCATGCCCGTCGCGCGGGCCACCACGCCCGCGCCGATGGCCACCAGCAGGCCGGCGGCGAGGCCGCCCGCCGTCATGGCGTAGAGATTGAGCCCTGCGAAGAGGAAACCGATGGCGGCGCCGGGGAGGATGGCATGGGCCATGGCGTCGCCTGTCAGCGACATGCGCCGCAGCATCAGGAAGGCGCCAAGGGGCCCCGCGCCGAGCGCCAGCGCGAACACGCCGGCGAGCGCCCGCCGCATGAATTCAAACTCCGTGAACGGAGCGATGAGGAGCTCGTAAGGGTTCATGTTCGTCTCTTGCCGCACGCGCGGCCATACGGGCCCGGTCGCCTCCACGTCGGCGGAGGCGGCATTCTTGGTTCGAAACGCTCTTTCGCTTGGCCGGGAGCCCGAGTTCGGGGGGCGTGTCCGAACCCGGCCTGGAGGAAGCCCCGTGGTGACCCCCGGCCAAGCGGAAGAACATCATTCAAGGCGTCGGCGACGGACCGCCGGACTGATGCGGCAGGCGGCTAGGCCGCGTCGGAACAATCGGGTGCGTCCTCCCGCCAGGCTTCTCCCAGGCGGCGGGCCTTCAGCAGGTTTTCCGGCCCAAGCGCTTCCGCCGTGGGTCCCCAGGCAATGGCGGTACGGGCGAGCAGAAGGGTTTCCGGGAAGGTGGCGCGCACCAGCTCGAAGTCGTGCAGCACCGCGATCACGGTGCGCTTCTCCCCGTGCCAGCGACGCACCAGGTCCACGAGGTCCGCGACGGTCTTGGCGTCGAGGGCGGTGAAGGGTTCGTCCAGGAGGATGACGCGGGCGTCCTGCAGCAGCAAGCGAGCGAAGAGGGTGCGCTGCATCTGCCCGCCGGACAGGGTGCCGATGGGCCGTGCCTCGAAGCCCTGGAGCCCTACGGCGGCGATGGCGTTCTCGATGCGCTGGCGATCGGCGCGGCCGATGCCTCCGAACAGGCCGGCGCGTCGCCACAGGCCCATGGACACCATGTCATAGACATTGATGGGGAAGCTGCGGTCGATCTCCGCGCCCTGGGGCAGATAGGCGATCTCCCGGGCGTCAAGGCCGTGCAGGTCGATGGAGCCGCCGAGCGGCTTCAGGGCGCCACAGATGCCCTTCAGCAGCGTGGACTTGCCGGCGCCGTTGGAGCCGCACACGGCGAGCAAAGCGCCTTCCGTCACATCGCCGGAAAGGTGGTGGACGGCCGGGTGCCGCTCATAGCCGAGGGTCAGGTTCCGGAAGGAGATTTGCGCGCTCACGACGGGCCTCCCACCACCAGGGCGACGGCCACCCAAAGGACGGCGATGAGGATGCCGGCCAGCGCCAGCCGCATGCCGAGCGACATGCGCAGGACGGAGGGGCCGATCTTCACCACCGGCATCTTCCTCGCCGGACGGGCCGGCGGGTGATCGTCATGACCCTGCGCCGCATGCGCAGTGTCCTGCGGCTGAACCTGACGCATGGTTCCCAATCCGGCAACATGGCCGGACCCCGCTGGCAGGCCGGTCCGTGCCGGGGAGATGGTGGCGATGGCGGTGCTTGATACGGGCATGGACCTGCCGAAGCATGCTGTGAACAAGGGTTTTGATACAGTGTATCTAACCTGTTGTCCAGCACGTCTCGTGTCGTCGTGTTCCGTTTGAAAAGAAAGGCAGCTCCTTGTTTCCCCGCGGGTTAGGCGGGGGTGCCCGTTTTGACGAAGGCCCGGAAGCCGCCAAAGGAGGTGATGTCGCTCGCCTCCTCCAGGGCCGCTGCCTCGGCGAGGAAGCCGGTGACGCTGGTGCCGTCCGAGAGTTCCACCTGGCCGAGGCCGAGGGGGGCGGGAATGGTCGCGAGCAGCCGTCCGACGCCTTCATGCGGCAGCGACCAGACCTCGCCCGCGAGGGCGCCGCCGCCGGCCCGCGCCCGCACGACGCCGGGCCGCGGCACGCTGCCGGGCAGGAGCTTCATGCGGTAGCAGGGGGCGGTGGACACGGCCCGCACGAAGCGCGCTCCCATGGCCTTGAGGTCGTCATTGAGGGCCATGCCGGACAGATGTGCGCCGAACACGCACACATCGAGCCGGCCCGCCGCCTGGGGCGCCGGGAGTGGGGGCAACTCCGGCGCGGGGCCCTTGCTGCCACCGAGGGGCAGGCTGGCTTGTTCCACGAAGGCCCGGCCGAGGCTTGCCATCTCGGCGTCCTTTCCCGCGGGGGCGAGCAGGGTGATGCCATAAGGCACGCCCGAATGGGCGACGGTGGCGGGCACGGCGATGCCGCACAGGTCCATGAGGTTCACGAAATTGGTGTAGGTGCCATTCCGCGAATTGAGGCGGACGGGATCGGCGAGCACCTCATCCACCGTATAGGCGGTGGGGGCGGTGGGCAGCAGCAAAGCGTCGATGTCCGCCCAGACGGGTGTCGCCTTCGCGCGAAGTTCCTTCAGCCGGTACATGGCGCGAAAGGCATCCGCCGCGCTGGCCTTGCCACCTGGTTCGGTGATGGCGCGGGTGACGGGGTGCACCGCGTCCGGATCGGTGGTGAGCAGCTTCTCGGCGGCGATCCAGCGCTCCGCCACCCAGGGGCCTTCGTAAAGCAGGCGTGCGGTTTCGGCGAAGGGCGAGAAGTCGATCTCCTTCAGTACCGCGCCCATGGCGGAGAAACGGGCGAGCGCCTCGCGATAGGCGGCGGCGGCGTCCGCATCGCCGAAGAACTCCCGCTGGTCGGGCCGCAGCACGCCGAGGACGGGCGCCGCCGGCGGAGCGCTCAGGGCGCCCACGGGCAGGTCGCGGGAGAAGGCGTCCTCCTGGTCGAAGCCGCCGATCACCTTCAGCACCGCCATGGCGTCGTCCACGGTGAGGGCGAAGACGGAGATGCAGTCCAGCGTCTTGCAGGCCGGGACCAGCCCGGTGTTCGGCACCAGGCCGAGGGAGGGCTTCAGCCCCACGATATTGTTGAGCATGGCCGGCACGCGGCCCGAGCCTGCCGTGTCCGTGCCGAGGGAAACCGGCACGATGCCTGCGGCCACCGCCACCGCCGAGCCGGAGGAGGAGCCGCCGGGCACGAGCTTCGGATTGAAGGCATTGCGCGGAATGCCATAGGGCGAGCGCACGCCCACGAGGCCGGTGGCGAACTGGTCGAGGTTGGTCTTGCCAATGATGAGCGCGCCGGCGGCCTTCAGCCGGGCCACGGCGGTGGCGTCGCGCTCCGGCGCATAGGCGAAGGCGGGGCAGGCCGCGGTGGTGGGCAGGCCGGCCACATCGATATTATCCTTCACCGCGACCGGGATTCCGTAGAGGGGCAGGGAGGTGTCACCGCGCGCCTCCAGGGCCTGCGCCTCCGCCTGCACGTCCGCTTCCTCGCGCAGGGTGATGAACATGGCCGGGTCGTCGTGCACCGCGATCTTCGCGTAGACGGCGCGCACGGTCTCGGTGAGGGAGCGGCTGCCGGACCTGTGGGCGGAGAGAAGGCTGGCGACGGTCTGCATGGGCTACCCGTATCTGAGGCCGCACCGATGCGGCTCGGGAAAACTAGCAGGAAACGCGCCAATTGTATGCAATTTTACAAAATATAAGTATTATCAAGTATTTATGTTATATCTTAAGGCGCCTGACGCGGATGCTGTGCCGGCCTTCAGGCTCCAGAAACAGGCGAAATGCTGAAAAAATAGGCGTTTGTTTCTCTGCGGAGCATGGCAGCGGACGCTGGACCTGCCTGCGCTGGCCGGGTGGCCCTTGAACAACGCAAGATCGGGGCGGGAGTGTCCTCCCGCCCCGATCTTGCACTGTCGCTGTGGGGTGGCGGTGCTTGGCCGCGCCCGGTCAGTCGCGGAAGACGACCGTGCGCGAGCCGTTCAGCAGCACGCGGTCCTGCAGGTGCCAGGAGATGGCGCGGGCGAGCACCCGGCGCTCGATGTCGCGGCCCTTGCGCACCAGGTCCTCCGGGTCGTCCTGATGGGAGATGCGCTCCACATCCTGCTCGATGATCGGCCCTTCGTCGAGGTCCGAGGTCACGTAGTGGGCGGTGGCGCCGATGAGCTTCACGCCGCGGGCGTGGGCCTGGTGGTAGGGCTTGGCGCCCTTGAAGCCCGGCAGGAAGGAATGGTGGATGTTGATGCACTGGCCCGAAAGCTTGGCGGACAGCCCGTCCGAGAGCACCTGCATGTAGCGGGCGAGCACCGCGAGCTCGGAACGGGTGGACTGGAAGATCTCCCAGATCTTCGTTTCCTGCTCCAGCTTGGTGGCCTTGCTCACCGGCAGGTGGTGGAAGGGGATGCCGTCGAAATCGAGATGGGCATAGGTCTCGATGGGATGGTTCGAGATGATGCCCGTGATGTCCATGTGGATCTCGCCGATGCGCCAGCGATAGAGCAGGTCGGCAAGGCAATGGTCGAACTTGGAGACCAGCAGCAGCACCCGCCGCTTCTCGGCCTTGGGGCGCATGGTCCAGCTCAGGGAGAAGGGCTCGGCGACGGCTGCGAACCCTTCGCGGATCTCGGCAAGGCTCGCCTCGCTCGCCACCACGTTGAACACGACGCGCATGAAGAAGCGGCCGGTCTCGGTGTCGTCGAACTGCTGGGCTTCCAGGATGTTGCAGCCCTTCTCGAACAGGAAGGTGGAGACCCCCGCCACGATGCCCGGTCGGTTCGGGCAGGAGAGGGTGAGGATGAACGGCTCGGCGGGCGTCGTCATATGTCAGCGTCTCTGGGCTGGCGCGCCTCGGTGGCAGGCGGTCGCGCGATGAAGGAAGGTCGGCGGAAGGAAGAGCGCGCGCCGCGCTGCGGTCAACCTCGGCCGGCGTTGGCGAGGGCGAAGCCGTATTCCTGGGCACTCGCGGTGAGCCAGCGCAGGAAGGCGGGCGCGAAGGAACGCGGAACGGCGAAGCGATAGCGGGGCGCGTCATCCATCTGCCAGAAGGTGACGCCCACGTGCGAAACCGAGGTGGTCGCCGCATCCCCTGCCTCGAAGGCGACGGGGTGGAGGTCCACCGCCACGCCCTTGGCGAGGCCCTCGCGGACCTTGGGGCCGGAAATGTCCAGCACCAGATTGGCGTCGCTCTGGTCGGTGATGGCAGCAAGGCCCGGGAAAAGGCTCTTCAGCCAGGCCACCAGCGCCGGTCCCTCCAGTCCCTCGGCCATGACCAGCCAGCGGCCTGGCCCGGTGCCGACCGCCTGGAGCCCGGCACCAGTGCCGAGGCGGGGGGCGTCGACCAGCGGCAGGCCAGCGGCGGATGCGGCGGCGAGCAGGCTCGCGGTCGCACCCTTGCGGGCGACGAGGGTCGCGAGGGCAAGGCGCTCCACGGTGCGCGCGGACACGCCGGTCGCGCCATCCGGGCCGTAATGCCCCGCCGGCACGAGGCGGGTGGGGGCAAGCTGTTCCAACTGGTCAGACACGCTGCTTCTCCCCTTGCGGGTCGATGAATGCGGGAGAGCACACCTCGACCTCGATGTCACCGCCGCGCACCGGGTCATAGGCGCGCACCCGCTCACCGATGCGCTCCGGCCCACGCTTCAGGAGGCCGAGGCCGATGAAGTGGCCGAGGGTCGGGGAATAGGCGATCGAGGTCATGTAGCCCTCGTCGTTCTCGGTGGTCGGGGCGGCCCCGACCTTCAGGACATGCGCGCCGGCCCTGAGGCGCGCGCCCGGTTCCACCGGCTTGAAGCCGACGAAGGCGGGCCGCTCCGGATCGAGGAATGCGGGACGGGCGGCCAGCACGCGGCCGATGTAGTCCTTCTTGGTGGAGGCCATCTTGCCGAGGCCCAGGTCGCGGGCGCTGGTCTGCCCGTTCAGCTCGCTGCCGGAGACGTGCCCCTTCTCGATGCGCATGACGCCCAGCGCCTCGACGCCATAGGGCGTGATGCCGAAGGGCGCGCCCGCCTCCATCAGCGCCCGCATCAGCGCCTCGCCCTTCGAGGCCGGCACGGCGATCTCATAGCCGAGCTCGCCGGAGAAGGAGAGGCGGAAGATGCGGGCCTCGACGCCCCCCATCACCGTCGTCTGGGCCACGCCCATGAAGGGCAGGCCGGTGTTGGAGACGTCGTATCCGTCCACCACCTTCGCCAGCACCTCGCGGGAGCGCGGCCCCGACATGGCGATCTGCGCCCATTGCTCGGAGACTGAGGCGAGCTGCACGTCCAGCTCCGGCCACAGCACCTGCAGGCAATATTCCAGATGCTGGAACACCTTGGCCGCGTTCGCCGTGGTGGTGCTCATCACGTAATGGTCGTCTGCGAGGCGCGCGGTGGTGCCGTCGTCCATCACGATGCCGTCCTCGCGCAGCATCACGCCGTAGCGCGCCTTGCCCACGGCCAGGGTCGAGAACATGTTGATGTAGACGCGGTCGAGGAAGGTGCCGACGTCCGGCCCCTGCAGATCGATCTTGCCGAAGGTGGAGACATCGATGACGCCGACGCTTTCCCGCGTCGCCTTCACCTCGCGGTTCACGGTCTCGAGCCAGTCCTTCTCCCCGGGTTTCGGGAAGTAGGCCGCGCGCATCCAGAGTCCGGTCTCGACGAACACGGCGCCCTGCGCCTCCGCCCAGTCGTGGGTCGGTGTCGGGCGGGCCGGCTTGAAGTCCATGCCGCGGTGATGGCCGGCGAGAACGCCAAGCGCCACAGGGGTATAGGGTGGGCGGAACACGGTGGTGCCGGTGGCGGGAATGCCCTTGCCGGTCAGCTCCGCCATGATGGCGAGGCCCGCCATGTTGGACGTCTTGCCCTGGTCCGTGGCCATGCCCAGCGTGGTGTAGCGCTTCAGCAGCTCCACCGCCCGGAAGCCCTCGCGATGGGCCAGCGCCACGTCCTTGGCGGTGACGTCGTTCTGCTGGTCCACGAACGCCGGACCTTTGCCGGCCACATGCCAGAAGGGCTTGAGACCGCTCGGCTTTTCCTCAGCGGCCGGCGCCGGGGCGTGGGGAGGCGCGAAGCCTGCCGCCTCGGCCGCCGCCGCGCCCAGCTCGGTGCCGTCCTTCAGGCATTCGGACAAGGCGAGGTGGCCTGCCGCGGCACCCGCCACCGCCATGCCGGGGGGCAGGGCGCCGGGGACGAAGGCGGCGATGTCCTCGCGCCAGATGGGCTTGCCGCCCTGATGGCAGGTGAGGTTGAGGTTGGGCGTCGCTCCCCCGGACACGCCGAGCGCCTCGACGGCCAGGGTCTCGGACCCGCGCGGGGTGCGAATGGTGATGGATTTCAGGCACTTGCCTGACGTTGCCACCACCTCGCCCTCGGTGATGACCCGCACCCCCAGCGCCTTCGCCCGCGCCGCCAGAGAAGCGGGAAGGGCGGGGCGGACATCGATGACGGCTTCCACCTTCAGCCCGGCCTGCGCGGCGTCGAGGGCGGCGGATACTGCATTGTCGTTGTTGGAGAAAACGGCCGCGTTCGCGCCCGCGCCCGCGCCGAAGCGGGTGGCGTAGGTGGCGAGCGCATCGGCGGTCATCACTCCCGGCCGGTCGTTGCCGGGGAAGACGATGGGCCGGTCGAAGGCGCCGGAGGCGAGGATGGAACGCTTCGCCACGATGCGCCACAGGCGCTGGCGCGGCTGGAACGGCGCAGGCACCGCCAGATGGTCGCCAACCCTTTCCACGGCGCCATATTCGCCGCCGTCATAGGCGCCGAACACGGTGGTGCGGGGCATGAGCCTGATGTTCTTGAGGCTCGACAGCTCCGCCTCCGCCTTCGCCACGAATTCGGTGGCTTCGAGGCCATCTATGACTGAACGTTCAGACAGCAGCCGGCCGCCGAGCCGGAAGTCCTCGTCGGCGAGCACCACCCGGGCGCCCGACCGGCCGGCCGCGAGGGCGGCGGCAAGGCCCGCCGCGCCGGAGCCGATCACCAGCACGTCGCAGAAGAGGGTGGCCTTCTCATAATGGTCCGGGTCGGGCGCGTCGGCGGCGCGGCCGAGGCCGGCGGCGCGGCGGATCACGGGCTCGTACACCTTCTCCCAGAAGGCGGCGGGCCACATGAAGGTCTTGTAGTAGAAGCCGGCGCCGAGGAAGGGCGAAACGAGGCGGTTGATGCTCAGCACGTCGTGGTCGAGGGAGGGCCAGCGGTTCTGGCTCTGGGCCTCCAGGCCGTCGTACAGCTCCACCATGGTGGCGCGGGTGTTGGGCTCGCGCCGGGCGCCGGAGCGCAGCTCCACCAAAGCGTTCGGCTCTTCCGAGCCCACCGTCATCACGCCCCGGGGGCGGTGATACTTGAAGGAGCGGCCCATGAGCCGCACCCCGTTGGCGAGCAGGGCCGAGGCGAGGGTGTCGCCGGGGTGGCCGGTGTAGGTCCGGCCGTCGAAGGAGAAGGAGAGGGTGCGGCTGCGGTCGATCAGGCCGCCGGAAGCAAGGCGGGTCATTCTGCGGCCTCCGGAGCGCGGGCGAATGCCACGGCGGTGATGGCGTGGGTGCGGGTGTCGCGCGTCACCTTCAGCCAGCGGCGGCAGCCGCTCGCGTGGTACCACAGCTCGTCCATGACGCCGGCGACGTTGTCGCGCTCATAGACATAGGCGGCGAAGGCCTCCGCCGCGTCGGGGGCGAGGGGATCCGGCCGGGTGGGGGCCGCATCGCCCAGATAAGCGAATTCGTGGGACGAACGCGCGCCGCAATAGGGACAGGGAATGCGCATGTCAGTGCAGGTTCGGCTGGGCGCCGACCCCCTTCTCGTCGATGATGGCGCCGGAGCGGAAGCGGTCGAGGCGGAAGGCGGCGTTGAAGCGGTGCGCCTCGTCTTTCGCGATGGTCCAGGCGAAGCACCAGCCGGAAGCCGGGGTCGCCTTGAAGCCCCCGTAGTTCCACGCCGTGTTGAGGTAGAGGCCGGGCAGGGGCCCCACGTCGATGATGGGCGAGCCGTCCATGGACATGTCCACGAGGCCGCCCCACGACCTCAGCATCCTGAGGCGGCCGATGAGGGGCATGAGCGCCATGCCGCCCTCGGCCACGTCCTCCACCACCGGGAGATTCCCGCGCTGGGCATAGGAATTGTAGCCGTCGATGTCGCCGCCGAAGACGAGGCCGCCCTTGTCCGACTGGCTGACGTAGAAATGCCCCATGCCAAAGGTGATGACCCCCGGCACCAGCGGCTTCAGCCCTTCGGAGACGAAGGCCTGCAGCACGTGGCTCTCGATGGGAAGGCGCAGTCCCAGCGGCTTCACCACGCGCGAGGTGGAGCCGGCCACGGCGAGCGCCACCTTCTTCGCGCGGATGGTGCCGCGGGTGGTTTCCACGCCCACCACCGTATCCCCCTCGCGGAGGAAGCCGGTGACCTCGCAATTCTGCACGATGTCCACGCCGAGGCGGTCGGCCGCGCGGGCATAGCCCCACACCACCGCATCGTGGCGCGCGGTGCCGGCCCGGGCCTGCATCAGCCCGCCCTTGATGGGAAAGCGGGAATTGTCGAAATCGAGGAAGGGGCAGAGCGCACGCACCTGCTCCCGGTCGAGCAGCTCGGAACCGGCGCCCGCGAGCCGCATGGCATTGCCGCGCCGGGCATAGGCGTCGCGCTGGGCATCGGAATGGTACAGGTTGATGATGCCGCGCTGGGAGACCATGGCGTTGTAGTTGAGGTCCTGCTCGAGGCCCTCCCACAATTTCATGGACCATTCGTAGAAGGGCTCGTTGCCCGGCAGCAAATAGTTGGAGCGGATGATGGTGGTGTTGCGCCCGGCATTGCCGGAGCCGATGTGCGCCTTCTCCAGCACCGCGATGTTGCGGATGCCGTGCTCCTTGGCGAGGTAATAGGCGGTGGCGAGGCCATGGCCGCCGCCGCCGACGATGATCACGTCATATTGCGGCTTCGGCGTTGCATCGCGCCAGGCAGGCTGCCAGCCGGTCTGGCCGTTCAGCGCATTGGCGATGAGGCTCAGGAAGGAATAGCGGGACATCTGAAACTCGCTGAGGCGGGCGCGCAAACTCTCTTGTTTCTTCTATATCCTCCCGGCAAAGCAGGGATAATATAAATCCTGCTTATAGTGTGGAGCCGGCGCCGTGCGGGAGCTTCTGCCCTTTGATCTCAAGGCCTTGGAGATCTTCCTCGCGGTTTGCGAGGAAGGGGCCATGGCCGGCGCGGCGCGGCGGCTCGGCCTGACCCAGCCGGCCGTGTCGCAGGCGGTGGCGGAGCTGGAGGGCCGCATGGGCGTCGCGCTGTTCGATCGCGCGGTGCGCCCGCTGGGCCTCACCTCCGCCGGCGGCGTGCTGCGGCAGAAGGCGAGCGCGCTCCTTTCCGAGGCGCGGCAGATCGTGCCGGCATTGAAGGAGACGGAGCACGGCCGCCTGCCGCTCGTCCGTGCCGGCCTCGTCGATTCCCTCTCGCGGGCACTGGCGGCGCCTCTCGCCGGCCGGCTTGCCGCGCTGGCGGAGGAGGTGTCGATCCTGTCTGGCCTCACCGCCTCCCATGCCAGCGCATTGCTCTCGCGCCAGCTGGACCTGCTGGTGGGGGTGGACGAGCTGGCCGACATCGAGGGGCTGGAACGCTTCCCGCTGCTGACCGAGCCCTATGTGCTGCTGCTCCCCGCGGGGGAGGGCGCGCCGCAGCGGGTGGAGGAGCTGGCGCGGCTCTGCGCGCGGCTGCCGCTGGTGCGCTTTTCCGCCCGCTCCAAGACCGGCATCGAGATCGAGCGGCATCTGCGGCGCCTCAAGCTGGACCTGCCGCGGCGGCTGGAGTTCGACACGCCGCATGGGGTGACGGCCACCGTCGCCGCGGGGGAGGGCATCGCCGTGACCACGCCGCTCTGCATCTTCGAGGCGGGAGTGGCGCTCGACCGACTCGCCTGCGCGCCCCTGCCGGGGGCGGCCTTCTCGCGCAGCCTCACCCTCATCGCCCGCCGGCAGGAGCTGGGCCGCCTGCCGCGGGAGGTGGCCGCCTTCTGCCGTGAGACGCTTGCGGAGGAGGTGGTGCCGGCGCTGCGCGGGGCGCTGCCATGGCTTGGGGAGAGCTTCGGCGTTCCGGCATAAAGGCGCGGGACGCGGTTGCCTGGGCGCCCTATCCTTCCCGGTGTTGTCCGCGCCGGCGCGGAATCCAGGGAGGAACGGAGCATGCTCAACCGACGCGGGTTCATATCCTGCGCCATCTGCACGGCGGCGGGGTTCGCAGCCACCGCCGTGTCGGCCCAGGGCCAGCCCCCCCAGCCGCAGGGCGTTTCGCGAAAGGTGCTAGGCCGCACCGAGCTGCCGGGCGACACGTACGTCACCATCCTCATGGAGGCGGAGTTCGACGCTGGCCTCAAGCTGGCGCGTCACACCCATCCGGGCATCGAGAACATCTATATCGTGGCGGGAGGCGGGGTGGTTTCCGTGAAGGGCCAGGCCGACCGCGCCGTGACTGCCGGCGAGGGGTTGCAGATCCCCGCCGAGGTGCCGCACGCCTTTCAGGTGGGGCCGGAGAAAACCCGCCTCGCCATCACCTACGTGGTGGAGAAGGACAAGCCGTTGGCCTCGCCGGCCCCGGAGTGAGGGGCCTGAACGAAGCGAGCCCGGCGCGGGGAAAGCGCCGGGCTCTTCGGGGACAACGCGACAGAGCAGGGCTCAGATGTCGAGGGTGTTGTCCCGTTCCCATTGGGTGAGGTGGCGGGAGTAGGCGTTCCACTCCTCGTTCTTCAGCTTCAGATACCCATCCACCAGCGGCGCGCCGAGGCTGTCGCGCAGCACCTTCGACTTGTCGAGGGCACGCAGCGCGTCGAGCATGTTGAGGGGCAGGCGCTTGGCGCCCTTCACCTTGTGGCCGTCGGTGTACATGTTGATGTCGAGGCGCTTGCCCGGGTCGCGCTCGTTCTTGATGCCGTCGAGGCCCGCCGCCAGCAGGCCCGCCTGCAGGAGGTACGGGTTCGCCGCGCCGTCGGCGAGGCGGAACTCGAAGCGGCCCGCATCGGGGATGCGGATCATGTGCGTGCGGTTGTTGCCGGTATAGGTGACGGTGTTGGGGGCCCAGGTGGCGCCGGAAATGGTGCGCGGGGCGTTGATGCGCTTGTAGGAGTTCACCGTCGGGTTGGTGAGCGCGCACAGGGCATCGGCATTGTGGATCAGGCCGCCGATGAAATTGTAGCCGAGCTTGGAGACGCCGAGCTCGCCGGTGGGATCGGAAAAGGCGTTCTTGCCCTTCTGCCACAGGGAGACATGGGCGTGGCAGCCGGAGCCCGTGAGGTTGATGAAGGGCTTCGGCATGAAGGTCGCGCGCAGGCCATGCTGCTCGGCGATGGACTTCACCATGTACTTGAAGAAGACATGGCGGTCGGCGGTCAGGAGGGCGTGGTCGTAGTTCCAGTTCATCTCGAACTGGCCGTTGGCGTCCTCATGGTCGTTCTGGTAGGCGCCCCAGCCCAGCTTCAGCATGGCGTCGCAGATGTCCTTGATGACATCGTAGCGGCGCATGAGGGCGGACTGGTCGTAGCAGGGCTTCTCGGCGGTGTCCGCGCCGTCCGAGATGGACTTGCCATCGGCGGTGGTGAGGAAATACTCGCACTCGACGCCGGTCTTCATCACGTAACCGAGGCTGGCGGCCTCCGCGAGCTGCTTCTTCAGCACCGTGCGCGGGCCCTGCGCCACTTCCTTGCCGTCCATGATGAGGTCGGCGGCGAGCCAGCCGATCTCTTCCTTCCACGGCAGCTGGATGAGGCTCGTCGGGTCCGGCACCGCGAACAGGTCCGGATCGGCGGGGGACATGTCCAGCCAAGTGGCGAAGCCGGCAAAGCCGGCGCCCTCCTTCTGCATCCCCGCAATGGCAGCGGCGGGCACGAGCTTGGCCCGGAGCCCGCCGAACAGGTCCACGTAGGAGATGAGGAAGTACTTGATGCCGCGCTCCTTCGCCACCTTGGCGAGGTCGGTTTCCGCCTTGGCGGACACGGTGGAGCGTCCTTCCGCCTCCCGTGCGATTTCGGCAATGCGCTTCATGTGGTTTTCCCCGGAATGGAAGGTCTCGGTGTTCTTGATCGGTGTTATTGGCCAGTATTTTTGGCCAGTATTCTTGGAATACTGTTCTTGCAAAAGGCCGCGCCGGTCGAGCGGCGCGGCCTCGTCGTCAGGGGCGGGGCTCAGTAGCCGCCGGTCTTCCCCGGGATCCAGGAGGTGCCGGCGAGCGGCACGCCGGCCATGGCGGCGGCCTCCACCGTGAGGGCGACGAGGTCCTCCGGCTCCAGATTATGCACGTGGCTCTTGCCGCAGGCGCGGGCGATGGTCTGCGCCTCCAGCGTCATCACGGACAGGTAGTTGGCGAGGCGGCGGCCGGCCTTCACCGGGTCGAGCCGGGCGGCGAGCACGGGATCCTGGGTGGTGATGCCCGCCGGGTCGAGGCCCTCGTGCCAGTCGTCATAGGCGCCGGCGGTGGTGCCGAGCGCCTGGTACTCGGCCTCGTGGATGGGGTCGTTGTCGCCCAGCGCGACGAGGGCGGCCGTGCCGATGGCCACCGCGTCGGCGCCCAGCGCCAGCGCCTTGGCCACGTCCGCACCGGAGCGGATGCCGCCGGAGACGATGAGCTGCACCTCGCGGTGCATGCCGAGGTCCTGCAGCGCCTGTACCGCCGGGCGGATGGCCGAGAGGATGGGCAGGCCCACGTGCTCGATGAACACGTCCTGGGTCGCCGCGGTGCCGCCCTGCATGCCGTCGAGCACCACCACATCGGCGCCCGCCTTCACCGCCAGCGCGGTGTCGTAATAGGGGCGGGAGGCGCCGACCTTCACATAGATGGGCTTCTCCCAGTCGGTGATCTCGCGCAGCTCCTCGATCTTGATCTCGAGGTCATCCGGGCCGGTCCAGTCGGGGTGGCGGCAGGCGGAGCGCTGGTCGATGCCCTTGGGCAGGGTGCGCATGGCGGCGACGCGGTCGGAGATCTTCTGGCCCAGCAGCATGCCGCCGCCGCCGGGCTTGGCGCCCTGGCCGATGACGATCTCGATGGCGTCCGCCTTGCGCAGGTCCACCGGGTTCATGCCGTAGCGCGACGGCAGGTATTGGTAGACGAGGGTCTGGGACTGGCCGCGCTCCTCCGGCGTCATGCCGCCGTCACCGGTGGTGGTGGAGGTGCCCACCGTGGTGGCGCCGCGGCCGAGCGCCTCCTTGGCGTTGGCCGAGAGGGCGCCGAAGCTCATGCCGGCGATGGTCACCGGGATCTTCAGGTGGATGGGCTTCTTGGCGAAGCGGGTGCCGAGCATCACGTCGGTGCCGCACTTCTCGCGGTAGCCTTCCAGTGGGTAGCGCGACATGGAGGCGCCGAGGAAGAGCAGGTCGTCGAAGTGAGGCACCTTGCGCTTGGTGCCGCTGCCGCGGATGTCATAGATGCCGGTGGCTGCGGCGCGGCGGATCTCGGCGAGCGTCGCCGGATCGAAGGTGGCCGAGAAGCGGGGCGGGGTGCGGGGCACGTTGGAATGAGCTGTCATCGTCTCGGCCCTCAGTACGCGGACGCGTTGTCGACGTGGAAATTGTAGAGGCGCCGGGCCGAGCCGTAGCGCTTGAACTCGGAGAGGTCGACGCTGCCGGGCGCGATGCCGGCGGCCTCGAGCTTCTGGGCGAGCAGCGCCTTGTGCTCGTCGCGCAGCTCCTTCTCGATGCAGTCGGCACCGAGGCTCTTCACCGTGCCGCGCACGAACAGCTTGGCCTCGTAGAGGCTGTCGCCCAGCGCGTCGCCTGCATCGCCCATCACCACCAGCGCGCCGGCCTGGCCCATGAAGGCGCTCATGTGGCCGATGGAGCCCTTCACGATGATGTCGATGCCCTTCATGGAGATGCCGCAGCGGGCGGAGGCGTTGCCGTCGATGACCAGCAGGCCGCCATGGCCGGTGGCGCCGGCGGACTGGCTGGCATCGCCCCGCACGTGGACGAAGCCGCTCATCATGTTCTCGGCGACACCCTGGCCGGCATTGCCGTGGATGATCACCGACGCCTCGGCATTCATGCCGGCGCAGTAATAGCCCACGTTGCCCTCGATCTCGACGGTGAGCGGGGCGGCGATGCCCACGGCCACCGCGTGGCGGCCGTTGGGGTTCAGCACCCGCCAGCGGCGGGCGTTGGCCTCGGCGGAGGCCTTGTGCAGGGCTTCGTTCAGCTCGCGCAGCGGGGTGGCGGCGAGATCGAAGGTGACATCGGGGGAGATGGCGTTCACTGGGCGCGCTCCCAGAAATAGACGGTGGCGGGTTCCGGCTCGAAGACCTTGGCCTTGGCGATGCCGGGCAGGTCCACGAGGGCACGGTATTCGGAGCCGAAGGCGACGTACTGGTCGGTCTCGGCCATCACGGCGGGCTTGCAGGCGACGGGATCGCGCAGCACGCCGAAGCCATTCTCCGTGCCCACCACGAAGGTGAAGAAGCCATCGAGGTCATTCAGCCCCGCCTCCAGCGCCTCACCCAGGGACGCGCCCTGCTTCATGCGCCAAGTGAGATAGCCGGCGGCCACCTCGCTGTCGTTCTCGGTCTCGATGGCCACGCCCTCGCGCTTCAGCGCGCGGCGCAGGGCATTGTGGTTGGAGAGGGAGCCGTTGTGCACCAGGCACTGGTCGGTGCCGGTGGAGAAGGGATGGGCGCCGGCGGTGGTCACCGCGCTCTCGGTGGCCATGCGGGTGTGGCCGATGCCATGGGTGCCGCGCATGGTGGCGAGCCCGAAGGTCTCGGCCACGGAGGCGGGCAGGCCCACTTCCTTGAAGATCTCCATGCGGGTGCCGGAGCCAACCACGGCCACCTCCGGATGCCGCTCGGCGAGGAAGGCGCGCACCTGCGCCTCGTGCGCGGCGGGCACCTCCACCACCGCGTGGGTTCCGCGGATGGAGAGCGCCGGAATGCCGTCGGCCGGGAGGGACAGGCCGGTGGCCAGTGCCTCGAAGTCGTAGCCCTTCGCGGCGCGAAGGGAGAGCTTCACCTTGTCCTTCCCGCCGGCGCCGTAGACCGCGAAGCCGGCGCTGTCCGGGCCGCGGTCGGTCATGACGCAGAGCATGGAGGCGAGCATGGCCCCGAGCTCACTTTCGAGCTTCGGGTCCTTCAAGAAAAGTCCGACGATGCCGCACATGGCGCTGTCACTGTCTCCATTGCGGGCCGCGCGAGCGACCTTGGAATGAAGAAGTACGCCGAACCGGAAGATGCGTCAACGACTGAGAATAAATTTTTCGCTTGAGGAAAACTCTCCCGTCCCGGTCCGGCTGCCATTCCTGGAGGCCGGCGCGATGCTCAGTGGCGATCGCGGCCGTAGACGATGATGGAGAGGTAGGTCATGGGCGTGGCGACCAGATCCTCCGGCCCGTGGGCGGCGCCGGAATCGAACATCAGCGCATCGCCCGCGCGCAGGTGATAGGTGCGGTCGGCATGGCGGTAGAGCACCTCGCCGGAGAGCATGTAGATGAACTCGACGCCCGCGTGGCGGAAGCCGGTGTAGGGCGCCGCCTCTTCCGACAGGGTGATGAGATAGGGTTCCACCACGATGTCGCCGCCGAGGCCGTGGCCCAGCAGCTCGTACTGGTGGCCCACCTTGGTGCCGCGCCGCTCGATGATGACGCCCTGGTGCGCCCGCACGAAGGAACAGTCGCGCCGTTCCTCGAAGGCCGAGAACAGCGTGGTGATGGGCACGTTCAGCGCCTTGGAGATGGCCTGCAGCGTGGCGAGGGAGGGGGAGATCTGCCCGTTCTCGATCTTCGACAGCATGCCCACCGAGATGCCGGCGGCGCCGGCGAGATCGGAAACGGTGAGGTCCAGCTCGCGGCGGATGGAGCGCACCTGCACGCCGAGCGCCTGTTCCAGCGTCACCGCCGCCGCGGCAGGGGCTCCGGAACCCGTAGACAGATCAATCGCTTCGGCCGCTTCCGCGCTGCCCTTCGCCTTCCTTTCGGCCACTCTCCTGCCCCCGATTCCTGACGCGGCCAGCTGGTCTGCCCGCATCAGCACTTTGCCAGCTTCCGCGGCGGATGACACGCCCTATTCGCCGGGGCGCAGCCCTCCGGCCGCTTCGGCCGGGCCGCGCCGGCACCGCCGTGCCACCCTTACCCTGTCGGTCATTTCCAACGGCTCGCAGGGGGCCGGAGAGGCAATTTTCCACAGGCGGCACAGGTGTCCGCGGCGCCGATACGATGGACTATGGACAGCGCCGATCATCCTCACTATACACTCGCGGCTCTCGGGAGGTGCTCACCACCCCTCGACGCCCAGGTAGCTCAGTTGGTAGAGCATGCGACTGAAAATCGCAGTGTCGGTGGTTCGATTCCGCCCCTGGGCACCATTTCTTCCTCAGAAGCCTTTTCCGACAAGGACTTAGGGTTAGGGTTTGTCCCACTTTCGGCAACCGCCGAAGGAAGTGGGACGCGCTTGCTCGCTGATAGCTTCAGCTGCGCGGATTGCGCGAGCCGCTGCTGCTCCGAGGAGTGGGTGTAACGATCAACCTCTTTCGAGGTCTGGTGACCGGTGTAAGACATGATCTCACGGTTGCTAGCCCCCACATTCGCGAGAGCAGAGGAAAAATACTTCCGCAATCCATGAGCGGACAAGCCCGACAGACCGGCTGTCTTGCACCAATCCCGAAACCGATTTCCAAATGAGGCTGCCGAACTGAATGGGCGCCCCCATTCGTTGACGAGAAACGTCTCTCGCTCCGGTGGAAGCGTCCGCAACTCCGCGGCCAACCCTTCGCTGATTGGCAGGGTGAGTGTCACCGGTTTGCGCTTCCGATTTTTCCACTGAGTGAACGTGATTTTTCCGTCCTCCACCATGGACGGACCCAACCGGTGGATGTCCGAAATTCGCTGACCGAACTCAGTGAAAAGCAAAAGCGCCAAGCGCGCCATGGAGCCCGGGGGGTGCGCAGCTTGGAACTTTGCGACGTCTTTCTTGCCCCAGGCTGGGATGCCATCCGGTCGCACGGGACCGAAAAAGCTGACCTGCATGGCGGGGTTCATATCGACTAGCTCCTCCTCCACCGCGAATTGGAAGAGGCGACGGACGGCCTTGACCACGGCGTCAGCCGCACCAGGTGTTTCAGCCTTTTTGTCGCGCAAGATGCGGACATGTCGCGGACGCATCGACTTGAACGGCAGGTCACCGACCAGGGCGCCGGACGCGGTTGTCTCAAGACAGAGGCGCTCAAGGATCGAGCGCCGGACGCGCCGGGTTGATTCCCCCAATTTTTTACGGAACTCACCACTCGCGAAATATCGCTCGCAAAGCTCCCGAAGGGAGCCGGTGGGCGCTGGGTCCTTCTCTGACCGTGAACGTGCCGCCGGCCGCTCATACGTCCCCGCCAGCGTGTCGCGGTAAGCCGCCCAAAATGCTGGGCTGTCGTACTCCTCCCTGATCCGGATCTTTCGTCTGCCTGGCATTCGCACGTACAAGCGAATGTTTCCATGCCTGTCGACATCGCGGGAAAGATGAGGTGGGTTCAGGCGTGGCATTTTATTTGCTCCAGACCGACACATCATCCCAGGGGTTTGGGTTTTCATCTTGAGGGCGAGGATTTATCTCGGCAGACGGCGGCGGGTTTTCGGCTACGAGCACAAGAGTCCCGTCAGGTCCCACTTCCAGCCGCGGGTTTTTGTAACCTAACTCTTTCGCGCTGCGCAGGAGTGATTTGCACTCACTATAACTGAATCGACCTGGTGATCGCATGGAACGCTCCATCCCGAAAAGAAATGCAAACTCGTGGGAGAGCGGACATCCGTGCATACAGAGCGGGTGCAAGGACGGGATGCTGAGTGGACGATCGTATTCATCACTTAACCGCCAGTGAATGAAAGCAGCGCAGTCCGATGCATGTCAAGGCAATTTTGCATACGCTCCAGTGTCTTGATACGAAATGCTATCTAGCCGGACTGTTGATGTTGGCTAGCCGGAACGGGGAGTGTGACCAAGGTTGGTAATTTGAGGATGCGGAAACCAATTTCCCGGCAGGCACTTACCAATTTTTATTGTATTTTATATCATCGAAATTGGACGCAGGCCGTTATCAACCGTTGATAGCCATAGATAACGCCATCGAGTACGAAGCAGCCAAGCCGGGAGGTCGCGGTGACGGTGAGCAATGAAGACCTCTTGCAGGCCCTGCTCCTGGTGACCGCTGAGGTTTGCGGTCGGCCCAAGGGTGGGTTCCAAGATGAACGTAGAGGGTGGCATTATTCGCTTGGCTCAGGCGAGCCTATGAGCGCAATTTTTGCCAGCAATTATATCTCTGCCCTACGCGCAAGCCATTCGTACTCTTGCCGAATTTAGTCGATCGGGAAAAATGCCCGCCGATTGAGCGCCGCCATGCTCCATCGCCACCTGAGCCACCGGCGCTAGACACTCTCCGCCTTCGACGACGTGATCGAGCGCGGGCGCATGCGAGACTGGCTGGAGCTGCTGGATATGGTCATGCGCGGCGTCCGCGTCGCCAAGGTCGGTAACCCCTACGCGCAGCGCTACCATTCCTGGAACACCTATGCCCCGGAAGCATCGGAACGCTGCGGCCATCGTCGTCTACGGCATCGCCGCTACGATCGTGGTCTCCAACTGCTGCGCGATGATCAGCGAGCTTGGCGACGCGGCGCTGCGGTGGTCGAGCGCGGGCGAATGCAGGATTGGTTGGCGCTACGAGGCGTCGCGCGGCGGCAGCCGGAGCTGCTGGACAAGATCGAGCACGTCTGCGCGGCCCGCATCTCCGACCCCTATGCCCAGCGCTACCACTTCTGGAAACACTATGCCCAAAAGCACCGCACCGCTGCCTGATTGGGAACGGGTCCTGACCACCGCCGCGCGCCTGCAGTGCATTGAAAAGGGCGCCGCGCCAGCATAACTTATCTAAAAATCTTTAGAGAAACATGCGGTGGGCGAGATGGTCCGCTCCTCGATCCGCTCCTCGATCTGCGCCTTTGAGCAGGGGATCGAGAGGATGCGGGAGATCGAGGCCGACTACGGCAATGGCCTCGGCTACATCGATGAGGGACCGCGCCCGTGAGACAGAACACGTCCGCATTTGATCGGCTGCAGAGCCTGCCGGCGGTGTTTCGCGGCGCCGACCTGACGGTCCGCTTCCAGTGGACCTCCAAGACGGCCTCCCAATATCTCTATCTGTGGAAGCGGCGCGGCCTGGTGAAGGGGCTGGGCGGGCATAGTGATGTGTTCGCAAATCTGGTGAAGAGCCAGTACCCCGATTGGGAGCAGGCCGTGGTCAAGGCGATGCCCTCGGCGGTGGTTTTTGGCGTTGAATCGCTTCGCCAATCCGGCTGGACCACGCAAATCCCGACGCGCCCGACCGTGGCTGTCAAAGCCAGCCATTCGGTCTTCGAGGTCGAGCCCTATGAGATCGTGCCGCGTTCCGACAAGTGGTTCGCCACCACCGCAAAAGGTGTCCACCGCGAGCGCGTTTCCCTGCGGGTTCTTCGTCCGGCCTGGGCGCTGGCGGACATGCTGCAGAGCGAGGGGTGGGGAAAGTGCGGCCTGTGGCCCGACGACGTTGAATGGGACGAAGTGACCGGCGAAGACGAGGCGGATTGGGCCGAGGCATGCAGAGCCTTCGGCCTTGAGGAGCGGCCGCTTCGGGAGCTGGCCGTGGCATCCCGTTGATGGGACTATTCGACGAGTGGGAGCGCCTGTCCAAGTCAGCGAGCTTTGCCGACGCGCTGCTAAAGAAAATGAGCCAGCATTTGACCTTCACATGCTCTGGTCGCAGAATTTTGGCCGCATTATCAATGCCTTGAATTTCGCTGATATGAAATTGAATTTTATATCAGCGAAATTGGAAGCAGGCCTTTAGACGTGGCGACGGATCAGGCAGCGGTGGGTGAAGGTGGAAACGTTCACGCGCTACGGCCTGCTGCACGGAACCGTCGACAGCGTGAGCCAGGACGCGGTCGTCTCCGATGCGCGGCTCGACCGGGCCAAGGAGGCAGACGCGCCTGCGGACGAGATCGAGCGGCAGGCGCGCCAGCCGGCCTATGTGGCGCGGATCTCGGTGCGGGAGGACGGCATCGACACCGAGCAGGGCTGGAAGGCCATCGAGCCGGGGATGGCGGTTACGGCGGAGATCAAGACGGGGCAGAGGCGGATCATCGAGTATCTGCTGTCGCCGCTGTTGAGATACCGCCACGATGCGGGGAGGGAGAGGTAGAAGAACCTCTAAATATGAATGTCGATCAGCGCCAATGTCACCCGCATCAAAGGAACACAAATGACCGAAACGGAGCGTCATACTAACGAAAACAAAAGTGATATTCCGATTCCGAATGTCGTTATTAATTTTTTAAAAATAAATATTATAATTGGCTTGTTATTATTTGTATACTTTGAATTTATTGCGTCACCAGATAAAATTGCCAATGGCGGCGGAAAATTTGGACCAATTGCGATGATTGCTTTTATCTCGTTCATGATTGGAAGGCTGATATTCAGCTGGGAAAAATTCGTTTTACGGCAAAGAATACAGACTAAAAATTACAAACTCACAACCAAAATCGGGATAGTTACGCTTGCTCGATACATTTCCGTAATGTCATCGATAATGTGCGCCGCGATCGCAATAATAACAGTAACTAACACTCTATGAGACCATCAATATCTAGATTTACAAAAACTTCCGGAGTGAATCATGGGCAATTCGGATATTTTGAGTGCCGCCGCCGGCGGCAAGGGGGAGGACGGGGCGCTGCCCCATCCCTCCCCAGCAAGCGCAATCGGCACTGCCGAGGCTCCGCGCTACGCTTGTGCGCCCGCACCACCCGCGCCGATTGTGCTTGCTCCCCACCCTCTCCCCGCGTTCGCCACGTGGCAGGGGTTCAGGCGGGCCTGAACCCGTCTGACACTCTGAAAACAGGAGAGGTCCCATGCCCCTGAAAGCCAAGCTCGCCGCCGCCGCCGATGCGGCGGATGCCGTCCAGGATCTGGTTGGCGATGCTCTCGAGCTCCTGCAAGGCGAGTTCAACGGCCGGATCGCCAACGGCTATGGAATCTACGGTGACCCGTAGACTACGACGCGGCCGAGTGACCTCGGGGGGGCGATCATCTGCCCAGTGTTCGGCGCCCGCGGCGGCGAACATATTGAGGGGACGCCCCGCGTCCCGACGCCTTCCGGCGCGCCAGGGAGCGGAGCGCCGGGCAAGGGCGGCCGCAGGCGGGCACCGCAGCCACGCGCAGCCGGTGTGCCGGCGAGCATGGCGAGGAGCCACCCCTTGCCCGGGGCGAGCACCATGGCACCTGGACCCGGCCGACCCTGGCGAAGAGCGAGCCCGGCCGCGGCTACCGCCCCATTCAGTCGCAGTGGATGTAAAGGGAGTTGTTGATTTCGACGGACTTCGGTCCCTTTACGAGCACCATTACCGATCCGTCCCCGTCCCCATCGGTCGCTACGGCCGGCTTGCACTTCATGGGCGGAGCCCGGAATGTCGCCCCGTTGCTCTTCCACCTCGGCAGCGCGCACACCCGGCGGCCATCCGAATCCGCCTCGATTCAGCTCTTCTCGGAAACCTCCACCCACGCCGCAGGGTTCGCGCACCACGCCTTGCGTTCCGCGTCATCCTTCGGCTCCTCGCTCGACATCGACACGACCCATTTCCCCGGTCCCATCGGCGAGCGCGCACGAACGGGCTGCTGAGCGATGGAGGGGGCGGTGAGCATCGGAAGAATGAGCAGGGGGGCGATGGCGACACGCAGACGATGGATCACGGCTTCTCCTGCTCCAGCCGATGGATCGTGGATCGATGGACGCCCAGCGAGGCGGCAATTTCCCGGGCCGACATCCCTTCGGCCCGCAGACGCTTCACAAGACGCACCTGGTCCCCGCCGAGAGCGGGCGGCCGACCGAACCGCACGCCCCGCGCCCTTGCCGCCGTGCGACCTTCCCCGGTCCGCTCGGCAATCAAGGATCGCTCGAACTCTGCAATACCCGCAAAGATTGTCAACACCATCCGGCCGGCCGGCGTGGTCGTGTCCGCCCACGGCTCGGCCAGGGAGCGGAGGCCGGCACCGACCGTCGACAGGCGCTCCGAGATATCGAGAAGATCGCGGGTGGAGCGTGCCAAGCGGTCGAGGCGCGTGACCGTGACCACGTCGCCAGCCCGCAACTGACCCTGCATCGCCTCGAGCTGGGGCCGCGCGCGGACCGCGCCGCTGACCTTCTCCTCGAAGATGCGCTCGCACTCGGCCGCCTGTAGGGCCATGCGTTGCCGGGTGAGGTCCTGGTCGTCGGTGGAGACGCGGGCGTATCCGATGCGCATGGGAAGGCCTGTCGCAAAACTTGTCGCAGACATGATCCGTTCTGCGACCGCTTTTTACAACGCTGAAGCTGAGGCGGATCGGGCAGAGCGCTGGTGTCGCAAAAATTAGGAGTTGTGCGACATTTAGAGATATGGCAGCGCGCCATTAGAGGGCGTGGCCCGATAGCAAGCCTTCACCTCACGCCCTAATTTCGGACCTTCGGCGAAGGGAGCGTCGTTCTTTTAGGCGGTCGTCCATTCGCGGTCGCATCCTTTGGTGACTTCCGAGCCTAGAAGACGGAGAGTTCCATAAGCGATTGGTGGCACGAATCAGACGCGTTCGAATGGTGACGCGGGCGTCTACCTACGATAGATAGTTGCCAAACGGCGAGCTACCGCAAGAGCGTCGGGGGGGCAGGTTGGCGAATAATCAGAGCGTTCCAGCGTTGCGCTTTAAACAATGGCTCGACGACTGGAATGATTACGACTTCAACGAAGCGGCTCATCGTAGACGACCGGCAGAGAACATCTTCATGTTTTCGATGTCGGCGGCAGAGTTGCGAAAGCTTTGCGATGTCTACAAGCGTGAGCGCGATGGTGCGGAAGCGGAGGGCATTCAGAGGATTCGAGATGTCTCGCGCACCGGCCGGATCCAGCGCTACGTCCGCTTCGGCTATCCTTACGGCGATCTGAAGCCTGCCCAGCGGACCGCAGAAACATTGCCCCTGCGGAAGCCTGGCTGGCTCCCTACAGCGATCGTGCTGAACATTCTCGTCGAGGGTGACGAACGGCGCGGACGTACGCTCCATCCCCGCCATCTCGTCAAAGTCGTCGAGAACGGTGACGCCCGTTGTACGCTTGAGCTTCCCGCAGATACCGATTTCGGCGAGGATGAACTTGCGCCGTTCGAAGTGATCGACGGTCAGCATCGTCTGTGGGCTTTCGATGCGGCCGGCGAGGATGAGCCGATTCCGGACGATTTCGAGCTGCCGGTCGTTGCTTTCCATGGTCTTGATATAGCCTGGCAAGCCTACCTGTTCTGGTCGATCAATGTGTCTCCCAAGCGCATCAATCCGAGCCATGCTTTTGATCTTTACCCCCTACTGCGTACGCAGGATTGGCTCGATCGTGTCGGCGAACTGACTGTGTACCGAGAAGCACGAGCGCAGGAGTTAACCGAGCTCGTTTACGCGCACCCACAGAGTCCGTGGCGCAACCGGATCAACATGCTCGGCGAGCGTGGGACAGGCGGCGTCAGCCAGGCAGCCTGGGTCCGCGCTCTCTTGGGAAGTTTTTTGAGCACGGGACGGGGCCAAGGGCGCCCAGGTCTTTTCCAATCCAACCTTGGAGATGAGGAAGAGCCACTCGAGTGGACTCGCCCGCAGCAGGCCGCGTTCATCATTCAGCTTTGGACGGATTTGCTCGATGCGATTGGCCGCAACGACCTGCAATACTGGATCCGCGCCTACAAAAGAGATCCACAACGCGCTTTTACCGACAAAACCTCCTGGCTAAATCAGGATCAGGGTGTGAGGGCGGTCTTGGCGATCGCGAACGACGTCTTCTTCGCAGGAGCCCGCCTTTGGCGGTTGGATCGGTGGCATTTTCCTGAACACGGCGAAAACGAAACGTCGGTGGAAGAAGTTGATGCAGCCCTAGCTGCACTACGCAATACAGCGTTCCGCCAGCAGATGATGGATCTGGCGAACGGCTTAGCCTGCTTCGACTGGCGTTCTCTCGAAGGCCCCGAAGTCAAGGGCGATGAAGACATCGAAGTGCGGAAACGATCGTACCGTGGCAGCGGTGGATATGCCGCGCTTCGTGAAGATGTGCTCCGCACCATCGCAGAAGAAAATAATCAGGTTGGTCGCGTCGCGAGTGACTTGGTCAGTGCAGGCGCATAATGGCGATCCGAAACGGTATCCTCCAGACCGCGGATCGAGGCCATCTGCTCAGAGCGTTGGCGGGCTTTGCGAACCTGACAGTCGATCAATGGTGCCCTGCGGGACATCCAGCGAGCAACGGGCAACTCCCGGGGTGGAGCCACTGGGGGGGCGTTACTTCGGCCCACGCTATCGAGGGGCTTGCCGCATCAATCCCGAACCATTGCATCGATGGCTGGAGCTATGCGGCGCGTTCCCTCTCAGCCATTCTCGCGGGTGACGGTCACGCGGCTCGCCATCTCGCCTATTACGCCCAACTTCGGGCTGGCCTGTGTATCCTTGCTAATCTGGGCGTTGGAATTTTCAATCGAACAAACTTCGTAGTCACCGCTGCGGGCTCGATTGAGCGCCTCGATAAGTGGCCTCTGGATCGCAATGGACGGGCGCGTGCCAACGGGCCCGGCATGGGGACGCACGATGTCGTGTGGGAAACGCTGAAGGCGTGGACCACAGCTATTCCGACCTCTCGAGCTCTACTTGATCTGCTGAAGATCAGGGGGAGTTCCCTACGTGAATGTCTCGACGCGATCTGGCCAGGCATGTCGGCAACGGGGGCAGCTACCTCGTTGATAGAAGCCTGGGGACTCGACCTCAAGCGGGGCAAGGAAGAGCACCGCTATCGCAATATTTCCAGTTATTCACCCCAAGCGATGAACCTTCTCGCTCCATCGATTCCAGAAGCTTTGAACTTTGTTCGCCATTTCTGGACTATGTTCGAGCCGACCTCAGGTGCAAGCTTCGATCAACTGGATCGATTCATGTTGCGCTCCCTGTTGCTCAGGCAGCATCGTGTTGTCGCGAATGATAAAAACTACGCGGCCGGTTCCATCGCTACTCGCTACGAAGAGCTTCCGCCAGCGATCCGGACGCTCGCATCAGTTGAGTTTCTGACCAATGCGCAACAGCCAAGGAGTCCGCTGTTTCTGCAGCTCGCGAACGCCACCAGCAGTCCAGCGCAACCGACTGAAATGTTGGCCCGAGCCTTCTTGCTGCTGCGCGCGGCCACAGCGCTCACACAAAATTCCCTTGTCGAGGCTGGCATCAGTTGTGTCAAAGGTGATATGCGCCCTTGGATTGATCCGATTGCCGTTGCCCGGGGATTCTGGCCACCCGCCCAGCCGCTGAGCGACCCTATCGACTTGTGGCTCGATGTCGAGCTAGCGCTTCTCGATTTTGAAGGGTCGATTGACCCCGAGCCGACCTCGTTAAATGATTGGGTCGCGCGAACCGCAAAAGGGCTGCCGACGATCTACGAAGCCGAGCGGATCGGAGTTTGGAGCCTATGTACATGATAACACCCCCCTCAGTCCAACGGCACGGCCTGTGACAGAACCGTTCCTCAAATGGGCTGGCGGCAAACGTTGGCTCGTTAACTCGGATCAATTGCCGCTTCCGGCATCATATGATCGGTATATCGAGCCTTTTCTGGGTGGAGGAGCGATCTTTTTCCACCTTGCGCCTGCGCGCGCCATTCTATCCGACGTCAACGCCGAGTTGATCCACCTATATACTGTCCTGCGGGACTCTCCGCGAGAGCTTATGGAGTTGATGCAGCGCCATCATGCGCAGCATAGCCGCAGCTACTATTATGATCTGCGGTCTCGAGTCCCGGAAGACGGCCTCGATCGGGCGGCCCGCACAATGTACCTCAACCGCACCTGTTGGAACGGGCTCTATCGTGTGAACCTAAAAGGCGTGTTCAACGTACCGATCGGTACAAAGTCGACGGTTATTTTCGACAATGAGGATTTCGAGGGAATATCACGCCGATTGCAACGCGCAGAGCTTGTTTGCTGCGACTTCGAACCGACGATCGCTCACGCAAGGCAAGGCGATTTTGTCTTCGTGGATCCACCGTATACTGTTCGCCACAACCTCAATGGCTTCATAAAGTACAATGAAACGCTTTTTGGGTGGGAGGACCAGATCAGATTGCGCGACGCAGTGGCATCAGCGATCGATCGTGGCGCGGCGGTCGTCGTCACGAATGCCGATCATGAATCCGTTCGAGAGCTTTACGCTGAGATCTGCGAGTATCGGCCAGTTTCTCGCGTTAGCGTGTTGGCAAGCGAGCCCGGCCGCCGTGGCAAGACGACAGAGGCGCTCTTCTCGGCAAACCTATGAAACCTCAGGGACTTGCCAAATGCGACGGTTTTGCGATCTTCTTTCTGTGAAGCTGCCAACCGGCAATCCGCCCTTTAGCCCCGTATGAGCCAAGCGGGCCAGCTGCCCCAGGCCGGAAGCTTTCAGCGGCGGTCTAGGGTCATGCCACGTCTTCAGAAAGCAGAATGGCAAGGTTGCCCAGAGGCGTCGCGTTACGGCAAGGCTGCCCAATCCCGGAATCCTAGATTCGGTACGGCGATTTTTGCGACGACACGACCATGACATCCCCGTTACCCCACGCTCCGCCTCACCCGTAGCCGCCCCGCGTCACGACGAGGAACGGAAACTCACCATGGGCATCGGCAGCGGCGAGGTCGCACGAGCCGCGCTCATGTGCCCAGACGCCGATATATTCGGCCGGCATCTGCTGCGCCTGCGCAAACAGGCCGCCAGCGGCCATGACGAGGGAGAGAGCGACAAGAGAGCGGCTGTTCGCATGTTCTGCCTCTGTGGCGCTTCTAAGTGGCTGCAAGCGGCCGTTGCGCCTGCGTAATCTCGGCCGCGGCGCTTCGGCCCCTCCGATGACAATGTGTAGCCTCATGGCCTCTCGACGCATCGTGCCCAAGGGCGCGAGGCTATACCACGAGCCTCAGGGGCGGTTCCGCCGTTTCCCGGCAACGCGGCTGCGGCCACGGGCTCGATCTTCCAGCGGGACATGGCGAATTGGGCTTCGAGGCTGTCGGGCTTGGCGAACACCCAGCCTTTTTCGAGCAGGTTCTTGGCGGTGTATTCGTTGCCTTTCAGACCGAGCCAGACGATGAGGCCGGTGTCCAGCATAAGGAAAAGGGAGGCGAGGGCCGCGCGGGTTTCCTCACCCGGAAGCACACTCATCACGATGACGAAGACGCGCCAGATGGCCATGAAGGCACCGAGCCTATAGAGCCCACGCAGGAACAGCGGCAGGCCGAATAGCGCGGAAAAGAAGAACAGCACAAAGCTGAACCCGACTTTGACCTCTTTCAGCTCGCCCGTTCTCGGATTTTTCAGTACGGCTTTCATCTGATCCCCCATGGTGTGACGTGAAAAGAGAAGTTCAGCGCGCCGCGCCCCCCGTGCGCGCGATGATCCCGTCCTTGAGCAGGAAGCCCGAGGTGCCGTCCGCGAGGGTGCCCGGCACGAGTTCGGCGAAGGGCCGCGACCACCTGCGACTGCCGTTCCGCCGTGTCGGGAGGCGGCTGGCGGTCGCGTTCGTCCCGTTGCCGCTTGTTCTGTTCCTCCTTCTCGCGCCGGGAGCGCTCGATCTCAAGGTTGCGCGCCTCCTGTGCATAAGCGGCTGCCGCCTGACGCTCCCGCTCCCACCTGTGGCGCACTTCCTCCTTTCGGGCGGCTTCCTCCCGCTCACGTGCTTCCTCGACGGCGCGGACTGCGCCTTCCTCGGCAGCGGTCAGCGCCGCATCGTACATAGGGAAGGCTGCGTCATGGCTTTCGAGCAAAAGGCGCCTGTACGACTGCTTCGTTTCTTGCTTCTCCCCTGATGCACTTCCGTCGACCTCGGAGGAGATGTCGATGCCATGATCCTTGAGCCGGGAGAGGCGCTGGGCGATCGCGTAAAGCCCCGCAGCCGCGCGTTGCATCCGTGGATCGGCTAGCTCGGATGGGGACAGCCATTCGCCCGCGAACCGCGTGCGCATCACCTGCGCCAGTACGGCGAGCTGATGGTCCATGGACAAGCTGTCCGAGAAGGCCTCCTGGAACAGCTGCATCTGAACCATGCACTTTTCGCTCTCCGAAGCAGGCTGCTGCATGAGGGCGTCGTCGCTCTCCGGCGCTCTTGTCTTTGGCATTTTGTCGATGGCGGCCTGAGCCGGCGTCGGCTTGGGGGGGGCGCTTGCATTCTGATGAAAATCGCAGCGCATGTGCCGCCGGCAGCCTCGATTACGCGGCGATCGAGCACGTCCCCGCTGCCCGTGGCCAGAGCGCGAATGCCGGACATCAGCAGGTAGTTCCGCGCTTCGAACGCGTTGATGCTGTCGGGGAGGAGATACTTCTGCTCGAAGATGCGGTCCTTGTAGCCGTACTCGACGCTGTGCTGAGCCAAGGCGGGGACGGGGGCGAGGGTGGCGAGAAAGAGCGCGGCGAGTGTCGCATTATGGAAGGCGTTTGATTTCGTCATGGTTGCGATTGCGTACATAATGGACATATATTAATATACATTTTGTTCGTATACGGCACAAGGGGTGCCATGAACATTTTGTTCTTATGGATCTCTTTGCAGCCAATCTTCGAGCGCGTGCCGCGGCGCTCAATCTGTCCAACGCCGAAGCCGCCCGCCGGGCCGGCCTGAACGAGCGTCGCTACTTTCACTATGTGAGCGGGGCGAGGGAGCCGGACTTGGCGACGCTGGTGAAGATTGCGAAGGCGCTGGGCACCACGCCCGACGCGCTGCTCGGCGTGAAGCGCGAGCCTGAAGACCTCTCCGAGCCGACAGCGCGCTCGCAGCTGATCGACCGCATGGTGTCGGCGGTGAACAATCTGGGCGACTACGAGCTGGAGATCGCCGTGCTGCAGGTGGAAGTCATCCTGCGCATCCAGGGCGAGAGGGAGGCCACCCGGAAGGCCAAAGGCGAATAGGGGGCTGGCCTCCTTCCGCCTCGTGCGCGCGAGGCCAAAAACGCGCAATAATATTTCAAAAAGGGAATCGAACCACATCTGCAACCGAATATGTAGGCACGTTCGTAGGCATGAAAAATTTCCACAATAAAAATTTCCTTTTCAATTCATGCATATATTGTGTCTATGTGATTCCGCCCCTGGCACCATTTGCCCATCTTTAAGACGTCGATCCACGTCGAAGAATCAAAAAAATCAACGAAGGCGGGGCGCTATCTGTCGGTAGGCGTCATCGGGTGTCCGTTGGCATCGTCAGGTGCCAATAATCATGCCAATACGATGCCCCTTTCGGACGTTGCCGTCCGTGCTGCGAAGCTGAGAAATTATCCGATGGCGGGGGCCTTCAGCTGCTCGTCACTCCGGCCGCTGGAAAGCTCTGGCGCCTCGTCTACCGGTTCGATGGAAAGCAGAAGCAGCTTGCGCTGGGCGCCTACCCTGGCGTTGGGTCCGAGACCGCGATTGCGGGACCTGCTATAATTATAATTCATACCCGGAGCGGGAAGCTGGTGCCGGAGGTGGCCAATGTCGCTTGTCTGCAGACCGGCTCGGGCGGACGATCTAGCTGCGGCTGATGCGCTGGTGGTCGCCAGCATTAACGATCTTACCGTTCGGCACGGCTTCGGCCCGATGGTGACGGCGGGCCCTCCCAACTTTCAGCTGTTCTCGCTCAGGGACGATCCCGGCGGCCTGTGGGTCGCCGAGGAGGGGGGAGAGATTCTCGGCTTTGCCTGGAGCTGGGCTTGCGGGGATGTCTGGTTCCTCGCCCAGCTGTTCGTCGATCCGGCCCGGCAGGGCGAGGGCATCGGCGGCAAGCTGCTGGAGCGGGCCATGGTGCACGCCCGGCAGTCGGGATCAGCTCACAAGGTGCTGATTACCTTCACCTTCAACTGCGTATCACAGAGCCTTTACATCCGGCACGGCCTCTTTCCCAAGATGCCGATCTACATTTTCCATGCCGCGCGCGAACAGATAGCGCAGGGATTACCCGAACCGTCGTTGCAAGCTGTCGCCATCGATGCCAGCCCCGCCACCATGGAAAAGCTGGCCGAGATCGATCTTCGCGCCATCGGCACCTCGCGGGGAAAGCACCACCGCTACTTGCTCGACGACCCGTCGACCACTGGGGCCTTGCTCCATGCCAGCGGCGCCTGCATCGGCTACGCTTATGTCGGCTCCAACGGGCGCATCGGCCCCCTCGCGGTCACGCGGCCCGATATGCTGCGCGATGCCTTCGCGACGGCCTTGAAGCTGGCGGCCGATGGCTCCGCCGAGAAGATATCGGCGTTCCTGCCGGGCACATGCGACGGCGCCTTGAGCCTGGCGGTCGATCGCGGCATGCGAATGAGCTTTCCGATGCTGTTGATGGCGTCGCACGGCTACGGTGACTGGACGCAGTATCTGCCGCGAAATCCCGGCTTCATGTGATCGGCCGCCGACCTGCCCCCAGAACACCGTTGTCCGGCACGAACCGATGGGGCCGCGCTTCCTAATTTTCGTATGCATGTTGTGCGATGCCTGCGGCCGCCCGCTTGCTGATCGTTGCCGATTTTAGGCCGCCATCCGCACGGCGAATGAGGCGGGCGGTGTTCGAGCTTGATTGCCCCCTCCGTGCTGCTTCTGAAACTGCCGGCGTGATCTTCGTGGCGGAGAATGGCGAGGGGCCGGGCGTGAGGCTCAGGAAGCAGCCGTGACCGGGGTGCAGTTTCGGGCTCTTTACAATTGGCGGACCCACAACGATTCTGCCGGCTTGGGACAGGCAAAAGAGATCGATTGGCGTTTGGCGGTGGGGGGCAAGGTGGTGGTGCGGCCGGAGAGGTGGCCGACTTCTTTGCAAAAAAAAGCGCAAGGAAGTAACGCCGCCCCACAGCACTTCATCGGGGCAATGGGGGAGTGATTTAGGCGCTATCTCTTCGTCCGATATTCCCAATGAATGGCGAGTGCCGGGACCAGGAAAAGGACGACATTCAGGACCTTCCAGAACCCGATGATGTTGGCCATGTACATGTGCGTTTGATCGGCACTGAAACCGAAAAACGCCGTCATCAAGTTTGTCGTGGCGCCGCCCAGCGACAGCAGCCACGTCAACGTGATAACCACCAGATTGATGACGAAGGCCTTGAACAGGACGTTTCTGATTCTAAGCGGCGTTTCCATCGAAAATTCCTCCTTGTGAGGTATCTCCTGTTCGGATGGCCACCCTTGGAGCCGCTAGCGTGCGCTTCAGCGGCCAGATCGGCAACCGGCCGGTGCTACGGTCGCGGGATCGTCATCACCCACACCGGCTTTGTTCACGCGCTGCGAGACGACCCATTCCTGCAGCTTGGGCGGCGCCTACTCCAGCAGCGTTTCCTTGCCGGTTGCGCCGTCCAGCCATGCGGCGAAGGCCTCCGGCGGCAGCGCGAAGCCTGCGCCGTGATGTGCGGGCTGCGGCTCAGGACCTGTTCATTTGCCTTTGGCGTCCTCCGGTGTCTCCAATAAGGAGGCTGTGAACGGGGGCGGGCAATACGGAGAGCCCTGACATGCGCCTCATGTCTTCCGCATTCATCGACGGAACCCCCCTTCCGCGCAGCTTCACCTGCGATGGGGAGGGTATCTCGCCGCCTCTGGCCTGGACCGGCGCGCCGTCGAGCACGAAAAGCTACGTGGTCCTGTGCGAGGATCCCGACGCCCCTTCCGGCACCTGGCACCACTGGGCGGCCTATGACATCCCACCTCAAGTGACGGCCTTGGGGCCGGATGCCGCCCGCCATGCGGAGCAGCTCGGATTCCGGCACGGCATCAACGACTTCAGTCGCATCGGTTATGGCGGCGCCTGTCCCCCGCACGGGCACAAGGCGCATCGCTACCGCTTCCACGCGCTGGCGGTCGATGTCGAGCACCTGCCGATCCTGCAAGGCGCGTCCTGCACCGAGGTGGAGCGAGTCGCGCGCAAGCACCTCCTTGCGGAAGCGCTGGTGGTTGGCCTCTACGAGCGATGAGGGCGATACGGCTGTTCCTGTGCCGCGACGTGATGACCGGACCTTGGCATCCCCAGAGGTGCCGCGGGCGAGGTGATGCGCCCGCCGATATCTACCGGGCGCCCCGCTAAATTTCATCAGGACGATGGGGGAAGGATGCCTTCGACCGTGCCGCCTCCGTGCGCGTGCCCTGCAAAGGCGCCACCTTATCCTTGCGGCCCACGGACCGGGCGGATGCATGGCTACCGCTCCCTAATGAGGGGATTGGCGCCATGGTCACGAGCCACATCCGGACATCGCTTGATATCGCGGTGAGAACAGCGCGCGAGAAGGTGCTCAGGTGCGAGGCCACAGGCGATCTGAAGGCCTGTCGGATCACGACCAACGTGGACGGCGAGCATCGTGAGGTCGACGTTGCGCAAGAGGCCCCGCCTCGCGCCTGACGGCCGCAGCCATTACGCGAGACTCACCGCCGCAGCGCAGCACTTGAACTCTGGCACCCGGGTGGTGGGGTCGAGGCGGTTCACGGTGAGCTCGTTGGCGGCGGCCTCGAAGAAGGACATGGCCATCCACACCACCCCCGGCCGCAGTGCGGCGTCGGGCCAGGCGGCGAGGCGCACTGTGCCGCGGCGGGTGCGCACCTCCACCGTTCCGCGAGCGGCGATGCCCAGCCGTGCCATGTCGTCCGGATGCATGTGGGCGCGCGGCTCGGGGCTCAGCGCTTCCAGCACCGGGGAGCGGCGCGTCATGCTGCCGGTGTGCCAATGCTCGCGCAGGCGCCCGGTCATCAGGATGAAGGGGAAGGCGGGGTCGGGCGCCTCGTCGGCGCCGGTGGCGTCGAGGGGCACCACCGCGGCCCGCGGCCCGCGGGCGAATCCGTCGGCGAACAGGCTGTCGCCTTCCGGCGCCGGGCGCAGCGGATAGCGGGCGTGGCCGGCGCGCTCCATCAGCGGCCAGTCGAAGCCGGCGAGGGCGGGCACCTCCCGCGCCATCTCGTCGAACAGGCGCTCCACCGTCAGCTCGGCCCAGGGCAGGCCGAGGCGCACGCCCAGATCGCGGATGATGCGCCAGTCGGCCCGCGCCTCCCCCGGCGGGGGCACGGCGGGCGCGATGCGCTGCACCAGCCGGTCGGTGTTGGTGACGGTGCCGGCGCGCTCCGCCAGCGCCGCGGCCGGCAGGATCACGTCGGCGAAGGCCGCCGTCTCGGTGGGGAAGATGTCCTGCACCACCAGATGCTCCAGCCGGGCGAGGCCGGCGCGGGTGGCGGCGAGGTCGGGGTTGGCCATGGCCGGGTTGCCGCCCACCACGTAGAGCGCGCGCACCTCGCCCATGCGGGCGGCATCGAACATCTCCACCACCGTGTGGCCCGGCGCGGCGAGGGGGCGGTAGCCTGGCAGATAGGCGGGCAGCAGGCCGGCGTCGCAGGAGCCCTGCACGTTGTTCTGTCCGCGCAGGGGGTGGAGCCCGGCGCCGGGCCGGCCCACCTGCCCGCACGCCAAGGCGAGGGCGATGACGGCGCGGATGTTGTCGGCGCCGAAGGCGTGCTGGGAGGCGCCCATGCCCCAGAAGGTCATGGCTGCGCCCGCCCCGGCGAACAGCCGCGCCGCCGCCGCGATCTCGGCCGCGGGAACCCCGGTCAGCCGCTCCGCCACATCGAGCGTGTAGGGCGCCACCCGTGCCTTCAGCGCCTCGAACCCCTCCAGCCGGTCGGCGACGAAGGCCTGGTCGTGGCGGCCTTCCGCGATCACCAGCCGGGTCATGGCCGAGAGCAGGGCCACATCCGTGCCCGGCGCGGTGCGCAGGTGGTGGGTGGCGAAGCGCGACAGAGCCTGCATGCCCGGATCCACCAGGATGAGCTTCACCCCGCGGCGGAAGGCGTTCTTCATGAAGGAGGCAGCTACGGGATGGTTGCTGTCCGGGTTGGAGCCCACCATCAGCACCACGTCGGCGGCGGCGATCTCCTCGATGGGCGCGGTGACGGCGGAAAAGCCGGTGGCTTCCGCCAGCGGCGGCACCGAGGCGCACAGCCGCGTGCAATGGTCCACGTGGGGCGTGCTGAAGCCCTCGCGGGCAAGCCGCTGCAGCAAATAGGCGTCCTCGTTGGAGCCCTTGGCCGAGCCGAGCACGGCGAGCGCCTGCGGGCCGTGGGCCTGCCGCGCCCGGGCGAAGCCGCGGGCGGCCATGTCCAGCGCCTCGTCCCAGCCCGCCGGGCGGAACAGCGCCAGCACGTCCGCGCCCCGCAGGGAGAGGCCGGCATCCTTCGGCGCGTCGGCCCGGCGCACCAGCGGGGTCGTCAGGCGGTCCGGGTGGCGCAGATAGGGGAAGCCGAAGCGGCCCTTCACGCACAGCCGGCCGTGATTGGCCGGGCCGTCGGCGCCCTCCGCCCACACCACCACCTGATCACCGGCGAGGTGCAGGGTGACGCGACAGCCGACGCTGCAGAACGGGCACACCGTCTCCCCGCTGGCCGTCACCGAGGCCGGTCCGCCGGCGGCTTGAAGCGCCTTCGGCGCCAACGCTCCGGTGGGGCAGAGCTGGGCGCACTCGCCGCAGGAGGCGCAATGGCTCGTCCCCATGGGGCTGCCGTCGTCGAAGGCGACGTGGAGACCCTCGCCGCGCCCGGCGAGGGCGATGACGCCGTTCACCTGCACGTCGCGGCATCCCGCCCGGCATTTGCCGCAGCGGATGCAGGCATCGGGATCGAGGGCGATGGCGGGGTGGCTGGCATCCGCCGGGTGCCCGCCCGCGCGGTGGCCGAAGCGGTCGGGGTCGGCGCCGGTGCGCGTCACGAGATCGCGGAAGGGCGAGGCGGGATGGCGCGCGGCCGCCTCCGCGCTCATGTCGGCGGCGAGCAGCTCGGTGGCGAGGCGGCGCACCCGCGTGGCGCGGGGCGTGTCGGTGCGCGCGACGAGGCCGGTGGTGGCGGCATGGCGGCAGGCGGGCACGAGGTCCGCTTCGCCCTCCACCTCCACGAGGCAGGTGCGGCAGCTGCCGATGGGAGCGAAGCCCTCCCGCGGGGTGGCGCACAGATGGGGCAAGTCGAGCCCGGCGGCGGTGGCCGCCGCAAGCAGGCTCTGGCCCGGACGGGCCGCGATGGCGCGCCCGTCGATGGTGATGGAGAAGCTTGTCATGGGCGGCACGTCACGGGGTCGGATCGGCGAGGGTGGAGAGGCGGCCGAGGAAGCGGCCGGCATTGCGCCCCAGGGCGCACAGGGAGGCCTCGCCCATGACGGTGGCGAGGTCGTCGAGCAGCGGCCGGTCGAGCGCCCCGGCTCCGGCCAGCGCCTGCGCGGCCTTCGCCGTGCCCACCCGGCAGGGCCCGCACTGGCCGCAGCTCTCCCGCGCCAGATAGGCGGCCATGCGCGCCGCGACGGCCCGCGGATCATCCGCCGCGCCGAGCACGATGGCGCCGCCGGTGCCGAGCCGCAGGCCGGCGGCCAGGAGCTCCGCCAGAGGCCGGCGGCAGTCGTCGGCCGTCACCAGCGTGCCCGACGAGCCGCCGATCACCATGCCGCCGAGGGCGTGCCCCTCCGCCATGCCACCGGCGATCTCCACCAGGTCGGCGAGGCGGGCGAGACGGCGCACCGGCTTCGGCCCCGGCGCGCGCACCCGGCCGGAGACGCTGTGGAGCCGCGTTTCGGGATGGAGCAAAGCGGCGGCCGGCGCGCCGGGCGCGCCGCCCCATGCCGCGGTGATGCGGTAGAAGGTCTCCACGTTGTGCAGCAGGGTCGGCCGGCCCAGATAGCCGCGCGCGGTGGGAAAGGGCGGGCGCTCGGCAGGGCGCGCCGGGCGGCCCTCCAGGCTGGCGATGAGCGCCGTTTCCTCGCCGCAGATGAAGGCGCCGCCGCTGCGCCGCAGCTCCAGCGCGAGGCCCTCGGCGAGGCCGGCCGCCGCCACCTCCTCCAGGGCGCGGCGCAGGATGGCGTGGATGGGGGCGTAGTCGTCCCGCACATAGAGGAACACCCGGTCCGCCCCCACCGTGCGGGCCGCCACCAGCGCCGCCTCGATGACGCCGTGGGGTTCGTTCTCCAGGATGAAACGGTCCTTGAAGATGGCGAGCTCGCCCTCGTCGCCGTTCACGATCACCACCGGCGTGCCCTCGGCCGCCATCACCTGCCGCCACTTCTCCGCCACCGGGAAGCCGACGCCGGCGCGCCCCACCGCCTGGTGGGCATCGATGCGGCCCAGCACTTCCGCCGCCGCGGCCGGATCGGCCATGAGCCGCCCCGCCATGGCGTAGCCGCCCGCTGCCCGGTAGGCCGCGAAGCCGCGCGGGGCCGGCTGCGGCCGCTCGCCGTCGCAGCGGTTGCGGCACACGCCGGTGCCGCCCGCCCCGTGGAGCAGGGCACAGACGAGGTCGCCGCAGCGCTCCCCGGTGGCATAGGGCCGGGCAGTGGCATAGTTGACCGCCGGAAAGGCGGTGGCCACCTCGTAGGCCTCGGAGGGGAACAGGCCGAGCCGGTCGGCCACGGCGCGGAGCCCCGGCTCGGAGATGCCGGATCCCCCTTTGGCGTCGCGCACCTCGAGGAGGATTTCCAGAAGCCGCCCGCGGGTGGCACCGCGCGCCAGCGCCGCGGCGATGGCGGCGCGCTCCACGGGGTCGTCGGGGGCGGCCGGCGGCCGGGCGGCCTCAGGGGCGGGGGGCACGATACAGCTCCTCCCGCAGCTCCGGGGTGAAGGCCGAGGCCGGCCCGTCGAAGAACAGCCGGCCGCCGCGCAGGGCGATGATGCGGTCGGCATAGCGCACCGCGAGATCCACCTGGTGCAGGCTGCACAGCACCGAGAAGCCGCGCTCCCGCGCTGCCCGCTGCAGGATCTGCAGCACGTTTTCGGAGGAGTCGGGGTCCAGGCTGGAGATGGGCTCGTCGGCGAGGATCAGCTCCGCCTGCTGGGCGAAGGCGCGGGCGATGGCCACCCGCTGCTGCTGCCCGCCGGAGAGCCGCTCCGCCCTCTGATAGGCGAGGTCGAGCAGCCCCACGCTGTCGAGGCAGGCCAGCGCCAGCTGGCGGTCCCGGGCGTGGAACCGGCGCAGCAGCACGCGCCACAGCGGGGTGCCGGCGAGCCGTGCCGCCAGCACGTTGTCGATGGCGCTGAAGCGCTTCACCAGATTGAACTGCTGGAACACGAAGCCCACCTCGCGCCGCAGCGCCTTGAGGGCGGCGGGCTTCAGCGCGGTGACCTCGGTGCCGCGGATGGCGACGCTTCCCGCGTCCGGCTCCACCAGCCGCGTGAGGCAGCGGAACAGGGTGGACTTGCCGCAGCCCGAGGGGCCGAGCAGCACCACGAACTGTCCGGCCGGCACGGTGCAGGAAACGCGGTCCAGCACCGTGCGGCCATGGAACGCCTTGCTGAGGTCGCGCACCACGATGGCGGCGCCGTCCTCGGCGGCGAGCGAGCGGTAGGGCGGAAGGTGCCCGGAGGTGACGATGTTCATGGCAGGCTCCCGTCGGGCCGGTCAGGCGCGGCCTTCGCCATCGGAGAGGCGCGCCGGCGTTCCGGCGCGGGTGGCGGCGGCCTCCGGGCTCAGCACGAGGCGGCGCAGATAGGCGCTGAGGGTGTCGATGGCGATCACCATGGCGAGGATGACGCCGAGCACGGTGGCCATCTTGGGGAAGTCCAGGAGGTCGATGGAATCCTTCAGCGTCTGGCCGATGCCGCCGGCCCCGACGATGCCCAGCACCGTGGAGGCCCGCACGTTGAACTCCCAGATGTAGAGGGTGACGGCGACGATGTTCGGCCACACGTCCGGCAGCAGGGCATAGCGGAAGGCGCGCACCGGGCCGGCGCCGGTGAGCTCCACCGCCTCCACAGGGCCGGGATCGGCGGGCTCGATCACCTCGGTGAGCAGCTTGCCCAGCGCCCCCACCATGTTGAATAGGATGGCCAGCACGCCGGTGAACGGGCCGAACCCCACCGCGGCCACGAAGATGAGCGCGAACACCAGAATCTCGGTGCCGCGCAGAACCCCCAGCAGCGCCCGCACCGCGCGGTAAAGCAGCAGGTTGGGCGTGGTGTTGCGCGCCGCCAGCGGCACCAGTGGGATGCACACCACGAGGGCGCCGATGGTGCCCACCGTCGCCATGGCCAGGGTCTGGAAGGCGTCGCGCAGCACCCGGTCGAAGTCGCGCAGGTCTGGCGGGAACATCTGGGTGAACCAGGAGGCGATTTTCGGCAGGCCGTCCACCAGCTTGGCCGGGTCCACCCGGGCCGCCGAGACGCAGGCGCCGAGGAAGCCGGCGACGGCGAGGAAGACCAGCGCGCGCCGCAGGTTGCTCCAGGTCAGCCAGGGCCGTGCCGGCTCGGCGTAGCGGGTGTCGTCGAAGCTTGCGATGGTCATGGCAGTTTCCTGGCGGTTTCCTGGCAGTCTCCCGCGGGATGCCCGGGCGCGCCGGGCGCGGGAAGCCGGTGCCCGCAGGCACCGGCGGCGCGGATCAGGACTTCAGCTTGCCGGTGACGCGGCCGGCCTCCTCGATGATGCCGTAGTCGGCATGGGTGGCGGGCACGAAGCCGTTGTAGCCGCTGCCCATAAGGACCTGCGCCTTGTCCTCCGGCAGGGAGACGAGGATGTCGCGGATCTTCGCCTTCAGCGCCGGGTCGAAGCCCTTGGGCACGCAGATGGCGTCGTTCGGCAGTTCCTGGGAGGTCCAGTAGACCACCACCTTGGCGGGATCCATCTCGCCGGCCTCGATCATGCCGTAGCGGCCGCGGTCCATGTTGGAGCCGAGGTCGATGAGCCCCTGCTGGATCATGGACACGTTGTTGCCGAAGGTGGCGCCCTCGCGCAGCTGGAAATACTCCCGCGGGTCGACGCCGCTCTTCACCAGGAAGGCGTAGGGGATGAGCCAGCCGGAGGTGTTGCCCTGGTCGCTCAGGGACAGCTTCATGCCCTTGGCGTCCTGCGGGAAGGTCTTGATCGGCAGGCCCGGCCGGCCCTCGATGATGGCGTGGTAGAAGGGCTTGCCGCGATACTTGGCGGTGGCGATCACCTCGGTGCCCACGCGCTGGTTGGCGAGCACATAGCCCCACGGGCCGAGCCAGCCCACATCCACGTGTCCATTGCTCATGGCCACCGACACCGCGGCCCAGCTCTCCGGGCTCACCAGCTCGTAGGTGGCGCCGAGCTCGCCCGCGAGATAGCGGAACACCGGCTCGAACTCCTTGATGGTGATGGCGGGGGTCGGCCGCACGGGGGCGATGGCGAAGCGCAGGTGCAGCTTGCCGTCGCGCATCTGCTGGCCGTGCGCGGCCCGGGCGACGAGCGGAAGCGAGAGCGCGGAGGCGGCGAGCGCCCCGAACCGACGACGGGTGATCATGTCGACCTCATGGGTTGGTGGTGCGCGGCGCGATGGCCGCGCCGGCGGGGATGCCCGCCTTGCGGCGGCAACTCCCGCCTCGGCGTCGTGAAAATTCCAAATCTCAATGAAACTCAAACAACGATTATATTTCACTCTGATGACAATGGAGCCGCTGCGGTCGCCTGATGCACCGGAAGATCGCCGGGATAGGCCGCTTTTCACACCAGATCACGGCGGATCGATCCCGTCAGGGTGGCACAGAGAAAAATTCCAATTCACTATCTAATTGCTATAACTATTCACTTATTGCATATGGTGGGTGGGTAACGGGCCGCCGCTGCGGCGGCGTGAGGGGAGACGCACAGGCATGCTGAATCTGTCGCAGGTTCAGACCTTTCTCGCGGTCATCGACGAGGGGGGCATCCAGTCGGCGGCCGAGCGGCTTGCCTGCTCGCAGCCGGCGGTGTCCCAGCAGTTGCGCAAGCTGGAGGAGTTCGTTGGCGTGCCCCTGGTGGTGCGCAACCGCAGCCGGGCGGTGCCCACCCGCGACGGCGAGCTGTTCCTGCCCAGGGCGCGTTCCCTCGTCGCCGCCGCCGAGCGCGCCCGCGCCCTCGTCGCCGATCGCCGGCTGGTGGTGCACGCCTCGGGCAATGTGGGCGTCTATCTCGCCCCCCGCCTCGTCGCCGCCTTCGAGCGCGATCTCGGCCGGCCGGGGGCGGTGGACCTTGCCATCACCACCAACCGCCATGCGGTGGATGCGCTGGCCTGCGGCGAGGCCGACGTTGCCCTGACCGAATGGAGCGAGGAGCACCCCGCCGTGGAATGGCAGGGCTGGCGCCGCGAGAAGCTGGTGGTCATCGCCGCCCCGGATCATCCGCTGGCGCAGGCGCGCTGCATTCCCCGCCAGGTGCTGCTCGACCATCCCGTCATCGGCGGCGAGCCGGGCACCGGCACCGGTCGGGCCCTTGCCGGCGTGTTCGGGCCCGATGCGGCGCGCCTGCGCGTCGCTCGCCAGCTCGGCAGCACCGCCGCGGTGAAGGAGGCGGTGAAGGCCGGGCTCGGCCTCTCAGTGGTGTTCGCCTACGCCGTGGCCGAGGAGGTGAAGGCCGGCATCCTCGCCATGCTGGAGCTGGAGGAGGCGGACATCTTCAAGACGCTGTTCATCGGCCTCGGCCGGGAGAGCCCCCAATCCTCCCTGGCCCGGCGCTTCGCCGCCTTCTGCTCCGCCTCCGTCTGAGCCTTCCCGGTTCTCGCAAGAGAGCTGCCAAGACACCTGCCAAGACACCTGCCAAGAGACCTCTGCCAAGAGACCAACGAAGAGACCTGCCATGGCCCGCAAGACCCTCGTTACCAACTGGGTGCATCCCGAGGTGCTGGACCTGCTTTCCACACGCGGTCCGGTGGAGGCCAATACCACCCGCGAACCGTGGCCGCGCGACGAGCTCCTGCGCCGCGCCCGTGACGCGGATGCCATGCTCGCCTTCATGACGGACCATGTGGACGCGGCTTTCCTCGACGCCTGCCCGGACCTCGAGATTGTCGCCTGCGCCCTGAAGGGTGCCGACAATTTCGACAGAGAAGCCTGCCGCGCCCGCGGCGTGGCGGTGACCATCGTGCCGGACCTGCTCACCGCGCCCACCGCGGAGCTGGCGGTGGGGCTGATGATCACGCTGGGGCGCAACCTGCTCGCCGGCGACCGGCTGGTGCGCGACCGGCCCTTCGCCGGCTGGCGGCCGGTGCTCTACGGCATGGGCCTCGACGGGGCGGAGGTCGGCATCGTCGGCATGGGCGCGGTGGGGCAGGCCATCGCCCACCGGCTGCGGCCGTTCCGCTGCCGCCTGTCCTATTGCGACGCGCAGCCCCTCTCGCCCGCCGCCGAGGATGCCCAGGGGCTGCTGCGGCGCGACCTCGCCGACATCATCGCGCGCAGCGACTATCTGGTGCTCGCTCTGCCGCTCACGGAGGCCTCGCGCCACCTGATCGATGCCGCCGCGCTCGCGGCCATGAAACCCGGTGCGCTGCTGATCAATCCCGCCCGCGGCTCTCTGGTGGACGAAGCGGCGGTGGCCGATGCACTGGAGGCTGGCCGGCTCGGTGGCTATGCGGCCGATGTGTTCGAGACCGAGGACTGGGCCCGCGCCGATCGCCCGGCCGGTATCGAGCCACGCCTCCTCGCCCACCCGCGCACGGTGCTCACTCCGCACATCGGCTCAGCGGTGGACAGCGTGCGGCGGGACATCGCCTTCGCCGCGGCCCGAGACATCCTGCGCCATCTCGACGGGCAGCACCAGGATTCGACCCTTATTCGGCACGGTTGTCGGGTGCAGTGATATCAACTTGATAGTTATTTCATTCCGCCCCTGGCGCCATTCATGGCTCGGCTGCTGCCGGCTGATTTAGATTTTATGAAAAATCAAAGACATAGGTAGGTTTCTGCACTCCGGAGAGTGCAGGATAGGCCGGTCGCTTCCGGTGATCCGAGGCGGGGCGGGGTCAGGGTTCTGCCGCCGCCGACGCACCTAGGGTTGGCTCACCGATTTGGCGCGCAATGTGCTTGGGGTGGGGCGGACCCGGATTTTTGGTCGGGTTTGCGACGTTGAATCCTAACAGGAGCTCATCTTGCCCGCGTTGCAGGAAACCCGCACTGTCGTGACATTGGCACCCGCTAAGCCTGCCGGATTGGCTGATCTGGGTGTGCCTCTGGTCGAAGCCACCGTGGTCAAGAAGGGGCGCGTGCACGAGTTCCTGCAACTTCTGCCGGATGGCAAGATCGGTCGTCGCTTCCAGGATCTTCGCGTCATCGCGATCAAGACCGTCGAGGCGGGCGTTCCTTCGGCGAAGCTGTTCGTCCAGTTCGAGGTGTTCGGCGACAACACGGCGGCGCCGACAAACGGGGGCGGCTTCGAAGCGGATCTGTTTGCGGGCCCGCGGCAATTGGCGAGCCTGTCATCGGGCAGCCTGTTCCTGCCCTATGCCAGTTTCTGGTATCCGAACCGCTTCGTATTCGAGGTGCCGATCGCGGACTTCGATCAGGTTGACCGATTGGAGTTCATCGCGAAGCCGGAAGAGGTTCGCGCTGTTTAGGCAGGGAGCCGGCAGGTCCGATGCGAACAGGTCCGACGATGGGGCCGGGCGCTGGGGGCAGGAACGCGGCTCTTCAGGATGCGGGCTCCATCGCAGGGAGCTGAAGCCGTCTGGCCTCCGGCGATGGCCCCATCATCCGGAAACGCCCGGCGCTCGAAGGCCTGTCCAGAAGCGATATTGAGCGACAATACATGAGCTATCCCCTCGTCAAACGCGTGCCGCATCGGATGCTCGGCGAAATGCTGCGGATGATGTTGAGCGAGCAGGTGTATTTCGACCTGACCCTGGAAGAGGGGCGGACATTGTCGCGCGCATTCACCGCCGTGGCCTATGACTGGCGGCGTACCGACTTCATCTATTTGAGCCCGGTCGGAAGCGACGATGAATTCTCCGCGGCGGTCAGGCAAGACGGGCTTCATGTGGAAACGGCGGGTGGAAGCCACCATTTGGGTTGGGATGATGTGACGGAATTGGCCGAGCGACTGGCCGTGGAGTGAGGCGATAGCCTGATGTTTCTCCGTCCGCCTCGGCCGTGCCATCGTGCCCCTCCGGCGCGGTGGGGCGGGACGATCCTGGACGTCAAAGGCCCTTTGCGGGCATCCGGCTGCGGGGCTTTGCCGGGATTTCCTCCTGGCGGGCCTCGCGCTCGGCGCGCAGCCGGGACGTCTTGGCACGGGTGGCTTCGAATTCGCTCCTGTAGCGCTCCATGGCGCGGGCGGTGGATTCCTCTAGCTGGCGTCGGCGTTCGGCGCTGGAGAGGTTGTTCTGATGTGTCGTGATAAGAGTCATAGGACGTACTACCACGAATACATGCATGCGGTTGCAAAATATTTCATGTAGGACGTCGCCCGAAAGCCGAAAGCAAAAAAGCCCCGCCTCGAAGAGGTGGGGCCTTCTACTGCAACCTTCAGATCGCCTCAAGCCATTGCCAGTACATCCGTGGCCAATGGTTCAGGATAATCACGCGGCCTGAAGATTTCCTGCAGAATTCTTTCCGGACTTGTTGTCGCGGACAATGTCGAACTGGAGCTTCTGCCCTTCAGCAAGGGTCTGCATCCCCGCCCGCTCGACGGCCGAGATGTGAACGAACACGTCCACACCGCCATCATCAGGCTGAATGAAGCCAAAACCCTTGGTGGCGTTGAACCACTTCACGGTGCCGATATTCATGACGATTTCCTTTCAATCGTGCATAGAGTGTCCCACCCGTAGGATCAGGTTGGACGGTAGTTAGATATTGAAGGGAGTCGTCGCCAGATGCACCGAAATGCATCAGAGAAAAATCAGCCGCCAAAATCAGACAAATGGAAGTTAGGGGTGGATTGTGTTTATTGCAAGACCCAAAATACGTTAATCAGTCGCGTTGTCTTTTTTGTTCAGGCGCGGCGCAATTCGGACTCGCGTGCGACACGCTCAAACTCTTCGCGTTCGCCCTTGATGCGGTAGCTCGGCTCGCCCCTGTCCGGCGGGAGCTCGCGCAGAATGCGGAACCGCCCGGGCGGCGCGCGGAAGCCCTCGGCGAATTCGACCCAATTGTCAGGCTTGAATTTAGCTTTCATCAAGCTCTTCTAACACGCATTGCGGTCGATGGTGCTTTAATATTGGTGGACTGAGCCGTTTTTTTATCAAATGTCAATTCCGCGACAACGCTGCGGTTTTCGCTGTGGTAGCTTGCCGGAGGCTTCTGTATCGAAGCCAGAGGCGTTCTCATGAAAAAACTATGTATATTGATGTGTCTTCTCTGCGGCACTGCCTCAAGCGCCTTTGCGCTTTCCCCTGACATGACGCTCGACTTTACCTGGATCGGCACGAAGCTGTGCACGCCGAAGCCAAGCAGCCCTGAATTTCTGCTGGAGAATGTACCGGCCGGAACGACGAAGCTCCGGTTCGCGCTGGTCAACCAGGCCGGCCGCGAGCTCGGCGGGGCGGATGTGCCGCTGCCGGTGCGCGGAACCGTTCCGCGTGGCGCCGTGTCGTTCCGACCCCCGTGCGTCGGGGGGATGTATACTTGGAATGTGGATGCCCTCGACGCCGAAGGCCGGCTCCTGGCGACGGCGAAGCTCACAAGGCCGTTCTATTGACGGGGGCGTGAGGGCCTCGGGCACGCTGGGACAGGGCCTCTCAACCCACGTCCCAGCATGGGCCTCTCAGCGGGGCGGCGCGGATGTCGCCGGCTTCTTCACCCGGCGCTTGGGGGCGGCGATCAGGCCTTCCCACTGTGCCTTCTTGCGGGTTGCCTTGCGATGACGACGAATGGCTTCGTCATGCTCGCGGGCACGCTTTTCGGAGGGCTTTTCGTAAGCGCGGCGCTGCTTCATTTCGCGGAAAACACCTTCCCGCTGCATCCGCTTCTTCAGAACCTTGAGTGCCTGCTCGATATTGTTGTCTCTGACGAGAACCTGCAAAAGATTTCCAATCCGAAGGTCGTCCCGAATCCCTGGCCACCCTGTGGCCGCTCGCTCGGATGGGCCGGCCGAAGCCGGTTGACGTCATGGTATAGGGGAAATGGCCGCCCAAGGCGATGGGTTACGCTGCTTCCCTCATTTCCACGGTCATGACCTTGAAGCTCGAGAGTGTCGAGGGTCCGAAGGACGTCACGATGGCCACGTCGGTGGCGTCCCGTCCGCGCGCCATGAGGATGCGGCCGATGCGGGGCCTGTTGTGCCTAGCATCGAACGTGTACCAGCGATCGCCCAGGTAGACCTCGAACCAGGCGCTGAAATCCATCGGGGCCGGATCCGGCGGAACGCCGATGTCGCCGAGATAGCCGGTGCAGTAGCGCGCCGGTATGTTCATGCAGCGGCACAGGGTGATGGCGAGGTGGGCGAAGTCGCGGCACACGCCCTGCTTCTGCGTGTAGGCGTCGAAGGCCGTCTTCAGCGGGCTGGCATGGGCGTAATCGAAGGCGATGTGGTTGTGCACGAAATCGCAGATGGCCTGCACCAGCGTCCACCCCTTGGGCAAGTGGCCGAACATGGACCAGGCGATGCCGGTCAGCCGGTCCGTCTCGCAATAGCGGCTGCCGAGCAGGAACTGCAGCACGCCCACGGGCAGGTCGCCCAGCGCGTGCTGGGCCGCGTCGTGGGCCACTTCGTCGGGCTTGCCGCTGTCGCGGATCACGAAATCGGTGCGCATGGTCAGCTGGCCGGCCGGAGCCTCGATGACGTGGCAGAAATTGCCGAAGCTGTCGTGGTAGGTATTGGCCACCAGCGGCGGGTCGAACAGGATGCGGTCGAAGCTCGCCAGGTCGGCGATCCGCGAGGGATACACGCTCAGGGTGAGGATCATGGGCGTCGACTGGGCGCACGCGTAGGAAATCTCGTAGCCGGCGTGGATTTGCATCTGGAACCTCTGGGATGTGCGGGCAGGGCCCGCTATGTCGGCTATGGTGCGTGCAAATCGAAACGTCGCGCGACGGCGCGGCCGGCCGGAGAGGATCTCCCGTGGACCGGACTTTTCCCTTGCTGGCGGCGGGCGACATGCCGCCGGTCTCGGTTATCAATGCCGATGGGGGATCCGCGTTCCTCATCGTCGCGGATCATGCGGGCAATGCCTTTCCACGCGCGCTGGACACGCTCGGCCTCACGGCCGTGGATCGCGCACGTCACATCGCGTGGGATATCGGCATCGCCGGGGCCTGCCACAGGCTGGCAGATATCCTTCATGCCACCCTCATACAACAGAATTATTCCCGCCTGGTGATCGACTGCAATCGGCCGCCCGGCGTGCCGGATTCCATCCCCGAGGCCAGCGACGGCACGCCGGTGCCCGGCAATCGCGGCCTCGATGCTGCCGCACGGTCCGCGCGAACAGGGGAGATCTTCCAGCCCTACCATGCCCGCATCGCCGCCGAGCTCGACCGCCGGCAGGCGGCGCGACGGCCCACCGTGCTGGTCGCCATGCACAGCTTCACGCCTGTCTTCAGCGGCGTGCGGCGCCCCTGGCATGTGGGCGTGCTCTATCACCGCGATGCCCGGTTTGCGGGCGCGCTGCTGGCCACGCTCCGGCGGGACCGGGACCTCGTCGTCGGCGACAATGAGCCCTACAGCGTGAGCGACGCGACCGACTGGACGATCCCCGAGCATGGGGAGCGGCGCGGCCTTCTTCACGTGGGCATCGAGATCCGGCAGGACCTCCTCGCCCATCCGCAGGGGCAGGCGGAATGGGGCGCACGCATCGCCGCCATGCTGCCCCAGGCGCTCGCAAACTGTGCGGAAAGGGAAGCGGTGGATCAGCCGGAGTGTTGACGGGGGAGCCGCGGTCGCGCCGCAGCTGACCTGGCACCACATGTCCGATGCGGCCACACTACGGCTCGCGCCTTCGCGGTCGAGCGTGCCTATGCCGGGCAACGGACGGAGCGCATCACGCCGCGGTCGAGCCGCGCCTCACCACGAACGGTCTGGTGACGCCTTCGTTCGACGCGAAGGCCTGAGCGGCGGGCCTGGAACGCCTTTACCGTACCATGGCCCTTCGCTACCGCGCCCGGCGTTCGCCCATCGCCATCGGCGCTGGAGAGAAGTGGGGCGGGGCCTCGCGATGGGCGCGCGCAATTATCCGCGTGCCTCAGGATGCGCGGTTGATGCGGATGCCCGCAGCGTCGCGGTCGAAGGTATCGGGCGTGACGCCCTCGGCACGCAGCTCGTGTTTCTGCACCTTGCCGCTGGAGGTCTTGGGCAAGGCCTCCACCTGCCGCACATAACGCGGCACCATGTAGTGCGGCACGCTGGCGGCGAGGAAGGAGATCAGCTCCGCCGCATCGAGGGTTGCTCCCTCGACCGGGGTCACCACCACCAGCACCTCGTCTTCCGTAAAGGCGCTGGGCACCGCCACCGCCGCGCATTCCTTCACCGCCGGATGGATGCGCACCTCCGCTTCCAAAGCGAAGGAGGAGATGTTCTCGCCGCGACGGCGGATGACATCCTTCAACCGATCCACGAAGAAATAGGTGCCGTCCGCGTCGCGCCGGAAGCCGTCGCCGGTGTGGAACCAGCCGTTGCGCAGCGCCTCGGCGGTTGCGCCGGGATTGTTGTAATAGCCCTTCATCAGCGCCCAGGGCCGGTGCGCGCGGATGATGAGCTCGCCCGTCTCGCCGTCCGGCACCTCCAGGTCGTCGGCATCCACGATGCGCAGCTCGAACCAGGGCCGCGGGGCGCCGGCGATGCCCTTGCGGGTGATGCCGGGGCCGGCATGCAGGGGGCTGGCGATCTCGGTCATGTTGTAGATGGTCCATGCCTCCACCCCGAAGCGCTCGGCGAAGGCGGGGCCGTCCTCGCCGAAGGGGGTGATGAAGGCCCGGCGCAGCGGATGGGCGCGGTCGTCCGCGGACGGGGGCGCCTTCAGCAGGAAGCTGGCCATGACGCCGAGCAGCAGCACATAGGTGGAGCCGGTCTCGCGCACGGCCGGCCAGAACTCCTGGGTGCGGAACTCCCGCATCATGCCGATGGAGAGGCCGCGGGCGAGCTGGGCATAGACATAGAGCGTCGAGCCGCAATGGAAGATGGGGCCGCAGATGAGACAGCGGTCATCCGCCGCGACGTCGAAGGCATCCGGCCCCATGGTGTAGAGCTGGGTGTAGGAGGATATCACCCCCTTCGGGTTCCCCGTGGTGCCCGAGGTGTACATGATGGCCTGCGTGTCCCACGGCGCGATGGGCCGGTCCAGCTCCAGCACCGCGGGGTCGTAATCGTCCCGGTCCTCCAGCGCCAGCACCTCGAGGCCGTCCACCGCAGCGGGCGCGCCGGCCACGGTCAGAACCGTCTTCAGCCTGCCGGGGGAGAGGCCTTTCAGGCGGTCCAGCAGGGCCGCCTCGGCGATCATCAGGGGCGCGTCGGCATCGTTGAGGATGTGCTCCAGCGGCCGGCCGCGGACGGCGGTGTTGAGGGGCACATAGACTGCGCCGAGGTAATTGATGGCGAACCAGGTGGCGAGCAGGTCCGGCCCGTTGCCCATGAAGCAGAGCACGTGCTGGCCGCGCGTCACGCCATGGCGGGCGAGGGTGGCGGCGCGCCGGCGTACATGGGCAAGGGTGGCGGCATAGGTCCAGGTGGAGGCGTCTGCAGGGCCGGGCCAGAACTGCACGAAAGGTGCTTCGGGCCGTTCCGCCGCGTGGCGCTCCAGCATGGTGCGCAGCACCGCATGCGCGCCTGAAAGCGCGGCTTCCCGCTCTCCCATCCTCATCCTCCCGGTCTTCTCCGGCATGCTTTTCGATGCCGTTGGCGCCTGTTGCAAAGACTTGGTCCTTATGCAACATACTCAGTAGTATGTAAAGGGAAACATGCTCTGGGAGGAGCCGCAGGCCCCATGAAAATGGTGGAAATCGAACGGGATGGCGCGCTCTGCGTGGTGCGCTACGACCGTGGCGGAAAGGCCAATGCCCTAAGCTTCGCGGCCATCGAGGAACTCACCACGGTGGCGGCGGGGCTGGAGGCGGATACCACGCTGAAGGCCGTGGTGCTCACGGGCACGCCCACCCGCTTCTCCGCCGGCGTGGACCTTGCGGACGCGGACCTCTGGCGGCCCGACGCGGACCTCGCCGCCCGCCACCGCGCCATGGCGGCGGGCGGGCGCCTGATCGAGCGCTGGCGGCGCCTGCCGCAAGTGGTGATCGCGGCGGTGGAGGGGCCGGCCATCGGCGGCGGCGGCATTCTCGCCATGGCGGCGGACTTCCGCGTGGCGGGGGAGGGCGCCTTCTTTCGCTTTCCCGAGGTGCGGCTTGGCATGACGCTGGGCTGGGGCGGGCTCTCGCTGCTGGTGGCCCTCGTGGGGCCGACGCGCGCCAAGCGCCTCCTGTTCGCCGACGAGACCGTGCCCGCCGCAGCCGCCGTGGAGATGGGCCTTGCCGACCGGCTGGCACCCCAGGGCGGTGCGGTGGAGATGGCGAAGGCGTGGGCCCTTGAGATGGCCCGGTGCCCGGCCCTGCCGCTGGCCATGACCAAGCGCGCCGTCGATGCCGAAAGCCGGGACAACTGGGCCGCATCCTACGAGGCGGACCAGTTCCTTCTGTCCCGCATGATGTCCGAGAAGGCCGGATGAACCGGCCACGCAAACCAGGAAGCTGAAACGGGAGGATACCTCATGATGCGCGGATTTTCCGGCTGCGTCGCGCTGGCGGCGCTCGCCATCGCCGGCACGCCGGCCTCGGCCGAGACCTACAGGCTTGGCGTGCTCACCGACATGTCGGGCATGAATGCGGACCTTGCCGGTCCCGGCTCTGTCACGGCGGCGAAGATGGCGGTGGAGGATTTCGGCGGCAAGCTCCTGGGTCGCGACCTGGAGGTCATCGTCGGCGACCACCAGAACAAGCCGGACGTGGGCGCCTCGCTCGCCCGCAGCTGGATCGACGAGAAGGGCGTGAAGGCCATCATCGACGTGCCCACCTCCTCCGTCGCCATGGCGGTGCAGGAGGTGACGCGCAACACGGACACCGCCTTCCTGGTCTCCACCGCCGGCTCGTCCGAGCTGACGGGCAAGATGTGTTCGCCCACCACCGCCCACTGGACCTGGGACACCTACGCGCTGGCCAACGGCACCGGCCGCGCCATCACCCAGGAGGGCGGCAACAGCTGGTTCTTCATCACCGTGGACTACACCTTCGGCCACGCGCTGGAGAAGGACACGAGCGAGGCGGTCAAAGCCGCCGGCGGCACGGTGGTGGGCGCCGTGCGCCACCCGCGCGAGACCTCGGACTTCTCCTCCTACCTGCTGAAGGCGCAGGCTTCCGGGGCCAAGGTGGTGGCGCTGGCCAATTCCTCCGGCGACACCATGACGGCGCTGAAGCAGGCCAACGAGTTCGGCATCACCCAGGGCGGCCAGCGCATCGCGGGCATGCTGCTGTTCCTCACGGACGTGCATGCGGTCGGCCTCGACATCGCCAAGGGGCTGACCCTGACCACCGGCTTCTACTGGGACTATGATGACCAGACCCGTGCCTGGTCGAAGCGTTATGCCGAGCGGATGGGCGGCAAGATGCCCACCATGGTGCATGCCGGCGTCTATTCCGCGGTCGCCAACTTCCTGAAGGCGGCGCAGGCGGCTGGGACGGTGAGCGGCGCGGCGGTGATGACCAAGCTGCGGGAGGCTCCCATCAACGACTTCTTCGCCCGCAACGCCACGCTGCGCAAGGACGGGCGGCTGGTGCACGACATGTATCTGGTGGAGGTGAAGGCGCCGAGGGAATCGAAGGGGCCGTGGGATTATTACAAGGTCCTGCGCACCATTCCCGGCAAGGAGGCCTTTCGGCCCATCGAGGAAAGCGCCTGCCCGCTGGCGAAGAGCTGAGCGGCATGCCAGACGGAGCCGGGGCGCCTGAGGCCCCCGGCTCCCTTGCCGTGTCCGAAGAGTGGTCCGACGCCGAAAGACTGATGATGAGCAATCCCGAGCAGAGCCCGCCTGCGGTGGCAGGCATCCCCATTCTCGAGACCAAGGTGGCGCGCGCCTGGGTGGACTATAACGGCCACATGGGCGACTTCGCCTATGGCATCGTCTTCTCGGATGCGGCCACCGCCTATATGGACCGGATCGGCCTCGGCGCGGCCTATCGCGAGGCGTCTTCCGCCACGCTTTACACGCTCGACAGCCGCATCGGGTATCTGAAGGAGTGCCACGAGGGCGCGGCTCTTGCGGTGGAGCTGGTGGTGCTTGAGGCGGATGCCAAGCGCATGCACATCTTCATGTGCCTGCGCAATGCGCAGGGGGCGGAGTTGGCCCTGTGCGAGCAGGTGCTGATGCACGTGGCGCGCGCCTCCGGCACGCCGCGCGCGGCCCCCTTTCCGCCCGAGGTCCAGGCGCGCCTCACGGCCGATGCGGCGGCCCATTCCGGCTGGGTGCGGCCCCAGTGGCTGGAGCGCCGCATCGGCTTGCCGCGGCGCTGAGGCTCGGGCACAGGCCCCCGCCCGGCGGGGGCTGCCTTCAGGCGACCTCGAACAGCCCGGCCGCACCCATGCCACCGCCCACGCACATGGTGACCACCACGTAGCGCACCCCGCGCCTTTTGCCCTCGATGAGGGCGTGCCCCGCCATGCGGGCACCGGACATGCCGTAGGGATGGCCGATGGCAATGGCGCCGCCGTTCACATTCAGCCGCTCGTCGGGAATGCCGAGGCGGTCGCGGCAATGGAGGAGCTGGGCGGCGAACGCCTCGTTCAGCTCCCACAGGCCAATGTCGTCCATTCTCAGGCCGTGCCGCTCCAGCAGCTTCGGCACGGCGAACACGGGCCCGATGCCCATTTCCTCCGGCCCGCAGCCGGCCACGGCCATGCCGCGGTAGATGCCGAGGGGCGACAGGCCCCGCCGTTCCGCCGCCTTCGCCTCCATGAGCACGGCGGCCGAGGCGCCGTCCGAGAGCTGGGAGGCGTTGCCGGCGGTGACGAAACGGCCTTCCGTCACCTCAAGTCCGCCCTTGAACACGGGCTTCAGCGCGGCGAGGCCCTCCGCCGTGGTGTCGGCGCGGTTGCCCTCGTCCCGGCTGAGGCGGACGGCCTCGCGGCGGGTGTCGCCGGTGGCCTTGTCGGTGACGAGCTTCACCGTGTCGAGGGGCACGATCTCGTCATCGAAGGCGCCACGGGCCTGGGCTTCCGCTGTCAGGTGCTGGGAGCGCAGGGCATAGGCGTCCTGCGCATCGCGGGAAACGCCGTAGCGCTCGGCGACGATCTCCGCCGTCTCGATCATGCTCATGTAGGTGGCGGGCACATGGGCATCGAGCCAGGCGTCGTGCCAGCGATCGATGTTCATGCGCGCATTCTGCACCAGCGACACCTGCTCGACACCGCCGCCCACCGCGACCTCCATGCCCTCGCCGATGATCTGCCGGGCGGCGATGGACAGAGCCATGAGGCCGGAGGCGCACTGCCGGTCCACGCTCTGGCCCGGCACATGGGCCGGCAGGCCGGCGCGGAGGGCGGCGGTGCGGCCGATGTTCATGTGCGTTGTGCCCTGCTGCAGGGCAGCCCCCATGATCACGTCCTCCACCGCGCCGCCCTCGATGCCGGCGCGGGCCAGCGCGCTGGCGATGGCGTGGCCGGCGAGTTCCGGCGCGCTGGTGTCGTTGAACGCCCCGCGAAAGGCCTTGCCGATGGGCGTGCGGGCGGTTGAAACGACGACGGCTTCCCTCATGATGCGATCTCCTGCGGGCGCGCGAAAAGCGCTTCGGCGAGCGCCCCGAGTTCTGGTGTCAGCGGCTGCGGGCGGCGGCTGGTGCGGTCCACATAGACGTGCACGGTGCGGCCCACGGCAGCGGAGAGGGCGGCGCCTTCGCGGAACAGGCCGAAGCCCCAGGTGAGGCTGGAGGTGCCGATGCGCTCCACGCGCACGCCCACCTTCAGCCGGTCCGGATAGGCCACTTCCGAGAAATAGCTGGCACCCACGCTGGCGACGATGCCGATGGGCCCCGTGCCCGCGAAATCAAGCGCGCCGGCGCCGATGAGAGCCCGGTTGAGGGCGGAATCGAAATATTCGAGATAGATCACGTTGTTCATGTGGCCGTACCGGTCCACGTCGTTCCAGCGCGTCTCCATGCCGTAGAAGCGTCGGAACGCCGTCCGCCCCTCGGGGGCGGGACGAGGCTCGCTCATGTGCGCTCCCTCAGGCCATCGCCGCAGCGGCGGCCTTGGCACGGGCGATGATACGGTCCACGTGGGAGAGGCCCGCCTCGGTCTCGATGGGGCTGTCGAGCCGCGCGAGGTCGTCGAAGGCCGCGGCCACCGCCTCCGGGGTGCGCTGGCCGGGCGGCAGGAACACGCCTTCCGTCTCCACGATGGCCATGCGGGCCACCGTGCCCGCGCCGGCGAGCAGCGCGGTGCGGCTCGGGGCCTTCTCGCTCACGAGGTAAAGGGCGGCGGGGGTCACGTTCTCCGGGGCGAGGTGGGCGAGGGTTTCCGCGTCCATCATGTCGCCCGTCATGCGGGTGGCCGCCGTGGGCAGGATGGCGTTGACGCGCACGCCGTATTTCTCGCCCTCGAAGTGCAGCACGTTCATGAGGCCGATGAGGCCGGCCTTCGCCGCCCCGTAATTGGACTGGCCGAAATTGCCGTAGACGCCGGAGGTGGAGGAGGTCATCAGCACGCGGCCGTATTTCTGCGCGCGCATGGTCTCCCACACCGCCTTGGTCGCGTGGGCGGAGCCGATGAGGTGCACGGCGACGACGGCGGCGAAATCCGCCATGTCCATCTTGGTGAAGGTGCGGTCGCGCAGGATGCCGGCGTTGTTGATGAGGATGTCGATGCGCCCGAACGCCTTCAGGGCCGCCTCGGCCATGGCGTCCATGTCGGCGACGGAGGTGACGTTGCCCCCGTCGGCGATGGCCGTGCCGCCGAGGGCGCGGATCTCCTCCACCACGGCTTCGGCAGCGGTGCTGGAGCCGCCGGTGCCGTCGCGGGCGCCGCCGAAGTCGTTCACCACCACCTTGGCGCCGCGACGGGCGAGCTCCAGGGCGTGCGACCGGCCGAGCCCTCCGCCTGCGCCGGTCACGATGGCTACCCGGCCGTCGAACGAAATGCTCATGCCTTGTCTCCCTTGAGAATCAGAACCAGCCATTCGGCCGCGAGCGCGGGCTTGGCCGAGCCCTCCAGCTCCACGGTCACGTCGAAACGGGTGAGGAGGCCGCCGCTCCTCGGCTCCTGCGCGGCCACCTTGAAGACGCCACGGATGCGCCGGCCCACCGGCACGGGCGCAAGGAAGCGCACCTTGTCGAAGCCGTAGTTGATGGCCACCTCGCCGGGTCCCGGCAGGGCCAGCACCTCGCTGCCGAGCTTCGACAGCAGGGAGAGCACCAGGAAGCCATGGGCGATGGTGCCGCCGAACACGCTTTCGCGCGCGGCCCGCTCCGGGTCCACATGGATGAACTGGTGGTCAGAGATGGCGTCGGCGAAGCGGTTGACGAGGGGCTGAGTCACGTCGAGCCAAGGGCTCGCCAGAGGCGGTGCGCCCGGCGCGGGGATGGGTGAAGGCATGGGTGGTCTCGCGGCGTTTCCTGTATGAATGCAGCCGGCGTCGCTTCCGTCGGCCGCTTCGGTCTGGCGCCGAAAGGCGCCGGAGTCACACTTGGCAGGTGCGTGCTACAACATACTCAGTAGTATGCATCTGGCGGGCCCAGTGTCCAGCCTTCCCGGGAAGGGGAGACGGTGGCTGGCCATTGCGGTTTGCTTGCGCGGCGGGTGGTTCGCATCTTATCTCGCACGGCGTGTCCGGCGGCGACCGCAAGAAGGTCACGGATGGCGAAAGGTCCGGGGGGCGATGGTGGACGGACGGAAACGGGAGATCCGAAGCGACGGCAACGGCAATGCGGATATTCTGGAAGCCGCCGCCGCGTGCTTCATGGAGCAGGGCTTTTCCGCCACCAGCATCGACGACGTGGCGCGGCGGCTCGGGGCCACCAAGGGCCGCATCTACCATTATTATTCCTCGAAGACGGACCTGTTCTTCGACGTCCATCGCGAGGGGATGGACCGCCTGTTCACGGCGGTGGAGGCCGCGGCCGTCGCACCGGGGCCTGCGGGCGTGCGCCTCGGCCGCATGCTGGAGGCCCATGCTTTGGCCTCCATGGAGAACCACACTTACATTGCCGTGGTGGTGCAGGGCGTCCACATGCACCGCATGGCCGCCACCACCCCTGCCCAGAGGCGCACCCTCGATGCGGTGATGGACATGCGCCGTCGCTATGAGGGCCTGTTCCGGCGGATGCTGGAAGCCGGCATGGAAGACGGCAGCGCCACGGTGAGCAACCCGTCCGTGGCCATCAAGGCGGCGCTCGGCGCGATCAACTGGATGTCCGTCTGGTATCGCCCGAAGGAGGGCGAGACCGTGGACGACCGCCGGGCGCTCGCCACATCCGTCGTGCGCCTGCTGCGCCAGGGCTTCGAGCCGCGATAGGGATACGGCTGGACGGCCCGTTCTCCCGTCGATCCGTCGGGAAGTCGTGGCGGGCGCCGTCTAAACCGCCCGGGGCCACCGTCGTGACGGCTGCCGGCCGCCGCCATGCGGTTGCTTTGAATGATCCTCCGCCCGGAGCGGCCGCTCCCTTTCGCCGCGTCATGGCCCGGCTTCTCTCCCTGAGGGCTCGGTGCGGTGGCCGCGTTCATCCGTGTCCCGCCACCCGCCGGCCTGCCCGCAGGCTGGCGCCGTGCATCAGGGCCGAGCGACTCCCCTCCGCTCGGAGCCTGCCTGCCGGTGTGTGTGGCTATCCATGTCATCACATTGAAAACATGTGTGAAAAATTAATCACATCAAATCCATTGACTTTATATAATAATGTCCGTCATTTTTATGGGGAATGACGGAGACCCCGATGAGTGCGTTCCAGTCCCCCGCCGCCAGCCCCGACTTCTTCTGGTTCATCCCGACCCATGGCGATGGCGCATATCTGGGCTCGGAGACGCGGCAGCGCCCGCCGGAATTCGCCTATTTCCGCGAGGTGGCGCAGGCGGTGGACCGGCTCGGCTTCAAGGGCGTGCTGCTGCCCACGGGGCAGAGCTGCGAGGACAGCTGGATCACCGCCGCGGGTCTTGCCACGGCCACCGAGCGGCTGCGATTCCTGGTGGCGCTGCGCCCCGGGGTCACCTCGCCCGCCTTCGCGGCGCGGCAGGCGGCGGCGCTGGATCGATTGAGCGACGGTCGGCTTCTCCTCAACGTGGTGGTGGGCGGCCATCCGGCCGAGCTCGCGGCCGACGGCATCTTCCTCGATCATGACGCGCGCTACCGGCAGGCCGACGAATTCCTCGCCATCTGGCGCGACCTGGTGGCGGGCAAGACCGTGGACTTCAATGGCCAGTACTACCAGGTGGAGCACGGCCGCCTCGATTTCCCGGTGGTGCAGCAGCCCCATCCGCCGCTCTGGTTCGGCGGCTCGTCCGACGCCGGCCACGAGGTCGCGGCCGAGCACGTCTCCACCTATCTGTCCTGGGGCGAGCCGCCCCACATCCTGAAGGATAAGCTGGCCGACGTGCAGGCCCGCGCGGCCAAGCGCGGGCGCAAGCTGAAGTTTGGCCTGCGTATCCACTTCATCGTCCGCGAGACCGAGGCGGAAGCCTGGGCGGCGGCGGACCGGCTTATCTCGCGCATCTCCGACGAGCAGATCGCCGCTGCCCAGAAGCGCTTCAAGGACGAGATGGATTCCGTCGGCCAGGCGCGCATGGCGGCCTTGCAGCCCGGAGACCGCAACCGGCTGGAGATCGCCCCGAACCTTTGGGCCGGGATCGGCCTTGTGCGCCGCGGCGCCGGGACCGCGCTCGTGGGTGACCCCAGGAGCGTGGCGGCCCGCATTCGCGAATATCAGGAGATTGGCATCGAGACCTTCATCGGCTCGGGCTACCCGCATCTGGAAGAGGCCTACCGCGTCGCCGAGCTGCTGTTCCCCGAGCTCGGCATCGACGGCCGCCGCCGCAAGGTTTCAGACAACATCGTCAACGAGTTCGCTGTGGGCTCCCACAGCGCGGAACGGCGTCTTGCCGCCGTTTCCTGATCTCGATCGAGAGGACAGATCCATGACCCGCCGTCCCGCCGCACGCCTCTCCACCACCACCCGCCGCGCCGCGATGGGCGCGATGCTGGGGGCCGTGCTCGCCTTCGGTCCGCTTGCGGCCGGGCCGGCCCGCGCCGAGGGCACGCTGCGCATCGCCCAGCAGTTCGGCACCCTCTACACGCCCTTCCATGTGATGAAGGAGAAGGGGCTGATCGAGAAGCACGGCAAGGCCCTGGGCATCGACATCACCGTGGACTGGACGCGCCTGTCCGGCGGCTCGGCGGTGAACGATGCCCTGCTTGCCGGCAACATCGACATCGCCTCGGCCGGCATCGGCCCGTTCCTGACCTTGTGGGACAAGACGCGCGGTACCGCCAACGAGGTGAAGATCGTCGGGGCGTTCGGGGCGCAGCCCAACTTCCTGCTCACCAACAATCCCAATGTGAAGACCATCAAGGACTTCACCGAGAAGGACCGCATCGCCATGCCGGTGGCCGGCGTCTCGGTGCAGGCGCGCATCCTGCAGCTGGCGGCGGAGCAGGCCTTCGGGCCCGGCAATGCGAAGAAGCTCGATTCACTGATGGTGACGCTGCCTCATCCCGATGCCACCGCGGCCCTCATCTCCGGTTCCACGGAGATCACCGGCTACCTTTCCAACGCGCCGTTCCAGAACCATGCATTGAAGGATCCGAAGGTCCGCAAGGTCTTCTCTTCCTACGAGATCTTCGGCGGCCCGGTGACCCCCACCGTGGCCTATGCGACGGTGAAATTCCGCAAGGAAAATCCGAAGACCTACAAGGCGTTCCTCGATGCCTTCGAGGAGGCGACCAAATGGGTGGCGCAGAACACGAAAGAGGCCGCTGAGATCTATGTGAAGGTGGAGCAGTCCAAGCTCGATCCGGCCTTCATCACCGAGGTGCTTTCCGACCCCGACACCCAGTACACGCTGGTGCCCCTCGGCACGCTGAAGTTCGCCGAGTTCATGAACCGTATCGGTGCCATCAAGGCGGCGCCCACCAGCTTCAGGGACTTCACGTTCGAGGACCTGCATTCGGCATCCGGCAGCTGAGGAGGCACCCATGACGGCGCTCTCCATGCCTCCGCCTCCCGAGGTCCGCGGTGCCGTTCCGGTGCTGGAGGCGCGCGGCCTGACCCTCGATTATGCCAGCCCCGCCGGCCGCCTCCGGGCGGTGGAGGATGTCAGCTTCGGCGTGGCGGAACGCGAGCGGCTGGTGTTGCTGGGGCCGTCCGGCTGCGGCAAGTCCTCCATCCTCAAGGCGCTGGCGGGCTTCATCCGGCCGGCGTCGGGGGCGGTGAGCATCCGCGGCGCCGCCGTGACCGGCCCCGGGCCGGACCGCATCGTGGTGTTCCAGGAGTTCGACCAGCTCCTGCCCTGGAAGAGCGTCACCGACAACGTGGCCTTCCCGCTGCGGGTCGCCCGCGGCATCCCGCTGAAGGAGGCCCGCGCGCGAGCTGAGGCGGCACTGGTGAAGGTGGGCCTGTCCCGTGCCCTCCATGCCTATCCGCACACGCTTTCCGGCGGCATGAAGCAGCGCGCCGCCATCGCCCGGGCGCTTGCCGCCGAGCCGGACGTGCTGCTGATGGACGAGCCCTTCGCCGCGCTCGACGCGCTCACCCGCCGCACCCTGCAGGAGGACCTGCTGGCCCTGGCCGAGGAACAGGGCTTCACCCTGGTGTTCGTGACCCATGCCATCGACGAGGCGGTGCTGGTCGGCACCCGCCTGCACCTGCTCGCCGCCCATCCCGGCCGCACCATCGCCAGCTTCGAGACCGCCTGCCTCGGCCTCGCCGAGCGCGGCACCCCGGCCTTCGAGCAGGTGGTGCGAGACGTGCACAACCTGCTCTTTGCCGATGGAGGCCACCATGTCTGACGCCGATCTCGCCCGCGCCGACCGGCTCGTCGCCGGCGCGCCGGCCGCATCGGGGCGCCGTTTCGAGCCTTCGGCGGCGCTCGCGGCGCTCTGGCAGGTCACGCTGGTGCGGCGCGCGGTGGTACTGGCAAGCCTCGCCGCCCTCTGGCAGGTGGCCGCGCTCTGGCAGAACAATCCGCTCCTCTTTCCCACCTTCACCGATACCATGTCGGCGCTGGTGGAGGCGTTGCGGCACGAGGACCTCTTCCCCGCCTCCGTCGCTTCGCTGACGGTGCTGCTGAAGGGCTACGTGCTGGCGGTCGCGCTGGCGCTCACCGTCGTGTCGGCGGCCATCGCGGTGCCCTTCCTGAAGGAGGTGCTGCTGACGCTCACCGCCATGTTCAATCCGCTTCCGGCCATCGCCCTCCTGCCGCTGGCCATGCTGTGGCTGGGCCTGGGTGAGGCGAGCCTGCTGCTGGTGATGGTGCATGCGGTTCTCTGGCCGTTCGCGCTTGCGGCGCTGACCGGCTTCGAGCAGGTGCCGGAGACCCAGCGCCTCGTCGGCCGGAACTACGGCCTGAAGGGCGTCTCCTACGTGGGGCTCATTCTCATCCCCGCCGCCTTGCCGTCCCTGCTGTCAGGGTTGAAGATCGCCTGGGCCTTCGCCTGGCGCACGCTGATCGCGGCGGAGCTGGTGTTCGGCGTCTCCTCCCGCTCCGGCGGCCTCGGCTGGTTCATCTATCGCAACCGCAACGAGCTGCTCACCGACAAGGTGTTCGCCGGTCTCGTGACCGTCATCCTCATCGGCTTGCTGGTGGAGGTGCTGTTCCGCCTTGTGGAGCAGCGCACGGTCGTTCGCTGGGGTCTCCAGCGCTGACATCGGGCGAGGCCGAGGCCTCTCCCCATCCGCGGCCCGCGGACGATCCGGCCGTGCTCGCGCCGTCGCGGCCGGAACACCCTGGCCCCTTGCAGGGCTTGCCACATTCCTTAAGGCTTGGCAGGGCGCCATTCCTGAAGGCCAAACCGGCCTCGGCTCCCGTTTCTTTTGCTGGCTGCGCAACCGCGATGATTGCCCACGGCGCTCCGTCGGGCCGGTTGCGGCCGGCGGGAAGTCCGGCCGGCCGAGGAAAAGTGCCCGGCCGCTGGTGCAGGGCGACCGGGCGCTTCATCGTTCCGAGGGGCGGGGATCGCCGAGGCCGCCGGCCTCACACTGCGGCAAGGATCCGGCGTTGCAGGTCCGCGGTGGCGGCGCCGTCGGTCCCGGCTCGGGGACGGGGGAGGTCCACCTCCACGTCGAGGGCGATCTCGCCTTGCCGCAGCACCACCACGCGATCCGCCAGCGCCACCGCCTCGGCGACGTCGTGGGTGATGAGGACCACGGTGAAGCCGTGCTCTGTCCAGATCCGCTCGGTCAGGCGATGCATTTCCGACCGGGTCAGCGCGTCGAGGGCGCCGAATGGCTCGTCGAGGAGCAGCACGCCGGGCCGGGAGACGAGGGCGCGCGCCAGCGCCACGCGCTGCTTCTGCCCGCCGGACAGCACCGAGGGCCAGTCGCGCCCGCGATCGGCGAGGCCCACGTCCTTCAGCGCCGCATAGGCCTCCTCGCGCCATGCGGGGCCGCGGGCGATACCCACATTGCCGAGCACCCGCTGCCACGGGGCGAGGCGGGCATCCTGGAACAGCAGGCGCACCTGCGGCATCAGGCCGGCGACGCGCGTGTCTCCCACGAGCACGTCGCCGGAACTCGCGGAATCGAGGCCGCAGATGAGGCGCATGAGCGTCGTCTTGCCGCCGCCGGAGCGGCCGACTACCGCCAGGAACTGCCCGGCGGGGACGTCGAGGTCGAGCCGGCGCAGCACCGGGCGGGCACCGAAGCTCTTGGTGACGCCGGAGAGACGGATGGGCTCGCCCTTCCAGCGCCGGGGCGCGGCGGGAACAGCCTGGGCGCCGGGAGGCGTGCCGGCGTGGGACAGCCGCGCCCGGGTGGCGATCTCGGCATCGGTGGCGGCGAAGATCTCCATCACGCAGCTCCCTGCGTATCGCCCTGATAGGCGGGATGCCAGGCCAGCGCCCGGTGCTCGATGGCGCGCGTGAGGCTGTCGGCCAGCTTGCCGAGCAGCGCGTAGGCGAGGACACCCAGCACCACCACGTCGGTCTGGAGGAATTCGCGGGCGTTCATGGTCATGTAGCCGATGCCCTCGGTGGAGGAGATGGTCTCTGCCACGATCAGCGTCAGCCACATGATGCCGAGGGCATAGCGCAGGCCCACCAGCACCGACGGCAGCGCCCCGGGCAGCACGATGCGCCAGAACAGGGCGGCATTGGACAGGCCATAGACCCGCGCCATCTCCACCAGCCCCCGGTCCACCGTGCGGATGCCGTGGAAGGTGTTGAGATAGATGGGGAACGCCACCCCCACCGCCACCAGGAAGATCTTCGCCTCCTCGCCGATGCCGAACCACAGGATGACGAGGGGGATGATGGCGAGGTGTGGCACGTTGCGCAGCATCTGCAGGGTCGAATCGAACGCCGTCTCCGCCGGCCGCCACACCCCGTTGAGCACCCCCAGCGCAAAGCCGATGGCCCCGCCGATGGCGAGGCCCGTCAGCGCCCGTCCGGTGGAGACGTAGATGTTGGCCAGCAGTGTGCCGTCCTTCAGCGTCTGCCAGAAGGCGAGGGCGACGTCGCTCGGCGCCGGCAGCACGCGGGAGGACAGGAACCCCAGGCTCGCCGCCGCCTGCCAGAAAGCGAGCACGCCGAGCGGCAGGGCCCACGGCAGGAGCGCCCGGCCGATGGCCGCCGCCTGCGTGGCGGCGAAGACGCCGACCGCCGCGCCGTCCCCGCCACCGGACGCCTCCTCAGCGGAGACGGGCGGAACCGCGCCCTGGGCGAAGGCGACGGCCTGCGTCTGTGCGGTAGGGCTCATGACCTGTCCCCTCAGGATTTCGGCGCCCGCAGGGCGTCGGAGATGCGGACCGGCTTGGGGATGAGGCCGAGGGCGAGGAAGGCATCCGCCACCTTCTGCTGCGCCGCCGCCACCTCGGGGGTGATCGGCTTCACGTCATACTGCTGGCGAGCCAGGGCCACCTCGAGGATGGGGGCGGGAATGCCGATGAGGGGCGAGAACTCGGCGGCGGCGGCCTTCGGATTGGCCTTCACCCAGGCGCCGATCTCGGCGACGCCGGCGAGCACCGCGTCCACCACCTGCGGCGCCTGGTCCACGAACGCCTTGGTGGAGAAATAGAACTGGTAGTTGGAGACGATGCCGGTGCCATCCGCCAGCTGCCGTGCCTCGATGGTCTTCTCGGCTGCGGCCTGGAAGGGGTCCCAGATCGCCCAGGCGTCCACCGAGCCGCGCTCGAAGGCGGCGCGGGCGTCGGCAGGGGTGAGGTAGGCGGTCTTGATGTCGGTGTAGGGAACGCCCGCCTTCTCCAGGGCCTTCACCAGCAGGTAATGGACGTTGGAGCCCTTGTTGAGGGCCACCGTCTTGCCCTTCAGGTCGGCCACCGTCTTCAGCGGGCTGTCCTTGGGCACCAGGATGGCCTCGCCCTGCGGCGCGGCAGGCTCATAACCCACGTAGACGAGCGGGGCGCCGGCGGCCTGGGCGAAGATGGGCGGGGCCTCGCCCGTGTTGCCGAAGTCGATGGCGCCGGCGTTGAGCGCCTCCAGCAGTTGCGGCCCCGCCGGGAACTCGGCCCATTTCACGCTGTAGCCGAGCGGCTTCAGCTTGCCCTCCAGCAGGCCCTTGTTCTTGAGCAGGATGAGGGTGCCGTACTTCTGGTAGCCGATGCGCACCACCTTCTCCTGCGCCAGAGCGGGCGCGGCGGCGAGCGTGCCGGCAAGACCGGCGGCGAGCAGGGCGAAGCGGCGGCGGCTGATGCCGTGGGACATGAGACGGGTTCCTTGCTGCCAGAAGGGATCAGAGGGCGAGGCCGCGATAGCCGCCGGCCCAGTAAAGGAGGGGATCCGCATTCTCGGTGATGCGGGAGGCCACCACCCGGCCGATGACGATGAGATGGGAATGCCGCTCGATGGCGTCCTCCAGCACGCAGTCGAAGGCGGCGAGGGCATCGGCCAGCACGGGCGCGCCGGTTTCCAGGCGGGCCCAGTCGGCGCCCTCGTAGCGCGCTGGCCCCTTGAGGCCGCCCTTGCCGGCGAAGCGATCCGCAACCGCCTCCTGGTGCGGGCGCAGCACGTTGATGGCGAAGGCTCGCTCCTTCAGCAGCGGCGCGACGGACGAGGCCGCGCGGTTCACGCAGATGAGCAGGGTCGGCGGCTCCACCGACAGGGACGACACGGAGGTCGCGGTGAGCCCGGTGCGCTCGTCTCCCTGGCCGACGGTGAGGACGCTGACGGCGCCGGCAAGCTTGCGCATGGCGGCGCGGAAGGCGAGGGCGGCCGGGGTCAGCTCATTCGCGGCGGGGGAGGGGGCGACGGCAGCGGAAGAGACGTGCGCGTTCATCGGATGGCCTTCTAGGGCGGACGGCGACGCGTCGGAGCGGAATCAGGCCGCAGCGCCGCGGGCAGGTCGGAGGCACCTCCGGAAGACTCCGGAGGCGGTGGATCGGAGAAAAGGATAGACAGGCGGGGCAAACTACGTCAATAAATTCTATCAAATTTATAGATTTAAGTCGGGCGATGCGAGGCGTCGCCGGGCCGCCTCAGCCGGAGCTTGTCCATGAGTTCGTCCACGTCCGCGATCGTCGCCGATCCGACCCTGCCCGCCGCCAAGGAAGCCAACGTGCTGTGGTTTCTGCCGACGCATGGCGACGGTCACTATCTCGGCACGTCGCACAAGGCGCGGGAGGTGAACCTCGCCTATCTCAGGCAGATCGCGCAGGCAGCGGACCAGCTCGGCTATTTCGGCGTGCTCATTCCGACCGGCAGAAGCTGCGAGGACAGCTGGGTGGTCGCCTCGGCCCTGGCCGGGCTCACGGAGCGGCTGCGGTTCCTCGTGGCGGTGCGTCCCGGCCTGCTCTCGCCGGCGGTGGCCGCGCGCATGACGGCAACGCTCGATCGCATCTCCGGCGGGCGGGCGCTCATCAATGTGGTCACGGGCGGTGACCCGGTGGAAAATCGCGGCGACGGCTTCTTCGCGGACCATGCGGAGCGTTACGAGATCACCGCCGAGTTCCTCGACATCTACACCCGGCTGCTGAAGGGGGAGGAGGTGACCGTCTCCGGCAAGCACCTGCAGGTGGAGGGCGGCAAGCTGCTCTATCCGCCGGTGCAGCAGCCCCATCCGCCTTTGTACTTCGGCGGCTCTTCCGCCCCCGCCCATGACGTGGCGGCGCGGCAGGTGCAAAAATACCTTACCTGGGGCGAGCCGCCGGCGCTGGTGGCCGGCAAGATCCGCGACATCCGCGCCCGCGCGGCGGCGGTGGGGCGCGAGGTCACCTTCGGCATTCGCCTGCACGTTATCGTCCGCGACACGGCGCAGGAGGCCTGGGCGGCGGCGGACGACCTGATCCGCTACATCGACGACGCCACCATCGCCGAAGCGCAGAAAGTGTTCGCGCGCATGGATTCCGAAGGCCAGCGGCGGATGAGCGCGCTGCACGGCGGCCGCAGGGACAAGCTTGAGGTGAGCCCGAATCTGTGGGCCGGCGTTGGTCTCGTGCGCGGCGGCGCGGGCACGGCGCTCGTGGGCGATCCCGAGACGGTGGCGGAACGCATGAGGGAATACATGGCCCTGGGCATCGATACCTTCGTTCTGTCCGGCTATCCCCACCTGGAGGAGGCCTATCGCTTCGGCGAAAGCGTGCTGCCGCTGCTGCCGCGTGCCGCCGGCACCGGGGCGCCGGGGGTGGTCACCAACCACCGCGGTCCCTTCGGGGAGATTATCGGCAACACCATCGTCCCGGAGGAACGGCGCGTCTCGGCCTCCTGAACGCGGCCGGAAGGCGAGGAGCTCCGCCATGCTGAACGTGTGGGAAACCCGCAAGTCCATCATCGTCGTGGGGGGCGGCTTCACTGGCACGCTGTTCGCGCTCGCAGCCGCCGCGGCCCCGGGCTTCGACGTGGTGCTGGTGGAACGCGCGCGGGACGCCGGGCCGGGCCTTGCTTATGGTGCGTGTGCCCCCTGCCACCTGCTCAACGTCCCCGTGGCGCGGATGGAGGTGGGGCTGAAGCCGACCTTCGCCCATTGGCTGGTGAGCTGCGGCGCCGACCTGTCCGACGCCATCGACGAGGCGGGCGGGGATCTCTCTCGCGCATTTGTGCCCCGTGCCTTGTTCGGCGCCTATCTCGCCGAGCGCCTTGAGGAGGCGCTGGCCAGTCGAGGGGAACGGCTGAGGCGCGTGCGCGGCGAGGTGGTGCGCGTTTCCGATCGCCCGGTGCCCTGCGTCCAGCTCGCCGATGGCCGGCGCCTGGAGGGGACCCATGTGGTCCTCGCCACCGGCAACCTGCCGCCGAAGCCCCCCCGGTGCCGCGACAATGGGGTCTACGACAGTCCCCTGTTCGTGCCGGATCCATGGCGCTGGGAGGACCTCGAAGCTTTGCCGGCCGATGCGCCGGTGCTGCTCATCGGCTCCGGCCTCACCATGGTGGACGTGGCCCTGATGCTTGCCGGGCGCGGCCATCGCGGGCCCCTCTGGAGTGTGTCTCGCCACGGCCTCCTGCCCCATACCCATGCCGATGTCGCCGGCCTCGGCGGCGGGGTCGAGCCCTTCCTCGATCCGGCGGAGGCGCGCGATCCGGTGCGGACCCTGCGGGTGATACGCGCCGCCGTGGCCCGGGCGGGGGAGAAGGGCGTGCCGTGGCAGCGGGTCATGGATGCGGCTCGGCCCGCGTTGGCAGCGGTCTGGGCCGGCTGGTCGCAGGCCGCGCGGGAGCGCTTCCTGCGCCACGGCCGCACCTATTGGGACATTCATCGGCACCGCATGGCGCCGCGCATCGCCACCGGACTGGAAGCCCTGACCGGTTCCGGCCGGCTCAAGGTGCTGGCTGGCCGCCTCAGTGGCCTGGAGCGGGTGCCGGGGGGCGTTGCCGCCACCGTCCGGCGGCGCCATTCCGGCCGCACCCTGGCGCTGGAGGTGTCGCGGGTGGTGAATTGCACCGGCCCGCGGTCGGACTTCGCAAGTCTGGCCCTGCCGCCCTTCGACGGGCTCATGGCGGCCGGGCGCATCGTTCCGGACGCCTTGGGCCTCGGCCTCGAGACCCGAGGCTCGGCGGTGCTCGACCGCTTCGGCCATGCATCGGATTGGCTGTTCGCGCTGGGCCCGCTCACCCGCCCCTCCTTCTGGGAGGTGACGGCGGTGCCGGAAGTGTCGGCGCAGGTGCACCGGCTGGTGGAGGAGCTCTCCCGTCCCTCCGGCCGCTCGCATCGGCCCGACGCAGGCCTCATCGCCGAATTCGTCAATCTCGGCGAAGGCATCTGATGCCGCCGGCCCTGTTTGCGGTCCGCGCCGTGCGGGCTGGCCGGCGACTCATTCCGAATGAACTGCCGCGGAGGCGCTGACGCCGCCGCGCGCCCGGTATAGAGGCGCGGGCGGCGGTGCCGGCCGTTCAGATCTTGTATTCGTAGAGCAGGCGGGCGCGGATGGTGCCTTCCAGCGCGCGGATGTCTTCGAGCACGTTATGGGTGTCCGCTGCGGAGGCGTCCGCGTCGAGCACCACGTAGCCGACGTCCGCATAGGTCTCGTAATATTGCGCGGCGATGTTGACCGAGTGCCGCGCAAGCACCTCGTTCAAGCGGCCGAGCATGCCCGGCAGGTTGCGCTGCACCTGGATGAAGCGGGTGCCCATGGGGCGCGCCGGCAGCTGCACCTGCGGGAAGTTCACCGCGCCCACCGTGGAGCCGGTGTCGCTGTAGTCCACGAGCTTGCGGGCCACCTCGGCGCCGATGCGCTCCTGCGCCTCCTCGGTGGAGCCGCCGATGTGCGGGGTCAGGATCACGTTCGACAGCCCCTGGAGGGGAGAGACGAAGCGCTCGCTGTTGGAGCCAGGCTCCACCGGGAACACGTCCACCGCCGCGCCGCGCAGCCGGCCTTCGCGCAGGGCGTCGGCGACGGCGTCGAGATCCACCACCGTGCCGCGGCTGTTGTTGATGAAATAGGCGCCGTGCTTGATGGCCGCGATCTCCGCGCGGCCGATCATGCCGTGGGTCGCCGGGGTCTCGGGCACGTGCAGGGTCACCACGTCGCTCTGGGCCAGGAGCTCCTCGAGCGAGCCCACCGGCTCGGTGTTGCCGTGGCGCAGCTTGTCGGTCAGGTCATAGAAGATGACCCGCATGCCCATGGCTTCCGCCAGGATCGAGAGCTGGGAGCCGATGTTGCCGTAGCCGACGATGCCCAGAGTCTTGCCGCGCACCTCGTGGCTGTTGGTGGCCGACTTGTCCCACTTGCCATCATGCGCGGCGCGCGAGCGGTCGGGAATGCGCCGCAGCAGCATGACGATCTCGCCGATCACCAGCTCGGCGACGCTGCGGGTGTTGGAGAACGGCGCGTTGAAGACGGGAATGCCGTGGGTGCGGCACGCGTCGAGGTCCACCTGGTTGGTGCCGACGCTGAAGCAGCCCACGGCGATCAGCCGGTCCGCCGCCTCGAGAACGTCGGCGGTGATGTGGGTACGCGAGCGGATGCCGAGGATATGGACGCCCTTGATGGCCTCCTTCAGCGCGTCACCATCGAGGGCCTTCGTCAGCCGCTCCAGATTGGTGTAGCCGGCGGCGGTCATCAGCTCGACCGCGCTGTCGTTCACACCTTCGAGCAGCAGCACACGGATCTTGTCCTTGGCCAGCGAGAGCTGCGGCAATTGGGAATGGCTGTCGTGCACGATCTCGACGTCCTTCGGCGAAAAATGTCAGAAAGCCGGAACCGGGCCGGCTTGAAACGGCGGGTCCTGCCCCTTTGGGCGGAACACCCGCGGGCGGGCGAGAACTTACTGTTTTTGCAGCCCGCGTCTAGGCTCGCGGGGGCATGGCAGGGGGTCGCGACATGCGGCTCAGCGCCACCCTGGCGTGGCTGCGGGGCGAAGGGCGCCCTGCGCATTCACATAGATCGCATAGAGCGAGGCCTGTGCGGTGATGAACAGCCGGTTCCGCTTCGGTCCGCCGAAGCACAGGTTGGAAACGCGCTCCGGTAAGGGCAGGCGGCCGAGGCGCGTGCCATCGGGCGCGTGGCACTCGACGGCGCGAAAGGCCGAGGTCCACACATTGCCAGATGTGTCGCAACGGAAGCCGTCGAAGAGCCCATCCTCCAGGGCTGCGAACACGCGTGGCGCGGCCACGGTGCCATCCGGCTCGACGTCATAGGCCATGATCACGCGCGGATGGCCCGGCGCATGGCTCACTCCGGTGTCGCTGACATAAAGCGTACGCTCATCCGGTGAGAAGGCGAGCCCGTTGGGTTGCAAAAGGTCCGTCACCACCGCATCGAGGGCGCCGGTGCGGGGATCGAGGCGATAGACGTTCTGCGCCCCGATCTCGGACGGCGCAGCATCGCCCTCATAGTCCGTGTCGATCCCATAGGTAGGATCGCTGAACCAGATGGTCCCATCCGACTTCACCACGATGTCGTTGGGCGAGTTGAGGCGCCGGCCCTCGAAATGGGTCGCGAGGACGCTGATGCTGCCGTCGTGCTCGGTGCGGCTGATGCGCCGCGCCCGATGCTCGCAGGTCACGAGCCGGCCCTCCAGATCCACGGTATTGCCATTGCTGTTCGCCGACGGCGCACGGAACACGGAGACGCCGCCGTCGGTCTCGTCGTAGCGCAGGAGCCGGTCGTTGGGGATGTCGGAGAACAAGAGGAACCGTCCGGCGGGGAAATAGGCCGGGCCCTCCAGCCATCGCGCGCCGGTCCATAACTGCTCCAGCATCGCCGTGCCAAGCATCAGCTTCTGGAAGCGCTGGTCGAGGATCTCGAAGCCGTTCACGTCCGCCGTCCACGCGTCGGGCGGCGTGTTCCCCGCGGCGTCACGACGTCTGCCCCGCGAGGAGCGCGCCATAGGCGGCGAGGGCCTCCAGGTGGCCGGCGTCCGCGCGCAGGCCCACGTGCCCGTCGGGGCGGACGACGAAAAGCGTCATTTCGCCGACGCCCAGCCGGTCGGCCGCCGCTGGCGCGATCCGGCCATGCCCGTCGGCGCCCTCGGGGTGGGCGGTGAGGGCGAAGGCGGCTTCGAGCACAGGAAGGTCCGCGCCCGACTCGACGGCGCCGTGGAGGCCCGCAAGCGCCTCCTTGCAGGTCGAGGCCCCGGCGATGAGCAAAGCCGTGTGGCCCTGGCGTTGGGCCAGCTCATGAAGGTAGAGGGCGCCACCGTCAGCGGATTGCACTTCGAGCCGGTCGGGCAGGCGCTGCCCCGGCCCGAGCCGCTCGCTGGGGTGCCCCATGACGACGGGGGAGCTGCCATAATCGATATCGAACTCCGCCTCGGCCACCGCCTCCAGGTGACGCGTGGCGGGGTCGGCGAATACCGCGCGAATTTCCGCATCCCGTGCCCGGCGCTCGTCCGGATCCTTCACCAGTTGCACGCTTTCGGCCATGTCGCCGGAAGCCGCCACCTTCTGGGCCACGGGGCGGCGCTCCGCCTCATAGCTGTCGAGAAGGTCGTCGGCCGCCTGCCCCTGGCAGACGAGCGCGAGCTTCCAGGCGAGGTTGAAGGCATCCTGCAGACCGGTGTTCATGCCATGCCCCTGCGCAGGACTGCAGGTGTGGGCGGCATCGCCCGCCAGCAGCAGGCGACCGGCGCGGAACTTCTGCGCCACCTTCGAATGGCAGTGGAAGCGCGTGGGATTGGCCACCGCCTCGAACTGGACGCCGGGCAGGTAGCGCTCCAGCGTGCCTGCGGCATCCGCAACGAGGTCGGAGGTCTCCGAGCTCGGCCGCAGATAGATGCGCCAGCGCTCCTCCGGCAAGGCCGTGAGGATGACCGGCAGATCGTCGAGATAGGCGTAATTGGCCTCGAAGGAATGGGGCCATGCGCGCACCGCGGCGTCGAACACGGCCCAGGGCTCCTCGATGTCGTGTCCGTCCTGGCCGATACCCGCCAGCGTGCGCACGGTGCTGCGGTGGCCGTCGCAACCGACCACCCACTGGGCGAGAATGTGGGTCTGCGTCCCATCCTGTTCCACGGTTGCCAGAACCCCGTCCTCGCGTTCGGCGAGGTCGACGAGCCGGGTGGCGCGCGTGACCGCGCCGCCGAGCCGGGTGAGATAGTCGGTCAGGATCGCCTCCGTGACCTCCTCCGAGACCCCCAGGTTGAAGGGGTAGCGGCTTCGGCACAGGGACAGGTCGATGTCACCCAGGAGGTTCCCGTTGGAATGGATGCGGGCCCGCCGCTGCTTCACCCCGGCCGCGAGCAGCGGCTCGGCGATGCCAAGGGATTCGAAGACCTCGATGGATCTTGGATGCACCACCGTCGCCCGGTCCCAGGCCAGCGGCTTGTCGTGCGCGTCGATCAGGAGGCAGCCCACGCCACGGCGTTGCAGCTCCGCGGCGAGCAGGAGGCCGGTGGGGCCGGCCCCCACCACCAGGACAGTCACAGCAGATACCAAGGCAACCCCTCCCTCCGAAAGCGCCCCATCATGCCCATAAGCGAAGCGACCTCAAGGGGTTCGCCACGCGGGTATGAGGGTCACGGAGGGGGAGCGGGGGAGACCTCAGTCGGCGGGCGTCGGCTCCGACTGGGGCGCGCTGGTGGCGTTGGGATCGCCGGGTTCGGTCTCCCAGGCCAGACCCGGGATGGCGACGATGCGCCGGCCGCGGCCGTCCAGCCGGCAGACGATCACCTGCCGCTCCTCCATGTAGGCGAGCAGCCGCCGCGCGCGGCCGGGCGAGCGGCTGCCATAGGCGCGCGCCACCTCCGCGTCGGACGGGCAGGGGCGATGGTCGAACGCGGCGCGGGCAAGGGAGAGGAACACGCCCTGCATGTCCTCCGGCAGGGCGCCGGCCATGGTCAGCACCTCGGCCCAGGGCGAGTCCTCCGCCTCGGCCTCGGCAATGTCGATGCCCGCATGGGCCACCGCCAGCCGACGGCGGAAGGCGGCCAGACTCAGCGTCTCGCCGCCCACGCGGCGGATGCGGCAGCGGACCAGGAAGTCCTGGTACAGCACGGCGATGGTGCGGAAGCCGGCGTCGCTCTCGGCGAGGATCTCGCGCAGCGCCGCGTCGATGGCGGCCTGCCGCTGCTCGGGCGAGAGGCTGGGCACGGGAGCCGGCGCCGGGCTCGGCGAAAAGCCGGGCGGGGGCTCGGTGATGGAGGGTAGGGCGGGCGGCGTGCCGCGGGCCAGCTGGGCCAGCACGTCAGCTGTCGGCGCCACCGCCGGCAGGCGACGGGGCACGAAGAGCTTTCCCTCGTCCGCGCCGGGCGTGAAGATCAAGTCGTGGGCGTCCTCGGCGGCGGCGGGCCCGGGCAGCGGCAACAGCTTGGGGCTGGTGGAGCGGGCGGAGGTCTCCACCGGGCCGATGCGCACCGGCAGGGGGCGCCGCGCCAGCGCCGGGCCGAGGGCGACGAAATTGCCGCTCTCCAGATCCCGGAACATTTCCGCCTGCCGCCGCTCCATGCCGAGCAGGTCAGCGGCGCGGGCCATGTCGATGTCGAGGAAGGTGCGGCCCATCAGGAAGTTGGAGGCCTCCGCCGCCACGTTCTTGGCGAGCTTGGCGAGGCGCTGGGTGGCGATGACCCCGGCGAGACCGCGCTTCCGGCCCCGGCACATGAGGTTGGTCATGGCGCCGAGCGACACCTTGCGCGCCTCGTCCGACACTTCGCCTGCCGCGGCAGGGGCGAATAGCTGGGCCTCGTCCACCACCACCAGGATGGGGTACCAGACATCCCGGTCGGCATCGAACAGGCCGCCGAGGAAGGCGGCGGCCGCGCGCATCTGCTGTTCGCTGTCCAGCCCTTCGAGGTTGAGCACCACCGACACACGATGCTGGCGCACCCGCGCGGCGATGCGCTGGAGGTCTGCCTCGCCGCGCTGGGCGTCCACCACCACATGCCCGTAGCGGTCGGCGAGCGTGACGAAATCGCCTTCCGGATCAATCACCGCCTGCTGCACCCAGGGTGCGCTCTGCTCCAGCAGGCGGCGCAGCAGGTGCGACTTGCCCGAGCCGGAATTGCCCTGCACCAGCAGGCGCGTGGCCAGGAGTTCCTCGAGGTCCAGCACGGCCGCGCTCCCGCCGGTGCGGGTGCCGAGGTCGATGGACACCTTGGCGGGCGTCGTCATTGCGGCGCCGAAGCGGGGCAGGGGAGGCAGGAGATCATGGCGGGACTCATATCGATTCGCGCCACGGGTTCAACTGCGCCGCACGCGGGGGCGCCGTGCCGGCGGTGCATTTGGCGCCGAACCTGCATGGGCGGGCCGATGGCCCCCGGGTCGTGAAGCCTTTCCTACAAAAGCGCGGGAAGGGCGCCGGCCGAGGCATGGAAGCGCGCCATGGCGGACACAGAGGAATGGGTCATCTGGAACGGCTCCCTCGGGATCCTCGACATGGTGACCATCGGCAGGATCGAGGAGGCGGACGGCGGAAGGAGCGGCTTCCTTGCCCCGCCTTATGGCGTGGTCGGCCCCTTCAGCATGGACGAGCTGGAGGAGAAGGGGCGGATTTCCTTCGGCGAGTGCCTCGTCATGTCGCGCCTCAGGTGGCAGGAGGACCAGGTCGAGCTGCGCGTCGAGGCCATGAGGAAGCGCCGGGCCTTCCTGTTCCAGGCCGGGCTCGACGACGACGACAAGGAGCATCGTGAGGCGCTCAACCTGCCCATGGACGGCACGCTCACCTCCTCCGAAATCAACAACGCCTTCCGCAAGCTCGCCAAGGTGGCCCATCCCGATGCCGGCGGCAGCAGCGAGCAATACCGCCGCATCGCCGAGGCGCGTGACGCGCTTCTGGAGCTGTGCGAGGGCGCATCCTGAGGTCCTGGATGGTCGCCGCGGTGGCTGGGGAGGGCGCCCGGCGCCTGTCCCCGGATCGGACGCTTGGGGGGTGCCGACGGGCTGAGCCGGAAACAAGCGGGGATGCGAACGAAAGCGGCCGACCGGCGTTGGCCTTCCTCGCGTTCCGGTGCAGCGGACCGGGCGCCCCTGGCGAGCCGCCCGGCGCAAATGTCAGTGGGCGTGGCCCAGATAGGCGGCGCGCACGGCGGGATCGTTCTTCAGCGTCTCCGCGGGACCATGGGCGGCGAGCCGGCCATTCTCCATCACATAGCCGAAGTCCGCCACATCGAGGGCGGCGGCGGCGAACTGCTCCACGAGCAGCATGGTGATCTTCGCCTCCTTGAGCCGGGCGATGGTGGCGAACACCTCCGCCACCAGGCGCGGGGCGAGGCCCATGGAGGGCTCGTCCAGCAGCAGCACGCGCGGATCAAGCATCAGCGCGCGGGCCATGGCCAGCATCTGTTGCTCGCCGCCGGAGAGCGTGCCCGCAAGCTGCGCCCGGCGTTCCGCGAGGCGTGGGAACAGGGCGAACATGCGCTCCAGGTCCGCTTCCACGTCTCCCCGCGGGCGGGCGCCGGTGAGCCGTGGGAAGGCGCCCAGCAGCAGGTTGTCGAGCACGGTCTGCGTCGGGAACACCCGCCGGCCCTCGGGCGAGTGGGCGAGCCCCTTCTTGGTGATCTTGAAGGAGGGCAGGCCGGTGATGTCCTCCCCGCCCAGCCGCACGGAGCCGGATTCGGGGGCGATCATGCCGGATACCGCGCGCAGCGTCGTGGTCTTGCCGGCGCCGTTGGAGCCGATGAGGGTGACGAGCTGGCCTTCCTCCACCTTCAGGGAGAGGCCGTGCAGCACTTTCACCTTGCCGTAGCCGGCGACGAGATCGTTCACTTCGAGCATCCCGTCCTCCTCATTCCGCAGCGGCGGCAGCGCCGCCGAGATAGGCCTCGATCACGCGCTTGTCCGCCTGCACCGCGGCCGGCCGTCCTTCCGCGATCTTCTGGCCGAAGTCGAGCACGGTCACGGTGTCGCACAGGCCCATGACCACATCCATGTGATGCTCGATGAGCACGAGGGTGACGCCCGCGTCCCGCACCTTCCGGATGATCTCCACCAGGTGCTTGATGTCCGGCGCGGTAAGGCCGGCGGCGGGCTCGTCGAGCAGCAGCAGCTCAGGGTCGAGCGCCAGTGCGCGGGCGATCTCCAGGAGGCGCTGCTTGCCATAGGGCAGGTTGCGCGCCTCCTCGTTGGCAAGATCCGCGAGGCCGACGAAGTCGAGAAGGCTCATGGCCCGCTCGCGCGCCGCCTTCTCCTCCCGCCGGATGCGCGGCAGGCCCAGCGCCACCTCGACGAAGGTGGCTTGGTACGTATGGTGGAGGCCCACCAGCACGTTCTCGATGAGGGTGAGCTCGGCGAAGAGCTGCACGTTCTGGAAGGTGCGGGCGATGCCCTCGCCGGCGATGTCGGACGAGGTGCGCCCGGCGATGTCCTGTCCCTTGAAGCGGATGGCGCCGGCCGTCGGCACGTAGATGCCGGTCAGCACGTTCATCATGGTGCTCTTGCCCGATCCGTTGGGGCCGATGAGGCCGTGGATCGTGCCGCGCTTCACCTCGATGCTCACGGTGTCGAGGGCCTTCAGGCCTCCGAACTGCATCACCACCCCGTCCACATGCAGCAGCACGCCGGCCGCCTGCTCGCGGGCGGAGGTGACGGGCATGCTCGCCGCCTCCGCGTGGATCACCGCATGGGTCTTCACAAGGTTCGGCCAGAGCTGGGCCGCGGTCTTCTTCAGGAAACCGACGATGCCTTCCGGCAGATAGTAGACCACGAACAGGATCATCACGCCGAACACGGCGAGCTTGTAGTCCGTGATCTTCTGAAGCAGCAGCGAGAAGACGAAGAAGGCGATGCAAAGCCCCACCGGGATCGCCGTCTTCAGCCGCTCCTCGGGATGCTGGAAGAAGCTGCGCGCCCCGGCGATCAGGGCGATGACCGCGATGGTGCCGGCGATGTAGCGGAACAGCTCGATGTCCGAGAGCAGGTTCGGCAGGAACACGATGATCACGGCGCCGAGGATGGGCCCGAGGCGGGACTTGCGCCCGCCCACCGTCACCGCCAGCAGGAACTGCACGGAGAGCTCGAAGCCGAAATTGTTCGGCGCGATATATTGCTCAGAATAGGCGAACAGGGCCCCCGCGAGCCCGGCGAAGCCGGCGGAGACGACGAATGCCAGCACCTTGTGCTTGTAGACGCTGACCCCCATGCAGTCGGAGGCGATGGGGCTGTCGCGCAGCGCCTCGAACGCCCGGCCGAGGTGCGAGGCGAGGATGCGGTTGATCACCACCAGGGTGAGCACCAGCGCGATGGCGGCGATGTAGAAATACTCCACCTCCTTCATGCGCTTGAGCGACATGTCGAAGAGCGGGATGGTGTCGCCGAGCCACCTGAGGTCCAGGAACAGCGGGGTGGTCAGCTTGATGCCGAGCGGGCCATTGGTGAGGTCCGTCATCTCGTTGATGAGGATCTGCACGATGGTGCCGAAGGCGAGCGTCACCATGGCGAGGTAGGGCCCCGTCACCCGCAGCGCCGGCAGCGCCAGCACGATACCGAACAGGGCGGCGACGATCACCGCCAGCGGCAGCGCCGGCCAGAAGCCGATGCCGAAGTGCATGGCGAGGCCGCCGGCCGTGTAGGCGCCGATGCCGAACAGGGCGGCATGGCCGATGGACACCTCGCCCGTGTAGCCGAACACCACGTCGAGCCCGAGCAGCAGGATCGAGAAGATGGCGATGGTGACGAGCAGGTGCAGGTAATAGGGGCTCGTCACCGCGAACGGCAGCACGACGAGCACGGCAAGGCCAAGGAGCGACCCCGAGGAAGAGAGGAGACGGCGCGCCAGCATGGGCTCAGACCTTCTTGATCGTGGCGCGGCCGAAGAGACCCGACGGCTTCAGCGACAGCACGAGGAGGAGGAGGACCAGGCCCGGCACGTCCTTGTAGCCGGTGGAGATGTAGTAGCCCGTGAGCGTCTCGGTGATGCCGAGGATGAGGCCGCCGACGATCACGCCCATGCCGCTCGAGAGGCCGCCGATGATGGCCACCGCGAAGGCCTTGAGCCCCAGCACCGCGCCCATGGTGGCGCCGGTGAGGGTGACCGGGGCGATCAGCACGCCGGCGAACGCCGCGGTCATGGAGGACAGGGCGTAGGAGAAGGTGATCACGCGACGGGTGTCGATGCCCATGAGGCCAGCCGCGTCGCGATCATTGGCGGTGGCGACCACCGCCTTGCCGAAGATGGAGCGGCGGTTGAAGATCTCCACCGCCAGCATGATGGCGAGCGCGCCGAGCACGATGGCGATTTCCATGGGCTGGATGCGCACCGGGCCGATGGTGAGGGCGGCTTCCGGCAGCGGTGAGGGAAAGCGCAGGGCGTCGCGGCCCCAGATGTTCTCGGCGAGATTGCGGAAGATGATGCCGAGGGCGATGGTCGCCATGATCCAGCCGGCTTCCGACTTCGCCTTCACCGCCTGACGGACGCCCAGCCATTCCACCACCGCGCCCTGCGCGAGGCCGAAGGCGAATACGACGGGCAGCATGATCAGGTAGGCCCAGAGGGTGCCGAGCGCCTGGCCGATGAGGAAATTGACCGTGGTCAGGCCCACCAGCGCGCCGAGCATCAGCGCCTCGCCCTGGCCGAAGTTCAGCGTCTTGGACGTGGCAAAGGTGAGCTGGTAGCTGAAAGCAATCACGCCGTAGATCATCCCTACGGCGATGCCGCTCACGATGAGCTGCAACAGGATGTTCATGGCAGTCTCCGGGCCATGCCCCGCGCCGCGCACGGGGAAGCCATTCGGGGCTGTGAAAAGGGACGCCGCCCGTCAGTTGCCGGATCGGCGCGCCCTGGGCGCCGATCCGGCAACGTCTGGTTCTGAGTGTCGCGTCAGTGCCTGAAGCGTCAGTGCCTGAGGCGTCAGTTCTTGGGCTTCACCCGGATCGCCTTGTCGCCGGCGATGTCTTCGGGATGGGCGGCGACGACGCGGCCGTCCTTGACGAGGCCGAACACCGGGATGTTGGCGGTGATGGCCTCGTGGTCTGTGGCGGAGAAGGGCTTGTCGTAGACGGTGACGACGCCCTCGACCTTCGTGTTGAGGTTCTCGAGCGCCTCGCGGACCTTGCGGCCGTCGGTGGAGCCGGCCTGCTGGATGGCGGCGGCGAGCAGCAGCACCGAGTCATAGCCCTGCGCGGCCGAGACCGGAGAGGGCATGCGATCGATCTTGTAGGCGGCCTGGTAGGCCTCGATGAACGCCTTGCGCTTCGGGGTGTCGGGCAGCTGGATGAAGGTCTGCGGCATCATCGCGCCGTTGCCGTTGGGGCCAGCGGTGTCGATGAAGCTCGCCATGGACAGGGTCCAGGAGCCGATCATGGGCACCTTCCAGCCGAGCTTCGCCATGCCGTTGGCAATCTGCGCCAGCTCGGGGCCGATGGCGTAGGTGAGGATCACGTCGGCGCCCGCCTCCTTGGCCCGCAGCAGCTGCGCGGTCATGTCGGTGTCGCCGATATTGAACTTCTCGGTGGCCACGGGCTTCACGCCGAGGCCGGCGAGCGCCTTTTCCAGGTCGGCGCGGCCGAGCTGGCCGTAATTGGTGCTGTCGGCGAGGATGGCCGGCTTCTTGAAGCCCTGCCGCTTCACCGCCTCGTCCGCAATCATCGAGCTCTGGATGACGTCGTTGGCCGAGGTGCGGAAGACGTAGTTCGCCTTGTTCTCCGGCGGCAGGAACTGCTTGGAGATGACGGTGCCGGTGGCCACGTTGTTGAGCACCGGGATCTCGGCTTCCTGGTAGAAGCGCTGGGAGGCCAGGGCCACGCCGGTGTTGATGTAGCCGAGGGTGGCGACCACGCCTTCCTTGTTGATGAGCTCCTGGGCGATCTGCACGCCCACCTCATTCTTGGCCTCGTCGTCGCGCTCGACGAGCACCAGCTGACGGCCCAGCACGCCACCGTTCTTGTTGATCTCGGTGACCGCGAGCTTCACGCCGTCGCGCATGCTCACGCCCATGGAGGAGGAGCCGCCGGTGAAGGGGCCGCTGAGGCCGATCTTGATGGGGTCCGCAGCCACGGCTACGCCGGCCATGGCGATGGTTGCGGCAACCGCCGCAAACATTCCGCTCAGTCGCATGTTCTACTCCCTAGGGATGCCTGTTTTTCTGGCTTTTCGTTTCCGCCCGGCGCCATGGCCGAACAAGGCTGAAACGTTTAGAGCATGCACTGTTTCCGCACCAGCGCGACTTAAGACTTATGGATGAGCCGGGTGCCGGGGAAGGTAGCAGGAGACGTGGGACGGGCGCCGCGGCGCAAGGAAAGGCGCGGCGGATCAATGATGTGGTTCTATGGTATGGTGATGAGGTCGCGGCGACGGAAATGTCGGGGTGCGGATCAACCCGTGGTGCACGTCAACCTGCCACCCCTCGCGGAGGATGGCAGGAGATGTTCACGACACGCCCGATGACGCGTCAGGCGCGACGGACTACTGCGCGGTGCCCTGTCCAGCCGCGGGAGTGGTGGCTGGAGTGGCCGGGGGGCGATTCTGCGAGCGGGGCAGCGGGATGATGCGCACCTGCCGCTGGCCGGGCTGTTCCGAGGCCGGGGCGAGCGGGGCATCGGCGGTGGCGGTCACCGGGCCGCCGGCGGCGGCTTCGGCGGCGCCGGGCTGCGACTTGCCGGCCTGCCCTTTGCCCTTCCCACCCTGGGCGGGATCGTTGAACTTGGGTGCCGACATCTCGCGGGCCTGCTGCTCGGTCACGAGAATGTCCCCCTTCTTCAGGGTGGTCTCATCCTCGATTCCAGCGAGCGCCTGCGCCCAGGACTGGCCGACCGGCTTGCAGGTGCAGGACGGCACAAGCTCCTTGCGATAGCGCAGGGCGTTGGGCAGCGACATGTAGGACTGGCCGGACACGCTCACCGCCGACTTGATGTCGCCGCTGTAGGTGAACAGCTGCGCGTCCGAGCCCGGGCACAGGCGCTTGCACAGCTGGTCGTCCTGCGCGTAGCGGCTGGAATTGGTGGAGTTCGCCATGGGGAAGAAATAGCCGTCGCAGGTGCGCACGCAGACGGTGCGCGACGAATATTGCTTCGGCTGGTCGAGCGGGATGGTGGCAAGGTCCGGGGCGGTCTCGTCCGGCTCATTCTGCGGCGTGCCGAAGATGGCGTCGAAGAAGTTGCGGGGCCGCTGCGGCTCGGCCCGGCGGGAGGCCTGGACGGCTGCGGTGTATTGCGGCCCGCAATTGTTCTGGGCAAGCGCGATGATCAGCGCCCGGCGCTGGCCGCTCTGGTCCGCGCCACCGCGCTCGATGCCGGCGAGGGACGAGCGCAGGCGGGAGATCTGGTCGCTGATCTGGTCGCATTCCGGCGGGCGGGGCGGGCCCTGAAAGATGAGGAAGCCGCGCGGCGCATCGCAGCCCATGCTGCGGGCCTGGCCGGAGAGCCGGTCGAGGTCGGCGCGCATCTTGTTGGATTGCGCCTGCTGGGCGGCGCCATTGGTGTTGCGGTCGAGCGCCTGGAGCGAGGCTTCCAGCTGCTGGCAGCTCGCGCCCTGGGCAAAGGCCTCGGTCACCACGCCGACGCCCGTCGCCAGCACCACGGCCGCGACCGCGACCTTGCGTGCCGAGGCGCGGAACGAGGCGCCCATCCGTCGCGTAAGACCCATCCTCAACCTTCTCGCTCGCTCGAACCTGTTGCGGCGGGCCGTCCCTGGTGTCCTTTCCGGAACCGGATCGGGGCCGCAGACGCGCCCGCGGGCACCGTCACGTTGATCTGTATAGCCCGACAGCGCCGGTCAATGGTGACGAAACTGTGGCTTGCGGCCCCACGCCAGCCGGGGACGGCCGGCGTGGGGCGAGACCCTCAGCTCTTGCCGCGGGAGCGGATGTTGAAGCCGTCATACGCATATTCGGCGATCTGCCACCACACGAGCTGATCGGCACGGATCGCGTTCATGGAATCGAGGGCCTGCTTGAAGGCGGGGTTGGTGGCGGCGAGCTCGTTGTAAAGCTCGAAGGCCGCCTTGTGGCCCGCTTCCATGATGGACACGGGGAACGGATGCAGCTGCACGCCCTGCTCAACCAGGCGACGCAGGGCTGGCGGGTTCACCGCATCATACTTGGCGAGCATCCAGTTGTTGGCCGCTTCCGACGCGTTGCGGACGATGGCCTGATAGTGCTTCGGCAAGGCGTTCCACTGATCGTTGTTCACGATCAGGTGCATCATGGCGCCGCCTTCCCACCAGCCGGGGTAGTAATAGTGCTTGGCCACCTTCACCAGGCCGAGCTTCTCGTCGTCATAGGGGCCGACGAACTCCGCCGCGTCGATGGAGCCGCGCTCCAGCGCCGGGTAGACGTCGCCGGGGGCGATCTGCTGCGGCACCACGCCGAGCTTCGCCAGCACCTGCCCGCCGATGCCGCCGATGCGGAACTTCAGGCCCTTCAGATCCTCGACGCCGGTCAGCTCCTTGCGGAAGAAGCCGCCCATCTGGCAGCCGGAATTGCCCATGGGCATGGAGGTGACGTTGTACTTTGCCAGCACGCCGTTGATGATCTCAGCACCGCCGCCGAAGAACCACCAGGAATGCTGCTGGCGCGAGTTGAAGCCGAACGGCACGCCGGTGCCGAAGGCGAGCGCCGGATCCTTGCCGGTGTAGAAATAGGTGGCGGTCTGCGCGCACTCCACCGAGCCCTTGGACACCGCATCGAGCGCCTGGAGGCCCGGCACCAGCTCGCCCGCCTGGAAGGTCTGGATCTGGAAGCGGCCGTCGGTCGCCTCGGCGACGTAGCGCGCGAACATCTGCGCCGTGCCGAAAATGGTGTCCAGCGAGCGCGGGAAGGAGGACGTCAGGCGCCACTTCACCTCGGGCTGGGACGAGACCACGGCCGGCTGGGCGACGGCGGTGGAGGCCAGCGCGCCGGTCGCGAGCGCGGAAGCGGAGGCGCCAATGAAATGGCGGCGCTTGATGTCCATGACCAAACTCCTCGGGCCTGTTCTTATGGTCGTGCGGGATGGGGCGACAGGGGTGTCACGGTGCAGGGCGCGCGTCAATGATCGCGCCGCCGTTCAGCGGGTTGCGAGGTCACGATTTCGCTGGCCGCGGGGCCGCCCGTCAGCTCCGCCCCCTGTTGCGCGGCGCGGCAAACCCCATATGCAGGGCAGCATAACCTTGGGGATCGAGATGACGCCTGCCGCAGCCATGACGCGTGCCGCCGCCCTTCTTGCCGCGGCCCTGGCTTTCCTGCCCATGGCCGGGACGGGCTCCGTCGCGGCGCAGGAGCCGAACCTGATCTTCAAGAAGTCGACGGTATGGAAGTTCCTGACCCCCGACGACAAGCTCGCCGTCTACGGCATCGACGACCCGGTGGTGGAGGGCGTCGCCTGCCACTACACGACGCCGGAGAAGGGTGGGTTGAAGGGCATGGTGGGTGTTGCGGAGGAAGTCTCCGACATCTCCCTCGCTTGTCGCCAGGTCGGGCCGATCTCGTTCAAGTCGAAGTTCGATCAGGGCGACGTGGTGTTCCGCGAGAGCCGTTCCTTCTTCTTCAAGAAGATGCAGATCGTGCGGGGCTGCGATGCCAAGCGCAACGTGCTCGTCTACCTCGTTTATTCCGACAAGCTGATCGACGGCAGTCCGAAGAACTCCACCTCCACCGTTCCGATCATGCCATGGGGCGGGAGCGGTGATGTGCCGAAGTGCGCCGACTTCCTGCGCTGAGGGCCGGGAGGCGGCGCATCGGCCTCAACGGGCGCAGGTGATGGCGACGGCCTCGGGGCACAGGGCGCCGGTGCAGAAGCGCTCCGGCGCGCGGGCGCTCGCCGGGGTGAGCGGCGTATCCGTGACCCGGCCGAAGTCGAGGGCGTGGTCGTAATCGTGGGAGTGGCACCAGGCGGCGGCGATCTTCTCGCCGCAGGGAGCTCCGGACGACAGACAGGCGTCGACCCCGTAACCGTCCGAATTGTCGATGATGAAGATTCGCGTCTCGGCCAGGGCCGGGGCGACGGACAGCGACAGGCCCGCCGCCGCTGCGAAGACCAGCGATCGAAGGATGTGCATGGGAAGGAAACGGCCTCTCGAACAAGGCGCGCGGCCGGCTCTGTCCCATCTGGCGGCACGCGCTGCGGACGGCAGGGCGCCGGGGGAAGGGAGGAGCGGCCCGAAGGGCGGGCCGCCTTGGCGCCGGAGGCGCGCTTTCAGGGTGGGGGGATAGCGCCGCCGGGGCGATCCGGTCAAGCGCGGGCGAGCAGCAGCTTCACGAGCAGGGCAGCGGTCGCGAGCCAGATGAGGATGATGGCGACAAGTCCCGCCCGGCTCACCGGCCGGGCTTGCATCCGTGTCGCCTCATCCCGCAGCCGGGCCAGCACCGGGGGCGGAATCAGCCGGACCGCGAGGAGGATGCCAACGGGCACGATGACGAGGTCATCCAGATAGCCCAGCACCGGGATGAAATCCGGAATGAGGTCGACGGGCGAAAGGGCGTAGGCGGCCACGATCCCTCCCACCACCTTTGCGGAAAGCGGAACCTGCGGGTCGCGGGCGCCGAGCCACAAGGCGAGGACATCGCGCTTCAGGCGTCCGGCCCAGGCTTTGAGCGCCTGGAGGCGCGTCCGGCTCGGCATCGGGAAAGCACCTTCCGATCAGCGGTATGGCGCCATTCTGGCGGCGCAGACGGGCACAGAGAAGCGCAATAATCCTGCGCGAAGGGGGGTGAGGCTTGTGCGAAAGGTCTTGACGCCCGCGCCAGCGCGAACCATTGTCCCGCGCCATGAACGGCCGTCTTGCCATCATCTGCGCCGTCGCGGCGATTATTTGCGGTTAGCCCGAAAAGCTGGCCGCGGCCGTCCTTTGCTGCTCCCTTAAAACAAGGATCTGGACGCCCCGGCCGGTGGACCGGCGAGAGCGCATGTTTCGCGCTTAGGGGCCTCGCGCTGTTCCGCTTAGGCGGAACGGGCCGCGTAACCCCTCAGGAGAATTGGGGGATCGATCCATGGAGCTCAGGCTCTACAATACGCTGACCCGCTCGAAGGACACGCTGCGTCCGCTCGATCCCAGCCGCGTGCGCATGTATGTGTGCGGCCCGACGGTCTATGATCACGCCCATATCGGCAATGCCCGCCCCGTCATCGTCTTCGACGTGCTGTTCCGCCTGCTGCGCCGCCTCTATGGCGAGGCCCACGTCAAATACGTGCGCAACATCACTGACGTGGACGACAAGATCAACGCCCGTGCCGCGGAGCGCGGCATCACCATCCGTGACCTAACGGAAGAGACCTACCGCTGGTTCCGCCAGGACACGGCTGCGCTCGGCTGCCTGCCACCGACCGTCGAGCCGCGCGCCACCGAGCACATCATCGAGATGCGCGACCTCATCGAGCGCCTCGTCGCGACGGGCCATGCCTATGTGGCGGAGGAGCATGTGCTGTTCCACGTGCCCTCCATGCCGGACTATGGCCGTCTCTCCCGCCGCCCGCTGGATGAGATGGTGGCCGGCGCGCGCGTGGACGTCGCGCCCTACAAGCGCGATCCCATGGATTTCGTGTTGTGGAAGCCGAGCGAGGAGGGAGTCCCCGGCTGGCCCTCGCCCTGCGGCATCGCCACTCCGGGCCGCCCCGGCTGGCACATCGAGTGCTCGGCCATGAGCTGGAAGCACCTGGGCGAGACCTTCGACATCCACGGCGGCGGCATCGACCTCGTCTTCCCCCACCATGAGAACGAGATCGCCCAGTCGCGCTGCGCCTTCCACACGGGGGTGATGGCGCAGATGTGGATGCACAACGGCTTCCTGATGCTGGAAGGCGAGAAGATGTCGAAGTCGCTCGGCAACTTCGTCACCATCCGCGAGCTTCTGGAGGAGTGGCCCGGCGAGGTGCTGCGCCTCGCCATGCTTTCCACCCATTACCGCCAGCCCATCAACTGGACCCGGCAGGGCCTGGGCTTCGCAGCTAAGACGCTGGACAAATGGTACCGCGTGATCGGCGAGGTGGAAGCCGAGGCGGGGGAGGGGAACCCCTTCGAGACCGAGATCGCCGACCGCCTCGCCGATGATCTCAACACCCCGTCGGTGATCTCCCACCTGCACCATCTCGCCGAGGTGGCGGAGCACGAGGACACGTCCTCCGCCTTGCGCCGCCGCTTCAAGGGCGCGGCCAACCTGCTCGGTCTGCTCAGTGATACCGAAACCGGGTGGCGCGCGCGGCAGAAGCAGGCCATCGCTCTCGACGAAGGGGTGATCGCCGGCCTGATCGCCGAGCGCCTCGCCGCCCGCAAGGCCAGGGATTTCAAGCGCGCCGACCAGATCCGCGAGGAACTGGCGGCCCAGGGCATCGTGCTGATGGACAACAAGGACGGAACGACCAGCTGGGAGGTGTCGCGATGAGCGCTCCCGTCTCGCTGCGCCCCTTCCTGCCGGCGGATGCGCCCCTGCTCGCCGCCCTGTTCCGCGCCTCCATCGCCGAACTGACCGGCGACGATTATGACGAGGAGCAGCAGGAGGCCTGGAGCGCCGCTGCCGATGACGAGGCGGCCTTCGCCGAACGCCTCGCGTCCCGCCTCACCCTGGTGGCCCACAGGGGTGGCACGCCGGCGGGCTTTATCGCCCTGAAGGACAACGCGCACATCGACCTGCTCTATGTGGCACCCGATGCGGCCGGCTCCGGCGTCGGCAAGGCCCTGTGTGACGCGGTCGAGGCGCTGGCCAAGGCCCGTGGCTCCCGGGCGGTGTCGGTGGATGCCAGCGACACCGCGCTCGGCTTCTTCCAGCGCCGCGGCTACGTGGCCCACCGCCGCAACATGGTGCCGCTTGCCGACACCTGGCTGGGCAACACGGCCATGGAGAAGGCGTTCTCCGAAGGGGCAGGGCAATGACGGCGGCTGTTCCTCAGGGGCGCGAGCGCCTCTATCTCTTCGATACCACCCTGCGCGACGGCGCGCAGACCAACGGGGTGGATTTCACCGTCGCCGACAAGCTGAGGGTGCTGTCCCTGCTGGACCGGCTGGGCGTCGACTATGTGGAGGCCGGCTATCCCGGCGCCAATCCCACCGACACGCAGCTGTTCGCCGAAGAGCATCCGGCCAAGGCCCGCATCACCGCCTTCGGCATGACCAAGCGCCCCGGCCGCTCCGCTTCCAATGACCCTGGCATCGCCGCCCTGCTGGAGGCGAGGGCCGATGCCATCTGCTTCGTCGCCAAGTCCTCCGCCTATCAGGTGCGGGTGGCGCTGGAGACGACGAAGGAGGAGAACCTCGCCTCCATTCGGGAAAGCGTCGAGGCGGCCGTTGCCGCCGGGCGTGAGGCTCTGGTGGATTGCGAGCACTTCTTCGACGGCTTCAAGGAAGACCGCGACTTCGCGCTCGCCTGCGCCCGCGCTGCCTATGAGGCCGGCGCCCGCTGGGTGGTGCTCTGCGACACCAACGGCGGCACGCTGCCCCATGAGGTGGAGGCGATTGTCGGCGAGGTGGTGAAGGTGGTGCCGGGCAGCAACCTCGGCATCCATGCCCACAACGACACGGAGCAGGCGGTGGCCAACTCGCTCGCCGCCGTGCGGGCCGGCGTTCGGCAGATCCAGGGCACGCTCAACGGCCTCGGCGAGCGCTGCGGCAATGCCAACATGTGTTCCATCGTGCCGACGCTGCTGCTGAAGAAGGAGTTTTCGGAGCGCTTCGACATCGGCGTCTCGCGCGAGGCCCTGGGCGAGATCGCCCAGATCTCCCGAACGCTGGACGAGATGCTGAATCGCGCGCCGGACCGGCATGCCCCTTACGTGGGCGAGAGCGCCTTCGCCACCAAGGCCGGCATCCACGCCTCGGCCATCCTGAAGGACCCGGCGACCTACGAGCACGTGCCGCCGGAAGCGGTGGGCAACCGGCGCAAGCTGCTGGTCTCCGACCAGGCGGGCAAGTCCAACGTGCTGGCGGAGCTGGAGCGCCTCGGCGTGCCGGTGGACAAGAAGGATCCGCGCCTTTCCCGCCTCCTCGACGACGTCAAAACCCGGGAGTCGCTCGGCTATGCCTATGAGGCGGCGGACGCCTCCTTCGCGCTCCTGGCGCGCCGCGCCCTCGGCACCGTGCCGGACTTCTTCGACGTGGAGCGCTTCAGCGTGAACGTGGAGCGCCGCTTCAACGCCAAAGGCGAGCTCACCACCGTGGCCGAGGCCATCGTGAAGGTGAAGGTGGGGGACGAGGTGCTCATCTCCGCCGCCGAGGGCAACGGCCCGGTGAATGCGCTGGACGTGGCGCTGCGCAAGGATCTCGGCAAGTACCAGCCTTTCATCGCCGGGCTGCATCTCACCGACTATCGCGTGCGCGTCCTGAACGGCGGCACCGAGGCGGTGACGCGCGTGCTCATCGAAACCGCCGACGAGAAGGGCGATCGCTGGACCACCGTCGGCGTCTCCCCGAACATCATCGATGCGTCCTTCGAGGCGCTCATCGACTCCATCACCTGGAAGCTGCTGAAGGAGGGGGCGACCGCCTGATCGCCCCCTTTCCCCTGGCCCCGGCCGCCGGATGCGGCGGGGCGCCGCGCCTCCGAGAATAGGGTGCGCATGTTGTCCGAAATCAATGTCTAGCGGGGTGCCTGGGAAGAGACTTCGACCAAGCTTGGAGGCAAGCTCTTTGGCTTACATCCCCGCTTGGTTCGGAGGGTTTCGTCATGTCCGAAGTCAATGCCCGGTTTGATTTGTCCAATCCCATGGTGGTGACGCGCATCCTGTGCGGCTTGTTCTATTTCCCCCACGCCATTTCCAAGATCATCGGATTTGCGGGGGCGGTCGGGTTCTTCACCAAGGCCGGGTTTTATCCGCCGGAAGGTTTCGTGGTGCTGTCCGTCACGATGGAGCTCATCTGTGCGTTCGGCCTGACTTTCGGGGTGTTCACCAAGTATCTCGGAGTCGTCTCTGCGGGGCTCATGGCCGTGGCCGCCTATGCGACCATCGCGGTGCACGGGCTCGGCTGGTTCTGGGCACAGCACGGCATCGAATATCTTGTCTTCTGGGGCGTCGCTTCTCTCGCCGTGGCGCTTGATGCATGGAACAGGAATCCCGGCATCTTCGGCCTGTTCGCCTGGCCCCTGAAGAGGACTGCGCCTGCCACCGCGTGAGCCGGCACGCGACGTCCAGGCGGGAGGGCTGCCCTCCCGCCTTTTCTTTTCCCGCCTATTTCCCGCGACGGCCCTGGGCGGAGGCGAGGCTCCGCGTCAGGGCATCCATGATGTTCACCACGTTTGAGGCAGGCTCCTGCCGCGCCGCAGTCCGGGGCTTGCGGGCTGGGTGTTTCTTCTGCCGGGCAGCGATCAGGTCGAGGAGGCCGGCCTGGACCGGGTCCTCTACCATGTCCGGCGTGAAGGGGCGCGTCCGCTCCCCGATCAGCTTTTTGATCAGGGCGAGGGCGGCCTTGTCCGGGGCGCGCCCCGCCTCGGGTGCGCCGTCGAAGGAGCGCACCTCGTCACCGAAGCGCAGCGTCCACAGAACAAGCCCGCGGCCGCGCGGCTCGATCATGACCCCGCGCTCCCGCCGATAGAGCACGAGGCGGGAAAGAGCGGCCATCCCGCTCTCCGCCATGGCGGCGCGGATGACGGCGAAGGCTTCCGCCCCCACCACATCGTCTGGCGTCATGTAATGGGGCTTGTCGAGGTAGACCCAGCCAATGTCGTCGCGGGGCACGAAGTGCTCGATGTCGATGATGCGGGTGCTGTCGAGGGCTACGGCATCCAGTTCCTCGTCCTCGAGAATGACGCTGCTGTCCTCTCCCGTCGGGTAGCCGCGCGCCACGTCCGCATCGTCCACCGGCGTGCCGGAGATCTCGTCCACATAGCGGGAGACCACCTTGTTGCCGGTGAGGCGATTGAGGGTGTGGAAGCGCACCTTCTCGGCTTCGGTGGTGGCCTGCGTCATGGCTACGCGACAGGTCACGAGCGAGAGCTTCAGATAGCCCGTCCAGAAGGCGCGCGGGGCCATCGCAACTCAGGCCTCAGTTGCGCGAGACATGCTCGGGCTTGCCGGTGCGCTTGGTGGAGGCGAACTCCTCCAGCTGCTTTTCCGTCATGCTCTCGAACATCTCGCGAGAGGCGCCCTTGAGCTTGCCCTTGGGCAGCTCGCCGCGCTTGGCCGCCAGCGCCGCGCCCGCCGCCATCTGCTGGGCCTTGGATTTCGCCGGCATCGACTCCTCCGTCATCAGCTTTGCTTAGTAGGACCTGCGGCCCTTCAGGATCTCCATCTCGGCTTTCTCCCAGTGCGCGCGGTCGCGGCCCTGGGGATAGCCTTCCTCCCGCCAGATGGCGTGCGCGCGGCGGCGGATCTGGTCGCGCTCCGTCTCGGTGAGGCCGTTCGATGCGACGCCGTGCAGTTTGCTCTCTGGTGTCGGGGCGTTGGGTTGGGGCATGGCGCCCTCCGTGTTCATCCGGGCGCACGAATCCCTCCGCACACCCCTCTGGTGACGAACGGCCGGTGGCCGCGGACGGTTCCCGGCTTCCATTCCGGCAGGTACAAGGAGGCAAACCAGACGAGGAGACGCGCATGTCGAGCTTTCCGCAAATCGGTGCCCTGGCCGCGCAGGCGCGCGGCATCCTGAACGGGCTCGGTGTGAGCGCCTCCCGACTCGAAGGCCACCGCGCGGCCACATCGCCCCTCACCGGCGAAGTGCTGGCTCACGTCGCAGACATGGGGGCGGAGGAGGTGGAGGGCGCCATCGCCCGCGCCCATGCCGCCTTCCTTGAATGGCGCACCGTGCCCGCGCCGCGCCGGGGCGAGCTGGTGCGCCTGTTCGGCGAGGAATTGCGCGCGGCGAAGGCCGACCTCGCGGCCCTCGTGACCATCGAGGCCGGCAAGATCGCCTCGGAAGGGGCGGGCGAAGTGCAGGAGATGATCGACATCTGCGACTTCGCCACCGGCCTCTCGCGCCAGCTCCACGGCCTGACCATCGCCACCGAGCGGCCCGACCACCGCATGATGGAGACATGGCATCCCATCGGGGTCGTCGGGGTCATCTCCGCCTTCAACTTCCCCGTCGCCGTCTGGTCATGGAATGCCGCGCTCGCCTTCGTCTGCGGCGACGCGGTGGTGTGGAAGCCATCGGAGAAGACGCCGCTCACCGCTCTCGCGGTGGATGCCATCTTCCGCCGCGCCGCCGCGCGTTTCGGCAGCGTGCCAGAGGGGCTCTCCACCCTCGTCCTCGGGGCGCGGGAGGCCGGCGAGGCCCTGGTGGACGATGCCGGTGTGCCGGTCGTTTCGGCCACCGGCTCCACCGCAATGGGGCGGGTGGTGGCACCGCGGGTGGCGGCGCGCTTCGGCCGGGCGATCCTGGAGCTCGGCGGCAACAACGCTGCCATCGTCTGCCCTTCGGCAGATCTCGACCTCACGGTCCGCGCGGTGGCCTTCGCCGCCATGGGCACGGCCGGGCAGCGCTGCACCACGCTGCGCCGCCTCATCGTCCACGCGGACATCTATGACGCGCTGCTGCCGCGCCTGAAGAAGGCCTACGGCTCGGTGCGCGTCGGCGACCCGCGCGCCGCGGAAACTCTGGTGGGTCCGCTGATCGACGGTGAGGCCTTCGCCGCCATGCAGGTGGCGCTGGAAGCGGCGCGGGCGGCCGGCGGCGTCGTCACCGGCGGCGAGCGGGTGGCGGCGGATGCGTTGCCGGATGCCTTCTACGTGCGCCCCGCCCTGGTGGAGATGCCGGCGCAGACCGACACGGTGGCGGCGGAGACCTTCGCCCCCATCCTCTACGTGCTGCGCTATTCGGACTTTGCCGAGGCTGTCCACCTCAACAACGAGGTGCCGCAGGGGCTTGCCTCGTCGGTCTTCACCACGAACCTGCGCGAGGCGGAGCTGTTCCTCTCCGCGGCCGGCTCGGACTGCGGCATCGCCAATGTGAACATCGGCCCCTCGGGTGCGGAGATCGGCGGCGCGTTCGGTGGCGAGAAGGAGACGGGCGGCGGCCGCGAGGCGGGTTCGGACTGCTGGAAGGCCTACATGCGGCGTGCCACCAACACCATCAATTACGGCACCCGCCTGCCCCTCGCCCAGGGCGTGACCTTCGACGTGGGATAAGCCTGCGCCACGGGCCTCGTGGCGCAGTCGCGCAGCAATCCGGCGCCATGGGTAATTTGGCACCTTGTGCCCCTATGCTGCCAAGCGCTAGCTTCACCTTGTATCGGCTTGGCGGCGGGCTGGTGCGTGTCCCAATGGCGGGAGGCGCCGGGCTCGGAGGCGGAGGTAGGGGGCGCAGTTCGGCGGCGGGATTTCCCGGCGGTCCGGCTGGGCTGGACTGGATCGCGCATGGCGCGTTCCGACGCGTGCAGGCCGCCCGGCCGGCGCGGTTCCCTACAGCCGTCGCTCGCGCCGTCGCGTTTCCCGTCTCCGCATCCGAACGCAGAAGAGGCCCTTCATGCTGCATTCCCAATGCCTGGTCCGAGCCGCAGCGGTGCTGGCCATGGTGGGGTTCCTGGTGGGCGGGCGCGTCGCGCCCGCCACCGCCGCTCCGCCTGGTCCCAAGGACCATGCCGCCAACACCATCGACCCTGCCGCGCTCGCCGCCGTCACTCGCATGGGCGCCGCCATTGCCGCGTTGAACACCTTCGAGCTGACCGCCCACACCACCATCGAGGTCGCGCTCCGCGGCGCCCATCAGGTGGAGCTCGGCGGTACCGTGCATTATTTTGTGAAGCGTCCGGATCGGCTGCGGATCGACAGCGAGACGGACACGATCAGGCGGCAATATTTCTTTGATGGCAAGACTTTCACGGTCGTCGCGCCGGCCGATGGCTATTTTGCGCAGGCGCCGGGCAAGCCGCGCGCGGACGAGACGCTGGCCTTCGCCGCGCAGACCCTCGATGTGGAGGTGCCGCTGGCCGACCTGTTGTCCTGGGGGACGCCGACCTCGCCGCTGAAGCAGTTCACGCGTGGCTTCTTTGTCGGCCTCGCCACGATCGACGGCAAGCCGGCCGAGCACTATGCCCTCATCGGCCGCGACCTCGACCTGGAGATCTGGCTGCCGCCAGGGGATGCGCCGCTGCCGCTGAAAATCTCTCTGGTGGATCGCCGGGTGAAGGGCAACCCGCGCTTTTCCGCCACCCTCAGCTGGGTGACGAGCCCGACCTTCGGCGACGACGTCTTTGCCTTCACGCCCGGGCCGAACCTTGGGCGCATCGATTTCGCCCGCCCCAAGGTCCAGGCCGGCGGCAAGGGAGGCAAGTGATGGCGAGCGAGACTTTCCGCTCTCCCACCCTCCGTCGCTTCGCCGCGGCGGCAAGCCTTCTTGCCCTCGGCACGAGCCTGCTGCCTCCGGCGGCGGTTGCCCGCAGCTTCGGCTTCCACGGTGGTTTTGCCCGTGGCGGCTTTGGTCATGAAGACTATGCGCGGGGCTTCGGCCACGGCGGCTTTGACATGGCGGGCCCGCGCATGAACGCGAGCCCGCACTACAATGCGGATTCCCGCTTCAACCGCCCGGTGCCGCCCGGCCATTCGTTTGATCGGCCGGACCATCAATTCCCAACACCGGCCCATAATCCGGACGCCGGGCCGAAACCGGCCCCCAATCCCGAGCCGGGACCGCGGCCTGCCCCGCATCCGGCGCCGAATCCCGATCCCGGTCCTCATCCCGGACCCAGGCCGGGCCCGCATCCGGGGCCAGGGCCAGGACCCGGGCCTGGGCCACATCCAGGTCCGGCACCGCTGCCGCCGGGGCCAGGCCCGCACCCGGGGCCGGGCCCCGTGCCGCCCGGACCGGGGCCCATTCCGCCCGGCCCTGGCCCTGGTCCAGGCCCGGGTCCGCTGCCGCCATATCCGCCCTACCATCCGGGTTACTGGCCCGGCCCCTACTATCCGGGTGGATGGTGGGGCGGGGCTGCGGCCGGTGCGGCAGTGGTCACGGCGGCGGCCATCGGCTCCTACGTCTATTCGCTGCCGGATGCGTGCGCGCGGGTCATCGTCAACGGCGTCGCCTACCAGCAGTGCGGGCCGAGCTGGTACTTGCCGCAATTCGTCGGCGGGCACGTGGTCTATCAGGTGGTGACCAACCCCAACTGATGCGAAACGGGCGGCGTCGTTGCGGCGCCGCCCGGTTCATCTCCACCTGCTCGAGGCCCGATATCGCTCAGGGCAGCAGGCCGCGCACCAGCAAGTCGTGATATTCCTGCGCCACGTCTTCCGCCGACTTGCCGCCGCCCGGCTTGAACCAGCGCACCATCCAGCTCAGCAGCGAGAGCACGGCGCGGCCGGTCATGGCGGCGCTGACCTCGCGGAACGAGCCATCCGCCACGCCTTCGGTGATGATCTGGCGCAGCAGCCCCTCATGCGCGTCGCGCAGGGCGAGGGCATCGTCCTTCAGCTCCGTGTTGGCCATGCCGGAAAAGCCCACGAGCATGGTGACGAAGCAATCGTAATTGTCGGCGAGGAAGCGGGCGTGGGCCATCATGTAGTGGCGCAGCCGCTCCACCGGCGGGTCCTCGTCCTTCACCGCCTTTGCCGCGGTCTCGTAGAGGCCCGTGAGAGTGAAGATGATGATGGCGTCATAGATCTCCTGCTTCGAGGAGAAGTAGTTGTAGATCGCGCCCTTGGAATAGTTCATGGCACGCGCCAGCTCGTTGAGCGAGCTTTCCACATAGCCCTTTCGCGCGAACAGCTCGGCTGCCTTGCGCAGGATTTCGGCACGCGGGTCCTCCATCAACGGCGGCCGGCCGGGACGCGCGGAAGCCTTGCGCGGGCGGGACGCACGCGGGGCGGCTTCCTTCTCCTTCGTCACATCCTGATCCAGCGCTTCGCTCCCTTGACTGAGGCTCGATAGTTATATACCGACTGGTCGGAATGTAAATGGAGCCAGCCCGGATCGTCCGGGCGGCAAGCGGGAGACACGCCGATGGCCGCCGCCTCGAAAGCCACCTTCGACTGGACCGATCCTTTTGATCTCAACAGCCAGCTGACCGAGGACGAGCGCCTGGTGCGCGACACGGCGCGCGACTATGCGCAGGAGAAGCTCCTGCCGCGCGTGACCTCCGCTTATCTCGACGAGCGCTTCGACCGTGAGATCATGAACGAGATGGGCGAGCTGGGCCTGCTCGGCCCCACCATCCCGGCGGAATACGGCGGCGCGGGCCTTGGCTACGTCTCCTACGGCCTCGCCGCGCGGGAAGTGGAGCGGGTCGATTCGGGCTACCGCTCGGCCATGAGCGTGCAGTCCTCCCTCGTGATGCACCCCATCTACGCCTACGGCTCCGAGGAGCAGCGCAAGAAGTACCTGCCGAAGCTTGCCACCGGCGAATGGGTGGGCTGCTTCGGCCTCACCGAGCCGGACGCGGGCTCCGACCCGGCCGGCATGCGCACCCGCGCCGAGAAGATCGACGGTGGCTACCGCCTCAACGGCGCCAAGATGTGGATCACCAACTCCCCCATCGCCGATCTCGCGGTGGTGTGGGCGAAGTCCGCGGCGCATGACAACGCCATCCGCGGCTTCGTGGTGGAGCGCGGCACCAAGGGTTTCTCCACCCCCAAGATCGAGGGCAAGCTGTCGCTGCGCGCCTCCATCACCGGCGAGGTGGTGCTCGACGGCGTGGAGATCCCGGAAGAGAACCTGCTGCCCAACGTCTCCGGTCTGGCCGGCCCCTTCGGTTGCCTCAACCGGGCGCGCTTCGGCATCGGCTGGGGGGCCATCGGCGCGGCCGAGGCGTGCTATGCGCAGGCGCGGCAGTACACGCTCGACCGTAAGCAGTTCGGCAAGCCGCTGGCCGCCACCCAGCTGGTGCAGAAGAAGCTGGCCGACATGGCCACGGAGATCGCCCTCGGCCTGCAGCTCTGCCTGCGCGCGGGGCGGCTGTTCGAAGAGGGGCAGCTGCCGGTGGAGGCCATTTCCTTCCTGAAGCGCAACAATTGCGGCAAGGCCCTGGATATCGCCCGCACCGCCCGCGACATGCATGGTGGCAACGGCATCTCCGCCGAGTTCCACGTCATCCGCCATGCGGCGAACCTGGAGACGGTGAACACTTACGAGGGCACGCACGACATTCATGCGCTGATCCTCGGCCGCGCCATCACCGGCATCCAGGCGTTCTTCTGAGGCGCTGCGCGCGTCGGTCCGACAGTCGGGCCGTCATGTCCCGGCTCGCCCGGGGCATCCACCGCGCCGCTCGCCTGCCGCCAGGCAAAAGAAAGAGTGGATCCCCCGGGCGAGCCGGGGGATGACAGCAAGACCGGGCAATGGTGGCCCGTGATCGCCGGCGGACCGTACACGTCGGTGAACGTCGTCAATGCAGGCTCGATCCCATGTCCCAGCCCCTTTCCGGCCTTCGTGTCCTCGAACTCGCCCGCATCCTCGCGGGTCCCTGGTGTGGGCAGCTGCTCGCCGATCTCGGTGCGGAAGTCATCAAGGTGGAGCGTCCCGGCGGCGGCGATGATACCCGCACCTGGGGCCCGCCCTTCCTGAAGGGGGCGGACGGGGCGGACCTCGGCGCGGCCTATTTCCATGCCACCAACCGCGGCAAGCGGTCCGTCGCCGTTGATTTCGAGACGGAGGAAGGGCAGGCCACCATCCGCGCCCTGGCTCGGCAGAGCGATGTGGTGATCGAGAATTTCAAGGTTGGCGGCCTCAGGAAATACGGGCTCGACTACGAGAGCCTGAAGGCCGAGAATCCGCGCCTCGTCTATTGCTCCGTCACCGGCTTCGGCCAGGACGGCCCCTATGCGCCGCGGGCGGGCTACGACTTCCTGGTGCAGGGCATGGGCGGCATCATGGACCTGACCGGCGCGCCGGATGGCGAGCCGCAGAAGGTGGGCGTCGCCTTCGCCGATATCTTCACGGGCCTCTATGCTACCGTTGGCATCCTCGCCGCCCTGCGCCGGCGAGAGGAGACGGGGACGGGCGGCCACGTGGACATGGCGCTGCTCGACACGCAGGTGGGCGTGCTGGCCAACCAGGCCATGAACTACCTCACCTCCGGCAAGGCGCCCAAGCGCATGGGCAACGCCCATCCCAACATCGTGCCCTACCAGGTCTTCCCCTGCGCGGACGGCTATTTCATCGCTGCCGTGGGGAATGATGGCCAGTTCGCCCGCTTCTGCGCCGTGCTCGGCGCGCCGGAACTGGCGCAGGAGCCGGATTACAGGACCAATCCCGAGCGCGTGGCCCATCGCGCCGCCCTGGTGCCGCAACTCTCCGCCCTCACCGCCGCCTTCAGGCGCGACGACCTCCTCGCCGCGCTGGAGAAGCAGGGGGTGCCGGCGGGGCCCATCAACACCGTCTCCCAAGTGTTCGACGATCCGCAGGTGCAGGCGCGTGGGCTGCGCGTTGACCTGAAGGAGGCGGGCGGCGGCACCGTGCCGGCAGTGGCGAGCCCCATCGTGCTCGACGGGGTGCGGCAGGTGGCGAAGCGCGCGAGCCCCCGCCTCGGCGCGGATACCGAGGCGGTGCTCGCCGCCCTCTCTGCCCTCGCGAAGGCCTGAGCCGTGGCATTGGCGGGCCCGGCGCGGACGGGAGCGGCCTACGACGTGGTCATCGTCGGCGGGGCGGTGACCGGCTCGTCGGTGGCCTTCCACCTTGCGGCCGATCCCGCGTTCACAGGCCGCGTGCTGGTCCTGGAGCAGGATCCCTCCTACCAGCGCTGCGCCTCGGCCTTGTCGGCGGCCTCGATCCGCCAGCAATATTCCACCGCCATCAATGTGGAGATCTCGCTCCACGGCATCCGCTTCCTGCGGGAGATCGGGGAGCGGCTGGCGGTGGACGGCGAGCGCCCGGACATCGGCCTCACCGAGGGCGGTTATCTTTTCCTAGCAGGTCCCGAGGGACGCGCGGCGCTTCAGGCGGGGCATGCGGTTCAGGTGGCCCAAGGCGCCGACATCGCTTTCCTGGAGCCGGACGCGCTCGCGGCGCGCTTTCCCTGGCTGAGCGTGGACGACCTGTCCGCCGGCTGCTTCGGTGTGACGGGGGAAGGGTGGTTCGATGGCTACGGCCTCATGCAGGCCTTCCGCCGCAAGGCGCGCGCGCTCGGCGTCGACTATCGTGCCGCGCGGGCCCAAGGGGTGAGGCAGGCAGCCGGGAGGGTGGCCGCCGTTGTGCTGGAGGGTGGCGAGGAGATCGCCTGCGGCGCGGTGGTGAATGCGGCGGGCGCCGGCGGGCGGGAGATCGCGCGCTCGGCCGGCGTCGACATTCCGGTCCACACCAAGAAGCGCATGATCTTCACCTTCACCGCCGAGGACCCGGTGCCGGGCTGCCCGCTGCTCATTGATCCCACCGGCACCTATGTGCGGCCGGAGGGGCGGGGGTTCCTCTGCGGGGCCGCCCCGGCGCCGGCGGACGACCCCGACAATGTGGATTTCGAGGTGGACCACGCCTTCTTCGAGGAGACGGTGTGGCCGGCGCTCGCCGCCCGCATCCCCGCCTTCGAGCGCATCCGCCCCGGCCGCGCCTGGGCCGGGCACTATGACATGAACGCTTTCGACCAGAACGCCTTCATCGGCGATGTGGAGGGAGTTGAGGGCTTCTACCTGGCCAACGGCTTTTCGGGGCACGGGCTCCAGCAGTCGCCGGCGGTGGGGCGGGGGCTCGCCGAGCTCATCGTCCATGGGCGCTATGTGACGCTCGATCTCGCTCCGCTCGCCTTCTCCCGCCTCGCCCGCAACGAGCCGGTACGCGAGCTGAAGGTGGTGTGAGGGTCACGGAGGCGGGGGCAGGGGAGCGGCCGTGGCGCGAAACTCTCCCCAAGGGTCGCGATCGAGGGCCGCGAGGCGCGTGGGCGTATTGAGGGCCGTGAAGTGGCCCGGCCCGATGTCCGGCGAAAGCTCCTCCCAGGCGAGCGGCATGGAGACCGGCGCGCCTGGCCACGCGCGCGTGGAATAGGGGGCGACTGCGGTCTGTCCGCGCTGGTTGCGCAGATAGTCGATGAGGATGCGCCCCTTGCGCTTGGTCTTGGCGATGGTCGAGACGTAGAGGCCCGGGCTGTCGGCCGCCATGGCATCGGCCAGCGCCTTGGCGAAAGCCTTCGCCGCCGTCCAGTCCGCCTTGGGCTTCAGCGGGGCGCAGACATGGAGGCCCTTGCCGCCGGAGGTCTTCACGAAGGCTGACAGGCCGGCCTTTTCCAGCCTCTCCCTCACCTCCCGCGCGGCGGCCAGCACCTGCTCCCACGCGACCCCCTCGCCAGGGTCGAGGTCGAGGATGAGGATGTCGGGCCGCTCCCAGTCGGCGATGGTGGAGCCGAAGGGGTGGATCTCCAGCGCCGCGCCCTGCACCAGCGCCGTCAGCCCGTCGAGGTCGCGGATGGCGAGGTAGGGCGCGTCCTCCGGCGCCTTCGGGTCGACAGGGCGCAGGATGCTGCGGTCGAGGCCCTGCCAGGGATGCTTCTGGAAGAAACGCGGGCCGCCGATCCCCTCCGGGCAGCGCACCAGCGCCAGTGGCCGGTCGGTGACGAAGGGCGCCATGAGGCGCCACACCTCGGCGTAATAATCCGCCAGTCCTTCCTTGGTGAGGCCCGCGTCGGGCCAGTAGATGCGATCGGGATGGGTGAGGCGCACGCGCCGGCGCGGCGGGGCATCGTCCGGCGGGTCGGCCGATGGGGGATCCTCCCGCACCACCTCGCGCGCCGGCTTGTCCTCGCGCAGGCCACGGAAAGCAGCGTGGCGCAGGTGCCCGTCGGCCGTCCAGCTGCGGAATTCCACCTCCGCCACATGGTCCGGCTTCAAGAAGGTCACGTGCCGCGCCTCATCCGCCGTGAGGGGCGTGGCGAAGGGCGATGTCTCCACCGCATCCGGTGCGAGCTGGGCATGGAGGTCGGCGGCGACGCGGCGGGTGAAGCCGGTGCCGACGCGCCCCACGTGGACGAGTCGGCCCTTCTCATAGGCGCCCAGCACCAGTGAGCCCACCGTCCGGCGCGACGTGGTGGAAGGCACGAAGCCGCCGATGACGAACTCCTGCCGCTCAGCGCATTTGGACTTGATCCAGTCGCGGGAGCGGCCGGAGCGGTATGGGGCATCCTTCAGCTTGGAGACGACCCCCTCCAGTCCCAGGCGGCAGGCGTGCTGAAGCACGAGGGAGCCGTCATCCTCGAAGTGGTCGCTGTAGCGCACCTTCGCCGCCCCATCGCCGATGAGCGTTTTCAGCAGTCCTTTGCGGGCCAGCAGTGGTGCGCCCGTGAGATCCTGTCCGTCGAGATGGAGGAGGTCGAAGACGTAATAGACGAAGCGGTCCGTGCGCCCCTCCCGCAGATCCGCCTGAAGGGCCGAGAAGTCGGAGGCGCCGTTGCCCGTCTCCACTACCAGCTCGCCGTCGATCAGCGCGTCGGTTACGGGGAGACCTTCAAGCGCCGCGGGAACTTCGGGGCCGAAGCGCCCCGTCCAGTCGAGCCCGGTGCGGGTGAGGAGCCTGGCGTGCCCATTGCTGATGCGGGCTTCGATGCGATAGCCGTCGAACTTGATCTCATGGACATGGCGCCGGCCGGCCGGCGCGCGGGGGGCCAGGGTCGCAAGGGCCGGCGGAACGAAGTGCGGCAGCGGCGCGGCCCTGCTATCCTTAGGGAATGTGGGCTGCTGCGAGACCGGTGGGTCCGGCTCCGCTGGGCCGGAGCTTCGTGCCGCGGGGCGCCGAGCGGGGGGCCGCTTCGACGTTGCGGCCGGATCGGCGGCGGAAATGTCCGTCACGTCCCGGCCGGTGAGCACCGATGCCGGGGCGTCGTCCAGAATATCCGGCGCACCTTCCGGACGGGCATCGGCATCCTCGGCCTTGATGAGGAGCCAGTTGTCCTTCTTTCCGCCGCCGCGTGGCGCCATGCGCACCAGGTGCCAGCCGCCGTGCAGCTTTTCCCCGTCGAGGCGGAAGGAAAGGTGGCCTTTCGCATAGCCCGCATGGGGATCGCCCTCCGGCGTCCAGAAGCCGCGGTCCCACACGATCACGTTGCCGGCGCCATATTGGCCGGGCGGAATGGTGCCCTCGAAGCCCGCATAGTCGAGCGGATGGTCCTCCACCTGCACCGCAAGGCGTTTTTCGCTCGGCACGAGGCTGGGGCCGCGCGTGACGGCCCAGCTCTTCAGCACCCCGTCCATCTCCAGCCGGAGGTCATAATGCAGGCGGCGCGCGGCGTGCTTCTGGATGACGAAAAGGCCCGCCGGCCCCCTTGCGGGGTGGGTGTGCGATGCCTGGCGCCCCTTGGGCTCGGGCGTGGTGCCGAAATCGCGCTTGGCGCGGTAGGGGGAGAGATCGGCCATGCCCGGCCCTCATCCTGCCTCGTGCTTGGGTCGCGCGGGGCCGGACGTTGCCGGGGACGGTCCACGCGCACCCCTGCGGGCGGGCTTTCCCTTGCCGCGCGCCGTGCCGGCGCTGGCGCGCAGGGCGTCCAGCAGGTCCACCACATTCTCCGCGCGAGCGGTTCGGCGCCGGGGCACCGGCCGGCCCTCCACCTTGGCGCGCACCAGTTCCGCGAGGGCGTTCTCGTAGCGATCGTCAAGGGCCGCGGGGTCGAAGGTTCCGGTCTTGGCGCGGACGATGTGGAGGGCGAGGGAGAGCATCTCCTCCGTCACCGCCACGTCGGGCACGTCGGCGAACGCCGCGTCGGCGGAGCGCACCTCATAGTCGAAGTTCAGCGTCTGCGCGATGAGCGCGCCGTGCGCGAGGCCGGGACGGATGAGCAGCTTGCGCACGCGGCGGAAGAGCACCACCTCGCCCAATGCAGCCACCTTCCGCGCCGCCAGCCCGGCGGCGATAAGCGCAAAGGCCTCGCTCCCTGCGGCGTCCGACGGGGCGAGGAAGTAGGGCCGGTCGAGATAGGTGGTGTCGATGCTGTCGCACGGGACGAAGGCGGAAACAGTAATCGCCTTGTCCCCTTCCGGCACCACGGATGCGATTTCATCCGGTGTGAGGGTGACGAATTCGCCCGTCGCGACCTCATATCCTTTCACCTGGTCATCGCGGCCCACGGGTCGGCCGGTCTCCTCGTCCACATATTGACGGTGCAGGCGGTGCCCGGTCTTGCGGTTCACCATGTGCAGCGCGATGCGCTCGGAGCTTGAGGCCGCGGCATGGAGCCCGACGCGGCAACCCAGGGCACCGACGGTGAGAAATCCCTTCCAGCTCGCGCGCGGCGTCATGAGCGCCTCTTCGTCCCTTGCCGGGGATCGTCGTCCGTCCGGGCGTCGGGCAGATGGCACACCCGCGCTGGTGATCCGGCAAGGGTTTTTTCTTGCCTCGCTCGTCACCCGCAGGCGCGGTCCGGGCCAATTGTTTCAATCCGCCGGGAAACGCTTTCCAAACTTGAAGAAAGAGGAGGCGTTGTCTGCACAGATTGCGGTGCAATCCGGCGGGCGCGTGCTCTAGCTTGTCTGAAAAGGGATTCGGGAGGCGGGGCATGGTTCGCATCTATGAGGCCGACGAGGTGGAGGCCGCGCTGCCCTACGACCGGCTGATCCCCGCCCTCAGCGCCGCCTTTGCCGAGGCGAAGGTCGAGGCCCCCAAGCGCCATGCCCACGAGGTGGGAACGCCCGACGTGCCGGGCCATTTCTTCGCCATGCCCGCGTGGCGGCGCGGCGAATTGCTCGGGGTGAAGCTGGTGAACGTCTTTCCCGGCAATGCCGCCCGCGGGCTCGGCTCGGTGCACGGCGTCTATGCCCTGTTCGACGGGCAGACCGGCGTGCCGATGGCTCTGCTGGAAGCCGATGCGCTCACCAACCGCCGCACGGCTGCGACCTCCGCGCTCGCTTCCGCCTTCCTGTCGCGGGAAGACAGCGCCACGCTGACCGTGGTGGGCACCGGCAACCTGACCTTCCATCTCGCCATGGCCCATTGCGCGATCCGGCCGATCACGCGGATTCTGGTCTGGGGGCGGACCCTTAAGCGCGCCGAACGGCTCGCCGAGCGCCTCGCCGACATGGGGCTTCCCGCCGAGGTGGTGGAGGATTTGGTGGACGGCGTGCGCGCCGCGGACATCATCACCGCCGGAACCACCTCCGTGGAGCCGCTGGTGCTCGGTGCGGACGTGAAGGCAGGCACCCATGTGGACCTCGTCGGCGCCTTCACCCCCTCCATGCGCGAGAGCGACGACGCGCTGGTGGTGAAGAGCCGCGTCTACGTGGATACGTATCCCGGCGCGTGCGGCGAGGCGGGGGACCTGCTCCAGCCGGTGGCTGCGGGGCGCTGGTCCCTGGACCAGATCGTGGCCGACATGCACGAGCTGTGCGCGGGCCTGAAGGAGGGGCGCACGGATCCCGGCCAGGTCACGCTCTTCAAGTCCGTCGGCGCCGCGCTGGAGGACCTCGTGGCAGCGGAGATGGTCGTGGGGCGGTGAAAGCCCCTCGGACACGCAATCCGGCCGGGCCTGTGAACCGCTTGCCATCGCCGGCATGAACGACAAGCCGTGATGCCGGGGACCGGTCCGGCCGGGGGATCCGCCGCACGGGGTGGGTGCCTCCCGCGCGGCGATCTTGTCAGGGCGCGACCTTCTCCAGCGCGGCGAGGCGCATGTAGAGGGTGGAGCGCGCGATGCCGAGGCGGCGGGCCGCGCGCGAGAGGTTGCCGCCGCAGGCTTCCACCGCCGCCCGGATCGCGGCTTCCTCCACCGCCTTCAGGTCGGTGCCCTTCCGCGGCTCCTCCGCTCCCGCATGGATCTCCGGCGGCAGGTCGGGGAGATCGACGGCGCCGCCGGCCGAGCCGCCCATGGCGATCAGCATGTCCACCACGTTCCTCAGCTCGCGAACATTGCCCGGCCAGGAATAAGCGGCGAGCGCCGCCCGGGCCGCCTCGGTGAAGCGGGGCGCGGGCAACCCGGCCCGGGCTGCCGCGGCGCGGCCGAAATGGTCGAGCAGCAGCAGCACGTCCTCGCCCCGTTCCCGCAGCGGCGGGATGCGCAGGCGCAGGGCGGCGATGCGGTAGAACAGGTCCTTGCGGAAGCGGCCGGCCGCCACCTCGCCGGACAGGTCGCGGTTGGTCATGGAGACGAGGCGCAGGTTCACCCGCCGCGCCGCGTGCCCACCGACGCGGTAGACGACGCCATCCTCCAGCACACGCAGCAGGTAGGATTGCAATTCCAGCGGCATCTCGCCGATCTCGTCGAGGCAGAGCAGCCCGCCGTCCGCCGCCTCCACCTTGCCCTGCTTGCCGGCGGCATCGGCGCCGGTGAAGGCCCCCTTGTCGTAGCCGAACAGTTCGCTGGCGATGAGATCGCGCGGGAGGCCGCCGCAATTGAGCGGCACGAAAGGGCCGCAGGGCTGACGCCCGCCGTGGATGGCGCGGGCGAACACCTCCTTGCCCACCCCCGTCTCGCCTTCCAGCAGGATGGGAAGGCCGCTCTCTGCCATGCGCCGTGCCTTCTCCTTGGCTTCGCGCATCACCGGGCTCTCGCCCACGATGGCCTCGAACGGGAAGGGTTCCGCGTCGCGCACGCCCTCGCGCGGGACTGGCTTCGGCCGGCGTGCGGCGTGGAGCACGACCACGCCGCCGATCTCCTCCCCGTCCTCCCGCACGATCTCGATGCTGGCCCCCGGCAGGAGGGCGGCGACGCGCTCGGCCCAGGCGTCGGGCGCCACCTCCCGCAGGGCCGCGAGGCGCCCGTCGGAGATGAAGCGGTCGTTGCGCCGCGCCACCTCCTTCAGGGCCCTGTCGGTGGAATAGATGAGCGCGCCGGAGCGGCCGAAGGCCAGGATCTCCTCCGAGAGCCAGAGCGAGCGCTTGGAGAGGAAGTGCCGCAGCACCTGCTCGTGCTCCATCTCCAGGCGCCGGCCCAGCACCGCCTCGATCTGGTGGGCGAGGGCCACCGCATGGGCGAGGTTCTGCGGGTTGAAGGTGTCGGTGGAGCCGGAGATGTCCACCGCGCCGATCACCTCGCCGTCGAGGGGATGGTGCACCGGGGCGGCGGCGCAGGTCCACCGTTGGACCGGGGCGCAGAAATGCTCCGAGGCGTGGATCTGCACCGGGCGCCCGCTGGCGAGCGCCGTGCCGATGGCGTTGGTGCCGATTTCGGCCTCGCACCAGCGCCCGCCGCGCTGGAGCTTTACCTCCTGCCCGGTGTCCACGGCGCGCACGTCGCCTTCTGTCTCAAGGATGGTCCCCTCCGTGTCGGTGAGGATGAGCATGGAGCGCGCGTCGGAGAGAAGATGCCGCGCCTCGTCCATGGCGGGGCGGGCGGCGGTGATGAGGCGGGTGTTCTGCCCCCGCCGGCGGTGCAGCTCGGCCTCCGAGACAAGGGGGGCGGCCGCCCGGTTGGCGGCAATGCAATGCTGCCGCGAGCGCTGCCAGGAGGCCAGCACCGCGGGGCGGACGACGGGTGAGGCGAAGCCGTCCTGGTGAAACGCCTCCCAGGCACGGGCAATCTCGCGATATGGCACCAGCTCTGCCCTCCGGGCCGGGCGGCGCGGCGTTCCCGTAAAGGCGCCGCCTGAGCCTGTTGGCCAGCGTCCGGAACCCGTTCGGCTGCGCATTCCCCACGCGGCCCGGGCCTCGTCCGATGGCGGTTCACTCCCTTGTGCGCCGCATTCTTCCGCGCGGGTTGACCCTGGCGGCGGCGGCTTTGACGGCTAGATAAGCGCAGAAACCACGCGCCCGCAAGACCTCGACAGGCCAAGGCCCCAGTCGTTCCCGGCCTTCGTCCGGACGCCGGACAACAAGTGTCCGGAAACCGGACAGTGAAAAATTCAGACAATACATAACGCACTGCACAAAAAGCATGGGAGTCCGCGTATTTCTACAGTCTAGCTGCGATGGCACGCATCCTGCTCCTCCTGTTGCGAGCCGGCACCGAAAAGTGAGGCCGGCAATAATGGGAGGACAATCGCGTGAACGTTCCCGTGGGAAACCTGCGCAACGTCCAGGTGCTCGGCATCGATGCCGGTGGCACCATGACGGACACCTTCTTCGTGGACCAGGACGGCGACTTCGTCGTCGGCAAGGCCCAGTCCACGCCGCAGAACGAGGCCCTGGGCCTCATCGCCTCTTCTGAAGACGGGCTGGCCAACTGGGGCATGTCGCTCCACGACGCCCTCGCCCAGCTCCAGACCGGCGTCTATTCGGGCACCGCGATGCTCAATCGCGTGGTTCAGCGCAAGGGGCTGAAGTGCGGCCTCATCGTCAACCGCGGCATGGAGGACTTCCACCGCATGGGCCGGGCGGTGCAGAGCCATCTGGGCTATGCCTATGAGGATCGCATCCACCTCAACACCCACCGCTACGACCCGCCGCTGGTGCCCCGCCAGCTGACCCGCGGCGTCATCGAGCGCACCGACATGATGGGCACGCAGGTGATCCCCCTGCGCGAGGACAGCGCCCGCGAGGCCGCCCGCGAGCTCATCGCCTCGGATGTGGAAGGCATCGTCATCTCGCTGCTGCATTCCTACAAGAATCCGGTCAGCGAGCGCCGCGTGCGCGACATCGTGCTGGAAGAGGTGGAGAAGAGCGGCAAGAAGATCCCTGTCTTCGCCTCCGCCGATTATTATCCGGTGCGCAAGGAAACCCACCGCACCAACACCACCATCCTGGAAGGCTACGCCGCCGAGCCGTCGCGGCAGACGCTCTCCAAGATCTCCAACGCCTTCAAGGAGCGGGGCACCAAGTTCGACTTCCGCGTGATGGCGACCCACGGCGGCACCATCTCCTGGAAGGCGAAGGAGCTGGCCCGCACCATCGTCTCCGGCCCCATCGGCGGGGTGATCGGCGCCAAGTATCTCGGCGAGGTGCTGGGCTACAAGAACATCGCCTGCTCGGACATCGGCGGCACCTCGTTCGATGTGGCGCTGATCACCCAGGGCGAGATGACCATCAAGAACGACCCGGACATGGCCCGGCTCGTCCTCTCCCTGCCGCTGGTGGCCATGGACTCGGTGGGGGCGGGCGCGGGCTCCTTCATCCGCCTCGATCCCTACACCAGGGCCATCAAGCTCGGTCCCGACTCGGCCGGCTACCGGGTGGGCGTGTGCTGGAAGGAGAGCGGCATCGAGACCGTGACCATCTCCGACTGCCACATGGTGCTCGGCTATCTGAACCCGGACAACTTCCTCGGCGGCGCCGTGAAGCTCGATCGCCAGCGTTCGGTGGACGCCATCAAGACGCAGATCGCCGATCCGCTGGGCCTGTCGGTGGAGGATGCCGCCGCGGGCGTCATCGAGCTGCTCGACAGCGACCTGCGCGACTATCTGCGCTCCATGATCTCCGGCAAGGGCTACTCGCCGGCGAGCTTCGTGTGCTTCTCCTATGGCGGGGCGGGGCCGGTGCACACCTATGGCTACACGGAGGGCCTCGGCTTCGAGGACGTGATCGTGCCGGCCTGGGCCGCCGGCTTCTCGGCCTTCGGCTGCGCGGCGGCGGACTTCGAGTATCGCTACGACAAGTCCCTCGACATCAACATGCCGCCGGATGCCCCCGAGGCCGACAAGGTGAAGGCTGCGCAGACGTTGCAGGCGGCGTGGGAGGAACTCACCCACAACGTGCTGGAGGAGTTCAAGCTCAACGGCTACGCGCCGGAACAGGTGACGCTCCAGCCCGGCTACCGCATGCAGTACCGCGGCCAGCTCAACGACCTGGAGATCGAGTCTCCCCTGAAGCAGGCGGGCACCGCCGAGGACTGGGACCAGCTCACCGACGCCTTCAACGCCACCTACGGCCGCGTCTATGCCGCCTCGGCCCGCTCGCCGGAGCTGGGCTATTCGGTCACCGGGGCCATCATGCGCGGCATGGTGCCGATCCCCAAGCCGAAGATCCCGAAGGAGCCGGAGCAGGGTGAGACCCCGCCCGAAAGCGCCAAGATCGGCACCCGCAAGTTCTATCGCAAGAAGCGCTGGGTGGATGCGCAGCTTTACCACATGGAATCGCTGCGTCCCGGCAATCGGGTGATGGGGCCCGCCGTCATCGAATCCGACGCCACCACCTTCGTGGTGCCGGATGGCTTCGAGACCTGGCTCGACGGGCACCGCCTGTTCCACCTGCGCGAGGTGTGAGGACGGGGACAGGCATAGGCGTCCTGCCCGGGCTTGTCCCGGGCGTCCACGCCGTGCCGCTCGCGCAACGCTCCGAATGCGGCGTCCAGCCGCGGAGCGTGGATGGCCGGGACACGCCCGGCCATGACGAAGCGGGAAAGCCAACACATCCGAGTCAACGCACTCAAAAGGAAACGACCCGATGAACGTCACTGTTGATAAGCGCACCCTCGAGGGCGCGACGCGCGGCATCGTGCGCGGCGGCGAGACGCTGAAGGAGCATCGCGACCGTCTCATGGCCGCCACCAAGGCGAGCGGCCACTATGCGGGCCTCAAGAAGCTGGAGCTGCGCGAGAGCGAGCCCATCCTCTACAACAAGCTGTTCTCGCGTCTGCGGGCCGGCGTGGTGGATGCCCGCGAGACCGCCAAGAAGATCGCCGCCTCTCCCATCGTGGAGCAGGAGGGCGAACTGTGCTTCACCCTCTACAACGCGGCGGGCGACAGCCTTCTCACCTCCACCGGCATCATCATCCATGTGGGAACCATGGGTGCGGCCATCAAATACATGATCGAGAACAATTGGGAGGCGAACCCGGGCGTCCGCGACAAGGACATCTTCTGCAACAACGACTCGCTGATCGGTAACGTCCATCCCTGCGACATCCACACCATCGTCCCCATCTTCTGGGAGGGCGAGCTGATCGGCTGGGTGGGCGGCGTCACCCACGTCATCGACACCGGCGCGGTGGGGCCGGGCTCCATGGCCACGGGGCAGGTGCAGCGCTTCGGCGACGGCTATTCCATCACCTGCCGCAAGGTGGGCGAGAACGACACCCTGTTCCGTGACTGGCTGCACGAGAGCCAGCGCATGGTGCGCACCACCCGTTACTGGATGCTGGATGAACGCACCCGCATCGCCGGCTGCCACATGATCCGCAAGCTGGTGGAAGAGGTGGTCGCGGAAGAAGGCATCGAGGCCTACTGGAAGTTCGCCTACGAGGCGGTGGAGCACGGGCGCCTCGGCCTCCAGGCCCGCATCAAGGCCATGACCATCCCCGGCACCTACCGGCAGGTGGGCTTCGTGGACGTGCCCTACGCCCATGAGGACGTGCGGGTGCCCTCCGACTTCGCCAAGCTCGACACCATCATGCACGCGCCCTGCGAGATGACCATCCGCAAGGACGGCACCTGGCGCCTCGACTTCGAGGGGGCGAGCCGCTGGGGCTGGCACACCTACAACGCCCATCAGGTGAGCTTCACCTCGGGCATCTGGGTGATGATGACCCAGACCCTCATCCCTTCCGAAATGATCAATGACGGCGCCGCCTATGGCACCGAATTCCGCCTGCCCAAGGGCACCTGGATGAACCCGGACGACCGCCGCGTCGCCTTCTCCTATTCGTGGCACTTCCTGGTGTCGGCGTGGACGGCCCTGTGGCGCGGCCTGTCGCGCTCCTATTTCGGGCGCGGCTACCTGGAGGAGGTGAACGCGGGCAACGCCAACACCTCCAACTGGCTGCAAGGCGGCGGCTTCAACCAGTATGACGAGATCCATGCCGTGAACTCGTTCGAGTGCGCCGCCAACGGCACCGGGGCGACCGCGGTGCAGGACGGCCTCTCCCATGCCGCCGCCATCTGGAACCCGGAAGGCGACATGGGCGACATGGAGATCTGGGAGCTGGCCGAGCCGCTCGTCTATCTCGGCCGGCAGATCAAGGCGTCCTCGGGCGGCTCCGGCAAGTATCGCGGCGGCTGCGGCTTCGAGAGCCTGCGCATGGTCTGGAACGCCAAGGACTGGACCATGTTCTTCATGGGCAACGGCCACATCTCCTCCGACTGGGGCCTGATGGGCGGCTATCCGGCGGCCTCCGGCTATCGCTTCGCCGCGCACCAGACCAACCTCAAGGCGCTCATCGCCGAGGGCAAGGACATTCCCTTCGGCGGTGACACGGACCCGGAGAACCCCACCTGGGACCGGATGCTGCCCGATGCGCAGATCAAGCGCGACAAGCAGGCCATCACCACCGAGGAGATGTTCTCCGACTACGATCTCTACCTCAACTACATGCGCGGTGGCCCCGGCTTCGGCGACCCGCTGGATCGTGAACCGCAGGCGGTGGCCGACGACATCAACGGCGGCTACGTGCTGGAGCGCTTCGCCGGCGACGTCTATGGCGTCGTGGTGAGGAAGGGCGAGGGCGGGCAGTATGTGGTGGACGAGGCCGCGACCGCAGCTGCCCGCAAGCAGATGCGCTCCGACCGCCTCGCCAAGTCGGTGCCCGTCACCGAATGGATGAAGGGCGAGCGCGAGAAGATCCTCGCCAAGGACGCGGGCACCCAGGTGCGCCAGATGTTCGCCGCCTCCTTCAAGCTTGGCCCGCGCTTCGAGAAGGACTTCCGCACCTTCTGGAACCTGCCCGACAGCTGGACCCTGCCGGAGGAGGAGATCGGCGTGCCCACCTACGGCTCGCGCTATTCCATGGACATCTCCGAGCTGCCGGACGTTCACACCGTGCAGTTCGTGGAGGAGTGATCCCTCCACTGGGTGGCGGCGCTCGTCGCCGCCACCCGCCTTTTTTCCAATCAAACATCAAGTGGAGGAAACCCGATGGCCTACACCCGTTCCAAGATCGTCGACCTCGTGGAAGGCACGATCGACCCCGATACGCTGCACCAGATGCTGTCCACCCCGAAGGACCCGGAGCGGTTCGTGACCTATGTGGAGATTTTGCAGGAGCGCGTGCCGTGGGATGACAGGATCATCCTGCCGCTTGGCCCGAAGCTCTTCATCGTCCAGCAGAAGGTCTCGAAGAAATGGACCGTGCGCTGCGAGTGCGGCCATGACTTCTGCGACTGGAAGGACAATTGGAAGCTCCACGCCCGCATCCATGTGCGCGACACGCCGCAGAAGATGGAGGAGATCTATCCCCGCCTCATGGCGCCCACCCCGTCGTGGCAGGTGATCCGGGAATATTTCTGCCCCGAATGCGGCACGCTCCACGACGTGGAGGCGCCCACCCCCTGGTATCCAGTCATCCACGATTTCGAGCCGGACATCGATGCCTTCTACACCGAATGGCTCGGCCTGCCGGTGCCCGAGCGCGCGGCGGCCTGAAGGGGAGGGGGCTCAGGGGCCCCCCTCCTGTCACCGAAACAGAAAGGGCGGCCGCAGGGCCGCCCTTTCGCTTTCCGACTTGGGCCTCACTCCGCCGCCGCAGGGGGCGGCTCGGCCACATCGGGGGCCGGCGTGTAGATGAGGCCGCCGCCGTCGCGGAACTTCTGCGCCATCTCGGCCATGCCGGCCGAGGCGAGGTTGTCCGCCTGGGCGCGGGCGATGTCGCCGGCCTCCAGCTTCAGCTCCTGCGAGATCTTCATGGAGCAGAACTTCGGCCCGCACATGGAGCAGAAGTGCGCCACCTTCGCGCCCTCGGCCGGGAGCGTCTCGTCGTGGAAACGCTCGGCCGTCTCCGGGTCCAGCGAGAGCGCGAACTGGTCGCGCCAGCGGAAGGAGAAGCGGGCCCGGGAGAGCGCATCGTCACGGATGCGCGCGGCCGGGTGGCCCTTGGCGAGGTCCGCGGCGTGGGCGGCGATCTTGTAGGAGATGACGCCGGTCTTCACGTCATCCCGGTCGGGCAGGCCGAGATGCTCCTTGGGCGTGACGTAGCAGAGCATGGCGGTGCCGAACCAGCCGATCATCGCCGCGCCGATGGCCGAGGAGATGTGGTCGTAGCCGGGGGAGATGTCGGTCACCAGCGGGCCGAGGGTGTAGAACGGCGCCTCGTGGCAGACCTTGAGCTGCTTCTCCACATTCTCGCGGATGAGGTGCAGCGGCACGTGGCCGGGGCCCTCGATCATCACCTGGCAGTCATGCTTCCAGGCGATCTCGGTAAGCTGGCCCAGCGTCTCCAGCTCGGCGAACTGGGCGGCGTCGTTGGCGTCGGCGATGGAGCCGGGGCGCAGGCCGTCGCCCAGCGAGAAGGCCACGTCATACTGGGCGAGGATCTCGCACAGCTCCTCGAAATTCTCGTAGAGGAAGCTCTCCTTGTGGTGGGCGAGGCACCACTTGGCCATGATCGAGCCGCCGCGCGAGACGATGCCGGTGACGCGGTTGGCGGTGAGCGGCACGAACGGCAGGCGCACGCCGGCGTGCACCGTCATGTAGTCCACGCCCTGCTCGCACTGCTCGATCACCGTGTCGCGGAACACCTCCCAGGTGAGGTCCTCGGCGACGCCGTTCACCTTCTCCAGCGCCTGGTACATGGGCACGGTGCCGATGGGCACCGGCGAATTGCGCATGATCCATTCGCGGATGGTGTGGATGTTCTTCCCCGTGGAGAGGTCCATCACCGTGTCGGCGCCCCAGCGGGTGGCCCACACCAGCTTGTCCACTTCCTCTGCGACGCCTGAGGCAACGGCGGAATTGCCGATATTGGCGTTGATCTTCACCAGGAAATTCCGGCCGATGGCCATCGGCTCGGTTTCCGGGTGGTTGATGTTGTTGGGGATGATGGCGCGGCCGCGCGCCACTTCCTGCCGCACGAATTCGGGCGTGATCTCGGTGGGGATCGCCGCGCCCAGGCCCATGGCCTGGTGGTGCGGATGGGCGCCGCCGTTCACCCGGGCGAGATTCTCGCGGGCGGCCACATATTCCATCTCCGGCGTGATGAGGCCGGCGCGGGCGTAGGCCATCTGGGTCGGGCGCCTGCCCGCCTTGGCGCGCAGGGGCTTGCGGCCGGAGAGGTCGAACTGCGGCAAGGCGGAGGACTGGCCGGCCTTCAGCCCGTTGTCCTCGGGCTTGATGGCGCGCCCGTCCACCTCTTCCACGTCGCCGCGCTCGCGGATCCACCCGGCGCGCAGCTGCGGCAGGCCTTTGGTGAGGTCGATGAGGGCGTCCGCATCGGTGTAGGGACCGGAGGTGTCATAGACCTTCACCGGCGGCTCGTCCGGGGTGGACAGGCCGATCTCGCGCATGGCGACCCGCACGTCCGGGCGGGCGGCCGAGACATAGACCTTGCGCGAATAGGGCAGGGGGCCGGTGGTGACCTTCAGAGAGGACGTCGAGGCTTCGTCCAGCATGCGGTTCTCCGTTCAGCTTGCGCTTTCAACGAGAGCCGGGGGTAGAGCTAGGAGACGGGTGCGAAGCGGCACTGAGCGCCGGTATGCACAAGTTCCGATCCCTTCGCCGGTATGACCCGGATCAGGTTCAAAGGGTCATCGCGGTGCCCGCGAGCCCTGACAGCGGGCGGACTTGCGATATCTCAGCCCCTTCCGGGGCCCCCCTTGGAACGGGTCAAGTGTGGTGTATACGAAAGCCCAATGTCAACGCTGCACCGCAGCGATCCGGGCGGCGACTTATGCTGCGCCGCCGCTGCCAACCAGTATTGCGCGGCGGTGGGCGGGCCGCGCGGGTCCCGGGCCTGTGCTTCAGGCTGCGAGGATGTGGGTGTGGCGCCCGGTGCGGGACGCCCTCTCCGAATCCTGGGGCGGAGCGCTTTCCTTCAGCTCCCGCAGCACCTCGTCCAGCCGATCGAGGGCGTCGCTCGCCTCATGCTCCTCGCGGGTCGATCCCGACTCCCAGGTGGCTTCGTTGCGGATTTCCTCCGCCTGCGCCTGCCGGGCGAGGTAGGCCCGGACATCAAGCAGCGCCGCTGTGATGGTTGCGAGAGAAGTCATGATCGTGCCCTTGATCGCGAATTATACCTCCAAGTGACCGCACTATTGCGGCGGCCTCATGACGCAAAAAGCCCTGTCGCAACGGCATACGTACCGAAAATCGCTCACTTTTTTGAGCGCGACGGGTGACGTAGCAAGATGGCGTGACGGAACGTTGGCCGGTATTTTGGTGCGGCATTGTGCGCGTGTGGATGGCCTGGCGCAGGGGCGAGGGGAGGGTGGCGGGCGCGCGGCGCCGGGGATAAAGTGGCGCGCCCGGGGGAGAGGCCTGCCTCGGGCCCGGCGCAGACGCCGCATCCAGACGTCGAGCTTAGCCATGGAAGCCTATCACCATCTGCTCCGCCGCATCCTCGACACCGGTGTCCGCAAGGACGACCGCACGGGGACGGGCACGCTCTCCGTCTTTGGCCACCAGATGCGTTTTGCCCTGGAGGAGGGATTTCCTCTCGTCACCACAAAGAAGCTGCACCTGAAGTCCATCGTGCACGAGCTGCTGTGGTTCCTCGCGGGCGACACCAACATCCGCTACCTGAAGGAGAACGGCGTCACCATCTGGGACGAGTGGGCGGATGCCCATGGCGAACTGGGCCCCGTCTACGGCCATCAGTGGCGCTCCTGGCCGACGCCGGAGGGGGGCGTGATCGACCAGATCGCGCAGGTGGTCTCCGATATCCGGCGCAATCCCGATTCGCGACGCCTCATCGTCACCGCCTGGAATCCGGCGGACGTGGCGAAGATGGCCCTGCCGCCCTGCCACTGCCTGTTCCAGTTCTATGTCCTGGAGGGCAGGCTCTCCTGCCAGCTTTACCAGCGCTCGGCGGACGTGTTCCTGGGCGTGCCGTTCAACATCGCCTCCTACGCGCTGCTCACCCACATGGTGGCGCAGGTGACCGGGCTGAAGGTGGGCGATTTCGTCCACACGCTGGGTGACGCGCACCTCTACACCAACCATCTCGACCAGGCCCGTGAGCAGCTCGCGCGGCAGCCCCGCGCGCTGCCGCGGCTCGAGCTCAATCCGGATGTCACCGACATTTTCGCCTTTCGCTACGAGGACGTGAAGATCGTCGGCTACGATCCCCATCCCGCCATCCGGGCGCCGGTGGCCGTCTAGGGCGCGATCCGGGCCGATGGACCGATCGGCTCGGGGAGCAGCCCTCTGATTTCAAGATTGAGAACGCGGTATCCGACCAGATCGGGCAATCTGACCGGCGCGTGCTCTAGCCGATGGCCGATCCGGGTGCGCCTGCCTCCGCACCCGCTTTGCAGCTTGTGAGTGCCAGTCAATCTCTTCAGGGAGGGTCTCATGGCGGATGCGGGTAGTCTTCTGGGCCAGCTCATCGGAGCGGCCATCGGCGGGGGCAGTGGCGGCGTGCGCGGCGGAAGCAGCGTCAGCGGCGGCTCGCCCCTCGACCAGATCCTGAAGAGCGTGCTCGAAGGGCAGGGCGCCCCCGGCGGTCCCTCGGGCCAGTCGGGCGGCGGGCTCCCCGGCGGGCTCGGCGACATCCTCGGCCAGGTGCTGGGTGGCGGCCAGCCGGGCGGCGACGTGTCCAGCGGACGGGCGCAGGGTGGGCCGTCCGGTCTTCCCGGCGGGCTGGGCGACATTCTTGGCCAGGTGCTCGGCGGCGGTGGCCGGCCGGGCGGGGGACAGGGCCAGCCTTCGGGCGGATTACCCGGTGGGCTGGGCGACATTCTCGGGCAGGTCCTGGGCGGCGGGGCGCCATCCGGCGGAGGCCTGTCCGGTGGCGCGGCCTCGGGCAGCCTTGGTGACCTCGCATCGGAAGCGCTGGGCCGGGGTGGGTCGACGCCCGCCGGGTCGTCTCCCGGTGCCCTTCCGGATGCGGATCCGGCGCCCGCCCCTGCGCCAACGCCCGCGCCGCAGTCGGGTGGTGGCGCCGGGGATCTGCTGAAATATGGCGGCCTCGCCGTCATCGGCATGATGGCCTGGAACGCCTTTCGCAAATGGCAGGCGCAATCGGGCGATGGGCGCGCGGCCTTCACCTCCGGCACGCCGGAGGCGGCAGGGTTCTCGCCCACGCAGGCCCCGGGCGGGGCGGCGGCCTTCTCCGGCGTGCTGCTCGCCGCCATGGCGGCGGCGGCCCAGGCCGATGGGGAAATCGACGACGACGAGCTCCAGCGCATCACGGGCGGGCTTGCCCGCATGGGAGCCGGCACGCCGGAGCAGGACGCCCTCGCGACTTTCCTGACCACCCCGGTCGATCCCCGGCAGGTGGTCAGCGCGGCGACGAGCCCGGAGGCGGCGCTCCAGATCTACGCCGCCTCCGCCATGGCCATCCGGCCGGACAATGCGGCGGAACGGCAGTATCTGGAAAACCTCGCCGGGGCGCTGGGCATCGATCCCGGCCTCAAGGCGCAGGTGGACCGGGACCTCAACGCCTGACGCCTCACGCAGACGTTAGCGCGCGCGCCGTAACACGGCCGCGTCCCGGCGCGTAATGGGGAAGCCGGCGGCGAATGGAACGCCGCCGCGCTGCCCCAACAGGTGACCATGCCCCGTTTCCTTACGCCGCTGCTCTACGAACGCTCCGGGCGGTTCAGCGTGGAGAAGGCGCTGTTCCTCCTCGCCTCGCTCCTGCCGGCGGCCTGGCTTGCCGGCCGGGCGATGGCGGGCGACCTCGGCCCGAGGCCGTGGACCGAGGCCATCCATTTCACCGGCCTGTGGGCGGTGCGCTTCCTGGCGGTCACGCTCGCCATCTCCCCGCTCCGGCGCCTGCTGATGCTGCCGAAGCTCTATTTCGGGCGACGTGTCTTCGGCGTTGCCACGCTGGGCTACGCGCTTTTGCATCTCGCGCTGTTCATCCTCGACCAGGGGGCGGGGCGGGCGCTGAGCGAGATCGTGCTGCGCGTCTACCTCGTCATCGGCGCGGTGGCGCTGCTGCTGTTGGTGGCTTTGGGCGCCACCTCCTGGGACGGGGCCATCCGCCGCCTCGGGGGGGAGCGGTGGAACCGCCTGCACAAGGCGGTCTTCGTCATCGCGGCGCTGGGGTCCGTCCATTTCTTCCTGCAATCGAAGCTGGACGTGACCGAGCCGGTGCTCATGTCCGGCGTGTTCCTGTTCCTGATGGTCTATCGCATCGCCGTGAAGCTCTTCGGCACCGTCACGCCCCTCGGCCTCGCCGGCCTCGCGGTGGTGGCGTCCGGGCTCACGGCGGGCGCCGAGATGGCGTGGTACGGGCTGGCGACGCGGGTCGATCCCTGGCTGGTGCTGGAGGCGAACCTGTCCTTCGACCTTGGCCTGCGGCCCGCCTGGTGGGTGCTCATCGGCGGCCTTGCGGTGGCGGCCGGGACCGCCGCCTGGGGCCGCCTCGCCCCGGCGCGCAAGGGCGCCGGCGGGCGCAAGATGGCGCCGGCGTGAGCGGCCTCAGGCCATCTGCGCCAGCAGGCATTCCAGCGCCGCGCCCGGGGTGGCCCGGTGCCAGTCGGCCATCTGGTGGCGGAAGAAGGTGTCCTGCCGCTTGGCATAGCGGCGGGTGTCGCCTTGTCCCTCGGCGATGGCCTCGGCGAGGCTGATCTCGCCAGCAAGATGGCGGGTGAGGGCCGGGGCGCCGTGGGCCTTGAGCACCGTGCGGGCGGGATCGAGGCGCCGGGCGGCGAGCGCCCGGACCTCCTCCAGCGCGCCGGCCGCGATCATGTCCTCGAAGCGGGTGTCGATGCGCCGGCGCAGCAGCGCGCGGTCCACCTCCAGCACGAGGCGGGCGCAGGTGCCTGCCTCCAGCACGGGGCGCTGCGTGTCCTGCTGCCAGCGGGAGAGCGGCCGCCCCGTCGCCGCCACCACCTCCAGCGCGCGCAGGATGCGCTGGCGGTCGTTCACCTCCAGCCGCGCGGCGGTCTTGGGGTCGAGGGCGGCGAGGCGGGCGTGGAGGACAGCATTGCCGAGGCCCTCCGCCTCGCCCCGCACGGTGGCGCGCACCTCCGCTGGTATGGGCGGGATCTCGGCGAGCCCCTGCGTCAGCGCGCGGAAATAGAGACCGGTGCCGCCGACGAAGATGGGCACCAGCCCCTCGCGCCGGCATTCGGCAATGGCACGCGCGGCATCCGTGACCCAGCGGCCGACGGAATAATCCGTGTCCGCATCCACGTGGCCGTAGAGGCCGTGGGGCACGCGCCGGGCCTCCGCGACGGTCGGCCGCGCCGTCAGGACCCGAAGATCGCCATAGACCTGCATGGAATCTGCGTTGAGCACGACGCCTCCCACCCGCTCCGCAAGGGCGAGCGCGAGGGCCGACTTGCCGCTGGCGGTAGGACCTGCGATGAGCACCGCCGACGGTTTCTTTCCCTTTTCGGGTTCCGATACTTCCATGGCCTATGTCGCGACGCTGATTTCCAATCCATCTGCCCCGGCTTTGACGCGCGAGGCAATCCACGATGCCCGCGCGGTGCTTCCCGACGCACAGGAACCGGTGGTCCTGAGCCCGGATGTGGCCGTCGACATCCATTTCGCCCCGCCGCTGGGCGCCGACGCAAGGGCGCTGGCGGATGCGGTGCGCGGCGCGCTGCACGGCGCCCCCATCGACGTGGTGGTGCAGCTGGAGGCGGCCCGGCGCAAGCGCCTGTTCCTCGCCGACATGGACTCCACCATGATCGGCCAGGAGTGCATCGACGAACTGGCCGACCTGGTGGGCGTGAAGGCGCACGTGGCTGCCATCACCGAGCGCGCCATGCGCGGCGAGATCGCCTTCGAGCCGGCTTTGCGCGAGCGCGTGGCCTTGCTGCGCGGCCTGCCGGCCGGCGTGGTGGACGACGTTCTGCGCGAGCGCATCACCCTCACCCCCGGCGGGCTGGAGCTGGTGGGCACCATGAAGGCGAACGGCGCTTATACCGCGCTCGTTTCCGGCGGGTTCACTTTGTTCACGGGCGAGATCGCCGCCCGCGTCGGCTTCGACGAGCACCGGGCCAACACGCTGCTGGTGGACGAGGAACGCTTCGTCGGCGCTGTCGCCGAGCCGATCCTCGGCCGCGAGGCCAAGCTCGCTACCCTCGTGGAGCTGCGCGACCGGCTGCGTCTTGCCCCGTCCGAGACCTTGGCGGTGGGCGACGGCGCCAACGACCTCGCCATGCTGGCCGAGGCCGGCCTCGGCGTTGCCTTCCACGCCAAGCCCGCGGTGGCCGCCGCCGCTCATGCCCGCATCGACCATGGCGACCTGACCGCGCTGCTCTACATGCAGGGCTACAGCCAGGCGGAGTTTCACATCGCCTGAGCCCCGCGCGCGCCGGTTTCATTCACGCCGGGTTCACCCGGGCTTCCCCATGGTGCCTCCCGTTTTGAACTGGAGCACGCGGCGACCGGGCCGCCTCGCGACCTGGTCGGGTCACGCGTTCTCCTTCTGAGAGTTTGGGGCCGGTCCGGCTCCAGGGGAGACCGTGATGAAGCGCGCGCGTAGGAGCCGCGGGGGTGCCAGGCTGGCGCTCGTGCTGATGGTGGGCCTTGCGGCCGCCCCGGCCGCCGCGAAGGCGCCGGATCCGGAGCAGGTCGCGACGGTTCCGGGGCCGGCGGCGACGGCGCTGCCCGTCATTCCCGTGCCGGACCTGCCCGATGCCGAGCTGAAGGTGTGGGTGGCGAAGCTGAACGCTTATGTGAAGCTGCTGAACGCCACCCTGCGCGCAGAAGAATCCTGGAACCGCTACCTCTCCTGGGTGAACCTGAAGACCGGGCCCACCGGCAAGGAGCGGATTATCTACGGGCTTTATTCCGTGCCGCCCTCGCAGGCGAAGACCGCCATCGACCTCGTCCGCAAGGTGGCGGGCGAGCCGCCCTCCATCCCCGCCATCGACGCGGCGGCGCAATCCCTCGCGTCGAGCTTCGAGGCGCTGGTCCCGATCCTCAACGAGGCCGAGGCCTATTACGACCGCAAGGACTACAAGAGCGACCAGATGGCCGGCGGCAAGGCGCTCCATGCCCGCCTCCAGCCGGCGGCGGAAGCTTTCCTCGCTGCGCGTTTCAGGCTCGACCGGCTCTCGGAGCAGGTGAAGGACAATCTCGACCGGCAAGAGCTCGCCCGCATCGAGCGGACCGAGGGCAAGTCGGATGCCTGGCACGTCCGCCGCATCATGATGGCGGCCCGCAAGGCGGTGGACCTCCTGCCGCGCGATGCCCGTGCGCCCGGCGATCTCAAGGCGTTCGACGTGGCGGTGACCGATTATGCCGGCGTGGTGCGCGAGTTCGATGCCTACATCCTCGCCAATCCACCCACCGCCAGCGCCTTTTCGTCCCAGCCCCGCGACCTGCTCGGCAAGCTCCGGGACATCCAGGAAAAGTTCGAGGGCAGGCGCCGGCCCGACCCGTCCTTCTATTTCATGGACGTGAACGGGGCGGTGAGCAGCTACAACATGATGATCAACCTGTCCGGCATGGTGCGGCTGCGCTGAATGCAAAATGCCGCCGGGTGGTGGCCCGGCGGCTGTCGGAAAGCGGCTGTTGGAAAAGGGGGGCTGCGCCTGGTGCCCGGCCCCCGTCGCCAGTTTCAGTTCAGCGGCACGGCGATGTTGGTTTGGTTGCCCTCGCCGTCCGAGACCAGGAACAGCACCGAGCGCTTGCCCAGCTTGCGCAGGGCGTCGATCTGCTTCTCCACCTCGGCGGGGGTCGCCACCGGCTCCTGGTTCACCAGCACGATGACGAGGCCGGCCCGCAGGCCCTTGTCGGCGGCGGGGGAGGAGCGCTCCACGTCCGTCACCACTACGCCCGTGACATCGACCTTGATGCGGTAGCGCTTGCGCAGCTCGTCGCTCATGGCAGAGAGCTCGATGCCGAGGGCCTTCTTCGGGGCGGCCTTGGGGGTGTCGGCATTGCCCTTGCCGCTGTCCTTGCCGGCGGCTTCCGCCTTCGCGTCGTCGTCCGGGGCGCGGGCGATCCTCACCTTCAGGGCCTCTTCCTTGCCCTTGCGGAAGACAACCACGTCCACCTCGCTGTCGGCCATGGTGTCGGCGACGGAGCGGGTCAGGTCGCGCACTTCCTTGATGTCGCGGCCGTTGAAGCGAAGGATCACGTCGCCGGCCTTGATGCCCGACTTGGCGGCGGGCCCGTCCTCCTTCACCACGCCCACCAGCGCGCCGCGCGCCTTGCCGAGGCCGAGCGCCTCGGCGATGTCGTCGGAAACCTGCTGGATGCTCACGCCCAGCCAGCCGCGGCGCACCTCGCCATATTTCTCCAGCTGGGCGATCACCGGCTGGGCGGTGGCCGCCGGCACCGCGAAGCCGATGCCGATGGAGCCGCCGGTGGGGGAGATGATGGCGGTGTTGATGCCGATCACCTCGCCGTCCATGTTGAACAGCGGGCCCCCCGAATTGCCGCGGTTGATGGCGGCGTCGGTCTGGATGAAATTGTCGTAGGGGCCGGAGTTGATGTCGCGGTTGCGGGCCGAGACCACGCCCACCGTGAGGGTGCCGCCGAGGCCGAACGGATTGCCGATGGCCATCACCCAGTCACCCACGCGGAGCTTCTCGGATTCCCCGAACTTGACGGCGATCAGCGGCTTGTCCGGCTTCACCCGCAGCAGGGCAAGGTCCACCTTGGTGTCGCGGCCTACCAGCTCCGCCTTCAGCTTCGAGCCGTCGTTGAAGTTCACGTAGATCTCGTCCGCATCGGCGATCACGTGGTTGTTGGTGACGATGAGGCCGGCGGGGTCGATCACGAAGCCGGAGCCGAGGGAGGACACCCGCCGACCGCGCCGGTCCTGCTGCTCGCCGTCGCCGTCGTCCTTCTTGTTCTTGAAGAACTCGTCGAAGAAATCCTCGAACGGGGAGCCCGGCGGCAGTTGCGGGGTCGGCACGCCGCGGGAGGGGGCCACATTCTGCGAGGTGGAGATGTTCACCACTGCGTCCATCACCCGCTCGGCGACGTCCGCCACCGAATCCGGCCCCTTGCCGGAGGCCGCCGAAACCGGCGCCGGCGCGGCGAGGCCGCATGTCAGCGCGGCGGCGAGAACCAGGGCTGGAAACCTGAAGGCGAAGCTCCCGGACGGCTGGCGACGCGAAACGGGGCCAGACGGAAGGCGGGGTTCGGGCATGGCTCTCCTCGGGGCGAAAGGCATCCGGGCATTGGTGCTTGAGGCTGCGACGGCGTTGTGGCCGGCGCAAGGCCAAATCGGCGGGGCAGGGGCGCGACATGGCGGCGGCGCCCACGGCCGCGTGGCGATGGCGCAGGGGAAGGCGCGATGCCGGCGATGATCAAAGCTGAGTGAGCGCGGCTCGCGACGCGCACGCGGACGGTCATGCGGCCGGGGCAAACATCAGTGGGCTTGGACCCCGGCACGGATGGCGCGGAGACGCCCGGCCGTGGCGGGGTTGCCTGGCAGGGATGGAAGCGGCCGGGTCGGGCCTTCTCAGAAGGTGCGCACCAGGAACACTAGCAGCACCCCCAGCGCGCCGACGCCGAGGCCGGCGAGGCGCATGGGGGTCTCGGGGGCGTGGAGCACCGCCCGCATGGCCCGGCGCCAGGCGCCGGGGAAGGCGGCGAGGCACAGGCCCTCGATGGCCAGCATCAGGCCGAGCGCGGCAAACAGGTCTTTCATGCCGCACCCGGCCCCATGGCTCAGTTGTTGGCCGGTGCCGGCTGGGCGCCAGGGGCGGCGCTGCCGGCCGGGCGCGTGCCGGTGGGATCCTGGAAGTAGCGGAAGAAGCTGGAATCCGGGCTCATCACCAGGCGGGTGTCGGTGGACTTCAGGCTCGCCTCATAGGCCTGCATGGACCGGTAGAAGGTGAAGAAGTCCGGATCCCGGCCGAAGGCGTCCGCGAAAATGCGGTTGCGCTCGGCATCGCCTTCGCCGCGCAGCTGCTCGCCCTTGGAATTGGCCTCGGCGAGCACGATGGTGGCCTCGCGGTCGGCCCGGGCGCGCAGACGCTGGGAGGCCTCGTTGCCCTGGGCGCGGATCTCGGCGGCTTCCCTCTGGCGCTCCGTCTGCATGCGCTGGAACACGGCCTGGCTGTTGGCCTCCGGCAGGTCCGCGCGGCGGATGCGCACATCCACCACCGTGATGCCGAAGTTGGCCGCCTCGCGGTTCGCCTGCTCGCTGATCTGGCGCATGAGATTCTCGCGGGAATCACGCACCACCGCGATGAAGGCATTCTCGCCGAGCACCCGGCGCAGGGCCGAGTTCAGCACCGTGGACAGGCGGTTGTTGGCGCCCTGCACCGTGCCCACCGACTGGTAGAAACGCAGCGGATTGGTAATGCGGTAGCGCGCGAAAGCGTCCACCACGAGGCGCTTCTGGTCGGCGGCGATCACTTCCTGGGAGGGGTTCTCCAGGTCGAGGATGCGATTGTCGAGATAGACGACGCTGTCGATGAAGGGGACCTTCCAGTGCAGGCCCGGCGTGGTCACCGGGGCGAGCGGCTCGCCGAGCCGCAGCACCAGCGCCTGCTGGGTCTGGTAGACCATGAAGGCCGAGGAATAGACGAGCACGAGGGCAACCGCGCCGAGAACGGCGAGCACGCCTCCGAGAACGGGATTTCTCATCGCGTGGCTCCCTGGGTCGTGGCGGCGGGGACGGGGGTGCGGCGTAGGGGGTCCGTGAGCGGAAGCACGGGGACGATCCCCTGTGCGCCCTGCCCGGCGCGGGTGGCGGACTGGTCGACGATCACCTTGTCGACGCCGCCAAGCACGCGCTCCATGGTCTCGAGATACATGCGCTCCCGCGTGACCACCTTGGCCTTCTGGTATTCCTCGTAGATCTTCAGGAAGCGCGCCGCCTGGCCGCGGGCCTCCACCACCGTGCGCTCACGATAGGCCTGGGCCGCATTGTCGATGCGGGAAGCCTCGCCGCGCGCCTCGGGCAGGATGCGGTTGGCATAGGTCTGCGCCTCGTTCTGCGCACGCTCGGCATCGGCGCGGGCGGCCTGAACGTCACGGAAGGCGTCGATGACCTGGCCCGGAGGATCAACCTTCTGCAGCTGGACCTGGGTGATCTCCACGCCGGCCTTGTAACCGTTCAACACGTTCTGCATCAGTTCCTGGACGCCATTCTCGATATTCTGGCGCGCGCCGGTGAGAATCGGCTGGATGTTGGTGCGGCCGATCACCTCGCGCATGGCGCTCTCGGCCACCGCCTTGATGGTGCCCTCGGGATTCTGGACGTTAAACAGATACTGCTCGGCGTCCGATATCCGCCAGAAGACCGAGAAGTCCACGTCGACGATGTTCTCGTCGCCAGTCAGCATCAGGCTTTCCTCGGGAACGTCGCGCATCACCGAGGTGCCGCGCCGGGTGTCCTCGCCGACACGCATGCCGATGCTGATGGTGTTGATGTTCGTGACCTTCGGCAGCAGCACGGTCTCGATCGGGTAGGGCCAGTGGTAGTTGAGGCCAGGCTGGGTCTTGCCCACGAACTTGCCGAAGCGCAGCACCACGCCCTGCTCGTCCGGCTGCACGCGGTACCAGCCGGACATGAGCCAGCCGAACACGATGAGGCCGATGATGATGGCGATGCCCTTGGCTCCGAACGAGCCGGGCAGGAGGTTGCGCAGCTGGTCCTGGCTACGGCGGATGAGATCCTCGATATCCGGCGGTGTCGGTCCTGACGAAGACGGCCCCGAACCCCAGGGGCTCCGCGGCCCGTTACCCCACGGGCCGCCACTCTGATTCTTCCACGACATCCGTCGTCTCCCGTCGGCGGCGCCGGACATCGGCAGCCGCGCCTCTGCGAGCCTGAACCGGAACCGCGCGCAAACGCCGCGATTGGCGCCGGCCGAGGAGTCCCCGCGCACCCTGCCGAAGCGATTCCCTTCGGGCGGGTGGGTCCTCCGGTGCATTGAAGGAAGGCGGATGGGGCTTTTCCGTGGAGGCGCAGGACGCCGCCACCGAAAAACGCCCGCCGCATCCCCTCAAGGATGGAGGGCGCCGCCTCCGCCCCGCATGATGCAGAGCGATCGGCGCGAACTCTTGCGGACCCGTTCACGACCGTCAGCAGCGGCTGGAAATGCAACCAGCGCAGCGCACGGCCCTGCCGGGCCCGGCGGTTATAGGAAACCGCGCGCCGCCTTTCAACGCGGCGCGCGGCCTACCTTATCCGCAGATAGGGTGGAGTTGCGATTTACGCAACGGGAGGGCTGGCAACGCTGATACGCTCCGCCGCACCCTGCGCCCGCGCTGCCGTGGCGACGCCGCGGTAGTGATCGAGCACGAAGAGGCGGATGGCGGACGAGAGATTTCCCTGCGTCCGCGCGGAGTCGATGGTCGCCACGAGGTCAGAAAGTGTGAGCCTGCGGCCTCCCGCGATTTCCTTCAATGCCTCCCAGAAGGCATCTTCGAGGCTCACGCTGGTCTTGTGCCCGGCGATGACGATGGATCTTTTAACCACGGGGCTTTTCATGTTCATCCCTCTCGGTCAGGGCGTGACCCTCCAGGTGGCGCCTCTGACGTTCGAGCTCGTCGGCCTGTCGCTCGCGCTCGGCCTTGGTCCGTCCGAATCGGACACGGTTTTCCTCGGCCTTCACCTCTGCCGCCCGACGGGCTCGCGTCTTGCGCTCCCGATGAAGATTGACCACGTCGCCCAACAGCAACCTCACTAGCAGTCCGGCTTTCCTCCGCTCCGGACCACGCGTGATTTTTGTTTTTTCGGCCGGCGCGCCGCGTCAGGCCTTCTTCGCCCAAAGAGAATTTTACCTCTTAGAGCGTTCTGAAGATATGGCGAAATTTGGCAGAGGTAACATCCCCCGGCTACCGCCCTGGAATTATTTTAGCCAACGACGTCGTCTCCCCGGCAGGCCGGCAGCTGTGCTATGAGCCCGCCGCCCCGCGGCATCAGGGAACGAAGGAAAGGTGAAGCCGATGACCACCCGCACGGAGACCGACACATTCGGTCCGATCGAGGTTGAAAACGACCGCTACTGGGGCGCGCAGGCGCAGCGCTCCCTCGGGAATTTCAAGATCGGCTGGGAGAAGCAGCCGCTGCCGGTGGTTCGAGCCCTCGGTGTCGTCAAGCGTGCCGCAGCGGAAGTGAACCGCGATCTCGGCCGGCTGGATCCCAAGCTCGCCGAAACCATCGTTGCCGCCGCCCAGGAGGTGATCGAGGGGAAGCTCGACGCTCATTTCCCGCTGTCGGTCTGGCAGACTGGCTCCGGCACCCAGTCCAACATGAATGCCAATGAGGTGATCTCGAACCGGGCCATCGAGATGCTCGGCGGGGAGATGGGCTCCAAGAAGCCCGTGCACCCCAACGATCACGTCAACATGAGCCAGTCGTCCAACGACACCTATCCCACCGCCATGCACATTGCCTGCGCGGAGGAGATCGTGCAGCGCCTCATCCCCGCGCTGAAGCATCTGCAGGCCGCTCTCAAGGCCAAGTCCGAGGCCTGGGCCGACATCATCAAGATCGGCCGCACCCACACCCAGGATGCCACCCCGCTTACACTGGGCCAGGAATTCTCCGGCTACACCCAGCAGGTCGCCAATGGCATCGAGCGCATCGAGCTCACCCTGCCGGCTCTGATGCAGCTCGCCCAGGGCGGCACCGCGGTCGGCACCGGCCTCAACGCGCCGGAGGGCTTCGCCGAGAAGGTGGCGGAGAAGATCGCCGCCATCACCGGCCTGCCCTTCACGACCGCGCCCAACAAGTTCGAGGCGCTCGCCGCGCACGACGCCATGGTGTTCTCGCACAGCGCCATCAACACTGTGGCGGCCTCGCTGTTCAAGATCGCCAACGACATCCGCCTGCTCGGCTCCGGCCCGCGCTCGGGCCTCGGCGAGCTATCGCTGCCGGAGAACGAGCCCGGCTCGTCGATCATGCCGGGCAAGGTGAACCCCACCCAGTGCGAGGCGCTCACCCAGGTCTGCGTGCAGATCTTCGGCAACAACGCGGCGCTTACCTTTGCCGGCAGCCAGGGCCATTTCGAGCTCAACGTGTACAACCCGGTGATGGCCTACAACTTCCTCCAGTCCGTGCGGCTGATGGCGGACGCGGCCGTGAGCTTCACCGACAATTGCGTGGTGGGCATCGAGCCGCGCACGGACAACATCAAGGCGGCGCTGGAGCGCTCGCTGATGCTGGTCACCGCGCTCGCGCCGAAGATCGGCTACGACAACGCCGCCAAGATCGCCAAGACCGCGCACAAGAAGGGCACCACGCTTCGCGACGAGGCGGTCGGCGGTGGCTATGTGACGAACGAGGAGTTCGACGCTGTCGTCCGTCCCGAGAAGATGATTTCGCCGGGCTGATCCCCCGAGCGTACGCGTTTGGAGGGGCGGCGGCATTCCAAGGGGTGCCGCCGCTTCTGTTTTGGGGCAGTGTATGGCCGCTTCACCTGTTTTCGAGGAAGGGGAGGGGCGCCATGTCAGAGACGCGTGAAACGTCCGGCCAGGGCGAGACGCCCGATCTGCGCAAATATCCGATCGACGGCCTCCACCCGACTCAGCTCACGCTCGGCATGGCCGAGGTGAAGCGGCGGGCGAAGGCGATGGCGGGCCTCTCCCGCCCGGAGCTGAAGGCGCTTCTGAAGGAGAAGGCGGTGCCGCATGTGATCGGTCCGAAGAAGCGCGTCTACCTCGTGGACCACCACCATTTGTGCCGGGCGCTGCTGCGCATCGACCACGACTGGGTCTACCTGGGGCCGGTGAAGGCCGATTGGTCGGATCTCGACCTCGGCACCTTCTGGCACCGCATGGAGACGGACGGCTTCTGCTGGCCCATCGATGTGGACGGCAATCGCCGGCCCTGCGTGAAGATTCCGGACCACATCAGCGAATTGACCGACAACCCCTGGCGGACCCTGGCCCGCGGCGTGCGCGGCAAGGCCTATTCCAATGAGGACACGCCGTTCCAGGAGTTCATGTGGGGCAATTACTACCGCTCCTTCATGACCACGCGGTTCCTGGAGACGGACATCGAGCTTGCGGAGGCGCTGACAATCAAGCTGTCCCGCCTCGACGAGGCGCAGGATCTGCCGGGTTATCTGGGGCCTGGATGAGGGTTGCTACGGAACCTTTCTAGACCTGTGCCGTGTTATAAGCATGCCCGGCCGGCGTATGCGCCGTGACAGGGGAGGGGCTGATATGACCGCCACGATGACCGCGCGCCAGATGTTTTCCCGTTTTCGGGCGCCGCTGTTCGCCGTCCTTGCGGCGCTGACGCTCGCAGGCTGCGGAGTCAACGTCATTCCCACCGAGGAGGAGCGCGCCAAGGCGGCGTGGAGCGAGGTGCTGAACCAGTACCAGCGCCGCTCGGACCTCATTCCCAACCTTGTGGAGACGGTGAAGGGCTACGCTGTGCAGGAGAAGGAGGTGCTCACCTCCGTGGTGGAGGCGCGGGCCAAGGCGACCTCCATCCGGGTTGATGCCTCCACCGTCACCGATCCCGCCCAGTTCAAGCAGTTCCAGGATGCGCAGGCCGGCCTTTCGAGCGCGCTGGGTCGTCTCATCGCGGTGTCGGAGGCCTATCCGGACCTGAAGTCCAACCAGAACTTCCTGGCCCTCCAGTCGCAGATCGAGGGCACGGAGAATCGCATCGCCGTGGCGCGGCGCGACTACATCCAGGCCGTGCGTGCCTACAATACGGAACTGAAGACCTTCCCCGGCGCGCTGTGGGCGGCGACCCTCTACCGCAGCTACAAGCCCATGGAGACCTTCACCATCTCCGAGCAGCAGATGCAGGTGCCGAAGGTCAAGTTCAACTGAGCGGCGGCCGAGGAGCAGGCCGGTGACATTTCCCTTCCGGTCTCGCGCGATGCCTTCGCTGACACGAGGCATTGTGGCGCTGGCGCTCGCCGTTGCGTGCGCGCTGGCCGGGCTGGGCGCGGCGTGGGCGGAGCTCACCTTCCCGCCGCTCACCGGGCGTGTGGTGGACGCAGCGCATATCCTCGACGCCGCCACCATCGCGAGCCTCGACGCCAGGCTCGCGGCTCAGGAGGCCAAGGCCACCGACCAGGTGGTGGTGGCGACCGTCCCTTCGCTTCAGGGCACCTCGGTGGAGGATTATGCCAACCGCCTCTTCCGGGCCTGGCAGCTCGGCCAGGCGAAGAAGAACAACGGCGTCCTCCTGCTGGTCGCCCCTAACGAGCGCAAGGTTCGCATCGAGGTGGGCTACGGGCTGGAGGGCATCCTGACCGACGCGGTGTCCGCCACCATCATCCGCAACGCCGTCGTGCCCGCCTTCAAGGCCGGGGACACGGCCCGCGGCGTGGTGAAGGGGACCGACGCCATCCTCGAAATCCTCAATCTCGATCCCGAGGAGGCGCGTGCGCGGGCGAAGGCGCTGGAGGCATCCGGATGGAGCGAGGAGGATGTGGACAATCTCATCCTCTTCCTCGTGCTCGTGGTGTTCTGCGGCTTCCTCATCTGGCGCACGATCCGGGGCGGGGGGCCGGGCGGCCCCGGCATCCGGCGACGCCGGGACAGTGCCCTGGGCGGCTCCACCTCCTGGGACTGGAGCACCGGCTCCGGCGGCGGTTCGTCCAGTGGCGGCGGCTGGTCGGGTGGCGGCGGCTCGTCTGGCGGCGGCGGGGCTTCGGGCGATTGGTAATTAGGTATTACTATGCTGTAAGGAGATGGGGCGGCCGTGCTAAGGGATGCCGTCCGCCCCGCTCTGGCACAGGTGCCGGAAGCGGTCTGTCATCCCAGTCTATCCCTTTGGGTTTCCTGATCGAAATCCTATGCTTCGGGAGGCGCGCATGAACGTTGCCACGCACGGCTTGCCGATGGAGGATGCCAGCCGGTTCGGCCTGCCCCGGGCGGCGCTGCTGCGCATCGCCGACGCCATCGCCGCCGCCGAAGGAAAGACCTCCGCCGAGATCCGCGTCGTCGTCACGCGCGCGCCGCTTGTGCAGCATCCCTTCTTTTCCATCCTCTGGGCTGCGCTTGCGGCGCTGGTGCTGCCGTGGCTCGTGCTGTTCGCCGAGCCACTGCCGGCGCTGACGCTGCTGTCGCTGCAGGCGGCGCTGTTCGTTGTCATGGCGTCCGTCATGCTGCTGCCGAACATTGCTCCGCGGGTGATTCCCCGGCTGGCGCTGAAGTCCGCCGCGCGCAGCACGGCGGTGGAAATGTTCCTCGCCCATGGCATCCCGCAGACGAGCGGCCGCACCGGCATCCTGATCCTGGCGGCAGCCCGCGAGCGCATCGTCGAGGTGGTGGCCGACGAGGGGGTGCACACGCCCCTGGGGCATGGCGCCTGGCGCGACATCTGCGAGGCGGTGGCGGAGCGGGCCCGCCACGGCGACCTGGCAGAGGGGCTGGTGGCGGGCGTCGAGAAGGCCGGGGAGCTTCTCTCGGGTCCTCTCCCGCACCGGCCCGGCGACCGGGACGAACTCGCAAATCACGTGATTGTGCTGTGAAGGTCGTTCCCGCCGGCGGGGCACCGGCGGGCGCCGGACGCGGATCCGGCTCTAGACGAAGGGCCAAGAATTCCATGCGAATCGGGTCCGCGAGGCGCCTTTCCATCGGCCGCGGCGCAGCATAGATTGCCGGCCCGAGCCTTCGGGGCTCGACCTAAGGCAAAGGGCTTCCTCTCATGACCAAACCCGCCGTTCGCGTCGCTGTCACGGGCGCCGCCGGTCAGATTTGCTATTCTCTCCTTTTCCGCATCGCCAACGGCGATCTCTTCGGCAAGGACCAGCCGGTCATTCTCCAGCTGCTCGACCTGCCCCAGGCCCAGGGCGCCGTGAAGGGCGTCGTGATGGAGATCGAGGACTGCGCGTTCCCGAACTTCGCCGGCGTGGTCATCACCGATGATCCCAAGGTTGCCTTCAAGGACATCGACGCCGCCATCCTGGTGGGTGCCCGCCCCCGTTCCAAGGGCATGGAGCGCGCCGACCTGCTCTCCGCCAACGCCGAGATCTTCAAGGTCCAGGGCAAGGCGCTGAACGACGTGGCCAAGCGCGACGTGAAGGTGCTGGTGGTCGGCAACCCGGCCAACACCAACGCCTACATCACCGCCAAGAGCGCCCCGGACCTGCCGGCGGGGAACATCACCGCCATGCTGCGCCTCGACCACAACCGCGCGCTGTCGCAGTTCGCGGCGAAGGCCGGTGTCGCGTCCAAGGACATCGAGAAGGTGGCGGTGTGGGGCAACCACTCCCCGACCATGTATGCCGACTACCGCTTCGCCACCGTGAACGGCAAGCCGTTGCCGGAGCTCATCAACGACGAGACCTGGTACCGCGAGACGCTGCTGCCGACCGTGGGCAAGCGCGGCGCCGCCATCATCGAGGCGCGCGGCCTCTCCTCGGCCGCTTCGGCGGCCAACGCCGCCATCGACCACATGCACGACTGGATCCACGGAACCGCCGGCAAGTGGGTGTCCATGGGCGTCGCCTCCGACGGCTCCTATGGCGTCCCGGAAGGCATCGTGTTCGGCATGCCCGCCGTGTGCACCGCCGGCACGTATGAGGTGGTGCAGGGTCTGCCCATGGACGACTTCTCCAAGTCCATGTTCGACAAGACCCTCAAGGAACTGCTGGAAGAGCGCGACGGCGTCGCTGCCCTTCTCGGCTGAGTTGGGGCCAGCCCCTTCCGCGCGACAGCGGAAGGGGCTGCGCAACAGGCCCGACCGGAGGGCGAGGCGTGATGCGAAGATCGGGATTTTCGCTGCTTCTTTTCGTGCTGCTGGCAACCTCGGCATCGGGTGCCGAGCCATCGGCGGAGGTCGCGGTCGCGCGCTGCCTGACTGCCGCAGAGAAGGATGGCACCGATCCTCACCGCTGCACCTTCATCTATGCGGATGCCTGCGTGGACCGGGCCGAGGATCCGAGCACCGTCGGCCAGGTCGCCTGCTACGAGCGCGAGGCGGCGGTCTGGGACGCGAAGCTGAACGAGCTCTACCGTAAGCTCATGGCGGGCATGTCCGCCGAGAAGACGACGAGGCTGAGAGAATCGGAGCGATCCTGGATCGAGGCGCGCAAGCAGACCTGCTCCTTCTATTCGGTATTTTACGAAGGTGGCACCATGGCTCTGCCGATGGCTGCGGCCTGCAATACCCGGCAGACCAGCGAGAGGGTCTTGTTCCTCAAGGGCTTCGCGGACGAGGTGGGGCAGGACCCACACTGAGTGCGGTATCAAGATCTTGTTTGGGCGCGTCGAAATCGCTCATTTTTCATTCACGATCCCGCACGAAGGCTTGACGCAGAGCGACTCTAAAGCTAGAAGCGCACCACTTTCGCGGCAGGCGGTCGGCGTCTGAGCGATCGGAAAGTTGTCTCCAACGCCAACAGGGCAGCGGAGCAGTCCGATCCCAAGAGCCGAAACGCTGCCAGGAACAGCACTGCGATAACTTCAGGTGCATGATCGCGGCGCCATCCCGCTTTGGGAATTGAGCGCAGTGATCCTCTGTCGCGAGAAAGGCGTGTCTGCCCCCGGCTGCGGGCGGCGGACAGCGCCTTTCGTGTTCGTTGGTGCGAGTGGAATTCAGGGCCCTTCGGGGCCAGTCGTGGCGGTCCCGCAAGGATCGTTGAACCAAGGATGCGGTCAAGGCCGCAGATCAGGACGAGGCGAAGGCGTACATGCCGACGATCAACCAGCTGATCCGTAAGCCGCGCGAAGCGCAGAAGGCGCGGGACAAGGCGCCGGCGCTGCAGGCGAGCCCCCAGAAGCGCGGCGTTTGCACGCGTGTCTACACCACGACCCCGAAGAAGCCGAACTCGGCTCTGCGTAAGGTTGCCAAGGTGCGGCTCACCAACAGCTACGAAGTGATCGGCTATATCCCCGGCGAGGGTCATAACCTTCAGGAGCACTCCGTGGTGATGATCCGCGGCGGCCGCGTGAAGGACCTTCCGGGCGTGCGTTACCACATCCTGCGCGGTGTGCTCGACACTCAGGGCGTCAAGAACCGCAAGCAGCGCCGTTCGAAGTACGGCGCGAAGCGTCCGAAGTGATCCGGCTGAAGTGAGGAACTGAACGATGTCCCGTCGTCACAAGGCCGAGCGCCGCGAAGTCATCCCGGACGCGAAGTATGGGTCCACCACCCTGTCGCGCTTCATGAATTCCGTCATGCGCGACGGCAAGAAGTCGGTGGCCGAAAACATCGTGTACGGCGCCCTTGACGTGGTCGAGGGCAAGGCCAAGCACGACCCGGTCGAGGTGTTCATCCAGGCTCTGGAGAACGTCGCTCCGGCGGTGGAAGTTCGCTCCCGCCGCGTCGGTGGCGCGACCTACCAGGTGCCGGTGGAAGTGCGGAACGAGCGTCGCCAGACCCTCGCCATCCGCTGGCTCATCGCTTCCGCCCGGGCCCGCAACGAGAAGACCATGGTGGAGCGTCTCTCCGCCGAGCTGCTCGACGCGGCCAACAATCGCGGCGCTGCCGTGAAAAAGCGCGAAGACACGCACCGTATGGCTGAGGCCAACCGGGCGTTCTCGCATTATCGCTGGTGATCGGAGAGGACGACTTCCATGCCCCGTACTCACGCGATCGAGGACTACCGCAACTTCGGCATCATGGCGCACATCGATGCCGGCAAGACCACGACCACGGAGCGGATCCTCTATTACACCGGCAAGAGCCACAAGATTGGTGAAGTCCACGATGGCGCTGCCACCATGGACTGGATGACCCAGGAGCAGGAGCGCGGCATCACCATCACGTCGGCCGCGACGACCGCGATCTGGGCCGGCAAGCGCCTGAACATCATCGACACCCCCGGGCACGTGGACTTCACCATCGAGGTGGAGCGCTCGCTGCGCGTGCTGGACGGCGCCGTGTGCGTGCTGGACGGCAACCAGGGCGTCGAGCCGCAGACCGAGACGGTGTGGCGCCAGGCGGACAAGTACAACGTGCCGCGCATCGTGTTCGTCAACAAGATGGACAAGATCGGCGCCGACTTCTACCGCTGCGTCGAGATGATCATCGACCGCGTGGCCGGCAACCCCGTGTGCTGCCAGCTGCCGATCGGCTCCGAGAACAATTTCAAGGGTGTCATCGACCTCGTCCGCATGAAGGCGGTCGTGTGGGAGGATGAGGCCCTCGGCGCCAAGTATCACGACGAGGAGATCCCTGCGGATCTCGCCGACAAGGCTGCCGAATACCGCAACAAGCTGGTGGAAGCCGCCGTCGAGCTCGACGACGATGCCATGACCGCTTACCTCGACGGCGTCGAGCCGGATGTGGCGACCCTTAAGTCGCTGATCCGCAAGGCGGTGATCGGGCGCAAGTTCAATCCCGTGTTCTGCGGCTCGGCCTTCAAGAACAAGGGTGTTCAGCCCCTGCTCGACGCGGTGGTGGACTATCTGCCGTCGCCTATCGATCGCGGCGCCATCAAGGGCATCGATTTCAAGACCGAGGAAGAGACGGTCCGTCTTCCGTCGGACGAAGAGCCCACCTCGGTGCTCGCGTTCAAGATCATGGACGATCCCTTCGTTGGCACCATCACCTTCTGCCGCGTCTACGCCGGCAAGATGGAAACCGGCATGGGCCTGCTCAACTCCACCCGCGACAAGCGTGAGCGCGTCGGGCGGATGCTGCTGATGCATGCCAACAACCGGGAAGACATCAAGGAGGCCTATGCGGGCGACATCGTCGCTCTCGCCGGCCTCAAGGACGTGCGCACCGGCGATACCCTCTGCGATCCGGCCAAGGCCGTGATCCTGGAGAAGATGGAATTCCCGGAGCCGGTCATCGAGATCGCCATCGAGCCCAAGTCCAAGGCCGATCAGGAGAAGCTGGGCATCGCCCTCTCCAAGCTCGCCGCCGAGGATCCGTCCTTCCGCGTGTCCACCGACTTCGAGAGCGGTCAGACCATCCTCAAGGGGATGGGCGAACTGCACCTCGACATCAAGGTCGACATCCTGAAGCGGACCTACAAGGTGGACGCCAACATCGGCGCCCCTCAGGTTGCCTATCGTGAGACCCTCACGAAGAAGACCGAGGTGGACTACACCCACAAGAAGCAGACCGGTGGTACCGGCCAGTTCGCGCGGGTGAAGTTCACGGTGGAGCCGAACGAGGCGGGCAAGGGCTTCGCCTTCGAGAGCGCCATCGTCGGCGGCGCGGTGCCGAAGGAGTACATCCCGGGCGTCCAGAAGGGCCTTGAGAGCGTGCTCGGCGCCGGCGTGCTGGCGGGCTTCCCGGTGGTGGACGTGAAGGTGACGCTCACCGACGGCGCCTTCCACGAGGTGGACTCTTCGGCGCTGGCGTTCGAGATCGCGTCCCGCGCGGCGTTCCGTGAGGCTCTGCAGAAGGGCTCCTCGGTCCTGCTCGAGCCCATCATGAAGGTCGAGGTGGTGACGCCGGAGGATTACACCGGCTCCGTCATCGGCGATCTCAACTCCCGCCGTGGCCAGATCCAGGGCCAGGACATGCGCGGCAACGCCAACGTCATCAATGCGATGGTGCCGCTCGCGAACATGTTCGGCTACGTGAACACCCTGCGCTCCTTCAGCCAGGGCCGGGCCACCTTCACCATGCAGTTCGACCACTACGAACAGGTGCCGTCGAACGTCGCTCAGGAGGTCCAGGCCAAGTACGCCTGACGGCGTCGGCCTGAACCTTACTTTCACCCTTAGGGATCACGCCAGAGAGACCCAACGGAGAGTCCCATGGCCAAAGAGAAGTTCAACCGCTCGAAGCCGCACTGCAACATCGGCACGATCGGTCACGTGGACCACGGCAAGACGTCGCTGACGGCAGCGATCACGAAGATTCTTGCGGAGACGGGCGGCGCGACGTTCACCGCGTACGACCAGATCGACAAGGCGCCTGAGGAGAAGGCGCGCGGCATCACGATCTCGACCGCTCACGTGGAGTACGAGACCTCGAACCGCCACTACGCGCACGTGGACTGCCCCGGGCACGCCGACTATGTGAAGAACATGATCACCGGTGCGGCGCAGATGGACGGCGCGATCCTGGTGGTGTCGGCGGCGGACGGCCCGATGCCGCAGACCCGCGAGCACATCCTGCTGGCCCGCCAGGTGGGCGTTCCGGCGCTGGTGGTGTTCCTGAACAAGTGCGACATGGTCGACGATCCCGAGCTTCTTGAGCTCGTGGAGATGGAAGTGCGCGAGCTTCTGTCGAAGTACGACTTCCCCGGGGACGACATCCCGATCATCCGCGGCTCGGCGCTGGTGGCGCTCGAGAACGGCGATCCGGAGCTGGGCAAGAACGCGGTGCTGAAGCTGATGGAGGCGGTCGACGCCTACATCCCGCAGCCCGAGCGTCCGGTTGACCTGCCGTTCCTGATGCCGATCGAGGACGTGTTCTCGATCTCCGGCCGCGGCACGGTGGTGACCGGTCGCGTGGAGCGCGGCATCATCAAGGTGGGCGAGGAAGTTGAGATCGTCGGCATCCGCCCGACGGTGAAGACCACGGTGACCGGCGTCGAGATGTTCCGCAAGCTGCTGGACCAGGGCCAGGCGGGCGACAACGTGGGCATCCTGCTGCGCGGCACGAAGCGCGAGGACGTGGAGCGTGGCCAGGTGGTGTGCAAGCCGGGTTCGGTGAAGCCGCACACCAAGTTCAAGGCCGAGGCCTACATCCTGACGAAGGAAGAGGGCGGCCGCCACACGCCGTTCTTCACCAACTACCGCCCGCAGTTCTACTTCCGCACGACGGACGTGACCGGCGTGTGCACGCTGCCCGAAGGCACCGAGATGGTGATGCCGGGTGACAACGTGTCCATGGACGTGGCGCTGATCGTGCCGATCGCCATGGAAGAGAAGCTGCGCTTCGCCATCCGCGAAGGCGGCCGCACCGTCGGCGCCGGCGTCGTCGCCTCCATCATCGAGTGATTTAGACAAGAAGAAACGGGGACGCGCCGCGCAAGGCGCGCGCGTCCTTCATTCCCCGGAGCCTTTGAGCCATGAACGGCCAGAACATTCGAATTCGCCTCAAGGCGTTCGATCACCGCATCCTCGATGCGTCGACGCGCGAGATCGTCGCCACGGCCAAGCGCACGGGTGCGCAGGTACGCGGCCCGATTCCGCTGCCGACGCGGATTGAAAAGTTCACCGTCAATCGCTCTCCGCACATCGACAAGAAGTCGCGCGAGCAGTTCGAGATGCGCACGCACAAGCGGTTGCTCGATATCGTCGATCCGACTCCCCAGACGGTGGACGCGCTGATGAAGCTCGACCTCGCCGCTGGCGTTGACGTCGAAATCAAGCTCTGACGTGGTGCGAGGAGACACGACCATGCGGTCAGGCGTCATCGCCCAGAAGGTCGGCATGACCCGCATCTTTACCGATGCTGGCGAGCACGTGCCGGTCACTGTGCTGAAGGTTGAGAGCTGCCAGGTGGTTGCCCACCGTACGCTCGACAAGAACGGCTATGTTGCGGTCCAGCTTGGTGCTGGCCGGCGCAAGCCCAAGAACGTGACCCGCGCCGAGCGCGGCCACTTCGCGATCGCTCAGGTGGAGCCGAAGCGGAAGATGGCCGAGTTCCGCGTGCCGGAAGAGGCGCTGATCCCCGTCGGCGCCGAGATCACGGCGGACCACTTCGTCGTGGGCCAGTACGTGGACGTGACCGGCACCACCATCGGCAAGGGTTTCGCCGGCGGCATGAAGCGCCACAACTTCGGTGGTCTTCGCGCCTCGCACGGCGTGTCCATCTCGCATCGTTCGATTGGTTCGACCGGCGGTCGTCAGGACCCCGGCAAGACCTTCAAGAACAAGAAGATGCCTGGCCACATGGGCGATGTCACCGTCACCACGCAGAACCTGAAGGTGGTGATGACCGACGTGGAGCGCGGCCTGATCGCGGTCGAGGGCGCCGTCCCCGGCCATGCGGGTGGCTGGATCACCGTGCGCGACGCGGTGAAGAAGCGGCTCCCCGCCGAGGCCCCCAAGCCCGGCGCGTTCAAGCTCGCCAACGGTGCGGACGCCGCTCCCGCGGTTGAAGCCAGCAACGAGGAGGGCGCGTGATGGAACTCACCGTCAAGACGCTCGACGGCTCTGAAGCCGGCTCCGTGACCCTGTCGGACGAGATCTTCGGTCTCGAGCCGCGCGCGGACATCCTGCACCGCTGCGTCACCTGGCAGCTGTCCCGCCGCCAGGCCGGCACGCATCGCACCAAGGGCCGTTCGGAGATCAACCGCACGTCCAAGAAGATGTACAAGCAGAAGGGCACCGGTAACGCCCGCCACGGTGCGGCGTCTGCGCCGCAGTTCCGCGGCGGCGGTCGCGCCTTCGGCCCGGTGGTGCGTTCGCACGCCATCGATCTGCCGAAGAAGGTGCGCGCCCTGGCCCTGAAGCATGCGCTGTCGTCCAAGGCGAAGGCCGCCCAGATCGTCGTGCTCGACAACGTGTCGCTCGCCGATCCCAAGACCAAGGCGCTCAAGGAGCGTCTCGCCAATCTCGGCATCTCGTCCGTTCTCTTCGTGGACGGCGCCCAGGTGGAGCAGAACATCGCGCTCGCGGCGCGCAACCTGCCCTACGTGGACGTGCTGCCCATCCAGGGCATCAACGTCTATGACATTCTGCGCCGCGACACCCTGGTCCTGACCAAGGCCGCCGTGGACGCGCTGGAGGCGCGCTTCAAATGAGCACGCGCAACATCGAACCGCGTCATTACGACGTGATCGTCTCACCCGTCATCACCGAGAAGGCGACGACGGCGAGCGAGCAGAACAAGGTCGTCTTCAACGTCGCGAAGACTGCCACGAAGCCTGCCATCAAGGAGGCCGTGGAAAAGCTCTTCGACGTGAAGGTCAAGAGCGTGAACACGCTGGTCCGCAAGGGCAAGGTGAAGATCTTCCGCGGCCGGAAGGGCGTCCAGAGCGACGTCAAGAAGGCTGTCGTGACCCTCGAAGAGGGCCAGAAGATCGACATCACCACGGGCCTCTGAGAGCTGAGGGGAACGGGATAAGACCATGGCGCTGAAGCATTTCAAGCCGGTCACGCCGAGCCTTCGCCAGCTCGTGATCGTGGACCGCTCCGGCCTCTACAAGGGCAAGCCGGTGAAGACCCTGACCGAGGGCAAGAGCTCCTCGGGCGGGCGTAACAACAACGGTCGCGTGACCGTTCGTTTCCGTGGTGGCGGTCACAAGCAGAGCTACCGCCTGGTCGACTTCAAGCGCCTCAAGCGCGGCGTGTCGGCGACGGTCGAGCGGCTCGAGTATGACCCGAACCGCACCTCGTTCATCGCCCTCCTGAAGTATGAGGATGGCGAGCTTGCCTACATCCTGGCGCCGCAGCGCCTGGCGGTGGGCGACAAGGTGATCGCCGGCGAGCAGGTGGACGTGAAGCCCGGCAACGCCGGTCCGCTGTCGTCCCTGCCGGTGGGCACCATCGTCCACAACGTCGAGCTCAAGATCGGCAAGGGTGGCCAGATCGCCCGCTCCGCCGGGACCTATGCGCAGATCGTCGGCCGCGACCAGGGCTACGTGATCCTGCGCCTCAACTCCGGAGAGCAGCGGCTCGTGCACGGCGGCTGCTATGCCACCGTGGGCGCGGTGTCCAACCCCGACCACATGAACATCTCGCTCGGCAAGGCCGGGCGCAGCCGGTGGCTCGGGCAGCGTCCGCATAACCGCGGCGTCACCATGAACCCGGTGGACCACCCGCACGGCGGCGGCGAAGGCCGCACCTCGGGCGGCCGCAATCCGGTCACCCCCTGGGGCTTCCCCACCAAGGGCAAGAAGACCCGCAACAACAAGGCGACGGACAAGTTCATCGTGTCCAGCCGCCACAAGCGCAAGAAGTGAGGGCCTGAGACATGACTCGCTCTGTTTGGAAAGGCCCGTTCGTCGACGGCTACCTGCTGAAGAAGGCGGAAGCCGCTTCGGGTTCGGGTCGTCGCGACGTGATCAAGATCTGGAGCCGGCGCTCCACCATTCTGCCCCAGTTCGTGGGCTTAACCTTCGGCGTCTACAACGGTCACAAGCATGTGCCCGTGAACGTCACCGAGGAAATGATCGGCCAGAAGTTCGGCGAGTTCGCCCCGACGCGGACTTACTACGGGCACGCGGCCGACAAGAAGTCGAAGCGGCGGTGATCGGTTATGGGTAAGCAGGCAAAGCCCCGCGCGCTCGCGGACAATGAAGCCAAGGCGGTGGCGCGCAACCTGCGCGTCTCCCCGCAGAAGCTCAACCTGGTCGCGGGTCTCATCCGCGGCAAGAAGGTGGCGACGGCCCTCGCCGATCTCGAGTTCTCTCACAAGCGGATCGCCCGCGACGTGAAGAAGTGCCTCGAGAGCGCGATCGCCAATGCCGAGAACAACCACGAGCTCGACGTCGACGACCTGATCGTCGCCGAAGCGCACGTGGGCAAGGGTCTGGTGATGAAGCGGTTCTCGCCGCGGGCGCGCGGTCGCGCCTCGCGCATCGAGAAGCCCTTCTCCCACATCACCATCGTGGTGCGGGAAGTCGAGGAGCGGGCCTGATGGGTCAGAAGGTCAATCCGGTCGGGCTCCGGCTCGGCATCAACCGCACGTGGGATTCGCGCTGGTTCGCCAACAAGGGCGAGTACGGCCGGCTCCTGCACGAGGACATCAAGATCCGCGAGATGCTGCTGAAGCAGCTCAAGCAGGCCGCGGTGTCCAAGGTGGTGATCGAGCGTCCGCACAAGAAGTGCCGCGTGACCATCTACTCGGCGCGTCCGGGTGTGGTCATCGGCAAGAAGGGTGCGGACATCGACAAGCTCCGCAAGAAGGTTTCCGAGATGACCAACTCGGAAGTCTTCATCAACATCGTCGAGATCCGGAAGCCCGAGATCGACGCCCGTCTCGTCGCCGAATCCATTGCCCAGCAGCTCGAGCGCCGCGTGGCGTTCCGCCGGGCCATGAAGCGCGCGGTGCAGTCGGCCATGCGTCTCGGTGCCGAAGGCATTCGAATCAATTGCTCGGGCCGCCTTGGCGGCGCTGAGATCGCGCGCCTGGAATGGTACCGCGAAGGCCGCGTGCCGCTGCACACCCTGCGTGCGGACGTGGACTACGGCACCGCCACCGCCTTCACCACGTACGGCACGTGCGGCGTGAAGGTGTGGATCTTCAAGGGCGAGATCCTCGAGCACGATCCCATGGCGCAGGACAAGCGCCAGGCCGAGCAGGAAGCCGGTCCCTCTTCGCGTCCCCAGCGGCGCGAGCGCGGCGACCGTGAGCGTGGCGATCGCGGTGACCACCGCGGCGACCGCGATCGCGCGTGACGGCCGGCGAGAGAGAAGGCGATTAAGCCATGCTGCAACCCAAGCGCACCAAGTTCCGCAAGCAGTTCAAGGGACGCATTCACGGCGTCGCCAAGGGCGGCACGGAATTGAACTTCGGCGAGTTCGGCCTGAAGGCCGTCGAGCCGGAGCGTGTCACCGCCCGCCAGATCGAGGCGGCCCGTCGCGCGCTCACCCGTCACATGAAGCGCGCCGGCCGCGTGTGGATCCGGGTGTTCCCGGATGTGCCCGTGTCCGCCAAGCCCACCGAAGTGCGTATGGGTAAGGGCAAGGGCGCTCCCGAATACTGGGCGGCCAAGGTCAAGCCTGGCCGCATCATGTTCGAGATCGACGGGGTGAGCGTCGAGACCGCCCGCGAGGCGCTGACCCTCGCGGCGGCCAAGCTGCCCATCAAGACGCGCTTCATCCAGCGCATCGCCGAGTGAGGAGAGGCTCATGAAAGCCGAGGACGTTCGGGCCCTCAGCCCCGATCAGCTCGCCGATGAGCTGCTGAAGCTGAAGAAGGAACAGTTCAACCTGCGCTTCCAGAAGGCGACGGGTCAGCTGGAGAATACCGCCCGGTCGAAGCAGATCCGCCGCGACATCGCGCGGATCAAGACCGTGCAGACTGCGAAGCGCACCGGTTCGCCGGTGCAGAAGGTGAAGTGAGGAAGCGATGCCGAAGCGCGTGCTCCAGGGCGTCGTGGTGAGCGACAAGACCGACAAGACCGTGGTGGTCCGGGTGGAGCGTCGCTTCACCCATCCGCTGCTGAAGAAGACCGTGCGCCGGTCCAAGAAGTATCATGCCCACGACGAGGCGAACGCCTGGAAGGTGGGGGATACGGTGTGGATCGAGGAGCACCGTCCGATCTCGAAGCTGAAGAACTGGATCGTAATCCAGGGTGAGAAGCGCGCCGAGGTCTGATATGAGGGTTTCCCGCCCGGATGGATCGTTCGGGCGGGGGATGGCTCCGATGCCGGGTCCGTCGGCTCCAAAGGCTTGAAACGCCAGGGCCGAGAGGAGACCGCATCGCGGCGACACCGTGTTCCGATGAGCGGGCACGGTACTGAGGTTAAGGCAATGCCGGTTGTCCGGCGGCGCCGGATGACGAGAACAGGTGCGTCATGATCCAGATGCAGACCAATCTCGACGTGGCGGACAATTCCGGCGCGCGTCGCGTCATGTGCATCAAGGTGCTTGGCGGCTCCAAGCGGAAGTATGCCCACGTGGGCGACATCATCGTGGTGTCGGTCAAGGAAGCTATTCCGCGCGGCCGCGTGAAGAAGGGCGACGTGATGAAGGCCGTGGTGGTGCGTACCGCCAAGGACATCCGCCGCGTCGATGGCTCCGTGATCCGTTTCGACCGCAACGCGGCCGTTCTGATCAACAACAACAAGGAGCCTGTCGGGACCCGTATCTTCGGACCGGTTCCGCGCGAGCTGCGCTCGAAGAACCATATGAAGATCATCTCGCTGGCGCCGGAGGTGCTGTGATGGCCGCGAAGATCAAGAAGGGCGACAAGGTCGTCGTCCTCGCCGGCCGCGACAAGGGTCGCAGCGGCGAGGTCATCCAGGTGATGCCGAAGGAGGAGCGTGCGCTCGTCCGCGGCGTGAATATCGTGAAGCGTCACCAGCGCCAGTCGGCGAACCAGGAGGGTGGGATCATCTCCAAGGAGGCTCCCATCCACCTGTCGAACGTCGCCATCGCCGATCCCAAGGACGGCAAGCCGACCCGCGTCGGCTTCGAGGTGCTGGATGACGGGCGCAAGGTCCGCGTGGCCAAGCGTTCGGGGGAGAGGATCGATGGCTGAGGTGACTTATACCCCGCGGCTGCGCGCCCACTACGACGAGGTGGTGCGCCAGAAGATGATCGAGCAGTTCGGCTACAAGAACCCCATGGAAGTGCCGACGATCGAAAAGATCGTCATCAACATGGGCGTGGGCGAGGCGACTGCCGACACCAAGAAGGCGACGACCGCCGCCGCCGACCTCGCCCAGATCGCCGGCCAGAAGCCGGTGCTGACGCGGGCCCGCAAGGCGGTCTCGAACTTCAAGCTGCGCGAGAACCAGCCCGTCGGCGCGAAGGTTACCCTTCGCAAGGTGCGCATGTACGAGTTCCTCGACCGGCTCGTGACCATGGCGCTGCCCCGCGTGCGTGACTTCCGCGGCCTGAATCCGAAGAGTTTCGATGGCCGCGGCAACTATGCCATGGGCATCAAGGAACACATCGTGTTCCCCGAGATCAACTACGACCGTGTCGAGCAGATCTGGGGCATGGACATCATCGTGTGCACCACTGCCAAGACGGATGAGGAAGCCCGCGCCCTTCTGAAGGCGTTCAACTTCCCCTTCCGCCAGTGATCGACTAGAAGGGGCGCTTCGCGAAAGCGGAGCGCTCCGTCGTCCGGCCTGCCGGGCGATGAGGGTTTGGTGATTTTCCGGCTGTGAGGGGTTCAACGCTCCCTCAGACGCGGAGAACAGGAGCAAGAGATGGCGAAGAAGAGCGCGATCGAGACGAACGAGCGCCGCCGCAAGCTGGCCACGAGCCAGGCGGCCAAGCGCGCGCGTCTGAAGGCGATCGTGAACGACAAGTCCCTGCCCATCGAGGAGCGCTTCCAGGCGACCCTCAAGCTGGCGCAGATGCCGCGCAACAGCGCGAAGATCCGTATCCGTAATCGGTGTGAGGTGACCGGCCGTCCGCGTGCCTTCTACCGCAAGCTCAAGATGAGCCGCATTGCGCTGCGCGAGCTGGGGAACCAGGGCATGGTTCCCGGCCTCGTGAAGTCGAGCTGGTGAGGAGGGATCAATGGCTGTGAACGATCCCATCGGTGATCTCATCACCCGCATCCGCAACGCCCAGATGCGGCGCAAGGACAAGACCTCCACCCCGGGCTCCCGCCTGCGGGCGAGCGTGCTCGATGTGCTGCGCTCGGAGGGCTATATCCGTGGCTACACCTCGACCGATCACGGCAATGGCCGGACCGAGTTCGAGATCGAGCTGAAGTACTTCGATGGCACGCCGGTGATCCGCGAGATCGCTCGCGTCTCGAAGCCTGGCCGGCGCGTGTACGCGTCGGTGAAGAACCTGCCCCGAGTTGCCAACGGTCTCGGCATCGCGGTCGTCTCCACGCCCCAGGGCGTGATGGCGGACCACGAAGCCCGCGACAAGAATGTTGGCGGCGAAGTGCTCTGCACCGTGTTCTGACGCGACGGAGGACAAGATGTCGAAGATCGGCAAGCTGCCCGTCGCCATCCCCGCTGGTGTGACCGCCAGCCTGGACGGACAGACGGTGAAGGTAAAGGGTCCCAAGGGGTCCCTCGAGGTCACGCTCGTGGAAGAGATCGAGGCCGCGATCGAGGGCTCGGAGCTCAAGGTGTCCATGCGTGGCGACACGACCCGCCACAAGGCCATGTGGGGCATGTCCCGCACGCTCGTGGCGAACCTGGTGGAAGGCGTGACCAAGGGCTTCGAGAAGAAGCTGGAGATTACGGGCGTCGGCTACAAGGCGGCGGTGCAGGGCAAGAACCTGAACCTGGCGCTTGGCTACAGCCACGACGTGATCTTCCCGATCCCGGAAGGGATCCAGATCGTGACGCCGAAGCCCACCGAGGTGGTCATCACCGGCATCGACCGGCAGAAGGTCGGCCAGGTTGCGGCCGAGATCCGCGAATTCCGTGGCCCCGAGCCCTATAAGGGCAAGGGCGTCAAGTATGCCGGCGAATTCATCTTCCGCAAGGAAGGTAAGAAGAAGTAACGGAGGCGAACCATGGCTAAGGATTTGGAGGCGCTGGCGCGCCGCAAGGCCAAGGTGCGCCGTGCGATCCGCGTCGCTGCGAATGGGCGTCCGCGCCTGTCGGTACATCGTACCTCGCAGCACATTTATGCTCAGGTCATCGACGACGCGAACGGGGAGACCCTCGCGGCCGCTTCGAGCCTTGAGAAGGATCTGCGTTCCTCGCTGAAGACCGGCGCGGACACCGATGCGGCCAAGACCATTGGCAAGCTGGTGGCCGAGCGGGCGCTTGCGAAGGGCGTGACCGCGGTCGTCTTCGACCGTGGCGCTTACATCTATCATGGGCGCGTCAAGGCGCTCGCTGAGGGCGCCCGCGAAGGCGGCCTTCAGTTCTGACGCGAGGACGAACAGCAATGGCCCGTGAAAGGGAACAGCGCCAGGAGCGCGAGGACCGCGACAATACGTTCGTGGATAAGCTGGTTCACATCAACCGCGTCGCGAAGGTGGTGAAGGGTGGCCGTCGGTTCGGCTTCGCCGCCCTGGTCGTGGTGGGGGACCAGAAGGGGCGCGTCGGCTTCGGCCACGGCAAGGCCCGCGAGGTGCCGGAGGCGATCCGCAAGGCCACCGAAAGCGCCAAGCGCGCCCTCATCCGCGTGCCGCTGCGCGAAGGCCGGACCCTGCACCACGACGTGCATGGTCACCACGGCGCCGGCAAGGTGGTGCTCCGCGCCGCCCCGGCCGGTACCGGCATCATCGCCGGTGGCCCGATGCGCGCGGTGTTCGAAACGCTCGGCATGCATGATGTGGTGGCGAAGTCCTTCGGGTCTTCCAATCCCTACAACATGGTGCGCGCCACGTTCGACGCCCTGAAGAACCAGGATAGCCCGCGCTCGGTCGCGGCGCGTCGCGGCATCAAGGTGTCGCAGCTCCAGTCCCGCCGCCGCGTCGAAGACGCGGAAGCGACCGACTGAGCGGCGCGAACCGGAGAATAGGAGCGCGCCATGAGCGACAAGACCATCACCGTGGAGCAGATCGGCTCGCCGATCCGCCGCCCGTTCGATCAGGAGGCCACCCTCGTGGGCCTCGGGCTGAACAAGCGGCACCGCCGCTCCACCCTCAAGGACACCCCGGCCGTGCGCGGCATGATCGCGAAGGTCGCCCACCTCGTCCGCGTGGTCGAGTGAGGAGCGGGACATGAAGCTCGACGAAATCAGGGACAATCCCGGCGCGCGCAAGAAGCGCATGCGCGTCGGCCGCGGCATCGGCTCCGGCAAGGGCAAGACCGCGGGGCGCGGCGTCAAGGGTCAGAAGGCCCGTACCGGCGTCGCCATCAAGGGGTTTGAAGGCGGTCAGATGCCGCTGCACCGGCGTCTTCCGAAGCGCGGGTTCAACAACATCTTCCGTCTCGACTATAATGAGGTCTCCCTCGGCAGCATCCAGGCTGCGGTTGAGGCGGGCAAGCTCGACGCCGGCCAGCCGGTGACCGAGGCCGCTCTCGTCGCCGCCGGTGTGCTGCGTCGCGCCAAGGACGGCGTGCGCGTCCTCGGCTCCGGTGAGCTCACGGCCAAGGTGACGCTCGAGGTGGCCTACGCCACGAAGTCGGCGCTTGCCGCCGTCGAAAAGGCGGGCGGTTCCGTGACGATGCTGGCGGCTCCTGCCGTCGCCGAAGCGGAGTGAAGTCGGAGCGGCCGGGCGTGCCCGGCCGCATCCACCCTTGGGGTGCGTGGCACGTCGTCTCGTCCAGGCGCCCTGATCTGGCAACCCGGCCCTCGGCCGGGTATCTGCTTTTCCGGGCGATGCTCCGGTGCTACCGGATGCGTGATGGATCTCAAGCCCGGTGACGAGCGGGCGCACGCGCCTCCCGCTTAGGCCGCGGCCGAGGTCCAGAACCATCCGGAACAAAGCGCGCGCCGATCCGTTTCTCTCGGATCCAAGCTCCTTGGCACCGCATATTGCGCCCTCATATAAGGGCTGTCCCCTGAGGGCGGCATCCAGCGGAGCAAGGCATGGTCTCGGCGGCGGAACAACTCGCGGCGAACCTCAATTTCGGTGCTCTCGGCAAGGCCGAGGAGCTGAAGAAGCGCATCTGGTTCACCCTCGGCGCGCTTCTGGTTTATCGGCTCGGCACCTACATCCCTATGCCGGGAATCAATCCCGATGCGCTGGCCGACGTGTTCAAGAACGCGCAGCAGGGCATCATCGGGCTGTTCAACATGTTCTCGGGTGGCGCCGTCGAGCGGCTCGCCATCTTCGCCCTGAACATCATGCCGTATATCTCGGCCTCCATCATCATCCAGCTGCTTACCAGCGTCTCGCCGACGCTGGAGGCGCTGAAGAAGGAAGGCGAGGCTGGGCGCAAGCAGCTCAACCAGTATACCCGCTACCTCACTGTCGTGCTGGCGGTGTTCCAGGCCTATGGCATCGCTGTCGGCCTGGAAGGATCGGGCAGCGTGGTGGCCGATCCCGGCTGGTTCTTCCGCATCTCCACCGTGCTCACCCTGACCGGCGGGACCATGTTCCTGATGTGGCTCGGTGAGCAGATCACCTCCCGCGGCATCGGCAACGGCACCTCGCTCATCATCTTCGCCGGCATCGTCGCGGAACTCCCGGGGGCCTTCGTCCGCACGCTGGAGCTCGGTCGCGAGGGCGCCATCTCCACCGCCGTGATCCTCGGCATGCTGGTGATGGCGGTGGCGGTGATCGCCTTCATCGTGTTCATGGAGCGCGCCCAGCGCCGGCTGCTGATCCAGTATCCCAAGCGCCAGGTGGGCAATCGCATCTACGAGGGCCAGTCCTCGCATCTGCCGCTGAAGCTCAACACCTCGGGCGTGATTCCGCCGATCTTCGCTTCGTCGCTGCTGCTGATTCCCACCACCATCGCCAGCTTCATGCAGGGCTCGGGCCCGGAATGGCTGCAGACGATCACCACCCACATCGGCCACGGTCGACCGCTGTACATGGTGCTCTATGTGCTGCTGATCGTGTTTTTCTGCTTCTTCTACACCGCGATCGTGTTCAATCCGGTGGAGACGGCGGATAATCTGAAGAAGCACGGCGGCTTCATCCCGGGCATCCGCCCCGGCGAGCGCACTGCCGAATATATCGATTATGTGCTCACCCGCATCACCGTGGTGGGGGCAGCCTACATTGCGGCGGTTTGCCTCTTCCCCGAACTGCTGATTTCCTACGCCTCGCTTCCGTTCTATTTCGGTGGGACGTCGCTGCTGATCGTGGTCAGCGTGACCATGGACACCGTGTCCCAGATTCAGGGACATTTGTTGGCCCACCAGTACGAAGGACTGGTCAAGAAGGCCAAGCTGCGCGGGGGGAGGAGGAAGTAAGATGAGGCTGGTGCTGCTGGGCCCGCCCGGGGCAGGCAAGGGAACGCAGGCGCAACGGCTGGTGACCCGTCATGGGATCGTCCAGCTTTCCACTGGTGACATGCTGCGGGCGGCTGTGACCGCCGGCACGCCGGTGGGACTCAAGGCGAAAGCCGTCATGGATGCCGGCGGGCTCGTCTCCGACGAGATCGTCATTGGCATCATCGCCGAGCGGCTGGTGGCGCCGGACGCGAAGAACGGTTTTATTCTCGATGGCTTCCCGCGCACCGTCGCCCAGGCCGAGGCGCTCGACCAGCTCCTCTCCGAGAAGGGCATGAAGCTCGACGCGGTGATCGAGCTGGTGGTGGACCAGGAGAAGCTGGTGAACCGGATCCTCAACCGCGCCGCCGAGGCTCAGGCCAAGGGCGAGCCGGTGCGCAAGGACGATGATCCGGTGGTCTTCAAGACCCGCCTGGAGGCCTACAACCGCGATACCGCTGTGGTGGCGCCGTACTACAAGGCGCGTGGCCAGCTCAAGCAGATCGACGGCATGGCGCCCATCGACCAAGTCACGGCCGCCATCGACGGGGTGCTCGCCGAGGCGGCGTGAGGGCATGGGGCTTCGGCCGTTTTTCGGCCGGGGGCCTTTTTGACGTACCGGAATTGGAGATGGGCCCTTTCGCGCTACCGAGTGAAAGGGCCTTTTCTTTTCTCCGAAAATAGGAAAATATTCCTATATCAGGTAATGCGGAGATCGGAATATGATCCTAGGAGAGTTTGACGTTGGAAGGCTGCGGGCAGATCTGGCCGCGAGTCGCTAACCCGTTGTGTCCTTGACCCGGCGGAGAATCTCCGCTATGGGCACTCCCTCGCTTCGGAACAGGTGCCGTTCGGTCCACCCGGAAGGGTCGGGCGGGGCGGCGGCTTTGTCGTATCCGGGGCGGTTTCCGTCAAGTCCCCGCATGGGCCGGCCTCCACCGGACGCGGGGTGAACAACTTGGCCGGCGGCTCTCGGGCCCCGGCTCACATGGAGAGCGCAGTGGCTCGTATTGCAGGCGTCAACATCCCGACCAACAAGCGCGTCGTCATCGCGCTTCAGTATATCCACGGCATCGGCCCCAAGAAGGCCGAAGAGATCGTCGAGAAGGTGGGCATTCCCGCCGAGCGTCGCGTGAACCAGCTGACCGACCAGGAAGTGCTGCAGATCCGCGAGACCATCGACCGCGACTACATGGTGGAAGGCGACCTGCGCCGCGAAGTGGCGATGAACATCAAGCGGCTGATGGATCTCGGCTGCTACCGTGGCCTGCGCCATCGCCGCGGTCTGCCGGTGCGCGGCCAGCGCACCCACACCAACGCCCGCACCCGTAAGGGGCCCGCGAAGCCCATCGCCGGCAAGAAGAAGTGATCGGTCGCAAGACCCGTTGAGACGGAGGGGCCGGCTGCGCCGGCCTCATCCATTGATCGGCCCCGGCGGGGCCATCCCGAGCGCCTGGAGCTACGGGCGCGCCTGAAGGATCAAGGACCAAATGGCCAAAGAAGCAACACGCGTGAAGCGCCGCGAGCGCAAGAACATCGCCTCCGGCGTGGCGCATGTGAACGCCTCGTTCAACAACACCATGATCACCATCACCGACGCCCAGGGCAACACCATCTCCTGGTCCTCGGCCGGTGCCATGGGCTTCAAGGGTTCGCGCAAGTCCACCCCGTACGCGGCGCAGGTCGCGGCCGAGGACGCGGCCCGCAAGGCGGCCGAGCACGGCATGCGCACCCTCGAGGTGGAAGTGTCCGGCCCCGGTTCGGGTCGTGAGTCCGCGCTCCGCGCGCTGCAGGCTGCCGGCTTCCTCGTCACCTCCATCCGTGACGTGACGCCGATCCCGCACAACGGCTGCCGTCCGCGCAAGCGTCGCCGCGTCTGATCTGCTCTTCGACAACCGCAGGATCTGGTGATTCTGCGGGTCATCTGCCCGGTTTCTCCTCCCCGATCGGGACGGGCCCGGCCTCCGGTTGAGGCAAAAGACCCCGGACGTCGCCGTGGCCCGGCGAGAAAGCAAGGTGAAGCAAGTGATTCAGAAGAACTGGCAAGAGCTGATCAAGCCCGAGAAGCTGCAGGTCAATCCGGGCCACGACCCCAAGCGCTTCGCGACTGTGATCGCGGAGCCGCTGGAGCGTGGCTTCGGCATGACGCTCGGCAACGCGCTGCGCCGCATCCTCCTGTCCTCGCTCCAGGGCGCGGCGGTCACCTCCATCCACATCGACGGTGTGTTGCACGAGTTCTCGTCCATCCCCGGCGTGCGTGAGGACGTGACCGACATCATCCTGAACGTGAAGGATGTCGCCATCCGCATGCAGGGCGATGGCCCGAAGCGCATGGTGGCGAAGAAGACCGGCCCCGGCGTGCTCTACGCCGGCGACATCCAGACCGTCGGCGATATTCAGGTGCTGAACCCGAACCTGCCCATCTGCACCCTCGACGAGGGCGCGGAGCTGCGCATCGAGTTCACCGTGGACACCGGCAAGGGCTACGTCGCCGCCGACCGCAACCGGCCCGAGGACGCGCCGATCGGCCTCATCCCGATCGACAGCCTCTATTCGCCCGTGCGCAAGGTCTCCTACAAGGTCGAGAACACCCGCGAGGGCCAGATCCTCGACTATGACAAGCTCACCATGCAGATCGAGACCAACGGCTCGATCACGGCCGAGGACGCGCTCGCTTATGCCGCGCGCATCCTGCAGGACCAGCTGGAGATCTTCGTCAACTTCGAGGAGCCCAAGCGCGAGAGCGAGACGACCGCCATCCAGACCCTGCCGTTCTCTCCGGCCCTGCTGAAGAAGGTGGACGAGCTCGAGCTCTCCGTCCGTTCGGCGAACTGCCTGAAGAACGACAACATCGTCTACATCGGCGACCTGATCCAGAAGAGCGAGACGGAGATGCTCCGCACGCCGAATTTCGGCCGCAAGTCGCTCAACGAGATCAAGGAAGTGCTCGCCTCCCTCGGACTGCATCTGGGCATGGAAGTGCCCGGCTGGCCGCCCGAGAACATCGAAGAGCTGGCCAAGCGCTTCGAGGAACACTACTGATCCGAACCTAAAGCGGCAGGGGCCGGGGTTCCGCCGCGCAACCTTCATCCGGCTCGTCCGCCGCCAGATTTCAGGAGTCCGCCGTCATGCGTCACGGCAAGGTACATCGCAAGTTCAACCGCACCTGGGAGCATCGCAAGTCGATGTTCTCCAATCTTGCGGGCGCCCTCATTACCCACGAGCAGATCGTGACCACCCTGCCGAAGGCGAAGGACCTGCGTCCGATCGTCGAGAAGCTGGTCACCCTCGCTCGTCGCGGCGACCTGCACGCCCGCCGCCAGGCGATCGCGGAGCTCAAGGACCAGACGGTCGTGAAGAAGCTCTTTGACGTGCTCGCCCCTCGCTATGCAGCGCGTCCGGGCGGCTATACCCGCATCGTCAAGGCGGGCTTCCGCTATGGCGACAACACGGCCGTGGCCGTGATCGAGTTCGTGGACCGTGACGTGGACGCCAAGGGCGCCGCAGACCACGCCCGCACCGCTGCTGCGGCTGAAGCTGAGGCGGCGTGAGCCGTATCGCCTGACGCGCCTTCAAAAAGGGCGGCCCTCGGGCCGCCCTTTTTTGTTTTGCGGGAAGCGGGGCAGGCTCGGGGTGGCTGCCACCGCCGGACGAAGCGTGCTGCTGGAGGGGATCGGGCGGCGCCCTTGATCTTTCTGGCCTTGGGCGAGGCGGATGGGCTTTGCCTGGTCGCAGCGCCGTCGACCCTCCTGGAAGGCTGCAAGCGCGCAACCTCCTGGCCAGCCTCGTTTCCGCGGACTTCGGCTCCTGGCGGGTCCGGATCGCGCCCGCCTTTGCCCACGGCGGCGGCTGGCCGTTATAGAGAACATGACTATCTAGAGGTCTGCACCGGGTTGCGTCCCGGACCGGGTGAAGGTGCGTCAATGAACGGTATGGTGCGGATGATTGTTTCTTCCTCCATCTCCGGCCTCCGGAAGACCGCGCTCGAAGGCGCGGCGGTGGTCGGCTTTGCCGCTCTGGTTCTGCTCGGCGGCGGTGCCGGAGCCCTTGCCCAGCCATCTGCCCAGCCGCGCGTGCCCGCCTCCAATGCGGAGGTGAAGCTCTCCTTTGCGCCGGTGGTGGCGCGCTCGGCCTCGGCGGTGGTGAACGTTTATGCGCTGAAGACGGCGCAGCAACGGGTGAACCCCATTTTCGATGACCCGTTCTTTCGTCGCTTCTTCGGGGCGCCGGGCGGTCCCGGCCTGCAGGCGCCGGAGCGGGTGCAGCGGTCCCTCGGCTCGGGCGTGATCGTCGATACGTCGGGCCTCGTGGTTACCAACTACCATGTGATCGAAGGGGCGGATGAGATCCGCATCGCCCTCAACGACAAGCGCGAGTTCGAGGCCGAGGTGCTGCTGCGCGACCAGCGCACGGACCTCGCCATTCTGCGCATCAAGCGGGAAGGGAAGGAAGCCTTCTCCTCCATTGAGCTTGGCAATTCCGACGAGCTTGCCGTGGGCGACCTGGTGCTGGCCATCGGCGATCCCTTCGGGGTGGGACAGACCGTGACCCAGGGCATCGTATCCGCCTTGGCGCGCACGCAGGTGGGCGTGTCGGACTACCAGTTCTTCATCCAGACGGACGCTGCCATCAATCCCGGCAATTCCGGCGGTGCGCTGGTGGATATGGCGGGTCATCTGGTCGGCATCAATTCGGCTATCTATTCGCGTTCCGGCGGCTCCATCGGCATCGGCTTCGCCATTCCGGTGAACATGGTGCGGGTGGTGATCGAGCAGGCCAGGAACGGCTCGAAATCGGTGCGCCGCCCCTGGCTCGGCGCGGCCCTGCAGCGGGTGACGCCGGACATTGCCGAGGGCCTCGGCCTGCCGCGGCCCACCGGCGTCCTGGTGCAGAAGGTGGTGCCGGACAGTCCGGCCGCCAAGGCGGGGCTCAAGGTGGGCGACCTCATCATCGCGGTGGAGGGGCAGGGGATCGACGATCCCGAGAGCCTCAACTACCGCTTTGCCACGCGACCCATCGGCGGCAAGGCGGCGCTTGCGGTGAATCGGGCCGGCAAGGATGTCAGCGCTGTGGTGGTGCTGGAGGGGGCGCCGGAAAACGTTCCGCGCGAGGAGGTGAAGGTGCGGGCCCGCTCGCCCTTCGCCGGCGCAACGGTGGTGAATCTCTCTCCCGCGGTGGCGGAGGAGCTGAAGCTCGACACCACAGCCACCGGCGTGGTCGTCTATGGCGTCGACGACAATTCACCTGCTGCTGTGTCCGGCTTCCGGCCGGGCGATGTGATCGTCGAGGTGAACGGCGAGAAGGTCGCGCGTACCTGGGACCTGGAGCAACTGGTGCGCACCCCGTTGCGCGGCTGGCGTGTGACGGTGGCGCGGGACGGGCGCACCATCACCGCCCTTCTTCCGGGCTGAGGCGGCGATGGCGGATCTGTTCGAGGCAGCGGGTCTGACGGATCAGGTGCCGCGGCCGCTGGCCGACCGGCTGCGGCCGGCGAAGCTCGCAGAGGTGGTGGGGCAGGACCATCTGGTGGGGCCGGATGGCGTGCTCTCCCGCATGCTGGAGACGCGCTCGCTGGGCTCGCTCATCCTGTGGGGACCGCCGGGTACCGGCAAGACCACCGTGGCGCGCCTGCTGGCTTCGGCGACGGACCTGCATTTCGAGCAGATCTCCGCCATCTTCTCCGGTGTCGCAGACCTCAAGAAGGTGTTCGAGCAGGCTCGTGCCCGCCGCCTCACGGGCAAGGCGACGCTGCTGTTCGTGGATGAGATTCACCGTTTCAACCGCGCCCAGCAGGACAGCTTTCTGCCGGTGATGGAGGATGGAACCGTCACCCTCGTGGGCGCCACCACGGAGAACCCCTCCTTCGAGCTGAATGCGGCGCTGCTCTCGCGCGCCCGGGTTCTGGTGTTCCGCTCGCTCGATGCGGAGGCCATTGCCCGGTTGCTGACGCGGGCGGAGGAGGTGGAGGGCAAGGCGCTGCCACTCACCGAGGAGGCGCGCCTCGCCCTCGTGAACATGGCGGATGGCGACGGGCGGGCCTCGCTCACGCTGGCGGAAGAGGTCTGGCGCGCCGCGCGGCCGGGCGAGGTGTTCGACGTGGCGGCCCTGTCCGACGTGGTGCAGAGGCGGGCTCCCATCTACGACAAGAGCGAGGACGGCCACTACAACCTCATCTCAGCCTTGCACAAATCGGTGCGCGGCTCGGACCCGGATGCGGCGCTCTACTATCTTGCGCGCATGCTGGATGCCGGCGAGAGCCCGCTGTTCCTCGCCCGCCGCATCGTGCGCATGGCGGTGGAGGACATCGGCAATGCCGATCCGCAGGCGCTCGTGGTGGCAAATGCGGCCAAGGAGGCCTTCGACTTCCTCGGCTCGCCGGAAGGCGAGCTCGCGTTGGCGCAGGCGGTGGTCTATGTGGCGACGGCGCCCAAGTCGAATGCCGTCTACAAGGCGTTCTCGGCCGCCAGGCGCGTGGCCAAGGAGGGGGGCTCGTTGGTGCCGCCCAAGCATATCCTGAATGCCCCCACCAAGCTTATGAAGGGGGAGGGCTATGGCGCGGGCTACCGTTACGACCATGACGAGCCGGACGCCTTCTCCGGCCAGAACTATTTCCCCGAGACCCTCGGCCGGCTGAGCTTCTACCGCCCGGTGGAGCGCGGCTTCGAGCGCGAGATCCGCAAGCGCATGGACTATTGGGCGCGCCTGAGGTCCGAGCGCGGGGAGGCGTGAGGCTTTGGCCAATCCGGTCAGGCGCCGGCCAAGTGCAGGAAGCGGTTGAGCATGGCGTTCACCTGCTCCGGCACTTCCATCTGGCAGAAGTGGCCGGACCCGACCGTGCGCGCAAGCTGAACATGGGGAACGATCTCCACCAAAGTGTCGAGGTCGGAGCGCGCCGTCGGCTCATTGGCGGCGATGTAGAGCAGCGGCATGATGAGCCGTCCGCGCGCCGGCGTCGGGTCATAGTCCCGCAGGGCCTGTGCGCCGGAGACCTGCAGGTACGGCGGGGCCGCGCTCATCACGTCGAGGATGCGCTGCCGGCGGGCCGGATCGTCCGTTGGCAGGAAGAAGGCGGCATCGGCCATGCGCCGCAGGGCGGCGGCGCGGTCCGGCCCGTTCAGCTCGGCGATCAAGCGGGACATGCCGGTCCGCGCGGCCTCCGTCAGGGCCACCGCCGAATCAAGCAGGGCGACCGCGCGGGGGAGGTCCGGAAACCGCATGGCCGTCTCATAGGCGATGGTGCCGCCCATGGAGTGGCCGACGAGGGCGGGCCTCTTCAGGCCGAGCTGCGTGCATAGCCACGCCACATCGCTGGCGAAGCCCTCGAAGGTGTAGCATTGCTCCGGCTTGTCGCTCGCGCCGTGGCCCCTGAGGTCGGGTGCGAGCACGGTATGACCGCGGGCCGCGAAGAATGCGAACTGGTCCGCCATGAAGCTGCGATCGCAGCAGAAGCCGTGGATCAGCACCACGGGCGGCTTTTCGCCCTCCTTGAGATCGAAGGAGAGGCGGACGCCCTCGCGGCGCAGCTCAGGCATGACTGGCCCCCGCAGATGGCGGCTCCGGATGAACGTTTGAAGCGTTTCGAGGACATGGCATGGACCTACCTCAAGGCATCTGCGCGTCGCACCCTCTGTGCGGGGCGTTTCCTTCTCCCACGCGAGGGATCGCAACACAGTGGACGCGCCACGGCGGGCTGGCTACAGCATCGCTTGTTCCTGCTTGGGGGCGCTTGCCGATGGCGGTCGCAGCGCCCCGGGGGTCGGCTTCGATCAGGTCTGTGAGCCTGACGGGGGCCGCCGCGAACCGCCGGTGAGAGGTGGTCCATGCATCCGGTCATCGTCGTGTTCCTGGGCGCCGGCACCGGCGGGGTCATCCGTCACCTGGTGAATCTCGCGGTGCCGAAGCTGCTCGGCGCCGCCTTTCCCTTCGCGACCTTCATCATCAACGTCACCGGCAGCCTGTTGATGGGGCTGATCGTCGGCTATCTCGCTTTCAAGGACGGGGAGTTCTGGAGCCAGACGATGCGGCTCTTCCTGACCACCGGCATTCTTGGCGGCTACACCACGTTCTCCACCTTTTCCCTTGATTTCGCGTTGCTTTTCGAGAGAGGCGATGCGGCGCTGGCGGTCACTTATGTGGTCGCCTCCGTCCTGTTGTCGCTGCTTGCGGTGTTCGCAGGCCTTGCCATCATGCGCACCCTGTCCTGAAGGCGCCGGCAGAGCTGCGCCGCCTGCGTGACGCGGACGCGCACATGATCTATGTCTCGGGTCGCTTTCCCAATCTGCGAGGACGATCCGGGCAATGGCCGTCGCGATGAAGACCGTGGCCGAGGACGAGGCGGGCATGCGCCTCGACCGCTGGTTCAAGGTGCATTTCCCTGATCTGTCCTTTGGCCACCTCCAGAAGCTGGTGCGCACCGGGCAGGTGCGGGTGGACGGCGGACGGGTGAAGACCTCCTCGCGCCTGGAGCCGGGTCAGAGCGTCCGGATCCCGCCGCTGGGCGCAGAGCCGCAGGAGGAGGCGCCCGCAGCTTCCGGCCGCAAGGCGCCTTCGGAGCGGGCGCCGGAGGGGGAGGGAGCGCCCGCGAAGCCGCGCGCTGCTTCAAATCCTGCCGCCCGCAAGGAAGCGGAGGACCGCGCCTTCCTCAAGTCCATCACCCTGTTCGAGGACAGGGACGTGATGGTGCTCAACAAGCCCTTCGGCCTCGCCGTCCAGGGCGGATCGGGCACCTACCGGCACATCGACGGTCTCTTGGATTGCTTGCGGGACAAGGATGGACAGAAGCCCCGGCTTGTCCACCGCATCGACAAGGACACCTCAGGCTGCTTGCTGATCGCCAAGTCGCGGCTTGCCGCCTCGGTGCTGGCCAAGAGCTTCCGGTCCAGGGAGGCGCGGAAGATCTATTGGGCGGTGGTGCCGGGTGTGCCGAAGCCGCGGCAGGGGCGCATTTCCACGTATCTCGCCAGGGATGAGGACGAGGAGAAAATGCGCGTCGCCCGCCATGGCGAGGATGAGGCGAGCCACGCCATTACGTATTATGCGCTGGTCGACCAGGCCGGCCAGAAGATCAGCTGGCTCTCGCTGAAGCCCGTGACCGGACGGACCCATCAGCTGCGCGCGCATCTTGCCCATATCGGCCATCCGATTCTTGGTGATCCGAAGTATTTCAACATCGAGAACTGGGAACTTCCCGGCGGGTTGCAGAACCGGCTGCACCTCCTCGCCCGACGGCTCGTCATTCCCCATCCGCGGGGCGGCGGGGTGATCGATGTGTCGGCGCCGCTGCCGCCGCATATGGCGCAAACCTTTGCGGTTCTTGGATTCGATGCCTCCCAGTACGACCCCATCACCGAGGCGCCGGAGGAATGAGGTGCCGTGCGGCGGTGCTTGCCGCCTTGCTCCTGCTCCCTTTCGGGGGTGAGGCGAAGGCGTCGAACATTCTGGACCTTTACCGTGAGCTTCAGCGCCTTCTGCCCGCAGGTTTCCCGACTTACACGATAGATTCGTCGAAGCGCCCGCCGAGCGCTTCCGGTGGGGCGCTCTACGGCGCACGGGCGCGCGTCTCGCTCGTGATGGATGCCGCCAACGGCTACCTCCGCATCACCGACCGTGGCGATGGCGACGAAGCGTCGGGCTTCGTGACGGAGCTCGCGGTCTGGACGGGACCCAAGGGCCAGCCGCTCGTGGGGCTCAGCGAGTGGGGGGTGAAGAGCGGCGCCCCCTTCGCGGGGCGCGTGCGCTTCTATGCCCGAGCGGGCGGGACCTGGCGCCTGGTGACGGGGCGGGTCTGGCCTGAGCTGGACCGGGATCTGTGCCAGACGGAGCCGCAGGAGGTTGTGGAGGATACCTCGGCCTGGGAGGGCCTTGGTCGCGCCATCACGCTGCTGCCGCGCAAAGGCCGGACCGCCGAGGTCTGGTGCGTGCCGCCGAGCCCGGTGGCGGGGCAGGGGATGGCGCTGGAGTTCGACCCAGCCATTGGCGCATTCCGCAAGGGGCCCGCGCTTGCGGGCCCGCCGCAGTGGCCCGGTGGCGTGGCGCCCCCCTGAGGCGGCCTCCCGAGGGCGAGCGACGACAATCGGCTGCGACTTTGGTTGAATGCGCGGGCAGCGCCACGGGTGATGCTTGACGCAAAGGTTACCTGAAGGGGCCTCGCCCCTTGCGGCGCGTGTGCGTTTGCCTTAGGTGCCGCGCCAAGCCCGCAAGACGCGGTTCCGCGCGGGCAGAAGAAGAAGCAACCCGAAAGCGGCGACGGCCGCTCGCCCGAGGGACGATAGATCCATGACACCTTTGCTTGCCCTTGCCCGGGGCATCGATGCCATCAACACGCGCATCGGCAAGGCTGCTGCCTGGCTCATCCTGGGTGCCATCCTCGTGTCCGCGGTCAATGCGGTGGTCCGCAAGGTGTTCGACCTGTCGTCGAATGCCTGGCTTGAGCTGCAATGGGTGCTGTTCGCGGCGGTGTTTCTGTTGTGCGCCTCCTGGACGCTGCTCGACAACGAGCACATCCGCATCGACATCGTGAACTCGCGCTTCTCGAAGCGTGTGCGCGACGGTATCGACATCTTCGGCCACCTCTTCTTCCTCTTGCCCTTCTCCATTCTTCTGTTGTGGACCTCCTGGCCCTTCTTCCTCTCCTCGTTCGAGATCAACGAGCAGTCGCTGAACGCCGGCGGCCTGCCACAGTGGCCAGCCAAGTTCCTGGTGCCGCTGGGCTTCTTCTTCCTGACGCTGCAGGGCTTCTCGGAGCTCATCAAGCGCATCGCCATTTTCACCGGGCGGATGGAGGACCCCAACGAGGGGACCGGCGGCAGCCATGCCGCGCTTGCCGCCGAGGCCGAGCGCCTGATGGCCGATGCGGACGTGCCGGGCGGCGTCATCGCCCCGGAAGAGAAGAAGTGAGGAAGCGCGCCATGGCCCTGATCCGCTTCCCTGCGCTGTCCTTCGCCCGAACGGAGTTCCCCAGGGTCATGCGCCTTGCCGGCGCGGCCCTTGCCCTGGCCTTCGTCCTCGCCGTGCTGCCGGACATGGCGCTGGCCGCCGAGCCCGGCTTCAAGGGCTGGTTCATCCACAATATGGCGCCGATCATGTTCGGCACCTTGGTGGTGTTCCTGCTCATCGGCTATCCGGTGGCCTTCTCGCTGGCCGCCAACGGCCTCATCTTCGGCGTTGTCGGCATCTGGCTCGGCCTGTTCGATCCCAAGTTCCTCCAGGCGCTGCCGGAGCGCGTCTACGGCACCATGAACAACGAGGTGCTCCTCGCGGTGCCGTTCTTCACCTTCATGGGCCTCATCCTCGAGCGCTCGGGAATGGCGGAGGACCTGCTGGACACCATCGGCCAGGTGTTCGGCTCCATCCGCGGCGGCCTCGCCTATGCGGTCATCTTCGTGGGCGCGCTGCTGGCGGCGACCACCGGCGTGGTCGCGGCCTCGGTCATCTCCATGGGCCTCATCTCGCTGCCCATCATGCTGCGCTACGGCTACGACCGACGCGTGGCCTCGGGCGTGATCGCCGCCTCCGGCACGCTGGCGCAGATCATCCCGCCCTCCCTCGTGCTCATCGTCATGGCCGACCAGCTGAACCGCTCGGTGGGCGACATGTACGAGGGCGCCTTCGTGCCCGGCCTGCTGCTCGCCAGCCTCTACGCGGTCTACATCTTCATCATCTCGTCCATCTTCCCCGGCGCCGCCCCCGGCCTGCCGCTGGAGGCGCAGACCCTGCGCGATCCGCAGCAGAAGCTCGGCCCCTCCCGCATCCTCGGCGCCGTGGCCGCGGCGGGCTTCGCCTACCTCGTCGCCACCGGCTCGCTGCCGCACCTCACGGAGGGGGTGCTTTCCGGCACCGCTAACACGGCCGCCTGGGGCGTGGGCGCCTTCGTCCTCCTCTTTTTCGTGATGTCCGGCACGGCGAAGCTGCTCACGCCCTCGCTGTTCATCGCGCTGGCGCTGTCCATCGGCCTGTCCATCATGCTGATGACCGAGACGGGCGTGAAGTTCGGCGCGGATTATGTGGTGCTCACCATGTCCGCCACGGTAGCCATCGCCTTCGTGGTGGCGGTGGTGAACCGCATCTTCCGGCTCGGCCTGCTCTCCAAGCTCGCCGAGCAGGTGGTGTTCGTGATGGTGCCGCCGCTCGCCCTCATCTTCCTGGTGCTGGGCACCATCTTCATCGGCGTCGCGACGCCGACGGAAGGTGGCGCCATGGGCTCGGTGGGCGCGCTCATCCTCGCCTTCGCCCGCGGCCGCCTGAAGTTCGACCTGATGCGGCAGGCCACCTATTCCACCGCCAAGCTCTCGGCCTTCGTGCTGTTCATCCTGCTCGGCGCGCGCGTGTTCTCGCTCACCTTCTACGGGGTGGACGGGCACAAGTGGGTGGAAGAGCTGCTCGTCTCCCTGCCGGGCGGCCAGGTCGGCTTCCTCATCGCGGTGAACGCCCTCGTCTTCGTGCTCGCCTTCTTCCTCGATTATTTCGAGCTCGCCTTCATCATCATCCCGCTGCTGGGGCCGGCGGCCGACAAGCTCGGCATCGATCTCATCTGGTTCGGCGTGATGCTGGCGGTGAACATGCAGACCTCGTTCATGCACCCGCCGTTCGGCTTCGCGCTGTTCTTCCTGCGCTCGGTGGCGGCCAAGGTGCCGTATGCGGATCGCGTCACCGGCAAGATGATGGAGCCGGTGACTACCGCCCAGATCTACTGGGGCGCGGTGCCGTTCGTGGTCATCCAGCTCATCATGGTGGCGCTCGTCATCCTGTTCCCGGGCATGGTCACCCACTACAAGTCCGGTGGCGTGCAGCTCGACCAGGGCCAGGTGAAGCAGCAGTTCGAGAATCTCGCCCCTGTCGACGATCTCGCGCCGCCGCCGCTGACCTTTGGCAAGTAGCTGGATCGCCCCGGTGCCGGGTGTTCACGCCATGGCGTGAAACGCTTCGGTTCCAGGCACTTGCGCGCTTTCCCGCAGTGAGCCGGGGTGTCCCCTTGCGCAACGGCAGCGTGGGCGGCGTGGGGTAAGGCAGGGCTTCTGCCCTGCTTAGGGCGCATTCTGGACCGAAATCCCCAAACGGGAGCATCCACAGTCCGCCGCTGCTTTGCCGATGGCGCATCGCAGCAGCCTGTGTCTCCTTCAGGCGTGGAGCGCGTGCTTGTGATTCGGCACCAGAGCGCGATCCGATCATATGGAACCGCGGAACGGTTCCCTCTGGTCGGCAAATCGTCCTCTAACTCATTGAGTTGAGCCGGATCCGGGCGTCCGCGGTCCACGGGGGCGGGTTTCCGGGATCGAGGGTCCGGCGTGCGCCAAAGGCGCGGCCGCACCGAGCGGGTGGAGGTGATCGCGATGAACCCCAGAGCCGACTTCTGTCCTGGCTGCGGGGCACAGGTCTATCCGGAAGAGGCCAACTGCCCCTTCTGCGGCCGCAAGCTGCACACCAGCTTCCTCATGCCGTTCGTGGTGGGCCTCGGCGGCACGGCCGTCGCGCTGGTCGCAGGCGGCCTCGTGTGGTGGGTGATGCAGGCGCCTCCTGCCACGACCACCGCCGCGAGCCCGGCCGCCGAGGTCGCGGCCAATGCGCCGGTGCCCGCGGCGTCGCCGCCTCCTGCCGCGCCTCCTGCCGCGCCGCCGGTCGCGGCGCCCGAGGCCCAGACCGCGCCCCCCTCTGCGCCTCCCGGCGCACTCCCTGCCGCACCGCCGGCCGGGGAGGCGAAGGAGGCGGCCCTGCCGCTGCCCACGGTGCGCACGCCCGTGCAGGCGCCCCCGGCGGATGCGCAGACCCGCCGTGCCTATGCCAAGAGCAAGCAGGAGAGCTTCGTCCAGAACGGGCTGGACCTGCAGGTCACCACCTCCGGCGAGGAGGCGACCACGCTCATCATCAAGTTCTCCTTCCCGGCCAAGGATGCGACCGAGCAGATCGTCTCCGGTCCGTTCCCGCGCCAGTGCGAGCAGCGGGGGTTCAAGCAGGTGGTGTTCGTGGATCCCTCGGGCCTCTCCTGGATCTATGACGTGGCCACCCAGAAGCTGACGCAGAAATGACGCCGCCCTCCAGCGATCCCGCCCCGGCGGGCTCCTCCCCCCTGAAGCTGGTGTTGTTTGATTGCGACGGCACGCTGGTGGACAGCCAGCACATGATCGTCGCCGCCATGCGCGACGCCCATGCCGCCCATGGCGTGCCGCTGCCGGACCGCACCACCTTGCTCTCGGTGGTGGGTCTCTCCCTGCCCGAGGCGTTCGCGGCCCTGTCCCGCGGCGAGCGGGCGTATCCGGTGGAGGCGCTGGTCGATGCCTACCGCACCGCCTTCATCCGCCTGCGGGACGCCGAGCCGCCGGAGCCCATGTTCCCCGCCGCCCGCGAGGTGCTGGACGCGCTGCGCCAGCGTGACGACCTGGTGCTGGGCATGGTGACGGGCAAGGCCCGGCGCGGGGTCGACCGGGTGCTGAAGGCGCACGACATGGAGGGCTGGTTCTCCACCATCCAGACCGCCGACGACGCCCCCTCCAAGCCGCATCCCGCCATGGTGTTCCAGGCCATGGCCGAGATCGGCGCGCGGCCGGAGGAGACGGTGGTGGTGGGCGACACGACCTTCGATATCGCCATGGCGCTCACCGCCGGGGCCTCGGCGCTCGGGGTCGCCTGGGGTTATCATGACACGGGCGCGCTCGAACGCGCCGGCGCCGACCTGCTGGTGCAGCGGTTCGAGGAGGTGCCGGCCGCGATCGCCGCGCTCATCGCCCGCCGCCAGCCGCGATAGCCGGCCGGGCCGCCGCAAGGAGAACCAAGCGATGCGCGACCTGTTGGAAGACCTCGATGGCGCGGCGGATGGCGCCTCCGACGATCCGGTGGCCCGCGCCCGCGCCGCCCAGCGTGCACCGTTGCCCAAGCGCTTCTACAAGGAGGTCTCCGTCGGCGAGGCGGAAGGCGGCTTCACCGTGCTGCTCGACGGACGCTCCGTGCGCACCCCGGCCCGCGGCCTGCTGCTGGCGCCCACCCGCGCGCTGGCGGAGGCCATGGCGGCCGAATGGGCGGCGCAGGAGAGCGAGATCAACCCCTTCCGCATGCCGCTCACCCGGCTCGTGAACGTCGCCCTCGACCGCGTGGCGGCCGAGGTGCAGGCGGTGGCCGACGAGGTGGTGAACTATGCCGGCACCGACATGCTCTTCTACCGCGCCGAGGGCCCGCAGAAGCTGGTGGAGCGGCAGGCCCGGCACTGGAACCCGGTGCTCGACTGGATGAACGAAGCCCACGATGCGCGCTTCTTCCTCGCCGAGGGGGTGGTGCACGTGGCCCAGCCCGCACCGGCACTGGAAAAGGTACGCGCCCTCGTGCCTGCGGCGCCGCTGGCCCTGGCGGCGGTGCATTCCATGACCACGCTCACCGGCTCCGCCTTGCTGGCGCTGGCGGTGAAGGAAGGCCTCCTCGATGCCGATGCCGCGTGGACGGCGGCCCATGTGGACGAGGATTTCAACCGCGAGCAGTGGGGCGAGGACGAGGCCGCCTCCGCCCGCCGCGCCGCCCGCCGCACGGAGATGGACGCGGCCGCCGCGCTGCTGCGCCTGATTGCCTGACGCGCGGAACGAGCGGGGGGCGGAGCCATGGATGCGGACACCATCGCCGATCTCTTCTCCGCCTTCGGAGCGGTGCGGGTGAAGCGCATGTTCGGCGGCGGCGGGGTCTATGCGGAGGGGGTGATGATCGCCCTCGATGCGGACGACATCCTCTATCTCAAGGCGGACGCGTCCTTCGCGGCGGAGCTTGAGGCGCGCGGCTCCCACCCCTTCAGCTACGAGGCGAAGACCGGCCGTCGCACCATCACCAGCTACTGGCGCCTGCCCGAGGCGGCCATGGACGATCCGGAGGATCTCGCCACCCTCGCACGCCGCGCGCTGGTCATCGCCCGCGCGGCAGAGGCTGCAAAGGCCGGCAAGTCGAAAGGCGGCAAGGCATCGGGCACCAGGGCGGAGCGCGGAAAGCCCGCGCCATCGGCCCCGCGCCGGCGCGGGGCCCCGAAGTAAGGCGCAGCCCTCAGGAGATGTAGCGGCGCTTCAGCGTCATCAGGGTGTCGAGCAGGCCGGAATTGCTTTCGGCGAGCTTGTTCTTCACCGCGATGAGCAGGGCCGGGTAGGGCGAGATGAGCAGCGGTACCTGCTGTCCCAGGAAATCAGCCACCTTGTAGACGCGCGAGCGGATGTCCGGGCTCGCCATCAGCGCGTCGATATATTTGGTCGCATGGCGCCGGTGGGAGAGATAGAGCTTCGCCGAGCCGATGGCGATGGGCGCGAAGTCCGCCCCCTTCTCCCGGTACCAGTCGAAGAAGCCGTAGGAGACGTCCGGCCAGGCCTGGTTGAGGAAGTCGTCCAGGGCGATCACGCCGCCGTCCGCCAGTGTGGCGGCGGCCAGGTCGAGGTCGCTGATGACGATGTCGTGCCAGTGGCCGCCGTCGACGCTGAAGAAGCGCACCGGGCCCACGGCGTCGGAGATCTGCCGGGGCGTCACCTCCTGGGAGGAGCCGCTGTGGATCACCAGCCGGCTGCGGTCCACCTTGAACGCGTTCAGGTTCGCTTCAAAGATGGCGCGGTCGCCCTGGCCGGAGCCGTCCACATTCTGGGACTGGTCCTCGAACAGGTCGATGCACATGGCCTTCTCGTCGCTACGCAGCGCGAGACACAAGGGCATGAAGGAGCGCCCGTGGTGGACGCCAATCTCGGCCGTTCCGCCCTTGATGCCCATCTCCGCCTGAAGCGTGAGGATGCGCAGGTAGAGCTCGGCATCGTTGCGCTCGAACCAGCCGTTCACTTTCTTGCGGCCCGACCGGCAATATTCGGTGAGCTGGCTACCAATCTCGGTCATGCAAGGCATCTCGCGCGCCCCCGGTCGCAAATGGGCCTTTGGCGCAGCCGGGGTTCCAGCGCCTTGCCGCCAAGGTCACCTTAAGAACCCTTTCTTGAGAAGTTCAAGGCGCGGAGCGGACCGATGATCCCCTTACCAATTGCATTTTGCGAAAATGGCTAACGCGGGCGTGGCCTTTGCCGTACCCACCGGCTGATCGGTCATGCGGGCAGGCGGTTGTAGCGTCGCTTGGTCACATCTGAAGGAGCCTGGCCGTCATCCGCCTTGGCCGAGCCTCCGGGGCGCGAGCCAAAGGGGAGGCTTCCACCGGCTGAGGTGGGTCGGCACATGCGATTCGGGAGCAGGGAAAGGCCCGCCCGCGGTGCGGGAGGGCCGGAGGGGTGTCAGCTGGCCTTCACGCGCACGGGCCGCAACAGGAAGGCGGGCAGGTGCGACATGTCCGCCGGCTCGCTGGCCGGGGCACGCTCGCGGCGCGCGGGACGGGCTTCGGCCGCGTCCTCGCGGGTCGGGCGGCGGGTCCGCTCCGGGCGAGGGGCGCGCGCCTCGGCCTCGGGCCGGGTCTCGCCGTCACGCTCCCGGCGCGGCTCACGCTCGGGCCGGGGCTCGCGTTCGGGACGCGCTTCCCGCTCGGGCCGGGCCGGGCGGTCTGCGCGGGCCTCCCTCTCGGGTCGGGCCGGGCGCTCGCCACGGGGCTCGCGTTCGGGCCGGGGCTCGCGCTCGGGGCGGGCCTCCCGCTCGGCACGCCCGTCCTTCTCCACGCGACGCTTGCCGCGCAGGCGGCCTTCCTCGCGCTCGCCGCCGCGCCGTTCCCGGCGGGCGGAGGCCGGCGGGGCGTCGCCCAGGGGTTCGCCCTGCCAGGGAATGGCGTTCCCGATCAGCTTCTCGATGGCAGCCACCGACTTGCCGTCGAGATGGGTGACGATGGTGTAGGCCGTGCCCGAGCGACCGGCGCGGCCGGTGCGGCCGATGCGGTGCACATAGTCTTCCGCGTGGTGGGGCACGTCGTAATTGAAGACATGGCCCACCGCGGGGATGTCGAGGCCGCGCGCTGCCACGTCGGACGCCACCAGCAGGGTGGCCTCGCCGGAGCGGAACTGGTCCAGCGCCTTCAGCCGGGCGTGCTGGTCCATGTCGCCGTGCAGGGCCACGGCGTTGAAGCCGTGCTTCTGCAGCGAGCGCAGCAGCACCGCCACGTCGCGCTTGCGGTTGCAGAAGATGATGCCGTTCTGCAGGTTCTCGCAATCGCGGATGAGGGTGCGCAGGACCTCGCGCTTCTCATAGTCCTCGCGGCCGGAGGCGACGAGCGTCTGGGTCACCGTGGTGGCGGTGGACGCCGGCTTCGATACCTCGACCCGCACCGGGTTCGACAGGAATTGCGACACCAGGCGCTGGATCTCCGGCGGCATGGTGGCCGAGAAGAACAGCGTCTGCCGGGTGAAGGGCACGAGCTTGCAGATGCGCTCGATGTCCGGGATGAAGCCCATGTCCAGCATGCGGTCGGCCTCGTCGATGACGAGGATCTCGATGCCGGAGAGGAGCAGGCGGCCGCGCTCCACATGGTCGAGCAGGCGGCCAGGGGTGGCGATCAGGACATCGACACCGCGCACGAGCTTGGAGTCCTGGTCGCCGAAGGAAACGCCGCCGATGAGCAGGGCGACGTTCACCTTGTGGTTCTTGCCGTAGCGGACGAAGTTCTCTTCCACCTGGGCGGCGAGCTCGCGGGTCGGCTCGAGGATGAGGGTGCGCGGCATGCGAGCGCGGGCGCGTCCCTGCTCCAGCAATGTCAGCATGGGCAGGGTGAAGGCGGCGGTCTTGCCGGTACCCGTCTGCGCAAGGCCGAGCACATCGCGGCGCGCGAGAACGTGGGGGATGGCCTGAGCCTGAATGGGGGTGGGCGTCGTATAGCCCGTCGCAGCGACGGCCGCGAGAACCTTATCGCTCAGACCGAGTTCGGAAAATGACATTGCATCTTTTGGATGCGGCGGCGCGCCGCTGATCGAACGTCCCGTGCCGTGTACGGGGTCAGACGAGTGGTCGTCGGTCGGCGCGCTTGGATTCGACATATCTCGGACGACGATCAAGACCATAAGAAAATTGTGCGCCGTGTCAACGTTTTCGGACAGTTTTGCTGGCCCTTCGCGTGCGTGCGCGGCGCGGTTGCAGAAAAACAGCGCAGATGCTTGTTTTCAGGGCGTTTTGCCATGCGGTAATGGCGGTGCTCTGGCTGCTGTCATGCAAATGACGACGGGCTCTCGTCTTGACCGGGTGGTCAATAGCTCCCACACGTGGCCCACACGCCGCCTGCCGCGCGCTGCCCCTGCCGAGCGGACCTATGCCCTTCCTCCTCATTCTCGGCCTCGCCGCCTTCGCGAGCGCGTTTTCCATGCGCGCCGTGGACCCGATGCTGAACATCCTCGCCGCCGACCTCAAGGTGACGCTGCAAGAGGTGGCGCTGCTGGCCAGCGCCTTCACGCTGCCCTATGCCGCCATGCAGCTGGTGTTCGGGCCCATCGGGGATGCGCTGGGCAAAGTGCGGCTCATCCGCATCAACCTCGCCATGCTGGCGGTGGGCCTCGCCGTCTCGGCGCTTGCGCCGGGGCATTCCAGCCTGCTGGCGGCGCGCGTCTTCTCCGGCGCCTTCGCCGGTGGCGTTATCCCGGTGGTGCTCGCGACGGTGGGCGACCGGGTGGCGTTCGACCGGCGTCCGGTCGCCCTTAGCCGGGTGCTGCTGGCGCTGGTGCTCGGCCAGCTCCTGGGCTCGGCGCTGGCGGGGGTGGTGGGCCAGTATATGGGGTGGCGGGCGGTGTTCTGGTGCGCCTTCGTCGTCGCCGTCACCGCCGCCCTCGGCGCGATCTTTGGCTTGAAGGAGGAAGCGGCGCCCCAGCCGATCTCGCTTGCCGCCTCCCTCGCCCGGTACGGGGTGGTGCTGAAGAACCCCCTGTCCATCAAGGTCTATGGTGTGGTGGCCCTGGAAGGGGCGCTCACCTTCGGCATCTTCCCGCTGGTGGCGCCCCTGATGGTGGAGCACGCCCTAGGCGATGCGGTGGAGGCGGGGCTGGTGCTCGGTGCCTTCGCCATCGGCGGGGCCTTCTACACCTTCGCCGTGCCGTTGCTGGTGCGGCACCTCGGGCTCGGCGGCATGGTCAGCTGCGGTGCGGCGGCGGTGGGGCTGCTGCTGATCGCCGCCGCGGCGGGATCGAGTCTGCCGGTGGTGGCGGTGCTGTTCGCTTTGTCGGGCTTCGCCTTCTACATGATCCACAACGTGCTGCAGATCCTCGCCACGGAGCTCGCGCCCGAGGCGCGAGGATCGGCGGTGGCATTGTTCGCGTCCGCCTTCTTCGTGGGGCAGGCGGTGGGGGCGCTGGTGCTGGCGCAGATGGCGGGCCTGTTCGGCGTGGTGCCGGTGTTCCTGCTCGCCGGCCTCGGCATGATCGCGCTGGCGCTGCCCGCCGGCCTGCTGCCGCCGCGCAAGGCGCCCGTGTCGCCCCTCCCGTCACCAGCCTCGCCGGACTGATCCCCCGATGGGGTGAGGCTGGGGGAGAGCTGCGTCCATATCCGCCGGGTGATTGCAGCCGGGTATGCCCGGTTGCGGCCCGCTATCCCCGGCCAGTATCCATGGTAGAGGTCGAGCTGCACTCCCCCGGGCGCGCCGCAGCCGCTCGCCGCGTCGCTCAGATGTCCAGAAGGTCCTCGTCGGCGAAGGCGGCGCGCTCGGAGATGAAGGCGAAGCGGGCTTCCGGCTTGTTGCCCATGAGGCGCTCCACCAGATCCGCCGTCAGCGCCCGCTCGGCATCCTCGATGGTGACGCGCTGGAGGGTGCGCGTCTTCGGGTCCATGGTGGTTTCCTTGAGCTGCGCCGGCATCATCTCGCCGAGGCCCTTGAAGCGGCCCACCTCCACCTTGCCCTTGCCGGTGAATTCCTTCTTCAGCAGCCGCTCCCGGTGGGCGTCGTCGCGCGCATAGAGGGTCTTGGCGCCCTGCGTGATGCGGTAGAGCGGCGGCACGGCGAGGAAGAGGTGGCCTTCCTCGATCAGCTTCGGCATCTGCCGGAAGAAATAGGTGACGAGGAGGGAGGCGATGTGCGCGCCGTCCACGTCCGCGTCGGTCATGATGATGACCTTCTCGTATCTGAGGTCCGCGTCGCGGTAATGGGAGAGCGCGCCGCAGCCGAGCGCCTGGCCGAGATCGGCCAGCTGCTGGTTCTGGGCGAGCTTGTCGCGGGTGGCGTTGGCGACGTTCAGGATCTTGCCGCGCAGGGGCAGCACCGCCTGGGTCTTGCGGTCGCGCGCCTGCTTGGCGGAGCCGCCGGCCGAATCGCCCTCGACGATGAAGATCTCGGAGCCGGCCGCATCGGTGTTGGAGCAGTCCGCGAGCTTGCCGGGCAGGCGCAGCTTGCGCACGGCGGTCTTGCGGGAGACCTCCTTCTCCTGCTTGCGGCGCAGGCGCTCCTCGGCCCGGTCGATCACGTGTTCCAGCAGCCGGCTCGCGGCCACCGGATTGGCGGCCAGCCAGTGGTCGAACGGATCGCGCAGCCCCTGCTCGACGATGCGGGCGGCTTCGGCGGTGGCGAGGCGGTCCTTGGTCTGGCCCTGGAATTCCGGCTCGCGCACGAACACCGAGAGCATGGCGGCGCAGCCGGCGGTCACGTCGTCGCCGGTGATGAGCGCGCCGCGCTTGCCCTGGCCGGAGCGCTCCGCATGGTCCTTCAGGCCCTTCAGCAGCACCGCCCGCAGGCCGTTCTCGTGGGTGCCGCCATCGGGGGTGGGAATGGTGTTGCAGTAGGAGGAGATGCCGCCGTCCGCGTCCGCCACCCAGGCCACCGCCCATTCCACCGAACCGTGGCCGCCTGGCTTCTGGATGCGGCCGGCGAAGATGTCCGGATGCACCAGCGTGTTGCCTTCGAGGTCGGCCGCCAGATAGTCCTTGAGGCCGCCGGGAAAGCGGAAGACGGTCTTCTCCGGAATGCCGTCGATGCCCTTGAGCAGCTCGCCGTCGCACGACCAGCGGATTTCCACCCCGCCGAACAGATAGGCCTTGGAGCGCGCCATGCGGAACACGCGGGCGGGCTCGAAGCGGGCGGAGGGGCCGAAGATCTCCGGGTCCGGGTGGAAGCGCACGCGGGTGCCGCGCCGGTTGGTGATGCGGCCGACTTCCTTCAGCGGGCCCTGGGGCACGCCCTTGGAGAAGGACTGGCGGTAGAGGGTCTGGCTGCGCGCCACCTCCACTTCCAGGTCGTCGGAGAGGGCGTTCACCACCGAGACGCCGACGCCGTGCAGGCCGCCGGAGGTCTCGTACACCTTGCTGTCGAACTTCCCGCCGGCGTGCAGGGTGGTCATGATGACCTCGAGCGCCGACTTGCCGGGAAACTTCGGGTGCTCCTCCACCGGGATGCCGCGCCCGTTGTCCGACACCGTGAGATAGCCGTCGGCGCCCAGCTGCACCTCGATGAAGCTGGCGTGGCCGGCCACCGCCTCGTCCATGCAATTGTCGATCACCTCGGCGAAGAGGTGGTGCAGTGCCTTCGCATCCGTGCCGCCGATATACATGCCCGGCCGGCGGCGCACCGGCTCCAGCCCTTCGAGCACCTCGATATGGGCGGCGGTATAATCATCCGCCATGGCGGGCACGCTCGCCGGCGCCTTGCCCTTGGGAGCGGGCTTGGACGCGGCGCGGGAACGGGTGGCGGAGCCGAAGAGATCGTCGGTGTCGGACATGCGTGCTCGATAGCAGAAGGAAAAGGGCCGTGCGAATCGCTGCGCGGCCACGGCCTTTGTTGCGTCCATAGTGGCAGAGGTGGAGGCGCGTGGGAACGGAACGGAAACGGGCGAGGGCGCGCCGGAGGTGCGCAAAGCCCGCGCGGCCGCCCGGCCGGCGCACCTGTCTTTTCCCTGAAATGCGATGGGTGTAAGGACCTTGGCCCCGCCGTCGCCATCCCTTCGGACGACGCGCGTGGAGGAGATGAAGATGTCTGACGCAAAGGCAAGGATCGCGGTTCTCGGCGCCTCCGGTTACACCGGCTCCGAGCTGGTGCGCCTGCTGCTGCGCCATCCGCGCGTGGAGATCGTGGCGCTCACGGCGGACCGGAAGGCCGGCCAGACCATGGCCGAGGTGTTCCCGCAGTTCGCTCCCTTCCCCCTGCCCAGGCTCGTGACCATCGACGAGGTGGACTTCACGCAGGTGGATCTCGTGTTCTGCGCACTGCCCCACGCCACCACCCAGCTCGTCATCAAGAAGGTTTTCGAGGCGTCCCCCACCGTGAAGGTGGTGGACCTCTCCGCCGACTTCCGCTTGTCCGATCCCGGCGCCTATGAGCAGTGGTACGGCCACCCCCATCAGGCGCTGGAGCTGCAGCAGGAGGCGGTGTTCGGCCTCGTCGAGATCTATCGGGACGAGATCCGCAAGGCCCGCCTCGTGGCCAATCCCGGCTGCCATTCGTCCACCGCCATCCTGCCCATCGTGCCGCTCCTGGAGGCGGGCGCGCTGGATCCGGAGAGCATCGTGGTGGATTCCAAGACCGGCATGTCGGGCGCCGGCCGCTCGGCCAAGGAGGCCATGCTGTTCTCGGAGGTGTCCGAGGGCATCCATGCCTATGCCGTCTCCGGCCACCGCCACATGGGTGAATTGGACCAGGAATATTCCAAGGCCGCCGGCCGGCCGGTCCAGCCCATGTTCGTGCCGGTGCTGGCGCCCATGAACCGGGGCATCTACGCCACCATCTACGTGCGCACCACGGGCGCCACGGCCGAGGACCTGCACCGCATCCTCGCCGATTTCTACAAGGGCGAGCCCTTCGTGCACGTGCTGCCCTTCGGCCAGGTGCCCCAGTCGCGCCACGTGCGCGGGTCGAACATGGTGTTCCTGGGGGTGGTGGCGGACCGCAACCCCGGCCGCGCCATCCTCATCTCGACCCTGGACAATCTGGTGAAGGGCGCCTCCGGCCAGGCGGTGCAGAACATGAACCTGGTGCTCGGCTTCCCCGAGACCCTGGGGCTGGACCAGATCGCTCTCATGCCCTGATGCCTCCTCGCTGAGGCCCGGCCCCGCCGCGCATCCGGCGGGGCGCATCATCCCACGGAGACAAGCCTGTCCGGCAGCGGCGACGCGCGCCGGGCCGGCCGGGCGCGCGGCTGATCCTCCTCCTGAGTCCGGTCGCCGCCGCCAGCCCCTGCGCGGGCCAGCCTGGCATGCCGCTGCGGCACCTGCGTCCATCGGTCGGCGCCCCCCAACGGAGGTCTAGTCGCCAGGAGCATTAGGGCAGGCTAGCTTCCCTATTGCCTACCAGAGGGGGGAAGAACCACCCCTCGCCATCCATTGCCAACGATCCGGAATTTCTGCCGATGAGCTTCATCATCTGCCTAGCGGCGCTCGCCTTCCTGATGCTGGTGGCCTATCGCGGCTTCAGCGTCATCCTGTTCGCGCCCGTCGCCGCCCTCGGCGCCGTGCTGCTCACCGATCCATCGGCGGTGCCGGTGATCTTTTCCGGCCTGTTCATGGAAAAGATGGTGGGCTTCATCAAGCTCTACTTCCCTGTGTTCCTGCTCGGCGCGGTGTTCGGCAAGCTCATCGAGCTGTCGGGCTTCTCGCGCTCCATCGTCGCCTCGGTGGTGAAGCTGCTGGGACCGGGCCGCGCCATCCTGTCCATCGTGCTGGTGGGCGCGCTGCTCACCTACGGCGGCGTCTCGCTGTTCGTGGTGGTGTTCGCGGTCTATCCGTTCGGGGCGGAGATGTTCCGTCAGGTGGGCATCCCCAAGCGGCTGCTGCCGGCGGTGGTGGCGCTCGGCGCCTTCTCCTTCACCATGGACACGCTGCCGGGCACGCCGCAGATCCAGAACATCATCCCCACCACCTTCTTCCACACCACCGCCTATGCGGCGCCCATCCTCGGCTTCGTGGGCACGGCCTTCATCCTGGTGGTGGGCCTCTCCTATCTCGAGTTCCGCCGTCGTCAGGCCGAGAAGAAGGGCGAAGGCTACGGCACCGGCCACCTGAACGAGGTGGTGGTGGACGAGAGCGTGCCCCTGGTCTCCCCCGTCCTCGCGCTGCTGCCGCTGGTGGTGGTGGGTGTCGCCAACCTCATCTTCGCGCGGCTCATCCCCGGCTGGTTCGGCGCGACCGCCAGCGCCACGCTGGTGGAAGGCGCGGCCGCGGTGAGCGTGCCCACTTCCACCTGGGCGGCCATCTGGGCGGTGCAGGCGGCGCTGCTGCTGGGCATCCTCACGGTGGCGGTGTTCGGCTTCAAGGCCATCGCCGGCCGCTTCTCCGGCGGCTCCAAGGATGCGGTGGCCGGGGCCCTGCTCGCCAGCCTCAACACGGCCACCGAATACGGCTTCGGCGCGGTGATCGCGGCACTGCCGGGCTTCCTGCTCATCAAGTCGGCGCTGTCGTCCATTCCCAATCCCCTCGTCAACGAGGCGATCACGGTCACGACGCTGGCCGGCATCACCGGCTCGGCCTCCGGGGGCCTGTCCATCGCCCTCGCGGCCATGGCGGACCAGTTCATTGCCCAGGCGAACGCTGCCGGCATCCCCATGGAGGTGCTGCACCGCGTCGCCTCCATGGCCTCCGGCGGCATGGACACGTTGCCGCACAACGGTGCCGTCATCACCCTTCTGGCGGTGACGGGCCTGACGCATCGCCAGTCCTACGGCGACATTTTCGCCATCACCCTGGTCAAGACGGCGGCGGTGTTCTTCGTCATCGCCTTCTACTACCTGACCGGGTTGTATTGAGCAGGTGCAGCATGGCCGCTAAGTTGCGGCCACGCTGACGCGGCCGGATCCCCACGGCCGCCGGACCAGGGGACATTGTGCGATGGCGAACGCTGAGGGGCGGGTGATCGCTGTCGCCAACATGAAGGGCGGGGTGGGCAAGACCACCACCGTCGTCATGCTGGCGGAGGGTTTCGCGGAGGCGGGATGGAAGGTGGCGGTCGTCGATCTCGACGCCCAGGCCAACGCTTCCTACTGCTTCGCCCCCGACGAGGAGCTGAAGGCCATCCTGGAGCAACGCCGGTCGGTGACGTCCTTTCTCGCCGACCGGCTGCTCTATGGCGACCGCACCTCCATCGCCGACTACATCACCCCGCGCATCTGCCACGTGATGAAAGCCGGCGAGGAGCTCGCCATCGACATGGTGGTGGCGAGCCCCCGCCTCCGGCTTCTGGAGCGGGAGATCGTGCTGCGCCTCGCCGAGCGCAATTTCGGCCTCCGCTCGCTGGAAGGCCAGTCGCTCAAGGTGCTGGAGGAGGCCCTCGGCCTGCTGCGCACGCGCTACGACATCATCCTGTTCGACTGCGCGCCGGGCATCTCCGCCTTCACCGAGGTGGCGATCCGCCTCGCCGACATGGTGATCGTGCCCACCATCCCCGACTATCTCTCCACCCTCGGCTTCGATGCCTTCCGCGCCTCCGTGTGGGAGAATGCGCATATTACGCGCTCCGCTCTGCCGCAGCCCCGGCGGCGGCCGGTGGTGCTGGCGAGCCGGGTGAATGCCGGCAAGATCCAGCATCGCGACACCCTGCTCAGCCTGCGCGAGGAAGCGGCGGCGGAAGGCGCGGTATTCGAGATGTTCGACGTGGCGGTGAACAACCAGGCCGCCATCGAGCGTGCCATGGATCCGGAAAACTTTCCCTATGCCCCGTCCTTCGAGCAAAAATGGTACAGGGCGGTCGACTCGGTGCGCGACCTCGTGAGCGAGACACGGAGACGGCTCGATGGATGACGGGACGGATTTCTTTCGGCTGCTCGCCGCCATCGGCGGCAAGACGGAGCTGTTTCCGGCCGCCGCCAATCCGGCGCGCAAGGCGGTGAACGAGATCGTCCGCGCCCAGCTCGCGGCGGAGGGCACCGGGCTTGATGCGCTGCGCGCCATCCGCACCCTGCTCGGCCCGGCCGCCTTCGCGGAGGCGCTGGACGGCGTGCCCGCGTCCAAGACCAAGCCGCTGCTCGCCCGCGTCGATCCCCATGCCCCCGCGCTGGCCCAGCCGGGCGACCGGGTGAAGGCGCTGCTCGCCCTGGCGGACGGCAGCCGCGCGCCCGCCGCTGCGCCCGAGAAGCCGGCAAGGAAGGCCACGTCCCGCAAGGCCCCCGCCGGCAAGGAGGCGGTGTCCAGGGAGAGCGCTCCACCGGAGGCGGGGGCGAACGAGCCGTCCGGCGCGCCGGCCCCACGCAAGCGCAAGATCACCGGCCGCGCAGCGCTGCGGGTGTCCGAGGAGCGGTGAGGGGACACGCTCTGGCCGGCGGGCGCAGCCACCGGTGGAGGCCGCGGCGGGCTTCAGATGCCGGAGCACATCAGGTCAAATGGCGGTGCAGTCTGATCTGCGCAGGCTCCAACCGCGTTTCCGGATGCCAAACCGCTGGTCACTTGTGCGGGAGTTGCCTCAGCCCGGTTCCGCCACGTCCCTGATGCGCAGCGAGGCGCGGGTCTCGCCCTGCCAGGTGTCCAGCTCAAGGCTGCCGGCCACATGCAGCGGGCGACCACGGGCCTCCAGCAGGGCGCGGCCGAGGGGATCGTCGGCGCAGCGGAAGGCCACGGCCTTCAGCGAGGTGCCGTCGCCCGAGGTGATGCGCGCCCGCACATGCCCGGCGCCGAACCGCTCCGCATAGCTCACGCGATGGGCGGGAAAGGCGAACAGGGGTTCCGGATTGCCGGCGCCGAACGGACCGGCGCGGGCGATGGTCTCCACCAGCGCCGGCGTCGCTGCCCGGGCGGTGAGTGCGCCGTCGATGGCCAGCGCGCCCTCGGCGCGGGCGCGGGCCACGTCCGCCGCCAGCCGCGCCTCGAGCTCCGCCCTGAGGTCGCCGAGGCGCGCGCGCTCCACGGTGAGGCCGGCCGCCATGGCGTGCCCGCCGCCCTTCACCAGCAGGCCCTTCTCCACGGCGCCGCGCACTGCGCGGCCGATGTCCGCGCCGGGGATGGAACGGCCCGATCCGGTGCCCGTCTCCCCATTGAAGGCGATGGCGAAGGCGGGGCGCTGGAACCGCTCCTTGAGGCGGGAGGCGACGAGCCCCACCACGCCGGGGTGCCAGCCATCGCCGCTGACCACCACCACGGCGCCGTCGTCGGACAGGCCGAGGGCGGCGTCCGCCTCCGCCTCGGCGGCGGCGAGGATGGCGCGCTCTACCTCCTGACGCTCGGCATTGAGCCGGTCGAGCTCGGCGGCGATGCGCCTCGCTTCCGCGGGGTCGTCGGTGAGGAGCAGGCGCGCGCCCAGCGTCGCCTCGCCGATGCGACCGCCGGCATTGATGCGCGGGCCGATGAGGAAGCCGAGATGGAACGGCCGCGGCGGCCCGTCGAGCCGCGCCGCATCCATCAGCGCGGTGAGGCCGATGCGGGAGCGCCGCCGCATGGCGAGGAGGCCCTTCGCCACGAAGGCCCGGTTGAGGCCGATGAGGGGCACCACGTCCGCCACGGTGGCAAGCGCCACCAGGTCCAGCGTGTCCAGAAGGTCGGGGGCTGGGCGCTCGGCGTTGAAATGGCCGCTCTGGCGCAGGGCGCGCACGAGCCCCACGGCGGTGATGAAGGTGATGCCCGCCGCGCAGACGTGACCGAGGCCGGAGAGGTCGTCCTCCCGGTTCGGGTTCACGATGGCGGTGGCCTCCGGGAGGCGCTCGCCGGCCTGGTGATGGTCCAGCACCACCACATCCATGCCGAGGCGGCGGGCGGCGGCGAGGGGCTCCATGGAGGTGGTGCCGCAATCCACCGTCACCAGCAGGGTCACGCCCCGCCCCGCTAACTGCTCGATGGCCGGCACGTTGGGGCCGTAGCCCTCGAAGATGCGGTCGGGAATGTGGAACAGCGGGTCGAGCCCGCCAGCCCGCAGCACGCTCACGAGGAGTGCGGTGGCGCAGGCGCCGTCCACGTCATAGTCGCCGAACACGGCCACCTGCTCGCCCTCGGCCACGGCGCGGGCGAGGCGCGCCACTGCGGCGGGCATGTCGGTGAGGGTGTCGGGATCCGGCAGCAGCGTGCGGATGGAGGGGTCGAGATAGGCCTCCACCGCGTCGAGCGGCACGTCGCGGCTCGCCAGCACGCGGGCCAGCAGCTCGCTCACGCCATAGCGCTGCGCCATGGCGAGGGCGATCTGCGAGGTGCGCACATCCAGCCGCTCGCGCCACAGCCGGCCGGTGGCCGAGCGGGCGACGTCGAGGAAGAGGCGATTCGGCAGAGCGATATTCACGCCGGCATGAAGCCAGAGGCGGGGCTGCGCGTCGAGGGTCGAGGCGTCATAAGCCGCGCGGCGCTTGAGCATGGGGCGTCCCGGCCGCGGCCAGGGGGCGAGGGCATCACAGCCCTCGTGCGAGCACCAGCACGCCGACCGCGCCGACCCCGGCAATGGCGGTGGCCACGCCGAGGCGCGCGGCGAAGCCGGGCGGGCCTGCTGCCGCGGAGAAGCCAACGCGGGCCGCCGCATTCACCCCCAGGGCGATCAGGATGGCGAGCGCCGCCCCTTCCATGGAGAGGGCGCCGCCGGCGAGGCGCGCGGCGTTGAGGGACGGCACATCCACATCCACGATGCCGGCCACCGCATTCACCAGATAGATGCTGTCCGGCCCGACGGCCTTCAGCAGGAAGCCGCTCACCCCCGACACCAGCCCGAACATGGCGGCGAAGGCGGCAAGCGGCCCGAGGTCGAACGGATTGCCGAGGGCGGACTCGCCTTTCGCGCCCTTGGCATCGCGCAGCATCACCGCGCCGATGGCAGCGAAGCAGATCGCGGCGGCGAGGGCCGGCGGGGCGAGGGTACGCACGAGGCCCGGCGCCACCACCATGCAGATGGCGAGCACGCGCAGCAGCGACACCATGGCTGCCAGCGCGGCGCCACCCGCCAGCAGGGGCGCGGGCTCCCCGGCCGCGGCGCGGCGCGCGAAGGCGATGGTGACCGCGGTGGAGGACACGAGCGCGCCGCCGATGGCGCTGAACAGGATGCCCTTTTCCGGGCCCGCCACCTTCACCGCAACGTAGCCGGCATAGGAAATGGTGGCGGTGAGCACCATGAACAGCCAGATCTGGCGGGGGTTGATGCTGTCGAAGGGGTCGATGGTGCGGTTGGGCAGGAGCGGCAGGACGATCACCGTCATGGCCAGCAGCACCAGCGCCGAGCGCAGCTCCACCCAGGTGAGGCGGGCGACGAGGCCGTGCAGCATCTCCCGCGCGGCCAGCAGGCCCGTGGCGGCGATGGCCGCCGCGCCCGCCACTGCCGGATCGCCCGCCACCGCCAGCGCGCCGAGGGCGAACACCAGCATGGCCGCCACCAGGCCGGTGATGCCGTAATCCTTGTCCTTCACCATCTCGCGATACTTGAAGCCGGCGAAGACCGTGGTGATGGCGAGGCTGGCGGCGATGAGCACGGCCGGGCTCTTCAGCGCGTCGGCGAGGGCGGCCGTGACGCCGCCGAACAGGCCGATGAGTGCAAAGGTGCGCACGCCCGCGGTGCGGCTGCCCGGCGGGTCCTTGCGCTCGCGCCAGCCGCGCTCGACGCCCACCACGAGCCCGATGGCGAGCGCTACGGCGAGGCGGAAGATGAGGTGCTCCATCACTGCCTCCGGCTGGCCGATCCTACAGCAGAATGGGGCCGCCGGGCGAGGCGTTGCCGGCAGGGTTAAAAGCGCTGGCCGGGCCGCCTGCGCTCCGCTTCGCTCCGGGAGCCGGGCCTCAAGCTTCCAGCTTGAACTTGCGGAAGTCGCGGTGCTCGGTGGCGATGCGGCGCACGGTGCCGGTGGCGGCGCGCAGGACGATGGTGTCGGTCTCGATCATCTCGCGGCCGAAGCGGACGCCCTTCAAGAGCGCGCCGTCGGTGACACCGGTGGCGGCGACCAGGCAGTCGCCGCGCACCATCTCCTCCAGGCTGTAGGTCTTGGCGAAATCGCGGATGCCCAGCGCCTTGGCGTGCTCGCGCTTCTTCTCGGTGTCGAGCACCAGGCGCCCCTGCATCTGGCCGCCGATGCAGCGCAGCGCCGCGGCCGCCAGCACGCCCTCCGCCGCCCCGCCGGCGCCGAGATAGATGTCGACCCCGCTCTCCTGCGGATTGGTGGTGTGGATGATGCCGGCCACGTCGCCGTCGGTGATGAGCTTCACCGCCGCGCCGGTCTTGCGCACCGCCTCGATGAGGGGCGCGTGGCGCGGACGGTCGAGGATGAGGGCGGTGATGTCGGCCGGCGGCACGCCCTTGGCCTCGGCCAGCGCGCGCACATTGTCCTGCGGGCTCTGGCTGAGGGAGACGATGCCTTCCGGATAGCCCGGCCCGATCGCGAGCTTCTCCATGTAGGCGGCCGGCACCTTCAGCAGCGAGCCGCGCTCGGCGATGGCGATGACGGTGATGGAGCCTTCCATGTTCTTGGCGCAGAGAGTGGAGCCCTCCAGCGCATCCACCGCAAGGTCCACCTCCATGCCGCCGCTGCCGAGGGTCTCGCCGGCGAACAGGAGGTCGCTCTCGCCCTCCAGCCCCTCGCCGATGACGACGGTGGCGGAGAGCGGGATCTCGTTCATCTCGCGGTGGCAGGTGCGGGTGGCGGCAAGGTCCGCCGCCTCCTCGTCGCCCCGGCCGCGCAGGCGCGCGGCGGCGACGGCGCACCGCTCGGCCACCTGCGCCAGATCGAGGGCGAGGCGGCGGTCGAGCACCTGGGGCATGCGGGCAACGCTCATGACGTCGATCCTCCTCGCCTCAATCCTTCTCGATGCGGATGACCTGGGGCAGGGAGGCGACCACGCCGTCCGCCTCGATGGCGGCGATGGCGCGGCGCACCGCCTCTTCGGTCGTCGCATAGGTGATGAGGATCACGTGGGCGGTCTCGGCGGCAACCGCGCCGCCCGGCTGACGCTGAACGATGGATTCGAGCGAGATCTGCTCGTCCGCCATCCGGCGGGTGATGGTGGCGGCGGTGCCCGGCTTGTTCACCACCGCGAGGCGGATGTAGTAGCCGCCCTCGTGGCGCTGCATGGGGGCGCGCTCGGCCTTCGTCAGCTCCCCGACCGGCAGGCCGAAGGTGAAGCCTTTCGCGCCGCGCGCCACGTCAAAGATGTCGCCCACCACCGCAGAGGCGGTGGCATCGCCGCCCGCGCCGGGGCCGACCAAAGTCAGCGCCACCGCGTCCCCGTCCACGGCCACCGCGTTGGTGACACCGGAGACCTGGGCGATGGGCCAGTGCTTGGGCACCATGGTGGGGTGCACGCGCTGCTCGATGCCGGTATCGGTCTTCACCGCCACGCCGAGCAGCTTCACCTTGTAGCCGAGGTCGTCCGCCGCCTCGAGGTCGGCGAGGGTGAGCTGGCGAATGCCCTCCACATAGATGGCGTCCGCGTCCACCTGGGTGCCGAAGGCCAGCGAGGTGAGGATGGCGAGCTTGTGGGCGGTGTCGTAGCCGTCGATGTCGAAGGTGGGGTCCGCCTCCGCATAGCCCAGGCGCTGGGCCTCGGTGAGGCAGACGTGGAAGGAGAGCTTCTCGTCCGCCATGCGGGTGAGGATGTAGTTGCAGGTGCCGTTGAGGATGCCCGACACGCGCTCGATGGCATTGCCGGTGAGCGCCTCGCGCAGGGTCTTCACGACGGGGATGCCACCCGCCACCGCCGCCTCGAAGTGCAGGCCCGCGCCGGAGGCCTCGGCCCGGAGGGCGAGGTCCACGCCGCATTTGGCGAGCAGCGCCTTGTTGGCGGTGACCACGGGAATGCCCCGGTCGAGCGCGGCCGCGACAGTGGCCTTGGCCGGATCGCCATCGCCGCCCATCAGCTCCACGAGCACGTCGATGTCGCCTTCGCGGGCGAGCGCCACCGGATCCTCGAACCAGGTGACGGACGACAGGTCGATGCCGCGGTCCCGGGTGCGGTCCCGCGCGGCCACCGCCGTCACCTTCACGGCGCGGCCGGTGCGCGCGGCCAACTCCGCCGCGCGGCGGTCGAGCATGCGGAAGACGGCGGCCCCGACGGTGCCGAGGCCGGCGAGGCCCACTTTCAAGTCGCTCATGGATCGGACCGGTTCTTTCCTCGGGGCCCCGCGCGGCATGGCCTGCCGCGCCGGGACGTCCCTGTCTTCAGTTCGCGGCGGTGGCGCGCCGCCTCAGCGGGCGGCGCTGACCGGCGGGTTCAGCGGCACCACGTTGTGCAGCGTGGTGCCGGCCTGCTCGAAGAAGCGGCGGATGTTGCGCGCCGCCTGGCGGATGCGCTGCTCGTTCTCCACCACGGCGATGCGGACATACTCGTCGCCGTGCTCGCCGAAGCCGACGCCCGGCGACACCGCCACCTCCGCCTTCTCGATGAGGAGCTTGGAGAATTCCACGGAGCCCATGGCCCGGAAGGGTTCCGGAATGGGCGACCACGCGAACATGGTGGCGCGCGGCACGGGGATGTTCCAGCCGGCGCGGCCGAAGCTCTCCACCAGCGCGTCGCGGCGCTTCTTGTAGGTCTCGCGCATCTCGGCGATGCACTCCTGCGGGCCGTTCAGCGCCGCGGTGGCGGCCACCTGGATGGGGGTGTAGGCGCCGTAGTCCAGATAGGACTTCACCCGCGAGAGCGCTGCGATGAGGCGCTCGTTGCCCACCGCGAAGCCCATGCGCCAGCCGGCCATGGAATAGGTCTTGGACATGGAGGTGAACTCCACCGCCACGTCCATGGCGCCCGGCACCTGCAGCACCGAGGGGGGCGGGTTGCCGTCGAAATAGAGCTCGGCATAAGCGAGGTCGGAGAGAACGATGAGGTCGTTCTTCTTCGCGAAGGCCACCACGTCCTTGTAGAACTCGAGGTCCGCCACGCAGGCCGTGGGGTTCGAGGGATAGCACAGCACCACCGCGATGGGCTTGGGGATGGAGTGCTGAACCGCCCGCTCCATGGCGTGGAAGAACTCCGGCCCCGGCTCCGCCGGCACCGAGCGGATGACGCCGCCGGCCATCAGGAAGCCGAAGGCGTGGATCGGATAGGACGGATTGGGGGTCAGGATCACGTCGCCCGGCGCGGTGATGGCCTGCGCCATGTTGGCGAAGCCTTCCTTGGAACCCAGCGTCGCCACGATCTGGCGGTCGGGGTCCAGCTTTACGCCGAATCGCCGCTCGTAATAGGCCGCCTGCGCCTTGCGCAGGCCGGGAATGCCCTTGGACGCGGAATACCGGTCGGTGCGCGGCTTGCCGATGGTTTCCTTGAGCTTCTCGATCACGTGCGCCGGCGCATCGAGGTCCGGATTGCCCATGCCGAGGTCGACGATGTCCACGCCGGCATTGCGGGCGGCGGCCTTCACGCGGTTCACTTGCTCGAACACGTAGGGCGGCAGCCGGCGAATGCGGTGGAAATCGGTGGTCATCTTCTGGCTCCAGGGGGCACTCAATGCCGCGCGTCACGTTCTCCCGGCGCGGCGGACGGGCTTTTTAGCACTCTTCTCCGAATGAAAAACCCATGAATGCGATGCGAGTGGGGCGTCAGGCCTGAAATTCGCATGCTGCAGGCGCGAACAGGCGCCGCGCGCCGTGCCTCAGTTGCCGGAGGTCGCCTGGGTGCTCGTGGTGGCCTGCTTCTTGGCCACGCGTTCCAGGTCCTTTTGCAGCTTCTGCTGCTGCTCCGTCGACAGCGGCTCGCGCCGGTCGGGCGCGGTGGTGGTGCCGACGCTGAGGAACTTGTCGTCCGGGACCGCGGCCACGTTGGTCTGCGGCGGCGCGAGGGAGGCGATGGGGTCATGCCCCGCGCAGCCGGCGAGCGCCGCGAGCAGGACCCCCGCGAGGGCGAGGCGTCCCCTTGCGGAAATGTGCGCGGGTCGGGTCGTTCCGATGCGGGCGCGGGCCGTCGCGCCGGGGAGAGCGGTATTCATGAGCCTTCGGGAATGTCCGATCACCAGATCGCCTCGCGGCCTCTTAAGGGTGTTTGCATCTTGCACGCGGTCCACAGAGGCGAGGCTCGATCCTGTCATGGTCACTGAATAGTATGGCCGAAGCGAGAATGACGCTACAAGATGGGCGCAAGGCCCCACGATGATCCACGAGAAGGGGATGGCGCATGTCCCGAGTAGAGGAAACGTCCACTTTCGCCGCAGGCGAACCAGGGTCGGGCCTGCCTCCTGACATGCTTGGTCGGCCTCAGCCGAGCGCCGCCGTGCCCTCGTCCGAGGGGGCTCCCGCCGGGCAGCCCAGGCAGGGCGCTCCCAGGGAGGCCTCCGGACCGGCCTCCGAAAAGCCGGCTGCCGAGAAGCCCGGAGCCGGCTCCTCCGGCAATGGGGAGGCCCCGCGCGGCACCGTCGACATCGAGGCCTTCTCCCGCAACCTCGCCATCATGGTGGAGCAGGGCGGCAAGGCCATGGCCGCCTACCTCGGCCCGCGCCAGCAGGCCCAGACCGATGACATGGCAGAGGACATCGCCGACGCGCTGAAGACCGTCAGCCATGTGGCCGAATACTGGATGGCGGACCCCCAGCGCACGCTGGAGGCGCAGGCCCGCCTGATGACCGGCTACATGTCTATCTGGGCCAACACCCTGAAGCGCCTCGCCGGCGAGGAGGTGGAGCCGGTCACCCGGCCGGACGCCAAGGACGCCCGCTTCAAGGATCAGGGCTGGCAGGAGAGCCCCATCTTCGACGCGCTGAAGCAGGCCTACCTCGTCACCACCCAGTGGGCCGAGGACATGGTGGAGGAGGCCGAGGGCCTCGATCCGCACATGAAGCACAAGGCGGAGTTCCTCGTGCGGCAGATCTCCAATGCCGTGTCGCCCTCCAACTTCGTGCTCACCAACCCGGAGCTCATCCGCGAGACGCTTTCCACCTCGGGCGAGAATCTCGTGAAGGGCATGAAGAACCTGACCGACGACCTGATCGAGGGCGGCGGCAGGCTGAAGATCCGCCAGACGGACATGTCCGCCTTCGAGGTGGGCAGGAATCTCGCGACCACGCCCGGCAAGGTCATCTATGAAAACGAGCTGATGCAGCTCATCCAGTACGCGCCGACCACCGAGACGGTGAAGAAGACGCCCGTGCTGATCGTGCCGCCCTGGATCAACAAGTTCTACATCCTCGATCTCACGGCCGAGAAATCCTTCATCAAGTGGCTGGTGGACCAGGGGCTCACCGTCTTCACCATCTCCTGGGTCAATCCGGACGCGCGGCAGGCGGAGAAGGGCTTCGACGACTACATGCGTGAGGGCATCATGACCGCCCTCGACACGGTGGCCATTGCCTCAGGCCAGCGCAAGGTGCACACCGTGGGCTATTGCGTGGGCGGTACGCTCCTCGCCACCACGCTTGCCTACATGGCGCAGACCGGCGACGACCGCATCGCCTCCACCACCTTCCTCACCACGCAGATCGACTTCACCCACGCCGGCGACCTGAAAGTATTCGTGGACGAGAAGCAGCTCGCCATCCTTGAGCGGCGGATGAAGGACATGGGCTATCTGGAAGGCAGCAAGATGGCCTCGGCCTTCAACCTGCTGCGCTCCAATGACCTCATCTGGCCTTACGTGGTCAACAACTACATGAAGGGCAAGGCGCCTTTCCCGTTCGACCTGCTGTTCTGGAACGCCGATTCCACCCGCATGCCGGCGGCGAACCACTCCTATTATTTGCGCAACTGCTACCTCACCAACAACATTGCCCGGGGCCTTGCCGAGCTGTCCGGCGTGCGCATCGACGTGAGCAAGATCACCGTCCCGGTCTATTCGCTCGCCACGAAGGAAGACCACATCGCCCCGCCCAATTCGGTCTATATCGGCGCGAACATGCTCTCCGGGCCGGTGCGCTACGTGCTGGCGGGCTCCGGCCACATCGCCGGCGTGGTGAACCCGCCGGCCAAGATGAAGTACCAATACTGGGCCGACGGCCCGGTGGGTCCGAGCTACGATCTGTGGGCCCAGGGCGCGCAGGAGCACAGGGGCTCCTGGTGGCCGGACTGGTTCACCTGGTTCTCCTCCTGGCATCCGGACGAGGTGCCCGCCCGCGCCATCGGCGGCGGCCGCCTCGCCCCCATCGAGGACGCGCCCGGCCGCTATGTGAAAGAGAAGAGCTGAGGGGCTGAAAGCCCGTTTGCCGATGCCCGGCCATGACGATCCGGGGCCCGGAGGCACGTTGGGGCGTATGCGCAAGCGGGCGTGGGGGCGGGGACAGGCCCGGCCATGAGGTCGCTTCCGGAACCTGCCCGGCCAAGGCGGTTCAGGCCCGGCGCCACGCTGGCGCCGGTTCCGTGCCGCAGCGCATCGTCGCTGCTTTCGCACGGGGCCACTTGCGTTTAGGGTAGGTGCTCGTTTCCGTGACCCTGACCGATCGAGGACCCGTGCGTTACGTTTCCACTCGGGGCGAAGCTCCCGTCCTGTCCTTTTCCGACGCCCTGCTCGCAGGCCTCGCCCGCGATGGCGGCCTGTATGTGCCGCAGACGTGGCCCACCCTCTCCAAGGACGAGATCGCGGCGCTCGCCGGGAAACCCTATGCGGCTGTCGCCAAGGCGGTGATCGGCCCGTTCGTGGGGGATGCGCTGCCCGAGCGCGCCCTCGACCTAATGATCGCCGATGCCTATGCGGGCTTCCGCCATCCGGCGGTGGCGCCGCTCACCCAGGTGGCGGCCAATCGTTTCGTGCTTGAGCTGTTCCACGGCCCGACGCTGGCCTTCAAGGATGTGGCGATGCAGTTGCTCGCCCGGCTGATGGACCATGTGCTGGCCGCCCGCGGCGCCCGCGCCACCATCGTCGGCGCCACCTCCGGCGACACCGGCAGCGCCGCCATCGAGGCGTTCCGCCGGTCGGACGCGGTGGACGTGTTCATCCTCTATCCGCACGGCCGTGTGTCCGAGGTGCAGCGCCGGCAGATGACGACGGTGAACTCGCCTTCGGTCCACGCCATTGCGGTGGAGGGCACGTTCGACGACTGCCAGAGCCTCGTCAAAGCCATGTTCAACCACCACGCCTTCCGCGACTCGCTGGCGCTGGCAGGTGTGAACTCCATCAACTGGGCGCGCATCGTCGCCCAGGTGGTCTATTATTTCTATGCTGCCACCGCGCTTGGCGCGCCGCACCGCGAGGTGTCGTTCGTGGTGCCCACCGGCAATTTCGGCGACATCCTCGCCGGCTGGGTGGCGAAGAAGATGGGCCTTCCCATCCGCGATCTTTCCATCGCCACCAACGTCAACGACATCCTGGTGCGGACGCTGGAGACCGGCCGCTACGAGGTGAAGGGGGTGCTGCCCTCAACCTCGCCTTCCATGGACATCCAGGTATCGTCCAATTTCGAGCGCCTGCTGTTCGAGGCGCTGGACCGTGACGCCGCCGCCCTGCGCGAGCTGATGGCCTCCCTCGCCCAGTCCGGTGCCTTCACCGTTCCGCGGGGGGCGCTCGAGGCCATCTGCGCCGATTTCTCGGCTGCCCGCTCGGACGAGCCGGAGACCGCCGCGACCATCGCCCGGCTGTGGAAGTCGGCCGGCTATCTGGCCGATCCGCACACCGCCGTCGGCCTCACCGTGGCGGACAAGGTGGAGCATTCCGCCAAGGTGCCGCAGGTGGTGCTCTCCACCGCCCATCCGGCCAAGTTCCCCGATGCGGTGGAAGCCGCTACCGGCCATCGTCCCGGTCTGCCGCCCCACATGGCGGACCTGATGACCCGGCGCGAGAGCGTCACCGTGCTGCCGAACGACCTTGCGGCCATCGAGACCTTCATCCGCGGCCGGGCCCGCATCGCGGCGGGTGCAGCCGCATGAGCGTGAAGATCACGACCCTCGACAACGGCATCACGGTCGTCTCCGACGAGATGAGCCATCTGGGCACCGCCTCCCTCGGCATCTGGGTGGGCGCTGGCGCGCGGGACGAGCAGGAGGGCGAGCACGGCATCTCCCACCTCCTCGAGCACATGGCCTTCAAGGGCACGCGCCGCCGCTCGGCCCGGCGCATCGCCGAGGAGATCGAGCAGGTGGGCGGCGACATCAACGCCGCCACCTCGGTGGAGCAGACCACCTACAATGTCCGGGTGCTGGGCGAGGACGTGAGCCTCGGCCTCGACATCCTTTCCGACATCCTGACCGAGCCGGCCTTCGCCCCCGAGGAGCTGGAGCGGGAGAAGAACGTGATCGTCCAGGAGATCGGCGCGGTCATGGACACGCCGGACGACCTGGTGTTCGACCTGTTCCAGGAGCAGGCCTTCCCCGGCCAGAGCGTCGGCCGCTCCATCCTCGGCACGCCGGAGACGGTGCGGGCCTTCAGCCGCGACCAGCTCGGCGCCTATCTCGGGCGCACCTATCGCGGCCCGCGCATGGTGGTGGGCGCCGCCGGCGCGGTGGAGCACGACCGCCTGGTGGAAGAGGCCGCCCAGCGGCTCAAGGTCATCGCTCCGGCCGCCAAGCCCGTGGAGCCTGTCGCCGCCTATTCCGGCGGAACCCGGCTGATGGCGCGGGACCTGGAGCAGGTGCACGTGCTGCTGGGCCTCGAAGGCTGCTCCTACAAGACCCCCGAGTATCACGCGGTGCAGGTGCTCGCGAACGTGCTGGGCGGCGGCATGTCCTCCCGCCTGTTCCAGGAGGTTCGGGAGGAGCGCGGCCTCTGCTATTCCGTCTACGCCTTCCACTGGAGCTATCAGGACACCGGCCTGTTCGGCGTCTATGCCGGCACCGACACGGGGGACGTGGAGGAACTCTCCAACGCGGTCATCGACCAGATCCTCGACACCGCCGAGACCGTCAACGAGCTGGAGGTGGCCCGCGCCAAGGCGCAGATGAAGGTGGGCCTGCTGGCCGCGCTGGAAGGCTCGGGGGCGCGGGCGGACCAGCTCGCCCGGCAGATCCTCGGCTTCGGCCGTGTGATCCCGGTGGAGGAGATCGTCGCCAAGGTGGATGCGGTGGACGTGTCGGCGGTCCGCGCAGCGGCGCGCGCCCTCATCGGCCGCGGGCGGCCCACCCTCACGGCCATCGGTCCGAAAGGCGGCCTTGAGCCTGCCGCACGGGTGGTGGAACGTCTTGAGGCACACTGAGCCGAGGCCGCTGCCGTCCGGGCTGGCCCGGGTCCGGCGTCAGCCGTCCCCGGTGGCGCACAGGGATTCGTTCGGGGCGTAGCAGAATGTGGCCGTTGAGTTCCGTATTCTCCACCGAGCCGCTCCCCACCATCGAGGGCCGCGGCGTGTATCTGCGCGTGCCGCAGATGAAGGACTTCGGTCCGTGGCACGACCTTCGGGAGGCGAGCCGCGCCTTCCTCACCCCGTGGGAGCCCCTGTGGCCGGCCGATGACCTGACCCGCGGCGCCTTCCGTCGGCGCCTGCGCCGCTACGCGCGGGACATCCTCGCGGACGAGGCCTATCCCTTCTTTGTCTTCCGCGCGTCCGATCACGTGCTGCTCGGCGGGCTCACGCTTTCCAATGTGCGGCGTGGGGTGTGCCAGGCGGCGAGCCTCGGCTATTGGATGGGCGCGCCCTATGCCGGGCAAGGCTACATGAAGGCTGCGGTGTCGGCCCTGCTGCCCGCGGCCTATGACTTGCTGCACCTGCGGCGCATCGAGGCCGCCTGCATGCCCACGAACGGCCCCTCCATCCATTTGCTGGAAAGCTGCGGCTTCGTGCGCGAGGGCTATTCGCGGGAGTATCTGTGCATCAACGGCGTGTGGGAGGATCACATCCTCTTCGCCCGGCTGCGCCACGATACCGCGTTGAGCGGGCCGATGCGGCGCAGCCACCTGCGCCAGGTGCCCCCCGCGGCGCAGTGAGGCTGGGCCCGCGTCGCTCCGCTTCCGGCCCGAAGGCTCAGCTTCCGCTCTGTCTGGCGTTCAGCCTAGGTCAGCCCTTCGCGCGCAGCTCGCGGCGCAGGATCTTGCCGGTGGCGGTCATGGGCAATGTGTCGGTGAAGGCCACGTGGCGGGGGTATTCGTGGGCGGAGAGGCGGGTCTTCACGAAGTCCTGGATCTCCTTCGCCAGCGCCTCGGAGGGGGCGACGCCCGGCTTCGGCACCACCCAGGCCTTCACCGCCTCGGTGCGCAGCGGGTCCGGCACGCCCACCACGGCGACGAGAGCCACGGAGGGGTGCTTCAGGATGCAGTCCTCGATCTCCCCCGGGCCGATGCGATAGCCGGCCGAGGTGATCACGTCGTCGGCCCGGCCCACGTACCAGAGGTAGCCATCCTCGTCCTGCCGACCCATGTCGCCGGTGAGGAGGAAGTCGCCGGCATATTTCTGGGCGGTGGCCTCCGGGTTCCTCCAATATTCCAGCATCATCACCGGGTCGCCCTTGCGGACGGCAATGTGCCCCTCCGCGCCGCGCGGCAGCTCGTTCCCCGCATCGTCGACGATGCGCACGTCATGGCCGGGGATGGCCTTGCCCATGGAGCCGGGGCGGATGGGGAAGAAGTTGGAGTTGCAGCCCACCACTAGGTTGCATTCCGTCTGGCCGTAGATCTCCCGCGCCTCGACGCCGAGCCGCTCCTTCACGAAGTCGCCGAGCTCGGCCCCCAGGGTCTCGCCACCGGTGAGGAGGGAGCGGAGCCTCAGCCCGTCGTGCCGCACGTCCGCCTGGCGCAGCAGCTTCAGGGCGGTGGGGGGCAGGAAGGCATTGCGCACCCGGTGGCGCGCCATGAGATCCATGGCGGCATCCGGATCGAACTTCTTGGCCCGGTGCGCGAGCACCGGCACGCCCAGATAGAGGGTGGGGAACAGCACGTCGAACAGGCCGCCGATCCAGGCCCAGTCAGCCGGCGTCCAGTGCAGGTCGCCCGGCTGGGGCATGTATTGGTGCACGAACTCGACGCAGGGCAGGTGACCCAGCAGCACGCGATGGCCGTGCAGGGCCCCCTTCGGATTGCCGGTGGTGCCGGAGGTGAAGATGATGATGCCCGGGTCGTCGGGCCCGGTATCCACCGGCGTGAAGCGGTCGGATGCCTGCTCCAGCGCCTGGTCGAAGGAGCTGACGCCCCCCGTGTCCGCGCCGATGACGAAGACATGATCCAGGTCCGGCAGGCTGTCGCGCACTCGCTCCAGCTTGGCGAGGCCGCCGAGGTCCGTCACCAACGCCCGGGCACCGGAGGCCTTGAGGCGGAACTCCAGGGCCTCGTCGCCGAACAGGGTGAAGAGAGGCACCGAGATCATGCCGGCCTTGAAGGCGGCGATGTGGGCAATGGCCGTTTCCGGCGCCTGGGGCAGGAAAACGGCCACCCGGTCCCCCGCCTTGAGGCCGCGCGCCACAAGGGCGTTGGCGAAGCGGTTGGTCAGCGCCTTCAGCAGGTCGAAGGAATAGGTGCGGATGCCGACGCCCTCTTCCTCGAAGATGAGGGCGGGCCGACCGCTGCCGTCCGCATGGGCGTCCGCGCATGCGACGCCCATGTTGAAGCGCTGCGGGATGGCCCAGGAGAAGGCGCGCACGAGCCCCTGATAATCGTCTGCCGGCACGAGCATCTTCATCCTCCCGCGTCGCCGCTCTCGCATGGCGGCTTTCCCTTCCGTCCCATGGGGGGAGGGAAGAGGAAACGATCGAACGTTTTTTTCCTGGGGAGGTCAAGGGGGACAGCGCCGCGCCCCTGTTCAGGGGCACGGCTGAAGCGGACTTTTTCGGAGGGGCGGTGGGATGTCGCCTGTGGGGCGGAGGTTTCCCCTGTCCCCGGATCCGCGCAGCACACGCAGTGCCGCCGGTCCGGGGAAGGGGCCGATAGCCTCAGTAATAAGAGGCGATCTTCTCCACCTCGGCCCTGGAGCCGAACACCAGGGGGATGCGCTGGTGGATGTGGGTGGGTTCGATGTCGAGGATGCGGGTCTTGCCGTCGGTGGCCGCTCCCTTGGCCTGCTCCACCAGGAAGGCGAGCGGGAAGGCTTCATAGATCAGGCGCAGCCGGCCGTTCTCGTAGCCCTTGCGCTTGTCGCCCGTGTACACATAGACGCCGCCGCGGGTGAAGATGCGGAAGGCATCCGCCACCATGGAGCCCACCCAGCGCATGTTGAAGTCCTTGGCCCTGGGGCCGTCCTTGCCGGCGAGGCAGTCCTCCACATAGCGGCGCATGGGCTCGTGCCAGTGGCGCATGTTGGACTGGTTGACGCCGTATTCCTTGGTCTCGGCCGGGATTTCCACATCGGTGCGGGCGAGCACGAACTCGCCGGTCTGGCGGTCGTGGACGAACACCTGCGTGCCTTCACCGAAGGTGGCGACGAGGATGGTGGCCGGCCCGTAGGCGAGGAAGCCCGCCGCCACCTGGTTCGAGCCCGGGCGCATCACGGCGGTGGCGGGGTCCGTGTTCACCGCCGGGTCGTAGGGCATGATGGAGTAGATGGTGCCGACCGACACGTTGGTGTCGATGTTGGACGAGCCGTCCAGCGGGTCCACCGCCACCACGAGGCGGCCGTCGGCATTCACGGGAATGAGGGTCTCGCTTTCCTCGGAGGCGAGGAAGGCGGTGGGGGTGGGCTTGAGGGCGTCGAGGATCCGCTCCTCGGCTACCACGTCCAGCTCCTTCTGGGCGTCGCCGCCGGCATTGGGATCGGTGCCGCGAATGCTGGCGAGGCCCTCCTCCAGCGGCCCGCGGGCCACCAGATCGGCGATGCCGACGCCGGCGCGGGCGATGGCGGTCACGGTGTCGGCGATGGCCGTGCGGCCGGCGTCGCCGCCCGCCCAGGTTCCGAGGAAGGTCTTCAGGGTCACCAACTCGCTCACCGCGCGCTCCCGTGCTGATCCGGCGGACCGCCCCCGCCCGGCGCCCTTATGACGCAATGCAGCGGGCGCGGTAAAGCGCGCGGCGGTTGGTCAGCGCCCGCGGATGATCTCGATGCCGACGTCACCGAACACGCCCGTCACCGGCGCGCCGGGCTTGTGGACCACCACGCGCACCTGCTCCACGGTGGCGAAATGATCCAGGAGGCGGGTGGCGATGCGCTCCGCCAGCGTCTCGATGAGGTGGACCGGGTCGTCGGTGACGACCGCCGCCACATGCTCGTAGATCTGCTGGTAGGAGACGGTGAGTTCTGCATCGTCCGCCCAGGCGGCGGGCCGGGTGTCCAGCCAGCAGTCCACGTCTACCACGAAGCGCTGGCCCAGCTCGCGCTCGGACTCGTAGACGCCATGGCGGGCGTAGAAGGGCAGGGCGCGCAGGAACAGGCGATCGGTGCCACCCGGCCGACCTCTGGCCCCCGCGCTCGGCTCCTCTCCCGCCGCGGCCAGCGCCAGGGGGCCGGAAAGGGGATCGGGGGACATGGGGTCGTCGGCTGTCATCTCGTCCTCACGCGGCAACACCGCGGGCGGGCGATACCCCGCCCCGGATGGCCCTGTTTCCTATTGGTTTCGTCCCCGCCTTTCAACGGATCTTCACTTCCACCGGGGTGGGGCGCGGCAGGTGGGGCATGCTCGGCGGGCGTCCGTCGCGGATCAACTCGGGGATGAAGGCGGCGGGGTTGACCCCGAGCGCGGCATGCAGCCCGGCATAGGATACCGTGACGCGCGGGTTCACCTCGGTGACGAGCGGCCCCTTGGAGGTCAGCAGCACGTCGATGCAGACGATGCCGGAGAGGCCGGGGAAGGCTTCCACCACTCGGCTCGACAGGGCGGCGAGCTGGCCGTCCTCGTCCGGCACGCCGCCTACTGTCACCCCCTCGAAGCCGAACACGCCCACGAGGTGGGTGACGCGCAGGCGGTTGGCCGAGAGCAGCGTCGCCCCGTCCGGCCGGGCCAGGACGGTGAGGCTCGCCGGCGTGCCGTGGACGAAGGGCTGCACCACGAGGCCCGCCGTCCGCGGCAGGGCGGCGCGGTTCGGCCAGGCGCGGGTGCTGCCCCAGCCCGAGCCCTCCTCCGGCTTGGTCACGAGATCGCCGTCGAGGCCCGGCGGCACCGCGTCGATGGGAAAGGTTGGCACGTGGGCGATGCCGCATTCGGCCAGCCGCTCGGTCATCCGCAGCTTGTTGGTGGTGGTGGCGATGGCGGCGGAGGAGGAGGCGATGAGTCGGGCCGAGCCCTCGGCCATCAGCCGCACCATCCGGCCGAGCACGCCATTGGCCTCGGGGGCGATGGGCCACACCACATCCGCATCGTGGGCGAGGCTGGACCAGGTGATCCACGGGTCCGAGCCCTTGCCCACCGGCACGGCGTCCTGGTTCGGCGCCGGCAGGCGGTCGTCATAGGCGAGCACCACACTCAACCCGGCGAGTTCCTCAAGGTCGGTGACGATGGCGTCCCGGATCAGCGTGCCCTGGGCCACGAGCTGGTCGGGCAGGGGCTTGTCGCGCAGTCCACCGGATGTCACGTACTCGCAGATGAAGACGCGCATGGTGCTCCTTTCGGGGCGGCTTTAACGGTGCAGTAGATGCAGCTTATCCCGGTCATCGACCTTAAGGGAGAGTGTGTGGTGCATGCGCGTCGCGGAGCGCGCGACGCATATCGCCCCATCGAGACGCCCCTGGCGAAATCCGCCGCTCCGCTCGAGGTGGTGGCGGGGCTGCTGGCCCTCGCGCCCTTCCGCACGCTCTATGTCGCCGACCTCGACGCCATCGCCGGGATCGGCGGCCATGTGGCCGAGATCGATGCCATTCGCCGCGCCCATCCGCAGCTCGACATCTGGGTGGACGCGGGGGAGGCGGATGCCGCGAGCGTCCGGCGGCGGGCTGGCGCAGGGCGCGGCACCAGCGTGGTCGGCACCGAATCGCTCACCGGCGAAGCCGCCGCCGTGCTGGCCCAGCGGCCTGTCATCCTCTCCCTCGATTCGGATGCCGCCGGCCCGCGCGACCCAGCGGCCGTGCACAACCAGGCACGCCTGTGGCCGGAGCGGGTCATCGTCATGACGCTCGCCCGCGTCGGCTCGGGCGAGGGGCCGGACCTGGACGCGCTGCGGGCGGTGGCGGAGCGCGCGGGTGGGCTTGCCGTGCCCCCGGCGCTGTTCGCCGCGGGTGGCGTGCGCGGCCCGGCCGACCTCGCCGCGCTGGCTGAGGCCGGGGTGGCGGGGGCGCTGGTGGCGAGCGCCCTGCACGACGGGCGGATTGATCCTGCCGCGGCGCGGGCGTGGGCCTGAGCTTCACGACGGGTGGTCAATTGTTACCGGCGGGACACACCGCCGGGCTCAGATGCCGTAAGGTCGCGGGTTGTCACGGAACTGTAGCACCCGGCTCCTAGGCAGGGGTCAGCCGTATCCACGGACCTCCTGCCCGGATCCCTGCCGATGTCTCCCCTTCATTCGTCCGCGAGCCGCATTGTCCTGGCTCTGTTCTGCACCGGCCTGTCGATCCCCGCCTTTGCCGGATCCTTCACGGTGCCTCCAGCCACCGGCGCGCAGAGCGTTTCCGGCAGTGACACGGGCGAGATTTCCTCTGGGGCGACCCTTTCCGGTGGCGCTTCCAACGCCATCACGTGGAGCGGCGCGGCCACCACCTCGCCCGGCGTCATCATCACCAATGCCGGATCGGTGACCTCCACCAAGCGCGCCATCGATACGGCGTCCAACGTTTCCGGCCTGTTCACCCTGACCAATACCGGTTCCGTCTCCTCCACCGACGATGCCTTCCGCATCAACGGCACGCTGGCGAACGGCACGGTCATCGTCAACAACGACGGCACCATTAGCTCGACCACGGGTCAGGCGCTCGACTTCGACAAGGCGACCTCGTCCACCGCGACGGTGACGATCGACAATAGCCGAACCGGCACCATCACCTCGGCCGGCTCGGATGCGATCCGCCTTGGTGGCGGGACCATCGAGATCACCAATGCCGGCGCCATCTCCACCACGTCCTCCGGCAAGCGGGCGATCAAGTTCGATACCGCGTCGAACTTCGACACCCTCCAGAGCTTCACGCTGACGAACGAGTTCGGCGGGACCATCACCGGCACCGACGACGCCATCAAAATCTCGTCGACGACGACGAGCACCGCGTCTCCCGTCATCTCCATCACCAATGCGGGGACGATCCGGTCCACGTCTGGTGGTCAGGCCATCGATCTCGGCGACATCTATTCCACCCACGCCACGATCACGATCAAGAACGAGGCGACGGGCCTGATCACGGGCGCCGACAACGATGCCATCCAGGGCACCAACGGCCTCACCATCGACAATTACGGGACCATCTCGTCCTATTACGCCGCCGGGACAGCCGATACGCAGAACAATTCGGCCATCAAGGTCAGCGGCGACGACCAGGGCCAGCCCATCACCCTCACGGTGAACAACTATGCCGGCGGCGTCATCTCCGGCGCGTACCACGGCATCAAGGCGACGGGCACCGACGACACGCTCATCGTCACCAATTACGGGGCCATCGAGGGCCGCAACGGTTCCGGCGTGAACTCCAACGGCACCGGCATCGTCACCAATTACGGCACCATCTCCGGCACCTTCGATCCGGCCGCCAGCTTCGGCGACGGCGACGGCGTGGACTTCGACCAGGCCGGCACCGTCTACAATTACGGCACCATCCAGGGGCTCGGCTCGAAGGGCACCAAGCCGGGCGAGAGCAAGCCGAGCACCTCCGAGGGCATCGCCATCGGCGGCGGCACCATCGTGAACGGCGATGCCACGCACACCTCGGCCCTCATCTCCGGCGCCAACAACGGCATCCTCGTGGATGACAGCAACGGTGGCGACGCCTTCGCCGCCATGAGCATCACCAATTACGGCACCATCCGGGGCCTCGACGGCTACGGAATCCGTTATGTGAACTCCGGCGTCGATGCCTCGAAGAGCCTCACGGTCGTCAACTACGGCACCATTTCCGGCACCACCTATGCCGTGCAGATGGGCGCGGGCAACGACCTGTTCGTCTATGGGGCCGGCTCCAGCGTCAGCGGCATCGTCGATGCCGAGGGCGGCGCCGACACGCTCCAGCTGGGCCGGAACGGCGAGAACGTCAGCTTCGACGTGAGCCTCCTCGGCAATGCGGCCACCTACCGCAACTTCGAGCGCCTCACGGCAAGCACCGACTCGTTCACCACCTTGTCCGGCAGCTCGGATTTCGCGGGCGCGGTGGTCTTCGACCAGTCGACCGTCTCCCTGCAGGGCGCCTCCCTCGCCAACGCCTCGCTCAGCGTGTCGGGCACCGCCCTCATCGAGGGCAACCTCTTCGGCTGGGGAACGGTGGGCAGCCTCTCGACCTCGGGCGTGGCGAACATCGACCTTGCCTCCTCGGTCTCGCTTTTCGGCACGCTCAACGTGGTCGGCAATGCCGCCATCGCCGGCACCTACGTGGTGGACGTGAACACCGCCGGCAACAGCGATTTCATCAATGTCGGCGGCAAGACCACCATTGCCGATGGCGCCGAGGTGGCGATGCTCGGCGAACTGGCCTGGGGCACGCGCTATACGATCCTGTCCTCGCAGGGCGGTGTCAGCGGCTCGTTCGCCCTCAATGTGTACACCCCCATCGACTATCTCTTCGTCGATCCGGCCCTGAGCCAGGACACCAACAACGTCTACCTCGCCCTGGAGCGGAACGGCGTGGCCTTCGCCAGCTATGCCCGTACGGCGAACCAGCGCGCGGTGGCCGGCGCCCTGGAGCGCATCGGCTCCGGGCCCAAGGTGAACACCTCCGAGCTGTTCAGTGACTTCGTCACCCAGACGGCCGCGAGCAACCCCACCCTCGCCCTGTCCCAGCTCTCCGGCGACATCCATGCCACCCTGCCGGGCGTGATCGCCACCGAGAACATGCTGGTCAACGACATCCTCCTCTCGCGTCTGCGCGAGTTCGGCTACCAGGGGGCGGGCGGGCCGTCGCAGGCGCTCGGCTTCGGCGGACCGGCGGTGCTCTCCTATGCGGACCCGGCCTCGCCCGCCGCGGGTGCGTTCAAGGCGCTGAAGGCACCGGCGGCCGCCTCCGGCCCGGTCTATTCGGCCTGGGCGCAGGGCTACGGCCAGTGGCTCAGCTCCTCCAGCATCGGCAATGCGGTTGCGGCCGACACCAATGTGGGCGGCGTGCTGATGGGCGCGGACGTGGCCTTCTCCAACTACAGCTTCGGCCTGGCGGCGGGCTATTCCTCTGCCTCCACCAGCGGCGACAACGGCTCCGCCGACACCGAGACCTGGCGCATCGCCGCCTACGGCGCCGCTGCCTTCGATGCGCTCAAGCTGCGCGCCGGCGCCACCTACGGCTGGAGCAGCATCGACAGCAGCCGCTTCGTGGCCCTCACCGGCGAGGCGCCCGTCGCCAGCTACGACGGTACCTCGGCCAACCTCTTCGCCGAGGCGGGCTACGGCTTCGCCTTCGGCCAGGTGGCGCTGGAGCCGTTCGCCGCCATCGCCTGGACCCGGGTGGACCTCGGCGCCTTCGCGGAGAGCAACGCGCCCGTCGCCGGCCTCGCCTCCGCCGGCACGTCGTTCGACAACACCTATTCCACCCTGGGCGTGCGGCTCGCGTCCAGCTTCGTCCTCAGCGGCGGGATGACGGCGACGCCCCATGCCTCCGCCGGTTGGCGCCACGCCTTCGGCGACGTGACGCCCGAGGCCACGCTGACCTTCGTGAATACCGGCACCGCCTTCGGTGTGGACGGACTGCCCATCGCCACGGACAGCCTGGTGGCCTCGGCCGGGCTCGACTTCGCTTTCGGCACCGGCGTCACCTTCGGCATCGCCTATGACGGCATGGTGGGTGGCGACACCACCTACAATGCGGGCAAGGCCTCGCTCTCCGTGCGCTTCTGATGCCAAGGGCTCGTGAGGGTGACTCGCGAGCCCAGCGCCCCCTCCCGGTATCGGTGAAAGACCGGGGCCGATGGCCGGAGGCATGGATCACGGTGGATCCTCGGGGCGGCCCTGCGCCGCCCCTTTTCAGTCCGACCGCTGCAGCAAGGCAGTGAAAATGCTCGCCACCGTGAGGTCGGCGCTGGTGCCAGGATTGAGGCCACGGGCCTTGAGACTCGCATCGAAGGCGGCGAGCACGCTGTGCCGCTCCTCGCCCGCAAGGCCGTTGATCGCCGCCTGCACCGCGATGGCTTCCGCCCGTACGCCCTCCGCTGCCTGTGCCCCGAACTTGCGGGCGATATGGCTGTCCGGGAAGGCGCAGAGGAAGGCGAGGAAGGCATCCTCCACCCGCTCGGGCGCGGTGGGCGCCTCCTGAAGCGCGGGCACGCCCAGGCTGAACACCTCCGCAAAGCCGTTGCCATATTGCCGGGCGATCATGTCGCGATCGGCCGCGAGCGCCATGGCGGCGGCGAGCGACAGGGTGGCCGGCCCGCGCACGTCCGCCTCCTGCGTCGAGCCCAGTCCGCCGGGGGAGGCGGCGGCGATGGCGCGGAAGGCAGCTTCGGCATCCGCCACGTCCAGGGCGTCCAGCACCTTGGCGAGGCGTGCGGGCAGGCTCTTCCCGCCGGTCGAGAGGGCGGCCGAAACGAGCGGCGCGCACAAGAGGATGATGCCGAGGTTGGTATTGCAGCCGGCCACCGCGAGGGAGGCCTTCACTGCCGCCTCGATCCGTCCGCCTACGCTCAGGCCGAGGGCGCAGATGGCGGGAGCCGCCGCCGCCGCCGCCCGCTCGAAATGGGCCACCTCCATGCCGTGGCCGGGGGCGAACACATGCACATTGCCCGGCTTCAGCGCGGTAAGCTCGGCGCGGCAGGCAGCCTCGAAGGCCCGTGCCGCTTCGGCGGGCGCGGTCATTCCCGGCCCGCCCCGCCAAGGCACCGGCGGATCACGGGGCCGGCGCCTCGGCCGGCAGCAGGCCGAATTTCTCGCGCACCTCGCGGATGAGGGTGGCGAGCCGTTGCTCGGCGATCTCCACCGTGGGGCCGCTGGTGCGCACCGTGCAGAGCGGCGAGCCCTTCGCCACCGCGGCGCCCGCCGGCGGGCGGTCCGATATGTGATCGGGCAGCACGCCGTCGGGAACCACAAGGTCCCGGTCGGCATAGATGACGCCCGCCGCATGGGCTTCGGACGGGGTGGGCAGGCCGGCCGGCAGCCGCCCGCCGCAGGCCGCGAGGTGGAGGCCCATCAGCGGGGGAAGCGGATCCACGTCGAAGATGTCGAGGGTGGCGCCGAGGCGGGGGTTTACCTCCACCAGGTGCCAAGCCTCCCCCGAGACCACGAAATCCATGGAGATGAGGCCCACCAGACCACAGGCGCGGGAGATGTTCAGCGCGCCCTCGCACATCGCCGCGGCGAAAGCCGGCGGCAGGACCACCGGGCCGGCGGCGCCGCCATAGCGGAAGGGATGCTCCGCATCGGTCGCCCGCCACTGGCGCGAGGCGCCCACCATCATCGCCGATGCACCGTTGGCCAGCAGCAGCAGGGAGAGGGAGGTGCCCTCCACCTCCGCCTGGAGGTAGTGACCGGGAGCGGGCGGGGCGAGGTCGCCGGCCACACGGCGGCGGATGTGGCCACCGCCGGCGCCGCCGATCTTCTTCTCCAGCACCGGGGCGAAGCGGAAGGTGTCGGAGGTGGGCGCTTCCAGGCTGACTTTGGGGAACGGAATGCCCAGGTGCCCGCACAGGGCCGCGAGCGCGATGGGGTCCTTCAGCACCCGCACGGTGGCGGGGGAATTGCCGAGGATGGGATTGCGCTCGGCGATGCGCACCATCAGGTCCGGATCGTCCTCCAGGCCGCCGCCGAGCACCACCGGCAGGCCGGCGGGGGCGAGGGTGGTCAGGGCCTGGACAAGGTCGTCCGGATCGAAGGCGCAGCCGTTCTTCTTGTGCACGCGCACGCAGCGCGCCGCATGGGCGCAGGTATCCAGATCAGCGAACAGGTCGAGCGAGAGGGCGGCGAATCCAGCCCGTGCAGCGCTCGCGGCCAGCGGCCGCGCGGAGAGGGCGATAAGGGCAAGATCCATGTATCCCAGCCTGTTCTTTCGTGGACCGGTCCGGCGCCAGCCGCCGATCGTTTTGTTTCCGGCGCGGCCCGCAGGCTCCACGCCGTCTCCCTTTTGCGCCGCCCCATCCCCGTGCGGCGCGCGTGGGGATCTACAGGGCGGTGATCTCGGCGCCCTGGTTGTTTCCCCGCACGCTGTCGAATGACAGGTTTGTGTACGATGCGAAGCGGCGGTGCAAGGCCTGAAGCAGGCGCGCGGCCTGCGCCTCATTGCCCACGATGGCGAAGCCGGTGGGCCCCCAGGAGCTCTGGCCGACGCCGGAGACGCCCTCCTCCTCCAGGAAGGCGATGGCCTCCGCCACATGCCGGCTCAGGAAACGCCCGCCGCCCTGGGCGGCGGCGTAGTGGTCTCCCAGTACCCTCTGCCATTCGCCGATGACCGCGCCGAACGCGGCCGCATCGCCCTCCGCGAGCGCCGGCAATGCCTTGAGCAGCATCAGGTGGCAGATATGCGCCGCCTGCTCCGCCGGGAATGGCGGCAGCTGGGCCATGGCGGCCATTTCCTGCGAGCCGGAGAGGCCTTCCCGTGCCCGGTCGAACACCAGGAGGATGCGCCAGTCCTCCGGCAGCTTCAGGCGGGCGAGAAGGGGCGGGGGCAAGGCGGCCCTGTCTTCCGACATGGCCTTGCCGCCGTCGAGGATGACGCCGCCCGCCTCGAACGCCTCCATGCCGATGGCGGAACGCCGGCCGCGGCCCAGCAGACCCGCCACCTCGCGGGCCGAGAGCGCATGGCCGGTGAGCCGCGCCACCGCGACCCCCACCGCTACGGCAAGCTGGGTGCCGGAGCCGAGCCCGTTGTGGGCGGGCAAGGCGGCATCCACCTCCACCGCGAAGCTTTCCGTGAGGCCGAGGGCGGCGCGCACCCCGTCGCGGGCGCGGGCGGCGCGGGTGCTGTCCGGCCCGGCGTCCGCGTCCTGCCCGGCGCGGCGCACGGTGACTTCCGTCACCGGCCGATCGAGGGCGATGCCGAGGCTGCCGAACCGGCGGCCGAGCGCCCCGCCGAGATCGAGGAAGCCGAGGTGCAGCCGGGCGGGCGCGCGAATGGTGACGCCCGCCGCCCGGGAGAGGTCCGCTGCCAAGGGAAATGTCGCCAATTGCTCAACCGGCGAGGGCGGAGCGCAGCCGCTCCGCGTGGGCGGCGAGCACCTCGGGCTTCTCCATGGCGCTGGCGGGGGGCTTCATGGCCTCCCCCGCATGGCGCGGGATGACGTGGATGTGGAGGTGGAACACCACCTGTCCGCCAGCCTCCTCGTTGAACTGCTGCACGGTAACGCCGTCCGCCGCGAACGCGGCCTTGGCGGCGACGGCCACTTTCTTCGCCACCTTCGCCACATGGGCAAGGTCGTCCGGGGCGATGTCGAGGATGTTGCGCGCGGGTGCCTTGGGGATCACCAGCGTATGGCCGGGGCAGCGGGGCATGATGTCGAGGAAGGCGATGGCCTTCTCGTCCTCATAGACCTTGTGTGCCGGCAGCTCGCCCCGAAGGATCTTGGCGAAGATGTTGTTGGGGTCGTAGGCCGGCGTTGCGGTCATCGGGCATCCTCCGTTCGTGCGGAGGAGATTGCAGGGCCGGGCCGGGGGGTCAAGAGGGCGCGGCGCCGCCGCCCGCGCCGCCGGTGGGCAGATGTCCCGCTACCCGAAGCGGCCGGTGACATAGGCCTGGGTGCGCGGGTCCTTCGGGCGGGTGAAAAGGTCGCTCGTGGGGGAGAATTCGGCGAGCATGCCCAGATACATGAAGCCGGTGAAATCGGAGACGCGCGCCGCCTGCTGGAGATTGTGGGTGACGATGGCGAGGGTGTAGTGCGCCTTCAGCTCCTCGATCGTCTCCTCGATCCGCGCGGTGGTGATGGGGTCGAGCGCGGAGCATGGCTCATCGAGAAGGATCACATCCGGTCGCGGGGCGATGGCGCGGGCGATGCACAGGCGCTGCTGCTGGCCGCCGGAGAGGCTGAGCCCGCTCTGCTTCAGGATGTCCTTCACCTCGTCCCACAGCGCCGCCTGGCGCAAGGCGTCCTCCACCCTCAAAGCGAGGTCGCGGGGGGAGAAGTCCTCGGCGAGGCGCAGGCCGATGGCCACGTTGTCGAAGATGGACATGGGGAAGGGCGTGGGCTTCTGGAACACCATGCCGATGCGCCCGCGCAGCCAAGCCGGATCCACCGCGCGGGACAGGATGTCCACCCCGTCCATGCGCGCCTCGCCCTCGACCCTCTGGTCCGGATAGAGCTCGTACATGCGGTTGAACACGCGCAGCAGCGTGGACTTGCCGCAGCCGGACGGTCCGATGAAGGCGGTCACACGGTTTGCGTGCAGGGGCACCGATACATCGGTGAGCGCCTGCTGCTTCCCGTAGAAGAAATTCAGGTGGCGCGCCTCCAGCTTGACCGCGGGCGCGACCTGAAACGCCCCAAGCTGCTGCCGCCCCGGGACGGTGCTTCCGGCGACCGCGCCTTCAGCAGAGGGAAGCAACGGCGGGTGGAGGAACATGGCATGTCTCCCGTCTGGGATCTTTCATATTCACCTTAGACCAGCCCGGCCCCGCCCGCTTTGCGCGATGTCACCTTCCTTCAGATTTCGTCAAGCCGGCTATTGACTTGCGTTCGCCGGCGAGGGCTCGCGTGTCCCCGCTCCAAGCCGCCGGGCTCAGTTCTGGCCTTGGCTCTGGGCCTGGAGCACCTTCAGCGGGCCCCGGCCGTCGAGGGCGCTCACGCGCTCCTCCAGCTCCAGCCCGGTGCTGCGCAGGGGCGCGACGCCCATGGCATCGAGCCCCACGGCCAGGCGCACGTAATGCTCGGTGCCGCACAGGTTGCGCCCGGCGTCGAACGAGATCCAGCCAATGCCGGCCGCGTATGCCTCGGCCCAGTGGCGGGTGGCCCCTTCGCCTTCCTTGGCGCCCTCGGGTGCCACATAGCCGGAGATGTGGCGCGCCGGCAGGCCCAGCGACCGCGCGGCGGCGGTGAACAGGTGGGCGATGCCGGCGGAGCACGCCTTGCCGGCAGCGAGCGCCGCATCGGCACCGAGGGGGTCGCCCATGGCGGGGCCGTCCTGCTCCTCCACCGCCTCGTGCACCAGCACCATCAGAGCGTGCAGGCGCGCGAGGATGTCGCCGGAGGGCTCCTGCACCCGCGCGGCAAAGTCTCCGACGGCGGAGGTGGGCTCGGTGAGGTCGGTCTGGCGCAGGAACAGGGAGGGCGGGAAGCGTTCCACGGTGCCGCGGACGATGCCGGTGGTGTCCTGTGTCTCCACCTCGCCCTCGGCGATCAGCGAGAGGCGCTCGGCCGGCCCGTCCACGGTGAAGGTGTGGCACAGGTTGCCGAACGCATCCTCCTGGGGGGTCAGGCGGCAGTCGGAATTGAGGTCCAGCGACCAGCGGGTGATGAACTGCCCCTCGTGCGGCCGCGGGGTGAGCCGCACCGTGACAGCCATGTTGCGGGTGCCGGGCTCGAGGCGCTGGGTGATCTCGTGACGGATGCGGATGCGCATGGGCGGTCCTCCCCGAAGAGGTGCGTGTGCAAGGCGGCTTAAGATGTGCGGGCCGGCGGGACCGGCCCGGCCGTCAGGTGAGGTACTGCTCGGTGATCTCCGCGCCCAGCTTGTTGTTATCGGAGATGAAGCCCGAGATGAATTCGTGCAGGCCGGTCTGGAAGATGTCCTCGATGCTGCGGTTGGTGAGCCGCGCCAGCATGGAGCGGGCGAGCCGCTGCGAGGGGCCCTGCCGGCCGTAGACGGTGGCGATGTCGTCCAGGTTGCGCGCCAGCGAATCGTAGCAGGCGGCCAGCGAGCGGGGCATCTGCCGGTTCAGGATCAGAAGGTCCGCCACCAGCCAGGGCTTCACGCTGTCGCGATACACCCAGTGGAAAGCGGTCAGCGCCGACACCGAGCGCAGGATGGAGGCCCACTGGAAGTAGTCGAGCGGCCCGCCCACGTGCTCCTTCTCGGGCAGGAGCACGTGGTATTTCACGTCGAGGATGCGGGCGGTGTTGTCGGCGCGCTCCAGCTGGGCGCCGGAGCGGGCGAACCAGTAGGCATCGTTGCGCAGCATGGTGCGGAAGGTCGCGCCGTCGAAACGCAGCGAGGTCTCCTTCACGAAGGCGAGGAAGCGCGCCAGCTCCTCGCGGGTCAGCGCACGGTTGGGGAAGTTCCTGAGCTCGATCCAGGCGGAATTGATGACATCCCACATTTCCGAGGTGAGCGCGGTGCGCACCGAGCGCGCATTGGTGCGCGCCACCTCGAAGCAGTTGCGGATGGAGGAGGGGTTCTCCGCCTCGAAGGCGAGGAAGGAGACCACGTTCTCCTCCTTGGCCTCGTCGAGGGGGCCGTAGCGGGCCACGAAATCGTCCGCGCAGCCGGCGGTGAGCACGGCCGAGCCCCATTCGTTGGTGGAGCCGCCGTAGGTCACGGGGGTGTAGGCGAGGCGCTGGGAGACGTCGAGGATGCGCGCGAGGCAGTCGGCGCGTTCCACGTAGCGGGTCAGCCAGTAAAGGTTGTCGGCGGTGCGCGATAGCATGGGGAGCCCATTGCGGAAGGAGAAGATGCGAGGCGCGGTTGAGCCGCGCTCAGGCGTTCGGATCCCGGGCGCCGTGGCGCGCCCGGAGCCCCGTCAGGTGGTGGGCGCGCATGCGCTCATGCGTTCAGCACCCGCAGCATGGAACGAGGTGTTCATGCGTTCAGCACCCGCAGCATGGAACGAAGTGCTCATGCGTCCAGCACCCAGGTGTCCTTGGTGCCGCCGCCCTGGCTGGAGTTGACGACGAGGGAGCCCTCCTTCATGGCAACGCGGGTGAGGCCGCCGGGAACGATGCGTACCTTGTCCGAGCCCGAGAGGATGAAGGGCCGCAGGTCCACGTGGCGCGGCGCCACGCCCTTTTCCACCAGCGTCGGGCAGGTGGAGAGGGCGAGGGTGGGCTGGGCGATGAAGTTGGCCGGGTCCGCCTTGAGCTTGTCGCGGAACTTCTCGATCTGCGCCTTGTCCGCGGCGGGGCCCACCAGCATGCCGTAGCCGCCGGAGCCGTGCACTTCCTTCACCACCAGCTCGGGCAGGTGGTCCAGCACGTATTTCAGGTGGTCCGCCTCGCGGCAGCGCCAGGTGGGCACATTGGGCAGGAGCGGCTCCTCGCCCAGGTAGAACTTGATGATGTCCGGCATGTAGGAATAGACCGCCTTGTCGTCGGCTACGCCCGTGCCCACCGCATTGGTGAGGGTGACATTGCCGGCCTGGTAGGCGCTCATGAGTCCCGGCACGCCGAGCACGCTGTCGCGGCGGAAGGCGAGGGGGTCGATGAAGTCGTCGTCAAGGCGGCGGTAGATCACGTCCACCCGCTTCGGCCCCTCGGTGGTGCGCATGTAGACCACCGCATCCTTCACGAACAGGTCGCGGCCCTCAACCAGATCCACGCCCAGCTTGTCGGCCAGGAAGGAGTGCTCGTAGTAAGCGGAATTGTAGATGCCGGGAGTGAGGATCACCACGTTCGGCTCATGCCCGCCATGGGGCGAGAGCGAGCGCAGGGTGGCGAGCAGGTCGTCGGCGTAGTTCTCCACCGGCGCGACCTTGTGCATGGAGAACAGCTCGGGGAACAGGCGGAGCATGATCTCCCGGTTCTCCAGCATGTAGGAGACGCCGGACGGGGTGCGGGCATTGTCCTCCAGCACGTAGAAGGTGTCCGGGTCGGTGCGCACGATGTCGATGCCGGCGATGTGCACGTAGAGGTCGTGCGGGACGCGCTGGCCGTTCATCTCCGGGCGGAAGGCGGGGTTCTGGTAGACGAGCTCCTCCGGCACGATGCCGGCCTTGAGCACCTCGCGCTTGCCGTAGACATCCTTGATGTAGAGGTTCAGCGCCTTCACGCGCTGCTCCAGCCCGCGGGACAGGCGGCCCCATTCGTCCTTGGTGAGGATGCGCGGCACGATGTCGAAGGGGATCAGGCGCTCCTGGGCATTCTGCTCGCCATAAACGGCGAACGTGATGCCGATGCGCCGGAAGATGAACTCGGCCTCCTTGCGCCGATGGTCCAGCACATCCTGCGGGACTTCGGCGAGCCAGCGTCGCAGCGTTTCATAGGCCGGTCTGACCGTCCCGTCGGTACTGGACATTTCATCGAACGCATGCCGCATTGGGACTGTCACTCCGCGTCCTCGGGAAACCGTTCCCGAACACTACAAGCATCGTGCCAAAGAAGTGATAAACGGGAAAGGCTTGCCAAGGGCCAAGGTGACGCTGGACTGGTGGCTAGAATTTAGGCAAATGCGCCGTCAAATGGGCGTGCATGCGCAGGGAGCAGGATATGGGCGAGGCAGACGGCGCGCGATCGATCACTGCGGCTCTGGTGGTGATCGGGGACGAGGTGCTTTCCGGCCGGACCAAGGACAAGAATATCGGCCACGTGGCTGAACGACTCACGGATGTGGGTATCGACCTAAGGGAAGTGCGCATCGTCGCCGACGTGGAGGAGGACATCGTGGCGGCGCTCAACGCGCTGCGCCAGCGCTTCACCTATGTCTTCACCACTGGCGGCATTGGCCCGACCCATGACGACATCACCGCGGATTCGGTGGCGAAGGCGTTCGGCGTCTCCATCGACGTGGATCCGCGCGCCCGCGCCATGCTGCTGGAGTACATCGCCGAGAAGGATCTCAACGAGGCCCGCCTGCGCATGGCGCGCATTCCCGCCGGGGCCTCGCTGGTGGTCAATGAGGTGTCCAAGGCGCCGGGCTTCCGGATCGGCAATGTGATCGTGATGGCGGGGGTGCCGCGCATCATGCAGTCCATGCTCGAGGCGGTGCTGCCGGAGCTGGAGAAGGGCCGCCCCATGCTCTCGCGCACCATCCTCGCCGAGGCGAAGGAGGGGGACATCGCCGCGCCGCTGCGCGAGATCGCCGGGCGCTTCCCGGAGGCGGTCATCGGCTCCTACCCCTTCAAGGACGAGGTGGACGGCCGCTTCAAGACCAATCTCGTGGTGCGCGCCCGCGCGCCCGAGGTGCTGGAGGCGGCCGGCGACGCCGTGGCCCGCATGGTGGACGAGGCGGTGCGGAGCGCCTGATCGATCCCGCGGCACCGGCCTCCCGCTTGGTCTCCGCGGCAGGGCCGGACACGAAAAAGGCGGGCCGAGCCCCGCCTTTTGATCTTTCGTCCGCTTGTTTCCCGCCACCCGGCATCGTCCCGGCGGCTCTCCCGCTCGGCGGGGCCAGGCCCCGTGCCTCAGTAGGCGTCCTTGCGAAGGACCTCGATGAAGGTCTTCAGGATGATCTTGACGTCGAGGATGATGGACCAGTTGTTGATGTACCAGAGGTCCATCTCGATGCGACGGGCCATCAGCTCCAGCTCGGCGGTCTCGCCGCGCAGGCCCTGCACCTGGGCCCAGCCGGTGATGCCGGGCTTCACATGGTGGCGGAAGGCATAGCCGGCGATCAGCTTGGAATATTCGTCGTCATGGGCGATGGCGTGCGGCCGCGGTCCGACGATGGACATGTGGCCGAACAGGACGTTCAGCACCTGCGGCAGCTCGTCGAGGCTGGTGGCGCGCAGGAACTTGCCCACCCGTGTCACCCGCTTGTCGTTGCGCTTGGCCTGCACGACCTTGCCGCCGTCCTCCATGACCGTCATGGAGCGGAACTTGTAGATGGTGAACTCCCGCCCGCCGAAGCCGTTGCGGCGCTGGCGGAAGATGACCGGGCCGCGGCTGTCGAGCTTCACCGCCAGGGCGATCGCCGCGAGCAGGGGAAGCAGCAGCGTGACAGCCACGCTGGCGACGGTGATGTCCAGCGCCCGCTTCTGCAGAAGCTCCAGCCGCGAGAGCGGCGCGCGCTGCACCTCGATGGCGATGGTCGGCCCGAAATCCACCCGCGGCGCATCCAGGATCTCGCTCACCGCATCGTCGGGCAGCAGCTTCACCGGAACCGGAAGGGCGCGCAGGCGTGAACGCACCGCGTCGAGCCGGTCCAGGTTGGTCCACGGCATCGCGAGGACGATTTCCTCGATGCGCTGCTGCCGGGCGAACTGGAGGGCGCTCTTCAGGGTGTCGAAATCCTCCGCCGAAAGGCCGGTGGTGGCCTCGGGCCCCGACGTGGCGAGAGAGAAGCGGCGCACCTCGTGGAGGCCGAGGCGCATGAGCACGTTGCCGGGCACCACGCGGTCCAGCTCCACGGCATCGCCGATGAGGATGGACGCGCGTCCCTTCACCGCCCCGCGCTCGATGGCATGGCGGAACCAGGAGCCCATGGCCCAGCGCGAAGCCGGCATGGCGGCGAGGCCGAGCACGGCGAAGATGCCGGTGTCGAGGCGCGAGGTGCTATCGCCGACCTTCAGGCAGAAGATGACGGTGGCGACGACGAGGATGGTGAAGATCCAGTCCACCGCGGCCGCGCTCGCCTGCTCCACGATCCGCACCATGCGCCAGGGCTTGTAGAGGCCGCGCGACGTGGTGGTGAGGACGAACGCCACGGCGGCAAGGATGCCGATGCCGATGGGCCGCGTGTACTCGAAGCCGCCGCCGATCTCCGCCGCCGCGGCGAAGCTGATCACCACGCTCAAGGCGAGGATGAGGCCTACGTCGACGAGGACGAACAGCGGCGCCATCGACGCGTAGTCGAGCCGGGCCGTCCGGCTCCGCCCCGCCACCTCCGCCGTGGCCTTGAATTGGATGTTCTCCGTGGAAAGCGACATTGGCCCCTCAGATCCGGCACGCCGGAGTCGCTTGCGCTCCGCATCGATATTCAAAGGATAGCATCCGGCTATGGTGCGGTGCAAGTCAGTATTGAGCTTGCTCCGGCTGGGCTTTCGCATGTAATAATTTCGTCACTTACGATTAATCTTTCAATGAAGATAGCTGTCTTCGGTGCTTAATGAGGTGGCTGGGATTTCAATATCAAGAAATTGGACGTGGGGATATCGAAGTGGAAAAATGCTTTTAAATTTCTTCGCGGGTGATGCTCGCGTATCTTGCGCGTAATGGCGGAATTTTCCCGCTGTGAGTAGTCTTTGGGCATTGTTGCATTGCAAAATCGCCGCTTCCGCCAACAATTCGAACATCTCGGTGCCACAAGATGTGGCAGGCCCTGAATTGAGCAAGGTATCAACGGCGTCCCCCCGCAACGGTTCCCGATACCGCCTTTCGCACGGGCGACCTTAGGTCTGGATGGCGAAGATTGGTGCCATCGGGCGCCTCCGGGGCCGGGTGCGCAATACGGGAATTTGCGTGACACGGCCTCGTCTTAGGGGGATCTGGTGTCGGGGTGGGTGACGCGGGCTTCCGTGATGGGGCCCCGGGGGCGATTTGTCGCACTCTGGTGTCTCGGCGCCGCCGAAGCCGTCCTGGTCCCGCCAGCCTCGAGGGCCGCATGCGCGCCACGCCGCCGGTCCTAACGGCAGTGGTATTCAGGTCCCTGGGCCTCGACACGCTCCGCCGCCTTCGCTAGAGCACCGGCAGCCGGCCGGCCCCGGGGCTGGCCTGTCTGCGCGGCGCCCTCGCCGGAAGGTGGGCGCCAGAACATCCCGCGGAACGCCGCTGCGCGGGCGGCAACACCTTCTCTCCGCGCCCGCCCCGCGCCCTGCGGCGCCCGCGGGGCGCTGAACCCGGAGGATCCATGTACAATCCCCACGTCAAGATCCCCCTGGTGCAGTCGCTGGCGTGGTCGTTCCAATGGTCGGCAGCCGTGGTGCTGCGCCATCCGAAGGTTCTGGCAATCTATGTGGGCGCGGGCGTCGTCTGCGCCTTCCTGTGGTTCGTCGCGCCTGGCGTGGGCAGCATCCTCGACTTTCTCTATACGCTGGCGCTGATTCCCCTGGCGCTGCTCACCCACAATGAGATCCTGCGCGGCCCCTCCCATCTCGATGCGCAGACCCTGGGCGAGGGCTATGGCCGGGTCCTGGGATATCTTCTGGATGTGGTTGTGCTCGGCGTGGTCGCCGCCCTGAGCGCGATCGTCCCGGCGCTGCTCATCAGCCTCGCCTTCATGGAGCAGTCGTCGAACTACATGAGCACGGGCGCCGCGCTCCTCCTCTTCGGGGTCATCGTGGTCGCGATCATTGTTGCCACCTCCCGCCTCGCGTTGCGGCTTCCGGCGCGGGCGATCGGCAGCCTCATCTCGTGGCGCGAGGCCTGGAGCATGGGCGAGGGCCACATGCTGGCCCTGTGCGCGGGGCCGATCGCGATCGCGCTTGTGTTCAGCGTGGTGTTGGGGGGCGCCTATGCCCTGCTGCCCAATTCGATGGAGGCCCTCGTCTCCATGCTGGTATCGCCCGCCCAGGTGATCGTCACCTGCGCCTTCCTTTCGGTCGCCTACGGCCAGCTGCGGCAGACGCCGGCTGCCCCGCCCGCCGCCGGAAAGGCTGCCGACTGAGACACGCCGGTCGCCGGCGGCCCCGACGGGTGGTCGCCGGCATCTCGCCGTAATCATTGTGCATTCCAGCCGCCCGCGGGACGCGCTATAGCGGGCCGTTGCTTCCTGGATCCGCCCATATGAACGCTCCGGCCGGCATCGGCCTGCAGCTCTGTGCCACCTTCTTTTTCGCCATCATGTCCGCGCTGGTGCGGGTGGTGGCGCAGGATGTGCCGAGCGGCCAGATCGTCTTCACCCGCAGCCTGTTCGGCCTCATCCCCGTGGCGGTCTGGATCGCCTGGAACGGACGCATGGGAACGGCCCTCATCACGCGCACGCCGCTGGGCCATGTGGTGCGCGGGCTGGTGGGGGTGACGGCCATGTGGATGGCCTTCGCCGCGCTCGCCTTCATCCCGCTGGCCGAGGCCATCGCGTTTTCCTACGCGACCCCGCTCGTGACGGTGGTGCTCGCCGCCATCCTCCTCGGCGAGCGGGTGCCGGCTCATCGCTGGGAGGTGCTCATGGTGGGCCTCGCCGGCATTCTGCTGATGCTCTGGCCGTCCTTTTCCCACGCCACGCCGGGCGCCAGCCGGGCGCCGCTGATCGGCGCCGCGCTGGCGCTCGCGGGTGCCGTGGGTGCCGGATTCGCCATCACCCAGGTGCGTCACCTCACGCGCACGGAAACCTCCGAAGCCATCGTCTTCTATTTCTCCCTCGTGGCGGCGCTCGCCGGGCTCGTCACCGCGCCGTTCGGCTGGGTGATTCCGGATGGGGCCACCGCGCTGGTGCTGGTGGGCATGGGGCTGGCCGGCGGCGTCGGGCAGATCTGCATGACGGCGGCCAATCGCTACGCTCCGGCCTCCCTCGTTGCGCCGCTGAACTACGCGACACTCCTGTGGGCCACGGGCTTCGGCATCTTCATATTCGGCGAGTGGCCCGACCCGCTGGTGGCGGCGGGCGCCGGGGTTGTGGTGGTCGCCGGACTCGCTCTCATCTGGCGCGAGCGGCCGGGCGAGCGGAGGGCGAGGACGCGGGGGCCCGGGGAGGGCGACAGCCCAGACCCCAATAATGCTGCGTCGCAGAAAGAAAATTCGGAACAATCCACCGGGGGCGCGTCTTTACCCAACGGTGCAGATGCATCGGATGAAGGTACTACTGTAAATCAGGGCCTTTCGCCCAAAGCGGCCTCGGGGTGGCGGTAAGTGGGTAGATTTGAGGCGGCAGTTGGGTTTGCGAGGGTATCGGACACGGGCAAAGGGTATTTTCGTGTTGCGACGCCGAAGGCCTTGTGGTACACAATGCTTACCTAATCGGAGTGCGGACGATGGCTAAGATTTCTACCGTGAATATGGCGCTGCGTGGGGCTGCGGTTGCCGGTCTTCTTTTTGTGAGTGTTGCCCCGTCCCAGGCAAGCTGGCTGGATCGGTTCTCTACGCTTCGCGGTGGCAATTCCACTTCGGCTACGGCTCCGAACCCCTCGGGTCCTTCCTTCCCGTGGATCATCCAGTGGCGCGCTTACAAGTATGACCAGAAGCTCTCTCGCTTCTTCGGTCGTCCGGTGAGCCCCTTCTGCCGCTTCTTCTGCGGCTGATACTGCGAAATTTTCGCATTCCGATCTTGATTGGACCCGTTTCGGTTTTCCGAAATGGGTCTTTTCTTTTTTGGCATCCGGTTTTGGCATGCGATCATCTGCGGCGCTCTCATGGATGCCTCGCGGGGGCGCGCATGCGTTCCGGTCCTGCCTTCATCTAGGTCGCAAATGCGGCCCGTCCGGTCGGCGGATAGAGCTGTAGTCCCGATTCCGGGAGTTCTGGCTTGCTGAACCGGGCAGTGGCAAGCCCGGCCCCAGTCGCGGTGCGGGGGCGCGCCTTTGGGGCCTGCCGGTTCCTTTGCCCAGCCCCTCTTCGCCCAAAGGTGGATGGTCGGGGCGGATCATCCGACTCGCGTCGGCCGCTTGGGCTGCGAGCGCGCTGCTTGCGGCGCGCCACCTTGTTCCGCCTGCGGGGAAATCAGAAGAATCGATGCCGGCCGCCGTTCCCCGGCCGCCGTTCCTTCGTGCGGCAGGCGGGCAGCCGGGCGCTCAGCGCTCCACGAAGGCCTTCTCGATGACGTACTGGCCGGGCGCGGACTGGCTTCCCTCGGCGAAGCCCCGCTCCTCCAGCAGCGCCACCATGTCCTTCAGCAGCTGCGGGCTGCCGCAGAGCATCAGCCGGTCTTCCTCCGGGGAGAGCACCGGCACGCCGATGTCGGAGAACAGCTTGCCCGAGTTGATCAGGTCGGTGATGCGGCCCTGGTTGCGGAAGGGCTCGCGCGTCACGGTGGGGTAATACACCAGCTTCTCGCGCACCTCGTCGCCCAGGAACTCGTGGTTGGGCAACTCCTTGGTGAGGAAGTCGTCATAGGCGAGCTCGGCCACGGTGCGGGTGCCGTGGATGAGAATCACCTTCTCGAACCGCTCGTAGGCCTCCGGGTCCTTCACCACGGAGAGGAAGGGCGCGAGGCCGGTGCCGGTGGACACGAGGTAGAGGCGCTTGCCGGGCAACAGGCTGTCCTGGACCAGCGTTCCGGTGGGCTTGCGGCCGACGAGGATCTTGTCGCCCACCTTCAGGTGCTGGAGGCGCGAGGTGAGAGGGCCATTCTGCACCTTGATGGAGAAGAACTGCAGGTCCGGCTCGTAATTGGCGCTGGCCATGGAATAGGCGCGCAGCAGCGGCTTTCCGTCCACCTTCAGGCCGATCATGGTGAACTGGCCGTTCAGGAACCTGAGGCCCGGGTCCCGGGTGCAGGTGAAGGAGAAGAGGGTGTCGGTCCAGTGGCGGACGCTCGTGACGGTCTCTTCGTTGAAATTGCTCATGGCGCGTTATCCGGTCTCGGCAAGCGGGGCCGGGAGCGCTGGAGCAGGCGAACGGCCACACAAAACTCAGAGCCGGATCCGGTCAGATCAACGCGATCCAAGCGGCGAATCCGTCTCTAGACGTGAAAAGGAGAACGTGTTGTCCGATCAGCTTGCGATGCACGTTGATCGACGCGTGCTCCAGGGAAATGCGGGCGGCACCCTACAGGATGCTGCCGCAATGCAAAAGTGCGACGGCGTGTCGTCGGCTGCAAATCCCGGCCGGACGCGGACCCGAGCGGCGCATCGCCTGCGCGGCCACCACGCACCCGGCTTTCAGGAGCGATGGGCGGGAACCCTCAGGCGCTGCCCTCGGCGAGGCGTGCGAGGTAGCCGCCATAGGTGGATTTGGACAGGGCTTCCGCCCGCGCCTTGAGCTGGGCGCGATCGATGAAGCCGGCGCGGAAGGCCACCTCCTCCGGCGAGGCGATGCGCAAGCCCTGCCGCTTCTCGAGGATCTGCACGAACTGGGCCGCCTCCACCAGCGAATCGGGCGTGCCGGTGTCGAGCCAGGCGAAGCCGCGGCCCATCATGGAGACCTGAAGCTCGCCCATCTCCAGATAGGCCTTGTTCACGTCCGTGATCTCGATCTCGCCGCGGGGGGACGGCTTGAGATTGGCGGCGATATCCACCACCCGGTTGTCGTAGAAATAAAGCCCGGTGACCGCGAGGTTGGACTTCGGCGCCTTCGGCTTCTCCTCCAGGGAGAGCACCTTGCCCGTGGCGTCCATCTCCACCACCCCGTAGCGCTCGGGGTCCTGCACCGGATAGCCGAACACCGTGGCGCCCTTCTCGCGGGCGGCGGCCTGGGCGAGCAGCTGCGGCAGGCCATGGCCGAAGAAGAGGTTGTCGCCCAGCACCAGGGCCACCCGGTCGGAGCCCACGAACGCGCGGCCGACGATGAAGGCGTCCGCGAGCCCGCGCGGCTGATCCTGCACCGCATAGGTGAGGTTGATGCCGAACTGGCTGCCGTCCTTCAGCAGCGCCTGGAACAGAGGGGCATCGTGCGGGGTGGTGATGATCAATATGTCCTTGATGCCCGCCATCATCAGCGTGCACAGGGGATAATAGATCATCGGCTTGTCGTAGACCGGCAGCAGCTGCTTGGAGACCACGAGGGTGATGGGGTGAAGCCGGGTGCCGGAACCGCCGGCGAGGATGATGCCCTTCACGATGCCTCCACGGGGGACTGCGCCTTGGCCGTCTCGGCCAGGAGCGCGTCTACCACCTCTTTCACGCGGGTTTCCCAGGCCGCCGCACGCACCCCGAAGGTGCGCTCGAACAGGTCGCTGGCGAGCTCCGAATTCTTCGGGCGCCGGGCCGGGGTGGGATATTCGGCGGTGGTGATGGGGGCCACCTCCACGTTGCGGCCGGTGTGCGCGGCCGCCGCCGCCACGATGGCGCTGGCGAAGCCGTGCCAGCTGGTCGCGCCCCGGCCGGCGAAATGATAGGTGCCCCAGCGCGCATCGCCGCCGGCAGCCGCCTCGGCCACCTTCAGCACGGCGGTGGCGAGGTCGCGGGTGGCCGTGGGGCAGCCGCGCTGGTCGCTCACCACCTTCAGCAGGTCGCGCTCGCCGGCAAGCCGCAGCATGGTCTTCAGGAAATTGTTGCCATAGACGCCATAGACCCAGGAAGTGCGCACGATAACGTGCCGCTCGTGCGCGGCGCGCACCGCCGCCTCGCCCGCCGCCTTGGTGCGGCCGTACACGCCGATGGGGGCGATGGGGTCCGCCTCCACATAGGCGCCCTTCTTGGTGCCGTCGAAAACATAGTCGGTAGAGACGTGGATGAGGGGCGTGCGATAGCGCGCGCAGCGCTCGGCGATGAGGCCGGGAGCGAAGGCATTGATGCGCCCGGCGATCTCCGGCTCGCTCTCCGCCTTGTCCACGGCGGTGTAGGCCGCGGCGTTGATGAGCGCGTCCGGCCGGGCCGCCTCGATGGCGCGGGCCACCGCGACGGGATCGGAAATGTCGAGGGCCTTGTGGTCGAGGCCGGTCAGCTCGATGCCACGCTCGGCGGCAAGCGCCGTCACCTCGCGGCCGAGCTGCCCGGCCGCGCCGAAAAGAAGAATCCGCATCACGATGCGAGCCCCAGCCGCTTGGCCGACGCGCCGGCCGGCGCCTTGTCGCCCGTCGCCGGCGTCTCAAGACCCAGGCGCTGGCCCTTGTAGCGTTGGCGCAGCGGCTCCCACCAGGCGCCGTTGTCGAGATACCAGCGGATGGTCTTGGCGAGCCCGGTCTCGAACGTCTCGCGCGGGGACCAGCCCAGTTCCCGGTTCAGCTTGGTGAAATCGATGGCGTAGCGCGCATCGTGCCCGGGCCGGTCGGTGACGAAGCGGATGAGGCTTTCGCGCGGGCCGATGGCGGCATCCGGCACCATCTCGTCGAGGATGGCGCAGATGGTGCGCACCACATCGATGTTCCGCCGCTCGGAGGCGCCACCCACATTATAGCTCTCGCCCGGCGTGCCCTGCGTGGCGATGAGCACGAGGGCTTCCGCGTGGTCCTCCACGAACAGCCAGTCGCGCACGTTCTCGCCCGTGCCGTAGACCGGCAGCTCCGCGCCTTCCAGCGCGTTGAGGGTGACGAGGGGGATGAGCTTCTCCGGGAAGTGGTAGGGCCCGTAATTGTTGGAGCAGTTCGACATCACCGTGGGCAGGCCGTAAGTGTGGAACCAGGCGCGCACCAGATGGTCGGACGAGGCCTTGGAGGCCGAATAGGGGGAGTTGGGCTGGTAGGGCGTGTCCTCGCGGAACAGGCCCTCGGCCCCGAGGCTGCCGAACACCTCGTCGGTGGAGATGTGGTGGAAGCGGAAGGCGGCCTGCGCGGGAGCGGGCAGGGCGCGCCAGTAGCGCAGCGCCTCCTGCAGCATGGTGTAGGTGCCCACCACATTGGTGGAGATGAAGTCGCCCGGCCCGTCGATGGAGCGGTCCACGTGGGATTCCGCGGCGAGGTGCATCACCAGCTCGGGCGCGAAGGCCTCCAGCGCCTGCCGCACGGCGGCGGCGTCGCAGATGTCGGCCTTGACGAAGCGGTGGCAGGGACTGTCGGCGACCGGGGCGAGGGAGGTGAGGGTGCCGGCATAGGTCAGCTTGTCGAAGGTGAGGACATCGTGCCCCTCCCTCACGAGATACCGCACCACAGCCGAGCCGATGAAGCCCGCGCCGCCCGTCACCAGAACCCGCATGCCGTCACATCCTTAAAGGTCCGCGCCACTCACGCCTGGTAGACGAAGGGGCTGTCGAAATCCTTGAGCCGGGGCAAAAGCCGGTCCTTGTCGGACAGGATCCTGTCGCCGTGGCCGAAGGTCCAGTCGATGGCGAGGTCCGGATCGTCCCAGATGATGCCGCGCTCGCTCGCCTTGTCGTAGACCGCGTCCACCTTATAGGCGACGCGGGTCGCCGGGGCGAGGGTGCAGAAGCCGTGGGCGAAGCCGTGCGGCACGTAGAGCTGCTCGCCGCCCTCGGCGGTGAGGCGCGCGCCGACCCACTGCCCATAGGTGGGCGAGCCCTTCCGCACGTCCACCGCCACGTCGAAGATGGCGCCGGCGAGCACCCGCACCAGCTTCGCCTGGGCGAAGGGCGGTGCCTGCATGTGCAGACCGCGCACGGTGCCGGCCAGCTCCGAGAGGGATTCGTTGTCCTGCACGAAGTCGGCGGCGATGCCGTTGGCCGCATAGAGCGGCTTCACATAGGTCTCGCTGAAATAGCCGCGTGCATCGCCATGCCGCTTGGGAGTGGCGAGGACGACGTCAGGCAAGGCGAGGGGGGTGAAGGCTGTCATGGCGCGCTTCTAGAGCAAGTCCAGCAGAAGTGTGAAACGGTTTTGCACCCGGACTTGCGCAAAGACAAAAGTCTGGGGCGTTTTTTGAGCGGGATGGATGCCGGTTCGCACCAAAACAATGCGTCCATCCGGCCGTCCCGAGCGGCGTCTGTGCCCCCCGGGCGAAAGGATACCTCCCCGGGCCTGCGTCGCCGTGGCGGGGACGTCAGGCGTCGTTCGGCTGCTCTTCGGGGCGGCCGGCGAGCCAGGTGGAGAGGTCGTCCGGCGTCAGGGGACGGGCGAAGTGGTATCCTTGCGCGGCATGGCAGCCGAGGGCTCGCAACAGGTCCACCTGCTCCTTTGTCTCGACCCCTTCCGCCACCACCGTCATGCCCAGGCTGTGGCCGATGCGGATGACAGCGGTGGACAGGGCCCTGGCGTTCTCGTCCTGCTCGATGGAAAGCATGAAGCTGCGGTCGAGCTTCAGCTCGGCGATGGGCAGGCGGGAGAGGGCGCTGAGGCTGGAATAGCCGGTGCCGAAATCGTCCATGGCGATACGCACGCCCAGCGCCTCGATGGCCCGGGCGGTGGCGAACGAATTGGGGTGCTGGTCCATCATCACCCGCTCGGTGATTTCCACCCGGAGGTCCGAGGGCTGAAGGCCGTAGTGGTGCAACGTCTCGACGATCATGTCCACGATGTCGCCGTTGCGGAAGCTGAGCGGGGAGAAGTTGACCGAGACGTGCGGCACCGCCACCCCCGCCGCGCGCCAGGCGGCGATCTGCCCGCAGGCTTCCTCCACCCCCCACCGGTCGATCAGGTCGATGAAGCCGTATTCCTCCGCCAGCGAGATGAAGCGCGGGGCGGGCACGTCGCCATAGATGGGATCGCGCCAGCGGGCCAGCGCCTCCACCCCGTGCAGCGCGCCCGTGGTGAGCCAGACCTGCGGCTGGTACACGAGCCGGAGCTTCTTGGCCTGGATGGCTTCGCGCAGGGCGATGGACAGCACCAGGCGATCGTGCGACCGGCGGTTGAGATCCTCGGTGAAGAAGCGGAACCGGCCCGGCCCCTCGCGCTTAGCCTCGTGCATCGCGGTATCTGCGTGCTTCAGCAGCGTTTCCGCGTCCGCCCCGTGGTCGCCGAACATCGCAATGCCGATGCTGGACGACATGGTGAGGTTCAGGTTTTTCGTCTCGATGGGGGTAGAGAGGTATTCAAGGAGGCGGCGGCCAATGCGGGCGGCGTCCTCGATCCCGCAGGCGCGCAGCAGCACCACGAACTCGTCACCGCCCGCGCGGCCCACCGTGTCGCCCTCGCGCAGCTGCACGGTGAGGCGCCGCGCCGTCTCCACCAGAATGTGGTCGCCGCTGGAATGGCCGAGCGTGTCATTCACGTCCTTGAAGTGGTCGATGTCCACGAACAGCACGGCCAGCGGCTCGTCCAGCTCGCGGGCGGCGGCGATGGCGTCGCAGAGCGTGTCGATGATCTGGCTGCGGTTCGGCAGGCCGGTCAGGGTGTCGATGCTGGCGAGCCGGGCGATGCGGCTCTTGGTCTCGAACCGCTCCAGGGCGATGGCGCACAGGTCCGAGCAGGCGGAGACGATGCTCTCCAGCCAGGACGTCGGCCGATGCTCGCTGGAGAAATAGAAGGCGAACGTGCCCGCCACCTTGCCGGTCCGCAGCTTGATCGGGATGGACCAGCAGCCGCTGATGCCGGCCGGGACGCTGGACAGGTCGAAATCTGCCCAGAGCGGGCTGGTGAAGAGATCCTCCACCATCACCGGCTCGCCGCGATGGATGGCGGTGCCGCATGAGCCGCAGGTGGGGCCGACGGGCAGGCCGTTGACCTTTTCCGTGTAGCTCGCCGGCAATTGCGGGCCGGCCACCACCTTCAGGCAACGGTCTTCCGTCACCGTGATCACCGAGCACTGGACGCCGGGCGACAGGCTCTCCACCCGGCGGCAGAGCAGGTCCATGATCTCGTCAAGGGGAGAATCCGCGGCAAGCTCCGCCAGCACCTCGCGCTGCAGATCCTCGACCAGGCGCGTGCGCGACACATCCGCCAGCACGGCGACGACGTGTTCCAGCTCGCTGCCCTTTGGATCGAAGACCGGCGTAATGTTCGCGGTCACGAGGATGTCCTTCCCCGATCTGCTGCACAGACGCACATTCTCTGCGAAATCTCTGCGTTCGGCGATGCATTTTTCAATGCGGCCCCAGGTGCTGTCGCGCGATGTCGGGGAGAGAGGCAAGCTCCGAAGGTCCTTGCCTACCATTTCGTCCGCCGCAGGGTCGAGGAAGTCCCGGAAGGACCGGTTCGCGTACAGGATGCGGAAGCTGGAATCGGTGATCGCCACCCCCCTGTCGGTCTGATCCGCAAGAAGGTGAAGCATCTCCATCCGCTGGAGGCCCAGCGGCGGGGCTGGTTGGGTGCGAACGAAGGCCAGGTAACACTCCTCCCCGTCCAGGACGGTCCGCGACACCGACAGCAGCTTCCGGGCGTCGGCCCCCGTCGCCACCAGAATATCCAGCCCCGAGCTCAAAATCTGCCCGACCGAAGGGTCCGCCTCCGCCCCTGGATACGAGATGAACGGAATCTTGCGCAGGTCGCTCCCCACCAAGCGCCCCTCGCGGCGGTTCCAGGCCGCCAGTGCGGTGGCGTTGCCGCCGGCCGCCAGATGATCCTCGTCAACGATTACCAAAGCGTTCGCCCCGGCTTCGGGGGCGGCAGGACGTCCGTCGGCGACGGGCTTGCACATGGCCGCGGCTCCTCGCTCCTGCGACGCCTGGGACGATCCCGCCGAACCGTTCCCGCGCATTCCTTAGCGGCGAAACCGGCTGTCCCATGCCACGCTTAAGCTTCAGCTTACCGTCATCGGTGGCCTTGTACAGGTGTATCAAGTCGAACCCATCACTGGGGAAATCCCTGAGATACTTAAGAGGGTGTCGCATTTCTCCACAGCCGTGACGGGAAACCATGAAAACACGGCTGCGGCCGCGAGGCTGCCCTCCCTGCGACACAATGGCGTGAGGGAGCCGCAAAACAAGACGCCCGGCCACAGGGGCCGGGCGTCAGATGGTATCGCCGTGTTGGGTGGGCGGGGTCAGTAGAGCCCGCCGGTGCTCGCGCGGACAGGCGCCGCCGTCGCGGCATCCGGCGCATTGGGGTCGCCGCTGGTGTAGCCCACCACGGAGTAGCCGCCGTCCGGCGGCGCGGTGCCGGGCTTGAAGGCCTCCAGGATGGTGCCGTCGCCGGGGCCGGAGCGCTGGCCGCTCTTGCGGTCGATGCGCACCAGCTTGATGCCGGCCGGCACCCGGAAGGGAATGGCCGGGCGGTCGGCGATGGCCACCTTCATGAAGTCGCGCACTATGGGGGCGGAGACGAGGCCGCCGGTGGATCCCTTGCCCATGGCCTTGGGCTTGTCGTAGCCGAGGTACACGCCCACCACGACTTCCGGCGTGAAGCCGATGAACCAGGCGTCCTTCTCGTCGTTGGTGGTGCCGGTCTTGCCGGCGATGGGCTTGCCCAATTCCTTCAGCGCCGTGCCCGTGCCGCGCTGCACCACGCCCTCCATCATGGAGGTGATCTGGTACGCGGTCATGGGGTCGAGCACCACGGGGCGGCGGTCGATGAGGGTCGGCTCCGGCTGGTTGTCCCACTTCTGCGCCTCGCAGCCGCGGCACTCGCGTTCGTCGTGGCGGAAGATGGTGTGGCCGTACCGGTCCTGCACGCGGTCGATGAGCGAGGAGGTCACCTTGCGCCCGCCGTTGGCGATCATCGCGTAGGCGGTGGTCATGCGCATGAGGGTGGTTTCGCCGGCGCCCAGCGAGAAGGACAGCAGCGGCGGCATGTCGTCATAGATGCCGAAGCGCTTGGCATACTCGGCGATGATGGGCATGCCCACGTCGTTGGCAAGGCGCACGGTCATCACGTTGCGCGACTGCTCCAGGCCGAAGCGCAGGGTCTGCGGGCCGTAGAACTTGCCGGAGTAGTTCTCCGGCCGCCACGTGTCCTGGCCCTTCTGCTCCAGCTCGAACGGCGCGTCGATGACGATGGTGGAGGGGGTGTAGCCGTTGTCCAGCGCGGTGGCGTAGACGATGGGCTTGAAGGACGAGCCCGGCTGCCGCATGGCCTGGGTGGCGCGGTTGAACTGGCTCTCGTCGTAGGAGAAGCCGCCGGACAGGGCGAGCACGCGGCCGGTGGTGGGCTCCATCACCACCATGGCGCCCTCGACGCCGGGGATCTGGTGCAGGCGCCACTGGCCGTTGCGGTCGGCGATGGGCTCCACATAGACCACGTCGCCGGGCCTCAGGATCTGGTTGATGGCACGCCGGGTCCACTTGAAGCCATCGGCGGGGATGAGGCCGATCTCGCGGTCGGTGGAGCGCTGGCCGGACCGCTGGCGCGACGGCTGGAGGCCGATGCGGGCATTGTCCTTGTTCACGTCCAGCACCACGGCGAGGCGCCAGGGAATGTCGCTGAACTCACGCACCTCGCCGAGCTTGATGCCCCAGTCCTCGCCGGCGATCTCGATATGGGTCACGGGCTTGCGCCAGCCGCGCTCCTCGTCGTAGCGCACCAGGCCGTCCATGAGGGTCTTCTTGGCCAGCACCTGCAGCTTGGGATCGAGCGGCGTGCGCACCGAAAGGCCGCCCGCATAGAGCTTGCTCTCGCCGTAGCGCTCGTAGATCTGGCGGCGCACTTCCTCAGCGTAATATTCGGCGGCGAAGATCTGCGCCCCCGAGGCGCGGGAAGCCACCTCGATGGGGGTCTTCTTGGCGGCCTCGCCCGCCTGCGGGGTGACGAAGCCGTTCTCCACCATGCGGTCGATCACCCAGTTGCGGCGATCGGTGGCGCGGGCGCGCTCGCGGAAGGGGTTGTAGTTGGACGGCGCCTTCGGCAGGGCGGCGAGGTAGGCCACCTCCTGCACGTTCAGCTCGTCCACCGACTTGTCGAAATAGACCAGCGCGGCGGCGGCAATGCCGTAGGCGCCCATGCCCAGATAGATCTCGTTGAGATACAGCTCGAGGATGCGGTCCTTGGAATAGGCGCGCTCGATGCGCAGCGCCAGCAGGGCTTCCTTGATCTTGCGGTCGAGGCTGCGCTCGTTGGTCAGGAGGAAGTTCTTCGCCACCTGCTGGGTGATGGTGGAAGCGCCCTGGGCGCGGACGTTCTTGCCGTAATTCTGAGCGAAGGCCATGCCAGCGCGGAAGATGCCGGTGGGATCGATGCCGCCGTGCTCGTAGAAATTCTTGTCCTCGGCCGAGAGGAAGGCCTCGATCACCAGCTTCGGCACCGACTGGATGGGAATGTAGAGCCGGCGCTCCTTGGCGTATTCCGCCACCAGCGAGCCGTCCGCCGCATGCACGCGGGTCATCACCGGCGGCTCGTAATTCTGCAGCTGGGAGTAGTCCGGCAGGTCCTGGGAATATTTCCAGACGACGTAGGTCGCGCCCGCCGCGCCGGCGAGCGCCAGCAGCGTTCCAAGCGCGAACAGGAAACCCAGAAACCTCAGAATCAGCCGCATCTCGCCGGTTCCCTCCGCCCGCGTTTCCGCGCGCCTGCCTGTCCCCGCGCCCGCTCGCCCTTGCCGAGTCCGCGCCCTGAAGGCACGCCAATAGCGTGTCTTCGCCGGCCTGCGAAGGGCTCACATTGCGGAAGGCCGGCGCCGATGGCAACCGGCCACCGCACCGGCAAACGCCGGATTCGTCGCCGCCTGACGCTGGGCAGCGGCGGCGGCACCGGCTGGCTATGGGGGGAAAACGTGGCCGCTTCGCGACGGCACCGGCCCTCAGGAGGGGAAAACCGCGCCGCCGCTGCGTGAAAAGCCGTGCCGCTCACACCGGCTTGAGGAGCACGTGCTTCTTCTTGCCCAGCGACAGCTTGACGACGCCTTCCGGGGTGAGGGCCGCCGCCGTCAGCTGCGCCTTCTCGTCGCTTACCGCCTCGTCGTTCACCCTGAGGCCGCCGCCCTTGATCTGGCGGCGCGCCTCGCTGGTGGAGGCGACGAGCCCGGCCTCGACGAACGCGTTGGCGACGGGCAGGCCCGCCTCCAGCTTCGCCGCCGGCACCTCGATGGTAGGCAGGTCCACCGCCAGCGCCCCTTCGGCGAAGGTGGTGCGGGCGGTTTCCTTCGCCTTCTCGGCGGCCTCCCGGCCGTGCAGGAGGGCGGTCGCCTCGGTGGCGAGCACCTCCTTGGCGATGTTGATCTCCTGGCCTTCCAGCGCGGCGAGGCGGGCGATCTCGCTGAGCGGCAGCTCGGTGAACAGCTTCAGGAAGCGCTCCACGTCCGCATCGCCAGCGTTGCGCCAGTACTGCCAGTATTCGTAAGGCGAGAGCAGGTCGGCATCGAGCCACACGGCGCCGCCGGCCGTCTTGCCCATCTTTGCTCCGGAGGAGGTGGTGAGCAGCGGCGTGGTCAAGGCGAACAGGTCGGCCCCGCGCATGCGGCGGCCGAGCTCCATGCCGTTGACGATGTTGCCCCACTGGTCGGAGCCGCCCATCTGCAGGATGCAGCCGTGGCGCTTGTTGAGCTCCACGAAGTCGTAGGCCTGCAGGATCATGTAGTTGAATTCGAGGAAGGTGAGCGGCTGCTCGCGCTCCAGGCGCAGCTTCACCGAATCGAAGGTGAGCATGCGGTTGATGGTGAAGTGCGGCCCCACCTCGCGCAGCAGGGGGATGTACTTCAGCTCGTCGAGCCAGGCCGCGTTGTTCTCCATGATCGCGCCGCGATCGAAATCGAGGAAGCGGGCGAACACCTTGCGGATGGAGGCGATGTTGGCGCCGATCTGCTCGTCGGTGAGCATTTTGCGCGCCTCGTCCTTGCCGGAGGGGTCGCCGATCTTGGTGGTGCCGCCGCCCATGAGCGCGATGGGGTTGTGCCCCGTGCGCTGGAGCGTGCGCAGCATCATGATGGAGAGCAGGTGGCCGGCATGCAGGCTCGATGCCGTGGCATCAAAGCCGATATAGGCGGTGATGGGCCCTTCCGCGGCCTTGGCGTCGAGGCGCTCGAGGTCCGAGCACTGGTGGATGTAGCCGCGCTCATGGAGCGTGCGCAGGAAGTCGGAGCGGAAGGTGGGAGAGGTCATCACGCAGATTCAGGCTTGAGGCTGGCGCTCACGCGCCGGAAAGGTGCGGTGGTGTATCAGGTCCGCGCCAAGAATGCATGGGGCGAGATTGGGGGGCGGGCGATGCGCGTGGTGGGGCTCATGAGCGGCACGTCCATGGACGGCATCGATGCCGCCCTGATCGAGACCGACGGAGAAGAGGTCTTCTGGCTCGGCGCCGCGCTGACGCAGCCCTATGACGCGCCCACCCGCGCGCTGCTGGTTCAGGCCATGGAGGATGCGCGCGGCCTCAACCACCGCACCGACCGGCCCGGCGTGCTGTGCGACGCCGAGGTGCGCATCACCGATCTCCATGCCGAGGCGGTGCTGCGGCTGCTGGAGCACTTGCGCCTCACCCCCGGCGATATCGACCTCGTGGGCTTCCACGGCCAGACGGTATTCCACCGCCCCGACGCCGGCCTCACCGTGCAGATCGGCGTGGGTGAGCGCCTCGCATGTAGCCTTGGCGTGCCGGTGATGGCGGATTTCCGCGCGGCCGACGTGGCCGCCGGCGGGGAGGGGGCGCCGCTGGTGCCGGTGTTCCACCGCGCTTTGGTGCAGCGCCTCGCCTTGCCGCAGCCGGTGGCGGTGCTGAACGTGGGCGGCGTCGCCAACGTGACCGTCATCGACGGCGATGCCCCGCCCATCGCCTGCGACACCGGGCCGGGGAATGCGCTGATCGACGATTTCATGTTCGCCCGCACCGGTGTGCCCTGCGACGTGGACGGCCAGACGGCGGCGAAGGGGACGGCGGACGAGGAGCGCGTGGCCCAGGTGCTGGAGCACCCGTTCTTTGCCAAGCCGCCGCCCAAGTCCCTCGACCGCAACGAATTCCGCCGCTTCGTGGCCGAGCGGGCGGGACTGTCCGGCCTCTCGGCGGAAGATGGAGCGGCGACGCTCACGGCGCTGACGGCCGCCACGGTCGCCGCGGTCGTGCCGCTGCTGCCGCGCCCGCCCGCGGTCTGGATTGTCGCGGGGGGCGGCGCGCGGAATCCAACGCTTCTCGCCATGCTGGCGCGCCGGCTCGGGGCCGAGGTGCGCACCGCCGATGCGGTGGGCTGGTCCGCCGATGCGCTGGAGGCGCATGCCTTCGGCTTCCTCGCCGCCCGGGCGCTGAAGGGCCTGCCCCTGACCTTTCCCACCACCACGGGCGTGGCGGTGCCCATGACGGGCGGGGTGCTGTTCCGGCCCAAATGAAAACGGCGCGCCGAAGGGCGCGCCGTCGATGGCGGAAGCGGACGACCGGCAGCCTCAGGCCGCGCTGTCCTTGCGGGTGCCGGGCAGGCGCTTGTCGAGATAGGTCCCGACCACGCCCATCAGCTCCTCGGTCTTGCCGTCGAAGAAGTGGTTGGCGCCGGGCACCACCTGCTGCTCGATGACGATGCCCTTCTGCGTCTTCAGCTTCTCCACCAGCGTCTGGACCGCGGAGGTGGGGACCACCGCGTCCTTGTCGCCATGGACGAACAGGCCCGAGGACGGGCAGGGGGCGAGGAAGGAGAAGTCGTAGAGGTTCGCCGGCGCGGCGATGGAGATGAAGCCCTCCACCTCCGGGCGGCGCATCAGAAGCTGCATGCCGATCCAGGCGCCGAAGGAGAAGCCGGCGATCCAGCAGGCGCGCGCGTCCGGGTTCACGGACTGGGCCCAGTCGAGCGCGGCGGCGGCGTCGGACAGCTCGCCCGTGCCGTGGTCGAACGAGCCCTGCGAACGGCCCACGCCCCGGAAATTGAAGCGGAGCACGGAGAAGCCGCGGTTCACGAACTGATAATAGAGGTTGTACACCACCGGATTGTTCATCGTGCCGCCGAACTGCGGATGCGGATGAAGAATGATGGCGATGGGCGCATTGCGGGTCTTGGCGGGCTGGTAGCGGCCTTCGAGCCGTCCCTTTTCGCCGGGGAAGATCACTTCTGGCATGGAAGTTTTGCAACCTCTGGGTGGCAATCGCGCTCTGGAGGACGCGGAGCCCCGGAAAAGCCCGGCTGCGAACCTGGGTTCCCCGATGAAGGATCCGCCTGCACCACCGTAACGACTTGACGCCGAAGCGGGAATGCTTGACTTACGGACGAGAACGACCTATTTATTTAGAATAATTCTAATCTGTTCCCGCCGGCTGCGCAAACCGAAAGGCGCTGCATTGCGAGAACGGGTGAAGTTTGACCTATGACCGAGATTGCCGGCAATTGCAAGTCTGGCGCGGGGTTCCGGGCGCGTTGCGCGTGATGGAGCCGGGAGGCGGAGATGAGCGCGGGCGGCACCTCGGGGTCGCGGGATTCGGGCGTGGGCGCCGGGCGGACAGGCTTGTCCCCGGCGCGGGCACCCGTGCGCCGGTGCTATCTCGATCACAATGCCACGAGCCCCCTGCGCCCTGAGGCGCGCGCAGCCTTGCTCGACGCCCTCGATGCCGGCGGCAACGCCTCCTCGGTCCATGCGGAGGGGCGCGCCGCGCGGGCGCGGATGGAGGCGGCCCGGGCGGAGGTGGCGCGGCTCGTGGGCGCTGCGCCGCGTGGGGTGGTCTTCACCTCCGGCGCCACTGAGGCGGCGGCGCTCGCGCTGCATCCGGCGGCCGAGATCGACGGCCGGGCGAAGCCTTGCGATATTCTTCTCGTGAGCGCGGTGGAGCACCCCGCCGTGCTGCGCGGCCACCGCTTCGCCGCCGATGCGGTCGAGGTTCTGCCGGTGGATGGCGACGGGCGGCTGGATCTTTCCGCCCTGGAAGGCGCTCTGGCCCGCCATGCCGCCGCCGGCCGGCGTGCGATGCTGGCGCTCATGGTCGCGAACAACGAGACCGGCGTGGTCCAGCCGGTGGCCGAAGCGGCGCAACTGGTCCATGGGGCGGACGGGATCGTATTCTGTGACGCGGTGCAGGCGGCCGGGCGCATGCCGCTGGACATGACGGCGCTGGGCGTCGATTTCCTTGCCGTGTCCGCCCACAAGCTCGGCGGCCCCCCCGGGGCCGGGGCGCTCGTGGCGGCGGGGCCGGACCATCGCGTCCGGCCGCTGATCGCCGGCGGCGGGCAGGAGCGCAATCGCCGCGCCGGCACGGAGAACGGCCCGGCCATCGCCGGCTTCGGCGCGGCGGCCGCGGCGGTGCGGGCGGCGCTGGAGGGAGAGGCGGCGCGGCTGGCCGCATTACGCGATCTTCTGGAGCGGCAGGTCGTCGCGACGGTGGAGGGGGCGCAGGTGATCGCGCCCGGTGCCTCGCGGTTGCCGAACACGAGCGTTATGACCTTTCCCGGGCTTCGGGCCGAGACACTGGTGATTGCGCTCGACCTTGCCCACATAAGTGTAAGCGCCGGTTCCGCCTGCTCGTCGGGCAAGGTCGGCGCCTCCCATGTGCTGGCTGCCATGGGCCTGCCGGAAGACCGCGCGGCAGGGGCCATCAGGCTTTCCTTCGGCTGGTGCAGCACGGCACAGGATGTGGAGGAGGCTGTCGTCGCCTTGCAAAAGGTCGTGCCGCAGCTGAGAAGCCGCGCAGCACGCGCGGCATAGGAACGTGGAATTGAAGGCCGCCCGTCACGGGTGGCGTTGGAGGACAAGACGGAGCGTGCGTCACCCGATCGGCTTGCGAGCCCGTCGGCGCACGCTTCGGGGAACTTGACCCGCGGGCCTTGACCCCGCGCGGGAGAGGAGAAGAGAAGATGCCTGCGGTTCAGGAAACCGTCGAACGCGTCCGCGCGCTCGACGTGGACCAGTACAAGTACGGTTTCGTCACCGATATCGAGAGCGAGAAGGCCCCCAAGGGCCTTTCCGAGGAGACGATCCGCTATATCTCCGCCAGGAAGAACGAGCCCGCATGGATGCTCGAATGGCGGCTCGATGCCTATCGGCGCTGGCTCACCATGGAGGAGCCCACCTGGGCCCGGGTGAGCTACCCGAAGATCGATTTCCAGGCCTATTATTATTACTCGGCTCCCAAGGCCGCGCCCAAGTCCATCGACGAGATCGATCCGGAAATCCTGAAGACCTACGAGAAGCTCGGCATCCCCCTGCGCGAGCGCGACGCGCTGCTCGGCATCGAGAATTCCGGCGGCACGAAAGTGGCGGTGGACGCGGTGTTCGACTCGGTGTCGGTGGCCACCACCTTCAAGGAGGAGCTGGCCAAGGCGGGCGTGATCTTCATGCCCATCTCCGAAGCCATCCGCGAGCATCCCGAGCTGGTGAGGACCTATCTCGGCTCCGTGGTGCCGGTGACGGACAATTTCTACGCCACCCTGAACTCGGCGGTGTTCTCCGACGGCTCCTTCGTCTACATCCCCAAGGGCGTGCGCTGCCCCATGGAGCTCTCCACCTATTTCCGCATCAACGAGCGGAACACGGGGCAGTTCGAGCGCACCCTCATCATCGCCGACGAGGGGGCCTATGTGAGCTACCTCGAAGGCTGCACCGCGCCCCAGCGCGACGAGAACCAGCTGCACGCCGCGGTGGTGGAGCTGGTGGCGCTGAAGGATGCGCAGATCAAGTATTCCACCGTCCAGAACTGGTATCCCGGCGATGCCGAGGGCCGGGGCGGCATCTACAATTTCGTCACCAAGCGCGGCGACTGCCGGGGCGACAATTCCAAGATCTCGTGGACCCAGGTGGAGACCGGCTCGGCCATCACCTGGAAGTATCCGAGCTGCATCCTGCGCGGCGACAACTCGCAGGGCGAGTTCTATTCCATCGCCATCTCCAACGGCCACCAGCAGGTGGACTCGGGAACCAAGATGATCCACCTCGGCAAGAACACGTCGAGCCGGATCATCTCCAAGGGCATTGCCGCGGGCAAGTCGGAGAACACCTACCGCGGGCTGGTCTCGGCCCACAGGAAGGCGACGGGCGCGCGCAACTTCACCAATTGCGACTCGCTCCTCATCGGCAACCAGTGCGGCGCGCACACCGTGCCCTACATGGAGGCCAGGAACGCCTCGGCCCAGTTCGAGCACGAGGCGACCACCTCCAAGATCTCCGAGGACCAGCTGTTTTACTGCCTGCAGCGCGGCCTCGGGCCCGAGGAGGCGGTGGCGCTCATCGTCAACGGGTTCGTCAGGGACGTGCTCCAGCAACTGCCCATGGAGTTCGCCGTGGAGGCGCAGAAGCTGATCGCCGTGAGCCTGGAAGGCTCGGTGGGCTGATCCCGCTCTCCCCGGCGCGCGGCGCCGGGGCCCCCTTTTCCGCAGCGCCCCGGCGGTTTCCGGCCGGCGCCGCGCGCGGACCGATGTTCAAGGATTGAGAACCATGCTCGAGATCAAGAACCTGCACGCCCGCATCGGCGACAACGAGATCCTCAAGGGCCTCGACCTCACCATTCCCGACGGCGAGGTGCACGCCATCATGGGGCCGAACGGCTCCGGCAAGTCCACGCTGTCCTATGTCCTCTCCGGCAAGCCGGATTATGAGGTGACGGACGGCTCCGTGACCTTCGACGGCCAGGACATCCTGGGGCTGGACCCGGAAGCGCGAGCGGCGGCGGGGCTGTTCCTCGCCTTCCAGTATCCCATCGAGATCCCCGGCGTCGCCAACATGACCTTCTTGCGCGCGGCCATGAACGCCCAGCGCAAGACCCGCGGCGAGGAGGAAATCTCCACCCCCGACTTCCTGAAGCTGGTGCGCCAGAAGGCCCCGAGCCTCGGCATCTCCCAGGACATGCTCCGGCGCGGCGTCAACGTGGGCTTCTCCGGCGGCGAGAAGAAGCGCAACGAGATCCTGCAGATGGCCCTGCTGGAACCGAAGCTCTGCATCCTCGACGAGACCGATTCCGGCCTCGACATCGACGCGCTGAAGGTGGTGTCCCAGGGGGTGAACGCCCTGCGCAGCCCCAACCGCTCCATGCTGGTCATCACCCATTACCAGCGCCTGCTCGACCATATCGTGCCGGACGTGGTGCATGTGATGCACAAGGGCCGCATCGTGCGCACCGGCGGCCCCGAGCTGGCGCTGGAGCTGGAGGAATCCGGCTATGCCGCCTATGGCGCCGATGCCGGCCAGGACGCGGCGTGAGGGCGTGGCCATGAACGCCCCTCTCACACCGCCGGCCCGCACCGCGGCCGAAGAAGCCCTTGCCACGGCCCTTGCCGGGCACCTCGCCGCCGGCGTGTCCCCCGGCCGCGTCGGCGAGCTGTCCCGCGACGCCCTCGATGCCTTCCGTCTCCACGGCCTGCCGCACCGGCGGGTGGAGGAGTGGAAGTATACGGACCTGCGCGCCGCCTTGCGGAGCGTGCCGCCGCGCGCGCCCGCGCCCACCGCCGCCGAGGTGGCGGAAGCCGGCGTCACGGCGCTGAAGATGGAGGGCGTGCCGCGCCTCCTGTTCGTCAGCGGCACCTTCGCCGGCGGCGCCTCGGACCTAGCCGCCCTGCCGGCGGGGGTCTCGGCGCTGACGCTGGAGGCCGCCATCGCCGCCAACGACCCGCGCGCCGATCGCATCGGCGCGCTGGCTCCGGACCGCTATGACGGCGCGCTGGCGCTCAACACCGGTTTCCTGGGCGAGGGCGTGGTGCTCACCGTCGCCGCCGGCACCAGGGCCGCGAGCCCGGTGCACCTCGCCCATGCCTTCCCCGCTGGCGCGGCCTATGCCGGCTTCACCCGTACCGTGGTGGCGGTGGAGGCGGGGGCCGAGGTGACGCTCATCGAGAGCTTCGGTGGTCGCGAGGGCGTCGCCTATCTGGCCAACCACGCGGTGGAGCTGGCGGTGGGCGACGGCGCCACGGTGAACCTCGTGCGCATCCAGGAGGAGGGGGCGGCGGCGACCCATCTCGGCACGCTCATGGTGGAGCTGGGCCGCACGGCGAAGCTGAACCTGTTCTTGCTTGCCCAGGGCGCGGGTCTCTCGCGCTACACGGTGCACGGCCGCTTCGACGGCACCGGCGCCACCGCCGGCATCCGCGGCGCGACCCTGCTGAAGGATCGCCAGCACGCGGACACCACGTTGTTCATCGACCATGCGGTGGCGGGCTGTGAGAGCCGGGAGCTGTTCAAGACCGTCCTCGCCGACAAGGCGCACGGCGTGTTCCAGGGCAAGATCGTGGTGCGGCGCGATGCCCAGAAGACGGACGGGCGCATGATGAGTCAGTCTCTGCTCCTCTCCGACGATGCGGAGATGGACAACAAGCCGGAGCTGGAGATCTTCGCCGACGACGTGCAGTGCGGCCACGGCGCCACCGCCGGCGCGCTCGACGACAAGATGCTGTTCTACCTGCGCTCGCGCGGCCTGCCGCAGAAGGAGGCCGAGCTCCTGCTCATCCAGGCCTTCGTGGGCGAGGCGGTGGAGCATGTGGAGGACGAGGCCCTGCGCGAGCTCCTGATCGCGCGCATGGTGGCATGGCTGGAGAAGCGCGCGGCATAGGGCCTGTTGCCGAGGGCCTGTGCCGGCCCGACCGAGCAGGTGAGGGCGCGCTTGGTCATGCCCGGGACGCGTCCGGGCATGACGGCGGCGACAGACGGGATCGTGCGGAGCCCGACCGGGGACCGCTCCCTCCCACACCTTCCCCGCACGCGGCGGGAAAGGGCTTCGAGCGAGCGATTTCAAGAGGACCCATTGCCGATGAGCACCGCTTCCGCCGTCCACCCCGCCGTCACCAACGGCACCTTCGACGTGGAGAAGGTGCGCGCGGATTTTCCGGCCCTCGCGCTGGAGGTGAACGGCCATCCGCTCACCTATCTCGACAATGCCGCATCGGCGCAGAAGCCGCGGCAGGTGATCCAGCGCATGGTCACCGCCTATGAGCGGGAATATTCCAACGTTCACCGCGGCCTGCACTTCCTCGCCAATGCCGCCACCGATGCGTTCGAGCATGCGCGCGAGGCCGTGCGCGGCTTCCTCAATGCCGAGAGCGTGGACGAGATCATCTTCACCCGCTCGGGCACGGGCTCCATCAATACGGTGGCCTCCTCCCTCGGCCAGTCCATCGGGGCGGGGGACGAGATCATCCTGTCCATCATGGAGCACCACTCCAACATCGTGCCCTGGAACTTCCTGCGCGAGCGCAAGGGCGCGGTGATCAAATGGGCGCCGGTGACGGAGGAGGGGGCCTTCGACTTCGAGGCGTTCAAGGCGCTCCTCTCCGAGCGCACGAAGATCGTCGCCATCACCCAGATGTCCAACGTGCTGGGCACGGTGACGCCCATCAAGGAGATCGCGGCGGCGGCCCACGCGGTGGGCGCCAAGGTGGTGGTGGACGGCTGCCAGGCCATCGTGCACATGCCGGTGGACGTGCGCGACCTCGACGTGGATTTCTACGCCATCACCGGCCACAAGCTCTATGCGCCCACCGGCATCGGCGTGCTCTATGGCAGGAAGGCCCTGCTGGAGGAGATGCCGCCCTACGAGGGCGGTGGCGAGATGATCCGCGAGGTGACGGAAGATTATGTCACCTACGGCGTGCCCCCCCACAGATTTGAAGCTGGAACTCCTCCAATTGTTCAGGCGATCGGCTTGGGCGCTGCCATAGAATATGTCCAGTCTATCGGCCGCGAGCGCATCGCCGCGCACGAGCACGAGCTTTCGGTCTATGCCCACGAACGCCTGGGAGCGCTCAATTCCCTGCGCATCATCGGCACCGCGCCGGGCAAGGGGGGGATCATTTCCTTCGAGATGAAGGGGGCCCATCCGCACGACGTGGCCACCATCATCGACCGCTACGGTGTTGCGGTGCGGGCGGGAACCCATTGCGCGCAGCCGCTTTTGGCCCGATATGGAACGACGGCGACGTGCCGCGCATCCTTTGCCCTTTATAACACGCGCGCCGACGTGGACCGTCTCGTGGACGCCCTCGTCAAGGCGCAGGATTTGTTCGCATGACCGATACGAATGCCGCCGAGACGGCCCACGTGCCGCAGATCAAGTCCGCCATTCCCGAGGCGGAGCTGAACCGCCTGACCGACGGCATCGTGACCGCGCTGAAGACCGTCTACGATCCCGAGATCCCGGTGGACATCTACGAGCTGGGCCTCATCTACAAGGTGGACATCGCCGACGACCGCAGCGTGGCGGTGGAGATGACGCTGACCACCCCCAACTGCCCCGCCGCCGCCGAGCTGCCGGGCATGGTGGAGGGGGCGGTGTCCTCCGTCCCGGGCATCTCCGGCGTGAAGGTGGACATCACCTTCGATCCGCCGTGGGACCAGGGCCGCATGTCCGAGGAGGCCCGCGCCACCCTCAACCTGTGGTGAGGGGATGATGGCCCCGGCCCTTTCTCCCGCGACCCCGCCGCGTCTCGGCCGGGTGGTGGAGACGGGGCTCTATGTGGACGATCTTGACCGCGCCGCCGCCTTCTACGAGGGGGTGATGGGCCTTTCGCCCATGCTGCGCGACGCGCGCTTCATCGCCTATCCGGTTGCCGATACGGTGCTGCTGCTGTTCCTGCGCGGCACCGGCGACGAGCCCATCACCTTGCCCTTCGGCGGCGCCATCCCGCCCCATGACGGGACCGGGCGCCTGCACTTCGCCTTCGCCGTGGCCGCCGCCGACATCGAGCCGTGGCGCGCGCACCTTCAGGCGCGCGGCGTCGCCATCGAGGGCGAGGTGCATTGGCCAAAAGGCTCCATCAGCCTCTATTTCCGTGATCCCGACGGCAACCTGGCGGAACTCGCCAGCCCGGGGCTCTGGGCGAACTACTGAGCGCACGCCGATCCGATCGCGCGCCAGAGCGCGGCCATGACGGCCCGGCTGCGACACTCGCGCGTCGCACGATCCCCGGCCGGTCATGTCCAGACAGGCTTTCAGAACGCCTTGAAGGTGATGATGGTCCGGGTGTCCTGGATGCCGGGGATGATCTGCACCTTCTGGTTCACGAAATGGCCGATGTCCGTGCCGTCCTCCACATAGAACTTCACCAGGAGGTCGAACTCGCCGGCCGTGGAATAGATTTCGGATGCGATCTCCGCATCGGCGAGGGCGTCCGCCACCTCGTAGGACTTTCCGAGCTGGCACTTGATCTGGACGAAGAAGGGAACCACGGCACTCTCCGCTGAAGCGGTGCGAACAGGCCCGGCGCGCGGGCGTCGCCAAGGTGGACAAAACGCGAGGGGCTGGCAAGGGTGGGACGAACCGCTATATCCGGGAGCAGCGGGTTCGGCCCGTCGGGCCACGGGGCATCGGCCCGCGCGGCGCTTGGGCGACACCCTCTCGGCGCCGGTCAAGGACCGGGGCCGTCGCCATGATGCCCGGCCCGACCCACCGCGAGGAAACGCAAAGCCCATGAGCCGCAAGGTCCCGATCGCCCTCACCATCGCCGGATCCGATTCGAGCGGCGGCGCCGGCATCCAGGCGGACCTGAAGGCGTTCTCGGCCCTGGGCGCCTATGGGGCCAGCGTCATCACCGCCCTCACCGCCCAGAACACCCTGGGCGTTTCCGCCATCCACGACGTGCCGGACGCCTTCATCGCGGCGCAGATGGACGCCGTCTTTTCCGACCTGAAGGTGGATGCGGTGAAGATCGGCATGCTCTCGCGCCCCGGCGCCATCCGCGCGGTGGCACAGGGCCTCGCCCGCCACGGCGCCCGCCCCGTGGTGCTGGACCCGGTGATGGTGGCGGCCTCCGGCGCGCGGCTGCTGAGCGATGATTCCCTGAGCGATCTCAAGGCCATCCTTTTCCCCGCCGCCGACCTCGTGACCCCCAACCTGCCCGAGGCCGCCGCCCTGCTCGACGTCCCCATGGCCGAGGACGAGGCGCAGATGCAGGCCCAGGGCGAGGCGCTGCTGGCGCTGGGCGCCAGGGCGGTGCTGATGAAGGGCGGCCACGGCACCGGAGCCGACAGTGTGGACCTGCTGGTGACGCCCGCGGGCGTCACGCGCCTCGCCGCCCCGCGCCATGCCACCCGCAACACCCACGGCACGGGCTGCACCCTGTCCTCCGCCATTGCCGCGGGGCTCGCCGGCGGCCTCGGCCTCGTGCCGGCGGTGGAGCAGGCCAAGGCCTATATCACCGGCGCCATCGCTGCCGCCGACGCGCTGGACGTAGGCCAGGGCCACGGGCCGGTGCATCATTTCCACGCCTTGTGGCGGGCCTGAGGGCACCGCCGGCGTTCGCGCCGTGTGGTTGCGCGATCCGATCGGAGGCGACCGGATCGGTGAAACGCCTTCCAACTCCCGGATCGGGCACGAATGCGCCCGTCAGCCTGCGATGCGGGCTGATCCGGCTCGATGCCATTAAGGGAGGGGGCGACCCGCAGGGTCCCATGGAGCCGCGTGCGGGGCCGCAGGGTTGGGGTGCGCTCCGGCGAAAGCTGCTTCCCTCGGCGTCCATTGCCCAGTATCGTCCGTCACAGCGAACGTTCGTTCGGTGAAAGGATCGCTGGGCATGGCAGTCAAGGACCGTGGCGGGACGCATATGGAGACCGGGGCGCAGGCCATCACGGGGCAGCTCGGCAAAACCATCCAGCGGTTGCGCAAGGCCTACAACCTGTCGCTCTCGGACCTCGCCGAGCAGTCCGGCGTCGCGAAATCGATCATCAGCCAGATCGAGCGCAACGAGACCAACCCCACCCTGGCCACCGTGTGGCGCCTCTCCCAGGCGCTGGACATGTCGGTGGAGCGGGTGCTCGCCTCCTCGGACGACGCCCCCTTCGTGGAGAAGCTGACGCGGGCGGACACGCCGATCCTGCTCTCCGAGGACGGGCTGGTGCGCCTGTCCATCATCGGCTGGATCAAGACGGTGGAGTGGCTGCAATATTACGACGTGCGCGCGGAGCCCGGCGGCGAGCTGGATTCGGACGGGCACCAGCGCGGCTCGGTGGAATGCCTCACGGTCATCTCCGGCACCTTCGAGGTGGAGGTAGGCGGGGTGATCGAGACCGTGAAGGAAGGCGAGACGGTGCGCTATCGCTGCGACCGCCGCCATGTCATCCGCAACCGCACCGGTACCACCGCCCATGCCGTCATGGTCTGCCTGCTGAAGGCGGCCGTGCTGGAGTGAGGGCAGGGGGCGGCGCGCCGCCCTCCCTCGGCGCTGATCCGATGTCATCCCTCCGGCTTGCCCGGGGGGCCCCTTTGCGGCCGCGATGGGGGGAAGTCGGCAACCGCCGACTTCCGGGCCGGCCGGGGCATGACGGGGGGAGGGGCGCCTGCGCAGCGCAGGGCCTCCGCCCCGCCGCGCCTCACTCGTCCGTCAGCGGGCCGAGGATCAGCATCTCCAGCTTCACCCAGTTGGCGAGCTGGGCGTAGGTGAGCTTCTCCGCCTTCAGGTCCCAGGTGACCTCCGAGCGGGTGGGGCCCACGCACTTGTCCTTGCCGTCGTCGCCCTTCACCCGTTTGCAGGCGTCCTCGCTGTCGTTGTAGTAGACGCGGCCGTAAAGGCCGGGCTTCGACTGGTCGGCGCTGGAGAAGAAGGCATCCGACTGCGCCTGCGCGGCGCCGGCATCGAAGAAGGACTGGTCGGTATTCGCCGGCTGCTCGTTCCAGCGCAGGTTGTATTCATAATAGCCCGTATAGGGCTTCTTCTTGCCCGCCTTGTCGGTGAAGTTGCCGTTCTCCTCCACGAAGCGGATGGAGCCGGACACGCGATCCGTGAAGGAGCGGTCGGCCACCGCATAGGAGAAGCTCACGCCGTTGGCGTCGGTGAGCCAGTTGCCGAGCTCGTAATCATAGTCGAGGTTGCCGGAAACCCGGGTCTCCGGCAGGAAGGAGAACGGCCCGGCGGCGAGCTGCGTGCGCTCGAAGCGCAGCGGGTCCGGGTTCTTCACCTGGATGGACACGGTCTTGCCGTCCACCACCCGCGAATAGATCTTGGTGGCTTCCTTCTGCGCCTTGCGGAACTGCTCGCCTACTTCCCACCAGCGCGTCACGTTGCGGCCCTGGATGGAGCCGCCAAAGGCGGAGGTGGTCTGGTTGCCCTTCACCACGTCGATGCGCAGGCGCCCGGCATCGGGAATGTAGCGGCCGTTGTTGTCGATCTGCAGGTCGCCGCGCAGGATCGCCACCTCGCGCGCGATCTGCGAGGGGTTCTGCGGGTTCACCACGTCGAACTTCACCGAATAGACGAGGCTCTTGCCCGGCGTGCGCTGCACGTTGCCCTTCAGCACCATCATGTCGGCGACGGCGAGATCGGAAATCTCGTAGAGGTCGGTGCCGCTGGTGGAGCGGGCCGACCGCGAATTGTAGTCCACCGTCATGCTGCCGGTGAGCTTCCCCTTGTCGGACGGGATCTCCTTCAGCGCCTGGCTCTGCTGGGCAAAGGCGGTCCCCGCCGCCAGAAGGCCCGCCGCGCAGGCGAGCGTCATCGGCACGATGCGTATGGTCATGTGTCTCTTCCCTCGGGCCCTGAGCCGAACACGGCGGCGCGCCCCGCGCCGCCCGCCTGCATACCCTAACGGAATCCAGGCCGTTCAGCGGCGCACAATGATGCCGCCAACCTGAACGGGAGATGACGGAACGGGAGGGGAAGCCGTCAGGTGGGGCAGGGGACGAAGGTGCGCCGCGCGGCGCCGGCGCCGCCCTTCGGCCGGTGCCGGGCGGGTCCGCTGACCCGCCGCGGGCTCACAGCAGGCCGAGGTCGCGCAGCTCGCGGCGCATGTCCTCCGGGAGGTCGGTGGCGCTCTCCTCGCCGGCGAGGTCCTTGGGCGCATCGGCGGCGGGCAGGTAGCGCCAGCCCTGGAACGGGCGCGAGGGGCGCGGCACGACCGGGACGACGGTAGGATCCAGCACGAGGCCGCAGCGGCGGATGCCCTCCCCGTCGGTGAAGGTGCGCAGGTCGAGAAGCTTCTGCCGCGCCGCCACCTCGCCCTTGATGACCCAGTAGAGCGAGCCGCCGTCCAGAAGCTCGTCGCGACGGGTGGGGACCATGCGGGTGACGTGGATCTGCTCGAACGGCCGTCCGGCCTTGCGCGCGGCGGCGCCACGCTCGGCGATCCATTCCTCGAGATCGGCGATGGAGGCGGCGCCGACGCAGAGCTTGATGAGATGAAGGGTCATGTGGGTCTGCGGTTAGGCCGCGCGGCGGCCTATTGGCCGTCGTCCGCGGCGGCAGGTTCCGCCTGGGGCTCGGCCTGCGGGGCGGCCGGCTGGGGACGCGGGCGCGGCGCCGCCGGGCGGGCGGCGGCGGGACGGGGCGCGGCGGGGGGAGCCGCCTGGCTCTGCACCGGCGGCGGGGCGGGCCGGGACGGAGGCAGAGGCGCCGGGCCGAGCGGAGGCTGGGTGGCCTGCACGTCGGTGTCCTCCACCGGCAGGTTGACGGGCCGCTCCTGCGGCTGGGCGGTATTGCCGAGGCCCTGGGTGGTGGCGGTGTCGTGCGGCGCCACGGCGAAGCCGAACGGCCCCGAGCGCGGGGGCGGCGCCGCCTGGGTCAGGGTGCCGCGGTTGCGCGCGTTGCGTTCCCAGATGGGCGTGTATTTCGCCACCAGCGCGGCGTACCGGCCTTCCGACATGTTGGCGAGGATGCGGGCGGGATCGCCCACCACCGCCGCCTGCGGGCAATAGCTCGGGGTGCAGCCGGAATAATCCACCAGCGCCGCGGCGACGAGGCCGAGATTGTCCTGCTCCAGGGGCTTGCGCCAGGCAGCGATGCGCTCGGTGAGGTAGGTGGCCTCGCGGCGGCGGACGAACTCGAACGCATCCTCCACCAGGGCCATGCGGGCGCGCACCAGGGCGCGGGCGGCGGCGACCGTGTCGGGACGCTCGAACAGCACCACCTCGCACACGCTGGCAAGCTGCGGGTCGGCTCCCAGGCAGCCGAGGGCCTGCGACTGCGCCGCGGCCGCATCAAGGGCGGCGGCCCGCGCTTCCAGCGCCTTCGCCTCGGCGATGGCGGAAGAGGCATTGAGCTGGCGCACCAGCCCCGTGCCGATGGCGAGGCCGCCCACCAGGATGCCGATGAGGACGAGGATGGTCAGCGGGTTCTCGTTCGGCTCGGAGCGCACGAACAGCAGGAACACGAACACCGCACCGAGGACGAGCGAGGCGAACACCACCCAGCCGGGCACGAGGACGTTCGTGTTCACGATGCCCAGGGCTTGGGCGATCCACTCCATGTGTCACTCCTTCGCGGAACCAACCGCAACTCCGGTTCCCGCACGCGCCAGTGCCGGCGCGGATCGCACCGGCCATCGGCCGGGCCTGCCCTCGGCAAGGGCGGGCATCCATGGGCGAGGCTTCGCGCATGCCGACAACGCCGGACGCGCGCTGTCGGATCCGGCCGGGGGATGATCCTCCCGGCCGGCCTCCAAGGCAACGCGGCGTCGGCGCCCATGCCGTACATGGTAAAGCATTTGTGCCGCCCCTCGGGCGGGGGGCACAGCGCGATCCGGAGCGCGATCCCCCCGGATGGACGGCGTTTCTGCATCCATCCGGCCGGTGAGCCGCCCGCCAGCGTTTTGAAGAGAGGCGGATCCGGCTCTACGCCGGGCGCACCACAGACGGGTCGAACCCGCCGAAGAGATAGATGAGCGCCACCGCAACGAGGAAGAAGGCAAGAGCCTTGCGCGCCACGCCCCAGCAGGAGTGGCGCTCGAACGAGCCTTGGGTCAGGTGCATGATGTGAGTGAAGCTTCGCTTGTGTCCCCGCGTCACGCGCAAGCGTTCCGCAACGCACACAGCATTAAGGTTTTCTCAACCCTGTCGCAAGCTGTTCGCAGATGCGCAAATGGCATGGCCGCTCTTCGCCTGCCGATTGCCGGGGCGGCGTGTTTTTTCTACCAGTGCAGTTCCGGCGCAGGCGAAAAGCCGCGTGATTCCCGAAGGAAGCGACCCTCATGCCCGACCGCCCGCAGCCGCAGCACGAGGCCGAAGCGCGCCTGCCCGACGAGGCGCGGGCGCAACAGGTGCTGCTCTCCCTCTCCGCCGCCTGCGCCCCCGGCAAGAGCATCAGCCCCATGGACGTGGCCCTGGCCCTGATGCCGGAGGCCGACTGGCAGCGCGCCCTGCCGATCGTCCGGCGGGTGGCGGTGCGGCTGGCGCTGGAAGGGCGGCTGATCATCTATCGCAAGGGCAAGCAGGTGGACCCGTCCGATTTCCGCGGCGTCTATCGCCTCGGCCCGCCGAGCGACGCCTGAGGGACGACGCCCGAGCCGCGCCGGAGCATCAGGGGGCCGGGAACAGTGCCGTCGTCTTGCCCGAGAGGTAATAGGCCACGAGGCCGATCCATTCCTTCACGCCGATGTCGGTGAGGTCGAGGCCGGAGGCGGCACGGGAAAAGCCCTCGTTGAGGGCGTGCGGCCCTATGGTGCGATAATCCACCGGATAGGGCACCACGTCGAAGCCCGCCTTGCGGAAGCAGCCCACCGCGCGTGGCATGTGGAAGGCGCTCGTCACCAGCAGCCACTTCTGGCCCGGATCAGGCTTGAGCAGCGCCTTGGCGAAGGCGGCGTTCTCCGCGGTGTTGCGGGACTTCTCCTCGAATTCCACCCGCCCCGGTGCGATGCCGAGATCGGGCAGGGTCAGGCGCATCATCTCCGCCTCCAGCGCCGGGCCGGCGGGGAAGAGGGCGCTGGACCCGCCGACGAAGGCGAGGCGGGCGTCGGGATACCTCCGCGCCAGCGCGCCGAGGGCGATGGCCCGCTCGGCGGCATCGGCGAAGGCGGGCACCTTGCGGGCAAGGCCCACCTCCGGCACCTCCGCGCCGCCGAGGATGATGATGCCGGTCACCGGCCGTCCGTCGTCCACGAACTGGGGAAAGCGCTCCTCCAGCGGCGAGAAGATGTAGTTCGCCGCCGGCGAGAAGCCGAACACCGCCCAGCCGAGGACGGCGAGCAATATCAGGCCGCCGCCGAACCGCCGCCGGCCGATGACGCATAGCGCGATGCCGAGCCCTGCCGCCAGCACCAGCGCATTGGACGGTGCGGTAAGGAACCAGAGCACTTTCGAGGCGGTGAAGAAGGAATCCATGCTTGGCTCCGGATGGCGGGCGCAGGGGCTCCGCGCCGCCGCCCCGGACCCGATGACAGGCAGGCGCGGCCCCGACGCGGCAAGAGGTCCGCGGGCGATGCGCCCTCAGGCGAGTTCCACCACCTTGCCTTCGCGCAGGGTCACCCGGCGGTCCATGCGGGAGGCGAGCTCCAGATTGTGGGTAGCGATGAGGGCCGCGACGCCGGTCGCCCGCACCAGCTCGGTCATGGCGCCGAACACATGGTCGGAGGTCTTCGGGTCGAGGTTGCCGGTAGGCTCGTCCGCCAGCAGCAGGCGCGGGGCATTGGCCAGCGCGCGGGCGATGGCCACGCGCTGCTGCTCGCCACCGGACAGCTCCGCCGGCCGGTGGGTGAGGCGCGCGCCGAGGCCGAGGTAGGAGAGCAGGTCCTTCGCCCGCGCCTCCGCCTCCTTGCGGGTGAGGCCGCGGATCATCTGCGGCATGGCGACGTTTTCCAGCGCGGTGAACTCGCCCAGGAGATGGTGGAACTGGTAGACGAAGCCGATGGACATGCGGCGGATGCGCGTGCGCTCCGCATCGGGCAGGCGGGCGGTGGGGGTGCCGTCGATGAACACCTCGCCGGCGTCCGAATGCTCCAGCAGGCCGGCGATGTGCAGCAAAGTGGACTTGCCCGAGCCGGACGGCGCCACCAGCGCCACCGACTGGCCGTGGGAGATGGTGAGGTCCACCCCGCGCAGGATCTCCAGCGCGCCTTGCCCCTGCGTGTAGCGGCGCACCACGCCGGTGAGCGCGAGGGCGAGCGGCGGGCGGGTGCCCGGCGGCGGCTTGGGGCCGGCGGGGCGGCGGTCGGGGGGAGCCTTGGGATTGGTGGGCGTGTCCATCACTCGTATCTCAGGGCTTCCACCGGATCGAGCCGGGCCGCCCGCCAGGACGGATAGAGGGTGGCGAGCAGCGACAGCGCCAGCGCCATGACGACCACGGTGGTGGTCTCGCCGAAGTTCATCTCCGCCGGCAGGCGGCTCAGATAATAGAGCTCCGGCGAGAACAGCTCGGTGGCGGTGAGCCAGGAGATGAACTGGCGGATGTGCTCGATGTTGAGGCACACGATGACCCCCAGCAGCAGCCCCGAGAGGGTGCCCACCACGCCGATGGACGCGCCGGTGATGAGGAACACCCGCATGATGGCGCCCTTGGTGGCCCCCATGGTGCGCAGGATGGCGATGTCGTGCCCCTTGTCCTTCACCAGCATGATGAGGCCGGAGACGATGTTCAGCGCCGCCACCAGCACGATCAGGGTGAGGATGAGGAACATCACGTTCCGCTCCACCTGCAGCGCGTTGAAGAAGGTGGCGTTGCGCACCCGCCAGTCCACCAGATAGACCGGCCGCTCGGCCGCGCTCTGGATGGCGGCGCGCAATTCGCCCACGTCGTCCGGATTGGCGAGATAGACCTCGATGGCGTTCACGTCGCCATTGCGGTTGAAATAGGCCTGCGCCTCGGGCAGCGGCATGAAGACGAAGGCGCTGTCGTATTCCGACATGCCGATCTCGAACACCGCGGCGATCTTGTAGACCTTGATGCGCGGCGAGGTGCCCATGGGCGTCACCGCGCCGCGCGGGGCGACGAGGGTGATGTTGTCGCCGGCATGGAGCGACAGCTGGTCGGCGAGGCGCTTGCCGATGGCGATGCCCTGGCCCTGGTCGAAATTCTCCAGCGTGCCCTGGCGGATGTTGTGGGAGATGGAGGGCAGCTGCCGCAGGTCCTTCTCCGCAAGGCCGCGCACCAGCACGCCCGAGGCGCCGAAGGGCGAGGAGGCGAGCGCCTGCCCCTCCACCAGCGGCACCGCGAGGCGGATGCCGTTCAGCTTGGAAATGCGCTCCGCCACCGCGGCATAGTCGGTGAGCGGGGATTCCAGCGGCTGCACCAGCACATGGCCGTTGAGGCCGAGGATCTTGCCGAGCAGCTCCTGCCGGAAGCCGTTCATCACCGCCATGACGATGATGAGGGTGGCCACCCCCAGCATGATGCCCAGGAAGGAGAAGCCGGCGATGACCGAGATGAAGCCTTCCTTGCGCCGGGCCCGGAGGTAGCGCAGCGAGAGCATCCACTCGAATGGCGAGAAGGGACGCGTTCCCGTCGGCTCCTCGCCTCCGGGCCTGCGCCCCGCTCCGCCCCTCGTCGCCGCGGCCCCCGTCACCGTCATGCCTTCAGCCTCTCCAGGATGTCGCCGGGCGCGATCAGCTCGCGGGAGCCGTCGACGCGGCGCTTCAGTTCCACCTTGCCCTCGGCGAGGCTCTTCGGCCCGACGAGGATCTGCCACGGCAGGCCGATGAGGTCGGCCGTGGCGAACTTCGCGCCCGCCCGCTCTTCCGTGTCATCGTAGAGCACGTCGTAGCCGGCAGCCGTCAATTCCGCGTAAAGGGCGCCGCAGGCCGCCTCAGTGGCGCTGTCGCCGGCCTTCAGGTTCAGGATGCCCACCTGGAAGGGCGCCACCGCGTCCGGCCAGATGATTCCCGCCTCGTCGTGGGACGCCTCGATCATGGCCGCCACGAGGCGGGACGGGCCGATGCCGTAGGAGCCCATGTGAAGGGTGTGCTCGGCCCCGTCCGGCCCCTGCACCCTGGCGCCGAAGGGCTCGGAATACTTGGTGCCGAAATAGAAGATGTGGCCCACCTCGATGCCCCGCGCCGCCATGCGCCGGCCCTCGGGGATGGCGTTGAAGGCGGCCTCGTCGTGCTTCTCGGAGGTGGCGGCATAAAGCGCGGTCCAGCGGTCGAACACCGCCTGGAGGCCGGCCGCGTCGTCGAAGTTCACGTCCGGCGGCGGGGGCGCCATCTCCAGATAGTCGCCGTGGCAGAACACCTCGCTCTCGCCGGTGGAGGCGAGGATGATGAACTCGTGGGAAAGGTTGCCGCCGATCGGACCCGTGTCCGCCACCATGGGAATCACCCTCAGGCCCATTCTCGCGAAGGTGCGCAGATAAGCGACGAACATCTTGTTGTAGGAATGGCGGGCGCCGGCCGCGTCGAGATCGAAGGAATAGGCGTCCTTCATGAGGAACTCGCGCGAGCGGTAGACGCCAAAGCGCGGGCGCACCTCGTCCCGGAACTTCCACTGGATGTGGTAGAGGTTCAGCGGCAGGGACTTGTAGGACTTCACATAGGCCCGGACGATCTCGGTGATCATCTCCTCGTTGGTGGGGCCGAACAGCATGTCCCGGTCGTGGCGGTCCTTGATGCGCAGCATCTCCTTGCCATAATCGTCGTACCGCCCGCTCTCGCGCCACAGGTCCGCCGACTGGATGGTGGGCATCAGGAGCTCGATGGCGCCGGCCCGGTTCTGCTCCTCGCGGATGATGTTGCACACCTTGTTCAGCACCCGGTGCCCGAACGGAAGCCACGCATAGATGCCCGCCGATTCCTGCCGGATCATGCCGGCCCGCAGCATGAGGCGGTGGGAGACGATCTCCGCCTCCTTCGGCACTTCACGCAGGATGGGGAGGAAATAGCGGGAAAGGCGCATCTTGAGGCTCGAAGGCTGGAGCGAGGGAAACGAGGTCGGCGCGAGTGAAAGCGGAAGGGGAGAAAAAACACAAGTGCGGGCGAAACCCGCGCCTCCCGGTGCCCGCGGTGCCGGAGGACCATAGTGCGTTGCAGCGAAATGGATATTGCGGCGCAAGGATGACAAACGACAGATTCTTGTTCTATTTTGACCGCGCACAAGAAAGGGGATCGTCACCGCCCGCCAACACAGGTGGTGAACGCGGTCCAGGTCTCGGGAGGACTCGGAAAAAAGAAGCCGACCGAAGGCCGCCTTCTGGCGCATACGGAATCGGCATCACGGATTGGCCGCGTCGCGGTAAAGCGGACTTTAGATCCGCCGGCGATGCAGGACCCGTGGAATGAGCAAGGCGAGGCCAACGGGCCTCGCCTTTTTCTTTTCTGGCGGGTGGGCGCGGGCGAGCGGACGGGGGCTTACTTCTCCGTCTCGGTCAGCCCACGCACGAACAGGCGCTGCATCAGCGCGATCACCAGCACCGGCGGCAGCATGGCGAGGATGGCGGTGGCCATGACCAGGTGCCACACCGGGTCCGCCTCCGCCGCCGCGCCCACGAGGCGGCGGATGCCCATCACCACGGTGTAGTAGCGCGTGTCGGTCGTCACCAGCAGCGGCCACAGGTACTGGTTCCAGCCATAGAGGAACAGGATCACGAACAGCGCCGCGATGTTGGTGCGCGAGAGCGGCAGCAGGATCGACCAGAAGAAGGTGAGGGGCCCGGCCCCGTCCACCAGCGCGGCCTCGGTGAGCTCGTCGGGGATGGTCATGAACACCTGCCGGAACAGGAAGGTGGCCGTGGCGCTGGCGATGAGCGGCACGGCGAGGCCGGCGTAGGAATTCAGCAGGTCGAGCCGCGCCGCCACCTGGAAGGTGGGCAGGATGCGCACCTCCACCGGCAGCATCAGCGTGATGAAGATGAGCCAGAAGGCCGCCACCCTGAGCGGGAAGCGGAAGTAGCAGATGGCGAAGGCGGAGAGGATGGAGATGGCGATCTTCCCCACCGCGATCAGCAGCGCCACCACGAAGGAGTTCCACAGCATGGGCGCCACCGGCGGGATGCCGGCGGTGGAGGCGCCGGTGGTGAGCGCGAGGCGGTAGTTTTCCACGAGGTCCGGCCCCGGCACGAGGCCGATGCGCCCGCCGAGGAAGTCCGCCCCCGGATGGGTGGAGGCGACGAAGGCCACGTAGACCGGCAGCACCATCACCGCCACGCCGAGGATCAGCACCAGATGGGCGAGCAGGAGCGAGAGGCGGGAGGCGCCGGCCATCAATAGGTCACCTTCCGTTCGATGTGGCGGAACTGCACCGCCGTCAGGGCGATGACGATGAGCAGCAGCAGCACCGACTGGGCTGAGGAGCCGCCGAGGTCCAGCCCCTCGAAGCCGTCGCGGAACACCTTGTACACGAGGATGGTGGTGGCCCGCCCCGGCCCGCCGCCGGTGGTGGCGTGGATGATGCCGAAGGTGTCGAAGAAGGCATAGGTGAGGTTCACCACCAGCAGGAAGAAGGTGGTGGGCGCCAGCAGCGGGAAGACGATGAAGCGGAAGCGCTGCCACGGCCCCGCCCCGTCGAGGGCGGCCGCCTCCATGGCCCCGAGCGGAATGGCGCGCAGCCCGGCGTAGAAAAACAGGAAATTGTAGCTCACCTGCTTCCAGGCCGCGGCGAGGATGACCAGCGTCAGCGCCTGGCCGCCGTCGAGGAAATGGTTCCAGGAGAGGCCGGCGCCCTTGAGCGTGCGGGCGATGATCCCCACCGAGGGATCGAACATGAACAGCCACAGGATGCCCGCCACCGCCGGCGCCACCGCATAGGGCCAGACCAGCAGCACCTGGTACACGCCCGAGGCCTTGCCCACCGCGTCCGCCGCCGCGGCGAACAGGAGCCCGAGCCCCATGGCGAGCGCCGTGACGCAGAAGGCGAAGAGGAAGGAGACGCCCACGGCCTCAAGGTAGGCGGGATCGCGCAGCAGGGCGGCGAAATTGGCGAGCCCCACGAAGGTCTCGCTGAGGCCGAAGGCATCCTGCGCGTAGAAGGAGGAGACGATCGCCTCCCCCGCCGGCCAGACGAAGAAGACGAGCGTCACCGCCACCTGCGGCAGCAGCAGCAGGTAGGGCGTGATCTTGCCGGGGAAGGTGACGCGCTTGGCCTGCATGGGGCACGCGTCAGGGTCGGAAGAAGAAGGAGGGGGAAGCCGGGGGCCTTTTGATGGAGATGGCGATCTTGATGTCTTCGGGAGCGGCCAGGCGCTTGATCATGCGTTCTTCGAGGCCCGCATCCAGCTCGATGTCGATGTTGTCGTCCTTGCAAGTTATGGAAATATCCCCATCGGGCGTGTCGTTTATTTCAAGTATTCTAAATGTATTTTCTTTATGATCGATCATAATGGATTCCGATATGAAAGAGTTGAATGCTGGAAAGCCATTATGAAGCGTGGCTGTTCTGTATATTTTGTAATCTGACCTGTCTTCGCAAAAATACACGGTTTTGAGCGGCTCGTCCGTGCACGCGCCGACAAGGAATGAAAGGCTGAGCGCTGCGGTCCGGGACCCGAGAGGTCCAATGCCGGCTCTGTCCTGCGGCGGATGGCGCGTCATGCCTCGTTTCCCTTCACGGCGCGGATCGCGCGCAGGTGCCTGCCTGCGCGCGATCCGTACCATCCTGCTCAGGGATTGGCCTTCTCGAACGCCCGCAGCAGCGCGTTGCCGCGCGTCTGGGCGGCGGAAAGGGCCGCCTCGGGCGTCTTCTGGCCGGCCAGCGTCGCCTCCAGCTCCTCCTCGATCACGTCGCGCACCTGCACGAAATTGCCGAAGCGCAGGCCCTTGGAATTGGGGGTGGGCGGGTTCAGCGTCATCTGGCGGATGGAGACGTCCGTGCCCGGGTTCTTCTCATAGAAGCCCTGCGCCCTGGAGAGCTCGTAGGCGGCCTTGGTGATGGGCAGGTAGCCCGTGTTCTGGTGCCACCAGGCCTGCACCTCGGGCCGGGAGAGGTAGGTGAAGAACTTCGCCACGCCGGCATATTCCGCCGCCGGCCGGCCGGTGAGCACCCACAGGGTGGCGCCGCCGATGATGGCGTTCTGCGGCGCGCCCTTCACCTCGGGCCAATAGGGCATCATGCCGTAGCCGAGGTCGAACTTGGCATTGGCGAGGATGCCCGCCCGCGCCGCCGAGGAGCCGATGCTCATGGCGCATTCGCCGGAGAAGAACTTCGGGTCCGCCTTCGCCTGCCGGCCGCCGTAGTCGTAGATCTTCGTCTTCTGCCACTCGGCGAGGGCCGCCCAGTGCTTCGCGGTGAGCGGATTGTCGATGGTGAGCGCGGCGTCGAAGCCGCCGAGGCCGTTCTCCCTGGTGCCGATGGCCACGTTGTGCCAGGCGGAGAGGTTCTCGAGGTTCACCCAGGAGGGCCACTGGGTGGTGAAGCCGCAGGGCACGCCGGCCGCCTGGAGCTTCTTCGCCGCCTCGGCCATGTCGGGCCAGGTCTTCGGCGGGCTGTCGGGATCGAGGCCGGCTTTGCGGAACAGGTCCTTGTTCACATAGAGGATCGGCGTCGAGGAATTGAACGGGAAGGACAGCATGTTGCCGGCCGTGTCGGTGTAATAGCCCGTCACCGCCGGCAGGTAGGCGGAGGGGTCGAACGGCTCGCCCGCGTCCTTCATGAGCTTGTAGGTGGGGTAGACCGCGCCCTTGGCGGCCATCATGGTGGCCGTGCCCACCTCGAACACCTGCACGATGGCCGGGTGCTGCTTCGCCCGGAAGGCGGCGATGGCGCCCGTCATGGTCTCGGGATAGGTGCCCTTGAAGACGGGCACGATCCGGTATTCGCCCTGGGTGGCGTTGAAGTCGCCGGCGAGCTTCTCCAGCTTCTCGCCCAGCGGCCCGCTCATGGCGTGCCACCACTGGATCTCGGTCGCCGCCGCGGCCGGCTGCGCGAAGGACGCCAGCGCCGCCAGCGAAAGGGCGGCGAGCGCGCCGCGCCGGGAGAGGGACGCCTTGGGGGTCGAGGCCGCAAGCTGCGCGGCCGAAAGATGCCAGGCCATGTCTTCCTCCAGAGTGCGGTTGATCTCCGCATTGGGATGCATGGTGCATGGAAGCGTTGCGCAACGAAACCATGACGCTTGCGTTGCGCCCCGATGACGGGCCCGCCCGCCCCGGCGCGCCGCGCCGCCGGGTGGAGGGATGCCTCCGGGGGCGGCGAGAATTGCCGTGCCGGCATTAAATGGCTAAACCCGACGCCGGCGAGACTGCGCGCGGCGATCCTTCGAGCGCGGATCAAGGGATAGGGAATGAGTCTGACCTACCGGTCCGACATCGATGGCCTGAGGGCCATCGCCGTCGGAAGCGTCGTCCTGTTTCACGCGAGGATTCCGCCGTTCGACGGCGGCTTCATCGGTGTCGACGTCTTCTTCGTGATCTCCGGCTTCCTGATCACCTCCATCCTGTATCGCGAGATGGTGGCGGACACCTATTCGCTGGTGGATTTCTACGACCGGCGAATCCGCCGCATCTTCCCGGCGCTGTTCACGGTGCTGGCGGTGACGACGGCGCTCTGCGCGCTGATGCTGATGCCGCGCCAGATGATGGCCTATGTGGGCACGCTGCCGCCCTCGGCCCTGTTCTACGCCAACATCCATTTCGAGCAGCTGCTCAACTATTTCGGCCCCAAGGCGGACGAGACGCCGCTGCTGCACCTGTGGTCGCTGGCGGTGGAGGAGCAGTTCTACATCATCTTCCCGCTGCTCCTGTTCGCGCTGATGCGCATCGGCGGCCGGGAGCGCGGGAGGCGGGTGGCGGTCGGCGCGCTGGGGGCCATCGCGCTCTTCTCGCTCGCTTATTCCCAGAGCATCGTGCGCACGGATGCGTCGGGTGCCTTCTTCCTGCTCACCAGCCGGGCGTGGGAGCTCCTGGCGGGCGCGCTGCTTGCCCTCCTCGCCTGGCCCCGGGTGTCGCAGCGCGTCGCCAACGCCATCGCCGTGGCGGGTGCGCTCGGCATCCTCGTGCCGGTGTTCGCGCTGAGCCAGGAATCCACCTTCCCCGGCTTCGCCGCCGTGCCGCCGGTGCTGGGGGCGGTCGCCATCATCTATGCGGGAGCCTTCGCGCCGGACGGCATCGTCTCGCGCGTGCTCAGCCTGAAGGGCATGGTCTATGTGGGGCGCATCTCCTATTCGCTCTACCTCTGGCACTGGCCCCTGCTGGTGCTCGCCGCCATGTGGAAGGGCCGGCACACCACCTACATCGAATCAGGGGTGGTGGTGGCCGTGGCCGTCATCCTGTCGGCCCTGTCGCTGAAATATGTGGAGACGCCGCTGCGCCGCGCCGACACCTTCGGCGGCAATCGGCTGAAGCGCATCGGCATGGGCGCGGTCGCCATCGTGGTGACGCTGGTGGTGGCCTTCGACCTGCAGATGGTGGGGCAGGGCTTCTTCTCCATCTCGCCGCTGGGCGCGGCGGCGGAGGCGGCGGCCGACGACAAGAGCCGCTTCCAGCGCGACTGCAACAACAACGCCAAGTTCTGGACGCCCGCGGAAATGAAGCCCATCTCGCGCTGCGCGCTGGGGCCGGGCGCGGACAAGGGCACCTACGACGTGCTGGTGTGGGGCGACTCGCACGCCGGCGCCACCTTCATCGGCATCGCCGAGGAGGCGGCGGCGCTCGGCCAGACCGCGCGCCTGCAATCCATGGCCGGCTGCCCGCCGCTCATCGGCGGCCTCGCGCGGCGCGACCAGTTCACCCCCGGCGTGTGCGCCGCCTTCAACGCCGCGGTGCTGGACGAGATCAAGCGCGTGAAGCCCAAGGTGGTGGTGCTGGTGGGACGCTGGGCGCTGTGGACCGCCCGCGCCAGCTCGGCCTTCACCCTCGTCACCGACGAGCTGCCGGGCGGCGAGGAGCGCAGCAGGGACAACAGCAACCGCGTGTTCGCCCACATGGTGGAGCGCACCGTCGCCGAGCTGCGGGCGCTGGGCCCGCAGGTGGTGCTCATCGGCCAGTCGCCGGAATACCAGCCGGCGCCGGTGCGCTGCGTGGCGACCGCGGAATTCTACAGGAAGGGCGATTCCGCCGCCTGCTACGACCAGACGCGCAAGGCGGCGCTGAAGGTGGTGGGGCCGGGCAACGAGGTGCTTGCGGCGGCCGCGCTGCGCCATTCCGGTGTTGCGGCCGTGCCCATGGCGGACGTGTTCTGCCGGGACGACAGCTGCACCGCGGGCGTGGGGCTGCGCTTCTATTACGTGGATACCGACCACCTCTCCGCCACCGGCGCACGCCATGCGGCGCGCAGCGACCTGCTGCGGCAGGCCATCGCCTCGGCGCTCGCGGCCGGCAGCTCGGGCAGCGCCTCCGCCAAGCCCTGAGCAGGTAAGCCCTGAGCAGCAGGCAGGCAGCCTGGGAAGCACGCGCAAAAAAGGCCGGGCGCATGCCCGGCCTTTCGCGTTTCGGGGGAGGGGCCGGCGCCTCAGGCCAATGGCCCGTGCGGCGCCGGGGCGTGCGGTGCCCCGCCCGGCATCGGCCGGCGACCCCTGCCCATGGCCTCAGGCCTGGTCGAGCAGGCCGGCGAGCTTGAGGGCGACGCCCTGCGAGCCGGAGATCTTCAGCCGCCCGGTGGAGAAGGCCAGCATGGGGCCGATGCGGCCGGTGATCAGCTTGTCCAGCGTATCGGTGGAGAGCTTGAGCACCGCGTCGGCCTCGTCCTCGCCGGCCGCCCCGCTCACCTCCGCCGCGGCGCCGGTGGCGTCGAGCAGGATGGCCTCGCCCGTGTCGGTGAGGTCGAAGCGCACCTTGTAGCCCAGCTCCTTGAGCGTATCCGCCCGCTCGCGCATGGCCTCGACGAGGGAAGACACATCAGCCATCAGAAATCGCCTTTTTTCGTAAAAGAGCCGCCCCGGGGGCGGGGCGGTGGGAGGAAGCCCTGACACGCATCCCGGGACCCCCCGCCTGTGGCGGGCCGGCCCGGGACCGCACCGTCCGGCCGGGGCACGGCCGGCGGCGCATTCAGAACATCGCTTCGTCGAGCGCCATCATGGACCCCTTGCCGGCCTTGATGGAACCCCACAGGGCCGCCACCTCCGGCAGCAGCTTCTCGATGAAGAAGCGGGCGGTGGTGATCTTGGCGTCGTAGAAGGCGGCGTCGTCCGGGTTGGAGACGCGCTTCTCGTAGGCCACCTCCGCCATGCGCACCCACATGTAGCCGAGCGCCACCAGGCCGAACAGGCGCAGGTATTCGGTGGCCGCGGCGCCGGCCTCCTCGGGGTCCTTCAGGCCCTTCTCGGCGATGTGCGCGGTGGCGAGCTGGAGCGCGCCGAACGCCTTGCCGAGCGGGCCCACCAGCGGGCCGAGGTTCTCGTCGTCGAGCTTGGCGTCGATGTAGTTGAGCACCGGGTGGAAGAAGGAGCGCAGGTAGCGCCCCATGTGCGCCGGCAGCTTGCGGCCCACGAGGTCCAGCGCCTGCACGCCGTTGGTGCCCTCGTAGATCATGGCGATGCGCGCGTCGCGCACATACTGCTCCATGCCGTGGTCGCGGATGTAGCCGTGCCCGCCATAGACCTGCATGCCCATGGAGGTGATGGCAAAGCCGAGGTCGGTGAACAGCGCCTTCACGATGGGGGTCATCAGCGCCGTGAAGTCCTCGGCCTGCTGGCGCTCCTCCGGGTCCTGCGAACGCTCCATCAGGTCCAGGGCCCGCGCCACCCAGCCGGCGAGCGCGCGGCAGCCCTCGTTGTAGGCGCGCATGGTCATCAGAGTCCGGCGCACGTCCGGATGCACGATGATGGGGTCGGCCGGCTTGTCCGGGTGCTTGGCGCCGGAAAGGGCGCGACCCTGCAGGCGCTCCTTCGCATAGACCACCGCCGCCTGATAGGCCGCCTCGCCGAGGCCGAGGCCCTGCGTGCCCACGGAGAGGCGCTCCGAGTTCATCATGGCGAACATGGCGCGCATGCCCTTGTGGGGCTCGCCCACCAGCCAGCCGGTGGCCTCGTCGAACGACATCTGGCAGGTGGACGAGCCGTGGATGCCCATCTTGTGCTCGATGCCGGTGCACAGCACGCCATTGCGCGGGCCCACCGAGCCATCCTCCTTCGGCAGGAACTTCGGCACCAGGAAGAGCGAGATGCCCTTGATGCCCTTGGGCGCGTCCGGCAGGCGGGCGAGGACGAGATGGACGATGTTCTCCGTCATGTCCTGCTCGCCGGCGGAGATGAAGATCTTGTTGCCGGTGATCTTGTAGCTGCCATCCGCCTGCGGCTCCGCCTTGGTGCGCACGAGGCCGAGGTCGGTGCCGCACTGGGGCTCGGTGAGGCACATGGAGCCGGACCAGATGCCGTCCACCATCTTCGGCAGGAAGCGCTCCTTCAGCTCGTCCGAGGCATAGGCCTTCAGCGCCTGGTAGGCGCCGTGGGTGAGGCCGGGGCAGATGCCGAAGGCGAGGTTGCCGGAGCAGAGCATCTCCTCCACCAGCTTGTTCACGCTGGCCGGCAGGCCCTGGCCGCCATATTTCGGATCGCAGGCGATGCCGTTCCAGCCGCCTTCGCGGAACGCCGTGTAGGCCTCCTTGAAGCCCTTCGGGGTGCGCACCACGCCATTCTCATAGGTGCAGCCCTCGAGGTCGCCGGACTGGTTGAGGGGCGCGAGCACCTCCACCACCAGCTTGCCGGCCTCCTCCAGCACGGCGTCGATGAGGTCGGGGGTGACCTCCTCCAGGCCCTTGAGGGTGCTGAGCTGCTCGCTGCCGTGCAGCTCATGCAGCACGAAGCGCATGTCGCGGAGCGGGGGGGTGTAGACCTGCATGGCGTTGGGCTCCCGAACTTATTGGGTCTCGTTTTTGAACGCCGCTTGATGCGGCACATTGATACGGCAAGGCCTTGCGGCGAACGATCAGTCGGGGATGGCCCCGGGCGACAAAAGGGTTCCAGCCATGGCTCGGTTCCTCGCCGCCGGGCTGTTGTCGCCGTTGGCTCCGAGCAGAACGTAATTGCCGAGCCCATAGCCGAGCATGCACGAGCGATCGGCCGTGCCGCCCTGGGTCTCGAAGACGAGGCAGAGCGCGTCGCCCTCCACCGTCCATGTCCCTGTCCGCACTGTCTCGGGTAGTCCGAACAGCTGGGAGGGCAGATTGGTCACCCGCAGGCGACCGTCGTCGAAGAAATCAAAGTGGGCTTCCACGTGCAGCGTTACGAATGTCCACCGCCTGCCGGCGACGAGGCGCGTGGCCTCTTCGCCGGCGAGCCGATGGAACCGCGATGCGGGGTCCAGGGGCGATCCGGCCTTGTGGGCCGCCTGGATCATGGCGAACTCCTGCCGCATCTGCTCCGGCGGCAGCGGCAGGCCCGCCGGGGCACCCTGCTGCGCGGCCACCGGACCCGTGAGGGCCAGAAAGGCAACGGCAGCAGAAGCCCACAGTCGCATGGCGCCTCTCCTCAGTTCCTGAGCGGCCGGCCGGTTTCGAGGATGTGCTCGATGCGGTCCAGCGTGGCGTTGGTGCGCAGCAGCTTCATGAAGCCTTCCCGCTCCAGCTCCAGCACCCGCTCGGCCTTCACCGGCTGGATATGGTCGGCATCGCCGCCCGTGAGCACCTCGGCGAGCACGCCGGACACCACCTTGTCATGCTTCGTGGCGAGGCCGCGCCTGGCGAAGCCTTCCACCGCCATGTCCATGGCCACCTTGCCGGTGGGGCCGGGCAGGAAGAACTCCACTGGCTTGGGCGGCTGGTAGCCATCCACCATGGCGAGGGCCTTCGCCTTGGCGTCGGCCAGCAGGCGGTCGCGGTTCATGGTGATGCCGTCGCTCTCGCGCAGGAACTTCAGTTCCTTGGCCTCGGCGGCGGACTTGGCGACCGTGGCGGTGGAGACCGTCTCGAACACCTTGGAGGGCGCTGGCATGGGCCCCTTGGGGAACTTGGGGTCGAAGGCCCAGCGCTCCAGCATGGCGGTGCAGCCGCCCCAGGCCGGGAGCACGCCGACGCCGCATTCGACCAGCCCGATATAGCTTTCCGCATGGGCCTGCACGGCGCTGGCATGGAGCAGGATCTCGCACCCGCCGCCGAGCGCCATGCCCGAGGGCGCGGCCACCACGGGGAAGGGGGCGTACTTCATGTCCTGGTAGGTCTTCTGGCCGGTGGCGACCAGCTTCTCCACCTCGCCGAAGGCGCCGATGTTGCAGGCGAACAGGGCAAGGCCGAGATTCGCGCCCACGGAGAAGTTCGAGCCCTCGTTATAGATGACGAGCGCCTTGTACTTGTCCTTTACGAGCTTCAGCGCCTTGGCGAGCAGCGTGATGATGCCCTCGTCCAGGGAATTGCCCTTGGAGGTGAACTCCAGGCACACCACCCCGTCGCTGATGTCCCACAGGGCCGCCGAGCCATTCTTCAGGAGCGGCTGGGACTTGAGCTTGATGTCGGCCAGCAGCAGCACGCCCTCGGGCCGCACGATGTCGCGGTAGGCGCCATCGGCGCCGAGATATTGGCGGGCGCCGTTCTCCACCCGGTAGAAGGGGGTGTCGGCGGCCAGCGCCAGCAGGGCAGGGACCGTGACGCCATCGGCCTTCAGGAGGCCGATGAGGCGGGCGGCGCCGATCTTGTCGATCAGCTCGAAGGGGCCGAGTTTCCAATTGTAGCCGAGCTTCATGGCGTCATCGATCGCCACGATGTCGTCGGCCGCCTCCGGCACGAGGCGGGCGGCATAGGCCAGCGTCCGCGCCATCACCGAGCGGGCGTAGCGGCCGGCCACGCCCTCGGAGGAGAGGAGGGCGAAGAGGTCCTTGCCCCCGCCATCCTCCAGCTCCGCCACGGCGGCCTTCACCTGCGGCCGGTACTCGCCCGTTGAGAGGTCGATGGCCTCCTTGAGCTTGCCGCCGTCCGCGCGGTTGAGGCGGTAGAAGCCGCCCTTGCCCTTGCGGCCGGTGTAGCCGGTCTCGATCATCTTCGCGATCAGCGGCTCGTCCCGGAGCGTGGCGTGGAAGGGGTCCGAGGCGGGGAGGGCGCGCTTCAGCGAGCCCTGGACGTGGGGCATGAGATCGAGGCCCACGAGGTCGATGAGGCCGAACACGCCGGTCTTGGGGAAGCCGAACGGCCGGCCCATGACCGCATCCGCATCCTCCACCTTGAGGCCCAGGGCGAACGCCTCGCCCACCGCCAGCTGCAGCCAGTAGGTGCCGAGCCGGTTGGCGATGAAGCCGGGGGTGTCCTTGCAGGTGACCACCGTCTTGCCCAGCTTCACATCGGCGAAGCGGGATACCGCGGCGACCGTCTCCGGATGGGTCTGCGGCCCGGCGACGATCTCCAGGAGGCGCATGTAGCGCGGCGGGTTGAAGAAGTGGGTGATGAGGAAGTCGCGCTTGAAGCTCTCCGGCATCCCCGCCGTGAGGTCGGCAAGGGGGATGGTGGAGGTATTAGAGGATACCGCGGACCCCGGCCGGCGGGCCCCCTCGATCTTCTGATACAGCGCCTGCTTGATATCGAGACGTTCGATGACCGCCTCGACGATCCAGTCGCAGGTGGCGAGCGCGCCGAGGTCGTCCTCGATGTTGCCGGTCTTCACCAGCTTCGCCGCGGCCTTGGACATGAAGGCCGCGGGATCGGATTTCAGGAGCTTTTCCACGGCCTTGTCGGCGATGGCGTTGCGGTTCGCGGCGCCCTCCGGGACGATGTCGAGGAGGAGGACTTCCACCCCCGCATTGGCCACGTGGGCGGCGATGCCGGCGCCCATGACGCCGGCGCCGATGACGGCCACCTTCTTGATGCCGGAGCCGTCGATGGTGCCGAAGGTCTCGATGCCCATCCGCCCCTCCTCAGACGCGCTCGAGGACGGTGGCGATGCCCTGTCCGCCGCCGATGCACTGGGTGGCGAGGGCATATTTCCCGCCTTCCCGCTTCAGCAGCGACGCCGCCTTGCCGACGATGCGGGCGCCGGTGGCGCCGAGCGGGTGGCCGAGCGCGATGGCGCCGCCGTCGAGGTTGAGGGTCTCGTCCCTGATCCCGAGCTCGCGCTGGCAGGCGAGCGCCTGGGAGGCGAAGGCCTCGTTCAGCTCCACCACGTCGATCTCGGAAATGTCGATGCCGGAACGGCTTAGCGCCTTCCTGGTGGCCGCGACCGGGCCGATTCCCATGATCTCCGGCGCACACCCCGCCACCGCCACCGCCTTGATCCGGGCGAGGGGGGAGAGGCCGTTGCGCAGGGCATAATCCTCCGAGCAGACCAGCACCGCCGAGGCGCCATCGGTGAGCGGGGAGGAGGTGCCGGCGGTCACCGTGCCGTTCTCGTCGAAGGCGGGCTTGAGGCTGGACAAGGCTTCCAGCGTGGCATCGCGGCGGATGCAGCCGTCCTGGTCGACGCTCTTGTTGACCTTGCCGTTCACATGGATGGCGACGATCTCGTCCTTGAACCGGCCCTCGGCCTCGGCCTTCGTTGCCTTCTCATGGCTCTTCAGCGCGAAGGCGTCCTGGTCGGCGCGGGTGATCTGCCACTTGGCGGCGACGTTCTCGGCAGTCTCGCCCATGCCCATGTAGGCCTGCGGCATCTTCTTGTAGAGCGCCGGGTTGGGCATGGGGTTGAAGCCGGTCATGGGCACGCGGCTCATGCTCTCGATGCCGGCGCAGATGAACGCCTCGCCGGCGCCCAGCTGGATCTGGCCCGCGGCCATGTGCACCGACTGCATGGAGGAGCCGCAGAAGCGGTTCAGCGTCACGCCCGCAACGCTTTCCGGCAGGCCGGCGATCATGCCGATGAGGCGGGCGACATTGAAGCCCTGCTCGGCCTCCGGGAAGGCGCAGCCGACGATGAGGTCCTCGATGTCCTCCACCTTCACCCCGGTGCGGGCGACGAGATCGGCCACCACCTGGGCGGCGAGGTCGTCCGGGCGCACACGCGCAAGCTCACCCTTCTTGGCAAGGGTGAACGGCGAGCGGGCGTAGCCCGCAATCACAACGTTTTGCATGGGCTCTCCTGCCTGTCTGTCATTTGTCCCCGCCGAAGTGGCAACGGGCGGGGGCGCGGCCTGGCTTCAGGCCTTATCCGGCGGCTTTCTTCTCGGCCGCTTCCTGCGAGAGAGCAGACAGGGCCTGCTCCTCGATGTCCTTCAGCTCGACGATGGTCTCCTCCAGCGCGAGGCGCTGGTCCTCAAGCATTTCAAGGCGGACGTGGACCTTCTTGAGCAGCATCTTGATCTGCTCGGACTGGGTGGGATCCATGTCGTAGAGGTCGAGGTAATCCTTGATCTCGCGCAGCGAAAAGCCGAGGCGCTTGCCGCGCAGGATGATCGACATGCGGGCCCGGTCGCGCTTGGTGTAGACGCGCATGGTGCCCGCCCGGCGCGGGGCGATCAGGCCTTTGTCCTCGTAGAATCGAATGGTGCGGGGCGTGACCGCAAGGTCGCGCGCCAGCTCGGTGACCGTGAAGAAGGTGTCCGTCAGAGCAGCGGCGCTGCCTCGCTTGCCTGTGGATGCCACGTGTTCACCTATACGTCAATCACTCGCCCCGAAGATACATGCTTTGACCACCGGCGCAAGCCCCTCTTCATCGCAGACACCGCTTCGCCAAGGCCCATGTTTCATGCGGGCTTGTCGCGATTTGCGGTTTGCGGCCGCCGCCATCCGTCCCTACCCTGCACCGTGCGGCGAGAGGGCGGGATTCGTCCTTGGCCATGGTGGGCCGGCACCACTGGAAGTAGGTATCTGTGGCTGCGATGCAACGCCTTTCGGGTTCCGGTGCGGAATTGGATTAAGGTAGAAAGATGGCAGTTGACGGGCTTCGTCCAATAGGCATTCTGGGTGACGTATAGGGCACCATAAAAACCTATAGTGCACCGCAGCGTGCCGGGGCCCTGAGGAAACTTTGGAGGAGGCTTAGGCTCATGACACTGCGCAAGTGGGCTGTGCGGGCGGCGCCAGTGCTTGCCATGCCGGTCGTCGTCATGGCGGCGGGCGGGGCGCAGGCTGGCGGATTCGGCCTGCGGGAGCAGAGTTCCTATTATCAGGGCACGGCATTCGCCGGTAACGCGGCGGGTGGCGAGGGCCTCGCCTCCATGTTCTGGAACCCGGCGGCCCTGAGCTTCACGCCGGGACTGAGCGTCGAGCAGAACATCACCTATATTGCGCCGCACGCGTCCGTGGACGTGTTCAGCGCCGGCGCCCCCATCACCGGGGCCAACCTCGGCAACCTCGGGGTGGGCGACATCGTCGACAACGGCACCCTGCCGACCGGCTACGCCTCCTATGCCTGGGACAAGTGGGCGGTGGGCGTCGGCATCACCTCGCCCTACGGCCTCGTCACCGATGCGACCTGCAATTGGTCCGGTCGCTACTATGGCTGCTACAACCGCATCTTCGACGTGAACGTCCAGGGCTCGGTGGCCTACAGGGTCAACGACTGGCTGACCCTGGGCGCCGGCGTGAACGTCAACTACATCGAGGCGAAGCTCACCGGCGCCCAGGTGCTGGGCGTGGTGCCGGCGATGCCGCCCATCGTGGTCTCCGGCTACAGTCAGGTCGAGGGAGAGGATTACGGCTTCGGCTTCAACCTCGGCGCGCTGTTCACCCTCGCTCCGGGCACCACCCTCGGCATCGGGTATCGCTCCTTCATCGATCAGACCATCACCGGCCAACTGGGTCTCAGTGGCCGCGGCCAGGTGATTCCGCCTCTGTCGGCGACCGCGCCTCTCACCCTGCCGGACCAGGTGACGGCCTCGTTCCGCTCGCAGGTCACCCCGCAGTGGACGCTGCTCGGAACGGTGGAATGGACCAACTGGTCCACGGTGCAGCAGCTGGTCGTCAGCTCCGCGGCCGGGCAGAGCACGCTCGACCTCAAGTGGAACGACGGCTGGTTCTTCTCCGGCGGCGTCGAATACCAGTGGGATCCGAAGCTCGCCCTGCGCGCCGGCCTCGCCTACGAGCTGACGCCGGTGCCGGACGACACGCGCTCGCCGCGCCTGCCGGATACCAACCGGCTGTGGCTCTCGGGCGGCTTCACCTACAACTTCACGCAGCAGTTCTCGATGGATTTCGCCTACAGCCATATCTTCGGCGAGACGAGCCCCATCACCCTTTTGCCCACCGATCCGGCCAACGTGACGCGCGGCTCGCTGATTGGTCAGGTCAGCGACGGCTACGTGGACATCGTTTCGGTGGCGCTGCGCTACAAGTTCGGCGCCACCACCGAGGCCGCGCTCATCACCAAGTGAGTGCTGCCGGCGCGCACGCTTCCCAGGCGGGGGTCGGGAAGCGTGCGCCCGCAGGGCTCCGGCGGTGGGCGGCGGGCGTCATGGCCGCCCCCGGCTCGCATCGGCGGTGGCGCCGGAGCATCGCGAGAAGGGCGCAATTGCGCCGCAAGATACATGACCTAGGGTCACAGATCAGCCCTGCCGCGCGCGAGCCAAGACAATCACAAGAGCGCCGGCAGAAGGAGGGACGTTCATGCTCCATCGCACGGATGGCGGCGCCGTGGCGATCTCGCCGGTGCCCGAGCTTCTCGATCTCAGCGTTGCCGAATATGGAGAGCGCTCCGCGCTGAGCTTCTTCGGCCGCAAGTGGACCTACGCCGAGCTGGGCGCGGCGGTGGACACGGTCGCCGCCGGCCTCCAGGCGCATGGCGTGCACAAGGGCACCAAGGTGGGCCTGTGCCTGCCCAACACGCCTTATTCTGTGATCTTCTTTTTCGCCGTGATGAAGGCGGGCGGTACGGTGGTGAACTTCTCGCCGCTCTATGTGGAGCGCGAGCTGAGGCACCAGATCCGCGATTCGGGCACGACCTTCATGGTGGTGCCCGACCTGAAGCTCATCCATTCCCGTGTCGTGGCGGTGGCGCAGGAAGCGGGGCTGAAGTCCATCATCGTCTGCCCCATGACGGGCATCCTGCCCTTCATGAAGGGGCTCCTGTTCAACCTCTTCAAGCGCAAGGAAAAGGCAGTCTACTCGCCCGGCGACGGACTGCATCTTCCCTACGCCGCCCTGCTGAAGCATGGCGCGCGACCGCAGCCGGTGGAGGTGAACCCGGCCGAGGACATCGCGGTGCTGCAATATACGGGCGGCACCACCGGCGTTCCCAAGGGGGCGATGCTCACCCACGCCAATGTCTCTGCCAACACGCACCAGCTCATCGTTCATGCGGACTGCGAACGCATCGGCGTGAAGCGGGTGCTGGGCGTGCTGCCGCTGTTCCACGTCTTCGCCATGCAGACGGTGATGCTGATTCCCATCTGCCTCGGGGCGGAGATCGTCCTGCTGCCGCGCTTCCAGCTCAACGACCTGCTCGACACCATCGAGCGGGAAAAGCCCACCATGTTCCCCGGGGTGCCGACCATCTATGGCGCCATCAATCAGGTGCCGCATATCGACAGGCGGGACCTGTCCTCGCTCACGCTGTGCATCTCGGGCGGGGCGCCGCTGCCCATGGACGTGCGCGACCGCTTCCAGCAGCTCACGGGCTGCATGCTGGTCGAAGGATACGGTCTTTCGGAAACGTCCCCCGTCGTCACCGCCAATCCGCCGCTCGGCCTGGTGAAGGGCGGCTCGGTGGGGACGGCGCTGCCGCAGACGGTCATCGAGATTCGCGACCTCGCAGACCCCTCCCGCATCCTCGGGGTGGGGGAGAAGGGCGAGGTCTGCGTGCGTGGCCCGCAGGTGATGAAGGGCTACTACGGCCGCCCCGACGAGACCGCCATGGCCTTCATCGACGGAGCGCTGCGGACCGGTGACGTGGGGTATATGGACCCGGACGGCTACCTCTTCCTCGTCGACCGCATCAAGGACGTGATCCTGTGCGGCGGATATAATGTTTATCCACGGGTGATCGAGGAGGCCCTCTACCTCCATCCCGCCGTGGCGGAGGCGGTGGCCATCGGCATCCCAGATACTTACCGCGGACAGGCCCCGAAGGCCTTCGTGACCCTGCGCCAGGACAGCGAGACGAGCCCCGACGAGCTCATGAGCTTCCTCTCCGCCCAGATCTCCAAGATCGAGATGCCCAAGGCGGTGGAGATTCGCGAGAGCCTGCCCAAGAGCGTGGTGGGCAAGCTCTCCAAGAAGGAACTGGTCGAGGAGGAGCGCCAGCGCTCCGGCGGGTGAGGGCAGGGGCGTTTCCGCCCCCGCGCTCCCGTCCCGCCTCCGCTTCCGGAGGTTCTCCCGGCCCGCCGCGGGGTGCTGCTCTTGCCTCGGCGGGCCCTCTCGTGTATGTGCCCCACCCATTCCGCACGCGGACACGGCCATGTCGGCCATCCGGTGCCCTTTGCCATTGGCTGAAGGGTACGTCCGCGGAGGCTCAACCGGAGATTACCACGTGGCTCTTCCCGATTATTCGATGCGTCAGCTTCTCGAGGCTGGCGTGCACTTCGGACATCAGTCCCACCGCTGGAACCCCAAGATGGCTCCGTACATCTTCGGCGTTCGCAACAACATTCACATCCTCGACCTGTCGCAGACCGTGCCCGCGCTGCATCGCGCGCTGCAGGCCGTCTCCGACACGGTGGCCCAGGGCGGCCGCGTGCTGTTCGTCGGCACCAAGCGCCAGGCCCAGGAGCAGGTGGCGGATGCCGCCCGCCGCTCCGCCCAGTATTATGTGAACTCCCGCTGGCTCGGCGGCATGCTCACCAACTGGAAGACCATCTCCAACTCCATCGCCCGGCTGAAGAAGCTGGAGGAGATGCTGGCTGGTCCCGAGGCCGGCTCCGGCTACACCAAGAAGGAGCGCCTGACCCTCTCCCGCGAGAAGGAGAAGCTGGACAAGGCGCTCGGCGGCATCCGCGACATGGGCGGCCTGCCGGACCTGCTGTTCGTGATCGACACGAACAAGGAAGACATCGCCGTGAAGGAGGCCCAGCGCCTCGGCATTCCGGTGGCTGCCATTCTCGACACCAATTGCGATCCGGACGGCATCGCCTTCCCGGTTCCCGGCAACGATGACGCCGGCCGCGCCATCCAGCTCTATTGCGACCTCGTGGCGCGCGCCGCCATCGACGGCATCGGCCGCGGCCACACCGACCTCGGCTTCGACGTCGGCGCCGAGGAGGCCCCGCTGGTGGAGGACCTCCCGGTCGAGGCTAGCGTGTGGTCGTCCTTCGAGCCGCTGTCCGGTCCGCGCGGTGTCGCCGACGACCTGAAGAAGCTCACGGGCGTCAGCCCCGAGATCGAGCAGAAGCTGAACGACCTCGGCGTGTTCCACTTTGGCCAGATTGCCGGCCTCGATGCGGTGGACGCCCATCGCATCGGCGAAGAGGTGGGGCTGCCGGGCCGCGTCGACGGCTGGGTGGCTCAGGCCAAGGAGCTTTCTGCCGAGGTCGAGTGATCTCGCGCGGTGCGACCTCTGTCGCAGATCTGAAGACGAATCGAGAGTAATGGGGCGCTTGGGCGCCCCCACGGCCGGCTCGGGCTCACCGTGGCCGGCCGTGGTGCGAGAAGAAGGGATTGAACATGGCTGCGATCACCGCCGGACTCGTGAAGGAACTGCGCGACAAGACCGGCGCAGGCATGATGGACTGCAAGTCCGCGCTCACCGAGACGGATGGCGATGTCGAGGCTGCCATCGACTGGCTGCGCAAGAAGGGCCTCGCCAAGGCCGCCAAGAAGGCTGGCCGCGTGGCCGCCGAGGGCCTCGTCGCCGTCGAGTCGTCCGGCCACTACGCCGCCGCGGTGGAAGTGAACGCCGAGACCGACTTCGTTGCCCGCAACCCGGACTTCCAGGCCTTCGTGCGTGAGGTGGCCAAGGTCGCCCTCAACACGGACGGCAGCGTCGAGGCCGTCGCCGCCGCGAAGTTCCCGGGCGAGGAGATCAGTGTCGCCGACCGCCTCACCGCGCTCATCGCCACCATCGGCGAGAACATGACGCTGCGCCGCTCGGTCAAGCTCACCGTCTCCAAGGGCGTGATCGCCACCTACGTGCACGGCGCCGTGGTCGAGGGGCAGGGCCGCATCGGCGTGCTCGTCGCCCTGGAGTCCGAGGGCGATGTGGAGAAGCTCTCCACCCTCGGCCGCCAGATCGCCATGCACGTGGCCGCGCTCAACCCGCTGGCGCTCGACGCCTCCGGCATCCCGGCCGAGACCGTCGCCCGCGAGAAGGCGATCCTGCTTGAGAAGCACCAGGGCAAGCCCGCCAACGTGCAGGACAAGATCGCCGAGAGCGGCATGAAGAGCTTCTTCAAGGAGAACACCCTCCTCGACCAGGCCTTCGTGCATGACGGCTCCAAGTCCGTCTCCCAGGTGCTGAAGGAGGCCGAGGGCCAGGTCGGCGGTCCGATCAAGCTCACCGGCTTCGTGCGCTACGCTTTGGGAGAGGGCATCGAGAAGGAAGAGACCGACTTCGCGGCCGAAGTGGCCGCTGCTGCCGGCCAGTCCTGACCTTAACGGGCAGGGGGCTCCCATGGCCGCTTCCGTCGCGGACGACTCGGACTATCCGGAGCCTCCGGTGCCCTTCGCGGCACCGGGCCTCCCCTATCCCCGCATCCTGGTGAAGGTCTCCGGCGAAGCCCTCATGGGCTCGGAGCCCTTCGGCCTGCATCCTCCCACCGTGGCGCGCATCGCCCGTGATCTGGTCGCCGCGCGGTCGCTCGGCTGCGAGGTGGCGGTCGTGGTGGGCGGCGGAAACATCCTGCGCGGCGCGCGGGTGGCGGACGAGAATCTCGATCGCGCCACCGCCGACCACATGGGCATGCTCGCCACCGTGATGAATGGTCTCGCCCTGGAGCGGGCCATCGAGGCGGCCGGCGCGCCGGCCCGCACCCTGTCGGCCATTCCCATGCCGACCGTGTGCGAGCCCTACGCCCGCCAGCCGGCCATGCGGCACCTGCGGCGCGGCCGCATCGTGGTGCTCACCGGCGGCACCGGCAATCCCTACTTCACCACTGATACGGGCGCGGTGCTGCGCGCCGCGGAGCTCGACTGCGACGCGGTGCTGAAGGCCACCAACGTGGATGGCGTCTACACCGCCGATCCCAAGCTCGACCCTGCGGCCACGCGCTACGACCGCATCACCCATGACGAGGCGCTCGCCCGCGACCTCAAGGTTATGGATGCGGCCGCGTTCGCGCTTGCCCGTGAGGCGGCGTTGCCCATAATCGTGTTCTCCATTCGCGAGGTGGGGGCGATCGCGACGGCAGCCAAGGGCGAAGGCCGGGTTACCGTCGTCGCTCCCTGATCGCTGTGCGCGCCGGCCGCTCCGGACGCGGGATCGGATAGGCGGGGGATGGGGCGGATCTGGGCCGCGCAATCGAGGGCTGGTCGCAGGCCTGCGGCCGCCCTCTGTCGTTTCCGGAGCCTTGCTCCGGTCCACCGTCCGCGCCTTGGCCGGGGCCGACCCGTGCGGGGCCGGACGAGACATCACGAGAGGGCAACCTTGCGTCGGCATGGAAACAGAACCGTTTCCATGCGAAAGGAATGCGCCCCGAGAACAGACAGAGGATAGCCATGACTGGGACCTTCGACATGTCCGATCTCAAGCGCCGGATGCAGGGCGCGATCGGCGTGCTCGGGAACGAGCTGGGCGGGTTGCGCACCGGGCGCGCTTCCGCGAGCCTGCTCGATCCCATCACGGTGGAGGCCTACGGCGCGCGCATGCCGCTGAACCAGGTGGCCACGGTCTCGGTGCCGGAGGCACGCCTGCTTTCGGTGCAGGTGTGGGACCGCGGCATGGTGAACGCGGTGGAAAAGGCGATCCGCGACAGCAACCTCGGCCTCAATCCGGCGACGGAAGGTCAGGTGCTGCGCCTGCGCATTCCCGAGCTCAACCAGGAGCGGCGCCAGGAACTCGTGAAGGTTGCGCACAAGTATGCCGAGGCCGCGCGGGTGGCGGTGCGGCATGTGCGTCGCGACGGGATGGACCTTCTGAAGAAGCTGGAAAAGGACAGCGAGATGGGTTCCGATGAACTCGAGCGCCTGTCCAAGGACGTGCAGAAGGCCACCGACGAGGCGATCGCCGAGGTCGACCAGACGCTCGCCCAGAAGGAAAAGGAAATCCTTTCGGTCTGAGGAGCGCTGAGTGAGTCCCGAGCAAGCCATGTCCTTGCGCTCCGCGAAGAGCGACGCCAATGCGCCGGAGCCGGCGCCGGCGGTCGTTCCCGTGCATGTGGGCGTGATCATGGATGGCAACGGGCGCTGGGCCACCTCGCGCAAGCTGCCGCGGGTGGAGGGGCATCGGCGCGGGGTGGAGGCGCTGCGCCGCTGCGTGCGCGCCGCCCGCGAGGTGGGCATCCGCTATCTCACCATCTACAGCTTCTCCTCGGAAAACTGGTCACGGCCGGTGGGGGAGATAACGGAGCTGATGCGGCTCCTGAAGCTGTTCCTGCGCTACGACCTGGCCGAGCTGAACCGCGCCAACGTGAAGGTGCGGGTGATCGGCGAGCGGGCGTCCCTCTCCAGCGACATCCGCGACCTGCTCGCCGAGGCGGAGAACCTCACGCGCGCCAACACCGGGCTTACCCTCGTGGTGGCGTTCAACTACGGCTCGCGGCAGGAGATCGCCGCCGCCGTCACCCGCATCGCCCAGGACGTGGTGGCGGGGCGGCTGAAGCCGCAGGACGTGGACGTGGAGATGATCTCCCAGCGGCTCGAGACCGCCGGCATCCCCGACCCGGATCTCATCATCCGCACCTCCGGCGAGCAGCGCCTGTCCAATTTCCTGCTGTGGCAGGCGGCTTATTCGGAATTCGTCTTCCTGCCCATCTACTGGCCCGATTTCGACAAGGCGGCACTCATCGCCGCCATCGACGAATATGCGCGCCGGGACCGCAGGTTCGGCGGCGTCTCCGCGTGCCCCGGACCCTGATGCCCGTGAACTTCGGCGCGGATCTCAAGCATCGCACGCTTTCTGCTCTCGTCCTCGTGCCGGTCGTGATCGCGGCGGCGGTCTGGGGCGGGCTTCCCTTTGCGATCCTGTGGGTGCTGGCCGGCTTCGCAATTCTCTTCGAGTGGGCCAATCTCGCCCGGCTCGAGCAACGGCCGGCCTATTTTGCCCTGGGCGGGCTCGCCATCGCCGGCGGCGGCGCGCTGACTGTGCTGGGCATGCCGTCCTTCGCCTTCAGCCTGGTGCTGCTTCTGGCGGCGGGGAGCTCGCTGGCGGTGCCGCGGCAGAGCTTGTGGGCGATTTCCGGCGTGCTGATCGCCGCGAGCGCCGCGCTGCCGGTGGTGGGCCTGCGGGGGGACGTGCCGCTGGGCCTGATCGCGGTGCTGTTCCTGTGCGCGGTCGTGTGGGCCACCGATATCTTCGCCTATTTCACCGGGCGCGCGCTGGGCGGGCCGAAGCTGTGGCCGCGCGTCTCTCCCAACAAGACATGGTCGGGCGCCATCGGCGGCACGCTCGCGGGAATCATCGCCGGGGTGGGGGTGGGGGCCTTCGCCGCGCTTCCGTCGCTGGTGCCGCTGGCCGGGCTGGCGCTGCTGCTCAGCATTGTGAGCCAGGCGGGCGACCTTGCGGAATCCGCGGTGAAGCGGCGTGCCGGCGTGAAGGATGCCAGCCGTCTCATCCCGGGCCACGGCGGCCTGCTCGATCGTCTCGACGGATTTGCGGCGGCGTCCCTTGTCGCCGCCGGGGTCGTGTTCCTGAGGGGAGCAGCCGAGCCGGCGGCGGGCCTCCTGTTATGGTAGGACTTGTCGCATGAAACGCCTTTCCCTCCTCGGGGCCACCGGCTCCATCGGCCAAAGCGTCGCGAAGCTCCTTGCCGATGCGCCCGGCCTGTTCCGGGTCGAGGCGGTGGCCGGAGGGCGGGACGTGGCTGCGCTGGCGGAGACGGCCCGCGCCCTCGGCGCCCGTTTCGCGGCTCTGGCCGATCCGGCCGGCAGCAAGGCTCTGGCGGAGGCGCTTTCCGGCTCGGGAATCGAGAGCGGGGCGGGGCCTTCAGCCGTGATGGAGGCGGCGCGGCGCGAGGCGGACGTGGTGGTGAGCGCCATCGTCGGCGTGGCGGGGCTTGCGCCCACGGTGGCGGCCTTTGGCGCCGGACGGCGCGTGGCGCTGGCCAACAAGGAATGCCTAGTGGCGGCCGGCACCTTCTTCATGGCGGAGGCCGCGCGGACGGGCACCGAGATCCTGCCGGTGGACAGTGAGCACAATGCCATCTTCCAGGCGCTTTCCGCCGGCCCGGCGAAAGACGTCGAGACGATCACCCTCACCGCTTCGGGCGGCCCCTTCCGCCGCAAAAGCCGCGAGGAGATCGCCCGCGCCACGGTCCAGGACGCGCTGAAGCACCCCAACTGGTCCATGGGCGCCAAGATCACCATCGATTCGGCGACGCTGATGAACAAGGGGCTGGAGCTGATCGAGGCTCAGCATCTTTTCGGCCTGCCGGCGGATCGGTTCGAGGCCATCGTCCATCCCGAATCCGTGGTGCATGGGTTGGTGTCCTTCGTCGACGGCTCAGTGGTGGCGGGACTCGCCGTGCCCGACATGTGCGTGCCCATCGCCCACTGCCTGGGCTTTCCTGAGCGCATCGGCACCAGCTGCCGCCGGCTCGATCTGGTGGCCTTGGGCAGCCTGACCTTCGAGGCCCCGGACGAGGTGCGGTTCCCCGCTTTGGCGCTCGCCCGCTCCGCCATGGTGGCCGGCGGCGCCGTGGCGACCGTGCTCAACGCCGCCAATGAGGTCGCCGTGGCCGCCTTCCTTGAGGGCCGAATCGGCCTCTACGGCATTACCGACGCCGTGGCGGCGACCCTCGACCGGATCAATGGCGGCCCGGCTCCGGCCAGCGTCGAGGAGGCGCTGGAGCTGGACGCGCAGGCGCGGCGTGCCACCGCGGCAGTCTTGCCTAAGTTTGCCGCAAAGGCATCTTAAGAGCGAAGGTCTCCGCACTCCCAGGCTGCGCGGAACGGCTTCCCGATGCCGGAAGCGACGATGGATGAAACCTGTGCCGGTTTTCCCGGCAGGAGAAGAGGAACGGGATGATGGATGTGATTTCCGGGCTTGGTGCACATCTGGGTACCTTCTTGTCCTCATCCCTCGGCTATCTCATCCCCTTCCTTTTCGTCCTGACGCTGGTGGTGTTTTTCCACGAACTGGGCCACTTCTGGGTGGCGCGGCGGGCCGGCGTGCGGGTGCTCACCTTCTCCCTCGGTTTCGGGCCGGAGATCGCCGGCTTCACGGATCGGCATGGCACGCGTTGGCGGCTTGCGGCCGTGCCGCTGGGCGGTTTCGTGCGATTCTTCGGCGACGACGACGCGGCCTCCACGCCGGATCAGGCGCGACTCGCCCAGATGACCCCGGCCGAGCGCAAGCAGAGCTTTTTCTTCCAGCCCGTGCGCTGGCGCGCCGCCATCGTGGCCGCCGGGCCTATCGCCAATTTCCTGCTGGCCATCTTCCTGTTCGCCTTCGTTTTCATGGTGTTTGGCAAGCAGGTGACTGCGCCGCGCGTGGATGAGGTCAATCCCGGCAGCGCGGCGGAGATGGCCGGCTTCAAGCCCGGCGACCTCGTGCTTGAGATCGACGGCTCGAAGGTGGAGAGCTTCGCCGACATGCAGCGCATCGTCGGCAGCCATGCGGGCGAGCCGCTGCGCTTCGTGGTGGAGCGCGGCACCGCCCAGGTGGCGCTCACGGCAACGCCTCAGCTGAAGGAGGTCAAGGATCCCTTCGGCAATGTGCACCGCACCGGCCTTCTGGGAATCTCCCGCTCCATGTCCGCCGCGGACGTCACGACTCGCCGCTTCGGTCCGGTCGAGGCCCTCGGCATGGGGGTGCAGGAAACCTGGTATGTGGTCGACCGCACATTCTCCTACCTCGGCGGCCTGATCTCGGGGCGGGAATCGGCGGATCAGCTGGGCGGCCCCATCCGTATCGCCCAGGTGTCAGGGCAGGTGGCTACTTTTGGTATTGGGGCACTTCTTTCGCTGGCGGCAGTGCTGTCCGTCTCGATTGGAATCCTTAACCTCTTTCCCATCCCGCTCTTGGATGGCGGACACCTTCTGTTCTACGCTTTCGAGGCGGTGCGCGGTCGCCCTCTGAGCGCGCGCACGCAGGACATTGGCTTCCGCATCGGCCTCGCGCTGGTGCTGATGCTGATGATTTTCGCCACTTGGAACGATGTGCTGCATATTCCTGCGATGTAACGGTTTTTGAATTTCCGCACGGGGGTCGTGGCGGCAGCGCAACGGTCCTCCGGAAAAGGCGGGCATTGGGGGCGGTGTTGTTTGCAGTGCAGGTAAAAGCCTGTACAAGCTGCATCGCAGGGTGAGAATCCGTGGGGCGTGCCGCAGGCGCGTCTACGGGGTTCGAGAACAACGAAATTTCAAGGTTGCGCACCATATGACTGCTCCGCACCGGGTGTTGAGAAATCTGGCTGCTGCCTTTGGGTTCGCGCTGTGTGTGGCGGGCTCTACGGTGGCCGGCTCCCTCGTTGCAGCTGCTCCGGCCGCCGCACAATCGAACGCCATTGTGGTGGAGGGCAACCGACGGGTGGATGCGGAGACGATCCGTTCCTACTTCGGTCCTGGCCCCTACACTGCCGCCAAGGTTGATGAGGCCTGGAAGGCCCTTTACGCGACGGGGCTCTTCTCCGACGTGCAGGTGTCCCAGTCCGGCGGGCGCATCATTGTCCGCGTGTCCGAGAACGAGGTGATCAACAAGGTCGTCTTCGAGGGCAACAAGAAGATCAAGGACGAGGTGCTGGAGGGCGAGATCCAGTCGAAGCCGCGCGGCACCCTCTCCAAGGCGACCGTGCAGGCGGACACCCAGCGCATCATTGAGGTGTATCGCCGTTCCGGCCGTGATGACGTGCGCGTCAATCCGGTGACCATCGATCGCGGCAATGGTCGTGTCGATCTGGTCTTCGAGGTGACCGAGGGCAAGAAGACCGGCGTCAAGGACATCAAGTTCATCGGCAACAAGGCCTTCTCGGATTGGAAGCTGAAGGATGTGGTCTCGACGACCACGACCAACTGGCTGTCCTTCCTCAAGTCCACCGATGTGTACGATCCGGACCGGGTGAACTCGGACCAGGAGCTGCTGCGCCGCTTCTATCTGAAGAATGGCTATGCCGACTTCCGTATCGTGGCTGCGACCGCCGAGCTCGATCCGGGTGGTCAGGGCTACATCATCACCTTCACGCTGGACGAGGGTGATCAGTACAAGTTCGGCAAGGTGGATGTGGTCTCCAACATTCGCGACGTGAGCGGCGAGTCTCTGCGCCGGTCCGTTCGCGCTCAGGATGGGCAGATCTACAACGCCGAGCTCGTCGAGAAGACGGTGGAGAACCTCACCATCGAGGTGTCCAAGAGCGGCTATGCCTTCGCCCAGGTGCGTCCCCGCGGTGACCGTGACTTCGAGGCCAAGAGGATCAATGTGGTCTTCGTGGTGGAAGAGGGGCCGCGCGTCTACATCGAGCGCATCGACATTCGCGGTAACACCCGCACTCGTGACTACGTGATCCGGCGCGAGTTCGATATCGGCGAGGGCGATGCCTACAATCGCGTCCTCGTGGATCGTGCCGAGCGTCGCCTGCGCAATCTCGGCTACTTCAAGAATGTGAAGATCGTGACCGAGCCGGGCTCTGCGCCCGACCGCGTGATCCTGGTGGTGGACGTGGAAGATCAGCCCACGGGTGAGTTCTCCATCTCCGGCGGCTACTCGACGGCGGATGGCGTCATTGCCGAAGTGTCGGTGGGTGAGAAGAACTTCCTTGGTCGCGGCCAGTACGTGAAGGTGTCCGGCTCTCTCGGCCAGAACGCCTCCGGCGCGGAATTCTCCTTCACCGAGCCTTACTTCCTCGGCTACCGTCTGGCGGCTGGCTTCGACCTGTACTGGAAGGAGACCAACACCACCAGCTACACGCCGTATGGCACGACGACGGTGGGTGGTGGCCTGCGCTTCGGTCTGCCGATCACCGACGAGATCACGCTGGCGCTGCGCTACAACCTCTACCAGCGCGAGATCAACCTCTGCAACGACTACGGTGTGCCGGGTCAGACTACGTACGAGTATTGCGCGTCGTCGATTTCATGGGCGATCCGCGATGCGGCGGCGCAGGGTGCGACGATCACCTCTGCCCTTGGCTATACCCTTTCGTTCAACGGTCTCGACAACAACCTGAACCCGACCCAGGGTCTGTATGCGGAACTGAAGCAGGATCTCGCCGGTCTCGGTGGCGATGTGAGCTTCATCCGTACCACGGCTGATGTTCGTCACTACACGCCCCTGATCAACGACAGCGTGTTCATCCTGCGCGGTCAGGCGGGCTATGTGAGTTCGTGGGGTGGTGACCAGCTGGATGTGCTCGACAACTTCTACATGGGTCCGAACTTGGTGCGTGGCTTCGCTCCGTCTGGCATCGGCCCGCGTGATATCGCTCCCTGCGCCGCCTCCAACAAGGGCTCGGTGATCTACTACAACTGCCTGAACAACGATCTGAACGCTCTGGGTGGCACGACCTACTGGGGTGTTTCGGCGGAGATCCAGTTCCCCTTCTCGTTCCTGCCCAAGGACATCGGCATGAAGGGTGCGGTCTTCGCCGATGCCGGCTCGCTGTTCGACTACGGTGGTCCCATTGCCTTCCCCGGTGTCGTGGGCTGGAACAAAAGCAACTTCTACGGCAATCCGAACTTCGTGACCTGCCCTGCTAACTCGAAGAATCCCGGTGGCAACGTCTGTGTGTACGATGACAACACGATCCGGTCTTCCGTTGGCGCGAGCTTGATCTGGCAGTCGCCGTTCGGTCCGCTGCGCTTCGACTATGCGTGGGTGCTGTCGCAGGCGGCCTATGACAAGACACAGGCGTTCCGCTTCTCGGGCGGCACGCGCTTCTGATCCCTCGTATCCTGGGGCGGGCGCCGGCGGGCGGAGACCTTTCTCCTGCCCTTCCGGCGCCCGAGTGTATTTGCACATGAGCCACGAGGTCTTCTTTCCACTACCGGTGCCGATGACCGTCGCCGAGGTGGCGGCCCTCAGCGGCGCTCACCTCACGGCGCCGTCCGAGGCGGACGTCGAGGCGTTCGGCGCCCGGCGCATCACCGGTGTCGGGACCCTGGAAACGGCCGGGCCGAACGAACTCGCCTTCTGCGACACCTTCCTGTTCTCTGAGATGCTCGGGGCGACCCGCGCTGGCGCCGTCATCACGTCCGACCGCTTCGCCAGGAAGGCGCCCGAAGGACTTCCGGTTCTGGTCTCTCCGCGTCCGGCGGCAGCTTTCCTCGCCATCACTCGGCGCATGTTTCCCTCGGCCCTGCGTCCGCTGCCCATCTTCGGTCAGGAGGGAGTGGCTCCGGGCGCGCAGGTTCATCCGCGGGCGCGGCTCGAAGACGGTGTCACCGTGGATCCCGGTGCGGTCATCGGACCCGGCGCGGAGATCGGCGCCGGAACCGTGGTCTGTGCCGGTGCGATCGTCGGTCCCAACGTGCGGATCGGCCGAGACTGCGCCATCGGGCCGGGGGCGAGCGTCATCCACGCCTTCCTCGGCAATGGCGTCATCATCCATGGCGGCGCGCGCATCGGCTCCGACGGGTTCGGCTACCAGCCCTCGCCGGCGGGCCACCAGAAGGTGCCGCAGATCGGCCGTGTCGTGATCCAGGACAATGCGGAGATCGGCGCCAACACCACCATCGACCGTGGCGCGCTGACGGACACGGTGATCGGCGAAGGCACCAAGATCGACAATCTGGTGCAGATCGCCCACAACGTGGTCATCGGGCGCCACTGCATCGTCGTGTCCCAGACCGGCATCTCCGGCTCCACCACGCTGGGTGATTTCGTGATGCTGGGCGGGCAGGTGGGGGTCGTGGGCCATGTGACCATCGGCACCGGGGCGCAGATCGCCGCTTCCAGCAACGTGAAGGGCGATGTGCCGCCAGGCGTGCGTTGGGGCGGGTCTCCGGCCAAGCCGGTGCGCGAGTGGTTCCGAGAGGTGACGACATTGAAGCGCCTTGCGGCCGCCAGCGCGCGCCGCGGCGAGAAGGAAGAGGACGGGGAGGGACCCGAGGAATGACCGAGACGACGTCTATGGGGGCGGACGCCGAACCCAAGGTGCTGGTAAGCGCGGACATCCAGAAGGTCCTGGCCTGCCTGCCGCACCGCTATCCCTTCCTGATGGTGGACCGGGTTGAGCAGATCGACGGTGATCTGTCCTGCGTCGGCATCAAGAACGTCACCGCCAACGAGCCGCACTTCCAGGGGCATTTCCCCGGCAATCCGGTGATGCCGGGGGTGCTCATCATCGAGGGCATGGCCCAGACTGCCGGCGTCGTCTGCGTGCTGGGCAAGGATAAGCAGAAGCCCTCGCTGGTCTATTTCATGACCATCGACGAGGCGAAGTTCCGCCGGCCGGTGGTGCCGGGCGACGTGCTTGAGTACCACATGACCCGGATCAGCAAGCGCCGCAACATGTGGTGGTATCGCGGCGAGGCCAAGGTGCGGGGCGAGCTGGTCGCCGAGGCCAAGGTCGGCGCGATGATCGTGGAGAACGACTAGTGCCGAACATCGATCCCACCGCGCGGGTGGTGAACCCGGCGGGGCTTGCGGAAGACGTTGAGGTCGGTCCCTTTTGTGTCATCGGTCCGGACGTGGTGCTGAAGGCGGGGGTGAAGCTCGTCTCCCACGTGAATGTCCAGGGTGCCACAACCATCGGCGCCCGCACCATCGTGCATCCCTTCGCGTCTCTCGGCACGCCGCCCCAGTCCGTGCACTACAAGGGCGAGCCCACCGAGCTCCAGCTGGGTGAGGATTGCGTCATCCGCGAGCATGCCACGGCCAATATCGGCACGGCGGGCGGCAGCGGTGTCACCCGCATCGGCAACGGTGTGATGATGATGACGGGTTCCCACGTGGGCCATGATTGCTCGGTGGGAAACAACGTCATCTTCGCGAACAATGCCGTGCTCGGCGGCCATGTGAGCGTTGGCGACTTTACCTTCCTCGGTGGCCAGTGCGCGGTGCACCAGTTCACCCGCATCGGTCCTCAGTGCATGATTTCCGGCCTCACCGGCGTGCGGGAGGACGTGATCCCCTTCGGCAATGTGCTCGGCCAGGCGGGCAAGCTCGTGGGGCTCAACGTCATCGGCATGAAGCGGCGCGGGTTCACCAAGAGCGACCTGCATGCGGCGCGCGCGGTCTACCGCGAGCTCTTCTTCGGCGAGGGCACGTTCGACACGCGGCTGGAGAAGGTGCGCGAGCAGGTGGAGTCCTCGCCCTTCGCCGCCGCCGTGGTGAGCTTCATCGATGCGGATCGCAAGCGTCCCATCTGCCAGCCCTCACGGGGTGTGACCAGGGAGGATTGAGGCGTGGGCCTGCCGGGGCAAGACGGGCAGGGGCACGCAGGGGAGCCGACACCCGGCCCCGGCGCGGTGTCCGCGCGTCCGCAGGAGGGGGCCCCGCGGCGCGACCCGCTTGGCATCGTCGCCGGCAGCGGCGCCTTTCCCGCCGCGGTGGCGGAGGCGGTGCTGGCGCAGGGACGGCCGGTTGTTCTCTTCCTGATGCGCGGCTTCGCCGATCCGGCGCTGGAGCGCTATCCCCATCACTGGTTCCGGCTCGGTTCCCTCGGAACAGTCACGTCTTTGGCCAAGGGACAGGGCGTGCGTCAGGTGGTGATGGTGGGTGCGCTGACGCGTCCCCGTGTCTCCGACCTCGGCTTTGACTGGACCATGCTGCGCCTGCTGCCGCGCATCGCCCGGCTGTTTCGCGGCGGCGACAACCACCTGCTTTCCGGCGTGCTGCAACTGGTGGCGGAGCAGGGCTTCAGCCTGGTCGGTGCCCATGAGGTGGCGCCGGCCCTCCTGCTGCCGGAAGGCGTGCTCGGTGCCCATGCCCCCACGGCCCAGGACAAGGCGGACATGGCGCGCGGCCACGACGTGATCCGCACGCTGGGACCGTTCGACGTGGGGCAGGGCGTGATCGTGGTGGACGGGCTGGTGGCTGCCGTGGAAGCCGCAGAGGGTACCGACCAGATGCTGGCGCGCTATGGGGAGATGCGGCGTACCGGCCGCCTGCGTTTTCCCGCCGGCAAGGGGGTGCTGGTGAAGGCGCCGAAGCCAGGGCAGGATCGCCGGGTGGACCTGCCCTCCCTCGGCCCGGCCACGGTGGCGCGGGCGGCGGAGGTGGGGCTCGCCGGCATCGCCTTCGAGGCCGGCGGCGCCATCGTGCCCGATGCGCAGGCCCTTGTCGCCGCTGCGGACAAGGCGGGCCTGTTCGTGATGGGCATGGGGCCGGATATCTCAGCATGAGTGAAATGCAGGTGGCGCGTCCGCTCAAGGTGTTCATCGTGGCCGGCGAGGAATCGGGCGACCAGCTGGGCGGGGCGCTCATGGAGAGCCTCGCCGCGGCAGCGCCGGGCATCGCCTTTCGCGGCGTGGGCGGGCGACGCATGGGGGCTGCCGGGCTGGCGAGCCTCTATCCCATGGAGGATCTCACCGCCATTGGCATCGCGGCCGTGGTCTCCAAGTTGCCGACCATTCTGAGGCGGCTGAAGGAGACGGTGGAGGCGGTGCTCGCCGATCCACCGGATGTGCTGGTGCTGGTGGACGCGCCGGACTTCACCCACCGGGTGGCGGCCCGGGTACGGGCACGCAACCCGCACATCCCCATCGTGAAATATGTATCGCCAACCGTCTGGGTCTGGCGGCCGGGGCGGGCGCCGGCCATGCGGCCCTATGTGGATGCGCTTCTCGCCCTGCTGCCGTTCGAGCCGGAGGTGCATCGGCGCTTGGGCGGGCCTCCGACCTTCTATGTGGGCCATCCCCTGCTGGAACGGCTGGGCGAATTGCGCCCCGAGGGGCAGGATGCCACGCGCCGCGCGGGTGCGCCGCCCGTGGTGCTGGTGCTGCCGGGCAGCCGGCGACGTGAGATCGTGCGGCTCGGGGCGGATTTCGGCGCGGCTCTGGCCGAGGTGGGCGGGCGGGTGCCCATGGAGCTGGTGCTGCCGACCCTGCCACGCCTGGAGGCGCTCGTCCGCGAGACCATTGCCAGCTGGCCGCTGAAGCCGCGCATCGTCACCACCGAGGCGGAGAAGCTTGCTGCCTTCCGTACCGCCAGGGCCGCGCTTGCGGCCTCAGGGACGGTGACGCTGGAGCTGGCGCTGTCGGGCGTGCCGCATGTGGCGGCCTATCGCATCGGCTGGCTGGAGGCGCAGATCGGCCGGCGGGTCCTGAAGGGCACCACCGTGATCCTCTCCAACCTGGTGGCAGGGGAGAATGTGGTGCCGGAGTTCCTGCAGGAATATTGCACCGTGCCGGCCCTTGTCGGCGCGCTGGAGAAGCTGCTGGCCGACACGCCCGAGCGGGCGCGGCAGGTGGAGGCCTTCGCGCGCTTTGATGACATCTTCGGCATTCTCGGGCCCAGCCCCAGTTCCCGCGCGGCGGAGGTGGTGCTGCGCCTGGCCCGGGAGGGCCGGACGGGTGCGCTGCCGGGGCCCGAGGCCTGAGGGGCTTGGGCCCCCCGACCGCTGAAATCCCTACCCGCAAAAGAAAAGCGCGGCCGGCTGGCCGCGCTTTCCGTTTTCATGTTCGCTTGACGCTGGCGTCCCGCGCTCACTTGCGCTTGGACATGGCCACGTAGTCGCGCTGGGCGGCACCGGTGTAGAGCTGGCGGGGACGGCCAATGCGCTGGCTCGGGTCCTCGATCATCTCCTTCCACTGGCCGATCCAGCCCACGGTGCGGGCGAGGGCGAACAGCACGGTGAACATGGTGGTGGGGAAGCCCATCGCCTTGAGGGTGATGCCCGAATAGAAGTCGATGTTCGGGTAGAGCTTCTTCTCGATGAAGTACTCGTCGGAAAGCGCGATGCGCTCCAGTTCCACCGCCACGTCGAGCAGCGGATCATCCTTGATGCCGAGCTCGTTCAGAACCTCGTGGCAGGTCTGCTGCATGATCTTCGCGCGCGGGTCGTAGTTCTTGTAGACCCGGTGGCCGAAGCCCATGAGGCGGAAGGGGTCGTTCTTGTCCTTGGAACGCTTGATGTATTCCGGGATGCGGTCCACATGGCCGATCTCGGTCAGCATGCGCAGGGCCGCCTCGTTGGCGCCGCCGTGGGCGGGTCCCCACAGGCAGGCGATGCCGGCGGCGATGCAGGCGAAGGGGTTCGCGCCGGAAGAGCCGGCGAGGCGCACCGTGGAGGTCGAGGCGTTCTGCTCGTGATCGGCGTGGAGGATAAAGATCTTATCCATCGCCTTCGAGAGAATGGGGTTTACCTTGTATTCCTCGCACGGAACCGCAAAGCACATGCGCAGGAAATTCGACGTATAGTCGATATCGTTCTTTGGATAAACAAACGGCTGGCCGATTGAATACTTGTAGGCCATGGCCGCCAGCGTCGGCATCTTCGCGATCATGCGGATCGATGCGATGAGGCGCTGGGTGGGATCAGAAATGTCCGTAGAGTCGTGATAGAAGGCGGAGAGCGCGCCGACGGAAGCCACCATGATCGCCATGGGGTGCGCGTCGCGGCGGAAGCCCTGGAAGAACCGGGTCATCTGCTCGTGAACCATCGTGTGACGGGTCACGGAAGCATCGAACTCGGCCTTCTGCGCCGCGGTGGGCAGCTCGCCGTAAAGCAGGAGATAGCAGGTCTCGAGGAAGTCGCCGTGTTCCGCGAGCTGCTCGATGGGGTAGCCGCGATAGAGCAGCACGCCCTGGTCACCGTCGATATAGGTGATCTTGCTTTCACACGACGCGGTGGAGGTAAAGCCGGGGTCGTAGGTGAACATCCCCGTCTGGCCGTAGAGCTTCGAGATGTCGACCACGTCCGGCCCGATCGTGCCTTCGTGGAGCGGAAGGTCCCAGCTCTTTTCCCCCAAGCTCAGCTTGGCCGCTTTTGCCCCGGTGTTGGTGGTGGCGTCCATGGATCCCTCATCCTTTGGGCGGACAAGAACCGGATCTGCACGAACAGCTGGAGTGGCCATCCGAGCCTTCGTGCGTCAGTCCGTCTCCGCTCCGGCACCTTCGCGAATGCGAAGCTGCCATTGCGCAGTCCTAAACCCTCCCCAATCCTGCCGCAAGCATGACCATGCTTCATTGCCGGGCAGCCCGACGAAATTCAGCAATGGCAAGGTCTTCTGGCGTGTTCACATTGAAGAAGGGGTCTTCCGGCTCCTCGTCCCAGCTCTCCGTTACGGCGTCGAGGGCCTCCAGCAACAGCCCGACTTTAAGGTGCCCCTCCGCCAGATTTTGCCGCAGCGCGGTGCGGGCATACTGCGGCCAGAGGGCGACCACCGGATGACGCCGGCCACCGGACCGGGCGCAGACCACTTTTCCGGTATCCAGTTGCCGTGAGACAAGTCTTCGGGCGAGGTTGGCCGGCAGGAAGGGCGTGTCGGCCGGCACGGTGAGCAGGCTCGCCCCCGGCGCCACCTCTGCCAGGCGTTCCAGCCCGGCCAGCACGCCCGCGAGCGGGCCAGGGCATCCCGGAATGGTATCCGGCACGATCGGGCAGTCGAAGGCGGCGTAGGCGTCGCGATCGTCGTTCGCGTTGATCCAGATGTCCGACACCTGGGGCCGCAGCCGGTCGATGACATGAGCGATGAGCGGGCGGCCACCCAGCGCCACCAGTGGCTTGGCGGGCGCGCCGAGGGTGGGAGCCCCCATCCGCCGGCCGAGGCCGCCGGCGAGGATGAGGGCGAAGGGGAGGGCGGGGGAGGCCATGTTCCTTCATAGGGCCAGATCGGGAGGGATTGAATGCCGGGATCCGCGGTTTCCTCTGCCGCGGAAGGGACCGCCCGGACCGGCCGCCCGTGATCCGGTAGCAAAGGGCCCTGCATGGGCGTTTCTCCCCCCGGAAACGAAAACGCCCGGCAATGAGCCGGGCGTTCGCTGTTGGAGGGGGAGGCTCACTTCGCCACGGCGGGCGGCGGCGTGAGGCGCAGGCGGCGCGGCACCGCGGCGATCCGGGTTCCGAGCGCCTGCCAGAAGGCGAAGGTGTTCAGCCGCGTGGGCTCGAAGGCGCCGATGAGGGCAGCCGCCACGAAGGGCAGGCTCTGCACCATCAAGGCGATGCCGTAGAGGTTGATCTCGCGGATGTGCCGCCAGTCGTTGGACGTCTTCGAGATGGAGATGCCTGGCAGGTTGTTGGCCACCAGCAGGTAGATGCCGGCGACGATCAGCAGGCCACCGATGATCGCCTCCGGCAAAGCCGGGAAGGATCGGGCCGCGCCGGCCAGCCAATTGTTGCCCTTGGCCGTGCGGGCGAAGGCGAGGTCCTTGTAGCGGAAGCCGTCCAGCACGGCCTTCGCCACCGTGAACTGCACCGCGCTCGCCGCCACCGCCGCGCCGAACATGCGCAGGGGCGTGGTTTCCACCCGCAGACGATAAAGGCTGACGAAGTGCAGCACATAGACCAGGAAGGTGATGAGGATCGGCAGCGTCAGCACGTGGGCCGGCACCGAGATGCTGAAGTAAGCCACGAAGGGCACGAACAGCAGGGACGCGATCGCCATGAAGGCGCCCACTGATTCCGAGCCCAGCCAGGAGATCCAGCCCAGCACGAAGTGGCGCTTCTGGGCCGTGGTCAGGCGCGAACGGGTGGGCAGGAAGCGCCGCCAGTGCTTCTTGATGATCTGGAAGCCGCCATAGGCCCAGCGGTGGCGCTGCTTCTTGAAGGCCTCGAACGAGTCGGGCAGCAGGCCGTAGCCGTAGCGCTTGCGGGTGTAATGGGTTTTCCAGCCGTTCTCGGCGATGGTGAGGCCGAGGTCCGTGTCCTCGCAGATGGTGTCGGAGGACCAGTTTCCGGCCTCCATCATGGCCGCGCGGCGGATGAGGCACATGGTGCCATGGACGACGATGGCGTCATCCTCGTTGCGCTGCACCATGCCGATGTCGAAGAAGCCGGCGTATTCGGCGTTCATCGCCTCGTGCAGCGGGCTGCGCGCGCCGTCGCGATGGTCCTGCGGCGCCTGGACGAGGCCCACGGTGGGGTCCTCGAACACGGGCACGAGGTCTTTCAGCCAGTCGGGCGTCACCACATAGTCGGCGTCGATCACGCCGATGATCTCGGCGTCGGGCGCGGTCGCATCCAGGGCGATGCGCAGCGCGCCGGCCTTGAAGCCTGCCACCTTCTCGGCGTTGATGAACTTGAAGCGGTCGCCCAGCAGCTCGCAATGGGCGCGCACCGGCTCCACCATCGCCGGGTCCGGCGTGTTGTTGACGATGATGACCGCCTCGAAGTTGGGATATTCGAGCCGCGCCAGCGCGTCGATGGTCTGGATGAGCATCTCCGGCGGCTCGCGATACGCGGGCACGTGGATGGACACCTTGGGGAAGCGGGACGGCGTGCCGGGCTTCTGTGCCTCCACCAGGCGAGCCGGCCCCCGTCCGAAGGCGACGGCCGCCAGTTCCTCGATGCGGTAGAGCAGCACGAACACCAGGGGCACCAGCATCACCACGCTGAGGGCGAGGGTGAAATAGTCGCCACCCGTGACATAGTGGTTGAGCCAGTAGTCCACCACCATCGCGAGCCAGGCGGCGACGCCGTTGGCGGCGCCCGCCAGCACGAAGCCCTGGGTGAAGGTCAACTCGCGCATGCGCAGCAGGGGCAGGGAGAAGAGCACGCCCAGCAGCAGCGCCAGGGTGGTGGTCTGGTTGTAGGTGTGGTCGTGGATCGCGCCGGTGAGCGGGAACTTCAGCTGCCGGTCGGCATTGAACACGCCCCAGTACTGGCCCACCGACCCTTCGTTCTGCTTCCTGGGCAGGTCGAACGCCTCGATGATGTTGTACTCGATCCCGAGGGCGTCGGCCCGGGAGACGAAATCACGGATGATCTTCGCCTGCTCGATGGGGTCCGGCACGGAGGCGCCGCGGTTGTAGCCGTGCGAGGGCCAGCCGAACTCGCCCACCACGATGCGCTTGCCGGGATAGGCCGCGCGCAGACGGTTGTAGGCATTGATGGTGTAGTCCACCACCTGGTCCGCCGGGATGTCTTCCCAGTAGGGCAGGATATGGGCGAGGATGAAGTCCGACGCCGCGGCGACCTTGGGGTGGTCCAGCCAGGTGTTCCAGATTTCGCCCGTGGTCACCGGGACGTTCACCTGGCGCTTCACGCTGCGGATGAGGTCGGCGAGTTCCTCGTCCTTCATGTCGTCGCGCAGCAACGTCTCGTTGCCGACCACCACGGCCTGCACGTTACGGTTCTGGCGCGCCACATCGATGACGCCCGCCAACTCGCGCTGGTTGCCTTCCCTGGCCTTCTCGATGACCTCGCCGGTGTCCCGGTCGACGTCGCGGTTCAGCCACGCGCCGGCGGTCACCTTGATGCCCTGCTCGGCGGCGATGGGAGCGATCAGCTCCTTGCCGTTGGTGGAGGAATAGGTGCGCACGGCCCGCGTGTAGGGGGACACAACGTTGATGTCCGAGCGGATCTGCGATGCGTTGGTGGGGGCGTTGCCCTCAGGGCTCATGCTTCGGCTGAAGGGCGCGAAGGACAGGCTCTGGAAGCGGTCCGTGATGTTCGGAGCGCTCGCCTCGGGACGCAGGGAAAGCCACATCGCGGCGTGGAAGGAGGTCACAACCGCAATGACCGCTGCCGCAGCAGCAAGACCGGGACGCATGGCGATGCCCACCCAAATCGGGAAATTCGAACCCCGAACGCCATCTGGAGGCGGAGGGTTCCGGAGAACAGCTTGAGGGCACCCTTTCGACCTGCCCCTCAGTCGGCATCGCAGCATTAATCAATAATTTACGCTGCGATGCACCGAGACACTAACATGCTCAGGGGAGGAGATAAATCCCGATCATGGCGGGTCTTCGACGCCGCTGCGTCACGTCGATGACCCGGCCGTGATCTTATTGTTGCGCCGGGGCTGCGGCCGGAGCCGGCGGAGCGGCCACATAATCCGGATTCACCCAGCACTGGTGCGCCCGCGCGTCGACACGCTCGCGGGCCTTGGGATCGATCTTGCCCTGCCGCACGAGGCAGCGCACGGCCAGCTTCAGGTGCTCGGTGGGGCAGCCGAACCGCTCATAGAGCTCGAGGTGGCGGCGGGCCGTGTCCACGTCGTCGTTCCAGATCAGTGCGGCGATCCGCCGCCCTGTCCACACGCACTCCGGCAGGCCGGCGGTTCCGGGCAGCTTGGCCGCCTCGTTGAATTCCTCGATGGAGCGGCGCTGGTCCTGGGCCGCCTTCTGCTCGGGGGTCAGGTTCTCCGCGGGCTTCTGCTCGGCCGGCTGGTTCTGGGCCGCGACCGGGGAAAGGCAGGCGAGGACGATGGCGCCCGCGAGGAGCGGAAGTCGGAAGCGTTGCATGTGGGCCATTTTCTCAGTGGGAAGGCGGGAGGACCGCGCCGACACGTTAGGAGATGGCAGCGAATTTGTCAGCATGACGGCGCCAGGCCTGTGTCCGACGCGGACGTGACGGAGCGATGGCAGAGGCTTCACAGGGCCGGCCCGAACCTCTATTGGGCGCGGGGGCTCAATCAATCTTCGTCGGAGTTTCGATGCCTTCCTCCGTGAGGCTGCCGCTGGTGCTGGCGTGCGTGGTCGCCGGTGTGATCGCGGGCCTGTGGACATGGCTGGGCACGCCCGTGGCCATGCCGCCGTCGCCCCTTGCAGCGGGGGAGAAGCTGCCGTGCGTCTCCTACGCACCGTTCCGCGATGGGCAATCGCCGTTCCAGAAGGACCTGGCGATTCCGGAGGTGCAGATCGACGAGGATTTCGCCAGCCTCGCCAAGGTCGCGTCCTGCGTGCGCACCTATGCCGTCGAGAAGGGGCTGGACAAGGCGCCGGCCCTCGCCCGCAAGCACGGGCTCACCATGCTGCTCGGCATCTGGCTGGGGCCGGACGCGGATCGCAACCGCATCGAGCTTGATACCGGCGTGCGTCTCGCACAGGAAAATCCGGACGTGGTTAAGGCCGTTGTGGTGGGCAACGAGGTGTTGCTGCGCGGCGAGATGTCGGCCGCCGAGCTCGCGAGCGTCCTCTCCCGGGTGAAGGCCCAGGTGGCGCCGGTGCCCGTGACCTATGCGGACGTTTGGGAGTTCTGGGAGCGCAACAAGGGCCTCACCGAGAACGTCGATTTCGTCACCATCCACATCCTGCCCTATTGGGAGGACCTGCCGGTGGCCGCGGACGAGGCCGGGCCGCATGTGGACGAGATCCGCCAGCGCATGGCGGAGGCCTTCCCGGGCAAGGAGATCCTCATCGGCGAGACCGGCTGGCCGAGCGCCGGCCGCATGCGCGAGGAAGCGCTGCCCTCACCCTCCAACCAGGCGCGGGTGATGCACGACGTGGTGGCCCTCGCCAAGCGGCAGGGCTACCGGGTCAACGTCATCGAGGCCTTCGACCAGCCGTGGAAGCGGCGCAGCGAAGGCACGGTTGGCGGGCACTGGGGGCTCGTCGACGCCTCGTCCCGCATGCCCAAGTTCGCCTGGGGCGAGCCGGTGGAGGATTTCCCCGGCTGGCGCATGCATATCGCGGTGGGCATCGCCGCCGTGGCCCTGGCGTTTGGCAGCGCCTTCGCCGGCGGCCGCCGGCGCGAGGGGGGTGTGCCGAACGGCGACTGGTTCGCCGTCGCCGCCATCGCCTTGTTCGGCGGGGCGACGCTCGGCGCGGCCATCTCGGCCCTGCCGCTGGAGAGCCTTGGGCTGGTGGGCTGGCTGCGCAACGGGCTCATCTTCTCGGTCGCCGTCGCAGGCGTCGCGGTAATGCCGGCGGTGATCGCGGGCGGGCAGGGGCTCGCGCCGTTCTCGGTCGCCCTCGATGCGCGCCGCTGGCCGGCGTCGAGCGGCCCGGCCATCGCCGCAGCGCTTATCCTGGCGCTGGCCACCGCCGCCGTGGGCTCGGTGGCGTTCGAGCTGGTGTTCGATCCGCGCTACAAGGATTTCCCGGTGTGGCCACTCACCGCCATCGTCGCTGCCGTGGCGGCGCCCATGCTGGTCCGCCGGGCGGACCGCGACGGTGCCGGCCTTGCAGAGCTGATCGCCATGTGGGGCCTTTTGGTCGCCGGCATCTATGTGCCGCTGAACGAGACGCTCTCCAACTGGCAGGCGGCCTGGTTCGGCACGCTCGCCCTGGTGCTGTCCTTCACGCTGTGGCGGGTCCAGGCCGTGCAAAGGAAAGGATGAGCATCATCGCCGCGATGGCGCCGGCGATCTCGTTGTGGAACACCAGCGCAAACGCCGAGAACACTGTGCCCACCGCGAAGGTGGCGAGGCCGGGCGCGATGAACTGGATGAGGGCCACCGCCAGCGCCACCGCGCCGAACACGTTCCACAGGGACAAGGCGAGCACCGCTGCCCGCCCGTAGCAGCCCGAGCTTTCCAGCCCCGCCTCGCAGGCGAGGGCGACAAGGGTCGGCTCCACCACCATGTAGCGCATGTAGAGCGCCCACCCCACCGCGCCCATGCCGAGGGGGATGAGCCAGTTGAGCGTCCGCGGGCCGGGGCGGAACAGGGGGCGCTCGGAATAGGGAATGTGCGGCATGGCGATCTCTTCGGCGGCCGGAAGTCGGAATGGTCCTTATGAAATGGCGCCCGGCAGGTCCAGTGGCAAGGCTGTCGGGTTGCCGATGCCGCCCCCGCGAACCGCGCCGCTCGGGCGGAGCGCATGAGGTTGCGCACAATGTGGCCGGGCTCCCGCTCGCAGCGGCGCCGGGCCAGGGTGCGATCTGGTCCTGTGGAAAGCTGCGCCGCTCCACAGGACCGGTGAATCGCCCTCTATCTCGAAGGTCGGAGGCGGATTCAGCGATCGGGTGGATTTAATCTGATCGAATCCGGCTCTAAGGGAGGACAACGGCTCGGCCGTGGAGGGTGCAGATGAGTGATCGAAGCCTGCTTGTTGTGGTGCTTGCCGCCGGGGAGGGCACGCGCATGGCCTCGCGCCTGCCGAAAGTGCTTCACAAGGTGGCCGGACGCACCATGCTGCACCACGTGCTGGAGGCCGCCCGCGCAGCCGGGGCCACCCGCACCGCCGTGGTGGTCGGCCCTGGCCGGGAGGATGTGGCGGCGGAGGCGCAGCGCATCGTGCCCGACGCGCAGGTGTTCGTGCAGGCCGAGCGGCTTGGCACCGCCCATGCCGTGCTCGCCGCCCGCGCCGCGCTGGAGCAGGGGGCGGACGACGTGCTCGTCCTTTATGCCGACACGCCGCTCATCCGCTCGGAGACGCTGGCCCGCCTGCGCGCCCCGCTCGCCGAAGGCGCGGCGGTGGCGGCTCTCGGCTTCGTGCCGGACGACCCGACGGGATACGGCCGTCTGGTGACCGTGGGGGACGACCTCCTCGCCATCCGCGAGGAGAAGGACGCGACCGCCACGGAAAAGGCCATCCGCCTGTGCAATGCCGGCCTCATGGCCCTGGCCGGCGACAAGGCGCTCTCCCTTCTGGAGCGTATCGGCAACGCCAATGCCAAGGGCGAATATTATCTGACCGACGCGGTGGAGGTGGCCCGGGCCGACGGCTTTTCCGCCGTCGCCGCCGAGGCGGAGGCGGACGAGGTGGCCGGTGTCAACAGCCGTATCCAGCTCGCCGAGGCCGAGGCCATCCTGCAGAAGCGCCTGCGCCTTGGCGCCATGGCCGGCGGGGCGACGCTGGTGGCGCCGGAGACCGTCTTCTTCTCCGCCGACACCAAGCTGGGCCGGGACGTGATCGTGGAGCCCAACGTGGTGTTCGGCCCCGGCGTCAGCGTGGGCGACGACGTGGTGATCCACGCCTTCTGCCATCTGGAAGGGGCGACGCTGGAGGTGGGAGTCTCCATCGGTCCCTATGCCCGCCTGCGGCCCGGCACCCGGCTGGAAACCGGCGTGCGCATCGGCAATTTCGTGGAGACCAAGGCCGCCCATATCGAGCAGGGCGCCAAGGTGAACCACCTGTCCTACGTGGGCGATGCCCATGTGGGGGCCAACGCCAACCTGGGCGCCGGCACCATCACCTGCAATTATGATGGTTTCTCCAAGTATCGCACCGAGATCGGCGCCGGCGCCTTCATCGGCGTCAATTCGGCGCTGGTGGCACCCGTGCACGTCGGGGATGGGGCCTATGTGGGAACGGGCGCGGTTATCACCGCGGACGTGCCGAAGGATGCCCTCGCCATCGCCCGTAGCCGGCAGGTGGTGAAGGAGGGCTGGGCCAGCGACTTCCGGGCCAAGCGCGCGAAGAAGAAAGAGTGAGGGCTTCCGCGCCGCTGCGCCGGCCGGGCCCCGGCTCGCCGGGCATCCGCTGCCGCAGCGTGTGGGGGAGCCGAGTGCCCCGGAGGGTGACAGGAAGCGAAAGGCGATGTGATTCCGCCTTTGCCCCCTTGCCGGGCTAGGAACGGTCCATTCAGTTTTTGCGGTGCACCCTGACCGGGACGGCGGGGGAGCCGCCCAGGATTGAGAAGAACCAGCGGGAGCTTCAGCGTATGTGCGGCATCGTCGGCATTCTCGGAAAAGGCCCCGTGGCGGAGAAGGTGGTGGAATCGCTCCGCCGCCTCGAATACCGCGGCTATGATTCCGCCGGCATCGCCACGCTGGAGAAGGGGCATCTGGAAGTCTGCCGGGCCGAGGGCAAGCTGAGGCACCTGGAGACCAAGCTCGACAAGCACCCGCTGCTGGGCCATTCCGGCATCGGCCACACCCGCTGGGCCACCCACGGCAAGCCGTCCGAGCGCAACGCCCACCCCCACGCCACCCGGCGCGTGGCCGTGGTGCACAACGGCATCATCGAGAATTTCCGCGAGCTGAAGCTGGAGCTTCAGGAGCAGGGCGTCGATTTCAGGAGCGACACGGACACCGAGATCGTTGCCCAGCTCGTCGACCGCGAGCTGCTCGCCGGCAAGGAGCCGGTGGCGGCGGTGGCGGCGGTGCTGCCGCGCCTGAAGGGGGCGTTTGCCCTCGCCTTCCTGTTCGACGGCCGGACCGACCTGATGATCGCCGCCCGCCGCGGCTCGCCGCTGGCCATCGGCTACGGCAATGGCGAGATGTTCCTGGGCTCGGACGCCATCGCGCTCGGCCCGTTCACCGATCGCATCGCCTACCTGGACGAGGGCGACTGGGCGGTGCTGACCCGCGAGGGCGTGGAGATCCGCGACGAGACCGGGCGCATCGTCGAGCGCCCCGTGCAGAAGGTGCCGGCCGGCGCCCTGCTCGTGGACAAGGGCAACCACCGCCATTTCATGGCGAAGGAGATCTACGAGCAGCCGGAGGTCATCTCCCACACTTTCGGCCATTATCTCGACCTCGCCGCCGAGACCGTTTCCCTGCCGGACTTCCCCTTCGACCCGAAGGAGGTGCAGCACATCTCCATCACCGCCTGCGGCACGGCGCTCTATGCCGGCGCGGTGGCGGAATATTGGTTCGAGCGGTTCGGCCGTGTGCCGGTCTCCACTGACATCGCCTCCGAGTTCCGCTATCGCGAGACGCCGCTGGCGCCGGGCGGGGTGACCATCGTCATCTCCCAGTCGGGCGAGACGGCGGATACGCTGGCCTCCCTGCGCTACGCCAAGGAGTGCGGGCAGAAGGTGGTGGCGGTGGTGAACGTGCCCACCTCCACCATCGCCCGCGAGGCGGACGTGGTGCTGCCCATCCTCGCCGGCCCCGAGATCGGGGTGGCATCCACGAAGGCCTTCACCTGCCAGCTGGCGACGCTCGCCTGCCTGTCGGTCGCCTTCGGCCGCGCCAAGGGCGTGCTGTCGGAGGAAGACGAGCACAAGCTGGTGCGCGCCTTCATGGAGGTGCCGCGCCTGATGACCGAGGCGCTGAAGCTGTCCCCCGAGATCGAGGTGCTCTCGCGCACCCTCGCCAAGGCCCGGGACGTGCTCTACCTCGGCCGCGGCACCAATTACCCGCTGGCGCTGGAAGGCGCGCTGAAGCTCAAGGAAATCTCCTACATCCACGCCGAGGGCTACGCCGGCGGCGAGCTGAAGCACGGCCCCATCGCCCTCATCGACGAGAAGATGCCGGTGGTGGTCATTGCGCCCCACGACCGCATCTTCGACAAGACCGTCTCCAACATGGAGGAGGTGGCGGCGCGCGGCGGCAGGATCATCCTCGTCACCGACCCGCAGGGGGCCCAGGCGGCCACGGTGAACGCGGTGCAGAAGCTGATCCTGCCGGAGATGCCGGCCACCGTGTGCCCGATGGTCTATTCCATTCCGGTGCAGCTCATCGCCTACCATACGGCGGTGATCATGGGCACGGACGTGGACCAGCCGCGCAACCTCGCCAAGTCGGTGACGGTCGAATAGGACTTCATCACAACTTTCACGCGAGCTAGGTTGGTGACGGCCTTGCGCGCGGGGTGAGACTGCCCTCATCCTGGGCCGGCTGCCTCAGCTTCGGGGAACGAGCGCTGCGTCATGCCCGCCGCCGCTTTGACCGTCGTCATGAACATCGCGCTCGCCGGCCTTTTCGCCGCGAGCTATGCGACGATCGCCTTCATGAACCCGAGGCAGCGGGCTCCGGTGTGGTTCGCCGCGAGCTATGCGGTGGGCATGCTCACGCCCATTGCGCAGCTGGGGCTGGCCTCTGGGGCGTGGACGGGCTTCTTCGGGGCGATGGTGTTCTTCACCTTCGCCCTTGGGCTGATCCTGATAGTGCCGGCGCTCGCCATCTTCTATGGGCGTCCGGTGCCGTGGTGGCTGATCGCGGCGCTCGTCAGCGCGACGTTTCTGGCGGCGGCATCGCTGCCCCGGTTCGACCGCAACTCCCTGCGCTTCACGGAGACCTACCAGCTGCCGTTCCTGCTCGCCATGCTTGCCGGCGTGTGGATGGTGGTGAAGCATAGTCCGCGGCGGGCCAGCGATCTCGTGCTCGCCCTCATGCTCTTTCTCACTGCGCTGCACTTTCCCATCAAGGCGGCGGTGGCGGCGCACTTCGGCACCGGGGTCAATCCCGCCAACTACATCGAGAGCCCCTACGCGCTGATCTCCCAGGTGAGCACCGGCATTCTCCTGGTGGCGACCGGGCTGATCCTGCTGGTGAACACCGGCCTTGCGGTGGTCCGTGACAGCGCGACGGCGGCGGAGACCGACCCGCTCTCGGGCGTGCTCAACCGGCGCGGGTTCGAGGGGCGGGCCAGCCATCTCCTGGAGCAGAGCCGGCGGAGGGGGACGCCGGTGACGCTGCTGCTCCTGGACCTCGACCACTTCAAGGCCATCAACGACAGTCTTGGCCATGCCGCCGGCGATCGGGCGATCCGCTGGTTCGCGGCGATGCTCAATGAAACGACGCCCCAGTCCGCGGTGGTGGCGCGCCTCGGCGGCGAGGAATTCGCCGTGCTGCTCGACCGCTCGACCCGCGAGACGGCGCGCCTGCTGGCGGAGGCGATCCGCGAGGCGACACTTTCCGGCGGCGAGGCGGAAGTGCCGTCCATGACCGTCTCCATCGGCGTCGCCGACATGCGGCCCGAAGATAGCCTGAGCCTGATGACGGAGCGCGCCGACGCCGCCCTCTATGAGGCGAAGCGCGCGGGGCGGAACCGGGTGGTCCTGGCGCAGCAGGAGCAGGCGGTGCCGCGTGCCGACAACGTCGTCACCCTGCGCCGCCGGGACGGCTAAGGCTCTCGTTCACCGGTTCGGCCGGGTGGCGATGAACACCGCGAGCAGGATGAAGACGACGCCCAGCACCGCGAGCAGCACCGTCGGCGCGCCGAAATACCAGCTGCCGGTGAAGGTGCCCACGAAGCTCGACAAGGCGAGCAGCTTCACCATGGGCGGAACGGCCCCGGTCTCGCGCCATCGCGCCACGCTGGGGCCGAGATAGCGATGGGTGAGCAGCCAGGCCTCGAAGCGCGGGGAGGAGCGCGCGAAGCACCAGGCGGCGAGGATAAGGAAGACGGTGCCCGGCAGCATGGGCACCACCATGCCGATGGCGCCCACCACCAGGAACACGATGCCGGCCGCGAACAGCAGCTTCTTGTAGAGCGCGGCCCGCCCCCAGCGCTCGGCGGCCAGGCGCTCCGTGGGCGAAGGACAAGTCGCATCCGGGCGCGTGGACGAAGGCCCGGCCGGCGCGGAGGTGTTCGGATCGGGCGTCATGGCCGGACCATGCCGCCTCAGCCTGCAGAGAGCAAGCGCATGGCCGCGTCGCGCTCCTGCAAGTGCAGCAGGACGTGGAGGGGCCGCGCCGCGGGGGAGGCGAGGTCGGGATCGGAGCGCACCAGCGCGGCCGCGGAATCGCGCGCCGCCTCCACCTCGCTGGCGTGGAACTCCATGCGGGCCAGGCGGAAGCCGGGCATGCCGCTCTGCCGCGTGCCGAGCACGTCGCCTTCGCCGCGCAGGCGCAGGTCCTCCTCGGCGAGGCGGAAGCCATCCTGGCTCTCGCGCAGGATGGCGAGGCGGGCCTTCGCCACCTCGCCGGGCGGAGCGCGATAGAGCAGGAGGCAGACGGACGGCTTGTCGCCGCGCCCGACGCGGCCCCGCAACTGGTGGAGCTGGGCGAGGCCGAAGCGCTCCGCATGCTCGATGACCATCACGGTGGCCTCGGGCACGTTCACACCCACCTCCACCACGGTGGTGGCCACCAGCAGCCGGGTCTCGCCCGAAGCGAAGCGGGCCATCGCCTGGTCCTTGGCGGTGCCGGACATGCGGCCGTGCACCAGGCCGACCTTGTCGCCGAAGATGGACTTCAGCACCTCGAACCGCTCCGTGGCGGCGGCGAGGTCCGAGGTGTCGGTCTCCTCCACCAGGGGACAGATCCAATAGGCCCGCGCGCCCGAGGATATGGCGCGGCCCACCGCGGCCACCACCTCGTCGAGGCGGTCGAGGGGCACGGCCCGGGTGTCGATGGCCTGCCGGCCGGGGGGCTTCTCGCGCAGCTCGCTCGAATCCATGTCGCCGAACAGGGTGAGAACCAGGGTGCGCGGAATGGGGGTGGCCGTCATCACCAGCATGTCCACGGCCTCGCCCTTGCGGGCCAGGGTCAGGCGCTGCTCCACGCCGAAGCGATGCTGCTCGTCCACCACGGCGAGCGCGAGGTCGCGGAAGGCGACATCCTCCTGGATCAAGGCATGGGTGCCCACCACGAGGTCCGTCTTCCCCTCGGCAAGGCCGGAGAGGATGGCGTCGCGGGCGCGGCCCTTCTCCCGTCCCGTCAGCACGGCGGTGGTGAGGCCGGCAGCTTCCGCCAGCGGGGCAATGGTCTCGTGATGCTGGCGGGCGAGGATCTCGGTGGGTGCCATGAGGGCCGTCTGGCGTCCCGCCTCGGCCACCGTCGCCGCCGCCAGCAGGGCCACCACCGTCTTGCCCGAGCCCACGTCGCCCTGCAGCAGGCGCAGCATGCGCGTGTCCGAGGCGAGGTCGGCCCGGATGGCGGCGAGGGCCGTCTCCTGCGCGGCTGTGAGGCGGAAGGGAAGGGCGGCGATGAGCCGCCCGGTGATGCGCCCGTCGCCAATGGTCGGGCGCCCGCCCGCCTTCTCCTCCTGCGCGCGCAGGAGCGCGAGGGTAATCTGATGGGCGAACAGCTCGTCGAAGGCGAGCCGCCGCCACGGCCCGCCGGCCGGGGTCGCCTCGTGTGGGGTCGGCGGGCGGTGGACCCGCGCGAGGGCCTCCCGGAAGGAGGGCCAGCCCTTGGCGGCGAGCAACGGGGCCGGCACCCACTCGGGCAGTTCCGGCACCCGTTGCAGCGCGGCCTCCATGGAGCGGCGCACATGGCCGGCGGCGAGGCCCTCCACCAGCGGGTAGACCGGCTCCACCGCCGGGAGCCGGGCGAGGCCGGCGGCATCGAGGATGCGGTCGGGATGGGTCATCTGCCGCATGCCGTCATAGAGCGAGATGCGCCCGCACAGCCAGCGCGTCGCTCCGGTGGGGAGCATGTGCTCGATGCGCGCCGGGTCCATCTTGAAATGGGTGATGACGAGGTCGCCGGATGCGTCGGAGACATAGGTGCGGTGGGGCGCGCGGCTGCCGGGGGCGGGGGCCTGGTGCCCGTCCACCCGCACCTCGAGGGTGACGTCGGTCTCCGGGACCGCCTCGGCGATGGTGGGGCGGGCGCGCCGGTCCACGAAACCGGATGGCAGGTGGAAGAGCAGGTCGATGACGCGCGGCAACTCCCGCCCCAGCAGGCGCGCATAAGGCTTCAACAGCTTCGGGCCGATGCCGGGCAGGCTGTCGAGCGGTGCGAAGAGGGGGAGGAGGACGTCTGGGCGCATGGCGCGGGGAGGGTGTCCGAAGAGCAATGCCGGCGCAAGATCATCATCCTGCACTTCAACTTTAAGTACAGGCGGATATGTTATATGTATCAAGAGCTAAACCGCAGAAGTGAGCGTACTGCATGAGCGCCGTCGAGAGCGAGGGAGAACGGGCGGAACGCATGGCCTTCATCCTCGGCCTGCGCCAGAGGGGGATTCGCGACGTGGCGGTGCTGCGGGCGATGGAGCTGGTGCCCCGTCCGCTGTTCGTGGATCCCATCCTGCGCCGCCATGCCTATGACGACGTGGCGCTGCCCATCGCCTGCGGGCAGACCATGTCGCAGCCGAGCCTCGTCGCTGCCATGACGGAGGCTCTCGGTGTCACGGCCGAGCATTCGGTGCTGGAGGTGGGGACCGGCTCCGGATACCACGCCGCGGTGCTGTCCCATCTGGCCGCACGGGTCGTGACGGTTGATAGGTACCGCTCTCTGGTGAGCGAGGCGCAGGCGCGGTTCGAGGTGCTGGGACTGCGCAACGTCACCGCTTATGTGGGCGACGGTATCCTGGGCCTGCCTGCCCGGGCGCCGTTCGACCGCATACTGGTGACGGCGGCGGCGCCGGACATTCCCATCGCGCTGGTCGACCAGCTGAAGTTCGGCGGGGTTCTTGTGATGCCGGTGGGGCAGCCGGAGGAGGTTCAGACCCTTGTGCGCTATGTGAAGGAGCAATCCGGCCGTACCCGCACCGACCTCATGAAGGTGCGCTTCGTGCCGCTGGTGCCGGGCGCGGCGGCCACACTTTAGGAAATTCGCAACAGAGCGGCCGCCCGGGGTGAAATGGCTTCGGCATCGTCGTAACGGTCAGGTGCTTACCAAGGCATTGAATTAATACGGATTTTCCACCTCTGGTGGAGCCGGGGCATTTATGGGGGGCGTATCGCGCTTCCGCTGCCCTGGCGCCTCCCCCCTGGGATGCGGTTGCTGCCCCGCAGCCGCTCCGCTATCGGATAGTTACCGTAGAGTTCCGGGAGAATGTGACGTGCGGGTGGACGTATCGCGTCGGGTGTTGCCTGTTTTGGCGTGTGCGGTCCTGCTCGGCGCTCTCGTCGGGTGCGGCGGTCGCCCGTCGGGCGTGCTTATTCCCGTACCGGACGATGTGCCCGGCACCTCCCGCGTGGACATGGTCGTGGCTACCGTCCGCGAGCGCGTGGACGGGCCGGACATCTTCAGCGGGGAGCGCGCCCGTACCCCCAGCTATGCGGAGATCGAGGTTTCCATCCCGCCGGACAGCGCCCGCCAGCCGGGCGACGTGCAATGGCCGCGCTCGGTTCCCGGCAATCCGGCTACGGATTTCGTCACCACCAAGCTCGACGACCTGACGCAGGACCAGGCCATCACGTGGTTCCACGAGCGCGTGCGCCGCACGCCGGGACGGCAGGCGCTAGTGTTCGTGCATGGCTACAACCAGCGCTTCGACGACGCGGTGTTCCGCTTCGCCCAGATCATCCACGATTCGAATGCGCCGGTGACGCCGGTGCTGTTCACCTGGCCGTCGCGCGGCAGCCTGCTCGCCTATGGCTATGACCGGGAGAGCACCTCCTTCTCCCGTGACTCGCTGGAGCGTCTGCTGACGTTCATGGCGAAGGACCCGAACGTCGGTGAAATATCCATCCTCGCCCACTCCATGGGCAATGTGGTGACACTGGAAGCGCTCCGGCAGATGGCGATCCGGAACGGGCGGATCCTGCCAAAGATCAAGTATGTGATGCTCGCCGCCCCGGACGTGGACGTGGACGTGTTCTACACCGTCCTCGGCGAGCTCGGGCAGCCTCGCCCGGCCTTCACCCTGTTCGTTTCCCAGGACGACAAGGCCCTCGCGGTGTCGAAGCGGGTGTGGGGCAACATCCCCCGCGTCGGCCAGATCGACCCCGAGCAGGAGCCGTTCCGTTCCGAGTTCGAGCGCTACAACATCAACGTCATCGACCTGACCAAGCTGCGGACCGACGACGCCCTGAACCACGGCAAGTTCGCCGCCAGCCCGCAGGTGGTGCAGGCCATCGGTGCCCGCCTTGCCCAGGGCCAGACCATGACGGATGCCCGCGTCGGCGTTGGCGAGCGCATCATCTCGCTGACCTCCGATGCCGCCGCCACGGTCGGCACCGCCGCCGGCCTCGTGATCGCTGCCCCGATGGCGGTGGTGGACGAGAACACGCGCGAGCACTACGGCCAGCACGTGAAGCAGCTCGGCAATTCGGTGGCTGACACCGCCGACAGCGGGCGCAGCACCGTGGCCGTCCCGGCCGCGCGCTGATCCCGGGCCTTTGCGCCCCGGCGAAAGTGTTGCCCGTGTGCAACGCGTAAGCCGAAACTTCGACGGCCTGCCCACCGAAACGCCCGACTTAAGCCGCCGTTTACGCATGGGCCCCTTAACTGCGACCGATCGTTTGTTGCGTGCGAGTTCGGTCACATGCGTATTCCCAGCGACACTTCCGGACGTAATGTCTTCGCGCGACTGGCGCTGATCGGGCTTGTGTCCGGAACGGTGGCCGGCTGCAGCTCGGACTCGTCCCGGTTCGCAGCCGATTACCCCAATCCCGGTGCCGGTTCCTACCAGGGCCACGCTCCGTCGCCGGAAGTGACCGGCTCCCTCGGGGCTGCGCCCACCGGGCGCGTGGACTCCGTTCCGCTGCCGCCTCCAGGGCAGGCGGCGGCCGGGGCGCCTCCGTCTTATTACGCGGCCTCGGGGCCGTCCCAGCCGCTCTATGGGTCCCCCGGCTACGCTTCCGCCCCTCCCGCGCAGGCCCCGGCCGCTCCCGCCCCGGCGGCTGCGGTGGCCACGGCGTCCCGTCCGGCGACGGCGGGCACCCATGTGGTGGTGGCGGGCGAGACGCTCGGCTCCATCTCCCGCATGTACGGCGTTTCGGTCGCCGCCCTCGGCACCGCCAACGGCATCCCCGCTGGCAACACCGTGCGCACCGGCCAGACCCTGATCATCCCGCCGGGCGGCAACGGAGCCGCCCAGGCGCGTGGCCCGGCCACTGCCGCCTCCGCGGCCAAGCCGGCCCAGGTTGCGGCGGCCCCCGGCGCTCCCGGCCCCGTCGGTACCCTCGGCACGCTGCCGGCTTCCGGAAAGCCGGTGCCGGCCCCGGTTGCCACGGCCGCGACCAAGCCGCAGGCCACCAGCCCGGTCGTCGCCCAGGCTGCGCCGACGCCGGCTGTGTCGAAGGGTGCCGCGCCCGCGCCGACCCAGGCCAACGCCAAATCCACGGGTGACGTGAAGGTGGAGACCGCGGCCAAGGTGAGCGTCGTCGAGGATGCGGACGACGGCGTGCGTCCCGCCGGCGGCGGTCCGCAGTTCCGTGCCCCGGTGCGCGGCCGTGTCATCTCCAGCTTCGGCCCCAAGCCGGGTGGCGCGCGCAACGATGGCGTGAACTTCGCTGTGCCGGAGGGCACCGCAGTGCGTGCCGCGGAGGACGGCGTGGTCGCTTATGCCGGCAACGAGCTGAAGGACTACGGCAATCTGGTGCTGGTCAAGCATTCGGACGGCTACGTCACCGCTTATGCGAACAACAGCGAGCTCAGCGTGAAGCGTGGCGACACCGTGCGCCGCGGCCAGGTGATCGCCAAGGCGGGCCAGAGCGGCGGCGTGAACACGCCCCAGCTGCACTTCGAGATCCGCAAGGGCTCGCAGCCGGTGGATCCGGGCCGCTACGTGGCCGGCCTCTGAGCCGGACCCATTCCAGATCGCACAACGGCCGGGCTCGCCCGGCCGTTTTCATATGGGCCGCCGCCATGCCAGCCACCTTGACGCGGCGAAACCTCGCTTATAGGGCCTGATCCATGACATCCCGCGCCTTCATTGCCGGCTGCGCCGGCCCGCGCCTTTCCCGTGACGAGCGTGCCTTCTTCCGCGCGGCGGAGCCATGGGGCTTCATCCTGTTCGCCCGCAACGTGGAAGATCCCGAGCAGGTGCGTGCGCTCGTGTCGGACCTGCGGGAGGCGGCGGGCTGGCATGCCCCTGTGCTCATCGACCAGGAAGGCGGGCGGGTGCAGCGCCTCAGGCCGCCCCACTGGCCGGAATATCCGCCGGCCGAAGCCTTCGGCACCCTTTATCTGGCTGACCCGGCGGCCGGGCTGGAGGCGGCGCGGCTGAATTCCCGCGCCATCGCCGCCGATCTGTTCGCCTTGGGCATTGATGTGGACTGCCTTCCGGTGGCGGACCTGCGCCATCCGGACGGGCACGGCATCATCGGCAACCGGGCCTATGGCACCGATCCGGAAACGGTCGCTGCCCTTGCCCGTGCGGCGGCGGTGGGCCTGCTGGATGGCGGCGTGCTGCCGGTGCTGAAGCATATCCCCGGCCACGGACGCGCTCCCGTGGACAGCCATGAGAAGCTGCCGGTGGTCAACGCCTCGCGCGCGGTGCTGAAGGAGGCGGACTTCGCGGCCTTCCGCGCGCTGGCGGACCTGCCCCTCGGCATGACGGCCCATGTGGTCTATGCGGATATCGATGCGGAGCGGCCGGCCACCACATCGCCGACGGTGATCGGCGAGGTCATCCGTGGCGCCATCGGCTTCTCGGGCCTGCTCATGAGCGACGACCTCTCCATGGGCGCGCTCTCCGGCGACCTTCCGGCGCGTGGGCGCGATGCCATCGGCGCCGGCTGCGACATGCTGCTCCACTGCAACGGCGTCATGGCGGAGATGGAGCAGGTGGCCTCCGTCGCGCCGCTCCTTGCAGGCGCGGCGGCGGAGCGGGCCAATCGGGCCATGGACCTGCGACAGGTGCCGGACCCGGTGGACGGCGCCGCCCTGCGGGCCGCGGTGGCGGACAGGCTCAAGGTGGTCGCCTGACCATGGCGGGCGAGGCCGGACCGGATCCCTTCGAGATCGGCGCGGACAGCGTGCCGGCGGATTCCGGCGAGGCCTTCGTGGTGGACGTGGACGGCTTCGAGGGGCCGCTCGACCTGTTGCTCGCGCTCGCCCGCACGCAGAAGGTGGACCTGACCCGCATCTCCATCCTGGCGCTCGCGGACCAGTATCTTTCCTTCATCGAGGAGGCGCGCCGCGGACGGCTGGAGCTGGCCGCCGACTATCTGGTGATGGCCGCATGGCTCGCCTATCTGAAATCCCGCCTGCTCCTGCCAGCGCCGCCCCAGGAGGATGGACCCAGCGCCGAGGAGCTCGCGGCCGCCTTCGCCCGGCGCCTCAGGCATCTGGAGCGCATCCGCAAGGTAGCGCAGGAGCTGATGGCCCGTCCGCAGATGGGGCGCGAAAGCTTTGCCCGCGCGCTGCCCGATCCGGCGGACCTGCCGCGCTATACCGTCTATACCGCCACGCTCTACGATCTCCTCACCGCCTATGCCCGCCAGCGGCAGACCAAGGTCCTGTCGCAGGTAACGCTCAAGACCCGCACCGTGTGGTCCCTGGCCGATGCGCGGGCCCGCCTGGAGCGGTTGCTGGGCGCGGACGTGGTGGGTGAATGGATGCGGCTCGACCAATTCCTGCTAGATTACCTGCTGGAGCCGGAGCAGCGGGCCACGGCGCTCGCCTCGAGCTTCTCGGCCAGCCTCGAAATGGTGCGGGAAGGGATGCTGGACATCCGCCAGGATGCCCCCTTCGCTCCGCTGTGGCTGAGGCCCCGCGCCGAGGCTCCGAGATTGCCGCTGGAGGCGCCGGATGTGGCGCCCGGAGAGGAGAGATGAACCGCCCCGCGCCTCGCATCGACCTGTTCGACGTGCGTCCGGAGGATGAGCGCGCTTATGCCTTCGCGCGCGACCTCAGGACCATCGAGGCGCTGCTGTTCACCTCGGCGGTTCCGGTGGAGCCGCGCGCGCTCAAGCTGCATCTGTCCGAAGGCGCGGATGTCGACGCCCTCATGGAGGCGCTGACGGCGGACTATGCGCGGCGGGGCGTCAACATCGTGAAGGCGGCCGGCGGCTTCATGCTGCGCACGGCGCCGGACCTCGCCCGCGTGGTGGCGGGCCCCGTGCCCGAGGCGCGCAAGCTCTCCCGCGCCGCCATCGAGGTGCTGGCCATCGTCGCGTATCACCAGCCGGTGACGCGGGCTGAGATCGAGGAGATCCGCGGCGTCTCCACCTCCAAGGGGACGCTCGACGTGCTGCTGGAGACCGGCTGGGTGCGCCTGCGCGGCCGGCGCAAGGCGCCGGGACGGCCGGTGACCTATGGCACCACGCCGGCCTTCCTCATCCAGTTCGGCCTCGATGCCATCCAGGACCTGCCCGGCCTTGACGAGATCAAGGGGGCCGGGCTCATCGACGGGCGCCTGCCTGCCGGCTTCGCCATGCCGTTGCCTTCGGATGATCCGACCCTGCGGGAGGACGAGGACGCCCTTGAGGCGGAGCCCCTGGACTTCACCCTGTCCCCGCCGCCGGCGGAGGAGGGCGAGGCGGGCGAGGACGAAAGCTGATGGGAGTGGCGTTCCGTGCTGGTTGAGGATCTGGAGGAGCCGCGCGTGCGCACCCGTACCCCTGCCGCCATCGCCAAGGGGCTCGCCTTCGAGGCGGTGGAGCTGGCCTACGGCGGGGTGCCCGCGGTGCGCAGCGTGTCGCTGGATGTGAAGCCCGGCGAGGTGCTGTGCCTGCTCGGCCAGTCCGGCTGCGGCAAGACCTCATTGCTGCGCCTTGCCGCCGGCATCGAGCGGCCGGATCGTGGGCGCATCCTCATCGACGGCACGGCGGTGGCGGGCGAGGGGGCATTCGTGCCACCGGAGAAGCGGGGCGTGGGGCTGGTGTTCCAGGACTATGCCCTGTTCCCGCACCTGACCAATCTGGAGAACGTCATGTTCGGCCTGGGCGCCCTGAAGCGCCCGGAGGCGGAGCGGGAGGCGCGGCTTGCCCTGGCCCGGGTTGACCTTGCGGATGTGGCGGAGGCTTATCCTCACGAATTGTCAGGCGGGCAGCAGCAGCGCATCGCGCTCGCCCGCGCCATGGCGCCGCGCCCGGGCATTCTCCTGCTGGACGAGCCCTTCTCCGGCCTCGATGCGCGGCTGCGCGACCAGGTGCGCACCGAGACCCTCGCGGTGCTGAAGGAGGCTCAGGCCACCGCAGTCATCGTTACTCACGATCCGGAAGAAGCCATGCGGCTCGCTGATCGCATCGCCCTGCTGCGCAAGGGCGTGCTGGTTCAGCTCGGGCCGCCGGCGGAGCTTTATCGCCGGCCGGCGGACCTCGGCGTCGCGCGCTTCTTCTGCGAGCTGAACGAGATGGAAGGCAACGTGGTGGACGGGCGCGTGGAGACGCCCCTCGGCGCCTTTCCCGCGCCGGCGGGCCTTGCGGCGGGGCCGGTCAGCGTGGCCGTGCGCCCCCAGGGCATAAGGCTGGAACGGGCAGGCTTCGGCGTGGCCGGACGAATCGTGGAGCGGCGTTTCCTGGGCGAGCTCGATCTCGTGGAAGTGATCGTGGACGGGCTCGAAAAGCCCCTCGTCGTGCGCACGCGGGACGCAGGAACGCTCGCAAAAGGTGATGAAGTGGGGGTTTGCGCGGATCCGGGCGAGGTCCTTGTTTTCGCCGCGGGTGGGGCCTAGTGTCGCCGCTCGACTATTCCCGAGCGCCTGGCGCCGGGGAAACGGATTCCCTGGAGGACGTTAAATGGGTTCCCTGAGCATCTGGCACTGGATCGTGGTGCTGGCCGTGGTGCTCCTCCTGTTCGGTCGCGGCAAGATCTCCGATCTGATGGGCGACGTGGCGAAGGGCATCAAGTCCTTCAAGAAGGGGCTGGCGGAGGACGACGAGCCCGCCAAGACGACCGCCGCCCCGCCCGAGGCGCCGCGCCCCCTGCCGAACCAGACCACGAGCGCCACCGAGGCCGAGAAGAAGGCCGTCTGAGGACGGTCTCCCCTTAACCCTTGAGGAGGGCGGCGGCACGGCCGCCGGGTTCAGGCGCGCATGTTCGATATCGGCTGGTCCGAGCTGATGCTGATCGGCATTGTTGCGCTGATCGTCATCGGCCCCAAAGAGCTGCCCTCGGTGCTGCGCACCGTGGGTCGTACCGTCACGAAGCTGCGCCGCATGGCGGGCGAGTTCCAGGGGCAGTTCCAGGAAGCCCTGCGCGAGGCCGACCTTGCCGACATGCGCAAGGAAATCTCGGACGTGACCGATACCGCACGGTCGTCCATGTCCACCCTCGCCACCTCCGAGATGTTCGACCCGCTGCGCTCCATCCGCGAGGAGATCCGCAGCACGGTGGAGAAGGGCACGCCCGGCGCCCCCGAGGCGCCGGCCACTCCCGCGCCCGAGCTTCCTGCCGTTCCGGAGCTGCCGGCGGCGGTGGAGGTGGTCGATCCGCTCGATGCGGTGCGCGAGGAGATTCGCCGCTCCGTCGCCAAATCCATGCCGGCCCCGGTCCCCGCGGCTGAAGCCGCCCCCGCCGCTTCCGAGACCAAGAGCGCGTCATGAGCGACGAGGACGAGATCGACGCCTCGAAGGCCCCGCTGATCGAGCACCTGATCGAGCTGCGCGCGCGGCTCATCAAGTCGTTGCTGGCGTTCCTCGCGGCTTTCTTCATCTGCTTCATGTTCGCCAAGCAGATCTACAACATCCTGTTGTGGCCCTATGAGTTCGCCTCCGGCTTCCAGCCGGGGATCAAGCTCATCTACACCGCGCCACAGGAATTCCTGTTCACCCAGATCAAGCTCGGCATGTTCGGGGCGGCGTTCATCTCCTTCCCGGTGGTGGCGACGCAGATCTATATGTTCGTGGCGCCGGGGCTCTACAAGCACGAGAAGGCGGCCTTCCGCCCCTATCTCATAGCCACGCCCATCTGCTTCCTCATCGGCGCGGCCTTCGTCTATTTCGTCGCCATGCCGCTGGCCATGACCTACTTTCTGGGCATGCAGCAGATCGGCGGCGACGGGAAGGCGGAGATCTCGCTGCTGCCGCGCGTCTCTGAATACCTGTCGCTCATCACCACGCTCATCCTGGCCTTCGGCATCTGCTTCCAGCTGCCGGTGGTGCTGACCCTGCTCGGACGCATCGGCATCGTGACGCAGGAGATGCTGAAAAAGGCCCGGCGCTACGCCATCGTCGGCGTGTTCATCCTCGCGGCGGTGCTCACCCCGCCGGACGTCATCAGCCAGCTCTCCCTTGCCCTGCCGACGCTGCTTCTCTACGAGGTGTCGGTCTATATGGTGGGCATCGTCGAGAAGCGGCGGGCGGCGGAAGAGGCGGCGCGGGACGCGGCATCTTCGGCCGGCTGAGCGCGGCGGTTCCCTCCGAACATTTCAGGATTCCCGGGCGCGGGGTTTTCCTCCCGCCCGTCCTGGTGCGGCTTGTCCGGGCCGTCCGCTCTTCCGTTTGCGTCCGGCAGGTGGAGAGGTGGATGGCCCGGACAAGCCGGGCCATGACGATGGCGAGGGATGAAGCCGCCGTCCGCCCCTTTCATTGGCGGAGCCTTGCCATGCACGACATCAAATGGATCCGGGAGGAGCCGGAGGGCCTCATCCGCGCGCTGGTGCGCCGCGGCGGCGCCTCCGAGGAGGCCAAGGCAGCGGCCGAGGCGCTGGTGGGCAAGCTCACAGGCCTCGACGAGGAGCGCCGCGCGACCCTGACGAAGCTCGAAACCCTGCTCGCCCGCCGCAACGCCGCCTCCAAGGAGATCGGCCAGGCCAAGGCGAAGAAGGACGAGGCCACCGCCTCCGCCCTCATGGCCGAGGTGGCTCGGATCAAGGAAGACGTGCCGGCGCTGGAAGCCGAGACCAAGCGCATCGATGCGGCGCTTGAGGCCGAGCTCGCCGCCATCCCCAACGCTCCGCTCGCCGAGGTGCCCGAGGGCGCCGACGAGCACGACAATGTGGAGAAATCCAAGTTCGGCGCCGCCCGCACCTATGCCTTCACTCCGAAGCAGCATTTCGAGGTTGGCGAAGGCCTTGGCCAGATGGATTTCGAGACGGCCGCCAAGCTCTCCGGCGCCCGCTTCGTGGTGAACAAGGGCCCGCTGGCCCGGCTGGAGCGGGCGCTGGGACAGTTCTTTCTCGACGTGCACACGAGCGAGCACGGCTACATGGAGGTGAACCCGCCGCTTCTGGTGCGGGACGACGCCATGTTCGGGACGGCGCAGCTGCCGAAGTTCAAGGAAGACCAGTTCTGGGCGACGCGCTGGCTTCCTGCCGAAGACAATCCGGGCTCCGGTGGTCCTCAGGAAGCGCTGGCGGCCGAAGGGCATTGGCTCATCCCCACCGCCGAAGTCCCCCTGACCAACCTCGTGCGCGAGTCGATCCTCTCCGAGGAAGAACTCCCCCTGCGTCTCACCGCCTGCACGCCCTGCTTCCGGGCGGAAGCAGGCGCGGCCGGTCGCGACACGCGGGGCATGATCCGCCAGCATCAGTTCACCAAGGTGGAGCTCGTCTCCATCACCACGCCGGAGAAGTCGGCCGAGGAGCACGAGCGCATGCTCGCGTGCGCCGAGGCGGTCCTGAAGAAGCTGGACCTGCACTATCGCGTGGTCACGCTGTGCACGGGCGACATGGGCTTCGCCTCGCAGAAGACCTACGACATCGAGGTCTGGCTGCCGGGGCAGGGCGCCTACCGCGAAATCTCCTCCTGCTCGGTCTGCGGCGATTTCCAGGCCCGGCGCATGAATGCGCGCTACCGCCCCGCCGAGGGGAAGGGCCCGCGCTTCGTCCACACGCTCAACGGCTCGGGCGTGGCCGTGGGCCGCGCGCTGGTGGCGGTGCTGGAGACCTACCAGAATGAGGACGGCTCCGTCACGGTGCCGGAGGCCTTGCTGCCCTATATGGGCGGGCTGAAGACCATCGAGAAGCTGAAGTAGGGGTCGCGCTTTTCGCCGCTGTCCACCACGTTCACCCCCGTCTTGCCCCGGCTCGTCCGGGGCATCCACTCCTCCGCTGGAACGACCTCTTCGCCATTGCGCCCAGCCGTGGGTCCCCCTCGGAACTCGGCGGTTGCCGAGTTCCGATCTCACGACGGAAGCCGGCAACGGCCAGCGCCCGGACAAGCCGGGGGCTGGCGGTACCCGAGAGGGTGGCACCCACGGGGCTGATGGTCGAAAACCAGCGCACAAGGAACACGTCCGATGCGCATTCTGGTCACCAATGACGACGGCATTCACGCGGCGGGCCTGGAGGCCTGCGCCCGCATCGCCCAGGGCTTCACGGACGATGTGTGGGTGGTGGCGCCCGAATTCGACCAGTCCGGCGTTGCCCATTCCCTCTCCTTGTCCGACCCGCTGCGCCTGCGGCAGGTGGAGGAGCGGCGTTTCGCGGTGAAGGGCACCCCCACCGACTGCGTCATCATGGCCGTGCGCCACCTCATGGAGGACAAGGCGCCCGATCTCGTGCTCTCCGGCGTCAACCGGGGGCAGAACATCGCCGAGGACGTGAGCTATTCCGGCACGGTGGCCGGCGCCATCGAGGGCACCATCCTCGGCATTCCCTCCATCGCCCTGTCCCAGGCGTTCGGCATCAAGACGCGGGAAAACCCCAACTTCGCCACCGCCGAAGCCCATGCGCCGAAGATCATCCGCATGCTGCTGGACGAAGGCATCCCGTCCGGCATCGTGATGAATGTGAACTTCCCCGATCGCGCCCCGGAGGAGATCACCGGCATCGCGGCCACCTTCCAGGGCAAGCGCGACCAGAGGCTCATGCGCATCGAGGCGCGGCGGGACGGGCGCAACACCCCTTATTACTGGATCGCCTTCGAGCGCCGCATCTTCGAGACCTCGCCCGGCTCGGACCTGCGCGCCCTGGATGAAGGGCGCATCTCCGTCACGCCCCTGCGCCTCGACATGACCGACGAGCCGCTGATGACGCGCCTCGCGCTGCTGTTCGAGGAGAAATGAGGCGGGCCAAGCTGGTGCCGTTGTGGTTCCGCTAGGGCACGTAGGATAGCCGAATGGCGCGCGCCGCGGGGGATTCTCCCGGCGCGGTGCGCCGGGGCCTCGGCGAAAGACGTTGCTTTTCAACAGGTCCGTGATCCGCATGGCGGCTCGTTTGCATTCGACGGGCCGGCCGCTATAGTCCCGCCGCCTTGCCGCACCATGGCACGGCAGGGATTCCCACCACGCACGAAACGAGGACGAAGATGTTCATTACGCCCGCTTTCGCCCAAGGCGCTTCCGGAGCCGCCGGCGGGGCCGACATGCTCATTCAGCTCGCCCCGTTCCTGCTCATTTTCGTGGTGATGTACTTCCTCATCCTGCGCCCGCAGCAGAAGCGCGCCAAGGCGCACCAGGAGATGGTGACCGCCCTGCGCCGCGGCGACGTGGTGGTGACTGCCGGCGGCCTCGTGGGCAAGGTGACCAAGGTGGTGGACGAGAACGAGATCGAGCTGCAGATCGCCGACAACGTGCGTGTCCGGCAGCTGCGCTCGCAGATTTCCACCGTCCGCGCCAAGGGCGAGCCCGCCAAGGACGAAGCCTCGGCGGCCTGATTCCACATTAGAGATACGCGCGCGACATGCTGCACTTCTCCCGCCTCAAGACCGCGGCGATCCTCATCACGATCGCTGTCGGGCTCCTGTTCGCGCTGCCCAACGTCCTGTCCCAGAACGTTCTGGCGCACCTGCCGTCGTGGCTGGCGGGAAGCCGCGTCACCCTGGGCCTCGACCTTCAGGGCGGCTCGCATATCCTCCTCGAGGTGGACGGCGCGGCCCTGCGCAAGGAGCGCACCGAGCAGGTGCGCGACGACGTGCGCCGCGTGCTGCGCGACCAGAAGATCGGCTATTCCAACCTTGCCGTGCGCGACACCACGGTGAGCCTGCGCCTGCGCGATCCCAACGACACGCAGAAGGCCGTGGCCGAGCTCAGGAAGCTCGCCACGCCGGTCACCAATGCCCTGTTCGGCAATTCCTCCGGCGAGCTGGACCTGGCCGTCTCCTCCGCATCTGACGGCATGGTCACGGTGCAGCTCACCGAGGCGGGGCTTTCGGCCCGCATGCGCTCCGCGGTGGACCAGTCCATCGAGATCATCCGCCGGCGTATCGATCAGCTCGGCACGGTGGAACCCAATATCCAGCGCCAGGGCCTCGACCGCATCCTGGTGCAGGTGCCCGGCCTTCAGGACCCGCAGCGCCTGAAGAACCTGCTCGGCCAGACGGCGAAGCTCTCCTTCCGCATGGTGGACCAGTCCATGTCGCCGCAGCAGGCGCTGGAAGGCCGCCCGCCGCCGGAATCCGAGGTGCTCCAGGGCCAGGATGGCCAGCCCTACCTCGTGGAGAAGCAGATCCGCGTGTCGGGCGAGGACCTGGTGGATGCCCAGCCGGGCTTCGACCACAATACCCGCGAGCCCATCGTCTCCTTCCGCTTCAACAACAACGGTGCCCGTCGCTTCGCCGCCACCACCCAGGATGCGGTGGGCCGGCCGTTCGCCATCGTGCTCGACAACCAGGTGATCTCGGCCCCCGTGATCCGCGAGCCCATCCTCGGCGGCTCGGGCCAGATCTCCGGCTCCTTCACCGTGCAGCAGGCGAACGATCTCGCCATCCTGCTGCGCGCCGGCGCCCTGCCGGCGCCGCTGAAGGTGGTGGAGGAGCGCACTGTGGGCCCGAGCCTCGGCGCCGACTCCATCCAGGCGGGCAAGACCGCGGCCTATGTGGCCGGCGGCCTCGTCACCGTGTTCATGCTCGCGGTCTATGGCCTGTTCGGCCTGTTCGCGCTGGTCGCCCTCGCCGTGCACATCATGCTCATGTTTGCCCTGCAGTCGGTGCTGGGCGCGACGCTGACGCTGCCCGGCATCGCCGGCGTGGTGCTCACCATCGGCATGGCGGTGGATTCCAACGTCGTCATCTTCGAGCGCATGCGCGACGAGGCGCGGGAGGGCCGATCGGCCATCTCGGCCATCGACAAGGGCTTCGTGAACGCGCTCGGCACCATCCTCGACGCCAACATCACCTCGCTCGCCACGGCGGTCATCCTATTCCTCATGGGCGGGTCGGGCCCGGTGCGCGGCTTCGCGGTCACCTACATCCTCGGCCTTCTGACCACCATGTTCACCGCCTACACCCTGACGCGGCTCATGATCGCCTATTGGGTGAAGTGGCGGCGGCCGGCGAAGCTGCCCATCTGAAGGTGCGCCGCACATGCCTTTGATCGACTACATTCCGGCGCAGACCAACATCCACTTCATGCGTCTGCGCCACTGGACGTTTCCGTTCTCGGCGGTGATTTCCATCATTGCGGTCGTGCTGTTCGCAATCCATGGCTTCAACCTCGGCATCGATTTCCGGGGTGGAACGCTCATCGAGGCGCAGACCAGCCAGCAGGTGGCCGATGTCGGCGCCCTCCGCGAGCATCTGACCGACCTCGACGTGGGCGACGTGCAAATCCAGGAATTCGGCTCGCCCCGCGACGTGCTCATCCGCATCGGCGCGTTCGGCGCCAATGACGAGGCGCAGCAGGCCATCCTGGCCAAGGTGAAGAATGTGCTCGGCGCCGAATATACCGTGCGCCGCGTGGAGACCGTGGGCCCGAGCGTGTCCGGGGAACTGGTCCGCCAGTCCATCCTCGCGCTGGTGCTGGGCGCGGTGGCAGTGCTCGGCTATCTCTGGTTCCGCTTCGAGTGGCAGTTCGCCGTGGGCGCCATCGTGACAACGATGCACGACATCTTCGTCACGCTGATGATCTATTCGGCCTTCGGGGTGGATTTCGATCTCACCTCCATCGCTGCCATTCTCACCATCATGGGCTATTCGCTCAACGACACGGTGGTGGTGTATGACCGCATCCGTGAGATGCTGCGCCGCTACAAGAAGCTGCCGTTGCCCGACCTGCTCGACATTGCGGTGAACGCCACCTTCTCGCGCACCATTATCGTCTCCACGACCACCTTCTTCGCCACCCTCGCGCTGTATTTCTTCGGCGGCGAGGTGCTGCGCGGCTTCTCGCTCGCCATGACGGTGGGCGTGGTGATCGGCACCTATTCCACCATCTTCGTGGCGGCGCCCATCCTCATCCATCTTGGCCTGCGCTCGTCCACGGTGACCGGCCCGGCCAAGGACAAGGTCGAGGAGGGTGAGGTGGCCGAGGTGGACGCCTTGGCCGCGACGGTCGAGGAGAATGCGGTGGAGGAGAAGCCCGAAGCTGCCGCGCCGAAGGGCAAGCGGTCTTCCGGGAAGGCCGCCGCCAAGAACGCCCCAGCCAAGAACGCCCCGACCAAGCCGGCCAAGGCCTGAACCGGTGGCGCGCGCGACCGGCGAGCCCTTCTTGCCCCGCCGGGTCGCCATCGACGGTTATGGCGACACCTTCTTTCATTTCGCCGGCATGTCCCATGCCGGCTCGATCCTCGCCTTGCCCTCCGGCATCCGCCCCTGGTCGCCCACGCGGATGGCGGAGGTGGATGCCGAGGCCCTCGCGCCCATCCTCGCGGAGGCGCAGGCGTTCGAGCTCCTGTTCCTGGGCACGGGCAAGGACCCCGCGCACCTGAAGGAGCCGCTGAAGCAATTGCTGCGCGCCGCCGGCCTGCGGTTCGAGCTGATGCCCACGCCCCAGGCGGCCGCGACCTATAACGTGCTGCTCGCCGAGGGCCGGCTCATCGGTGCCGCCCTCATCGCCGTCTGAAGGCCCCGGGCCGATCCCATGCCGCAGGACCTCACCTCCTCCCTCGATGCCGCCTATGCGTATTGCGCGGAGCAGGTGCGGGCGCAGGATCGTGATCGCTTTCTCGCAGCCTTGTTCGCGCCGGAGGACAAGCGCCGGCATCTCCTCGCCCTCTATGCCTTCAACCTGGACGTCGCCCGCGTGCGCGAAGTGGTGCGGGAGGCGCTGCCGGGGGAGGTGCGCCTTGCCTGGTGGCGGGAGGTGATCGAGGGACAGGGTCGGGGAGAGGTGGAGGGGCACCCCATCGCCGCGGCCCTGCTCGATACGGTGGAGCGTTTTGCCTTGCCGCGGCAGACCCTGCTCGCACTTACCGACGCGCGGATCTTTGACCTCTACGACGATCCCATGCCTTCGGTGACGGACCTCGAAGGCTATGCGGGGGAGACAGCCTCCGCTTTGCTCCAGCTCTCTGCGCTGGTGCTGTCGCCGGCCGTGGCTGCCGAAGCCGGAAACCTGTCGGGGCATGGCGGCGTCGCGATCGCCATGACCGGGCTGATGCGCGCCTTCCCCATCCATGCGGGCCGCGGCCAGTGCTATCTGCCGCTGGATCTGCTCGCCCGCCACGGCATTGGGCGCGAGGAAGCGGTGTCGGGCACCATGACGTCCGCGCTCCGCGCCGCGCTGGCGGATTGGCGCGAGGAGGCGTCGCGTCACCTCGGCGCGGCACGCGCTGCGGCTGAGGCACTCGGATCGGCATCCGCCATCGCGGCCCCCTACCTGCCGCTGTCCCTCGTGGCGGGGGACTTGAAGGCGCTCGCGCGGGTGAAGGATCCGTTCCGCGAAGTGACTGGCCTTTCGCCTTTCCGCCGGCAGTTCACCCTCTGGCGCGCCGCGCGCCGCGCGGCGGTGGGGAAGGTGTGGTTCTGAGCGGCGTCTGCTTTCGCCGCGGGGGAAGTCTTTCTTGCGCTTCCGGCCGTCGGGCCGTTTGCCTGATCAGCGACGGAGCGGCCGGCTGCGCATGGCCATGACGCGGGATGGAAGATGAAGCGCTGCTTCACGCCGCCGGGCGGGTGATCCGGTCCGTGAGGTTCAGCCGCCCGCGGGCGATCTCCGCCACCTGGAGGCGCACCGCTTCCGATCCGGCGAGCTGGTCCAGCATCTCGATCTGGTTGCGGGCGATGAGCAGGAGCAGGTCGTCGCGCACCGCGCCGTCCGGGCCGTGGGGCAGGGCGTCCACGATCTGCAGATGGTCGAGGTGTGGGCGGTCCGGCAAGGCGCTCGCGAGGTGGGCGCGCAGGGCTTCCACCGTCACTGCTCCCGGCGCCTTGAGCGCCACGAAGGCATAGAGGCCCACCTTGCCGCCCAGGGTCTGGAAATCGGCCATGTGCACCTCGGCCACCGCCGGGTGGGCCGCGAGCGCCGCGACGATGCGCGGGCCCACCTGCGTCACGCGCGGGCCTCGGCCCTCGGTGTCCGAATAGGACAGCAGGCGCCGGGTGACAAAGCGGTAGACCTTCTTGCCGGTAGCCATCCAGACGCGGGTGGGCAGGCTCTTGGTGGCCAACACCTTCTTTTCCCGGGCGGTGAGCGCCTCGGGGCAATAGGTGCGCTTGTGCTTCAGGAGGTGGCGCAGGTCCTCATAGGCCAGCACCCGACCGATCTTGGAGCGGCGGCTGAACGGCAGCGCCAGCTGGAAGTCCATGAGCCAGGCTTCGCCATCGGCTCCGCGCAGCCAGTTCTGCTGCTTGGCGAGGTCGTTGTGCACGTAGCCGGCGCGGTGGAGCATGAGCAGCGCGGCGCGGGCAGAGTGGAAGAAGTGCAGGTCGCCCTTGGGCCGGGCAATCTGCAGCGGCGCGCCTTCAATCCAGCCGCGCACCAGGAAGCGGTCCCCTACCGCAAGCAGCGGGGTGGTAACGCCGGAGGAGGTCACCTTCTCCAGCGCCTTCACCTCGTGCGCCGCCAGTTGCCGGGCCAGGGGAGCGAGCCAGAGGGAGACCTCGTTCCAGCGTCGGCGCACGGCGGGCCACTGGCGGCCCGTGGCATCGGTCCACGTGCCGCGCTCGACGGTGGAGAAGACATCGCGCTTCAGCACCGTGTCCACGGCAAAGCGAGCCGGATCGGCACGGTATTCCACGGGGGGCGGCGAAACGGTGATACGCGGCATCCGCGCCTCTTAAGCCGCCGCGGCCGGTGTGTCGAGCCAGCGGGCCATGTCGGCCAGCGCCCGGGCGGCCATCGCCTTCTTCTTGGCCAGCGTCTTCTCCGCTCCGCGCAGGCGCTTGCCGCCCTCGGCCTTCGGCGCCTCGGCGAGGGGCGGGAAGAGGCCGAAATTGACGTTCATGGGCTGGAAGGAGCGGGGCGCGCCTTCCGTGCCCTCCGCCTCCAGATGCCCGCCGGTGATGTGCGCGAGCAGCGCCCCGTGGGCCGTGGTGGGCGGCGGGGGCACGAGGGCCTCGCCGAGCCGCTCGGCGGCGGCGAAGCGCCCCACCATGAGGCCTACGGCGGCGCTCTCCACATAACCCTCGCAGCCGGTGATCTGCCCGGCGAAGCGCAGCCGTGGATCCGCCTTCAGCCGCAGGGTGGCGTCCAGCAGGCGTGGTGAATTGAGATAGGTGTTGCGATGGAGGCCGCCGAGCCGCGCGAACTCGGCATTCTCCAGCCCAGGAATGGTGCGGAAGACGCGCACCTGCTCGCCATGGCGCAGCTTCGTCTGGAAGCCCACCATGTTGTAGAGCGTGCCCAACGTGTTGTCCTGCCGCAGCTGGACCACGGCATAGGGCTTTACGTCCGGTGCGTGGGGATTGGTGAGTCCCACGGGCTTCATGGGGCCGAAGCGCAAGGTCTCGCGGCCACGCTCGGCCATCACCTCGATGGGCAGGCAACCGTCGAAATAGGGGGTCTTCGCCTCGAAGTCGCGCAGCGGCGCCTTTTCCCCGGCGATGAGCGCGTCCACGAAGGCGTGGTACTGCGCTTCATCCATGGGGCAATTGATATAGTCGGCGCCCGTGCCGCCGGGACCCGGCTTGTCGTAGCGCGACTGGAACCAGGCCTTGCCCATGTCGATGGAGTCGAAATGTATGATGGGGGCTATGGCATCGAAGAAGGCCAGTGCCGTTTCCCCCGTGAGGGCGAGGATCGCCTCCGCCAGCGGCGGGGAGGTGAGGGGGCCGGTGGCGAGGATCACCTTGTCCCAGTCCTCCGGCGGAAGGCCGGTGATCTCCTCGCGCCGCACCTCGATGAGCGGATGGTCCGCGAGGGCGGCGGTAACGGCGCGGGAAAAACCCTCCCGATCCACCGCCAGCGCGCCGCCCGCCGGCACCTGGTTGGCATCGGCGGCGGAGAGGATGAGGGAGCCCGCCTGACGCATCTCGGCGTGCAGCACGCCGACCGCATTGCCGGCCGCATCGTCGGAGCGGAAGGAATTGGAGCAGACCAGCTCGGCGAGGCCGTCCGTCTGGTGCGCTTCCGTGCTGCGATGCGGGCGCATCTCGTGCAGCACCACGGGAACGCCGCGCGCGGCGATCTGCCACGCGGCTTCCGAGCCGGCCAGGCCGCCGCCGACGACGTGAACGGGTTGGCGGGTCGGTTCACCCGGCATCTGTCCTCCTAGGGCCCGCGCTGCGGCCGCGGTTGGCCGGCGCTGCTAGCGGGCGGGACGCAGGGTGTGCCACACAGGCCGCGGCTGCTTCAACCCTCCACCGGCGGGAATGCACGGCGCAGGCCGGTGCGCGAGTCCCCTGCCTCGGGAACGATCGGGTGCAAAAACGAAAATGGCCCCACATGGGGCCATTCTCACACGCCGACGGACTTCCCGCCGGCGAGCCATGCATCAGGCAAGCTCACGCTGCGGCAGCGGCGTGACGCGCAACGACGCGGATCTCGCTGCGGGACACGTTGATGTCCGCAAGGCTGCGATCATCGAGCTCAGACAGCTCCGCGACCGTCCGGTTGTAGACCTGCCAGCGGCGAAAATACCGGGCAAGAGCACCCCAGAGGAACATGATGACACTCCATCGGCAGGGTGTCGGCACACCCTGCCATCGTCAGTTACACACTGAAAGATACATAGCGCTGGATACTGCAATGCCATAGAATTCTCTTCGCAATGCAGCATTGCATGCTTCGCATGGTGCGTGCTGTGCCCTTCGCGTGCATGGGGCGAGTTTTGCAGCTGGTTCTGGAAATGAGTAGTACGCGGGTGCAGTGCGTGCCATTTAGGTCGCGCTCGCTTGACTGCCACGGCGGGGGAAACGGGTCCGGGCGGTCAGGTGATCTTTAGGGGGAAAGGATGCGTTTCCTGGATGGACCCAATGGATTCGCGCAAGGAGCTATCGTTTCTGCGCACGAAGAACAGACACTGATCGCCAATTATTTCGGGGGAGAGAAAGGCTATTTTGTCGAAGTCGGCGCATACGATCCGGTCTACCAAAGCCAATCCTACCATCTTGAGCTGGCGGGGTGGGATGGAGTTCTGATCGAGCCGGTGCCAGACCTTGCGGACAACCTGGCCCGAGCGCGGCGAGCCATGGTGCACCGATGCGCCTGCGTCTCACCGGGGCAGGATAGCGCGGGCACGGTCCCGCTACTCGAGCGGCGGGGCGGCAGTACGATTGTCTTTAATCCGAAAGCCGTTGGCGAGGATATGGTGCTGGACGTGCCGGCAAAGACCCTCGACACGGTGCTCCAGGAGGCAGGCGCCCCCCGGATCGACTTTCTTTCGGTGGACGTCGAAGGGGCGGAACCCGATGTCCTGAGCGGGCTAAGCTTTTCCAAGTACAAGCCTCGCCTCGTCCTGGTGGATGACCGGGAGCGCTTCGGGGAAACCTGTCGCCTGCTACGCCGCAACGGCTACCAACTGGTGCGGCGCAGCGGCCACAATGGCTGGTTTGTGCCGCGCGACGCGCGCTTTCCGATCACGCTCGAAGGAAGGCTCCGGCTGGTTTGGACGTATGGATTGGGCCGCACCATCCGCCGTCTGCGACGATGATCCTCCTGAACGTCGGTCGCCCGGCGTTCAGCTTTGCAGTGGCCCGGCGCCGCGCGTGGCGGTTCTGCTTCGCGTGGCGCGGGATGTTTCCGGAGCCCCGTTTTCGTGCGCATCCGTTCTGCGGAGGCGTGTACCGCCCCGAATGTCGTCTCCTGTCCCCGTAAATCGCGAGTTTGTTCGCTTCGGCCTTGCCGACCTTGCGCCTGCCTCGCCGACCACCAGCGCGGCCGGTCTCCTGCCAGACAGCTGCGCCGGATTTCTGGCCTTCCTTCCCGCCCTGAACCTCGGCCGTCGCCGGCCTGTTAGCCCGCGGCTTATTACCCCGCAGCTTGGCGCCGTCGCCGTCCCCGCGCGGGTCGCACCTGTTCAGCGTCCTCATCCGTTGCTTCCGCGGGCGGAGGTGGTGCCTCGGCTGCCGGCCCCGAGGAAGCTGCGCCTCTGCCGGTCTTCGCCGGACCTGCCTTCGTCTTGGGGGGCGGCCTCGCCCCACCCGGTTGCGCCGGGGAGCCGTCCGCCAGGGGACGGCGTGCCAGCACCTCGGCGAGGAAATGGCCGGTGTGGGATCGCGGGTGCCTTGCCACCTCTTCCGGTGTGCCAGTCACCACGATCTCGCCGCCGCCGTCGCCGCCCTCTGGACCGAGATCGAGTATCCAGTCAGCGGTCTTGATGACCTCGAGATTGTGCTCGATGACCACCACCGAATTGCCCTGCTCCACCAGTTCGTGGAGCACCTCGAGCAGCTTCTTCACATCGTGGAAGTGCAGGCCGGTGGTCGGCTCGTCGAGGATATAGAGGGTCCGGCCAGTGGCGCGCTTGGACAGCTCCTTGGACAGCTTGACCCGCTGCGCCTCGCCACCGGAGAGGGTCGTCGCCTGCTGGCCCACCTTGATGTAGTCGAGGCCGACGCGGTGAAGCGTCTCCAGCTTTTCGCGCACGGAGGGCACCGCCTTGAAGAACTGGGCGCCTTCCTCCACCGTCATGTCCAGCACGTCGGCGATGGACTTGTTCTTGAAGGTGACCTCCAGGGTCTCACGATTGTAGCGCTTGCCCTTGCACACGTCGCAGGTGACGTACACATCCGGTAGGAAGTGCATCTCGATCTTGATGACACCGTCACCCTGGCAGGCCTCGCAGCGCCCCCCCTTCACATTGAAGGAGAAGCGCCCCGCGCCATAGCCGCGCGCCTTCGCCTCCGGCAGGCCGGCGAACCACTCGCGGATGGGAGTGAAGGCCCCCGTATAGGTCGCCGGGTTCGAGCGCGGGGTGCGGCCGATGGGCGACTGGTCGATGTCGATCACCTTGTCGAGGTGCTCCAGCCCCTCCAGCTTGTCGAAGGGGGCCGGGGCCTCCGAGGCCCCGTTCAGCCGGCGCGCCACCGCCTTGTAGAGCGTGTCGAGGAGCAGCGTGGACTTGCCGCCGCCGGACACGCCGGTGATGCAGGTGAAGAGGCCGAGCGGGATCTCGGCCGTGACATTCTTGAGGTTGTTGCCGCGCGCGCCCGAGAGCTTGAGCATCCGCTTGGGGTTGGGCTTGCGCCGTGCCGGCACACCCACGGAAAGCGCGCCGGTAAGGTATTTGCCTGTGAGCGACCTGGGGTTGGCCAGGATCTCCGCCGGCGTGCCCTGCGCCACGATGCGCCCGCCGTGGATGCCGGCGCCCGGGCCCACGTCGACCACATAGTCGGCGGCGAGGATGGCGTCCTCGTCGTGCTCCACCACGATGACGGTATTGCCCAGGTCGCGCAGGTGCTTGAGTGTCTCCAGCAGGCGCGCATTGTCGCGCTGGTGCAGGCCGATGGAGGGCTCGTCGAGCACATAGAGCACTCCCGTGAGGCCCGAGCCGATCTGCGAGGCGAGGCGGATGCGCTGGCTCTCGCCGCCGGAGAGGGTGCCCGAGGCGCGCGCCAGCGTGAGATATTCCAGCCCCACGTCGAGCAGGAACTTCAGCCGCTCGCGGATCTCCTTCAGGATCCGCCCGGCAATCTCGTTCTGCTTGTCGGAAAGCTGCGTGGGCAGCGCCTCGAACCAGTCCGCGGCGCGCTTGACGGAAAGCTCGCCCACCGCGCCGATGTGCTGGCCCGCCACCTTCACGGCGAGGGCTTCCGGCTTCAGCCGGTATCCCCCGCAGGCTTTGCACGGAACGGTGGAGAAATACTTGGAGATCTCCTCGCGCGCCCAGTCGCTGTCGGTCTCACGCCAGCGGCGGTCGAGATTGCGCACCACGCCCTCGAAGGTCTTCGACGTTTCGTAGGCGCGCATGCCGTCGTCATAGGCGAAGGTGATCTTCTCCTCGCCCGAGCCGAAGAGCAGCACTTCCCTGGCCTGTTCCGGCAGGTCGGCGAACGGCACGTTCAGCTTGAAATGATAGTGCTTCGCCAGCGCGTCCAGCGTCTGCCCGTAGTAAGGGGAGGTGGACTTGGCCCAGGGGGCGATGGCGCCCTGCTTGAGGGAGCGCGCCTTGTCCGGCACCACCAGGTCAGGGTCGATGGTCTGTTCCACGCCGAGGCCGTCGCAGGCCGGGCAGGCGCCGAACGGATTGTTGAAGGAAAACAGCCGCGGCTCGATCTCGGGGATCGTGAAGCCGGAGACCGGGCAGGCGAACTTCTCCGAGAACAGGATGCGGCGGGGGGCGCCCGTTTCGTCCTTCTCATCGGCGAATTCGGCCACCGCGATGCCGTCGGCGAGCCCCAGGGCAGTCTCGAAGCTGTCGGCGAGGCGGGTAGCAAGGTCGGCACGCACGACGATGCGGTCCACCACCACGTCGATGTCGTGCTTGAACTTCTTGTCGAGGGTGGGCGCCTCGGCGATCTCGTGGAAGGTGCCGTCCACCTTCACCCGCTGGAAGCCCTTCTTCATCCAATCGGCGAGTTCCTTGCGGTACTCGCCTTTGCGTCCGCGCACCACGGGCGCGAGGATGTAGAGACGCGTGCCCTCCGGCAGGGCCAGCGTGCGGTCCACCATCTGCGAGACGGTCTGGCTCTCGATGGGCAGGCCCGTGGCAGGCGAATAGGGAATGCCCGTCCGCGCCCACAACAGGCGCATGTAGTCGTAGATCTCGGTGACGGTGCCCACGGTGGAGCGCGGGTTCTTCGAGGTGGTCTTCTGCTCGATGGAGATAGCCGGCGAGAGGCCGTCGATCTGGTCCACGTCCGGCTTCTGCATCATCTCCAGAAATTGCCGGGCGTAGGCCGAAAGGCTTTCCACATAGCGCCGCTGGCCTTCCGCATAGATGGTGTCGAAGGCGAGAGAGCTCTTGCCCGAGCCGGACAATCCCGTGAAGACCACCAGGCTGTCGCGCGGGATCTCCAGATCCACATTTTTCAAATTGTGCTCGCGCGCTCCGCGCACGGAAAGGGTGCGCGCGTCGCGGCGGGGAGCAGTCTCGGGCGCGGCGGCCGGCCGCGGAGGAAAGGCGCGATCAGACATGGAATTCCGCTGGCGCCGTCCGGCGCCCGTCAATCAGGGCAGAAGGGAAGCCGCCCCCGGCATGGGGAGCGTGCCGGCGACGGTTGCGAACATGGATACAAATACGGCGAAGTCACCCTGATGGATGGCTGCCGGGCGCAGCAGGCCTTCCATGCGCGAGACCTCGCAAAGGCGAAGCGTGACTGGCAACACGCCCCGTTTCGCTCGATTGAGAACCAACGCTTGCGGTGCCCTCGACGGCAAGATCTGGTGGCAGCGCTTCGCATCCGCTCCCTCTCATGACCCGAATGTAGGGAGCCGTGTGCAATGCGGTAGAGAACATATCCGGAACCTTGCGCCATCGCCAAGCAAAAAGACAGCCGAGGGACTCAATCTTTTCCTCTTGCCTCCCCGAATGAAGATGGATAAGAACACAACGTGAACAATCGCGGCGTCGATGGTGGCTGCGGAGTTGCAGCCCTTGGTGGTGGGGCGCCCCGCGCTTTCGTGGTTCACATGGGGATAAAGTCCGGACGGGGGCTTAAATGCCGCGGCGAGGGCGGTAGGGTGCGATCCGATGATCGGACGGCAGGCAGCGGGAGAGCGGGATGGCCGGCAGCGTCAACAAGGTGATCCTGATCGGCAATCTCGGCCGTGATCCGGAGGTCAGGGCGTTCCAGAGCGGCGGGCGCGTATGCAACTTGCGCATCGCGACTTCTGAAAGCTGGCGCGACAAGGCGACCGGGGAGCGCAAGGACCGCACCGAGTGGCACCAGATCTCGATCTACAACGAGAACCTCATCGGTGTTGCCGAGCGTTTCCTGAAGAAGGGATCCAAAGTCTACATCGAGGGCCAGCTTGAGACGCGCAAGTACGAAAAGGACGGGCGCGACGTGTACACCACCGAGGTGGTGCTGCGTCCTTACCGTGGGGAGCTGACGCTGCTCGACGGGCGGGGCGAGGGTGCCGGTGCGGGCGGCGGAGATGAGTATGGCGGCGGGGCGGACTTCGGTTCCTCCAGCCCCATGGGCGGGGGCGGTGGCTATGGCGGCGGTTCCGGCGGCGGCCGACGCTCCGGCCCGTCTTCGGGCGGCGGTTCCGGCTCCGGCGGGGGGCGCCCGGTGAGCAGCGATCTCGACGACGAAATCCCGTTCTGACGCGCCATCGGCGTATGGCGGGGCGCCGGCGTTCCGGTGCTCGGCGGTGGTTTTCCATGGGCTGGGGCGGCCCACAGGCGTGGGCTGTTCCCGCGCCTGTGGGGTGGCTTTGTCGCAAAACGGCCAGAATATCCGCATGCGCCTTTCGTGGGCTGGTGTAAGTGCTTGAAATAGATAGATAAAATTTCGATGCGGCGCATGTGTTTCGCTGGCGTCGCACGGGTGAATCGGCTAGAAGGAATTATTCCGTTTCATCAGGCGAGTACTGACTTTTGGCCGATCACGAGACGCCGAAGCCCGGCGGCGAGCAGCCGTCCGACATCAGGCCCGTTTCCATCACGGAGGAGCTGTCCCGCTCCTACCTCGACTATGCGATGAGCGTCATCGTCGCGCGGGCGCTGCCCGACGTGCGCGACGGCCTCAAGCCCGTGCATCGGCGCATCCTGTTCTCCATGCACGAGAACGGGTACGAGTGGAACAAGCAGTACCGCAAGTCGGCCCGTGTGGTTGGCGATGTGATCGGTAAATACCATCCGCATGGCGACCAGTCGGTCTACGACGCGCTGGTCCGCATGGCCCAGACCTTTGCCATGCGGCTGCCGCTGGTGGACGGCCAGGGCAATTTCGGCTCGGTGGACGGCGACGCCCCGGCCGCCATGCGATACACGGAAGTCCGCCTCGAGAAGGTGACGGGCGCGCTGCTCGACGACCTCGACAAGGAAACCGTCGACTTCCAGGAGAATTACGACAGCTCCGAGCGGGAGCCCGTGGTTCTTCCGGCCAAGTTCCCGAACCTTCTGGTGAACGGGGCCGGCGGCATCGCGGTGGGCATGGCCACCAACATCCCGCCCCATAATCTCGGCGAGATCATCGACACCACCGTCGCGCTGCTGGACGACCCGACGCTGGGGCCCGAGGCGCTGCTCGACCTGCTGCCCGGCCCGGACTTTCCCACCGGCGCGCTGATCCTCGGTCGCACCGGCATCCGCCAGGCCTATCTCACCGGCCGCGGCTCCGTGCTGATGCGGGCGAAGGTGTCTATCGAGACCATCCGCAAGGAGCGCGAGGCGCTCATTGTCACCGAGATTCCCTATCAGGTGAACAAGGCGACGATGATCGAGAAGATCGCCGAGCTGGTGCGGGACAAGCGGGTCGAGGGCATCGCCGAGATCCGCGACGAGAGCGATCGCGACGGCATGCGCGTGGTGATCGAGATCAAGCGCGACGCGCAAGCCGACGTGGTGCTGAACAACCTTTACCGGCTGACCCTGTTGCAGACCTCGTTCGGCGTCAACATGGTGGCGCTTTCCGGCGGCAAGCCGGGGCTGCTGGCGCTGCACGACATCCTCACCGCCTTCATCGCTTTCCGCGAGGAGGTTGTAAGTCGGCGAACCAAATTCCTGCTGCGCAAGGCGCGTGACCGCGCCCATGTGTTGGTGGGCCTCGCCATTGCGGTCGCCAACATCGACGAGGTGATCCGCCTCATCCGCACCGCGCCGGACCCGGCGAGCGCCCGCGAGGCGCTGATGGGCCGCGACTGGCCGGCGAAAGACATGGCGCCGCTCATCGCCCTCATCGCCGATCCGCGCCACAAGCTGCAGGACGACGGCACCTACCGCCTCTCCGAGGTGCAGGCTCGCGCCATCCTGGACCTGCGCCTGCAGCGCCTGACCGCCCTGGGCCGGGACGAGGTTGCCGACGAGCTGGACAAGCTTGCCGCAGAGATCGCCGACTATCTGGAAATCCTCGCCAGCCGCGCGCGCATGCGGGCTATCATTCGCGACGAGCTGCTGGCCATCAAGGCCGAGTTCGGCACACCGCGCCGCACCGAGATCGTCGAGGGCTTCGGCGACCTGGAGGACGAGGACCTCATCCAGCGCGAGGAGATGGTGGTCACCGTCTCCCATGCCGGCTACATCAAGCGCGTGCCGCTCTCCACCTACCGGGCGCAGCGGCGCGGCGGCAAGGGCCGTTCGGCCATGCAGACGCGCGACGAGGATTTCGTCACCCGCCTGTTCGTGGCCTCCACCCACGCGCCGGTCCTGTTCTTCTCCTCCAAGGGGCAGGTCTACAAATTGAAGGTGTGGCGCCTGCCGCTGGCGGCGCCGCAAGCCCGCGGCAAGGCGCTCATCAACATCCTGCCGCTGGAGAGCGACGAGCGCATCACTTCCGTGGTCCTGCTGCCGGAGGACGATGGGGCGAACGATCGCCTGCAAATCATGTTCGCCACCACGGGCGGCACGGTGCGGCGCAACGCCTTGACCGACTTCCAGCAGGTGAACCGCAACGGCAAGATCGCCATGAAGCTCGCCGACGGCGAGTCCATTGCCGATGTGGGTCTGTGCACGGAGGAGGACGACGTGCTGCTCACGACGGCGGCCGGCGCCTGCATCCGCTTCCCGGTCACCGACGTGCGCGTCTTCAAGGGGCGCGACAGCGTGGGCGTGCGTGGCATTCGCCTGGAAGAGGGCGACAGCATCATTTCCATGGCCATCATCCGCCATGTGGAGGCCAATGCCGAGGAACGCCTCGCCTATATCAAGATGCGCCGCGCGCTGCGCGGGGAGGCGGGCGAAACGGCCGAGGTGGAGCAGGAGGAGGGGGCAAGCGGATCCGGCCAGCTCAGCCAGGAGCGCTATGCCCAGATGAGCGCCCTGGAGCAGTTCATCCTCACCGTCTCGCAGAACGGCTACGGCAAGCGCACCTCGTCCTATGAATATCGCGTCACCGGACGCGGCGGCAAAGGCATTGTCGCCATGGCGGTGAATGAGCGCAATGGCCCTCTGGTCGCCTCCTTCCCGGTGGAGGACGCCGACCAGATCATGCTGGTGACGGACGGCGGGCAGCTCATCCGCTGCCCGGTGGATGGCATCCGCATCGTGGGCCGCGCCAGCCAGGGCGTCATTGTGTTCGACACGGCGGAGGGCGAGCGCGTCGTCTCCGTGGAGCACATCAGTGACGACGCCGGCGCCGATGCCGGCGAGGGCGAGGACGGCGCGGAGACGCCGGAGGCCTGAGCCGGCGACGGCTCTTGGCTTTGGGAAATGGGCGGCCGCCTCGCGAGGCGCCGCCGGTGAGCGGGTAGGGCGGTTGCCGCCCACTCCGTTTGGGGAGCCTTGGATGATCTCGGCGGAAAGCCTTGTGCTGTTCGTGCTCGCCTCGGTTGCCCTGGGGGCGACGCCGGGGCCCAATGTAGCTCTCATCGTCGGCACCAGCCTCAAGCATGGACGGCGCGCCGGCATCCTCACCGCCATGGGTGTGAATGTGGGGCTCATCGCCCAGCTCGTTCTCGTCGCGGCGGGCCTCACCTATGTGGTCGAGGCGTTTTCACGCAATTTCGATCTCGTGCGCTATGCGGGGGCGGCCTATCTGCTCTGGCTCGCCATTCTCCAATGGCGCAGCGCCGGCAAGGGGCTCGATGCGCCGGCGCCGTCCGCCCACGCGGCCTTCGGGCGAGGGCTGGCGGTGGCGTTCGCCAATCCTAAGACGCTGCTGTTCCACGCGGCTTTCCTGCCGCAGTTCGTCACCGACACGGCCCATCCCGGACCGCAGATCGCGCTGCTGGCAGCCATTTTCGCCGCTATCGCCTTGGTGGGCGACGTGCTGTGGGCGGTGGTGGCGGACAAGGCGCGCGCCGCGCTGGCCAACCGCTTCACCCGCATCGCGGATCGAGTGTCCGCTGGCATCCTGTTGGGCGGCGCCGCAATTCTCCTGGCGGCGGGCCGCCGGTAGCCGATCCTCCGCCCCCGGCGCCGGAGCGGCCGGCTTCCGCGCCGGCCCTGGCTTGCCGCCGTCTCGCCGGTTTCCTGACCTATGGTGATCTCTGGCGGGAAGACGCGCTCCGCAGAGGGCAGGCCCGCCAACCATGTCCCGCCCCCGCCGGGCGCTTCGTGCCCTGCCGGGAGGGGCGAAGGGAGCGGAACCATGATCGAGCTGCTGGGTGGATTTCCCGCCGATGCGGTCGCCTTCAGGGGCAGCGGCTTCCTGACCAAGGAAGACTATGACCGGGTGCTCGTGCCGGCGGTCGAAGAGGCGCTGAAGACGCATGAGGGCGTCAAGGTCTATTACGAGATCGCTTCCGATTTCTCTGGCATGTCGCCGGCGGCCATGTGGGAGGATTTCCGGGTCGGCATGCAGCATCTGAGCCGCTGGAAGCGGGTGGCCGTCGTCACCGACGTGCCGTGGATCGGGCAGATGGTGCAGATGTTCGGCTTCATGATACCGGTGACCATCAGGGTGTTCGCGATCGCCGATGCCGCCGAGGCGCGGGTCTGGCTCGGCCAGGATAGCTGAGCCGGCGCTACCGGGCGTCCTGCCGCCGCGACGTGCGGCTGGCGCGGCCCCATCCCGCATTGCCCCGCAGCCGGGCGGGACTATAAGGCGCCATGCCCGCCTCCCAGTCCGCCCCTGATTCCCCGGCCCTTGAAGTCCTGCGCCACGTCTTCGGCTACGAGGCGTTCCGCGGCCGGCAGCAGGAGATCGTGGAGCACGTGGTCGCGGGCGGCGATGCCCTGGTGCTGATGCCCACGGGCGGCGGCAAGTCGCTGTGCTATCAGGTGCCGGCGCTGGTGCGGCCGGGCACGGGCATCGTCGTCTCGCCGCTCATCGCGCTGATGCACGATCAGGTGCAGGCCCTGCGCCAGTTGGGCGTGAAGGCGGCCATGCTGAATTCCTCGCTCGCCCCCGGCGAGGCGCGGCAGGTGGAGCGGGCCCTCGCCATGGGCGACCTCGACCTGCTCTATGTGGCGCCCGAGCGCCTGCTCACCGACAGCTTCCTTACCCTGCTGGACGGGGCGCGCCTTTCTCTCTTCGCCATCGACGAGGCCCACTGCGTTTCCCAGTGGGGGCACGACTTCCGTCCGGAGTATCGCCAGCTCACCCTCCTCAACGAGCGCTACCCCGGCGTGCCGCGGATGGCGCTGACCGCCACCGCCGACGGGCCGACCCGGCGCGAGATCGTGGAACGCCTGGCGCTGGAAGAGGGGCGGGTGTTCCTCTCCTCCTTCGACCGGCCGAACATCCGTTATCGCATCGTGCCGAAGAACAATCCGCGCGCCCAGCTGCGCGCCTTCCTCGATGCGCACGAGGGCGAGGCGGGCATCATCTATTGCATGAGCCGGGCGAAGGTGGAGGCCACTGCCGAGATGCTGGCCACCGAGGGGCGCACCGCGCTGCCCTACCACGCCGGCCTCGACGCCGACACGCGCGCCCGCCACCAGGACCGCTTCCTGAAGGAGGAGGGGATCGTGATGGTGGCGACCATCGCCTTCGGCATGGGCATCGACAAGCCGGACGTGCGGTTCGTCGCCCATCTCGACCTGCCGAAGAGCATCGAGGCCTATTACCAGGAGACCGGCCGCGCCGGCCGCGACGGCCTGGCTTCCGAGACGCTGCTGCTCTACGGCGTGGAGGACGTGGCGAAGCTGATCCAGTTCGTCGATGCATCCGAGGCGCCCGAGGCAAGGAAAAGGGTGGAGCGCGGCAAGCTCGATGCCCTGCTCGGCCTCGCCGAGACCGCCCAGTGCCGGCGGCAGGTGCTGCTCAAATATTTCGAGGAGGATCTGGCCGAGCCATGCGGCAATTGCGACACCTGCCTCGAACCTCCCAAAACCTTCGATGGCACGCAGGCCGCGCAGAAGCTGCTGTCCTGCGTCTACCGGACCGGGGAGCGGTTCGGGGCAGGGCACGTCATTGATGTGCTTCTGGGCGAATCCAACGAGAAGGTGTCGAAGTTCGGCCACGAGAAGCTCTCCACCTTCGGCATCGGCAAGGAATTCTCGCGGGACGAATGGCGGGCCATCGTCCGGCAGCTGGTGGCAATGGGGCACCTCTTCGTCGATGTGGAGGGCCACTCCAGCCTGGGCCTGACGGAGAAGTGCCGGGCCGTCCTGCGGGGGGTGGAGAAGGTGGAGCTGAAGGCCGAGCGCCGCGTCCGCCCGGCCCGCTCCAGCGGCGGCGCGCGGGGCCCCAGGCCGGCCCTTCAGGACCCGGGGGACGAGATTTTGTTCCAGAAGCTCAAAGCCTTGCGCCTGGAGCTCGCCCGCGCCCAGGGGGTGCCCCCCTATGTCATCTTCCACGACACGACGCTGATGACCATCGCGGAGCTGAAACCCGATTCCATGCGGGCCCTGGGCATGATCTCCGGCATCGGCGAGGCCAAGCTGATGCGCTATGGCGCGCAGTTCCTGGATGTGGTGCGGGAAGGTTGATCGCGCCTCATCGCCCCGCAAACCCTTCCACCGCGGCATACCCCTTGCTATAGCGGCGGTCAGCTTTTGGGAGCCAATCATGTCCGTCGATCAGGCGACTGTCCGCCGGGTGGCCCATCTCGCGCGCATCTCGGTGCGTGAGGAGGAGCTCGGCCATCTTCAGAACGAGCTCAACGCCATCCTCGAATTCGTCGAGCAACTGGCTGACCTCGACGTCACCGGCGTCGAGCCGCTGACCAGCGTGGTGCCGGTGGAGCTGCCCATGCGCGAGGACGTGGTGAACGACGGCCATTGTCCCGAGAAGGTGCTCGCCAATGCCCCCGAACACGAGGGCGGCTTCTTTACCGTGCCGAAGGTGGTGGAATGACCAAGCTCACCAAGCTCACGCTCACCCAGGCGCGCGAGGGGCTGGCGCAGGGCGAGTTCACCTCCGTCGAGCTGACCGAGGCCTATCTGAAGGCCATGGAGGACGCCCGCGCCCTCAACGCTTTTGTGCTGGAGACGCCTGATATCGCCCTCGACATGGCGAAGGAGAGCGACCGGCGCATTGCTGCCGGCGACACCGGTCTGCTGGAAGGAATTCCTCTCGGCATCAAGGACATGTTCTGCACCGAAGGGGTGCGCACCACTGCCTGCTCGAAGATCCTGGACGACTTCGTGCCGCAGTACGAATCCACCGTCACCTCCAATTTGTGGCGCGACGGGGCGGTGCTGCTCGGCAAGCTGAACAACGACGAGTTCGCCATGGGCTCGTCCAACGAGACCTCGGCTTTCGGCCCGGTTCTCTCGCCCTGGCGGCGGGACGGGGACGACACCTATCTCGTGCCCGGCGGTTCTTCCGGCGGCTCGGCGTCGGCGGTCGCCGCCTTCCTGTGCGCCGGCGCGACGGGCACCGATACCGGCGGCTCCATCCGCCAGCCGGCGGCCTTCACCGGCACGGTCGGCATCAAGCCCACCTATGGGCGGTGCTCGCGTTGGGGCATCGTGGCCTTCGCCTCCTCCCTCGACCAGGCGGGGCCGTTCGCCCGCACGGTGAATGACGCGGCCCTGCTGCTGCGCTCCATGGCGGGCTACGATCCCAAGGATTCCACCAGCGTCAACCGTCCGGTGCCCGACTATGAGGAGGCGGTGGGCGCCTCCATCAAGGGCAAGAAGATCGGCATTCCGCGCGAATACCGCATGGACGGCATGGCCGACGAGATCGACGCCCTCTGGCGCGAAGGCGCCAAGTGGCTGGAAGATGCGGGCGCCGAGGTGGTGGACATCTCGCTGCCCCATACCCGGTATGCGCTGCCGGCCTATTACATCGTGGCGCCGGCGGAGGCCTCCTCCAACCTCGCGCGGTACGACGGCGTGCGCTACGGCGCCCGCGTGCCGGGCCGCGACGTGGTGGAGATGTACGAGAACACCCGCGCCGCCGGCTTCGGCCCGGAGGTCCGCCGCCGCATCATGATCGGCACCTATGTGCTCTCGGCCGGCTATTACGACGCTTATTATCTGCGCGCCCAGAAGGTGCGCAGCCTCATCAAGCGCGACTTCGACACCGTCTTCGCCGAGGGCGTGGACGCAGTGCTGACCCCGGCGACCCCCTCTCCGGCCTTCGGCATCGGCGAGAAGCTGAAGGCGGACCCGGTGGAGATGTATCTCAACGACGTCTTCACCGTGACCGTCAACATGGCCGGCCTGCCGGGCATCTCGGTGCCCGCGGGCCTCTCGGCGGATGGGCTGCCGCTGGGCCTCCAGCTCATCGGTCGTCCGTTCGAAGAGGAGACGCTGTTCTCCCTCGCGGAGGTCATCGAGGAGGCGGCGGGCCGCTTCCCGGTCCAGGACCTGTGGTGGAAGGGCTGAGAAACGTGACGCAAGCGAAACCTGGGCCTTGCCTTGGTTTCGCATTTTGCAAATGATCCCTCCTGTCCTGGGGGAGCGGCGCCTGGGGGAATGGCGCCTCTCCCGGAATGGGCATGTCTGGGGGGATTTGCATGTTTTCCTTGAGGGCGGCGAGCCTTGCCATCGTCTCGATGGCGGGTGCGATGATCTGTGCCATGCCTGCGGCACAGGCACAGGACCGGTGTACAGCCTACGCCAACGAGATGGTCGGGCTCGACCAGCGTGCGAGGCAGATGCGCTGCCCGGGCTGGGCCAGCCATTCCAACTGGGACGGCCATTACCAGTGGTGCACCACCAAGTCGCCGGCGCAGACCAAGGACGCGCTTGATACCTGGGGCGCCAAGTTCGACGGCTGCGCCACCAGCTATGGCGGGCAGGGCGGCGGCTACAAGCCCCCGCCGCCGGCCAATGCGCCGAAGCAGGATGCCAGCCGCGCGCCGGTCTGCAAATCGTATGCGCAAGCGCTCGTGACCTGGCGCAACAAGGCCATCGCGAAGGGGTGCAACGTCGGCGTCAACATGTTCGAGGGGGCCGCCTACAGCGAGCCGGAGGCCTTCAACTGGTGCATGGCGACCTCGGATGCGAGCTTCCGCCAGCGCAGCCCGCAGGCGCTCGGCTACAAGGCTGGCCTGGAGAAGGCCTGCTCGGCGCAGCTCAAGCGGCCCATCAAGCTCTGACGTCCGCCTGCCTCGATGCGTGGAGCCCGCTCCGGTCAGGTCGGCTCGATCCGACCGGATCGGGCCCTGACGGCCTTCATGCCATTGGTGCGCGAGCGGGTATTGGCGCTCAGGTGGACCACACGGGCGGTTTGCGCGCGGCGGCAGATGAGGGCGTCTCTCGGCGACGTCGGGGCGGGCCTTTCGGCATGCGCGGACGCCGGGCTGCCATCAATAGCCGCGCGGAATCTCCTCCGAGATGCGGGGCGTCCGGAAGGCCGTGAAGCGGCGCATGAGGGATTTCCGGTACTTGCGGGTGGTGGCGCGGAACCAGGATTCGATGGTCTCGCCCTTCTGCCGGAGTTCTGCATTCTCAAGGAGCACCGCCTTGAAGGCGTGGACCAGATCATCCGTGGCGGAAAGCACCCGACGGTACGGGAACGTGCGCGCCAGCTCCGGATAGCGCACCTCGCCTCTCAGCTCCACGAAGGGCTGGTGCCGTTCCGCCTGTGCGCCGCGCTCCGCGCCGAGCGCTTCCGCGAGACGCCCCAGGGCCCGCACCTTGAGGTCGTCCTCCTCCTTCAGGATGCTGACGCCTTCGAGGATGCGGTCGGGCGCGCTGCCGCCGAAATCGGTGCGGGCGGTCCAGCGCAGGTAGCTCGCGAGCCCCTTGCTGACGAGCTGGGCTTCCGAGCGGGCCGGAAAGTGCGCGAGTTCGATCCGGGGCAGGAGCGTCGATGGCAGGGGAACGCCCCATTTGGTGGCGCGGTGGTTGCCATCCTCGACGGCGAAGCCGCGCTCGGAGGCGAGCTTGCCCGGAATCACCACCTTGAACACATAAGGATCGTGCACCGCGACGCGCGTCAGCCGCGTGAGCGGGCAGGACTGGTTGGGATTGTCCGTCTCGGACATGAGATAGTGGCGCGGACTGAGCCCGCCGATCCGATAGGCCCCGAGTTGTGCAAGATCCGCCTCGAGGGCGCGGCGATCACTGGCCACCAGGAACTCATCGCCGTCCAGCAGGAACAGGAAGTCCCATTCCTGCTCACCCAAGGCGTATTCGATGAGGGACGTCGTGCGTCGTCCCTGATGATAGGCAGCCAGTGACTTTTCCGATGTCAGGGAAATCGGCAGGCCTTCCTGGCTCAAAGCATGAAGAATACCGGCGGTGTTGTCGGTGCTTCCGTCGTCGACGATATAAATTCGATCCAAAAAATGCAGGTTATGCCGAACCCACGCTTCAAGTATGTCAGCCTCATCGCGAACGATCGACACCGCCGCCAGCTTCATCGCCCGTGCTCCAATTCACTCCCCGCCACGTTAGAAACCGCCAGAGCGGAAGTGCGGTATGTTAGTAGCTTGTACGCGGTATTTTCATGGCGGAATTCGGGCGTCGATCACTTGGTGAATCGCGGGTGTTAGACTGCGTGATAACGGCCGCTGCGGCGCCCTGCCGGTTGCCAGAAGGCGCCGCTCGGAGTTACGTGACTGTGACATTGCGGGATCGCCGCAAAAGCCATTGAGACTGCGGCCCGGCCGCTCATGACCATAGGACGACCATGACCCTTCACATGCGGCCCGCGGAGGCCAAGAAGCTCATTTCCGGCGCCACCGGCGACTGGGAAGTGGTGATCGGCATGGAAGTGCACGCCCAGGTCGCTTCCAACGCCAAGCTCTTTTCCGGTGCCGCCACGACCTTCGGCGGCCAGCCCAACGACCATGTTTCCCTGGTGGATGCGGCCATGCCCGGCATGCTGCCCGTCATCAACAGGGAATGCGTTGCGCAGGCGGTGCGCACGGGCCTCGGGCTGAAGGCGGAGATCAACCTGACCTCGGTGTTCGACCGCAAGAACTACTTCTATCCGGACCTGCCGCAGGGCTACCAGATCAGCCAGTACAAGCAGCCCGTGGTGGGGGAGGGCGAGGTGATCGTCGACCTGCCGGATGGCGAGAGCATCACGGTGGGAATCGAACGCCTGCACCTGGAGCAGGACGCGGGCAAGTCCATCCACGATCTGTCGCCCACCCTCTCCTTCGTGGACCTCAACCGCTCCGGCGTGGCGCTGATGGAGATCGTCTCCCGCCCCGACCTGCGCTCCTCGGAAGAGGCGAAGGCCTATGTGACCAAGCTGCGCACCATCCTGCGCTATCTCGGCACCTGCGACGGCGACATGGAGAAGGGCAATCTGCGCGCCGACGTGAACGTCTCCGTGCGCCGGCCGGGCGAGCCCCTCGGCACCCGCTGCGAGATCAAGAACGTCAACTCCATCCGCTTCATCGGCCAGGCCATCGAGGTGGAGGCCCGCCGCCAGATCGAGATCCTGGAGGATGGCGGCAAGATCGACCAGGAGACGCGCCTGTTCGATCCGGGCAAGGGCGAGACGCGCTCCATGCGCTCCAAGGAAGAGGCGCACGACTACCGCTACTTCCCCGATCCGGACCTTTTGCCCCTGGTCCTGCACGAGGCGTGGGTGGGCGACCTGAAGACCCACCTGCCCGAGCTGCCGGACGAGAAGAAGGCCCGCTTCATCGCCGACTATGGCCTTTCCCCCTATGACGCGGGCGTTCTCGTGGCCGAGCGCGAGACGGCGGACTATTTCGAGCAGGTCGTGGAAGGCGGCGGCACGAAGCGTGACGGCAAGGCGGCGGCAAACTTCGTCATCAACGAGCTGTTCGGCCGGCTGAACAAGGAGGGCAAGGACGTCACCTCCTCGCCGGTGACGCCGCACCAGATCGGTTCCATCCTCGACCTGATCGCGGAAGGCACCATCTCCTCCAAGATCGCCAAGGACCTGTTCGAGATCGTCTTCACCGAGGGCGGCGACCCGCGTGTCGTGGTGGAAGCCCGCGGCATGAAGCAGGTGACGGACACCGGCGCCATCGAGAAGGTGGTGGACGAGATCATCGCCGCCAATCCCGACAAGGTGGCCCAGGTGCAGGCCAAGCCCACCATGCTCGGCTGGTTCGTGGGCCAGGCCATGAAGGCCTCCGGCGGCAAGGCGAACCCGCAGGCGCTCAACGAGATCCTGAAGGCGAAGCTCGGGATCTGAGGCGGAGGGGGCCGGCAGCGGCCGGAGCCCTCGTGCTCAGGATGCATGCCGCGCGAGGGGAATGCATCCTGAGTCCAGCGCGAAGTCTGCCGACGACGCGGCCGTCAGGAGAGCGTCGTCCCCGCCACCGTCGGCCCGAACACCTCCTCGAACGCAACCCGCATCACCGCATCCACCTCGGCCATGGACACCGGCAGGCCGAGGTCGGCGAGACTGGTGACGCCGTGCTCGCGCACCCCGCAGGGGACGATGCCGCCAAAGTCCGCGAGATTCGGCTCCACGTTCAGCGAGATGCCGTGGAAGGTCACCCAGCGGCGCACGCGGATGCCGATGGCGGCGATCTTGTCCTCGCCGCCGCCCTTGCGACGCACCCAGACGCCCACCCGGTCCTCCCGCCGCTCACCGGTGACGTTGAAGGCGGAAAGCGTGCCGATGATCCAGGCTTCCAGCGCGCTCACATAGCGGCGCACGTCCGGGGAGCGGCGCCGGAGATCCAGCATCACATAGGCCACCCGCTGGCCCGGGCCGTGATAGGTGAACTGCCCGCCGCGACCGGTCTCGTAGACGGGGAAACGTGCGTCAACGAGGTCTTCCGGCCGCGCGCTCGTGCCGGCGGTGTAGAGGGGCGGGTGCTCCAGCAGCCAAACGCATTCCCCGGCCGTGCCCTCGGCGATCGCGGCGGCCCGCGCCTCCATGGCGGCGAGGGCCTCGGGGTAAGGCACGAGGTGATCGCTCACCGTCCATTCCACCGGGGGCGAGTCGGCGGCGAGGGGGAGGAAGGTGGCGTCGAGGCTGTCGCGCGTGGCGGTGGCTGCGAGGCGATCTGTCATGGATCCCTGCTTTAATCCTTTGGCGGTGCGGGTCCAGCCCCCTCCGGCGGACCGTCATCCACAGCGTCACGCGCGTGTTGCGCAGGGCACTTGTAGCCGCACATTCGATCTGTTAGACGATGGCCCCCGGCCGGAGCGGTCCTGCAAACGGAACCCCGGACGGAGCCATCCCTGACTGCGGTCGTGGCGGAATTGGTAGACGCGCTAGCTTGAGGTGCTAGTGGGGAGACCCGTGGAGGTTCGAGTCCTCTCGTCCGCACCAGTGGATTGCTGAGCCCGGGAAACCGGGTGGCGGATTAAGAAAAAGGCGGCCTTCGGGCCGCCTTTTCCGTTTTCGGTCCTTCGTCCCGCCCTCAGGATCGGCCGCTGCCCTTCGGCACCATGTGAACCACACTGTAGCCCCGCGCCTTCAGCGCCTTCAGGAAATCGGGAATCATCGCCGCGGTGTAGGGCTTCGTATCGTGAAAGAGCACGATGCCCCCGCCCGTCGCGTCGAGGCGCTTCAGCACCAGGTCCAGCTCGGCCTCGGGTGTCATCACGTTCCAGTCGCTGGCCCAGAAATCGGCGCCGAACACGGCGACCCCCTTCGCTTCCAGCGCATCGAGCAACTGCGGTGTCGAGGCGAAGCCCGGGAAGCGGAAGAAGGGCACGCGTGGCGCCGCTTCGGCCTTGCCGTAGGCCGCGGCATCATCGGCGATCATGCCGCGCTCGATCTCCTTCACGGCATCGGGAAAGGGGAGCTTGGCCAGCGTCGCCGCCGGATGCGTCATGGTGTGGTGCGCGACGGTGTGCCCCTCTGCGATCTCCCGCTTCACCAGCTCCGGGCGACTCTTCGCGTTCTCGCCGATGAGGAAGAAGGTGGCGCGCACGCATTCGGCCTTCAGCGCGTCGAGAATAGCGGCGGTGGTCTTGGGCCACGGCCCGTCGTCGAAGGTGAGCACCACCTCCTTCGGTGCCAAAGGCAGGGTCTGCGGGAAGGATTTCATGCCGACACGCACGCCCTTCGGGTCGATCTCCAGCACGCGCGCGGTGCCGAGGGCTCCGGGCTGGCCGGGACAGGCCTCCGCACCCTGCGCCGTGTGCGCGCCTGCCGCGGCCAGAAGGCCGATGCCGGCCAGGAGAAAGAGGCGCCGTATCCGAGACGTCATGTCCATATTCCCGTAGCCGGTCGCCTCCGCGCGCCGGCGCGACCGGCGTTCATGTTGGCCGTGATTGCGGCAAAGGCATAACATGCCGGCAGGAAGGGAGGTGCTGCCGGTTTGCGGCAGCGTGGCACCGTTGCAGGCCATTCCTTCCGGCACGGCGCGCAGACGCCGGTAAGATGAGGAGGACGCCGTGTCGGGGAAATTGTCTTTTCTCGTCCGTTTCGTCCTGAGCGGTCTCGTCGTCGCCTGTCTCCTCCCGCCAGGAGGGGTGGCGCGAGCGCAGGGCATGCTCACCCACGCCGACATGCAAAGCCCGGAGATGACCGAGGCGGAGATGTCGCGCGCCGAGGTGGAAGCGCTTCTCGCCGCCGCAAGCATGGAGCAGCCGGCGGATCTGTCCGGCCGGCGCCTCAACGGGCTCGACCTGTCCGGCCTCGACTTCGGCCGGGCGAGCCTGCGGACGGCCCGCCTCAACAAGACGAGGCTCGCCGGGGCGAAGCTCGACGGCGCGGTGCTGGATCAGGCATGGATGATCGATGCGGACCTTTCGGACGCCAGCCTTCAGGGCGCGAGCCTGTTCGGCACGCAGATGATCGGCGCCCACCTCGACCGCGCCAATCTGTCCCGCGCGCGCATCACCGCGGACCTGACGCGGGCGAGCCTCGTCGGCGCGAAGCTCGCAGGAGCAAATCTTTCGGCCGACATGCGCAACCAGTCCATGGGCCTGATGCGTGGCAACCTGACCTCGGCGCGTCTGTCCGGCGCGGATCTCACGGATGCAAATCTCGGCCGCGTGGTCCTCGATTTCGCTGATCTGACGGGCGCGGACCTCTCCCGCGCCAATCTGACGGGGGCGGAGCTCGGCGGCGCGGATCTCACGGGCGCCCGGGTGTCCGGGGCGAACTTCGCCGGGGCGGACCTCAATTCGGCGAAGCTCGCCAAGCTCAGGGGATTGCCGGAGGCGCTGGGCTTCGACCGCGCGCGAAACCTCGATCTCGCCACGACGCCCCCCGCGCAATAGGACACCCCTCTTCCAGAGGTATCCTTGCCCGCCGGAAGCGGTCCCGGAGCGATGCCCGGGGGCGCGGGGTGGCGGCACGTCGATGCCGGTCCTCCACCGGTCGGCCGGAAGTGACGCATGAGGCTTCACAAATCGCCGCGGGGCCTCTAGAGCCGAAGCAGATCGGATTGAAAGTCATTCTGATCTGCGAAGCCGTCTCTCGGCTTGAAGAGAGATTACGACAGGTCCCGGTTCCTTCCGCCCGATCGGCGAATGCCCGGCTCCTCCCCCTGACCCCCCGCCCCAACCCTGGGAGGAGCCATGCGCGAGGATGCCGATCCCGCCGTCCTGCACGGCGAGAGCGAACCGCCGGCGGTGCGCGACGACGACGGCACCCTTGCCGAAGCCTTCCGCGCGGCGGTCGAGGCCGCCATCGCCGATCGTGATGTGGAGCGGCTGAAGGCTCTCACGTCCGACCTCCACGAAGCGGACATGGGCGACCTCATCGAGGATCTGGACGGCGACGAGCGCCGCCGGCTCATCGAGATGCTGGGTGCCGCCTTCGACTTCACCGCGCTCACCGAGCTCGACGAGACGGTACGCGTGAGCATCCTGCGCGGCCTGTCGCCCCTCACTGTCGCGCGGGGGATGGCGGACCTCGATTCGGACGACGCGGTCTACATTCTCGAGGACCTCGACGAGCATGAGATGGCGGCGGTGCTGGAGCACATGCCCGCCCCGGAGCGCGTCGCCCTGCAGCGCTCCCTCGACTATCCCGAGGAAAGCGCCGGCCGGCGCATGCAGACTGAGTTCATCGCCGTGCCGCCCTTCTGGACCGTCGGCCGCGCCGTCGACTACATGCGCGAGACCCCCGACCTGCCGGAGACGTTCTACGAGATCTTCGTGGTGGATCCGGCCTATCGCCTCATCGGCTCGGTGTCCCTCGACCGGCTGCTGCGCACCCGCCGGCCGGTGCTCGTGACCCAGGTGAAGACCGAGCAGCTCAAGGTGGTGAAGGCCTCCGACGACCAGGAGGACGTGGCGCGCATGTTCGAGCGCTACAATCTGGTCTCTGCGCCGGTGGTGGACGATGCCGGGCGCCTGGTGGGCGTGATGACCATCGACGACGTGGTGGACGTCATTCAGGAAGAAGCGGACGAGGACCTGCGCGCGCTCGCGGGCGTCGGCAGCGACGAGGAACTCTCGGACACGGTCGCCTACACCTCCCGCAGCCGGCTGCCCTGGCTCGTGGTCAATCTCGGCACGGCCTTCGTCTCGGCCTCCATCATCGGCCTGTTCGAGGCGACCATCGAGAAGATGGTGGCGCTGGCCGTGCTCATGCCCATCGTGGCCTCCATGGGGGGCAATGCGGGCACGCAGACCATGACGGTGGCCGTGCGGGCGCTGGCCACCCGCGACCTGTCGAGCCATAACACCCGGCGCATCGTCTCGCGCGAGGTGCTGGTGGGGCTGTTGAACGGCGTGCTGCTGGCCTCGCTCCTCGGCATCATCGCCGCCCTTTGGTTCTCCAACCTCCAGCTTGGTGCGGTGATCTCCGCGGCGCTGGTCATGAATATGATGGCCGCGGGCCTGTTCGGAATCCTCATTCCGCTCGCCATCTCGCGGCTGAAGCTGGATCCGGCGGTGGCATCCGGTGTTTTTGTCACCATGGTTACCGACACGGTCGGCTTCTTCGCCTTTCTGGGTCTTGCCACATTATGGTTCGGCTCAAGGTAGCCCGGCCTGCCGAAAAGACCTTTCCTTCCGGCACATCTTTTCTTGCTAGCGGCTGAAATCTGGCGGAAAAATCCCAGTGCAGGCCCCCCTGTCGCACCGGTCACGTGCGGACACGCCGCGTGCGTTGGCTCGGGGTGGTTTTTCCAGCCAGTGGGAGGGTTGTGTTATCACGCGTCATCCGGGCATCGTGGCGGATCGCAGGCTTCTGGTTGGGCTGGTCGTCCTTGCCCTGCTGATAGCGTCGCTCGGAGCGATCATCGTCCTGGCCAGCCTGAAGAGCGATCGTCAGGTCATCGAGCGGGAGCGGCAGGCGCTTCTTGCCTCGCTGCGCAGTCATGCGGCCGTGATGGAGCGCGCCCTCGCCACCAGTGACCAGGAAGAGGTAACGCTGAACGCGCTCGCCCGCGGTGCCATCGAGCAGGTGCACGAGCGGTACGGCCGGCGGCTCAACGACGGCTTCGGGTTCGAGTTCGTCTACATCGTCGACGCGAATGGCAAGGTTCTCTACGCCTCGGAGCGCGGCAAGCTCGGCGAGGTGCGGGACCTCTCCTGGATCCGGCCGGCCATCGATCGCGCGCTGGCGGACGGGAAGGCCGGCCTGCAGTCTGGTTTCGTATCGGGCGGGCCGGGCACCGGCCTCATGGTCGCGCGGCCTTTCTCCGAGCGTTCCCCGAAGCTGGATGCAGCGCAGCCGCTCGTGGCGGTGACCGTGGATGTGGTGGATCCCGATTTCCTCAAGGAGGTGGCCGAGCCGGCGAGCCTCGACGAGGTGAGGCTCGTTCCCACCAGCACCAGCCACCCCGGCGGCCGCGCGGTCTTCGTGCCCAACCTGTCCGATGGCTCGCAGGCAAAGCTGGAGTGGCAGGGCTCGACGCCCGGCCACAGCCTTCTGCAGGACCTTCTGCCCGTCGTCACGGGCTTTGCTCTGCTTCTCGCGGGCGTGTTCCTCGCGCTGATGGTTCGGGCGCAGTCCATGGCCAATGCCCTGATGCGCAGCGAGGCCCGGGTGCGGGAGTTGGCGCATCAGGATTTCCTCACCGGCCTCGCCAACCGGGGCTATTTCCTGGACGAGCTGGACGCCGCCCTTGCGGCGCGGCGGGAGGGCGAGGGCCTCGCGCTGCTCTTCATCGACCTGGACGGCTTCAAGGAGATCAACGACGGCGCCGGGCACGGCGCCGGAGACATCCTCCTGTGCGCCGTCGCCGCCAAGCTGCGCGAGGCGGTGGACATGCCGGGCGCCATCGGCCGCTTCGGCGGTGACGAGTTCGTGGTGTTCGCCAGGCTCGACACGGTGGAAGAGCTGGATGGGCTGGTGGCCCGCATCTTCCAGCTGCTGGACATTCCGGTTTCTCTGGAAACGGAGCCGGTGCGCGTCAGCGCCTCCATCGGGGCGGCGCGGGCGCCGCAAGATGCCACGACGGGGGCGGAGCTGATGCGCCTTGCCGACATCGCGCTCTACCGCGCCAAGGCGGAGGGGCGCGGCACCTTCCGCCTGTTCGAGATGCGGTTCGAGCACGAGCAGGCGCAGCGTCGGCAGATCGTCTCCGAGCTTGCCACCGCCATCGAGCGGAACGAGCTCGTCCTGACCTTCCAGCCCCAGGTGAGCCTGGCGAGCGAGCGCATCGTCGGCTTCGAGGTGCTGGTGCGGTGGGACCATCCCACCCGCGGCCGGCTCATGCCGTCGGACTTCGTGGGCGCGGCGGAGGAGAGCCCGCTGATCACTGCCCTGGACCTGCACATCCTGCGTCGCGCCTGCATCGAGGCGCGGCCCCTGGGCAACCGGCGGCTGGCGGTGAATGTGTCGCCGATGACCCTGCGCACCATCGGCATCGCCCGGCGGATCCTCGATACGCTTCGCGAGACCGGGTTCGATCCGGCCTTGCTCGAGGTGGAAATCACCGAGAGCGCCGTCCTGCATTCCTCGCCCGAGATCCAGCAGGTGTTCGACGAGCTGCGAGAGGCGGGCGTCGGCCTCGCCCTCGACGATTTCGGCACCGGCTATGCGTCGGTGGTACACGTGCGGCGCTTCCCCATCACCAAGATCAAGATCGACAAGGCCTTCATCTTCAAGCTGGGCGAGGACCCGGATGCGGAGGCCATCGTTGAATACAAGGTGCGGGTCGGCCGCTCCCTCGGTCTCGCGGTGACGGCGGAGGGGGTGGAAACGCCTGACCAGCTGCGGTTCCTGCGCAGCATCGGCATGCCGGAGGCCCAGGGCTACCTGTTCGCCCCGCCGCTGCCGCTCGCCGCAGCCATCGCCATGCTGGAGCGCGAGGCGGAGGAGGGCGGGCAGGGGGCTTCCGCCCTCGCGCCTCCAGGGAGGAGCGCCGCCTCACTTCCCGCGGGACACGCCTGACCGGCTCGGTGCAGAATTTTCTTTATGAGAAAATATTTATCTCTATAAGGCGTGGTTGCTCGACGTGGCGCCGCAGGTGGCCCCTGAGGGCACGTGCCGATCGGATTGCATCACAAGCTGAGCGGATAACGTGTTCTCTTTCTTCAGGGCTGGAGCGCAATCCGATCAAATTGATTCAATTTGATCGGATTGCGCTCCAGGCCTTGCGTTCAGGGGCCGCGATGCGAGAAACGGCGAGCCATGGCTGGAGCGCGGTCCCGCGTCCGGGAGCGCGCTTCGACGAACCGCATGGAGCCGTCTGCCTCTTCGGCAGGTTCGGCGCCGAGCCTCTTGGGGATGCTTCGTGATCGAGACCAAGCCCATTGACGGAAAGGCCTTCGCCGCCGGCCTGCGCGCGCGCATCGCGGAGGAGGTCGCCGGCCTCGGCGCCAGCCACGGCTTGAAGCCGGGCCTTGCCGTCGTCCTCGTGGGGGAAGACCCGGCAAGCCAGGTCTATGTGCGCAACAAGGCGGCGCAGACGCTGGAGGCCGGCATGGCCTCCTTCGAGCACAAGCTGCCCGTCGATACGGCGGAGGCCGACCTCCTCGCCCTCATCGGCAAGCTCAACGCCGATCCGGCAGTGAACGGCATTCTGGTCCAGCTGCCCCTGCCGGCACAGATCGATTCCATGAAGGTGCTCTCCGCCATCGACCCGGCGAAGGACGTGGACGGCTTCCACGTGGTGAATGCCGGCCGCCTCGCGGTGGGGCTCGATGCGCTGGTGCCCTGCACGCCGCTCGGCTGCATCCTGCTGCTGAAGCACCACCTCGGGAACCTGTCGGGCCTCAAGGCGGTGGTGGTGGGCCGCTCGAATATCGTCGGCAAGCCGGCCGCCCAGCTCCTGCTGAAGGAGGACTGCACGGTCACCATCGCCCATTCGCGCACCCGTGACCTGCCGGGCGAGTGCCGCACCGCGGATATCCTGGTGGCCGCCGTGGGCCGCCCGGAGATGATCCGCGGCGACTGGATCAAGCCCGGTGCCACGGTGATCGACGTGGGCATCAACCGCATTCCCAAGGACGACGGCAAGACCCGGCTCGTGGGGGACGTGGCCTATCAGGAAGCCCAGGGCATCGCCGGCCTCATCACCCCCGTCCCGGGCGGCGTCGGCCCCATGACCATCGCCTGCCTGCTGCAGAACACGCTGACGGCGGCCAAGCGGCAGGCCGGGATCAGCTGATCCTGGCAGGAGCAACGGTTCCCGGGATCAGCTGATCCCGGCACAAGCAAGGGTCCCCGGGATCGGCGGATCTCCGGAAAACCGCTTCGGGATCACCGGGCCGAATTGTGCGTTCATGTCAGGACATGGCGGCGAACTGCACCGCCGGAGGGGAAAGCCATGACCATCGACCGCAAGAAGACCTTCACCCCTGAGGAGATCGAAGCCCGGCTGAAGGCGGAGCTGCCGCACTGGCGCTATGAGGACGGCTGGATTCGTCGCAACTACAAGACCAACAGCTGGAAGGGCACGCTCATGGTGATCAATGCCGTGGGTCACCTTGCCGAGGCCGCCTGGCACCATCCGGACCTCACGGCCTCCTACGCCTGGGTTGAGGTGCGCCTCCAGTCCCATGACGCCAAGGGCATCACCGTGCGCGACTTCGCTCTGGCGAAGAAGATCGAAGAGGTGGTGCAGTGGCAGCCCGGCGCGGTGGAAGATGGCCCGCTGGAAGGCACGCCGCAGCATGACCTGAGGTTCGCCTACCTGAAGTATGATTGAGGCGAGGCCGCAGGGCAGGGGGAAGAGGTGAAGGGCAGCTACGACGACATCGTGTCCCGCATCGCCGATCCCATCCTCTGGTACGATGAGCACGGGGTGCCGCGCTACGCCCCGTTCACGCCGGACCTCAAGTCGGACATCTATGCCGACGAGGCGGCGCTGGTGGAGGTGGTCTGCCAGGAATGCCGGCGCGCCTTCTTCGTCTGCTGCTCCCGTGCCGAAGACGACAACAGGCGGCCTGTGCCGGTGGCGGAGCGCATTCGCGCCAACGATGACAGGCTCTACGGCGACCCGCCCTGCCACACGACAGACATCGAGTGTCAGACGGGCATGGAAAGCTGCCGGGCCGGCCACACCATGAACAGCATCGCCGTGCGGGTGGTCGAATACTGGAGCCGTGCCGCAACAATGCAATGGGGACGCGATCCAGCCCTGGAGATCGCGTTTGCCCATGACGACGACCATGTGCGCCGGATCATCGCTAAAAAGTGGTAGACTGCCCGCATTCTTTGATGTGTTGCGCGGCAGGAGCTTTCGCGTGCCGGATGATCGTGACAGCGCGTCGCTGACGCATGAACAGGAGCAGCCCGCCCCTGAAGGCCCGGCTCAGGCGGAGGCTGCGGCGGTTTCCGTCCCGCTGGACTTCTCCGGAGCCTGCCCGGTTCTGGCGGTGGACGAGGAAGGCCTGCCGGTTGATCCGTCGAGGTTCGCCGACCTTCTCATCGCGCATTCCTTCGGCGATGCCGCAGTTCCGCTGCCCTCGGCCGGCGTCGCCAGACAGGTGATGCTGGAAACTCTGCGCGCGCACCACCGCATCGCCGGGCGGCCAAAGCGGCGTCATCTCATCGTCTGCGCGGGGGCTGGGGACGTTCCGCTGCCGCCGGAGTTCGCCGGCGATGCGGAGGTGTCGCGGGTGCCCGACGACATGGTCGCCATCGGCGGCGAGATCGGGCCGAGGACGGCCGGCATCCTCGTTTCGCCCGTGCGGCTTTCTGCGGGGCTGGAGATGCTGCCCGGCTCCTTTCTCGCCGACCTGAGGGAGGCGGCAGATGAATACGGCCTCGTCCTCGCCTTCGATGAAACCGATGGTGGCCTCGGCCGCACCGGCATGGCTTTCTCCCATGAATGGACCGGGGTGACGCCGGACCTGATGCTGCTGCGCCCCGAAGCGGGCCTCGGCGTGGCGGCCCTGGTGCTCACGGCCAAGCTCGCCCGCGCACTTCCCGCGCGCCGGCCGGAGGTGGACGAGGCCACCCGTGCCGGTGCGGCAGAGGCTCTGGCGCAGGCCTTCGCCCCCGGGTTCGAGGGGCGAGTGCAGGCCCTGGGCTGGCAACTGGAGGATCGCCTTGCGACCCTGCGCTACCGGCGGGCCGACCTGTTCGAGGCTCATGTGGGCACGGGCCTGATGCAGGGGCTGGTGTGCAGGCGGGAAGCCGCGGACCTCGCCCAGCGCCTCGCCACCACCGGGCTGCTCGTGCGCCCCCTCGGCAACGTCCTCGCCTTCCTGCCGCCGCTGGCGGTGGACGAGGGCGGGATCGATGCCGCCGCCCGGATGCTGGAGCAGGCCGTCGCGGAATTGGAACCGGTACCCGTTGGCGCCTGAGACCCCTCGGCACGGCCTCGGCCGGCCTTTGCATCCTTCATGCGAAACGTTTCAATCGGCCTCTTGCCCCGAAGCGCGCCCAGAGTACCATACGGCAGCCGCAACGGGAGCGGTGCGACTCGAAGCCATTTTTAGACCGATCCAAAGCGGCGCCCCACCGGGCGGCCGCACATAAACGCAGGCGGAAAACCGCCGCGACAGGGAGGAAACAGGATGGTCATTCTTCGCCGCGGCCTTCTGGCCGCGCTGGCGCTCGCTTCGGCGTTCGCCCTCGCCGGCCCCGCCAATGCCCAGACCAAGCTCAAGTGGGCGCACGTCTACGAGCCGTCCGAGCCGTTCCATACGGCCTCCGTATGGGCGGCGGGCGAGATCGCCAAGCGCACCGGCGGGCGCTACCAGATCGACGTCTACCCCTCCTCCCAGCTCGGCAAGGAGAGCGACATCAACCAGGGCCTGACTCTCGGCACCGTGGACATGATCATCTCCGGCTCCAGCTTCGCCGGAAAGGCCTACCCGCCCATCGGCGTGACCTATTATCCCTACACCTTCCGCGACGCTGGCCATCTGCTTGCCTATGCCAGGAGCGACGTGTTCCAGGACCTCGCCAAGGGCTACGAGGGCAAGACCGGCAACCACATCGTCGCCGTGACCTATTACGGCGTGCGCCAGGCCACCTCCAACAGGCCGTTCAAGACCTGCGCGGAGATGAAGGGCCTGAAGATCCGCGTGCCCGACGCCCCCGCCTATCTCGCCATGCCGAAGGCCTGCAGCGCCAACATCGCCCCCATCGCCTTCGCCGAGGTCTACCTCGCCCTCCAGAACGGCACGGTGGACGCACAGGAGAACCCGCTCACCACCATCGAGGCCAAGAAGTTCTACGAGGTGCAGAAGAATATCATCCTCACCGGCCATATCGTGGACCACCTGAACACGATCCTCTCCGCGAGCCTCTGGAACAAGCTCTCTCCCGAGGATCGCGTGATCTTCAGCGAGGTGGCACAGGAGGCTGCCGCGCGGGCCACAGGCGAGGTGGCGAGGCGCGAGAAGGAGCTGCTTGATGTGTTCAAGCAGAAGGGCCTCAATATCGTCGAAGTCGACACGGCGGAGTTCAAGGACACGGTGATGAAGAACATCACCTTCGAGAGCTTCGGCTACCGTAAGGCCGACTGGGATCGCATCCAGGCCATCAAGTCGAGCATGTGAGGGGCTGCGCCCGGCGCGCCCTCCCCATCGTCGCCGCCTCGCTCCTCCCGGTCTGCCGGGAGGCCTCCGCGGGGTGGCGCACAGACCCGGAGCATCCGGGAGGGGCCGTCGCGCCTCTCCCGCCTCCGGCCCGCATCCTCCAAGTCACCGGACTTTTCCCATGGCGCACGAAGTGCATACCCGCGTCAGCGGCGAGGAGCTCGCCCAGACGTTCGAGCAGCAGGAGGAGGTGGACCTTTCCGTCTACGCCTTCGAGGACTGGATCACCCTTCTCCTCTTCTGGGGCATGGCGGGGCTGGTCTTCACCCAGTTCTTCACCCGCTATGTCCTCAACGACAGCTTTGCCTGGACGGAGGAGCTCGCCACTTATTGCCTCGTGGCGGTGGTCTTCATCGGCGCATCCATGTGCGTTCGGCTCTCCCGCCACATCCAGGTGGACCTCCTCTACCGCTTCCTGTCGCCCCCGGCCGGGCGGGTGATGGCGATCCTGGTGGACCTCGCGCGGACCGCCTTCATCGCCTACGGCGTGTGGCTGATGGTGCGCTACATCTCCCTCGTGGGCGACGAGCCGATGGTGATGGTCGATGCCCCAAAGGGCATCGTCTACTACGCCGTGCTCTTCGGTTTCGTGATGATGCTCATTCGCTCCGTGCAGGTGACGGTGGGCAATCTCCGACGCGGCTATTCGGTCCTGGAGCGGCCGGAGGCCTTTGACGGCACCTTCGAGCACAAGGGGGATTGAGCCATGTGGCTGCTCATCGGCGCGTTCCTCCTGCTCATGGTGTGCGGGGTGCCCGTGGCGATCGCCATGGCCGGCTCCTCGCTCATCTACATCGTCGTTTCCGGCTCGGTGCCGGATGTGGTCATCGCCCAGCGCATGATCGCCGGGGTGGAGAGCTTCCCGCTGCTCGCGGTGCCCTTCTTCATTCTCGCCGGCAACCTCATGAACATCGCCGGCGTCACCGGGCGCATCTATGCCTTCGCCGTGGCTCTGGTGGGCTGGATGCGTGGCGGGCTGGGGCAGGTGAACATCATCGGCTCGGTGATCTTCTCGGGCATGTCGGGCACGGCCATCGCGGATGCGGCGGGGCTTGGCACCATCGAGATCAAGGCCATGAAGGACCATGGCTATTCCACCGAATTCTCGGTGGGCGTGACCGCCGCCTCGGCCACCCTCGGGCCCATCATTCCGCCGAGCCTGCCGTTCGTGATCTACGGCATGCTGGCGAACGTCTCCATCGGCGCGCTGTTTCTCGGCGGCGTGGTGCCGGGGGCAGTGATGACGCTGCTGATGATGGCGACGGTGGCCTATTTCGCCCGCCGCAACGGCTGGGGCGCGGATGCCGCCTTCTCCTGGCGCAAGCTCGCCTCCGCCGGCATCGAGGTGGCGGTGGTGATGGCCTTCCCGCTGGCAGTCTACGTGATGATCGAGCTGGGGCTCTCCACCAACGCCTCGGTGCTCATCGCGCTGGCGGCGCTGGTGGCGCTCGACTGGTATTTCGACTTCTCGGCGGTCATGGCGCTGATGACGCCGGTGATCCTCATCGGCGGCATGACGCTCGGCTGGTTCACGCCGACGGAGGCGGCGGTGGCAGCGGTGATCTGGTCCCTGTTCCTCGGCCTCGTGCGCTACCGGTCCATGACCTTCCGCACCTTGGCCAAATCGACTTTCGACACCATCGAGACCACCGCTTCCGTGCTGTTCATTGTCACGGCAGCCTCCATCTTCGCCTGGCTGCTCACGGCGAGCCAGGCGGCGCAGATGCTCTCTGACGCCATCCTCGGCTTCACCCAGAACAAGTGGGTGTTCCTGGCGCTGGCGAACCTGCTCATCCTGTTCGTGGGTTGCTTCATCGACACCATCGCGGCGATCACCATCCTGGTGCCGATCCTTCTGCCCATCGTGCTGAAGCTCGGTATCGACCCGATCCACTTCGGGCTGGTGATGACGCTGAACCTGATGATCGGTCTGCTGCACCCGCCGCTGGGCATGGTGCTGTTCGTGCTGGCGCGGGTGGCCAAGCTCTCGGTGGAGCGCACCACCATCGCCATCCTGCCATGGCTGGTGCCGCTCATCATCGCGCTGCTGGCCATCACCTACATTCCCGCCCTGACCCTGTGGCTGCCGCAGGCGATGGGGCTCGGGAAATAAAGGCGAGGGGAGGCCGCTTTCAGGCGGCCTCCTCCACCGCCAGCTCGAAGGTGATAAGCACCGGGTTGTCGCCGCGTGTCAGCTGGCTCTGGGCCATTGTCCCGGTCAGCCCCACCAAGGCGAGCGAGATGTCGGCGATCAGCTTCCCCGTGACATCCGGCGTGATGGTGCCAGAGGTGATGAAGACCTCGGTGGCATAGTCGTCCACCCGCGTTCCATCCGCGAAGCGAGCGCCGATGATGCTGCCGACGCCGCCCCGCAGGCGCCCGGCGGTGAAGCCGTGGCGGCGGCAGATCTCCTCCACGGCCTGGAACAGATCGATGTTCGGCCGGGCGCGGGCGAAGGCGATCCGCGGTCCCGCCCCCTGTGGGGTCTGGAGCGCATGGGGGTGGAAGATGGTGAAGTTGGTCTCGGGGTCGAAATCGGCGGTGGTCTCCACCTCCGCGGCCCCGTAGGCGCGGGCCTGGATGGGCGCGGCCACGACCGTCTCATGGGGCATGATATGGCCGCCGTTGCGCCGGCCGTCCGCCTCTGTCCAGAAGGAATGGCAGTGGATGAAGGGCGCGCCGTCCTTCCGCCCGAAGGTGGCGCAGCCGCGCTCGAAGCGTGTCTCTCCGGCGGGAGTGAAGGCTGCGCTGTACCAGGCGGCGTGCTGGTCGTCCGTGGCGGCAGCGGGCATGACATAGGTGAACGGACCGAGCGCCCCGCCGGACAGTTCCACCTGCGCGGCCCTGAAGCCGGCCGCGACCAGCGGGGCGGTGATGGCCGAATTCAGGGTGAGGCCGGGTTCCAGCGTGAAATCAAGCACCTGGAGGCGGCCCACGGCGCTTTCGATCCGGTCCGGTGCCTCGGGTCCAGGCTGCTGGATCCGGCGCGGCTCACCCATGCTTTCCTCCCCGTGTCATTGGCTTCGCGATACCACGGGATGGAAACGCGTTCACCCCTCTGGCGGGTAGAGATGCACGCCGCCGCAATTGTCGGTGACGGCAGTGCGGCCATCCGCCGGCGCCAGATGGCCGGGGGTGAGCGGCACCTTGCCGGCTCCGCCGGGGATATCGAGCACATAGGTCGGCAGCGCGATGCCGGAGAGGCGGCCGCGCAGGGCGCGCATCAGCGCCTGTCCCTTGCTGATGTCGAGCCGGAAATGGGCGGTGCCGGGGGCGAGATCGGGGTGGTGCAGGTAATAGGGCTTCACCCGGCATTCGACGAGCGTGCGGAAGAGGTCGGCGAGGGTGCCGGCATCGTCGTTCACGCCCCTGAGCAGCACGGACTGCGACAGCAGCGGAATGCCCGCATCGGCGAGGCGGGCGAGGGCGGCGCGTGCAGCCGGGGTCAGTTCTCGCGCATGGTTCACATGCACGGCCACATAGCTGGTGAGCCCGGACGCCTTGAGCGCGCGCACGAAGGGGGCCGTGACCCGTTCCGGCGCGGCGATGGGCACCCGGGTGTGGAAGCGCGCAATCTTCACATGGGGGATGGCGGCGAGGCGCGCCACCACCTCGCCCATGCGGCGTGGCGAGAGCATGAAGGGGTCGCCGCCAGTGAGGATCACCTCCCAGATCTCCGGATGCGCCGCCAGATAGGCGAAGGCGGCGTCCAGCGCCTCCTGCGACAGCATGGAGGCGGCCCCCGGGCCCACCATCTCGCGGCGGAAGCAGAAGCGGCAGTAGACCGCGCATACCCCCACGATCTTCAGCAGCGCCCGGTCGGGATAGCGATGCACGATGCCCGGCACGGGGCTGTGGGCCTCGTCGCCGATGGGATCCGCCAATTCCTCCGGCCGCACCTCCAGCTCCGCCGGATCGGGCACGAACTGGCGGGCGATGGGGTCGGACGGGTCCGCCCGGTCGATGGCTTGGGCGAGCGTCGGCGTGAGGGCGACCGCATAGCGCGCCGCCACCGCCGCCAGGTCCGCGCGTGCGCCTTCGGCCGCAAGTCCCGCCGCGACCAGGTCGTCGGCGGTGCGCAGCGTGCCGGCGTCGGGACCGGGCAGGGGCAGCAGGTTGGGCATCGGCGGTTTCACCATATGCGGCGGATTTCGGCGCGCGCCCACTGGCGCCGCGGCAACGGATGCGCACCTATATAGAAACGAGCCGCACGCCACCAGTTGCGTGGAGCGGCGTGTGGGAGGCGTGGATGGACGTAACGGAAGGCGATGTGCTGGCCGCGGCCGAGCGCTGGCGCCGGGAGGGGCGCGGCGTGGCGCTGGCCACCGTGCTGGAAACCTGGGGCTCGGCGCCCCGTCCCGTCGGCAGCCGCTTGGTGATCGACGCGGATGGCAACTTTCTCGGCTCCGTCTCCGGCGGCTGCGTGGAGGGGGCGGTGGTGAGCGAGGCGGCGGACGTGATTGCCTCCGGAGCGCCGCGGACGCTGGAGTTCGGCGTCGCCGACGAGGCGGCCTGGAAGGTGGGCCTCTCCTGCGGCGGGCGTATCGCCGTTTATGTGGAGCGTGTGGACTGAGGCGCTTTTCTCCTGACGCGCCGCGTTGCACGTTATATTCGTCGGGGAATACGATCTTCCGTCCCCGACATCGGATCTCCCTGAGGGAGGATGTTCGCCATGCGCCTTGATCTGCTCGCCGCCCTTAATGCCGAGCGCGCCGCGCGTCGGCCCTTCGTGCTGGTTACGCAGATGGACGCTGGCGTGCAGCGTCTGGTGACGGCGGACAGGGTGGCGGGCGATCCGCTCGCCGGTCCTATCGGCGAAGCCCTGGCGGAGCGGCGCAGCCGCATGGTGGGGGAGGGGAAGGACCGTGCCTTCCTGGCGGTGGACGTGCCCTCGCCCCGCATGCTGGTGATCGGTGCCGTGCACATATCGCAGGCGCTGGCACCCATGGCGCGCATCGCCGGCTTCGACGTGACCATCATCGACCCGCGGACCGCCTTCGCCACGGCCGAGCGATTTCCGGATGTGCCGGTGATCGCCGAATGGCCGGAGGTGGCGCTGCCGGGCTACGGGCTCGATCCCTTCACCGCCCTCGTCGCCTTGACCCATGATCCGAAGGTGGACGAGCCGGCGCTCGTTGCCGCCCTTGCGGCCGGCTGCTTCTATGTGGGTGCCCTCGGCTCGCGCCGCACCCACGCCAGAAGGGTGGAGCGGCTGGCGGCCTCGGGCGTGCCGCAGGTGGATATCGCCCGTATCCATGCCCCCATCGGCCTCGACCTCGGGGCGGCGAGTCCCGCGGAGATCGCGGTGGCTGTGCTGGGGCAGGTGATCCGCGCCCTGCGCCTCGGCGCTGCGCGGCAGGAAGGAGCGGCGGCTTGAAGTTCGGCTCCCTGCCCCTCGCCGAGGCGGAAGGCGCTGTCGCCGCCCATTCCGTGAAGCTCGACGGCGGAGTCATCAAGAAGGGCATGCGGCTCGGTCCGGTGGAGATCGCCCGGCTCGCCGCTGCGGGCTTCCATGAGGTGGTGGCCGCCCGTTTCGAGCCCGGCGACATGAGCGAGGATGCCGCCGCCCGCCGCCTCGCGGAGGCGGTGGCCGGACCTCATGTGCGGGTGGATACGGCCTTCACCGGCCGCTCGAACCTTTATGCCGCCGTCGCCGGTGTGCTGCGCGTGTCCGAAGGCGCGCTCGACGCCTTCAATGCCGTGGGCGAGGCCATCACCCTCGCGACCCTGCGCGATTTCAGCGCCGTCGCCGCCGGAGACATGGTGGGGACGGTGAAGATCATCCCTTACGCCGTCTCCGCCGATTTGGTGGAAGCGGCGGGACGGGACGCGGGGGGGCTTCTCACCATCGCGCCGTTTCGGCTGCGGCGCGTGGCCGTGGTGTCGACCCTTCTGCCGGGCCTTGCCGACAAGGTGGTGGCAAAGACCCTGGAGGTGACGCGCACCCGCCTCGCCCCCGCCGGCGCGCATATCGCCGCCGACCGCAGGACCCCGCACGCCACCGCTCCCCTCGCCGAGGCCATCCGCGCCAGCGTGGACGACGGAGCGGAGCTCGTCATCGTCTTCGGGGCCTCGGCCATTGCCGACCGCAACGACGTGATTCCATCCGCTTTGGTGGCTGCGGGCGGAGAGGTGGTGCGCCTGGGCATGCCGGTGGATCCGGGCAACCTGCTGATGCTCGGGCGGCTGGGCGCGGTGCCGGTGCTGGGGGCGCCGGGATGCGCCCGCTCCTCCAAGGAGAACGGTTTCGACTTCATTCTCGCCCGCCTCCTCGCGGGGCTGGAAGTCACGGCCCGCGACATCGCCCGGCTTGGCTCCGGAGGCCTCCTCACCGACATCGCCGCGCGTCCCCATCCGCGCGCGGAGACACCGCCGGCGGAGGCCGCGAGCTTTGCGGCCGTGATCCTCGCCGCCGGCCGGAGCTCCCGCATGGGGCAGGGTGGCAACAAGCTGCTCGCCGAAGTGGGCGGGGTGCCGGTCATCCGCCGGGTAGCGGAAGCGGCGCTCGCCTCCAAAGCCGCGCCGGTGATCGTCGTCACGGGGCATGAGCACGAAAGGGTCGATGCCGCATTGGCGGGGCTGGGGGTGCGGCTGGTCCACAATCCGGATTATGCGAGCGGCATGGCGTCGTCCCTCAGGGCCGGCATCATCGCCGTGCCCGAGACCTCGGCGGGCGCGCTGGTGGTGCTGGGGGACATGCCGCTGGTGGCGCCGCAGCTGCTCGACCGGCTGATTGATGCTTATGCGCCGGCACAAGGGCGGCTCATCTCCGTCCCCGTCGCCGGGGAGGCGCGGGGGCACCCGGTGCTCTGGTCGCGCCGCTATTTCGGCGATCTCTGCGCGCTGGAAGGCGATGTGGGCGCCCGGCACATCCTGGCCGCCAATACCGAGGTGGTGGCTGAGGTGCGGGTGTCGGGCGAGGAGGCCTTCCTGGACGTGGACACGCCCCACCTCCTCGCCGAGGCGCGGACGGCGGTGGAGCAGGAGCGGAAGGTCAGAACGGAGCCGGCGTGAGGTGGGTGACGCCGAGGTCGAGGCGCTCGCACAGCCATTGGGCAAGGCGCAGGCGGTGGCAACCCTCCACATGCCGCTCGTAGCACAGAAGGCACAGGCGCCGGCCCTTGGCGAGGCCGGCAAGTTCCTCCAGCGCGGCCTTGGCGGGCTCGGTGGCGAGGTGCGCATCATAGATGCGCATGAGCGCGTCATGGTCGCCGCTGCGGGCGGCAAGGCGCCCCTCCTTCGGGGTGCCGAGCGCCCTCAGGTGCACATAGGCGATGCCATGCTCGGCAATGCCGGCCGCCAGCGCCGTCTTGGAAAAGCCGGGGCGGCGGGAGGCGGCCACCGCCCGCACGTCGATGACGAGATCGACCTTTGCATCGGTCAGCGCAGACTGGAACGCGAATGGTGTGGTCTGCTCGTAACCGATGGTGAAGAGGGAGGTGGTGTCGCTCATGGCTCGATCATGCCGGGACGACATCGTCCCGTCATCCCGGTCGGCGCGTCCGGTGGTCATTTTTCCAGCAGCATGCTGTGATTGAAAGGTACGCCTGTCCCCACAACGGGGAACCGGGAGGGACGCAGGAGTGTTTCCCGGCCTAAGGGAAGGTGAAGGGGGAAGAAGATGCGACTGTTCCGCTGCGCCGCCTGCGAGCAGCTGCTCTATTTCGAGAATCGCCGCTGCGAGAAGTGCGGTCACGACCTCGGCTATATCCCCGAGACCAATGAGCTTGCCGCCGTGGAGCGGGAGGGCGACCACTGGCGCGCGCTCGGCCGTTCCAAGGGGCTCTACAAATTCTGCGCAAACGCCGCCCATGACGCTTGCAACTGGCTCGTGCCCGCCGAGCAGGAGGGCGAATTCTGCGTCGCCTGCCGCCACAACCGCACGGTTCCCGATCTCGCCATCCCCGTGAACCTCAGCAAATGGCGCAAGGTCGAGATGGCGAAGCACCGCCTCATCTATTCCCTGCTGCGCCTCAAGCTGCCGCTGGAAAGCAATGAGGATCGCGAGGGGGGCCTGTGCTTCGATTTCCTGGCGGACGATCCGGGCGGTTCCACTCCCAAGGTGATGACCGGGCACGACGAGGGCCTCATCACCATCGCGCTCGCCGAGGCTGACGATGCGGAGCGGGAGCAGCGCAAGAACGACCTCGGCGAACTCTACCGCACGCTGCTCGGCCACTTCCGCCACGAGGTGGCGCATTACTATTGGAATTGCCTGGTGCGCGACGGCAAGCGCCTCACCGCTTTCCGCGCCATGTTCGGCGACGAGACCGCCGATTATGGGGGCGCGCTGAAGGCCTATTACGAATTGGGGCCCTTGCCCGACTGGCAGGTGCACCACGTGTCCGCCTATGCCACCGCCCACCCGTGGGAGGATTTCGCGGAGACCTTCAAGCACTACATCCACATCGTGGACACGCTGGAGATGGCCGCCTCCTTCGGCATGCGCGTCCGCCCGCGCCTCGACAAGACCGGGGAACTGGGGGCGGAGGTGGATTTCAATCCCTACCGCGCCTGCGCCATCCAGCAGATGGTGGACGCGTGGCTGCCCATCTGCTTCTCGCTCAACAGCCTCAACCGCTGCCTCGGCATGTCGGATGCCTATCCCTTCATCCTCGGCCCGGGGGTGATTGCGAAGATCGGCTTCATCCACGACCTCGTGCATGACCGGGTGCCGCTGGACGTGGAGGACGGACCGTCTCCGCCGCCTCCGCCCGAGCTGGAGCCTGCCCCGATGGAGGCGCCGGCCGCTTGAGCACGGCTGGAGGCCGGGTGGTCTTCGCCCGGCGAGATGACGCTACGATGCCTGGTCGCACGGTTTTTTGAAGCGAAAGAGAGGGGTGCCGGCGCCAGCCTTCCTCTACAAGGTGCACCAGAATTCCCAACCCAGCGGGCCGATGCGTCAGACTTCGTTCCAATCCGAGCCGGCAACCGATGGTCTTGGCCCGCTCGCCTGCACCCCCGGCCCTGCGCCTCGGCTTCCCGACCATGGGGAAGTCAGGCGCATCATCTTCGGGCTGATGCTGGCGATGCTGCTGGGCGCGCTCGACCAGACCATTGTCGCCACCGCCTTGCCGACCATCGGCGAAGCCTTTGGCGATTTTACCAACCTGTCCTGGGTCATCACCGCCTATCTCCTCGCCTGCACGGTGGCGACGCCGCTCTACGGCAAGCTCAGCGACATCTACGGCCGAAGGGTGATGCTGCTGACTTCGGTGGCGGCCTTCTCTGCGGCATCGGTTGCGTGCGCGCTGGCTTCGAGCCTGCTCGTGCTCATCCTGGCGCGCGGCGTGCAGGGGCTCGGCGGAGGCGGGCTCATTTCCCTGTCGCAGACCATCATCGCCGATCTCGTGCCGCCCCGCGAGCGCGGGCGCTACCAGGCGCAGATCGCCGGCGTGTTCGCCGCCTCCAGCATCGCCGGGCCGGTGCTCGGCGGCCTGTTCGCACAGCACCTGAGCTGGACGCTGATCTTCTGGATCAACCTGCCGCTCGGCCTCGTCGCCTTCCTCGTCACCTCCCGTGCCTTGCGCCGGCTGCCGCGGCACGAGCAGAGGCACCGGATGGATATCCCCGGCGCCGCGCTGATGGCCGCGGCGAGCATCCTGCTGCTTCTGGCCCTCGGTTGGGGCGGTGTGCGGTTTGCCTGGGGGGCGCCGGTCATCCTCGGGCTGCTGCTTGGCACGGCGGCGCTGACCGGCCTCTTCATCCGACGCATGAGCCGCGCCGCGGAGCCGTTCCTGCCGCTTGGCCTGCTGGCGGATCCGGTGGTGGGGCGGGGCATCGCCGCGGCCTTCATGGCGGTCGGGGCGATGGTGGGCCTCTCCATCTATGTGCCCCTCTACCTCGAAACCGCTCGCGGACTTTCGGCGACGCAATCGGGGCTTGCGCTCATCCCGCTGATGGGCGGGGTGGTGTGCGGGGCAGTGACCTCCGGGCGCGCCATGCCGCGGCTGCTGCACTACAAGCGTCCGGCCCTGGTCGGCGTGACGATATCTGCCCTGATGCTGGCGCTGCTGGCCTTCGGTCCGTACCTGCCGCTGCCGGCGCTCGCCATCGCCTTCGTTCTGGTCGGCGCGGGCATCGGCACCGTCCTGCCCGTGAGCACGGTCTCCATCCAGAATGCCGTGCCGCTGCATCGCATGGGGACGACCACGGGCGTGATGACCTTCTTCCGCCAGCTCGGCGGAGCCCTGGTGGTGGCGATGCTGGGAGCGGTGCTGCTTTCCGCCCTGGGGGCGCAGGCCGGGATGGATTCGGAAACGCTGGCCCGCTCGACCTCCGCCACCAGCCTCGAAGCGGCGTTTCGGCTCGTGTTCCTGGCGGTCGGGGTGGTCGCGGTCCTGGCCGCCGTCGCCCTGTGGTCGCTGCCGGAGCGGCCCCTGCGCGGCTCCGTGCACACGGCGGGGGAGGGGGACGGCGGGCTCATCTGAGGCGCCATCCCCCGCGGATCATTCCGCCGCCTTCTTGCTCTTGCTGGCGGCGGGCTTCTTCGCCGTCTTGCTCGCAGCCTTGGTTGCGGTTTTTTTCGCCGGGGCTTTCTTGGCTGCGGCTTTCTTGGCCGGGGCATCGCCATCCGCCTTCGCCGGAGCCTTGCGGGCCCCGCGGGCGGGCTTGGCGGGAGAAGAGGCTGCCTTGGCGTCGATGAACTGAACCGCCGCCTCGAGGGTCAGCGTCTCCGGATCCACCGACTTGGGCAGTGTCGCATTGACCTTGCCATGGTTGACATAGGGTCCGAAGCGGCCGGCCCGCACGGTGATCGGCCCGCCCAGCGTCGGGTGGTCGCCGACGGAGCGCCCTGCCGCGGCCGCCCCACCCCGCCCGCCACGGCCCTTCGACTGCTTCTCGGCAATCAAGGTCACCGCCCGGTTGAGACCGATGGAGAGGACGTCGTCGCCATCCTCCAGGTTGGCATAGGTGCGGCCGTGCTGGACATAGGGGCCATAGCGGCCGATGCCGGCCAGGATCGCCTCCTGGTCGTCCGGATGTCGGCCGATCTCACGTGGCAGCGCCAGGAGCTTCAGCGCGGTTTCAAGGTCCACGTCCGCCGGAGCAAGGCCCTTGGGCAGGGACGAGCGCTTGGGCTTCTCCCCGTCCTTGCCCTCGCCGAGCTGGAGATAGGTGCCGAAGCGCCCGCTGCGCACGGTGACTTCCTCGCCCGTCTCCGGATCGAGGCCGAGCACGCGCTTGCCATCCCCCTCGGGGGCGCCCTCGCCGCCCGTGAGCGGGCGGGTGTGGCGGCACTCGGGATAATTGGAGCAGCCGATGAAGGCGCCGAACTTGCCCATCTTCAGCGACAACCGGCCATTGCCGCAGGTGGGGCACAGGCGCGGGTCGGTGCCGTCTTCCCGCGGTGGGAAGATATGGGCGGTGAGCATCTCGTCCAGCGCATCGAGCACCTGGGAGACCCGCAGGTCCTTGGTGGCCTCGATGGCGGCGGAGAAATCCTGCCAGAAGGCGCGCAGCACGTCCTTCCAATCGAGCTCCGCCGCCGACACCTCGTCGAGCTTCTCCTCGAGGTCGGCGGTGAAGTCGTATTCCACGTAGCGCTTGAAGAAGCTCTCGAGGAAGGCGGTGACCAGCCGTCCCTTGTCCTCGGGGACGAGGCGCTTCTTGTCGAGCTTCACATATTCGCGGTCGCGCAGCACCGCGAGCACGGCGGCATAGGTGGAAGGCCGGCCGATGCCGAGTTCCTCCATGCGCTTCACCAGCGAGGCTTCCGAATAGCGCGGCGGCGGCTCGGTGAAATGCTGGTCGGTGAGGATGGCGCGCCGGTCGAGCGTCTCATGGGCGCTCATGGCGGGAAGGCGGCGGCTCTCCTCGTCGTCGTCCTCGTCATCCTTGCCCTCGCGGTAGAGGGTGAGGAAGCCGTCGAACTTCACCACCGTGCCGGTGGCGGTCAGATCCAGCGTGCGGCCGGCAGCCTTCGCCTCGATGTCGGCGGTGGTGCGCTCCAGCTCCGCCGATTCCATCTGGCTGGCCACGGTGCGGATCCAGATCAGCTCGTAGAGCTTCGCCTGCTCGCCATCGAGATAGCGGGCAACCTCGCGGGGGTGCCGGGACGGATCCGTGGGGCGAATGGCCTCGTGGGCCTCCTGGGCGTTCTTCGCCTTGGTGGTGTATTTGCGCGGCACGCCGGGCAGATACTTCGGGCCGAACTGCTTGCCGATGGCGCTGCGGGTGGCGGCAACCGCCTCCGGCGCCATGTCGACGCCGTCGGTTCGCATGTAGGTGATGAGGCCCACCGTTTCGCCGCCCACGTCCACGCCCTCGTAGAGACGCTGGGCGATCTGCATGGTGCGCGCCGGGGCAAGGCCGAGCTTGCGGCTCGCTTCCTGCTGGAGGGTGGAAGTGGTGAAGGGTGGTTGCGGGTGGCGCCGCACCGGCTTCGCCTCCACCGAGCGGACGCGGAAGTCCGCGCTCTCCAGGGCGGCGCGGAAGGCTTTGGCCTCCTCGGCGGTGCCGACCGAGAGGCGGGTGATCTTCTTGCCGTCGGCGCCGGACAGGCGCGCCTCGAATTCCTCGGCCCGGGGGGTCGCAAGCCTAGCGGCGATGGACCAGTATTCCCGTGCGACGAAGGTCTCGATCTCGCGCTCGCGGTCGCAGACGAGGCGCAGGGCCACCGACTGCACGCGCCCCGCCGAGCGGGCGCCGGGCAGCTTGCGCCAGAGCACGGGCGAAAGGGTGAAGCCGACGAGGTAGTCGAGCGCGCGGCGGGCGAGATAGGCATCCACCAGCGCCACATCGATCGCGCGGGGCGCCTTCATGGCGTCGAGCACGGCCTGCTTGGTGATGGCGTTGAAGACGACGCGCTCGACCTTCTGGCCCTTCAGCGCCTTCTTCTGCCGCAGCACCTCCAGCACGTGCCAGGAGATGGCCTCGCCCTCGCGATCCGGGTCGGTGGCAAGGATAAGGCCGTCCGCTCCCTTCACGGCGCTGGCGATCTCGTTGAGTCGCTTCTGCGCCTTGGGATCCACTTCCCAGAGCATGCGGAAGTCGGCGTCGGGATCGACGGAGCCGTCCTTGGAGGGGAGGTCGCGCACGTGGCCGTAGGAGGCGATCACCTCGTAGCCCGGACCGAGATATTTGTTGATCGTCTTCGCCTTGGCCGGCGATTCGACGATGACGACCTGCATGACGAACCGTGTCTCTTCAGGGGGCCGCCGCCCCATTGCGCGGCCCGGTCGAATGCGGCGCGACGGGTCGGGACGGCCCGCGGTCACCGCGATCGGATTGCTTCCCCTGGTTCCGGCGTTCCTCCAGCCGGCGCACCCCATTCGGATTCCCGCATGCGGGCCGACGAGCCGGACTGCGGCACCGGAGAAGCGGGCGCAACATGGGGAGCCGAGCGGCGCCTGTCAAATCTGGCCGCTAATCAGGCAACCAGCCAAGCTTCCCTGTCCGGAGGAGGCGATATACAACCTTGAGTATGTTTTCATATGATATGCAAGCGATAAGAGGTCTATCTACCCGATGCCGCGATGGACGCGCCATGACCGATGCGACGACTTCTGGACCGGGGGGAGACCCCGCAGCCGCGGCTGCTTATGTGGCTGCTATGAGCGCGGAACTTTCCCGCATCGCGCGGGCGAGTGGGCTTCTCACCCTCGCATACATTCTCGAAATGGCCCGGCTCGAGGCCAAGGCCGCCGCCGGTGAAATGTCTTCTGTCTCTCCGGGGAGGGAGGGGAGGGACGCACCCGGGCCGTAGCAACCTCAACGCAGCGCCACCCGCCCCGTGCCGGGGCGATCCAGCCGGCCGGCGAGATCCAGCTCCAGCAGCACCATCTGCACCTCTGCGGCGCTGCAGCCGGAAAGCCGCACCAGTTCGTCGATGAAGGTGGGGGTGGGACCGAGAAGTTCGAGGACGCGGGCGCGCGCATCCTCCCCCGGTGCCGCGGGATCCATGGGAGGGCCCTCCGCCTCGATGGCGTCCGGGCGGACGCGGCCGGCGATGGGGGCGAGAACGCTGATCACGTCGTCCGCTTCGGTGACCAGCGTCGCGCCCTGCTTGATCAGCCGGTTGGCGCCGCCGGCGCGCGGATCGAGCGGAGAGCCCGGAACCGCGAACACCTCGCGTCCCTGTTCCGCCGCCAGCCGCGCGGTGATGAGGGAGCCTGAGCGCTCCGCGGCCTCCACGACCACCACCCCCAGGGACATGCCGGAGACCAGGCGGTTGCGCCGGGGGAAGTCGCGCGCCCGCGGCTCCCAGGACACCGGCATCTCGGAGACCACGGCGCCCTGTTCCGCCACCTTTTCGATCAGGCCAAGATTTTCCGGAGGATAAGGCCGGGCCAGCCCGCCGGCGAAGACACCCACCGTCCCGCCCGCGAGGCTCGCTTCGTGCGCGGCTGCATCTATGCCCCGTGCGAGCCCGGACACCACCACCCATCCGGCCGCCGCAAGATCGCGGGCAAGACGCGCGGCGAAGGTGCGCCCGGCGGCGGAGGCATTCCTGGCACCGACGATGCCCACCATCGGCCGGCGCAATACGTCCGGCAGGCCTCGGACGCAGATGAGGGGCGGGGCGTCGTCGAGATGTGCCAGCGCCGGGGGATAGTCCGCCTCGCCCATGGCAACGAGCCGCGCCCCGAGCCGGGTGAGCTGGGCCATTTCCGCATCCGCCTCCTCCACGGTCGGCGTGCGCGGCGGCATGAGCCGTCCGCCACGCCGGGCGAGGGTCGGGAGCGCTTCAAGGGCGGCCGAGGCGCCGCCGAACTGGTTGATGAGGGCGCGAAAGGTGCGCGGCCCGACGTTTTCCGTGCGGATGAGGCGCAGCCAGTCCCGCCGTTGGACGGGTCCTAGCAATTCTCCGGGTCCCGGGCCGGGCGCGGAGACCGGTGTCGTATCCGGTGTCTTGCCCCGCGCCACGGCTCAGCCCTTCGCGCCGATCTTGCCTTCGGTCCCGTCGAGGAGGCGCCGGATGTTGGCGTGGTGCTTGATCCACAGCAGCACGGCCAGCAGGGCCAGCAGCAGCGCCATGCGATCGCCGGCGAGGGCCTTCGCAGCGACCACCGTCGCCACCGAGGCCATCAGCGCCGAGAGCGACGAATAGCGCGTCAGATACGCTGCGCCGAGCCACACCACGGCGAAGACGATGGCCGCGGGCCAGAACAGGCCGATGGTCACGCCCAGGAAGGTCGCGACCCCCTTGCCGCCCCGGAACCGCAGCCAGACCGGCGCGATATGGCCGACGAAGGCGCCGAGCCCTGCGGCGAGCGCCGCGTCCGCTCCGAGGAAGTACCGCGCGATCAGCACCGCCGCCGTGCCCTTCAGCGCGTCGAGCACGAGGGTCGCCGCCGCCAGGTCCTTCCGGCCCGTCCGCAGCACGTTGGTGGCGCCGATGTTGCCGGAGCCGATGGAGCGGATGTCCTTGGTGCCGGCGGAGCGGGTCAGCAGCAACCCGAATGGGATCGAGCCGAGCAGGTAGCCGAGGGCCAGCGCGAGGACGAGGACAAGCGCGGGCGACTGGGCATCTGGCATGACGACCTCAACGAAGGGCTCCCGGCGGGCGGGATGATCAAACGTATTCGTAGACGGTGAGGCCGGCAACGATGGTGCGCAGCACCCGTCCATCGAGGCGCGCCTCGTCGAACGGGGTGTTCCGGCAGCGCGACTTCAGCGAGGCCGGATCGAGCACATAGGGCATGTCCTTGTCGAACACGATCACGTCCGCCGGCGCGCCCGGGCGCAGCGTCCCTGCATCGAGCCCGAGGATCTGCGCCGGCCGGGTGGAGAGGGCAGCGAGCAGATTCACCAGGTCCACCTGGTCCGAATGCACGAGGCGCAGGGCGGCGGACAGCAGCGTTTCCAGGCCGATGGCCCCCGGCTCGGCTTCCGAGAAGGGCAGGCGCTTGCCTTCCACGTCCTGCGGCAGATGGTCGGAGACGACCACGTCGATGAGGCCCGAGGAGATGGCGCGGATCAGCGCCTGCCGGTCATCCTCGGCGCGCAGCGGCGGGGCGAGGCGGAAATAGGTGCGGTAGGCGCCGATGTCGAGTTCGTTGAAGGAGAGGTGGTTGATGGTGGCGGAGGCCGTCACCGGCAGGCCATTTTCCTTGGCTCTTTCTAGAACTTCGAGGGATTCGGCACAGGTCAGCGCCGAGGCGTGGTAGCGTCCGCGCGCGCTGCCGACGAGGCGCACGTCGCGCTCCAGCATGATGGTCTCGGCCGCCTTCGGATTCCCGGACAGGCCGAGGCGGGAGGCGAAGGCGCCCTCGTTCATGGCGCCCTGCGACATGGTGGCATCTTCGGTGTGGTGCACGACGAGGGCGTCGAAGTCGCGGGCATAGGTCAGGACCCGGCGCAGCACCTGGGCGTTCATCACCGAGCGGTGGCCATCGGTGAAGGCGACGGCGCCGGCGGCCTGGAGGAGCCCGATCTCGGTCATCTCCTCGCCCTTGAGGCCCTTGGTGATGGCGGCCATGGGGTGGACGCGCACCACGGCGGTATCCCGCGCCCGGCGCAGGATGAAGTCCACGATGGCCGGGTCATCCACCGCCGGGTCGGTATTGGGCTGGCAGATGATGGTGGTGACCCCGCCGGCCGCTGCCGCATGGCTGGCGGAGGCCAGCGTCTCGCGGTGCTCGGCGCCGGGCTCGCCCACGAAGGCGCCCATGTCCACGAGGCCGGGGGCGACCACGGCGCCCCGGCAATCCACCACCTCGGCGCCCTCGGGGAGGCCCGCGGCGGCGATGCCGAAGCCGGCGTCCTTGATGACGCCGTCGGCGAGATAGACGTCGCCGTGGAAGTCGGAGCCGCGGGAGGGGTCGATCACCCGCGCATTGGCGAGGAGCAGCGGGCGCGGCTCCTTGTGGTTGAAGCGGCCGTCACGCATTGGGAAGCTTCCGGGCGAGGATGTCGAGCACCGCCATGCGCACCGCGACACCCATTTCCACCTGTTCGCGGATCAGCGACTGGGCGCCATCCGCGATGGCCGAATCGATCTCCACCCCCCGGTTCATGGGGCCGGGATGCATCACCAGCGCGTCGGGCGCGGCGCGGCGGAGCTTGGCCTCGTCGAGGCCGAAATAGTGGAAGTACTCCTTCACCGAGGGGATGAAGGAACCGGCCATGCGCTCGCGCTGCAGGCGCAGCATCATCACGATGTCCGCCCCGTCGAGGCCCGCCTCCATGGTGCGGAACACCTCCGCCCCCATGGTCTCGATGCCCGAGGGCAGGAGGGTGGAGGGGGCCACCACCCGCACCTTGGCCCCCAGGGTGTTGAGCAGGAGGATGTTGGAGCGCGCCACGCGCGAATGCAGCACATCCCCGCAGATGGCCACCGTGAGGCCCTGGATGGTGCCCTTGTTGCGGCGGATGGTCAGCGCGTCGAGCAGCGCCTGGGTGGGGTGCTCGTGGGCGCCGTCGCCGGCGTTCACGACACAGCAATCCACCTTGCGCGCCAAAAGCGCCACCGCGCCGGAGGCATGATGGCGCACCACCAGGATGTCCGGGTGCATGGCGTTGAGGGTGATGGCGGTGTCGATCAGCGTCTCGCCCTTCTTCACGGACGAGGAGGCGACCGACATGTTCATCACGTCCGCTCCGAGGCGCTTGCCGGCGATCTCGAAGGATGACTGGGTGCGGGTGGAGGCCTCGAAGAACAGGTTGATCTGGGTGCGTCCGCGCAGGGTGGTGCGCTTCTTCTCGATCTGCCGGTTGAGTTCGACGAACTCCTCGGCAAGGTCGAGCAAACCCGAGATTTCGCTGGCGGAGAGGCCTTCGATGCCGATGAGGTGTCGGCCGGAGAGGGTGAAGGCGGGTGCAGCGTGCATGGCAGGCCGCAGGCATAGACGCATGGGGCCGCATGGGCAAGCCGAGCCGCGCGCTTCCCGCGCCCTTTGAACAGCTCCCTTGCCGGCGGGATGGCCCGGAAGGGGCGCACACGGATCTTCAGGGCTCGTTCATCATTCGTGACAATCCTCCCCGGAACCGCCGGGAGTGCGCCACACTTTGGCAAACAGTCTCGACGAAGGTTTCCCTCGACCGGACCTCTCCTGGCTCCGGGGCGGGTTTTCCGGAGCCGGATCTATCCCTGCCGAATCGCCCATGCGCTTCGGCAGGGGAAGGTAATCCGTCTCCATTCAATGAGTTGGAGGCCCGATCCATCTGGTCGGATCGTGCTCCAAGGGGTTTTCGAAGGCCCAGGGCCTGGACGTATCGGGAGTTGCTGGAATGACTTCTCTCTTTCGCGCGAAGCTCGTCGCGCTGACGCTGGCGGCCACGGTGGTCGTTGGCGTGGCGGCTCCGGCTTCCGCCGCCTCCATCGGTTCCGGGGCGCTTGCCGTCGCCCCGACCCATGCCGCGACGGCGACGGACGTCGGCTATTGGTATCGCGGCCGCTGGTATCCCAACGGCGGCTGGTATGGTGGGCGCTGGTATCCCAACGGCTGCGGGAATTGCGGCGCCGCCGTGGGGGCGGGTATCGCCCTGGGCATCCTGGGTGCCGCGGCCGTCGCCGGTGCCGCGGCTGCGCCTCCGCCGCCCCCGCCCGTGGTCTATTACGAGCCGTCGCCCCCGCCGCCCGTGGTCTATTACGAGCCGGCGCCACGCCCGCGCAGCTGCTGGGTGCAGACCGGCCCCTATGGCGGCGGCTACTGGTCGCCCTGCTGAGGCGGGACCGAGGACTGAATGCGAGAGGGCGGCCACCGGCCCCCCTTTTTCGTGCTGTGGCCGGGGGCCGGCTCCGGGCCGCAGCCATGCCGTCAGCCTGAGCCCTCGACCGATGCCCGGTGGGTCACGCTCAAGGGCCGCGCAGGCTCGATCCGGGATCCATGAGCCAAGCTCACGGGCCCCCGGCGTCAGTGGGCGAGGGCCGTCGCCACGACGACGACAAGCGGCAGCGTCACGGCGGCGCCGACGATCTGCATGGTGAGGATCTCCGCGAGCAGCGGGGCATCGCCGCCCATCTGGCGGGCGAGCACGTATCCGTTGGGGGCGGAGGGGACTGCGGCGGTGATCGCCACCACCACCAGCTCCGTGCCCGTGAGACCGAACAGCAGGGCCAGGGCGATGGCGATGGCCGGCTTCACCAGCAGCTTCAGCGCGAGGCTGGCGAACACAATGAGCCGGGGTCGCGTCAGCCGGTCCAGCACCAGGCCGCCGCCCACCACCAGCAGGCCCAGCGCCAGCGAGGCCCGGCCGAGGATGTCGCCGAACTCCACCAGCACCTTGGGGACCGGCACGTGCAGTGCATTGAGGGCCGCGCCGAGGGCGCAGGACCAGATGTAGGGGTTGCGCGCCAGCTGTTCGAGCACATAGCCGAAGGTCGGCGGATGGCGGCCGGAGAAGCTGGCCAGAACCAGCACGGCGATGATGTTCACCACCGGAATCATGGCCACCAGCGCCAGCGCGGCGATGGTGATGCCTTCCGCCCGGAACAGGCCGCCCGCCACCGCGAGCACGATGTAGGTGTTCCAGCGCACTGCCCCCTGGAACAGGGAGGTGAACGCCGGGCCGTCCGCCGCGAGGGCGGAGATGAGCGGGCGGTGGAAGAGGAGGATGAGGCCCGAGAGCAGGATCACCGTGCCGATGAGCGATCCGGCGACCCCCACCACGTTCACCTGCGAGAGGTCCGCCTTCACCGCCGACACGATGAGCAGGGCCGGGAAGAGGACGAAATAGGTGAGCTTCTCCAGCGCCGCCCAATGGGCCGGGTCCTTGAGCAGGATCCGCCGCAGCACCGCGCCGAGGGCGATGATGAGGAACACCGGAATGAGGGCTGAGAAGACGACGGACATGGGAGCACGCACATACGGCGCCTGTCGGCCGGCGGCAGGCAATTTATCCTCGTGGCCGGTGTTTTGCCGGTCGTGGGGCAGGTGAGGTTCCGGCGCGAGGCTTCCACCGAAGCCCTCCCTTTAGAGGGTTTTCCGGCGGAGTGAAACCCGGGCTGGGTGCAGAAGGCGCGCCAACTCAAAAGCTTAGGGTGCAGGCGGGGGGACGCGCCGGTCATCACCCTCAGGGAGAGCGGCCGGAGGCGCCTGTGCCGAATTGGCACGTCCGCCGCGTGCCGTGCGGAACGGCGCGGGTACGGACCGGGTCCGAATCACTTCGGGGCTTCGGTTTCCGTTCCGTTCGCCGCGCGGGCGAGGAAATCCAGCGCGCCTTCCAGGATGAAGGCCGCCGCGTGCTGGTCCACCACCTCGGCGCGGCGGGCGCGGCTCATGTCGGCGGCGATCAGCGCCCGCTCCACGGCGACGGTGGAAAGCCGCTCGTCCCAGAAGGCGATGGGCCGGCCGGCGAGACGGGCGAAGTTGCGGGCGAAGGCGCGGCTGGCCTGGGCGCGGGGCCCCTCGGTGCCGTCCATGTTGAGCGGCAGGCCGAGCACGAAGCCCACCGCCTTGCGCTCGTTCGCCAGCTGGACGAGGCGCATGGCATCGGCGGTGAACTTGGTGCGCCGGACGGTTTCCACCACCGTGGCGATGCGCCGGTCCGGATCGCAGCCGGCGACGCCGATGGTCTTGGTGCCGAGGTCGAGGCCCAGAAGCGCCCCGCGCGCCGGCAGCAGCGCGGCAATCTCGGCGAGGGGGCCGACGGGCGCGGGGGCGGCGGCGGGCGTGGGGGCGTCAGTCATCGCCCTTGGCTATCACGCCGGGGCAGGGCGGGCCATGGCCGGAGGCTTCCCCTTCAGTCGGCGGCGCGGGCGAGCAGGTCCAGGGCCTCCAGCACGGAGCGGCGGCGGATCTCGGCCCGGCCGAGGTCGCCGAAACGCCTCTCCCGGTGCTCCACCGTGCCGTCGCGCCGGGCGCAGGCGAAATGCACCAGCCCCACCGGCTTCTCCGGTGATCCCCCGCCGGGGCCGGCGACGCCGGTGATCGACACGGCCGCATCAACTCCCGCCATGGCGCGGGCGCCCTGCGCCATGGCGCGGGCGGTGGGTTCGCTGACGGCGCCATGGGCAACCAGCGTCGCCTCGGGCACGCCCACCATGGCCGTCTTGGCGGCGTTGGAATAGGTGACGAAACCCCGGTCCACCACGTCCGAGGAGCCGGGCACGGCGGTCAGCGCGCCGGCCACCAGCCCGCCAGTGCAGGATTCGGCGGTCGCCAGCGTCCAGCCCCGGGCGCGGAAGGCCTCCAGCACGGCGACGGCGCGGGCGTAGATGTCCGCGTCGATCATGCCTCTTCCTCGAACGGCAGGCGGATGGTGGCGCTCGCCAGCGCGGCGACGCCCTCGCGGCGGCCGGTGAAGCCCAGCTTCTCGGTGGTCGTCGCCTTCACCGAGATGCGGGACGCCGGCACGCCGGTGATTCGCGCGATCTCGGCGCGGATGGCCTCGCGATGAGGGCCCACCTTCGGCGCCTCGCAGATGAGGGTGAGGTCGAGATGGGCGATGCGCCCCCCGCGGGCCCGCACCTTCTCCACCGCATGGACGAGGAAGCGGTCGGAGGTGGCGCCCTTCCATTGTGGGTCGGATGGGGGGAAGTGGGAGCCGATGTCGCCGTCGCACAGGGCGCCGAGCACCGCGTCGGTGAGGGCGTGCAGGCCCACGTCTGCATCCGAGTGGCCGACCAGGCCGAAGCCGTGGGGCACCGCGACGCCGCCCAGCATCACATGGTCGCCGGGGCCGAAGGCGTGCACGTCGAAGCCGGTGCCGGTGCGCAGGTCGGGAAGGTCGGCGAGGGCGGGGCCGGCGGCGCGGGTCATGTCCTCGGGGGTGGTCAGCTTCACGTTGGTGGTCTCGCCTTCGAAGGTGGTCACGTGGTGGCCGGCCCACTCCATCACGGCCGCATCGTCGGTCAGGGTCTCGACCCCCGCCGCCGCGGTTGCGGCATGGGCGGCGCGCAGCGCGTCGAAGCGGAAGGCCTGGGGGGTCTGCACCGTGCGCAGCAGCGCCCGGTCCAGGGTGCCGGTGACGCGCCCGGCGCCGTCCACGGTCTTCACCGTGTCGGTCACGGGCAGCACCGGTATGGCCGCTGCCGCCACGCGCGCCGCAGCGGCGGCGCGGGTGAGCAGGGCGGGGGAGGCATAGGGGCGGGCCGCGTCGTGGATCAGCACGATGTCCGGCGCGCCGCCGGGCAGCGCCGCCAGGGCTTCGAGCCCCGCCCGGACGGAGGCTTGCCGCGTTGCACCACCGAAGGCCGGTGCCAGTATCTTGGGCAGATCGCGGGTTGTGTCCGCAAAGAGGCCTGAATCATCGCTATGGATGACCGCAAGCACGGCGGTGACGTCCGGATGGGAGGCAAACAGCCGCAAAGTGCGGCGCAGCACCGGCTCCCCCCCGATGGGCTGGTATTGCTTCGGCAGGACGCCGCCCGCGCGCGTGCCGCGACCGGCGGCAACCACGATGGCGACACAGCTGGTGCGCTCAGCGGTGCTCACGGACGTCTCCCTGCGCGGCGGGTAGGCCGAGGGGGTGCAGGTATCCTGCGGGTGGCTCATTCTTGCTGCGCCGCACATGCGCGCACACTGCCCTTGCGTGGGCTGCACAAATGTCTAAGATGTAGGCAGAACACAGCTGGCCTAATTTCTGTGCAAGAGATCGTCCCATTTTCCATTCCGCGGTTGCAGATCGGTGCCCACGCTCTGCCCAATCCGGTGATCCTCGCCCCCATGGCGGGAATCACCGATGCGCCGGTGCGTCGGATGGCCGTCCGCTACGGCGCCGGGCTCGTCATATCAGAAATGGTGGCCAGCGAGGCGCTTCTCGAAGGCCATCCGGAGATGCTCCTGCGCGCGGAGGGGGAAGGCGTTCCGCTGCACGCGGTGCAGATCGCCGGCAACGATCCGCGCCTGATGGCGGAAGCGGCCCGCATCGCCGAGGCGGCAGGGGCTGGGCTCATCGATATCAACATGGGCTGCCCGGCCAAGCGCGTGACCACAGGGGCGGCCGGCGCCGCGCTCCTCAGGGACCTGCCGCTCGCCCGCGCCATCCTGGAGGCGGTGCGCGGCGCGGTCGGCGTGCCGGTGACGGTGAAGACCCGCCTCGGCTGGGACGAGCGGGCGTCCACCGCGGTGGAGCTCGCCCGCATGGCGCAGGCCTGCGGCCTCGCCATGGTGACCGTCCACGGCCGCACGCGATGCCAGTTCTACACCGGCCGGGCCGACTGGGCGGCCATCCGGGCGGTGAAGCAGGCGGTGTCCCTTCCGGTGGTGGCCAATGGCGACGTGGTGTCCACCGCCGATGGCCCCGCCATCCTCGCCGCCTCCGGGGCGGACGGGGTGATGATCGGCCGCGGCGCCCAGGGGCGGCCGTGGTTTCCCGGCCGGGTGGCGCAGGCCATCGCCGGCCATCGGGTGGCGGAAAATCCGCCCCTCGGCGAGCAGCGCGACGTGTTGCTCGAACTCTATGACGGCTGGCTGGGCTTTTATGGCACCGCCCTCGGCGTCCGGCAGGCCCGCAAGCATGTGGGTTGGGCGCTGGCGGCGGCTGTGGCCGGCCAAAGCGCCGGGGGGCGCCAGGGGGCGCCCGACGACTTCATCGCCCGCTGGCGCTCGCGCCTGCTGGTGAAGGAGGACCCGGCGACCGTGAGGGCCGGCATCGCCGACGCCTTCGACGAACTCATGTGGAGGGCGGCGGCATGAAGGCCGAAGCCAGAAAGCAAGACACACGCAAGATGGACCAGAAGCGCAAGGGTGAGCCGGAGCAGGGCATGACGCGGGCGATCCTGGACGCGGTCCCGCACCCTGTCTTCACCATCAACAGCAACGGCCATGTGGCGGATGCCAATGTGGCCGCGGAGGCCTTCTTCGAGGTCAGCGCCCCGCTCCTGCGCCGCCGGCCGCTGAGCGAGTTCGTGCCCTTCGGCACGCCCCTGCTCGGCCTCATCGAGCAGGTGCGCCGGCGTGGCGCGCCAGTGAATGAATACCGGGTGGATCTCGGCACGCCGCGCAACGGCGGCGAGCGCGTGGTGGACATCCACGTGGCGCCGGTGAACGAGCATCCGGACCAGGTGGTGGTGATGCTTCAGGAGCGCACCATCGCCGACAAGATGGACCGCCAGCTCACCCACCGCGGCGCTGCCCGTTCCGTGAGCGCGCTGGCCTCCATGCTGGCGCACGAGATCAAGAATCCGCTCTCGGGCATCCGCGGCGCGGCGCAGCTGCTGGAGCAGTCCGCGGACGACGAGGACCGGGCGCTCACCCGCCTCATCTGCGAGGAGGCGGACCGCATCGTGAAGCTGGTGGACCGCATGGAGGTGTTCTCCGACGAGCGCCCGGTGGAGCGCGAGCCGGTGAACATCCACGCGGTGCTGGAGCACGTGCGCACGCTCGCCTCCTCGGGCTTCGCGCGGCACATCCGCTTCGTCGAGGACTATGACCCCTCGCTGCCGCCGGTGCTCGCCAACCGCGACCAGCTCATCCAGGTCTTCCTCAACCTCGTGAAGAACGCGGCCGAGGCGATCGACGGGGACCAGGACGGGGAAATCCAGCTGACGACGGCCTTCAGGCCCGGTGTTCGCCTCACGGTTCCAGGGGCTTCGACGCGGGTGAGCCTGCCGCTGGAGTTCTGCGTGCGCGACAATGGCAAGGGCGTGCCGGACGACCTCGTGCCCCACCTGTTCGACCCATTCGTGACCACCAAGCCGACCGGGAGTGGCCTCGGTCTTGCTTTGGTAGCGAAGATCATCGGCGACCACGGCGGCATCGTCGAATGCGACAGCCAGCCCCGCCGCACAACCTTCCGCGTGCTCCTGCCCATGTATCGCGGCAAGAGCCCGACCCAAGAGGAAAATTGAGGTGTCGATGCCTACCGGAAGCATCCTGGTCGCCGACGACGACGCCGCGATCCGCACCGTGCTCAACCAGGCGCTCTCCCGCGCCGGCTACGAGGTGCGCTCCTGCGGCAACGCCGCCACGCTCTGGCGCTGGGTGAGCCAGGGCGACGGCGACCTCGTCATCACCGACGTGGTGATGCCCGACGAGAACGCCTTCGATCTCCTGCCGCGCATCAAGAAGGCGCGGCCGGACCTGCCGGTCATCGTCATGAGCGCGCAGAACACGTTCATGACCGCCATCCGCGCCTCCGAGCGCGGGGCCTACGAATACCTGCCCAAGCCCTTCGACCTGAAGGAGCTGATTTCCATCGTCGGCCGCGCGCTGGCGGAGCCCAAGAAGGGCGACGGCGGCCACCATGCCCCGGAGGAGCAGGACAACATCCCGCTGGTGGGCCGCTCGCCGGCGATGCAGGAGATCTACCGCCTGCTCGCCCGGCTGATGCAGACCGACCTCACCGTGATGATCGCGGGCGAGAGCGGCACCGGCAAGGAGCTGGTGGCCCGCGCCCTGCACGACTACGGCAAGCGCCGCACCGGGCCGTTCGTCGCCATCAACATGGCGGCCATCCCGCGCGACCTCATCGAATCGGAGCTGTTCGGCCACGAGAAGGGCTCGTTCACCGGCGCCACCACCCGCAACCCGGGCCGCTTCGAGCAGGCGGAGGGTGGCACCCTCTTCCTCGACGAGATCGGCGACATGCCTATGGAGGCGCAGACCCGCCTGCTGCGCGTGCTCCAGCAGGGCGAATACACGACGGTGGGCGGCCGCACGCCCATCAAGACCGACGTGCGCATCATCGCCGCCACCAACAAGGACTTGCGCACGCTGATCCAGCAGGGCCTGTTCCGCGAGGATCTGTTCTTCCGCCTGAACGTGGTGCCGCTGCGCCTGCCGCCCCTGCGCGAGCGTTCGGAAGACGTGCCGGACCTAGTGCGTCACTTCTTCCTCCAGGCCGAGCGGGAGGGCCTGCCGGCCAAGCAGATCGACACCGCCGCCCTCGACCGGCTGAAGCGCTACCGCTGGCCGGGCAACGTGCGCGAGCTGGAGAACCTGGTGCGGCGCCTCGCGGCCCTCTATCCGCAGGAGGTCATCACTCCGGCCATCATAGAGGCGGAGCTTTCCGAGCCCATGCCGAGCGCCCTCTCCGAGGAGGGCCCCGTGGACGCGACGCTCGCGGCCTCGGTGGAACGGCACCTCAACACCTATTTCTCCGGTTTCGGCGAGGACCTGCCACCGCCCGGCCTGTACCACCGCATCCTGAAGGACGTGGAATATCCCCTGCTTTCGGCCGCGCTGGCGGCCACGCGGGGCAATCAGATCAAGGCGGCGGAGCTGCTCGGGCTCAACCGCAACACCCTGCGCAAGAAGATCCGCGACCTCGACATCCAGGTCATCCGCACGTCGCGCTGAGATGAAGGGCGCCTGCCCGGAAGGGGAGGGCGCCGCGCGGGGAGGGCCGGCGCGGGCCGGCCTTCCCCGTTGCATCCGCGCGCGCGGGCAGCTACCCCTTGCAGCCCATGAGCGCGCCGCAGCCCCACACCGTCCGGACCGCCATCTACGGCGGCTCCTTCGATCCCCTCACCAATGGCCATCTGGAGGTGGTGCGTTCCGCCTGCCGGCTGGCCGACCGGCTGGTGCTGGCGGTGGGCATCCACCCCGGCAAGGCGCCGCTGTTCTCCGCCGATGACCGGCTGGAGATGCTGCGCGAGGTGTGCGGCCCCATCGCCGCCGAGGAGCAGGCGACGCTGGAGGCCGTGACCTTCAGCGATCTCATCGTCTCCACCGCCCAGCGTCTGGGGGCGACCCTGCTCATCCGCGGCCTCAGGGACGGCACGGACCTCGACTACGAGATGCAGATGGCGGGCATGAACGGTGTGCTCGCGCCGCAAATCCAGACCGTCTTCCTGCCCGCCTCGCCGCGGGTGCGCCCCATCACCGCCACGCTCGTGCGGCAGATCGCTGCCATGGGCGGGGATGTTTCCGCCTTCGTGCCGGCGCCGGTGCTGGCCCGGCTCAAGGTGAGGTTCCCACTCTGAGTTTCCGCGCCGGTCGTCGTCGGCGCGCATGTCCCTGAAGGCGGCCATCCGGCCGCACGCCAACCCGCCCCGCGAACGGGGCCGATCCCGGGAGACCTTCATGACGCGCCTGATGGGCCGCTTTCTCGCCGCAGCGCTGCTCGCGCTGGCCTTCGCCCTGCCGGCGGCAGCGCAGCCGAAGAGCGATCCGCAGAACACCCTGTTGCTCGATACGCCCTATGGCCGCGTCGTCATCCTGCTGCGGCCGGACCTTGCGCCCAAGCACGCGGAGCGCCTCAAGACGCTGACCCGCGAGGGCTTCTACAACAACGTCCCGTTCCACCGCGTCATCGACGGCTTCATGGCCCAGACCGGCGATGGCCAGTATGGCAACGGCACCGGCGGCTCCAAATATCCCAACCTGCCGGCGGAATTCTCCAGCACGCCGTTCAAGCGCGGCGTGGTGGGCATGGCGCGCAGCTCCTCCCCCAACAGCGCCAATTCCCAGTTCTTCATCATGCTGGACGAGACCCCGAGCCTGAACGGCCAGTACACCGTGGTGGGCGAGGTGATCTCCGGCATGGAGTTCGTGGACAAGATCAAGAAGGGCTCGTCCGCCGCCAACGGCGTGGTGCCGAGCCCGGACCGCATCGTGAAGATGCAGGTGGCGGCCGACGCCAAGTAGCATGAAGCCCAGCCTTCGCCTGCGGTCCCGCCGGGCCGCGGGCGAAGTGGGGCAGGCCCGCGGGGCGGGCGCGCGTTTCCCCAGATGCCCGGGCCTCGCCGGGCCGATGCGGTGGCCGTCTTCCCGGCGCCGCCAGAAAGGATGAGGTCGATGAGTGACGAAGTGCTGATTCTCGAGACCACCAAGGGGCCGGTGACCATCGCCTTCCGCCCCGATCTCGCCCCCGGCCACGTGGCCCGCATCAAGGAGCTGGTGTCCCAGGGCTTCTATGACGGCGTGCCGTTCCACCGCGTCATCGAGGGCTTCATGGCCCAGACCGGCGATCCGACCGGCACCGGCATGGGCGGCTCCGGCAAGAAGCTGAAGGCCGAGTTCAATGCCCAGCCCCACGTGCGCGGCACCTGCTCCATGGCCCGCGCGCAGAACCCCGATTCCGGCGACAGCCAGTTCTTCATCTGCTTCACCGACGCCCGCTTCCTCGACCGCCAGTACACGGTATGGGGCGAGGTGGTCTCCGGCATGGAGAACATCGACCTGATCAAGCGCGGCGAGCCGGTGAAGGACCCCGACAAGATCGTCTCCGCCAAGCTCGCCCCCAAGGCGGCCTGAGCGGACGGCTCCGGAAAAAGGAAAGGGCGCCCGCGGGCGCCCTTTTTCGTTCTGGCTCTATCTCCGGCCCAAGGCCCCGCCCGTCACACCTCGGTGACGGCGCGCAGCCGCACATCCTTCAGGTAGGGGGGGCGGGGGATGGAGGCGTGGGCGGAGCGCAGCGCCGCCGACCAGCGCTCGCGCAGATCGTGGAAATAGGGCTCGCCGGGCTCGATCCGGTAGATCAGCTCGGAATGCAGGGAGTCCGGCGTCACCACCATCACATCGATGGGCAGGCCCACGCCCAGGTTCGAGCGCATGGTGGAATCCATGGAGATGAGGCTCGACTTCAGCGCCTCGGCGATCTCCATCTCATAGGTCACGGCCCGGTCGAGCACCGGCTTGCCGTACTTGTGCTCGCCGATCTGCAGGAAGGGCGTGTCCGGCGTGCACTCGATGAAATTGCCTGCGGAATAGATCATGTAGAGGCGCAGGGTGTCGCCCGCGATCTGGCCGCCGAGCAGGAACGACACCTCGAAATTGATGCTGCTCTGTTCCATGACGGCGCCGTTCACCTTGTGAACCTGCCGGATGGCGGTGCCTACCAGCTGGGCAGCCTGGAACATGGTGCGGCAGTCGCGCAGCTGGCGGCGCTCGCCGATCTCGTGGTCCTCCACGCCCTCGCGCAGCAGGCTCACCACCGACTGGGACACCGACAGGTTGCCCGCGGTGGCGAGGCCGAGCACGTGGTGGCCGGGCTCCTCGAAGATGTGGAGCTTGCGGAAGGTGGAAATGTTGTCGAGGCCCGCATTCGTGCGGGTATCGGCAATCAGAACCAGCCCTTCCCGCACCAGCACGCCGCAGCAATACGTCATCACAAACCCCAGATTTTTCGCGCGAGACTATAGCGACGTGGGGCCACGTGCGGCAACGGGCGGATGATGTCGCATGGCGCGGGGGCGCGCCGGCCGTCAGTCCTGCTCCTCCTCGCAGCTGCGGCGGAAGGGGCCGAGCTCGGTGAGCACGGCGGCGTCCTCCTCGATATAGGCCCGCTCCCGCTCCAGATATTGCGCCACCGCCCGCTCCAGGGCCGGATGGACGATGTAGTGGGCGGAATAGGTTGTCTTGGGCAGGTAGCCCCGCGCCAGCTTGTGCTCGCCCTGGGCGCCCGCCTCCACCACCTTGAGCTTGTGGGCGATGGCATAGTCGATGGCCTGATGGTAGCAGACCTCGAAGTGGAGGAAGGGGTGGTGCTCGATGGCGCCCCAATAGCGCCCGTAAAGCGTGTCCGCGCCCACGAGGTTGAGGGCCCCGGCGATGTAGCGCTCCTCCCGCCGCGCCATCACCAGCAGCACCTGGTCCGCCATGCGCTCGGCCATCAGCGTGAAGAAGCGCCGGTTGAGATAGGGCGCGCCCCATTTGCGGCCGCCGGTGTCGAGATAGAAGGCAAAGAAGGCGTCGAACGCCTCTTCCGTCAGACTGGGGCCGGTGAGCCATTCGATGGTGATGCCGTCGCCGAGCGCCTCGCGCCGCTCCTTCTTCAGCGCCTTGCGCTTGCGGGAGGCGAGCTCCGCGAGAAAGTCGTCGTAGGAGGCGTATCCCGCATTGGTCCAGTGGAACTGCCGGTCGGTGCGCTTCAGGAAACCGAGGCCGGCGAGGGCCTCCCATTCCTCCTCGGTGGAGAAGGTGACGTGGGCGGACGAGGCCCCGCGCAGCCGCACCAGCTCCTTCAGCCCCGCCGTGAGGGCGGGCCGCCCCACGGGATCGGCCGGATCACGCAGCAGCAGCCGCCGGCCGGTGACGGGCGTGAAGGGCACCGCCACCTGGACCTTGGGGTAATATTCGCCTCCGGCACGGGTGAGGGCATCCGCCCAGCCATTGTCGAAAACATATTCCCCCCGCGAATGGGACTTCAGATAGGCGGGCAGGACCGCCGCCGGCGCGCCGTCCGGCCCGTCCAGCACCAGATGCTGGGGCAGCCAGCCGGTGCGGGGGGCGGCGCAGCCCGCTTCTTCCAGCGCGCTCAGGAAGGCGTGGGAGACGAAGGGCTCGGGGCGGGCCGCGCCGCCTGCGGCGCAGGCATCCCAATCGGCGGCCTTGATCTCTGTGAGCGCGGGGAGGATGCGGATGTGGGCGTCGGGCATCCCGCTAAGGTGTGCGCTGCACACAGGCCTGCCCACCGCGACAGGATGCCACAGGTGCCGACTTCCGCTGCGGAATTCATCTCGAACGGGTCAGGGCGCGAAGCCCTCGAACACCATCTGGTCGGCGCCGCGGGCGGCGCGCGCCCGGTCCTCGGCCGTGCGCACGGTCCAGGTGAGCACGGGTAGCCCGACGGCGCGGGCGATCCGCACGGCGGGTCGATCAAGATCGGCGACGCGGTAGTTCACGAACTGGAAGCGCGTGCGCGGCCAGTGCAGCAGGTTCGCTAGCACGACGCCTTCCCGTCGGCTGATGCGGGGCCATTCGGCTTCCTCGTAACGCCCCTCCGCGACGATGCCACGGGGGAGGGAGGGCGCCTGGCGGCGCACCTCCACCAGCATCTGCGGATCGAACGACATGAGCGCCGCCGGCCCCGCATAGGCGCAGACCAACTGGGCCGCCCGCGCCGCGAGGCGCGTGTCGCCGGTGAAGGCGCTCTTGATCTCGATGACGAGGGGCACCTGGCCGCGCACCCGCGCCATCACCTGCGAGAGGGTGAGAATGGGATCGGATGTGCCCCGGAACAGGATGCGCCCGATCTCCGCCGCCGTGCGGGCGGCGAGGGGGCCCGTGGCCTCCGTCAGCCGGTCGAGGGTGAAGTCGTGGAACACCATGGCCTCGCCGTCGGCGCTCGCCTGGATGTCGAGCTCGATGGCATAGCCCCTCGCCACGGCGGCATCCATGGCGGAGGGGGCATTCTCGATGATGCCGCGGGCAGCATCATGAAAGCCGCGATGGGCGACCGGTCGCGCGGTGAGCCAGCCGAGGTCGCCCATGGTCCGTCCTCCGCCTCAGGCGACCTCGACGATCGCTTCCACTTCCACCGCCGCGTCGAACGGCAGGGCTGAGATGCCCACCGCCGAGCGGGCATGGCGGCCCTTGTCGCCCAGCGCCTCGACGAGGAAGTCGGAGCAGCCGTTCACCACCTTCGGCTGGTCCACGAAGTCCGGCGTGGAGGCCACGAAGCCCACGAGCTTCACCACCCGCACCACCTTGTCGAGGTCGCCGATGGCCGCCTTCACCTGGGCCAGGATGTTGATGGCGCACAGCTTCGCGGCGGCCCGGCCGGTCTCGACGTCCACGCCGCCGCCGAGCTTGCCGGTGATGATCTTCCCCGCGGCGTCGATGGAGATCTGGCCGGACACGAACAGCAGGTTGCCGGTGCGCGCCACGGGCACATAATTCGCCAGCGGCGGAGTCGGAGTGGGGAGGGTGATTCCCAGTTCGGCGAGCTTGGCGTCGACGGACGAAGTCATGAGGGGCTCCTGCCACACGGTGTGCGCATTTGGACCCTCTCTTGGCCGAACCATCGCGTCGGCGCAAGCTGGTGCCCGAATGCCTGCCCGGCGCTGGCCGAGGCGGGCGCTGAGGAGGATTTTCCAAGATGCGCCTTCCCGCGCGCCATCCATTCGGCAGGGGCGTTGCCACGGGCGCGGCGCTGGCCGTGCTCGGCCTTTCCGGCCTCGCGGCGGTCCCGGCCGCGGCGGCGAGCTTCCTGCCGCACCGGGCGAGCTACCGGCTGACGCTCGATGCCTCCAAGCCTTCCGGCCAGCTCGAGGACATGAGCGGGCGGATCGAATACGAGATCACCGGCGACGCCTGCACCGGCTACGACACCGTGACGCGACAGGAAAGCGTCGCCTCCACCGGTGACGGCAGCCCCCTGCGGCAGGCCATGACCTCCAAGGCGTGGGAGGATGCGGAGGGGAAGTCCTACCGTTTCTCCTCCACCTCCCAGGATGGGGACGACACCTCGAAGATCGAGGCGAGCGTGGTGCGCCAGGGCCGCGACGCCCTCAAGGTCACTGTCGTTCAGCCCAAGGACCGCACTCTGGAGCTGAAGGGCGACATTCTCCTGCCCACCGAGCACGTCTCCCAGGTACTGAAGGCGGCGGCGGCCGGCGAGCGGGTGCTGCAGGCCAAGGTCTATGACGGTGCGAGCGATCCGGCCAAGGTCTACGACACGCTGACCGTCATCGGCGCCCCGAGCACGGACGAGACGCGCGTCGCCGGCCCGGCGAAGCCGTCCCTGTCCGGCCACACCTTCTATCCGGTCACGGTGAGCTATTACGACGAGGGCGGATTCGGCGGTCCGCCGGCCTATGTGATGGCCATCTCCCTCTATGACAACGGGGTGGTGGGCAACCTGAAGATCGACTACGGCAAGTTCGCCGTGCTCGGCGCCATGTCCACCTTCGAGGCGCTGAAGCCTTCGGAAGGCTGCGGCAAGTAGGGGGCGCCGGTGCGTTATGTGCATGTGATGCTGCGCGGGCGGGTGCAGGGCGTGGGCTATCGCGCCTGGTGCGCCCGCGAGGCGGAGGCCCGCAGCCTGCTCGGCTTCGTGCGCAACCGGCGGAGCGGCGCCGTCGAGGCGGTCTTCGCCGGCCCGGCCGAGGTGGTGGAGGCCATGCTGGAAGCCTGCCGCGCCGGCCCCTTCGGCGCACGGGTGGACGACATGCTGGTGCACGACGTCTCCGACACCGCCCTGGCCGCGGGCGGCCGGGACCGATTCGCGGTTCTGGAAACCCTGTAACGGCCGGCTTGGGCGGCCGCTCCGGGCGCGGTGGCGCCGGCGGGCATCGGCCGCTATAGAGGCACGGCGGATTTTCGGAGTGCCCCTCTCCCGTGACTGACACCTATCTCCATCGGGACGCGCCGGCCGGCTCAGCCGTGGCGGCGTCTGCGGTCCCGTTCTGGGCCCGCCCGGCAGGCGTTGCGACGGTCATCGGCGCCTGGATGGTGATCCACGCGCTCATCGCCGTCTTCTTCGAGGTCGCGGTGAATGCCGACGACGCGATCGAGAGCTACATGGTCCAGTCCCTGGAGCTCTCCTACGTTCCGCGCAACCCGCCCTTCTTCGACTGGCTCCTGTGGGCGCTCCAGAGGATCGTCGGGACCGGGCCCCTGTCCTTCGCCATCCTGCGCTATACGCTGCTGTTCGCCTGCGCCATGCTGGTCTACCGCATCGCGCAGAAGGTGATCGCCGATCCGCGCCTGCAGGCGCTGGCGGCCTATTCGCTCTCGGCGATCTGGGTGATCGGCTATCACAGCCACCGCATCCTCACCCATTCCAACGTGATGATCGTGGCCATCGCCGGCACGTTCCTCATGCTCACCCTGCTGGCGGAGCGTCGCTCCCTCGGGCGCTATGCCGCCCTCGGGGCGTTGATCGCCTTGGGCATCCTCGGCAAGTTCGGCTTCGTGGCCTTTCTCGGCGTGCTGGTGATCGCCTCCCTGCTGGAGCCCACCTACCGGCGTGCCCTGCTGGACCGGGGCATGCTGGTGGCGGCGGCGGTCGCCGCCGTCCCCCTCGGCATCTATGCCTGGGCGCTCATGCGGCTCGACCAGGATGTGGCGGGGGCCACCGCCCAGACCATCGGCGCCACCGGTGCTAGATGGGAAGATGTGATCGTCACCGTGGTGGGGGCGCTGGCCGGCTACGTGCTGCCCCTCGTGGTGCTGATGGCGGTGGTGTTCCTGCCCTACAACCGGGGCGAGGGCGCGCAGCCGGACGACGGTGGCCGCGCCGCGCCCCGCCGGGTGCTGCGCACGGTCATCATCCTCGGCATCGTCGCGACCCTCGTGGCCACCATCGCGGTGGGTGCCACCACCCTGCGGGACCGCTATTTCCACGTCTTCCTGCTGCTCCTGCCGGTCTATCTGTTCGCGGAGCTGGAGCGGCTCGGCGGCTGGCGGCCGCGCGTCACCCTCTATCTGTCGCTGCTGGCGGCGATCAGCGTCGGCGTCATGCTGACGCGCATGGCGGCGCCCCTGTGGCCCGACCCGCGCCTATGCGGGCGCTGCACGTCTGCGGAGCCGCTCTACAAGATCCAGGCGGCGGTGGCCGGTAAGCTCGGGGCCGCGCCCACCTTGGTCGCCGATGATCGCATGTCCGCCGGGCGGCTCAGGGCCGCCATTCCAGGCGCGCGGGTGGTGATCGTGAGGGAATTGCAGTACCGCCCGCCGCCGCGCCCATCGACGGGCTGCGCCCGGGTCACCGGCATCTTCAACGGCCTGCCGCAGCTGCTTTTGCCGCCGGCCGGCAACGACACCATCGAGATGTCGGTCAAATGGTGGTCGCCCATGATGAATCCCCATCGCTGGAGCGACTGGCAGATGACCATCCTGCCGCCGGACGACCCGCTGTGCCGGTAAGCGCGCTTCCCGCCGGCCTCGTCATCCGCGAGGCGGAGGCCGATGACCTGCCCGCCCTCGTCGCCCTGTTCGCGGCCGACGCGCTGGGCGGGCACGGCGACACCACCGACCCCGCCGCGTTCGACGATTACCGCGCCGCGTTTGCCGAGATCCTCAAGGACCGGCCCGCCGTGCGCCTGTTCGCGGCGGAGCTGGACGGGCGGGTGATCGGCACCTTCCAACTGGTGGTGGTCACCAGCCTGCCGGGCAGGGGCGCCCGCCGCGCGCTGCTGGAGGCGGTGCAGGTGGAAGCGGGGCTGCGCGGGCGGGGAATCGGCGAGGCCCTGGTGCGCTTTGCCATCGAGGACGCGCGCCGGGCCGGGGCGAGGAGCCTTGCGCTCACCTCCAACAAGGTGCGCCTCGACGCCCACCGCTTCTACCGCCGGCTTGGATTTGCCAACTCCCACGAGGGGTTGAAAATCACGTTGTGACCGGTTGGTCGCAGCGCCGGGAGAGGCGACTTGCCCTGTGCACGGGTCATGTCTACCTCTAGAGCCGGAAGCGTCCATGTTGAATCGCCCGTGCGATTGAACGTGGACGGTTCATCCGCCTCTATTCAATAAGTTAGAGGGTGATTCATCGGCCATAAGGAACCGCGCCGCGATTCCGTATGATCGGATCGCGCTCTGGCCGCCGGTCGCGCACGTCGGCCACAGGGAGGGCATCATGGCGCAGGTCCAGGCTTCGCCGATCGAGCTTTACTACTGGCCGACCCCCAACGGATGGAAGATCGCCATCATGCTGGAGGAGTGCGGGCTGCCTTACGAGGTGAAGCTCGTGAACATCGGCAAGGGCGACCAGTTCAAGCCGGACTTCCTCGCCATATCGCCCAACAACAAGATCCCCGCCATCGTGGACCCGGAGGGGCCAGGCGGCGCGCCCATCTCGGTGTTCGAATCGGGGGCTATCCTGCAATACCTCGGCCGCAAGACCGGCCTCTTCTATCCCGCCGACGAGCGCGGCCGGGTGGAGGTGGACCAGTGGCTGTTCTGGCAGATGGGCGGACTTGGCCCCATGGCCGGGCAGGCGCACCATTTCCGCATCTATGCGCCCGAGAAGATCCCCTACGCCATCGAGCGCTACACCAACGAGGTGCACAGGCTCTACGGCGTGATGAATGCCCGCCTGAAGGACCGCGCGTATCTCGCCGGCGACTATTCCATCGCCGACATGGCCGCCATCGGCTGGTCGAAGCTGTGGGAGCGGCAGGGCCAGCACATCGAGGAGTTCCCGCACCTCAAGGCGTGGATCGACCGCATGCTGGCGCGTCCCGGCGTGCAGCGCGGCCTCGCGGTGAATGCCGAGGAGCGGACGAAGAACGATATCTCCAAGGACCAGGACGCTCACGCCATCCTGTTCGGCCAGCGGGCGCGCAGCTGAGGCGTGTTCAAGCCGTCGGATGTCGGTTCGCGTGGCGAAAGTGCCTAGCCTCAAGATCATGAGAACCGGCTGAAGGGCCGTCGGGTTGCGCAGGTTGCTCCTGCGCGTCGCTTCCCTCGACATGAACCTCGATTTCGGACTAGATGCTGCCGCGCCCGAGAGGCACCCGATGAAGCCGTCGTGCGGCTGCGTTGGGCGCGCGGGTCCCTTGTTCGTGGCCGTTCCGAGTGGGTCGCCTGGGTGATCCGGCCGGCACGGCAGTATCATTTCCCACGTCTGGAGACCTCCTTGCCGTCTCGGCCGGTCAGCCCGAGCGGTTCCGGTTTCCAGAGAGATCCGGAAGGTCGGGTTCCCCACGCGGCGACACTTGCGCTTCGGCGGGGGCCGTGCCCTGCGCGAGGAGCGCCCATGGTCACCGACGTGCGCGCCGAATTTGGACGCGCCACCGCATTGCACCGCGAAGGACGGCTGGACGAGGCCGTCGACATCTACCGTCGCCTCCTGAAGGCGCGGCCGGGTGTCTTCGATGTCCAGCGCCTGCTGGTGCTCGGCCTGCTCCAGGGCGGCAAGGCGAAGGAGGCGCATGCCGTCGCGCGCAAGGCGCGGGAGGGGCATCCCTCCAATCCGCATGCCCACGTGATGATGGGGGCGACGCTCCAGGCGGAAGGCAAGTGGGAGCGGGCGCTCGCGGCGTTCGAGGCGGCCACCGTGCTCGATCCGGGGCTGGTGGAGGCACATTATCTTGCCGGCAACATGCTGGCGAACCTGGGGCGTCACGCCGAGGCGGCGGCGCGGTACGACCGAACCCTGGCCCTTGATCCGCGCGCGGTCGAGGCGCGCGCCAACCGCTCGGTCGCCCTGTCCCTTCTCGGGCGGCCCGACGAGGCGCTCGCCGACTGCGAGAAGCTGACCGAGCTGCAGCCCTGGGAGCCGCGGCATTTCCTGTCCAAGGCGAGCACGCTTCTCGAGCTCGGGCGCTTCGCCGAGGCGGCGGCGGCGGCGGATTCGGCTCTGAAGCTCAAGCCCAATCTCGCCGATGCCTTGTTTCTGAAAGGGCAGGGGCTGCTCGGACAGGCCGATCTGGAGGGGGCACGCCAGACGATCGCCGCCGCGCTGAACGTCGCGCCGGACCGCCCCGTCTTTCAGGCGACCCTCGCCCGCCTCGAGCGGCATCTCGGCAACCGGGAAGCGGCCCGCGACCTGTGCGAGAAGGTGCTGGCCCGCGGCCGGGCCGCCGCGCCCGTGTGGCAGGAGCTGGCGGAAGTGCGCCGCGAGCTGCTGGACCTGCCCGGCGCGCTGGCCGCGGCGAACAGCGCTTTGGAGATCGAGCCGGCCCTCGCCTCCGCCCTGACCACCAAGGCACGCCTGCTCGCCGATCTTGGCCGCCCGCAGGATGTCCGCTCCCTGGTCGACAAGGCGCTGGAGGCGGATCGGACCTTTCCCATGGCCCTCTACCTGCGAGGGACCGAGAATCTGGCGGACGGCCGGTGGGCCGAGGGGTGGGCCGGCTATGAAAGCCGCTCCTCCTTCCTGCCGCCCCCCTACCGCCCCCTGCCGTTCACGCGTTGGGACGGCGGGGCAACGCCTGGGGAGCTCATCATTCTGGGCGAGCAGGGCATCGGCGATTTGATCATGTTCGGCCGCCTGCTGCGGCTGGTGGCCGACCGTGGGATTCGGGCTCGCTTCCTGACTGCGGCCCAGAACGTGCCGCTGCTGTCGCGCATCGATGCCCGGGTTCCAGTCATCGGCGATCTTGCGCAGGTGGACACCTCGCGGCCGGATCTGCGCTGGATTCCGCTGGCGAGTCTTCCGGGCCTGATCGCAGCCGATCCGGCGGAGTGGCCGCGGCCGCCTTACCTCACCGCCGAGCCGGAACGGGTGGCGCGCTGGCGATCGCTGCGGGGCGATGGACTGCTTGTGGGCATCTATTGGCAGGGCAATCCTTCACCCGCGGTGGATATCGGCCGCTCGATCCCCCTTGAGGCCTATGCGCCACTTGCCGCCATTCCCGGCGTCACGCTGGTGAGCCTCCAGCAGGGGGCGGGGATCGAGCAGCTGGACGGCTGTTCCTTCGCCGACCGGATCCTGCGGCTGCCCGAAGGCTGGGACGCGGACGGGACCTATCTGGATACGGCGGCGCTCCTCCAGCATCTCGATCTGGTGGTGACCTCGGACACGTCGATGGCGCACCTGGCAGGGGCGCGGGACATCCCGACCTTTCTGGCGCTGCGCGTCGCCCCGGACTGGCGTTGGGGCCGCAGCGGCGACGCCTGCCCGCTTTATCCGCGCCTGCGCCTCTACCGCCAGCAGACGGCGGGGGACTGGCACGAGGTGTTCGGGCACATCGCGGGCGCCGTCGGCGAGATGGCGGCCCGCGCAGCCCGATAAGTCGCGGCCCTTGCGGGCCAGCGGTTTTAGCGAAGCACGAGAGACCCGCGCGATGACAGTGGGTTCCCGTGCGCGGCTTTCCTTCGTGGAGAAGGTGTCACATTTCGCGCGCTCAAGGACGGGATGCCTTGCAAAGGCGGCGGACGTCCGGCATAGGGAGGAAAGCGGGAGACGTGGCCGAGAGGCTGAAGGCACTCGTTTGCTAAATGAGCAGACCCCCAAAAGGGTCTCGAGGGTTCGAATCCCTCCGTCTCCGCCACTTCCACTGATTGCTCTCCATGACACGGCCTAGCCGCCGTTCGCCGCGTGACGGCAAGCGGCGTGGCGGGCCATGGATTCCACGCTCCAGCCGGTTGGTTTGATCGCGCTCCCGCGCTCCCGCCGGCCTCTCGATGCGGTTGGTTTCATCCTCGTCACGAAGACGATCGCGCCCGAACGGGTGCGCGAGGCGGTGCGGGCAGGCGGAGCTCGGTGAAAACAAGGTGCAGGACGGCGCCGGAAGGCGGAAGCACCAGCGGATGCGCCGGTCCCCGGGTCCATGATCGGTCCTCCGCAAGGCAACACGGTCAAGGATGTCCTTTGTTTCGCGAGCCAGGTGCAGTCGCTGGGCCGCATCTCCAGGTCAGGTTCGTGGCGACAGAGACGGTCGATCGCATTCTGCAAGGGGGCAGGGCGTTCGCCCTCGCAACCTGTCCTGCAACACGCCTGGCGTTATCCGTTCATCGGATTGCAACGCCAGATTTTGTTGCCCTAATGTTACGGGGCAAAGCAGGGGGTGGGCAGTGGACGGGCGTTTCGGAAGTGGAGCCGGGGACAGGGATGTCCCCGAGCCGGCGATCATTGCGGATGTGGCGGGTTCCTTCACCTACGCGTCGTTCCAGAATGCCATCCCGGTGTTGCGGTCGCTCCGGCTGACCAATGCGGGCGAGCGCACCCTCACCGCCTGCCGGCTCGACGTTTCCGCGGTGCCTCCCTTTCTGCGGCCGAAGAGCTGGACCATCGACCGGCTGCTCGCCGGGGACGAGGTCGCCATCACCGACCGGCGCGTGGAGCTGGACCCGGCGTATCTGAAGGACCTCGACGAGGCGGAGCGCGGCGAGATCACCTTCGTTCTCAGCCAGGGGCAGGAGCGGCTTGCCGAGGCGCGCATTCCGGTGCGCCTGCTGGCCCGTGACGAATGGGGCGGGGTGGCGGACATGCCGCAGCTGCTTGCCGCCTTCGTCATGCCCAATGATCCGGCGGTGGCCAAGCTGCTGCGCGCCGCGTCCGACAAGCTCCTCAAGCATGGCCTGCCTCCCGGCATGGACGGCTACCAGAGCGAAGATCCCAAGCGCGCTGGCTTGCTTGCCGCCGCATTGTACGGGGCCGTGTCCGCGCAGGACATCCATTATGCCGAGCCGCCGGCGAGCTTCGAGAGCCGCGGCCAGAAGGTGCGCCGCCCCTCCACGATCGCAGCCACGGGCCTTGCCACCTGCCTCGATTCGACGCTGCTGTTCGCCGCGGCTTTCGAGGCGGCGGGACTCCATCCGGTGCTGCTGCTGTTCGAGGGGCACGCGGCCGCGGGCGTCTGGCTCCGGAAGCGCACCTTGCCGGAGGCGGTGGTCGGCGATGTCATGGAGGTGCGCAAGGCGCTTGCCGCCGGCGAGCTGATGGTGTTCGAGACCACCGCCGTGACCCGCCGGCCGGTGCTGCGCGTGGAACAGGCCCACGGCGCTCTGCTGCCGCGGCTGGAGGAGGGGCGGGAGCACGCGTTCCGCGCCGCCATCGACGTGCGCCGGCTGCGCGAGGCCGGCATTGCGCCCCTCGCCGCCCATGAGGCTCTGGCCGCGACATCTGTCGGTGAAGCCCCGGCCGGCGATGGGCTAGACCTGCCCCTGCCGCCCCTTGGGCGCGAGGATGCAGTCGAGCCGGCGCCGATGGAGCCGAAGCCCACCACGCCGGAAGGCCGCATCGAGCGCTGGCAGAAGAAGCTGCTCGACCTCACCCTTCGCAACCGGCTGCTGAACTTCAAGGATTCGAAGAAGACCGTGCCTTTCCTGTGCACGGACCTCGCCTATCTGGAGGACCGGCTGGCGGGTGGCGCCGGCATCCGCGTCGTCTCCCTGCCGGGCCAGAACCCGCTGGCCGAGCGGGATGCCGAGCTCTATCGCGACATGCGCGGGCAGGATGTGCGCCGCGCCTATGCCGCCGAGGCGCTGGCGCGGGACGAGCTGCCCTCCCTGCTGACGCCGAAGCAGCTGGAGGCGCGCCTCGTCGACCTCTACCGCGAGGTGAAGAACGATTTCGCCGAGGGCGGCACCAACACGCTGTTCCTCGCCGTGGGCTTCCTGCGCTGGCGGCGGCCGGGCGAGGCGAAGGACTATCGCGCGCCGCTGCTGCTCGTGCCGGTGAAGCTGGAGCGCACCGCGGCTTCCGCCCGCTTCACGCTGAGGTTCCACGAGGACGAGCCGCGCTTCAACGCCACCCTGCTGAAATTCCTCGAGCAGGAGTTCGAGCTGCCCTTGCCGCAGCTCGCCGGCCCGCTGCCGGAGGACGACACCGGCATCGACGTGCCACGCCTTTTGGCGGAGGTGCGCCGGGCGGTGCGCGACGTGCCGGGCATGGAGGTGGTGGACGAGACGGCCCTCTCCACCTTCTCCTTCGCCAAGTATCTCATGTGGAAGGACCTGGTGGAGCGCACCGACCTGCTGCGGCAGAACCGCGTGGTGCGCCACCTCATCGACACGCCGGACGTGCCTTTCCCCGCCGCCGACCGGCCCGCTCCGGAAGAGCGGGACCTCGACCGCGCCTATGCCCCCACTGACATCGTCAGCCTGTTGCCGGCGGATTCGTCGCAGATCGTCGCCAGCGTGATGGCGGCGGAAGGGCACGACATGGTCATCGTCGGGCCGCCCGGCACCGGCAAGAGCCAGACCATCGCCAACATGATCGCCCACTGCCTGGCGGTGGGAAAGACCGTGCTGTTCGTGGCGGAGAAGTCCGCCGCCCTCGACGTGGTCTACCGCCGCCTGCGCGAGCATGGGCTCGGCGCCCATTGCCTGGAGCTGCATTCCAGCAAGGCCGACCGCAAGAGCTTCCTCGCCCAGCTGAAAGTCTCGTGGGAGCACGGCGCCCGGGCCGACGACAGCGCCTGGACCGAAGCCAGCGCCCGTCTCGGAGCGAAGCGCGACGAGCTCAACGCCTATGTGGAAGCGCTGCACCGGCTCCATGGCAACGGCCTCTCCGCTTATGCGGCGCTGGGCACCGTCCTGAAGGGCGAGGGGAGGGCCGCTCCGGCCGTCTCCTGGCCTGCCGCCGACGCCCATGATGCGGCGACCCTGCGCGCCATGGAGGACTTCGCAGCCGAGGTGGGCCGCACCTTCGCCGCCGTGGGGCAGCGACCGGCGCTGCGCTTCGTCGATGCGGACGCGTGGTCCAACGTGTGGCAGCAGGGCCTGCTCGCCGCGGCCGCCGACCTGCGCCGCGCGGCGGAAGAGCTGTCGGACGCGTTCGCGCGCCTTCTCGGTTCCCTCGGCCTCGCCGCCCGTCCCGAGGCGCGGCTGCCGGATGTGGCCGGCTTCGCGCGCTTCGCCGCGGCGGTGGACACCTGCGCCGGCGCCGACCACGCCATCGCCTTCGACGCGGAGATTGATCGCCTGCCGCAGCAGGTGGAGGCTCTCGGGGCCGCCGTCTCCGCCGTGCGGGCCGTGGAGGCCGCCCTCCATGGCCAGTTCGTGCGGGCGGAGGTGGGCGGAATCCCGGTCGCGGAGTTGGAGCAGGAGTGGCGCCTCGCCTCGGCCGCCTTCTGGCCGCTCAGCGCCACCAGGCAGGCGCGGGTGCGCAAGCTGCTCGCCACCTATGCCCGGACGGGTGCGAAGCCCGACCCGCAGGAGGCGCTGCCCCTGCTGCGGCGGTGGCAGCTGCTTCTCGCCGAGATCGCGGCAAGCCCGCTCGCCGGCAAGCCACTGGGCTTCGCCGGCCCTGACAGCGACACCGCCGCCATGGCCATGCTGATCGCCAATGCCCGGGAGCTGCGCGCGGCCTTCTTCGCCCTTGGGCTGGCGGAGGGGGAGGCCGAGGCGGTCGCGGACGCCATGGGGCCCATCGTCACCGGCGGGCAGGACCCTTACGGCGTGCGCGGTGCCGGCGTGGCGCTTCGCGAGGCCCTCGCTGCCTTCACCGCCTCCGCCATCGCCTTCTCCGGGGCGGCCGGGTGCAGCACGCGGGCGCTGGTGGGCGACGACACCCTGGCCGGCATTGCCCGCGCCATGGCGGAACTCCGGGAGGCCCGCACCGCGCTCGCCGACTGGACCAGCTGGCGCGGCGTCCGCAAGACAGCGGTGGCGAGGGGGCTCGGCACGCTGGTGGAGGCGGTGGAGGCAGGGCACGTTCCGCCCGACGGGGCCGCCGCTGCCTTCAGCCTCGCCTATGCGCGCTGGTGGCTGCCACTGGCCATCGACGGCGATCCGGTGCTGCGCGACTTCCGCCGGTTCCGGCATGAGCACGCCATCGACGCGTTCCGCCAGCTGGATGACCTGGTGCGCGCCCATGCGGCGGACCGGGTGCGGCTGCGCATCGCCCACGGGCTGCCGCCGGTGCAGAGCGTGCCGCGCAGTTCCGAGCTGGGCCTGCTGCGCCACCAGATGGAGCTGCAGCGCCCCAGCAAGTCGATCCGCGAGATGATCGGGGCCATGCCGGGCACCTTCGGCAAGCTGGCGCCGTGCATGCTCATGTCGCCCTTGTCCATCGCCCAGTATCTGCCGGCGGGCCATGCGCAGTTCGACGTGGTGATCTTCGACGAGGCTTCGCAGATCACCACCTGGGACGCGGTGGGCGCCATCGCCCGCGGCCGGCAGACCGTCATCGTCGGCGATCCCAAGCAGCTGCCGCCCACCAATTTCTTCGGCCGCAACGAGGACGAGGAGGAGATCGAGGACCACCAGAAGGACCTGGAAAGCATCCTCGACGAGGCGCGCGCCTCCGGCCTGCCGCTGCGCTATCTGCGCTGGCACTACCGCAGCCGCAACGAATCCCTCATCGCCTTCTCGAACCAGCATTATTACGGCAACCGCCTCATCACCTTCCCCGCCCCGCGGGTGGAGGACCGGGCGGTCACGCTCTGCCGCGTGCCGGAGGGCGTCTACGATCGTGGCAAGAGCCGCACCAACCTCGCCGAGGCGCGGGCGCTGGTGGACGAGGCGGTGAAGCGCATGCGCGGCTCGCTGGCGCTGCCGGAGAGGGCGCGCCAGACCCTTGGCGTCATCACCTTCAACATCCAGCAGCAGGAGTTGATCCAGGATCTTTTCGACGCCGCGCGGCAGGACGCGCCGGAGATCGAGTGGTTCTTCTCCGACGACCGGTTCGAGCCCACCATCGTCAAGAATCTGGAGAATGTGCAGGGCGACGAGCGCGACGTCATCTTCTTCTCCATCACCTTCGCGAAGGATGCCGCCGGTGTGCGCCGCATGGATTTCGGCGCCCTCAACCGCGACGGCGGCGAGCGCCGGCTCAACGTGGCGGTGACGCGGGCGCGGCAGGAGCTGGTGGTGTTCTCCGGCACCGGGGCCGAGGATATCGACCTCGGCCGCACCAAGGCGCTCGGCGCGCAGCACCTGAAGGCCTTCCTGGACTATGCGGCCCGCGGCGCCGTGGCCCTCGCCGGTCAGGACCGCGGTTCCGAGGGAGGCTATGAATCCCCCTTCGAGGAGGCCGTCGCCGAGGCCTTGATGGCCCGGGGCTGGCAGATGGTGCCGCAGGTGGGCGTCTCCGGCTTTCGCGTCGACCTCGGCGTCCGGCATCCCGACACGGCGGGCAGCTTCCTGGCCGGCATCGAATGCGACGGCGCGGCCTATCACAGCTCCGCCACCGCACGAGACCGGGACAAGGTGCGCGAGGAGGTGCTGCGCACGCTCGGCTGGGAGATCCTGCGCGTCTGGTCCACCGACTGGTGGCTGGACCGGGAGGGCGCCCTGTCGCGGCTCGACGATGCGCTGAACGCTCTGCTGGCGCGCAGCCGCCAGCCGGAAGAGGTGTCGCCCGCGCCGTTTCCGGACGATACGTTCCCCACGCCCGAGCTGGACACGGAAGAGACCCCGTCGGCAGGCGTCGCCTCCCGTGCCGGATGCGATGCGCCGGAGGAGACTGAACAGGTGGAGCCGGTGTTCGCCGGGGTGCCCTTCCGCGATGCCGGGGCGGCGCTCGCGCCAGCGGACATGGCTTCGCCTCCGCCCACCACGGGGGCGGCTCACGACGGCCTCTTCTACCGGGTGACCGATCTCTCCTCTTTCACCCCGCAGCCCGATGCATTCTTCGAGGAAAGCTATGCGCCCCGCCTTGCCGCGATGGTCGAGGCCGTGCTGGCGTGCGAGGGCCCGGTGCGCGAGGACGTCCTCGCCCAGCGCATCGCCCGCGCCCATGGCTGGCTGAGGACCGGCGCGCGCATCCGGGCGCAGATCGCCCCGCACCTGGCGTCCCAGGAGCGCACCCGGGAAAGCAGCGGAGACTTCCTCTGGCAGGCGGGAACGGTCCGCAGGATCCTCACCTATCGGGCGCCCTCAGGGGGCGCCACCCGCCGCGGCATCGACGAGATCCCGCTCGCCGAACTCGCCTCCGTGGTGGCGAACAATGCGGCGGTGCTGGCTGAAAAGGACTCTCTGCTGGCGCTGGCGCGCAGGATCGGCTTTGACCGGCTGGGTGCCGCGACGCGCGTGCGCCTCCAGGAGGCCATTGACCGCGCATTGCAGTAGCGATCAGCCCGGAAAGGAGCCGGCAGGGGAATGCCGCGCTGCCGTTGTTGCGGCACAGGCCCGTAGCTTTAGTCCACGATCTGGGTCTGGATGGTCAGGATGTCGTAGGCTGGCGCGGTGGGCGGATTGGCGTAGACGGTGGTGAAGGCCTCTTCCCGCCCGTCCGGCGTCACGGCTTTGCGCGCCAGGCCGCCGATCTCGCCGCCATAGACATGGATGGCGATGGCCGGCTCGCTCCCCGATGCGTTGATGATGGAAAGGCCATCCCCGCCCTTTGGCGAAAACGTCTCCACCGTGCCCGCCCCAAGCAGCCTCGCCGGAGCGCGGGGGGCGGGTGGGGCGCCGCCCTCGAGGGCGAAGCGCTGGCGCGAGATCCCGCCGCGCAGCACTCCGAAAATCTCCCACACCGGTTCCTGGCACAAAGGCATGTGCGCGCCGGCCGCGAGCACGGTTGCCACCACGCAGAAGCGTTCCATGCCATCGGCATAAAGCTGGTACTGGCGCCACGGCGCCCCCTCCGCCTGGGCGAAGATGCCGGGCAGCCAGTTCCCTGCCGCCAGAAGACGCGTCATGAGATCCTGCCCGATCATCAGGATCTCGCGGTCGCTGTCCGCCAGCTCCACCATGGACTGGATGTCCCAGATGAAGCGCTTCAGCGCTTCCGGCACGGGCTGGGTCACGGCAAGGGCCTCCGGCGGGTGTCAGTGGTCATGATCGTGATCGTCGTCGTTCTGCGCCTGCGCCGGCTTCCTCAGATGGGCGGCGAGGATGTCGCCCGTGGCGAGGATGCCGTCGTCGTCGAAGCCATGGCCGAGGCCGGGCCGCCGCATGCTCTTGGCCGGCACGCCCAGCGCCTTCAGCCGCTCGCGCGTTTCCACCATGTCCGAGAACGGCATCACCTTGTCCGCCTCGCCGTGGATGAGGAAGACGGGCGGCCGGGAGCGGATCTCCTCTCCAAGGCCATTCGCCACCGGCAACGACGCGCCGAAGCCCACGATGACGGCGGGCGCCACGGTCCTCCGCAGACCGGCATGGAGCGCCAGCATCGCGCCCTGGGAGAAGCCCACCAGGGCGAGATGACTGTCCGGCAGGCGGCGGGCCGCCAGCATCTGGTCGAGGAAGGTGTCGAGCCAGGGGCCCACGGTGAAAAGGCCCTGCGCGATGGCATCCGGCGTCATTGCTTCGGGTGGCCCGAAATCCGGGGGAAACCATTGTCGGCCGCCGCCGGGGGCAGGGAAGGGAGCCTCGGCGGCGAGGAAGTCCGCCTTGGGCAGGTCGGGGGCCCAGTTGAGCGCGCGGTCGATGACCATCTGGCCGTCGGCGCCCTCCTCGTGCAGGACGACGACGAGATAGACCGGCTTGCCGCACGACAGGGCCGCGATCTTCGGTCCTGCGGTGATGGCGCCGCCGGGTGGGGGCGTGTCGGCGAGGCGGGCGGTCATCTCACCTGTTGCCCCAGGCGGACGTGTCGGCTTCCCCACAGGGGCGCGCGTTCCGCGTCGACAGTCGATTCTCGCGACGTTGCAGGGACATGGAGCCGCCCTTCCTCGATCGCCGCCGCGGCGGCGCGCCTGATGGGAAGGCAGGATGCAGGAACCAGGCCGGTCCTTCCCCGGTCGCCGGGGGTCAGGGCAAGGCGTGATCCTGCGTGGAGTTGGCCGCCCCGGACGGCGCCTCCTCGTAGCTCGCGGCGATCACCACCACGTCCGCATCGGGAATGGCGGCCTTGAGCGCATGGCGCAGGCCTTCGGTCACGGCGCTGACGTCGGCGATGGTGCGCGTCGGCGCGAAGGCGACGGTAATCTCCACATGGGCCACGTTGCCGGATTTGCGCGTGCGCACGCCGATCAGCTGCTCGTACTGGTCGAAGAAGGCGGCCAGCGCCGTGTTCACCTTCATCTGCACGGGCTCGGCGAGGGCGCGGTCGAGGAGATCGGGCAGCGCCTCCGAGATCATCCGTCCGCCGACGACCAGCATGAAGGCCGCGCCGACGAGGCCGCCGAAATCGTCGGCCACCCGCGCCACCTTGGTGTCGGGAAGCAGCACGTCCAGCGCGACGCACACCACGACCGTCACCGAGGCCAGGGCCTTGGCGATGCGCGCGCGGAACTGGCTGAGGACGATGATGGACGTCCCCTCCCGCGTTGCCCGCCACAAGGGTGGGAGGGGGGCGATGTTGGTGAAGAGGTTGTAGACCACGAGGCCCATGGCGATCGCCGCCCAAGCCGGCGGCAGCGGCTCCGCATCGGAAGGTTGGAGCACCTTCACCAGGACGAACACCGCCGCGAGCAGCAGCAGGGCGCCGATGGCCGCCGAGAACATCCGCTCCAGCTTGCCGATGCCGAAATCATAGAAATAGGTCCGACCCCGGTGGACCGAGCGCAGCGCCAGGAGGGCGGCACCCTCCACCAGCAGCAGCAGGCCGCCGCGCAGGATCTCCGCCAGCATGGCGAGCGAGCCGATGTGCGAGACGGTCACCGCATAGGGCACGAAGACGCTGAAATCGAGGAGGACGGCGATGAGGATCGCACGTTCCTTCTGCAGATCGGCCTTGGTGGGAACTCGCATCACATGGACCGCCGCCTCAACCTGCCAACCGCAGGCCGGCCTGAAACTAGACCACGCGCGAGGGAAACGAAAAGACCGGCGCCCCGCCGCAAGCGCCGGCAGATGCGAACGGCGCGGCCGCGCAAAATCGGCAATGCGCACGTGCCACGCTGAAGTCGTGTCCCGCCCGGCATCAGGCCTGTCTGGCGCCATCCGCAGGCGCAACTCGCTCACCCCGCGAGCGCGAGGCCCCCATCGGCCTCGGTGCCTCCGAGGTGGCGTCGTGGGCGGATGAGTCGGTTTCGATCCGACTCCGTCCCTGTACCCATCGGCCAGCGGCTCCATCGGCGTAGGCGGGTCGAGCCCCGTGAGGGGCGTTCATGGCTGCATTGGCAGTGCCTTCAGCACGAACCTCGGTGCCAGCTGGGCAATGGGGCCGTTTGGTGCCCCATGTCCGCCACGGCACGAAAGCGCTTCTCTCGCGCATTTCGCCGCGCCCGTACGAATTCGGCGCGCAGGTCCTTTCCGCGTCACGCTGCCGTCCGCATCTTTGCCGGGCTGGCGGTGCCCGGGCGTCGGGAACGGAGCCAATATCCCTGCCGGAGGTGGCAGCGGACGACCACACTTGCACCCTGATGAGGGTGCGGCTGGCGCCGGCGCGCATGGTGGAGGTGGCGCTGTCCATGAACGCATCGGCCGCCCGGGGGCGGTGCAATCCCCGACCTCGCCCTGCCAAGGCCGTCGAACGGCACCGACAGGGCGCGGTCAAGCGTGACCGAGGTGGCCTTGAGCCTTCGGCCCGTTCCGATACGCCACATTTCAGCCGTGGCTTCCGCAAAGGGGGAGGGGGCCCATATCCCTCCATGTGGCCGATAAGACACAGCATTGCGAGGCGCGCCCCGGCCATCCACCCTGGATGGCGTTGCGTAAGGGTGAAGCCGCAGCCATCGACGGACGACTCGCCAACCTGCGGGAATCGCTTCGTTTTGCCGTCTTGGCAGCCTTGTCGGCGAGAGCGTCCGGCCGTTCGGGTCGATTCCGGGGGCGCAATTGCAATCTGCAGCCTCAATTCGGAGTGGCTACTCTCATTCCGAGCGGGGTGCGTGCGGGACGGGCAGCACGACGCTCGTCGCGCCAGTGTTCCTGCTACGGCAAGGCTTCACAGCCTCTCCAGCCATTTTGGCCACCGCCCGCTGCTCCGGCCGATGCGCTTCTGAATCTTGTTCCTAGGCAATGAGTTAGTGGGCAAAATGGCATCCGCGATGTCGGTACCGAGGTCCCTCAATCCAGGAGTGCCATTCCTGCAACACTCCCTGGAAAACGGGCCCGAAAGCGGCGTCAACGCTGCCGTTCCGATTGATCACAGTTCGGCCTTTTGTATGTTGGCTTTGCGACGAAGGGGGGCAGTCCCCGGTCGCCCATCGCGTGTTTGGCGATGTTCGAAGAAGCGGCTGAACACGTGTTTGGGAATCGGGGCAAGAACCTCTCGGGTGCATCCGCACCACCGAAGCGGAACTCGCTCCCTCGCACAGAAAACTTGGAGGTCACGATGAAGATGGTGAAGAGCCTTCTCCTCGGTAGCGCGGCGGGTCTCGTCGCAGTGGCTGGGGCTCAGGCTGCCGACCTTCCCGTCAAGGCGAAGGCTGTTGAATACGTGAAGGTGTGCTCGGCGTACGGCGCTGGCTACTTCTACATCCCGGGCACCGACACCTGCATCAAGATCGGCGGCTATGCCCGCTTCGATACTTATGTGAATGCGGTCGGCACCTTCAATCCGGCGATCTCTTCCGCCGCTGGCACGGCCTTCAACGGCCCCGGCGTTGGCAACCTCGCCTACCCCTTCAGCGATGCTGACGATGCGGACTACCTGACCCGCGTCCGCGGCGTGTTCGACATGGACGCCCGCACCCAGACCGACTACGGCACCCTGCGCTCCTACGTGCGCTTCGGCGCCGAGTGGAACTCCCAGGCTGGCGCGGGCTCGGGCCCGAACAGCGGCGTGTACTTCGAGCGCGCCTTCATCCAGTTCTCCGGCTTCACGTTCGGCTACACCCAGTCGTTCTTCGACACCGGCCTGAACTACATGCTGACCACGCCGTACGCTGGTTCCAACACCTGGACCACCATGCTGGCGTACACCGCGCAGTTCGGTAACGGCTTCTCCGCGACCCTGTCGCTCGAAGACGCCGCCAACCGCACCACCGGCGTGCAGCTGACCGGCGCGACCGCTCAGCCGGTCTTCAACGTGAGCACCACGGCGACCGGCCTCGGCTACACCAACTTCCAGGGTGGCCAGCAGGCTCCGGATATCGTCGCCAACCTGCGCCTCGACCAGGCTTGGGGCTCTGCTCAGCTCTCCGGCGCCCTGCACCAGGTCGTGAGCCTGCAGACGCTGTATAACGGCTTCTTCCCCGGCGCTGCCTCCACCGATCAGTGGGGCTGGGCCATCGGTGGCGCGGTGGAGTTCAAGCTCCCCTTCCTCGCCGCGGGTGACAGCATCTTCTTCCAGGCCGGCTACGAGCAGGGCGCTGCGGCTTACCTCGGCCTCTCCGGCACCGCGCAGGGCCGTGCGGTCGGCGTGGGCTCCATCGACATCACCCAGGTCGGTGGCTCGCTCTTCGCCAACGGCGCGTTCTACACCGTGGCTGACGCCGTGGCCGACCTCTTCGGTCAGCCCGCCCTCACCTCCGGCTGGTCGCTCCAGGGTCAGTTCCGTCACTACTGGACCCCGGGCCTGCGCTCGGCCCTGTATGCCGGTTACGTCTCCTACGAGACCCCCGACAACATCGTCGCCGCTTTCAACTTCAACATGTGGCAGGTGGGTGTGAACACCATCTGGTCGCCGGTGAAGAACCTCGATATCGGCGCGGAAGTGCTCTACTCCAAGGTCGACGGCTCCGTGCCGCTCGGCAACTACGCTGCGATCACCGAGACTGGCGGCACCCGCTTCTCGCTGGCCGGCGGCTCCACCGACATCTGGTCGGGCGGCATCCGCGTGCAGCGCAACTTCTGATCGAAGCTTCGCCTCGATTTGGGAAAGACCCCGGTGGGCAACCACCGGGGTTTTTCTTTTGTGCGGCTTGCTCCGTCCCCAATGGGGCAGGTCTCTATATATTTAGAACAATCCAATACTTCGGCACCGCAATTCCAATTCTGGTAGTTGTGCGGTAATGTACTCGGGCTTCGAAAGGGGGCTCCGGTTCGAAGTCCGAAGTATCGCGCGGCACCACGCGCAGCATCTCGGGAGCGTTCGGAGCCTACCGCTTGGATGTGCTGGGTGTTGCACCCACGCCCGGGCGGGTTCGCAGAGCAGGATTGAGGGGTGCCGGGGTGTTGTTTTTCACCTTGCGTTTCCCGTCCCATCCTGTAGAGATACATTGTATCTTTTGGGGGATGGCATGACGCTTTTCCAGGCGTTCCCGAAGACTCGGAACGCAACTCGACTCGTTGCCCTTGCGGCTGGGATCAGCGGCCTTGCCGCGACCGGTACCGTTGGTCATGCGGCCGATCTCCTGTCGGTGAAGACCCAGCCGAACTACATGAAGACGTGCCCTGCGGCAGGGGACGGATTCTTCTATATCCCCGGTACAGACACCTGCCTGCGCATTGGCGGATACCTGTGGGGAGAAGGTTATTACAACACCTATACCAACTATCCCGCCAACTACGACAAGACCTATGCGCTTGCCACCGCCGGCGTGATTCTCGATGCGCGGACGGAGACCGAGTACGGCACCCTGCGCTCCTATATCGAGACCCGGCTGCGCTGGCGCTCGGCGGATCCCTGGTCGAGCGGCCCGAGCTTCCAGTGGCCGCCGTCGGCGGAGCCGTCCTCCAGCGAAGTTGAGGTCTGGAATGCTTACGTCCAGTTCGGCGGCTTCACGGCGGGCAAGGCGCAGTCCTTCTTCGATTTCTACGCCAATGCCAACGTGCTGGGCTCCGATCCGGCAACCATCGGTGACGACACCCGCCTGAGCCTGATCGCCTACACCCACGAGTTCGCCAAGGGCCTCAGCGCGACCTTGTCGTTCGAGGATGCGGCCGATCGCCAGGGAGGCATTTTCGCCGCCAATCCCGGCCTCTTCTCGACGGACGATTACCAGGCCGGCGTGCGGTCGCCGGATATCGTCGCCAACGTGAAGTATGAAGGCGAGTGGGGCACGGCCCAGCTCTCCGGGGCGCTACATCAGGTGAATGCGGTGTCGGTGCTGGCGCCGGTCAATGCGGTGCAGGACAGCTGGGGCTATGCGTTGCAGGCCGGCATCATGTTCAACCTGCCGGCGCTGGGCGAGGGCGACACCCTCTATCTTCAGACGGCCTATGTGGACGGCGCCGTCGCCTATCTCGGCCTGGTGGATCCTTCGGGCAGCTACACCCCGCCCGACGCCTTCCAGGGCGCCCTCGGTGGCCTGAGCAAGGTATCCGGCTGGAACTTCACTGCGTCGCTTCTGCACAATTGGAACGAGAAGTGGAGCACCGCGCTGTTCGGCGGCTATGCGGCGTATGACTTCAACGATCCCACCGCGCAGCTGGTCTACGGGAACTCCGGCGGCACGAACTATAACGTGGGCGGCTATCTCGCCTTCGCGCCGGTGAAGCACTTTACCGTTGCGCTTCAGTATGACTACACCTTCAACGAGGCGAAGAATTACCTGCCCACGAGCTTCGGGCCGGCCCTGTCCTCGGTGAACGCCAGCCAGGTGCTGCTGTTCGTCTCCCGCGATTTCTGATCGGGACATTCACCGGATGCCGGCGGGGGCGTGAAGCCCGCCGGCGGCCGCCGGGCTTTGGCTCCTCCTTGGCCCGACGCAGTCCTTTTGCCACCCTTCCGACTTCAACTGGTCGTGCCAGACAGCATGTTCTCGCGGCGGAGGCTTCCGAACCGTCGTCGAAGTGTGCTCAACTCCCCGCGGTTCGCGCCGGGCTCGTCCGGCGGTGTCCGGGGCACGCGCCGATCCGCTCGCATTGCCGGCGGATCGGGGGAACGCGTTCTCCTCCTTGAGTTCAGAGGCCGATCCGCCCCTGCGCGCGACAGCCGCGGCGGGGCCGGGAGGCCTTCGGGAGAGTTGAGGGGATGACTTCTGCGGGCTCGCGAGAGCCGGGTGGGGCCTCGGGCCTTGGGGGAGATGCGCCGCGCCGCTGGCGGTGGCCGCTCGCAGCTGGCCTCGCCTTGTGGTGCCTGCTCGCCGGCGTCATGCTGCTCACGGCCCGGGATCCGATCGAGGCGGATCTCGATGCGGTGGCGGCCGATGTCCTCGCCCGCACCGGCGAATCCTGGGCATCCGCCCGGTTCGAGGGGCGCGACGCGACGCTGGAGGGCGAATCGCTCGCCGAGGCGGCGCGGGTGAAAGTGCGCGAATCTCTGGAGAATACGTTCGGCGTTCGGGTCGTGCATGACCGCACCACCTTGCTGCCGGAGCGCCGGCCTTTCACCTTCAGCGCGGTGAAGGATGCGCGCAACATCGTCCTCGACGGCTACGTGCCTTCGGCGGAAGCCCTCGCACGGATCGTCGCCGCCGCCCGCCTGGGCGGCGAGACGGTCACCGGGCAGGAGCGGCTCGTGCGCGCCCGCGGCGCTCCGCCCGGCGATTTCGCCTCCCTCGTCCTGTTCGGGCTGGCGCAGCTGAAGAAGCTGCCGTCCGGCCGCATCACGCTCGCCGACGGCGCCATCGCCATCGAGGGCCGGGCCCGCGATCTCGCAAGCTACGATGCCTTGTCCGAGATCATGCATGGCCCGCTTCCGGACGGCATGACGCTGGCTCGCTTCGCTGTGCGCCCGCCGGTCGCCTCGCCTTTCTATTGGTCCGCCGTGCGGGAGGGCGGGGTGGTGCGGCTCAGCGGCTTCGTGCCCTCGGCCACGGCGCGGGCAGACGTGGCGGCCACCCTCGCCGTGGCCATTCCCGGCACCGGCATCACTGACGACACGCGCCTCGCCGACGGGGCGCCGAGCACCGATTTGTGGCTGAGGGCGGTGCGTTTCGCCGGCCAGATGCTCGCCCAGCTGCCCGACGGGCGTGTCACCCTCTCCGACAGTTCCATCGCGGTGGAAGGGGCCGCCCCGGGCTTCGCGGCCTTCGACAGGCTGGCGGCGGCGCGCAAGACTCCGCCGGAGGGCTTCCAGGTCACGCGCTTCGCGGTGGAGCCGCCGCGCGCGGTGCCTTTCACATGGCGGCTGGAACGCTCGGCGGATGCGGTCGGCCTCCAGGGGTTCGCCCCCTCGGACGATGCCCGCCGCCTGCTGCTCGATGCGGCCCGCGCGGCATTCCCCGGCGTTCCCGTCACCGACGGGATGAAGCTCGCATCCGGCGGTCCGGCGCCGGAGCTCTGGGTGAGCGCGGCCGGCTTCGCCGTGGCCCAGCTCGCGCGGCTGCGCACCGGGTCGGCGGACATCGCGGGCACCCAGGTGACACTGGCGGGGGAGGCGCTCGATTCGTCCGCCTATCTCTCCATCATGCAGGCGGCCAAGGTGCCGCCGGCCGGCGTGACGGCGGTGGCCACGGCTGTCCGGCCGCCCGCCATTTCGCCTTATGTCTTCTCCGTGCGGCGCGAGGGCGGCGAGCTCACCGTGTCCGGCTTCTATCCGGATGCGGCGGCCCACGCAGCGCTCGCCGGCGCGCTCGAACGGGACTTCCTGCGGGAGAAGGTGAACGACGTGTCGTCCATCGGCAGCGGCGCGCCGGACGGCTTCGTGGCGGCTGCGCTCGCGGGCCTGCTGCAGCTGTCGCGCCTGGGGTCCGGCGAGCTGAGCCTCGTGGATACGCAGCTGCGCCTCGCCGGCAGCACGCTGGCGCCGGGCGCCGTCGCCGATATCGAGGCGGAGCTGCGGCGCACCCTGCGCCCGCCCTTCGCCGTCGATACGGCGCTCGAGGCGCTGGCCACGGGGCCGGCGGTGGATGCGGCCTCCTGCGGCCGCTTGGTGGGCGAGCTTCTGGGGCGCGGGACCATCCGCTTCGCCCCCGGCAGCTCGGAGATCGACCGGCGCAGCCGCGGCCTTCTGGACCGTCTCGTCTTCACCCTGAAACGCTGCCCGAGCGCGGCGGTGCGCATCTCCGGCCATACGGACGGGATCGGCGACGCCGAATTCAACCAGCGCCTGTCCGAGGCGCGGGCAGCCGCGGTGCTGGCCTATCTTGCCAATGCGGGCGTCGCGTCGGAGCGGCTGACCGCCGCCGGCTACGGGGCGGGGCAGCCGGTCGCCCCCAACGATACGGAAGCTGGCAAGGCGCTCAACCGGCGTATCGAATTCGAGGTGAAGGAGCGCGCGTCGTGATCTACCTTTGCCTCGCTCTGTGGCCCTATCTGCTCGGCGCCCTCGTCATCGGCCTCTTCACGGGGCTGGCGATGGGCGCGGGCGGCACCGGGAGGCGCATATGATCGCCTTCAATATCGAGGCCCTGCTGTTGCTGGCCCTCGCCTTCCTGGCCGGTCTCGGCCTTGGCCTGTTCATCGCGCGGCGCCGGGCGCCGGTGGTCGTTCCGCCGGCCACTCCGCCGCAGCCGCCCGCCGGTCGGCTCCTGGAAGAGCGCACCCTTGCCGCCGCCATGCCGGCGCGGCCGCCGGAGCCGCCCCCGGCGGATCTCCCGCGCCCGTCCGGGGACGACCGCACCGGCATGGGCGCGACCCGCGTGCGGCCCGAGCCGGAGCCGGACCTGTTCACGCGTCTCCTCGCATCCGCACCGCCGCTGCCGCCGGAGGAGGAAGACGACCTGCCTCCTCCGCCTCCTCCGCCTTCGCCGCCGTCCAGGGTGGAGCCCGCCGACCACCCGGGCGAGCGCCCGCCGACGCTGGAGGCACCGGACGGCGGGGTCGCGGACGATCTCAAGCTGCTCAAGGGAATCGGTCCGCAGAACGAGCGCCGCCTCAATGCGCTCGGCATTTTCCATTTCAGCCAGATCGCCGACTGGACGCCGCAGCAGGCGGCATGGGTGGGCAGCTACCTCGCCTTTCCCGGCCGCATCGAGCGGGAGGACTGGATCGGCCAGGCGCAGGTGCTGGCCGTAGGCGGGCCGCCGCCGGAAGGAGCCGGGCGCAGGAAGCGCTGACGCCACGGCTCCGGGGAGCGGGGGAGGCCTTCGTCGGTGCGTCGTCGGCGCTCATGCTTCCTTTACAGTGCGCGCGTCACAATCTCGCCTGCGCTGTTGAGGATAAGCCATGGCGTTCGTTGCTGCTGCCATCGAGAGTCCGGCCGTGTCGCTGCCCGTTGCCCAGCGCCCCCTTCAGGCGCCTACCCTGCTCGTGTTCGATTCTGGCGTGGGCGGCCTGTCCGTCTTCCGTGAAGTCGCCCGTGCCCGGCCCGACGCCCGCTTCGTCTATGCCGCCGACGACGCCGCCTTTCCCTATGGCGCCCTCTCCGACGAGGTGCTGGTCTCGCGGGTCGGCGAAGTGGTCGGCCGGCTGATCGGGCAGGTGGCGCCGGATCTGGTGGTCATCGCCTGCAACACCATCTCCACCCTCGCGCTGCCCATGCTCCGGGCGCAGCATCCCGTGCCGTTCGTGGGCACGGTTCCCGCCATCAAGCCGGCCTGCGCGGCCTCCCGCAGCCGCCGTGTCAGCGTGCTCGCCACCCCCGGCACGGTGCGGCGGGACTATACCGCGGCGCTGGTTCGCCAGTTCGCCGAGGGCTGCGACGTGGCGCTGGTGCCGAGCGACCGTCTGGCCGGCCTCGCCGAAGCCGCCATCGCCGGCGACGAGGTGGACGATGCGGACATCGCCGCCGAGATCGCTCCCTGCTTCGTGGATGCCGGCGGCCGCCGCACCGACACGGTGGTGCTGGCCTGCACCCATTATCCGCTGATCCTCGACCGCATGCGGCGCCTTGCCCCCTGGCCCGTGGCGTGGGTCGATCCCGCGCCGGCCATCGCCCGGCGGGTGACACAGCTGATCGGGCCGGCCACCGCGCCTGCCGACGGCAATCCGGTGCGGGTGCTCACCACCCTGCGCCCCATGGAGGCCACGCGTGTTTCCGCCATCATCGGCCGGCAGGTGGCCGCGCCGGAGGTGCTCGGCGCCATTCCCACGGCCGCGCTTGCGGCCGCGAGCTGAGGCTCGCCAATGACGGGCTTGTCATGACCTCAAGTTTCCCTAACGTCATAAACCGCCGGACTTTCGCCCTCGGCCTCGCCGGGGCCGGGCTGCTCGGCATGGCGGGGCCGGCGTGGGCCCAGCAGGCGGCGCAGCCCTTCCCGAAATGGGTGGAGACCTTCCGCGCCCGTGCCCGTGCGCGCGGCGTCTCGGATGCCACCTACAACAAGGTGTTCGCGGGCCTGAAGCCGGACACGAGCGTCTATGCGCAGGATCGCAACCAGGCCGAGTTCACCGAGCAGACGTGGCAGTATCTCAACCGCCGGGTCTCCGACTGGCGGATCTCCACCGGCAAGCAGAAGGCGCGGCAGTACGCGGGCCTGCTGGAGCGCATCGAGAAGTCGTTCGGCGTCGACCGCCGGGTGATGCTCGGCTACTGGGGCATGGAGAGCGCCTATGGCGAGGTGCTCGACAACCCCAAGCACATGAAGCCCATCTTCAATTCCCTCGCCGCCCTCGCCTGGGGCGACGCTCGCCGGCGCAAGTATTGGGAAGCGGAGCTGCTCAATGCCCTCGTCATCGTCGAGCGCGGCTGGGGCACGCCGCAGGAGATGACCGGATCCTGGGCCGGCGCCATGGGTCACACCCAGTGGATGCCCGAGGTGTGGCTCAACATGGGCGTGGACTTCGACGGCGACGGGCGCATCTCGCCCTTCGGCAAGCCGGACGATGCCCTGGCCGGCACCGCCAATTACATAGTGAAGCGGGGCAAGTACCGCGCCGGCGAGCCCTGGGGCTTCGAGGCGAAGCTGCCCATGGGCTTCAACACCGACCTCGCCGACAACAAGTCGAGCCGCCCGTTGGCCCAATGGGGCGAGCTGGGCGTCACCACCGTGGCCGGGCAGTCGCTCACCGGCTACAGCGAGCCCGCGCGCCTGTGGCTGCCGGGCGGGGCCGGTGGGCCGGCCCTGCTGCTCATGCACAACTTCTATGCCGTGCGTTCCTACAACCCCTCCTCCAACTATGCCCTGGCGGTGCTGCACCTGGGCGACCGGGTGATGGGGGACGGGCCCTTCGTGACCCCCTGGCCGGGGGGCGAGCGGGCGCTGACGCTGGCCGAGCTGCAGGAGGTGCAGCAGCGCCTCACCGCCGCCGGCTTCGATACCGGCGGCACCGACGGGCGGGTGGGCGCCGATACCATGCGCGCGGTGCGCGCCTTCCAGCAGAAGGCCGGCATCAGCCCTGCGGATGGCTACGCCTCCATCGCCGTGCTGAACGCGCTGCGGCAGGGCCGGTAGGGCGGGCCGGCCCGCGGGAGTTTCGCTCCTGCGGGCAGACGGGAACCGCTCTATCTCATGGTGGAGACGCGGTTCCTTCACACGTGCCTGGATCCGCGTCGCTCGACGACGCTCCGGCGTGGGCCTCAGCCGAACCAGACCTTTGCGATCCTCTGATTGAGGCCGAGCTCGATATTCACGCGGTCGCGACGGTAGTCGTCGGTGAGGACGTCGCCCGTGTGATAGGCGCGCAGGAGCATGCCGGTGAGATCGGGAAGCCCGAAGGCGCTGGCGCCCCCGGCCTTGCCCCAGGGCCACGGCACCGGATGGTCCGAGAACGGCAGCGCTTCAGCATCCAGCAGCGCCATTTTACTGTCCTCCCGCGCATGGATGCGCACGCCGCGCAGCGGCCTGTCCGGTCCCCAGAAGGAGGCGAAATCCACCTCCTGGTCCAGCTCCGCATGGATTGGCGTGACGACCTGCAGCGCCCGTCCGGCCGGCGGGACAGCGACGAAGTCGAAGTCCTGGATGCCGTCTGCGGGCGGCACGATGTAACGCCACGCCAGCAACTCCCCACAGCACCACCCGGTGGTGGGGACCTGTCCGTCCGCGAGGATCACGAGTCGCGGGGGATTGGACTTCAGGATCTGGAGCCTGACATCGGTGACAGTAAGAACGCGGATCGCCTTCATCTTGCCCTCCTTCGGCCGTACCGGCCGAGAGAAGTGTGGCATGATGGAAAATACAATCAAAGATATATGTGTAGACGCTATTTATTCCCTTTTTGATTGTATCAAGGTGCCGCCATCTCGGTCTTCGGCCGCAGGAGGCATAAAAGTCCGGTGAGGGTGGCCATCACGGCGAGGAGGACCAGCCCGGTCACCACGGCATCGAGCAGCGCCTCTCCGGTGACGGGGGTGGCGCGATCGGCGATGCCGGCGGCGGCGAGGCTCCAGGACAGGGTGGTGGTGGCGCTGGCGACGCCGAGGCTGGTGCCCAGGACCCGCATCAGGTTCAGCAGGGAGCCGGCCTGCCCCGCGAGCACGGATGGGGCCGCCTTCAGAGTCTCGTGGTTGTTGGGGGCGATGAACACGCCCAGCCCCACCCCGAACAGAATGAAGGCGATGGAGCCGACGAACCGGCTCGCGTCCGGCGAAGAGACGCGGAAAGCGAGGATCATCAGCGCGAGGATGCAGGCGCCCATGCCGGCCGTGCCGAGCACGCGCGCGCCGAGCCGGTCGCTGAGCCCGCCGCTGAACGGCGCCGCGAGGCCGAGCGCGACCGGGATGAGCGCGAGCCGCAGGCCCGCTTCAAACGGGCTGTCGCCATAGCCATGCTCCAGGCGGAACGACATCAGGAAGAACATGCCGTAGAGCATGGCGTAGCCGAGCACGATGGCGCCGGCGCCGAAGGAAAAGCCCCGGCTGGTGAACAGGCGTAGATCCACCAGCGGGACGGCCGCGGACTTTTCCTGCCGCACCAGGAGCCACGCCAGCCCCGCCGCCAGCAGGGCACAGCCGAGGATGGCGGGGGAGGCAAGGCCCCAGGCCGCCATCTGGTTGAGCGCCAGCACGAGGCAGACCAGCGCCGGCCCCAGCAGCAGCGCGCCGCGCCAGTCGAAGGTGGCGGTCGCCTCGGTGTCGCGGCTCCGGGGCAGCGCGAGCCAGCCGGCCACCACCGCCACCAGGCCGAACGGCACCGACAGCCAGAACACCGCCCGCCAGCCGAAGAGGCCGAGCAGCAGGCCGCCCACCGCCGGCCCCGCGCTCATGCCGATGGCCTGGGCCGCGGCGAAGAAGCCCAGCGCCCGCCCGCGTCTCTCCTCGTCCACCGCTTTCACCAGAATGGAGATGCTGTTGGCCCCGAGCAGCGCCCCGCCCATGCCCTGGAGCACGCGGAAGGCGATGAGGGAGGGCATGTCCGGCGCCAGGGCGCACAGCGCGCTGGCCGCCACGAACACCGCATAGCCGATGAGATAGAGCGACTTGCGCCCGAACATCTGGCACAGGCGGCCGAAGATGGGCAGGGTCGAGGCGAAGGCCACCAGATAGGCGAGGGACACCCAGCTCACCGTCTCGAGCCGCACCGCGAAGGTGGTGCGCAAGGTGGGCAAGGCGAGCTGCACGATGGTGGCATCGAGCTGCCCGATGAAGGCACCGATGCTCACCAGCCCCACCACCAGCCAGGGATGCCAGGGCTGGCGCATCAGGGCCGGCAAGGGAGCGGGCTCGTGCATCACCGCGGCGAGGCCGCGCCGCAGGGCGCCGGACGGCGGCCGAACGGGCAGGGGGCTCCCGGCACTCACGGGCAGGCCGCAGGGTGAGGCGGTGCCGGCGGGATGCGGGGCGCCGGCGCCCGGCGCAGGCCCTGGTCTGCGGATGCGGTCGGCCCTGACACGAAGATCCCCATTCGGTGCGTGGTCGTCCCCGGTGGCGTGGCCCCGGCAGGCGGCCGGACAGGCTTCGCCGCCGGAGGGGAGCTTAGAGCGCGATCGGATCAAATTGAATCCAGTTGCGCGCCGAACAGCCCCCTGACCTTGAAGAAGGAGGGCGCATTTTCCGATCGGCTCGCGGGGCGGTCCTCCGCGGAGAGCGGAGCGTGCTCCGTTTCCCTCAGCCCCATGTCGCTCGGAAATTGCGGTAGAGCGCGCCCGCGGCCGCGCGGAACACCGGCATTCTCTCCGCCGTCGCCTGCTCCAGGACCGCCTGGCCGCCGTCGCCGGTGATGGCCTCCAGCGCGCAGCGGTATTCGGGAATGACGCCCCATTCGGGGACGGTCTCGTCAGTCAGCTCCACATGGTACTGGATGCCGAAGGCGCGCGGCCCCACCTGCAGGGCCTGGATCGGGCAATGGGCGTTCTGCGCCAGGATCACGCCGCCGGGCGGCGGGGCCTGCACCGCGGCGCCATGCCATTGCAGCGTGGGGAAGGTGTCGGGAAGGCCCTGGAACAGAGGCGAGGCGCGTCCCGCCTGGGTGAGGCTCACGTCGGTGACGCCCACCTCCGGCCCGGGCATGAGGCCCACCCTGCCGCCCAGCGCATCCGCGAGCAGCTGGTGGCCAAGGCAGATGCCGAGATAAGGCTTGCCCGCGCCGATCCAGGCGCGGATGGCGGCCTTCTCGGCGACGAGCCAGGGGTGCTCCTCCTCCTGCCACACGTCCATGGGGCCGCCAAACACCATGAGGGCGTCGTAGCCCTCGAGCGCGGGTATGGCTTCCCCTGCGTCGAGCTCGATGGGGTCCCAGGTGACGCCATCCGCCTGCATCAGGTCGCGGAAGCTGCCGGGATGCTCCTCGGGGACGTGCTGGAAGACGAGGACACGCAAGGGGTTTCTCCACGGTGGGGAGGGGCGGGAGGATGCGGCGCGAATACTCGCGCACCATCGGGCCGCACGGCAAGGTCATTTCCCGCGAGTTAATCGCATTCCATTGTTTGCCGCCGGGTTTGACGCGGGCGGGGGCAGCCGCTATTCGCCACCCATCGGGGAGTAGCCACCGCCGCGAGGCGGGGTCGTGCCAACAGACTTGCGCGGGATGCGCATGGCGCGGCCAGCCGGACCATCGGCCAGGCGAGACCGTGGCACACCAGTCTCCAAGCGGACGGGCGGCGTGCCCCAGGTTTCACGCCTCCTCGTCCGCCGGAAACAATGATGTCCCCTGCCACGATCTTCGTGCTCGCAGTGAGCATGTCCGTCGATGCATTCGCCGTCAGCGTCGGCCGCGGCGCCGCGCTGGGCCGGCCGCGGATCGCCGAGGCGCTGCGCACCGGCGCGGTGTTCGGCCTGGTGGAGGCGGCCACGCCTGTCATCGGCTGGACCGCGGGCCTTGCCGCCAGCAGCTATGTGGAGGCCATCGACCACTGGATCGCCTTTATCCTTCTGGGCGGCGTGGGGCTGCACATGCTGCTGTGCGCCTTCTCCGCGCGGGATGAGGAGGAGCTCCCGGGCGGGGCTGCGCGCGGCCGCTCGCTGCCGGTGCTCATCGCCACCGCCTGCGGCACCAGCATCGATGCCATGGCGGTGGGGGTGTCGCTGGCATTCCTGAGCGTGAACATCTGGGCCGTGGCCGCGGCCATCGGGCTGGCGACCTTCCTCATGTCGTCCGGCGGCATGCTGGTGGGCCGGCTCATCGGCGCGCGGTTCGGGCGGGCGGCGGAGGTGTTCGCCGGCATCGCCTTGTTCGCCCTCGGCCTCGGCATCCTGATCGAGCACCTGAGCGCGTGAGGCCGGAAAAGGCCGGTCATTCTTGACTTGGCACCGTTTCGCGACTAAGAACCCGCCACCTTGCGGGCCGGAGACGGCCCGTTTGGCGTTTCACGCACCCGTGGTTTTCCCAAGGCGCGCTGCCTGGGAAGCCTGTCGGCGGAAGGGTCCGGAGGAGGTTCCTCCGGAACTGGTCCGCAGAGGAGGGGCGCGATCCGAAACCGTTCAAAACCAAAAAGGATCCGCGTTACATGAGCAAGCGCATTGCGGCCAAGCACAAGATCGATCGCCGTATGGGCGAGAACATCTGGGGCCGCCCCAAGAGCCCGGTCAACCGTCGCGAGTACGGTCCCGGCCAGCACGGCCAGCGCCGCAAGGGCAAGCTGTCCGACTTCGGCGTGCAGCTGCGCGCCAAGCAGAAGCTGAAGGGCTATTACGGCTCCATCGGCGAGAAGCAGTTCCACAAGGTGTATGTCGAGGCCTCCCGCCTGAAGGGTGACACCGGCGCCAACCTGATCGGCCTGCTGGAGCGCCGCCTCGACGCGGTGGTCTACCGCGCCAAGTTCGTGCCCACCATCTTCGCCGCCCGCCAGTTCGTCTCCCACGGCCACGTGAAGGTGAACGGCAAGCGCGTGAACATCCCGTCCTACCTGGTGAAGGTCGGCGACGTGATCGAGGTGAAGGAAGCCTCCCGCCAGATGCTCCTGGTGCTCGAGGCCCAGCAGCTCGCCGAGCGCGACGTGCCCGATTACATCGAGCTCGACGCCAACAAGCTCTCCGCTCGCTTCGCGCGCATCCCGGAGCTCAACGAGGTGCCCTATCCGGTCCAGATGGAACCGAACCTCGTGGTCGAGTTCTATTCGCGCTGATCCCGGCGGGACCCAGGCAAACGAAAGGCCGCCCACCGGGCGGCCTTTTTGCTTTGGGGGACGACGAGCGAACCGGCCGGGCGGCCGATCCGCGAGACGCGCCTCAGCCCGCCTTCATCTCGGCGGCGGCGGCGGCGAGGAACTCGTCCATGTTGCGGCGGATCTGGTGGTCGGAGACGTCGACGCCCTTGGCATCGAAATCGCCGCGCAGCTTGCGGAACACATCCTCGTCACCGGCTTCCTCGAGGTCGGCGACGATGACGGACTTCGCGTAAGCCTGGGCCTCGTCCCCGGAGAGGCCGAGCTTCTCCGCGGCCCACAGGCCGAGCTTCTTGTTGCGGCGGGCGAGCGCCTTGAACCGGCTCTCCTCGTCGAGCGCGAAAGCTTTTTCGAACCCTTCCTCGCGCTTGTCGAACGTGGTCATGGCACCCCTCTTCCTGGCGAATGGGCAGCCGGCATGCCGGCCCGGATCGGTTGGGCGGCCGCTGGGACACGACCGCACGCGCGCCTTGAATATCCTTCGCCTCTCCCTAGATCAACGTCAGCGAGCCGCTGCTCCGTGTCGCGTCTGGCTATCCGGGGTCGGGCATGTGGCCGGCAAGAGGATACGACAAGCAGGCAGGAGACGCACTTGCGTTGTATTGCGCCGCCTGATCGGCTAGTGTCCGGGCGGGCATGGTATGACCTGGAAACAGCCATCCCCCGCCCCGCCGAGGAGCGTCACACGAACGGAGCCTTGGCAAACCTATGGATTTCCTCAATCGACGGTATATTCCCATGAGCCGCCGCCGCCGAATCTACGAAGGCAAGGCGAAGGTCCTCTATGAAGGTCCCGAACCGGGTACGCTGATCCAGCACTTCAAGGACGACGCCACCGCTTTCAACGCCAAGAAGCACGAAGTCATCGACGGCAAGGGCGTGCTGAACAACCGGATCTCGGAGTACATCTTCTCCCGGTTGAACGACATCGGTGTGCCGACTCACTTCATCCGCCGGCTGAACATGCGCGAGCAGCTCATCCGGGAAGTGGAGATCATCCCGCTCGAAATCGTGGTGCGCAACGTCGCCGCCGGCTCCATCTCGACCCGCCTCGGGATCGAGGAGGGCACGCAGCTGCCGCGCTCCATCATCGAGTTCTATTACAAGAACGATGCGCTCAACGACCCGATGGTGTCGGAAGAGCACATCACCGCGTTCGGCTGGGCCACCACCCAGGAGATCGACGACATCATCGCGCTCGCGATCCGCGTCAACGACTTCCTGTCCGGCCTGTTCCTCGGCGCGGGCATCCGCCTCATCGACTTCAAGATGGAATGCGGCCGCCTGTGGGAGAACGACATGATGCGGATCGTGGTCGCTGACGAGATCAGCCCCGATTCGTGCCGCCTGTGGGACATCAAGTCCAACGACAAGATGGACAAGGACCGCTTCCGCCGCGACATGGGCGGGCTGGTGGAGGCCTACAGCGAGGTCGCGCGCCGGCTCGGCATCCTCATGGACAACGACCCCACCCAGGGGAAGGGGCCGGTTCTGGTCAAGTGAGGCGTTGAGCCTTGTGGCCGAAACGTGTAGGCGAGGGCCGGAACGGCCCGCGAAATGTTCGGGACGGGGGCCGGAACGGGCCCCCGTTTGCGTTGCAGCAGGCCCCTGGCTTTCCGCTCCGCGTGGGGTGAGGGCAGGGGCGCGCGGCCGCTGAAGAGAGAAGCTGTGTCATGAAGGCGAGGTTCGCATGAAGGCCCGTGTGATCGTCACACTGAAGTCGGCGGTGCTCGATCCGCAGGGCAAGGCCATCGAGGGCGCGCTGCGGTCCCTCGGGGTTGCGGGGGTGCAGAGCGTGCGGCAGGGCAAGGTGTTCGACGTGGAGCTGGCCGGCAACGACCGCGCCGCCGCCGAGGGCGCCCTGAAGGAGGCCTGCGACAAGCTTCTCGCCAACACCGTGATCGAGACCTACAAGGTCGAGTTCGCGGAGTGATGCGCCTTGGGCGATGTGCTAGCATCCGCCGCGCGGCATCGCCTTTCTGAACGCCGGCTCGATCCCGCCCGCGGCCATTGAGAGATCATGAAACCAGCCGTCATCCTCTTCCCCGGCTCCAACCGTGAGCAGGACGCCGTGCGTGCGCTGCGCCTCGTGGCGGGCGCAAAGCCCCAGGTGGTCTGGCACGCGGAGCACGAGCTGCCCGCCGGCACCGACCTCGTGGTGCTGCCCGGCGGCTTCTCCTATGGCGACTACCTGCGCTGCGGCGCCATCGCCGCCCGCGCCAACATCATGACCGCCGTGCGCGCCCATGCGGCGAAGGGCGGGCTGGTGCTGGGCATCTGCAACGGCTTCCAGATCCTGTGCGAGGCGGGGCTGCTGCCGGGCGTGCTGGTGCGCAACGCGCGCCTGCGCTTCGTCTGCCGCGAGGTGCTGCTGCGCGTGGAGCGGGCGGACACGCCCTTCACCAAGGCCTATCGCAAGAACGACCTCATCCGCATTCCCGTCGCCCATGGCGAGGGCAACTACACGGCGGACGAGGCCACCATCGCCCGCCTGGAGCACGACGGCCGCGTGGCATTCCGCTATGCCCGCCGCGACGGCCAGATCGACGAGACCGACGGCCCGAACGGGGCCATCAACGGCATTGCCGGCATCTATTCCGAGAAGTTCAACGTGCTCGGCATGATGCCCCACCCGGAAAACTACATCGAGCCGGAGATCGGCCCCACCGACGGCCGCGGCCTCTTCGAGAGCCTCGCCGGAGCCCTCAAGGCGGCGTGAGCCGCGGCCTCAATTCGGATCGACGCCCGTGACCTCAATTCCCAACACGCCCCGCATCACTCCGGAGCTCGTGGCCGAGCACGGCCTGAAGCCGGAGGAGTATGATCACTTCGTGAAGCTGATCGGCCGCGAGCCGACCATCACGGAGCTCGGCATCGTCTCCGCCATGTGGAACGAGCACTGCTCCTACAAGTCGTCCAAGGTCTGGCTGCGCACCCTGCCCACCACCGGCAAGCGCGTGATCCAGGGGCCGGGCGAGAATGCGGGCGTGGTGGACATCGGCGACGGCCAGGCCGTGGTCTTCAAGATGGAGAGCCACAACCACCCCTCCTTCATCGAGCCCTACCAGGGCGCGGCGACGGGCGTGGGCGGCATTCTGCGCGACGTGTTCACCATGGGCGCGCGGCCCATCGCGGCGCTGAACGCCCTGCGCTTCGGCGACTGCCACAACCTCAAGACCCGCCGCCTGCTGGCCGGCGTGGTGGCCGGCATCGGCGGCTACGGCAACTCCTTCGGCGTGCCCACGGTGGGCGGCTCGGTGGGCTTCCACAAGCGCTACAACGGCAACATCCTCGTCAACGCCATGGCGGTGGGCCTCGCCAAGACCGACGAGATCTTCTATGCGGCGGCCACCGGCGTCGGCCGCGCCATCGTCTATCTCGGCTCCAAGACCGGCCGCGACGGCATTCACGGCGCCACCATGGCCTCGGCCGAGTTCGGCGCCGATGCCGAGGAGAAGCGCCCCACCGTGCAGGTGGGCGACCCCTTCGCCGAGAAGCTGCTGCTGGAGGCCTGCCTCGAGATCATGCAGGCGGGCTGCGTGGTGGCCATCCAGGACATGGGCGCCGCCGGCCTCACCTGCTCGGCCGTGGAGATGGGCGCCAAGGGCGACCTCGGCGTGGAGCTCGACCTCGACGCGGTGCCCTGCCGCGAGACCGGCATGACCGCCTACGAGATGATGCTGTCCGAAAGCCAGGAGCGCATGCTCATGGTGATCGCCGACGGCAAGGAGGCGGAGGCGGAGGCCATCTTCCAGAAATGGGGCCTCGACTTCGCCATCGTCGGCCACACCACCGATACCCTGCGCTTCGTGGTGAAGCACAAGGGGCTGGTGGAAGCGGACCTGCCCATCAAGGAACTGGGCGACGAGGCCCCCGAATACCGCCGGCCCTATGAGGAGCCGGTGGCGCGCCCGAAGATCGAGCCGTCCGACGTGCGCACCGCAGCCTCCGTGTCGGATGCGCTGGAACGGCTGATCGCCTCTCCGGATCTGTGCTCCAAGCGCTGGGTGTGGGAGCAGTACGACCACCTGATCCTCGGCAACACCGTGCAGCGCCCCGGCGGCGATGCCGCGGTGGTGCGCGTGGAGGACGGGCCGAAGGCCCTCGCCATGACCACCGACGTGACGCCGCGCTATTGCGAGGCCGGCCCGTTCGAGGGCGGCAAGCAGGCGGTGGCGGAAGCCTGGCGCAACCTCACGGCCGTGGGGGCGCTGCCCATCGCCGTGACCGACAATCTGAACTTCGGCAATCCCGAGAAGCCGGAGATCATGGGCCAGTTCGTCGCCTGCGTGAAAGGCATCGGCGCGGCCTGCGAGGCGCTGGACTTCCCGGTCGTGTCGGGCAACGTCAGCCTCTACAACGAGACCAACGGCAAGGGCATCCTGCCCACCCCGACCATCGGCGGCGTCGGCCTCATCGAAAATCTCGATGACACCATGACGTTGAGCTTCAAGGCCGCGGGCGAGCCCATCCTGCTCATCGGCAAGACCGAGGGCTGGCTCGGCGCTTCGGCCTTCCTCGCCACCGTGTGCGAGCGGGAGGAGGGCGCCCCCCCGCCGGTGGACCTCATCGCCGAGAAGCGCAACGGCGACTTCGTGCGCGGCCTCATCCGCGAAGGTTCGGCCACAGCGGTGCACGACATCTCGGACGGCGGCCTGCTCGTGGCGCTGGCGGAGATGGCCATGGCCGGCCGCGTGGGTGCTTCGCTGGAGGATCCGCCCGCCGGCATGGATCCGTATGCGTGGTGGTTCGGCGAGGACCAGGCGCGGTATATCGTGACCGTCCCCTCGGGCCATAGCGCCGATGTGATCCACAAGGCGGAGATGGCCGGCGTGCCGGTGATGAAGATCGGCAAGACCGGCGGCGATCGCTTGATCGTCCCCGACGACCGCCCGATAGTTGTCGAATCGCTGCGCGACAGGCACGAGACGTGGCTGCCCATCTACATGGGCGCCTCTTCCTGACCGGCGCTGCCGTTCGAGGATCGGCCCCGAGGACTGCCCCATGCCCATGAATGCACAGGATATCGAGCGGCTCATCAAGACGGCGCTGCCCGACGCCACCGTCGTGATCGAGGACCTGGCGGGCGACGGCGACCACTATGCCGCGCGCATCGTCTCCGAGGCGTTTCGCGGCAAGAGCCGCGTGCAGCAGCACCAGATGGTCTATGCGGCCCTGCAGGGCAACATGGGCGGCGTGCTGCACGCCCTCGCTTTGCAGACTTCGGCGCCAGACAAGGCCTGAGGCCGGCAAGGGGCCCGAGCAGGGGGCCCGAGGCGACAGGGCGCGGCCTTAGGGCGCGATCCGATCCGGCGGAGACGCCTCCGGCTTCTGCCGGATTGGCCAACGGTCGTATAAGCCATTGAGCCAGACGGGGTTTGCGGCTCCTGCCAGGGCGGCCCGGGTGGCCCGATGAGAGCTGACCCGGCTACAGGCCTCGCATCCTCTTGTTGCCGCTCGATCTTGCGCTTTGCGCTGCGAAGGCCGATCTTTCACCGAGAGGGCCACCTTTTTCCGGCCCGCCAGCTTGGATTTGACCCATGGGCATTCGCGAAGAAATCGATGCAATCGTTAAGTCGGGCGACGTGGTCCTCTTCATGAAGGGCACGCCGCAGTTCCCGCAGTGTGGCTTTTCCGGCCAGGTGGTGCAGATCCTCGATCACGTGGGCATCCCCTTCAAGGGCGTCAACGTGCTCGAGAACGACATGGTCCGCCAGGGCATCAAGGAATACGCCAACTGGCCGACCATTCCCCAGCTCTACGTGAAGGGCGAGTTCGTCGGCGGCTGCGACATCGTGCGTGAGATGTTCCAGTCCGGCGAGCTCATCCCGCTCATGGAAGAGAAGGGCATCGCCCTGCGCGACCGCTCCATCGCCTGAGCGCAGAGCGGATCGGCACATGAACCAAGGCGCGCCTGAAGCCCAGCCTCAGGCGTTGCCGTCCGGACCGTCTTTGGCCGGCAAGCTTTTCCTCACCCTCGGCCTGCTGGTGAATGCGGGATTGGCCGCGCTGCTCATCGGCATTTCCGGCTTCGTCTTCGGTGGGCCGGAGGGGGCACGGGGCGAGTTTTATGCGGTGCTGGAGTGGAGCATCACCCTCGGCATCTGCGTGGTCGGGCCCGTCCTGGGCCTGTTCCTCTGGCGGCGCGGGCTGCGGGGCCTGGCGCTCGCAATGACGTGGCTGCCGCCACTCGCCTTCTTCATCGGCGTCGTCGCCGTCTTCTGAATTCCCCCCTCTCCTGAAAGCTCAGTCCAGCCACCGGTTTCGGCTTGGCCGACCGATATCGCGCGCGGTCGGCGACTCGGCGCTGGCAGAGGCGCCTTGCCCCGATCGTTCCGGGGCAGGGTGGCAGGGGAGCCCGGCGTGGCCGGGACCCGAGGGGATTTGCCCCGGCAGTGCCGGGGCAAAGTGGAGCTCACGCTCGGCCGAACACCCGCTTGAAGATGTTGTCCACATTCTTGAAGTGGTAGCCGAGGTCGAACTTTTCGTTGATGTCCTCTTCCGAGAGGTATTTGCGCACGTCCGCATCGTTCAGCAGGAAGGTGCGGAAGTCGCCTTCGCCGCGCCAGACCCTCATGGCGTTGCGCTGCACGAGGCGGTAGCTGTCCTCGCGGCTCGCGCCCTTCTGGGTGAGGGCGAGGAGGACGCGCTGGGAGTGGATGAGACCCCCCAGCTTGTCCATGTTCTTCTGCATGTTCTCGGTGTGGACCACCAGCTTGTCCATCACGCCGGTGAGGCGCGAGAGGGCGAAGTCCAGCGTCACCGTGGCATCGGGGCCGATCATGCGTTCCACGGAGGAGTGGGAGATGTCCCGCTCGTGCCAGAGCGCCACGTTCTCCAGCGCCGGGGTCACATAGGCGCGCACCATGCGGGCGAGGCCCGTGAGGTTCTCGGTGAGCACAGGGTTGCGCTTGTGCGGCATGGCCGAGGAGCCCTTCTGCTCGGGCGAGAAATACTCCTCCGCCTCCAGCACCTCGGTGCGCTGGAGATGCCGCACCTCGGTGGCGAGCCGCTCCACCGAGGAAGCCACCACGCCGAGCACGGCGAAGAACATGGCGTGCCGGTCGCGCGGGATCACCTGGGTGGAGACCGTCTCCACCTTGAGGCCGAGCTTCTCGGCCACGTGCGCCTCAACCGCCGGGTCGATATGGGCGAAGGTGCCCACCGCGCCGGAGATGGCGCAGGTGGCGATCTCCTCCCGCGCGGCGACGAGGCGGGCGCGGGCGCGCTGGAACTCGGCCGCGGCGATGGCGAGCTTCACGCCGAAGGTGGTGGGCTCCGCATGGATGCCGTGGGAGCGGCCGACGGTCGGCGTCAGCTTGAACTCGAACGCCCGGCGCTCCAGCACGGCGAGCAGCTTGTCCACATCGGCGATGAGCAGGTCGGCGGAGCGCTTCAGCTGCACGGCGAGGCAGGTGTCCAGCACGTCGGACGAGGTCATGCCCTGGTGGACGAAGCGCGCCTCCGGCCCCACGAACTCGGCGAGGTGGGTGAGGAAGGCGATGACGTCGTGCTTCACCTCGCGCTCGATCTCGTCGATGCGCTCCACGTTGAACTCGGCCTTGCCGCCCAGCTCCCAGATCTTGGACGCGGCCTCCTTCGGCACGATGCCGAGCTCGGCCATGGCGTCAGCCGCGTGGGCCTCGATCTCGAACCAGATGCGGAAGCGGGCCTCGGGGGACCAGATGGAGGCCATTTCCGGCCGGCTGTAACGCGGGATCATGTGCGGTCGCTCGTGAAATCTCAGGGCAGGCGAGCGGATTAGCAGAAAGGCGCGCCGCCGGGTAGCCGCCCCGCGCATCGGCCGCCTGCGCCCGGCTCACGCCGGTGTTCGCCTCAGGCGCCGGGCGACCGGCCTCAGGAGCATGGGCAGGAGGTAGATGGGGAATTGGGCCGCGCCCACATAAAGCCACGTCTCGGGCGGCAGGACCGCCCCGGTGGCGGCGATCATCACCGACATGTTGCGGTGGCCCGATGCGAAGCCCAGCGTCAGCGCGTCGCCCGGGTCGATGGTGCGGAACACCAGCATGGTGGCGCCGATGCCCACCACCGAGAGGGCGCAGGCGAGCGCCACGAGGCGGGCCATGAACAGGGGCTGGTCGATGAAGGCGAAGGTGACGCCGTCGAGCAGGCCGAAGGCCATGCCTCCCAGCAGCAGCACGTTCACCCCGTCGAGGTGGGTGCTCCAGCGGGCGATCCGCGCGGGGCCGGCGGCCCGGCGCAGCACCGTTCCGGCGAGCGCCGTGCCCCCCACCACCGCAGCCAGCCGCAGGCCGAGGGCGAGCGGATCGAGGGCGAGGGCGCCGTGGGAAAAGTGCGCGATGAGCGCGGGCGCCGTAAATGGCACCGCAGCCATGGCGCCCACCATCACCGCCAGCACCAGGCGGGCGTCGAGGCCCAGCAGCAGCGCGAAGGCGGGCGCGCTCATCACCGGCGGGGCGCAGGCCTGCATCAGCACCGCCAGCGTCAGCGCGCCGGGCTCGCCCAGCTGCGCGGTGACGAGCCCGAGCACCCCCGGCAAGGCAAGGATGATCCACGCCACTGCCGCGACGGCGACGGCGGCACGGCCTCCGCCGAAGGCGCTGCGGATGTCGGTGCGCACGAACGACAGGATGAGCAGCGCGAGGATGAGCGGCACCATGGCCTGCTTGGCCAGCGGTCCGAGGGGCGGGATGGCCAGGGCGAGCACCATGCTCAGCGCCACCGCGCGGGCGCTCCTGCGTCCGAGCCAGGCGAGGGCATCGGAGAAGACGGTGATGAGGGGCATGGAGGCTTCTGAGGCGCCCTAGCTTGAGCCGGAGACGATCGGACCGAATTGCGCCGGCGGGCGAATCCGCTCCCGGACTCTAGAGCCGGATCCGATCGGATTGAATCGCCCTGTGCCGCATTTCCTCTCACCCGAAGACGGACGATGCCGCGTTCCGTCCCCGCGCAGGCGGGTGGCCGGCCATGCCGGCCGTGGCAGGGACAAGGCCGGCCAGGGGAGTTGGAAGGCTCAGCGCCGCCTGTTGCGCCGGTCGGTGGTCGCATCCATCAGGATGCCGCGGGAGACCGCCCCGCGGCCGAACTTGGCGCGCAACTCGTCCATGGCGCCCTCGGCGGCCTTCAGCCGCGCGGTGGTGGTGTCCACCAGGTCAGCCGGGTCCGCCTCGGTGATGGGGCAGAGGTCGGAGACGCCGACGCCGATGAGGCGGAAGGGGGTGCCGTCCGCCTCCTTCACCAGCAGGTCGCGGGCGGCGGCGTTGATGCGGCCGGCGAGGCAGGTGGGCGCCTCCAGCGTGCGGGAGCGGGTGCGCAGGCGGAAATCGGCGGTCTTCAGCTTCAGCGTCACCGCGCGGCCGGCGATGCCGGCATGCTTCAGCCGCTCGCTCACCTCCTCGGAGAGGGCATAGAGCGTCTGCTCCAGCGGGCGCAGGGCGCCCATGTCCTTCTCGAAGGTGGTTTCGGCGGAGACGCTCTTGGCCTCGCGCTCGGGCTCCACCTTGCGGCTGTCGAGGCCGAAGGCGAGGCGGGAGAGGCGCAGGCCCTCGGCGCCATAGCGGCGGGCGAGGTCGGCGGGGGGCGCCTTCTGCAGGTCGGCGATGCGGTGGAAGCCGTCCTTCGCCAGCTTCGCCCCGAAGGCCGCGCCCACGCCCCAGATGAAGGTGACGGGCCGCGGCGCCAGGAAGTCCGCGGCCTCCGCCTGCCCCAGCACGGAGAAACCGCGGGGCTTGTCGAGGTCGGAGGCGATCTTGGCGAGGAACTTGTTGGCCGCGAGCCCCACCGAGACGGTGATGCCCACCTGCCGCTCTACGTCGCGGGCGAAGCGCGCAAGGGTCTGCGCCGGGCTCGCGCCGTGCAGCGCCTCGGTGCCGGACAGGTCGAGGAAGGCCTCGTCGATGGAGAGGGGCTCCACCAGCGGGGTCAGCGCCTGCATGCGGGCGCGCACCTCGCGGCCCACCTTGCGGTACTTCTCCATGTTGGGCTTCACCACCACCGCCTCGGGGCACAGGGCCAGCGCCTTGAACATGGGCATGGCCGAGCGCACGCCCTTGATGCGGGCGATGTAGCAGGCGGTGGACACCACCCCCCGCTTGCCGCCGCCGATGATCACCGGCACATCCGCAAGGCTGGGGTCGTCGCGCTTCTCCACCGCGGCGAAGAAGGCGTCGCAATCCACATGGGCGACGGAAAGGGTGTGGATCTCCGGATGCCGCAGCACGCGCGGGCTGCCGCAGGCGGGGCAGCGCCCGCCGTGGGGCGCCTCGCTCAGGCAGTCCCGGCAGAAGCCGGGCGCGGGCTCGGCCGCCATGCTCACGGCTCCGCCTGCTGTCGCTCACATGGGCCGGCGCACCGTGGCATCGGGGTCCACCGGCGGGGAGAGGATCTCGTGGGCGCCGGCCACATGGCGGGGGTCGAGCCCCTTCTCGGCGGCGAAGGCGACGAGCATCTGCTCGTCGGAGAGGATGAAGGCGAGCACGCCGGCGCCGAAATCGCGCCGCCCCGCCGCATCGCGCAGGGTGGCGGGGGAGAGCCCGGTCTCGGCGAGGAATCGCACGAGGCGCTCGCCGTCGGCGGCGATGAAGGCGAGGGCAGAGACCGCCACCTCCTGCGCCGCGTCGCGCTGGGCCTTGAGGCCTCTCGGTTTGTCCTGGATAGGCATTTGCGCTTCCGCAAGGAATGGGGTCTAGAGCCGGATCCCCTCGCATCAAGCCGCCGGGGGCGATTTGATGCGAGGGGGGAATCCGACTCTATTCAAAAATGAGAGGGCGATTCACCCATTTGGTGAAACAGTTTCCGGTTCATCCGATGGGACCGCGCTCGTGCTGTGCGTCCATTCCAGCACGTTATCGGTGGGCTGCGAAGCGGGGCGGCGGTATGGTGCCGGTCCCAGGGGGAGACGCGATGGCCAAGACGGTGATGATCGTGGAGGACAATGAGCTGAACATGAAGCTCTTCCACGATTTGCTCGAAGCCCACGGCTACCGCACGGTGGAGACACGATCCGGTGTGGAGGCCGTGGAGCTCGCCCGCGCCCACCGGCCGGACCTGATCATCATGGACATCCAGCTGCCGGAGATCTCCGGCCTCGACGTGACGCGCAAGCTGAAGGCCGACCCGGAGCTGCGGGTGATTCCCGTGGTGGCAGTGACCGCCTTCGCCATGAAGGGCGACGAGGAGCGCATCCGCGCCGGCGGTTGCGAGGCCTATCTTTCCAAGCCCATCTCGGTGGCGAAGTTCCTCCAGACGGTGAAGCAGTTCGCGGGCGGCTAGAACCCGCGCCGCGCGCGGATCGGATGCCGCCTTCCCGCTCTTGAAGTTGGAGGGGGAGGGGAGCGCAGGGCCGGGGGCCGGCGGGGGTGCCACCGAATCAGCCGCTTTTCCTTTTGTCCCGTTGTGCTACTCTTCAAGCCTTGCAGATGTGAAGTGGAGGGGGCGCGACCGTGGAACGGCCGCGCCATCGGTGCTGCCAAGGGCAGGCATGGGTGTCTTCCGCTTCCGAACAACCCTACGGAGTGCTCAGGTCCGCCGCATCTCCTGGGTCCGTGGGGTTTGGCCGGTGGGTGAGCGTTGCGGGAGGCCTCCCCGCTTCCTCCCCGCCGGCCATCCTGCCCCCTGCTCGGCGAAACCATTTGCCCGAAGCCACTTGCCCGAACCGTCTGCCCGGCGGAACAATCCCCAGCATCGTCCGTCCACGCCTCATGAGCCTCGTCCATAACGAGCAGACCAAGCTCACCGCCAATGCGCTGGATCGCGCCTCCACGGCCTGCCTGACCGTCGGCGTCCTGGGGCCGAGCGCCGCCGCCCTGTATGGCCTCGGCGCAAGCGCGGCTGCGGGCGGGTGGATCGCCTTCGGCGCCCTGCTTTGGCTCGCGGCGGCGGGCCTGCTACACTATATGGCGAGGAGAACCCTCAGGAGCCTACGATGACCGGGCTTTGGATCTTCGCTTATGTGGTGCTTCCCATCGTCGTGGTCGCGATGGGGTACGCCGCCATGCGACTCAACGAGCACGAGACGCACCGCCTGCATCCCGGCGAGTGACGGCCGGCCCCGATGCAACGGGGCTCGCCCCCTGGCCCGGAAACCCAGGCGAACGGACAGGGACGGCTCTTAGGCCAGATCCCGCCCAAAAGAAAAGGGCGCCATACGGCGCCCTGGTCAGTCACGATGCATGACAGTGAGCCCGCGGCGCGAACGCGCCGGCGCGACTCACTTGATCTTGGTCTCGCGGAACTCGACGTGCTTGCGCGCCACCGGGTCGTACTTCTTCAGCACCAGCTTGTCGGTCTTGGTGCGGGAATTCTTCTTGGTGACGTAGAACACGCCCGTGTCCGCCGAGGACAGGAGCTTGATCTTGATGGTTGCAGCCTTGGCCATGTCTTGATCCCTGGGTGCCGCGTGCGGCGCGCGACCGTCTGGTTTGCGAAAACCGTGAGGTTGCGAAAAGAAGAACGGACGCGCAGCCGATACCGGCGGCTCGTGGGCGCGGAAACTCTCTTAATGCGCCCGGAATGTCAAGGGCGGGGTCATGTTTCCCGCCGGCCCCGCATGGCCAGCCGCACCGCGACGATGGCCGCGTAGAAGGTCAGAATGGTGGAGATCACGAAGGCGAACCCGTAAGGGTTGTAAACGTCCATGCCGAAGCCGGCCAGCGGCGGGCCGGCGATGAGGCCCACCGAATAGAGCATCACGAACGCCGCGTTCGCCGCCGCGAGGTCCGCCCCGTGGAAGCGCTCGCCCAGATGGGCGAGGCCCACCGTGTAGAGCGAGCCCACCACGCCCGTGGCGAGGAAGATCATGCCCAGGAACCAGGGGCTGGACACCGGCACGAACGGCAAGGCGAAGGCGCCGAGCGCGCCGGCGCAGGAGCAGGCGAACAGCAGCACCCGCCGGTCGATCTTGTCGCTCATGAGCCCGAGCGGGATCTGGAAGGCCACGTTGCCCAGCACTGCCGCGGTCAGCAGCAGGGAGGCGCTGGTCTCGGTGAGGCCGAGGCGCAGGCCGTAGAGGGGCAGGAAGGTCATCACCGCCGTCTCGATGGCGCCGAACACCAGCGCCGCCAGCACCGCCGAGGGCGAGCGGCGCACGAAGGTGAGCACCCCGTGGTGGTCGTCGTCATGGATGCGCGGAGTGATTCCCCGGGCGAGCAGGATGGGGATGGCCCCCAGCAGCAGCACGGCCGAGCCGGCCAGGTACGGCGCCCAGCCGGAGGCGCCGAGCAGGCTCAGGATGGCCGGGCCCAGCGCTGCCCCCAGCGAGAGGGCGGTGGCATAGATGCCCATGATGAGCCCGCGCCGGTTGGGTGGGGCGAGGGCGTTGATCCAGAATTCCGAGACCGCGAACAGGATGCACAGGGCCGCGCCGAAGGCGAAGCGCAACGGGAACCACATGGGGAAGGAGGGGGCCGCCTTGAACCCCACGAGGCTGGCCGCGGCGAGGATGATGGCACCCACCAGCAGCGCCCGCAGGCCCAGCTTGCGCACCAGCAGCGGCACGAACGGCGCCGTGAAGATGGTGGCGATGCCCGCCACGGCGGTGTTGATGCCGATCCACTTGCCGGAGATGCCGCGCACCTCCAGTTCCAGGGCCAGCAGCGGGATGGAAAGGCTGATGCCGACGCCCACCACGGTGATGGCGGAAATGGCGGCGGTGATGGAGGCCGTGCGGCTCATGTGGCCGAGAGGCCCGTTGGGTGCGTGCATCAGGTCCGGTCAGTCGAGAAGCGTGCGGACGAAGCGCCCGTGGTGCATGGAATAGAAGGGCACCGGCAGGCGGGTGCCGAAGCCGGCGTCGAGGCGGCCCGCGAGTTCCTCCAGAACCACGCGGGTGACGGTGGGGAGGTCCTGCTTCTGGGTTTCCTCGAAGGTGAGCCAGGCCAGCTCGATCAGCTCCGAATCCTCGCCCACCAGGCCCTTCACCTCGTCGCAGACGGCACCGGCATCGGCGGCGAAGAAGCGGGTGTCGAAGCGCTTGGGGCGGCGCGGCGGGGTGATGGCGCGGGCCACGTAGGTGAGGGCCGCCAGATCCGGGAACACGCCCCGGTCCTGGAAGACCTTCCAGTGCTCGCTGGGCGCCTGCGGCGCGCCGAGCTCCTTGGTGCCCACCAGCAGCCCGGTTTCCTCGTACATCTCGCGGATGGCGGCGGCGGCGAGGCCGCGGCAGCGCGAGAGGGTGGGGCGCTGCACCCGGGCCATGAGGCGCCGCTCGCTGTCGGCGTCGAGCACGCCGTAGACGGGCATGCTCCGGTCGGTCTTCTCCAGCCGGCCGCCGGGGAAGACGAAGACGCCGGGCAGGAACTTGAGCTTGGGATGGCGCCGGCCCATCAGCACGCGGGGCTTCTTGCCCTTGCGGTCGATGAGGACCAGCGTCGCGGCGTCGGCGGGGCGCACGTTCGGCCAGTCCTGGCGGCGCTCCGCATTGGTGAGGCGGGTCGCGAAATCGGAAGCGGAAGATTGGCTCATGTGTCAGTGGCTCATGGCGGTCAGCGCACCGGCCTGACGGCCCGGACGACGGGCCGGACGTCGGCGGGCGGCGCCTCCCGCTCCTCGCTGTCGGGATCGAACCCGTGCATGCGCAGGGCCCATTGGAGATTGATCAGCATGCCCTTCAGCGGCGGCAGCAGCACCACGCTGAGAATCAGCGTCAGCGGCAGCCAGAGCGCCGCATGCACCCACAGGTCCGGGCGGAACAGCTCCTCCACCAGCACCATCAGCGGCACCACGATATGGCCGACCACGAAGATGACCGCATAGGGCGGGGCATCGTCGGCCCGGTGGTGGTAGAGCTCCTCTCCGCAGGTGGGGCAGTAGGGGGAGACCTTGAGGTAGCTGGAGAACAGCGCGCCGGCGCCGCAGGCGGGGCACAGGCAGCGGGCGCCGCGCATCAGCGCGGCCGGCACCGGGCGGGCCGGGGCCGGGGTGGTGGCGGTCTCGTCGCCCGTGTCCGCGCCCTCGGCAACGGCGGGGGCGGGCGAGCCCAGCTGGTGTGTCACCGTCATGGTGGTCGGTGTGGTCACGCTCGTTCTCTCAATCGACGCTCCGGTCAGGGACGCGAACGTCCCGGCCCGGGCCGGCCCTTCCCCTTGGAACCGCCCTGCGGACGTCCCTCGGGGCCCTTGCCGGCGCTCCTCCCGCCCGGGCCCCTGAAGGCGCCGGATGATGTGCCGGGGCCCTTGTTTCCGAGGCCCTTGTTCCCGGCGCCCTTGGCGCTGCGCCGGAGAGGCCCCGGACGGCCACGCGGTCCCTTTACATAGGTGCCTTCGGTGAGAAGCTCAAACCTGAGCGCGCCGGCGACGGGCGCCGCCTCCACCAGGCGTACCTCCACCCGGTCGCCGATGCGGTGCATTTCCCCCGTCCGCTCGCCCACCAGCGCCTGCCGCGTCTCGTCATAGCGGTAGTAGTCCTGGCCCAGCGTCGCGGCAGGAATGAAGCCGTCCGCCCCGGTGATGTCGAGCGCGACGAAGAGTCCCGCCTTGGTGGCCCCGGTGACGCGGCCGTTGAAGACCGCGCCGATCTGGTCCGCGAGGTGGTGGGCGATGAGGCGGTCCACCGTCTCCCGCTCCGCCGCCATGGCCCGCCGCTCGGTGACGGAGATGGCGGCCGCCACCTCGCCGAGGCTCTCCACGGTGGCCTCGTCCGGCAGGCCGTCCTTGCCGACCCCCAGGGCCCGCACCAGCCCGCGATGCACCACGAGGTCGGCATAGCGGCGGATGGGGGAGGTGAAATGGGCGTAGCGGCGCAGGTTGAGGCCGAAGTGGCCGTAATTCTCCGCCGCATATTCCGCCTGGGACTGGCTGCGCAGGATCACCTGGTTCACCAGCGGGGCGGCGTCCGTGTCCTTCACGTCGGCGAGGATGCGGTTGAAGTGGGAGGGGCGCACCTGGTCGGTCTTCGGCAAGCCGATGTCGAGGGTCTTCAGGAAGTCCCGCAGGGATGAGAGCTTGGCCAGGGTCGGGCCGTCATGGACGCGGTAGATGAGCGGCGTGCGCCTCTCCTCCAGCGTCTCGGCGGCGGCGACGTTGGCGAGGATCATGAACTCCTCGATCAGCCGGTGGGCGTCGAGACGCTCGGGCACCACCACCCGGTCCACCGTGCCGTCTTCCTTCAGCAGGATCTTGCGCTCGGGCAGGTCGAGGTCGAGGGGCTGCCGGTGGTCGCGGGCGACCCTCACGCAGGCATAGGCGGCGTAGAGCGGCTTCAGCACGCCGTGGAGCAGCGGGTCGGTGGTGTCGTCCGTGCGTCCCTCTATGGCGTTCTGCGCCTGGGCATAGGCGAGCTTGGCCGAAGAGCGCATGAGGATGCGGTGGAAGGAGTGGCTGCGCTTGCGCCCGTCCTTGCCGATGACCATGCGCACCGCCAGCGCCGGGCGGTCCTCCTGCGGGCGCAGGGAGCACAAATCGTTGGAGATGCGCTCCGGCAGCATGGGCACCACCCGGTCCGGGAAATAGACCGAGTTGCCGCGGATGAGCGCCTCGCGGTCGAGCGCCGAGCCGGGGCGCACATAGGCGGACACGTCGGCGATGGCCACCGTGACGATGAAGCCGCCGGCATTGTCGCCGTCGTCGTCGGGCTTGGCGTGGACGGCGTCGTCATGGTCCTTGGCGTCGGGCGGGTCGATGGTGACGAGGGGCACGTCGCGCCAGTCCTCGCGGCCGCGCACGGTGATCTTCTTCGCCGCCTCGGCTTCCTTCAGCACGCCTTCGGGGAAGACGTTGGGGATGCCGTGGGCGTGGAGGGCGATGAGGCTCACCGCCTTCTCCGACTTCAGCGAGCCGAGGCGCTCCTTCACCCGCGCGGTGGGCAGCCCGAACACGCGCTGGCGCATCAGCTCGACGGTAACGAGGTCGCCGTCCTCCGCCTCGTGCTCGGCGCCGGGGGGCACCTGAAGCTCGCGGCCGAGCTGCTTCTTGTCGATGGGGATGATGCGCCCGCCCCCGTGCGGGGCGGCGCGGAAGATGCCCATGGTCTGCTTGCGGGCTTTCTCCAGCACCTTGATCACGCGGCCCACATGGGGGACGGCGTGCTCGATGGAGCCTTCCACGATGCGCAGCAGCACCCGGTCCGACAGGCCCGGCGCGGGGCCGGCGGCGCGGGCGCGGCGCGGCACCTGCACGAGGATGGGAGGCGCCTCGCCCTGGGCCTCGCTGTCCCATTCCACCGGGACGGCGACGAGCTCCCCGTCGGCGTCGCGGGAGACGATGTCCGCCAGCACCACGCCGGGCAAGGCGCCGGGAATATGCAGCCGCTTGCGCTCGCGGCTGATCGTGCCTTCCTCGGACAGGTCGCGCAGCAGCGTCTTCAGCTCCACCTTCTGGGCCGCGTCGAGGCCGAAGGCGCGGGCGATCTCGCGCTTGCCCACCTCGCCATTCTGGGAGGCGATGAAGGCGAGCACCTGCTCCTTGGTGGGCATCTGGCCGGTGGCGTGGCGGGCGATGACGAGGGCCTCCGCCCGCGCATGCTCGGCCGCGGCCTGCTTGCGGGCGGCGCGGGATTTGGGCGCGCGGCCCTTGGCGCCGGAACTGGCGGCGCCTGCGGACGGACGGGACGGCTTGGAAGGACGTTTGGGCAATGGGCTGTTCCGGTTTGCTGCGACGCTACCCGGAACGGGCGCCCGGTGCTAGAGCGCGATCCGACCGGATGGCAACAGCCTCCGTTTCCCTGCCGGGGGCGAAACGCGCTCCAACATCTTGAAGGCAGAGGGATCCGCCGCGTCCGCGTCGCAGGCGGAGCGCCACCGCGTGCGGCCTTCCGGGCGGGCGGCCCGACGCTGTTCTACCGCCCCACGGCGTTGCGGTAGACGAAGCCGCGCTTGTCGCCCGAGGAGACCTCGCACCATGACTTGCAGGAATAGAGCGCCACCTTGGTGCCCTCGTTCAGCGTGCCGATGGCGGAAGCCGAGCGGCGCGGGCCGGAGCGCAGGGTCACGTCCATGGTGATGCGGGCGCTGCGGGCGTCGGCATCCCTGGGCGTGGCGTCTTCGGCAGAGGCAAGCTGGGTGGGCCGGGGCTGGGGCAGGGGGGCCGTCGCGGCGTCCGGCATGTCCGCCTCATCGTCCTCCGTCACCGGCTCGATGAAGGCGGGGCGGGCGAGGTCGGCGGCGGTGGGGCCGGCCTCGGTCGCGGCCGGCGGGACCGCCGGAGCTGCGGTGAGCGCGAGGGCCTTCTGAGGCGGCGCTTCGGCGGGTGGCGCGGGCACTGCCGGCGCGGTGAGGATGGAGGCCACCTTCGCCACCCGGGCACTGTGCTGCAGGTCGCCCGCCTGCGGGATGGCGGCAGCAGTAACCGTGCGGGGCGCATCGGCCGGCGCGGTCGCGGCCAGCTGGGCCGGCGCGCTGTCGTCGGTCGCCGCCTGCGGGGGGATGTCGGCGCTGGTGCCGGGCCGCATCGCATGGATGGCCAGGAGCCCGCCGGTGCCCACCACCAGCACGGCGGCGGACACCGCCAGCACCCGCCAGAAGGTCGCGCGATCCGTCGGGCGCCGCCGGATCTTGGTGCGGCCGCGGGGACCGGTGCCGATGCGCGGCCGCACCGCGCTCACGGGCGCGGTCCCGGGCGAATTGTCCTGCTCGGGCGCCCGCCGGGGCGCCGGAAGGGTATCGGCAAAGTCGTCATCGAATTCGTCTTCGAATACGTCCGCAAATTCATTCCCACGCCGGAGCGCGCGCTGGAGGCCAGCCATGAATTCACCTCCCCGCCAACTCGTCCACCCTTTACAGATGCAGACGAAACGGTTGCAGATCCATGAAGCCGGCGGGAGTGCCCTGATCCCCGCCCCCTCTTCACCCTATGATTTGCCAGCAAAATTGTCCGGCATCTTGCCGAAGGTTTAAAGAAGATTGCGGCCGTTATTTGCCCGAAGAGGTATCCGTTGGCGCGCTTGCCCTCCAGTGGGACGAAGCGTCGCTTCCGCCCGCCCGCGCGGGGCCGATGTTCCGGACGCGTAGGCCGCCGAAAATCGCGGCAGGCACACCTCTTGCCCTTGAGGTAGGCTGGCGGCTGTCGCTCGCGGAGCCTGCCCCGGCCATGTTCGATCCCACAACGCTCACCGGCGCCCACACCTGGGTCAGCCTCGTCGCCATCGCCGCCGGCCTTCTGCTGTTGCCGGCCCTGCTGCGGGGGGAGGCCCGCGGCACGCTGTCCGGCATATTCCTGGCCACGGCGTTTCTCACCAGCGCGAGCGGGTTCCTCTTTCCATTCAATGGTCTCCTGCCGTCGCACACGGTTGGCGCGATCGCCCTCGTCGTCGTTGCCGTCGCGGCCTATGCCGTCTACGGCGCGGGCCAGATGGGGCGATGGCGCGGCATCTATGCCGGCATGGCGGTGGCGAGCCTCTATTTTCTCATGTTCGTGGGCGTCGCCCAGGCCTTCGCCAAGGTTCCCGCCCTGAAGGCGGCCGCGCCAACCCAGAGCGAGCCGCCTTTCGCGGTGGCGCAGGGCGCGGTGCTGCTGCTGTTCATCGCCCTGGGGGTCGCGGCGGTCCGCGCCCGCCGTGCCTAGAGCCGGGTCGGCTCATCTTCGACAAGCTGCGGGCGGCTCCGGCGCGCTAGTGTCCCGGCACGCGCCACCAGGTTTCCGGCAGCGTGCCGTAGAGGGAGGCGCGCTCCGGCCGGGCGATCCGCGTCCAGCGGGCGAGCCATTGGCCCGGCGTGTGGAACAAAGGCACGCCATAGGCGCCGGAGATGAGCACGCGATCGAGCGCCCGGGCGGCGGCGACATAATCGTCGAGCTCCCCGGCGGCGAGCAGTGCGGCGATGGCCGCATCGATGGCCGGGGCCTTCGCGCCCATGTAGTTGCGCGTGCCGGGCGTGTCCGCCGCCGCCGCGCCGAAATAGAAGGCCTGCTCGTTGCCCGGCGAAAGGGACTGGGCCCACACGTTCGGCACCATGTCGAACTCATAGGCCGAGCGGCGGGCGTCGAACTGCACCGCGTCCACGAACCGCACCAGGGCGTTGATGCCCGCCCGCTTCAGCTGGCCGGCATAGGCGACGGCGAGGCGCTCCTGCTCCCGCGTCGCCACCATGATCTCGAAGGCCAAAGGCGCGCCCGTCTCCGCCTTCACCATCACCCCCTTCCGTAGCTCCCACCCGGCCTCCGCCAGGAGGTCGATGGCCGCGCGCAGCCGGGCGCGGTCCCGGCCGGAGCCGTCCGAGGCAGGCGGCCGATAGGTGCCCGCCAGCACGTCCGGCACCACCGCATCCGGATAGGGAGCGAGAATGGCCAGCTCCCGCGCATCCGCCTTGTGGCCGGGGGCGGCGAGGTCAGAGCCCTCGAAGAAGCTGGCGGTACGTCGATAGAGGCCGTGGTAGAAGCTGCGGTCCAGCCACTCGAAGTCGAACAGCTCGATCATCGCCCGTCGCACGCGAATATCCGAAAACAACGAGCGGCGCGTGTTGAATACGAAGGCGGAATAGGGCTTCGGTGTTCCTGTGGGGATGGTCTCCCGCACCACCTGGCCGGTCCGGGCGGCGGGAAAATCATACCCCGTTTCCCAGCGGCCCGGGTCGTTCTCGAAGCGGGCGTCGACGAGGCCTTTCTTGAAGGCCTCGAACTCCGTGTTGACATCGCGGAAGTAGCTGAAGCGAACGGCATCGAAATTATAGAGGCCGCGGTTCACCGGCAGGTCGCGACCCCAGTAATCCGCTCGCTTTTCCAGGGTGATGGAGGACCCGGCGTCCACCGCGCCGATGCGGTAGGGGCCCGAGCCGACGAGGGGGGAAAGGTTCGTCTCCTCGAAGTGGGAGGTGTCGATGGTGCTGGCATCGAACACCGGCATCAGCCCCATGATGAGGGGCAGCTCCCGGTCCGGCTCGGTGAAGGTGAAGCGCACGGTGAGGGTGTCCGGCGCCTCGGCTTTTGCAACCTTCGCATAATAAAGGCGGTGATTCGGCCGGCCCATGTCCCGCATCAGGGCGAAGGAGAACAGCACATCGGCGCTCGTTACCGGATCGCCATTGGCGAAGCGGGCGCGGGGGTCGAGGCTGAAGGTCACGAAGCTCCGGGCGGCATCGGTGGTCACCGCACGGGCGAGGAGCGGGTAGAGGGTGAAAGGCTCGTCAAGGGACCGGGCCATCAGGCTTTCGACCACGTAGCCGCGCAAGAAGACCGGCGCGGACCCCTTGACGATGAAGGGGTTGAGGCTGTCGAAGGTGCCGATCATCGACAAGTCCAGCCGCCCCCCGCGCGGCGCCTCCGGATTGGCATAGGGCAGGGCCGGAAAGTCCGGCGGCAGGGCAGGGGCGCCCCGCATGGCGATGGCCGGGGAGGTGACCGCCCCCTCCTCCGCGGCCGCCGGTGCCAGGAAAAGCAAGGCGAGCACAACGGCCGCGAGGGGCCCCGCCCTGCGCCGCGCAGATGCTCCCGGACGGTGCTTCCTCATCGCGAACCGTGTCCCCATGAAGGTGTGCTCCCCTCGCGGGTCGGAAGGGACCGCAAGGCATGAGCCGCCAGAGACCATGATAGCGCAGCGCGGTTCACGATTTATGTGGACGAAATTGCCCGATGCCCCCTAAAGAGAGGCGGCTTGCAACCGCCATTCCCCGGGGGCGTTCTGCGGCCTCGCGTTGGCCGTATTCATGGGGAATGTACCGGGCCATGCCGTGCGACCGGCAGCGGTGGGCTTCGTCACCTTCTCGCCTTAATTGGGCCGGAGAGAGCCGATGCCCGAGGCGGGATGCGAGGGCTCCCCCACGTGCCTTGAGGCGCGGCCTGCGCCCCGGCGGTTGAGACCACAGGAAAGGCCACAATGACCAAGACCCGTTCCATCGCGCAGCTCTCGGCCGGTGTCGCTGCCGCGCTGCTCGCTGTGGCATTCGCCGGACCGGCGCTCTCCCAGACCCCGCCGGCCACCACTGCCCCCGCCGCGAAGCCTGCGCCTGCAAAGCCCGCCGCCGCTCCGGCTGCCAAGCCCGCCGCTCCGGCCGCGGCTCCCGCCGCCCAGGCCGCCCCCGGCGCCCTGCCGCAGGGCCAGGGTGAGCAGCTCACCTTCGCGTCCTCGCCCTGGCAGAAGGTGTGCCAGGAGATCGCCGACGAGAAGGATCCCGGCAAGCCGAAGAAGAAGGCCTGCTTCACCGCCACCATCATCACCGTCAACGGCCAGCCGTTTGCGCAGATGCAGCTGAGCGGCATCGAGGGCGAGCCCAACAAGGGCCTTGAGATCTTCGTGCCGCAGGGCTTCCTGCTGCAGCCGGGCATGCGCATCAATTTCGACACCTCGCCGGTTGCCCTGCCGTTCTCGGTCTGCACCGTTGCCCCGAACCTCGGCCCCATCTGCGTGGCCCAGACCGTGGTCAATGCGGACTTCATCAACAAGCTGAAGACCTCCAAGTCGGTCAGCCTGGAGATGCGGAACCCGCAGCGCGAGGTGAAGATCCCGGTCGGCAACGCCGACTTCGCCAAGACCTTCGATGGCCCCGGCATGGACGCGGCCGTGGCGGCCGAAATGCAGCGCAAGCGCGTGGAGGAGGCCAAGGCCGCCCAGCAGAAGAAGGAGCAGGAGGCCACCGCGGCGCTGCTCAAGAAGGGCCAGGAGCTCGAGAAGGCCAAGCAGAACGGCCAGTGACATCAGGCGGCCCTCCCGGCGTGGGGGGCGCATTCCTGGAAATGAAAAGGGCCGGCGCTGAGCCGGCCCTTTTTTATGTCCTCAAGCGGGGGCGTGGACGTTGGGAAACGCGCGCCGTCAGTTGACCAGATCGGGCCGCACCCGCCAGCCGCCGGAGCCGTCGGCGGAGAGGGCCTCGTTCACCTTGGGGTGGCGCACCGGCTCGTCGGAGGTGTCCCGCTCCAGGTTCTGCTCGGAGACATAGGCCACGTATTCGCTGTCTGCATTCTCCGCCAGCAGGTGATAGAACGGCTGGTCCTTGTGGGGCCGGATCTCCTCCGGGATGGAGAGCCACCATTCCTCGGTGTTGTCGAACACCGGGTCCACGTCGAACACCACGCCGCGGAAGGGGAAGTGCTTGTGGCGCACCACCTCGCCGATGCGGAACTTCGCCTGCCGCATGCTGGCGTCGAAAGCCGCGATCTCGCCGGGAAGCAGCGCGGTTCCTGCGCTCTCGTGCGCCGGCGCGCCGGTGGCGGGTTTCACGCGCGCCTTGTCCTGTGTGCCCATGTCCCGCCTCGTCTGTACTGTCTGTCACGCCGGCGCTCCGGCATGGTGCCGGAGCGCATCGTTAACGAATTGTCTCACAATCCGTAGGCTTTGCCCATTTCCGGGTCCTTGGCTGCGACAATCCGGGCAAGATCCACGATGACCTTGGCCTGCTTCCAGGTGGCATCGTCCTGCATCTTGCCGTCGATCATCACCGCGCCGGCGCCGTCCGGCATGGCTTCCAGAATCTTGAGGGCGAAGGCCACCTCGCCCGGATCGGGGGAGAACACGCGCTTGGCGATCTCGATCTGGGTGGGGTGCAGCGACCAGGCGCCCACGCAGCCCTGCAGGAACGCGTTGCGGAACTGGCTCTCGCAGGCGGCGAGGTCGGCAAAGTCGCCGAACGGGCCGTAGAAGGGCTTGATGCCATTGGCGGCGCAGGCATCCACCATCTTGCCGACGGTGTAGTGCCACAGGTCCTGCTGGTAGCCCACGCGCGGCTTGTCGCCGTCCGGGTCGGCCAGAACCTTGTAGTCCGGATGGCCGCCGCCCACGCGGGTGGTCTTCATGGCGCGGGAGGCAGCAAGGTCCGCCGGCCCCAGGCTCATGCCGTGCATGCGCGGGGAGGCGCTCGCGATCTCCTCCACGTTCTTCACGCCCTCGGCCGTCTCGAGGATGGCGTGGATGAGGATCGGCTTGCCGATGGAATGGCGCGCCTCCAGCTGGGCGAGCAGCTGGTCGAGATAGTGGATGTCCCAGGCGCCTTCCACCTTGGGCAGCATGATGACGTCGAGCTTGTTGCCGATCTCGCTGACGATCTCGACGATGTCGTCCAGCACCCACGGGCTGTTGAGGCAGTTGATGCGGGTCCACAGGCCGGTGGAGCCGAAGTCGGTGGCCTTGGCCATCTCGATGAAGCCCCGGCGGGCGGCTTCCTTGGCATCGGAGGGGATCGCATCCTCCAGGTTGCCGAGCACCACGTCCACCTGCTTGGCGATGTCCGGCACCTTGGCGCGCATCTTCTCCAGGTGCGGCGGCACGAAATGAATCATGCGCTCGAGCCGCACCGGCAACTCGCGATAGGGTGCGGGTGCGCCGATCGCGAGCGGCTTGAAGAATTGGCGCGGCAGCTTCATTTTTCTCCCCAATGGTTTGGCGGGCGGCGGATCCACCCGGGCAAAATCCTTGATTGCAATGCAGCATAGCTCGGTGGCTGGCGCAACACGACTTGAGGGGCGTCCCGCCGCTTCGGGGATCCGGGCGGCGGCGCGGCCGGGAAAGGTGGACGACGGCTCATGATCACGCGGCGTGCCCTACTCGGCGGCCTTGCCGGCCTTGCGGCCTCCTCCCTGCCGGCGGCCGGGCGTGACTTCTGGGGCGAGCGGCTGGCCGATTCGCCGAAGGAATTCCTCTTTGGCTACGGTTCGCTCATCAACGAACCCTCGCGAAGCGGTACGTCCGGCCGCCGGGTGCCGGCCATCGCGGCGCGGATCTCCGCCAATTTCGGCTATGTGCGGTCGTGGGGCGCGCGCTTCACCCCGCGGGAGGGGACCGCCGGCTTCACGGCGCTCGGCCTGCGGCAACGCATGGACGGGGAGGGGCCGAGCACCATCAACGGTGTCGTGTTTCCGGTGCGCGACGCTGCCGAGCTCGCGGCCTTCGATCGCCGGGAGGGCGGCTACGACCGGGTCGAACTGGATGCGGTGCATCTTGAGGCCGTGGGCTGGCAGGGCCTGCCGCGGATCGGCCGGGTCTGGATCTATGTGCCCAGGGTGACCGCCGGCAAGCTGCCGCAGGACCTCCAGCGGCCCGACGTGGATTTTCCCCTCCTGCAATCCTACATTGACGTGGTGATGCAGGGCGCCATCGGCGAGGGCGTGGACTTCGCCCGGGAACTGCTGGAGACCACGTTCGACTGGAGCCCCTTCTGGCTCGACGACCGCCCCATTCCCCGACGGGCATGGGCCGAGACCCCTCAGGCGGGCTCGATCGACAAGCTCCTGGCGACGGTGGAGCCGGCGGCGAGCCAGTTCCGGAACCGGCTTTATCCGGAGCTTTATGCGGTGCGCCACCTGCTGCCGGCACCGGCCGGCGCCAGGTAGGACGGGTGCTTTCCTTGCCGCTCCGGCGCAGCTAAGAAGGACAGGCGCCGCCTGCCCTTCTGCCCTTCCCCGCGCGCACCTTTGCCTCCATGAGCGATCTCTTCGGCCTCGCCTTTCCCTTCTTCGGCCTGATCTTCCTCGGCTATTTCTGCGGCTGGCGGGTGAAGCTGCCGGAGAGCGGGCTCGCCTGGCTGTCCTTCTTCATCATTTACGTGGCGCTGCCGGCGCTGTTCTACCGGATCGTCGCCCAGACGCCCTTCCACGAACTGGCCAACCCCCGCTTCATCCTCGCTGTGGTGGTCTCCACGGCCACGACAGCCATGGTGGCGCTGGCCATCGGGCTGTGGTTCCGGAAAGGGAACATCGGCGAGGCTGCCATCGCCATCACGGTCGGCGCCTATGCCAATGTGGGCTACATGGGGCCGGGGCTCACCCTGGCCGCGCTGGGGCAGGCGGCGGCGACGCCGGCGGCGCTGATCTTCGCCTGCGACAGCGTCTTCTTCTTTACCCTGGTGCCGCTGCTGATGGCCATGCGCGGGCGTGGCGAGAGCCTGGGGCACACCTTTGTGCTCATCGCCAAGAGGGTCTTCACCCATCCGTTCAACATCGCGACGCTGCTCGGCGTGCTGGCCGCGGCCTTCGAGTTCAGGGAGCCAGACGCCCTCGCCAAGATGCTGGACTTCCTGAAGAATGCCGCAGCCCCCTGCGCGCTCTTCACCCTCGGCGTCACGGTGGCGCTGCGTCCGCTGACGCGCGTGCCGATGGAGCTGGGGCCACTGCTGGTGCTCAAGCTGCTGGTCCATCCGGCCGTCGCGCTGGCGTCGCTGTCGCTGTTCGGGCCGTTCTCGCCGGTGTGGGCGCAGACGCTGCTGCTGATGGCTGCCCTGCCGCCGGCGCTCAATGCCTTCGTGCTGGCGCGGCAGTATCATGTATTCGTGGAGGAGGCGTCCACGGCCGTCCTTCTCGGCACGCTGTTTTCCGTCGTGACGGTGACGGGGATGCTCTACCTGCTGCGGGAGCAGATCATCCCGCTCAGCCTGTTCTGACGGCGGCCATCAGGCGGCCCTGTCGCCCACGCCGAGACGCATCAGCGTCCGGCGGAGCGGGCCGATGCGGTCCAGCAGATAGAGGCCGAAACCGCGCATGCTCTGGATCGGCACCAGGTCGGAGAGCAGCGAGCGGTTCAGCAAGTCCACCGCGCGCATGCGGCCGGAAATGTCCCGCTCCCGCGCCGCGGCGTAGCGGGACAGGACTTCCGCGCTGCCGGGATCGCGCCCGGAGGCTACCGCATGGCTTACGACGTCCACCAGCGCTCCGGCGTCCCTGAGGCCGAGGTTGAGCCCCTGCGCGCCGATGGGCGGCATGATGTGGGCGGCCTCGCTCAGCAGCGCGATGCGGTCGCCAATGATCGTTTCGGCCGTCTCCGCCGCCAGCGGGAAGGCGCCGCGCCCGCCCTCGATCTCGAACCGGCCCAGCACGGAGGAGGCGCGCGCCTCCATCTCGCGGGCCAGGGCCTGATCGTCGAGGCCGAGGAGGCGCACCGCCTCCCGCTCGCTCACCACGCAGACGATGGAGGAGCGGTCGCCGGGCAGCGGCACCAGGGTGAAGGGGCCGGTCTCGGTGTGGAACTCGGTGGAGGTGTCCTCATGCGGGCGGGTGTGCTGCACGGTGGCGGTGAAGGCCACCTGCGGATAAGCGTGGGTGCGCATCTTGATGCCGGCGGCGGCGCGCACCGTGGAATTGCGCCCGTCCGCGCCCGCCACCAACCTTGCCTTCAGCGGCGCGCCGTCGGCGAGATGAAGCACCAGCGCGTCGGGGCCGAACGCGATGCGCTCCAGGGCGGTGCGGGCGATATGCAGGTTCGGCTGCTCCAGCGCCTGGGCGAGCAGCCCGTTGCGCAGGGAATCGTTCTCGATGTTGTAGCCGAACGCCTCCAGCCCGATCTCGGACGAGCGGAAGGTCACCTCCGGCGCCCGCACCAGGCGGCGGGTCGCGTCGGCGATGCGCATGTCGCGCAGGGGCGCGGCCTTGGGCGCCAGGTCGGCCCAGACTCCGAAGTCTTCGAGGATCCGCACGGAGCCTTCGAGCAGCGCGGTCGTGCGATGGTCGGCGCCCCGATCCGGCCCGGTGACGAGGGCGGTGGGCACGCCCCGCGCGGCGAGTCCGATGGCGGTGGCCAGTCCGGCGGGACCTGCGCCCACCACGACCACCTTGTGCATGCCGTCATGCGCCGCGACTGCGCTCATCTGACTGCCTCCAGGCCGATCTTCTTCATCCCTTACGATGCGCGACTCTAGAACCGGGCCCGGCGCGAGAAAAGCGGCCCGGCCTGCGGCATGGCATCCGGAAACCATACGCTGGAAGGAGGATGCCGGCTCACCCGGCCCGCGCCGCCCCCTGTTGCCCCTTCGGCACGGGTGGCGGGTTTCGGCGGCGCCTGGGGCGGCTCGGGTTGCGATGCGCGTGCATTTGCCCATGCTTGCGCCGGGTTTGTGTGGAGGGGCGGATGCTGGAATGGGTTACGTCGCCGGAGGCCTGGGCGGCGCTCCTGACGCTCACGGCCATGGAGATCGTCCTCGGCATCGACAATGTGGTGTTCATCTCGCTGGTGGTGCAGCGCCTCCCCGCCGCCCAGGCGCTGCGGGCGCGGCAGGTGGGGCTGTCGGCGGCGCTCGGCCTGCGGATCGCGCTGCTGTTCGTCCTGTCCTGGCTCATCGGCCTGCAGCAGAGCCTCTTCACCGCCTTCGGCCATGACTTCTCCTGGCGCGACATCATCCTGATCGGCGGCGGCGCCTTCCTCATCGCCAAGGCCACCCACGAGATGCACGGCGCCCTCGAAGGGGAGGACGAGACGGAGGAGAGCCTGACGGGCGCGGTGAAGCAGGCCTTCGCCATCGTGGTGGCGCAGGTGATCGTGCTCGACCTCATCTTCTCGGTGGATTCCATCCTCACCGCCATCGGCATGGCGGAGCATCTCTCCATCATGGTGCTGGCGGTGATCATCGCGGTTTCCATCATGTTCGCGGCGTCGGGCCCGCTCTCCGCCTTCATCGCGGCCCATCCCACCACGAAGATGCTGGCGCTCGCCTTCCTTGTGCTCATCGGCGTGACGCTGGTGGCGGACGGCTTCGGCGCGCACATCCCGAAGGGCTACATCTATGCCGCCATGGCCTTTTCCGTGACGGTGGAGGTGCTCAACGTCGCGTCCGCAGGGCGGCGCCGGCGCAAGGTCGCAGCGCGTCGCGCGGGAGGGGGCGAATGACCGGGAAGGTGCTTGTGGTGACCGGCGGCAGCCGCGGCATCGGCGCGGCGACGGTGCGTCTCGCCGCCGCCGAGGGCTATCGAATCGCCCTCAACTACGCCTCGGCCCCGGTGGAGGCCGAGCGCAGCGCCGCCGCGGCCCGCGCGCTGGGGGCGGAGGTGCTGGTGGTCAAGGCGGACGTGGCCCGGCCGGAGGAGGTGGAGCGCCTGTTCACGGAGGTGGATTCCCGCCTCGGCCGCACCACCCATCTCGTGAACAATGCCGGCATCACCGGCCCGGCCAGTCGGTTCGCGGATCTCGCCCCGGACGTGCTGGCGCAGGTCGTCGGCATCAACGTCACCGGCGCCATGCTGGTGGCGCAGGCCGCCATCCGGCGCATCTCCACCGCCCATGGCGGGGCGGGCGGTGCCATCGTCAACGTCTCCTCCATGGCGGCGCGGCTCGGCTCGCCGGGGGAATATGTGTGGTACGCCGCTTCCAAGGGCGCCATCGACAGCCTCACTCTCGGCTTGGCGCGCGAGCTCGCGCGGGAGAGCGTGCGCGTGAATGCAGTGGCCCCCGGCCTGATCGAGACCGGCATCCATGCCCGCAGTGGCCAACACGACCGGCTGGAGCGGCTGGCGCCCAGCATTCCCCTGGGCCGGCCGGGCACGTCCGAGGAGGTGGCCCGCTCCATCCTGTGGCTCCTGTCGGAGTCTGCCTCCTATGTCACCGGCACCGTGCTTCCGGTGTCCGGCGGCCGCTGAAGGATGCTTGCGGCGCACCGGCCCGGCCCTATGATCCCTCCCAATCCGGGAGGACAGGGGTCTGGCGACATGGTCTATGCGGTAAGGGTGCATCAAACGGGCGGTCCCGAGGTCCTCAGCTACGAAGAGGTCCAGTTGCAGCCGCCGGGCCGGGGTGAGGTGCAGGTGCGCCACACGGCCATCGGCCTCAATTTCATCGACGTCTATTTCCGGACCGGCCTCTACAAGGCGGCGAGCCTGCCGTTCGTGCCCGGCAACGAGGGCGCCGGCGTGGTGGAGGCCGTGGGCCCGGACGTGACCGAGTTCCACCCCGGCGACCGCGTGGCCTATGCCATGGCCACCGGCTCCTATGCGCAGGTGCGCAACATCGCCGCCTCGGTGCTGGTGCACCTGCCGGCGGCCATCGACGACCGCACCGCCGCCGCCATGATGCTGAAGGGCATGACGGCGCAGTATCTGGTGCGCCGCACCCACCATGTGAAGCCTGGCGACGTGATTCTCGTGCAGGCGGCGGCCGGCGGCGTGGGGCTCATCCTCTGCCAGTGGGCCAAGCACCTGGGCGCCACGGTCATCGGCACCGTAGGCTCCAAGGAAAAGGCGGGGCTGGCGCTTTCCAACGGCTGCGACGAGGTGATCCTCTATCGCGACGAGGATTTCGTGCACCGGGTGAAGGAGATCACCTCCGGAAAGCTGTGCGACGTGGTCTATGACGGCGTGGGGCAGGCGACCTACCCTGCCTCCCTCGACTGCCTGAAGCCGCTCGGCCTGTTCGTGAGCTTCGGCAACGCCTCGGGCGCCATCAAGAATTTCGACCTGCTGCACCTGTCGCAGAAGGGCTCGCTCTTCGCCACCCGGCCGACGCTGGGCACCTTTGTCGCCAAGCGCCACGACCTCATCGCCACCGCCAACGACCTGTTCGAGGCGGTGCTGACGGGCGCGGTGAAGATCCCGATCCACCAGACCTATGCGCTGAAGGATGTTCAGAAGGCCCATCACGACCTCGAATCGCGCAAGACCACCGGCACGACGCTGCTCCTGCCGTAAGGCCCGTGCAGGGGAGGGGCCTCCCCAAAGGGCCAGTGCCCGTCCGCATCCTTGTCCGCCGGCGGCGCCTCCTTGCAGGAGGGCGCACCGGCTCCTCTTTCATCGCGAGGCAGCTATGCCTTGCGTCTGCCGCCCTTCCGCATGATATCTACGAGACAAACAAGGATGGGGCGGGCTGCGCCGCTCTGCCCGTGCTGCGACGGATCGTTCCGGCCATGATGCGCCAATACGAACTCGTCGAGCGCGTTCGACGGTATAATCCCAACACCGACGAGGCGCTGCTCGACCGCGCCTACGTCTATGCCATGCGCGCGCACGGCAGCCAGCTGCGCGCGTCCGGCGATCCCTACTTTTCCCATCCGCTCGAAGTGGCGGCCATCCTCACGGATCTCAAGCTCGACGATGCCACCATCGTCGCGGCCCTGCTGCACGACACCATCGAGGATACGAGCGCCACCAAGGCGGAGATCGAGCGCCTGTTCGGCCACCAGATCGCGACGCTGGTGGAGGGCCTCACCAAGATCAAGAAGCTGGACCTCGTCTCCAAGCAGGCCAAGCAGGCGGAGAACCTGAGGAAGCTTCTCCTCGCCATTGCCGACGATGTGCGCGTGCTGCTGGTGAAGCTGGCCGATCGCCTGCACAACATGCGCACCCTGAAGTGGGTGCCGCCGGAGAAGCGCGATCGCGTCGCCCAGGAGACGCTGGACATCTACGCGCCGCTCGCAGCCCGCATGGGCATGCAGGACATGCGCGAGGAGCTGGAGGACCTTTCCTTCCGCCAACTCTCCCCGGAGGCTTACGAAAGCATCACCACCCGGGTGTCCGAGCTGCGGCAGGTCAACGGCCCGCTGGTCCAGGAGATCGAGCGTGAGCTGAAGGACGAACTCGCCCGCCGCGGCATCGTCGCCGAGGTGAAAGGGCGCGAGAAGCGGCCCTATTCCATCTGGGGCAAGATGGAGCGCAAGGCCATCGGCTTCGAGCAGCTCTCCGACCTTTACGGCTTCCGCGTCATCGTCTCCTCGGTGGAAGACTGCTATCGCGCGCTGGGCGTCGTCCATACCAAGTGGGCCATCGTGCCGGGCCGCTTCAAGGACTACATCTCGACCCCCAAGCCGAACGACTACCGCTCTGTCCACACCACGGTGGTGGGCCCGCGCCGCCAGCGCGTCGAGATGCAGATTCGCACGCGCGACATGGAGGAGATCGCCGAGTACGGCATCGCCGCCCATGCCCTCTACAAGGATGCCTCCGGTGCACCGGGGGAGATGCTCTCCCACGAGAGCCGCGCTTACGCCTGGCTGCGCAAGACCATCGAGAACCTGTCGCAGGGGCTTTCGCCGGAAGAGTTCCTGGAGCACACCAAGCTCGAGCTGTTCCACGACCAGGTGTTCTGCTTCACCCCCAAGGGCCGGTTGATCGCCTTGCCGCGCAAGGCGACGCCCATCGACTTTGCCTATGCCGTGCACACCGACGTGGGCAACACGGCGGTGGGCTGCAAGATCAACGGTTCCATTGCCCCCCTCGTGTCCGAGCTGAAGAATGGCGACGAGGTGGAGATCATCACCTCCAAGGCCCAGACCCCGCCGGGGGCGTGGGAGACCATTGCCGTCACCGGCAAGGCCCGCGCCGCCGTGCGCCGGGCCACCCGTGCCGCCGTGCGGGCGCAATATGCCGGGCTCGGCCGCAAGATTGCCGAGCGGGCCTTCGCCAAGGCCGGCAAGAGCTTCTCCGAGGACGCGGTGGCCAAGGCGACGCCGCGCCTCGCCCGCGCCGCAGCGGAAGATGTGTTCGCGGCGGTGGGCCGGGGCGAGATCAAGACCGACGACCTCGTGCGTGCCGTCTATCCCGACTGGGTGCCACCGCGGCCGGAGGAACGCGCGGCGCAGCAGGCCAACGGGGAAGGCTGGTTCGAGCTGAAGCGCGGCCACAATCTCAAGTTCAAGATCCCTGAGGGCGCCAAGGCGGAGCGGCTCGACGCCATCCCCATCCGCGGCATCAATGGCGAGCTGCCGGTGCGCTTCGCGCCGGAGGGCGGTGCGGTGCCGGGCGACCGCATCGTCGGCATCCTCACGCCGGGGGAGGGGATCACCATCTACCCCATCCAGTCCCCCTCGCTGCAGAATTTCGAGGATGCGCCGGAACGTTGGCTCGACGTGCGCTGGGATGTGGACGAACTGTCGGAGGGGCGCTTCCCGGCGCGGATCATCGTGACCGCCCGCAATGCGCCCGGCTCCCTCGCTCAGGTGGCGAGCGCCATCGGCGACCGGGGCGGCAACATCGAGGGCCTGCAGATGCGGTCGAGGTCCGCCGATTTCCACGAGATGGTCATCGACATCGAGGTGTTTGACCTCAGGCACCTCAATTCCATCATGGCGGACCTCAAGGCCCGCGAGGTCGTCTCCCAGGTGGAGCGCGTCAACGGCTGAGGCGACAGGCCCGGCAAGGAGCAAGCGAAATGGCGGTGCGCAATGCCGTGCGGCTCGGGGTGAACGTCGACCACGTGGCGACCGTGCGCAATGCGCGCGGCGGCATCCATCCGGATCCGGTCCGCGCCGCCGCCCTCGCCAAGGCTGCCGGCGCGGACGGCATCACCGCCCATCTGCGCGAGGATCGCCGCCATATCCGCGACGCGGACATGGTGCGGCTGAAGGGTGAGATCGACCTTCCGCTCAATTTCGAGATGGCGGCCACCGAGGAGATGGTGGGCATCGCCACCCGCATCCGTCCCCACGCCTGCTGCCTCGTGCCCGAGCGGCGCGAGGAGCGGACCACGGAGGGCGGGCTCGACGCCGCCGGCCAGATGGCGGAGCTCGCCCCGCGCATCGCCCGGCTGAGGGCGGCCGGCATCCGCGTCTCGCTCTTCGTCGCCGCGGACCCCGCGCAGCTGGAGGCCGCCTCTGCCCTCGGAGCGGACATCGTGGAGCTGCACACCGGCGCTTGGTGCGATGCCTGTGCTGAAGGCCGGCACGATGCCGCCGAAGTCGAGTTCGAGCGGCTCAAGGCGGGCGCACGCCACGCGGCCGCCCTCGGGCTCGAGGTGCATGCGGGCCATGGGCTCGACTATGAGACAGCCGAACGCATCGCCGCCTTTCCTGAGATCGCCGAGCTGAACATCGGCCACTTCATCATCGGCGAGGCGGTCTTCATCGGGCTGGAAGAGGCGGTGCGACGCATGCGCGAGGCCATCGCCGGGGGCCGGGCGACGCTCGCCAGCGGGGCGGCCGCATGATCATCGGCATCGGCTCGGACTTCGCCGATGCGCGGCGCATCGCCCGCTCCATCGAGCGGTTCGGCGATCGCTTCCTCGACCGGGTGTTCACTCCGGTGGAGCGCGCCAAGGCGGACCGCCGCAAGCTGAGGGTCGAGACCTATGCCAAGCGCTTCGCTGCCAAGGAGGCCTGCGCCAAGGCTCTGGGCACCGGCCTGAGCCATGGCGTGTTCTGGCGCGACATGGGCGTGGTGAACCTGCCCACGGGCCAGCCCACACTTGTCCTGACCGGCGGTGCGGCGCGGCGGCTCCAGCAGCTGGTGCCGGAGGGCTACGAGCCGCGCATCCACCTCTCGCTCACCGACGAAGGGCCATTGACGGCGGCCCATGTGATCATCTCCGCCGTCCCGCGCGGGGCGGCTCCGGCGGCCTGAAGCCCCCCTTCGTTCCCGCCTTCACCGAGGGGAGGACCTTGCGTCCGTCTCCCCCAGCGGCAGTGGCAAAAAAGGTGATTTCGGTGGGAATCTCGGTCGGCGGGCGGTGCCGACGTAACGCCACATGGGCCCACTTGCGTTGCCCGCGGCGGGCGAAACATCTATAGGGGCCTTGGCCTGTGGAGGCGGGTGTCGATCTGGCCCTTTCTCCTCAGTTTCGGCGCAGTTGTCCCTAGGCTGCGCTCTCTCGGAATTTTTTTGGACACACGATGACCGCGACCAGCGACTCCAAGAAGGACGGCGGACTGCTCGAAACCGTCCGCGTGATCGTCCATGCGCTGCTGATCGCGCTGGTGATCCGCACCTTCCTGTTCCAGCCGTTCAATATTCCGTCGGGGTCGATGAAGGACACGCTCCTGATCGGCGACTATCTGTTCGTCTCCAAATACAGCTACGGCTACTCGCACTTCTCCATCCCCTTCTCGCCCAATTTGTTCTCCGGCCGCATCTTCGGCTCCGAGCCGACCCGGGGCGACGTGGTGGTGTTCAAGCTGCCGCGCGACAACGAGACGGACTACATCAAGCGCGTGATCGGCATGCCGGGGGACAAGATCCAGATGATCTCGGGCCTCCTGCACATCAACGGCGTGCCGGTGAAGCGCGAGCGCCTGGCCGACGTGACCGAGGATGACGGCTCCGGCCGCAAGATGCCGGTGAAGCGCTGGCGCGAGACGCTGCCGAACGGCGTCTCCTATGAGACGCTCGACATCGTGGACAATGGCTTCTACGACAACACGCCGGTCTATGAGGTGCCGCTTGGGCATTTCTTCATGATGGGCGACAATCGCGATAATTCCGCCGACAGCCGCGTGCTGAGCCAGGTTGGCTATGTGCCCTTCGAGAATCTCATCGGCAAGGCGCAGCTGATCTTCTTCTCGATCGACGAGGGCGCCTCCGCGTGGCAGGTTTGGTCGTGGCCTTGGACGGTTAGATGGGATCGCCTGTTCACTCGGGTACATTGAACGGGGTGAGTACGGATCTCGCCCTCCTGGAGGAGCGGATCGGTTACCGTTTCCGCGACCGCTCCGCGCTTGAGCTTGCGCTGTCGCACATCAGCGCCGTGAAGGGCGCCGCCCCGCGCCTCAGGTCCTACCAGCGCATGGAGTTCCTGGGCGACCACGTGCTCGGCTCCGTGGTTTCCCACATGCTCTATCTGGCCTTCCCCGAAGGAGAGGAGGGCGAGCTGTCGCGCCGGCTCGCCGAGCTGGTGCGCGAGGAGGCTTGCGCCGAAGTCGCCGAGGACATGGACCTCGGCCCCTTCATCCGCCTCGGTCCAGGTGAAAGCCAGTCCGGTGCCCACAAGCGCCGTGCAATCCTGGCCGACGTGACCGAGGGCGTGGTGGCTGCGGTTTTCCTCGATGGGGGCTATGACGCGGCGCATGCGCTGGTGGAGCGCTTCTGGCGCCCGCGGCTGGAGGCCCCTCGCCGTCCGCTGCGCGATGCCAAGACGGTGCTCCAGGAATGGGCGCAGGCGCGCGGCCTGCCGCCCCCCTCCTATCGTGAGGTGATGCGCTCCGGCCCCGACCATGCGCCGCGATTCACCGTGGCGGTGGACCTTCCCGGCCTGCCCTCGGCGCAGGCGGACGGGGCCTCCAAGCAGAATGCGCAGAAGGCGGCGGCCGCCGCCTTCCTCGTCCGCGAGGGCGTCTGGCAGAAGGGCGAGGAATGATGGCATCGGGAAAGAAGGCAGGCGCGGGTATCGGCAAGGGCAAGTCCAGGCGCGAGGACGCCGCCCCGGAAGAGGAAGGGCGCGCCGTCCCCGCTCCGACCGAGGCTCTTGCCACGGCCGACATGCCCGCCGACGACATTCCCGCCGATGACCTGGCCACCGACGACATGGCAGACGACGACTTGGCCGACGACCTCTTCGATGACGACGAGGAGGACGATTTCGACGCCGATCAGGAGGAGGTGGCGGACCCTCCTCCGCCCCTCGCGGGGCCGACCCGCTGCGGCTTCGTCGCTCTGCTCGGCGCGCCCAATGCAGGCAAGTCGACGCTCACCAACGCCCTCGTGGGCACCAAGGTGTCCATCGTCTCCCACAAGGTGCAGACGACCCGCGCCATCGTGCGCGGCATCGCTTTGGACGGCGCCGCGCAGATCGTTCTGGTGGACACGCCCGGCATCTTCGCCCCCAAGCGGCGGCTGGAGCGGGCCATGGTGTCGAGCGCCTGGACCCATGCGGGTGATGCGGACGTGATCGCCCTGCTGGTGGACGCCAAGCGGGGCATGGACGAGGACATCGAGGCGCTGCTCGCCCCGCTGGCCGAGATCCGCAAGCCGCGGGCTCTGATCCTCACCAAGATCGACCTCATCCGCCGCGACACCCTGCTGGCGCTGGCAGCGCAACTGAACGAGCGCCTGCCGTTCGACCGCGTGTTCATGATCTCGGCCCTGACAGGCGACGGGGTGGACGACGTGCGCCGCTGGTTCGCCGAGACGGTGCCGCTCGGCCCCTGGCTCTATCCCGAGGACCAGGTTTCCGACGCCCCCATGCGCATGCTGGCGGCGGAGATCACGCGGGAGAAGATGTTCCTGCGTCTCCACGACGAGCTGCCCTACCGCTCCACGGTAGAGACCGAGAGCTGGAAGGAACTGCGCAACGGCTCCGTGCGCATCGAGCAGACGATCTATGTGGAGCGCGAGAGCCAGCGCAAGATCGTGCTCGGCAAGGGCGGCAGCACCATCAAGACCATCTCCTCGGAGGCGCGCGCGGAGATTTCGCAGATCATCGAGCAGCCGGTGCACCTCTTCCTGTTCGTGAAGGTGCGCGAGAGCTGGGCAGACGATCCGGAGCGCTATCGCGAGATGGGTCTCGAATTCCCCAAGGGGGGATAGAGCATGCGCCGATCTGACCGCATCGCGATCAGGTCGGATAACGCCTTCTCTTTCTTCACGTTGAGAGCGGGATTCACCGATCAAGGGGATTCGATTTGATCGGATCGCGCTCTGGGGCGCCGAGTCACGCCCAGACCATGCTTGCGTTAATGCAATAATACATTGCAAAGACACGCCTGGAATTCGGCGCCGATGCACGGCAAAACCGGTGGCGAACCCACCGGGAGACACATCATGTCCAAGCCCGTCGTCGCGATCGTCTATCACTCCGGCTATGGCCACACCAAGGTGGTGGCCGAGGCTGTGCTCGCCGGCATCAAGGAATCGGATGCCGTCGAAGGAGCCCTGATTTCCGTGGATGAGGTCGATGCCAATTGGGAGGTGCTGGACGGCGCGGCCGCCATCATCTTCGGCGCGCCCATCTACATGGGCAACCTTTCCGCCGGCTTCCAGGGCTTCGCCGAAAAGTCCTCCAAGCGCTGGATGGAGCTGAAGTGGAAGGACAAGCTGGCCGCCGGCTTCGTCAATTCCGGCAGTCAGAACGGCGACAAGCTGCAGGGCCTGCATGCCATGTTCAACCTGTCGCAGCAGCACGGAATGCTCTGGGTCGGCCTCGGCCTGCACCCGGGCAACAACAATTCCAAGGGCTCGGTGGACGACCTGAACCGTCTCGGCGGCTTCGGCGGCGCCTTCGCCCAGTCCAACGTGGACGAGGGGCCGGATATGGTTCCCCCCGCCGCCGACCGCAAGACCGCTCAGCACCTGGGCAGGCGCGTCGCCGACGCGGCCGTGCGCTGGACCAAGGGCGCCTGAGAAGCCGGAGCCTGACGGCTCGGGGCACGCTTGATCGCGCCGCCCCGAATGTCCGCGCGATCGCCCTGCCGCCCCTGCGACGGCGGGGCTATTCCTCTGCGCCGAGGCCCTTGCGGGCCTTCTCCAGCTCCTCGGCATAGCGCTTCAGCACATGGGTCTCGCCGAGGAGGCCGAGCAGGTGGCGGCTGTTCCTGTCGTCCACCACCGCGAGATCCTCGGCGTGGGCAGCATCAAAGGCGAGGGCGGCCTCCTTCACGTTCATCGCCGGCAGCAGCATGGCCTCTCCCTGCCGGGCGAGGGCCGCTGCGGGCGCTGCGGGGTCATGGTCCGGCCCGTGGGCGTCGGAGACCCGCACCAGTCCGGCATAGCCGCCGCCCTGGTCCACAAGCGCCACCACCCGCGCCGCGCCGAGGGGCACCGCCGCGCGCAGGTCGCCGAGCGTGCCGTCCTGCGGGAAGGTGCGGAAGTCGGTGCGCATCATGCGCGCCACGGTCAGTTCCCGCATCCAGCCGATGTCCTGCGCGCTGCGGATGGTCTCGCCCCGCAGGTGAAAGCGCCAGGTGGAGAAGGAATAGCCGAAGGATTCGCGCACCGTGAGCGAGGTGACCACCGCCGCCGCCAGCACATAGCCGGACAGGGCGAGGTCGCGCGTCATCTCCAGCACCAGCATGGTCATGGTCATGGGCCCGCCGATGATGCCCACCGCCAGCGCTCCCATGCCGACCACCGAGGCGACGGCGGGGTCGAGGTGCAGCCCCGGCCAGGCGATGGCGACCAGCTCGCCGTAGAGCTTGCCCATGAGCGCCCCGAGGAACAGCGAGGCGAAGAACAGGCCGCCGCGGAACCCCGAGCCGATGGAGAGGGCCGAGGCCAGGATCTTGAAACCGAAGATGATCGCCACCGACAGCGTCACCGCGCTCTCCACCTGAAGATGCAGGGCGCCATGGCCGTCGGACAGCACCTGCGGACTGTAGAGCGCCAGCCCCCCCACCATCACGCCCGCCACCAGGGGGCGCAGGGACACGGGGATGCGGCTCTTGCCGAACAGGAATTCCACCCCCGTCACGAGCCGCATGACGACGATGGCGACACCGGCGGCCAGCAGCCCCAGCCCGAGGATGGGCAGGATGTCGAGCGGCTTCAGCACCACGTCGAGGGGCAGGTTCAGCGGCTCAAGATGCACGCCCAGCACGCGCGCCGTCATCACGGCCATGACGGTTGCAGTCAGCACCGGGGCGGCAGCGGGGATGGAATAGGTGCCGATGACGATCTCGAAGCCGTAGAAGGCGCCCATCAGCGGCGCATCGAAGGCTGCGCCGATGCCGGCCGCCGCGCCGGCGCCGACGAGGATGCGCAAATCGTTACGCCGCAGATGGAACCACATGCCCAGGCGCGCGGCGATGCCACCGCCGATCTGCGAATAGCCCGCCTCCAGGCCCAATGAGGCGCCGAAGCCGTTGGAGACCATGGTCTGCAGCGCAACGATGATGCTGTCGACGAGAGACATCCGCCCGCCATGCAGGGCGTTGGCCTCGATGGGGTCGACGAAGCTGCGGCGCCGCCAGCGCTTCAGCGCCAGCCCGATCAGCCCCATGGCCGCCCCGCCCGCCGCCGGCACCAGGATGAGCCAGGGGGAGGCGAGGGCTCCGGAGGAGCTGAGCCGCTGGCCCGGTGCGAGGGCGAACAGCACCTCATGCATCCATTGGGTCGCCGCGCTCATGAAGCTCGCGGCAAGGCCGGCGAGCACGCCCATCACGGCGGCGATGAGCACCAGCGCGGTTTCCCGTGCCCGCAGCGTCGCCTGGGCCGAGGCGAGCAGCCCCCTCAGGGTCGTGCCCTGGGCGCCGGGGCCCTTCGATGCGGCGGGATCGGCGAGCGGCACGGCCATGTGGCGTCAGGCGAATTTGTTGGTACGCGGGAAGCCCTTGGGCGGAAGGCGGCCGGCGGAGGCGCGCTCGCCCTGCCATTCGATCAGGTCGGTCACGGTCCAGGTCCGGCCGGAGGTGTCCTCCCAGGTAAGGCCGGAGGCCATGGGGAAGGACTTCAGGTCCGACAGCCCGCCTTCCTTGTAGCGCTGCAGGCGCACGCCGCGGCCGCGGCTCATCTCCGGCATCTGGTTGAGCGGAAAGACCAGGAGCTTCCTGTTCTCGCCGATCACCGCCACCCAGTCGCCGTCCACGAACCGCACGGCCAGCGCCGCATCGGGCGGGTCGGTCACCAGCACCTGCTTGCCCTTGCGGGTGTTGGCGAGGCACTCGTCTTCCGGCACCACGAAGCCGCGGCCCTGCCTGGAGGCCACCAGCAGCCTGCGGCCGGCCTGGTAGGCGAAGACGGAGACGATCTCCGCCTCCTGCTCCAGGTCGATCATGAGGCGCAGCGGCTCGCCGTGCCCGCGTCCGCCGGGCAGCTTGGAGGCGTCCAAGGTGTAGAATCGACCGTTGGATGCAAACACCATCAGTTTCGACGTGGTCTCGGCAAAGAAGGCGTGGCCGAGGTTGTCGTCGCCCTTGAACTGAAGGTTCGACAGGTCCGCCACATGACCCTTCAGCGCGCGGACCCACCCCTTCTCGGAAACGACAACGGTAATGGGCTCCCGCTCCACCAGCGCCTCGGTGAACGCGTCCTCGTGCACGGTGGGGGCGGCGGCGAAGGTGGTGCGGCGCCGGCCGATGGCGGTCTCGGGGCCGTAGGTCTTGCGGGTGTCGCGGATCTCCTTGGAGATCGCCTTCCACTGGGCGCCTTCGGACCCGACCAGCTTGTTGAGGGCATCCTGCTCCTTGGAGAGGGCGTCGTGCTCCTTGCGGATCTCCATCTCCTCCAGGCGGCGCAAAGACCTCAGCCGCATGTTGAGGATGGCTTCCGCCTGCACGTCGGTCAGCTCGAAGGTGCGCATGAGCGACACCTTGGGCTCGTCCTCCTCGCGGATGATGCGGATCACCTCGTCGAGGTTGAGATAAGCGACGAGGTAGCCGCCCAGCACTTCCAGCCGGTGGGCGATCTGCTCCAGCCGGTAGCGGGAGCGGCGCAGCAGCACCTCGCGGCGGTGGTCCAGCCACTCGCGCAGCGCCTCGGCGAGGGAGAGCACCTTGGGAATCTGGCCGCGCACCAGCACGTTCATGTTGAGGGGGATGCGCGCCTCGAGCTCGGTGAGCTTGAACAGGCTCTCCATCAGCACCTCGGCATCCACCGTGCGGGCGCGGGGCTCCAGCACCAGGCGGATGTCCTCGGCGCTCTCGTCGCGCACATCGGCCAGCAGCGGCAGCTTCTTGTCGGTGAGCAGCTCGGCGATCTTCTCGACGAGGCGGGACTTGGCGACGCCGTAGGGGATCTCGGTGACCACCACCACATAGGTGCCGCGCCCGGTCTCCTCCTTCTCCCAGCGCGCCCGCACGCGGAACGAGCCGCGGCCGGTGGCATAGGCTTCGGCGACGCCGACGGGGTCCTCCACCAGCACGCCGCCGGTGGGGAAGTCCGGGCCCGGCACGAATTTCAGCAGGTCGAAGGCAAGGGCCTCGGGATGGTCGATGAGGTAGAGCGCGGCGTCCAGCAGCTCCGCCGCATTGTGGGGCGGGATGGAGGTGGCCATGCCCACCGCGATGCCCTGGGACCCGTTGGCGAGCAGGTTGGGGAAAGCGGCCGGCAGCACCGACGGCTCCTCCTCGGAGCCGTCATAGGTGGGGCGGAAGTCCACCGCGTCCTCGTCGATGCCGTCGAGGAGCAGACGCGCGGTCTCGGTCAGGCGCGCCTCGGTGTATCGCATGGCGGCGGCGTTATCGCCGTCCACGTTGCCGAAATTGCCCTGGCCGTCCACCAGCGGGTAGCGCTGGGCGAAATCCTGGGCGAGGCGCACCAGCGCGTCATAGACCGATTGGTCGCCGTGGGGGTGGAACTTGCCGATCACGTCGCCCACCACGCGGGCGGACTTCTTGAAGCCCTGGCCGGGATCGAGCCGGAGCTGGCGCATGGCGTGGAGGATGCGGCGGTGGACGGGCTTCAGCCCGTCGCGCGCGTCGGGTAGCGCGCGGTGCATGATGGTCGAGAGGGCATAGGCGAGGTAGCGCTCTTCCAGCGCCTCCTTCAGCGGTACCTTCTCGATGTGTCCGTCGCCGGGGGGAAGTGTGCGGGTGGCCATGCCTGCCAGTAGCCCGCGCGCACGCGCGGGACAAGGCGCTTGTTGGCGCGCCGGCGCCTGCCGGGGTCACCGGGCAGCCGCCATGGGATCGCCACCAAGGTGAACGACCCGCGCCTTGGTATTCAGGTACATGAACGCCCGTTCAGCGCGGCAGTAACCGCGCACCTTAAATCATTAAAATCACATGGCAAAAAATCTCCGGGGAACAAAGTTACGCCCTAGCTGCGTTCTAGCTTTGGCGCGTGCGCCGAAGATCGCTCGCGCACAAGAGGAGAGGCTCATGAGAAAGACGATACTGGCTGCGGGCGGAGTGGTCGCCCTTGCGCTTCTTTCCAGTGTCCCGAGCGCGTCGGCGGGCACGCTGATGGGTAGCGGCTCCACCTTCGCCGGGTCGGCGCAGCAGCAGGCGGCGCCGGAAAGCGTCTACTGGGTCCGCCGGTGCTGGCGCCAGCGCGTGTGGTGGGGTGGTCGCTGGCACTGGACCACCCGTTGCCGCAGCGCCTGGGTGGGGCCGCGCTGGTAGTTGGACCGGACTGGCGCCGTTCACCGGCGCCAGTCCCCACCCGCCGGGAGAGGGGCCCCCTCCGGGTGGGGGCGTCGTCCGTCAGGTCGGTATGACCGTTTGTTATTTCCTCATTTAATGCTTTGCATATTTCGGTCGAACTTGTGGACGAATTGCATTCATTGAAACAACAAAAGATCACCTCCCCAACAACGTCGCAACAAAACTCGATTTTACCTTTCAGGGCATGGGCGCATGAGCGCTCGCTCCGAGAGGAGACAGGACGATGATTAGGGCGGTTGTTGCTGCAGGTGGTCTCGTTGCGCTGGCGCTTCTGGCCGGAGGGCCTTCCGCATCGGCGGGGTCGCTCGCGGGCAGCGGGATGGGGCCGGCGGGGCAGGGGCGGGCCGGCATCGAGGGCGCGCAGGTTGAGGACGTGCGCTGGATACGCCAGTGCTGGCGCGTGCCCCGCGGCTGGGGCTGGGATACGCGCTGCCGGAGCGCGTGGGTGCCGGGCCACCACTACCATGGCGGCTACGGATACGGCGGCGACCGCGGCGGATACCGGGACTATGGCGGCTACGCCCCGCGCCGCGACTACGGCGGATATGCGCCGCGCGGGGGCTATGATGGCGACGGCGACGGCCGCTACTTCGGCCCGCGCTATCCGGACTGACACCATCAGTCCCGGTCCTTGACCGGTGTCGCCCGGGTTCGCTCAAGCGCCGCGCGGGCTCCCGGGCAAAGGCCGGTGGGGCAAGCTCACGGCCCTTTGGCCGGATCCTGCCGGGCCGGTTCCCGGCGCAAGGCGGCGAGGAAGGCCGCGCGGGCATCGGAGAGGCCGAGGCCGCGCGGCTCCAGGGCCCGGGTGAGCAGGAAATGCCCGGTGAGGCGAAGGGCTGCCTCCACCTCATCGGGGCCGGGGGATGCGCCGCCCGCCACCAGGAAGGCGGGGAGGGCGAACAGCCGCCCGGCATAAGGCGCGCCGGCCTCCCGGGAGACGGCCCTGCCGCTCCTGGGTGACACATAGATGAGGTCGTCACGCCGGCCGGTGGCGGCGCAGGCCTCCAGCTCCAGCCTGAATCCCAGCTCGGAAAGCAGCGCCAGCTCGAAGCGCGCCACCAGCATGCCGGCGGTGGCGCGATCCTCCAGGGCGTCGAGGATGGCGCCCAGCGTCAGGAACAGCTCCTCGTGGGGGTCGCGCTCCGCCAGCAGGTGGAGCAGCTGCGCCATGTGGGTGAAGCCATAGGCGGCGTGGGGATTGCGCATCAGCACATCGGTACGCACCACCGCCGGCTCCAGCGTGTAGTTGCCCATGTGCTCCTCGAGCCGGGCCCGCCAGGTGGCGGCCACCGTGTTGCCGGGCTGGAGCAGCGGGGCGTGCCTGCGCGAGGTGCCGCCGCGAACCATGCCAAGATGGCGGCCGCGCCGGCGCGTGAGCAGCTCGACGATGGCATTGCCCTCGCCGTGCCGTCTCACCCCCAGGACAATGCCTTCGTCAATCCACTCCACGGCCGCTCCGCCTGCGCCATGCCCGATGCCGGGTCGCACTTGATCCCTTTGTGCAGGGGCAGGCAACAGGCGCGGTCATCCTTAAGAGGACGGAAACCGGGACGGAGGAATATGCGCCCATGCAGAGCCGATCTCGCCTCCAGACCATCCTCGCCACGCTCGCCCTCCATCTGGGAGCGGCGGCTGTCATCGGCTATTTCGCATACCATGCCTACAATGGCGACCACGGCCTCGTGGCGCGGCGCAATTACGAGCAGGAGATGCGGGGGCTCGAGAGCGATCTCGCCGCCCTGAAGGCGCAGCGCAAGGCCATCGAGAATAAGGTCTCCCTGCTTGCCCCGAACCAGCTCGATCCCGACATGCTGGACGAGGAGGGACGGCGCCAGCTCAACTTCATCAATGGCAAGGATCTGGTGCTGCTTCGCAGCAAATGAACTGAAGATCAGTTCATGCATGATATGAACCATATTTCAGTTCAATCAAGTGAAATAAAGCATTTGCAACGTGTTGCAGTGCAGCGGAGGCATTTTCCTGCTTTGAGGCTCCCGGAAGCTGGGTTAGAGAGGCGCAGTTCCAGAGCTTCCTGAGGATGCCGATGGCCGCCAAGAAGACCTCGCCCCGCGCCGCCGCTGATGCCGCGACCCCGGCCCCCTTCACCAAAGACCAGGATCTCTTCGCCTATCGCGAGATGCTGCTCATCCGCCGCTTCGAGGAGAAGGCCGGCCAGATGTACGGCATGGGTCTCATCGGCGGCTTCTGCCACCTCTACATCGGCCAGGAGGCCGTGGTGGTGGGCATGCAGATGGCCATGAAGACCGGCGACCAGGTCATCACCGGCTATCGCGACCACGGCCACATGCTCTCCACGGGCATGGACGCCAAGGGCGTCATGGCCGAGCTCACCGGCCGCCGCGGCGGCCTGTCCAAGGGCAAGGGCGGCTCGATGCACATGTTCAGCATCGAGAAGCAGTTCTTCGGCGGCCACGGCATCGTCGGCGCGCAGGTGTCGCTGGGCACCGGCCTCGCCTTCGCCGACCGCTACCGGGAGAACGGCAACGTCTCCGTCACTTATTTCGGCGACGGCGCGGCCAACCAGGGGCAGGTCTACGAGAGCTTCAACATGGCCGAGCTGTGGAAGCTGCCGGTCGTGTACGTGATCGAGAACAACAAGTACGCCATGGGCACGGCGGTCTCCCGCGCCTCGGCCCAGCAGGACTTCTCCAAGCGCGGCACCTCCTTCAACATCCCCGGCGAGCAGGTGGACGGCATGGACGTGCAGGCGGTGAAGGCCGCCGGCGAGCGGGCGCTCGCCTTCGCCCGCGAGGGCAACGGTCCCTACATCCTGGAGATGCAGACCTACCGCTATCGCGGCCACTCCATGTCGGACCCGGCGAAATACCGGTCCAAGGAGGAGGTCCAGAAGATGCGCACCGAGCACGATCCCATCGAGCAGGTGCGTGCGCGTCTCCTCGATGCGCACAAGGCGACCGAGGACGAGCTGAAGAAGATCGACGCGGAGGTCCGCGAGATCGTCAACGAGGCGGCCGACTTCGCCAGCCACGATCCCGAGCCCGACGTCTCCGAGCTGTACACGGACGTGCTGCGCTGAGGCGCCGGCCGTGGCGTCGTTCTTCCATATCCTCGCCGGGCTCGCCCTGCTCGCGGCCCTTGCGGCCTGGGGTTGGGCCGTGCGGGGCGGCCTCCAGTCCATCGCCGACGACCGGGCAGCTGGGCTCCCGGCCGGGTTCGGCCGCCACCTCCTCCTCGTCCTGTGGCCTTTCGCCGTGAAGCGGCGCGGGCCGGAAGCCGATGCCGACGCGGTGCGCGCCGGCAAGGCGGCCGTCGCCTTCTTCGTGGCGCTGACCGTCGCGGTCGCGGCCATCTCCGCCTACACCAACCTCACCTTCAAGCCCACCGCGGCCCCGGCCGGCTCCTTGCCGGCCGCGCCCGCGAGCGCGCCGAGCAAGAGCTGACTGCCATGGCCATCGAAGTTCTCATGCCGGCCCTGTCTCCCACCATGGAGAAGGGCAACCTCACCAAGTGGGTGAAGAAGGAAGGCGACACGGTCAAATCCGGCGACGTGCTCGCCGAGATCGAGACCGACAAGGCCACCATGGAGGTGGAGGCGGTGGATGAGGGCATCCTCGGCAAGATCCTGGTGCCGGAAGGCGCCCAGGACGTGGCCGTGAACACGCCCATCGCCACCATCCTGGCCGACGGCGAGGACGCCAGCGCCAGCCCGGCTCCCGCGCCCGCTCCGGTCCCGGCCGCTGCGCCGGTCGCCGCCGCTCCGGCGCCGGTGGCTGCCGCCCCGGCCGCCGCACCTGCCCAGGCAGTGGCCCAGCCGGATCCGGAAGTGCCGGCCGGCACCGAATACGTGACCATGACCGTCCGCGAGGCCCTGCGCGACGCCATGGCCGAGGAGATGCGCCGCGACGGCGATGTCTTCGTCATGGGCGAGGAAGTCGCCGAATACCAGGGCGCCTACAAGATCACGCAGGGGCTGCTCCAGGAGTTCGGCGCCCGACGCGTTGTCGATACGCCCATCACCGAGCACGGCTTCGCCGGTCTCGGCGTGGGCGCGGCCATGGCGGGCCTGAAGCCTATCGTGGAGTTCATGACCTTCAACTTCGCCATGCAGGCCATCGACCACATCATCAATTCGGCGGCGAAGACGCTCTACATGTCCGGCGGGCAGGTGCACTGCTCCATCGTGTTCCGCGGCCCCAACGGCGCGGCCGCCCGCGTCGCCGCCCAGCACAGCCAGGACTACACCGCCTGGTACAGCCAGGTGCCCGGCCTGCGCGTCATCGCCCCCTACAGCGCGGCTGACGCCAAGGGCCTGCTGAAGGCCGCCATCCGCGATCCCAACCCGGTGATCTTCCTCGAGAACGAGATCCTCTACGGCCACTCCTTCGAGGTGCCGAAGCTCGATGACTACGTGCTGCCCATCGGCAAGGCGCGCATCGCCCGCCCGGGCAAGGACGTGACGCTGGTGTCCTTCTCCATCGGCATGACCTATGCGCTGAAGGCGGCGGAGGAACTGGCCAAGCAGGGCATCGAGGCGGAGGTGATCGACCTGCGCACCATCCGCCCCATGGACGTGGACACCATCATCGCCTCGGTGAAGAAGACCGGCCGCTGCGTGAGCGTGGAGGAGGGCTGGCCGCAGTCCGGCGTCGGCGCCGAGATCGTCGCCCAGCTCATGGACAAGGCCTTCGACTATCTCGACGCCCCGGTGCTGCGCGTGACCGGCAAGGACGTGCCCATGCCCTATGCCGCCAATCTCGAGAAGCTGGCCCTGCCGACGGTCGCCGATGTGATCGCGGCGGTCCACGCGGTGACCTACAAATGATAGCGGCCGACGAGGCCAAGGGGGACCCGCCGTCCTCCTATTATGACCGGGAGCACGTGGCCGGCCACGTGCGCACGGGCCAGCACCGCGAGGTGATCGGCGGCCTGTGGGAGCAGGTCGGCCGGCTCCAGCTCGACTTCCTCGTGAAGCACGGGCTGAAGCCGGGCCACCGGCTCGTCGACATCGGCTGCGGCAGCCTGCGTGGCGGGGTCCGGTTCGCCGCCTACCTGGAACCCGATCGCTATTATGGCATCGATCTCAACCAGGACCTGCTCGATGCCGGCTGGGAGCACGAGATCGTGCCCCTCGGCCTCGACAAGAAGCTGCCGCGGGAGAATCTCAGGGTCTCCGACAGCTTCGACCTGGCGCCCTTCGGGGTTCAGTTCGACATGGGCATCGCCCAGTCGGTCTTCAGCCACCTGCCCTTGCCCTATCTCGTGGAGTGCCTTGCCCGCATTGCGCCCTTCTTCGTGCCGGGCGCGACCTTCTTCGTCACCTGCTTCCTGGTGCCGGACCGCAGCTTCGACGGCAGCTACAAGCAGGGGCGCGGCGGCGTGGTGACATTCCCCGACAAGGACCCGTTCCACTACACCGAGGCGCAGCTCTCGCAGGCCCTCTCCAGGGACCCGAACTGGGAGATGAAGGTCATCGGCGGCTGGTCCCATCCCCGCCAGCAGCAGATGCTCGCCTTCACCCGGCGTCGCTGAGGTTTTTTGCATTTTTCGAAAGGCCAAGAAGATGCCCATCGAAATCCTGATGCCGGCCCTGTCCCCCACCATGGAGAAGGGCAACCTTGCCAAGTGGCTGAAGAAGGAGGGCGACACCGTCAAGTCCGGTGATGTGCTCGCCGAGATCGAGACCGACAAGGCCACCATGGAAGTGGAGGCCATCGACGAAGGCGTCCTCGCCAAGATCCTGGTGCCCGAGGGCTCGCAGGACGTGCCGGTGAACCAGCTCATCGCCGTGCTCGCCGGCGAGGGCGAGGACGTGGCCGCCGCTGCCGCCGGCGCCGGCAAGGGCGGGGCGCCTGCACTGGCCGCGGCCCCGGCCCCCGCCGCTGCTCCCGCCGCCACGACGGCTCCTGCTGCGGCTGCCCCTGCTGCGGCTCCGGCCCCGGTGGCGAACGGGCAGGGCGGGCGCGTGTTCGCCTCGCCTCTGGCCCGCCGGCTTGCCAAGGACAAGGGTGTCGACCTCGGTGCCGTGGCGGGTTCCGGCCCGCACGGCCGCATCGTCGCCCGCGACATCGAGGGCGCCCAGCCCGGCCTCAAGGCGGCCCCCGCTGCCGCCGCGCCCGCCCCCGCGGCTGTCCCGGCCGCTGCGCCCGCGCCCAAGGCGGCGGTCGCCACCGCGCCCGGCGCCGAGCAGGTCAAGGCCCTGTTCGAGCCCGGCTCCTATGAGGAGATCCAGCTCGACGGCATGCGCAAGACCATCGCCCGCCGCCTGGTGGAGAGCGAGCAGGTGACGCCCACCTTCTTCCTGACGGTGGATTGCGACCTCGACGACCTGATGGCCCTGCGCGAGCAGGTGAACGCCAATGCCGCCAGGGACAAGGACGGCAAGCCCGCCTACCGGGTCTCGGTCAACGACTTCATCATCAAGGCCATGGCGCTGGCGCTGCAGAAGGTGCCCGCCGCCAATGCCGTGTGGGCCGAGGACCGCGTCCTGCGCATGAAGCATTCGGACGTGGGCGTCGCGGTGGCCATCGACGGCGGTCTCTATGCGCCCATCGTGAAGAAGGCGGAGCAGAAGACGCTCTCCACCATCTCCAACGAGATGCGCGACCTCGCCGCCCGCGCCCGCACCAAGAAGCTGAAGCCGGAGGAATATTCCGGCGGCTCCACCTCCGTGTCGAACCTCGGCATGATGGGGATGCGCAACTTCACCGCCATCATCAACGCGCCGCAGTCCTCCATCCTCGCGGTGGGCGCCTCCGAGCAGCGGGCGGTGGTGAAGGGCGGCGAGATCCGGATCGCCACCCAGATGACCGTGACCATGACCTGCGACCACCGGGTGATGGACGGCGCGCTGGGCGCGGAGCTGCTCAGCGCGTTCAAGGGCTTCATCGAGAAGCCCATGTCCATGCTCGTGTGAGCATGCTGGTGTAAGACCGCGGGGACACTGCAGCTGCGGCAGATCAAATCCTGCCGCGGCGGAGCAGTGTAGCTGCGGAGGCATCGGCGCCCGGCGCCGTCTGTCCCAAGAAAGGTGAACCAAAATGAGCCATACGCCCCACGAGCTTGCCGCCGATTTCCCGGAGTTCGCCGAGAAGATCCAGGTGCTGAAGGCGAGCGATGCGCACTTCGCCAAGCTTCACGACGCCTATCACGAGGTGAACCGCCAGGTGCATCGCGCCGAGACCGACGTGGAGCCCACCGGCGACGAGGAGGTCGAGGTGATGCGTCGCGAGCGCATGAAGCTCAAGGACGAGCTCTACGCCATCCTGTCCAAGTGAGCGGTGGGCCGGGCCTGCCCGGCCACCGCCCGGGAGGGGAACCGCAGGAGCGGTGAGAGGAACGGGGAAGGATGAAGCTCTATCTCGCCGGTCCCGAGGTGTTCCTCGCCGATGCGCGGGAGATTGGCCGGCGCAAGGCCGAGCTTTGCGCCGGCTACGGCTTCACCGGCCTGTTCCCCCTCGACACCGAATGGCATGGCGCGGCCCCAACCAGCCGCGCCATCTTCGCCGCCAACCTCGCCTTGATCCGCGAGGCGGATGCGGTGCTGGCGAATCTCACGCCGTTCCGGAGCATCAGCGCCGATCCGGGAACGGCTTTTGAAGTCGGCTATGGATTTGCCCTCGGCAAGATCGTGGCGGCCTATTGCGCCGCGCCGGGGGAGCTGAAGCACCGGGCCGTCGCCGCCATCGGCGCGACCGGCGCGCCGGCGACGGACGCGGGCATTCCGCTCGCCGACGGGCTCCACGTGGAGGATTTCGGCCTGTTCGACAATCTGATGCTGGCCGAGGCGCTGATCGCCTCCGGCCTCCAGGTGGTCCAGGCGCAGCAGGAAGTGGACGATCCCTTCCGCGACCTGACCCTGTTCGAGGCTGCCCTCGCCGCGCTCGCCCGCGGCAGGCGTGAAACGATCACCGGCCGATGACACGGCCTTTCCCCATCACCCCCGAACACGCGCCCGCCGGTGGATCGCGCGGCGAGGAGACCTTCCATGGCTGACACCTACGACATCATCGTCATCGGCGGCGGGCCGGGTGGCTACGTGGCCGCCATCCGCGCGGCGCAGCTCGGCTTCAAGACCGCCGTGGTGGAGAAGAGCCACCTGGGCGGCATCTGCCTCAACTGGGGCTGCATCCCCACCAAGGCGCTGCTGCGCTCCGCCGAGATCTACCATTACATGGAGCACGCCAAGGACTATGGCCTCTCCGCCGAGAAGATCGGCTTCGACGCGGCCGCCGTGGTGAAGCGCTCGCGGGGCGTCTCCGCGCAGCTCGCCACCGGCGTCGGCTTCCTGCTCAACAAGAACAAGGTGGACGTGATCTGGGGCAAGGCCACCTTGACCGCGCCGGGCAAGCTGAAGGTGGAAGCCGCCCAGAACCCGCCCAAGGGCGCCAAGGGCGGCGGCGACTATTCGGCCAAGCACGTCATCGTCTCCACCGGCGCCCGCCCGCGCGCCCTGCCGGGGCTTGAGCCGGACAAGAAGCTGATCTGGACCTATTTCGACGCCATGGTGCCGGAGAAGATGCCCAAGAGCCTTCTCGTCATGGGCTCGGGCGCCATCGGCATCGAGTTCGCCTCCTTCTACCGCACCATGGGCGCCGAGGTGACGGTGGTGGAGGTGCTGCCGCAGATCCTCCCCGTGGAGGACGAGGAGATCGCCGCCATCGCCCGCAAGCGCTTTGAGAAGCTGGGCATGAAGATCATGTCCGGGGCGAAGGTCACGGGCGTGACCAAGCACGCGGACAGCATCACCGCCCATATCGAGGACGAGAAGGGCGCCAAGCACGACATCACGGTGGAGCGCATGATCTCCGCCGTGGGCGTGGTGGGCAACGTGGAAGGGCTGGGCCTCGAGGCGCTGGGGGTGAAGATCGAGCGCGGCATCGTGGTGACGGACGGCTACGGCCGCACCAACGTGCCCGGCGTCTACGCCATCGGCGACATCGCCGGCCCGCCCATGCTCGCCCACAAGGCGGAGCATGAGGGGGTGATCTGCGTGGAGACCATCAAGGGCCTCCACACCCATCCCATGGACAAGAACAAGATCCCCGGCTGCACCTATTGCACGCCGCAGATCGCCTCGGTGGGCCTTACCGAGAAGAAGGCCAAGGAGCAGGGCCGCCAGATCAAGGTGGGCCGCTTCCCCTTCATCGGCAACGGCAAGGCCATCGCGCTGGGCGAGCCGGACGGCCTGGTGAAGACCATCTTCGACGCCAAGACCGGCGAGCTGCTCGGCGCCCACATGGTGGGGGCGGAAGTGACCGAGCTGATCCAGGGCTTCGTGGTGGCCATGAATCTCGAGACCACCGAGGAGGAGCTCATTCACACGGTGTTCCCGCACCCGACGCTCTCCGAGATGATGCACGAGAGCGTCATGGCCGCCTACGGCCGCGCCATCCACGTGTGAGGGGGCGCCCCGGGCCTCCGGTCCGGGGCCTCTCGCCAAGGGCGGCGGGCGGATGCATGATCGCCGGGCCTTTCCCGGATGGCAGCGGCCAAACGGGCGTCGTGCACAGGGGGCCATCATGGACCAGCACACAGTCGCGTTCCTGAACCAGCCGGGGGTCGGCTTCTTCTCGCTGATCATCATCGGCATCATCGCCGGATGGGTCGCCGAGCGGGTCACCGCCAGCAACCACGGCCTTTTGACGAACCTCCTCGTCGGCGTCGCCGGCGCCTTCATCGGCGACAAGCTGGCCTCGGTGTTGAACGTGCCGGTGTTCGGCTTCTTCCGCACGCTCATCGCCGCCATCGTCGGCGCCATCGTGCTGCTGTGGGTCTGGCGCGCAGTGCGCGGACGGTGAGGAGGGCGGGATGATCATCTCCATTCTCGTCGGCATCATCGCCGGCTTCCTGGCCGAGAAGATCATGAAGTCCTCGGGCGGGCTCCTCACCAATCTGGTGGTGGGGCTCGTCGGCGGCATGCTCGGCGGCTGGGTGGCGGGGGCGCTCGGGCTCCAGTATATCGGCGACGGCATGCTCGACCGCATCGTCATCTCCACCTGCGGCGCCGTTCTGCTGCTCGCCATCTGGCGGGCGGTGACGGGCAAGCGGCCGGCCTGAGGACGCGGGCCGCGGAAAACGCATCGCCGCGGCGCGTGCCGCATGGCTTCCGGGCTGCGGCGGCGCACAGTATGTTGAACACGAACCCGCCCGCTCCAGCTTCTGGTCCGGGCGGGGTGCCGCCCGGATGGGGCCCGTTCCCGGCCCGGGGTCAAGAGAGTCAGCCCATGGTCACGGTCATCGACACCCACGCCCGCCCCCGCCATCCGGAGAAGGCGCACCGCCCCGAGACGGAGGTGCTGCGCAAGCCGGAATGGATCCGCGTGAAGGCGCCGGGCTCCGCCGGTTGGAGCGAGACGGCGGGCATTGTGCGGGCGAACGGCCTCCACACGGTGTGCGAGGAGGCGGGCTGCCCCAACATCGGCGAGTGCTGGGAGAAGAAGCACGCCACCTTCATGATCATGGGTGACACCTGCACGAGAGCCTGCGCCTTCTGCAATGTGCGCACCGGCCTTCCGGAGGCCCTGGATCAAGGCGAGCCGCAGAAGGTGGCGGACGCGGTGGCCAAGCTCGGCCTCTCCCACGTGGTCATTACCTCCGTGGACCGGGACGATCTTTCGGACGGCGGGGCGGAGCATTTCGCCCGCACCATCTCCGCCATCCGCAAGGCCAGCCCCTCGACCACCATCGAGATCCTCACCCCCGATTTCCTGCGCAAGGACGGGGCGCTGGAGGTGGTGGTGGCGGCGCGGCCGGATGTGTTCAACCACAATCTGGAGACTGTGCCCTCCAACTACCTGTCGGTGCGGCCGGGGGCGCGCTACTTCCACTCCCTGCGCCTGCTGCAGAAGGTGAAGGAGCTGGACGGCTCCATCTTCACCAAGTCCGGCATCATGGTGGGCCTCGGCGAGGAGCGGCCCGAGGTGCTCCAGCTGATGGACGACCTGCGCTCGGCGGACGTGGATTTCATCACCATCGGCCAGTATCTCCAGCCCACCCGCAAGCACCACAAGGTGGAGCGCTTCGTGACGCCGGACGAGTTCAAGGCCTACGAGACCGTGGCCTATGCCAAGGGCTTCCTGATGGTGTCGTCGAGCCCGCTCACCCGCTCCTCGCACCATGCGGGCGACGATTTCGAGAAGCTGCGCGCGAACCGCGCGGCGCGGCTCGGCCGGGCCTGACCTCGGTGCCGTCCTTTTCGAATGCGCGGCGGGTGAAGCACTCCGCGCCGGACATGTTCGACCTCGTGGCGGATGTGGAGCGCTACCCCGAGTTCGTCCCGCTCTGCCAGGCGCTGCGGGTGAAGCGGCGCATGAAGTCGGACGAGGGCGTCGAGATCCTCGTTGCCGACATGACGGTGGCCTACAAGCTCATCCGCGAGACCTTCACCTCCCGCGTGACCCTGGACCGGCCCCGCCTGACCATTCATGTGGAGTATCTGGACGGGCCGTTCAGCCGCCTCGACAACCGCTGGGAGTTCGTGGGGCAGGGCGCGGCCGCCTGCGACGTGAAGTTCTTCATCTCCTACGAGTTCCGCTCGCGCACCCTCGGCATGCTGATGGGCGCCATGTTCGACGCCGCCTTCCGCCGTTTCGCCGATGCCTTCGAGGCGCGGGCGGATCAGGTCTACGGCACGGTGGGGTAGGACGCGGGCCGGCTTCAGTCGTCCTTGTCCTGCTGCACCGGGGCGCCGGCCTCCTTCCACGCCTTGAAGCCGCCGCCCACGTGGGCCACCGGCTTCAGCCCCATGTCCTGCGCGGCCGCGGCCGAGAGCGCCGAGCGCCAGCCCCCCGCGCACAGGAAGATGAAGGGGCGCTCCTCGCCGAACACCGGCTTGAAATAGGGGCTCTCCGGGTCGATCCAGAATTCCAGCATGCCGCGCGGGCAGTGGAAGGCGCCGGGAATGCGCCCCTCGCGCTCCAGCTCGCGGGGATCGCGCACATCCACCAGCAGGGCACCGTCCGCGACCCGCTCCAGCGCCGCCTCGGGCGTCAGGGTCTCGACGCGGGCGTTGGCTTCCGCGAGCAGGGTCTTGAAGCCGCGGGTGATGGTCTGGGCCATGGGGTTTCCTCCGTTCGGAGGCGGAGGAGAGGGGGCCGGAGGCACGCTGTCAAGGCACGCCTCCTCTCGTCGCCGAGGCTCCGCGGCCCGGCGCGAGGCGCCGGTGGGGCAGTGGTGCCTTACAGCTCGCTGTAGGTGCCGTCCTTCCACTCGTAGACCACATAGTCGAGCTTGGTGATGTCGCCCTTCTTGTCGAAGGAGAGGGGGCCGAGCACGGTCTCGAAGGTCATGCCGGAGTGGATCTTGTCCGCCACCTTCTTGGGGTCGAGAGATTTCGCCGCCTCCGCCGCCTGCTTCATCACCTGCACGGCGGCATAGGAGTAGAGGACATACCCCTCGGCATCGATGCCCTTCTCCTTCATGCGCGCGACAATGTCCTTGGCGGCCGGGTTCTTGCGCGGATCGGGGCCGAAGGTCATCAGGCTCCCCGTCGCGCCAGGGCCGGCGACGCTCCAGAATTCCTTGTCGGCGATGGCATCCCCGCCCATCAGCACGGTTTTCAGCCCCTGGTCGCGCATCTGGCGCACGATGAGGCCGGCCTCCGGGTGCAGGCCGCCGAAATAGACAAGGTCCACCCCCGCCGCCTTCATCTTGGAGACGAGGGCGGAATAGTCCTTCTCGCCGGGGTTGATGCCCTCATAGAGCACTTCCCTGACGCCGCCCTTGTTCATGGCCTTCTGCGTCTCGTCGGCGAGGCCCTTTCCATAGGGGGTCTTGTCATGGACGATGGCGACCTTCCTGTCCTTGTAGTTCGCGGCGATATAGCCGCCGGCCACCGGGCCCTGCTGGTCGTCGCGGCCGCAGGTGCGGAAGGTGTTCCACAGCTTGCGCTCGGTGAAGACGGGATTGGTGGAGGCGGGCGAGATCTGCAGCACGCCGGCCTCCTCATAATCCTGCGAGGCAGCGATGGAGATGCCCGAATTGATGTGGCCCACCACGAACTTCACGCCGTCGGAAATGAGCTTGTTGGCGGCGGCCTTGCCCTGCTCGGGCTTGCCGCCGTCGTCGGCCACTTCCAGCACGATCTTCTCGCCCAGGATGCCGCCGGCCGCGTTGATGTCCGCCACGGCCTGCTCCGTGCCGAGCTTCATCTGGGCGCCGAAGGCGGCGATGGATCCGGTGAGCGGGCCCGCTGCGGCGATCCTCACATCGGCCTGAGCGGAGGGCGCGAGCGCAAGGCCGGCGCAGAAGGCAAGCACGGCGTAGGAAAGCCTGTTCATCCCGATCCCCTCGAAACTGTCGCGTGTTTTTCTGGCGGCGGCCGTGGACGGCCTCGGGCGCGCCGGGCCTGTGGCGCAGGAAGCAAGCGCCATGCCCTCATGCCCCGCATGATTGCCAACTCCGCCGGCGAACACAAGGTCGCCAAACGCGCGCAAATCCCGGCGCACCAAAGAAAAAGCCTGCGCTTTGGGCGCAGGCTTTCCTGTTCGGGCCGGTGAGGGTTCAGCCTCGGCTCACAGCTCGCTGTAGGTGCCGTCCTTCCAGACATAGACCACATAGTCGAGCTTGGTGATGTCGCCCTTCTTGTCGAAGGAGAGCGGGCCGAGCACGGTCTTGAAGGTCATGCCGGAGTGGATCTTCTCCGCCACCTTCTTGGGGTCGAGGGACTTCGCCGCCTCGGCCGCCTGCTTGATCACCTGCACGGCGGCGTAGGAGTAGAGCACATAGCCTTCCGGATCGATGCCCTTGGCCTTGAAGGCGGCGACGATGTCCTTCGCGGCCGGGTTCTTGCGCGGATCGGGGCCGAAGGTGGTCAGGGTGCCGGTGGCGCCGTCGCCGGCGATGTTCCAGAACTCCTTGTCGATCATGCCGTCGCCGCCCATCAGGACGGTCTTCATGCCCTGGTCGCGCATCTGGCGCACGATGAGGCCGGCTTCCGGATAGAGGCCGCCGAAATAGACAAGGTCCGCGCCGGTCGCCTTGATCTTGGAGACGAGGGCCGAATAGTCCTTCTCCTTGGCGTTCACGCCTTCATAGAGGACTTCCTTCATGCCGCCGGCGTTGAGGGCCTTCTGGGTCTCGTCGGCAAGGCCCTTTCCGTAGGGCGTCTTGTCATGGACGATGGCGATCTTCTTGCCCTTGAAGTTCTTGATGATGTAGGCGCCGGCCACCGCGCCCTGCTGGTCGTCGCGACCGCAGGTGCGGACAGTGTTCCACATCTTGCGCTCGGTGAAGACGGGATTGGTGGAGGCGGGGCTGATCTGCAGAACGCCGGCCTCTTCATAGTCCAGGGAGGTGGGGATGGAGACGCCGGAATTGTAGTGGCCCACCACGAACTTGGCGCCGTCGGAGATGAGCTTGTTGGCGGCCGACTTGCCCTGCTCCGGCTTGCCGCCGTCGTCGCCGACAAGGAACTGCACCTTCTGGCCGAGGATGCCGCCCGCGGCATTGATGTCGGCGATGGCCTGCTCGGTGCCGTTCTTCAGCTGCGCGCCCACGGCGGCGAGGTCGCCGGTGATGGGGCCGGCGACGGCGATCTTCACCTGGGCCTGCGCCTGGGCGGCAACCACGAGGCTGGCGCCGAGAGCCAGCGACGCCATCAGTAGCTTCTTCATCCGTTCTTCTCCCCTTCTGCACCGGTGCCGACGTCGCGTCTGGCCCAGTGAATCCACAGGCGGCGCGCATTGTGCCGCAATTCAAGCGCGAGTCTACGCACCAGGCACGGCCGGCCCTTCGCTCATGCGTGGCTCCCGGCCATGCGGGCCACCGCAGCGGGGCGCGGGGCCGCCGGCTTCATCTTTCAGTCCCCGCGCTGGCCTTCCAGGACATGCGGCCGGACGGCTCGTACAGCCAGCCGTATTGCCGGGTCATCTGCCGCCGGCGCATGGCCCGAAAGCCAAGGGTGGCGATGGAGAAGAGCAGCGCGAACTCGGGCACCGTCTGCTTCAGGGCGAACAGCGTGTCCTCGAACAGGGCGAAGTGGCAGAAGCGCACGGCGGCCGCCAGCAGCAGGCCGTAGACGACGAGGTAGGAGTAAGGCTCCCAGCTGCGCGCCACCGCCTTGCCCGTGAGCCAGGCCGCGCCGCCGCCGAGCACCACCGTGACGATGATGAAATCCGCCGCCGACCGGCCGATTAGCAGGTCCGGGCGGACGAACAGCGACACCGCCAGCACGGCCAGCGCCACGAGCGGGCCCCACAGCATGGGGGAGGAGGGACGGCCGGGATCGGCGGAACGGTCCATCTCAGCGGCCTCCTTCCAGATAGGCCGCCCGCACCTCCGGCCGCGCCAGCAGCTCCGCGCCGGAGCCTGACATGGTGATCTGCCCGTTCACCATCACGTAGCCGCGGTGGGCGAGCTTCAGGGCGTGGAAGGCGTTCTGCTCCACCAGGAAGACGGTGAGCCCCTCGCTCTGGTTGAGGGTGCGGATGGCATCGAAGATCTGGCGCACCACCAGCGGCGCGAGGCCGAGGGAGGGCTCGTCCAGCAGCAGCAGGCGCGGCCGGCTCATGAGCGCGCGGGCGATGGACAGCATCTGCTGCTCGCCGCCGGACAGGGTGCCGCCGCGCTGGTCGATGCGCTCCCTGAGGCGCGGGAACATCTCGAACATGCGTTCGAGGTCCTGCTGGAAATGGGCATTGCCGATGGTGGTCGCGCCCATCTGCAGGTTCTCGTAGACGGTCATCCGCGGGAAGATGCGCCGGCCCTCCGGGGACTGGGCGATGTTGAGGCGCATGATCTCGTGGGTGGGCAAGCTGGTGATGTCACGCCCGGAAAAGATGATCCGCCCGTCGCGGGCGCGCGGGGTGCCGCAGATGGTCATCATCAGCGTGGACTTGCCGGCGCCGTTGGCGCCGATGAGGGTGACGATCTCCCCCTCGTTCACCTCGAGGTCCACCCCGCGCAGGGCGATGATGTTGCCGTAATAGGCCGTGACGCCGGACACCGACAGCAGGGGCGTGCCCTTGCGGGCGGTGTCCGCGCCCTTCGCGGGAGGGGCGAGGTCGAGCGTGCTCATGGCCTTGCCTCCGCGAGGGGGGCTTGGGCCTCCTCCTCGTCCACTCCGAGGTAGGAGGCGATCACGCGCGGGTCGTTGCGCACCTCCTCCGGCGTGCCGTCGGCGATCTTGCAGCCATATTCCAGCACGACCACGTGGTCCGATATCTCCATCACCACCGACATGTCGTGCTCGATGAGCAGGATGGATGTGGCGTGGTCGCGCCGGATGGACAGGAGCAGCTCATTGAGCGCCGCGGATTCGCGCGGGTTGAGGCCCGCCGCCGGCTCGTCGAGGCACAGCAGCACCGGCCGCGTGCACATGGCGCGCGCCACCTCCAGGCGTCGCTGGTCGCCATAGGGCAGGTCGCCGGCCGAATCGTCGGCGCGGGCGGCGAGGCCGATCTTGTGGAGCCAGTAGAGGGCGAGGTCCACGGCCGCCTTCTGCTTCACCTTCCAGGAGGGCAGGTTGAGCAGCGCGGCGGGGCTGAGCAGGCCGGAGGAGGCCAGCGACATGTGCTGCGCCACCAGGAGATTCTCCAGCACCGTCATGCCCGAGAACAGCCGGATGTTCTGGAAGGTCCGGGCGACGCGGGCCCAGGACGCCACCTTGTGGTCCGGCAGGCGCTCCAGGAGATAGAGCGTGCTCTCGCCCTGCCGCCCCCAGGCGAGCCCCGAGGCGGTGACCGCATCCACATCGCGGGGCGCGGCCGCGGCGCCGTGGAACAAGGCGAGGCGGCCGGAGCTGGGCTTGTAGAAGCCGGTGATGCAGTTGAAGACGGTGGTCTTGCCGGCGCCGTTGGGGCCGATCACCGCGGTCACCTCGCCGCGGCCGGCGCGGAACGACACGTCGTTGACCGCGATGAGGCCGCCGAAGCGCATGGACAGGTGGTCCACGGCGAGGATGCTGTCCTTGTCCCAGGAGCGGGCGGTGAGGGGGGCCGCCATCAGCCGTGGCCCTCCTTCACGTTCGCGGCCGAAACCGCCTTGCGCTGCTTCAGGAAGACGGTGGGCATGCGGCTGGAGACCAGCCCGCGTGGCCGCCACACCATCACCACCACCATGGCGAAGCCGAAGATGAGCATGCGGTAGAGCGAGGGATCGAAATCGGGCCCGAACAGGAAGCTCGCCTTGAGGAACGAGAGGTTCCGCAACAGCTCCATGCCGCCGATGAGCAGGATGGCGGCGCTGGCCACGCCGATCTGCGATCCCATGCCGCCGAGCACCACGATGGCGAGGATCACCGCCGATTCCATGAAGGTGAAGCTCTCCGGCGAGACGAACCGCACGCGCACGGCGAAGAAGGCACCGGCGAAGCCGCCGAACATGGCGCCGGTGGCGAAGGCCGTGAGCTTGGTGAGCGTGGTGTTGATGCCGAGGGAGCGGCAGGCGATCTCGTCCTCGCGCAGGGCTTCCCAGGCCCGGCCCACCGGCATCTTGCGCAGGCGGATGGTGACGAGGGCGGTGAGCACCGCGAGGCCCAGGATGACGAAATAGAGGAAGACGAAGCGGTGCATCGAATTGAATTCGAGCCCGTAGCGCGCCGCGAACCCGTCATCCGAGCTGGTGAAGGGCACGCCGAAGAAGGTGATCGGCGGAATGGAGGAGATGCCCGCGCCGCCGTTGGTCAGCGACACCCAGTTGATGAGCACGAGGCGGATGATCTCGCCGAAGGCTAGGGTGACGATGGCGAGATAGTCGCCCCGCAGCCGCAGCACCGGGAAGCCGAGGATCACGCCCCAGAAGGCCGCCAGCACGCCGGACACCGGCAGGCAGATCCAGAACGCCCATGCCGCCCAGAAGCCCTCGCCCAGCGCGCCGTCCATGAAGGTGTTCAGGGGCATGCTGGTGGAGAGCAAGGCGAAGGTGTAGGCGCCCACCGCGTAGAACGCCACGTAGCCGAGGTCGAGCAGGCCGGCGAGGCCCACCACGATGTTCAGCCCCCAGCCGAGCATCACGTAGGTGAGCACGTAGATGCCGAGGTCCACCCAGTAGCGGCTCTCGGAAAGCCCGCCCGCCAGGAGGATGGAGAGGAAGGGATAGGCGAGCGCGAAGGCGAAGAAGGCGGGCTTCAGGGCGGGGCCGAGCTTCGTCCCGGCGGCGGCGAGGGCCGCCGATGCGGCGCTGGTCCTGGTCCTGCGGCCAGGCCGCCACAACGTCAGCAGCAGGACGAGGCGCAGGCCCGCGACAAGGCCTGCCAGCACGGCCACCAGGCCGAAGCGGTAGGTGAGGACCAGCGGCCCGCTCGTCGATTCCGTCGCGCGGAAGCCCACCAGCGGCAGGAGCAGCAGGGCGGTGAGGACACCGCTGATGGCCGCATCCTCGATGGCCGCGACCACCGGTGACCGGGTGCGGGCCGGCGCGGGAGAGGGGAGGGGGGCCGGGATGGAGACCGGACCCGGGTCGATGATGTCCACATCCACGTCCACGTCGTGCACAGGCGGCATCAGACCTTCTCCACTTCCGGCCGGCCGAGGAGGCCCTGGGGCAGGAAGATGAGCGTGACGACGAGGATGGAGAAGGCGGCCACATCCTTGTATTCAATGGAGAAGTAGGCGGACCAGAAGGTCTCGATCAGGCCGATGAGCAGCCCTCCGAGCACCGCTCCGGGCAGCGAGCCGATGCCCCCGAGCACCGCCGCGGTGAAGGCCTTCACCCCGGGGACGAAGCCGTCCGAGAAATTCACGACGCCGTAGTACATGAGGTACATGACGCCGGCGACCGCCGCGAGCGCCGCGCCGATGACGAAGGTCAGCGAGATGGTGCGGTCCACGTTGATGCCGAGCAGCGCGGCCATCTTGCGGTCCTGCTCGCAGGCGCGCTGCGCCCGGCCGAGGGAGGTCTTCTGCACCAGGAACCAGAAGCCGCCCAGCAGCACCGCGGTGACCGCCATGATGATGATCTGCTTGTAGGCGAGCGTCACGGCATAGCCGTCGCGCTCCATCAGCACGATCACGTCCGTCACCATGGGGGGCAGCGGCTTGTTGCGCGGGCCCTGGGCCACCTGCACGAAGTTGGACAGGAAGATGGACATGCCGATGGCCGAGATCATCGGCGCGAGGCGGAACGAACCGCGCAGCGGCCGGTAGGCCACCCGCTCGATGCACCAGCTGACAAGCCCCGTGAACAGCATCGCCACCACCAAGGTGATGGCGAGGATGAGGAAGATGGAGCTCATCCCCAAGACGGTGGTCAGGAGCAGGACGCAGATGAGGCCGATGAAGGCGCTCACCATGAACACGTCGCCGTGGGCGAAGTTCACCATCCCGATGATGCCGAACACCATCGTGTAGCCGATGGCGATCAATCCGTAGATGGACCCGAGGGTCAATCCGTTTATGAGCTGCTGGACGAAGACTTCCATCCGCCGCCTGATCCCCTCTGTGCCCGCTGGCGCGCCTATTCTGTCACCGTGCCCGATGATTGTGCGCTGCCGTTGCAGAAAGTCATAACCCGCCCCGTCGGCGGAGACAATTGCGCCCTCCGGCCAGCCATCGGCCACCGGAGCCCTGTGGATTCCTCCTGGGAGCGCGCTTCACGCGCATGCGCCTTGCGGGCCCGCTCCAAACGCGCGCAGCATGGCAAAAACAAAGGGAGGAACGCCATGGCCCTCGAAATGAGCGGCAGCTACGACATCCCCGCCCCACGTGCGAAGGTGTGGGCGGCGCTGAACAATGCGGAGGTGCTGAAAGCCGCCATCCCCGGCTGCGAGGCGCTGGAGATGGTCTCCGATTCCGAGCTGAAGGCGGTGGTGGTCGCCAAGGTCGGGCCGGTGAAGGCAAAATTCAAGGGCACCGTCCTGCTCAGTGAGATGGAGCCGCCTGAAAGCTATCGGATTTCCGGGGAAGGCGAGGGCGGAATCGCCGGATTCGCCAAGGGAGGAGCGTCAGTAAGGTTGACCGAAACCGAAAGCGGGACCAAGCTTGATTATACCGCCGACGCTCAGATCGGCGGCAAGCTGGCTCAGCTCGGCCAAAGGCTGGTGGCTGGGACGGCGAGAAAGCTCGCCGACGAGTTCTTCAAGAACTTCGCCGAGGCGGTGGGAGAGGGAACGGCCGCGGGAGAGTGAGTCACACGCCTCACCTCACGGCTCATGTTGTCACGACTGAAGCTCGACCCATTTCTTGTTGCCCTCGCCTGCGCCGTCCTCCTTGCCCTTGCCTGGCCCAAGCCGGGCGTCACGGGGGGCCTGCTCCACGCCGACAAGGCGGCGAGCTGGGGGGTGGCGCTGATCTTCTTCCTCTACGGCGTGTCGCTCGCGCCGCGCCGGCTGCTGGAGAGCGCCACGCGCTGGAAGCTGCACCTCGTGGTGCAGCTGGCCACCTTCGTGCTGTTCCCGGCCGTGGTGGTGGGGGTGCTCGCCCTCGTTGGCGGACGGTTGCCGGAATCGCTGGGGGTGGGCTTCTTCTTCCTGGCGGCGCTGCCATCCACCGTGTCGTCCTCGGTGGCGATGACGTCGCTGGCGCGCGGCAACGTGCCGGTCGCCATCTTCAACGCGTCCATCTCCAGCCTCATCGGCGTGTTCGCCACACCGGTGCTGATGGCCTCCTACCTGAACTCGGTGGGCGGCGGGATGGACCTCGGCGCGGTGATCCTGAAGCTCATCATCCTCGTCGTCGTTCCGCTGGGCGCCGGACAGGCGCTGCGACCGCTGCTGCTCAAGGTGGTGGAGAAGCACCGCGCTCTGGTGCGGGCGGCGGACCGGGCGGTGATCCTCGCCATCGTCTACAACTCCTTCTGCGACAGCGTCGCCGCCGGCGTGTGGCAGGGGCAGAGCCCGCTGATTCTGGTGGAGGTCGTGGCCGGCGTCCTGCTGCTGTTCGCGCTGGTCTATGCGCTGGTGCAGGCCGCCTGCCGGCTGTTCGGCTTCGGCGAGGCGGACACCAGGGCGGTGGTGTTCTGTGCCTCCAAGAAGTCGCTGGCCACGGGCCTGCCCATGGCGCACGTGATGTTCGGGGCGGCGCCGGGCCTGTCGCTGATCATCACGCCGATCATGCTCTACCATTTCCTCCAACTGGTGATCGTCGGCATCATCGCCGGCCAGAGCGCGGCGCGGGCGGATGCCCTCGCCCGGCTGCAGGCCGAGGAGATGGAGCCTTCCCTCCTCGCCGAGGAGGAGGAAGACCTGCTGCCGGAGCCGGCGCGCACCCGGGCCTGAGGCCTGCGCGGCGGCGCGGGGCTTTTCCTCGTCGGTGGTAATGCCGAAGAGGCCCGCGCGCCTGCCTCATGGGCCTTCGGCCAAGCCTGCGCGGCGCGTGAGCGACCCACTTGGCATCGGTCGGAGACCGGGGCCGAGGGTTATCATCCGTCTTGACCGCGTCATGCGGTCGGTCTCTCATTGGAAAAATGAAAGAGACCGCCCGGTCGACGGGAGGACGCGGGGCCGAACCCCGCGCCTCATGGATCGCGACCAATCGCGGCGGCTCAGGGAGGAAAGGCATGACCGACGCCGCAACCGCGGTCCGCATTCCCGTCGCCATGACGGTGAACGGGAAGTCCGTTTCCGCCGAGATCGATCCCCGGACCCTGCTGGTGCAGTTCCTGCGCGAGACGCTGGACCTGACCGGAACCCATGTGGGGTGCGACACCAGCCAGTGCGGCGCCTGCGTCGTCCATGTGGGGGGCGAGGCGGTGAAATCCTGCACCATACTCGCCGTGCAGGCGGACGGCATGGCGGTGACCACCATCGAAGGCCTCGCCTCGGGCGGCAAGCTCCACCCCATGCAGGAAGCCTTCCGTGAAAATCACGGGCTCCAGTGCGGCTTCTGCACGCCAGGGATGATCATGAGCGCGGTGGATCTCGTCGCCCGCTTCGGACCGGACCTCGACGAGCAGACCATCCGCGAGAACCTTGACGGCAATCTGTGCCGCTGCACGGGCTATCACAATATCGTCAAGTCCATCGCCGCCGGTGCCCGGGCCATGGGCGGAGCGGGCGAAGGCGCGCACGCGGCCGAATAGGCCCGTTGCCGGCCGGGCATGCCCGGCGCACCGCCGCCCCTCTTCATATGGATCAAGGCCGTCCCCTCGGGAGGACTCCATGAACGCCAGCGTTTCCAGCTCCGTCACGCCCATCGGCGCCGCCGTCCGGCGCAAGGAAGACCACCGCTTCATCACCGGCAAGGGCCGCTACACGGACGATCTCGACCGTCCCGGCCAGGCCTATGCCTATTTCGTGCGCTCGCCTTATGCCCACGCCCGCATCCGCAGCCTCGACGCCACCGCCGCGAAGGCGATGCCGGGGGTGGTGGACATCCTCACGGGGCTGGACCTCGCCGCCGACGGCATCGGCGACCTCATCTGCGGCTGGATGATCCATTCCAAGGACGGCAGCCCCATGAAGATGGGCTCCCATCCGGCGCTGGCGAAGGACAAGGTGCGCTATGTGGGCGACCATGTGGCCGTGGTGATCGCCGAAACCCTCAACCAGGCGAAGGATGCCGCTCTGGCGGTGGAGGTGGAGTATGAGCTCCTGCCGGCCGTCGCCGATCTCGCCACGGCCCCGGATGCGGAGGCCGGCCAGATCCATGACTGCGCCCCGCGCAACACCGCCTTCGAATGGGAACTGGGCGACAAGGCCGCGACCGAGGCCGCCTTCGCCCGCGCCGCCAAGGTGACCACCCTCGACCTCGTCAACAACCGCCTCGCCCCGAACGCCATCGAGCCGCGCGCCGCCATCGGTGAATATGATTCCGGCGACGAGGCCTTCACCCTCTGGACCACCAGCCAGAACCCGCATGTGGCGCGACTGGTCCTGTCCGCTTTCGTCGGCATCGCCCCGGAGCACAAGCTGCGCGTGATCGCGCCGGATGTGGGCGGCGGCTTCGGCTCCAAGATCTTCATCTATGCGGAGGAGACCGTCTGCGTCTGGGCGGCGAGGAAGGTTGGCCGCCCGGTGAAGTGGACGGCGGATCGCTCGGAGGCGTTCCTGTCCGACGCCCATGGGCGCGACCATATCAGCCATGCCGAGCTGGCGCTGGACGAGGCGGGGAAGATCCTGGCGCTGCGGGTGCACACCCGCGCCAACATGGGCGCCTACCTCTCCACCTTCGCCTCCTCCATCCCGACCTATCTCTACGCGACGCTGCTGTCCGGGCAGTACGACATCCCCGCCATCTATTGCGAGGTGGACGCCATCTACACCACCACCGCCCCGGTGGACGCCTATCGCGGCGCCGGGCGGCCGGAGGCGACGTTCCTCCTGGAGCGCATCGTGGAGAAGGCGGCGCGCGAGCGGGGGGAGGATCCGGCGGAGTTCCGCCGGCGCAACTTCATCCGCACCTTCCCGCACCAGACTCCGGTGATCATGGCCTATGACGCGGGCGACTATGTCGCCTCCCTCGACAAGGCGCTGGAGTTGTCCGACTACAAGGGCTTTCCCGCCCGCCGGGCGGAGGCGGAGCGGCGTGGCAAGCTGCGCGGCATCGGGCTTTCCGCTTATATCGAGGCGTGCGGCATCGCGCCGTCGGCGGCGGTGGGGTCGCTGGGCGCCGGCGTCGGCCTGTGGGAGAGTGCCGAGGTGCGGGTGAACCCCACCGGCAACGTGGAGGTGCTCACCGGCTCCCACAGCCACGGCCAGGGGCACGAGACCACCTTCGCCCAGCTCGTGTCGGCCCGCCTCGGCATCCCCATCGACCAGGTGACGGTGGTGCACGGCGACACCGACAAGGTGCAGTTCGGCATGGGCACCTACGGCTCGCGCTCCGGCGCGGTGGGCATGTCGGCCATCTCCAAGGCCCTGGACAAGGTGGAGGCCAAGGCCAAAAAGATTGCCGCCCACATGCTGGAGGCCTCGGAAGGCGACATCGAGTTCAAGGACGGCAAGTTCACCGTCGCCGGCACCGACCGCTCGCTGGCCTTCGCCGAAGTGGCACTCAACGCTTATGTGGCGCACAAATTCCCCACCTCCGAGATCGAGCCGGGGCTGAAGGAAGGGGCGTTCTACGACCCCACCAATTTCACCTTCCCCGCCGGCTGCCACGTGTGCGAGGTGGAGGTGGATCCGGAGACCGGCGTCACCGAGGTTGTCAGCTTCGTGGCGGTGGACGATTTCGGCATCATCATCAACCCGATGATCGTCGAAGGGCAGGTGCACGGCGGCATTGCGCAGGGCATCGGCCAGGCGCTGCTCGAGGGCGTCACCTATGACGAGGACGGCCAGCTCGTGACCGGCTCCTACATGGACTACACCATGCCGCGGGCTGACAACCTTCCCTCGTTCAAGGTGGGGATGACGCAGACGCGCTGTCCCTCCAACCCCCTGGGAATCAAGGGTTGCGGGGAGGCCGGGGCCATCGGCTCGCCGCCTGCGGTCATCAATGCGCTCACCGATGCGCTCGGAACCGAAGACGTACCCATGCCGGCGACGCCCGCGAGGGTCTGGGCCATCGCCCAGGCGCGCGCGGCACGCCTGGCGGCGGAATAGGGAGGACGCGCCATGTTTGCCTTCGACTATCAGCGTCCCGCGCAGATCGCCGATGCGGTGGCGGCCCTCGCCGCCGATCCGGAGGCGAAGCCGCTCGCCGGCGGGCAGACGCTTCTGCCCACCCTGAAGCAGCGGCTCGCCCAGCCCTCCGCCCTGGTGGACCTGTCGCGGATTCCCGGCCTGTCCGGCATCTCCGCCATTCCGGAAGGTCTCTCCATCGGCGCCATGACACGCCATGCGGAGGTGGCGAGGTCGGCGCTCGTCCGCACGACCATTCCCGCCCTCGCGGATCTCGCCGGCATGATCGGCGACACGGCGGTGCGCAACCGGGGCACCCTTGGCGGCTCCCTCGCCAATGACGACCCCACCGCCGATTATCCCGCCGCGGTCCTCGCCCTCAACGCCACGGTGGTGACCGACCGCCGCTCCATCGCCGCGGACGATTTTTTCCGCGGCCTGTTCGAGACGGCGCTGAAGGAAGGCGAGATCATCACCCGGGTCGACTTCCCCAAGGTGGAGAAGGCGGCCTATGCGAAGTTCCGCAACCCTGCGTCCCGCTACGCCATGGCCGGCGTGTTCGTGGCGAAGACCGCGGCCGAGGTGCGGGTGGCGGTGACGGGGGCGGGGCAATCCGGTGTCTTCCTGTGGGAGGAGGCGGGCTCAGTCCTCACCTCGGATTTCTCGCCGCAGGCGGTGGCCGACCTCTCCCTCGATCCGTCCGACCTCATGAGCGACCTTCACGGCAGCGCCGAATATCGCGCGCAGCTGGTGAAGGTGATGGCGAAACGTGCGGTCGCGTCCATCGCCTGAGCCGGGCCGGCCCGTGCGTCCGGGGCGGGTTGCGACGCCGCGCCGGCTCGCGTGCGAGGGCGAGGCACGCTATGGGCGAACGGATGCGCCATCCGCTCGCGGGCGAAGGGGCGCGCCATCGGGGCACTATGAGCCGACAAGCCGAAAGCCGATTTCCCAAGGCGCGGGTGGACGCCCTGAGCGACGGCGTCTTCGCCTTCGCCATGACGTTGCTGGTGCTGGATATTCGGCTGCCGGACGATCTCGACATCTCGTCCGCAGCGGGCCTCTGGTCCCATCTCCTCTCGCTCCGGCACCAGACGCTGACCTACGTCATCAGCTTCTTCGTGCTCGGTGCCTTGTGGCGCGGCGGCATCGAGCTGCGGCCGACGGGGGATGCGGTGGGCGGGGGCGTGGTGCGGCTTGTGTTGCTCTTCCTCTTCTTCGTGACGATGGTGCCGTTCTCTTCGGGGCTCGTCGGGCGCTATGGGAATTTCGCGCCGGCGGTGCTCGTCTATGCGGCGAACATGGCGACGCTGGGCGCGCTCACCATCACCATGCGCTATCTCGACGTGATGCCGGGGCATCGTTCGTTCGCGGCCGCGGCCGGGCCGAAGCTGCCGCTCTTCATCGCCACGGCGGCGCTTGCGGCGCTGATCGCGCTGGTGGAGCCGCGCTACGCCATGTCCGCCTTCTTCCTCAATGCGCTCTCACGCCTGCCCGGCTGGCCGCGCGGCGGCTTCGGCGGGGCGGGCGGAAGTCCGCCCGAGGATGGCGCGCGGGCAACGAAACAGCCGTGATCCGCCCATGACGCAGGTGACGCTCCCCGCCTCCATCGACGCCACCGCCGCGCTGCTGCTGAAGGCCGGCTATGTGGCGGACCGGGCCCTCGCCACGGTGGTGTTCCTGGCCCTGCGCATGGGGCGCCCCCTGTTGCTGGAGGGGGAGGCAGGGGTCGGCAAGACGGAAGTCGCCAAGACGCTCGCCGCCGCGCTCGGCCGGCGCCTTATCCGCCTGCAATGCTACGAGGGGCTCGACCTCGCCGCCGCAGTCTATGAGTGGAACCATGCGGCGCAGATGATCGCCATCCGTCTCGCGGAGGCGGCCGGGGAGACCGACAAGGCCGCCATCGCCGCCGATATCTTCTCCGAGCGCTACCTGCTGCGCCGTCCGCTGCTGGAGGCGCTGGAACCGCAGCCGGAGGGGCCGCCGGTGCTGCTGGTGGACGAGCTCGACCGCACGGACGAGGCCTTCGAGGCCTTCCTGCTGGAGGTGCTGGCGGATCACCAGGTGACCATCCCGGAAGTGGGCACGGTGAGGGCCGTGGCCCCGCCCATCATCATCCTCACCTCCAATCGCACCCGCGAGATCCACGACGCGCTCAAGCGGCGGTGCCTCTACCATTGGGTGGATTATCCGGATGCCGCGCGCGAGCTCGCCATCCTGCGCGCGCGCCTTCCGGATGCGCCGGCGCGGCTCTCGGCGGAGGTGGTCGCCTTCGTGCAGGCCCTGCGGAAGGAAGACCTGTTCAAGCTGCCGGGCGTCGCCGAGACGCTGGACTGGGCTTCCGCGCTGGTGGAGCTGGACGCGGTGGCCCTCGATCCGGGGCTCGTGGGAGATACGCTCGGCGTGTTGCTGAAGTATCAGGACGACATCGCCCGGACCGATGCGCCACGCATCGAGCGCCTGATCGAGGAGGCGCGCCAGGCGGTGCGGGCGGCGGAATGAGGCTCCGATCCCTCCGGCCGCGTCATGCCTGAGGGGCATCTTTCCGAGAACATCGCCTATTTCGGCCGCGCCTTGCGGGCGGCGGGGCTTGCGGTGGGGCCGGGCCGGGTCCTCGATGCGGTGGAGGCCCTGCAGTCGGCGGGGGTTGGCTCGCACGAGGATTTCTACTGGACCCTCCACGCCGTCTTCGTCTCACGCCATGAGGACAGCGTGGTGTTCGACCATGCCTTCCGCCTGTTCTGGCGGCGGCGGGCGCACCAGGAAAAGCTCATGGCCCTGCTCTCGCCGGTGGCGGTGCCGGAGCGGGAGAAGAAGCGGGAGAGCGTGCTGCGCAGGGTGGAGGAGGCGCTGTTCTCCAACATCGGCACGCCGCGGGCGGCTGAGAAGCCGCGGGTGGAGGTGGAGGCGCGCCTTTCCGCGTCCCGCGAGGATGTGCTGCGCACCAAGGACTTCGCGCAGATGAGCGCCGCCGAACTGGCCGAGGCGCGCCGGCGCATCGCCACCCTGCGCATGCCGGATGACCGGGCCCACACCCGCCGCCTTGCCGCCGATCCTCGGGGGCGGAAGGTGGATTTCCGCGCCTCGCTGCGCGGCGCGCTCGCCACCGGGGGCGATCTGCTGTTGCTGAAGCGGGCGGGGCCGCGGCTTCGCCCGCCGCCCATCGTGGCGCTGGTGGATATCTCCGGCTCCATGGCCGACTATTCGCGGCCCATCCTGCATTTCCTGCACGCGCTGGGAGAGAAGCGGCGGGTTGCCGTCTTCCTCTTCGGCACGCGGCTCACGAACGTGACCCGCGCCCTGCGGCGGCGCGATCCGGATGCGGCGCTCGCGGCCGTGGCACAATCCGCGAAGGACTGGGCCGGCGGAACGCGCATCGCCTCCTCGCTTCACGCCTTCAACCGCGACTGGTCGCGGCGGGTGCTGGCACAAAATCCGGTGGTGCTGCTCTTCACCGATGGGCTGGAGCGCGAGGCGGACGCGGGCCTCGCCGCCGAGATGGCGCGCCTGCGTCGCTCCTGCCGCCGGCTGGTGTGGCTCAATCCGCTGCTGCGCTATGAGGGGTTCGAGCCGAAGGCGCAGGGCGTGAAGGCGATGCTGCCGCATGTGGACGACTTCCGCCCCGTGCACGACCTCAAGAGCCTCGAAAGCCTCGTGACGGCGCTGGGGGCGGATTATTCCTCCGCCGGCCGTTCCGCCGCATAGCGGGGGAGATCCGGGCCGAGGCCGGCGGTCATGTGCAGCGCGGATCGGCTCCAGATGTGGTGGGTGGGGCGCACCGCATCCGGCGCGTCGAGCGTGCCGACGGTGACGTCCACCTGCGCTTCCCGCGCCATGTCGAAGACGATGGGGCTGCCGCAGGCGCCGCAGAACCTCCGCTCGACGCCGGGCGAGGAGGCGTAGGCCCGCGGAGTGCCGGCGATCAGCTCGAAATCCTCCCGCGCCACCGTGACCCAGGGAATCGCTCCGGAGCCTGACGAGCGTCGGCACATGGTGCAATGGCACCAGTAGACGCTGTGGATGCGGCGGATGCGGTAGCGTAGCTGCCCGCACAAGCATCCGCCTTCCAGCTCAGGCTCCGCCATCACGATCACGCCGCGATGGAGAAGTCGGCCCAGACGGGCACGTGGTCGGAGGGCTTCTCCCAAGCCCGCACATGCTTGTCGACGCCGGTGGCGATCAGCTTGTCGGCGGCCTGTGGTGACAGCAGCAGATGGTCGATGCGGATGCCGAAGTCCCGCTGCCAGGCGCCGGCCTGGTAGTCCCAGAAGGTGAAGAGCCGCTCCGCATCGGTGCTGGCGCGCAGCGCATCGGTGAGGCCGAGGTTGGTGAGCGAGCGGAAGGCGGCCCGGGTGCGGGGCAGGAACAGGGCGTCCTTCACCCACGCGGCCGGTTCCGCGGCATCCCGCGGCTCGGGAATGACATTGAAGTCGCCGGCGAGCACCAGGGGCTCCTCCAGCTTCAGCCGGTCGGCGGCAAAGGCCTCCAGCCGCTGCATGAAACCAAGCTTGTAGGGGTATTTCTCCGTGTCCGGCGGGTTGCCGTTGGGCAGGTAGATGCAGGCGACGCGCACCACCGTGCCCTTCACCGACACCACCGCCTCGATGAAGCGGGCCTGTTCGTCCCCGTCGTCCCCGGCGAGGCCGTGGGTCACGTCCTCCAGCGGCAGGCGGGAGAGGACGGCGACGCCGTTGAAGGTCTTCTGGCCGTGGACCGTGACATTATAGCCCAGCGCCTCGAACGGCTCCTTCGGGAAGGCGTCGGTCTGGCACTTGATCTCCTGCAGGCAGACGATGTCCGGCCGGGTTTCGGAGAGCCAGCGCACCGCGTGGTCGAGACGCTGGCGGATGGAATTGACGTTCCAGGTGGCGATGCGCAAGGCGGCGGACTCCTCGGGGCCGGGCTTCTCGGCCGGGAGGATACGCCGCTACCGGCCGGAGGCAATGGTGCCCGCGCTCAAGCGCACCTTCTGTCCAAGGGTTGCGGCGGCGGCAAAAGAATGGCAGGAACGCCCTTTGTCCCTCAGCGGCGGCAGAGTGGTATGACGTTCGCGTCCATCGAGTTTCTGTTCTACTTCTTCCCCCTGTTCCTGGTGTCCTACTTCTCCGCGAAGCGCATCACGACGCGGAATTACATCTTCCTTGCCTTCTCACTCGTCTTCTACTCTGCCGGCTATACCCCGCATATCCTCATTCTTCTTGGCTCTGTAGCGGTCAACTTCTTCCTCGCCCGTGCCATCGAGGGGCGGGACGGCGCGGCGCGGCAGCGCGTGCTGGCCGGCGGGGTTGTGTTCAACCTGCTCCTGCTCGGGGTGTTCAAATACACCGGCTTCCTCGTTGAGAACCTCAACGCCCTGATCGAGCCCGCCGGTCTGGCCTTGCCATTGCCGAAGATCTCGCTGCCGCTGGGCATCTCCTTCTATTCTTTCCATGCGCTCTCGTACCTGGCGGACATCTACAAGCGGAAAGTCCACGCCAATCGCGATCCGGCGCAATTCGCGCTCTACATGTGCATGTTCCCGCAGCTCGTGGCCGGACCCATCGTGCGCTACGCCACGGTGGCGCGGCAGCTGTCGGAGCGGCGCGTCACCCTCGGCCGCTTCTCCGCCGGGGCCCGGCTGTTCGCCATCGGCCTCGCCTGGAAGGTGCTGATCGCCGATGAGGTGGCCCGCCTCGTGGACGGCGTGTTCGACACCACCACCCATCCCACCTTCGTGGAGGCGTGGCTGGGTCTTTATGCCTATACGGTGCAGATCTATTTCGATTTCGCCGGCTATTCCACCATGGCGGTGGGCCTCGGCGTGATGGTGGGCTTCGTGCTGCCGCGGAACTTCCGCCTGCCGTACACGGCTCATTCCATCACCGATTTCTGGCGGCGCTGGCACATGAGCCTTTCCGCCTTCCTGCGCGACTATCTCTACATTCCCCTCGGCGGAAACCGGCGGGGCGAGCTGCGGACCTACATCAATCTGTCCGCCGTCTTCCTCCTGTGCGGCCTGTGGCACGGGGCGAGCTGGAACTTCGTGATCTGGGGGGCGCACCACGGCGGCTTCCTCATCATCGAGCGCGCCTTCCTCGGCAAATGGCTGAAGCGGGCCCCCGGCGCCATCGCCCACCTCTATACGGTCATCGTCGTGATGTTCGGCTGGGTGTGGTTCAGGGCCGATACGCTCCCGGGCGCGCTGGACATGTTCCGCGGCCTGTTCGGGATGAACGGGTTCAGCCGCGCCTCCATGGCGCTGGGCTTCGGGCTCACGCCCCTGGCCATCACCGTGCTCATCATCGGCGGGCTCATCGGCTTCTTTCGCTGGCCGCGCTGGAAGACCCTGGTGGGCGAGGGGCGGCTGGCTGGGGTTGCGGACTACGCTCTGGTGGCCGCGCTGATGCTGGCCAGCATCGCCTGGGTGGGGGGCACGACCGCCACCCCCTTCCTGTATTACCGGTTCTGAGGGGGAGGACCCGAGCATGCTCTCCCGCCACCGCCGCTACATGGGCCTCATGGTCGCCGGACTGTTCGGCTTCCTTCTGGTTTCCAATGTGATCCCGGACCCGCTCGCCAGCATGGAATGGCGGGTGAAGGTGCCATCGGATTTCAGCTGGTCCCAGAAGCTGAACTATTGGTTCCGCAACATCGGCTCCCTCGTGCAGGACAATTTCGGCTTCCGCGCCACCCTCCCGGTGCTGAGGCGGGAGATGCGGGTGGTCCTGGAATCACCCGACAGCCGTCCTTTCTATGCGGGCCGCGGCGGACAGCTCTTCTGGGGCCGGGAACAGACGCCGCAGCAATCCTCCGGCGCCCTGGTGCGGGCGGAGAATGTGGAGCGCTTCGTCGATATGCTGGGCGAGATGCAGCGGGTGCTCGCGCCCAGAGGGACGCGCATAATCGTCGCCATCCCGCCCAATGCCCAGTCGGTGGAACTGGAGGCGCTGCCGGACTGGTCCGACGGACTGGCTTATCCCGTCACCGAATATGACCTGGCGCTGCAGGGCCTGAAGGCGCGGGGCGTGGCAACGGTGGACCTGCGCTCGGTGCTGCGCGAGATGCCTCGGCCGCGCTATCTCCTCACCGATACGCACTGGAACAACCAATCGTCCGTGGCCGCCTTCAATGCCGTCATGGCGGCGGCGGGCCATCCCGGTTGGCAGGTGGACCCGGCGAAGGTGGTCGGCCCCTTGCAGGACGCCCCCCGCGGCGACCTGCTGCGCAACATGCGCATGCCGCCGGAGGTGAAGGAGGAGAACTTCCGCCTTCAGATCGACGACCGGGGGGCAAAGCCGCGTTTCGACCCGTCGCTGAGGCACCATAACGAGCATATCGCCTTCAAGTCGGTGGTGCGGGACTTCGCCGCCACCGGCCCACGGGTGCTGATCATGGGGGATTCCTTCACCGCGGTGACGTGGCCGCGCCTGTTCGCGTACTCGGATGCGAGCCAGGTGGCATGGATGCACGCCTCGGCGAAGGTGACCGGCAATTGCGACTTCAACTTCGACGACGTGAAGCGCTTCGCGCCGGACCTCATCATCTACGCCCGGACGGAGCGCTTCTTCCCCTGCTACGGCGACGACTGGCCAACGGGCCTGCCCCGGCCCTGGACCCGGGCGGTCCCGCGCAACGTGGCGCCGTGAAGCCGCGGCCGGCGCGCCTCATGCTCCCGCAGCGGCTCGGCATCGGCCGGCGACGTGCGGACGCAGGCAAAAAGGCACGCCACCCGGACGCGCCGGATGGCGACGGCAGCTTCGGAACGGGCGCTTCGGCTCAGACGGCGAAGCTCGACCCGCAGCCGCACTTGGCGGTGGCCTGCGGGTTGCTGATCTTGAAGGCGGAGCCCATCAGGTCGGCCTTGTAGTCGAGCTGGGACCCCTTGATGTAGTCGAGCGAGATGCGGTCGACCACCACCTTGGCGCCTTCCTTCTCGATGACGAGGTCGTCCTCGCCCTGCTCGGTTGTCACATCGTACTTGTAGGAGAAGCCGGAGCATCCGCCGCCTTCCACGCTGAGGCGCAGGAACGTGCCGTCGGGCTCCGACGACAGGATCTGGCAGATGCGGCGGGCGGCGGCGTCGGTGACGGTGAAGTCCAGCTCCGCCGCGGTCAGGGCGTCGGGAGCTGGCGTCGGGGCGAGTGAGGTTTCCATGGTATCGACTTTACGAATTGAAGCTGGCAATGGCCCTGAAGGTAAGCCCAACGGGGCATGAATTAAAGGGTTGCACCGCAAAAAGAGCCGGCGGCCCGGTTCCGGAAGGGCACGGCTCCGCCGCAATCACGCTCTAGCCCGGCGTGCCGAAGGGCTTGGGGGAGGACGAGAGAATGGCGGTTTCCGGCGCAAGGCCGCGCGTTCCATGGGCCTGCGACGCGCTCGAGGTGCGCGGCCGGCTCGTGCCCGAGCCGGAGATGGCGCCTCGCAGCCCGTTCCGGCGCGATTGCGATCGCATCATTCATTCCACCGCCTTCCGCCGGCTGAAGCACAAGACCCAGGTCTTCGTGTTCAACGAGGGCGACCACTACCGCACCCGCCTCACCCATACGCTGGAGGTGGTGCAGGTGGCCCGTTCCATCGCGCGGGCGCTCGGGCTGGACGAGGATCTCGCCGAGGCGCTGGCGCTGGCGCACGATCTCGGCCACCCGCCCTTCGCCCATGCGGGAGAAAGGGCGCTGGACGCCTGCATGGCGGGGCAGGGGGGGTTCGACCACAATGCCCAGTCGCTCCGGGTGGTGACGCGGATCGAGCGCCGGTATGCGCAGTTCGATGGCCTCAACCTCACCTGGGAGACGCTGGAGGGCATCGCCAAGCACAACGGTCCGCTCACGGACCGGGATGGAAACGGCATCGGCCGCTACAGGGACGGGCTGCCCCACGCCATCTCCGTCCACTCCGCCTTGCAGGACCTGGAGCTGTGGAGCCACGCCTCCGCCGAGGCGCAGGTGGCGTCCATATCCGACGATATCGCCTACGACGTCCACGACTTCGACGACGGTTTGCGGGCCGGATTCTTCACCTTGGACGATATCAGCGAGATCCCCTTGATCGGCGAGGCCGTCGCCGAGGTGCGCGGGCGGTATCCCGGTCTCGGGGTCGCGCGGACGGCCAACGAGGTCTTCCGCAGGGTCATCACCCGCCTCATCGAGGACGTGGTGGCGGAGACCGACCGGCGGGCGGCGGCGGCCGGGGTCGCCTCTGCGGATGCGGTGCGCGCCCTCGGGGCGCCGCTGGCGGCCTTCTCGGACGAGATGCGGGAGAAGGAGCGGGCGGTGAAGGGCTTCCTCTTCCCCCGCATGTACCGGCACGAGCGGGTCAACCGCATCATGGCCGACGCCCAGCAGGTGGTGCGCGACCTCTATGGCCATTTCACCGCCCAGCCGCACGACATGCCGCAAAGCTGGACGGCCGATCTCGACCTTCTGGATCCCGAGCGGCTGGCGCGGCGGGTGGCGGATTATATCGCCGGGATGACCGACCGCTACGCCCTCGACCAGCACGCCCGCTTCTTTGACACGACGCCGGACTTGCGATAGGCGCCCCGGCAACCAACCCGATCGGACTCCCATTCATGAACGTCTACGCGATCTTCGCCGATCACGTGCGCGAAGCCGTCGCCGCCCTCGCCGCCGAGGGACAGGTTGCTGCAGGCCTCGACCTCTCCCGCGTGGTGGTGGAGCCGCCGCGCGATGCGAGCCACGGCGACCTTGCCACCAACGCCGCCATGGTCCTTTCCAAGGATGCGGGCATGAAGCCCCGCGACCTCGCCGAGCGGATCGCCGGCAAGCTCAAGGCGGTGGAGGGCGTTGCCAGGGTCGACGTGGCCGGTCCTGGCTTCATCAACATCGGCCTCGACGCCGCCTTCTGGCCGGCGGTGCTGGCCGCCGTGCTGCGGCACGGTACAGGGTTCGGCCGCTCGACCCTGGGGGCGGGCGAGAAGGTGAACGTGGAATACGTCTCCGCCAACCCCACCGGCCCCATGCACGTGGGCCACTGCCGGGGCGCGGTGTTCGGCGACGCCATGGCGCGGCTGCTGGCGTTCGCCGGCTTCGCGGTGACCAAGGAATATTACATCAACGACGCCGGCGCCCAGGTGGACGTGCTGGCCCGCTCCGCCTACCTGCGCTACCGCGAGGCGGTGACCGGCGAGAAGGCGGAGATACCGGAAGGGCTCTATCCGGGCGACTATCTGGTGCCCGTGGGCCAGGAGCTGGCGCAGGTGCACGGCGGCGAGTACATGAGCTCGCCCGAGAGCGAGTGGCTGCCCATCTTCCGCAGCTTCGCCATCGGCGCCATGATGGTGATGATCCGCGACGACCTCGCGGCCCTCGGCATTGAGTTCGACGTGTTCTTCTCCGAGCGTTCCCTGTCCGTCGGGGCGGTGGACCGGGTGGGCGCCACCATCGAGGCGCTGCGGGCCTCCGGCGAGGTCTATGAGGGCCGGCTGCCGCCGCCCAAGGGCGCGCCCATCGAGGATTGGGAGGATCGCGAGCAGACCCTGTTCCGCTCCACCGACTTCGGCGACGACGTGGACCGGCCGCTCAAGAAATCGGACGGCAGCTACACCTATTTCGCCGGCGACATCGCTTACCACAAGGACAAGGTGGACCGCGGCTTCCTCAAGATGATCGACGTCTGGGGCGCGGACCACGGCGGCTATGTGAAGCGCATGCAGGCGGCGGTGAAGGCGGTATCCGGCGGCCGGGCCAGCCTCGACGTGGAGCTGATCCAGCTGGTGCGCCTGTTCCGCAACGGCGAGCCGGTGCGCATGTCGAAGCGGGCGGGCTCCTTCGTCACCCTGCGCGACGTGGTGGACGAGGTGGGCCGCGATGCGGTGCGCTTCATGATGCTGTTCCGCAAGAATGACGCCCCGCTGGACTTCGATCTTGCCAAGGTGATCGAGCAGTCACGCGAGAATCCGGTGTTCTACGTGCAGTATGCGCATGCCCGGGCCAAGTCGATCCTGCGCAACGCGGCCGGCGAATTCGAGGACCTTCCGCAGGAGTCCGCCGCCTTTGCCGACGCGCCGCTGGCGCGACTCGACGATGAGGGCGAATTGACGCTGCTGCGCCGCCTCGCGTCCTGGCCGCGCCTTGTGGAGCAAGCCGCGGCGGCCCGCGAGCCGCACCGGATCTCCTTCTTCCTGCACGATTTGGCGGGCGAATTTCACGGTCAGTGGAACCGGGGAAAAGACTTGCCACATTTACGCTTCATTATCGAGAATGATCGAGAGTTGACTTCGGCTCGCTTGGCTTTGGTTCACGGCGTGGCCGCGGTCCTCGCCTCCGGTCTCAAGGTGCTGGGAGTCGAGGCCGTTGACGAGATGAAGTGATCGCTCGTCCCGTGGCCCCGGTAAGGGCGGTGCGGCCCGGAACGGGATGTCCGGATGGGGCGGACGACAACACATCGAGGCGACATGGGCGACGAAAGCAGGTTCCGCTACCGGCGTGATAATGGGGCCGTGGAGAGTGCGGTGCGCGCAAGCAACGCGCAGGCCTCCAGCGGCAAGGACGATGCCCTTGCCGAACTCGCCCGCCTCATCGGCGACGAGGAGCCTTACGACGACTATTCCGGCCCCAGCTCCCGGGCCGCATCCCCCGCCGCGCGCAGCCAGCTCCCGGCGCAGCGCCAGCCCGCGCAGGCTTATGGGCAAGCGCCGCAGGCCTACGGGCAGCCGCAGCGTGCTTATCCGGAAACCCCGCCGGCCTATCGCGGGACGGCGGATGGCTATGCCGATCCCCGTCAGGCGGCGCGCGCGCCGGTGCGCGGCGTGCAGGCAGCCCCGGCGCAGGCCTATGACGACGAGGACGACGACCAGGACGATTGGTCCGGCGCGCCGCAGCGCAGCTCGGTTCCCGCGCCTGTCCAGCGCTCTGCGCCGCCCGCCCGGACCGCGCCCGTCGCGCCGGTCGCTCCCCGTCAGGCCGCGCAGCCCGGTTACGGCGCGCAGCCGGACAGCACCGTTCGCCTGGGTTATGGCTCCCTGGCGCGGACCGCGCCCGCCCGCCCGGCTGCCGAGCCGCACTATGGGGACGAGGACGACGATTACGATCCCGCGCCGGCCCCGCAGGCTCAAGCGCAGGGCCGCTCCGCCGCCGCCAGCCGTCAGCCCGTCTATGACGAGCGCGCCTACGACACCCGTGGCCAGCAGCGCGGTCCCGCCCAGGACGCCTATGGACACGACGGCTATGACCGGGACGGTTATGACCGGGATGGCTACGACAAGGATGGCTATCCGCGTGGCCGCGGGCATCGCGACGACGATGACGAGGCGGCCTACGCCTACTCGGCCGAGCGCCGGGACGACGACGGCTACGACGATTACGACGATACCTATGATCCCGATTATGCCGAGGACGGCTACATGCCGCCCCACGGCGAGGAGGTCTACGACCAGGAACCCCGCCGCCGCAAAGGGCGGACGGCGCTGCTGCTGGGTGTCTCCATCCTCGGGCTGCTGGTAGCCGGCGCCGCCGGGGTGTTCGCGTACCAGATGGCGGTGGGCAAGCACACGGTTGCCGCGTCCAGCAACGGCGCTCCGCCGGTGATCAAGGCCGAGGCGGTGTCCACCAAGACCGTCACCGCCACGCCGGTCCAGTCGGCGGACGGCCAGCAGAAGCTGATCTATGATCGCCTGGGCGCTACCACCGCGGCCGGCAACGAGCGCGTGGTGCCCCGCGAGGAGCAGCCCGTGGACGTGACCGCCGCGGTGTCCAAGTCCGCCGCGACGACGCCCCCCGCAGCGGCCGCCGCCGTGCCTGCCGCGGCCGCGCCGGCCCCGGCGACGGCCAATCTCAACGAGCCGAAGAAGGTGCGCACCCTCAGCGTGCGCGCCGACAGCTTCCCCGGCGGGGGATCCCCGGTTTCCGCTTATGCGGCCAATCCCGGCCCCACCCTGCCGGATCCCGCGAGCGCGGTGGCGCCCGTCGCCAGCGCGACTCAGACGGCGAACGCGCTGCCGACCCCGGTCGCCAGCGGCGCCTTCACCGCCCAGGTCGCTTCCCAGCGCACCGAGGCGGATGCGCAGGGCTCCTGGAAGGCGCTCCAGCAGAGCTATCCGGACATCCTCGGCGGCTACAAGGTGAACGTGAAGAAGGTGGACCTTGGCGACAAGGGCATCTTCTATCGCGCCCAGGTGGGCCCCTTCGCCACGCGCGATCAGGCCAACCAGGTCTGCCAGGCGCTGCACGCCCGCGGCGGCAACTGCATCGTCTCGTCCAAGAACTGAGGTCCGGCCCGGCGCTTCGCCGGCCGATGGGCATCAATGAGAACGGCCACCGCGCGCTGCGGTGGCCGTTCTCATTTCACGCGGCCTTCAGCGGCACGCCGAGGCGCCCGGCGAGGTCCTGCACGAACTGGAAGGCCGTGCGGCCCGAGCGGGCACCGCGGGTGGTGGCCCATTCCAGCGCCTGCGGCCGCCACGCCTCCTCGGTCACCGGCAGGCCGTGGTGGGCCACATAGGCCGCCACCATGGCGAGGTATTCGTCCTGGCTGCACTTGTGGAAGCCCAGCCACAGGCCGAAACGGTCGGAGAGGGAGACCTTCTCCTCCACCGCCTCGCCGGGGTTGATGGCGGTGGAGCGCTCGTTCTCCATCATGTCGCGCGGCAAGAGGTGCCGGCGGTTGGAGGTGGCGTAGAAGATGACGTTGTCCGGCCGCCCCTCGATGCCGCCTTCCAGCACCGCCTTCAGCGACTTGTAGGAGGTGTCGTCCGCGTCGAAGGAAAGGTCGTCGCAGAAGACGATGAAGCGATGGCGGGAGGTGCGCGCCAGCCCCATCAGCACCGGCAGCGATTCGATGTCCTCGCGGTGGATCTCCACCAGCTTCAGGCGCGGGCCGTCCGCGGAGGCGAGGGCGCGGTTGACGCTGGCATGGGCCGCCTTCACCAGGGAGCTCTTGCCCATGCCGCGTGCGCCCCACAGCAAGGCATTGTTGGCCGGCAGGCCGCGGGCGAAGCGCTCGGTATTCTCCACCAGCTGGTCGCGGACCCGGTCAATGCCCTGCAGAAGGTCCATCTCCACCCGGTTCACCCGCGGCACGGGCTCGAAGCGGGCTGGCTCGGTCGCCCAGACGAACGCGTCAGCGGCATCGAAGTCGGGGGTCACCACCGCCGGGGGCGCAAGGCGCTCCAGCGCATCGGCAATGCGCACGAGAAGGGCGTGGGTGGCGTCGGCGGTCGGGGTCGTGGTCTGGTCTGGCATCTTCTTCCTCCCGCGGGCGGGATAGGGCGGCGCGCGCATGCCCGCAAGGCATCGGTGCGCGTTGCCGGGTAGGGAGCCATGCGTGGATCGCATGCGCGCATGGCCGGTGCTCCGGTGCCGTAATACGGCCGCAACTTCTGCCCACCATCCGGCACAGACCCTCCGGGGCCGGGCGCTTCCCGGCCTTCGCCGTTCTCCAGCCCGATCCGCCGAAGGATGTCGATGAAGCCCCGCACCGCGCTCCTGCTGCCCCTGCTGCTCGCCGCCGCCCTGCCGGCCCGCGCCGATGGCACGGCCAAGAGCTCCCTGAATGCCGACGGCACCACCTCGCTGACCTATTCCAGCAATCTGGATGCGGTCGGCACCGTGTTCGGCATGGACCTCTCGGCCGCAGCCGCCAGCGCGGCGCCCGCCGTCTCCTCCGGCGCGGGCGACCTCGGCGGCACCGCTTATGCGCGGATGTCCCTGCAGAGCCTGCCCGACTGGATGCTGTGGCAGAAGGGCACCGTGAACCTCTCCGTCAATCCGTCGGATGCCCAGAGCAAGGTCGCCACCACCTTCTCCCGCACGGTGCCCATCGGCGCCGGCCTCGCCGCGACGGTGGCGGACACCTACACGGTGGCCACCGGCAGCGACGCCTGGGAAACCGACAAGTCCGTGAGCCTGAACCTCACCGACATGGGCACCAGCCTCTCCGTCATCGCCAAGGCGACGCAGGAGACACGCAGCTTCCTGCCCACACTCAGCGCGCAGCAGAAGGTGCTCGGCGATCTCAGCGTGACCACCGCGCTCACCGATACCGGCTCCAGCCTCGCCAAGAGCATCACCGCGGGCTTTTCCCACCGCTGGTGACGACGCCGGGGCTCATGCCATCGGCCCCCCGGTCGAGGCCGTGCGGGTGTCAGCCGTGGACGGCCGCGTAGAGGAAGCGCGCGGCGATCACCATGAGGAAGACGCCGAAGGCGATTTCCAGGTGCCGCCGGCTCATCCGGTGGGCCAGCCGCGCCCCATAGGGGGCGACGAAGGCGGCCACCGGCGCGATGCACAGGAAGCCGATCACCGAGACGTAGCCGATGGACAAGGGCGGCAGCTGCGACAGATGCGGCCAGCCGGCGATGGCGTAGCCGATCACTCCCGGTATGGGGATGATGATGCCGATGCCGGCGGAGGTGGCCACCGCCGCATGGATCGACACGCCGTAGAGCAGCAGGATGTTGGTGGAGATGCCGCCGCCGGAGATGCCCACCAGCGACGAGGCGAGGCCGATGAAGAATCCGTAGCCGCGCATGGCTCCGGGGCCGGGCAGGTGGTCGGCCACGGTCATGTCGTTGCGGCCGATCAGGCTCTTCAGGCCCAGCAGGCCCACCACCAGCACGAAGGCGATCTGCAGCACCCGCCCCGGCGCCACGGCGGCGATGGCGCTGCCGGTGAGGATGCCGACGATGGCCGGCACCCGCCAGGTGCGGACCACCCCCGGCAGCACCGCCCCCTTCGCCACATGGGCGCGATGGGAGGTCATGGCGGTGGGGATGATGATGGCGAGCGAGGTGCCGACGCACAGCTGCATCCGCACCGAGGTATCGACGCCGATCATGCCAAATACTTCATAGAGGACCGGCACGATCACGCCGCCGCCGCCCACCCCGAACAGCCCGGCGATGAGGCCCGTGAGCACGCCCCCGGCCACGAGGGTGGTGAGCAGGAAGGCGATGTCGCCGGCGGAAGCGGACTGCAGCATGGGAAGGGCCGGAACCTGCGCTGGAAATGGATCCGGACGGATCCGCGGCGGGACGGCAGGAGTGACGCGGATTCGGCCCCCTGTCCACAGGCCTGCCCGCATGCGGGGACGCGGAAGCCACGCATTTCACGCAGATCGGGCGCAGATCCCGGCGGTGCCCATCTGGCGGCTTCTGTGGCGGCTTCCGCGGCGGGTCAGGCGGCCATGCGCTCGCGCCGGCGCACCTCGTCCACGGCGGAGCGCAGCACTTCCAGGCCGGCGCCGGGCAGGATCGCCTCGGTGGAGAGGCGCCGGCGGAAGATGCGCGCCCCCTTCTTGCCCCCGAACAGGCCCAGCATGTGGCGGGTGATGTCGGAAAGGCGCCCGCCCGCCTCCAGGTGGTGCGCGATATAAGGCTCATAGGCCTCGATGGCCGCGAAGGTGTCGGCGTGCGGGGCAGGGGTGCCGAACAGCAGCGGATCGACGCCGGCCAGCAGCTCCGGCTCGTGGTAGGCGGCGCGTCCCAGCATCATCCCGTCGAGGCCGCGCGCCTCCTCCAGGCCCTGGGCGAGGCTGGCGAGCCCGCCGTTGAGGGCGACGGGAACGGCTGGCAGCCGTGCCTTCAGCCGCCGCACGCGATCGTAGTCGAGGGGCGGGATATCGCGGTTCTCGCGCGGCGAGAGGCCTTCCAGCCACGCCTTGCGGGCATGGACGATGAGGCCGTCCACCCCGGCCGCGACCACCGCGTCGGCCAGCCGGTCGAGGGCCTCTTCCGGGTCCTGCTCATCCACGCCGATGCGGCACTTCACCGTGACGGGCAGCGCGACCGCGGCTTTCATGGCGGCCACGCAGTCGGCCACGAGGTCGGGCTCGCGCATGAGGCAGGCGCCGAAATTGCCGCCCTGCACCCGGTCCGAGGGACAGCCCACGTTGAGGTTGATCTCGTCATAGCCGAAATCGGCGCAGATGCGCGCGGCCTCCGCGAGCTGGACGGGATTGCTGCCGCCCAGCTGCACCGCCACCGGATGCTCGTCCTCGCCGAAGCCCAGCAGGCGCGCGCGGTCGCCATGCAGGATGGCCGGGGCGGTCACCATCTCCGTATAAAGCCGGGCATGGCGCGAGAAGGTGCGATGGAAGGCCCGGCAATGACGATCCGACCAATCCATCATGGGCGCCACGGAAAATATAAAAGCTTGATATTCTTTCATAACTTCGCAACTTCAGCACGCTGGATCGCGTCGTGCGCGCTCGATTTTACGCCACGATACGCCCCATATTCGTTTCTCCGACGCGTCAGTGCACACGGATGGGTCACCTTCACTAAACTAAAAACCGCCTTCTGGAGAGCCCGGATCCGTCGGAAGGTGCCGTCCGATAGCGGGACGTTCCTGCACCGCAAGGAGGCCGAGGAAGGGGAAGCCGACAGGAAGCCCCGCGTCGACCGCCCGGAGCTCGCCGTCGCGCGCAGCCTTGTGACGCAAGGCCCTTCCCAAGGGCCCCTCTCAAGGCCTTTCCGTGATCTCGGGGCGCTCCATCGTCGGCACATCGAAGACAGGTGTACCAGGACCGGCCGGTCCAAGGACGCCAGCTTCATGCGCCAGGGCAGGGCGCTCGGCCGGGGAGTGGGGTCGCCGGGGCCGATCCTCCCCGTTCCGCCCGGGGGTGGGGGGCCTCAAGCTCCGGTCCAGCCCCCGTGTCAGGCCCCGGTCCTTGCCGGAACATTGCCGGTGACCCCCTCACCCAGGCGCTGACATCGCAAATGCGATCCCTCCATCATCTTGCACGCGCCGCACAAGGCCCAGCTCCCTTTCGAGGTATGCCCGTGCGGCTGAAGTATTCCCGGCGTGGCGATCGCGGAGCCAGAACAGGGTGTCGATGGCCTCCGCGTCACGTGGCGCGTCGGGGCTCGTGATGAGGGGGCTTCCAGCGGCTCGTCGTGCCGGAAGCCCGCTGGTCAGCACCCGCACGTCCCGCCCCGCTGCGAGGTCAGCAAGGTCGAAGGCGACAAGGTCGGCGCGGGTGGGGCCGGTTCGGATTGCGTCTATGATTTGGAGGTGTTTGCCGCGAGCTTCTCCACGGCCGGCGCCTCATGTCCGGATTTGGTTTCGTCAAGTCGCACTCTTGCGACAAACGAGAACTTCTTTCGCAGCTCGAGAATCGGCCGCTCGATGAAGTGCCAGGAAAAAGCAGCAAAGGCTGTGATCAGCGGAATTGAAATCAAGAACTGCAGAAGCAGGCTGCTTACGGCTGGAAACGTAGAAACAGTAAGCTGCTGTATCGGCCAGCCATAGAGATAAATTCCATAACTATAATCACCCTTGCGAAATATGGACGGAATCGGGACGTCAGTTACGCCGATAAAAATCGTTATATATAAAATTTCCGGAAGCACTAAAGTGGTTGCAAGCGGGACTGACCCTATGGGGAAAAACGAAATGACTGCGCAAAGCAATATGCAAATGGAGAATATGCGCCAGGAGTAAACAATTCTGTTTCTCAAGAGATAGGCGGATATCCCAAACAGAAATCCTGAGTATAACCTCGAGGCGTTCGATACGAAAACGATATAGACGAATTTTCCAACTACGCCATGGGATGTTTTTGTAAGGCCGTATAACTCAAGAAAAATTCCAGAAATGGTCATGATCGCGGCCAGGGCCACAATAATCATCGGCCTTTTCAGCAGGCCGATGATAACGAGAATCGATATTGCCGCATAACACATAATTTCATGTGGAACCGTCCACAGTGTATTGTTTACAATGTCAGTCGGGTTTTTCGTGAATACGCCAGGCAACGTATAATTAATAATTCCAACTATATTTGTAAAATAATGCCAAGTCTGCGGAGATGTGAAATATTCATATAATGAGATATTCGTAAAAATAGGCCCCAGCAACAGGGTGCAAAGAACGACCTCCACCAAAAGCGCAGGTACGATACGGAGGCCTCGGTTAATCAAAAAATTTCCCAAAGTTAGTCTTTGTGCGCTGCCCGCGATCAAAAATCCGCTCAACGAGAAAAAGGCGGCTAGAATTGAATATCCAAGAAGCCAAACAATCGGTGTACTTCCCCAGCTAACATCCCCCTTCACAATTGCCGGCACATGCCAGGCAACAACGCCCGATGCCAGGAAAATGCGAAGAAAATCAAAGCCTGGCGCAATACCACGCCGGGCTTGCAGCCTGCTGCCGATTGTGTCCATAGCCGCCCCTCTCAAGTCCCTTTAAAAAAGTACGAGATCGGATGCTGCATTGCAATGTCCGGTCGTCCCGCGAGCTTCTGCCTGAGGGGCGAGTGCTCGCGCTTCATTCCTTTCGTGCCCGACCAATCGACCTCAGTTCTGCACGCCGGATCGGTTCTGGGAGGGGCCCCTCGACCCCTTTTCCGGGGCGGCGGCAGGTCTTAATGTCCCGGCGTTCGCAACGGTGGAATACCATATGCCAAAGACCGTCACCCTCCCCAACGGCGAAGTCGTGCCGGCCCTCGGCCAGGGCACCTGGTACATGGGCGAGAGTTCGTCCGCGCGGGCGGGGGAGGTGGCGGCCCTGCGCGCCGGGCTGGACCTGGGACTCACCCTCATCGACACCGCCGAGATGTATGCCGACGGTGGCGCCGAGGAGGTGGTGGCGGAGGCCATAAAGGGCTGTCGTGAAAAGGTTTTCCTCGTCAGCAAGGTGTATCCGCACAATGCCAGCCGGGCCGGTGTGCAGGCCGCATGCGCGCGCAGCCTCAGGCGGCTGAAGACGGATGTGATCGACCTCTATCTGCTCCACTGGCGCGGCAGCCACCCCTTCGCGGAGACCGTCGCCGGGTTCGAAGCCCTTCAGAAGGAAGGGAAAATCCGCATGTGGGGGGTGAGCAACCTGGATGCGGACGACATGGAGGAACTGCTCGCCGTTCCGGGCGGATCGGCCTGCGCCGCCAACCAGGTCTTGTACAATCCCACCCGCCGCGGCCCGGAATTCGATCTCTTCCCCTTCCTCCGGGAGGAGAAGATACCGGTCATGGCGTACTCACCCATCGAGCAGGCGCGCCTGCCGCGGTCCGGGGCGCTGGGGGCGGTGGCACAGAAGCATGGGGTGGACCCCTACCAGGTGGCGCTGGCCTGGGTGATGCGCCAGGGGGATGTGATTGCCATCCCCAAAGCCAGCAAGATCAAGCACGTGGAGCTGAACGCCGGCGCCCGCGAGCTGACCCTGGACGCCGAGGACCTCGCCGCCATCGACCGCGCCTTCCCGGCGCCGCGGCGCAAGGTGGGCCTGGAGATGCTTTGAGACGTTCGGCGCCTTCAGCCTGAACCGCCTTGACGGGCGCCGGCCGCAACCGCCGCTTCCGCCTTGTCCGCCGCGGCGTGACCGGGGGCGGACCTTGGCGCCTTCGCCGATGTCAGGCCGATGCGGGGCGGAGGGGCGGTTCCGGTCGCGGAGGCCCCATGAAGGGGCCCCCCGCCGCGCGCCATTCATGCCTATTTTATCCCCGTGCGCCGGCCGTGCCTTATCCTGTGGCCCCGGCAACGCATCCTGGCTCAAGCCCCGGGAGCCGGTGACGACAGGCCGCCGGCCGGGATTCCCCATGCCGCGCGGGCGCAGGCCGTTCGGCGCGGGTGATCGGGGCGGGGCCGGCCATGCGGGAGCCGGCCGCGAGGCGCGCTGCCGGATCGCCGGTCCCCACAGGCCCGGCGGATCTTCCGCGGCATCGCCATCTTGGAATGTATCCAAGCATTGCCGCATGGGTTGATCTGCCCCCGCGGCTGTATTACTCAACCACAAGACGATGGTATATTAGTATTGAATGCTTCTAAGGTGGCCGTCAACTTCGCAAGTGGGTGCGCGGCTGCTTCAGATCCGGAGCGGTTCACATGTCGAACTTCGATCACCGGGGCCCGGCGCGCGCCGGCACTTTGGAGGGGAACGCGGCCTGGGGCGGCGAGGCGGGCGTGACCCCCTGCCGGACCATTCCCATGGTGGATGCCCAGCTCGACAGCCGCGACCTGTTCGCCGCCGGCCGGCTCATCACCATCGCCCATGGGGAGCACACCTACCAGTTGCGCCTCACCGCCCAGAACAAGCTGATCCTCACGAAATAGGGCGGGACAGGCCGGCCCGCCGTCGCCGGTCCCGTGGAGCGCTTCACCGGCCGGCGGGGCGCCCCGTCGCGCCAGCAGGTTGAACGGGCGCCCATTCCCGGCGCGAACCGGTCGGCGCATCGCTGGAGGACGCCTTTCCACCGCCTTGCCTTTGCCGCGATTGGCCGGCAACAGGCCCGGCACCGGGGGAGGGGTGCGGACCACCCCTCTCGGCCGGCCCTTTTCGGCTCGGGCGTTTCTGCTATTGTCCGCGCCCAATTCGAGCGGATCCAATCAGAAGCATGGCCATTTCCGAGCCCGCGTCCGACCAGCGGCGGGCGTTCGTACTCGACCTCCCGCAGCGCCTCGTGTGCCTTCTGGACGGGGCGTCGGCGTCCCATGGCCGCGCCAGCCTGCTGCTGGTGGTGGTGGCGCTGGTCGCCTTCCTGCCGGGCTTCTTCCAGATCTCCCCCATCGACCGCGACGAGGCGCGCTTCGCCCAGGCGACGAAGCAGATGGTGGAGAGCGGCAATTTCGTCGAAATCCGTTTCCACACCCAGGCCCGCAACAAGAAGCCGGTGGGCATCCATTGGCTCCAGGCCGCTTCCGTGACGGCGGGCGAGGCGGTCATCGGCCCCTCGGCGCTCACCTCCATCTGGCTCTATCGCCTGCCGTCCCTCCTCGCCGCCGTCGGCGCGGTTCTGCTCACCTACTGGACCGCGCTGGTCTTCCTGTCGCGGCGGGGGGCGCTGCTCGCCGGCCTGCTCATGGCCTCCTGCGTGCTGCTGGGGGTGGAGGCGCGCCTCGCCAAGACCGATGCGGTGCTGCTCCTCACCATCATCGCCTGCTTCGGGGCGCTGGCCCGGGCCTATGTTCGGCCGCGTGCCGAGCGCACCGGCGATTTCAGGCTCGCCTTCATCTTCTGGACCGCCATGGCCGCCGGCATCCTGGTGAAGGGGCCCATGACGCCGCTGTTCGTGGGCCTCGCCATCGTGGCGCTGGCGGTCGTCGAGCGGTCGGGCTCGGTGCTGCGGCCGCTCAGGCCGCTCGTCGGCCTCGTCTGGTGCCTGCTGCTGGTGCTGCCCTGGTTCGTGGCCATCTGGTTCGCCACCAAGGGCGCCTTCTACCAGCATGCGGTGGGCGTCGACATGCTGGGCAAGGTCACGGAAGGGCAGGAGGGCCACTGGGGACCGCCGGGCACCTATTTCCTCGCGGTCTGGGGCACCTTCTGGCCGTCCGTGGTGCTCGCCGCCATGGCCGCCCCCTTCGCGTGGCGGGCCCGGCGCGACGAGAAGGTCCGCTTCCTCCTGTGCTGGCTGGTGCCCACTTGGCTGCTGTTCGAGATCGCCGCCACCAAGCTCCCGCATTATGTGCTGCCGCTCTATCCGGCTCTCGCCATACTCGGCGTCATGGCCATCGAGCGCGGGGCGCTCGCCAGGGCGGGCAGCCGGCTCGCCGGGCTGGTGTGGCTGTGGCCGGTGCTCGCCATCCTGGTGTCGCTGGGGCTGGGCGGGGCCTATCTCTGGTTCGGCTCGGGCTTCGGCCTCGCCGCGTGGCCGCTGCTGGCCCTCGCCATCGCGCTGCTGTGGATGGCGGCGCGGGCCTTCCCGCGGGTGGGGCCGGAAGGGGCGGTGCTCACCGCCATCGCCGGCGCGCTGGTGCTCTACACGGCCGTCTACCAGGCCATGCTGCCGCAGATGCGCGCCCTGTGGATCTCCGAGCGCCTCGCCGCCGTGGTCAAGGAGCAGGGCTGCCCGGCGGCCAATGTCTCCTCCTTCCCCTATCAGGAGCCGAGCCTCGTCTTCCTGGTGGGCACCGACATCAACTACGTCCTGCCCAACGAGGCGGCGGCCCTCATGAAGAAGGGCGGATGCTCGCTGGCCTTCATGGACGAGCGCTTTACCGGCAATTTCGAGAAGCACGCTGCGGCGCACGGGCTGAAGTACCATGCGGTCGCGACCATCTCCGGCTTCGTCTACAACGGCGGCCGGCTCACGGCGATCACCGTCTACCGCTCGGATGACGCGCCGGCCGGCAGCGGGGCCGCGCGGTGACGGTTCCTGCGACCAGCGACACGCCGCCCCGGCGCGACGGGCGGGCGGTGGCCGAGGCCGCGGCGGGCGTCGTCACCCGCCTGTGGCAATCCCTCGTCTATCTTCGCCGCCGGCCGAAGCGCTTGCCCGCGCCGCGCATCGGCCTTCTCGGTCCGGTGGAGGGCCTGGTGCTGGCTCTTCTGGTGGCGGGGGTGGTGGCGGCGCTGATGATTCTGGTGGATCCGCAGGTGCCCGGCCTGCGGATGAAGCTGCCCGCGTGGCTCGTCATCCTGTCGGAGCGGCTGACCGACCTCGGCTTCGGCGGGGTGGTGCTGTGGCCGCTCGGCCTCGCGGTCGTCTATGTGCTGGCGCTGCTGCCGGCGCTGGACGGGGTGGCGCAGCGGGTGGCGGCGAGCATCCTGGCGCGCCTCGGCTTCCTGTTCCTCGCCATCGCGCCGGTGGGCCTCGCGGTGGCCACCTTGAAGCACATGCTTGGCCGCGCCCGGCCCAGCACCGCCTTCTACATGAAGGGCGCGGGCAACCACCTCGCCTTTGACTGGATGGTGTGGAAGTCCAGCTTCGCCTCCTTTCCCTCCGGCCATTCCACCACCGCCTTCGCCACCGCCGTGGCGCTGGGCGCCCTGTTCCCCAAAGCGCGCATCCCGCTGCTGGCGCTGGCCGTGCCGGTGGCGCTGACGCGCATCGTGCTCGGCTCCCATTATCCCAGCGACGTGGTCGCCGGTGCCGCTCTCGGCTCGGCCTATGTGCTGCTCATGGTGAAGCTGTTCGCCGCGCGCCGCGTGGTGTTCCGTGTCGACGCGGACGGCCGCGTCGCCCCCATGGCCGGGCCGTCCGCCCGGCGCCTCGGCTGCCTGGTGCCGAAGGCCCTCATCCGCCCCGCCGTTCCCGTTGAAGAGGCGAGACCGTGACCTCTGCTGAATTTCCCGCACCCGCGGCCCCCCGGCTGTCGGTGGTCATCCCCGTGAAGGACGAGGCGGACAATATCGCCCCGCTGATCGCGGAGATCGATGCCGCGCTGTCCTTCGAGCCGTTCGAGCTCATCTTCATCGACGACGGCTCCACCGACGCCACCCTCGCCGAGCTGCGCAAGGCGGCCGAGACCCGGCCCTACCTGCGCATCTTCCGGCACGAGAAGGCGGCGGGGAAGTCCGCCGGGGTCGAGACCGGCGCCTGGGCGGCGCGGGGCGAGCTGCTGCTGCTGCTGGACGGCGACGGCCAGAACAATCCCGCCTACCTGCCGGAGATGGTGCGGGCGATGGATGAGGGCGGCGCCATGGTGGGCATGGTCCAGGGCGAGCGGCAGGGCCGCAAGGACACGCGCTTCAAGCGCTTCCAGTCCCGCCTCGCCAACCGCCTCCGCAATGGCCTGCTCAACGACGGCTCGCGCGACACCGGCTGCGGCCTCAAGGTGGTGCGGCGCGAGGCGCACCTGCGCCTGCCCATGTTCGATGGCCAGCACCGCTTCATGGCCGCCTTGCTGCGCCGCGACGGCTACGACATCCGCACCGTGAAGGTGGTGGACCGCGACCGCTGGCACGGCGTCTCCAAATACGGCTTCTGGAACCGCCTGTGGGTGGGCATCGCCGACATGGCCGGGGTGTTCTGGCTGATCCGGCGGCGGCGGCTGCCCAAGGTGGTGGAGCGCGGCTGATGCTCTATTATCTCTCGGAAATCGGCACCTATCTGCACGAGGTGTTCATCGACCAGTTCGACTGGTGGACCGTGCTGGGCCTGGTGGCCCAGTTCATGTTCACCATGCGCTTCGTGGTGCAGTGGATCGCCAGCGAGCGGGCGCAGCGCTCGGTCATCCCCTTCGCCTTCTGGACCTTCTCCCTGGGCGGCGGCACGCTGCTGCTGGTCTATGCCCTCTACCGCAAGGACCCGGTGTTCATCGCCGGGCAGGCGCTCTCCACCTTCATCTATATCCGCAACCTCCAGTTCGCCCTGCGCGAGCGGCGGGCCAGCCGGGCGGTGACCTGAAGGCGGGGCGGGCGCCTCACTCCAGGATGAAGTCGGCCGGCACGGCGGCGGGCGGCAGGTCCCGCTCGCCCAGGGCCACGCGCATGTCCCGCTCGATGCCGAGGGCGAGGGCGGCGATGGGCAAATCGTTGGGCATGGTGCCGAACGGCTCCTCCAGCTCGCTGCCCAGGGCATCGAGGCCGAAGAAGGTGTAGGCGACAAGCCCCGCCGCCAGCGGCGTGCCCCAGCCCAGCACGTCGGCGAAGCCGAACGGCAGGAGGAAGCAGAAGAGATAGGCCGTGCGGTGCAGCAGCAGCGTGTAGCCGAACGGCACCGGCGTGCCGAGGATGCGCTCGCAGGTGGCGAGCATGCGGTTCATGGCCTTCAGCTCGTCGTCGAGGCGCGCGAACTCGATGTCGGAGACATGCCCCTCGGCCCTGAGCCGGGCGAGGCGGCCGCCCATGTCGGCAAGGAGCAGGACCGGCAGGCTCGGCGTGTCCTGCGCCGCCGCGGCGAGGTCCGGCGGCAGCGTGCGCTCCAGCCCCTCCCGCGAAGCGTCGGCGCGCAGGTGCAGCACCAGCGCATGGGCGAAGGCCATGACGTCCGTCAGCAGCGCGCGCCGCGCCGCCGCTTCCGCCGCCCCGCGCAGGTCGAGCAGGAGCGTGAGGCGGGCGAGGTCCCGGCCGGCGGCGATGAGATCGCCCCAGGCCTTGCGCGCTTCCCACCAGCGGTCGTAAGCGGCGTTGTTGGAGAAGCCCAGGAACACCGACAGGGCGATGCCGAGCAATGCGAAGGGCGCGCCGTCGAAGCTCGGCACGCGCCCCGGATTGCTGCGATGGGCCAGCACCACGGCGGCCGAAAGCGCCATCACCACCAGAACCTGGGGGAAGATGCGCTGGAGCACCGAGCCGCGGACGATCAGGAACAGCCGCAGCAGGCCTGGCCGGGGGCGGACGATCATGGCGGCGGCCCTCCCGGATCCTGGAGCGCGATCCGATCAGCTTGAACCAACCCGATCGGGGAATCACCCTCCAACGTTGAACGGAGACGGATGAGCCGCCCGTACCGGAGCGCATGGGCGTTTCGATACGGGCAGATCCGGCTCCGGAGCGCGGTCCGATCAAAACTCAGATCGGCGCGTGTTCTAGGCGGCTGCGCGCATCCTGGCGAAGGCCTGGTCGAGGTCGGCCTTCAGATCCGCGACGTCCTCCAGCCCGATGTGCAGGCGCACCGCCGGGCCTTCCACGTCCCAGTCGGTGGCGGTGCGGTAGTCGGTGCAGTCGAAGGGGATGGCGAGGCTCTCGTAGCCGCCCCAGGAATAGCCCATGCCGAACAGCTTCAGCGCATCGAAGAAGGCGGCCACCGCCTGGTCCGGCACCGGGTTCAGGATCAGGCTGAAGAGGCCGCTCGCGCCGCAGAAGTCCCGCTTCCAGATGGCGTGGCCGGGGTCCGAGGGCAGGGCGGGGTGCAGCACGCGCGACACCTCGGGGCGTTCCGCCAGCCACTGCGCCATCTCGATGCCGGACTTCTGGTGCCGCTCCAGCCGCACCGAGAGGGTGCGCAGGCCGCGGGCGCCCAGGGCGGCGTCGTCCGGGCTGATGGTGATGCCCATGGTGCCGTGGGTGGAGATCACCTTCTTCCACGCCGGGCCGACCGCGGAGATGGTGCCGAGGTTCAGGTCCGCATGGCCGCCGATGTACTTGGTGCCGGCCTGGATGGAGATGTCCACCCCGAAGGCGTGCGGCTTGAAGAAGAGCGGCGTCGCCCAGGTGTTGTCGATGAGGGTGGTGATGCCCCGCGCCCGCGCCACCGCCGTGATGGCCGGCACGTCCTGCATCTCGAAGCTCTGCGAGCCCGGCGCCTCCAGGAAGATGGCGCGGGTGTTGTCGCGGATGAGGTCCGCGATGCCGGCGCCCACCAGCGGGTCGTAATAGGTGGTCTCCACCCCGAGGCGGGCGAGCACCTCGCCGCAGAAGGCGCGGGTGGGGCGGTAGGCGGTGTCCACCACGAGGATGTGATCCCCGGCGCTCACCACCGAGAGCAGGGCGATGGAGACGGCCGACAGGCCCGAGGGGGTGAGGGCCACGCCGTCGCCGCCCTCCAGCGCCTTCAGCGCCGCCTCGAAGCTCTCCGTGGTGGGGTTGCCGCGCCGGCCGTAGCTGTAGCGGCCGCGGTGATGGAGGAGGTCGTCGTAGCTCGGGTAGAGGACGGTGGAGCCGCGCACCACGGGGGTGTTGACGAAGCCATCGAAGCGGCGCGGGTCGCGGCCGGCGTGTACGACTTTCGTATCAGTCTTCAGCTCGTCCGAATGGTCAGCGCCTGTGTCGTTTGTGCCCGCCATGGCCGTCTCCTGTCCCACCGGTACCACGCGGCCTCTGGCAACTATTGACCGCACCGCGTCGAAAGATTGAGATGGGCGGGATAGACGTCCCGGCAGGTCTCGTCGAGCCATTCCTTGCGGGGGATTGCCCGGCTGCGGCGCACGGCGCGCCGCAAGGAGCCGGGATGTCGTTCCACAGAGGGAACCAACCGTGAAACGCATCCTCATTGCAGCCGCGAGTATTCTGAGCGTCACGTGCCAGATGGCATTCGCCCAGGCCCCGGCCGGCGACACCAAGGGCGGCACGCTCGAAGCCGTGAAGTCCCGAGGGGCGCTGCTGTGCGGTGTGACCCAGGGCCTGCCCGGCTTCTCCAGCCCCAACGACAAGAACGAGTGGAGCGGGCTCGACGTGGACTTCTGCCGCGCCATCGCGGCGGCGATCTTCAATGATCCCACCAAGGTGAAGTTCGTTCCGCTGTCCGCCAAGGATCGCTTCATCGCGCTCCAGGGCAGCGCCATCGACGTGCTGTCGCGCAACACCACCTGGACGATGGAACGCGACACCAAGATGGGCTTCAACTTCGCCGGCGTGATGTTCTACGACGGCCAGGGCTTCCTGATTCGCAAGTCGCTGGGCGTCAACTCGGCGAAGGAGCTGAACGAGGCCTCCATCTGCGTGCAGACGGGCACCTCCAACGAGCTCAACGTCTCCGACTTCTTCCGCGCCAACAACCTGAAGTATCGCGAGGTCATCGCCTTCGCGACCATCGACGAGACGGTGAAGGCCTATGAGGCCGGCCGCTGCGACGTGTTCACCTCCGACCGCTCGCAGCTCGCCGCGGTGCGCCTCAAGCTCACCAACCCCGCCGACCACGTGCTGCTGCCCGAGACCATCTCCAAGGAGCCCCTCGGCCCGGTGGTGCGCCAGGACGACCCGCAGTGGTTCGACATCGTCCGCTGGACCTATTTCGCGCTGCTGAACGCGGAAGAGCTGGGCGTGAACCAGAAGAACGTGGACCAGCAGCTCAACTCGGCCAATCCGGACGTGAAGCGCCTGCTCGGCACCGACGGCAAGTATGGCGAGGGCATCGGCCTCACCGCCGACTGGGTGGTGCGCATGGTCAAGGCGACCGGCAACTACGGCGAGATCTACGACCGCAACGTGGGCCCGGCCACCCCGCTCGGCATCGAGCGCGGCATCAACAAGCTGTGGACGAACGGCGGCATCCAGTACGGCCCGCCGGTGCGCTGAGCCTGAAGCGCGCGCATTCTTGACGCCAACGGGACGGGCGCCGCCGGTGCCCGCCCCCGCAAAGAACGAGGAGCCAAAGGCTCCGATACCTTCGGGGGTACCATGTCGGATGCTCGCCTCTCCGGACCGCCGCCGGCCGCTGGCCGCAGGTGGTCCTGGACGGATCCCAAGCTGCGTTCATCGGTGATCCAGATCGTCCTTGCGATCATCCTCCTCTGGCTCATCTGGTCCTTCTACGCCAACGCCCAGGCGAACCTCTCCCGGCTCGGCATCGCCTCCGGCTTCGGCTTCCTGGAGAATCGCGCCGGCTTCGCCATCTCCCAGGCGCTCATTCCCTACAATGAATCCATGAGCTACGGCCGCGCCTTCCTGGTGGGCCTGCTCAATACCCTGCTGGTGGCCTTCCTCGGCATCGTCCTCGCCACCATCATCGGCTTCCTCATGGGCGTGGCGCGCCTCTCCAAGAACGTGGTGATCAAGGCGCTGGCCTCGGCCTATGTGGAGATCACCCGCAACCTGCCGCCCCTGTTCCAGGTGATGTTCTGGTACCTGGCCGTGCTGGCGGCGCTGCCGGGCCCGCGCCAGAGCTGGGGGTTCGGCCTCCAGCCCATCGTCGGCGGCATCGGCTCGGGCCTCTCCGCCATCGGCCTCGGCTCTCTCGGCACGCCCGTCTCCTCCCTCGCGGCCGCCATGTCGGCGCCGAGCGTGTTCGTGAACAACCGCGGCCTCGTGGTGCCCCGTCCCATCTTCGAGGACGGGTCCATGCTCATCCTCTACGCCCTCATCGCCGCCGTCGCCGCCATCCTGGTGCTGCGGGTGTGGGCGAACAGGCGGCGCGAGGCGACCGGCCGGCAGTTCCCGGTGTTCCTCACCTCCCTCGGCCTCATCATCCTGCTGCCGCTGGCGGCGTCGGCCGTGGCGGGCTTTCCCGTCACCGTCGAGAAGCCGGAGCTGAAGGGCTTCAACTTCGTCGGCGGCCTGCGGGTCATCCCCGAATTCGTCTCGCTGCTGCTGGCGCTCTCCATCTACACCGCCGGCTTCATCGCCGAGATCGTGCGCGCCGGCATCCTGTCGGTGTCCAAGGGACAGACCGAGGCGGCCCATTCGCTGGGCCTCAGGAGCGGGCCGACACTGAGTCTCGTCGTCATTCCCCAGGCGCTGCGGGTGATCATCCCGCCGCTCACCAGCCAGTATCTGAACCTCACCAAGAACTCCTCGCTGGGCGTGGCGGTGGGTTATCCCGACCTGTTCGCCGTATTCGCCGGCACCACCCTCAACCAGACCGGCCAGGCCATCGAGATCATCGCGGTGACCATGGCGGTCTACCTCACCATCTCCGTGGTCACCTCGCTGGTGATGGGCTGGTACAACAAGCGCGTCGCGCTGGTGGAGCGGTGAGATGAGCGATGTGACCCTCCCTCCCGCCTCCGGCCGCCAGAAGGTCTTCGTCGCCAGCGCATTGCGCGAGGGCGAGCCAGCCCCGGTCTCCAACCGCGGCCCGGTGCGCTGGGTGCGCGAGCACCTCGTCGGCTCGGTGCCGCAGGTGCTGCTCACCGTGTTCGGCATCTGGCTGGTCTGGATGACCGTGCCGCCGCTGCTCAAGTTCTTCATCGTCGACGCGGTGTGGACCGGCGCCAACCGCGACGCCTGCCTGCCCGCCAAGGTGGGCCGCGAGGTGGGCGCCTGCTGGCCCTTCGTGTGGGCCAAGTTCGACCAGCTCATCTACGGCTTCTATCCGGCCACCGAGCGCTGGCGGGTGAACGTGGTCTATTTCCTCGGCGCGGCGCTGCTCCTGCCGCTGCTGATCCAGAAGCTGCCGGGCAAGCGGCTCAACGCCATCGCCTTCTTCGGCGTCTTCCCGGTGGTGGCCTTCGTGCTGCTCACCGGCGGCGACCTCGATCTGCAGCACTTCCTCCTCTCCAGCCTCGGCCTCGGCGGCCTGTTCCCCTCCGCCACGGGAGTCGCCGGCATGCGGCTCGGCTTCTGGCTGGACTTCGTGTGCTCCACCGCCCTCGTCACCGCCATCGCCTACGTCATCTCCCGCATCCTCGCGGGGCCGGAGGCGGCGCGCGGGGCGGCGAAGACCACTTTCGCGGTGTTCGCGGTGCTTGGCCTGGTGCTGTTCGCCATGGACGTGCCCCTCGGCCTGCCCAATGTGGAGACCCGCCAGTGGGGCGGCCTGCTGGTGACGCTGGTGATCGCCGTCACCGGCATCACCGTGTCGCTGCCGTTCGGCATCCTCCTGGCGCTGGGGCGGCGCTCCAGCCTGCCGCTGGTGAAGATCTCATCCATCATCTTCATCGAGTTCTGGCGTGGCGTGCCGCTCATCACGGTGCTGTTCTTCGCCACCTACATGCTGCCCCTGTTCCTGCCCGGGCGCTTCACCATCGACGGGCTGCTGCGGGCGCTGGTGGGCGTCGCGCTGTTCGCCTCCGCCTACATGGCGGAAGTGGTGCGCGGCGGCCTCCAGGCCATTCCCAAGGGCCAGTTCGAGGGCGCCATGGCGCTCGGCCTCGGGTCGGGGCTGATGATGCGCCTGGTGGTGCTGCCGCAGGCGCTGAAGCTGGTGATCCCGGGCATCGTCAACAACTTCATCGGCCTGTTCAAGGACACCACGCTGGTGCTGATCGTCTCGATCTTCGACCTGCTGGGGGCCATGCGCGCCGCCTTCACCGACCCGAACTGGGCGACGCCGACCACGCTGTTCACCGGCTTCGGCTTCGCAGGCATCATCTATTTCGTCTTCTGCTTCGGCATGTCCCGTTACTCGATGGCGCTCGAAAAGCGCCTCGACCGGGCACAGCGGCATTGAACAAGGGGAGCTTCAAGTGAGCACGGATCCCATCATCGCCGCGGACGAGGCCTTGGCCCCGAAGACCGCCGTGGAGCTCATCGGCGTCAACAAGTGGTACGGCGAGTTCCACGTGCTGCGCGACGTGAACCTCACCGTGGAACGCGGCGAGCGGCTCGTCATCTGCGGGCCCTCGGGCTCGGGCAAGTCCACCCTCATCCGCTGCATCAACCGGCTGGAGGAGCACCAGAAGGGGCGCATCGTCGTCGACGGCATCGAGCTGACGAACGACCTCAAGCGCATCGACGAGGTGCGCCGCGAGGTGGGCATGTGCTTCCAGCACTTCAACCTGTTCCCGCACCTCACCATCCTCGAGAACTGCACGCTGGCCCCTATGTGGGTGCGCAAGATGCCGAAGAAGGAGGCCGAGGATCTGGCGATGCACTTCCTCGAGAAGGTGAAGATCCCGCACCAGGCCCACAAGTATCCCGGCCAGCTTTCCGGCGGCCAGCAGCAGCGCGTGGCCATCGCCCGCGCCCTGTGCATGCGCCCGCGCATCATGCTGTTCGACGAGCCCACCTCCGCCCTTGATCCGGAGATGGTGAAGGAGGTGCTCGACACCATGGTGAGCCTCGCCCAGGACGGCATGACCATGCTGTGCGTGACCCACGAGATGGGCTTCGCCCGGCAGGTGGCCAACCGCGTGATCTTCATGGACGCCGGCCAGATCGTGGAGATGAACGAGCCGAACGCCTTCTTCTCCAACCCGCAGCACGAGCGCACCAGGCTGTTCCTCAGCCAGATCCTGCACTGAGGCGGGGGGCGCCGCCGCGTCCCGACATGACAAGTGGATGCCGTGGAGGGGCCGGGGCATGACGCCCCTTCCTGAAGCCATCGAAGCCATCCTCGCGCCCCGGCCGACGGGAGCGCTCAGCGGACGGAGAGCCGGGGCCCAGCGCAAGAGGGCGCCGGACGCGGCTTCATCTGGGAACGCCGGGGATATCGCCTGCTGCCCAGACCCTTCACCACCGTCATCCCCCGGCTTGTCCGGGGGATCCACCCGGCGGCCTGGCTGGTGCTTGGGGGTTCAACGTACCGTCGCGGTGAGGTGGATGCTGCGGAACTCGGCTGTTGCTGAGTTCCGTTCTTGCGAGAGGGCGTCAGCAACAGCCGACGTCCGGACAAGCCGGATAACGCACGTTGGTGAAACCGCCCTCCAGCCCCGGCGGATATCGCCTGCGGAGCACAATCGCCTCTGGGCCGGATCGGCGTGCCGGCAACCGCCTCACACGCCGATGTTGTCGATGAGCCGCGTCTCGCCCAGCCAGGCGGCCGCCAGCAGGCGCACGGGCTCGCCGGCGCCTTCCTTCAGGGGGGCCAGCGTTTCGGCGTTGCGGGCGGCCACATAGTCCACCCTCAGCCCCAGCGCCTCGATCATGCCGCGGGCGGTGGCCAGCGCCGCATCGGGGGCCGCGCCGCCGCGGATGGCTTCCGCCGCGCGGGACAGGGCCGTGTAGATGACCGGGGCGATCTGGCGCTGCTCGGCGTCGAGATAGGCGTTGCGCGAGGACATGGCGAGGCCGTCCTCCTCCCGCACGGTGGGCACGGGCACCACCTCCACCCCCAGATCGAGGTCCCTCGACATGCGGGTCACCACCTTGAGCTGCTGGTAGTCCTTCTCGCCGAACATGGCGAAGTCGGGCGCGCACTGGATGAACAGCTTGCCCACCACGGTGGCGACGCCGCCGAAGAAATGCGGGCGGAAATCCGTTTCCAGCCCGGCGGAGGGGCCGCCCACCTCGATGCGGCTGGCGAAGCCCGCCGGATACATCTCGGTCGGCGTCGGGGCGTAGACGAGGTCCACGCCCACTTCCGACAGGCGGGTGAGGTCCGCTTCCAGCGTGCGCGGGTAGCGCGAGAAATCCTCGTGCGGGGCGAACTGGGTGGGGTTCACGAAGATGGAGACGACGGTGCGCTGGGCGATCTCCCGCGCCGTCTCCGCCAGGGTCATGTGCCCCTCGTGCAGCGCGCCCATGGTGGGCACCAGCGCCACCTTGGCGCCCTCGGCGCGATAACCGGCCACCGCCGCCCTCAGATCGCGAACGCGTCCCACCACCTTCGGCAAAGTCGCCATGGTTCCGGCCCCATCCTGCCCTCGGCCGACCCATCCGGACGGCGGGGGGAGAGATAGGGCGTCGCAGCCCCGTCATCAACCGACATCGGCGGATATCGCCGCTCATGACCGCTCATCGCGGGGGCGGCTCGCGGCGGATCATGGTTCATCATCCGTCACCCCTTGGTCCATCCCCTTGCCCGGCTTATGTGTGGGGGCACAGGACGCACCCTGCGCAGGCGAGTGGCGAAGGCATATGGCGACGTCGGACGAGCAGAAGTCGAAGGCGGCCGCGCTGGCGCGCAACGCCCCGGGCGGCGCGGTGAGCACCGAGAGCGAGGTGGAGCGCTTCCTCGCCGCCGCCCGCGCCGTGCCGCCCGCGCGGCCGGCGGACGGGCAGGGGCGGCTTGCCTTCGCGCTCGACGCCACCGGCTCGCGCCAGCCCACCTGGACGCTGGCCTGCGACATCCAGGCGGACATGTTCGCCGCCGCCGCGGCCCATGGCGGCCTCGACATGCAGATCGTCTATTACCGTGGCCAGGGCGAATGCCGCGCCTCGCCCTTCGTGCGCGACGCCGCGACGCTGGGCGCCCTCATGCGCCGCATCGCCTGCGAGCCGGGGCTGACGCAGATCCACCGCGTGCTCGGCCATCTGGAGAAGGAGGCGGAGCGCTCCGGCCTCAAGGCCGCCGTGTTCGTCGGCGACGCGCTGGAGGAGGACGTGGCGGCGCTGGATGCCGCGGCCGGCCAGCTGGCGCTGCGCGGCGTGCGCCTCTTCATGTTCCAGGAGGGGAACGACGGGCGGGTGGAGGAGGTGTTCCGCCGCCTCGCCCGCGTCACCGGCGGGGCGTGGTGCCGGTTCGATGCCCGCTCGGCCGGCGAGCTGCGCCAGCTTCTGTCCGCGGTGGCGGCCTACGCGGCGGGCGGGCGGACGGCGCTGGCGGCGCGCAAGGATGCGGGCGCGATGCGTCTCCTCGGCGCGCTCGGGAAATAGGAGAATTCAGGTGGTCACCTTGATTGCCGGCGCGTTGCTGCTGGTCATCGCCCTCTATGGGCTGAAGGTGTGGACCAAGGCCGACCCGAAGGTGCTGGTCGCCATCCTCATGCGCTCCGTGGCCTACGGGGCCATGCTGGGCGCGGCGGCCATGCTGGTGACGGGGCGCTTCGCCGCCGCCGTGCCGCTGGCGGTGCTGGGCATCGGCCTTCTGGGTCGGCTCGATCCCAATGGGGTGGGGGGGTATCTCGGCAGCCTGTTCCGCAAGACGTCCGCGCCGAAGGTGTCGCGGGTGCGCACGGCCGTGCTGGAACTGGAGCTGGATCATGCCAGCGGGGACATGCGCGGCCAGATCCTGGCCGGGCCCCATGCGGGCCGCGCGCTCGATCAGGTGTCGGTGGAAGACCTCGTGGCGCTGCGCACCCTTTGCGATGCGCAGTCGCTGGCTTTACTCGAAGCTTATCTCGACCGCCGGGCGCCCGCCTGGCGTGAACACGCGCAGGGAAACCCGGGTGGCGGGCAGATGGGGGGCGCGGCAGACAGCCCCGGTGCGATGACCGAACAGGAGGCTTATCAGATCCTTGGGCTTGAACCGGGCGCGGATGCGTCCAGCGTCCGCGCCGCCCATCGAACCTTGATGATGAAGCTCCACCCCGACCACGGCGGGTCCAGCTATCTCGCGGCGAAGATCAACCGAGCCAAGGATGTGATCTTGAGCAAGCATGCCTGATTCTCACTCACGACTTCAATTCCTGATAGTGATGCAGTCGAAGTCGTTACGCTTGAGTAAACGGCATGCCTCGCGGGCGCCTTTTTCGTTAAGGCCGGCGAAACGGGCGCGGTAGAGGTCGGTGCCGGACTTCGAGACCTTCTCCGTGTAGCTCTCCGCGGACCCCAGCAGGGCCTTGGCGCGGGACTTGGCGGTGTCGAGCTTCGCGCGGGCCTCGCGCTCGGCCCCGTAGGCGCCGATCTGGATCTGCCAGCCCGAACGGGTGGGGGCGGCGGCAGGCTGCGCGGGCGCAGCCACCGGGCCGAGGGACGCGGTGCGCACCGGCTTTGCCGACACCGGCGTGATGGTCGGCCGGGCCGCAGGGGCCTGGGAGGCATGCAGGGCGCGGGCATAGGGATCGTCCGGCTCCAGGCCGGCGACGCGGGCGGCGCGGGCGGCAGCCTCCAGCGGATCTTCGGCGGCAGCCGCGGCCATGCGGACCGGAGCGGGAGCGCCCACGCGAGACTGGTCCTTGCCGGCGGGATTGGCGTCCGAGGCGTCGGCGACGCGCCCGGTGCTGCGGGCCCGGCCCTCGGCCGCGGCCTGTGCCGCCGCGGCGGCGGGCGAGAGGCGCGTGCCGGACGGGCCGAGATAGCCGAGCACGCCGGGCGTCGAGCCGAAGCCCTCGGGGGTGGCGGCGGCGCTGGCCTGGGCGGCGGCGCGGCCGACGGCCACGGTCTTCACGGTGACCGGGCGGATGGGCTCGGCGGCAGCGGTCTGCGTGGGCTCCGCCTGCGGCTTGCCGCGGCCGGCGCCGAGGGAGGCCGTGGTGGCGGGATCGAGCTCGGCCACCTGGGGCTTCGGCAGGGGGGCCACCGGATGGGGCATGTCCTCCGCGCGGGCGGTGGAGACCGGGGTGGGCAGCGGGGCGGTGCGGTTCACCGGAATGGCGGCGTCCGCCACCTCGGTGACCTTCGGCGCGGTGCGGCCGCCGGCATAGGCGGTGGCGAGGTTCTGCGTCAGCAGGTTCGCCATGCGGTTGTCGCGGGCGGCGCCGCTCGATCCGCCGAGCACCACGCCCACCAGATAGCGCCCGTCGCGCTTGATGGAGGAGACGAGGTTGAACCCGGAGGCCTGGGTGTAGCCGGTCTTGATGCCGTCCACGCCCTCGATCCGGCCGAGCAGGCGGTTGTGATTGCCGATGGCCTGGCCGCGGAAATAGAAGGTCCGCGTCGCGAAATACTTGTACTGCCGCGGGAAGCGGTCCTGCACCGCGCGGCCGAGGATGGACATGTCGCGGGCGGTGGTGACCTGGTTGGGGTTGGGCAGGCCCGAGGCGTTGCGGAAGGTGGTGCGGCTCATGCCGAGGGCGCGCGCCTTGCGCGTCATCATCTCGGCGAATTCGGATTCCGAGCCGCCGATGTTCTCGGCGATCACCACCGCCACGTCGTTGGCCGAGCGGGTGACGATGGCCTTGATGGCGTCCTCCACCTCGATGGTGGAGCCGGGGCGCACCCCCAGCTTGGAGGGCTGCTGCGCCGCCGCCTTGGCGGAGACCTGGAGCGGGCTGTCCAGCTTCAGCGCGCCCTGCTCCAGCTGCTCGAACAGCAGATAGAGGGTCATGATCTTGGTGATCGAGGCAGGATGCCGCAGGGCGTCCGGATTGTCCTCGTAGAGCACCTTGCCGGTATTGGCGTCCACGATGATGGCGGAGGAGCCGTAGTGCCAGCGCCCGGCCTCTTCCTTGTCGGCGGCGGGAGCGGAGGCGGCGGCCTGCTTGCGCGGCTTCGCGCGGTCCTTCGAACGATCGACGGAATAGGTCTTCTTGCGCGGCCTCGCCTCCGCCACTGTCGTGGACATGGAGAATGCCGCAAGCACCGCGAAAGCCAGGGCTTTCGACGCGAACGACAGGCCAGCGGACGGTTTACGCATTGTACCTGAGCCCCGTATCGGCGGTCGCAGTTCTCAACCCATTTTCGGCGCCGGTGTGACCGACGAGCCTTGACCGAGGCTTTTGCGTCGCACCGAGTGTTGAGGAAGCGACCGTCCTCTGACCCTAGAAACGGGGAGTTACCAAGGCGTAAACCGGGCGTGCATTGCCACATTGTGCGCTGCACAAAATCGCTTGACTTCCATGGTGCAGTGCATAATATCCACAAGCGGGAGGAGAGATAATCCTCTCGACGCGGGGCCGGCGCGGGAACCGGCGAGGAAAAGGGGACCCCAATGGTTCAGAGCCCGGAAGAGCTGCAGAAGCTCGGCAAGGAAAACGTGGAAGCCGCCCTCAAGAGCTTCGGCACGCTCTCCAAGAGCGCCCAGGCGATTGCGGTCGAGATCGCGGACTACACCAAGGCTTCGTTCGAGCAGGGCACTGCGGCCCTCGAGAAGCTCCTCGGTGCCAAGACCCTCGAGCAGGCTATCGAGATCCAGCAGACCTATCTGAAGACCGCCTACGAGGGCGCCGTGGCTCAGGCCACCAAGCTCGGCGAGCTCTACACGGAGCTGGCCAAGGAGACCTACAAGCCGTTCGAAGGCGCGTTCAAGCCTTTCGAAGGCTCGTTCGGCAAGTTTCCTCAGTGAGCTTTTGCTGACCGGATTTTTGGGCCGGGGCTGTCTTTCATCGGCGTCTCTCCGGCCCAGTCTGCCCCGCAGCGACCATGTGCTGCGTTCCGTCGCGCGGGGCATTCTGGCCCGATCCTGATCGGGCCAGCAGATACAACACAGCCTGCCCCATTTCCCGCCTTCCGGCGTGCCCCGATGTCCCTGCGGCCTTTCGCCTTCAACCGGCGTGGGCCCAGGGCGTCGTCGCGGCCCGCGCAGGGAGGCCATGCCTGTCCATCCCCCTGAGAGGCTCCGCGGTTTCCGAGCGCCCTTGCGCTTACCGCGCCGGGTTCCGAAATAGAGCAGCGACAGGCGGTGCGTGGTGGCGTGGCCACGTCTGCGCCGAACGTCGGTACTGGCGCCCGGGCGCCGTGTTTCCTATTATTGGAAGCAGCGGGAGCAGCGCCGGACTCCGTGCCGCGGCCGGATCAGCGGGACAGGGCGCGACAGACATGATGCACATTTCCAATTCGCATTTTTCAGGCCGCCCGGCGGCCGGGCCGGACACGCCCAGGCGTCCCGGCAACAACGACGGCCCGGGCACGGCGGTCATCACGCGCACCAAGCCGCAGACCAAGCGGCCGAGCCTGTATCGCGTGCTGCTGCTGAACGACGACTACACGCCCATGGAATTCGTGGTGCATGTGCTGGAGCGGTTCTTCAACAAGAACCGCGACGAAGCCAATCGCATCATGCTCCACGTGCACCACCACGGCGTGGGCGAGTGCGGCGTGTTCACCTACGAGGTGGCAGAGACGAAGGTCACCCAGGTGATGGACTTCGCGCGCAAGCACCAGCACCCGCTCCAATGCGTGATGGAAAAAAAGTAGCCGCCTGAAAGCATCGCCCGACCGGCCGCAAGGCGAGGCGGGTGCAGGCGTGGCGCTGGCGGGGCAGGAGGGGGGAGAAGACCTTCGGGCGAAGTGGGGACTTGCGCACTGCGGCATCCAGTACGAAGTTTGTGTGAATGGTGCACGCGCTCCTTAAAGCCGCGGGGGTCCTCCAGGCCGGGAGCGATGCGCGAAACGAGGTGTCGATGCCTACTTTCTCACGCAGCCTCGAACAGTCGCTCCATCGCGCTCTGGCCCTCGCCAACGAACGCCACCACGAGTACGCGACCCTCGAGCATCTGCTTCTGTCCCTCGTCGACGATCAGGACGCCGCCGCCGTCATGCGGGCCTGCAACGTCGACATGGAGAAGCTCCGCCGCAATCTCATCGAATACGTGGATACGGAGCTGGAGAATCTCGTCCAGTCCGGCTCCGACGATTCCAAGCCCACCGCCGGTTTCCAGCGCGTCATCCAGCGCGCGGTGATCCATGTGCAGTCCTCGGGCCGCGAGGAGGTGACCGGGGCCAACGTGCTCGTCGCCATCTTCGCCGAGCGCGAGAGCCATGCCGCGTATTTCCTGCAGGAGCAGGACATGACGCGCTACGACGCGGTGAACTACATCTCCCACGGCATCGCCAAGCGCTCCGGCATGTCGGAGAGCCGCCCGGTGCGCGGCGCCGACGAGGAGACCGAGACCAAGCACGGCGACGACAAGCAGAAGAAGGCCGACGCGCTCGACGCCTATTGCGTGAACCTCAACAAGAAGGCGCACGAGGGCAAGATTGACCCGCTCATCGGCCGGGATTCCGAGATCACCCGCACCATCCAGGTGCTGTGCCGCCGGCAGAAGAACAACCCGCTGTTCGTGGGCGACCCGGGCGTGGGCAAGACCGCCATCGCCGAGGGCCTCGCCAAGCGCATCAATGACGGCGAGGTGCCGGAGGTGCTGGCCACCGCCACCGTCTTCGCCCTCGACATGGGCGCGCTGCTCGCCGGCACCCGCTATCGCGGCGACTTCGAGGAGCGCCTCAAGCAGGTGGTGAAGGAGATCGAGGCCTATCCGAACGCGATCATGTTCATCGACGAGATCCACACGGTCATCGGTGCCGGTGCGACCTCGGGCGGGGCCATGGACGCCTCCAACCTGCTGAAGCCGGCGCTCGCCTCCGGCACCCTGCGCTGCATGGGCTCGACCACCTACAAGGAATACCGCCAGTATTTCGAGAAGGACCGGGCGCTGGTCCGCCGCTTCCAGAAGATCGACGTGGCCGAGCCGTCGGTGGCCGACGCCATCGAGATCCTGAAGGGGCTGAAGCCCTGCTTCGAGGACTATCACAAGCTGCGCTACACCAACGACGCCATCAAGGCGGCGGTGGAGCTCTCGGCCCGCTACATCCATGACCGCAAGCTGCCGGACAAGGCGATCGACGTGATCGACGAGTCGGGCGCCGCGCAGATGCTGCTGCCCGAGGCCAAGCGCAAGAAGACCATCGGCCTGAAGGAGATCGAGGCGACCATCGCCACCATGGCGCGGATCCCGCCGAAGACCGTCTCCAAGGACGATGCCGAGGTGCTGGCCAATCTGCAGACGACCCTCAAGCGGGTGGTCTACGGGCAGGACAAGGCCATCGAGGCGCTCTCCGCCTCCATCAAGCTGGCCCGCGCCGGCCTGCGCGAGCCGGAGAAGCCCATCGGCTGCTACCTGTTCTCCGGCCCCACCGGCGTCGGCAAGACGGAAGTGGCCAAGCAGCTCGCCTCCATCCTGGGCGTGCAGCTCCTGCGCTTCGACATGTCGGAGTACATGGAGCGCCACACCGTCAGCCGCCTCATCGGCGCGCCTCCCGGCTACGTGGGCTTCGACCAGGGCGGCCTGCTCACCGACGGCGTCGACCAGAACCCGCACTGCGTGCTGCTGCTGGATGAGATCGAGAAGGCCCATCCGGACCTCTTCAACATCCTCCTGCAGGTGATGGACCACGGGAAGCTGACCGACCACAACGGCAAGCAGATCGACTTCCGCAACGTGATCCTGATCATGACCACGAACGCGGGCGCCGCCGATCTCGCCAAGCCCGCCTATGGCTTCACCCGCCAGAAGCGCGAGGGCGACGATTCGGAGGCCATCAGCCGGACCTTCGCGCCGGAGTTCCGCAACCGTCTGGATGCGGTGATCCCCTTCGGCCACCTGCCGCCCGAGGTCATCACCCAGGTGGTGGAGAAGTTCGTGCTCCAGCTGGAAGCCCAGCTGGCGGATCGCAACGTCACCATCGAGCTCTCCGACGAGGCGGGCGCCTGGCTGATGGAGCGCGGCTACGACGAGCAGATGGGCGCGCGGCCTATGGCCCGTGTCATCCAGCAGTACATCAAGACCCCGCTCGCCGATCTGGTGTTGTTCGGCGCGCTCAAGAACGGCGGCCACGTGCGCGTGGTGGTGGAGGGCGAGGGCAAGGACTCGAAGCTCGGCTTCGAGTTCCCCGAGGGGCCCGTCACCCCCAAGCCCGATCCGGCCCCGGAAAAGCGCCGCAAGCCCGCCGCCAAGGCGAAGTTCGCGGCCAAGTCCACCAAGACTGGCCGCGGCCCCAAGGGCGGGCCGAAGGGGGGCTCCGGTCCCAAGTCCGGCGGTCCCGGCCGCTCCGGCAGCCCGGTTCCCAAGATGCCTCTGGTGAAGGCCTGAGCCTTCGGCATCACGAAACGAGAAAGAGGCGGCTTCGGCCGCCTCTTTTGCATTCGGGCGGGCGGTCCAGTCCTGCACGTTTCGGTTGCGGCGATTGCGGGGGGCTGGGACACTTCCTCCTTCGGGCACGCGCCTGTCGCGGCGATGGAGGGGCAGATGGCCAGGCTCAAATATCCCTTTGCGGGTGATGTCACCCAGTTCTTCCGCATCCTGAACGACAACATGGCGGCCTTCGCCGGCCAGCTGGGCCTCATCAACATCAATGTGGTGCAGTCCAAGGCGCCGGAGGTGGAGGCGGAGGTGCTGGAGAGCGTGGCCAGCTATGGCGCCCAGCTCGGCCGCATGGGCGATGCGCTGGCGGTGCTGGTGCGGCATTTCCATCCGCCGGGCGATCTGACCCCGGACGAGAAACGGGCGCTGGCGCAGCTGCGCGAGCTGCTGGACCAGATTGCCGACGTGAAGGAGCGCCACCAGCGCCGCGCCATGCGCATTCCCTATGAAGGCTCGCCCTTCTGAGGGAGACAGGCCGCCGGCAAGGATTTCGCCCGCTCCCTGCTGGAACGCGTGGACGATTTACCGGGCAAATCCAGTCCATCGGTTCGGATCGCGCCGTAGCCGGTAGAGCACCTGCCGCCGCAGGGGATGGCCCTGCGGCGTGGTGGGCAGGTCGAAATCGCCGCCTTCCACGCGCGCCATCCCCAGGCGCTCCATCACCGCCCGGGAGCGCAGGTTCGCCGGGACGGTGATGGCGACGATCTCGGCAAGGCCGAGCGGCCCGAAGCCATAGGCGAGGGCGGCCTGCGCCGCCTCGGTGGCATAGCCGTGGCCCCAATGGGCCGGATGGAACCGCCAGCCGATTTCCACGGCGGGGGTGAAATGCTCCTGGTAGGGCACGTGCACCAGCCCGGTGTAGCCGGCGAAATCCGTCGCCCCCGGCACTTCCACCACCCACAGGCCGAAGCCGTGGCGGGCGAAATGGGCCTCCGCCCGGTCGGCCACCGCATCGCTCGCGGCGCGGTCCGGCACCGGCAGCAGGAATTCCATGGTGCGGGCATCGGCCTGCATGCGCCACAGCCCCTCCCGGTCCGAGGCCCGCCAGGGGCGCAGCACCAGTCGCGGGGTGGTGAGGGTGGGCGCCATCAGGCGCCGTCGATGCGCGTGCGCAGATGCTCCGCCACCGAGAAGCCCGGCAGCTCCCGGCCCCGGAGCGAGCGGACCGAGCGCAGGCCCAGCGCCGAGGTGAGGAAAATCTCGCTCGCCGTGGCCAGCTCCGCCGGGGTGATGGAGCGCTCGCGCGCGCCCTCCGCCAGCACCGCGGCGCGCATCACGCCGGGCAGCACGCCGTCCGACACCGGCGGCGTCACCAATTCCCCGCCCAGCACCGCGAACAGATTGGCGATGGAGGTCTCCGCCACCCGGTCGCGGGTGTTGAGCAGCACGGCGTCGTCGGTCCCGCGCCCGGCGGCTTCCTGCCGGGCGAGGATGTTGTCCAGATAGTTCAGCGACTTCACCCGTGCGAGCGGAGATCGGTCGTTGCGCCTCGTGCCCTCGGCGACGCTCAGGCGGGCCGGCGGGGCGGGCGGGGCCAGGGGCGCGGCGGTGATGACGAGGGTGGGCGCCGGATGGGCCGGCGGCAGCACGCCGCGGGGCCCGGTGCCGCGGGTGAGGGTGAGGCGCAGCACCCCCTCGGCGAGGGTGTTCGCCTGCGCCGTCGCCCGGAGCGCCCCGGCGAAATCGAAGGCCGGCAGCGGCAGGCCCAGCACCCGGGCTCCGGCGGCGAGGCGGGCCAGGTGCGCGTCCAGCCGCAGCACGCGGCCGCCTTTTACCCGCAGGGTCTCGAACAGGCCGTCGCCGAGGGTGAAGCCGCGATCGAGGGGGGAGACGCCCGCGACGTCCTCCTCCACGAGGCCGGTGCCGAGCCAGAGCTTCATCGACGCTCTCCCGAAAGCGCGCGCAGCATGGGGGCGAGCTTCACCAGGCTTTCCTCATATTCCCCCGCCGGATCGGAATCGGCGACGATGCCGCCCCCCGCCTGGGTCAGCAGCGTGTCGCCCTTGCGGGTGATGGTGCGGATGACGATGGAGGAATCCATCGCCCCGTCGAAGCCGATCCACGCCACCGAGCCGCAATAGACCCCGCGCGGGGCGGGCTCCAGCTCGTGGATGATCTCCATGGCGCGGATCTTCGGCGCGCCGGTGATGGAGCCGCCGGGAAAGCAGGCCTTCAGCAGGTCCACCGGGCCGAGGCCCTCTTTCAGCTGGCTCACCACCACGGAGACGAGGTGGTGCACGCTCGCGAAGGTCTCGAGGGCGCACAAGGCCGGCACCTTCACGCTGCCCACCTGCGAAACGCGGGAGAGGTCGTTGCGCAGCAGGTCCACGATCATCAGGTTTTCCGCCCGGTCCTTGGGCGAGGCGAGGAGCTCGGCGGCCAGCGCCTTGTCCTCCTCCGGATCGGCGCTGCGCGGGCGCGTGCCCTTAATGGGCCGCGTCTCCACCCGGCCGTCCGGCAAGAGGGAGAGGAAGCGCTCCGGCGAGGCGGAGAGCACGCTCATGTCCGCCCCGCAGCGCAGGAAGGCGGCGAAGGGGGAGGGGCTTAGCGTCCGCAGGCGCGCATAGAGGCCAAGGTCGTCGAGGCCCGCCGGCATCGGCGCGCGCATCTGCTGGGTGAGGTTGGCCTGGAAGATGTCGCCGGCGCGGATGTATTCGATCACGCGCGCGATGGAGGCTTCCACCTCGGCCCGCGGCTGGTCCGGAATGAAATGGCCGGTCACGGTGAAATCGGCGGCCGGGGCGTGCTGCGGCGCGCCGGCGAGGCGCTCCAGCATCGCGTCCGCCCGGCGGCGGGCGCGGATCGTGGCGGCGCCCCCGCGCTCGGGCAGGCCACTCGACAGGAGATAGGCGCGCTGCTCCTGCCGGTCGAAGGCGAGGAGCACGTCGTAGAGGCCCATCACCATCTCGGGCAGGGCCGGGATGGCCGGGCGCGGGGCCGGCAGGCGCTCCAGATGCCGCCCCAGCTCGTAGCCGAGGAAGCCGATGGCCCCGGTGCGGAACGGCACCGGCGTTTCCGCCGCCGCCAGCGGGCAGGCCGCCAGCGCCGCGCCCAGCACGTCGAACGGCGCGCCAGGCACGGGGCGCCCGTCGACGGTGACGCCGGCCGCGTCCGAGACGATCACCTGGAAGGGATCGGCCGCCACATAGGACCAGCGCGCCCGTGGATCGCCCACCGCGGCGCTGTCCAGCAGCGCGCAATGGGGCGCGCCGGCGAAGGCATGGAAGGCGGCGAACGGATCGCGATACGGAATTTCGATGACAAGCACGGCTGGGCGACCGATTCGAGACGCTGCCCGCAACATGGCCCCGCCGGCCCCGCGGGGCAATCCGGCGGGGGGTCGCTGCGGCAGGCCCATTTCGTCGCCCGGAACGCGGCCGCGCGGCGAGCCTCCGGCGCCGTCGCGCCCCGTCCGCGCCGCCGGCCCCGGAAGGGAATGCGGCCTCTCCCCGCCGCCGGCGCATGGCCCGCGCCCGGCCTCTGCGGTTGGTGCAACTCGTCGGACGCGCGGCTTGATGCTATGGCAGGAGGCAGGCGGCCGTGTGCGACCGCTCGTCCCATCCCGTCATCCGCCCGATCCGAGCCGTGACCGCCCCGCCCGTCGTCGATCCGCACATGGTGCATCATGCACCGGCCCGATGGTTCCTCCAGGGGGCCTGGCACGCCGTTTCCGTGCCGGCGCTGGTGCTGTTCGCCAGCTACCTGGGCTTCGGCGCGGTGCTGCAGAGCGTGGGCTTTCCCATCGGCGCGGGGCTCGCCTCCACCTTCCTCATCTGGGCGCTGCCGGCGCAGCTCATCCTCATCGGCGGGCTGGTGGCCGGCACGGCGCTGCCGGCGCTGGCGCTGGCCATCACGCTCTCCTCCATCCGCCTGCTGCCCATGGTGGTGTCGGTGGCGCCCTACATGCGCGGGCCGCGGCGCAGCCTGCTGCGGGAGCTCGTCTGCGCCCATTACGTGGCCATGACCGTGTGGCTCGAAGGCCTGCGCCTGCTGCCGCACCTGCCCGGAGAGGCGCGGGTGCCGTTCGTGCTGGGCCTCGGCAACACGCTCATCGGCATCAGCATGCTGGGCACGCTCACCGGCTTCCACGTGGCCGGCGAGGTGCCGGTGCCGCTGGCCGCCGGGCTGCTGCTGCTCACGCCCTTGTCCTTCACCGTGCTGATGGTGCGCAATGCGGCCCACGCCACCGACTGGCTGGCGCTCGCCGCCGGCCTCGTCCTCACGCCGCTGACGCTGCACCTGCAGGGCGGGCTCGACCTGATGATCGCGGGCATCGGCGGCGGCACGCTGGCGTTCGCTGTCGGCCGCATGCTGGAGCGGCGGCGGTGAGCGGCCCCATGACCGAAGGCGCGGCCCTCCTGGTGGTGATCCTCGTCGGCTTCCTGCCCACCGAGATCTGGCGCTCCCTCGCCATCCTGTTCGGCCGGCGGGTGGAGGAGGGCAGTCCCATCTTCCACTGGGTGAAGGCGGTGGCCACCGCCCTGCTGGCGGCCGTGGTGGCGCGGCTGCTGTTCATGCCCGCCGGCGCGCTGGCCGGCGTGCCGCTCGCCCTGCGGCTGGGCGCGGTGGCCGGGGGCGTCGCCGGCTTCGCCGTGATGCGCCGCTCGGTGGTGGCCGGGGTGCTGGTGGGCGAGGCGATCCTGATCGCCGGCATCTTCCTGCTGGGCCACTGAGGCCCCAGGCAAAGAAAAAGGGCGCCTCGAAAGGCGCCCCTGAAGATGTCACGACCAGAGAGATGTCACGACCAGAGGTCACGACGCTGGTGCGTGACGATGGCGTGCCGCGCAGGCGAAGCGGTCCGGCCGCAGGGCCAGACCGCAAGACCTCGTCAGACCGAGTAGTACATCTCGAACTCGACCGGATGCGGCGTCATCTCGAAGCGCATCACCTCGGTCATCTTCAGCTCGATGTAGGACTCGATGAAGTCCTTCTGGAACACGTCGCCCTTCAGCAGGTAGTCGTGGTCCGCGGCGAGAGAGGCCAGCGCCTCGCGCAGCGAGCCGCAGACGGTGGGGATCTGCTTCAGCTCCGCCGGGGGCAGGTCGTACAGGTCCTTGTCCATCGCCGAGCCGGGATCGATCCGGTTCAGGATGCCGTCCATGCCGGCCATGAACAGGGCCGCGAAGGCGAGGTAGGGGTTCGCGCCCGGATCGGGGAAGCGGACCTCGACGCGCTTGGCCTTCGGGTTGTTGGTGTAGGGGATGCGGCAGGACGCCGAGCGGTTGCGCGCCGAATAGGCGAGCAGCACGGGGGCCTCATAGCCCGGGACCAGGCGCTTGTAGGAGTTGGTCAGCGGGTTGGTGAAGGCGTTCAGCGACTTGGCATGCTTGATGATGCCGCCGATGTACCACAGGCAGTAGTCGGACAGGTCCGCATACTTGTCGCCGGCGAAGAGCGGCTTGCCGTCCTTCCAGATGGACTGGTGCACGTGCATGCCCGAGCCGTTGTCGCCGAACACCGGCTTCGGCATGAAGGTCGCCGTCTTGCCGTAGATGTTGGCCACCTGGTGGATGCAGTACTTGTAGACCTGCAGGTGGTCGGCCATGGTCACCAGCGGGCCGAACTTCAGGCCGAGCTCGTGCTGGGCGGAGGCCACCTCGTGGTGGTGCTTCTCCACCTTGGCGCCCATCTTCGCCATGGCGGCGAGCATCTCGGAGCGCATGTCCTGGGCGCTGTCGACCGGGGGCACGGGGAAGTAGCCGCCCTTGGTCTTCACCCGGTGGCCGAGGTTGCCGCCCTCGTACTCGGTGTCGAAATTGGTCGGCAGCTCGATGGAGTCGAGCTTGAAGCCGGTGTTGTACGGGTCCGCCTTGAAGCGCACGTCGTCGAAAATGAAGAACTCGGCCTCGGGGCCGAAGAACACGCTGTCGCCGATGCCGGTGGACTTGGCGTAGGCCTCGGCCTTCCTGGCGATGGAGCGCGGGTCGCGGCCGTAGGGCTGGCCGGTGGTCGGCTCCAGCACGTCGCAGACGATGGAGAGCGTGGTCTCCGAGAAGAAGGGATCGATGCAGGTCGTCGTCGGATCCGGCATGAGCAGCATGTCGGACTCGTTGATGGCCTTCCAGCCGGCGATGGACGAACCGTCGAAGGCGGTGCCTTCGGTCAGGAATTCCTCGTCGACCATGCTGATGTCGAACGTGACATGCTGCCACTTGCCGCGCGGATCGGTGAAGCGCAGGTCGACATATTTCACGTCCTCGCTCTTGATGAGGTCGAGGACGTCCTTGGCCGTCTTGGTCGTCATGGGGGTTTCTACCTTTCTGCTGGCCCGCAGGTTCTTATTTGACGCGTCAGATCGCGTCGAGGCCCGACTCGCCGGTGCGGATGCGGATCGCTTCCTCGATGGAGGACACGAAGATCTTGCCGTCTCCGATGCGACCGGTCTGCGCTGCGCGGCGAATGGCTTCGACGGCCCGGTCTACCATATCGTCGGCCAGGACAACCTCAATTTTCACCTTGGGCAGGAAGTCCACCACATATTCGGCCCCGCGGTAGAGCTCGGTATGGCCCTTCTGCCGGCCGAAGCCCTTGGCCTCGGTCACGGTGATGCCCTGCAGGCCGACATCCTGGAGGGCTTCCTTCACTTCATCGAGCTTGAAGGGCTTGATGATTGCCTCAATCTTCTTCATCCGCTCCGTCTCCCGTGGCCCGGCCGCCGCCGCCGCTTGGTCAAGCCGGCACCTTTTAAGCAGGATATGTGCCATGCCTCACCCTCAGCACCCAAGCCGAAAAGACGGCCGGAGGCCAGGATGAAGCTGCACAATACATGTGCGTTGTGTTGAAAAAATAGGCTCACGCTGATCGCATCATGCGCGCGGCTGAGCATGATCTGAGCATCGGGTGCCCGGATCGGTCAGATCGGTTCCATCCTGTCGGCGAATCCATCGCCGGACCAAACGCGTGGGCGCACAGTCCGGGGTCAGCGCACGGCGCGGGCCGCGCAACGTGCCCTCCAGAGCAAAAAGGGGCTTCCGTGCACGCACTTCTCGATCCCCAGGAAATGGCGAGGGCGGATCGATACGCCGTCGAGACCGGCGTCGCCTCCTTCACGCTCATGGAGCGCGCGGGCACCGCGGTGGCGGATGCGGTGGCGCGCTTTCCCCTGCCCACCCGCGTGGTGGTGCTGTGCGGGCCGGGCAACAACGGCGGCGACGGCTTCGTGGCCGCCCGGGTGCTGGCCCAGCGGGGGTTCCGGGTGCGCGTGGCCCTGCTGGGGGAGGCGGCGCGCCTCACCGGAGATGCGGCGAAGGCGGCGGCGAAATGGCGCGGCCCGGTGGAAGAGCCAGCGGTGCTCGACCTCACGGAGGCGGGGGTGATCGTCGACGCCCTGTTCGGCGCGGGCCTTGCGCGCGACCTCGACGGTGCGGCGAAGGCGCTGGTCCAGCGCATGGCGGCCTCGGGGCGCCCCATCATCGCCGTCGACCTTCCCTCCGGTCTGGATGGCGCCACCGGCAAGGTGCGCGGCGCGGCCGCGCAGGCGAAGGAGACGGTCACGTTCTTCCGCCGCAAGCCGGGCCACCTGCTGGAGCCGGGGCGCCGCCTGTGCGGGCGCGTGCGCGTCGCCGACATCGGCATTCCCGAAGCGGCGCTGGCCGTCATCCGCCCGCAGGCCTTCGTGAACATGCCGGACCTGTGGCAGGACGCCTTTCCGCTGCCTGCCGCCATGGGCCACAAATACGACCGCGGCCACGCCGTGGTGGTGAGCGGCGGCCCCTGGACCTCAGGTGCCGCCCACCTTGCAGCCAAGGGGGCGCTCAGGGCGGGGGCGGGGCTCGTCACGGTGGCCTGCCCGCCGGCGGCGCTGCCGCTGCACGCCGCATCCTATGCCGCGCTGATGCCGCGCCCGGTGGCGGATGCGGCGGACCTGGCGCTTCTGCTCGCCGACCGGCGGCTCGGCACCGTGGTGCTGGGGCCGGGCCTCGGCGCGGGCGCGGCGACGCGGGCGCTGATCGACGCGGCGGCGCCGGGCCGGCGGCTGGTGCTCGATGCCGACGCCCTCACCAGCTATGAGGGCGCGCCCTGGGCCGTCGCCGCCGTGGCGGGGCGCAGCGCCGGCCTCATCGTCACGCCCCATGAAGGGGAGTTCGCCCGCCTGTTCCGCGGCGATCGGGAGGTGCTGGAGGCGCCCTCCAAGCTCGCCCGCACCCGCGCGGCGGCCCGGCGGCTGGGCGCCGTGGTGGTGCTGAAAGGACCGGACACGGTGGTGGCGGCGCCGGACGGGCGCGCCGCCATCGCCGAGAATGCGCCGGCCTTCCTCGCCACCGCCGGGGCAGGGGACGTGCTGGCCGGCATCGCCACCGGGCTCCTGGCCCAGGGCATGCCCGTCTTCGAGGCCGCCTGCGCCGCCGTGTGGCTGCACGGCGCGGCTGCCTGCAGCGCGGGACCCGGCCTCGTCGCAGACGACCTGCCGGAGGCGCTGCGGGCGGTCTATGCGGAACTCTACGAGAAGCTGGGCGGCTGAGCGGCGAACCGCCCGCCGCCCCTCTCCGCCCTTTTCACCCCATGGCCACCAGCACCGCGCCGGCGGCGATCAGGGCGACGCCGAGGCCGGCCGTCAGCGACAGCTTCTCGCCCAGGAAGATCACGCCGAACACCGCCACCAGCACCACGGAGAGCTTGTCCACCGGCGCGACGCGGGCGGCATCCCCCGCCTTCAGCGCCCGGAAGTAGCAGAGCCACGAGGCCCCGGTGGCGAGGCCCGAGAGCACGAGGAACACCCAGGTCTTCCGGGCGATCTCCCCCGGCGGCTGCCACGCTCCGCCGAATCCGGCGATGGCGGCGACGAGGGCGAGAATCACCACGGTGCGCACCAGCGTCGCCATGTCGGAATGGATTCCGGCGACGCCCACCTTGGCGAAGACGGCGGTGAGCGCCGCGAAGGCCGCCGAGCCCAGCGCCCACATCTGCCAGCTGCCCATCAGCGACCTGAACATGACGCCCGCCTTTCGATTCCACTCCGGAGCGGGATTCATCCTAGAACCGGATGCGCCGCCATGGAATCGGCGGCGGCGATTCCATGGGGGCAGAGGCAGTGAATTCGTCTCTCCTCGATACGTTAGAGGGCGATATCGGTTCTGTTGCACGCGGCCGTCCGTTAAGCGTGGCCGTCTTGCAGCCGTGATCCCTCGCCACAGTCCCGCCGGGCCGCGCCGCAGGGCGAGGCCCGCAACAGGGGAAATGTCATGTCCTTGGGTTCCACGCTCCGCGTCGGTCGCTTCTTCCGCGGGCTCTCGGTGGCGCTGGCCGGCGCGCTGGCGGTGGCGCCGGCCGCGCAGGCCTGCACCAGCTTCATCATCCATACGACCGAGGGCGGCATCGTCTATGGCCGCACCATGGAGTTCGGCTTCCGGCTCAAGTCCGAGGCCATCGTCATCCCGCGCAACCTCGCCATGACCGCCACCGGCCCCGACGGCAAGCCGGGCGCCATGACGTGGAAGACCAAGTATGCCGCCACCGGCCTCAACGCCTTCGGCATCCCGGTGCTCACCGACGGGATGAACGAGAAGGGGCTCGCCGGCGGCATCCTCTATTTCCCGGACTATGCGGGCTATGCCGACCCGGCCAAGGTCGATCCGAAGACTGCCCTGGCGCCATGGGACGTGCTCACCTGGGCGCTCACCAATTTCGCCACCGTGGCGGAGGTGAAGGCGGCGCTCTCCGGGATTTCCGTGGTGGACCTGAAGGAGCCCACCATGGGGATCACGCCCCCGTTCCACTACACGCTCCACGACGCATCCGGCGCCTCGCTGGTGATCGAGCCGGTGGGCGGCACGCTGAAGGTCTATGACAACCCCTATGGGGTGATGACCAACGCGCCGGGCTTCGACTGGCACCTCACCAACCTGCGCAACTATGTGAAGATCTCCCCCTTCAACGCCGAGCCCCTCAAGCTCGACGGGCAGACCATCGCCTCCTTCGGGCAGGGCTCGGGGCTGCTGGGCATTCCGGGGGATCCGACCCCGCCCTCGCGCTTCGTGCGGGCGCTGGGCTACGTGGCCTCGGTGGAGCGCAAGCCCTCGGGCATCCAGAGCGTGCGCCTCGCCGAGCACATCGCCAACAATTTCGACATTCCCGTGGGCTGGATCCGCGACGGCAAGAGCACCGCCGCGCTGGAATACACCCAGTGGACCGCCGTCGCCGACCTTGCCAACAAGCGCTACTACGTGAAGACCTATGACGACCCGGTGCTGCGCGGCATCGATCTCATGAGCTTCGACCTCAACGCGCCCAAGGTCGTCACCGCGCCCCTCCTGCGGGACCAGGACGCGCCGGCCCTCGCTTTCCCCAAGCCCTGATGCCGCAGCGGGCTGGGTATAGCGGGGAGGCGCGCATCCGCGCCCGTTCCGGAGGTGCGGACGGGCGCAGATGCGCTACCCTGTCGGCGGACGACCTGAGGGAGTCCTGTGCTCTCCGCCCGCCGTTCCCCCCAACGTGCTCCAGAGACCCTGCCTGACCGCCATGTCCGATCCCGGCTTCATCCATCTGCACGTTCATTCCTCCTACTCGCTGCTGGAGGGGGCGCTGTCCATCGGCAAGCTGGCGGATCTGGTGAAGGCGGACTATCAGCCGGCCATCGCCTTGACCGACACCGGCAACCTGTTCGGCGCGCTGGAATTCTCGGAGAAGATGGCGGGCGCGGGCATCCAGCCCATCGCCGGGGTCTCCCTGGCGCTGGAGATGGCCGATCCGCCCGGCCCGCGCGGGGCGCTCCGGCCGAAGAAGCCGCGCATCGTGCTGCTCGCCCAGGCCGAGGCCGGATGGCGCAACCTGATGAAGCTGGTCTCGCGCTCCTTCCTCGAGACCGCGAGCGAGGACGAGCCGCGCATCCTGCCCGAGTGGCTGAGGGAGGCGCACGAAGGGCTCATCGCCCTCACCGGCGGCCCCGCCGGTCCCCTCGACAAGGCGCTGGCGGCCGGCCATCCCGAGCTGGCGGCGGAGCGGCTGGACCTGCTCGCCGCCATCTTCGGCGAGCGCCTCTACGTGGAGGTCCAGCGCCACGACACGGACGTCGAGCGCTTGGCCGAGCCGGCGCTGCTTGAGCTCGCCTATGCCAAGGGCATCCCGCTGGTGGCGGCCAACGAGCCCTTCTTCGCCGACCAGTCGGACTATGCGGCCCATGACGGCCTGCTGGCCATCGCCGAGGGGCGCCTGCTCGCCGAGGGCGACCGCCGGCGGCTGACGCCGGAGCACCGCTTCAAGACCCGAAAGGAGATGCTGGAGCTGTTCGCGGACCTGCCCGAGGCCACCGCGAACACGGTGGAGATCGCCCGCCGCTGCGCCTATCGCGTGCGCACGGTGAAGCCGATCCTGCCGCGCTTCACCACCGCCGACGAGAAGGAAGAGGGCAGGGACCCGCTGGAGGCCGAGGCCGCCGAGCTGGAGCGGCAGGCGAAGGAAGGCCTCGTCCAGCGCCTCGCCAAGCATGGCCCGGCGCCGGGGCTCGACGAGAAGGCCTATGAGGAGCGGCTCGCCTACGAGCTCTCCATCATCACCCGCATGAAGTTCCCCGGCTACTTCCTGATCGTGTCGGACTTCATCAAGTGGGCCAAGGCCCACGGCATTCCTGTGGGGCCGGGGCGCGGCTCGGGCGCCGGCTCGCTGGTGGCCTATTCGCTCCAGATCACCGACCTCGACCCGCTGCGCTTCCATCTGCTGTTCGAGCGCTTCCTCAACCCGGACCGCGTGTCCATGCCCGACTTCGACGTGGACTTCTGCCAGGAGCGCCGCGACGAGGTGATCAGCTACGTGCAGGAGCGCTATGGCCGCGCGCAGGTGGCGCAGATCATCACCTTCGGTACCCTCCAGGCGCGCGGCGTGCTGCGCGACGTGGGCCGCGTGCTGGAGATGCCCTACGGGCAGGTGGACAAGCTCTGCAAGCTGGTGCCGCAGAACCCGGCCAATCCGGTCACCCTGAAGCAGGCGATCGAGGACGAGCCGCGCCTCCAGGCGGCCCGCGACCAGGAGGAGGTGGTCAAGCGCGCCTTCGACATCGCCGTGAAGCTGGAGGGGCTCAACCGCCACGCCTCCACCCACGCGGCGGGCATCGTGATCGGCGACCGCAAGCTCCACGAGCTGGTGCCGCTCTACCGCGATCCCAAGTCCGACATGCCGGTCACCCAGTACAACATGAAGTGGGTGGAGCAGGCCGGCCTGGTGAAGTTCGACTTCCTCGGCCTCAAGACGCTGACCACCATCGACAAGGCGGTGAAGCTCATCCACCAGCGGGGCATCGAGCTCGACATCTCGAAGATCCCCCTGGATGACGAAAAGACCTACGCCATGCTCGGCAAGGGCGAGACGGTGGGCGTGTTCCAGGTGGAAAGCGCGGGCATGCGCCGGGCGCTGGTGGACATGAAGGCCGACCGCATCGAGGACATCGTGGCCCTCGTGGCGCTCTACCGGCCGGGCCCCATGGCCAACATCCCGGTCTATTGCGACTGCAAGCACGGCCGCGCCCAGCCGGACTATCTCCACCCCATGCTGGAGCCGTACCTGAAGGAGACGTTCGGCGTCATCATCTACCAGGAACAGGTGATGCAGATCGCCCAGGCCATGGCCGGCTACTCGCTGGGCGAGGCCGACCTGCTGCGCCGCGCCATGGGCAAGAAGATCCGCGCCGAGATGGAGAAGCAGCGCGAGCGCTTCGTTTCCGGCTCCAGCGAGCGCGGCATCGAGAAGGCGCAGGCCGACACCATCTTTGACCTGCTCGCCAAGTTCGCCGACTACGGCTTCAACAAGTCCCACGCGGCGGCCTATGCCCTCGTTGCCTACCAGACCGCATGGCTGAAGGCGAACTATCCCAACGAGTTCCTCGCCGCCTCCATGACGCTGGACAAGGGCAATACAGACAAGCTCGCGGAATTCCGTCAGGAGGCGCAGCGGCTCGGCATCGAGGTGGTGCCGCCCAACATCAACCTGTCCGCGCGCGAATTCGGCGTGAAGGACGGCAAGATCATCTACGCCATGGCCGCCATCAAGGGCGTGGGCGAAGCGGCGGTGGAGGCGCTGGAGAAGGCGCGCGGCGACCGTCCGTTCAAGAGCCTTGCCGACTTCGCCTCCCGCCTGCCGGTGAAGCTGGTCAACAAGCGCACGCTGGAAAGCCTCGCCGCGGCCGGCTGCTTCGACGTGCTGGAGAAGAACCGCGCGCGCGCCTTCGCCGCCATCGATTCCATCGCCGCCGAGGCGCAGAGGGTGGAGGCGGACGCCCAGTCCGGCCAGAACGACATGTTCGGCTCCGGCCCGGTGGCCGCCGCCCTGCCCATTCCCGATGCCGCGCCGTGGATGCCGTCCGAGCGGCTGCAGCGGGAATATGACGCCATCGGCTTCTTCCTCACCGGCCACCCGCTGGACGATTATGCCGACGCGCTGAAGAAGATGCGGGTTCGGCCCTATCAGGATTTCGCGCGCGGGGTGCGGGCGGGCGACACATTCGGCCGCCTCGCCGCCACCGTGGTGTCGAAGCAGGAGCGGCGCACCAAATCCGGCACGCGCATGGGCATCGTCGGCCTTTCCGATCCCTCCGGTCATTACGAGGCGGTGATCTTTTCCGAAGGCCTCGCCCAGCTGCGCGACCTGCTCGAGCCCGGGACGCCCCTGCTGCTCACGGTCGCAGCCGAGCTCCAGGGCGAGGATGTGCGCGTGCGCATCCAGAACTGCGAGAAGCTCGATGCGGTGACGGCAAGCCACCAGAAGGGGCTGCGCATCTTCCTGCGCTCCGGCGAGCCCATCGAGGGCATCGCCCGCCGCCTCTCCGACAGCAAGGCGGCCGATGCGGGGGGCGGGAAGATCAGCCTGATCCTCCTGATGGAGGATGCGAAGGCCGAGGTGGAGGTCAGCCTGCCGGGCAAGTACCCGGTCTCGCCGCAGATCGCCGGGGCCATCAAGGCCATCCCCGGTGTGGTTGCGGTTGAAGCGGCGTGACAGCCCGTTTATGGGATCAGGGGAATTGAGGGCGACGCAACGTCGCCCTCGGAATCTTCCGAAGCGGCAGGATGGGGTGCGGGCGGACCCGGCCAGCCGGACATTTCAGGGATAAGCGCGTGACCTCAGACAAGCGCGCCGTTCTGGTGCTCGGCATGCACCGCAGCGGCACCTCCGCCCTCACCCGCATCATCAACCTCATGGGCTTCTCCGCGCCACGCACGCTGATGGCCGCCACCTCGGCCAACGAGGCGGGCTTCTGGGAGAGCGAGGTCTTCATGGACCTCGACGAGCGCATCCTGAAAGCCTGCGGCCACAAATGGTCGTCCCGCAAGCGCATGGTGGCGGACCCCATGGCCGTGGCCCGCGCCAGCGGCCTGCTGAACGAGGTGCGCCGCGCCCTCGCCGACGAATATGGCGACGCCCCCGCCATCGTGCTGAAGGACCCGCGCATCTCGCGCCTCATGGCCATCTATGGCCCGGCGCTGGCCGAGGCGGGCTATCGCATCTCGCCCATGCTCGCCCTGCGCAACCCGAGCGAGGTGGCGGCCTCCGTCGCCAAGCGCGACCAGTACACCATGGGCAAGGGGCTCGGCATCTGGCTGCGCTACACCCTGGACGCCGAGCGGGCCACCCGTGGCCAGCCGCGCACCGTGGTCGCCTTCGACGACCTGATGGCGGACTGGCGCGGCACCATGGACCGCGCCGCCCGCCAGCTGGGCGAGCCCTGGCCCGCCCTCCCGCCGGAGAGCATCGCTGAGATCGACGGCGCGCTGAAGCCGGACCTGAAGCATCACGCCTTGCCGCCGCCCGGCAACGGCTCGTGGCGCGGCTTCCTCGCGGCGCGCACCTATGACGCCATGAAGCGGCTCATCGCCGACCCGGACGACAGGGCGGCCTGCCGCACGCTGGATCTCGTCTCCGCCGTGTTCCGCCCGTTCTGAGGGCTTCACCGGCGGTGGACGGAGCGCCTTGGGGCGTGGCGGCGGGCGGCCCGGCCGGTATACTGCGGCCGGGCGAGGGCAGGGGAGCGAGGACGAGCATGGCTTCCGACTGGGTCGTGGCACGGCGCGTCGCCATCGCCTGCATTGTTCTGGCCCTGGCCTATTTCTCCTTCCGGATCGTGGACGTCATCCTGCAGGTGTTCGCGGCCATCCTGCTGTCGCTGGCGCTGCATGCGCTGGCCGAGCCGTTCGCGAGGCTCACCCGGTTTCCGGAGCGCTATGCGGTGTTTCCGGTGGCCTTCTTGGTCTTCGGCGGCATCGGGCTCGCGCTCTACCTGTTCGGCGCCACCATCCAGGAGCAGGTGAGCGAGCTCGTGAAGGAGCTGCCAGACGCGTGGAAGGCCTTCGAGCAGCGCTTCCATCTGGAAGGCATGAGCGACGACCTGCTGCGCCGGGCCGAGGCGGCCGCCCCCTCCGGCGAAACGGTGCTCTCGGCGGTGCAGGGGCTGACCACCAACGTGTTCCAGGTGCTGCTGGGCAGCTTCCTGGTGGTGGTGGGCGGCATCTATTTCGCCGCCTCGCCGGATCTCTACCGCCGCCTGTTCCTGTCCATGTGGCCCGAGCCCGACCGGGACGCGGTGGAGAGGCGGATCCTCGCCATCTCCGAGGACCTGCGGCATTTCCTCAAGGCCCAGCTCATCGCCATGGTGGTGGTGGGCATCCTCACCTTCGTCGGCCTCAGCATCGTCGGCGTGCCCTCGGCGCTGGCCCTCGCCCTGTTCGCGGGCCTCGCCGAATTCGTGCCCATGGTGGGCCCGGTGGTCTCCGCCGCCCCGGCGGTGCTGATCGCCTTGACCCTGGGCGTCGATACCGGCCTGTGGACGCTGCTCGTCTTCGTCATCGTCCAGCAGACGGAGAGCAACATCATCACCCCCCTGCTCCAGCAGCGCATGGTGTCGCTGCCGCCGGCGGTGACGCTGTTCGCGGTGGTGGCCTTCGGCAATGTGTTCGGCGTGATGGGCGTGGTGCTCGCCACTCCCCTCACCGTGCTCACCTTCGCCGCCTTGAAGGCGCGCGGGCAGGCCAGGGTGGAGAGCTGACGCCGGCGCTCAGCCGCCGGTGGAGGCCTTCCGCGCGGTCGCTTTCCGGGACACCGGCCTGCGCGGCCGGGATTTTTGCGGAGCCGGCTCGCGTCCGGGTGCCTCCGCGGCCGGCGAGGTGGCGGGCAAGGCGGCATAGCCGGCGATGAAGGCGGTCACCAGCCGTGTCACCAGGGCCGCCTTGTCCTCCAGCACCGGCAGGCGGTGGATGTGCTTGCGCACCAGATAATAGATGAAGGCCGAATGCAGGTGCCAGGCGTGCTCGCGGTCGAGCGGGCCGACGGGGCCGTCGTCCGGGCGGCCGCAATACGCGTTGGCCTCCTTGAGGATGATCTCCAGCACCGGCTCGATGTGGGTCTGGATGTAGCGGTTGGTGATGTCGTGGCCGGCAAGGCTCGCGAACATGGCGACGCGCATCCACTGCTCCGCGTCCACCGCATCGAGATAGGCGCGGTAGAAGCGCTCCATCCGTGCCGGGAAGGCCACGGCGCGGTCCTTCAGCTCCCGCTCCCACAACGGCGACCAGCGCTCCAGGAACACCCTCTCGTAGACGCGTTCCACGAGGGTCTGCTTGGTGTCGAAATAGCGGAAGATGAGCCCCTGCGAGACGCCGATGCGGGCGGCAAGCTCCTTGGTCTGGCCGGCGAAGCCGTGCTCGGCGAAGAACTCCACCGCCGCGTCGAGGATCATCTTTTCGCGCACGGCGGGATCGAGGCGCGTGCGCGGCGCCGGCCGCTTCGCCACGGCGCTCTTCTTCGCGCCGATCCTCGTTCCGCCCGCCCTCTTGGCGGGAGGCTTCGGGGCAGCCCTTGCCGCAGGCGTCTTGGATGCCTTCACCCCTCGCTCCGCTCCCGTTTCTTATCCGTTGCGCCCCAAACGCTTTAGAGCGCTCACCGCCCGGATGGAAACAGTTTCTGCGTCCGCCCCGGCCCAGGGCCGAGGCTCAGGGCGCGACACAGGGGGCGGCGCGGGCGAGGCCGCCGAAGGCGTCCAGCAGGCGCTCGCGCCAGGCGTGCACCGCGTCGTCCGGTTCCAGCAGTTCGATGGGGCTGATGCAGCGCGCCCACATGAACATGCCGAACACGCAGTAATCCGCATAGGCTGGAGCGTCGCCGGCGATGAAGGGCTGCGCCTTCAGCATCAGTCGCAGGGGCAGGAGGGCGGCGCGCAAGGCGGCGAGCTTCTGCTCCGGCTCGGCCACCACCTCTTCGAGGGTCATGCCGAAGCGCTTTTCCCGCGTCTGACGGAAATAGGCCTTGTCCCGGTCGTGAACGCGGGCATGGATGTCGAGGGCGATCACCCGCGCGATCGGCCCGACCAGCGCCGCATCCGCCCAGCTGTTGACGAAGCGGGTCAGCGCCTCTCCCGCCGGCCCGCCGAACAGGGAGGGGTGGTCCGGATGGCGCGCCTCCAGATGGACGGCGATGGCCCAGGATTCATGGATCACCTGCCCGTCATCCTCCAGCACCGGCACCAGGCCCTGGCCGGTGGCAGCGATGGCCTCCTTGTCGGTGAAGCGCCACGGAATGCCCTCGGCCCGAAGCCCCTTGTGAGCAAGCGCCATGCGGATCTTCCAGCAATGGGGGCTGAAGCGCAGGGCGGGATCGGCGGCGGCGAGCTCGTAGAGGCGAAGGGCAGGGGCAAAGGTCACGGAGGTCTCCGCAGGCGCGGGACCAGGGCCCGCTCCAAGGCATCGCTGAAGGTAACGGGCGCCGATCTTTCGCGGCGGCCGGGCGGGTGTCAACCAGCGCGCGCCCCGTCGCAGGCGGGGCGCGGGCCTCAGTTCGGTGCGACGAGGGTCTTGCGGGTGCGATCGTAGCGCCACATGGCGCCGGGGCACACATGGGTGCCGCCGACGCTGCGCTCCACCGCATTCTCGCAGGCATGGTCGAAGTCGCCCTTGAGCGCCGCGGCGCCGGCCGGGGTGAGGCTGATCTCGGCCGCCGCATAGGCGCGGTAGGTGCGCGCGGCCGCGCTGTCGTCGCCGGAGGTGAAGTGCAGGCCCGGCGCCTCGCTGGAGCGGAAGGGCAGGCCGGTGATCAGCGGCACATGGGCGAAGGCGAGCCCGTCGAGCCGCAGGAAGAACGGCAGGTCCGCCAGGAACTGCGCTTCGTCCATGGAATGCACGGCCGCATACAGGTGGGCCACCTTCATGGGGCCGTCCTTCAGCTTGCGCAGGATGCGCTCCTCGGTGAGGGACAGGCCGGTCCTGGGCGCGGGCAGCTCGGCGATCAGCCGCTCCAGCGCCGGGGCGAGGTGGGGCAGGGCGTCATGGGCCTTCGCGAGGAAGGCCGCCAGCGGCCGGGGGGTGGGCGCGGTGAAGGCCTCCCAGGCCTCGTGGGCGGTCTCCAGCTGGAGATGGGTGACGGGCTGGCGCCGCTCTTCGAGGGCGCGCATGTCGTTGGCCTCCATCACGCCCAGATAATGGGAGGCCTGCACCAGGAAGAGGCCCATGCGCTCCTCCTCATGGGCGAAGAAGTCCAGCAGCTGGATCAGCTGGAGCTGGTCGTAGAGGTCGTGCTCGAACCACAGCTCCACCTCGCGGTAGGCGCTGTGCACCTCGATCTGCGCGTCGCGATGGGCGAAGTCCGCCCGCACCTCGTCGAACGGCAGGCCCAGCGCCTCGGAGAGGAAATCGGCGCGCACGTCCGAGACTTCCTCGAGCACGGGGCCGGCCGGAACGGGGCCGTCGTGCAGCATGTCTTGCCAGGGAAGAAGATGGCCGGCGATGCCCGCGGCCCGCAGCCGGTCCACGGCGGAATCGCCATTCGTCACGATGAGCTTGGCCATGGGCTTGCTCCTTGGAGCTCGCTTCGTTTCCTCGTGCCGGGCCGGCCCTCTCCCCAGGGGACGTTCCCGGCACGGACAGCTTCACCCGCGACCGCGATACGGCGCAACCCCCGTGTCGGGCAGCCAGGTGCCTTCCGGCAGCTTACCCGTCTGCCAGAATACGTCGATGGGAATGCCGCCGCGCGGATACCAGTAGCCGGCGATGCGCAGGAAGCGCGGCTTCAGCAGGTCCACCAGCTTCTTGCCCACCGCGATCGTGCAATCCTCGTGGAACGCGCCATGGTTGCGGAACGAGGCGAGATACAGCTTCAGCGACTTCGACTCCACCAGATGCTGGTCTGGCACATAGTCGATGACGAGGTGGGCGAAGTCCGGCTGGCCGGTCACGGGGCACAGGGATGTGAACTCCGGACAGGTGAAGCGCGCCACGTAGTCGGCATCGGGATGCGGGTTGGGCACGCGATCGAGCACCGCTTCCTCGGGTGAGGCGGGAAGCGCCGTCTGGGCGCCGAGCTGGAGGGGACGGTCGGTCATGTATCGGATCCTTGGAGCGGCGCCGGCCTGGGCCACGGCGCGCAGCGCGCACCGTGGCGCGCGTCATTCCCGCCCGCTCTAATCCTGCGGCGGACATTGTTCAACAGCCGCCAAGGTGTTTTGCGGCAAAGCGGCTTTCGCCACCGGAAGGATCGCGCTAGAAGCACCGCGCCTGGGGGGCAGGGGCCTTCCGGCGCCCGGTTGCGGCCGGGGCAGGGGGGCGATCGTAAGTCCTTCCCCGTGGCATGCCGCGCCGGATGACGTTCGGGAAGGAATTTTCATGACCGCCATCGTCGATATCATCGGACGCGAGATCCTGGACAGCCGCGGCAACCCCACCGTCGAGGTGGACGTGGTGCTCGAAGACGGTGCGCTGGGCCGCGCCGCCGTGCCGTCGGGCGCGTCCACCGGCGCCCACGAGGCGGTGGAGCTGCGCGACGGCGACAAGGGCCGCTATCTCGGCAAGGGCGTGACCAAGGCCGTGGAGGCCGTGAACGGCGAGATCTTCGACGCCATCGGCGGCTTCGAGGCCGAGGATCAGGCGCATGTGGACGCCACCCTGCTCGCGCTCGACGGCACCGCGAACAAGGCCCGCATCGGCGCCAACGCCATCCTCGGCGTGTCGCTGGCGGTGGCCAAGGCCGCGGCCATCTCCAAGGGCCTGCCGCTCTACCGCTATGTGGGCGGCGTGAACGCCCGCGTGCTGCCCGTGCCGATGATGAACATCGTCAACGGCGGGGCCCATGCGGATAACCCCATCGACTTCCAGGAATTCATGATCCTGCCCGCCGGCGCCTCCTCCTTCGCGGAAGGCCTGCGCTGGGGCGCCGAGGTGTTCCATACGCTGAAGAGCGGCCTGAAGAGCGCCGGCCACAACACCAACGTGGGCGACGAGGGCGGCTTCGCTCCCAACCTCGCCTCCGCCGAGGCGGCCCTGGACTTCGTGATGGGCGCCATCGAGAAGGCTGGCTTCAAGCCGGGCGAGGACATCTATATCGGCCTCGACTGCGCCTCCACCGAGTTCTTCAAGGACGGCGCCTACCACTATGAGGGCGAGGGCAAGGTGCGCGACATCGAGGCCCAGGTGAAGTACCTGGCCGACCTCGTGGCCCGCTATCCCATCGTCACCATCGAGGACGGCATGGCCGAGGACGACTGGGCCGGCTGGAAGCTGCTCACCGACACCATCGGCACCAAGTGCCAGCTGGTGGGCGACGACCTGTTCGTCACCAATGTCGAGCGCCTGTCCCGCGGCATCAAGGACGGCGTCGGCAACGCCATCCTGGTGAAGGTGAACCAGATCGGCTCCCTGACCGAGACGCTGGACGCGGTGGAGATGGCCCACAAGGCCGGCTATCGCGCCGTCATGTCCCACCGCTCGGGCGAGACCGAGGACGCCACCATCGCCGACCTCGCGGTGGCCACCAACTGCGGGCAGATCAAGACCGGCTCGCTGGCCCGCTCGGACCGCACCGCCAAGTACAACCAGCTGCTGCGCATCGAGCAGGAGCTGGGCGCCTCCGCCCGCTATGCCGGCAAGGCCGCGCTGAAGGCCCTCGCCTGATCTGACGCGCGCTCAAGGCTGCTCGCGGCCCCTCTCCCGGCATCGGGGGAGGGGCCGCTTGCTTTTGCGGGACCTGTTGCGGCTGAGGCCTCTGCGCGCATGGCCCGCGTCCGCCGTTGCGCCGTCAGGGCCCTTCCGGGATACTCCGCGCCCGATCCCGTCCCGCGCGCGAGCGCACCAAAGTCCGAGGCGCCGTTTCATGAAGATCACCTGGTATGGCCACGCCGCGTTCCGGCTCGATTTCGCGGACAAGGTGGTGCTCATCGACCCGTTCTTCACGGGCAACCCGAGCTTCCGCTCCACCGTGGAGGAGGCCTCCCGCGGGGTCACGCACATCCTGCTGACCCACGGCCACGGCGATCATGTGGGCGACACCATCTCCCTCGTGGAGGACGCGGCGGACGCGAGCCAGACCCTGCCGGTGGTGGCCAACCCCGAGCTCTGCTCCTTCCTCGCCGCCCGCGGTGCCGGCAACGTGGGGCAGATGATGAACACCGGCGGCACGCTGGACTGCGGCGGCTTCACCGTCACCATGGTGCGGGCGGATCACTCCTCGGGCGGCGACAGCAAGCCGTCCGAATATCTCGGCAACCCCACTGGCCTCATCGTGAAGGCGCCGGGCCAGCCCACCGTCTGGCACATGGGCGACACCGACATCTTCTCCGACATGGCGCTGCTGTGCGAGATCCACCAGCCGAAGGTGGTGTTCATGCCCATCGGCGACCGCTTCACCATGGGCCCGGAAGTGGCGGCCCTCGCCGTCAAGCGCTTCCTGCCGGGGGTCGAGGTGGTGGTGCCCTGCCACTACGCCACCTTCCCGATCCTGGTGCAGGACGCCGCCCCCTTCGTGGCGGCCCTGAAGGACCACCCGGTGAAGGTGGTGGTGCCGCAGAGCGGCGGCTCCTTCGAGGTCTGAGCCGCGTTCCCTCTTGTTGCTCCGGATGGCCGGCCTTGAGCCGGCCATCTGTGTTTTAGCCCCGCTCCGGCTCGCCGGCGTCGCGGAGGAAAGCCCTTGAGGCCATGGTCGCGTTGACGCGCAAGATATATTCACATGAATATAGCGTGTTTATAGCTCCGGAGCCTTTTCCCATGCGCATCTCAAGCGCCGCCTGCCGCGTGGCCATTCGTGCCCGTCTTTGCGCCCTCCTGCTTCTTGCCTTGCCCACGACCTCCGCCACCGCGGAGGAGATCCGCCTCGTCGCCGCCGGCAGCCTCACCGGCGCGTTCAACGCCATGATCGCGGATTACGGCCGCACCCACCCCAAGGACCATGTGGCCACCAAATGGGGGCCGTCCGGCGTGCTGCGGAACGAATTGGAGAATGGCGGCGCCTTCGACATCTTCGCCTCCGCCGCTCTGCCCCACGCCCAGGCGCTCACCGAGAAGGGCCTCGCCAGCGACAGCGTGCTGTTCGCCCGCAACGCATTGTGCGTCATCGCCCCGGCCGGTGCGGCACTGACGCAGGAGACCCTCGTGGACGTGCTGCTCAAGCCGGAGACGCGGCTGGCCACCTCGACGCCCAAGGCGGATCCCGGCGGCGACTACACCTGGCAGCTGTTCGAGCTAATCGACAAGCAGCGCCCCGGCGCCTTCGCCGCGCTTTCGGGCAAGGCGCAGCAGGTGTTCGGCGGGGCCGCCACCACCACGCCGGTGGGGGGCCGGCACCGGCTCGCCATCGCTCTCGGGGAAGGCACCGCGGACATGGCCATCTATTACTGCTCGGGCACGCAGGAGATCAGCAAGGCGGAGCCCGGCCGCTTCCTGGTGCTGCCCCTACCGAAGGAGCTGGCGGTGGGCCCGGAATATGGCCTCACCCTCTCCAATGCGGCCGGACTGCCGGCGGCGGACTTCGCCATGTACATCCTCTCCCCCGCCGGACAGAAGACGCTGGCCGAGTTCGGCTTCATCCCCGTGACGCTGCCCGCCGCCCGCTGATTCGGACGGCGCGGCCCTCCGTCCTTCTCCTTCGGTCACAGGGCGGGGGAGGGCGGCTGCGGCAAAAACCGCCAGTTCATTCACCCCGCTACCGACTTTCTGTGCCCACTGGTGACAATAAGGCGAAGGGGGATGCGTCTGTCACATTTTTGCACCAGTGTCGTTCCAGTGCATCATGGGAGCCGTGACTCGCGGCCGGGATGAATTGGGGGGACCCTCGGGCAGATGATGGACGAGCCGGTTCAGCAGGCCGCGCAGGGCGCGAAGCCGAGGCGCAGGCTGGTGGCCGCCCGCCTGTTCGCGCCCGTGGTGGTGGTGCTGTCGCTGGCCATGGCGGTGGCCACCTTCCTCATTCTCATGGGCCTCACCTCCATCGTTCCTACCCCCCATGTGGTGACGGGCGTGCTCACGGCCGCCGGCGTGGCGGTGCTCATCCTCGTTGCGGTCATCGCCCGGGAGGTGTGGCTCATCCTGAAGGCACGGGCCCGAGGCCGGGCCGCCTCGCGGCTCCACGTGCGCATCGTCGGGCTGTTCGCCGGGGTGGCGGTGGTGCCGGCCATCGTGGTGGCGGTGGTGGCGAGCCTCACCCTCGACCGCAGCCTCGACCGCTATTTCTCCACCCGCACCCAGGAGATCGTCGGCGCCGCTTCGTCCGTGGCGCAGACCTATGTGCGCGAGCATGCCCTCTCCATCCGCGGCGACGTGCTTGCCATGGGCAACGACATCTCGCGGATGAAGAACCTCTATGACACGGACATGGAGAAATTCCGCCAGATCCTCACGGCACAGGCGGCGCTGCGCAACCTGCCGGGGGCGCAGCTGATTCGCCGCGACCTGTCGGTCGTCGAGCGGGTGAACCTGCGCACCGATCGCGAGTACATCGTGCCGCCGGACATCGCCATCGGCGACGCCACGGTGGAGCAGCCCATCATCTATCTGCCGTCCGATGCCGACTTCGTGGGCGCGGTGGTGCCGCTCACCGGCTTCGACGGCATGTATCTTTATGTCGCCCGCCCCATCGACCCGCGGGTGATCGGCTATCTGAATGTCACGCGCCAGACGCTCTCCGACTACCGCGCGCTGGAGGAGCGACGCTTCATCGTGCAGATCGCCTTCGCGCTCATGTATTCCTTCATCACCCTCATCGTCCTGCTCTCGGCGGTGTGGATGGCCATCAACTTCTCCAAATGGCTGGTGGCGCCCATCCGCCGTCTCATGTGGGCGGCGGACCGGGTGGCGGCCGGCAATCTGGACGTGCAGGTGCCGGTCAACGGCGCGGAGGGCGACCTCGCCACCCTCGGCGCCACCTTCAACAACATGACCAGCGAATTGAAGACCCAGCGCAACGCCCTGGTCACCGCCCGCGACCAGATGGACAGCCGCCGCCGCTTCACCGAGGCCGTGCTCTCCGGCGTCGGCGCGGGGGTGATCGGCCTCGATGCGGCGGCCTGCGTCACCATCCTCAACCGCTCGGCCGAAAAGCTGCTCGGCCTCACCGAGGCGGAGGCGCTCGGTCGCCCGCTCGCCGAGGTGGTGCCCGAGACCGCCGGCCTCATCGAGGAGGCGAGGGGCGCCGGCCAGCAGCGCATCGTGCAGGGCAACGTCACCGTGCAGCGCGACGGGCGCGAGCGCACCTTCGCCGTGCGCTTCACCACCGAGCAGTCGGCGGCGGACGATCACGGCTGGGTCGTGACCCTCGACGACATCACCGCCCTCATCACCGCCCAGCGCACCTCCGCCTGGGCGGACGTGGCGCGGCGCATCGCCCATGAGATCAAGAACCCGCTTACACCCATCCAGCTCTCCGCGGAGCGGCTGAAGCGCAAGTATGGGCGGCATATCACGCAGGATCGCGACGTGTTCGACCAGTGCACCGACACCATCATCCGCCAGGTGGGCGACATCGGCCGGATGGTGGATGAATTCTCCTCCTTCGCCCGCATGCCCAAGCCTGTCGTGGATGCGCAGGACCTTGCGGAAACCGTGCGGCAGGCGGTCTTCCTCATGCGCGTCGGCCATCCCGACGTGACGTTCGAGGCGGAGCTGCCCGCCTCGCTCCCGGCCCGCTTCGACCGGCGGCTGATCTCGCAGGCGCTCACCAACATCCTGAAAAATGCGGCGGAGGCCATCGAGGGCGTGCCGGAGGAAGACCGCGGCAAGGGCCGCATCCACGTGGGCGTCAAGGCGGAAGGCGAGGATCTCGTGATCGACGTGATCGACAACGGCGCCGGCCTGCCCAAGGAAAAGCGCAGCCGGCTGCTCGAACCCTATGTGACCACCCGCGAGAAGGGCACGGGCCTCGGCCTCGCCATCGTGGGCAAGATCATGGAGGAGCACGGCGGCTCCATCGAACTGAACGATTCGCCCGAGGGGCGCGGCGCCTGGGTCAGGCTGCGCATGCGGGCGGACGGACTACCACCGGCCGGCGCGGGCGGGGCGCAACCGGTCCCTGAGACAGGGAGGGCCTGACACATGGCCATGGACATCCTCATCGTCGACGACGAGGCCGACATCGGCGAGCTGGTCGCCGGTATCCTGGAGGACGAGGGCTATTCGGCCCGCACGGCGCGGGATGCGGATTCAGCGCTTGCGGCGCTCGCCACGCGGCGGCCGAACCTGGTGTTCCTCGACATCTGGCTGCAGGGCTCGCGCCTCGACGGCCTCGAACTGCTCAACGAGATCAAGGCCCAGCACCCCGACGTGCCGGTGGTGATGATCTCCGGCCACGGCAACATCGAAACGGCGGTGGCCGCCATCAAGCGCGGCGCCTACGACTTCATCGAGAAGCCGTTCAACGCCGACCGCCTGGTGATGGTGGCCGAGCGGGCACTGGAGACGCTGCGCCTCAAGCGCGAGCTGAAGGAACTGAAACAGCTCGCCCCCCACGGCCGGGTGCTGGTGGGCCGCTCCAGCGCCATCCAGCAGCTCAAGGCCACCATCGACCGGGTGGGGCCCACCAACAGCCGCATCCTCATCGTCGGGCCGTCCGGCTCCGGCAAGGAGCTCACCGCGCGCCTCGTCCATGCGACGTCGGGGCGGGCCCAGGGGCCGTTCGTGGTGCTGAACTCGGCGGCCATGACGCCGGAGCGCCTCGACTACGAGCTGTTCGGCGTCGCCGAGGGGGAGGGCAGGGAGACCAAGCGCGGCGCCCTCGACGAGGCCCACGGCGGCACGCTCTTCCTCGACGAGATCGCCGACATGCCGCGGGAGACGCAGAACCGCGTGCTGCGCGTGCTGGTGGAGCAGACCTTCAACCGGGTCGGCTCCAACGACAAGGTCAGCGTGGACGTGCGCATCATCTCCTCCACCGGGCGCAACCTGGAGGAGGAGATCGCCAAGGGCCGCTTCCGCGAGGACCTCTACCACCGCCTCTCGGTGGTGCCGATCCGCGTGCCGCCGCTGGCCGAGCGCCGCGACGACATTCCGGACCTGGTGGACTTCTTCATCGACACCATCTCCCAGAGCACCGGCCTGCCGCGGCGTCCCATCGGCGAGGATGCCATGGCGGTGCTCCAGTCCCACGACTGGCCGGGCAACGTGCGTCAGCTGCGCAACAATGTGGAGCGCCTGCTGATCCTCGCCGGCGGCGATCCGGAGGCGACCATCACCGCCGCCATGCTGCCGCCGGACGTGGGCGCTCTGGTGCCGACGCTGCCCAACGGCAACGGCGGCGAGCATTTGATGGGCCTGCCCCTGCGCGAGGCGCGAGAGGTGTTCGAGCGCGAGTATCTCGCGGCGCAGATCAATCGCTTCGGCGGTAATATCTCGCGCACGGCGGAGTTCGTCGGCATGGAGCGCTCCGCCCTTCATCGAAAGCTAAAGGCTCTCGGGGTAGGGTAGGCTGTATCACTATCTTCCGTCATGGCTCGGACGTTCCGGCGGGATGGAAGCAAGACTGACGTGTTGACGTGGCCCCCTGAAAAAGGGCTGCATCGGGGGTGTGGGGCTGGCCGCCGGCCGAGGGTCGGGTCGGGGCGTCCGGGGGAGGGGTCATGAAGGTCGTCATCTGCGGGGCGGGCCAGGTGGGGTTCGGCATTGCCGAGCGCCTCGCCGGTGAGCAGAACGACGTGTCGATCATCGACACGAGCGCCCGCCGTATCCAGGTGGTGACCGAGCAACTGGACGTGCGCGGCGTGGTGGGCCAGGGCTCGCATCCCGACGTGCTCGCCAAGGCGGGCATCGAGGCCGCCGACATGCTCATCGCCGTGACCCTGCACGACGAGGTGAACATGGTGGCCTGCCAGGTGGGCCATGCCTTGTTCAACGTGCCCACCAAGGTCGCCCGCATCCGCGCCCAGACCTATCTCGCGCCCGAATGGCGGGATCTCTTCTCGCGCGACCAGTTGCCCATCGACGTCGTCATCTCCCCGGAGATCGAGGTGGGCGAGATGGTGCTGCGCCGCCTCTCCCTGCCCGGCGCCACCGACACGGTGACCTTCGCCGACGGCGCGGTGGTGGTGGTGGGCGCGCTGTGCGGCGAGGACTGCCCGGTGGTGAACACGCCCCTGAGCCAGCTCACCCAGCTTTTCCCGGACATGCCGGCCACCATCGTGGCGGTGAGCCGGGGCGGCCGCACGCTGGTGCCCCGCTCCACCGAGCAGCTCCAGGTGGGCGATATCGTCTACTTCGTCGCCCGGGCGGACCAGGTGCGGCGCGGCCTTTCGCTGCTGGGGCATGACGAGGTGCCGGGCCAGCGGATCGTCATCGCTGGCGGCGGCAACATCGGCTACTACGTCGCGAGCGAGCTGGAGAAGCGCAACGCGGCCGCCCGCGTGAAGCTCATCGAAGCCAACCGCGACCGGGCGCAGGCCATCGCCGAGGTGCTCTCCCGCACCGTGGTGCTGAGCGGCGACGCGCTGGAGCGGGCCATCCTCGACGAGGCGGGGGTGAGCGAGGCGGACACCATGATCGCCCTCACCAACGACGACCGCATCAACATCCTCTCCTGCCTGCTCTCCAGGCAGATCGGGGCGAAGCGCATCCTCTCGCTGCTGAACGAGCAGGGCTATGCCACCTTCGCCCGCGGCCTCGGCATCGACGCGCATGTGAACCCGCGCCAGATCACCGTCTCCAAGGTGCTCCAGCACGTGCGGCGCGGCCGCATCCGCGGCGTGCATGCCTTGCTCGACGGCTCGGGCGAAATGATCGAGGCCGAGGCGCTGGAGACCTCCCCCCTCGTCGGCAAGCCCCTGAAGGACCTGGACCTGCTGGAAGGGCTGCGCATCGGCGCCATCGTCCGCAACGGGCAGGTGCTTCTGCCACGCGGCGACACGGTGGTGCGCGCCCACGACCGGGTGGTGCTGTTCGCCCTCAACGACCGCATCAAGCGCGTGGAGCAGCTGTTCCGCGTGGCGCTTGAATTCTTCTGAAGCCCGGCCCGCGATGATCAACGCCGCAAACCCGCTGTCCGCCGTCCTCGCCGGAGCGGGCATGCTCGCTCTGGCCCCGGCCGTGGTGGCAGCACGCGGCGGGGAGGGACATGCGCCGGTCTTTCTCGCCACCTTCGCCTTCTGCATCTTCCTTGCCGGCCTTCTGCGCTTCACCACACAGGGCCGGGCCATGCGCCTCGGGCGAACCGGCGGCATCGCGCTCGTCGCCGGCATCTGGCTGCTCGTTCCGCTGGCGGTCACGCCGTCCGTCGCCCTCGCCTCCGGCCTGCCGCCGCTGGCGGCCTTCTTCGAGGCGGTCTCGGCCTTCACCGCCACCGGGCTCACCGCCCTGAAGCATGGCCCGGTGAGCCTGTTCGTCTGGCTCTGCCTGCTGCAATGGGCGGGCGGGCTGCTCACCGTCGTCTCGGCAGTGGCGGTGCTGGCGCCGGCCGGCCTCGGCGGCCTGCCCGACCGCAGCCCGCGCGGCGGCGCCGCCCTCGACCTGGTGGACCTCCTCGCCGTGCTGAAGGAGACGGCCCCCGTCTATGTGGGCGTCACGCTCCTCATCATCATCGCCTTGCTGGCGGACGGGGAGAGCCTCTACGTGGCTTTCTCCCTCTCCACCGCGGTGGTCTCGGCCGGCGCGCACCTGCCGCCCGAGGCGCAACTGGCGCTGACGCTGGACGAGGCGCCGAAGTGGATCCTCCTGCCCTTCCTCATCTGGAGCGCCACCAGCGTGCGCTGGCACCGGGCGCTGCTGACCCGCCGCATCAATGCCGCGCCGGAGCAGGGGGAGAGCCTCCTCGTGGTCGGCTGGTGCGTGGCGGTGGGCATCGTCTTCGGCGCCATCCTGTTCCGGGTGGCGGACGTGCCGGCGGTTGAAGCGCTGCGGGACGGGCTGTTCTCCGCAGCCTCCCTGGTCTCCACCAGCGGCATCGGTCCGCGCGACGGCACCTATGCGAGCCTGCCGGCCGGCCTGGTGATCCTGGTGGTGCTGCTGGGCGGCGGCGCGCTCTCCGTGGCGGGCGGGCTCAAGATGCTGCGCCTGCGCGCCATTTTGCTGCGCACCCGCGGCGACCTGATGCGCCTCATCTATCCGCACCTGATGCAGCCCGCCGCCTATGAGGGGGGCGTCGGCTCCGCCATGCGCGGCATCTGGGCGGGGGCGGCGTGCCTCGCCATCATGTTCGGCCTGTGCGCCCTGGCCCTCAGCCCCGGCCTGCCGAGCTTCGATGCGGCCATCGCCGGCGCCGCGGCCATCGTCACCAACACCGGGCCTATTTACGACGCGGCGGGCGGCGGCTGGCCCGCCATCTCGTCCCTGCCTGCGGGCTCGGTGCTCGTCGGCGTGCTGGGCATGGTGGCGGGGCGGCTGGAAATCATCGGACTCTTCGTGGTCCTCCATCTCGCCTTCTGGCGCACCTGAGACAGATCCATGTCGCGCATTGCCTATGTCAACGGCCGCTATCTCCCCCACCGCGATGCCACCGTGCATGTGGAGGATCGCGGCTACCAGTTCGCCGACGGCGTCTACGAGGTGTGCGAGGTGTGGGCCGGCCATCTGGTGGACGAGGCGCGCCATCTCGACCGGCTCGACCGCTCCCTGAGCGAGCTGCGCATCCCCACGCCCATGACGCGCAAGGCGCTTTCCGCCGTGCTGCACGAGGTGGTGCGCCGCAACGGGGTGAAGGACGGTCTGGTCTATCTTCAGGTGACGCGCGGCGTCGCCCGGCGCGACCACGCCTTCCCGGCTCCCGGCACCATGCCCGGCCTGGTGGTCACCGCCCGCCGGTCCGACCGGGGCGGGCAGGAGGCGCTCGCGGCCAGGGGCGTCAGCGTCATCACCGTGCCGGAGAATCGGTGGCCGCGGGTGGACATCAAATCCACCTCCCTTTTGCCCAACGTGCTCGCCAAGCAGCAGGCCAAGGAAGCCGGCGCCCGCGAGGCCTGGTTCGTGGACCAGGACGGATTCGTCACCGAGGGCGCCTCCACCAACGCCTGGATCGTCACGGCCGACCGCAGGATCGTGACCCGCCCGGCGGAGAGCGGCATCCTCAGGGGAATCACCCGCACGGTGGTGCTGGAGGAGGCTGCCGCCCTCGGCTACACCGTGGAGGAGCGCCCCTTCACCGTGGACGAGGCCCATGGCGCCGCGGAAGCCTTCATCACGGCTGCAACCACCGTCGTAATGCCCGTGGTGCGGATTGACGACCGGCCCGTGGCGAATGGCGCTCCCGGCACGGTGGCAACCGCCCTGCGCTTGAAATTCCACGCCTTTTCGGCGCTCAGCTGAAGCTGCGCACAGCCCAGCCTATGCTGCGGAGCAAAATATTATTGCGCCGCCATGGGGGTGTGCCATTCTAGGCATCTAACTCTCACGCGGAGGCACAATGTTTGCGTGTATCCGTCGTGGGCTCAACGCCGAAACAAACGGATACGAAAATGGCGGCGGAACGGACACAAAATCTCCAAGACACTTTTCTCAACCACGTCCGCAAGAACAAGACACCTCTCACAATCTTCCTGGTGAACGGGGTGAAGCTGCAGGGCGTCGTCACTTGGTTTGATAATTTCTGCGTGCTGCTGCGCCGGGATGGTCATTCGCAACTGGTTTACAAGCACGCCATTTCCACCATCATGCCCGGACATCCGGTCCAGCTGTTCGATCCCACCGACGACGGCGGAGAAAAGGCATAGGAAGCGTGGAGCGCAATAGCGCCAAGGCTTTGAAAAGCAAACACGAAGACGCATCCGGCCAGCGGGAGGCTCCCTCCCGCGCCCGGGAGAAGGAGGGGCGCGGCGGTGTGGACCGCCGTGCGCCGCCCACCCGCTGCGCCGTCATCACCCCGGTCCTGTCCAAGCGTGCCACCCGTGGCGCTCCCGAGCGCCGCAGTCCCGAGGCGCGTCTCGACGAAGCCGTGGGCCTCGCGGCCGCCATCGATCTGGAGGTGGTGTTCCAGGCCACCGTTCCACTGTCGGAAATCCGCCCCGCCACCTATCTCGGCACCGGCAAGGTGGAAGAGATCGAAGGGGTGGTGCGGGCCGAGGCGGTGGACCTCGTGTTCTTCGATGCCGCGCTTTCGCCCGTGCAGCAGCGCAACCTGGAAAAGGCCTGGTCCACCAAGGTAGTGGATCGCACCGCCTTGATCCTCGAGATCTTCGGCACGCGCGCCCGCACCAAGGAGGGCACGCTGCAGGTGGAGCTTGCCCACCTCAATTACCAGCGCTCGCGCCTCGTGCGCTCCTGGACCCATCTCGAGCGCCAGCGCGGCGGCTTCGGCTTCCTCGGCGGCCCGGGCGAGACGCAGATCGAGGCGGACCGCCGGCTCATCGGCGAGCGCATCGTGCGCATCGAGAAGGAGCTGGAGCAGGTCAAGCGCACCCGCGGCCTGCACCGCAAGAGCCGCAAGAAGGTGCCTTATCCCGTGGTGGCGCTGGTCGGCTACACCAATGCCGGAAAGTCCACTCTCTTCAACCGCCTGACGCGGGCGGAGGTGATGGCGCAGGACCTGCTCTTCGCCACCCTGGACCCGACCTTGCGCGCCGTCGCCCTGCCGCATGGCACGCGCATCATCCTGTCCGATACGGTGGGGTTCATCTCCGAGCTGCCGACCCAGCTGGTCGCCGCCTTCCGCGCCACGCTGGAGGAGGTGCTGGAGGCGGACGTGATCCTGCACGTGCGCGACATCTCCCATCCCGACACCGAGGCCCAGGCGGCCGACGTGGCCGATGTGCTCACCGACCTCGGCGTCGATCCCCAGCCCGGCGGGCGGGTGGTGGAGGTGTGGAACAAAATCGACCGCCTCTCGCCGGAAGAGCGCGAGCAGGTGGCGAACCAGGTGCAGCGCCTCGCCTCGCTCGACGGGCCGGTGCCGGTCTCGGCCTTGACCGGGGAAGGGACAGACGACCTCCTCGCCCTCATCGAACAGCGGATCACCTCCGACCGCGTGACCGTGGAGGTCACGCTGCCAGCGGAGGACGGGGAGGGGCTCGGCTGGCTCTATCGCCACGGCGAGGTGCTGGAGCGCTCCACCGATGAGGCGGGCGCCGTGCACGTGGCCCTGCGTCTCCCGCCAGACCGGGCGCACCTTGTCGCCCGCCGGTTCGGGGCCCGGCGCGTTCACCCGTTGTGAGGCGCCTTTTTTCTGTATTCAGAGGCGGTTAACTGCGCGAGCTGATTTCTCCCACGCAAAGGCGCGGCTAAACTGGGGGTTCGGCTTCGCGCGGCACTTGCGCTGCTTTGAGCAAGTGCGCATCGCCGCTATGATTCCCACCAGGGCAATGGGCGATTCGGGCGGGCGGGGCAGGCACAGGTGGGCGACGTGCGGGACACGGAGAAAGCTCCGGACGCCTTCCGGACCATCAGCGAGGTCGCCGACGACCTCCAGCTGCCGCAGCATGTCCTGCGCTTCTGGGAGACGCGCTTCACCCAGATCAAGCCGGTCAAGCGCGCCGGCGGCAGGCGTTTCTACCGTCCGGAGGACGTGGACCTCCTGCGCGGCATCCGCCATCTCCTCTATACGGACGGCTTCACCATCAAGGGGGCGCAACGCATTCTGAAGGATCAGGGCGTGCGCTATGTGCAGGACCTCGGCATCGAACGCGAGGTGGCGGTGATGCGCACGGCACGCCCGCCGCGCGACCTTGAGGCCGACGGCACCACCTTTGGCGGGCTGCTCGGCCTTCTGCCGCGCCGCAAGGGGAAGGGCAGGGAGGACGACGGCCTGCCCGATCTGCCGCCCGTCGCCGAGCTTCCCCTGCCGTTCCCCGATCAGGAGGCCGACCGGGACTTGGACTCCGATGCATCGGTGCCGCCGCTGGCCCTGCGGCGCGGCCCGCCCGAGCGCGCCCGTCGCGCGCCGCCTCCGGGCCAGGGCGAGCGCGCGCCCCAGCCGCGGGAGCGGGAGGCGCGAGAGCCCCCGTCGAGGGGGCCGCGCATGGAGCCGCTGCCACTTCCGCTGCGTGATCATCCGCCGCAGCGCGACCCGCGCGAGCCTCCGCCGTCGCGGGACTTGCCCCCCTCACGGGAGGCCGCCCGGCGCGAGCCGCTTCTGGAGCGTCCGCCCGAGCCGCCGCCGCCCCGTCCCCGTCGCCCGGAGGAGCCGCGTCCAGAGCGGCACCCCCATGAGGACATCCCCCGCGCCTCCGGCGGTCGGCGGGATCCCACGTTCGATGCCGCGCCGGAGCAGGGGTTGCGTCCGCCCTCCTTTGCGGACGACGACGCCCTCCCGCAGCGCCATCCGTTGCCCCAGGGGCAGGAGTCCAGGAGGCAGGAGCCAAGGGGGGAGGAGCGAGATGGCCGTCGCGGTGATCCCCGTGTCGAGCCTGCCCTGAGCCTGCAACGTCCCTCGCGCGGGCCGGCCTCCCGCATCGCCCAGCCGCGCCCGCCCCATCCGGCGGAGCTGGACGACCCGCTGCTGCCTTTCCTCGACGATCCGCTCGGCGGCGCGCAGGGCGTGTCGGAGCCCATCGAGGCCCGCATCCGCCGCCTGAAGGCCCTGGAGCAGGAGCGCGAGCCCGCCCCGCGGGATGCTCATCCGGGCGCCGCGGGCTGGGAGGAGGCCCGCTGGACGCGGGAGCCTGAGCGGGAGGCGCCGCCCCGTCGCGCCCCCCCGCGTGAGGCGGCGCGCGACCCGGGGCCGCCGGAAGAATACATTCCGGCCCGCGCTCGCAAGCCGGCCCCGCCCCCCACGCCGGCGCGCGCGCTGCGCGAAGATGGGCAGGGACGCATCCTCCAGGATGGCGACTGGCGGCAGACCGATTGGGTGGAGGAAGTCTGGAGCGAGGACAGCTGGGGCGAGGAGGTCTGGCGCGAGGAGACGTGGCGGGAGGAAATCCGGCACGACGAGGTCCAGGCGAAGGACGTCCGGCAGGCATTGCCGGAGAGGGCGCCTTCTCCCCCCTCCGCGCCACCCCCCTTTGATGCCGGCCCCGTGGGCGATGATGATTTTCCGGAGACCGCGAGCATGGATCAAGACCGGCGCAGGCCGCCCGCGGGGCCGCAGCCCCACGACAGGCGGGAGCCGCCGATGCCAGCCCCCGCCCAGGACCTGCGGCACGAGGATCTGCGGCGCGAGGATCCGCGGCGGGACCGCATGCCGCCCGCGGCTCGCGACGGGCGCGCCGATGCCACGCGTGATAATTGGCGCGACAGCTGGGCCGATGCCTGGGGCGATGCGCCGCCGCAGGCCCTGCCCCGGGCTACGCGAGTCGGCCCGCTGATCGGACCCATCGACGAGGAAGAGCTGCCCCATCCCACCGACTGGCGGGGGGCATCTGCGCCATTGCCTTCGAGCGCGCGGACGGAAGGCGGGCGGGGTGAGGCCGAGGCGCCTCGCCGTGCGCCGCCATGGAACCGGCCGGAGCCGCCGGCGGCGCCTCCCCCGCCTCCGCCCCAGTCCGCCCGGATCGACGCCCGCGCGCCGGATTATCCGGTTGAGTCCGGACCGGCGGGGGAGCCGTTTGCCCGCCCCCCGCGCGAGCCGCTGCGGCAGGGGCCGCCGGAGCAATATCTGCCACCGCACCTGCGTTCAGAGCCAAGGGTGATGGGTCACGCGCCTGTGGCCGCGCCGGTGCTGTCGCGCGAGGATGTGCACCGGCTGCAGTCGGTGCTGTACGAGCTCGGCGAATGCCGGAGGCTGATGGAAGGCCTGGTGGGCGCCCGTGAGGAAGTGCGGGACGCTGATTGATTTCGGGGGGCCCGATCAGGCCGAAAATCGCCTGATCGGGAGATCCGCGTCTCAACCTGAGACAGCGAACGTCGGGCCGGTCATCTGGGGATCCGGCGGGAACGTGCTTCAGCGGTCAGTCGATGACCGCCAGGGAGACGCGGGTGACCCCGCTGCCTGTAAAGCCGAGCTCACCCGCGGCGGCCCGGGAAACGTCGATGACGCGGCCACGCACGAAGGGGCCCCGATCGTTGATGCGCACGACCACGCTGCGGCCGTTGCGGAGATTTGTGACACGAACCTTGGTGCCGAAGGGGAGGGAGCGATGCGCCGCCGTCATGGCGGAGGGGTTGAAGCGCTCGCCGCTCGCGGTGCTACGGCCTTGCCAATAAAAAGAGGCGACGCCGGTGGAGGTGTCCGCGGCTGCCGGGTTCGAAACGGCCAGGGCGGCCGAAAGGGACAGGGCAGCTGAGGACAGGACCACGCGAATCTTCATGCGATCAAACTTCCGTGTTGTTGAAGATGATCGCCGAATGACCTCCGAATGGGGCGCGAGTGTCCCAATGTGCCGGCAAAAGAGAGGCGATTCGCTACAGTCAAGCCACACTTTTGCCGCGATCCATGCTCTGTGGCACAGCTTGCGCGGGCACCTCCGGGCCTCCGCACCGTCCTCGGGGAAGAGCATGGGGACACCGGCCGATTTGGACTTGTCGTCACCGAAGTGATGGTCTAAGCCGTCCCCCACGTCGGAGCGTAGCGCAGCCCGGTTAGCGCACTAGTCTGGGGGACTAGGGGTCGGAGGTTCAAATCCTCTCGCTCCGACCATTCCTTCTCCGCCGGGATCCCCTTCGCCCGAGCGCCCTTTTCTCAGCCTTTCTCAATCCAGCATGACGCGCGCCGTTCGCGGCAGCCTTTGATGTGGCGCGCCCGGGCCTGCCGCGTTCGATCCGCGTGGCTTGGTCATTTAGGCTGGGTTTCTCAGGCGAATCCGCATGCGAGCATTCGGGGCTAGCTCCCTGGAATCGATTCGGTTTCTGGCCTTGGCCCAAAGTTCGTCTTGTCGTTCACGGGCCCGTGTCCCGGTCCGAATGGGAGGCGGTTGCCTGAGCGCTTGAAGTGGCCCCTTCCGCCGTGGCGCTTGGAGGTCGGGGCGGTGAGGATTTAGATGAGGCTTTCCGGCGAATCCGCTCGCCCCACGCAGCATCCGGCGCGGGCGGAGGAACGAGGTTGCCCGATATGCCTTTGTCGCACACGCCCGGCGAAAGCCTGACCTTCACCATTCTGGGCTGCGGCTCCTCCGGCGGCGTGCCGCGGGTGGGGCAGGGATGGGGCGCGTGTGACCCGGCCAATCCCCGCAACCGCCGGCGCCGCTGCTCTCTGCTGGTGGAACGGAAGGGTCCGCAGGGCACGACCACGGTGCTGGTGGACACGTCTCCGGACTTGCGGGAGCAATTGCTCGACGCCGAGGTGACGGCGCTTGACGGGGTGCTCATCACCCATGCCCATGCGGACCACACCCACGGCATCGATGACCTGCGGCCCCTCGCCATCCTGCACCGCCGGAGGGTGGACATTTATGTGGACGAGGAGACGTCCCGGGCGCTGCACCACAGGTTCGGCTACTGCTTCGCGACGCCGCCCGGCAGCGCCTATCCGCCCATCTTGACGGAGCATCGCTTCCGCGAGGGGCGGGAGATCGTGGTGGACGGGGCAGGCGGGCCCATCGCCGCCCTGCCGTTCCGCCAGAGGCACGGCGATATCGACGCCTTCGGCTTCCGTTTCGGCGATGTCGCCTACTCCAGCGACGTCAACGGATTTCCCGACAACAGCCTGGTCCACCTGCGTGATCTCGACATGTGGATCATCGACGCCCTGCGCGAGACTTCGCATCCTTCGCATTTCACGCTTCAGGAAGCGCTGGACCACGTGGCGATGATGAAGCCGCGGCATGCCATCCTCACCAATCTGCACACAGACCTGGACTACGCCGACCTGGTCCGCCGCCTGCCGGCCCACATCGTGCCGGCCCATGACGGGCTGCGCTTCGAATCGCGCGTGCCGGCCGAGGCGACGGCAACGGTGGGGGCGTGACCGGAGGATAGGTGTCTTCCTGCTCCTGCGCTTGCGCGGTGCTTGAATGTGGCAATGTAGTGCACAGGAATAAAACGGATATTTTGTAAATTTCAGCGGGACTGAAGGTCTGATAAGTCGGCCGTGCCCGGCGTGTGCCTTCGCGTTCTCGCCTCGGAGCATACGGTCGTTAGTTCCATAATATCTCTTCTGCGAATCATGGACGTGGGGCTGATCCCCTTTCAATGCCGCTACGTAATCACGCTTCCATATTGGTGTTTCGGCCGCATTGCCCCGCGGAGCGTCATCAGGATCGGCCGGCGCCGGTTCACGCCTGCGGGAAGTCAGGCGGACGGTGTCCGGGGCCGTGGCGCCCCGGCCCTGTTGGCTGGTCGCATGCAGGGCCGCCCGCGCCGATGCGCGGCCGGCCTCAGCCGTGGTGCACCTTCAGGTCCACCAGCGGCGTTCCGTCGAGGCAGTCGAGGCCGCGCACCTGAACCTTCAGCCCGTCCACGCCCACGAGGCGCACCACGGAGGACGCGATGGGGTTCGGCCGCACCGGGGAGCGCAAGGCGAAGGTGCCGCGGGTGGGGCCGTCGTGGCGGGGGCTCTGGAGCACGAGGTCACGCCGTGCCCTGTTCATCCAATAGAGCACCTGCAGGCGCGGGCACTCTTCGACCCCCACCAGCGCCTCGGCCCAGCGCGGGTCGATCTCCAGGGTGCAGACCGGCCCCTCCTCCGCATCGCCGCGACGGGGGCAGCTGCCGCGCTCGGTCCAGGGGGTGCGGATGCGGCCGATGAAATAGAGGCCGGCGTCGAACCCCTCGGGCAGCGCCACGGTCTTCTCGCCGGGGCGGATGTCGTCGTCGATGGGGCCGGGGGGCGCGATGTCGAGCATGTCCTGATCCTCCGGCCGGGAGCATAGGGCGGCAGCAGCCGCGGTAAAGAGGGCCGGCCGGCGCACGGCCCTGCCCTTTCCGCTGCGACTTCTCCGTTCTGATTGCGGTGCAATCGGATCGGCGCGTGCTCTAGACTGGCGGCGAGCCCCGAACGGAGAAACCCATGGACGCCTCCCGCGACATCGCGCGCCTTCTCGAGATCATGGCCGCCTTGCGCACGCCGGGCACCGGCTGCCCCTGGGATCTGGAGCAGGATTTCTCCTCCATCGCCCCCTACACGCTGGAGGAGGCCTTCGAGGTGGCCGACGCCATTGCTCGCCGGGACATGCCGGACCTGAAGGAGGAGCTGGGCGACCTGCTGCTGCAGGTGGCGTTTCATGCCCGGATGGCGGAGGAGGCGGGCAGCTTCGATTTCGGCGACGTGGTGGAGGCCATCACCCAGAAGCTCATTCGCCGTCACCCCCATGTGTTCGGCCATGCGCGGGATCTTTCGCCGGATCAGGTCAAGGGCCTGTGGGCCGCCATCAAGGCCGAGGAGAAGCGGGAGCGTGCTGCTGCCCGGGCCGCCGCCGGCCTGCCGGAGGAGCAGGAGGCCAGTGGCGCGCTCTCCGGCGTTCCCCTGCCCCTCCCTGCCCTCACGCGCGCCTTGAAGTTGCAGGAAAAGGCCGGCCGCGTCGGCTTCGACTGGAATGACGCCCGCCAGGTGCTGGCGAAGATCCGCGAGGAGACGGAGGAGGTCGCCGAGGCGCTGGAGGCCGGCGGCACTGCCGCCATCCGCGACGAGATGGGCGATCTCCTGTTCGCGGTGGTGAACCTCGCCCGCCATGCCGGTGTCGACCCGGAATCCGCCCTGCGCGGCACCAACGACAAGTTCACCCGCCGCTTCGCCCACGTGGAGACCGTGCTGGCGGACGCAGGCCGGCGTCCCGTCGAGGCGAGCCTCGACGAGATGGAAGCGCTCTGGCAGGACGCCAAGCGCAAGGAACGCGAGGACAAGGAACGCGAGGACAAGGAGCGCGGGGACAAGAAACGGGAGGATGCGGCCTGAAGCCTGGAGCATTTCCGCGGTTTTCCGAATCGCGGGAAACCCTCTACCTCCTTGTTTTAACGTGACTTCTTTACGCGAGCCGGTGCCCGCACCGCATCGAAAATGCGCTGGGGGCGCAGCCTCCGGCGTTGCGCGGCCTCAGCCGGCTTCGCGATCGGCGCAGATCATGCCGCTGCGTCATATCTGCGGAAACGCAAAGGGCGCGATCCATCGGACCACGCCCCCTTCACGCCGGCGCCGTCAGGCGCGCATGCTGCGATGCAGAATCAGTCTTCGTCCAGGCCGTCCGGCTCGGTGCCGTTGATGCGGTGCTTCAGGATGCTGGAGGGCTTGAAGACCATCACCCGCCGGGGCTCGATCGGAACTTCCTGTCCGGTCTTCGGGTTGCGGCCGATGCGCTCGCCCTTCTCGCGCACGACGAAGGAGCCGAACGAGGACAGCTTCACCGTCTCGCCACGGGCGAGGCAGTCAGCAATCTCCTTCAGCACCATTTCCACGAGCGCGGCGGACTCCGTCCGGGACAGGCCCACCTGCTGATAGACGGCCTCGCACAGATCCGCCCGCGTTACGGTCCGACCAGCCATGTGCCTCCCCGAGCCCAGAAAGCCTCGAAACGCCTGAACCCGCCGCCCAGGCCTTCGAATAGGAAATCCCGTTCAATTTTAACAGAGTAGGATTCACGAATGTGACGGATAGAACGCCGCACCCTCCTGGCTACTCCGCACCTGCGAAGGAAGGCGTCCGGCAAACTAGCCGCGCGCCCCGAGCAAGGTCAACGCAATAACGCAAGCTCACACGCGTAAGAGCGCGGAACCCCACGTGAATCCGCCGCCCATCGCCTCCAGCAGCACCAAGTGTCCCTTTTTGATGCGCCCGTCGCGGCAGGCGAGGTCGAGCGCGAGGGGAATGGAGGCGGCGGAGGTGTTGCCGTGCAGGTCCACGGTCATCACGACCTTCTCCGGGGGGATGCCGAGCTTCTGCGCGCTGGCGTCGATGATGCGGCGATTGGCCTGATGCGGCACGAACCAGTCGATGGTGTCCGCGCTCTCGCCGGTGGCGGCGAAGGCATCGACAATCACGTCGGTGATCATGCCCACCGCGTGCTTGAAAACCTCCCGGCCTTCCATGCGCAGGTGCCCCACCGTCTGGGTGGAGGACGGCCCGCCGTCCACGAACAGCTTGTTGCGATGCCGCCCGTCGGAGCGCAGGTGCGAGGTGAGCAGGCCCGCGCCGTGGGCGTCGTCCTCCTGCACCGCTTCCAGCACCATGGCCCCTGCCCCGTCGCCGAACAGCACGCAGGTGCCGCGGTCCTCCCAGTCGAGGATGCGCGAGAAGGTCTCCGCCCCCACCACCAGTGCCCGCTGGAAGGCGCCGGACTTAAGATAGGCATCGGCGGTGGCCAGCGCGAACACGAAGCCGGAGCACACGGCCTGGAGGTCGAAGGCCGCGCCGCGGGTGATGCCGAGCTCGGCCTGCACCGTCACCGCGGTGGCCGGGAAGGTCTGGTCGGGCGTCGAGGTGGCGAGCACGATGAGGTCGATGTCGCCGGCGGCGAAACCCGCGTTGGCCAATGCCCGCTCGGCTGCCTTCACCGCGAGATGGGAGGTGAACTCGCCCTCCGCGGCGATGTGGCGCTGGCGGATGCCGGTGCGCTGGACGATCCATTCGTCAGACGTGTCGATGCGCCGCGCGAGGTCTTCGTTGGTGAGGACACGCTCGGGGAGATAGGACCCGGTGCCCCGGGTGACGGACCTGATACCGCTCACGATTGTCCTTCCGCGCCTGCGGTTTGCGGCTCGCGCGCCGGCATCTGCGGCGGCTGGAGGCGCACGAGGCTTGTTTCGATGCGCGCCAGCAGCTCGTGGCGCACCATGTCATAGGCGAGGTCCACGGCGGCCGCGAAGCCCTCCGCGTCGGTCCCGCCGTGGCTCTTGATGACGATGCCGTTGAGGCCCAGGAACACCCCGCCGTTGGAGCGGCGCGGGTCCATCTTCTCCTTCAGCACGCGGAAAGCGTCCCTGGCAAACAAATAGCCGATCTTCGCACGCAGCGTCCGGCTCATGGCCGAGCGCAAATAGGAGGCGAGCTGCTTGGCCGTGCCCTCCGCCGTCTTCAGGGCGATGTTGCCGGCGAACCCCTCGGTGACCACCACGTCCACCGTACCGGCGCCGATGTCGTTGCCCTCGACGAAGCCGTGGTAGTTCACCGGCACGCCGTCCTCGCGCAGGATGCGCGCGGCCTCCTTCACCTCCTCGACGCCCTTGATCTCCTCGACCCCCACGTTGAGCAGGCCGACGGTCGGGTTCTCGATGTCGAAGAGCACGCGGGCCATGGCCGAGCCCATGATGGCCATCTCCACCAGGCTCTTGGCGGTGGCGCCGATGGAGGCGCCCACGTCCAGCACCACCGTCTCGCCGCGCAGGGTCGGCCAGATGGCGGCGATCGCCGGGCGGCTGATTCCCGGCATGGTGCGCAGGTTGAAGTTCGCCATGGCCATCAGCGCGCCGGTGTTGCCGGCGGAAACGGCCACGTCCGCGTCATGGGTCTTCACCGCGTCGATGGTCCGCCACATGGACGATTTGTAGCGGCCGCGGCGCAGGGCCAGGCTCGGCTTGTCGTCCATGCCCACCACCACGTCGGTGTGGACGATGCGCGAGGCGGCGGCGAGCTTGGGATGGCGCTTCAGCACCTCGCCCACCCGGGCCTCGTCCCCGTAGAGGACGAAGGCGATGTCCGGATGGCGCCCGAGGGAGATCTCCGCCCCGGCAAGGACCGTCTCGGGTCCATGGTCGCCGCCCATGGCGTCGAGGGCGATGCGGACGGAAGCGGTCATCTCGGGCGGTTGTCCCTTCGCAGGCTCGGATTCGGATCGGATGCGGTCGGCGAGGCGGGGTGAAGCCATGCTCCCCTACCGTCGCCGGTTCGCCGGCGCGCGGACAATAGCGTTTCGCGCCCTGATCGCAACTGGCCGGGGCCTCACTTGTCGTCCTTGAGGCGCGCGAGCGCGGCGAAGGGCGAGAGCGCGCCGGGCTCCTCCGCCGGCGGCTCGAAGACGGCGCCGGGCTTGCGGGGATAGGGATCAACCCCCAAAACGAGGAACTCGCCCACCAGCGCACCTGCATCGATGCTGCCGTCGACGATCTCGTCCGGCGGGTCCTCGTCGCTCTCCTCCGGATCCTCCGGCGGGGTATAGGAGCCGGCGGGGACGAAGTGGACGTCCACGCTCTCGCTGACGGGGGCGTCGAAGGCTTCCAGCGTCACGCCGCAGGTCTGGCTGACCGTGCCGGTGAGGTGGCCGGTGACATGCACCCCCTCCTTGCCCTCGGGGGCGATATGGAGCGTCGCCTTGAGGTCGCTGACGGCCAGTACGCCGACATGGCGCGCCAGCGCGGCGCGCTGGGCGGCGTCGGGCACGAGCTCCATCTGGAGGCCGTGGGGCGGCAGGTCGGAGACCGGCACGGACAGGGAATAAGGCAGGTCGGTCATCATCGGTTCTCCCGCGCGAGGGGACCCGGCGCGGCCGGGGCCGTGAGCGGCAGCTCGCCCCGTGCCAGCACCTCGAACGGGGTGGCCGCAAGCTCCGCCGCCGCGGCGCGCGCATAGGCGGCGAGCGCCCGCGCTCCCGGTGGCGGCGCGGCCTCCCCCAGGGTGAAGATATTGCGTGTGACGGCCTGGGCAAGCGCGTCCTCGCCCTCTGCGGCCAGCGCCGAATCATAAGCGGCGGCGCGGCCATAGAAGGCGGCGCCGATCTTCTTCATCTTCTTCGGCACGGTGAGGTCGCCGACGCCGATCTCCCGCATGGTGCGGTCCATGTCGGCGGCGAAGGCGTCGAAGATGTCCTGGGAAAGGGCGCGCTCGATCTCGCTGCCGCCCTTCAGGCGGCGACAGACCAGAACCGTGTGCAGCATCAGCATCTCAAGGCGCCCGTCCATCGTATCGGGCACGGCGAAGTCCGTGTAGAAGTCCGTCCGCCGCGACTGTGCCACGATCGCGCCATACAGGCGCTCGATGGTCTCACGGGTCTTGGTGTTGCGGAACAGGTTGAACATCGGGATCCGGGGCGCTTGCGCCCTGCGCGGGCGGTGCATAAAGGCGATCTGAGGGTCGAAGCGGCGTAACGCGCCGCGGGCCCTGTGGCAAGGGGTGGTATGGCTTTCCGCGCCTGGCGCGGACCGGACTGCGCCGCCCGGGCGGGAGCGGCGGGCGGTGCGGGAAACGATGGGGAAGCGTGTGGCGTCACAGAAGATGAACCTGAGGATCGGTGCCGGTTCCGGCGCGCGGCGCGGCGGCGCGGCCCTCCTCGTCGCAGGCTTCGCGCTTGCGGGCTGCGGCGACATGGTGGGCGGCTCCGGCACCAGCCTCACCGGCGTCACACGCATCTACCAGCGCGGCTACGTCCTGGCCGATGGGGCCCTCGACCAGGTGCCGGTGGGCTCCAGCCAGGAGCAGGTGCTGCTGGTGCTCGGCACGCCCTCCACCGTCGCCACGGTGAATGGCGAGGCCTTCTTCTACATTTCCCAGACCGCCCAGAAGGTGGCCTTCCTGAAGCCGGAAATCACCGACCAGAAGGTGCTCGCGGTCTATTTCGACAAGAACAAGCGCGTCAGCCGCATCGCCCAGTACGGGATGAAGGACGGCAAGGTGTTTGATTTCGTGTCCCAGACCACGCCCACCAGCGGCGAGGACCTGAGCCTCATCAAGCAGCTCATCGGCCTCGTCACCTTCTGAGGAGGTCTGCGGGCGGCAGCTCCGGGTCCAGCTCCCGCGCCGCCCGCAATGATCGTTGCGAGATGGAGCCCCCCCGGACGAAGGGCGGCCCCTGCCGACTAATCGCCAGCGGCGGCGAGATACGCTTTGCCCTCCCCGTGCCCGACAAGGGCGAGGCGGAAGAGACCGCCGGCCAACACCTGCGAGGCCGAGGGGGCCGCGCACCATCCGCATCGCGTTTGGCGATGCGGATGCGAACCCCTCATCTACCGCCCCGACGCGCCTCAGGGTTTAAATCCGCCCTCGATGCACGCTCCTGATCGTCGCGCTCGTTGCCCCGGCCCGCCCCTCAGCCCCGTGGCGCGGCGCGGGCGATGGCGAGGAAGTCGGCGGCCTTCAGGCTCGCGCCGCCCACCAGGGCGCCGTCCACATCCGCCGTGGCGAGGAGGATCGCCGCATTGTCCGGCTTCACCGAGCCGCCGTAGAGGATGCGGATGCCGCCCGCCTCGGCTCCGAAGCGCTCGGCCAGCACGTGACGGATGGTGCCGTGGATCTGCGCCACGTCGTCCACCGTGGGGGTGCGGCCGGTGCCGATGGCCCAGATGGGTTCATAGGCGATGACGAGGTTCGCGGCGGTGGCCGCGTCGGGGATCGACTGGCGCACCTGCCGCGTCACCACGGCCGGGGCCTCGCCGGCGTCGCGCTCGTCCAGCGTCTCGCCCACGCAGACGATGGGCAGGAGGCCGCCGCGCCAGGCCGCCTTCACCTTCGCCTTCACCACGGCATCGCCCTCGTGATGGTCGGCGCGGCGCTCGGAATGGCCGAGAATCACCGCCACCGCGCCCGCGTCCTTCAGCATCTCGGCGGAGACGTCGCCGGTGTGGGCGCCGCTTTCCGCCGGGTGGCAGTCCTGTCCGCCGATCATCAGCCTTGTGCCCGCCACGTCGCTGGCGAAGGCGGCGAGGAGGGTGAAGGGCGGGCAGACGAGGAGGTCGGCGCCGATGCCGTCCATGCCAGCGGCGATGCCGCGGAGCTCCGTCTTCGACTGACGCAGGCCATTCATCTTCCAGTTGCCCGCGATCAGGATGCGACGCTCTGTCGGCATGGACCCCCTCCAATTGCATGTGTTTTCTGCGGCTCACCTACCAGAGCCGGGATGGCGCTGGAAAGGGGTGCGACCATGCGCCGTTGCGAGGCCCCCTCCCCCTCCCTATGATGCGCGGCTTCCGCGCCGTCCCCCGGCGCTCTCTTCAAACGAATGAACGATGGTCCTTCAGACACTCCGCAAGGGCGCCTCCGGCTGGATCGCCAAGTTTTTCCTCGTCGTGCTCACCCTCAGCTTCGTCGTGTGGGGCATTGCGGACGTGTTCCGCGGCTTCGGCACGACGACGGTCGCGAGCGTCGGCGGCACGGACATTTCCGCGGATGCATTCCGGCGGCAGTATCTGGACCAGCTGCAGCAGCTGACGCGCCGCGCCGGCCGGGCCATCACGCCCGAGCAGGCGCGTGCCTTCGGCCTCGACCGGCAGATTCTCAACCAGATGATCGCCGACGCGACCCTGGACGAGCAGGCGGCCCGCCTCGGCCTCGCCGTCTCCGACTCCCAGGTGGCGAAGGAGATCGCCGACAACCCGGCCTTCCGCGCGCCCGGCGCGCCGGCGTTCGACCCGGCCTATTTCCAGCAGCTGCTGCGCTCCAACGGAATCACCGAGCAGCGCTTCGTGGATGCGGAGAAGAAGCGCCTCGTGCGCGACCAGGTGCTGCAATCCTTCGGCACCGGCCTCGCCGTACCGCAGGTGCTGATCAATGCGGTGAACCGCTTCGAGGGCGAGACGCGCTCCGCCAGCTACATCCTGGTGACGCCCGCCGCGGTCGGCACCCTGCCCGCCCCTGCCGAGGACGCCCTGCGCAGCTATTTCGATGCGCACAAGATTTCCTTCCGGGCGCCGGAGTACCGCAAGATCGCGGTTCTCGCCCTGACCCCCGACGCCCTCGCCGCCGCCGAGACGGTGACCGACGAGGAGGCGAAGGCCTTCTATGAGCGCAACCTTTCCCGCTTCGGCACGCCCGAGCAGCGGGAGGTGAAGCAGATCGTCTTCACCGACCCGGCCGAGGCCCGGGCCGCCTATGACAAGATCAAGGCCGGCACGAGCTTCGCCGACGTCGCCGCCGCGCGCGGGCTGACGGCGAAGGACACCGACCTCGGCCTCGTCGCCAGGGAGGCCATCCTCGACCCGAAGATCGCCGAAGCCGCCTTCGCCCTCGCCGCCGATGCGGTGAGCGAGCCGGTGGAGGGCCGCTTCGGCACCGCCCTCGTGGAGGTGACGAAGATCGATGCCGGCTCGCAGCAGCCGTTCGAGGTGGTGAAGGACGTGATCGTCACCAACCTCAAGGTCGACAAGGCGCGCCGCGCCCTGCTCGACAAGCACGACCAGGTGGAGGACGAGCGCGCCTCCGGCGCCACCCTCGCCGAGACCGCGCAGAAGCTGGGCCTCAAGCTCCAGACCGTCGACGCGGTGGACCGGTCCGGCCGTGACCCGCAGGGCAATGCCGTGACCATTCCCGGCGGCACCGAGGTGGTGGCGGGTGCCTTCGCCACCCAGCCGGGGGTGGAGACCGACACCATCCAGCTGCCGCAGAACGGCGGCTTCGTCTGGTACGAGACCGTGAGCATCACCCCTGCCCGCGACCGCACCTTCGAGGAGGCCAAGGAGGCCGTGACCGCCCGCTGGACCGAGGCGGAGACGGACAAGGCCATCGAGGTCAAGGCGCAGGAGCTTCTGAAGCAGGCCGAGGGCGGCAAGCCGCTGGCCGAGGTGGCGGGCTCTGCCGGCCTGCCCATCCAGGTGGCCGAGCCCCTGCGGCGCGGCCGTGCCGAAGGCCCCTTCACCACCGAGAGCATCACCAGCGTGTTCGACGTGAAGGACGGCGGCTTCGGCGTCGCCATCGGCGCCACCGAGCCCGACCGGGTGGTGTTCCAGGTGACCCGGGTCCTCGTGCCCCAGTCCTCGCCCGACACCGCGCGGGTGGCGGCGGAGCTGTCGCGCCAGCTGGAGAACGACGTGCTCATGCAATACCTCGACGCCATCCAGAAGGAGATCGGCGTGAAGGTGAACGATCGCGTCTTCGCCCAGGCCGTGGGCGCCGGCTCGGCCAACTGAGGCGGATGACGTGAACGCCCCTACCGATTTCGACCTTTTCGCCTCGCGCTATCTCAAGGGCGAGGCGCAGGTGGTGTCCCTGACACTGGTCGCGGACCTGGAGACCCCGGTCTCCGCCTTCCTGAAGCTCGCCGGGGAGACGCCGAACGCCTTCCTCCTCGAATCGGTGGAGGGCGGGCAGACCCGCGGCCGCTATTCCATGATCGGGCTGGAGCCGGACCTCATCTTCCGAGCGTCCGGCGACGTGGCCGAGATCAACCGCACGCCGGCGACCGACAAGGCCGCCTTCGTGCGCTGCCCCGGCGCCCCGCTCACCGCCCTGCGCGCCCTGCTTGCCGAATCGGCCATCGACCTGCCGGAAGGCGCTCCGCCCATGGCGGCGGGCGTGTTCGGCTATCTCGGCTACGACATGGTGCGGCAGATGGAGAAGCTGGGCCCGGCCAAGCCCGATCCCATCGGCGTGCCGGAGGCCCTGCTCATCCGTCCCACCCTCATGGTGGTGTTCGACGCGGTGAAGGACGAGCTGACCGCCGTCACCCCCGTGCGGCCGAAGGAGGGCGTCTCGCCCCGCGCGGCCTGGGAGGCGGCGCTGGAGCGGCTCGACAAGGTGGTGGCCGGGCTGGACAAGGCCATCGCCCACCCCGCTCCGGAGCCGTTCCACAGTGAGGTCCTGCAGGATTCCAACACGGCGCCGGAGGAGTTCCGCGCCATGGTGGACAAGGCCAAGGAATACATCCGCGCCGGCGACATCTTCCAGGTGGTGCTCTCGCAGAGGTTCGAGAGCACCTTCACCCTGCCGCCCTTCGCCCTCTATCGGGCGCTCCGGCGGGTGAACCCGGCGCCGTTCCTCGTCTATCTCAACTTCGACGGCTTCTCGGTGGTCTGCTCCAGCCCCGAGATCCTGGTGCGGCTGCGCGACGGCAAGGTCACGATCCGCCCCATCGCCGGCACCCGCAAGCGCGGCCTCACCCATGCCGAGGACGAGGCGCTGGCGCAGGAGCTGCTCGCCGATCCGAAGGAGCGCGCCGAGCACCTCATGCTGCTGGACCTCGGCCGCAACGATACCGGCCGCGTCTCGCAGATGGGCACGGTGAAGGTGACGGATTCGTTCTTCATCGAGCGCTACAGCCAGGTGATGCACATCGTCTCCAACGTGGAGGGCGCGCTGGACCGCCGCTTCGACGCGGTGGACGCGCTCGCGGCCGGCTTTCCCGCCGGCACCGTTTCCGGGGCGCCGAAGGTGCGGGCCATGGAGATCATCGACGAGCTGGAGAGGGACAAGCGCGGCATCTATGCCGGCGCCATCGGCTATTTCGGCGCCAACGGCGAGATGGACACCTGCATCGTGCTGCGCACCGCCATCGTGAAGGATGGCCGCATGTATGTGCAGGCCGGCGCCGGCATCGTCTATGACAGCGTGCCCGAGAGCGAGCAGCAGGAATGCGTGAACAAGGCGAAAGCCCTGTTTCGCGCCGGCGAGGAGGCGGTGCGCTTCGCCGCCCGCGCCGGGAAGGGACAGTGAGGGGATGACGGTGGGCGTGACCAGACTTGAGCGATGGTGAAGCGGGCTGGCTGACTGTCCGGCCGCGCCGGTCCCTTGCGGGCGTCATTGACCCCGTGCCATCCCTCGCCTTAACACCCGCCATTCCCGCAGACCGGGGTGCGCGGGATCCGGAGCCTCAAGATGTCCGCCTCCCATTCTCCCAAGGTCACGCTGATCGATAATTACGACAGCTTCACCTACAACCTCGTCCATTACCTGGGCGAGCTGGGGGCCACCGTCACCGTCCATCGCAACGACGCCGTCACCATCGAAGACGTTCTGGCCGAGAAGCCGGACGCCATCGTGCTGTCCCCCGGCCCCTGCACGCCCAACGAGGCGGGCATCTGCTGCGATCTCATCGCCAAGGCGGGGGACAAGGTGCCGATCTTCGGCGTCTGCCTCGGCCACCAGGCCATCGGCCAGGTGTTCGGCGGCGAGGTGGTCCGCGCGCCCACCCCCATGCACGGCAAGATGAGCGAGATCCTGCACGAGGGCAAAAGCGTGTTCCGGGGCATCAATCACCCATTCCAGGCAACCCGCTACCACTCCCTCATTGTAAAGCGCGATACGCTGCCCGAGGTGCTGGAGGTGACGGCGCACACCGCGGACGGGCTCATCATGGGCCTCGCCCACAAGAGCCTGCCCATCCACGGCGTGCAGTTCCACCCGGAGAGCATCGCCTCCGAGAACGGCCATATGCTGCTCAAGAATTTCCTCGATATCGCCGCCGCCTTCAACGCGCAGAAGGCCAAGAGCTGAGCACGGGAGGGACAGATGATGGACCAGTTCAAACCCCTCCTCGGCAAGGTGGCGACCGGCGCGAGCCTCAGCCGCGACGAGGCGGCCTATGTGTTCGACAAGATGATGTCCGGCGAGGCCACCCCCTCCCAGATGGGCGCGCTGCTCATGGGGCTGCGGGTGCGCGGCGAGACGGTGGACGAGATCGCGGGCGCCGTCTCCGTCATGCGCTCCAAGATGCTGCCGGTGGAAGCTCCGGAAGAGGCGGTGGACGTGGTGGGCACCGGGGGCGACGCCTCCGGCTCCTACAACATCTCCACCTGCGCCTCCTTCATCGTGGCGGGGGCCGGCGTGCCGGTCGCCAAGCACGGCAACCGGGCGCTTTCCTCCAAGTCCGGCGCGGCGGATGTGCTCTCCGCGCTGGGCGTGCGGATCGACCTTGATCCGGCGGGCATTTCCCGGTGCATCGCCGAGACGGGCATCGGCTTCATGTTCGCTCCCTCCCATCACCCGGCCATGAAGCACGTGGGCCCGACCCGCGTGGAGATGGGCACCCGCACCATCTTCAACCTGCTCGGCCCGCTCTCGAACCCCGCGGGCGTGACGCGGCAGATGGTCGGCGTGTTCGCCAAGTCGTGGATCGTGCCGCTGGCCGAGGTGCTGAAGACGCTGGGATCGACCAAGGCCTTCGTGGTGCATGGCTCCGACGGGCTCGACGAAATCACCATCTCCGGTGGCACCGACATCGCCGTGCTGGACGAGGGGCGCATCCACACCTTCACCGTCACCCCCGAGGACGTGGGCCTCACCCGCCATCCCGCCGAGTCGCTGAAGGGTGGCGACGCCCGCTACAATGCCGCGGCCCTGCGGGCGGTGCTGGACGGGGAGACGGGCGCCTACCGCGACGTCGCCGTGTTCAACGCCGCCGCCGCTTTGGTGGTGGCCGGCCGGGCGCAGGACCTGAAGGAGGGCGTGGCGATGGCCACCACCAGCCTGGACACCGGTTCCGCGCGGGCCCGGCTGGAACAGCTTTGCGCGGTCTCCGAGAAGGTTGCGCCGGAGGCGGCCCAATGAGCGACATCCTGAAGAAGATTGAGGCCTACAAGCGCGAGGAGATCGCCGCGGCCAAGCGCGCCCGGCCCCTCGCCGAGATCGAGGCCGCCGCCCGCTGCGCCCCGCGCGTGCGCCCGTTCGCCGGTGCCATCGAGCAGAGCCTTGCCGAAGGCCGCACCGCGCTCATTGCCGAGATCAAGAAGGCGAGCCCCTCCAAGGGGCTGATCCGCGCGGACTTCGACCCGCCGACGCTGGCCCGCGCCTATCAGCGCGGCGGCGCCACCTGCCTCTCGGTGCTCACCGACGCCCCGTCCTTCCAGGGGGCGCCGGAATTCCTCGGCTCCGCCCGCGCGGCGGTGAACCTGCCGGTGCTGCGCAAGGATTTCATGTACGACACCTACCAGGTGGCGGAGGCGCGCGCCTGGGGGGCGGACTGCATCCTCATCATCATGGCCGGGGTGGACGACGCGCTTGCCCGCGACCTCGCGGACGCCGCCGCCGCCTACGGCATGGACGCCATCGTCGAGGTGCATGACGATGCCGAGCTGGACCGCGCGCTGGCGCTGCCCTGTAAGCTCATCGGCATCAACAACCGCAACCTGCGCACCTTCGAGACCTCGCTCGAGACCTCCGAGCGGCTGGCACCCCGCGTGCCGAAGGACCGCATCACCATCGGCGAGAGCGGCATCTTCACCACGCAGGATGTGCTGCGCCTTGCGCTGGTGGGCATCGGCACCATCCTGGTGGGCGAGAGCCTCATGCGGCAGGAGGATGTCGCCTCCGCCACCTGCAAGCTGCTGGGCGGCTGAAGCGCCCTCCCCGCGCTGCGGTGCGTCGCTCGCTCGAATACGATTGATAGTTGCCGTATAGGGGAGTTTCCGCCTTAATGCGTGATGCAGCCCGCAGAATGGCTGCGCACCAGGAGGAAACCCATGAGCCATCGCCGCCGCGCCGCCCTTGCTCTCGGCTCGCTTGTCGCCGCCCCTGTCCTTGCCGCGTCCCTGCTCGCCACCCCTGCCCTCGCGGCCGAGCCCACGGGCCTGTGGCAGACACCCACCCGCAGCGGGCAGGTGGAGATCTTCAAGTGCGGCGCCAGCCTGTGCGGCCGCCTCCTTTCCTCCGAGGGGCTGAAGGCCGATCCCAACCTCAAGGACGTGAACAATTCCAACGCCGGCCTGCGCGCGCGGGCCCTGAAGGGCCTCACCATCCTCACCGGCTTCTCCGGCGGACCGAAGGAGTGGTCGGGCGGCAGCATCTACAATGCCGAGGATGGCAAGACCTATTCCGGCACCATCACCCTTGATGGCGACGACACGCTGAAGCTGCGCGGCTGCGTGGTGGTGCCGCTGTGCAAGACACAGGTGTGGACGCGCCTGCGCTGAGGCGCACCGCCGCTTCGGCCGGGAGCCCGCCGCCGCGCCCGTCGCGCGGCGGCGCCACCCTCGCGCTATGAAGGAAGGACCTTTTCCGCGCCGGTGGTGGACAGGACCCGCCCCGCCCGCCATCTTCCCCGGCGACGACAGGGACGATTCCGGAACCCATCATCGGCCATGGCCAGCCTGACCCACATCGACGCCGAGGGCGCCGCCCGCATGGTGGACGTCACCGACAAGCCCTCCACCAGCCGCGAGGCGCTGGCGGAAGGCCGCGTCGCCATGGCGCCGGCAACGCTCGAGCTGATCCTTTCCGGCAACGCCAAGAAGGGCGATGTGCTGGCCGCCGCGCGGCTCGCCGGCATCATGGGCGCCAAGCGCACCCATGAGCTGATTCCGCTCTGCCATCCGCTTCTGCTCACTAAAGTGGAAGTGGAGATCGCGCCCGATCCCGCCTTGCCCGGCCTCCATGTCACCGCCCGCGCCAAGGTCACGGGCCAGACCGGAGTGGAGATGGAGGCGCTGACCGCCGTTTCCGTCGCCTGCCTCACCATCTACGACATGGCGAAGGCGGTCGATCGTGGCATGCGGATTGAAGGCATCCGGCTGCTGGAGAAATCCGGCGGCCGCAGCGGGCATTTCCGCGCCGAACCGCCGATGGACTGAAACGGCGGGGCATTCCATGGGACGAAGCGCGACAGCGGGAGGCGCAGGATGGCGCTGATGAGCGTCGAGGAGGCCGTCGGCCTCGTTATCGGTGAGGTTTCTGCGCTGGGCAGCGAGGACGTGCCGGTCGCGGCTGCGGCGGGCCGCGTGCTCGCGCAGGATCTGCCCGCCCGCCGCACCCAGCCGCCCGCGGACATGTCGGCCATGGACGGCTATGCGGTGCGCGGCGCCGACATCGCCCAGACGCCGGCGCACCTCACCGTCATCGGCGAATCGGCCGCCGGCCGGCCCTTCTCGGGCAGCGTGGGCGCGGGCGAAGCCGTGCGCATCTTCACCGGCGCGGTGGTGCCCGAGGGCGCCGACACGGTGGTGATCCAGGAGAACACCAGCCGCGACGGCGACAGGGTCACCACCACCGCCCCCACCGCTGCCTTGCGCAACGTGCGGCTGAAGGGCTGCGATTTCAGCGCCGGCATGCCGGGCCTCAAGGCCGGGCGCCGCCTCTCCGGCCGCGACATCATGCTCGCCGCCGCCATGGACCATGCGACCGTTCCGGTGTCCCGCCGCCCGCGGGTGGCGCTCATCCAGACGGGCGACGAACTGGTGCTGCCGGGCCAGGGCACCGGCAAGGACAGCGAGATCGTCGTCTCCAACGCCTTCGGCCTCGCGGCGCTGGCCCGCCGCGCCGGGGCCGAGGTGACGGATCTCGGCCTGGTGGGCGACGACCTTGCCGCCATCCGCGCCGTGGTGGCGCGGGCGCTCTCCGGCGAGTTCGATCTCCTGGTCTCCTCCGGCGGCGCCTCGGTGGGCGACCACGACCTGATGGCCCCGGCGCTGCGGGCGGAGGGGGTGGACCTCTCGGTGCACAAGATCGCGCTGCGGCCCGGCAAGCCGCTCATGTATGGCCGCAAGGCCGGCGTGCGGGTGCTGGGCCTGCCGGGCAATCCGGTGTCCTCCCACGTGTGCGCCATGGTGTTCCTGATGCCGCTGGTCCGGGCCCTGCAGGGAGATGGCGTTCCGGGTCCGCTCACCGCCCCGGCCCGCCTCGCGGTGGAGGTGGCGGCGAACGACGCCCGCCGCGACTTCATGCGCGCGCGGATGGAGCGCCACGCCGACGGCTCCGTGCACGTGACGCCCTTCGCCTCGCAGGACAGCGCCATGCTGAGCGTGCTGGCGGCCGCAGACTGCCTCCTCATCCGCGCTCCCTTCGCCCCGGCGGCAAAGGCTGGCGACCCGTGCGAGATCATTCCGTTCGAGGATTGATCCGGCTTTAACCCCGCCTTCACCACTTGCGGAACACAAAAGGAACAGATAAGAACTGTTCATGATTTGTTTCGCATCGCCCGCGGTGGGCGTGCCAGGGTGAAACAGGCGCGGCCCGCGCCGCCGGACGGCGGCCGGGGGGCAATCACGGGGGCGATGGAATGCTGACGCGCAAGCAATACGACCTGCTTCGCTTCATTCACGAGCGGCTGAAGGAAACCGGCGTTCCCCCTTCCTTCGACGAGATGAAGGAAGCGCTGGACCTGCGCTCGAAGTCTGGCATCCACCGCCTGATCACCGCCCTGGAGGAGCGCGGCTTCATCCGTCGCCTGCCGAACCGCGCCCGCGCCCTGGAGGTGGTCCGCCTGCCGGACAGCGTGGCCCCCGGCCTCGCCTCCGCCCAGGCCGCGAGCCGTGGCTTCTCCCCGGCCGTGATCGAGGGCAGCCTGGGCAAGGTGCGGCCGGTGATGGACGATGACGACGGAACCCACCCCGTCGCGGTGCCCGTCATGGGCCGGATCGCCGCCGGCTCGCCCATCTCCGCCATCCAGACCCGCAGCCACACGCTGAACATTCCGCCCGAGATGCTGGGCACCGGCGAGCACTTCGCTCTCGAAGTGCGCGGTGACAGCATGATCGAGGCCGGCATCCTCGACGGCGACACGGTGCTGATCCGCAAGTGCGACACGGCCGATACCGGGGATATCGTGGTCGCCCTCGTGGACGACGAGGAAGCCACCTTGAAGCGCCTGCGCAAGAAGGGCGCCTCCATCGCCCTCGAGGCGGCCAACCCCGCCTATGAGACGCGGATCTTCGGGCCCGACCGGGTGCGCATCCAGGGCCGGCTCATCGGTCTGATGCGGCGCTACTGAGAGCGCAGGGCAAGGATTTCTCCCGGCTGGCGGCCGGGAGGCCGGGACGGGGTGAGGGGCGGCGGCGCTTCATGCTCAACGGGGGTGCCGGCTCGCAAGGCATACGCTCCTCACCCCAGCTTCATCCCTCGGTGAGAGGCGAGCCGTGGCTTCGGGCTCATTCGGAAGCCGCGTCGGCAGCGGCGTCCTCCGCGGCTCCCGGCTCAGGTTCGGGCGGAAGGGGCGGCAGACGGGGCATCCAGGGACGATCCACATGGGGACGTCGGGTGGGTTCCTCTCTCAGCTTTCCGTCCGTGAAGAAGAAGGCGATGGTGCCCGATCGCACCAGCCGGTCCGGCGTGAGCACGCGGGCGGGGCAGGTGCGGGGCGGCGGATCGCGGCTGACGATGATCCGCGCCTCCAGGCAGTCCGCCTCCAGGCTTTCCGCCTGACGTGACACGGCGATGGTCCCGCCGCCCGGCAAGGGTGCGGTGCAGCCGAGGGGATCGCAGGTGAAGGCCTGGTCCAGTCCCTTGCTTCCCGCCGGGCGGCGATCCCCCTCGCGCGTCAGCCACTGCTCCACGACCAGCCGCTGGCTGCGCCCGCCAAGCACCGACAGGCGCCCGTCCGGGCCGCGGATCGCCACCGTCTGCGCATCGGGCGCCACCAATATGTCCGGACGAGGTGGCGGGCCGGCGAAGGCCAGCGCGAGGCCGAGGGGCACGGCGGCTCCGAGCGCGAGCACGCCGCGCAGGAGGCAGAACATCACCAAGGCGAGGCTGAGGGCGGCCAGGGTGGCCGGGCTCACCGCATCCACGCGGATGTCGGCCCCGGGCAGGGCCGCGATTCGATCCGAGACCTCCACCATGATGTCGATGCCGAGGCCCATCACCGGCCAGGCCAGATGGTCCCAGCCGAAGGGGATCAGCAACACGCCGACGAGGCCGAACGGCATCACCAGGAAGGACACCGCCGGCATGGCCGCGAGATTGGCGAGCAGGCCGTAGGGCGCCACGCGCTGAAAATGGAAGATCGCATAAGGCGCGGTCGCAAGGCCCGCCACCAGCGAGGTCAGGGCCGTGCCGCCCACCAGCAGCACGAGCCATGTGGTTACCTGCCCGGCGATTCCGTCCGGCCGCGGTATCGCGCGCAGGGGCCGCAGCCGCTCGTAGGCGGCGACGAGAGCGAGGGTGGCGGCGAACGACATCTGCGTGCCCGGGTCGAGCGCCGCTTCCGGGGTCAGCGCCAGCACCACCACCGCCGCCACCGCCACCGTGCGCAAGGTGAGCGCGGGCCGCCCCACCAGCACGCCTCCCAGCACCAGCGCCGTCATTACGAAGGAGCGCTGTGCCGGCGTGTCGTTGCCGGACAAGGCAAGATAGGCCGCGCTGCCGGCCAATGCGATCACCGCGGCCACGGACTTGATGGGCAGGCGCAAGGCCAGCCCCGGTACGAGGGCGAGCCCCGCCCGCACCAGCGCGAACAGCGTGCCCGCCACCAGCGCCATGTGCAGGCCGGAGATGGAGAGGATGTGGGTGAGCCCTGACACCCGCATGCTCTCCTCCACCTGGGGTGGGATGGCGGAGCGGTCGCCGGCCACGAGCGCGATGGCGATCTCCGCCGCCGTTCCGGAAAGCGAGGCGCGGATGCGCTCGGCAAGGCCGGATCGCACCTGATCCACCAGCATGGCGAGGCGTACCGGGGCGGGTGGCTCGGCCGCCGCCGCCGGCTTTGGCCGGCCGAAGCCGAACCCCACTCCGCCGATTCCCCTGAACCAGGGGACGCGGCCGAAATCGTGCGCGCCGGGCATGGCGGGCCCGAGGGGCGGCAGGAGTTGCGCGAGCTGCGTCACATGGGTGCCCACCGGCGGAGCCCACCCCCGCCGCAGGCTGAGGCGCACCACCTCCGGCACGGGATCGAGCCCGCGGATGGGCCCCGGATCGAGCCGCAGCAGCATGCGGTCGCCGTTGGCGCGATGCTCCACCTTCTCCACGTAGCCCGAGAGGCGCACCGGCCCCTTGGGCGGGGTCGAGATGGCGGCATGGTCCACCCACGCGGTGCGCGCCGCGCCGGTGGTGAATCCGGCGGCGACGGCGCCCATGGCCACCAGCGCGCCGAAGGCGAAGGGCCGCGCCCGGGCAAATCCCGCCGCAACCGCCAGGGCCGCCGTCACCAGCAGCGCCACGGCCAGGGACGGTTCTCGCGATGCGCCGAAATACACGAGGATGCCAAGCGTGTAGGCGACGGGGAGCCACAAGATCAGCCGCCCGGACTGCGCCTCCACCGCCGCATCTGCGGCGATGCGCGTCCACAGGGCGTCGCCGCGTTGCCGCAGGCCGGAGAGCAGCGCGCCCTGCGCCCTCCCCCGGGCGTCGTCCAGAACGCCGGCGCGGGCACCCGCGCGCCGGGGCGATGCCCCGCCGTCGCCCGCCCCCGAGGGGCCCGTGCCCGGATGCCCTGCGCCCATCCCTCCCGACCCCCGCCCGGCCATCTCCCGCCGACCCGCTTGCCCGGCAGACCTGCCGCCCCCGACGTGCGCGCCCGCGAACGCCGCTTGTTCCTTGTGCCCGGCGCCTATGCTACACGGGCGCCTCTCACACGCCACGCGCCGGTGCCGATGGTGCCGCGCCGGTGCCGCCCCGCCTGTCCGGTCCGCGTTGTGCGGATCGAGCCTCGCCGAGTTCCCGCATGTCGCAGATCGTTACCCGCTTCGCCCCCTCCCCCACCGGCTTCCTGCATATCGGCGGGGCGCGGACCGCCCTGTTCAACTGGCTCTATGCCCGCCACACCGGTGGCAAGATGCTGCTGCGCATCGAGGATACGGATCGCCAGCGCTCCACCAAGGAGGCGATCGACGCCATCATCGAAGGCCTCGAATGGCTGGGCATCACCTGGGACGAGGAACCCATCTACCAGTTCGCCCGGGCCGAGCGGCACCGCGCCGCAGTCGAGGAAATGCTGGTGCGCGGCAATGCCTATCCCTGCTACGCCACCCCGGCGGAGCTGGACGAGATGCGCGAGCTCGCCCGCAAGGAAGGCCGCCCGCCGCGCTATGACGGCCGCTGGCGTGACCGCGATCCCTCCGAGCGGCCGACCGACCGGGCGCCCGTCATCCGCCTGCGCGCGCCGCAGGAAGGCGAGACGGTGATCGAGGACATGGTGCAGGGCACCGTCACCTTCCCGAACAAGGACCTCGACGACCTCGTCCTGTTGCGCTCGGATGGCACCCCCACCTACATGCTGGCGGTGGTGGTGGACGACCACGACATGGGCATCACCCATGTGATCCGCGGCGACGACCACCTCACCAATGCCGCGCGCCAGACCCAGATCTACCGCGCGCTGGGCTGGGATGTGCCCCACATGGCGCACATCCCGCTCATCCACGGGCCGGACGGGGCCAAGCTCTCCAAACGCCATGGCGCGCTGGGCGTCGATGCCTATCGCGACATGGGCTACCTGCCCGCCGCGCTGCGCAACTATCTGGTGCGCCTCGGCTGGAGCCATGGCGACCAGGAGGTCTTCTCCACCGAGGAAATGGTTTCCTTCTTCGACCTGGACAAGGTCGGCCGCTCCGCCGCGCGCTTCGATTTCCAGAAGCTGGAGAGCCTCAACGGGCAGTATATGCGCGGCTCTTCCGAGGCCGAGCTGCTCGCCGCCGTCGAGGCCCTCGTGCCGCATCTGCCGGATGCGGAGAACCGTCTCGCCCGCATGACCGCGGAACGTCGCGCCCAGCTCGCCGCCGCCATGCCGGGGCTGAAGGAGCGCGCCAAGACGCTGGTGGAGCTTCTGGACAACGCCGACTTCATCTTCGTCGAGCGGCCGATCCCTCTGGACGAGAAGGCTGCGGGCCTGCTCTCCGCGGACGGTCGCGCCCATCTCGGCCGCCTGCTGCCGCTGCTGGAAGCCGCACCCGAATGGACGGCCACAGCCACCGAGGCGGTGGTGCGCCAATATGCCGAGGCGCAGGGCGTGAAGCTCGGGGCCGTGGCCCAGCCGCTGCGCGCCGCGCTTACCGGCAAGGCCACCTCCCCGCCCATCTTCGACGTGCTGGTGGTGCTTGGGCGGGACGAGAGCCTCGGCCGGCTGAGGGACCAGGCGGCATGACGGCGGGGGACGCGTTTCCCCCGATCGTCGAGCTGGACCTGAAGGGGCTCAAGTGCCCCCTGCCCGCCTTGCGCACCCGCAAGGCTCTGGCGGGTGCTGCGGCCGGCACGCGCCTCGTCGTCACCTGCACGGACCCCATGGCGGTGATCGACATTCCTCATGTGGCGCAGGAGACCGGCGCCACGCTGGAGGCCCGCACCGTGCAGCAAGGCCTGCTGACCTTCATCCTGCGCAAGGCGGGCTGATGGCCTCACGTCACCAGTGACCTCAAGGGTCGTCCGCCGGCAATGCCGGGCGCGCCTCGCGCCGGCGAGTTATCGGCCTCGCGCCGGCGGGCTGGTTCGCCTCACGCTGCCAATGGCAGGGCGCGCTCCACCAGGCGCACCCAGTAGGACGCCCCGAAGGGGATGGCGGAATCGGCGAAGTCGTATTGCGGGTGGTGCAGGCCGGCGGACGGGCCGTTGCCGATGAAGATGTAGGCGCCCGGCTTTTCCTCCAGCATGTAGGCGAAATCCTCGGCCGCCATCAGCGGCGGCGCGGCGGGGTCCACCTCGGTGGCTCCAGCCACCTCCGCCGCCACTTCCGCCGCGAAGGCGGTCTGGGCCGCGTGATTCCGGGTCACCGGATAGCCCTCGCCGAAGACGACCTTCGCCGTCGCGCCGTAGGCGGCCGCCACCCCCTCCGCGATGGCGCGGATGCGCTCGCGCACCTTCAGGCGCACGCCGGGATCGAGGGTGCGGGCCGTGCCGCCCAGCTTCGCCACCGGCGGCAGCACGTTGTCCGCCTCGCCCGCGTGGAACATGGCGATGGAGACCACCGCCGCCTCCAGCGGGTCCACATTGCGCGAGACCACCTGCTGGAGCGCCGTGACGATGGCCGCGCCCACCAGCACCACGTCCACGCCCTGGTCGGGGCGCGCCGCATGGCCGCCGCGCCCCTCGATCTCGATCTCGATGTGGTCCGCCGAGGCCATGATGCCGCCCACCCGCATGGCGAAGCGCCCCACGTCCAGCCCCGGCAGATTGTGCATGCCGTAGACCTCGTCCACGGGGAAACGGGTGAACAGGCCGTCGTCGATCATGGCCTTGGCGCCCGCGCCGCCCTCCTCCGCCGGCTGGAAGATGAGCACGGCGGTGCCGGAAAAGGCCCGTGTCTCGGCCAGGTGCTGCGCCGCACCCAGCAGCATGGCGGTATGCCCGTCATGCCCGCAGGCGTGCATCTTGCCGGGCGCCTGCGAGGCATAAGCGGCGCCGGTGCACTCCACGATGGGCAGGGCGTCCATGTCCGCGCGCAGGCCGATGGTGCGCCCTTCGCCCCGCCCGCGCACCACGGCGACGACGCCGGTGCCGCCAAGGCCCGTCACCACCTCGTCGCAGCCGAAGGACCTGAGCTTTTCGGCCACCACGCTGCTGGTGCGCGGCAGGTCGTACATGAGCTCGGGATAGCGATGAAAATCCTGCCGCCACGTCGCAATCTCTTCGGCGCGGGCGGCGATGTGGTTATTGACGGGCATGGCAATTCCGGAACCGTGAATGGCCCATGGTGCGGAAGCCGCGGCAGCCGGTCAATGGCGACGAACAGGCTGTGAATTGCCGCGCCGCTCCTTTGCCGGCCTTGACCCTGCCGCCTTCAGCCCCTAACCACAGCTGTGAGTGAGCCCGTAGCTCAGCCGGTAGAGCACGTGACTTTTAATCATGGGGTCTCGGGTTCGAATCCCGACGGGCTCACCATCGACAAAGCCTTGCGGCGCATGAGTTTTACCAAACTCCGACACGAGAACAACAAGAGAGCGTGTGACGCCCCGCACCCCGTCACACCGTCACACGTGTGATGTTTCGTTCTCACGCCTGTGCTTTTCCGTGTGATGAACCCATGATTTTCACACCGCGACGCCCGTCTCTTCCATCCACGCCAGCAGCTTGCCGATCGCTGTGTCCGCCATTTCCGGGTGCGTCGCGAGATAGTGGCGCAGCACCTGGTTGATGCTGACGAAGGCGTGACCGGTGATGCTGGTCCGACAATGCCAGCCGATGGTGGGGGAATTCTGCCGCCGCTTACCTTGCCTGGCAGCTGCGGACAATGCGGAGCGCTTCCGCGTCGAGCTCGACGCCATTGTGCCGCGTCCGGCGCGGAACACCCCTTTGGCCTTGTACCAGGGCGGTCAGTTCGTCGCCGATCCCTTTTCGCGGAGGGCTGAGGCGCCCGCCGCGCGGGGTGGCGTGAAGCCGAGGCGGGTCCTATCGTGGAGCGATGGGTGATCCAGCCAGCCAGACGAAGGGCCAGCCGACCGCTGGCGAACCGAACCGCGCCTCCCGCTCCGCCGCGCCTCTCTCCCGCCGCGTGCCCTTCGCCCGGCAGATCGCGGATACGCTGCGCGATATGATCATCCGCGGCGAGGCCGCCCCGGGCAGCCGCATCGTCGAGCGCAGCCTGTGCGCCACGCTCAACGTGTCGCGCACCCCGCTGCGCGAGGCGCTGAAGCTGCTGGAGGCGGAAGGGCTGGTGGAGATCTCGCAGAATCGCGGCGCGCGCATCATGTCGTTCACGCGCGCGGAAGCCTCAAACCTGTTCGAGGTCATCTCCGGGCTGGAAAGCCTCGCCGCTGAGATCGCTGCGGCCCGCATGCCCGCTGAGGACCTTGCTCTGCTGGAGGAGATGCACGCCCGCATGTGCGTCCATTACGAACGGCGTGAGAAGGACCCCTATTTCGCGCTCAACAGCGCGATCCACGACGCCATCATGCGGGCCTCCTCCAACCCGGTGCTGATCGCCACGCACGCCGCCCTGATGCTCCGGGCACGGCGGGGCCGCTACATGGCCATCCTCGATCCTGACCGCTGGGCGGAATCCGTGGACGAGCACGAAGCCCTGATGGAGGCGCTGCGCCGACGCGACGCGGAAGCCGCCCGTCGGGTATGGCGGCGCCACCTCGCCCGGACCGGGGAAACGGTCTGCGCAGTGCTGGACGCGATTGGCCAGGACGAGGCGATGCCTAAGGTTCTTGCACCCGCCTGAGGCCCCCGGCTGCACAAATGAAGAGCAGCGCCGGGGTGGGGCACGCCCGCCTGGCTGGACCGCCATCCCCTCCCCGTGCCACGGGAATTTCGCCACCGTCCGCCCCGCATGGCGCTGCTCGCCGGACTTGTGGCCCGCCTTCTTCTCCCCTGCTCGCAAATTGCGCGCCCGGCGCCCATGAATTGGGCTGCGCTGGACTGGCGCGCCTGCTCAATCCATTACATAAAAAAGATAATATGAAATGGAATGCCATTTTATCGGCTCCTGAGCGCCCACCCCTTTCCAGATGAGAGACAGCGCATGACGTCCCCCCGGTCCGGCTTTGTCGCCTCCCGTCGCAGCTTCCTGAAGCTTTCCGTGTCCGCGCTCACCGCCACCGCGGCGGTGCCGACCCTGACCGCGGCTTTGACTGGCCGGGCCGAGGCCGCGCCCCTCACCATCGCCGACATCAAGGCGGCCGGTGTGGTGCGCGTCGGCGTCGAGGCGTCCTACCGTCCGTTCACGTTCCGGGAGGGCAGCGCCATCGTCGGCTATGACGTGGACCTCGCGAAGGCCATCTTCGCCCCGCTGGGCGTGAAGGTGGACATGGTGGACACCGCATGGGCGGGCGTGATCCCGGCGCTCTACGCCGGCAATTTCGACCTGATCATGACCTCGCTCACCTACACCAAGGAGCGCGTCGCCAAGGTCGGCTATTCCATTCCCTATACCGAGGCGACGCAGGAAATGCTCATCCGCGCCTCGGATGCGGACACCATCAAGACCCTCGACGGCATGGCCGGCAAGGTGCTGGGGGTGAAGCTGGGCTCGGCCGGCGACACCATGAAGGCCAAGCTGGAGGAGAAGCTGAAGGCAGACACCGGCAAGGGCTTCTCCGCCATCAAGACCTATGACGACCACCCCGCCGCCTATCTCGCCCTCGCCCAGGGCTCGGTGGATGGCGTCATCAACTCGCTCGCCACCTTGACCCAGGTGGTGAAGGACGCGCCCGGCAAGTACGCCATCGTGCGCGACATCGGCCCGCGCAACTGGGCCGGCATCGGCACCCGCAAGGAGGATGTGGACCTCATCGCCTTCCTCGACGAGCGCATCAACGCCCTGAAGGCGGATGGCGAGATCTACAAGCTGCAGGAAAAGTGGTTCGGCGTGCGCATGCAGCTTGCCGACAAGATCCCGACCTTCTCCTGATCCGGGCCCTGCGTGGGCGGCGCCCGGCCGCCCGCCGCCCCTTAAGGCGCCAGCCATGACCATCGACTGGGCCATCGTCGAGATGGCCATTCCCCTCCTCGCCGAAGGCACGGTGATGACGCTGAAGATCGCCACGCTCGCGGGGCTCTTCGGCCTCGGGGGCGGCATCGCCCTCGGCCTTCTCTCCCTCGGCGGCTTCAGCCCCACGCGCTGGCTGGTGCGGGCCTACGTGGACTTCATCCGCGGCACTCCGCTGCTGATCCAGATCTTCATCGTCTTCTTCGGCCTGCCGCTGATGGGCTTCAGGCTGGGCGAGTTCTGGGCCGGCGTCATCGCGCTCTCCCTCAATTGCGCGGCCTATGTGGCGGAGGTGGTGCGCGGCACGGTGGGCGCGGTGGAGAAGGGCCAGACCGAGGCGGCGAAATCCATCGGCATGACGCAGGGCAAGATCCTGCTTTATGTCCTCCTGCCCCAGTCCATCCGCCCCATGATGCCGGCGCTGACCAACGATGTGATCACGCTGGTCAAGAACACCTCGCTGCTCTCGGTCATCTCGGTGTACGAGCTGACGCGCTCGGGGCAGGCCATTATCGCTTCGCACTTCGTGCCGTTCGAGATCTTCGCTCTCCTCGCCGTCTATTACTACGCCATCATCTCCGTGCTCTCCTGGGTCTCGCGGGTGATTGAGCGCCGGCTGCCCGCATGGTGATCCAGGTGAACGTCACCCTCCCCGCCGACACCGTGCGCGCGAAGCCCCTGCTCGCCGTGCGCGGCCTGAAGAAGAGCTTCGGCAACCGCGAGATCCTGAAGGGCATCTCCTTCGACCTCATGGCCGGGCAGACGCTGGTGCTCATCGGTCCCTCGGGCTCGGGCAAGACCACGGTGCTGCGTTGCCTGAACCATCTGGAGACCCCGGACGGGGGCAGCATCGAGCTCATGGGCGAGCCCATCGGGGGCGCCTTTGTGGGCGAGGACGCGAAATGGCAGCCGCTGGGCGAGCGCGCGCTGGCGGCGCAGCGGCGCCGGTTCGGCTTCGTGTTCCAGCGCTTCAACCTGTTCCCGCACCTCACGGCGCTGGAGAATGTGGCCATCGGCCCGCGCAAGGTGCTGGGCGTGCCGCGCGCGGCGGCCGAGCAGCGGGCGGCCGAGCAACTCGCCCGCGTCAGCCTGAAGGACCACCTGCACAAGCGGCCCTCCCAGCTCTCGGGCGGCCAGCAGCAGCGGGTCGCCATCGCCCGGGCGCTGGCCATGGAGCCGCAGCTGATCCTGTTCGACGAGCCCACCTCGGCGCTCGATCCCGAATTGGTGCACGAGGTGCTGGACGTGATGGCCGAGCTCGCCCGCGAGGGCATGACCATGGTGGTGGTGACCCACGAGATGGGGTTTGCGCGCAAGGTGGCCGACCGCGTCATCTTCATGGCGGACGGCCATATCGTCGAATCCGGCCCGCCGGACGAGCTCTTCTCGGCGCCACAGGACGAGAAGACCCGCCACTTCCTCCGCCATGTGCTCAATCGCTGACGCCGCAGGGGCCGCCATGACCGAACCCACCCTCGACCTCCTCGTCACCGGCGCCAGCGTCCTCACCGGCGCGAAGGACGGCCTGATCGCGGATGCCGTGCTCGGCATCCGCGACGGGTGCTTCGTCCTGGTGGCCAAGGCGGGCACCGAGCCGCTTCCGGCGGCACGGCGCGCGGTGCATCTGCCGGGGCGGGTCATCACCCCCGGCTTCGTCAACGTGCACACCCACGCCAACCTTTCCATGGTGCGCGGCGTGGCCGAGGATCTGGGCTTCGCCCCCGCCTACACGCCGGGCATCCCCCAGGGCCACATGGTGACGCCGGACGAGGCCCATGCCATCGCCCGCCTGGGGGCGCTGGAGGCGCTGCTGTTCGGCTCCACCCTCATCAACGACACCTTCGTGCATGCGCAGGTGGTGACGCCCGCCATGGCCGAGATCGGCCTCCGGGTCTGGTCCTGCGGACGCATCCATGACGTGGATTTCTCCGGCATCTCGGTGGGGCGCTGGGAGCATGTGGACGCCATCGGCGAGGCGCGGCTCGCCGAGGCGCTGGCGCTGGCCGAGCGCTACAACGGCAAGAGCGGCGGCCGCATCGGCGTGATGCTCGCCGCCCATGCGCCCGACACCTGCTCCACCCCCTTCCTGAAGCGCATCGCGCAGGCGGCACGGGAGAAGGGCCTGCGCGTGACCACCCATCTCTCCCAGAGCAAGGTGGAGGTGGAACGCATCCGCGCCCGCGACGGCAAGAGCCCACCGGAGCTGCTGGAGGAGGTGGGCCTCCTCAACGACCACCTCCTCGCCGCCCATTGCATCCATGTGGGCGAGAGCGACATCGCCCGCATCGGCAGGGCCGGCATCCATGTGGCGCATATCGCCAAGGGCAATGCCACCGGCGGCACCATCGCTCCCACCACGAAACTGCGCGCGGCCGGGGCGAAGCTCGCCCTCGGCACCGACAACATGCATGCGGACATGGTGGAGGTGATGCGCTGGGCCCTGTGCGTCGGCCGCATCCAGCTGGGCGCCGTCACGGACGACTGGCAGCCCTCCACCGTCTTCGAGATGGCGACCATGGGCGGGGCCCGCGCCATGGGGCTGGAAAAGGAGATCGGCAGCATCACGGTGGGCAAGCGGGCCGATTTCGTGGCCTTCGACTTCCGCCGGCCGCACCTCGCGCCACGCACCAATCCGCTGGGCAACCTGGTCCATGTGGCCCAGGGCCGCGACGTGGAGATGGTGGCGGTGGACGGGGACATCGTGGTGGAGGGTGGCGCGCCCACCCGCGTGGACGCCGAAGCCGTCCGCCGCGAGGCCGAAGCCGCCATCGCCGCCCTCTGGGCCCGGGCGAAGGGCTGAGCACCATGCGGATCCTGCTCATCAATCCCAACACCTCGGCGGACATGACCGAGCGCATGGTCGCCTGCGCCGCGTCCGCCCTCGCTCCGGACGTGGAGCTGACGGCGTTCACCGCCACCCGGGGCGTGCCCTATATTGCCAGCCGGGCGGAGGCGCAGATTGCCGGCGTCATCGCGCTGGAGATGATCGCGGCCCATCATGCCGAGGCCGATGCGGTGGTGATCGGCGCCTACGGGGACCCCGGCCTCATTCCCGCCCGGGAGCTGTTCGAGGTCCCGGTGACCGCCATGGCGGAAGCCGCCATGCACACGGCCTGCCTGCTGGGCCGGCGCTTCTCCATCGTCACCTTCTCCCGCACGCTGACCGCCTGGTATGAGGATGCCGTGAGCCTCGCCGGCCTCGATGCGTGCTGCGCCAGCATCCGCGTTCCGGAGGCCGGCTTCAATTCCGTGACGGACGTCCAGCACGAACTGGAGGACGACCTCCTCTCCCTTACCGAACGCGCTGCGCGGGAAGACGGCGCCGACGTGGTGATCCTCGCCGGGGCGCCCCTCACCGGGCTCGCCGCCCGCATCGCCGACCGGGCCTGCGTGCCGCTGGTGGACCCGCTGGCGGCGGCACTGGGGCAGGCGCAGCTTCTCGCCCGCCTCGCCCCGCGGCCGGCGCGCGTCGGCCGTTTCGCCCGGCCGGGCCCGAAGCCGGTGAGCGGCATCCCCGGCCCGCTGGGCGCCTGGATCGCCCATGCGCCGGCCGGTGCCGGGGAGTGAAGCAGCCGCCCGGTCAGGGCGCCCGGATGGCTTGGGAGAAGGGCTCCCCGCCATGCCCCTGCCGGCGGATCACCGCCTGTCGCTTCACCTGGTCGAGGGGCAAATCGGTGCGGATCAGGCTGTGCGCGTAGAGATAGTCGGGCAGGTAGCCGGACAGGAGGATGCGCCAGTCGAACGGCACGCGCGAATCCACGATGCGCGCCAGCTTGTAGATCACCGTGGTGCAGTTGGACGTGACCGTCTGGTAGAATTGCGGCGTCACCGCCAGCGCGTTGGCGAAGTCGAGATAGGACAGGAACAGCCGGCGTGCCTGGTCCGGCGTCACCTTCAGCGGATAGATGGAGACCGTCTCCCCCCGGGCATCGGTGCGCAGGCGCACGATGTCGCTCTCGTCGGCGGCGATCATGGACAGCTCGAACTCCTTGAAGAAGCCGCCGATCTCCGAGAAGGACTCGCCCTTCTCCTTGCGGATCTCGATGGAGAGCACCACGCGCTGCCCATCCGCGAAGCCGAAGCCGATCAGCGTGTGCGCGATGGCCGGATTGCCCCACACGGAGCTGAACAGATCCACCGTTTCCAGCTTGTCGAGGGCGTAGCGCCGGGTTTCCCACCGTTCGGTGAAGTCGGTTTCCGTGCGCCAGTCGAAGTTGCGGACGTTGTGCAGGATCACCTCGTTGCCCACCACCTCCGCGGTCAGGCTGCGCGCCACGTCCGAGGCCCAATCCCTTGTGTTCGAGGGAGGAATCAAGGCCCACCACACACCCGCCACGAGTCCCGCCACCGCCACGCCCGCCCAGGCCAGCGCCATCCGCCGCCATGCGAGGACGACCAGCGCCACGGCGGTGAGCCCGGCAACGGCCATGAGCAGGGTGCGCCAGCGCTCCGGCGCCTGGAAGGAGAGCGCGGTGAGGACCCAGGCGGTTCCCGGCACAAGCACGAGCCCCAGCAGCAGCCATGCGCCCGCTCGCCTCAGCCGCCGGCGCGGCGCGGGCGTTGCGACGCCGGGATGTGTGTCAGCCATGCCTGGAATCCGGGAAGGTGGGGGTGGGAGGGGTCATGCCATCCGGGCCTGAAGACGGCAACGGCCGGCGAGGCAAGCCCGCCGGCCGTAAATGATTGATCCGGCAATGTCCTCAGGGCTTGAAGGCGGCGCAGGCGATGCGCGCCCCGGCCCCGCCGATGGGCTGGGTGGTGTGGTCGTCCGGAGCGGCATGGATCACCAGGGCGAAGCCCTGCGGCCCCATGAGGCCGTTGCCGCCGGTGAGGCCGGTGGGGCTCGTCACCTCGGCGGAAACGGAACCGTCGGCGATGGCGTAGATGTTGGGCAGGTCGCCGTCGTCCGGGCCATTGGGATTGAGCAGGCCGTGGGCCTTGCCGCCATGGTTCACATGGGCCTTGGAGGCGAGGAACTTTTCCGTGTCGGAACAATCGCCTACGGCGTGGAAATGGATGCCGTGCCAGCCCGCCGGGATGGCGCCGGGCTGGAGCACCAGCCGCACGATGGTGACACGCTCGGTGCCCGTGGCGGTGGCCGTGCCAATGGCCTTGCCGTTATTGCCGACGAGGTCCGCCTTCACCACGGTGGGCGCCGGGCCGGCCGGCGCCGCAGGTGCGGGGGACTGGGCGAGAGCCGCTGAAGCGCTTGCGAATATCGTCGAAGCGGCAAGGAGCCATTTCGTCAGGATCATGGGTGTCATCCCTGTGGTGGCGCGCGCCGTGTCCGGCCGCGCCGCCTTATAGCACCGCTGAAGTCCTTTCGCTCCAATGATTTAACGGGGGTTTCCGGCTACCCGCCGGGCCGCGGCGGATCGAGGCCGATCAGGTGGCGCGCCACCGCGGGCGCGTCCCCCTTATGGAACTTCAGCACCTCCGCCTGAATGTCCGCGTCGGCATGGGAAACCCGGCGGTGCTGGCGCAGGTGCTCGGCCCAGGATTCCACCATGAACCACTCGACGAGCACCTCGGGATCGGCCGCATCCTCCGTCACGCCCCAGCCGTAGGCCCCGTCGCGCCGGCGGGCGGCTGACAGGCGGTAAAGCACGGCGAGGAACGCCTCGCGGTCCGCGCGGGCGATCCGGTATTCGATGAGGATCAGAACCGGGCCGCGATCGTTGGGCACGGGCTCGGCCATGGCCGGCTCGGGCCAGTGCATAGAGGGGGTGAGATCGGCTTCCCCGGCGGGCAGCGCCACCCGCTGGAGGATGAAGCCGACGATCACGAGCCCACCCGCCGCCAGGGCGAGAGCCGTCGTCAGGCCCGCCGCCTGCGCCACGAGGCCCCAGGCGATGCTGCCGCCCGCCATGGCGCCGTTGAACACCGTGAGGTAGACGGCGAGCGCCCGGCCCCGCACCCAATTGGGCAGGATGGACTGGGCGGTGGCGTTCAGCGTGGTCAGCGCGATGATCCAGGCCCCGCCCATGGCGAGGAGGATGGGCACCGCCAGCCAGCGCGGCGGCGCCAGGGCGAGGCTCGCGGTCGCGGCCGCCGTCAGCAGGGTCGCCGCGAGGACCAGTCCGTCGGCGGAGAGACGGGTGCGCAGCCGCGGCAGCAGCAGCGCCCCGGCGATGGCCCCCGCCCCCACCGAGCCGAGCAAAAGACCGTAATAGGCGGCATCGCCCTTCAGCAGATCGCGCGCCACGAGGGGCAGCAGCGCCCACACGGCGCTGGCGAAGGCGAAGAAGAAGGCCGCCCGCAGCAGCACCACATGCAGCTCCCGGCTGGAGCGGGCATAGCGCAGCCCCGCCCGGAAGGCGCCCGTGAAGTGTTCGGACAGCTCGTCATTCCCGCCCGCCGGCCGGGGCCACCACCACAAGGCGGCGATGACGATGATGTAGCTCGCCACGTCCACCCCGTAGGTGACGGCCGCGCCGAAGGCGGCGAGCAGCACGCCGCCGGCCGCCGGCCCGATGGAGCGGGCGATGTTGATGCCCAGCGAATTGAGCGCCACCGCGCTCTTCAGGTCCGATCGCGGCACCAGCTCCGGCACGATGGATTGCCACGTGGGCGCCATGAGCGCTGCCCCGATGCCGCCCAGAAAGGTGAGCGCGATCAGCGAGGAGATGCTGATGAGCCCGGTATAGGAAAGCACCATGAGCGCCACGCTCACCGAGGCGAGGCCGAGCTGGATGGCGATGAGGAAGCGCCGCCGGTCCAGGATGTCGGAGAGCACGCCCGCCGGCATGGCCAGCATGAACACCGGCAGCATGGCCGCCGCCTGTACGGTGGCCACGGCCGCCGGCGAGGCGGAAATGTCCGTGATCAGCCAGGAGCTCGCCACATCGCGCATGAAGCTGCCGGTGTTGCCGAGCACGGTGGCGCCCCACAGCACGGCGAAGACGGGCCGGCGCAGGGGCGCGAAGGCGCCGCCTGTTGTGGCTTCGGGCTTGTCGGTCACGGTGTCCTCCGGTCTCGGCCAAGGGTCAGATCATGCCACGCCACCAGCACGAAGGCGCCGGCCAGGCCGAGGTGCTCGAAAAAGGCATTGGCGGCGGCGAAGCGTTCCGGCCCCGCCATGGTCCAGAAGCTGTTGGCAAGGAGCGTCGCGGCGAGCGTGAAGGCGGCGAGGGCGAGCGCCCCCAGCCACCGCCCGATGCCCGCCAGCACCATCGCCGATGCGCCGATCTCCAGCACGATGACCGCGGCGGCGAGCGGAGTGGCGGGCGTCAGGCCGAAGTGCTCCATTTCGGCCACCGCACCGGCGAAATCCATCGCCTTGGTGAGCCCGCCCTGGAGATAGGCGGAGGTCAGCGCCAGCAGCGCGAGGGCGCGCACCGGCGTCGGAGACAGGAGCCGCCCGGCCCATTCGTCCAGGCGGTGGAGGGGGCGTTCAGCCATCGGGTCCCCCATCAGAACGCCCAGCAGGCGCAGCCCAGCGCGCCGAAGAAGCCGCGCACGTCGCCCACGGGGAGCGAAGAGCCCCAGGCGCTCGCGTGGGCGTGGCCATGAACGCCGCACGCCTTGGCGCAGCCGCATGCGGCGGCGAAGGCGTATTTCCGCTCGCCGCCGTCGGCGCGCTTCTGGTAGCCGCCGAAGCTGCGGACCGGGGACCAGTCCGGCATGGCCGGCGGAAGGTCGGGCGCGAGGGGGCGGAAATCGCCTTCGCCATGCACCGGCACCCCGCCCAGCAGGGTGAGGACGGAGGTGATGTCCTGGATGCGGTCGTCGGGAACGGAGAAATAGTCGTCCGACAGCACCGCGAGGTCGGCGAGCTGGCCGGCCTTCACCTGCCCCTTCTTCTCGCCTTCCGTGGAGAACCAGGTGTTGGCCTCGGTCCACAGGCGCAGGGCGCTCTCCCGGTCGAGGCAGTTGGCGGGCGGGTAGAGGCCGAGGCCGCCAAGGGTGCGCCCGGTGACGAGCCAGGACAGGGAGACCCAGGGATTGTAGGAGGCGACCCGGGTCGCGTCCGTCCCCGCCCCCACCGGCACGCCCGCATCCAGCATGCGGCGGATGGGCGGGGTGCGCTCGGCCGCCCGCGCGCCGTAGCGCTCCACGAAATATTCGCCCTGGTAGGCCATGCGGTGCTGCACGGCGATGCCGCCGCCCAGCGCCGCGATGCGGTCGATGTTGCGGTCGGTGATGGTCTCGGCGTGGTCGAAGAACCAGTTGAGGCCCTTCAGCGGCACGTCCGCATTCACCTTCTCGAACACGTCGAGGGCCCGGGCGATGGTCTCGTCATAGGTCGCGTGCAGGCGGAACGGCCAACGGATCTCGGCGAGCAGGCGCACCACCGGCTCGAGATCGCCTTCCATGCTCCCCGGCAGGTCGGGCCGCGCCACCTGGAAATCCTCGAAGTCGGCGGCGGAATAGACCAGCATCTCGCCCGCCCCGTTGTGGCGGTAGAGATCGTCCCCCTGCCCCGGCTTCACCGTCTTCGCCCAGCCGGAGAAATCCGCGAGCTCGCCCTTCGGCTTCTGGGTGAAGAGGTTGTAGGCGATGCGCACCGTAAGGTTCCCCTCGCGGTGCAGCTCCTCGATGATCTGGTAGTCGTCGGGATAATTCTGGAAGCCGCCGCCGGCATCGATGACCGAGGTCACGCCCAGCCGGTTCACCTCCCGCATGAAATGGCGGGTGGAGTTCTTCTGGTACTCCGGCGGCAGCTTCGGGCCCTTGGCCAGGGTGGCGTAGAGAATGGTGGCGTTGGGCTTCGCCACGAGGAGGCCGGTGGGATTGCCGGCGGCATCGCGCACGATCTCGCCGGCGGGCGGGTTCGGCGTGTCCTTCGTGTAGCCCACCGCGCGCAGGGCGGCGCCGTTCAGCAGGGCGCGGTCGTAGAGGTGGAGGATGAACACCGGCGTGTCCGGCGCCACGGCGTTGATCTCCTCCAGGGTCGGCAGGCGCTTCTCGGCGAACTGGTGCTCGGTGAAGCCGCCCACCACCCGCACCCACTGGGGCGCCGGGGTGATGGCCACCTGCCGCTTCAGCATCTCCATGGCGTCGGCGAGCGAGCGCACGCCGTCCCAGCGCAGCTCCATGTTGTAGTTCAGCCCGCCGCGGATGATGTGCATGTGGCTGTCGATGAGGCCGGGAATGACCCGCCGGCCGCCCAGGTCGATGGTCTTCGTGGCGGCGCCGGCGAGGCGCATGGCATCGGCGCCGGACCCGGTGAACAGGATGCGCCCGTCCTTCACCGCGACGGCTTCCGCCTGGGGATTGGTGCGGTCGAGGGTCGTCACCTTGCCGTTGAGGAGAATGAGATCAGCGGTGTTGCTCATGGTCTGAGCCTCCGAGGTCGAGCGGATGTGGACGGCCGCGGCGAGGCCTCCGAGCCCCGCGAGGATTTGGCGACGGTTGGGCATTTCAGGCTCCTGCGGCGTCAGGATTTGGGCGGCGTCTCGGCGGGGAGGCGCGCTTCGGCCTGCCGGCCGGGCAGCTGGCCGAGCACATGGTCGGAGCAGTCCGCGAGCCCGATCGCCGTGCGCAGGCTGTCCCCGTTCAGGAGATGGCGGGCGACGGGCACGACCTGCTCGCCGACGAGGATGCCGAACAGCCCGACGAGCGCCACCACCGGCGGAGCCGGCGAGCGCACGTTGACGAGGCTGTAGACGATGCCGACCAGGAGCCCGGCTCCGAGCGATGCGAGATAGAGCTTCATGTGCCCTCCGGAAACTGCGGGATGCCGGCGCCGGGCGGGGGAGCCCGGCGCCGGTGGGCTCAGGCCTGGATGAAGGCGAGAAGGTCGGCGTTCACGAGGTCCGGGTGCGTGGTGCACAGGCCGTGGGAGAGCTTCTCGTAGACCTTCAGCGTACCATGCTTCAGCAGCTTGATGGAAAGCAGCGCGCTGTCGGCGATGGGGACGATCTGGTCGTCATCGCCGTGCATGACCAGCGCCGGCACCTCGCAGGCCTTCAGGTCGTCGGTGAAGTCGGTTTCCGAGAAGGCCTTGATGCCGTCGTAATGGGCCTTGGCGCCGCCCATCATGCCCTGGCGCCACCAGTTCCAGATGGCGCCCTGGGACACCTGCGCGCCGGGCCGGTTGAAGCCGTAGAACGGCCCCGACGGCACGTCGAGGAAGAACTGGGCGCGGTTCTCGGCGAGCGCCTTGCGGAAGCCGTCGAACACCTCCAGGGGCACGCCGCCGGGGTTGGCCGCCGTCTTCAGCATGAGGGGCGGCACGGCGCCGATCATCACCAGCTTCGCCACCCGTCCCTTGCCGTGCTTCACCGCGTAGTGCAGCGCCTCGCCGCCACCGGTGGAATGGCCGATGTGCACGGCATTCTTTAGGTCCAGGTGCTCGGTCACCGCGGCGACGTCGGCGGCGTAGTGGTCCATGTCGTGGCCGTCGCTCACCTGGGTGGAGCGGCCGTGGCCGCGCCGGTCGTGGGCGACGACGCGGAAGCCCTTCGAGACGAAGAAGAGCATCTGTGCGTCCCAGTCATCCGAGGAGAGCGGCCAGCCGTGGTGGAAGAAGATGGGCTGCGCGGTCTTCGGGCCCCAGTCCTTGTAGAAGATCTCGACGCCGTCCTTGGTGGTCACGCTGGGCATTGGGGAAGCTCCATGGTGCGGTGTGGCTGCGAGGGCTCCGGCGGCCGCATGGGGGCCGGCGCCCAGGGCGGCGGTGAGCGCCGCCGTCGCGCCGAGCCCGAGAAGGCTCCGGCGCGAGACAAGGAGGGAGTGTTCCGGGCTGCCCTCGCAGCCCGGCTGTCGGTCGCTCGTCATGGAGAAGGTGCCGTTCAATGGCCTTCGGAGACGCCGAACATGGTCTTGGCGTAGATGATGCCGAGGCCATAGGCGCCGCCGAACGTCTTGGCGATGCCGGTGGTCATCTCGTAGGTCCCGGTGCGGGCCCAGTCGCGCTGGAGCTCGAGCAGGTACTGCAGCGAGGTCATGGGCCGGGCGCCGGCCTGGATCATGCGCTCCATGGCCCGCTCGTGCGCCTCGGTGGAGACGTCGCCGCAGGCGTCGGCGATGACATAGACCTCGAAGCCCTGGTCGATGGCGGACAGGGCCGGGCCGACGATGCACACGCTGGTCCACAGCCCCGAGAGCACGATCCGGCCCTTGCCGATCTCGTTCACGCGGGCGATGACGGCGGCGTCCTCCCAGGTGTTCATGGAGGTGCGGTCGAGCATCTTCTGGCCGGGGAAGGCCTCGGTGATCTCGGAGAACATGGGGCCGGAGAAGCTCTTCTCCGCCACGGTGGTGAGGATGGTGGACACCCCGAAGCCGGCGGCGGCGCGAGCGACGAGCGCGGCGTTGTTGCGGAGGTTCACGGCATCGATCGACTTCGTCGCGAAGGACATTTGCGACTGGAAGTCGATCATGATCAGCGTATGGTCCTTCGGGGATAGGAGCATGGCGCCGGGGGCAGCGACGGCGTTAGGCAAGGTCGTCTCTCCTGCTGTATGGATGCGGCGGAAACTAGCGCCCGGGTCGGGCGAAGACCATTAGTTACTGTCGGGATACCGGTCACCTCCATGCATGACAAAGCCGAAGACGACGGAAATCTAAGTAGAGCGTGCCTCGCCGAGCCATTCCTGAAGTTCTTCGCCCAGGAATGGATGAGTCACATCATCGCGACCCTCTCCCGGCACGGCACGCTGCGGTTCGGGCAGCTCCGGCGGGCTCTGCCGGGGCCGATATCGGCGCGGGTGCTCTCCGCCCGGCTCAAGGCGCTGGAAGCCGAGGGCTATGTGGCGCGGCGGGAGCTGGAAGGCCGCGTCCGTCAGGTCGAATATACACTGACGCCGGCCGGCCGTGCCATCGACCATGCGCTGACGCAGGCGGAGCGGGCCGTTTCCCCGCCGGCGGAGCCGGAGGCCGAAAGCGACCCGCGCCCAGCCCGCATCAGGCGGGCGGCGCCCTGAGCGGTCGACGGCGGGAACGGGGGCACGTCCTGGCGGCGATCATGGGCTCGATCCCCTGGTTGGCGCGGTGCGGCTTGCGGCGCAAGCCCTGCAGATCCGGCGCTAAACCGTTGTGATGGCGCGGACTATTGCGCTCTCGCCAGGGGATGTCTTGCTGAAGAGTCCACGTCTTTGAACGATGGGTTCGGAACCTTCGCCCTCAATGACCCCGCCGCCATGCCCCGGGCGCGGCACCGGTGAGGCGGGTGAAGGTGCGCGTCATGTGGCTCTGGTCGGAGAAGCCGCAGCTGATGGCGACGTCGGCAAGTGGCATGCGCGTGTTGACGAGCAGATCGCGCGCGCGCTCGATGCGCTGGTGCAGCAGCCACTGGTACGGCGTCACCCCCGTCACATCCTTGAATCCGCGGATGAAATGGCTGCGGGAGATGCCGCAGGCCGCGGCGATGTCGGCGATCAGCACCTGCCCTTCCAGCCCGGCGGCGAGCATCTCCTTCCCCATCACCAGCTGCCGCGCGGACAGCCCTCCGCCGAGCCGCGCATGGCCGCCGTGGTAGCGGGCGGCGAGGTGGGTCTGCATGGACGAGACGACCTGGTCCAGGAACAGGGGCGGACACGCCTCCGGCGCCGCCAGCGCCGGCAGAAGCGCGCGGGCGAGGCTCGCCAGGACCGGATCGCTTTCCCCCGGCGCACAGGAGACGCACTCCGCCAGCGGCAGGTCCAGCTCGGTGAAGGAGCGGTGCAGGGCGGCGTGGGAAATCTCGAGGAGGAAGAAATCGAAGCCGGTCTCGATATCGGCGCGGTAGGTGTCGGAGAAGGAGCGGACATAGCAGCTGTCCGGCTCGAATTGGCAGGTCTCGGCCACCCCGCCGGAGAAAATGCGCCGCCGGTGGCCGCTCGCCAGAGCCACCCCCACCAGCAGCCCGCGGCCGCTGGGCGGGGTTTCCACCCGGCTCACCGCCGCCCCGTCGTGGGTCTTGCGGTAGACCACGAAGCCGGTGCCGGCCAGTTCCTTCTGGTCCGCCAGAGCCGTGAGGGAGCAGCCGAGGCTGTCGCGGCGGGTGACGCTCCCGGTCCCCGTGACTCTGTCGTATGCGGCTTGCATGGTGGCCCCCGGCGCGCGCCAGAACGGGAGCAGCTTACACCGGAAGCCCCCGCCGAGGAAAACCATGCTGCATCGCAAACTGGGGCTAAGCTATTGCGCTACCTTGGCGACTGGTGTTCGCGAAAGCTTGAGGGCGCGCGGTGTTGCGCCGCGTTGGCGGCGGACGGCCGGGGCGGTAGAATGCGCCTGCATACTCCAGCCAACCCCATGGCTTTCGATGAATACCGACGACCAACTGCAAAAGCTGCTTCTGCCGCTTGTGCTTGCGGCGGCGCTCTTCGCAGCCGTGGCGCCGGTGGCACGCACGGTCCCTCCTTTGTCCCTGTCCGGGGCCTCGGCTGCGCTCGCCCATTGGCGGGAGGCCTATGAGGCCGCTGCGCCGATGCTCCAGCAGGGCAATTGAAGCCGCGCCCCTCAGCCGGGGTGCTGCTGGCCAAGCCCTTCTGCGGACGGTGATTTCTGCCACACCTGCGCCCCCTCCCCCGGGGCCGGCGCGGCCAGCGTCCGGGCGGCCTGCGCGCAGGTGAGGGCGATCATGTGGAAGACGTCGTCCTCCGAGCAGCCGCGGGACAGATCGTTGGCGGGCTTGGCGAGGCCTTGCAGCACCGGGCCGATGGCCCTCGCTCCGCCGATCCGCTGGGCGATCTTGTAGCCGATGTTGGCCGCGTCGAGGTTCGGGAAGATAAAGACGTTCGCGTCTCCCCGTATCAGGGAGCCGGGCGCCTTGGCCGCGCCCACCGCGGCGACGAAGGCGGCGTCGAACTGCAATTCCCCTTCGATCACAAGGCCCGGCTCCGCCTGCCGCACGAGCCGCACCGCCTCCACCACCTTGTCGACCCTCTGGTGCCGGGCGCTGCCATTGGTGGAGAACGACAGCATCGCCACCTTCGGCATCAGCCCGGTCATCGCGGTATAGGAGTGCGCGGCCGCGCGGGCGATATCGGCGAGTTCGGCGGCATCCGGATCGATGACGAGCCCACAGTCGGAGAAGACGTAGGCGCCCTTCTGGATGTGGTGGTCCTCACACAGGATCATCAGGAAGAAGCTGGAGACGATCCTCGCCCCCGGCGCGAGGCCGATGATCTGGAGGGCGGCGCGCACCGTCTCGGCGGTGGTGGCCACGGCCCCGCCCACGGTGCCGTCCGCATGGCCCTGGCGCACCATCATGGCGGCGAAGGCGAGCGGCTCGCGGATGCGGCGGCAGGCGGCGGCGAGGTCCATGCCCTTGGCGTGGCGCAGCAGGTGCAGCTCTTCCGCATAGGATGAGAGGCGGGGCGAGGTGGCGGGATCCTCGATGGCGATGCCCCGCGCGTCCCCATCGAGGGCCGCCAGAACCTCCCCGGGCGGGCCGAGGAGAATGGGCCGGGCGATGCCCTCGCGCACGGCGCGGCGGGCGCCGGCGGCGACACGCGGATCTGCGCCCTCGGGCAGGACGATGCTGCGGGGGGCGGCACGCGCGGCGTCGATGATCCGGTCGAGGGCGAGCATGTCGGATCTCTCGGGATGGGGCAGGAAAAGGCCGGGCGGGTGCGCGGAGGAGCCCCCGCCCGGATCGGAGTCAGCGCGCGATCTGCTCACGCATGTCGGAGCGCGCGATGCCGGCCACTTGCACGGGCTTCTTCATGGCGTCCCGGCGGAAGGGCTCGCCGAGCTCCTGGTTCAGCACCACCTCGATGAAGGTGGTGACGCCCTTCTTCTGCTCCTCGGCCGCGGTGTGGATGGCCTCCTTGAGACTGTCCGGAGTGTCCACCCGAACCCCCTTGAAGCCGCAGCCCTCGGCGATCTTCGCGTAGGACAGCTTGGGATCGAGCTCGGTGCCGACGAAATTGTTGTCGTACCAGAGGGTCGTGTTGCGCTTCTCCGCGCCCCACTGGAAATTGCGGAACACCACCATGGTCACCGGCGGCCATTCCTCGCGGCCGATGGAGGTCATCTCGTTGATGGAGATGCCGAACGCCCCGTCCCCGGCGAAGCCGAACACCGGCACGTCGGGGCAGCCGATCTTGGCGCCGATGATAGCCGGGAAGGCATAGCCGCACGGCCCGAACATGCCGGGGGCAAGGTATTTCCGCCCCATGTCGAAGCTCGGATAGGCATTGCCGATGGCGCAATTGTTGCCGATGTCCGTGGACATGATGACGTCCTTGGGCAGCGCCGACTGGATGGCGCGCCAGGCCTGCCGGGGCGACATGCGGGTCTTGTCGCGGGCGCGGGCCTCCTCGTTCCAGCGGGTGCCGGGATCGTCGTCCTCATGGTCCATGGAGGCGAGCTGCTGCAGCCAGCGCGAGCGGGTCTGGTGGATGAGGGCGCGGCGCGCCTCCCGGCCGGCATCGCCGGCGCCGGGGGCGAGCTGCGCGAGGAGCTGGCCGGCCACTTCCCTGGCGTCGCCGCAGATGCCCACGGAGATCTTCTTGGTGAGGCCGATGCGGTCCGGGTTGATGTCCACCTGAATGATCTTCGCCTGCCGCGGCCAGTAGTCCATGCCGTAGCCGGGCAAGGTGGAGAAGGGATTGAGGCGGGTGCCCAGCGCCAGCACCACGTCCGCCTGGGAGATCAGCTCCATGGCGGCCTTGGAGCCGTTGTAGCCCAGCGGGCCCACGGCCAGCGGATGGGTGCCGGGGGCGGCGTCATTGTGCTGGTAGCCGGCGCAGACCGGCGCATCGAGCCGCTCGGCCAGCGCCATGGCCTCGCCGATGGCATTGCCGATGACCACGCCGGCGCCGTTCAGCACCACGGGAAACTGCGCCTCGGACAGGATCTGCGCCGCCTCGGCGATGGCGTGCCGGCCGCCGGCGGGACGCTCGAGGCGCACGATCTGCGGCAGCTCGATGTCGACCACCTGGGTCCAGAAATCGCGGGGGACGTTGATCTGCGCCGGGGCGCAGGCGCGCCAGGCCTTCTCGATGACGCGGTTGAGCACCTCGGCCACGCGGGAGGGGTCGCGCACCTCCTCCTGGTAGCAGACCATGTCCTGGAACATGGCCATCTGCGAGACTTCCTGGAAGCCGCCCTGCCCGATGGTCTTGTTGGCCGCCTGGGGCGTCACCAGCAGCATGGGGGTGTGGTTCCAGTAGGCGGTCTTCATGGCGGTGACGAAGCCGGTGACGCCCGGCCCGTTCTGGGCGATCGCCATGGCCATGCGGCCGGTGGCCCGCGTGTAGCCGTCGCAGATCAGGCCCGCGTTGGTCTCGTGGGCGCAATCCCAGAAGCGGATGCCGGCCTTCGGGAACAGGTCGGAAACAGGCATCATGGCCGAGCCGATGATGCCGAAGGCCTCGTTGATGCCGTGCGCCTGCAGAACCTTGATGAACGCCTCTTCGGTGGTCATCCTCATGACGGAACAATCCTCTTGGAACCTTGGGGAGAGGGAGGCGGCGGCCACGCGCCGCCTCCGGATCGGTTGGGCTGGAGCACGCGCCGACCTGCCTGCCTCGCAAGCTGATCGGCTCGCGCTCTAGCGCGCGGGCTGCCGGGCCGTTTCGGCCGATGAGCGTTGGGCGACGTCGGATGACCTGGTGCCCGGAGCGGGGACGCGGATCGCCATGGCCGAGAGCATGGAGACGAGGGCCGCGAACACCACGTAGGCGCACACCTGCCAGGGCTGGCCGTCGCCGCGGGCCAGCAGGTAGGTGGCGATGATGGGGGTGATGCCGCTCGCGACGATGCCGGAGAACTGGTAGACGAACGAGATGCCGGTGTAGCGCACCCGCGCGTCGAACAGGTCGGAGAAGAGCGCCGCCTCGGGCCCGTAGCACATGGCGTAGAGCACGCCGAACGGGAACACGATGCCGAGGGCGATCAGCGGCAGCGACCCGGTGGAGAACAGCCAGAAGGCCGGGAACACCACCAGCGCCAGCAGCGCGGAGCCCACCGCATAGGTGCGCGGACGGCCCCACCTGTCGGACAGCCTGCCGAACATGGGGATGGTGAACACCATCACGAAGGCGGCGAGCGTCACCAGCCACAAGGCGGTGGTGCGCGGCACCTTCACGTAGTTCGCCAGGTAGACGATGGAGAACACCGCGAACACGTTGAAGAACACGCCGTCGATGTAGCGCACGCCCATGCCCAGCAGCACGTTGCGCGGATACTCCTTCAGCATGGTGATGAAGGGGATGGCCTCCGCCTTGTTGGCGGCCTTCACCTGCTCGAACTCGGGCGTCTCGTGCACCTTCAGGCGGATGTACATGCCCACGATGATGAGCACGACCGAGCCGATGAAGCCCACGCGCCAGCCCCAGGCCATGAACTGCTCGTCCGGCAGCATGGAGACGATGGCGGTGACGCCGGAGGCGAGGCACAGGCCGAGGGCGAGGCCGATCTGCGGGATGGAGGCGAAGAAGCCGCGCTTGTTCTCCGGCGCGTATTCATACGCCATCAGCACCGCCCCGCCCCATTCGCCGCCGATGCCGATGCCCTGGGCGACGCGCAGGATCAGCAGCAGGATGGGCGCGGCCACGCCGATCTGCGCATAGGTGGGCAGCAGGCCGATGGCCACCGTGGCCACGCCCATGATCATCAGCGTGATGATCAGCATGCTCTTGCGGCCCAGCTTGTCGCCGAAATGGCCGAAGATGAGCCCGCCCACGGGACGCGCCACGAAGCCGATGGCGAACGTGGTGTAGGCGAGCAGGATGGAGACGACCGGATCGTCCGCCGGAAAGAACAGCTTGTTGAAGACGATGCCGGCGACGATGCCGTACAGGAAGAAGTCGTACCACTCGATGGTCGCGCCGATGACGCTGGCGCCCACCACCCGTCTCAGCTCGCGACTTGAAGCTCCCGCTTGCCCAGCCATTGTTGTGTCCTCCCGTCATTGATCTGATTTGGGGCGTTGTCTCGCCCGTTGCTGTTGTTCAGCGCGTCCTCCCGGATCATGTCGGCGGCTTTTTCTCCGATCATGATCGCGGGAATATTGGTGTTGCCGGACACGAGGCTCGGCATCACCGAGCAGTCCGCCACCCACAGCCCGTCCACGCCGCGGACCCGAAGGCGCGGGTCCACCACCGCCTCGCGGTCGTCGTCGGCGCCCATGCGGCAGGTGCCGGCGGGGTGGAAGATGGTCGCCCCGTATTCGCGGGCGAAGGCGAGCAGGCCTTCGTCGTCGGTGATGCCCGGGCCGGGCAGCTTCTCCTCCGCCACGTAGCTCTTCAGCGGCTCGGTGGCGGCGAGCCTGCGGGCGAACTTCATGCCGCCGAGGGCGCAGCGCCGGTCGGTCTCGGTGGCGAGATAATTGGCGGTGATCTTCGGCGGCTGGAGCGGATCGGCGGAGCCGAGCCGCACCCACCCCTTGCTCTCCGGCCGCAGCTGGCAGACCGAGAGGGTGAAGCCCGAATAATCGTGCACCTTGCCGCCCGCCATGTCGGCCGAAAGCGTGCCGATGTGGAACTGGATGTCCGGCGTCTTCGATTCCGGCAGAACCCGCGTGAACAGCCCGCCCTGGTTGATGCCGATGGCGAGCGGCCCGCCGCGGAACAGCAGGTATTCGAGGCCCATCCTGAGGCGGCCGAACAGGGAGTTCAGCGCATCGTTGGTGGTGATGGGCTTGGTGCAGCGGTAGAGCAGGCGCAGCTGCAGGTGGTCCTGCAGATTGCCGCCGACGCCGGGGCTGTCCACGTGCACGCCGATGCCGTTGGCCCGAAGGTGCGCTCCCGGCCCGATGCCCGAGAGCATGAGCAGGTGGGGCGACTGCACCGCGCCGGCGGATAGCACCACCCCGCGACGCGCCTTGATCACCCTGATGCGCCCGCCGGCGCTCACCTCCACGCCGGCGGCGCGGCCATTCTCGAACAGCACCCGGCGGACCTGCGTCTCGGTGAGGATGGTGAGGTTCGCCCGGCCCTTCGCCGGGGCGAGATAGGCCTTGGCCGCGCTCATCCGGAAGCCGTTGCGGGTGGTGAGCTGGTAATAGCCGACGCCTTCCTGCCGGGCGCCGTTGAAGTCCGCCGTCTCGGGCACGCCGAGGGTGCGGCCGGTCTCCTTGATGACTTCGATCAGCTCATGCTTGCGCGGGATGGAGCTGACCGTCACCGGCCCGCCGGTACCGTGCAGGGGATCTCCGGCGAAGCTCGGATTGTCCTCCAGCCTGCGGAAATAGGGCAGCACGTCCGCAAACCCCCAGCCGGTGGCGCCGCGCGCCGCCCAGCCGTCGTAATCCTCCTGCTGGCCGCGGATGACGATGAGGCCGTTGATGGAGGAACAGCCTCCCAGCACGCGGCCGCGCGGCCAGTAGATGCGCCGGCCGCCCATGGTGGGCTCGGGCTCGGTGTGGAAGCGCCAGTTGAGCCGGTCGTTCCACATGGTCTTCCCGTAGCCGATGGGCACGTGAATCCACGGATTGGTATCCCGGGGGCCGGCTTCCACCAGAGCAACGCGGCTCTTGCCGTCCTCGCTCAGGCGATTGGCCAGAACGCACCCCGACGACCCCGCGCCGATGACGACGAAGTCGAAGTTTTCCTCGCCTTGCATGGCAGTTTCCTCTCTGCGGACCTGACGATGCGACGAAGGGATGAAACGAGTCAATCCATTATTTGAAATGAAATGTCTCATTTAATGAGATTTGTGTTGTGCGACGCGAAGAGGGCCGTGTGCGCCTGCGTCTTGTTTGACAGCCGGTCGCCAGCCGCTAAGGGTGCAGCGGCGGAAGGGCGTGGCGATTCACATGGCCAGGGTGAAGCAGCAGGCGGAAAAGCCGGAGAAACCCGAGGAGCGGGACAATGCCTCGGCCATGCTCCGGGCGCTCGATCTCCTGGGCGAGATCGCCCGCTCCGAGACGCCCCTCGGCGTGCCGGAGCTGTGCGTGCGGCTCTCCCTGCCGAAGCCCACCGTCCATCGCCTGTGCCAGAAGCTGGAGGCCGAATCCTATCTCCTGCGGGAGCCGGACGGGCGGCGCTTCGCGGTGGGGCCGCGCTTCCTGCGCATGGGCTTCGACATGCTGCGCAACTCGGTGAGCACGGAGCGGCGCGGCATCCTGGAGGCGCTGGTGGAGGTGGCGGGAGAGACCTGCAATTTCGTCACCCGCCTGGGCAGCGAGGCCATCTATCTGGACCGCGTGGAAGCGGCCTGGCCGCTGCGGATGCATCTGGACGTGGGCTCGCGCGTGCCCATGCACTGCACGGCGTCCGGCAAGCTGTTCCTCTCGGCCATGCGCCCGGCCCAGCGCCGGCGCATCCTGGAGACGCTGCACCTGAAGGCGCAGACGCCCAACACCATCACCACGGTCAAGGCGCTGGAAGAGGAGCTGGAGCGCATCGCCGAGCGTGGCTACAGCACCGATGACCAGGAGTTTTTGGAAGGCCTCGTCGCCATTGCGGTCCCGGTGAAGGACCGGCGCGGCACGGTGGTGGCGGCGGTGGCCTGCCACGGACCCCTGCCCCGCTTCTCGCTGGAGAAGGCGACGGCGTTGGTGCCCAACCTGCTGGAGGCGGCGGAAAGGCTCGCGGCCACCCTGCCCGATTCGGGCGAGGACGAACCCGAGGCCTGACAGCGCGGCGCCTGGAACGTTTCCCGCTTCATGGAATCGGGGGAACGCCTCAGGTCTTTGATCTGGCGCGTTTCCTTTACGCGAAGCGGTGTCCACTTCGCTCGGAAGCGCTCTAGCCGCCGCTCAGGTCGCGGCGGAGGGCGTCAGTTGACGAACTGGAAGAGGAGTGCGTCCTCGGACTTCGCCATCTCTTCCAGCTGCCACTTCAACCCCGCGATCACCCGCTCCTTGGAGATCTCGATCCGGAGGGGGCCGTGCGGCTCGTTGAGCAGCGCCCGGGTCTGGACGAAGGCCGCCAGCAGGCAGACGAAGGCCGCGACGAGCACGGCATCATGAAGGCGCTGGAGATGGTTCATCGTCGGCTGGATGGTTATGTTGCGTCGCACACTAACTAGCACAGCCTCTTTCGCGCCGCAAAACCAAATAGCCCGATCGTGCTGCATAGCAGCAATGCCATGTCTCCGCGGCGCCACACCGCCCCCGGACGAGCCTTCGACCTCGGCGCCGGGAAAGCCGGGATGGATCTTTGCAGGTCCGGCCCCGCGCGGCCGGACCATTTCAAGCAGGCTCTCAGGCCACGGCGAGGGTGGCGTTGGCGACGCGGTTGCGCCCCTCGCTCTTGGCCCGGTAGAGCGCTTCATCCGCCCGGTGGACGACGCTATCCGGCGTGTCGCCCCCGTCGGCCGCGGCAATGCCGATGCTGACGGTCACCGTCAGGGGCGGGCCGCTGGTGGCGTGGGACATCTGCTCCACCCCGGTGCGGATCCGCTCCGCCACATGGCGGGCGCCCTCGATGGAGATGGACGGCAGGAGCGCGATGAACTCCTCGCCTCCGAAGCGGCCCACGAAATCGCCGGGGCGGCGCACCAGTTGCGGCAGCAGGTGGCCGATCCGGCGCAGCACCTCGTCACCGGCATCGTGGCCCAGCCGGTCGTTGACGGACTTGAAGTGGTCGATGTCGATCATCAGCACGCAGAGGCTGGTTCGTTCCCGCCGGGCCCGGCGGAATTCCGTATCGAGCACCAGGTCGATGGCCCGACGGTTGGAAAGCCCGGTGAGGGCGTCCGTGACGGCGAGCTTCTCGAACTCCTCTTCCATCTCCTCGCTGCGCCGCAGGGCGGTCGCGAGGGCGCGCACGGTGACGGCGAGCATCAGGCAGATGCTGAGGGTGATGGCCCCGGTCACCAGCGCGCGGCGGTTCCACTCCTCGAACAGCACGGACAGGGGCTCGCCGACGGTGAGAATCAGGCCGAAATCGCCCACCGGCGCGGACACGAGCAGGCGCTCGACCCCATCCAGCGCTCCGCGCTGCACATAGGGCCCGCCGTTCGAGGCGAGGGCCTTCTTGAACTGTACCGTATCGCCCCTGTTCACCCCGATATTGCCCGCGCCATCGGTGGATGGCCGGCGGTAGAGGATCGTGCCGTCGGTGCGGGTGAGGGCGATCAGGCCGCCCGACCCCAGGTCCACCCCCTCGAACAGGGACTGGAAGTAGCTGATGCGGATGACCGCGATCACCGCCCCGTTGAACGCTCCGTCCGGCCCGTTCACGCGACGGCAGAGGACCACGACCGGGTCCCCATGCTGGATGCGGCTCAAGAACGGCTTGCTCAGATAATGCGTGATCTGCGGATCGGCCTTGAGGATTCGGAAATACTCGCGGTCGGAGAAGTTTCCGGGGGCCTGGGGCATGCTCTGGGACAGGAACAGCACGTCCCCGTCCTTGTCGAGCACGAGCATGGCGCCGAGGAAGTCGACGCTCAGCGACCGGTCGAAGAGGATGCGGTCGCGCAGCGCCGCGCTGATCTGGGACAGTCCCGGCTCCTGCAGCGCCTCGGTCGCCCCGAGGAGCGAGAGATCGACGGTGGCCAGGTTGCGTTCCATGCCGCTGGAGAGGGCGTGCAACACATTTTCGATGGATTGCACGCCACTTCGCCAGACCTCCGAGCGAGCTTGCCAGAGATCGTAGGTCTGAAGCCCGCCGATGACGAGAATCATCAACCCGACAGCAACTTTAAGGAGCGACCTTCGAGTGGTTCGCCTTATGGTATTCTTCATTGACGCCCGGACGTCCCTTTCCCTTCATTGACCATAAGGGAGTCCCGGCGAGTGAAACCAGTCCCCGGCAAAAATTCTCAGGCTCCGGGCGTGTCCGGTGCGGAGGTATGCAACCAAGCTAGCACCAGGGTGTAGCCGAGCGCCAGCACGACCGGCCCCACGAACAGTCCCAGCATGCCCGAGGACAGGACCCCGCCGATGGCGCCGATGAAGATGACCAGCATGGGCACGTCCACGCCCCGGCCGAGGAAGATGGGCTTCAGCACGTTGTCGAGAAGGGTGATGCCGGTGCACCAGAGCGCGAACAGCAGGGCGGCGACCGGGGACAGGATGGTGAAGGCGTAGATCACCACCGGCAGCAGCACCACCACCAGCGGCAGCTGCATGACACACACGATGAGGCACAGCAGCGCCAGCAGGCCCGCGGCCGGGATCCCCGCCACCAGGAAGCCGAGGCCGGCGAGGATGGCCTGGATGAGGGCGACGCCGATGATGCCCTTGGTGACGGAGCGGATGGTCCGCACCGCGAGGGTCGCGTGGTGGTGCCCCTCCTCCCCGGCGAGCCGGCGCGCCACGTCGCCCGCGATGCGCTGCCCGCCGGCCGCGTTCATCAGCAGCGCGGCGGCCACGAAGATGGCGACGATGAACTGGGCGAAGCCCACCAGCATGTCGCTGGCCATGCCCAGCAGCCAGCGACCGGCCTTGGTCAGCTCCGGCGTGATGGTGCCGAGCGCCTGGTCGAGATTGGTGGAGGCGAGCATCCAGAAGCGGTGGAGCGGATCGCCCACCAGGACCCAGGTGCGCACCACCTGGGGCGGCGGCGGCACATGGAAGGTGCCGTCGGCCAGGTTGTGGGCGAGGAGCTTCAGGCCCGAGAACAGCGTGTCGGCAAGCAGGATGGCCGGCACCACGAGGACGAGCAGCCCGAGGAGCGTGTAGATCACCGCTGCCACCGCCGTGCGCCCGCTCACCGCCGCGCGCAGGGACACAAAGGCCGGGTAGGTCGAGATGGCGATGATGACCCCCCACAGGATCGGCGTCAGGAACGGCCGGACGATGGCGACGCACCAGCCGAGCAGCAGCACCAGCGCCGCGATGCGGATGAGAATGTGGAGGGTGATGCCGAACCGCGCCTCCAGCGCCTGCGGCGCCTCGTCCTTGTCCATCGTCTTCCCCCTGCGCGCGAGCCTGCTCGGCGGCGTGCCTTGGCAGACCAATTGCATCATAGGGCGTGGATGCAGGGCGATGCGCAAGCGTGTCGTGTGTCCGCCAAAAAACACAGCGCAGGCGAGGACCGCAGCATGTCTGACCACAAGGTCACTGTCGACCAACTCCCGAACGGGAAATGGGCGTGCTTCCTGCACGTCGAGGGCCAGGAAGAGCCCATCAACCTCGGGCGTGAATTCAAGAACGATGAACAGGCCGAGAACTGGCTGAATGTGTCGGAATCTGTCACGGCCATTGAGATGATGCTTCGCAAATACAAGAAGTAGACCGCCTGTCACGGTTCCAACATTGCGTGCGAAGGCCGACACGGGCGCGCCCTGCCCCGCTGGCCTTCGCATGGACAGGTAAAGCCATCGGCGGACAGCCCGGGCGCGCCTAAGGCAAGACGCAGCCGCTGGCGGCGGTGAGCCCCTCGGACTTGCCCCAGTCGTTCTGCGGCACCTGCTCGAACGGCGGGCCGAACTCCTCCTTCATGGAGGAAAAGGCGATGGGCTTGCCGGTCTTCTGGTCGAAATCGATGATCCAGATGTAGTCGTAGGTGTTGTCCGGCCACGTCCGCGGCACGCCGGGCAATTGATCGAGCCCCAGCAGGGCGTAGAGCGTCGCCTTCTCCTCCGGGGAGGTGATGTGGAAATTGGTCCGGTCCTGCTCGGAGGCCGCGAGGGTGGGGTCGGGCTCGGTGCGGGCGATGTGGTCGTGCTCCCAGTTGACGAGCAGCGTCTGGCCCGCCCACTCGGGCTTTTCCATGATGTCCTTCACGGCCTCGCGGGTGCGGGCGTTCAGCCGGCTGTCGCGAATGAGGAAGCGGCCGTCCACCAGCTCCGGCATCACCGCGTAGAACACCACCGGCAGATCCCAGGAATCGGCCACCGGATAGATGGTCTCGAGCGTGTGGAGCGAGAGGGCGAGGATGGCCCTGGGCGTCTCGCCGGGGCGGAACACGGATTTCCGCGCGCCCTTCCCCACGTAATAGGACACGAGCGCCTGGGCCCGGTCCCGTCCCACTTGGCAGAGGGTCCATGGCCCGCCCTTCTCGCCGTGCCGCAGCAGCACGATGCGCGCCGGCACGGCGGAGGCGATGCCGCTCCATAGAAGCGTCGCGGCCGAAAGCAGCGCGATGGCGAAGCGAATTCCCCTGCGGCCGGATCGACTCATCATGCGCCCTCCCCCCAGGGTCGAACTGAACCACGGCCCGCGCTCCGCGGCCAGAGCGTGACAGTCCCCCTTCACACTGTGCCGCGAACATGCTTCAAGGCCTGCGCCGGCACACCGATGCCCGGCGCCGATGCGAGGCGAAGCCATGACGCGGGTGATGTGGAGAGTGGGCGGCACCAGCGGCACGCTGCTCCTGTGGCTTGTGGCGACGGCCGGGATGGTGGCGGTCGCGCAGACCTCCGTCACCCTGTCCAAGCGGGTGATCAACCTGCCGGTGATCCCGCAGGGCAATTATCTCGATCCCGGCCCCGGCCCCGCCATCCGGCCCGACGTGAAGATCGGCGACGACCGCAACGAGGACTACGCCTTCCCGCCGGACCTGTCGGGCGGCTACGGCTCCGGCCCGCCCGGCGACCCCACCGTCAACGGCCAGTGGAGCCCGCTCGACGGCGACACCCCGAGCTTCTGACGGCGGGGCGATCTTCCCCATTCCAGTTTCCTGCGATGGCCGGGCTCGTCCCGGCCATTTGCTTTTGCGCAGGTGGACGCGCGCGCCCGGCACGCGGCGCGCAAAAAGAAAACGGCGGGGAAATCCCCGCCGTTTCCAGACTTTCGGAGTTCCGACCGAAGCGCGATCAGCGCTTGGAGAACTGGAACGAACGACGGGCCTTGGCGCGACCGTACTTCTTGCGCTCGACCACGCGGCTGTCGCGGGTGAGGAAGCCGCCCTTCTTGAGGGGGGAGCGCAGCTCGGGCTCGTAATAGGTGAGCGCCTTGGAGATGCCGTGGCGCAGCGCGCCGGCCTGGCCGGAGAGGCCGCCGCCGGAGACGGTGCAGACCACGTCGTACTGGCCTTCACGCGCAGCCACCTGGAAGGGCTGGTTGATCATGAGGCGCAGGACCGGACGGGCGAAGTACACCTCGATGTCGCGGTCGTTGACGGTGATCTTGCCGGTGCCGGGACGCACCCACACGCGGGCGACCGCGTCCTTGCGCTTGCCGGTGGCATAGGCGCGGCCGAACTTGTCCAGCTTCTGGACATGGACGGGGGCTTCGGGCTGGGCGGAAGCGGTGATCGCGCCAAGAGCGTCGAGGGACTGGAGGGACTGGAGAACCTCGGCCATGTCAGTTCCTCACGTTCTTGCGGTTGAGCGCCGCCACGTCGAGGGCGACCGGCTGCTGGGCCTCGTGCGGGTGGGTCGGGCCCTTGTAGACGCGCAGGTTGCCCATGATCTTGCGGCCGAGCGGGCCACGGGCGAGCATGCGCTCCACAGCCTTCTCGATGACACGCTCGGGGAAGCGGCCTTCGAGGACGAACTTGGCGGTGCGCTCCTTGATGCCACCCGGGAAGCCGGTGTGGTGGTAGTACACCTTCTGGTCCTTCTTGCGGCCCGTGAACACCGCCTTCTCCGCGTTCACCACGACGATGTTGTCGCCGCAGTCCACGTGGGGGGTGTAGATGGGCAGATGCTTGCCCTTCAGGCGCATGGCAATGATGGTGGCGAGACGACCGACGACCAGCCCGCTGGCGTCGATCACCACCCACTTCTTTTCGATTTCGGCAGGCTTGGCCGAATACGTCTTCATGGGATCGTTTCCGAATGAGAAAGCCGGACGTGACGACCCGAGGGCCATGCGCTGTCCGGCGATGAAGGGCTTCTAGAGGAGGCCCTTGTCCCCGTCAATGCGGGGGTTCCGATAATTATCTTGTAAAAACAAATACTTGAAAAAATGGTGCTATAACACCATCAAAAAACGGCTGATTTTCGCGTGCTTTGGCGGCGGGCGGGCGTCTCAGCGCGCCTGGCGTCCCAGCACCGTCATCCGGGCCAGCCATTTCCGCCGTCGCCGCTCTCCCGCCGCTTCCACGCCGCCGAGCACCGTGCCGCGCACCGGCGCGAATCCCGCCAGTCCGAGGATGTTTCGCGTCACCGTCGAAAGCCCGGCGCCGAGATACCACAGGCGGAACACCACCTCCGGCATGCCCATGGTGACCACCACCCGGGCGGAACGGCCCTTCAGCAGGGCGCGCGTGCCGCCGCCCTCGACATATTCAAAGGCGAATCCGGGCCGCAGCAACTGCTCCAGCACCCCCTTCAACGCCGCAGGGGCGCCGCCGAGCCAGAGCGGGAAGATCACCACGAGGTGCCGGGCCTCCAGCAGCGCCGCCCGCGCCTGAGCGAGAGCGTCGGGCGGCGGGGCATGGAGAAAATCCTCCTGGGACCGCAGCAGCGGCACATTCAGATCGGCGACGGACAGGCGCAGCACCTTGTGCCCCACCGCCACGGCCCCCTCCGCATAGGCGTCCGCGAGCGCGTGGCACAGGTGCCCGCCGGCGGGATCGGGGTGACCTTGAAGGATCAGGATGGTGGATCCGGTGTCGGGCATGGCCACTCCTCCTTACCAGCCAAGAATAGGCCCCCGGCCGCCGGCGCCGCCTTGCGCGGGATCAGCGTCGGTCGGGAATAGAATAGGTGGCGACACAGTGGGCCACCAGCTCCTCGCTGCCCTGCCCCGTCAGCCCCACGTCGCCCACGGCGAGGCGCTTGCCGAGCTTGATCAGCCGCGCCTCCGCCAGCAGCGGTCCCGGCGCCGGCTTGCGCAGGAAATTGATGGAGAGGTTGGTGGTGACCGCGAGCCCCACCGGCCCGATCTGGCCCAGCAGGGCCACATAGACCGCCACGTCCGCCAGCGCCATCATGGCCGGGCCGGAGATGGTGCCGCCGGGGCGCAGGTGGCTGTCGTCGGCATCGAGGCGCACGCTTGCGGTGTTGTGCCCCACGCCCACCACGTGGTGGGGCTTGCCGGGCCCGAAGGCCTGGGGAAACTCCCGCGCCAGGAACGTTTCCAGCTCCGCCACGGACATCACCGCCTCGCGCACCGCGTCCATCCTCGTCTCTCTCCCGCCTTTATACCGGCTCGCGCCGCTTGCCGTTCTGTGAATAGGATAGCGGCGGAAACGTCAAACCCGCCAATGCCGAAACCAGAAGGGTGGAAGACCCCCATGCCTGCAGCGTCCCCCGCCGCCGCTTCCCCGGCCTGCGATCCGGCTGAAGCGCCTTTCGTCGCGCGGAGCCAGGAGGGGGGCGTCGCCACCCTCGCCCTCGCCCGCCCGGCGCAGCGCAACAGCCTCTCGGAAGGGATGATGGCCGCGCTCACGCAGGCGCTGGCCGAGATCGCGGACGACGCTTCCGTGCGCGCCGTGGTGCTGACGGCGGAAGGGCCGGTCTATTCCGCCGGGCATGACCTGAAGGAGATCCAGGCCCATCGCGGCGACGCCGACCGCGGTCGCGCCTATTTCGAGGAGGTGCTGAAGCGCTGCGCCACGCTGATGACCGCCATCGTCCGCCTGCCGCAGCCCGTCATCGCCGCCGTGGAAGGCATGGCGACCGCCGCCGGCTGCCAGCTGGTGGCGAGCTGCGACCTCGCCGTGGCCGGGGCGAAGGCCCGCTTCTGCACGCCCGGGGTGAACATCGGCCTGTTCTGCCACACCCCCATGGTGGCGCTCTCCCGCAACCTCTCGCGCAAGCACGCCATGGAGATGCTGCTACTGGGCGAATGGACCGAGGCGGAGGACGCGCTGCGCATGGGCCTCGTGAACCGCGTGATGCCGGAGGGCGGGGCCCTTGCCGGGGCGCAGACGCTGGCGCGGCGCATCGCCGAGAAATCGCAGGTGCCGGTGAAGCTGGGCAAGGCGGCCTTCTACGCCCAGATGGAGCTCGGCCTCGACGATGCCTATGCCTATGCCTCCCGCGTGATGGCCGAGAACATGCTCGCCCGCGATGCGGACGAAGGCATCTCGGCGGTGCTCGCCAAACGTGCGCCGATGTGGGAAGACCGGTAGAAATTGCCGGAGCGCCCGTCCATCGGGGGCATTCCTCACGTGGAAGATGAGAGATGCGCGGACAAAGGCAGGGCTTTTTCGAGCAGCCCCATGCGGCCACCTACCTGCTGATTGCCGTGAACGTGGCCGTGTTCGGCATGATGGTGCTGCGCACCGGCGCAGCCGCGCCCGGCGGGCGCGACTTGTGGCAGGCGGGGGCCATCTATCCCCTCGCCCTGCAGCGGGGGGAATACTGGCGGCTGCTCGCCTATGGCTTCCTGCATGCGAATCCCCTGCACCTTTTGACCAACATGTTCTGCCTCGCCCTGTGGGGCGGGCATCTGGAACGGCGGGTGGGCGCCACCTACTTCATCATCATCTATGGATTGGCGCTGGTGGCGGGGGGCCTCGTCAGCCTTTCCACCCACAAGGAGCTGTTCCTGTCGGTGGGCGCATCGGGCGCGGTGTCGGGCGTGCTGGGGGCCCTGTTCTCCCTCTGGATCCTCGGCAAGGTGGGGCTTTCGGCGAGCTTCTTCGTCATCAACATCGGCCTCAACATCGCGCTCTCCCTGAGCACGCGGGGCATAGACTGGGGGGCGCATCTCGGCGGCTTCACCGCGGGCCTGCTGGCCTGTGCCGTCATCGATCTGCTGGAGCGGGGCAATGCGCGCCTGCTCACCTGCAAGTTCCCCGAACCGCTGAAGCTCAACCTTCTGATTCTCGCCATCGCCGCGCCGCTCGCCGTGGCCCCGGTCCTGCCGCCGGTGTCGTACACGCCGGCGGGGCTCGCGCTGCCGGCGGCCATCTTCGTCCTTGCCCTCGTTGTCGTGGCAAAGGCTGTCGACCTGCTTCTTTCCCTTCGGCATGGGCTCGCCTTCGCCGCCGCCGTGCTGGCCCTCGGCAATGCGGCGGCGGTGCTGGCCATCGGCGACCGGTTCGATGGGTCCGCCTGCGCCGCTTCATCCGGCATCCCGGCCCTGTCCGCCCTGTGCGCGCACCCGGGGCTGCTGCCGGCCTTGGGGGGCGGGCTCGCCTTCGCCGTCTCCCTCGCCCTTTCGGCGGGGAGCATCGGCAAGGGCATCGCCGATATCGGCTTCATCGCGCCCGCCCTCAGGGGCGAGAGGCGGCGGCGCGGCGGACTGTGAACAGCCCGTTTACGATCCATAAACCATAGTTGCGCTTACCTCCGTTCACTCTGGCGCGTCCTGCGCCAGATTCGGAAGGAGGGCGGCATGGCGCACCTCGACGTGTCTCAGGCCAGCACCGCAGGGTGGGGGATGGCGCGCGCGCTGCGTCCCACCGTGTGGCAGGCCGCCGTCGTGGTGCTGGTGCTTGCCGCCATTGCCAGCTTCTTCCCCCTTCGCTTCGCCGCCACCGTGACGCTCGATTTCGACGTAGCCACGCAGCCGCGGCCGTCGGCGGTGCGTGGGGTGGCGCAGGTCATCGCCTCCCGCGAGATGGCCTACGATGCCGTCCAGCGCCTGGGTCCGGCGGACGCGGCGCAGATCGCCGGCGGCAGCCTTGCCGCGCGGCTCGGCGTGCGTCCCCGTGCCTCGGCGGAGGGGCGCTCGGATGTCATGCGCGCCGCCTGGCGGCTGATGGACGACCTCGTCATCACGCCCGTCAACGGCGGGCGCGGGCTCAGCCTGTCCCTTTCGGCGCCCACGCCGGCTCTGGCCGAGCGGGCGGCGGATGCCTATGTGGCCGCCTTCCTTGCCCTCGATGCGGCCGCGCGGGAGGGGGCCGAGGAGGCTCAGGCCCTGCCCACCCTCAAGCGTGGCATGCCGCCCGAGGCCTCTTTGGTGCCCGATCCGCCGCGGCCGCTGGCCATCGCGCTGCTGCTGGCGGCCGCCCTTCTCCTCTTCATCGCCCGCCGCCAGATGTCTTCCGAGCCGGTGGCGGAGGGGCGGGTGGACCGCGCCGAGCTGCCCGTGGAGCTTGCCGCCACCCATCGGATCGCCTGGCTCGGCGGGGCCAATGCCGGGCTGGCGCCGGATGAGGCGGTGGAGCGGCTTGCCGCCCAGGTGGCGGCCGCGGGCGGATGCGGCGGCCACCTCATCCTCCTCACCTCCGAGGAACTGCCGGACCTTTCGGCCCGGTGCGCCATTTCCCTTGCCCGCCGCCTCTCGGATGAGGCGCGGGTGGCGCTGGTGGCCCTGGATGGCGAGGCGGAGAGCCTTGCCGCCCTCGTCTCCGATCCCTGGGCGCCGGGCATGAGCGAGCTGCTGTTCGGCGTGGCCGGCTTTGGCGAAACCATCCACCGCGACGCCCGGTCCCGCGCCCATGTGATTCCGCCCGGCCGCGACGCCCGCGGCGGGCCGGCGGTGATCGGCGCGGAGCGGCTCGCCCTGGTGCTGGAGGCGCTGCGCCGCACCTATGACCACGTGGTGGTGGCCGCCCCGGACCTTGCTTCCGCCCGCAGCGGCCACCGGCTGGCGGCGCTCGACCCGCTGGTGGTGTTCCTGAACCCGGACGCCGCGCCCGCCACCTCCGTCGTCGAGAGCTTCGACGCGCTGGCAGCGAAGCGATTCGCCCGGGTGGTGATGCTCAGCATGGCCACCGGGCCGAAGGAGGCCCTGGCGGATGCGGATGACAAGCAGGTCCCGAGCCTCGATGCCGAGGCGGCGGACGCTGCCACCATTCCCGTGCCGCCCCCGGCTGCCCTGCCGCCACGCCTGGCCGGCGCCGCCTGAGCGACGCCACTCATTAGCCGGATATCATTTTACATTAGCCGGCGCACTATATTGCGCTGGGGCATGCGCACGCGCGCAGAGCCGCGTCGCGAATCGCTTCATCCGTGACTTGAGGCTATGCCAATATCTATTTGATAGGACTAGAGTTTCAGCCTTGGCGAGGCTTGTCTGCCCGCTCCATCCAGCGGATCAGCAGGGCTGCGGGAATGGTCCAGAGACCGCCCAGCAGCACGTAGCAGACGGTCTGCCACGCCCAGTGCAGCCCGGTCACGCGGCCCTGGGCGATGACCATGGCCATCAAGGCCCACACCACGACGAGCAGCAGCAGAAGCACGGTGCCGATGAGCTTTCGGATGCGCTGGGGCATGGGGCGGACGGACCTCCTGGACCTGACGTTCGGACAGACGGGAAAGCCCCTGCCCGCTCCCGCTGGCGTTGGGAGACGGATCCTGCGACCGGAGCTCACTCCGGCCGGATCCGGCTCGCGTGCGGCACACGCTCCCTTGCGCGGCGCATCTGCCCTCTATAACGGATCGGCTCCGGGGGCCACTTACGAGATTGCCGCGCCGGGCCGGCGTGGCGTGACGCATTCATCGCGCCCCAGGCGCCGGACGAGGCAGACATGTCGCAGGCCCAAGCCATGCCGCTCCCCCACGCCCGCTCCACCGGTGCCCTCGCCCCCGTGCGCCTGTGGCTCTACGTGGTGGCGGCCATGATCGTCGCCATGGTCGTGGTGGGCGGCGCCACGCGCCTCACCGAGTCCGGCCTCTCCATCACCGAGTGGAAGCCCGTCACCGGCGCCCTGCCCCCGCTCTCGCAGGCCGACTGGCAGGCCGAGTTCGACAAGTACAAGGCCATTCCGCAATACGAGATCCTGAACAAGGGCATGGGGCTGGAGGGCTTCAAGCGCATCTTCTGGTGGGAATGGGGCCATCGCCTGCTGGGCCGGCTCATCGGCTTCGCCTTCCTCCTGCCGTTCCTGTGGTTCGCGGTCCGCGGGGTGCTGAAGGGGCGGCTGCTGGCCCGCTGCCTCGGGCTGTTCGTGCTGGGCGGGCTCCAGGGCGCCGTCGGCTGGTGGATGGTGGCCTCCGGACTCACGGAGCGGGTCTCGGTGAGCCAGTATCGCCTCGCCATCCACCTGACGCTCGCCTGCATCATCCTTGCCGCCATCGTGGCGGTGGCCCGCTCCCTGGTGCCGGAGGCCATGCGGGCCGCGCCCGGCCGCATCCGCGGCACGGCGGGGCTGATCCTGGGCGTGGTGCTGCTGCAGATCTTCGCCGGCGGGCTGGTGGCGGGGCTCGATGCCGGCATGGCCTACAACACATGGCCGCTCATGGACGGCCATCTCATCCCCCCGTCCACCCAGCTCGCCGCGGCGGAGCCCTTCTGGCGCAACCTGTTCGAGAATGCTCTGACGGTGCAGTTCGACCACCGGATGATCGCCTACGCCCTGTGGGCGCTCACCTTGCTGCATGCCCTCGATGCCAGCCGGATCGGCGGTACGGTGGCGCGGCGGGCGTGGGTGCTGTTCGCTTTGGTCTCGGCGCAGGCGCTGCTGGGCATCCTGACGCTGGTGCACCAGGTGCCCCTCGACCTCGCCCTCACCCACCAGTTCGGCGCCACCATCGTGCTCATCGCCGCCGTGGTGCACCGGGCGGGGCTGCGGGTTCCAAATGCGAACGTCGGCCTACCGTCCCGGCCCGCATAAGGCCGCAGGAGGGATGACATCGACACCCGGCGGCGTTCGCGCCTGGAGCTTCAGTTCCAGTTGATGCATTGGGCCTTGCAATAGATTTCGACGGCATCCGGCGTGGGGCAATCCGTACCGTGCAAATCGGCTATCAGCCACCGGGCTCCCTCCTCCGTACCGAAGCGGCATGCGCGCCAGCCGGCATCCGAGCGACCACGCACCGAAACGTCGGTCAGGGAACAAAAAAACTTGTCAGGCGGGCCGATTCTCCGCCGGTTGAAGACTTTGCCGCAACTCGTGTCGGTGTCGAAGTCGACAACCCGGGCTATTTCGGATCGCGTCACGCCGCCGAGGGAGGCGATCACCAGGCCACCCGTAAAGAAATTGAGGAGCGCACCCCCGATCAGGGTGATGACTATCCCAATCAGCGGTAAAGCGATCCTGTCCTTCCAAACATCCCACCAGTTCATGGCTGCCCCCAGACCATCCTCAGGTTGAATAGTGTCAGCCTGAAATCTATAAGTCGAGTGCAGCTTGAGCCCTCTCATAGATCAGCGCAGCAGGTGGGCCACCAGCGGCGCCGCCAGCACGTTGAACAGTCCGGCGAGCACCATCACGAGGCCGGCGATGGAGCCCTCCTCCCCGCCGATCTGGTGCGCCTTCGCCACCCCGGCGCCGTGGGCGCCCATGCCGAACAGGGCGCCACGGGCGAGCGACGAGGACAGCGGCACCACCTTCATCACCAGCTCGCCCAGCGCCGCGCCGCAGATGCCGGTGAGGATCACGAACACGGCGGTGAGATCCGGCACGCCGCCGATGTCGCCGGACACCGTCATGGCGAAGGGCGTGGAGGTGGAGCGCGGCATCAGGCTGAGCTGCAGCGACTGGGACAGGCCCATGAGATCGGCCAGGATGAAGGCCGTCACCATGGCGAGGGTGGAGCCCACCAGCACGCCCACCAGCAGCACCGGCCAGTGGCGGCGGATGAGGGCCCGCTGCTCATAGATGGGAATGGCAAAGGCGACCGTCGCCGGGCCCATCATCAGCACCAGCCAGTGGGTGCCGCGGATGTATTCGCCATAGCCCGTATGCAGGCTGAGGGCGACCACGCCCACCACCAGCGGGGTCAGCACCAGCGGCGAGGTCCACCAGAAGCGCCAGCGCCGGGCGATGATCCGCGCCGCCGCGTAGCTGCCGATGGTGACCGCCGACCAGAACAGCGTCGCGAAGATGGGATCATGCGTCGGCATGGCCTGCCCCCTCTCCGGCGAGGCGCATGCGCCACCGGTAGCAGAGATCCACGGCCAGCGCCGTGCCGCCCATCACCATGACGGTGCCCGAAACGATGACCGCCGCGACCTTGAGGCCCAGAAGGCCCACCAGCTCGCCGTGGTCCAGCACCGCCATCACCGCCGGGACGAAGAACAGGAGCATCTCCGCCAGCAGCCAGCCGGCCCCGCGCCGCACCGCGGCGGGCCGGATATGGCCGCTGGAGAGGAGCGCGAGCACCACCGCCATGCCCACGATGCCCCCCGGCAACGGCAGATGAAGAAGCCGCACCGCCGCCTCGCCCACCGCCCAGAAGCCGGCGAGGGTGGCGACCTGAAGGATCATGCTGCGATGCAGCATGGATCGCATTGTGCGCAGCATATTGCGCAGCATGAATGCGGAATGGGTGACGGGGGCAGGCTTCTTGGCAGACATCGCTGGCACCTCCAGTGCCGATGCCGGCAATATAGTATGCGGCGCAACATGATGAAAATGAATTGACTGAATTCTTAGTATTCCATATTGGCATGATATGGAATTACGCACGCTCAGGGCCTTCGTGGAAGTGGTGCGGCAGGGCGGCTTTTCGGCCGCGGCCAAGGCGCTGTTCGCCACCCAGCCCACGGTTTCCAAGGCGGTGAAGCAGCTGGAGGACGAGCTGGGCGTGCCCCTGCTCGACCGCATCGGCCATCGCAGCCAGCTGACGGCGGCGGGGGAGATCGTCTATCGCCGGGCGCTCACCCTCCTGGCCGAGCGGGAGGGGCTGGTGGCGGAGCTGGACGACCTGCGCGGCCTGCGCCGCGGCAGCCTCCGGCTCGGCCTGCCGCCGCTTGGCGCCTCGACCCTGTTCGCCCCGCTCTTCGCCATCTACCGAGCCCGTTATCCCGGCATCGAGATCCGGCTGACGGAGCATGGCTCCAAGCGGCTGGAGGAAATGCTGCTGGAAGGCGAGCTGGAGCTCGCCGGCTCGCTGCTGCCGGCCAAGGCCGGGTTCGACGGCCAGCCGGTGCGGCTGGAGCCGCTGATGGCGGTGCTGCCGCGCACGCATCCGCTCGCCGGCTCGGAGCGCATCGGCATCGGCGCGCTGCGGGATTTCCCCTTCATCCTGTTCGAGGGCGGCTTCGCCCTCAACCAGGTGCTGGAGGATGCCTGCGCCCGCAACGGCTTCTCGCCCCAGGTGGCGGCGCGCAGCGGGCAGATCGACTTCATCGTGGAACTGGCGGGGGCGGGCCTGGGCGTCGCCTTCCTGCCCCGCACCATTGCGGAGCAGCGGGCGACGCCTTCGGTCACGCTCACGCGGCTGGACGAGCCGGGCACCGAATGGCACATGGCCATCGTCTGGCGGCAGGGCAGCTACCTTTCCCACGCCGCCCGCGCCTGGCTGGACCTGACGCGGGAGGTGTACGGGGCCGGCGCCGTGTCGGCCTGAGGCTCAGGCCTTGGAGAGGGCCTGTTCCAGGTCGGCGATGATGTCCGCCACCTCCTCGATGCCCACGGAAAGGCGCACCACCTCCGGCCCCGCGCCGGCAGCCGTCTTGGCCTCGTCGGTCAGCTGGCGGTGGGTGGTGGAGGCCGGGTGGATGATGAGGGACCGCGTGTCGCCGATGTTGGCGAGGTGGGAGAACAGCTCCACGCTCGACACCAGCTTGATGCCCGCCTCGTACCCGCCCTTGAGGCCGAAGGTGAACACCGCGCCCGCGCCCTTCGGCAGGTATTGCTGGGCAAGGGCGTGGTACTTGTCGTTCTTCAGGCCCGGATAGCTCACCCACGCCACCTTGGGATGGGCGGCGAGATACTCCGCCACCGCCAAGGCGTTCTGGCTGTGCCGCTGCATGCGCAGGGCCAGCGTCTCGATGCCGGTGAGGATGAGGAAGGCGTTGAACGGCGACAGGGCCGGGCCGAGGTCGCGCAGGCCCAGCACCCGGGCCGCGATGGCGAATGCGAAATTCCCGAAGGTCTCGTGCAGCACCATGCCGGAATATTCCGGCCGGGGCTTGGACAGGAAGGGGTAGCGGTCGGTGGCCGACCAGTCGAAGGTGCCCGCGTCCACGATCACGCCGCCGATGGAATTGCCGTGGCCGCCCAGGAACTTGGTGGCCGAATGCACGACGATGTCGGCGCCGTCCTTGATGGGCTGCCACAGGTAGGGGGTCGCCAGCGTGTTGTCGACGATGAGCGGCACCCCGGCCTTCTTGGCGATCGCCGCGATGGCCCTGACGTCGGTCACCACGCCGCCGGGATTGGCGATGGATTCGATGAAGATCGCCTTGGTCTTCGGCGATATCGCCTTCTCGAACGAGGAGATGTCGTCCGGATCGGCCCACACCACGTTCCAGCCGAAGCTCTTGAAGGAGTGGCTGAACTGGTTGATGGACCCGCCGTAGAGCTTGCGGGAGGCGACGAATTCGTCGCCGGGGGTCAGAAGGGTGTGGAACACCAGGTGCTGCGCCGCATGGCCCGAGGCCACCGCCAGCGCGGCCGTGCCGCCTTCCAGAGCGGCGACGCGCTCCTCCAGCACCGCATTGGTGGGGTTGGTGATGCGCGAATAGATGTTGCCGAAGGCCTGCAGGCCGAACAGGGACGCCGCATGGTCCACGTCGTCGAACACGAACGAGGTGGTCTGGTAAATGGGCGTCGCCCGCGCGCCGGTGGTGGGGTCGGGCTGCGCGCCGGCGTGGATGGCGAGGGTGGAAAAGCCCGGCTCGCGCGCGGTGCTGTCGGTCATGACGCTCTCTCCCGGTTGTTCCGCATCAACACCATGGGTGTCGCGTGGAAATCAGTTAAGCACATATATTCGATGATTTTTGTTAAACTTTCGGACCGCGCGGTGCGATGGAAAGCCGCTGCACCCCCTGCCCCAGCCGCACCGGCTTGCGGGCCGAGATGGTGCGGGAATTCACCCCGGTCCAGCCGATCTCGCCGGAGAGGCGGCCGTATTCGATCTTGGGGCAGCGGTTCATCACCACGCTGAGGCCGGCGGCCTCGGCCCGGGCGGCGGCCTCGTCGTTGCGCACGCCGAGCTGGGTCCACAGCACCTTGGGGCGGGGCTCCAGCGCCAGCACCTCGTCCAGCACCGCCGGCACATGCTCCGGCGCGCGGAACACGTCCACCATGTCGATGGCCACGGGCACGTCCTTCAGCGTGGCGACGAAGGTCAGGCCCACCACGGTCTTGCCGGCCTGGCCGGGATTGACCGGATAGACGGCATAGCCCCGCTCGGACAGGTACTTCATGACAAGATAGGAGGGGCGGGCCGCATTGGCGCTGGCACCGACGATGGCGATGGTGCGCACCTGCGACAGGATGGAGCGAATGTAGGCGTCGTCGTAACGGTCGTGGTCCACCGGCTTCTCCCTTGCGGCCCGCGGCGCCTCAGCTGGCGTCGCCGGTAAGCCCCTTGGCCTTGGAAAACAGCGTGTAGAAATTGCGCGTGGTGGCGGCGGCGAAGTCCTCGAACGCCTCGCCGCGGGCCTCCGCCAGCACCTTCGCCGTCTCGCGCACGAAGGAAGGCTCATTGCGCTTGCCGCGATAAGGGGTGGGCGCGAGGAAGGGCGAATCCGTCTCCACCAGGATGCGGTCGCCCGGCACGCTCGCCGCGATGGCCCGCAGATCCTCGCTCTTCTTGAAGGTCACGACCCCCGAGAAGGAGATGTACCCCCCCAGCGCCAGCGCCCGGCGCGCCAGCTCGGGCCCGGCGGTGAAGCAGTGGAGCAGGAAGGGAAAGGCCCCCTTCGCCGTCTCCTCCTCCAGCATGGCGGCGGTGTCCTCGTCCGCCTCGCGGGCATGGATGACGAGCGGCAGGCCGGTCTCCCGCGCGGCGGCGATATGGGTGCGGAAGCCGTGCGCCTGCGCTTCCCGCGGGCTGGTGTCGTAGTGATAGTCCAGCCCGACCTCGCCGATGGCCACGACCTTGGGATGGCGCGAGAGGGCGACGAGTTCGGCGGTCGTCACGTCCGGCTCTTCCGCCGCCTGGTGCGGATGGGTACCCACGGAGCAGCTCACGCAATCGAACCGCTCGGCGATGGCGAGAATCTCGGGAAAGCGGCGCACCCGGGTGGAGATGGTCACCATGTGGGACACGCCCGCCGCGACGGCGCGGGCGACCACATCGGGCAGCTCGGCGGAAAAATCGGGAAAATCGAGGTGGCAATGGCTGTCGACAAGCATGACGGTCACATTCCGGGGCCCGGCGCCGCTTCGTGCGGGCGGCAGGGCGCTCCGGGTCCTTGCGTTGAGGCGCCCTCTGCCGCGCGCCGGTCGCTGCCGGGCCGAAGGCGCCGTGGAATGAGGCCTCACATAAGCGCATCGGCCGCCCGCGTCGAGCCGGAGGGGTGACGCGGGCATTGACGCGGAGCGCGCCACGCTCTTTTTCTGCACGCCTCGCTTTCATGGGGTGTCCATGCCGACCGCGCCCACCTTCAAGCCGGCGTTTGCCCGCCTCGCCTCCTACGCGCCCATGTGGGCCCTTGCCCTGCCGGTGGCCGGCGTCGCCCTGCTGGCGTGGAGCGCGCAGGTGAGCATTCCGCTCGAGCCCGTGCCCATCACCCTCCAGAGCTACGTGCTGCTCACCATGGCCGCCCTCATGGGGTGGCGGTTCACCGCGCTGACCGTGGCGGCCTACATCGCCGTGGGGCTCATGGGCCTGGGCGTCTTCTCCGGCCTGAGCGGCGGCCTTGCGGTGATGAAGACGCCGAAGGCGGGCTTCATCGTCGGCTTTTTCGTCTCCGCCGTGCTGGTGGCCGTGCTGCAGGAGAGATGGGCGCGGCTGCGTCCCCTGCCCCTGTTCGGGGTGCTCGCGCTCGGGCATCTGGTGCTCATGACCATGGGCGCGGGCTGGATCGCGACCATGGCCGGCCCTGCCCGCGCCTTCGAGACGGCGTTCCTGCCCTATGTGCCCGGGGCGGTGGTGAAGACCGTCGCGGCCCTCGCCACCGTCATCCTCGTGGAACGCCTCGCGGGCACCGGGCGGCCACGCTGAGCCCCGCCCCTCAATGGAGGGCGCGACGGCCCAGATGCCGGATGAGGGCGAGGGCCTCCTCCGGCGGGCGCTGCTCGATGCGCCGGTAGCTGCGGCCGTCCGTGGTGCGCCAGACCATGCCGGCATCGAACATGGCGCGGCGCAGAAGCGCCGGGTCGTCGAACAGGTGCTCCGCCCGCAGCAAGGCGTTGACGCCGGCCTCGGTGAAGGTCTCCCCGGCCGGAATGCGCGACCACATGACCCACAGGCACAGCTGCCGCCGGCTCTCCTTGCCGGGCCAGCGGGCCAGCCGGCCCGCGGCATCGAAATGCTTGGCGGCGTGCTCCACCCGCTTCAGGTCCACCAGCCCCGGCTGGGGCGGCGCCGGCACGCGGGCAAGGCGCGCCTCGGCCGACATCTGGGCGCGGAAATGCTGGAAGTTCCGGTAGCCGCCGGCGCGGGCCAGCATGTTGAGGAGCTCCACGTGGCCCGGCTTTTCGGGCGCCGAGGCGATTTCCCGCTTCAGGGCGCGGGCGAGCGCGGAGACATCCTCCACCGCGAAGGGCAGTTGGGTTCTGGACATGACCTATCCCTCAATGTGCCGAAGGGATTGTCGTTGGTCGCTGGCTTACGACGCGGCACGGGAAAGGTGTCTGTCGAAGGAATGCGGCAGGTTTAGCTCCCCTTGCGGGACAGCGACGCCTCGGTGAACTGCCGACCGGCGCCGCTTTTAGCCAAGGAGGGGCCCCTCTTTCAAGTAGGGCCCCCGAGGAATCAGCCCGAGGCGGAAATCTCTTCCTTCAGGGCATCGGCGTCGGGTGCCGGCATGGTGATGGCGCGCACCTGCTCGCCCGGCCGGCCCGGATTGGTGACGATGGCCGCTTCCAGCGCCACCGTCACCACGCCGCCGGAGGTGTTGAAGATGTAGTCCAGCCGGAAGGATGCATCCTGGCTCTGGCCATTGGTGCGCTTCATGGCCTCGTCTGGCGTCAGGCGCTTCTCGGCCACGAGGTGGGCGGGCTGGTCCACCGTGATGTTGTACTGCCGGGCGCGGCGGGCGGTGGCGATGCGCGCGCGCACCAGCGTCGAATCGGCGCCCTGGAGCCGGACCTCGATGCGCGGGACCGCCGGTCCCTCCTGCACCGGGGGGACGTCCGTCGGCATCAGCGGCGGCACCGGATCGATCGCCGCCGGCGCAGGGCGGTCATACCGTTCCGAGGAACACCCCGCGAGCACCAGCGCGACGGCGATTGCCGAGACCAGTCTTCCGCCCGTCATGCCCACGGCTCTTTTGCCCACGGCTCACTCGCCTCCGCTCGCGCACGCTGGAGCCGCGTGCAGTATCCCGAAAAGAAACAGAACAAGGTTAAGACAGTTTGATGGCAGCGCCATCCCTCGACCAAGACAGGGCCGGGGTCAAGCAGCGGTTTCCGGCTCCACATAGCGGGGGAAGACGCCCACAGGTGTCGGCAGCGTGCGCCCGGCGGGCAGGCGGTGGCCGGCGCCGAGCCGGTCGAAGCCGCGCTCGTCCGCCGGGACCGCGACCAGGTCGAGCAGCTTCGCGGCGCTTTCCGGCATCACCGGCTGCACCAGGATGCCCACCTCGCGGATCACCTCGGCGGTGGTCCACAGCACGGTGGCCATGCGGGCCGGGTCGGTCTTGCGCAGGGCCCAGGGGGCCTGGGCGGCGAAATAGCGGTTCGCCTCGGCCACCACCGCCCACACTGCGTTGAGGTAGTGGTGGATGGCCTGCCCCTCCATCGCCTCCCGGCTCTTCTCCAGCATGCCGTCGGCAAGCGCGAGGATGGCCTCGTCCTCCGCCGAGAGGGGGCCGGGCTCCGGCACAACGCCGTCGAGATTCTTGGAAATCATGGAGAGGGAGCGCTGGGCGAGGTTGCCGAGGTCATTGGCGAGGTCCGCGTTCATCCGCGCGACGATCGCCTCGTGGCTGTAGGAGCCGTCCTGTCCGAACGACACCTCGCGCAGGAAGAAGTAGCGGATGGCGTCGACACCGTAGGTGGCGGCGAGATCGAACGGGTCGATCACGTTGCCCACCGACTTGGACATCTTCTCCCCGCGGTTGAACAGGAAGCCGTGGCCGAACACGCGCCTGGGCGGCTCGAGCCCCGCCGACCACAGGAAGGCTGGCCAGTAGACCGCGTGGAAGCGAATGATGTCCTTGCCGATGACGTGCACGTCCGCCGGCCAGAAGCGCTTGAAGAGGTCCGCGCCCTCATCCGGATAGCCCAGCGCGGTGATGTAGTTGGTGAGCGCGTCCACCCACACGTACATGATGTGCTTGGGGTCCCCCGGCACGGGAATGCCCCAGTCGAACGTGGTGCGGGAGATTGACAGGTCCTGGAGCCCGCCCGAGACGAAGCTCGTCACCTCGTTCCTGCGCGCCTCCGGCATGATGAAGCCGGGGTTCTCGGCATAATAGGCCAGAAGCCGATCCTGATAGGCGGAGAGGCGGAAGAAGTAGCTCTCCTCCTCCACCCATTCCACCGGCGTGCCCTGTGGGCCGAGGCGCACGCCTTGCTCGTTCAGCGTGGTCTCGTCCTCGGCGTAATAGGCCTCGTCGCGGACCGAGTACCAGCCGGCATAGGTGGATTTGTAGATGTCGCCCCTGGCCGCCATCTTCTCCCAGATGGCCTGGCTCGACGCGTGATGCCGGGCCTCGGTGGTGCGGATGAAGTCGTCGTTGGAGAGGTTGAACGTCTCCACCATCGCCTTGAAGCGCGGCACGTTGCGCTCCAGCAGCTCCCGCGGGGTCAGGCCGGCCTTCTGGGCGGTCTGCAGCATCTTGATGCCGTGCTCGTCGGTGCCGGTGAGAAAGCGCACGTCATAGCCGTCGAGCCGCTTGAACCGCGCGATGCAGTCCGTCGCGATCGCCTCGTAGGCGTGGCCCATGTGCGGCACGCCGTTGGGATAGGCAATGGCGGTGGTGATGTAGAAATGGGGCTTGGCGGACATGCTCGGCTCGAACGGTGGGTCCGGCCCCGCGCCGGCGGCGGCTTCTCAGCGCACGGCTTCCGCGAGATCGGCAAAGATACGAAACACCAGCGCCTTGCGATCGAGGTTGAAGACATCCGCCTCGGCCGCGCTGCGTCGCACCTTCTCCCACACCTCGCCGAGGCGGACAAGGCGATGGCGGGCCTCGCCCTCCCGCGTCGCCCGCTCCGCCACATAGTCGCTCACCGCCTCGATGAAGAGGTCGAGGCCGTCGGTGCGGTCGCCCTGGAGGCGGGCGCCCAGCGCGTGCAGGTCTTCCGGACGCGGGCGGGGCAGTTGCTCCAGCGCCCGGAGGGTGGCCATGCGCACCTCCATCCCCTCCCCGCGCGCCAGCACCAGCGCCCGGCGCACGCTGCCGCCGGAGGCCTCCGCCGCCGCAGGAAGGGCCGCGTCGTCGAGCCCCTCCACCTCGCCCTTCAGGTGGTCGAGGGCGGCGAGCACGTCGCCGGTGGCCAGCGGCCGCAGGCGCAGCAGCCGCGTGCGGGAGCGGATGGTGGGCAGCACCCGGCCGGGCGCATGGGTGATGAGCAGGAACAGGGCGCGCGGCGGCGGCTCCTCCAGCGTCTTGAGCAGCGCATTGGCGCCAAAGGCGTTGAGGTCGTCCACGGAATCGACGATGCACACGCGCCAGCCGCCGGCCGCCGCCGTGGCGCCGAAGAAGGTCCGCACCCGCCGCACCATCTCCGCCGGGATCACGGTGGGGATCTTCTCCTCCCCCGCCTCCGGCGCGCGGCGCAGCACCAGGAGGTCCGGATGGCTCATGGACGCCACCTGCCGGAACACGGGATGGCTCGCCGGCATGTCGAGGGTATGCACGCCCGGCGCGACACCCCCGGCCAGCGCCATCCGGGCAAGGCGATAGGCCAGCGTCGCCTTGCCGATGCCCTCCAGCCCGCCGATGAGCAGCGCATGGGGCAGCCGCCCGGCGCGGAAATCGCCGATGAGGTCCGCCTCCACCGCGGCATGGCCGAACAGCTGCGTCTGCTCCCGCGGATGGGGCGCGCCGGGCAGGACATCGCCGGACAGGATCTCGCTCATCCCGCCGCCACTCAGGCGGAAGCCGCGGCGGGGGCCGCGAGGCCGAGGCGCGCGTCGACGATGCGGGCGATGGCCGCGGCCACCTCGTCCACCCCCCCGCGGGCATCCACCACCACGCAGCGCTCGGGCGCCGCGGCGGCGCGGGCAAGGAAGGCCTCGCGCACCTGGGCGTGGTAATCCGTCCCTTCCCTCTCGAACCGGTCGGCCACGGCCCCCTTGCCCCGCTCGGCGGCACGGGCGAGACCGAGCTCCGGCGGAACATCGAGTATCAGGGTGAGGTCCGGCAGGGTCCCGCCGACGGTGGCCGCCTCCAGCGTGTCGAGCAGCGCAGCGGGCACCTGCCCCACCGCGCCCTGGTAGACCCGGGTCGAATCCACGAAGCGGTCGCACACCACGATCCGCCCCGCCGCCAGAGCCGGGCGGATGACGATCTCCAGATGATCGGCCCGGGCGGCAGCAAACAACAGCGCCTCGGCTTCCGCCCCGAACGGCTCCGCCGCCCCCGAGAGCAGCACGTGGCGCACCGCCTCCGCCCCCGGCGACCCGCCGGGCTCGCGCGTCTCCACCACCTCGTGGCCGAGGGTGCGCAGGTATGCTGCGAGGCGGCGCGCCTGGGTGGACTTGCCGGTGCCCTCCCCGCCTTCCAGCGTGATGAAACGGCCGGACGTCATTTGTGCAGCTTCGCCAGGGCGCGTCGGGCGAGATCGCGGATCGAATCGCCCATCAGGGTGAGACCGCCGTCCAGCGCCCGTTCCATCAGCGTGCCCACCGGCACGTCGGCGGCGGTGTAGAGCGGCACGTCCAGCACCTTCACCTGGCCGCGCGTCACCTCCAGCCGGCCGACCTCGGCGCCCTTGGTCACCGGTGCGCGCAGGGGGCCGGTATAGATCACGCGGGCGGACACCCGCTCCCCTCCCGCGCGCGGGGTGAGCATGGTGACGGGCCCCTTGCCCACCAGCCCCACCGAGGTCTCCGCCCCGCCGAACACCTGCGCCCGGCCGACCTCCTGGTCGGCGGCGAAGATCTGGCGCTGGCGGAAGGACTGGAAGCCCCACTCCACCAGCTTGCGCGTCTCCTCCAGCCGCTCCTTCTCGCTCTTGGCACCAAGGGTGGCGACGACAACGCGCTGCCCGTTCTGCACGGACGAGCCGAGCGCGTGGTAGCCCGCATCCTTCAGCCAGCCCACCTGCAGGCCGTCCGCGCCGATGCCGGCGTCGAGCAGCACGTTACGGTTGCGCTGCTTGATGTGGTTCCAGTCGATGTTGGGCCGGGCGAAGACCGGATAATAGCTCGGATAGGTGCGGATGATGTGGGCGGCAAGCACCGCGAGGTCCCGCGCGGAGGAGACCTGCCCAGGATCCGCGAAGCCCGTGGCGTTGCGGAAATCGGAATTGGTCATGCCGATCGCCTGGGCCTCGGCGTTCATCATCTGCGCGAACTGGCTCTCCGTGCCGCCGACGCCTTCCGCCAGGGCGATGGCCGCATCGTTGCCCGAGACCACCAGCGCCCCGGCCAGAAGCTCGCCCACGGGCGCCGGCTTGTTCACCTCCGCGAACATGGCGGCGCCGCCGGACGGGCCGCCGCCGCGCCGCCACGCGTTCACGCTCACCACGAAGGGGGTGTCGATGGCGATCTTGCCCGCATTCAGCTGGCTGAACACCACGTCCGCCGTCATCACCTTGGCGAGGGTGCCGGGGGCGATCTTCTTGTCCGCATCCTTCTCGAAAAGGATGGTCCCGGTCTCGTAGTCGATCAGGATGGCGGAGGGGATGGAGGTCTGGAAGTCCGCGGCGCGGAGCGCGGTCGCGCCGAGAATGAGCGCCGCCGCCAGTCCGGCGCCGGCGGCCGCCCGCAGGGCGCGAACACGCAGGCCCCAGCCCTGCCCCGCACCGCGCGGACGCGGCCTGCCGTCACGGGCGCAGCGGACCTTGGGCGACATGAGGCACCACCTGGAATCTTGGACGATCGCCGGAACGAATAGCATGATTCACGCGCCGCATCCCGCAGCATGCGCGGTTTCCCCGCAGCGGTGGTCTCAGGCGATGGGAGGACCGGAAAGACGGAAGGTGTTCAGCGCGCGGCGTCGGCCGGCACGCCAGCATAGCCGAGGCCGCTGACCGCCGAAGGCCCCGCGGACCAGCCCGCGCTCGCCACGCTCACGCCGCCCGACCCGGCGGAGGGCGCGCCGAGGTCATACGGCCGGCTCGGCGGCAGGGGCGCCTCATCCTGCCTCGGCGTGGTCGCGGCCACCGTGCGCGTAGCCGGCACGTCCGGCACGAAGGGACGAGCGGACGCCACCATGACCGGCGACGAGCCGGCCGGCACTTCGGCCGGGCTGCCATCCTGCCGCAGGCTCTGGGCGAGCTTCACGTCGTCCGAACCGTTGAGCGGCGCGCGGCCGAGATATTCCACCCGCACCTTCGTCATGCCCCGACCGGCGAAGCCCAAGAGTTCGGCAGTGTGGAACGAGACGTCGATCAGGCGGTCGCCCACATAGGGACCGCGGTTGTTCACGCGCACGACCACGGAGCGCCTGTTGGACAGGTTGGTCACGCGCACATAGGACGGCATGGGTAGGGTCTTGTGGGCGGCGGAGATGGAGTTCATGTCGAACACCTCCCCGTTCGCCGTCAGGCGCCCGTGGAAATCCCTGCCGTACCAGGAGGCCATGCCCTCGGCTGCGTAATTGGGATTCTCGGCCGGCACATAGGTGCGGCCGGCGATGGTATACGGCTTGCCCACCTTGTAGGAGCCGCCGCCGGGCGGCACCGGCTCGCCCTCCGCCACCACGCGGGGGCTGGCGGCGACGCCGTAGACGGGATCGATCTTGCCGTCGAGGGATTCGATGGAGCTGCAGGCGCCGAGCGCAAGGCACCCCGCGAGGACCGCCCCACCCGCCACATGGCGCACGCCGACGGAAAGTCCGGCGCGGCGACCGCGGCTGCGGCGAAGCATGGGCGACGCGGTTCGCTTCATCCGTTCCCTTTCCCTCGCAACGGCCGACCACGGTTGCCCGGGCGGCGCAAACAGCCACGTCTGCCGGCAAGCCGAACACGGGCACTGTGGACCAAGAGGACGGGGAATGACGGCTAAAATGCGGCGACGTCATGGCGATGGTTAACGGAATGACTTCCCGATACCTCCTCGGCGCCTTCCCGGACACCCCAGCCCTCCCCTGTTTCGGGCCCCTCGACGGCCCGTCCCGGGTGGGCTAGATGAGGCAAGGCGGGAGCCGCTGAGCCGCTCCCCATCGCATATGCATGCGCCCGCGGTCGCACATGCGCTCGCGGAAGACCCGCGGAAGGGTGGCCGAGCGGTTTAAGGCACCGGTCTTGAAAACCGGCGTGGGTGCAAACCCACCGTGGGTTCGAATCCCACCCCTTCCGCCATCCCATTGTTTTCCCATGATTTTTTGCGTTCACTGCTATCCAGAAAATAACGTAATCCCAGCAGGTTGAGGCCGGATGGCGTTTTCTAGCGTCTTCCGGTGTACGCCGCTGTTCCGTACAATCCAGGCATTCGGATTGGGGCCCATCTTAGGGCCCCAGCCATGGATACCGGGCCCCAACTCCGGAAATTAGGGCCCGAAATTGGGGCCGGGATTTCCCAGGATTGCGAGGACAGAATGGCGAGGGCGATCAACAGATTGACCGCACGAGAGGTGCAGACCCTCAAGAAGCCGGGTCGCCACGCGGATGGAGCCGGCCTCTATCTGAGTGTTGACCCCACGGGAACGCGGAAGCGGTGGACCTTCCTGTTCATCCTGAACGGCAAGAGGCGCGAAGCTGGCCTAGGGGCGGTGAGCGAGGTTAGCCTCGCTGAGGCGCGCCGGAAGGCGGATGCGATGCGCGCGGCTCTGCGGGAAGGCCGCGACCCGCTTGAGGTGCAGGCCGAGAAGGAGACGGCGCCCATCACGTTCGGCGAGGCCGCCCTCGCCTATATCGAGGCTCACAGGTCGGGATGGAAAAATCCCAAGCACCTCGCGCAATGGCGAATGACCCTCTCGGTCCAGAAGGACGATGACGGGGGGTGGCGCGAAACTGGCTATTGCACCTCCATTAGAGATAAGCGGCCGGCCGACATCACGACCGAAGACGTGCTGGCGATCCTATCACCCATCTGGACCACCAAATCCGAGACGGCAGCCCGGCTGAGGGGCCGGATTGAAGCCATCTTGGACGCCGCGAAGGTCAGGGGCCTGCGGGATGGTCCGAACCCTGCTCAGTGGAAGGGGCATATGGAGCACCTTCTGAACAAGCGGAAAAAGCTCCAGCGCGGCCACCATCCCGCAATGGACTACCGGGACGTGCCAACTTTCGTGGGAAAGCTCCGGTTGGTGCGCGGCATGGCCGCGCTCGCCCTTGAATTCACCATCCTGGCAGCGACGCGAACGTCCGAGACCTTGCTTGCGCGCTGGGGCGAAATCGACCTCGCGGAAAAGGTCTGGACTGTACCGCCCGAGAGAATGAAGGGAGCCCGGCCCCATCGCGTCCCTCTCCCCGCCCGTGCAGTCGATATCCTGCGGCTGGTGGGGCAGATCAGGCACGAGGCAGACGACTTCATTTTCCCCGGCCAGAAGCACCGCCAGCCCCTTAGCGGGATGAGCATGGAAATGGTGCTGCGCCGGCACGGGTCGGGATATCGTGTAATCGGAGGAGACGAGCCGACCGTGCACGGGTTCCGCTCCAGCTTCCGGGATTGGGTTGGAGACGCGACCGAATTTCAGACCGAGGTCGCGGAAGCCGCGCTATCGCACATCGAAGGAGACGAGACCGAACAAGCATATCGCCGCAGCGACGCGCTGGAGAAGCGCAGGAAGCTCATGGACGCCTGGGATACCTATCTTGAGGTCGGAGCCTCTGCCGACCGCAAGTAGTCGTTGGATTTTTCCAACGACATGCATCCATAAATACCGAATGCACAGATTTGTGCAGCGGGCTATTGCGCCATACAGGTAGCATCACCATAGTATCCGGGTCGCGTTCACTCGCGGCGGCATGAGCCATTGAGGCTCGGCGAGCATCACCAACACGGGTGATCCTGTGCCTGCCGTCGTGCGACTGCGGCCTCGTGGATCACCAAGACCACGAGGCCACTTATGACCAACTCCCACGACGACGACTTGCTCGCCATCCGTTCTGAGGAACGGAAGCGCGAGTTCCCTGTTAGCGACAGCAAAGTCTATGGCCTTATCAAGTCGGGCGAACTTGAAGCCGTGAAGATCGGCGCCCGGACTTTCATTCGCCGGGGCGAGCTTCGGCGTTTCAAATCCGACCTCCCGCGTCTCGTCACCGCCAAAGGCGAGGTGGCGTGATGGGCAAGATCAATGTTGACCGTCTCCGGGTGAACCGCGCTGTCAGGCTCAGCCTCTTGATCAACTTGGACCGCCAGCCCGATGGGCAGGTCTTGCCATCAGCGCCAACATTTCTTGTGGTCGCTGTTTCGCCCGTATCGACGTGGGAAGTGTACCGGACCAAAGATATTGCCGATGCGCGGGCCGAAGCCATTGTGGCGGCGCGTGGCGCCGGCATTCCTTTCGAGGACCTCCCCTAGCCGGAATAAAGAAAAAGCCGCCCCGTAGGGCGGCTTCTATTCGCGGCGGATCAATATAGCAGCGCCTTGGTAGCGCAGTCCCGCCGCCTCTTCAACTCCAAAGAGGCCGCTTCACACATGCGTGTCAATCATTTGCCTGCCGCTGTCCTGACCGAAGACGACCCACGCGCCGGAGAGGCGGCGCGCGTGGTGCCACGCGGAGCGAAGGCGGTGAAGTTCGGCGCCGTTGTGCTGGGCTACACCAAGCCCGCCCACAAGAGCCGCCGGGGCGACCTCCGCCCCCTCCGGCTCGCTGAGCTTCGGAGGATCATCCGCAACCGCCACGGGGCCGGCGGCGCCGACACAGACGATGCCTCGATCTATCTCGCGTTCGCCGCCCACCACTTGCCCGACGCGCCGGCCATCAGGACCTTCGCCCGCCGGTTCACCCCTGGCGTCCTGGCCGACGAACTGGAAGAGGTTATCGACGCCGCTCTTGCGAAGTCGCGCCGCTTCACGGCGGACGCGGCCGCGAAGGCGCTGGGTGTGAGGCGGGCCGAGCGCGACCACCTCGGGCTCCGCACGATCGGTGCGACGGATCACGGCGCCGCGGCCCGCGCGACCGAAAGGAAGCGGAAGAACCGAGATGCCAAGCGCGCCACCCGCGCGGCAATGCCCAAGCGCGAGACCATCACGGACGCCGAGCCCTGGAAGGCCGCGGGCATTAGCCGGGCGACGTGGTACAGGCGCCAGCAAGCCGCCCCCATGACGCGTGAGACGAAATCCGTCCGCAGTAGATATAGAGAAAATGGTACTGCGGACGCGATTTGTCTCACGAGGCGGAAGCCGCCCTATCCGGCGCCTACGATCCGGCTCCCCCACGTCCCGGCGGCGGTTCTTCTCGGCGAGCGGGTGCGCGCCCTCACGGCGCGCCTCGCCCGGATCACCACCCCGCTCCTGAACATCGCCCCCGATCTTCGACGGCTCGGGCGGGCCGCCACCATCATCAACCTGAGGGACTACCCCCATGACCATCCGTGAGCGCGCCCTGGCGTCCGTCCCGACGCCCCATGCGGCGATCTTGGAAATTCTATCCGAGCATGGGCCGATGCACCTGAGCGTCCTGGCTGGCGTCCTGGACATGAGGGTTGGTGCGGTCCGGCCCGCCATTCAGGACCTTGTCGCCGAGGGAAAGGTGTTGAAGTTGGGATGGATGGTCGCTCGCGCGAGCTACTGGCAGCGCTACGACGGGTTCGTGGTGGCCTGCATCCACTGCAATGGCACGCCCTCGCGCCGGCCGAGGCAAGCCCACCAGCACGGCCCTGACGCCGCGTGAACAAAATCGGAACATCTGCTTCCGCGAACCTCTGCGGCACGGCATAATCACACCGCGACGCAGTGGTTTGAGGCGGGGGTCGGCTAACCACATCCATGGGGTGTGATTATGGGTCCTTCCTGCCGCGTCTCAGTGCGGGATCGCAGCCCCCCGGCCTAAGGCTATTTTCACTCAAAATTTCTGGGGTTCCGTTATGGCAGATGAACAGGCTTCCGCCGTAGAATTGGCCGCCCTTTGGGGGGTCACGGAACGCCTCGTTCGTGACCTCGCACAGCGTGGCGTGATCCAGCGGACCGGACGGGGCCGGTACGACCGCCGGAAGGCGACGCTGGCCTATTGCGCCCACCTTCGCGAACAGGCCGCCGGCCGGGGCGGTGACGCTGAGGTCCTGACAGAGCGGCGCCGCGAGGCGCGCGCCCGCGCGGAGAAGGTCGAGCTTCACAACGCCAAGTCCAGAGGCGACCTCGTGAGCCGGGAGGACGTGGCCCGGACGTGGACTGCCATCGTCGTGGACGTGCGGGCCGCCCTGTTGGCGGTGCCGACCCGCATCCCCGAGCTTCCGAAGACGATGGCGCGGCGCGTTGATGAGGAAATCCGCCAAGCATTAGAGGGGCTTGCGAAGAATGCTTGACTTGCGGGCTCGCGCTATGGCTGCTTTGCAGCCACCGCCACACATCGATTTGGCCGCCTGGGTGCAGGATCATGTCTTCCTGCCGGCCTCGCTCGCCGCTCACCCCGGCCGCATGCGTCTGTGGCCCCATCAGGTGGAACTTGCTCGGTCCATCGGGGACCCGGACGTTGAGCGCGTGACGGTCCTGAAGGCCGCCCGCACTGGCTTCACGTCCCTGTTGGTGGCGGCTATGGGCAGCTACACGGCAAACGACCCGTGCCCCGTGTTGGTGACGGTCCCGGTGGATGACGACGCCAGGACGCTCATGGTGCAGGCCATCGAACCGACCTTCCAGGAGAGCCCCGCTCTGCGGGGGGCGCTCGGAGAGGACGGTCGGCGCCAGACCCTCTACGCCCGTCGCTTTGCCGGCGGCTCGCTTACCCTCGTGTCCGCTCGGTCCCCCCGCAACCTCCGTGGCCGCACGGCCCGCGTGTACTTCGCCGATGAGGTGGACGGTTACGAACCGACGCAGGAAGGCGACGCCCTCGACCTCGCGATGCGCCGGACGCAGACGTTCTCCAACCGCAAGATTGTGGCCGGAAGCACGCCCACGCGGGCGAGCACGTCCCGGATCTCTCGGCTCTACGCCCAGTCTGACCGCCGGGTTTACGAGTGCCCGTGCCCCTCCTGCGGCGCCTTCCATGAATTGCAGTGGAAGGACATGACATGGACGCCCGGCAGGCCCGAGACGGCCGCGTGGGCGTGCCCCTCCTGCGGGGTGCTCGCGACCGAGCAGGACAAGCCCGCGATGGTCACCGCTGGGCGCTGGCGCGCCACCGCGCCGGACGTGCAGGGGCACCATGGATATAGGCTGAGCGCCCTTATCAGCCTCTTGCCGAACGCCGCATGGGCCGTCCTGGCGGCGGAATATCAGGAGGCGGTGAAGACGCCCGAAAGCCTCATGGCGTTCGTGAACACTGTGGTCGGGCAACCCTGGGATGACGAGGGCGAAGTGCAGAGCGAGGCAGCCCTGATGGCGCGCGCCGAAACGTTCTCACTCGATGCCATCCCCGAGGAAGTTCTCTATCTCACGTGCGGCGTGGACGTTCAGAAGGACAGATTGGAAGCCTGCTTCCTTGGTCACGCGCCTTCCGGCGATATCTTCGCCTTGCACCATGGCGTCATCTGGGGCGATCCGGAACGTGATGGGGTGTGGCAGGATCTAGACGGGCTCTTGCGGACCCGGTGGCGGCACCCCGCGGGCGGTCTGATCGGGATCGACGCGGCGGCGGTGGATGCCGGCGACGGCAACATGATGAACCGGGTGGCGGCCTTCTGCGCCCCTCGGGCGGGCCGGCGCATCCTGCCCATCAAGGGCGCGGCCGGGAACCGTCCGCCCATCATTCGCAGTAAAGCGAAACTGCCCGGCAACGCGCTCTGGATCGTTGGCGCCGACACCCTCAAGGGCATGGTGTTCGACCGTCTCGCGCGAGGCACGAGCATCCGCTTCAGCCGCGATCTTGAGCCGCATTGGTTCGAGCAGTTGTGCAGTGAGCGCCGTGTCGTGCGCACGGTCGGGGGGCAGCCTAAGTCCCGCTTCGAGCGCATCCCCGGCCGGCGAGCCGAGGCGTTGGATTGCGTGATTTACGCCCTCGCTGCCCGGCATATGCTCGCCACGAACTGGGCAGGCCGGGCTGACGAGCTTAAAGGCGCGCCCATCCCGAAGCCCGCGCCGCGGGTGATCCGCAGCACGTGGATGGCGGGGTAATTAAGCGGCAACAGTCGTGTGCAGCGTCGGCTTGGGCACCGTCCGCCCCATATCCTCCGCCGCTTCGATCCAAGTCGAAATCGCGTCCTGCACGTTCGTGATAGCTTCCTCAGGCGTCTCCCCATCGGACATGCATCCGGGAAGATCAGGCACGCGAGCGATGAACCCCCCGCCATCCTCGGGGGACAACGGCTCGACGATCACGGGATATTCGAGGCGGTGCATCGGGTGCTCTCCACCGCGTCAATGAACGCGGTTAAGCGGCGAATATACACCGGCTTAATGGGGCGTTTGAAGGGCACCGTCAAAATCTCGTGCTGCGAGGGATGAGACACTTTGTAATGCGAACTGCCACCACGGGACGGCTCGCAACTCACATCGTGCTCACGGCACACGGCCGCAACATCCTCAATCGACCAATCGCCCGCCGGGCTATCTCTCATAGCCTGGAGGCGCTTGCTCTTACGGGCCTTGTTGGGGCGAAGGCCATCTTTAGCGACTTGCGTCGTCCGCTGGAGCTTGCCTTCCCGAGCTTTCTTTCGGCTTCGTGGCCGCTCCGATCTGGTCCCCAAGGTTGCTCTCCAGCTTAGGCACGGGGGCATTTTTGCCCCCTATGTCACCTTACATCGCTCCCGGTTACCGGGTCGGCTTCCGATTTTGTTCCCCTTGTGTTCCAATCTCACGCGGCATGGATTATGATCGTTTCATTCTGATTTGGAATGATCATGGGGCCGCGATGCAGGTGGGAGCACGAGAGCTTGAGCGCATCGTTGGCGTCCGGCCGGACGTGCTTCGGGATTGGCGACGGCGCGGCCTCCTCGCGGACATCGGGGTCCGAAAGGGCGAGGCTTGGTATTACGACCGCGTTGACCTTCTGATCTTGAGCATTCTTAAGGCTCTTCTGGCCGAAGGACTGAGGATCGAAAGTGCGATTGACGCGGCCTTCGGCATCTCTTGCTTTGTCACCGGGCGCCTTGAGCTTCCCCTTGATGACAAACCCGACCTTGCGGTGGTGTTCCCCGATCAGGATGGGGAAATCAGCGTGGCCCGCATTGAAGACATGCTTGGGCTAGCCCGCATCTCTTGCCCGGCCTCCCTCGTGATCGACCTCGTGAAACTGACCCGCGACCTTCCGGAGGGCGTGCGGAACATTTGGAGCACCTGAGATGGATGCTGAAACTATTTCCGTCATGCGCGTCGAGGACGTGCTGGAGCTTCCCGGCTTTGATCCGAAGCTCCGGGCGCTGGTGGAGCTTATCGACGCCGTGGGGCCGGACGTGACGCTGCGGGATTGCGCGAACGCCGCCGGGGCGGACCCGGTCGAGTGGGCGCGCCGGCTTATCGGCTCCATGCTCCTCGCGGAGGTGCAGCGCCTCGGAGAAGCCGCGGCGGCGCGCTGGAAAGCCGGGATGCACTGATGCTCGCTCGTCTCGCCCGGATGCTGGGCTTCCCCAAGCGCTCCCTCGACGCCGCAGCCGGCGGCCGGCGGTGGGCGGATGACCGTCGTGTCACCTCGCCCGGCGCGCTCCAGGCGGGCGCAGCCACGATCGCGGCGCGGGCCGCGCACTTCGCCGCGAATGACGCCTTGGGCTCGCGCATCGTCGAGAGCCTGACCAGCAACATTGTCGGTGTCGGGATCAAGCCGCGCTCGCTTTTGGAGAGCGAGCCGGTGCGGCGCCGGCTGCACGCGCGGTTCCGCGCTTGGACCGACGAGGCGGACGCGGACGGCCGCATGGACTTCTTCGCCCTCCAGGCCGCGCTGGTGCGCGACATGGTGGTCACGGGTGAGGGGCTGGCAGTGTTCACCACCTCGCCCTCTGGCGCGCCGCAGCTTCGCCGCCTCCACCCCGAACAGCTTGACCGATCCGTGACCCGGCCCGCCGAAGGCGGGGGTATCGTGCACCTGGGTGTTGAGATGGATCGGGGCGGCCGGGTGGTCGCGTATCACATCCGCGAGGACGCGCCCGGCTCGCCCTTCGGCATGCCGTCCGCGCCGATCCGCATGCCGGCGAGCGAGGTGATCCACCTCTTCCGCCCCCTGATGCCTGGGCAGGTCCGCGGCCTGAGCTGGTTCACTGCCGTGCTTGTGCCTGCGAAGGAACTGGACGCCCTCGCCGACGCGATGCTGGTGCGCGCGAAGGTGGCCGCGCTCTTCGCGGGCGTCGTCATGGACGCGGATGGCTCCGGCCTCCTCCAGGGCGAGGGCAGCGACGGCACCGTGACCGCAAGCCTGGAGCCCGGCGCGCTCGTGAGCCTGCCGCCCGGCAAGTCCGTGGAGTTTGCGGACGTGCCCGACCAGGGCGGGGCCGCGGGCCTCATGGTGAGCACCATGCGCCTGATCGCGTCCGGTGCCGGTGTCACCTATGAGCAGGCGTCGGGCGACTATTCGCACACGAACTATAGCTCCGCCCGCGCGGGCCTCCTGGAGCACCGGAAGTTCATCGAGACGGTGCAGCACCACACGGTCGCTTTCCAGCTTCTCCGGCCGGTGTGGAACAGGTTCGCCCGCTGGCAGGTGCTCATGGGTGGACTTCCGGCTACCCTGTATCAGCCGGCGCTCGCGGTGGACTGGCTCCCGCCCGGTTGGCCTCAGGTGGACCCCCAGAAGGAAATCGAGGCCACGGTCGCGGCCATCAACGCGGGCCTGAAGTCCCGTTCGGAGGCGATCGCGGAACGCGGCCTGGATGCCGAGGACGTTGACCGCCAGATCGCGGCCGACGCGGCCCGGCTCGCCAAGCTCGGGGTGGTGCTCCAGCCCGCCCCCTCCACCTCCACCACCAAGGAGCCCGCGCAATGAACGCGCCCACGCTGGTGCGCGCCGCGCACCCGTTCAAGCCCTCGTCCGTGGACGAGAAGAGCCGCACCGTGGAGCTGATCGCCTCCACGGGTGCGGGTGTGATGCGCCGCGACCTGGAGGGCGACTTCCTGGAGGTGCTGGAGGTGTCCGCCAAGGCGGTGGACCTCACCCGTGCCGAGGGGATGCCGCTCCTGGACAGTCACCGTCAGGACGGCCTGGACCGGGTGCTTGGCGTCGTCCGGGGTATCCGGTTCGAGGCCGGAAATCTCATCGTGAAAGTTGAGTTCTCCCCTCGCGCGGAAGCCGTTTGGCAGGACGTGCGGACTGGGATCATCGCCAACGTCTCGGTGGGCTACCAGCCGATTGAATGGCGCGACGCGGACGGCCCGAACGGCCGGACCCGCACCCTGACGAAGTGGCAGCTCCACGAAGTGAGCTTGGTCGCGGTGGGTGCCGATCCCGCCGCCAAAACGAGGAATTCCGACATGCCGACCAACACCCCGGCCGATCCGGCCGTCACCACCCCTGCGGCTCTGCCGGCTCCGGTGAGCCGCGCGAGCATCAATGCGGAGATCAGGGCGCTCGCCCAAACCTTCAACTTGGGCGCCACCTGGGCCAATGAGCTGATCGACGCCAACGCGACCGAAGAACAGGCCCGCGCCCGCGCGATCGAGGCGGTGCGCACCACCCCGAGCCACACGCCCCGCGTGAGCATCACGGCGCAGCACGAGGGCGACCCGGCGGCCTTCACCCGGAACGCCTCCGCGGCCCTCTACGTGGCTCGCGTGAACCCGCGCGCCGAGATGCCGGAGGCGGCCCGCCGGTTCGCCCACATGACCACCCTGGACCTCGCCCGCGAGGCGCTGACGCTCCGGGGCATCTCGCACACCGGCTTGTCGGCGGCTGACACGATCGGCCGCGCACTCACCACCTCGGACTTCCCGGCCGTGCTGGGTGGCGTGGGCGAACGGGTGCTGCGCGAGCAGTACGCGCAAGTGCCGTCCGCTCTCAAGGTGGTGGCGCGTCAGAGCACGGTGAAGGATTTCAAGGCGAAGTCCTCCATCCAGCTTTCCGAAGCCCCTGAGCTGGAGAAGGTGAACGAGCATGGCGAGTACCACTATGGCGCCCTCGCGGACGCCAAGGAGAGCTATGCGATCGACACCTTCGGGAAGATCATCCCGCTCACCCGCAAGGCCCTCGTGAATGATGACCTTGCGGCCTTCACGGACCTCGCGGGCCTGATGGGCCGGGCGGCCTCGGACTTCGAGGCACAGTTCCTCGTGGACCTCATCCAGCAGAGTAGTGGTGCCGGTCCCGTTATGGACGACGGGCAGTACCTCTTTCACGCCACCCACGCGAACCTCGGGACCGCTGCGGCTCTCTATGCTGCGACGGGGAACGCCTGGGACAACCTCGCGGCGGCCCGGCTCATGATGCGCAAGCAGACCACCATGAACGGCCGGCCGGTGGCCCCGAGCCCGAAGTTCCTTCTGGTGCCGCCCGAGCTGGAGACGAAGGGCGAGGCCCTTCTGGCGGCCATCCAGCCGACCGCCACGGGCGACGTGAACCCCTTCGTGGGCAAGCTCACGCTGTTGGTGGAGCCCCGCCTTGCCAGTACGACCGGCTGGTACCTGATCGCCGATCCGGCGAGCGTGCCGGGCCTCGAATACGCCTACCTTCAGGGCGCCGAAGGGCCGCAGATCGAGACCCGCGCGGGCTTCGAGATCGACGGGGTGGAGACGAAGGTGAGGCTCGATTTCGGCGCCGGCTTCGTGGACTGGCGCGGCTGGCATCGGAACGCCGGGGCGTGACCATGGCGGACCTGACCGAGCTTCAAGCCCGGTGGGAAGCGCTTCAGGAGGCTCGCGCCTCCGGGGTGCTCCGGGTGGTCACTCAGACGGCCGGGGTCCGCAAGGAGGTGCAGTTCCGCAGCGACGCGGAACTTGCCTCCGCGATCGCGGCCGTCGAGGCCCAGATGCGCGGCGCCCGCACGCGCGTCACCTACATCGCGGCCCAGAAGGGCTTCTAGATACGAGGGGGGTTGTCAGGCGGGTTTCCCTCTCGCCGCGAAAGGCGCCATCCGGCCCCCTCGGTTTCCTCCGGACAATGGCACCACGGGACGCGACCGCCGCGAGAAGGCGGGAGGCGAAGGGCGGAGCTGCGAACCGCCTGGAGCCGCAGGGGCTGGCCTCATCAGGGCTGGCCCCGCTTTTTTGCATCTGTCGTTCCGGCGTTATCCCCCTATTGGGATGCTTCTTTGTGAGAAGCGCCCCGACGAACGATCCCTTCCCAAATCGGACTGCGTGTGCTCGGTTATGGTGCAGTCCAGGGTTGGGAGGGTGACGTGTTCTCGACATTCGTGCAGTTGGTGCAGGCGGTAATTTGGCCTGCCCTTATTGTTTTTCTTCTGCGCCAATATGGCCCCGAGTTTCGAGCACTCTTCCCCAGGATGAAGCGCGCGAGCGCAACAGGCTTCGAGTTTGAGGTGGCTGAGCAGCAACGAGAAACCGAAAAGCTTCCAACTCCGACACCTTCGGTTACGACAACAGCTCAAAATGCAGATTTAAGCCCTGCCGTCACTTTCGTTCGAAGCAGCATTGATGGAGACTTGGAAAAAGTTGCACCTGAAGAGCGTCAACTTAAATTGGTGATCGCGTTGGCTGAGACACGATTACTTTTCCATTTTGAACGCTCTTATAGACTGATATTAGGTAGTCAAATCGAGGGGTTGAAGATCCTAAATATAAGAATAACTGCAACAATGAAAGACGCAAAGCTTCTTTATGACCGGGCCAGCGAACTATATCCCGAGATATATGACAATTTTTCATTCGATGTTTGGATAGGATTTCTTGAAGGGCAAAACTTTATTGAAAATGATGGAGGCGTACTGCGAATAACAGAGGTCGGACGTGATTTTCTCCGCTATCTGATTGCGCAGCGGATGGATGAGAGGAAGCCCGGCTAAAGAAATATCGCGGGCCCCAACCCCTCCCGATCTCATGCTAGAAATTGGGGCCAAGATTAGGGCCTATCGGTTATCCACAAATTTTGTTGCTTAAATTTCAATAGCATATTTCGATCGTTAGACCGACACCCCTTCCGCCACTTCAACTAAGTCCAACCGTTTCCAACTCTCGAATTTGTAGAACAACTCGTTCCGGCGGCTTGTTTCCGTTGAGGGCTATTGTATTCCAACTCAAAAATATCCCATCCTCTGCCTACCGGGTACCCGATACCCGGGAATTTCAATGAAAACCGGGTATCGGGTGGCTGCCGGATAGCTTACGGATGCGGCCCTTCGTGCTGCCAAGCCGAAAGGTGATAAACCCTTCAAGCTCGCCGATGGAAAAAGCCTCCATTTGGTGGTCTCGCCGACTGGCGCGCGCCTGTGGCGGATGCGTTACGAGATCCGCGGGCGGGAGAAGACGCTTTCATTCGGAGCCTACCTTGGTGTTGGGCTCGTCGAGAGCCGTCGCATCCGTGACGAGGCGAAGACAACCCTCAAGGCTCGGCGCGACCCTGCGGCGCCCTCACACTTGCAGGGATCACAGCTTCGCTCCCGTGGCTTGGCGCGGCAGGCACGGTTGCGTTGGTGATCGTGCCCCGGCCTTTCACATTTCAACGCGTCGCTGCAGCCGCCCTGCCGCACGCCCGCGCGCCTCATTCCGGCGCGTCGATAAGCGGACTGGGATTGGCGAAGCGGAGCAGCGCCCCTTGATCCTGGATGAGGATTTCCGGACCCCGAATAACAACGCCATGCTGCTTGAGGGTGGAAAGGGCGCGCGACAGGTTTTCTGGCGTCATGCCGAGCAGAGAGGACAATACCCGCTTCTCGAACCTGAGCTTGACCCGAGCCTCCGCACCGCTCGAAACGGCTTGCCGTAGCAGCCAGTTGGCGAGCCGCTCCGCCCCGGTCCGCAGCTTTTGGCCCTTCACCTCCTTGATGGCGCGCCGGTAGCCGCGCGCGAGCTCGCCGACCACAGCGCTGGTGAAGGCGAGGTCAGTCCCCAGCGCCTCCCGCACCTTCTCTGCCGGAATCATCAGGACCTGCGCCTTCTCCAGCGTGCGGGCGGACTGGAGATAGACCTGATCGCTCAGCACGGCGGCGAGGATGAAGGTGCCCACCGGCTCGACGATGCTCATCGTGGTCTCGCGGTCGCCGGCGGTAGCGAACAGCTCCACCAGCCCCTCCACCACCACGTGCAGGAAATCCGCGGTTTCATTCTCGTTGATCAGCGTGACGCCGGGCGGGAAACGCTGGAGAAAGCCGGCGCGCACCAATTCCGAGAACGTTTCCTCCCGCGCGTCGCGGAACAGCGGCAGGGTGCGGATAGCCGCGGCATCTTCAGGCCGCATCGGGAGTCCTCGATCTAAAGCCAGCACCCGAATAAAGGATCAAACTTGACAAATGTCAATCGATGCAGATGCGCATGCCAAGAACGCAGACATAAATCAGCATTCGATATATATAAATCACACAAGTGATCGAATATTCCAATGATCCGTTTGGTGATACTGATATAAGTCAAAGATGATCCCTACCGTTTCCAGCAGTTTGCGGTCCGCACGACGTAGGCGTGCGCCTGAAACGGGCGAGATCAAGCCATGCAACCCACTCGAGACGTGAGCGCCGCCGATCAGCGGACCTCCCTCGCCATGAGCACCGTCGCCTTCACCGTATGCTTTGCGGTGTGGACGATCTTCTCCATCATCGGCATCCGCATCCGCCAGGATCTGGGGCTTTCGGACACGCAGTTCGGCCTGCTGGTGGGCACGCCCATCCTCACCGGCTCGCTCATCCGCGTGGCGCTCGGCATCTGGACCGACCTCTACGGCGGGCGCATCGTCTTCACCCTGACCATGCTCGCGGCGGCGGTGGCCACGTTCCTTCTGACCTACGCCACCACCTACCCGCAGTTCCTGATCGCCGCCCTCGGTGTCGGCATCGCCGGCGGCTCGTTCGCTGTGGGCGTCGCCTATGTCTCGCGCTGGTACCCGCCGCAGAAGCAGGGCACGGCGCTGGGCATCTTCGGCGCCGGCAACGTGGGCGCCGCGGTCACCAAGTTCTTCGCCCCCTTCGTCCTCGTCGCCTTCGGCTGGCAGATGGTGGCGCAGGTGTGGGCGGCGGCGCTGGTGGTCATGGCCATCATCTTCTTCGTCACCACCAAGGACGATCCGGTGCTCGTGGAGCGCCGTCGCCTCGGCATCAAGCCGAAGAGCGCGTGGCTCGAGCTGGAGCCGCTCAAGAACGTCCAGGTGTGGCGCTTCTCGCTCTATTATTTCTTCGTCTTCGGCGCCTTCGTCGCGCTGGCGCTGTGGCTGCCCCAGTATCTGGTGAAGGTCTACGGCCTCGACATCAAAACCGCCGGCATGATCGCAGCCTTCTTCTCGGTGCCGGCCAGCCTGTTCCGCGCCTATGGCGGCCACCTCTCCGACGTCTATGGCGCGCGGCGGGTGATGTACTGGACCTTCCTGGTCTCGGTGGCGGCCACCTTCATCCTGTCCTATCCGCCGACTGACTATGTGGTGCAGGGCATCAACGGCCCCATCGCCTTCCACATGCAGATGGGCGTGGTGGGCTTCACCGTCACCATCTTCGTCCTCGGCTTCTTCATGGCGCTGGGCAAGGCCGCCGTCTACAAGCACATCCCGGTCTATTACCCGAACAACGTGGGCGCCGTGGGCGGCCTCGTGGGCATGATCGGCGGTCTCGGCGGCTTCGTCCTGCCGCTCATGTTCGGCGTGCTCAACGACCTGACCGGACTGTGGACCAGCTGCTTCATGCTGCTGTTCATCCTCGCCACGGGCGCGCTCGCGTGGATGCACTTCGCCATCCGCCAGATGGAGCGGGAGGCCACGAGCCAGACGCTGGAGACGCTGCCCGAGCTGCCGGAAATGCAGGGCATGCCGGCCGCCGTCGCCACCCCGGCGCCGGTCAAGGGCGCCGTCCTCACCGACTGGCGGCCGGAGGACCCGGGCTTCTGGACCTCCACCGGCCGCGCCATCGCCCGGCGCAATCTGTGGCTCTCCATCCCGGCGCTGCTGCTCTCCTTCGCCATCTGGCAGGTCTGGTCGGTGGTGGTGGCCAAGCTGCCGCTGGTGGGCTTCAAGTTCACCACCGACCAGCTGTTCTGGCTCGCCGCTTTGCCGGGGCTGACCGGGGCGACGCTGCGCATCTTCTACTCCTTCATGGTGCCCATCTTCGGCGGGCGGCTGTGGACGACCCTCACCACCTGGTCGCTCATCATTCCCGCCCTCGGCATCGGCTATGCGGTGCAGAACCCGGACACGCCCTATGTGGTGCTGCTGATCCTCGCGCTGCTGTGCGGCTTCGGCGGCGGCAACTTCGCCTCCTCCATGGCCAACATCTCCTTCTTCTTCCCGAAGGCGGAGAAGGGCAACGCGCTGGCGCTCAATGCCGGCCTCGGCAACCTCGGGGTCAGCGTGGTGCAGTTCGTGGTGCCGCTGGTCATCACCATGGGTCTGTTCGGCAAGCTGGGCGGCGACCCGGCCATGGTGAAGGCGGCGGCTGGACCTGCACCCCTGTGGTTGCAGAATGCGGGCTTCGTCTTCGTGCCCTTCATCGTCCTGTCCGCTTTCGCGGCGTGGTTCGGCATGAACGACATCGCCTCCGCCAAGGCCTCCTTCCGCGAGCAGGCGGTGATCTTCCAGCGCAAGCACAACTGGATCATGTGCTGGCTCTACACCGGCACCTTCGGCTCCTTCATCGGCTATTCGGCGGGCTTTCCGCTGCTCACCAACATCCTCTTCCCGGAGGTGAATGCCCTCACTTATGCCTTCCTCGGTCCGCTCGTCGGCGCGCTGGCGCGCTCCGGCACGGGCTGGCTGGCGGACCGCTTCGGCGGAGGGCGCGTCACCGTCTTCGTCTTCCTGCTGATGATGGCGGGCGTGTCCGGCGTGCTGTGGTCCATCGGCATGCGCTCCGAGCCCTGGGCGTTCTGGGCCTTCTTCGGCTGCTTCCTGGTGCTGTTCTTCGCCACCGGGGTGGGCAACGCCTCCACCTTCCAGATGATCCCCGCCATCATGGCGAAGGAGATGGATCGCCTGATGCCTGCCGCCGATGCCGAGACGCGCCGCCGGCAGGCCGAGAAGGAGGCGGCGGCCATCACCGGCTTCACCTCCGCGATCGCCGCCTTCGGGGCCTTCTTCATCCCCAAGGGCTACGGCACCTCCATCGCGCTGACGGGCTCCCCCGAGGCGGCGCTGTGGGCCTTCCTCATCTTCTACGTGAGCTGCCTCGTACTCACATGGGCCGTCTACACCCGCAAGGGCGGATTGCTCCACGACATCGAGCGCGGGATCGCCCCGCGTACCACTCCCCGTCCGGCTGCGGCCGAGTAAGCGGAGGCGCAGGACCCATGTCCCATTTCCTCGACCGGCTCACCTTCTTCCGCCGCGAGACCGAGCCCTTTTCCGACGGCCACGGCATCGTCACCCACGAGGACCGCTCGTGGGAGGACGGCTACCGCAAGCGCTGGCAGCACGACAAGATCGTGCGCTCCACCCACGGCGTGAACTGCACCGGCTCCTGCTCGTGGAAGATCTACGTGAAGGGCGGCATCGTCACCTGGGAAACCCAGCAGACGGACTATCCGCGCACGCGGCCGGACCTGCCCAACCACGAGCCGCGCGGCTGCGCCCGCGGGGCGTCCTACAGCTGGTACCTCTATTCCGGCGCGCGGGTGAAGTACCCGATGATCCGCGGTCGGCTGCTCAAGCTGTGGCGGGCGGCGCGGGCGAAGCTGCCGCCGGTGGCGGCTTGGGCCTCCATCGTGGAGAATCCCGAGGCGCGCGCGTCCTACACCTCCATCCGCGGCCATGGCGGCCTGGTGCGCTCCACCTGGGACGAGGTGAACGAGCTGATCGGCGCCGCCAACGCCTACACCGTGCGCAAGCACGGGCCGGACCGGGTGGCGGGCTTCTCGCCGATCCCCGCCATGTCCATGGTCTCCTATGCGGCGGGGGCCCGCTATCTCTCGCTCATCGGCGGCGTGTGCCTGTCCTTCTACGACTGGTATTGCGACCTGCCGCCCGCCTCGCCCCAGACCTGGGGCGAGCAGACCGACGTGCCGGAGAGCGCCGACTGGTACAATGCCGGCTTCATCATCGTGTGGGGCTCCAACGTGCCGCAGACCCGCACGCCGGACGCCCATTTCTACACCGAGGTCCGCTACAAGGGCACCAAGAGCGCCGTGGTCTCGCCGGATTATGCCGAGGCCACCAAGTTCGCCGACATCTGGCTGAACCCCAAGCAGGGCACCGACGCGGCCCTCGCGCTGGCCATGGGCCACGTGATCCTGAAGGAATATCACCTCGACCGGCAGGTGCCCTATTTCGACGACTACCTGCGGCGCTACTCGGACATGCCCTTCCTGGTCCGCCTGGTTGAGCGGAATGGGAAGCTCGTGCCCGAGCGCATGCTGCGCGCCTCGGACCTGCCGGGAGCGCTGGGCGAAGCTAACAATCCCGACTGGAAGACGGTGGCGCTGGACGAGGCCTCCGGCGACCTCGTGGCGCCGCTCGGCTCCATCGGCCATCGCTGGGGCGAGCAGGCCAAGTGGAACCTGGAGGAAAAGGACGGGCAGGGCCGCGACATCCGCCTGAAACTGACCCTGGCCGGCGATGGGGCCGAGGTCGCGGCGGTGGACTTCCCCTATTTCGGCGGGCGAGCCACGGAGCATTTCGTCGCCACCCAGCACGGGGAGATCCTCACCCGCAACCTGCCGGTGCGCACCCTGATCGACGCTGACGGCCGGGAGATGAAGGTCGCCACCGTCTACGACCTGATGCTGGCGAACTACGGCCTCGACCGCGGCTTCGGCGGCGACCATGTCGCCACCTCCTATGACGAGGATGTGCCCTTCACTCCCGCCTGGGCGGAGCGCATCACCGGGGTGAAGCGCGAGGCCATCATCACCGTGGCGCGCGAGTTCGCCACCAACGCCGAGAAGACCAACGGCCGCTCCATGGTGATCATCGGCGCCGCCATGAACCATTGGTACCACATGGACATGAGCTACCGGGGGGTGATCAACCTCCTGGTGTTCTGCGGCTGCATCGGCCAGTCCGGCGGCGGCTGGTCGCATTATGTGGGGCAGGAGAAGCTGCGGCCGCAGACCGGCTGGCAGCCCTTGGCCTTCGGCCTCGACTGGTGCCGCCCGCCGCGCCAGCAGAACGCCACGTCCTTCTGGTACGCCCACACCGACCAGTGGCGCTATGAAACCCTGACCGCCGGCGAGATCCTCTCGCCCACCGCGCCCGAGGGGGACTGGAACCAGACCTTCATCGACTACAACGTGAAGGCCGAGCGCATGGGCTGGCTGCCCTCGGCGCCGCAGCTCAAGCAGAACCCGCTCGATATCGCCGCGCGCGCCAAGGCGGCGGGCCGGGAGGTGAAGGACTATGTGGCCTCCGCCCTGAAGTCCGGAGAGCTGGAATTGTCCTGCCACGATCCGGACGACGAGGCCAACTGGCCGCGCAACCTGTTCGTCTGGCGCTCCAACCTGCTCGGCTCGTCCGGCAAGGGCCACGAATACTTCCTGAAGCACCTGCTCGGCACCGAGAACGGTGTCATGGGCAAGGATCTCGGCGCGGAAGGCGCAGTGCGCACCAGGGAAGTCGTTTGGCACGAGGAGGCGCCGAAGGGAAAGCTCGACCTGCTGGTGACTCTGGACTTCCGCATGTCCACCACCTGCGTCTACTCGGACATCGTGCTGCCCACCGCCACCTGGTACGAGAAGAACGACCTCAACACCTCGGACATGCACCCCTTCATCCATCCGCTGTCCGCGGCGGTGGATCCGGCGTGGGAGGCCCGCTCCGACTGGGACATCTACAAGGGCATCGCCAAGGCCTTCTCGCAGGCCGCGCCCGAGGTGCTGGGCGTCGAGGAGGACACGGTCCTCACCCCCATCCTCCACGACACGGCGGGCGAGCTGGCGCAGGCCGTCGACGTGAAGGACTGGAAGAAGGGCGAGGTGGAGCCGATCCCCGGCAAGACCATGCCCCAGGTCACCGTGGTGACCCGCGACTATCCCGCGACTTATGCCCGCTTCACCGCTCTTGGCCCGCTGATGGAGAGCATCGGCAACGGCGGCAAGGGCATCGCCTGGAAGACTGGGCACGAGGTGGACGCCCTGCGCGCCCTCAACGGCGTGCATCGCGACGGGCCGGCCAAGGGCCTGCCGAAGATCGAGACCGACATCGACGCCACCGAGGTCATCCTGATGCTGGCGCCGGAGACCAATGGCGAGGTGGCGGTGAAGGCGTGGGACGCCCTGTCCAAGGCCACCGGGCGCGAGCACGCCCACCTGGCGCTGGCGAAGGAGGACGAGAAGATCCGCTTCCGCGACGTGCAGGCCCAGCCGCGCAAGATCATCTCCTCCCCCACCTGGTCGGGGATCGAGAGCGAGAAGGTCTGCTACAGCGCCGGCTACACCAACGTGCACGAGCTGATCCCCTGGCGCACCCTCTCGGGCCGCCAGCAGCTCTACCAGGACCACCTGTGGATGCGGGCCTTCGGCGAGGGCCTCGTCACCTGGAAGCCGCCGGTGGATCTCAAGACCATCCCCGGCATCAAGGGCGCGCAGCCCAACGGGCACAAGGAGATCGTTCTCAACTTCATCACCCCGCACCAGAAGTGGGGCATCCACTCCACCTACACCGACAACCTCCTCATGCTGACGCTGAACCGCGGCGGCCCGGTGGTGTGGGTGTCGGAGGATGACGCCCGCGCGGCCGGCATCGTCGACAACGACTGGGTGGAGGTGTTCAACGCCAACGGCGCGCTCACCGCCCGCGCGGTGGTCTCCCAGCGCGTCATGCCGGGCATGATGATGATGTACCACGCCCAGGAAAAGATCGTGAACACGCCCGGCTCCGAGCTCACCGGCAACCGCGGCGGCATCCACAACTCGGTCACCCGCACGGTGTTGAAGCCGACCCACATGATCGGCGGCTACGCCCAGCAGTCCTACGGCTTCAACTACTACGGCACCGTGGGATCGAACCGCGACGAGTTCGTGGTCATCCGCAAGATGAACAAGGTCGACTGGCTGGAAGAGCCTCTCTCGACCGCTCCGGCGAAGGAGATGGCCCAATGAAGATCCGTGCCCAGATCGCGATGGTGCTGAACCTCGACAAGTGCATCGGGTGCCACACCTGCTCGGTCACCTGCAAGAACGTGTGGACCAGCCGCCAGGGTGTCGAGTACGCATGGTTCAACAACGTGGAGACCAAGCCCGGCGTGGGCTATCCGCGCGAATGGGAGAACCAGAAGAAGTGGAACGGCGGCTGGCGCCGCAAGGCCAACGGCAAGATCGAGCCGAAGATGGGCGCCAAGTGGCGCATCCTCGCCAACATCTTCGCCAATCCGGACCTGCCGGAGATCGACGACTATTACGAGCCCTTCACCTTCGACTACGAACACCTGCACACGGCAAAGGAGTCCAAGGCCTTCCCCACCGCGCGCCCGCGCTCCCTCGTCTCCGGCGAGCGGATGGAGAAGATCGAATGGGGGCCGAACTGGGAGGAGATCCTCGGCGGCGAGTTCGAGAAGCGCCGGAAGGACGTGAACTTCGAGGGTGTCCAGGCGGACATCTACGGCCAGTTCGAAAACACCTTCATGATGTACCTGCCGCGCCTGTGCGAGCATTGCCTCAATCCCGCCTGCGCGGCGGCCTGCCCCTCGGGCGCCATCTACAAGCGGGAAGAGGACGGCATCGTCCTCATCGACCAGGACAAGTGCCGGGGCTGGCGCATGTGCGTGTCCGGCTGCCCCTACAAGAAGATCTACTACAACTGGTCTTCGGGAAAGTCGGAGAAGTGCATCTTCTGCTATCCGCGCATCGAGGTGGGCCAGCCCACCGTGTGCTCGGAGACCTGCGTCGGGCGCATCCGCTATCTCGGCGTGCTGCTCTATGACGCCGACCGCATCGAGGAGGCGGCGTCCGTCGCCGACGAGAAGAAGCTCTACCAGGCCCAGCTCGACCTCTTCCTCGACCCGAAGGACCCCGCCGTCATCGCGCAGGCCCGCGCCGATGGCGTGCCCGATGCCTGGCTCGAGGCGGCGCGCCAGTCGCCCATCTGGAAGATGGCCATGGAGTGGAAGGTGGCCTTCCCGCTTCATCCCGAATACCGCACCCTGCCCATGGTGTGGTACGTGCCGCCGCTCTCGCCCATCCAGTCGGCGGCGGCCTCCGGCAAGATGGGGCTCGACGGCGAGATGCCGGACGTGCGCTCCCTGCGCATCCCCCTGAAGTATCTCGCTAATCTCCTCACCGCCGGCAACGAGGAGCCGGTCGCCCTGGCGCTGGAACGCATGCTGGCCATGCGCGCCTACATGCGTGCGAAGACCGTGGACGGGCGCATCGACGAGCGCATCGCCACCAAGGTGGGGCTCACCGGCGCAGCCATCGACGACATGTACCAGGTGATGGCCATCGCCAATTACGAGGATCGCTTCGTCATCCCCACCGCCCACCGGGAATGGAGCGAGGACGCCTACGATCTGCGCGGCTCCTGCGGCTTCTCCTTCGGCAACGGCTGCTCCGGCGGCGACAGCGAGGTCAACCTGTTCGGTGGTCCTTCGACCAAGAAGGCCCGCACCCCCATGGAGGTGGAGTGATGGCGAACGCATCCCCGAACCTGACGTTCAAGGCGCTTTCCGCACTCCTCACCTATCCGGGGGAGGATCTGGTGGCCACCGCGCCGGCCATCGCCGACGTGCTGGCGCTGGAGGGTCTTGTGGGCGAGCCGGCACGTGCCGGTCTTGCTCCCCTCATCGAGGAACTGGCGCAGGACGACCTGTTTGCCTTGCAGGAGGCCTATGTCGGCCTGTTCGACCGCACGCGACGCCTGTCGCTGCACCTGTTCGAGCACGTGCATGGGGAAAGCCGCGATCGCGGGCAGGCCATGGTGGATCTCGCCGCGCTCTACGAGAAGGGCGGGCTGGTCCTCATCGCCAACGAGCTGCCGGACTACCTGCCCCTGTTCCTGGAGTTCCTCTCGACACGGCCGCTGGCCGAGGCGCGAGGGCTCATCGCCGACATCGCCCACATCCTCTCGGATCTGGAGGAGCGGCTCGCGGCCCGAGGCTCCGCCTACGCTGCGGTGTTCGCGGCGTTGCGGACGCTGGCGACGGACGGCGCGGTGACTGTCTCGTCCCCGGCCCCGGCGCACGAGGAACCGGCGGACGACCTCGCCGCCCTCGATGCGGCCTGGGAGGAGACCGCCGTCACCTTCGGACCGGGCGAGGGCATGGGTGGCTGCTCCGTGGACCGCTTCAGAACCCAGTTGCGTGCCGCCCAGCGCGACGCGCGCCATACCGCAGCTTGAGGGAGGACGCCCATGTCCGACACCATCAACGCCGCCTTGTTCGGCTGGTACCCCTACCTCTGCCTGACCGTGTTCCTGCTCGGCAGCCTGATCCGCTTCGACCGCGAGCAGTACACCTGGAAGACCGGTTCCTCCCAGCTCCTGCGCCGCCGGCAGCTGCGCCTGGGATCGAACCTGTTCCATGTGGGCATCCTGGTGATCTTTATCGGCCACGCCGGCGGGCTGCTGACGCCCATCTGGGTGTTCGATGCGCTCGGCATCTCCCATTCGTTCAAGCAGGGCCTCGCCATCACGGTGGGTGGCATCGCCGGGGTGATGTGCTTCGTGGGCATCGCGCTGCTGGCTCACCGCCGCCTGCTCGATCCGCGCATCCGCGCCAATTCGAGCTTCGGCGACACCGCCATCCTGCTGCTCCTGTGGGTGCAGCTCACCCTCGGGCTCTCCACCATCTTCGTCTCGCTCCACCATATGGACGGGCACGAGATGGTGAAGTTCATGAACTGGGCGCAGGGCATCCTCACCCTCCAGCCCTCGGCCGCCGCCTTCGTGGCGGACGTCAGCCCCCTGTTCAAGGCGCACCTGCTGCTGGGCATGACGATCTTCCTCGTCTTCCCCTTCACCCGCCTCGTGCACGTGTGGAGCGCGCCGGTCTGGTATCTCGGTCGCCAGGGCTATCAGGTGGTGCGCACGCGCCTCCCCCGGCCCACAGCCCGACCCGCCGTGCCGGGCCGCACGCTGGCCGCGGTCCGGCCGGCGGCGACCCGTCCCCTCGGCCGCCCGGCGGAGTAGGCGCAATGACCGAGATCATCGGCACCTCCTCCTCCCCTCGCCCGCTCCAACGCCCGGACGAGGTGCGCGTGGACGGCGTGGTCATCCCGCGCAGCGCCATCGCCCGCGAGATCCAGCACCACTCGGCGAAGACACCGGTGGACGCCTGGCGCGCCGCCGCGCGCGCCCTCGTCGTGCGCGAGCTCCTCCTCGCCGAGGCGCGACGCCTCGGCATCGACCCGAAGCCGGCGACCGACGCGGACGGCACGCGCGAAACCGACGAAGAGGCGCTCATACGCGCCCTTCTCGAACGCGAGGTGATGGTACCGAACGCCGACACCGCCACGTGCCGCCGCTATTTCGAGCGCAACCGCACGGCCTTCCGCTCGGACGACCTCTACGAGGTGTCGCACATCCTCATCCCTGCCCCAGCGACGGACGAGACGCGCCGTTCGGCGGCACGGGCCGAGGCCGAGGCGGTGCTGCGCTGCCTGATCTCGGACGGAGCCGCATTCGAAGACATGGCCCGGGCGCATTCCGCCTGCCCATCACGCGACGTGGGCGGCAGCCTGGGCCAGATCGGCCCGGGACAGACAGCGCCGGAATTCGAGGCGGCGCTGCCCGCCATCGTACCGGGCCCGGTCCATCCGGAACTGGTTTCCACGCGTTACGGCTTCCATATCGTGCGGGTCGCCCAACGCATCGCCGGCGCGGAGATGCCGTTCGAAGCGGCCGAGGCGGCCATCGCGGCGCATCTGGAGGTGACCTCCTGGCACATCGCGGTGCGCCAGTATCTCAGTCTGCTCGCAGGGAAGGCCGACATTCGCGGCGTGACCCTCGAGGGCGCTGCCACGCCGCTCGTGCAATAGGAGGAAAAGATGCTGCTTGGCGTCCTCCTGCGGCACTTGCAGGATCAGCGGTTCGCGCAGGAAACCCTGTTCGCCCTCGGCGACGTGACGCTCGCAGCGCGCGTGGCGCAGGCCGGCGCGCGGTTCGGCGAGAGCGCGGCCGACTATGCCGCGGGCGCCTGCGCCCGCTTCAGCGATGGCGCGAGCGACGAGGACTGGCTTGCGCTCATGACCGCGCTGGAGCGCGGCTCGGACCCCGCCGCCACCTGCCTGCGCGCCATGATCGACTGGTCGCTGAAGCAGGATGCCGCACCTTCTCCCGAGGAAGCAGGCTGCGGGTGCGGCGGAGGCGGCTGCGGAGGGCACGACCATGGGCCGGGCTGAAACCGTTCTTGACGAGCTGTTCGACAAGAACTTCGCCTGGGCCGGCCGGAAGACCGCGGAGGACCCCACCTTCTTCCGCCGCCTCGCCGAGCAGCAGGCACCCCGCTTCCTTTGGGTGGGCTGCTCGGACAGCCGGGTGCCGGCCAACGACGTGGTGGGGCTCGATCCCGGCGAGATCTTCGTCCATCGCAACATCGCCAACGTAATCCATTCCAGCGACATGAACATGCTGGCGGTGCTGGAATTCGCCGTGGAGATACTGCGGGTGCGGCACATCATCGTCTGCGGCCACTATGGCTGCGGCGGCGTGCGGCGGGCGCTGGAAAATGCCGATGGCACGGGCGGAAGCAGCCTCGTGGACCATTGGCTCGCCCCTGTCGTCGATCTCTATGTCCGCCACCGCGCCACCATCGACGCCTCAGCCGAGAACCGGCTGGACCGCCTGTGCGAGCTGAATGTCGAGATGCAGATCCGTCGCCTCGCGGCAACGCCGGTGCTCAAGAGCGCATGGGCGCGGGGGACCGAGGTGACCGTGCACGGCTGGATCTACGGGATCGGCGACGGCCTGCTGCGCGACCTCGGCACCACCGTCTCCTCGCCCGCCGAATTTGCCGCCCTGCCCACGCTCGATGCGCTGATGGCGGTGCCCGTGGAGCCCATGACGGCGGCCCGCCGCCATGCCATCGCGGCCTTCCTCGAAATGGACGTGGAAGAGGTCGCCCCCTGTGGCGCCGGCTGCACCTGCGGTGCGTTCGGCCTGGGCGCAGGCGCGGCACGATCCTTCGCGCCGCCGCAGGAGACCCTCTGATGCCCAGCGCTGTGTCCCCTGCGGCCTCCTCCACCTGCGCCATGGTCGACCTGTTCGGCCGCCGCATCACCTATCTGCGCCTGTCGGTGACCGATCGCTGCGACCTGCGCTGCGTGTATTGCATGGCGGAGGACATGACCTTCCTGCCGCGCGACCAGGTGCTGTCCATCGAGGAACTGGACAAGCTGGCCTCCGCCTTCGTGGCGGCCGGCGTCACCAAGCTGCGCATCACCGGCGGCGAGCCCCTGGTGCGCAAGGGCGTCATGGACCTGTTCGGCGGCCTCTCCCGGCATCTGACGACCGGCGCGCTGAAGGAGCTCACGCTCACCACCAACGGCACCCAGCTCGCGCGCCATGCGGACGACCTCGCCCGTGCGGGTGTGAAGCGGGTGAACGTCTCCCTCGACACGCTCGACGCCACGCGTTTCCGCGCCATCACCCGCCGGGGCAGCCTGGGCGTGGTGATGGACGGCATCCTGGCCGCGCTGGAGGCCGGGCTGAAGGTCAAGCTCAACGCGGTGGCCCTTGCGGGCGTCACGCCGGACGAGGTGTTTGATCTCATCCATTTCGCCCATGGCCGCGGGATGGACCTCACCTTCATCGAAACCATGCCGCTGGGCGACGTGGGGGGCGACCGCATCGACCAGTATTTCCCGCTTGATGCGCTGCGCCGGCTGATCGAGACCCGCCTGACGCTCACCGACACGCCGGAACGCACGGGCGGGCCCGCGCGCTACACCCGCATCCTGGAGACCGGCGGGCGCCTCGGCTTCATCACCCCCATGAGCCATTCCTTCTGCGAGAGCTGCAACCGCGTGCGCGTGAGCGCGACCGGCGTGCTTCACACCTGCCTCGGGCAGGAGGACGCCTTCGACCTCAGGACGCCGCTGCGCGCCGGCGCGGACGGCGGCGCCCTGCGCGCGGCGATCGCCGAGGCCATCCGGGCCAAGCCCCGCGGGCACGACTTCGTCATCGCCCGAGACGGGACTCCGGCCCTGGCGCGGCACATGTCCGCCTTGGGCGGCTGACACGAGAGGACACGAGAATGGATGACGTGGCCCTGGCCCGTGCCCTGCATGTGCTGGCCCTGGTGCACTGGATCGGCGGCGTGTCCTTCGTCACCCTGGTCATCCTCCCGATCGCCCGCGGTGCCGGCGTGGAGGGCGCGGCACTGTTCGCACGGGTGGAGCGGTGCTTCTCGTCGCAGGTGCGCATTTCCATTCCGCTCGCCGGCCTGGCGGGCTTCTGGATGACGTGGCGGCTCGATCTGTGGGACCGGTTCGCCAGTCCCTCCTTCTGGTGGATGAGCGCCATGGTCGCGCTCTGGCTTGTCTTCATGGCCGCGGTCTTCATCGTGGAGCCGTTGTCGAAGCGCCGCTTCGAGGCGGCCGCCCGCGCGGCGCCGGACACCGCCCTGGCGCGCGCACTGCGCATCCATCTGGTGCTGCTGGGAGTTGCCGCGACAACCGTTTTCGGCGCGACCGCCGGCGCCCACGGCCTGTTCTTCCTGTAGGCCCCCCATGCGGAAACACGTCGGGGGAGGAGTGATCGACATGCGCACCGCGCAAACCCTCAGGGCCTTCAGCGGAAGCGCCCTGCTCAGCCGCGGCTTCCGCCCATTTTTCCTGGGCGCGGGCGTGTTCGCGCTCGCGGCGATCGCCATATGGCCGGCCGTCTTCTCCGGCACGCTCGCCCTGCCTACGGCGTTCTCGGCCATCGACTGGCACGCCCACGAGATGCTGTTCGGCTATGGCAGTGCGGTCATCGCCGGCTTCCTGCTGACGGCGATCCCCAACTGGACCGGACGGCTGCCGGTGGCTGGCGCCGGGCTGGGCAGCCTCGCCCTGCTCTGGCTCATGGGGCGTTGCGCCGTGCTGGTGTCGGGGCTGGTCGGCTGGGCGGTCGCGGCCGCCGTCGACGTGGCGTTCCTGGCGGTCTTCACCGCGGTGGTGGCGCGCGAGATCATCGCCGGGCGCAACACCCGCAACCTGAAGGTCGCCGCGGTGGTGCTGCTGCTGGCGCTCGCGAATCTTGGCTTTCACCTGGAGGCGCACATGACCGGCACGGCGGACCACGCGGCGCGGGCCGCACTCGCCTTGATCGTGTTCCTCATCCTCCTGTTCGGCGGACGCGTGGTGCCGAGCTTCACCGGCAACTGGCTGGCGAAGCGCGGCGAGGCGCGCCGGCCGGCCCCCCTCGACCACTGGGACGCCATGGCCCTCGCGGTCTCCGCCGTCGGCCTCGCCGGATGGGTGGCCGCGCCGGACACCCGCCTCACCGGCGCGGCGCTCCTCGCGGCTGGCGTCGCCAACCTCCTGCGGCTTGCCCGCTGGCGGGGATGGCGCACGCTCCCGGACCCGCTCGTGCTCGTGCTCCACGGGGCCTTCCTGCTGACCGCCCTCGGCTTTCTCGCGGCTGGCGCCTCGTGCTTCCGCGCGGACTTGCCGGCCGCCGTCGGCATTCACGTCTGGGCCATCGGTGGCGTCGGCGGGATGACGCTGGCGATGATGACGCGCGCGACATTGGGACATACGGGCCACGCGCTGGCGGCCTCCAGGGGCACCCAGGCGGTCTATCTTCTGGTGGTGGTAGCCTTGGCGGCGCGGGTGGGCATGGCATTCCTGCCGTCCTGGGGAACGCCATTCATGCTCGCAGCAGTCACGGCCTGGTGCGTCGCCTTTGCCGGGTTTCTGGCCATTTACGGACCAATGCTGACACGCCGAAGCTAGGTCGATGATGGCAAAAGGCCAACGTGCTCTGATCGGGGGCCGGCGGCGACCGCCGTCCCGTTTATTCGCACGACCGCCGATCACCTCAGCGATGGCGCTCGCCGATCATCGACCCGCAGCACCCCATGGGCCGGCGGAAAGAACGGCGTGATCCGAGCCGTCAGCCGATCGCCTGTGTTCTCCGCATTCACTTGCGATAGCGCAGCGCTTCCACGAGAAGCGCGAACGCCGCCGATGGCTGGCGGCGGCTCGGGTAATAGAGGTGATAGCCCGAGAAGGACGGTGACCAGTCATCGAGCACCCGCACCAGGCGGCCGTCCGCGAGCTGCTCACGCACCTGGTCCTCCATGACGAAGCCGAGACCGAGGCCAGCTTCCGCGGCGCGGGCGATCATGATCGTGGTGTTGAAGGCGAGCTGGCCGTCGACGCGCACGCGCACCTCGCGGCCCTTCTTCTCCAGCTCCCAGGCGTAGAGGCCGCCACCGCTCAGCATGCGCAGGTTGATGCAGTTGTGGGCCGCCAGATCATGCGGCATGCGCGGCGCGGGATTGGTCGCGAAATAGGCCGGCGCGCCCACCACCGCCATGCGCAGGTCCGGGCCAATCCGCACCGCCACCATGTCCTTCGCAAGGGCCTCGCCGAGACGGACGCCGGCATCGAAGCGTTCCGTCACGATGTCGGTGAAGCTGGAATCGATGCTCAGCTCGACATGGATGTCGGGATAGCTCGGCAGGAACCGCTCCAGCACCGGCCAGAGGACGGTATTCGCCGCATGGTCCGAGGTGGTGATGCGGATCGTGCCGATGGGCTTTTCTCGCAGCTCGTTCAGCGACTGGAGCTCCGCCCCGATGCTGTCCAGCGCCGGCCGAAGCGTGCTCAAAAGTCGTTCGCCCGCCGCGGTGGGTGCCACGCTGCGTGTGGTTCGCGTCAGGAGACGGACCCCAAGCCGCGTTTCCAGGCGTCGCACCGTATGGCTCAGCGAGGATTGCGACGTGCCGAGCTTGGCGGCGGCGCGGGTGAAGCTCTGCTCTTCGGCAACCGTAAGGAATGCATTGAGATCGACGAGCTCTTCCCGCCTCATTCATGAAATCCCGATATGGCTTTATGCAATCTATAGCGGCTTATGCCACGAATGTCCTCCCGCTATCCTGAATGCCACATCAAGGACGTGGTGGCCGGGCGGGCCGGCGCCGAAGGCACGAAAGCCGCAGCCATGGACATCAAGCGCAGTGGATCGCAACCGTCGAGGACGGGGCCGGAGGAATATTTCACGGGTACCGTGAGGATTGATGCGCCGTTCAGCGGAAGCGGCGCGCTGAGCGGGGCGACAGTCACCTTCGAGCCCGGCGCCCGTACTGCCTGGCACACGCACCCCAAGGGCCAGACGCTGCTCGTTCTCTCCGGCATCGGTCGCGCTCAGCGCCAGGGCGGCGCCATCGAGATCATCCGGCCTGGCGACATCGTCTGGTTCGCGCCAGGCGAGAAGCATTGGCACGGCGCCGCGCCCGATTGCGCCATGTCGCACGTGGCAATCGCGGAGATGCAGGACGGCTCGGCCGTCAGCTGGATGGGGAAGGTCGCCGACGAAGACTATGGCGGCGGCGTCACCTGAGCGCGCGAGGCCGTAGACGGCACCGTGGCCGGTTCGGGCTTTTCCGGTCCTGCGAGCCAATCCGAGGCGCCATCCGTCGAAGGAGCTTGCAATGAGTGAAGTCATCGTGGTGATCGGTCCGGGATCGATCGGCCAGGCGATTGCGCGGCGGGTCAGTGCCGGCAAGCGCGTCCTGTTGGCGGATCTCCGGCAGGAGAATGCCGAAGCCGCTGCCACGGTGCTCGGCAACGCCGGGTTCGAGGTCAGCGCCACCACCGTGAACATCTCTTCGCGGCAGTCCGTCCAAGCCCTCGTGGCGCAGGCCGGGGCGCTCGGCGACGTCACGGGCGTCATCCATGCCGCCGGCGTCTCGCCATCGCAGGCGACGCCGGAAATGATCCTCTCGGTCGATCTTTATGGAACGGCCGTGCTGCTCGAGGAATTCGGCAAGATCATCGCCCGCGGCGGCGCGGGCGTTGTCATCTCCTCCCAGTCAGGCCACCGGCTCGGCGCGCTGACGCCGGAGCAGAACGCTGCGCTGGCGTCGACGCCGGCCGACGAGCTGCTCGCGCTTCCCTTCCTCCAGCCCGCCCAGGTGAAGGACACGCTCCACGCATACCAGCTCTCCAAGCGGGGGAACGCGTTGCGGGTCATGGCGGAGGCTGTGCGCTGGGGCAAGCGCGGAGCGCGGATCAACGCCATCAGTCCGGGCATCATCATCACGCCTCTGGCCAAGGACGAGCTGAGCGGGCCGCGAGCCGAAGGCTACCGGCGCATGATCGATCTGTGCCCGGTCGGCCGAGCCGGAACACCCGACGAGGTCGGCAGCGTGGGAGCGCTCCTGATGGGGCCGGACGGGGCCTTCATCACCGGGAGCGACGTCCTGATGGATGGCGGCGTGACCGCTTCCTACTGGTACGGCGATCTCGCTCCCGCCTGAGAAACCGACCACCGCCCTGCGGCGCGACCTGCCCGGTTTGCGCTCGGGCCAACGCGGATCGTGACCCCTGACGCTACGTCACCCCGCGCGCACCGGCGGGAGCTGAGCGTTCGCGGGTCCTGCGACACCAGATTGCGAGAGGACATGCCATGCTGGGAACCATGCTCTACGGCACGCGCGACGTGCGCTGCGAGGAGGTGCCGGAACCGAAGATCCTGCGGCCCACGGATGCGATCATCCGGCTCTCCGCGAGTTGCGTCTGCGGCTCCGACCTCTGGCCCTATCGCGGCCTCAATGAGGTGACCGAGCCCAGGGCGATGGGCCACGAATATTGCGGCATCGTCGAGGAGGTCGGCAGCGCCGTGACGACGGTGCGACCGGGCCAGTTCGTGGTCGGTTCGTTCTGCCTCTCGGATAACACCTGCCCCCATTGCCGGTTCGGCTTCCAGTCGTCGTGCCGGCAGCGCGAGTTCATGACCGGAGCGCAGGCACCGCTGGCCCGCGTGCCGCTCGCCGACGGCACGCTGGTGGCGACCCCCGAGCTGCCGCCTGATGACCTCATCCCGAGCCTGCTCGCGACCTCCGACGTGCTCGGCACCGGCTGGTACGCGGCCGATGCGGTGCGGGTGAGCGAGGGGTCGTCCGTCGTCGTGGTCGGCGATGGCGCCGTCGGGCTGATGGGCGTGCTGGCCGCCAGCCAGATGGGTGCCGCGCGCATCATCGCCATGAGCCGCCACAAGAGCCGGCAGGACCTCGCCCTGGAATTCGGCGCGACCCACATCGTGTCCGAGCGCGGCGAGGCGGGCATCGCCGTGATCAAGGACCTCACGGACGGCATCGGAGCGGATGCGGTGCTGGAATGCGTCGGCACCGCCCAGTCCATGGATCAGGCGATCGCAAGCGCGCGACCCGGCGCCATGATCGGCTACGTCGGCGTCCCGCACGGGGTCCAGCTGGACGGGCAGCGGCTGTTCTTCTCGCAGACCGGCATGCTCGGCGGCCCGGCGCCAGTCCGGCGTTTCCTGCCGCACCTGCTCGACCTCGTCCTTCAGCGCAAGATCAATCCCGGCAAGGTCTTCGACCTCACCCTGCCGCTGGCCGATGTCGCCGAGGGCTACCGGGCCATGGATGAGCGCCGCGCCATCAAGACACTGCTGCGGGTCTAGCCGAAGTGCGCACGATCGATCGCCGGCTGCATCATCTTGCCGGCCCTCGAAATCTCAGGAAGAGCGAACGGGGCCGTCCGCCCCGTCGTCCTGCCTTTCACCTGGGAGGCCCAATGCAGACCGGCTTCGAGACGGCGCTTCACGTGCTCATCGCGAAGCCGTGTCACAACTCCTGGGCCGTGGGGCGGAACAGGATCTCGTTCACGTCCACCTCGTCGGGCTGGCCGATGGCGAAGGCCACCATGCGCGCGAAGCTCTCCGCGGGAATGGCGTAGGCCTCGTAGAAGTCGTGGATCCCCTTGGCCACGTCGGCCTCGGTGATGCTCTGCGGCAGTTCACTGCGCACGGCGCCGGGGGAGATGATGGTGGTCCGGATGTTGTAGGGCTTCACCTCCTGCCGCAGCCCCTCCGAGAGCATACGCACGGCCGCCTTGGTCGCAGCATAGACGGCGCTGCCCGGGCGCACCTTGTGGCCGGCCACTGACGACACATTGATGATGTGCCCGCTCTTCTGGCGCTGCATGTGCGGGAGCGCGGCGGCGATGCCGTAGAGCACGCCCTTGAGGTTCACGTCGATCATCCGGTCCCAGTCCGCGATCTTGCCGCGCTCCAACGGCGAGTGCGGCATCAGCCCTGCATTGTTGAGAATGACGTCGATCCGGCCGTGCACTTCAACCGCCTTGTCCACGAGGCGCTTGACGGCTTCACTGTCGGTCACGTCGGTCTGGACCGCCGCCGCTTCATCGAGGCCGAGCTCCTGCGCGAGGGACTGGAGCCGGTCGAGCCGGCGGGCGCCCAGCACGACCTTCGCGCCCTCCGCCGCGAGATGGCGCGCCGTGGCCTCGCCCAGCCCGCTGCTGGCGCCGGTGATGACGACGACCTTGCCTTCGATGTTGTTGCCCATCTGTTTCTCCATTTCGTGGATCACCCGCACCGTCCCGGTCCGCGGGCTCAGCGGCCGGTGGTGGCCATGAGGTGGGGCGGATAGCGGTCGCCTTCCACCTCGATCGCAGCGGCGGCATGCGCGATCTCGGCAAGGTCGGCGGCGGTCAGCGCCACGTCGGCGGCCGCGATATTTTCCTTGAGCCGATGCAGCTTCGTGGTGCCCGGGATCGGCACGATCCACGGCTTCTGCGCCAGCAGCCAGGCGAGCGCGATCTGCGCCGCCGTCGCCTTCTTCTCCGCTGCGACGCGTGTCAAAAGATCAACGAGCGCCAGGTTCTTCTCGATCGCTTCGGGCGTGAAGCGTGGCAGGGTCTTGCGGAAGTCGGTGTCGCCGATCTTCGTGTCCTTGCGGATCGCCCCCGTCAGGAAGCCCTTGCCGAGCGGGCTGTAGGGCACGAGGCCGATGCCGAGCTCCTCGCAGACCTCGATGATGCCGTTGGTCTCGGGGCCGCGGGTCCACAGCGAATATTCATTCTGCAGGGCCGAGACCGGCTGGACGGCGTGGGCGCGCCGGACGGTCCGGGCCCCGGGCTCCGACAGCCCGAAGTGGCGGACCTTGCCCTCGGCGATCAGATCCTTGACTGCGCCCGCCACGTCCTCGATCGGAACATCCGGATCGACGCGGTGCTGGTAGAAAAGGTCGATTGCATCGATGCCGAGCCGCTTCAGCGAGGCGTCCGCCACCTGCTTGATGTGCTCGGGCCTGCTGTTCATCCCGGCCATCTTGCCATCGGCAATGTTGAACCCGAACTTGGTGGCGATCACCACCTTGTCCCGCACCGGCCGAAGCGCCTCACCGACGATCTCCTCGTTGGTGAAGGGGCCATAGACTTCGGCCGTATCGAAGAAGGTCACGCCCAGATCGACCGCCTCGCGGATCAGCGCGACGGCGTCCTCCTTCCCGAGCGCATGGTCATAGCTGAAGTTGAGGCCCATGCAGCCGAAGCCGATGGCGGACACTTCGAGGCCCGACTTGCCGAGTGTGCGCTTCCGCATCGTTCATCCTCCTCCGATGGCACGTTCCAGCGTCGTCAAGAGACCCGGTAGAGGTCTTCGCCGAGGACGCAGGATAAGCGCCCCCCGGGCTCGGGATTAGCCGTCATGAATTGTACGCAGTCATGCTCAGGCTTCATGAAAGACAGCGGCAGACGTCGCCACATTCGGAGGCATTCCTGGCGAATGGGCAAGCCCGCCCCTCCCGCCTCGCCCGCAAATGCGGAGGCCGACCTGGACCGACGAAGTCCTGAGCTGCAATCCCTCAGAATGTCTCGCGCGGGATCATCCAGCGCCTCGTCGGCAGGGGTGCCGACCGCTCCGGCCTGCACATAACCTGCACAGCAATCCTCGAAATCTCCCCGCGCCCCTCAAGGGCACTGCACAGCCGCGGCTCATCCTGCGCGGCATGCAAAACCTCATCGCTCTCCCCCTCAGACCAATCCTTTTGCCCCGCCGCCTGACCCGGGATGGCTGGTGGCTCGTGCCTGCGCCCATGCATCCCGCCGGCGACGCCCTCCGGCCCGGCTCCGACGCCCCGGCCACGCCGCCGTTTCCCCTTCCCGCTCTCCCGCTCCGGGATGTCCCATGATGCCCGACGCGCACCGCGCCCCCAGAAGGGCTCACCGCTGGCTGGCCCGGCCGACCGGCTTCGCCCTCGCCGCCGTCGCACTGGCCGACGGGCTGTTCTTCAACACGCACGCCATCGGCCTTGCGCTGCCACTCTTCCTCGGCGCCTGCGGCGTGCTGGTGGTGGCGGCGAACCCCATCCGGGCGTCGGCCCGGCTCAGGCTCTTCTGCGCGCTGGCGTTTTTCCTGGCGCTCGCGGCTCTGGTCGAGGATGTGTCCTGGTTGTCGGTGCTCGTGGCCGGCGTCACGGCGCTCTATCTCGTTCGTCTGCTCGCGAACGGTGCCGGGGAGGGCTGGCCTGCGGGGCTGGCACGGGCCATGGGCCTGCCGTTCGTCGGGCCATTCCGGCTTGCGAACGACCTGACCCGCGTGCGCCGCCTCTCGGCTCGTGGCCCCAAGGGCTTCAAGGGCGCCGCATCCCTGGCGGCCTGGATTGCCCCGGTGTTGCTGACTCTGGTGTTCCTGGGGCTGTTCGATACCGCGAACCCGCTCATCCACGCCTGGCTAAGCACGCTTGACCTCCAGCGCCTTCCCAACCTGATCTCCCTGCCACGACTGGGCTTCTGGCTCGCAGCACTTTGCCTCGTCTGGCCGCTGGTGCGCCTCAGGCGTGGCCGCAGGCGCGCCGCCCCCCTGCCCCCGCAGCGCCAGGAGGATCTGCCGGAGATGCAGGCCCTTCTCGGCCCGGCGGCGGTGCTGCGCTCGCTGGTGCTGTTCAATGCGCTGTTCGCTGTCCAGACCGGGCTGGATGCGGCCTATCTCTGGGGCGGACGCGCGCTGCCGGACGGCATGAGCCATGCGGCCTATGCCCATCGCGGGGCCTATCCGCTGATCGTTACCGCATTGCTGGCCGCGGCCTTCGTGCTCGCCGCCATGCGCCCGGGAGGCCCCGCCGCGGCATCGCGCTGGATCCGGCCGCTGGTGCTCGTCTTCGTGGCGCAGAACGTGGCGCTGGTGACCTCCTCCATCCTGCGCACGGCGCTCTATGTGGAGACCTACGGGCTGACCCAGCTGCGGCTTGCGGCGTTCATCTGGATGGGGCTGGTGGGGCTCGGCCTGATGCTGATCGTGGTCCAGATCCTCCACGGCAGGTCGAACGCGTGGCTGCTCACGGCCAATGCGATTGCGGTCGCGGCCACGCTCTATCTGTGCTGCTTCGCCAACTTTCCGTATATCGTCGCGCGTTACAACCTGACGCACTGGCAGACGAGGATTGGCATGGGGAGCGATTTCGACGTCGCCTATCTGGTCTCGCTGGGTCCGGATGCGCTGCCGGCCTACGTCGGGATAAAGATGGACGGCAAGCCGTATGTTCTCACGCAGCGGCAGGTTGCCCTGCTTCAGTGTGAGCAGCGCTCCGCCGCGCGCATGATCGAGCAGGCGGACTGGCGCAGCTGGACCTTCCGCAACTGGCGGCTGAAGCAGGTTCTCGCGGCCCACCCCCTCGATGTGGCACCGGCGGGCATCGCGCCCGCTGCGGCGAACTAGGCCGCCGACCCGTGGCCTACCGCATCCTCGTGGCCGACGACGATCCGCACATCCGCGACATCATCTGCTTTGCGCTGGAGAAGGCAGGCATGATCGCCCTCCCCGCCCGCGATGGCGCCGAGACTCTGAGCCGGTTCGGCGCAGGTGCGCCGGATCTCGTGGTGCTCGACGTGGGCATGCCGGAGATGGACGGGCTGGAGGTGTGCCGCCGCATCCGCAAGACCTCCGAGGTGCCGGTGCTGTTCCTCTCCGCGCGGGACGAGGAGATCGACCGCGTGATCGGCCTGGAGATCGGCGGCGACGATTATGTGACCAAGCCGTTCAGCCCGCGCGAGCTGGTGGCGCGGGTCAACGCCATCCTGAAGCGGGTGCAGGCAAGGCCCGGGCCCGGCCCGGCCCTCCTGTCGCAAGGCGCGCTCACGCTCGATCCCGATGCGCACACGGTGACCTTCAGCGCCGATGCCATCGCCCTCACCGCCATCGAGTTCGCGATCCTCAGGACGCTCATCGCCCGGCCGGGACAGGTGTTCAGCCGCACCCAGATCCTCGATGCGGCCTATGGCGGTGCGATCCATGTGGCGGACCGCACCATCGACAGCCATGTGCGCAACATCCGCGCGAAGCTCGCCACCGCCGGCTGCGACAGCGTCATCGATACGGTGCATGGCGTGGGCTTCCGGATCGGCCGCTGCCGGGCCGAGCCGTGAGCAGCCGCGCGCCGACGCCGAAGGTCGCGCGGAAATGGCGCCCGACCATGGGCCTCATTGTCGGGCTGGTCATCCTCACCGCCCTGGCGCTGCCGCTCGCCGGGCTGTTCTTCTTCCGCATCTACGAGAACCAGCTGATCCACCAGACGGAGGCGGACCTGATCGGCCAGAGCGCGGTGCTTGCCACCGTCATGGCCAGGGAAATCGAGGCCTTGCCCCCGGCTGTGCCCCTCGGCGCCGCCGTGCCGCCCGCGCCGGCCGAGGCGGAGATGCCCTACCGGCCGATCCTGCCCGCGCTCGACCTCGCGCACGATGCCATCCTGGGCCGCAGGCCCGCCGCCGAGGCGGCGCCGGTGCCGGCCGACCCGGCGTTCGTCGCCCTCGGGGCGCGGCTCGCGCCCGACCTTGCGGCGACGCAGAAGATCACCCTCGCGGGCTTCCGGCTGCTGGACCCGCGCGGCGTCGTGATCGCCGGGCGCGAGGAGCTGGGCCTCTCCCTCGCCCATGTGGAGGAGGTGGCGGCGGCGCTCGACGGCCGGTTCCAGGCTGTCATGCGCCTGCGCGTCTCCAAGCACGAGCCACCGCCGCTCTACTCGCTGAGCCGCGGCACGTCGGTGCGGCTGTTCGTGGCCATGCCGGTCATCGTGAATGGGCGTGTCGCCGGCGTCGTCTACGCCTCGCGCACACCCAGCAACGTGTTCAAGAGCCTTCACGACGAGCGCGGCAAGCTGGCGGCGGCGGGGCTCACCATCCTCGCCCTCGCCGCGCTCATCGGCTTCATCTTCCAGCGGACGATCACCCGGCCCATCCGCGAGCTGATGCTGCGGACGGTGGCCATCGGACGGGGCGACCGCAGCGCCCTCACGCCGCTGGCGCATCACGGCACCGCGGAATTCGCAGCCCTGTCCCAGGGCTTCCTCGATACCGCGCACGCCCTGCAGGATCGATCGGACTTCATCACCACCTTCGCCGCGCATGTCTCGCACGAGTTGAAGTCGCCGCTCACCGCCATCAAGGGCGCGGCCGAACTGCTGCGGGACGATCTCGACGCGGGCTCAAGCGGCATGGACCGTGCCGACCAGCGCCGCTTCCTCGACCACATCATCTCGGACACCGGCCGGCTCACCGCCATCGTCCAGCGGCTGAGGGAGCTGGCGCGGGCGGAAGGCGTCCCGATCGCCGGAGCCACCACCCTCGCCGCCGCCGTCGCCGACCTGCGCACGGCCTTCGCCTCGCTGAGGATCGAGGCGGACGGCGCATTGTCCGAGCCGATCCGCATCTCGCCGGAGAACGCCCGCATTGTCCTCTCCCACCTTGCGGACAATGCGCTGCGCCACGGGGCGCGGTCCCTCGCGGTCTCGGCCCGTCAGGAGCGAGACCGACTGCACGTGAGCATGCGCGATGACGGAACCGGCATCTCCGCCGCCAACCGGGCGAAGGTCTTCGACAGCTTCTTCACCACGCGACGGGACACCGGCGGAACCGGCATGGGCCTGCCCATCGTGAGGGCCATGCTGGAGGCCCATGGCGGCAGCATCGTGCTGGGAGACGACGATGGCGCGGGGAATGGCGCCACCTTCATTCTCTCGATCCCGCTCCTGCCGCGCGATGAGCATCGGGCGTGAAGACGCAGCACTGCATCTGCCGCGGGTGATCGCCGCGGAGCTGCCATCGCGGCTGTTCGGCTTTCCTATTGTTTTATCCGCTTCGAGCGGTCATCGGCCTTGCCTGCCGCGTCGGCGGGCGCCGCAGGCGGAATGGTGCCCCCGTTCGGTACGCTGCGGTCGGAGCCGGAGGAATGGCTGAGACCCAGCTGCACGTCCCGGAAATCATGTCGCTGCTTCTCACGATAGCCCTTTGGCACAGGATCGAGCGCCAGGGCGGGGGATGCTGCGAGAACAACGAGGCTGAGCAGGGCGCGCGGGCTCCAAAGCGCAATGCGGCGCCGGAAAGAGGTGTTGGTCATGGTCGTCTCCCGCATTACGGCGTGGTGAATTTCGCTTGGCCCGACTTGCCGGCGGCGGTCTTGATCAGGAGCGTGACCGCCGTGCCCTTGGGGATGGCCGCGGGAGCCTGCCCGGCGAGCGTCTGGCCGGCAGGGGAAAGCTGGATGGTCCTTTTCTCGCTGCCGGACACGAGCATCGCGGAGCCGGTGAAGCCGGCGGTGTCCACGGGTTTTCCGGCTTCGTCGAAGACATGGATGTTGAGCTTCTCGCCCGAGACGACGAGTTCGGCATGGACACCCGCGAGGTCCTCCAGGGGACCGCCGTTGGGGCCCTTTTGGATGCCGTGGGCATGCTGCGCGAGCGCAGGGCCGGCGATGAGCAGCCCAATGGCGAGGGTAAGGCGTTTCAGCACGGGATGTTCTCCTTGGTTCTAGGGGTGGGGTCGTTCCGCCACAGGCAGAGGCGTCGCGGCGGGCTTGGTCTCGCGGCGGAACAGCACGTAGAGCGCCGGCAGCACGAGCAGGGTGAGGATGGTTGAGGAGACGATGCCCCCGATGACCACGGTGGCCAGCGGGCGTTGCACCTCCGCGCCCGGGCCGGTGGCGATCGCCATGGGCACGAAGCCGAGGGAGGCGACCAGCGCCGTCATCAGCACCGGGCGCAGGCGCGTGAGGGCGCCCTCGCGCACCGCCGCCGCCACGTCCCGTCCTTCGGCCCGCAGGCGCTGGATGAAGGCGATGATGACGAGGCCGTTCAGCACCGCCACGCCCGACAGCGCGATGAAACCGATGCCGGCGCTGATGGAGAGCGGCAGGTCGCGCAGGACCAGCGCCGCGATGCCCCCGGTGAGCGCCAGCGGCACGCCGGAGAACACCAGCAGCGCATCCGCCACCGAGCCGAAGCTCATGAACAGCAGCAGGAAGATGAGCGCCAGCGCGATGGGCACCACGATGGCGAGCCGCTGGGTGGCCGAGACCAGCTGCTCGAACTGGCCACCCCAGCCGATCCAGTAGCCCTCGGGCAGTTTCACCTTCTCCGCCACCTGGCGCTGGGCGTCGGCGACGAAGGAGCCGAGGTCGCGGTCACGCACGTTGGCGCTCACCACGATGCGCCTCTTGCCATTCTCCCGGCTGATCTGGTTGGGGCCGGGGGAGACCGTGAGGCTGGCGATGGCGGAGAGCGGCACGTAACGGATCTGCGCCGCCGTACCCGGCCCCCAGGCCGCGCGCACCGGCTTCGCCTCCTCGTTGGCCGGAGGGGGAAGCGGCACCGGCAGCGCACGCAGGGCCTCGATGTCGGTGCGCAGCTCCTCGGGCAGGCGCACCACGATGTCGAAGCGGCGGTCGCCCTCGAACAGGGCGCCGGCTTCCCGGCCCCCCACCGCGATCTCCACCAGCTCCTGCACCTCGGCGACGCTCACCCCGTAGCGCGCCATGGCCGCGCGATTGAGGGCAACCGTCAGCATGGGCAGGCCAGAGACCTGCTCGGTCTTCACGTCGGCGGCGCCGGGCACGGTCTGGAGCACGCCTTGCACCTGCCCCGCCACCTGCAGCAGGACGTCGAGGTTGTCGCCGAAGATCTTGACGCCCACGTCGCTGCGGATACCCGAGATCAGCTCGTTGAAGCGCAGCTGGATCGGCTGGGAGAGCTCGTAATTGCTCCCCGCCACCCCCTCGGCCGCCTTCTCGATGTCGGTCATCACCTCGCTCTTGGACTTGCCGGAATCCGGCCATTCCGCGCGTGGCTTCAGCATCACGTAGCCATCGGAGATGGAAGGCGGCATGGGGTCGGTGGCGACCTCCGCGGTGCCGGTGCGGGCGAAGACCTCCTTCACCTCGGGCACCTTGAGCAGGCTCTTCTCCAGCGCCTGCTGCATCTCCAGCGACTGGGTGAGGCTGGTGCCGGGCACGCGCAGCGCCTGGATCGCCGCATCCCCCTCGTCGAGGCTCGGGATGAACTCGCCGCCCATGCGCGATGCCGCAAGGCCGCTCGCCACCACGAGGCCGGCTGCGGCCACCGCCACCACGGCCCGGTAGTTGATGGCGGCGTCGAGCAGCGGCGTGTAGAGGCGCCGCGCCCCGCGCATGATGACGTTCTCGTGCTCGGAGACCTTGCCCGTCACCAGCAGCGCCACCGCCGCCGGGATGAAGGTCATGGAGAACAGCGCCGCGCCGGCCAGCGCCATCAGGACGGTGATGGCCATGGGCGTGAACATCTTGCCCTCCACCCCGGTGAGGGTGAGCACCGGCAGGTAGACCACGGCGATGATCATGGTGCCGAACAGGCTCGGCCGGATCACCTCCCTGGAGCCGGCGAGGATGGTCTCGAACCGCTCGGCACGGCTCAGGAGCCGGCCGCGCCGGTGCTGCTCCTCCGCCAGCAGGCGCAGGCAGTTCTCGACGATGATCACCGCCCCGTCGATGATGATGCCGAAGTCGATGGCGCCGAGGCTCATCAGGTTGGCGCTGACGCGGTTCTCCACCATGCCGGTGATGGTGAACAGCATGGCGAGCGGGATGACGAAGGCGGTCACCAGCGCCGCGCGGAAATTGCCGAGCAGCACGAACAGCACCACCACCACCAGCAGCGCGCCTTCCAGCAGGTTCTTCTCCACCGTGGCGATGGTGGCTTCCACGAGGTGCGAGCGGTCGTAGACCGCGCGGGCGATGACGCCTTCGGGCAGCGAGCGGGAAATCTCCTCGAGGCGCGCGGCGACGCGCTGGGCCACCGTGCGGCTGTTCTCGCCGATGAGGAGCATGGTGGTGCCCAGCACCACCTCTTCCCCGTTCAGGGTCGCCGCGCCGGTGCGCAGATCGCGCCCCTCGCGCACCTCGGCGATGTCGCCGATGCGCAGCGGCGTGCCGCCCCGGCTGCCGATGACGATCTCGCGGATGTCGGCCGCGTCCGCCACCTGGCCCGGGGTACGTACCAGATACTGCTCGCCGTTGCGCTCGATATAGCCGGCGCCCACGTTGGCGTTGTTGGCGGCCAGGGCCGTCATCACGTCACGGAACGAGATGCGGTAGGCCATGAGGCGCGCCGGATCGGGCAGCACATGGAACTGCCGCTCGAAGCCGCCGATGGTGTTCACCTCCACCACGCCCGGCACGGTGCGCAGCTGCGGCTTGATGATCCAGTCCTGGATGGTGCGCAGGTCGGTGGGGCTGAAGGGCTGGCCATCGGGCTTCCTCGCCCCGTCCTTCGCCTCCACCGTGTACATGTAGATCTCGCCGAGGCCCGTGGAGACCGGCCCCATGGCGGTTTCCACTCCCGGCGGAAGCTGGTCCCGCGCCTGCTGGATGCGCTCGTTCACCAGTTGGCGGGCGAAGTAGATGTCGGTCCCGTCGCGGAACACCACCGTCACCTGGCTGAGGCCGTAGCGGGACAGCGAGCGGGTGTATTGCAGGCCCGGCAGGCCGCCCATGGCGGTCTCGATGGGAAAGGTGATGCGCTGCTCGGTCTCCAGCGGCGAGAAGCCCGGCGCGGAGGTGTTGATCTGCACCTGCACGTTGGTGATGTCCGGCACCGCATCGATGGGCAGGCGCGTGAAGTTCCACGCCCCGAAGGCGCCGATGGCGAGACAGGCCATGACCACCAGCCAGCGCTGGCGGATGGAGAAGGCGAGGATGGCGTCGATCATCGCGCGCCCTCCCCTTCACGCGCGGGGGCGCCGGCCTCGCGGATGCGCATCAGGCGCTCCACTGCGGTGATGAACATCACCCCGTCGCCCCTGCGGCCGGTCCAGCCGGCACGGGCGATCACGTCCGTGATCGCGTCCACCGCATCGGCGCGGCAGACGATCTCCAGGCGCAGGTGGCGCTGGTAGACGAGGTCGTATTCGGTGGCCACATAAGTGCCGCCCGCCCCGCGCCCGCGGCCCTGGCCCCGCACCTCCACGAGGGAGAAACCCGGAAACTCCGGCAGCTCCTGGAGCGCCTTGACGACGCGCGCCTCGAGGTGGGGATGGATCAGGGCGGTGACGAGCCTGAGGGCGCCGGCCGGCGCGGTGCCGATCTGTTCAGTGCCGTTGTGTTCAGTGCTCATGGCTGGCGCTCCCCTTGGCGAGCTCGGCCTTCACCACGAAGCTGTTCCTGGCGGCGTAGACATCGCCCGGCATCAGTCCGAACAGCACCTCGGCCCATTCGGCGTCGCGCGCGCCGATCTCCACGTCGCGGGGGGTGAAGGCGTCGCCGTCGCGCACGAACACCACCGTGCGGTTGTCGATGGTCTGGAGCGCGCTGGTGCGGACCGCGAGGTCCACCGGCTTCTCCGCAAGGGTGATGGTGCCCACCGCGAACAGGCCGGGCCGCAGCCGCATGCCGTCGTTGGGAATGACCGCCCGCGCCAGCGCGGTCTGGGTGTCGGCCGAGCCGATGGGGGAGACATAGGCCACCCGGCCGTCGATGACCGGTCCGCCGTCCTCCGGATCGATGGCGACCTTGTCGCCGGCCCGCACCCGCGGAAAATCGCGACGATAGACGGAGAGGTCCACCCACAGGGTCGACAGGTCGGCCACCACGAACGCCGGCTTCTGCTCCGAGGCGTATTCGCCGAGGCCCACCTGCCGGTCCACCACGGTGCCGGAGAGCGGCGCCTTCATGTCGTAGGTGGTCAGGCTCTGGTTGCTCTCGACCACCGCGAGCATGTCGCCCTTGGCCACGGTGTCGCCGATCCGCTTGCGGATCTCCCGGACGATGCCGGGAAAGCGCGGGGTCACCTGGACCACGTTTTCCTGGTTGGGCTGGACCAGCCCGTTGAGGCGCAGCTTCTGGCGCAACATTTCGGGGCCGGCCGTCTCCAGCCCGATGCCGGCGGCGGCGAGCCGGGTGTCATCCAGCTCCACCCCGCCTTCGGCATGGCCGCCCCCTTCCGCGCCATGGGCCCCTTCCCCACCATGTCCGCGCTCGGCGGCGAGGCCGCCGGAAACGGGGAGGGCCTGGTCCTGAAACGTGTACAGCGCTCCCGCGCCGGCCAGCAGGCCGACGAAAAGCATCGCCACGTCGCGTCGCGCCGTGCGGCTCATTTGGCTTTTCCTTTGGTGAGGGTCACCGGTCGCCCTGTCAGTCCTTCCAGGGTCGCGAGGGCGGTGTGGAACGAGACCAGCGCATCGAGCTCGCGCAGGGTGGCGTCGGTGAGGGTGGACTGGGCGTCGAGCAGCTCCAGAAGGGTGTAGCGGCCTTCGGAATAGCCGGTCTCGACCCCCTCGAAGGCGGCGCGCGCCCCCGGAATGGTGCTGCCGCGCAGCAGCGTGATTTCGTCGAAGGCTGCCTTCATCCCGTCATGGGCGCGGCCAAGCTGGGAGATGAGGGCGCTGCGGGCGATGGCCTCCTCCGCCTCCGCCCGCAGAAGCTGCTCGTTCGCCTCGCTGATGCCGCCGTCGTTGCGGTCGAACAGCGGGATCGGCATGGACAGGGTGAAGCGCATGCCGCTGTCGGCGGTCTCGTTGTAGTGCCGGTAGCCGACCCCGAGGGTCACGTCCGGCACCGACTTGACCTGTGCGGATCGCAGGTCCGCCTGGCGCTGCGCCCGCAAGGCGGTGAAGCGGGTGAGCTGCGGATTGCCCAGCGCCTCCTTGATGAGGCGCGGCAAGGGCGGCGGGGCGCTGACCTTGACCAGGTTGCCGGTCACCCGCCCGAACCTCGCCTCCTGAAGGCCCATGAGCAGCGCGAGTTCCCGCCTTGCGGTACCGAGCGCGGCCCGGGCGCGGTCCAGCTCCACCCTGGCGAAGTCGGCGGCGACGCGGGCGCGCGAAATCTCGGCCGGAGAGGAGGCGCCGGCCTGGACGCGGTTCTGCAGCAGCGGCGCCAGCCGCTGGATGGCCGCCACCTGAGACTCAAGGATCTGGGCGCGCTGCTGGGCCCCGAGCACGGCGGCGAAGGTGGAGGCGGTCTCCGCCAGCACCTGGAGGCGGATCGCCTCCCGTTCCCAGCGGGCAACGCCGACCCCGGCGCCGGCCGCGGCCATCCGCGCCTCGCGCTTGCCGCCCAGTTCCACCAGCTGGCTGATCTGGATGGTCTGCTCGGCGAGGTCCAGCCCCTGGTAGGAGCCGGAGCCCGCCGCATTGTCCACCTCGAGGGACAGGTTGGGGTTGGGCAGGGCACCGGCCTGGGTGTGGCGGCCCGCCGCCATCCCGATGTCGCGCTCCGCCGCCGTGAGGCGCGGATTGGCGGCAAGGGCGCTGGCGAGGGCGCTGGTCAGGGTCAGCGGACGGGCGGTTTCGGCGCGCGTCTGCGACGCGTGAAGCAGCGCGAGCGCTGCCCCAAGCGCAAGCGCGAGGGCACGAGGCGACATGATCTGATCCGGAGTCTGATGGCGGATCGCCGACGCGGAGCGTCAGCGCGCGAGCAGAAGTCGGATCAGGCGCGCGGGGGGCGGATGTCTGCTGGAACGGAGCGGCCGGCGCTCAGGCGTGCGGGCGCCGCCTCCGGCGTGGACCGCAGGCGCAGGGCCTCGCTCCCGGCCGGAGCATGCAGCACCACCATGGAGCAGCCATGGCAGTCATGATCGGCGGAGGGCTGGGGCTGAGCGGGATCGTGCACCTGACCGAAGGCCTTCGCATCCAATTCGGCGACAGACGTTCCTGTCGAGGACGCGACCTCCCGGGACTGCATCTTCGCGGCGCCATCGGCATCTTGCATGTGATGCGATGCCAGCGTGCCTGCAATCGGCCCGGCGATGAGGCACGCCATCAAGACGACCGACAGCGCCCGCCGGAAGGCCGGGGCTTTGATCGACTCGAGGGCTTTTGCCAGTGCGCGAAGCATGAGCCATGAGAAGCATCAGGATCCGCGGCCTGTCAAGGCATTCGGGAACGCTGCGTCATTTTGCGGGAAGAACTCGGAATAGCCATCGGAAAGCTGATCTTCTCAAGGTTTCCACGCGGCTGTGACGCATTCAGCATCGTTCTCCATTCGGGGCTGGATCCCCCCCTGCAAGGCCGCTGGCGGGCCAATTCAAGGACCCGTGGAGCGGCGGAGCCCAAGGATGGGCATGATCGGGGCGACGCGGGATCTGAAACTGAAGGCCGCGATCCCCCTGAAGGGTCAGCCGGCCGAACCGGAACCCGCGGCATGGCGATTGCATCGAAGAACTGTCGATTTCAATGCCGTCATTCTTCAACAAAGGCGGTCCATCAATGGATCACAAAGGCCGCTGGCCGGGCGAGCGCATCCTTTCCGGAGCAGGCCAGGCCCGCTCCTTGCCTGCCCTCGTGGCGGGAACTGTACGCATCCGTGTTCATAGCCACACCTTTCATGCAGATCTCCTCACATGAGCAAATTCATCTATGCCCATGCCGGTGATGCCAACTGGCAGATGGCGCTTGGCTCCTGCTGGGCCCAGATCCGGCACCAGCGGCAGGACGCGTCCACGCCCAACCTGGGTTGGTGCTACCTTACCGACCACCACACCTCCGCCGCGGGAAACATCATGGAGGCGCTCCGGGAGCGCCTGCCCGAGGTTCATTGGGTCGGCACGGTCGGGATCGGAGTGGCCGCCGAGGCGGTGGAATATTTCGACGCGCCGGGCATGGTGCTGATGCTCGCCGACCTGCCGGATGGCTCCTTCAGGCTCTTCTCCAGCCCCAGCCCGCTGGACGCCCACGGTTTCGAGGCTTTCACCGCCCTGGTGCACGCCGACGGAACAAGCCCGGACCTGCCCGATCAGCTCAAGGCCCTGAGCGGGAGGACCGCCACCGGCTACCTTTTCGGCGGGCTGTCCTCAGCGCGGAACCAGCCTTTGCTCTTCGCCGACGAGGTTCTGCTGGGCGGTCTTTCCGGTGTGGCCTTCGCGCATGAGGTGCCCGCTCTGTCGCGCGTCACCCAGGGGTGCCAGCCCATCGGACCCCAGCGCATCATCACCCGTGCCGAGGGCAATTATCTGGTGTCCCTCGACAATCGCCCCGCCCTGGCTTGCGCGCTGGCGGACCTGGGCCTCGGCGAGGAGATCCCCGATCCGGAGCTGCGCCAGGAGCTTGCCCAGACCCTCGCGGGGCTGAGCACCCCCGGCGAGGACGTGTCCGCCAAGCCCGGACAGTTCGGCACCAACACGGAGGTGCGCCACCTGCTCGGCGTCGGGCGCAAGGCCGGGGTGCTTGTGGTGGCGGAGCAGATCAAGGCCGGCATGCAGCTCGCGTTCTGCAAGCGCAACGCCGAGGCGGCGAAGGCCGATCTGCGGCGCATCGTCTCCGAGGTGCGAGCCCAGGCCGAGGCGGCCGGCGGCATCCGGGGCGCACTTTACATCAGCTGCTCCGGGCGGGGCGGCCCCCATTTCGGCAAGGCCAATGCCGAATTCCAAATGGTGAGCGAAGGCCTCGGCCCGGTGCCGCTGGTCGGCTTCTTCGCCGGTGGCGAAATCGCCCGGCACCATCTTTACGGATACACCGGGGTGTTGACGGTCTTCACCGAAGCAGCCTGAGACAGGACAAAAGCGCGATGCACCGAGCCCCGCTTCTTTCCCATAGCTTTGCCAGCTTGCCTCTTCCGCCGATGACCCGCGCCCCACTCGGGCGGGGTGCCGCGGCGGCCGCGGAGTCCTGAGCGATGTCAGCGCCGGATCGGGCCGGAATGCCTGGCGGCGAGGACCCGCGCCACATCGTTTCCGCCTGTGGTGTGAGGATGCCCCGCATCATCTACGGCACCGCCTGGAAGAAGGAGCGCACCGCGGAGCTGGTGGAGCTTGCCGTGCGTTCCGGCTTCCGGGGCATCGACACCGCCTGCCAGCCCAAGCATTACCATGAGCCGGGGGTCGGCGCAGGGCTCGCGGCCGCCCTTGGCCAGGGGCTGAGCCGCGCGGACATCTATCTTCAGACCAAGTTCACTCCGGTCAAGGGGCAGGACCCGGACCACCTTCCCTACGACCCCGCCGCCGGCCTTGGAGAGCAGGTGCGCCAGTCCTTCGCGGCGTCGCTCATGAACCTCGGCACCTCGTACCTGGATTGCCTCGTCCTCCACTCTCCCTATCCGGACGACGCGGATACCTTGGAAGTGTGGCGGGCCATGGAGGGCCTCTTTGAGCAGGGCGGCGCGCGGCAGCTGGGCATCAGCAACTGCTATGAGCCGAGCCGGCTGAAGGCCATACATGGGCAGGCCCGCATCAAGCCTGCGGTGATCCAGAACCGGTTCTACGGCAAGACCGGCTACGATCGGGACATCCGCGCCTTCTGCCGGGAAAGCGGGATGCTGTACCAGAGCTTCTGGACCCTGACCGCCAATCCCGGTGTCCTGTCCCAGCCCGTTCTCATGAAGATGGCCGAAAGACATGGGCGAACGCCCGCCCAGATCTTCTTTCGCTTTCTGACCCAGCAGAACATCGTTTGCCTGACCGGCACTTCCTCGCCTGACCATATGGCGCAGGATCTCGCCATCTTCGATTTTCGCCTGAGCGCGTCGGAATGCGACAAGGTCGACGCTTTGCTGCGGTGATGCGCACTTGGCGGGGTCGATGACCTCGCCAGATTGGCGGCTTCAAAACGACCGTGTCAGGCCCAAGCCCGCACCCGTTGTCTCTGGCGCCCGAGCTTGTCGATGCCGAGTTCCATCACGTCGCCGGCCTTCAGGTAGATCGGCTCCGGCCTTTGCCCCATGCCCACGCCTGGTGGCGTGCCGGTCGTGATCACGTCGCCTGGAAACAGGGTCATGATCCGGCTGATGTAGCTCACCAGCGACGCCACGTCGAAGATCATCGTCCGCGTGCTGCCGCTCTGCATGCGCTGACCGTTCAGGTCGAGCCACATGTCCAGCGCGTGCGGGTCAGGGACCTCCTCGGCGGTGACGAGATACGGGCCGATCGGACCGAAGGTGTCGAAGCCCTTCCCCTTGTCCCAGGTGCCACCGCGCTCCAGCTGGTATTCGCGTTCGGAGACGTCGTTCACCAGGCAGTATCCTGCCACGTGGGAAAATGCGTCTTCCCTGGAGACGTATCGCGCGGTCTTTCCAATGACGATGCCCAATTCGACTTCCCAATCACCTTTGGTGGAAGCCGGCGGAAGGACAACGTCGTCGTTCGGCCCCACGATGCAGCTCGTGGCCTTGGAAAAGATGACGGGTTCGCTCGGCAGGGCCATGTTCGCCTCGGCCGCGTGATCCGCATAGTTCAGACCGACGGCGATGAACTTGCCGATACCGGCGACCGGGCATCCCAGGCGAGGCTCCCCCTCCACAAGGGGCAGCATGGAAAGATCGAGGGCGGACAGCCGCGCAATGCCCGCCGCCGACAGGACATCGCCCGAGATGTCCCCGACCTCCCCCGAGAGGTCGCGGATACGCCCGTTGCCATCAAGCACGCCCGGCTTTTCCTCTCCGGCGGGTCCAAAGCGCAAGAACTTCATTTCATGTTCCCTCCGTGCGAGCCAACGCCTTCCGCTCCTCGGCCCCGAGCCCCCGTGACACCCGGAGGCTCGGGTGCGCGGCTCAGGCGAGGGCCGGGCGAAACCGTTTGCCCACCAGGGCGAGGGTGCCCAGGCCGCAGACCATGATGATGGGCACCAGCAACAGCATGACATCCGCCGGCGTGCTGCCTTGCGCCACCAGCACCCCGGCGAGCAGGGGGCCGGCCATGGAGCCCAGACGGCCGACGGCAACCACCACGCCCACGCCGGTTCCCCGGATCTCCGCCGGATAGCATTGGGGGGCGATGCCATAGAGGATCGACTGCACGCACAGCACGCCCACGCCCGCCAGAGTCACGGTGACGAGCATGGTCGCGGGCGCTGGCGGAAGCAGGCCCAGCATCGCGAGAGCGGCAGCCACGAAGGCGAAGCTGGCGCCGATGGCGACGATGCGCTGGCGGCCGTCAAGAACCCGCCCGCCGATGAGGCTGCCCACGGTGCCGCCGAGGCTGTAGAGGATCAGCGCCAGCGAGGCCTGGCTACGCGAGAAGCCCTGCGCCACCAGCAGTTGCGGCAGCCAGTTCATCAGCAGGTAGACCACCATCAGGCCCAGGAAGAAGGCGCTCCAGAGCAGCAGCGTGGCGACCATGGCGTCGGGGCGGAACACCTCGGTCCACGGTGTCTTCCGCCCGGAGAGGCTCGGCGCCATCTTCAGGGGCGGCAGGCCGGCGTAGATGAAGGGCACGAGAAGCAACGGCAGGATGCCGCCCACAAGGAAGATGGAGCGCCAGTCGCCGCCGTGGAGGTCCAGCAGGGCGACGAGGCTCGCCACCGCCGCGCCCAGCGGCATCCCGGCATACATGAGGGCGACCGCCCTCCCCTTCCGGTCCGGGCCAACCGCTTCCGAGGCGATGGACACGAGGTTCGGCAAGGCGCCGCCGAGCCCGACCCCGGTGAGGAAGCGGAGCGCGATCAGCGTCTCGACAGAGGTGGCGAGGATGGTGGCGAGGGAGGCGATCCCGAACGCCACGAGCGCTATGACGAGGCCGGCACGCCGGCCCCAGCGATCGGCCGTATAGCCGCCGACGAGGGCACCGAACATCAGCCCCAAGGTGGCGGCTGAGAAGAACAGTCCCATCTGCTGGGGCGTCATGTGGAAGGCCGGGCCGATCTTCGGTGCGGCGATGCCCGCCGCCTGCAGATCGAAGCCTTCGATCACGGCGGCGAGAGACACGTAAAGGAGCGCCCTGCTTCCCGCAGAGGCCGATTTCAAGGCAGTCGTCATTTGCTTTTCCTCCCGTCTGGCGCGGCCTGTTGCGGCCGCTGTGTTATGGTTCCGCCGATGGCAGGCTCGCCCGGCGGTTCGGTTTCGGTGCACATCGCCCGTCACGCGCATCACAAGCCGCGTGGGCGACCGGCGGGCTTGGCCGATTGTCGGGATCCGACCCGTCAGGCGACGGCGCCCCTCGCCTGGGCGAGGTCGAGAGCGACGTCGACGATCATGTCCTCCTGGCCGCCCACCATGCGGCGGCGACCGAGCTCGGCGAGGATCTCGCGGGTGTCGACGCCGTAGAGCTTCGCGGCGTTCTCCGCGTGGCGCAGGAAGCTCGAATAGACCCCCGCATAGCCGAGCGAGAGGCTCTCGCGGTCCACCCGCACCGGGCGATCCTGCAGCGGCCGGACGAGGTCGTCGGCAGCGTCCATCAGGGCATGGAGGTCGCAGCCGGTCTCGATGCCCTTGCGGTTCAGCACGGCGATGAGCGCCTCCAATGGCGCGTTGCCGGCCCCCGCGCCCATTCCGGCGAGGGAGGCGTCCACGCGCACCGCCCCCGCCTCGATGCCGGCCACCGCATTGGCAATTCCAAGGGTGAGGTTGTGGTGGGTGTGAACGCCGATTTCGGTCTCGGGCTTGAGCGCATCCCTCAGCACCTTGACGCGTTCAGTATAGTCCTCGGGCAGGAGGGCCCCGGCGGAATCCGTCACGTAGACGCATTCCGCCCCATAGCTTTCCATCAGCTTCGCCTGCTCGGCCAGGGGCCCGGCCGGGATCATGTGCGCCATCATCAGGAAGCTCGCCGTGTCCATGCCCAGCGCACGGGCGGCCTCGATATGCTGGCGCGCCACATCCGCCTCGGTGCAGTGGGTGCACACGCGCACCGAGCGCGCACCGGCGTCATAGGCGGCCTTCAGGTCGTGCACCGTGCCGATGCCCGGAATGAGCAGCACGGTGACCACCGCGTGGGTGCATTCCTCGGCCACCGCGGCGATCCATTCGGCATCATCATGGGCGCCGAAACCGTAGTTGAAGGTGGAGCCGGTGAGACCGTCTCCGTGGCTGATCTCGATGGCGTCCACCTTGGCCCGGTCGAGGGCCCGGGCGATGGCCCGCGTGGAGGCGAGGTCGTACTGGTGCCGCAGCGCGTGCATGCCGTCGCGCAGGGTGACGTCCTGGATGTAGAGCTTGTCCGTGTTCGGGCGAGCCATCACGCGGCCTCCTTCGCAAGCGCGCGGGCGGCCCAGCGGTCCGCAGTCACCAGCGCAGCCGATGTCATGATGTCGAGATTGCCGGCATAGGCCGGCAGGTAGTGCGCGGCGCCCTCCACCTCCAGCAGGATGGTGGTCTTCAGGCCCGAGACATTGCCGATGCCGGGGATGCGCACCGGCGCGTTGTCGCCGATGACCTCGAACTGCACCTTCTGCTTCAGCCGGTAGCCGGGGACATAGGCCTGGACGGTCGCCACCATGTCGAGGATGGATGCCTCGATCGCCTCCCGGTCGCCGCCCTGGCTGAGGGTGAACACCGTGTCGCGCATGATGAGCGGCGGCTCGGCGGGATTGAGGATGATCACCGCCTTGCCTCGCTCGGCCCCGCCCAGCACCTCGATGGCCTTCGAGGTGGTCTCGGTGAACTCGTCGATGTTCGCCCGCGTGCCGGGGCCGGCGGATTTCGAGGAGATGGAGGCGACGATCTCGCCCCAGACTACCCGGTCGGTGGCGCGGCGCACGGCATGGACCATGGGGATGGTGGCCTGTCCGCCGCACGTGACCATGTTGACGTTGGGGGCGTCGAGATTGGCCTCGCCGTTGATGGCGGGGATGGTGAAGGGGCCGACCGCCGCCGGGGTGAGGTCGATGACCTTCTTGCCGTCCTTCTGGAGCAGCGCGTTGTTGGTGAGGTGCGCCTTGGCGGAAGTGGCGTCGAACACCACGCCGATCTCGGCATATCCCGGCAGTCGCCTAAGGCCGTCGATGCCCTCGTGGGTTACCGGAACGCTGAGGCGGGCCGCACGGGCGAGGCCGTCCGAAGCCGGATCGATACCCACCATGGCCCCCATCTCCAGGTGCCGCGCGGTGCGCATGATCTTGATCATCAGGTCGGTGCCGATATTGCCCGAGCCGATGATGGCGGCTTTGATCCTGGGCGTGCTCATGCCTTCTTCTCCAAGGTGCCGGACGTCCCGATGGAAACCTTGACAGAGCCGAGGCCCGAGATGCGCGCCTCGAGCACATCGCTCGGCGCAACCGGAACCATGGGGCCGAGCGCGCCGCTCAGAACCACGTCTCCGGCCCTGAGCGGTGTGTCCAGCGCTGCGCAGGTGCGGGCGAGCCACAGCACCGCCGTCAGCGGATTGCCGAGGCAAGCCGCCCCGCTGCCGAAGGATGCGGCGACGCCGTTGCGCTCAAGCGCCATGCCGAGGCCGGCAAGGTCGACGTCATCCAGCCGGCGGATGGGGCCGCCCACCACGTAGCATCCGCTGGAAGCGTTGTCGGCGACGGTGTCGGAGATGCGGATATCCCAGTTCTTCACCCGGCTGCCCACGATCTCGATGGCCGGTGCCACATGGTCGATGGCGCGGCACACCTCGGTAGGCGTGACGTCCCGCGCGGTCAGGTCCGATTTCAGGACGAACGCCACCTCCGCCTCGGCCTTCGGCTGGAGCAGACGGGCGAAGGGAACCTCCTCGCCGTCGCAATACTCCATGTCGGCGAACAGCACGCCGAAGTCCGGCTGGTCGACGCCGAGCTGTTGCTGGACCGCACGGGAGGTGAGGCCGATCTTGCGGCCGACCAGGCGCCGGCCGCCCTCGACTGCCCTTCGGGTGTTGATGAACTGGACCTGGTAGGCGGCCTGAAGATCGAGACCGATCAGGTCCCTGACCGGCTCGCATGGCGTGCCGGCGCGCGCCGCGTCGGACAGGCGGTCCGCCGCTTCAAGTATCTGCTCTGCGCTCATCGGAAATCACCTTGAAAGAAATTCGAGCACGAGGGCGTTGAACGCCTTCCAGTGCTCCCACTGGGCCCAATGCCCGCAATTGTTGAAGACGTGCAGCTCCGAATTGGGGATGCCGGCGAGGAGGCGGAGCCCCGCATCCATGGGCACGAAGCGGTCGTTGCGGCCCCAGATGACGAGGGTCGGCGCGCCGATCTCGCCGAGGCGGGGGCCGAAATCGGGATACGGCTTCGGATTGGCCACAAGGCTCGCGACGAAGTTCTCCAGATGGTCCCGGCGCTTCAGCATGTTGTCGAGCCGCGCCTGGAACAGCTCTTCGGTGAGGTCCCCGGGGTCGAAGACGAAGACGTTCATCATCGCCTTCAGGTTTTCGATGGTGGGCGCGCGATACAGCCCGTTGAGCAGCTTGATGCCTTCCGTGGGCATGGGGGTGAACGGGCTCACCCCGCCGGTGCCGCCGCCCATGAGCACCAGCTTGCCGACCCGGTCCGGATGGTCGAGGGCAAAGGCCACCGCGCTGTGGCCGCCCATGGAATTGCCCAGGATATGGATGCGCCCGAGGCCGAGCGCATCGACGACGCCGGCGAGCACGCGGGCATTGAGGTTCGAGCGAGAGCCGGTGTTGACGATGCTGTCGCTCTTGCTCCAGCCGGGGCAATCCACGAGTAGGATCCGGAAGCCGGCGTCCACCAACGGCGTGATGTTACGGTTGAAGTTGGCCCAGCCCGAGGCGCCGGGGCCGGAGCCGTGCAGCATCACCACTGTCTCGCGGGCGTTGCCGGGGTCGCAATCGTTGTAGTGGATGTTGAGCTCGCCCTCACCCTCGCGGATGCGGACGAAGCGGCTGGTTTCGGATTCAGTGAAGGGCTGGCTCATCTCACACCTCCAGGGGGCTGATGCGGCAGAAGGCGCCGTTCACATAGATCAGGGGCTCGCCGCCGGCGGGCTCGGAGGCATCCAGCACCTCACACAGCAACGCGTGATGGGTGCTCTCGTCGAACACCTTGACCACCCGGCAGTCGAAGGTGGCGAGGGCGCCCTCCAGCACGGGCGCCCCGGAGACGCGGCTGTGCCAGGTGCCGTGCTCGAAGCGGGCGGGGCCGAACACCCCCTCCACCATTCCGGCGAACACCTTGGCGAGGTGCGCCTGGCTTGCCGCCAGCACGTTGATGCACAAGGCGCCGCTGGCAAGGATGGACTCCGCGGCGGCCACCTTCTTGTTGACCAGCACCACCATGCGGGGCGGATCGACGGTGACCGAGCACACCGCCGTGGCAGTGAGCCCCACCGCGGTCCCGCCATCCCGGCTGGTGATGATGGACACGCCGGATGCCAGGTGCCGCATGCCGGCGCGGTGGTCGTCCGCATTGACGGTGGGCAGGTGGCGCAGCGCTTCGTTCGACGCCCAATCGAGCCGCTGGTTGATGTTCGATGTCATCGCACGATCTCCCGGGCGCTCACGGCCGCACACCGAAGGGGTTTGCCGCCGGCATGGGATTGCCGAGCATCTGACCGCCGAGGAGGTCGCCGATATTGTCCTGGTTCTGGGTGATGTGATTGGCACCCACGAGGATGTCGCGCAGCTGCCGTTGCATGGGGTTGTTCAGCCAGACACCTCGCGTCGACGTCTTCTTGAAGATCATGTGCGCGGCCTCGAAGCATTCGCCACCGGTGAACTGGTTGGTGGCGAAATGGCGCACGCGCACATCGAGGGGTACCAGCTCGCCGCGCTCGGCATAGCTCCAGGCCTCGTCCGTGTTATGCAGGATGCGGGCGGCCGCCCCCAGGATCTTGGCTGAGGCCTCGCCCAGCCGGCCCTTGATGAAGGGGTCGTTTACTGCCGCACCGATGGCCTGGTTCAGGTTCTGCCGCGGCCGCATGTGCTCGATGTAGAGATCGGCCATGCCGCGGGCCATGCCGACGAGAACGGACGACACGGCCGCATAGAACACATAGAAAAACGGCATCTTGTATAGATTTTCCACGTGACCATGTGTGTTCTCGCCATAGGCGGCAATGACATGGCTACGGTGGGAGGGAACAAATGCATTCGTAACCACCAGCTTCTTGCTGCCGGTGCCCGCAAGCCCCACGACGAACCAGTCGTCGACGATCTCGAAATCACCCTTTTGCGCCCAGAAGGAGCGAAACACCTGCTCGCCATTTTCCACGACGCGGCCGCCGAGGAAGGCGCCGCCGTCGGCGTGGTCGCAACCGCTGGAGGTGAGCCACTCGCCCTTGAGCACGTAGCCGCCTTCCACCGCCGTCACGGTACCGAACGGGGCATAGGAGGAGGAGACGAGGCGGCTGGTATCCTCGCCCCACAATTCGTCGCCGCAGCGCGGGTCGAGCAGCCCCACCTCGAACGGGTGCACGCCAAGGACCATGACGTTCCAGGCGCTCGACGGGCAACCCCGGGCGAGTTCCATCAGCACCTTGTTGAGCACGTTGGGGCTCATCTCATAGCCACCCCAGCGACGCGGCTGGAGGATGCGGAAAAAGCCCGCATCCTGGAAGGCCTGGATGGTGGCCGGCGGAACCATGCGGGCCTTCTCGACCGCCTCGGCCTGCTCACGCAGCCAGGGAACCATGGCCTCCGCGCGGGCCACGATCTCGGCTTCCGTGGGTGTGCATCTCGATCTGTCCAACATGCTGATTCTCCTGGCGTTCCTCGCTGGGCTTCGCGTGCACGCTGTCAGCGTGGCTCGGCGCTCATGACGCCGTAGCCGGCGATCCATTCGTTGATCGGGCGGTAGTAGTCGCGCCGGGCGCTGTAGCCGCCCTGCGCCGCGGCGAGGGCAGCGAACGCGGCCACCCAGGTGCGCACCTCGTGGGTGGAGCGGCCGGCTTCCTTCGAGATCTCCTCGATGCTGAAATCGTCCACGGTGTCGAGGCGCCCATCCAGTAGAAGATCGATAAAGGCTTGATCCCATTCGACATTGAGGGGCGTCTGCGTGGAAAGCGCCGAGCCGTAGATCTTGCCGGCCGCGATGGTGCGTTCCTGCCGCGCCGCGCGTGCCTCAGGGGTCGGATTGCGCCCGCAGATCAGGAATTCGCTGATGGCATCGGAGGCCCCGTCCAGCAACGGCACAGGCGGCTCGTGGGACAGCCCTCCCGTCCCCACTACGAGGACGCGCTTATCGAGCGTGGCGATGAATTGCCCGACCACTTCCCCGAGCCGGCGAACCCGCCGATAGGGGGCGAAGGGCGGCGCAACGGAATTGATGATGATGGGGATCACCGGGTAGCGCATAAGGCTGCCGGTAAGCTCCTCCAGGGTCTGTGTGCAGCCGTGGTCGACCTGCAGGCGGTGAGACACCGAGATGTCCACGTCGCGGTCCAGGATGAAGCGCGCCATCTGGAGCGCCAGGTCGCGCGCCACCGAGAGCGGGCCAGGCAATGTCATGTAATCGCCGACAGATTCCGCAGCTGTCGCAATGACGAACGGCGGCATCAGGTCGTAGAAGAGGCCGTTATAGTGATCCGGAGCAAAGATCACGATCAGTTCCGGATCGAACGCTTCCACATCGGCGCGGGCGTGGGCGAGGACAGCGTCGACTTCGGCGGTCACTTCCGGCGCGGGATCGTTGAGGCCACGCAAGGGCGTGTGCGAAAGGCACTTGAGCTTGATGTTCATGGCGGCTCCCTCGACCATGGAAGCTGCGTGCCATCGACTGCGCGTGGCTCGCTCCTCCCTTCCCGGTCGCGTTCTTCGTTTTGAGCGAGGTCACTCTAGGGGCCGCGGCGGCGAGGAAGGAATATCAAACCGCCCGTGCGTGCACTCAGTGCACATGCTTGATTATAAACGCATTTTCATGTTGTGGCCGAACGGCCGCTCGGCACCTCCGAGCCCCGAGATTCAGCGATTGCGAGCGTTTCCAGCCACTCCCGCAACAAAGGAGGAGCCCCCTGCCCCGTGCAAGGCATCGGGATTTTTGCGCTATGCTTGCGAAAAACATGGGAGCGAAACGTCATGGCGGGTGCAAACCGCTACAAGAGCGTTCGGGGACTGAGCCGCGGCCTTGTTCTGCTCAATGTCCTCAATCGCATCGACGGAGGCGCCAGCGTCGCGCGCCTCGCGGAGCAGACAAAGCTGCACCGCACCACCGTGCACCGTCTTCTGGAGACCTTGCAGGAGGAAGGCTATGTTCGTCGCAGCGAATCCGACGATCGGTACTGCCTGAACCTTCGGGTGCGCGAGCTCAGTGAAGGTTTCCGCGACGAACACTGGATTTCCGCGCTCGCCTCCCCCCTGCTGGGGCAGTTGCTGAAAGAGGTCGTCTGGCCGACCGACCTGTGCACCTTCGATGTCGACGCCATGGTGGTCCGGGAGACGACGCATCGCTTCAGCAAGCTGTCGTTTCATCGGTCCATGATCGGCCGTCGCCTGCCGATGCTGCAGACCGCGAGCGGCACGGCCTACCTGGCGTTCTGCCCGGAGGAGGAGCGCGAGAGCATCATCGATTTCCTGGCAAGGCAACCGAGGATGGAATGCCGGCTGGCCCGTGACCGGCCCGCCCTGGACGACCTCCTGGCCCGGGTCGTGCAGCGAGGCTATGGCGATAACCACATGAACTGGACGGACGAACCGAAGATGGCCGGGATCGCGATTCCCATCCACGGCCGGCAAGGGCTCCTGGGCTGCCTCAGCCTCGTCTACGTCGCCTCAGCCATGACCACAGCGACCGCGGCGTCTCGCTACCTTGATGCAATTCGCAGGACCGTCAAAGCGATAGAGTCCGGATCAGAAAATACTTAAGGCTGCATTATTTTACTTCTAGAGAAATTGCGCGTGCTGAAAGCCCGTGACGGAAGCCTTTCGTGTGCGGATTGTTTGGCAGGCTGGCAGATGGCACGGCCCGTCAATGGCCTCTGGAGCTTTCTCCTCTTGCCATTCTTCGAGGGGAGTTCGAGGCGCCGGCGCGCCCTGCCGTCGAAAGGCTCAGAGCACCGGACCGAGCATCGCGATGGAATTGTTCCAGAGCTGCCGCCAAAGGCTGTAGGCCTCCACCTGCGCCCGCGTCACCGGCGTTGCAGCGTCGATGAACACCTGCTGACGCGCCCGCATCGCGCGGGTGAAGAACTCATCATGGAGCAGGATGTTGTTCTCCGCATTCAACTCAAAGCTCCGGCGGTCGATGTTGGCGGAGCCGATCAGCGTCGTCTCGCCGTCGAAGGTGAGCGTCTTGGCATGCAGCAGGCCTCCCACATATTCACGGATCTCTACGCCAGCCTCCAGCAGATCGCGATAATAGCTCCGGCTCGCTGCCGCCACGATCCAGGAATCATTGCGGTGGGGAAACACGATGGTGGTTGCCACCCCCCGCCGGGCGCTGGCGCACAGGGCCGCCTGGATCGGCTCGTCCGGGACATAATAGGGCGTGGTAATCACAAGCTCGCGCCGTGCCGCGTTCATGAGCGCGACGAAGGTCTCCGGCATGGCCGAGTAGCGCACCCCCGCTCCGGAGCCGATCACCTGAGCGATAAATCCCGGCACGGGTGTGGGCAGCGCTTCAGAGAACAGGGAAGTCAGGTCCTCATCCGTCTGGGCCATCCAGCTGCTGGCAAAGAGATGCTGGTTCTGCCGAACCACAGGCCCCTCGAACCGCGCCATCACGTCGACCCAGGGCGCGAATTTGGCCTTCACCGCAAAGGCGGCATCCGCGCAATTCTGGCTGCCGCAATAGGTGATGGCATTGTCGATCACCACGATCTTGCGGTGATTGCGCATGTCGATCCGGCCCTTGAGGGGCCGTAGCAGCAGATTGCCCACCGGCAGCGCCGCCGCGAGCCTCACTCCGCTCAAGGCCATGTCGCGCCAGTGGGCAGAACGGATCAGCGCCCGCGAGCCGAGATCATCTACGATCGCCCGGCAGACGACGCCGCGCGCGGCGGCGCGCTTCAGCGCCGCCATCACCTTCAGCCCGCTCTCGTCGGTGAGCCAGATATAGAACAGCACGTGCACGCTGTGGCGGGCCGCATCGATGTCCGCGACCATGGCGGCGATGGTGGACGCGGAATCCGGCAGCAGAATTGCCCGGTTGCCGGAGACCGGCAGATAGTGGTTCACCGAATATCCGACCCGGAACAACGGCACACACCGTTCGGGGATCGCCGCCTCGGCGGACGCGCCGGCCACCTGTTCGGCGCGCGGAAGGGCATCCAACGCCGCGCGCATCCGCCCGACCCGGCTGCGCCCCAGATTGGCTTCGCCCAACAGAACATATGCGAGCACGCCGATACCCGGCGCCAACGCGATCACCAGCACCCAGGCAAACCGCGAAGACGGCTCGCGGTGCGGTCGCAGCAGCGCGCGGATGATGAATATGAGCTGGAAACCCGCCTGGGTGGCAAACAGCATCCAGGCGATGACGGCGGAATCATGCATGTCGAAGGCTCGTGGGGCGAGCGATGGTTGCCGCATTAAACCATGTTCGCTGCCCGTGCGAAGGCGGGGACGTCGATCATGGCGGGCCCGGTCGTCGAGGTGAGCCAGTCGATGGCGACAAGATCGCCTTTCTCGACGCATCTGAGATGAAGACCGGCTCGACGCGGGTGCTGGCCCAGCGTTCTGCTGAATCTCTTTCGACTTCGACAAGGCCCAGCTGACGCCGGAAAGCGTTTCACCCCTGGCCCAAGATAGCAAAGCTGCTCCAGCTGCAGCCCCGCCTGAAGGTTGTGGCTCTCCCCGACCACCTCGAACGCGCGGAATTCGGCGCGTCGCCCGCTCGCTTCAGGCGTATTGAGCGAGGCCGTTGCCGAGCGACCAATTCTCCTTCGTCCCCTCGACAAGATTCACGAATACGTCCTCCGGCCGGACGCCAGGATCTTCGCCAAGCAGCTCCGCGATGCGCCGGAACAGAGCCTTCTTCTGCTCCACGGTGCGGGTGTTCATCACGCTGATCTGGATCAGCACGAGATCATCGCTCCGGGCGATGCCAAGATACGACGCGCCGTAGCGGAAGTTCGCCGCGTCGTGCTCCCGGATGGTCATGAACTGGTCGTCTTCCGGAACGTTGAACGTTTCGCGCATCGCGCGGTACAGGCTGTCGAAGATCGCCTGGCGGTAGGCATCCGACTTTCCGGCGCGCAGGGAGATGTGAACGAGCGGCATCGCGGGGCCTTTCCAGTTTGTCCTGGCTGGAATTTAGGCCTCACCTCATCATTCTGATATTCTATCATCGTGGATATCAATGATAACATTTGAAAATGATACAGCCTCCCCTCGACCTGGATGCCGTCCGGGCTTTCACCCGCATCGCGGAGCTCGGCAGTTTCACGCGCGCCGCGGAAGCCATGCGGACGACGCAAGCGGCGGTCAGCCTGAAGCTGAAGCGGCTGGAAGAGCGCCTCGGCTGTCGGCTCGTTGAGCGGACGCCCCGGTATGTGCAGCTGTCAGCGCGGGGCGAAGTCTTCCTCGAACATGCCCGCGAACTGCTGGACGCGCACGACCGCGCCCTGTCGGTGTTTGTCGAAGCCCGGCAGCGCCTCACCATCGGCATCAGCGACCATGTGGCGGGCCCGGAGCTTCCCGCGCTCATTGCCCGCATGAACGCGCAAGACCCTCAACTGCTGATCGAAATCCGGATAGGATCGTCCGGAGACCTGCTTCAGAGCTTCGACCGACGCGAACTCGACACGGTGATCGTCCGCCTGCATGCCGGGCGCAGTGATGGGGAGTTTCTGACTCAAGAGAAATTCGGCTGGTTCGCGGCGCCGACCTGGCAACATCGCGCGGGCGAGCCCCTGCCCCTTGCCACCATGGCCGAGCCCTGCGGCGTCCGCGCGATGGCCGGGCAGCTCCTGGATGCGGCAGGGGTGCCCTGGACGGAAGTCTTCGTCGGCGGTGGGGTTGCAGCGGTCGCAGCCGCCGTCATGGCCGGGCTTGGCGTTGCTGCGTTGGCACCGCGCATGCTCCCCTTCGGCGCCCTCGACGTCGGCCGCAAGCTCGGGCTTCCCGATTTACCGCGCTTGCCCGTCTTGCTGCACACGAGGGTCAAGGACGGCCGGCCGCGCGATGCGCTTGTGGCCCTTTCCGCCGCCTTCCGGAGCGTGGTGCGTGGCTAGATCACTCCCGGCAGACGCGTGACACAATTTTGCGTCCGGAATTGCCGTCAAACGGTGGCTTGGAGCCTTTCTGGCGAACCACAACGCCAGAAAGGCGGACCTCGAGAGGGCTCTCTGACGTTGACTCGTGCACCGTCCCCCAGCCCCGGCGGCTTGGGGAGAATGAGGCTTCAGGTGATCTCCACCACTTCCACCTCGCGACCGGCCACCAGCGCCACGTCGCCGATCTCCTTGCCCATGACGGCGATGGCCAGCGGCGAGACATAGGAGACCGAACCCGTGGCCGGGTCTGCCTCATCCTCGCCGACAATGCGGAACGTCTGGCGGCGGCCATCCGCACGGTCGAGGGTAACGGTAACGCCGAACTGCACCGTGCGAGGGTTGGGAAGGCTCTCGATCAATTGGGCGGTGGCCCGGCGGGCGCTGTAATAGCGCAGGTCCCGTGTTGCCCGCGCCATCGCGGTGCGGTCGGCCTGCACATCGCCCGTCTGCGCCGCCCCATAGGCCGCCCGCGCCTCCGCCAGGGCGGCATCCAGCGCAGCAAGGCCAGTCGCCGTCACCAGATTGGGATGGGGCGAGATCGGCCGGTCCGGCAGGTCGGCGGCGGTCGCTTCGAGGTCGTTTTCGCGCGTGAAGGCGACGGACATGTGGTGCGGGTTCCAGATGGCAAGAGCGGAAGTGTCCCGCAGCGGTGTGACCAAACCGGGACACGTCAAAAAACCGCCCCGGTGACCGGAAGTGATCACCGGGGCAGGCGCATCATGCCATGCCTCAGAACGGGATTGGAAATCCACGGCGGGGCGTATCCCCTCGCCGCCACCACTCTCGCGCCCTCACGGGGCAACCCTTCACCTGACAGCATGAGATGAGGGGAAGCTCCGGGCGCGTGAGGATCCCGCTCAGGACATCACCCCGGTCGCCACTGCGACGAGCAGGAAGGCGCCCATGGCGATACGGTAGATGACGAAGGGCCAGGCCGACAGCCGCTCCATCACCTTCATCAAGGCCCAGATGGCGACGAAGGCGGACAGGGAGGCCGTCACCAGCCCGGCGCCGAGCACTTCCCAGCCCTGGGCGTCAAGGCCGGCCTGATGCAGCACCAGCAATTCCTTCACGCCGGCGGCGAAGATCGCCGGCAGGCCGAGCAGGAAGGAAAACCGGGCCGCATCCTCGCGCTTCAGCCCCAGGAACATGGCTGCGGTGAGCGTGGAGCCGGAACGCGAAACGCCGGGGATCAGCGCGCCCACCTGGGCAAGGCCGACCACCATGGCGTCGGGCAGGCCGATCTGCGCGAACGTGCGGATGTGGCGGCTGGTCAGCTCGGCGACGGCGAGGAGCAGGCCCATGACGAGGCTGGCGGCGCCGATCACCCACAGTTCGCGGAACGAGGACCCGCACGCGTTCAGCTTGTCCTTCAGCAACACGCCGGCGATGACGATCGGAAGCGTGCCGAGAATGATGCCCAGCACCGTTCTTGGGGCATGGGCGCCGAAGTCCCTCGTCCGGATGGCCTGCACCGAGCCGCATGCGAGCGCGCGCAGATCACTCCAGAAATAGGTCACCACCGCGAACAAGGCCGCGAGCTGCATGGCTGCCGAGAAAGCGGAGCCGGGGTCCGGCCACCCGAGCACCGCCGGGACGATGCGCATGTGCGCCGTCGAGGAGATGGGCAAAAGCTCGGTGATGCCCTGAACGACGCCGAGGACCGCAACCTTGGTGGAGCCGAGGGCGACGAACCCCGTGTCCACCCCGCTCGTGCAGACGCTGGCCATGATGTCGAATTCCAATTTCAGTGAGAAGGAGGCGTTCCGCCTGCCGATGTGCCCTCACGCTGCGGCGCGGTGCGACATGGCATCCCTGAGTATCCGTTTCGCGCCGTCGCCGGAACCGCGCAGGGTGCGCGTTGTCAGCGCAGTAGCGTTGCGGCAGCTGGGCAAGGCACCGCCGTGATGCCCTTCGAGATGCAGGACCTTGCGGAGCGGCACCCACTCGACACGAGCCGCGTCACGAACATTTAATCCACAGCCGCTCCACCCATAACGCGCTGAATACACGAGATAATTTCAAAATTCTCTGAGCCCGGCGACGATGCGCGACATGTCGCACTCCGTTCAAATTGGAAAAATTGCCGATAGAGACCTAGCTCTAATAATATTATTCATCTTCGCACCAAGGCGAAGCATACATTACTTACGGTAATCTAGAAAATTACCTGACCTGAGGTCAGCCTGCATGGCGAACATCGACGCCGAATCGCGCGGCGAAAACAGCGGCCGGCGCGCCGGAGGGGCGGAACCTTTCGAGGGATTGGCACGGGACCAGGTCTCCGAGATGCTGCGCCTGCCGCATTTCGGGCCCAAGGGCGTCTTGGTGGCCGCAGGCCTTCTCGTTTTCCTCTGGGCGGCGAGCGGCTTCTACAGGGTCCAGCCCGACGAGCAGGGGATCGTGCTGCGCTTTGGCAAATGGGTTTCAACGCAGGCGTCCGGCATTCACTATCACTGGCCCTATCCCATCGAGACGATCCTCCTCCCCAAGACGACGCAAGTGAATCAGCTGGTCCTCGGCACGCGGGACGGCCGGCGCGAACGCAGCCAGATCCTGACCGGGGACGAGAACATCGTCGAGGCGGACTGCGTGGTGTTCTGGCGCATCCGCGATGCGGGGCAGTATCTGTTCAAGGTCGCGGACGCGGAAGGCACGCTCCGGGTGGCTGCCGAAAGCGCCCTGCGTGAGGTCATCGGGCAGAATCCCATCCAGGCGGCACTCTCGGACAAGCGCCAGCAGATCGCCCAGCAGACAGAGGTCGTCCTGCAGCGCCTGCTGGACAAGTATGAGGCCGGCATCATCATCACCCAGGTGCAGCTGCTGCGCATAGATCCGCCTTCCGCCGTGATCGACGCCTTCAACGACGTGCAGCGCGCCCGTGCCGACCAGGAGCGGGCGCGGAATGAGGCCGAGGCCTATCGCAACGACATTCTTCCCCGCGCCCGCGGCGAGGCCGAGCACATCGTGCAGGAGGCGGAAGCCTACGGCGAGCAGGTGGTGGACCTGGCGCGCGGCGAGGCCCAGAGCTTTCTCGCCGTGGAGGCCGCCTATGAACGGCACAAGGACGTGACCATGCGACGGCTCTATCTCGAAAGCGTGGACGAGGTGCTGAAGCATTCCGGCCGGGTGATCGTGGACATGTCCGCCCACGGGAGCAGCATCGTGCCCTATCTGCCCCTCGCCGAGGCCGCATCGAAGCCGGCCCCGGCCGCCACCCCGGAGCCCCCCGTCGCAGGAGCTGCAAAGTGAGGCGCGTCGGTCTCATCGCGCTGGCCGCCGTCGCCGTGCTGGTCGCGGTGGCTACCTCCTTCGCCTTCACGGTGGAGGAAACGCAGAGGGCGCTGGTGGTGCGTCTCGGCATGCCGCTCGCGGTCCATGACGATCCCGGCCTCTACTTCAAGGTTCCGTTCATCGACACGGTGATCTTCTTCGAGCGGCGGCTCATCTCCCTGGAACCGCCGGCCGAGCAGATCATCATGGGCGACCAGAAGCGCATCGAGGCGAGCACCTACACGCGGTTCCGCATCAGCGATCCCCTCGCCTTCTACCGGGCGGTGGGCGGCATCGAGCAGGGCCAGTCGCGTCTCGCGCAGATCGTCAACTCGGCGGTGCGCCGGCAACTCGGCCAGGCGAAGCTGGTGGATCTCCTTTCGGCCGAGCGGGACCGGATCATCGACCAGATCCGCGCCCAGGTGATCGAGCGCAGCCTGTCGCTCGGCGTGGATGTGGTGGAGGTGCGCCTGCTGAGGGCGGACCTGCCGGCCGAGACCAGCCAGGCCATCTACGACCGCATGAAGTCGGAGCGCCAGCGCGAGGCCAAGGAGCTGCGCGCGCAGGGCTTTGAATGGGCGCAGGAGATCCAGGCCCGCGCTGACCGCCAGAAGACGGTCATCCTCGCGGAAGCGCAGCAGAAGGCCAAGATCGCCAGAGGCGAGGCGGACGCGACGGCATCCCAGATCCTCGGCGACGCCTATGATCGCAGTCCCACGTTCTACACCTTCCTGCGGACCCAGCAGACCTATCGCCAGACGCTGGCCGGGGCCTCTCCCATGCTGCTGCTGTCGCCGGACGTGGATTTTCTCGGCGCCTTGACACATGGGCCCGCCCTCGCGGCCGCGGCTGGCGAGAAGACCAGGGTGGCCGGGCAGGGCGACGGCGATGTGAAGCGTTGATCGCCGTGGCCGGCCACACCGCAATCCGATCTTAGAGGACGCATCTCAATGGATCTCGGCGCTGACCTCTCATGGTTCGGCACTAGTCTGAAGATCTTCTTCATCGACATCCTGCTCAGCGGCGATAACGCTTTGCTCATCGCCCTCGCCTGCCGCAGCCTGCCGGCATCCCAGGTGCCGCGGGCGGTTGCGCTCGGCGCCGCGGGGGCGATCTTCTTCCGGCTGATCATCGCGGCCCTTGCGGGGACGCTGCTGGTCATCCCCATGTTGAAGATCGCCGGCGGGGTGCTGCTGCTGATCATCGCGATCAACCTCCTTGCCGGGGAGTATCGGCGACGACGGGAGGGCGAGGGAGAAGACCGGCGGATCGAGCTCGACCCGGCCATTGCCGACGGCACCGGCTTCCTCGGCGCCGCCCTGCTCATCCTGATCGCCGATGCGATCATGAGCCTCGACAACGTGGTGGCCCTCGCGGCGGTCTCGGAGGGTCACCTGACTTATCTCGTGGGCGGGGTGCTGTTCTCGGTGCCGCTGATCTTCTTCGGAAGCTTCGTGATGGCCCAGGCGATGAAGCAATTTCCCGCGCTCATCCTGATGGGTGCCGCCTTTCTAGGCTGGATCTCAGGAAGCCTGATCGCGTCCGATCCCCTGTGGTCCGGGTGGATCAACACGAATGCCGAAGCCCTCACCGTGCTGTTGCCGCTTGCAGCCGCGTTCTTCGTCGTGGTCGAAGCTCGGATCACGGCGGAGGCAAGACATGCCCTTGCCGGCGGGGGGGCGGCTCCGGTTCCGCTGAAACGCGGGGCGCAGCCTCTCGAGAGCCCCCCGGTCACCGCGCCCGTCGCGTCCCCCCCTCGGAAGATCGAGGCGGCCGCGACCTCGATTCCCGCGGGACCTGTCCTGCAGGCCGGCGCCCCCCGCGCACGACCGTCGGCCGACGCAAACGCGACGGATGGTGACCGGCTGGTCATGGCGGGATTGATCGGCCTGTGCGTGGTCGTGGCGGTGGTCATGTTCAGCGTGGTGGTCCTCACCAGCCATGTCGGGTGACCTCAGCCCCCTCCCCCGCTTCAATCGGCGCCAACCGTGATGGCGATGAGCGAGGTGGAAGCGAGCAGACGCGACGCAAGGCGAGAAGCTGCTCGCCCAAGGCTATGCCCGTGCGGTTGGGGGTCTGGGAATGGCGTCCGTTGCCCATGAAGAGGCGGGCCGCCTAGTCGGCCAGGATGGCCGGGGCACCGATGCCGAACAGGCCGATGCCCTCCGCCCCGCGCAGCAGCTCGACCGCCGCGGCGAGGGCCGGCCTGTTCTCCGGGGCCGTGACCTCCATGCCGAGGATGTGCCTGTCGCGCACGAAGGAGCATGATTTGGGCGATCTGCGCGGAGATTGCGGCGCTCGGATCCAATCCTGCCGTCATGCTCCGCCTGGTCCGGGGCATCCACTCCGCCGTGCCGGTGCGCTCCAAGCCCAGCCACCGGCCCGGCCGCTGAGTGGATCGCCCGGACGCGCCGGGCGATGGCGGCCGCGCGGGCGTTCCATGAGGAGCGGTCGAGCCCCGCCGCGATTGACCGGGCCTTCACGCCCCCTTCCCCGCGCCCTCAGCGGGTGGACAGGGGCGGCGGGGGCGGCGGCGTGGTGGCGCCGGGGCCGAGGGAGCGCTGGACCATCACGCTGTCGGACCAGCGCCCGTAGCGGTAGGCGACACCGGGCAGAAGCCCCACCCGCACGAAGCCGAAGCGCTCGTGCAGGGCGAGGGAGGCGGCGTTGTCGGCATCGATGTAGCCGATCATCTGCCGGAACCCGGCCGCGGCGCAGGCGTCGATGAGCCCGCGCATGAGCCGGCTGCCCACCCCCCGCCCCACATAAGCGTGATGCACGTAGATGGAGTGCTTCACGCTGTAGCGGTAGGCGGGGCGCTTGCGGAACAGCACCACATAGGCATAGCCCACCACCTCATCGTCCAGGGTTGCGACGATGTGGGGGAGGCGACGGCTCTTCAGGTTCTTGCGGCGCTCGCGCAGGTCGTCCGGCTCGGGAGTGCCATCGTCGTCCACCCCCTCCTCCACCCCGCGGCGGATGTGCCGGCGATAGATCGCCAGCATGGCGTCCACATCCGTGTCCCGCGAGGGGCGGATGACGACCCTGCTGTCCTGCATGCTCTCCTGTTCCATGACCTGATCCGAACGTCCCCGTCCTATTCCGCGACCACGTAGGTGTGGAGCCGCACGCGGCCCGCCTCGTCCGTCTCGCGATAGACGCCCTGGATTTCCACGTCAAAGCCGGGGAAGGTGTTGAAGCACGCCTCGAACATCTTGAGATAGTCGATCATGGGCTTGGCCCGCTCGGTCAGGCGCTCGCCCGGGACGATGGTGGCGATGCCCGGCGGATAGACCACGAAGGGGGTGGTGGCGATGCGGCCGGCGATGGCGTCGATGGGCAGATAGTCCACGTCGTTGCGCACCAGGCAGCGCGCCGCGTCGTGGGGCGACAGCGCGATGTCCGGCAGGTGCTCCGCGGAGAACTGCATGGCCTGCAGCGCGCTGACATTCGCGGCGCGGAAGAAGCGGTGCATGTCGCCGCACAGATCGCGCAGCCGCACCCCGGCATAGCGCGCCGGCCGCCGGCGATAGAATTCCGGAATGGCCTCCTCCAGCAGCGCATTGTCGTCGTGCAGCTTCTTGAAGGCGACGAGGCCCGAGATGAGCGTGCCGGCCTTCGACGCCTCGACCCCCGGGGTGAGCAGGAAGAGCAGGGAGTTGAGGTCGTTCTTCTCCGCCACGATGCGGTTCTCGCGCAGATATTGCGCCACCACGGGGGCCGGAATGCCGTGCTCCCCATAGCCGCCGCTCGCCCGGTCGAAGCCGGGGGTGAGGAGCGTCAGCTTGTTGGGGTCGGTCATGGCGAAGCCCGGCTCCATGCGGTCAAAGCCGTGCCATGCCGCCCCCGGCGTGAGATGCCAGAAGGCGGGATTGGTGGCGAGCTGGTCGGTGGAGACGCTTTCCCACGGCACCTCGTGCACCGCGCCGGGGCTCGACACATCGGGGATCGCCACCCGGTCGGGCACGAACGGCTCGAAGAACCAGCGCCGCTCGGGCCTGAGCTCCTTCTCCTCGAACTCGCGCCGCACCGCGCGGATCTTCTTCCTCAGCTCGATGCCAAGACGGATGGTGTCGTCCCACAGCACCTCGCCCGAGCGGCCCTTCATCATCTGCGCGCCCACGTCGAGGGAGGCGAACAGGGGATAGAAGGGCGAGGTGGAGGCGTGCTGCATGAAGCTCTCGTTGAAGCGCCGGTGCTCCACGCGCCGCTTCTGGCCGGTGATGTGCCGGTCCTTCATGTGGATCTGCGAGGCCTGGGAGAAGCTCGCCAGCTGCTTATGGGTGGACTGGGTGGCGATGATGCCGGGGGCATCGGGGCCGAGGTCCTTCAGCCCCATGGCGAAGCGCCCGGCATAAAGCGGGTGGAACTTCATGAAGCCGGCCCAGGCCTCGTCGAACAGGATGTAATCGGCAAGGTGCCCGATGGCACTCAGGATCATGTCGGCGCTGTGGATGGTGCCGTCATAGGTGCACTGCTCCACCACCGCCACGCGGAACGGGCGCGGCTTCTTCCACGCCTCCGGGTCCTTCACGAGCGGATGGGTGCGGATGCGCTCGCGCAGCGCCTGCTCATCGAACGCGGCGTAGTCCATGGGGCCGATGAGGCCATAGGCATTGCGCACGGTGGGCAGATAGAGCGGGATGCCGCCGGAGATCATCAGCGCGCCGTGATGGGCGGCCTTGTGGTTGTTGCGGTCGAACAGCACGAGGTCGCCGTCGGTGACGAGGGCGGAGAGCGCCACCTTGTTGGAGGTGGAGGTGCCGTTGAGCACGAAATAGGTCTTCTCGGCGCCGAAGATCTTCGCCGCCTCCTTCTGCGCCGCCAGCGCCGGGCCCTCGTGGGTCAGGAGGTCGCCGAGGTCGAGCACGGAATTGTCCAGGTCGTCGCGGAACACCGCCTCGCCCAGATGCTCCATGAACACCCGGCCGATGGGGCTGCGGGAGTAGAAGACGCCGCCGTTGTGCCCCGGGCAGGTCCACAGCTGGTTGCCTTCCTCGGCATAGTCCACCAGCGCGCCGAAGAAGGGTGTCTTCAGCGTCTCGGCATATTGCTTGAGGCGGCTGATGAGGTTGCGGGCGATGAAGGTGGGCGTCTCCTCGGAAAGGAAGACGTAGCCGTCGATGAAGTCCAGCACCTCCACCGGCACGTCCTCGAGGCGCTTCCTGCGGATGAGGAGGATGATGGGGAAGTCGAGGCCGCGCCGGCGCATCAGGTTGATGAGGGAGGCGGTCTTGCCCTCGAGCCCCTTCTTGCCCCAGTCCACCATCATGCAGCCGATGGCGGCGTCGGTCTGGACCGAGATTTCCGCGTCTTCCAGATTGCGGGCGCGCACCACCTCGAAGCCGGAGCGCTCGATCTCCGTGACGATCTGGTTGAGGCGCGCCCCCTCCAGGTCGTCCGCGTCGAAGGCCGGCGTCGCGAAGAGGAAGGTGAAGCGTCGGAAATAGTCCATGGGCCACCCGCGTTAGAGCGCGATTCCCCCTGGATGCGGGCGGATCGCCTCTGGTCTGCGCGGAGGTGTCCACGGGTTCTATGACAGGGCGACGACACTCTCGCCCATGGCACCGCAGGCGGGCCGAGCCCCGGCGACGGCGGCGGCAAGGAGACGGGGGCGCAGCTTCAGGGCGAGCATCCAGCGTGAAGGCATCATCAGGCCGGCCATCCGCCGCGCGGCGTGGGGCGGCGCTTGCGCGGGGATGATCCGCGATGTCCGGACCGCGCCCCCGAAGCCGGCCCGCCGGGTTGCGCCTTTTCCACCTCGGGCCTAAGGATGGGCAGCATCAAGAGTTGGGCTGACGCCCAACGCCAACCTGCTCTCCCGGGCAAGGTGGCGGCCCCGGCGAGGGGGATGTGGCCGAACCGGCAAACATCGGGCAAAGCCATGCGTCAGATTCCGCGCCCGATGCGCCCTGAACCGGAACCTGCGCCCATGAGCTCCACTCTGCCCCCCGCCCCCGCCATGCCTGCCCCCGCCCAGCAGTTCGCGAGCGACAATTACGCCGGCGTATGCCCCGAGGCGTGGCAGGCCATGGCGGAGGCCAATCCCGGCTCCGCCCCCGCCTATGGCGACGACATCTGGACCGAGCGTGCCGCCGACGCCTTCCGCGCCCTATTCGAGACGGATTGCGAGGTGTTCTTCGCCTTCAACGGCACGGCGGCCAATTCGCTCGCCCTCGCCTCGCTCTGCCAGTCCTATCACAGCGTGATCTGCTCGGCCCTCGCCCATGTGGAGACCGATGAATGCGGCGCGCCGGAGTTCTTCTCCAACGGCTCGAAGCTGCTCACCGCCGCCACCGAGGACGGCAAGCTGACGCCCGAGGCGATTCACGCCCTCACCGCCAACCGGCGGGACATCCATTTCCCCAAGCCGCGGGTGGTCACCATCACCCAGCCCACCGAGACCGGCCAGCTCTACAGCCGCGACGAGATCCTGGCGATTTCCGCCGTGTGCAGGGACCTCGGCCTCAGCCTGCACATGGATGGCGCCCGCTTCGCCAACGCCTGCGCGGCCCTCGGCGCCAGCCCGGCGGACCTCACCTGGCGGGCGGGCGTGGATGTGCTGTGCTTCGGCGGCACCAAGAACGGCATGGCCGTGGGCGAGGCCATCCTGTTCTTCAACCGCGCCCAGGCGGAGGATTTCGACTACCGCTGCAAGCAGGCGGGGCAGCTCGCCTCCAAGATGCGCTTCCTGTCCGCGCCCTGGGTGCGGATGCTGGAGAGCGGTGCGTGGCTGCGCAATGCCGCCCACGCCAACGCCTGCGCCCGCCATTTCGCCGGACGGGCGGCATCGCTGCCGCGCGTGGAGCTGGTGTTCCCGGTCTGCGCCAATGCCGTGTTCCTGCGCCTGCCGGCGGCCGTGACCGACGCCCTGCGCGCCAGGGGCTGGCGCTTCTACACCTTCATCGGCGACGCGGCGCGCTTCATGTTCGGCTGGGACGCGGACCTGCGCAACGTGGATGCGTTGGCGGACGACATCGCCGCGGCGGCCGCGGCATCGAGCCAGCCCTGAACAGGCTGGAGGGCGTTTCACCCATCCCGGGGAGCCGCGCTGCGGTCCCGATGATCGGACCGCGCTCCGGCGTCACACGCGCGAACCTGTTGGCGAGCCATCATCGCCGGTTGAAGCCCGCTGCCCGGCAGGCTTAGCTTCCCCTTGGGGACTCGCTCTCCGCCACCGTCCAGACACGGAATGCGACAGACATGATTGGCACCGACTACATCCTGCGCGCGCTTGTCGCCGACGGCATCGGCCACCTGTTCATGGTGCCGGGCGGGCTCGTCGATCCCTTCCTGCCGGCGCTCGACCGAACCCCCGGCCTCGTGCCGGTGGTCGCCGCGCACGAGGGGGGCGCGGCCTATATGGCGGACGGCTACGCCCGCGCCAGCGGCACGTTCGGCGCCTGCATGTGCATCGGCGGGCCGGGCGCCACCAACACGGTCACGGCGCTTTCCGCCGCGCAGTCGGACCTCTCCCCCGTCCTGCTGCTGAGCGGCGAGGTGGCGAACTATGCGCAGGGCCTCGGCCTGTTCCAGGATGCCACCGCCGGCACCTTCAACGACAGCCTCGTGCTGGCACCGGTGACCGCCGAATCCTACAGCGTTCCGGATGTACGCGCCCTGCCGCGCGCCCTGAGCGGCGCGGTGAAGCGCATGCTCGACGGCGCCCGCGCGCCGGTGCACCTCTCCATTCCCCACGACGTGCAGGTGGGCACCGTGGACGCGGAGCCTGCCGCCCTTTCCGCCGGCATCCTCCGCTCCCAACCGCTGGACATCGAGGCGGCGGCCGGGCTGTGGAGGCTGCTGGGGAGCGCCGGGCCGGCGCCGCGCGTCGCGATCCTGGCGGGCGGCGGCATCATCGCCGACGACGCGGCGGCGGCCCTGGTGGAGGCGGCGGAGCGGTTCCACATCCCGGTCGCCACCACCGAGCATTCCAAGGGCCTGTTCCCGGAGGATCATCCCCTCTCCCTCGGCGTGTTCGGCTATGCCGGCAGCCCGCAGGCGACCGACGCGCTGCTTGCCAGCGACCTCGACCTCCTCATCGTGCTGGGCGCGACGCTGAACGTGCGCGATTCCATGTACTGGTCGGGCCAGCTGAACCCCCGGCTGGGCGTGCTCTCGGTGAATGTCTCCGCGGTCCATGTGGGGTGCCACGACGGCGACGAGACGTTCGTGGGCGGGCACGGCGGCGCTTTCGCCCGCTGGCTCGCCCGGGCCGGCGAGGCGGAGGCCGCGCCGCTGGCCGCCGGCGTCGAGGCCCGCCGGGCCTGGATGAGCGCCGTGCGGACCAAGCCCCGCTTCTATGACGAGGCCAATGCCGCCAGCGCGCAGGTGCCCATCCATCCGGCCCGCCTGATCCGCGAGACGCGCAAGGCCATGCCGCGCGACACCATCGCCCTGGTGGACAGCGGCGCCCACCGCGCCTTCGCCGTGCATTATTGGGAGAGCTACGCGCCGCGCACCTTCCTCACCGCCTCCGGCCTCGGCCCCATGGGCTGGGCGATCCCCGCCGGCATCGGCGCCAAGGCCGCGCGGCCGGACGCCCCGGTGGTGGTCTTCACCGGGGACGGCTGCATGCGCATGCACGGCATGGAGGTGCAGAGCGCCGCGCGCAACGGCCTGCCGGTGATCTACGTGGTGAGCAACAACCAGGCCCTCGGCAACGTGTGGCTGCGCGTCCACGGCGAGGGGCCGACCCCCGCCCGCGTCACCGAGGCGCCGGACCAGGACTGGGCCGCCTTCGCCCGCGCCCTCGGGGCGGAGGGGGAGACGGTGCGCACCGCCGACGCCATCGGCCCTGCCCTGCAAAAGGCCCTGGCCTCCGGCCGCACCACGGTGATCGACGTGAAGACCGAGCGCGCCGCGCCCACCCCCATCGAGCCTTATGCCGCCGCCGCCGCAGCCTATTCCTACCACGCGTGAGGGAGCCGAGCGCATGGCCAGCCTTCCCGATCCCACCGCGACGCTCACCGGCGCCGGCCGGGCCATCTATGAGGACATCCTCGCCCGCCGGCAGGCCAAGGGGGTGGACCATCTCGGCCCCTACATTCCCTTGCTGAACCATCCGCAGTTGGCCCGCCTCATCGAGCAGCTGGGCTATTTCTACAAATATGACTCCGCTTTGCCCCGCGACGCCTACCAGCTGGTGGTGCTGATCCTCGCCGCCCGCTCCGGCGTCACCTTCGTGTGGGACGACCATGTGGCGGCGGCGCGCGCGGCCGGGCTGCCGGAAGCCGTCATCGACGCCGTGAAGACCGCCGGCGGCGCGCCCTCCGCCCCCCTGCCGGCGCCGTTCGACACCGTCGCAGGCCTTGCGGACGCGGCCTTCGCCTTCCGCTCCATCCCGGAGGCATTGCAGGCCCAGGCCATTTCCCGCTTCGGCGTGACCGGGCTGCTGGAGCTCGTCACCCTCTGCGGGTTCTACACCATGATGGGCATGGTGAACGCCTGCTTCGACGTGCCCCTGCCCCACCGCAAGGAAAGCTGAGATGCTCGCGCTCGAAATCCTCGTGGTCGGCCTGATCGGGACAGCCGTCCTGGACATCTGGCAGCGCATCTACGAGCGCATCGCCGGCCTGCCGCCGTCCAACTGGGGCATGATCGGGCGGTGGGTCGGCCATTTCCCAGAGGGCGAGTTCACCCAGCCTGACATCGGCAAGGCCGCCCCGGTGCCGAACGAGGTGCCTCTCGGCTGGCTGGTCCATTATGTGGTGGGCATCGGCTATGCCGCCGTCTACCTCATCCTCATGCGCTTCGTGTTCCACGCACCGCCGAGCCTTGCGTCCGCGCTGCTTTTCGGCGCGCTTTCGGTGAGCGTGACCTGGTTCGTCATGGAGCCGGTGCTCGGCGCCGGCGCGCTGGCAAGCCGGGTTCCCGCCGATATTCGCACCAGGGTGATGGCGCAGGACTTCACCAGCCATCTCTCCATCGGCTTCGGCATCTGGCTCGGCACCAAGGTTGCGCTGCGCCTATACGGGATGTGACGGCGCGGCTGGCCTCTTGTCGCGCGGCGCCATGCACCGTCGCGGCATCAGGCCGATGCCGCTTGCCACGTCGGACCAGGGATGCGAGGCAGCGCGTCCAGGGCGGCGCTTGCCGTCGTGGTCCGGCACGTCTTCGGAAGCGGGTGTTCCATGAGTTCCATCCTCGCAGGCTTCCTGTCCCTCCTCGCCATCTGCGGCGGTGCGGTGATCGGCCTCTGGCTCGCGCCCAAGCTGCCGGAGCATCACCTCACCGGCGAGACGGGAACAGCCGTGTCGGTCTCCATGGCGGTGGTCGGCACGCTGGCGGCGCTCGTGCTCGGCCTCATGGTGAACAGCGCCAGCTCCTCCTTCAGCGCGCGCACCACGGCCATCGAGGCGCTGGCGGCCGACATCATCAAGCTCAACCGGGTGCTGTTGTCCTACGGCTCGGAGACGGCCGAGGCGCGGGGCCACCTCATGGCCTACGCCAAGGCCAAGGCCGACGAGATCGCCAGGCCCGCCTCGGAGGTGGACGAAGTGGGCGTGGACACGCTCCACCGGCTCGAAGCCCTCACTGAGGAGATCCTGCGCCTCACCCCCAGGACCGACCGCGAGCGCTATATCCAGGCCCGTGCCCTCACCCTTCTCGAGAACATGGTGGATGCCCGCTGGTCCCTGGTGGAGAAGAGCCGGATGGTGATGCCCGCGCCCTTCTTCGTGATGCTGGTGGCGTGGCTGTCGTTGCTGTTCGCGAGCTTCGGCCTGTTCGCGCCGAAGAATGCCACGGTGATGATCTTCCTGCTCCTCGGCGCCTCGGCCATCGCCGGGTGCGTGTTCATCATCCTGGAGCTGGGCTCGCCATCGCAGGGCCTCATCCGCCCGTCCGCCGACCCGCTCTACAAGGTGCTCCGCGAGCTGCTCATCACCCTGGCCCCGGCCGCCAGGCCCGCCTGACCGGACGCACGAAAGGCCGGGGCGGGGCAGTTGGCGCCCGGCCCGGCCTTTCAGGATGCAGTGTTTCCGGAAGAAGGGGGCTCAGCCCGCCGCGTCCGCCGGAAGACCCGCCAGCGCGAGGGCGTCCGCGCGCGTGGCGACGATGGAGGTGAGCTCGCCGACCCCGGTGGTCAGCAGCACCTTCTCCACCTGCGGGTCGGTGCCGAACAGGACCAGCTTGCCGCCCCGGCGATAGAGCGCCTTGGCATTGGCCAGCAGCAGGCGGATGCCGATGGAGGCGATGTAGGGCACGCCCGCCATGTCCACCAGCGCATGGGTGGCGTGGCTGGCGTGGGCGGTGAAGGCGGTCTCGATCTCCGCCGCGCCGGCGATATCGAGGCGGCCCTCCAGGGTGAGGAGAATCTGGCCGGGAGCGAGGGTCGCGGTTTCGAGCTTCATGGTCGCGGCGGTTCTCTGGAGAAGGGAGGGCAGGCATCATGCGGACGGGCGCATCCGCCATGTCGTGCGCTCTCTTCCCACTCCTGCTTTACAGTTTTGTGACAGGCCGCCGCGGGGACGGCCGGGGCTGCCGGTTCATGGCCTCGTCAACGCTTGCGTTCGGCCGCGCTGAAGTTGCTCAGGTGCCCCTCCCGCCCCGCCTGGGCGCGGGCCGACTGGATGATGGCCCGGGACTTTCCTTCCGGGGCGATTCGCGACATCTGCCGCTCCATCCGGGTGCCGCCGCAGCCGGGGCAGGCGGGGCTTTCCGACGCCCCGACAAGCAGTTCGACGTTATTGTCGCAATCTGGACAATGATAGCTGAAAAGCGGCACCGCCAAGCCTCCGTTGCTGCCACATCTTCCCCGGCACGGCGCCGCAGCTCCCTGGAAAGCCGCGGCAATCCGGCGCCGGACCGCGCTTGCGCGGCTGCCCCGTCGTCGCCCGGGACGGCCGCGCCCCTCTCCCAAGCAGGAACCGGGCCAGCCCGGTCAGGCCCCCTCGGCGAGGGTCTCGATGCCCAGGATCTGTTCCAGAACTCCGGCAGGATCGGCATCCTTCATCATCACGGTGCCCACCAGCATGGCCTTGGCCCCGGCCGCACCCAGGCGGTCGCGGTCCTGCGCCGTGGAAAGCCCGCCCTCGGCGACGGCGAACGCCTTCTCCGGCGGGATCAGCGGCAGCAAAGCCTCGCATGTTCCAGGGGTTAGCTCGAAAGTGTGGAGGTCGCGGCCGGTGACGCACAGAAGGTCCGCGCCGGCGGCGAGGGCCGCTTCCACCTCCTCCGGCGTATGGACCTCCACCAGCGCATCCATGGCGATGGACGCTGAACGTTCGCGGAATTCGGCAAGCTCAGGTCCGAGCAGCGCCGCAGAGAGCACCACCGCGTCCGCGCCCGATAGTCGCGCCTCGAGGATCTGGTAGATGTCGAAGATGATGTCGCGGGCAAGCAGGGGGATGCCCACCGCCCCGCGCACGGTGGCGAGGTCCGAATAGGAGCCGCGGAACGCCTGCCGCTCCACCGCCACCGAGAGGGCCGCCGCCCCCACCGCCTCGAAATCCTCGGCCAGCGGCTTGTAGGGCACCATGGTGCGGAAGGAGGGATCGAAGGGAGAGCCGCCCTTCAGCTCGGCGATCACGGCCGGCGCCCCGGCGGTCTTGTAGGCGGCGGCGAGGGCGCCGTGGAAGCCCAGGGTGCGGGGCATGTCGCCCACCTTGCCCTGGATCTGGCCGAGCGAGCGGCGGGCCTTGGCCTTGGCGATCTGGTCGAGACGCTGGGCGATGAACGGCTTGAGCCGGCTTCCCTCTGGCAGGATCATGAAACGAATGTCCGGGGTTTGGTACGGGAGATGCCCGACGCAAGAAACGCGCCGGACGGCGCCCCCTCCCCCGCGTCCCGGCGCACCTGCGGTTTTCGCCTCCTTCCCCCTTTCTCTTGCGGCCGGTTGCGGTGATCATGGGGGATATTTTTCGCACACGAGATTTTTCGAGATGTTCACCCGCGTCTGCAAAGCCGAGACCCTGGCTGAAGGGTGCTTCCGGCTGGTCATCGCCGACAGTCACCTCATCGTGCTCGCCTGGCCGGACAATGGCGAGGTGAAGGCCTTCCAGGGCGTGTGCCCTCATTCCAATGCGCCGCTCAACGAGGCAGACTTCGACGGCACGGTGCTCACCTGCCCGCTGCACAATTGGAAATGGGACCTCTCGTCCGGCGCCCCGGTGGAGCCGCAGGAGAGCGCCCTCGCCGAATATCCCGTGAAGATCGAGGACGGCGTCGTCTATATCGACACGGAAGGCGTCACGCCCCTCTTCGCCGCCCCCTGATCGCCACGCTCGGCGCGAACACTGCGCGGCGGGCGGGCGTATGGGGCGGGCGCGCGCCGGTCTTGCCGGATCGACGCCCGGTCCTGAAACCTTGCCGCCGCATGCCGCGAATATCCCTTTCAGGGGCGGCGCAAGGCGCAGCGCGGTGTTCCGCCGCGCCTTGCCCCCGCCCGAGCCGGAGCCATGCCGTGACCGAACAGACAGCCATGATCGTCGGGGCCGGAAAGGGCCTCAGCGCCGCCCTCGCCCGCCGCCTCGTGAAGGAGGGATTCCGCGTCGCCCTCGTGGCCCGGGACGTGGAGAAGCTCGCGCCTCTGGTGAAGGAGACCGGAGCGCGCGCCATCGCCGCCGACGCCCAGAACCCGCAGGCCATGGAGGCGGTGTTCGCCGAGGTGGATGCCGCCTTCGGCACCCCGGACCTGGTGGTGTTCAACGCCGCCATGCGCTACCGCGGGCCCATCGAGGTGCTGGACCCGGCGGACGTGATGGACAGCTATGCGGTGGGCGCCTTCGCCGGCTTCCTCACCGCCCAGGCGGCGGCCCGGCGCATGCTCCAGCGCGGCTCGGGCTCCATCTTCTTCACCGGCGCCACGGCGAGCGTGAAGTCCATGCCCCATTCGGTGCCCTTCGCCATGGCCAAGTTCGCCCTGCGCGCCCTCGCCCAGGGCCTCGCCCGCGAATTGTCGCCGCGCGGCATCCATGTGGCGCACTTCATCATCGATGGCGGCATCTCCTCCTCCTGGGCCACCGCCGGCGAGCCGGGGCCGCAGGACAAGTGGCTCGATCCCGACGCCATCGCCGACGCCTACCTCGCCCTGCACCGCCAGCACCGCTCCGCCTGGACCTGGGAGATGGAGCTGCGCCCGTGGGTGGAGAAGTTCTGAAGCGGACGGCACGGCCGGAAGCGTGACGCCGGGCGGCTGCGCCGCCGGCCCGAAGCGGCGCGCCCGGGCGCGAGACGTGGATGGGGGAGGCTTACCCTTCCTCTCCCCGGCCGCGGAGGTGCGGGACCGGCCCCCGCCTCCCGCCTCGCCCCTCCATTGAAGCCCTTGAGGCGGCGTGCCATTCTCCCGTCCCTGAGGACGGGAGGAAGAACTTGCCGAATTCCCTGGTAACAGGCCGCCAGATCAAGGCCGCGCGGGCGCTCGTGGCCTGGACCCGCGACGAGCTCGCGGAAAAGGCCGGCGTCACGGCGCAGACGGTCAAGGTGGTGGAGAAGGACGACGTGGTGCTGGAGGCCCTCGCCTCCACCCGGGCGCTGTTGTGCCGGGTGCTGGAAACGGCGGGCATCACCTTCCTGAATGGCGGCTCGGTCGGCGTGCAGGTGGTGCCCAGGGAAGAGGGCCTGCGCCCGGAAGACCTCAACGCCTCCAACGACGACTGAGAGACCCCATGATTCTCCACAAGATCGCGGCCCGGCACTATGTCGTCGTGGCCATCATCCTCATCGTCGCGGTGCTGGCCTATCTCGGCTCCTGGTCGTGAACTCGCCCCGCAGCCCGCACCGGTGACGGCGCGGCGCCTTCCGGAGCAGCATCTTTCGAACCTGCGGCACGATTTCCGTCGCGTTCTCGCCTATGCCCGGCCGGGTGCCGGGCATAGGGGCCGGCAGGCCGGGCCCGGCTCGAGCCTACGGAGCACCGGGCAAGCCCGGCCGCGACGACACGAGGCGTCGAGCCACCGCGAGAGGCGCCGCCTCACTCCACCATCATCAGCGCGAAGCCGTCATAGCCCTTGGCGCCCACCGTCTGCACGGCGGTGGCGGTGAGGCGCGGGTCGGCGCCGGCAAGGTCCAGCATGCGGCGCACCCCCGCCACATTGGCGTCGGCCCCGTCCGCATTCACCACCTTGCCGTCGCGCACCACGTTGTCGCACACGATCACCGTGCCCGGCCGCGACAGGCGCAGCGCCCAGGCGAGATAATCGGGATTGGACGGCTTGTCGGCATCGATGAAGATGAAGTCGAACGGGCCAAGGCCCTCCGCCTCCAGCTTCGGCAAGGTGTCGATGGCGCGGCCGACGCGCAGGTCCACCTTCCCGGCGACGCCCGCGCGCTGGAAATTGGCGCCCGCGACCTGCGCATGGTGGGCGTCCGCCTCCAGCGTCACCACCGTGCCGTCGGCCGGCACGGCGCGGGCGAGGAAGATGGTGGAATAGCCGCCGAGCGTGCCGATCTCCAGGATGCGCCGCGCCCCCGCCATGCGGGCGAACAGGTTCAGCATCTGCCCCTGCGCCGGCGAGACGTTGATGGCCGGAAGTCCCGCCTTCGTGCTCTCGGCGAGCACGTTCTCCAGCACCGGATCGGCCGGCAGGAGGCGCTCCACCAGATAGTCGTCCACCTGCGTCCACTGCGTCGCGCCCATGGGTCTCTCCCGCTGTCACGGTCAGTCGTTGCCGCTCAGTCCTGGTCGCTCTCCCGCGCCGCGCGGATGGAGAGCACCGCATAGCCCACCACCAGCGCCAGCTCCACGAGGGTGAAGAGCAGCAGCCGCGTCATCCCCGCCGGCGCCCAGGCGCCGAACGCCACCTGCGTCAGCGTCGCCAGCAGCCACAGCACCACCGCCCATCCCGCCCTGAGCCACAGGCCGACGCCGGCGATGGGATCGATGATGGCCGCCCAGATCACCGCCGCCTGCGCCGCCATGGGCATGGCCTCGAACCGGCTCTCCGGCCCGTCGCCAATGCCGAGAATCACCGCCCAGTGGATGATCCCCTCGAGGATGAGGAAGGCGGCCACCCCGCGCAGGAACAGGAAGAGCCGACGCCGCCAGGGCGTCATGTTCTCCCACTGGGCGCGGGCGCTGGCGTCGATGGGGTCGTAATGGCTCATGCGCCGGGGGCCAGAAGTTCCAGTTCGTCCGCGATGGGATCGAAATGCGCCGCGATCGCGGCGGGATCCACCTCTGCGAGGTGGGCGGGCTGCCATTTGGGGGCGTTGTCGCGGTCCACCAGCACCGCGCGCACGCCCTCGTAGAAATCATGCCCTGCCGCGACCCGCGTCACCACCCGGAATTCCAGCGTCAGGCACTGGCCGAGGGTGAGATGGGGTCCCCGCCGCATCTGCTCCATGGCGATGGAGAGGCTGGTGGGCGACTTGGTGCGCATGTCGGCGAGCAGTGCCGCGGCGAATTCCGCATGGGCGCCGCCCGCCCCGGCCGCAGCCGCCAGCGCCGCGAGAATGGCGGCAAGGTCGGGGCGGCCGAACACGTCGGCGATGAAGTCCGCCCGGTCGGCGAAGCTCGACGGGCCGGGCTCGATGCGATGGTCGGCGATGGTGCGCTCCACCTCGGCGCCGGCGACGAGGGCCTCCTCCAGCGCCGGGAAGGCGGCCGAGGGCACCACGTCGGTGGCGAGGCCGCAGGCATAGGCCTCGGCGGCGCGGACGCGGGTGCCGGTGAGCGCCAGGAACACCCCGAAGGCCCCCGGCAGGCGCGGCAGCACATGGGTGCCGCCCACGTCCGGGAACAGGCCGATGTTCACCTCCGGCATGGCGAACAGGTAGCGGTCGCCCACCACCCGGTGGCCGCCGTGGGCCGAAAGCCCGAAGCCGCCGCCCATGCAGATGCCGTCGATCAGCGCCACATAGGGCTTGGGGAAGGAGCCGATGTAGTCGTTGAGGACATATTCCTCGCGCCAGAAGTCCAGCGCCTCGCCCACCCGCCCGCTGCGGCCGAGATCATAGAGGGCGCGCACGTCGCCGCCGGCGCAGAAGGCCTTCTCGCCCGCGCCCTTGATGATGACGCGGGTGACGGCGGGGTCCTTCGCCCATTCGCGCAGGCGGGGCAGGATCTCGCGCACCATGGGGAGGTTCAGCGCATTGAGCGCCTTCGGCCGGTTGAGGGTGATGACGCCTGCGGCGCCCTTCACCTCGAGAAGAACCTCGCTCTCCATGGTCTGCCGTTTCCCCCGTTCCCGATGGTGCCGCTGAGCGGAGCGCCCCGGGCAGGGTTAGACGCGCCTCCGGCGAGCGTCAACGGCGCCGGCCTCCCGACGCGCCCTGACGCGCCGGCGCGTGGGAACGCCCGCCAGCGACCTTTTGGCCCGCCGGCCTCCCGCGCGGCGCGCGGCGGGTCTATAAACAGGCTCGGCGCCGGCCCCTTCCCCCCGGCCCCCACAGAAGAACGAGCGCATCATGCCCTTTTCGACGCCCCGCATCCGCCCCGTTTCCGACGCCGAAGCCCGCGCCCAGGGCCGCGGCGAGGGGCTTGGGCTCGTGCATCGCCCGCGTCGCAACCGCAAGACGGACTGGGCCCGCCGGCTGGTGCGCGAGACGACGCTGACCGTCGACGACCTCATCTGGCCGATCTTCATCATGAACGGAAAAGGTGAGCGGCAGGCCATCGCCTCCATGCCGGGCGTGGAGCGCCTCAGCGTGGACGAGGCGGTGCGCGCGGCCGAGGGGGCGGCGAAGCTCAAGATCCCCGCCCTCGCCATCTTCCCCTACGTGGACCCGACCCTGCGCGACCCCACCGGCAGCGAGGCGCTGAACAACAACAACCTCGTCTGCCAGGCCCTGCGCGCCATCAAGGCGGAGATCCCGGAGATCGGCCTCATCACCGACGTGGCCCTCGACCCCTTCACCAGCCACGGCCACGACGGCCTGCTGGAGGAGGACGGCCGCATCCTCAACGACGAGACGGTGGACATCCTGGTGCGCCAGGCCCTGGTACAGGCCGAGGCGGGGGCCGACGTGATCGCCCCCTCCGACATGATGGACGGCCGGGTGGGCGCCATCCGCGCCGGGCTCGACGCCGCCGGCTTCCAGGACGTGCAGATCATGTCCTATGCGGCCAAGTACGCCTCCGCCTTCTACGGCCCGTTCCGCGACGCCATCGGCACCGCCAAGACCCTCTCCGGCGACAAGCGCACCTACCAGATGGACCCCGGCAACGGGCTGGAAGCCATCCGCGAGGCCGCCCTCGACGTGGAGGAGGGCGCCGACATGCTCATGGTGAAGCCCGGCCTGCCCTATCTCGACATCGTGTGGCGGCTGAAGGAGGCCTTTGGCCTGCCCACCTTCGCCTATCAGGTGTCCGGCGAGTACGCGATGATCGAGGGCGCCATCCGCAACGGCTGGGTGGACGGGGACCGCATCGTTCCGGAGAGCCTGCTCGCCTTCAAGCGCGCGGGGGCGGACGGCATCCTCACCTATTTCGCCCCGCGCGTCGCCGAGCGCCTCGCCGCCGGCTGAGGCTCCCCGCGGACCGGGAAACGGGGGACGGCCGAGCGCCCCCCGCCATGGAACGGCAGGCGGGCCGGCGCGCGCGTGGCCGGTCCCAAAGGGCTCAGAGCAGCCGACAAGAAGCCCGGTCGACGGCCGGCGACCAAGGAGCATCCATGACCGAGCCAGCGTCGGCCCTCCCCCGGGGCGCCATCGGGGACGCCCCGTCCGGCGATCTGCCCGTCACCCTCGCCATGGTGGAGGCGGCGCGGCCGCTGGTTTCGGCCGCCGTGCTGCGCACCCCGCTGCTGCCGGCGCCGCGCCTGTCCGCCCTCACCGGGGCGGATGTGCATGTGAAATACGAGAATTTCCAGGTCACCGCCTCCTTCAAGGAGCGCGGCGCGCTGGTGAAGCTCGCCCGCCTGACGCCGGAGGAAGCGCGCCGCGGCGTCATCGCCATGTCGGCCGGCAACCATGCCCAGGCGGTGGCGCACCACGGCGCGCGGCTCGGCATCTCCACCGTCATCGTCATGCCGGAGACGACGCCGCAGGTGAAGGTGTCGGCCACCCAGGCCTTCGGCGCCGAGGTGGTGCTGTTCGGCGAGACGGTGGCCGATGCCTATGAGGAGGCCCAGCGCATCGCCCAGGCCCAGGGGCGCATCTTCGTCCATCCCTATGACGATGTGGACGTGATCGCCGGCCAGGGCTCGCTGGCGCTGGAGATGATCGAGGACGGGCCGGCCTTCGACGCCGTGCTGGTGCCCATCGGCGGCGGCGGGCTCATCGCCGGCATGGCGGTGGCCTTCGCCGGCCGCGCGCCGCAGACCGAGGTGGTGGGCGTGGAGACCCAGCTCTACCCCGCCATGTGGAGCGCCATGACCGGCGAGGCGCGCCCCTGCGGCGGGCCGACGCTGGCCGAGGGCATCGCCGTGCGCAACGTGGGCGAGATCACGGTGCAGATCGTGCGGCGGCTCGTCTCCAATGTGGTGCTGGTGGACGAGACGGCGCTGGAGCGCGCCGTCAACGCCTTCCTCATGCACCAGAAGACCCTTGCGGAAGGCGCCGGCGCCGCCGGCCTCGCCGCCCTGCTCAGCGAGCCGGAGCGCTTCCGCGGCAAGACGGTGGGCCTCGTCGTCTCCGGCGGCAACATCGACCCGCGCATGATCGCCGGCATCCTGCTGCGCGAGCTGGAGCGCGAGGAGCGGATCGTCTCCTTCCGCCTCACCATCCTCGACCGGCCGGGCATGCTGGGGCGCATCGCCACGCTGCTGGGCAAGCTTGGCGCCAACATCCTGGAGGTGCACCACCGCCGCACCTTCCTCGACGTGCCGGCCAAGGGCACCCGCCTCGACCTCACGGTGGAAACCCGCGACCAGGCCCATGCCGAGCTCATCCAGAAGGCGCTGGAGAGCGAGGGCCTGCCCGTGCAGCGGCTGGGGGCGGGCGGGGCGGACTGGTAGGGCGCAGGCCATTACCCGGGAGAGCCATTGGGTAGTACATTGGGTTGGGTTTGAATTCAGCTTTCGCGATGCGTGGCTGAGGTCCTTTTTCGTGGACGATGCCTATTCCCGGCATATTCCAGCAGACTTGGAGGATCGCCTTTTCCGCAAGCTTCAGGTGATCGACCACGCCACTACAGATCAAGACCTTCGCGTGCCGCCGAGCAATCATTTCGAGAAGCTGCGCGGCGCGGTGGAAGGGCTTCATTCCATCCGCGTGAACCATGAGTGGCGTCTGGTGTTTCGCTGGAATGGTGCGCGCGGCGAGGCGTCCGATGTCTATCTTGATGACCACGGCTACCGGTAGGTGATGCATGCTGATGACCAAGCGCAAGCCGGCAGGCGTCGGCGAGATCCTCGTGGAAGAGTTCATGCAGCCGCTCGGGCTCACGCAGGCGGCGCTGGCGGAGGCCATGGGCGTGCCGCGCAAGCATGTGAACGAGCTATGCAACGACCGGCGCGCCGTCACCGCCGCCACGGCGCTCATTCTTGCCCGCGTGTTCGGCAATAGCCCGGACTTCTGGCTCAACGTGCAGCGACGCACCGACCTGTGGCAGGTGATGAACTCGCCCGAGGAGCGAGCGCGGATCGAGCGTGCGCGCCCCATCGCGACCGCCGCATAGGCCTCCTCCCCTTGCGATGCCCGCTGTCTCCCACCACCTGAAGATGCGGAAGGAGCCCTGTGCCATGAGCTACGAGAGCGACACGTCCCGCGAGCCCCCGCGCCTTGGGTGGTCGGATGAGCCGCGTCCGCATGCGTTCGATCCGGTGACGCAGCCGGAATATTTCGAGGGCGTGCTCTCCCGCCGGCTGCTCGCCTGCCTGGTGGACGTGCTGATGATCATCGGCCCCATCGCGCTCGCCGCCGTGTTCATCTTCGTGTTCGGGCTGCTGACGCTGGGCCTGGGCTGGATGCTGTTCTTCCTGCTCAGCCCCGCCTTCTTCGTGTGGGCCATCCTCTACAACGCCCTCACCCTCGGCTCCCCGGCCTCGGCGACGCTGGGCATGCGACTCATGGAGCTGGAGATGCGCACCTGGTACGGCGCGCCCTGCTATTCGCTCCTCGGCGCGGTGCATGCGGTGCTGTTCTGGGTGTCCATTTCGGCTCTCACGCCGTTCGTGCTGCTGGTGCCCCTGTTCAACGACCGGCGCCGGCTGCTGCACGATTTCCTCGCCGGCACGGTGGTGGTGAACGCCCCCCAGCGGGCCGATGCGCTCAGGCGGCGGACCTGAATTTTCGGTGCGCCCGCCGCCTTCGCCTTTGACGCGCCCGCCCGCTGCGGCGATGCTGGTGTCACCTGAGGCAAGAGCATCGTGAGCGAGCACCCGCGCGATACACCGCAATTCTATCTTACCGCGCCCTCCCCCTGCCCCTACCTTCCGGGGCGGGAGGAACGGAAGGTGTTCACCCACCTCGTCGGCGACCGCGCGGCCGTGCTCAACGACGTGCTTACCCAGGGCGGGTTCCGGCGCAGCCAGTCCATCGCCTACCGGCCCGCCTGCGAGGGCTGCAAGGCCTGCGTCTCGGTGCGGATCGTGGTGGACGAGTTCAGGGAGGGGCGCAGCTTCCGCCGCGTCCGGGCCGAGAATGCGGACCTGATCGGCCAGCTGAAGCCGCCCACCCCCACGTCCGAGCAATACGCCCTGTTCCGCTCCTACGTCACCAGCCGCCACGGCACCGGCGGCATGGCCGACATGAGCGTGCTCGACTACGCCATGATGGTGGAGGACACCCACGTCCACACCCGTCTCGTGGAATATCGCAAGCGCGGGCCGGACACGCGGATCATCCCCCGCGCCGCGGGAGACCTGATGGCCGTGGCGCTCACCGACATCCTCTCCGACGGGCTGTCGATGGTCTATTCCTTCTACAATCCCCAGGCGGAGCATCGCTCGCTGGGCACCTTCCTCATCCTCGACCATGTGGCGCGGGCCAAGCAGATGGGACTGCCCTACGTCTATCTGGGCTATTGGGTTCAGGGCTCGCGCAAGATGGACTATAAACGCCGGTTCCTGCCGCAGGAGCGCCTGTCGCCCCACGGCTGGGAGCGGGAGGACAAATAACCCCCGCCCATCCGTGCGCCGGGGGGCACCGCATGAGCTACGCGACCAACGCGTTCAACATCTTCATTACGGTCTTCGCCGCCCTCTTCCCCATTGTGAACCCCCTCGGCGGGGCGCCGATCTTCCTGAATTTCGTCCGCCGCTGCTCTCCCGCCACGCGCGAGCAGCTGGCGCGCAGCGTCGCGGTCTACGGCTTCCTGCTGCTGCTGGGCTCGCTGATGGTGGGCGCGCAGGTGCTCCTGTTCTTCGGCATCAGCCTGCCGGTGCTGCGGGTGGCCGGCGGCGCGGTGGTCACCGCGGTCGGGTGGACCATGCTGCACCAGGGCGACGAGCCCTCCGACCGCACCGACAGCGAGGAGCTGGACGACAGCCGCGCCAGGAACCAGGCCTTCTATCCCCTCACCTTGCCGCTCACGGTGGGCCCCGGCTCCATCGCCACCACCATAGCGCTGGCGGCCAGCCACCAGCCCACCTGGCGGGTGGACCTGATCCAGTCCCTCTCCTCGCTGATCGGCGCGGTGGCCGGGCTGGTCGTCATCGCGATGACCGTCTATTTCGCCTTCCGCGAGGCGGCCACCATCGAACGGGTGCTGGGCAAGAACGGCACCAGCGTTCTGGTGCGCCTGTTCGCCTTCATCCTCTTCGCCATCGGCGTGCAGATCATGTGGCTCGGCCTGCACGACCTTCTCGCCAGTGTCCCGCGCGGCTAGGAACAGGTGGCCATCCGGCCCATGAGCCCCATGGGAGCGCGCCCCTCGCAGCCCAGCCCTACCTTGAAAGGTATGCCGCTGCGCGGCTCCGCCTGCTATGTACCCCGACGACATCCTTGGAGCGCGATCCGATCAAATTGATTCCGCTTGATCGGTGAATCGCCCTCCGAACATGAAGAAAGAGAACGCGTTGTCCGGGCGGGTCGCGGTGCGGCCGGCTCGGCGCGCGCTCTCGGGCCCGAGGAGAGAAAGCCATGTCCAGTCATCCGAGTCCGGAAATCCGCAAAGTCGCCGTGATCGGGTCCGGGACCATCGGCGCGAGCTGGGCGGCGCTGTTCCTCTCGCGCGGGCTGGAGGTGGTGGTGAGCGACCCCGCCCCGGGCGCGGCGGAGGCCACCCAGAAGCTCATCGACGCCGCCTGGCCCATCCTCACCGAGCTCGGCGGCGGGGGCAGGATCGATCCGAAGAGCTGGCGTTTCGAGCCGGACCCGGTGAAGGCCGTGGAGGGCGTGCAGTTCGTCCAGGAGAATGCGCCCGAGCGCTATGAGGTGAAGAAGAAGCTCTTCCCCGCCATCGACGCGGTGCTGCCCCCGGAGGTGGTCATCGCCTCCTCCTCCTCCGGCCTTCTGGTGAGCCGCATCTCCGAAGGCTGCGCCCATCCCGAGCGCTGCATCATCGGCCATCCCTTCAACCCGCCCCACCTCATCCCGCTGGTGGAGGTGGTGGGCGGCGAGAAGGGCAGCCCCGCCGCGATCGCGACGGCGATGGCCTTCTACAAGGCCATGGGCAAGCACCCCATCGAGATCCGCAAGGAAGTGCCCGGCCACGTGGCGAACCGCCTGCAGGCGGCCCTGTGGCGCGAGGCGATCCACCTCGTCGCCGACGGCGTGTGCTCGGTGGCGGACGTGGATGCCGCGGTCTCCGAGGGGCCGGGCCTGCGCTGGGCGCTCATGGGCTCGCACATGACCTTCCACCTCGGCGGCGGCACCGGCGGGCTGGAGCACTTCATCCACCACCTGCTGCCGGCCATCGAGACCTGGTGGGCCGACCTCGGCACGCCGAAGATGACGCCGGAGTTGCAGAAGGCTCTGGTGGAAGGCGTGCTCGCCGAGGCGGACGGCCGCTCCATCGCCGACCTCGCCCAGCGGCGCGACACGCTCCTCACCCGCCTCGTGGCGCTGAAGCACGCCTACGACACGGAGGCCGAGCAGAAGGAAGACAGCGACCGCCTCGACGAGGCGCTGGAGGAGAGCTTCCCGGCGAGCGACCCGCCCGCCGTCCACCGGGAGGCCTGAGGCCTCGAGGCTTTTGTGAAGCCGGGGTCCTCAAGCGAGGCCCCCGCTGCTTCCTCCTGCCGCCATCCTCCGGCCTGTCCGGAGGCCCCGCTCTGCGGGCCGGCCGGTGTCTGCGTGTTCAAAGACGGGCAAGCGGCCCGGTGGATGCCCCCGGACAAGCCGGGGCGTGACGGGTCGAATCTTCGCGGGAGCATGAAGCCACCGCGCGCCCTGCCCGCCTCCACTCAATAGGTCGGAGGATGCCACCGGCCGCGGGCCGCGGCTCTATCCCAAGGTGGAGAGCGCGGGGAATGTCTCGATCAGCCAATAGCTGACATTGGCGATCCAGCCGGACATGAAGGCGACGCCGGTGAGCACGAGCATGGCGCCCATGGCCTTCTCGATCACCGGCAGGAACCGGCGCACGTGCACGAGGCCCTTCAGGAAGGGCCGCACCGCGAAAGCGGCGAGCAGAAACGGCACGCCGAGGCCCAGCGAATACACCGCGAGCAGGCCCGCCCCCTTGGAGACGGTGGCTTCCGATCCCGCCACGGCGAGGATCGCCCCCAGCACCGGGCCGAGGCAGGGCGTCCAGCCGAAGGCGAAGGCGAGACCCATCACGAAGGCGCCCCACAGGCCGGTGGTGTCGTGCACATGGGCGCGCGCCGTGCGGTGGAGCAGATGGATGCGGAACACGCCGAGGAAGTTCAGCCCCATCACGATGATGGCCAGCCCGGCGATGATGGAGAGAATGTCGAGATGGGCGCGCAGCAGGTCGCCCATGGCCGAGGCGCCCGCCCCCAGCAGCACGAACACCACCGAGAAGCCGGCCACGAACAGCACCGCCCCCGCCATGGCCCGCCGCGCCACCTCCTTCACCGGCTCGGCGCCGGCGAGGTCGTCCAGGGTGCTGCCGCCGAGGAAGCAGAGATAGGGCGGAACCAGCGGCAGGACGCAGGGCGAGGCGAAGCTCACAAGGCCGGCGAGGAAGGCGGCGGGCAGGGTCACATCGGCCATGGAAGGGGATCGGCTCTCTTGCTGGGTCTCGGGTTCGGTGGGCGCGCGGGCTCAATTGCCTGCCCCTCATGGGCCGGCGGACGCCGTGGGGCAAGCCACACTTCGCCGCGCTCGCCGGCTTGTGAGCGCGGCGAGAGGCCCCTGTCCCCGGACCCGCGACGGCACGGCCGCAGCGCCGTCCGGGTGTCCCCGCGGCCTGCCGCTTCCGCGCCGCTGCCTTCCCCATCGCCTTCGCCCCCCGTTTGCGCCTAAAAGGGGCGCCTGGGAGGCCCGAGCGTGCGCAATCTCATCACCGACGTGCCCGGCATCCACGTGGGCAACGCCACCGACCTTGCCATCGGCACCGGCGTGACGGTGGTGCTGTGCGAGGAGCCGGCGGTGGCGGCCGTGGATGTGCGCGGCGGCGGGCCCGGCACCCGCGAGACCGACCTCCTGGACCCCGCGGCCACGGTGGAGCGGGTGGATGCCGTCTGCCTGTCCGGCGGCTCCGCCTTCGGCCTCGATGCCGCCTCGGGGGTGATGGCAGGCCTGGCGAAGCGCGGGCGCGGCTTTGCGGTGGGGCCCGCCCGGGTGCCCATCGTGCCGGGCGCCATCCTGTTCGACCTGCTCAATGGCGGCGACAAGGGCTGGGAGGAGCACCCGCCCTACCACCGCCTCGGCCGCACGGCGCTGGAGGATGCGGAGGCGAACGGCCTCCACTTCCCCCTCGGCTCCGTGGGCGCGGGCACCGGCTGCACCACGGCGACGGTGAAGGGCGGGCTCGGCTCCGCCTCCGCCCTCGGCGCCGACGGCCACGTGGTGGGCGCGGTGGTGGCGGTGAATGCCGCCGGCAGCCCGCTGTTCGGCGCCGGCCCGCATTTCCGCGCCGGGCCCTATGAGCGGCACGGGGAATTCGGCGGCCTCGGCCTGCCTTCCGCCCTGCCGGAGGAGGAGGCGGCCCACCCCCACCTGAAGGGCGGCGTCGCGCGTTTTGCCACCACCCTCGCGGTGGTGGCCACCGATGCCATCCTCTCCACCGTGCAGGCGCGCCGGCTCGCCATCATGGCGCAGAATGGGCTCGCCCTCTCGCTTTATCCGGTGCACACGCCCCTCGACGGAGACGTGGTGTTCGCCCTCGCCACCGGCCGCCGGCCGCTGGAGGCGCCGCTGCCGGACCTCGCCCGCCTCGGCGGGCTGGCATCCATCGTTCTGGCGCGAGCCGTGGCGCGGGCCATCCATGCCGCGCGCCGCCTGCCCTTCCCCGAAGGCCAACTGAGCTGGCAAGACCATTTCGGTGCCCGCTTCGCTTCCCCTTCCGCCGCCGGTGCGGCCGACCCAGGACTTGCCGAATGACCGTTCCCACGACGCCCCATCGTCCCGCGGCCCCAGCGCCGGCGCGCCTCGGCGGGCCGCTCGCCATCATCTTCTGGTGCGCCTGCGGCATCACCGCGCTGCCGCTGGCCGGGCTGTTCTCGCTGGTGGCGGGGCTCGGCGTCGGCGGGGCGAAGGCGGTGCTGTTCGATTCCTTCGCGGGGGCCGGTCTGCCCCAGCAGGTGCTGCGCCTCGGCCTCGTGCCGCAGGTCATCCTGTTCGTGTGGGCGGCGAGCCTGGTGCTGCTGACGGTGATGAAGGCGCGCGCCGCCCTCTCGCTGTCGCCCTGGCTCCTGATTGTGTGGGTGATCGCCTCCACCTACAGCCAGTTCGCCATCCGCGACGCCATCTCGCCGGACGGGGCCGACCTCTCCGCCTTCGCGGCGCTGATGCCGGGCCTGCTCGCCCAGGCCGGGCTGGCGGCCGCCTTCTTCGGCTATTTCAAGGAAGGCCAGCGGCCGCAGGCCTACTACACCCGCGGCTCCGGTCTCTGACGGGCGCCGCGCGGGCTGGGATCCGTGGGGCTTCGGGTTCCGCGCGGGTCCGACCTCACTGGCGCTGGGTGCCGTCCTCGTCCATCTCCCGGCGGGGACGGCGGCGGCGGGCGGATTCGGCCGCGGCGCGGGCCGCGACGTCCGAAGCCCAGCCCGACGCCTTGTGCAGCGCCGCCCGGGCCGCGTGACGCGAGGCGGCGGTGGCCGCCGCCACCCGGCGGCGCGGCGGGGCAGGAGGCGCAAGGGGCGTGACGGGCTCCGGCGCGGCCGCCTCCTGCGGCGGTGTGTCTGCCGGGGCCGGTTCGACAATGGCAGGTTCCGGGGCGGCGGAGGCGGCCTCGCCCTGCAGCTTGGCCGCGAGCCGGGCATGCCAGAAGCCGGCGAACCGCGCGATCCGCGAGGCCCAGCTGCGGCGGGCGGCGGCGGCGAACGGCTGGAGCAGCACGATGCGGTCGTCGCGCTCGGCGATGGCGCCCACGATGAGGGCGGCAGCCATCAGGCCATGGGTCAGCTCGTCGCCCGATGCGGCAAGGGCGTACCACACCCCGCGCTCGCCCTCGTGGATCAACGGCATGCCGCCGGTCTGCGGCAGGCGCAGGCGCGCCCGGGTGCCCTCCACCAGGTTGTGGCCCACCTCCGGGTAGATCTCGCTGGCGTGCCGGCGCACGACCCGCGCCGCGCCCACGCGGGTGAAGGCGGTGGTCGCGGTCATGGCGGCGAAGGTGAGGCGGTCCCCGGTCCAGTGGAAGCGCGCCCCGGCGGGCCCCGCCTCGTCCACCAGCCCGGCGTAGGGCACTTCCGGCCCCGGCACGCGGAAGGTGCCGCACACCCAGGGAATGGTCTGGAACGGGACGGTGCCAACCCGCGCGAAGGCCGGCGCGCCGGAGACCACCACCTGGAACGCCCGCACGCGGACACGGCCGAAATCGAGATATTTGCGCAGGCCGTTGAGATCGGCCGCGACGGTGCCGTCAGCCGGGACGAAGCGCACGCCGGCGGAGCGGGCGGCCTCCTCCAGGGCGGCGCGCAGGGCCTGGGCGTCGATGCGCTCCGCCGGCACCACGCCCAGCGCCAGCGCGTAGGCCGAGGTGCCGAGCAGGGCGGCGACGTCCTCAGCCTGCACCAGCACCGTGGAATCGGGGGCGAGCTTCTGGCGCAGCTCGTGCTCGCGCAGCAGGCCTTCAGCCTCATGGGGCCGCGCGACGGTCAGGCGCCCGCGCGGACCGGCGGTGACGCCCGCCTTCTGCGCGAACAGCAGCCCGCGCTCGGCCGCATGGTCGGACAGGATGAGCAGCTCCTGCGCATCCGCCTCCCCCACCCGCGCCACGAGCTCTTCCGTGGGCATGGCGAAGCCGGGCGCCAGCGTGCCGTCGAGAGAGAGCCGGGCACCTTCGCCGGTGGTAAGCAGCACCACGTCCCGCCCGCGCGAGGCCAGGTCGCCGGCCATCACCAGACCTGCCACGTCGTTGCCGACCACGCAGATGTCGCAGTCGAGCGTGCGCTTCGATACCGCATTCTGCCGTCCCTCGGCGGGCAGCTGCTGCGCCCCCGAGCGGGAAGAAAACTGTTCGCTCATCCAAAATATCCCGCCAGCGCCGCCGGTAGCGTCTCCCCTGGCCCTTGAGAAACCGTTTATTTGCGGCACTCTCGTGGCATCGGCCGCGGCGGTGGCCGGCCTGGCGTGACGCTGGGGCGCGGGGCGGGCCCGTTGCACCGCACACACGGCCTCTGCGATAAGGGCGCACATTTTTCGCTGATCGGTTTGGATTCCATGCGCCGTCTCATTTTGCTGCGCCACGCCAAGTCCGACTGGCCGGACGGGGTCGCCGATCCCGAACGGCCCCTCGCGCCGCGTGGCCGCAGCGCGGCGCCACGGATCGGCGCCTACATTGCCCGCGAGCAGCTGGTGGCGGACCGGGTGCTCGTCTCCCCCGCCCGCCGCACGCGGGAGACCTGGGACCTCGTGGCCGCCCAGCTGCCTCCGATCAAGGTGGTGGCAAGCGAGCCGCGCATCTACGATGCCTCCGCCGCTCGCCTCCTCTCCGTGCTGCGGGACCAGCCGCGCGAGGCCCATTCGGTGATGCTGGTGGGGCACAACCCGGGCCTTGAGGACATCGCGCACCTGCTTGCAGCCGGCGGGCCCCCGCCCCATCTTGCGAAGATGGCCGAGAAATTTCCCACCGGCAGCCTCGCCGTCATCGACCTTCCCATCGACGACTGGAGCGCGATCGTCCCCGAGAGCGGGCGGCTCGACCGCTTCGTCACCCCGCGCGACCTGCCGGGAAGCGACTAGGAATGGCGCTCTTCGCCGACGCCGTGGACGATGCGCGCATCGCGCTGAAGACCTTGGCCGACCGCGTGGAGGGCCTCGCCCATCCCACCCTGCGCCTCGGCGTCACCGGCCTGTCGCGGGCGGGCAAGACCATCTTCACAACCGCCTTGATCCATGCCCTCACCCGCGGCGGGCGGCTGCCGGTGTTCGAGGCCATGCAGTCCGGCCGCATCGCCAGCGCCGAGCTCCAACCCCAGCCTGACGATGCGGTGCCGCGCTTCGCCTATGAGGACCACCTGCGAACGCTGGCGCAGGCGCGAGCGTGGCCATCCTCCACCACGCGGGTCAGCGAGCTGCGCCTCGCCATCCGTTACGCGACGGCCCGCGGCAGCGTGCGCACCCTCACCCTCGATCTCGTGGACTATCCCGGCGAGTGGCTGCTGGACCTGCCGCTCCTGGACATGAGCTATGCCGCGTTCGCCCGCCAGAGCCTCGCCCTGGCCCGCGCCCCGGCCCGCGCCTTGGTGGCCGCGCCCTGGCTGGCGGCGCTCGACGCCGCCCCGCCGAACGGCCCCGCCGACGAAGCGAAGGCACGGGAGGTGGCGGCGCTTTTCACGGCGTATCTTTCCGCCTGCCGGACCGAGAAGCTGGCCATGAGCCTGCTGCCGCCGGGCCGCTTCCTCATGCCGGGCGACCTCGAAGGCTCCCCGGCGCTCACCTTCGCCCCCCTCGACATGGCCGAGGATGCGCCCCGCGCCGGCACGCTGGGGGCGATGATGGAGCGACGGTTCGAGGCCTACAAGAACGCGGTGGTACGGCCCTTCTTCCGCAACCATTTCGCCCGGCTGGACCGGCAGATCGTGCTGGTGGACACCCTTGCCGCGCTGAATGCCGGCCCCGCCGCGCTGGCGGACCTGGAGCGGGCGCTGGACGGCATCCTCGCCGCCTTCCGCACCGGGCGGAACAGCCTCGTCAGCACGCTCTTCCGCCCGCGCATCGAGAAGGTGCTGTTCGCCGCCACCAAGGCCGACCATCTGCACCGCCAGAGCCACGACCGGCTGGAGGCGATCCTCGCCCGCCTGGTGGAGCGGGCGAAGGCCCGGGCGCAGGATCGCGGCGCGGCCCTCGACGTGGTGGCGCTGGCCGCCATCCGCGCCACCCGCGAGGCGCGGGTGCGGCGCGACGGCCATGAGCTCGACGCCATCGTCGGCACCCCGGAAGCCGGGCAGGAGGCCAGCGGCCATGTCTTCGACGGAACCGAGGAGATGGCCGTCTTCCCCGGCGACCTGCCGGCGGACCCGGACAGCCTGTTCGATCCCTCCGGCGCGGGCTTCCGCGGCCTTGCCTCGGCGGCCGACGGGGACGTGGACTTCCGCTTCCTGCGGTTCCGGCCGCCGGCCGGCATCGGCGCCGGCCCGCTGCCGCACATCCGGCTGGACCGGGCGCTGCAATTCCTCCTCGGCGACCGGCTGGCATAGGCAGCAGGGCTTGCCGGCGCCACTTTTGAGGGCCATGTGCCAGCCATGAGCGACGAGCGCATCTCTCCCCGACGCCCGCAGGTGTTCCGCCTCGACGAGGCGGCCATCACCCTCGCCCCGCCCGAGCCGGTGGAGGCCGAGGCCGCCCTGCCGGTGCCGCTGGAGCCGCGCCGGCGCACCGGCCTGTCCTGGGGCGCGCTGTTCTGGTCGGCGCTGGGTGGCGTCACCAGCCTTGCCGCCTATGTGGGCCTCTCCCGCCTGATCGACGATTTGTTCGCTCGGGCCGAATGGCTCGGCTACGTGGGCCTCGCGGTGACGGCTGCGCTGGTGCTGGCCGGCGTGGTCATCCTCGGCCGCGAGCTCGGAGGGCTCGCCCGGCTGGCGAAGCTCGACGACATCCGCCGACGCGCCGCCGACGCCCTCGCCGACGACGACCGCGCCTCGGCCGAGGCCGTGGCGCGGGACATGCTGCGCCTGACCGCCGCGGCTCCGACGCTGGCCCGCGCCCGCGCCGACCTCGAAGGCCATCTCTCCGGCATCATCGACGGGGCGGACCTGGTGCGGCTCACCGAGCGTACCCTGCTCGCCGGCCTCGATGCCCGCGCCCGGCAGATGGTATCGGACGCGGCCCGCAACGTCTCCGTGGTCACCGCCGTGTCGCCACGCGCGCTGGTAGACCTTGCCTTCGTGCTGTTCAGCGCGGTCTCGCTCATGCGCCGCCTCGCCCAGCTTTATGGGGGGCGGCCGGGGGCGCTCGGCATGCTGCGGCTGGTGCGGCACGTGGTGGGCCATCTCGCCATCACCGGCGGCATGGCGGCGGGGGATACGCTGGTGCAGCAGATCGTCGGCCAGGGCCTCGCCGCCCGCCTGTCCGCCCGGCTGGGCGAGGGGGTGGTGAACGGGCTGCTCACCGCGCGGCTCGGCCTTGCCGCCATCGCGGTGACGCGGCCCCTGCCCTTCACCGCATTGCCCGCGCCCCGCCTCGCGGACGTGGCCACGGGCCTGCTGCGAAAGGCCGAGGAGGAGGAGAAGGAGGCCGCCTCACGCCGGCAATAGGTGGGCGGGCACGGCCTCAGGCCTGTAGCGCACGGGCCGGTTGCGCCACACCATCTGTCCCGTGGGCCAGGCGAGGGCGGCGGACAGGGCAGCGAGCAGCACCGCCGCGTTCCACTGCCGCTCGGACAGCGCGAAGCCGATCACCGCGACGAGCCCGGCGACCGTGGCCACGCCCAGCACCGCCATCAGCCGGAAGCGCCAGGCGGGAAAGCCGCCGATGTAGCGGCATTCACCGCCCGCCCCGCCCCGCGCCGCGTGGAAGGCGCGCACGAAGGCGGCATAAGCCGACCCCTGGTCGCGCACGGCGGTGAGCGAGGTGCGCGAGGCGGAGCCGATCTTCAGCTGGGTTCCGTCGCGGCCCCTCAGCTCCATCTCGAAGGCGGTGCCGGCGAACTTGGCCGCCTGGAATCGCAGGCGCACCTCGATGATATCGGCAAGGCTCAGCCGCCCCTCCTTCGCCCCCACGGCGAACAGCAGCACCCCCGGCCCCAGAGTGAGGCGCACGCCCGCCCCGCCGAGCCGCGGCAGATAGGAATAGGAGGCCCCGCCTTCCGCAGAATTCACGTCAGCTCCCGCATGGCCGCGTCGATGCCCTGGACCGTCAGCGGGAACATGCGCTCTTCCATGATGTGGCGGATGAGACGGATGGAATCGGTGTAGCCCCAGTTCGCTTCCTGCACCGGATTGAGCCAGACGGCATGGGGATAGGTGGCCAGCAGGCGGGAGAGCCACACCTTGCCCGGCTCCTCGTTGTTATGCTCCACCGAGCCGTTGGCATAGGTGATCTCGTAAGGGCTCATGGAGGCGTCGCCCACGAAGATCAGCTTGTAGTCGCTGCCGAAGGTGTGCAGCACGTCATGGAGCGGGATGCGCTCGGAGGCGCGGCGGGCATTGGATTTCCACACGCTCTCATAGACGCAGTTGTGGAAGTAGAAATGCTCCAGGTGCTTGAACTCGGAGCGCGCGGCGGAGAACAGCTCCTCGCACTGGCCGATGTGCCAGTCCATGGAGCCGCCCACGTCGAGGAACAGCAGCACCTTCACCGCATTGCGCCGCTCCGGGCGCAGCTTCACGTCGAGATAGCCCTGACGCGCGGTCTCGCGGATGGTGCCGTCGAGGTCCAGCTCGTCCGCCGCGCCGGTGCGGGCGAACTTGCGCAGGCGGCGCAGGGCCACCTTGATGTTGCGGGTGCCGAGGTCCACCTGGTCGTCGAGGTCGCGGAACTCGCGCTTGTCCCACACCTTCACGGCGCGGAAGTTGCGGTTGCCGTCCTGGCCGATGCGGACGCCCTCGGGATTGTAGCCATAGGCGCCGAAGGGCGAGGTGCCGGCGGTGCCGATCCATTTCGAGCCGCCCTGGTGCCGTCCCTTCTGCTCCTCGAGGCGCTTCTTCAGGGTCTCCAGCAGCTTGTCGAGGCCGCCCAGGGCCTCGATCTGCCGCTTCTCCTCCTCGGTGAGGTGCTTCTCGGCAAGCTTGCGCAGCCAATCCTCGGGGATGGCGTGTCCGTCCGCCGCCACCGCCTCCAGCCCCTTGAAGCAGTGGCCGAACACCTGGTCGAAGCGGTCGAGGTGGCGCTCGTCCTTCACCAGGCAGGCGCGGGCCAGATAATAGAAGGCATCCACCTGCCGGCCGGCCACGTCCTTGTCCATGGCCTCCATGAGGGTGAGATATTCGCGCACCGACACGGGAACGCCGGCCGATTTGAGCGCCTCGAAGAAGGCGATGAACATGCGAGCCCGAACCTCTTCCGCGCGCACGCGGGTGGATATGGCGAGGCCGAAACGATAGCGCGCCCGGCCTCCGGCGCAAAGGCCGGGGCCATCGCACCCCTCCGCGCTCTGGCGCCAACGCCTGGGCATGCGGCTCCGCCCCCGGGCAGGCCGCGCTGGCCGAAAAAAGAAAACCGCCCCGGAGCACCCGGGGCGGTTTCGAGCCTCTTGTACCTTATGCGAGGGCGGACGCCGTCCGGGTCAGTTCGCCCCGTAGAGGTAGGTATTGGTGCTGGCCATGGATTCCACGGTCGTGGCGCCCAGCAGCACCAGATTGAGGAACTTGGTGAGCTCCACGGAACCGGCGTTGGCGATGTAGACCACGTCCTTGTTCCGCATGGGCACCTTGGTGGCCAGCAGGAAGCCGGTCGGCTCGCGCAGGTTGAGGGTGTAGATGGTCGGCACGCGCTCTTCCTGCACGTCCGCCACGTCCACGCCCATGCGCCGCAGGGTCTCGCGGGTCTCGATGCGGAACAGGAACACCGACTGCGGGTCCGCCTGCCCGTCGTTGAGGCCCTCGGCCTTGCCGATGGCTTCGCTCAGGCTGATGGAGTCGTCGTTGAAGGGGAACTGGCCCTGCTTGCCGGACGCGCCGAACGCCAGGTAGGTGCGGGCGCGGGCGTAGATGTAGAGGATGTCGTTGGGCTGCAGGTAGATGTTGTTGGCCGGCTCGCGCACCAGGCGGCGGAAGCTGATGGTGGCATCGCGCCCGCCGCGCTGCAGGGTCACGAACATGTCGTAATCCTTGTTCGGCGTGGCGCCGGCGCGGCTGATGGCGTCGAGCACGCGCTCGCCGTTGGAGGTGAGCGGGAACTTGATGGGCGCGCTCACCTCGCCGAGCACGGTCACCGAGTTCGAGCGCTGATCCTTCACCGTCACCACGGCCTGGGGCTCGATGGCGCGGTTGCGCAGGCGCTCGACGATGGTGTCCTGCACCTGGGAGGGCCGCAGGCCCGCGGCCTTCACCTGCCCCGCATAGGGCACGGAGATGTTGCCGTTGCTGTCCACCTGCTGGACCGGGATGTCGACGAAGTTACCGGCGCGGGAGGCCGCCTCGGCCGGGATGAACAGACCGCCCGACGAGGCCTCGAAGATGGACACGCCGACGAGGTCGCCGATGCCGATCTTCACGTCCGGAATGGGCCCGCGGTCGTTGCGGAAGGTGCCGATCAGGCCCTGCGAGTCCAGCTGGGCGAGAACCTTCACGACGTTCGACGTCATCGGCACCAGCTTGTAGCCGACCCCGTCCGTGTCCTGCGTCTGGGGATTGCGTACTTCGACGCTATAGGGCCCCGAGGCGGGCAGCAGATTGCAGCCTGAAAGAACCGCGGCCACCGCAATGCAACCAGCGATCTTTAGGCCCGAGAGCCAGGTCTTCCGTGAAGTATGCACAAGATTAACCCCAGCTAAATCACACCCACGGCATTACCATGCGGCGGCTCAGTGGGGAATTCGCAAACCTTGGGGAATCACGCGCCCATCGGCATTTGCGGGGCCTTGTATCATCTTCGCAACAGGTGGTATCGTACTAAAATACCTCAATTTACTATGTGTTAATGATTTTGGTCCGGCGGTAAAATCTGGGGCCGGGCCATATCCGTTTCAAAATGGATGCATTTTCAGAAGTTTGCGTTTGTGCGCCGCATCACGTGGCGATCAGGTACCGGTCCGCGCCTTCGAGAATCAGGCAGGTGAGATGACCTGTCGCATAGGCACCGGTGTCGATGTTGATCCGGTTGCTCAGCACCTCGGCTTCCCGAATGGGCGTGTGGCCGTGCACCACGCAGTGGCCGAACCAGTCCGGGCAATCCAGGAACTCCCGGCGGATCCACATCATGTCCTCGCGCCGCTGCAGCTCCAGCGGCACGCCCGGCCGCAGCCCGGCGTGCACGAAGGCATAGTTGCCGCAGACGAAATGGGAGTGGAGCTGCTGCAGGAAGGCGACATGCGCGGGGGGAACCGCCTCGCGCCAGCTCTTCCACATCTGGGCCTCGTCGAGCCCCGGAGTCGGCGTGATGTAGGAGAACACCGTCTCCAGCCCACCGACGCGGAGCCAGTGGGGGAAGGCGTCCTGCGAGACAAACGCGTCCAGCATCATTGATTCGTGGTTGCCGGAAAGGCAGACCACCCGGCGCTTCCGCATCCGCTCCCTGAGCGCGTCGATCACGCCGGCGGACTGGGCCCCGCGGTCCACGTAGTCGCCGAGATAGACCTCGATGCAGTTGGGCCCCGGATTGGTCCCCATGTCCTCGTCGATATGCTCCTGAAGCGTGGTCAGAAGATCCAGCCGGCCGTGCACATCCCCGATCGCATAGACACGCATGTTCTCGGGCACGACGGGCGCCACGGGCTCATGCAGCACGTCGTCGAACACAGGGGGGCGAGGCTTCAGCAGCGTCATCAATGCACTTTCCCGAATTGCCCGCACATTAGGCAAGCCGCTAGAAGACATTACGCTAACATGCTTTTTTGATTCCTGCGAAATGAATATTGCATTGCAGCAAGGTCTATCGCAGGGACCAATTGGGTTCCCGGACCTCCGATCACGGTTCTGTGATCAAAGGCCGGAGCGGTTTTCCCCTAGAGCCCATACCCGCCGGAAGGGCTCTCGGGAGCCGGGGCTTTCGGCGTGACCGCCAAGGCGGAGAACGCCTTGTTCGGCCCTCAGCCCGGCGCGGGCCGGCCGGCGCGTCTTCAGAATAAGCGTGGACGAAGAAGGGGGCGGCAGGATGGCGTTCGAGGTTGCGGCGCTCGCCATGGTTCTGGAGGCGCTGCTGGGCTATCCGGCCGCGCTGGTGCGGCGCATCGGCCATCCGGTGATCTGGATCGGCCGCCTCATCGTCCTCCTCGACCACGGGCTCAACCGGCCCGGATTTTCCGCCGGACGGCGCCGTGTGCTGGGCGTTCTCGCCGCCTGCGTCATCGTGCTGGCGGCGGCCGTGCCCGCCTTCGCCATCGAGGCGCTGCTGCGGCCCCTGCCCTTCGGCCTCCTCGCCGTCGGCCTCATCGGCAGCACGCTCGTTGCCCAGCGCTCGCTCCATTGGCATGTGGCCCGGGTCGCCGATGCTCTGGACACCGGCAGCCTTCCCGCGGCCCGCACCGCCGTCAGCCATATCGTCGGGCGGGACCCGGAGACGCTGGACGAGGCGGGCGTCGCCCGTGCCGCCATCGAGAGCCTCGCCGAGAATTTCTCCGACGGCGTGGTCGCGCCGGTGCTGTGGATGTGCGTGGGCGGTCTCGCAGGTGGCGCCGCCTACAAGGCGCTGAACACCGCCGACAGCATGATCGGCCACCTCAACGAGCGCCACGCCGCCTTCGGCTGGGCGTCGGCGCGCGCCGACGATTACGTCAACCTGCCAGCCTCCCGCCTCGCCGGCATGCTGCTGATCACCGCCGCCGCCCTTTCCCCCGGCGCCGACGCGCGCGCCGCACACACCGCCATGCTGCGCGATGCGCCGCGCCACCGCTCGCCCAATGCCGGCTGGTCGGAAGCGGCCATGGCCGGGGCGCTGGGGCTGAAGCTCAACGGCCCGAAGGTCTATGGCGGCGTCTTCACCGAGGACGCCTACATGGGGAACGGCCGGCGCGAGGCGACCGCGGCGGACATCCGCGCCGCCCTGCGCCTCTACCGGCGCGCCGATGCGCTGCTGGTCCTCATCGTCCTGGCCGGGGCGGCCGTGCCCTTCATCTGGCCAGCGTGAGCAGAAGGTCGAGGTCCAGGTGGGCCTCGAGATGGGCGGCCAGGCGGTCCAGCGTCTCCTCCACGCGGGCCTCGTAGGTGGTCTCTGCGTCCGCGCCGCCGAGGCTGCGCAGGAACGCGCTCCTGAAGGCATCGGAGGCGAACAGCCCGTGCACGTAGGTGCCGGCGATGCGCCCGTCAGTGGACCGGGCGCCTTCTGCGCGCGCGCCGATGGAGAGGAAGGGGCGCGCGCAATCGGCCCCCTGCGTGACGCCCATGTGCATCTCGTAGCCCGAGACCGGCGCGCCGGCGGCCGTGCCGCTCACCTCCTCCAGCCGCTTCTCGCCGGAGAGCACGGTGTGCACCTTCAGCAGCCCCAGCCCGCGGGCGATCTTCGGCTCTCCCTCGATGCCATCCGGGTCGGCGATGGTCTCGCCCAGCATCTGGTAGCCGCCGCACAGGCCCAGCACCCGCCCCCCGCGCCGGGCGAAGGCGAGGATGTCGTGATGCAGCCCCTGCGCCTTCAGCGCCGCCAGATCCGCGATGGTGGCCTTGGAGCCGAGGAGCAGCACCAGGTCGGTCTGCTGCGGCAGGGTCTCGTGGGGGCGGATGCGGCGCACCTCCACGGCGGGCTCGGCGTCCAGCGGATCAAGATCATCGAAATTGGACACGTGGGGCAGGATCGGCACGGCGATGGTGATCCGCGCCCCTGCCTTCGCCGGCGGCGAGGCCGCCAGCGCCAGCGCATCCTCCGCCGGCAGGCGCACGGCCTCGGCGAAATGGGGCACGAGGCCCAGCGCCGTCCATCCGGTCGCCCGCGCGATCGTCTCCATGCCGGCGGCGAACAAGGACGGGTCGCCGCGGAAGCGGTTCACCACGAAGCCGCGGATCAGGGCGGCATCCTCCGGGTCCACCACCGCCTTGGTGCCCACGAGGCTGGCGATGACGCCGCCCCGGTCGATGTCGCCGATCAGCACCACCGGCACGCCCGCCGCACGGGCGAAGCCCATGTTGGCGATATCGCCGGCCCGCAAATTCACCTCGGAGGCGCTGCCCGCCCCTTCCACCAGCACCAAGTCGGCCTCGTCCCTGAGCCGGCCGAAGCTGTCCAGCACATAGGGCATCAGCGAAGGCTTCATCCCCTGGTAGGCCGCAGCCTTCGCAGTGGCGTGGACGCGCCCCTGCACCACCACCTGGGCTCCGGTCTCACCCTGGGGCTTCAGCAGCACCGGGTTCATATGGACGCTGAGGAGCACCTTCGCCGCCCGCGCCTGCAGCGCCTGGGCCCGGCCGATCTCGCCGCCGTCCGCCGTCACCGCCGCGTTGTTGGACATGTTCTGCGGCTTGAACGGCCGCACCTTCAGCCCGCGCAGCGTGAAGGCGCGGGCGAGCCCGGCGACGAGGAGCGACTTGCCCACGTCCGACCCCGTGCCCTGGAACATGAGCGCGCGCGCCATTCCCCCCGCCCCCCGCCTTAGAACTCGATGCCGGCCTGCGCCTTCACGCCGGCCGAGAAATGGTGCTTCACCAGGCCCATCTCTGTGACGAGATCGGCTGCGGCCAGAAGTTCCGGCTTGGCATTGCGGCCCGTGACCACCACGTGCAGACCGGGCCGGCGCGCCTGGAGGACCGCCACCACCTCGGCGAGATCGAGGTAATCGTAGCGAAGCGCGATGTTCAGCTCGTCGAGCACGAGCAGGTCGATGCTCTCGTCCGCCATCAGGTCACAGGCCTTGGCGAAGGCGCGGGCGGCGGCGGCCTTGTCGCGCACGAGGTCCTGCGTCTCCCAGGTGAAGCCCTCGCCCATGGTGTGCCAGGACACCCGGTCGCCGAAGGCCCGGAAGGCCTCCTGCTCGCCGGTCTGCCACGCGCCCTTGATGAACTGCACGACACCCACGCGCCCGCCCCGCCCCAGCATGCGCAGGGCGAGGCCGAAGGCGGCGGTGCTCTTGCCCTTGCCGGGGCCGGTGTGGACGATGAGAAGGCCTTTCTCCATGGTCTTCTCCGCCACCTCCCGGTCCTGCACCGCCTTGCGCTTCTCCATCTTGGCGCGGTGGCGGGCGGCCTCCGCCTCGTCCACGGTGCCGGCTGCGGGTGGGGTGTCGGCAGGGCCGCTCATGGTGTCTCGTCCTTCAAGGTCAGGGGCAGGCCGGCCACCACCAGCACCACCCGGCGCGCCTTGCGGGCGAGGCGCTGGTTGAGGAGCCCCGCCGCGTCGCGGAAGCGCCGGGCCAGCGCATTGTCCGGCACGATGCCGAAGCCCACCTCGTTGGCGACGCAAACGGTAAGGCCCGGCCGCGCCGCCAGTGCGGCTTCGAAGGCGTCCACCTCGGCGTCGAGATCATTTTCGGCGAGGAGGTGGTTGGTGAGCCAGAGCGTCAGGCAATCCACCAGCACCGGCCGCTCGGGCGGCAGGGTGGCGAGGAGGCCGGCGAGGTCGAGCGGCGCCTCGAACGTCTCCCAGCCGGCGCCGCGGCGGGCGCGATGCAGCGCGATGCGCGCTTCCATCTCCGGATCCGGAATGCCGCCGAAGGCTTTCTCCGCCGTGGCGATATAGGCCCGCGGTTCCGGCTCACGCTCCAGCAGTGCTTCCGCAAACCGGCTCTTGCCGGAGCGCGCGCCACCGAGCACGAGGACGAGGCCGCCGTTCAAGCGACCGGCTCCGGAACGGTCCGGAAGAGGCCAGCACAAAGGTTTGCCATCGTTGTCTTCCCACGGGTGGGGCACCCCCTTGCGCCCCCAGCGGCAGCCGCGGCGCAAACGCAGGAGGCTTGTGCCTCCGGCAGCTCGATCCGCGATTCGCGCATCACTTCAGCAGATCCACGCAAGACTCTGCACCGACTCATCTTTCGGCGCGCACTTCAAGTACTGCGCAAGGCTCACCTAGCCCCTCGCCTTCTTCACCAGCGCCGTGGTGGAGCGCCCCTCCACCAGCGGGATGAGCGCGACACGCCCGCCACGGGCCTTCACCACCTCCGCGCCCACCACCTGGTCCTCGCGATAGTCCGCGCCCTTCACCAGCACGTCCGGGCCGAGGGCGGTGATGATCTGAAGCGGCGTGTCCTCCTCGAACAGCACCACCAGGTCCACGCAGCGCAGCGCGCCGATGACACGGGCGCGCGCCGCCTCGTCCTGCACCGGGCGGCTCTCACCCTTCAGGCGCCGCACCGATGCGTCAGTGTTCAGCGCCACCACCAGCCGGTCGCCCTCCCGCGCCGCCGCCTCCAGCAAGGAGACATGGCCGGGGTGCACCAGATCGAAACAGCCGTTGGTGAACACCACCCTCGCCCCGGCCGCCTGCCAGGAAGCGATGACGGTGGCCGCCCGGTCCGGATCGAGCAGCGCGCCGGGCTCGGCCCCCGTGGGCACGCTGGCGTCGAGCGCGGCGTTCAATTCGGCCCGCGTCACGACCGCGGTGCCGATCTTGCCCACCGCCACCGCCGCCGCCGCATTGGCGAAATGCATGGACGTCTCGAGCGAATGGCCGGATGCCAGCGACACCGCCAGCGCCGCCAGCGCCGTATCGCCCGCGCCGGAAACGTCGAACACCTCCCGGGCCTGGGCCGGCACATGGCTCACCCGCCCGTCGCGCCGCCACAGGGTCATGCCCTTCTCGGCGCGGGTGACGAGCACATCGCCGCCGAACTGCCGCCCCGCCGCCTCGGCCGCGATGGCGGCTTCCGCATCGGTGGTGTCCGGCAGGCCGGTGGCGGCGGCGAGCTCCTGCCGGTTGGGGGTGACGAGGGTGGCGCCCCGGTAGGCCTCGAAGGTGCGGCGCTTGGGATCGACGATCACCGGCACGCCCTTCGCGTTCGCCGCCGAGACCGCCGCCGCGATGACGGCATCGGACAGCACGCCCTTGGCATAATCGGAGAGCACCACCACCGTGCTCGCGGCCACCGCCGCCTCCACTGCCGCAAGCAGGCGCGCGACCGTCTCCTCCGCCGGCGGCGCCAGCGTCTCGGCATCGATGCGGACGATCTGCTGCCGCCCGCTCATGACGCGGGTCTTGGTGATGGTGGGCCGCTCCCCGTCCGCCACAAGGCAGGAGAGGTCGATGCCAGGATAGGCGGCGAGCGTCCCGGCGAGCTGGGCCGCCTCCGCATCCGCCCCCACGAGGCCGACCAGCACCACGCGGGCGCCCAGCGCCGCCGCATTGGCCGCCACATTGGCCGCGCCGCCGGGCACGATGCGCTCGTTGCCGTGCACCAGCACCGGCACCGGCGCCTCGGGCGAGATGCGGTTGACCGAGCCGACGATATAGCGGTCCACCATCACGTCGCCGATGACGGCGATGGGTCCCGCCAGGCCTTCACTCCCCATGTTGGTTCGTCCTCACCCCGCGTTGCGCGGCTTCAGGTGGCCGTTCACATAGGCCGAGACGCCATCCTCCAGCGAGGTGAAGGGCCGCGTGTAGCCTGCCGCCCGCAGCTTGGAGACATCCGCCTGCGTGAAATACTGGTAGGCCTTCTGGAGGCTTTCCGGCATGTCCACGTAAGCGATGTCGGCATCCTTGCCGAGGGCGGAGAACACCGCCTTCGCCAGGTCCGCGAAGGAGCGCGCCTCGCCGGTGCCCACGTTGAAGATGCCGGAGACGTCCGGGCTCTCCAGAAGCCAGCGCACCACCTCCACGCAATCCTGCACATAGACGAAGTCGCGCAGCTGCCCGCCGTCCGCGTAGCGCGGATCGTGGGACTTGAAGAGCGTCACGCTCTCCCCCGCCTCGGCGGCCGGATAGATCTTGTGCACCACCGAGCGCATGTCACCCTTGTGGGCCTCGCCCGGGCCATAGACGTTGAAGAAGCGCAGGCCCGCGAACTGCGGCGGCCGGGGCCGGCCTTCCGTTACATCCGCCATCACCCGCCGGTCCACGAACAGCTTGGACCAGCCATAGGGGTTGAGGGGTGCCAGTGCCGCGAGGTCGGCGGCCTCCTCGGAATCGGTGAAGCCGCTGGTGCCGTCCCCATAGGTGGCGGCGGAGGAGGCGTAGACGAGGCCCAACGCCTTGCGCGCGCACAGGTCCCACAGGTCCAGCGTCGCGCGGATGTTGCGGGCGACGATCTTGTCGGCGTCCCGTTCGGTGGTGGCGGAGATGGCGCCCATGTGCACCACGGCGGCGAGCCGCCCGCCCTCCTGCTCCACGAAGGTGTTCACGGTCTCCGGCCGGATCACGTCGTGAAGGGCGATGTCGGCGATGTTGCGCCACTTGGGGCCGTCTTCCAGCCAGTCGGCCACCACCACGCGGTAGCCGTCCTCGGCTGCGGCGCGGGCGATGTTGGAGCCGATGAAGCCTGCTCCGCCGGTCACGAGGAGGAGGTCGCGGCTCATGGCCACCGATCGCGTCATCTCGCTCTCATCCCATCCGTTTGTCGGGCCCGGTGTGCCACGCACCTGCGCCTCTTGTCCATCTTCAGGGACGCAGCCTAACCGCGCAGCCCGGACCGGACGCTAGCTCCGAAGCCGCTCCAGCGCCTGCCAGACCTCGGCGGCGGAATGGTCGGCGAGGCACGGCGGCCCCTCCCGCGTTTCCGGAGCGATGCGGCAGGTGGCCTTCTCGCAGGGAGCGCAGGCCCGGCGGGCCTTAAGCTCCACCGCGCGGGCGCCGAACAGGCCGGTAAGGCGCGGGTTGGTGGGGCCGTAGAGGCCCACCGTCGCCACCCCATAGGCCGCCGCCAGATGGCCGAGCCCGGTATCCACGCTCACCACCCCGGCGGCGCCGGCCAGCACGGGGGCAAGGGTCTCCAGCGTCTGCGGCGGCAGCAGGCGCACCTGCGGCAGCCCCTCGGCGATGGCCTCCGCGCGGGCCAGCTCCCCGTCCCCATGGGAGAAGAGCAGAACCTCCTGCCCCTGCCCGCCCGCGCGTTCCGCCAACGCCCGCCAGCCGGCGAGCGTCCAGGTCTTGGTGGGCCAGGTGGTGCCGTGCAGATAGACGAGATAGGGCGCAGCCCCCGCCACCGGCGCCGGCCGCAGCCCGGAATCCGCCGCACGCCCCTCCAGCCGATAGCCGAGGGCCGCGGCGAACAGCTTGCGGATTCGCACCGCCATATGCTCCACCTCCGGCACATGGTGCCGCTGGTGGTAGCTGACGGCGGCAAGACCTTCCCGCGCGCTCGTCCGGTCGAAGCCGTGGCGCGCTCCGGAGGCGAGAAGCGCCACGCCCGCGCTCTTCAGCAAGCCCTGGGCGTCGATCACCACCTCGTAGCGTTCCGCCTGAAGCGCCGCGCGCACCATGGCGGCCTCGGCGCCGCGCAGGGCCTGGACCGGCTTGCGCAGCAGGCGCCGCAACGGCACCTCGATCACCCGCCGCACCGCCGGGTGCAACCGCGCCACGGGCGCGAAGGCTTCCTCCACCGCCCAGTCCAACTCGAGGTGGGGGACGGCGGCCATGGCGTCCGTCAGCGCCGGGAACGTGTGCACCACGTCGCCCAGCGAGGACAGCTTGACCACAAGCACCTTCATCGGCGCATCTGCTCGGCTGCGGCCAGAACCTCTTCGGGGGCGATGCCTTCCAGGCAGGCGAGGGTCTTCAGCGGGCATTCCCGCTGGTGACAGGGCCGGCAGGGCAGGTCCCGCGCCAGCACGCGGGCAAAGGGAGAGGCCGGCGGCGTCATCTTCTCGGACGAGGCGCCATAGAGCACCACCAGACGCCGGTCGAAGGCGCCGGCCACGTGCATCAGGCCGGAATCGTTGGAGATCACCACGTCGGCCGTGGCGAGGATGGCCGCCGCGTCGATGAGCGTGGTGCGGCCCACCAGATTATCCACCGGCACCCCCGCTCCCGCCTCGATGGCCTGTGCGGCCTCCGCATCCTTGGGCGAGCCGAGGACACGGATGCGGTAGCCCTCCTTCACCGCCATTGCGGCGAGGGCGGCGAACTTCTCCGCCGGCCAGCGCTTGGCGGGCCCGTATTCGGCGCCCGGGCAGAGCACCATCACCGGCCCCTCGCCGGAGAGCGGGAACCTGGCCGTCGCCTGGTCCACCGCACCATCCGGCAGCATCAGCCGCGGGCGCGGCGCGCGGGCGATGGAGCCCGCCGGCAAGGCGAGCGCGACGAAGCGGTCCAGCGTGCGGGCGGTCTTGCGGTTGGGATCGGGCCGCGCATCGGTGAGCAGGGGGCTGCGGCCTTCCGCCTTGTAGCCCACGCGCTCGGGAATGCCGGCGGCAAGCGGGACGATAGCGGCCTTGAAGGCGCGGGGCAGGATGATGGCTTTGCCGTAGCCCTCGGCGCGCAGGGCCCTCCCGGCCTTCCAGCGGGCGACAAGGCCCAACTCCCCATGGCCGAAACCGAGAGGGATGGTGCGGCGCACCCCGGGGATCATGCGAGCGACGGGAAGGGCGGCCGGAGGGGCCAGCACGTCGATGGGCCGGCCGGGCTCGCGCATCCGCAGCACTTCCACCAGGCTCGCCGCCATGACCATGTCGCCGACCCAGGACGGGCCGACGAGCAGGATGGGCGAAACGGAACCAAGGGCACGCATGCAAAAGCTCGCGGGGAGAAACGCCCGCGTCATTGCAAGGCGAAACCGCCGCGTCAAGCGTGTTCACGCAAGACGCGGCGGCGGATCATGGGCAAATCGACCGGAAATGGCGCTGTCAGGCGGCCGGCTTGATGGTCTTTTCCACCGAGGACTTCAGCGGCTCGGAGGAATCCGCGGCCACCTTCTGAGCGAAGGCGGACAGGTCCTTCGCCTGGGCGGTCAGGGCCTCGAACTGCTTGCGGGCATGGCCAGTGGACAGCTCCACCGCCTCGCCCAGGGACTTGGCCGTCAGCAGCGAGTTGAAATAGTCGAAGGAGGAGTTCACGTTCGACTGAACGGCCTCGAGCACCTTCGCATTGTACTGCGCCACGCCCTTGGAGGCGGTGGTGTAGGTGTCCTCGAGGGCGGCATTCACCTGATCGGCGGTGCCCTTCAGCTTGGCGTAGTTCTCGCGGCAGGTGGCGAGGCCCTTCTCCGCGATCTCGCGGACGGCCGTGGGCACCTCCAGGCCGGAACCGGCACTCGTGGTGAACGCCTTTTTCGCGGCTTCGATCTGGTCTTGGTAGGCCTTGATGAAGGTGTCGTTCATGTCTTCCTCGGTGAAGCGGGCGAGCCAGTCCGTGCGCCGAGTCACGCCACCTCATCCGTCTCCCGCCAGGTTGCGAACGCGCCTTCGCCCAGCGGAAAAACCGATGAATTGGTAAGCGTGTATCCCCGACTTTTCTGTTTATATCCCAGGAAGCATGCAGCGCAAAATGAAAATCTTGCGCTGCACAACTGTACAAAAGTTGTGTCAGTGGCCCTGGCTGGGGTCCGTGACCTGCGCGGCCGTGGTTGCCGCATGGTCGGCGGTGGCCTTGGCGTCGCGCACGGCGGTTTCACTCACGTTCTTGAAGTCCTGGGCGGCGCTCTGGGCGCTCTGGGCCGCGGAGGCAGCGAGGGTCTTCAGGCGCTCGCCAAGGGCGCGGGCATGCTCGTCAAAGGTGCGGACGGTGGATTCGCCCAGCGACTTGGCTTCTTCCCCGAAGGACTTGGCCTGCTCGGCCACCGACTTCATCTGGCTGGTCAGGAATTCAGCCTGCGCGCTCAGCATTTCCTGGGGGTTCTTGGCGGACACCAGCTTGTGCAGGAAGTCGAAGCTGGCCTCCACATTGGCCTCCATCAGGCCGATGGCCTTCTGGCGCAGGTCGTTGATGCCGGAGCGCACTTCCTCGATGCGTCCCTCGGTGTCGCCGACGGCTTCGCGGGCGTTATGGAACAGCGTTTCAAACGCCTGGCGCGCCTGCGCCACGTTCTTCTCCGCGATGGCACGCATCTCCGCAGGCAACTCCAGGTCCGGACCGAATTTCGTCGTCATGGCCGTCACTCCTCGGGTTGTCGGGGCGGCGCAGGCGACCGCACCGGGGATGATCTTAGTATCGCTCAGGGACGCTTCGGCAATATGAAAGGCAAAAAATCGCCCGGATTGCACTGACGTTAATCAATCCGGACGATAACAGCCCATAGGAACGTCCCAACATCCGCCGTAGGTCCGGCACGCCGGGGTGGTATGGATCAAACCGAAGACATGTCGCAGTCGAGCGCCCGCCCCGTTGCTCTGCCTCCGGCGGATCTTTCGCCCCTGGGGAGGACCGACCTCCCGTCCTTCCTTGTCGCCCTCCCCGCCGGCACCATCATCGAGGCGACGCCCGCCGCCGCCGCACGCGGCCTGATCGCGGGCACCGGCGCGCCGGCGGATGTCGCCCGGGCCGCGCTTGCGCTCTCCGGCCGGTCCGGCCTCGTCCGGCTGCGCCTGCCCGGCGCCTTCGTGCCACGCCTGTTCCGCTATGAGCACATGACCCTGCCCCGCGGCGCGGCCGTGCTGTTCGCCGATCCGGCCACCTCGGCTGAGGCCCCGGCCACGCGCCCCGTGCCGGCCGTCCCGCCGCCGACCGGGATGACGCCAATGGCGATGGATCCGGGTCCGTCCGCCCTCCAACCCGTCCGCATCACCTTCGAGACGGATGTGGACGATCGCCTGTCCCGCCTCTCCCCGCCGTTTGCCGCGGCGCTGGGGCAGCGCGCCGAGACCTTCCTCGGCCGCACCTTCGCGCAGCTGGAGGAGGCCGGGCTCCTGACATCCGGCGGTGCGCTTGCAACCGCCTTCGCCTCGGGCGGCAGCTTCAGCGACGTCAAGGCCACCGTTGCCCCGCGGACGCCAGAGGACGCGGCCCTGGAGCTCGACCTCGGCGGCGTGCCCGTGCTCGATGCGGCGCGGCGGCGGCGCTTCCTGCGCGGCTTCGGCGTGCTGCGCGCCCTGCCCAGGCGCGCCCGCGCGGCGAGGCCGGCCCTCCCGCTCATCCCCGACCTGGCCCCAGACCACCATCTCGCGGAGAATGTGGTGCCGCTGCGCGGCGGGACCCTCTCGCCGCAGGAGCGCTCCGCCTTCCGGGAGATCGCCCGGACCCTGGCCGCCGCCATCGAGGATTGGCCCAAGCCCCGCCTCGACGAGACGCCCGCCGCCCCGGCGGATGCGGAAGAGGCGGAGGGCCGCCGCGAGGCGAGCCTGCTCGACCGCCTGCCCGTAGGCCTCGTGGTCCAGCAGGAAGGCGAGCTGACCTATGCCAACCGCACCCTTCTCGCCCTTGCCGGCTGGGACAGCCTCGACGACCTGCGCACCGCGGGCGGCCTCGGCCGCATGCTGGAGCGGGAGGCGGACGGCAGCCTTTTCCTTGTGACCGCCGACGACCGGCGCCTGCCGGTGGAGGTGCGCCTCGTGGCCTCGCCCTTCATGGGCCGGCCCGCCTTGCTGCATGTCATCCGCCCCTTCGATGCGGCGGATGCCCGCGAAAGCCGCGCTGCCGCCCGCCGGGCAGCGCTCGACATGGTGCCCTGGCCCGTCTTCCTGCTCGAGAAGGAAGGCACCATCCGCCTGTGCAACACGGCAGCGGAGGCGCGTTTCGGCTTCTCCCCCCTCGATCTTGCGGGCGAGCCCTTCACCCTCGCCATTGCCCCGGAGGACCGGGCCGCCGCCGTGGCCGCGCTCGACCGGGTGGCGGCGGCCGCCGCGACCGAAGAACTCGATGTGCGCCTGCGCGACCGCAGCGGCGAAACCTTCGCCACGCGCATCGGCATCGCCCGGGCCGGCGCCGACCTGCAGATGCTCTGTGTGGTGGTGGGCCCTGCCCTTCCACCCCCCGCCCCCATGGCCTCGCCTGCTCCTCTCGCTCCTGTCGCGGTGGCGGAGCCGCCGGACCAGCTTCCCCGCCTCGCCCGCCGGCTGATGGAGAGCCTCGGCCGGCCTGTCGCCACTGCCCTCGGCTATGCCCGGAGCGAAACCCCGCCCTCGCCCATGCCCGTCGAGGTGCGCGAGGCGCTGTCCACCCTTCAGCGCTCCCTCGACGACCTTTCGGCCCTGACGGCCCCCCCGGAGGAGGCAGCCCCCGTCCCGTGTGATCTCGCCGCGCTGGCGCGCGCGGCCGTCGCCGCCCTCCAGCCGGAAGCGTGCCGGCGGCGGGTGGTCCTGCGCCCCGATCTTGCGGATCGCCTTTCAGTCCCGTCCCACGCGCCGCGGCTGACACGCCTGGTTCGGCTGATGATCGAGGAAGGGCTGCGCGCTACCCCGGCCGGCGGCTCCGTCGCCATCTCGCTGTTCGAGGAGGCCGGTCACGCCTGCCTCCTGGTGTGCGACGGCGGCGCGTCCCTGGACGAGGTCTCTCGCGCCACGGCGCTGGCACCGCTTTCGGTGGAGGCTGGAGCGGATGCGGATCGCTTCAGCGCTTCCGGCCAGCCCCTGCTCGCGGCGCGACTCGCCGCCGACGCGCAGGCCCTCGGCGGCGCTTTCGAGATCAGGCCGGACGTCACCCGCGGCATGATCGCACGGCTGACACTGCCGCTGGCGTGACCCCATCGGCCGGTTTCGGTGCTGGCGCACCTCCTGAGGCCGTTTTTCAAAATGGAATTGCTCGAATGTGACGCCGAATGTCTTTGAAGACAGCGGCAAAGCCACCATGTCGCGTTTTCACGGAGTTGACGAAGACCGCTCTAATGACAAAAAATGCAGTAGAAACAAGTTTTTAGAAGTCTTCCAATTTAGCGTTGCGGACCTTCGCCATGATCGTTTGCTCATGCAATGTCTTTTCAGACCGTCAGGTCCTCGACGCCCTTGCGGGCACACAGGGTCTTCGTTCCCCCAGTGAGGTCTATCGCTGCCTCGGCTGCTCTCCCCAGTGCGGCCGGTGCGCGCGGACCATTCGCAACCTCATGAACCAGGCCCAGGCCCACGACTGTGGCGGCTGCGCGGAGGATTGCCCCGTCGCCGCCATCACCGGCATGGTGGCCGCCGAATAGGTCCTCCACACTCCGTTTCGGAAGGCGCCCCAACGGAATGGTGACGGGGGTATCAGAGGACCAGTGTTGCGAGAGAGTTAGAATTCGTCTAATCCTGCTTCCAAACTAGCGTTTATGCCAACGGGCATCAGGAGCACAAAATGAAGGGCGACCCTAAGGTCATCGAATTCCTCAATCGTGGCCTGCGCTCGGAGCTTACCGCGATCAACCAGTACTGGCTGCACTACCGCATGCTCGACAACTGGGGCTACAAGGCGCTTGCCAAGAAGTGGCGCGCCGAGTCGATCGAAGAGATGGTGCACGCGGACAAGTTCACCGACCGCATCCTCTTCCTCGACGGTTTCCCGAACATGCAGGTGCTGGATCCGCTGCGGATCGGCCAGGACGTGAAGGAAATCCTGGAGTGCGACCTCGCCGCGGAGCTCGACGCCCGCGCGCTCTACCAGGAAGCGGCCACCTACTGCCACTCGGTGAAGGACTATCCGAGCCGCGACCTCTTCGAGGAGCTGATGGCGGACGAGGAAGGCCACATCGACTTCCTCGAGACGCAGCTCGACCTCGTCTCCAAGCTTGGCCTGCAGCTCTACGCGCAGCACCACATCGGTGAGCTCGAGGACTGAGCAGCGCGCGCTTTCGATCGCACCGACAAAGGAAGCCCGGCCCAGCGCCGGGCTTTTTGCTTTCCGCGGCTCCTGGCCCATGGCTCCTGGCCCATGGCTCCTGGCCCATGGCTCCTGGCCCATGGCTCCTGGCCCATGGCTCCTGGCCCATGGCTCCTGGCCCATGGCTCCTGGCCCATGGCTCCTGGCCCATGGCTCCTGGCCCATTCCCGGCGACCTTGCCGGTCCATCTCTTCGGACCGGCCGCATCGTTTAGAGATATTTCAAAGTAAAATTAGACGCCTTCCAATGTTTTCCGCTCAACGGCTTATGCGTTGACGCGCCGGTGGGCGAACAGCTAGCCACAATGCTGATTGTTTCTGCGTCTCGGGCGGCGGAGGCGAGACCAAGGTCTCGGCCGCACCGGGCTCACCTCATTGCGGGGGAAGAGGAATGGCCCAGTCTCGCGTTTCGCGCCGTCTTGTCGCCGGCGGCATGCTGCTTCTCGCTTCGGGTCTACTTCCCGCCACGACCGCCCAGGCGCAGCAGGTGGTGAACATCTACACCACCCGCGAGCCGGGCCTCGCCGCCCCGCTGTTCGAGGCCTTCACCAAGGCCACCGGCATCGAGGTGAAGAGCGTCTTCATCAAGGACGGCCTTGCCGAGCGGGTGAAGGCGGAAGGCGCCACCTCGCCCGCCGACGTGCTGATGACCGTGGACGTGGGCAACCTTTTGGACGTGGTGGACGCCGGCGTCACCCAGCCGGTGGAGACGCCGGCCCTCAAGGCCGCCATCCCGGCCAACCTGCGCGATCCGGACGGCAACTGGTACGCCCTCTCCCTGCGCGCCCGCCTCGTCTACACCGCGAAGGACGTGGTGAAGCAGGATGCCATCACCTACGAGGAGCTGGCGGATCCCAAGTGGAAGGGCAAGGTGTGCATCCGCTCCGGCCAGCACCCCTACAACATCGGCCTCGTCGCCGCCTTCATCGTCCACCACGGCGAGGAGAAGGCCGAGGCCTGGCTGCGCGGGGTGAAGGCGAACCTCGCCCGCAAGGCGGCCGGCGGCGACCGCGAGGGCGCGCGCGATATCCTCGGCGGCATCTGCGACATCGCGGTGGGCAATTCCTATTACGTCGGCCTCATGCGCTCTGGAAAGGGCGGGGCGGACCAGAAGAAGTGGGGCGACGGCATCGGCGTGCTGCTGCCCACCTTCGAGGGCGGCGGCACCCATGTGAACGTCTCCGGCGCCGCGGTGGCGAAGAACGCCCCGCACAGGGACGCCGCTATCAAGTTCCTGGAATTCGCCGTGTCGCCCGCCATGCAGGCGGTCTACGCCAAGGAGAACATGGAGTATCCGGTGATCGCTGAGGCGAGCATCGACCCCATCATCGCCGACCTCGGCCCGCTGAAGGTGGACCCCGCCTCGCTGGTGGCCATCGCCAAGAACCGCAAGCGCGCCAGCGAGCTGGTGGACAAGGTGGGCTTCGACAACTGAGGCACCGCCTGTGGCCGATGCAGCCCTGCCCCCACGCCCCGTGCTCGGGCAGCGCCACCTGCCCCTGCGCCACCTGATGTCGCGCCTCTTCCGTCCGGCCGGGGTGACGCCGCTGCTCGCCGCGGCCGGGCTCGTCGCGCTCTTCGTCCTGCTCCCGCTCATCACCCTCCTCGGTATCGCCGCCAAGGGCTCCGGCGATATGTGGCCCCACCTCATCGAGACGGTGCTGCCCTCGGCCCTGCTGCAGACCGGGACGCTGCTCCTGGGCGTCGGCCTGCTGACGCTGGCGGTGGCCGTGCCCTGCGCCTTTCTCGTCGCCACCTGCAGCTTCCCCGGCCGAGGTGTGCTGGAGTGGGCGCTGCTGCTGCCGCTGGCTGTGCCGGGCTACATCGTCGCCTTCTCCTATCTCGAGGTGCTGCATCCCCTCGGCCCGGTGCAGGAGGCGCTGCGCGCCGTGCTCGGCATCGCCAGCCCCCGCGATTTCCGCCTGCCCGACATTCGTTCCACCGGCGGCTGCATCCTGGTGCTGTCGTCGGTGCTCTACCCTTATGTCTACCTGTCAGCCCGGGCGAGCTTCGCCCTGCAGTCCGCCGCCGCCATGGAGGTGGCGCGCACCCTGGGGGCCGGACGCGGCCGCGCCTTTCTCGGCGTCGCCTTGCCTTTGGCGCGGCCGGCGATCGTCGCCGGGCTGACACTGGTGCTGCTGGAGACGCTGGGCGATATCGGCGCCTCCGAATTCCTCGGCGTGCGCACCCTCACAGTCTCCATCTATGCCACCTGGGTGAACCGCTCCAACCTGCCCGGCGCGGCGCAGATCGCCCTGGTGATGCTGGCCCTCGTGCTGGGGCTGATCCTGGTGGAGCGCTGGGCGCGGCGGGCGAAGCGCTTCGTCGCCACCGGCTCGGCCCGGCCCCAGGCGCCGACCCGGCTATCCGGGTTCGCCGGCGTTGCAGCCATGCTGTTCTGCCTGGTTCCGGTCACCGCCGGCTTCCTCGTGCCCTTCCTGCATCTGTCCATCTCCGCCTTCCGGCGGATGAGTGAGACCGGCCTGCCCGTGCGGATCCTCGGCGAGGCGGCGACGACGGCGGGCATCGCTTTGGCCGCGACCCTCGTCACCCTCAGCCTCGGCCTCGTGGTGACCCTGGCCCAGCGGCTCGGCCGCTCGCCGCTCGCGACCGGCTTCGCCCGCATCTCCAGCCTCGGCTATGCGGTGCCGGGAACGGTGCTGGCGGTGGGCCTGCTCAGCCCGCTGGCCGGGTTCGACAACATGATCGACGCGGCCATGCGGCGGACGTTCGACCTGTCCACCGGGCTCCTTCTCTCCGGCTCCGGGATCGCGCTGGTCGTGGCCCTCACCATCCGCTTCATGGCCATTCCCGTGGGTGGGATCGAGGCCGGCTTCGCCAAGCTCTCCCCGCACCTCGACATGGCGGCCCGCAGTCTCGGCTGCTCCGGGCCGGGCACGGTGAGCCGGGTGCTTCTGCCCCTGCTGCGGCCTGCGCTGGCCACGGCTGCCCTGCTGGTCTTCGTCGATGCCATGAAGGAGCTGCCGGCGACGCTGCTGCTGCGCCCCCTCGGCCTGGAGACGCTCGCCACCCACGTCTATGGGGAAGCCGCCCGCGGCACCTATGAGGATGGCGCGCTCGCCGCCTTGGTCATCCTGCTGGTGGGCCTTGGACCGGTGATTCTGCTGGCGCGCATGTCCGCCTCGGCCATCCGCAATTCCCCCCTTTCCGCGCGCGGATCAAACCGCGCCTGAGCCGTCCCCCGGCGGCCCGTCCCCAGCCATCAAAGCGACACAGAGCCCCGCAATGGTGCCGCTTCCCAGGCGTGCCGCCGAATCCGCACGAAATGTCCGGGCGGAGGTGCGCCAGCCTCATGTGCATGAGGAGACGCGTCGCCGGCGGGGTCGCCGACCCCTCCCGATTGGTCCTGGACCCAATTCCTGGCTGAAGTCGACCCTCGCTGGCCGGCCTGAAGGCCTTCGGAGCCTCGCGTCGGCTCAGGCGTGCGGCCCTTCACGATCGGAGCGATCTGGAACTCGATGGTGCGTTTCGGGGACAATGCTCGACGGGCCGGGGTGGCAGCCGCCGCGTTCTTCGGGGCAAGCGTCGTCCTGGCGCTGGTCCTGATGCTCGCGGCGCCGCGGATGGTTTCGCCGGCGGACCTGCGCCGTGCCGCGGTCCACGCCCTTGCGGGCACCACCGGCCAGCCGGTGGTCATCCTCGACGAGCCCTCGTTCAGCGTCTTCCCCTCCCCGCGCGTCCACCTCGGCAAGGTCTCCTTCCCGCTGCCCTCCGGCCAGTCGCTGGATGCGGAAAACGTGGTGGCGCGCCTCGACCTCTGGCATCTGCTCACCGGCCGGGTGGAGGTGACCGAGGTGGTCGTGGAGCGGCCGACGCTGGTGCTGGCAGACGGCGGCCTCATGCCCGCGCTGGCCGTGGCGCCCCTCCTCGCGGTGAAGGACCTTCCCGAGCTGCGCATCAGCGGCGGCACCATCGCCTGGCGCACGGAAGAGGGGCTGACCCGCGAGCTGGTCAGCGACCTCGACGCCAACCTCGACCGGATCAAGCAGGGGCATGGCATCGCCGTATCCATCGCCTTCGACTGGCGGGACGAGCGGGTGTCCTCCAACCTGTTCCTCGACGATGCCGCGGCCTTCCTTGCGGGAACGCCCACGCCGGCGCGCTTCGTCGTGTCCACCGAAGGCGCGAAGGCGCGCTTCCAGGGGCGGGCAGCCCGGGAAGACGGGCTGGAGCTCGACGGCGATGTCACCGCGGAGGCGGATTCCCTGCGCGACCTCGCCGCCTGGATGGGGACCGAGCTGCCGGGGCGGGGTGGGTTCGGGCCCTTCTCCCTTTCGTCCCGGCTCAAGATGGCCGACGGCGCGGTCTCGCTGGACGACGCCTCGCTCGATCTCGACGGCAACCGCGGGGATGGCGGGCTGCTGGTGAAGATGGACGGCGGGCGGCCAACCGTGCAGGGCACCTTCGCGGCCGAGCGGATCGTCCTCACCCCCTACGGCGGCCTGCGGCTGACCACCGACGGCGGGCGGGAGTGGAACCGCAGCCCTCTCGACCTCGCCTTCCTGCGCAGCGTGAACCTGGACCTGCGCCTTTCGGCCAGCAAGGTGGTGGCCGACCAGAGCGTGCTCTCGACCGTGGCCGCCAGCGCGGTGCTCGCCGACGGGCGGCTGGTGCTCGCCCTCGGTGAGGCGAGGGGCTGGGGCGGGCTGATTCAGGCGTCCCTCACCCTCGCTCCGGCGGCAGCTGCCGGGGCGGCGCCCACCGGCGCGCAGGTGCGCCTTCAGCTGGACGCCACCGACCTCGACCTCTCCCGGACCCTGGAGGAAGTGGCCGGCATGCGCCGCCTCGAGGGCACGGGCTCCATCCAGCTCGACGTGGCAGGCAGCGGACGCTCCGTACACGACATTGCCCGCACCCTCTCGGGCGCGGCGGACCTCTCCTGCACCGACGGCTATCTCTCCGGGTTGGACGTGGCGCAACTGCTGCACCGCATCGAGCGCAGGCCCCTGTCTGCCGGCCAGGACGCGCGCTGGGGGCGCACCGCCTTCAGCACGCTGGAAACCAGTCTCGCCGTCAAGGACGGCATCGGCACCGTCGAGGAGATGCGGCTGGAGGGACAGCAGGTCCGCGTCACGGCCGAGGGCGAGGTGTCCATCGCCGGGCGCAGCCTCGATCTGTCCGGCCAGGCCTCCCTCGTCCCGCCCTCCCCGGCCAAGGGTGCCGATGCGGCGGGAGCCGACGCCGGCGCGGAGCACCAGAAGCCGGCTGATCCTGTGGCCCTGCCGTTCAGCGTCAAGGGCGCGTGGGACGCGCCCACGATCATGGCGGACCCGCTGAGCCTCATCGAGCGGTCCGGGGCGGCGCAGTCGCTGATCGAATCGGTGAAGAGCCGCACCGGCGCGGCCCAGCCGCCCCTCAACACGGTGACGGATGCACCCGCCGCCGCGCCGTCTGCGCCTCGGCCGCCGGCGGCGAACTGAGGGCTCCCGGTCTACGTGGCAGCTTCAGGAATGGGGCGCTGACTTGCGATCGATACGGCTATTTCCCGTCCGTCCGCGATACGGGCGGACGGACGCCTGTCGTCGGCAGCGTATGGTCCTCCGGGTGGAAAGCCCGGTCAGCCCTTCAGGCTCGCCTGCATGGCGGCGCCCAGCCCCCTGAAGGAGAGCGGCAGGACCACGGGGCGGCGCGAGCCGTCCTCGAACACCAGGTCACCCGTTCCCGCGCTCGCCTTCAGAGCGGAAAGCTCCTCCGGCTTCAGCTCCGTGGAAGCGACGCAATGCTGGCCGCAGCGCTTGAAGGTGAGCACAACGTCCGCCACGCCCGGCACCTTCAGGCTGACGTTGGACGGCAGCCACACGCCGGGCGGGGTGAGGACGATGAGGCGCACCGGGCCGCTCTTCTCCGCCCGCACGGCAATGTGGGCGAGGATGCCCTTGCCATCCGCCGGCTGGAGGGTCTGCACCGCCTCGCAAGCGCGCTTCTCATCCTGGCCCTTGCAGCGCACGGTCCAGTCGTCATGGACGGACTTGGTCTCGGTGGGCGGCTCGGGCGCCGTCTGGGCCGCGGCCGGCAGGGCGCAGGTCAGGGAAAGGGCAAGCGCCGGCAAGGCGGGAACGCGGAAGGAAGGAAGGGACAGGAAGAGACTGGAAAGCGCCATCTGTTTCGTCCTTTGCGTCTCGTCTTCTCGCCAGCCCGAACGGCCGCGCCAACCCGCAGGGGTCGCGACCTGTCCCCGCACGTCGTCGGGGACATATCCGACCCGGGCCGGAGGTGGCAACGGGAATTGCGCCGGTCGCAGCGTCAGCCCACGTCGCGTGTGCCGGCCCGCAGGGCCACCGCGTCGAGCACGCGCTCCGGGGAGGCTGGGGCATCGAGGTGGATGGGGCCCTGCCCTTCAAGGCTCGCGACGGCATCGCGGATGGCGAGGAACACGCAGATGGCCAGCATCAGCGGTGGCTCCCCCACCGCCTTGGAGCGCAGCACCGTCTCCTCCCGGTTGGGCTGGTCCATGAGGTGCACGCGGAGGACCGGCGGCACGTCGCGCGAGCCGGGGATCTTGTAGGTGGAGGGACCGCGGGTGGCGAGGCGGCCCGCCGCGTCCCATTTCAGCTCCTCGCAGGTCAGCCAGCCGATGCCCTGGACGAAGGCGCCTTCCACCTGCCCGAGATCGATGGCCGGGTTCAGGGAGCGCCCGCAATCCTGCACGATCTCGGCGCGGAGCACGCGCACGGCGCCGGTGAGCGTATCCACCGCCACCTCGGCCGCCGCGGCCCCATAGGTATAATAGTAAAAGGGCCGCCCTTCCGACTTCGCGAGGTCGAAGTGGATCTTCGGCGTCTTGTAGAAGCCGGCGGCAGAGAGCTGCACGCGCTTCTGCCAGGAGAGCTTCGCCGCCTCGCCGAAGGAGAGGCTCCGGTTGCCGGCCGTCACCTGCCCGTCCGCGAAGGCGATCTCCTCCACCGGCACGCCGAAATGTTCCGCGACCGCCCCCGCCATGCGGCCCTTGATCTCGCGCGCGGCGACAAGCGCCGCCATGCCGTTGAGGTCCGAGCCGGAGGAGGCTGCGGTGGGAGAGGTGTTCGGAACCTTGGCCGTGCTCGTGGCGGAGACATGCACTTGGTCGAGCCCGATGCCGAAGGCATCCGCCACCACCTGCGCCACTTTCACGAACAGCCCCTGCCCCATCTCCGTGCCGCCGTGGTTCAGGTGCACGGAGCCGTCCGTATAGACATGCACCAGCGCGCCGGCCTGGTTCAGCGTGGTGAGGTTGAAGGAGACGCCGAACTTGATGGGCATGGTGGCGAGGCCCTTCCGGATCACCGGGCTCGCGCCATTGAAGGCCGCGATGTCGCGTCGCCATGCGGCAAGGTCCGCTTTCGCGTCGAGGACGGCCATCGTCTCGGCGATGATGTTGTCCTCCACCTCCTGCCCGTAGGGCGTGACGTTGCGCGGCACCTCCCCATAGTAGTTCGCCGCCCGCACCGCCTCCAGGGGCCGGCGGAGATGGCGGGCGATGCTTTCCATCACGCATTCGATGGCGAGCATGCCCTGCGGTGCGCCGAAGCCCCGGAAGGCGGTGTTGGAGACGGTATTGGTCTTCGCCAGCACGCCGCGAAACCGTGTCGCCGGGATGAAATAGCAATTGTCCGCATGGCACAGGGCGCGGGAAACCACGGCGGTGGAGAGGTCCGCCACATTCCCGCAGTCCGCCGCCAGCTCCATGTCGAGACCGGCGATGCGGCCCTCGTCGTCGAACCCCGCGTCCCAGCGGATGCGGAAGGGATGGCGCTTGCCGGTGGCCTCCATGTCCACGTCGCGGGGAAGGCGCAGCTTCACGGGCTTGCGGGCATGGTGGGCGAGAAGGGCCGCGATGGCGGCGATGATCGTCGCCTGACTCTCCTTGCCGCCGAACGCCCCGCCCATGCGCCGCACCTCCACTGTCACGGCGGCGAACGGCAGGCCCAGCACGTGGGCGACGCCATGCTGGGCCTCGGTAGGGTGCTGGGTGGAGGAATAGACCTGTATGTCGCGGTCCTCCCCCGGCACGGCGATGGCGATCTGTCCTTCCAGATAGAAATGGTCCTGCCCGCCGCAGCGCACCTCCCCCGTCACACGCCGGGGGGCGCCGTCGAGCGCCGCGGCCACGTCGCCGCGACCGACCGTCTGGTCCGGGGCGACGCGAGCGCCGGCCGCTATGGCGGCATCAAGGTCCAGCAGCGCCGGCAACGGCTCGTATTCGATCTTCACCAGCGCCGCCGCAGCGCGGGCGGCATCGAGGGTCGGCGCGGCGACCGCCACCACCGGATGGCCCACATACTCCACCTCGCCCTCGGCCAGAGCCGGCTCTCCCGGACGGATGGGCGCGATATCGTTGACGCCGGGAACATCCGCCGCCGCAACCGCCACCACGCCCGGCAGGGCGCGGGCGGCGGACAGGTCGATGGAGACGATGCGCGCATGCGCATGGGGGCTCAGCACCAGCGTCGCGTGCAGCAGGCCCAGGGGCTCCGGCATGTCATCGAGGTAGATGGCGCGCCCGCTCACATGCGCGTTGGCGCTCTCATGGCGGGCGGGAACATGGACCGCGCGGCTCATAGGGCCTCCAGGGTCAGAGGCACGTCGGGCCGGGTGCTGGCGAGATGCAGCCGGCGCACCAGGTTGGCTGCTGCCTTCAGGCGATAGGCCGCGCTGGCGCGGTGGTCGCCGACCGGCGAGAAGTCGGCCGCCAGCGCTGCCTCGATGCCCGTGGGCGCGTGGGCCTCCCACCGCTGGCCGACAAGGGCTCCCTCCAGGGCCGGCGCCCGCTTCGCCCGCTCCGCCATGCCGCCGAACGCCGCCTGGAGGGAGGTGAGCACCCCATCCGCGATCCGCACCCGGAACGCGCCGAGGAGCGTGGAGATGTCCTGGTCGAAGCGCCGGGAGAGCTTCCAGGCGAAGAGGCCTTCGCCCGCCGTGAGCAAAGACAGGCGCAGCGCGGCGATCACCTCGTCGGGGGCAAGCGCCGTCTTGCGGTAGCCGGTGATGAAATCCGCCACCTTCATCCGCCGCAGGCCCGCCGGACCTGCCAGCTCCACCTCGGCATCGAGAGCGAGGAGCACCGGCAGCGTGTCGCCGATGGGCGAGGCGGTGGCGAGATTGCCGCCGAACGTGCCCATGGCCCGGATCTGCCGCGAACCGATGCGCCGGACGAGGGCGCCGAAGGCCGGAAACGCCTCCTCCACGGCGGCAAGCCCCTCGGCATAAGTGACGGCGGCACCGAGGATGAGGCTGTCCTCCGCCACCTCGATACGCTTCAGCTCCGCGACGCGGCGGGTCGAGATGGCGCGCGGGAAGCCCCGCCGCTGCTTCGCCGGGATGAGGCCGAGATCGGTCGCCCCGGCGATGAGCACGGCGTCCGGATAGACGGCACGCAGGCGCACCAGCTCCGCGAGGGTGGGGGGCAGGAGATGCAGTTCACCCGCCGCCTCCAGCCGCGCGCCGCCGCGCGGCACCGCAAGCTGCGGCTCGGCGGGCGGCGGCTCGGCGCACAGGATGCGGGCGGCATCGACGATGGGGCGATAGCCCGTGCAGCGGCAGAGATTGCCGGCCAGCGCCTCGTGGATGTCCCCGTCATCCGGGGGACCGGCCTCTGCCGCGCGTTCCTGCTGCAGCACATAGAGCGACATGACGATGCCGGGGGTACAAAAGCCGCATTGGGTGCCGTCGCTCTCCGCCAGCACGCGCTGGACCGGATGGAGCGCATCGCCCTGCGCCAGCCCCTCCACTGTCTTCACCGCCGCGCCATCAAGCTGGGAGAGCAGCATCAGGCAGGAATTGGCCGCCTGCCAGCGCATCGCCCCGGCGTCCGCGCCGCTCGGCTCCGGCCGGCCGATAGCGATGGTGCAGGCGCCGCAATCGCCCTCGGCGCAGCCTTCCTTGGTGCCGGTGAGGCGGCGGCGGGTGCGCAGATAGTCGAGCACCGTCATGGAGGGGGCGGCCCCCTCCTCCGCGATCCACTCCCCGTTCAACACGAAGGTGACGGCCACGCCGTCAGCCCCCCGCGCTGTTGGTGGAGCGGAAGGCCCAGGCCACCATGCGCCGCTCGAAGGCGGCGAAGACGGCGTACATGAGGATGCCCTCGATGGCGAGCGCGAGCAGCCCCGCGAACACCAGCGGCATCTGGAAATTGGAGCCCGCCTGCACCATGAGATGCCCCACGCCTGCGTTGGCGCCGATGGTCTCGGACACCACCGCCCCGACGAATGCCAGGGTGATACCCACCTTCAACGCCCCGAAAAGATAGGGCCCCGTGCGGGGAATTCCTACCTTGCGCATGATGTCGAGCTTGGAGGCGCCCAGCGCCCGCAGCACGTCCTCCAGCTCCGGCTCGGTGGTGGCGAGGCCGGTGGCCACGTTCACCACGATGGGGAAGAAGGAGATGAGGAAGGCGGTGAGGATGGCCGGGATCTCGCCGATGCCGAACCACATGATGAGGATCGGCACCACCGCCACCTTGGGCACGGAGTTGAAGCCGATCATCACCGGATAGAGGCCGCGGTAGATGGTGCGTGACCAGCCCACCACGATGCCCAGCGCGATGCCGAACACTACGGCGATGGCGAACCCCGCCATCGTCGTCCAGAGCGTGACGAACGAATTCTTCAGGAGCGGCCACCAGTATTTCGCCATGGCCGCGAAAATTTCGGTGGGTGCCGGCAGGATGAAGGTGTCGATCCTGAACAGGCGGCAGGCTGCCTCCCAGATGACGAAGAGGCCTACGGTGAAATAGACGGGGGCGAGGTCTTCATTCGAGAACTTCATGTCATGACCTCGCATCGGACAGGCCGACGACCGCACCCGCGCTCACGCTCATCCCCGGCCGGAGACGCGCGCGTAGAGTTCGGCGGCCGGGATCGGCGGAGATATTCCAAAGACGTCATCGAGCAGCCGCTCGAGCTGGGCCGCGCTCGAGATCGCCTGCTCTTCCAGAATTTGCCCGTCACGGGCCTCGATGATGTAGCGGTCGGCGATGATCTTGTGGCGGTGGTCGCCAGACAGGCGCTCAAGGATCAGGATGTGGACGAACGGCACCTGCGGGCTGGTGGATGCGTGCCAGTTGCCCAGCTCGTAGTCAGCATGGATCTGTGGCGCCAGATCGAACGCATACATGGTGCGCCAGCCGGCGGGCTGCCGTGCGGCCAGATGGAACAGGCCGTCCACCTCAGCGAGGCGGAACGTGCCAAGTTCGGTTCGCTGCTCTACATCGGGCAGGAAACGGAGCGGCTGGTCGATCAGGCAGGCGCCGAAGCCCACGTCCACGAGGCGCGCCTCGCCCTCCGCCTCGACGCTGAGAAGCATGTGGTTGCGTGGCCCCAGCGGACTGTCGGGGGGCGACATCCAGCGCACCCGGGCGGTCAGCCCGGTCACCGGAAAGCCGATCTGCTCCAGCACCGCCTTGAAGAGCAGGCTGTGCTCGAAGCAATAGCCTCCGCGCCGGCTTCCGATCAGCTTTTCCTCGATCACCGGGAGGTCCAGCTCCACCGGGCGCCCGACCAGCGGGTCGAGCCCCTCGAAGGGGATCGAGCGCACGTGCCGCTCCTGCAGCTCGGTGAGGGTCGGCAGGTCCGGGCGGGGCGAGCCCCCGTAACCGATCCGGTCGAAGTATCTGGACAGAGAAAGATCGCTCATCGGGCCTCCCTGCATCCGGTCGGACGGGGAAGGTCGCCGCACAAGGACGGCGCACCAGCGCCACGACCCTTGCCGACTCCCCATGCGGCCCGGAGCGGGGCCATCAAAGGACGACCGGGAGCAATCAGCAACACCCCGCCCGCGAGCCGGATGCGCCTGCTCGCGAAGCTGTGCCTTGTGCCCTATCATCATGCCGCCTGCCGCACTTCGGCGATCTTGTTGCGCAGCTCGTGCACCAGAGCGGTGAATTCCGGCAGGTAGCAGACATCGAGCGCGCGCGGCCTCGGGAACGGCACCCGCCGGGTTTCGACGATGCGGCCGGGGCGCGCGCTCATCACATGGATGGTGTCGGCGAGGAAGCCCGCCTCGCGCAAATCGTGGGTCACGAGGATCACGGTAAAGCCCAGCTTCTGCCAGAGGTCGCGGAGCACGCCCCACAGCTCCTCGCGGGTGAAGGCGTCGAGCGCGGCAAAGGGCTCGTCCAGCATCAGCAGGCGCGGCTCATGGATCAGCGCGCGGCAAAGCGAGGCGCGCTGCTGCATGCCGCCGGACATCTCCCACGGAAAGCGATCGGCGAACGCGCCGAGGCCGACCACGTTGAGGAGCGCCATGGCCTTGTCCCGGAATGCTCCCTTCTCGCGGGAGAAGCGCCTGCGGTAGGGCTCCACGATCTCCAGCGGCAGCATCACGTTCTGAAGCACGGTGCGCCAGGGCAGCATGTTGGCGTGCTGGAAGGCCATTCCGGCGACCTTCACAGGCCCGGTCACCTTTTGCCCCTCCACGCTGACGCTGCCGGCCGTTGGGCGGATGAGGCCCGTCACCAGCTTCATGAGCGTGGACTTGCCACAGCCGGAGGGGCCCACCACCGCTGCGAACTCGCCCTTCGCCACATGCATCGTCGTGCCCGCCAGCGCCGTCACGGGGCCGGTGCGACCGGGATAGGTGAGGGTCACGTCATCGAGGGCGATCACTGGAGAGGCCTTTCGGTTGAGCCTGCCTGAAGGGGGCCTTCGCCATGGACCCCCACTCCCGCGTGCGGGAAAGGCTGGAGGGGGGCCGAGGGCGCTTTGGGGGCTTGCCTTTGGGTTCGAGGTCACCCCTCGTGCGGAAAGGTCCCCCTCCCCCGGACGCGGGAGGGGGATCTCGTGGCGCTCGATGGAGAGGGCCCGCCCCTCACATCTTCCGGTCAGCCGCCGGCGGCAGATACTCGCCGGTGAAAACGTCGGCCGCCGTGGGCTTCACCTTGAAGTCGTAGGTGACGGCCACCTGGTCGATGGACTTCGCCAGCCGCGCGGGGTCCACGTCGCCGATGCCGTTGGCCTTCACCCAGTCGGTGACGATGTTGTCCCGGAGCGCCATTTCGAGGCGCGCGAGCTCGATGGCCTCGTCGGCGGTCTCGTTGCGCTTCATCACCGATTGGATGGCGGCCTTCGGGTCCTTCGCCGTGTCGATGAGGCCCTTGACGGTGGCCTTCACGAAGCCCTTCACCACATCCGGATGAGCCTTGGCGAAGTCCGGGTTCACCATGATGGCGTTGCCGTAGAGCACGAGGCCGTACTTGGACATGAGCATCACCGCGATATCGTCCGCCGGCACGCCCTTCTGGCGCAGGTTGAAGTAGGAGGAGAAGGAGAAGCCGGTGATGGCATCCACCTTGCCGTCCGCCAGCATGGGCTCGCGCACCGGGAAGCCCACGTTCTCCGCCTTCACCTTCTCGGCGTCGATGCCGTTCTCCTTCACGAAGGCCTTCCACTGGGCGAAGGCGCCATCCGGCGCGGGCGCGCCCAGGATCTTGCCTTCCAGGTCCTTCGGCTTGGAAATCCCGGTCTTCTTCAGGGTGACGATGGAAAACGGCGGCTCGTCATAGACCATGAGCACCGCCATGACCTTCTTGTCCGGGTTCTGGTCACGGAACTTCATCAGCGAGTTGATGTCGAAAAAGCCGATGGGATAGGTGCCCGCGGCCACCCGGGCGATGCCCGCCACCGATCCGGGACCGGAATCGATGGTGACGTTCAGGCCCTCCTGCTTGTAGTAGCCCTTGTCGAGCGCCAGGAAATAAGGGGCGGACGGCCCCTCGAACTTCCAGTCGAGAGCGAACTTCACATCCGTTTCCGCCAGGGCCGGCACGGCAGCCAGCGCGAGGGTCACAGCAGCGAAGACACAACGCATCAGCTTCATCGGGTGGAACCTCCGTGCGGGGCCGGTCACTGTGTGTCGCTCCGGCAGCTGCAACCGCCATGCCACGAGGCCCCGACGAGGTACCCGTTGCGGGACGTCCCTGGCGACGGCATTGCCTCTCCAAAAGGCATATTAAACTGCTGATGATACGAGCAGTTCGATCATTTTATGAGCATTGTGCTCGGCAACGATGCGCCGATGCTGGACAAGCCGCGATGGGTCCGCCATCCGAAACGCAACGAAGCTCAGCCGATGAGGAGGCGTGATGGGAAAGCGGCGTGTGCTGCTGGCCTGGGAGCAGGGTGCCGGCTTCGGGCATACGACGCAGCTTGCCCGGCTCGCCGTCCGGCTCATGGAAGGCGGAGCGGAGGTGGTGGCCGCGGTGCGCTACCCCGAGCTGTCGCGTCCTCTGGTGGAGGTGGGCGTCCGGCTGGTTCAGGCACCGCCCTGGCCCGCTCCGCCACCCCGCCCTGAAGATGCCATTCCCGCCTCGGTGACCCTCACTGACACCCTCGCCCGCGCCGGCCTGCGGGATCCCGAAAGCGTCGGCACGGTCCTGCGCGCATGGCGCGAGATCCTTCATGCCGAGCGCCCGGACCTCATGGTGTGTGACTACGCCCCCCTTGCCGCCCCGGCAGCGCAGGGTGTCTGCCCGGTGATGCAGGCAGGGACGGCCTATTGCCTGCCTCCGGCCCACCTCGTCGACATGCCGGAGCTCCACGCCTTCGCGCCCCGGCTCCACGCCGATGCGGATGTCGTGGGGGCCATCAACACCGCCCTCCGCGCGGAGGGCATGGCGGAGATCGCGGGCATGGGGAGCCTGTTCGCGGGCGACGACGTGTTCGTGCGCACCTTCCCCCTCATCGATCCCTATGCCGACCTCCGGGAGCGGGAAGCGGAGGGGCCCATCCTCGCGGCGCCCATTCCCGAACAGCGGCCGGACGCGCGCGGCATCTTCGCCTACGTCCACCCCGACGTCGCCGCACGGCCAGAGGTCGCCCGCATCCTGCTTTCCCTTGGGCCGCAGCTGGAGATCCACATTCCCGGTGGCGGCCCGGGCTTCATCGAGCCCCTGCTGGCGACCGGCGCCCGCGTCCACGAGCGCCCGGCCAGCATGGCCGAGGTCCTTCCGCGCGCGCGTCTGGTGCTGCATCAGGGCAGTGCCGGCGTCGCCACGGATGCGCTGCTCGCCGGGGTGCCGCAATTCACCCTCAGCGTCCATGTGGAGCACTACCTCAACGGCGAGGCCCTTGCCGCGGCGGGCGTGGGCCGCAATGTCCCGCTGTTCGATCCGGCCGCGCGCGCGGACCTGGAGCAGGTGCTGGACATGCTCGCGGACGAGGACACCCTGCTGCTCGCCGGCGCGGCCGGACGCATGCACAGGGCATCCCTCGCGATGGATCCCCTGGACGAGCTGACACGGCGCTGCCGCGCACTGATGTAAGGTAAGCCTACGCGCCGGCCATCGCCGGCGCGTGCGTCACTGGCGCAGACCGCCGGGCAAGCCCGGAAGGTTCGGGAAGCCGGGGAAGTGCGGGAGCCCGCCGCCGCCGTAGCTGCCCGGCCCACCGGGCAGGCCCGGCAAATTCGGAAAGCCCGGGAAGCCGCCGTACCCGCCCGGTCCTCCGCCGCCATAGCCATAGGGCGGCGGTGTGACGGGGATGAGCACATTCTGCTGGTTCTGCTGCGCCGCCTGCTGGGCGATGGTGTCCGCCTCGCCCTGGAGCTCCGTATTCACATAGCGGCAGGTGACGGAGGACAGGTCCATGGTCGTCTGGCCCTGCACCGGGAGAGCGCAGGGATGGCTCGCAGCCTTGTCGAGCCCGGTGACGTCCGGTGTGTGGTCCGGCCGGCCGCCGTTCTGGCCCGTGCGGCTGCGGGTCTGGGCGATGATGGCGTCGATCTGCGCCTGCGACACCCGCAAGGGTCCGGCGATGCCGGCGCGGCCGACCGTGACCATGAAGCCGGGGCGCCGCACCACCACCGTCTCCCCGCCCGGCCCCACGATGGTCAGGGTGCCGAACTGGAGGATGGCCTGCGTCTCCCCGTCCCGATGGATGACGGCCGCCACGCCGCCACGGATGCCGATGGTGGCGACGGGCGTCTTCACCTCGGCCCCGCCGGTATGGCTGGCGTTGCCGCCCACGAAGCGCACTGCGCCCTTGGTGAGCGACACGGCCATGGAGCCGGTCTTGGCATTGGGGTCGTAGACGAACTCGTCGATCACCAGGCTCGAGCCGGGGCCGATGTTGAGCGTGGTCTTGTCCACGAACATCACCTGCACGCTGCCGGAGGCGCTGGTCTCGATGCGTTCGCGATGGATGATGCTGGCGCCGAGCTCCAGCACACGGGCGCCCCCGCCGGCCGAGCCGGTGGAACGCGGGTTGACGGCGGCAGCGGTGCCGACGGCCGGGCCCTGCTGGGCGAGGGCGGGGCCTGACGCCGCCAGAATGGCGAGGGAGGCGACGGAGGCGAGGAGCCGGGCGGTGGTGCTGATGGGCATGGGTTTTCGCTCCTCAGAACCGCACGTTCGGGCCGACAGAGACACTGAAGTTGTCGAAGGCGTAGTTCGGCAACGTCGAGTCCGACCAGCTGTACTGGATTTGCGTCAGCAGCCCCCACTGCTCATGGACCGGCACGTCGAGCGCGAGGCCGACGCGATACTGGTTGTCCACCTGCGCGGTGAACTTGGAGATGAACGGATTGGGCGCGTCATAGCTGTAGCGCGTGTAGCCTGCGCTCGGGATCGCCACCCAGCGCTTCACGCCCCACAGGCCCTGGAACTCGATGGGCAGGGCCACGTCCACCGCGAAGGTATTGTAGGAATACCAGGGCAGCTGGCCGGACGCATCGTTATAGGAAAGACGCGCGCGCCAGCCGATGTCGTCGGTCACACGGCCGAACACGTTGGCGCCGACGGTCCACATCTCGCCGGTCTGGAAGCCGGCGGTAGGATAATCGGCCGTGTTCTGGTAGTCGCGCTGGCGGATTTCCACGAAAGGCTCCAGCCCGAACCAGCGGCTGAACGGCGCGTAGATGGAAGCGCCGGCGCCATAGGTGCCGAGATAGCCTTCCCCGCCCAGCGCCACGCCGCCGGCGATCACATAGGCGCGGACGGAGGAGCCGGGCAGCGCGTCCGGCAGCAGGGCGAAGCGGGGTCCGGTGTTGAACTCCACGAAGCCGAGGTTCAGCTGCTCCAGCTGGAACTGCTGCGAATAATAGAGGTTGAGGTTGCTTTCCCAGACATCGCCGCGCTGGTTGCCGAAGTCGTAGACATGGCGGATCGAGGCGAGGGCGAAGGCGTTGCCGTCCGCCTGTGCGGCATAGCTCGGGGGCAGCAGCGCGCCCACGTCCTGGCCGATGACCAGGCGGTTGGAGGGGCCGTAATTGGCATTGGACTGGTAGCGCACGCCCACCTGTCCGTAGATGCTCCACTGGGTGGTCGAGAGCCGGCGGTCGATCTCGACGAGATAGGCGGCGATGTTCTCCCTCTCCGCAGGCGTCAGAGCCGCCGCGTCGGAGATGGGCTGGAAGTAGGCGCGGGCGGATTCATAGGCGCCGAGCCGGTAGTAGAGCCGCCCCAGCTCCAGCTTCACCCGCACCAGCTTCGGATCGTAGAAGAGGATGCGCTCGTAGACGCCGATGGCCGCCTCGTAATCTCCCACCTCGATGGCCCGGCGGGCGAGGCGAAAGGCGAGGTCCACGTCCGCAGGCCGCTTCAGGGACTGCTGGAAAAGTGCGTTGAATTCCGCGTCGCTATCGGCAAGCGCCGTGGCCTCGGCCGCCTGTGCGCCGCCGACGCCCGACAGCGCGAGCGCACCTGCAAGCAGCAGCGCGCGCCATCCCACCCGCAGCGCCTGTCGCGCCCGGCGGTCCGCGTTGAATGAAGAAGAAATGTCTCGCTTTACCAGCATGCCTGATGTTCCGGCGTTTGCTGGCAAGGCCCCGCCCCTTGCCCTTAAGGCCTCCTTAACATCTCACCGAAGGAAAATGCATCCGCTTCCGTTGGGAAAGCGTCGGAATGCTGAATATTTCCTGACCTTAAGAGCATTTTTGCCACAGGATTTTCATTCGTGCGCCACCTCGCTACCGCTCGGCGGTTTTCCTGCTCAAGAAAAAAACACACCCGCCGGCAGGACAAACGCAGGCGCATTTCTGGCTTGCACTAACGCAATAAACTTGGACTTCAAGTTCCAGTTTGCTTGCCTAAATTCACCTCAACGCCGGTCACCACCCCGGCGAGGAGGATCCAGAGATGACCAGCAACGGCCTTCATCACGTCACTGCCATCGCCGGCCCGGCTGCGCGGAACCTTGCCTTCTACACCCGCACCCTCGGGCTCCGGCTGGTGAAGAAGACGGTGAACTTCGACGACCCCGGCACCTACCACTTCTATTTCGGCGATGCCGCCGGCAGCCCCGGCAGCATCCTCACCTTCTTCCCCTGGGAGCAGGCGGGCACCGGCCGCGCCGGCGTGGGCGAGACGCAGGAGACGGCCTTCCGCATCCCGGAGGCGTCCGTCGCCTACTGGACCGAGCGGCTCGTCTCCCTGGGCCTGTCGCCGGACCTGCCGGAGAAGCGCTTCGGCGCAACCGTGTTGTCCTTCAAGGATCCTGACGGCATGCGGATCGCCCTCATCGGCGTGCCGGGCATCGAATCCGAGGCCGCCTGGGCCGGCGGAGAGGTGCCGGAAGAGCATGCCATCCGCGGCATGCATTCCGTCACGCTGCTGCTGAAGGAGGCCGGCGCCACCGCCGCCATCCTCACCGACGTGTTCGGCTTCACCGAGATCGGCCGCGAGGGCACCCGCATCCGCTACGCGGCGTCCGGCGGAAGCTTCGGCACCTTTGTGGATATCAGGGAAGCCGGTGGTTTCCTCTCCGGCCGGCAGGGCCGGGGCAGCGTCCACCACATCGCCTTCCGGGCGGCGGACGACGCCGAGCAGGCGGCGATGGTGGAGCGCCTCGTCACCCGGCACGGCATGCGCGTGACCGAGCAGCGGGACCGCAACTACTTCCGCTCGGTCTACTTCCGCGAGCCCGGCGGCGTGCTGTTCGAGATCGCCACCGACGATCCCGGCTTCGCGGTGGACGAGGCGCCCGAGCATCTGGGCGAGGCGCTGAAGCTGCCGGCCCAGTACGAGCCGCACCGGGCCGAGATCGAGGCGGTGCTGCCCGCCGTCGCCTGACCCCCAGTCCCCCGGCCCCGGTCGCCGACCGAAGCCGGGGGCACGCCCAAGGGCCGCTCGGGCTCGACCAGGTGCCCGTGAGTGAGGCTCGCGGGCCGTTGGAATATTCCCCCGGCCGCACCCGCGGCCGGGGCCTTCTTCAGGAGATCTGAAATGTCTGCCCCTGCCTCTGTGGCGGGCGCGGCTGCGCTCGCCTTCACCCATCGCTTCGTCCCGGCCACCGATCCGGCGGCCCCCCCGCTGCTGCTGCTGCACGGCACCGGCGGGGATGAGAACGACCTCCTGCCCATCGGCCGCATGCTGGCCCCCGGGGCCGCCCTCCTCTCCCCGCGCGGGAAGGTGAGTGAAGGCGGCATGCCACGCTTCTTCCGCCGCCTTGCCGAAGGCGTGTTCGACGAACAGGACGTGGTGCGCCGGGCCAACGAGCTGGCCGACTTCATCGCCGAGGCGCGGGCCGCTTACGGCCTTCCCGCCCCGGTGGCGGTGGGCTTCTCCAACGGCGCGAACATCGCCGCCGCGCTGCTGATGCTGCGGCCGGAGGCGCTCTCCGGCGCCATCCTGCTGCGGGCCATGGTGCCGCTGGCCGCCCCTCCGGCGGGAACGCTGCCGGGCACGCCGGTGCTCATCCTCTCCGGCGCCGCGGATCCCATCGTGCCCCGCGGCAATGCGGAGCGGCTCGCCGATGAGCTCACCCGGCGCGGCGGCCAGGTGGAGCACAAGGTGCTATCCGGCGGACACGGCCTGACGCCGGCCGACGTGGCGGCGGCCCGCGCCTGGTTCCAGGCGAACACCCCGCGCCCGGCCGCGTGAGAAGGGGTCAGCGCGCCGGCTGGTCCGGGGCGGGCTTGGCCGGCGCTGCCGCCGGTTTGGTCGCCGCCGGCTTGGCGGGCGGCGACGCGGGCTTGCCCGCCCCCCGCACGGCCGAGAGGATGGGCGGCGCCAGCAGGTCGGCAAGGCAGGAATAGCCGGCGTCGTTGGAATGGAAGCTGTCCCACGACAGGGTGGCGCGGAATCCCTGGGGGTCCTGCGCCGCCCACGCCTTGGTCATGGCGTAGCGCTTCAGCAGGGGCACGCCCCGCGCCCGCGCCGCGCCGTCCACGGCTGCCACGAACTCCTCGTAGCGCTCCACATTGGCGATACCGGGGAAATATTGCTGGTCGACCACGAGGGCCGCCGCCCCGGCCGCCTGGATGGCGCCAAGCCCGTCGAGAACCAGAGCGTTGAGCGAGGCGGGGTTGCCGCCGAAGATCACATCGTTGGTGCCCACCTGCCAGATCACCAGATCCGGGCCGGCCGGCTGGGCCAGGAAGCTCTTGAGGCGGCTGAGGGTCGAGGGCGCGCTCTCGCCGCCCACGCCCGCGTTGGTGATCTCCACCTTGCCCTCGCCGAGGGCCTCGCCGAGGCGCCCGGCCAGCTGGCTGGGATAATTGCCGCCGGCCGAGGCGCCGACCCCCGACGTGCTCGACGAGCCGATGGCCAGGATGCGCACGGCCCGTCCCTCGCGCAGGGCCTGGGCGCCGCGGGGCATGGAGAGGGCCGGTGACGGCCCGGCCGAGGCGGAGCATCCCGCGGCCTCAGCCGACGACACGGTGACGACGGAGACGGCGAACAGCCACGCGATCCGGCGCGCGGCGGCAAACATGCGAATCTTCAGGAACATGACGGCGGCAAGCTTCAGCTGAGGTGGAGATGAGGTGACGCAAGGTGCGTTGCTTTACCCATGGAATGCAAGCACGGCATGATGTCAGCGCGGCGGCAGCAACCCCACCGGCACGAAATCCCGCGCGAGGGTCTGCGCCTCGCCGATCTGCGCCCGGCTCATCTTCGAGGCCATGGCATCCCGCACCCGGGCATAGGCGTCGCGCTCGCGCTTGCCGGCCCGCGACGCGGCGAGGATGAGCCATTTCTGGGCCTGCACCACGTCCACGCGTACCCCGCGCCCCAGGTCGTACATGAGGCCGAGCAGATATTGCGCCGTCGCGTCCCCCTGGTTGGCGGCGCAGCTGTACCATTCCACGGCGAGGGCGAAATCCTGCGGCACGCCCTGGCCGTATTCGTACATCAGGCCGAGCAGGCCCTGCGCCCGCGCGTCGCCGGAAGCGGCGAGGGGCACGATGATCTGCGCGGCGGCCACATAATCCTTGCGGCCATAGAGCGCCGCGGCCTCCGCGAAGGGATCGCGCGCCGCCGCCGGGCGGACCGCGACGCCGATCAGGCCGAAGGCGCCGGCGCGCAGCAGCGTGCGACGGGTGGGGCGGCCCGGGTTCCGGAAATAATGCTCCATCTGTCCGCCCCGCCTCAGATGCCGGCGGCGAGCCAGCGCTCGCCCAGCCAGCCGATGAAGATCGCCGGCGCGAGGAACAGGCCGAACGGCAGCCGTCCCGTCGCCCGCATCGTCCGCCCCGTCGCCACCTGCCGGATGCCGATGGCCGCAAGAGCCGCGAGGGCGGCGAGGTCGATGGCAAGGGGAAGGGTCGTCCAGTCGAGCCAGACGCCCGCCACCGCCGCCAGCTTCACATCGCCCAGGCCCAGCCCCTCCCGCCCGCGCAGGCGGAAATAGGCGGAGCGCAAGGCGAGGAAGGCGAGCGCGGTGACCACCCCGCGCAGTCCCGCCAGCGCCACCGCCGGCACGGCCTCGCCGGGCAGGGCCAGCGCCGCCGCATGGGCGAGGCCGAGCCCCACGCCCAGCGCGTTCAGCCCGTCCGGGATGAGGAAGCGTCGCGCATCGATGGTGGCGATGGCCACCGTCGCCACCGCCAGCCCCGCCGCCAGGATGCCGCCGGGCCCTGCTTCCGTGGCAAGGCTCGCGGCGATGCCGAGGCCGGCGGCGAACGCCGGCACCGCATGGCCGCGCAGCCGGGCGAGATGCGGCTGCGGCGCGCGGGAGGGGAGCGGCATGGCCTCCATGGACGGCTCCTAGTTGCGCGGGAAATTGGGCGGCAGGGCTGGAGGCCCGCCGGGGGCGACGGCGATGGAGCCGCGCAGCTTCGAGCGCACCTCCTCCGCCACCGTGTGCGCATCGAAGCCGTCGCGGATGATCTGCGGGCGGATGAAGATGATGAGCTCCGTCCGCTTGATGGTGCCCGTGCGGTGGGAGAAGGCGTCGCCCACCACGGGAATCTGGTCCAGCCCCGGCACGCCCTGGCGGTTGCCGTTGTGGCGCTCGTTGATGAGGCCGGCGAGCAGCACCGTCTGCCCGCTGGTGACGACGATGGTGCTCTTCACCTTGCGCTGGGAGACGGTGGGCGTGAGCGTCGTGGAGGAGCTGGAGCCGCTGGAGGAGCTGCTGGTGGTGGTGTCCTGCGTGACGTTGCTGATCTCCTGCTCCACCTCCAGGCGCACCTGCCCGTTCACGTTCACCCGCGGCACCACCCGCAGGATGATGCCGGTGTTCTTGTACTCGATGGTGTTCACTACCGTGTTGGACGAGGAGAGCACGGTGGCGCTGCCGGTGGAGACCGGCACCTCGTCGCCCACCTGCAGGGTGGCCGGCTGGTTGTCCACCACCACCAGCGACGGGTTGGAGAGCACCTTCACATCGGTGACCGTGTGGAGGGCGTCGAGGATCATCTTCGGCTGGTTCTCCCGGCCCACCAGCAGGTTGAAGCCGGGCAGCACCCGGTTGATGGCCTGGTCGGTGATGTCGGAGGACAGGGTGTTGAGCGCCGAGCCGTTGTTGCGGCCGAGGCCCAGGTCCTTGGAGGTGAGGTAGAACTGCACGCCGTAGGCCAGCGTGTCGTTCAGCGTCACCTCCGCCACCGTCGCCTCGATGGCCACCTGCAACTGCTGCTGGTCGAGCTGGGCGATGGTGCGCTCGATGACGCGGTAGTTCTCCTGGCTCGCATAGATGAGCAGGGAGTTGTTCACCTGGTCGGCGGTGATCCGCACGCCCGACAGCAGCGCCCCCCCGCCGCCGCCGGCCGCGGCCGGGCTCGGCGCATCCTGCTCGGAGGCCGCGGGCTTGGCGCCGCCGCCGTTCTGCCCGGTGTTGAGGGGCGCAGCGCCCAGCTTCTGCTGCACGCTGAGGCCCTGGCCGCCGCCGTCCGCGCTCGCCGAGGCCTGGGCGCCGGAGCCCGGCGCGATCTGGCTCGACGCCTGGTCGAGGCCGGCGGAGCCCTGGCCGAGGAACAGGTCGTTCAGCACCTTGGCGATCTGCTTCGCCTCCCCGTAGCGCAGGCGATAGACGCGCACGGCGGTGGTGGTGTCGGCCCGGTCGAGGCGCGCGATCCAGGTGGCGGCGGTGCGCAGCATCTCGGGCTTGCCGGTGATCACCATGATGGCGTTGAGCCGATTGATCGCCTGCAGCTTCACGAGGTTGGCGCTGAGGCCGCCCTCGCCGGAATCCATCAGCTTCTCCAGCTCCGCGATGAGCGGCTCCGGGGCGCTGTTCTTCACCGGATAGATGCCCACGGACTGGCCGCGCATCCAGTCCGCATCGAACTTCAGCACCGTGTCGATGAGGCTGCGCCGTTCCGTCCCCGGGCCCTGGATGAGCAGGATGTTGCGGCCGGGATCCACCCGCACCGCGCCGGTGCGCACGCCGAAGCCGTCGAGCAGCGGCAGCAGCGTCTGCGCCGAGACGTAGCGCAACGGCACCACCGACAGGCCGTAGCCCGCCTCGGCCCGCGCGGCGGCGGAATCGGTCGCGCCCGTGCCCACGGCCTCGTTGAGGGGGATGATCCGGTAGCCGGAGGCGTCGCGCACCAAGGCGTTGCCGGACGTGCGCAGGGCCGTCTCCAGCACGTAGAGCAGCTCGGACCTCGGCACCGGCCGGCCGGAGGACAGGCTGATGGTGCCCTGCACCCGCGGGTCGATGACATAGGCCTGGGAGAGAATGTCCCCCAGCACCACCTTGGCCACGGTGGGCAGCGGCGCATTGTCGAAATTGAGATCGTAGCCGTCGCCGCCGACGCCGGCCACGGCCCCTGCAGCATCGAGGCTGCCGGTGGCCACCGCAGGCGCGGCGGCCGGCGCCACATATTCCACCGCGGCGCGGCTGTCCTCGGGCGAGGCAGGCGGCGGGACGGCGCTGGTCTGGCGCGGCATCAGGTCAAGCTGGCGCACCTGGTCGAACACGCCCGGCGGGCGTGTGTCATCGGGCAGCACGCCACCGCATGCCACCGGCAGGGCCGCGACCAGCATCGTGCCCAAAAGTCTCATGCTGGTCCGCACGGATCCGGACCAGTCGCGCCGTTCTCTGCCCACACCCCACCTGACGTCTCGAATTCCGCTCGACCGGAGGCCGAGGAAAAGGTCCGCCGGCAAACGGCGAGGTGGGCCTAGATAACGGTATCATGTGACACAAATATTAGGCCCTGCCGGAAGTTGGACGGGCGTTGGAATTCAACGTCCGGACGTATTGCCCCGCGTCGCGGGATCGTCATCGAACTGCCGCTAAACCTTCATGGACCGCGATAAATATACCGCCCGCCGTGCCGCAGCGGGGCGTCGGTCGCGGCGCCTGTCGTGGCGCGCCCAGAACACAGCCCGAGGCATCGCCCGGTTCCCGCCCCCGGCAAGGGGCGCGGGGCGGGGCGGCATGTCGGACGGGATGCATGAGGCGTGGGCGGAGGATCGCGCAGAAGCGACCGCGGACCCGCAACCACGGGCCTGCGACCACGGGCCAGCGACGACGGGAAAGCGCCGATGACTGCCGATCGTGCCGGCGACTTCTTGAGGCACCTCGCCGAGGCCGGCCATGCCGACTCCGCGGCCCTGCGCGCGGAGGCGCCGGGCGGCGCCAATGCCCTGCGCCGCATCTGGGAGGCGAGCGAGCTGCCCGCCGGCGATTTCGCCGACCAGGTGGCGCTCTTCTTCGGCATGGAGCGCATCCGGCTGCCGCAGCTGATGGCGGCGCCGGCGCTGGTCAAGCGCTTCTCCCCCCGCTTCCTGCGCGAGATGGGGGTGTTCCCCTACGTGGCGGCGGACGGCACGGCGCGCCTCGCCGTGGGCGACCCCACGGACGCCGCCGGCCTGCGCGCGGCGGAAATCGTGCTCGGCGCACCGGTGGCCATCGCCATCGCCTCCTTCGAGGACATCGCCACCGCGCTCACCGAGCGCCTCGGCGACGAGGAGGCGGCCGTTTCCGAGATCAGCGCGGCGGACGCCGCCCGCGCCGCCGACGACATCGACAGCCTGCGCGACCTTGCCTCGGGCGCCCCGGTGGTGCGGGCGGTGAACGACCTGATGGAGCGCGCGGTGGAGCTGCGCGCCAGCGACATCCACATCGGCCCGTTCCGCACCGGGCTGGAGGTGCGCATGCGGGTGGACGGCCTGCTGCGCCCGGTGCCGGCGCCGGCCGGCGTGCTGCCGCAGGCGGTGATCTCCCGCATCAAGATCCTCGCCGGCCTGGACATCGCCGAGCGCCGCCTGCCCCAGGACGGCGCGGCGCGGCTGAAGGTGGGGCGCACGGAGCTGGACATCCGCGTCGCCATCATGCCCACCCAGCACGGGGAAAGCGCCGTCATCCGCCTGCTGCCGCGGGACCGCGGCCTGCTCACCATGGACAAGCTGGGCTTCGGTGCCGCCGATGCCGCGACGCTGAAGCGCCTGCTCGCCATGCCCCACGGGATGATCGTCGTCACCGGGCCCACCGGGTCGGGCAAGACCACCACGCTCGCCACCATCCTGTCGATCCTCAACGAGCCGACGCGCAAGATCCTCACCATCGAGGACCCGGTGGAATACGAGATCCGCGGCGTCTACCAGTCGCAGGTGAAGCCTGCCATCGGCCTCACCTTCGCCGCCGCCCTGCGCTCGTTCCTGCGCCAGGACCCGGACGTGATCATGGTGGGCGAGGTGCGCGACCCGGAGACGGCGCACATCGCCGTCCACGCCGCCCTCACCGGCCATCTGGTGCTCACCACCCTCCACACCGACACCGCCGCCGCCGCCGTGCCGCGCATGATCGACCTCGGGGTGGAGGGCTTCCTCCTGCAATCGACCCTGCGGGCGGTGATCGCCCAGCGCCTCGTCCGCCAGCTGTGCGACCGCTGCAAGCGCCCGCGCACCCTTACCCGCCGCGACATCGACGACGACCCGCGCTATGCCGCCCTCGGCCTGCGCCCCGGCGAGAGCGTGCACGAGCCGGTGGGATGCGAGCGCTGCAGCGGGGCGGGCTATCGCGGGCGCCTCGGGGTGTTCGAGATCCTGACACTCAATGACGACATCCGCGCCCTGATGGGCGAGCGGGCGGGCGCCACCGTGCTCGACAAGGCGGCGGTGAAGGCCGGCATGACCACCATGCTGGACGACGGCATCGCCAAGTGCCGCGCCGGCCTCACTTCGGCGGCGGAAGTGCTCCGCGTCACCACGGTGCGCTGAGAGCCATGGCCCATTTCCATTATCGCGCGCTGACCCAGGGGGGCGAGCTCGTCACTGGCTCCATCGCCGCGGCCTCCGCGGCCGAGGTGGCCGAGCGCATCGAGTTCCTCGGCCTCGTGCCGGTGGAGACCAAGCCGGCGGCGGAGAAGACCTCCCCGCTCCAGATGGACCTCGCCTTCCTCAACCGGCCGAAGGCGGAGGACGTCACCGTCTTCACCCGCGACCTCGCCCTGCTGCTGAAGGCCGGCGCCCGGCTCGACGATGCGCTGGAGCTGCTCTCCGGCGACGGCGACCTGGGGCGCATGCGGGCGGTGGTGCGCAAGATCCGCGCCGGCGTGCTCTCCGGCGAGAGCTTCGCCGACGCCATCGCCGCCCATCCCACCTTGTTCCCGCAGGTGTTCGTGGCGCTGGTGCGGGTGGGCGAGGCCTCCGGCACCCTCGACCGCACCCTGGAGCTGCTCGCCGCCGAGCGCACCCGGTCGCAGGAGCTGAAGCGCAAGCTCACCGAGGCGCTGCAATACCCCGCCTTCATTCTCGCCGCGGCGGGGGCAGTGCTGGTGTTCTTCCTCATGTTCGTGCTGCCGCAGTTCTCGGTCATCCTGCGGGACATGGGGGCGAAGCTCGACCCCTCGGTGGAGCTGCTGCTCAACCTCTCGGACCTCATGCAGGCCCATGCGGTGGAGATCGGCGCCGGCGCGCTCGTCGTCCCCGTCCTCGGCTGGCTGGTGCTGCGGCGGCCGGCGACGCGCGGCAGGCTGCGCGACGCGCTGGCGAAGCTGCCGCTGCTGAAGAGCATGCTCATGTTCCACCGCACCGGCGTGTTCTGCCGCAACCTCTCCATCCTCCTCGGCAACGGCGTGACCCTCACCAACACCCTGCGCATCGTGGTGGAGGTGATGGCGGTGTCCGACGGCTCGGCGGTGTGGGCCGTGACCGCCGACAAGGTGCGCCACGGCGGGCGCCTGTCGGAGGCGCTGGCGGCCGGCGCGGTGCTGCCGCCCATGGCCATCCGCATGCTGCGCCTTGGCGAGGAGACCGGCCAGCTCGCAATGCTCGCCGGCCGCATCGCCGATTTCTACGAGACCAAGCTCCAGCGCGCCCTGACACGGGTGGTGGGCATCATCGGGCCGCTCGCCATCGTCACCATCTCGGTGGTGGTGGGCGGGCTCATCGTCTCGGTCATGACGGCGTTGCTGTCCGTCAGCCAATCCATCCAGTGACATGCATCAGACAGGGGTTTCCATGCGTTCGCCAAGCTGTTCGCCCAGCCTTGCCGCCTCCCTCCGCCGGCGCCACGCCAGACGGCGGGCGCAGGCGGGCTACACCCTGGTGGAGCTTCTGGTGGTCATCACCATCATCGGCCTCATCGTCGCCCTGGTGGGCCCGCGGGTGCTCGGCTATCTGGGCGACAGCAAGGTGAAGACGGCGCGCATCCAGATCCAGGGCTTCTCCAGCGCCCTCGACCTCTATTATCTCGACGTGGGCCGCTACCCCATGACGGCCGAGGGCCTCGCCGCGCTGGTGCAGCGCCCGGCCGGCGCCCCCAGCTGGAGCGGACCCTACCTGAAGGGCGGCACCCTGCCCGCGGACCCCTGGGGCAAGCCCTACATCTACCGTTCCCCCAGCGAGCACGGCCCCTACGAAATCATTTCCCTCGGCTCGGACGGGCAGGAGGGCGGCAGCGGCACCGCGGCCGACATCACCAGCTGGGCGCGCTGAGGCCCGCCCCATGGCCCGCCCCACGCACATGGACGCTTCTTCCGCCGCGGGCTTCAGCCTGGTGGAGATGGTGTGCGTGATCGCCATCGTCGCGGCTCTGGCGGCCATCGCCTTGCCGCGCCTGCCATTGGGCACCTCCCGCGCGCGGCTCGAAGCCTATGCGGTGGAGGCGGCGGCGCTGCTGAAGGCGGACCGCACCGCCGCCCTGCGCCGCGGCCGCCCGGTGGCGACGACCGTTGACGCCCCCGGCCGGGTGCTGCGCTCCGGCGACGGCCGGCGCGAGGTGCGCCTGCCGAAGGACGTGACGATGAAGGCCGTCCTGCCCCAGTTCTGCAACGACCGGCCGGCGGGCAGCGCCATCGCCTTCTTTCCGAGCGGCCTCTCCTGCGGCGGGGTCGTCGCCTTCACCCGCAACGGGGCGGGCTACGAGGTGAAGGTCAACTGGCTGACGGGAGGGGTGGAGATTGTCCAGCGCCGCACCTCCTGAGGCCCGCGCCACCGCCGGCTTCACCCTCATCGAGGTGCTGGTGGCGCTCGCGGTGCTGGCAAGCTCGCTGGCCGCCATCGGTGCCCTGGTGGCCTCCAACGCCCGGGCCTCGCGCAGCCTCGACCACCGCGTCGCCCTCATGGAGACCGCACGGGCGGTGGAGACCGGCATTCCCGGCCGCGCGGCCCTCGTGCCGGGCCAGAGCGAGGGGGAGATTTCCGGCCACCGCTGGCAGATGGACGTGCGGCCGCTGGCGGTGGAAGGCGTGCCGGCCAACCCGCACTGGGTGCCGCAGGCGGTGACCATCCGCGTGCGCGCGCCCTCGGGCGCCACCCTCACGCTCGAAACCATCCGCATCGCCCGCGCCGACGCGAAAGGCACGGCGCAATGACCCCGCGCGCCCGCCCTTTCCCCCGCTCCCGCCCGCAGGCCGGCTTCACCCTCGTGGAAGCCCTGGTCGCCATGACGCTCATGGGGCTGGTGCTCACCGGCCTGGCCCTCCTCACCGGCCAGTGGCTGCCGGGCTGGAGCCGGGGCCTTGCCCGGGTGCAGCAGACGGAGCGCCTCGCCCTCGCCATCGACCGCATGGCGGCGGACCTCGCGGCGGCGGAATTCGTGCCGGCGAACACCAAGAGCAAGAAACCCTTCTTCGCAGGCGGGGAAAGCGCCGTCATCTTCGTGCGCACGGCGCTCGGCCCCAATGCGCGGCCCGGGCTGGAGATCGTGCAGCTGGCGCCGGCCTCCGGGCTGAAGGGCGCGGCGCTGGCGCGCAGCACCGTGCCGTTCGTGCCCCGCACGCCGGAAGCCCCGCCCCGGGCGTTCGGGCCGCCGGTGCCGCTGCTGGACGCGCCCTACCACGTCTCCTTCTCCTATGCCGGGCGGGACGGCACATGGCGGCCCGACTGGAGCGATGCGGAGGAGCTGCCCCGGGCGGTGCGCCTCGTGGTGCGCGATGGCACCAGCGGGCGCGCGCTCGCCGCTTCCACCGCCGCGATGGTGCGGGCGCAGGTGCCGCAGCTCTGCGTCTCCGAGAAGACCGAGAAGGGCTGCTCCAGCGCCCCGCCGCCCGGCCAGACCGTGGAGACCCCGGCCCAATGACGGCGCCTCTCACGCCCGAACCGCCCGCCCGCCCGCAGGCGCAGGACGGCTTCATCCTGGTGGCGGTGCTATGGATCCTGGCGGCGCTGGCCACCCTCGTGGGCATCTACGCCACCTATGTCTCGGCGAGCGCCATGGCCGCCGTGGCGCGGGAGGAGGACATCCTGGCGGACGGCCTCGCCGCAGGGGCGGTGGAGCTTGCCGCCTACCGGCTCATCGCCACCCCGAAGGAGGTCCGCCCCACCTCGGGCGAGATCGGCTTCCGCCGGGGGCGGGCGCAGGTGCTCGCGCTGTTCCGGGACGAGAGCGCGCGCATCGACCTCAATGCCGCCTCCAAGGACATCATCGCCGGCCTCTTCGTCGCCCTCGGCGCGAAGCCGGAGGCGGCCGCGGACTATGCCGGACGCATCGTCGGCTGGCGCACCGCGCCGGCGGGCGGCTCGGAGGAGCTGCCCGAGGCCTATCGCGACGCCGGCCTGGACTACGGCCCGCGCGGCGCGGCCTATGTGCATGTGGACGAGGTGTGGCGCGTGCCCGGCCTGCCCGCGGCGCTGCTGGCGCAGGCCATGCCCTTCCTCACCGTCTACAGCGGCCGGGGCGAGGTGAATGCGCGGGAGGCCTCCCCCCTCGTCCTCGCCGCTCTGCCCGGCGCCGCCGCCGACGCGGGCAACGGCGCGCAGGAGGGGACGCCCCCCGTGCCGCCGGGCACCACCACCGAGCCGGGGGAGAGCGTGCGCGTCACCGTCCGCGTCACCTTCGACAGCGGGCGGACCCGGACGGCGGAGGCCGTGCTCCTCCTGCGCGACTTCGGCGAGGACCCGTACCGCATCCTCTCCTGGCGGGCGGACGCGGCCGCGCCCGACCTGCCGCCCCCACCCCCACGCGCGGAGGCGCGGCGATGACCCTCAAGCGCATCACGGACGCCTTTTCCACATTCATCGACCTCGTGGCCGAGGCGGTGCTGGCGCTCGGCGCCCTGCTCCACGCCTCCGGCACCACGCGGCTGGTGGAGGGGCCGGACGGCAGCTTCACCCTCGAAGGCGCCGGCGACACCCCCGCCCCGCCCCCGTTCCGGCTGGACGCAAGCCCCCTTCCGCCCGGTCTCGCCGCGGCCTTGAAGGAGCAGGAGGTGGAGCTTGCGCTCCAGCCCGGCCATTTCCTGTTCCGCCCGCTGGAGCTGCCCCGGCGCGCCGGCGAGTTCCTGGACGGCATCGTGCGCGCGCAGATCGACCGCCTCACCCCCTGGAACGCGGCGGACGCCGTGTTCGGCTGGACCGCCCCCGCGCCCCTCGGCGACGACCGGATCGCCCTCACCGTCGCCGCCACCGCCCGCGGGCGCATCGCGCCGCTGGTGGAGGCGGTGAAGACGCTGGGCGCCAAGACCATCGCCGTCTCCACCCTTCCCGTGGGAGCCGACGCGCCGATCCGGGTGCATGCGCACACGACCGCGGGCACCCCCAAGCCGGCGCGGGTGCGGCGCATCCTCACCGGCACGCTGGCCGGGGCCGGCCTTGCCGCCCTCCTCGCCTTGCTGCTGGCGGACGTGGCGGGCGGCAGCCTCGACCGGGAGCTGGACGACCTCAACCGGCAGATCGCCGCCCGCCGCCTCGTCCTCACCACCTCGAACGGCGGGGAGGCCGGCCGCGCCCTCGCCACGCTGGAGCGGCGCAAGCACGAAGGAGCCCCCACCGTGCTGGTGCTGGACGCCCTCGCCGAGGTGCTGCCGGACCACACCTTCGTCACGGAGATGCATGTGGAAGGCCTGAAGCTGCAGGTGATGGGCGTATCGCAGGATGCCCCGGCCCTGATCCGGCTGATGGAGCAGTCGCGGCGCTTCACCCGCGCCACCTTCTTCGCCCCCACCACCCGCGCGGCGGAGGAGGCGGGCGAGCGCTTCCACATCGAGGCGCAGATCCGCACGCCGTTCGGAGGCACGCCATGAAGCCCGCGCACCTCGGTCCGCTGCGGGAGCGTTTGTCCGGGCTGGCGACCCACGCCGGACGCCTGCCCGCCCTGCTCCTGCGGCGCGCCCGCGCGCTGCGCCACGCGTCCCCGCGCAGCATGCCCCTTCGCGCGGCCTGGCCCCGCCGCCCCGCGCTGCTCGCCGCGCTCGGCTACGGGGCCGCGGTGCTGCTGCTCGCCCACATGGCCGTCTCCGCCGTGGGCGGCCTCCTGGAGAAGCGGGAGGCGGTGGCCACGGCGGATGAGATCCTCGGCCGTCTCCAGGGCCGCCGCCCGCCGGCGGCGGACGGCACGGCCGCGCCCGCCGGGCCGCCCGCCGGCTCGCCCTTCCTCGAAGGCCCCACCGTCACGGTCGCGGGCGCGAACCTGATGCAGCGCGTCGGCGCCGCCGTGACGCGCTATGACGGACGCATCATGTCGTCCCGCGTGGAGCTGCAGGGCAGCGAATTCGGCCCCGGCTTCCTTGGCGTCACGGCCAATTTCGAGATCCCCCAGGGCGAGATGCAGAAGCTGCTCTATGACATCGAGGCCGGCATGCCCTTCCTGTTCGTGGACCAGCTGGTGGTGCAGGGCCCCTCCACCTCCGCCGGCGGAGGCGACGACGATACGCGCCTGCGCGTGCTTCTCACGGTCTATGGCCAATGGCAGGGCACGCGATGAGACGCCCCCGGTCTCCCCTCGCCCTTCCCGCCGCCATGCTCGGTCTTGCGGCGGCCCTCGCCGGCCCCGTGATGGCGCAATCCCTCGACGGGGAGCCTCCGGCGCAGACGGCGCCCGCCGCGCCGCGGGGCAATCCGCTGTGGGGGATCCCATTGCAGAGCCTCACCGCCACCCGTGAGCGGCCGCTGTTCTCCCCGTCGCGCCGGCCGCCGCCCTCGGCCGCGCCGGCCCCGGCGGCGGTGGCGCCCTTGGCCGAGACTGCGCCGGCCCCGGCACCCCGCCCGCCCCTCGCCCTCATCGGCACGGTGGTGGGGGCGAAGGAAGGCTTCGGCATCTTCCTCGACCAGACGTCCAACACGGTGATGCGGCTGCGCACCGGCGACGTGCACCGGGGCTGGACCCTGAAGCAGGTGACCGTGCGCGGGGTGCTCCTTCAGATGGACCGCCGCAGCGCCGAGCTGGCCCTGCCCCCGCCGGAGAAGGGCGCGGTGCCGGCCCAGAGCGGCGGGCGGCGGCGCACGGCCGAGCGGCCCTTCCCCAACGAGCCCGACCCCTCCTCCCACTGAGCGCGAGCACGGGGCCCGAGCCGGCAGATGCGCGCGACCGGTCATCGACACTTCACCCGACCGTCATGGGCCGGTCATGGGCGGCCGGGAGAGTGCCGGCCGCAGGTCACGCCCACTACCGCGGGCGGCCGCGTCGTTTCTCTCTCCGGATGGGCATTGCCGTGAGCCAGGTCGCCAGCCAGGTCATTCCCCTCTTTCCGACCCCGGTCATGCGCGTCGAGAAGCTGCTGGATGCCGAGACGGTCGCCATGGTGACCGACGAGGTCACCGGCTCCGCCAACCTGGCCAATGCCTTCTCGGACCACCTCTCCCACACCCCGGTGGCAGGCGTCGGCGCCAACGACGCCTTCGCCCGGCTCGGCACCTTGGTGATGCCACACGTGACGGCCTTCGGCGAGGTCCTGTTCGGCGAGGCGCTCGCATGGCAGATCAAGGAAATCTGGGTGAACGTGCTGGAGCCCGGCGGGCGGCAGGCCATCCACACCCACGCCAACAGCTTCATTTCCGGCGTCGTCTATCTCACCGACGCGCACCCCTCCGCCAACATCATCTTCCACAAGGCGCTGGGCGGGGCGGGCTTCATCTTCGGCAATTCCAACCCCAATGCGCGGGTGAACGCCTTCAACGGCGGCAAATGGATGATGCCGCAGACCTCCGCCGGCGACCTCGTGATGTTCCCGAGCTACCTGCTTCACGAGGTGCCGCCCAACCACGGGGAACGGCGCATCTCCATCGCCTTCAACGCCATCCCCGACCGCCTCGACAATCACGGCTATGCCGTGCGCTTCTCCTGATCCGGAACCGGACCATGCTCCTTCGCACCGCCCCTTCCGCGCGCATCCTTGCCGCGCTCGCCCTTTCCGGCGCGTTCGCCCTGTTCGCGGCCCCGGCCTTCGCCCAGTGCGCCTTCGACCAGTCCTCGCCCAACGCCAATGACGTGGTGACCGAGCAGGAACCGGCCATGAGCATCCAGTTCATGGTGGAGGTGGAGCTGAAGGAGGTGCGCCTGCTCGGCCCCGACAAGGCCGAATGGCCCATCGACTGGGTGCGCAGCGCCGGCGAGGTGCGGGACGTGGCCTTCCGCGCCACCAAGCCCCTGCCCCCCGGCGACTACATGATCGAGTGGAACGGCTACATTCGCCGCCACTATCACGCGGACGGCGGCTCCATCCCCTTCAAGGTGGCCGCCGCCGGCCCTACCCCCGCGGAAGCCCCGCAAGCGCCTGCCGGGCTTCGGGCCTCCCAGGGGCTGCGCTATCCAGCGCTTCTAGGATCCGTCGTGCAGAAGCCGGGTCCGTGACGGCCAGCTGCCGCGCCATGGCAAGCGCCGGCAGATAGGCCGGCGCGAAGTCCGGGCTGGTGCGCACCAGCTCCACCAGCTGCGGCGCCAGGGTGCGGGCCACGTCCCGCGGACCCTTGGCCGCCAGCATGTCGGCACCGATCTCCAGATAACGGTCGCGCGCCTGCCAATATGCGGCGAGGCGGCGGCGCGCGGGCGCGTCGGCCCCGGCCAGCACGTCCTCGGGCCGGCGCGGCAGCGCCTGGAGCAGCGCGACCAGCCGGTCGGCGGGGCGATCGCCCGCCGCATAGGCGACGCGCGGCGCGCGGGCGGCCACATGGGGCCGGTCGTCCGTGTTGAGCGGGGCGGCGCCGGCGAAGGCGGCAAGCCCCTGCGGCCCGGCGAGATAGAGGCCGAAGAGGGAGAGGTCGTCCGCAAGATCCAGCGTCGCGAGGCGGGTGCGGAGCGCCCGGTCCTGCACGCGCGCCGCCATCCAGGCGGCGGGATAGCTGCGCGGTGCCGCCCGGCCGACGAGCGCGACCAGCGGCGTCTCCACGCTCAATTGCGCGAGATAGGCATCCGCCTCGGGAAACACCTCGAGGAAGGTGCGGACGATGACCCGCAGCGTCTCGATGTCCAGCTGGTGCAGCGGCAGCCACTGGCAGAACACCCCGCCCGGCGCGAGGCGCGCGCGGATGGCGGCGAAATGCTCCCGCGCATAGAGCGCTCCGGAGCCGTCCACGGAGGGGTGGTAGAGGTCGGCGACGATCACGTCATAAGGCGCACCGGGGCTGCGCACGAAGCGTCGCGCATCGGCCATGTGCACGCGAATATCCGGATTCGTGCCGAGCTGCGGCGCCGAGGCGGCGAACAACGGGAAGGTCTCCACCACCTCGGGCACCAGTTCCACCCCGTCCGCCTGAAGGCCGGGATGATCCCCGGCGGCGGAGAGGGTGGCGCCCGTGCCGAGGCCCAGGAACAGGGCGCGGTGGGGATCCGGGTGCAGCAGCAGCGGAATGTGCGCCTGCCGGTGGTCGGAGCGAATGGAGGCGCTGCCGCCCATGCGGAAATGGTTGTTCACCTGCAGATGCTGGTCGCCGGCGCTGTTGCGCACCACGCTCACCGCCGCCATCACGCCGTCGCGGTGGAACAGCAGCGCCCCGCCCGGCGGCACCCACACGAAGCGCAGGGAGAGGGGCGAGGCCACCAGCGCCACCGTCGCCGCCACGACCACCGCCCCCGCCGCCAGCGCGCCCCGCCGCAGGTTCGGCAGCACCAGCAGATAGCCCAGCGCCACCGCCACGAAGCCGAGCTTGGCGCCGAGGTGGGGCACCATCACCGGCCCGAACAGGATGGGCGCCAGCGCCGCGCCGAAGGTGTTGGCCGCGAGCCCCGCCCCCATGCCGCCCGCCGCGTCGCTGGCCCGCTGCGCCAGCCGGGTGAAGAGCGCGCCCATGGCGAGCGTCGGCGGCAGGAAGGCCAGCGCGCCGATGGCCAGCTCCGCCCCCAGGCGCCCCGCCATGGTGGCGGGCAGCGCGCCTTTCGCCAGACGGAGGAGGCCATCCGAGCCTGCCAGCACCGCCGCGCCCCCCAGACACGCCAGGGCGGTGGCCGCGACGAGGGCGGTGGTGGCCGCCTCGCCTGCTCCCCGGCGGCCGAAGCGCGTCCACAGGGCGGCGCCGATGGCGGTTCCGGCCAGATAGGCGGCAAGCAGCAAGGCGAAGGTGTAGATGGTGTTCTCGAGGATCTGGCTGACCACGCGGATGGTCAGAACCTCATAGCCGATGCCCAGAAGGCCGGTGACGAACAGCGGTGCCAGCGCGGGGAGCCCCTGCCCCTTCGGTTTCGGCACGGCGCGGGGCGCGCGCCCCTCGCCCGCCCACATGGCGGCGGCGCAGGCGAGGTTGAGAGCGGCGCAGATGGCGAGGGTCGCGGAAAGCCCGAGGGCGGGAATGACGAGGAAGGTGGTGGCGAGCGTGCCGGCCACGGCGCCGAAGGTGTTGGCCGCATAGACGCGCCCCACCGCCCCGCCGGCCGCGAGGCGCGGCGCCAGCACCGCCTCCAGCGCCGGCAGCGTGGCGCCCATGGCCATGGTCGCCGGCAGCAGCAGCACGAAGGGCAGCGCGAACGCGACCAGCCATTGCCGTGCCGTGCCCGCGTCCACCGGCACCAGAGAGGGCATGAGATCGGCGGCCAGCGGCGTCAGCGGGATGAGGGCGAGCGCCCACAGGCCGATGGTGAGCTCGAGGCCCGCATACCAGCGGGCGGGATGCGGGCTGGCGGCGATGCGGCGGCCCGGCGTCAGGCTGCCGAGCGCCAGGCCGGCGAACAGCGCCGACACCACCCCGAGGACGGCGACGATCTCGTGCCCCAGCGCCACCGCCAGCATGCGCGACCAGACGATCTCGTAGCCCAGCCCGGCGAAGCCCGAGAGGCAGGCCACGGCGGTGATGGCGCGGATGCGCGACGGCGGGGCTTCGACCGGAGCGGCGGCGAGGACGGATTCGGCGGCGGGGCGCGCGCGCGCTTCGGACATCATGAAACCTGGACCCTGAAGCAAAAAGAGCCGGAGGTCGTTTCGACCCCCGGCAGCAATCCGGCGGAACCACCGGAGGAACGGCCGGCGCTGGACGCGCCGGCCGGCAGTCTCACTTCTTCAGGGCGACCGCGAGGGCGCCGTTGGTCTCCACCAGCAGCTTCGGCTGGTCGGCGACGCGGATGAAGATGGGGTTGGCGTAGAACCACAGGTCCGACCAGGCGGCGACGTCGTAGCTCGACACCTTGGCGCCGTTCACCACCGCCATGTGCGAGGGGCACGCGGCGTCGGTGCAGGGCACGAACGGACCCTGCGCGGTGTTCTCCGGATCCCAGTCGTTGAGCGGGTTGCCCTGGGCATCCGTCTCGGCCGGAGTGGAGGGCGGCAGGTTGGAGCCACGGGCGCGAACGTACATGTTCTTCTGCACGTTCGTGATGGTGACGACCATCGTCCGCTTCTGCCCGCTCACGGTCCAGTTGCTGGGGCTGAACGAGTTGATGATCTGGGCGGAGCTGTTGGTGCCCTTGGTGTAGTCGGCGCTGGAGGACGCCACCAGGCCGGTCACGTCGCCGCGGATGAAGTCCACGTGACGCAGGGTCGGCTTGTTGAGCGGCTCGGTGACGCCGATCTGCTTCAGGGAGGGATTGGCGAAGCTGTAGGGCGAGTTGTTGGTGCCGGTGGGCAGGTTCACCTCGAGGGTCAGCTTCACCGAGCGGCCGCGCGGGACCACCAGGGTCTGGCCCATCTTGGCCGTGCCGGCGGCCGCATAGCCGATGACCTCGGCCTTGTAGGACAGCTCGCCGGTGATCAGGTCACCCTGCACCGAGAACGAGTTGCCGGAGCGCACGCCGTCCACGACCACCTGCGGGCGCAGGGTGGTGCCGGCCGCCGGGCGCGGGATGTAGAGCTTCTGGAACTCGCCCGGGTAGAAGTCGTTGGTGGAGCTGGCCTCGTAGATGGAGAACTGGCCGCGGTTGTGCCAGTCGGAGCTGGCGAAGAAGAACCAGTTGCGGCCTTCGCCGAGCAGCGCGTCCCACACGCCGCCGACCTTGGCGGCATAGATGCCGGTGCCGCCGAAGGTGGTCACGCCCACCGAGTCGCAGCCCGTGCCGCAGAAGCCGGCGCGGTATTCGCCGCGGTTGTTGGAGGCCTGGTGGCCCGGCTGGCTCTCGAAGCCGACGGCGACGGTCGGGCCCGCGTTGTTGAAGTCGCGGAAGTGCTCGATGTTGAAGCCGTTGTTGCCGTTCGGGTTGAACACGCCGGCACGCTCCACGTGCGCAGGCACGTAGTAGCTGTCGAGCGGGTAGTACTTCTGCAGCCACTGCACCGAGGGCACGGCCTTGTTGTTGTGGTTCGCGGTGCCCGAGCCGGTGCCGGAGGCGGTCGCCACCTTGCCGGTCCAGTTGTGGTTCGGCGCGCCGAGGCTGGTGTCGGTGTCCGAGCGGTCGAAGCGATACTCGAACTCGGCGAGCGCGCTGGCGTCACCGGTGCCGACCGTGAAGCTCTCCGGCTTCTGGTTGCCGATGACGGTCATGGAGGTGTGCTCGTGGCCGGGCACGTTGGTCTCGATGCCGGCATAGAGCATCGGCTTGTTGAGGCTCTTCGCGAGCCGCACGAGCTCCGGATAGATGATCTCCTCGGCGCTCTGCCAGCGCCACATGGAGCGGTGGCCCTGCGAGGTGGCCACGTTGCCCTTCACCTCGGTGACCGGGGCCACGTCCCAGAACTTGCCGGTTCCGGTGGTGGAGCCGTCGCCTTCCGGATCGTCCACGCGGCAGTCGCGCGGGCTGGAGCCGCCGTGATCGGCAGCGCCGAGCCACTCGAGGCCATAGTTCTGGATGGCCTTGTTCACCATCGTCGCGACCGACGAACGGCCGTCCGAGCACGGCGTGTGATTATGGAAATCACCGGCCATGTAGCTGTCGGCGACCGAAGGCACCGACGACACCATCACGGACCCGGCCGCCACGGCCAGGACCGATGCACCTGCAACGATCTGTTGCGAGAGACTCCCGCCCTTCATTTCCCAACCCCCGATTCTGGTGGTGATCCTGCGGAGGAGGTGCACTTAGCGGTGTTATGTGACCGCGTTCCCAAACGGAGGTGAAAGTTTTGTGACCTTTGGGGACCCATGCGCGCTCAGCCGGCGAACCATCAACCGGAAGGCGGTGACGCGGGTGCAAGGGGGGGACATGAGGGCGGTTCCGGGGCCCCGCGGACGGCAGGCGCGGCTCGCGTCCTCCCGCCTTCCGACCTCTCTTCTTCCGCCGGCGCAGCATTCCGCATCGGCTGTCATGATCGCGACACCGCCCAACGACTAGTGGATCCGCTTCGGCGGTATCGGAAGCGCCCCGGGGCACCCCGGATCGTGGCGCCCCGGTCGCGCGGGTTTTCGCAGGAGGGTTGGGCAAGTGACGTCGTCGAGTGAGACGCCGGCGGGCGGGTCGGCGGATGCCGGCCGGACGGCCCCTGAGGCTCCGGGGAAGAAAGGGCTCGTCTGGACCATCGTGCGCGAGCCGCTGGTGCAGTTCATGGCGCTCGGCGCGCTGATCTTCGCGGTGCACGCGGCCGTCACCCCGTCCGTGAGCAAGGAGCGGCTGATCGAGGTGACGCCGGAGGTCCGCCAGTCCATCGTCGACGCCTTCAAGAACGCGCATGAGCAGCGCGAGCCGGGCGCGGACGAATATGCCCGCCTGGTCGACCTCTGGCTGCTCAACGAGATCACCTTCCGCGAGGGGCTCGCCCAGGGCCTCGACAAGGGCGACGAGATGATTCGCGACCGCGTCACCCACAAGATGCGGCTGCTGATCTTCGGCGGCGTGGACGTGCCCCAGCCCAAGCAGCAGGAGCTTGCCGCCTGGTACGAGAAGCGCCGCGTGCAATATGACATCCCGGAGCAGGTCAGCTTCATCGAGGTGCCCTTCTCCGGCCCCGACGCCGAAGCGGCGGCCCGCGCCGCGCTCGCCCAGATCGAGGCCGGCACCGAATCGGAGGACCTCCAGAACCGGGCGCATATCTACGCCCAGCGCCCGAGCCCCACGCTGGAGCCCTCCTTCGGCAAGGATTTCGTGACGGCGCTGATGGCCGGCCCCGCCGGCACGTGGCGCGTGGTGCCGTCCACCGCCGGCTGGCACATCGTGCGGCTCGACACCTTCACGCCCGGCCGGAAGGTGCCCCTGGAAGAGGTCGGCTCGCAGGTGGAGCAGGCGTGGAAGGACGAGCGGCGCCGCGTGCTCGCCATCGCCGCCACGCGTGAGCTGGGCAAGGCCTACGTGATCCGCCGCGACGAAGCGGACGCGGCGAAATGAGCGCCCTGTTCCCGCTCTCCGCGCGCCGGGCCCTCGCCGGGCTGCTCCTCCTTCTCGCCGGCGTGCTCGCCTCCGGGCCCCGGCCGGCGGCCGCCCACGAAGCCTCCATGGCGGTGATCACCCTGCGCGAGATCGGTCCCGGCCGGTACATGGGCCAGTGGACCATGCCGCCGGTGGACATGCGGCTGCAGCCCATCTTCCCCGCCCACTGCACCTGGAGCCAGCCGGAGCTGAACTGCGGCGAGAAGGGGCTGGCCGGGCGCATCAGCTTCATGGGGCTCGGCAGCAAGCAATCGGTGGCCACCTTCCGGATCATCCCGCGGGAGGGGCCGGCCCAGGCCTATACGGTGAGCGCGACCACCCCCTTCGTGACCGTGGCGCGCGATCCGGGCCACGACCTCGCCGCCTGGCTCGACCTGGCCCAGACCTACACCAACCTCGGCATCGACCACATCCTGCTGGGCATCGACCACCTGCTGTTCGTGCTCGGCCTCATCTGGCTGGTGGGCGGCGGCTGGCCGCTGGTGAAGACCATCACCGCCTTCACCGTGGGCCACAGCCTCTCGCTCGCCGCCGCCACCTTCGGCTGGGTGGGCATCCCGCCCGGGCCGCTCAACGCCACCATCGCCCTCTCCATCGTCTTCGTCGGCGTGGAGATCGTGAAGAAGCAGCGCGGCCAGATCGGCTGGAGCGCGCGCTATCCGTGGATCGTGGCCTTCGCCTTCGGCCTCCTCCACGGCATCGGCTTCGCCACCGCCCTGACCACGCTGGGGATCCCGCAGGCGACGCTGCCCATCGCCCTCCTGTTCTTCAACGTGGGGGTCGAGATCGGCCAGCTGACCTTCGTCGCCGTGGTGCTGGCGCTCATCTGGGCCCAACGCCGGGCCGGGGCGCTGCTGCCGCGCTGGGGCGCGGCGCTGCCCGCCTATGCCGTCGGCAGCGTCGCCGCCTTCTGGTTCCTGTCGCGGGTGTGACGCCCGCTCCCTTCTGAACGCAAGCACGAGAGACCCGCCATGACATCTGGCAATTCGGCGCTCCGCCTGCCCCTAGCCCTTCTCCTCGCGGCGCTGCCGCTCAGCTCCGCCCTCGCCCATACCGGCGTCGGCGTGGCCGGCGGCCTCACCAGCGGCTTCATGCACCCCATGCTCGGCCCGGACCACATCATCGCCATGGTGGCCGTGGGCCTGTGGGGCGCCCAGCTCGGCGCCCCGGCCATCTGGGTGCTGCCCATCACCTTCCCGCTGGTGATGGCGTTCGGCGGCCTGCTCGGCGTGATGAACGTGCCCCTGCCCTTCATCGAGCAGGGCGTGGCCGTCTCCGGCATCGCCCTCGGCCTGTTCGTGTTCATGAACGTGCGCCTGCCGCTGGCGATCGCCGCCTGCATCGTCGGCGTGTTCGCCATCTTCCACGGCTACGCCCACGGCCGGGAACTGCCTGAAGCGGCGGACCCGGTGGCCTATGCGGTGGGCTTCGTGGTGGCCACCGGCCTGCTGCACCTCGTCGGCATCCTCATCGGCGAGCTCATCAAGTGGCCGGCCGGCGCGAAGCTGGTGCGCGGCTGCGGCGCCGCCATCGGCTGCGCCGGCGTCTATTTCCTGCTGGCGGCGGTGGGCGTGGTGGAATGAAGCGCCGGACCTTCCGCACTTTCGCGGCGGCGGCCTTCGCTGTCGTCGCGCCGACGGCCGCCCACGCCCATCTGGTGGAGACGCGGCTGGGCGATTTCTACGGCGGCATGCTGCATCCGCTGACGGACCTGAAGCAGATGCTGCCCTGGGCCGCCCTCGCCGCGCTGGCGGCCTTCCAGGGGCCGCAGCGGGCGCGCTGGGTGGTGCCGGTGTTCCCGCTGGCGCTGCTGTGCGGGGGGCTGCTGTCGCAAGTGGTGACGGCGTTGCCCGGCGCCTCGGTTCTGGACGTGGGGCTGGTGGCCGTGACCGGGCTGGCGCTGGCCGCGGCGGCACGGCTGCCGCTGCCCGCCCTCATCGCCCTGGTGGCGGTGATGGGGCTGCTGCACGGCTTCCAGAATGGCGAGGCCATGGCGGCCAACACCGACCGCCTCCTGTTCCTCTCCGGCATGACCGCGGTGGGCTATGCGGCGCTCACGCTGGGCACGGGCGGCGCCATCGCCTTCCTGGGCGGGGTGGGCGGCTGGCGCCCCATCGCCCTGCGCGCCAGCGGCAGCTGGGTGGCGGCGGTGGGGCTGATGGTGCTGGGCCTGCAGTTCGTGACGCCGGTGGTGCACTGACGCCGGCAGGCGCCGCGGATCGGCCCCACGGCGCGCCGAGAGCGGAGCGGTGAGACCGGAGCAGGTGGAGCCGGCTTGAGCTCCAGGAAAGAGCCAGGAACGAAAAGCGCCGCGTCCGGAACATCGGGCGCGGCGCTTTTCATTGGCGGAGGTCATTGGTGGAGGCGCGGCTCCCGGCGCATCCGACGCCTTCCGGGCCAGCCGGCGCGACACAGCCACCGACGCCCCGGGACGGTGCACCAGAGCGGGCGGGAGCGGGGAAGCGGCCCTTCGCGCGGGACGTGAAGGGCCGGCTTTGGAGCCCGGCTTTGGCGCCGGAGCTTGCGCGGCCGCTGTGGACCCGCCCTCCGCCAAAAGAAAAGGCCCCGGACGATGCCGGGGCCTGCGAGATCGAAGAGGCGCCGCTGCGGCGGAAGAACCGGCCGCAGCGGCGCGTTGGCTCTCAGAAGCGATAGTTCACGCCACCCTTCAGCACCTGGAGCGACTGGCCCACGGTGGCGGCATAGGGGTGGATGAAGGTGTTCGGCACGAAGTTGAACGTCACGTCGCTGCTGCCGAAGTCCATGTAATTGTACTCGACCTTGGCCGACCAATTGTTGGTGAAGGCCCATTCCACGCCGCCGCCGATGGTCCAGCCCCAGCGGGTCTCGTCCACGCTCGCCTGGTAGGAGAAGGCAGGCGTCACGAAGTCGGTGTTGCCGGCGGTGTACTTGGTGACAGCCCAGGCCGCGCCGCCCTTGGCGTAGACCAGCACGCGGTCGAAGGCGACGCCGAGGCGGGCGGCGATGGTGCCGAAAGCTTCGGTCTTGGCGGTGCAGGCGTCATTGCTCTGCACGCAGCTCGACGCCACGCCGTTGAAATAGGAGCCGGAGCCGGAGATGTCGGACCAGGCCGCATCCGCCTCGACGCCGAGCACCACCTGGTTGATCTGCCAGTTGTAGCCGATCTGGCCGCCCACCACGGCGCCGTCGGTGCCGAAGTCGGCATCCGCGTTCACCAGGGTGCTCGGGTTCAGCGGATCGTAGGAATTGGAGAAGGTGGTCTGGCCCCAGCCGTAGCCGGCATTGGCGCCGATGTAGAAGCCGGTCCAGCTGAAGGCCGGCGCCACCGGAGCCTTGGTGACCATCGGCTTGGTCGCGAGATCCGCGGCCTGCGCCGCACCCGCCAGCGCGACCGCGCCGAGAACGTTGAGAACCAGCAAACGCTTTTTCATGGCAAACCCCCGCCCTTATGGGAAGACTCTCAGGCGAGGTTCATAGCTTACCTCCCCGGCGGCGGCTGTATCCTTGCGGCAACAGTTCAAACAGTCATACTGTCATACCAGTGACAAGAAACCTGTGTACGTAGTCATTGTCAGGCTGCGGCGATGTATAGGTTTATATAGCCAGCTTACATTCACGCCCCGCTGACTTCCTATTCTACATCCCCCAACACATCTCCTGGCGGCGCGCCGCCACGGGCGCGCATCTGCGCTTCGCAGTCTTTCCCCACCTGATTCCAGCAGGCCAAACCGGGTTGTCCTCGGGGGCGCCTGAACAGCGTCTCCGCGACCGAGAGGGGCATCGATCCAGTTGGAGGCCGCAGGGACGGCGAGCCCCTGCCTCTCTCAAGCCAGGCGCACGGCGACAGACGCCCATGCCCGCGCACGCCGCGCGGCGACGCAAAGCGTCAGGACCCCTTCGACAAGGGACCTCGCATGCGCAGCGATTTTTGAGATGTCTTTGATTGGATGGCGGGAGTGACGGGGCTCGAACCCGCGACCTCCGGCGTGACAGGCCGGCGCTCTAACCAACTGAGCTACACCCCCTCGGACCCGGCGTCGGAGCGAACCGTGCCGCCGAAGAGAGCCGCGTGATACGGTTCCCCTCTTCGCAAGTCAAGCAACACCGGCATATTTTGCCGGGAATTTGTCCACAGCCGCTCGCAAATCAAGTGCTGCCAAGGCCTCGCGCAATCCACAGGCCGCCCGCCCCGGGGGACGCGGACGACCGGTCATCGCCCCCTGCAACGGGCGAATCCGCCGCGCCCCTCAAGAGCATTCGGATCATCTGAAAGGGAGGGAATCTGGTGGGCGGTGACGGGCTCGAACCGCCGACCCTCTCGGTGTAAACGAGATGCTCTACCAACTGAGCTAACCGCCCGAACCATCAGCGGACCGCGTCGTTCCGCCGGCCGCGCACGCCGTGCGGTCTGGATCCGGCCCGGCGCGCTGGGGCTATAATCTGCGCTGTCGCGCACTGCAAGGGCGTGGCGGAGAATGCCCCGCCGCCGCGGCGGGAATCAGCGCGCGGCGATCATGGCGCGCCCTGCGGCTGGGTGGAGCCGGTCCGCGACGGCGCGGGCGCATCCATTCGGCGGAAGCGGAAAGGCACCTGTCAGGAGCGCTCACGCGGGCGCTGACTTCGGCCGCTGACTTCGGCCTCCCGGGGCCGCCGCTTCAGGGGCGCGGCCGGCCTTGTGCCCGGCGGCGTGGTCTTGAAGGGAGTGGCATGGACCGCCTTGTGTCCCGCCCACACCGTCGATCCGGGCTCGACAGGCGGGCACCGGCATCGAGCGAGCGCTGCCCCGTGGACGCTCCGCCCGCATCTTGGGCAGGCCGGGAGCGTCCGCGAAGCGCGCTGGAAATGCGATCAGTCGTTGACCGCTTCCTTGAGACCCTTGCCGGGCGTGAACTTCGGAGCCTTGGAGGCCTTGATCTTCACCGGCTTGCCGGTGCGCGGGTTGCGGCCTTCACGGGCAGCGCGCGTCACCACGGAGAAGCTGCCGAAGCCGATCAGCTTGACTTCCTCGCCCTGCTTCAGCGCCTTGGCGATGATGTCGAAGGTGGCGTCCACGGCCGCAGCGGCTGCCGTCTTCGTCAGCTTCGCTTCCTCGGCCACCGCGGCGATCAGTTCGTTCTTGGTGGTCATCTGACCTTTCCTTCCGTTGTCAGAACGCGAATCGTTGAGGGATAAGCCCCGACGAACGGCGCGAGCATCACGGAAAATACGGCTTTTGCAAGCGCGATCGGGGTCAAACCCGCACCAATGCACGATTTCCGCATGTGCGCCTGCGAACAGGCGGACCGCGGCGGCGCATCGGAAGAAAGCTTAAGTCTTTGAAAACGCTGAGGGCGTGCGCCGCTTCCCCGCCGTGATGGGGAAAAGCGGCAGCACGCCCTCACTTTTTCAGGTCTGGTGCCGGTTTGGGCGGAATCGCGGGGGATGTCCCCCGCTTTCCGTCCGCCCCTCGCCTCAGTGGGCGACGACGCCGGGGGTCTCCTCCCCGGCCACCGGAGCATTCACCGGGCGCTCTTCCCAGGTGATGGGCTCCGGCTTGCGAACCAGGGCGTTCGCCAGCACCTCGTCCATGCGGCTGACGGGCACGATCTCCAGCGCGTTCTTCACGTTGGCCGGAATGTCCGCCAGATCCTTGGCGTTCTCGCCCGGGATCAGCACCTTCTTGATGCCGCCGCGCAGGGCCGCGAGCAGCTTCTCCTTCAGGCCGCCGATGGGCAGCACCCGGCCGCGCAGGGTGATCTCGCCGGTCATCGCCACGTCCCGGCGGACGGGAATGCCCGTCATCACGGAGACGATGGCGGTGGCCATGGCGACGCCCGCCGACGGGCCGTCCTTCGGGGTCGCGCCCTCGGGAACGTGCACGTGGATGTCGCGACGCTCGAACAGCGGCGGCTCGATACCGAAGTCCACCGCCCGCGAGCGGACGTAGGACGCCGCCGCCGAGATGCTCTCCTTCATCACGTCGCGCAGGTTGCCGGTGACCGTCATCTTGCCCTTGCCGGGCATCATGAGGCCCTCGATGGTGAGCAGCTCGCCGCCCACCTCGGTCCAGGCGAGGCCGGTGACGACACCCACCTGGTCCTCGGTCTCCATCTCGCCGTACCGGTAGCGCGGCACGCCGAGGAAGTCCTCGAGGTTCTTCGCCGTCACCTTCACCGACTTCTTCTTGGTGAGCACCAGCTCCTTCACCGCCTTCCGGGCGAGGGTGGACACCTCACGCTCCAGGTTGCGCACGCCGGCTTCCCGCGTGTAACGGCGGATGAGCTGCATCAGCGCGGCATCGTCGATGGTGAACTCCTTCGGCGTCAGCCCGTGCTTCTGGAGCGAGTTGGGCAGGAGATGCTTGCGCGCGATCTCCACCTTCTCGTCCTCCGTGTAGCCGGCGATGCGGATCACCTCCATGCGGTCCAGAAGGGCCGGCGGGATGTTCAGCGTGTTCGCCGTCGTCACGAACATGACATTCGAGAGGTCGTAGTCCACCTCGAGATAGTGGTCGTTGAAGGTGTGGTTCTGCTCCGGGTCCAGCACCTCGAGCAGGGCCGAGGACGGGTCGCCGCGGAAATCGGCGCCCATCTTGTCGATCTCGTCCAGCAGGAAGAGCGGGTTCGACTTCTTGGCCTTGCGCATGGACTGAATGATCTTGCCCGGCATGGACCCGATGTAGGTCCGCCGGTGACCACGGATCTCCGCCTCGTCGCGCACGCCGCCCAGGGCCACGCGCACGAACTCACGGCCCGTCGCCTTGGCGATGGACTTGCCGAGCGAGGTCTTGCCGACGCCGGGCGGGCCGACGAGGCACAGGATGGGACCCGTGAGCTTGTTGGCGCGGCTCTGCACCGCCAAATACTCGACGATGCGCTCCTTGACCTTGTCGAGGCCGAAGTGGTCGGCGTCGAGGATCTCCTGGGCGAACGGCAGGTCCTTCTTGACCTTGCTCTTCACGCCCCACGGGATGGAGAGCAGCCAGTCGAGATAGTTGCGCACCACGGTCGCTTCCGCGGACATGGGCGACATCTGCCGGAGCTTCTTCAGCTCGTGGGCGGCCTTCTCGCGGGCTTCCTTGGTGAGCTTGGTGCGCTTGATGCGGTCTTCCAGCTCCTGCAGGTCGTCCTTGCCGTCCTCGTCGCCCAGCTCCTTCTGGATCGCCTTCATCTGCTCGTTCAGGTAGTACTCGCGCTGGGTCTTCTCCATCTGCCGCTTCACGCGGGTCCGGATGCGCTTTTCCACCTGCAGGACGGAGATCTCGCTCTCCATCAGGCCGAGCACCTTCTCCAGGCGGTCGGAAACCTTGAGGGTCTCCAGCACGGCCTGCTTCTCCGGGATCTTCACGGCGAGGTGCGAGGCAATCGTGTCGGCGAGCTTGGAGTGGTCGTCGATCTGGCCGACGACGCCCACCACCTCCGGCGACACCTTCTTGTTGAGCTTCACATAATTCTCGAACTCGTTGACCACCGAGCGGGCGAGCGCCTCGCCCTCGACCACGTCGCCCACCTCGTCGGAGAGGGAGATGGCCTCGGCTTCATAAAGGTCGGTACGCTCGGTGTAGTGGGTCACCTGGGCCCGGCTCACGCCTTCCACCAGCACCTTCACGGTGCCGTCGGGCAGCTTCAGCAGCTGCAGGACAGTGGCGAGCGTGCCCACGGAGAAGATGGCCTCCGGCGCCGGATCGTCATCCGAGGCGTTCTCCTGGGTCGCGAGCAGGATATAGGTGTCGCCGCGCATCACCTCTTCCAGCGCGCGGATGGACTTCTCGCGGCCGACGAAGAGGGGGACGATCATGTGGGGAAACACCACAATGTCCCGAAGGGGCAGAACCGGGAAGGTCTGGGATACTCCGGCAACGAGCGGCGGGCGCGGCTTCTGGCTCGTCATGACGCAATCCTTTCAAGAAGTGCACGCGCCGGAACAGGACGCAATTGTACGCTGCCGCGCGTGCACGCGGCCGGAGACGGGCGTGGATTGTCAATGCTGAAGCGGCAGATGCCGCAGGAGACACGAAGTCCGCCCCCCGAGACCGGAGCTTTCGAAAAGTAGATGGACACGCAACCTGCCCGTTTCAAGGGCAACCCGTTTACGGAGTTCGGGAGAGGGCGGACCGATGCGGCGGCGCCGGCCGTCTTCCCCCCTGGTCGGACCAAGCTCCCGCCGTCCCCCGAACCCTGAGGCCGGGGGAGAGGCGTGGAGCCGGATCCGTCACGCACTGGCGCCGGCGTCGCCGACGCGATCCGCATAAATATACAGCGGACGCGCATTCTGCTCGACGACCTCCCGCGAGATCACCACTTCCTCGACCCCTTCCAGACCGGGGAGGTCGAACATGGTGTCGAGCAGGATGCCCTCCATGATGGACCTCAGGCCACGGGCGCCGGTCTTGCGCTCGATCGCCTTGCGGGCGATGGCGCCGAGGGCCTCCTCGTGGATGGTCAGGTCCACATTCTCCATCTCGAACAGCCGCTGGTACTGCTTGACCAAGGCGTTCTTCGGCTCGGAGAGGATCTTCTTCAGGGCCTCCTCGTCCAGGTCACCCAGCGTCGCCAGCACGGGCAGGCGGCCGATGAACTCGGGGATGAGGCCGTACTTCAGCAGATCCTCGGGCTCCACCTCGCGGAAGACCTCGCCGGGACGGCGATCCTCGGGCGGGGCCACCTTGGCCTGGAAGCCGATGGAGGTGGACCCCTTCGAGCGCGACGAGATGATCTTGTCGAGGCCGGCGAAGGCGCCGCCGCAGATGAACAGGATGTTGGTGGTGTCCACCTGCAGGAACTCCTGCTGGGGATGCTTGCGGCCACCCTGGGGCGGGACCGAGGCCACCGTGCCTTCCATGATCTTCAGCAGCGCCTGCTGCACGCCCTCGCCCGACACGTCGCGGGTGATGGACGGATTGTCGGATTTGCGACTGATCTTGTCGATCTCGTCGATATAGACGATGCCGCGCTGCGCCCGCTCCACATTGTAGTCGGCGGCCTGGAGCAGCTTGAGGATGATGTTCTCCACGTCCTCGCCCACGTAGCCGGCTTCGGTCAGCGTGGTGGCGTCGGCCATGGTGAAGGGCACGTCGAGGATGCGCGCCAGGGTCTGCGCGAGCAGCGTCTTGCCGGAGCCGGTGGGGCCGATCAGCAGGATGTTGGACTTCGCGAGCTCCACGTCGCCGTGCTTGGTGGCGTGGTTGAGGCGCTTGTAGTGGTTGTGCACGGCCACCGAGAGGACCTTCTTCGCGTGGTCCTGGCCGATGACATAGTCATCGAGAACCTTGCGGATCTCCTTCGGGGTCGGGATGCCATCCCGCGACTTCACCAGAGAGGACTTGGACTCTTCCCGGATGATGTCCATGCACAGCTCGACGCACTCGTCGCAGATGAACACGGTCGGTCCGGCGATGAGCTTCCTGACCTCATGCTGGCTTTTGCCGCAGAACGAGCAATAAAGCGTGTTCTTGCTGTCGCTGCCGCCGGTCTTGCTCATCTTCGTCTCCTACGATCTACCGAAGCGGACCCGCTACGGACCCCGTTTCGCTAGGATCACATATGGGGATTAGGCTAAGCAAAAAGCTCGCCAATCCCGAATTGGTGATCGGTTCATGCGAGCCAACCACCCCTAGGCGTCACGATCAAGGCGGGGAAGCGACATTCCCCAGGGCCGATGTGCCGGAAACATGACCATCCGGCAAAAAACCCGCGCCTTAACCGCGCCGTCCGCCGTCTCGCCTGCCACAGGGTCCGCCCAGAAGGTGAAGACCCCTTAAACGCCACGGCCCCGCCTTTTGGGCGGGGCCGACAACGCGGCATCCGATGCCGGCTTAATGACATGCAAGCGCGATCTTGCACCGCACGCAAGGGGGGGAATTTCGAGAACGCCCCCCGCAGCGTGCCCGATCACGCCGCCTTGGAGGCCTCGTCCGTGGGACGCTTGTCGATCACGGAATCGATCAACCCGAACTCCTTGGCCGCATCGGAGGTGAGGAAATTGTCGCGCTCGAGCGCATCCTCGATGGCCTTCAGCGGCTGGCCGGTGTGCTTCACATAGATTTCATTCAGCCGCTTCTTCAGGTTCAGGATCTCCTGCGCGTGCAGCATGATGTCCGTCACCTGGCCCTGGAAGCCGCCCGACGGCTGGTGGACCATGATTCGGGCGTTCGGCAGGGCGAAGCGCATGCCCTTCTCGCCCGCGGTCAGCAGCAGCGAGCCCATGGAGGCCGCCTGGCCGATGCAGAGCGTGGACACCGCAGGCTTGATGAACTGCATGGTGTCGTAGATGGCGAGGCCCGACGTCACCACTCCCCCGGGGGAGTTGATGTACATCGAGATTTCCTTCTTGGGATTGTCCGCCTCAAGGAACAGCAGCTGGGCCACCGCCAGGGTGGCCATGCCGTCCTCGACCGGACCGGTAAGGAACAGGATGCGCTCCTTCAGGAGGCGGGAAAAGATGTCGTAGGAGCGCTCGCCACGGTTGGTCTGCTCGACCACCATGGGGATGAGGTAATTCATATAAGTATCAACAGGATCACGCATCTTCAGTCCTCAGGGCGCGGGTGAAGGCACGCCGTCCCCGGCGTGCCGCGCGATATCGTCGCAGGACGAAAGCGACCCGGGCCTCAGGCCGCCTTCTCGTCTTCCTCCTCCTTGTAGAGCTCTTCCTTGGTGACCTTCTTCTCGGTCACGTTGGCGAGCTCCAGGAGGAAATCGACGACCTTCTCCTCAAAGAGAGGCGCACGCACGGACGCCAGGGCTTCGGGGGTGCGGCGGTAATACTCCCACACCTGCTGCTCCTGGCCGGGGAACTGGCGGGCCCGTTCCACCACCGCGCGGGTCACTTCCTCGTCGGAAACCTGGATATTGTTGCGCTCACCGATTTCCGCAAGCACCAGGCCGAGACGGACGCGACGCTCGGCGATCTTGAGGTAGTCGTTGCGGGCTTCCTCCTCGGAGGTGCCCTCGTCGGCGAAGGTGCGACCCTGGCCTGCGAGATCCTCGTTCACCCGGCTCCACACGCCGTTGAACTCCTGCTCCACGAGACCCGCCGGCACCTCGAACTGGTGCTGGGCATCGAGGGCGTCGAGCAGGGCGCGCTTCACCTTCTGGCGGGCGGCGCCGGCATGCTCCTGAACGATGCGGCCCTTCACCGTCTCCTTGAGCTGCTCGAGGCTCTCCTGGCCGAGGGTCTTGGCGAATTCGTCGTCCAGCGCCACCGCGCCGGCGGCGTCCACGGACTTCACGGTCACCTCGAAGCTGGCCGCCTTGCCGGCCAGCTCCTTGGCCGCATAGGCCTCGGGGAAGGTCACGGAGAGGGTGCGGTTCTCGCCGGCGGACGCGCCGACCAGCTGCTCCTCGAAGCCGGGGATGAAGCCCTTGGAGCCGATGAGGACGTCGATGTCCTGGCCCTCGCCGCCCTGGAACTTCTCACCGTCCACATAGCCGGTGAAGTCGATGGTGACGCGGTCGCCCTCGGCGGCCGGGCCCTCCTTGGGGGAGAAGGGGCGGTTGGCGTCGGCGATGCGCTGGACGGTCTCGTCGACCTCCGCGTCGGTCACCTCGACCACCGGCTTCTCGACCGAGATTTCCTTGAAGTTGCCGAGCTCGATCTTCGGCAGGATCTCCAGTTCCACGTCGTAGGCGAGGTCCTTGCCGCCGTCGAGCAGGGTCTCACCCTGCTGGCCGTCGGAGAGCTTCACCTTGGGCTGGAGGGCAAGCTTAAAGCCGCGCTCCTCGACGATCTTGCCGTTGGTCTCGTTGACCGTCTGCTCGATCACCTCGGAATAGACGGACTTGCCGTAGACCCGCTTCAGGTGCGCGGTGGGCACCTTGCCGGGGCGGAAGCCGTTGAGCTTCACCTGGCCCTTGAGCTCGTTCAGCCGGGCGTCGGCCTTGGCGTCGAGGTCGGCGGCGGACACCACCACACGGAACGCGCGCTTGAGGCCATCGGCCTGGGTCTCGGTCACCTGCATCGTCTTGCCTTCACATCCTGTCCCGCGCTCGGCGGAATTTCCTGAAAAACCTGTGCCCCGCGCCCGGCATCCGCGCCACGGTCCGCCGGGGACATGGGGCTGCGGGGCCTTGGCGCACCGACGACCCGCAGAGCTGGCGACATGGTGCGGGCGGAGGGTTTCGAACCCCCACGACTTGCGTCACGGGAACCTAAATCCCGCGCGTCTACCAGTTCCGCCACGCCCGCAGGGCGCTCGCCGCAACGCCTTCATGCCGCCTGCGCCAAAAGGCGCGGGCCGCACGAGCCATCGGGCACGACCATTGGCGCACGCGACGGCACACATCGGTCGGGTCGCGGCTTATATCACGCTCGCGCCCGCGTGCAGCAAGAAAATGGCGTGGCGGGCCGGTGTCCCCCGGCCGCTCGCGGTGCCCTCGACGACGCCCGGAACAGGCCGGGGCGTGAGGCATGGCGGCGCAGGGGCGCAAAACCTTAGCCGGCACATGGACGCAAGCGCCCCGCTTCCGCTCGTCGCCGGGGGAACCGCCCGCGCGCTTCGCCGGAGAACCGGCCCTTCACCCTCCCGCGGGAACCCGCTTGCCCTTTTGCGAGTGGCGTTGGATGGTCCGGTGAGCTTGCCTGGAGACGCCGCGTGACCACGCCGATTCCCTCCCGCCGCACCGTTCTCAAGGGCGCTGCCGCCCTCTCCCTCGCCGGCGCGGCGGATGCCGTGGCGGCTGCGATGGCACCCGCCTTCGCCCAGGCCCCGGCCGCGCCTGCGCCCATCGCCCTTTCGGCGGCGCCGGGCACCATGCCGGAGCTTGCCGGCCAGGGCCCGCTCGCCCTGTTCAACGGCGCCCTGCCCGGCCCGGTGCTGCGGGTGAAAAAGGGCGCGGACCTCTCGCTCGCGGTCAGCAACGCCTTGTCGGAGAGCGTCTCCCTCGCCTTCCAGGGCGTGCGCCTTCCGGCAGCCGCGGCCGCCGCCGCCGGTGCCGCCGTGGCGCCGGGCAAGACCGCCAGCATCCGCTTCACGGCCAAGGATGCCGGGACTTTCTGGTACCACGCGACCAGCCCCGCCCTCGCCCGCCGGGCTCTGGCCGGGGCCCTGGTGGTGGAGGAGGCCGGGTCCTCGGCCTATGCCTCGGACCATGTGCTCTTCATCCAGTCCTTCCCGCCCGAGAGCGGGGTGCCCATCTTCCCGGTGAACGGCTCCATCTCGCCCACCCTCCAGGGGCCGGCCAGCGGCCGCACGCGGCTGCGCTTCGTGAACGCGACGCCGGTGTTCCTGCGCCTGCGCCTCAAGGGGCCGGCCAGCTATGCCATCGCAGTGGACGGCCAGCCGGTGTCCGAGCCGTTCGAGCTGAAGGATGGGCGCATCCAGCTCGCCCCCGGCGGGCGGGCGGACGTGGCCGCAACCCTGGATGATGCCGATGCCACCATCATCGAGATCGAGACCACGCAGGACCCCATCCGCCTCGCCGTGGTGACGCCGGTCGGCCCGGCCGGCCCAGCCCCATCCGGCCCACCGGCGCCGCTGCCGGCCAATGCCCTGCCGGCGCAGATCCCCCTGAAGGACGCGCTGCGTGTGGAGCTGCCCATCGGTGACAAGCCGGCGAAGCCGGTGCCGTCCCTCGGCAAGGTGAAGGTGGGCAGGAGCGTGGTGCTCGCGCTCGCCAACAGCCTCGATGCGCCGGTCTCGGTGAACATCGCCGGCCATCCCGCGCGCCTGCTCGACGGGCTCGACGATGGCTGGAAGCCCTGGTGGCACGACACCGTTCCGGTCCCGGCCAAGACGACGGTGCGTGTCGCCTTCCAGGCCGACACGCCCGGCACATGGTCCGTCACCGCCCAGCGCGGCGGGGATGGCGAAGTGGTCGCCGCCGCCACCTATGAGGTGACGGCCTGAGGCAGGTCATCCGGGGGCCCGCGCCCGGCACCTCTCCGGGCGTGCCCCCGTCCGGCTTCAGGTCATGATGCGACGGGCCCCTTTGCGCGTCCCTTCCGCAGGCCCTGCCCCCGGCATGCCAAGGTAGATGCCCGCGTGACTCGGGGAACGTCGGAACATTAACGGCCTGCGTGGATGCGATACGCCTCACGGCCGAACGCCGGCCGGCCACGGAAGGGCCCCTGCGGAAGGTGAGCGGGCTCGGGGAATGACCGCCCCTAGAAGTGGCTGTAGCTCCCGGCGCCCAGCTCCAGGGTATTGCCGCCGGCATCCACCACGCTCAGTCCGTCCTCATCCCGCGTTTCGCCGATGAGGGCCACGGGCACGCCGGCCCGCGCGGCCTCGGCGGTGAAAACGGCGACCCTGCCATGGGGGACGCAGGCGGCGATCTCGTAATCATCCCCGCCCGAAAGGGCCACGGCGAACAGGGACGGGTCCGCCTTCACCACCGCAGCGGCGGCGGCCGAGAGCGGCACGCGGCGCGCCTCCACATGCCCGCCGCAGCCTGAGGCCTTCAGCATCTTCGCCACGTCGCCCGCAAGGCCATCGGACACGTCCATGGCGGCGGCGGCACAGGCGCGCAGCACCGGCGCCAGCGCGAGCCGCGGCTGCGGATGCAGATACCTGTCCAGCAGGTGCGCGCGCTGCGCCTCGCCGAGGCCGGCAAAGGCGGGATGATGCGCGTCCTGCCGCAGCCTCAGCCCCAGCGCCGCATCGCCGATGGTGCCGGAGACCAGGATGGCCTGCCCTGGCCGCGCCCCGGTGCGGGGCACGAAGGTGCCCTTGGGTACCTCGCCCAGGGCCGTGATGGTGATGGTGACGGGGCCGGGGGTGGACACGGTGTCGCCGCCGAGAATGGGGCAGCCGAAGGCGAGGGAATCCGCCCCCAGCGCCTCGGCGAACGCCGCCATCCAGGCGTCGGGCGTGCCCTTGGGCAAGGCGATGGCGAGGAGCGCGCCCACCGGCGCCGCCCCCTTGGCCGCGAGGTCGGAGAGGTTCACCCGCAGCGCCTTGCGGGCGATGGAGGCGGGCGAATCATCGGGGAAGAAATGGACGCCGGCCACCACCGCGTCCTTGGTCAGCACCAGATCGGTGCCCGGTGTCGGGGAGAGCAGCGCGGCGTCGTCCAGCAGGCCGAGGGCGGCGCCGGAGCGCGCAATGGGGCGGAAGAACCGGGCGATGAAGCGATCCTCCGCCGATCCGCCGCCCTCCATCCGCCCCTCCCCGGTCCTGCCGCGTGGTGCGGCGTCAGAACTCGTCCGGCCGCAGCTCGTGGGCGAGCGTGTCGAGCACGGCATTCACCATGCCCGTTTCGTCGCGGTCGAGAAAGGCGCCGGCGACGTTCACATATTCGGCGATCACCACGCGGGCCGGCACGTCCGGCCGGGCGGCCAGCTCGAAGGCGCCGGCGCGCAGCACGGCGCGCAGCACCGCCTCCACCCGCTTCAGCGGCCAGCCCTTGGAGAGGGCGCCATCCACCATCGGATCGATGCGGCGCTGCTCCTTGAGCACGCCCTCCACCACCGAGCGGAACAGCTTCACGTCCGCCTCCGGCAGCTCGATGCCTTCCACTTCCTGGCCGAGCCAGTGGCTCTCGAACTCGGCGAAGATGTCGTTCACCGGCGTCTGGGCCAGGTCCATCTGGTAGAGCGCCTGCACCGCGCCGAGGCGGGCCGCGCTCTTCTTCATGGGCTTGGCCGGGGCGTTCTGATCCTTCATGCTTCGAGCCGCCGCTTGAGGCGCAGCAGCGAAAGCGCCGCCTCGGCCGCGCCGCCGCCCTTGTTGCCCTCGGTGATGCGGGCGCGCTCCCAGGCCTGGGCCTCGGTGTCCACGGTGAGGATGCCGTTGCCCACCGGCAGGGCATGGGCCATGCCCAGGTCCATGAGGCCGCGCGCGCTCTCGCCCGCCACGATCTCGAAATGATAGGTCTCGCCGCGGATCACCACGCCGAGGCCGACCACGGCGTCCACCGCCGTGCCGTTGAACTCCGCCGCATCGAGGGCGATCTCCGCCGCCACCGACACTTCCAGGGCGCCGGGCACGGTGATCACCTCCACCTCCACCCCGGCCGCCGTCAGCACCGCGCGGGCGCCGGCCAGCAGCTCGTCGGCGAGCGCCTCGTAATAGCGGCCTTCGACGATGAGGACCCGCGCCCCTTCGAGGGACGTGTTGTCCGCGCTCGCGCTTTCCTTGCGCGTCGTGACCATGGGAAGTCTCCAGAAGCATGCGGCGCCGGATGGCGCCTGAATTGGCCGCGAGGCGTACTAGGCCCGGGGGAACTCCGCAAGCCGGGCGGCGTAGCGGGCCATCAGGTCCACCTCGAAATTCACCTCGTCCCCCGCCTTCACCCCGCCCCAGCTGGTGACCGCGAGGGTGTGGGGAATGAGCAGGCAGGAGAAGGTGTTGCCCTCCACCGTATTGACCGTGAGCGAGGTGCCGTCGAGCGCCACCGAGCCCTTCACCGCCACGAAGCGGGCCAGCTCTTCCGGCACCTCGAACACGAAGCGCGTGGTGACGCCGAGATCCTCCCGCGAGACGATGCGGGCCTTCGCGTCCACATGGCCGGACACCATGTGGCCGCCCAGCTCGTCGCCGATCTTGAGCGAGCGCTCCAGATTGATGCGCCGGCCCGGCTTCCAGCCGGCGATGGTGGTGATGGCCAGCGTCTCGGGGGCCGCATCCACCGTGTAGAGCGCGCCGCGCGGCCCGCCGGCAGTGACGGAGGTGACCGTCAGGCACACGCCCGCATGGGCGATGGAGGCGCCGATATCGATGCCCGCGGCCTCGTAGGCGGTGGCGACCGTGAGGGTCTTCACCTCACCCCTCGTCTCCACGGAGACGAGATCGCCCATGTCGGTGACGATGCCGGTGAACATTGTCTTCTCCTCGGGCGGCGGAAAGGTCCGGGCGCCGGTGGCCTCAGTCAGGGGTCAGCCGATCCGCGCCGGGCGGAAGGCCTGTCGCCTTCTCCTTAGCGCTGGAGCGCGGGCATGCCCAGCGGATCGGGCGCCGCAAGCTCCCCGCTGCGAGAGGGACTGCCATCCCGCTCGCGCAGGAAGATGGCGCTCCGCCGCGCGGCGGCACGTCCTCCGATGCTTCCGGCAGGGCGGAACCTGGCCGCCGCCGTCTATCGCCGCCAGAGCCGCACGAGATGGTCGGCGCCGAGCTCGGCCCGCTCCACCTCGGCGAAGCCCACGGGGGCGAACAGGCGGCCGATGGGGCGGCCGGCCAGCACGTCATAGGCGTCCGGACCCAGCAGGACCGGGCTGCGGAAGATGGCCACCTCGTCCACCAGCCCCGCGTCGAGGAAAGCGGCGGCGACCGTTGGCCCGCCCTCCACCATCAGGCGGGTGACGCCGAGAAGGCCCAGCAGCTTCAGCACGGCGGGCAAATGCAGGCGCCCCTCCACGCCGCCGCGCGGCGCGCGCAGCACCTCGACGCCGCGCTCGTTGAGGGCGGCGGCGCGCTCCGCCGAAGCGTCCTCCGCCGCGATCACCCACACCGGCACGTCACAGGCGGTGCGCACCAGGGCGCAGTCGAGGGGAATGTCGAGCCCGCTGTCGAGCACGAGGCGCACCGGCGAGCGGCCTTCATACCCCTCCAGCCGGGTGGTGAGCATGGGGTCGTCCGCCTTCACCGTGCCGAGGCCGACGAGGAGGGCATCGGCATGGGCCCGCATGAGGTGGACGCGCGCCCGCGCCTCGGCGCCGGTGATCACGGCGGGCCGGGGCCCGGGCAGGGCGGCCTTGCCGTCCGCCGACACCGCCATCTTCAGCAGCACGTGCGGCCGGCCCGCCGTGACGCGGCGGATGTGGCCGGCATGGTCGGCGAAGGCCTGCTCGGCGCCCACGCCCACCGTGACCCAGATGCCCGCGGCGCGCAGGCGGGCGACGCCCCTGCCCTTCACCCGGTGGTCGGGATCCTCGATGGCCGCCACCACCCGGCGCACACCGGCGGCGATCACGGCATCGGCGCAGGGGGGCGTGCGGCCATGGTGCGAGCAGGGCTCCAGCGTGACGTAGAGGGTCGCGCCCCGCGCCGCCTCGCCGGCCTGGGCCAGGGCGACCGGCTCGGCATGGGGGCGGCCGGTGGCGGCGGTGGCGGCGGCGCCCACCACGCGGGGGCGGCCGTCCCCGTGGCTCACCACCACGGCGCCCACGGAGGGATTGGGCCAGGTGCGCCCGAGGCCGGACTGGCCCACCTTCAGGGCCTCGGCCATGAAAAACTCGTCTTCCTCGGGGGAGGCGACGGGATGTGCGGACAAGGAGGACACGTTCATTCGCTGCCCCGCGGCCGCGGGGCCTTCCCCCGCGCCGGCGCCTCCGGGGCTTCGCCGTCCTCGCCCTCGGGCCGGACGTCACCCTCGCTGGAAAGCTCGGCCAAGGCGTGCTCGAAATCCTTGGCCTCGCGGAAATTGCGATAGACCGAGGCGAACCGCACATAGGCCACGTCGTCGATCTGCTTCAGGCCGTCCATCACCATCTCGCCGATGGTCTCGGAGGTGATGTCGCCGTCGCCCATGCTTTCCAGCTGGCGCACGATGCCGTTGATCATGCGCTCCACCCGCTCGTGGTCCGCCGGACGCTTGCGCAGGGCGACGCTGACCGACTTCTCCAGCTTCTCCCGCTCGAACGGCACGCGCCGGCCGGAGCGCTTGAGCACCATCAGCTCGCGCAGCTGCACCCGCTCGAAGGTGGTGAAGCGGCCGCCGCAATCCGGACAGATGCGGCGGCGGCGAATGGCGGTGTTGTCCTCGGTCGGCCGCGAATCGCGCACCTGCGTCTCAAGGCCGCCGCAGTAGGGACACCGCATGCTTCACCCCTTCGGCGATCCCTTTCAGGGATAGATGGGGAAGCGGCCGAGGAGGCTCGACACCTTCTCGCGGACCGCGGCCTCCACCAGCGAATCCTCGTCCGCACCCTTCTGGGAGAGCACGTCGAGCACCTCGGCGATCATGTCGCCCACCTGCTGGAACTCCGCCACGCCGAAACCGCGCGTGGTGCAGGCCGGCGTGCCGAGGCGGATGCCGGAGGTCACGAACGGCTTCTCGGGGTCGAACGGGATGCCGTTCTTGTTGGTGGTGATGTGCGAGCGGCCGAGCGCGGCCTCCGACGTCTTGCCGGTGAGGCGCTTGGGCCGGAGGTCCACCAGCATCAGGTGGGTGTCCGTGCCGCCGGAGACGATGGCGAAGCCGTGGCCCTTCAGGGTCTCGGCGAGCGCCTTGGCGTTCTCCACCACGTTCTTCGCGTAGATCTTGAACTCGGGACGCAGCGCCTCGCCGAAGGCCACCGCCTTGGCGGCGATGACGTGCATCAGCGGGCCGCCCTGGATGCCGGGGAAGATGGCCGAGTTGATCTTCTTGGCGAGATCCTCGTCGTTGGTGAGGATCATGCCGCCGCGCGGGCCGCGCAGGGTCTTGTGGGTGGTGGTGGTCACCACGTGGGCGTGGGGGAACGGGCTCGGGTGCGCGCCGCCGGCCACGAGGCCCGCGAAGTGGGCCATGTCCACCATCAGCAGGGCGCCCACGGAATCGGCGATGGCGCGCATCTTCGGGAAATCGATGACGCGCGGGTAGGCCGAGCCGCCGGCCACGATGAGTTTGGGCTTGTGCTGGTCGGCGAGCTGGGCCACCGCCTCATAGTCGATGCGCTGGTCGTCCTCGCGCACCGTATAGGGCACCGGCTTGAACCACTTGCCGGACATGTTGACCGGCGAGCCGTGGGTGAGATGCCCGCCCGCCGCGAGATTGAGGCCGAGGTAGGTATCGCCCGGCTGCATGACGGCGAAGAACACGCCCTGGTTGGCCTGGCTGCCGGAGTTGGGCTGCACGTTGGCGAAGGCGCAGCCGAACAGCTTCTTGGCGCGCTCGATGGCGAGGTTCTCGGCCACGTCCACGAACTGGCAGCCGCCGTAGTAGCGCTTGCCCGGATAGCCCTCGGCATACTTGTTGGTGAGCACGGAGCCCTGCGCCTCGAGCACGGCGCGCGAAACGATGTTCTCGGACGCGATGAGCTCGATCTCGTCCCGCTGGCGACCCAGCTCCGCTGTCACCGCACCGGCGATCTCGGGATCGGTCTCGGCGAGAGGGGCGGTGAAGAAGCGGTTCATTTCCTCCGTGACGGAGGCGCGGTTCGCGTCCTGCGAGGCCATGACAGGTCTCCGGTGATGTCGGGGACCCCGGCGGAACGCGGTTTTGGAGGCGGCCTGCCGGGGCGGACCCTGCGCTTATCACAGGGCGAAGATGAAGTCCAAAGGGCGGGCATGCGGCATGAGCGGCGCAGTGCTGCGCCGGCTACATGCTCACGCCCGTCCCGGGTCACCGGCTGGAGAAACGGATGGGAATCCGCACGCTGGTTGCCTGCCCGCTCGGCGGTGCCGGAAAGGGCGAGGCCCGGCGGGCCATGGCCACCGCCTCGCGGTCCAGCACCTCGTCGCCGCTGGAGCCGGTGAGACTCACGGACAGCACGGCTCCGGACCCGGAAAGAGAAATCTGGATGTTTGCCAAGCCCGAGTGCCCGCTCTGCGGGCGCTTGAACCGGTCGATGTGGCCCTTGAGCCTGGAGCTCCAGTCGGCGATGGCGGCGGAGCGCTCCGCCGAAGCACCCGCCGACGGCGCCCTGGTGGTCTCCGACCGCGGCGCCTCGGAGCGGGGCGGCGCGGCGGTGGCGGGGGCCTGCTTGCGGCGGGTAGGCTGGGCGTCCTTCTTCGGCCGCTCCACCGGCTTCGGAGGCTCCTTCACCTCCTTCTTCTTCTCGGGCTCGGCCTTGGGCAGCACCACCTCGGCCTCGGCCGGAGCGGGCGCGACCTCGGGCATCTTCTCCACGATCTGCTCCACCACAGGCTCAGGCGGCGGGGCATCCTCGGTGGGGATGTCGGGGGCGTCCGGCACGGATTCCGGCGAGAAGGCCATGGGCGGCGCCGGGGTGTTGTCGTCCTGCGCCGCCTGGCTCACGGCGAGGGGCGCCAGCTCGATCATGACGGCGGCGGGCGGAGACGTATCGCCCGGATCCACCTGGCGCAGGTGCAGATACAAATAGGCCCCCGCCGAATACACGGCGAGAATCAGCACCACCGCCACGCCAAGGCGCAAAGCCGTATCCCGCCCATGGGTGCGGTCGAAGTCATGCCAATGAACCGCACTCACCGCACAGCTCCCGCCACCGGCGCAGCCGGAGCTGCCGCACCGGTCCCGGCGACAGGCGCCGCCTGGGGAAGCGTGGCCTGCGCAGGCGCCTCACCCTCCAGTCCCACCAGCGCGACCTTGAGATAGCCGGCGCCGCGCAGGAGGTTCATCACCTCCATCACGTCGCCATACGGCACCGCCTTGTCGGCGCGCACGAACACGCGCTGCTGCCGGTCGACGCCGGTGGCGCCGTCCAGCGCCGCGCCAAGGGCGGGGCGCGGCACCGTCTCGTCCCCGAGGGAGAGGGTCAGGTCCTTCTTCACCGTCAGGAACAGCGGCTTGTCGGGCCGCGGCTGGGGCTGGGCGTTGGAGGTGGGCAGATCCACCTTCACGTCCACGGTGGCAAGCGGCGCCGCCACCATGAAGATGATGAGAAGCACCAGCATCACGTCGATGAACGGCGTGACGTTGATCTCGTGATTCTCGGCGAGGTCGTCCCCGCCACCGGTGTCGAGCTTCGCCGCCACGGCCCTACTCCGCCGCAGCCCTGAGCGTGCGCACGTCGTGGCCCTGGGCCGCGCGGTCGAGATCGCGGGACAGGTGCCGCATCACCTCCGCCGAGGTGTCGGACAGGCTCGCCTTGTAGGCAGAGATGGCGCGGGCGAACAGATTGTAGATGACCACGGCCGGGATCGCCGCCACCAGCCCGAGGGCGGTGGCGAGCAGCGCCTCGGCGATGCCGGGGGCCACCACCGCGAGGTTGGTGGTGTGGGCCTTCGAGATGCCGATGAAGGAATTCATGATGCCCCACACCGTGCCGAACAGGCCGACGAAGGGCGCCGTCGCGCCGATGGTGGCGAGCACGCCGGTACCGCCCATCATGCGCCGGCCGGCCTTGGCCTCGATCCGGCCGAGGGCCACGGCCACGCGCTCCTTGATGCCGTCCACCGGCAGTCCCTCGGATGCCCGCCATTCGGCGAGAGCGGCCTTCAGGGTGGCGGCGGAGGCGCCCCTGGCGTCCGGCAGGGCATCCGCGGCGTCGGCCAGCGTCGGCGCGGCGCGCAGGGCTTTCAGGGTGCGCGACACCGCGCGGCGGGCGAGCAGCAGCTCCAGCGACTTGGCGAGCCACACGGTCCAGGTGATGAAGGAGGCGAAGGCGAGGCCGATCATCACCGCCTTCACCACCACGTCCGCCGCCATGAACATGCCCCAGGGGGAGAGGTCATGGGGCAGCAGCGCATTGGCGGCCGGCGGCTCGGCCAATACCGGTTCGCCCGCAGGCACGGCGGGGACGGCCACGCTCGCGGAATCCGCAGGCGCCGGGCTGACGGCCGATAGCGCAGGAACAGCCGCAGGCACCGCGGGGACGGCAGCGGCGGGCGCGGTCAGCGCGGGAGACGCGGCGGGGGCCGGGGAGGCATCTCCCCCCTGGGCAAATGCGCCGGCGGCGGAAGCAAGGATGAAAAGACCAGCCAGAGCGACACCGGAGGACGCGCGAATGCCGACACGCCGCAGCGGTGCACGCGAAGAAAAGCAGGAGTGCATTTCGCGTCACCAATCAAAATGTTCTGTATCCGCGGGCGATCCCGCGATGCGGAATTGGCTGGCTCACTTCTTATAGCCCCATTTGGCGTGCGCGCGAACCCCCGCCGACACGGCACCCGGGAGGCGGCGGCATGTCGCAGCGGCAGGCCGGTCTTGCTGCGCGCGGCATCGGCGGGGCCCGCCCGGGCGATTGTCGCCCGGTATCGGGACCCGGCCGCGCATGCGCAGGAATCGCGGGCAGATCGCGGCCCCGGATGGACCGGGGCACGACCTGGCCCGCCTGCCCTCACGCCGTCTTGTCGAACAGCTGGCGGCCGATGAGCATGCGGCGGATCTCGCTGGTGCCGGCGCCGATCTCGTAGAGCTTGGCGTCGCGCAGCAGCCGGCCCGTCGGGTAGTCGTTGATGTAGCCGTTGCCGCCCAGGGTCTGGATGGCTTCGAGCGCCATCCAGGTGGCCTTCTCCGCCGCGTAGAGAATGGCGCCCGCGGCGTCCTCGCGGGTGGTGGCGCCACGGTCGCAGGCCTTGGCCACTGCGTAGACGTAGGCCTTGGTGGCGTTCATGGTCACGTACATGTCGGCGATCTTGCCCTGCATCAGCTGGAAGGTGCCGATGGGCTGGCCGAACTGCTTGCGCTCGTGGACATAGGGCAGGACGATGTCCATGCACGCCTGCATGATGCCCGTGGGCCCGCCGGCCAGCACCGCGCGCTCATAATCGAGCCCGCTCATGAGCACGTTGACGCCCTTGCCCACGGCGCCCAGCACGTTCTCCTCCGGCACCTCGCAATCCTCGAACACCAGCTCGCCGGTGTCGGAGCCGCGCATGCCCAGCTTGTCCAGCTTCTGGGCGGTGGAGAAACCCTTGAAGCCCTTCTCCACGAGGAAGGCGGTCATCCCGCGCGGGCCGGCGGCGGGGTCGGTCTTGGCGTAGACCACCAGCGTCTCGGCGATGGGGCCGTTGGTGATCCACATCTTCGAGCCGTTGAGGACGTAGCGGTCGCCCTTCTTCTCCGCGCGGGTGCGCATGGAGACCACGTCCGAGCCGGCGCCCGGCTCCGACATGGCGAGCGCGCCCACATGCTCCCCGGAAATCAGCTTCGGCAGGTATTTCGCCTTCTGCGCGGGAGAGCCGTTGCGGCTGATCTGGTTGACGCAGAGGTTGGAGTGCGCGCCGTAGGACAGGCCCACCGAGGCGGAGGCGCGGGAGATCTCCTCCATGGCGATGACGTGCTCGAGATAGCCGAGGCCGGAGCCGCCATATTCCTCCTCCGCCGTGACGCCGAGCAGGCCGAGCGCGCCGAGCTTGGGCCACAGATCGCGGGGGAAGGTGTTGGTCTTGTCGATCTCGTCGGCGCGCGGGGCGATCTCGGCCTGCGAGAAATCGCGCACGGTGTCGCGCAACATCCCGGCGGTCTCGCCGAGGTCGAAATCGAAACCGGCCTGGCTGTTCGGCAGCATCTTGTTTTCCCTCCCACGCTCCCCGATTGTCTTCGTCGCGCCCTTGGGCGGCGCGGGGAGGCGGCGTTAGAATAAAACGGTTGTCCGTTTATTCAATGGGGTGATGGTGCCCGCGTGTCCCGGCCGACTGGAACGGAGCAAAGCGCAGTGGAAGGAGAGCCGGGACCCAGCGCCAAGACTCCGCCGCAGGTGGTCGCCTGAACGCCGCTCCCCTACCCCGCCCACACGGGCAGATCCCCCCGCGCCCAGCCGTCCTTCACCTGCGCCACATAATCCCCATACCGCCCCTCGGCGATGGCCTTTCGCGCCCCGGCCATGAGCTGCTGGTAATAATGGATGTTGGCCCAGGAGATGAGCATGGATCCCAGCATCTCCTGGCAGCGCACGAGGTGGTGCAGATAGGCGCGGGAATAGTCGCGCAGGGCCGGGCAGTCGCTCTCCTCGTCGAGGGGGCGGGGATCCTCCGCGTGGCGGGCGTTCTTCAGGTTGATGCGGCCGAAGCGGGTGAAGGCCAGCGCGTGGCGGCCGGAGCGGGTGGGCATCACGCAGTCGAACATGTCGATGCCGCGCGCCACGCTCTCCAGCAGGTCGTCCGGCGTGCCGACACCCATCAAATAGCGCGGCTTGGCCGTAGGCAGATGCGGCTCCACCGTCTCGATCATGGCGAGCATGACCTCCTGGGGCTCGCCCACGGCGAGGCCGCCGATGGAATAGCCGGGGAAGTCCATGCCGGCGAGCTCGCGCGCGGATTCCACCCGCAGCGCCGGCACCGCCCCGCCCTGCACGATGCCAAACAGCGCCCTGCCCTTCGGCTGCGCCTCGAACGCGCGCTTGGAGCGCTCCGCCCAGCGCAGGGACAGGCGCATGGCGCGCGCGGCCTCCTCCTCGGTGCAGGGCAGGCGCACGCACTCGTCGAGCTGCATCTGGATGTCGGCGCCCAGCAGGCCCTGGATCTCCACCGAGCGCTCGGGGCTCATCTCATGGATGGCGCCATCCACGTGGGAGCGGAAGGTGACGCCGTTCTCGCTCATTTTGCGCAGCGAGGAGAGGGACATGACCTGGAAGCCGCCGGAATCGGTGAGGATCGGCCCGTCCCAGCGCATGAATTTGTGCAGGCCGCCGAGCTTCGCCACCCGCTCCGCCCCGGGGCGCAGCATGAGATGGTAGGTGTTGGCCAGCACGATGTCCGCGCCCGCCGCCTTCACCTGGTCGAAATAGAGCCCCTTCACCGTCGCCACCGTGCCCACCGGCATGAAGGCCGGCGTGCGGATGACGCCGCGCGGGGTCGAGACGAAGCCGGTGCGGGCGGCGCCGTCCGTGGCGGAAAGGGCGAAGGAGAAGGTGTCGGCGGGTGTGTGAACGGTCATGCCCCGCCTTCTGGCAGAAGCAGGCACGCGTCGCCATAGGAATAGAAGCGGTAGCCCGCCTCGATGGCATGGGCATAGGCGCGCTTCTGCACCTCGTGGCCGACGAAGGCCGCCACCAGCATCACCAGCGTCGAGCGCGGCAGATGGAAGTTGGTGAGCATGCCGCCCACCGCCTTGAAGCGGTAGCCGGGGGTGATGAAGATGTCCGTCTCGCCCACGAACGGGCGGATGGTGCCGTCCCCGCCCGCCGCGCTCTCGATGAGCCGGGTGGAGGTGGAGCCCACGGTGAGGATGCGCCCGCCGCTCGCCTTCACGGCGTTGAGGGCGTCGGCGGTCTCGCGCGTCACCTCGCCCCATTCGGCGTGCATGCGGTGGCCGGAGGTGTCGTCCGCCTTCACCGGCAGGAAGGTGCCGGGGCCCACGTGCAGCGTGACGGTGTGCACCGAGACCCCCTGCCCCTTCACCCGCGCCATCAGGTCCGGGGTGAAATGCAGGCTCGCGGTGGGCGCGGCCACCGAGCCGTCCACGCGGGCGAACAGGGTCTGGTAGTCGGTGCGGTCGCGGACGTCCTCGGCGCGGCGGGCGGCGATATAGGGCGGAATGGGCATGTGCCCCACCGCCGCCACCGCCTCGTCCAGCGCCGGACCGGAAAGGTCGAAGGCGAGGAGCACCGAGCCGTCCTCCTCCTTCCCGGCCACGGTCGCGTCGAGGGTGCCGAGGAGGCAGGCCCGCCCCTCCCCGCCGAAGCGGATGCGGTCGCCCTCCTTCAGCCGCTTGCCGGGCTTGGCGAAGGCGCGCCAGCGGGAGGCGTCGAGGCGCTTCACCAGTGTCGCCTCCACGTGGACGTCCGTGCCGCCGGGGCGGGTGCGCACGCCCTCGAGCGCGGCAGGGATGACGCGGGTGTCGTTCACCACCATCGCATCGCCGGGCTTCAGAAAGGTTGGCAGGTCGCGGACCTGCCGGTCCTCCAGCTCCGGAGCGCCGCCGGGGCGGATGACGAGCAGGCGCGCGAGATCGCGCGGCTCGACGGGACGAAGCGCGATGCGCTCCTCGGGGAGCTCGAAATCGAAGGCGTCGACACGCATGGAAGGGCAGGAACCGCTCAGAAGATGGCGACGGCGCCATACCAGATGGCATAGCTCATCAGCGCGGTGACGAGCAGGCCGAGAAGGGTGGCGCCGAAGCCCGCGAGGATCACGAGGCCGTCGCGTTCCACCAGGCCGAGGCCGAAGATGCACACCGCGAAGCCCGGCGGCAAATTCCCGAGAAACGGGATGGGCAGCAGCAGGATGAAGCCCAGCAGCACCACCGTGGCGCCCACGATGCGCCGCGCCATGGGCCCGGCGAACTGCTCATAGCGCGGGCTCGACCAGCCCTCGAATCGCTCGATCCAGGGCCGCGACCTGGTGACGATGGCCTCCAGCATGGAGCGGGAGAAGGTGCGCCGCGCGATCATCTCCGGCAGCCACAGCTCCTGCCGGCCGAGCGCCATCTGCAAGCCGATGAGGCCGAGGATGATGCCGCAGATCACCGGGATGCCCGGCGGCATGGGGATGCAGTTGGGAATGCCGAAGATCAGGAACAGGATGCCGAACGCACGATTGCGCAAAGCGTTCACGAGATCGCCGATGGCAACCTTGTCCGCCTCCTGCGCGGCAAGGACGGCGGCGAGCAGTTCGGACGTTCGGGGCGTTCGGTGATCCAAGGCGACCTCGTTGGGTGGTCGCCCACTCATAGCACTGGGAAAGCGGCGGTGTCAGGGCATAGGCCTGCCCCATCGTCATGCCGCCGGCCGCGCCCCGCGATGGCGGCCGGACATCTTCGCCGGCTGCGGGCCGAGACGCGAGCGCCCCTCCGCATCGAGGATGGCGTTGACGTCGAGGCCTCCGAGCGCCCCCGCATCCGGCAGCAGCCCCCTGGCCTGCAGGTCGAGGAAGCGGCCGCAGCAGACCCGCAGGAACGAGGTGAAATTCTCGATGTCCGCGCCCGCATGGGTCAATTCGTCGTGGAGACGCGCCAGCAGCCGGCCGACGGAAAGCCCGTCGCGCGCGGCGATGTCCTCCAGCACGGTCCAGAAGAAAGCCTCCAGGCGCACCGAGGTGGAAAAGCCGTTGAGGCGGACCGCGCGCGTCTCACAGGCCCACAGGGCCGGGTCCGCCTCGATGAACAAGCGGCACATCTTCAACCCTCGCGTCCACGCGCCGGCGGCGTCCGCGCCGGCGCGACCGAAGGGCATATGCGCCGTTTGCAGGCGCAGATGCCGTGGCCACCCCTTCGTCCCAATACCGCAGAACGCCCCTCAATGGGAGATGCGCGTGCCCAGCAGGGCCAGGAACTGCGCGACGAAGGCCGGGTGGGCGGGCCACGCCGGGGCGCTCACGAGGTTGCCCTCGGTGACCGCGGCATCCACCGGAATGTCGGCATAGGTGCCGCCCGCCAGCTCCACTTCCGGGCGGCACGCGGGATAGGCCGAGCAGGTCCGCCCCTCCAGAACGCGCGCGGCGGCGAGCAGCTGGGCCCCGTGGCAGATGGCGGCCACCGGCTTTCCAGCCTCGAAGAAATGGCGCACCACAGCGATCACCGCCGGATCGAGCCGCAGATATTCCGGCGCCCGGCCGCCGGGAACCAGCAGGGCGTCGTAGTCCGCCGCCGTCACGTCCGCGAACGTGGCGTTGAGGGCGAACAGGTGGCCCGGCTTCTCCGTATAGGTCTGGTGCCCCTCGAAATCATGGATGGCGGTGGCCACCTTGTCCCCGGCCTTCCTGCCCGGGCAGACGGCATCCACCCCATGCCCCACCGCCAGCAGGGCCTGGAACGGCACCATGATCTCGTAGTCCTCGCCGAAATCCCCGACGATCATCAAAATGCGCTTGCCCGCCATCCGTCCTCTCCCAGCTGGCCGGTGGCGCGGGGCCGCCGGCATGGAGGGGAAAGTCTAGGCACGCCGGGCGCGCGCCGGGTGTTATCCGGTTGCGACAGGGACGGCCGGGAGCTTCAGCGGCCTCAGTTGAGCAGGAACATCCCATCCACCGACCGCAGCTCGGCCGGCTTGATGAGGCCGGAATGGGCGACACGCACCGAATGCAGCCGCCCGTCCAGCTCCCGCTGCCAGAATTCCAGGAACTTGTTCAGCTCCGGAAACCGCGGGCAGAGGTCGTATTCCTGCCAGAGATAGGTCTGAAGAAAGCTCGGATGATCGGGCATCCGATAGAGGATCTCGGCCGTGGCGAGGCCGTAGCCCTCCATCTGCAGGACGAAGTCACGCGACACCCTGGACGACTGGGATACCATGGGTCACACCTCCAATCCGCGGCCGCCCGAGGCTTCCCCGGCGAGGGGGGATATCGGGGACCGGACAAATCCATTGTCGGCTCCAGAGTTTCCCGCCGCCAAGGCTAAAGATTGGTTTCCGCCTGCAAAAACAAAGCGCTAGCAGCCTTCTCCGCAGACTGCTGACAACGGGCATCCCAGCCGCCGCGAACGCGCGCGGAACTGGCCGATCCGGATGGGTCCTTGATTTTCCAGAAGTATTCGCGCTTCTGGCACTCCATCCTGTCGAGTGCCAAATTTTTTACCCGCCCCCCTTGCGGGACGAAAACGCGGCCCTTAGATCGCCATCGGGCCGGGCAGAGGGGCTCCCGGCGCCCTGAAAAGAAGCATTGCCCCCCAGACCAACAAACCGGAGGTTTCCCGATGGGTTTCCGTCCTCTGCACGACCGCGTGGTCGTGAAGCGCATCGAGGCCGAGCAGAAGTCGGCCGGCGGCATCATCATTCCCGACACCGCCAAGGAAAAGCCGCAGCAGGGTGAAGTCGTCGCGGTGGGCCCGGGCGCCCGCAACGAGAAGGGCGAGATCGTCGCCCTCGACGTGAAGGCCGGCGACATCGTGCTGTTCGGCAAGTGGTCGGGCACCGAGGTCAAGATCGACGGCCAGGATCTCCTGATCATGAAGGAGAGCGACATCCTCGGCGTGATCGAGGGCGCGGCCGGCGCCAAGAAGGCGGCCTGAGCGCAGGCGGCCTAGCGGCTTTCGACCTCAACACCCAGTCTTTCGTCCCAATCTGAAGGAGCAGGCCACATGGCTGCCAAGGACGTAAAATTCTCCATCGATGCGCGCGACAAGGTGCTTCGCGGCGTCGACATCCTCGCCAACGCGGTGAAGGTCACCCTCGGCCCCAAGGGCCGCAACGTGGTGATCGAGAAGAGCTTCGGCGCCCCCCGCATCACCAAGGACGGTGTGTCGGTGGCCAAGGAGATCGAGCTCGAGGACCGGTTCGAGAACCTCGGCGCCCAGCTGGTGCGTGAGGTCGCCTCCAAGACCAACGACCTCGCCGGCGACGGCACCACCACCGCCACCGTGCTGGCCCAGGCCATCGTGAAGGAAGGCGCCAAGGCGGTTGCCGCCGGCATGAACCCGATGGACCTCAAGCGCGGCATCGACGTGGCGGTGGACGCCATCGTCAAGGACCTGGCCGCCAACTCGCGCAAGGTCACGTCCAACGAGGAGATCGCCCAGGTCGGCACCATCTCCGCCAACGGCGACGCCGAGGTCGGCAAGTTCCTCGCCGAGGCGATGAAGAAGGTCGGCAACGAGGGTGTCATCACCGTCGAGGAAGCCAAGACCGCCGAGACCGAGCTCGACGTGGTCGAGGGCATGCAGTTCGACCGCGGCTATCTGTCTCCCTATTTCGTCACCAATGCGGAGAAGATGCGCGTTGAGTTCGAGGAGCCCTACATCCTCATCAACGAGAAGAAGCTGACCGGCCTGCAGGAGCTCCTGCCCGTCCTCGAGGCGGTGGTGCAGTCCGCCCGTCCGCTGCTGATCATCGCCGAGGACGTGGAAGGCGAGGCCCTCGCCACCCTCGTGGTGAACAAGCTGCGCGGCGGCCTGAAGGTCGCGGCCGTGAAGGCCCCCGGCTTCGGCGATCGCCGCAAGGCCATGCTGCAGGACATCGCCATCCTGACCGGCGGCACGGTGATCTCCGACGACCTCGGCATCAAGCTCGACAGCGTGAACCTCTCCATGCTCGGCCGCGCCAAGAAGGTGGTGATCGAGAAGGAGAACACCACCATCGTCGACGGCGCTGGCGAGAAGGCCGACATCGAGGCCCGCATCTCCCAGATCCGCGCGCAGATCGAGTCCACCACCTCCGACTACGACCGTGAGAAGGCGCAGGAGCGCCTCGCCAAGCTCGCCGGCGGCGTCGCCGTGGTGCGCGTGGGCGGCTCCACGGAAGTGGAAGTCAAGGAGAAGAAGGACCGCGTGGACGACGCCCTGCATGCCACCCGCGCCGCGGTGGAAGAAGGCATCGTCCCCGGCGGCGGCGTGGCCCTGCTGCGCGCCATCGCGGCCCTCGAAGGCCTGAAGGTCGACAATGCCGACCAGAAGACCGGCATCGAGATCGTCCGCCGCGCCATCCAGGCTCCGGCCCGCCAGATCGTCCAGAACGCGGGCGACGACGGCTCCGTGGTGGTGGGCAAGATCCTCGAGAATGCCGACTACGCCTTCGGCTACAACGCCCAGACCGGCGAATATGTGGACATGGTGAAGTCCGGCATCATCGACCCCACCAAGGTGGTGCGCACCGCCCTGCAGGACGCGGCCTCCGTGTCCGGCCTGCTGATCACCACCGAGGCGCTCATCGCCGAGCTGCCGAAGAAGTCCGGCCCCGCGGCCCCGGCCATGCCGGGCGGCGGCATGGACTTCTGAGGTAAGTAGAACCCTCCGACGCCGCCCGGCTTTCTGGAGCAAACGCAAACCGGCAACAGCCGGTTTGCTCGGGCGGCGGCATGGACTTCTGAGGTAAATAGAACCCCCCGACGCCGCCCGGCCTCCCTGGGCAACGCAAACCGGCAACAGCGGGTTTGCTGGGCCGGCGAATGGAGCGGAAATTGGAAACGGCCGGGCCAGCGCCCGGCCGTTTTCGTTTGCGGGAACGGTGCTGGGACGCCGCCCCACCCCTTTTCAACTCCCGCTGATCCCTCCTCTGACACCATGGCGGCTCCCCTTCGGGCACGCTATGGTTGAGGCGTTGATCTCTGGAGGATCGCGGACCGGCAGCGACGCGGGTTCCGCGTCCGCCGGTACGGATCGGTGAAACACGAGAAAGGATCGGCCATGAGGAAGACCATTGTAGCGGCAGCCCTTCTGCTGGCTTTCGTCCCGGCGGCGGGTTTCGCGCAGGGCGTGGTCAAGGGTGCCGAGCAGGGTGCCAACAAGGGCGCGGAAGTCGGTGACAAGGCCGCCGGACCGGTCGGGACCGCCGTGGGCGGCACCGTCGGCGGCGTGGGCGGCGCGGTCACCGGCGGCGTGGCCGGCGGCGTCAAGGGCACCGGCGAAGGCGCGAAGGAAGGCGCCCGGGCCGGCGAGAAGGCCGCGGGCCCCGTCGGCGCCGTGGTGGGCGGCACGGTCGGCGCCGTGGGCGGCGCGGTCGGTGGCGTGCTGGGCGTCAAGTAGGCCCGGACGAATCCCCCTCGACTCCACCGGCCTCGCCGGAGCGGCAGAACAACACGACCCGCCGGGGCAGAACCCCGGCGGGTCTTTCGCATCCAGGCGCGGGCACCGGAACGGCCCCTCAGAGCGCTTTCTTTTCCGCCAGCGCCGCGAGCTTCTTCAGGATGGTGAGCGTGCCCTTCAGGCGCGCTTCGGCGGTGGGCCAGTCGCGCAGGAACACCACCTTGAAGTCCGGCCGCACCTTGGCCTGCGGGCCCTCCTGGCCGATGAACTTCACGAGGCCCGAGGGATCGACGAACTCGTTGTCGCGGAAGCCCAGCACCACCCCCTTGGGGCCGGCGTCCACCTTCTCCACATTGGCCTTGCGGGCGAGCGCCTTGATCTGGGTGAGCTTCAGGAGCTGGCCCACCTCTTCCGGCGTGGGGCCGAAGCGGTCCACCATCTCCGCCCCGAAGGCGTCGAGCTCGGCATCGTCCTTGATGTCCGCGAGGCGGCGGTAGAGGGCGAGGCGCACGTGCAGGTCGCCCACATAGTCCTCGGGGATCAGCACCGGCGTGCCGATGGTGATGTTGGGCGACCACTTGTCGTCCACGAAGTCGGTGATGCCCGCCTTGATGTGGGCGATCGCCTCGTGGAGCATCTCCTGGTACAGCTCGTAGCCCACTTCCTTGATGTGGCCCGACTGCTCGTCGCCCAGCAAATTGCCGGCGCCGCGGATGTCGAGGTCGTGGCTCGCCAGCTGGAAGCCGGCGCCGAGCGTCTCCAGCGACTGCAGCACCTTGAGCCGGCGCTCCGCCTGGGTGGTCACCGGCCGGCTGGCCGGGACGGTGAAGATGGCATAGGCGCGCGCCTTGGCCCGGCCCACGCGGCCGCGCAGCTGGTAGAGCTGGGCGAGGCCGAACATGTCCGCCCGGTGCACGATCAGCGTGTTGGCATTGGGCACGTCGAGGCCCGATTCCACGATGGTGGTGGAGAGCAGCACATCGTACTGGCCGTCATAGAAGGCGGTCATGATGTCTTCGAGAGCGCCCGCCGCCATCTGGCCGTGCGCCACCGCCACCTTCACCTCGGGCACGGAGGCGGCGAGGAACTCGCGCACCTCGGCGAGATCCTCGATGCGCGGCACCACATAGAAGCTCTGGCCGCCGCGATAGCGCTCGCGCAGCAGCGCCTCGCGCACCACCAGCGGGTCGAACGGCGTGACGAAGGTGCGCACCGCCAGACGATCCACCGGCGGCGTCGCGATGATGGACAGTTCGCGCACCCCGGTCATGGCGAGCTGCATGGTGCGCGGGATGGGCGTCGCGGTGAGGGTCAGCACGTGCACCTCGGCGCGCATCTGCTTCAGCCGCTCCTTGTGGGCGACGCCGAAATGCTGCTCCTCGTCCACGATGACGAGGCCGAGGTCCTTGAAGCTGATGCCCTTGCCGAGCAGGGCATGGGTGCCCACCACGATGTCCACCGTGCCGTCGGAAATGCCCTTCTTCACGGCGGTGAGGTCCTTGCCCGTCACCATGCGCGAGGCCTGGGCGATATGCACCGGCAGGCCCTTGAAGCGGTCGGAGAAGGTCTTGAAGTGCTGGCGGGCGAGCAGCGTCGTGGGCACCACCACCGCCACCTGCTTGCCGGAGAGGGCCACCGCGAAGGCGGCGCGCAGGGCCACCTCGGTCTTGCCGAAGCCCACGTCGCCACACACCAGGCGGTCCATGGGGTGGCCGGAGGCGAGGTCATCCAGAACGGACTCGATGGCGGCTTCCTGGTCGTCGGTCTCCTCGTAGGGGAAGCGGGCGCGGAACTCGTCGTAGAGGCCCATGGCCGGCACCAGCTTCGGCGCCTCGCCGAGCTGGCGCTGGGCGGCGATCTTGATCAGCTCGGACGCCATCTCGCGGATGCGCTTCTTCATCCGCGACTTGCGCGCCTGCCAGGCGCCACCGCCCAGCTTGTCGAGCTGGGCCTCGGTCTCCTCCGAGCCGTAGCGGCTCAGAAGCTCGAGATTTTCCACCGGCAGGAACAGCTTGTCGCCGCCGGCATAGTGCAGCTCCAGGCAATCGTGGGGGGCGCCCATGGCCTCCACGGTCTTCAGGCCGATGAAGCGGCCGATGCCATGGTCCACATGCACCACCAGGTCGCCGGCGGTGAGGGCGGTCAGCTCGGTGAGCACATCCTGGGCGCGGCGCGCCTTGCGCTTGGGGCGCACGAGGCGGTCGCCGAGAATGTCCTGCTCGCCGATGACGGCGAAGTCCGGCGTCTCGAACCCCGCCTCCACGCCGAAGACGGCGAGGGCAACCTGCGTCTTCGCCAGCGCGGCGAGGCTGTCGAAACGGGAGATGGCGGTGGCGCCCTTCAGCCCGTGGTCGGCGAGCACCGTGCCGAGCCGCTCGCGCGAGCCCTCCGACCAGCCGGCGAGGATGACCTTCTTCGCCTTTTGCAGCTCGCGCACATGGGCGATGGCGGCATCGAAGACATTGGCGTCCTGGTCCGCCCGCTCGGCGGCAAAGGAGCGCCCCTGCACGCCGCCGAGGTCGATCACCCGCCCCTCCCCGCCGTCCGGCACGGCGAAGGGGCTGAGGCGGGCGCGGCGCATGGCGCCGACGCGCTTGGTCCATTCCGGGCCGGAGAGATAGAGCCTGTCCGGCGGCAGGGGATTGTAGACGGGCCCGCCCGCCAGGTCCTGCGCATGCTTTCGCGCGTCGTAATAATCGGCGATCTGGGCGATCCGCTCGCCCGCCGCCTCCTCCGCGAGCGGATCGAGCAGGAGGGTGCCGCCTTCGAGATAATCGAACAGCGTGTCCATCCGCTCGTGGAACAGGGGCAGCCAGTGCTCCATGCCGGCGTGGCGGCGGCCCTCGCTGACGGCCTCATAGAGCGTGTCGCCCTTCCGGGCGGCGCCGAAGGCGGCCACGTAGGCCATGCGGAAGCGCCGCATGGTGTCGGTGGTCAGCTGGAACTCGGCCATGGGCACCAGCTCCAGCGACCGGAGCTGCCCGGTGGTGCGCTGGGTCTCGGGATCGAAGGCGCGGATGCTTTCCAGCGTGTCGCCGAAGAAATCGAGGCGGATGGGCGCGTCGAGCCCCGGCGGGAACAGGTCGATGAGGCCGCCGCGCACCGCATATTCACCGGTGTCGCGCACGGTGGGGGTGCGCAGGAAGCCGTTCTGCTCCGCCCATTGGGTCACGCCGTCGAGATCGATGGCGTTGCCCGGCGCGGCCACCAGCGACTGCGCCGCCACCAGCCCCTTGGCCGGCACCCGCTGCACGCTGGCATTGACGGTGGTGAGGAGGACGCTCGCCGCACCGCCCTTCACCCGCGCCAGCTTCGCCAACGCCGCCATGCGCCGCGCCGAGATGGAGGCGTTGGGCGAGGCGCGGTCGTAAGGCAGGCAGTCCCACGAGGGGAAGGAGACCACCTCCAGCTCCGGCGCGAAGAAGGCGAGGCCCCGCTCCAGCGCCGCCATGCGCTGCCCGTCGCGGCACACCACGGTGAGGCTGGGCCACGGCGCGTTCTTCTGCGCGGCGATGGACCGCGCGAGGTCCGCCACCACCAGGCCCTCCATGCCGTCCGCGACACGGGAGAGGGTCAGCGGCCGGCCTTCGGCCAGCGCGTCGGCGAGGGGCAAGGGACGCTTCACGAGACAACTCCGGAGAACGGCTTGGAGGGCGGCGGCGCGGTCAGCCCGGCAGGCCGCGGCCCGAGAAATGGAAGGCGCGGATCCTGGCAAAGAGCGGGGTGTCGAATTCCGGCGGGGTGGGCTCGGTGCCGCTCACCCAGGAGAAGACCTTCTGGTCCTCGGGCTCCAGCAGGTCCTCGAAGGCGGCGAGGTCGGCATCCGAGAGGCTGTCGATCTCCGCATCGGCGAAACCGCCGAGGATCAGGTCCATCTCCCGCATGCCGCGATGGCGGGCGCGGAACAGGATGCGGCGGCGGCGTTCGTCCAGCCCGTCGCTGGACCTCGTTGAGCCGGACATAGCGGGAGGCCTCCAAAGCACGGCGTCGGCCGGGCCGAAAAGCCCGTCCGTGCGGGCATATAGGAGCAACGCCCCCGGTTTGGCCAGTGGGGCGCTCTGGCGCGGGGCGGGTCCCGCACTTGACCCGGGCGGCAATTCGGGCTCCCAAGGGCGACCTGGAACCGCCGCGGCGCGGGATCCCCTGCCACCAACCGGATGCCCGATGCAGACCGACCGGATCGCGAAGGACATTGCCTGCGCCCTGCGCTTCTACTCCCGCCTGCCGGTGCCCGGCGGCGATGCGGACGCTCATGCCGCGCCGAGCCTGGACCGCATCGCCTACGCCATTCCGCTGGCGGGGCTGGTCATCGGCCTCGCGGGCGCGCTGGCCCTGCTGGCCGCGCTGGCGTTGAAGCTGCCGGCCTTCCTCGCCGCCACGCTGGCGGTCACGGCGCTCGCCCTCGCCACCGGCGGCTTCCACGAGGACGGGCTCGCCGATACCGCCGATGGCCTCGGCGGGGGACGCGACCGGGCGCAGAAGCTCGCCATCATGCGCGACAGCCGGATCGGCAGCTATGGCGCCACCGCCCTCATGCTGGCGCTGCTGCTGCGCATCGGCGCCCTTGCGGCGCTGGTCACGGCCGCCGGGCCGCTGCGGGCGGCGCTGACGCTGATGGCCGCCGGCGCCATCTCCCGCGCCGCGGGCATCCTGCTGCTGCGGGCCCTGCCGCCGGCGCGGGCCGACGGCGCCGGCGCGACCTTCGGCCAGCCCTCTCCCGACGCGGCGCTCTCCTGCGCCCTGGTGGCGGCGCTGGCGGTGGCGGTCATCCTCGTCCCCAGCTTCGGCGTGGGCGCGGCCTTCGCCGGATTGATCGGCCCCGTGGCCGCGCTGGCGCTGATGGCGCGCCTGTCCGGTCGGCTCATCGGCGGGGCGACGGGGGACGTGGCCGGCGCCACCCAGCAGGTGGCGGAGATTGTCTTCCTCATCGGCGTGCTTATCTTCGCGGGACGGTGAGAGCGGCGGCGAGTCGCCCCGTCCCCTCACCGTGCCGAACCCGAAGACGCGGTGCCGCGCCCTGATGTCCAAGCCGAACCCGCTCGTGACGAACGAGCCGCCGCCGTCCGATACCGTTCCGACCGGGGCCGCGCCCGCCATCGCGACGCCCTGCATCAAGTTGTGCGTGGTGGAGCCCCTGAGCTCCCTGTGCATCGGCTGCGGGCGCTCCCTGCGGGAGATCGGCGCCTGGGCCTCCTATACGCCGCAGGACCGCGCCGCCATCATGGCCACGCTTCCCGCACGCCTCCAGCGGCTGAAGGCCATGGCGCCGGAGGCCTATCTCGACCACGAGCCGGAGTAAGCCATGCGCGGCGACGGCCTCCTCTGGATCCTCCTGCTGGGCCTCTTCGGGGGCGTGGTGGTGCTGGCCGTGCATCACGAGCAGGGACAGTTCGCCGGCCTCGACATCAACCAGGCGGCGCCGCTGCTGGGCACGCTCGCCATCGCCGTGTTCGTGGGGGCCTCGGCCTGGTCCATCGTCCGCGGGCGAATCGGGGAATCCGTGCTCGCGGCCTTGTTCTGGCTGGTGCTCGCCGGGTTCCTGGCGGTGGGCTACACCTATCGCGAGCCGCTGCAGCAGGTGGGCCGCAAGGTGCTGGCGGAAGTCGCGCCCGGCTATGCCGTGAACCTCGCGCAGATCGGCTCCACCGCCACGGTCGAGGTCTCGCGCTCCTCGTCCGGGGATTTCGGCGTGCGCGCCTCGGTGAACGGCACGGCGCTCAGCATGCTGGTGGATACCGGGGCCTCCTCCGTGGTGCTGACCCACGAGGCGGCGCAGGCGGCGGGCCTGCCGGTGGACTTCCTGAAATACGACGTGCCGGTGGACACCGCCGGCGGACGCACCAAGGCCGCCTCCGTGGTGCTCGACGCGGTGGTGGTGGGCGGCATCACCGAGCGGCGGGTGCGCGCCCTCGTCTCCCCGCCCGGCATGCTGCGCACCAGCCTCCTGGGCATGAGCTTCCTCTCGCGCCTCGAAGGCTTCGAGTTCCGCGGCGACAAGCTGGTGATGCGCGGCGCCGGCGCCGCCGCGCGGTAGGCGCGGGCGCAGCCGTGTCTCCCAGGGGATGGTCTCCCAGGGGCTGGGCGCCCCCTTTTCGCGGCCCTCCGATCCGGTCGGGGCGCGAGGGGCCTGCCCTCATTCGGCCGCGAGCCGCTCCGGCGCGGGAAGAGCCTTGGCCGCCGGCTCCTCATGTTTGCCGGAGACCGCGTGGTGGACGATGCGGTCCAGCCGGTCGAGATAGAGATAGATCACCGGCGTGATGAACAGCGTCAGCAGCTGCGACACCAGCAGCCCGCCCACCACCGCCACGCCCAGGGGCTGGCGCAGCTCCGAGCCGGCCCCGGCGCCGAGCGCGATGGGCAGCACACCGAAGATGGCGGCGAGCGTGGTCATCATGATGGGACGGAAGCGCAGCAGCGCCGCCTCGCGGATCGCATCCAGCGCCGGCGCGCCGGCGCGCCGCCGCTCCAGGGCGACGTCGATCATCATGATGGCGTTCTTCTTCACGATGCCCACCAGCATGATGATGCCGATGATGGCGATCACCGACAGCTCCATCCCCGCCACCATCAGCGTGATGAGCGCGCCGATGCCGGCGGAGGGCAGGCCCGAGAGGATGGTGATGGGGTGGATGAAGCTCTCGTAGAGGACGCCCAGCACGATGTAGATGACCAGCACCGCGGCGACGATGAGCAAGGGCTGGTTGGAGAGGGAATCCTGGAACACCTGGGCGGTGCCCTGGAAGCCGGTGCTGATGGACACCGGCAGCCCCGCCTCCCGCGCCGCGCCCTCGATCTCCTCCACCGCCTGGCCCAGCGAGGTGCCCGGCGCGAGGTTGAAGGAGATGGTCACGGACGGCTGCTGCTGCTGGTGCTGGATGGAGAGCGGCCCCACCGTGCGGCGGATGTTGGCCACCGTCTCCAGCGGCACCACCGCCCCGGAGGAGGTGCGCAGGTAGACGCGACCCACGTCGTTGGGGTCGCGCTGGAAGCGCGGCTGGGCCTCCAGGATGATCTGGTACTGGTTGGTGGAGGTGGAGAGGGTCGCCACCTGCCGGGTGCCGAACTGGCTGTAGAGCGCGTCGCGCAGCTTCTGCTCGGAGATGCCGAGGGCGGCCGCCTTGTCCCGGTCGAGCTCGATGGTGAGCTGCGGGTTGGAGACCTGAAGGTCGCTGGTCACGTCCCGAAGGCCCGGCAGCCTGGCGAGGCGCTGCTCCATGTCCGGGGCGGCGGCGAAGAGGGCCGCCGTATCCGCGCTCTGCAGCGTGTACTGGAACTGGCTCTTGGAGGCGACGCCGCCCACCGAGATGTTCTGCACCGGCTGGAAGAAGACGTTGACCCCCGGAACCTGCGCCACGCGCTGGCGCAGGTTCTGGATCACCTCGTTGGCGGAATGCCGGCGCTCCCCTTCGCCCGAGCCCTTCGGCTTCAGGGCGATGAACAGCCGCCCGGTGTTGGTGGTGCGGCTGATGCCCGTGGCGCCGGCGGTGGAGACCAGATAGTCCACGTCCGGATCGGCGCGCACCACCGCCGCCACCTGCTTCTGCCGCTCCACCATGGCGTCGAAGGAACTGTCGGTGGCCGCCTCCACCGTGCCGGTGATGAAGCCGTTGTCCTCCTGCGGGAAGAAGCCCTTGGGAATGACGATGTAGAGGTAGACCGACAGGCCGATGGTGCCGAGCGTCACCAGCAGCATGAAGGGCCGGTGCCGGAGCACGAAATCGAGGCTCACCCGGTAGGCGGCGAGCCAGGCGTCGAACATGCGCTCGGTGATGCGGAAGAACAGCGAGGGCGCCTTGTGGTGGTCCGGCGCCTTCATCACCCGGGCACAGAGCATGGGCGTGAGGGTGAGGGAGACGAGGCCGGAGACCAGGATGGCCACCGAGATGGTCACCGCGAACTCGCGGAACACGCGCCCCACCACCCCGCCCATGAACAGCACGGGGATGAACACCGCCACCAGCGAGATGGTCATGGAGATGATGGTGAAGCCGATCTCCCGCGAGCCGCGCAGGGCGGCGCGGAACGGCTTCTCGCCATTCTCCACGTGGCGGTAGATGTTCTCCAGCACCACGATGGCGTCATCCACCACGAAGCCCACGCACAAGGTGAGCGCCAGCAGCGTCATGTTGTTGATGGAATAGCCGAACAGCCACATCACCGCGAAGGTGGCGATGATGGAGAGCGGCAGCGCCAGCGACGGGATGAGGGTGGCGCGGATGTTCCTCAGGAACAGGAAGATCACCAGCACCACCAGCACCACCGCCTCGAACAGGGTGCGCTGCACGTCCGCCACCGCGTCGCGGATGGAGACGGAGCGGTCGTTCAGCACGTTGATCTCAAGGGAGCCCGGCACCTGGGCCTGAAGCGCCGGCAGGCGGTCGCGGACCTCGTCCACCACGGTCACGGTGTTGGCGTCCGGCTGGCGGACGATGGCCAGCACCACGGCGCGCGTGTCGTTGTACCAGCTGGCGATGCGCTCGTTCTCCACGCCGTCGCTGACGGCGGCGATCTCCTCCAGCCGCACCACCGATCCGTCCCGCGCCTTCACCACCACCCGGCGGAACTGGGCGGCATCGGCCTTGGGCGTGCCCATGTCGATGGTCTGCGCCTGCTTGGGGCCGGAGATGATGCCCAGCGGCGTGTTGGAGGCGGCCGCCTGCACCGCCGACTGGATGTCGTCCGCCGAAATGCCGCGGGCGCCGGCGGCGGCGGGGTCCACGCGGACGCGCACCGCATATTTCTGGGTGCCGTAGATCTGCACCTGGGCCACGCCCGGCAGCTGGGAGAGCTGCTGGCCGATCACCGTGTCCGCATATTCATTCACGCTGGAGAGCGGCATGGTCTGCGAGGAGATGACCAGCAGCAGCACCGGCGCATCGGCCGGATTGACCTTTCGGAAGGACGGCGGCGTGGTCATCTCCACCGGCAGCTGGCGCTGCGCCACGGAGAGGGCGGACTGCACGTCGAGGGCGGCCGCATCGATGCTGCGGTTGAGGTCGAACTGCACCGTGATGGAGGTGGAGCCCTGCGTCGAGGACGAGGTGAGCGAGGTGATGCCGGCGATGGTGGACAGCTGGCGCTCGATGGGCGTCGCCACCGATGTCGCCATGGTCTCCGGGCTCGCGCCGGGCAGCGTGGCGGTGATGTTGATGGTGGGGAAGTCCACCCGCGGCAGGGCCGCCACCGGCAGCTGGCGATAGGCGAACAGGCCCGCCACCACCAGCGACAGCATGAGCAGCGTGGTCATGACCGGGCGGCGGATGCACAGTTCGGCAAGCATGGGCTCAGGCTCCCGTGCCGGGCGCGGCGCGGTTGCGCACGTTCACCTTCATGCCGTTGCGCAGGGAGAGCTGGCCGTCGGTGACGACGGTCTCGCCCCCTTCGAGGCCCTTGGTGATGATGGAGCGCCCGTCCACCGTGCGGCCCACCGTCACCGGCTGGACCCTGGCCACATTGTCCGCCACCACGAATACGAAATTGCCGGCCTGTCCGGTCTGCACCGCCTCGCTGGGCACGGCGACCACGTTCTGCTCCACCCGCAGCGTCACGGTCACGGCGCCCAGCGTGCCGGGCCACAGGCGCTCGTCGTCATTGGGGAAGACGGCGCGGGCGGTGAGCGTGCCGGTCTGGGTTTCCACCGTGTTGTCGATCACCGCGACGGCGCCGCCGGTGATGGTCTCGCCCGAGCCCTGGAGGGTAAAGGAGACCTTCGCATCCTTGGCGGCCCGCAGCTCGGCGATGTAGCGCTCCGGCAGGCCGAAGGCCACATAGATGGGCTTGAGCTGCCGCACCGTCGCCAATGTCTCGTTGAGGCCGATCACCGCCCCCGCCCGCACCGAGGAAACGCCGATGCGCCCGGTGGCGGGGGAGCGGATGTCGTAATAGCCGCGCTGGACCCGCAACGATTTAAGGTTGGCCTCGTCCTGCGCCACCGTGGCCTTCTGCACGTCCACGGTGGTGCGGGCGTCCTCCACCTGCACCTGGGACACGGCATTGCGGGTGGCGAGGCCGGCGTAGCGGTCCACGTCGCGCTGGCTCTTGTCCAGCTGCGCCTTGTCCCGTTCGAGGGTGGCTTCCGCCTGGCGGATCTCGGCATCGATCACGCGGGCATCGAGGGAGAAGAGCAGGTCGCCCTGCTGCACGATGGCGCCGTCCTCGAAGCCCACCTTCTCCACCGCCGCCGCGACCCGCGAGCGGATGGGAACGGTGATGATGGCCTCCACCGTGCCGAGCGCCTCCACCCGCACCGGCAGCGCCGTGCGCTCCGCCTGCCCGGTCAGCACCGCCACCACCCTTTGCGCGGGCGCCGCCGCCTTCGGCTGGGTCCCTTCCCAGGGCTTGCGCTCCCACAGGAAGGCCCCGCCGCCCACGGCGGCGAGCATCAGGACGGCAATGACGACGCGACCGGAACGCGCTGGCTTCCCCTCGGCCATGACACCTCACACGTCGGACTTGACCCACCTCGCAGCGCCGCGTGGCGTCGCTGCCCCGGCATGGGCGCCCCCCGACCAGTCCCCCAGGTCGGACGCGGGCCGCATGCCGGCATCGCGATGCAACATGAAATCCACGACCAGGTCCAATTAACGATTGGTCACGTCACGGTCCGTCAGGCAACGGCGCCTGACGCATTCGTGATCGAATTCATCGATCCCGTCGAAATTTCGCGGCGCCCAGGCGAATTCTTCCGCAACGACAATGGGGCCCCGATACCGATGTCACCGAAGGTGCGGAATCTTCGCGAGGCGTTCGAGGGTCCGGTCGATGGTGGAATCGTGCTTGGCGAAGCAGAAGCGCACCACGCTCCGCACTGCATCCTCGGCATAGAAAGCCGACACGGGGATGGCCGCCACCCCCTGGTTGCGCACCAGATCGAGGCAGAAGGCCTCGTCGTCGGGCGCGTTGGTGAGCGGGGCAAGATCGATGGACAGGAAGTAGGTGCCGGTGGAGGGGATGACGGAAAATCCAAGCTCCGCAAGCCCTTGGGCCAGCCGGTCGCGGGAGCGCTGGAGCTGGGCGCGCATAGTGGTGAAGTAGCCGTCCTCCTTCCCCAGCCCATAGGCCACCGCCGCCTGCAAATTGGGCGGCGTGGTGAAGGTGAGGAACTGGTGCGCCTTGGAAAGCACTTTCATCAGCGGCGGGGCAGCAAAGACCATGCCGACCTTCCAGCCCGTCATGCCGAAGATCTTCCCGGCGGAAGAGATCTTCACCGTGCGCTCGCGCATTCCCGGCAGGGACATCAGCGGCGTGAAGGTCACGTCATCGAAGATCACGTGTTCCCACACCTCGTCACAGACGGCATAGGCGTCGAAGCGCACGCAATAGTCTGCAAGCAGCGCCAGATCGGCGCGCGAATACACAATGCCGGTGGGATTCTGCGGATTGTTGAACAGCACCATCTTGGTGCGCTCGGAAAAGGCCGCCTCCAGCTTCTCGGCGGTGATGGTCCAGGACGGCGGCTCCAGCCGCACCAGCCGGGGTATCCCCCCGGCCCGCAGCACCAGCGGCAGGTAGGCATCGTAGAGGGGCTGGAACAGCACCACCTCGTCCCCCGGCTCCACCAGGGAAAAGATTGCGCCGGCAAGGGCTTCCGTCGCGCCGGAGGTGACCATCACCTCGCTGTCGGGATCGAGCTCCAGCCCCTGCCAGCGCCGGTAGTGGTCCGCGGCGGCCCGCCTCAGCTCCGGCAGGCCCATCATGGGCGGGTACTGGTTCCAGCCGTCCACCACCGCGTCCGCCGCCTTGCGCCGCACGTCCTCCGGGCCCGGATCGTCCGGGAACCCCTGGCCGAGGTTCACCGCCTCGTGGGTGCGGGCGAGGTGGGACATCACCTCGAAGATGGTGGTGGGAAGGTCCGCATAGATGCGGTTGAGCGGCTTGGGCATGGGAGGATCGCAACACGGGCGCCGGGAGCGCGGAACAAGGGAATGGGCCCGCGCCCTTTAGCCCTTATCGCCCGCCTGCGGAAGAGCGGCGGGCGCCGGGGCCGGCGCGCCGAGGGGCGCGAGGGCGGCGAGCAGCGCCTCCGGGGTCACCTGGGCGATGGGCATGAGCACCTTGGCCGCTTCCGTGCGACGGCCCGGCCGCATCACCAGCACCACCGTCTCCGCCCCCCCGCAGGCGGGATCGCCGCAGGAGATCTCGGAGACGGAGACGGTCGCCTCCTCCTCCAGGCCGAGGGTGGCGCGCACCATGTCCGCAAGGGTACGGGCCGCGTCGCGGGCGGGTCCCGCCTCGCCGCGCCTGCGCATGAACAGCCTCATCCTGATCCTCCGCCGCCGGAAACGGGACGCGCGTGTGTGCCGCCTTCTCGCGGCGGTATCGTGGCAGAGGGTGCCGGCAGGCGCGCTGATCGCGCGTTGAGGCCCGCATGCCGCGTGAAGGGGCTTCAGTCCTCCTCGTCGCCAGCCGCCGAGGAGAGGCCGAAGAAGCCGCGCACGCGGGCGATGCCGCGCTTCAGCCGCCCGGCCTCCAGCCGCAGCACGGCCCAGGTCACCCGCCCGTCCACCACCTCGCGCACCTCGATCACCCCCTCGCCGAAGGCGATCCGCATGCCGCGGGCGGGATGGTCGTCCGAGCGGTCGGCAAACGCGTCGGCGATGGTCAGGCCATGCTCCGCAACCGGCACCGCGAGGCCGTAGAAGACGGCGAGGTCGCCGAGCTTCACCTCGCCCACGAAGGGAAAGGCGGCGCTGTCGTCCAGCGGCGTCGCCTCCTGCGGACGGAACAGGCGGTCCAGGTGGTGCACCCGCTTCGGCGGCGAGAGGATATAGCCATAGTCCCCCTCCTTCAGCGCGCCGGCCTCTTCCGGGGTGAGCATCTGGCCGCCGCGCACCACCATGATGAGCCGCGCCCAGTCCGGCAGCAGCATCTGGCCGGCCACCGGCGTCCCCGCCATGACCGGATAGGCGACGAGCTCCATGTCAGTCTGCCCCGGCAGGTCGATCTCGAAGCGCCGGACTCCGGGCGCGGGATCGGCGAGCGCCACGTCGAGCCGACGCGCCGCCGCCACCATGGTCCAGCCGTGGAGAATGAGGGAGACCAGCACCACCGCGAAGGCCACGTTGAAATACACCTCCGCCTGCGGCAGGTGCGCCAGCATGGGGATGGTGGCGAGGAAGATGGACACCGCCCCGCGCAGGCCCGCCCAGGAGATGAAGAGCTTTTCCTTGAGGGAGAAATGGAACGGCGCCAGGCAGGCGAACACTGCCGCCGGCCGCCCCACGGCGATGAGGAAGCCCGCCACCCCGAGCGCCGGCAGGATGTACTGGAGGATCTTGTGCGGCGATACCAGCATGCCCAGCATCACGAACATGACGATCTGGCACAGCCAGGTGACGGTATCGAGGAAAGAGGTGATGGAGGCGATGGCCCGCACCGGCCGGTTCCCCAGCACCAGCCCAGCCAGGTAGACGGCGAGGAAGCCGGAGCCGTGCAGCAGCGAGGTGAGCGCGAACAGAAGCACGGCGACGCCGACCACCAGCACCGGATGCAGGCCCCCCGGCAGATCCACGCGATTCAGCAACGCCACCAGCGCATAGCCGCCGGCGACCCCGATCACCCCGCCCACCGCCAGTTCCCGCACCACGCCGAACACCACCATGAAGCCGGGATCGGCCATGTTGGAGGTGAGCAGCTCCACCAGCAGCACGGTGAGGAACACCGCGGCCGGATCGTTCGTGGCTGATTCGATCTCGATCACCGATCCGACGCGGCGGCCGAGGTGCAGCCCCTGCGCCCGCACCAGAAAGAGCACCGCAGCCGCATCGGTGGAGGCGACGATGGCCCCCACCAGCAGGCTCTCCATGGGGCCGAGCTTGAGCAGCGGCCCAGCCACCAGCGCCACGAGGCCCGCGGTGAACACCACGCCGATGGTCGACAGGCCCAGCGCCGGCACGATGGCCCCGCGCATGCTGGCGATTCGCATCCTGAGGCCGCCGTCGAACAGGATGACGGCGAGGGCAGCGGAACCCACCATGTAGGTGGCCCAGTAGTCGTCGAAATGAATGCCGCCCGGGCCTCCCTCCCCGGCGCCGATGCCAATGAACAGGAACACCAGGAGGATCGGCGCGCCGAAACGCGCCGCGAGCAGGCTCGAAAGGGTGCCGACCACCACGAGCGCGGCCACCACGAGAAGCATGGCATTCGAAACGACAACCGAGCCCATCAGACCCCTTCGAACTGTTTGGAATGCTTCTGCATATATCTAGAGTAGCGCCGGGAGCGCCCTCGAAGTAAGGTCCGGAACGTCGCGGGTGAGGCAAGGGCGTGGGCCTCATCAGCGCGCGGACCGGTCCGGGGGCGGAAAGGGACGTGGAAAATGTCTTTGCGCGGTATTCCGTGCGCATATCTTGTCACGCCGATCTTAAAAACGGTAACAGGTTGCCTCATTGCCGAGGCGGAGACCATTTGTTTCGACCGTGAGCTTGCCATCGAGATGGCGGACGCGGACCGGGATCGTTGTGCCTGGGTGGCGGTCTATGCGCTCGACTCGGATGGGCGCTGCCTGCGCGGCGGACCGATCTACAGCATCGGCACGCTGGGTGTTTCGACCGCGGCCCCGGAGCGTCGCCAGACACGGTTCGGCCCGATGCAGCCCCCCTCCGGCATGCAACTGTCCGGCTAGGCACGGGGCGCGCCACGCGGACGCCATGTGAGCGGATCCATCCGCATGGTGCCTACCGGCCGCTGCCGCGTCCTGCCACGAACGAGATGGCATCGAACACCGATGCGAACCGCACCACCCGCACGCGCCGGCTGCCGCACAGGTCGCAGCGCAGGCGGGGTGGCGGCTCGTCCGCTACCGCATTGGCGGTCGGCGGAACGGTCTCGGCGAGGGCAACCGAGGGTTTGGCGGAGAGGATGGAGCGGCGCCCGCAGCGCCCGCATTCGGCACAGATCATTCCTGAAACAGCGCCCGGCCGCAGGCGACGTCAAGGCCTTCCCGCGTCATGGCGACGCGTGAAGGCGCCCAATGGCGCGCTCCACGTCAGCCGGCATCGGACACGGCACGCTCCAGCACCGTGACGGCGAACCACTCGCGCGGATCGGTCCAGATCACCCGCTGCGCCCACCCGGCGTGCCTTGCCATGCGGGCAAAGGCAGCGGGCGTGTACTTGCAGGAGTTTTCGGTGTGGATGGTCTCGCCGCGGGCGAAGCGGATGCTTTCGCCGGCGATGCGCACCCGCTGGTCCGCGAGGCTCTCCAGGTGCATCTCCACCCGCCGTTCCGCGCGGTCGTAGAAGGCGTCGTGGCGAAAGCGGGCGAGGTCGAAATTCGCCCCGAGCTCCCGGTTGATGCGGGCGAGGAGGTTGAGATTGAAGGCGGCGGTCACCCCTTGCCGGTCATTGTACGCGGCATGGAGCACCTCGGCGCCCTTGGCCGCGCTCTCCGCGAGATCGAAGCCCACCACGAAAGCCGAGCCCGGCCCCAGCACCTCGCCGGCATTGGCGAGGAAGCCGGCGGCCGCATCGGGCGTGAAATTGCCGATGGTCGAACCGGGAAAGAAACCCAGGCGGCGTCCCTGCCCGGCCATCGCCGGCACCGCCAGCGGACGGGTGAAATCCGCCTCCACCGGCAGCATGGCCACGCCCGGATAATCCCGCCCGAGGCGCGCCACGGCGGCCCGCATGTGGGCACCGGAAATGTCGATGGGCACATAGGCCGCCGGGGCCGCCATGGCATCCAGCAGCAGGCGCACCTTCTCGCTCGATCCCGAGCCGAACTCGATCAGCGTCGCCCCGGCCCCGGCGATGGCGCCGATGTCCCCCGCGCGCGCATGGAGGATCCCGAGCTCCGTGCGCGTCGGGTAATATTCCGGCAGCCGACAGATGAGGTCGAACAGGCGCGAGCCTGCCTCATCATAGAAATATTTCGGCGGCAGCGCCTTGCGCGGCGCCATGAGCCCCGTGAGCACGTCGGTGCGGAAGGCGGCGGTGGCGGCCTCCTCCGTCGCTTCGGCGGCGGAGCGGGCGAGGGTCTTCAGGGCGCTCATGCGTCCTCCGCGAGCCTGAGGCCGGCGAAGGGCCAGCGCTGGTGGGGATAGAAGAAGTTGCGGTAAGTGGGGCGCACGTGGCCCTCGGGCGTCGCGCAGCAGCCGCCCCGCAGCACCATCTGGCCGGACATGAACTTGCCGTTGTATTCGCCGATGGCGCCCGCCGCGGGCTTGTAGCCGGGGTAGGCGACATAAGGGCTGGCGGTCCATTCCCAGACGTCGCCGAACATCTGCGCCGGACCATCCGCGGCCGCCTCGGCCGCCAGCGGCCGCAGGGCCCCGCCATCGAGAAAATGCCCCGCGAGGGGCCGGTCGCGGGCCGCGACCTCCCATTCCGCCTCGGTGGGCAGGCGCTTGCCGGCCCAGCGGGCATAGGCATCCGCCTCGTAGAAGCTGACGTGCACCACCGGCGCCGCCTCATCGAGGGGGTGCTGTCCGGAGAGGGTCATGGCCTCCCATCCCCCCTCCCCCGTCTCCCAATAGAGCGGCGCGGTGAGCTCGCCGGCCTTCACGCGCGCCCAGCCGTCGGAGAGCCACAGCTCCGGGCGGCGATAGCCGCCATCGTCCATGAAGGCGCGCCATTCGCCATTGGTCACCGCCCGCGAGGCGAGGCGGAAGGGCCGCAGCAACACCCCATGGCGGGGCCCTTCGTTGTCATAGGCGAACGCATCTCCCGCATACCCGATCTCGAAGATGCCGCCGGGATAGTCGAAGAAGGCCAGCGCCTCCGCCGCGCGGGCCGGACGGGCGCGGAAGGGCCGGTACGCGGGCTTCAGGGGATTGGCCGCGAACAGGTTCAAGATGTCCATCAGGATCAGCTCCTGGTGCTGCTGCTCGTGGTTGATGCCGATGTCCACGAGCGGCGCGAGCGTCTCCATCCGGCCCTCGTCGGCGCGGGAGAGGAGGGCATCCATCGCCTCCGTCACCCGGGCGCGATAGCCGGCCACCTCTGTCACCGTGGGCCGGGTGATGAGCCCGCGGGCAAACCGCGCATGCCGCGCGCCGGCGGCCTCGTAATAGGAATTGAAGAGGTAGGCGAATTGCGGATGCGCCGGTTCGTAGCCCGGAAGGTGCGGCACGAGGAGGAATGTCTCGAAGAACCAGGAGACGTGGGCCAGATGCCACTTGGTGGGGCTGCAATCCGGCATGGACTGCACGGTCTGGTCCTCGGGGTGGAGGTCGCGGGCGAGATCCTCGCTGAGCCGCCGCACCGCGTGGAAGCGGGCGAGGAGATGGTGGGTGGCGGGGGGCTGCGGGCTTGTCCGGTCCTTCAGTCGCATCGCGCCTCCCCCCTGTCCGACGGATCCACGTGACCACAGTGTGGGATCAACGCCGCGGCATGCCTTGCGGTTCTGCGGGATGTTTCGATTTCGCCCGGTGCGCGGTTACAGGGCGAGCGCACTTTTTCGCGGCAGGCGGGCTCAGGGCCGCGGCGCGGAAGCCTCGGGAAGACGCGCGGCGAGGTCGAGCACCGCGGCGATGGAGGCACGCGAGGGGCTGGCGGCGCGCCACAGGGCGATGGTCGCCACCGCTCCAGCTCCAGCGGCCAGCGGGCGGGTCGTCACCTCGCCCAGCGCCCGCCAGCGCTCCACGGCGGAGGCCGGGAGCAGCGTGCGGCCGAGCCCGGCGGAAACGCAACCGATGATACCGTCCAGCGTGCCCAGCTCCAGCACCGGCGCCTCGCCGAAGGTGGCGCGGCACCGCTCGCGGTAGCAGCACCCTTCCCGGAACACGACGAGGGCGTCCTCCGCCGCGCCGCCCGGGGGCAGCACCTCCACCAGTTCCTCCCGCCAGAGGATGCGGGAGGAAAAGCGCTCGTCCGCCGCCTCCTCCGCCACCAGCACGAGGTCGAGGGCGCCGCGCTTCAGGGCAGCCACCAGTTCCCCGCTGGTACCGCTGCGCAGTTGCAGGCGAAGCTTCGGCAATGCGGCGCGGACCGCCTTGAGCAAGGCCGGAAGGCGCACGGCGGCGGTGGTCTCCATGGTGCCGATGCGCAGGGGCGGAAGCGCCTCCGCGGCGGACTTCAGCAGCGTCTCCGCCTCCTGCGAGAGACGGAAGATGCGCGCGCCGAAATCGAGCGCCAGGCTGCCGGAGGCCGTAGGGACCATCCGCCCGTCGATGCGCTCCACCAGCCGCTGGCCGAGCCGCGCCTCCAGCTTCTTGAGGCGGGTGGTGACGTTGGACTGCACGCACCCCAGCTCCTGCGCGGCGCGGGTGATGCTGCCCGTCTGCGCCACTGCCTGGAGAAACTCGAAATCGCGCAATTCCATCATTTGAAGAGAACGATAAAATCACAAACTTTCAATTTCAATGAATTTCGCCCTGTCTCATACTCCTGTCCGACCGCTGCGGCGGAGGTTGCCCTGACCTCCCCGAATGACGCCTCGTCCTGAAAGGAAGCCGGCCCATGACCCCCTCGCCCAGCGCCTCCTCCCCCGCTCCGTGGGCGGACCGGCGCATCCTCGAGCTCTTCGGCATCCAGCTCCCCATCCTGCTGGGGCCCATGGCCGGAGCGGGAACGCCGGAGCTGGCGATCGCGGTGGCACGGGCCGGCGGGCTCGGCGCCCTGCCCTGCGCGCAATACACGGCGGAGCAGCTCGTCGCGGCGGTGGCGGCCTTCCGCGCCGGGGCGCCGGGCCTGCCGCTGAACGTGAACTTCTTCTGCCACGTCCCGCCGGCCCGCGATCCGGTGCGGGCGCTGAGGTGGCGCAGCCGGCTCGCGCCCTATTACGTGGAGCTGGGCCTCGACCCGGAGGAGACGCCGCCCGCCGGCGGCCGGACCCCGTTCGATGCCACCTTCTGCACGCTGGTGGAGGAGCTGCGGCCCGAGGTGGTGAGCTTCCATTTCGGCCTGCCGGAGGCGGCCCTGCTGGCGCGGGTGAAGGCCACGGGCGCGAAGGTCATCTCCTCCGCCACCACCGTGGCCGAGGCGCGATGGCTGGAGGCCAGGGGCTGCGATGCCATCATCGCCATGGGGCTTGAGGCGGGCGGGCACCGCGGCGTGTTCCTCACGCAGGACCCGTCCGAGCAGACGACGTCGCAGGTGGGAACGTTCGCTCTGGTGCCGCAGGTGGCGGATGCGGTCGCCATTCCGGTGATCGCCGCAGGCGGCGTCGCCGACGGGCGGGGCGTGCGCGCGGCGCTCACCCTGGGGGCTTCCGCCGTGCAGGTGGGCACCGCCTATCTCTTCACCCCGGAGGCGAAGATCCCCGCCGTCCACCGCGCCGCGCTGGAGGAAGCGCGGGACGACAACACCGCCCTCACCAACCTGTTCACCGGCCGGCCCGCGCGTGGCGTCCTGAACCGGGTGATGCGGGAAGTCGGCCCGCTTTCGCCGGACGCACCCGCCTTCCCCACCGCCGGCGGGGCGCTCGCGCCGCTCCGCGCCAAGGCGGAGGCGCAGGGCAAGGGTGATTTCACCAACCTGTGGTCCGGGCAGGCCGCCCGCCTCGCCCCCCGCCTGCCCGCCTACGAGCTGACGCTGAAGCTGGCGGCCGACGCGCGGCAAGCCTGAGGTGCCGAGGCCCCTCAGCGGGTGGGCGGGGCGTCGGTCGCGTCCTTGAACTCGAAGATCTTGCGCAGGAAGCCCGGCGCCACCGCCGAGATGGGGTTGATCCGCAGCGTCGGCCCGGAGGAGAGCGGGCCGACGATCTCGAAGGTCACGCCCACGAGGCCCTCGTTGGGCCCGCCGCCGAGCAGCAGCCCGATGACCGGCAGCTTGGAGAAGATGTTGTTGAGCGCATAGGCCGGCACGAAGGTGCCGCGCATGGAGATGCGGTCGCCGGCGAAATCCAGCGTGCCGTCGAAGGTGGCGCCCACCGAGGGGCCCCAGATGGCGCCGTCCTTGAAGGTGACCTTGCCGGTGGTGCGCGCGAACTGGGCCTGCGCCTTCTGGAAGGAGGCGGTGCCGTTCTCGATCCGCCCGGAGGAATCGCGCGCCGCGCTGGAGAGGCGCTCCAGCCCCGGCTCGCCCTTCACCGCGAAGTCGCGCAGGTGCAGCACGCCTTCCTGGGGGGTGTTGTCGCTGCGCGGCGGATCCACCACCAGCCAGGCTTCGCCGCCCTGCACCTTGGGATAGATGTCGAGGAAGCGCAGCAGCGCCCCCGCGTCCGAGGTGGTGACGAGCAGCGCCCGCTGGCGTCCCTGCCAGTTGCGCATCTCCCCGGCCACCGTGCCGTCGCGACCCGCCTTGGCGGTGAGGGTGAAGTCCCTGGTCTCCACGCCCCGGCGCGCCACCGAGAGCTCGAACTGGCGCAGCACCTCGCCATTGTTGCCGGTCAGCGCGCCGATGCGCGCCTCCACATCCACGTCCGGCAGCTTGCGCTTCGGCCCGGTGGAGGTGGAAACAAGGCTCTTCATGATGCCGCGGGCATCCATCACGTCGCCGGTGATGCGCACCTTCAGCACGTCGCCCACCTTCTCCGCCTTGGCGGAGGCCTTGTCGCCGTCGGAGAGCTGGAAGGTGGGGAAGTTGGCGGAGAGGAGGTCGCCGCTGTCGGCAAGCTCCAGGCCGCCCTTCAGCAAGGTGCCGGACCCTTCCACCAGGAGGTCGTCGAGGCGGATGGTGTTGCCCTTGTCGTTCAGGACGAACTTGGCCTTCAGCGGCTTGCCCGCGGGCTTGCTGAGGCCGGGAACGAGATCGGCGATGCGGGCGTTGGTGAGGTCCGCCTCGATGGTCGCCCGCGTGTCCTTGTTGTTGGTGGTGCCGACGAGCCGCATGCCCACCGGGCCGGAGACGCCGGGAATATCCAGGCCCAGCTTGCCGCGGGCGGCATCGTCGAGGGTGGCGGAGATGCGGATGTCGGAATCCGCCACGTCCTTCTTCTTCTCGTATTCGAAGGCGACCGGCGCACCGGCGAGCTTGCCGTCGCCGCGCAGCACCACGCCGGCGGGCGAGGCGAAGGCCTTCACGGCGGCGCCCTCGAGGCGCTGGCCGCGGAACACCTTGTCCACGCCGAAGTCGGTGAGGGTCGCCTCCAGCGAATAGTCGAGGTCCTCGGGCCGGCCCACCTTGCGGAACAGGATGTTCACCTGCAGCAGAGCGGAGAACTTGCCGCGCGTGGTGGAGGGGTCGAAGGCGGTGCCGGTGGGGCCCTTCAGCGGCTCCATGCCCAGCACCTCGATGGCGCCGTCCGCCGGGCCGTCGAACTTCACGCGGATCTGGGCGGACGGCTCGCGCGGGAAATAGTCCGGCAGCAGCATCGCGCCGTCGCTCACCGCGATCTTCCGGCCCTGCGGCGTCACCACCGTGCCGTCCGGCAGGGAGATGCGGACGGACCGGCCGGTGACGAGAATGGACAGGTTCGCGTTGGTGATGGGCGGCAGCCCCTTCACCGGGCGCAGCGTGACCCCGCGGCCGTTGATGACGAAGCGCACGCTGTCCTCGGGCAGGGGCACTTCCTTCTGGCCGATGAGGTCGAGGGGCAGCTTCACGTTCACGGTGATGCCGTCCGCCGTGCCGCCGGAAACGTTGTCGATGGCGAATTGCCGCGCCGGCGGGGCGATGTTCACCGGCCAGAAGCGCTTGATCGTGCCCACGGGCATGGGCGAGGCCGCGCCGTCGAACTTCAGGTAGGGCACGTCCACGCCGAAATCGAACAGGGCCGTGAAGTTGAAGGTCACGGCGCCGGAGGCGAGCGCGCCGGTGTCGACGATGAGCTGGCGGCTGGGGGGATCGAAGCGCCCCGCCACCTCCACCTTGTCCACCGCGAGGGCGGGCTCGTTCATCTCCTTGCCGGCGAGCACCACGTCCTTCGGGCCGATGTGGAACGGCCAGGGCTCGCGGGACATGGCCGGCACGTTCACCTCGCCCTCCAGGCGGATGTGGTTCTCGTTCTTCACCGCCTCGATGGGCGAGAGGACGATGACCCGGCGGGCCACGTCGAGCTGGGCGCCGAGCCGGGCGGAATCGATGATGAAGCGCTCCTCCGCATCCTCGCCGTTGCCGAGCGCGCCGGCGCCGAGGTCCAGGCTCGCCTCGGCGGCGGTGATCATCCCCTCCACCGACAGATGGGCGGCAAGCGAGGCGTTCAGGGGCGTGTCGATATAGAAGCGCTTGTGGTCGTTGGAGAAGGCCTGGAGCAGGTCGCGGGTGGAGAGGTTGCGGACCGAGACGTCGATGAGCCGCTCGCCTCCCCGCGCGGCGCCGATGCGCGCCACCGCCGTGGCGACGCCCTGGGGCGACTGGGTGGTGAAGGTGAGCTGCGCGCCGCCGCCGGCCGGCCGGGCGAGCCGCACGCTGATGTGCTGGAAGACGATGCGCCGGCCGGAGCTCTCGTTTTCCACGATCAGGGTGCCGTCCTTCAGCCCCACGTCGGCGAGGGCGCCGCCATCGAAGCCGGCGGATTCCAGCTCCTCGACCCAGCGGGCGATGAAGACCGGCTTCAGCGGATCCAGGTCCGCCGCGGGCACGGGCGCTGCCGCCGCGGGGTCGGCGGCGGGCGCCGCGGCCTGAGGCTGGGCCGGCACCGCCGGCGCGCCGCCGGGCGCGGCGACAGGAGCCGCGCCGGAAGGAGCGGGCGCCCCGGGCGCGCCCTGCGCAGGCGTCTTCGCCGCGGGGGGCGCCGATGTCACGCCGCGCGTGTAGATGGGCTTGCCGTCGCGGCCGGTGGTCACGGCGAGGTGCCCGGAGGCGGCGATGCGCACCGTCATCTCCGCGCCGACCAGGTCGATGCGCCGCGCCTTGGGCATGAGCGAGAGCAGGGAGCCGTCCAGCTCCACCTCGGCGCTGGGGGCGCTCGCCACGGTCTGCCCGTCCGGGCCCGTCACCTTGATGTCGTGCACCACCACCGCGGTGCCGCCGCCGGCCACATGCTCCATGGAGGTGGAGCCGATGGCGACCTTGTGGCCGCCGCCGATGCGCTCCTCAAGGGCGCGCTCGATATAGGGGGTCGCCACATTGGCGGTAACGACGCCGGTGGCGACGAGGGCATAGAGGGTCACGGCCGCGACGCCACCGAGGGCGATGAGCAGGAGGCACGCCGTGGTGAACACCCGCCCCGCGCGGCTGCGCGGGACAAGCGCCCCCATGATGCCCCGGAACCGCGAGCGACGCGGCTGCCGCCGCGCCACCTCGGGCTTGCGCACGCTCTCCTGCATTCCCTTCAGGCCCTTCCGCAACCTCTCTCGTGCGCCCTGCCCCGGATGCCCCGCGGACGCAACGATTCGCGCGTATCGCGCGCACTGAAACTGAACCTCTCGCTCTATCGTAAAGATGAGGTGGATCAATTCGCAGCAGGGTACCATCTGCCTTCGGAAGACGGCTATCCTGTGATCCCGCGGTTCACACGCCCCGTATGCGGGCGAACACGTCGAAAGGAAGGCAGATGTCCAATTTGCCCGAAGCTGGCCAGAAGGCGCCCGCCTTCACCCTTGCCCGCGATGGCGGCGGCAAGGTGGCGCTGAAGGATTTCAAGGGTCGCAAGCTGGTGCTCTATTTCTATCCGAAGGCCGATACCTCCGGCTGCACCAAGGAGGCCATCGCCTTCAACGGCCTGAAGGCCGCCTTCGCCGCCGCCGACACCGACATCCTCGGCGTCTCGGCCGATGAGGTGAAGGCGCAGGACAAGTTCAAGGCCAAGTACGACCTCGACTTCCCCCTCGGCTCCGATCCCGACAAGGCCATGCTGGAAGCCTATGGGGTGTGGGTGGAGAAGAGCATGTACGGCAAGACCTACATGGGCATCGCCCGCGCCACCCTGCTCATCGGCCGCGACGGCAAGGTGGCGCGCACCTGGCCGAAGGTGAAGGTGGACGGCCACGCCGAAGAGGTGCTGAAGGCGGCGCAGGAACTCGCCTGAGTCAGCTCGCCTGCGTCATCTCGCCTGAGCCTCCCGCCGCGATGCGGAGCGGCGCCGAGCGCCGCCGGCTGCCACCGGCCCCTGGGCCGGTGCGGATGGCAGCGTCTCCTATCCCGCCATCCGCACGTTCTGCGGCAACACGAAGGGGCCGGGGGGCGCCACGCCCACCCGCACCGCCACGCCGAACGCCTCCTCCAGCACCCGGTCGGTGATGACCCCGGCCACCGGACCGCGGGCGCGAATGCGGCCGGCCGCCAGCACCACGATCTCGTCCGCCACCATGGCCGCGAGGTTCAGGTCGTGGAGCACCGCCAGCACGCCGCCGCCCCTGTCCGCATGGGCGCGGGCGAGGCGCAGCACGGTGAGCTGGTGGGCGAGGTCGAGGCTGGCGGTGGGCTCGTCGAGGAAGAGGTAGGCGGGCGCATCGACGCGCCCCATCTCCAGCTGGGCGAGGATGCGGGCAAGCTGCACCCGCTGCCGCTCGCCGCCGGAAAGGCTGTCGTAGCGCCGGGCGGCGAAGCCCGGCAGGTCCACCAGGGCGAGGAGCCGGGCGATGCGTGCGCCCTCCCCCGCATCGCCGGACAGCAGGCCGGCGGCGATCACCTCGCCGGCGGTGAAGGGAAAGGCCACCTCCGCCGCCTGTGGCAGCACCGCCCGCCGCCGGGCAAGGTCCAGCGGCCGCAGGGCAGCGATGGGCACGCCGTCCAGGCTCACCCGGCCCGCCGTGAGGCGCTGCTCGCCCGAAAGCGCCTTCAGCAAGGTGGACTTGCCCGCCCCGTTCGGCCCCACCAGAACGGTCACCGCGCCGGGGCGCACCTCAAGGTCCGCCCCGTCCACCAGCATCCGCCCACCGGCCGCCACGCTCACGCCTTCCGCCCGATACATGATCCCCTCCGATAGACTTATGCCGTCGGCCCCGGTCTTTGACGGGCGCCGAGGGGGTCGCTCAAACGCCGCGCGGGCTTGACCGCCGGCCCCCGTCTTCGGCTGGCCCCAAGCGGGTCTCGCTCAAGTGCCGCGCGAGCTTGGCCAAAGGCCGATGCGTGAGGCGCGCCGGCCTTCGCGCCTCACCCCACGAACGCGCGCCGCCGCAGCAGCAGCCAGAGGAAGAAGGGCGCGCCCACCAGCGCGGTGACGACCCCCAGCGGCAGTTCCGCCGGGGCGGCGATCATGCGCGCGAGGATGTCGGCCCCGAGCAGCACGGCAACGCCCAGCAGCGCCGAGGCCGGCAAAAGCGCCCGGTGCCCCGGCCCGATGACAAGCCGCGCGAGGTGCGGCACCACCAGCCCGACGAAGCCGATGACCCCCGCCGCCGCCACCGAGGCGCCCACCCCCGCCGCCACGGCAAGGATGGCGATGCGCTTCAGCCGCTCCACCGCCACGCCCGCGTGGAAGGCCTCCGCCTCGCCCAGCGCCAGGGCGTCGAGCCCACGGGCGAGGACGCCCGAGGCGGCGACAAGGGCGAGCACGAACGGTGCCGCCAGTCCCGCCTTCAGCCATGTGGCGCCGCCGAGGCTGCCCAGGGTCCAGAACAGGAATTCCCGCGTCTGCTGCTCGGAGGCAAGGAACACCATCACCCCCGTGCCCGCGCTCGCCAGCGCGCCCAGAGCGAGCCCGGCGAAGAGAAGCGTGGCGACCGAGGTGCGCCCGTCCCGCTCGGCGAGGCGGGCGATGAGGAGCGTCGTGCCGAGCCCTCCGGCGAAGGCCGCCAGCGGCAGGCCCACCGCCTGGAGCGGGCCCGGCAGCAGTACCGCCAGCGGTCCGCCGAACACCACGAAAGCCACCGCCGCCAGCGCCGCGCCGGGGGCGACGCCCACCAGACCCGGATCGGCCAGCGCATTGCGGAACACGCCCTGCATCAGCGCGCCGGCCACCGCCGTGCCCGCCCCCGCCAGCGCCCCCAGCACCGCGCGGGGCAGGCGCACATCCAGCACCACGATGCGCTCGCGCAAGGCGCCGGCAGGCGCTGCGGCGCCCGTGGCCCAGTCCCACAGGATGGCGAGCACCCGCCCCGGCGCGATGGTGAAGGGACCGATGGCCAGCGCCCCGAGGAAGGCCGCCACCGCCAGTACCGCGAACAGCACCAGTCCGGCCGTCACCGGGCGGCCCGGGGCGCGCGCCAGCGAGGGAGACATGGCGAGAGGCTCCGCGCTCATTGGTCCTTCTCCGCGCTCCAGGATCGGGCCGGCAATTCGGGCAGCGCCGCGCCGGGGTGAAGGGCGGCGGCGAGATCGCGTGCCGCCCGCGGCGCCCGCGGCCCGAAGCCGAGCAGATAGGAGCCTGGCAGCGTCACCAGCCGCCGGCTCCGCGCCGCCGGCGTACCGGCGAAGGCAGGCAGCGAGAAGACGGTCGCGGCGTCCAGCACCTGCCCGCCCCCCTGCATGACCACCACTGCGTCCGGCTCCGCGGACATGGCGGCCTCGTCCAGCGCCGGCTTGAAGCCCTTCAGCGAAGCCATGGCGTTGGTGAGGCCGGCCAGATGAAACATGGCGTCCGCGCTGGTCTCCGCGCCGCCCACCACCGCCGCGCCACCGGAGGCCGAGAGCACGAACACCGCGCGCGGCTTCTCCTTCAGCTGCGCCACCCCGGCGGCGACGGCGTCGAAATCCGCCGCCACTTCGGCCGCCAGCGCGCGGCCCTTCTCCGGCTCGCCGACGGCAGCGGCCACCGCCTCGATCTTCCTCAGGACGCCCTCGCGACTGTGCGCGTCGGGCACGATGACCACCGGCACCGAGGCGCGCTCCAGCACGTCCAGCGTGGAACGCGGCCCTGCCCCTTCCGTCGCCAGGATGAGGCTCGGTCCGACGGAGAGCACGCCCTCCGGCGCGAGATTGCGGGAATAGCCCACGTCCGGCTTGGCGCGCGCCGCGGCGGGGTAGCGGCTGGTCTGGTCCACCGCGACCACCCGGTCGCCGAGGCCGAGGGCGTAGAGAATCTCCGTCACCGCCCCGCCGATGGAGACGATGCGCGAGGCATCCGCGACCGCCACCTGCCGGCCGCGCGCGTCGGTGACCTTGGCGCCGGAGACCTCGACGGCGACCTCGGCGCCGGCAACCGCGTCCGGGCCGCCGGCAGCCAGGAGAGCGGCAAGCAGACAAGAAGCAAAGGCGATATTCTGGGCGCGTTTCATCGAATTAGAATATTTCCACTTATGTGACTGACGAATCGGCGAGCCACGCGATTGCTTTAGTTTTGAATTCATCGAATTCAAGATGGGTCATAAACAGTGCTATCCTCGCCACATTATCTGGCGTTATTTCTCATCACTGGCAAGAGACGCGTATAAATCTTGACAGATGTGTGGCGTAATTTTAGCTGAAGGTAAGCAGGCAGGGGATGCCTGCAGCGCGCCACGCGCCGGACGACCGGACGCCAGCCAGCCTGATCCCACTAGGATTTTCGGGAGATGATCATGGCGCGGAGGCCGCAGCGCGCGGGCGTGTGTATTTGGTGGAGGGGGCTGTTGTGCTCGGGTGTCGCCGCATCGGCGCTGCTCCTGGCCCATGGCCCGACGCTGGCGCAGAGCACGGCGGCCACCCCCGCCGCCGCCAGCGACGACATCACCCTCGACACCGTGACGGTCGCCGCCACCCTCACCGAGGAAAGGGCCATCGACACGCTGGCGGCGGTGAGCGTGCTGCGGCCCGACGACCTGCAGCTCATCGACCCCTCCCGCGTGCAGGACGTGTTCGCCGGCATGCCCGGCACCAACGTGATCCAGAACGGCAACTCCACCCAGGCGTCCATCAACATCCGCGGCCTGCAGGATTTCGGCCGCGTCGCGGTGTTCGTGGACGGCGCGCGGCAGAATTTCACCCAGCTCGGCCACGGCACTGGCGCCGGCTCCTTCTTCCTGGAGCCGGGCCTGCTGGCGGGCGTGGACGTGGTGCGTGGACCGGTGTCCAACATCTACGGCTCGGGCGCCATCGGCGGCGTGGTGACCATGCGCACGAAGGATGCGGACGACATCATCAGGAAGGGCCAGACCTGGGGCGTGGAATCCACCGGCGAGTTCGGCTCCAACGGCCCCATGGGCTACGGCGCCCTGTTCGGCGCGGCGCGCATCGGCCAGAACGTGGACCTGTTCTTCGGCGGCACCTACCGCTCGCAGGGCGACTACAAGGACGGTGACGGCAATATCGTGCCCGGCACCGGCTACGACACCTGGACCGGCACCGCCAAGCTCACCGTGCGCCCGGCCGACTTCCACGAGGTGAAGTTCACCGCCCTCAACTACGACGCCACCTACACCACCTACAACGCGGCGCTGGTGAACAACGATATTCCCGCCTCCGCCACCCAGTACGGCACCACCGTGCTGAACCAGACGGCGACCGCGAGCTGGAACTACCAGAACCCCGACGACAACGTGTTCGACTGGCGCAGCCAGGTCTATTGGAACCGGGTGAAGCAGAGCCAGATGAAGGTGGCCGGCACATCCAGCTCCATCACCGGCGCCATCGGCGATCCACGCTACTTCACCATCGATACCCTAGGCTTCGACGTCAATAATACGTCGCGATTCGCCTGGAACGGCATCCGCAATGCCATCACCGTCGGTGGCGACTATTTCCACGACAATGTGGACAATGTGGACAACTACGGCTTCGGCGACGGCTACAACCCCTCCGGCGAGCGCGGGGTGGGCGGCGCCTTCGTGCAGTGGAAGGCCAACTATTCCAGCTGGCTCGAGGCGATCGGCGCGGTGCGCTACGACACCTACAACCTCTCCGGCGACGGTGTCTCCACCGATGGCGACCGCTTCTCCCCCAAACTGACGGTGGGCGTCACGCCCTGGCAGTGGATCACCGCCTACGCCACCTATGCCGAGGGCTATCGCGCCCCCGCCGTGACCGAGACGCTGGTGAACGGTGCCCACCCGCCGAACATCCCCCTCGTGTTCTGCCCGGACGGCAGCTACGGCGTGTTCTGCTTCGTGCCCAACCCGTACCTCCGGCCCGAGGTGGGCAAGAACAAGGAGGTCGGCCTCAACCTGAGGTTTGACGATATCCTGACCAAGGGCGACAAGTTCAGGGCCAAGGCCAACGTCTATCGAAACGATGTCGACGATTTCATCGAACTCGTCGGCTACGACATGACCATCTACGGCACTTACGCCAACTACCAGTATCAGAATATCGCCAAAGCCCGCCTGGAAGGCTTCGAATTCGAGGGCAATTACGACGCCGGAATCTGGTTCGCCGGATTCAACGCCACCGTGTCCAATGGCGAGAACGTGGACAATGGCCAGCCCCTCGCCAACGTGATGCCGAACAACGTGGCCGCCACCCTCGGCGCCCGCATGCTCGACAACAGGATGACCATGTCCGTGCGCTGGCAATGGGTTGCGGCCAAGACGGCGGCCGACCTGCCCACCGACTCGCCTTATGAGCCGACACCGTCCTTCAACCTCGTGAGCCTCTATCTGGGCTACCAGCCCTCGGAGAACCTGCTCGCCACCCTGTCCGTTGAGAACTTGCTCAACGAACAGTACACTCAATATCAGCAGTTCCTGCCGAGCGCCGGCCTGACGGTGAAGGGCGGGCTCAAGCTGCGGTTCGGGGCGGATACGATCGCCGCGGCGACGCCTTCGCCCATCTTCAAGTAGCCACGCCTTTTCGGCGCAGCCAGCCCCCTGTTTCATCCCATGGAGTTCTGAGAAATGTTCATCGCTACCAACAGGTTCAAGGTGAAGCACGGCTCCGAGGCCGAGTTCGAGCGGGTCTGGCGCGAGCGCGATTCCTACATCGCCTCGGTGCCCGGCTTCGTCGCCTTCGACCTGTGCCGCGGCCCGGAGAAGGAGGAATATACCCTCTACATCTCCCACACCGTCTGGGCGACCAAGGCGGAGTTCGAGGCCTGGACCAAGTCCGAAGCCTTCCGCCTCGCCCACAAGGATGCCGGCGCCTCGGCCAACCGCGTGAACTACATGGGCGGGCCGGAGTTCGAGGGCTTCGAATCCGTCCTTTCCCTCAGCCCCGCCGAAAAGGCCGCCTGAGGCCAGCGCCTGTTTCCATGCCCACGTGACACCTCCACCCGGCCGGGCCCCGTGCCCGCGCCGGGTTTTCTTCGCCCGCCCCCGTCGGCCCCGGGTGGGCCTTTCCTCCCCGGCGGAGCTTCACTACCGTCGCGCCATGACCGTCATGCCCGGCCGCCCGGCCAGAAGGATTGTTCGTTCATGAGCGCCTATTCCAAGCTTTCCAGCCATTTCGCCCGCGCCTCCGCCCTTTCCAACGGCATCGGCATCCTGCAGTGGGACAGCGACACCATGATGCCCAAGGGCGCCGCCGGAACCCGGGCGGAGAGCCTCGCCCTGCTGCGCGTGCTCAATCACGAGATGGTGACCGACCCGCGCATCGGCGACTGGCTTTCCGCCGCCGCCACCGAGGAGCTCGGGCCCTGGGAACAGGCCAATCTGCGCGAGATCGAGCGGCAGTACACCATCCAGACCGCGTTGCCCGCGGATCTGGTGGAGGCCGCCAGCAAGGCGTCCTCCCGCAGCGAGATGGCCTGGCGCAAGGCGCGGGCGGAGGCGGATTTCGGCGCCCTCCTGCCCTATCTGGAGGAGGTGCTGCGGCTGCAGCGCGAGATCGGCGCCGCCAAGGGCGAGAAGCTCGGGCTCTCCCCCTATGACGCGCTGCTGAACGACTACGAGCCCGGCGGCCGCTCCGCTCGCATCGATGCCTTGTTCGATGACCTCGCCCAGTTCCTGCCCGGCTTCACCGAGGAGGTGCTGGAGGTCCAGGCCCGCCGCCCGGCGAGCGAGCCCCTGCAAGGCCCTTTCGCCGCGGAGGCGCAGCGCGCCCTCGGGGTCGAGATGATGAAGGTGGTGGGCTTCGATTTCGACCGCGGCCGGCTCGACGTTTCCGCCCATCCCTTCTGCGGCGGCGCCGACAACGACGTGCGCATCACCACCCGCTACGACGAGAGCGACTTCTCGCGCGCGCTCATGGGCGTGCTGCACGAGACCGGCCATGCGCTCTACGAGCAGGGCCGCCCGCAGGACGTCATCCACCAGCCGGTGGGCCAGGCCCGCTCCATGAGCGTGCACGAGAGCCAGTCCCTGCTGATGGAGATGCAGGCCTGCCGCAGCCGGGAGTTCCTCACCTTCGCCGCGCCCCACATGCGCGCCGCCTTCGGCAAGAACGGGCCGGCGTGGGAGCCAGACGCCTTGTGGCGGGTCTACACGAAGGTCGAGCGCGGCTTCATCCGGGTGGATGCGGACGAGGTGACCTATCCCGCCCATGTCATCCTGCGCTACCGGCTGGAGAAGGCGCTGATCGCCGGAGACATGAAGCTCGCCGACCTGCCCGGCGCCTGGGCGGAAGGCATGAAGGCGCTGCTCGGCGTGACGCCGCCGGACGATCGCCTCGGCTGTCTCCAGGACATCCATTGGCCGAGCGGCGGCTGGGGCTATTTCCCCACCTACACGCTGGGCGCCATGACCGCCGCCCAGCTGTTCCATGCCGCCTGCCAGTCCGACGGCGACATCCTGCCGGGCATCGCCAAAGGCAATTTCGGCCCGCTTCTGGCGTGGCTGCGCGCCAATGTGCACAGCAAGGGCTCGCTCATGGAGACCGACGCCCTCCTCACCGCGGCCACCGGCCGGCCCCTGGACGCCTCGGTGTTCAAGGCTCACCTGCGCCGGCGCTACGGTGGGGAGATGGACCGCAGCATCGCCGCATGACGGGTCGCCGGCCGGATTCGATCCTGCCCCTGCAACCCGGCGGCAGGCGAGCCGATCATGAATGACTTCCGGAATGGGCCTTCGGCACGTGCCGGGTGCCCATCCGGCCCCGGGGTTCGCGAGGACAAGGGTTTCCCCCTCACCCGGGCGGCGCCCGCCGAACAGCGCTCAAGGCTCGGCTTTCGCCCCGGCGTGGCCGCCTCGGCTTTTTTGCCGATCCTTGGCCGCCTCGGCTTTTTTGCCGATCCTTGTCGGCCATGGGCATACTCCCGCGTCCTTGGAGACGACAAAGGGAGCCCCGCCCATGATGTACGCCATCCTCTGCTACCATGAAGAAGATGTGGTCTGCTCCTGGAGCAAGGAGGAGGACGCAGCCGTCATGGCCAAGCTCGGCGTGGTTCAGGAGCGCCTTGTCAAGGCGGGCAAGATGGGCGCCTCCCTGCGCCTTCTGCCCACCACCGCCGCAACCACCCTGCGCAAGTCGCAGGAACCGCCGCTGGTCATCGACGGCCCGTTCGCGGAGACCAAGGAGCAGCTCCTCGGCTTCTATCTCGTGGATGCTGACGACCTCGACGACGTGCTCGCCATCGCCCGTGATCTCGCCGCCGCCAACCCCGGCGGAGCCTATGAGATCAGGCCCGTCGGCCAGTTCTTTCCCGACCAGCGGACGGGCAAGGAGGTGACGGGCAAGGTGGGTGCCGGCACGTGACCACTCCGGCCCTCACCGATCCGGCCTGGATCAACGGCGCACTCACCGCCGCCCGGCCCCAGGCGGTGGCGGCTCTGCTGCGCTATTTCCGCGATCTCGACACCGCGGAGGAGGCCTTCCAGGAAGCCTGCCTGCGTGCGCTGAGGACATGGCCGGCGAACGGCCCGCCGCGCGATCCCGCCGCCTGGCTCATCCTCGTGGGCCGCAATGCCGCCCTCGACGGTGCGCGCCGCCGCGCCCGGCACGATCCGCTGCCGCCGGACGAAGCGCTTTCCGACCTCGACGACGCGGAAGCCACCCTCGCCGAACGGCTGGACAATTCCCACTATCGCGACGACGTGCTGCGCCTGCTGTTCATCTGCTGCCATCCCGAGCTGCCCGCCACCCAGCAGATCGCGCTGGCGCTGCGCATCGTTTCCGGCCTCTCGGTAAAGCAGATCGCCCGGGCCTTCCTCGTCAGCGAGGTGGCCATGGAGCAGCGCATCACCCGGGCGAAGGCGCGCGTCGCAAAGGCTGACGTGCCGTTCGAGGCGCCGGGACCGGTAGAGCGGGCGGAGCGGCTCGGCACGGTGGCGGCCATGGTCTATCTCGTCTTCAACGAAGGCTATTCGGCCGGCCCCGACGCCGACCGCGCGGCCCTGTGCGAGGACGCCATCCGCCTCGCCCGGCTGCTGCTGCGGCTGTTCCCGACCGAGCCGGAGATCATGGGCCTCACCGCCCTCATGCTGCTTCAGCACGCCCGCGCGGCCGCGCGCTTCGATGCGGAGGGACGGGCCATCCTGCTGGATGCGCAGGACCGCGCGCGGTGGGACCGCGAGCGCATCGCCGAGGGCCTCGCCCTCATCGACAAAGCCATGCGCCACCGCCTTCCCGGTGCCTATCAGGTGCAGGCGGCCATTGCCGCCCTCCATGCCCGCGCGGCGACGCCGGAGGAAACCGACTGGGCGCAGATCGACGCGCTCTATGCGACGCTCGAGCGTCTCCAGCCCTCTCCCGTGGTCACGCTCAACCGCGCCGTGGCGGTGAGCAAGGTGAAGGGGCCGGAGGCTGCGCTCAACATGATCGAGCCGCTGGCGCCGCAACTCTCCGGTTATTTCCACTATTTCGGTGCCCGCGGCGCCTTCCTGCTCCAGCTCGGGCGCCGGGAGGAGGCGCGCGCCGCATTCGACCGGGCCATCGCCCTCGCTCATACGCCGGCGGAGGCCGAGCACATCCGCGCCCACCTCGACCGTCTCGCGGGTGAGATGCAGGCCTGAAATAAATCGTCCGCCGGTGTCGGCGCAACGCCGCGCCACGCGTTCTTGAGGCATGGGCGCCGCGCCGACGGCGCCTCCCGACGCCCGGGAGGGGCGGCAAAAGTGGAGGACAAGATGGCCGAAGCTGCTGAAAAGACGGGAACCTTCGACCCGAAGAGCCTTGCCGCCGAGGTGAAGGGCGGCATCATCCCCTACCTCACGATCCAGGGCGCCACCAAGGCCGTCGAGTTCTACAAGAAGGCCTTCGGCGCGGAAGTCGCCGCAGCCATGCCGCCGGACGAGACCGGCCGCACCATGCATATCCACCTCTACCTCAACGGCGGCTCGCTGATGCTGGCGGACCCGTATCCCGAGCATTGCGGCGGCCGCACCGAGACCCCGGCGGGCTTCAACCTCACGCTCCAGGTGAAGGACGTGGACGGCGTCTTCGCCCGCGCCGTGGAGGCGGGCGCCACAGCGGTGCTGCCCCCGGCGGACATGTTCTGGGGCGCGCGCTATGCGCAGGTCCGCGACCCGTTCGGCGTCACCTGGGCCTTCAACCACCCGCTCTGACCGGACCCCGGAGAGGCATCATGACCGAACCAGCGACCGCCCTCGCTGCGGAGACGCGCGAACTCGTGCTGACCCGTCTGATCGACGCCCCGCCGGCCAAGGTCTACCGGGCCTGGACCGAGCCGGAGCTGCTGAAGCAGTGGTTCGCGCCCTTGCCCTACACGGTGCCCTTCGCGGAGCTGGACGTGCGGCCCGGCGGCGTCTTCCACACCGTGATCCGCAGCCCGGACGGCGCGGATTTCGGCGGGCGCGGCGTCTATCTCGACGTGGTGCCCGGCGAGAAGCTCGTCTTCACGGACGTGTACGAGCCCGGCTGGCACCCGGTGGAGAAACCCTTCATGACCGCCATCGTCACGTTCGAGGACGAGGGCGGGAAGACCCGCTACACCGCGCGCGCCCGCCATTTCACGGTCGAGGACCGGCTGAGGCACGAGGAAATGGGCTTCCACGAGGGCTGGGGGAAGGCCACCGACCAGCTCGAGGCGCTAGCGAAGACGCTCTGAGGCGGCGGGGCATCACCCCACCGCCGTTGCCCGCTCCTCCTCGATGCGGTCCGCGTCCTCGCGCGCGTCGGCCGCATCCTCCACCTCGCCCTCCGCCCGCTGGGCGCGGGCGAGCGCATCGGCGGCATCGTCGGCCTCGCGCTGGCGATTCCACAGCGCGGCATAGAGGCCGCCCCTGGCCAGCAGCTCGGCATGGCAGCCGCGCTCCGCCACCCGGCCGTCGGCGAACACCAGGATCTCGTCGGCCGCCACCACGGTGGAGAGGCGGTGGGCGATGACCAGCGTGGTGCGCCCCTCGGACACGCGGTCGAGCGCGTCCTGGATCTCCTTTTCCGTGTGGCTGTCGAGGGCGGAGGTCGCCTCGTCCAGCACCAGGATGGGCGGCGCCTTCAGGATGGTGCGGGCGATGGCCACCCGCTGCTTCTCGCCCCCGGAGAGCTTGAGGCCGCGCTCGCCCACCTCGGTGCGGTAGCCCTTGGGGGTGGCGCGGATGAAACCGTCGATCTGGGCGAGGCGCGCGGCCTCCTCCACCTCGGCCTCGGAGGCATTCGGGCGGCCGTAGCGGATGTTATAGGCGACGGTATCGTTGAACAGCACCGTGTCCTGCGGGACCATGCCGATGGCCGCGCGCAGGCTTTCCTGCCGGACCTCGCGGATGTCCTGGCCGTCGATGGTGATGCGGCCGGAGGAGACGTCATAGAAGCGGAACAGCAGGCGCGAGAGCGTGGACTTGCCCGCCCCCGACGGCCCGACGATGGCCACTGTGCGCCCCGCCGGCACCTCGAAGCTGACGCCCTTCAGGATCTCCCGGCCCGCATCATAGGAGAAGCGCACGTTCTCGAACCGGACCGTGCCGCCGGAGACCACGAGCTCCGGCGCGCCGGGCCTGTCGGTCACCTCCGGGGCGCGGGCGAGCACGGCGAACATGGCCTCGATGTCCACGATGGCCTGCTTGATCTCGCGATAGATGAAGCCGAGGAAATTCAGCGGGATGTAGAACTGCACCATCATGGCGTTGACCATGACGAAGGAGCCCACCGTCTGCCGCCCGGCGCGGATGTCCAGCACGCACATCACCATCACCGCCGCGAGACCCACCGAGAAGATGAAGGCCTGCCCGGCATTCAGCCACGACAGGGAGGTGTAGGTGTTCACCGTCGCCTTCTCGTAGCGGGCCATGGAGCGGTCATAGCGCGCCGTCTCCCAGGCCTCGGCTCCGAAATATTTCACCGTCTCGTAATTGAGCAGGCTGTCCACGGCCTTGGTGTTGGCGTCCGTGTCGCTCTCGTTCATCTCCTTGCGGATGGAGAGGCGCCACTCGCTGGCGTAGTAGGTGAAGAGGCCGTAGAGCGCGACCGTCACGCCCACCACCAGCGCATAGCGCCAGTCGAAGGCGAAGAAGAGCACGCCCATCACCATCGCCAGCTCGACGATGGTGGGCGCGAGCTGGAGCGCCAGCATGCGCACAATGGTCTCGATGCCGGAGCGGGCGCGCTCCAGCACGCGCGTCAGCCCGCCCGTCTTGCGCTCCAGATGGAAGCGCAGGGAGAGCGCGTGCATGTGCTCGAAGGTCTCCAGCGCCAGCTTGCGCACCGCGTTCAGCGCCACCTTGGCGAAGATGCCGTCGCGCAGCTGCGTCACGCCCGCCATGAGGATGCGGCCGAGGCCGTAGGCGAGGGTCAGCGCCACCGGCGCGCCGATCACCAGCGCCCAGAAGCCGACATCCGGCGTCGCCGCCTTGCCCGCCGCCACCTCAGCGGTAAGCGCGTCCGTCGCCCATTTGAAGAGGAAGGGCACGGCCAGCGTCGCCCCCTTGGAGGCGAACAGCAGCACGAAGGTAATCACCACCCGCGCCCGAAGGTCCGCCCGGTCGCTCGGCCACAGATAGGGCCAGAGGGAGCGGACGGTGCCGAACAGGGCGTCGGCGGAAACGGCGGGGCGTTTCGGCGCCGTTTTGGAAGAGGAAGTGTCGGACATGATAGATTAGTCGTCCCGGGACGCGGGCAAGGATGCCGCCCCTGGCGCCGTCTCAGCCCCGGGGCAACAGGCCTCCGGTGCCGCCAGCGCGGAAAGAAGTTGGTCGATCTCGGACCGCAGCGCCGCCAGCGCAGGGCGATCGAGGCAGTAGCTGGAACGCGAGCCTTCGCTTCGGCTGCGAATGAGGCCCGCCTCCAGCAGAACCTTCAGATGTTGGGAAACGGTTGATTGCGCAAGAGGCAGGACGCGCACGATCTCGCCACATACGCAGCCTTGCTGTCGCCCCAGCGTGCGCAGCACCGTCAGCCGCACCGGGTGCGCAAGCGCCCGCAGCCGATCCGCGAGCGCGTCATCGGCCGCCGGGTCGCAAGTCGCGGTGTCCGGGGTTTGGGGTGGGAGAGCAGCTGTCATCGTTTATCGGCGATAGACGATAAATATGGTGCCCGCAAGACATACCCCGGAGACGCCGAGCGTCGGGCCCGCCCCTTGCCTCGGCTCGTCGCGTCACGTGCGCGTTGCGTGCCACGGCTACAGCACCGGCCGTGGCGGATGCGGCGCCAAGTTTGCTAAAGTGTGCCGATGGCAAGAATCGATAGTGTTTGCGTCTATTGCGGCGCCTCCACCGGAACCGATCCCCTCTTCGCCGAACAATCGCGCCGGTTCGGGCGCATCCTCGCCGCGGCCGGCGTGCAGCTGGTCTACGGCGGCGGGGGCGTCGGCCTGATGGGCGAGGTCGCGAGCGCCGTGGCCTTGGGCGGCGGCAAGGTCACCGGCATCATTCCCGGATTTCTCGTGAGCCGGGAACGTGCCTTCGCCCATGAGGCGGAGATCATCGTCGTCGACGACATGCATGAGCGCAAGCGCATGATGTTCGAGCGGGCGGACGCCTTCGTGGCCCTGCCGGGCGGCGTCGGCACGCTGGAGGAGCTGGTGGAGCAGCTGACCTGGGCGCAGCTCGGGCGCCACCGCAAGCCCATCCTCCTCGCCAACATGGCAGGCTTCTGGGATCCCTTCCTCGCGCTCATCGGCCACATGAGGGACACCGGCTTCATCCGCGATGCGGCGCCCGTGGAGATCCTGACGGCGGAACGGGTGGAAGACATCCTGCCTCGCTTGCGCGAGGCCGCTGCCGCCGTGCCCGAGGCGGCCCTTCACGCCGCCGACAGCGAACTCGCCGGGCGGATGTAGACCACCCCCTCGGCCCCAGGTCTGAAGACGATGAACGCATTACCCGATCAGCTCGCGATGCGGTCCGATCGGCATACGCTCTGCCGCGCTCAAGATCCGGCAACCGGAGTCGGCACGCTTGGGCCGCTTGGGCCGCTCTTGCGAGCGGGAGCGATGCTCACTCGCCAGGCTGGTCGAGCGCGGCGATGGCCATGACCATGACCGAGCCGATGAGCATGATGGTGACGACGGTCTGCATGTCCTCCACCCCTGCTGCACTGCGGGAGGAGAAATTAAGCCTCACAGCCTCCTATGCTGCAATGCACAAATTGTCACGCCAGCCGTGCGCCCGGCGCGGGCTTGAAGCGGTCGAGTGAGACCACCCGGCAAGCAGAGGCAGGAGAAGATGGCGACCCCGGCAGGATTGCAGAAATCGCGATCTGCCAGAAACGTAGCTTGTCTCAGCCAGTCTCATCGCGTCGCTGAACCGAAAAGCGAATTAAGCGGCTTCCCGCTCACGCACGTGAACCGGCACCGCATTTATCTGCATACCGCCATCGACCGCTGGCGACCGCTACACCGGCAGCGCGAGCAGACGCTGCTCTGGGACCTCTATCCTGACGACAACGAGGGTGGGCATGGCGCCTTTCATGTGGTCCATGGCCACCACCACAGATCCTGGCGGGCCCGGTGTTGAAGAAGCACAGGACACTCGACACGTTCGCTTGGCGGACCGGCCGGCTGGTGGTGGGGATATTCAACGACGCGCTGCCAGGCGGACCGGTCGAGCTTATTGAGGTGGTTCGGGATTCATGATCCGGCCCCTGGCAAACGGGCTTTTTGCTCCAAGTAAAGATAATCCTTACGCTGGATCGTCCATCCCGAAGGAGGTGCCGGCATGATCGTCAGCAAGCTCACGTCCAAGGCCCAAACGACCATCCCCCAGGCCGTGCGCGCGGCCCTTCACTTGAAGGAGGGTGACGAGATCGCCTACAGCATCGAGGACGGCCGCGTGGTGCTCACCAAGGCCGGCCCGAAGGGCGGCGATGACCCCTTCGCCACCTTCAGCGAGTAGGACAGCGACGCAGACCGCAAAGCCTATGCCGACCTTTGAGAAGGGCGCCGTTGTCCGCGTTCCCTTCCCCTACACGGACCGATCCACCCTGCAGCACCGGCCGACACTGGTCGTCTCTCCTGGCGGCGTGGGCGAGGCCGCCGAGTTGCTCTGGGTGGTGATGATCACCAGCGCCGAGAACCGGCCCTGGCCGGGCAATGTGCCGCTCGAGGCCGACTACCGCCAGACCGGCCTGTCGGCGCCCTCTGTCATCCGCCCCTGCAAGATCACCACGATCGAGGCTCGGCTGGCGGAGCCCATCGGGGCGATGTCGCCGGCCGCGCTACGGAAGGTGGACGCGGAGGTTCGCAGGCTGCGGGGGTTTGCGTAAGCGGGAACGGAAAGATGGGCCCGCAGGGGTAGTGTCCGCGCCTTTTCGAAATGGCTGTGTGATGATCTGAGGTGCCGAGATGATCACCAAGGCTTACGCGCATTCCCTCCCCAGTTCTCCCTCGAACCAATGGGAAACACTGCGAGATCACTGTGATGCCGTCGGCTCGCGCGCCGCGGATATTGCCCAGCCCCTGGGATGGGCGGAAGTCCTGCGCCTCGCCGGGCAGTTGCACGATATCGGCAAGCTGTCTGCGGAGTTTCAGGCCTATATAGCGGGCGAGCGGACCTCCGGCGGCGATCATTCTTCCGCGGGCGCACGCATCGCGCTCGATCGCTACGGGCCGCATCTCGGGAAGGTCCTGGCCGCCATCATTGCCGCGCACCATGCCGGCCTTGCTGATGGCGATGACCTGGCGCGGCGGATGGCGGGGGCGGCTAAGCTGATCCCCACGGGCTGGCAGGACCATGCCGGGGTCCTGCCGGAGATGGCTGCTCTGGCCTCGCGGATGCCGTTGCCCGGAGGCCCGAAGGGCTTCGCCATGAGCTTCCTGGTGCGGATGCTGTTCTCCTGCCTCGTGGACGCGGATTTCATCGCCACCGAAGACTTCTATGCCAGGGCCACGGGAAACCACGCGGCGCGCGGTGGGCACACGGACCTTGCCGCCCTGCGCGGCCGTCTCAACGCCTTTATGGCCGCCCTGCGTGCCGACGCCCCGGCAAGCGCCCTCAACACGCTGCGTGCCGATATCCTCGACCATGCGCTGGAAAAGGCGGACCTCGCGCCGGGCCTGTTCAGCCTCACGGTGCCCACCGGCGGCGGCAAGACGCTGGCGTCGCTCGCCTTCGCGCTGGACCATGCGGTGCGGCACGGGCTGCGGCGCATCATCCTTGTCATTCCCTACACCTCGATCATCGAGCAGACGGCGCAGGTGTTCCGCGACGCGCTCGGCGCACCCGACGACATCCTCGAGCATCATGCGAGCTTCGACTGGGAGCTGGCGCGGGGAGCGCGCGCGGTCGATGACGAGTCGCCCGATGCGATACGGAAGCTGCAGCGGGCGGCAGAGAACTGGGACGTCCCCATCGTCGTCACCACCGCGGTGCAGTTCTTCGAAAGCCTGTTCGCCAGCCGCACCTCCCGCTGCCGCAAGCTGCACAACATCGCCGGCAGCGTGGTGGTGCTGGACGAGGTGCAGACCCTGCCGCTGCCCCTGCTCCTGCCAAGCCTCGCCGCCATCGAGCAGCTGGCGCTGAACTATCGCACCAGCGTGGTGCTCTGCACCGCGACCCAGCCGGCCCTGCGCCGGATCGACGGGGCTCTGCGCGATGCCCACGGCGTCTCCATGGGCCTCGACCTGCCGCCGGAACGGGAGCTGGCGCCGAACCCGGCCGGCCTCTATGGCAAGCTCAGGCGCGTGGCGGTGGAGCGGCAGGCGGCACCGGTGGCGGACGAGACGATTGCAGCGCGCTTCGCCGAAGCCCCGCAGATGCTGTGCATCGTCAACACGCGCCGCCATGCGCGGGCCCTGTTCGACGCCATAGGCGCCCTGCCCGGCGCGGTGCATCTCTCCACCCAGATGTGCGCCCGCCACCGCCGCCTCGTGCTGGCGGAACTGCGGGAGAAGCTGAAGACCGGCGCGCCGGTGCGGCTCGTTGCGACCTCCCTCATCGAGGCTGGGGTGGACATCGATTTTCCCGAGGTCTGGCGCGCCGCAACGGGCCTCGACGCCATCGCCCAGGCGGCGGGCCGAGCCAATCGCGAGGGCCGGCTGAAGGATGCGGAGGGACGGCCGCGGTTGGGGCGCGTGGTGGTGTTCGAGCCTGCGGACGGGCTTTTGCAGCACGACATCAGGCTGCGCTGGCAGGCCACTCAGCCGGTGCTGGCGCGCCACGCCGACCCCCTCGGCCTCGATGCGGTGCGGGACTATTTCGCCGAGCTTTACTGGAGCAAGGGCGACGCCGCGAGAGTGTTCGATGCTGCCGAGGTGGGGACCTATCCCGGCATTCTGCCGGCCATCGCCGAGACCGCCCGCAGCCTCGACTTTCCCTTCCGCTCCATCGCCGAGGCGTTCCGCATGATCGACGAGGACGTGATGGAGCCGGTGGTGGTGCCGTGGGCGGCCGGTCCACAGGATGACGATGCCGAACAGCTTCTCGCCCGCATCGCCGCGATGGAACGCCCGGCCGTCGCCGATCTCAGGCGGCTGCAGCAATATGTGGTGCCCATCCCGAAGAAGGCGCGCGACGAATGGCTCGGGCGCGACGCGCTCATTCCAGTGCATCCCGGGCTCGGCGCGGCGATCCTGCGCTTTCCCGACCTCGGCCACTATCGTCCGCTGACCGGGATCGATCTTGCGGACCTCGGCCAGCGGGACGCGGGAATGAACGTGTTCTAGGCGGCATCGAGAGGGACACGCTTGGCCTTGCATTGAGATTGCTCAAGCGAAACTATTCCCGCAAAAGTTGATCGCAAGGGGGGAGCGATTCGCATGTCCTATGGAGTCCGGCTCCACGTGTGGGGTGAACGCGCCTGCTTCACCCGCCCGGAGATGAAGGTCGAGCGCGTCTCCTATGACGTGATGCCCCCCTCCGCCGCCCGCGGCATTCTTGAGGCAATCCACTGGAAGCCGGCGATCCTGTGGGTCATCGACGCCATCCATGTCCTGCGGCCGATCCGCTTCCAGTCCTTCCGCCGCAACGAGGTGGGTGCCAAGGCCAGCGCCGCCACCGCCGCTACCGCCATGCGCGGCGGTACCACGGCGGGGCTCGGCATCGTGGTGGAGGACAACCGGCAGCAGCGCGCCACCCTGTTCCTGACCGATGTGGCCTACGTCATCGAGGCTCATTTCGAGCTGACCGCCAGGGCCGGGCCAGAGGACAGCGAGGCCAAGCACCTCAGCATGTTCAACCGTCGCGCGGCGGGCGGGCAATGCTTCCACCGCCCCTGCCTCGGCACCCGCGAATGCGTGGCCGATTTCGCCCTCATCGCGCCCGGCGACCCGCTGCCCGAAAGCACCCTGCCCGCCGACCAGCGCGAGCGCGACCTCGGCTGGATGCTGCACGACATCGATTTCGCCAACGGCAACACCTCGCGCTTCTTCCACGCGCGCCTCTCCGGCGGAGTGCTGGACGTGCGCCGCTGCCTCGCAGACGGCACCGTGTCATGACCATCCTGCAGGCGCTGGACCGCTATTACGACCGGATGGCGGAGCGAGGGGAGGCCGAACCGCCCGGCTTCTCGCGCGAGAAGATCGGTTTTGCCATCGAGATCGCGACGGACGGCACGCCCGCCTCGGTGCTCGATCTGCGCGCCGCAAGCGGCAAGAAACTCGTGCCGCAGCTCCTCTCCGTGCCGGCTGCGGTGAAGCGCACCGCGGGCATCCTGCCCAATCTGTTGTGGGACAAGAGCGCCTACGTGCTTGGCCGCACGGCGGGCGACGGCAAGCGCACTTCGCAGGAACATGATGCGTTCAAGGCGGCGCATTTGCAGTTGCTCGCATCGGCCGACGACCCGGGCCTCATCGCCCTGCGCCAATTCCTCGAAGGCTGGGCACCGGAGCGATTCGATGCGCCGCCCTTTTCCCCCGACATGCTGGACGCCAACATCGTGTTTCGCCTCGCCGGCGAGAAGAGCTTCATCCATCAGCGCCCGGCGGCGCGTGCGCTCCTCGCCGCCAGGACCGGAAGCGAAGGCACGCCCGTGCCCTGCCTCGTCACCGGCCGGGCGTCCCTCGCCCAGCGGCTGCATCCGACCATCAGGGGCGTCAACGGCGCACAATCCTCCGGGGCGGCGCTGGTCTCGTTCAATCTCGATGCATTCACCTCCTACGGCAAGGAGCAAGGAGAGAACGCGCCGACCTCGCAGGACGCCGCGTTCCGCTATGGCGCCGCGCTGAACGGCATGCTGGAGCGCGCCAGCCGCAACCGCCTCTCGCGTGGCATCGGCGATGCGACGGTGGTGTTCTGGGCCGACACCTCGCAGACGGTGGACGAGGCGGGTGCGCGGGCGGCGGAGGACTGGTTCACCGCCTTCGCCGAGCCGCCGGATGATGCCGACGAGGCAAGGAAGGTGCGCGAGCGGCTGGAGCAGGTGCTCGCCGGGCGCCCGGTGGAGGCGCTCGATGCCAGGCTCAGCCGCGGCACCCGCTTCCACGTGCTCGGCCTCGCCCCCAATGCGGCGCGGCTTTCGGTGCGCTACTGGCTATCGGACGATTTCGGCGCCTTCGTCGAGCGCCTCGCCGGCCATTACCGCGACCTCTCCATCCTGCCGCGCCCGTGGGGCGAGCGGCCGCCCTCCATCGCCTGGCTGCTGCTGAAGACCACGGCCATGCAGGAGAAATACGAGAACATCCCGCCCATGCTGGCCGGCGAGGTCGCCCGCGCCGTGCTGGACGGCACGCGCTATCCGCGCGCGCTGCTCGCCGCCGCCATCATGCGGCTGCGCGCCGGCGACGATCCCGCCACCGGCTGGCACGCAGCGATCATCAAGGCCGTCCTCACCCGCGACGCCCGGCTGCGGCGACTCGGCACGGATGCAACCGAAAGCCCCGAACGCGCCAAGGAGGAACCGCCCGTGAGTCTCGAAAGGGACAATCCCGACCCGGCCTACCAGCTCGGCCGCCTGTTCGCCGCCTATGAGACGGCCCAGCGCATGGCCCTCGGAAAGGTCAACGCCACCATCCGCGACCGCTATTTCGGCGCGGCCTCGGCGACCCCGGCCAGCGTCTTCCCCCTGCTCATGCGCGGCGTGCGGCCCCATTTGGGCAAGCTTCGCAAGGGCGGCAAAGGCGCCTGGCTGGAGCGGGAGATCGAGGAGATCACCTACCGCCTCCAGCCGCCCCTGCCGCGCTCGCTGCCGCTGGAGGCGCAGGGCCGCTTCGTGCTCGGCTACTACCATCAGCGCAAGGGCCAGTTCGCCGACCGCGAGGCGGCAACGGAGATCGAGGGTACGGATGCGGAGGACACCGGCAATGACGAGTGAAGCGACCGGCCTCGCGCGCCGGCACGAATTCGTGCTCTTCTTCGATGTGGTCAACGGCAACCCGAACGGCGACCCCGACGCCGGCAACATGCCGCGCCTCGACCCCGAGACCAACCTCGGCCTCGTCTCCGACGTGGCGCTGAAGCGCAAGATCCGCAATTACGTGGCCCTCGCCCGGCCCGATGCGCCCGGCCACGAGATTTACATGCGCGACGGCGCGACGCTGAACACCGAGCACAAGCGTGCCTGGGCGGCGGTGATGCCCGAGGTGACGAAGGCGGAAGACCTCAAGAAGGGGCCGAAGGACGACGCCAAGGCCCGCGATCTCACCCGCTGGATGTGCGCCAACTTCTGGGACATTCGCACCTTCGGCGCGGTGATGACCACCGGCGTCAATGCCGGGCAGGTGCGCGGCCCCGTGCAGATCGGCTTTGCGCGATCTGTCGAGCCGATCCTGCCGCTGGAAATCTCCATCACCCGCCTCGCCGCCACCACCGAGGCCGATGCCGAGGCCAAGGGCGGGCGCACCATGGGCCGCAAGCACATCGTGCCCTACGGCCTCTACCGCGCCCACGGCTTCGTCTCGGCGCCGCTCGCCTCCCACCCCACCAAGGGCACGGGCTTTTCCGACGCCGACCTCGACCTCCTGTTCGAAGCGCTCGCCAACATGTTCGAGCACGACCGCTCCGCCGCGCGGGGGGAGATGGCCACCCGCAAGCTCGTCATCTTCCGCCACGGCTCGGCCCTGGGCAATGCGCAGGCGAGCGCCCTGTTCGATCGCGTGGAGACGTGGCGGCTGTTCAAGGGCGACCAGTACAGGCCCGGCGACGAGCGCCTCGACAATGCGCCGCCGCCGCGCAGCTTCGCCGACTATGCCATCACCCTCGACCGCGACGGCCTGCCGGACGGCATCGAGATCATCGAGCGGTAGGAGGCGCCCCGTGCCCGCCTCCCCCATCGACCGCGAGACCGAGGAGGCGCTGATCCCCATCTCGGCGCTGCAGCACTTTCTGTTCTGTCCGCGCCAATGCGCGCTCATCCATGTGGAACAGCTGTGGGCCGAGGACGCCGCCACCGCGGAGGGGCGACTCATGCACGAGAAGGCGGATTCCGGCCGGCCCGAGCGGCGTCCGGGGGTGCGCATCGCGCGGGGGGTGGCGCTGCGCTCGGTCGCCCTCGGGGTCACCGGCAAGGCAGACGTGGTGGAGTTTCACGGCGCGCCGGGCACGGGCGAAGCCCGACCGTTCCCCGTCGAGTACAAGCGCGGCAAGCCCAAGGCGCACCGGGCGGACGAGGTGCAGCTCTGCGCCCAGGCCATGTGCCTTGAGGAGGCGTTCGGCGTGGCTGTGCCCGAGGGCGCGCTCTTCTATGGCGAAACCCGCCGCCGCCAGGCCATCGCCTTCGACGACGACCTCCGCGCGCTGACCGCCCGCACCGCCGCGGCGGCCCACGCCGTGATCGCGGCGGGGGTCACGCCCGCCCCGGTGCTTACGCCCGGATGCCGCCGCTGCTCGCTTGAGGCGCTGTGTCAGCCGGCACGGATGCAACGGCCCCCTTCGATCGCACGGTGGCTCGCCGCGCAGCTGGAGGCGTGAGGCCTCATGCGGCGGATGCTCAACACCATTTATGTCACCAGCGAGGATGCCTGGCTGCGCAAGGACGGCGCCAATCTCGTCATCGAGGTGGACGGCGCCGAGCGGGGCCGCGCGCCACTGCACATGCTGGAGGGGCTCGTCAGCTTCGGCCGGCCGGGCGCCTCGCCCGCCCTCCTCGCGGCATGCGCGGAAGCTGGTATCACGGTCTCCCATCTCGATCCCAACGGCCGCTTCCTCGCCCGCGTGGAGGGGCCGCGCACCGGGAACGTGCTGCTGCGCCGCGCCCAGTTCCGCGCGGCCGATACGCCTGAGCGCGCTGTAGTGATCGTCCGCGGTATCGTCGCGGCGAAGGCGGCCAACCAGCGCACGGTCATCCGCCGCGCTCTGCGCGATCACGGCGATAGCCAGCTTACCGATGGCCGGGAAGCGCTGGAAGGGGCCGAACGGCGGCTCACCGATGTCGCCCGCCGTACCCTTGTTGCGGCCGAGGTGGGGCAACTGCGGGGGCTGGAGGGTGAGGCGGCGCAGGTCTATTTCGGCTGCTTCAACCACCTCCTGCGCACCGTCGATCCCGCGTTTGCCTTCGGCGGCCGTTCGCGCCGTCCGCCGCTCGACCGGATCAACGCCTTGCTGTCGTTTCTCTATGCCATGCTGGGGCACGACTGCCGCTCCGCACTCGAAGCCCACGGCCTCGATCCGCAGGTGGGCTTCCTCCACGCCGACCGGCCCGGCCGCGCCAGCCTCGCCCTCGACCTGATGGAGGAATTGCGCCCGGTGCTTGCCGACCGGCTGGTGCTGAGTCTCATCAACCGCCGGCAACTGGCGCCGGCGGATTTCATCATGGAGGAGGCGGGCGGCGTGCGCCTGACCGATGAGGCGCGCAAGCGCGTCCTCATCGCCTGGCAGGAGCGCAAGCGGGACGAACTGACCCATCCCTTCCTCGGTGAGGCGCTGCCGCTTGGTCTCGTGGCCCACGTGCAGGCACAACTGCTCGCACGCCATTTGCGCGGCGATCTCGACGGCTATCCCGGCTTCGTCTGGAAATAAGCGATGCTGATGCTCATCGCCTATGATGTCTCCACCGAGACCTCCGCTGGCCGCCGCCGGCTCCGCCGCGTGGCGCGGGCCTGCCTCGACTATGGCCAGAGAGTGCAGAATTCCGTTTTCGAATGCGAGGTCGATCCGTCCCAGTGGGTGACCCTAAGGGCGCGGCTGATCGCCGAGATCGACACCGCGAAGGACAGCCTGCGCTTCTACCGGCTGGGCGCGGAGGGCCGGCGACGGGTGGAGCATGTGGGCGCCAAGCCCGTACCGGATCTTGATGGCCCACTGGTGTTCTGACCCCGCGCGAACGTGAAGCGCACATCCCCAGCCCGGGATGTTCGCGCGTTACAATTTTCATTGTAATATAGCCACTTAGCGTGGCACCCCCCTCGACACGCTCCGTCAGCGCCGGCGAACCGCTCCGGTTCGCGCTGCGAACCTCTTTTTACCAATCCGCCCAAGCTGCTAAGGAGGCAGCCGTCGCCCCCTGCGCGGGGGCGTGGATCGAAACACGAGCGCGCACAGCGATGGCTCGCGGTCCCGGTGTCGCCCCCTGCGCGGGGGCGTGGATCGAAACTTAGCTCGAAATCTCTCCGAGACCGGCGGATACCGTCGCCCCCTGCGCGGGGGCGTGGATCGAAACGGAGGTGGGGGCGGTCTCGGCGCCGGCGGGGAGCAGGTCGCCCCCTGCGCGGGGGCGTGGATCGAAACCGGCTCTATCCTCTTCGCGACCTTGGACGCTACGTCGCCCCCTGCGCGGGGGCGTGGATCGAAACACCGCAGACTACGGCGGTGACGCGCTCGACAATGGTCGCCCCCTGCGCGGGGGCGTGGATCGAAACACCGGCCACGGCGCAGGGCGAGGGCCTGTCCCGGAGTCGCCCCCTGCGCGGGGGCGTGGATCGAAACAAGTTCTTCAGCCGGGAAGATCGGGATGTCGCGGGGTCGCCCCCTGCGCGGGGGCGTGGATCGAAACCTCTTTCTCGTGCCCGGATCCACCTTCAAGGTGAAGTCGCCCCCTGCGCGGGGGCGTGGATCGAAACACATCGACTGGGATGCGGACGGATCGTTCGCGTCGTCGCCCCCTGCGCGGGGGCGTGGATCGAAACATGGAAGTGGGGCTGTATGCCGACGATTCGGACGAGTCGCCCCCTGCGCGGGGGCGTGGATCGAAACTGGTGCTCAAGGGGAGGAAGTGATGTCGCTTGCGTCGCCCCCTGCGCGGGGGCGTGGATCGAAACTGGTTCCACGCTTGGACCAAGCTGTCGCCCTGTAGTCGCCCCCTGCGCGGGGGCGTGGATCGAAACGCTCAACGGTGCGCCAGAGGCCGGAACGGGGAGGGTCGCCCCCTGCGCGGGGGCGTGGATCGAAACCCACATGAATGACCGGACGAACATGACGCCCCGGGTCGCCCCCTGCGCGGGGGCGTGGATCGAAACGTGCACTGGCTGGAGGCGAAGGCGCGTCGCGAGGGTCGCCCCCTGCGCGGGGGCGTGGATCGAAACTCGCTGGCGTCTTCCTTCTCCGGCAGGCTTTCCGTCGCCCCCTGCGCGGGGGCGTGGATCGAAACTCGTGCGTCCACGTTGAGGATCGGGAGGGCAAGAGGTCGCCCCCTGCGCGGGGGCGTGGATCGAAACCTTCACGGTCTCGGCGAGCTTGTCGCGCTGGACCGTCGCCCCCTGCGCGGGGGCGTGGATCGAAACAGGGATGGGTGCACGAACGTCTTCGGTGGCCGGGTCGCCCCCTGCGCGGGGGCGTGGATCGAAACTTCAAGTCCTGGGTGCACGAGCGTCTCCGGTGGCGTCGCCCCCTGCGCGGGGGCGTGGATCGAAACTTGCGTACGCAGCTCGGGCGATGGACCTCCCTGAGTCGCCCCCTGCGCGGGGGCGTGGATCGAAACTGCGCCGGGGAGATCATCTACCTAACGGGTTGGGGTCGCCCCCTGCGCGGGGGCGTGGATCGAAACATCCGGCAGGCTCGCTTGCCCGTCCCGCCGTCTAGTCGCCCCCTGCGCGGGGGCGTGGATCGAAACTCCTCGCCGCCCAGCCGCTCGCTCAGGCGCAGGTGTCGCCCCCTGCGCGGGGGCGTGGATCGAAACGGTGTTCGAGATCACAGACGGAAAGATCAGCCTGTCGCCCCCTGCGCGGGGGCGTGGATCGAAACAACAACACTTCCTACAACCAGACTCTCTCCACTCGTCGCCCCCTGCGCGGGGGCGTGGATCGAAACGGCCAGACCAAGGTGCAGCGCCTGTTCCTGCACCGGTCGCCCCCTGCGCGGGGGCGTGGATCGAAACTCCGAACTGAAGGGGCAGGCTAAGATACGCTCTGTCGCCCCCTGCGCGGGGGCGTGGATCGAAACACCTCGTGGTCGGTCCACGTATCCTGACGTGGATGTCGCCCCCTGCGCGGGGGCGTGGATCGAAACCATCGTGATCGGGGCGAAATCGGTCGGCATCGCGGTCGCCCCCTGCGCGGGGGCGTGGATCGAAACGCCGCGGCGGGGGATCTCTACACCGGCCCGGCTGTCGCCCCCTGCGCGGGGGCGTGGATCGAAACGGCAAGGTGCTCCTTGGGGCCACCCATGGGCACAGTCGCCCCCTGCGCGGGGGCGTGGATCGAAACCTATTCGGCGTGAAGGGACGCCGCGTCTACGACGTCGCCCCTGCGGGACAGCCGCCAGCGCCCTGCTGCCGAGCGCCCGCTTGCGTCCGCCGCGTCAACGCACCACGAGCTGTTCCTCCCGCTTCAGCAGGATCGCCAGCCGACGGTAGCCGAACCGACGGCGCTCATTGGCAAGCTCGTGCATGCGCGTGCGGACGGCACCATCGCCATCCGCCGCGCGCTGGTACTGGAAGCTCGATCGATCCACCCCGATCAGCCTGCAGGCCCGGCGCTCCAAGTCGCCGTGATCGTCGATCACGCGCTTCACCGTTGCGAACCGTGCCGCAGGCGAGCTCAGTTTTTTCCCAGCGGATCCTTCAGCACCGCATTGTCGAGCATCTGCTCGGCCAACAGCTTCTTCAGCCGCCGGTTCTCCTCCTCGAGCGTGCGGAGCCGCGCCGTCTTGGAGGCCGTCATGCTGCCGTACCGAGCCTTCCACGTGTAGAGGGCGGCGGCGGAGACCCCGTGCTTGCGACACACGTCGGCGGTCTTCATCCCCGCCTCGTGCTCCTTCAGCACCGAGATGATCTGTTCCTCGCTGAAACGGCTGCGCCACATGGTCCTTCTCCTGGTCGAAGGACCCGACTTATCTGTGGCCGGAATTCAAGGGAGCACGTTAGCCTGCGGAAGGCCACCGCTTGACGCCTAGCCGAAGCTGGATGCAGCAACCAGGCGATCAAGGCGATCACCGGCCATAAGACCGATGCGGAGGTAGCTAACTATACCGCCACGGCCAACCAAGCGCGCCTCGCCGACCAGACCATGGCGTCCACCTATGGAATGGAGGGCGAACAAAAAATCGTCTAACCCGTGCGAAAGGCGAGACACCCCACCCCCTAGGCACTTGATATAATAGGGGAAAAATATGAGGATGGCGACCCCGGCAGGGCTCGAACCTGCGACCTAGTGCTTAGAAGGCACTCGCTCTATCCAGCTGAGCTACGGGGCCGGCGCTTCGCATTTAGAGTGTTTGCGAGCGAAGTCGATACCGGTTCGCTTGAAGAAAGCGCAAAAATCCGCGCCGCCAGCGACCGTCGATGGCGCACGGCGGGAACGTTGCGCCGCCTCGCAAGGCGTGTCCGGCACACCATCGCCTCGTGCGCCCACGGTCCGGCCGCCCGCGAGGCCCTGCCGAACCGGCCGCAGCGAACGTCAGTGCGTCCACTGCCCCATGCGGGTGAAGGCGAAATTGTCCGAATAGGCGATGCGCCTGCGGCCCGCCTCGTGCGGCTCGGACACCTGGAAGGGAATGCCGCGCTTCTGCGCATAGGCCACGGCCTCTTCCTTCGTCTCGAAGGTCAGGCGGATCTGGCTGCGCATGTCGGCGGAGGAGGTGTAGCCCATCAGCGGCTCCACCATGCGGGCGTGCTCGGGCTCGTAATCGAGCACCCATTCCTTGGTCTTGGCCACGCCCGACTGCATGGCGTTGCGCGACGGCTTGTAGATACGTGCCACCATGTGCTCAGCCCGTCCTCACGGGGTGGCGCAGGCGCTCGCCCGCCACCCCCTCGTCCAATCCTGACCGTCTATAGTCACGCGGCGCGGCGAAGACAACCAGCCCTCAGCCGCCGCGCAGAACAAGGCATTCCGCCGCGGCCTGGGCCGATTCGGAGGCCGTCAGGTGGCTAATCTTGCCAGACAGCACGAGGGTGCGGGTCTGTTCGGTGACCACAGCGCGCCCGTCCGCGCCCTTCACCAGCATCGGCGCGCTCGCCTGGTAGATCGCCTTGGCCTCCGGAGTGAGCTTGGCGGCGCAGCGATCAGCGGCGGCCCTGTCCGCAAGCGCCGGCGTTCCCGCCAGGATCGAGACCGCGAGAAGGCTTCCGAAAGCAACGCCCCGGCGCACCATGCCCGGCCCGGCCGACACCCGATTCCGCATCCACATGCTCCCTGTCGTCCGCCCGGTGAGGGGCGGGAGAACGGGCTTTGAGCCGCACTTGGCCACGGAATGCAAGAGGGAGTGGCGCAAACCGCAGATCCCAGCGGGCCAAGCCCTGCCGCCTGCCGCCTGCTCCCGACCACCGCCGGACACCACGCAGGGGCACGGGCTCATGGCGAGGCAAAGGGCCCCACGGCCAAGGGACCGGAGACCGGCGGCTCGGCCTGCCCGACCGGGCGGCCGCCCCCGATCGCGTGGGAGCCCCTGCCCCTGCACGCGCACGGCAGGAGGATGCGCCGACGCCTGCCCCAAACCAGATCAATGCCAGATCAAGACAATTATTGTGCTACAGCTTGAGCCACACGGCTGTAAGCCGCCTGTAAGGTTCGCCCCCTAAGGTGCGCCGAAAGCCGGCAGGTGAAATCCAGATGCGGGAACCGATGACATATAATAAAAAAATGACTTCGACATCATCGCACCCGCCACACCATCTTGAATTTGAACCACAGATCAAGCCCATAAAATATTCGCACACCAATAATAACCGCACAAAATTAATCAAAACAATACTTTCTCAAGCTTTCAAAACACGAAATTTCATGAGTCTCGGCGATAACGGATATTGCGCCGGGGACATGGCTCCAGGACATCTGGCATTCCGCCTGCCGGTCGACGCAGGCGGGGCCCGGCGATGAATTCGCACATCATGCTCCCGCAGCATGGAATCGGAACCAAGCTGACGCCCCCGACGACGCCCGCATTGTCCGTCATTGTTCCCACGTTCAACGAACGCGACAATGTGGAAGTGCTGTTCGCCCAGCTCGATGCGGCGCTGGCCGGGATCGCCTGGGAGGCGATTTTCGTCGATGACAATTCCCCCGATGGGACAGCGGAAGCTGTTCGCGCCATGGGGGCCCGCGATGCCCGTGCGCGCTGCATCCGTCGCGTCGGACGCCGCGGCCTTGCCGGCGCCTGCATCGAGGGCATGCTGGCGGCCCAGGCGCCCGTGGTTGCCGTGATCGACGCCGATCTGCAGCACGATGCGAGCGTTCTGCAGACCATGCTCGAACACGTCCAGGCGGGCGCCGATCTGGTGGTCGCCAGCCGCTACACCGAGGGCGGCAGCGCCTGCGGGTTCGACCACCAGCGCCGCGGCTGGCTGAGCCGGACCGCCAATGCGCTGGCCCGCGGTCTGCTCGCCGTGACCACCACCGACCCCATGAGCGGATTCTTCATGATCCGCCGCAATGCCGTGGAGGAACTGGCGCCGAACCTGTCGCGCCATGGCTTCAAGATCCTGCTCGACATCCTCGCCACGTCAAAGGGACGCCTGCGCAGCGTGGATGTCCCCTTTGCCTTCGGCGTGCGGCAGGCCGGCGAAAGCAAGCTCGACAACCGCGTCCTGCTGGATTTCGGCGCGCTCCTGGCCAGCAAGTGGATCGGCGCCGGGCTCTCGCCCCGGTTCCTGTGTTTCGCCGCGGTCGGCACCCTCGGGCTGCTGCTGCACCTCGTCGCGCTCAGGGCCGCGCTGGCGGCCGGCGTGGGCTTCACCAACGCGCAGGCCATCGCCACGGTGTGCGCCATGACATCCAATTTCGCCATGAACAATGCGCTGACCTACCGGGACCGGCGCGTGCGTGGCTGGCGTGTGTTCCCGGCCCTCGCGACGTTCTATCTCATCTGCGGCGCCGGAGCGGTGGCGAACGTGGGCGTGGCCGGCTGGGTGTTCTGGAGCGGCTCGCGCTGGTGGGTGGCGGGCATCGCCGGCTCCCTGATCGGCGCCGTGTGGAACTATGCCATGAGCAACGTCCTGGTCTGGGGTGCCAGCGAATGACGGGCGCGATCCCTACGTCCCCTGCCCCGATCGCCTTTGCAGGTGCGAATGCGGGGCACGCGGCGGCCCCGGCGCGACAGATATCGCCCACCGCAGCCATGCTGACGATCCTCCTGTGCGCCACGCTGATGCGGGTGGCGTTTGCCGCGACCACGGGCCTCGGCAACGACGAATCCTATGCTGTCGTCACGAGCCGCGTGTTGGCCCTGAGCTATTTCGACCACCCGCCCATGACGTGGTGGCTCGTTCACCTTTCGGTCTTCCTGACGGGGTCGGAAGCTCCGCTGGTGGTCCGCGCGCCGTTCCTAGTCTTTGCCGCCCTGTCGACCGTCCTCATGTATCGGCTGACGGCGCGGTTGTTCACCCCGTGGGCCGGGGTGCTGGCGGCGCTGATGATGGCCTGCGCCCCGGTGCTCGGCGTGACGAGCGCGTCATGGGTGTTGCCGGACGGGCCGCTGATCGCGTTTCTCCTGGCCGGCACTCTGGTGCTGGCGCGCGTGCTGTTCGAGCCGGATGCGCATCCAGCCGGCTGGCTGCTCGCGGGGCTGCTCGGCGGCCTCGCCATGCTGTCCAAATATCACGGGGCCTTCTTCTTCATCGGCACCTTCGTGTTTCTCCTCACCAGCCCGGATCACCGCTTCTGGCTGCGCCGGGCATGGCCTTATGCGGGGGCGCTGGTGGCGCTTGCCGTGTTCGCCCCGGTGGTGGTCTGGAACGCCCAGAACGACTTCGTCTCCCTCGCCTTCCAGGGCGGGCGGGCGGCCGCGGCGCGGTTTCAGCCCTGGATGTCGCTGGTGGTGATCGGCGGCGGCGCCCTGTTCCTCACGCCCTGGATCTGGGTCGGCCTGGTGGGCTCCGGGTGGCGGGCGTTGCGCGCCAACATCAGGGCGCCGCGCTCTTGGCTGCTCCTGTGCCTGGGCTGCGGGCCGATCCTGCTGTTCCCGCTGATAGCGGCATGGTCGCCGTCCAAGCCCTTCTTCCATTGGGCGGCGCCCGGATACCTGATGCTGTTTCCCCTTCTGGGCCGCGCCATGGCCCGGCGCTGGACCTACCACGCCGCAACCCGGCGCTGGGCTTTCGGCTCGGCCGCGTTCGTCGGCGTGGCGATGGGGGCCATCATGATCCTGTCGCTGGTGCCCACGCTGTCGGCTATTGGCGCCGGCCCGCCCCGCGACCCGCTGCGGGAGCTTGCGGCATGGAGCGACCTTGACGATCAGTTCCGGCAACTCGGCCTCACACCGGATCGCTACCCCCTCGTCGTGTCGCGGATCTGGCACGAAGGCGGAAAAATCGGCTATGCGCTGGGAGACCGCTGGCCCATCGCCTGCATCGGCCAGGATTGCCGCGGCTTCCGCTTCACCCATATGGAGCAGGGCCGGGAGGGCGCGGACGCCGTGGTGGTGGTTTCGGGTATCCCGCGGGCGGAGGAAATCGCCGTGCTGGCCTCCCACTTCGCCCGGCTGGAGACTGTGTCCACCTTTGATCTGCGGCATGCTGGCGCGCTGATCGGACCGGCGACCATCCTCATCGGGCACTCCTACCACCGCGACGGCGAAACCGGTGGAGCGTCCTGAGCCAGCGTGATCCGCCAAAGGCAATTTACATGCGAGGTGCCCAGATCAGCCGGCCTTCTTCTTGCCTCGCCTGCCGTTATGGCAACCGGATCGAGTTTTGACATAGATCAAATTTGCACCGGACCCGTGAGATGACGGCCACAGCTTTTCTGCCATATTCCCAATGCAGCAGTGCGGACCGCCCCGATGGACCGGTCATGCGCATTCTCCTTGTCGAAGACAATATGGCCCTCAACGACCTGACGGCGAACGCGTTGCGCGGCGCGGGTTTCGCCGTCGATTCCATGCATGCGGCGGCCGATGCCGAGGCGGCGCTGCGCAGCACCGCCTATGACGCGGTCATCCTCGATCTCGGCCTTCCGGATTTCGACGGCATGGAACTGCTCAATGCCATCCGCCGTGCCGGGCTTTCAACGCCTGTGCTGCTGGCCACGGCACGCGACGACGCCCCCTCGGTGGTTGCCGGGCTCAACGGGGGCGCAGACGACTATTTGCGCAAGCCGTTCAACATGGAGGAGCTCATCGCCCGCGTGCGGGCGCTGCTCCGACGCCCGGGAACTCCACTCGGCATCGCGCTCCGGGAAGGGAATATCGAGCTTGATACCGCCGCCCGGCGCGCGAAGGTCGGCGGGGCGCAGTTGGATCTGAGCCGGAGGGAAGTCGGCGCGCTTGAGCTCCTGATGCGCCGTTCGGGAGCGGTGATTTCCAAGTCCGCCATGGAAGAGGCCCTGTACGGGTTTGGCGAGGAAGTCAGCTCGAATGCGATCGAAGTCCTGATCCACCGCCTGAGGAAGAAGCTGGTCAGCGTGGGCGCGGATCTGGAGATCCACACGTTGCGCGGCATCGGCTACCTTTTGTCGGGACGCCGGCCGTGAAGCGGCTGGTCAGCGGCCTGTTCGGCCGGCTGATGGCAGGCATGGTCATCGTCAGCGCCCTTGCCGTTTTCGCAACGGCGATCTTTCTCTACGTGCGGTTTGACGCCCTCAACACGCGGTTCCGAGAGGGCACGCTGCACAGCTTCGCGAAGAGCATCGCCAAGGACGTCCAGGTCGTCGGAAAGATCGTCACCGCGCAGATCCGTCAATCGACCGTCCACCGCATCGCCCAGGAGGGTGGCCATTTCATCGTGCTCGGCCCCACCGGCGCGCGGCTTGCCGGCTCGGCGGACACGCAGGACGCCTTCGTGCCCGTCGAGGACATGGAGGAGCATTATTTCGAGCTTCCGAGGGGAAACTCGCCCGACGCGCTCTATGGCATTTCCATGCGGTTGCCGGGGGCGACGCCGGTCCACGTGCAGGTGGCGTTTCCGAGCAGCGACGTCGTTTTCGATTCGGTGCTCGAGGAGTTCATGCAGGATATCGCATGGCTGTGGATCCCCTTCATGCTGCTGATGCTGGGAACCAACCTCCTCGTCGCCCATATCGCGCTGCGCCCTCTCGTCCAGACGGTGGAGGAGGCCGAAGCCATCCAGCCCGGCGGCGTCCTGGTCACCCTGAGCGAGAAGAAGCTTCCCAGCGACGTGCTGGCGCTGGTGCGGGCGGTGAACCAGGCGCTCGGCCGCCTCAGGGAGGGCTATCGGGCGCAGGAGGAGTTCGTCGGCGACATGGCGCACGAGCTCCGGACCCCGCTCGCCGTGATGAAGGCGCAGGTTGCCGCGATCGACGCGCCCCATGCACGGGTCCTCGAACGGGAGCTCGACACGATGGCGCGGCTGGTCGAGCAATTGCTGGACCGGGTGCGCCTGGGCCGCTTCCGCATCGAGCCCCGCGACGTGGTGGACCTGCGCGAGTGCGCCCGGGAAACCTGCGCTTTCCTCGCACCGCGGATCATCGCCCGCGGACGATCAGTCGAGGTGATCGCCGGTGACGACCCCGTGCTGGTGGCGGGGGGGCGAGATGATGTGTTTCGCGCCCTGCGCAACCTGGTCGAGAACGCGCTGGAACACTCTCCGGAGGCCGGCCTGATCTCCGTCGAGGTCACCGATGCGCCGCCGGCCATCCTCGTGCGCGATGGCGGCCCGGGCTTCCCCGGCGACGTGCTCGATGCCGAGAACCGTCGCCGCGGCCTGGTGCGCAGCGATCGCAGGGACGGGGTCGGCCTCGGGCTCTCCATCGTCGAGCGCACCATGCTGGTCCACGGCGGGCAGCTCAGGCTCTCCAACGCGCCAACCGGCGGCGGCTGCGCGGCGATGCTCTTCCCCGCGCCGGCGCGGACCGGTTGAAGGCGGCATTCGCCCCCTCAGGCCAGCGGGCGGCGCGCCACCGCGATGAGGCCCTTCACCCCGAAGGGCAGCTCCACCGATTGAATGACGACCGCCTCCTCCGGGAAGCCCGCCGCCTGGAGCAGGCGGCGCAGATCATCTGCGGAATAGGTGGCGTGGGTCTCGGCCGCCGCGAAGGGCCACGTCTCCATCGTGGACCGGTCCGTCACGTAGAAGGCGGCCCTGCCCCCCGGCGCCAGCACGCGAAAAACCTCCGCGGCAGCGCGGCCTTCGGCATCGAAGAAATAGGCCACATTGACGGCGAGCACCTTGTGGAAGCTCGCATCCGCCCACGGCAGGGCGCGGGCATCCCCGCCCACGAGAACCATCCGGCCCTCGGTAATGGCGCCGGCGTTTCGCCGCCGGGCTTGCCACAGCATGGCGGGCGAGGCGTCGAGGCCAAAGATGCGCCCCCTCGGCACGCGCCGGGCGAGTTCCGCGAGCCCCGCGCCGGGACCGAACCCGATCTCCAGGACATGGTCCTCGCACGTGGGCTGGAGCGCATCGATGGCGAGACGGTTCGGCGTCCGGTTCACCTGCGCCATGAGCCAGCCGGTGAGATGGCCGGCCAATCCCTCGGGATGCGCAAGCTGGCGGCCGAACCGGTGCCACACGCCCGGGTCCGGCCGCCTGTCGGCCGGCCTCGCCAGCGGGGGATGCGGATCCGGCGCTCTCACAGCTTCGCCTGGATCTGGTCGAGCTTCTCGTGGATCACGAGGCGGCGGTTCTGGTCCCACAAGGGACGGTCGGGGTGGGCCGGAATGGCCAGGGCGTGGCTGAAGGCCTCCCGCGCCTTCGCATACTCGCCCTGGGCCAGCAGGAAGTCCCCGTAGAAATACCATGCGTCGAGGCCGTTGGGCGCATCGCTGGTGGCCTGTTCCAGCAGATGACGGGCCTTCTTCTTGTCACCGAACGCCACCGGAAAGCCGGGCACGCGATAATAGAGCACGCCGAGGCTTGTCGGCGCGCCCGAGTCCAGCGCCGTGGGGCTCATCTTGTAGGCCTTCTCCAGCGTGTCACGCGCGCGGGTGGCCAGCGACAGCGCGCTGATGGGATTGACCATGGACGCCCGCTCGCTGGTGAGAATGCCGTCCCAGATCAGCGCCTCCACCCGGTCCGGATATTTCGCCGCCAGCGCGTCCGCCTCGGCGCCGAGGGTGTTCATCTGGTCGGTCTGCTTGTCGCCTTCAGGGACGGTGAACTTGATGGTCTCCCACTTGATCTGGATCTGGCGGACCTGCGTTGCGACAGGATCGTCGGCAGCGCGCGCCGCGGGAGCGCCGATGGTGACGGCGGCCAGCAACAGGGCATGAATGAACGTGTTCGGTCGGATCCGCATGGGGGAAACTCCTCGGGTTTGTGACGTTTGCGCCGATCAGGCGGCGGCGCGCGTGGACGTGCGGGCGAGGGCTCGGTCGATGAGCTTGGGTGCGAGGCGCTGGATGAGCACGAACAGGCGCTCCGGCCCGGCCGGATAGGTGGAATCCCGTCCCTCCTCCACCGCCCTCCAGATCTGGGAGGCAACCCGGTCGGGCGCGTCGAGGCGCATGCGGGTCTCGGCGATAAGATCGCGGAAGGCGGCGGCCGCGTCAGTTCGGGTAGCCCGCGGGGCCGCATAGGTGACGCCGATGCCAAGAGGCTTCCATTCCCGGCGCAGGGCGCTGGAGAACCCCCGAAGCGCGAACTTCGAGGCCGAGTAAGCAGCAAACCCCGGATAGGCGATGTCCCCGAACACAGACCCGACGTTCACCACCCGCGATGGGCGCGCCGCCGCCAGGAACGGCGCCAGCTCACGGGTCAGCGCCATGGGGCCCACCACATTGGTGCGGAAGGTCTCTTCCAGCAGCGCGTCGTCGCTTTCATCGAGAAGCCCGCCCTCCACGATGCCCGCGTTGTTGACGAGCACGTCGAGCGCGCCCCAGGCGTCCGCGATCCGCGTCGCGATCCGCGCGCGGTCGCTGGCGACGGTGATGTCGGCGGCGATCAGGACGGGATCGGCACTGGCAGGAAGCAGCGCGGCGGTGTCCTCCAGCGCGCCGCGGCGCCGGCCGCACAGCGCCACCTTCGCGCCGCACCGGGCCGCCTCCAGGGCCAGGGCCCGGCCAATGCCAGAGCCGCCGCCGGTGATGAGGACGCGTTTGGCCTTTCGGGATCCGGCTTCACGCGGCATGGCTCAGCTCCAGGCCCGCGCCGAGATCGCGGAAGATGTCGCCATAGAGCCGGTAGAACATCTTCGCATGATCGATGACGATGTCCTGGACCACCGGATCGTCAAAGCCGTCCACCAGCTTGCGAAAGAAGGCCACGTGCTCCTGGTCGAGGCTGCCGTGGGAGGTGAGATACGAAAAGCCGGTCTCCCCGTCCGCCCCGAACAGCCGCTTCAGAGTGTCGGCGAGCCGGTCGGCGAGGAACACCGACATGCCTTCGAGCACATGAACGCTGCCAAGCATGGCATAGGGGCTCACATGCTCGATGGCGTGATAGGTGAAGGCCACCATGAGGCGGCAGGCCGGGTCCGGGCGGCCGTTGCGCACCGCGTCGGCATCTCCGCCCATGGCGCGAATGTCGTCGAGGATCCACTTCTCGTGGCCTCGCTCCTCTTCCATATACTCCACCAGCGCATCTTGATACCGCTCGTCCGTGGTTCGCGAGGCGGCCAGCGCGAGCAGCGGGAAGGTGTGCTTCACATGGTGGTAGGCCTGCGTGAGGAAGGCGATGTAGAGGCTCTTCGGCCCCCCCGAGCTCAGCGCGCGCTGCACGAGGGGGATTGCGAGAAACTGGTCACGCTCGGCGGCCGTTTCCCGCGTGAGGCGATCGTAGAAGGTCATGGCTCAAGCCCTTGTGCATGGGGAGAAGGAGCGGCGCGGAGGGTGGGATCATCCGGGCTGGAGAGCAGCACGCGCGCCGCCTGCCGGCGGATCCGGCCATTCGCGGTGATCAGGCTTTGGCCCTTCGCCTCGGCGAGGCTCAGGACCTTGACGTGGCCGGGTCGCGCATAGGCCGGCAACTGCGCGCAGCGGGTGGCGATGCGATCCTCCACCGCCCTTGCCCCGGCATCCGCGAACCAGCCCGACGCCGCGGGGGTCGGGACCACAAGGGCGGCAAGGCCGGCGCCGGATTCCGCCACTGCGCAGAAAGCGACGCCCGGGTCGTCGAGGATGGCGGTTTCCACCCATTCGGGGCTCACGTTGCGCCCGAGCTGGGTGCAGACAACGTTGTCCTTGCGCCCGAAGACGGTGAGGCGTCCCCCGTCGCCGAGGGCGCCGATGTCTCCCGTCGCCCAGGGGTGCATGGCCGGGCGGCCCCCGAGATAGCCGTCGCTGACCGATGGACCTTCGACCAGGATCTCCCCCTCCCGGATGGAGACGGAGAGACCCGGCAGCGGCTCGCCCACCGTGCCGGGAACCCGGGCGCCGGGCCGGTTCAGCGCCACGACCGAGCAGCACTCGGAAAGCCCGTATCCCTCGTGGACCGGAATGCCGAGCTGCCAGGCCAGCTCCGCGAGGCGCGGCGGCACCGGCGCTCCGCCGACAGCCACGAAGCGCATGCTGTCCGGTGCCCGGCGCCGGTGCGCCAGCAATTCCGCCACCCACACCCGCAGCAGTTCCGGCACCACCACGCCGGTCGTCGGGCGATGAAGCTCGAACGCCGCGGCAAGTCCCGCCGGCGCCCCGCGACCGACAGCCTCGGACAGCTCCGTCGCGAAATGGGCGCGGCCGCCCACGAATGCCGGGATGAAGACGGCGCATAGGCTTTCCAGCAGCAGCGACAGCGGCAGCACCGACAGGTAGGAATCATCCTCGCTGGCCCGTGTCGCCTCGGCGAGCGCCGCGGTGGACCACGCGAGCTGGCCGCTCATGTGCCGAACCCCTTTGGGTTGGCCTGTGCTGCCCGACGTATAGATGACGGTGCCGAAGCCCTCGCGGAATGCGGGCATCTCCCCACCCTGCCCCGTGACCGCGATGGGCAGGCAGGCGATGCCAGCCGGCAAGGCATCTCCGACATTTTCGGCGAGCACCATCTCCACGCCGGCATCGCGCAGGATGTGGGCGAGCTGCTGCGCGCTGAAGAAGGTGGGGAGCGGCACCGCGACACGCCCCGAGACAACGCAGGCGAGCTGGGCCACGGCCCACGGCCGCCCGCTCGACGCGTGGATGCCGATGACGCGGATGGTCTCAGGTATCTGCTCGGCCAGCCGGGCCGCATCGGCCATCAGCCCGGCGCGGGAGAGACTGCCACCCCCGTCCGTGAAAAGATGGCGATCCGGATCGCGGCGGGCGTGCGCCGCCACGGCCTCAAAGAAGGTCCGCATGGCAGGACCTCGCGACTGTCGGCGCACGGGCGGCGAGCAGCTTCGCGCCGCAGACGCCATAGACCTTGGGCTCCGTTTCGTAATAGCGCCCCCAGGCACCGGGATCGGGGACCCGGCTCGCGGCGGCATCGGCGAGGTGGATGGGAGCGAGGCGCCGACGCTGGACGAGGAGAGCGAGGCGCCGTGTCAGCGTGAAGAAGGACCACGACATGCCGCTTCTGGCGCCGAACCCGATGATGTCGTCCACGAAGGCCGCGATTTCGCGGGGGGAGCGGCTGGCGAGCGTCGTGACCTCGTAGACCTCATCCCGGTGCACCTTGCACCCCGTGGCCCGGGCCAACGCGGCCTCCACCGGCTCCGCCAGATACTGCTCGGAAAAGAAGCCGTCAGCGGCCAGCCTCAGACCGGCGGCGCACATGATCTCGCCGCGGGGCCCGACGCGGCACATGAGATGATTCGCGAACTGCTCGATCCGGGCACCGAATTCGCGGGCGTAGATCTCCCGGATGAAGGCTTCCACCCGTGGACGGTCTGCGTCCGTCGGCTCGACGATGTATACGGATTTCATGTCCACGCGTCCCGCCGTTGAAGGGCGAGTGGACCTTGCGAAGCCCAGCTTACGCCCGGCTTACGCGGTCAAGGAAAGTCCGAGGAGATAATCCGGCCATTTTGCGGCGCGCCTTTATGGCCCGGCCGGAAGCCACACGGGGCGCTCACGTGAAGAGATCCGAGGTCGCGGCGCCGGTGGTCGCTCACCGTGGCGACATCGCCTTTGAAAGAAGGGCATGCGCCTCTGGCGCCACAGGCGAAAATAAAATGAATTCAATAGGATGGAATGGTCGGAGCAGCAGGATTTGAACCTGCGACCCTCTGCTCCCAAAGCAGATGCGCTACCAGGCTGCGCTATGCTCCGACGGCTCACCGAGCGGCGCCATTGCTACATTCCGGATGCGGGGAGCGCAAGTGGGGCGCATGACGGCAGCGGCACGCCATACGCACGCCCCCTGCCGGAAGGCATCTTCATCCCACCGCCCAGGGGAAGCCCCCTCGGCATCGGACAGCCGGAAAAGCCCGGCGCCAATAACGCGCCGGCCTCCCCTCCCCTGCGATCACAAGACCGAGGTCTCCGCCGCGGCCCGCCACGTCGCGCGGCTATTCGCCCACGGCGTCCTTCACACATTTCTTGGTGAAGCTGGTCTTCGCAGCGCCCGCCAGCTTCTTTTCCGCCGCCTGTGCGTCGCAGGTGGCCTGCGCGTCCTTCTGGCACTTGCCCAGGAAGCTGGTCTTGGCGGCGCCTGCCAGATTCTTGCCGGCAGCTGTGGCGGCGCAGGTATCGGCGAACGCTCCGGCGGTGGTGAGGCATGCGAGCGCTAGCGCGAGGGCGAACGTCTTCATCTTCTTCTCCTCCCCTGCTCCGCGGTTGGCCACGCGGACGAAGGCAAGCTTAGCACCCGTGCCGAAGGCCGGCGAGACTCACCAAAGGGCAGCGCAGGCCGCGCCACCGGAATGATCCGCGCTTGATTTCCCCCGCCCCACCGCCGAAATCTTGGGGGCGACGCCTGCTTCCGTGGGTCGTCGCCCATTGTTTGATGCATTTTGACAGGGGATTTTGCAGATGGCGTCGGATGCCGAACTGACGGAATGGCTAGGCTCCATGGTCAAGGCGCTGGGCACCGCCCAGGCCCACACCATGGTGCAGCACTACATCTTGCGGGACATGGTCATTCAGCTTGCGAATCTCCAGGATCAGCCGGAGCCGTTCGTAAAATCCATGTTCGAGCGGGTGAGTTCCCTCGTCGACCAGTGCGAGCTCGCCGGCAAGCCGGAGATCGAGGCCGAGATGCGGTGGTATACGGATTCCTTCTTCACCACCGCCGGCAAGGCGGTGGTGAAGCCCTGAGATCCCGAAGGTCACGCCGCCCGCAGCCGGGCTGCGGGCCGGCGTCTCCTATTTGTGCAGCAGGGCCGTCTGGGTCGGCGGCGGGTTCCAAAGCGGGATGATGATGCGGCCCCACACGCGGGTATCCTTGCCGCCGTAGTTCTCCTCATAGACATCGGTGGTCACGTAGCCCTGCAGGATCACCGGGCCGAAGTCATAACCGATGAGCCCGCCCACAGCGAACTGGCTCTGCTTCTGGTAGAAGGGCGTGGGGTTGTTCAGGTCCGTCGAGTAATAGGCGACGGGTCCGATCTCGAACTTGCCGATTTTCTTGGTGGCGGTCAGGTCAATATTGAGGAAGTTGGGGTTGATGGTGGTGGTCACCCCATCCGCCTGGATGCCCCAGATGGCATTGGCTGTGAGGTTCCAGCCGTCTGCGGTGTAGCTCAGGGCAAAGCGCTGGTTGAACGAGGTGGAATCGAAGGCAACACCCGTGTCGACGCCAAGATAAAAGCCCGCCATGTAGGAGAAGCCGAAGCCGCTACCTAGATCCCAGGCGATTTGCGCCGCGAAGAACGGGTTGTAGAAACCCGCCGTATAGGCGCTGTTCTGGACACCGACATCCACCACCGGCACGGCGGTGAGCAGTTGCACCCTTCCGCCGAACACGAAGACCGGCGTCGCCCAGGCGAGGACCGGAATATCAACGCCGACACAGGTGGAATTGGGCGAGGTGTTGCGGCAGCCCCAGTCTGCCGTATTCACGAAATAGACGCCTTCCGGCAGCGGCGCGCCGGCCGCAAGACCGATGGTTTCGCCGGGCTGGGTGACGGAACCGGCATGGGCGGCCGGGGATTGAATGATGGCGGTGACCGCGGCGAGCGACAAAGCTCCTGCGGCCGCCATTCTTGCGAATGTCGTCATGGGCTTCCTCCGATGTGCGCGAGCCATCATTGCCGGGTCCCACCGGACAGGCTCTTCGCTGGCGCTTCCTCGGGCGCATTTCGCGCCGCTCTCTTTTCAACCGCGGAAGGGTCGAGCCTTCCCCGGCTAAGCCGCCCATGCCGGCCTGCGGCAGGCATGAGGATGCTGGTGCTCTCCGGCCAAAAAGACGGGGAGCAGAGGCGTGGTACGGGGAATGCGACGGCAGCGTGTCACGACCTGTGCGGCAGGGAGCATCCTTGGCTCGATTGCCGCGCGAGACCTTCGAGGAAAGACTGGAAATCCCGATTCCAGCGTCCTTGAAGCCGAAGCGGTACTCACTATAGCTCACCAAACAGGCAAACGACTATGCCCCTCACGATCCCGCGAGCGACTTTTGCACAATTGCGCGCCCCTGTTGCTTGATTGCCACAACAATCAGGTGAGGATCGCCCGTGTGCATTGCACGCTACTGCGAAGCCAGTGGACATCTTGCGGAAGTGGACGGAAGGTGAGCATAGACCAAGCTCCAGATTCTCCATCTGCGGCCAGGTTCCGAGCCATTCTCGCGCACACTCGAACACCCGGGCAGCACGGTCGCCATGCAGGACGTTCACTACCGCGAATATAAAATTCTCCTGCGGCCGGAGCAATTCTACGCTCCCAAGCGCTTCGAGGATTATTGGAGCGAGCTCAAGACCATCGCCAAGAAAATGGGCGTCGGCGTCACGACGAACGACAACGCCTTCTTCCGGCAGGTTCGGGAAGTGCTTTTCTACGACACGCCGGATTTTGAACTCTACAAGAACTCCTTCATCCTTCGCAAACGCACCTTCTACGACAACGGCTGGCCGCGGCCGGAGCACGAGCTCGCGGTGAAGTTCCGTAGCCCGGACAAGGAGCGGGCGGCGGCGATGGACATGGCGCCGCGCATGGTCGGCGCCGTCGAGGTGAAGTTCAAGGAGGAGATCCTTCCGCTGAAGGACAAGATCGGCGAGATGCGGTCGCTTTACTCACACAATTGCATCGTCATCTCTCCCAACGTCATCCTGAGCCAGGGGGTGAAGGACATCGCGTCGGTTTTTCCGGCCATGGCGTCTGTGGATTCGGATGGAGATTCCCAGATCGACCTCGTGAACAACATGGCGGTGGAGGAGATCCAGGTGGATCCCGGGCACTTCGACTTCGGCCACGGCTTCGAGGCGAAGGCCACCATCGCCATCTGGCGCAACCGCGCTTCGGAAAACTCGCTCGTCGGGGAATTCGCCTTCCAGGCCAAATTCCATCACTATGACGACATCCACGCCAAGGCGAAGAAGCTCTCCGAGGACTTCTTCTGCGCGGCACAGACCCTGGCGCCGGAATGGGTGCAGCTGGGCACCACCAAGACCGCCATGGTCTATGGCTTCGGTGACCGCAAGGTCGAGCACAACGAGTAGCCCGGGCAGCGGGGGCGCCCTGCGCCCCGCTTCCGCTCCGGTTTCCACGCCGCCGCCTCGCCCCGCCGGGCCAAGCCGCCCCAAGAGCCCCGTGCCATGAGCGACCTTCCCCCCTCCGCCGCGCCGCCGCCCGCCTCCTCATCGGAGGCGCTGGCCCCCGTCTCCATCTTGGAGATCTTCCTCACCTTCCTGATCATCGGCGCCACCAGCTTCGGCGGAGGCGTGGTCGCCTATCTGCGCAACGCCCTGGTGGAGCAGAAGGGCTGGCTCGACGAGGAGGAGTTCCTCACCGCGCTGGAAATCTCCCAGGCGCTGCCGGGGCTCAACGCCACCAACATGAGCGTCATCGTGGGAGACCGGCTGCGCGGGCCCGTGGGGGCCATCGCCGGCTTCGTGGGCATGACACTGCCGGGCGGGCTGCTCGTGTTCGCCCTCGGCATCTTCTACGTGTCGAACCACGGCAACCCGGCCATGCACAGCGTGCTCGCCGGCATCGGCGCGGCCTCGGTGGGGCTGCTCGCGGCGGTGACGCTGCAGATCGGCCACAAGCAGCTGGAGCACCTGCGCGAGATCCTGCTCATCGTCATCACGGTGGTGATGGTGAGCTTCCTGCACATCTCCCTCATCATCGTCCTTCTCACCGTGCTGCCCCTGGGACTCTATGTCTACCGGCCGCGGGACAAGGCCGCGGGCACAAGCACGCCGGAGGGGCACAAATGAACAACGCCAACACCGACCTCCACCTGCTCGGCGTCTTCTCCCTCCTGTCCATCCTCGCCGTGGGCGGCGGCACCGCGGTGCTGCCCGAGATGAAGGCGCTCACCATAGATGCGCACCACTGGCTCACCGACAGCCAGTTCCGCGACATCTACTCCCTCGGCCAGGTGGCGCCGGGCCCGAACATGCTGATGGTGATCGTCATCGGCTATCACGTGGCGGGCACGCCCGGTGCGCTCATCGCCTTCTGCGGCTTCTTCTTCCCGGCGTCGGCTTTGGCGCTCGGCTGCTCGCGCCTGTGGAACCATTTCGAGGGCTCGCGCTGGCGCCTCGCGCTGCAGAACGCGCTCGCCCCCATCGTGGTGGGCCTGATGGTGGGCGGCATGATCGCCATCGCGCGCACGGCCATCACCGGCGTCGAGACGACGATCATCGCCATCGTGGTGTTCGCGCTGCTCTATTTCGGGCCGAAGATCAGCCCGAAGCTGAAGTTCAATCCGGCGCTGGTCATCCTCGCCGGTGGCGTGGTCGGCTACCTGACACTTGCGTAATCCGTCGGCCCCGGTCTGCGACGGTGCCGAGCGGGTGCGCTCGGTCGCTGCGCGGGCGTGCCGAAGGCTCGTGAGCCAAACCCAACGGCCATGGGGTATCGGCCCCCGCCGCCGGCCCCACGGACTTGCAGCTATTTGCCGGAGAACACCGGGTGCGCCACCCGGTCGCCGGGCTTGATGCCCAGCTTCTTCGCCGCCCCGCCGGCGATCTCCAGCACGGCCCGCACCGGCTCGCCGGAGGAGATGGTCTCGGTGGAGAGCGGCGTCGTCATGGCGGCGATGCGGGCGATGGAGCCGTCGGCGCGGATGAACAGCATGTCGAGCGGGACAAGGGTGTTCTTCATCCACATATAGACGGGCTGGTCGACCTTGAAGTCGAACAGCATGCCCGCCTGCTCGCCCACCGACTTGCGGAACATGAGGCCGATGGTGCGCTGCTCGTCGGTCCGGGCCACCTCGACCTCGAAGGTCATGACCCCCTTCGAGGTGGCGATCTCCAGCGCCTCGCCCGGGATCTTCGGCTGCGGCGCCCCCTCGGCCGCGAGCGCGGGCGTCAGCGGCGAAAGAAACGGGGCCGCCGGCAAGGCGAAGGCGAGCACCGGCGCGAGAGCGGCGGCCATCACCGCCCGCCGCAGAAGGACATGAGGCATGTTCAGTGGTTCCCGCCCGTTCCGGTATCGGCCTTCACCTCGGCCGCCATCAGGCCCTTGGCCCCGTCACCGTAGCGCACCAGCACCGTCTGGCCGGGCCTCAGCTCCGTGAGGCCATAGCGGCGCAGGGTCTCCATGTGCACGAAGATGTCCGGCGTCCCCTCCCCCTGCGTCAGGAAGCCGAAGCCGCGCAGGCGGTTGAACCACTTCACCGTCGCCCGCTCGAAGCCGGAGGTGGGCTCCACCGAGACGCGGGTGCGCGCCGGCTGCGGCGGCGTGTGGACGGCGGTGGTCAGGTCGAGGGAGAGCACGCGGAAGGCCTGGCGCCCCTTGGCGCGCTGCACGGCCTCGCACACCACGCGGGCGCCCTCGATGGCCGTCTGGAAACCGTCTCGGCGCAGGCATGTGACATGGACGAGCACATCCGCACCTCCATCGTCAGGGACGATGAAGCCGTAGCCCTTGGAGGCGTCGAACCATTTGATCGAGCCGGATACCTCGACCAGCCCCACGGGCTCCTCGGTGCCATCGTCCGTCGAGCCGGCGGTCCGTGGCCCCAGCCCCAGTGCGTCAGACCCCATGACCACCCCGACCTCACGCACGGCGTTCACACGCGCACGCACTTGATTCCGCGAGAGCACAGGATAGCAAGTCGAGTCGCCTTCGCCCACCCCTTCAGCCATCCTGCGCGAAGTGGGCGAGAACATCGCCGATCTCGGAGCGCACCACCAGCTCGGCCATGTGGTCGAATTCGGTGGGCTCGCGGTTGATGATGACCAGCTTTGCACCGTTGTGATGGGCCTTGAGGGGAAAACCGGCCGCCGGAAACACCACGAGCGAGGAGCCGATGACGATGAAGAGGTCCGCCTCCAGCGTCAGCATCTCGGCCCGCATCATCTCGCGCTCTGGCATGGCCTGGCCGAAGGAGATGGTGGCGGCCTTGATGGGCCCGCCGCATTCCGGGCAATCGGGCGCGATGCCGCCCGAGGCCTCGAACCGCTGTTTCACCCATTCGAGCTCGTAGCGGGCGCCGCAATCGAGGCAGGTGGCATAGGTTCCGTTGCCGTGCAGCTCCACGAGGTGCTCATCCGGCACGCCGGAGGCCTGGTGCAGCCCGTCGATGTTCTGGGTGATGACGCCGGCGAGCCGGCCCCGCCGCAGCAGCCGGGCGAGCGCCGCATGGCCACGCCCCGGCCGGGCGGAGCCGAAGGCCTCGTCCATGGCGAACCGGCGCCGCCAGGCCTCGTTGCGGGCCGCTTTGTGGGCCACGAAGACATCGAAGGGGATGGGCTTGTTCTGAGTCCACAGGCCGCCGGGGGAACGAAAGTCCGGTATGCCGCATTCCGTCGAGATGCCGGCGCCGGTGAACGCCACCGCGCTGTCGGCCTTTTCGAGAAGTTCGGCGAGGCGGGCCTGCGCGCCCTTGAGATCGGTGTCGAAGATCATACCTGTTCAGCGCCGGTCCTGCCGGCACCCTCCATTTGCCCAAAGGAGCGGCGAGCATCCCGGGGCCCGGGCCGGACCCCAGAGCGCGATCCCATCGCCAGGAACGGCCAGCGCGTTCTTCATACCCAGTCTGGAGCCGGACCGCTCGCCTCCTGCTCCCCCATACGGACGAGATCGCCAATGCGCTTTCTGCACACCATGGTCCGCGTGACCGATGTCGACCAGTCCCTGGACTTCTACTGCAACAAGCTGGGGCTGAAGGAGGTGCGGCGCAAGGATGTGCCCGCCGGGCGCTACACCCTCATCTTCCTCGCCGCCCCGGGGCAGGAGGACGTCGCCGAGGTGGAGCTGACCCACAATTGGGATCCAGAGCCCTATGGCGAGGGCCGCAACTTCGGCCATCTCGCCTTCGAGGTGGAGGACATCTACGCCACCTGCGAGCGCCTGCTGGCGTCCGGCGTGACCATCAACCGCCCCCCCCGTGACGGCTACATGGCCTTCGTGCGCTCGCCGGACAATGTCTCCGTGGAGCTGCTTCAGAAGGGCGGCCCCAAGGCCCCCGCCGAGCCCTGGGCCTCCATGCCCAACACCGGCAAGTGGTGACGGCGCGCAGCGCACCCCCGGCCGGAGGCGCGGCCGCGGGAAGCGGCCGGCCCCGCTCCTGATCCGCGGCGCCCCCGCCGGCCGCCCGGCGCCATCGGGCGCCGCGGCTCCGCCTTCCACGGCACGGCCCGTGCGCCGGCGAGCCGGCTTTGGATATCCCTCGCGAGGCGCTTGCGGGGGAACGGCACTCCCCCTATAAGGGCCCGCACTCCGGTCGCCTCGCGCCACCGGAGCGGCCGCGCGCCCTTCGTCTATCGGTTAGGACGCCACCCTTTCACGGTGGAGAGAGGGGTTCGACTCCCCTAGGGCGCGCCAGAATACCTCTGTCCAAAATTCTGATTTAATTCCAAGGGGTTCCCGCCCCCCTCTTCGGCTATGGTACCCCAGCCAGGACCCCAAAGCGGGACCCCAGAATGACCAACTCCGAACAAGGCGAACGTCTTCCACTTTGGAGAAGGCTCCTGGTTTCTCCGCCGCTGATTTGGGGCGCCTTCACGGTGGTTCTTTGCCTGCACCTATGGTGGCTGTTCGTCAGCAAGGACCCGGTCATCGTCCAGCGTTTTGGGGCCTTCGTGATCTTCATCGGAATTTTGGTGGCCGCCCGCCCCTATCTGCGGAGAGGGCCTGAGGAGGCGGTGAGGAGCGCCCTTCCGCGTGATCCGAGGAATTTCAGCATGGGGGCGGATGCAGGCGCCAAACGCCGTGAGCTAGTCGCCAAGTTGACCCCCGAAATCCTGAAAGATGTGCAAGCGGAGCGCGTTTGGGGGGTTGCGACGATCCTCTTCGGAACGATCATCAACGGCTATGGCGACATCGTTGCGAAATGGCTACTTGATCTAGTTTAAGGCCTCGACGCCAGCCGTGCCAAGGCATCTAAAGCAATCCGAGCTGCCCCTTCTCATCTAACCGAATGACCCCGAGGAGTTGCCACGTCTTGGGACGCTTCATCATATTCCCTGTGGCGAACAGCATTCCCTTGGCGGGATACTCGTCGTTGAAGCGCCCGCCGAGCCGTTCCAGCGCTGACGCTTCTCCGTACCTCTTACGCCAGTAGAAGAAGGTGGCGTGCGTTTCCCAATCGCCGCAGGTCCAGGTATGCGGCCCTTCTGCGTCACGAAACGTGAATGCGAATGCGAATGGGGTAGGCTCAAAAGCGGCCAAGTCCGCGTCAAGGAGGCTCTGCTGCCTTCCCGCTTCTCGGTATTCCCGGCGCTCTGCTTCGAGTTGCGCCTCGGATTTCCGACGCCAGCGAAATCTCGGATTGGAAGGCCGGATCAGTGCGAGAGAAGCGCCGGAGCTTGCCGCGGCCGATGCCGAGGGCATGACCATCGGGTCGAGAAGTGCAAACCTGTCGTTTTCCGGAAGGGCGCCGACAACCTTAATGGCATCCTCGAAGACGTGGCAACTTTCTCGACGACGATCCGTCGTGGGTGGCCGATGGGCGAACTCGACCCAGTCCCAACGCCGAAAGCTCCGCCCACTGGTCAGTTGCCGAAAGCGCACCGGATACAGGCGTTTCCATTCCCGGCTCGCGGTAATCCCAGCGCAGCAAACGGTCTCGCCGTACTTGCTACTCGGCCGCGGCAAGGCTTTGATGATTATGACAGCGCGGGAAATTGGGAGAGTTGCGGACATACCGTTGTGGATCATCCGCATACAGATCGAAGGTTGCAAGCCCCTCTGCCGCCAATTCCCCAGCGATCATGGTCCGGTGACAGCCTTGCGGGTCTCGCTCGAAGCACATCATGCAGACCACATCAGCAGCGCAGCAGCCTTCAAGGTCAGCAAGTGCAGAAATCGCCCCCTCCGTATTCAGATGGCGGCTGTAGACAGCGCGGAACTCGTCCATTGCACCGCGGCGTGCCGCTTCTCGCCCCTCCTTGGGGTCCCCAAGGTCGACAAAGTGGCGGTACGCGATGCCGGCCTCTTCTAGGTGCTGCCTCAAAGCGTTTTTGGAGAAGCCCTTCTTGCGGGAAATCGGAACGGCGCGGACGTCAGCCAACATGGTGACACCAACGGACTTCAGGACCGCGATGAATGAGTTGATGGTCGTTCCCTCATAGCCGACCGTATAGACAACCTGCATCACCCACTCCGCCGTTCGCCGGCTTCAATGTGCCCCGCGCTCGGTTAACGCCACACTCCGCGGTTACGCAAGGCGCTCTTTCGCAAAGAAACAGATCGGAAGAGGCACGTGCTGGAGAAGAGACAGATGCGCAGACGGACGCGCGGAATACCGCCGGCTCCTCACGCTTCCTTCTGAGCCTCCCCACCCCCAGCCACCCGCTGCACCGCCGACACGCCCACCCCTAGCGTCTTCGCCACCTTCAACATCCCCATGCCCTGCGCCCGAAGCTCCCTGATGCGGACCTCCGTCTCGGCGCCAACGGTCGGCCGTCCCAGCTTCTTCCCCTCCGCCTTCGCCCGCGCCAGCCCGGCGTTCACGCGCTCCCGGATCATGGCCCGCTCGTACTCGGCGAACACGCCCATCATCTGGAACATGGCCCGGCCGGGGGGCGTGGTGGTGTCGAGGGCCTGTTGATGCAGGTAGAGGTCGGCGCCGCGGGCGTGAAGCTCACCGAGCACGGCGCCCGAAAGCAGGCGCCTAGAGAACGGCCGACCCGCCTGGATCGCCGGCTGACCGGGTGAGGCGTTCTCTCCGGCGGAGGCAGAGCGCCGTCCGCTCGGCTCCGGATATCCTCAGCGGGAGAACACCGCCACCAGCTCCACATGGGGCGAGTAGCGGAACTGGTCCACCGGCGTCACGTGGTGGAGCGTGAAACCGCCGTCCGCCAGCGTGCGCGCGTCGCGGGCGAAGGTGGCGGCATTGCAGGAGACGTAGACGAGGCGGGCGAGTTTGGAGGCCGCCGGCACCTTGGCGATCTCATGCACCTGGGCCTCCGCCCCCTGCCGGGGCGGGTCCAGCACCACCGCGTCGAAGGCGCCGATCTCGGCGGGCATCAGCGGACGGCGGAACAGGTCCCGCGCCTCCCCCTCCACACCGCGCAGCCCGGACGTGGCGCGCGCGGCCTTCAGCAGCGCGGCAAGCGCGCCCTGGTGGCTCTCGGCGGCGAACACGCGCGCCGTCTCGGCGAGGCGCAAGGCGAAGGTGCCCGCGCCCGCGAACAGGTCGGCGACGCGCTTCGCCCCTTCGGTGGCGGCGCAGACGGCCTCAGCCAGCACGCGCTCGCCCTCGGCCGTGGCCTGGAGGAAGGCGGCGGGCGGCAGTTCCACCTCGGCGCGGCCCATGGCGAGCCGGGGCGGCGTGCGCTGGAGCAGAAGCTCCCCGTGGCGGGTGAGCCGGGCAAGATCGAAACGGCCGGCGATGGCGGCCATGTCCCCCAGCAGCGCCGGCGGCAGCGGGCCTGAGCCGCGCACATCCATGTCGAGCCCGGTGTCGGTGGCCACCACCTGGAGATCGAGCGGCTTCTTCAGCGGCGCGAGCGCCTCGGCGACCGCGCGGGCGGCCGGCAGGGCGGCCTTGAGGCTCGGCGCCAGCACCGGGCACGCTTCCAGCGCCACCATGGCGTGGGACTTGCGCTCGGCGAAGCCCACCACCGTGCGCGCGCCATATTGCCGGGCATGGAAGATCACGCGCCGCCGCCCGGCGCCGTGGGCATCCACCAGCGGGCGGACTTCCGCCTCGATCCCTTCGCGGGCGAGGGCGTCCACCACCAGCCCCCGCTTCCAGGCGAAGTAGGGCGCGAGCTGCCAGTGCTGGAGCAGGCAGCCGCCGCACCGGCCGAAATGCACGCAGGAGGGCTCCGCCCGCTCCGGGCTCGCCTCGAGGATCTCGGCGACGACAAAGCGGTCCGTCTCCGCATGGCCGCGTACCCGCTCGCCGGGCAGCGTGAAGGGGGCGAACACGGGGCCATCCGGCCCATGCGCAAGCCCGTCGCCCTGCGCGCCCATGCGCTCAATGAGAATGTCCGTCACGCGCGCTCGGCTCCCAGCAGGAATTCACGGTTGCCGTCGCCACCGGCGATGGGCGAGGGAATGCGGCCGAGCAGCCGCCAGCCGAGGCCGCGGATCTCCTCTTCGACCTTCAGGCACACGGCCTCGTGCACCTGCGCGTCGCGCACCACACCCTTCTTCACGGCGGCGCGGCCGGCCTCGAACTGGGGCTTCACCAGCGCCACCAGCCGGGCGTGCGGGCCCGCGAAGGCCAGCGCCGCCGGCAGCACCAGAGCGAGGGAAATGAAGCTCACATCGATCACCACCAGATCCACCGGCTCGGGGATGGCGGCACGGTCGAGGGTGCGGATGTCCGTGCCCTCCATCACCCGCACCTGCGGCAGCGTGGCAAGGCGGGGGTGGAACTGGTCGCGACCCACGTCCACGGCATGAACCCGCCGCGCACCCCGGCGCAGCAGCACCTCGGTGAAGCCACCGGTGGAGGCGCCCACGTCCAGCGCCACAAGACCCGCGGGATCGATCCCGAACGCATCGAGGGCGGCCTCCAGCTTCAGAGCGCCGCGGGACACGTAATCGTGAACGTCGGTGGCGGTGATGTCGGCATCCGCCTCCACCTCGGCGGAGGGCTTGGCGATGACCTCCCCGCCGGCCCGCACCAGGCCCGCGGCGATGGCCGCCTGGGCCCGCGCGCGGCTCTCGAAAAGCCCGCGCTCCACCAGCAGCCGATCAATGCGCACACGCCGGCCCGCCGGCCCGGAGGCGGGGGTTGGGGCGCGGGCATCGCCGCTCTCTCGGGAATCGGACATTTCGGTCGCGGTAACCGGTTTCAACAAATTTGCCGGCTGCGCGCCAAAGCGCGCTGTCGCAGGCGGCGGGAGGCCGTGATATGCGATGGAGGCGGGGGAAGCAAACACCGACGATTCAAGGCGATCGGGCTGGCGGGGCGACAGACGCGCGCCGCGGGCCCTTCGTCTGTCCGGCGGTGGGACGCTGGTGCGTGGGGCAAGGACCGGGACGCAATGGGCGCATGGCTACTCACGAGGGTGTTCGTCGCGGCAGTCTTGATCGCCGCCTCGCCCGCCCTCGCGGCGAAGGATCCCCCGAAGGGCAAGACCCAGGCGGGCAAGCAGGACAAGAAGACCGAGAAGGACAAGAAAGGCGAGAAGGCGGACCCGCGCGTGTGGACCATCGCCAAGGGCGAGGACACCTATGTGCTGCGCTACGGCGCGCCGCGCGCGGCGGACCCCACGTTCGCGGTCGCGTGCCGGCCGGGGGCGCAGCTCATCCAGTTCACGGTGGAAGTCGCCTCGGGCAAGGTGAAGGCGGGTGACGGCGTGGCCGTTTCGCTCTCGGCCGGCAAGCGGCGGCTGGAGCTGGCCGCCTCCTCCTTCCGGGGGGCGACCGAAGGCAGCGTGGTGGCCGAAGCCGCGGTGACGCTGGATGGCAAGGTGCTCGACCTGTTCGCCGACGGGGACAGCCTCACCGTCAAGATCCCCGGCGCCAAGGAAACCTATCCGCTGGCCGGCGCCAAGGCGAAGCTGCCGGACTTCCGCCGCGCCTGCCTCGGCGGACGGTGAGGCAGGCGGCGGACCCGCGCCGCCCATAGATGCGCGCCCTTGCAGCACCCGCCGAAAACCGGCCTTGCCGGCCTGAGTCGGCCCCCTGCCGCAATTTTCGCCGTGTTGCCAATATGTTGTGCGGTGTCTTTTCCTTTGCACCGCAGCCAGTATGATCCGCGGCCGAAAAAATGGATCAAACGCCCATGCTTCGTCCCGCACTCGCATTCTGCGCCCTTCTCGCGCTCGCCGCTCCGGCTGCCGCCCAGCAGAAGATGAACTGGCACCTCCAGGAGGGCGAGGACACCGCCGCCCTCGTGTTTGCCGTGCCGGACAGCGATGAGGGGGCCATCTTCTTCCTCTGCAAGCCCGGCACGCCCGGGCTCACCGTGCAGTCCATGATCGGCTCCAAGGGCATCGAGCGGGGCGCCAGCACCGCCCTCGTCCTCACCGCCGGCGGCACCAAGAAGAGCCTGCCCGGCAAGGGCGTCGCGCCCGAGGAGGGCGATTCCGTGGACGTGGAGGCTTCCGCCCAGATGGCGGACCTGAAAGCCCTCGCCAAGGCCGGCGGCAGCCTCACCATCGAGGTGAAGGGCGCCAAGCGCTCCATCTCCCTGTCCGGCATCGGTCCGGTGCTGACCAAGTTCGAGGCCGCCTGCAAGCCCAAGGCGGATGCGCCCAAGACCGACGCGCCCAAGACCGACGCGCCCAAAGGCTGACGCGTTATCGGGCGGCGCACGAAGGCCCGCCAGGAATGGGAAGGGCGCCCGGCCGGATGCGGCGGGCGCCCTTTTTCATGCCGGGGCCAAGGACCGGCGGTCTTCTTGAGCCAAGCCCCGCGCCCCTTCAGCGCGTCCCGCCCGGCTCCGGGCAAGACCCGGTGCCGACCGCATCAGGCGCCGCCGAGCCCGCCCGCCTGCTCGATGAAGCGGGCCACCACCTCGACCCCCGCCCCGTTGCGGATGGAGGAAAAGACATAGGGCCGGCCCTGCCGCATGCGGATGGTGTCCGCCTCCATCACCGAGAGGTCGGCGCCCACCATGGGGGCGAGGTCCGTCTTGTTCACCACCAGCAGGTCCGAGCGCGTGATGCCCGGCCCGCCCTTGCGCGGGATCTTCTCTCCGCCCGCCACGTCGATGACATAGATGGTGATGTCCGCCAGCTCCGGCGAGAAGGTGGCGGCAAGGTTGTCGCCGCCGGATTCGATCAGCACGAGGTCGAGGCCCGGAAAGCGCGCGTTCATGTCCGCCACCGCGCGCAAATTGATGGACGCGTCCTCGCGGATGGCGGTGTGCGGGCAGCCGCCCGTCTCCACGCCGAGGATCCGCTCCGGCGGCAAGGCGCCGGCCACAGTGAGCAGGCGCGCGTCCTCCTTGGTGTAGATGTCGTTGGTGATGGCGCAGATGTCGTAACGCGCCCGGAAGGCCTTGCAGAGCGCCTCCATCAGCGCGGTCTTGCCCGAGCCCACCGGGCCGCCGATGCCCACGCGCAGGGGAATTTTGCCGGAACTCATGAGCGGAACAGCCTTGTGTACTGGGTTTCGTGGCGGAAGCTGCCGAGATCGGCGCGGAAGGTGGCGCTGCCGATGTCGTTGAGCGTGAGGACGGGGATTTCCGCCGCCAGCGCCCGCACGCGCGGCGCCATCCGCGCGACCACGCGGGTGCCGGCCGTCTGGCCGATGGGGGCGAGGCGCACCGCGGCGGAGACGAGGTTCTGCGCCGTGGCGAGCAGGAAGGCTTCAAGAGTGGCGGGAAGCGCGATGCCGTGCGTGCCGGCGGCGAGGCCCACGGCGATGGGATACGCCACTTCGCCGGAGAGGGTCGGGGCGAGTGCCTCAAGCGCCGGAATCGGCCAGGCCGCGCGCACGGCATCGAGGAAGGAGCGGCCCTGCTGGCAGGTCTCCAGCCGCAATTCGGCGGAAGGGGCGAGCGCCACGGCCAACTCGTTCACTTCGGCGAGCGCCACCCCGTCCCCCGCCGCGGCGGCGCGGTGGGCGTGGGCGAGCAGGATGCCGTCCGACCGCCCGAACCCGAGGACGACCAGATCGCCGAGGAAGGCGGCAAGGCTCGCCTCGTCGGTGACGTCGCCGGCCTCCACCGCCCATTCCAGCGTGTGGGAATAGGCATAGGCGCCCACCGGGAAGGACGGGGACAGCCAGGCGAACAGCGCCAGCGCCCCGGCCGCCTCCGGCGGGGCGGCGGCGGAGACAGCCGAAGGAGCGGCATCGGCCGCCTGCCCTGCCCTGCCGGCACCCGGCGCGGGGGCCGCGGCGCCGGACCGCTCCGGATCAGCCATGCTTGTGGTCGTGATGTTCGTGATCGTGCGCGTGCTCATGCCCGCAGCCGGGGCCGTGCACGTGCCCGGCCGCGCCATGGCCGTGATGTTCGTGGCCGTGGTGGGCGTGGTCATGCCCATGATCGTGGCCGCAGCCCGGCCCGTGCTCATGCGCCGAATGCTCATGCGCCGAATGCTCGTGCGCATGATGCTCGTGAGCGTGGTGTTCGTGAGCGTGGTGCTCGTGAGCGTGCCCGTGGTCATGGCCACAGCCACACTCGGCTCCATGCGCGTGGTGCTCGTGCCCATGAGCATGAGCGTGCTCCCGCTCATGCTCATGGCCATGCCCGGCATGGGCCTCCGCGGCCTCGTAGGCGCCCTTCTCGGGGCGGAAGGGGCGGCTCACCTTCGCCACGCCGGCACCGAGGCCGCGCACCATCTCGGTAAGCACGTGGTCATCCACGAAATAGACGGCGCTTTCGGTGATCTCCGCCGGCACATGGCGGTTGCCCAGGTGCCACGCCACCTTCATCAGCCGCAGCGGATTGGCGGTGGTGACCTCCACCAGCTCTTCCGCCGCGGCCTTGACGCGGACGAGCCGGCCGTCCTCCAGCTTCACCGCATCGCCGTCGTCCAGCACGGTCGCCTTGTCCAGGTCGAGCAGGAAGGCGAGGCCACCGTCCGCCGTGAAAGCGAAGCGGCGGCGGTGCCGGGCGTGGTGGTCGAGGGTGATCGTGTCCGCCACCTTCTCCTCACGGACGGCGGGACGGCGGACGACGGTGGTGGCACGGATCATGACAAAACTCCGGAACCGCCCCCGAACGCCGCCCCGCCCACGCAGGCTTTGGAGCGGATGCGCTCAGGTGGCGCTGTCCTGTCGATTCTGGGTGGTCTCGAACAGGAACCACAGGCGCTTTTCGGCCTCGTCCACATCTTCTTCCAGCCGGCGGACGGTGGCAATGTCCTCCGCCGCGCCACAGATCTCGCGGGCCCGGCGCATGCTGCGGCACCCGCAAGAGCAAGCCGCCGCAGGTATGGGTCCGAGCCGCGCCCCGCCTCAGAACAGGAAATAGCGCTGCGCCATGGGCAGCACCTCGGCCGGCTCGCAGACCAGCAGCTCGCCGTCGGCGCGCACGTCGTAGGTCTCGGGGTCCACCTCGATCACCGGCGTGGCGTCGTTGTTGATCATGCTCTTCTTCGAGATGCCGGAGCGGGTGTTCTCCACCGCCACCAGCTCCTTGGAGATGCCGAGCCGGCCGGCGAGCCCATCCTCGATGGCGGCCTTGGAGACGAAAGTGAGCGAGGTGTGGGTGCGCGCCCGGCCGTAGGCGCCGAACATGGGCCGGTAGTGCACCGGCTGCGGCGTCGGGATGGAGGCGTTGGGATCGCCCATCTGCGCCATGGCGATGGCCCCGCCCTTGATGACGAGGTCCGGCTTCACCCCGAAGAAGGCTGGCGTCCACAGCACGAGATCGGCGAGCTTGCCCGGTTCCACCGAACCGATGTGCCGCGACATGCCGTGGGCGATGGCGGGGTTGATGGTGTATTTGGCGATGTAGCGGCGGGCGCGGATGTTGTCCGCATCCCCCTCGCCCGGCAGCTTGCCGCGCTGGCGCTTCATCTTGTCCGCGGTCTGCCAGGTGCGGATGATCACCTCGCCGACGCGGCCCATGGCCTGCGAATCCGAGCTCATCATGGAGAGGGCGCCAATGTCGTGGAGGATGTCCTCCGCGGCGATGGTCTCCTTGCGGATGCGGCTCTCGGCGAAGGCGAGGTCCTCGGCGATCTCCGGGTCCAGGTGATGGCACACCATGAGCATGTCGAGATGCTCGTCTATGGTGTTGCGCGTGTAGGGCCGCGTCGGGTTGGTGGAGGAGGGCAGCACGTTCGGCAGGCCCGCCACCTTGATGATGTCCGGCGCATGCCCGCCGCCCGCCCCTTCCGTGTGGAAGGCATGGATGGTGCGGCCCTTGAAGGCGGCGATGGTGTCCTCCACGAAGCCGCTTTCGTTCAGCGTGTCGGTGTGGATCATCACCTGCACGTCGAAATCGTCCGCCACCGACAGGCAGCAGTCGATGGCGGAGGGCGTGGTGCCCCAATCCTCGTGGAGCTTCAGGGCGCAGGCCCCGGCCAGCACCATCTCCTCCAACGCGCCGGGCAGCGAGGCGTTGCCCTTGCCGGCGAAGGCGAGGTTCATGGGGAAGGCGTCCGCCGCCTCGATCATCCGGGCCATGTGCCAGGGGCCGGGGGTGCAGGTGGTGGCGAAGGTGCCTGTCGCCGGTCCGGTGCCGCCGCCCAGCATGGTGGTGACGCCGGAGGCGAGCGCCTCCTCGATCTGCTGCGGACAGATGAAGTGGATGTGGCTGTCGAAGCCGCCGGCGGTGAGGATCTTCCCCTCCCCCGCGATCACCTCCGTGCCGGGGCCGATGATGATGTCCACGCCCGGCTGCACGTCCGGATTGCCGGCCTTGCCGATCCGCGCGATGCGCCCGTTCTTGAGGCCCACGTCGGCCTTCACCACACCCCAGTGGTCGAGGATGACGGCATTGGTGATGACCGTGTCCACCGCCCCGTCGGCGTTGGCGACCTGCGACTGGCCCATGCCGTCGCGGATGACCTTGCCGCCGCCGAACTTCACCTCCTCGCCATGGATGGTGAAGTCCTTCTCGATCTCGATGAAGAGCTGTGTGTCGGCGAGCCGCACCCGGTCGCCCGTGGTGGGGCCGAACATATGGGCGTAGGCGGCGCGTGGCATGCGGCCGGTGGTCATCTCTCGCTCCTTACTTGCTCGCGCCGTCGTACTCGATGGGGTGCAAACTCTTCAGGTCCACGCCGTCGAGGCAGCGGGCGTTCACCGCCACCATGTCGGAGCCGTCCGGCGCAGCGGCGCTGGCGAAGGATTCGATGCCGCAGGTGGCGCAGAAGAGGTGGTGGATCTTGCGGGTGTTGAAGAGGTATTCGCTCGCCTTTCCCTCCCCGGACAGGAGCCTGAAGGCGGAAGCCGGGGCGAAGGCGAGGATGCTGCCGAGCCGGCGGCAGCGCGAGCAGTTGCACGTGACGGTGTGTTCGAGGTCCACGTCCACCTCGTAGCGGACGGCGCCGCACTGGCACCCGCCGGAATAGTGCTGCACCGCCATCTCAGAGCTTCCCGGCCACCGCGGCGCGGAAGCCGTAGACTTCCCGCTTGCCGGCGAAGGGCACCAGCGTCACCTCCCGCGAGGCGCCAGGCTCGAAGCGCACCGCCGTGCCGGGGGCGATGTCGAGGCGCATGCCGCGCGCCTTGTCCCGCTCGAAGGCCAGCGCGGGGTTGGTCTCGAAGAAATGGTAGTGGCTGCCCACCTGGATGGGCCGGTCGCCGGTGTTGGACACCGTGAGGCGCACCCGCTCGGCTCCGGCGTTGAAATGGATGTCGCCTTCCTGCGGCACCAGCTCGCCCGGCACGTCCCCGGACGGCGCCCCGCGGATGGGGTGGTGGACGGTGACGAGCTTGGTACCATCCGGGAACGTGGCCTCCACCTGGATGTCGTGGATCATCTCGGCGATCCCCTCCATTACCTCGTCGGTGGTGAGCACCTTCGCGCCGGCCTCCATCAGCTCGGCCACGGTTTTCCCGTCGCGGGCGCCCTCCACCACGAAATCGGTGATGAGGGCCACCGCCTCCGGGTGGTTCAGCTTCACCCCCCGGGCGAGGCGCTTCCTCGCCACCTCGGCGGCCATGGCGATGAAGAGCTTGTCCTTCTCGCGTGGCGTCAAAAGCATCTGTTATTCCTCAACAACAATGTGCTGATAGGCCGGCACAAAGGACGCCCTCTTTGTTGCCAACAGAGCAACCATCGCGCTGAAATCAGCCGAAACGATATTTGGCAGCTGAACAGATGCGTTGGGACTGTTGTTCAGCCACAACAAAATAGCTCCGACATGGTTGTGCGTATCCCAAGTCGCTCTGTAATGCGTAATTGGTATCATTGTTCTTCCCCCCTCAGGTTGCCCACACGCGAGGCAGCGGGTGCCCGCGGAAGCCCATCAGAAACGAGGAGGCGTCCCGGCGCAATGTCTCGATGTCGGGGCCGAGCCAGCGCACGCACAAGAGCCCGTTCCACGCACTCGCCCCGGCGGCGCATTGCCCGCCCTCCAGCAGGCCACGAGCCTCCTCGATGCGCGATTCCGCATCGGGCGCCACATAGAGCAGCGTCGCCAGCGCCCGGTTGCCGGCAGCCACCGCCCGCCGGGCCAGAAGGTCGGCCACGTCGCCGGTGAGGCGCAGGGCATCGGCGAACACCAGCGCGCCCTCCCGGCGCACCCGCCAGTGATCCTCCAGATGCCCCTGCCCCATGGCGTCGCCATGAGCGAGCCGGCCGAGCATCAGCCCCTCGAACGAAAGGAAGGTGGCGTCGGCGGCCACGTCCACCTGATAGCGGCGCCTGAGCCGCGCGCGGTCGAACAGGATGGTTTCCTGCGGCAGCCATTCCAGCCGCGCGCCCGCCTCGGCAGAAAGGCGCACGTCGATCTCGGCAACCGGCCCGTCCGAGCGGTAGACCTTCTCCGCCGCCGGCGTGGCAAGGGTGAGGTGCGCCCCCGGCCCGGCCGTCGCCGCGATGGAGAAGGCATCGCCGCAGGCGACGCCGCCGGCCGTGTTGACGATGACCGCCTCGAGCCCCGCGCCGCCGCGCGGCAGGCGCGCGCGCAGGGCGCCACCTTCGGCAAGGTCGGCAAGGCGCGTCACGGCGCCGAAGGCGACGGCGGCGATGCGCACCCGCCCCTCGCTGCGCTGGCGCGCCGGGACGCCGCCCGTCTTCAGGGGCAGCTGGACGACGGACGCCGGCATGTCAGATGGCCATCAGCCGGCGCACGTCGTCGCCGTCGAGTCCGCTGCGGTCGCCGCTCGCCACCACCTCGCCGCGGTCCATCAGGATGAAGCTGTCGGCCAGCTCGCGGGCGAACTCGAAATACTGCTCCACCAGCACGATGGCCATGTCGCCCTTGTCCCGGAGATAGGAGATGGCGCGGCCGATATCCTTGATGATGGAAGGCTGGATGCCTTCCGTGGGCTCGTCCAGCACAAGGAGGCGCGGGCGGGTGACCAGCGCCCGGCCGATGGCCAGCTGCTGCTGCTGCCCGCCGGACAGGTCGCCGCCGCGCCGGCGCAGCATGCTCCTGAGCACCGGGAACAGCTCGAACACCTCCTCGGGCACGTATTTGTCCTTGCGGGCGAGGCAGGCGTAGCCGGTCTCCAGGTTTTCCTTCACCGACAGCAGCGGGAACACCTCGCGCCCCTGTGGCACGAAGCCGATGCCGAGCGCGGCGCGCTCCGGCGTCGGCAGCCGGGAGATCTCCCGCCCCTCCAGCGTGATGGAGCCGCCGGCGATGGGCCGCTGGCCGACGATGGCGCGCAGGAGCGAGGTCTTGCCCACCCCGTTGCGGCCGAGCACGCAGGTGACCTTGCCCGCCTCGGCCGACACCGACACCTTCTTCAGGGTATGGGCGGCGCCGTAATAGAGGTCGAGGTTCTCAACCTTCAGCATCGCTCACCTCCCCAGATACACTTCGATGACCCGCTCGTCGGCGCTCACCTGGTCGAGCGGGCCTTCGGCGAGCACCGAGCCCTCGTGCAGCACGGTGACCTTCACGTCCAGGTCGCGCACGAACAGCATGTCGTGCTCCACCACCACCACGGACCGGGTCTTGGCGATCTCCTTGAGCAGCACGGCGGTGTCCGCCGTCTCCTGGTCGGTCATGCCGGCGGCGGGCTCGTCCACGAGGAGGAGGCGGGGCTCCTGGGCCAGCAGCATGCCGATCTCCAGCCACTGCTTCTGGCCGTGGGACAGATCGCCGGCGCGGCGATGGCGCTGGTCCTTGAGGCGCACCCGCTCCAGAAGCTCGTCCACCCGCTCGCGCTCGTGGGGGGTGGGGCGCCAGTAGACGTTGGCGAAGGCCCGCCGGTCCGCCTTCACGGCGAGGAGGATGTTGTCCTCCACCGAATGCATGTCGAACACGGTGGGCGTCTGGAACTTGCGGCCGATGCCCAGCTGGGCGATGGCCGCCTCGTCCAGGCTGGTGAGGTCGTGGGTGCCGGCGAACAAGGCGACACCCTGGTTGGGCCGGGTCTTGCCGGTGATGACGTCCATCATGGTGGTCTTGCCCGCGCCGTTGGGGCCGATGATGGCCCGCATCTCCTGCGCGCCGATGACGAGGGAGAGGGCGTTCAGGGCGCGGAAGCCGTCGAAGGAAACGGTGATGTTGTCGAGATAGAGCAGCGCCGAGGTCAGCGCCTTGGGATCGGGCCCGGTGCGGCCCTGCTCCATCTCCCGCATCTCCGCCTCAAGGGCCAGCGCCCCGTGGGACTTCACCACATAGGGATCGGCGGACTGGATCTGGCTCATGGCGCTCACTCCGCCGGCTTGGGGGTGGGCGTCGCCGCCGGAGGGCGTGCCTTCCATTTCCCGGAGAGGCTGGAGGCGAGGCCCAGCACGCCCTTGGGCAGGAACAGCGTCACCAGCACGAACAGGGCCCCGAGGCCGAACAGCCACGCCTCGGGGAAGACGCCGGTGAACCAGGTCTTGCCCGCATTGACGATGAGGGCGCCGAGGGCCGCGCCCACCAGCGTGCCGCGCCCGCCCACCGCCACCCAGATCACCATCTCGATGGACTGGGCGGGGGCGAATTCGGACGGGTTGATGATGCCCACCTGCGGCACGTAGAGCGCGCCGGCGACGCCCGCCAGCATGGCCGAGAGAACCCAGGCGAGGAGCTTGTAGTTCTCCACCCGGTAGCCGAGGAACCGCGTGCGGCTCTCCGCATCGCGCACGGCGACGAGCACCTTGCCGTATTTGGAGGTCACCAGCGCCCGGCAGACCACATAGCCCAGCGCCAACGCCACGGCGGAGAGGAAGAACAGCGTCAGCCGCGTGGACGGGGCCTGGATGGGGAAGCCCAGGATGTCCTTGAAGTCGGTGAGGCCGTTGTTGCCGCCGAAGCCCATGTCATTGCGGAAGAAGGCGAGCATCAGCGCAAACGTCATCGCCTGGGTGATGATGGACAGGTACACGCCCGTGACCCGCGAGCGGAAGGCGAACCAGCCGAACACGAAGGCCAGCGCGCCGGGCACCAGCAGCACCATGAGCATGGCGACGGGGAAGAGGTCGAAGCCGTTCCAGAACCAGGGCAGCTGCTTGTAGTTGAGGAACACCATGAAATCCGGCAGCACCGGATTGCCATAGACGCCGCGCGGGCCGATCTGGCGCATGAGGTACATGCCCATGGCATAGCCGCCCAACGCGAAGAAGGCGCCGTGGCCGAGCGAGAGCACGCCGCAATACCCCCACACCAGGTCCACCGCCACGGCGAGCAGCGCGTAGCACAGGTACTTGCCCAGCAGCGGGATCATGTAGTCCGGCACGTGCAGCGGGTTGCCGGCCGGCAACAGCAGGTTGGAGGCGGGAATGAGCACCGCCGCCGCCAGCACCACGACGAGGAAGATGCCGCCGGTGCGGTCGATGATGCCGGCCGTTCTCATGATTCCACCGCCCGGCCCTTGAGCGCGAACAGGCCGCGCGGGCGCTTCTGGATGAACAGGATGATGAAGACCAGCAGCAGGATCTTGCCCAGCACCGCGCCGGCGAAGGGCTCCAGCAGCTTGTTGGCGATGCCGAGGGTGAAGGCCCCGACCAGCGTGCCCCAGAGGTTCCCCACCCCGCCGAACACCACCACCATGAAGCTGTCGATGATGTAGCCCTGCCCGAGGTTGGGACTCACATTGTCGATCTGCGAGAGGGCCACCCCGGCGATGCCGGCGATGCCCGAGCCGAGGCCGAAGGTGAGCGCATCGATGCGCCCGGTGCGAATCCCCATGGCCGCCGCCATGCGCCGGTTCTGCGTCACCGCCCGCACATAGAGGCCGAGCGGCGTTCGCTTGAGCACCAGCAGCAGGGTGAAAAACACGATCAGCGCGAAGACGATGATCCACAGGCGATTGTAGGTGATGGACAATTGCCCCACCTGGAACGCCCCGGACATCCAGGAGGGCGCGCCCACCTCCTGGTTGGTGGGCCCGAACACGGAGCGCACCGCCTGCTGGAGGATGAGCGACACGCCCCAGGTGGCGAGCAGGGTCTCCAGCGGCCGGCCGTAGAGGAAGCGGATGACCGTGCGCTCGATGAGGATGCCCACCAGCGCCGTGAACAGGAACGCCAGCGGCAAGGCGATGGTCAGCGACCAGTCGAACAGGCCCGGGAAATGGCGGCGAATGATCTCCTGCACCACGAAGGTGGTGTAGGCGCCCAGCATCACCATCTCGCCATGGGCCATGTTGATGACGCCCATGACGCCGAAGGTGATGGCAAGGCCGATGGCCGCCAGCAGCAGCACCGAGCCCAGCGACAGGCCGTACCAGACGTTCTGCGCCATGGCCCAGAACTTGAGGCTCTGCTCCACCTTGGCGATGCCCGCCTCGGCGGCCGCCTTGAGGCTGGCGGGCGCATCCGCCGGAAGGCTGCGCAGCAGGCTGATGGCCTCCTGGTCGCCGCGGGCGGTGATCTTCTGGATGGCGAGGCGGCGATCCGCCTCCGACACGCCGGCCTTGCCCATGAGGATGGCGGCGCGCGCCTGCTCCAGCGCGTCCTTGATGGCCGGCACGCTCTCCTTGGCGATGGCCGCGTCGACGGTGGGCAGCGCCGCGGCATCGCGCGACTTGAACACCGCAGCGGCCGCGTCGGCGCGCTTGGCGGGGTCGGGATTGAGCAGCGAGAGCGCGCCCGCCGCGGCCTCGATGGAACGGCGCACGCGATTGTTGGTGCGCACGGGGGTGAGCGTCGCCGGCGGGTTCGCCACCGCAGCGCCGGTGGCGGCATCGGTGAGGCCGGAAGGGGTGCGGATAAACACGGCCCGGGTGGCCGGATCCACCACCAGGCGCCCCTCCGCCAATGCATCCACCACGGCGGCGGCCTGCGGGCTTCCGGTCGCGGACAGGGCGGTCAGCGCATCCGCCGTGTCGGAGAAGCTGTCGTTGCCGAACTTGGCGATGGCGGCCGAAAGATCCGGCTGCGCCTGGGCATGAGCAGGGATCGGGGACAGCAGGAAGATGGCGCAGAGGGCCAGGAGCGGCACGAGGCCCCGCGCAAGGGCGCCGAGGCGAACGGGAAGGCGCAAGCGCATCATGAAGATATCCGCTCCGTCGCGGCCGGCTGTGCGCGGCAGCTTGCGAGGGGGAGAACTGCGGGCTCCCCCTCCCCTTGCGGGGAGAGGGAGGAGCGCCCCGGACGGGACGATACGAGAGCAAAATCGAGGAACGAAGGGCTCAAATATTCCGAGGGCCTTCCGGCCGCCGCGAGCCGAAGCTCACGTGCCGAGGTCTACTTGGCAGCGGCCGAGAGGCAGACGTTCTTGACGGTGTCGTAGTTGCCGCAATTGTACTTCACCCAGTCGGCCTCGAGGGTCTTGGAGCCTTCGAGGAAGTCGGACCAGGCGTCGCCGGGGACGAGGCCGGGGGTCTTCCACACCACGGAGAACTGGCCGTCGCCCTCGATCTCGCCGATGAAGACGGGCTTGGTGATGTGGTGGTTCGGGAGCATCTCGGACACGCCGCCGGTGAGGTTGGCCTGCGTGGTGCCGGGCAGCGCGGCGATCACCTTGTCCGGATCGGTCGTGCCGGCCTTCTCCACCGCCTTCACCCACATGTTGAAGCCGATGTAGTGGGCCTCCATGGGGTCGTTGGTCACGCGCTTCGGGTTCTTGGTGAAGGCGTGCCACTTGTCGATGAACGCCTTGTTCTCGGGCGTGTCGATGGACATGAAGTAGTTCCACGCCGCGAGGTGCCCCACGAGCGGCTTGGTGTCGATGCCGGCAAGCTCTTCCTCGCCCACCGAGAACGCCACCACCGGGATGTCGGTGGCCTTGATGCCCTGGTTCGCCAGCTCCTTGTAGAAGGGGACGTTGGCGTCGCCGTTGATGGTGGACACCACCGCCGTCTTCTTGCCCGCCGAGCCGAACTTCTTGATGTCCGACACGATGGTCTGCCAGTCGGAATGACCGAACGGCGTGTAGTTGATCATGATGTCTTCGGACTTGACGCCCTTGGCCTTCAAATAGGCCTCAAGGATCTTGTTGGTGGTGCGGGGATAGACGTAGTCGGTGCCCGCGAGCACCCAGCGCTCCACCTTCTCTTCCTTGGCGAGATAGTCCACCGCCGGGATCGCCTGCTGGTTCGGCGCTGCGCCGGTGTAGAAGACGTTGCGCTCGCTCTCCTCGCCCTCGTACTGCACGGGGTAGAAGAGGATGTTGTTCAGCTCCTTGAACACCGGCAGCACGGACTTGCGCGACACCGAGGTCCAGCAGCCGAAGACGGCCGCCACCTTGTCCTTGGTGATCAGCTCGCGCGCCTTCTCGGCGAACAGCGGCCAGTTGGAGGCGGGATCCACCACCACGGCCTCGAGCTTCTTGCCCAGCAGGCCGCCCTTCTTGTTCTGCTCCTCGATGAGCATGAGCATCACGTCCTTCAGCGTGGTCTCGCTGATGGCCATGGTGCCCGAAAGAGAATGCAGGATGCCGACCTTGATGGTGTCTTCAGCCCGCGCCGCACCCGTGCCCATCGTGCCTGCAACGGCGGCGACGGCGGCCAGCGCCGCAAGTCCCTTGGTCGCCTTTCCCAGCAAACCGAGCATTCGCCCTCTCCCCTGTTGTCCAGACCGGTTCGGGCCGGCCGGGGGGAGAGCAGCAAGGCGTGTGCCAGAGCGCCCCGGCCCGCGGCCGGGACGCCTCCGAGGGCCGGCACGCATCCCGGCGCCACATCCCGCCCCGCCCGCCGGGACAGGGCGGCAGACCGTGCCGGCATTGCCGAACCGGCGCCCGCGGCAGTCTGCGGGCCGGTCCCGTCCCGAAGGCGCCCGCGCCCCGCCCTTCACTTACGTCAACGCAGGGCAACGGGGCAGAAGTGCGCTCCAAACAAGCGCACGCGCAGTGATCATGTGCCTACTTTATATGCAATATGTGCGCAGTGTGTGCATCCGGCCGCACCGCAAGCCGGCGCTCCGCGCCACGGCGGGGACCGGCGCATCTCCAGCATCGCCGGCGCATGCGGGCCGGGCCTTCACAGTCCTTCCCGCCCCCGGAGGAAATTGAAGGCATGGAGGAGCACGATCACCAAGGTCGGAACAGCCATGATCCGAAGTAGAAGGCCGCGCATGTTGCTTGCCGGCCCGATCTCATTTCGACCAGGATCAACGGTGCATCCGCGCCACAAGTGCCGGGGGAAGCGATGCTTCCATTGGGAGATGGGCTTGACTCGCGGGCGCGGCTGGTTCTTCCGTGCCATAGACGGCGTAAGGGAGTGGCGGCGTGGACGATCTGGTCTCCGGCTACAAGCGGTTTCGTGAAGTGTCCTGGCCGGAGCGCAAGCAGGTCTTCGAGCAATTGGCCTCCCGTGGCCAGCAGCCGCACACGCTGATCATCGCGTGCTCCGACAGCCGCGTGGATCCCCAGATGATCTTCGACGCCGGCCCGGGCGAGATGTTCGTGGTGCGCAATGTCGCCAATCTCGTCCCGCCCTACCAGCCGGACCCGAGCTACCACGGCACGTCGGCGGCCATCGAGTTCGCGGTGCGCGTGCTGAAGGTGAACCAGGTGGTGGTCATGGGCCATGCCCAATGCGGCGGCATCCATGCCTTGCTGGAGGGCGCCCCTCCCGGCGCCGAGGACTTCGTGGCGAACTGGATGAAGATCGCCGAGCCCGCCCGCCTCATGGCCGAGGATGCGAATCTCTCCCCGTCCGAGCGCCAGCGCTTCTGCGAGCAGTGCTGCGTGAAGCTCTCCTTGTCCAACCTCGCCAGCTTCCCCTGGGTGGCGGAGCGTGTCTCCGCGGGCCAGCTGGCCCTGCGTGGCGCCTATTTCGGTGTCGCCACGGGCCGCCTGGAAGTGCTGGACGACGACGGCACCTTCAAGGCTGTCTGACTCCCGCTCTCCTGTCACACGGACGAAGGACGGAGTCTTTAGGCGAGGCATCCTGAGGCAAAGGCATCCTTGGGCGGGGGGACGGCGGCAGCCGCTTCGGCCGGATCCAAAGTGCGGGGGGACGCAAGAGATGAACATCGAAAAGATGCAGACGACGGAGCACGTCGCCGTCAGCTCCCGCCTCGGCCGGGAGCATGTGGCGGACATCGTCGAGTTCCTGAACAGCAAATCCCCCGAGGAGGCGACGGATATCGTCGCCCACATGCCGCTGCAATGGGCGGTGGAGGTGCTGGACCAGCCGCACTTCGACGACGCCTGCGAGGTGATCGAGGCACTGCCCCACGAACGGTCGGTGGCGCTGCTCGAAGGCATGTCGGCCGACCGCGCCTCGGACGTGCTGCGCTGGATCGAGGAGCCGGCCAGGAGCCGCCTGCGCGAGGCGCTCACCCCCGAAACCCGGACCGCCATCGACCACCTGCTCACCTATCCGGAGGGCACGGCCGGCGCGCTGATGACGACGGAGTTCGTCTCCGTCCCCTCCACCTGGACGGTGAAGCAGACCCTCGACCACATCCGCGAGGTGGAGCGCAACCGGGAGACGGTCTACGCCATCTACGTGCTCGCGCCCGACACCAAGCGGCTGGTGAACACGGTGTCCCTGCGCCGGCTGATCTCGGGCAATCCGGAAGATCCGATCCTTTCGGTCGCCAACCCCTACGTGCCCATCACCGTGCCGCCGAACCTGCCGCAGGAAGAGGTGGCCCGCACCATCTCCAAATACGACTTCCTCTCGGTGGCCGTGGTGGATTCCACCGGCCATGTCCTCGGCATCGTCACCGTCGACGACGTGATCGACGCCATGATCCAGGAGCAGACCGAGGACGTCCAGCGCATGGGCGGCATGGAGGCCATCGACGAGCCGTACCTCCAGATCTCCTTTAAGGAGATGATTAAGAAGCGCGCCGGCTGGCTGTGCGTGCTCTTCCTCTCGGAGATGCTCACCACCAGCGCCATGCAGCATTTCTCCGACGAGCTGGAGAAGGCCATCGTGCTCGCCCTGTTCATCCCGCTGGTGATGAGCTCGGGCGGCAATTCGGGCTCGCAGGCCACCTCGCTCATCATCCGCGCCCTGGCGCTCCAGCAGGTGCGCCTGAGGGACTGGTGGCGGGTGGCCCTGCGCGAGCTGCCCACCGGTCTCGTGCTCGGCTCCATCCTGGGGGTGATCGGCATCATCCGCATCGTGGTGTGGCAGGAAGCCGGCATCTTCGATTACGGCGAGTACTGGAAGCTGCTGGCCGTCACCATCGGCGCCGCGCTCGTGGGCATCGTCACCTTCGGCTCGCTGGCCGGCTCGCTCCTGCCCTTCCTCTTGAAGCGGCTGGGCTTCGATCCCGCCAGCGCCTCCGCCCCCTTCATCGCCACGCTGGTGGATGTCACCGGCATCGTCATCTACTTCTCGGTGGCCTGGCTGTTCCTGCACGGCACCATTCTGTGAGGCGCCGGCGGCTCAGCTCCCACGCATGAGACGCATGAGCCCGCCATAGCCGTCGAGGTCCTCCGCGGATGCGGTGGCCGTCTCGCGCGCCGCCGCATCCGCGAGGTCCGATCCGGAGCCCTCGCGCCCGCGGATCGCGAGGCAACGCCCCGCATCCTGCGGCCGCGCCAAGCCGTCCATCGCCTCCACCAGAACCTCGCCCTGTCCGGTGTTGCCCGCGGCATCCGCTTGAGGCGGTCCACGTCCGTGCGGGTCATGGCAATGGTCCCTCCATGGGCGGTGAAGATGACCGCGCGGCCGGCCTTCTGCCGCAGCCCGCGCCGGCCGGCGGCCTGGCAAGCGGACCGGACGACGCGCGCCGACCGCGCTCCGGCTGATCTCCGCCTCGCCATGCCTGTTCCCCAAAGAGGCAACCAAAGGTAATTGGTGATTGCGCCCGACAGGCCTCCGACGGCATCGTGGGGGCGTGGGTGCCCTCGGGATCAGTCCGAATTCGCCATGGTTCAGCTTGCCTTTCTGCTTGTCGGGGCCCGGGCCCTGCGTGACCGCTGGTGGGTGCTGTGCGCGCTCGCGCTGGTGCTCATCGCCATCGCCTTCCTGATCCTGGCCGACGCCATGGACGGCACCATGTCGGTGGCGACCCAGGTGTTCGGCGTGGTGTTCGTGCTGGAAGGGGCGCTCGGCGTGTGGGCGGTGCTCGCCGCGCGCGGTGCCGGCAGCCGCACGCTCGCCCTGGTTCGCGCGCTCTCGCTCATCGGCCTCGGCATCTTCATCTTTGATTATCCTGCGCGGAACGGCCTGGCCCTCTCGCTCCTGTTCGGCGCCGCCTTCCTGATCGACGGCGTGACGCGCATCGCCACCGCGGCGGTGGTGCGCTTCCGCCTGTGGCGCGCCACCGTGGCCGTGGGGGTGGTGGAACTGCTCCTGGCGGCGGTCATCGGCAGCCACTGGCCGCTGGCCCACGAGCTGAAGGTGCCGCTCTGCGTGGCCATCCTCCTGCTCATGTCCGGCTGGATCATGCTGCGCGCCAGCCTGATGCTGCGTGCCCATCTGTCCGAGGTGGCGATCCTCGCCCTGCCGATCTACGGCGCGCGCAACTGGTATGACAACGCCCCCGTGATCGTGGAGGGGAGCGAGCCCCTGCCCGCGCCGGAAGGCCCCATGCGGGTGCTGGTGTGGACGCCGGTGGGATCGGCGGACGTGCCGGGGCGGCGGCCCCTGATCGACCGCTACATCGCCGCAGTGGATCGCACCGGCGCCATCTCCACCGGCCATGCCGCGCTTGAGCTGAGGCCGGACCTCTACATCAGCCACTATCCCGACGAGGAGATCGAGCATTCGCCGGAGGAGTTCACGCGCATCCTGCGGGCCACCGCCGAGAACGACATCGCCGGCCGCTTCCAGCCCTCCTATGCCTATGAGGCCGCCAACTGGTGCGAGGCGGACCAGCAGGTGGAATTCACCAATTTCGACCAGCGGCGGCTGCGCGCCTTCTGGGCCGGCTACCGGCAGGAAAACACCTACAACCTCACCAACCGCAACTGCTCGGTGGCCGTGGCCGCGGCCCTTGATTCGGCGCTGGAAGGGGTGGTGGCCACCCACCTGCCCTGGCTGCGCGTCGCCACCCTGATGGCCAACCCGGACGTCTGGGCTGCCGCCTACATCCGCTCCCGCGCCGAAGCCATGAGCTGGACGCCCGGCCTCGTGCTCGACTATGCGCGCACCATGAAGCGCATCGTCGAGCCGGCGCCCCCGCCCTTCGCGTCCCGGCTCCGGGACTTCCTGCGCCGCCTCGCCCGGGCCCGCTCCGGCCGTCAGGCATCATCCGGCAGCCGGGAGCAGGCGCCTGGCTGAAGCGCGGCTGCACCGGCGGGGGACGGCCCGTTGGCGCCGGGACATGGCGCCACAGCCGGAACATGCATCCCCCGGGGGCGCTGCTTCTGTCTCCCCGGCATCCTCGCTATCCTTGCGTCATCCCCGGCCTGTCCCGAGGAGCCACGCCACGACCGGGGCAGCTGCCGGTCCCGGGAAACCCAGCACCCCGCCCCCGCACGAGATCCTCAGCCCAAGGACCTGCCCATGACCGACGATGCGGCCCCGCTTTCCCACTCCGCCGCCGAGTCGCCCGGCAGCGTCCTGTCCCGGGCGGCGGTGATCGCCACCGCCATGGTGTTCGGCCTCACCTATTCCCTGAGCGCCCCCCTCATCGCCTTCGACCTCGCGGGGCGGGGGCTGAGCGAGGCCATGATCGGCGCCAATGCGGCCATGCATGCGGTGGGCGTGCTGATAACGGCCGTGGCGCTGCCGCGCCTCGTGGCCCTTCTGGGGCCACGGCGCCTCATCTTCATCTCCATCGCCCTGTCGTCAGTGGCGCTCATCTCCTTCCCGCTGCTGCCGGTGCTCGCCTTGTGGTTCCTGCTGCGCCTGTTCCTGGGGATGGCGGCGGAAGCCCTGTTCGTGACCTCCGAGACCTGGATCAACGCCCTTTCCACCGAAGGCACCCGCGCCCGCTCCATGGCGGCCTATACCGCCGCCCTATCCGTGGGCCTCGCCCTCGGGCCGCTCATCCTCTCGGTGGTGGGCACCTCGGGCGTGCTGCCGTTCGCGGTGGGCGCGGGCATCGCCCTCCTCGCCGCCGTGTTCGTCGCCTCCCCGCGCATCATCGCGCCCCATTTCGACGAGCCGCGGGTGGGCAGCCCGGTGCGATTCGTGCGCCTCGCCCCCCTGGCCCTGAGCGTCACGCTGCTGAATGCCGCCATCGAGACCGCCGGGCTCTCCTTCCTGGCCCTCTATGCCATCAACCTCGGCTGGGCGGAGGCGCACGCCACGCGACTCATGTCGGTGATGATGATCGGCGCCATCCTGCTGCAGCTACCCATCGGCTGGCTGGGCGACACCATGGACCGCCGGCGCCTTGTGATCGCCCTCGCCGGCCTCTCTGCAGCCGGGGCGGCGGTGTGGCCGCTGGCCCTCGGCAGCACCATGGCCACCTATGCCCTGCTGTTCGTGTGGGGCGGCAGCTTCGTGGGCATCTACACCATCATGATCACCGTGGTGGGCAGCCGCTTCCGCGGTGGCGACCTGGTGGGCATCTACGCGGTCTCGGGCCTGTTCTGGGGCCTCGGCGCCCTGGTGGGACCGCTCGGCGCCGGCATCGCCATGCAGGCGCACCCGCACGGGCTGGCGCTGTTCGTCGCCCTCGCCTGCGCCGGCTTCGCCCTGGCCGCATGGCGGCTGAGGGACACCGCCTGAGGCGGGGCGGGCGGAGGGGACGCCTCCGCCATGACCAACATGCCGCTGCGGAATAGACCGACTCCGGCCGCCTTCGCCCTCGCAGACATGATCTTGTGGACGCGCCTTGCACCTATGCGCTGCACGCTGCCCTTCGTCGCCAGCGTCGATTTCACGTGAGGCATGGGCACCGGACCGGCGCCTGCGGACGCGGGCCGACTTGATGTCATCGAATCATCGGCGAAGGTGGCGCGAACGCGCCAAACGTCGCGGCGGAGCCGGCGAACGTCTAGATCGGGGGATATGTGGGGTAGAAAGGCCGGCGCATGCGCCGGAAATCTGCTGGTCGGAGTGGCAGGATTTGAACCTGCGACCCCCACGTCCCGAACGTGGTGCGCTACCAGACTGCGCTACACTCCGTGCCCAGGCCGCTGCGTATAGCCACTCCCTTTCGGCGATGCAAGAGGCAGATCGCACCCGCCTCGCTTGAACGGTGGATGGCCCCATGCCATAGGAAGCGCGCCCCGCGCGCATCGGTTGATGCGCCGTGCGGTATCAATGGCTTGAGCATCTGGAGTTGGGTCAATGGCGACGGACGGTTTCGCGAGCGGTCTTCTGAAGGGCAAGCGCGGGCTGATTCTCGGTGTCGCCAACAACCGCTCCATCGCCTACGGCATCGCCAAGTCCGCCCGGGACCACGGTGCCGAGATCGCCCTGACCTTCCAGGGCGAGGCGCTGAAGAAGCGGGTGGAACCGCTGGCGGCGGAGCTCGGCGGCCATCTCGTCGGCCATTGCGACGTGACCGAGCCGGCGACCCTGGACGCGGTCTTCGCCGAGACGGAGAAGCTGTTCGGCACCATAGATTTCGTCGTCCACTGCATCGCCTTCTCCAACAAGGACGAGCTGGACGGCCGCTATGTGGACACCTCGGCCGACAATTTCACCAAGACCATGTTCATCTCCTGCTACTCCTTCACCGCCGTGGCCCAGCGGGCGGAGAAGCTGATGCCGAACGGCGGCTCGCTGCTGACCCTCACCTATTACGGTGCGGAAAAGTGGATGCCCCACTACAACGTCATGGGCGTCGCCAAGGCGGCGCTGGAGGCGAGCGTGCGGTATCTGGCCGCCGACCTCGGCCCCAAGGCGATCCGCGTGAACGCCATCTCCGCCGGCCCCATCAAGACGCTGGCCGCCTCGGGAATCGGCGATTTCCGCTACATCCTGAAGTGGAACGAGCTGAACTCGCCGCTGCGCCGCACCGTCACCACCGACGAGGTGGGCGACACCGGCGTCTATCTGCTCTCCGATTTGTCGCGTGGTGTGACCGGCGAGGTGCACCACGTGGATGCCGGATATCATATCGTCGGCATGAAGCACCCCGACGCTCCCGATCTCGCCCTCGTGCGCGATTGACGGGCGCCAGCCCACCGAGCCCGCCCGCGCCTTTCGCGCCAGGAGACAGACGATGCCGGCGAATCCCCTCCGCGCCGCCCTTTCCGCCCTTGCCGTCTCCGGAACCCTCGCGCTCACCGCCGGGGCGGCGCTCGCCCAGAGCCCGCCGACGCTCCAGCAATATCCCCTGAGCGACCGTGTCTTCGGGCCTGGCGGCGCCGTCTTCCCGGATTATGTGACACCGACCGAGTACGGCACCTCCTTCCTCATCGGCGGGAATGGCAGCCGTTCGGCCCTGTTCGCGGCCGGCACCGCGGACATGAACTGCCAGCAGACCCAGGTGCCCAGCATCCGCGTCCTGTCGGCCCCGGCCACCGGCAAGGTTGTCATCGGCTACGGCAGCTTTCGGGCGACAGGCATCGACGGCGGCGCCAGCACCCTGTGTGTCGGCCGCGTGGCGAAGGGCCTGGTGGTGTCCTTCAAGGGCAAAGCCGCGCCGGGCGAGCGAATCGTGCTGCGCGTGACCTACCCGCCGCGCGGTGCCTGGTATGACCACACGGTGGCGATCCCCGCCCGCTGATGCCGCGCGTGCCTGCTCATCACCCGCCACCGAGCGCCGCCATGGCGGTGATGGCATGACCATGAATCGCTATTTCCTGGTGCGACACGGGGAGACGGACTGGAACGTCGTGGGCCGCCTCCAGGGCCGCCGCGATGTTCCGCTCAACGCCCTCGGCCGCATCCAGGCGGGACGCGTGGGGCGGGTGCTGCACCAGCTCGCCGGCCCCCCGCAGGATCTGTTCTACGTTTCCAGCCCGCTGTCGCGGGCAACCGAGACCATGCGGATCCTGCGCACCAGCCTCGACCTGCCGGCCGCCGAATTCGCCACCGACCCGCGCTTCGCCGAGATCTCCTTCGGCCAGTGGGAGGGCCAGACCTGGCCGGAGCTGCGACGGCGGGACCACGCCGGCGTGCTGCGCCGGGACCGGGACCCCTGGAACTTCGCCCCGCCCGGCGGCGAGAGCTACCGCACCCTGTGCGAGCGGGTGAAGGCCGCCTGCGCCGAGCTGACGGGGGATGCCGTCATCGTCACCCACGGCGGCGTCATCCGCGCGCTGCTCCATGTGAAGGCCGGCATGCCGGAAGACGAGGCCGCCATCCTGCCGGTCCGGCAGGGCGCGGTCTACGTGCTCTCCCGCGGCGGCTTCGAAGTCGCCGACTGAAGGCGGGCCAAGACCGCCCCGGCCTTGGCATTTTTCTTGCTGCATCAATCTTGTACGCACAGCCCGGTGTCGCGAACGCGACGCCGGCGCCTGGTGTTGACGCCTTTCATTCGAGCCCGAGCCCCGGGGAGCGTTTCATGACCGACATGGCCGAACTTCAGAAGCGGAAGATGCCGCTCAACCTCGCCATCGTGCACGTGGACCCGGACGCGTTCATCGCGAACTACATGGGTTGGCTGGAGATCACCAAGTTCATCACCGCCCTCCGCGCCGGGGAAGCCACCGTGCCGGCGGATGGCAAGACCCCGGCCCTCGCGCCGGCCGACCTCGGCCATGGCGGCGTGCACAATGTGGGCAACGACGCGGTGTTCGCCTTCTGCATGACGGCGGCGCTGAAAGGCGACAAGGCGGCAACCGACAAGGTGGAGGCCGCCTTTGTCGAGGCCTGGGGCAAGGAATATCCCGGCAATTTCGCCATGTGGCACTTCCGCACCAACATCGACACGCCCATCACGCTCGAGGATTTCGTCGGCCAGGCGGGCAAGAAGATGCTGCTCGGCGACATCCCGCCCCCGCCCCTGCGGGCGAAGGAGAACTGGACCGCGGGCCTGCGATTCTTCGAGAAGGCGCGCAAGTCCAACTTCGTGCACGAGATCATGTATCCGCTGGCGCTCTGGCATCGCGCCAAGTGGACGGAGACCCTGGAGAAGGGCGTCGCCTTCCTCAAGCATATCGAGGACACGGTGCCGGTGCTGCGCGAAACCCTGGAGGAGAAGCGCAACGATCAGCCGTTCATCGCCAACATCCTGCTACGCAATGCGTTTGGCGTGGATATGGAGCTGACCGAGGAATACGAGGGCTTCCTGCGCTCGCTCGCCCGCCGCGACTGAGCTCCAGCCACCCCTCGCTCGCGGGGTGCGGGCGAGGGTCAGGCCTCTCCCGCGACCTTGTGCCGGTGGAGGACGTGGGGGCGGGACACCAGCAGCTTGTCGATTCGCCGGCCGTCCATGTCGACGATCTCGAAGCGCCAGCCCATGGCGTCGAACACCGCGCCCTCCTCCGGCAATTCCTTGATGCGCGAGAGGGCGAAGCCCGCCACGGTGTGGTAGCCATCGTCCACCGGAAAGGCGACCTCCAGCAGGTCCCGCAGCTCGTCGATGGGCGTGTCGCCGGCCACCAGATAGCTGCCGTCCTGCCGCTCCACCACATTGCGGGCCACGTGCTCGTCGGAGGCCACCGAGCCGGTGATGGCGAGGAGCAGGTCGTAGCCGGTGACGACGCCGGCCATGTCGCCATACTCATCCACCACGATGCCCATGGGCACCTCGGCGCCGCGCAGGATGCGCATGGCCTCAAGCGCCCCCACATTCTCCACGATGAACGGCACCGTCTGCACGTAGTGGCGCGGATCCGGGCTCTCTCCCTTCAGATAGGCGTCGAGCACCCGCTTGGCCTGGATGACGCCGATGGTCTCCTCCGGCGAGCCCTCGCACGCCGGCAGGCGCGAATGGGGCGTATGGAGGAGCACCTGGCGCACTTCCTGCGCATCTTTGGAGATGTCCACCCACTCCACGTCGGGGCGCGGGGTCATGATGGCGGTCACCGGCCGGTCGGCGAGGCGCATGACGCCCGAGATCATCCGCCGCTCGGCGGGATCGATGACGCCGGCGGTCTCCGCCTCGGTGATGATGGCGCGAATCTCCTCGTCGGTGACGGCCTTGGAGCCGTCCTCCCGCTCCCCCAGGAGCTTGAGCACTAGGCGCGTCGAAATATCGAGCAGCCATACGGCCGGGGCGGACACCTTCGACAGTGTCACCATGAGCGGCGCCACCATGCAGGCGAGCGGCTCCGGATTCTGCAGGGCGAGGCGCTTGGGAATCAGCTCGCCGATGACCAGCGACACATAGGTGATCGCCACCACCACGGCGGCATAGCCCACCGGATGCGCAAAGGTCGCCGGCATGCCGGCATTGGCGAGGGAGGTGCCCAGCTGTTCACCCAGGCTCGCGCCGGAAAAGGCGCCGGCCAGGATGCCGATGAGAGTGATGCCGATCTGTACCGTGGAGAGGAAGCGGCCGGGATCCGCCCCCAGGGCGAGCGCCACGCGCGCACCCTTCCGCCCGCGATCGGCCATCGCCTTCAGCCGGGCCGGACGGGAAGAAACAATGGACAATTCCGCTGCTGCAAGAACGGCGTTGAGCAACACGAGGAAGAGGACGATCAGGATTTCGAGCAAAGGCATGGCGGGGTAATAAGGCTCCGTCGCGACTTCTCATAGCACAGGATGACCGCCCTGTGTGACACCGCCGCCACATTTGCGCGAAGCAGCCCCGCCGTCATACGGTTCAGGCTGGCCTCGAAGGCCTTGGCGCGGCAGCCTTTTCACCGGGCGTTGAGGTCGGACATTTCCTTGGCACCCATCCTCGTCTATTGAGCCCGGACCAGCGAAGGATCCTGTCGCGCCATGTCGTTCAACACCTTCGGGCACATGTTCCGGGTTACCACCTTCGGCGAGAGCCACGGCGTCGCCATCGGCTGCGTGGTGGACGGCTGCCCGCCCAACCTGCGCTTCAGCATCGAGGAGGTGCAGGCCGCCCTCGACCGGCGCCGGCCGGGCCAGTCGCGATTCACCACCCAACGCCGCGAGCCGGACGAGGTGAAGGTGCTCTCCGGCACCCTGCCGCATCCCGAAGGTGGACTTGTGACAACCGGCACGCCCATCGCCCTGCTGATCGAGAACGTGGACCAGCGGTCCAAGGATTACAACGACATCGCCGGCGCCTACCGGCCCGGCCATGCGGACTTCACCTACGATATCAAGTACGGCATCCGTGACCACCGGGGCGGGGGCCGCTCCTCCGCCCGGGAAACGGCGACGCGGGTGGCTGCCGGCGCCATTGCCGCCAAGGTGCTGCCCGGCGTCACCGTGCGCGGCGCGGTGGTGCGCATCGGCGAGATCGAGATCGACCGCAGCCGCTGGGATTGGAACGAAGTGGGAAACAACCCCTTCTTCTGCCCCGATCCCGACACCGTGCCCCTGTGGGAGGCCTATCTCGACGGCATCCGCAAGGCCGGCTCCTCCGTGGGCGCGGTGGTGGAAGTGGTGGCGGAGAACGTGCCGCCCGGCCTCGGCGCGCCCCTTTACGGCAAGCTCGACGGGGATCTGGCAGCGGCCCTGATGGGCATCAACGCCGCGAAGGGCGTGGAAATCGGCGAGGGCTTCAACGCCGCCCGCCTCACCGGCGAAGCCAATGCCGACGAGATGCGCCTTGGCAACGAGGGAAAGCCGCAGTTTCTGGCGAACCACGCCGGCGGCCTGCTCGGCGGCATCTCCACCGGTGCCCCTATCGTCGCCCGCTTCGCGCTGAAGCCCACCTCCTCCATTCTCACGCCGCGCCGCACGGTGGACCGCACCGGGGAGGAGACGGAGATCTTCACCAAGGGCCGCCACGATCCTTGCGTGGGCATCCGCGCCGTTCCAGTGGGCGAGGCCATGGTGTGGTGCGTGCTGGCGGACCACCTGCTGCGCCATCGCGGCCAGGTGGGCGAAAGTGTCCACTGGCCGTTCCAGCACTGAGGCGAAGGGCTAAATTCAGCGCAGACGAAGGACACTCCTTTTTCATTGATACTGAAATTCAGCCTGCTATGCTGTTTGAATGAAGCTCGCGGAATGGCTCTCGGCGAACGGAACGAAGCGTAGCGCCTTTGCAAGGCAGGTGGGCATGTCACCCGCCAGCGTCACGGCCCTGTGCAACGATGAACGCGCCTGGATTTCCCGCGAGACTGCCGAGAAGATCGCCGAGGCCACCGGTCACCAGGTGACGCCGAACGATTTCCTTGGTCTTCCCGCGCCCGTGATCCGAGGTTTGCCCGTGACCGACACCACCCAGTCCCGCGTCCAGTCCGCCATCGAAGCCTTCGCACGGGGTGAGATCGTCGTCGTCACCGACGATGACGATCGGGAGAACGAGGGCGACCTCATCCTCGCCGCCTCGCTGGCGACGCCGGAGAAGATGGCCTTCGTCATCCGCAACACCTCCGGCATCGTCTGCACGCCGCTGCCGCCTTCCGAGGCGAAGCGCCTGCGGCTCGACCCCATGGTGTCGAACAACGATGCGCCCATGGGCACCGCCTTCACCATCTCCATCGACGTGCGGCACGGCACCACCACCGGCATCTCGGCGGAGGAGCGCACCAACACCGTGCGCGCGCTCGCCAACCCCAACATGGGCGCCGGCGATTTTGTGCGTCCCGGCCACGTCTTCCCGCTCATCGCCAAGGAAGGCGGCGTGCTCATGCGCTCTGGCCACACCGAGGCGGCGGTGGACCTGTGCCGCCTGTCGGGCGTGCCGCCGGTGGGCGTCATCGCCGAGCTGGTGAACGACGACGGCACGGTGCAGCGCGGGCCCCAGGTCACGGCCTTCGCCGAGAAGCACAATCTGGTGCGCATTTCGGTGGCGGACCTCATCTCCTACCGCCAGGCGCGGGAGAAGCTGGTCACGCGCGCCGCCGAATTCCCCGTGCCCACCTGCGTGGGCGAGCTGCACGGCTATTCCTATGTCACCCCCTTCGACCCGGTGAACCACCTCGCCTTGGTCAAGGGCCGGATCGGCGACGGCGAGAAGGTGCTGGTGCGCCTGCATCGCGCCGACCCCATCGCCGACGCCTTCGCTGGCGGAAAGACCATCCAGAAGGCCCTGGAGCGCATTGAGGCCGAGGGCCGGGGCGTCCTCGTCTATCTGCGCGACGGCACCGCCGGCGTGCCGCCGGTGGCCATGGGCCAGGGCTCCGAGAAGACCTCCAGCGAGGCCGAGCGCGACCGGCACTGGCGCGAGGTGGGGCTGGGCGCCCAGATCCTGCGGGATCTCGGCATCGTGTCGATTCGCCTTCTCGCCTCCAAGGCCCGGACCTACGTGGGCCTTGCCGGCTTCGGCATCGAGATCATCGATACCGAGACCCTTGAGGGCTGACCGCGGAAAATTTGTGCGGCGCCCCGGGCCTTAAGCCGTTGTGACGGAACGACGACAATCCGCGCCATCGTGCGGATTGTGCAGCGCCAAGGTTTCGCGCCGCCATTCGTGAGGTAAAAAGAGGCGACTAAGCTCTTCTCCCGACCGCCCGTCGATGTCAGCATCGCTGTGACGCGATGCCGCGCCTTCTGACGGGACGGGAGATGACCCCATGCGTGCGCGCCTCGGGCCCCTGTGTCTGCTGACCTTTTTCGCCTTGCTGCCGCTGACCGCGACGGACCACGCCACGGCCGGGCCGGTGGGCGGGACGTCGGTGGATGTGGAGCTCGTCCTCGCCGTCGACATCTCCTATTCCATGGACCAGGAAGAGCAGGCCCTGCAGCGGGAAGGCTATGCCAACGCCTTGGTTTCCCGTGAGTTTCTCGATGCGCTACGGCTGGGGCCGAACGGGCGGGTCGCGGTGGCCTATGTGGAATGGGCGGGGGAAAACGAGCAGCAGGTGGTGGTGGCCTGGCGCCTCATCGACGGGCCCGAAACCGCCCGCGCCTTCGTGGAGGCGCTCAATGCCGCGCCGCTGAAGAGGGTCTACCGAACCTCCATCTCCAGCGCCCTGCTATATAGCGCCGACCAGTTCGACCTTAGTGGATTTCACGGGATTCGCCGCGTCATCGACATCAGCGGCGACGGGGTGAACAACCAGGGCCCACCGGTGGCGCTGGCGCGGGATTCCGTTGTTTCACGCGGCATTACGGTCAATGGCCTGCCCATCGTGCTGAAGCGCGGGGCGTCGTCGGCTCTCGATATTCCCGAACTCGACGTCTATTACGAAGACTGCGTCATCGGCGGGCCGGGAGCCTTCGTCATCCCGATCCAGACCCGCGAGGAATTCGCCCGCGCCATCAAGACGAAGCTCGTGCTGGAAGTCGCCGGTGTCGTGCCACCTCCACCCGCCAGCCCGGTGATGAAGGCGGTGGGGACAGCGCCGCGCATCTCCTGCACCATCGGCGAGAAGATCTGGATGGACCATTGGTCCAACTGAGGGCTTTTCAGCCTGCCTGAACCGGCACCCGCCGGAGAGCCGCGAGGTCGGCGGCGCCGGTGGCGAAGCAGGCGATGCGCAGCTGGGCCTCCAGCACCGAGAAGTGCTCCACCACCGCCTCGGTGGAGGTCACCGCCGCGTCCAGCGTGCCCGCCGCCTGCCCCACCAGGTCCGCGCCAAGGTGCAGGGCCTTGGCGGCATCCACCCCGTCGCGCACCCCGCCCGAGGCGATGAGCGGAACATCGGGGCAGGCCGCGCGCACGTCGCGGATGGCATCGGCGGTCGGAATGCCCCAGCCGGCGAAAGCGGCGGCGATGGCGCGGGTGCGGCCGGTGCCGCGCGCGCCTTCCACCAGCGCCCAGTTGGTGCCGCCGGCCCCGGCCACGTCGATCACCGCCACGCCGGCCGCCACCAGCTGCGCCGCCGCGGCTCCCGAGAGGCCGAAGCCCACCTCCTTCGCGACCAGCGGCACGGCCAGCGCCCGGGCAAGCGCCTCGATCTCCTTCAGCACGCCGCGCCAGTTGCGGTCGCCCCCTTCCTGGATGGCCTCCTGGAGGGGGTTGAGGTGGATGACGAGGGCGTCGGCGCCGATCATCTCCACCGCCCGCCGCGCCCGCTCCACGCCCTTGCCGTCGAGCAGCTGCGCGGCGCCGAGATTGCCCAGGAGCAGGATGTCCGGCGCCCGCCGGCGCAGCGCGGCGCCGAGCCCGGCCGAAGCCGCCGTCTCGATGGCGATGCGCTGGGACCCCACCGCGAGACCGATCCCGAGCGCCTGCGCCGCCTCGGCGAGATGGGCGTTGATGGCCTCCGCCCGCTTCGGCCCGCCGGTCATGGCGGAGATGAGCAGAGGCGCGCGCAGGGTGCGGCCGAGAAGCCGCGTCTCCAGGCACACGTCGGCGAGATCGAGCTCCGGCAAGGCGTTGTGGAGCAGGCGCAGCCGGTCGAACCCGGCATCGGCCCGCGAGGCCACGCGCCCGCCGGACAACACGATGTCGATGTGGTCTTCCTTGCGCCGGCCGGCTTCGTTCTCGTCCATGCTCCCCCGCGTTGGCCCCCTCTCGCGCCGCCGGTCCATGCGCGTCCGGCTTCGATACGCCCGGCTGCGATCGCGGATGACTGAGGGACCTGCGCCCGCCGTCCAGCGCGGCGACGCGGCCACACGCCGGGAGAATTTGCGCCCGGCCCAGGCCCTTGATCTAGCGCCCTTGTCTAAGGGGTGATCTAAAGTCATTCAAGGCAACGTATTTGCCGGGCTGGGGAATTGGCCGCCCGCGGGGCGACGTGTGGAGAGGGGGCGCGCGTTCATGGCGCAGAAGGGTGGACGGGACACGCGGACGGAAACGCCGGCGTCGCACGACGTTGCCCGGACGTCCGGCACGCAGGGCGCCCGGAACGGGGCACTGGCGGTGCAGATGGCCGAGCTCGACGCGCCCGGAGGCGAGGCCGCGGAGGCATTCCCGCCCCGCTCACACGATCTCTCTTACCTGCGTGCGGTCGTCGACCGGCGGCTCGGGCTGCTGGTGCCGCCCGCGGCGTCCCATCCCGCAGTGCTGCATGCCGCCATGCGGCACATCCTCCTCGCCCCCGGCAAGCGCCTGCGTCCGCTGCTCGCCATGGCCGCGGCCATGCAGCTCAACGCCTCGGAACATGCGGCCCTCGATTTCGGCTGCGCGCTGGAGATGATCCACGCCTCCTCCCTCATCGTCGACGATCTGCCCTCCATGGACGACGCGGCGGTGCGGCGCTCCCAGCCCACCACCCATGTGCAGTACGGCGAGGACGTGGCCGTGCTCGCCTCCATCGCCCTGCTCTCGCGCGCCTTCGGCGTGGCGGCCGCGGCGCCGGGCATTTCCGAGCGCGTCCGACTCGACGCGGTGGCCGAGCTGTCGCTGGCGGTGGGCTCCCTCGGCCTGTGCGGCGGGCAGTATGACGATCTGCGCCCCGGCGCCGGCCGCACCCTCGCCGTCACCGAGGACGTGAACCGCCGCAAGACCGGCGTGCTGTTCTCCGCCGCCGTGGAGATCGCCGGGCGCGTGGCGGGGGCGAGCGAGGTCCAGTTCGGCCACCTGCGGGCGCTGGCGAGCCATGTGGGCCGTGCCTACCAGATCCTCGACGACATTCTCGACGCCTCCTCCACCACCGCGGCGCTGGGCAAGGACGTGGGCAAGGACGCCCACAAGGTCACGGTCATCGCCTCCCTTGGCGCGCCGCGCGCCCGCAAGCTGCTCGCGGAACACTTGGCGGGCGCCCTTTCAGCCTCTAAAGAGCTGGGATCCAACAAGGAGGGGCGCGAACCCCTGCGAGATTTCATGGATTCTGCCTTCGGTGAGCTGATGGGGCCGCAGGCGCCGTGAGCGCCGCGCCAAACCATAGAGACGAAGCCCCGGACGACACCACGACCCCTCCCCTCGCCATCGCGGGGCTCGATGCGGGCTATGGTGCGCGCACCGTTCTTTCCGGGCTCGACCTCGTGCTGCCTCGCGGAACCGTGACCGCCCTGGTCGGCCCCAACGGCGCGGGCAAGACCACCCTGGTGCGGGCCATCTGCGGGCGCATCGCCCCCCGCGCCGGAACGGTGACGGTCTGCGGCATCCCGGCGGCGCAGGAGGCGGCGCGCGCGCGCATCGGCCTCGCGCCGCAGGACATTGCCCTCTACCGCTCCCTCACCATCACCGAGAACCTCGCCGTCTTCGCCCGCCTCGCCGGGGTCCATCGCGCCGATGTCGCCGCCTGCGTGGCGGGCGTGATGGCGCGCGCCGGCATCGCCGGGCGCAAGGATGAGCGCATCGACCGCCTCTCCGGCGGCTGGCAGCGGCGTGCCAATGTGGCGGCGGCGCTGGTGGGCACGCCGGGCCTCCTGGTGCTGGACGAGCCCACGGTGGGCGTGGATGCGCCGGCGCGCGGCGAGCTTGCCGCCCTGGCGCGGCGGCTGGCGGCCGAGGGGCTCGGCATCCTGCTCATCACCCACGATTTCGATTTCGCCGAGGCCGTGGCCGACCGGGTGGCCATCCTCAGCGGCGGGCGGATCGCCCTGGAAGGGCCCCTCGCCCAGCTCATCGCCGCCCATTTTCCGCACCGGCGCAAGGTGGAGGTGGCCTTCGCCACACCGCCGAACCTGATGGGCCGGCGGGCCCTGGAGGCCCTCGGCCTCCAGGGGGACGGGCACACGGTTCGCTTCACCGGCATGGTGGAGGACACCCCCCAGGCCACGGGCGATCTCGTCGCGGCGCTGCGCACCGCCGGCCTGTCCCCCCGCACCATCGCCCTGGAGGCCGCCGGCCTCGACGCCCTTTATGAGGACGTCGTGCACGACCGTCCCGTGCGGGAGGGGCTCCGATGACCGCCGCCATCATGCGTGCCATGGCGCTCACCCTCCTGCGCGACCGCGGCGCGCTGATGATGACCTTCGTGCTGCCGCCGCTGCTGTTCGTGCTGTTCGCGGCGGTGTTCTCGGGCACGGGGGGCGAGGCCTCCACCATCAAGGTGGCCGCCGCCCGCGCCACGGAAGCCCCGGCCGCGGAGGCCTTCCTCGAGGCCCTCGGCAAGGCGGCCGACGTGGAACTGGCCCGTGTCACCCCCGACGAGGTGACGGCGCGGGTGTCGGACGGCACGGCCGACGTGGGGCTCATCGTGCGCGGCGACCTTTCCGCCGCCACCGACAAGCCGCCCATCGTCCTCGTCACCGATGCGGCGCGCAACGTGGCCGCCGCCATCCTCGCGGCGCGCATCCAGCGGCTGTTCACTGAAGACCTGCCCGGCATGGCCATGCGCCGCGTCGCCGCGCAGATCGGGATCCTGGTCGGCCCCTTCACGCCGGAGCAGCAGGCGCGGCTCGAAGCCTCCGTCGCCCGTGCGCCGGAGCTCGTGGCGCAGGGTGGCGCCGAGCTGATGGAACGCCAGCCCCTGCCCCGCCTTCGCGGCGAGCCGGGAGTGACCTATTACGCCGGCGCCATCGCCATGCTGTTCCTGCTGTTCTCCGCCGTGCAGGGGGCGGCGAGCCTGGTGGACGAGCGCCGCTCCGGCGTGTTCGACCGCATCGTGATGGGCCGTGGCGGCGTGGCGGCGCTGGTGGCGGGCAAGCTTGCCTTCCTTCTGCTCCAGGGCCTCGCCCTCTCGGCAGTGCTGTTTGCCGTGGCGCAGCTGGTCTACGGCGTGCACGTGGTGCAGCACCTCGGCACATTCATCGCGGTTTCGGCGGCGGCCTCGGCGGCGGCGGCGGGCGTCGCCCTGCCGCTGGCGGCAGCGGCGCGCACCCGCCAGCAGGCGCAGACGCTCTCCACCTTCGCCGTGCTGCTGCTCTCGGCGGTGGGCGGCTCCATGGTGCCGCGCTTCCTCATGCCGGCGTGGCTCCAGCAGGCGGGCATCATCACCCCCACCGCCTGGGGCATCGAGGCGTTCCAGGATGCCCTGTGGCGCGGCGCGGCGCTGCCCGCGCTCCTGCCGGGCCTCGCGGTGCTCCTCGCCTATGGGGTGGCGGGCGGGGCGCTGACCCTCTGGCTCATCCGCCGGCAGGTGCGGCTCGCCTGAAGCCGCTGCCGGCGGCGCGCGGGTGGAGGATTGATCTGCCCCATGGCGCGCCTGGGCGACGGATGCTGTATAAGGCCATCCCGGCTCAGCCCGGAGCCATTGAAACCTCAGGCGTGGCCTTTCATGTCCTTCGTCGTCAACGCGCTCATCGTGATCCTGACCGTGGCCGCCATGGAAGGCGTGGCCTGGGCGGCTCACAAATACGTCATGCACGGCTGGGGCTGGGGCTGGCACAAGTCCCACCACGAGCCGCGCGAGGGCATGTTCGAGCGCAACGATCTCTATGCGGTGCTGTTCGCCGGCATCGCCATCCTGCTCATCTACTTCTTCCGCAATGGCGGTCCGCTGCTGTGGGTGGGCGTGGGGATGACGGCCTACGGCTTCCTCTATTTCTTCGTCCACGACGGCATCACCCACCAGCGCTGGCCGTTCCGCTACGTGCCGCGCAACGGCTATCTCAAGCGCCTGGTGCAGGCCCACCGGCTGCATCACGCGGTGGACGGCAAGGAAGGCTGCGTCTCCTTCGGCTTCATCTATGCGCCGCCCCCCGCCGCGCTGAAGGCCAAGCTGAAGAAGCTGCACGGCGGCAGCCTGAAGCACACGGAAGCGGCGGAATAGGCCGCCCGCCTCGTCGCGCGTCGCGCAAGCGCTCTATCTATTTGATTTATCGCACTTTCTTCACGCCGGCCGGCACCCCCTTCGCTCGAAAGTGCTGGGAGCTCAGGCGCGCACCGCCGCCTCGATCAGGTCCGCCGCCCGGACGACGCCCCCGCCCGCGGCCATCTCCGTGGCGATCCGCGCCGCGGCGGCCCTGTAGTCCGGCTTCTCCAGCACCGCCCCGAGCGCGCGGGTGAGCCGCCGGCGGCTAGCGCGACCGGCCGGCACCACCTCGGCGACGCCCGCATAAGCAAGGCGGGAGGCCGTCGCCGGCTGCTCGAAGGCGATGGGCATGGCCACCAGCGGCACGCCTTCCGCCAGCGCATCCAGCACCGTGTTCATGCCGCAGTGGAGCACCGCCGCACGGCAGCGCTTCAGCACCTCCTGCTGGGGCACGAAGGCGCGCACCTCGGCGCTGGCCGACAGGCGCGCTACCTCCCCCGCCGACAGCAGCCCGCCATGGGCGATGAGGAGGCCCGCGCCCACCGCCCGCGCCGCATCGGCCACCTTGACGAACAGGTCGCCCCGCGCGCCCTGCAGGGTGCCGAGGGAGCAGAAGACCAGCGGCTTGCCCTCTGCCTCCGGCAGGGGCGCCTCGGCCTGCGGGGTGGAGGCGGCATCGCGCCAGGGCGCGCCGTAGTGGAAGGAGGCCGGCAGCTCCCGACGCGGAAAATCAAGCCCCTTCGGCATCTGCGCCACCGTGAGGGTGGGCGAGAAGCCACCGTCGGCGAACGGATCGAGTGCGAAGGCGGCGCCGTGCTTCTCCAGCACCCGGCGCATGGGCTTCATCAGCAGATCAGTGATCTGGTAGCCGCCCTTGTTCCAGAACTCCCCCTGCTCCGAGGCATCATAGGGCCAGGGCACGAAGGGCGGCGGCACGCCGATCTCGCGGTTCAGCAGGAGCGCGGTGGCCGTGGACACCACCGGAAGGCCGAGGTGACGCGCCACCAGCGTGCCGGCGGCCTCCGTCTGGTCGGCGATCACCGCCTCGACACCCCGCGTGCGGAAGGCATTGGGCAGGTCGCGGCAGAGCATATCCGTCTGCGCCGCGGTGGCCTTCAGCGTGCCGAGGAGGCCGAACAGGCCCGTGGGCGCGGCGAGGCGCTGCACATAGGCATCCAGCGCGCCGGCGGGATAGTCCTGCGCCCCCACCGCCGCGAACTCCGCGCCCTTTCCGGCCACGAGGCGGGCGGCGTCCGCCATATGGAAGAAGGTGACGCGATGGCCGCGCGCACCGAGCGTGCGGGCGAGCACGAGCAACGGGTTGTAGTGCCCCGGCAACGGCGGGGCGACGACGGCGAAATGGGTCATGCGGGCCGGGTCCACAGATGCGACGGCCGAGGGGGCGGAGCCCCCTCAAAGCGCGTCGCAAGCGCGGCCGCAAGTCCTTTCATGAGAAAGCCGATCTTCTGCGCCTTCGAGGTGGAGACACGGGCATCCCAGGCGGCCGGCCCCCGCCGGCGCACCTCCACGCCGATGGCGCGGTAGACCCCGCGTGCCGCCCCCACCGCTGCGGCCGCACGAAACGGCAAGGCGCGCATGCCGACGAGGGCCTGATCGTAATAGGGCTCCGCCACGTCCAGCAGCCGCGCCGCCACGCGGGCGACCTTCTCCCGGTGCTCCGGCGCGGCGATCTCCGCCTCGGGCACGCCGGCCTCGGCGAGGAATTCGGCCGGCAGATAGATGCGGCCGATGCCGGCGTCCTCGATCACGTCGCGGGAGATGTTGGTGAGCTGGAAGCCGAGGCCGAGATCGCTGGCGCGGTCCAGCACCACTCCGTCCCGCGCGCCCATGATGAGGCTCATCATCACGCCCACCACGCCGGCCACGTGGTAGCAATAGGTCAGCGTGTCATCGAGCGTCTCGTAGCGCCGGCCCTCCACATCCATGCGGAAGCCTTCGAGCAGATGCAGCGGATAGCGCTCGGGAATGTCGTTGCGCCGGACCACCTCGGCGAAGGCGGCGAAGGCCGGGTGCGCGGAGGGTGCGCCGCGATAGGCGCGGGCCGTCTCCTCATAAAGCGTGTCCAGCCGCTCGGCGGGGGTGCCGGCATAGGCGATGCGGCCGTGGCCCAGCTCCTGCCCGTCCACCACGTCGTCGCAATGGCGGCACCAGGCGTAGAGCATGACCGCATCCGCGCGCATCTGCGGGGCGAACAGGCGCGCCGCCGCCGCGAAGCTCTTGGAGCCCTTGGCGATCGCCTCCTCGCTGGCGCCGAGGACGTCTCCGCCCTCTCCCTTCCCGCTCATGCGGTGACGACGCCCAGATCGGCGAGGATGAGCCCAGCCGTCGCCTTGGCCGAGCCGACCACCCCCGGCACGCCTGCGCCGGGATGGGTGCCGGCGCCGGTGAAGTAGAGGTTGGGGACCCGGTCGTCGCGATTGTGCGGCCGGAACCAGGCGGACTGGGTGAGGATCGGCTCCACCGAGAAGGCCGAGCCGAGATGCGCGGAGAGCTCGTCGCGGAAGCCGAAGGGCGTGAGCATGCGCGTCGTCACCAGGCTGTCCCTCAGCCCCGGCAGCAGCCGCGCCTCCAGATGGGCGAGGATGCGGTCGCGATAGCGCGGGCCCTCCACCTCCCAGTCGATGTCCGCCTTGCCGAGGTGCGGCACGGGGGAAAGCACATAGAAGGCCGTGCAGCCGGGCGGCGCGAGCGTGGGATCGGTAACGGTGGGCGCGTGGAGGTAGAGCGAGAAATCCTCCGGCAGGCTCGGCCCCTTGAAGATCTCGTCCACGAGGCCGCGATAGCGCGGCCCGAACAGCACCGTGTGGTGCTGGAGATGGTCCCAGGTGCGGTTCGCACCGAAATAGGTGACGAACAGCGACATGGAATGGCGCATCTTCGCCAGCTTCGCCCCGTGCGCGCGGCCGTGGGAATCGCCGCGCAGCAGGTGGGAATAGGTGTGCACCACGTCGGCATTGGAGGCGACCACGTCGAACGGGATCGCCTGCCCGCCCTTCAGACGCACCGCCCGGGCGATGCCGTTCTCAAGCACGATCTCGTCCACCGGGGTGGACAGATGCACCTCGCCGCCGAGATCCTCGAACAGCCGCACCATGCCCCTGACCAGCGCCCCGGTGCCCCCGCGCGGGAAGAACACCCCCCACTTGCGCTCCAGCGCGTGGATGAGCGCGTAGATGGACGAGGTGGAGAAGGGGTTCCCCCCCACCAGCAGCGAATGGAAGGAGAAGGCCTCGCGCAGGTGCTCGTCCTTCACGAAGCTCGACACCATGGAATAGACCGAGCGCCACGCCTGCAGCTTCACCAGGTTCGGCCCGGCCTTCATCATGTCTGAGAAATTGAGGAAGGGCACCGCGCCGAGCTTCAGATAGCCTTCCTCGAACACCGCCTGCGAATAGGCGAGGAACCGCCGGTAGCCCTCCACGTCCGCCGGGTCGAAGGTCTGGATCTGGGCGTCGAGGCCGGCCTGGTCGTTCACATAGTCGAACTGCCGCCCGTCCGGCCACAGGAGCCGGTAGAAGGGGGAGACCGGGATCAGCTCCACATAGTCGGAGAGCCTGCGCCCTGCCGCCTCGAACACCTCTTCCAGGCAGGTGGGGTCGGTGATGACGGTGGGCCCGCCATCGAAGGTGAAGCCCTGGTCCTCATAGACATAGGCGCGGCCACCGGGCTTGTCGCGCTGCTCGAAGAGGGTGGTCGCAATGCCGGCCGCCTGCAGGCGGATGGCAAGCGACAGCCCGCCGAAGCCGGAGCCGATGACGGCGGCCCGGCGGGGAAACATTCTTTTTTCGAGCATCATGAAGCACCGATGGCGGATTTCGTCTCGGAGAGGCAGGACAGCGCGCGCAGGACGGATACGGGCGGCCGGCCCGTAAGGATCCGCGCCTTGTCGGAAAAGGTAAGACGATCCGCATAGAAGCGGGCGATGAGGTCTTCCGGCAATCCGTAGAAACGCTGAAGGATGGCGTAGCGCTGGTGCGGCTCCGCGGCGCGGAACAGCATGCGGTTGAGCAGGCGGAAGAAGCCGCGGGCCTTCCACCGGCGGGCCGCCTCCTCGCGCACGGTGGCAGCGATGGCGGGGCCGGAGAGGTCGTGCTGCAGGGAGATCTGGTCGGCGAGGCGCGCGGCATCCGGCAGGGAATAGCCGGTGGTGGGGTGGAACAGAGCCGCGCGAAGCCCCACCTTCGCCACGCCCTGCGGCCCCTCGGCGAGGAAAGCGTCGATATCGCCCCCCAGGGCGATGGGCAGCACGCCCTCCTCCTCCCGCACCACATAGTCCGCCGTCCAGCCCTGGGCGGCGACGTAGTCGGCGATGCGGCGGCGCACCGCGTCCGCCGGCAGGTCCGGGCCGTCGGAATAATAGGTGTCCTCCACCAGCACCGTCTCGGGATCCAGCGGCAGCACATAGACGAAGCGGTAGCCATCCATCTGCTCCACCCGCGCGTCCATGATGACGGGCCGCGCAAGGCCGTGGCGATGGGTGAGGCGAATCTCCTGGCCGATGAACTTCTGGTAGCCGAGATCGAGGTGGCGGGAGGCCACCGGGCCGCGCCCGTCCACCACCGCCTTGGCGGCAATGCGCGCGCCATCCTCCAGGACCACATGGTCCTCGGCCATCTCCACCACCCGCGTGCCGGTGCGGATGGAGGCGCACAACCGCTCGTTCATCACCTGCGCGAGGCGATCGGACGAGATGGTGTGGTAGTGCCCGCCCAGGGTACGGGAGAAGGCCGGGAAATGAACTTCATGGCTGTTCCAGCCATGGGCTCGGAAGGGCGAGAGGAAGGCGTGATGCCGGTGGCTGAGGTCGGTGGAATGCAGCGACCAGCTATGGTTTCCCCCGACGCTTTCGCCCGCTTCCAGAAGCAGCAGGCGGGCCTGGGGCCGTCGCTCGAAGATGCGCGCCGCAAGGAGGCAGTTGGCCAGCCCCGCGCCGACGAAAATGATGTCCATTTCCTACCGCCGCCCTCGGCGCTGTTTTCCATTCTCAAGCTGGAATATCTCTGCCCGGCGCGCGTGTCACCCCCGACAACTGACGCAGGGGAGAGTCCCTGAGGCTTGCGGGAAGAGCGGCGCGCGTTCAACGGTTTCTTGATACCGGGTTCGCCTGTCCCCCTGCGACAGCAACGGCGCTTGAACCGATGCCCGGGGCTGCTTACCTCCTTGGTTTGGAGGCGCAATTCGATCTGGCCGTTCCCCTGGCAGTCACACAGTCTGCCGCCATCAGGCGCTTCCATCTGGAGAGATCATGACCGAGCCCCACTGGCCGCCTTTGTCCCCGCTTTCGACGGGGTTGCGCGGCCGGTGCCCCCGCTGCGGCGAGGGCCACCTGTTCAACGGCTTCCTCACCATCGCGCCGGCGTGCGAGGTCTGCGGCCTCGATTATTCCTTCGCCGACCCGGCCGATGGCCCGGCCTTCTTCGTGATGTGCTTCGCCTGCGTGCCGGCGGTGCTGTTCGGCATCTGGCTGGAGGTCGCCTACGAGGCGCCCTACTGGGTGCATCTGGTGACGACGCTGCCGGTGCTGCTGTTGACCTGCATTCCACCGCTGCGGCCGCTGAAGGGCTGGCTGGTGGCGAGCCAATATTATTACAAGGCCGAGGAAGGCCGCCGGGTGACAACCGGCGAGGCGCCGCCCTCCACCTGACCGGCTCAGCGCCGCGCGGACTTCAGCCAGCTTTCGAGATAGCTGAGCGCGAGGGCGCGCTCGTCGGGGGTCGCCTCGGCGAAGGCCTCCTCATGCATGTCCACCACCCACTTGTCCTCGGGGCGGGAGGCGCCGTCGCGGGCGAGGGTGAGCCACATGAGGCCGCGCGCGCCCTGGCGCGGCACGCCGCTGTCGCCGCGGAACAGGAGCTGGCCGAGCAGCGCCTGCGCCTCGAACTGCCCCTTCTGGGCAGAGAGGGTGAGCCAGCGACCGGCGCTGCGGGCATCCCGCGCGCCGCCCACGCCGTCGAGATAGAGCTTGCCCAGATGAAACTGGGCGTCCGCGTCCCCGAAATAGGAGGCGGCATAGGAATACATGTCCCGCGCCCGGGCCGGGTCCCGCTTCACGCCGGCGGATGGAATGCCGACGAGATAATAGCCGCCGAGCGCCACGAACGCGTTGGCCACGAAGCGCGACTGCGCGGTGCCGGGATAGTCGTCCGCGTGGGAATTGGCGATCTTGGAGAAATACTCGAAGGCTTTGGCGTCATCGCGCTTCACGCCGTCGCCGTCCGCATAGATGCGGGCGAGCTTCCACTGGGCCATGGCGTGGCCCTGGGCGGCGGCATAGCCGAGCGCATCCATGCCCTTGGCGGTCTGCCCGGCGCGGATCGCCTGCGCCCCGGTGCGGAACGCCTCGTCCACCGGGCGCACGGGCGGCGCGGAAGGCACGTTCGCGGGCGGCGTGAGGGGCTGGGTGATGAAGGGTTGCGGCGCGGGGTCGGCATTGCCGTCGAAGGCCTGCGCCACGGAGGCGAAGCCCAGCGGCGCGGCGAGCGCGAGGCCCACGACGCCGGCGAGCACGGCACGGCCCGGCAATCCGCTGGCACGCGACGGGGCACGACGCCCGATGCGCCTGCCGCCGCCTGCCGCTGTCCGAATCTGGAGGATCGCTTCCGCAAACATGATGCGGGGACGATGCCAGCGGGCCGCGGCAATATCGGGGCCGAGGAAGGGCCGCTCCGCGGCCTCTCTTGGGCGTCCTGCCGCCGTGGCCCCGAACGCGGGCCTATGAGCCGAACATGCACTGTCCATAAGGACCCACCTTGGGACGCGGCGGCCGAAAACACTTTCCGGGTACGCTCACCACCACGTGTTGCATTCCGGTTTCATTCCGTTTTGTGGCGGCTTCGCGGCGCGGAATGGTTAAGGGCCGGCCACGGGTTGCGATGGACATCCGGTGTGGTTTTGCCGTCACACATTCGTGAGGCCCGGAGGGCGGCGTCCTGGCGACGCCAATCATTGCAAACACAGGGCCGAAAAGTATTCGCGGCAGGCGATTTCGGGCGGTATCCGCCTGGACACGCCTCCGTGCCGGGCGCAGGAGGCTCCGCCGGCCTCAGCCTGCCGGACGACCCGCCGCGCGCCTCTTGCCCCGCCCGGCGGGAAGCCCCGGCGCCTCCGCCCGCTCCGCCGAAAGGGTGCGGACGATGGAGATGAACTCGCTGGCGTTGGGGCTCATCACCACGTCCTTGCGGGTGACGATGCCATAGGGGTCGAGCTCACCCTCCACGGTCACCGGCAGGCGCACGAAATCCCCGCGCGCCACTTCGGCGGCGACGATGGTGCGGGGCAGCACGGAGATCATCCCCGCGTGCCGCACGAGGTTCAGCGTCGCGAAGATGGAGGTGGTCTCCACCAGATTGTCGAGGGTCTTCAGCCCCGCCGCCGCGAAGGCGGAATCGATCAGCCGCCGCATGGGGCTCGGCGCGGGCTGGAGCACCCAGGGCATGGCGCCCATGTCGCCGAGATCGAGCCTTGGGCGCTGCGCCAGGGGATGGGAGGCGGCGGCGAACGTCCACAGCTCCTCGCCCCCCAGCGGCTCGAAATCGAACTTGGCCCGCTCCCGCGCCTCGGGCACGCGGCCGATCACCAGGTCCAGCTCGCCCCGGTCGAGGGCGGCGATGAGCACGTCGGAAGTGGTGGCCAGCACCTGGATGGTCATGAGCGGGCGTTGCCGCTTCAGCTCGGCGATGGCACGAGGCAGAAGGTCGGAAGCGGTGGCCATGATGGCGCCCAGCGCCAGCGCGCCATAGCCCCCGCGCTTCAGATTGGCGAGGCCGTCGGCGAAGCGCTCCCCGTCCGTCAGGGCGCGGCGGGCATAATCCACCACATGGGCGCCGATCTCGGTGGGCAGCATGGCGCGCGGGGTACGGTCGAACAGGCGCACGCCCAGCATCTCCTCAAGGTCCTGAAGGATCTTCGTGGCGGCGGGCTGCGTTACGTTCAGCTCCGCTGCGGTGCGCCGCAGGCTGCCGGTGCGGCCGAGCACGTCCACCAGGCGCAATTGCTTGAAGCGCAGGCGCGAGAGCAGAGCGGAGGGACCGAGTTCGCGCATCGCACGCTCCGATCGCGATAACCAGATGGAATAGGCTGAACAGAACTTCTCATTATCCCGTTATCACGCAGTCGGCTAGCGTCCCCGCGAATTGGCTCGAACCGGTCCGGCCCACAACGGACGAACGGCGGACCGATGGGGAGGAAACGGATGAAGCTCGTTCGCTACGGCGCGGCGGGGCAGGAGCGCCCTGGCCTGATCGACGCGGAAGGTCGCCTGCGCGATCTTTCGGCCCATGTTCCCGACATCGCCGGCACCGCCCTCCTGCCCGAGAGCCTGGAGCGCCTCAACGCCCTCGACGTGACGGGCCTGCCGCTCGTCGACGGCACCCCGCGCACCGGCGCGTGCGTCGGCGCTGTCGGCAAGCTGGTGTGCGTCGGCCTCAATTATTCCGACCATGCGGCCGAGAGCGGCCTGCCGGTACCCACCGAGCCGGTGCTGTTCATGAAGGCCACCAGCTCCATCGTCGGCCCCTACGACGATGTGGAGATCCCCCGCGGCTCCACCAAGACCGACTGGGAAGTCGAGCTCGGCATCGTCATCGGCAAGCCCGCCAAGTACGTGAGCGAGGCAGACGCGCTCTCCCACGTGGCCGGTTATTGCGTCGTCAACGACGTGTCCGAGCGCGAATTCCAGATCGAGCGCGGCGGCCAGTGGGACAAGGGCAAGGGCTGCGACACCTTCGGCCCCCTCGGCCCGTGGCTCGTCACCAGCGACGAGGTGAAGGACCCGCAGGACCTCCACATGTGGCTGGAGGTGGACGGCAAGCGCTTTCAGGACGGCTCCACTCGCACCATGATCTTCGGCGTCAAGCACCTCGTGAGCTACATCAGCCGGTTCATGAGCCTGCAGCCGGGCGACATCATCTCCACCGGCACGCCGCCCGGCGTCGGTCTCGGCCAGAAGCCGCCGCTGTACCTGAAGGCCGGCCAGACCATGCGCCTCGGCATCGACGGCCTCGGCGAGCAGCGCCAGACCACCGTGCAGGGCTGAGAAAACACGCCTGAGGAAAGGCCACCCCATGAACCAGATCGACCTCCAGGGACGCGTCGCGGTCATCACCGGCGGCGCGCGCGGCATCGGCTACGCGGCGGCCGAACGCATGCTGAAGTCCGGTGCCGAAGTCTCCCTGTGGGACATCGACGCCGCCCGCCTCGCCGAGGCCGCCGCCATCCTCGGCAAGCTCGGCAAGGTGACCACCGAAACGGTGGAGCTCACCGACGAGGCCTCGGTGGAGGCCGCCGCGCAGAGCGTCGTCGAGAAGCACGGCAAGATCGACATCCTCGTCAACAACGCCGGCATCACCGGCGGCAACGGAAAGACCTGGGAGCTGGCCACCGACGTGTGGCGGCGGGTGATCGACGTTAACCTCGTCGGCCCCTTCCTCACCTGCAAGTCCATCGCGCCGCGCATGATCGCGAATGGCTGGGGCCGCATCGTCAATGTCGCTTCCATCGCCGGCAAGGAAGGCAATCCCAACGCCTCCCACTACTCGGCGTCGAAGGCGGGCCTCATCGGCCTCACCAAGTCCCTGGGCAAGGAGCTGGCGCAGGCCGGCGTGCTGGTGAACGCCATCACCCCCGCCGCGGCGAAGACCGAGATCTTCAACCAGATGAAGCAGGAGCACATCGACTTCATGCTCTCGCGCATCCCCATGGGCCGGTTTCTGGAGGTGGACGAGGCCGCGGCGATGATCGCCTGGCTCTCCTCCGCCGACTGCGCCTTCTCCACCGGCGCGGTGTTCGACCTGTCCGGCGGACGCGCCGTCTACTGAGAACCAGCGGTGCCTGCACCGCCCCTCCCCGCGCGCCGCGCCCTGCGGCGCGCCAACAACAGAGCCATCCGGGAATGAGCCCGAGACGGCCGGAGGCAACGTTTCACCCGGGAGAGGCAGCCATGTCCGGCTCTCAGTCCGCGTCGCTTCAGGCGACGATTTCCAAGGTCACCAAGCGGCTCCTGCCGTTCCTCCTGCTCATGTACGTGCTCGCCTTCCTCGACCGGGCGAACGTGGGCTTCGCCAAGAAGGCATTCCAGGCGGACACCGGCATCTCGGACGCCGCCTTCGCGCTCGGCGCCTCCATCTTCTTCCTGAGCTACGCGCTGTTCGAGGTGCCCTCGAACATCATCATGCACCGCGTGGGCGCCCGGATCTGGATGGCGCGCATCATGATCACCTGGGGCCTCATCTCGGCCGCCATGATGTTCGCCCATGACGAGCTCACCTTCTACGTCCTGCGCGTTCTGCTCGGCGCGGCCGAGGCCGGCTTCTTCCCGGGCGTGATCCTCTATCTCACCTACTGGTTCCCCTCCGCCTCGCGCGGGCGGGCCATGGGTCTGTTCTACTTCGGTGCGCCGCTGGCATTCATCTTCGGCAGCCCGCTCTCCGGCCTGCTGCTGGAGTTCCAGGGCCTTGGCGGCCTGCACGGCTGGCAGTGGATGTTCCTGGTGGAGGGCCTGCTCGCGACCATCGTCGGCGTCTGGGCCTTCTTCTACCTGGACAACAAGCCCGCCGATGCCAAATGGCTCACCGCGTCCGAAAAGACCGAGCTGACGCAGGCGCTCACCGCCGAGGAGCAGTTCAAGACCTCCCACGGCCCCTCGCACCTGCTGTCGGCGCTGCGCAACGGCCGGGTGCTGCACTTCGCCCTCATCTATTTCCTGATCCAGATGAGCGTGTACGGCGTCGTCTTCTATCTGCCGACCCAGGTGGCGAACCTGCTCGGCACCAAGGTGGGGCTCCAGGTGGGCTTCGTCTCGGCCATCCCGTGGGTCTGCGCGCTGGTGGCGGCCTATGTGCTGCCGCGCATGTCGGACGCCTCCGGCGAGCGGCGCGGCTATGCGGCGGCGATCCTCGCCGTGTCCGGCCTCGGCATCGCCGCCTCGGTGGCCACCACCTCCCCTGCCCTGTCGCTGATCGCCCTGTGCTTCGCGGCGGCCGGCTTCATCTCGGTGCAGCCCATCTTCTGGACCTTCCCCACCGACTATCTCGGCGGCGTGGCGGCGGCGGGCGGCATCGCCCTCATCAACTCGCTGGGTGCGCTCGGCGGCTTCGTGGCGCCGAACGTGAAGACCTGGGCCGAGGGCGCCTTCGCCTCCCAGGCGGCCGGCCTCTACGTGCTGGCTGTCACGACGCTCCTCGGCGCGCTGCTGATCCTCGCCATCGGCCGCATGCAGCCGGTGCCGAACGGCACCGCCAGGCGCGCCTGACCCTTAACCCGCCCCGCGCCCGCCGCGGGGCGGCCCATCCGAGCAATCGCCCCTCGGGGGCGGCAATGGAGAACACGAGATGGCCATGCCGACGATCAAGGCGGTCCGCGCCTATACCGTGCGCGGCGGCGGCGCCGACTATCACGACACCCAGGGCTACCACTGGATCGACGACCACATCGCCACCCCCATGGCGCGCTATGAGGAATACCGGCAGAGCCGGCGCTCCTTCGGCATCAACGTGCTCGGCACGCTGGTGATCGAGGTGGAGGCCTCGGACGGCACGGTCGGCCTCGGCGTGACCACCGCCGGCGAGATCGGCGCCTTCATCGTCGAGAAGCACCTCTCGCGCTTCCTGATCGGCCGGCAGGTCACCGAGATCGAGAAGATCTGGGACCAGATGTACTTCGCCACCCAGTTCTACGGCCGCAAGGGCGTGGTGGTGAACACCATCTCCGGCGTGGACATCGCGCTGTGGGACCTGCTCGGCAAGCTGCGCGGCGAGCCGGTGCATGCGCTGCTCGGCGGCCCGGTGCGCGACGAGCTGCAGTTCTACGCCACCGGCGCCAGGCCCGACCTTGCCAAGGAGATGGGCTTCATCGGCGGCAAGCTGCCCTTGCTGCACGGCCCGGCCGAGGGTGATGAGGGCCTGAAGAAAAACATCGAGAAGCTCGCGGACATGCGCAGCAAGGTCGGCGACGACTTCTGGCTCATGTACGACTGCTGGATGAGCCTCGACCTCAACTATTCGATCAAGCTCGCCCAGAAGGCCCAGGAGTTCGGCCTGAAGTGGATCGAGGAGTGCCTTTCGCCCGACGATTACTGGGGCTATGCGGACCTAAAGCGCAACGTGCCCAAGGGCATGCTGGTGACGACCGGCGAGCACGAGGCCACCCGCTGGGGCTTCCGCATGCTGCTGGAGATGGACTGCTGCGACATCATCCAGCCCGACGTGAACTGGTGCGGCGGCATCACCGAGCTGATCAAGATCTCGGCGCTGGCGGATGCCCACGGCAAGCTCATGGTGCCCCACGGCTCGGGCGTCTACAGCTACCATTTCGTGATCACGCGCCATAACAGCCCGTTCACCGAGATCATCATGAGCGCGCCCAATGCGGACGAGGTGCGGCCCGCCTTCAGCCCGCTGCTGCTCGACGAGCCGGTGCCCGTGAACGGCCGCATGAAGGCCTCGGCACTCGACAAACCCGGCTTCGGCGTGCGCCTCAACCCCGAGGTGAAGCTCCACCGGCCCTACGCGGCCGCCTGAAGCCTCCCCTTTCTTGTGTGCAAAACTGGCCGGCCGCTCCCGCGTGCCGGCCTTTTCTTTTGCCCGGCTCAGCGGTGGACAGCGGCGCCGAAGCGTACCCGCCCTTCGCCGCGGACGAGCGCCGGGAAAGCCGCGCGGAACCGGGCGAGATGCGGCGTCTCCAGATGCGCGTCGAACGCGGCGCGATCGTCATAGACCTCGTAGAAGACGACGCCGCCCGCCTCCTCCAGCACGATCACGTCGAACTGCCGGCAGCCGGGCTCGTCCCGCACCGACGCTGTGGCATCCTCGCGGGCGACGGCGAGGAAGTCCTCCAGCCTGTCCAGGACCACGTCGAACTCCGCGATGACGACGAAGGGTCCTGCGCCCGTGCCCATTCCGCATCTCCTCCCAGACCAAGGCTCGCCTGCCGATCGCGGCCTTCCGGGGAGAGCTTAGAGCGCGATCCGTTCAGATTGTATCGATCTGGGCGGAAACCGCCGCGGGCGGAAACCCGCGGCATCTGCAAAAAATAAGGCGCCGGGGCGAGGAATGATCCCGCCCCGGCGCCCTGGACACGACAGGCCCGCCGCCTCAGGCGGGCTTGAACGCCTGCCCGGCAAGGGGCAGCTGGAGCACCGGGCGGCCGGTGGCCGCGGCCACCGCATTGGCCACGGCCGGGGCGAGCGGGGGCACGCCGGGCTCGCCGATCCCCGTGGGCGCCGCCGCCGAGGCGACGACATGCACCTCCACCTTCGGCATCTCCGACATGCGCAGGGGCTGGTAGGTGTCGAAGTTCGCCTGCTCCACCGCGCCCTTGTCGAGGGTGATGGCGTCATGCAGGGCCGCGCCGAGGCCGAAGCCGATGCCGCCCTCGATCTGCGCCCGCACCACGTCAGGGTTCACCACCACGCCGCAGTCCACCGCGGCCACCACGCGCTCCACCTTGATGCCGCCGTCGGCCAGCGAGATCTCCGCCACCTCGGCCACATAGGTGTTGAAGCTGCGGTGGGTGGCGATGCCACGGGTGCGCCCCGCCGCCAGGGGCGAGCCCCAGCCGGACTTCTCCGCCGCAAGGCGGATGACGGCCTTCATCCGCTCATCCGTCGCATGGGCGAGGCGGAAGGCCACCGGATCCTGCCCGGCGGCACGGGCCAGCTGGTCCATCACCACCTCCACCGCGAAGGCGGTGTGGGTATGCCCCACGGAGCGCCACCACAGCACCGGCACGCCGGTCTTCATGGAGGTGAGCTCCACCTTGAGGTTGGGGATGGCATAGGCGCCGTGGGTGCCCTCCACCGAGGTCTCGTCGATGCCGTTCTTCACCATCGCCGATTCGAAGAAGGTCCCGGCGAGGATGGACTGGCCCACCACGTGGTGATGCCACGCCACCGGCTTGCCCGCGGCATCCACCGCCGCGCGCACCTTGTGGACATAGGCGGGGCGGTAGAAGCCCGCCTTCATGTCGTCCTCGCGCGTCCACACCAGCTTCACCGGCACGCCCTTGCCGTGGGCCTTGGCGATGGCCACCGCCTCCACCACGAAGTCGGAGCTGGCGAGCGCGCGGCGGCCGAAGCTGCCGCCCGCCCACTGGGTGTGGATCTCCACCTTGTCCGGCGCGACGCCCGCGGTGTGGGCCGCGTTCGGCACGTCGGCGGAGGGGAATTGCGAGCCGGTCCAGATGGTGACGGCGCCGTCCTTCACCTGCGCCACCGCATTCATGGGCTCCATGGCCGCATGGGCGAGGTAGGGGAACTGGAACTCCGCCTCCACCAGCTTCACGCCCGGCGCGGCGAGCGCCTTGTCCACGTCGCCGAGGCTCTCCACCGGCAGGCCGGGCTTGCCCAGCGCGCCGCGGTATTCGGCCAGGAGGTCAGCGGAGCTGCGGGTCTCGGCGCCCGCCTCGTCCCACTCCACCTTCAGGGCGTCGCGGCCCTTGATGGCGGCATGGGTGGTGGTGGCGAGCACGGCAACGCCCTGCGGCACCATCACCACGTCCTTCACGCCCTTCACCGCTTTCGCCGCCGTGGCGTCGAAGGCCTTGGGCTTCGCGCCGAAGCGCGGAGGATGGGCGACCACGGCCACCAGCATGTCCGGCAGCTTCACATCCTGCGTGTAGATGCGGGCGCCGGTGGTCTTCGCCGCATTGTCCTTGCGGTGGACACCTTCCTTGCCGATGAGCGTGAAGGCGGAGGGGTCCTTCAGCCGGGGCTCCGCCGGCACCTGCTCCTTCGCGGCAGCGGCGGCGAGCTCGCCGAAGCCGGCGCTGCGATTGCCCGCGCTCACCACGCCGTTCGCGACCTTGACGGCCGAGGGATCGACGCCCCACTGCCTGGCGGCGGCGGCGACCAGCATGGCGCGGGCGGCGGCGCCGGCCTTGCGGTACACCTCATAGCTCGCGGCGATGGAGGTGGAGCCGCCGGTGCCCTGGGCCCCGCCGAACAGGACGTTGCCGTAGATCTTGGCATCGGCCGGGGCGAACTCGGTCGTGACCTTCGCCCAGTCCGCATCCAGTTCGTCGGCCGCCAGGGTGGCGAGGCCCGTCGCGGTGCCCTGGCCCTTGTCGAGATGCTTGATGATGACGGTCACCGTCCCATCCGGCGCGATCCGCACGAAGGGGTTGATGGCGGCGGTAGCATCGCCGGCGCCCGTCGCCGCCGTCGCGGCTTCCGCCGGATGCGCCTTGAGGCCGAGGATCAGGCCGATGCCGGCGCCGCCCATGGCGGCGAGCACGAAGCGGCGGGAGAGCGGGGCCTGCCCGCCCGCCTTCAGCACGGCAGCGGCGGCGTCGAAGGCGCCGGGTTCGAGGTTCTGAAGCATGTGCATGGCTCAGGCCTCCAGCCGGCGGGCCGCATCGTGGATGGCGGCGCGGATGCGATGGTAGGTGGCGCAGCGGCAGACGTTGCCGTCCATGGCGCCGTCGATGTCGGCATCCGAGGGGGCCTTGTTCTCGGCCAGCAGCGCCACCGCGGACATGATCTGCCCCGACTGGCAATAGCCGCACTGGACCACGTCCAGGCTCGTCCAGGCGGCCTTCACCGCCTCGGCCTCGCGGCCGGAGACGCCTTCGATGGTCACGACCTTGGCATCGCCCACGTCGCCGAGGGCGGTCTGGCAGGAGCGCACCGGCGCGCCGTCGAGGTGCACGGTGCACGCCCCGCACAGGGCCTGCCCGCAGCCGAACTTGGTGCCGACGAGATCGAGATCGTCGCGCAGCACCCAGAGCAGAGGCGTGTCGGGATCGGCGTCGACAGTGCGCACCTGTCCGTTCACAGTGAGTGTGACGGCCATGGGAACCTCATTCTTGCGAGAGGCACAGCCGCATCTGTGCTGGACATGAAGACAGGCGGGCGCGCATGGCGCCCGGAACGGACCATGGCGTCGCCCCGACGCAGATGTCCGTTGCGCATATGCTAACTGGAAGTCTAGAGTGTTTCCAGATCCTCCTCCTCACGTTTCGCGGAGCATCGGCGCGGCCGGGCTGCCGGGGCGTCACGTCATGGGCCTGTGACGAACGTCGGCAGAGCGGCACGCCGCGGTCCGCGCATCCGGGAGGCCGGGGCCGCGGACCGCGAAGGGCATGGCCCCGGCGCGATGCTCGGTGCGCGAGCAAATGCCATGGCATTGCTCCTTGTCCGCGCATTCGCTATGCGAAGGCTTCCACATGGCCCGCATGTCCGGCGCCGTGAGCACGCGCGGGCAAGCGGGCGAAAGCGGTGGCGGACGTGACGGGCCTCGGTGGCGGAGCGTTGTTTCGAGAATGCTGGACTTCTCCTCGCTTCTCCTGGCGATCTTCCTGTCGGCGACGGGCATCACGGCGGTGCTGCTGGCCGCATGGGCGCGCTCGCGGAACGATGGCTTCCTTCTGACCTGCGCGGTCGGGGCGATCCTCGTCGCACTAAGCGTGGTGCTCTCCGCCTTCTACGCGATCACTCCGCAGCGGTGGCTCGTCACCTGCGCCTACGTGCTGCTGCTGGGCGGCCTTTCCACCATCTACGGCACGGCGCTGCAGTTCAGGTACGACATCTCGCCCAAGCGGCCGGTGATGATCGCCGCGGTCCTGTCCATCGGCCTGACCATCCCGGCCTTCATGCTCGGCTACAATGGCGTCGGCTTCTTCATCGGCTATCTGGCGGCGGCCACCCTGCTTTTCCTGGCCTCCCATGGCTTCTGGCGGGCACGGAGCGAGGCGCCGGGCACGCTGACCGCCATGGCCGCCTTCTACTTTGTCATCTGCCTGTCGTTCATTCCGCGGGCCATCCTGGTCGCGCTGGAGGGCAAGGCGGTGCTGCCAGGCCCACCGCGGAACTGGGCGCAGACCACCAGCCTCGCCCTCATCATCACCGGCGTTCCCGCCCTTGGCGCCCTCACCTTCGCCCTCAACCAGCAGCGCCTCATCCGTGCCCAGCGGCAGCAGGCCCTCACCGATCCGCTGACCGGCCTGCCGAACCGCCGCGCGCTGCTCGAACGGGTCGCGGGGATCGAAGGACAGGCGGCGATCGCCCTGTTCGACATCGACCGGTTCAAGAGCATCAACGACACGCGCGGCCACGCCACGGGCGACAAGGTCATCGCCCTGTTCGGCCATACCCTCCTGCGCCAGCTCGACCGCGGGCAGATCGCGGCGCGCCTGGGCGGGGAGGAATTCGTCCTCGTCTGGCCCGGCGGCGACCTCGACGCCCTCGCCCGGCAGGGTGAGGAGATCCGCCGGGAGTTCGCGACGCTGGCCAGCCACCAGCTCGAGTTGACGTGCACGGTCAGCGGCGGCCTTGCCCGTGGCGAGATTGCCGGAGAGGCCTTCGAGCACGTCCTCGCGACCGCGGATGATGCCCTCTACCGCGCCAAGCGACACGGCCGCGACCAGTTGCAGCGGGTCGACTGAAGGTCCGGCCCGGTGCGCCTGTGCCGGGATGCCCCACCGCGCGGGAGAGGGATCTTGAAACGGATCGCGGCGGTCGGGCCGGCCCCCTCTTCCCCGCCGCGCCGCAGTGACGGGGGCGGTCGGGCGGCCTGGACCGCAGCGGACCTCAGCCGTTGCCGCGGGCGCCGCGCATGGTGGGCAGGCCGATGCCGGCGGCATCGAAGCCGCCGTCCACCGCCAGCTCCTGGCCGGTGATGTAGCTGGCGCGATCACTGCACAGGAAGAACACCGCATCCGCCAGCTCTTCCTCCAGCCCGTAGCGGGCGAGCGGGATGGCATCGTGGTAATCGGCGCGGATGGCGGGGGAATGCACCGCCTTGGCCATGGCCGTATCCACCGGGCCGGGCGCCACCGCATTGACGCGGATGCCGTGGCCGGCGAGCTCCACCGCCAGCTGCCGTGTCAGGTGCGCGAGGGCGGCCTTGCTGGTCCCATAGGCGGCCCGCAGCGTCGAGGCCCGCAGCCCCGAGATGGAGGTGATGTTCACCACCGCCCCGCCGCCCTGGCGCTCCATCAGCGGCGCGGCCACCTTGGTGCAGATGAAGGGCCCGGACAGGTTCACATCAAGCACGCGCTGCCATTCGGCGTCGCTGGTCTCCAGCAGGGGCTTGAACACCGCCACGCCGGCATTGTTGACCAGCGCATCCAGCCGCCCGAACCGCGCCTGCAGCGCCGCCACCGCCTCGCCCACCGCCGCGGCCTGCGAGACATCGCAGGTGAGGGCGAGAGTCCGTTCCGCGGCATCGAGCCCCGTGACGGCCTCCTGAAGCAACGCCCCCTCGATGTCGAGCAGCGCCACGCGCCAGCCTTCGGCGAGGAACTTCCGCGCCACCGCGAGGCCGATGCCGCGCGCGGCGCCCGTGACGAGGGCCACTTTCTGATCTGATGACATGAGCGCTTCTTCGTTTGTGATTTTCACCCCTCATATCCCGGCCCCCGGGCAAACGGAATGCCTCGGGGATGACGCCGTAGCCGGTGCAGGTGGGCCGGTGCGGGAGAGGAGCGCCGGCGATCACGCCACCCTTGCGGGGAATCGCCCCTGCCGCTCTTCTGGCCCCGGACGGGCCGCGCCCTGTGCGCGCCGGCCGGGAAAGCCGCAAAGATCGGCAGATGCGGGCGAGCCCGAGGCGGGCCGTCGCCAAAAGGGGATGGACATGGCGGGAGCATCCGAAACCTCCGGGAGCGAAGCCGGCCGTCGGCCGGCGGCCCTGCGGCGCAGCTGGCTGTTCGTGCCGGGCGGCGACCGGGCGGCGCTGGTGGAGGCCGCCCGTTGCGGAGCGGACGTGCTCATTCAGGAGCTGGAGGATTTCACGCCGCCGGCCCTGCGGCCCCAGGCGCGGGCGATGGCGGCGGACATCTTCGCGGCATGGCGCGCCGCAGGCATCGTCGCCACGGTGCGGATCAACCCGCTGGAGGCGGACGGCCTTGCCGACCTCGCGGGCGTGATCGGCGGACAGCCGGACGCGGTGCATCTGCCGAAGGTGTCCGAGCCCGCTCAGATCGCCGCGCTGGACGCTGAGATTTCGCGTCACGAGGCGCACCTCGGCTTCCCGCCCGGCGCCATCGAGATCGTGCCGAACATCGAGACGGCGCGAGGCATCATGCAGACCTATGCCATCGCCACCGCCAGCCCGCGCGTCAGCGCTGTGCTCTGCTCCACCGAGGACCTGGCGGAGGATCTCGGCGCGCCCCGGAGCAAGGCGGCGGTGGAGCTCGCCTATGCCCGCCAGCGCCTGCACCTGGAGGCGGTCGCGGCGAAGGTCGTGTCCATCGACTGCCCCTACACCTTTGCCGACATGGAGGGCTGCACCGCGGACGCGCGCTACGGCCGCCAGCTCGGCTACGTGGCCAAGAGCGCGGTGGAGCCGGCTCACGTGGCCATCATCAACGCCGCGATGACCCCCTCGCCCGGCGAGGTGCAGGAGGCCAGCGAGATCATCGCGGCCTTCGAGGCGGCGCGGGCCGCGGGGCTCGACCGCGGCCGGCATGGGGACCTCCTGGTCGAGGTCCCGTTCTACTTCGCAGCAAAGCGGCTCCTGTCCCGCGCGGCGGCCCTGGGCGTGGCCGGCCGATGACGGCCAGCCGCGGGCCGGCCCGTCACGACAGCGCCGTCACCCCGTGGGGCTCGCGTGCCCTTGCCCGCCGCGATCGCGACAGCCCCTGCCGTCTTACCGTGCGGTCCAGGCGGGGAACAGGTGGCCCAGGGCGTTGCTGATCATCTCCATGGCGATGGCCGCGAGCACGATGCCCATCAGGCGCTTGGAGATGCTCAGGGCGGTTGGAGAGAGCAGGCTGGAGAGGGCGGGGGCCGCCGCCATGCAGGCGCCGAAGAAGATCACGTATCCCACGAGCGCGAGATAGAAACCCGCCTCGCCGCCGGGATGCGCCCCGGCCTGCGAGAAGATGATGATGGTCGTCATCGTGCCGGGGCCGATGGAGAGGGGGATGCCGAGGGGATAGACACCGAGGCTCGAGGCGGAGCTGAAGGTCTGCTTCTCCGCCGGGGTGCCCGCATGGGCGCTGTGCTCCTCGCCGCTCAGCATGGACAGCGCGAGCAGGAGCACGATGAGGCCCCCGGCGAGCTGGAAGTGGGTGACGTCGATGCCGAACACGCCGAGCACGAAGCGGCCGCCGACGGCGCAGATCAGGCAGCCGAGCGCCACGGTCGCATTGAGCACCAGCATGGTGCTGCGCCGCTCGGCAGGCGACCTGTCCGCGGTCAGGCTGAGGAAGACCGGGATGATGGTCAGCGGATTCATGATGGCGAAAAGGGCTGCGAACAGCTTTGCGGAAAGCGTCAGATCCAGGTTGGCGAGGTTCACGTCGCGGGCCCCCGTGCGGCGGACGATTCTGGGAACGGTCCAACCTTAGGGCAGCAGGACAGCCCGCTCAATGCGATACCCGGGCGGTCGGCGCCCCCGCTTCATCTGGCGACGAGGCCCGCGGGAACGTCCCGCGAGGTCATGGCGCCGAGCACGAAGGCGAGGTTCGCCGCCGCCGCGAGCGAGGCGGCATGGGCGTCGGCCTGGGCCTGGCGGGCGGTCAGCAGGCCGCTGTCTGCGGCCGTCGCCACGGAGATGGTGCCGACCCCCGTCCTGTAGGCGGAGAGCGCCGCGTCATAGGTCACGGCCGCGGCATCGGCGAGCGCGCTCGCCGCGCGGTAGGAGGCGAGCGCCGAGCGCAGCGTGTTCGCGCTGACGACGATCTCGCGCGCGGCGGCATCGCGCACCTTCTCGAACGTTGCCTCGGTGGCGGCCGCGATGGATTCGGCGTTCTGCACCTGTGCGGCGCGCAGGCCGCCGTCGAAGATGGGCACGGTCGCGCCCACCATCACGCCCGATGCGGACGACATCTGACCGATATTGGGCAGGCCGGAGGCGGAAAGGTTCGTGTTGCCGCCGGCGGCGATGGCGCTGAGATACACCTTCGGCAGAAATTCCGCCTGCGCGGCGGGGATGCCGGCCCGGCTGGCCTTCATGGCCGAGAAGGCCGCGAGCACGTCCGGCCGGCGCGCGAGCGCGACCTCGATCATCTTCTCGGTGGGCACGCCGATGCTCTCCGGCAGGCTGCGCCCGTTCGCCGGCTTCACCTTCAAGCCGGTGACCGGGCTCACCCCCATGGCGCCGAGGAGCGCCTGATAGGCATCCCGCTCGCCCCCCTCCGCCTGCACCAGGGCGAAGCGGGCCTGCGCGACCTGCTGGCGCGCCTGCGCCACCTCCACGGTGTTGCCGAGCCCGTTCTTCAGCCGCGCCTCGGCCGCATCGAGGATGTCGCGGCTGTTGGCGAGCGTCTGCGTGGCGACGTCGATGCGGCTGCGCGCCGCCCCGTACAGGAAATAGGCGCGGGTGACATCATAGATGATCTTCTGGTGCACGCCGTTGAACAGGACGTTGGCGGCGCTGGCATTGTGCTTCGCGGTCTCGTGCAGGGCGCTGCGCTGGCCGAAGTCGAAGACCAGCCATTGCAGCGCTACCTGGGGGGACAGGCCGGAGACCGTGGTCTGGACCTGGTCCACGCCGCCGATGGTGACCGGCAGGGGATTGGTGAACTTCTGGTAGCCGCCGACCACGTTGGCGGTGATGAGCGGCACATAGGTGGCCTCCACCATCCCCGCCGCCAGCGCCGCCTGCCGCGCCTGCTGCCAGGCGAGGCGCGTCGCGGGGTTCTGGGTCTGGGCGAGGTCGATGAGTTCGGCAAGGCCATAGGCCTGGTTGCGGGCGACCTCCGGGGCGGGCTTCATCAGCGCCGCGGCGGGCTTGGCGGGCACGCCGAAATCCCGGGCCGGCGCCACGGCCGCGGCAGGCGCCGTCTTCTCGTCGGCCGGGGATGACGTGGGACGGGCCTCCGCCTGCTGCGTCGGGGTCCAGGGCTGCGAGGGGTCGGCCGGCGCGCTGTCGAGGGCATTGAGCGCGCAGGCGGGCAGCAGCGCGCAGGCCAGCACCACGAGGGACCACCGGGCGAGGTCCGCGATGCGCCCTGCGCGCGACTGGAAGGAGTGATGCGCCATGGCCTTCACCCCGCTGCCAGCCGCTCGATGCGGTGGATGCGCGCCGCGAGCGCGCCCGCGCCGTCGTCGGCATCGGCCGTGTCCGGCGCGGGCCCGTCGCTGCCGCCCCGGGCGATCAGCTCCGCCGCACGGGAGAGCGGCCCCGCGAGCTGCGGCGTCGGCACGTCGGAGAAGAGGAGGGCGGGCAAGGCCGCGCGCGTCTCCGCGATCAGCGCGTCGAGCCGGGCGATGCGACAGGGCGCCGGCCGCTGGGCGGCCGGCTCGAACGGCAGGAGCAGCAATTGCTGCCGGGCCGTCTCCGCCTCCGTCTCCGCCAGCGCGGCGTCGTCCACCGCCGCCGCCCGCTGGGCCGGCTCCCGCGCGGCGAGCCGCGCCAGCGCCGAGAGGGCGCGGGCGAGCCGCGCGCGCACGTCGACGGTGGCGCTCTTCGGCCAGATGCCGGTGAAGATGAGATAGACCACGAGATTGCCGAGCAGGATGCCGACGATGCGGTCGCGCCCCGCCGCCATGTCGAGGCTCGGCGCGAAGCCGTTGAGGATGGTGAGCAGGAAGGCGAGCCCCACCTGCACCCCGGCGTAGGAGATGCGCTCGCTTCCCACCGATATCCAGGCCGCCGGCAGGATGCCGCAGAAGACCAGCGCCATCAGCCCGCCCACCGAATCCATATAGGGGATGACGAACAGGATGGAGAGGAAGCCGAGGGCCGCGCCCACCAGGCAGCCGGCGATGCGCAACGCCAGCTTGTGGACGGTCTCCGCCGTGGTCCTGAGCGCAGCCACGTAGCAGGTGATCATGGCCGTGTGGATGCCCGACCAGCCGATCAGCGAATAGGTCAGGTAGCAGATGATCGCCGCCGCCGTCGTCTTCAGGGCGTAGCGTTGATAGTCCGGATTGCTGAAGGCGTCCGGGGCGAGAAAGGGCGGCTTGGGGGCCACGGAATCCGTGCCGCCATTGGGCTGGGCAAGGTCGGCGAGGGCTGCGGCCACCGCCCCCTGCGCGGTGCCGTCCGAGGCCTGCACGGCCGCATCGGCATCCGACAGCGCCGCGGGCCGCCGGCCGGCGCGCACCGCATCCCCCGCGTTGCGGCATTGCGCCTGGAACGCCGCGCGGGCTTCCTCGCCGACAGCTGGCGGCAGGGCCGCCACCGCCAGCAGCAGCTGGTAGCTGGTGCGCACGGCCCCCGAGAGCCACGTCACCTCGGCCGCGGGGGCGGTATGGAACAGGCGGGCCAGCATCACCTTCTGCCCCGAGGCGCCGATGCCTTCGCCGAGCAGGTCGGCAAGCCGGTGCCGCGCTGCCGCCGGCGACAGCGCAAGCGCCTCCTCCGCGGCCTCGAGCCGCTGCGTCACGGTCATGCGCAGCAGGCGATGGGGCGATGTGCCGAGGGCGAGGTTGAACACGATCATCAGCGCCATCGGCATGCACGCCATCTGCCACGCATAGAGCAGGCCGCGCGTCGCGATCTCTCCCGCCGGGAGCCTGTCCACCAGGGTCAGGACGAAGACGATGACGAGGGCGATGATGGAGCCGATCTCGCCCAATTGCGAGGCCGCGCCGAGGAAGACGAAGACGAAGGAGATGAGCGCCAGCGCACACAGGCGTAGCAGCGGATTGTCCGCCGTCGCCGCGATGAGGGGCGCCATGGCGAGCACGACCACGCTCGCGAGGATGATGAGGCCGATGCCCTGCCCCACGCATTCGGCCCCGTCCGGCCGGGCGAGGAAGATGACGAGATAGCAGCCGATGGCCGCCTCCGGCACCTTGTAGACCATCGCCACCGCGGCGACGAGCGCGCACAGCAGGGACACCCGCCACGTGAGCGCGAGCCGGCCGGGGAACGGCAGCAGGTCGAGGCGCACCTGGCAGGCCATGCCCCGCCAGGAGAGGTCAGCAGCGGCGGCCATGATGCACGCTTGCGGTGGCTGACGCGCCGATGCGCATGAGGCTGTCCGGCGGGTCGACGAGGCGGATGCGCACCGGGAAGCGCTGGGCGACGCGCACCCAGTCCAGCGACTTCGGCACGATGGGCATCGTGCGCGGCAGCTTGATGAGCTCCTCCGAGGCGACGCCCCAGCCTACGCCCTCGACCCGGCCGGAAATGGGCCGGTTGCGATCGGCCAGGGCATAGACCGTGGCGCAGTCGCCGATGGCGATCTGCGGCAGCTCGGTCTCCAGGAAGGCCGCGGAGACGTACCACGCCCCGGTGTTGATGAGGGTGAAGATGGACTGGCCGGAGATGACGAACTCGCCCGGCGACAGGGTGAGCCCGACCACCTTGCCGTCGAACGGCGCGTGCACCTCGGTATCGGCAAGAGCCCGCTGCGCCAAAGCGAGCGCCGCGCGGCGCGAATCCACGAGGGCCGCGGCGGCCGCCGCATCGCTGACCAGCGCGTCCGCCGCCGCCTGCTGGTGCAGGGCCTGCTTGAGGGAGATCTCCGCGTCGCGCTTCGCCGTGGCGGCGTCGTCCACCTGCTGGGCGCTTACATAGCCCTTGGGCCGGAGCGCCTCGAGCCGCGACAGGGTCTGAGTGGCGAGATCAAGGTTCGAGCGCGCGCGGGCCACCTGCTCCTGCGCAATGATGGCGTTGGAGCGTGCCGCGGAGACCGCGCGCTCCCGATCGGCCAGCGCCGCCTCGGCGATCCGCAGGTCGGCCCCCGCCTGCTCGGCCTGCAGCCTGTAGGGGATGGCGTCGAGCGCGAGCAGAAGGTCGCCCTTGCGGACGCTGCCATTGTCCCTCGCGTTGATCACCGCGATGCGGCCCGGAACGGCAGCGGAGACGTTCACCGTGTCGGCGGTGACGACCGCATCCTGGGACAGGGGATTGAGCTCGGCATCGCGGAAGTAGCGCCAGCCGGACAGCACCGCGACCGCAACGGCGGCGCAGCTGACCACGAAGCCGAGAGCGCGCCGGGAATGGGCCTTGGCCTCCGTCTCCACCGCCTATCGCCCGAAGCTGACGACCGAAACGAGGAACCCGATCCCCGCCGCCACGCAGACATAGACCGGAAGCCGCGCCGGCAGCACGTCGTCGATGCCGAGGCGCACGAACACCACCCGCACCAGAATGGCGCCGAGAATGCCCAGGAAGGCGCACAGCAGCCAGGATGGGAAATAGGCCCCGAAGAAAGGAATGGACGGCGCGCCGGCCGGCACGCAGCCACCAAGGCTCATGGCGGCCAGGCCTGCGGCCGCGCGGCCGCCGGATCGGAGCAGGTGAGGAAAGGAAGAGACGCCGAGCCGGTCAGGAACGAATCGATGGGACACGCGGCACGAGCCTCCGGCAACCAAGCTATGGAGCGGAGCGCGTCCTGCATCGGTGAAACTTCCGATGCGTCGCCCCCACTGAACTCCTAACAAGCGGTTAACCGAAAATCAAACGCGGCGGAGCATGCGGAAGCCGCCCAGGCGGTCTTTTCGCACCGTCCAAAGTGTGCCACCAAACAGGCGGTCTGACGTCACGCAAGACTTCAGCATTCGGGGAATCGAAGGCATGTGCACCGCGCTCGTCTACAGTGACGCCACCGGAAAGAACTATCTGGGCCGCACCCTGGAACTGACCGTGGACCTGCCCTACCAGCTGGCGTTTTTCCCGGTGGATTTCGCGGTGACCTCGGAGGTCTCGGGCCATCCTGCGCTTGCCTACACGCTGGCCCACCGCTTCCTGGCCATCACCATGCCTGCGCGGGTGCCGACGCCTGACGCGCCGCTCGGCCTCGCCGACCTCAAGGTGATCGAGGGACTGAATGACGAAGGGGTCACCTTCAGCGTGCTGTCCTATCCCTCCGCCGCCGGCGGCCAGCAATCGGCGGACGTGACCCGCGCAGCGCTCGCCGCCTCGGATCTCGGCAGCTGGGTGCTGGGGCGGTTCGCCACCGTGGCCGAGGTGAAGGCCGCGCTCGCCGCCCAGCCCGTCTTCCTGGAGGCCCTGTCCATCCTGCGGGGCGCAGTCTCGCCGTTCCATTATGTGGTGAACGACGCGTCCGGCGCATCGCTGGTGATCGAGTTCCACAAGGGCGAGATGACGCTCTATGACAACCCGGTCCGGGTGATGACCAACGGGCCGCGCTTCGATTGGCACCTGACCAATCTCGACAACTACACCTTCCTCAGCAATGTCGATCGGTCGACCGCCACGTTCGGCAGCTACGAGGCCCGGCAGCCGGATTCCGGAGTAGCGACGGCGGGCCTGCCATCCTCCAGCACCTCGGTCGGGCGGTTCGTGCGGGCCGTCTACTACGCGCAATTCGCGGAGAAGGCCTCCCCGCCCGACGCGGCGGTTTGTGCGCTGGCCCACGTGATGAACAATTTCGACCGCCCGCGCGGCGTCTCCATCGACTATCCGCAGGGCGGCGGCGGCCACATGGAAGTGGCCGGCCTGAAGGAAGACGGCGCCAAGCCCTATGCCACCGAGTTCACATGCTGGACCAGCCTTTCGGACCTCGACCGGCGGCTCTTCTTCGTGCGCGACTATGCCGGCATGAATTTCACCCGGTTCGATCTGGGCGCGCTGTGTGACGTGCGCGAGCCGAAGGTGCTTCCCCTGCGCGGACTGACGGCCCTCACCGCCGATCCCACGGAGGCGCTGAAGGCGGGCCATCCGCCGCAGCACGCCTGACGACCGATCCCGCGCTCTTCCCGGCGCCTCAGTCGATCCCGGAGCCTCTTCGGGCGAAGCGGCTCCCGGTTCGCGGGACGAAAATGCGGCGCCACCGCGGCGCGTGACCACAGCGCACGCGCCGCAGCCCAGCCGGGCGCCGGGGATATCGTGAGCGCCCGAAGCATGCGGCCGGGACCGGGGATGAGGACGTGTCCGCGCCGAACGGGGGCGGTGCCGGCACTCTCAGTCACCCACACTGGCGCCTCACTGGCCCGCAGCCGAAACCCAGCGGGTTCGCCGCTCGCTCCATGCCGGCATGTGTCAGGAAAAGAGCAGATGACCTAAGCAGGACCGATAAGCTTATCTATGCTTATATTCTGACGATATTTTCTGAAATCTGAAACGACTTGGCGCCAACGGATATGCCGGCATTTTAGTCAGCGTCCCCTCCCCTACGCCGCCTCCCGCACACGGCTGAGGATCTGGACACAACCTGAGGGGGTGCACAATCTTCAGATTGCGGTCCCGATTTTCAATGGCCTAAGCTGCCGCTCAGGAATGGGGGCGGGGCATCGTGACTGAGAAACTTGCGACCGGTCAGGCCTTAACGGGCGAAAACGCAGCTGCGGAGGCCGGGGTCATCGCGGATATCGCTTCCGCCGTCGCCTCCTGCCGGAATGCGGTGCCGGTGCTGCGCGCCCTCGCCAGAGCCACGCCGGAACACCCGGCAAGCTGCCGGCTGGAAATGTCCTCTGCCACGCCGTTCCGGATGCCGCGCAGATCGAGCAACGAGCGCCTCGCCGGCAGCGATGAGCTCGGCGTGTCCGATCGCCTGCGATGCGGCCGCAATGCCAGATTGCGTACCTCCTCCAAGGCGGGGGCGCGGTTCGATGGACGGGGGATCCGTGGGGCGTGAACCGTCCATCCCGCAGGCGGCCCGTTGCCCCGCGGCTGCGCCGCTCGCCGTCCTGGCGCAACGCCGGGAGGTGGTGAGCCTTCCCGGCTTCGATCGGCACGGGGTGGCTGCGGCGAGCGAAGATCTCGGCGCGGCCGGCATCCGCGTGGCGCTCTATCCGCTGAGGCCGCAGACCTCGTTCGCCGGTCTCATCGAGGCTCTGCTGGATGATCTTGCCGCGACCCTGGGCGGGTTGTGGCCTGCCTGGTTCGCCGGGGCGGCGGATTTCTCGGCCGCCTCCACCATTGCCATCGCCGTCATCCACGGCGCGGCCGGGGTGCAAGCCGAGCGGCTTGGCGTGTCGGAAATCTGGCTGCGCCGGGCGGCGGAGCAGGCCGCCGCGGGGCGGCTGCCCCGGGTCCATGATGTGCCGCCCGGCGCCGAGCTCGGCGATCTGTGCGCGACCATCGCCGCCGCGACCGGCGCGCGGCGGCTTGTCGTCTGCCTCGACGCGCAGGGGACGGAGGAGGCATTCGGCGGTCTGCTGGAGGGCCTGTGCCGGTGGATCGTCAACCATGCCGATGTTGCCGTGTGGCTTGCCGAGCCCGCTGCGCGCTGGCGGTCCATGGACCTGTTCCGCAGAGCGAAGGACATCGGTCCGCCGCCGGCCCCGGTCGAGGCGGAGACGGAGCCGGCGCACCCGCCGGCCGCCTTCTTCTGCGGCATCGAGGGACTGCCGAACCCCAATAGCCCGGCGGAGGTGGCCTTGTGGCGGGCGCTGTCCCGGACGCCGTGGGCCGCGCCCTTCGCCTGCAACCGCGTGGTCGCCGTGGGGCCGGCGCCGCGGGTGGATGTGCTGTGGCAAGCCGAGCGCGTGGTGGTCGAGATCGACGGCGACGACCATCGCAGCAAGGCAAAATACGCCCAGGACCGCGAACGCGAGTTCGCCCTGCTTCACGCCGGCTATCTGGTTCTCCGACTAACCAATGAGCAAGTGCTCTCGGATTTGCAGCTTTCGCTTGCAAAGGTGAAGGCGATTCTGGCACTCCGGCGCGGCCCAGCGGCCAAGGCCGCTTCCGCCTGAGCCCCGCACCGAGGAGCCGCCCGGATGAGGATCAACGAGCTGAAGCCCAACCAGCGCCTGATGCTGCTCGCGCTCATGGCGGCTGGCGGCGCGGCGCCGAACCAGCACCTCTCGTCCGTCGTGGCGCTGAAGGCGCCGGACCGCAAGGCTCTGGAGCGGCACGGCCTGGTGCTCGCGACCCCGCTGCCGCGTGGCAGCTTCGCCCTGGAGCTGACTGACGCCGGCTGGAACACCGCGCGGGAGACGTTCACTGCCGCGCCACCGCCGGGCAGCCGCAGCGCCGACAAGGTGCTTCACGCCGTGCTCGGGCGGCTTGCCGGCTTCATGGAGACGAACCTCCTCTCCGCGGCCGACGTGTTCGCCATCATGCCCTCCCCGGCGCCCGCCCCGGCCGGAGGCGAGAGCCGTCCCTCCGCCGCCCGGGCCATCGAGGAAGCGTACCGCGCCCTCGTTACCCGGCCGCAGGGCTGGGTCCGCCTGTCGGCCTTGCGCCGCGCCCTGCCGGATTTCGACCGGGACGCCCTCGATGCCGCGCTGCTTGACCTGCTGCGGGCGCGGCGCATCAGCCTGGAGCCCGTGGTGGACCAGAAGACCCTCACCGCGGAGGATCGCGCTGCCGGCCTGCTCGTGGGCGCGGCGCCGGCACACCACTTCGCCTTCCTCGATTGATGGGGGCGACCATGGACAAGGCGCTGGCGGCACTGCAGGAGCACCGCTTCGATGGCGTCCATTCGCTGGAGAGCGTGTGGCAGGATTCCGCGCTGCACGTGGACGCGCTGCACGCCGCCGGTCGCGCGCGCATTCTCACGGCCTTCGCCGAAGCGGAGGAAGCGGCGGCGCGCGGCGCGTCCGCCTCGCCCGCCGGGCTGTTCCTCGTGGGCGGCAAAGGACTGGGCAAGACCCACCTGCTTGGCTCGGTCCGGCGGCAGGTGTGGGAGCGCAAAGGGTATTTCTTCCTCGTGGAGCTGCTCGACGGGCGCTCGTTCTGGCCCTGCGTGGTGAACGCCTATCTCGACGGCCTCACCCGCCCGCTGCCGGACGGACGGCGCCAGATCGACGTTTGGACCGAGCGCATGGCCAGCCGCTTCGGCCTCAAGAAGTCGTCGGGCGAATACAAGTTCCTGGTCGGCCCGCACTTCGACGCGAAGCTCGTGAACCTCCTGATCCAGCGCTTCCGCACGCTTGAACCCGGCCGGCCGCGCCTGCCCGACGGCTTCATGCGGCTCGATGCCGATGACGCCTTGCGCGCGCTCATCCTGTTCAAGAGCACGCATCCCCAGGCGGTGCTCGGGCAGATGATGCTGCTCGGCCTGCCGCTGGACGACGCCGACAGGCGCGCCCTGGGTTTCCACCAAAGCACGCTCGGCGCGCGGGCCTGCGCATTTGCCGTGTCCGCGCTGCTCGGCCAGACCGGCGCGAGCCTCGTCGCCTTCGACCAGCTGGACGTGCTGCTCGACACGCTGGCGGTGACACAACAGCCGGACCAGCTGGCGCAGATCGCCCATGGCCTCATGGACATGAAGGAGCACACCACGACGACCCTGACAGTGGTCTCGTGCTTCCCGGAAACCATGAGCTATATCGAGCAGAAGGCGGTGGGCGCGGCACGGGATCGTTTCCGACCCGCTCCGGTTACCCTGTCGCGGCAGATCGACGGGCCGGTGGCCGAGGAAATCGTGACCCGGCGCTTTGCCTCCGGCAATGCGCGGGCGGGCTTCACGCCGCCTTACCCCACCTGGCCGGTGGCGCGCGGCGCCTTCGCGCCGGATGCGCTGCCCCTGTTCACGCCGCGCGAGCTCATCGGCGCGGTGGCACGCCACGTGGGGCGCTGCCTTGAGGCCGGGGCAGCGAGCGAGCTCGCCTCGTTCGGCGATCCCGTCCCGCGGCCACCGGCGCCGAAGCCGCCCGCGACCGACGACCTCACGCGCCTCGACCGCATGTTCCAGGAGTTCCGCGCGATTCCCATCCCGCGCCCGGACCCCAAGGAGGAAGACGCCACGATGCCGGCCCTGTTGAAGGCGGGGCTGGAAGCTTGGATCAACGAACGTCCGGACGAGGGCAGGTATGTGTTCGAGACCGATTTCGGCAAGGGCACGCCCGCACTCCACGCGCGCCTGCGCAAGTCGCTGAACGACAGCTCGGAAGCCGAGGAGATCTGGTCTTTCCTCGCCATCGGCGCGACGCACCACGCGACGGTGCGCGCGCGCCTGCGGCAGGCCAAGGTCGCCACCGGCGCCGGACTGCTGAAGGACCTGCGCCATCTCGTCATCCTGCGCGACGAGCCCTGGCCGGGCGGCCCGGCGACGGCGGCGGCGGTCGCCGACCTCGAGCAAGACGGCGGGCAGGTGCACCCGCTCACCGTGGATGAGATCGGCAGGCTCGCGGCCCTCAGGAGCATGATCGAGGCGCAGCCGGCAGGCCTCACGCTCTGGCTCAGGACCCGCCGGCCGACCCGGCAGATCGCCCTGCTCGCGCGCTGCCTCCGGTCAGGGCCGGACGACGATGCCGGTCCCCCGGAGCCGCGGCCCGCTTCCGGCACGAAGGGGGTCATTGCCCCGCTGCCGCGCCGCGCCCCCGAGCCCGCTCCCGGGGCGGCGGACCTGCCTCAAGGCAGTCCCGACGATCCGGCCGTGATGCCGCTCGGCAGCGCCGCGGGGCGGGCGCCGGGCGACCTGCCGGTCGCGCTGCCGCTGGCGCGACTGCGCCAGCACGTGGCCATCTTCGCCGGGTCGGGCTCGGGCAAGACCGTGTTGATCCGGCGCCTCGTGGAGCAGGCGGCGCTGCGCGGCGTGTCGTCGATCGTCCTCGACAGCAATAATGACCTCTCGCGGCTCGGCGAGGCGTGGCCGGCGCCGCCGAAGGGCTGGATCGAGGGGGATATTGCGCGGGCACACCGTCTCGCCGAGACCGCCGACGTGGTGATCTGGACGCCGGGTCGCGCCGACGGACGGCCCCTCAACCTGCGCCCGCTGCCCGACTTCGCCTCTGTCCTGGGCGATCCGTTCGAGCTGGAGCAGGCCGTCGACATGGCCACAGCCACCCTCGCGCCGCTCGCCGGCTGCGACGGCACCACCCAGACCGCGCAGCGTGCGCGCGCCGTGCTGAAGGGCGCCATCGAGCTGTTCGCGCGGCAGGGCGGCGGCGATCTCTCCGGCTTCATCGGCGTGCTCGCGGCGCTGCCGGACACCGCGAGCGGGATCCGCAGCGCCCCCGCCCTCGCCGCGGGCCTCGCCGATAATCTTCTGGCACAGCGTCAGCTCAACGTGCTGCTGCGCGACCAGGGGGAGCCGCTCGATCCCGGGCTGCTCTTCGCTCCCGCCGCGGGCAAGGTGGCGCGCATCTCCGTGGTGAGCCTGTCGGGCCTGCCGGACCAGGCAGTGCGGGAAAGCTTCGTGAACCAGCTGCAGATGGCGCTGTTCGCCTGGCTGAAGCGCAACCCCTCGAAGGCGGAGCTCGGTGGGCTCTACGTGATGGACGAGGCGCAGAACTTCGCCCCCGCGGCGGCAGCCACCGCGTGCCGGCAGAGCACCCTTTCCCTCGTGGCGCAGGCCCGCAAGTACGGCCTGGGCCTGGTGTTCGCCACCCAGGCGCCGAAGGGCATCCACAACGGCATCACCGGCAACTGCACCACCCAGTTCTTCGGGCGCCTCAACCATCCCACCCAGATCGCGGCGGCGAAGGAGTTGGCGGCGGCCCGTGCCGGAAGTGTGGACGACATCAGCACCCTGTCCGCAGGGCAGTTCTACGCGTCGAGCGAGGGGCTCGCGGTGACCCGCCTCGCCATCCCCAACTGCCTCTCCCACCATCCGAGCTCGCCGCCCTCCGACGACGAGGTGATCCGGCGGGCGCGCGCCGCGGGCTGAGGTTCGCCGGCGCTCCAGGGGGTGGCTCTACGCTGCCCCTCCTCCCGATGGCCTCATGGCCTCCGGCTTCGCCGCGTGGCAGCGGCAGAGCCTCGGACCGCGGAAGGTGGTGGTCCGCGCCACCAAGGCGTTCAACCGCCCGGCGTCGCGGCGAGTTCGGCGCGAAGCTGTTTCGCCACGGCGTCGAACTCCCCGGGTGCGGGAGGGGGCGCCTTCACATAGGTGACGACCTCCTCCGCGATGTAGCGGCGCGACGTGATGTCGTCGGACGCGACGAGCGGGACAACGTGCGCATGGGCATGGGCGACGTCCGTCCCCGTGAAGGCAAAGCCCACGCGATGCACGCCATAGATCCGCTTGAGGGCGCGCGCGATGGTCTGGCCGGTGGCGGCCATCTCGGCGAGCAGGTCCGCGGGCAGTTCATCGAACACCGGAAAGTGCGCGCGCGGAATGATCTGGGTATGTCCCGGCCGGATGGGATTGATGTCCAGGAAAGCCACCAGGCGGTCGTTCGCATAGACCACCTCGGATGGCACCTCACCTTTGGCGATACGGCAGAACAGGCATGCGCCGGCACTCATTTCTGGCTCCTCCATTATTGTGCGTGATGTCGCTTTGGGACTTTTTCTTCAGCGCGGCAGCAGCGGGGCTCTCCATGTGGAAGATCGTGCGCGACGCGAACGCCGGCCGCGGCGCCATCTCGACGATCGCCGGGAGGGAGGGAATGCCCCCCATCAGCCTCCAGGCGACGAAGCGGCACATGCCTCGCCCCTTCCCTGCGCGGTCGCTCGAAGCCGGCCAAGCCATGCCCTGCGTCATATCGAAATCCCCCGCGGCCTGAAAGCCGGTGTCAGCGCGGCGGGGCGGGACCATCCAGCGACTGGCGGATAGAGGCGCTCCAGGCTGCGTCGGAGGCAAAGCCCTGCGGCCCCGAAAGACCATCGGGAAGGGTGCGGCGAGCGGCGAGCTTCTCGGCCGGCATGGAATGGTCCACGAGACCCAGCTGCTGGAACAGGCTCAACGAATAGCCCGGCACCCAGCGCCGGATGTCGTACCAGCGCACGTGAATGAAGGCTTCGGGCGCAAGGTTGATGAACGTCGTCATGCAGCTTTCCGTCAGCGTCGAATAGAAGATGGGCTGCCGGTGGGTGTCGTTCACGAAGGTGAGGACGCGTTCGAAATACTGCCGAAGCACAGCCTTGTCCGCGAGCAGCGGATAGATCTGCACCGGATCGGGCGGCGTGCGGGCGAGCCGCTCCCATATCAGGTCGCGCTCCGTCGCGAGGATGGGATAGAGCGGATCGCGGCGGAAGAACCCCGCCAGCGGATCGAAGGACTGCCCCTTCGCCTGCCTGGCCTCCATGGAGATGATGACGTGCCGGCCGTCGGCGAAGCGGAACGTCAGCATGACGTGGGCAAGGCCCTTGAGGTCGCCGAACGGCTGCAGGATCAGATCGGCGCCCACCAGCTGCGACAGGTCGAAATCCTCGCGCGTCCAGTTGATCACCGGCTCGGTGCCGGGTGAATGCGCCGCGTCGCGGAAATTGAAGATCGTGATCCTGTCGCCCTGCCGCTCCACGTAAGGCGACTTCTCCATCAGCGCCACCCAGTCCTGCGGCGGCGGCGTTTTGATCTGGTAGGCGATGAACAGGCAGGCCAGCAGCAGCAGGGCCACGGCACGCCGGGCAAGACGATATGGGATCGGCAGGAACCATAGGCCGCAGATCAGGAGCGGAAACGCCCACGCGCCAAGCGTCCGCACCCATTCCGGCCACGGCAGCCAGTAATGGATGGCGAGCCCGAGGAAGACGGACAAGAGGACGATGGCGAGGCTGGTGGGAATGGCGGCCATCCGCAGCCAGAGCGAGGCCTTGCGGGCGGCGCTTCCGCCCCCCTCTCCCGTGCGCACGGCAGCGGACGCCGCATCGTTCATGTCCTCGCTCCCAGGCTGCGTTTCATGTCTCATCCCGCGCCCGGCGCCCGCATGGGCTTAGGACGCGCCTGAAGGACTGTCGAACTGAAGTGTTCTTCTCACGAAACGCGGGCGATTCGCTCGAAAATGCCTGGGCCGATCGGGCCGTGCTCGGGACCGGACGACGACCGCGCGTCCCGTGATGATCCTCGCGCGCACCAGAGGGCCTGGCCGCGCGCTGCGCCGGGAAGGTGAAAGGACGGTGGCCGCGGATGAATTGCCGACATCCGCCACCGGCGACAGCGTCCGCTCCGGTCCGATGCCGAGCCGCTCGCCGCGATGATGCAGCCGTCCGCCATCCGGGAGCTTGAAGGGCCGCTTCTGCGGCTTCGCCGCTTTGATCGCGATGTCGGCCAGGGGCATGGATGCTGGCAGCTGGCAATGCCTGCAGATTTCGTGGCCGCCACCGCCGCAGCGCTTAGGCAGTGAACCGAACAGAAGCCGGAATCCAGCGTTTGCAACGCGTTCTTTACGTCGGCTTATGCTGGAAAAGATGGCTCGCCGGGGTCGGCGAAGATGCGAACTACGAATACTCAATCCCCCGACCCAACGCTACGCCAGAATCCCCTAAAATCCGCAAGCGTGACCGGGACCGCGCCGAGGCAATACGCCTGGCCGGAGGTCCCAAGCCCTCGCTGAGGGATCGAGCGGTTGCACTCGCTCTCGAACGCGGAACCGTCCGAACGCGCGACCTGACGGAAATTGGGATTCCGCGCTGCTATCTCACCCGGATGTGTGACGAGGGCCTGCTTGAGAAGGTTAGCTACGGCGTATACCGGGCTGCGGTGCGGAAGGCTGCGTGATGCGTCACTTTTCACTTCTTGCTCGTCAGCCGCGCCCGGAGCGGTAGCAGGCCTGCCAAGGTCACGGCCGTGAAGGCGGCCCCCGCCAGGAATGTTCCGCGTGGCCCAGCAACATCCCAAAGCAGGCCTGCAATGACGCTGGCGGCGAGCAATGCGACGCCGGTCACCAGGTTGAACATGCCAAAGGCGGTGCCTCTAAGTTCAGCCGGCACCGCGTCGGTGACGAGGGTCGCAAGCAGCCCCTGGGTGAAGCCCATGTGCAATCCCCAGAGTATGATGCCAAACCCCACGCCCACGATGCCCGTGGAGAAGCCGAGCATGAGATCGGCTGCAAGGAGCAGCAGGAGGCCGAGGATCAGAACGGTGATCCGATCGATGTGGTCGGAGAGGGCACCCACGGGATAGGCGGAAACGGCGTAGGCGATATTCATAATAACGAGGACGATCGGGACCAGCATCAACGGCACGCCAATGGACTGGGCACGCAGAACCAGGAACGCCTCGCTGAACCGGGCGAGCGTGAATACCGCAGCGACCGCCACGACCCACCAGTAAGTGGTGCCGAGGTTCCTGAGTTCGCTGGCGCTCAAGGGCATGCGAACCTGACGCAGGCCCGGCAGGCGCTCGGGCTCGCGTACCGCGACGAGGATCAGAGCGAACGACAGGAACGCCGGGACGACCGCAATCCAAAAGACCACCGTGAACTTGTCGGTAGTCAGCCACATAAGAATGATGGCGAGTAACGGGCCGAGAAAGGCACCGACCGTGTCGAGTGACTGGCGCAGACCAAAGCTCGCACCGCGCAGGTGGACGGGGCTGATGTCGGCGACAAGTGCATCGCGCGGCGCGCCACGGATGCCCTTGCCGACTCGGTCGATGAAGCGGGCGGCGATGAGCCATCCAACTGTGGTCGCTAACGGAAAGATGGGCTTTGTGAATGCAGCCATCCCGTAACCGAGTGCTGCTAGGAATTTGCGCTTGCCCAGCCTGTCGCTCAATGCGCCGGAAAAGACTTTGGTGATTGAGGCGGTCGCCTCCGCGATGCCTTCGATGACACCGACAGTGAGCGTCGACGTGCCAAGTATGGTTACGAGATAGACCGGCAGGAGGGCGTGGATCATCTCCGACGAGACATCCATCAGCAACGACACGAATCCGAGAGCCCAGATCCCTGAAGGGATCTCCCGCCAGGGAGTTGCGCGCTTCGGAGCAATCTCCGTCATCGCTCGGCCTTTGATCTCGCCCATTGCCCCTCTCACTGATTCTCATCGTGTGCGTCGAAGACCTGCCGAGCATAGGCGTCGAGCAGCGCCTCGCAGGCGTGCAGCCGATCCTCGGCTTCGGCTGCAAGCGTCGCACCATAGAAGTCGAGCTTGCGGATCTTGTCGAACCAGCCCCGGAGCTTCTTCAGGTCGACATCATTCTCCTCGAGTTCGGCATAGGTGTAGTGGTTTGCCGCCCGCTCCTTGGCGATCTCGGCCTCGAAATCGGCGCACTTGTCGATGAACTCGCGATAGGCTTCATCCCGATCTGCCTTAAAGCGGGCGACGACCTTGTCCTCTTGGACTCGGTCGAGCGCGACCGTCTCCAGGATCACGGATTCGCCTCCCATCTCGGAAGCATCGTTTTCCAGCATCTTCAGCCGGCGGACATGGTCATCGGTCTTGGGCAGAAGACAGACGCCGTTCTGCAGATAGACGGCGCCCATGCCCTTCAGGCGCCGCCACAGCGCGATCCGCTTGGCCGCGGGATCGGGCGGGACCTTGTAGGTCAAGAGTAGCCACGATGGAGTAGCCATGGCTACATCATATTGTTACGACCGTTACATATCAAGCGTACCGTTTAGCGCGACGCTGGGACCGAAGCGGCGTGCCCGGTGCTACTTGGCCCGTATGGCATCGGGGGCCTGCTCGCAGGGGTCGGCAATTGCCGCTATCGCACAGCCTATCGCATAGCCGATTGTCAGGCGAGCTGAGGCGCGCGGGACGGAAGCCATTTGAAGCTCCCGCTTGATCCTGTAGCCGGTACAGGAGTTATCCTGCGCAGATTGTGAGCGCCGCGACCGGATGTCGTGAGCAAGTCCAGGCCGCTTGGAGCACTGTGGAAACCACGTATTTTTCCGGTGGGTTCACCGGAGTACCCGGCTGATTGACCCAAATCAAGGACGAGCGCAGACCAAACTCACAAACATACAAACGCACGTTGTTATGAGCTATGTTATGAGCTATGGTCGGCAGCATGACCAGAAGCAAAGCCAGAAGGAGGACTGCAATGGACAGAAGAATCGTTGGTGGGCTCGCGGCTGTGGCCCTGGTGGCTGTCGGTGCCGCAGGGGCGGTCGGCGTCGTGAACGTGAATCAAGCGCACGCGCAAGGGTATTATGGGGGACAAGGGTATGGGGGATACGGTTGCCCGGGGATGATGGGCATGATGGGGCCCGGCATGATGGGCATGGGCCCCGGGATGATGGGCCAGGGCATGATGGGCCAGGGCATGATGGGCCAGGGCATGATGGGCCAGGGCATGATGGGTCCCGGCATGATGATGGGCCAGCAGGCCAATCTGAACCTTTCCGCTAATGACGTTAAGACGTACTTCGAGCGTTGGGTCGCCATGTCGGGCAACCCCCGCGTCAAGGTTGGCCCCGTCACCGAGCGGAACGACAACACGATCACCGCGGACATCGTGACGACCGATAAGGACGCGCTCGTGCAGCGCTTTGCCGTCGACCGGAATACCGGCACTTATCGTGTCGTTCAGTGACGGCATGTATTGGAACGGGATGATGGGTTGGGGATGGACGCTATTTCATGGCGTCTTCACCCTTCTACTTCTGATCGTTGGCATTTTGGCGGCGGTAGCGCTCGTCCGGTTCATATCGGGAGGTCGGGACCACCCGCCCTCCCCAGATCGCCGGTCGCGGGCGCTTGACTTCTTGGAGGAGCGCTACGCGAAGGGTGAAATTGATCGCGAGGAGTACCTGCAGAAGAAGGGTGACATCGGCGGTTGAGGGCAGCTCGCGCAAACACGCGTGCGCAATCGAGCGTCGAGGAGGCAGGGATTTCGCCGTGGTCTCGTCGAGGAGGCAGACGCCATGGGAAAGGCGCCCTTGATAAGCTTGTGGTTGGCCATCTTCCTTTCTGGGGGCGGCTACCTTGTTGCCGTGGCGCAAACGCCCTCGGGATCTGCGGGATGGTGGGGCGGTCGATCTCGCGCCGCAGCGGAGGGCAACCCAGAGCACGGGAAGCGCGTTGCGGAGTCGAAATGCGCTGCATGCCATAGCAGCGATGGAAACAGTGCCGATCCGAAAATCCCCAAGCTCGCTGGACAGAACCCGGCATATCTTTACTGGCAGCTATGGGCCTTCAAGACGGGGGCCCGCAGGTCGGACATCATGTCCGGCATCGTCGCGACTCTCTCCGACAGTGATTTGGCCGATGCCGCAAGCTTTTACAGCCGGCAGGGCGTCCGACCGGACCCCATCAAGGACCAGCGCTTAGCAGCCATCGGTGAGCGCATATATTTCTCAGGCGTAGGTCAGGGGACGCCTTCGTGCGCGATGTGCCACGGCTCGCGTCGGCAAGCAGGGAGGCCCGTGATGGGGATGATGCCGATGATGGGAATGATGGGCAACGCGCCCGGGCTGAATGGCCAGCACGCGGACTATATCGTCGACCAGTTGAAGCGGTTTTCCAGCGGCGAGCGACAGGGCATGATGATGGGGCGCATCGCGGTCATGCTGAATGACACGAACAAGAGAGCCGTGGCCGAATATCTGTCCGGCCTTCATTGAGAGTTGCCCTCATCTGACGGGAGCCTGCTCAGGTTCGGGCCAACCTCATGGGCAAGACTGGAGATGTTGAATGAGCTACTACTTCGCCAAGACACTCAAAGTCGGCTTCGATGAGGCCGTTCGCCGTGCGACCGATGCTCTGAAGCAGGAGGGCTTCGGCATCATCACCGAAATCGATGTCAAGGAGACCTTCAAGAAGAAGATCAACATTGATTTCCGAAACTACCGCATCCTCGGGGCATGCAACCCAACGCTTGCCCACGAGGCGCTACAGATCGAGGACAAGGTCGGGACCATGCTACCCTGCAACGTCGTCATTCAGGACATCGGCGAGGGGCGAACGGAGGTGGCTGCTATCGATCCCGTGGCTTCAATGCAGGCCATCGACAATCCCGAGCTGAAACGCGCGGCGGAGCAGGTCCGCGGGAAACTCAAGCTGGTTATCGACCGGCTCTGACGTTGGATGGTCGCTTGAGACTGCTACGAGGCCTCACTCGTCCTTTTCCTCCGGGACCTCGATGACGTGCCCCACCAGATCCTCCAAGATGCATCGAACACGATCATCCACGGGGGCGTAGATAATCTGCTTGCCGCTACGGGTGGCGGAAAGGAAACGGCTCGCTCGAAGCATGCGCAGATGGTGGCTGACGAGCGAGCGAGCAAGCGATGTGCGTTCTGCCAGTTCCCCGACAGAACCGGATTGCGCCAAGCATGCCAGGAGCACGCGCAGACGGGTTGGCTCTCCGAGGAGGCGTAGAAGCTCTGCGAGCTCCACGACTTGTTCCTCGTCGAGATCCGGAAGCCAATCGGGTGTAAGTCTTACCGCGATGTTCGCGCGCATGTGACGCTACTCCAGTTCGCCGGGCGACCGATTGTCAGTGACCGCCAGCCGGCTTCCGACTCGTATATCAAAAGCCGGTCAGCATGACAGCCAGTGTCATAAGTTGGACGCTCGCAACGCGGGCGCAGGATCCGTGCAAGCCGAAAATCGGACGACAACATGCATTGGCGCTTGATCCTGTGGTGACTACAGGATTATTGCGCGAATGATTCTTAATTAGAGACTCGTAGATGCGCCTGACAGATGGTCCCGTTCGTCCCCGCCCAAAAACCGCAAAAGAGGTTTTTCGCTACTCTTGGGTAGCCCTTCTTTCGGCTCTCCTATTGGGAGTCATGCCATCTCAGGCGCTCGCTAGCGACGCAGACGTCCAGACGGCCTGGCGGCTTCTCGACTACGTCGCTGTCGATTATGCCGGCGCAGTCTCCGGCGGCCGGGTCAGCAATGAAGCTGAATATGCGGAAATGGTGGAGTTCGCGGGTCAGGTAGAAACCAGGCTCGAAAGTTTGCCCGAAAAAAGCGGCAAAGCCGACCTGTTGCGCAGAACCGGTGCGTTGCGCGCGGCGATCACTGCCAAAGCGGCTCCCAATGAAGTCGCGACACAAGCAAGGGCGCTCGCGTCCGCCCTGCTCGTTGCCTATCCCGTGCCGCTCGCCCCTACCGCGCCGCCGGACCTGGCGCGCGGGGCAGCGCTCTACGCTCAGAATTGTGCAACTTGTCACGGCACAACGGGTGACGGACATGGCCCGGGTTCGGTCGGGCTCGATCCGCGGCCGATCGCGTTCAGCGACAAGGCTCGCGCCGATCAGCGCAGTCTGTTCGGCCTTTATCAGGTCATCACCCAAGGTCTCGACGGCACGGCGATGGCGAGCTTCGAGTCGCTCTCCGACCAGGACCGCTGGGCATTGGCTTTCTACGTTGGCGGCTTCGCCTATCCGAGTTCCGAAATTCGCCGGGGCGAGAGGGTTTGGCGCGATGATGCCTCGCCTGGTCAACGCTATCCCAACATGGCGGCGTTTGTGGGCGCAACGCCGGCGGCGCTCGCAGGCGATATCGGTGCGCAAAGGGCGGAGGCCGTGACCGCCTATCTGCGCCACCATCCCGAAGCGGTTGCCACGCGGGAGGGCGGGTCGCTGGCTCTCACCCGCGAACGCCTCAAGGCCAGTCTCGATGCTTATGCGGCAGGTAATCGCAAGGCCGCCGCAGACCTCGCCTTGTCCGCCTATCTCGACGGCTTCGAGCCCGTCGAACCCGTTCTTGCCGCCCGCGATCCTGCGCTCATGGCACGAATCGAACAAGCGATGGGGGCGCTGAGGGCAGCGATCGGCAGGGGCCGCCCGCTCGCGGAGGTCGAAGCCGCCAACCAGGAGCTTGCCAGCCTCTTCGGCGATGCCGAGGCGAGGCTCGCGCCGGAAAGTGCAAGCAGCGTGTCAAGCTTCCTCGGCGCATTCGGCGTCCTGCTGCGCGAGGGACTTGAGGCGTTGCTGATCGTGGTCGCGATGATCGCCTTCCTCCGCAAGACCGAACGCACCGAAGTGCTTGGTTTCGTTCATCGCGGATGGGTGGCGGCACTGGCCGCAGGTGTGGCCACATGGTTTGTGGCCACGTATTTCATCGGCATCAGCGGGGCATCGCGCGAACTTACCGAAGGATTCGGCTCGCTCTTCGCCGCGGTCATCCTGGTGACGGTCGGAATCTGGATGCACGGGAAAAGCAATGCCGAGGCCTGGCAACGCTATATCAGGGAGAAGATGACGCACGCCCTGTCGAAGCGTTCGGGCTGGTTCCTTTTCCTGCTTGCCTTCGTCGTTGTCTATCGCGAAGTCTTTGAGACCATCCTTTTCTATGCCGCGCTCTGGGCACAGGGAAACGGGCTGGCCATGCTGGGCGGCGCCGCGGCGGCCGCGGCGCTGCTTGCGGTTCTGGCCTGGATCATGCTCCGCTACAGTACGCGCCTACCGATCACCCAGTTCTTCTCTTGGAGCGCCATCCTCATCGCGATCCTGGCGGTCGTGTTGGCGGGAAAGGGTATAGCGGGTCTCCAGGAGGCGGGAATCTTGGGTGTCGTGCCGCTGTCAGGCATACCGCGCATCCAGATGCTTGGGCTTTTCCCCACAACCGAGACTGTAGTGGCGCAACTGGTAGCCATGGCAATTCTCGTTGCGGGTTTCTGGCTCAATCGCAAAGGCGCGGGACGGGAGACCTGACGCCATTGCCTGCAGAAATTTGGAGCACGACCACCAGCGAATCACTGCGGGGTGCCTCGCAGTTCGCGAAACATGGCTCGACGGAGTGGCGAGGCCGTTGAGACGCCCGGCGGCGGACGGCGTTGGCATCTTTGGCGCGGCGCAGGATCGGCGTCATGGCGGTCGCGCATCTGCGATCGCCAGCCCGTAATGTAATAATTCGATCTTGATTCTGTAGTGACTACAGGATGTATGCAAGTTCTGGCTCGAGTGAGAAGAAGCTCGGGAACCGCGCAGGAACGGGACCGGAAGGACACGATGATGAAGGTGGATGCCGCGAGATGAGCACGTCAAGCTTGCTGCGCTTCAAGGTCGACGGCTTAGACTGCCAGAACGAGGTCCGAGCGCTTCGTGCGGCGGTGGGTCCACTTGTCGGCGGTGGCGATAAGTTGTCCTTCAACACCCAGACCGGGGTCATGGACGTGCAATCGGCGAGTGCTTCGACGATTGATGCCGTCCAGCGCGCGGTCGCAACGACCGGCATGCAAGCACATCTCCTGGGGAATCCGGTGCAGCAGCTTGCACCGGCACTGGTGTTCCGGGTCGAGGGGCTCGATTGCAAGAACGAGGTGGCGGCCCTCATGCGAGAGGTTGGTCCGCTGGTCGAGAGTGAGGCCTGGTTGTCATTCGACACGGCCAAGGGGCTGATGACGGTCGCGCCGCAAGGGCTGACGACGGTCGAGGAAATCGTCGCCCGTGTCGCCGCGACTGGCATGCGCGCCGCGCTTGTAGAAGAGGATATGGCCGACGCACTGCTTTTCCGCGTCCGTGGGCTCGACTGCAAGAACGAGGTGGCGGCCCTCATTCGGGAACTGGGGCCGCTGGTCGGCGAGGACAAACTCGCCTTTGACACTGCGCAAGGCATGATGACCGTGGCCCCTCAGAACCGGGCTGCGTCCGCCGCGATCGAGGAGGCCGTGGCTCGAACGGGTATGCGCGCCGAACTATGGGCGCCGCAGACAGTCTCAGACGCCTCGGTCCAGCCCGCCTCCATGCACGAACGCGCGGCGTGCGGCTGCGGCGCAGAGGGGCAGGAGGCCTTCAGTCCCCCAATCCCGACCCACTTGCCCGGCCAAGTCGTGTTTCGAATTCACGGCATGGATTGCGCCGACGAGATCGCGGCATTGAAGCGCGAGGTCGGTCCGCTGGTTGGGGAAGACAAGCTCGCGTTCGATCTTCTCAACGGCCGTATGTCGATCGACGTGACGCCGGATTCCGTGCTCGAAGCCCGTGTCGAGAAGGCGGTGGCTCGCGCGGGTCTGCGCGCCGAGCCCTGGACTGAAGGCGGAACCAGCGAGGCCGCGCAAGCCGAAGAGCGTCGCAAGCGGGTCCAGTCGTGGCTGACGACCGCGAGCGGCGTGTTCACGGTGCTCGGCTTTGCGGTCCACGCTTGGCTTGGAGGCGGTGTCTTCGCAGCATTCGAGGCGGGCGAACACGCTTTGGGCTCGACCCCGTTGCCGAGCATGGTTCTATATGCGGTCGCGGTGCTCTGCGCCGCGCGCTACGTCGCGCCCAAGGCTTGGCTCGCGGGCAAGCGACTTCGCCCCGACATGAATCTGCTGATGATGGTTGCGGTCGCAGGCGCGATCGGCATCGGCGCCTGGTTCGAGGCCGCTACCGTTTCGTTCTTTTTTGCATTGGCGCTGGCGCTCGAAGCTTGGAGTCTTGGTCGCGCGCGGCGTGCGGTTGCCGCGCTCATGGAACTCGCGCCGGCCACAGCACGCGTCAAGCTCGAAGACGGCTCCGAGCGCGATGTCCCGGCGGCCGAGGTTCCTGTCGGCGCGCATATCATCGTCCGGCCAGGAGACAAGGTGCCGCTCGACGGCCGGGTTATCGCGGGCGAGAGCGAGGTCAATCAAGCACCGATCACCGGTGAAAGCGTCCCCGCATTCAAGGCAGAGGGCGACGAAGTCTTTGCCGGAACTATCAACGGTGAGGGTGCGATTGAGGTCGTGACCACCAAAGCGGCGAATGACACGACACTTGCCCAGATCATCCGCATGGTGGGTTCGGCGCAGAGCCGACGCGCGCCTAGTGAGCAATGGGTGGAGAAGTTCGCGCGCGTCTACACGCCCGTCGTGATGACACTCGCCATTGCGATCTTCCTCGCTCCGCCTTTGCTGTTGGGCGGTGCCTGGGACGTCTGGTTCTACCGGGCTCTCGTGCTCCTCGTGATCGCTTGTCCGTGCGCGCTGGTAATTTCGACGCCGGTGACGATTGTGGCAGCACTCGCCGGCGCGGCGAAACAGGGCGTCCTGGTGAAGGGCGGCACTCATCTCGAAACGCCTGCGCGGCTCAAAGCTGTTGCCATGGACAAGACGGGCACGCTCACCGAAGGGCGGCCCCAGGTCGTCGAGATCGTGCCGCTTGGAGGCCGCAGCGAAATGGAGCTCCTCGGCTTGGCTGCGGCCCTGGAGGCGCGCAGCGGACATCCGATCGCTCACGCCATTCTGGCGAAAGCCGTCGAACTGAAGATCACCGTCGAGCCTGCTGAGGCTGTCCAGGCCATCACTGGCCGAGGTGTCCTCGGTCGCGTGGCCGGCCGCGAGATGTGGCTCGGCTCGCGCCGCTACATTGAGGAGCGAGGCATCAACTCAGCAGAAGTTGTACAGCGTACCGATGCGCTTTCGAACGGCGGTCGCACCATCGTCGCGGTCGGCGATCGTCAAGACGTCTGGGGCCTCGTTGCCGTTGCCGATGCTGTCAGGCCGGAAGCGAAGGACATCGTCACGGCGCTTCACCGCGCCGGGATCGAACACGTTGTGATGCTGACTGGGGACAACCGTGCGACAGCGGAGGCGATTGCGAAGCAGACGGGCATCGATGAGGTTCGGGCGGAACTTCTGCCCGGCGACAAGGTGGCGGCGGTCGAGGAGTTGGTGCGGCGCTACGGCTCAGTGGCGATGGTCGGAGACGGAGTCAACGATGCTCCCGCGATGGGGCGTGCCAATCTCGGCATCGCCATGGGCGCTATGGGAAGTGACGCCGCCATTGAAACGGCCGATGTCGCCCTCATGGCGGACGACCTTTCGAAGCTTTCGTGGCTAGTACGCCATTCCCGCGCAACGCTTGCCATTATCCGACAGAACGTCGCCTTCTCGATCGCAGTGAAGCTGCTGTTCACAGCGCTGACGGTGATTGGCCTCGCATCGCTTTGGGGCGCTATCGCGGCCGACGTCGGCGCGTCTCTGCTGGTCGTCCTCAACGGCCTGCGCCTGCTCAACCGTGGTCAGGCCAGCACTCAAAAGAGTGGCCCACCTGGCGGCCTTGGTGTTTCGGCGCAGCGGCCTCGGGCCCCGACCATCGTCGAGACGGTCCCGGCGTAGCCCGACACCGCGTCGGTGCGATCCAGCACAAATGCACTGGCCGCGGAGAATGGCCGAAAAGAAGGACTGATTGAGCGTGGTGTATCTCAAATTGATTCGACGAACTACATTGGCATTTGGTGTTTTAGCTGCCGCCCTTGCGGTCGATTTTGTTACGAAATGGCTGATCCTCAATGTTGTGATGGCGCCGCCGCGCACGATCGAGATCGCGCCATTTTTCAATCTGACGCTCGGTTTCAACACTGGTGTCAGCTTTGGCATGTTCCGTGAGCTGTTCGTCGATAGCCCATTGGTGCTCGCCGGAATCAAGATGGTGATCGTGGCCGGACTTCTCGTGTGGGCCATAAGAACCGTAAAGCCAATGGAGACGATCAGTCTCGGCCTGATTGCCGGCGGTGCTACGGGCAATGTGTTGGACCGGATGCGTCAAGGTGCCGTGACTGATTTTCTAGATTTCCATGTCGGCAGTTGGCACTGGCCGGCCTTCAACATGGCGGACACGATGATAACGATCGGCGTCGTCTTGCTGATCACAGGCGCCTTTTGGCCAGTGGGGTCGATGACTCCCGTTCAGAAGCTGCCGAGCGGCGCGCGGCACTGAACTCCTTGGCCGGCATTCGAACCGCCACACGCCAACAGAGGAACCTGCATGACGGAAGCTTGTACGAATGGCGTGGACACCGGATTCGTGGCGCTGGGCTATTCCAAGGTCGCCCTACTGGGTGTCGTTCAAGGAATCACCGAATTGCTGCCGATCTCCTCGACGGCGCATATGCGGATCGTACCTGCCTTGCTCGGCTGGCAGGATCCCGGCTCCGCCTTCTCGGCAGCTATGCAGCTCGCAGCACTGGCTGCCGTCATCAGCTATTTTTGGGGTGACGTGAGCCAATTGGCCACGAACTCGCTTCGCGCCGTTGCGCATCGGGATTTTCGGGATCGACACTTTCTCTTCTCTGTTTGGATTGTCCTCGCGACGATCCCGATCGGCCTGGCGGGCCTGTCTTTGTCCGGGATGCTGAATACCTGCGGGTCTCCGTTGCGGACCCTCACAGTCGTCGGCTGGGCCTGCATCGTCATGGCCATCCTCCTTGCGCTGGCGGAGATTTACGCCCGCCACAGACGAACACTAGAAGATGTGTCTCTGACCGATGCAATGATCGTCGGCATCGCACAGATCGGCGCCCTGATCCCAGGAGTTTCGCGTTCGGGATCTACCCTGACCGCTGCGCTTTCGCTTGGTCTGAAACGGGAAGAGGCGGCGCGATTCTCGTTCCTACTTGGCTTGCCGGCAATCGCCCTGGCCGGCTTCAAGGAACTTTGGGAGCTTCACAAAGCCCATCTGGCTTTCGAAGGCTGGTCCATTCTTCTCGTCGGGCTCGTCGTTGCCTCCATCTCCGCTTTCTTCGCGATTTGGGGATTGATGCGGGTGCTTGAGCGCTTTTCCGCTTGGCCCTTCGTGCTCTATCGAGGCGCACTCGGCGTCTTTCTCATCTTCTCCGTGGCATTTGGTCGGTTCACCTGATTGCCGCCGATTTGGAATTTCACTTGAGCGCGAAACACGAAGAAGAAGCCGAAATCCAGCTCGCCGGGAACAATGCCGCCGAGGGCAAAACCCTCTACACGCCGGCCGCCGGGTATCATTGGCTCACTCCCTTCTACGATTTCGGGGTCGCGGCGCTCACGCGCGAGCATCGTTGGAGGAACGCGCTCGTCGCGCAGGTTCGTCCAAGAGCTGGTGAAGTGATCGTCGGCAAGTGGCCCCAGGCCGCGCTCGGCCTCGGAGCAATACTTGGCTGAGCGCTGAGCAACGTCTTTGACCACCTTTGTCGTCGGTTACCTGGATTCTCACATGTTGGACCACCATCGACCCCGCGTTCAATTTCGCTGACGCGGCGATTGTCTGCGGTGTCGCGGTCCTCGTGCTTGCAGATTCTCTTGGAGGTCAGGATCACCAAGAGGATCAGCGAGAACTTCAATAATGCGGCAATTCGCAACTTTCCCGTTGTCGCATTCCTTGATCATCCGCGTGAGTTCAGTCCTGAGTCCAAGTAGCCGGCGGATCCGGCTTTCGACAGCTTGGAGCTGATCGGTCGCGATCTGGCTTACCCGTTCGCAGGACGCCTCGGGCACCTCCTGCAGAGCGAGCATCGTCTTGATGGCCGCGATGTCGAAGCCGAGGTCCCGGGCATGGCGGATGAAGGTCAGCCGCCGGATGTCCTCCGCTCCGTAGAGGCGTCTTCCACTGTCCGTGCGGGGCGGCGGGGGTATGAGCCTGATCCGCTCGTAGTAGCGAATCGTCTCGATGTTGACGCCCGTATGTTTGGACAAGGCTCCGATAGTGATCATTTGCGGGTTGATTCTGTAGTGGCTACAGGATGTACGTATAGCAAGTGACTAGAGGCGTGTGAACCCGAGAACGACTGTGAGCGAGCATGTCATAGGCCTGATCTGGGACGCACGGCGCGCTCGAAAGGGCGGTGCCGGCGCAATCGCGCAACGCCAGCGCGCCCGTCTCGCTGACATGGTCGCCTACGCCCGGGCCAACTCTCCGTACTATCGTGAGCTGTACCGTGATCTGCCGGATCGGGTTGAAAGCGCCGAGCAGCTTCCCATTACAGACAAGAAGACGCTCATGGAGCGCTTCGACGAATGGTGCACCGATCGAGACGTGACGCTCGAGGCGGCAGAGGCAGTTGTCGACGATCCAGGTCGGATTGGAGAGCGGTTCCTCGGAAAATATACGCTGGCTACCACTTCAGGCACGACCGGCCGCCGCGGGATATTCCTGACCGACGATCGCACGATGGCGGTCGTGACCGCCATGATGCTCCGCTGGATGGGTGACTGGCTCAGCCCGAGCGACATCCTCAACATCATCGCCCGCCGCGGGCGATTGGCGATGGTTATGGCGACGGGCGGCCATTTCGCGTCGGCCGTTGCCGCGGCACGCCTGAAGAAGCGGCGCGGAAAACGCGTAGAGGTGCTCTCCGCGCACATGCCGATGGCGGAGCTTGTCGAGCGGCTCAACCGCTTCCAGCCGGCGCTGCTCACGCCCTATGCCAGCATGGCTGCGATGCTGGCCGACGAACAGGAAGCCGGGCGGCTCAATATCGATCCCGTGCTGCTGGCCCTATCGGCCGAACGGCTGCCGCAACCGGAATACGGCCGGATAGCGCGCGTGTTCGGCGCCAAAGTCGGCAACAGCTATGCCGCATCGGAATGCATGTTCCTCAGCTACATGTGCAGCGAAGGCTGGCTGCACGTCAACGCCGACTGGGTGGCGTTCGAGCCGGTCGATGCCGATTATCGGCCGGTCGCTCCCGGCGAGCAGTCGCACACGATCCTGATCAGCAATCTCGCCAATCGTGTGCAGCCGATCCTGCGCTACGATCTCGGCGACAGCGTCTTGCAGAGGCCGGACCCGTGCCCGTGCGGGAACCCCTTGCCCGCAATCCGCGTACAGGGTCGCTCCGCGGACGTTCTCACATTCCGGACTTCGGGCGGCGATATCAGGCTGCCTCCGCTGGCGCTCACCCAACCGATCGAGGCTGTCCGCGGAGTCACGCTCTTCCAGCTCGCGCAGAGCGAGCCGGAAAGACTTGAATTACGTCTGCAAATCACGCCGACGGCGAATGCAGACACCGTCTGGCGCGAGGCCGAAGCAGGTCTGCGGAACATGCTTGCCGAGCACGGGCTTGGACACGTCGTTATCGAGCGCGGTGGCGAACCGCCGGAACGGGGTCGCGGCGGAAAGTTCCGGGAGGTCATCCCGCTCGCACAAACGAACGACTCGTTGTCGAGATAGGACAAACGATGAACACGACAATTGAGAGCGCTGACTGGCGCGTGGCGAATCTGGATTGCGAACACGACGCGGCGGCGCTCAAACGAGCTCTCTCAGGCTTCCCGGGAATAGACGACATTGACGTCTATCCCAAGGCCGCGAAGGTGCGCGTCCGCTTCGATCCTTCCACAACGTCGGCGGCACAGATTCGAAGGCAGCTCGGCGAAGTCGGCTTCCCGGCCGATGAGAGGCGTGAGCTGCCAGCGTTGCCGAAGCCGTGGCGGAACGCCAAGGTCCTGACCTCCGCCGCATCCGGCCTCCTTCTACTTGTCGGCTGGCTCGCGAGCATGGCGCCGGCGACCGAGATTGTCGCGGTGCCGCTCTACGTCGTGTCGATCCTCGCCGGCGGCTATTTCTTCGGACGCGAGGCTATCGAGGAACTGATCTTCGAGCGAGAGATCGGCATCGAGCTGCTGATGTCCGTGGCCGCTGTGGTGGCGGCGATCATGGGGCAGCCGGCGGAAGGTGCGATGCTGGTCTTCCTCTACTCCATTTCCGAGGCGGCCGAAGGTTATACCGAGGAGAAGACGCGCTCGGCGATCAGAGCGCTCATGGCGCTCGCTCCCAAGGTGGCCCTTGTCCGCCGCGACGGCAGGGAGGTCGAGATCCCTGTCGAGGAGCTGCGCGTCGGCGACGTGTTCATCGCGCGTCCAGGCCAGGCCATGCCGACCGATGGAGAAATCCTCAGCGGTGCGTCCAGCGTAAACGAGGCGCCCGTCACCGGTGAGAGCGTGCCCGTCGAGAAGGCACCGGGCGAGCAGGTGTTTGCAGGCACGATCAACGGCGAGGCGGCGCTTGAGGTCCGCGCCACACGCACGCATGCCGACAACACGCTGGCCCGGATCATCCAGATGGTCGAGGAAGCCCAGGAGCGGAGGGGCCGGAGCCAGCGCTTCATCGAGCGCTTCGGCGCTTGGTACAGCCCGGCCGTGCTCGGGCTCGGCATCCTTGCCGCGTTGGGGCTCCCGCTCGTGCTTGGCCTGTCCTGGCAGGAAGCGGTGATGCGAGCGACGGTGTTCATCGTCGCTGCTGCACCCTGCGCGCTGGTGATCTCAATCCCCATCACCATGGTCGCGGCGTTGGGCACGGCTGCCCGCAATGGCGTGCTCGTCAAGGGCGGCATCTATGTTGAGGAACTCGCCAAGGTGAGCGTTGTCGCTCTCGACAAGACGGGGACGCTGACAAGCGGCGAGCCGCAAGTGACCGATGTTCTACTAGCAGCCCGAAGCGACGGAAGCCCGTCCGACGAGGACGCGCTGCTCGCGATCGCTGCGGCAGTGGAGCGCCACAGCGAGCACCCGCTTGCTCGCGCGATCGTGCGTCGGGCTCGCGAATCCGATCTCACTGTCCCCGAGGTGATCGGCTTTCGGGCTCTGAGGGGCGCCGGCGCCGAAGCCTCCGTGAACGGGCGCCGGGTCTTTATCGGGAGTCCTGCGCTATTCGAGGACCAGCTTGGCGCGCCGCTCGAAAACTTCAAGGCCGAGATCACGCGACTGCAGGACGACGGCAAGACGGTCATCGTCGTCGGCGACGAGCGGACCGCCTGGGGATTTCTCGCCCTACGCGACACCCTGCGGCCGAACGCTCAAAGAGCGGTCGCAGCGTTGCACGCGGCCGGCATTCGCAACGTGGTCATGCTGACGGGCGACAATCCACGAACGGCCCGCGCCATTGCCAGAGAGGTGGGCATCGACGAGGTCTTTGCCGAGCTCAAGCCGGAGGACAAAGTGGCGAGAGTGCGGGCCCTTGCGGAGGAGCGCGGTCATGTCGCGATGGTGGGCGACGGCGTCAATGACGCACCAGCGCTCGCCGAAGCGACGGTGGGCGTCGCCATGGGCGCGGCCGGCACCGACGTAGCCTTGGAAACGGCCGACGTGGCGCTGATGGCGGACGACCTGGACAAGCTCGTCTATGCGCTGGGGCACGCGAAGCGCACCCAAGCCGTCGTCAGGCAGAACCTTGCGCTGTCGGCAGTAGTGATCGGCGCGCTGATCGTCGGCGCCGTCGCAGGCGTCTTCTCCCTTCCGATCGTGGTGGTCGCGCATGAGGTGAGCGAGTTCCTCGTAATTGCCTCGGGCTTGCGCATGCTGCGCACCAAAGGACTCTCTTTATCATGAGCGCTCCCGAGCTTGAGTTAGTCGCACGCCTGGCATTGGCCGCGCTGATCGGCTTCGTGATCGGGCTTGAACGGGAAGCTGCGGGGCAATCAGCAGGAGAGCGCACACACGCACTGGTCGCTCTTGGTAGCGCCACCTTCGGCCTTCTTTCGCTCACTGCGTTTCCCAACGCGGACACCGCGAGGGTTGCGGCTGGCGTGGTGACCGGTCTGGGATTTCTCGGGGCGGGAATGATCCTCAAAAGTGCAGGTGACCGCATCCATGGGCTGACGACGGCCGCAGGTATTTGGGTGGTCGGCGCCATTGGCCTGGCGATCGGATCAGGAATGTACCTCGTCGGCCTTGCGTGCGCGATCGTTGCTGCCCTCGTCCTCCTTAGTGAGAGAGTTTTGCGCCTTGAAGAACGATTGGCACGCAGGCGCTCGGAAAGGGACGAGCGTCATGAGTAAGAAATCGATCGTTAGCGTGCCGTGCAAGGGGAGCAACTTCCTCGTCATCGTCTCGGGCGTGCGCGTGCTTACGGAGCTGACGCAAAGCAGCCAACGAAGCGAGGTCAGGCAGCGAGCTATGTATTCTGTCTATTGCGGATCAATAGGCGCAACCGCGTCGCAATAGCGTAATCGGACGCGCAGATTACGTTCCTGTCAACAGTCCCGCCGACCCGAATCGGTGAGGTTTTAGTCGTCAGGTCCGGCGCGAATCACAGGAAGGAGTTCTTCCCACTGGAGGCGCAACTTGAGTTGAGGCACCTGCGCTATGCCGTCGCCGCCGCGCACTATGGCAGTTTTCGGCGGGCGGCTGAGGCGCATGGGGTCAAGCAATCGACCCTGAGCCGCTGCATTTCGCAATTGGAAGAGCGTCTGGGGGTCGTGTTGTTCGAACGAACCAGCGGTGGCGTTCGGCTGACTACGGCTGGCGTCGAGGTATTGCGGACTTCTCGGCATCTTGTCGAAACAGTCGATCATATGGCCGCGACCGCCAAGGACATCGGCAGGGGCGAGGCAGGCCGCCTCACGGTCGGATTCTACACTTCACTGTCGGCCGGGAACCTGCGGGCAAGCCTGATCGAGTATGCGTCGCGGTTCCCGAAGATCGAAATCCAGACATATGAAGGCGCACGCGCATGCCTGTTCGCCGGCGTCGATGCTGGCCGGCTTGATGTCGCCATCGTGACGGGTGATCCGATCTCTCGCGAGGGGAAGGTTATGGGTCTCTGGAGCGAGCGCATCATGGTCGCGCTGCCCGAAGGTCACCGATTGGCCGGCAACAACATCGTCTATTGGACCGATCTGAAGGACGAAACCTTCCTTTTCAGCCAGCGTGATCCCGGGCCGGAGATACAGGACGTCTTGCTGGCGAAGCTCGCCGCGCCGGGCGAGCGGCCCAAGGTCATCAGTCACGATGTCAGCCGCGAGAACATCAAGAGCCTCGTGGGAGCGGGTTTCGGCGTCAGCCTGATGTGCGAAGCCTGCATAGGGGCCACCTACACAGGCGTCGTCTACCGCGAGGCGCGGGACGGCAATGGCCCGAGCCGGATCAATTACGCGGCCTATTGGCAGATCAACAACGACAATCCGGCGCTGGCGGGTTTTATCAACCTGCTGCAAGAGCGCTATCCCTCGTTGCCTACGGGCGACTGACGCGGCCGCCGCGCCTTCGCGAAGCCGCGGTCGGTTGCCATGAAGCGCTCCACCATGGGGACGATCAGCTTGGCCGGGTCGCTCACCGGATGGCCGGTTTCGCGGGCTAGGATTTCCGCGTAGGCGACCAGGTCGCGATGAACGGTCGCTGGAAATTCGATCGTGAGCTTGACCGGCTTGTCGTCGGCAACGACCCCGAGCTTCAGCTTTGCCATGTCAGCCTCCGTAGGGTTCGAGGACGAGGTCGCGGGTGACGATGACGCGAACGGGGAACCCTGGGCGGATCGTCAAGGTCGGGGCGATGTTCAACTGGCGGCGAACGATCTGCTGACCGGCATCGTTGATCGTGTCCTGCCCGCCGTTGCGGATCGCCTGGATCAGGCGGTCGTCGTCGTTGGTGGCGAGCTCTGCCCCAATGCTCAGCAGCGTGGACAAGCCCGCCGCCTTGGCAAGATCCCACCAGTGATAGTCGACGCCATCCTGGAGGCCGGCATAACCTTCGGCATCAGCGCCAGGTTGACGCTCGAGCACGATCGAGCGGCCGTTCGGGAAGATCAGCCGGTTCCAGACCAGCAGCACGCGGCTTTGGCCGAACTGAACATTGTTGTCGTACTGGCCAATGATGCGGGTGCCCTGGGGTACAAGAAGGATGCGGCCCGTCGGGCTGTCATAGATGTTCTCCGTCACTTGCGCGGTGACCTGGCCCGGAAGATCGGACCGGATGCCGGTGATGAGCGCGGCCGAAATCACGGCGCCCGCCTGAAGGATGTTCGGCGATGCCGGAGCCGCGATGCGATCCGGCGAGACGGTGCGGCGATCGGCGGCGGCATTGAGGAAGGCGAGTTGCCGATCCTGGGCCGACGGCGTTGCTGGCTGGGGAGCAAGCCCGAGGCTGGCGAGGTCAGGCGTGGGTGGCGGAACAACCGTCGCCGTGCCAGAGGCTGATGGTGGCGTCGGCCGGTTCTCCGTGCCGGCGAAGAGCTTGGCGGTGCGGGCGCTCTCGATTTCCTGCAGGCGGCGTTGCTCCTCGGCGCTGAGGCCGGGATTGGGTGATGCTATGCCGGGATTGGGCAAAGCCTGGCCGCGATTCTGCGCGCCAAGGATAGGACGGCCGAGGTCGCCGGGAAGCGGCGGGCCAAGCTGAGGCACACCGCTGTAGTCGCGGGGCAAGCCCGCCAGGCCGTCGGCGGTCGATCGGCTTTCGGTCGAATAGAGTTCTTCGGCGGACTTGCCGCCGTCGCGCGTCTGAAGGGCGTAGATCAGCGCTCCGCCCAGGCCCACGCTCGCGACGAGACCGATGCCGGCGAGCACCTTGCGCGACAGCCGCGTAACGCGCGGAGCCTCCGCACGAAGCCGCATCGGGGCGGCCGCGTCGGCGGTCGACCCGGTCAGCGGCGCATCCTCATCCTCTTTCTGGGCTTCAGGCTCGCTCACGACGCCGGCCTCCCGTCGGTGCGGGTGATCCGAACGCGTTTCTGGTGGTCACCGGCGCCGAAGCGCAGCTCGGCCGCCGCGAACAGACGATCGACGATCATGTAGTTGCCGCGGACGCGGTAATTCACGAGTTCGGAGGTGTCGCCCTCGGGGCCGACCACGAAGAGCGGCGGCATCTCGCCCTGGCCGATGCCGCGCGGAAACTCGATGAATACCTGCCGTCCGTCATCGTAGGCCCGCAGCGGCCGCCACGGCGCACGGTCGCCCTCGATGGCGTAGCGGAAGTTGATGTTGGCGAGGTCGACGCCGGTGGCGACGGGACGCGCGGCCTCGGCCTGCGCGTTCTGGCGGCGCAGGGCGATGAGCTGATCCTGTGGGTACTGCCACGAGACCGACGCCATATAGGTGCGCTCGGTCGAGCGCAGCTCCATGTGATAGGTCCGCAGATTGGTGTTGATGACCAGGTTGGTCATCAGGTCGGCGCGGGTCGGCTTCACCAGGATGTGGACTTGCAGAGTCGCGCCCGAACCGCTCTGCGTGTCACCGATGATCCAGCGGACCGTGTCGCCGGCGGCCACCGGCCCGGAGCCCACGAGCTGCTCGCCGGGCTGCAGGGCGATATCGGTGATCTGACCAACGGCGGTGTAGACCTGATAGAGCGCGCCGCTGGTGTAAGGATAGACCTGCATGGCGTTGATGAAGCCGTCGCGCACCGGCTGAACGCGCGCGGCGGCGTTGGCTTGATTGACGCGGGCCGTCGGATCGGTCGGCTCTGGGGTTCGGCGCGATTCTTCAACGGGCTTCATCTGGCCCGGCAGCGGTAGCGGACGTGGAAGCTCCACTACCTGCACCGGTCCCGGTGGATCGACCGTCTGCACGGCGGGCGTCGCGTCGTCATAGGATATCTCGGGCGGTTTCTGCGTCGTGGCGCAGCCGGCGAGCGCAGTTGCTGAAAGCAGCAGAGCCGCGAGTGCGGAAGTGTGAGAAGCCGGGTTTCCGGCTTTACGGAAAGACGGCTTCATTGCCCAAGCTCCCGTGACCAGTTGATGGCGTTGACGTAGATGCCGAGCGGGTTTGCTCGCAGCCGGTCGGCGTTGCGCGGCACCTGCACGACGATGGTGAGGATGGCGGTCCAGCGGGTCGTCTCGGCGAGCTGGCCGTTCTCGTAGCGCCGCTCGGTCCAGGCAACGCGGAAGCTGTCCGGCGACGCGCGGATCACGCTGGAAACGTCGACGGCGATCTGCTGCCGGCCGACCTTGGTGAAAGGGTCGTTCGAGCGCGCATAGTCGTTGAGCGCCATCGCGCCGCGATCGGTCGTGAAGTCGTAGGCGCGCAGCCAGTTCTGTCGGACGATGATGGCGTCGGAGGGGATCGAGCGGACCTGCTCGATGAAGCGCGCGAGATGGAAGGCGATCTGCGGGTCGGTCGGGCGATAATCGGCGACCGCCGGCGCGATCGCCTGCGCCTGGCCGAGCCGATCGACCTGCACCACCCAAGGTACGACCGTCCCACGCGCTGATTGCCAAACGAGCGCGGCGGCGAAGCCGGCCGAGAGGATCAGCGATCCGAAGGCCATGAGGCGCCAGTTCTTTGCCTGAACGCGTGCGGCGCCGATCCGGTCGTCCCAGACCTGGGCGGCCCGCTGGTAAGGCGTCTCGGGTTCGGGGGTCTTGCCGTAGTGGGTGGAGGGTCGTTTGAACATCAGCGGTCGCTTTCGGAGAGGTTGATGGAGGAGCCGCCGCCGTGGCTGTCGCCGCTGCGAACGGCATGGGCGGCCGCTGTCACGCCGTGGCTCAGCGTTTGGGAGCGCTTCATGCGGCGAGCCCAGGCCGGTGGTCCGTCAGCCGGTGCGGCCGCCTCGGCCGTGCCCTCGCCGATCGTGCCCATGGTCGAGGTGCCACCGGTGGCTTCGAAGGCGGATTTCCCGCCCTCCGAGAAGCTCGACCGCATGCTGTCGGCGGTGCGTGAGGCCGCCCGGCGGAGGGGCGACGCCGCCGCGCCACCGGCTGCGCGGGCGACGCCGCCGAGGCCGGAAGCGACGCCGGCTGCGCCCGATTGGCCTGCGGCTCCGAGGCTGTAGGCAGTGGCCGCGCCACCTGCCATCGCGGTGCCACCGCGGGCGGCGGCAGCCGCTCCGCCGGCCAGAGCGCCGACGCCGCCGGCTGCTGCGCCGAGAGCGGCTCCTCCGGCTGCAACCATTCCGCCGGCGGCAAGGCCAGTGCCGACCGCCGCGCCGGCGCCGAGCTGAGGCCCGCCCGAGACGAGGCCGTTGGCGATGCCGGGACCGAAGATTCCGAGGCCGAGCAGCGACAGCGCGGCGAGCACGATCGCCATGGCGTCGTCAATGGTCGGATTGGCTCCACCGAAGCCGGCAGTGAATTCGGAGAACAGCGTCGAGCCGATGCCGATGATAACGGCCAGCACCAGGACCTTGATGCCGGAGGAGATGATGTTGCCGAGGACGCGCTCGGCCATGAAGGCCGATTTGCCGAAAAGGCCGAAGGGAATGAGCACGAAACCGGCGAGCGTCGTCAGCTTGAACTCGATCAAGGTGACGAAGAGCTGGATGGCGAGGATGAAGAAGGCGAGCAGCACCAGCGCCCAGGCGAGGAACATGCAGGCGATCTGGATGAAATTCTCGAAGAACGACCAGTAGCCCATCAGGCTGGAAATCGAGTCGAGCAGCGGCCGCCCGGCATCGAGGCCGGTCTGCGCGACCTTGCCGGGGCGAAGCAGATCCGCTGTCGTGAAGCCGGTGCCGGAGGCCTTCAGGCCAAGACCGGCGAAGCTCTCGAAGACGATGCGGGCGAGATTGTTCCAGTTGCCGATGATGTAGGCGAAGACGCCGACGAACAGCGTCTTCTTGACCAGGCGCGCGATGATGTCGTCGTCAGCGCCCCAGCTCCAGAACAGGGCGGCCAGCGTCACGTCGATAACGATCAGAGTGGTCGCGATGAACGCGACCTCGCCACCGAGCAGGCCGAACCCGGAATCGATGTAGCGGGTGAAGACCTCGAGGAAATGGTCGATGACGCCGGTGCCGCCCATGATGCTATCGGGCCTCGTCTTGCCGCGGCGCTGTTTCCTGGGGCGTAGGATTATCCGGCGTCGTGTTCCGCGCGTCGGCGTCAGGCTGGGGCCGCGGAGCATCCGCCGCATCGGGCAGGCGCTCCATGGGGTGCGCGCCCGGTGTGAGAAACCGCTCGCGGTTTTCCGCCCAGGCGCGCAGGCACGTGGCGTCACGGGGGCCGGCCTCGCCGAGGCGTTGGCAACGGATCAGCTCGGTGCGGAGCGGATCGGCCTGCGAATTCTCGACCCGCCCTGCGGACCAGCCGGCGGGCTCGTCCTCCTTTCGGGTCAGCTCGATCGCGGTCGCGGTAACCGCGACCGCGACGAACACCACGGCGCCGAGGCGAGCCAGCATCTTTCCGTCCATGACGCCGCCCCTTAGTTGCCGCCGTAGAACATCTTGGCGTTGCCTGGCTGGTAGCCGGTGCCCGGAGTCAGGAAGCGCCGACGCTGCTCGCGCCCTTGCTCGGCGGCCGTGGCCTGTTCGGCCGACTGGAGCGCCTGCGCCCGGCCGTTGGCGGCGACAACGGCGGTGAGGTCGGCGAGCTGTTGGGCCTGGAGTGCGAGAAGCTGGTTGCCGGCCTGCGTCGCCTGCAATGCGCCGGTCGCGCCCTGGCTCTGACCGACCAGTGCCGACATCTCCGCACGGTTGGTGTCGATGTTGCCGACAACGCCGGCCTGCACCCGCATGGCATCCTGCAATCCGCCGACGGTGTTCTGCCAGCGCTCGCGCGCCTGCGCCACGAGCTGCTGGTCAGAGGCCGACATCGACGCATTGCCGTAGGTGGATGTGAAGGCCTGGTCGATCTGTTGGACATCGTAGGCGATGCGCTGCGCCTCGCCGAGGAGCTGCTGCGTCCGTTGCACGGATTGCTGCAGCCGCTGGAGCGAGGAGTAAGGCAGGCTCGCCAGATTGCGCGCCTGGTTGATCAACATCGTCGCCTCGTTCTGAAGCGATGTGATCTGATTGTTGATCTGCTCCAGCGCGCGAGCCGCGGAGAGAACATTCTGCACGTAGTTCGTCGGGTCGTAGACGATCCATTGCGCGGATGCGGGCGTGACCATCACGGGCGATAGCGCCACGGGAATCGAAAGGATGGACGCGGCGAGAAACGCCGCGCGTGAGCGACGGAAGATCATGGCTTGCTCTCCAGGTTGGTGAGGTCGGGAATGAGGTCGGACGCCCAGGCGACGCCGCGCAGCCGCAGCCAGGCCGGCAGGAAACCGTCGCGGCCGTGTTCGGCGATAGTGCGCTCGATGGCGGCCTGGTCGGTCTTCGACGAGGCGGCGCACAGCGCCAACGCAACGTCGGACAGGCCGAGCTCGAACAGCCGGTTGCCGCGGCGGGACTGGCAGTAATAGTCGCGCTTGGGCATCGCGCGGGCGAGGATCTCGATCTGGCGGTCGTTGAGGCCGAAGCGCCGGTAGATCGCGGTGATCTGCGGTTCGATCGCGCGCTCGTTCGGCAATAGGAGCCTGGTCTGGCAGCTCTCGATGATGGCGGGCGCAATCGCCGAACCGTCGATGTCGGAGAGTGACTGGGTGGCGAAGACGACGGAGGCGTTCTTCTTGCGGAGCGTCTTCAGCCATTCGCGGAGCTGGCCGGCGAAGCCCTCGTCGTCGAGCGCCAGCCAGCCTTCGTCGACGATGAGCAGCGTGGGGCTGCCATCCAGGCGATCCTCGATGCGATGGAACAGGTAGGCGAGCACGGCCGGCGCAGCGCCCGTTCCGATCAGGCCCTCGGTCTCGAACGCTTGCACCGGGGCTGCGCCGAGGTGCTCGCTTTCGGCGTCGAGCAGCCGGCCATAGGCGCCGCCGACGCAATATGGTCGTAGCGCCTGCTTGAGGTCGCTCGATTGAAGGAGGACGGCGAGCCCGGTGATGGTGCGCTCGCCAACAGGCGCGCTCGCGAGCGAGGTCAGCGCCGTCCAGATATATTCCTTCACCTCCGGCGAGATCGTCACGCCCTCACGCATCAGGATCGCGACGATCCAGTCGGCGGCCCAGGCCCGTTCCGGCACTTCATGAATGCCGGCGAGAGGTTGCAGCGACACGCTGTCGGCCGCGCCCTCCGTCAACCCGCCGCCGAGATCGTGCCAATCGCCGCCCATGGCGAGCGCCGCGGCGCGGATAGAGCCGCCGAAATCGAAGGCGAAGACCTGCGAGCCCGAATAGCGCCGGAACTGAAGCGCCATCAGCGCCAACAGCACGGACTTGCCGGCGCCGGTCGGCCCGACGACGAGCGTGTGGCCGACGTCGCCGACATGAAGGGAAAACCGGAACGGGGTCGAGCCTTCGGTCCTGCCATAAAGCAAGGGGGGTTGCCCGAAATGCTCGTCCCGTTCCGGCCCCGCCCACACCGCCGACAGCGGGATCATATGGGCGAGATTGAGCGTCGAGATCGGAGGTTGCCGCACGTTGGCGTAGACATGGCCGGGCAGCGAGCCGAGCCAGGCGTCGACGGCGTTGATCGTCTCGGCCATCGCGGTGAAGTCGCGGCCATGAATGATCTTCTCCACCAAGCGCAGCTTCTCCGCTGCGATGCGTGGATCGGCGTCCCAGACGGTGACCGTCGCGGTGACATAGGCCTGACCGGCATAGTCGGCGCCAAGTTCCTGAAGCGCGAGATCGGCATCGGCCGCCTTGTTCGCCGCATCGGTATCGACGAGCACCGAAGCCTCGTTGGTCATCACCTCCTTGAGGATCGCCATGATGCTCTTGCGCTTGGCGAACCATTGCCGCCGGATCTTGGTGAGCAGCTTAGTGGCATCGGTCTTGTCGAGAAGGACAGCGCGCGTCGACCAGCGATATGGAAAGGCCAGCCGGTTGAGGTCGTCGAGCAACCCGGGCGTGGTCGCGGTCGGAAAACCGACAATAGTGAGGATGCGGAGATGCGTGTCGCCCAGGCGCGGCTCCAGCCCGCCCGTGAGCGGTTGATCGGCCAGCAGCGCGTCGAGATACATCGGCGTCTCGGGCACGCGCACGCGATGGCGCCTGGTCGAGACGGTCGAATGGAGATAGGTCAGCGTCTCGCCATCATCGAGCCATGCGCATTCCGGCATGAAGTTTTCGATGAGCTGAAGCACGCGGTCGGTTCGATCAGCGAAGCCGCGCAGGGCCTCATGCGGGTCGATGCCGTTCTCGGCCTTTCCTTCATAGAGCAAGCTCTCGGCGCGGGCAGCGTCCTCGGCCGGCGGCAGATAGACGAAGGTCAGGAAATAGCTGGACTCGAAGTGCGAGGCGTCTTCCTCGAAGTTCGCCTTGCGCTCGGCGTCGACCAGGGCTGACGCGGCCTCGGGAAATCGGCTCGCCGGATAGGCCCCGGCGCCATGGCGTTGCGCCTCGACGAATATCGCCCATCCCGAACCGAGGCGACGGAAGGCGTTGTTGAGTCGGCCGGCGACGGCGACGAGTTCGGCCGGCACCGCGGAGTCGAGGTCGGGACCGCGAAACCGGGCGGTGCGTTGGAAGCTGCCGTCCTTGTTGAGAACGATGCCCTCGCCGGCGAGCGCGGCCCAGGGCAGGAAATCCGCGAGGCGGATTGAGGTCCGGCGATATTCGGCGAGGTTCATCATCGGGGCCTCACGCGCTCAGGTGGCCGGGGATGCGCAGGTGACGCCGCACCACGTCCACGAATTGCGGATCGCGCTTGGCCGCCCAAACGGCGGCGAAGTGTCCGATCGCCCAGAGCCCGAGACCGACGAGCCAGAGACGCAGGCCGAGGCCGAGCGCGGCGGCCAGCGTGCCGTTGAGGATGGCGATCGAACGCGGAGCGCCGCCGAGCAGGATGTGCTCGGTCAGCGCCCGGTGGACCGGGACGGCGTAGCCCGGCACTTCGCCGCTGTCGATCAGGCTCGCCATCAGACGAGTGCTCCACCGCCGAAGGAGAAGAAGGACAGGAAGAAGCTCGACGCGGCGAAGGCGATCGACAGGCCGAAGACGATCTGGATCAGCTTCCGCGCGCCGCCTGATGTGTCGCCGAAAGCGAGCGTAAGGCCGGTGATGATGATGATCATCACAGCGATGATCTTGGCCACAGGTCCCTCAATCGATTCGAGGATGGACTGCAGCGGGGCTTCCCAAGGCATGGACGAGCCGGAAGCATATGCGGCGGGAGCCATCATCATGCTGACGAAGGCGACGGCCGCCGCCGTCGAGATTTGGCGGCGGAGGCGCAGGCAATGACGATTCATGGGAGATCTCCTGAGATGGGCTGGGTTGTGGGGGTGACGCGGTAGTCGCCGTCCGGCTTGAGACCCTCGACGCGGGCGAGTTCGGCGAGGCGACGGGTCGAGCCTCGGCCGCTGAGCACCGCGACGAGATCGATGGTCTCGGCGATCAGCGCGCGGGGGACGGTCACGACAGCTTCCTGGATGAGCTGTTCGAGGCGGCGCAGCGCGCCGAGCGCGGTGCCGGCGTGGATGGTGCCGACGCCGCCGGGGTGGCCCGTGCCCCATGCTTTGAGGAGATCGAGCGCTTCGGAACCGCGCACCTCGCCGATCGGGATGCGGTCGGGGCGCAGGCGAAGCGAGGAGCGGACGAGATCGGAGAGCGAGGCGACGCCGTCCTTGGTGCGCATCGCAACGAGGTTCGGCGCGGCGCATTGCAGTTCGCGCGTATCCTCGATCAGCACGACGCGGTCGGAGGTCTTCGACACCTCGGCGAGCAGCGCATTGGTGAGCGTGGTCTTGCCGGTGGACGTGCCGCCGGCGACGAGAATGTTGCGCCGGTCGGCGACGGCCTGACGAAGGATCGCGGCCTGGTCGGCTGACATGATCTCGGTCGCGACGTAGTCCTGCAACGTGAAGACCGCGACGGCCGGCTTGCGGATCGCGAAGGCCGGAGCTGTTACGACGGGTGGCAGCAGACCCTCGAACCGCTCGCCGGTCTCGGGCAGTTCGGCCGAGACGCGCGGGCTGCCCGCATGAACCTCGGCGCCGACATGGTGCGCGACCAGACGCACGATGCGCTCGCCGTCGGCGGCGGACAGGCGCTCGCCTGTGTCGGAAAGTCCCTCCGACAGGCGGTCGATCCAGAGCCGCCCGTCGGGATTGAGCATCACCTCGACGATCGACGGGTCTTCCAGGAATCCGGCGATGGCGGGGCCAAGCGCGGTGCGCAACATGCGTGCGCCGCGAAGTATCGCCTCGGATTGTTGGTGAGAAACCGCCATGTCGTCCCCGTTCCGTGCGGGACCGCAGACAAGCGGCCCTGGATCGGGGATGAGTAGAAGAGGCAGAAATTGGGGCGTGGCAACAACCGGAATGTGGTCGTAGCGCTCTGGCGTACAAAGACAGGGGAACGGCGGTACTGATGAATACTTGCGATGCCGCGAGCGATGATTATTCCGCGTCCGCGACGCCCGACACGTCTTCCGAAATCTCCTGACGCAGCTTCGGTCCCTTGGCGAGTCGCCGGCCGAGCGCAGCGACGAAGGCGTCGTATCGCTCGCCTGCCTGAGCACGCGCCGCGGCCTGGGCAGGTTCCGGCAGTGGCGGATTGGTCGTTAGCCAGAAGCGGACGAAGACGGCCAGCATTTCGACGGAGATGCCGAGGTTGCGTTCCATCCGCGTCATGCGCCGGTCGAGCTGGTCGAGACGCTTGGTGGTCGCTGCTTCCTGCCGTTCGGCGGCATCGGGCGACAGGAAGGAAGCGATGGCCGCTTCGGCAATCAGGGAGCGTGATTGGTCGCGCCGTGCGGCATAGACCGCCAGCGCCTTCATGACGTCCGGGTCGAGATAAACCGACAGGCGCTGCTTTTTTGATGCCTTCGTCATCGCACCTCACAGGTCCATGCCGTCATTGGGGTCGAGCGAGACCTGCCGGGCTACCCCTTGCATGACCTGGTTCATCCGGCTCATTCGGGCGCTGTCGTCTTCCTCGTCGTCGCCGAAGTCGGCGGCGAACTCGTTGTCGATCGGCGCCTTCTTCTCGACGGTCCCGGCCTTGTTCAGCTCGGGCTGGTGGCGGCGTTCCGAGCCGGTCGGGTCCTCGTCGTCGCTCTGGCCATCCTTCGCGGCGGCATCCTCGATCTCCGGGCGCGCCGGCAATGCTAGGCTGCTCCAATCGTCGGCCTTCGCCGTGGTTTGTTTCGTGAGCTCCGGCGGCGGCAGGATGCGCTCCTGAAACCGACGATCCTCGAAGTAGCGGGCCTTCTTCGCCCGGATCGGCGGAGTGCCCGCGACCATGATGATCTCGTCCGCAGGTGGGAGCTGCATGACCTCGCCGGGCGTCAGCAGCGGCCGCGCTGTCTCCGAGCGCGAGACCATCAGATGGCCAAGCCAGGGACTGAGCCTGTGCCCGGCATAGTTCCGCATCGCCCGCATCTCGGTCGCGGTGCCGAGCGCATCGGAAACGCGCTTGGCGGTCCGCTCGTCGTTGGTCGCGAAGCTGACGCGCACATGGCAGTTGTCGAGGATCGAGTTGTTCGGCCCATAGGCCTTCTCGATCTGGTTCAGCGACTGCGCGATCAGGAAGCTCTTCAGGCCGTAGCCGGCCATGAACGCCAGAGCGGACTCGAAGAAGTCGAGGCGACCGAGTGCCGGGAACTCGTCGAGCATGAGGAGCAGCCGGTGCCGCCCGCCCTTGGCCCGCAGGTCCTCGGTCAATCGCCGGCCGACCTGATTGAGGATCAGCCGGATCAGCGGCTTGGTGCGTGCGATGTCGGAGGGTGGCACAACGAGGTAGAGTGTCGACGGCCGGGCTCCGCCGACGATGTCGGTGATGCGCCAGTCGCAGCGGCGCGTGACGGCGGCCACGACGGGGTCGCGGTAGAGCCCGAGAAAGGACATCGCGGTCGACAGCACGCCCGAGCGCTCGTTGTCGGACTTGTTCAGCAATTCCCGGGCGGCGGATGCTATGACCGGGTGGGGTCCGGCCGCGCCGAGATGGGCGGTCTTCATCATGGCGGCAAGCGTCGACTCGATCGGCCGCTTCGGATCGGACAGGAAGGCGGCGACGCCGGCGAGCGTCTTGTCGGCCTCGGCATAGAGGACGTGCAGGATAGCGCCGACGAGAAGCGCGTGACTGGTCTTCTCCCAGTGGTTCCGCTTTTCGAGCGACCCTTCGGGATCGACCAGGATGTCGGCGATGTTCTGAACGTCGCGAACTTCCCATTCACCGCGGCGGACCTCGAGCAGCGGATTGTAGGCAGCCGACTTCGCGTTGGTCGGGTCGAAGAGCAGCACCCGGCCATGCCGCGCGCGGAAGCCGGCCGTGAGCTGCCAGTTCTCGCCCTTGATGTCGTGGACGATGGCTGAGCCCGGCCAGGTCAAGAGCGACGGCACCACGAGGCCGACGCCTTTGCCGGAGCGGGTCGGCGCGAAGCAGAGCACATGCTCGGGTCCGTCGTGGCGCAGATAGGTGCGATCGAGCTTGCCGAGCACGACGCCGTCGGGTCCGAGCAACCCAGCGGATTCCACCTCGTCGGGCCGGGCCCAGCGCGCAGAGCCGTAGGTCTCGACGTTCTTGGCCTCGCGAGCTCGCCACACCGACATGCCGATCGCGACCGCGATCGCGATGAAGCCGCCGGATGCCGCGATGTAGGCGCCCTCGACGAAGATCGGCGGCGCGTAGGCATCGTATAAATACCACCACCAAAAGAAGGCAGGCGGATAGTAGACGGGCCAGCCGAACAGCTCGAACCATGGCCGGCCGAGCTGCGGCTGGAAGCCGAGTTGCCAGGCCGTCCACTGTGTCGCGGTCCAGGTCGTGACGAGCACGATCAGGAAGACGACGAGGATCTGGCCCCAGAGAATCTTGGTGGCGGACATTGCGGGGTCCTTTCTTCGTGAAGAGTGGTGGTCACAGGCCGAGCCCCCGCTTGCGGCCAAAGCTCCAGTCGATGCCGCCGTCGCCGCGCGCGAGGCCGGAGACATGGCGGCCGAGTTGCTTTTCGAGTGAGGGGGACCAGGGCACGAGCTGGAAGCCGAGGCCGTCGTCGATCATTGCGAACCGGCCGGAGGCGAGCGCGAAGCGCTGCCGATAGGTGCCGGAGACATATTCGCCGGTCGAAGCGCGCGTCAGCGGCCGTCCGCTCTCCGACGCCAGCTTCTCACCGAGCGCGTCCAGCTCACGGCGGCGTAGCGTCTCGATCAGGTTACGGCTGAAGCTGACACCGCGGGCCTGACGTTCGGCGAGGCCTTGCCCGAGCAGATGTTCGGCGCGGCGATCCATCGCCCCGCGCACCTCGGCGCCGAAGCCGCCGCCACCGAGGCCGACCGGTTGGCGGGCGATAGCCTGACGGTCGAGCCAAGTCGCGCCTGTCGCCGTGATCTGGCGCTCGATCGAGAGGTCCGAGCGGACCGCCAGCGCGACGCGCCGCCGGCCCTGGGCATCGTCGAACTTGCGCAGTTCGACGATGGAGCCCGGCGTGCTGTCGCCGGCGGCATCGAGATCGGGCAGCTTGATGTGGTGGGTGCGGCCGTCGACGCCATCGACCACGGCATAGGCCGTGCCCTTCAGCTCGTCGTCGAGGCCACGGGCGACCAACCGGCCGACGACGGGATCGTCCAGGCTCTCGCCGGCCAGCACATAATTGGCCGCGCCGCGCTCGATGCCCCGCTCGGCTAGGCCGCGATGAATGCGCTTGATGATGTCGCCGCGTTCGCCCAGCTCGCGCAGCGTCGCCTCGGCATTCTCCGACATGGCCCATTGGCCGGGACTGAACTGGTTGGCGAGACCGAGCGATTCCAGCTTGCGCAGTCGCCCGACCTTGAGCGCATGGAATTCGTCGGGTTGGCGGTCGGGATGCGGCGCGAGGTCGATGACGCCGGTGCGGGTGCTGTCGCGCGCGAGCTGCCGGTCGAGGTTGGTCCAACGCTCGGCGGCTATCTGGCGTTCGAGCGTGCGGCGGATCTCCTGATCGGTGCGGGGGCCGAGCTCCTGGGTGATCAGATCGCGCGCTCGATCGCGCATGCCCTCCTTGATGTAGTCGCGCGAGATGACGAGATTCTCGCCGTCCTCGCGCACGCCACGCACGATCAGGTGGACGTGCGGATGCTCGGTGTTCCAATGATCGACGCCGACCCAATCGAGATTCGTGCCGAGGTCCTTTTCCATCTGCCCGACGAGGTCGCGGGTGAAAGTCTTGAGGTCGGACATCTCCACGGCGTCGTCTGGCGAGACGATGAACCGGAAATGATGCCGGTCATCCTCGCACCGCTCCGCGAATGCTTGTCGATCGGCATCGTCCGTGCCGGGGCCGAATAGCCGGGCCTTCTCTCCGTCCCGGGTGACGCCCTCGCGGCGCAGATAGCTGAGGTGGGTCGCGAGCGGCGCGGCGCGTCCGCCGTGGCGGACGACACGCGCCTTGACGACAGCGCCGCGCGAGCGGGAGGTGATGAGCCGGTTGGCCTGCACCGATGCGCGCTGGCCCCGGCCGAACCGGGAACGGTGGTTCGGCCCGATCGCCCCCTTGCGGGAGATCGTTCCGCCGGCGCGCTGGGCCGCCGCCAGCGCCTGCGCGATGAAGGGCCTGGCGCGCTGCGCGCTGGGCGAACGGATGCGGCCTGGCCGGATGCGGAAATCGTCCTCGCCGCTCATGGTCGCGATCCCGCACATCGCGCAACGGCGCTGATTTTCTTCTGAAATTGCCGAAGCCGCAGGCTGCGCCGATCAGGCGCACCTCGCGAATTCGCCTCGTAAGCCCCTGAAAAAACACGACCGAACCGACGCGCACATCGCGCCCCTTTATCCTGCCATCGTGCGGTCGTGTTACCTCGCTCCCCCCTCGGCGCCCTCCATGATGCGCCGGGGCACGCCAGACTGCGATGCGGTCGAGGCACCGTCATCGCGGCCCTCCAGCATCTGGTCGCACGACAAACAGGCCGGAGGACTGCGGCGTGATCGCGGAAATCTCGCGCAGCGTAGCCGCCGTCTGAGCGCCTTCAGAACGGCCCCCGGTCTGTACCCGATCAGCAGAGGTCGTGCCGTCGGCTTGCGCGATGAACAGCGGCGCGCGCGTCCACGCCTGTGGATCGGCGGTCGCGACAGTGACGGTTCCGGCGATCTCGCCGTCGCCGACAAGAGGTGCGAGGGCCGCGACATAGGCTCGCGTTTCTGCCGGTAACGCACGGCCGTCCGCAAGATATTCGTCGTAGCGGCCGGGACCGGCGTTGTAGGCCGCAAGGAAGCCCGGCGAGCCGTAACGGTCGTGCATTTCGCGCAGGTAGGCCGCGCCTGCCAGGATGTTGTCGCGCGGGTCGTAGGGGTCGTTACCGAGACGATGGCGGATACGCAGCGCCGCCCAGGTATCGGGCATGATCTGCATGAGCCCCATCGCACCCGCTCGGGAGATCGCGCGCACGTCGCCCGCGCTTTCGGCGCGTATGACGGCGCGAATCCAGGCCGCCGGAACGCCGAAGCGCTGCGAGGCCTCGGCAACATAGGCGGCGATCGGATCGGCAGGTTCGGTTCGCTCGACCGCGCTCTGAGCCAGAGTGGCGGCGGGCGATCCGGCGCCGAAAAGCAGACCGGAAAGGAGAAGGATGGCGAGATGCCGGGCGGCATGCGTCCGCCCGGAATCCACGAAGCGCCTGTGAGGTGAGTGAAGCGTCCGCATGGCCTCAGTCCCGCTCGCCGCGCTTCGGCGGACGGTTCCAGTGGAGGCCCCAAGTCGTCTTATCGTCGCCGGATTGGAACAGATTGGCGCGCACTGGCTGCGCGAAGACGGGATCGTCGAGGAGCAGCGAGACGTACTCGCCGGCCTTCTCGCCGGTGCGCTTCCAGCCGGCGCCGACCTCGGGGCCATCTTCGTCGCCGAGATGGACGCGGTAGTCCGGCGCGTTCTCGGCGTCTGAAGGTTCGGCCGGAAAGAGAGAAAGCGCGGCGTCGAGGGTGAGCGTGTGGACGCGGCCGGAATAGCCGGATTTCGTGCGGGTGAACTGACCGATCTGTGGCATGGGAAGGTTCCTTCTGCTGCTTGTGAGGGAGAGGTTCGGCGCGCCCCTCAACGTGTTTGGGCACGCCATTCGAAGTGGCCGCTGTCGTCTTCGTCGGTCCACACCGGCATCGCGCGGCCAATGATCGAGCTGGTGGGAATGGGACCGAAGTAGCGGCCGTCGAGGCTGTCGCGGACGGACCAGTTCATGAGGAAGATCTCGCCGTCCGCGATGCGCCGGCAGCCCTGCCAGACCGGCAGATCCCGGCCGAGGCGGTCACGTCGCAGCGCCTCTCCCATCGCGATGCCATCGACGGTGATGCGAGCGCCGGTTCGGCAGACCTGCTGCCCCGGAAGGCCGGCAACGCGCTTCATGAGCGGGACGCCGCGCGGCAGGTAGCCGCGCTCGGCCAGGAACGTGGCGAGCGGTTCGGGAGCGGCCACGGCGACCAGGTCAGTCACTTCGAGACGCGGTGATCGGTCGACGGAATAGAGCCCGATCGGCGTGCTGGCCGAGGCGTTCCAAATCAGCTTCGGCGCATTGTGGATGAACGACAGGCCGCCGATCAGCATCACGGCGAAATACGTCGTCATGACGTAGCCGAAGCGGGTCATGGCTCGGCACTCCGGCGCTTCAGGAATGCCCGATGCTGCTCGAACGTGTAGGCACGAGGCTCGTGGCCTGCCGTCAGGCGGTTGTGGATGTGCCGCCAATGATCGGGCGAGACCGCTGCCGGATCGATGTTGCGCGCTTCGATGGCGTCGATGAGTTGGAGTACGTGCTCGACCTTCGGCCAGCCTTCGAGCTTGAGCAGGATGTCGCCGCCAGGGCGCACGAACGGCAGCGTCTGATAGGGTTGGCGCGGCGAGACGGCGCGCACGATGTCGATGCGCGAGATGATCGTGCCGAAGTCGTTGGAGGCCCAGCGGACGAACGCGAAGATGCTGCCCGGCTGGTAGGAGAGGACACGCCGGCGGCGATCCAGAATCTGTTCGTGGACGTCGTCTCCGAACCGGATCCAGTATTCGATCCTCTTCTCGATCCAGGTCAGTTCGACATGAGTCAGATGGTCGGACGCGAGCGCGGACGGCGACGGGCCGCTGCGCACGCGCGAGGCCGCGGTGCCGGTCATGATGGGTCTCCTTCGGTCGGGGGAAATTCGCGCGCGAGCAGGTCGCGCAGCATGTCGGCGACCGTGACGCCGCGCCGGAATGCCGCGATCTTGATGCGCCCGCGCAATTCGGAGGTGACGTCGATGGTCAATCGCGCCGAGAACGCGGCGATGCCCGGGTCGCGCGCAGGCGGCGCCGCTGACGATTTGATCCAGTGTTCAGCACCGCCGGGCCGGGCTGCGAAGCCGCGTTTCTGAGACGGCCCGGTCATAGTCCGAGCCTCCCGATCTCGACGCACAGCGCGGCGATCTCGCGCGCGGCCGGGCTGTCGTCGTCGACCTCCGACACCAGGCGTCCGGACTGCGCCGTATCGGCGAAGGCAACGCGCTGGCCGATGGTGGATGCCAGCACCGGCGGATCGTGATCGGCGAGCGTCTCGGCCGTTTCGCGAGCGATGACGGTTCGTGCGCCGCATCGGTTCAGCACGAAGCGGGCCGCGAGCTGCGGACGATAGATGCGCGCCTCGCCGAGCAGCGCCAGCATCTCGGCCGAGGCCCAGCCGTCGAATGGCGACGGCTGCACCGGGATCAGGACGAGATCGGCGGCGAGCAATGCGGAACGCATCAGCCCGGCGACGCGGGGCGGCCCGTCGATGACGATGTGATCGGCGTCGCGCGCCAGCTCCGGCGCTTCGCGGTGGAGCGTGTCACGCGCCAGGCCGACGACGCCGAAGAGGCGCGGCAGGCACTCGCGCGCGCGTTGCTGTGACCAGTCGAGCGCAGAGCCTTGCGGGTCCGCGTCGATCACGGTGACGCGCTGGCCGCGTCGCGCCCATTCGCCGGCGAGGTGCAGCGCGAGCGTCGTCTTGCCGACACCACCCTTCTGGTTGAGGAGCGCGACGATCATGACGCGCTCCCGGCCGCTGGCCGGCGGTTATCCGCAGGCGGGCAAAACGCGGCACCCGTTAGAAGAATTCCGTAGGAATTCTGGTTAGAGAAGTTACGGGTGCCGCAAGCTTTTGATTCGATACGCGGAATCGTCGATTCCGGTCCCCGATAGCACGAGGATCGGGTCCCCGATGGCACGATAGGGGCGGTCCCTGATAGCACGAGGCAATTCACAGCTTATCCCCAGGGCGCGTGTTGGAACGGCGGCGTCGCGGCGCGCCGAACGGCGCCGGATCGGTCGGGGCGAAGGAAAGGCGATCGGGGCCGCTGGTCGGCTGCTCGATGGTCAGCCGGTAACCGGGCAGTGCCTGACGGCGGACGATGTCGCGCAGGTCGTAGGCGAAGTGCTTGAGCGGCGAGAGCGAGCCGGACTTGGCGTGGAGGTGGATGAAATCGAAGCTCCAGCCGAACTCCTGGCGGCCGCCATGCTTGCGCACGAGCCGGTAGAGCCAGCGTTCGAGCCCGCCCGTGAGATCGAAGTAGGCGCGGTCGATCGTCAGCACGAGCGCGTCGTCGAGGACCGCGGCGTAGAACCAGTCGGGCACGATCAGCTCGAGGCCAAGGGGCCGTCCTCGGCTGTCGGCTTTCTCCTTCCACTCGTTGATCCAGGAGAAGCGATGCATCCGCCGCTCGGTGGGCTGGCGGATCGATGTGGCGACCGTGGTTGACTGTAGACGGTCGAGCGCGGCCTTGAGGCGGTCGTAGTCGCGCAGCGACACGCCGCGGCCGATGAAGTTCAGGATCTCATACGGGGTGGTGCCCATGAGCCGCGACGGGCGTAGGCCGGCGTCGCGCGCTTCGACGATCTGGGAGGCTGCCCAGATCAGCACGTCCGCGTCCCAGATGGTCGCCATGCCATGCTCGGGGACGGCTTCGACGCGGATGACGATCGAGCCCGCCTTGAAGTCGATCGGCGCCAGGCGCTTCGACTTGGCGAGCGAGAAGAACGGATAGGCCATGAGGTCCTGCGCATCTCGCGGCGCGAGGTCGCCGGGCAGCGCTCGGAAGAGATCGAGCTGCTCGCGTTCGCTACTGTGATGGCGGGACGACATGCCGGCACGTCTCAGCGCGCGTGGCGGCCGGCGTGGACCGGCGTCGTCGGTTCATGACGCTTAGCGGGAAGGACGGCGCCGCGCGGATCCGACGTGGATGTGACTGCACCCCGATCGGCCCAGGCCTGCAGGTCGTCGATAGCGTAGACGACACGGCCGCCGAGCTTGCGATACGCCGGGCCGGTTCCGTAGGTCCGGTGTTTTTCCAGCGTGCGGCCGGAAAGACCTAAGAAACGAGCGGCTTCAGGGGTGCGTAGAAAGCGCGGCGGCAAACCGGCGAGGTTGGCGGACATGATCGGGCCTCCGGGGCGTTCGTTGAGGCCGCTGGCGATCAGCGGCGGGCGAAGGCCACGGTGGCGAAGAGCTGCTGTCTGGGGGGATGGTGAAGATAGAGGGGGCTATTTCGCACCCCCTGCAATGGGACGCCGTCAGCGCCGTCGGCGTCGACGCAGCAGATCACGATAGCCGCCATCGACCATGGCGAGGCCATCGCGCACGAGCCGAATGGTGGAATCGCGAAGCGCTGATGTTTTCCAGGAGTCGGAGGCGACGCGGGACACGCCGAACATCACCTCCGCAATCTCCCGGTAGGTCGCACGGCAGGCGCGGCCGTCAAAGGCCCGCAGCATGTGACGGAGGCGCTGCCGGCGCTGAAGCGTCACGCGCAGATCGGCGGGCGGAGGCGGCGCTTGGAGCCCGCCCCAGAGGCGCGAGATGGCCTCGATCCGATCTGGTGCATCAGTGTCCAGCGGGACGACCGCGGCCAGCGGCTGGTCGGGTTCGATGCCGCCGAGCAGCACGACGTGGACTGCGTCGGCGCCGTCTCCGTGGATTGCGTGGAGTTCGTGCGCGCTGCGGTGCGTTGCGCTCGGATCAAGTGCGGGCAGTGGTGCGCCGGCCGAGCCAAGGGATGGCGACGCGATCAGCAGAACCTTTCCAAGGTCGGCCTCCGTCGTCCAGTGAACCGGCTCCTCGATGGCGCTGTGGCTTGGGTGGGCAGGGAAATTGCAACCCCCAGCGCAGGCGGAACGACGTGGTCGCCTGCTTAGGGTCATCCATCTCTTTCAACGCTTTTGCATAGTCGCGCTGGTAATCGACATTTCGGCGCAAGCATTCCCACGCCAGGTCGGAAATGCCGAGATCGTCGAAATAGTCGTAACTGGTCGAAACTCGCCACTGCGATGGGTCCGGCGCCATCGATTACCTCCTGGCTCACATGGTTCATGTCTCCGGGCCGGATACGATTCCCGGTTGAGCTGGATCAGGGAAGACCCGGAAAAAGCGCCGCGTGATCGCTGCGGCGCATCGCGGACCCGTTCAGTGATGGCCGCGCCGAAGCAGGTCGCGGTAACCGTGTTCGGTCATCCATCGGGCGCGCAGGAGATGGCATTCATGGATGTGCCGAGCGCGCTCGGGATCATCACGGGGGTCAATGCCGAACAAAATGGTAACCGCCTCGCGCCAGTCCGCGCCCTCGGCATCGGCGTCGAGCAGGCGAACGTAGAGCTTCAAATGTTTGATGTCGTAGTCGGTCAGCGACGCGCCTCCGGGCGGTTCGTCAAGAAAATCCGGCGCGGTCATGATGGGTCCCCCGACACATCAACGGCGACAGCCATTCGATTCCGGGTCGACTTTATCGAAGTTTTGAATTGTCGTAAGCTGTACGCGTAGACATCGCGTGATGCAGTGCAGACATCACTACGCGCCGCACTGTCAATCTTCGTCGGCGTCCTGCCGCTCAGCCCGTTCAAAAAACGCGACCGGATCGATTTCAAGCACGATCGCCAGCTTTTCCAGCATATCGATCGTCGCGGCGTGCTGTTCCCGCTCAAGCATGCCGACATAGTTGCGATTGATCTCGGCACGATCGGCAAGTTCCTCCTGCGACAAGCCCTTGGCGTGTCTCAGTCGACGCAAATTTCTGGCGACAAGCTCCCGCAATCTCATGCGGAGAGGTCGCCGTTTCCCCTAATATACTGCCACCTAGTAAACTAGTGATTCGTACATGAGAAAAGGCCCGGAGTCATTTTTCCGGGATGATCGGGAGCTTTCGGCCGCCTGCAGGACCCGATTCCCACAGGCGTGATGCCCCGCCCGGTAATCCGGACGGGGCATCGGTGGTGGCTCAGTCGCCATTCCGGCGGTTGGGCCGGGACCAGATGAGGCTGTAACCGTCGCCATCCTCGTCGTCGAAAAGGTTGGCGTAGATCGGGGCGTTGAAGCTCGGGTCGTCCAGCTTCAGGCCGAGATAGTCGCGGCCCTCGTTGGAGCGCTTGGACCAGGCGGCGCCGATCTCGGCTCGGCCGACGAAGACGCGGTGGCTGGGAGCGTTCTCGCCGGTGGAGCGGGCGTCGGGGACGATGCGGACGTTCTTGGTCTGGACGCTGAGGGTGACGATTTCGCCGGTGAACTCGTTCGAGCCGGTCTTCTTGAAGGTGCCGATGGTCGCCATGGGAAGTCTCCTTGATCTGTCCTTCGAGCCCGCACCATTGCGGCCTCGATGGTGATCGACCGGCCGGAGGCGATCGACGGCGCACCCGCAGGGCTTCAGACAGCAGAGGAGGGACTTTCTTGTCCCGCGAGGAATGACGGCGTAGCCGGCAGGGGAAGAAAGTCTTGACGGCGCTGTTGCGCCATAGGCGATCGAGGCGAAGCCGTCCTTCGGCCAGATACACCCATCGAAGAGGCCGTCTTGGAGCGCTCGACTGGGCAGAGCCGATCAACGGAGACGGTGGCGCCCCCCTCGGTGCCCGGTGAATACGCGGCACTATCACCGGCGGTCCTTGTCTCCCGGTCCCGACGCAGCGCGTGCATCGGTTCCCACGCCACGCTTCCGGTCAGAACGCTAAAGCTCCTGCACCATCAATGTGCCGAGTCATCGACGCCCGCTGGTCAAGATTGCTCAACCGGCCGCCGCCTCCCGGCCCGAATCTAACGGCCCATCGCCGCCTGACCCCTGCCTGTTCCACGATGCTGAGGACGGCTTCGATATGCCTCTGGTCCGCCGCGACGTTGCGAGGATGTCAGCCCCGAGCGAGGTTCTGCCCGGATCGGGGCGGGCTCGGCGCCCGCGATCCGAATCCAGGCCGTCGCGCCGATAGCGATGGCGCCGATCACGGAGAAGATGAACTGCCAGGTCTCCGAAGGCATGGCATGCTTCGCGATACCGTGAACGGCATGGTAGCCGGCGATGGCCGCCGGTGCCGCGAAGACAAGTCCGATGGTCAGCCGGAGCCAGACCGGACGCACCAGGGCGAAGAGGAACTGGCCGATGCCGAGCATCAGCCCGGCGGCGAGGAGCCCGACGACGATGCTGCCGGGCCAGCCCGCCCCAGTGCCATAGGCCCACGTGCCGACGGTGATGCCCGCGAACAAGGGCAGCGCGTAGATAGCGAGGGTGAAGAGCAGCCAGCAGACGACGCCAATTGCTGTGATGCTCAAGAGAATGCCGAGTACCATGGTGGTGTGCTCCGTGAGATGAAGGTCTACGGTCGCGCCTTCCACCACCACCACGGCGCAGATGTCAGTATAGCCGAAGTTGAGTGATGGCGGCAGCGGAAATCCGTTCGGATTTCCGCTCGGCCGAGCGGACCGTCGCCCTCAAGGGGCGAATGGATCGACTTCGCGGATGATCGCCGAGGCGTCTCCGTCGTATTCGGAGGCAGGCATGACACTCATCGTGCCGTCGCCTGCTTTGAAGATGACGATCGCGACCATGAGCGTGGTGGCGAGGCTGAAGGCGAAGGCGTGAGCGTCGTTGAGGGACATTGTTCCGACTCCTGTCTGGAGGCGGGGGACCATCCCCCGCGCGACAGGCGCCCGATGTGTCCGGCCGAGGGCCGCAATCACCGCGGAGGCGAAGCCTCAAGGCCGCACGCTCGCGTAGCCGACCCTTCACGGGTTGATGGCGTCAGGCCATCGATTGGACCAAGGATCAGCGCATTGCGAGCGGGGTGGTGCCTCGTTCGGACAGACCCGGAGAGGGAAGTGGACTGCTGCGTGTGAAGCTTACGCTTAGGCTGGCTAAATCGTGAGTGCCGCCGTCATGATGCCAGCGCGTCCAGAACCGGGCACTCCGGAACATCCTCGCCGGAGCATCGCGAGGCGGTCGCCGCCAGCACCTTTTCGATCCGCTTGAGGTCGGCGATCTTCGCTCGCACGTCCATGAGGTGTCGCTCGGTCCGCTCCTTCACCTCGGCACAGGTCTGAGTGCCGCCATCGACAAGTTCGAGCAAGCCGCGGATTTGCTCGATGGCGAAGCCGAGCTCACGGGCGCGTAGAATGAAGCGCAGGCGGGAGACGTGGCCCTCGTCATAGACGCGGTACCCTGACGCGGTGCGCGGCGGATCGGGCATCATGCCGATCTTCTCGTAATAGCGGATGGTTTCGAGATTGCAGCCCGTGCGCCGGGCGAGTTTGGCCCGCTGCAACCCTCTCCCTGAAACGTGATCGCTCATCGTTCGAAAAGCCTCTTGAGCCTGTAGTTGCTACAGACCCTAGGCTGCAATCAAATGAAAATCGAGGGTCGAGTCGCATGAGCAATACGAATATCGAAGCGGCACCGCTGAGCGCGCCCCAGAAAACCGAGGACCGGAGGAAGACCTGGTTCGCGGTCGGCGGCGTGATTGGCGCGATCCTCGCCTCGACCTGCTGCATTGCACCGCTCGTGCTTTTGACGCTCGGCATTTCCGGGGCCTGGATCGGCAACCTCACGGCGCTCGAACCCTACAAGCCCTATTTTGCAGTGGTAGCGCTGGTTTTCATCGGGCTTGGTTTTCGGCAGGTCTATTTCAAGCCGAAACCCGCTTGCGTGGAGGGATCCTACTGCGCCCGGCCGGAATCCTCCGTCATCACCAAGACCGCTCTCTGGCTGGCGACCGTGCTTGTCGTCCTGGCCTTGACGATCAACTGGTGGGCGCCGCTGTTTTATTAGGAGAAGTTGACATGAAACGATCCCTCATCATCGGCGCGAGCGTGCTCGCTCTGGGCGCCGGCGGCATATTATCCATGGTCGCCGTCTCGCCACTTGCCGCGCAAACGGCGGCAACCCAGGTCGCGGCTCTCCGGACGATGAGCTTCACCATCGAGAACATGACCTGCGCACTGTGTCCGGTGACGGTCAAATCAGCAATGGAGCGCGTCAGCGGCGTGCGATCGGTTCGGATCGACTTCGACGCCAAGACGGCGACCGTCGTCTTTGATCCCTCGATCGCGACGCCGGAAGCGATCGCGGCGGCCTCGACGAACGCGGGATATCCGGCGGCGGTACAGCAGGGAAGCTGAAGTGAGCGAATTGCCGAGCTTCGAACTGCGTCCCGGCGTAGCCTTTCCCGACTGGGCGGCGGTGACCTCGCCAACCGCGGCGGATGCGCTGGTCGCGATTCTCTCCGCCATCGATCCAGCCAAGAACTGGAGCGGCTACGACGACGAGGAAGATCGCGTGCGACAGGCGGTCATCGAAGGTCTGGCGGAGTTGGATGGCGCGCCGGACGCCGAGTGGATCGCGGCTCTGACTGGGCTTGACGAGGGCCGTGTGGCGGCGCTCCTAGACCGGCTGGCGGCGCGCGATCTCGTGGTCCGCGATGGCGGCAGCAACGCCATCCTTGGCGCCTATCCGTTGACCACCCGATCAACCGAACACCGCGTCGGGTTTGGCGGCAAAGTTACGCACGCCATGTGCGCCATCGATGCGCTCGGCACGGGGGCCATGTTCGACGCCGACGTGGTGATCGAGTCTCGCTGCCGCGCGTGCGGCGGTCCTATCCGGATCGCCACAAAGGACCGTGGAATCGCGCTGGATTCCGTGGAGCCAGGATCGACAGTCGTGTGGTCTGGCAACCAATATGAGGGAGCTTGCGCGGCGACCTCTCTTTGCACCGTAATCGCCTTCTTCTGCTCCGAGGCGCACCTCGAAGACTGGTGGAGAACGAACCGATCCGGCTCGGAAGGGTACCGCCTCACGCCGGACGAGGCGATGCAGGTCGGACGGGCGCTGTTCGAGCCGGTGCTCACGCGGGCGGGCTGCGCTGTCGGGAGGTTGGCATGAAAGACACGACCATCCTGAAAACCGGAATCATCGGATCGGTCATCGCGGCGATCTGCTGCGCAACACCGATCCTGGTCATCGCGCTCGGCGCTCTTGGCCTGTCGGCTTGGCTCGGGTGGGTCGACTATGTGCTCATTCCAGCGCTCGTCCTCTTTCTCGCGATCACTGCCTATGGGCTCTGGCGGCGGCAGCGGGCGGCGGCGTGCTGCGCCTCTGAAACACAATCGAACAAAGGAAGGGCCTGACATGGCCGATTGCTGCAGCACGGACGGAAGCCGGAAGAGTGGCTATGATCTCGCCGTCATCGGCGCGGGATCGGCGGGTTTCTCCGCTGCGATCACGGCCGCCGAGCAAGGTGCGAATGTGGCTCTCATCGGACATGGGCTCATCGGTGGCACCTGCGTCAATGTCGGGTGTGTGCCGTCCAAAACCATGATCCGCGCCGCCGAAGCTCTGCATGGCGCAGGCGCGGCAAGCCGGTTCGCTGGCCTCGCCGGTGAGGCCCATGTCGCTGACTGGCGAGCTCTGATCGCGGCCAAGGACGATCTCGTCAAAACACTCCGGCAGAAGAAATATGTCGATCTGCTGCCCGAATATAACGGCATCGCCTATCTGGAGGGGGCAGCAAGGCTGAATGGCGCTGGTGTGCTTGTGAACGACAGCCCAGTCGCTGCCGGCAAGATCATCGTCGCCACCGGCGCGTCACCGGCCATGCCGAGCATCCCCGGCATTGAGAATGTTCCCTTCCTCACCAGCACCACGGCGCTGGAACTCGCCGAACAGCCGCGCTCGCTTCTGGTCATCGGGGGCGGTTATATTGGCTGCGAGTTGGCCCAGATGTTCGCCCGCACCGGGACCGCCGTGACCATGGTCACGCGTTCGCGCCTGTTACCGGAGGCGGAACCGGAAATAGCGCAAGCACTTGCTCGCTATCTGGCCGACGAAGGCATCACGGTTCGTATTGGACTGACCTATTCCAGGATCGAGCAGCAAGACGGTGAAATCACGCTGACCATTGATGTGGATGGTCGCGCCGAAATGCTCACCGCCGAGCAGGTTCTGGTGACGACCGGACGCATGCCCAACACCGCGGATCTTGGCCTGGAGGAGGCCGGCATAAGGCTAGCGCCCAATGGTGGGATCGTCGTCGATGACCGGATGCGCACCTCGAAATCTGGCGTCTATGCCGCCGGCGATGTGATAGGGCGCGATCAGTTCGTCTATATGGCGGCTTACGGTGCCAAGCTCGCGGCGCGCAATGCGCTGAACGGCGACAGCCTCGTCTATGACAACACCGCCATGCCCTGGGTAGTCTTCACCGATCCGCAAGTAGCCGGCGTCGGTTTCAGCGAGGCGCAGGCAATCGAGCGCGGAGTCGGCGTTAAGACGTCGGTGGTGTCGCTCGACCAGGTGCCGCGCGCGCTCGCGGCCCGCGATACGCGTGGGCTCATCAAGCTGGTGGCGGACGCAAAGAGCGACCGGCTCCTCGGCGGCCAGATTCTCGCTCCTGAGGGCGCAGACAGCATCCAGACTCTGGCGCTGGCGCTAAAGCACGGCATGACGGCGAAGGCTCTCGGCGAGATGATTTTCCCCTATCTCACTACCGTGGAGGGGCTGAAACTCGCTGCCCAAGGATTTGCCAAGGATGTGGCGAAACTCTCATGCTGCGCTGGATAATAGCCTTCCCTTTCTGCAACAATATCTTGTCGCAATGAATTCCCGACTATGTCGGGACTTCGCACACCTGATATTGGCGACGCCGTGCAATTAGGACTTTAGCGAGGGCAATTCGCAGCCCTGCACGAAAATTCGCAAACAGTTGTGGGCTGCGTTCCCGTTGTCGAATATTTGCAGGTGAGGCTGGCGGCGCTCACGCGCCGCCACTGCCGAACTTCCAGACCGGGATGCCGAACTTGCGCGCCTTGTCGGCGAGATTGTCCTGGATGCCGGTGCCGGGGAACACCATCACGCCGATCGGCAGGACGGCGAGCATCTGATCGTTGCGTTTGAACGGCGCGGCTTTGGCGTGCTTCGTCCAGTCGGGCTTGAACGCGATCTGCGGAACCTTGCGGTGGTCGGCCCAGCGAGCGGCGATGCGTTCGGCGCCTTTCGGCGATCCGCCGTGCAACAGCACCATGTCGGGATGCTTGGCGTGGACCTGATCGAGCTTGGCCCAGATAAGCCGGTGATCGTTGAAGTCGAGCCCGCCGGTGACGGCGATCTTCGGACCCGCCGGGATCAGCACCTGGCTCTCGGCTCGGCGTTTGGCGGCGAGGAAATCGCGGCTGTCGATCATCGCTGAAGTCATGGCGCGGTGATTGACCATCGATCCGCTGCGTGGCCGCCAGGATGATCCGGTGTGGCGCTCGAAGTGTTCTGCGGCCTGATCGCGCATCAGCTCGAAGGCGTTGCGGCGCTCGATCATGGTCTGCCCTTCGGCGGTGAGACGTTCGAGTTCTACCGACTTCACCTCCGAGCCGTCCTGTTCGCGCTGGCCGCGGCGCTGCGCCTGCTCATTGTCGTCGAGTTCGCGTTCGATCCGGTCGGTGGCGCGATGGAAGAGGTTGACGGTCGACCAGAGGAGGTCATCGAGGTCGGGTTCGAGGCGGGTGTCCTCGAGGGTGGCGATCAGGGCGTCGAAGATGTCGGCGATGGCCCCGGCGACGGCTTGGCCTTCGGGAAGTGGCCTCGGATCGGGTTCGTCCTGAAAGGGATGAAAGCCGTAGAGCTGGAGTTCGGTCAGGACATGGTCGGTGGGGGATGAGGCGTGGTGCGGTTCGAAGCCGTCGTCGTGTTCGTTCGCCATGGGATGCTCCTTCGTCGGTTCGACCGCGACCCTCGCGGCCTTCTGGCGACGAAAGCCGTCGGGCGGGCCGGACCTGCACCCGGAGCGTCAGCGCAGGGCCAAGCATCGCGCCGGATGGCGAAGGCCGGCTATTTTGTTTCGCGATGGAAAGCGCTCCTCTGGAGCGCGCCGGAAAATAGCCGGGCGCAGCCATTGCCGGTCCGGGCCGCTTGACGGCCGATCGCCCTCTCGAAGGCCGGGTCGCGGTCCTCTCCGGCGCAACGGGATGCAGCCTCGTGCGAGACCGATGACGGGCGCCGCTGCCGCGCGCTTGCCCCTTCCGGCTATGCCGCCAAGGTGAGAAAACGGGCGACGTCCTCCGGGGCGAGCTGCTGGCGGATCGCTGCCCGCAGCGCGCCGATGCCGAGGGTGCGGAGATCCTCGTTGAAGTCCCCAAGCGTCGGCGACAGCACAATCGCCTCGATGCCGGCCGTCTGCGTCCGTTCGACCAGGCTATCGCGTGCGCCATCTCCGGCCGGATCATCGTCGCGAGCGATGTAGAGCCTGCGAAGTGGCGCGCGGAACAGGATGGCGGCAAGGTGTGCGGCCGAGAGCGCAGCCGCCATTGGCAGGCCTGGTAGGGCCATGCGGAGTGACAGGATCGTCTCGATGCCTTCGCCGGCCGCGATCACATCGTGCGCCGTGCCGAACCGGACCGCATGACCGAGGAGATCGCCCATTGCCCGCCGCGGTGTGTCGATTGGCGCCTTGCCGTTCCCTTCGGGGCTGAGCCAGGTGCGATGTACGCCCGTGATCCGGCCGTCGAGATCGGTGACGGACGCGATCATCGCCGGCCATGTCTCGGTCGGCGAATGTTCGTCCGGCCGGTAGTAGCAGCGTGGATGAAAGCGGAGCGATCCAGTTCCGTGCAAAGCCGTGATGCCGCGTTTCCGTAGATACGACTCTACGACTGTGCCCGTAACCGGCCGCGACATTGCGAAGAGCCGTCGTGCGGCCTCCGGAGACCCGGCGGGCGCCGATGCCGGGCGTCGTTGGTGGTCCGGGTCTGGCTCCGGATGGGGCAGGCTCAGGAAGGTTCTGGCCTCCTCGGCGACGTCCTTGAAGTCGATCAGCCCGCAGCTTTCGCGGATGACATCGAGGAGATCGCCGTGTTCGCCTGTGGCCGCGTCGGTCCATTTACCCGCCGCACCCCTGCCGGAATCGGCTCCCTTCAGGCGGACAAACATCGAGCGGCCCGGTGTGTTGCGAACGTCGCCGACCAGCCAGTAGCGGCCCTCGCGATATCCGGCCGAGAGATAGTGCCGGCACACAGCCTCGGCCTGTCGTCCAAGACGTTGTGCCAGTTGGGATGCGTCATGACGGGCCATGCTACGCAGCCTCCGGCTCGGCGATTCGTTGGACGGGATAGCGCTCCATGACCTTCGAAAGCACGGTCAAACCGCTCGCGTCCGTCGGCACGAACATGCGGAGCTTCCAGGAGATGATCTCATGGAAAAGGCCGTAAGTGCTGAGGCGCTCGCGCATCGTGTCGGTGAAGCCGGAGAGCTCGATGCGGTTGGCGCCCATGACGCGGACGCGGCGGAGTTGGAGGCCCTCGGCGAGGTCGAGGATGGTCTTGCCGTCGATCAGGGCCGCGAAGGCGTTATCTGGCGCCAGCGTGCTGGTCCCTGTTGCCAGCGCGCCCGCGACCCAGGCGGGCGAAACCTTGCGTCCGATGATGCGCTCGCCGTCGTCGGTCTGCAGCCGGTAGACGCGCGTCGACTCGTTCGGCAGGCGTTTCCAGATCGGCAGCAGCAGGCCGGCGACGACATGGATCGCGCTGTCGGAGAAAGCCGGTACGCCGGCGACCTCGCCGGTCCACGCCGATGCGAAGGCCGCGCGGTCGGCTTCGACCCAGTGGCTTTCCGCCATCATGGTCAGCGAGGCGTGATGCTGCTCCATCGGCCGGATCAGCCGGACGCGGCGCTCGATCTCGCCGTCATCCAACATGAGCGACGGCGCCGGCACCTGAACGGCGGCGCGGCCGGAGCGATCGTTGACCAGCAGCATCGCCCGACGATCGGACAGCAGGTCCATCGCCTCGTCGAGCGTGACCGGCCGGTTGCGCTCCCGCTGCGTGATCGTCAGCAGGCGGGTTTCCGCACCCGTACCCGGATGGACGTGAATGGTGCGCCGGTCGGTGACGACGAAGCTCTCCGCCCTCAGCGTTTCCAGTCCGACGTCGTAGGTGCCGCTGGCGATGGCGCCCTCGATCTTGGCGTTGAGGAGCTGCTCGAACGCCGTGAAGAGGATGCACTGGAGTTCGATCGTCAGGGCGAGCAGGCGGTTGAGGAACGTCGTGATCGGTGGCAGCTCGTCCTTGATGCCGTTTGAGTCCATCAGCGAAAGGCCAGTCGCGTCTTCGAACATCTGGAGCGTGCAGCCTTCGACCTTGCCGCGCACCAGCAGCAGGTAGAGCTGACGCAGCGCATCGCGGGCATAGTGGCTCTCCAAATTGTCCTCGGGGCGGAACAGGCCCTGGCCGCCGGTCTGGCGTTGGCCCCGCGTGATCGCGCCCAAAGTGTCGAGACGCCGGGCGATCGTGGAGAGGAAGCGCTTCTCGGCCTTCACGTCGGTCGCGATGGGGCGAAAGAGCGGCGGCTGCGCCTGGTTAGTGCGATTGGTGCGGCCGAGGCCCTGAATGGCGGCGTCGGCCTTCCAACCCGGCTCCAACAAATAGTGGACGCGCAGCCGCCGATTTCGGGCGGACAGCTCGGCGTGGTAGCTGCGACCTGTGCCGCCCGCGTCGGAGAAGACGAGGATCCGCTTCACGTCGTCCATGAAGGCGGCGGTCTCGGCGAGATTGGCCGATCCGGCGCGGCGCTCGACCACAAGCCGGTCGCCTTTGCGCACGATACGGCGCGAACGGCCGGTGACCTCGGCGACGATGTCTGTACCGAAGCGCTGAACGATCTGGTCGAGCGCGCCAGGAACCGGCGCCAACGACGCCAGGTGCTCGATCAGCCGATCGCGGCGAGCGACGGCTTCGCGGCTCTCGACGGGCTGGCCGTCGCGATAGACCGGGCGTGACGACAGGTTGCCTTCGGAATCCGTGAACGGCTCGTAGAGCTGCACCGGGAAGGAATGGGCGAGATAGTCGAGCACATATTCCCTCGGGGTGATGTCGACACGGACGTCGTTCCACTCGTCGGTCGGAATCTCAGCCAGGCGGCGCTCCATCAGCGCTTCGCCCGTCGAAACGATCTGGATGACGGCGGCATGGCTCTCCGCCAGATCGCGCTCGATGGAGCGGATCAGGGTCGGCGTCTTCATGCTGGTCAGGAGATGACCGAAGAAGCGCTGCTTGGCGGATTCGAAGGCCGATCGAGCCGCGGATTTGGCTTGCGCATTAAGCGTGCCCTTGTCGCCCGTGATATTGGCGGCCTCCATCGCCGCCGACAGGTTGTTGTGGATGATGGAGAACGCCCCGGCATAGGCGTCATAGATGCGCGTCTGCTCGGGCGTGAGCTGGTGCTCGACCAGCTCGTATTCGACGCCATCGTAGGAGAGCGAGCGGGCCGTGTAGAGCCCCAGCGCTCGCAGGTCGCGCGCGAGCACTTCCATGGCCGCCACGCCGCCGGCCTCGATCGCCTCCACGAACTCGGACCTGGTCGAGAATGGAAAATCCTCGCCGCCCCAGAGACCGAGCCGCTGCGCATAGGCCAGATTGTGGACCGTGGTCGCGCCGGTAGCGGATACGTAGACCACGCGCGCGTTCGGCAGCGCGTGTTGAAGGCGTAAGCCTGCACGTCCTTGCTGCGATGCGGCCTGGTCACCGCGTTCACCCTTGCCGCCCGCGGCGTTCTGCATGGCGTGGCTCTCGTCGAAAATGATCACTCCATCGAAATCGGAGCCCAACCAATCGACGATCTGACGGACGCGCGAAACCTTCTCGCCACGCTCGTCGGAGCGTAGCGTGGCATAGGTGGTGAATAGGACGCCTTCCGGCAGCCGGATCGGCGTTCCCTGGCGGAAGCGCGAGAGCGGCGTCACCAGCAGCCGCTCCATGCCGAGCGCCGACCAGTCGCGTTGCGCGTCCTCGATCAGCTTGTCGGACTTCGAGATCCAGACGGCCTTGCGGCGACCCTGCATCCAGTTGTCGAGGATGATGCCGGCGCTCTGACGGCCTTTGCCGGCGCCAGTGCCGTCGCCGAGCATGAAGCCGCGCCGGAAGCGGACGGCGTTCGGGGCATCCTCGCGCGCGGCGGAGATGACGTCGAAGGTCTCGTCCACCGTCCACGATCCGGCGAGATAATCGCCATGGGCCTCGCCGGCATAGATCACCGTCTCGAGCTGGGCGTCGGACAGCAGGCCCTCCACGAGAAGGCGTGCCGGCAAGCGCGGCCGGTAGCTCGGCTTGGGCGGCGCGACCGAGGCCATCGCAGCGGACTGCACGAGCTTCGTCGGGTGGGCCTGAGAGCCGGGAATACGGATCGACTGCAATCCGTATTCTTCATAAATCGCATCCGTGAGCCGGGAACCCTCGGCCGGCTGCCAGTCGATGGCCTCATAGGCGAGATCGACGCCTTCGGGTTCGCCCAGAACGGTGGTCTTGGGCGCCGACGAACGCGATCGGGCGAGGTAGCCGCGCACGGTGCGGGGAACTGCGGGACGCAGCGTGGCCTGGGCCGCCATGGATGCGGTGACCGGCAAGCGCGCTGGCATATCGCGGATTACCCAACCGAGCAGCGTGGCGGCGTCCGGCGCGGTGCCGCGCGAGGTGGCGACGACTGTGGGATCGTCGGCCGGCGACTTGTCGATGACAGTCAGCCGCGTGTCGATCGTCGTGCCATGCTTTGCGTAGACCGAGCCATCGACTGCGGCCGAGAACACGACGCGGCCATGCTCCTGAAGCCGGACGAAGGCTTCACGCCACGCCGGCGCGTCGGGCGCGAAGCTCGTACCGGTAATCGCCACGAGACGTCCGCCGTCAGCCAGGCGCGCCAGTGCGGAGGCGATATGGCGATAGGCGGCGTCGGCCATGCGGCCGGAGACGTTCGCCATCACCGAGAACGGCGGGTTCATCAGAACGATGCTCGGCACGATCCCGGCATCGAGATGATCGTTGATCTGGGCGGCGTCGAAGCGGGTGACGGGAACGGTCGGGAAGAGGTGGGCGAGAAGACCGGCGCGAGTCTCCGCCAGTTCGTTCAAGACCAGCGACGCGCCGGAGAGCTCGGCGAGAATGGCGAGCAGGCCGGTGCCGGCCGAGGGCTCCAGCACGCGGTCGGCCGGCGTGATCGACGCCGCGGTCGCGGCAGCGAACCCGAGCGGAATCGGTGTCGAGAACTGCTGAAACGTCTCGCTCTCCTCGGAGCGCCGAGTGTGGGTAGGGAGAAGGCTGGCGATCCTCGCCAGCATCGGCAGTGCGGCCGCCGGAGAACCGGCTTTGCGCAAAAGCGCCTTTCCGTATTTGCGGAGAAACAGCACCGTCGCCGCCTCGCCGGCGTCGTAGGCGGTCTTCCAATCCCAGGCGCCAGACGCATCGGAGGCGCCGAAGGCGTCCTTCATGGCCGCGCGCAGCATCGCAGCGTCGATGCGCTGACCTCGGTCGAGAGGGGGAAGAAGATGGCCGGCGGCCGCGGCGATAGCGGACCCGGTGTCGGTGGCAACAAGCGGAAACGGCGCGGCCGCGAGGGCCGCGGTGACGGAAAGGTCGTTCATGGAGGGAACCTCGGGAGAGCGGGAACGGGGCGAGCCGACCGGCGCTCTCTCTCGACCGCACCGGCTCAAACCCGTCCCGGCCGACCTCTCCCTTTGACTCCAATGGCTTAGCGCGTAGCGTCGCCGCACAAGCCACTCGTCACGGCGCGATCCTCATGGTTACGGGTTTCGATCGTCGGACGGCGTGGCTACACTTCTCCGACAATCCCAAGGCGCGTATCCGTTCGGCCCCGAGGCCTGTCCGCGTCTTTTTGTGAAACGCGGTTGAAAGGAGGCGAACGATGAAAGGAAGCGCAGTCGGGATCATCGCCGTGGTCGCGCTGGCGGCGGGTTTTGGTGCGGGGTTCGGCCTGCGACCGGTTCTCGTTCCCGTGACCTCGGCCGCTGCGGTAACAGGCCTTGCGCAGCCGACCGAGCAGGAAGCGACGGACGCCGTGCGGCGTCACAAGCTCTTTACGGGCACCTCGCTCGCCAACGCGACGCTGAAGCTTGGCGATTGCTCGCCGGGCGGCGTCGGGCCTGGCGTCACTTGCATGACGCAGCTCACGATGGATCCTACCCGGCCCAATGCCGAGCCTCAGAACCGCCCGATCGGCTTCGCGCGCGTCAACGGCCAATGGGAGGTGGCCGTCTGGTAGCGGCCAGGACGCGCCAACGCCATCAACGGCTCCTCCAAAGAAAAAGCCCGGCTGATCCCTGTGGCGCAGGGGGCCGGGCTCTGAGGGATTGGTATTTCGGGCGAGGCAACGATTGCCGCCGCGCCGTCTCGCCTATTCGGCAGCGATAAGGTGGGCAGGATCATCTTCGTTGTCGGCCGAGGTCTCATCATCGCCGGTGAGGAATTCCGGCAGCGCCTCGGTCTCACCGTCGCCCTCGACCGCCAACCCGGTGGCCGGTTCGACCTCGGTGAGGCGCAGCGGCTCGGGTAGCCAGCCGCTGTCGGCCAGCAACCGTTCCGCTTCCTTGGCCATGTCGCCCTTTTTCAGATGGTCAATGAGTTGCGCGGCCCGCTCGCCAGCCCCTTCGCGCACGGCTTCGAGGATGCGCGGCTTGGTCACGCGGCCGAGATAGTTATTGACGGTAGGCGTCCAGCCGACTTCAACCATGTCGAGCCGGACCGCGCGGGCCAGACGATCAGCCTGACCGAGGCGGCGTTCGAGGCTGTGCTGCGAGACGCCGGAGCCGCCATAACGGTCGACCTTCTCGAACAGCGCGTTGACGCCGTAGCTGACGCAATGGGCGAGCAGCGCCAGACGGCTGGCCCCGTCCAGTCCGTCGAGCCAGTCCCACAGCGCCTGATCCTCCTGCGGGATGTCGGTCTTCCAGGCCTCCTGCCGCTCGTTGACAGCCTTGGCGGACGCGCTGTCCTTCAGGTCGGCGGCCTGCACGGGGAAGAAGACGTGCCGGACGCTGGCTTCCAGGCACCCGCCGGTGGTCGAGCTGCGCAGGAAGGTGTCGGTGACGAGCTTGTGCAGCAGCGCCGTCAGGGCGACATGAGGATTGTTCGCCAGTGCGTCGCGCAGTGCCAGCGTGCGATGCGCGGTCAGCTCCATCACGAGCCGTTCGGGCAAGGGCTTGATCGTCTCCTCCTCGTCATCCTCGGTCTCGGCCGACTGGCCGCCGATGGTGATGACGGCCCGCTGCACCGACGGTGCCACCGGATCGGAGCCCTCGGCGCCCTGGCTGGCGTCACCGCCATCGGTTTCGATGGTCACGGGCGCTTCGTCCTCCGGGCGCACATAACCGCGATCGATCGAGAGCGAGCCATCGGAGTCGATGCTGATGAAGACGCCGGCGCGGGCGATGTCGGCCGGATCATAGATGGCGGGCCGCTGGTCGAAGGCGTTCAGCGCCGTCTCGATCTCGCCAAGCCGCTCGTCCACATCGTCGGGCAGTTCGTCAGCGCCTTCATATTCCGCCTCAAGCTTGGCGTATTCGGCGTTGAGGGCTTCGATCGTCGCGCGCTCCTCGTCGGTCAGATCAACCGGCGTGCCGGTAATCCCGCGCAGTCCACGCGCGACATCGTAGGGATGGCTGACATCGACCTCGATCCATTTCCAGCCTTCGCCCGCGATATCGTCGGCTATGATCTTCAGTTTCTCCGAAACCAGGCGATCGAGCAGCGCCGGGTCCTGCAGCCATCCGCCGTCGTCGGCTTGGAACAGATCGCGCATGATGCTGCCACCGGCGGCCTCATAGGCGTCGAGCCCGACGAAGATCGCCCGCTTGTCGGACGCGCGCACCGTGCTTTCGGTCAGCATGCGACGGATCTGATAGGGCTCCTTGGACCAGGAGTTGCGGATCGACTCCCAGACCTGGACCTGACGCGCCTCGTCGGCCGAGACGGTGAAGGCCATGAGCTGCTCCAGCGTCATGCCGTCCTCGGCATAGACATCGAGGAGCGACCGCGCGACCGCGGCCAGGCGCAAGCGCTGCTTCACGACATTGACGGGAATGAAGAAGGCCGCCGCGATATCCTCCTCGGACTGGCCCTTCAGGCGCATGTCCTGAAACGCACGGAACTGGTCGAGGGGATGCAGCGGCGCGCGCTCGATATTCTCGGCGAGCGAATCCTCCTCGGCGAGAATGGCGGTTGAGGGGTCGCGCACCACGCAGGGCACCGCGGCGGTCTTGCCCAGGCGCTTCTGCTTCACCAGAAGCTCCAGCGCCCGGTAGCGGCGGCCGCCGGCCGGAACCTCGAACATGCCGGTCTCCTGGCCCTCGGCGTCGAGGACGGGGCGGACGTTGAGGCTCTGGATCAGGCCGCGGCGGGCGATCGAGGCCGCTAGGTCATCGATCGAGACGCCAGCTTTCACGCGCCGGACGTTCGACTGGCTCAGCACCAGCTTGTTGAAGGGAATGTCGCGCGAGGACGACAGGGTGATCTTCTGAACGGCAGTAGCCATCGGGATTTACTCCGCGACGGGCGGCCGAAAGCCTCTCTCTCGGCCTCCAACCCGTCACGAAAATCCCTCGACCCTCTTCCTCTCAGGGGCTCGATGACGAGCGCCCGCCGAGCGCGGAACCCTTGGGACAAGCGGCGGTGACATCGCTCAAGAGTTCCTCTGCCGCCTTGAGCGCCTGCTGCGACGACAGGAGCGCCGGCTCGTGCGCCGCGAGATCGCGAATGCGGTGGCGGCAATAGTAGGGCGAGAGGATCGCGAGGAGCGAATGGAGGTCTGGGTAGCTCGGATGCAAGCCGAGCCCTTCAGCGGCATCCAACGCCTTGGTCAGATCGTGCCGGATTTCGAGCCGGCACCGTTCATCGCTCCAACCTCGGAATTGCAGGAAGGATTTCAGCGACAGTTCGATCGCACAGGCGATGTGGTGCAGCAGGATTTCACGGGAGTGGCGGCCGTCCCGGGATAGGTGCTGGGCGCCGGCCAGAAATCCTGCGGCGTTCTCGAGCAGATGCTCGCCGCGGAAGCGCGTTGTCATCAGGCCGCCTCCCGCTCGTCGGTGTGGGCGGGCGCCGGCAAAGGGCGTGCGTCCTCGGGGAGAAAGCCGAGCAGGAAGTCGGCCGCCTTGCTGGCCTGGGATGCGGCGCGAACGATGGCGCGATTGTCCTCGCGCAGGACCTCGGCCCACGAGCCGATATAGTCGGCGTGGCGCACGGTCGGCACGATGCCGAGGGCCGCGCAGCAGAACGCCGCCGAAATCTCGGCGACCAGCTCCTCGAATGCGTACTTTCGGGAACCGAAGGAGCCCGACATATCGCGGTTCAGACGGTGCGGCGCCCCGCTGGCATGGGAGCATTCATGCAGGGCCGTTCGATGCCAGTTGATCGGCTCGAAAAACGCCTGGGGCGGCGGGACCATGACATAATCGTGCACAGGCACATAGAAGGCGCGGTCGCCGCCGATGCGGAAATCGATTCCGCTTGCCTTGATGAGCGCCTCGACCCTTGGCTCGATCAGGCCGGGCTCAGGTGGCGGCGCGGCAACAGTGAGGTCTTCGGGCAGGTCCTCGCATTGCGCCAGGTTGAAGACCGTGAATCGCTTGAGGAAGGGGATGGCCTGGGCGTCCTCGCCAGTCTCGCGGGCGCGTCGCTTCTCGTCGTCGGGGACGAAGCGGTCGGCGTAAACAACGGTGATGCCGTGCTCGCCCCGGCGGACATGGCCGCCGAGCGAGAGGGCCTGGCGAAAGGTCAGCCAGCTCTGGCAGGGGAAGCCGTGTTGGATGACGGCGCCCCAGAGGATCAGCACATTGACGCCCGAATAGCAGCGTCCCGTGGCCGCGTTCCTGGGCATGGCGAGGGGCGCCTTGGCCGCCGCTGTCCCCCAAGGCTGAACCCAGGGAAGCCGGCCGGCCTCCAGCTCGGCGAGAATCCTGCCGGTGATTTCATCATAGAGGCTCGTCCGGTCGGAGCCGGAACGGGCGCGCGCATCATGTCTGGACATCGCGGGTCTCCGCGACGGGCGCCGGAGGCCTCTCCTCCAGCCCTCAACCCGTCACGGAAACCCGGCCTGCACTCTCACTCTTGGGGGCGTTGCGGGGTCCCCCCGCAGATGGGGTAGGCCGAGACGGCAGGCTCGGCCGCAGGGGAAGGCTTTCCCCATACCCATTTCCAGATAACGGCTCTACCAGTTCCAATCGACAGACCATTGACTTCCAATTGTCATGCTTCATAGTTCCAATAGTCAGAGATTCGGAAAGCGGCATGTACGAGCGGCTCGTGGAGCGTCGGGCAGAGGAAGCCCTGTCAGATACCCCGGTGGTCCTGATCGTAGGACCGCGCCGGGCCGGCAAGACCACGCTCGTCCGGAAGATGGGGGAGGCGGGCCGAACCTATATCACGCTCGACGATCAGACGGTCCTCGACGCTGCACAGTCCGATCCGGCCGGTTTCATTCGTGGTCTGGATAAAGCCATCATCGACGAGATCCAGCGCGCGCCCGACCTGCTGCTGGCAATCAAGAAGTCGGTGGACGAGGACTATCGCCCTGGCCGCTTTCTGCTGACGGGCTCCGCCAATGTGCTCACCTTGCCTCGGGTCGCCGACAGCCTGGCGGGGCGGATGGAAACTCTCCGGATGCTGCCGCTGGCTCGCGCAGAAATAAAAGGCAAGACGCCGACCTTCCTGGAACGCCTGTTCGCGGGGAAGCTGCAGGGGGAGCGGGAGGCGATTGTCGGCGACGACCTCGTCGAGCTCGCGTTGCTCGGAGGCTTTCCCGAGGCGATCAGCCGTGAGAGCGAACGGCGGCGGCAGGATTGGGCACGGTCCTATCTGACGTCAGTTCTGACCCGCGACCTGCGAGACATTGCCGAGATCGAGAAGCTGACCGAGCTGCCGAAGTTCGTCCGGCTCCTCGCGGAGCATTCGGGACAGTTGGTCAACTACTCGCAGTTCGGCTCCAGCATCAATGTCAGCCACAAGACAGGACAGCGCTATGTCGCGCTGTTGGAGCAGGTGTTCCTCGTCTCGACATTGCAGCCCTGGTACACGAACGCGCTGAAACGGATCGCGAAGACGCCGAAGCTGCATTTCCTCGATTCCGGCCTGCTCGCCACGGCGTGCGGATTGAGCTTCGATCGGGTGAAGGCGGACCGCGGCGTGTTTGGCGCACTCCTCGAAAGCTTCGTGTTCTCCGAAGTCCTGAAGCTCATGACGGCGTCGGACCTGCGACTGACGCCTTACCATTTCCGTGACCAGCAGATGCATGAGGTGGACATCGTGCTGGAACGCGACGACGGCATGATCGTGGGGATCGAGGTGAAGGCCGCCGCGACGGTGAAGTCCAGCGACTTTGCGGGCCTGCGGACCTTGGCCGAGGCGTGCAAGGAGCGGTTCGCCTACGGCGTCGTGCTCTATGACAGTACCGATCTCGTGCCCTTCGGCGACAGGTTGGCCGCGGCGCCCTTGTCCTCCTTGTGGGGCTGAGAGCCGTGCAACAATCGGCAAGACCGTCCCGCATGAGGCGCGGCCCACCAATCGAGCCTGCTTTGGGATGGACCTATCTGTCGCGCGAAGCGCTGGCGCGCGCCAAGGCGCAGATGGACGAAGAATCCATGGGCGTGCGCGATGAGATCGGCTTCCTCACGATCCATCAGCGTTATGCCGACCGCTTCTTTCCGGGCACGTCGGTGCTGCACACCCGCGCCCGCTATATAATCTTCGTGCCCTGGCTGTTCGAGGATCTGGCAGGCCTGACGGGGCCGGCCGCTGTGCGTGCTCTGCGCGAACGCGAAAGGGAACTCGCCGGCCGGCTCAAGGATGTAGGCGAATCCCAGGTGATCGGAGGGCGCGTCTTCCCCAAGCCGTCGAGCCAGCCGCCGTCGACTGTGTATTGGAATGCGCTGGCGGTCTGGGGAATATTGCGTCCGCGCCTGGATGGACGGACCATTTCGCGGGCGCAAGCGCATCGGCTGCTGAAGAGCGCGGGCGCGGCAACCGATGACGATGGCCAGCCGCTTCTCAGTTTCGATCCGCCATTCGTGCCGCTCCCTGAGCGGCCGGATAACTGGCGTGGCGGGCACATCACCCTTCGGCTGGCGACCGCAGAAGCGGCGTTCTTGCGCGAGCGGCTTGCTCAGTTGCGCCGCAATGGCGGCCATGAGCTTTCCCTGCTCGCGAGGCTGGTGCGGACAGAGGCAGCAGCGCCACCTGGTATGTGGGCCGCCGAGGCCCGCGCGATCGCTGGCCCCGACCAGGCCGCGCTTGTGCGGGCGCAACAGGCCGCAAGTCTCGCGGGCGTGGGCCGTGCTGTCTATGATGCGCTTCTGGAGCGGATCTTAGAGACCGACGACAAGCGGGAGACATCGACCCGACATCGCGACCACCTTGCAGCTATTGTCGAAGAGCACGGTGCCGTCGCGGCCAAGCTCGATGTCGATGCGCTTGAGGCGGACACTGGTGCGCTCCCGCTCAAATTGCGTGCTGTCCTGACAGCCACCAAGGACTGGATAGCATCGAAATCGTGGAATCCGGCCCCGCTCTTCGGCGTCTATGCCGCGGCTGAAGCCCGCAAGGGGCCGCGCGCGCGGCTTGCTTTGACACCCAATGGACGTGCTCGGCGTCTCGAATGGTCGAGCGACGAACATGGTCTCGCGGGGCCGCTCCACTATAGATGGGAGCAAGTCAGCACGCTCCTCAACGATCTGGCGGACGCCGAATGAGCGGCGCGGTCGATAGCTGGCCGGCGCTCTCGTTCCTCGAGGGTCTGCGTCCCGGTCCCGATGAAAGCGTCGAACTGGCTTTGCTGGCGTCCTATTCGGCGGATCTGGGATCAATCGGCGCGACTTTGCTCGCCCTGGCAGGCAAGGACACCGATGCGGGCCGAGGCAGTCCGTCCGATTTCGCCGATGCGGTCGAGCGGCTGCGGGGGAAGGCGCGCATTGTCATCCAGCGCGGCCGCCTTGCGAAAATGCGCCGGACACCGCGCATCGCGGCGGTCTTGGACCAGTTCGTGCGCGAAGTCGATTTTGATGAGGCGACCCATAGCTGGCATCCCAAGGCCGCCCTGGTTCGAACGCGAAGCGTGGACGGCGAGATCGGCTGGCGGCTCTGGATCGGGAGCCGGAATCTCACCGAATGCGTGAATCGCGACATTGGGCTCCTGCTCGTTTCCGGCGCGAATGGCGGCGCTCCGATCCCCGGCGCGGACGAGCTGGCGCGCGCGCTCGCTGACAGGGCCGCACTCAAAGGCCAGCGTTCCGCCACTCTCGCGGCGACCATTGCAAAGGTGGCCTGGCGGGCGCCAGCGGGCGTGCGCGTCGAGCGGATTCGCTGGTCGGCCGGAACCGGAGACCAGCCCGTTCCCGTCCCGCCGCCGGGAACGGATGAAGTCGTGGTCGTAAGCCCCTTTATCGACAAGAACTTCCTTGCCCGACAGATACAGAAGGGGGCGAAACCGGCGCGAAGCGTGCTCCTGACGACAATACGCGAGATCGAGAGAATCGGCCCGTCGCTGGCGGCGTTCGACGATCTGCTCGCGCTGGACGCGCCTGATTATCCCATCGGCGATCCCGAGCCTGGCCGGCAGCCCGCAGCGTCGGCAGCCGATGTCATTCCGGCCGACGATGAGGAAGAAGAGGTAGGCCGCGGCCTTCATGCCAAGCTGCTGTTCATGCGGTCCGGGCGCAAGCGGACGCTATGGTTGGGAAGCGCGAACGCGACCCTGCGCGCCTGGACCGGACGCAACGCCGAGGTGATAGCCGAGTTGCTCGTCACCGAACCGGTTGAGAAAGGGCTGAAGGCGCTTCTCGGTTCGGCCCGTCTCGTTGAAGCGCCCAGCATGGAACATTTGCCGGATGCGGCGGCCCTGGAAGAGGAGGCGCTCGAACGGGCACGCGCCCAGGTCGCGGCGCGATGGGCGGCGGAGCTCAACATCGATGGCGAGGGGATACGCCTCACCCACCGCTCCGATCTCCATCCTGGCGGTCCACATCCCGACGAATCCGACATCGTGCTCCAAGTGGGCGCGCTTCACGGCGAGCTCCTGGTCTGGCCGGCAGGGCAAGCCGTCGTGCATTTGGGGTCTGTCGTCCCTGCGGAACGAAGCGAGTTCGTGCGCTTGCGAGTGAGCCGTGGGGACAAAGGCCTCACATGGCTGCAACGAGCGCCGGCGGAGCCGCCTTTCGGGGAGGATCGCGACCGTGCCGCATTCGTGCGCTTTCTCGGCGCTAGAGGCTTCCTCCTCTGGCTGGCCGGATTGCTCGCGGATGACGATCGGCAGGGCGAAGGCGACTGGACGAATGACGAGCCGCGGGAACGGGCAGGCTTGGGAGCGGATCCGGCGCTCGATTCCTCATTGCCGACCCTGGAAGAGATGTTGGCGGCATGGGCGCGCGACCCGGACAAGTTCCGCGAGATCGAGCGAAGGGTCTCTCAATATCTGCCGGCCGTCCTTGAGCAGGCCGGGCAGGAAGACCCGCAAACCGCGGAGATGCTGAGACGCTTTGACGAGTTGTGGGGCAAGCTCCGGAGCGGGCTCGGCGCCGCCGAGATCAAGGGCAAACGCCGGTGATCGCGCCGAAGCCGTTCCAGGAAGCCGCCGTCAATGCGGCGCTTACGGCCTTCGCCGACCCGACGGGGCGCCGTCGCTTTCTGGTGGCCGATGAAGTCGGTCTCGGAAAGACGGTCGTGGCGAAGGAACTGGCTCGTCGCTTGTCCGAGGATGGCCGTCAGCCTTTGGTGATTTACTATATCGCCAATGGTCATGCGGTCTCGCACCAGAACAAGGGCCGCGTCGTTGGTTTCCTAGGTGATTCACAGCGCAAGGCCGCAACCGCAACACCGGATCGACTTTCGCTGATTGCAATCGCGAAGCGGCCGAAAAATCCCGTCCTTATTTACGCATTGACCCCTGCGACGTCTTTTCCGGGTGCGCGTGCGCGTCTCACGGGAGGACGCAAGGAAGAGCGAGCGTTCCTGAAAGTGTTGCTCGAGCAGACCTATCCCGCTTTCGCCCGCGATCTTGATCCGGACATATTGCGGCTTAGCGCGCGGGGGTCGTGGGACTGGGCCGTCAAGGACGCGGAGATCAAATTCGCGGCTTCGCCGTCCCATCTGCGCCAGCGGTTTCGCGAAGCCCTGGCGGCCGAATTCGGCGAGTCGGTACGCGCGATGCTCGATCTGGCGGTGCATGGTGATGCGGACAGGAAGATAAAGCCCCTCAAGCCGACCACCTTCGTTGGCCGCCTCCGGCGCGCCCTGGCGCTGGCGACGCTCCGCCACCAGCCACCCGATCTGGTCGTTCTCGATGAGTTTCAGCGCTACCGGCAGATTCTCGACGAAAAGGACGCCGATCCTCTTCTCAAGGCGCTTCTGGAACCTGAAGGCTCGGTTGTCCCGCCGGCGATTTTGCTGCTCAGCGCGACACCTTATCGGGTTCTGAGCACACGGTGGGAGGAGGCGCGCGGCGCGCTTGCTCACGCGGAACTTCTGGAATTGATCGAGTTTCTTGCCGGCCCCGATGTCCGCGAACGCGCGAAGACGCTCTTTTCCGATTTCGGCGACAAGCTGCGTGACATCGCGGCGCATGCCGATGCGAGCCATCCCGAGTTGGGTGTCGAGGTCGCTGAAGCCGCCAGGCTGAGAGATGAGCTTCGCGGCCTGCTGACGCCGGTCATGTCGCGCACGGAGCGGGACAGCGTGGCGTCGGCCGATCCGCTGGCCGCTACGCAGTTCCTTGATGCGGACCCGTCGCCCGAGGATTTTCGGGTCTATCGGCATCTCGTGGAGAGTTTCGCCGAGCAGATGCGTTATGAGGCGCTGCCATATTGGTCCTCCGTTCCGCTGCCGGCTCAGTCTCTCGGTCCCCGCTACGCGGCTTGGAAGCGCGCCAAAATCAAGGCAGCCCCGAAGCTCACAAGGATGACGCGCGAACGTCGCAACAAACTCAATGTGCCAACGGCATGGCCCGACGCGAAGCTGCGCGCTCTCAGCAGCGTCGTTCCGCCCAAGCTACTGTCGCTGCCATGGGTCGCCCCGTCATTTCCCTGGTGGCCGCTTGACGCAGGTTGGGATAGCCTGACGGTTGACCCCAAGCTCCTGATGTTCAGCCGTTTTCGCGCAACACCACCTAGCGTGGCCGCGCTTCTGAGCTTTGGCGTCGAAGCGCACTGTCTGCCCAAGAAACATGGCGGCTATGAGAAAGCCTACAAGCGCCGCCGTTTCAAATTGGCGGCCGTTCCCGGGCCTGTGATGGCCGCATTTCACCCATCGCCATGGCTGATCCGCAACACCGACCCGCTCGCGAAAGCCGGGGCGACGCTCAGCGCCGTTCGCAAAGAGGTTCGACGGCAGATTCTCGCCGCTTTGCCCAAAGGCATCATCGAACGGGACACCGTGAAGGCCCGCCGGAGACATAGGTCGATTGCGCGGACCCTGGCGTCGATCGAACAGACGGCAGGTATCGCGGAACAGTCCGCCGCCGGCTGGAGCAGCGCGATCGGTGATGATCGTGCCGCGCAGTCCGCGGTCCGGAAATGGCGCCAGGCGCAGCCGATTGAGCGGCTGTCCCCCGCCGAGCTTTCGGACCTCGTGGACTATGCGATTGGGGCGCCTGGGGTCGCGCTCGGCCGGGCGTTGCTGCGACATGACCCGACGATCCTTGACCCGGCACGTTATCCGGAGCTGGTCCAGCTCAGTTGGCAGGGACTGCGCGGCTATCTCGACAATCCGGTGATCCTGTCATCGCTGCCGGGGAAAAGTGCTGTCGAGCAAGTCATGGGCGCGGTCGTTGATGGCGGGTTCGAAAGCGTCCTCGACGAGCATTTCTGGTTACGTGCCCAAAATCTCCAGGAGGGCGCCGCTGGTCTCGCCAAGGATCTGCAATCGTCGCTCGGGCTTCGTGCCGGCAGCTTCAGCTTTCATGGAGTTGGCGGACCGCCGCACAAGATCCCGGTGCGTTGCCATGTCGCCGTGCCGTTTGGCGATGCCGAGACCGAGCCCGTCGTCAATGTGGATGGCGGCGTGGCGCAAGCCGCTCCAGCTCGACCCGATGAAGTTCGCCGGAGCTTCAACACGCCCTTCTGGCCGCATGTCCTGGCGACGACGTCGGTCGGGCAGGAGGGCCTGGATTTTCACCCCTGGTGTTCGCACGTGGTTCATTGGGATCTCTCATCCAACCCGCTCGACCTTGAGCAACGTGAAGGTCGTATCCAGCGCTATGCGGGCTTGGCCGTCAGACGCCGGCTTGCGGCAATGTTGCGAGACGAGGTGCTGAGAGATTCCACGATGGCGGACGATTCACCCTGGCGATGTGTGCAGAGGCACGCGGAACGTTCCGTCGATGTGAGTGGCCTTCGCCCATGGTGGGTGCTCGACGGTGCCGAAATCAGTCGTCATGTTTTCGAGCGCCCTTTTGGGCGCGATGTTGCGCGTTTCGCCCAACTTCGAGAGCAGCGCATGATCTATCGCCTGGCTCTTGGACAGCCCAATCAGGAAGATTTCATCGACGTGTTGTCGCGCGGCGGCGAGGCGACCCGCATGCTGCTGCAACCGCTCGTCCTTGATCTCTCGGCGATGGGCCTACGGCAGACGCCGAAGACAATCGACGCAGCACCGGCAAACGGCCTCAGACCGATATCGGCGGTTGACCGTTCAAATTTGGACGTTGGGGATATGTTGGCGGCGGCACCCGAGGCAATGGGGACTGATACTAGGCCATTCGACCCAATCCCTCCAGGCATCGAGCCGGGCTGATCCGGAGAGGCGCGACGAACGTCCCTCAATTCGTGCGGGTGCCTCGGGCCGACAGCTCTGCACGGGAATTCATGCGCTGCCGATGATCCGCAATTTCATCGCGCGGGTCTCCAGCAGGTAAGTCTCGACCCCGGCCAACAGGTGCAAGCCCTCTTCGGTGATCGCTGCACGGGAGAGGCCTGGCTGCACGATCTTGACGTCGAATTCGTAGCGATAGTCCTGCCAGCTCGCCTTCAGCTTTTTGAGGAACGCAGCGGTGCCTTGCTCGAAGCGAGAGTTTTGCCCTTTGTCCAGGCGCAGCTTCTCGCGCTTCAGCATGTGGGTGAACATGCGATGGGGACGGTCGCGCCAGCGCGCCGATTTCTGCGCCTGTCCGCAGACCTCATAGAGATCCTTGACGCGGGCGCCGGGCATCGTGGCGCTCGAATATTTGCAGTGATGCAGCGTGACCTGCACAAGGCCCTCGGTGATGCGGAGCGAGACCACATCGGCGATCTCCCCGGCGCCGTCATCGTCGAAGATCAGATCATAGGCTTCGCCGCCGGCGAGCAGCGCGTCGATCACGCGCCGCTGGACGCAGTCGGCGCGTTTCTCAGGCCCCTGGGATTCGGCCCGGATGTTGGTTTTCGACCAATCCCACACCTCGATCCGGTCGGCGGGATAGGGTTCGACGGATTCACCGTCTGGCAGCGCATAGAGATGGCTGTAGATGAGGAGAGAGCCGTCGCCGAAATCGATCTGCGGGGAATCGTCTCCGAAGGACTCGGACAATGACTTCACTTTGCCGCCGATCCTGATGGTGGCCTTGGGACCGGCACTTTGCGGATATCGGGCGCCCCCATCGCTGAATACGATCTCGAACTCGGCGACATAGGCGTCGCTGCGCACCGCGAAGCGAAGCGGACCCGTTCGTTCGTGATCGAGAAGCTCGATGTCGCACTCGGTGAACAGCATCGGCTGATCGCCGAAGCTGATCTCGACGCGATCCTCGATCTGCATCAGCAGCGACTCCGGCCAGTGAATCGCGACGGGAGGAACAGCGGGCCGCTCGCTGATCTGTCGAGGACGCATGGCGCTCTTGAAAACACCATCCGTCGTGATGCCGGGGTCGTTGACCGACTGGCCGATGTCCTCGCACCATTCGATCCAGTCGGTGAGGTCGCGAACGGGAGAGATCGACCAGAACTTGCCCTTGGCCGAGCAGCCGCGGGTGGCTGGCACGCCGTCGAGAAAGCCGGTTGCGAAGACGTTGTTCTTGATTCTTGACTGGGACTTAGCGGTGTCGAGGCCATCGGCGACGTCGACGCCCATATACATGGAGTAGCGCACGCCGCGCCCCTGATGATGGGTGAGGCCGAGGTTGCGCAGGATCAGGCGTTTGAAGCCATGCAGGCTGCGGAACACTTCTTCGCCTTCGACACGGCGGGTGGTTTCGCCGCAGACGGTCTTGGCCAGCTTGTCGTAAGGACCCTTCGCCGAACTGCTGATGTAAAGAAGGCCCTTCGCCTGGTCCCAATGCATCATGTGCAGGTCCCAGATGATGTTGGTCGCATGCTGCGCGGTCGTCCATCCAGCCTGCTCTTCCGAACGGGTGACGAAGATGGCCACGCGCTGGTGCGGATTGATCTTCATGCCGAGATAGACGCCGGGGCTGTAGAGATCTTCGGCGCGCAGCGGCTCCCAGGCGTCGCACGTGGTCCGGTAGACCACGGCGTTCATCTTCGGTTCGAGCGTCTGCAGCGGGATGTCGCTGAGGTTGCCGACGAAACCCTTGAACATCTCGGCGCGCCGCACCTGCCGCTCGATGCGCGCGCTGCTGAGCGCCTCGACCAGCGCGTTCCAGTCTGCGTCTTCGGCGTAGAGCTTCGCCAGGGAGCGGTCGATGTCGTCAACGCCGGTATTCGCGATCACCGTCGCATCCCCGAGCGTCGGGTCCTGGCGGGTGAAACGACCAACGAATTGAATGGTGACGGCGATGCTCTTGTGCGGATCGTGGAGCCCCGCGATCTTGAGCTCGGGCAGATCGAAGCCTTCACCCAGCATATCGACGCAGACGATGATTCGGCTTTCGAACCGCCGAAGCGCGTCCAGATTCGCGCGCCGCTCGCGGATCGCCTGCTGGCTGTGAACGATGACAGGCCGAAATTCCGGAAACAGGGCGCTGTAGAGCTGGTGCAACTCCCTGGCGCGGTCGATCGTGGAGCAGCGCGCCATGGCGAGATGATTGAGGCCGGCATCGAGATCGGCTTGTAGAACCTCTCCAAGTTTCTCGGTGATCGCTTGATCGGCGTCGGCCTGATCGAGGCCGAAGACAGCCTCGAAGCGGATCGGTTTGAAATAGCCTTCCGCCTGCGCCTTCTTGAGCGGGTAGGTGTAGATGAATTCGCCATCGACCCGCCGGCCATCTTCGCGAAATGGCGTCGCGGTGAACTGAACGATGGGCAATGGCGGCTCACGATCGACGAAAAGGCCGCGAAAACGCGCCCAGGTCGGTGCGCCGATATGGTGGGCCTCGTCGATGAAAAGAGCCGACGCGCGGGCCGCCATCCGCTCCTGAACCGGCGCTTCGGCGCGGCCGGCGATCTGCATCGTCGTGACCACGACATTCGCGCTGTCGAATATCTGGTCCACTTCCGCCGGGGTTGTGGGGATATGGGAGAGGCGCATGACCACCGGGAAAGCGGCGGAGGCGTCGAGGCACTCCTGATGCTTAAGAACGCCGAAGGTCTCGAATTTTCCGGCAATCTGCTCGCGAAGCGCGTCGGTCGGGACGACCACCAGCAAGCGCTCGAACCGCTGATGGGCGTTGAGCGCCAGCATCGTTTCCGTCTTCCCGGTGCCCGTCGGCATAACGATGGTGGCAGGCTCAGTCGAGCGCGTGGCATGGGCGAGCGCGGCATGGAGCGCGCCGATCTGGGGTCGGCGCAGCCCGCGCACCGCAGGTCGACCATTCTCGGCGGGACAGCTTTCGCGGAGGTGGAAAGAGTCCTGCCATGAGGCCGCGACGATGGCGAGACGTTCGCCGCGCGCGGCCGCGTCGAGCGCGCCGATGTCGGTGGGCGCGATATTGAACCACTTGCCTTCGCCCAGTTCGAGGGCCTCGGCGATCTTGGCCGGCTCCGACGCACCCGGCACCAGCAGGATGAGATCGGCTTCCAGCCGGGTGGCGGTCCTGGCGCTGATGATCTTCAGCGTCTCACCGGATCTCAGGGTCGCTTCATATCCGTTGACCCGCCGGATCGAAAACAGCCGGAGCCGGCAGGTCTCGCGCAACGCCGGGACCGCCAGTTGCCGCACCGGGCTTCCGAGTACCCTGCCGTCGATCGCAAGGCGCGGGGGAAGCAGCAGCGAGACCTCTTCGCTAAAGAGGTCGTCTTGGACAGAACGGGCGGGGCGCTTGCGTGATGCCATCGATCGTCTCGTGTCAGGCAGCCATCGCCCGGGCCGAGGGCGAGACGGTGATGATGGCGCCGGTCGTCATCAGCACGATCAGACCGCGCTCGGCGCCGGTCATGTCGAGATAGGCGCGGACTTGCGAGCGATAGTGATCGAGCGTCTGGGGATCGGGGTTCACGTCGCTTTTCCAGTCGACGACAACGGTAGGGCTTCCTTCGGCGCTGAGAGTCAGCGCATCCGCTATACCGGCCGTCGCCGTCTCCTCGCCGTCATCCGTGCGGGCGGCGTAAACGGGGAACTCGGCCAGGAGCGCCGGGCGCAACGCCGCGATCTCGGGCAGAGCCAGGGTCCGAACGACACAGCCTGCCAGTTCCTCGTCCGAAAGACCCGTCGCTGGATCGGCGACCGGCGAACGGCCGAGCGTCCGGATGAGCTCGCCGGCGCGTTTTGCGAGGGCTGGCGCGGTCGCATCGGTTTCCCCGGTCAGGACCTCCTCCATGAGCTTGTGGAGGATCAGTCCGCGTTCCCGGCCACCCTGGACCACGACGGTCGCCTCGAGTTCACGCGGTTGATCATCGGCCGAGCCTATCCAGATTTCGGCCTCTTCCTCCTGAAGTACCGCGCCGGAGGCGCTCTCGTCGCGGCTGGGCGCCAGCCAGGTGAGGCGCGTCTGCCGGGCGGCGATGGCCGCAGCCTCGGCCGCGAAGATGTCGCGCGTCTGGATATTGCTCGCGCCGGCGCCGCCACCTGCCTGGCCGAGCGGCAGGTGCGAGACATCAAGGCCGGGAAGATCGGCGAGCGACAGGTCGAGCAGGCCGATCCAGGCCGATTTTGAAGGCTTTGTGTCGAGCCGGGGCAGCACGAGGAGTTCGCGGGCGCGCGTCGCCGCGACATACCAGAGCCGGATGCGCTCGCGATCCAGCTCGTCCTTTTCCGCCTGGCGCGCGGCCTCATAGCCATCGGGCGCGACGCCGAGGACCGGGCAATAGAATGTGTCGGTCTGGCGGTCGATCACCGCGCTGTCGGGCGACATGACGCCCGTCATGGTGTTGACGGGAATGACAATTGGCCATTCGAGGCCCTTGGCGGCGTGCATGGTGAAGAGCGCGACGGCTTCTTCCTGCGCATCGGGCCGGCCTTCCACAGCGCGAGCCTCGTCGGTCCAGGCCGCGGTCATCGCCTCGGCGAAGGCGCGAAGGCCGCGCACGGCGTAGCCAGTCGACAGGCTCAGATAGAGATCGACGTTGGCGAGCGCGCGTTCGGCCTGGCCGCTATGGCGCTCGAGAAGAAGGGGACGAACCCGCATCACGTCTACGGCCTGCGAGAGAAGCTCGTGCGGCGTCGTGCTGTTGCTGCGGCGGTAGAGCGCTTGCAGCTTTTCGATAGTCTCGCGTGCGAGCGGATGAGCGATGGCGGCGGGATCGACGCGGAGATCGAGACGGGGAATCCGGTCGGGCTCTTCCTCCGAACGCGGCAGGGTCCAGACGATGTCCAGAAGCTCCTCTTCGGTGAGGCCGAGCAGCGGGCCGCGCAGCAGCGCGCCGAGCGCCAGCGTGTCGCGCCGGTCGGCGAGGACGCGGGTGAGCGCAATCAGGTCCTGGACCTCCTGGCGGCGGAAGAACCCCTTGCCGGCCTGTGTCGCCACCGGAATGCCGCGACGCTCCAGCGCCTCCTCATAGCGCCACAGCTCGGCGCCGGTCGGCGCCAGCAAGGCGATGTCGCCCGGCTGACAAGGACGTTCCGCGCCGGTGCGCCGGTCGATGATGGGCTGGCTGTCGATCAGGCGCGCGCACAGCTCGGCCACGGCATCGGCTTCGGCGTCGCGCTGCTGCTCGGCGCTGGCCTTGCCGTTTTCGTCCGCGACGGCGATGTCGAGGGCCGCGACGCACAAGCCGTTGCCGGGATCGTCGTGAAACGGATCGAGGGCCGTAAATCCGGGTTGGCCATCGGCCGAGAGCACGGCCTCGAAGCGTTCGTTGACGAACGTGAGGATTGAGGCGCAGGAGCGGAAATTGGTGGAGATCGACAGGAGGCTGTCGGGGTCCTGAGCGTTAAAGGAGTCGCGCGCCTGCACATAGGCGCCGACATCGGCGCCGCGGAAGCGATAGATCGCCTGCTTGGGGTCGCCGACCAGGAAGAGTGCGCCCGGCCGGATCCGGAATCGGGTCCAGTCGGCATCGCCATCGACCGGCTCGCCGCACAGCCGCCAGAAGATCTCGGTTTGCAGGGGATCGGTGTCCTGGAACTCATCGACGAGGACATGCGCGAAGCGCTGTCCCAGCGCGCGCCGGACATCATCGTGGTCGCGCAGCAGGTCGCGTGCGGCGAAAATCAGATCATCGAAGTCGAGCTGGGCGCTCGCGCGCTTGTGGTCGCGATAGCGCTGCAGGATCGGACGCGCCTCCTCGATCAGAGCCGCCAGAACCTGGCTGGCCGCCGCCTGAAGAAGCGAGGCCCGGGCGTCGCAGCAGGCGGTGTAGTGGCCTTCGGCAGCGATGTTCAGCCGCTCGCCGTCGGCCTTGGAGAGGCCCGCCTGCTTCGCCGCTTCGGTCCATTTGCCCTTCTTGCGATAGGAGGCAAAGGCGCCTGCCTTGGTGCAAAGGTCCGGGTGCGGACGCGAGGTCAAAAGCCGGATCAAGCCCGAGGGCATGGCGGGATCGGGACCGGCCGCCAGCGCGGTCGCCATCTCGACCAGCCGCTCGACGATCACGACCGTTTCCGGCTCGGTCGCCGCCGTCCCGCGCATGAAGACTGCGAAATCCGCCGTCGCCTGCCGGAAGGCTGTCAGATGACCGTCAAGCGGGGAGACGGCCGGCGCCGTGAGGGTGCGGCGGCGTCGCAGATTCTCGGCGATCTTGTGGACCAGCGCCACGGTTTCACCGGGGCTGTGCAGCACCATCTCAGCGAGAATGCCGCCCTGATCGCCGGACAGGCGCTCCCGCAGCCAGCCATCGAAGATCTCTAGGAAGGTGAGATCGGCCTGATTGCGGTCCATGACGCCGGCGCCGGGATCGATGTCGGCCTCGGCCGGATAGGGCTTGATCAGGCGCTGGCAGAAGCCGTGAATGGTTGAGCAGGTGATTTCGTCGATCGCGGCGCTTGCGGCCGCGAGATTGCCACGCTGCGTTTGCGACAGGCCATCGGGCAGGGCCACACGCAGCTCGGCCGCGATATGTCCGGCCGAGAGGTCGGCGACAAACTCGCGGACACGCGAGAGAAGCTCGCTGGCCGCCAGTTCGGTGAAGGTGACGGCGGCGATGGCGCGCGGAGGGACACCCTCGGCGAGCATGACGGCGATGCGTCCGGCCATAACGGCGGTCTTGCCCGAGCCCGCGCCGGCTTCAACCAGGATCGAGCGATCATGGAGGCTGATCGCGTCGTGCCGTGCCCCGTCATCCTTGAGAACGTTGGACACGCTGCTCATCATTCCGCCTCCCAGATTTGAGCGACTTCGCCCAGCCGCTCGGTCGCGGCCGGCATCTTGCGTTTGCAATAGGTGGCGCTGGCATTGGCCGGCAGGGCGAAGGCGAGATCGTCATAGTCGCCACCCGTGTCGGGGCCTGGCAGCGCCGCGCCGCCGGCGAAACTGATCCTCGCCGCGCGCAGATAGCCGGTGATCTCGGCGAGCACCGCCTCGGGGTCGTCGAGCTGAAGGTCGACGGGCTCGCGTGGGAACAGCAACGAGGCGCTGATCGCGACGTCATGGCCGAGCAGCGCCTTCACCGCGAAGGCGTAGAGGCAGCGCTGAAGCTCCCGGCCGCCATTCAGCCGGATCGCGGTCCGGGGCGGGCGGCCCGTCTTGTAGTCGCGGACGAGCGCGCGCTTGCCGTCGCCCGCGATGTCGAGCCGGTCGATGTAGCCGGCGATATTGAACCCTGTGTCGGGGATCGTGACCGGCAGGCCGGGATCCCACGGCGTCTCCGCGTCCGACTTGGTCTCCAATCCGCCGAACGGCACCTCGCCATAAGAGCGGGCGCCCGGAAGAAGGTCATCGCCATAGGCTAAAGCCCGACCCGCCATCAGCCGAGCATCGTCCAGGGTGCGCCCCCAGATGACGGCCGGCGGGATCGGGCGTTCACTTTCCCAATCGGCGGCGACAAGCTCGGCGGCCCGATCCACCGCTGCCGTGATCGCCGCGGCGTCGGCGGACGCCAGTCCACCGGCGTCCTCCAGGTCGCGCAAGGCGCGGTCGAGAACCATGTGAACCAGATCGCCGACGCCGAGCGCGTCGAGCACGAGCGGCTCGGCGCTGCTTTCGGGCACGCGCCAGCCGAAGGCATAGACCCAGGCGAAGCTCAGCGGATTGCGCAGCAGACGCCGGAGCGAGCTGGCCGACTGGGTGCGGGCCAGGATCGAGAGGATGATCGGATGATCGGGCCGGATGAGGCCGTCATGCGCCGTGATCTCGGTACGCCGCCAGTCGCGCCAGCAGCCTTGCGCGCTGACTGCCTGTGGAGCCGTGCTGAACTCCTGCGGCCGGGCCATGAGGCGGTCGGTTTCGCTGAAGGCATGGGCGGGCACGGCATTGCGGCGGAGGTAAACCTCCTCGCCATGCCCGGCGAGCAGCGGGCTGCGTCCCAGCAGGCGTCCGTCGCTGTCGCGCCGGGCGCGAGAGAGGACGACTTCACCGGCCGTGGTGGCCAGGATCGTCTCGAAATCCCGGCGATCGGCGAGGTTCACCGGAAGCGGGTCGAGCTCGGCAGTCGGGACAACATGGTCCGGGATCAGCCGGTCTTCGGCGATCCCGCGCGGCCAGCGCGAGGAGTTGAGACCGATCAATCGCACGAAGCGGCGCGGCGAGGCCGCGAGCGCGCTGACCGGCATCCAGGCGACGGACACACAGGCTTCCAGCCCGTCATCCTGCTTCAGGGTTTCGAGGATGGCGTCGATCGAGGCGGCTGGCCCGGCGAGAAGGGCCTTGCGCCAGATGGCAAGCGCACGGCCCTTGAGAAAGGCCTCGCCGATCTCGGGTGCAATGTCCGGCCCCTTGGCGAGAAGCTCGACCGCAGCGCACAGGGCCGGCGCGTGATCCGTGCCGTCGGGCCAGTCTTCCGGCTTCAACCGTGCCAGCAGGCGGTTCCAGGCATTGGGCGTCGACATGGGTGCATCGGCCGGCAGGACGCGCAGCCAGCCTTCGGGCAAGGATTCAAACGGCGCGGAATCCCGACACAGGGCGGCGAGACGCCGGAGCCGGGACTGCGACAGTCCGCGAACGACGATGTCTGCCAGCGCGGCGGCGGCCTGGCCTTCGCGGGTGGTGACGGTCCTGACGCCATGGACGAAGTGCAGGTCGATATTGGAGTCTGCGCGCAGGGCGAGGAAGTGATCGTCATAGTCGGCGGGCGAGGCGGTGGCGATCGCGATGTCTGAGGGCGCCGCCCGCCCTGAGGCAAGAAGCGACCGCGCCCAGCGCATGGCTTCGATGGCCTCGTGATAGGCCGTGGCCGCGCTGACGGCGCTGACTGCCGGTGTCCCCGCCGGAGCACGCGACACGCCGACGCCCGTGCCCTCCAGCCAGGCTGGCGCCGTCCTCGGCCCGGCCGTCCATTGCACGGGTATATGCGCGGTGAGCGCCTTCAGCAGCGGCCGCCAGCAGGGTGAGAGTTCCGTGAGGCCAGCGATCTCCATGGGGCCGAGAACGGCGGGCGCATGGGCGATACGGCTGGTGGCGGCGGCGACGATGTCGATGGGGCGCATCGTGCCGGCGGGAAGCTGCGCCAGGACCGCCGCCTCCAGCCGGGCGATGGCGTCGAGTCGCGGATGATCGGCCGCTCGCGCCGCAAGGTCGATGCCCGCACGCCAAGCCTTGTGCAAGGTGTCCGCGGCCGCGTCGATCATGCCGGGCAGCGACTTGATGTTCTCCAGCTCGCCCATCGGCGTTCCTGGCAGCACGGCTTGGATCGCCGCGCGCAGGCTTTCGTCGTCGATCGGCCGGACGAAACCTCCGGCGAGCCGCACCGCCGCCTGTTCGAAGGACATGACCTGCAGGCCGTGGCGCCCGTCGCGGGCCGCCGCCAGGCGGCGTTCCCGCACGGCGAGGCGGCCGTGAACGACGAGGGTGGATCGACTCGCGACGGCCATAACCGCTCTCCTTCCCGGGGGGCTACTTCTTGTTCGGACGCTGGGTGAGCGCCGATGCAGCCACCGTCTTCGCGGCCTTACTGCTCTTCGGATTCCGCAGCACCTTGGCGGCGGCGCTCGCCGCCCGCTTGCTGGTGACTTCGCCTTTCGAACCGCGCTTGGGCATTGTCTTGCCTCCCGAATTTCACGCCGATCACTATTGACGGGCGCCCTCGATGGGAATAATAATTACACGGATCGCGTCGATATGTCCATATACTTTTTATGCCCATCGGCGCACGGAGGCGGAAAGCGATGCTGGAAGGCGCTACGGCGTTGAAATGGGGTGTGGAGCGCCGGCTCGAGTTCATCGAGTTCCGGCTGTTCTGGGAGGGCGGGGTCAATCGCTCCGACATCATCGAGATGTTCGACGTGTCCGTACCCCAGGCATCGAAGGATCTGACGCTCTATCAGGAGCGCGCGCCTCAGAACGCCATCTACGACAAGAGCGCGAAACGCTATGTCGTGAGCGCGCAGTTCTCCCCGATTTTCCTGAAGCCCGATCCCGACGGTTATCTGTCCCGCCTGCGCTCCCTCGCCGAGGGTCTCACCGAGCCAAGCGAGTCCTGGATCGCGCATCCGCCCCAGACTGATATAGCCTTGACGCCGCGACGCGAGGTCGATTCAGGCGTGTTGCAGGCGATCCTCGGCGCGGTTCGCGAATACCGTTCGATCGATGTCCATTACCAATCGATGAGCGGCAAACGAGCCGACCCCATGTGGCGCCGGATGACGCCGCACGCTTTCGGCTATGACGGCCTGCGCTGGCACGCGCGCGCCTATTGTCACATCGACAATAAGTTCAAGGATTTCCTGCTGCCTCGGGTCCTCGGCGTGCGCGACATGGATGCTCCCGGACCCGGCGGCGATCAGGATACATTGTGGCAGGAGACTTTCGACATCGAGATCGGTCCGCATCCTCGTCTGACACCGAGCCAGCGCGCGGTGGTGGCAAAGGACTATGGGATGAGGAAGGAGCGGGCCGTTTTGACGGTGCGCTACGCGATGCTCTTTTATGTTCTCAAGCGCCTTGGCCTACTCGGCGACGCTAGTCAGCAGGATCCCCGCACCCAGCATATTGTTGCCCTCAACGCCGCTGAGACGGCACGCGCCCTGAAGCGCGCTGACTTCGAAATTGAGGAAACAGAGCAAGCTCCAAAGGTCAGGGGGAGCGCTTGATGGAGAGGTCGGAACAGCGCCCCTATCTTATGTCCTTTGGAACGGGCGGCCTCTTCATCAACGAAAGCGTGGCCGTTGCTCGACTGCACGTCGCCGGCGCCGATTGGGATTCGACATTGGTCGCCGCGCAAGAGAACGGCGCATTCCCGGTCCGCAAGGCAAGTTCGGCGCGGCGCTCGATCCGGGAGATCGTCAACCGCTTGAAGCATCTGTCTCCGGATGAGCTGGCGCTTTTCAAAGAAGGGAACCGGAGCGAGCAGGCCGCTCTTCTGTGGCTCGCAGCCTGCCGCGCGTACAGGTTCATCGGCGAATTCGCGGTTGAGGTGCTCAGCGACAGGTTCCTGTCGTTGCGGACCGACCTTAGCTATGACGATTTCGATGCGTTCCTGGCCGCTAAGGAGGAATGGTCTCCGAAGCTCGCGGCGCTATCGGCATCGACACGCGCCAAACTTCGCGCCGTGCTCTTCCGCCTGATGCGGGAGGCTGAGGTCTTGTCACAGGATAACCGGATCCTCGGGGCGATGTTGTCGCCGCGCGTGTTGGCCGTGATCCAGGCCAGCAACCCCGATGAACTTCGCTACTTCCCCGGTGCAGAGCGACAGTTGGGGAGGCGATAACGATGTCGCGAACGAGTGGGACGGCAAGCCCCAAGGATCGCTTCGATCACCTCCTGAAGGTGGTCGCGAGCGAGCGCTTTCTGAAGAAGCAGGGCCTCGGCAACGAGGTGCCATTCTTCATCTGCCCCTATCCAGCCGACGAGGCCGTCGCCATGGAGGCGATGCGCGCCAGCCTCGTGAAGCAACTTGGAAACCGAGGCGTGCGCGTGATCGAGATCAATCTCTACGATCTCAGCATCGCCTTGCTGCGCGATCGTGGCATCTGGGATGAGGTTCTCGCCGCAGAAAACAGCATCAGGAAGGACGAGCTGAAAGAGCTTCTTCAAGGGGTTCTCGATCCCGAAACGCATCTCGTTCCTGAAATCGGCGCACGGCTCTCAAGCGAGGAGTTCGATGTCCTGTTTTTGTCGGGAGTCGGTGAGGTCTATCCCTATATCCGGTCCCACAATGTGTTGAACAACCTCCAGAGCACCGCCAAGGAAAAGCCGACGGTGATGTTCTTCCCTGGGAAATACACGCACAGCCTGGCCACAGGAGCATCGCTCGATTTGTTCGGAATCCTGCACGACGACAAATATTACCGGGCATTCGACATAACACACTACGAGATCTGAGGGGGGCATGACCAAACTTCGCGACATTTTTGAGAAACCTGTCGATCGCGCGATCGAGGGGGTCATCAAGGCGGATGACGAGGCCAGCCTTCGGGTCGAACTCGAGGAGTATGTCATCACCAACGAGATCGAGCGTCAGTTCGAAAGGTTCCTCGATGCCTACAACAATTATGGGACGGCCAACGGCGTCTGGATCTCCGGCTTCTTCGGGTCGGGCAAGTCACACCTACTAAAAATGCTGGCGCTCCTTCTGGAGAACCGGGACGTGGGCGGAAGCCCAGCCTATGAGCTTTTCAAGCAGAAGTGCGCTCACAATGAGATTCTCGCAGCCGATCTGCGGAAGGCCGTTTCGATCCCGTCCAAGAGCATTCTGTTCAACATCGATCAGAAGGCCGATGTGATCTCGAAGGAGCAGATCGACGCCTTACTTTCTGTGTTCCACAAAGTCTTCGACGAAATGTGCGGCTACTACGGCAAGCAGCCTCACATTGCTCAGTTCGAACGTGATCTGGACAGCCGCGGCCTGCTCGACACGTTCAAGGCGGCATACCAGCCCATCGCCGGTAAGCCCTGGGACCGCGGGCGCGAACAGGCTCTGTTGGAGAATGCGAACGTGGCCAAAGCCTATGCGCAGGCCACTGGCGCTGATCTATCCGAGGGACAGGGCATCCTGACGCGGTATCGTCAGGATTTCCGGTCATCGATCGAGGATTTCGCCGACAAGGTGAAGGCCTATATCGACGCGCAGAAGCCGGGCTTCCGGCTCAACTTTTTCGTCGACGAAGTCGGCCAGTATATTGCCGATAACATCAAGCTCATGACGAACCTGCAGACGATCGCGGAAAGCCTGAACACCAAGTGCCGCGGCCGGGCCTGGATCATCGTAACGGCGCAGCAGGACATGGGCTCCGTCATCGGCGACATGGACAAGCGGCAGGAGAATGACTTCTCCAAGATTCAGGCGCGCTTTGCGAATAGGATGCCGCTCAACAGCGCCGATGTCGCTGAAGTGATTCAGAAGCGCCTGCTCAAGAAGACCGACGCCGGCATCGAGGCGCTGTCCGCTCTCTACCACCGCGAGTCGAACAATCTGAAGACCCTGTTCGACTTTTCGGATGGCTCAATCCGGCTCGAGAACTTCCGGGACCGCGATCATTTCATTCACAGCTATCCATTCATCCCGTACCAGTATCCGCTGTTTCAGTTGGCGATCCAGAACCTGTCCCAACACAACGCTTTCGAGGGCAAGCACAGTTCGGTCGGAGAGCGTTCTATGCTGGGCGTCTTCCAGGAGGTCGCGGTCAGGCTCGCCGATATTCCGCTCGGCGGTTTCGCGACCTTCGCCCAGATGTTCGAGGGCATCCGCACAGCGCTCAAATCGAACGTCCAGCAGTCGATCCTGATTGCCGAGAAGAATCTCGGCGACGAGTTCGCCACGCGGATCCTGAAAGCCCTGTTCCTGATCAAATATGTCAAGGCGTTTAAGCCGACGGCCCGAAACGTCGCTATCCTGATGCTCGACAGGTTCGACACGGACTTGGCGAAGCACAAGCGGCGTGTCGATGAGGCGCTCAGCCTGCTCGAGCAGAACACCTATATCCAGCGAAATGGCGAGCTGTTCGAGTTCCTGACCGATGAGGAGAAGGACGTCGAACAGGAGATCAAGGCGATCGAGGTCGATACGGCCGAGATCGCCAAGGAGCTGGAGACCCTGATCTTCGACGGGGTCATCAAGAGCCGGAAGCTGCGGCACGAGGCGTCATCTCAGGATTATTCTTTCGCGCGCTATCTCGATGACCGGCTGCTCGGGCGCGACTACGAGCTTGCGATCAATGTCATCACGCCATTCCACGAGCAGAGCGGAAACGCCGAGGCGATCGCGATGCGCACGATGTCGAGGGACGAGCTTGCCATCGTCCTGACCGCCGACAGCCGCTTCGTGAGCGACCTGATGATGTTTAAGCGGACGGACAAATATGTCCGACAGGCCCGCGCAGTGACGCAGCAACCGGCCATCGAACGCATCATCCGTGAGAAGGGCGAACAAAACAGCGGCCGGCAGCGTGATCTAACGCTCAAGGCCCGCTCGTTGGTGGGCGAGGCCCGACTTTTCGTGCGGGGGGAGGAGATCGAGGTTCGGTCGGAGGATCCGCAGGCCAGAATCGAACGTGCGTTTCAGACCCTCGTAGACAAGGTCCATGTCAATCTCGGCATGCTGCGTGGCGTAGCTTACTCCGAGAACGAGATCGGCAAGTTTCTCACGCATGGTAATGACGGCATGTTCGGTGAGGGCGCGGCCAATCTGACGGAGGCCGAGCAGGAGATACTCAACTACGCACAGGCAAACGCCCGCAACGGCATCCGGACGACGGTCAAGGCCGTCGTTGAACGGTTTGAGCGCAAGCCTTACGGCTGGTCCTACACCGCGATCCTCTGCACCACGGCCAGCCTACTTGGCCGCGGCAAGATCGAGGCACGTTCGGACGGAAGCCCATTGGAGGGCGAGGCTCTGCAACGGAGCCTCCAAAACGCCCATGCCCTGGGCAATATCGTGCTCGAACTGCAGGTGGAGTTCACGCCAGCGCAGACGCGCAAGCTCAAGGAGTTCTATCGCGAGTTTTTCGACGCGCAGCCGGCCGGCTCCGAGGGCAAGGCGCTCGGGATTGAAACGGCCGAGGCCTTTGGTGCGCTCAAGAATGAGCTCGCGGTTCTGGAAGCACAGTCGTCACGTTATCCGTTTCTTGCCGCGCTGGGCAGCGTTCAGGAGGCGGTGCGCGAGGTCACGAGCAAGCCCTACGCCTGGTATCTACTGGAACTTGGCCGCCATGAGGATCGGCTGCTTGATCTGAAGGAAAGCATTCTCGACCCGATCCGTCGCTTCATGGGTGGAGCACAGAAAGCGATCTATGACGAGGCGCGGGCCTATTTGTCCGACCAGAGTGCCAATTTCGGCTATGGCGGCGACGAGACGGCCAACGCTATCCAGGTGGTTCTAGACGATCCGAACTGCTTCAAGGGCAATACCATCCAGCAGATAAAGGGCACGCTCGATGCTCTGAAAGCCGACGTCGATACCTGGATCGCGACAGAGCGCAAGACGGCGCTTTCCAACGTGGAAGAGCTTCGAGAGAAGTTACGGGCGCTCCCCGAATTCGCCTCCCTCACGGATTTCGATCGCCGAGATGTCGAGGCTACCTTTACAGGCATTCTGGAGACAGTCGCCAACAGCAAGCTGATCGCGGTGATCCGCGAGCGTGTGAGCGGATTCAGGTCATCCGTCTATCCGGCGCTGCTCGGTCGCGTAACGGCGCCTCCTCCTCCGCCAGCCGCACAGAAGGGTGATGGAGAGGCTGAACGGCAGGGTTTCAGGGATGCCGTAAGCTCGCCGCCGCCGCCCGCCCAACCCGAGTACGTGGCTGCCAGCGCGCTGCGCGTCACGTATGCCAAGGCGTATCTCGCCGATGAGCGGGATGTCGATGCTTATCTGGACACCCTGCGCGAGACGTTGGTTGCGGAGATCCGCGCGGGCAAGCGGGTCACTGTGTGATGATCGCTAGCGTCGAGATTCAGAGCTTCACGGCGTTCGGGAATTTGGAAGTCTCGCTCTCCCCGCGCGTAAACGTAATCATAGGTTCGAACGGGACCGGGAAAACACATCTCCTGAAAGCGATCTACGCCCTTGCGATCGCTGACCAGCCTTCATCGAACGAAGAGCGTTCCAGAAAGGAGCAGGAAACAGACATATCGAAGAAGTTCTTGCGCCTGTTCTCACCTGAGGAGAACAAGATCGGCGCATTGCGAGCCAACGGTTCGAAAGCGCCGACCCGGCTGAGCCTGAAGCGCAGCGATGACACTAGCGTGGCAATCTCATTCGCCAGCAATTCCAAGGTCGCTCGGATCGAGAAGGATGCCGAGCCGGACGGGCATGAAGCGCGGCCGGTGTTCATTCCGACCAAGGAGATCCTGTCGCTCGTCCGTGGCATGCGCCACCCAGAGCATGATCGCGCAACCGTCGAGATGATTTTCGACGACACCTACATCGACCTCGCGGAACTCCTCGTCCGCCCCGGCTTCGAGGACGAGGCTTCGAGCCTCAACGAGGATCCCAGGCTTTCGAGCATTGTCCGTGAATTGGTCGGCCTGGTCGGCGGGCGCTATCGCTGGGCGAGCGACGGGGCCTTCCGTTTCGAGTCGGGGAGCTACGAGGAGAAAGCCGACCCGGCCCGGTCGAAGTCAACGACGGCCCAGGCATATCAGGATTCCACCGTCGTCCGGTTCGTCCCGAAAGGCGGGCAATCGCTCTCGAGCAGCATGACCGCTGAGGGATACAGAAAAATCGGCGTGCTGCACAGATTGCTCTGCAACGGCTCGATCAACCCCGGCACCACCGGCGTTCTCCTGTGGGACGAGCCAGAGGCGAACCTGAATCCGAGACTGATGAAGAAGCTCGTTCAGGTTCTCCTGGAGCTATCGCGCAACGGCCAGCAGATCGTCCTCGCCACCCACGACTATGTCCTTCTGAAGTGGTTCGATTTGCTCATGGAAAAGGGCAAAGAGGACCATGTTCGGTTCCATGTACTTGTTAGAGAAGAAGGTAGTGAGGGGATGTCCGTTCACTCCACTGACGATTACGCGCAGCTGGTGAACACAGGAATAGCGAAGACTTTCAGTGAGTTGTACGACGCTGAAATCGAGCGCTCGTTGGAGGGCGTTGCGCTATGATAACGGTGCAAGAGTTTGATCTGGAAATTGCCTTTCCAGAGGCAAAGGCAGTCATTCATTTCGACGATAACGATTATCACGTCAACAGCACCATTCAGCGCGTCGACTTCATCGCGGAGTATGAAGATCGTCACGTCTTTGTTGAAATAAAAGATCCTGACAATCCCGTCGCGCAGAATGTGCCGGCTTTTGAAGGAAAGCTGAATTCTGGCAAGCTGGTACAAAGCCTGTCCGGCAAGTTCCGAGACACGCTTTTCTTCCGCTCCATCCAAGGAAAGCACGACTTGAGCGTGGTCTATGTTGTGCTGCTTTCAATGAAGAAGCTGGACGCAGCCCTGCTGCTGACAAAGCAGGATGAGCTAAGAAAGTCGATCCCCATACGGCACGCCGATTGGGCGCGCGATTGCGCGGCAAGCTGCATCATTTTGAACGTTGAGCAATGGAAGAAGCGGTTTGGTGATCAATCAATCCGGCGGATCAGTGAAGGGGCGGCGGTTTGATGGATACCTCGAAGCTCAAGAAGTTCGCGCAGTTCGCGCGTCGCACCTTGATCGGACAGGTCGGTGCCAAGCTGGACTCCGTTCTCGCGGAAGGGGCCGCGGCCCGGCGCGAGCATCCGGAGGCGATGAAGAAGCTCGAAGCGGCCATTGGTCGGGACGGCAAGAGCCAGGTGATCGAGCGGGTCGCCTACATCTGGTTCAACCGCTTCTCCGCTTTGCGCTTCATGGACGTGAACGATTTCAATCCGGTTCGCGTCGTCTCACCCCTGGTTGGCCAGTTCCAGCCCGAAATCCTAGCCGAGGCCAAGGCCGGTAATATCGACGAGGATCGCGTGCCCGAGAAGGTGCGTGGCCAAATCCGCGCCTTGCTGGATGGCCGCACGCCCAGCCCAGACGCGCAGGCAGAAGCCTATCGGCTGCTGCTCGTCGCCATCTGCAACGATTGGCACAAGGTGATGCCGTTCCTGTTCGAGCGGATCGACGACTTCACCGAGCTGCTCTTGCCTGAGGACCTGCTGTCGAACGCCTCGATCCTCGCCTACACGCGCGAGGCGATGACGCCCGATGTCTGCCAGGATGTTGAGGTTATCGGGTGGCTCTATCAGTTCTACATATCCGAGAAGAAGGATGAGGTCTTCGCGGGGCTCAAGAAGAGCGTGAAAATCTCGGCCGAGAATATTCCGGCCGCCACGCAGTTGTTCACGCCCCATTGGATCGTGCGTTACCTGGTCGAGAATTCGCTTGGGCGGCTCTGGATGCTCAACCGGCCCAACTCCAGGCTAAGGGAGCGGATGGACTACTACATAGCGCCGGTAGAGCCGGAGACGGACTTCCTCCGCCTCTCGTCGCCGGAGGAAATCAAGGTCTGCGATCCCGCCTGCGGATCGGGGCACATGCTGACCTATGCCTTCGACCTCCTTCACGCGATCTACGAGGAAGAAGGCTATGACTCGGTCGAGATCCCGGGCCTGATCCTGGCTAACAATCTCTACGGCATCGAGATAGACGAACGCGCCGGGGCGCTGGCGGCGTTCGCCCTGACAATGAAGGCGGCTGCGCGTCGCAAGCGGTTCCTGCGGCGATCTGGCAAGGACGGCGTGCAGCCCAACATCTGTGTTCTGGAGAACGTCAGTCTAAAGGACGACGAGCTAGCTGACTATGTGAAGGAGATAGGGCGCGAGCTCTTCACTACGGACCTACGCGAGACGCTCGGTCAGTTCGAACAAGCGAAGAACTTCGGCTCGCTGATCGTCCCCAACCTCAAGGATGCGGACAAGCTAGTTCGGGTGATCGCCGAGAAGCAGTTCGAGAACAACCTGTTCCTACGCGATGTCCACGAGCGCGTGCAGGTTGCGCTACGCATGGCCGGCTATCTGAGTCCCAAGTACCATGTTGTGATAGCTAACCCGCCGTACATGGGCAGAAAGAACATGAACCCCTCTCTTCAGCGATATGTTGTGGAGAAGTATAAGGAGAGTTCTGGAGATTTCTTTGCCACATTTATTGAAAGATGCTTGGCGCTCAAAACGGCGTCTGGGTTTGTGTCCATGATTTCGATGGACAGTTGGATGTTCGGGGATGACTACACTGGATTTAGAGGGCAGGTGCTATCTAGGTTCGAAATTGAATGTCTGATTCACCTCGGGCCACATGCATTCGACGAAATAAAGGGAGAAGTCGTCCAGGTTGCGGCTTTCGTGTTGAGGGATAGGGGGCAAGATAAGATCGTCGGTACTTTTGTTGATTTAACACGGCAGCCAAACTCCGGATCCAAAGAGGCGGCGTTTTTGGCCGGAGAGGGGAGGTATTACGTTGACTCCGCTGAATTTGATGATCTGCCGCGGAACGTATTTGCCTATTTCATATCAGAACATACAAGGTCCGCATTCAAGAACGGAATTCCGCTAAGAGAGATCGCAGAGGCGTTCACAGGGTTGCAAACCGGAGACAATCCTCGCTTCATTCGCTCGTGGAGCGAGGTCAGCTTCAATGAAATTGACTTCGCTAGACGTCCGAACTCGGAGGTAGAACCGCGAAGCAGCAAGTGGGTTCCATACGTAAAAGGTAGTGAGTTTCGTAAGTGGTATGGTAATCACGAGTTTGTGCTAGACTGGAGTAATAATGGGGAACAGATTAAGTCCCATAATAGCGCAACGGTTCGCAACCAGCAGTACTACTTTCGATCGGGATTGGCCTACAACAATATATCAGCCAAGCTCTCGCTGAGATCCGTTGGATATGGTCATATATTTGACCAAAAGAATTCAATGTTCTTTGCGGATGTCGATGCGGATGCAAAATTCGCAATGGCATACCTGCATTCGAAAACCACCCCTCCTTTTCTGAGGGTTGTTGCTCCTAAGGATTTTGGTCCTGGCTCGATGAAACTGCTCCCTGTGATGCAGAACTACGGGGAGTTTTATTCAGTGACAGAAATTGCTGACGCAGCAACTGCCATTGCTCGGGGCGATTGGGACGCCTACGAGACGTCTTGGGATTTCGCAAGACTGCCTCTCTTGTCCCCCGATGATCGGTCTGGGACGCTGGAAAGCACCTACGCTCGCCTGCGCGCGCATTGGCGTGGCATGGCAGAGGAGATGCAGCGTCTGGAGGAAGAGAATAACCGCATCTTCATCGACGCCTATGGTTTGCAGGATGAGCTGACGCCTGAAGTGCCGCTGGAGGAGATTACGCTTACCTGCAATCCTGCCTACCGTTATGGCGGTCAGAAGGCCGCCCCCGAGTTGGAGGCGTTGCTGCTCGCCGACACGATGCGCGAGTTCGTTTCCTATGCTGTGGGCTGCATGTTCGGCCGCTACAGTCTCGATGCGTCCGGCCTCGTCCTCGCCAATCAGGGCCAAGGGCGGGAGGACTATCGCGCCAAAATCCCGAACCCGACCTTCGAGCCAGACGCCGACAATGTGATCCCGGTGCTCGATGGCGAGTGGTTCGTCGACGACATCGCCGCGCGTTTTCGGCGCTTCCTGCGCGTCACTTTTGGGGAAGAGTTTTTCCAGGAGAACCTCGCCTTTGTCGAAGGGGCGCTCGGCAAGGACATTCGGAAGTACTTAACCCGCGACTTCTTCAACGATCATGTGAAGCGATATAAGAAGCGACCCATTTACTGGCTGTTCTCGAGCCCGAAGGGCACGTTCAACGCGCTGATCTATATGCACCGCTACCGCTCCGACACGGTGAGCGTGGTGCTAAACGACTATCTGCGGGAGTTTCGGTCCAAGCTCGAGGCTTATCGCCGAGCGCAGGAAGCGCTCAGCATCAGTGGGGACACTTCGCCCGCGCAGAAGACCAAAGCTCTGAAGGAGATCGAGGCGACAGCAAGACAGATCGAGGAAATCGATGCCTGGGAGCGCGATGTCCTGTTCCCATTGGCGACGCAGAAGATCGAGATCGACCTCGATGACGGCGTGAAGGCCAATTATCCGAAGCTCGGTGCGGCCCTGAAGCCCATCAAGGGCCTCAACGAGTCGGACGACTGAGTATGCAGGACCGAATCGCCAAGGGGCTCGATGCTCAATTCGACAAGCACCGGATCGTCTTCTGGTACGATCCGGCGCACGAATTTCGCAAGGCGTTCGAAGGGTTGGCGCTCGATGGCGTCGAGAAGATCGAGGTGGCGAACACCGAGTTCGCGGTGAAGCACCGCATCCTGCGGGAAGAGCCGAAGCGGCGCTTTCTGCTCTATCGAGAGGGGCCGCGGCCGGATGACGTCGACAACTGGCTGCTCGACGTCGAGCTGGCGCATGGGGTGTTCAAGACCGATCAGGTCGCGATCTGGCTGGCGGACCTGGGATTGCCGATCAGCTTCGAGAATCTTGCACGCGAGCACCAGGAGTTCTTTCGGTCCAACCGTCGGTTGGAGAAGCTAAAAGCCATTATTCGTGGAGACGATACCAAGCCCAAGCTGCGTCTGAGGATGCTTGGGGTATGCGCCGGGGCTGACGGTGACTTCGACACTGTCGTCGAGGCGCTGTTGGGAGAGCTAACCGTGGGCAAGGACGACAGCTTGCGGCTGATTGGCCGTGTCGGCCTCAGCGAGTTCCTCTGGGATCAGATGTTGCGGATCTTCGGCTACCGCGCCGACAAGCCGAGCATCGGCGATTTCGCGATCACGCTGTTCAAGTCCTGCTATCAGAACGCGGTCGGGGGCGAAGCGATCCTGACTCCCGAGGCTTTAGGGTTCTTCCGTCGCTGGAAGAACAATCGGAACGCCGAGGAGGCCTTCGCGACGTTATCGGCTGAGTATGCCGACGCGTTGGGTGTAGCGCAGGATCTCGCCAAACGTGACTTCCGAGCCCTGATCGAAGTGGACTATTTTGAGGAGGTCGATCGCGCGATCATCCGTGCGCTGGTCCACGAGGTCGGCAGCCAGACCGTGGCGCAGGCCGATGTCTTGAACTGGATCCGCCAGCGCCGGCAGAGCCATTGGTACGATTCCTATCGCGATCTGTACGAGGCGATCGGCTTTGCCGCCGAGTTTCAGCAGGCGATGGCGCAGGTGACACTCGGCATAACCAGCCTCGCGGAAGGAGTCGAGCGCTATGCGAAGAGCTGGTTTCGGATCGACCAGCTCTATCGGAAATTCATCTGGCGCATGCAGGGATCCGGGCAGGCGACGCTGATGCGCGAGCTGTTCGAGCAGGTCGAAAATCACTACGTCAATAGCTACCTATTGCGTCTGAACGACGCTTGGCAGACGCATGTGGACGCGGCGGAGTCATGGTCGGCGCCGCCAGTTCCTGCGCAGCGGAGCTTCTACCGGGACCATGTGGGTGAGTTCCGCCGCCGCGATCAGAAGATCTGCGTCATCATTTCCGACGCGCTTCGCTACGAAGTCGCCGAGGAGCTGTTAGGCCGCATTCGCAGCCTTGACCGATACGAGGCGGGGATCGAGCCGATGTTCGGGAGCCTGCCGAGCTACACCCAGCTCGGAATGGCGTCGCTGCTGCCCAATGGGGATCTGCAGATTGCCGACAACGATAGCGGCACGGTCCTGGTGAACGGTCAGAGTTCACAAGGTCTAGAGAACCGCAGGAAGATCCTGGCGACCGGGCGGGCCGGCGATAGGACGACGGCTGTGAAGGCCGAGGACCTGATGGGCATGGACAAGGATCAGGCCCGCGCGCTCGTCCGAGATCACGACGTCGTCTATGTCTACCACAATCTGATCGATGCGATCGGCGACAAGCAAGTGTCTGAGGATCGCGTCTTCGAGGCTGCCGAGGATACGATCGAGGAGATCGTCAGAGTGGTCAAAAAACTCAACGGCGCCAACGCCAACAATCTGATCGTAACGTCCGATCACGGTTTCATCTACCAGCACCGGCCGATCGAGGAGAGCGACTTCTCTTCGGCTCAAGTAGAGGGTGACACGATCCTTTTCCGCGACCGGAGGTTCATCCTGGGGCGCGGCCTGAAGGGTAATCGCGGTCTGCGGCGCTTCACGCCGGAGCAGGCGAGCCTCGAAGGTTCGGTGGAAATGCTGATACCCAAGTCGATTAACCGGTTGCGCCGCCAGGGCTCGGGGAGTCGGTTCGTGCATGGCGGCGCGACCCTTCAGGAAATCGTCGTCCCGGTCGTCAAAATCAACAAGAAGCGTCAGAGCGACACTTCGGCGGTCGAAGTCGAGATCATCGGAAGCACCAACCAGTTGATCACGTCGAGCCAAATCTCGGTTCGCTTCTATCAGGTCGCCGCCGTCACGGAGAAAACCCAGGCCCGCACGCTGAGAGCCGGCATTTACGCACTATCGGGCGAGTTGATCTCCGACAGCCATGAACTGGTCTTCGATTTCCGATCCGAGAACGCTCGCGAGCGCGAAGTCGCGGTTCGTTTCCTGCTGCTACGCCAGGCGGATGCATTCAACGGCCAGGAGGTCATCCTGAAGCTGGAGGAACGGCACGGCGATACATCCCACTTCAGGGAATACCGCACGGCTCGCTACACGCTCCGCCGCAGCTTCTCGAACGACTTCGATTTTTGAGGGGGGGAGCGATGACCGCGCTGGACGATAAGATCAATGAACGCTTCCCAGGCCTCGTGGTGCGCAAGGACCTGGTCAAAGCGGTGAAGGGCAACGCCATCGTCCCTTCGTATGTGCTGGAATTCCTGCTCGGCCAATATTGCGCCACCAATGACGAGGCTTCGATTCAGTCGGGTATCGAGACGGTCAAGGAGATCCTGCGCAAGCACTATGTGCATCGCAACGAGGCAGGCCTGATCCGGTCGAACATCCGGGAAAAGGGGCGATGGAAGGTAATCGACAAGATCAGTGTCGACCTCAACACCGACAAGGACGCGTATGAGGCGACCTTTGCCAATCTCGGTATAAAGAAGGTCACCATCGATTCCGACACGGTGAAGGCTCATCCCAAGCTGCTCGTGAGCGGAGTCTGGTGCATTGCCGATGTGGAGTACGAGCACAGCGAGGACAAGAACGTCGAGCCCTGGATCTTGAGCAGCATCAAACCGATCCAGCTCTCCAAGTTCGACTACGATGCTTTTCTCGAGGCGCGCGCCGGCTTCACGACCGAGGAATGGATCGACCTGTTGTTCCAGACGGTCGGGTTCGACCCCGAAATGTTTGGGCGGCGCAGCAAGCTCCTGCAGCTGATGCGCCTCGTGCCCTTCGTTGAGCGAAACTACAATCTGATCGAGCTAGGGCCGAAGGGGACAGGCAAGTCGCACATCTTCTCGGAGTTTTCGCCGCACGGCATCCTGATTTCCGGTGGCGAAGTGACGGTGCCCAAGCTGTTCGTCAACAACAGCTCGGGCAAGATCGGACTCGTCGGCTACTGGGATGTCGTGGCCTTCGACGAGTTCGCCGGCCGGCAGAAGCGCGTCGACAAGGCGCTTGTCGACATCATGAAAAACTACATGGCCAACAAGAGTTTCTCGCGCGGTGTGGAGACGCTTGGTGCCGAGGCGTCGATGGTCTTTGTCGGGAACACCAAGCACAATGTTCCCTACATGCTGAAGCACACCGACTTGTTCGAAGAGCTGCCTGAGAAATATTACGACTCGGCCTTCATCGATCGACTTCACACTTATGTTCCAGGCTGGGAGATTGATGTCATCCGCGGGGAGATGTTCGCGTCGGGATATGGTTTCGTCGTCGATTATCTCGCCGAAATCCTTCGGCACATGCGCAATGACGACTATTCCAACCGCTACCAGGGGCTGTTCACGCTCTCATCGGATATTTCGACTCGTGACCGCGACGGGGTAAACAAAACCTTCTCGGGTATGATGAAGCTGCTCTTTCCGGCGGACAACGCGACCGAGGCCGAAGTAGAAGAGATTTTGCACCTCGCCGTGGAAGGGCGGAAGCGGGTCAAGGATCAGCTTCTTCGGATCGACAGCACATATCCGGAAACGGACTTCTCGTTCACGGCGCAAGATGGGCGCAAGATCGAGGTAAAGACGCTCGAAGAGTCAGAATATCCGCAATACTACCACAAGCGCGCCACGGGCCACGAGGATCCGACTTCGGAGAAAGCAAAGGATATCGGCAGCGCGCCCGGTTCACCCGCTACGCGGCGCGCAGTTGGATCAATGGCTGAGCCCGTTGGCCGGCGCGAGGGGCACAAAGTCTTCAGTGAGAACCAGAAGGGAGTCACGTTTGCCGATCTGTTCTGGCCCTGGATCGACGGGGCCACGAAAATTGTCATCACTGATCCCTATATCCGCATGTTCCATCAGGTGCGCAATCTGATGGAGTTCATCGAGATGATCGCCATACGCAAGGCGCCAGAAGATGAGGTCGCGGTACGGCTCATCACCTGTCTCGATGAATCATATCCTGAGAAGCAGCAGGCTAATCTTGTTGCTGTCGAAAATGCCAGCACGGCCGCCGGGATCGATTTCTCCTGGGAGTTTGACGGGACGAACACGATCCATGCGCGTCATATCGTCAGCGATGCGGGCTGGAAGATCAGCCTCGATCGAGGTCTCGACATCTTTCAGAAGTTCGAAATGAATGACGCGTTTAACCTCGCCAATCGGCTGCAAGCTTATCGTCAGGTGAAAGCATTTGAAGTCACATATTTGAGGGCAAAGGAATAGCGTCTCGTGGGAAAATGCTGAACCGCAAGTCCGGTTGCAATTGCCGACGGTCGATTATGTCACGGGCATCAGTTCCCGCCCTCTGGCGCGTTAAGTTCTCTTAGTATATCCCCAACACTCCGCCCGTCCACACGACACACCGCGATGACTCGGTCATGGGAGATGACGCGTCCGCCACGCCCACGACGGGCCTCGCATCGCGTGTTGCGACCGAACGCGACCCGCTCAAGTAGCCTCTTTGCTCGACCGCCTTCCGGAGAGTGAAGCTCAGGCGCGTTAAAGTCCGCCAGCCGAACCTCGATCCAAGTGTTGGGGTCCGCAGAGTTACCCACGCAAAATCCGTCGCCGTCGCCGACGTAGCGCACCAGGCCGCTGAACTGCTGTCCGGGGCGCGACGGTAGGCGTCCCTCGCATGGGTCGGCACGCGCCGGCGATGTGGTCAGCAGCATGATTGCGGCGCCGAATGCGATCGTCGTTAGGCCCAGCGGCCTGGAAGCGAGCCTCAACATCCCTCTCCAGCGCGCGCAATCTTCAGACCGTAGTCGGCTTCGAGCATGTCGACGATGCGGACCAGAGCACGATAGATGCTCAGTTCATTCGCACCAAATTTGTAGTGGCCGGTGATCAGCGCCTCTGGCAGCAGATCATCGACTCGGGCCTTTCGCTTTTCTTCCTGGCCATCGCGGATGTAGGTGACGGGATAGCGGAAGGATCGGCCTTCGCCCTCCCACACGCCCCAGGCGCTATAGTTCTGGATGTTGGCGTTATAGCACTCCGAGCCGATGATGCTCTCCATGCGCACCAGGATGTCACGGATCGGGCCGACCTTGGCGCGGGTCCGTTGAACATACCGATAGCCTTCGATGCCCTTCTGCACCTCCTCCAACTGGGCGGAATACCAGTCGTGCTCGGCGGCGGCCCTTTGCTTAATCCCCGCGAGCAGGTCGGCAGGCACGTCGTCAGGGGACAAGGAGGCGAGTTCGGCAAAGGCCTCGACCTCACTCTGGACGGCGTTGAAACGATCTTCCCAAGTCTCGTTGTATTGCGAGGCCTCATCCAGAATGGCTTGTTTGAACGGTAGCGCTTCACCGAAGTCTAGCGCCTGCAAGGCATGGTAAGCCTCGCTCTCGCTGTCGATGACATGCTGCTGCATTTCTTGATCGCCGGGCCAGTCCGTTTTGGCGGCGCGTCGAATCCCGTTAAGAACTTCAGAGGGTATGTCCTGCGTCATAGGCTCACCTGAATCTTTCAATCTTGGGCGGAAATATCGGAGCTGACGGGGGTATGTCGGTGACCGAAATTTTGTCGCTATGAGCCGCCCCGCAGCGGGTTGATCGTGCTGATCCCTGCAAAATGCTTCTCATTGTCGGTGACGATCGTGCAGCCGTTAGATTCCGCAACGGCGGCGATGATCATGTCCAAGGCGCTGCGCGGGTGGCCAGCGGCTGTCCCATCGGCCATTAGTCTCGCCCAAACGAGACCTGCCTTCTCGTCGAAGGGGAGAACGCGCCCGGCGAAGAGCGCTGATGGGCCTTCCGGCCCTGCGAACCACGCTTCGAGCTGATCGCGCTTGCGGCCGGCAGGCTTCTCCAGCACGCCGCGCCGAATCTCGGCGATGGTGAGCGAGGCGATGAAAAGGTCTTCGTCGACCTGTTCGGCCATCCACGCCAGCAGCGAGTCCGAGGGGGCGGTCTTGGTGACGTTGCTGATAATGATGGTGTCGAGAAGATACCGGCTCACAGGTCAACCTTGCGACCTGGCTCATAGGGGCGGGCTGGCACGGCATCGGCGCCAACCAGAGGCGAGCGTCGGAGGGCTTCGAGGATGCCACCCTTTCGCGGCGGCTGACCGGCGATGCCTTGGCTGACGGCAGCGCGCAAGCGCTCGGCCTCCGGGCCGTTCTCGGCCAAGCGCTTCGCAAACGAGCGAATTAGCTCCCGATCGGAATCGCGCCCGAGAACCTCGAAGCGCGCCATGCCGCGTTCAACCAAGCGGTTCCGGTAGTTCTTGATGGCGCGCCTCTGAGACGTGTCGCTCATGATTGACCTCCGCGATATTACCAGTAATATATCCAGTTACAGGTCGGACGGCAAGATGGCCTGGAGCAAGGGCTCGTTCCGGGAAGGAAGCGATGATGGCTGATGCCGTCGAACACCGCACGCGACCGCATCACCCAGCCGCCGATTGTAGGTATTTGCGCTTCGCCACGACGCGCCAGGGTTCGCCAGCGGAGCCTATCGCGACCGGGAGCGGCCGATATTTCACTGCATGTTTATCGCGTAACCAACTGAAACTGTTCAATGTTGTGGGGTTAGATGCGACAATGACAGCATGTCTGCCAACGTCGTTCAATTCCCAGCGTCGCAGGGCGACGCCGACCTTTACGACTACGTCCGCCCAATCCGGTCGGCGCTGCCGGAGCCGCGGTCACGCGCTCGGAACGGGGGCGAGCACCAGGCGAGCCTCAAAATCTCTGATGACTGGCCCGATCACGTGCCGGTCACTGAGGCCGAGCTGGACCTTTTCGAAGTCCATTTCGGTCCGCTCCTCGACGAGCTGCTGGGCTCGAAAAACTGAATTTGTGAAGGGAGGTCCCGCATGAACGCCAAAGCGACCCCTGCCTTGGCTTCGCCGGGGCGTGCCGCTCTCTATCTGCGTGTTTCGACCGGCCGGCAGGCCGAACACGATCTTTCGATTCCAGACCAGCGCCGTCAACTTCAAGCCTATTGCCAAGCGAAAGGCATCGCCGTCGTCGCCGAGTTTGTCGAGCCGGGTGCGTCGGCGACAGACGACCGGCGACCTGAGTTTCAGCGGATGATGGACGCCGGAGCACAAAAGCCCGCGCCGTTCGACTTCATCATCGTGCATTCCTTCTCGCGCTTCTTTCGCGATCAGTTTCAGCTCGAATTCTATGTCCGGCGACTGGCGAAGAACGGTATCCGCCTCACGTCCATCACGCAGGATCTCGGCGATGATCCGATGAGCGTGATGATGCGTCAGATCATGGCATTGTTCGATGAATACCAGTCGAAAGAGAATGCCAAGCACACGCTCCGGGCCATGCGCGAGAATGCCCGCCAGGGCTATTGGAATGGCTCGCGGCCGCCCTTCGGCTACAGGATCGTGGCGGCCGAGCAGCGGGGCGCGAGGACCAAGAAGAAGATCGAGCCCGATCCGGCCCAGGTCGAGACGGTCCGGCTCATGTTCCGCCTTGCACGGGTCGGCGCCGACGACGGTCCAATGGGGTCCCGCCAGATCGCCGACTATCTGAACACGCGCGGTATCCGGACGCAGACCGGCGGGCGCTGGGGCGTCGGGGCGGTCCACCAGATCCTGACGCGGGAGACCTACATCGGCCACCATCGCTTCAACGTCTCGGGCAAGCGCAAGGGAGAGCAGAAGTCGGAAGACGAGATCGTCGATGTGGTGGTCGAGCCGATCATCGACGAGGAGGAGTTCGCCGAGGTCCAGGCGGTGATGCGATCGCGCAGCCCGCAACTGAAGGCCCCGCGGTTCGTAACGGCCGGGACGCTCCTGGGCGGCGTGTGCTTCTGTGCCGATTGCGGGGGAGCCATGACGCTCCGCACCTCCGGCAAGGGGGACCAATACCGCTACTACACCTGCTGCACGACGGCACGGCAGGGGAAGACGGCGTGCCGCGGCCGCACGATCCCGATGGACGAACTGGACACAATGGTTGTGTCGCATCTGGAGAAGCGACTGCTTGCACCCGAGCGGCTTGAGGAGCTGCTCGCTGGTCTGCTTAAGCGTAAGGAGGAGCACGCTGAACGCCTGAAGGGTCGCATTGCCGAACTGAGGAAGCAGGCTGCGGACGCTGAAGCCAAACTGACTCGGCTGTACGAGGCCATTGAGAATGGTCTCGCTGAAATGGACGATTCCAACCTCAAGGGACGGATTGTCGAGTTGAAGCGGATCCGTGATTCGGCGCGGGCCGATGCGGACCGGGCCGAAAACAGGGGAGAGGGCGACGACAATCGAGTGACGCCGGAGCTGCTGCGTCGGTTCGGGATCGAGGCTCGTAAGAAGATCAGGGATCGAGAGGGCGGTTTCCGGCGCCATCATCTCCAGGCGCTAGTTCAGCGGGTGGAGGTCGGAGCCGACGAAATTCGGATCAGGGGATCGAAGCCAAGGCTCCTCCAGACGCTTGTGGCGTCTGGAGGAAACTATGGAGTGGAAACTGCGGCGCACGGCGTTCGCAGTTTCGTTCCGAATTGGCTCCCTGAGCAGGACTCGAACCTGCGACCATTCGATTAACAGTCGAACGCTCTACCAACTGAGCTATCAGGGACCATGGGTCTCGCGACCGAGGGGGGCCATATAGCAACCACTCGGCGGCTTGTGAAGTCGAAAGACGCAGTTTTCGCGTCCGGGATGCCGCACCCGGCCCCGCCGGCCGGGTGCAAGCCATTGCAAGATCAGGCGCGGAGCAGGTTTTCCCCGGCCGGGGATGCGCTGTCCACAGGCCCCGCGACGGGGCCCGCCTGCTGCCCGCCCGTGTTCTCGGCGGCGGCCTCATGGGCGAACTGTGCGAAATAGAAGCCATAATACCGCCCGCGACGGGCGATCAGCTCCTCATGGGTGCCACTTTCCACCACGCGCCCGTGCTCGATGACGCAGATGCGGTCAGCCCGCACCACCGTCTGCAGGCGGTGGGCGATGACGATAGTGGTGCGCTCGTGCTGCAGCTCGTTCAGCGCCTTCTGCACCTCGGCCTCCGATTCGGAATCGAGCGCGGCGGTGGCCTCGTCCAGCAGGAGGATGGGCGCGTTCTTGAGGAAGGCGCGGGCGATGGCGATGCGCTGGCGCTGGCCGCCGGAGAGCTGCGCCCCGTGCTCGCCCACATGGGTCTCGTAGCCGGTCTCGAAGCTCATGATGAAGTCGTGCGCATGGGCGGCGCGGGCCGCGGCGACGATCTCCTCCAGCGTGGCGCCCGGCCGGCCGAAGCCGATGTTCTCGCGGATGGTGCCGGAGAACAGGTAGACGTCCTGGCTGACGAGGGCGACGCTGGCGCGCACCGAGGTGCGGGTCACCGCCGTGGAATCGACCCCGTCGATGAGCACGACGCCGCCCTGCGGATCGTAGAAGCGCTCGATGAGGTTGATGATGGTGGACTTGCCGCCGCCGGACTGGCCCACGAGGGCGGTGGTCTGGCCCGGCTCGGCCACGAGGTCGAGGCTGCGCAGCACCGGTTCGCCGGGACGATAGCCGAACACCACCTCGCGGAACTCCACGCGTCCGCGCGGGCGCGGCAGGGCGGGCGTGCCGGGGGCATCCCGCTCGGGGGCCGGGGCGTCGAGCAGATCGAACAGCATGCCCGCGCCCATCACATGGCTCACCAGCTCCACATGCAGGCGGGCGAGGCGCTTGGCCGGCTCATAGGCGAGCAGCAGCGCGGTGAGCACGGAGAAGAACTGGCCGGGCGAGCGGCCCAGCTCGATCACGTTGTAGCCCGCATAGAGAATCACGCCGCCGATGGCGAGGCCGCCCAGCGTCTCCATGAGCGGGCTGGACTTCGCCTGGGTGCGCACCAGCCGGTTGTTGTTCGCCTCCACATCGTCGATGAACTTGTGGGTGCGCGCCTGCATCTCCGGCTCGAGGGTGTAGGCCTTCACCGTGCGGATGCCCTGGAACACCTCCAGCGCGATGGAGGAGAGCTTCACGCCCGACTTGAAGCCGGTGGTGAACAGGTTCCGCGCCCGCTTGATGAGCTTGCGCGTGCCGATGACGGCGGCGGGCATGACCACCAGCGCGATCACGGCCAGGAACGGGTCCTGGATAATGGCCACCGACGCCAGCATGACCAGGGACAGGAAGTCGCGGCCGATGGAGGTGACCACGAGGTCGAGCGCGCCGCGAGCACCGTTCGCCCCGGCGGTGAAGCGGCTGGAGATCTCCGCCGTATGGTGGCGGGAGAAATAGGCGGCGTCCTGCATCAGGAGCTGGTCGAAGGCGCGCTTCTGGTTGTCGGCCACCACGCGGTTGCCGATGCGCGCCATGGTGATGCTCTGCCCGTAGGCGGAGGCGCCCTTGATGAGCGACAGCGCCATCACGATGCTGGCCACCGCCCACACCGCCGCCGGTGTCGGATGGACGAAGATGGCGTTGACCGCCTCGTTCATGAGATAGGCGAGGCTGGCCGTGGAGGCGGCCATCAGCCCCATGAAGAGGAAGGCGAGCGCATAGCCCTTCCAGTGCGTGCGGCCATCGGACAGCAGCAGGCGACGGAGCACTGCCTTGGTCTGGTCCGGGCTCGGCTGCTGGCCCGGATGCGCCGGGCCCTTCTGCGCCGGACCGTGGCGCGGGGGAAACTTTGCACTCATGCCTGTCTCCGGCGGCCACCGGACACGGGGCCGCTTGGGTTGTCCATCAACTGCCGGCGGGGCGCCAAGTCAACGCCCGAAGTCAACGCCTGCGCGGCGCCGGGTGCCCCCGGGTGGTATCCGGGAGAAGCGGATGGGAGGTGCCCCGGTCGGGGATCGCGGCCAGGCCGCAGCGTCACCCCAGGTCTCGGGCCGGCGCACGAGAGGGCCGAAACGGCCGCCGGCAGGAGGATAGCTGGGAAACTGGAGGCCACGCCCGGAATCGAACCGGGGTGCACGGATTTGCAGTCCGCTGCGTAACCACTCCGCCACGTGGCCTCACGGAGGCGTGTTCTTAAGGCGTTCGCCGGACGGGCGCAAGCGGCGGCGCGCGCGTTGTCCCCGGCAAACGGCGGTGGGCCGGTCCGCGTGTCGCCCTCAGCGCGTCGCCCGGCGCACCAGGAGGCGCGCGACGCCGGTGAAGGGGCCTGCATACAGGGCTGAAACGATGGGACGCACCAGCGCCACCCGCCGGCGCGGGCCCGGCTTCATCACCCGAACCACCTCCTGCAGGTCTTCCCAGGCCTGGCGCATCCGCGCCACGTCCCGGATCCTGGACCCCTGGACGAACTCGTTGCGCAGCACCTCGAGGAAGCGCGGGCCGATCACGTCCCGCCCCCAATAGAAGCCGAGGCGTGGCTCGTCCGGAAACGCGTCCAGCAGCTTGCGAAAATAGATCATGCGCGAGCGCGCCATGCGGTCGCTGAACGAGGTGGAACCGGAATAGATGCGCCAGCGCGTCACGGCCGTCTTGATGTAGATGCTGCGGAAGCCGAGCGAGAACAGGCGCACGAAGAGGTCGTCGTCCTCGTATCCGGAGAGGCGCTCGTCGAACAGGCCCGCATCGAGGATGGCCTGCCGCGACACCAGCGCGGCGCCCGGCAGGATGAACATGTCGTGCCGCAGGCATTCCGCCCGGCTGCGCTTCGGCTGCGGCGAGGACACGTCATCGAGGCAGCAGTCGAGCACCGCCCGCCCTTCGCGGTCGATCTGGTCCAGATTGCCGTAGACGAGGCCAAGCCGGGGCGTCTGCCCGTCCAGGAAGGGACGGCGCAGCAGCTCCACATGGTTCTCGTGCCAGGCGTCGTCCTGGTCGAGGAAGGCGACATGGCTGCAGCGCGTATGGCGGATGGCGAGGTTGCGCGCCGACGACTGGCCGCCGTTCGGCTTGCCGAGGAGGGTGATGGGGTGGCTCTCCGCCAGCTCCGCGACGATCGCCGGCCCTTCGTCCGTGGAGCCGTCGTCCACGACGATGATCTCGTCCACCGGAACGGTCTGGGCAAGGACGCTTTCCAGCGCCTCGCGGATGAACGACGCGCCGTTGTACAGCGGAATCACCGCTGCAACCGAAAAAGCAACCAAACCCGGCTCCCTTCCCTCGCCCTGAGAGACACGCCGGCCCCTGATGCCCCAGCGTGATCTCATTGGCATAACGGCAGAAACGCAGCTTGCCAATGACCGGGGCGACGGCGAAGGCGCCGGAGCTCAACCGTAGGGAACGAGGCCGGTTGTATCCTCGCCGTTGTGGAAGCCGATGGCGAGGCGGAAGGAATAGGCCATCCGCTCGGCGTGGGCGATGGCCGCCTGGGCGGCGGCCGGGGGCAGCACCTCCACGGCGGTGGGCCGGAACAGCGCCAGCCAGCGGGCGAACTGGGGGTCGCCCGCATCCGTGCCCAGGGCGAGGTGCGGCGGCAGAGGGCGCCCGTCGTAGCGTCCGCTCTTCAGCAGCACGGAGGACCAGAAGTCGCACATCTTGGCGAGATGCACCGGCCAGGCGCCCTCGGCGATGCGGCCGCCGAAGATGGGCCCCAGCACGGCATCCTCGCGCACACGATCATAGAAACGGTGGACGAGGCGGTGGATGGCCTCCTCGTCGAGCCCTTCGGCCTCGGGCCCTTTCGGCGCCGGCGCGGGCACCGCGCGGGGAAGGGGTGGGGTCATGGTCTCGCTCTCCCTCGGCCGCCGCGCCGGACACCGCCCGCGCGTCGGACGGCGGCGGGCGCGGGTCGGCGGCTTTCCATTCGGCCAGTTCGCGTTCGGCCGGCACCTGTCGGCCAGTTTCCATGGGGCAGGCGCCAAGCCTCTGCCTGCCGGGCTGCCGGAACCATGCGACTTGCGGCCACAGCAGACGCCGCGTGTGCGGCCCGCCGACCTTCTGCGCCTTGCAAAAGGGGCGGCAATATGGCTCTTGAGCCGAGCGGCCGGGAGCGTCCGTTCCCCGCCCCCTCGGAGAGGGGCAGCCGCTTCAGGGATGGCCGGAGACGTATCATGATCGATTTCGCCGAGCTTCGCCGCGGCATGGTGGACGGGCAGGTCCGCACCAACAACGTCACCGAACCCCGTCTCGTCGCCGCCATGCTGGAGATCCCGCGCGAGAAGTTCGTGCCGGCCGCGCTGAAGTCCCTCGCCTATATCGACGACGACCTGGTGCTCGCCCCCGGCAATCCGCCGCGCTACCTCATCGAGCCCATGATCCTCGCCCGCCTGGTGCAGCTCGCCGACGTGCAGGACGACGAGCACGTGCTCGATATCGGCACCGGCACCGGCTATTCGGCCGCCGTGCTCGCCCAGCTCGCCCAGCAGGTGGTGGCGGTGGAGGAGGACGCGGGGCTTGCCGCGACTGCCACCTCCACCCTCGCCGAGCTCGGCGTCGCCAACGTGGCGGTGATGCAGGGCCCGCTCAATGCCGGCTGGGCCAAGGAAGCGCCCTACGACCTGATTCTCATCAACGGCTCGGTGGACGAGGTGCCGGCCGCCCTGTTCGCCCAGGTGAAGGAAGGCGGGCGCCTGGTCGCCGTGGTGGGACACGGCGGCGCCGGCCGCGCCACCGTCTTCTCCAAGATCGCCGGCAGCATCAGCGAGCGCGTCGCCTTCAACGCCGCCGTGCCCGCCCTCCCCGGCTTCCAGGCCGCGCCCCGCTTCACTTTCTAAACCGCGCCGCGCCGCCTTCGCCATCCACGTCCCGGGCGGCGCGCGTCCAAAGCCGCGCCAGGCCTTGCTTCCACGGGCACTGTGGCGCGTTTGCCGCGGTGGGCCGAAAACGACCGGGGAATCAATCCGGTCAGTTCCCGATCGCGCCTTGCATAGATATCTTTCAGAAGCGTTACCGCGCGGCAGAGTCGGTGCGGCGGGTCTGCTTTGGCCGTGTCGGATCGGGAGAATGGGATGTCGGTTGCGAAGCGTTTTCGCCGAAACAGTTTTGCATTTTTGGCGGGGGCCGGCATCGTCGCGCTGTGGGTCGGGAGCGCGGGCGCTCAGACGCTCGACGTTGCCTTGGCCCAGGCGTATGTGAACAACCCCACGCTCAACGCCCAGCGCGCCGGTACCCGCGCGACGGACGAGAACGTGCCGAAGGCCCTGTCCGGCTACCGGCCGACGCTGAGCGCCACCGCCTCCGCCGGCCCGGAATACGCCCGGGCCCAAGCCTCCGGGATCACCACCCGGGGCTCGCTGTGGCCGCGCTCCTTCGCGCTGACCGCCGCCTATACCCTCTTCAACGGGTTCACCACCGCCAACCAGACCCGCACCGCCGAATCGCAGGTGCGCGGCTCGCGCGAGACGCTGCGCAACACCGAGCAGACGGTGCTGCTGAACGGCGTCACCGCTTACATGAACGTGATCCAGGCCATCGCGCTCCTCGACCTGCAGCGCCAGAGCCTGGCGGCATTCGAGCAGGAACTGCGCGCCACCCGTGACCGCTTCAACGTGGGCGAGGTGACCCGTACCGACGTGGCGCAGGCCGAGGCCCGCGTGGCCGATGCCCAGTATCAGGTCAGTCAGGCGGTGGCGAACCTGTCCTCCGCCAAGGCCACCTACCGGCAGGTGATCGGCGTCGAGCCGGGCAAGCTCGCCAGCCCCCGCTCCATCGAGGGCATGCTGCCCCGGGACGTGAACGGGGTGATCTCCAACGGCCTCGCCTCCCACCCGGCCATCAAGGCCTCCGAGTTCGCCGTGGACGCCGCCGTTTTCCAGGTGAAAGTGGCCGAGGGCGCGCTCATGCCCAACGTGAGCGTGCAGGGCCAGCTCTCCCAGGCCTATGACCAGAACTTCGCCACCGATGCCTATGGCGCCGCCGCCGCGACGGTGAACCTGACCGTGCCGATCTACCAGGGCGGGCAGGAATACGCGAACATCCGGCAGACCAAGGAGCTGCTCTCCCAGGCCCGCCTCGAGGTGGACGTGAACCGCGACACCATTCGCGCGCTGGCGGTGCAGTATTGGGGAGCGCTGGAGGCGTCCAAGGCGCAGATTCTCGCCGCGCAGGCCTCGGTGGCCGCCAACACCCTCGCCCTCGAAGGCGTGCGGGAGGAATGGCGCGTGGGCCAGCGCACCACCACGGACGTGCTGAATGCCCAGCGCGACCTGACCAACTCCCAGTCTGCCCTCGTGGTGGCCCAGCGCGACCGCGTGGTGGCCGCTTATTCGCTGATCTCCACCATCGGCAAGCTCGATGCCGTGTCCCTGGGGCTGCGGGTGAACGTCTACAACCCCACCACGCACTACAACCAGGTGCGCGACAGCTGGGCGGGCGTGCGGACACCGGACGGAAAATAATCCCCGGGAGCCGTGCCGGCCGCTCTTTTGCTGCCAGAACCGGCAATGCCATACTTCCATTGCAATCGGTGATTCTGATGCGAAGGCCGCCTGAACCAGCGGCCTTCGCCGGATTGCTTCGGGCGGGGTCGGGACATGGCTGCGAGCCCAAAGGTGCAAGAGCCTTCGATGGAAGAAATACTCGCCTCCATCCGCCGCATCATGGCGGATGACGAGCCGCCTGCCCCTCCGCGCCGCCCCGCCGGCGATCGCCCCACGCACAATCCGTCAGACGAAGCTCCGCCCCGCCCGTCCAACGGCGGCCCGCGCCAGATGGAGCCGCGCGCCGAGCCGATGGCCGAGGCCCGTGCCCCTCGCATGCCACCGGGCGAGGAGCTTCGCCCGGTCCGCAACGGGCCGCAGCGCCCCGCGGCGGATCCGGCGGCCGCCGGCCCGCGCCCCCGCGCGCCGCAGCCGTTCGTCGAGGATCTGGACCATCTGCCCGGCCCGGTGCCGCCGGCCCGCCCGCCCCGTTCCGCCGCGCCGAGCGGCGCCCATGGCCAGCAGGAGCCCCCTCGCCGCCCGCTGCCCGAGGCCGCCCGTCAGGACTTCGATGAGCCGCGCCAGCGTCCGGCGCAGGTGATGTCCTCTGCCGAGGAAGCGGACGGCATGTTCGCGGACATCTATGCCGCCGCCCATCGCGACGCGCAGGCGGACGATCTGCACGCGACCGGCCCCGCCCCGCGCCGGCCCATCGTGCCCGAGGAAGCGCCCCGCGCCCCGCGTCCCACGCCCCGCCCGCCCGAGGGCGAGCGCGACCTGCACCCCCGCGCGCCGGCCCAGGGGCGTGAGGCCGAGCCCCACATGCCGCAGCCGCGGGAGGACGGAGCCCGCCGCCGGGACCTCCTCTCCCCCAATGTGGATGCTGTGGTGGCCGCCGCGTTCCAGTCCCTCGGCGATCTGGTGCTGCCCCACAAGGAGCGCACGGTGGAGGACCTCGTGAAGGAGATCCTGCGCCCCATGCTGAAGGACTGGCTGGACAAGAACCTGCCCGGCATCGTCGAGCGCCTGGTGAAGGCGGAGATCGAGCGCGTCTCCCGCCAGCCGCGCTGAGCGCCAGGGGGAAGGCCGCGCCACGAGGCGCTGTCGGCTCCATAGACGGATCATTCGAACGGCCGGGCTCCCAAAGCCCGGCCGTTCGCATTTGGGCATCCGTCGGGGTGGGCCGCACCGGCCGCCGCGCCGCGGCCCCGCCTCGCTTGTGCGGACGAGCCCGGCCCCACGGCACCGCCGCGGCCCGCCTTGCCTTTTCGGCGCCGGCGGCCGGTGCCCGCCCCGCCGCGAAATGTGCCGGCCCGGCTGCGCGACCCGCCCTCGGTCCCTTCCGCCTGCCCCGGCGCCCGGCTGCCCCATCGCGCGGAAACGGCCATGCGCCGGGCGCGCGGGCCCCATTCTCGACACGCCCCGTGTTGACGCAGGCCCTTCGGAACGGCTTTAACGCCCGCAGACCTGTCCCGTCCGTTGCGGATGTGGAGCCCGGCCCCGGCGTCCTGCGCCGGGGCGTCAGCGCTCGATCCGCGGAGCCTGCTCATGCTGGAAAAAGTCTTCGACCCCGCCGCCGTGGAAGAGCGCATCGCGCAGGCCTGGGAAGAGGCCGGCGCCTTCCGGTGCGGCCGCCCCGAGCGCAAGGATGCGGAAGGCTTCTCCATCGTCATCCCGCCGCCGAACGTCACCGGCTCCCTGCACATGGGCCATGCGCTCAACAACACGCTGCAGGACGTGCTCGCCCGCTTCGAGCGCATGCGCGGCAAGGACGTGCTCTGGCAGCCGGGCACCGACCATGCGGGCATCGCCACCCAGATGGTGGTGGAGCGCCAGCTGATGCAGCAGCAGCTGCCCGGCCGCCGCGACATGGGCCGCGCGGCCTTCATCGAGCGGGTGTGGACCTGGAAGGCCGAATCGGGCGGCACCATCGTCAACCAGCTGAAGAAGCTCGGGGCCTCCTGCGACTGGTCGCGCGAGCGCTTCACCATGGACGAGGGGCTCTCCCGCGCCGTCCTGAAGGTGTTCGTGCAGCTCTATCGCGAGGGGCTGATCTACAAGGACAAGCGCCTCGTCAACTGGGACCCCAAGCTGATCACCGCCATCTCGGACCTGGAGGTGGTGCCGGTGGAGGTGAAGGGTCATCTCTGGCACCTGCGCTACCCCATCGAGGGCGAGAAGGACCGCTTCATCGTCGTCGCCACCACGCGCCCCGAGACCATGCTGGGCGACACGGCGGTGGCCGTGCATCCGGAGGACGAGCGCTACCGCGACCTCATCGGCAAGCATGTGGTCCTGCCGCTGGTGGGCCGGCGCATCCCCATCGTCGCGGACGAATATTCCGATCCGGAGAAGGGCTCCGGCGCGGTGAAGATCACCCCGGCGCACGACTTCAACGACTTCGAGGTGGGCAGGCGCCACGGCCTCGGCATGATCAACGTGCTCGACGCCGAGGGCCGCATCGACCCGCAGGGCATCCTTGACGATTATGCCGAGCGTCCCGAGGCCTATGTGGAAACGCCGGATGCCGCCGGCGTGCTCTCCCACCTGAAGGGCATGGAGCGCTTCGCCGCCCGCAAGCAGATCGTCGAGCTGCTCACGGGCCTCGAGCTCCTGGAGAAGATCGAGCCGCACACCCACATGGTGCCGCACGGCGACCGCTCCAACGTGGTGATCGAGCCCTGGCTGACCGACCAGTGGTACGTGGACGCCAAGACGCTGGCCGAGCCCGCGCTGGCCGCCGTGCGCGAGGGGCGCACCACCTTCGTCCCGAAGAACTGGGAGAAGACCTATTTCGAGTGGCTGGAGAACATCCAGCCCTGGTGCATCTCGCGCCAGCTGTGGTGGGGCCACCAGATCCCCGCCTGGTACGATCCCTATGGCAACGTCTTCGTGGCCATGGACGAGGACGAGGCCTTCGAGCAGGCCATCGCCCACAACGTCGGCAACGAGACCCTCTCGCCGGAGGAGGCGGAAGCCCTCATCCAGGACGAGGACCGGCGCGCCGGCTTCCTCACCCGCGACGAGGACGTGCTCGACACCTGGTTCTCCTCCGCGCTCTGGCCGTTCTCCACCATGGGCTGGCCGGACGAGACCCAGGAGCTGAAGAAGTTCTATCCCACCAGCGTGCTGGTGACGGGCTTCGACATCATCTTCTTCTGGGTCGCCCGGATGATGATGATGGGCCTGCACTTCATGGACGGCGAGGTGCCGTTCAAGGACGTCTACATCCACGCCCTCGTCCGCGACGAGAAGGGCGCCAAGATGTCGAAGTCCAAGGGCAACGTCATCGACCCGCTCGACCTGGTAGAGAAGTTCGGCGCCGACGCCCTGCGCTTCACCCTGGCGGCCATGGCGGCCCAGGGGCGCGACATCAAGCTCGCCACCTCCCGCGTGGAGGGCTACCGCAACTTCGCGACCAAGCTCTGGAACGCGGTGCGCTTCGCCCAGATGAACGGTTGCGCGCGCGTCGAGGGCTTCGACCCGGCGAAGGTGGACGGCACGCTCAACCGCTGGATCATCGGCGAGGCCGCCCGCGCCAGCGCCGAGGTAAGCGAGGCCATCCTCGCCTATCGCTTCAACGAGGCGGCGGGCGCCATCTACCGCTTCCTGTGGAACGTGTTCTGCGACTGGCACCTGGAGCTGGCGAAGCCCGTGCTCTCCGGCCCCGACGGCGCCGCCAAGGACGAGACCCGCGCCACCACCGCCTATGTGCTGGACGTGGCCATGGCGCTGCTCCACCCCTTCATGCCCTTCCTCACGGAGGAGCTCTGGGCCGAGACCGGCAAGGACGGCCCGGCGCGCACAAGCCTTCTCGCCCTCGCCCCGTGGCCGGACCTCTCGGGGCTCGAGGCCCCCGACGCCGAGGCCGAGGTGGGCTGGGTGGTGGACCTCGTCACCGACATCCGCTCCGTCCGCGCCGAGATGAACGTGCCGGCGAGCGCGCAGGTGCCCCTGGTGCTGGTGGAGCCCTCCGCCGAGACCCGCGCCCGCGCCTCCGCCTGGGACGATGCGCTGCGCCGCCTCGCCCGCCTGTCGGGGGTGACGGTGTCGGATGCCGTGCCCGGCGAATCGGTGCAGATGGTGGTGCGCGGCGAGGTGGTGGCCCTGCCGCTGGCCGGCGTCGTGGACCTTGCCGCCGAGCTCGCCCGCCTGAAGAAGGAAGAGGGCAAGCTCGACCAGGAGGTCGCCCGCATCGACGCCAAGCTCGGTAACGAGAGCTTCGTTGCCCGCGCGCCGGAAGAGGTGGTGGAGGCCGAGCGCGAGAAGCGCGAGGAATATCTCCACCGCAAGGAGAAGGTCCGCGCCGCCATCACCCAGCTGTCCGCCGGGGCGTGATGTGGCGGCGGGCGCTCCTCCTTCTCGGCGGAGCGCTCGCGGCCCTTTTGTCGCTTTTTGTCCTCACCGACCTGCCCGGCCGCCCCGAGCTTGCCGGGCATGGCGATGTCGCCGTCCGGGTGGTGGACCACGGCTACCACGCCGGTCTCGTCGTGCCGCGCGCGGCACTGGCGGAGCAGGCTGATGCCCTCGGCCTGCCCCGCGTGAAGGACATGGCGCAGCGCTTCGTGGCCTACCAATGGCTGGAGATCGGCTGGGGCGACGAGGGCTTCTACCGCCACGTGCCGGACGTGACCGCCCTCACCCTGCCGCTGGCCCTCCGGGCCCTGTTTGGGCGCGACAACCCCTCCGTGCTGCACGTGGTGGGGCTGGCGCTGGAGCCGGAGGCCGTCTTCGCCCGCTCGGACATGGTTCGCGTGAGCATGAACGCGGCGCAGCTCGGCGCGATCGCCCGCCGGATGGAGGAAACGCTCGCAGCCGGCGACGACGGCAGGCCGGTGGAACTGGGCCCCGGGCTCTATGGCCCCAGCCTCTTCTTCCGCGCGATCGGGGCCTATCACCTCACCCAGAACTGCAACCACTGGGTCGCCCGGCTCATGAACGCGGCCGGGCTGCCGGTCTCCCTCACCGCGGCCACCGCCTCGGCCGGCTTGATGGCGGACCTGCGCCTGCGAAGCGGTGCGGCGCGCTAGAGCGCGATCCGGCCGGTGAACCGCCCTCTCAGGCGAAGAAGGAGAATGCGCTTTCCGGATCCACCTGCGGTGCAGGCGGGTGGGCGCCTCGGCCTCAGTAGGCCAGGGCCTGGAACGCCGGCTCCACGGAGCCTTCCCACGGGCCGTGGAACTTCTCCAGCAGGTCCTCGGCGGGGGAGCGGCCGGTGAGCACCGACTCCTCCAGCGGCTCCAGGAAGCGCGTCTCGTCGCGGCCGAGACGGTCGATGAAGCCGCGCCGCCTCAGGCCGGCCTGCGAGAGGCCGAGCACGGTGCGGGCGATCTCCCGCAGGGGGCGTCCGCCGATCTCCGCCTTGAGGGCGAGGCGGGGCACGTCGTCGCGCAGCTTCTGCCGGTCCTCGGCGGTCCAGCCCTTCACCAGATCCCAGGCCGCATCGAGGCTCTGGCTGTCGTAGAGCAGGCCCACCCAGAAGGCGGGCAGCGCGCACAGCTTCGCCCAGGGGCCGGCATCCGCGCCGCGCATCTCCAGGAAGCGCTTCAGGCGCACCTCGGGGAAGATGGTGGACAGGTGGTTCACCCAGTCGGAGAGCGTCGCCGTCTCCCCCGGCAGCAGCGGGTGGCGGCCGGCGAGCAGGTCGCGGAACGAGGTGCCGGCGACATCGATATAGGCGTCGCCCCGCTTCACGAAATACATGGGCACGTCGAGGGCATAGTCCACGTAGTGCTCGAAGCCGAACCCCTCCTCGAAGGCGAAGGGCAGCATGCCGGAGCGGTCGTTGTCCGTGTCGCGCCAGATCTCGGAGCGGAAGGAGAGAAAGCCGTTGGGCCGCCCTTCGGTGAAGGGCGAATTGGCAAAGAGCGCGGTGGCCACCGGCTGGAGCGCGAGGCCCACGCGCATCTTCTTCACCATGTCGGCTTCGGAGGCGAAGTCGAGGTTCACCTGCACGGTGCAGGTGCGGAACATCATGTCGAGGCCCAGCCGGCCCACCTTGGGCATGTAGTTGGCCATGATCCTGTAGCGGCCCTTGGGCATCACCGGCGTCTCGGAGCGCGTCCACTTGGGGCTCATGCCGATGCCGAGGAAGCCGATGCCGAGCGGCATGGCCACTTCCCGCACCTGGGCGAGGTGCGCGTTCAGCTCCGCGCAGGTCTCGTGGATGGTGGAGAGCGGCGCGCCGGACAGCTCGAACTGCCCGCCCGGCTCCAGCGAGATGGCGCCGCCGCCGGTGACGTCGGCGAGGCCGATGATGACGTCCCCCTCCATGATCGGCTCCCAGCCGAGCAGGGAGCGCATGCCCTCCAGCAGCTTGCGGATGCCCTTCGGCCCCTCGTAGGGCACCGGCTCGTGCCGGGCGAGGGTGAAGGGGATCTTCTCGTGCTCGGTGCCGATCCGGAAGGCCCGCTCCGGTTTCGACCCCTGTTCCATCCATTCCACCAGTTCGCGACGGTCGGAAATGGGGGTCGCGTCGAGGGTGTCGCGGGCCATGCGAAATCTCTTCAAGGACGGGGCGCGAGACCATACACGCCGCGCGAGGGTGGGAAAACTCGGCGGGAAGGCGCCGCGGGAAACTCGGGTCTCAAACAGGCAAGGCTTCGCCGCGGCCGCATGCCCCTGCGGCCCAGCTGAAGTCGGTTTCAGATGGTGACGGGATTGGATTTTGCAACGGTGTCGAAGGCCTGAAGCAGCGTGATCAGCTCTTCGAGGCGCGAGAGGGGCACCATGTTGGGCCCGTCGGAGGGGGCCTTGTCCGGGTCGGGGTGGGTCTCGATGAAGACGCCGGCCACGCCCACCGCCACAGCGGCGCGGGCCAGCACCGGCACGAACTCGCGCTGTCCGCCGGAGGAGGTGCCCTGCCCGCCCGGCTGCTGCACCGAATGGGTGGCATCGAACACCACCGGCGCGCCGGTGGTCTTGGCCATGATGGGCAGGGATCGCATGTCCGAGACCAGGGTGTTGTAGCCGAAGGAAACCCCGCGCTCGGTCACCAGCACGCGGTCGTTGCCGGCCTGCGTCAGCTTGTTCACCACGTTCGCCATGTCCCAGGGGGCGAGGAACTGGCCCTTCTTCACATTCACGGCCTGCCCGGTGCGGGCGGCGGCGATGAGGAGGTCCGTCTGCCGGCAGAGGAAGGCGGGGATCTGCAGCACGTCCACCACCTCGGCGGCGGCGGCGCACTGGTCGATCTCATGCACGTCGGTGAGCACGGGAAGGCCGAGGGTCTCCTTGATCTCGGCGAACACCGGCAGCGCCGCCTCCAGCCCCATGCCGCGGGCGGCGGAGAGGGAAGTGCGGTTCGCCTTGTCGAACGAGGTCTTGAAGACGAGGCCGATGCCGCGCCGCGCCGCCATCTCCTTCAGCGCCGCCGCCACCTCCAGCGCATGGGCGCGGCTCTCCATCTGGCAGGGGCCGGCAATGAGGGCGAGAGGCAAATGATTGCCAAAGCGCACATGACCGACCTCGACAATGCTCTGGGGCGCGGCGGGGGGCGGTACGGCATTCATGGGCACGATCCTTGGGCGATAGGCACGAACGACGCCGCCGGCTGCCCGGCGGCGCGGCTGGAGCGGGATGTGCGGGCGGACGAAAGCGATCCGGCCCGGCAATCCGCCTCCAGAAAGAAGATACGGAGCGCCTTTTCCCCCGCGCCCGCGGAACGGGCGCAGGGGGGGGGGCGCGCTCTAGATAGAGCATTTTCGCCCAATCGCGAAAGCACACGCGCCGGGCCGCGACGCCGGCCAGGGCCGGCGCCGCCCGCCTCAGGGGGTGACGAGCTTGAGCCCGACAATGCCGATGGCGATAAGGCCGATGGAGGCGAGGCGCAGGAGATCCGTCGATTCGGAGAAGAACAGGACGCCCGCCAGCGCCGTGCCCACCGTGCCGATGCCCGCCCACACCGCATAGGCGGTGCCGATGGGAATGCCGCGCAGGGCGAGGGAGAGAAGGAAGAGGCTGAGGCCGATGGTCGAGAGGGTGAACACGCTCGGCCACAGCCGGGTGAACCCCTCCGAATATTTCATGCCGAGCGCCCATGCGATCTCGGTCAGGCCGGCAACGAACAGATAGATCCACGCCATTGGCGCCACACCCGGGTGGCGGGGTCGTCCCCGCCGCTCGAAGGATCGGGGGCGCGGCCGTCCGCGCCCCGTGGGGATAACCAATCCCCTGCCCCATCTAGCTCACTTTCGAGCCAGGGGCGAAACTTTTCTCTCAAGGAAAAGATTGCTGTGTCAGGCCGGGGTCAGCTCGAACACCAGCGTCGCCCCGAGGGCGGCCCGCGGCGGCACCACGATGATGCCCGCGATGGCCTCCTCCACCATGCGGCGGGCGGCAAGCGAGCGCCGCAGCTCCGGCGCCCCGCGGGTGTGGAAACGCACTGCCGCAAGGCGCAGCTCGCCGGTGCCCGGCGCCGGCACGCCATAGCGCTCGGTGAAGAGGCCCGGCGTCATCACGTCGATGGAGCCGCGCGGCGTCTGCCCCACGAACCATTCGTTGAGGGCACGCTGCACCTGGCCGCCGCTCAGCGTCTCCAGGAAGGCCTGGTGCCGGGAGGGCACCTCCGCCACCAGAACGACGCCGGCCACCGCGCTGACCTGGTTGGAATGGCGCTGCATGTCGGCCGACCAGAAATTCTCCGGCAACTTCTGCGCGCAGGTGAAGGCTCCGAAGTCCGGCGCTTCCGGATCGCGGGCGAAGGCGAGGGAGAAACCCACCTCCACCTCCTGCCCGTCTGCGCGGCGCGCAGTGCGGGCGAAGTCGAAGGTCTCGAAGCCGCCGAAGCCGGCGGCGTCGAAGGCAGCCTTTTCCGCCACCGGGTCCGAGCCCTCCAGCACCAGCATGGACAGGCCCTCGCCGTGCCGCTCAAGGAACCTCTTGTTGAAGGCGCCGAAGGAAAAGAAGTCGTCCCCGTCCGACCGGGGCTGGTCCGGCGGGACCTGCTCGGGATCGACGATCTGCAAAAGCTCGATAAAGAAGCCGGGAGTCTGGACGATCCGGTTCTCGGTGCCCCAGGGGTGGCGGTTGCGGGACCCTACGGTAAACCCAAGCAGATCATAGATTTCTCCCGCCGCATCGAGGTCGCGGACGAGATGGACAACGTGGTCGAGGCCGCGTCGCATGGCTTCTCCTCAGGCCGGCATGCGTCCGTGTCCGCGGTTGCGGACCGGGTGCGCACGGATGAAGGGGAAGGGACGCGCCCGCCCGGCTGGGCCAAGGCCCCGCAGGCGCCGCGTCGCTCCGGTCAAGGACGGGCAAAGCTCCAGCCGCCCGGCAGGCAGATTAATGCGCTACCGCTGAAGATGGAAACAACCTTCGGTAGCAGCACCCGCCATATCCGGCGAGCCGCGACGGCAGGCCCTCGGGCGCGCCGGAAAATCACGCGTGCGCAGGCAGTTAGACCAGCCGGCTCTGCTCCATGGCCGCACCGATGAAGGACGCGAACAGGGGATGCGGATCGAACGGACGGGACTTCAGCTCCGGATGGAACTGCACGCCGATGAACCAGGGGTGGGCCGGATATTCCACGATCTCCGGCAGCAGGCCATCCGGCGACATGCCGGAAAACCTGAGGCCATGCTGCTCCAGCCGCTCGCGATAGCCGGTGTTCACCTCGTAGCGGTGGCGGTGGCGCTCGGAAATGTCGCGCCGGCCATACACCTGCTCCACCCGGCTGCCCGGCTCCAGGTGCGCCTGGTAGGCGCCGAGGCGCATGGTGCCGCCGAGGTCGCCGGCGGCGTTGCGCCGCTCCAGCTCGTTGCCGCGCAACCATTCGGTGAGCAGGCCGACCACCGGCTCGCTGGTGGGGCCAAACTCGGTGGAATTGGCCTCGGCGATGCCGGCAAGGTTCCGTGCCGCCTCGATCACCGCCATCTGCATGCCGAAGCAGATGCCGAGGTAGGGCACCTGCCGCTCGCGGGCGAAGCGGGCCGCGCGGATCTTGCCTTCCGCGCCGCGCTGGCCGAACCCGCCCGGCACCAGAATGCCGTGCACATGCTCGAGGAAGGGGGCCGGATCCTCGCGCTCGAAGGTCTCGCTCTCGATCCAGTCGAGCTTCACCCGCGTCTTGTGGGCGATGCCGCCATGGGCGAGGGCCTCGATCAGCGACTTGTAGGCGTCCTTCAGGCCCGTGTATTTGCCGACGATGGCGATGGTGACCTCGCCCTCGGGGTTGCGCACGCGGCCCTCGATGTCGGTCCAGCGCTTCAGGTTCGGCGCCGGAGCCGGCTCGATGTTGAAGGCGGCGAGGACTTCCTTGTCGAGGCCTTCGGCGTGGTAGGCCGAGGGCACGGCGTAGATGTTGTCCACGTCCCGCGCCTCGATCACCGCGCTCTCCCGCACGTTGCAGAAGAGCGAGAGCTTGCGCCGCTCCTCCCGCGGAATCTCGCGGTCCGTGCGGCAGAGCAGGATATCCGGCTGGATGCCGATCGAGCGCAGCTCTTTCACCGAATGCTGTGTCGGCTTGGTCTTCAGCTCACCGGCGGAAGGGATGTATGGCATCAGGGTGAGGTGGATGAAGATGGCGTGGCCGCGTGGCAGCTCGTTCTTCAGCTGGCGGGTCGCCTCGAAGAAGGGCAGGCCCTCGATGTCGCCCACGGTGCCGCCGACCTCGATGAGCACGAAGTCGAAGCCCTCGTTGCCTTCCAGCACGAAGTCCTTGATGGCGTTGGTGACGTGGGGAATCACCTGGATGGTGGCCCCCAGGTAGTCGCCCCGGCGCTCCTTGGTCAGGATGTCCTGGTAGATGCGGCCGGTGGTGATGTTGTCCTGCTTGGTCGCCGGGTGGCCGGTGAAGCGCTCGTAATGGCCGAGGTCGAGATCGGTCTCGGCCCCGTCGTCGGTCACGAACACCTCGCCGTGCTGGTACGGGCTCATGGTGCCCGGATCGACGTTGAGGTACGGGTCCAGCTTGCGGAGCCGGACGGTGTAGCCGCGCGCCTGAAGGAGCGCGCCGAGAGCTGCGGAGGCGAGGCCCTTGCCCAGGGAAGACACGACGCCGCCGGTGATGAAGATGTAGCGCGCCATGGGCCTCGACCTTACCTCGTGCAAACGCGATTCGGCGAGGGCGAAGCCGGGAGCGGCCTCGCCTCGCCTGTGGAGAAGGAGAGTCGCGGCCCGAAGGCCGCGACGGACTCAGCTCGCAAACTTATTTGGACTGCGGAACCTGGGGACCCGACGGGGCGGCCGGAGCCGCCGGCGTGGCGGGGGCGCCCTGCGGGCGAATCTGGTCGAGGATCGAACCGCCGGACGTCCCGCTCTGGGGCACGGCGGGGCCGCTGTCGCCCTGAGTCGCCGGCGGAAGGATCGAGCGCGGCGCCCGGCCCCAGCTGGCCACGATGGTGAGCGTCAGCGAGGTGATGAAGAAGATCAGGGCCAGGATCGCGGTGGCGCGGGTGAGCACATTGGCCGTGCCGCGCGCGGTGAAGAAGCCGCCGGCACCGCCGCCGCCCCCGCCGCCAATGCCGAGCCCGCCGCCCTCGGAGCGCTGGATCAGCACCACGCCGATGAGCGCAAGCACCACCAGGAGGTGAATAACGATGAGAACCGTCTGCATGGAATCCATCATGTTCGCGCCACAGCCACAAAAAGCCCGGCGCGCAGGTCGCGGGTGATCTACACGAACAATCGGCCGGAGGGAAGGGCGGGGCCGAGGGGACGCCCCGCATCCCCCGCATGGCCGGGCTGGGGACAGGACGCGGACGCCCTGCCCCGTCCACATCCGCGCACCCCGATGGGATGACGGTCCTTCTTCACCAGCCGCAAGTTCACTAGCCGCAAGCTTGGCGGCAGGCCCGTCGCGGCTTGCCTGCCACCTTTTGCCGTTTCGCTAGTTCATGTGGTCGAGCGGCGCCAGAAGCCGGGTATTCAGCCGCGGCGCGAGCTTGGGAAGGTTCGCCTCCATCCATCTGGCAGCGGCAGCGTGATCGTCGCGGACGCGGATCGACAGGACACGACTGGAGTAGCTCGGCGCGACTCCGATCGTGTTGCCGAGATAGAGGACGTCGCCGCCGTTCACGGTGATGGCCTTGTCCATCGGGACGAAGGCGTGGCCGCCGGCTTCCACCGACTGCCGGCCCGCCTGCCCGTTGCGGTAGATCACCGTCCGCCGGGCGACGGCACCGCCGTTCAATACGTATTTGCCCGGCGGAAGCACCGCCACGCCCCAGCCGATTTCACCTTCTGCGCCCGTCTGCTGGATGACCACCTCGCGGGGGGTGCCGGACAGAAGGTCACGCAGGTTGATGAGCGAAGGCGTGCCAACCCTTTGCCCGCTCTCCAGCACCTTCTCGCCATGCATGATGACGATGGCGCAGGCCTCCGCCTGGAGCCGCTCCGGGGTAACGTCCTGCACCTGTTCAAGCTTCACTTGCGGCCATTCCACCATTGGCCGCTCGGCACGGGTCCGCGCCTCGGCCGCGAGGAACCGCTCGCGGCGCGCGACCGGCGATTCCGAAGGGACCACGGCCACCGCAGTCGCGCAGCCGGCAAGGAACAGCGCCAGCAGGGCTGACGCCAAAGGTGAAACGAGGATTTTCACGTTGGGCCCTGACCTGCCCTAGCGGCGTCGCGCTACAAGAGCGCCCCGCCCCTGGCACGGCCATGCCCCAACGGCAGATTTTCGATTTCCGGTAGCCGTTGCACCCCCGCCACAACCGGCCTCCTCACTCCATCGCCAGCAGCACCGCCGAGGCCACGGCGATCAGCCAGACCGCGCCGCTGATCCGCCGCGCCCGGCCGGCGATGAGGTTCACGCCCACGTAGGTGATGAAGCCGAGGCCCATGCCGCTCGCGATGGAGAAGGTGAAGACGACCGCGAGCGCCGTGGCTGCCGCCGGAACCGCCTCGGCCATGTCGTCCCACGGCAGGTCGCGCATGGCGCCGACCATGGCGAGAGCCACCACCAGCAGGGCCGGGGCCGTCGCATAGGCCGGCACCGCCAGCGCCAGCGGCGCGAACACGAGGCAGGCGAGGAACAGCCCCGCCACCACGACCGCGGTAAGCCCGGTGCGCCCACCGGCCTGGATGCCGGCGGCGCTCTCGATATAGGAGGTGATGGTGGAGGTGCCGAGCATGGCCCCGACGATGGCGCTGCCCGAATCGGCGATCAGCACCCGGTCGAGGCGCGGCACCGAGCCGTCCTCCCGCATCAGCTTCGCCCGGTAGAGGGTGGCGATCAGCGTGCCCAGATTGTCCAGCAGGACGATGAGGAACAGGGCCGCGATCACCCCCACCATGCTCAGCCGCAGCACGCCGGCGATGTCGAGCTGGAGGAAGACGGGGGCGAGCGACGGCGGCGCGGAGACGACGCCGGTGAACGTCACGAGGCCGAAGGGCACCCCCGCGAGGGTCGCCGCGGCGATGCCGATGATGATGGCCCCTGGCACCTGCCGCGCCGCAAGGCCCGCCATCAGCAGGAAGCCGCCGCAGGCGATGAGGGTCGCGGGCGCGCGGATGTCGCCGATTCCCACCAGCGTCGCTGCATTGGCGGTGACGAGCCCCATGCCCTTCAGGCCGATCAACGCCAGGAACAGGCCGATGCCCGCGCCCATCCCCAGCTTCAGCGACATGGGGATGGAATTCACCAGCCATTCGCGCACCTTCAGCACGCTGATGACGAGGAAGATGACGCCCGAGACGAACACCGCCCCCAGCGCCTGCTGCCACGGCACGCCCATGCCCTGCACCACGGTGAAGGTGAAGTAGGCGTTGAGCCCCATGGCCGGGGCCAGCGCGATGGGATAGTTGGAGATCAGCCCCATGGCCAGCGAGCCGAAGGCCGCCGCGAGGCAGGTGGCGGTGAAGGCCGCGCCCGCATCGATGCCTGCCGGCGCCAGGATCTGCGGGTTCACCACGATGATGTAGGCCATGGTGAGGAAGGTGGTGACGCCCGCCACCACCTCGGTGGCAACGGAAGTCTTGTTTTCCTCAAGCTTGAAAAGCCGCTCCCCCAAACCGCGCATGCGCCTGCCCCCCCACTAAGCCCTACGCTTCCCGGCGGCGACGTTAACAGCAGATCTCGGACACCGCAGCAGTCAGCGGAAGGCTCCCCCGAGCGTCCGTGACGGTAGCGCGAGCCGGCTTGCGGAACACCGCCAGCTCGACCACGCTGCCACGCCCCACTCCGCCGGAGATTCCCTTGCGCCGCCTGTTGTTCGCCCTCGCCGCGCTCGGCGCGGCCTCGCCAGCCCTCGCCCAGGCCCTGAAGCCGGACGAAGTGCTCAGCTCCATCTCCGTCGCTCCCATCAGCACGCCCAACCCTGTGCTCGGAGCCGACGGGCGGGTGCACCTCGCCTATGAGCTTCTCGTCACCAACCCGAGCAAGCTGTTCGTCACCCTCGACAAGGTGGAGGCGGTGGATCCGCAGAGCGGCCCCGTCTACGGCCTCGACGGCGATGCGCTCGGCGCCATGCTCTCGGCCTATGCGGGCGGCGGGCGCACGGTTCCGCCGGGTGGCTCCGCCGCGGTGTTCCTGGACGTGACCTTCCCGGGCGATGCGAAGCTGCCCGAGCGCGTCCTCGCCCGCGTGCTCGCCACGCGCCACGCCGCCGGGCCCGATGGCAAACCGGTGCCCATGCCGGCGGACGCGCCGCTGCCGACCACCTTCTCCTTCACCGGCGCGCCAAGCGGCATCGGCAAGCCGGCGGTGGTCATCGCCCCGCCGCTGCGCGGCAAGGGGTGGGTGACGATCAACGGCTGCTGCGATTCCATCACCTCCCACCGCGGGGCGATCATGGCGGTGAACGGCCAGCTCCGGGTGCCGGAGCGCTTCGCCATCGACTTCGTGCAGCTCAACGGGGACGACCGTCTCTTCACTGGCGATGTGCACGCGCTGAAGAGCTACGCCTATTTCGGCGCGCCGGTGCATTCCGTCGCCGTCGGCACGGTGGTGAACCTCTATGACGGCACGGGCGAGCAGGTGCCGGGCGGCGCCGCCAAGGGCATCAACCCGGAGAACATCGGCGGCAACATGCTGGTGATCGACATCGGCGGCGGCAACTTCGCCTTCTACGCCCACCTGCAGCCGGGCAGCCTGAAGGTGAAGCTGGGGGACAAGGTGAAGGCGGGCGACGTCATCGGCCTGCTCGGCAACACCGGCAACTCCACCGCGCCACACCTGCACTTCCACGTGATGGACGGCCCCTCCCCGCTCGATGCCAACGGGCTGCCCTACGTCTTCACCGCGTTCCAGAGCCAGGGCGTGGTGCAGATCGACGGCGCGGACTTCTTCGACAAGCCGGTGGCCGCCGCCATCGACCGCCACCGCCTTGACGGCCCCCGGCAGAACGCCTTGCCCCTCAACAACGAGGTGGTGGACTTCGGCCCCTAGCATCGCCGGGGGCCGAGGACCGGAATACGCATGGCCGCTGAGCTTCAGCAGCGTTCCGGCATGCGGGGAAGGGGTACGCTCACAGCACGTGCAGCGATGCCCGCGCCCCGGCCGCCCGGACATGCCAACGTGTCCCGCCCGGGGACCGCGCGGGCCCTCGGGGACCTCACCATCGAACGTGCGCAGATTGTCTTCAGCGGTGGAGTCCGGCGATCCGCAGGATCAAGCCCCGCCTGAGGCCGCGAGCGACAGGGTGATCGAGGCGGACGCTGGGTCGTCGCCCTGGTGAAGGGAAACGCCAGCGGCACCGTAGCCATCCGCACCTTTGGTGGCGACAAGGGCGGCAACTGCGGCATGGGCAGCCAAATTGCCGCCGCGTGGTCCTCCGGCGAGCGGCTTGCCTTCGCCCTAGGCGAGGGCGAAGGCAAGCGCGGACGGCGGATCTTCCGGGCCAGCAACTGCGTCGGGATGCTTTCACATCCCGACGCAGCGCATTTCCCTCAATGCCCCAGCACCGCCAGCAGCAGCAGCGCGACGATGTTGGTGATCTTGATCATGGGGTTCACGGCGGGGCCCGCCGTGTCCTTGTAGGGGTCGCCCACGGTGTCGCCGGTGACCGAGGCCTTGTGGGCCTCCGAGCCCTTGTAGTGGCGCACGCCATCCTTATCCACGAAGCCGTCCTCGAACGACTTCTTGGCATTGTCCCAGGCGCCGCCGCCCGAGGTCATGGAGATGGCAACGAACAGGCCGGTGACGATGACGCCCAGCAGCATGGCGCCCACCGCCGAGAAGGCCGCCGACTTGCCCGCCGCGCCACCGCCCGCCACGAAATAGATGACGAAATAGCAGAAGATGGGCGAGAGCACCGGCAGCAGCGAGGGGATGATCATCTCCTTGATGGCCGCCACCGTCAGCATGTCCACGGCGCGGGAATAGTCCGGCTTTTCCGTGCCGGCCATGATGCCCGGCTTCTCGCGGAACTGCCGCCGCACCTCTTCCACGATGGCGCCGGCCGCGCGGCCCACCGCCGTCATGCCCATGGCGGCGAACAGGAAGGGCAGCAGGCCGCCGAACAGCAGGCCCACCACCACATAGGGGTTCTCCAGCGAGAAATTGGGCGAGACGCTGGAGAAATAGGAGCCCGGCGCCGCCTGGGCGATGAAGTATTTCAGGTCCTGGCTGTAGGCGGCGAACAGCACCAGCGCGCCGAGGCCCGCCGAGCCGATGGCATAGCCCTTGGTGACCGCCTTGGTGGTGTTGCCCACCGCGTCGAGAGCATCGGTGGACTGGCGCACCTCCTTGGGCAGGCCGGCCATCTCGGCGATGCCGCCGGCATTGTCGGTGACCGGGCCGAAGGCGTCGAGCGCGACGATCATGCCGGCCAGGGCCAGCATGGTGGTGGCGGCGATGGCGATGCCGAACAGGCCCGCGAGGCCGTAGGCGAACAGGATGCCGGCGATGATCACCAGGGTCGGCAGCGCCGTCGATTCCAGCGAGACGGCGAGGCCCTGGATGATGTTGGTGCCATGCCCCGTCACCGAAGCCTGGGCGATGGACACCACCGGGCGATAACCGGTGCCGGTGTAATATTCGGTGATCACCACGATGGCGCCCGTCACCGCGAGGCCGACGATGCCGCACAGGAACAGGCTGGTGCCGGTGAAGCTCGCGCCCGCGATGGGCCCGAACCCCGGCAGAAGCCATGTCACCAGCGCCAGAGCGATGATGGAGAAGCCGGCGGTGGCCATCAGACCCTTGTAGAGCGCGCCCATGATGGAGGAGGTCGGCCCCAGCCGCACGAAGAAGGTGCCGGCGATGGAGGTGAGGATGCACGCCCCGCCGATGGCGAGCGGGAAGACCATCATGGTCGCCAGCGAGGCCGGGCTCGCGGCGAAGAAGATGGCGGCGAGCACCATGGTGGCGACCACCGTCACCGCATAGGTCTCGAACAGATCGGCGGCCATGCCGGCGCAATCGCCGACATTGTCGCCCACGTTGTCGGCGATGGTGGCGGGGTTGCGCGGGTCATCCTCGGGGATGCCGGCCTCCACCTTGCCCACCAGGTCGCCGCCCACGTCGGCGCCCTTGGTGAAGATGCCGCCGCCGAGACGGGCGAAGATGGAGATGAGCGAGGCGCCGAAGCCCAAAGCCACCAGCGCGTCCACCACCGTGCGGCTGTTGGGCGCAAAACCCAGCGCGCCGGTGAGGATGAGGAAGTAGACGCTGACCCCGAGCAGGGCGAGGCCTGCCACCAGCAGGCCGGTGACGGCGCCCGCCTTGAAGGCGAGGTCGAGGCCGCCGGCGAGCGAGATGGTGGCCGCCTGCGCGGTGCGCACGTTGGCGCGGACCGACACGTTCATGCCGATGAAGCCGGCAAGGCCCGAAAGGATGGCGCCGAGCGCGAAGCCCACCGCCACGAGCCAGCCGAGGAAGATGCCGACCAGAATGAAGATGACGACGCCCACCACGCCGATGGTGGCGTATTGCCGCTTGAGATAGGCCTGCGCACCCTCCGCGATGGCGGATGCAATCTCCTGCATCCGTGCGGTTCCCGGGTCCGCCTCCATCAGAGACTTAATCGTCCATACGCCGTATGCCACGGCCAGCAGGCCGCAGGCGATGATCAAGACCAAAGCCAGCATCAGTCCCACCCTTTTCGTTTCCTGCCTGTATTTTCTTATGGGGTGAGTGTGAGCGGCGCCGTGATCCACCGCAAGAGGCGTTCTGGTAGGGTCTGGCCGCGCCTGCGACCCACCGTCGCTTACGGGCAGGCCGCGCGGGCCCCAGCCCCGCACTGGCGCACCCGGCGGCGATGTCGGAGTTGATACCGGCACACCGGATATGAGCCGCCGGCCGCGCCTTGCGCAAAGGCCGCCTGCGCCACGGTCACGGTGCGGCCCGCCAAGTCATGCAACACGTTGGCAGGGCGTCGCTCCGGCCCCAGCCGGCGTCGTCCTCGGCATTGCCTTCCATGGCGGTGGGATTGACGGACGGCTCGCACTCCCCTAACGCCTGCGCCCTTCATCCATCTGTGGAAAGAAACCGCGCGCCCATGGCCGAGCCTGCGCAGAAGTCGCCCCGCATTTCCTTCGTCTCCCTTGGCTGCCCCAAGGCGCTGGTGGATTCGGAGCGCATCGTCACGCGCCTGCGGGCCGAAGGCTATGAGCTGACGAAGACCCACCAGGGCGCGGACCTCGTCATCGTCAACACCTGCGGCTTCCTCGACAGCGCCAAGGCCGAGAGCCTCACGGCCATCGGCGACGCGCTGGCGGAGAATGGCAGGGTGGTGGTCACCGGCTGCATGGGCGCCGAGCCCGAGCAGATCCGCGAGGTGCACCCGAGCGTGCTCGCCATCACCGGACCACAGCAATACGAGAGCGTGCTGGCCGCCGTGCACGAGGCGGTGCCACCCGCCCACGACCCGTTCCTCGATCTGGTGCCCGAGCAGGGGGTGAAGCTCACGCCCCGGCACTATGCCTACCTGAAGATCTCCGAGGGCTGCTCCAACCGCTGCACCTTCTGCATCATCCCCAAGCTGCGCGGCGACCTCGTCTCCCGCCCCGCCGCGGACGTGCTGCGCGAGGCCGAGCGGCTGGTGAAGGCGGGGGTGAAGGAGCTGCTGGTCATCTCGCAGGATACCTCCGCCTATGGCGTGGACCTGCGCTACGCCCCGAGCCAGTGGGGCGACAAGGAGGTGGCCGCCCGCTTCCTCGACCTCGCCGGCGCGCTGGGCGATCTCGGCGCCTGGGTGCGGCTGCATTACGTCTACCCCTACCCGCATGTTGATGCGGTGATGGAGCTGATGGCGGCAGGCAAGGTGCTGCCCTATCTCGACATTCCCTTCCAGCACGCGAGCCCGACCGTGCTGAAGCGCATGAAGCGTCCGGCCTCGCAGGAGAAGACACTCAACCGCATCAAGGCGTGGCGCGAGGCGGTGCCGGATCTGACGTTGCGGTCCACCTTCATCGTCGGCTTCCCCGGCGAGACGGAGGCCGAGTTCGAGGAGCTCCTTTCCTTCCTGGAGGAGGCGGAAATCGACCGCGCCGGCTGCTTCAAGTTCGAGCCGGTGCGCGGCGCCGACGCCAACGCCCTTGCCGACCCGGTGCCGGACGAGGTGAAGGCCGAGCGCTACGACCGCTTCATGCGCACCCAGCAGAAGGTCTCGGCGCGCCGGCTGAAGAAGAAGGTGGGCACCCGCCAGCAGGTGATCATCGACGCCGTGACGGCGAACGGTGCCATCGGCCGCACCAAAGGCGACGCGCCGGAGATCGACGGGACGGTGAGCGTGCATTCCCGTCGCCCGCTGCGCGTCGGCGAGATCACCACGGTGAAGATCGAGGGTGCCGGCCCCTACGATCTCGTCGGCACCGCGGTGGGGTTCTAGGCCCCCACCAAGGCACCGTATTCATCCGCCCTGCCCCGTCCGGCGGGACGCGCGTTTCCCGCCGACTCCCAGCGGACGCCACAAACGAAAAACGGCCGGCGAATGCCGGCCGTTTTCATCTGATTTCCTGCGAAGGCTGAAGCGCTCAGCCCTCGTCGTCGTCGTTGTGCTCGGGCGGAACGAGGCCCTGGAGGCCGGCCAGCAGCTCTTCCTCGGTCATGCGGTCGAGCATGACGTCGCTATCGTCGCCGGACAGGCTCTCGCCGGAAGCGATGAGCGGAACCGCCTCGGGCTCGGGCTCGTCCACCTCGGTGTACTTCTGCAGCGAATGGATGAGGTCCTCCTTGAGGTCCTCGGGGCTCACCGTCTCGTCCGCGATCTCGCGCAGGGCCACGACGGGATTCTTGTCGTTGTCGCGATCGATGGTGATCTGCTGGCCCGAGGAGATCATCCGCGCCCGATGGGCAGCGAGGAGGACCAGTTCGAACCGGTTGTCCACCTTGTCGATGCAATCTTCAACCGTGACACGGGCCATGGGCTCGTCACTCCCTAGAGCGCGTGTTGCGCTGGATCATGGACCTGAGAAGAGGCGCCAGATACAGCAATTCACCACAGGGGGCAAGCCTCGCATGCCTTTTTCGCTTGCGTTGGGCGGGCCTTCGTCGGAGAAAGGCACATGGACGACGTGGTTTGCAGCCGTTCTCCGTTACGCCCATTCCATACCACCGGCGGACTTTTTGTATGCAGGGCCTGGAAAAGATCGCTCTTCTGATAGATGGCGCCAATCTCTATTCGGCAACCAAAGCGCTCGGTTTCGACATCGATTACAAGCGGCTCCTCAAGGAGTTCCAGAGCCGCGGCTACCTGTTGCGGGCCTTCTATTACACGACACTGATCGAGGACCAGGAATATTCCTCGATCCGTCCTCTCCTCGACTGGCTCGATTACAACGGTTATTCGGTGGTCACCAAGCTCGCCCGTGAATTCACGGATGCGCAGGGCCGTCGCCGCGTGCGCGGCAACATGGACATCGAGATCGCCGTGGACGCCATGGAGCTGGCGGAGCATGTGGATCACATTGTGCTGTTCTCCGGCGACGGCGACTTCCGCTCCCTGGTGGAGGCGCTCCAGCGCAAGGGCGTGCGCGTGTCGGTGGTGTCCACCATCTCCACCCAGCCGCCGCTGATCGCCGACGACCTGCGCCGCCAGGCGGACGTCTTCATCGACCTCGTAGAGCTGCAGCCCAAGATCGGGCGCGATCCCGCCGAGCGGCAGGGCCGCATGCAGGAGACCCCGCGCTTCCTGGAACGGCGCAACGCTCCGGCGACCGCGAACGACGTCAACGACGCCTGACCGGCCATGGCGCGGACATCCAGGGCGGCGCCGGCATCCGCCGCCGAGCCGGGGCGCGACTGCCCCCTGTGCCCCCGCCTCGTGGAATTCCGCGAGGAATGGCGCGGGGCCGAGCCGTCCTGGCACAATGCCCCGGTGCCGGCCTTCGGGCCGGAGGACGCGCGCCTGCTCATCGTCGGCCTCGCGCCCGGCCTGCGCGGCGCCAACCGCACCGGCCGGCCCTTCACCGGCGATTATGCGGGCGACCTGCTCTACTCCACCCTGCTGAAGTTCGGCTTCGCCACCGGCGGCTATGAGGCCCGGCCCGACGACGGGCTGACGCTCACCGATGCGCGGATCGTCAACGCCGTCCGCTGCGTCCCGCCCCAGAACAAGCCGACGCCGGAGGAAATCCGCACCTGCCGCACCTTCCTTTCCGCCGCCGTGGCGGAGATGCCGCGCCTTTCCGCCATCGTGACGCTGGGCAAGATCGCCCATGATTCCACGCTGGCGGCGCTGGGCGAGCGGGCCTCGCGGCTGAAGTTCGGCCACGGTGTCGCCGGCGAGATCGGCGGCGTGCGGCTGTTCGCGAGCTACCACTGCTCCCGCTACAACACCAATACCGGGGTGCTGACGCCGGCCATGTTCCATGCGGTCTTCGGCGCTGCGCGCAGCTATCTCGACAGCTTGTGAAGGTGCGCCAGCACGTCGGCCGCGTTCCGGTCCGGCGGGAACACCGGATAGAAGACGTGGCTGATCGCCCCTTCCTCGATGATGAGGGTGATCCGCTTCAGGAGCAGCGCCCCCTCCACCGAGAAGGTCGGCAGGCGGATGGCGTGGGTCAGCTCGTGCCGGTGGTCCGAGAGCAGGGGGAACGGCAGGTGCAGCCGCTCCGCCACCTCGCTCTGGTAGGTGGTGTCCTGCAGGGACAGGCCGAAGACATGCTCCACCCCGGCGCCCTTCAGGTCCGCGAAATGATCCCGGAATGCACAGGACTGCGGGGTGCAGCCACGGGCGCCGGGAATCTCGTCCCAGCCGGCGGGCAGTGGCTCGCCCGGCACGCCGGTGCGCGGATAGGCATAGACCACCGTCAGCCCGGACAAGGCTGAGAGATCGATCCGCCGCCCGTCGGTGGCCGGCAGCTCGATGATGGGCAGCTCGAGGCCCGGAAGATGCGAGGCCGCGCCATCGTCCTCCGGCGCGGGGAGGCCATCGGGAAGAGTGTTGTAGGTGGTCATGGCGTCTCCTGCTGCGTGTCGTCGTAGGAGATGAACTCCAGAAGCGAACCGTCCGGATCGCGGAAATAGACGCTGGTGCCCCTGCCCTTCGCCCCGAAGCGCGGCACCGGCCCGAGCTCGGGCGTGATGCCGTGGGCGGCAAGGTGGGCGATGGCCTCGGCGATGGGGCCGGGCCAGCGGAAGCACAGGTCGCTATTGCCGGGCTGCACCGGCAGGCGCGCCACCGGCGCTGCATCGACGCCCGGCCCATGCAGGTTCAGCTGCCGGTCGCCAAAGCGATAGGCGAAGCCGGTTCCCACGCCCACCACCTCCGCCCCGAGCACCGAGGCGTAGAAGGGATTGGAGCGCGCAAAATCGCTCACGTGCACCACGCAATGGTCGAAGGCGATCCTGCCCGCTGCCATGCTGCCGGCCCCCGTTCAGCCCCGGTCGCGCATGAGGCGCGCCTTGTCGCGCGCCCAGTCGCGCTCCTTGGAGGCCTCGCGCTTGTCGTGGGCCTTCTTGCCGCGGGCGAGCGCCAGCTCCACCTTGGCCCGGCCGCGATCGTTGAAATAGATCTTCATGGCCACCACGGTCATGCCCTCGCGCTCCACCGCCTGGCCGAGCTTGGCGATCTGGCGCTTGTGCAGCAGCAGCTTCCGCGGCCGGCGGGTCTCGTGGTTGAAGCGGTTGGCCTCGAGATATTCAGGGATATAGGCGTTGTAGAGCCACATCTCGCCGGCCTTCTGGGCGGCGTAGCTCTCGCCGATGGTGGCCTTGCCGGTGCGCAGGCTCTTCACCTCGGTGCCCGTCAGGCAGATGCCCGCCTCGAAGGTCTCGCCGATCTCGAAATCGAAGCGGGCGCGCCGGTTGTCGGCGGCGATCTTGCGGGGGGCTTCGGTCTTCTTGTTGCTCATGGTTCGGAATGTGGTCTCGGCGCACCGGGGAAGCAAGCCGCCACGGTCAAGGGCGCCAGCGCGCCATGTGGTAGATGCCGAGCACGGTGAGACGGTCGCCCCCCGGCCCGATGCGATTGATGATCTCGGAGGGCCGTCGCCGGACGACCTGCTCGCGGGTGCCCCCTGTCCACATCGCCCCGCATGCGGAGCCATCTGCACAGGGCTTACGCCGGCCGGATGTCCTCCGGGCCCCTGAGGGCGGCGGGATTGCCTGCGGCGATGAAGCCATCAATCCCATCGGCATGGCGACGCCCCGGTGCCGCATCGCGGATCCTCACAACCCGCAGCGCCCCAGGACCGCCGCCACCTCCTCGCTCACGAACTCCATGGCGCCGCCCCCGATGGCTCGGAGCGCCGCTTCATCTGTGCCACCTGCTCCGGCCTCAGCGGATAATCCAGAGCGTCCCGCTCGGCGGCGGGCAGCTTGCGGATCTCCGCGATGGCCTCATCCCGCAGCGTGGTCATTGCCGAAGCATGGCAGGGCCGGCCTCAGTTGATGAGGCCGGCGTGGACCATGGCGCTCTTCACCACGGCGCGGGTGGCCTCGGAGACCGGCACCATGGGCAGGCGGGCCTCCTCGCTCATCTTGCCGAGCAGCGAAAGGGCATACTTGGTGGGAGCGGGGTTGGTCTCCACGAACAGGGCCGTATGCAGCGGCATCAGCTTGTCCTGGATGGCGAGCGCGGCCTTGAAATCACCGGCGAGGCAGGCGGTCTGGAACTCCGAGCACAGGCGCGGGGCGACATTGGAGGCCACCGAGATGCAGCCGTGGCCGCCGTGGGCCATGAAGCCGAGCGCGGTCGCATCCTCGCCGGAGAGCTGGATGAAGTCCGGCCCCAGCACCTGGCGCTGCAGCGAGACACGGGCGAGGTTGGCGGTCGCGTCCTTCACGCCGGCGATGTTCTTGATCTCGAACAGGCGGGCCATGGTCTCGACCGACATGTCGATCACCGAGCGGCTCGGGATGTTGTAGATGAAGATCGGCAGGTCCACCGCATCGGCGATGGCCTTGAAGTGGCGGAAGAGGCCTTCCTGGGTCGGCTTGTTGTAATAGGGCGTCACCACCAGCAGCGCGTTGGCCCCCACCTTCTGGGCGTGCTCGGCGAGGGTCACCGCCTCGGCGGTGTTGTTGGAGCCGGCGCCGGCCATGACCGGGACGCGGCCGGCCGCCTGCTGCACGGTCCACTCCACGACCCGGTTGTGCTCTTCGTGGGAAACGGTCGGGCTCTCGCCGGTGGTGCCGACCGGGACGAGGCCGTGGGTGCCTTCGGCGATCTGCCAGTCGACGAAGGCGCGGAACGCCTTCTCATCCAGCGCGCCGTCGCGAAAGGGGGTGACGAGGGCGGTGAACGAACCGCGGAACGGCGACGGGGACGGAATGGGCGACATGGCGTTGAGGCCTTGCTTCCTGGCTTTTGTCGGTTGGCCGATGACGATCGCGTGAGCGCGATCGTCCGGCGGCTCCTCCGCCCGGACGGCGGGGGGTGCGGACCTGAACCCTTATCCTTTTGCCGGCCGGCCGGAAAGGGGGGAGCAGGATCACGCAGGGATGCGGTCCCACCCGGCCCGCGGCCCTCCGGGCGGTATCGGACACCGGCGCCAAGAGCTTGCGATTGCTGACGACAACCTTCGGTTTCAGCCCCGCTTTCGCCCTCTTCCAACGTCAATCTGGTTAGGGTTTCGTCAACACCGGTGACGGAACATGCGGCCCGAGGGGGAAATCAAACAGTAACCAAGACCCGCCGTGAGGGAGCCAAATGTCGCCTGTCTCGAGCCTGATTTCCGCGAGCGCGCTCGCCATCGCCCTCGCCTGGAGCGGGGCGATCCCGGCTGCCGCGGAAACCGCGCAGACGCCCGCGGCCAAATCCTCCGATTCGAAATCCGCCGCCAAGAAGCCGGATGCGAAGAAGCCGGACGCCAAGAACGCCGATTCCAAGAGCGCCGATTCCAAGAAGGCCGATACGAAAAAGGCGGACGCCAAGAAGACAGACACCAAGAAGACAGACGCGAAGCACGCCGATTCGAAGCCCGTGTCCGCCAAGGACGCGAAGGGCAAGGATGCGAAGGCGGCCGACAAGGGCAAGAGCGCGAAGGACAGCAAGTCCTCCTCGAAGTCGTCCTCCGGCAAGGCCACCACCTCCCGCCCCGCCCCTGTCCAGCCGGCGCCGACCCTGGGCGCCTCCTCGAACATTCCCGGCGGCGACCTCGCGGTGCTGCGCGATGCCGTGCGCGCCGCCAAGAACGGCCGCGCCGGCGAGGCCATGAGCGCCGCCCAGCAGCTCGACGACCCGGCGGCGCGCGCCCTCGTGACCTGGCTCGTCATCCGCCATGCGCCGAACGACCTCGGGTTCGAGACCATCAACGCCTTCCTGAAGGACAAGCCCGGCTGGCCCACGCAGAACACCCTGCGCCGCCGGGCCGAGCGCGTGCTGTTCCAGGAGAACAAGGATCCCGCCAAGACGGCCGCGTTCTTCGCCGAGCAGGGCCCGCTCACCGGCGAGGGCAAGGTCGCGCTCGCCCGCTACCTCATCTCCGTCGGCAACCGCTCGGATGCGGCCGACTGGGTGCGCGAGGCCTATCGCGAGGACGAGCTGAACGAGCTGTTCGAGGAGAAGATCCTCGCCGAGTTCGGCTCCGTCCTCACCCGCGCCGACCACAAGCTCCGCGCCGACCGCTTCAGCTACAAGCCGGACGATGCCCGCGCCCTGCGCGCCGCCGCCCGCGCGGGCTCCGACATCGTGGCCCTCACCAAGGCCCGCATGGCCATCGCCAGGAAGGAGGCGAACGGCGAGAAGCTGCTCGCCCAGGTGCCCTTCACGCTGGCGAACGACCCCGCCTATCTCTTCGCCAAGTCCCAGCTTGCCCGCCGGGCCGACAAGCCGCAGGACGCTGCGCGCGCGCTGCTGGCCGGCGCCGGCAACGACGCCGCCCGCGCGGATCCGGACGAGTGGTGGATCGAGCGCCGGCTCGTCGCCCGCGAGCTGATCGACGAGGGCGATTTCCAGACCGCCTATCGCGTCGCCGCCACCGGCGTGACGCCCAAGGCCGACAACTACCGCGCCGAGCAGCAGTGGACCGCGGGCTGGATCGCCTTGCGCCTCCTGAAGGACCCGCGCACCGCCGCGCAGCATTTCGCCAAGATGGACGACGACCAGAAGCACCCCATCACCCTGTCGCGCGCCTATTACTGGCAGGCGCGGGCGGCGGAGGCGGCGGGCGACGGCGGTCGCGCGCGCCAGGGCTATCAGGCCGCGGCGCATTTCCCCGCCACCTATTACGGCCAGCTCGCGCGCACCAAGCTCGGCATGGCGCCGGTGGCCCTGCCCGGCACGCCGCAGGCCTCGTTCGACAGCCGCGGCACCTTCGCCCGCCTGGAGCCGGTGAAGGCCATCCGCATGCTCTACGCCATCGGCGAGCGCGACATCCCCATCACCATCTATTACGACCTCGCCTGGCGCATGGAGGACCCGGCCCAGCTCGCCATGCTCGCCAACCTCGCCGAGAGCAACGGCGATCCGCGCGGCGCGCTGGTGGTGGGCAAGGAGGGCCTCGCCTCCGGCCACCCGCTGGAGGCGGAGGCGTTCCCCACCTTCGGCCTGCCGGGCTACACCCCCATCGGCTATCCCACCGACAAGGCCGCCATCTATGCGGTGGCGCGGCAGGAGAGCCAGTTCGACGCCCGCATCGTCTCCAGCGCCAAGGCCATGGGCCTGATGCAGGTGACGCCCGCCGCCGGCCGCGAGGTGGCGAAGCAGACCGGCGCGCCTTACAGCGAGGCGCGCCTCATGAGCGACCAGTCCTACAACGTGCAGTTCGGCGCGGCGGAGCTGGGCGAGCTCATCCAGAACTACGGCGGCAACTACGTGCTGGTGTTCGCGGCCTACAATGCCGGCCGCGGCAACGTGGCCAAGTGGATCCAGCGCTACGGCGATCCCCGCGACCCGGACGTGGACGTGGTGGACTGGGTGGAATCCATCCCCTTCTCCGAGACCCGCAATTACGTGCAGCGGGTGATGGAGAACTACCAAGTGTACAAAGTGCGCTTCAACATCTCGTCGAAGCTGCAGATGGAAGCGGACCTGCGCGGCGGCCGCTGAGGCGCGCCGCGGCTTTCCTCCCAGCCTTCCCGAACCGTCATGGCCCTGCGCGTCCGGACACCGGCTGGCGCCGAGTAGCGGCCGGGCCGGAACGCCACTGCGCCCATCCGCTCTCCCCCACGGGGAAAGGGGCCACACTTATGGAGGCTCCTACCGAGGTCCGCCAGCGGACACAGCGATCTCGTGCCCCGGCCGACTGGAGCGAAAAGCGGAAGGAGAGCCGGGGCCCAGCGCAAGGGCGCGCCGAAGGCGGCTTCATCGGAGAACACGATAAGTATCGCCTGCTGCGCAGGATTTTCCCCTGAGCCCCGGACCTGGGCCCCGGATCGGCGCTCAGGCTTCGCCTTCGCTTGTCCGGGGCACGGGGGCGGCTCTTTGCCCGACAGCCGACCATCCGTCACCGTGACCTAGACCGACCTAGCTCCCGAACCCCGGGCGCCCCCCGCTATCCTCAGCCCTGCGTCTCCGGCGTATGCAGCACGAGGCCGTCGAGCGCCGCCGTCAGCTTGATCTGGCAGGACAGGCGCGAGTTCGGCCGCACGTCGGTGGCGAAGTCCAGCATGCCTTCCTCCATCTCGGAGGCCGGGCCGACCTTGTCCATCCAGCCCTCGCCCACATAGACATGGCAGGTGGCGCAGGCGCAGGCGCCGCCGCATTCGGCGACGATGCCCGGCACGCCGTTGCGCACCGCCGTCTCCATGGCGGTCGCGCCCTCGAGGCCTTCGACCGTGTGGGAGGTTCCGTCGAATTCGATGAATGTGATGGCAACCATGAAACAGCCGCTGGGTTAGCGTTCTCGTGCCGTGGCGAACGGGGGTGGAAGGGCATGGCTTCGGCAGCGCCGGCCTGGCCGAAGGCTATAGCGGCAAGCGGGCCGCCGCGCCAGCGTCCCGGCCTCCCGCGCACCGACGGGCTCGCGCCGTCCGGATGCCGGCTGTACCTTGGCGGTGCCGGCGCCGATGCGCGCGGCGTCCGCTAAGGCCAAGCCCCAGCTTGCGCTTTCCCGTTAACGATCTTTTCACAAATGCGGCCGGGACGGTTCAATCCGCACCGCACCATGTCTAGGATAAGGAACGATAAACCATTTCCGTGGGGCCGCTGGGGCTGCCGGAGGGGTTAAGTTTGGAGTAGGCGCCGCCGAGGCTGGCGCCGTCGTAGGCAGAGGCGAAAGCGACATGAAGACTCCGAAGAAGATCCAGGATCCGACCGAGGCGGCGCTGTCGGCGATCCAGGAGGCTCTGACCCTGGAGCTCGACAATGCCGAAACCGCGGCTGCCGCCCCACCCAAGGCGGCGGAGCCGGCCTTCCCGCTTGAGCGCACGACACCGCTCGACCGCCCCCTGCCCGCCGCGCCGCCCCGCGAAGGCCGCGGCATTCCGCGCCGTCCCCGGCCGCCGGAAGGCGCCGAGCCGCGCCCCGAGGCCCGTCCCGAAGGGCGCCCGGAGGGCCGCCGCGAGGGTGCGCCCCGCGCCCGCATCGACAACGACCGCCGCGCCTCCGCCGCCAACGATGACCGCCAGACCATCGGCCAGCTGCTCGGCCAGTTGCAGAAGCGCCCCTCCGCCACGCCCTATTACTGGGCGGCGGGCGCCTCGCTTTTGTGGATCATCCTCGGCGTGGGCTTCGCCTATGCCTTCCACCGCGGCCTGATGGCGAGCTCCAACGGCGTGCAGTCGCTGGCGGACTCCCCGTCGCTGCTCGGCATCTTCGCCTCCATCCTTCTGCCCCCGGCCGGCTTCTTCGGGATGGCGAGCGTCATGCAGCGCTCCCTGGAGCTGCACGGCATCGCCCGGTCCATGACCGAGGTGGCGCTGCGCCTCGCCCAGCCCGAATCCATCGCCACCGAAAGCGTCGTCACCGTCGGCCAGGCGGTGCGCCGCGAGGTGGCGGCCATGGGCGACGGCATCGACCGCGCCATCTCCCGCGCCGGCGAGCTGGAAGCCATGGTGCGCGCCGAGGTGTCGGTGCTGGAGCGTGCCTACGAGGAGAACGAGGGCCGCATCCGCACCCTCATCGACGAGCTGCAGTCCGAGCGCCACAACATCCAGATCGAGACCGAGCGCCTGCGCGAGGGCCTCGTGAGCGCGGAAGCCGTCCTCTCCAACGAGGTGAAGGACGTCGCCTCCCGCATCCACGGCACCATGATGGAGGCCTCCGAGCAGGTCACCGAGATCCTCGGCCAGAAGGGCGAGCACATCACCGCCGCCCTGGCCCGCGTGGGCGACAGCATGATCGACAGCCTCACCGCCAAGGGCGGCGAGCTGATCGACCGGCTCCAGCTCACCGGCTCCGACATCCGGCAGGACCTGTCGGAATCCGGCGACGTGCTGGTGCACACCCTGAAGTCGCGCACCGACGACCTCGCCTCCAACCTGCTCTCCACCACCTCGGACGTGGCCCAGCTGATCGACCGCTGGGGCGAGGACATCGCCACCAACATCGATCGCCTGAAGAGCGGCATCGGCGAGAGCCTCGCCGACAATTCCGGCCGCTTCGCCGACGACATCGAGATCCGCGTCGCCGAGGTCAACGCCGCCTTCCGCGCCACCAGCGAGGCCGCCGTGCTCGACTTCTCCACCCGGGGCGGCGAGCTGGTGCGCAAGCTGGAAGACACCGGCGAGCGCGTGGCCGAGACCCTCACCGTGCGCGGCACCGACCTCGCCGACCGCATCGAGAGCACCGGCAACCGCATCTACGAAGCCGTGGCCGTGCGTGGAGAGGACCTCCAGCACCGCCTCTCGGAGACCGGCGATCGCATCACCGCCTCCCTCGACCGTTCGTCCAACCAGGTCACCACCACGCTGGTGGAGAAGAGCAGCGAGATCGCCGCCTCCCTCAACAATGCCGGCGCCGACATGACCGAGCGCCTGTCGCTCGTCGCCAACGAGGTGACGAAGTCCATCGGCGCGCGCGGCTCCAAGGTCACCGAGGCGTTCCGCGAGACGGCGGACATCCTGGTCGCCACCATCGGCACCAAGGGCGACGCCATCCGCGAGATGCTCACCGCCCGGCTCAAGGCCATGGAGGAGACCATCACCGTGCGCGGCACTGAGCTCGCCGATCGCATGCAGCATGACGGCTCCGCCCTCGCCCGCTCCATCCAGGAGGGCGTGAAGGCCTTCGACACCACCGTGAAGGTGCATGCGCCCGAGCTGGTGGACCAGATCACCCACCGGGTCGCCTCGGTGAACGAGAACCTGCGCTCCGCCACCTCCACGCTCGACGAGCGCCTGTCGGCGACCACCACCTCGGTGGCCACCATCATGGACCAGCGCTTCGCCCGCATCGAGCAGACCCTGGACCAGCGCGCCCAGAGCCTCACCGAGACGCTGGCGACCCGCACGGTGAACTTCGCCCGCACCATCTCCGAGGGCACCAAGAGCGCCACGGACTCCCTCGACAAGTCGGTGGAGACGCTGGAGACCTTCTTCGCCACCCGCTCCAAGGCCCTCGGCGACGTGGTGACCGAGCGGGCCGAGGCGGTGCACCGCTCCATCGGCGCCCGCGCCCAGGAGATCGCCTCGGTGCTGGACGGCCGCGTCCACCGCATCGAGGAGCTGGTGCTCGGCCGCCTGGATGGCGTCGCCACCTCCCTGGAGGTGCGCGGCACGGCCATCGCCGACGCCCTCGTGGGCCGCATCGAGAACGTCTCCGGCGCCCTGCGCGGCGAGGCGATGGAGGTGGAGCGCTCGCTCTCCACCCTGTCGCAGAACGTGGGCCGCACCCTCACGGAGCATTCCGAGAAGGTGGCGGACGCCCTCGGCACCCGCCTCACCGAGATCGCCCATCTCATCGACGACAAGAACGGCACCTTCCTCGCCGCCCTGGAGCGCACCAGCCAGCGCGCGGTGGCCGAGATCACCGCCACCAACACCTCGCTGAAGAGCGACGTGGGCTCCATCATCGAGCGCCTCGCGGAGGCCAACACCACCTTCCAGGGCGCCATGTCCAAGGCGGTGACGAACCTCGGCGAGTTCTCCGGCACCTTCTCCCGCCAGGTGGACAGCTTCTCCACCACGGTGGGCTCCATCAGCCAGAGCGCCGACGCCACCGCCAAGCGCTTCGACGGCCAGATCAAGTCGCTGCGCGAGGTGTCCACGGGCGCCCTCGCCCAGATGGCGGGCCTCACCGAGCGGTTCGAGCAGAACAGCCGCCTCATCGAGGAGGCGTCCCACACCCTCGGCGTCACCCACGACAAGGTGGACTCCACCCTCGCCGCCCGCCGCGCAGCCATGGACGAGCTCGCCTCCACCCTCACCCAGCGCGTCGCCGAGGTGGACGGCCGCCTCAAGTCCTTCCAGGGCATGCTGGAGGAGACCTTCACCACCGCCCAGAACCGCGCCCGGCAGATCGCCGGCGTGGTGGCCGAGGCCGCCGCGGCTCCCGCCCAGGTCATGGAAGGCCAGTTCGAGGCGGTGCGCACCGCCGCGGAGGCGGAGCGGGCCCGCACCGCCGAGGCCCTGCGCGCGACCTATGCGGCGGCCCTGGACGACGTGCAGCGCCTGTTCGGCGAGACCGGCGGCCGCTTCACCGAGGTCGCCACGGATCTCAAGCGGGTGGCCGAGGACGTGCAGCAGTCCATCACCCTCGCCCGCGAGGAGATGAAGCGCGGCATCCTCGAGCTGCCGGCCGAGACCGAGGCCAGCGCCGCCACCATGCGCCGCGCGGTGGCCGAGCAGATCAAGGCCCTCGCCGAGCTGAACGAGATCGTCGCCCGCCAGGGCCAGGCCCTCGACGTGGTGGAGGCCTCCGCCCGCACCGCGGTGCAGGAAGCGGCCCGCACCTCCGTGGTGCGCGAGGCTCCGGCGCGGGACACCGCCGGCCTGCGCAGCCGGCCCGAGAGCGGTGCCCTGCAGGCCGAGCTGCGCCGCAGCCCGGCGCCGGCCACCCGCCGGCCCGAGCTGGAGCGCCGCCCGGATGCCGAGCGTCCCGCTCCCCGTACCCCGGCCCGCGAAGCCGGCGAGGAGCAGGAAGGCTGGCTGTCCGAGCTGCTCTCCCGCGCCACCGACGACCTCGCCCCCGCCGAGAAGCCGGCCCGCCCGGCGCGGCCTGCCGCGGGCAGCGTCGAGAGCCTCGATGCCCTGTCCGCCGACATCGCCCGCATGGTGGACCACCAGGCGGCAGTGGACATGTGGGACCGCTACAACAAGGGCGAGCACAACGTGTTCTCCCGCCGGCTCTACACCCTGCAGGGCCAGCAGACCTTCGAGGCGCTGAAGCGCAAGTACCGCGCCGACGCCGCCTTCCGCGAGACCGCGGACCGCTACATTGCGGAGTTCGACCGGCTGCTCGACCAGGTGTCCGCGGACGAGCACGGCGCCGAGGTGACGAAGACCTATCTCACCTCGGACACGGGCAAGGTCTACACCATGCTCGCCCACGCCGCCGGCCGCTTCGACTGAGCCGAGGACTTCCGCGAGGGGTCTCATCCTGCGGGATGGGGCCCCTTGCCGCATTCGGGGTGTCGGCGCCGTCACAGCGGTTGCGTCCGGGCCCCCTAAGGTATCCCGCTAAATGATCGTTCCTCCCGCCGGAGCCAGCCTTCCATGAAGACCTACATCTGCGCCGCCTATGCCGGTGGTCAGGGCAAGACCACCCTTGCCCAGATGGTGTTTTCCGCCCTGCGGAAGCGCGAGCTCGCCTACAAGCTGGTGGCGGCCGACTTCACCGACGGCACCGGCCATTCCAAGATCGGCAAGTTCTTCCCCACCAAGGTGATGGAGCTGGGCATCGGCTCGCCTTTGGGCTCCAGCAAGTCCGAGAACGATGCCAATGCACCGCTGCGCTATTGGGACAAGTTCGGCGGCCTGCTGCTCACCGGCGGCGCGGTGCTGGACCTGGGCGCCAACGTGGTGCCGCAGCTGGTGCAGTGGGCGCACCACCGGCGGGTCGCCCACATCATGCAGCAGCGCAACTCGCCGGAGATCGACCTGCTCGTGGTGACCAAGCCGGAAACGCACGCCATCGAGAATGTGGCCACCCTCATCGAGGACGTGGTGGTGGGCGGCGCGCTGCCGGTGGCCAACATCGTCATCGTCGAGAACGAGGTGGGGGGCTCCTTCGAGGGGCTGAACCTCTCGCGCATCGAGAAGGCGGCGGCCGGCCGCAGCGTGAGCTTCATCCGGGTGCCGCGCTGCTCCTCGGAGCTGTGGCCGCACCTCGAGCGCACCTTCACCCCGGTGGAGGAGGCCCTCGCCGCCACCGAGAACGACCTCGCCGCCAAGTTCGAGATCGAGATCTGGTCCGCCTACGCCGGCCTCATGGACCTGCGCACTTGGGCGGACGACGTCTATGCCCAGCTCCACAAGGTGGGAATCTGAAACGGGCGCAGCCGCGCTCCACACACACGAATGGCCGGGCATGACCCGGCCATTTTCATTTCGGCGGTGACCGTCGCAGCGCGGGGTGCGGCCCCGGATGACTGTCGCAGCGGGGCGCGGCCCCGGCGGCCTCTGCCATGCCTGGGCCTCAGAACCGGCCGGAGGCCCAGCGCACCATGGCCACCAGCACCTGATCCGCCGCATCGTTGAGGGCGAAGGTCGCCGCCTGCCCGGCCGATGAGGCGGCGGGAACCGCGGCGCGGAACACCTGGGCTGCGAGGATGCGCCCGCTCTGCGCGCCGATGAGCTTGGCAGACAGCTCCACCACCGCCACCGGCCCCTGGTCGGTGATGCGCAAGGCGAAGGTGCGGATGTCCATGACCAGCTGATAGTCCGCCGTGACCCCGTCGCCGGGGCGGGCGACGCGGCGCAGCTTGCTGCCGTTCTCGAACGCCTGGATGGCGCGCGCCTGCAGCAGCGCCGGCAGGCTGTCGCTCCACTGGGCGTCGGCCAGATAGGCCACCTGGCCCGGGCCCGGCTCCACCATCACCTTGTCGGTGTTGAGCACGGCGAGCGCGGTGGGCGCCATGACCACCAGCTGCCCGGTGCCGGAGCCGCCGGCGGTGAAGCCGCTGGGGGCCGAGAGGTTGTAGGTGGGCACGGGCGTCGAGCCGCAGGCGGCCAGCGCCAGGGCGAGGCACAGCCCGGCGACGAGCCTGAACGGCCCTCCGCTCCCCGGCCTCGCCGGCTCCTGCCCCACCACGCCCCCCGCGCGGAAGATGCCCCGGCCCCTCAAGTGGTCCCCCATGATCCGCTCACCGCCCATAGTTCGGAACGCGGCTGTTGCCGCCGAGGATGAACTGCTGCGGGTTCTGCTGGATGCTTCTCAGCACCCGGTCGATGTCCCCCAGCGTCTTGCGCCCGTCCGTCGCCAGCGCCTCGAACTGCCGCAGGCCCGGCCCGGTGAAGCGGCTGATCTCGGTGGTGAGCAGGGCGGTGCGCTGGTCCAGATTGTCGGCGAGCTTGCGCACCGAGGTCGCCGCCTCCGTCGCCTGAACCAGAAGGCCGTTCTTGTCCTCGGTGGCCTTCTGCAGGTTGCCCACCACCACGTCCACCTTGTCCGCCACCACGTTCAGCTGCTTCACCAATGCGCTGGCCTGCTCGATCAGGTTGGCCGCATCCTGCGACTTGGAGGCCACCGCCTTCGAGAAGGTGTCGATGTTGGTGATGATGCTCTTGATGTCGTCGGGATTGATGGCCTGCAGCACCAGGTCGATGCGCTTCGCCACCCCCTGCGCCGAGCTGAGAAGGCCGGCCATGCCCGCCCCGCCGTCCGCCAGGATGCGCGGCACGCCGTCCGGCCCCGGAGGCAGCGGCGGCGCGTCGGGCCGTCCGCCGCGGATCGACACCACGACGATGCCGGTGAGGCCCTGGGATTCGAGGCCCGCCCGTGCGTCCGACAGCACCGGCACGTTGTTGTCGACGCCCACCGTCACCAGCACCTGCCCCGGCTGGTCCGGCACGAGGCCCATCTTGGTCACCTGGCCGACGGGAATGCCGTTGAACAGCACGTTGTTGCCCTGGCGCAGGCCGGCCACCGAGCCGTCGAACAAGATCTCATAGATCTTGCGGGCATGGTTGTCCTGCGGCCCGGCGAACCAGTACACGAAGCCGAACGCCGCGGCGAGGACCGCGAGGGTGAAGGCTCCGATGATGGTGTAATTGGCCCGTGTTTCCATGCGTTTGTCCCGGTTCGGTTCCGACCCTGTTCCCGCTGCCCGGCCACTCCTTGTCCTGTCGATGCCCGCCTACCGGCGCGCGTTCTGCACCGCCCTTGCCCGCGCGCCATGGAAATAGGCCCGCAGCCAGGGGTGTTGCGCCTCCATCATGGTTTCGATCGTGCCCTGCGCGATGACCTTTCCGTCCGCCAGCGCGGCGATGCGATCGCACACGGTATGAAGACTATCGAGATCGTGGGTTACCATGAAAACGGTGAGCCCCAAAGTCTGCTGCAACGTGTGGATGAGCTCGTCGAAATCGCCGGCGCCGATGGGGTCGAGGCCGGAGGTGGGCTCGTCCAGGAACAGGATCTCGGGGTCGAGCGCCAGCGAGCGGGCGAGCGCGGCGCGCTTGATCATGCCGCCGGAAAGCTCGGACGGCAGCTTTTCCGCCACGTCGCACTTGAGGCCTACCATCTCGATCTTGGTGTAGGCGATCTCGTCCAGAAGGCGCTGGGACAGCTTGAGATTCTCGCGCAGCGGGAACTGGATGTTCTGCTTGACCGTGAGCGAGGAGAACAGCGCGCCCTGCTGGAACAGCACGCCCCAGCGCCGCTCCACCGCCGAGCGCTCGCGCTCGGAGAGGTCGTCGAGATTCTGCCCGAACACCTCCACCGTGCCCGAGCGCTTGGGCACGAGGCCGAGGATGGTACGGGTGAGCACCGACTTGCCCCCGCCGGAGGTGCCGACGAAGCCCAGGATCTCGCCGCGGTAGACGTCCAGGTCCAGGTGGTTGAGCACCACCCGGTCACCGAAGCCCACCACGATGTCCTGCACGCGGATGATGGCTTCCTTGCCGTTGGTCGCGATGGGGAGGGGCGATGTCCGTGCGTCCATGCCGCCTCACATGTCGATGGCGGCGAAGAACATGGCGAACAGCCCGTCCATCACGATGACGAGGAAGATGGCCTTCACCACCGAGGCGGTGGTGTGGGCGCCGAGGGATTCGGCGCTGCCGCCCACCCGGAGCCCCTCGAGGCAGGCGACCACGCCGATGGTGGCGGCCATGAACGGCGCCTTCAGCATGCCCACGTTGAACTGGTCCATGTCGATGGCGTCCTTCAGACGCCGCAGGAACACGTCCGGCGTGATGCCGCCATAGCCCCAGGAGACGAGACCTGCCCCGAAGATGGCCGCCATGGAGCCGATGAAGGTGAGCAGCGGCAGGGAGATGATGAGCGCGAGGATGCGCGGCACCACCAACACCTCCACCGGGTCGAAGCCCATCACCCGGAGCGCGTCGATCTCCTCGCGCATGCGCATGGAGCCGAGCTCGGCGGTGTAGGCGCTGCCCGAGCGGCCGGCGATCATGATGGAGACGATGAGCACGCCGAGCTCGCGCAGCACCAGCACGCCCACCATGTCCACCACATAGATGTCGGCGCCGAAGCGGCGGAAGTTGAAGATGCCCTGCTGCGCCAGGATGCAGCCGATGAGGAAGGTGATGAGCAGGATGATGGGCACCGCGCGGAAGCCCACGCGGTCCATCTGGTTCACCATGGAGGTGAAGCGGAAGGAGCGCGGGCGCATCAGCACCCGCCCCATGGCCGCCACCACCGCGCCGACGAAATTCAGGAGCGCGAGCGCGTCCTTGGTGACGTTGACCACCTCATGGCCGAAGCGCTCCAGCATCGCCTCGTGCCGGCGCTGCGGCGGCGGCTGCTCCAGCCCGGTGCGCTGCATCTCCTCGATGAGCACCGCATAGCGCGGGGACAGCCCCGTCACACTCGGCTCCACGCCCTTGTTCTTCCAGGCGCGGCGCAGGCGCTCCAGCAGCAGGGCGCCGAACGTGTCCATGCGCTCGACCCCGGCGAGGTCGATGTTCACGCCCTTCGGGTTCTGGTAGGCGTGCGCCGTGTCGTCGACGGCGAGCTCCAGCTCGTCCGCATATTCGGATGTCCACGCGCCGCGCCCGGCCACGGTGAGCCGGTCGTCCTGGCTGTGAACGGAAATCAGCGAGGCGTGGGGCAACGCTTCCCTCTCCCTTGGCGAGGACCGGACCACCCGGCCATCGCCCGACCCGTGCCATGTCCGGCCCAGCCCCGCGGAACGCCCCATCAGGAGTTCCCGCCGTGGAGGCCCTGCCGTTGCGCCCCGCTTCTGTCCGTGCGTTGCGGCATCGCAACATCACACGGTCATGGCCCCGGAAAGCCGGGTTTCCCTCGACGAATGAGGCCATTGCCCCTAAGCCATACAGAGAAGCGGGCGCCGCGTCGAGATCGTGAAAGACACACTCCGGCGCCTTCCGCATCCCCCGCTGCGGCGGGGGATGAAATCATCGGTCACGGTTAATTCCTCAAGGTTGCTTCATGGCCACGCTTTCGCTGTGCGTCGAGCGCTTTCCCATCGCCGGAACCTTCACCATCGCCCGCGGCTCGAAGACCGAGGCGGTGGTGGTGGAGGCGCGGCTGACCGCCGACGGCATCACCGGCCGGGGCGAGTGCGTGCCTTATGCCCGCTACGGCGAGACGGTGGAGAGCGTGACCGCCGACATCGAGGCCCTGCGCGCCGACATCGCCGCCGGCCTCACCCGCGAGGCGCTCCAGCATCGCCTGCCCGCCGGCGCGGCGCGCAACGCGCTGGACTGCGCCTTCTGGGACCTGGAGGCCAAGCGCGGTGGCCTGCGGGCGGCGGAACTGGCCGGGCTTGCGCCGCTGAAGCCCCTCGTCACCGCCTACACCCTCAGCCTGGACACGCCGGAGGCCATGGCCCGCGCTGCCGCCGCGGCCGCGGCCCGCCCCCTGCTCAAGCTGAAGCTCGGCGCGCCGGGCGATTCCCGTCGCCTCGCCGCCATCCGCGCCGCCGCGCCCGATGCCCGCCTCATCGTCGATGCCAACGAGGGCTGGGCGCCCGCCGACCTCCAGGACCTGATGGACATGTGCTTTGCCACCGGCGTGGAGCTGATCGAGCAGCCCCTGCCCGCCGGCAAGGATGACGTGCTCGCCCGCATCGAGCGCCGCGTGCCCGTCTGCGCCGACGAGAGCGTCCATGACCGCGCCGGCCTGGCCGCCCTCGCCGACCGCTACGACGCGGTGAACATCAAGCTCGACAAGGCCGGCGGCCTCACCGAGGCGCTGGCGCTGGCCGATGCGGCGCAGGGGCTGGGCTTCTCCCTCATGGTGGGGTGCATGCTCGCCTCCTCCCTCGCCATGGCACCGGCCATGCTGGTGGCGCAGCGGGCGCAGGTGGTGGACCTCGACGGGCCGCTGCTGCTGGCGCGGGACCGGGTGCCGGGCCTCACCTATGAGGGCGCGCTGGTCTATCCCCCCGAAGCCGACCTGTGGGGCTGAAGGCGCATGGCCGCAACCGCCAGCAGCGCGCCCGCCGCGGCGATGCCGCAGGAGACGAGGAAAGCGTGCGGCCCGAAGGCCTCCCACAGGCGCCCCGAGGCGATGTTCGCCCCCGCCATGGCGACGCCGCCGGTCCAGGCCGCCGCCGTCTGCCCGGCGCCGGCGCGATGCTCGCTCACCGAGCGGGCGATGAGCTCCACCGTGCCGAGATAGGTGGCGCCGAAGGTGAAGGCGTGAAGCAGCTGCAGCGGCAGGAGCAGCGCGAACGGCGGGTCCGCCGCGAGGGCCGCGAACCGCACCACCGCCACCAGCCCCCCGGCGACGATGAGCAGGTGCGGCCCGAACCGCACCACGACCCGGGAGCCGAAGCGGAACATCACCATTTCCGCCGCCACCCCCACCGCCCACAGCAGGCCGATGGTGCCGAGCGCATAGCCCTGCTGCGCCCAATGGACGGAGGCGAAGGCATAGAATTGGGCGTGGCTCGCCTGCACCAGGGCGGCGGCGAGGATGCCGGCCAGCAGGCCGAGCCGCGCCGCGCGGCCTGACAGGGGCGAAGGCTGGCGGGCGCCGCGCGGCAGCTCCGGCAGGGCGAGGGTCGCACCCACATGGGTCAGTTGCCCGGCCAGCATGAGCAGGACCACCGCGCCCGCGCCGGTCGCCCCCACCAGCCAGCCGCCGATGAGGTTCGCCACGAGGAAGGAGCCGGAGCCCCACTGCCGCGCCCGCCCATAGTCCCCCCGCCCCGCCCGCGCCTGGCGGGAGGTGTAGGAATCCAGCAGGGACAGGCCGGGATACCAGCTCATGGCCATGAGGCCGAGGACGACGAAGATGGCGAAGGCGGAGCCGCTCGCCGCCAGCGCCACCATCCCCGCGGCCGTCAGCACCGAGAGCACCGCCAGCAGCGCCTTCGGCCGTCCCAGCCGATCGGACAGCAGGCCCAGCACCGGCGTGGCCACCAGGCGCGTCACCATGGGCACGGCCAAAGCGACGCCGATGGCCTCGGGCCCGAGGCCCTGGTGCTGAAGCCACAAGGGCAGGTAGGGAAGCTGGATGCCGAGGGCGAGGAAATAGGTGGCATAGGCCGCGCCAAGGCGCAGCTGGAGACCACCGGCCGCCACACGCCGTGCAGGCCCGATCATGGCCGGAGGCCCCACGGGGACAGGACGCGAAGGGGCGCGGGGAGCGGGCGGCCGCCCGGCCCCGACGCCGGGCCGGCCTCAGGACTCAAGGCAGCGGATGAAAGTGTCGGTGTCCACATTGCCGCCGGAGAGCACCACCACCACCGTGTGTCCGGCAATGGCGCCGAGCCGGCCTTCCAGCAGGCACGAGAGCGCCACCGCGCCGCCCGGCTCCACAACCAGCTTCAGCTCGCGGAAGGCAAAGGCGACGGCGCGGGCGACCTCGGTGTCGTCGGCCACCGCGGCCTCGCCCACGAGATGGCGATTGATCTCGAAGGTCATGGCGCCCGGGAAGGGCGCGAGGAGCGCGTCGCAGAACGAGCCCACCGTGGAGACGTTCTTTTCCCGCACGCCGGAGCGGAAGGAGCGGGCGTGGTCGTCGAACCCCTCCGGCTCGCACGCGACGATGCGCATGTCCGGCGCCCAGCCCTTGGCGGCGAGGGCGATGCCCGCCACCAGGCCGCCGCCGCCGGCGGAGGCGGCCACCAGGTCCGGCTTCAGGCCGAGGGCGGCGAGGTCCTCGATGATCTCCAGCCCGACGGTGCCCTGCCCCGCGATCACGCCGATATCGTCATAGGGCGGCACCAGGGTGGAGCCGCGCTCGTCGGCGAGGGTGCGGGCGATGTCCTCGCCATGCTCGGTGGAGCGGTCGAAGCCGACCACCTCGGCGCCGAAGGCGAGCGTCCGCTCGCGCTTCAGGGCCGGCGCATCGGTGGGCATGGCGATGACGGCGGGAATGCCGAGGAGCTTCGCCGCCGCGGCGACACCCTGGGCATGATTGCCGGAGGAGGAGGCCACCACCCCGGCGGGGCGCATGTCCTCGGGAATCTGCACGAGGCGATTGTAGGCGCCGCGGAACTTGAAGGAGCCGGTGCGCTGCAAGGTCTCCGGCTTCACGAACACACGGGCGCCGGTGCGCTCGCTCAACTCCGGCGAAAACAGCAGAGGCGTGCGCACGATGACGCCCGCAAGCCGCCGGGCAGCGGCTTCCACGTCTGCCACAGTGGGAAGAGGGTCGATATAGGGGCTCATGGCGCGGCTGCTACCCTGCGCCTGCGACGCAGGCGATACCGCCGAGCTATAGGTCCAATGTCATGAGCGATCAATACGTTGTCGAGAAACTGCCGGGCGCTCTCCCGCCATGTATAACGCAACGCAAAGCGCCGCGCCGCCGCAGGTGAGAGTTCGAGCGCCTTCAGGCACGCGGTGCGCAGGTCTTCGTCCAGCACGCCCACCGGCTCGGTCGCGTCCGCCAGAACGTCGGTCGGGCCGGTCACCGGATAGGCGGCCACCGGCAGGCCGCTCGCCAGCGCCTCCAGCAGCACGATGCCGAACGTGTCCGTACGCGAGGGGAAGCAGAACACGTCGCAGGCCGAATACACCTGCGCCAGGTCCTCGCCCTCCTTCGGGCCGGTGAAGAGCACGCCGGGATAGCGCTCCTTCAGGCTGGCGAGGGCCGGGCCGCCGCCCACCACCACCTTGGAGCCTGGCAGGTCCAGCGACAGGAAGGCCTCGATGTTCTTTTCCACCGCCACGCGGCCGACGAAGAGATAGACCGGGCGCGGCAGGTTCAGCGTCGCCTCCGGCCGGGGCCGGAACAGCTCCGCGTCCACCCCGCGGGACCAGCGCATGAGCCGCTTGAAGCCGCGCGCCTCAAGGTCGCGCTCCAGCGTCGCCGTGGAGACCATCACCCCGCCGCCGGCATTGTGGAAGGAGCGCAGCCAGGCATAGGTCAGCCGCTCCGGCACCGGGGCGCGGGCGGCCAGATATTCCGGAAACTTGGTGTGGTACGAGGTGGTGAAGGTCCGCCGGGAGGCGATGCACGCCCGCCGCACCAGCATGCCGATGGGTCCTTCGGTGGCGATGTGCACGAAATCCGGCTGCATGGCCTCGATGCGGCGCATGATCATGCGCGGCGTGGCGAGCGCCAGGCGGATCTCGTTGTAGGTCGGCAGGGGAATGGTGCGGAATCCCTCGGGGGTGAGGAATTGCATGTCCGCCCCGAGATTTTCGGCCTCGCGGGCCGTGTGCTCCAGCGAGCGGACCACACCGTTGATCTGTGGATGCCACGCATCGGTGGCGACAAGAACCCGCATCAGGCCGCCGCGCGCGCCCCCTCGACCATGTCCCGCTCCCCGGCAGGGGCCTTCTCGAGATGTCGCGTCCAGCAGATGATCTCGAGGTGGCCGTCCTCGTGCTCGGCGATGGCGGTGCAGCTCTCCACCCAGTCGCCGCAATTCACATAGCGCACCCCGAACTGGTCGTGAATGACCGCGTGGTGGATATGGCCGCAGATCACGCCGTCCACCTGGTGGCGCTTGGCCTCCTCGGCCACCGCCTCCTCGAACTTGCCGATGTAGTTCACCGCATTCTTCACCTTCAGCTTGGCCCACTGGCTCAGCGACCAGTAGGTGAGGCCGAGGCGGCGGCGCGCCTTGTTCAGGTAGGTGTTGACGGTGAGCGCGGCGGAATAGGCCCAGTCCCCCAGGAAGGCGAGCCACTTGGCGTGGCGCACCACCAGGTCGAACACGTCGCCGTGGATGACGAGGTAGCGCTTGCCGTCCGCCGCCTCGTGGATGGCGGTCTCCACCACCTCGATGCCGCCGAAATGGGTGCCGTAGTAATCGCGCAGGAATTCGTCGTGGTTGCCCGGCAGGTAGAGCATGCGCGTGCCCTTGCGGCCCTTGCGCAGCAGCTTCTGCACCACGTCGTTGTGCTTCTGCGGCCAGTACCAGGAGGACTTCAGCCGCCAGCCGTCGACGATATCGCCGACGAGATAGATGGTGTCCGCATCGTGGTACTTGAGGAAGTCGAGGAGGAGGTCCGCCTGGCAGCCCTTGGTGCCGAGGTGGACATCGGAAATGAACAAGGCGCGGTAGCGGCGCGCTTCGGGACTGTCGCTCACGCCATAACCTCCCGCTTTCGTCCCCCGTCCGGAAGCCTCCTCACGGACACTTCCGCCGCATGGGACCGCATCGTCATCCCACTTGCCCCTGAGGAGCATGACCCGGAATTAGCCGGAGTCCTGTTTCCCTTTTATGACGCCAGCGCGAAAAACGGAAGGGGAATTGCCCAGACATTGGACATGCGCAGAAAACAGACAGTAAAACCCGCATGGACCGCAGCAAGCCCGGAGACGGCTAATAGTCCATCCGCCGTCCGCGCTGGACTTTCTTCCGCGACAGCCTGAAGCAATGCCCCCTTCCGCCGATGACGGCGCGGGGGAATCGATACCGTTCGACACCTTGGGCAGATTCGGCGCCATTTCTGCGGCAGCCTTCAGCACCTTCCACACCAAAGCCCCGGCGAAGCTCTCGAACGTTCAGCCCGTCCGCCCGCGGCGGGGCGCCCCTCCGCTGCGGAAAGCGAACACACTTTCTTCACGCCCCACCATTGACCAAACCCCAACTCCACGCCAGCCTGCCCGCCCCAGGAGCGACCGCGCGCCGCACCGCTCCGGGCCATTGACCGACACCATCCAATGATACCATCAGGGAGTTCGACCGATGAAGCTGGTTCGCTTCGGGGAAAAAGGGCGGGAGAAGCCGGGTCTAATCGATTCAACCGGCACGGTGCGCGACCTGTCCTCCCTCATCTCCGACCTCGCCGGGGACGCGCTCTCCCCCGAGAGCCTGAAGACCATCGCCGCCGTGGACCCGTCGAGCCTGCCCGCAGCGCCGGCCGGCGCGCGACTCGGCTCGTGCGTGGCGCGGCCGGGCAATTTCGTCGCGGTCGGCCTCAATTTCGCGGACCATGCCGCCGAGACCAACAACCCCATCCCCGAGGAGCCGGTGCTTTTCAACAAGGCGCCCAACTGCATCGTCGGGCCGAATGACAACGTCATGATTCCCAAGGGCTCGCTGAAGCTCGACTGGGAGGTGGAGCTGGCCTTCGTCATCGGCAAGCGCGCCCGCTACGTCGAGGAGAAGGACGCCCTCGACCACGTGGCCGGCTACTGCGTGTGCAACGACGTGTCCGAGCGCCACTTCCAGATCGAACGGTCCGGCCAGTGGATGAAGGGCAAGGGCTGCGAGACCTTCGGCCCCCTCGGTCCCTGGCTCGTCACCACCGACGAGGTGACCGACACCGCCGACCTCGCCATGTGGCTCGAGGTGAACGGCGAGAAAGTGCAGAACGGCTCCACCAGGACCATGATCTTCCGGGTGCCGTTCCTGGTGCATTACATCAGCCAGTTCATGGTGCTGGAGCCCGGCGACGTCATCACCACCGGCACCCCCCCGGGTGTCGGCCTCGGCTTCAAGCCCCCGCGCTTCCTGAAGGCCGGCGACGTGATGCGCCTCGGCATCACCGGCCTTGGCGAGCAGCAGCAGACGGTGGTGCCGTTCCAGCTGTGAGACCTGAGGCGGCGGGCGCTCCGGCTCCCGCCGCCTCGTCCATCCCATCGTCGGGACGCAGCCAGCCGCGGTAGCGCACGATGGCCCCGGCGAGCGGCAGCGCGATGGCCACGTCAAAGGTGGCGCGGCCCGCGTCGTCCGCCTCTTCAAAGCTCGTGCTCACCGGCAGCAAAGCCCGCGGCAAGGGAAGACCGAACAGGCGCCCTGCCGCGACGGGGTACAGGAGCCGCCCGTCGCGCACGGACAAGCCGATATCGAAGCTGAACGGCCCGAAGCGCTCGCGGACGCCGCCCGCCCCCTCCGGCCGGCAGCTTAGGTGCGAGCGGAAGCGCCGTCCGGCAAAGGAACGCGTCCAGACCTCGCCCTCCCCCAGCCGCTCCATCGTGACCTCCACGGGCACCGCCCGGCCGGCCTTCGGAAAGCGCATCAGCATCCGCACCAGGCGGGCGAGGCGTCCGGGGCCGTTGGAAACCTCGGCCATCCCGCGCCAGCGCCGCAGGTCCACCACCGTGTGGAGATCCTTCACTGGATGCGGAAGCCGGGCGAAGTCCGGCCCCAGCGCATGGGCGAACAGCAGGCGCTGGGGCGCGACCGCCCTGCGGGTCGCGATGTCGAGCCCGGCCATTATCGCCTCGGCCCGCGCCAACGGGAAAGCCGCGAGGCAGGCCCGCGCGCCGGGGGCAAGCGCCCCCTCGCGCAACATCCGGAACAGGACGCGGGCGGGAACGGCCGGAATGTGCGGACCATCCCCCGCCCCGGCGATGAGAACCCAGTCGCGCACCTCCACCTCGCCCCGCCCGGTAACGCCCGCGACCCGGACCCGCATGCCGCCCGTGTCGGAGCCGAAGGGCTCCAGCCGTTCCGCGATCCACTTCAGAGGGCGCGCCAGCGGTGCCAGGCTCCGCATCAGCCCCCAGCGCACCGGCAGGGACAGAAGCAGCAGCCCTCCGTGCATCAACTTCAGTTCGAGGCCCGCCCGGAACAGCACGGACCGGGCGCGGAAGCGGCGGGGAAACAGCGCCAGGTCCGGCGCCGCATTGAAACTCGCCCAGCGTGGACCCACGTCACGCCCGCCGACGCTGCCCAGCGCGATGCGCCGCAGCCCGCTCCATCCGGGCACGCTCACGCCGCATCCGCCCCGCCAGAGGACGAGCGGGCGCCCGGCCTGCCCGACGATGGCGCGGATCACCGACAGGCCGCGCGGCGCGCGATTGCCGGGCAGGATGACGCTCTCGATCAGGTGGATGTCGCCCATGCCCTCGGCCAGTTCATCCGTCGCCGCGGAAGAGAGGGCCGGCACGCTGGACGCACCGGAGAACACCACCCGTCCCGCCTCCCGGGCTTGCGGATCGAGCACGGCAATGCCGGCGGTGAAATGCGGATCGTCGGGCAGGTCCAGATAATGCGCGCCGGCGCGCACAGCCGCAGCAGCGAGACGATACGGCTCCGGGCCATAGGCCTGGAACGGCCCGGCGGCGTCGATGACGAGGAACGGTCGGAGGTCGCGGACGATACCGGCCAGATCCGGATCGTCCCGGTCGAGCCGGAACGGCCGCCCGCCGTGCTGCGCGCAAAAGGCCCGGGCAGAGTCCATGTCCCGGCCGGCGACGACCACATCCACCTGCGGTTCCCGGGCGAGATGCATGCTGATGCGCGCGCCGAACACGCCATAGCCGCCGACCACCAGCACCGTATCAATCAATGATGCGCGCCCGCAGCTCCGGGGATGGCGCCGGGCAGGCCTGGCGGCCGAACCGGTAGCGATTGCGCGCGATGAGATCGTAGAGCGGATCGGACAGGGCGCCGGGCAGCCAGCCGAGGGGAGCGAGCACAGCCCAAGGCCAGCCGAGCGCCTTCATGGCCGCCGCGAACGCCCGCATCTTCGTATGCGCCACGCCATCGACGATGACGATGTTCGTCTCCATGAGATCGGGATCAAGCCCGAACCGCTCGTAGAGCGCCCGGCCGGGATCGGACTGCGCCGTGACGAAACCGAACCGGCCGGCCGTGTCATGCCGCCCCATGAAGCGCGCGAAGCCCGAGCAGAAGACACAGGTCCCATCGAACACGATGAGGTCGCGATCGGGCGGAATGGCGCGCATGGACAGCTGCCCTTTGGTCAAGCATGCGCAGCATAGAACACGTCGTCGCAGATTGCACCGCGATCCGGAGCGACGATCCTTGCCTGCGAAGGGGTGATGCCGACAGGCAGATGCCTGCCCCCCTCACTGCAGCGTGGTGTGGACCAGCCAGGCCTTCACGGCGTCGAGCGCCTCGTTGCGCTTGCCGGTGCGGTGCAGCGCTTCCTGGAACACCGCAAGCTGGACATCCGCGCTGGTGCCGCCTTCGGCGATGGCCCGCACGTGCAGGAGAGCATCGACGCAACCCAGCGCCTCCGCATCCTGCCCGACCAGGTGGACGAGCCCGTCCACCGCGTCGCGCACGGACAGGGCCCGGCGCTCGGCGAGGTCGACGAAGGAGCCGTGGACGCCATAGCGCTGGGCACGCCACTTGTTCTCGTCGGCGATGGCCCGGTCCACCGCCCCCACGTCGCGGTTATGGTGGGGATTGCGCACCAGGAACCGCGCCAGCGCCCGGAACAGGGCAGCGATGGCGACCGAGTCGGCGATGCGGGTACAGCTGTCCGGGGCGCGCAGCTCCAGCGTCGGCAGCTTGCGGGAAGGGCGGATGGTCCACCACACATAGCTCGAATCCGTGATGGCGCGGGCAGAGACCAGCGCATCCACATAGCGCTCATAGGCGGCGCTGGATTCGAACATCTCCGGCAGGCCGGTGCGAGGCAGTTCGTCATAGGCGGCGAGGCGGTACCCCATCAGGCCGGTCTGCTTCGCGCCCCAGAAGGGCGAGGAGGTGGACAGGGCGATGAAGTGCGGGATGTAGGGCACCATGCGCCGCATCACGTTCACCCGCTCGTCCGGGTCCGGCAGCTCCACATGCACGTGCAGCCCGCACACCATGTTCCGCTCGCCCGGCATCCTCAGGTCGTTCATCACGCCGTCGTAGCGATTGGCCCTGGTGGCGCGCACGTTGTCCCAGGTGGCGGTGGGGTGCGTGCCGGCCGCGATGACGCCCAGGCCATGCTGCGCCGCCACGTTCGCCACGGCGCGGCGCAGGTCGCGCAACTCGTCGAGGGCCCCGCCGCTGCCGGTCGCCGGACGGGTGGCGATCTCCAGCTGCGCCTGGGGCATCTCCACCGACACGGAATCGCCGAGCTGCGCCTTCAGATCGTCGAAGAAGCCCGCCGGCATCCGTCGCTGCACCGCATGGGTGGCGGCGTCCACGACAAAGAATTCTTCCTCAATTCCAAAGCTGTAATTGCCGGTCACGGAGGCCTCCCGACCAATACTCGAAAAATGCGAGCGAGCAACGCGCAGCTCACGGACAAGTTCCGGGCAGACTGGAGCGAAATAGGACCAAATTGCGGCGCGGCGGGACACGAATCGGCTCGCCGTTATTCCTCAATACGTTACCGCATTGCGGTGTTGCGGCGCGAAAATCTGGAAACAATCCAAGTAAAAAAGCAATTTCTCAGGACGCCGGGGAACAAAAGACGCCCCCGGGCGTTCCGGGCATCCGCCCCGGCCTCAAAGGTCCGCGCGCGCCGCCTGCACGAGGGCGAGGGCCGCCACCGCGGCCGTGTCGGCGCGCAGGATGCGCGGGCCGAGGCAGAGCGTCACCGCCCGCTTCTGCAGCAGCGCGCGCTCCTCCGGGCTGAACCCGCCTTCCGGGCCGATGAGCACGCTGACCGGCCCGGAAGGCACGGCGCGCAGGGTCTCGATGGGATCCGCCTCGGCCGCCGCCTCGTCGCAGAACACAAGGGTGCGCCCCGGCGGCAGGGCCGCGACCCAGGCCGCCAGCGGCTGCGGCTCCCGAACCTCGGGCAGGGCGAGGATGCCGCACTGCTCGGCGGCCTCCACCGCATTGGCCGCCATGCGCTCCGTATTGACCCGCGACACCTGCGTGTAGCGGGTGATGACGGGGCTGAGGATGCCCGCCCCCATCTCCACGGCCTTCTGCACCATGTAGTCGAGCCGCGCGTGCTTCAGCGGCGCGAACGCATATTCGAGGGTCGCGGCCGGCGGCTGGGGGCGCACCTGCCGCACCGCCTCCAGGCGCACGTCGCGCTTGCCGCCGGCCGTGCGGGTCGCCCGCCATTCGCCGTCGCGGCCGTTGAAGAGCAGGATGTCGCCGCCCACCGGCAGGCGAATGACGTTGGCCACGTAGTGCGCCTGCTCCGGGCCGAGCGCCAGGCTCGCGCCCTCGCTCAGATCGTCCGGGACATGGAGGCGCTGGGCGCGGAAATCATGATCGGGCATGACAGGTCCTCGTTCGTGGCGAGGGTCACCACGGCGCGGCGGCTCTGGCAAGCCGGAAGCCACGGGAAGCCATAAAGAAAACAGGCGATGGCCTTTCGACCACCGCCTGCCGCCCCCCAGAGAAATCGCCCTGACCGGCGACCTATTTCTTCTGGCAGGGCCACATTCTCGCCACATCCCCCAAATGGGGGAAAAGGCCTACCACGTGTTGCAGTCGCCCGCCGCCACACCGGACGGCAGAGCGCCTGCCTCGTCACTCCACGCCTCAGCCGGCCATCACTTGGCGGCGGGCTTGCCGTCGGCATCGAAGGTGGCGAGGTAGGCGATGAGGTCCTTGCGGTCGTCGGCGTTCTTGATGCCGGCGAAGGCCATCTTGCCCTTCGGGACGAGGTGCTTGGGGTTCTCGATATAGTCGTCGAGGGTGGCCAGGTCCCACACCTTGCCGGCAGCGGCGCCGTCCTTGATGTCCTGCGAGTAGGCATAGCCCTCGAAATGCGCCCATTTGGCGCCGACGATGCCGTTCAGCGGCGGGCCCACCTTCACCTTGGCATCGGGGCCGATGGCATGGCACGCCATGCACTTCTTGAACTGGGTCTCGCCCTTGGCGACGTCGCCATCGGCGAGGGCGGAACCGGTGGCGGCCAGGACCAGGACGGAAGCCAGAATGAGACGCATGAAGCATTCCTCTCTCGAAAGGTGACGTTATGAGAATATTATTCACATATTTGAATATGTGAAAAGTACCCTAACGTCTGGCAACTCCTTGCTGCGGCGCACAAAATTCCTCCATTGGAGGCAGCGCGGCGGTTCCTTAGCATGACTTCAACCAACCCCCGATGCGACCTTCAGACCAAGGCCGGAGGCCTCTCGCGCTCGTGACCCTCATCGTGAAGATCGGCGGCAGCCTCACCCGTGGCGCCGCGCCCCGGGCCCTGCTGGCGCATCTGGCCCGGCGCCGGGGCCTCGTGGTGGTGCCCGGCGGCGGCGCGCTGGCCGATGCGGTCCGCGCCGTTCAGCCGCAGTGGAGCCTCTCCGACGGCGCCGCCCACCGCATGGCGCTCCTCGCCATGGAGCAGATGGCCCACGCCATGCGCGACATCGAGCCTCGCCTGCGACCGGCCCGGACCCTCCCGGAATTGGCGGCCGCGTCCGGCATCGGCACCGCGCTCTGGTTTCCCGCCGCCCTCACCCTCGACCATCCCGCCATCACCGAGAGCTGGGACGTCACCTCCGACAGCCTCGCTCTCTGGCTTGCCGCCGAGATGGGCGCGCGCCGGCTGGTCCTGGTGAAGGCGCCGGGCATCGCCCTTCCCGCCCCTTCCGGCAACCGCGCGGCCGACCTCGCGGCCTGGACCGCCCGGGCTCTGGTGGATGCGGCTTTTGCGACCATGGCACAGCGGTTTTCCGGCGATATTCTCCTCGTCCCCGCAGATGCCGCGGACCGGCTCGACGACGCCCTCAGCCTCACGGAGGCGGCGGGTCGCGCCCAACGCAACGAAGACGACAAGGAAGGCGCGCCCTCGCCATGACCGCCCAGTCCAACCGCCCGAAAGCCCCGCGCTGGGCCTGGGCCCTCACCGGGTCCGGCCACTATTTCACGGAGAGCATCGAGATCATCCGCGAGCTTCAGGACGTGGACCTGTTCGTCTCCGACGCGGCGGACGAAGTGCTGCGCATGTACAAGCAGGACAAGCAGCCCCTCCCCGCCCAGACGCAGGTGTTCCGCGACAATTCCGCCTCGTCCGCCTCCATCGGCCGCTTCTACCACGGCGAGTACCATACCCTCGTCGTCTCCCCCGCCTCCTCCAACACGGTGGCCAAGGCGGTGCATGGCATCTCCGACACGCTGGTCACCAACTGCTTCGCCCAGGCCGGCAAGTGCCGGGTGCATTGCATCGTGTTCGCCTGCGACAGCCAGCCGGAGATGATCACCATGGCCCCGGAAGGACCGGTGCCCGTCTACCCACGCCGCATCGACCTTGAAAACACGCGTCAGCTCAAGACGTTCGAGGATACGGTGGTGGCCGAGACGCTGGAGGAGCTGCGCCTCGCCATCGCCCGCCGCCGGACCGATCTCGCCCTCCTCGCCGCCCAGTCAGCGGGTTGATCCATGGCCGAGCGTGTCGCCCTCGTCACCGGGTCGCTGGCCGAGCCGCGCATCCGCCGGATCGCCGAGGAGATCGCCGACGCGAGCCTCGACCCGGTTGTGGTCAACGTCGGCGTGAAGGTCGCGGCCCTCATGACCGCGGACATCGTGGAGCGGCGCCTCAAGCTGCCGGAGGGCACGGACAAGGTGCTGATGCCCGGCCGCTTCCGCGGCGACCTTCAGCGCCTCGCCGCCCGCTTTGGCCTGCCGTTCGCCCGCGGCCCCGAGGAAGCGGCTGACATCCCGAGCTATTTCGGCAGGGGCAAGGGCCGCAACGTCGCCCTCGACCGGCAGGACGTGATGCTGTTCGCCGAGATCGTGGACGCCACCCGCCTCTCCATCGACCAGCTCCTCGCACGCGCCCGCTTCCTCAAGGGAGAAGGGGCGGACGTGATCGATCTCGGCGCGCTGCCGGACAATCCCTTCCCGCACCTCGAGGAGGCCATCGCCGCCCTGAAGTCCGAGGGCTTCAGGGTGAGCGTCGACAGCTTCGATTCGGATGAGCTGCGGCGCGCCACCAGGGCCGGCGCGGACTATCTCCTCAGCCTCAACGAAACCAACCTGGATATCGCCGGGGAGGGTTCAGCAACCCCCATTCTGGTCCCGGCGCTGGCGGGCGACCTGCCCTCTCTCCTGCGTGCCATCGCGCAATGCGAGGCCAGGGGGCAGCCCTTCCTCGCCGACCCCATCCTCGACCCCATCCACCTCGGCTTCACCGCCTCGCTGGTGCGCTATGCGGAGCTCCGGCGGCTGAAGCCGGACATCCCCATCCTCATGGGCATCGGCAATGTCACCGAGCTGACGGATGCCGACACCACCGGCATGAACGCCTTGCTCATGGGCATCATCTCGGAGCTGCGGCTGAACGCGGTGCTGGCGGTGCAGGTGAGCCCCCATTGCCGTACCGCGGTGCGCGAGTTCGACCGGGCGCGGCGGGAGTATTTCGCGGCGCGGGAGGCCGGCGCCCTGCCCCAGGGCTTCGGTGGCGGGCTGATGGCGCTGCGCGACCGGAACCCCTTCACCACCACGCCGGCCGAGGTGGAGCGCCTCGCCGCCACCGTCGCCGACCGCAACTTCCGCATCGAGGTGACGGAACAGGGCATCCACGCCTACAACCGCGACGGCCACCATGTGGCGCGCGAGCCGTTCGGCCTGTTCCCCCACCTCAAGGTGGAGGACGACGGGGCCCATGCCTTCTATCTGGGGGTGGAGACGGCGCGGGCGGAGATCGCCTTCCACCTGGGCAAGCGCTATGCCCAGGACGAGCCCCTGAAGTGGGGCGTGGCGGGCGAGACCGGCGACAGCGCCGCGGAGGCCCACCGATTGACTTTCAAGGAAGCGGGCTCGACCCTCTCCGCGAAGAAGAAGGGCGAAAGCACGTGATCCGGGAGACCATCGTCACCACCCAATCGGCCGCCGGGGAGGCCCATGTCGCCCCCATGGGCGCGACGCTGGTGGAGGGCGGCTATCTGCTCCAGCCCTTCCGCCCTTCCCGCACGCTGGACAATCTGGCCGCGCGCCGGGCCTGCGTGGTGAACTTCTCCGACGATGCGCGCATCTTCGCCGGCTGCATCACCGGCCGCCACCGCTCCTGGCCCACGGTTCCCGGAACCAAGCTCGCCGGCACCGTGCGCCTCGCCGCCGCGCTGGCCCATGACGAGGTGGAAGTGGTGCGCATGGAGGACGACCCCACGCGCCCCCGCTTCTTCTGCCGCACCGTGCACCGCGAGACGCACGCGCCCTTCCTCGGCCTCAACCGGGCTGTGGCCGCGGTCCTGGAGGGCGCCATTCTCGTCTCGCGACTGCACATGATGGATTCGGACCGGGTGGACCGGGAGATGAACTATCTCTCCATCGCCATCGAGAAGACCGCCGGCCCCGCCGAGCGGGAGGCCTGGGACTGGCTGTGCGAGACCATCGCCGACCATCGGGCGCGGGCGGTGTCATGAGCCATTCCCTGCCGCCCGGACGGCCCGGGCTCCTTGCCTCCGTGGCGGACCTCGACGAGATGGAGACGGCGCTTGCCGCCGGCGTCGACATCGTGGACCTGAAGAACCCCGCTGAGGGCGCGCTGGGCGCCTGGGACGAGACCGCGCTGCGCGCCGCCGTCGCCCGCTGGCGCGCCGATCCGCGCGGCGCCGACCTCAGCGCCACGGTGGGCGACCATGCCCTCGACGCCGCGGTGCTGCACGCCGCCGCCGTGCGCACCGCTGCGGCCGGCGTGCCGCTGGTGAAGATCGGCTTTCCCTTGCCGGCGTCGCGCGCGGCCGCCCGCCTCACGCCCGTGCTGGACGCCCTCGCCCCGCTGGCCCGCGAGACGCGGCTCGTCGCCGTGCTGTTCGCGGACCAGGCGCCGGACCTTGCCACCGTGCCGCTGTTCGCCGGCGCGGGCTTCCATGGGGTGATGCTGGATACGGCGGACAAGGCGGCCGGTGGCCTCCTCGCCCATCTTCCCGTGGAGGCGCTCGCCCGCTTCGTCGCCGCGGCGCGGGCGCAGCGGCTGCTCACGGGGCTGGCCGGCTCGCTGAAGCTCGCGGACATCCCGGCGCTCGCGCCCCTCGGGCCCGACTATCTCGGCTTTCGCGGCGCCCTGTGCGCCACCGGCCGCACGAGCGCCCTGGACCCCGCCCGCCTCACCGGCGTGCGGGCCGCCCTCAGCCACCGCGCCGCCGCCTGACGACGCGCCCCCGCGGAGCGACGGCACCGCCGAAGCGTTGACCCGGGGCGTGTGGGTTGCGGCATGATCGTGCGACATGCCCCGGCGCGTCCGGGGCATTCCCCCTCCCCCGCCGCAAGGCCCGGCGTCGGACCACATTCCTCCGGAGAAGCAAGGACTCGCCCGGAGCGTCGATCCTGAGGCAACGGGGCCCGGCTTCTGCCCCGGCGGGCCCTCAGAAGCCTTCCAGCACGATCTTGCCCCTGGAACGCCCGCTCTCGATCAGCGCATGGGCGCGGCGCAGGTTCTCGGCCGTGATGGCGCCGAACCGCTCGGCCAGGGTGGTGCGCAGCGCGCCCGCATCGACGAGGCGGGACACCTCGTTCAGCAGCACGCCCTGCTGCGCCATGTCCGCCGTGCCGAACAGGGAGCGGGTGAACATGGCCTCCCAGTGGATCGAGACGCTCTTGCGCTTGAGGGGCATGATGTCGAGGCTCTTGGGATCATCGATGAGCGCGAAGCGACCCTGGGGGGCGATCAGCTCCGCGATCTGGGCCAGATGATCCTGCGTGTTGGTGGTGGAGAAGACGAAGGCCGGCGCGCCGATGCCGAGGGCCGCGATCTCCCCCGCCAGCGGACGGGAATGGTCCACCACATGATGGGCGCCCAGCGCCTTCGCCCAGGCTTGCGTCTCCGGCCGGGACGCGGTGGCGATGACGGTGAGGTCCGTGAGCGTGCGCGCAAGCTGGATGGCGATGGAACCCACGCCCCCCGCCCCGCCGACGATGAGCAGCGCCGGCGCGGCACCGGGCACGCCACGGCCCTTCACCTCGAGCCGGTCGAACAGCGTCTCCCAGGCGGTAATGGCGGTGAGCGGCAGCGCGGCGGCCTCCGCCCAGCCGAGGGTCACGGGCTTGGCGCCGACGATGCGCTCGTCCACCAGATGGAACTCGGCATCGGTGCCCGGCCGATCGATGGCGCCGGCGTAGAACACCGCATCCCCCGGCTTGAACAGGCTGGCCTCGGGCCCCGTCTCCACCACCACGCCGGCGGCATCCCAGCCGAGCACCTTCCAGGCCCCGCCCTCCGGGGCCACGTTGCGCCGCACCTTGGTGTCCACCGGATTGACCGAGACGGCGCGGACCTCCACCAGCAGGTCGCGGCCGGCGGGCACCGGGCGGGACAGGTCGATGTCCACAAGGGACTGGGCTTCGGTGATGGGAAGCGAGGAACGATAGCCGACGGCGCGCATGGCGGTCTCCCGGTTGGTGTCGGGAAGGAAGTGGCGCCAAAGAGGCGTTCTCGCAAGAACGCACATTTTCTGCATATAGTGTCGAAAAGGATACCGTGAGATGCCGCGCACCCGACACAACATGCACGATTGCAGCCCCGGCTGCCCGGTGGAGGCGACCCTCGCCCTCATCGGCGGCAAGTGGAAGGGCGTGCTGCTGTGGCATCTGCTGGAAGGCACCATGCGCTTCAACGAGATGCGGCGGCGCCTGCCCAACCTGACCCAGCGCATGCTCACCAACCAGCTGCGCGAGCTGGAGGCGGACGGCTTCATCATCCGCACCGTCTATCCGGTGGTGCCGCCGAAGGTGGAATACAGCCTCACCGAGCGCGGGCGCAGCCTGGCGCCGGTCATCCATGCCCTGCGGGCGTGGGGGCAGGCCAATGTCCAGCTGCCCGGGGACAAGACGGCCGCCTCGGACGAAGCCGCCTGACGGCGTGTCTGGTCCGGTGGGCCCAGGTGTTCAGCCCCGGCCCTGAAGCACGCAGCGGGTGGACCGGAGGCGCCTGAGGCCGCCCATCCCGGCCCTGAAATGAAAAACGCCTCCCGGATCTCTCCGGGAGGCGTTTTCGATTGTCCGGCCGGACCCGGCTCAGCCGCCGAAGAGCTTGCGCTGCCACCAGCCGGAGCGGGGCTTGGCCGGGGGCTCCGCGGGGGTCTCCACCGCAGCCGCAGGGGCGTCCGCCGGGGCCTCGGGGGCCGGGGCCACCTCGGCGGCAGGGGCTTCCGCGGGGGTCTCGGCCACGGGGGCTTCCGCCACCGGCGTTTCCACCGCCGACACGGCCGGGGCTTCCTCCGCCGGGGTCCGCACGGGGGCGCTGTCGGACGACAGGACCACCGGCGCCTTCTCGCGCACCGTGGAGCGGCGGCGGGGCGGCTTGGCCTCGGTGCTCTCGACCTCGGCGGGCTTCGTTTCCGGAGCAGGGGCCGCGGAAACCTCCGGCACGCTCACGGGCGGCACGGGCGCCTCCGCGGGAGCGGCCGCGACCGGCTCGGTCGCCACGCCGGCGAGGGGCTCGGTCGGTGCAGCTTCGGTCGACGGTCCTTCGGCAGGCGCCGCGGCGACGGCATCCGCCTCGCCCTCCTCGTCACCCTCTTCGCCATCGCCGGAGGCCGTGGCCTCGCCACCCTCCTCCCGCTCGCGGCGGTTGCGGCGGCCACCGCGACGGCCACGGCGGCGGCGGCGGCGCTCGTTGCTGTCCTCGTCGCCGCGCTCGCCATCGGCGCGCTCGTCCTCGGAGCGGTCCTCGTCGTCGCCTTCGCCGTCCTCGGCATCGGCGCCCTCGGCGGACGTTTCATCCTCGTCGCCCTCGGCGGAGGCCTCGCGGCCCTCCTCCCGGTCGCCACGCCGCCGGCGGCGACGGCGGCGACGGCGGCGGCCGCCTTCGTCGGCGCGCTCGCCGGAACCCTCGCCCGCCTCGGCCTCAGCCTCGGCTTCGGCGTCCTCGACGACCTCCTCGTCCTCCTCCTCGAGATAATCCTCCTCGGGGAGGATGGAGTCCGGATGGACGACGCTGGACGGCTTCGGCGCGGCCGGCGGCGGGGCGGCGATGTCGCCCTTTTCGATGATGAACGGCTGGTGCCCGGTCACGCTCTCGTCCGCGGAGATGGCGAGGGTGACGTTGAAGCGATCCTCCAACTCGTGCAGGTGGGCGCGCTTCTGGTTCAGCACATAGAGCGCCACCTCGGTGCGGGTGCGGGCGATGAGGTTGTGCGTCTGCGAGCGCAGCAGCTGCTCCTCCAGCGCGCGCAGCAGCTGGAGCGACACGGACGCCGCCGAGCGCACGTGCCCCGTGCCACCGCAATGCGGGCACACCTCGATGGAGCTTTCCAGCACGCCGGTGCGGATGCGCTGGCGCGACATCTCCAGGAGGCCGAAATGGGAGATGCGGCCGATCTGGATGCGCGCCCGGTCGTTCTTCAGGCAATCCTTGAGCTTGCGCTCCACCGCCCGGTTGTTGCGCTTCTCCTCCATGTCGATGAAGTCGATGACGATGAGGCCGGCGAGGTCGCGCAGGCGCAGCTGGCGCGCGATCTCCTCGGAGGCTTCGAGATTCGTCTTGAGCGCGGTGTCCTCGATATGATGCTCGCGGGTGGCGCGCCCGGAGTTCACGTCGATGGAGACGAGGGCCTCGGTGGGGTTGATGACGATGTAGCCGCCGCTCTTCAGCTGCACCACGGGCGAGAACATGGCGTCGAGCTGCTGCTCCACGCCGTAGCGCGCGAAGATGGGCTGGACCTCGCGGTAGGGCAGCACGGACTTGGCATGGCTCGGCATGAGCATGCGCATGAAGTCCTTGGCCTCGCGGTAGCCCTCCTCGCCGGCCACGTGAATCTCGTCGATCTCCTTGCTGTAGAGATCGCGGATCGCCCGCTTGATAAGCGAGCCCTCCTCATAGACGAGGCTCGGCGCGGCGGAGCCGAGCGTCAGTTCGCGCACGGTCTCCCACAGGCGCAGGAGATATTCGAAGTCGCGCTTGATCTCGACCTTGGTGCGGTTGGCGCCGGCGGTGCGCAGGATGATGCCCATCCCCTCCGGCACCTCCAGGTCCTGCACAACTTCCTTCAGGCGCTTGCGGTCCACCGCGTTGGTGATCTTGCGGGAGATGCCGCCGCCACGGGCGGTGTTCGGCATCAGCACGGAATAACGGCCGGCGAGGGAGAGATAGGTGGTGAGGGCCGCGCCCTTGTTGCCGCGCTCCTCCTTGACCACCTGCACCAGCATCACCTGGCGGCGGCGGATGACCTCCTGGATCTTGTAGGAACGGGCGCGGCGCTGGGGCGCGCGCTCGGGCACCTCCTCCAGGGCGTCCTCGTCGGCGCCGAGATTCTCGATCTCCTCTTCCTCGTCGATCTGGTCGACGTCGCCGTCGTCCTCGTCTTCCTCCTCGTCCCCGTCGTCACGGGCGGCGGGGCGGGCTTCGGCGGGAGCCTCCTCATCCTCATCCTCGGGCAGGATCGGGGCGGGCTGCTCCTCGCCGTGGGGGGCCTCCTCGCGGCGCTCGGCCTCGCCGGCAGCCACGTGCTGAACGGCCGGGGCGGGCAGCGCGCCGCCCATCTCGGCCTCCACCACCTTCTCCACCAGCGCCTCGGCGGCCTCGGCCTCCTGCGCGGGGGCAAGCATCTCGGAGAAGGACGGGGCCGGCTCGGCCCGCGCCGGCTCCACCTCCACGGGGGTGGCCTCCGGCTGCGCGTCCGCGGGCGCGGAGGCAGGCTCGGAACCGGGCTCGGCAGAGATGGCCTCTTCCCGGCCCTCGTCAGCCGCGATCGCCTCGACGGGAGAGGAAGAGAGGTCCTCGCCGGCCTCGGACGCGGCGGCAGCCGTGCCCTCGTCCTGCGACGGCGGGACCACCTCGGCCTCTTCCACGGCTTCGCTCACGCTCTGCTCGTGGTTGGAGCGGCGGGCGCGGCCGCGCTCGCGGCGGCGCTCCTTGAGGTCCGCCTCGTCGTCCGCGAGGCGGGCGGCGCGCTCCTCCTCCTCGATCAGGGCGAGGCGGTCGGCGACGGGGATCTGGTAATAGTCGGGATGGATCTCGCTGAAGGCCAGGAAGCCATGGCGGTTGCCGCCATACTCGATGAAGGCCGCCTGCAGGGACGGCTCAACGCGCGTCACCTTGGCGAGGTAGATGTTGCCCCGCAACTGCTTGCGGGACGCGGACTCATAGTCGAACTCTTCGACCCGGTTCCCGCGCACGACCACCACCCGGGTCTCCTCCGGATGGGTCGCATCGATAAGCATTTTGTTGGCCATGGAATTCTCTCTTCACGGCGCCGCGGGCAATCGTCCACGACGGCCGTTCCGGCGCATTCCGCATGGGCAGCGCAGGAACGGCGCTCTGGCGCCGGATGTGATGACGTGAGGAAGAACGGGAGAAACGGATGCACCGGGGCGTGTCGCTGCGACCCTCGGCGTCGGGGCACACGGGGGCGCGCGGAACGCGCCTGTCGTGCGGAAAAAAATCCATGCCCTCGGCTACCCGTTCCTCGATGAAGGGTTCCGACCGGGTGGCGAAGCGGGCGCCTCGTTCCGGCCACGGTACACATCCGCGGCGATTCCCCAAATCGTCCCTCGCGGACCTTCGGCGCAGATGGCCAGGCGACGTGCCGCTTTCACGCGCTTCTTAAGCGCTTTCCGCGGGGCTCCACACCTCAATGGGGGAACGGCGCGCGGTGAACTGGCGGGCTTCCGCATCCCCGGCGTTCGGCGCGCGAAGCGGCCCGCCCGGGATCGAAGAAACACACCTGCGGCAGCCGCAGTGCCGGGGCCGAAGAGCCTGTTCCGGAACGCGAACTGTGTACGTCCTCTTTCTTACCCGCCCGACTTCCTGCTTGGCAAGGTTTATGCGTTATCGTGCTGTCACCTGGCGGCTATAACGCCGTCAACCTTCGGTTAACGCAGCCCGTCATATCGGTATTTTCTTACAAGGCTCGATCTGGCGAGACCGCGTGAAGGTGGGATGCCCATGGACCGACGCCCCGATGGCGGGCCTCCCCCGCCCCCCGGCGCCCACAGCACCGGGACACCTCGCCGCAGCCATCGCGGCCCGCTCCATGCCCTTGCGTCAATAGCCGTCCTCCTGTGGGCAATGCCGGCCACGGCGCAGGACGCCGCCGCCACCGGCCCCGCTATCGCGCGGGAGGCGCGGCTCGCGGGGGATGCGAAGCGCACCCGCCTCGTGGTCGATCTCGACCGCGCCGCGGAATTCCGTGTCTTCACCCTGGCCAATCCCTACCGCGTCATCCTCGACCTGCCCGATGTGCAGTTCGCTCTGAAGCCGGAGGATACCCAGCTGAGCCGCGGCCTGGTGGCCACCGGGCGATTCGGCGCCTTCGCGCCGGGCAAGGCGCGCATGGTGCTGGAGGCCACGGGCCCCGTCGCCGTGGACAAGGCCTTCGTGCTCGACGCCGTGGACGACCAGCCCGCGCGCCTCGTGGTCGATCTCGTGAAGACCGATGCGGCCAGCTTCGCCCTCAAGGCCGCCGCCGCGGGCGATCAGCGCGCCACCGCGGCGCCCTCCCCGGCCCCGGCGGTTCCCGCCACCGGCGACGACCGGCCCGTGGTGGTCATCGACCCCGGCCACGGCGGGCTCGATTCGGGCACCACGGGCTACAGTGCCTTCACCGAGAAGACCATCGTGCTGGAAACGGCCCTCGCCCTGAAGGACCGCCTGGAGAAGGCCGGCGTGGCGCGCGTGGTGCTTACCCGCTCCACGGACACCTTCATTCCCTTGACCGAGCGCGTGAAGATCGCCCGCGTCAACCGCGCCGCCCTGTTCATCTCCCTGCATGCGGACGCCCTTGCCCGCGGCGAGGGACAGGCGCGCGGCGCCAGCGTCTACACCCTCTCCGACACCGCCAGCGACGCGGAGGCGGCAAGCCTCGCCGACAGCGAGAACAAGGCCGACCTGATCGCCGGCGCCGACCTTTCCGACGAGCCGGATGACGTGGCGGGCATCCTCGTGGACCTCGCCCAGCGCGAGACGCGCAGCTTCTCCGGCCGCGTCGCCCGCGAGCTGGTGGGCAGCATGAAGGGCGCCGTGCGGCTCCACCGCACCCCGCTGAAATCCGCCGGATTCCGTGTGCTGAAGGCGTATGACGTGCCGTCGGTGCTGGTGGAGCTGGGCTATCTGTCCAGCGCCGACGACCGCCGGGACCTCACCTCCGAGGCGTGGCGCGAACGGGTGGCGGAGGCCATGACGCAGGCCATCGCCCGCTTCTTCGCCGAGCGCGGCGCGGGACCCGCCCTCGCCGCCGACACCCGCCCCGGCGAGCGCTGAAGCCCCGCCCCGAATATTCTCTCCCCCACGCGCCGGCCATGTCACATCGCCGGCCGGCGCCTCGTCTTCATCGCGGAACCCCTCCGGAGACCCGAGATGAAGCCGCGCCTCAATCCCTACAAGACCGCCCCCAAGACCATGCAGGCCATGCTGGACCTGGAAGCCCGCATGAAGGACGGCGGGCTGGAGCTCAGCCTGATCGAGCTGGTGAAGACCCGCGCCTCGCAGATCAACGGCTGCGCCTTCTGCATCCACATGCACACGCGCGACGCACGGGCCGCCGGGGAGAGCGAGGAGCGCCTCTATCTCCTGGATGCCTGGCGCGAATCCCCGCTCTATACTGACCGGGAGCGGGCGGCCCTCGCCTGGACGGAGGCCTTGACGCTGGTGTCGCAGACCCACGCCCCCGATGCCGACTACGCGGTGCTCGCCGCCGCCTTCTCGCCGGAGGAGCAGGTGAAGCTGACGCTGCTCATCACCACCATCAACGCCTGGAACCGCATCGCCATCGGCTTCCGGTCGATCCACCCCGTGGGAGAGGCGCATGCCGCCGCGCAGTGACGGCGCGGCCCCGGCTGCCCTTCCTCCGCCGGAGGAGGGAGATGCGGCCGATGCCGCCGATGCAGCTGCCTCCTTCCGCCCGGTCCGGCGGCGGCTCATCGCCATCGCCTACCGCATGCTCGGCTCCATGGCGGATGCCGAGGACGTGGTGCAGGACGCCTTCCTGCGCTGGCACCGGACGGACCGCGCCGCAGTGGCGGAGCCCACCGCCTATCTCGCCCGCGTCGTCACCCGCCTGTGCCTCGACCATCTGAAATCGGCGCGGGTGAAGCGGGAGATTTATGTGGGTCCCTGGCTGCCCGAGCCTTTGGTGGAAGCCCCCGACGCCGAGGCGGAGGACATCTCCCTGGTCCTCATGCTGGCGCTGGAGCGTCTCTCGCCGCTGGAGCGGGCGGCCTTCCTGCTGCACGACGTGTTCGGTCTCTCCTTCACCGAGATCGCCGGCACGCTGGGACGCGAGGAAACCGCCTGCCGCCAGCTCGCGGCCCGCGCCCGCCGCCATGTGCGGGAAGCGCGGCCGCGCTTTCCGGTGGAGCCCGACGAGGGCCTGCGCATCGCCGACGCCTTCCTCGAAGCCTCGCGCCTCGGCGATGCGGAGGGCCTGCGCCGGCTCCTTGCCGCCGAGGCGGTCTTCTACTCCGACGGCGGAGGCAAGCGCCCGGCGGCCCTCAACCCCGTCTTCGGTCGCGCACGGATCGAGCGCCTGTTCCTCGGCCTCGCCCGCAAGGCCGGATTCGTCCGGCCGCAAGTGGTCCATCGCGGGCTGGTCAGCGGCCTGCCCGGCTTCGTGACCATGGAGAGCGACGGCGTGCCCCAGGCGACGGCGCTGCGGATCGAGGCCGGGCGCATCGTCGGCATCTACATCGTCCGCAACCCGGACAAGCTCGGCCGCCTGCCCGTGGGGCCGTCCGACCGCGCGGGGCTCAACTGACCCGCCTCACACAGCGAACGGCACCGGCGTGCCGGGCGGCAGCGGCACGAGGCGATCGGCGAGGCCCAGCGCCGCGAGGCTCTTCTCCAGGTCGGCGGCGCTTTCCTTGAAATGGATCCAGCCGTCGTTGTGGATGCCGACGATCCGCGCCTGCGGGAAGGCGTGGGCGACCTCGATCACGTCGTTGCTGTCCATGGTCAGGTGGAAGGTGCCGCGCGGCTCCGCCGAGCCGGCGAAGGCCAGCACCACCTTGGGCGCGAAGCGCCGGGCCACCTCCGCCACGCCCTCGTACCAGACGGTATCGCCGGTGACGTAGAGCGCATCCCCCGGCGCATCGCGGCCGACCAGGAGCCCCACCACCTCGCCGGTGATGGGCTCGATGCCCACCGGCCCGTGGCGCGCGGGTGCGGCGGTGATGAGGAGGCGCCCTTTGCCGGGCACCTCCAGCGTGGCCGTCTCGAACGGGGCGAGGCCAATGGCGTTGCCGCCGAGGCGCGTGGCGCCGACCTTCGTGGTGTAGACCGCCCGCGCCCTCGGCAGCAGGGCGCGGCCGGCATGGTCGAGATTGTCGAGATGCTGGTCGTGGGAGAGGAGCACGGCATCGATCTCGCCGATGTCCTCCACCGGGATCGCCGGCCCGCGCGTCTTCTCGAAGCGCACCGGCGCGGTGGTGTAGAGGCCCGGCGGATCGAAGGTGGGATCGGTGACGAGGCGGAAGCCGCCGATCTCGATCAGCACCGTGGGGCCGCCGATGAAGGTGATGCGGGCCGTTTCGCCCGCCGGAATGTCGCCGCTCATGAAATGGTCCTCGCCAAAGCGTGCCGGGAAAGGTTTCGGGCCGGAGGATGACCCCGCGCGGGCTTTGCGAAAATTCGCTATTCTCTCCCAATGGCTGATCAAAATCGCACAGGCCCCGCGCGTCTGGCCCTCGACTGGGAGGATGCGCGCTTCTTCGTCGCCCTCGCCCGCCACGGCAGCCTCTCCGCCACCGCCCGCGCGCTCGGGGTGAACCACGCCACCGTCGCCCGTCGCATCGCCGGCATGGAACAGGCGCTGGGCGCGCGGCTGTTCGAGCGCCGGCCGGACGGCTACGGGCTCACGCAGGCCGGCCACCATGCGCTGGAGGCGGCGGACGCCATGGAGAAGGCGGCCCGGCGCCTGTTTCGTCGGCACGAGGGCCATGCCCTTTCCGGCCTCGTCCGCATCGGCGCGACGCCGAGCCTCGCCGATTCCTATTTGGTGCCACGGCTTGCCGCGCTGGCGGAACGCCATCCGGGCATCGACATCGAGATCGCCGCCGACCGGCGGCTCGCCAGCCTGTCGCGGCGCGAGGTGGACATCGCCCTGCGGCTCGGGGCTCCGAAGGATGGGGAGGCCGTCGCACGGCGCCTCGTCACCGTGGGCTTCGGCTTCTACGCCCGCCCCGAGTGGCGGGCGCGGCTGGCGGCGGGTGCCGCGCCGGCCTTCGCCACCTTCGACGAGGCCAATGCGCATCTGCCCGAGGCGACATGGCTGAAGCGGCACTTTCCCGGCGCGCGGCTGGTGCTGCGCGCCAATACCCAGACGACCCAGGCCCTTGCGGCCAAGGCCGGGCTCGCCATCGCCGTCGTGCCCCATTTCATCGCCACCGGGATGCCGGAGCTGGTGCGCCTCGACCTCGGCCGCGATGCGCCACCGCGGGATCTCTTCCTCCTCACCAACCGCCTCGCCCCCGATGACGGCGCGGTGCGCGCCGTGCGCGATGTCCTGGTGGAGCGCTTCACCGCCGACGCCCCCCTCTTCACCCCGCCGGAGGCCTGACCGCTCCGCTCCCGAGAACACCCGGCGCGCGGCTGGCGGGTGCGCGCCGGGCCGTCCCCGCGTGCTGCGCCCCTGCCCGCGCCCCGCCTTCAGCCGTCACCGTCCCGGCCGGCAGCCTCGACCCGGGCGCTCCGCCGCTCGGCGAAGGCTTCAGCCCCCGAGCCCGAGCAGCCGCCTGGCGTTGGCATGGAAGACCTTCTCCAGCACCGCGTCGCGGAAGCCGAGGCGAGCATAGTCCTCGATGGACTGGGCGAGGGCGCGGAAGGGGTAGGACGAGCCGAAGGCGAACTGGTCACCCAGTGCGCCATTGGCCGCGCTCACATAAAGCTCGGTGCCCGGCTGGAAGATGTACATGTCGGGAACCAGCGTCACATTTTCCCACCGAAAGGCGATGCCGATGATGTCGGCCACCTTCGGCCACGCGCCGTGGTGGACAACGATCTTCAGCTGCGGAAAGGCGCCCGCCACCCGGCCGATGGCATCGGGATCGTTGAGCGCGGGGTCCGGCGTGGTCGGCCCGGTCATCAGAAAGACGGGCACGCCCCAATCCTCCAGCGCGTCATAGACCGGCCACAGCAGCGGATCGTCGAACGCGCGGGCGGGAGCGCCGAAGGTCGGCTCCAGATTGATGGCCTTGAGCCCGAGGGTCCGCACCGCGCGCTCGGCCTCGGCGACGGCGCCCTGCGTGCCGAGGCGCTGGGGATCGACGGAGCCCACGCCCAGCACCTCCGGATGAGCTGCGGCCAGCGCCGCGATCTGGTCATTGTCGTTGCGGATCGCCGGCGTGTCGCGGCCGATGACCACCGCGGCCTCGAGATCCGCCGCGCGGATCTCGGCGATCCACCCGTCTTCGGTCTGGGAGCGGACGAAATGCTCCGGATCGCGGGAGCCGGTGCGGCGGTTCAGCCAGCGCGCCACTTCAAATTCGGGGGTGTCCCGGCGGGCCCCATAGAAATCATGGAGGAAGGCGGGACGATTGCGAATGTCGATGATCTTGCGCGGCATAAGGACATCCGTGGCAGGGAGAGACGCATCGTGCGCAGGCGGAGCTGCGCGAGCACGCGAGATGCGAGGAGAGGCCCGCGCCCGCTGGGGATGCGATGGCGGGGCCGATGGGGAAGACGCACGACCTGCGCCGCGCAGCGGGTCACGGACCCGCCCGGCCGGCCCCCAAGCAGATCCGGTGCCAAGAGAAAAACACCATGTCCTCAGCCAGATGCGCCTTTGGGGCTGCATGGCGCCTGCTGCATCCGACGCACTTTGAACGATCAGGTGGTGGATTGGCATCAGCTGGAAGCCGGCCCTTCGCCGATGCGGCTTGATCACCGCAGGTCTGGCGGCGGTTCATCGCGCGAAGGTTCGGCAGCTTATTTATTGACAAAATCTATCTACAAAATTAATTAAATGGTCTTCACATGCGCAACCTGGACACAGCTGCCATGACCGATCGTCCCCCCGCAAGCCTCTCCCCGGTGGAGAATGCCGGGATCCGGATTGCCGGGGCGCCCGCCGGGGCGGTCGGCCTGGTTTCCTTCGGCGGCGGTCGCAGGGGCGTGAGCGAGCCTTCGGGGCGGGCAAGCGCCATGGTGTTCTGCGATCCCCTCTCCCTCGCCCTGCGGCGCGATCTCGACCGCGTGTCGCCCAGCGAGGCGACGGTTCTCGTGGTGGGAGAAACCGGCACCGGCAAGGAGCTCGTCGCCCGCTACATCCATGCGGCGAGCGCGCGCCGCGACGGCCCCTTCGTGGCGGTCAATTGCGGCGCCCTCGCCGACACGCTGGCCGAAGCCGAGTTGTTCGGCTGGGAGAGGGGCGCGTTCACCGGCGCCGACCGCACCCAGGCGGGCTGGTTCGAGAGCGCCAACGGCGGCACGCTCTTCCTCGACGAGATCGGAGACCTGCCGCTGCCGCTGCAGGTGAAGCTGCTGCGCGTGCTGCAGGAGCGCGAGGTGGTGCGCCTCGGCAGCCGACGCGCCGTCACTGTGGACATCCGCGTGGTCGCGGCCACCAACGTGGACCTCGACGCGGCCATTGAGGCCCGCCGCTTCCGCGAAGACCTCTATTTCCGCCTCAACGTCGCGCAGGTCCATCTGCCTCCGCTGCGTGAGCGGCTCGGCGACGTGGAGCCCCTCGCCCAGCATTTCCTCGCGGTCTACCGCACGCGTCTCGGCCGGCCCGACCTCGCCTTCTCCAATCCGGCGCTGCGCGCCCTGCGGCGCCACGACTGGCCGGGCAACATCCGCGAGCTAGAAAATGTCGTGCACAATGCCGTGCTTCTCGCCCGCGGCCCGGTGGTGGAGAGCGGCGACCTGCGCCTGACGCGGTCGCCGCGCGTGAAGGAGAGCGAGCCGGCCGATCTCGAAGGCAAGGTGCGCAGCCTCATCGGGCGGGCGGTCCTCGATGCCGAGCCCTCCATCTTCGACCGGGTGACGCGCGCCATGGTCCGCGCCGCCTATGATTTCGCCGACGGCAACCAGGTGCGGGCCGCCGAGGGGCTCGGCCTCAGCCGCAATGCGTTTCGCACCCAGCTTGCCCATGTGGGCGCCATCCTGCCGCGGCGCCAGCGGACGCAGGCGACCACCTCCGGCGAGGAGCGGTCGGCCTTTCGCGAGCTGCGGATCGGCTTCCAGAAATACGGAACCTCCTCGATCCTGAAGGTGGTCGGCCGCGTCGCCGACGATCTCGCGGCTCTCGGCTTCAAGGTGCAGTGGGACGAATACCCCGCCGGGCCGCAGCTGCTCGATGCGCTGGCCCGGGGCCGGGTGGACTTCGGCTCCACCGGCGAGGCGCCACCCGTCTTCGCCCAGTCCACCGGCGCGCCGGTGCGCTATGTGGGCTATGAATCGCCGGCGCCACTGAGCGAAGCGCTCATGGTCCGGCCCGACAGCCCGCTGGAGACGGTGCGGCAGCTGAAGGGCAGGACCATCGGCCTCGTGCTGCACTCGAACTGCCACTACTTCGTGCTCCGTGCCCTGGAGGCGACCGGTCTCGGCCTCTCCGACATCCGCCTCGTGGCGACGCCTCCGGGCGAGGGGCTCGACCGGCTGACACGGGGCGAAATCGACGCCTGGGCCATCTGGGATCCGCTGCTGACGGCGGCCGAGCTGCGAGGCCGCGCCCGCCAGCTTGTCGACGGGCGCGGGATCGTGCCGAACCACCAGTTCTACCTGGGCAACGACGCCTTCGTGCGGGCCAATCCGGAGGTCATCGGCCTGCTCCTGGGGGAGCTGGGCAACGTCGGCAAATACACCGCCACCCACGTGCCGCAGGTGGCGCGGCGGATGGCGCCGGAGATCGGCATCTCCTCCGCCTCGCTGGAGGTCGCCTACGGCCGGCTCACCTATGGCGCCCGCCCGCTCGATCACGACGTGGTCCGCCAGCAGCAGGAAATCGCCGACGCCTTCTTCCATGCGGGCATCCTGCCGGCGGCCGTCGAGGTCGGCCGCGCGGTCTGGATGGGATGAGGCGGGGCCGGCGGGAGAGGCCCTCCCGTCAGGAATAGAAGCTCGGCTGCGGCCAGAGGTCGGTGAGCACCCACGCCCCCAGCTCCTTCAGCTTGTAGTCGACCGGATCGTGCAGCGTGTGGGTCCGCAGGTTGCGCCAATGGCGGTCCAGCCCATGGCGCGCGGCGGTCGCCTTGGCGCCGGTGAGGTCGAACACGCGGGCAGTCACATCGAGGCCGACGCGCGCCGCCATGGCCTTGAAGGCGGCGATGGCCACCGCCGTGCGGCCGCGCGTGTCCGCATCCAGCGCACGCCCCTTCTCCCAGGCCTCCTGGAAACGCGCCCAGGCGCGCGCGGCGAGCGCGTCCACGCCTTCGAGCGCCACCCACAGCTCGCCATAGTGATGCTGGAGAAAAGGGTCGTCCACCGCCCGCTCCACGCCGGAGAAGATCCACGGCCGCCCCGGCCCGCGGGAGAAGGCGAGCGCCTGCGCGAACGCGCCTTCCGCGATGCCGAGGTAGATGGTGGCGAGAATGCTCTGGGCGAGCAGTGGCCGCAGCCCCGAGAAGACGTCGCCGAACGGGCCGGGGGGCCCGAGGATCTCGTCCGCCTCCACCCGCACATGGGAGAAGGTGACGCCGCCGCTGTCGGTCTGGCGCTGGCCCATGTTGTCCCAGTCGTCGAGGATGGCGATGCCGTCGCGCCGGGTGGGCACCACGAGGATGCGCAGCTTGCCCTCGCCATCGTGGGCGGAGACCAGCAGCCGGTCGGAATCGCTCGCCCCCGAGCAGAAGCTCTTGGCTCCGTCGAGGCGGAAGCCATCGCCATCCGGCCGAAGCGACGTGCGCTGGTCGAGGGGATTGAGCGCATTGCCCCAGAACAGGGTCCCGGCCACCGTCTCCTCCAGGAACCGGCGCTGCTGGACGGGGGCCCCGTAGAAGATCACGGACGCCACCATCAGATGCTGGAAGGCATAAAGATGGGCGAGCGAGGAATCGACCTTCGCCAGCTCGCGCACGCTGGCGAGCACCACCGGCCAGCCGGCGCCATGGCCGCCATGGGCCTTCGGCACGGCCAGGGTGAGGAGACCGGAACGGCGCAGAAGGTCGCGCTCCGCCTTGGCCGTTCCGCCGATGCGATCCCGCTCCACCGCCGTTGCGGCCAGCGCCTGCTGCACCTCCCGCACGATCTGCTGCAAATCCAGCACATCCTGCGGGATTGGCTGCCGATTGCTGTTGTCGTTCCAAATATTCATCCAATTTCTCCCTTTTCCGATGTGGTTTTACATCATGTTTTTCTTCATTGACAATGTAATTCTATAGACATTATCTGCTATATTTAGAGTTTCTGGAGTGGTCGAGATGCAGGTTTTCTGGTTTTTGCCCACCTTCGGCGATGGGCCTCACATCGGCTCCCTGGAGGGTGCGCGGCCGGCGACACCGGCCTACCTGCGCCAGATCGCGCAGGCGGCCGACGATCTTGGCTACCACGGCGTCCTCGTCCCCTGCGGCAAGACCTGCGAGGAGGCCTATGTGGTCTCCGCCGCCCTGGCGGACGCGACGCGCCGGCTGCGCTTCCTCGTCGCGACCAAGCCCTCCTCCATGTCGCCCACCTTCGCCGCGCGCCTTGCTTCCAGCCTCGACCGGCTGTCCGGCGGGCGCTTCTACCTGAACGTGGTGGTGGGCGGCGATGCCCAGGAGCTGGCCGGCGACGGCGTGTTCCTCGACCATGATGCACGCTACGCCCAGGCGGCCGAATTTTTCCAGGTGTGGAAGGGGGTGCTGGCCGGGCAGAAGGTGGACTTCTCGGGCGAGCACGTGACCGTGCGCGGGGCCGAGCATCTCCTGCCGCCGGCCCAGCGGCCCTATCCCAGGCTCTTCTTCGGTGGCTCCTCGCCGACCGGCCATGCGGTGGCCGCCGAACACTTCGACACCTACCTGAGCTGGGCCGAGCCGCTCGACGCCGTGCGGGAGAAGATCTCCGACGTGCGCGCCCGGGCCGACCGCTTCGGCCGCACGCTCAGCTACGGCCTCCGGGTGCATGTGATCGTGCGCAAGACCGAGGCCGAGGCCTGGGATGCGGCAAACGACATCATCAAGCATGTGGACCGCAGCGCCATCGATGCGGCGCACCGCCAGTTCGACCGGTTCGATTCCGAGGGCCAGCGCCGGATGACCCGTCTCGCCCGAAGCGGGAACCTGGTGATCGCCCCCAACCTCTGGGCCGGCATCGGGCTGGTGCGCGGCGGCGCCGGGACAGCCCTGGTCGGCACGCCGCAGCAGGTGGCCGACCGGATCGAGGAATATCGCGACCTGGGCATCGAATCCTTCGTGCTCTCCGGATACCCGCACCTGGAAGAGGCCTATCGCGTCGCCGAGACGCTGTTTCCGCTGCTGCCGGTGGAACGGCCGGACGAGCCGGAGGCCGTCGGGCCGATCGTCAACTTCGTCAGCCCGTTCGGCGAGCTGCCGGCGCGCAACTGATGGCCCACGGGCCCGGCGCCAGGCGGAAAGCTGGACGCCACACCGCAAACCCGGCCGACAGGATCGGCCGGCAGGCTCTCCAACGGGCACTTGTGCCGACCTCTGAATGAAGGACCAGATCCATGTCGACCAAAGCCGCACGCGCGCCGGTCAGGTTCGCTTATTGGGTGCCCAACGTCTCTGGGGGGCTTGTCATCTCCAGCATCGAGCAGCGCACCAGCTGGACCATCGACTACAACCGCAAGCTCGCGCAGATCGCCGAGGCCGCGGGCTTCGAGTTCGCGCTGACGCAGATCCGCTTCACCGCCGGCTATGGCGCCGACAAGCAGCATGAATCCGTCACCTTCTCCCACGCCTTGCTGGCGGCCACCGAGAAGCTGAACGTGATCGCGGCGATCCTGCCCGGCCCGTGGCATCCGGCCCTGCTCGCCAAGCAGATCGCCACCATCAGCCACCTCACCGACGCCCGCGTCCACGTCAACATCGTCTCGGGCTGGTTCCGCGGCGAGTTCGCCGCCATCGGCGAGCCGTGGCTCGACCATGACGAGCGCTATCGCCGCTCCGAGGAATTCATCGAGACCCTGCGCGGCATCTGGAACGAGGACAGCTTCACCTATCGCGGCGATTTCTACCGCTTCAAGGACTATTCGGTGAAGCCGAAGCCCTTGGAGCCGCTGCCGCAGATCTTCCAGGGCGGTTCCTCGCGCGCGGCGCGGGACATGGCGGCGCGGGTGTCCGACTGGTACTTCACCAACGGCAACACGCCGGCCGGCCTCAAGGTGCAGGTGGACGACATCCGTGGCAAGGAAGCCGGTTTCGGCAAGACCTTCCCGACGAAGATCGGCATCAACGCCTTCGGCATCGTGCGCGAGACCGAGCAGGAGGCGAAGGACACGCTCCAGGAGATCCTCGACAAGGCGATCCCGGACGCCGTGCGCGGCTTCCACGATGAAGTGCAGAACGCCGGGAATGCTTCACCGGAGCGCGAGGGCAACTGGGCAAAGTCCACGTTCCAGGATCTCGTCCAATATAATGACGGTTTCCGCTCCAACCTCATCGGCACGCCACGGCAGGTGGCCGAGCGCATCATCGAGCTGAAGCACGCCGGCGCCGACCTGATCCTCCTCGGCTTCCTGCATTTCCAGGAAGAGGTCGAATATTTCGGCAAGCACGTCATCCCGCTGGTCCGCGAGCTGGAAGCCCGCGAGGCCGTCGCCGACATCGCGGCGGAATGACCTTCCGCGGCGGAGCCAGCCTCCGCCGCTTTCCCTTCCTTCCGGAGAGACCCCATGACCGGCGTTCTCGGCGGAACGCTCGAAAGAGCGCTTGCGCCCGCTTTGGAACGGGCGGGCCACCGCGAGGCCGAGGCCGGCGCGCGGCGGAGCCTGCGGCTCCCCGCGCACGGCGGGCCGGTGCTCGCGCTCGAGGACATCACCTTGTCGTTCGGTGGCGTCACCGCCCTCGCCGGGATCAGCCTTGCCGTGCGTGCGGGAGAGATCCGCGCCATCATCGGCCCCAACGGCGCCGGCAAGAGCTCGCTGGTCAACATCGTCTCCGGCGCCTACCGGCCGGATGCGGGGCGCGTGTGGATCGGCGAGGAGAGCTTCTCCCAGGTCCCCGCCCACCGCCTCGCGCAGCTCGGCGTCGCGCGCACCTTCCAGAATCTGGCGCTGTTCCGCGGCCTCGACGTGGTGGACAACATCGTCTCCGGCCTCGCCTACCGGGCGCGCTCCACCCTTGTGGAGCAGGTGCTCGGCATCGGCCGGGCCGCGCGGGAGACCCGCGAGGCGCGGGCGGCGGCGGACGAGGTGATCGCGACGTTGCGCCTGGAAGCGGTGCGTGACCGCCGCGCCGGCACCCTGCCCTACGGCCTGCAGAAGCGCGTGGAATTGGCGCGCGCCCTCGTCGCGCGGCCGCGGATCCTGCTGCTCGACGAGCCGCTGGCGGGCATGACCGCCACCGAGAAGCAGGAGATGGCGGGCTTCATCCGCGCGGCGCGCGAGCGCTGGGGCACCACCATCATCCTCATCGAGCATGACATCGGCCTCGTCATGGGGCTCTCGGACCAGGTCGCCGTGTTCGACTACGGCCGCAAGATCGCCGACGGCCCACCGGCCGAGGTGCGCACCGACCCGGTGGTCATCGACGCCTATCTCGGCATTCCCCACGACATCGAGGCCGGAGGCGGCATCTGATGGGTGATTTCAACTTCCCCTTCTTCATCGAGGTCCTGGTGGGTGGGCTCCTCTCCGGGGTGATGTACTCGCTCGTCGCCATCGGCTTCGTGCTGATCTACAAGACCTCCGGCGTGCTCAACTTCGCCCAGGGCTCGCTGGTCCTGTTCGCGGCACTCACCTTCGTCAGCCTGACCGAGAAGGGCCTGCCCTTCGTCGTGGCCCTTGCCCTCACCGCCCTCGCCATGATGCTGCTCGCCATCGCGGTGGAGCGCACGATGCTGCGGCCGCTCGTCAACAAGCCGCCGATCACCCTGTTCATGGCGACCCTGGGCCTTTCCTACATCATCGAGGGCGCGGCTCAGCTGCTCTGGGGCACGCAGGTGCACGGGCTGGATCTGGGCATCGACGACACGCCGTTCGAGGTGGGCGGCGTGCTCATCTCCACCTTCGACCTGTTCGCCGCGGCGGTGGCGGCGGCCATGGTGGCGGCGCTCAGCGCCTTCTTCCGCTGGACCCGGGTCGGCCTGTCCTTCCGCGCGGTGGCGGACGACCAGATCGCGGCCCTCGCCGTCGGGCTGCGCCTGCCGCGCATCTGGGCGACGGTGTGGACCACCGCGGGCCTCGTGGCGCTGGTGGCGGGGCTTTTGTGGGGGGCGCGGCTCGGGGTCCAATTCTCCTTGTCGCTGGTGGTGCTCAAGGCGCTGCCGGTGCTCGTGCTCGGCGGCTTCGATTCCATCCTCGGCGCGATCGTCGGCGGCCTCCTCATCGGCGCCACCGAGAAGCTGGCGGAAGTCTATCTCGGACCGTTCATCGGCGGCGGCATCGAAGGCTGGTTCGCCTATGTGGCCGCCCTCGCCTTCCTCCTGGTGCGCCCCACTGGCCTGTTCGGCCAGAAGCTCGTGGAAAGGGTGTGAGCCATGTCCAGCGTCGCCGTCGACGTCGAGACCCGCCCGCGCCTGCCCCGCTGCGTCGCGCCGATCGCGCTGCTGGCGCTCGCCTATGGGGCGGTGCCGCTGGTCGGCTCCAACTATCTCATCGAGGCCATCCTCCTGCCCTTCCTGGCCCTCGCGCTGGCGGGCGTCGGGCTCAACCTGCTGACCGGCTATGCCGGGCAAGTCTCGCTCGGCTCGGCCGCCTTTCTCGCGGTGGGCGCCTATGCCGCCTATAACCTGAACCTGCGCATTCCCGGCCTCCCGCTGCTGCTCACCATCGTGCTCTCGGGCGGCGCGGCGGCGCTGGTCGGCATCGTCTTCGGCCTGCCGAGCCTCCGGCTGCGCGGCTTCTATCTGGCGGTGTCCACCCTCGCGGCGCAGTTCTTCGTGCAGTGGGTGCTGACCAAATTCTCCTGGTTCTCCAACGGCAGCAATTCCGGCGTGATCGATGCGCCGCCGCTCAAGCTGTTCGGCCTGTCGTTCGAGGGCGCGAACGGGCGCTATGTCTTCGCCCTCACGCTGGTGGCGCTCCTCACCTGGGGGGCCCGACGCCTCGTGCTGTCGCAGACCGGGCGGAATTTCGTGGCGGTGCGCGACAACGAGACCGCGGCCCGCATCATCGGCGTGCCGGTGCTCAGGACCAAGCTCACGGTCTTCGCCATCTCCTCCTTCTACATCGGCGTCGCCGGCGTGCTGTGGGCGTTCGCCTATCTGCGCACGGTGGAGCCGGCGGGCTTCAACCTCGACCGGTCGTTCCAGATCCTCTTCATCATCATCATCGGCGGGCTGGCCACCATCCGCGGAGCCTTCTTCGGCGCGGCGCTGATCGTGGCCTTCCCCCTGCTCCTGTCCCGGATCGGCGTCTTCCTTCTCGGCGACACGTTCGATTCAGGCGTCCTCGACATGAGCCAGCGCATCGTGCTCGGCGCCCTCATCGTCACCTTCCTGATCGCCGAGCCCGACGGCCTCGTCGCCCTCTGGGATCGCCTGAAGGCCCGGCTCGTGCCGTCCGCCTGAACCGGCGCGCGAGCAAACCCGAACCTGATCCACCCACACGCGGAGTGTGCCCAGATGTCCCTTCACCTGACCTTCAGGGCCGCGGCCCTCGCCACGGCCCTCACCCTCGGGCTGTCCGTCGCGCCCCTGCGCCCGGCGGCGGCGGACGAGCAGTATTTCCCGCTGCAGAGCTATCGCGTCGGGCCCTATGCGGCCGGCGGCACCGGCTTCTTCGGCGGGTTCATCGATTACCTCAACCTCATCAACAGCCGCGACGGCGGCGTCAACGGCGTCAAGCTCACCTGGTCGGAAGGCGAGACCCAGTATGAGGTCGAGCGCGGCGTGGAGGTCTACGAGCGGCTGAAAAACCACCCGGGCGTCGCCGCCTGGAACCCCCTCTCGGTTGGCATCGCCTACGCCATGATTGACCGCATCACCCAGGACAAGGTGCCCCTCATCACCATCAACCACGGCCGCACGGATTCCACCGACGGCCGGGTATTCCCGTATGTCTTCCCGCTGCTGCTCAATCCCTACAGCGAGACCTCCGGCATCGTGAACTACATCGCCGCCAAGGTCGGCGGTCCGGAAGGGCTGAAGGGCAAGAAGCTCGCCGTGCTCTACCACGGCTCGCCCTATGGCAAGGAGACGATCCCGATCTACGACCTGCTGGCGAAGAAATACGGCTTCGAGGTGCAGCAGATCGAGGTGCCCCATCCCGGCAACGAGCAGCAGGCCCAGTGGCTCACCATCCGCCGCACCAAGCCCGATTTCGTGGTGCTGCGCGGCTGGGGGGTGATGAACCCGGTGGCGCTGAAGACCGCCGTCAAGGTCGGCTTTCCGGTGGACCACATCGTCGGCAACGTCTGGTCCAATTCGGAGGAGGACGTGATCCCGGCCGGGGATGCCGCCATCGGCTACACCGCCATCACCACCCAGGCCTCCGGCAGCACCTATCCCATCATCCAGGAGATCGTGAAGACGGTCTACGGCGCCGGCAAGGGCAACCTTGAGGACAAGAACCGCATCGGTTCCGTCTACCACAACCTCGGCATCGTCAACGGCATCCTGAACGTGGAAGCCGTGCGCATCGCCCAGGAGCGCTTCGGCAAGCGCACGCTCACCGGCGACGAGGTGCGCTGGGGCTTCGAGCATCTGAAGCTCGACGCCGCCCGCATCGAGCAGCTCGGCGCGAAGGACCTGTTCCACTCGATCAACGTCACCTGGGACAATCACGAGGGCGACGGCTACGTCACCTTCCAGCAGTGGGACGGCAAGAAGTGGAAGGTCGTCTCCGACTGGATCGCGCCGGACTGGAAGCTCCTGCGCCCCATCATCGAGAAGTCGGCCGAAGCCTACGCCAAGGAGAAGGGCATCACCCTGCGCACCTCCGGCGATGCGGACCAGGTAGCGGCGGTCAAGTGAGCCCTGCCGCGTGAGGAAGGCCGAGGCGCGGGCGGCGGCGGGGCGAGGCCTCCGCCGGCCGGGAGAAGCGACATGCCGCACGAGGAAATCCAGCTCGTCGTCGAGGCGATCGAGGCCGATTACAACCAGGCCGTCGTGGCCCTCCACGGCGTCTCCTTCACCGTCCGCCGTGGCGAGATCCGGGCCCTGCTCGGATCGAACGGCGCCGGCAAGTCCACCACCCTCAAGGCCGTGGCAAACCTGCTCCCGGCCGAGCGCGGGCGGGTGACGGCAGGAGCCATCCGGTTCGAGGGACACAACGTGCGGGCCACCTCCACGGGCGATCTCGTCCGGCTCGGCCTCGTCCAGGTGCTGGAGGGCCGCCACGTCTTCCGTTCGCTGACGGTGGAGGACAATCTCGTCACCGGCGCCATCGGCCGGGGATCGGGACGCGCCGACATCGCCCGCGACCTCGACCGCGTCTATGGCTGGTTTCCGCGCCTCGCCGAGAAGCGCCGCGCCCCCGCCGGGCTCACCTCCGGCGGCGAGCAGCAGATGCTCGCCATCGGCCGGGCCCTGATGGCGCGACCGCGCCTCATCGTCCTCGATGAGCCATCCATGGGCCTCGCCCCCCTCGTGGTCCGGGACATCTTCCGCACGCTGAAGCAGCTGAACACGCAAGAGCAGCTCTCGATCCTCGTCGCCGAGCAGAACTCCACCGTCGCCCTCACCTATGCCGACACCGCCACCGTGCTGGAGAACGGCGTGGTGGTGCTGGAAGGGACGGCGGCGGAGCTGCGCAATCGCGAGGACATCAAGGCCTTCTATCTCGGCGAGGGAGCGCCCCACGCCGTGTGACACCCGATGTTCCATGAAGGAGGACGCACATGACGATCCCGAAAGTCGATACCAGCACCGCGGCCAAGGCGGTGCCCGCCGTGCCGCGTCCCGGCGCGCCGGCGCGCGTGCTGAAGGACGATGCGGAGGCGATCGCCGTCGCCGAGGCGCTCGCCCCCGGCATCGCCGCGGGCGCGGCCGCGCGTGACCGCGACCGGATCTGGCCCCTCGCGGAGCTGGACGCCTTCTCCCAGAGCGGGCTGTGGTCCATCAACGTGCCGAAGGCCTTCGGCGGCCCCGAGGTGTCCTATGCCACGCTGGTGCGCGTGGTGGAGATTATCTCGGCGGCGGATTCCTCCGTGGGCCAGATTTCCCAGAACCATCTCGGCGTGGTCGCCGCCATCCGCACCGTCTCCGACGAGGCGCAGAAGGCGCGCCTGTTCGCCGAGGTGCTGGCCGGCACGCGCTATGGCAACGCCTTCTCCGAGTTCGGCTCGAAGCGCGCCGTCGATTTCGAGACGCGCTTCGTCGATGCCGGCGACCATGTGATCGTGAAGGGCCGGAAGTTCTACGCCACCGGCGCTCTCCTCGCCCACAAGGTGCCGATCGTCGCCCTGGATGAGGAGGGCCGCGCCTGGTACGCCATCGCCGACCGCAACGCCCCGGGTCTCACCGTGATCGACGACTGGAGCTCCTTCGGCCAGCGCACGACCCTCTCGGGCACCGTGATCCTCGACGACGTGAAGGTGCCGAAGACCCATCTCGTGCCCGGCTACAAGGGCTACGAGACGCCCTCCGCCGACGGCGCCATCTTCCAGATCATTCAGGTGGGCGTTGACAACGGCATCGCCAAGGCGGCCATCGAGGAGACGGTGCGCTTCGTCCGGACCAGGACCCGCCCCTGGGTGGACAGCGGCCTCGACCATGCCTGGGAGGACCCCTACACCATCCAGGCGGTGGGTGCCCTGACGCTGCGCCTCCATGCCGCCGAGGCCCTGCAGGAGAAGGCGGGCCTCGCCGTGGATGCGGCCGTGGCCAACCCGACGCCGGAGACGGTGGCCCATGCCCAGATCGTGACGGCGGAGGCAAAGATCCTCTCCACCGAGATCGCCATCGAGGCCACCAACAAGCTGTTCGAGCTCGCCGGCACGCGCTCGACGCTGGCCGAGCACAATCTCGACCGGCACTGGCGCAACGCCCGCGTCCACACGCTTCACGATCCAGTCCGCTGGAAATACGCCATTCTCGGCAATTATGCCCTCAACGACGTGAAGCCCCCGCTGCACGCCTGGAGCTGACCGGAACGCCGGCCTCCGGCGCGAGGAATGGCCTCTTCCGGGTTTCTGGTTCCGGCGCGCGCGTGCCGGAGCCAGGCTTCGCACGAGGCACCACCCCCTCGGGCTCGCTCGTGTCCGCGCGGCCCCTCATGCCCGAGCGCTGGCGGAACTGAACATCTGGCGACGGCAGGAGCGATGCGGCTCAGTGCCACTTCCCGCCGAGGATGGAGGTTAGCTCCTGGCCGCTGGCGCGCAGATCGGCCCCATGACGGCAACCCGCTCGGCCCCAAGTGGCCGGCGCGCTGGAAGTCGCCTAATACCACAGCGCGGACACGTGATGGCTTGCGCTCAGTCAGGACCAGCTCCGCTGGTAGGTTTGATGCGCTCCCGATGCTATGAGTTCGCGACCATGGGAAACCGCGCGGGGGTGGGGCAATGGCATCTACCGAGCTTCAGAATATCGGCCGCACCCTGCTGGAGCTGGCAGGGCCCGGCCTTACGGCGAAGCAGTTATTCAACGCCGTGAAAGCGCGACACCCCCAGGCGAAGCGCAAGGAGATCACCCGCGCCGCCCTCGCGATGATGATTGATGCGGCCGGGGCGGACACCACCAAGGCGTATCAACTCCACGCTCTGGCCATTTCCCAGCGCGCGACGGCCGGAGACGAGGAGTGAGCCATGGCCGGAATGAAGACGCTTGAAATCGTCTGGCAGCGGCTGGTCAATCGCGACGGTCTGACCTGTGATCGCTGCGGGAGCACGCACCGCGAAGTGATGGCGGCGGTTTCAAAGCTGGCGTCGGCCCTGCGCCCGCTGGGGATCGAGCCCAAGCTCGAAGTGCGGGAAATCGACGAGGCCGCCTTCAGGTTAGCCCCCTCCGAGTCGAACCGCATCTGGATCGGCGGAAAGCCATTGGAGGAGTGGTTGGGCGCTGAAGTGGGCAGCAGTCAGTGCTGTTCCGTTTGTGGCGACTCTGAATGCAGGACCGTTGAGGTGGAAAACTCCACATTTGAGACGATCCCAGAGGGGCTCCTACTTCGCGCCGCGCTGATAGCCGCGGCTCACATGCTGGAACCGTCCGCCAAGGGTGACTAGGCGCCGGCCCTTGTGGTTGCCGTGCGCGGGAGCGCCGCCCTCCGATTGGCTTACTGTGTTTCGACCCATCTTGGTGCGGGCCAAGCCCCAGAACGCAAAAGGGCCGCCTTGCGGCGACCCTTTCGAGACCCCTGAAATTCAAGGGCATTTTGGTTGCGGGGGCGCGCAACCATCTCAAATTGCGTTTTTCCGCAAGACTTTACAGCATTCTCACGGATTTAGCCGCGACGTCAGAAAGCGGACTGTTTTGGATTGTCGCTTAACCGCTTAACCGCACATTGGTCGCGTGCATAGAGCGGCCATGAAAGTCGGGTTGATAGCCCCCATCCCGGCCGAGATGGCCCACGATCCGAGCCAGGCCGCGAGCGTTATGAGGGCAAGAGAGGCGGCAAGCCTCGAACCATGTACGCCATGACATCACGGGCTCCACGCAACTCGGACCCACGACGGCAAGGCCAGCGCGGAAATCCGCTTGGCCATGTCCTGAATACGGACGTAGCCAACCGAACCGGATGTGCTTTTTCAGGCCCGTTCAACCCCTGCAATCGGTGGGCGGCGCGATCCCAGCGAAGCGATCGCTGATCCACGCGACGGCAGCCTCGGCGCTCCTGTGCGCCGCGGCCATGTGCCCGACGCCGGGCATCAGAAGCATCCGCACCTTGGCGCCCGCCTCGCACAACCGTGCCATATAGTCCTGCGTCGCAGCGGGGCGGACAATTGGATCCGATGTGCCTTGCGCCAGGAACACGGGCAGCTGCGACGGCAATGGGCCGGGCGTATTTTCCTGCAGCAGCGTATGCCACGGTTCGATGTCGCTCAGGTTTGCGACCCGCAGAAAATCCTTCTGCAGCGGGCGCTCGGTCTCGCTGCGCTCCAGCAGATCCAGCAAGGATTCGACGCATTCGCCCGCAAGCCGGTCGACGACCGGAATAGCGGCGGCATCGAGCGCACGCGCCAGCGGCGCGTCATATATCTTCGACCAGGACCACAGCGCCATGGAGGTCAGGTTCTTGCCGGCAACCGTGCCGAGATCGTCATTCAGCAGCGCCGCGAGTTCCGTCGCCGGCGCGGCGGCGGCGATGCCGACGAGGTCCAGCTCCGGCGCATAGCGCTTCGCGAGAAGGCCGGTAAAGAGCGCGGCCTGGCCGCCCTGGGAGTGACCCCAGACGGCAAAGCGGTTGGACGCGCCGCCTTGGGCTATTGCGCGCGCGGCCCGCACGGAATCAAGCACGGCCCGCCCTTCGCTATTGCCGACCAGGAATGGATGCGGTCCAGCGGTGCCGAGGCCCGGATAATCGGTCGCCACGACGATATAGCCGCGCTCCAGCATCAGATTAAGACCCTGGACATTCTGGAAGAACGTGCCCGTGAGAGATGGCGCGCAACGTGCGATCACGCCCGTGGTTGGATGCGCCCAGGCGACAATCGGGCGGCCCCCCGGCGGGGGGGAGCCCTGCGGAAGGATCACCACACCGGAAACGGCAATCCGCTTGCCGTCGAGCCCCGTCGATCGATAGAGAACCCGATAGGCGGTCGCGCCATGGGGTGCGCCGGACATCGGCTCCTGCCGGATGACCGTCCCGTCCGCGCCGTTCAGCTCCGCATCGCCGTGGACGTCATAGAATGCCGTCTGGGCGAGGACAGGCCCGGCGCAGCCAAGTGCCAGCGCCATTCCGACGGCGGCCGCCGCCCGGCTCGGCCGGCACCTTATGACACGGCCGGCGAAACCCTTGCCAGAGACCTGCTCGGCCCGCCGCACTGCCCGTCCGATAAGCGCCCGAAGCCATTCGATCCGATTCCGCATCTGATGCTGCTCGCCTGCTCGTCAACTCGATCATCATCTTGCCATTTCCGACCTTCGGAAGCGGCACGCTTGGATGCCGCACCGGCTTGACCCATGCAGTGAATGCCCGCCCGGCTGCGACCTTCCGCGGTCACGGCAGAGGGTACCGATCGGAGAGCAGATACGGTGTTCCGCGACCATTGTCAGCGGCCCTCCGCGCCGCCCCTCAAACGAGCGTAGCGAAAACGAGGCGCGGCACTAACCCTCGCGCTCCAGCAGCCGGCGCGCCAGGCGTTCGAGCGGGTCGCCGTTCTGCTCGGCGAGAGCCAGCAGCCAGGCGCCCTCCAGCTGGGTGATCAGGGATTCCGCAGCACCCTTGGGGTCGGCGTGGCCGAGCCGGGCCGCGTGTCGGGCGACGCAGGACGTCCAGTCCGACAGGACCTGCCGAGCCGCGAGGCGCAACCGTTCGTCCTGCGCCCCGGCTTGCAGGATGCTCGCGACGGGGCAGGCCAGGACCTGCCCTTTCTGCTTCACCGTATCGGCAATTGCACGGGAGACCGCGGCAGCGCCGCCGGCGAAATCCGTCGCATCCGATAGGATCCGGTCGACCTGCCGTTCGACGACTTGCCCCGCCCAGAGCGTCGCCGCCTCGGCCAACTCGCGCTTGCCGCCCGGGAAGTGGTAGTAGAGCGACCCCTTCGGCAGCCCGGAAGCGGAAAGAATCTCCTTCAGGCCCACTCCGTCATACCCCTTCCGCCGGAAGAGGCCGGAGGCCGTGCGCAGAAGGACGTCTCGATTGGAGGGTTCCGACATGGCCGACCACCACAAAGATTAGACCGAATGGTCTATGCCTCCATTAGACCATTCGGTCTAATGGAGGAGCGAGCATGCTGCAGGAGCACGGCGCGGAACGGCGGAGCCTGACCATCGAGGCCGAGGGAGCACGGCTTGCGGCCTGCTACTACGCCCCCATCGGCGCCTTGCACGCGAACGTGGTGCTGCATGGCGCCACGGGTGTGCCGCAACGCTATTATTCAGCCTTCGCGAGTTGGGCGGCGGCGCGCGGGATCGGCGTCCTCACCTATGATTATCGCGACTTCGGCGCATCACAGCATCGCCCGATGCGGGAAAGCCACGCGACATTCGCCGATTGGGCGATCCTCGATCAGGGCGCGGCGGAACGTGCCTTGGCCGAGCTCGCGCCGGAAGGCCCATTGTGGGTGCTGGGCCACTCCCTGGGCGGACTTGCCTTCGCATTCCGCAGGCATGATGTCCGGGTCGAGCGGATCACCACCGTCGGTGCGGGGTTCGGGCATGTCAGCGACCATCCCTGGAGCTACCGCCCCCTCGCGCTGGCCTTCTGGTATGCGGTGGGCCCCGTCGGCACGGTGCTCGCCGGCTACTTGCCCGGCAAGCGACTGCTTCTGGGGGAGGACCTGCCCGCGGGCGTCTACTGGCAGTGGCGCAGATGGTGCACGCGGCGCGACTTCTTTCGCAGCGATATCGGCCTGAGCCTGCCCGAGCCGGACTTCCGGATGGATGGACCGGCCTTGCGCATGCTCACGATGGAGGACGATGTCGTCGTCCCGCCGGTTGCTGTCCAGCGCTATGCCGATGCGTTCCCACAAGGACGGATGGAGTATCGCGTGCTGACGCCGGCAGAGTTCGGCCTACCATCCTTGCGGCACATCGAGGTCTTCTCCAAGCGTGCCACCGCCGCCTGGCCGGCTCTTCTTGGACTGCCGGACGCATTCGCGGAAGAACCGGGGCCAAACTGACGGATCCGTTTGGGCTCCAAACGAGTGGCCATCACACCGATCTAGAACGCCGTGACGGTCGCCGACGGATGCCATGGCGGCCGGTCTACAGACGCCGGGGCCAAAACGAGTTTACCACCAACATTGTAATGACAAGGTGGATCGGCCGCATGGGCAAGTGGTCCAACGGCCTCCAATTATGTTGAAAAGCTCGGGCGACGTACCTAGTCCGCTGCCGTCAGCCGAATGCACTAACTTCCGACGGCCCAACGAATGGCAGCGGATCATATCGCCCCCATCCTTTTCTGGACGGCAGCAGAAATAGGGCAGAGGTCAACGAAGCACCAGCCATAAGGCCCAGTCCTACCTGGCCGCGAATCAGGTCCTGGAGGGAGCCAATTTAGCGAAACCAAGAGTTCCATTCGCACGGCGTATTCGCAGGGGCCGGGCACAAACGTCAACATCAGAGAGATAAAAATATTGCATCGTAAAATATGCGCGTTTCGCTTTCAGTTTTGATTTCTTTTAGGGAAACCGATCCTCGGTAAATTGACCTGACCCAGGTCTTTTTGAAGTTCATTCAGGTAATGAACGATGGCAACCCGCTCATCGAACGAAAAACGTGCGCATGCCTGATCATAGAACTGGTAGATTCGCGCACGCACCTCAGTCCAGAATGCCCGTCCGCGAGGTGTCATCTGCACCACTCTGGCTCGGCGGTCCTCGGCGCCGGCAACGCGCTGGACGAGACCATCACGCTCGAGGCGCTTCAAGACGCCATCGAGGCTCTGCCGCGTGACGACGAGATACTCGCCGAGCTGGGCCAAGGGGATCCCGGAGGCAAACTTGTCTTGCGAAAGGGCTCCGAGAACGGCCCACTGCACGGTTGTGATGCCGAGCTGTTGGACAGCCTGCTGCTGCAGCTGGTTGCCGAGCTGGAAGAGGCGGAAGAAAATCCGGTTGTTGAGATGATCGTGTCCGACATTCCGCTGCGCCGGATCTGCGGCCGCGGGCAGCTGCGTCGGTTCATTGCTGTTCGGGGAAGCTGGGGCCGGCTCCCGCCGCGCCGCGCGCTTGGCGGTAGGAGGTCGCGGCGCGCTTTCGGCCGGCCGCGATGTGCGTCCACGCGTGGCACGGGCGGGCTTCTGATCGGTCGTCATCCGGACTCGCTCATCCATAGGTTCGGCACCGGAGCAAGCCTCGGACCTTAGCCGACCCGTGAAAAGCCTCTCCCACCTTCTGCCGCATGATGGATCTTTTGCGCCATCCGAAAATCCCCAGTCAACCGGAGTACGACCTCTTTTACCGTCACGTGAGGCTGCAGCCTTTGCCTGAAGGGATGCGGGGATGCAGGACCGGGAGCGACGCCATGCGATGAAGCCAGTGTGCGTCAAGATGCCATAGAGTTCCGTAAAGCCCGGGAATGCCCGGGCAGGCTCGCCGCCCCTTCCCTCGTCGTCTCGCTCCGAAAGCCCGACGAGAGCTGGATGCGCCGGTTGTCGGAGGGCCCGCCAGGCCTTTTCACCGTGCTGGGGGCGGCTCCGTTACCGCATCGCGCCGCAAGCGATGCCGCCCCTCCGACAAATCGTCCCGACCCGGCCTACCGGAACTTCGGCGGGCGCTTTTCCAGAAAGGCCTTCACACCTTCCTTGGACTCCTCGGTCTGGTAAAAGAGGCTGAGCGCCTGCATCCCCATGCCGGAAATCCCGCGGATCGATTCGCTGTCGAGATTGAACGATTTCTTCGCGATGGCGATAGCCGTGGGGCTCAGCGCCGCAATCTCGGCGCACCAGCGCTCGACCTCGGCGTCCAGCTCCTCCGGCGGGACGACCGCATTGACGAGGCCCATCTGCAGCGCCTGCTCGGCCGAATAGCGCCGGCACAGCATCCAGATCTCGCGGGCCTTCTTCTCCCCGACCCCGCGGGCGAGCAGGGCCGTTCCGAAGCCGGGATCGACCGAGCCCACCTTGGGGCCAACCTGCCCGAAAACGGCGTTCGAGGAGGCGATCGCGAGGTCGCAGCAGGTGACGAGGACGTTTCCGCCACCGATGGCAAAGCCATTGACGCGGGCGATCACCGGCTTCGGCACATCCCGGATGAGGCTCTGCAGTTCCTCCACCGGCAGCCCGATGGTGCCGCGCCCATCATAGGCGCCATCATGGGCGGACTGATCGCCACCCGTGCAGAAAGCCTTCGCGCCGGCGCCGGTGAGGACGATGGCGGCGATCGCCTTGTCCCATCCGGCCTTGCCGATGGCGTGGATCAGCTCCTCGCAGGTCACGCCTCGGAAGGCGTTGTACTTCTCTGGCCGGTTGATGGTGATCCAGGCGGCGGCCCCGCGCACCTCGTAGGTAATATCCCGATAGTCCATCTTTCATCCCTATCCGTGCATCGTGAGGCCACCGGACACGCTGATCACCTGCCCAGTCATGAAGTCGGCATCGCTGCTGGCAAAGAAGGCCACCATGCCGGGAATGTCGTCCGGCTGCCCCAGACGCTTGAGGGGAATGGACTTCTGCAGCTTGTCGTAGATCTTCTGGCCATATTCGCCTTCCCCCACGAACGACCGCAGCAGGGCCGTGTCGGTGGGGCCGGGGCAGACGACGTTCACCCGCACATTGTTGCGCGCGTATTCGCGGGCCACCGTCTTGGAGAAGGAGATCAACCCGCCCTTGCATGCCGCATAGACGGACTCGCCCGAGGACCCGACTCGCCCGGCATCCGAGGCGATATTGATGACCTTGCCGCCGCCGCCCTCGATCATGCGCGGCAGGACGGCCTTGTGGAGATTGAGCGGCCCGCGCAGGTTGATGGCGATGATCTTGTCCCAGAGTTCGGGATCGGTCTCGAGAAACGGCTTGGCGATATCCCATCCCGCATTGTTGACGAGCACGTCGATGTGCCCGAAATGCGCGGCGGCCTTTGCGACGGCTTCGGCCACGTCGGCGGCGCTGGTGATGTCGAACGCCAGCGGGAGGACGTTTCCGCCGCGGGCCTGCAGGGTTTCAGCAACCTCCCGCAAGGCCGCTGCATTGACGTCGGCCGCCACCAGCTTCACACCTTCGTCGATGAAGCGGGCGCAGATCGCCTGACCGATGCCGCCTGCGGCTCCGGTGACGATGGCGACACGATCCTTCAATCCTCTCATGTATCCACTCCACTTATCGCTGCGGAAGCCCGGTCCGATCTCCCCGGGCCGCGAAGGCCTGTCGGCGGGATCAGCGACCGCCCTTCCAATTTCCGGGTTCAGATGGTCTGGCCGCTCCTGAGCACCTTGGACATGCACGCGGGAGCGGCGCTCTCAGGTATTCTGCTCGCTGTCCTGGACGAGCTGGCGCAGCTTGAACTTCTGCACCTTCCCGGTGGCCGTGCGTTCGATGGGCCCCAGGATGACGCGGTCCGGCACCTTGAACTTGGCCAGCGCCGCCCGGCAGAACTCGAGCAGCTCCTTCTCGGTGACCCCGCCGGCGAAGCCGGGCTTCAGTTCCACGAACGCGCAGGGTCGCTCACCCCAGCGCTCGTTCTTCATGGCGATCACCGCAGCGTAGGAGACCGCGGGATGCTTGAAGAGGACGTCCTCGATCTCGATGGAGGAGATGTTCTCGCCGCCGGAGATGATGATATCCTTCGAGCGGTCCTTGATCTCAATGTAGCCGTCCTCGTGAACGACGGCGAGATCGCCGGTGTGATACCAGCCGCCTGCGAACGCTTCCTCGGTGGCAGCGGGATTCTTCAGGTAACCTTTCATCCCGATGCTGCCGCGGAACATGACCTCGCCGATGGCGGCGCCATTGTGGGGAACGGGCTCGAGGGTGATGGGATCGGCGACGATCATCGCGTCCGTCACCGCCGTCCGCACGCCCTGCCGCGCCATCTTTCTGGAGCGTTCGTCGGGAGGGAGATGGTCCCATTCGCGATGCCAGTCGCACAGGGTGGTGACGCTGTGCAGCTCGGTTGAGCCGTAGACATGGCGAACCCGGAAGCCGAGCGCCTCGGTCTCCTTGAGAACAGCCGCCGGCGGCGCCGCTCCCGCTGTCATCACTGCGACCGGCCGCGTGAGCGTGCGGCCGGCGCCGGCCGCGCTGTCGATCAGCATGCCGAGCACCGTGGGTGCACCGCACAGATGCGTCACGCCGTGGGTCTCGATCGCCTCGAAGATCTGGTCTGCCACCACCTTGCGAAGACAGACGTGGGTGCCGCCCACGGCCGCGACCGCCCAGGAAAAGCACCAGCCGTTGCAGTGGAACATGGGCAGCGTCCAGAGATAGACGGAGTCCGCGTCCATCTTGTGGTGGAGCAGCTGGCCGAGCGCGATCAGGTAGGCGCCGCGATGATGATAGAGGACGCCCTTCGGATTTCCCGTCGTTCCCGAGGTGTAGTTCAGCGTGATGGCCTCAAACTCGTCCTCCGGCCAGTAGATCGGATCCTCGGTGCGTCCCTGCTGGATAAACTCTTCGTAGGTGTATTGGCCGATCCGCTCTCCCCCTTCGCCGAGCGCATCCTCGATGTCGATCACCAGAGGCTTGGTTTCCATCTGGGCCAGGGCGGCGCGGGCAACACCGCTGAACTCCTTGTCCACGAGGAAGACCTTGGCCTCGCAATGCGTGAGGATGAACGCAATGGCAGCCGCATCCAGCCGGATGTTCAGCGTGTTGAGGAGGGCGCCCGCCATGGGGACACCGAAATGCGCCTCCAGCATCGCCGGCGTGTTGGGCGCGAGGATCGCAACTGCCTCGCCGCGCCTGATGCCGCTACGCATGAGGGCAGAGGCGAGCTGCCGGCAGCGGTGGGCATACTGCCGCCAGGTCCGGCGCTCCTGGCCGTGGATGATGGCGACGCGGTCCGGGAAGACATCGGCTGCACGCAGAAGAAAATTCAGCGGGGTGAGCGGCCGGTGATTGGCCGGCCGCCTCTGGAGAAAATCTGCGTCGAGGTTGAGCGTCACCTTTTCCTCCTTTATGGAGCCGGGCTCGCGCTGGCGAGCGTGTTCTTCTTGATGCGGGAAAGGCCGGCAGTACGGCTCTGGTGCCGCCGGGCTGTCAGATCCGGTTGCCGAGGACGGCGCCTTCGTAGATCGCGCGCTTGGCGTCGAGCTCGCCGGCAAGCTTGGCACCACCAATGACGTGGACGTTCTGCCCGCGGGCCTGCAACTCCTCGGCGAGGCGGGAGACCGAAACCTGGCCCGCGCAGACAACGATGGTATCTGCAGGCAGGACTTCGACACGGTCCTTGATGGAAATGTGGAGCCCTTCGGCGTCGATCTTCAGGTAGGTCACGTCCGCGATCTGGCGCACGCCCAGATCCTTCAGCTCCTGCCGCAGGATCCACCCGGTGCTCTTGCCCAGCGTCCGGCCGAACGAGCCGGGAGAGCGCTTGACCATGGTGACGGACCGGCGCGCCGGGTGCAGCCTAGGCGCGCCCCGCACCCCCCACCGTTCCTCGAACTCGGAAACGGTCTGGCGCTCGCCATCCTCGCCGAGGGCGAGAAAGAGGGCCACGTCGTGGCCGATGCCACCGGCCCCGATGACCACCACCCGCTCTCCCGCGGTGACCGAACCATCGAGAATGGTCGAGTAGCCGACGACGCGAGGATCGTCCGCGCCGGGAATATCGATCAGCCGCGGCTCGACGCCGGTGGAGATGATGACGTCGTCATAATTCTCGCGCCCGAGAGCCTCGCTGCCGATGCGATGCCCGGTGCGGACCTGTATACCCAACGCCGCGAGCTGGCGCCTGAAGCCCTCGATGGCAAGGCCATAGTCCTCCTTGCCGGGCACCTGGGCCGCGAGGGTGAATTGCCCGCCGATATCCGGGGCCGCCTCGTACAGGGTCACGTAATGGCCGCGGCGGCCGGCTTCCAGCGCCGCCGCGATGCCGGCGACGCCGGCGCCCATCACGGCGATGCGCTTCGGCTCCGGCGCGGGAGCCTCATCGAACTCGCCTTCGCGCGCCGCCCGCGGGTTGACGAGGCAGCTGATCACTTGGTCCGTGAAGTAGTGATCCAGACAGGCCTGATTGCAGGCGATGCAGATGTTGATGAGACCGGCTTCGCCATCCTTCATCTTGTTGACGAAGGCTGGATCGGCCAGGAACGGCCGCGCCATTGAGATCAGGTCCGCCGAGCCGTCGGCCACCAGTCGTTCCGCATCCTCGGGAAGGTTGATGCGGTTGCTGGCCGTGACGGGGATGGAGACCGCCTCCTTGATGCGGCGCGTCGCCTCCGAGAACGCTCCATGCGGCACGGTTCCCGCGATGGTCGGCACCTTGGACTCGTGCCAGCCGATGCCCGTGGACAGGCAATCGGCGCCGGCCTTCTCAACCTCCCGCGCCAGCCAGATGGTCTCGTCCTCGTCGAGCCCGCCCTCGATCAGCTCAAGCGCTGAGATGCGATAAGACAGGATCGGCCCAGTACCGAGCACCGAGCGCACCGCTGCGACCACACGGAGAGGAAAGCGGGCCCGGTTTTCAAGGCTGCCGCCCCATTCGTCCTCGCGCAGATTGGTGCGCGTCGCCAGGAACTGGCTGATCAGATAGCCCTCGGAGCCCATCACCTCCACGCCGTCGTAGCCTGCCTCCATGGCAAGGCTCGCCGTGTTGGCGTAGGCGGCAATGGTCTCCTCGATCTCGGCCGAGGTGAGGGCCTTCGGCGCGTCCCTGTTGATGGGGGACTGGATCGCGGACGGGGCGACGATCGCCGGATGGTAGCCATAGCGGCCGGAATGGAGGATCTGCAGCAGGATCCGCCCACCGGCGGCGTGGACCGCCTCGGTGATCCTGCGGTGGTCGCCCACCTGATCCCGGCGCTCGAAGGTTCCAGGCTCATTCTTCATGCGCCCGGCGAAGTTGGGGGCGAACCCGCCCGTCACGATCAGCCCCACTCCGCCCTTCGCCCGCTCGGCATAGAATCGGCCTAGCTCGTCGAAGCGCTCCGGATGGCATTCGAGCCCCGTGTGCATGGAGCCCATGACCACGCGATTGGGCAGCAGGATGGCACCGATACGCAGCGGCTGGAGAAGGGCCGCGTGTCCCGCACTCATGAGCTTGTCCTCCGTCGATGCATCTTGCCTGCTTGCGTGCATCTCTTGCTCGCAAGGGCTACTGCCTCTCCGAATATATGTCAATATCACTACATAAAATGGCGCGTCACAACATTCTCATTGTTCGCAAATTTAAAATATATCTATATATATCATACTTTTATGCAAACGCATCACGCATTCCATGCCTTGGCACCTGAACGACTCCATCAGATAATAATTCAGTATGTTGACACAATATGGCGACGCCCCTTAGGTTCCCCCAACGCTCGAGCAAGGGCGCCAACAAAAAGGGGAGGACAACGCGCATGAAGCTGGGACATCTCATGCTGTCAGCTGCGCTGATCGTGTTCAGCGGAGCCGCCTCGGCCGGGGGCGCCGCCAGGATCGGCGTGCTCACCGACCTGAGCGGGCCGTACGCGGATCTGTCCGGCCGTGGCTCGGTGATCGCGACCGAGATGGCCGTGGAGGACTTCCGCAAGCTGCATCCCGAGTTCACGGTGGAGGTCATTTCCGCCGATCACCAGAACAAGCCGGACGTCGGCTCAAGCATCGCCCGAAAGTGGTTCGACCAGGATGGGGTCGATGCCGTCGTGGACGTGGCGAGCTCGGCCGTCGCGCTGGCGGTCAGCAAGATCGTGCAGGAGCGCGACAAGGTGTTCCTGGCGTCCGGCCCCGCCAGCTCCGACATCACCGGTAAGGCGTGCTCGCCGAATACGATCCAGTGGACCTATGACACCTATGCCCTGAGCAAGGGCACCGGCGGCGCGCTGACGCGGGCCGGCGGCGACAAGTGGTTCTTCATCACCGCTGACTACGCCTTCGGGCAGGCCATGGAGCGGGACACATCACGCTTCGTGGAGGCTGCGGGTGGCAAGGTGCTCGGGCGGGTACGCGCGCCCATCAATACGGCCGACTTCTCGTCCTTCCTGCTTCAGGCACAGGCTTCCGGGGCGAATGTGGTCGGCCTCGCCAATGCCGGCGCTGACACCATCAATTCGGTCAAGCAGGCCGCCGAATTCGGCCTCACCAGCCAGGGAACGAAGCTGGCGGGCCTCCTCGTCTTCATCACGGACGTCCACAGCCTCGGCGCCAAGGTCGCCCAGGGACTGGTGGTCACGGAAGCGTTCTACTGGGACCTGAACGACAGCACCCGCGCCTTCTCGAAGCGGTTCGCCGCCCGCGCCGGAGGACGCATGCCGAGCCAGGTTCATGCGGGCGCCTATTCGGCAACCCTGCATTACCTCAAGGCACTCGCCGCGCTCGGCTCGAAGGACGGCGCGGCTGTCGTGAACAAGATGAAGGAACTCCCCACCTCCGACGAGGCCTTCGGCGCCGGCGTGATCCGCAAGGATGGGCGCAAGCTGCACGACATGCATCTCTTCGAGGTCAAGAAGCCGTCGGAATCGTCCGGCGAGTGGGACCTCTACAAGCAGCTCGCGGTCATCCCGGCAGACGAGGCCTTTCGCCCCCTCTCCGAAAGTGAATGCCCCCTGGCGCGTTGAAGCCGCCCGGATCGCCGGACAGGACCGGCGATCCGGCCCCAATGGCCCCTGAAGTTCAACGGATCGCATCATGAAGTCCTTTGCCCATTTTGAGCAGTCGCGGCGCTGGTCCACCGAGGAGGCTCTTGTCATCGATCAGGTCTCCCGGCTGGCAGCCGAGGTCATCGCGCCCCGCGCCGGGCAACTTGACGAGGAGAAGGCGTTTCCCTGGGCCAACATCCAGGCCTTCAAGGAGATCGGGCTGAACGGCATCTTCGTTCCCGAGGAATACGGCGGCTCCCCGATCTCCTATCGTTGCTTCCTCGAGGTGGTTCGCATCATCTCCCAGGCCTGCGCGGCCACGGGCATCATCTTCGGCACGAATAGCGCAACCGTGAAGCCGATCGTCGAATTCGGCACCGAGGAGCAGAAGAGCCGCTTCCTGCCGCGCATCGCCGACGGCGGGCTCGGCGCCCTCGCGATCACGGAGCCTCATGCCGGATCGGACGGCGGCAACATCCAGACCAGGTTCCGCCCGGACGGCGATGACATCGTCATCAACGGCGGAAAGATCTTCATCACGACCGGCGACGTCGCTGATCTGGTCCTGCTCTTCGGCAAGTGGACGGAGATCGAGAACTCGCCCAAGGCGGTATCCGCCGTCATCCTGGAAAAGGGCACGCCCGGCTTCGAGGTGGTTCGCCTCGAGACGAAGATGGGTACCCATGCCTCCTCCACCGCGGAGCTCGCCTTCACGGAATGCCGGGTGCCGCGCGCCAATCTCCTGGGGCAGCCGGGCGACGGCATGAAGATCATGATGTCGGTCCTCAACAAGTCGCGGCCGAGCGTGGCGGCCCAGGCGCTCGGGATCGCTTCCGCGGCCTTGGGCGACATGGTTGCCTACGCCAACGAGCGCCGGCAGGGCGGCAAGCGGATCATCGAGCACCAGGCGATCGCCTTCATGATCGCCGACCTCGCCATCGAGCTCCTGGCCGCGCGCACGTTGATGGACCATGTCGGACAACTGGTGGACGACGGCGTGAAGGACATCAGCGTGGAGGCCTCCATGCTCAAGGTGAAGGCGTCGGACCTCGCCATGCGGCTGACGACCGACGCCGTGCAGGTGTTCGGCGGGCACGGCTACGTGCGGGGCCATCGCGTCGAGCGGCTGATGCGCGAGGCCAAGATCACCCAGATCTGGGAAGGGACAAACCAGATCCAGCGCCAGGTGATCAGTCGCGATCTCATTGTGCGCTGAGTGACATCGTTTCGGGAAGGATTGCAGGCCGTGGCTTTGGATTCAGAAACGTTCAGTTTGCTCCTCGAAACCGTGAACCGGTTCGTCTCCGAGCGGCTGATCCCGCGGGAGACGGAAGTCGTCGAGACCGATGCCATTCCGGCGGACATCGTCGCGGAGATGGGAGATCTCGGCCTCTTCGGGCTGTCCATCGCGGAGGAGTTCGGCGGGCTCGGCCTGTCCATGGAGGAGGAGGTGCGCGTCGTCTTCGAGCTGGGGCGCACCTCCCCAGCGTTCCGGTCCGTGGTGGGCACCAATATCGGCATCGGCTCCCAGGCCATCGTCTTCGCCGGGACACCGGAGCAGAAGGCGAAGTATCTCCCGGCCCTGGCGTCGGGATCCCTCATCGGTTCGTTCGCCCTGACCGAGCCGGACGCCGGCTCGGACGCCATGGCGCTGCGCACCACGGCGCGGCGGGATGGCGACCAGTACGTCCTGAACGGCACGAAGCGCTACATCACCAATGCACCTACGGCCGGCCTCTTCTCCGTGATGGCGCGTACCGCGCCCGAGCGGAAGGCGGATTCCATTTCCTGCTTCCTGGTGGAAGCCGGAACCCCGGGCATTCGCCTCGGCAAGCCGGACAAGAAGATGGGCCAACGCGGCGCGCTGACCAGCGACGTCGTCTTCGAGGATTGCCGCGTGCCGGTATCCGCTTTGCTCGGCGAGCAGGAGGGCAACGGCTTCCGCACCTCCATGAAGGTGCTCGACAAGGGGCGCTTGCACATCGCCGCGCTCTGCGTCGGCATCGCTGACCGCCTGATCCGGGAGGCGGTGCTCTATGCGAAGGACCGCAAGCAGTTCGGGCAGCCCATCGCCGAATTCCAGCTGGTACAGGCGATGCTCGCGGACAGCGAGGCGGAGACCTATGCCGCGCGCTGCATGATCCTCGATGCTGCCGCCCGCCGCGACCGCGGCGAGAACACCACGCGCCAGGCCGCCTGCGCCAAGATGTTCGCTTCCGAGATGGTCGGGCGGGTGGCGGATCGTGCCGTCCAGATCTTCGGCGGTGCCGGCTACATGGCAGAGTATCCGGTCGAGCGCTTCTACCGCGACGTCCGGCTGTTTCGCATCTTCGAAGGCACGACGCAGATCCAGCAACTCGTCATCGCCCGCGAGCTGCTCAAGGCAATCGCCTAGCCCCTACATAGCGCGAGGATTCCATGGCCGTCGAACTGACCCGGCACGACGCGTTCGTCGTGCTCACCCTCAACCGCCCCGAGGCCCTCAACGCCCTCAACGCACAGACGATCGAGGAGATCGGCTCTGCGATCGACGAGGCGGGCCGGATGGATGCGCGGGCCCTGATCATCACCGGCGCGGGCGAGAAGGCATTCTGCGCCGGTGCCGATGTAAAGGAGATGGTAGGGATCGACCTGATCGCGAAGCGGCGCAAGGCGGAGCTCGGGCAATCCACTTTCGCCAGGCTCGACACGCTGTCCATTCCATCGGTCGCCCTCATTAATGGCTATGCGTTCGGCGGCGGGCTGGAGCTGGCACTCGCCGCCACCTTCCGCCTCGCGACCCCCAACGCGGCAGTGGCGCTCCCCGAAATCAAGCTTGGCCTGATGCCTGGCTATGGTGGGACCCAGCGCCTGCCGCGCGTAGTGGGCGAGGCACGGGCGCTGGAGATGATCCTGACCGGTCGGACCGTGCGCGCCGAGGAAGCCCTGTCGATCGGCCTCGTGAACAGGATCGTCGGCACGCAGGACCGGCTCGCCGACGCCTTCGCCTTCGCGCGCGAATTCTCCAGCTACAGCCGTGTGGCCCTCACTCATGCCCGTGCGGCGATCCAGCGCGCGCTCGCCCAGCCGCTGCACGAGGGACTGAAGACCGAGGCCGACCTTTCCACGCTCGCCTTCCAGTCGAAGGATGCCCAGGAGGGTATTGCTGCCTTCATCGAGAAGCGGCCCGCGAAATTCACCGACGCATGACGCCCCTGGGAGAACGAGCGGAAGGCCACACCTGATGCGCAGCTATCGTATCCACGTCCCCGGTGACCCAGAGAGCATGACCATCGACGCGCTTCCCGACCTGTCGCCTGGATCGGGAGAGGTTGCTGTGGACGTCGTGGCAGCCGGCGTCGGCTTCGTGGATACCCTCGTGGTCTCAGGCCGGTATCAGAACATTCCCGCCTGTCCCTTTACACCGGGCATGGAATTCGCCGGACGGGTCCGGGCCGTCGGCGCGGATGTCTCGGGGGTGCGGGTCGGCGACCGCGTAGCGGCCTATGTTCTCAACGGCGCCTTCGCCGAGCAGGCGGTGGCTCCCGTTGGCTCCTTCTATCCTGTGCCCGAGGACGTGCCTCTCGATCAGGCTGCGCTGCTCTGCGGCGCCTATTTGACGGCGCATTTTGCGCTGGTCGCGCGCGGCCGGCTTCAGCCCGGGGAAGCGGTGCTGATCGGCGGTGCTGGTGGCGCGGTGGGGCTCGCTGCCGTCCAGATCGCAAAAGCGCTCGGCGCCCGGGTGCTAGCGGGTGTCCGTTCGGCCGCCGACAGGGACGCCGTCATCGAGGCGGGCGCGGACGCGGTGATCGACCTTTCCGGATCGAGCCTCCACGACGCGGTTCGGGCCCAGGTCTCCGCCGCCACCGACGGCCGGGGCGCCGACGTGGTGATCGACCCGATCGGCGGGGATTTCCTGCCAGCCGCCCTCAGGGCCACCGCATGGTGCGGGCGACTGGTGGTGATCGGATTTGCCGCGGGCGAGATCCCCACCGTGAAGGTCAACTATCTCTTGCTGAAGAACATCTCCATCGTCGGCCTCGATCTGAGCCAGTACCGGTCGCGGACCCCCGACCTGCTGGGGCGCGTGCAGGGAGAACTATTCGACCTTTGGCGCCGGGGTTTTCTGAAACCGCGCATCGCCCACCACTTTTCGTTCGAGCAGGTGCCGGATGCTGTGAAATTCGTCGCGAACGGTCGCAGCAGCGGCCGAGCGATCATCCATATCGGAAGCGAGGCAGCATGAGCGGTTTGCCGAAAACTGGGATCGTTGCCGTGATTGGCGCAGGTGCGATGGGTTCTGGGATTGCGCAGGTGGCGGCGCAGGCGGGGCATGGGGTGCTGCTCTACGACGCGATGGAGGGGGCGGCGGAGAAGGGGCGGTCCGGCATCCTCGCCGGCCTCGACAAGCTGGTCGCGAAGGGCAAGCTGCCGGCGCAGGAGCGCGACGCCCTGGCGGCGCGGATCACGGTCGCTCCGTCCCTCGACGCCCTCGCGGGCGCGGGGCTGGTGGTGGAGGCCATCGTCGAGCGGCTGGAGGTGAAGCGGCAGGTGTTCGCGGCGCTGGAGCAGATCGTGACGCCCGACTCGATCCTGGCCTCCAACACCTCCTCGCTCTCCATCACCGCCATCGCCGCGGGGCTGAAGCATCCGGAGCGGGTCGCCGGGCTGCATTTCTTCAATCCGGCGCCGGTCATGAAGCTGGTGGAGATCGTCGCCGGCCTCGCCTCGGATCGCGCCGTGCTCGACACCCTGTTCGCGACCGCCGAAGCCTGGGGCAAGGTGCCGGTGCACGCCACCTCGACTCCCGGCTTCATCGTCAACCGCGTGGCGCGGCCGTTCTATGCCGAGGGCCTGCGCCTCCTGGAAGAGAGCGCGGCGGACGTCGCCACCCTCGATGCCGTGATGCGCGAGGCCGGCGGCTTCCGCATGGGGCCGTTCGAGCTCATGGACCTCATCGGCCACGACGTGAACTTCGCCGTGACGAGCTCGGTGTTCCAGTCCTATTTCTGCGATCCGCGCTACCGGCCGTCCCTGACCCAGCAGGAACTGGTGGCGGCCGGCTGGCTGGGGCGCAAGTCCGGGCGCGGCTTCTACGACTACACGACAGGGGCCGCGCTTTCCGAGCCCGCCACGGTGGCTCCCCAGCCGGCGCCCGGTGTGGTGACCATCGAGGGGGATCTTGGACCCGCAGAGCCTCTTGCCGACCTCTTCGCCGAGGCCGGCATCGCCGTCACCCGCACCGACGGTCCGGGCCTTGTCCGGATCGACGGTGCGAGCCTTGCCCTGACCGACGGGAGCATGGCGACCGGGCGCGTCGCCGCCGGCGCGCCGGCAGATCTCGTGCTGTTCGACCTCGCGCTCGACTACGCGAGCGCACGTCGCATCGCCATCGCAAAAGCCGACCAGGCGCCGGCCGGAGCGGCGGAAGCCGCTGCCGGGCTGTTCCAGGCCCTTGGCAAGACGGTGTCTGCGGTCGACGACGTGCCCGGCCTCGTGGTGATGCGCACCGTGGCGATGCTGGCCAACGAGGCTGCGGAAGCGGCGCTGGTTGGCGTGGCGTCCCCCGCCGACATCGACCGGGCCATGACCTTCGGCGTGAACTATCCCCGCGGTCCCCTCGCCTGGGCCGACGCGGTGGGGCCGGAGCGCATCCTCGCCGTGCTGGAGGCGGTGCAGGCGGCCTATGGCGATGATCGCTACCGGCCCTCCCAGTTCCTGCGCCGCCGCGTCGCCTCAAGAAGGCCGCTCGCCGGCTGAGGCTGAAGCTTGAGACCATGCCACCATCGGCCCGCAAGGCCGTCGAGGAGGGGCCGCGCGCGGCCTGATGCCATGACCGAAGCCTTCATCTGCGCCGCCGTCCGCACGCCCGTCGGGCGCTATGGCGGCGCCTTGTCCTCTGTCCGAGCGGACGACCTCGCCGCCGTGCCAATCACGGCCCTGATGGCGCGCAACCCCTCGGTGGACTGGGGCGCCATCGACGACGTGATCCTCGGCTGTGCCAACCAGGCCGGCGAGGACAATCGCAACGTCGCCCGCATGGCGGCGCTGCTCGCCAGGCTGCCGGTGGAGGTGCCGGGCTCCACCGTCAACCGGCTGTGCGGCTCGGGCATGGATGCCATCGGCACCGCCGCCCGCGCCATCAAGGCGGGCGAGACCGCGCTGATGATCGCCGGCGGGGTGGAAAGCATGAGCCGCGCGCCCTTCGTCATGGGCAAGGCCGACAGCCCCTTCTCCCGCGCCGCGAAGATCGAGGACACCACCATCGGCTGGCGGTTCGTGAACGCCGTCATGAAGGCGATGCACGGCGTCGATTCCATGCCGGAGACGGCGGAGAACGTGGCTGACGACTTCCAGGTCTCGCGTGCCGACCAGGACGCCTTCGCCCTGCGCAGCCAGCAACGCGCCGGCCGGGCCCAGGCCGCCGGTCGCTTCGCCCGCGAGATCGTGCCGGTGTCGATCCCGCAGAAGAAGGGCGATCCGAAGATCGTCGATGCGGACGAGCACCCCCGTCCCGACACCACCCTGGAGCAGCTCGCCAAGCTGAAGGGCGTGGTGCGGCCGGACGGCTCGGTGACCGCAGGCAACGCCTCGGGCGTCAACGACGGCGCCTGTGCCCTCATCCTCGCCTCCGAGGCCGCCGCCCGCTCTCATGGTCTCACGCCACGGGCCCGGATCGTCGCCATGGCCACGGCCGGCGTGCCGCCGCGCATCATGGGCATGGGCCCGGCGCCCGCCACCCGCAAGGTGCTGGCCCTCGCCGGCCTCACCCTCGCCAACATGGACGTGATCGAGCTCAACGAGGCATTCGCCTCGCAGGGGGTCGCCGTGCTGCGCGAGCTCGGCCTGCCTGATGATGCCGACCACGTGAACCCCAACGGCGGAGCGATCGCGCTCGGCCATCCGCTCGGCATGTCCGGCGCCCGCCTCGTCACCACCGCGCTCCATCAGCTCGAACAGACCGGCGGCCGTTACGCCCTCGCCACCATGTGCATCGGTGTCGGACAGGGCATCGCCACAATCATCCAACGCGTGTGAGCCGGCCGGCAAGTTTCCCGCTCCCGTTCGCGAAAACCAGATGACCGGCCGCGGCAAAGCACTGCCGCCGGGCTCAGCATCTATAAAGGAGGAAACCCCATGACCAAGCCGCTGCTGGTGTCCGTCGAGGGTGGTGTCGCCACCCTCACGCTGAACCGCCCCGCTTCGGGCAATGCACTCGACATGCCGCTCGCGCGGGAGCTGCTCGAGGCGGCCATCCGCTGTGACCAGGACGAGACCATCCGCTGCGTCGTGCTCACCGGCGCGGGGCGCCTGTTCTGTGCCGGCGGCGACATCGATGCCTTCATCGGCTCGGGCGATTCCATCTCCGCCTTCTTCAGCGAGGTCGCCGGCGTCCTCCACATGTCGGTCACCCGCTTCATGAGGATGCCCAAGCCCCTGCTCGTGGTGGTCAACGGCCCGGCGGCTGGGGCCGGCCTAAGCCTGGCATCCGCCGGCGATATCGTCATCGCCGCGAAGTCCGCGCATTTTTCTGCCGGCTATGTGAACATCGGCCTGAGCCCGGACGTCGGCACCTCCTGGCACCTGCCCCGCCTCATCGGCGTGCGCCGCGCCCAGGAGATGCTGCTCACCAACCGCCGAGTGCCGGCGGCGGAAGCGGAGGCCATCGGGCTCATCACGCGCGCGGTGGAAGACGCCGAGCTCGATGCCGAGCGCGAGCGTTACGTGCGGACGCTGATCGAGGCGCCCACCGGCGCGATCGGCCTCACCCGCGGGCTGCTGGTGGAAAGCTTCAATTCTCCCCTTGAACAGCAGTTGGAGCGGGAAGCGCGGTCGGTGGTGACGGCCTCCAAGTCGAGTGAGTGCCGCGAAGGGATCCAGGCCTTTCTTGACAAGCGGAAGCCCGACTTCGCGGGCGCGCGGAACGGCTGACGCATTGGCATTGGAGGCATCGTGATGTCATTACGAACGCGCTTTACGGAGCTGACCGGGATCCGTCATCCCGTCATGCAGGGCGGAATGATGTGGGTCGGTCGCGCGGAAATGGCCAGCGCAGTCTCCAATGCCGGCGGTCTGGGCGTCCTGACCGCTCTGACCCAGCCGACACCGGACGACCTTCGCAGGGAGATCGACCGCTGCCGGACCATGACCGATGCGCCGTTCGGCGTGAACCTGACCATCCTGCCATCGGTGAACCCGCCTCCCTATCGGGACTACCACAGGGCCATCATCGACAGTGGGGTGAGGATCGTCGAGACCGCGGGCCACAAGCCGCAGGAGCACGTGGAGGAGTTCAAGGCGCACGGCATCACGGTCATTCACAAATGCACCGCGGTCCGCCACGCGGTGGCCGCGCAGCGGATGGGGGTGGACGCCATCTCCATTGACGGCTTCGAATGCGCCGGCCACCCGGGTGAGGACGACGTCCCCGGCCTCGTCCTCATTCCCGCAGCTGTGGATGCGGTATCTATCCCGGTCATCGGGAGCGGGGGGTTCGGCGATGGCCGGGGCCTCCCAGCAGCGCTCGCGCTCGGCGCTGATGGCATCAACATGGGCACCCGCTTCTGCGCGACGGTCGAGGCGCCGATCCATCAGAACGTGAAGGACTTCCTCGTCGCGAACGACGAGCGGGCGACCAATCTCATTTTCCGCAAATTCAAGAACACCGGGCGCGTGGCGCGCAACAGTGTCTCGGAGCGGGTCGTCGAGATGTCCCAGGCGCTGGAGAGCGTGTTCGAAGACATCCGGCCGCTGGTTTCCGGCGCGCGAGGTCGGGAGGCGTTGGAGACCGGCAACCTTGATGCAGGACTGATCTGGGCCGGACAGGTCCAGGGCCTCATTCGCGACGTCCCCACCTGTCGCGATCTCGTGGAGCGGATCGTCGCCGACGCGGAGACCACGATCACCGCGCGCATGGCGCGGATGGTCACGGCGAACGGCTGAAACAGAGCCGATGCCCGGCTGGCGCCTGCTGCTCAGCCCGGCTCCCCACCTGCGGCTGGCGGGGGCAGAATCTGCGTGCCAGCCGACGGCAAGCGCATTCCGTCGAAGAACAGTCGCAGAAACATGATGCCGATCTCCTCATAGGAGGGCTTCTTCGAGGCCGCGCGCCAGTGCGGCAACCAGTTGAACGCACCAAACAGGGCAGCCGATGCGTAGCTCGGCTCACATGATGCGATGGTGCCGTCCGCTATCCCCTCCTCCACCAGATCGCGCAGCACCCGGTCGAGCCGGCGGCGGATCTCGCGAAGGGCGGCAAAACTCTCGCTGCCGACTGTGTTTTCGCGCGTCAGGACGAGGCATGCCCCGTAGTCGTGCGTCAGCACGCGCGCATAGGCCAGCATGAGGAGGCGAATGCGCTCGATGGGTGGGACGGCATGGTCGGCGCAGATGGCCAATGTCGGCAGGAGCGATTCATAGGCCATCGTGTTGCACTGGGCCAGGATGTCGTCCTTGTTCTTGATGTAATAATAAAGCGTTCGCTTCGATACGTTGAGCTCTGCGGCGATGTCTTCCAACTTGGTCTGGTCGTAGCCGCGCTCATTGAACAGGCGGGCACCCGTCAGCAGGACCGACATGCGCTTGGCGCGCCGGGTGTCTTCGCGCCTGTCTTCCGTGATCGCGCCGCCGGCTTCGCGTCGCCTTTCAGCACCGCGATGTCCCTTCCAATCGACCATCCCGTCGAGTCCCTCACCTGTGTCCAACAACGAGGCCGAAAACTACCCGATTTCACGCAATTGACAATGTAACCCACCAGTGGGATACATTAATGCAAGAGGCTGCAGCCACTGTCGGTCGGGGCATCCTGGCCCGCCAAGGCGAAGACGGCCGAAACGGGAGGCGGCTGCTCGCCGCTGGCGGGCGCAAGACGCGGCAGCTCCAAGCCGGACCGACGCTTCATCGCGTCGGGCTGCGCCGGGGAGATGCCCCGCCTTCCTCGTCGTCAAAGGAGAAGCGTTGCAAGATGGGCAAGGTCGTCGTTGCCGGGGTCGGGATGACCCGTTTCGTCAAGCCCACCGAGAGTCCGGCCTACACAGACATGGCCGTGGAGGCGATCTCGGCCGCCCTCGCGCAAGCGGGGCTCAGCCTCGACGCGGTGCGCGAGGCCTATGCCGGCTACGTCTACGGTGATTCCACCAGCGGGCAGCGTGCCCTCTACGGCGTCGGCATGGCCGGCATCCCCGTGGTCAACGTGAACAACAATTGCGCCACCGGCTCCACCGCCCTCTGGCTCGCCCGCAACGCCGTAGCGTCCGGCCGCGTGGACTGCGCCCTTGCCTTTGGGTTCGAGCAGATGCGGCCGGGCGCGCTGGTGGAGCACTGGACCGACCGGCCCGGGGCGCTGGAGCTATTCAACCGCCTCACCGACGAGATCGGCTATGACGGCGACGTGCCCATGGCGCCGAAGATGTTCGGCGGAGCCGGCATCGAGCACCAGCGTCGGTACGGCACACGCAACGAAACCTTCGCCATGGTCCGCGCCAAGGCCAGTCGCCATGCCGTCGCCAACGACCGGGCCATCTTCCGCAAGGAGGTGAGCGTCGAGGAAGTGCTGGCGTCTCCGCAGGTGACGAGCCTGCTGACCCGCCTGCAGTGCTGCCCACCCACCTGCGGCGCGGCAGCCGCGATCCTGGTTTCGCCGGAGTTCGCGCGGCGCCACGGCATTGACGACCGGGTCGCCATTATCGCCCAGGCGATGACCACCGATCGCCCCTCCACTTTCGCCGACCGGGACATGATGAAGGTGGTCGGCTACGACATGACCGCGGAGGCCGCAGCCGCCGTCTACGCGGAGGCCGGGATCGGGCCGGGCGATGTGGACGTCGCCGAGCTGCACGACTGTTTTACGGCCAACGAGCTGATCAGCTACGAGGGGCTTGGCTTCTGCCCGCCCGGCAGGGCCGAGAAGTTCATCGTCGACGGCGATAACACCTACGGCGGCAAGGTGGTGACCAATCCGTCCGGCGGGCTCCTGTCCAAGGGACATCCGCTCGGAGCCACCGGCCTCGCCCAGTGCTTCGAACTGACCGGACAACTGCGGGGGACCATGGGCCCGCGGCAGGTGGAGGGCGCCCGCGTGGCCCTCCAGCACAATATCGGCGTCGGCGGAGCCTGCGTCGTCACCCTCTACGCCGCCGGCTGAGCCCCCTGATGATTGATCGCACCTTGATCGGGCTCCAGATGGAGCCCTTCACGGTGGTGGCGGAGCCGGGACGTCTGCGCTTCTTCGCGCGGACCATCGGCGAGACCGACCCCGTCTATACCGACGATGCCGCGGCACGGGCGGCGGGACATCCTGCCTTGCCCCTGCCGCCCACCTTCCTCTTCTCCATGGAGCTGGACGGGCCACGGCCCTTCGCCTTCTTCGAGCGGCTCGGGCTCGACTTCGCCCGGCTGCTGCACGGCGAGCAGGGCTTCTCCTATCATCGCGTGGCCCATGCGGGGGAGCCGCTGACCTTCCGCGCCCGCGTCGCCGACATCTTCGAGAAGAAGGGCGGCGCGCTGACCTTCGTGGTGCGGAAAACAGCGGTGACGGACGCCGCGGGCGCGCCTGTCGCCGATCTCGACACGGTCCTGATCGTGCCCGCCAGCGGGAAGGTTGCGCCATGAACCCGCTCCGCGACCTCCATCCCGGCGACGCGCTCGCGCCGCTCGAGCTGGCGCCGGTCACCCGCACCCACCTCGCCCTCTTCGCCGGTGCATCGGGCGATCATAACCCGATCCACCTCGACATCGACTTCGCCCACGCAGCAGGTCATCCCGACGTGTTCGCCCAGGGCATGCTGGTGATGGCGCAACTGGGCCGGCTTCTGACGGCAAGCGTCCCCGCGGGGGCCTTGCGATCGTTTTCCACCCGGTTCGTGGCCATCACCCGCGTTCACGACCAGCTCACCTGCCGCGCCATCGTCGCTTGGATCGAGGAGGTAAACGGCGAACGCCGTGCACGCCTCGACCTTTCCGTGACCGACCAGAACGGCGAGGTGAAGCTCGCCGGCAACGCCATCGTCGCTCTCCCCTACATTTGAAGGTCACGCAAGATATGACCAAGCTTTCAGGCAAGGCCGCCTACGTCACGGGGTCCGGCCGCGGTATCGGCCGCGCCACCGCCCTCAAGCTTGCCCGCGAGGGCGCACGAGTAGTGGTCAACGACCTCGACGCCGAACCGGCCGCGATGGTGGTGGAGGAGATCCGTGCCCTCGGGGGCGAGGCCGTTGCGGTAGTCGGCTCGGTCACCGAGGAAGGGTTCGCCGAACGGTTCATCCAGGCGGGCCTCGACGCGTTCGGCGACATCGACATCCTGGTCAACAACGCCGGCTATACTTGGGACTCCCTTATCGCCAAGATGTCCGATGCCCAGTTCGATGCCATGATCGACGTTCACCTTAAGGCGCCGTTCCGCATCCTGCGCGCCGCCGCCGAGCCCATCCGCACCCGAGTGGCGCGAGAGGTGGCGGAGGGCCGGACGGTGTACCGCAAGGTGGTCAATGTCTCCTCGGTGGCGGGGACCGGCGGCAATATCGGGCAGGCGAACTATTCTTCAGCGAAGTCCGGTGTGATCGGCCTCACCAAGGCGCTCTCCAAGGAATGGGGGCGGTTCAACGTCAACGTGAACTGCGTCGCCTTCGGCTATATCGAGACGCGCCTCACCGAAGCGGGCGACACCAAGAAGACCATCTCGGTGGAGGGACACGACGTGGCCGTTGGCGTCCCCGCCAACGTCGCCCAGGCTTTCAAGGGCATGATTCCACTCGGTCGCGCCGGCACGCCCGAGGATGCCGCCGACGGCATCTATCTCTTGTGCATCCCGGAATCCAACTATGTCAGCGGTCAGGTGGTGATCGTCGGCGGCGGCATGTCGTTCTGAGGGGTTAGAACATGCGCAACCGGCCCATTTGGTGGAACGAGGAGCTCTCCATCCTGGAGGAGAGCGTGACCCGCTTCTTCGAAGCCGAATACCTGCCCCACGAGGCGGAATGGGAGAAGGCCCGGGCGGTGCCCCGCGATTTCTGGCGGAAGGCCGGCGAGGCGGGGATCCTCGGCGTCTCCCTCCCGGAAGCCTATGGCGGGAGCGGCGGGGGCATCGAGCATGACGCGGTGGTGTTCGACGTGCTCGGCCGGCTGGGGATCACCGGCTTCGGCCTCCACGTGCACTTGATCGCGGCGCACTATGTGCTCGCCTTTGGCAGCAAGGAGCAGAAGGCACGCTGGCTGCCGAAGCTCGCCAGCGGAACCTTCATCGGCGCGATCGGCATGACGGAGCCGGGCACCGGCTCCGACCTGAAGGCGGTACGCACCCGCGCCGTGCGCGACGGCGACCACTACAGGCTCACCGGCTCCAAGATCTTCATCTCCAACGGCATCAACGCCGACTTCGTGGTGATGGTGACCAACACCGGCGGCACGGGGGCGAAGGGCGTCTCGCTGATCGGCGCCGAGACGTCCGATCTCGCAGGGTTCCGGCGCGGGCGCAACCTGGAGAAGGTCGGGCAGAAAGCCCAGGATACGGCCGAGCTGTTCTTCGATGACGCCCGCATTCCGGTTGCCAACCTCATCGGAGCCGAAGAGGGGCAGGGCTTTGCGCAGCTGATGGAGCAGCTTCCCTATGAGCGACTGATGATCGCCCTCGGCGCCATCGGCTTCATCGACCGCGCAGTGGACCTAGCCCGAGCCTACGCCAAGGAGCGCACCGCCTTCGGCAAGCCGATCATCAGCTTCCAGAACACCGCATTCCGCCTTGCGGAGGTGGCGACGGAGGCGCGGATCGGCAGGGTTTTCGTCGAGGATTGCGTGGCAAGGTTCGCCGCAGGACAGCTCGACGTGCCGACCGTCGCGATGGCGAAATGGTGGGCCACCGAGAAGCAATGCGAGATCGTTGATGCCTGCCTGCAGATATTCGGTGGTTACGGCTACATGCTCGAATATCCAATCGCCCGCCTGTGGGCGGACAGCCGGGTCCAGAAGATCTACGGCGGCACCAATGAGATCATGAAGGAATTGATCTCCCGCAGCCTCTAGCCCCTGTTCTCGTTTTCAAACTTCAGTGTCCCACAATCTGCGGCAAGCAGAGGGCTGACCCATCAGGAGGAACCCATGTCCGAGGAGACGACCCTGGCGGCAATGGCTGCTGCCGCTCGCGGCAACACCATCGCCGACGCCTTCCACCGCACCGCCCGCCGGAGCCCGGGCCGGATCGCCCTCAGCTTCGCCGACCGGGACTGGACCTTCGCCGAGCTCGACGCCGCGGTGGATCGCCTGGCGGGCTGCCTGATCGCCGCCGGTCTGCGCCACGGCGACCGGGTCGGGGCCTACGGCCGCAACTCGGACGCCTATATGTTGCTATGGCTCGCCTGCGCGCGCGCCGGCTTGGTCCACGTCCCGATCAACTACGCGCTGGTCGACCGCGAGTTGCGCTACATCGTGGAGCAATCGGGGGCCAGCGCGCTGATCGTCGATCCGGAGCTCGATGCCAAGGTGCGGGAGGCCATGGCCGGGCCCCTCCCCTTTACCCTGCTCGGAACCTTTGCCGGCGGGACCGGGTTTGATGTCCTCACGCTGGCCACGCAGCAGAGCGAGATCTTGCCCGTGGAAGGTCCAAGCTCCGCCGACGAGGTGGCCCAGCTGCTCTACACCTCGGGCACGACGGCTTCGCCGAAGGGCGCCATGCTGACCCACGCCGGCCTCATGGCGGAGTATGTGAGTTCGATCGTCGAGCTCGACTTCTCCCGCGACGATCGCGCGCTGGCCGCACTGCCGCTCTACCATTCCGCCCAGATGCACGCCTTCACCATGCCGCAGCTCCTGTTCGGCGCGATGACGGTCCTGATTGAAGCTCCTGCGCCAGAGCTCTGCCTCCAGCTGATCGAGGAGCGCGGGATCACGTCCTTTTTCGCGCCGCCGACCGTCTGGATCTCGCTGCTGCGCTCCCCGGACTTCGGCAAGCGGGATCTCTCCTCACTCAGGAATGTCTATTATGGCGCCTCGATCATGCCGGTTCCGGTGCTACAGGAGCTGCGCGCTCGTCTGCCGGGCATGCGCTCCTATAATTGCTACGGCCAGAGCGAGATCGGCCCCCTCGCCTCGGTGCTGAGGCCCGAGGACAGCGAAGGGCGGCCCGCCTCAATCGGACGGCCTGTGTTCAATGTGGCGACCCGCATTGTGGATGCCCAGATGCGCGATGTGCCGCCCGGCGTCCAGGGCGAGATCGTCCATCGCTCGCCTCAGCTGATGATTGGCTACTGGGGCAAGCCGGAGGAGACCCGAGAGGCCTTCGCCGGCGGCTGGTTTCACTCCGGAGATGTCGGCGTTTACGACGAGGAGGGCTTCATCACCATCGTCGACCGCATCAAGGATGTCATCAAGACCGGTGGCACGATGGTGGCCAGTCGTGAGGTGGAAGAAGCGCTGTTCACGCACCCGGCCGTTTTTGAGGTCGCGGTGATCGGGTTGCCCGACCCCAAATGGATCGAAGCCGTTACCGCCGTGGTCGTACTTCGCGACGGCGAGCAAATTGACGAGGCAGAACTTCTGAGACATGCCCGCACTTTACTCGCCCCATTCAAGCTTCCAAAAAGAATTATTTTCCGATCTGATTTGCCGAGAAATACCGCTGGCAAATTATTGAAAAGAAAATTGAGAGATACATACAATGTATTATAACATGTATATTTGAGATTTTTAGCTACGCACGGTGCTACGACGACCGCTGAGTTATTAGCCTGGAGGCTATGCTGAGTGTTGGCTTAGATAGCTTGGGGCCATTCAGCTCTGTGAGCGCGAGGGGATGGATTATGACGTTGTGGTGGTTGGCGCCGGGCCTGCCGGGCTTGCCACCGCCATCCGCCTGAAGCAGCAGGCGGCGGAGCGCGGCTCCGACGTCTCCGTGGTGGTGGTGGAGAAGGGCTCGGAAGTCGGGGCCCACATCCTCTCCGGCGCCGTCATCGATCCGGTCGGCCTCGACGCCCGCGTGCCCGGCCTGCGGGAGGAGGCAGATACCCCCCTCTCCGTTCAGGTCACCGACGGCGCCTTCTATCTGCTCGGCCCCGCCGGCGGCTTCCGCCTGCCCAATTTCGCCATGCCGCCGCTGATGAACAACCACGGCAATTTCGTCGGCTCGCTCGGCAACGTCTGCCGCTTCCTGGCGCAGAAGGCCGAGGCGCTGGAGCGGAACAGAACAGAACAGAACCCCGCGGTCGCGGCCCCGGTCATCACGGCAAGCCCCTTGACCGCAGCCAGCTCATCGATTTCGCCGAGTTCCGCGGCGCGTACATCTCGCCCCAGGAGCAGCTGGCGCCGATGGAGGACCTCCAGCGCGTCGTGCTTGACCGGCTCGCCAGCTTCGCCAGCGGCAACTGACACGGGCGCCCTTCCTAGGCGCGGCGCACAGCCCCTCTCGCCCGACGAACACGCCCAAGCCTCCATCAGCCCGCACCGCTTCTTTAGTGCGTCGCTGCGCCGGTACGCCACCTCGTTGGCATCCACCTTCTCGTTACGGCAGGGCGATCCCCAAGGGGCGCCCCTTCGGATGAGCCGACGACTCCGATCGCAAACGGTGGCGACTTTCCGCCGTGGCGATTCGGCGGCGGCTCAGCCCCAGAACACAAAAGGGCCGCCTTGCGGCGACCCTTTCGAGACCCCTGAAGTTCAAGGGCATTTTGGTTGCGGGGGTAGGATTTGAACCTACGACCTTCAGGTTATGAGCCTGACGAGCTACCGGGCTGCTCCACCCCGCGTCAGAGCCAAACGTTGAGCCAGCAAAGTGGCCGTCGGCGAGGCGTATGTAGCAACCCCCGCCGGTGATTGAAAGGGCGTGGCCAGAAAAAAGTCTCCCGCCGCTTCCGCCTGTGGACGAAGCCACCCGACGCTCGCCCGAAACCCTTGCGCGGCAACGCCGAAAGAGCCTCCGCGCCCGGCGCAGCCCTGCCCCCCGCATGTCAGCCGGAGGCGGCATCGTCCGGCTTTGCGGTATTTTTTTCCGCCCCGACGGTCTTCCGGGCGGCCGCGCGGGCGTTGTTCTCCAGCTTGCGCGCCTCCCGGCCCGCCCGCCCCTCCTCCAGGGCGGTGATGGCGCCGTGGAGCGTCGCAAGGTCCTGGCGGGTCAGGCCGAGACGGTGGAAGATATTGCGCAGGTTGCGGATGGTGGACGGCGCCTTCTCCGGCGACCGGAAAAAGCCGGACACGTCCAGCGCCGTCTCCAGATGGTCGAAGAACGCGAAGAGATCCCCCTTGTCGGCCAGCGGCGAGCGATCCGGCGGCGCGAAGGGAAGCGCCCCCTCGCTTTCCGCCTTGAACCACTCATAGGCGCTCACCGCCACGCAGGTGCCGAGGTTGAGGGAAGCGAAGGCCGGGTTCACCGGCAGGGTAAGGATGGCGTCGCAGAGCGAAACCTCCTCCGTATAAAGCCCCGTGCGCTCGCGGCCGAAGACGAGGGCCACCTCCTCCCCTTGCGCAAGGCGGGAGCGCGCCTCGGCCGCCGCGCCGTCCGCGCCCACCACGGGCTTGGCCATGCCGCGCTCGCGGGCGGTGGCGGCGAAGGCGAAGTTGACGCCCGCCAGGGCGGAGCGCAGATCCGGATAAAGCGTGGCATCGGCGAGGATGCGGTCGGCCCCGGCGCTGAACACGCGCGCCTTCTCATTGGGCCAGCCCTCGCGCGGATTGACGATGCGCAGCCGCGAAAGGCCGAAATTGCCCATGGCGCGCGCGGCCGAGCCGATATTCTCGCCGAGCTGCGGCTCCACCAGGATGACGAGCGGCCCGCCGGCCGCCCAAGGCTTCGTGCTGTCGGTACCCGAACCCGGCATGGTTTCTCCCGTTTCAGGGGCTGTCTCGCACGAGTGGCTGCGACAAGTCGAGAGCCGGCTGCTTTTGAGAAACGATCTCACGGCTTCGACGAAGGTTGCGGCTTTTGCAGCGCATGGCCCCGGTGCTATAGCGGCGGTGTCGAGGCTCCGGTGCGCGCCGCGCGCGGCGGAGCCTTCATCTCATTCCACAAGGCTCTCAGAGCAGTCCCGAAAGGCCGTTCCATGGCGAAGATCAAGGTGGCAAATCCGGTCGTCGAGCTCGACGGCGACGAGATGACCCGGATCATCTGGCAGTACATCAAGGACAAGCTGATCCATCCTTATCTCGACATCGACCTCGAATATTACGACCTCTCCGTCGAGAACCGGGACGCCACCAACGATCAGGTCACCATCGCCGCCGCGGAAGCCATCAAGAAGCACGGCGTGGGCGTGAAATGCGCCACCATCACGCCGGACGAGGCCCGCGTGAAGGAATTCAACCTCAAGGAAATGTGGAAGTCGCCCAACGGCACCATCCGCAACATCCTCGGCGGCGTGATCTTCCGCGAGCCGATCATCTGCAAGAACGTGCCGCGCCTGGTGCCGGGCTGGACCCAGCCCATCGTGGTCGGCCGCCACGCCTTCGGCGACCAGTATCGCGCCACCGACTTCAAGGTGCCGGGCAAGGGCACGCTGACCATCTCCTTCGTCGGCGAGGACGGCACCAAGATCGAGAAGGAAGTGTACAAGTTCCCGGGCGCCGGCGTCGCGCTCGCCATGTACAACCTTGATGAGTCGATCCGCGAGTTCGCCCGGGCCTCGCTCAACTACGGCCTGCTGCGCAACTACCCGGTCTATCTCTCCACGAAGAACACGATCCTGAAGGCCTATGACGGCCGCTTCAAGGACATCTTCCAGGAGGTGTACGAGGCCGAGTTCAAGGCCGAGTTCGACAAGCGCGGCCTCACCTACGAGCACCGCCTCATCGACGACATGGTCGCCTCGGCGCTCAAGTGGTCCGGCGGCTATGTCTGGGCCTGCAAGAACTATGACGGCGACGTGCAGTCCGACATCGTGGCCCAGGGCTTCGGCTCGCTCGGCCTGATGACCTCCGTGCTGATGACGCCCGATGGCAAGACGGTGGAAGCGGAAGCCGCCCACGGCACCGTGACCCGCCACTATCGCGAGCACCAGAAGGGCAAGGAGACCTCCACCAACTCCATCGCCTCCATCTTCGCCTGGACCCGCGGCCTGTCCCACCGCGCCAAGCTCGATGGCAACGAGGAACTCGCCAAGTTCGCCGCGACCCTGGAGAAGGTGTGCGTGGACACGGTCGAGGCCGGCGACATGACCAAGGACCTCGCCCTGCTCGTGGGTGCCGACCAGAAGTGGCTCTCCACCACCGGCTTCCTCGACAAGGTCTCCGAGAACCTCAGCAAGGCCATCGCCGCCTGAGGCGACCGGCCGCTGGATGCGAAAAGGAAAGGGGCCGCCTGCGCGGCCCCTTTTTCATGGGTGCCGCCTTTACCGCCATGGGCCTCGGTTTCCGGCCTACGCCGGGGCGGGCTCGACCCGAGGCCGGTGCTTCAGGCGCGATGACCGTAGAGGGAAGGCTCAGCCTTCCTCGTTCCGACGGGCCGCCGCCACGAGCCGCCGCACCACGCCGGGATGGCGGGCGGTGAGCATGTGCAGCTCGTTCTCCTCGATGGCGAGGATCTTCGTCTTCGCCAGGGCACGCACCGGCGCCGCCAGGGCGCCCTCCGCCCCCGGGACGAGGCCGAAGACATCGCCCGGCCCCAGCACCACCGGGCCGTCCGGCGTCTCCGTCTCCACACGCCCCTCCAGCACCACGAACAGGTGTTCCGCCACGGCCCCCCGCCGCACCACCTGGTGGCCCCGATCAAAGCTCCTCGAGTTGAGCAGGGGCAACAGGTCCCCCAGTTCCGGTGCGCCCAGCTCGGAGAAGGGCCGCAGGCGTGAGAGCATGGAGAAGGTGACGACGAAATTGTGCTTCGAGATCACCTCCGAGAAGGAGCTGGAGATGATGGCGATGGGCAGCGCCAGCATGACCAGGCCCGAGACCATGGTGACCGCCCCGATGATGCGGCCGACGGTGGTGATCGGCACCACGTCGCCGTACCCCACAGTGGTCAGCGTGGCCATGGCCCACCACATGGAGGCCGGGATGGAGCCGAAGCTCACCGGCTGCGCCGCCCGTTCCGCGAGATACATGGCCGTCGCCGCCATCAGTACCCCGGCGCACAGGATGAGGAAGCAGGAGACAAGCGCATAGCGCTCGCGCTTCACCGCCAGATACAGCGCGTTGAAGCCCGAGGAATAACGCGCCAGCTTCAGGAAGCGCAGCAGGCGCAGCACCATCACCGCATGGAAGTCGTGCTCGTGCACGAGGGCAAAGAAAAGCGGCAGGATGGCGAGGAAGTCGATGATCGCGCCCGGAGTTACCGCATAGCGCAGCCGCGCAGCCCCCGCCGAGAGCCCCCGGCGCAGCGGATGCTCCGGAGCAACCCACAGGCGCGCCACGTACTCCACGATGAAGATGCCGAGCGCGATGTGCTCCCCGACCGTGAACCACCATTGGTCGCGGATCTCCAGCGACTGGACGGTGGCCAGCACCGCCCCGATCACCGAGAGGAGGATGGTGGCGATGAGGAAGTAATGGACAGCGTCCGCCACTTGGTCGCCGGGCAGGTCCCGCTCCAGGATGTCGAAGGCCCGGCGCCTGGCCTTGAGAAGCGTCACGACCTCATCCCCCCTCCTCCGCGCGACCGCGCTCGATCTCCTGCCGCACCCGCTCCCGCGCGAGAGCAACGCGGCGCGCCACCGTCTCCTCCGGCAGCCCCAGCATGCCGAGAAGCTGGGCAGCCAGCTGGAGGCTCGCCTCCGTCGCCTCCGGAATGGCTCCCACCACGCCCAGGGCGGAAAGGCGGCGGGCATGCTCCGCATCCTTGGCTCGGGCGATGACGACGGTTCCCTCCCAATGCAGGCGCACCGCGGCAACCATCCGCTCCGCTGCGCTCGGGGCATCGAGCGTCACCACGAAAGCCCGCGCGCCCTCCGCACCCAGCCGCTCCAAAATCTCCGCGCGCCCGGCATCGCCGAAATACACGGGCCGTCCGGCGGCCCGCTCCTGCGCCACACGGCGCGGATCGTTGTCCACCGCGACGAACGGCACGCCTTCCTCTTCCAGCACATGGGCCACCATGCGCCCCACGCGGCCGAAGCCGCCGATGACCACATGGCCTTCCGCCGCCAGCCCTCCCGCGGCGGCGAGCTCCCCATGGTCCCTCTCGTCCAGCCGGCGGCCGACGGCCAACCCCAGCCGCGCGAGCAGCGGCGTCGCCGCGAGGCTCAGGCCCACCACCGCCACGAGCGCTCCCGCATCTGCCGCCGTCAGCACGCCGCGGCCCGAAAGCAGGCCCAGCACCACGAAGGCGAACTCGCCCGTCTGGGCCAGAAGGATGGCCATTTCCGCCGCCGCCGGCTTGCCAACGCCCATGAGCCGCGCCGCAAGAAAGGAGAAGGCAGTCTTCAGCACGATCAGAAGCACCGTCGCCCCCAGCACCAGCGGCAGCCGCGCCAGGAGGGAGGAGAAATCAACGCCCATGCCAACGGTGACGAAGAACACGCCGATGAGCAGGCCCTTGAAGGGCTCGAGATCCACCTCGATCTGATGGCGGTAGGCCGTCTCCGACAGCATCATGCCCGAAAGAAAGGCGCCGAGCGCCGCGGAGAGCCCAGCGGCATGGGTCAGGGCCGAGGAGCCCACCACCACCACCAGCGTGATGGCCATGATGAGCTCGCGCGAGCGCGTGGACGCCGCTGCCGCCACCAGCGGGGCCAGCACGAAGCGTCCGGCCACGAGGATCGCCACGACCGCACCCGCCGCCTTTCCGAGCGCGGTGAGTGCCAGCAGCGCCACATTGCCGCCCTCCCCCGCAAGCAGCTCCGCCGCCAGCAGAATGGGGGCCACCATGAGGTCCTGAAACAGAAGGACGGCGATGACCAACTGGCCGAAGGAGCTCAAAGAGCGGCGCTCATCCACCAGAAGCTGGCTCACCACGGCCGTGGATGACAGCGCCAGCGAGAAGCCAATGACCAGGGCGAGGCCCGCCGCATAACTGGTCGCCATCGTCGCGGCGAGGGCCAGGACCGCGCCGCAGAGCAGCACCTGCAGGCAGCCGACCCCGAACACCTCCCGCCGGAGCGCCCACAGGCGCAAAGCGGAGAACTCCAGCCCCAGCAGGAACAGCAGGAACACCACGCCAAGCTCGCCGAAGGGCGCCGCGCGCTCGGGACTCGAGATGGTGACGAAGCGAATGGCGGGCACGCGTTCCGCCAATTGGCCCAAGCCATGGGGCCCGAGCAGCGCGCCGATGACAATGAACCCCACAACCGCGCCGATGCGCGCGCGATGGAACAGCGGCACGAGCACCCCGGCCGCGAGGAGATAGACGAACCCATCCTTGAGGACGGTGTCGGTCACTCCTCGCTCCCCCTCTCGCTCACCGTATTCTCCCGCCGCATCGCAGCACCTGCCCGGCGCATCCGTCTCGCCTGCCGCGGCGCGGACCGCCACATGCCAGGGCATACGCGGACATCATGAGTCAAAGCTCCCCGCCCGGCGCATTCATGGCGACGAAAATGAACGAACGACACGTCCCATGGAAAACAACGTCCTGGCGAAAGCCACCCCAAGCGCGAACATGATATCTGCCTCGCCAGACTGGCCCTTTGAATCACCGGCCGCAGCCGGCAGATAAAGGCAACGACAAGAATGCCGCCGAAAGGCCAGTCTCGGGAAATCGGTCCGACCGCGCACACCCCATCCGGACCTTTCCGACGGGCGCGCGTTGCTCCCCGGAGAGCTGACGAAAACCTCATGCCGACGCTGGCATCGACGGTTGGCACCGGAGGTCCCCGCGTCGCTTCGGTGCATTCGGCAGACCGGTCGGAGCCCTGCCCGCGCCAGTTCGCCAAAGCCTCCGCGGCACCGTCCTTCGCCCCGTGTCTCCTTATCCGACCGGACGAACCACCAGCGCGCCTCAGCCTGCGAGCCCGGCCTCGACTGCCGCCAGCGCCGCCTCTGCCTTGTCCCCATCCGGACCACCCGCCTGGGCCATGTCCGGACGGCCGCCGCCGCCTTTGCCGCCCAGGGCCTCGGCACCGCGACGCACCAGCGCCACCGCATCGAACCGCGGGGTGAGATCGGCCGTGACGCCCACCACGATGCCCGCCTTGCCGTCTGGCGTCACGCCGACGATCGCCACCACGCCGGAGCCGATCTGCTTTTTGCCCTCGTCCACCAGCGCCTTGAGATCCTTGATCTCGATGCCCTCCACCTGACGGGCGAGCAGTTTCACGTCACCAACCGAGCGCACCGCATCCACGCCGCCCTGGCTGCCGCCGCCCATGGCGAGCTTCTTGCGCGCGTCGGCGAGCTCGCGCTCGAGCTTCCGCCGCTCCTCCACCAACGCGGCGACCCGCGCCTCGACCTCGCTCACCGAAGTCTTCAGCGTCGCGGCGGAGGCGGCAAGCGCGGCCGAGGCCGTATTCAGGTGATGCCGGGCGGCGTTGGCCGTCAACGCCTCGATACGCCTCACGCCGGAGGCGACCGCCCCCTCGGACACCACCGAAATAATGCCGATATCGCCGGTGCGCTTCACATGGGTACCGCCACAGAGCTCCACGGAGTAAGGCGCGCCATTCCCATCGTCCATACCCATGGAGACGACGCGCACCTCCTCGCCATACTTCTCGCCGAACAGCGCGCGCGCACCGGAGGAGATGGCATCGTCCACCGCCATGATCCGCGTCTCGACGGGCTCGTTGCGCAGCACGAAGCGGTTGGCGATCTCCTCCACCGCGACGACTTCAGCGTGGCTGAGAGGCTTCGGATGGGAGAAGTCGAACCGCAGCCGGTCGGGAGCCACCAGAGACCCCTTCTGGGCCACGTGGTCCCCAAGCACGCGCCGCAGCGCCTCGTGCAGCAGATGGGTCGCGGAATGATTGGCACGCACCGCGGCCCGCCGTGCGTGGTCCACCTCAAGCACCAGAGCCGTGCCAGGCTTCAAGGTGCCCGCCTCGACCTTCACGTCGTGGATGAAGAGGTCGCCAAGCTTCTTCTGCGTCGCGCGCACCTCCACCACGATGCCGCCTTCTCCGACGAGCCGACCGGTATCGCCCACCTGACCACCCGACTCACCATAGAACGGCGTCTGGTTCAGCAGTACGAGCCCCGTCTCGCCGGCGGTAAGGACGTCCACTTCGGCGCCGTCGCGCACCAAGGCGGTCACGACGCCTTCCGCCTTTTCCGCGTCGTAACCGAGGAAGTCGGTGGCCCCGACCCTGTCGCGCAGGGAGAACCAGAGCGCATCGGTCGCCGCCTCACCGGATCCCGCCCAGTTGGCCCGGGCCTCAGCCTTCTGCCGCGCCATGGCGACCTCGAAGGCCGAGGTGTCCACGGTGATGCCACGGGCCCGCAAGGCGTCCTGGGTCAGGTCGAGCGGAAAACCGAAGGTGTCGTAGAGCTTGAAGGCTACTTCGCCGGAGAATTGCGCGCCGGAAGTCAGCTCCGCGCTCTCTTCCTCGAGGATGGACAGGCCACGCTCCAGCGTGCGGCGGAAGCGCGTCTCCTCAAGCAGCAGCGTCTCTTCTGCAAGAGCCTCGGCGCGCACGATTTCCGGATAGGCGCGGCCCATCTCCCGCACCAGCACCGGCACGAGGCGGTGCATCAGCGGATCCTTCGAGCCGAGCAATTGGGCATGGCGCATGGCGCGGCGCATGATGCGGCGCAGCACATAGCCACGACCTTCGTTGGACGGCAGCACACCGTCCGCGGTGAGGAACACCGACGCGCGCAAATGGTCGGCGATGACGCGATGGCTTGCCATCTGCGGGCCGTCCGGATCCACCGAGGTGAGTTCGGCCACCTCGGCGATGAGGGCGCGCATCAGGTCGGTGTCATAATTGTTGTGCACGCCCTGCAGCACCGCGGACACGCGCTCAAGGCCCATGCCCGTATCGATGGAGGGGCGGGGAAGCCCCACCCGCTCGCCGCCCGGCAGTTGCTCGAACTGCATGAAGACGAGGTTCCAGATCTCAATGAAGCGATCGCCGTCGGCATCGGGGGAGCCCGGAGGACCGCCGGCGACGTTCGGGCCATGGTCAAAGAAGATTTCTGAGCAGGGACCGCAAGGGCCGGTATCGCCCATGGACCAGAAATTGTCGGAGGTGGGAATGCGGATGATCTTGTCGTCGGAAAGGCCGGCGATCTTCTTCCACAGGCCGTAGGCTTCGTCGTCCTCGCTGTAGACGGTGACGACCAGGCGATCGCGCGGCAGGTCGAAGGTGCGGGTGACGAGGTTCCAGGCGAGCTCGATGGCCCGGTCCTTGAAATAGTCGCCGAAGGAGAAGTTCCCCAGCATCTCGAAAAACGTGTGGTGCCGCGCGGTGTAGCCCACATTGTCGAGATCGTTGTGCTTGCCGCCGGCGCGCACGCACTTCTGAGACGTCACCGCACGCGAATAGGGCCGCTTCTCGACGCCGGTGAAGACGTTCTTGAACTGCACCATGCCCGCGTTGGTGAACATGAGCGTGGGGTCGTTGTGCGGCACCAGGGGCGAAGAGGCGACCGCCTCGTGGCCTTCCTTGACGAAGTAGTCGATGAAGCTCGACCGGATCTCGTTGACGCCGCTCATGTGCCGGCCACTATCCCTCGACGCCGGCCCGGATGCGGGAACCGGCTCTGGTGATCACCCCACGCCGACGCGATCCCTTAAGGGCGCGCCCCCGCGGTTCCGGTAGAGGCCATTGCCTCCAACCGGAACCGGGTTCGTTTAGCGAGGGGCCCCACGCTTGTCCAGAAACGCCTTGCGATGGGAGCGTTGAACATGTCGCCCAGAATGCAGGCCGCGACGGATCTCAGGCGTCCGCCTCGCTGCCCTCCGCATCTTCTTCCGGCGTACCGGCGAGGATCTGCTCGGCGATGAGCCCCGCGTTCTGGCGAATGGCCGCCTCGATCCGGTTGGCAACCTCCTGGTTCTGCTTCAGGAAGGTCTTGGCATTCTCGCGCCCTTGGCCGAGGCGCTGGCTGTCGTGGGAGAACCAGGCGCCGGATTTCTCCACAACCCCGGCCCGCACGCCGAGATCGAGCAGCTCGCCCGTCTTGGACACGCCCTCGCCATACATGATGTCGAACTCCACCTGCTTGAAAGGCGGCGCGAGCTTGTTCTTCACCACCTTGACGCGGGTCTGGTTGCCCACCACCTCGTCACGTTCCTTGATCGCGCCGATACGACGGATGTCGAGGCGGACCGAGGCGTAGAATTTCAGAGCGTTGCCGCCCGTGGTGGTCTCCGGCGAGCCATACATCACACCGATCTTCATGCGGATCTGGTTGATGAAGATCACCATGGTGTTGGACTTGGAGATGGACGCCGTGAGCTTGCGCAGCGCCTGGCTCATGAGGCGCGCCTGCAGGCCGGGCTGGTTATCGCCCATCTCGCCATCGAGCTCGGCGCGTGGCGTGAGCGCCGCCACCGAATCGACCACCAGCACGTCGATGGCACCGGAGCGCACGAGCGTATCGGCGATTTCCAGCGCCTGCTCGCCCGCGTCGGGCTGGGAGATGAGCAGGTCATCCAGGTTAACGCCGAGCTTGCGGGCGTAGACCGGGTCGAGCGCATGCTCCGCGTCGATGAAGGCACAGGTGCCTCCACGCTTCTGCGATTCGGCCACCGTGTGGAGCGCCAGCGTGGTCTTGCCAGAGGATTCGGGGCCGTAGATCTCGACCACACGCCCCTTTGGCAACCCCCCGATGCCGAGCGCAATGTCGAGCCCGAGGGAGCCAGTGGGAATGCTCTCGATCTCCAAGGCCTTGCCGCCCTTGCCGAGCCGCATGATCGAGCCCTTGCCGAAATGCCGCTCGATCTGGGCGAGCGCGGCGTCGAGCGCCTTGGTCTTGTCCATGGAAGAACCTTCGACGAGTCGGAGTGTCGCCTGAGTCATCGCCGCGCTCCGGTGCTGGCGCAAGGGGAAATGAGTGCGTTGACTATGTACTCTTTTTGTTCCATGTTCGCAATATGTTCTCAAGACGCCCTCCCAAGGCGCCCAAAGTCGGAAGAGCAGAATGGGAGCACGTTCGCCGCAAGGCGGTTTTCCGGCACGCTGCAGGCGGCAGAACGGGGGTAGGCTGCTCGTTTTCCATGCACATGTTTATGGAAACGGGCCTCTGGTTTTCCGCGTCGGAAGGGATGTTCGACACGGGGGGGGGCGAGGCTGAAGGGCCCTGCAAGCCCCTGTGCCCAGGCGGATCTCGGGAAAGAAGGGGCCGGTGGGCCGACCCTCCGTTTACACCCATGCGCTCCGCCGCTATTTTCCGCGGCCCTCAGCCGGAGAAGTATGAGCCATGCGCGCGGAACTCGCCGCGAAGGTCGACGAGATCAGACAGTCCCTGGACCTCCTGCGGTCCCACCTCGACGTGGGCCGCGCGCGGCGGCGTCTGGCGGAGCTCAACGCGATCGTGGAGGACCCGACCCTCTGGGACGAGCCCGAGCGCGCGCAGAAGATCATGCAGGAGCGCACAACGCTGGAAGACAGCCTCGGTGCCATCGACCGGGTGGAACAGGACCTCGCCGACAATGTCGAGCTGATCGAGCTCGGCGAGGGCGAAGGCGATGAAGGCGTGATCGCAGAAGCCGCGGCCTCCCTGGACGGACTTAAGGCGGAGCTGGCGCGGCGCGAGCTGGAGGCGCTGCTGTCCGGTGAAGCCGATTCCAACGACAGCTATCTCGAGGTCCACGCCGGGGCCGGCGGCACCGACAGCCAGGACTGGGCGGAGATGCTGCTGCGCATGTATCGCCGCTGGTGCGAGCGGCACGGCTTCAAGGTGGAGCTGATGGACGAATCCCAGGGGGAGCAGGCCGGGCTCAAGTCCGCCACCATCCAGGTGAAGGGTCACAACGCCTATGGCTGGCTGAAGACGGAGGCGGGGGTGCATCGTCTCGTGCGCATCTCCCCGTTCGATTCCAATGCCCGGCGGCAGACCTCGTTCGCCTCGGTCGACGTCTATCCGGTGGTGGACGACCGCATCGTGGTGGACATCAAGGAAGCCGACGTGCGGGTGGACACCATGCGCTCGGGCGGCGCCGGCGGCCAGCACGTGAACAAGACGGAATCGGCGGTGCGCCTCACCCACATTCCCACCGGCATCGCCGTGGTGAGCGAGGGCGACCGCTCGCAGCACAAGAACCGCGCCACCGCCTGGAACATGCTGCGCGCCAAGCTCTACGACCTGGAGCTGAAGAAGCGCGAGGCGGAAGCCATGGCCGAGCAGGCCGCCAAGACCGACATCGGCTGGGGGCACCAGATCCGCTCCTACGTGCTCCAGCCCTACCAGCTGGTGAAGGACCTGCGCACCGGCGTTACCTCCGGCACGCCGCAGGAAGTGCTGGACGGCGACCTCGACCCCTTCATGCAGGCGGCGCTGGCCCAGCGCGCCTATGGCGGCGGGCCGGACAGCGTGGAGGACGTGGACTGAGGGATGGGCGCCATCATCGGTGTCCAAAACCTTGGGGACCCGCGTGGTCATCGCTCCCGTCCGCGCCGCATCCGGGGGGACTTCACGGGGCCGCGCCCGGAATCCGGGCCGGGGGGAGCGGGGCCATTGGTCCCAAGGTGCCGGATGCCGCTCGCCGTAGGGATTGAAGATGGCCTCCGCCCCCATCGGGACGAGACCGCGCCGAAGCAATTGGCCGGCTTCCCGCCGGAACTCCCCGAGGCCTTCAACCCGTCCCCCGTGCCCTTCCGGCACCTTCCCGGGCACGAAATATCTTTGAGCCGGCAGCAGTTTGCGTCATCCTGAACGGCCCGGACTGTCCCGAGGCGGCCGACCCCGGCCTCGGGCAAAACGGAGCCGTCGCATGACGCATACCGGATTGTCCTCGCCACGCCCTCGGCTTGTGGGGGCCGCTCGCGCACTGAAGTTCGGCCTCGGCCTCCTGGCCGGCCTCGCCGTCGCGCTGCTCCTGCCCCGCGTCGCCAGCACCCACGAGTGGTATCCGGCCTATTGCTGCTCCGGGCAGGATTGCTACGAGATCACGCAGGAGGACGTGGAGTTCATCGGCCAAGGCTATTTCATCAAGGCGACGGGCGAATATTTCCCACGCGACACTGTGCCGGAGAGCCCGGACGGCAAGTTCCACCGCTGTTCTTTGGGCGGCAGGCGCGAGGGACGGACGCTTTGCCTGTTCGCACCGGCGCCGGCATTCTGAGGCCCGCGACCGTACCACGCCGGCACGGCATCAGTTCCGTCCGGTTTTCGCGCGAAACTGGCGCGCAATTTGCTTGGGAAGGCACACGACCCCCGTTCGGGTCGGGGAGGTGTCGTCCCATGACCGAGCTTTTCGCCATCTGTGCCACCTATGAGATCGACGACGGCGATGCCCGCGGCTTCGTGCTCGCCCGGCTGGATGACGATGGCAACAAGAAGCCGTGGCCGATCCTGATCACGCGCCAAGCCAACAATTTCCACGGCTTCGAGAACGCCTGCCCGCACGAAGGCGCCCGGCTCGACACCTATCCGGGGGAGTTTTTCGACAAAGAGGGCAACTTCCTCACCTGCGGCCGGCACGGGGCGAAGTTCGATCCCGACACCGGCGCCTGCTTCATCGGCCCCTGCAAGGGCAAGGCGCTCACCCCCATCCAGATCGTCATTGACGACGGCGACGTCTGCCTCCTCGACGTCCCGCTCGCCGAGGAGGACGGGCTCGACGTGGAGGACCCCAACGAGATGCCGGAAGTGCTGATCACGGGGGATTGAGGCGCGCCGCTCAGCCCCAACGAAAGGCGGCCAGATCGGGTGCTAGAAATGCAAATGCCCGGGCCAAGCCCGGGCATCCATGATCGAATGGTAAGCTGTGGCGTGCGCTGCCGTCTCAGCTGCAGCCCGTCGTGCCGCCGCAGGTGTCGCACTTCAGGCAGGTGCCGTTGCGCACCAAAGTGAAGTTCATGCACTCGGGGCAGGCCTCGCCCTCGTAGCCCTTGGCGCGGGCCTCGGCCCGGGCTTCCGCCTTGCGGGCGGTGGCGGACCAGGGCAGCGACTTCTCCATCAGGCTTTCCACCGCCGCTTCCAGCTGCTCCACCTCGGGCGTTGCCTCCGGCAGTTCCACCTCGGTCTTCAGCGCGGTGGCGCCGAATGTGGAGGCGCGCAGCACCGTCACGTTGTCGGTGGCGGCGCGGGGCTCGGTCGGCACCGGCTGCGGCGCCAGGAGGTTCACCGTCTTGCCGCGCACCAGACCCTTGGAGACGACGCGGTTGGCCGGGTTCGGCGCCTTGCCCTCGTCCACGCCCTTGCCGAGCGCGTCGAAGCCGGTGTCGTGGGGGTCCACATGGCCGAGGTCGCTGCGGCCGAGATAGCTCACCGCCAGCTCGCGGAACACATAGTCCAGCATGGAGGTGGCGTACTTGATGGTGTCGTTGCCCTGCACCGGGCCCGCTGGCTCGAAGCGGGTGAAGGTGAAGGCGTCCACATACTCCTCGAGCGGCACGCCGTACTGCAGGCCGAGCGAGATGGCGATGGCGAAGTTGTTGAGGAGCGAGCGGAGCGCCGCGCCCTCCTTGTGCATGTCGATGAAGATCTCGCCGAGGCGGCCGTCATCATATTCGCCGGTGCGCAGATACACCTTGTGGCCACCCACCACCGCCTTCTGGGTGTAGCCCTTGCGGCGGTCGGGCATCTTCTCCCGCTCGCGCACCCGGTGCTCGACGATGCGCTCCACCACCCGCTCGACGATCTTCTCGGTCACGGTGGCGGTGCGGGCCGCGTTCGGCTGGGCGACCAGGGCCTCCACCGCGTCGTCCTCTTCCTCGTCGTCCGCCACCAGCTGGGCGTTGAGGGGCTGGGAGAGCTTGGAGCCGTCGCGATAGAGGGCATTGGCCTTCAGCGCGAGGCGCCAGGAGAGCAGGTACGCCGCCTTGCAATCCTCGACGCTCGCCTCGTTGGGCATGTTGATGGTCTTGGAGATGGCGCCCGAGATGAAGGGCTGGGCCGCCGCCATCATGCGGATGTGGCTCTCCACCGAGAGGTAGCGCTTGCCGAGCCGGCCGCACGGGGAGGCGCAGTCGAACACGGGCAGGTGCTTGTCCTTCAGGTGCGGAGCACCTTCCAGCGTCATGGCGCCACAAACATGGACGTTCGCCGCCTCGATGTCGGCCTTCGAGAAGCCGAGGAAGGAGAGCAGGTCGAATTTCGGATCGGCGAGCTGGGCCGCGGGAACCTTCAGCGCGCTGGCCAGGAACTCCTCGCCGAACGTCCAGCGGTTGAAGGCAAACTTGATGTCGAACGCCGTCTTCACCGCCGCCTCGGCCTTGGCGATGGCGGCATCGTCGAAGCCCTTGGCGCGGAGCGTCGAGTGGTTGATGGCCGGGGCCTGGGCGAGGGAGCCGTGGCCCACCGCATAGGCCTCGATCTCGGCAATCTCCGCCTCGCCATAGCCGAGTGCGCGCAGCGCCTCGGGCACGGCGCGGTTGATGATCTTGAAGTAGCCGCCACCGGCGAGCTTCTTGAACTTCACCAGCGCGAAGTCGGGCTCGATGCCGGTGGTGTCGCAGTCCATCACCAGGCCGATGGTGCCGGTGGGGGCGATCACCGAGACCTGGGCGTTGCGGTAGCCGTGCTGCTCGCCGAGCGCCAGCGCCTTGTCCCAGGCGGCGGTGGCGTGAGCGATGAGGCGCATGTCGGGGCACGACACGTGGTCGAGCGGAACGGGAGCCACCGACAGGTCCTCATAGCCATCGGCGAGGCCATGGGCGGCGCGGCGATGGTTGCGGATCACCCGCAGCATGGACTGGGCGTTGGCGCCATAGGCCGGGAAGGTGCCGAGCTCCTTCGCCATCTCGGCGGAGGTGGCGTAGCACACGCCGGTCATGATGGCCGAGAGCGCGCCGCAGATGGCGCGGCCCTGGGGCGAGTCATAGGAGATGCCGCTCGACATGAGCAGGCCGCCGATGTTCGCATAGCCGAGGCCCAGCGTGCGGTACTCGTAGGACAGCTCGGCAATGCGGCGCGAGGGGAACTGCGCCATCAGCACGGAGATTTCCAGCACCACGGTCCACAGCCGCACGGCGTGCTCGTAGCTCTCCACGTCGAAGCGCTTCTCGGCGTCGCGGAACTGGAGGAGGTTCAGCGAGGCGAGATTGCAGGCCGTGTCGTCGAGGAACATGTATTCCGAGCACGGGTTGGACGCCCGGATCTCGCCGCCCGCCGGGCAGGTGTGCCAGTCGTTCACCGTGGTGTGGAACTGGATGCCGGGGTCGGCGCAGTGCCAGGCGGCGGAGCCGATCTTCTCCCACAGCTCGCGGGCCTTCACCGTCTTGGCCACCTTGCCGTCGGTGCGGCGGATAAGGTCCCAGTCCTCGTCCGCCTCCACCGCGCGCAGGAAGTCATCGGTGACGCGCACGGAATTGTTGGAGTTCTGGCCGGCGACCGTGATGTAGGCCTCGCCGTCCCAGTCCGTGTCGTAGATGGCGACGTCGATGTCCTTGTAGCCCTGGCGGGCATACTGGATCACCCGGCGGATGGCGGCATCGGCGATGGCGGCCTTGCGGGCGGCCTTGATCTCGCGCTTCAGCGCCGGATTCTTCTCCGGGTCGAAGCAGTCGTCGCCATTGCCCTCGCAATTCACGCAGGCCTTGAGAATGGCCTTGAGGTGCTTGGCGTTGAGCTTGGAGCCGGTGACGAGGGAGGAGACCTTCTGCTCCTCGATCACCTTCCAGTCCACATAGGCCTCGATGTCCGGATGGTCCGCGTCGACCACCACCATCTTGGCGGCGCGGCGCGTGGTGCCGCCGGACTTGATGGCGCCCGCGGCCCGGTCGCCGATCTTGAGGAAGCTCATGAGGCCGGAGGAGCGGCCGCCGCCCGACAGGCGCTCGCCCTCGCCGCGCAGCGCGGAGAAGTTGGAGCCGGTGCCCGAGCCGTACTTGAACAGGCGCGCCTCGCGCACCCACAGGTCCATGATGCCGCCCTCGTTCACGAGGTCGTCGCCCACGGACTGGATGAAGCAGGCATGCGGCTGGGGATGCTCGTAAGCCGAGGTGGAGGCCATGAGCTCGCCGGTCTGGTAGTCCACGTAGAAGTGGCCCTGCCCCGGTCCATCGATGCCATAGGCCCAGAACAGGCCGGTGTTGAACCACTGGGGCGAATTGGGCGCGGCCATCTGCATGGCGAGCATGTAGCGATGCTCGTCATAGAAGGCCTGGGCGTCGGCCTCGCTGTCGAAATAGCCGCCCTTCCAGCCCCAATAGGTCCAGGTGCCGGCGAGACGGTCGAACACCTGCTGGGCGGTGGTCTCGCCCACATGGCGCTCCTTCGCCGGCAGGTCGGCCAGGGCCGCCTCGTCCGCCACCGAGCGCCACAGGAAGGAGGGAACGGAATGCTCCTCCACCTTCTTCAGGCGCGCGGGCACGCCGGCCTTGCGGAAGTACTTCTGCGCAAGGATGTCGCTCGCCACCTGCGAGAACTGCGCGGGAACCTGGATGCCCTCCTGGCGGAAGACCACCGAGCCGTCCGGGTTCCTGATCTCGCTCACGGTCTCGCGGAACGGAATGTCCGCGTAAGGGGAACGACCCTCTTGCGTGTAGCGGCGTTCGACGCGCATGACCGGTGCTCCTTCGGGCTCGGCCCCGCCTGGGCCGATCAGTTTAGCAGATAAAACGAAAGTCGTGACGGCCCGGCAGGCACGGCACAGCGCGCCGCGCCCCGGCGGTTCGTAAGCGGCTATTCAGGAAGCGCGACCGGCATCTGCCGACCCCCAACATGTGGAGACGCCCGTCGCTCAGGTCCGGAACGCTAGAGCGAGTCTGGCCCATGGGTCAAACCTGATTTTGCCACCATTTGGGGGGCTCCGCCCCACCTTCATACTATATATGGTGGCAGCCGCGACGTTAACAATTCCCTAACGAGCCTTGGCCGCGCTCGATTTTCGCGGCTTCGTGACAAGCCCGGATGAGCGCGGGCACTATTGGTAGGTCTTCACCATCATCCACAGGATGGCATCCCCCCAGGGACGGCCCGGCCGGAAGGGGCATGCATGCAGCACATGGCCCCCTTGCGCGATGCTGCGGCGCACACGCTGGCCAACGGCGGCGCAATATTCTATCCCGTCGACCAGCCTTCTGGCGCGCCGGACCCTACTGCCCCGCTCCGACGCGATAGAATATTTCCGGAGCATCCCTGAAGCCTTTCCTCCTGGCTTGCCCGGTTCTCAAAGCGGGGCATTCCACGACTGAAAGTCCAGGGTATGTCGTCCACCACAGTCGTCGGCTCCGCCGACGCCCCAGCCGCCATCAATCCGCGCTCACGCGTCATCCTCGCGAGCCTCGTGGGCACCACCATCGAGTTCTACGATTTCTACGTCTACGCCACCGCGGCGGTGCTGGTGTTCCCGCACCTGTTCTTCCCGGTTGGCAACGACACCACCGCGCTCCTCGCCTCCTTCGCGGTGTTCGGCGCGGCCATGGTGGCCCGGCCGCTCGGCGCCATCTTCTTCGGCCACCTCGGCGACAAGAAGGGCCGCAAGATCACCCTGGTGGGCGCGCTGCTCACCATGGGCATCGCCACCTTCCTCATCGGCGCGCTGCCCACCTTCCAGACCGCCGGCTGGCTCGCGCCCTTCCTGCTGGTGGTGCTGCGGCTCGCCCAGGGCTTCGCGCTCGGCGGCGAGTGGAGCGGCGCGGCGCTCGTGGCCACCGAGAACGCGCCCCACGGCAAGCGGGCCGTCTACGGGACCTTCCCGCAGCTCGGCGCGCCCATCGGCTTCATCATCGCCAACGGCCTGTTCCTGATCATCGCCGCGCTGATGCCTTCCGCCGACCCGTCCCGCCCCTCGGATGCCTTCCTGGCCTGGGGCTGGCGCCTGCCGTTCCTGTTCTCGGCGGTCATGGTGATCGTCGGCCTGTGGGTGCGGCTCAACCTCGTGGAGAGCGCCGCCTTCGCGAAGACGGTGAAGAGCGGCAAGGTGCAGAAGCTGCCACTGGCGGCGGCCTTCAGGAGCCACTGGCGCGAGCTGGTCCTCGGCACCTTCTACATGCTCGCCACCTACGTGCTCTTCTACCTGATGACCACCTTCTCCCTGAGCTACGGCCGCGCCCCCGCCACCGCCGCCGTGCCCGGCCTCGGCTATGATTACCGCACCTTCGTGCTGATGATGATCGTGGGCGTGGTGTTCTTCGGCATCTTCACCATGGCGTCCGGCCCCTGGGCCGACCGCTGGGGCCGCCGGCGCACGCTCATCGCCATCACCACCGCGATCGCCGTGTTCGGCCTCCTGTGGGTGCCCATCCTCTCCGCCGGCCCTGCGGGCGTGATGGCCTGGCTCATCATCGGCTTCTCGCTGATGGGCCTCACCTTCGGCCCCATGGGCGCGCTGCTGCCGGAGCTGTTCCCGGCCAACGTGCGCTACACGGGCTCGGGCATCTCCTACAACGTGTCGTCGATCCTCGGCGCGGCGGTGGCGCCCTTCATCGCCGTCGCCCTGTGGAGCTATGGCGCCGGCAGCCCGTTCTGGGTGGGCGTCTACCTCTCCGTCATGTCCGTGCTCACGCTGATCGCGCTGATCCTCGGCAAGGAGACGCGGGACGTGGACATCAACCACTGATGCCACCGCCCGTCCGGCCCCCGATGCCGGACGGGCTTGCCAAACCCACCGAAGGGGAGTGAACCTCCAGCGGCTCGGCCGCGTAGGAGGTCGGTCATGACGACATCCCCTTCCCTGCTCTGGTTCCGCGACGACCTGCGCCTCGCGGATAATCCGGCATTCACCGCCCTCGCCGAGGCCGGAGCGCCCATCGCCGGCCTCTATGTACTCGACGAGGACAGCCCCGGGGTGCGTCCTCTCGGCGGCGCGGCGCGATGGTGGCTCGCCCAATCGTTGCGCGCACTCGAGGCCGCCCTCTCCCGCCGTCGCATTCCGCTGATCCTGCGGCGGGGGCCGGCAACCCGCGTGGTGCCGGATGTCGCGGCTGCACTCGGCGCCGCGACCATCGCCTTCAACGACCGCGCCGGCGAGGCGGAAGGCAAGGTGGACCACGGCGTCGCCGCCCGCCTCGCGGCGGAACAGCGTCGGGTGTTGCGCTTCTGCGCCCATCTGCTCTACCCGCCGGGCAGCGTGAAGGGCGCGAGCGGGCGCATGCCACGCACCTTCTCCGCCTTCCAGCGGGCGGCGCTGAAGGGGCGCGACCTCGCCCCTCCCCTCCCCGTGCCGGCAACCCTCTCGGGTGCCACCCACCCGCCACCGGGCGACACGCTGAAGGACTGGGAGCTGGAGCCCATCCGCCCCGACTGGGCCGGCGGCCTGCGCACCACCTGGGATGCCGGGGAGGACGCGGCGCTCTCGCGGCTGTCCGCCTTCATCGCCGACGGCCTTGCCGGCTACCGCGACGGGCGGGACCTGCCAGCGGAAAACCACGTCTCCCGCCTTTCGCCCTATCTGCGCTTCGGCGGAATCTCGCCCCGGCAGGCGCGCGCCGCCATCCGCCACGCGGCGGACGCGGGCGAGATTCCCGAGGCCGATGCGGAGAAGTTCGAGGCCGAGCTCACCTGGCGCGAATTCTCCTACCACCTCCTCGCCGAGGATCCGCAGATTGCCAGCCGCAACATCCAGCCGTCGTTCGACACCTTTCCCTGGCGCGAGTGCCCGGGGGAGCTGAAGGCCTGGCAAAAGGGCCGCACCGGCTATCCCCTCATCGATGCCGGCCTGCGCCAGCTGTGGCAGACGGGATGGATGCACAACCGGGTGCGCATGGCGGTGGCCTCCTTCCTCACCAAGCACCTGCTCATCGACTGGCGGGAGGGCGAGGCGTGGTTCTGGGACACGCTGGTGGACGCGGACCCGGCCAGCAACCCCGCCTCCTGGCAGTGGGTGGCTGGCTCGGGGCTCGATGCCGCGCCCTATTTCCGCATCTTCAATCCGGTGACCCAGGGCGAGAAGTTCGACCCCGAGGGGGCCTATGTGCGCACCTATGTCCCCGAGCTCGCCAAGCTTCCCGCGCGCGTCATCCACAGTCCGTGGACGGCGGACGCCGCCACCCTCGCGGCCGCAGGCGTGCGGCTCGGTGCCACCTATCCGCGTCCCATCGTGGATCATGCGGCGGCGCGGGCGCGAGCCCTGCGCGCCTTCGAATCCACAAAGAAAACCTGAGGTTTCTCATATTGATGCAACGAAGGCTGTTGAGTAGGGTGCCTTCACATTCATTGAAGGCTTGATCCCCCCATGATCCGTAACGGCCTTGTGGACTCCATCGGCAATACCCCTCTCATTCGTCTGAAGCGCGCCTCCGAGGAGACCGGCTGCGAGATTCTCGGCAAGGCCGAGTTTCTCAATCCCGGCCAGTCGGTGAAGGACCGCGCGGCGCTCGGCATCATCAAGGACGCGGTGGCCCGTGGCGCGCTGAAGCCCGGCGGCGTCATCGTCGAGGGAACGGCTGGCAACACCGGCATCGGCCTCGCCCTCGTCGCGGCGCCGCTCGGCTTCCGGACGGTGATCGTCATTCCGGAGACCCAGTCCCAGGAGAAGAAGGACATGCTGAAGCTCGCCGGCGCCACGCTGGTGGAGGTTCCGGCCGTGCCCTATTCCAACCCCAACAATTACGTGAAGCTCTCCGGCCGCCTCGCCGAGGCCATGGCCAAGACCGAGCCGAACGGCGCCATCTGGGCCAACCAGTTCGACAACGTCGCCAATCGCCAGGCCCATATCGAGACCACCGGCCCCGAGATCTTCGAGCAGACCGATGGCAAGGTGGACGGCTTCATCTGCGCCGTGGGCACGGGCGGCACGCTCGCGGGCATCGCCATCGCCCTGAAGGAGCGCAACAAGGCGATCCAGATCGGCCTCGCCGATCCGCCCGGCGCGGCGCTCTATTCCTATTACACCACCGGCGAGCTGAAGGCGGAGGGCTCCTCCATCACCGAGGGCATCGGCCAGGGGCGCATCACCGCGAATCTCGAGGGCGCGCCCATCGACACCGCCTTCCTGATCCCGGACGAGGAATCGGTGCCGGTGGTGTTCGACCTGCTCCAGCATGAAGGCCTGTGCCTCGGCGGCTCCTCCGGCGTGAACGTGGCGGGCGCCGTCCGCCTCGCGAAAGAGATGGGACCGGGCCACACCATCGTGACCATCCTTGCCGACTACGGCACCCGCTATCAGTCCAAGCTCTTCAACCCCGAGTTCCTGCGCTCCAAGAGCCTGCCGGTGCCGGAGTGGCTGGAGCGCACGGTCGAGGTGCCCAACGTCTTCGTCTGAGCCTTGGGAGCAGGATTGACGGGGGAGGCTTGACGGCCGCGCCCATCCGGCAGAGACGTGCGCGCCCCGGCCCGATGGGACCTGAATTCGGCCGGCCAAGAGCAACACTCCGAGAGAGGCCCCATGAGCGCATTCCCCGTCGATACGCCCGACAGCCCCTTTGTCTCCACCGAATGGCTTGCGGCCAATCTCGGCGCGCCGGACCTCGTGGTGGTGGACGCCTCCTGGCACATGCCCGCCACCGGGCGCAGCGGCGCGAAGGAATATCTGGAGCGGCACATCCCCGGCGCCGTGCATTTCGACATCGACACCATCGCCGACCATTCCACCGATTTGCCCCACATGCTGCCCGATGCGCACAGCTTCGCGGTGGCGGTGGGGGCGCTCGGCATCGGCGATGGGCTGCGCGTGGTGGTCTACGATTCCACCGGCCTGTTCTCGGCGCCCCGCGTGTGGTGGACCTTCCGGGCCTTCGGCGCGAAGGACGTGAAGCTGCTGGACGGTGGCCTGCCCAAGTGGCTGGCCGAGGACCGCCCGGTGGAGGACGGGCCGGTGACCCGCCGGCCCGCCGTCTTCAGCCCGCGCCTCGACCATTCGCGGGTGGCGGACATCGAGCAGGTGGACCGCGCGCTCAAGAGCGGCAGCGCACAGGTGCTGGATGCCCGCCAGGAAGGCCGCTTCAAGGGCGAGATGGCCGAGCCGCGGGAGGGCCTGCCCTCCGGCCACATGCCCGGCGCCTTCAACCTGCCCCACGGCCGGCTGGTGAAGGATGGCCGCCTCGTCTCCCCGGACGAGATCCGCAAGGTGGTGGCGGACACGGGGCTGGACCTCTCCCGCCCGGTCATCACCTCATGCGGCTCGGGCGTCTCGGCGGCGATCCTTTGGGTGGGGCTGGAGCTGATCGGCAAGACGCCCCAGGCGCTCTATGACGGCTCGTGGACCGAGTGGGGCGCGAGCGGCAAGGACATCGCCGTCGGCTGACCGCGCTCCCGACGGCCGGTCGCATGCCTGGACGCGGGGCCCCGGAGCTTCTGGGACTGTCCCCGCGGCCTCGCGCGCGGTGCGATGAAATGTGCTCATCTGCGCCCGGCGCCATCGTCCGGTTTGTCGGAGGCTTCCGGCAACCGAGCGTGGCGAAGCCTGCGGGCGCAGGACGAGCTGCGGAAAATCGCCTGTCACGACAATGCAATGCACAAAATACCATTGTCGCAGCGCACAAAAATTGAGAGCAAGCCACGCGATTTTCTGCCATGCTTCCACCAACGGGTGGGGGGCAAAGCGAAGATGCTTGTTGAAGGCTTGTCGCCGAAATGGGCGCGATCCTGGCTCATGGATCACGCCTTCCCGCTTTGGTGGACCGCGGGCGCGGATCCGAAAGGTGGATTCCACGAGAAACTGGACCTCAATGGTGCTCCGGTTCCAGCGCCCCGCCGCCTGAGGGTCCAGGCCCGGCAGATCTATGTTTACGCGGAAGCCGGCCGGCTCGGCTGGGATGGGCCGTGGCAGGACGCTGTCCGCCACGGTGTCGATTTCCTGCTCCGCGCCTATCTGAGGCCCGATGGCTTGTTCCGCACGCTGGTGGCTCCCGACGGGACGGCGCTGGACGAGTCCGTGGACCTCTACGATCAGGCGTTCGTGCTCTTTGCCCTGGCGCAGGCCTACGACGTCCAGGGCCGCCCCGCCGCCCTGCGGGACGCGGCGGTGACCCTGCTTGCGCGGCTCAGGGAAACACGCGGCCATCCCGCCGGCGGCTTCGAGGAGGCGCAGCCACGCGTCCTGCCCCTGCGGTCCAACCCGCACATGCACATGCTGGAAGCGACGCTCGCGTGGGTGGGCTTCGGCGGCCCGACGCCGTTCGCCGAGGTGGCCAACGCCATCGTCACCCTCGCCCTGACCTGCCTGATCGACCCGAGGACCGGCGCCATCGGCGAATATTACGATGGCGACTGGCGCTTTGCGCCCGGTCTCGAAGGCCTCGTCCGCGAGCCGGGGCACCAGTTCGAGTGGGCCTACCTGCTGGATCTCTCCGCCCGCGTCCTCGGCCGGGACATCGGCGATGCATCAGAGCGTCTCATGGCGTTCGGCTCCGCCCACGGCATCGACCATGCCAGCAAGGTCGCGGTGTTCGCGCTGGACGCGGACGGCGCGGTAACCGACCCGACTGCGCGCCTGTGGGCGCAGACGGAGCGCCTGCGCTCGGCGCTGGTGCTCGGCGGGCCCGATGGTGGGCGCTGGGCCACGGATCTTGCGGAAAGTGCCGAGGCCGTCGCGCGTTATCTTGAAATGAAGGTGCCCGGCACCTGGCGCGACCGGCTGCTCCCCGACGGCAGCTTCGTGGAGGAAGCCGCGCCGGCCTCCTCCTTCTACCACATCGTTTCCGCCTTCAGCGTCGTCTTGCGACAGGCCTGAGGCGCCACTCGCAGCAAGGGCGCGGGGGACCCGTATCGGGGCCCCACGCCCTTCGTCCGTCACACGCGATGATAGGCGTCTTCCAGGCGCACGATGTCGTCCTCGCCGAGGTAGGAGCCGGTCTGTACTTCAATCAGCTCCAGCGGAATGCGTCCGGGGTTGGCGAGGCGATGGACCTGGCCCATGGGAATGTAGATCGACTCGTTCTCGTGGACCGTGAACTGGCGTTCCGGCAGGGTCACCTCGGCCGTTCCGCGCACTACGATCCAGTGCTCGGCGCGATGATGGTGCCTCTGCAGGGACAGGACGCCCGCGGGCTCGACCACGATCTTCTTCACCTGGAACCGGTCGCCGCGACAGACCGTCTCGTAGGTGCCCCACGGGCGATGCACCGTGAGGTGCTCGTCGGCCTCGGGACGATTGGACTTCTTGAGCGCGGAGACGAGGCCCTTCACGTCCTGGCTGCGATCCGAAGGCATCACGAGCACGGCGTCATCCGTCGCAACCACGGACACGCCCTCAAGGCCGATGCAGGCGACGAGCGGGCCATCTGAGCGCACATGAGCGTCCTTGCAGTCCTGGAGGACCACGGCCCCCTTCACCACATTGCCGTTCCCGTCGGTCGCGCCGATCTCCTGCACCGCGTCCCACGAGCCCACGTCGGACCAGGTGAATTCCCCCCGGACCACCGCCGCCTTCTCGGTGTGCTCCAGAACGGCAAAGTCGATGGATTTAGCAGGCGCCGCCTGGAACGCCGCCGCGTCGAGACGGATGAACCCGATGTCCTCGCTGGCGAGTTCCACCGCAGCCGCGGCGTTGGCCGCGATCTCCGGCTCGAAGGCCGCCGCTTCCGACATGAGCAGCCCCGCCGGAAACAGGAAATTGCCCGAGTTCCACAGGTAGCCCAGGTCAAGGTAGCGCTGCGCCGCCTCCGCATTGGGCTTCTCGACGAAGGAATCGACGGCATACGCCCCCGCGACGCCCAGCGGCTCGCCCAGCTTGATGTAGCCGTAGCTGGTGCGGGGCGAATCGGGCGCAATACCGAAGGTGACGATGTACCCAAGCGCGGCAGCATCCGCAGCGACGGCCACCGCCTCGCGGAACTTCTCGGGCTCGAGAACCACATGGTCCGAGGCCAAGGCGAGCACGGGCGTGTCCGGCCCGTAGCGGCGCGCGACGTAGGCCGCGGCGGCGACCAGCGCCGGCGCGCTGTCCCTGCGCGCAGGCTCGAGAATGATGGTGGGCTTCAGGCCCAGCCGCGCCGCCTGACGCTGAGCATAGAAGCGATAGTCATCGTTGGTGACAATCACAGGCTCATGAAAGTCTGCGCCCGGAGGAGTTCTGAGGAGCGTGTCCTGAAACAGCGTAAACTCTGAAGTCAAAGCGATAAATTGCTTGGGCAGCGCATTGCGCGAGAGCGGCCACAGGCGGGTTCCCGTGCCACCAGCGAGAACGACGGGGACGATTTTCATCTCAATCCTCGCAAGAGAACACTTTGCAGGCCCGGGACATCGCGGGCAAAGCTACAATTGACACACTGCACCTAGGCCGTCCAGCGTCGGGCACCCTGCGACCTTTAGCCCCCTCGGCGGACAGGCACCGGCCCTGAATTTTTGGCCCGCCACAACCGAATGATATAAATTTTTGCATTGCAGCAGAACACGTCTTGGCCTATGACCAAAGACGGATAAATGACCAAATGCGGTCGCCACGGAGGCCGGAGCGTGGCCATGTTGCGGTTCGTAAGGAGGTTCGTTGCGGGCCAAGGTAGAGTTGCCCCGACATTGCGGGACCTACTTATGTACCTCAACGAAATCCACTGGATTTTGACGGGCCTTTATCTTTTCTTCAGGGACCGCTTATTGGGCTTTACTTGCGCGACTCGACCGCCCTCAGGGATATTCCATCGATTGCAAGGCCGCCAGATTGCGCAGTTAAAGTTGCAAGTATCCAAGTTTTAAATCCGGCAAAATGTTCGCCTTTTACACGCATTCAACACTCTTAAACTCATATCCAGTTGGTTTTCACCACTGAGGCTGGCGGCATCCGCGACTGAGGGATCCGACCGGATGGCGCCGAGCCCTCTGCTGCGAGAGCAGTGCGGAGGCCTGACCGCCGAGGCTTGAGCGAAGGGGCAGCTTTTGTCGGAGATTGGAACAGACCAGATCCGGGTTGCGGTCCAGCCGCGCCCCCGAAGCGGGAGCTTTGGGGTCATGCCTCCGCAGGTCGTCTCCATCCATACGTCCGCCCCTGAGACATCTGCCCCTTTCACCGCGCGTCGCAGCGTCCGCTCTTTCGATGAAGGCTCCCGCGCCGCGCGCGAAGCCTCTGCCGGCGGCACGACGCGCCTGCCGCCCGCATCCCGAGCAACGGAGCGCGCGGCAACGCCGCGTGCCGCCTCTTCTCTTGCGGCGGGAGAGGCCCGCCGGTTCTTTCCCATCACCACTGGAAGATGCGCCGAGCAGCGGCCTGCCCTGCCCGGCCGCACTGTCGCCCCCGGAGCAGCGCCCGGACCGGTCCAGCGCCTCCGCAGACGCGGCACCGGGTTCGTCGGCAAGATATCGCCCACCTGAGGTAGAGGCCGCACCCCGGTTTCATGAAGCCGAGGGTGCTCGATTTTCTTCTGTTATTAGACCATCGGCGAGGAAGACATGAACTCCAAGGTCCCGTCCAACGGCAAGGTCGCTCTGCTCACCGGCGTTACCGGCCAGGATGGCGCTTATCTCGCGGACCTGCTGCTCGGGAAGGGCTATACCGTCCACGGCATCAAGCGGCGCTCCTCTTCGTTCAACACGGGGCGCATCGAGCACATCTACCAGGACCCGCACGATCCTGATCCGCGCTTCATCCTGCACTACGGCGACATGACGGATTCGACGAACCTCATCCGCGTCGTCCAGCAGTGCCAGCCCGACGAGATCTACAACCTCGCCGCCCAGAGCCATGTGCAGGTGTCGTTCGAGACCCCGGAATACACGGCCAATGCCGACGCGGTGGGCGCGCTGCGCCTGCTGGAGGCGATCCGCATCCTCGGGCTGGAGAAGAAGACGCGTTTCTACCAGGCCTCCACGTCCGAGCTCTACGGGCTGGTGCAGGAAGTGCCGCAGTCGGAGAAGACCCCCTTCTACCCGCGCTCGCCTTATGCCGCGGCCAAGCTCTATGCCTACTGGATCGTGGTGAACTATCGCGAAGCCTACGGCCTGCACGCCTCCAACGGCATTCTCTTCAATCACGAGAGCCCGCTGCGCGGCGAGACCTTCGTCACCCGCAAGATCACGCGCGCGGCGGCCGCCATCAAGCTCGGCCGCCAGCAGAAGCTCTACCTCGGCAACCTCGACGCCAAGCGCGACTGGGGCCACGCCCGCGAATATGTGCGCGGCATGTGGCTGATGCTGCAGCAGGACGAGGCCGACGACTATGTGCTCGCCACCGGCGAGACCACCCCGGTGCGGACCTTCGTGGAATGGGCGTTCGAGGACGTGGGCATCCAGCTCGAATGGAAGGGCGAGGGCATCGACGAGAAGGGCATCTGCAAGGCCACCGGCAAGGTGCTGGTGGAGGTGGACCCGCGCTATTTCCGCCCCACCGAGGTGGACCTGCTCATCGGCAACCCCGCCAAGGCGCATGCCAAGCTCGGCTGGACGCACGAGACGCCAGTGCGCGAGCTCGCCCGCGAGATGGTGCGCGAGGACCTGCGCATCATGGAAACGTCGATCATCATGAAGGAGGCCTGAGATGGCCGCCTATTCTCTCGCGGGCAAGAAGGTGTGGGTGGCCGGCCATCGCGGGATGGTCGGCTCCGCCATCGTGCGCCGGCTGGCGCGCGAGGGCTGCGAGGTGGTCACCGTCTCCCGCGGCGAGGTGGACCTGAAGAACCAGGCCCAGGTCTCCGCCTGGGTGGAGAAGACCAGGCCCCAGGCGGTGTTCCTGGCGGCGGCCAAGGTGGGCGGCATCCTCGCCAACGACACCTATCCGGCGGACTTCCTGTACGACAACCTGATGATCGAGGCCAACATCATCGAGGCGTCCTACCGGGCGGGCGTGGAGAAGCTGCTGTTCCTCGGCTCCTCCTGCATCTATCCGAAGTTCGCCGAGCAGCCGATCGTCGAGGAATCGCTGCTGACCGGTCCGCTCGAGCCGACCAACGAATGGTACGCCATCGCCAAGATCGCAGGCATCAAGCTGGCGCAGGCCTATCGCCGGCAGCACGGCTGCGACTTCATCTCCGCCATGCCCACCAACCTTTACGGGCCGGGTGACAATTTCGACCTCACGTCGAGCCACGTGATGCCGGCCCTCCTCCGCAAGGCGCATGAGGCCCAGCGGCGCGGCGACAGCGAGATCGTCATGTGGGGCACCGGCACGCCGCGGCGGGAGTTCCTCCATGTGGAGGACTGCGCAGACGCCTGCGTGCATCTCATGAAGGTCTATTCGGACGACATCCACGTCAACGTGGGCTCGGGCGACGACGTGACCATCCTGGAGCTCACGCAGCTGGTGTGTGACGTGGTGGGCTTCAAGGGCCGGATCGTCCACGACCTCACCAAGCCGGACGGCACGCCGCGCAAGCTGATGAGCGCGGACAAGATCCGCGGGCTGGGCTGGTCGCCGTCCATCTCGCTCGAGGACGGGATCCGCTCGACCTTCGCGTGGTTCCTGGACAACGCCCTCGCGGCCGAGAGGCAGTGAGGGCTCCAAGATGGCCAAGATCCTCATCGTCGCCATGAACTATACGCCGGAACTCACCGGCTGCGGCCAGTATACGGGGGACCTTGGGGCGGCCATGCGCGAGAAGGGGCATGAGGTGGAGGTTGTCACCGCCCCGCCCCACTATCCGGGCTGGCAGGTGAAGGCCCCGTACCGGAACCGCTACAGCACCGAGCAATTCAAGGGCGCCACGATCCACCGCTGCCCTGTTCTCCTGCGCCAGAAGATGGGCGGCATCTGGCGGCTCATCGCCCCGGTTTCGTTCGCCCTCACCTCGGCGCCGAAGACCCTGTGGCGGGCGCTCGCCTGGCGCCCGGAGGTGGTGCTGGTGGTGGAGCCGACCCTGTTCTGCGCGCCCGTCGCGCTGCTGGCCGCGAAGGCGGCCGGGGCGAGGTCGGTGCTTCACGTGCAGGATCTGGAGGTGGACGCGGCCTTCGCGGTCGGCCACCTCGGATCGGCGGGGCTGCTGAAGCGGCTGGCATTCGCGTTCGAGCGGGCGTGCCTTGCGGGCTTCGACCGGATCGTCACCATTTCCAACCGGATGGCGGAGCGCCTTCGGGAGAAGGGGCTTTCGCAGGACAAGATGGTGGTGATCCGCAACTGGGTGGATCTCGACCATATCCGTCCGCTGCCGCGCCAGACCGACTACCGGACCGAGCTGGGCCTGCCGCAGGACGCCTATGTCGTGCTCTATTCGGGCAACATCGGTCCCAAGCAGGGGCTCGACGTGGTGGTGGAGGCGGCGCGCATCCTGAAGGATGACGGGCGCATCTTCTTCGCCATCGCCGGCGAGGGGCCGTCGAAGGCCGAGCTGGTCACGCGGGCGGAAGGGCTGCCCAACGTCCGCTTCCTGCCGTTCCAGCCCTATGAGCGGCTGCCGGCCTTCCTCGGCACGTGCGACCTCCACGTGCTGCCGCAGCTTGCGAGCGCGGGCGATCTGGTCCTGCCGTCCAAGCTCGGCGGAATGCTGGCCAGCGGCCGTCCGATCATCGTCGGCGCGGAAGCAGGAACCGAGCTTGCGGTGTTTCTCGACGGCGCCGCGACCATCGTCGCTCCCGAGCAGCCGCAGGCGCTCGCGGACGGGATCCTGGAATGCCTCGCGGCCGGCTTTGGCCCGGAGGCTCAGGCGCGCACCGCCGCGCTGGCCCGGAAGCTGTCCCGCCCCGACGCGATGAACGAGCTCGAAGCCGCCTTCCTGAGCCCGGTCACCGGAGCGGCGGGCGGCGACGTGGTGCCACAGCGCTGACGGCTCCGACCGGTCGTCGCCGGCCGAAGCCGACGGCGTGCGAGCGAGGACGAAAAGGAAGCCCGCCGGATCATCCGGCAAGGACCCGTGGACAGGACGCCCTGGAGAATTACGGACGTGAACGAGCTTGCCAAGGACACCCCGGCCGATCACGAGCCCATTTTTCAAGACCTCTCCCGCTTCCGGGTGGAGCCGGGCTTCCGCGGCCGTTCGGGGCTCGTCGTGCTGGCGTGGCAAATCGTGCAGGACACGCTCTTCGCGTGGTCGCCCCAGCCCGCCTATGGCTGGCGGCGGTTCCTGCTCCGCCTGTTCGGCGCCGAGGTGGGGACGGGCGTGGTGATCCGGCCCACGGCCCGTGTCACCTATCCCTGGAAGGTGAAGCTCGGCAACCATTGCTGGATCGGCGACCACACCGAGCTCTACAGCCTCGGGCCCATCACGATCGGCAACAATGCGGTCGTCTCGCAGAAATCCTATCTGTGCGCGGGATCGCACGACCCGTCCGACATGACCTTCCCGCTCACCAATCCCCCCGTGGTGGTCGAGGATGAGGCGTGGATCGCCACTGACTGCTTCCTCGCCCCAGGCGTGACCGTGGGACGGGGCGCGATCGTCGCCGCGCGCAGCACGGTGCGGACCGACATTCCACCCGGAACCGTCGCCGCCGGGACTCCCGCCACCGTCCGCAAGATGCGCGAACGGCCGACGCGGGGGCTGGCCGGCGCGGCCCGCCCATGACCTCTTCCGCCCGAGACTGCGTGATCGGCACCAGCGGAACGCTCCGCGGCACGATCCATCCAGGAAAGCCCCGATGACCACCGCAAGCGGCAAGCCGATCAAGACCGTCCTCTTCTCCTACCTGCAGCTCTCCAACGTGGGCTGCGAGATCATCATCCGCGGCACCATCCGGTTTCTCGAGCGGGCGCTGCCCCAGTACGACCTGCGCTTCGTCGTTTCGAGCTACGCGCCGGAGCGGGACAGCGAGATCATGGCCGACCTCCCCCACGTGGAGGTGATCCCCATGCTCTCGTGGAAGCGATACCTGCGGGCCATCCTGCGCCAGACCAAGCGCTTCGACCGGTTCTGGTCGCCGCGCTTCAGCTCCAGGGCGTTCGCCCGGTCGAACCTGTTCGTTTCCGTGGGCGGCGACATCTACACCATCTTCGACGGTCGCCTCCCGGACGACTGGATGGGCTACGAGGCGTTCGCCACGCGGCACCGCATTCCCAGCATCATGTTCGGCGCGAACATGGAGAAGTTCGAGGTCCTTTCCCCCGCCGACCGCGCTCTCCTCGTCGCCCATCTCGACCGTTTCCGCCTGCTCGCCGTGCGCGACCGCAAGACCGAGGATTATCTCGCCGCGCATGCGGTGAAGGCCCCGACCGTGGTCTATCCCGATCCGGTCTTCTCCCTGCGGCCGAGCACCGTCGTCCGCCCGGGCAAGATCCGGCGGATCGGCCTCAACCTGTCGCCCCTGGCGGTGGAGAAGTTCGGCCCGGGCATCGTCGACACCTATGCGAAGCTGGTGAGCGAGCTGATCAAGGCCGGCTACAGCTTCGACTTCATCCCCCATGTCTATTCGACGGACGGGGACAAGGGCCTCGACGACCGTTTCGTGCTGCATGACATCTACCGGAAGGTCGATCCGGCGCTGCACGGGTCGATCCGGCTCCGCGACGACGCGCTGGGCTTCAACAAGGTCAGCGCGGCCCTGTCCGAGGTGGATCTGGTGATCGCGGCCCGCATGCACTGCTGCCTGAACGCGCTGACCCTCGGCAAGGCGGTCTACTTCCTGGAGTACAGCGTCAAGGCGAAGGCCATGCTCGACTGGGCGACCAGCGAGACGCCCTATTCGGCGGCGCGGGACGCCTACGCCACCGTTCCGGCGGACACGCTCACCCTCGCCGGCGTCCAGGAGCTCATCGCCCGCGTCGAGGATCTCGGCACGCGTCACCCGGACGGCATCGCCGTGGACCTCGACCCCCAGTTCGCCACCTCTCCCATCTGGGGCATCATGGCCAAGGTGGCGCTATGAGGATCGCCTACATCCTCAGCCCCTATTGCTATTACACCAACGTATTCAGCGGCGTGGTGGTGCAGGCGCGGTGCTGGATGGAGGCGCTGCAGGCGCTCGGGCACGAGGTGTGCCTGGTGAGCGCCATGTCGCCCATCGACTGGAAATCGTTCGACGTGGTGCATCTGTTCCAGCACGGCTCCTGGTGCGACAGCCTGCTGGACGACCTCGCGGCCCTGGGCGTGCCGACGGTCCTGTCGCCCATCATCGACCCGCCCCGTCCCTACGGCCGTGTCGCGGCGCTGGTCTCCCGCATTCCCTTCGAGCGGCTGCGCCTGCAGCAGAACCAGCGCCTGCTGCGCAAGTATGGCGGCAGCTGCACGCGCATCCTCAGCCGCTCGACCCTGGAACGGCAATCGCTGGAGGCGGTGGGCGTGCCGCCGGGCAAGATCGTCAACGCGCCCATCAGCATGAGCAAGGATTGGGCGCTCGACGAGGCCACCATCACCGCCGCGCCGCGGAACGGTGCGGTGCTGCATGTGAGCCATCTCGCCCAGCCGCGGAAGAACGCGCGCCTGCTGATCGAGGTCGCGATGGAAAAGGGCTTTCCGCTGCGGCTCGCCGGCTCGCTGTCGGACCCCGCATTCGCCTCCTGGCTGAAGCAGGTCGAGGCCTCCCACCCGAACATCACCTACCTCGGGCGCATTTCCGACGCGCGCATGCTGGAGGAGATGCTGGCCTGCTCCGTCTTCTGCCTGCCGAGCCTTTATGAAGGCGTGGGACTGGTGGCGCTGGACGCGGGCTATTGCGGCGCCAACCTGGTGGTGAGCACCGCGGGCGGAACGCGCGACTATCTCGGCGAACATGCCTTCTATATCGACCCGCACGACCGGGCCGGCCTGGGCGACGCGATCCGGCGGGCGCTCGATCTGCCTTTGCCCAATCTCGAGGTCCACCGGCACGTGGAGCGGGAGTTTTCCAAGCTGGGCAGTGGTCGCAAGCTCGAGGCCTGCTATGCCGACATGCTGCGCTGACCGAGAGCATCTTCGAGCGACGCGGATACCGCTTCGCGTGAAGAATATGCGTCATGCCAAAGACTTGGAGCGCTTCCTCGCTTCCACGAAACGGGGGAACGCTATCGTCCCGGCCGGCGCGGAATGCTGCCCGGCGCCCACCTTCGCCCCGGCGCCACGGGGCGTGGGCGCCTGGCGCCACCGCACGCCTGCGTCGCGTTTCAAGAGGACATGATCCGATGGTGAGGCCCAAGGTCCTGCTCATCTCGTTCGCGCCCGATCATTCCTCGGGCGTCAACCGGGTGCGCGACTGCGCCGGGAGCGCCTTCGATCTCGAGGTCTACGAGACGGACGCGAACAAGGTGCACGAGACGGTCGTCACGCGCATCTTCTCACGAATCCCGCGCCTGTTCATGGCGCTGCTGCGCTCCGATGCGGACGTGTTCTGGGCATGGGGGCTCGACGTCTGCTTCATCGCCTCCCTCGCGGCCATGCTGCGGCCCGGCACGAAGCTCATCTGGGACATCACCGACATCAATCCCCGCCTGCTGGCGGGGGGCTGGAAGGCGCGCATCCTGCGGGCGGTGGAAAATCTGCTGCTGCGGCGCGCCGATTTGCTGTTCCTGTCCTCGCCGGCCTTCTACGCCCACTATTACGAAGGGCACATTCCGCGGGACAAGGTGGTGGTGATCGAAAATCTCCTCCCCGGATCGGCCCCGGCGTCCTTCCCCCCGCCCCCCGAAGAGGGGCCGTGCGTGATCGTCTATTCGGGCATCTTCCGGGCGCCCGCCGTGCTCCACGTCGTGCGGCAGGTGGCGGAGAGGATGAAGGGGCAGGTCGAGTTCCATCTCCACGGATACCCCGACCGCAACTTCCCGTCCGACGCGTTCGAGGCGGCGGTCACCGGTTGCGAGGCGGTGCAGTTCCACGGCCGCTTCAAGCCGGAGGACCTGCCCGGCTTCTTTGCCGGAGCGCATTTGAGCTGGGGCTTCGTCGATCCCGATGCGAACGACAACGAGCGCTGGCTGCTGACCAACCGGATCTACAACGGGGTGGCCTTTTCCCGGCCGGTGCTGGCCAATTCGGACACCTATTGCGGCGAGGTGGTGCAGGAGCGCCGCATCGGCGCCACCTGCCTGCTCGAGGCGGAGGCCATCTGCGCCCTCATCGGCGACCTGATGGCGGATGGCAGGGCGCGCTATGGCGCGCTGGCGCGGGAGATGCCGCCGCCGGCCACGGCCTATCTCGCGGGCCACTATCGCAAGGCCATCGAACGGATGCTGGGCCTTCGCGCCCCCGACGGACACCCCGCCTCTCCGACCGAGGAAGCGGGGATGCTGCCGTCCTGAACGAGAATGACCGGCCCCGGAGGGCCGGTTTCCCATACTCCAGCGGCGCGCACTTGGCCGCGCAGCCCAGGACGAGTTGTTCCAGATGCGGCAAAATATCGTTTCGGCCATCCTGCAGACGAGCGCGTCGCTCGGGATCGCCGCGCTGTCCATCGCCATCTTCCATTTTCTGACGCCGGATCAGACGGCCTTCGTGCGTCAGCATTATTTCGTGCCGTTTGCCATCTTCACGGCGCTCGCCCCGGCCAACCAGAACTATCTGCGGTCGATCCTCTTCTCCTCGGCCACACCCGAGCTGGCGCACCGGCAGATCGCGTCCCTGGCGCTGGTCCAGCTGGTGACCAGCGGCCTCCTGGTCGCATTGATCGTGGTGGCGCTGGAGACGTCGGGAACGAGCGTTTCCCCCCTGAACCTGGCCGCCTTCGTGGCCGCGCTCCTGCTCGTGCTGCTGCGGACGCTGGTGACCGGCGTGCTGGAGTTCCGCGGGAACTACACGGCCTCCATCACGCTCAACAACATGGGCGTCGCCCTGCCCTACGTGGCCGTGTTCCTGGCCTTCGTCGCCTTTTCCGGAAGCGGGCTGTTCGCATGGATCTCGGCGCTCAACATCGCCAATGCGGTCCTCGTCACGGTGATCGGCCTTGGCCTGTCCGGCGCGGCCATCCGCGCGATGCAATGGAGCCAGTGGCGCCTGCTGTTCAGCTTTCGCCGCTATGCCAGCCTCTCGCTCATCTCGGTCGGCTCGGTCATCGTCTACCAGGGTGTCGAATTCGCACTCTACAACTATACCGAATATGATCACGCGGACATTGCAAGCTATGCCCTGGCCTTCTCCGCGTCGGCCGTGATCCGGCAGGTGATCGTAACGGCAATCCAGCCGCTGGAACACGAGCACAATTACAACGGCAAGCTCGGACTGCGCTGGTTCGGCAACGTGCCGCGGCCGATCGCCATCGAATTCATCCTCTATACCGGCCTCATCCTGGCCGTCCTCGTGCTGCCGCCCCTCTTCACCCACGCCTTCCCGAGCTACGAGGGGGCGGGGAAGTTCGTCGCACCCCTGATGCTGGGTGTTCTCGGATCCGCCATACAGCAGATCTATTCGGTCCGGATGATCGCGCAGGGACGCACGGGTTTTCTCAGCGGATCCCAACTTGTTCTTGCGTTTTCCTGCCTCACTGCGACGATATTTCTCAACCCTTATTTCTCCCTTACGGCCATTATCTGGTTGACTTCCATTTTGACGTGGCTGCGCGGGTGTATAATTATACCGCTATACATTGAACTCAGCACCGGGCGTCCGCGCCCGGGGCTCTGGATCGCGCGCGGGGTGCTGTCATGCGCGATCCTTTCCTTTGCGTTCTGATGCGCCTGGCAGCGGCGTGTTCCCGGATGGGCGGCCGCGACTGCCGGGCCGGGACTGTGTGAATGCCGAAGGCGCAACTCTATCTCTCTAGGGAAAGAAGACCATGAAGCAGTTCGTGAGAGACTTACGCGCGACCCGGATGGTCCTTGCGATCATTCGCGCAGCGAAGTGGCTGACCTACTATCTCAGGTATTCGGCGACCCTGTCGAACCACTATGTGGCGCCCCACAGCCACGCCAAGATCATGAAGCAGGCCCACACCATCGAGAAGGGACTGTCGTTCGGCCAGATCCGGCCCCACTTCGGAGCGGACAAGCGCGCGCACCTGCTTGAGGAGATGCACCTCAGCAAGACCGCCGGCGACAACGCGGCGGCCTGCACCGTCGGCGCCAGCGTGCTCGACGCCTATGTCGGCTGGCACCGCGCGAGCGGACAGGACGGCAGCGACATCGCCGAGCTTGAGCAGGTGGTGGCCCGCTTCAATGCGGGTGGCGGCGCCGGCGGCACCGTGCCCTATCGCCGGGACTATACGCCGGAGCAGACCGCGGCTTACGACGCGATGGTCAGGGAGCGGCGGTCGGTCCGCAACTTCCGCACCGATCCGGTTCCGCTGGAGCTGCTGCACGAGGCCATTCGCGTCGCCAACTACAGCCCCTCCGTGTGCAACCGGCAATCCTGGGCGGTGTCCATTGTCCAGGACCCCGCGAAGGTGCGGACCGTCCTCGGCCTCCAGAACGGCAACAGGGGCTTCAACGACACCATCGGCAATGTGCTGGTGGTGCACGCCAATGTGCAGGGCTTCCTCGACGAGTATGAGATGTTCGAGCCATTCGTGGACGGCGGGCTGTTCTCCAACGCCCTCGTCAATGCGCTCAACGCCCGCAATATCGGCTCGTGCTGCCTCAACCTGTGCTCCTCACACCACAAGGTGATGGAGCTTGCCGCTGCGCTCGATCTTCGGCCCGGCCTGTTCCCGATTATGATGATCGCGTGCGGCTACGTGGCCGAGGACTGCCGCGTCGCCATGTCCAAGCGCCTGGAGCCCATGGTCTTCGTGAATTGAAGTCGCAGTCGCGGCGGAGCCTGCCGCCGTCAGCCGAAGGAGTGGGAATGTCCGCCAGCATCCCGGATGGAAACGGCCGGATCGATGAGCCCGGGGCTTTGAGCCGCCGCGCGGCGCTGGCGGCTGGCCTTCTGGCCCTTTCCCCGGCTCCCGCGGCCGCCGAGGCGGAAGCCGCGGCCATCGAAACCGCGACCACCAGGGCGCTGATGCAGACCGAGGTGCCCGCCGGGACCCTCCGCGTGGCGACCAGGGGATTTGCCTTTCCCGGTGACGGCGGCGGGGCGCTCTGGCGCCGGGTGGACGCGGCTCCGGTCCACGGCGGCTATATCACTGACGCCAAAGGCGCTTTCTTCGAGATCGACGAAGGGGTGCTGCGGCCGGAGATGTTCGGCGCGCAGGGCGGCGACGCGGACGACCATCGCGCCATCCAGCAGGCCGTCACCGTCGCGGTGCAGACCTCGCGCAGGGTGGAGTTCACCAAGCCGCGCTATTCCCTGGCCGGGGAAATCGAAATCCCGGGGGACGTCTACCGCTTCAGCTTCGTGGGCGCCAGCTTCACCACCCTGATGCAGCTGCTCGACGACACGAGCATCTTTCTTTTCGGCGGCGAGAACACCAGCCAGTGGGCCATCTCCGGCCTGCGCTTCGCCTGGCTCCGCAACCAGAACGCCACGCACCGGCGCTCCTACGCGGTCCGCTTTGAATCAAACCGTCCCGGCGGGGCCGGCCACTTCAATTTCGAAATCAGCAACTGCATCGTCGTCAACGGCTTCCGCGGCTTCGGCCAGAGCGACGACGGGAATCAAAAGTATAAATGCCCGGTCTGGGGCGCCACCTTTCGCCTCATCCGGACCAGCATGCTGCATTCGGGCTCGGCCATCTTCCTGCGCACATGGGGGCGCACGGGCCAGCCGAACAACCGGATCGAGCATTTCTACGGCCGCTGCGATGCCATGAAGGAGCCGGCCCTGGTGATCGAGTCGTCGGACACGGCGGTGCTCACTTCGGTGGAGTTCAACCGTGGACGGGGATGCCAGCTGTTTATCGAAAACAGCTCGAACATTATCGTCGAGGGCACTCGCTTCGAGGAAGTGGAGCTTGGTGCCGGGGATGCCTTCGTAAGCATATCCGGCGGACAAACGAATGTTCGCCTGAGCGGGCTGTCCGTCCAGTCCGTGAAGCTCGTTGCTCCCCAGCCCGAGGCCATGTCACAGGCATCGCTCGTGCGGGTGTCGAACGGCGCCCGGCTGAACCTGGATGGCTTCACGGACATGCCCTGGCGCTCCCCCCTGGCAAAGCGCGACCTCGGCATGCGCCGCAGCGTGGCCGTTCTCGACATCAGGCGCGGAACCGCGGTGGCCGGTGCCATATCCCCCCTCGTCGACCCCTCCTTCATTCTGACGCGCCAATCCACAGCCGGACAGCTCAGCTTCCGGGACGCGGAAAGCTATTGCTTCGCGTTCCAGGGGGCGGGGGAACTCACATTCCTCCCGCAACTGGTGCGCCAGCGCGGCTCGATCGTTGCCGTTTCGCTATATACGGAGGGAGTCAACGAAGATAATCTTCGAGGGTTGCAGCTCCTGCGGAATGGGGAGCCCATTCTCAATGCATCCTCGGATTTGACATCCAAGCAGTCAGGGCGTCAGCAGGTTGTTCTTCCGAATGCCCTGAGAGGCGATGAGCAAAGATTGATCTTGATGCCGGCGGATCTGCTCACGCTCGTCCTGCCACGAACGGTGGCAGCGGCTGCCAAAACGATGGTTTTGTTTTCGGTCACAGCAACTGGAGGCTGAGGCTTGGCGTTGAATGCATCTCACCGGGGATTTCCCCGGTCTCGTCTGAGACAGGCCCTTCCCGGCGAGGGCAGCGATGCCTTGCAGCAGACGAGGGCGCGCGCGGTGCCGCCGCTCTTCGCCATCCTTTTCATCATTGCCGTCTACGTGAACATTCCCACCTCACGCGACGGCGTGCCGATGATCAGCGCCTTTCCGTTCGCGCTCATTGCCGGCCTGATGTTCCTGCCCAAGGTCTTTTCCGCGGAAGCGCGCGGAGCGCTCCTCCTCGGCTTGGGGATCTACGGCATCTCGCTCCTGGCCCCCGACCTCACGACATATTTCGTTCCGCGCAGCCTCGCCTTCGGCCAGTACATCTACAGCATCGCCATCGGCCTGACCCTTTACTGGACGGTTCTGTCCTTCTCCCCCGCCCAGGCCGCCCGCTTTTCGGAGATCGCCATCATCGTCCTCCTGGCCGGCGGCGTCATCGAGATCTTCACCGCCCTCTCGTCCGTGCTTGACAACGTGATGAACCCGCTTTTCGGCCTCGACGAATATACCCAGATCATCCAGAACCGCGACGCGGCCATCGGCCTTGGCCTGCGCAGGCCCAAGTTCTTTTCGTCGGAGACGTCCTATTTCGCGATGGCGCTGAGCTTTCTCATCTGCACCTATGCATCGTTGTCGGTGCGCAAGGGCAGCCTCACGCGGGCTCTGGGGTATTCCATTGTGGCCCTGGTCGTCACACGCAGCCCGATCCTCGTTTTCGCCTTCGCCTTCGTCAGCGCCACCATCGTCCTTGGCGACGGCCCCAAGGGGCGCGGCGCCAACCTGGACCGGCTGCTGCTCGGCGTCGTCATCGCCATTCCGGTTGCCACCGTGGCCTATGTCGTTCTCTCCGAACTGTTCCAGGCGCGCATTCAGCAGGTGAGCTCGGGCGCGGACTACAGCTCGACGTACCGAACCTATGGCTCGGTGTACGCGGCCCTTGCCGTGCTGTCTGAATCGCCCTTCTTCGGCATCGGCATAGGCTCCATCAACGCAGCCTTCCGCCCGCTCACGCAGACCTACCTGTCCCTCGGCATTCCTGCGTCCTCCGTGCTCCATGAATGGCGGTTCCAGATCCAGAACCTGCCGTCCGCGCTGCTGATCTATCTGGGCGCCCTGGGCACCATGTTCTATCTCGGATTCCTGTACTTCTATGCGCGAAGCCTAATAGGCAAGCTCAAATGGCAGACGTGGGCCCTCTTCATTCTCCTCAGCGCCACAGCGTCAGCCTTCTACTCTCCACGCTACATCACGTTTTTCTTTCTCATCCTGGCGATCACCCAAATGGCGAAAAGCATCTCCGACGAGACGCGCTATTCAGCGGACGAGGGGCGGCCCGCAAACCGCCTCGACAGGGCCAAGACCCTGGGGAACCGCTCTCTGTCAAACAGGCCAGGCAACAGTTCGTCCCGCGTGTGACCGCTTCAATCAAGGGCATTTTCCAATGCAGAATTTCGTGTCGATTGAAAGTTTGCGGGCCTACATGGCTTGGTGGGTCGTGCTGGGACACGCCTCGCATCTTACGCGCGCGGCGGATTTTCTGCCGCAGCCCGTGGTGCGCCTCATCGAGCGCGGAGACATTGCGGTAAATGTCTTCATCATCATCAGCGGCTTCGTGATCACGCACCTTCTGGCTTCAAAGAAGGAAAACTATGCCCCGTACCTGACGCGACGGTTCTTTCGCATCTTCCCCGTCTATCTTTTTTGCCTGATCCTGGCGATCGCCATAACCGACCTCTACCAGGCCGCCTATTTCCACACCTGGGTGGTGGGCGTCGACATGCGGCAGGCCCGCGCGCTGGAGGAATCGTCCAACTTCTTCACGCATCTCGGCCTTCATCTGACGCTGCTCCACGGCATTCTTCCCGACACCTTCCTCCCGTTCGCATCGTCGACCTTCCTGGCGCCGGCGTGGAGCCTCTCGCTGGAGTGGCAGTTCTACTTGGTCGCACCGGTCCTGATCTTCCTGCTTTCTCGTTCGAGCATCGTCATGCTCGCCACCGTAGGCGTGTCGCTCATCGTGTTTGCGATCGTGCACACGGGCAAGCTCGGCACCTGGGCCTATCCCTCGTTCCTGCCCATCTCGATCCAGTATTTCCTCATCGGCATCCTGTCCCGCCAATGCCTGGGACGACTGCGGCAGCAGGGCCTTGTCGCGGAACCCCTCATCGTCCTCGCGGCCCTGATCGCGCTGCTCGCCGGGCCTCTCGAAGCGCTGATCTGGATCGTCTTCCTCGCGTTCACGATGATGGAGATGGGCGTCCTGCGGCTGCAGACCGGGGCCCTTGAAAAGCTCGCGAACGTGTTCGTGTTCAATCCGCTCGTGGCGCGCGTCGGCACCTGGTCCTACTCCACCTACCTTATTCACATCCCGGTCTTCTCGATCGTCGTCGGCGGCGCCACCCTGATGCTGCCGGCCGTCTCGCAGGCGCTCGCGGTCGTGCTGGTCCTGCTCAGCCTGCCGCTCGTCCTGCTTGTGTCGTGGTGCACCTTCATGTTGGTGGAGAAGCCCTTCAACGGCTTCGGCCGGCAGCTCGCGAAGCGCATGTCGGAGACGCGCAGCCGCCACGGCTATGCCGGGAGCCCCAACTCCTGAGGCCGGGACGCTGCCCGTCGCGAGAGTTGGGGACGACCGGCTCGCACCGGGAAAGGACGCGGCCTTGCAAGGAGCCCTTGCTCGGTGCAAGGCCGCGCTGCAGAGGAAGAGGCCAGAGCACACGCCGATCAGCTCGCATCCCAAGCTGATCGGCGTGTGCTCTTTTTCTTGAGTTTAGAGACCGTTTCACCAAGCAAATTGCTTCAACTTGCTTGGACCGCGCTCAACGCGAAGGTGCGGGGAGGGTTGCCTTCGTTCGAGCCTGAAGCTGGAGACGAGGCAGAGGGCGCCGACTCTTTTGACAAGACTGTGGCTTCTGTCCGGTCCCTCAAGCCGGGCCAGGACGACCTTCACGATGGATCGAGGCCAAAGGGGCAACGCAATGGGCCCCCGCGCCCAGCCCCTCCCCTCCGGCAGGAGAAGAAGGGGCGAGAGGCTCAGGCCGTTTCGCCGGAACTGCTGCGCCGCTTGCGACGCACGACGACGCGCTCCGGCAGGAAGGAACGCCCGATGCCCATGCCCACGATCGCCAGATAGATGATGAGGTAGCCGGGGATCTGCAGCGAGAAATCGATGCTCGAGTGCAGCGCCCCCAGAAGGGCCACCATGAACGCGGCCAGGATGAAGGGATCCTGCGGGCGCCGGATCGTGCCGCGCACAAGGGCAGCCAGGCACACCAGCGCAAACAGGCCCACGAGCGCCGCGAGCGGGAAACCGGCCTCGAAGATCAGCTCGATGGGCGTGCTGTGGCCGATGTTGAAGAGCCCCGGCTGCCCGAGATCCCGTGGCCGGAACGCCTGGAAGCTCTCGGCGAAGCTGCCAAGCCCCAGCCCGAGCCAGGGATGGTCCATGGCGGCTTGAAGCATGGCCACGTAAACATCCAGCCGACCCAGCGAGTTCAAGCCGAGGCGGGCCTGGCGCGCGCGCCAGATGTCGCCGGAAACGACGTAGACGAAAGCGAACAGGGCGAAGAAGCCGACGATGATCAGCGTGCGATGACGCAGCAGGCTTCGAAACCGCAATCCGAAGCCGATCGCCGCGACGCCGATGGTGAGCATGAAGCCCGCACGGGACTGGGTGAGCGGCAGCAGCACCAGCAGAAGGAGCCCGCTGGCCGCGAGCGCGACCGTCGCCCTGTTCCCGGTGGCCAGCAGCGAGGTCGCCCGGCTCTCCCCTCCTTCCCCGCGGAAGCTCACCTGCAGCCAGGCGAAGACGATCAGGAAGGCCGAGCCGAGGTAGGTGGCCGTGGTGTTTCGGTTGATGAAGAAGGCGGTGAGGGCCCCCTGCTGGTCAAAGGGGCGCAGCGACACGAGGGAGAGCAGCAAGGCGACCAAGCCTATCACGCCATAGAGGCAGGCCGCGCCAATGATGATGGCGCTCAGCACCTTGGTCCGGCGCGTATCCGATCCCATCACGATGCCGGCGGCGAGGACGAGGCACGCAAGCAGCGGCCGCCCCAGGAACAGCAGCGGCGCATCCCGCACTGAGCCCGACAGCGGCGCGATCTCCTTCTGCAGCAGCTGGGACGCCTCCGACCAGATCGCGAGCGGGCTCGGCCCCGGAGAGACGGACTGAAGCCAGGCCAGCAGGCCATAAGCGAGAAGAACGACGACGCTGCCGCCGATGATCAGCGCGCTGCCGCGCCGCACCTCCCCATAGCTCGCGCACAGCACCACAAGGGCGGCGACGCCGGTCCACACCGTCACCCACAGGAGGCCGACCGAGCCTTCGGGCACCGGCGCCAGCGCCACCATGGCGCAGAAGATCCAGAAGGCGACGCGGTCCAGAATGCCACGCCGTTCATTGCGCCCCTCTTCGGCGGCGGGCGCATCCCCAGGGACGGCGGGCGCGGGCGCATCGAGCGCCGGGGGGGAGAATGCCTGTGTCATCGTGGCCCGTCTCCGCATGACGGAGAGGCCGCGGCCCCTCTGCGCCGGGAAGGTGCAGTGCGCAACATCATCGCCAGGGCCGGGCCCCGAGAGGCTCGACGAACGGCAATTCTATATCGCCGCCCTGTTGCCGGATCATGGTCGCCGCCTTCTTCTGGTCCTGCTCGTCGGTCCGGCTGAGAATTTCCTTGATCAGGGCCTTCTGCGGCTCACCGCCCTCGACGAACCGCGCGGCGACCAGAGGCAGCAGATCCGAGAGGATGAGCCAGTCGATCTGGTCGACGAGCCGCGCCCGCTCCACGTCGCTGATATTGGGCAGAAACCGCAGCTGCATATCCACGCGCCGTATCAAGGCCCAGCCGTCATAGGGGCCGGTGCGGTAGGACATGTCGAGCAAGGCATGAAGCCGGGGGGTGTCGTCGTTCTTGATGAACTCGTTCCAGGCCAGCACCGCCCAGAGCGCGGACGAATTCGGATTGCAGGTGAGGCCCATGTGCGCCGCCTCATCGGCCTGAACCAGGAACTTCTCGGCTGCGTCCGCGTCGTTCTCGACGAAGGCCGCCTCGACAAGGGCGGTCCTGACGATCGTGAGATCTTCGATTGCGCGCGCGGCACACCAGCCGCTGTGCAGGACGCCCGCAGTCTCCTCATTCACCTGCCGGAGCGTGTCAGCCGAATAGCCGCCGCCTTCCATCAGCTCCTGCCCCACGTAGCTGAGAATTTCCACGTCGGAATCGCCGGCCTTCGGAGCGACGACGTACAGCCAGGCCGCGGCCATGCACACGATCGAGAGGGTTGCAAGACGCGCCAGACCGGAGGCGCGCTGCGACCAGACACTCGACCGGGCCTTCGCGGGGCGCCCGTCGTCGGAGGCGGGCATATCCGCCCCCTCCTTCACCGGACCGGCGCCCAGCGCCCGGCCCTCCTCAGTTGTCCCGGCCATAACGAGCGTAATAGTTGTGGTAGTAATACTTGTCGCCGTAGTTCTCCAGGTGCCTCAGGGCAGCGACATCCGCCTTGTTCAACAGGCAACCGAGAACCTTCTCGTAAACACGCGGCGCGTTCTGGAGGGTGTTCACGACGAGATCGCGGTGCGAACCACCCCATTCCAGCACATAGACATAGCCATCGATCAGGTGGGTGGATGCCGACACATCCACCACCGGCGCCATGGGCGGGAAGTCGATGATGATGTAGTCCGCCTGCTGCTTCAGCTTCTCGATCAGGGCGGCCATCCGCTCCGAGGCGAGAATTTCGTTGGTGTGCAACATTTCGGTGGGCACGGCGGCGGGAATGAACGTGAGCTTGGTGACCGGGTCGACGATGCTGACTTCCTCGAACGTCGCCTTCCCAAGCAGGAGCTCCAGGAGACCAACCTTGCGGCCCGGGGCGAGACGGCGCGTCAGCGAGGGATTGCGCAGGTCGCAGTCCAGCAGGATGCAGCGCTGCCCGCTGTGCGCGATCAGCTGGGCGAAGTTCGCGGAGATGGTCGACTTACCTTCCTTCGGCAAGGTGGATATGACGCCGAGGACCTTCACCGGCCGATCCATGATCGACACGTCCGCGGACACCTTCACGGATCGAATGGTCTCCGCGAAGCGCGAGAAGGGATCCGCAACCACCTGCCGCATCACGCCGGACGAAAAGTCGAAACCGCTCTGGCCATCCTTGACCTGAGGGCTGGCGGCCGTGGAGATCATGGGGATGACGCCCAGGCAATCGAGGCCCAGGTAGCGCTCCACATCCGCCGGCACGCGGAAGGAACGATCCATCCGGTCCCGCCACATCGCCATGCCGATGCCGAACATGAGGCCCAGCACCGCCCCGCCGGCAACGATCAGCACGGTTCTCGGCTGGGACGGCTTCAGCGGCGGCGACGCGCTGGTGATGAGCCGCGCCTCGGTGATCGGGAACGACTGCTGCTGGGTCGCCTGCATGAACCGCTGGAGGAAATTGTCGTAGAGCGCGCGATAGGACTGGGCCGTGCTCTCCAGCTCGCGCAGCTCCACCTGGGCCTGGCCGGTCAGCTTGGCCTGCGCGACCAGCGCTTCCATGCTGCCTTCGAGGCTGGCGGCACGGGCCTTCGAGATCTCCAGGTCCGATTTGTAGGTCTCGGCGATCCGCGAAAGCTCCGTGAAGAGCGCGCGCTGGAGACCCTTGATCTCCGATCCCAGGTTCACCACGGCGATATGGTCTGGGCCATACCTCTTCGACCACTCGGCCTCGCGCTTCACGGCATCCAGATACTGGGTCCGCAGCCGGCTGATCACCTCGTTGTTCAGCACGTCCGACACGGCCTCGTCGCTGCTGCCGGTCAACCCGCCCTGCTTGATGATGGTGGCGACGCGCTCGTAACGCGCCTGCGCCTCGGCCACCGCGGCGCGGGCGGTGATGAGCTGGGTGTTGAGCTCCGCGAGCTGCTGGTCGGAGACCAGGCCCCGCGAGGTGTCGACGATGTTGTTCTTGCCCTTGAAGTCCTGCACCGCGCGGTCGGCGGCAAGGGCCTGGTCACGCAATTCCGAGATGCGGTCCTGCAGCCAGACGCTCGCGCGCCGCGTCGCCTGATACTTCGCCTCGAGCTGGTCGACGATGTAGGACTCGGCAACCTGGTTCGCCGCGTCGGCGCTGAGCTTCGAATCAGCCGACCTGAAGGCAATCGAGATGACGTAGGACGCGCCGATCCGCTGCACCTTCAGGCGCTCGGCGAAGTCGGCCACCTGCATCCGCTCAAGCTCGTAGTCGCTGAGCGGCGCGGAACGGAAGAGAAACGGCAGGATCGGCTTCAGGATGGTGGACACCACGGACGATTCACGCCGGGACATCTCGGCCTTCACGCGATCGACCAGCTTCAGTTCCTTGATGGTCGCCTTGGCGATGCTCTCCGAGAGGAGGATCTGCACCTGGCTGTCCACCGTCGCCGAATCCATGACGCCGGTCAGCTGAGGCAACACCTCGAGGCCGCGGGCCTGGTCTGAATCGATCAGCAGCTGGGCATCGGACGTAAACTGCGGGGTCGCCACGGCGCAATAGAGCGCCGCCAGACCGGCCACGACGCCCACCGCCCCGCCGATAAGCCACCGGTGCTGCCTAAAGATCCGAAGAACATACGAAAGATTGAATTCCGTATCGTCCTGGAGATGCACACGGGCACCCGATGGGGAGTTGTCCATTTGCAACATACTTGGCGAGTCCTCGCTTCAGCACAGGCCTGACTGCATACACATTTGCCGAGACGTCAGATCTTGACGCACACAAATAATCAGCTCGCCATCAACCCTCTCGCATTTGGAACGCACCCGCGCATCACGAACAAAACCGCGAGACATGCCCACACCGAAGCGGCACAGCGGGCAAGCCCTCCCCCAGCTTCGTTCCGAGCCCTGCGGAAAGCCACAGGCATCGCGAAGTAAACTTCTCGAAAGAAGACGCTACACACTTGTAGCATCAACATATTCTTCGGATTATAGACCAGACGGGAGATATTTTTATCGTGTAGCACACGCCGTCCCGCACCGCAACACAACGTGCCCGAGCGCGATTGCGAGCTTGGGCGATGCAATAACACCTCAAAGTCATTATTATACCTCAGGCACCATGCCGCCGACACGCGGTCTCCTGAGCGACAGATGTAGCCGAGACGTGTGTCGAGGCGGTGCTGCAGAACCATCCGCCTCTTCGAGCGCCAGCCTCCACCGCCGCGGCCCCGATATTGCTTGGACCTCCTGCGTAGGCACTCGCTACCCGTTGGAGAGATCGGCATGTCGGACGAAGCCCTGCACCCGGTGAAGGTTGCCCGGAAATCGGTGGAAGCCGAGAACATGGTTTCCTTCGAGTTGATCCCCGCGGAGGGGGATGAGCTGCCCGCCTTCACCGCCGGATCCCATGTGGACGTGACCCTGCCCACCGGCATGGTCCGCCAGTATTCGCTGCTGAACAGCGCCAGCGAGCGGCATCGCTACATCATCGGCGTGTGGCGGGATGCCAACAGCCGCGGCGGCTCCAAGACGCTGTTCCAGTCGGTGAACGAGGGCGACATCCTCAAGGTGGGCGAGCCCCGCAACCGATTCGCCGTGCCGCGCGACGTGAAGCGGGCGCTGCTGTTCGCCCGCGGCATCGGCGCGACGCCGATCCTGTCCATCGCCGACCACCTGAAGGCGAAGGGCATTCCCTTCGAGTTCCATTATCTGTTCGCCGGCGGCTCCCCGGGCTCGTTCCGCTCGACGATCGAAGCCTCGCCTTATGCCGAGAACACCACCTTCTACTTCGAGGCGAGCGAGCCCCGCCTCAACGCGCTGCCGCTGCTCGCCGACCGGCCGGACGACACCCACCTCTTCCTGTGCGGGGTGGACTGGTGGCTCGATCCCCTCATCGCCAACGCGCAGCAGAAGGGCTACGGCGTCAACCGCATCCATGTGGAGCGCTTCACCGCCAAGCCGCCCCCGCCCCTGCTGGACAAGGTGTTCGAGGTGAAGATCGCCTCCACCGGCAAGGTGGTGAAGATCCCCGGCGACCGCTCCGTCACCACGGCGCTGGAGGAGGCGGGGGTGAAGGTTCCCACCTCCTGCGAGCAGGGCGCCTGCGGCACCTGCAAGGTGAAGGTGCTCGAGGGCGAGGTGGACCACCGCGACAAGCGCCTGAAGCCGGAGGAGAAGGACGCCGGCTGGTTCCTCGCCTGCGTCTCGCGTGCCAAAGGCGACCTCCTCGTGTTGGATTTGTGACACGCCTTCGGTTGGGAGCGGCGCGGGTTTGACGCCGCTCCCCACGGACGCATCGGAACGGAGGCATGACATGGTTTCCGAAGAGGACTTCTGGCGCACCGCGTTCATCATCGCCGAGCAGTACGGCCCGGAAGGCGTCGCCTTCGCTGCGCGCATGGCGGAGAGCTTCGAGATCGGCGGCAAGATGGAGGAGCACCGGGTGTGGGTCTCCATCATGACCAAGGTGGAGACGCTGACCGCCGAGCCCTCCGGCCTCGCGCGCCCCAGCTGAGGCCGCCGCCGAGCCGCGCGTGGTGCCGGCGTGGACGGCGGAGGGGTGGGAGCACGGCATCGCCTGTGGACGTATGGCCGCAGATGCACGCGGCGCGCACGGGCCCCTTGAAATTGCGAAAAGCCGCGCGTAGGTTCCGCGCTCTCGGCGGCGCCCCCAGGGTGCCCGATCCGTGCAGGTGTAGCTCAGTTGGTTAGAGCGCCGGTCTGTGGAACCGGAGGTCGGTGGTTCGAGCCCACCCACCTGTACCATGATGTCATTCAATCATATCAGACCATTGACCGGCAGCGCCGATGTGCGTCCGCTCGTCGCACCGCGCGTTTCAGGCCCGGCTCCGACCGGAAGCGGACGCCCCGCGCCCCACCGCTCAGGCCGGGGTCGGCCGCGCCCGCCGGTCCAGCGCCGCGAGGACGAACGACACGCCGACCATCAGCGTGACGCCGATGAAGATGGCGGCCCCGCCCCCGTGACCATGGCCGTGATGAAGGCGATGCCACCCTGCGTGCCGATATAGCTCTGCGGGCCGCCGCCATTGTGCAGGCGGGAGAAGAAGATGCCGGCGAACAGCACCGTGGCGTAGACCGGCAGGGCGTCGAGCCCCAGCCCGGCGCCGAGGGCGCAGCCGAGGAAGCGCTGGCGCGCCCGCACCTTCACGGAGGCGAAGTCCCGGTCCAGCACGGCGAGCGTCGAGCCCACCGCCTGCGGCATGGAGGGGATGAGAAACCAGGACCAGATGCGCCGCGTATGGGCACGGCTGGCGACGAACATGAACAGCAGCGGGGTCAGGAACAGGCTCAGCCCATGGACTTCGCTGTAGACGAACACGGGGCGGCTGCCTTCGCTGTCAGCATGGTGGGTGGTGAAGGGAAAAGAGTGGGCGCCGGGGCCCCCTCCATTCAACGCATCACTGCCGAGCCAGAGGCTGACGTGGATGCGAGGAAGAAGGACACGAAGTTCGCCACCGCGAGGCCCGCGACGCGCATCTCCCGCCGCTTCCACGTCCTTTCGTCGTCCAATTCCATGTCCCGGAGCCCCTTCCGCGGAGGCTCATGCCGGCCCGGCTTCACCGGCAACGATTGCCGCCGACTGATCCGCCGTGGCAGCCCGACAGTATAGCCGCAGGGGCAAGCCTCGCATAAGCTGATGGAAGGGGCGCGCAACGGGGATGGAACGATCCATGTTCGACGCGGTGATCATCGGTGGAGGACCGGCCGGGGCGTCGTGCGCGCTCTGGCTGAAGATGCTCGGCTTCCGCCCCTGCATCATCGAGCGGCGCTGCGCCCTGGGCGGGCTGCAGAACGACAACCCCTACCCCAACCAGTGGATCGCCCCGGTCCTGCACAAGACCGGCTTCGAGGTGGCGGCCGACATGCACCGCCACGTGCTGGAGCACGACATCGTCTGCCGCTTCGGCGAGGCGGTGACCGAGCTGGAGGTGGTGGAGGGCGGCTTCCGCGTCACCACCTCGGGCGGGCAGGTCATCCTCGGCCGCGCGGCGGTGCTCGCCTCGGGCGTGCGGCCGGTGAAGGGCGGGTTCGCCGCCTCGGAGCAGGTGATCATCGGCCCCGGCCGCACCATGTTCAACGCGGATTTCGAGGGCCAGTCGGTGGCCATCCTCGGCGGCGGCGACAATGCCTTCGAGAACTACATCTTCGTGCGCAAGCGCGGGGCCGCCGGCGTCACCCTCTTCGCCCGCACCATCCGCGCCCGCCGCGAGTTCCTCGAGAAGGTGCCGCCGGCGGACGTGCGCATCGGCCCCTACCCGATCGCGCCGGAGATCCCGGAAGTGGCCGGCCTCGCCTTCGACCGCGTGGTGGTCCTCTACGGCTGGGAGCCGTACCTGCCCTACGCCCGGCACCTCAACCTCGCCATGAGCCCCCGCGGCTTCGTGGAAACGAGCGCGGATTGCGAGACCTCCCTGCCCAACCTCTACGCCATCGGCGAGATCGCCCAGCGCATGCATCCGTGCTGCGTCACCTCCATGGCGGACGGGGTGGTGGCGGCCAAGGCCATCCAGCGCACCCTGGAACAGGACGCCGTCGCCCGCTTCGCCGAGCGCGTGCGGCAGGCGGAGGCGCGCCACGAGCCCGTGCGGCGCGATCCCGTCCGCGGGGCGACGGCGCCGTTTCCCGGCCGCTGAGGGCAAATCCGTGCCGCTGCGGCATATCCCGGGATGATCGCGTAAAACAGGCCGGCCGCGACCTGTCATCCGGCCGTCATGCCGGGACGCGACAGGACATGGGCGCCGGTCGGCTACCCCCCTCGCAAATGCTGGCCTTGCCAGGGGCCGGCGGCCAGCCGGGCGGCTCCCTCCGCCGTCGCCGGCCGGTTCCCTGGTGTGGTTCGGGACGTCCTGGCCGCGCGGCGCCGGTCGCGCCGGACCTTTGGGCAGCCTGACAGGATGCTCCGGTTCGGCTAGACCACGCGCCAGCACGTCCGCATTCGCACCCAAGGGACAGACACGTGAACATCGTGATGATCGGTTCGGGCTACGTGGGCCTCGTTTCCGGCGTCTGCTTCGCCGATTTCGGGCACCAGGTGACCTGCGTCGACAAGGACGAATCGAAGATCGCCGCCCTCAAGGCCGGGCGCATCCCCATCTACGAGCCGGGTCTCCAGGACCTCGTGGCCAAGAACGCGCGCGACGGCCGCCTCTCCTTCACCACCGACCTCGCCGGCCCGGTGAAGGCGGCGGACGCGGTGTTCATCGCCGTCGGCACCCCGTCCCGACGCGGCGACGGCCATGCGGACCTCTCCTACGTCTATGCCGCCGCCCGTGAGATCGCCCATGCGGTGGAAGGCTTCACCGTGGTGGTGGACAAGTCCACCGTGCCGGTGGGCACCGGCGACGAGGTGGAGCGCATCATCCGCGAGGAGAACCCGGGCGCCGACGTGTCCGTCTGCTCCAACCCCGAGTTCCTGCGCGAGGGCGCGGCCATCTCCGATTTCAAGCGGCCGGACCGCATCGTGGTGGGCACCACCGATGAGCGGGCCCGCGCGGTGATGAACGAGATCTACCGCCCGCTCTTCCTCAACACCTCGCCCATGATCTTCACCGACCGGCGCACGGCGGAGCTGATCAAGTACGCCGCCAACGCCTTCCTCGCCATGAAGATCACCTTCATCAACGAGGTGGCCGACCTGTGCGAGAAGCTGGGGGCGGACGTGCAGCAGGTGGCGCGCGGCATCGGCGCGGACAACCGCATCGGCGCGAAGTTCCTGCATGCCGGCCCGGGCTATGGCGGCTCCTGCTTCCCCAAGGACACGCTGGCGCTGGTGAAGACGGCGCAGGACCACGACAGCCCCATGCGCCTCATCGAGACCACGGTGGCCATCAACGACCAGCGCAAGCGCGCCATGGCCCGCAAGATCGTGCGCGCGGCCGGCGGCGACATCCACGGCAGGACCATCGCGGTGCTGGGCCTCACCTTCAAGCCGAACACCGACGACATGCGCGAGGCGCCCTCCCTCTCCATCATCCAGGGGCTCGTGGATGCCGGCGCCAAGGTGCGGGCCTACGATCCCGAGGGCACCGAGCAGGCGCGCCCGCTGCTGGAGGGCGTCACCTTCTGCCGCAGCCCCTATGAGGCGGCCGAGGGCGCCAGCGCCATCGCCATCGTCACCGAATGGGACCAGTTCCGCGCCCTCGACCTCGCCCGCCTGAAGGACGTCATGGCCGAGCCGGTGCTGGTGGACCTGCGCAACATCTACCAGGCGGAGGAGGTGACGCGGCACGGCTTCGCCTACACCAGCATCGGCCGCGGCCTCGGCACGGGCGCGGTGTGATCCCCATGCGCTTCCTGGTGACGGGCTCGGCCGGCTTCATCGGCTTCCACATCTGCCGGCGCCTGCTGGCGGAAGGCCACGTGGTCGTCGGCTACGATGCCATGACCGAATATTACGACCTGCGCCTGAAGGAGGCGCGCCACGCCCTCCTCGCCCGCGGCAGCAACCTGTTCACCCCGGTGATCGCGCGCCTCGAGGACATGGCGGCGCTGGATGCGGCGGCCGACCTCGCCCAGCCGGACGTGATCATCCACCTCGCCGCCCAGGCGGGGGTGCGCTATTCCATCGAGAACCCGCGCGCCTACCTCGACGCCAATCTGGTGGGCGCCTTCAACCTGCTGGAGGCGGCCAAGCGCGTGAAGCCGCGCCATCTGCTGCTGGCCTCCACCAGCTCGGTCTATGGCGGCAACGAAGAGATGCCGTTCGCCGAGACCGACCGGGCGGATTTCCCCATCACCCTCTACGCCGCCACCAAGAAGGCCATGGAGGCGATGGCGCATTCCTATGCGCACCTGTGGGACCTGCCCACCACCTGCTTCCGCTTCTTCACCGTCTACGGGCCGTGGGGCCGGCCGGACATGGCCCTGTTCAAGTTCGTCTGCGCCATGCGCGAGAACCGGCCCATCGAGATCTATGGCGAAGGCGCCATGAAGCGCGACTTCACCTATATCGACGACCTGGTGGAAGGGGTGATGCGCCTCATCCCCTGCGCGCCGGTGAAGGGCCAGCCCGTGGCGGCGGATGGGGCGGCGGATTCCCTCTCCCCTGTGGCGCCGCACCGGGTGGTGAACATCGCCGGCGGCGCCCCGGTGGGCCTGCTGGAATTCGTGGAGGCCATCGAGGCCGCCATGGGCCGGCCGGCGCAGAAGATCATGCTGCCCATGCAGCCCGGCGACGTGCGCGAGACCTTCGCCAACCCCCGCCTGCTGGAGGCCCTCACCGGCTATCGCCCGGCGACGCCCGTGGACGCAGGGGTGAAGGCCTTCGTGGACTGGTACGACGCCTATGAGGCCGGGACCGCGGCGGCGTAGCGGCAGCAAATCCCCGGCCGGCGGCCTCAGGGCTGGCCGGCCGCCTCGCGGGCCAGCATGGCGCGGGCGCGCTCCAGGTCCTCGGGCACGTCCACGCCGAGCGGCACGCCGCCGACGATCTCCACGTCGATCCGCATGCCCATCTCCAGCGCCCGCAGTTGCTCCAGCCGCTCGCGGCTCTCCAGCGCCGAGGGCGGGGCGGCGACGAAGCGCTCCAGCGCCTCGCGGCGATAGGCGTAGAGGCCGATGTGGTGGTAGAGCGGCCCCTCCCCCCACGGCGCGGTCGCCCGCGTGAAATAGAGCGCGCGCAGCCGCGTGGGCGAGAGCGGGGAGCCCACCACCTTCACCACGTTGGGGCTGGTGCGCTCGGCTTCCAGATGGATCTCGGCGGCCAGCGTGCCGATGTCCACCGCCGCGTCGTCGAGCAGGTCCACCGCCTGGCGGATCTGCGCGGGGTCGATGGTGGGCAGGTCGCCCTGCACGTTCACCACCACCCGCGCGGTGCCGCCATGGCCGCTGACATTGAGCGCCTCGAAGATGCGGTCGGAACCGGAGGCGTGGTCCGGCGAGGTCATCACCGCCCGATGGCCGGCGGCGGTGACCGCCTCGGCCACCTCGGTGGAATCGGTGGCGACGATGACCGGGCCGACCCCGGCCGCCAGCGCCCGCCGCGCCACCTCCACGATCATGGGCCGGCCGCCCACGTCGGCCAGAGGCTTGCCCGGCAGGCGGGTGGAGGCCATGCGCGCGGGAATGAGAACCAGAGCCTGGGACACGCGAACTCCCCGGGGCCGGCGGCAGCACCGGAATGCATGCCGGCTGCCTGGCCCGCGTTCAGAAAGAGGCCCACCTTCTCAAAGCTGCGCGCGATCCTGTCAATCGCGATCGCGCCGCGGGCAAGAGGCAGATGGGGCCTCCACGTCGGCGGCGCCCCTCACCCGGGTACGCGCCAAGCGGGCTACGCATCGGACCGGCGCGCCTCGGCCCCTGCACCGCCCAGGCCGCGGCGTGGATCCCCCCGACAAGCCGGGGAACCGCAGCCAAGGGCGGGAAGCCACGCGCTCGCACGTCCGGAAGGTCTGTGCTCCGGAAGGCCTGTGTTCCTAGCGGCCCGGCGCGGGCGCCACGCGGGCCAAAGGCAAGGCTTCCGTCGCCTGCCGCGCAGGGGCAGACGGCGCCGACGGCGCACCCAGCGCCCGCTCCACCTCGGGATGGCGCAGGAGGGCCGCCGCGGCCTCATAGGCGGCGGCAGGATCGGATGCCCCCGCCAACGGCACCTGCGGCAGGTCCGCCACCACCCGCGCCGGGCGGGGCGAGAGCACAACGATGCGGTCCGCGATGCGCACGGCCTCGGTCACGTCATGGGTCACGAACAGGGCCGCCGCCCCCGCCCCCACCACCTCGGCCCGGAGCAGGGACTGGAGATCGTGCCGCAGCCCCACGTCGAGGGCGGAGAAAGGCTCGTCCATGAGGACGAGGTCCGGCTTCAGCGCGAAGGCGCGGGCGATGGCGACGCGCTGCTGCATGCCGCCCGAAAGCGCGGCGGGGCGCTTGGACAGGTCGCCATCGGCAAAGCCCAGCCGCCGCAGGATCGCCTCTGCCGCCGCGCGCCGCGCGCCGCGCCGCACCCCCTGGGCCTTCAGGGCAAAGGCGGCGTTGTCCCGCGCATCCGCCCAGGGCAGGAGCCGCGGCTCCTGGAACACCATGGCGGTGCGGGAGAAGCCGTTGGCGACGCGCCCGGCGTCCGCCCCCACCATGCCCGCGGCGAGGCGCAGCAGGCTGGTCTTGCCGCAGCCCGAGCGGCCGAGGATCACCACCAGCTCGCCGGGCCGCACTGCAAGGTCGATCCCCGCCAGCACCGGCGCGCCGCCGAAGGAGAGGGACAAGCCGTCGAGCACCAGCATGCCTCAGCCCCCCGCGGCGACGGGGAGCGCCCGCCCTTCCCGTGCCGCGCGCCAGCCGCGCAGGGGCGCGAGCAGCAGCCCGTCCGCCACCAGCAGCACCGCCACCGCGAGGACGATCCACGCCATGGTCTCCGGCAGGTCGAAGTGCGAGCGCGCGGTGGCGATGCCGCCACCCACCCCGTCCGCGCCGCTCAGCACCTCGGCCATCACCGCCACCTTGAAGGAGAAGGCGAGCGCCGTGGCGATGGCCGGCACGAGGAAATCGGCCAGAGTCGGCAGCACCAGGTCGGTGAGCCGCTGAAGCGGCGGCGCGCGATAGAGCCGCGCCATCTCCATGAGCGCCGCATCCCGGCTGCGCACGCCCTGGAGCGCGGCGAGGAAGACGATGGGCGCGGCGGTGACGGCCACGGTGACGCCCGCGGCCATGCCGCCGGGCCCGAACCACAGCAGGGACAGCACCACCCAGGCGATGGGAGGAGTGCCGAGCAGCGCCGTGAACACCGGTCGCGACATGGCGCCCACGGGCAGGGCCAGCCCGCCGGCAATGCCCACCACGAGCCCCACGACCCCGCCGGCCACGCAGCCGCCCAGCGCGTGGAGGATGGTGGCCAGCAGCGCCGGCCCCGCCTTGCCCGAGGCGACGAGCGCCACCATGGCGCGCCCCGTCTCGGGCAACGTCGGCAGCACGAAGGGGCCGAACGCCACCGCCCCCCACTGCCAGGCCGCCGCCAGGGCGGCAAGGCCCGCAAAGGTCCAGAAGGCGACGGCGAGAGGACGACCGGCGCGCATGCCGTGCCTCACATGTTCAGGTAGAAGCTGTCCGGCGGCAGCTTGCCGGCCAGCGCATCGGGCTGGAACGCGAGCAGCGTCTCGTAGAAAGCGACGAGGCCCGGCTTCAGGCTCGCCGCGCCTTCAGCCACCACGTTGAAGTGGTCGAGGGCATTGGCGAACATGTGGGCCTTCACGTCCATCTTCGCTTCCGCGAGCTGGCCCGCCTCGGCCTTGTTGGCCATCACCCAGTCGCGGGCGCCGGGCAGGCCCGCCCTCATGGCGGCGATGAGCTCCGGGTTCTCGTCCAGAAGGCGCTCATGGATGGCGATGCCGGCCATGGGCAGGCCGAGGCCGTTGTGCTGCTTCTTCCAGTCCTCCTGCAGGCTGATGGACCGGTAGAGGGTGCGCCCCTCCTTCTTCGCCATCATGATGGAGGCGGTGGCCGGCGGCTCGGAGAGGATGGCCGTGGTGGCGCGTCCGGAGGCAAGCATCTGCGCCGCCTCCATGGGGGTGCGCACATAGGTGATGGTCATGTCCTTGTCCGGATCCATGCCATAGCCCTTGGCGATGGAGCGGAAGACGAGGTCGGGCATGTCGTTCTTGAAGAAGCCGACCAGCTCCTTGCCCGCCAGGTCCTTGAACGACTTGATGCTCTCGTCGCCGGAGACCACGAACAGGTGGCCCATGGAAAGGATGGCGAACAGCTTCAGCGGCAAGCCGCGGTTGGCGAGGTTCGCCGGCACGTGGGTGGGGGTGGTGAACAGGCTGGTGCGGCCGGAAACGATGGCGGCGCGCAGCTCGTCCGTGTCCCGCCACAGGCGGAAGGAGGCGCCCGGCGCCGCCGCATCGAGCGCGCCGGACTGGAGCAGCCGCAGCAGCACGATGGTGGAGCCGTTCGGCGCGCCGAGGATCTCCAGCCCCTCGGCCGGCTTCGCCAGCGCAGGGCGGATGATGGCCGGGCAGGCAAGGCCCGAAAGCGCGCCACCGGCGGAAAGGGCGAGGGCGCCGGCAAACTGGCGGCGCGTGAGCAATACGGTCATCACAATCCCCCGGAACAATGGGGCCAACCCCCGGAGGACCGGGGCCCGGCAGATCTCAACGGCTCCATTCCTATATCCATTTGAATATAGATAACAACGCCCGGATCATTGCGAGGGGGCGCAGGCACGCTGCGTCATCTCGGCCCATGGAAGGCCGCGCGAGCGCGCGAGAGGGCGCCGATGGTGGCTTCATCGGGAGCGGTGCGGGAACCCGCAGGCTGCGCTGGATTTTCCTCAAGGCCGGATTACCGCCGGCCCCACCGTCGCTGGTCCGGAGGGCCGGTGGCATTTGCGCCGGCGCCGCCACCATCCCCCCGGCCTCACCGGCGCCTTACCTTCTCACCCCTTGGCCGACCCACCGTGGCAGTGGCAAGATCGCACCGGACGCGGCGGCCGCAGGGCACCCCCGCGCGATGGAGGGGGCAATGAGGATGGGCGGCAAAACCCGGTGCAAGGCAACCCCGCGCGAGATGACCCGGGGCGGCCCCGTGGCCTGGGCTGCGACGCAGCAAGCGGACGCGGCGCCCGCGCGCCGCTCTTGGGGACGGGGATTGGTCGGCGCCCTCCTCGCCCTCCTCACCGCCATGGGCCTGCTGTCGGGACCGACCCAGGCGCAGACCCTCGACCGGCTGTCCCGCGGGGAGCCGTTCCGCATCGGCTACCGCTACTTCGCTCCACCCTACTCCTATGCCTCCGCCAACGGCCAGCCGGCAGGATACATCGTCGACCTGTGCCGCGAGGTCGCGGAAGGGCTGAAGCGTCAGGTGAAGGTGCCGAACCTGTCCGTGGAATATGTCAAGGTTAGCGCCGAAGATCGATTTGATGCCGTCAAGGATGGGCGCATCGACATCCTGTGCGAGCCAACCTCCATGACCATGTCGCGGCGGGCGCTGGTGGACTTCTCCCTGCCCACCTTCATCGACGGCGCGGGCGTGGTCACCCGGGGATCACCCGTGAAGGGACTGGAGGATCTGAAGGGGAAGAAGGTGGGCGTCCTCAAGGGCACCACCACCGAGGAGACGCTGCGCTCCACCCTCGGCCAGATGCGCATCGCCGCGAACATCGTCACCGTCACCGATCATCCCGACGGCCTGCGCCAGCTCTCGGAAGGCCAGCTCGACGCCTATTTCGGCGACCGCGGCATCCTTAACTATCTGATCGGAAACAGTCCCTACGGCCGGGGGCTTTCCCTCTCCGACCAGTATTTCACCTTCGAGACCTACGCCCTCGCCTTGCCCCGCGGCGACCAGGCGTTCCGCCTCATGGTGGACACCACCCTGGCCGACCTCTACCGCACCGACCGCATCCGCGACATCTATGCGAAAAGCTTCGGCAAGTTCCCGCCGGACCAGTTCCTGAACGCACTCTTTATCATCAACGGCGTCCCCAAATAGTCCCCCCGCAAGGCTTTCCCTTCAGGCATAATAGTTGCTAGGCAGGAGAAGAACCGCCCGTCCCGAGCCCGCGGAGCCCCCATGGCTTATGTCCACCGCATCGGCGCGAAGTCCTTTGTCTTCGCGGACTTGAAGGAACTGATGGCGAAGGCGACTCCGCCCCGCTCCGGCGACATGCTCGCCGGCATCGCCGCCGCCTCCGCCGAGGAGAACGTCGCCGCCCGCATGTGCCTCGCCGAGGTGCCGCTCAAGGCGTTCCTCAGCGAAGCCCTTGTTCCCTATGAAGAAGACGAGGTGACGCGGCTCATCCTCGACAGCCACGACGAACCCGCCTTCGCCCCCGTCTCCGGCCTGACGGTCGGCGACTTCCGCGACGTCCTGCTTTCGGACAAGACAACGCCGGAGGTCCTCTCCCGCCTCGCCCCGGGCCTCACGCCCGAGATGGCGGCGGCCGTGTCGAAGATCATGCGCAATCAAGACCTTATCCTGGCCGCGCGGAAGTGCCGGGTGGTCACCCGCTTCCGCAACACCATCGGCCTGCCGGGCACCATGGCGGTGCGCCTCCAGCCCAACCATCCCACCGACGATGCCGCCGGCGTCTCCGCCGCCATCCTCGACGGGCTGCTCTACGGCTGCGGCGACGCGGTAATCGGCATCAACCCGGCCTCCGACAGCGTCCCGGTGATCGACCGTCTGCTCAAGCTGATGGACGAGATCATCTCCCGCTTCGAGATCCCGACCCAGAGCTGCGTCCTCACCCACGTCACCACCTCCATCGCCTTGATGGAGCGCGGCGCGCCGGTGGACCTGGTGTTCCAGTCCATCGCCGGAACCGAGGGGGCGAACCGCTCTTTCGGCGTCGACCTGAAGGTGCTCGCCGAGGGTGCCGACGCCGCCCGCGCCCTCAAGCGCGGCACGGTGGGGCAGAACGCCATGTATTTCGAGACCGGACAGGGCTCGGCGCTCTCCGCCGGCGCGCACCACGGGGTGGACCAGCAGACGCTGGAAGCGCGCGCCTATGCGGTCGCCCGCGCCTTCGATCCCCTGCTGGTGAACACCGTGGTGGGCTTCATCGGACCGGAATATCTCTATGACGGCAAGCAGATCATCCGCGCCGGACTGGAGGACCACTTCTGCGGCAAGCTGCTCGGCGTGCCGCTGGGGGTCGACGTTTGCTACACCAACCATGCCGAGGCCGACCAGGATGACATGGACACCCTGCTCACGCTGCTCGGCGCGGCGGGCGTGACCTATGTGATGGGCATTCCCGGCGCCGACGACGTGATGCTGAACTACCAGTCCACGTCCTTCCACGATTCCCTCTACATCCGCGAGGTACTGGGCCTGAAGCGCGCGCCCGAGTTCGAGGCATGGCTGGAGAAGATGGACATCACCGGCCCGGACGGCCGCCTGCTGCCCTCTGACGCGCGACACCCCCTGCTGGGATTCGTGGCGGAGCAGGCGGCATGATCGAGCGCGACCCCTGGCTCGGCTTCGCCCGCCACACGCCGGCGCGCATCGCTCTCGGCCGCACCGGGGCCAGCCTGCCCACCGCGGAGGTGCTGCGCTTCGCCCTCGCCCACGCCCAGGCGCGGGACGCCGTGCACACGCCCTTCGAGGCTGCGCGCGTGGACGAGGAGGTGCAGCAGCTTGGCTTCTCGACACTGCAGGTCGCCAGCGCGGCGCCCGCCCGCGACGTCTACCTGCGCCGGCCCGACCTCGGCCGGCGCCTGTCGGACGACAGCCGCGCCCGCGTCGCGGCTGCGGCAGGCGCGGCCGTGGACCTCGTCCTCGTGGTGGCGGACGGCCTCTCCTCCGCGGCCATCCATGCCCAGACCAAACCCTTCCTCGCCGCCTTCAAGCCGTGGATCGCGCGCGAGGGCTGGAGCCTTGGGCCCGTGGTCATCGCCTCGCAGGCGCGGGTGGCGCTGGGGGACGAGGTGGGCGAATTGCTCAAGGCCCGCGCCCTCGTGGTGCTGGTGGGCGAGCGGCCGGGCCTCTCCTCGCCGGACAGCCTCGGCCTCTATCTCACCTACGACCCAAAGGTCGGCCGCAGCGATGCGGAGCGCAACTGCATCTCCAACGTGCGGCCGGATGGACTTGCCTACGATCTGGCCGCCTTCAAGCTCGCCTGGCACATTCGGCAGGCACTCCGCCGCCTGGAAACGGGCGTGGAGTTGAAGGACGAAAGCGACCTGCTGCTGGTCAACGGGCGCGTGCCCCTCGGCCTCGGCTCCGCTTAGGTAAATTCCTCAAGGCAACTTGCGTGAGTGGCAACAAAGTTGCCTTCAGGTCAGGGGGCCACGGGCGTCATGCCCGTAACGCGAGGAGGCTGGATCCCATGGCGGAGAGCAAGAAGGCGGGTGTGACCTACACCACGGTGGACGTCGCCTATTTCGAGCAGCGCGCCCTGAAGCGGCACGCGCGGGTGTGGTCGCTATGGGCGCTCGGCGTCGGCGCCGTCATCTCGGGACACTTCTCGGGCTGGAACCTGGGCATTGCCTCCGGCGGCTGGGGCGGCATGTTCATCGCCGCCGTCATCATCGCCATCATGTATCTCGGCCTGACCTTCTCCATCGCCGAGATGTCGCCGGCCCTGCCCCACACGGGCGCAGCCTATTCCTTCGCCCGCACCACCATGGGGCCCTGGGGCGGCTTCGTCACCGGCCTGTGCGAGAACGTGGAATACGTCATCACCCCGGCGGTGGTGGTGTCCTTCATCGGCTCCTACATGGGCTCCATCTTCGGCACGCCGACGGAGTTCCAGCCGGTCTACTGGATCTTCGGCTACATCCTGTTCGTGGGCCTCAACATCGCCGGCGTGGAGCTCTCCTTCAAGGTAACGCTGGTGGTGACGCTGGCGGCGCTCGCCTGCCTCGTCGCGTTCTGGGTGAGCGCGCTGCCGGTGGCGCATTTCTCGCGCTGGGCCCTCAACATCGGCGTCGGGCCGGATGGCGCGGCGGTGGAGCTGCCCAACGGCGGCGGCCCCTTCCTGCCCTTCGGCATCGGCGGCGCGCTCGCCGCCCTGCCCTTCGCCGTGTGGCTCTTCCTCGCCATCGAGCAGCTGCCGCTGGCAGCGGAGGAATCGGTGGACCCGAAGACCGACATGCCCAAGGGCATCATGGCCGGCATGGCGACGCTCATCGTCTCCGCCTTCATGATCCTCTGGCTGAATGCGTCGGTGGCCAACGGCTCCTTCGGGCTGTCCACCTCGCTCGAGCCGCTGCTGGACGGCTTCAAGGCCATCTATGGCGACGGGCTGGCGAAGCTGCTCGCGGCGGTGGCCGTCATCGGCCTCATCGCCTCCTTCCACACCATCATCTATGCGCAGGGGCGGCAGATCTACTCGCTCTCGCGCGCCGGCTACTTCCCGCGCGGCCTTTCCGTCACCCACGGCGGGCGCAAGACGCCGCACGTGGCGATGATCGCCGGCGCGGTGGTGGGCCTCGCGATCATGCTGGCCATCTGGTTCGCGCTCGGCGCGGAGGCGGGCGCGGCGGCCATCGGCGGCACGCTGCTGAACATGGCGGTGTTCGGCGCCATGCTCTCCTACGTCATGCAGGCGATCTCCTTCATCCTGCTGCGCAGGAACATGCCGCATATCCAGCGGCCCTATAAGAGCCCGTTCGGCATTCCCGGCGCGGTGCTGACGATCGTGATCGCCTTCATCACCATCTACTTCCAGCTCTCCGATCCCATCTACCGCAGCGGTGTGATCGGGGTCGCCATCTGGTTCGCCGCCGGCATTGCCTATTTCGCGCTGTTCGGCCGCCACAAGCTGGTGCTGTCGCCCGAGGAGGAGTTTGCGCTCTCCAAGGGCACGGCGGAATACAAGAGCTACTGAACGCATTGCGGCCCGTCCCTCCCGGGACGGGCCGCAGGCCTTCTGATCGAGATCGCGCCGCTCAGATCACCGAGGTGACGCGGAAGGTGTGCAGTTCGTCCTCCTCGTGGACGGAAACGTATTCGCCCACCTGGAAGCGCTCGTCGCCGAAGCGGTAGCCGGCCTCGTCGTCGTCCGTGCCGGAAATGTCATAGCGAAAAGCCCAGCTTCCACCGGGGCGGCGCACCAGATGGCCCACCTCGTCCGCCTCGTCGGGGCGGAACTTGACCACCCGGCAGGCCTCCCGATGCTTTGCCCACGCGGCCGGATCGATGCGGCCGTCCGCATTGAGCGGGGCCACAAAGCTGTAGCCGTGATTGCGCGCGCCCTCCGGGTGCCCTTTCTCGCGGGCGAGCTCCATGCGGATCTGGTGAAAGCCGTGCGGCAACTGGGACATGCGTCTCTCTCCCCGAGCTTGCGGGCTGAACGTCGTGTGCTCTCCCGGAGCGGGAAAGTCACGATTTGTTGACCTAATGGCCGCTCCGATCTGCTGGAAGCAATTTCTGCTTTCAGCTGATGGGTGACCGCCCTCCACCATTTTGAACAGCGGCAGATTCATTGCTGACCATTGAATTGCCCCGGGCGAGGCAATGGATCAGCGGATCCGGCTCCAAAGCGATTCCCGACGATGGCTCCACTCGTTTAGCGCCGGAGCCGCCGTCCGGCCAGCGTGGCAGTCGCGACCCAGCGCTATGCGAGGCCCCGGATGCGTGCGAATATCCACCCGCCCTGCGTGACGCATACGGGAAAGCAAATTGATTTTGGCGCGTCACGTTTGCCAGGCATTTGACTTCGCGCAAGGCCCGAAGCCGGCAAAACCATAAATGCTGATCACTGGTTAAGGAGCCCGTTCCCATTCGAGGGCTTTGGGGGCCAACGACCGACGGGAGAGAAAATCATGAACGATTCCGCCATCTTCCAAGGCCTCGCTCGCGCCTTCAGCACGGGCACTCCGCCCATGACATGGCCGTTCGCCATTTGGAAGAACTGCTTCTTCGATTGCCCCATGGCGGTCGCATCCCACATGCAGCAGTTCGTCGGCCGCCAGATGCAGGAGCAGGTGCAACTGCTGGGCGACCTCTCGCGGGAGCAGAACCCGGCCGCCGCCGTCCAGCGCGAAGCGGCCTTCCTGCAGCAATCCGCGCTCGCCTGGAGCAACGAGATGCTTGAGGTGGCCGAGCTGGTGCAGAGCCGGGTGCTGAACGCCACCCAGATCGAGCCCACCGCGGAGCCACAGCCGCCCTTCGCGCGCGCAGCCTGAACGGGCATCAAGACCGCACAGGGCGCAGCGAGACGGAAAGGACGGGGCAAGTCTCCGTCCTCCCCGCTACGATTTGATCGTCAGGTCGAAGTGGAAGCGCGAGCCGCTGACCCGTCTTTCAAAGGCGCGTCGGCGCGCTTCGCCTAATTTCTTGGCCGCTTTCATCGGGCCGATATCCGTATCGGCGTGCAGCACGCACCCTCGGCTTTGGCCCCGAGCTTGGCCATGACGCCTGGCTGGGAATGATTCCAGTCGGGTTCGCGCCGCGCTTGATATGTTGCAACCATGCGACTTCTGAAATGGTGCGGGCGGGGGGAATCGAACCCCCACAGGCCGAAGCCCTACGGATTTTCTTACCAGCTACGGCTTTCGCCGCCGTCTCCGCGCTGACAAGGCAGCCTGGAGGCGTTTGTGGTCTGGACTATCCCTTCACCCTAGCGCGAAGGCCTTAGGTGCTGCCCGTCTAGTCTCTACACCTTCCCCCGCCGGGGCTTGGCTCGGGATTGCCAGCGAAGGGTTCCCCGAATTTGGGCAGTTCTACAGCCCAGGTTTCCCTGGGTGCACTCAAACGTTCAAGTCCGTTGCGTCTACCGATTTCGCCACGCCCGCGACGCAACCCGGTTATATCCGCCGCCCGGTGCAGCGCCAAGGCGGGCAGGCGCGCTCGTCCCGTCAAAAGTTGCTGGCCTGCCGGCAGGCGTTTACCTGTCGGCCGGATCCCGCCCTCCAGCGCAAGGCCGCGTCGCGTCGGGGGCTCCACGCGATCGGCTCCTCCGAGGACGGCCGCCGGCACGGGTCCGACGGCCCCACGCCTCATGCCCGGGTGGTGCGCTCCCGCTCCAGCCGCCAGCACAGGATGGCGCCGACCATGAGCCCGCCGATGAGGCTGACGTGCTCGACGAACACGTGGAACTCCATCACCGCCTGCTCGCCCTGCGCGCTCCAGAACGGATGGGCGATGGGGATCGTCAAGGCCGTGAAGGTCGCCAACATGCCGAAGCCGAGCCACGCCGCGCGATTGAGGATCACCAGCACCGAGCCGATGAGCAGCACCGCGATCGCAAGGGGAGCCAGCGCCGTGGCCGGCTCGACGCCGAAATGGGCGAATTCGGCGAGCGTCCCCGGATAATCGACGATCTTGCCGATGGCGGCGCCCCAGAAAATAAAGGTGAGGACCACCCGGGCGAATACGGTGAACACGGGGCTCGCCAGGAGCGCGGCGAGAGGAGATGGAGTCAAGATGTCACCTTTGGGCTGTGTCGCAGGATGTCGCGGCACCGCCCCGCATGACCACCACAGGAAAGCGCCGCAACGGCGCCGTCATCACCTCTCGCACATGAACGCAGGCTGAACCGGTACAGCCGAACAGGTTCAGCCGCGCGCGTCGAGCGTCTCCGCCGTCACCGGCGTGATGGCAACGGATTCGCCGCACCCGCAGGCCGACGTCTGGTTGGGATTGTTGAAGACGAACTGGGAGGCGACCTTGTCGGTCTTGAAGTCCATCTCCGTACCGATGAGGAACAGGACGGCCTTGGAATCCACTACCACCTTCACGCCCTTGTCCTCCACCACCGCATCGAGCGGGCCGACATCCGTCGTGTAGTCCAATTTGTAGGACATGCCGGCGCAGCCGCCGTTCTCCACACCCACACGCACCGCCATCCCCGGCTCCTCGGCGGAGGCGAGAATCTCGCGCAGACGTTCGGCTGCGGCATCGGTGATGCGGATGACCGGGGGAAGGCTCCGGCGCGGGGCACGGCTGGAAGGGGGATCGGAAAGGGTCATGACACATCTCCCAACCCTGCCGGTTCAAGGACGGCGGGCTGTCGATACCATAAATGGGGGATGACACTTTCTCTCACAAGCCTCTAGCATTACCTCCGACCCTGGAATGAGTCTGATATGCGGGCAAGGACCTGCGGCCCGATACCCGAAATGGGGGCTAAGGGTTTATCCGCGCTTTTGTTTTTCAGTCGGAACCTCAACAATGCGCAAATCTTGGGCGCTCCCCTGGTCGCGCAGGCCGACCACGGCATTTCGGTAACGGCAAGGGACACAAGACCACGGCCATGAAACGCCCTCGCCGAGCCGCCCTTTACCGGATCGCCCGCCACGTGGCCGGGGCCGTGGTTGTTACGGGGGCGATGGTGAGCACCGCGGCGGCGGCCCCGGTGGCCGGATCGCTGGGCCTCGGTGCGGCCCCGACCCTGCGCGCAACCGCCCTCGCCCTTGCCTGTGCCACAGCCGTGGGGGCCGTGGTCTACCTCGCCATGCGCCTGTTCGGCCGACGTCCCGATGCTGCCGCCGGCCCCACGGCGAAAACACCGATACGTGCGGTGAGTGCCCTCTTTGCCCTCGGCGCCCTGCTGTTGGTGGTAACCGTCATCGTCTACCAGACCAGCGTGCAGGCACTGGTGGCCAACACCCGGCAGCTCCTGTCCTCGCTGGCCGAGGTGCAGGCACGAAGCCTCGCGCAGGACCGGATCCGGCTTGAGGCCGGGGCCCTGGCCATGGGGTCGAGTCGTGTCCTGACGGGAGACTTCGCACAATGGCGCGCCGACGGCTCCGATGCCGCGCAGGACCGGCTGCGCGTGCTGCTCGCCGAATCGGCGCGCACGTTCGGCTTCGACGGAGCGGACCTCTTCGCCACCTCCGGCGGCTTCGTGATCGGTGCCGAGCGCTCCCCGCGACGGCTGGATCTCGACGCGCTCGTCAGGCAGGTCGCGGCCAATGGTCAGCTGACGACTGTGGTTCCACCGCGCGAGGGACCACAGGCCGGCACCACCGGCTTCCTCGTGAACATGCCGCTGCGGGATGCGGCGGGAGAAGCCTGCTGCGTGCTGTACCTGTACTCGGCGCGGCGGCCGGAAGCGCACCCCATGCTGGCCGCCATCTTCCGCAGCACCCATACGGCAGAGGCGTTCATCCTGCGGCCCGACGACCGCGGCGGAGTGGTCATCGGCGGCGGGCTTGGAAAGCTGGAGGCCGAGCCGTCGCTTGGCGCTCCCACCGACCCCTACCTCTTCGCCGCCGCGACGGACCGTGGGGGCGCCTCGGGGCTCGGCCACGACCACGACGGCCGCGAGGTGCTGGCCGTCCGCTCGGACATTCCCGGCAGCAACTCGGCGCTGGTGGTGAAGATCGACAGGGACGAGATCGTCAGCGGGGCTCGCACATCCGCCTTCTTGTCGGCGGCGCTGGCGCTGATGCTCCTTCTTCTGGCCCTCGCGGTTGGCCGGGGCCTCTGGCAGAAGAACCGCCTGCGGGAAGCGGCCCGGGAGATCAAGGCGACACGCGCGGTGAACGCCGCCGAGGCCCGCTTCCGCGCAGCGTTCGAGCAGGCTGCGGCGGGCATGGCGAACCTCGCCCTCGACGGGACCATTTCCCGCGCCAACCGCACGGCCTGCGAGATGCTCCAGCGCAGTGGCGAAGAGCTGATGGGCCGCAGCCTCGCCAGCCTGCGGGATCCGTCCGTGGCCGGGACCGACGAGAACACGCTACGCGGCCTCGCCTCCGGAGCCGTCCCCCTGGTGCAGGCGGAGGAGCGCTACCTGCGCAAGGACGGAACGCCCATCTGGCTGGCCTGCACCTTTTCTCTCGTGCGGGATCCGGAGGGCGTGAGCGACCACCTGCTCCTGGTGGCGCAGGACGTCTCCGCGCGCCACGCCACCGAGGCAGCCCTGCGCGAGAGCGAAGAGCGCTTCGACCTGGCGGTGAAGGGCTCCGACCAAGGGGTGTTCGACGTGAACGTGCGCTCGGGCAGCCTCTATCTCTCGCCCCGCACGCGGGAGATGCTCGGCATCAGCCCGCAGGATCCCACCGATCTGAAGCGCATCTGGCACCGGGTGCTGCACAGCGCGGACCGGCGCAAGGTGGCCAAGGCCTGGTCGAGCCTCGTGCGGCAAGGGGCGCAGAGCTTCGATTGCGAGGTGCGCCTGCGCATGCCGGACGGCAGCTACCACGACTTCCAGTCCCACGGCCTCGCCGCGCGGGACGAATGGGGGGTCGTGACCCGCATCGTCGGCATGGTGGCCGACATCACCGACCGCAAGCAGACCGAGCGCCGGCTGCGCCTGTCCGCCGCCGTGTTCGCAAGCTCGTTCGAGGGGCTGGTGGTGACCGACCTCGACGCCGTGATCTCGGCGGTCAACCCCGCGTTCACCCGCATCACCGGCTACACATCGGAGGACGCGATCGGCAAGAACATGCGGATCATGCATTCCGGCCGGCATGACCGCGAGTTCTACCGGGACCTGTGGAGGGCCCTGCTTGCGAACGGCTCCTGGCAGGGCGAGATCTGGAACCGGCGCCGGAATGGCGAGGTCTTCCTCCAGCAGCTCACCATCAACACGGTCTACGATTCCGCAGGCGTGCCGCAGAACTACGTGGGTGCATTCCAGGATATCACGCAGATCAAGCATTCCGAGTTCGAGCTGGACCGCATCGCCCATTACGATCCGCTCACCGACCTGCCGAACCGCACCCTGCTCGCCTCCCTCATCGACCACGCGCTGAGCCGGCCGGACACGTCCTGCGCAGTGATCTTCCTTGATCTCGACCGCTTCAAGACTGTCAACGACAGCCTCGGTCACCTGATCGGCGACCAGGTGCTGCAGGTGGCCGCCGCGCGCGTGAAGGCGGCGCTGGACGGCAGGGCCACGGTGGGACGCTACGGGGCGGACGAGTTCGTGGTCATCGTCGAGGAGCTGGACGGGCCGGACGATGCGGCCGCCATCGCCACGCGGCTCATCCACGAGCTCGCCTCGCCTTTCGTCCTCGCCAACGGCCGGGACGTGTATCTGGGGGCAAGCGCCGGCATCAGCCTCTATCCCGACGACGCGGACAGCGCCCAGCGGCTGCTCCAGCACGCCGACTCCGCCCTTGCCGAGGCCAAGTCCCACGGCCGCGGCAGCTATGCCTTCTACACCCAGGCCCTCACCCGCAGCGCGCGCGTCCGCATGGAGATGGAGGCGGACCTGCGCCGCGGCCTCGCACGCAACGAGTTCCAGCTGAATTTCCAGCCGGTGGTGAACCTCGTGACCGGCCGCATCCACGGCGCCGAGGCGCTCGTGCGCTGGCACAGCCCGGTGCATGGCCTTGTCACCCCCAACCGCTTCATCCCGCTTGCGGAGGAAACGGGCCTGATCGATCCGCTCGGCACCTGGGTGCTGGAGGAAGCCTGCGGGCAGATGGCCGAGTGGCTCTCCAAGGGCGCGAGCCTTGATTTCATTGCCGTCAATCTCTCGCCCCGTCAGTTCCAGCGGGACTCGCTTTGCGAGCATGTGGAGGACGTGCTGAGGCGCACCGGCCTGCCAGCCGAACGGCTCGAGGTGGAGATCACCGAGAACGTGCTGTTCGAGGTCCGCTCCGCGGCCGAGCGCAAGCTGCGCCAGCTGAGGGAACGGGGCGTGCGGATCGCCCTCGACGACTTCGGCACGGGCTATTCCTCCCTCGCCTATCTCAAGCGGTTCCCCATCACCAAGCTGAAGATCGACCGCAGCTTCGTGCGCGACCTGCCCCGCACCGCCGATGGCGAGATCGCCACCGCCATCATCTCCATCGCCCGCGCGCTGGGCCTCGAGGTGGTGGCCGAAGGCATCGAGCATCCGGAGCAGTGCGATTTCCTACGTGATCGCGGGTGCGACTACGGCCAGGGCCACCTGTTCAGCCGGCCGGTCACGAGCGAGCGCTTCGAGCGCCTCGTCCTCCAGGGCTCGCTCCTGCCCACGGGCATGGACACCCACAGCGGAGCGGTGTTGCACTAGCTATGCAGCTGGCGGCGGGAGCCCGCTTCAGTCGGCCTTGGTGTCGAATGGCATGGGCAGGTCTTCCAGCGAGACGATGCCCGAGGTCATCAGATAGACCACGGCGGCGGTGACCACGGCCGCGAGCACGGTGGTCGCCAGCACCTTCTTCAGCAGCAGCGGGCGCACCGGCGCGCCGGGATCCGTCCCCGGCGTGATGTCCGCGCTCTCGGCCTGCGAGCGCACGCCCCAGGGCAGGACCGCGAACAGGCTGGTCCACCAGACGATGAAATAGATGGCGACGATGGCACCGATGGACACGGGGGCGTTCCTCACGTGCTTTCACTGCTTCTTTTCAACACTGGCGCAGGCGAACCGGCCGCCTGCGCGCGGGGCAGGAATACCCTCATGCACCCGTGGCGAGCCGGCGTCCCCGGCAGCCGCCGGGACCTCAGGCCTGCTCCAGCTCCACAAGGGTGCCGTTGAAATCCTTCGGGTGAAGGAACAGCACAGGCTTGCCGTGGGCACCGGTCTTCGGCTCGCCGGTGCCGAGGACCCGCGCGCCCTTGGCCTTGAGCTGGTCCCGGGCGACGATGATGTCGTCCACCTCATAGCAGATGTGGTGGATGCCGCCGTCCGGGTTGCGCTCCAGGAACTTGGCGATGGGGGAATTCTCGCCGAGCGGTTCCAGGAACTCGATCTTGGTGTTGGGCAGGGTGACGAACACCGTGGTCACCCCGTGCTCCTGCTGCGGCACGGCGGCGGACACATCCGCGCCCAGCGTGTCGCGATAGAGCGCGGCCGCTGCGGAAATGTCGCGCACCGCGATGGCCACGTGGTTCAGCCGTCCGATCATGATCCCCTCCATTTCGATCCTGATCCATAGCCCAAGCGGCCGCGGCGCGGAACCGGCCGAAACCGCGGCACACCTCACACCTTCAGCCTAGGACAGGACACGCTTCCAGTCGGCTCACACGTCCAGGACGTGCACGTGGCACACCGGCTTCTTGCCCCAGATGGCATTGACCGCGGAGCGGACCGCCCGCTCCACCGTCTCCGCCAGAGCGTCCGGATCCCTCCGGCGCGCCTTGGGCAGGCCGTCGAGGGTCGCGACCACCGTGTCGAGGACGTGGTCGAGCATGTCGACCCCACCCTCCCCCCGCTCCGGGATGCCGGTGATTTCCACCGAGGGATCGCCCGCGAGCCCGCCCTGCCGGTCGACCGCGATGGCCACCGAGACGACACCGACATAGGAGAGCTTGCGCCGCTCCGGCAGGGTACGCCCGCCATCCGCCAGCAGCAGCCGGCCGTCCTTGTAGAGGCGCCCGAACGGCAGATCGTCCACCCGTTCGGCCGGGCCCGGCGCGAGGCGGATGACGTGGCCGTCATAGCAATTGACCACTTCCGGAACGCCGAGGTCCCTGGCGAGCCTGGCATGCTCGTGGAGATGCAGCGCCTCGCCATGCACCGGCACGGCCACCTGCGGCCGCACCAGCCGATACATCTGCTCCAGCTCTCCGCGCCGGGGGTGGCCGGAGACATGAACCAGCGCCGTGCGGTCGGTGAGCACCTCGACGCCCCGCTTGATGAGGGCGTTGATGATATGGTTCACCACCTTCTCGTTGCCGGGAATGGTGCGCGAGGAAAACACCACGAGATCGCCCGGCGAGAGGGCGATTTCGGGATGATCGTCGTCGGCGATCCGGCGGAGCGCGGCCCGAGGCTCGCCCTGGCTGCCGGTAAGGATCGCCACCACCTTGTCGCGCGGCAGGAAGCCATAAGCCTCGGCGGAGCGAAAGGCCGGGATGCCGTCCAGCAGCCCCTGCTCGCGGGCAACACCGATGACCCGCTCCAGCGCCCGGCCCACCACCACCACCTCGCGGCCGTTGGCATGCGCCGCCTCGGCGATGCCGCGGATGCGCGCGACGTTCGAGGAAAAGGTCGTGAAGGCGACGCGCTGCCGCGCCTTGCCGACGATCTCCTTCAGGGACGCGCAGACATCAGCCTCGGAGGGAGAGATGCCGTCGCGGATGGCGTTGGTGGAATCGCAGATGATGGCCCGCACGCCCTCGTCGCCAAGCGCCTTGAGGCGTCCCACGTCCGTCGGCTCTCCCACGAGGGGAGTGGGATCGAGCTTCCAGTCTCCCGTATGCAGCACCAGCCCCGCCGCCGTGCGGATGGCAATGGCGTGGCTGTCCGGGATGGAATGGGCCACGGGGATGAATTCCACCGTGAACGGACCGATCTCCAGCGGCTGGCGCGAGCGCACCACCGTCACCGGCAAGGACGAAGGGGCCCCCGGCTCGCCGGCCCGCTTGGCCTCCAGGAGGCCCGCGGTGAAGCCGGTCGTGTAGATCGGGCACTTGAGGCGCGGCCACAGGTCGAGCACCGCCCCCACATGGTCCTCATGGCCATGGGTCAGCACCAGCCCGGCGATATTCTTCTTCTCCGCCTCCAGGAAGCGGATGTCGGGGAGCACGAGGTCGACGCCGGGGGCCTCGTCGCCAGCGAAACTCATGCCGAGGTCGACCACCAGCCAGGTGCGGGCCTTCTTCGGCCCGAAGCCATAAAGGCCCAGGTTCATGCCGATCTCACCCACCCCGCCGAGGGGTGCGAAGACCAGTTCTTCGGTTATTGCCATCAAGGGATCACTTCCAGGAACGGGGCCGACCCGCGCTCACGATGGCAGCGGGCCGGCAGGAGGAATATGGGAGATGTCTTGTGACCGGCGATCCACGCGCAGGCCACAAGGCGAAAAGGCGCAGTCCCGCGCATGATGCGACCTCGCAGGCGCATTGCAAGCCCGCCGCCGGTAATTCCGGCGCGCCCGGCCCGTTTAACAGCGTGCCGGCGCTTCACTCCGGGAGATGCAGCGACACGTCGCCGGCAGTGATGATCTCCGCCACCCCGTCGCGCCGCCGGAGCATCATGGCGCCGCGCGCATCGATGTTCTCGAACCGGCCCACCACCTCGCGGGTGCCGATCTTCACGCTCACCTGGTCGCCCATCCCGAGGGCATGGCGCATCCAGTCGGAGCGGATGCCCTGGAACCCCGCGCCGGCATTCCACTGATTGAGGCGGACCGCCATGGCGAGATCGAGCGCCTCCAGAAGCCGGTCCGGCGCAGTGGGGGCGCCGTTGGCTTCCAGGCTGGTGGCCTTGTAGGGCAGGTCTTCGGGATGGTGCAGGCAATTGACGCCGAACCCGATCACGACGGCGGGCTTGCCGGCGGCATCCGAGCCGCCCTCCACCAGGATGCCCGCCACCTTGCCGCCATCCAGCAGCAGATCGTTGGGCCACTTCAGCTTCAGCGTCTCGCTGGCGAGCTGTGGGGCGGCGGACAGCACCGCGTCACGCAGGGCGAGGCCCGCCACGAAACACAGCTGGGGCAAATTCGCCGCCGGGCCCGGATTGGGCAGAACCAGCGTCGCGAACAGATTGCCGAGCTCAGACGTCCAGAGCCGGCCCCTCCGCCCGCGACCCGCCGTCTGAATGTCGGCGACGAGCCACACCGGCACCGTCTCTCCCCGCTGCAGGCGCGCGAGCCCCTCGGCGTTGGTGGAGCCGATCTGGGTGAAACGGACGATGGGAACCGTGGAACCCTGGAATTCGTAATGAGCCATCGATCAGAAGAGCGAACGGGCAGCGGCACCCGCCGCCTCAATAAGAGGAGCGGGATAGACGAAATAGAAGATCGTGAAAAGCCCGCTCACCGCCAGGACCGCCTTCAGCTCGGTCGGCATGGGATCGAACGCCTCTGCCGGCTCGTCGAAATACATGATCTTGACGACGCGCAGGTAGTAGAACGCACCCACAACCGAAGCGAGCACGCCCACCACGGAAAGACTGTAGAGACCCGCCTGGATGGCCGCGACGAAGACGTAGTATTTGGCGAGGAAGCCCGCGAGCGGCGGAATGCCTGCCAGCGAGAACATGAGCGCGGCGAGCATCAGCGCCATCAGCGGGTTGCGGCGGGAGAGACCGGCGAGGTCCTCGATGGTCTCCACCGCCTGCCCCTTGCGGCGCATGGTGAGGACGCAGGCGAACGAGCCGATCGTCATCATCACGTAGATGGCCATGTAGACCAGAACGCCGCGCACACCCTCCGTCGTGCCGGCGGCGAGGCCGACCAGCGCGAAACCCATATGGCCGATGGAGGAATAGGCGAGCAGCCGCTTGATGTTGCGCTGGCCGATGGCGGCGAAGGCGCCGAGCACCATGGAGGCGAGCGAAACGAAGGCGACGATCTGCTGCCACTGGTGCGCGACATGCGGGAACGCCTCGATGACCACGCGCACGAAGATGGCCATGGCGGCCACCTTCGGTGCCGTGGCGAAGAAGGCGGTCACCGGGGTCGGCGCCCCCTCGTACACGTCCGGCGTCCACATGTGGAACGGCACCGCGGACACCTTGAAGCAAAGACCCGCCAGCAGGAACACGATGCCGAAGATGAGGCCGATGGACGGCTCCTTCGCCACCGCCGCGATCTGCAGGAAATTCACCGAGCCGGTGAAGCCATAGATCAGCGAGGCGCCATAGAGCAGCATGCCGGAGGAGAGCGCGCCGAGGACGAAGTACTTGAGGCCCGCCTCGGTGGAGCGCACCGAATCCCGGTTGATGGCGGCGACCACGTAGAGCGACAGGCTCATGAGCTCGAGGCCGAGATAGAGCGCGATCAGGTCGCCCGCGGACACCAGCATGAACATGCCAAGCGTCGCGAGGATGACCAGCACGGCATATTCGAACTTCGCCTGCTTCTCCCGCGCCTGCCACTCCACCGACATGATGAGCGACACGGCGGCGCCGATGGACGACAGCAGCTTCATGTAGCGGCCGAAGGCGTCAATCACGAGGGAGCCGTTGAACGCGGTCACCTCACCCGACGGCTGCAGCAGCACCAGCACGCCGGCGGCAGCCAGCACCGCGATGGCGAGACCGGTGACGAAATTGGCCGACCCCTCGCCGCGGAACGCGCCGATGAGGATCAGCACGATCGCCGAAACGGCGAGCAGCAGTTCGGGCAGGACCGCGCCGACGGGAGGCAGGAGCTGCGACATGAGGCGACCTCGAAATCAGAAGCTCAGCAGCAGGGCGGTCTTCACCGCGCCGGCCACCTGGTCGGTGCGCGCGACGACCGCGTTCACCGCATGGGAAGTCATGTTGAGGATCGGCGCGGGCCACACGCCGAAGAGCACGGTGATGATCACCAGCGGCACCATGATGCCAATCTCCCGCGGGGAGAGATCCATCATGGACTTCAGCTTCTCCTTCTCCAGCGGCCCGAAGATGACGCGGAGATAGAGGTAGAGAGCATAGCCCGCCGAGAGGATCACGCCGGTCGCCGCGAAGAAGGCGATCCAGGTGTTGCGCTCGAAGGCGGCGAGCATGGTGAGGAACTCGCCGATGAAGCCGGAGGTGCCCGGCAGGCCCACGTTCGCCATGGTGAACACCATGAACACGGTGGCGTAGAGCGGCATGCGGTGGACAAGGCCGCCATAGGCCGCGATCTCGCGGGTGTGCAGGCGATCGTAGATGACGCCCACGCACAGGAACAACGCGCCGGAGACGAAGCCGTGGGAGATCATGAGGAACATGGCCCCCTGAAGGCCCTGCTCGTTCATGGCGAAAATGCCCATGGTCACGAAGCCCATGTGGGCGATGGACGAATAGGCGATGAGCTTCTTGATGTCCTCCTGCACCAGCGCCACCAGCGAGGTGTAGATGATGGCGACGACGGAGAGGGTGAACACCAGCGGCGCGAAATAGTGGCTCGCCTCCGGGAACATGGGCAGCGAGAAGCGCAGGAAGCCGTAGCCACCCATCTTCAGCAGCACGCCCGCCAGGATCACCGAGCCGGCGGTGGGCGCCTCCACGTGGGCGTCCGGCAGCCAGGTGTGCACCGGCCACATGGGCATCTTCACAGCGAAGGAAGCGAAGAAGGCCAGCCATAGCCAGACCTGCATGCCGGACGGGAAGCCGAAGGTCAGCAGGGCCGGGATGTCGGTGGTGCCGGCCTTCCAGTACATGGCCATGATGGCGAGCATCATGAGCACCGAGCCGGCCAGGGTGTAGAGAAAGAACTTGAAGGCCGCGTAGATGCGCCGAGGCCCACCCCACACGCCGATGATGAGGAACATCGGGATGAGGCCGCCCTCGAAGAAGAAATAGAAGAGGACGAGGTCAAGCGCCGTGAAGGTGCCGAGCATCATGGTCTCGAGCACCAGGAACGCGATCATGTATTCCTTCACGCGCTTATGCACGCTCTCCCAGGAGGCGAGGATGCAGAAGGGCATGAGGAAGGTGGTGAGGATGACGAAGGGCAGCGAGATGCCATCCACGCCCATGTGGTAGGAGGCGATCTCGCCCAGCCAGGCCTTCTTCTCCACGAACTGGAAGCCCGGTGCGGCCGCGTCGAAGCCCGGCAGCAGAAGCAGCGACACCACGAAGGTAACGAGCGTGGTCCACAGCGCCACCCATCGGGCATTGCGGGCGGACACCTCATCATCGCCCCGCACCACAAGGATGAAGAGCGCGCCGACGAGCGGCAGGAAGGTTACGACGGAGAGGATGGGCCAGTCGGTCATCGTCACACTCCGGCGAACATGAACCAGGTGATGAGGGCCGCGACGCCAATGAGCATCACGAAGGCGTAATGGTAGAGGTAGCCGGTCTGCAGCCGCACCACCCGGCCGGTCACGTCGAGCACCCGGGCGGAAACCCCGTCAGGCCCGAAGCCGTCGATGATGGTGCCGTCGCCGCGCTTCCACAGCACCCGGCCGATCCACAAGGCAGGCCGAATGAAGATGAAATTGTAGAGCTCGTCGAAGTACCACTTGTTCAGCAGGAACTGGTAGAGCGCATCCTGGGACTTGGCGAGGGCCACCGGCACCGCCGGGTTCACGAGGTAGAACCAGACCGCGATCAGAGAGCCGATCACCATCATGAGGGTCGGCATGTAGGCCGCCCAGCCGGGGATCTCATGCATGGCATGGAGGATGTGGTTCTCCGCCCCCATGAAGATGGACTGACGGAAGAAGTCGTGCACGCCCTCACCCACGAAGACGCCGTAGAACGCCCATCCGGCAAAGATCGCGCCCAGGGAGAGCACTCCAAGCGGGATGGTCATCACCAGCGGGCTCTCGTGGGCATGCTCGTAATGGTGCGCGTCGTGGGGATGGCCCCAGAAGGTGAGAAAGATGAGCCGCCAGGAATAGAAGGCCGTAAGCGCCGCGGCGATCACGGTCATCCAGTAACCGTAGACATGGAAATAGTTGTGGCTCGCATAGGCCGACTCGATGATGGCGTCCTTCGAGAAATAGCCTGCAAGCCCTGGGAAGCCCGTGATGGCAAGGGTGCCGATCACCATCACCCAGTAGGTGTAGGGGATCTTCTTCCGCAGGCCGCCCATGTGCCGCATGTCCTGCTCGTGGTGCATGGCGTGGATGACCGAGCCGGCACCGAGGAACAGCAGCGCCTTGAAGAAGGCATGCGTGAGCAGATGGAACATGCCGATGGAATACGCCCCCGCCCCCATGGCCACGAACATGTAGCCAAGCTGGGAGCAGGTGGAATAGGCGATCACCTTCTTGATGTCGTTCTGCACCAGGCCAACCGTGGCGGCGAAGAAGGCGGTGGTCGCCCCCACCAGCATCACCACGTTGAGGGCCGTCTGCGACAATTCGAAGATGGGCGACATGCGCGCCACCATGAACACGCCGGCCGTCACCATGGTGGCGGCGTGGATGAGGGCGGACACCGGGGTCGGGCCCTCCATCGCATCCGGCAGCCAGGTGTGCAGCAGGAACTGGGCCGACTTGCCGCAAGCGCCCACGAACAGCAGCAGCGCGATCACCGTCGGCGCATCCCAGTGATGGCCGAGGAAGGGAATGGTCTTGCCGGCGAGGCCCGGGGCGGCGGCGAACACCTGCTCGAAGGTGACCGAGTTCGTCATCACGAAGATGGCGAAGATACCCAGCATGAAGCCGAAGTCGCCCACCCGGTTCACCACGAAGGCCTTCATGGCCGCCGCGTTCGCCGAGGGCTTCTCGTACCAGAAGCCGATGAGCAGATAGGACGCGAGGCCCACGCCTTCCCAGCCGAAGAACAGCTGGAGCAGGTTGTCCGCCGTCACCAGCATCAGCATGGCGAAGGTGAAGAGCGAGAGATAGGCGAAGAAGCGGGGCCGGCTCGGGTCCTCGTGCATGTAGCCGATGGAGTAGAGGTGCACCAGCGACGACACGGTCGTGACCACGATCAGCATGATCACGGTCATGGTGTCGATCCGGAACGCCCAATCGACCTTGAGGTCACCCACGTAGATCCACTTCATGACCTGGACGCGCGTGTCATGGTCGCCGAAGCCGACGGCGAAGAACGCGATCCAGGCGAGGATGCAGGCGATGAAGAGCAGGGAGGTGGTCACCACCTCGCTCGCCCGCGCGCCGATCTTGTGGCCGAACAGGCCGGCGATGAGGAAGCCGACGAGGGGGAGGAAGACGATCGCCTGATACATGGCCTCAGCCCTTCATGGCGTTGATGTCCTCGACGGCGATCGAACCGCGGTTGCGGTAGAACACCACGAGGATGGCGAGGCCGATGGCTGCTTCGGCCGCCGCGACGGTGAGGACGAGCAGCGCGAAGATCTGCCCTGTCAGGTTCCCCAGGAAGGCGGAGAAGGAGACGAGGTTGATGTTCACGGCGAGCAGGATCAGCTCCACCGACATGAGGATGACGATCACGTTCTTCCGGTTGAGGAAGATGCCGAGCGTTCCGAGCGTGAACAGGATCGCGGCAACCGTGAGATAGTGGGAGAGACCGATGTCCATGCCCATCCCCCTCAAAGGCCCTGGCCAGGGCGCACCTTGACCACGTCCATAGCGGTCTTGGCGGTGCGGGCAACCTGGGCCGAGATGTTCTGGCGCTTCACGTTCGCCTTGTGGCGAAGCGTCAGCACGATGGCGCCGAGCATGGCGACCAGCAGCACGAAGCCCGCCGCCTCGAAGAAGTAGACGTAATCCGTGTAGAGTACCCGGCCGATGGCCGCCACGTTGCTCACGTCGCCCGCGGACGGCGGCGCGGACTTCACGGCGGAGGCGACGCCAGGCCCCGTGGCCCACGCTCCGACCACCATCACCAGCTCGGCCAGGAAGATGAGCCCCACCACCACGCCCACCGGCAGGTATTGCAGGAAGCCCTGCCGCAGCTCGACGAAGTCCACGTCGAGCATCATCACGACGAAGAGGAAGAGCACCGCCACCGCGCCCACGTAGACCACCACCAGGATCAGCGCGAGAAACTCCGCGCCGATCAGGATGAAGAGGCCCGCCGCGTTCACGAAGGCGAGGATGAGGAAGAGCACCGACTGTACCGGATTGCGCGACGAGATCACCATGAAGGCGGACGCCACCAGCACGAAGGCGAAGAGATAGAAAAACGCTGCCGCGACGCTCATGCGCGAAGCCCCCCTCCCCGCGGCGCGCCCGCGCCGGTCATGTCCGGCCCCGTATGGCGGCCGGCCTGTCGATTGCCTTGACGCATCCCAAAAGTCCACTGTCGTGACGCCGCGCAGAACGCGCGCCGCAGCCTCATTCCTTCGTGCCGGCCTGCGCCGGCACTCGATCCGCGCTCAGCGGTACGGCGCATCGAGCGCGATGGACCGCGCGATCTCGCGCTCCCACCGGTCGCCGTTCGCGAGCAGCTTTTCCTTGTCGTAATAAAGTTCTTCACGCGTCTCGGTGGCGAACTCGAAGTTCGGGCCCTCGACGATGGCGTCCACCGGGCATGCTTCCTGGCAGAAGCCGCAATAGATGCACTTCACCATGTCGATGTCATAACGGGTGGTGCGGCGCGTGCCGTCATTGCGGCGCGGCCCAGCCTCGATGGTGATGGCCTGCGCCGGGCAGATGGCCTCGCACAGCTTGCAGGCGATGCAGCGCTCTTCCCCGTTGGGATAGCGGCGCAGCGCATGCTCGCCGCGGAAGCGCGGGGAGAGCGGCCCCTTCTCGAACGGGTAGTTCAGCGTCGCCTTGGGCTTGAAGAAATAGCGCATGGCAAGGAAGAAGCCCGAGACGAGCTCCGTGAGGAAAAGGGCGCGCGCGGCCTGATCGAGCTTCATTTGCGCTCTCCCGGAAGGCGGTGCGGATTAAGGCTGAGACGGCTCATCGCGGCGCCGTCCCGGTGAAGTGCAGGAACATGGCGACCACCACCACGGCCACAAGCGAGATGGGCAGGAACACCTTCCAGCCAAGCCGCATGAGTTGGTCGTAGCGATAGCGGGGCACCATGGCCTTCGCCATCGCGAACAGGAAGAACATGAAGCACAGCTTGATGACGAACCACACCAGCCCCGGCACCCAGGTGAAGGGCGGGAACGGCAGCGGCGACAGCCAGCCGCCGAGGAACAGGATCGTCGCCATGGCGCACATGGTCATGATGGCCACATACTCGCCGAGCATGAACAGCAGGTAGGGGGTGGAGCCGTATTCGGTCATGAAGCCCGCCACCAGCTCCGACTCCGCTTCCACGAGGTCGAAGGGCGGGCGGTTCGTCTCGGCCAGCGCCGAGATGAAGAAGATGACGAACATGGGCAGGAGCGGCAGGAAGTACCAGTTCAGGAAGCCCAGCCGGCCGTTCTGCGCCTCGACGATCTGCGAGAGGTTCAGTGAGCCCGCGCACATCAGCACCGTGATGATCACGAAGCCGATGGACACCTCGTAGGACACCATCTGCGCCGCCGAGCGCAGGGAGGCGAGGAAGGGATACTTCGAGTTCGACGCCCAGCCGCCCATGATGATGCCGTACACGCCGAGCGACGAGATGGCGAAGATGTAGAGCACGCCCACGTTCAGGTCGGCGATGACCCAGCCATTGGCGACCGGCACCACCGCCCAGGCGGCGAGCGCGAGCACACAGGTCACCAGCGGCGCCAGAAGGAAGATCGCCTTGTTGGAGCCCGCCGGAATAGTCGGCTCCTTCAGCACGAACTTCAACAGGTCCGCGAAGGACTGCAGCAGGCCGAAGGGGCCCACCACGTTCGGGCCGCGCCGCAGCTGGACCGCCGCCCAGATCTTGCGGTCAGCGAGCAGGATGAAGGCGATGAAGATCAGCAGCGCCACGAGCAGAGCCAAGCTCTGCCCGAGGATGATCAGCACATGGATAAGGGTATCCTGCCAGCTCATGTCCCAAACCCCATACCAAGGCCCGTGCCGTTCCCAGCTTCGCCATTCGCACCGATGCCCATGCCGTCACTCCGCCGCCTGAGCCGCCGCGGCGAGCCGCAGCGCGGAGCATTCGGCCATCACCGCGGAGGCGCGGGCGATGGGATTGGTGAGGAAGAAATCCTCGATCACCGGCGCGAACGCCGTCTTGTCCACGTCCCCGCCCTTCTGGGCAAGCGCCGCGACGGCGCCGGCATCGGCCGCGGCCACCTCGTCCACATGACCAAGGTGCGGGTGGGCCGCCACCAGCTGCGCGCGCAAGGCGAACAGGCTGTCGAAGGGCAGCGTCTGCCCCAGCACTTCCGAGAGGGCGCGCAGGATCGCCCAATCCTCCCGGGCCTCGCCAGGCGGGAAGGCGGCGCGGTTCGCGAACTGCACCCGGCCCTCCGTGTTCACATAGAGGCCGGACTTCTCCGGATAAGCGGCCCCGGGCAGGATCACGTCCGCCCGATGGGCGCCCTTGTCCCCATGGGTGCCGAGATAGACCACGAAGGCGCCGGGCGCCACGTCCACCTCGTCCGCACCCAGCAGGAAGGCCACCTCCAGCCCGCCGGGGGCTGCCATGGCGTTGACGTCCAGCCCACCATCGCCCGGCACCGCGCCCACGTCGAGCGCACCCACGCGGGCAGCGGCGGTGTGCAGCACCGCAAAGCCGTTCCAGCCGTCCTTCACCGCCCCGACCGACACCGCGACGCGGGCCGCGAGCGAGAGAACGGCCGCGCCATCGGGCCGCGCCAGCGCGCCCTGGCCGATGATGACCAGCGGCCGCTCCGCCTTGCGGAGTACCTCGCCGAAACCGGAGGAGCCGGCGAGAGCGGCAAGGCTGTCGGGACCGGCGCCGAGATAGTCGTAAGCGTAGGTGAGATCCACCTTGGGACCGATAAGGCCCACCTTGAGGCCGCCCTGCCGCCAGCGCTTGCGGATACGCGCGTTGATGACGGAGGCCTCGTGGCGCGGATCCGTGCCCACCAGCAGGATGGCGTCCGCCTGCTCGATGCCGGCGATGCCCGGATTGAACACATAGGTGGCGCGGCCCAGGCTCGGGTCGAGCGCGGCCCCGTCCTGCCGGCAATCCACATTGGCGGAGCCGAGCTTGCCCAACAGCGTCTTGAGGGCGAACACCTCCTCGACGCTCGCAAGGTCACCGACGAAGGCGCCGACCTTCGCGGGTGCGGCCGCCTTCACCTTCGCGGCGATGGTGGCGAAGGCCTCGCTCCAGGAAGCGGGCACGAGCCGGCCGTCCTTGCGGACATAGGGGCGGTCGAGGCGCTGGACCTTCAGGCCGTCCCACACATAGCGCGACTTGTCGGAGATCCACTCCTCGTTCACGAGGTCATTGTTGCGCGGCAGGATGCGCATGACCTCGCGGCCGCGAGTGTCGATGCGGATGTTGGAGCCCACCGCATCCATGAGGTCGATGGATTCGGTCTTGATCAGTTCCCACGGCCGGGCATGGAACTGATAGGGCTTGTGGGTGAGGGCGCCCACCGGGCACAGGTCCGCCACGTTGCCCTGCATCTCCGAGCGCATGGCGTGCTCGAGATAGGTGGTGATCTCCATGTCCTCGCCGCGGCCGATGGCGCCGAGGTCCGGCACGCCAGCAACTTCCGTGGAAAAGCGCACGCAGCGGGTGCAGTGGATGCACCGGTTCATGGAGGTGCGCACCAGCGGGCCGATGTACTTGTCTTCGACCGCCCGCTTGTTCTCGGCGAAGCGCGAGGTATCCGCGCCGTAGGCCATGGCCTGGTCCTGCAGGTCGCACTCGCCGCCCTGGTCGCAGATGGGACAGTCCAGCGGATGGTTGACGAGCAGGAACTCCATCACCCCTTCGCGGGCCTTCTTCACCATGGGGCTCTTGGTGAGCACCACCGGCGGCTCGCCGTTGGGGCCGGGGCGCAGGTCCTTCACCGCCATGGCGCAGGAGGCGGTGGGCTTGGGCGGGCCGCCCTTCACCTCGACGAGGCACATGCGGCAGTTGCCGGCGATGGACAGCCGCTCGTGGAAGCAGAAGCGCGGAATCTCGACGCCGGCCGCCTCGCACGCCTGGAGCAGCGTGTATTCGGCCGGGACATCGACTTCTGTGCCGTCGACGACGATCTTCGCCATCACTTCCACCTCGCCTTATGCCGCGCTGCGCACGGCGGGAGACGCGGCGCAGGGCGCCAGGCCTTCCGTGTCAGTCCTCTTCCCACCTGTCGCGACGTTGCGCGCCACGCGGGACGTTCTCACTCCGCCGCGACCGGGACCACCGGGTCCGGATGCGGGTTGGCCGCATACTGGTCGATGCGGGCCTCGATCACATGACGATAGTGCCGGATCAGCCCCTGCACCGGCCACGCCGCGGCATCGCCCAGCGCGCAGATGGTGTGGCCCTCGATCTGGGTCGTCACCTCCAGCAGCAGGTCGATCTCGCGCTTCTGGGCACGGCCCTCGGCCATGCGGTTGACCACGCGCCACATCCAGCCCGTGCCTTCGCGGCAGGGCGTGCACTGGCCGCAGCTCTCGTGCTTGAAGAAGGCGGAGATGCGGGCGATGGCCTTGATGATGTCCGTGGACTTGTCCATCACCAGCACGCCGGCCGTGCCGAAGGAGGACTTCGCGGCGCGGGTGCCGTCGAAGTCCATGATCAGGTCTTCGCACTGCTCCGCCGGGATCACCGGGCAGGATGCGCCGCCGGGGATGATGGCCAGCAGGTTGTCCCAGCCGCCGCGCACGCCGCCGCCGTGCTTGTCCACGAGCTCCTTGAACGGGATGCTCATGGCCTCTTCCACCACGCAGGGCGTGTTCACGTGGCCGGCGAGGCTGAACAGCTTGGTGCCCACATTGTTGGGGCGACCGATGGAGGAGAACCACGCCGCGCCGCGCCGCAGGATGGTGGGGGCGACCGCAATGCTCTCCACGTTGTTCACCGTGGTGGGGCAGCCGTAGAGGCCCATGTTCGCCGGGAACGGGGGCTTCAGGCGCGGCATGCCCTTCTTGCCCTCGAGGCTCTCCAGGAGGGCCGTCTCCTCGCCGCAGATATAGGCGCCGGCACCGTGGTGCACGTAGAGATCGAAGGGATAGTCGTGGACGTTGTCCTTGCCGATGAGGCGCGCCTCATAGGCCTGGTCCACGGCGGCCTGCAGGCGTTCGCGCTCGTAGATGTACTCGCCGCGCACATAGATGTAGGCGGCATGCGCCCCCATGGCGAAGGAGGCGATCAGGCAGCCTTCGATCAGCGTATGCGGATCGTTGCGCATGATCTCCCGGTCCTTGCAGGTGCCGGGCTCGGATTCGTCGGCGTTCACCACCAGATAATGGGGCCGGCCGTCGGACTGCTTGGGCATGAAGGACCACTTCATGCCCGTGGAGAAGCCGGCGCCGCCGCGACCGCGCAGGCCGGACGCCTTCATCTCGTTGATGATCCAGTCCCGGCCCTTCTCCAGGATGGCCTTGGTGCCATCCCAATTCCCGCGCTTGAGCGCGCCCTGAAGGCCGAAGTCGTGGAAACCGTAGAGGTTGGTGAAGATGCGGTCCTTATCGGCGAGCATGTCTCACTCCTCCCCACCGGAGGGCTTGCCGGCGTCGGCGGCAGCGGGCGCCTCGGCGGTCGCCGGCGCGCCCGGGCCGCGCGTGTAGAGCGCGGGATCCAGCAGCACGCGGGGACCACCCTCGGGCTCGGAGCCCTTGCGGGAATTCTGCGGACCGACCTTCACGGGACGGCCAGCCGCGAGATCGTCGAGCAGCTTCTCGAAATTCTCGGGCGTCAGGTCTTCGTAATAATCGTCGTTGATCTGCACCATGGGCGCGTTGGTGCAGGCGCCCAGGCACTCCACCTCAAGCCAGGAGAAGGTGCCGTCGGCGGACACATGCCGCTCGTGGCCGATCTTCCTCTTGCAGACCTCGCGGATTTCCTCCGCGCCGCGCAGCATGCAGGGCGTGGTGCCGCACAGCTGCACGAAATACTTCCCCACCGGCTCAAGGTTGAACATGGTGTAGAAGGTGGCGACCTCCAGCACGCGGATGTGCGCCATGCCGAGGCGATCCGCCACGGCGCGCAGCGCCGGCTCGGGCAGCCAGCCTCCGGCAGCCTTCTGCGTTTCCCAGAGCAGCGGCACCACGGCGCTGGCCTGGCGGCCCTCCGGATATTTCGCGATCAGCTTCTGCGCGATGGCCTCAAGCTCCGGCGTGAAGGCGAAGCTCTCGGGCTGCTCTGCGGCGAGGCGGCGGACGGACATGGCTCAGATCCCGGAACGAGCCGCGCGCGGAGCGCACGCCGGCATCGGGCGAAGGGAGAGGAGAAGGCGGGCCATCAGCGGTCGACCTCCCCGAACACGATATCGAGCGAGCCCAGCACCGCCGATACGTCGGCGAGCATGTGGCCACGATTGAGAAAATCCATCGCCTGCAGATGGGCGAAGCCCGGAGCGCGGATCTTGCAGCGGTATGGCTTGTTGCTGCCGTCGGAGACGAGATAGACGCCGAACTCGCCCTTGGGCGCCTCGACGGCGGCATAGACCTCGCCGGCGGGCACGTGAAAGCCCTCGGTATAGAGCTTGAAGTGGTGGATGAGCGCTTCCATGGAGCGCTTCATCTCACCACGGCTGGGGGGGGAGACCTTGCAATCCGTGGTGGAGACGGGGCCCGGCTCCTTCAGCAGGCGCTCCACGCACTGCTTCATGATCTTGGTGGACTGGCGCATCTCTTCCATGCGCACCACGTAGCGGTCATAGCAGTCGCCGTGACGGCCCACCGGAATGTCGAAGTCGAGCTCGGAATAGCACTCGTAGGGCTGGGCGCGGCGCAGGTCCCAGGCGGCGCCGGAACCGCGCAGCACGGGGCCGGAGAAGCCCCAGGCCAGCGCATCCTCGAGCGAAACCACGCCGATATCCACGGTGCGCTGCTTGAAGATGCGGTTCTCGGTGACGAGGGCATCGAGGTCGGCAACCAGCTTCAGGAACGGGTCGCAGAAGGCGCCGATGTCCTCCACCAGCGCGCGGGGCAGGTCCTGGTGCACGCCGCCGGGCCGGAAGTAGGCTGCGTGCATGCGGCTGCCGGAGGCGCGCTCATAGAAGATCATGAGCTTCTCGCGCTCCTCGAAGCCCCACAGCGGCGGGGTCAGCGCGCCCACGTCCATGGCGAACGTGGTCACGTTGAGGAGGTGGGAGAGCAGGCGCCCGATCTCGGAGTAGAGAACGCGGATCACCTGGCCGCGCTTCGGCACCTCGATGCCCAGCAGCCTCTCGATCGCGAGGCAGTAGGCATGCTCCTGGTTCATCGGCGCGCAATAGTCGAGCCGGTCGAAATAGGGCACGGCCTGAAGATAGGTCTTCGCCTCGATCAGCTTTTCCGTGCCGCGGTGGAGGAGGCCGATATGCGGGTCCACCCGCTCGACAACCTCGCCGTCCAGTTCCAGCACGAGGCGCAGCACGCCGTGCGCAGCCGGGTGCTGCGGGCCGAAATTGATCTGGAAGTTGCGGACCTTGTCCGCCGGCTTCATCTCGTCGGCGATGTCAACCATGGGGCGCTCCCTCAGCCGGCCTTGGGGGGGGCGGGCGGCTGGCCCGAGGCCTTCTCGTCACCGGGAAGGACGTATTCCACGCCCTCCCACGGGGAGAGGAAGTCGAAGTTGCGGAACTCCTGCGGCAGGCGCACCGGCTCGTAGACGACGCGCTTCAGCTCGTCGTCGTAGCGCACCTCCACGAAGCCCGTGGTCGGGAAGTCCTTGCGCAGGGGATGCCCGTCGAAGCCGTAGTCGGTGAGCAGGCGGCGCAGCTCGGGATGGCCGGTGAACAGGATGCCATACATGTCGTAGGCTTCCCGCTCGAACCAGTTGGCGCCCGGGAACACGGGGGTGATGGATGCCACCGGCGTGTCCTCGCCCGTCTCCACCTTCAGGCGGATGCGCAGGTTCTGCTTCGCGGACAGAAGGTGGTAGACCACGTCGAAACGCTTCTCGCGCGCCGGATAGTCCACGCCGCACACGTCGATGATGCAGGTGAACAGGCAGGCGGGGTCATCGCGCAGGAAGGTCACGGTCTTCACGATCTGCGACGGCTCGATCACGAGCGTCAGCTCGCCGAAGGCCAGCCTGGTATCGAGGATGGCGCCGGGCAGGGCCGCCGATACGTGCGCGGCGAGGTCTTTCAGGGTCTCGTCCATGTGAAAGCTCCCGGCTCAGCGCTCGATGGTGCCGATGCGGCGGATCTTCTTCTGCAGCAGCAGCACGCCGTAGAGCAGCGCCTCGGCCGTGGGCGGACAGCCCGGGACATAGATGTCCACCGGCACGATGCGGTCGCAGCCGCGCACCACAGCGTAGGAGAAGTGATAGTAGCCGCCGCCGTTGGCGCAGGAGCCCATGGAGATGACGTAGCGCGGCTCCGGCATCTGGTCGTAGACCTTGCGCAGCGCGGGGGCCATCTTGTTGGTCAGCGTGCCGGCGACGATCATCACGTCCGACTGGCGCGGAGAGGCGCGCGGGGCGAAGCCGAAGCGCTCCACGTCGTAGCGCGGCATGGAGACCTGCATCATCTCCACGGCGCAGCAGGCGAGGCCGAAGGTCATCCACATGAGCGAGCCGGTGCGCGCCCAGGTGATGAGGTCGTCCGCGGTGGTCAGGATGAAGCCCTTGTCCGCCAGTTCGGCGTTGATCTCCTTGAAGAAGGGATCATCCGCGCCCACGGGGCGGCCGGTGGAGGGATCGACGATGCCCTTGGGGGCGGGGGCGATCTCGGGCTTGGTGGCCGAAGGGGTCAATCCCATTCCAGAGCTCCCTTGCGCCATTCATAGATGAAGCCGACGGTGAGCACGCCGAGGAACAGCATCATGGACCAGAAGCCGAGATCGCCGAGGCCGCCGAACGTGACGGCCCACGGGAACAGGAAGGCCACTTCCAGGTCGAAGATGATGAAGAGGATGGCCACCAGATAGAAGCGGGCATCGAAGGTCATGCGCGCATCGTCGAACGCGTTGAAGCCGCATTCGTAGGCCGACAGCTTTTCCGGATCCGGATTCTGATAGGCCACGAGGAACGGCGACACGAGCAGCGCGAGCCCGATCACCAGAGAGACGCCGATGAAGATCACCACCGGCAGATAATCCATGAGCAACGCGTTCATTTTGCTCGCACCTCGGGGCGCTGGATCGAAGCTTGAAGCGGCGCAAATTGTCGGAGTGTGACAATCCGGGCGATGCGCTTGAAGCGTTACCGCGCCGTTCGGCTAGAGGAATTCGAAACGACGCCGCAGCCTTATCGCAGCGCCAGATGGGAGGCAAGTGCGCGCTTCGGCGAAGGTGCGATGCCGGTCCGGCAGACAAGGCCGTGACGCGCGAGGCGGTTCGCGGGTGCGCCGCACACCGCTGCCGCCGCGCCATCGGATGGCAACGCATCAAGTGCCCTTGAACCGCCACAATCCGGCATGCGCCGGCCCGCGGTGGTCCTGCCCGTGGCTGTCAGGGCGCCCCCAAGCGCCGCCTTTGCCGTGCGACACAATGCCGTGTGCGCCAGCCCGCAGGCAATTGTGCACGGCGCCGGGAACGGCAGGTGCCCTGCTGCAAAAAGGCCGGCGCGAGCGAGTCGCGCCGGCCGGGCTCCTGGAAACGCCCGAGCCTGGACTCGGTCAGCGACGCGGACGCGCCCCGCCGCGGCCACCTCCGACCTTGGCACCGCCGCCCCCGCTGCGCACGTGGACGCTGCCACCACGCATCTTGGCGCCGCCACCGCCGCGGAATTGCTGCGGCTTCGCCCCTCCGGACTTGCCACCGCCGCCCTTCTTGAGCTGCTGAGCACCGCCCCCCTTCTTGACGCCGCTCGCCCCTGCCCCGCCGCCCGGCTTGGAGCCAGCGCCGCCGGGCTTACCCGGGCCACCGATGCCGCCGGGGCTACCGGGGCCGCCAGGCTTGCCGGGTCCGCCAATGCCGCCAGGGCCACCCGGACCTCCCGGCTTGCCGGGACCGCCGATGCCTCCCGGACCTGCTGGCCCGCCTGGGCCTCCCGGACCACCGGGCTTGCCCGGCCAACCGGGACCGCCGGGCTGGCCCGGTAGAGGCTTGCCGGGATTGGGCTTCCACGGGTTGCCGCCGCCCGGCCCAGGGCCGGGCCAGGGGCCTGGACCCGGCCCGGGACCTGGGGGGCGCGGCGGCGGCGGACGCCAGCCGGGATAGCCGGGCCACGGCGGCGGGTAGACCCAGCCACGGCCCCAGTTCCATGAATTGTTCCAGGCATTGCCCACCAGCACGCCAGCCCCGAAGGCGAGCAGGCCGACACCCGCCGCCGTGTAGATATTGTAGGGGTCGTACTGGGGCACATAGATCACGTTCGGATCGGCGGACGTGATGTAGACGACATTGCGGCCACCCTCCTGCCGGGTGGTCACCACCTGCTTGTCGTTGCTTTTCAGCGTGCCCGCCGCCTCGGCCTTGGCGCGCAGGGTCTGGATCGCCACCGAAACGTCCTCGGGCTGCGCCAGGAACGCCGCGCCGATCATGGAGGTGGCATCGAGATCCTCGTTCAGCTTCGCGACGACGGTGGGAAAGCGCACCAGCGCCTTGACCGAGGGATCCCACTTCTGGGAATCGGCGCTGTCGAAATTGCCCTTCTTCACGGCCGCTGGATTGCGCTCGATCCAGCGCTGGGCCTGCACCAGCTCCAGCGGATAGACGGTGGCCGGCAGCATCTGTGCCAGCAGCGTGTCCGGATAGAGCGCATAGGGCGCCAGAAGGGGCTCAAGCTCCGCCAGGGTGTAGCGCTGGGCGTCGCCCGCCTGCGCGGGTGGCGGCGGCGCAACAGCGGGGGCCGGGAGGGGCGCATCGGCCGGCGGCGCCACGGCGGTCGGCTGCGGGCCTGGGTCCGGGGCCGGTGGCGTCTGCGCCAGCGCCGGATAGACGCTCGTGGTCCATCCGAATGCCAGCGCCACGGCCAGACGGGACCATCCCGCCAGCTCGCGGCGTCGTCGTTGCAGTGTCATGACGCCCTCCCCTTCTTGTGCGGGCGGCAGCCGGGCCGGCGCCCTCAAGGTCTTCGAGGCTCCTCCGCGCCGATCCTTCAAGGCCTCTCAACCCGTCGCACCGGAACGCTCAGGCTAGACAATGCGCAATCTCCCAGGCGCCGTCCACCTGACTTAAGCGCGAAGCGTCTCGGCCACTGTCGCGACCAGCTGCTTGAGGGAGAAAGGCTTGGGCAAGAAGGAGAAATGCTCGGTGGGGGGAAGGTTGCGCGCGAACGCCTCCTCCGCATAGCCGGAGATGAAGATGACCTTGAGGCCGGGATCGCGCGCGCGCAGCTCGCGCAGCAGGGTGGGGCCGTCCATCTCGGGCATCACCACGTCGGAGACGACGAGGTCCACCTTGCCGGCCTTCGCAATCACCTCCAGCGCCTCGACGCCGCTGGACGCCGAGAGCACCTCATAGCCGCGATTGGCCAGCGCCCGGCTGGCGAAGGCGCGCACCGCATCCTCATCCTCCACCAGCAGGACGCGCCCATGCCCGCTGAGATCGGCGATCTTCGTCTCCGGTTCCGTCGAGCGGGGCGCCTCTTCCGCCGCGCCCTCGTGGCGCGGCAGGAACACCCGGAAGGTGGTGCCGCGCCCCAGCTCGCTCTCGGCGAGGATGGTGCCCCCGGTCTGCTGCACGATGCCGTAGACCGTGGAGAGGCCGAGCCCCGTGCCCTTGCCCACCTCCTTGGTGGAGAAGAAGGGCTCGAAGATCTTGTCCATGATCTCGGGCGGAATGCCGGTGCCGGTGTCCGAAACCTCCACCAGCACATAGTCGGCGGCAGGCAGGCGCTGGCCATAGGCCGCGCAGGCGCCAGCCGGCACGTTCTCGGTGCGCAGGGTGAGCACGCCGCCGTCCGGCATGGCGTCGCGGGCGTTCACCGCCAGGTTGATGATCACCTGCTCGAACTGGTTCTTGTCGACCTTCACCGGCCACAGCTCGCGGGCGTGCTGCACCTCCAGCGTGATCCGCTCGCCGATGAGCCGGCGCAGCAGGGCTGCGGCATCCGAGATCACGTCCGTCAGCTCGATCACCTTGGGGCGCAGGGTCTGGCGGCGGGAGAAGGCAAGCAATTGCCCCACCATGCCGGCGGCGCGGTTGGCGTTCTGCTTGATCTGCATGAGATCCGGGAAGGAGGGATCGCTCGGCCGGTGCTTGGCCAGCAGCAGGTCGCAATAGCCCAGGATGGCGGTGAGCATGTTGTTGAAATCGTGCGCCACGCCACCGGCGAGGTGCCCCACCGCCTGCAGCTTCTGGGATTCGGTGAATTGCGCCTCCAGCTGCTTCTGCTCGGTGGTGTCGATGGCGCACAGGGCGATCTCGCTTCCGGGGGCCGACCCCAGCGGCGCGGCATAGAGGCGGGCGGAATGGCCCCCGCCGGCCACGGTCACGTCGCAGGGCTCCGCCGGCGCGCCGGCCGCGGGGGCGCCGGCGAGCAGCGCCTCGGCGGCGGCGCTCTCGGAGACCAGGGCGGACAGCGGACGCCCGGCCGCCTCCCGCCCGAACAGCCGGGTAAAGGCGGCGTTGGCGGCGCGCACGCGCCCGGAGGCGTCCATGAGCGCCATGGCGAGCGGCGCCCTCTGGAAGAAGAGGTCGCTGTCGGCATCGATCCGGGCCGCGGGCTCCGCCGCCGGCAGGAGATCGCGCACGGCATCGAGCGGCAGCACGGCCGCGGTCACGGACTGGACACCCGCGCCCTCCTGCGGCAGGTGCAGCCGCATCAGCACCGGCAACGCCGTCCCGTCCTTGCGCGTCAACGTCAGCACAAGGGCGCCGCGCCCGCGGCGATCGGCACGGGCCGTCGCGAGACGGGACAGATCTTCCGGGGCCACCACCTCGCGCACATCCAGGCCGTCCGGGCCGATGTCCGCCAGGGCATAGCCCAGCATCCGGCAGAAGCTCGCGTTGGGCACCAGCACCCGATCCGCGGCGAGGCGGACGATGCCCACCGGCGCGTGCTCCCACAAGGCGACCAGCTCGCTGCCCGCCTCATCCTGGGGGGCGGGAGCGGGTGCCGGCTGGGGCGGCGCAGGCTCCTCGGCGAGGCGCAGCGTCCACAGGACGCGGCGCGGCGTCTCCAGCGGATGCACGGACACCTCGAGCTGCCGGCCACGCTGGCCGGTGGCGAAGGAAATGGAGCGGTTGTGGACGACACCCCGCGCCACCGCGTCCAGCATCTCCCCCACGAGGCCCTGGCTGCCCGGCACGCGGGCGAGGAAACGCTCGGGGGTCGGGGCCTCAGCGGGCGCGCTGCGGCTCATGCGCAGATAGGCGGTATTGGCCTCGGCGACGCGCTCGCCATCCTCCACCACCACCATGGCGTCGCCCGACGCCTCAAGCGCCGCCACGCCGAGCGTGTCCTTGGCCTCGCCGCCCGAGATGGCACGACGCAGCGCCATCGCCAACTCGAAGGCCCCCACCACGGCGAGCGCGGCCACCAGGGCCGAAAGCACGGTGGAGGAGCTGTCCGCAAAGATCGCCGAGGCAGCGAAGCCGCCCGCCAGTGCCGCGATGAGCTGCGCAACCCTTGCGAGGGGAAGGCGGCGCCTGCTGCCCCGCTTCGCCCGACCTGTCGACATGCGCCCGCTCCTGCGATCACTCATGAGACCCAGCCTAGCCTCCCCTGCCGGTCCCGCCCACGCCGGACAAGCGCTTTCTTGGGCAGATTCGCCACCGACTTAAATCCTGCCATGATTATCAACAAAACCTTAGGTCCTGTGACCTAGGTTCGTGACATCCTGCGTGCCGCCTCAGCAGCGGACAGCCAGGGTAGCTCTGGGTCGGGTCGGCGCGTTGGGTCCCGGCAGCGCCGGTCGGAAGGTTTTCGGGTAGAGAGTGGCATTCGATCCGCGGCCGGTACGGCGCGACGATCGCCTCATGGACCCGAGGCAGAAAGCGGAGGCAGGATGCTACAGCAATTGTTCGGTACGGAACTCGCGTTCCCCATCCGGGTCGCCGTCGCGCTGGCGGTGATCGCCGCGTTGCTCGGCGTGACGGTCGTGGTGATGCGTCGCCTTGCGGCGCGCGGACGGGCGAACGCCGGCCGTGGCCGGTCCGGCCCCCGCCTCGCGGTGCTCGACACCGTCGCGGTCGACCAGCGCCGCAAGCTCGTCCTGGTCCGCCGGGACGAGGTGGAGCACCTGCTGCTCATCGGCGGCAACAGCGACCTCGTGGTCGAGCCGCAGATCACCGCGCGAGACGAGGCACCGCCGGCCGCGGTCTCTCCGCCGGTGAATTTCGGGGCGGTGGCCCAAAGCTCGGGCCGGGAAGCCCCGGCCCTGCAGCGGCCCTCCAGCCGCCAGCGCCTCTCCGCCGCCACGCCTACGGCACTGGCTGCCCTCCCCGAGGCCCCGTCCGAGCCGGCCGCCCTGCCCTCCATTCCGGAAGAGTCCGCCAAGGCCGAGCCGGCACCCGTTTCCCCCGCCGCGCCCGCCCCGACCATCGCTGCGCCCTCCCCCGAGCCGGCCCCGCACGAGGAGCGCCGGCCGTTCCTCGGCCGCAAGCCGCTGCTGCGCGGCGATGGCACCATGTCCACCCCCCGCCAGCCGACTCGCCCGGTCGTCGGCGCCACCGAAGCGCCCGTGCGCGAGGCGCCGGTACGCGAAGCCCCTGCCCCGCAGCCGCGGGAGGCTGAGCCGGCGCGCCGCCTGTTCTCCACCGAGCCCAGGGGGGAGCAGAAGGTCGAGCCTAAGGTGGAGCCGGCCGCAGAGAGCGCAGCCCGCGCCGAGACGGCTCCCGAGCCGGTGGCGGCGACCCCGTCCAGCCGCCTCGACGCCATGGCCCAGCGCCTCGACGCCGCCCTCAAGGATTCGCCGGGGACGCCGCCGCAGCTCAGCCTGTCGGACCTCCTCGGCGACAGCCCAGAGGCTGAGGCCGCCGCGAAGGAGGAGCCCGTCCCCGCGCCTGCGCCGAGCCTGAAGCTGGAGCCCGAGGCTGCCGCCGAACCGCCGGCCGAGCGGGCCCCCGCCCGCTTCGTGTTCCAGTCCCGCCCCCGCAGCGAGAGCCCGCGCATCGGCGGCGAGCCGCGTGTGCGGCCTGACCCGCTGCCGCGCTCCGAGCGCCAGGCGGCGGAGCCCGCCGAGAGGCCTGCCCGCCCCGAACCCGCGCTGCGCCCGCGCGAATTCACCTTCCGCCAGGGCACGGAGCCGGCCACCCGCGAGGAAGCGCCGCGCCGCGAGTTCTCGTTCCTACGCGAGGGAGCCGCGCGCGAAGGGATAGTGCGGGAGCCCGCCATCCGCGCGCTGGAAGTGAAGGCGCCGGAGGTCGAGACCGAATCCCGCAAGGCGCCGGAACCCGCCGCCGATGTGCGTCCGAGCCTGGAAGCGCCTGCCATCGAGCCGCGCCTTGCGGCCCCCCGGGCGGGGGAGGCACCCGCGAGCCCGCCCGCCGCCCCGGCGGTGACTGCCACGCCCGAGCCGGCCGTGGACCCGCTGGATGACTTCGATGCCGAAATGGCGAACCTGCTCGGCCGCAACACCGCCCGCAGCCGCTGAGCCCGCGTGCTTGAAATGAAAGGGCCGGCGACGCATCCGTCGCCGGCCCTTTTCTGTTTCTGCGGAACCGCTGGCCCGGACCCGTCGGAACGGGCGCGGCGCCGGAATCAATCGTCGCGATAGACGCGTTCACGCCTCTCGTGCCGCTCCTGCGCCTCCACCGAGAGGGTGGCGATGGGACGAGCCTCCAGCCGCTTCAAGGAGATGGGCTCGCCCGTGTCCTCACAATAGCCGTAGGTACCGTCCTCGATGCGCTGGAGCGCGGCGTCGATCTTGGCGATCAGCTTGCGCTGGCGGTCCCGGGCGCGCAGCTCGATGGACCGGTCGGTCTCGGACGAGGCCCGATCCGCGAGGTCCGGATGGTTCTGGTTCTCGTCCTGAAGGTGCTGCAGGGTCTCGCGGGCCTCCTTCAGGATGTCGTCCTTCCAGCGCAACAGCTTCACGCGGAAATATTCGCGCTGCCTGTCGTTCATGAAGGGCTCGTCCTCGCGGGGCCGATAGTCCTCGTCGATATGGATCGACATCAGCAAGGTCCTCAATAAGCGGTCGCTGCACCCCCGGACCGCTCTCCGACAAGGTTCGCCACCCTGTCGGACAACGCTCCGGTTTCAATTGCCGGAACTGAGCCCGCCCCGTCGCGCCGGACGGGCGGGCCTGTTCCCGCGCAGGGTCGCCAGGCCCCTCATCTCGCGATGACCGCGGCCGGGGCGAGCCCTGCCCCGTCAACGAACGAGAGCGGTTCCCATCGGAAGGCCGGCGCGCCGGCTCCCGGCAGGGATGAAGCTCCCAGGTCGCCGCGCTTATATCCACGCCGCAGGCCCTCGACAACCGCCATCACTGGTTGTGAAGCGCCTCGCGTGATCCCGCGCTGCGGGACTTGACGCGGGGCGCCCCGGTGCGGACGCTGCGGTGCGGCGAAAATCGCCGCGCGGGAGGGATGGAGATCCATGCGGTTCGAGGGCACGCAGAGCTATGTCGCCACCGATGACCTGAAGGTGGCCGTCAACGCCGCCATCGTCCTTGAACGCCCGCTCCTGGTGAAAGGCGAGCCCGGCACCGGCAAGACCGTGCTGGCGCAGGAGATCGCATCCGCCCTCGGGGCGCCGCTCTTGGAATGGCACGTCAAGTCCACCACCAAGGCGCAGCAGGGCCTCTATGAGTATGACGCGGTGGCGCGCCTGCGCGACAGCCAGCTCGGCGACCCCAAGGTGCACGACATCGCCAATTACATCCGCCGCGGCAAGCTCTGGCAGGCCTTTGCCTCCGACGTGCGGCCGGTGCTGCTCATCGACGAGGTGGACAAGGCGGACATCGAGTTCCCCAACGACCTGTTGCAGGAGCTCGACCGCATGGAGTTCCACGTCTACGAGACGGGGGAGCAGGTGAAGGCGGCCCGGCGCCCGCTCGTCATCATCACCTCCAACAACGAGAAGGAGCTGCCGGACGCCTTCCTGCGCCGCTGTTTCTTCCACTACATCCGCTTTCCGGACCCGGACACCATGCGCGCCATCGTCGAGGTGCATTTCCCCGGCATCAAGCAGAGGCTGGTGTCCGAGGCGCTGCGCCTCTTCTACGATCTGCGCGAAGTGCCGGGGCTGAAGAAGAAGCCCTCCACCTCGGAGCTGATCGACTGGCTGAAGCTGCTCCTGGCCGAGGACGTGGAGGTCGAGACCCTGCGCGAGAAGGACGTGCGCAAGACCATTCCGCCGCTGGCCGGCGCCCTGCTGAAGAACGAGCAGGACGTGCACCTGTTCGAGCGCCTGGCCTTCCTTGCCCGGCGCGAGCAGCGCTGAGACATCGGCGTCGTGCTCCGCGGCCGGCAGAGTTGAACGACAGACGGAAGGAACACGCTTGGACCACGCGACCCTCCTCGTGACACTGCTGGTGATCGGTGCGCCGCTGGCCCTGTTCCTGTCCCTGCGGCGGAAGGCATCGCGGGGTGCCAGACCGGACCCGGCCCAGCGCCAGGACCGCCACGTGGCGCCCCCCAGCGATTTCGGAATGGCCCGCGAATCGTCGTCGGAACCAGCCCGGGCTACGGAGCCCGAGACCTCCTCCGCAGCCACCACGGGCGCGGCGGCCGCCGCTGCAGGCGGCGCCTTCATCCTCGCCGTAGGCGCCGCGCGCCATCATGCGTCCGAAGGAGGAGGCGAATCGCCCCAGGCGCACCCGGACACGCCCGGCGGCGGCTCGGGGAGCGCCGGAAGCGGAGATGGTGACGGCGGCGGCGGGGGTGGGGATCTCTAGAGCGGCGACCCTGCGGCCAGCACGACAGGCTGGTCGGCCCCTCGCCAGGACCAGGCGACCCGGATCGGGGCGCCTGCGCCTCGGATCACCACCAGGCCTTGCCGATGTTGAAGGTGTAGCTGAGCGACACACCGGCCATGAACTGGTTGGTGTCGGTGGTGAGCGGCGATGAGGCCGCGCTGCCCAGCAGCGCGCCATAAGAGCCGAACACGCCCGCCTCGAAGCCGTTGCGGAAATTATAGGTCAGCTGGGCGGTGGCCCCCACCAGATCGAAGCCCGAGCTCGCCTGGTAGACCGGCAGCGGATTGCCCAGCAGGTTGGCGGTGAGCGACTGCTGCGCATTCACGCCGAAGTAGCTCTCCATATAACCGGAGCCGCCATAGGTGAGGCGCGGGCCGACGGCGAAGCGCCACTGACCATAGGGAATGATCACGTCCGCACCCAGCAGGCCGCGGACGCCCTCGAAGCCGCCGACGCCGTAGCGCAGTTCGGCGCGGGTGCGCAGCCACTCCACCGGATACCATTCGGCGAAGGCGCCCCCTTCCACCGCGACGCCGATGTCGCCGGTGCCGGTCAGGCGCCAGTCATCGTCCGCATTGCGGCCCCAGTCCAGCCGGCCCACGGCGCCGAAGCGGAACACGCCGGTGTCGAAGATGGCGAAGGACGGATTGTCGTCCACGCTGCGGAAGACGTTGAGCTGGCTCGCCTTGCGGACGGAGAAGATGAGGCTGGGCCGGATCGAGTAGCCGTCGGCGCCGGGATAGGTGGGCTCCACCTGGCCCGAGGCGCCGATGGTCATGTACCAGTCCTCGTTCGCCGAAGGCGCCACTGGCTGCGCGGGCGGCGGGGAGAACAGGTCGGCCGCGTGGGCGAGGGTCAGGCCGCCGGTGGAGAACACCGCAGCGAGCAAGGCGACACGCAACTTCCGCGACCGGACCATGATCAGAAAACCCTCAGCAGAAACCCGAGGCCATTCTGGGCCCGAGCGGTTTGCAAATTGCGAAGGTTTCGCCCCGGCGAAGCCCCCTTCAGCCATACCTCAGGAGAGGGTTAAAGAACTGATGCGTCAAGGCCATCGGAGCGATGAGCCGGCAAGCGTTGCAAATGGGCCACGCTCGCCGGCGCCCTGTCTCAACGCTGGCCGGCCCTGCGCCGGGCCCACAACAGCGCCCCGCACACCCCCGCCAGAGCGGCCGCGAGCCCATACCAAGTCAGCGCATATTCCAGGTGCCGGTTGGGGAAGGAAACCCGAGTGCCGCCCCCCTCGGGCAGCCCGCCGGGCACCGGGGTCGCATCCGCATCGATGAGGAAGGGGCCCGCGCCCTTCACCTCCCGCGCCGCGGCGATGCCCGCCGGATCCATGCGGTAGAAGGCATTGCGGGACGGATCGTTCGCCGGCACGAACCAGCTTGCCTCCTCCGGCAGGCGCAGGAGGCCGGTCACCTCCACCTCGCCCGCCACCTGCCCTTCGGCCCGTGTCGCCGGATCGCGCCGGTCGACCGGCACGAAGCCGCGATTGACGAGCACCGCCGGACCGTCGGGCCGCAGCAACGGCGTCACCACGAGATAACCCTGTCCCTTGTAGGCCCCCGACGCATCATCCCCGCGCACCGTGAACACAAGGGTCTCGCGGGCATGGTCGAAGGTGCCGCGCACGCGCACGCGCTTGTATTCGTCGCCCTCGCGGGTCAGCGTCGCCCAGCTTTCTGCCGGCGGCAGGGGCGACGGCGGGGCGTGGATCCGCGCCTCCACCCGGGCGAGCAGCGCCTCCTTCCAGGCGAGGCGCTCCATCTGCCAGGTGCCGAGGCCGACCAGGACCAGGAAGGCACCGGTCGCCAGCAGCGCCGGAACGAGCAGGGACCGCCGGCTCGGCTGCGTCCCGGTATCCGTGGCCTTCAAGGCCAGGCCCTCGCGCTCGCGACTCTCGCTCACGGGGTGTGCTGGTCAAGCCGCCCTTCGGCAGCCTTGTTGCGATACTGCAGCGCCACCATCACCCCCTTGAAAGGGCGCAGCAGGCCGAGGGTGACGACGAGGATGGCGGGGATCCACAAGAGCGCATGCACCCAGAGCGGCGGCTCGAAACTCACCTCCACCCAGAAGGCGAGTGCCACCACGATGAAGCCGGCGAACAGGATGACGAACACCGCAGGCCCGTCGCCCGAATCCGCAAAGCCATAGTCGAGGCCGCAGGAGGTGCATGAGGGGGCGAGGTCGAGGAAGCCCTTGTAGAGCGGCCCCTGCCCGCAGCGGGGGCAACGGCAGGCCAGGCCCGCCGAGAAGGGCGAAATGGGTGCGTAATGGTGTTCCATCTGCCGAGGCTTCCTTCAGCCGGCCCGTTCGGTGCTCCGCAGGGCGTTCCGGAGCCTGGCCCCTCGCAGGTCGCGATTTTCCGAAGAAGGAACGGGCGGAGCACGCCTGCGCTCCGCCCGTTCCGAATCCTGGTGTCAGTGACCGCCGTGGCCGCCCGACGCCCACACATAGACGAAGGTGAACAGGAACAGCCACACCACGTCCACGAAGTGCCAGTACCAGGCGGCGGCCTCGAACCCGAAGTGCTTCTGCGGCGTGAAGTCGCCCATGTAGGTGCGCAGCAGGCAGACGGCGAGGAACAAGGTGCCGACGATCACGTGGAAGCCGTGGAAGCCGGTCGCCATGAAGAAGGTCGCGCCGTAGATGTTGCCCGCGAAGGCGAAGTGCGCGTGCAGATACTCGTAGCCCTGGGTGATGGAGAACAGGACGCCGAGGATCACCGTGCACCACAGGCCCCACTTCAAGCCCTGCCGGTCGCCATGCACCAGGGCATGGTGCGCCCAGGTGACGGTGGTGCCGGAGGTGAGCAGGATCAGCGTGTTGAGCAACGGCAGGTGCCAGGGATCGAGCGACTCGATGCCCTTGGGCGGCCACACGCCGCCGGTGAAATCCATGCGCTGGTAGTTGATGGCCTCGCCCACGAACAAGGAGGCATCGAAGAAGGCCCAGAACCAGGCGACGAAGAACATCACCTCGGAGGCAATGAACAGGATCATGCCGTAGCGCAGGCCCAGCACCACCACCCGGGTGTGGAAGCCGGCGCGGCTCTCCAGGACCATGTCCCGCCACCAGCCGAACATGGTGTAGAGGACGCCGAGGAAGCCCAGCGACATGGGCAAGGCGGAGCCGCCGTGCATCCACACCACGGCACCCGCTGTGAGGATGAGCGCCGAGACCGAGCCGATGATCGGCCAGGGGCTCGGATCGACGACGTGATAATCGTGGTTCTTGACGTGTGCCTCGGCCATCTCGAACGGCCTCCCTTCCCCTGTCTCGCCTGAAACGGCCCCTTGGAGGAGGCCGCCCCGGTTCATCGGCGACGCTTCCGCCGCCTTGTCTTGATCCGGCCGCCAATCACACGGCCGTTGCATTCGCCCGCCTTGCGGCGGCTCAATCCCGCCCTAGAGCGGCTTGCCGTCCGAACCGCCCGGGGCGCTGGCCCGCACCTCCGGCTTGTCCGCCGTCTTCGCGGGGAAGAAGGTGTAGGACAAGGTGATGGTGGAGAGGTTCTTCAGGTCCGGGTCGTTCTCGATGGCCGGATCCACGTAGAACACCACCGGCATGTCCATCTTCTCGTTGCCCGCCAGCGTCTGCTCGCTGAAGCAGAAGCACTGGAGCTTCACGAAATAGGCGCCCGCCTGGGGCGGGGAGACGTTGTAGGTGGCGTTCGCGCGGGTCTCCAAGCTGGAGCGGTTGACCGCGGTGTAATGGGCCATGCTGGTGGCCCCCACCTTCACCGCCATCTCCCGCTGGTCTGGCGAGAAGGCCCACGTGAGGCCTGGCGCCACATTGGCATCGAAGCTGATGGAGATCTCGCGTCCGCTCGCCGCCGCCGGTGCGACCTGCCCCACCCGGGTGGACCCGCCGAAGCCGGTGAGCGAGCAGAACATGGCGTAGAGCGGGACCGACGCATAGGTGACGCCCGCCATGGCCGCGATGAAGGCGGCACACGCGCCGGCGACCACCGCGTGGCGGCGCCCCATGCTGCGCGGCGCGGCTGGCGCCGGGCCCTCGTTGGTCTGCGTCATGGCCTCTTCCTCGACACCTGATGTAGGCCCCACCCCAGCTTGCCCTGGTCTTTCTCCACCCGCCGCCCTAGAGCGGCCGGTGCAGCACGTTCGGACCGAGCTTCACGATCGTCACCACATAGAACAGCACCGCGAGAAACCCGAGCAGGGAGGCGATCGCGATGTTGCGCGCGCGCCGGCGCCGGCTCTGTTCCGGTGTGAGGACCACGCCCTCCTCCTCGGGCGGCGGGGTCTCGGGCATCTTGTCGCTCATCGCATCAGGCCGCCCACCAGCGCCTCACCGAGGAGCGTTGCAAACAGCAGGAACAGGTAAAGGATGGAGAAGCCGAACAGGCTCTTCGCCGCCTTCACCGCGGGCTCCCCCTCGCGCCGCCGGAAGACCCGCCAGGCCATCGTCAGCATGCCGGCGCCGGCGATCAGCGCCACCGCGCCATAAACCGGGCTCGCATAGCCAAGGAAGGCCGGGCTTGCCGCGAGCGGCACGAGGAAGAGGGTGTAGAGCAGGATCTGGAGCCGCGTCTCGTCCGGCCCGGCCGTCACCGGCAGCATGGGCACGCCGGCGCGGGCGTAGTCGTCGGCGCGGAACAAGGCGAGCGCCCAGAAATGCGGGGGCGTCCAGAAGAAGATGATGGCCACCAGCAGCAGAGGCTCCAGCGACACATGGCCGGAAGCGGCGGCCCAGGCCACCAGCGGGGGGAAGGCCCCGGCCGCGCCGCCGATGACGATGTTCTGCGGCGTCGAGCGCTTCAGCCACATGGAATAGATGACCACGTAGAAGAAGATGGTGAAAGCCAGCAGCGCGCCGGACAACGCGTTCACCAGAAGGCCCAGCACCACCACCGAGAAGGCGGAGAGCGTCAGGCCGAAGGCCAGCGCCTCCTCGGGCGTGACCCGGCCGGAGGGAATGGGGCGGCCACGGGTGCGGGACATCACCGCGTCGATATCCGCATCCCACCACATGTTGAGCGCGCCGGCGGCCCCCGCGCCCACGGCTATGCACAGCAGCGCGGTGGCGGCGATGACGGGGTGCACGTCGCCGGGCGCCCGCATCAGGCCCACCAGGGCGGTGAAGATGACAAGCGACATCACGCGCGGCTTGAGCAGCTCGAAATAGTCGCGCGGCGAGGCAAGCCCCTCGCCGGCCGCCGCGAGGGCATACGGCTCAGAAGTCGTCAGGGCTGCCCGATCGTCGTTCATTCCAGCAACTCTCCGTATCCGATACCCATCGGGCCCCCCGGTGTCCGGGGCGCGCCGCCTCCGCAGGGTACGGAAGAAACCCGATGCGCCCTTCTGGACGCTCTTCTGCGGCCCGCGGCAGGCGTCGCGCTTTCCGCAGGCCTTTCGTTCTTCATCCGAGGAGAGAGGGGCGGACCCCGCTTCTCCCCGGTCACCCGGGAGCCGTGGGACCCCACGGCTCCATGTCCATCCCAGCCGACCGGGCCGGAGACCCCTGCCCCGGCATCACTTGATGCGGGGCAGCACCTCGAACTGATGGAAGGGCGGGGGCGAGGAGAGCGTCCACTCGAGGGTGGTCGCACCCGGACCCCACGGATTGTCGCCGGCCTTTTCCTTGCGGATGAAGGCGAGGGCGGTGCCGGTGAGGAAGATCAGCACCGCGACGCCGGAGATGTAGGAGCCGACCGAGGACACGAAGTTCCACGGCGCGAACGCATCCGGATAGTCGGCATAGCGGCGGGGCATGCCGGCGAGGCCCAGGAAGTGCTGCGGAAAGAACACCAGGTTCACGCCGACGAAGGTGACCCAGAAGTGCAGCTTGCCCCAGAACTCCGGGATCATGTAGCCGCTCATCTTCGGGAACCAGTAGTACCAGCCGGCGAAGATGGCGAACACCGCGCCCAGCGACAGCACGTAGTGGAAGTGGGCCACCACGTAATAGGTGTCGTGCAGCGAGCGGTCGATGCCGGCGTTGGAGAGCACCACGCCCGTCACGCCGCCCACGGTGAACAGGAAGATGAAGCCGATCGCCCACAGCATGGGCGTGCGGAACTGGATGGAGCCGCCCCACATGGTGGCGATCCACGAGAAGATCTTCACGCCCGTGGGGACGGCGATGATCATGGTCGCGGCCACGAAGTAGGACTGCGTGCCGGTGGACAGGCCCACCGTGTACATGTGGTGCGCCCACACCACGAAGCCCACCACGCCGATGGCGACCATCGCGTAGGCCATGCCCAGATAGCCGAACACCGGCTTGCGGGAGAAGGTCGACACGATGTGGGAGATGAGGCCGAAGCCGGGCAGGATGAGGATGTAAACCTCGGGGTGGCCGAAGAACCAGAACAGGTGCTGGAACAGGATCGGATCACCGCCGCCGGCCGGGTCGAAGAAGGTGGTGCCGAAGTTGCGGTCCGTGAGCAGCATGGTGATGGCGCCTGCCAGCACAGGCAGCGACAGCAGCAGCAGGAAGCCGGTGATGAGCTGCGCCCAGGCGAACAGCGGCATCTTGTGCAGCGTCATGCCCGGAGCGCGCATGTTGAAAATGGTGGTGATGAGGTTGATCGCGCCGAGCAGCGAGGACACGCCCGCGAGGTGCAGCGAGAAGATCAGAAGGTCCATGGCCGGGCCGGGATGGCCGAGCTTGGACGAGAGCGGGGGATAGATGGTCCAGCCGCCACCGAAGCCGTTGGTGCCGGGCGCGCCTTCCACGAACAGCGACGAGAGCGCCAGGATGAAGGAGGGCGGCAGCAGCCAGAAGGCGATGTTGTTGATGCGCGGGAAGGCCGTGTCCGGCGCGCCGATCATCAGCGGGGCGAAATAGTTGCCGTAGCCGCCGATGAGCGCGGGCATCACCATGAAGAAGATCATGATGAGGCCGTGGCCGGTGGTGAACACGTTGAAGGTCTGCGGATCCTTGAAGATCTGCAGGCCGGGCTGCTGCAGCTCCATGCGGATCGCGATGGACAGGGCGCCGCCCACGATCCCCGCCACGATGGCGAAGATCAGGTACATGATGCCGATGTCCTTGTGATTGGTGGAGAAGACCCAGCGCCGCCACCCGGTGGGGATGTGGTCGTCGTCGTGGGCGTGCGAATCGTGGCTGTGGGTGACTGCCTCAGTGGCCATTCCCGGCTTCCTTGTCTCCCGACGCAGGCGCTACGGCCCGGCATCGACGTTTTCCGTGTCCCGTCTTGTCGCTTTGGCACCGTCCCGCGCGAAGCGGGGCGGCGCGATCTCGTGTCCGGCTCAGCGGGCGGCGCTGGCGTCTGCCATCTTGAGCTCCGGCGCCTCGGCGGCGGAGAACTTGCCCTTGGCCTGGGCCACCCACTTCTCGAAGTCCGCCTCGCTCACGGCGCGCACGGCGATGGGCATGAAGGCATGGTCGCGGCCGCAAAGCTCGGAGCACTGGCCGTAGTAGACACCCTCACGGGTTACCTTGAACCAGCTCTCGTTGAGGCGGCCGGGGTTGGCGTCGATCTTCACGCCGAAAGAGGGCACCGCGAAGGAGTGGATCACGTCCGCCGACGTGACCTGGATGCGGATCGTCTTGTTCACCGGCACGACCACCTCGTTGTCGACGGTGAGCAGGCGCGGCTGGCCGGCTTTCAGGTCCTTCTCGGGAACAAGGTAGGAATCGAAGCCGAAGCCGCCGTTGTCCACATACTCGTAGGACCAGTACCACTGGTGGCCGGTCACCTTCACCGTGATGTCCGGCTTCGGGATATTCAGCTCGAGATGCAGCAGCCGGAAGGACGGGATGGCGATGAGCACCAGGATCATCACCGGGACGACGGTCCACGCCACCTCGATCATGGTGTTGTGGCTGGTCTTGGACGGCACCGGATTGCTGCGCTCGTTGAACCGCACCACCACGATGACGAGCAGCACCAGCACGAACAGCACGATGGCCGTGATGATCCCGAGCAGCAGGTAGTTGAAGTCGTGGATCTTCTCCATCACCGGCGTGGCGGCGCCCTGCAGGTTGATCTGCCAGGGGCTCGGCTGGCCGGTGCCCGCCTGGGCGGCCACGCCCGGGAGCAGCGCGGCGGCCAGGGTGCCGATGAAGAAGGCTGCGGCGCGAATGAGCGATTTCATCGTCTTGGACTCTCCCCTGGTCCGGCCGCTAGACTGCCGAACTTTGTACCGGCCGACGTGTCGGCGAGTGTCCCAAGCCAATGAACGCAAGGGCAGGACGCCGCTTTACGCATGGTCTTCAGGCCTCGCCGTTTTTCGGCAGCCATTTTCCCTAGAATTCATCAAACACAATTGGTCGCGCCTTGCAATCGCCCGGGTTCGCCCCCAATTGGACAAAAAGTCCAACCTGCCCGAGCACGGGGGGTAGCGGCCCGCGCCCGGGCAACGGAAGTCTTTGTGCGGATTTGCTATTTACCTTGGCGACGCGTCGCTTTGCCGTCGATTCTTGCCCCACCGGATTACCGCGCAAGAGACAAAATACCGCGCACCTGCTCCCACCTGTCCCCAGGCCGGCGGCGGGAGCCGGCACGAAACGCACAGCCGGGCGCCGCCGCCCCATTGTTGACAGGAAGGCTTGGGCATTAAGGCATTGGTTCACAAAATCAGATAAGGCAGAACCGCCCGGCGCACCGGGCCGATGCCGGAGTTGCCGATGGTCGTGTCGTACCCAGATCGCCGCCCGTCCCCGCGCCGCTGGCCCATCTCGGCCGCGCTCAGGGCGCTTCCGCTTTTGCTCGGCGGGGTGATGGCGGCGCTTCTCGCCGCGCCCGCCTCGGCCCAGGGGGTGGTGAAGTCGGTGCACGGGGAATGGCAGATTCGCTGCGATACCCCTCCCGGCGCCCAGAGCGAGCAATGCGTCCTGCTCCAGTCCGTGCGCGCGGAGGACCGCCCCAACGTCGGCCTCACCGTCATCGTGCTGAAGACCGCGGACCAGAAGAGCCGCCTGCTGCGCGTGCTCGCCCCGCTCGGCGTGATCCTGCCCAAGGGGCTGCGCCTGGTGGTGGACGGGCAGGAGCTGAGCGGGCCCCCGGCGCCGTTCGTGCGCTGCCTGCCCAACGGCTGCATCGCCGAGCAGGAAATCACGGATGCCATGCTCAATCGCCTGAAGACAGGCAAGAGCGCGGTGTTCATCTTCTTCGAGACCGAGGAGGAGGGAATCGGCGTTCCGCTCAGCCTCGAAGGCTTTGCCCCGGGATTCGATTCGCTGCGCTGACCTGTCCGTCCGAATTCCCCCGGCATGCCCCGGGGACGGCACGGTTTGGTCATGCTTGGTGCCCAAAAGGCGAAGCTCGAGCGCGCGGGTCGGGGCAGGGAGAGGCGGGATGCACGGGGAAGAGTACGCACTGTTCGGGGCCGCCCTCGCCTTCCTCGCCGCCGCCGTCATCTCCGTTCCCATCGCCAAGCGCCTCGGCTTCTCGCCCGTGGTGGGCTACCTGCTGGTGGGCATCGCCATCGGCCCGGTGGGCTTCAACGTGGCCGACCCGGCGGTGGTCTCCACCGTCGCCGAGCTCGGCGTGGTCATGCTCCTCTTCCTCGTCGGCCTGGAGCTGAAGCCCTCGCACCTGCTCTCCATGGGGCACTACATCTTCGGGCTGGGCACGGCACAGCTCATGCTCACCTCGCTCGCCTTCGCGCTGCTCGCCTATTTCGGCCTGGGCTTCAATGTGGCGGCGGCGGTGGTAAGCGGCCTTGCCCTTTCCGTGTCCGGCACGGCCATCGCGCTCCAGCTGCTCGGCGAGCGCGGCGACCTCGCCAGCCCCTACGGCCAGCGCACCTTCTCCATCCTGCTGTTCCAGGACATCTCGGTGGTTCCGCTGCTTGCCCTCGTTCCGCTGATGGCGCCGGGGGGCGAGAGCGGGCTCCCGCATGACCCCAAGGCCACGCTGCTGGAGGCCGGCGTCGCGGTGGCGGCCATCGCCGTCATCGTCGTATCGGGGCGCTACCTGCTCAATCCCCTGTTCCGGGTGCTCGCCCGGTCCGGCGCGCGCGAGGCCATGACGGCGGCCGCGCTCCTGGTGGTGATGGGCGCCGCCGGCCTCATGGAGGCGGCGGGGATGTCGGCCGCGCTCGGGGCGTTCCTTGCCGGCCTGCTGCTGTCGGAAAGCACCTTCCGCCACGAGCTCGAGGCCAATGTGGACGCCTTCCGCGGCCTGCTGCTCGCGGTGTTCTTCATGTCGATCGGCATGTCGCTCAACATCGACGTGGTGCTGAGCCACCTGCCGCCGCTGCTGGTGGGCGCGCTGGCGGTGGCGGTGGTGAAGTGCGTGGTGGTCTACCTCGTGTTCCGGGCCGACAACATCCAGGTGGCGGATTCGCTGCGCGCCGCGGTGGCGCTCATGTCCGCCGGCGAATTCGCCTTCGTGCTGTTCCCCCTCGGCCTCGGCACCGGCATCCTGCACCGGGAGCAGGCCGACCTGCTGATCGCGCTCGCGGCGCTGACGATGATTCTCGGGCCGCTGCTGTTCGCCGCCCTCTCGCGCCTTCTGCCCCGCTTCGCCCACCCGGTGGAGGAGCCGCCGGCGGACGATTTCACGGATGCGGACGGCTCCGTCCTGGTGATCGGCTTCGGCCGCTTCGGGCAGATCGTCTCCCAGTGCCTGCTGGCGCAGGACGTGAGCGTCACGATCATCGACAAGGACGTGGAGATGATCCAGAGCGCCGGCCGGTTCGGCGTGCACATCTATTATGGCGACGGCACCCGGCTGGAGGTGCTGCGCGCGGCGGGAGCGGAGAGCGCGGAGGTCATCTGCGTGTGCGTCGACAACAAGGAGGACGCCAACCGCATCGTCGAGATCGTCAGGAGCTCCATGCCCGGGGCGCGGCTGTTCGTGCGCAGCTTCGACCGCGTCCATTCCATGGAGCTGATGCGCCTTGGCGTGGACTTCGAGCTGCGCGAGACGCTGGAATCCGCTCTCGCCTTCGGGGCCCGGACGCTGGAGGCCCTTGGCGTTGCCACCGACACGGCGGCCGCGGAGATCGCCGACGTGCGCGCCCGCGACCGGGCACGCCTGGAGCGCCAGCTGGAGGAAGGCATCTTCGCCGGCTCGGGTCCCGACGCCTGGAGCGGCCGCAAGGTGGAGCCGGAGCCCCTCACCACCCCCGAGAAGCCGGCCCGTCCGCTCAATCCCGAGGCGCAGGACATCCTCACCCACGAGACCGAGTTCTCCGGCTGAGCGGGCGGCCCGCGCGCCCTCCCCTCCGGGACCCGCTCCGCCGCAACGGCTCGGGGCGGCCGCGGCCGGCGTCTTCACCAATAAGCTTCCATTTTCGTGATTTCGGCAGGACGATGGCGTAACGTCCTGCGCAAGCCTTCCCGGATCCGGAGCACGAGGCACCGGAACGGGTGGGGCAAGCGGCCAGATTGCACGATCTGATCGGGTCGGGGTGGAGTGCGCGGATGGATCAGTTCGTCGAAATGCTGCGCGCGGCGCAGGGCGGCCAGGCAATCGAGAACATCGCCCGCATGTACGGGCTGTCCGCCCAGCAGGCGCAGATGCTGACCGAGGCGGTGATGCCGGCCTTCGCCGAGGCGTTCAAGCAGGCCTCCCAGTCGCCGGAGGCCCTCGCCTCCCTCATGGCGCTCATGTCGAGCGGGCCATATGGCGCCTTCTACACCCAGCCCGCGGTGCCGCCGGCGGACCTGACCCGCGCCGGCACCGAGGCCCTCGATGCGGTGTTCGGCTCCTCCGACGTGAGCCGGGCCATCGCCGCGCATGCGGCGGCCTCCACCGGCCTCGGCGTGGCGCTCGTCCGCCAGACGCTGCCGAGCCTCGCCACTTTGGTGGTGGGTGGGCTTGCCAAGTCGCTTGCCGCCTCCGGTGCGTTGCAGCAGATGCTCGCTGCCATGCTGAGCCGCATGCCCGGTCAGACGCCGGCGCTGCGCGCCGCCCCCGTCTCCAGCGGCAATCCGTGGATCGACGCGTTCCTCGCCTTCACCAGCACCGCGGTGGAGACGACGCCCAAGCCGCCCTCCACCGGCAATCCGTGGGCGGACGCCTATGCGCAGATGATGTTCCAGCGGGCTGCCCCCGCCCCCGCGCCCGAGCGCAACCCGGCCGCGGCATGGCAGGACGTGGTGAATGCCATGGCCAAGACCATGGCCCAGGCCGGCGTGCCGCCCATCAAGACCCAGGCGCCGGAGCCACCGCCCCCGCCACTGATGCCTTTCCAGCACTTTTTCGCGCAGCTGTTCGCGCAGGGCTTCCCGCCGGCGTTCCCCGGCGCGGAGGGGGTGCGCGCCCCCTACTCCATCCCCGAATTCTGGATGGACATGATGAAGACCGCCTCCCCCAGGGACGTGCAGGAGGCGGAGACCCTGCCGCCGGAGAAGCCCCGCCTCGTCAAGCCGCAGGCGGAGAGCAAGGGCGAGGCGAAGCCGACCAACGGCAAGCCCGCCTCCGGCCGCTGACGCGCGGGGAGCGCGCTCCGCTCCCCGGCCCTCCAGACCCGCAAAAGAAAGCGACCCGCGCCGTTTGCGGACGGCGCGGGTCAAGTCACGGCGGAATCGAGGGGCGCTCCCGCCGGATCTTCAGATCTCCGGACGCTCAGTTCTCCCGCGGGGCGCGGGCCAGCAGGCGCGCGGCGGCGCGCCGCTCGGTGGCGCGCAGCACCAGCACGCGGGTGGGGTCGCCCACGAAGGGCGCAGCCGATGCATCGCGCAGATCGGCGCGGGTCAGGCCGATGTCCCTCAGCATGCGGTCGTCGAGGCCGGCCAGCTCCCCGAGCACGCGGCGGTTCTCGAAACGGCGAGCCATGGTGCCCGCGATTTTCACGCCATTCGACGCCCCGCGCACCAGGGCGAGGCAGAAGGCGGCTACCATCTCGCCCACGGGGGCGACGACGATCCTGCGGGTTTCACCTTGAAAGCTCATTTTCATCTCCATTGCCGGACACCTTCCGCGCGGCCCCTTTCCTGGCCCCTTCTCGGTCCGCGCGGTTCTGGGAACCACCCGGTTTCGCGGCGCATCGTTTCGGCGTGTTGGTTTTGCGCGCTTGCGATAAATCACGCTAGCGAATGTTTTTCATCTCTCGTATCATTCTATGTGATGAATAAGGCGGAGCCGTGTGCATGACCGTCATGCTCGATCCCGACCAGTTGCGGACCTTCGTCGCCATTGCGGAGACGGGCAGTTTCACCCGCGCGGCGGAGGTGGTGCACAAGACCCAGTCTGCCGTCTCCATGCAGATGAAGCGCCTGGAGGAGCGGGTCGGCCGCCCCGTGTTCGTGCGCGACGGGCGCGCCTCCCGCCTCACCGAGGACGGCGAGCGCCTTTTGGATTTCGCCCGGCGCATCGTGAAGCTGAACATGGAGGCGGTCTCCAGCTTCGCCGATGCGGCCTTGTCGGGCCGGGTCTGCCTCGGCGTGCCGGACGACTATGCCGACCGCTATCTGCCGGACATCATGGCGCGCTTTTCCCGCACCCACCCCTCGGTGGAGCTGACGGTGATCTGCGAGCCCTCCACCGAGCTGGTGCAGCACATTGCGGCGGGCACCATCGACCTCGCCATCATCACCGCCACCGAGATCACCGCCCGCAACGCCCATGTCATCCGCCGCGAGCGGCTGCTGTGGGTGTCCTCGGCGCGTCATGCAGTGCATCTGGAAGCGCCGGTGCCGCTGGCGCTGGGGCGGCCCACCTGCCAGTGGCGCGACATCGCCGTGTCGCGCCTCGCCGGGGCGGGACGGGGCCATCGGGTGCTCTACACCAGCCCCAACAGCGGCGCGGTGGCGGCGGCGGTGCTGGCGGGCCTTGCGGTGTCGGTGCTGCCGGAATCGGCGCTGCGCACCGGCATGCGCGTGCTGGGCGCCGCGGACGGCTATCCCCCCTTGCCTCCCTGCGACATCGGCCTGCTGCGCAACCGGCACGAGCCGTCGGTGCTGGCCGATGCGCTGGCCCAGCACATCCTCCAGGGGCTCGACAATCTGAGCGAGCTGGACGCCGCCCAATAGGGCAATCTCGCGTTTCCCCGAATCGCGAGATTGCTCCACCTCTTTGTTTTATCGCACGTTCTTCACGCGAACCGGGATCCACATCGCGCCAAGACGCTCTCGCCGCGGGGCCGCGGCCCTACAGGGTCTCGGCGTAGCGCTCGTAGGCGTCCTCGACGGTGAGGATGTGCGCGCGCATGGCGGTCGCGGCCTCGGCCTTGTCGCCGCGCAGGATGGCGGTGACGACCCGGTCGTGCTCCTCATAGGAGCGGGCGAGACGGCCCAGCGTGCGGAACTGGGCTCGTCGGAAGGGCTGGAGCCGCGCGCGGGTGGCGAGCGTCAGCTCGGAGAGATAATCGTTGTGGGCACCGGCGTAGAGCGTGGTGTGGAAGCGCTCATTCAGCACGGTGTATCCGCTCTCGTCGCCGCGCCGGGTGAGATCGGCGAGCTCCGCATGGATGGAGGCGAGGCCGGAGCGCTCCGCCGCCGTCATGTTCACCGCGCACAGCCCGGCGCACAGGGCCTCCAGTTCCGCCATCACGTCGAACATGCCGCGCAGCCGGTCCAGCGAAGGCTGGGCCACCAGGGCGCTGCGGTGGGGCCGCGCCTCCACCAGGCCGGACGCGGCCAGGTCGCGCAACGCTTCGCGCACCGGCGTGCGGGAGACGCCGTAGCGCTTGGCGATCTCCACCTCTTCCAGCGGCGTGCCGGGGGCAAGGCGGCCACGCACGATGTCGTCGGCGATCTGCAGCCGCAATTCCTTCGTGCGCGTCACCGCGCGCCCGCGGGCACGGCGCTTTCTGGCGCGCGCGGGGGCCGGGGCGGCAGCGACAGGAGGCGGCGAAAGGAGCGTCATGGTTGAAAATCTACGCGGTTTCGACAGGGACGAAAGATCCGGTGGAAACCGGACGGATGCCTTGCGGAGGGAAGCAAGAGCCGAGCCGGTCGCGCCCCGGCGCCTTCTTCCGCCGGGGACGACGACAGGCGCCGCTCATGCCCCCTCCTTCTCCTCCGGAATGGTGGAGACGTGTGCCGCCACCACCCGCCAGCCCTCGGGAAAGCGTGCCCAGCTCTGCTGCTGGCGGCCGACGAGGCCGGGCGCATTGTCCCGATGGAACAGCGTGGAGGCGACCGCGAAGTCGCGGCCGTAGGTGGTGATGACGGTCTGCGCCAGCGTCCGCGCCAGCCCCGCCGGGGAGCGGGCGCGGCGGAAGGCGCGGATCGCCTCCATGCCGTAGAGATTTTCCCCGCCGCCGTAGCGGATGGTGCGGCCGTCGTCGTGGAACAGCGCTTCCAGCGTCGCCACGTCGTTGCCGACGAGGGCCGCCTCGTAGCGGGCGAACGCCGCCTCCACGTCCGCCTTCACCTCAGGAATGTCGATCTCCAAGATGTCCCCTCCCTCAGTTCGCCACCACGGCAGCGGCGATGCCCTCGCGCTCCAGCACCGCGGCGACGCGCAGCGCCACGTCCTCGCGCCAGGGCGCAGCGATGACCTGGACGGCGATGGGCAATTCCGGCTGGTCGCCCACCTCCACATGGACGGGCACCGCCACCACCGGCAGGCCGATGAAGGAGATGGGCTGGGTGAACAGGCCGAGGTTCGGCCGCACCGCCAGTTCCTCGCCGTCGAGCACGAAGGTCTTCTGGCCGAGCCTGGGGGCCCGGCAGGGCGTAGCGGGGGCGAGCAGCACGTCGTGGCGCGCGAGCAGTTTCAGCATCTCGCCGCGGAAATGACGGCGGAAGCGCTGGGCCGCATCCACCCAGGCGGCGGGAATGGCCAGGCCCGCCAGCAGGCGGTCGCGCACCGCCGGGTCGAAGTCCTCCGGCCGCGCGGCAAGCCGCCGGGCGTGGAGGCTCGCCCCCTCCGCCGCGGTGATGATATAGGCGGCGGCACGGGCACGGGCCGCGTCCGGCACGTCCACCACCTGCGTCACGCCGAGGGCTTTGGCCACCTTGTCCACCGCCGCCAGCGCCTCCGGCATGGTGCGGCTGCGGAACCAGCCGCCGGCGATGGCGATGTCGAGCCCCTCGATGCCGCTGCCCATCTGCTCGCTCACCGGCTCGTAGGGCCGGTGCGTCTGGCCCGGGTCGCGCTGGTCCTCGCCCTGCATGGCGTCATAGGAGAGGGCGAGGTCCGCCGCCGAGCGGGCCATCGGCCCGAGATGATCAAGCGCCGTCACGAACGGAAAGCTGCCGCCGCGCGACAGCCGCCCGTAGGTGGGCTTCAGCCCGAAGATGCCGCACAGGGAGGACGGCACGCGGATGGAGCCGTTGGTATCCGAGCCCAGCGCGATGGGCACGAGCCCCGCCGCCACCGCCGCGCCCGAGCCGCCGGAGGAGCCGCCGGTCATGCGCGAGAGGTCATGCGGATTGCGCGAGGAACCGTCGTGCACGTTCTCGCCGGTGAAGTCATAGGCATATTCGCCCATGTTCAGCGCCCCCACGAGCACCGCGCCCGCCGCCTCCAGCTTCTCGATGAGGGTGGCGTCGCGCGCGGCGGGGGGCAGGTCGCGGTTGATCTTCGAGCCGGCGCGGGTGGGAAGTCCCGCCACGTCGAACAGGTTCTTCACCGCGAAGGGCACCCCCGCGAGCGGCCCCAGCGGGGCGCCCTCGGCGCGGGCGGCGTCGATGCGGTCGGCGGTCGCGCGGGCGCGCTCGGCGGTGACATCGGTGAAGGCGTTCACCACCGGGTCGAGGGCGGTGATGCGGGCGAGTGTCGCCTCCACCACGTCGCGGGCGGAGACGGTGCCGGCCGCCACCGCGGCGGCGATCTCGGATGCGGGGGCGGTGGCGAGGGCCATGGCGTCGTCGGGCGGAAAGGGTACGGTCATGCGCCGGTCCTCACGGGCGATAGACGGGCGCGGGCTCCTCGGCATCGCCGAGGTCGAGGCTGCGCACCAGGGTCGCCGCATTGGCGATGGTGCGCAGCTGCACGAGCGCCTCGGCGCGCCATTCCGGCCGCGGCACGATGCCATAGGCGCTGAGCGCGCCGTCGAGGAGCAGTTCCAGCGCCGTGTCCGGCACGGGCGGAAGCGGGGTTTCGGTCGGCAAAGAGCAGGTCACGGGGCGCCTCACACGGGGGGATGGGGAATGGCAGCGATGAGCTCGCGGGTATAGGCATCCTTCGGCGCCTCCAGCACCTGGCTGGAGGTCCCCTCCTCCACGATCCGCCCCTGTCGCATGACGATGACGCGGTCGCACAGCAGGTTCACCACGTGGAGGTCGTGGGAGACGAAAAGATAGCTCATGCCGAGCCGCTGCTTCAGCTCTTCCAGCAGATTCAGCACCACCGCCTGCACCGACACGTCGAGGGCCGCGGTGGGTTCGTCGAGGATCACCAGGTCCGGATCGAGGGCGATGGCGCGGGCGATGCCGATGCGCGCCTTCTGGCCGCCCGAGAGCTGGTGGGGGAAGCGCTCCAGCAGGTTCTGCGGCAGGCCCACCATGTCGGCCAGCTCCGCCACGCGGGCGGTGAGCTTCGCGCCGCGCGAATAGCCCCCCATTCTGAGCAGCGGATCGGCGATGGCGCGCTCGGCGGTGTAGCGGGGGTTGAGGCTCTCGGTAGGATCCTGGAACACCATCTGGATGCGCCGCCGCATGGGATGGTGGGCGAAGTCCTTCGCCGGGATGGCGGAGAGATCCTGCCCCGCAAAGGTGATCCTGCCCGACGTCGGATCGACGAGACGCATGACGATGGTGGAGGTGGTGGACTTGCCGCAGCCGCTCTCGCCCACCAGGCCGACGCTCTCGCCTTTCTTCACCTCGAAGGAGATGCCGTCCACCGCCCGGAAGATGGTCTCCTCGCGCGTCAGCGCCTTGCCCTTGAGCTTCGCGAGGAAAGCGGAGGGGGCGCCCTGCCGGGGATATTCCTTGATGAGATTCTCGACCGTGAGGAGCGGTGTCCCCGCAACAGCCGAGGCGGCGGGCACGGGCACGGCGACCGGCCCCGCCATGGCCGGAAGGGCGGCCGGGACGCCCGGCCCCTCGCCGTCCGGCAGGAGGTCCTTCAGGGTGATGCCCGGGCGCGGCGTCGCCCGCATGAGCTTCCTGGTGTAGGGATGCTGCGGGTCGCGGAAGATGCGCTCGGCGGGCGCGGTCTCCACCACCTTGCCTTTCTCCATCACCATCACCGTGTCGCAATAGGTGGCGGCGAGGCCGAGGTCGTGGGTGATGAGGATGGTGGACATGCCGCGCTCGCGGGTGAGCTCGGTCACGAGGTCCATCACCGCCTTCTGCGTCGTCACGTCGAGGCCGGTGGTGGGCTCGTCGGCGATCATCAGCTGCGGCCGGCAGGCGAGCGCCAGCGCGATGACGATGCGCTGGCACATGCCGCCCGACAATTCGAACGGATAGGCGTGGTAGCGGTCCTCCGGCCGGGCGATGCGCACCTGCTTGAGGATGTCGATCACCTTCTCCTTCACATTGCGCGGGTCCGCCTGCACGTGCTGGAGCAGCACGTCGCCGATCTGCGCGCCGACCGTGCGGATCGGGTTCAGCGCGGCGCGCGGGTTCTGGAAGATCATGGACATCTCGCGCCCGCGCAGGTCGCGCATGGCGCTTTCCGGCGCGTGGGCGACGTCCATGCCGGAGAAGGTGATGGAGCCTTCCGCGATGCGCCCCGCCCGGTCGAGGATGCGCATCACCGTGTAGGAGGTGACCGACTTGCCCGAGCCGCTCTCGCCCACGATGCCGAGGGTCTCGCCCTTGGCGAGGGTGAGGTTCACCTGGCTCACCGCGGTGACGATGCCCCGGCGGGTGGTGAACTCCACGGTGAGGTCCCTGACCTCGAGCAGCGGGCCGCCCGCGGTCTCGGCCTTCGGCGGATGTGCCGTCACGTCCACGACGCCATGCATGGCAGCCTCCATCAGGTGCGGCGCTGGGGATCGACGATGTCGCGCAGACCGTCGCCCAGGAGGTTGAAGCAGAACACCGCGAACATGAGCGCGAGGCCGGGGAACAGGGCGATCCACCATTCGCCGGAGACGATGTAGGCGGCGCCTTCCGCCACCATGATCCCCCATTCCGGGGTGGGCGGGCGCACGCCAAGGCCGATGAAGCTGAGGCCCGCCGCATTCAGGATGGCGTAGCCCATGGTGAGCGACATCTGCACCATCATGATGGGCAGGATATTGGGCAGGATGGTCGTGAGCAGGATGCGCCATTCCGAATTGCCGGTGAGGCGCGCCGCCTGCACATAGCCCGCCTGCCGGCGGATGGCGGCCTCCGCGCGGGCGACGCGGACATAGAGCGGGAAGTTGATGATGGCGGTGGCGATGACGATGTTGGTCACCGTGTTGCCCAGCGCCGCCACGATGCCCATGGCCAGCACGAACAGCGGGAAGGCCATGATGGTGTCGGAGATGCGGCCGATGATGCGGTCGGTCCACCCGCCGAAGAAGCCGGAGGCGATGCCGGCGATGCCGCCCGCCGCGAACACCAGGGCCACCGAGAAGATGGCGATGGCCATGTCGAGCCGGGTCGCCACGATCACCCGGGAGAAGATGTCGCGTCCCAGATTGTCGGTGCCGAACCAGTGGGCGGCGGAGGGCGCCTGCAGCGCTGCCGCCGTGTTGCTGGCCAGCGGGTCATAGGGGACGATGAACGGCCCTACGCTGGCGCAGACCACCAGCACCAGGAACATGCCGAAGGCGATGCCGGTGACCGGATTGTCGGAGATGACGTAGCGCGCGTGCGCCAGCGTCGCGGCAAGGCCCTTGGGGGCGTGGGTGTCGGCCGTGGCGAGGGTCATGCTTCGCTCCGCGCGCGGGGGTCGATGATGCCGTAGGCAAGGTCGATGAGGAGGTTGAGGGCCACGTAGAGGATGGCCATGGCGAGCACGAAGCCCTGCACCGGCGCATAGTCCGAGGTGATCAGCGCCTCGACCGCGTAGGAGCCGATGCCCGGCCAGGCGAACACCTTCTCCACCAGCACGTTGGCGCCCAGCAGGAAGGAGAAGACCATGCCCAGCGTCGTCACCACCGGCAGCATGGCATTCCGGAAGGCGTAGGTGATGATGACCGTGTAGTCGGTGAGCCCCGCCGCCCGCGCCGTGCGCACGAACTCGGAGGAGAGCACAGCCAGCATGGAGGCGCGCGTCATGCGGGCAATGGGCGCCAGCGCGAAGATGGCGAGGGTGATGGCCGGCACCGCGAGCTGCGCCGCGGCGGCCCGGAAGGTGTCGAGGTCCCGCGCGAGAAGGCTGTCGATGAGGTAGAAGCCGGTCACCGTGTCCGGCGCCGAATAGAACACATCCAGCCGCCCGAGCGGCGCCGGCGCCCAGCCCAGCTTGAAGTAGAACACGTAGACGAGGAGCAGGCCGGTGAAGAACACCGGCAGCGACACGCCGGCCGTGGTGATGATGCGGCAGGCGTGGTCGATCCACGAGCCCTGCCTCACGGCCGCCACGATGCCGAACGGCACCGCGATGAGCAGCGCCAGCACGAGGCCGGCGAGGGTCAGCTCGGCCGAGGCCGGCAGGCGCGAGGCGATCTCCGTCGCCACCGGCTGGCCGGTGGAGAGCGAGGTGCCGAGGTCGCCCTTCGCCAGCGCCGACACATAGTCCGCGAACTGCACCGGCAGCGGCTTGTCGAGGCCGAGCTTGGCGCGGATCTCCGCAATGGCCTGGGGCGTCGCCGCGGGGCCGGCGAAGTAGGACGCCGTATCGCCCGGCAGCACGCGCGTAAGCAGGAAGGTGACGATCACCACGCCGATGAGGCTCGGCACGGCGGTGGCGAGACGGCTCGCCAGGAGCTTCAGCATGGTGCTTTCCTCGTGGTTGCGAAAGGTCCGGCGGGGCGCCTGCTCCGCCGCGGTTCCGTTCACGCCGTCATCCGCCGGCATCCTTCCGGGAAGCGGAACTGCGGACCACCCGGGTTCCGGGGCCATCCGCCGCGCCGGCGCCATCCGGCCGGCGAGGCCGGAGAGAGGGAGCGCACCGCGCCGGCAGAACTCCGGCACCACCCCCGGCGCGCTCCCTCCCGCCAGCCTCTCCCGCTCATGCAGGAGAAGCCGCCGCCGTCAGCCCTTCTGGAAGGCGCGATAGTCGAGCCGGCGATGGAACCAGTATTCGTAGCCGGTCACGTTCTTCTGCATCGCGACGTTCACATAGGGCTGGTAGAGCGGAATGCGCGGCACGTCGGCGAAGGCGAGGTCCACCATGCCCTTCACGTCGGTATCGTAGGCCGCCTTGTCGCCGGTCGCCGCCGCTGCGCGCGCGCCGTCGATGAAGGTGTCCATGGCCGCCGACTGGTAGCTCATGGTGTTGAAGACCGAATTCGAGCCGTGATAGCACCAGAAGAAGAAGTATTCCGGATAGTCGAGCCAGCCCGAGAACACGTTGGTGTAGAGCGGCAGCACCTTCTTGTTGAGCTCGGTGCGCCAGTTGGCGCCGGGGATCTTGTTGATGGTGGTCTTGATGCCGATCTGCGCCAGGTTCTCCTGCAGCAGCACGCAGACGGGCTCGTTCACGCCGGCAAAGCCCAGGTCGAACGAGAGCGTGGTGTCGATGCCGCCGGCATAGCCCGCCTCGGCGAGGAGCTGCTTGGCCTTGGCGAGGTCCGTGGTGAACTTGGTGGGCTGCGGCCAGGCCACCTTGGTCGCGGCGTCGGCGGGGGCGCCGAACATGGGCTTGCCGAGCCCGTAGAGCACCGCCTCCATGATCTTCTCATAGGGGATGGCATAGGCCACCGCCTCGCGCACCTTCGGATTGTCGAAGGGCGGGTTCTTCACGTTCATGCCGATGTACTGCACGCCGTTGGAATAGGGCACGGACGTGATGGTGAGCTTGCCGGCCTGCTTCAGCTCCATGAAGTCCTTGTTGGGCAGGTCGTAGGAAATGTCGGCGTCGCCGCGCTCCAGCAGCGCCCGGCGGTTGCCGGCGGAGGGCACCATGCGCCAGATGACGCGCTTGATCTTGGGCAGCGGGCCGCCCTTCCAGTCATCGAAGCGCTCGAAGATGACCTCGGTGCCGGGCGTCCACTTGGTGACGCGGTAGGCGCCGGAGCCCGCCGTGTTCTGCTTGGTGTACTCGAGGCCCCAGGGGTCCTTCTCGGTGGCGTTCTTCTTCACCAGCTCCGAGTTGATGACGCAGGGCACGATCACCGCGAGATCCGGGATGGTGAGGCGGTCCTTGCGCAGGAAGTCGACGCGCACGGTGTGATCGTCCACCACCACGAACTGCTCCGGCTTCTCCAGCGAGCCGGCCTTCATCTGGAAGGTGGGGAAGCCGCCGACGGACACGGCCCGGTCGAGGGACCACTTCACGTCCTTCGCCGTTACCGGGGTGCCATCCTGGAAGGTGGCGTTCTTCTTCAGTTTGAAGGTGACGGACATGTCGCCGATATTCATGTCCTCGGCCAATTCGCCGCGCAGCTTGTCGCGGTCGTAATAAGGCACGCCGTCCTTCTCGGTCATCTCGTGGGTGATGAGGCGGTCGTAGGTGTTCCAGCTTGCCTCATAGCCCGGCACGTTGGTGCCGACGCCGTGGATGTCGAGGTTGTTGGGGCCGCTTTCCGAAACGATCAGAAGGGTTTCGTTGCGCGCCTGCGCCTTGGCCGGAGAGAAGACCGCAGGGGCGGCGACGCCCGTTCCCGTGGCGACGGCTGTGGCGGACGCGGACTTCATGAATTCGCGGCGGTTCATTGGGCGACATCCCAGATGGTGACAGTCGCCCCATCCATTCAAGCCGCGTGCCAATTGCATGCAAAAATCGAATTTACCAAAGGTCTCAAATATCTAGATATCAGGAAGCACCGACGGAGCCCACGCCACCGATGGGTAATGTCTAATTTATAGCCAATTGCATGCACATTGCATGCAATTCGATGCGCCAGAATCCGGCATGCCGGACGCCCCGCCTGCCTGTTCAAGCGGCGGGGACGTCGGGACCCACGGCCGGATGCTCCGCCTTCCAGGCGGCCGAGAGGCGGCGGAAACGCAGGGTCGAGACCGGCAGCAGCGCCAAGTAGATCATCGAGCAGACCGACAGGACGATCCAAGGATAGCTCGCCAGGAGGGCGAAGAAGATGGCGACCGCCACCAGAAGCGGCAGCACCATATCCCGCCGCACCCGCCGCCCCAGGGTCTTGCCGGACCAGGCCGGCACCGTGGAGATCATCAGGAAGGCGATGGCCAGGGTGTAGATGAGGGCGATGGGCGCGCTGACCCCGCCATGCGGCACGCCGATCAGCTCCAGATAGATGGGCAGAAGCACCGTGATGGCGCCGGCCGGCGCAGGAATGCCGGTAAAGAAGTCCCCGGCGAACGGCGGCTTGTGCGGGTCGTCCAGCATCACGTTGAAGCGGGCGAGGCGCAGCGCCGCGCAGATGGCGTAGGCCAGCGCGGCGATCCAGCCGAAGGACCCGGCCTCGTTAAGCCCCCAGAAATACAGCATCAGCGCCGGCACGCAGCCGAAGTTCACGAAGTCGGCGAGGCTGTCCAGCTCCGCCCCGAAGCGCGATGTGCCCTTGAGCGCCCGGGCGAGGCGGCCGTCGATGCCGTCAAGCAGCGCGGCGAACACGATGGCCGCCAGAGCCAGCTCGATCCGCTCCTCGATGGCAAGGCGCACCGCCGTCAGCCCGGAGCACAAGGCGAGCAGCGTCACCAGATTGGGCAGGAGCACCCGGAAGGGAATGCGGCCGAAGCGGCCGAAGCGCGGCCGCGGCCGGCCTTCCGGATCGAACGGGGGAAAGGGGGTTTCCATCAGCTCACCCGGTAGGCGGTCTCGCGCGGCTGCTGGGCCGTGAGATCGCACAGGATGGTTTCGCCCGCCACCGTCAGCTGGCCCTCGGAGACCTGCACCTTCGTGCCCACCGGCAGGTACACGTCCACCCGCGAGCCGAAGCGGATGAGCCCGAACCGCTCGCCGGTGCCGATCGATTCGCCCTCCCGCACGAAGGAGACGATGCGCCGGGCGATGAGCCCGGCGATCTGCACCACGCCCACCCGGCAGTGCGGCGTGGAGATGACGAGGCCGTTGCGCTCGTTATCCTCGCTCGCCTTGTCGAGGTCGGCATTGAGGAACAGGCCGGGCTTGTAGGCGAGGCGCTCGATCCGCCCGGTCACCGGCGCGCGGTTCACATGCACGTTGAAAACGTTCATGAAAATGGAGATGCGCAGCAGCGGGTCGTCGGAGAGGTCCAGCTCCCGCGGCGGTCTGGCGAGGCCCACCTGGGAGATGCGCCCATCCGCCGGGGCGATCACCAGCCCTTCGCGCACCGGCGTCACCCGCGGCGGATCGCGGAAGAACAGGGCGGTCCACAGGGTGAGGCCCACCGCGATCATGCCGAGGAAGGTGGAGACCGACAGGAGGCCGAGCGCGATCACCGCAGCGATGGCGATGAAGGGATAGCCCTCCCTGTGGATGGGGACGAGCGCCTTGCGGATGGATGTGACGATCGACAACAGGAGCCTCCGGGGCGCCCTTCCGGCGCCGAAACTGGGCAACAGGTAGTGAGGGCGCGCCCACGCGTCAAATGCCGCCGCGCGCCGCAACGTCGCGGGTGCCGAAGGGCACCGCTGCCCCGGCTCTCAGCCCGCCCTCGCCCGCCGGAAGGCGCCGGGGCTCTGGGCGGTCCACTTGCGGAACGCCCGGTGGAAGGCGCTCGGCTCGGAGAAGCCCAGTTCGGCCGCGATCTCCCCCACCGGCCGCCCGCTTTCCTTCAGTAGGGTCTCCGCCAGGAGGCGACGCAGCTCGTCCTTGATGTCGCGATAGGCCTGCCCCTCGTCGGCGAGGCGGCGGCGCAGGGTGGATGCCGGCATCCGCATCTGCCGGGCCAGCTCCTCGAACGATGGCCAATCGGCGGCGGGCATATCCCTGAGCTTGGCGCGCACCCGCGCGGCGAGCCCGGCATCGTGCCGGTATCGTACCAGGATGTTGGCCGGCGCTCCCCGCAGGAAATCCTTGAGCGCGCGCTGGGATCGGCTGGCCGGCAACCTCAGGAAGGCGGCATCGAATGCAAGCCGGCTCACATCCTGGTTGAAGCGCACCGGTGCTCCGAAGAAAAGGCGGTAGTCGGCCCCGTGGTCCGGCGGCCCGCAACGGAAGTCCACCTGCCGCAGCGGGATGCGCCGGCCCACAAGCCAGCAGGCGATGCCATGCACGAGGATCCAATAGGTGCGGTAGGCGAAGGCCGAGCGCGTCCCGTCCGCATCCCGCAGCACCACGGCGGCGAGCCCGCTCTTAACCTCCAGCGTGCCCACGGGATCGTCCAGCACCACCCGCAGGAAGCGCAGCGCACGTCGCAGCGCCTGCTCCAACGTCTCGGCGCCCATCAGGGCGTGGCACAGGAGGGTGAAGCTGCCGAACCGCATGGGGCGGGCGCCGAGACCGAAGAATTCATCGTCGAGCGCCTCGGCCATGGCGAGCCACAGGGCCCCGTACTGCTCGGCGGAAACCGAACCCGCCACTGGCTGCGTGATCCCGGCACGCGTCAGAACGGGAACAGGATCGACACCCTGCGCCTTGAGACAGTCGAGCGCATCCGCCACGAAATAGGCGGAGATCATGCGCCGCTCCATGCTCCTCCCCCATAGTGGCAAAACCAACCGGAAAATTAGATCACTTCCGTCATCGAATGCCACTTGGCTTTTCGCTAGAGGGAGAGCGACCGTCCGGCTGCGGCGGGCCAAGATCGACAGAAAAACCAGCTGCAAGGCCAACGGGAGGCTTTCCATGAAGATCGACGGGCGCGTCTTCCTCGTTACCGGCGCGGGCTCCGGCCTCGGCGCGGCGGTGGCGCGGATGCTGGTGGAGAACGGCAGCCGGGTGATCGTCGTCGACGTGAATGGAGAGGCCGGGGCCGCCACCGCGGCGGCGCTGGGAGACGCGGCCCGCGCCATCCGCGCGGACGTGACCAGCGCAGACGACGGCGTGGCCGCCGTGAAGCTCGCGCTTGACACCTTCGGCCACCTCCACGGCCTCGTGAACTGCGCCGGCGTCGCCCCCGGCGAGAAGGTCGTGGGCCGGGAAGGCCCGCATCGGCTGGAGAGCTTCGCCCGTGCCGTGAGCATCAACCTCATCGGCACCTTCAACATGCTGCGCCTCGCGGCCGATGCCATCGTGAAGGAAGCTCCCGACGAAAACGGCGAGCGCGGCGTCATCATCAACACCGCCTCCATCGCCGCCTACGACGGGCAGATCGGCCAGGCGGCCTATGCGGCCTCCAAGGGCGGCGTGGCCGCCCTGACCCTGCCGGTGGCGCGGGAGCTGGCGCGATTTGGCGTGCGGGTGGTCACCATCGCGCCCGGCATCTTCGAGACCCCCATGATGACCGGCATGCCGCAGGAAGTGCAGGACGCACTGGGCAAGAGCGTGCCGTTCCCGCCCCGGCTCGGCCGTCCGCCGGAATATGCCGCGCTCGTCAAGCACATCTGCGAGAACACCATGCTCAACGGCGAGGTGATCCGCCTCGACGGCGCCCTGCGCATGCCCCCCCGCTGAGACTTGCCCGGAGACACTGACATGTCGGCTTCCGATCCCATCGTCATCGTCGGCTCTGCCCGCACCCCCATGGGCGGCTTCCAGGGCGACCTCAAGGATGTCGCCGCCCCGGCGCTCGGCGCGGCCGCCATCGGCGCAGCCCTTGCCCGCGCCGGCCTCGCCCCCGACCAGGTGGACGAGGTGGTGTTCGGCTGCGTTCTGCCAGCCGGTCTCGGCCAGGCGCCCGCGCGGCAGGCGGCCCTCGGCGCGGGCCTCCCGCTTTCCACCGGTGCCACCACCGTCAACAAGATGTGCGGCTCGGGGATGAAAGCTGCCATGTTCGCCCACGACCTCCTTGTTGCCGGCTCCGCCGACGTGGCGGTGGCGGGCGGCATGGAGAGCATGAGCAACGCGCCCTATTTGCTCGACCGCGCCCGCGGCGGCTACCGCATGGGCCACGGCAAGGTCATCGACCACATGTTCTTCGACGGGCTGGAGGACGCCTACGACAAGGGCCGCCTGATGGGCACCTTCGCCGAGGAGTGCGCCGAGGCCTACCAATTCACCCGCGAGGCGCAGGACGCCTTCGCCATCGGCTCTCTCACCAAGGCGCAGAAAGCCATGGTGGGCGGCGCCTTCGACAAGGAGATCGTTCCCGTGACGGTCAAGGCCGGCAAGGCCGAACGCATCGTCTCGGCGGACGAGCAGCCGCCCAAGGCAAAGCTCGACAAGATTCCCACCCTCAAGCCCGCCTTCCGCGACGGTGGCACCGTGACCGCAGCCAACTCCTCCTCCATCTCGGATGGCGCGGCGGCGCTCGTGCTCATGCGGCGATCGGAGGCGGAGAAGCGCGGCCTCACCCCGCTCGCGGCCATCGTCGGCCATTCCACCCACGCCCAGGCGCCAAATCTTTTCACCACAGCCCCCATCGGCGCGGTGAAGACGCTCGCCGAGAAGACGGGGTGGGACCTCAAGGACGTGGACCTCTTCGAGATCAACGAAGCCTTCGCCGTGGTGCCCATGGCCGCCATGCGCGACCTCGGCCTGCCGGAAGAGAAGGTGAATGTCCATGGCAGCGCCTGCGCCCTCGGCCACCCCATCGGGGCGTCGGGCGCACGAGTGATGGTGACATTGCTCGCCGCGCTGGAACGCTACAATCTCAAGCGCGGCATCGCCTCGCTGTGCATCGGCGGCGGAGAGGCAACGGCCGTCGCCATCGAGCGGCTGGGGTGAGACACCTCTCCGCGGACGCAAGGCCAAGCCCTCTCCCGCCTGCGGGGGAAGGTTGGGAGGAGAACGGGACGCGGTACGTCTTCGGACGTTGATCCGCCAACCCCGGCCTTTCGCCCCCTTCCCGGCCCTTCCCTGCTTGCGGGGGAGTGCGAGAAACCGACGCCCAGGCAACAGGAACACGCTCCAAGGAAACCGCCCATGCTCCTCACCGATACCCAGAAGGACATCCGCGAGGCGGTGCGCGCCTACGCCCACCTGAGCCTCGCACCGGGCGCCGCGGCGCGCGACCGGGAGCATCGCTTCCCGAAGGAGGAGCTCGGCGAGATGGGCACCCTCGGCTTCCTCGGCATGCTGGTGCCGGAGGCCTATGGCGGCACACAGACGGATCCCGTCTCCTACGCTCTGGCGCTGGAGGAAATCGCGGCCGCGGACGGGGCGTGCTCCACCATCGTCAGCGTGCATTCCTCGGTGGGCTGCATGCCCATCGTGAAGTTCGGCACGGAGGAGCAGAAGCAGCGCTTCCTGCCAAAGCTCGCTTCCGGTGAATGGATCGGCGGCTTCGCCCTCACCGAGCCGCAGGCCGGCTCGGATGCCGCGAACCTGAAGACCCGCGCCCGGCGCGACGGCGACGGCTACGTGATCTCGGGCGCCAAGCAATTCATCACCTCGGGGAAGAATGGCGATGTCGTCATCGTCTTCGCGGTGACCGATCCCGATGCCGGCAAGAAGGGCATCTCCGCCTTCATCGTGCCCACCGATACCCCCGGCTACGAGGTGGTGCGGGTGGAGGACAAGCTCGGCCAGCATTCCTCCGACACCTGCCAGCTCGCCTTCAACGACATGCGCCTGCCCGCCGACCTGCGCCTCGGCGCCGAGGGCGAGGGACTGAAGATCGCCCTGTCCAACCTGGAGGGCGGGCGCATCGGCATCGCCTCCCAGTGCGTCGGCATGGCCCGGGCGGCGTTCGAGGCGGCGCGCGCCTATGCGAAAGAGCGCGTGACCTTCGGCAAGCCCATCATCGAGCATCAGGCGGTTGCCTTCCGCCTCGCCGACATGGCGACGCGCATCGAAGCCGCCCGGCAGATGGTGCTGCATGCGGCCGCCCTGCGCGAGGCGGGCCTGCCCTGCCTCACCGAGGCGTCGATGGCGAAGCTCTTCGCCTCGGAAGCCGCGGAAGCGGTGTGCTCAGCCGCCATCCAGGTCCACGGCGGCTACGGCTATCTCGCCGACTTCCCGGTGGAACGCATCTATCGCGACGTGCGCGTCTGCCAGATCTACGAAGGCACCAGCGACGTGCAGCGCATCGTCATCGCCCGGAGCCTGTGAGCGTGGCCGGCCCCTCCCCTCGTGGCCCGCTCGCCGGCATCCGCGTCGTCGATCTCTCCCGCCTTGCGCCGGGGCCCTACTGCACCATGTTGCTCGCCGACCTCGGCGCGGAGGTGATCGTGGTGGGCGGCGGGCGCGCGGGGGTCGCCATCCCGGAATTTTCCCGCGGCAAGCGACACATCGCCCTGAATCTGAAGGCGCCGGAAGGCCGCGCGGCGCTGCATGCGCTGGTGAAGACCGCCGACGTGCTGGTGGAAGGCTTCCGCCCCGGCGTCGCCGACCGCATCGGCGCGGGCTACGCCGAATTGTCCGCCCTCAACCCGCGCCTCGTCTATTGCGCCCTCACGGGCTTCGGGCAGGACGGGCCGCGGGCGAAGGAAGCCGGACACGACATCACCTACCTCGCTCTCTCCGGCGTGCTGGGCGGCCTCGGCCCGAAGGGCGCGCCGCCGGAGGTGCCGCTGAACCTCGTCGCGGATTTCGCCGGCGGCAGCCTGATCGCCGCCATCGGCATCCTGGCGGCGGTGATCGAGGCGAAGTCCTCCGGCAAGGGGCAGTTCATCGACGCCGCCATGATGGACGGCGCCCTCTCCCTCATGGCCATGCACTGGCCCCTGTGGCGGACGCCCCACTGGCCGGAGCGTGGCGACGGGCTGTTGGGCGGCGGCGCCCCGTTCTACCGCACCTATGCCTGCGCGGATGGAGGCTACGTCGCCGTCGGCGCGCTGGAGCGCGGCTTCTTCGAGACCCTCTGGCGCACCCTCTGCCTGGGCGAGGTGCCCGACCATATGAACCGCGCCCTGTGGCCTAGCATCGAGCGGACCCTGGCCGAGACGTTCGCGGGCGCGCCACGTGACCACTGGACCGCCCTGTTCGACGGCACGGACGCCTGCGTCGCCCCCGTCCTGGCGCCCGATGAGGTGTGGAGCGACCCGCACGTGTCCGCCCGCCATCCCGGCAGCGGGCCGCGGCAGGTCCCGGCGGTGCCACGCCTCTCCCGCACGCCGGCCGAGGCCCGCCCCCTGGACCTCGCCGACCAGACCGCCGAGGTGTTGGCCGAAATCGGCCTTTCCGAGCGAGAGGCACGGGCCGCCGCGGCGCAGGACGAAGGCGAAGGCCGCTCCGGTCTCGCCTGGCCCCCGGAACTACGTTGAAATGCAGATGCCCGGCACTCGACCGGGCATCAACGCGCTTTGCGAACGGACGCGGGGTTCAGATGGCGGGATCGGACAGCTTCGCCTTGTGCGAGGCGCGGCTGTCTTCCGGCGCTTCGTCCCGCTCGAACATGCCGTAGTCGCGCACCACGGCGGCGACCCGCAGGCGATAGTCGCGGAACACGCCGGCCCGGCCGGCCGCCTGCGTCCTGCGGTGGGAGGTCAGGTTCCGCCACCCCTTCACCGCCTCCTCGTCCCGCCAGATGGAGAGGGAGAGCATCTTGCCGGGGTCGGTGATGCTCTGGAACCGTTCCACCGAGATGAAGCCATCCATGGCCTCCAGCTCGCTGCGCAGCCGCGTGGCGAGGTCGAGATAGACATCCTTCTGGCCCTCCGCCGGCCAGACCTCGAAAATAACGGCGATCATGGCGCATTCTCCCTCGAGGCCGGGGCCAGCCTACACCTTGTCGCCGGGCCGGCGCTGCACCTCCGGGAAGACCCACATGGCGACCACCATGAAGGCGCCGAGGAAGGCAACCGCGTATTTCGGGCCCACCTGCCCGAGGCTGGACTGGAAAACATAGCCTGCCGCGGCGACCGCGAGGACGACGAGAGAGAGCATGAGCTTGATGTGGTTGGGCATGGTGTTTTCCTCCGCAGCGCGATGGCCGCTCAGACGATCAGTTGCAGGAGACCAGCGCCGCCGCCCGGCACCGCAAGCCAGACGGCGAGCGCCGCGCCCTGGAGCACGACGAGGGTGGCGAGGCCCCGGCGGCCGTCGCGAAAGGACGGCGGCAGGAGTTCGAACGGCGCTGGAGCGAAGAGCAGCACCAGGCCACTCACCACCACCAGCGTCGTCAACCGCAGGTGCTCGTAACCATAGGCCAGCGCCCCCGCGGCGAGGGTGAGCCACAACAGGCTGTTCAAGGCGACGAGGGTGCCTCCCCCTGCCTTGCGCGCGCCCACGGGCCGCACGGGAAACATGCCCGAGAGCACGAGGAAGCCGAGGCAGGCTGCCGTCCACAGCGCGGTGAAGACGGCAAGGCCGGCGATGTTGGGCTCAATGGCATCCATGATGCGGCTGCCGCCCGGCTCACTCGGCCGCGGCCACGTGCGTGCGCCCCTCGCTCCGGCCGCGGGGGGTACGGGCGGTGCGGCGCATGTCGGTCTTCACGTGGCGCGTGTCGTAGCCGTTGAACAGATGGCCGATGAGCCCGCGATCGAGGTCGGAGGTGCCGAAGGCCCAGTCCATGATGGGGAAGGTGAGGTTCATGTTCCGCTCCATCATCAGCGACTGGTTGTGGTGCGCGGTGTGGTGACGGCGGTTGGTGTTGATGAAGGGCATGGTCCGCACGAACCAGTTCTCGTCGATGTGCGTGGTGAAGTGCATGAACTCGTAGAGCAGATACACGGACGTGGTGGTGGTGATGAACAGCCAGCCCACGTTCGGCGAGATGAGCCAGCCCAGCACGATGGCGCCGGGAATGGACATGAGCGTGAATGTCACCAGCGCATAGGGCGGGAAGAAGGTAACGCGCCAGTCATGGTGACCGGCAAATCGCATCTCCTCTTCCGTGAAGAACTGGTGATGCATGAGGGTGTGGCGGTTATACACCGCGCGGAACAGCGGGAAGCTCGACGGGCGGTGCATCACATAGCGATGCAGCCACCATTCGAAGAAATTGCAGAACAAGAACACCACCGGAATGGTGAGCCACTCCCACCAACGGATCTGGTGCATGTTGGAGAGGTACACATACAGGGCGGTGAAGCCGATCGTGTAGATGATCAGGATGTGAAGCCACCCGTTGTACCATCCGGTGACGCGCTCTCGGTAGGTCGCGCGATACTTGCGCTGCCGCTCTGACATGGGGCTGGAGGTCAGTTCCATCGCTCTCTCCCTGGACCACTTGGGCGGGCGCCACCCGCAGGCGGCCCCGTCGTGATTCTCGGGCGCGCCGCCGGATGCCATGAAGGCGAGAAGGGGGCGGCAGCGGCCGTGCACACATCTAATATGTCAGTTACACATCATGCGCAAGACGCTCCGATGGGCGCGAAAATGCGCCCCGGACGCGAGCATCCGCTCCGGAATTTAAAATGCAAACCATTGAAACAAAAGGAACTGACCTTCATTTCTCATTTGCGAAATGATCCAGATCAAAAATCAGGCTTGCAGACATTCTTTTGGCATATCTATGATATGTCAGTTTTCGGAACGGGCATCAGACCCGTGCGTTGCCGGATCCGGTCAGCCTCTGCCGGCGTGATCGGCAAATCCGCCTGCGCCCCGTGAGCAAACAAGAATGCATCGCCCGGCTGGCCTGCGCCGCAGGCCGGACCGCTGCGGGCTCTAGGGAGGACGCCAATGACTATCTCTCGCCGCACACTGGTGCGGGGGATCGGCGCTGCCGGTCTCGCCGCTGCCGTTCCCGGTGTCTTTTCACCGGCCATCGCCCAGTCGAAGCCCGTGCGCATCGGCATCCTTGCGCCCCGGTCGGGCGCCATGGGCACGGTGGGCGAATGCGGTGTCCGCGCGGTGCAATGGGCGGCGGAGCGCATCAACAAGAATGGCGGCATCGCCGGCCGGCCCCTCGAACTCGTGTTCGAGGAGGAGACCTCGCCCAAGGACACCATCGAGCGCTTCCGGCGCCTTGCCCTGCAGGAGAAGGTGGACTGCGTGCAGGGCCTCATCTCCACCGGCGTGTCGCTCGGCGTCGCGCCGGTGGCGGAGGAGGAGCAGGCGCTCCTCATGATGTGGGACGGCACCACGCAGGACGGCGTGAAGGAAGCGATGCCCAAGTCGCGCTACGTCTTCCGCTCCACCGACAACGAGTGCGAGGCGGTGATGGCCTCCTTGCTCGCCATCAAATACTTCAAGGGCAAGATCAAGCGCATCGCCGGCATCAATCCGGACTATTCCTACGGCCGCAACAACTGGGAGGCCTTCCGGCAGATCCTCGCCCGCGCCGGCGTCGAAGTGGAGGTGGTGGCCGAGCAGTGGCCGAAGGTGGGCACCATGGACCTCACCTCCCACGTCGCCGCGCTGAAGGCGGCCAAGCCCGACTTCATCTTCTCCTCCATGCTGTTCGCCGACCTGCCGGTGTTCATGAAGCAGGGCTCGGCCGCCGGCCTGTTCGAGGGCGTGAACCTGGCGCTGCCCGCCGCCGGCTGGCAGATCAACCAGCTGAAGAAGGAGTTCATGCCCGAGAACATCGTGTTCGGGCACAACACCCTCTACTTCGCTCTGCCGAGTGCTTCCGCGCTCCAGAAGGCCTTCGTCCAGGACTACATGGACCGCTACAAGGAGGCCCCGCATTGGGAGGCCGACCGCGCCTACTTCGCGCTCGCCGCCTACAAGGCCGGCGTCGAGGCGGCGGCCAAGGCAACGGGCCGCTGGCCGAAACTCGACGAGATCATCGATTCGATCCCCAGGCAGAAGATCGAGAGCCTCGGCGGGCCGGGCCAGTTCCGCGCCGACAAGATCGCCGAGCAGACCTTCTACCAGGGCCTGTCCACCAACCAGAACTCCTATGACTTCCCCACCCTGAAGACGGTGGACAGCTACACCGCCGACCAGCTCCAGAAGCCGCCGGGCGTGGATTTCTGGGAGTGGCTGAAGACCTCCAAGCTGCCGGTCTGAGGAGGCAAGCGCGTGACCGTCTTCATCGACATGCTTCTGGGCGGCGTGTTCCACGCCGCCATCCTCTTCCTCGTGGCCGCCGGGCTCCAGCTGGTGTTCGGCGTCCAGAAGATCGTCAACCTCGCCTGCGGCTCCTTCTATGCGCTCGGGGCCTATTTCGGCATCACCGCGGTGGGGCTCGCGAGCGCGGCGGGGATGCCGGCGTGGCTGGTGCTGCCGGTGCTCGTGCTCGCGGGGCTCCTCATCGGCCTCGTCGGGCTGCCCGTGGAGCGCATCCTGCGCACGGTCTACCGGCGGGACGAGAGCTACCAGCTTCTCCTCACCTTCGGCCTGCTCCTGATGTTCCAGGACGTGTTCCGCTTCTTCTGGGGCGCTACGCCCCGGACGCTGGACAACGCCTATCTTGCCTACGGCACGGCGGAGTTCCTCGGCGTGCGCGTGCCCACCTACAACCTGCTCGTGGTGGCCGCCGCCATCTCCATCGCCGCGATCCTCGGCGCCTTCCTGCAGAAGACGCGGACCGGCCGCATCATCCGCGCCACCGCCGAGAACCGGGACATGAGCGAAGGCCTCGGCGTCAATTCCTCCCGCGTCTTCGCCGCCGTGTTCACGGTCGGCTGCATGCTCGGCACGGTAGGCGGCGCGCTGGTGGTGCCGGCCTCCGCCTCCTCCCTCGACATGGCGGTGGAGCTGGTGGTGGAAGCCTTCGCCGTGGTGGTCATCGGCGGCCTCGGCTCCATGCGCGGCGCGCTCGCCGGCGCCCTCATCGTCGGCCTCATCCGCGCGGCGGCCATCATGGTCCTGCCGGAAGCCGAAATTCTCTCCATCTACCTGGTCGTCATCGCGGTGCTCATCCTGCGTCCGGCCGGCCTGTTCGGAAAGGCGATGGCATGAGCATCCCCACCTCAGCGCGCGTCACGGTGGCCCCGGCCGCGCCGGCCGCCCTCTGGCGCCCCTCCGGCCTTGCAGCCTTCCTGGTGATCGTGGCGGCGATGGCGGTCCTGCCGGCCTTCGCCTCCACCTACATGCTCACCCTGATGGTGCCCTTCTTCGGCTTCGCCATCGCCTTGCTCGGCTTCAACCTGCTGTTCGGCTACACGGGCCTGCTCTCCTTCGGCCACGCCATGTTCCTCGGCATCGGCGCCTATGCGGCGGCGGTGATGACATCGAAGCTCGGCGTGCGCTCCATCGAGCTGGTCCTGCTTGCCGCCATCGCCGCGGCGGCGCTCATCTCCATCCCGGTGGGCTTCCTGTGCGTGCGCTACACGCGCATCTTCTTCGGCATGCTGACACTGGCGTTCGGCATGCTGTTCCACTCCATCCTGTTCAAATTCTACGGCCTCACCGGCGGCGACCAGGGCATGCGGGTGATGCGCCCCCTGCTGTTCGGCATGGAGTTCGAGGGCGGCAAGACCGCCTTCATCACCGGCCCGTTCTATTACTATGCGCTGGGCCTGCTCACCGTGCTCGGCTTCGCCATGTGGCGTATCGTGCGCTCCCCCTTCGGCCTGCACCTCACGGCGATCCGCGAAAACCCGCAGAAGGCGGCCTATCTCGGGGTCACCGTGCCGCGCATGCGGCTCGCCGCCTTCGTCATCTCCGGCGTCTACGGCGCCATCGGCGGGGTCATCCTCGCCGTCACCATCGGCCTCGCGGACCCGGAGATCGTCTATTGGACCCAGTCCGGCAACCTTGTCTTCATGGCGGTGCTGGGCGGCTCGGGCGCCTTTGCGGGGCCGGTGGTGGGCGGGCTCGCCTTCGTGCTGCTGCAGGACACGGTGATGTCGGCCACCCAATACTGGCGCTTCGTGATGGGAGCGGTTCTGGTGCTCCTCGTCATCTTCTTCCCGCGGGGCATCGCCGGCCTGTTCGGCGACGTGCTCGCGCGCTTCAAGCGAGGGAGCTGAACCATGGCCAGCGCAATGCTGCTTTCCGCCCATGCCGTCTCCAAGAGCTATGGCGACTTCCACGCGCTCCGCAATGTCTCGGTCTCGGTGGCCGACGGTGAGTTCATCTCCATCGTCGGTCCCAACGGGGCGGGCAAGAGCACCCTCGTCAACGTGCTCACCGGTCTTCTGAAGCCCACCACCGGCCACGTTCATTTCCGTGGCCAGGACATTGCCGGCATCGGGCCGGTGGAGCTGTCACGGCGGGGCATGGCGCGGGGCTTCCAGTTGGTGAACATCTTCCCCGCCCTCACCGTGCGGGAGACCCTGGGGGTGGCCGCCGCCTCGCGCCTCAAGCGCAGCGCCAACCCGTTCCGCAGCCTCGGCGGCGATCGCGAGGTCCGCACGGCGGTGGAGGAGGTGGCGGACATCTTCAACCTGCGCCACCGGCTCGACCAGCAGGCGAGCGCCCTCTCCCAGGGCGAGAAGAAGCTGCTCGACGTGGCGAGCGCCTTCGCCCTCAAGCCGGAGCTCATCCTCATCGACGAGCCCACCTCCGGCGTCTCCACCGGCGACAAGCACGCCATCATGGAGCTGCTGGTGGCCGCCGCCCGCAAGGCGGGGGTGCGCGGCATCATCCAGGTGGAGCACGACATGGACCTCGTGGCCCGCTACTCGGACCGCATCGTCGCGCTCCAGGCGGGAAGCGTGCTGGCGGACGAGCGGCCCGAGACCTTCTTCAAGGACCCCGCCCTCATCGCCGCCGTGGTGGGCACGCGGCCGCCGAAGATGCCCGTGAAGGGCCCCGCCATTCAGGAGACCCACCCATGCTGAGCATTTCCGGCCTCAAGGTGGACATTGCCGGCAGTCGCATCCTCAACGGCATCGATCTCGCCGTGGAGCCCGGCGAGCTCGTCTGCCTCATCGGGCGGAACGGTGCGGGCAAGACCACCACCTTCCGTTCCATCATGGGCTATCGCAAGCCCGTGGCAGGCTCCATCCGCTTCAAGGGGCAGGAGCTTGTGGGCAGGACCACCCACGAGATCGCGCAGCGCGGCGTCGGCTTCTCGCCAGAGGAATCCGAATGCTTCGCCGACCTCACGGTGGCCGAGAACATCGCCCTTCCCACCTGGACGCGCCGCTCGACCATGTCCGAGGCGGACCGCGTCGAGCGCTCGCTCACCGTCTTCCCCAAGCTGCGCCAGTATCTCCACCGGGGCGGGGCGCAGCTGTCCGGCGGCGAACGCAAGATGGTGTCGGTGGCGCGCGCCCTCGCCCTCGATCCGAGCCTGCTGCTGCTCGACGAGCCGTTCGAGGGCCTCTCTCCGGCCATCATCCCCATCATCTCGGAGGGCATCGCCTCCATCCGCGCCATGGGCCAGGCGGTGCTGATGGCGGAATCCAACGTCCACCACCTGCCGGACTATGTGGATCGCCTCTACGTGCTGGAGCGCGGCGAGATGATCTTCTCCGGCACCCTCGCCGAGGCCCATCGCGACAGGGCGGTGATGCGTGTCATCGCCGGCGAGGTCGAGCTGGAGCACGCCTGATCCATGCCCCTCACCTATCGTGCCGCGGTGCTCCACGCGCCGCAGACGCCGCTCGTCGTCGAAACCGTGGAGGCCGCCCCGCTCGGGCCCTCCGACGTGCTGGTGCGCATCAAGGCGGCCGGCCTCTGCCACACCGACCTGGAGGTGATCGAGGGCGGGCTCGTCTATCCCATGCCCATCGTCCTCGGCCATGAGGCGGCGGGCATCGTCGAGGAGGTGGGCCCCGCGGCGAAGGGGGTGGGCAAGGGCGACCATGTGGTGCTCTCCTGGAATCCCCATTGCGGCCACTGCTTCTATTGTGACCGCGCGCTGCCCATCCTCTGCGAGGGCTATCTTGCCGAAGGGCCGAAGGCGCGCGCCTTCGACGGCGCCGCCAAGGCCCGCCTGGCCGACGGACGGGAGCTGGGCAACCTCATGTTCCTTGGGGCGTTCGGGGACTACTGCATCGTCTCCGATCAGCAGGCGGTGCCGGTGCCGCGGGAGCTGCCCTTCGATCAGGCCTGCCTGATCGGCTGCGGGATCATGACGGGCGTGGGCGCGGCGCTGAACGTGGCGCGCATCGCCCCCGGCGACACCGTGCTCGTCATCGGCTGCGGCGCGGTCGGGCTCGCCGCCGTGCAGGGGGCGCAGCTGGCTGGGGCGGAGACCATCCTTGCCGCCGACCTCGACGACGCCAAGCTCGCCCTGGCCCGGCGCATGGGCGCCACCCATACGGTGAACGCCCGCACCAGCGACGTGGCGGAGGCCGCGCGGACCCTCACCAGCGGCCGCGGCGCCGACGTGGTGCTGGAATCCGCCGGCAGCCCCATCGCCTTCCGCGCCACCCTGGAAGCGGTGCGGCCCGGGGGCGAGGTGATCTGGCTGGGCAAGATCGACGTGACGAAGGACGTGGCCTTCCGGTGGGGCTCGCTGATGGGGGAGAAGCGCATCCGCCGCTCGTCCTATGGGGGGGCGCGGCCGGCGCGGGACTTCCCCGTCCTCGCCCGCGCCGCCCTCGCGGGCCGGCTGGACCTGGAAGGCCTCATCTCGCGGCGCATCACCCTCGACGATATCAACGCGGGCTTCGACGCCCTCAAGTCAGGCGAGACCATCCGCAGCGTGGTGGTGTTCTGACCTGAAAAGCCGCGCCGGCGCTGGATTTTCCGGCGGCCGGAGCGGCTCAGGCGTCCAGCGTCTTTCGGGCGAAGTCCTCGATATAGTCAACGAGGCGCATGGCCGCCGCCTCCGCCCCACGGGGATCGCGGCGCGCCACCGCCTCCGCCACCTCGGCATGGAGGCGGGCGGCCAGCGGCAGGTCCGCCACCTCCCGGTAGTGCTGGTACCAGAAGCGGCGCGACAAGGCGTTCATCAGGCCCATGGAGCGCACCGCGAACTCGTTGCGCGAGGCCTGGGCCATCAGCAGGTTAAAGCGGCGGTCGAGGCGCATGAAGGCGAGGTCGTCCTCCACCTCGGCCGCCTGCCGCATGGCGGAGGCGACCTCGGCGAAGCCCTCCCGCTCCTCGGCGGTGGCGCGCTCGGCGGCAAGGCCCGCCATGAGCGTCTCGATGACCCGCCGCACCTCCAGCAGCCGCAGCTGGGTCCGAAGGTTGATCTCGGAGACCAGCACGCCGCGCCGCGGCAGCACCACCACCAGGCCATCGCGCGCCAGCCGCTGGAGCGCCTCGCGGATGGGCGTGCGGCCGATCTTCAGCCGGTCGGACAAGGCGAGCTCGGAGAGCACGGCCCCCGGCGGCAGCTGCAGCGTGGCGATCAGCTCCTCCAGGATGCGGTAGGCGCGGTCGGTCAGGCTCGCATCCTCGGCCACTTCCGGCGTTTCCGCCTTGCGGGTCCGGCGGACGGGAGGCTTGCGCGCCTCGGCGCCGGCGCGGACCCGCCCTTCGGCGAGGAGCAGGTCCAGATCGTCGCCCGCGCTCGCGAAGGCCACCTGCCGCTTCTGCCGCTTCACCGGGGTCTTGCCCGCCGGAATCCTGCCCGCCGGAATCTTGGCCATGGTCCGCTCCCTGCCCGATGCCCCGTTTGACCATGGATTCTCCCCCACCCGTCAAGGGCTCCCGTCCGGGTGGGGGACTCTGAGTGCGGTCGCGGGGTCAGGCGGCGGCCTTGTGCAGGGCGGCCTCGATGTCGTCGGAGGTCATCTCCCATTCATTGGCGAAATTGGCCACCACATCCCGCATGAAGCCCTCATGGGCCGCCAGGGCACGGCGGCCGTCCCCCATATGATCGGCCAGGAGCGCAAGGGCGAGCTGCGCCGGGGCGAGTCCCTCATAGCTCCACTCGAATCCGTCGCGGCTGAGCGCGGCGATGTCGGTGCGCGGCGGCAACGGCTTGCCGTCCACGGTGACGGAAATGCCGTCGATGGTGCGATCTCCCCGATAGGTCTTCATTCTTCTGCCCGTTCAACTGGATTGCACTGATATGTTACATGATCATTAGATGCAGTTCAACGCCCCGCCCCCTGCGACGCGGAGGGGGAAGGCGCGGGCGCGGCGGGTGGTGTAGCGTTGCCGCTTTCCGCATCGGGGACGGCGAATGGCGACGACGATCTACGGCATCAAGGCCTGCGACACGATGAAGAAGGCGCGCACCTGGCTGGACGCGCATGCCGTCGCTTATGCCTTCCACGACTACAAGGCCGTGGGCATCGACCGGGCGACCCTGGAAGGCTGGGTGAGGCAGGTGGGCTGGGAGAAGCTGCTGAACCGCTCCGGCACCACCTTCCGCAAGCTGCCGGACGCCGACAAGGACAGGCTGGACGCGGCGAAGGCCATCGCCCTCATGCTGGCGCAGCCGTCCATGATCAAGCGCCCCGTGCTGGCGCGGGGCGACGATCTGCTCGTGGGTTTCAAGCCGGAGGAATACGAGGCGAAGCTGGGGTGAGGGCGGCCCTCGCCGCTCGCCTTGTGCCTGCGGCGGACGAGCTTGGCTCATGGGCCGCCGGCATCAGCCGGCGCGACGCCTGAGCGCCGCCCTCCCGGCATCGATCAAGGAGGGGGCCCCTCCTTGGTATCAGGAGGCCTCGGCCGCCTCCGAAGGCGCATTCAGCGCATCGGCGAAGGCGGTGAAGAACTGGTCGGACAGCTTCTTCGCCGTCGCCTGCACCAGCCGGCCCCCGAGGGAGGCGAGCTTGCCGCCGATCTGCGCGTCGGCCACGTAGGTGAGGATGGTGTCGGCGCCGTCCTCGGCCAGCGTCACCTTCGCCTCGCCCTTGGCGAAGCCGGCGATGCCGCCGTTGCCCTGCCCGACGATGCGGCAGCCGGCCGGCGCCTCCATGTCGGTCAGTTCCACGGAGCCGGAGAAGGTGGCCGAGACCGGCCCCACCTTCACCTGCACCTTGGCCGCGTAGGCATTGTCCCCGGTCTGCTCCAGCTCCTTGCAGCCGGGGATGCAGCGACGGAGCATCTCCGGATCGAGGATGGCCCGCCACACGGCCTCGCGCGGGGCGCTGATACGGTATTCGCCTGTCAGTTCCATGGGGCGTTTCTCCCTTGTCCGTCTTCGCGCGCCACGGCGCTCACACCGCGCAATAGCGGTCCTGGATGTCCTTGTCGGCCAGCAGCGCGGCGGCGCTGGATTCGTGCACCTTCTCGCCCTGGTCGATGATGATGGCGCGGCTGGCGAGGTTGAGCGCCCACTCCACGTTCTGCTCCACCAGCAGCAGGGTGGTGCCCTGGTCGCGCAGGCGGCGGAACAGGGCGCCCATCTCCTCCACCAGCACCGGCATGATGCCCTCGGAGGGCTCGTCCAGCAGCACCATCTTCGGCTTCGCGATGATGGCGCGGGCAATGGCCAGCATCTGCTGCTCGCCGCCGGACATGGTGGTGCCCTGCTGCTCCAGCCGCTCCTTCAGCCGCGGGAAGCTCTTCGCGATCTCGTCGATGGCGGCGCGGATGTCGGTTCGCTCGGCGGCGACGAGGCCCAGCTCCAGATTCTCCCGCACCGTGAGGCCCGACACGATGCGCCGCTCTTCCGGCACATAGGCGAGGCCGAGGCGGAAGCGGGCATGGGCGCCCAGCGGCAGAAGGTCCTTTCCATTGAACCTCACCTGCCCTTCCGCGCGGGGCATCAGGCCCATGATGGCCCGCAGCGTGGAGGTCTTGCCTGCGCCGTTGCGGCCCACGAGGGCGACGATCTCGCCCTCCTCCACCGCGAAGGAAAGATCGTGGACCACATGGCTCGGCCCGTACCAGGCATTGAGCTGCCGAACCTCAAGCATAGCCATCGTTCTGCCCCAGATAGACACGGCGCACTTCCGGATCCGCCTGGACCGCGACGGGCGTGCCGTCGGCGATGAGGCGGCCGTGGTGCAGCACCAGGATGCGGTCGGAGAGACCGAGGATCATCTTCATCTTGTGCTCGACGAGGAGAATGGTGCGATCCGCCGCCAGGCGCTCGATGAGCGCCACCATCTCCTTGGTCTCCTCCGGCCCCATGCCGGCAGTGGGCTCGTCCAGCAGCAGAAGCTCGGGGTCCGCCACCAGGGCGATGGCGATCTCCAGCGCCCGCTGCTCGCCATGGGCAAGGTCGCGTGCCCGCCGGCCGCGCCGGCCGAGCAGCCCCACCTGGGCGAGGGCCGCCTCGGCCTTCTCGCCGAGCTCGGGATAGCGGTTGCGGTGGCTGAACACATCGTAGCGCGTCTTCAGCGCCTGCGCGGCCACCCGCACGTTCTCCTCCACCGACAGATGCGGAAAGAGGTTGGTGATCTGGTAGGAGCGGGCGATGCCGAGATGCGCGAAGCGATGCTGCTTCAGGCCCTTGAGTTCCTGCCCCTTGAACCGGATGGACCCGGTGGAGGGCGCGAGCACCCCCGAGAGCACGTTGAAGAAGGTGCTCTTGCCGGCGCCGTTGGGGCCGATCACCGCCGTCACCTTGTTGCGCTCGAAAGCCGCGGAGATCCCGGCCAGGGCCACGAACCCGCCGAAGGAGCGGCCCACGTTCTCAACGCTCATGAGGGCGGTCATCGCGCTCCCCTCCCCTCGCGGCGCGCGAGCTCGATGAGGCTGCCCCAGATGCCCTTCGGCAGGAACAGCACGAACAGGATGAAGACCACGCCGACGATGAGCTGCCAGTGGGACGTCCACAGGGAAGCCACGTCCTCGATCAGCAGGAACACCAGCGCGCCCACGAACGGCCCGAAGAAGGAGCCCGCCCCGCCCAGCATGGTCATCATCACCACGATGCTCGAGGTGTGCACGCCCAGCGCATCCAGCGGCACGATGGACAGGTGCAGAGCGGAGAGCGTGCCGGCGAGGCCGCACAGGGCGCCGGAGAGGATGAAGGAGAGGAGCTTGGTGCGCTCCACGTCGAAGCCGCAGGCCCGCGCCCGGGTCTCGTTCTCCCGCACTGCCTCGATGGCGGCGCCGAAGGGCGAGTTCAGCACCCGCGACACGAACCACAGGGCCAGCGCGGCGAAGAACATGATGAAATAGTATTTCGCCAGCGGATTGAGCAGGTTCACGGAGAAGCCGCCGACCAGCTCGGCCTTCGCCACCGTGAAGCCCCTGAGGCCATTCTCGCCGCCGGTCCAGCCCGAGGCCTGGAGGGCGATGTAGTAGACGAGCTGGGCCAGCGCGAGCGTCACCATGCAGAAGTAGATGCCGCGGGTGCGGATCGACAGCGTTCCGATCACCGCCGCGAGCAGGCTGGCGCCCAGGATGCCGACGAGCATGGCCGGAAACCAGCCGAGGCCGAAATAGGCGATGGCCATGCCGGTGAGATAGGCGCCTGCGCCAAAGAAGGCGGCATGGCCGAAGGAGAGCAGGCCCGTGTAGCCGAACAACAGATTGAAGCCCACGGTGAACAGCCCGTAGATCAGCACGTTCACCGCCAGCGCCTGCGACGGCAGCACGAAGGGCAGCACGGCGAGCACGCCGATGGACAGCGGCACCCGCCAGCGGTCGAGCAGCGCGCCCGCGGAGAGGCGCCCGCGCCCGGCGAGGGACGCCGGCGCGGCAAGGTCGGTGGAGGTCATTTCGTCGTCTCCGTTCACGCGCCGGTTCCCCTCACGCGCCAAGGCCGGGCCGGCCGAACAGCCCCTGCGGACGCACCAGGAGGATGAAGGCCATCAAGGCGAACATGACGATGGTCGCCATCTCCGGCGCGAACAGCGCCGTCATGCTCACCGCCACGCCCACCAGCAGGCCGGCCACCACCGCGCCGAGCAGCGAGCCCATGCCGCCGATGACCGTGACCACGAAGGCCTCGGCCAACACCAGCGTGCCCATCTCCGGGCTCACGTTGCGCATGGGCGCGGCGAGCACGCCGCCCAGCGCCGTGAGCCCGACACCCAGGCCGAACACCACGAGCCACAGGCGGCTCACGTCCACCCCCAGCACCTTCATGATGAGCGGGTCGCGGGCGCCGGCCCGCACGATGAGGCCGTAGCGCGTCTTCTCCAGCGCCAGCCACAGCCCGAAGAGCACCGCGGCCACCACCCCCATCACGAACAGGCGGTAGAGCGGGAAATAGCCCACCCCGAGGTCCACCACGCCCTGCAGCGATTCCGGCGCCGAGAAGGGGATGCCGTCGGTGCCGAAGGTGATCCGCACGCTCTCCACCAGCACGTAGCCGAGGCCGAAGGTGAGCAGCAGCGGGTCGTCCGGCGTGCGCCCGTAGAGCGGGCGGATGAGGAAGCGCTCGATGAGCATGCCCAGCACGCCGATGGCGATGGGCGCCACCACCAGCGCCCACCAGAAGCTGCCGGTCTGCGCGGCGATCCAGAGCCCTGCGTAGGCGCCCACCATGAAGAGGGCGCCATGGGCGAAGTTCACGATGCCCAGCATGCCGAACACGATGGTGAGGCCGAGGGCGACCATGATGAGGATCGCCCCCAGCGCCAGGCCGGAGAACAGCTGCATGAGGATGAGTTCGAGGTCCATGGGGCAAGTCTCCGGGACGTTTCTCCGGCCGCGCGGCGATCAGGTCGGGAAGCCGAGCTCGGCGCAGGAGCGCAGCATCTGCTCGGAGCCGGGCACGTTCTGGACGATCTCGAACAGGTCCTGATCGCCCTTCATCTCGGCCTTGGCCTTCGACCTGAGCACGAGGACCGACTGCACCGACTGGTGGTCGCAGGTGCGGAAGTATTGCGGGCCCTTGGCCACGTCGTACTTGAGGTCCTGCAGGGCCGCGATCACCTTGTCCGTGTCGGTGCCCGCCGCCTTCTGGATGGCGAGCAGCAAGGCCGAGACGCCGGTGTAGCCATAGGCGCCGTAGTCGGTCGGCAGGCTGCCGTACTCGGCCTTGTAGGCGGCGTTGAAGGCCTTGGCGGAGGCGACGGTGTCCTCCATCTGCCAATAGTAATTGGCGCCGCCGATGATGCCCTCGAACACCTCCGGAGCCACCGCGATGCGCTGGTTGTGGAGCAGCACCGGCACCACGATCTGCATCTGCTTCTTCATGCCGAAGTCGTTGGCCTGCTTGATGGAGTTGGCCTGGTCCCGACCGAAGTTGCAGATGGCGAGGATGTCCGGCTTCATGGCGCGGATGCGCGGCATGAGGGTGGAATAGTCCGCCGCGCCGAACGGGTGCAGGATCTCGCCCACCACCTCGGCGCCGATCTCCGCTGCCGCGCGCTTGAAGCCGCGCAGCATCTCGTGGCCGTAGGCGTAGTCCGCCACCAGGAAGGCCACCTTCGAGCCCTTCTTGAAGGTCGCCCGCGCCACCGCGGCCGTGGTCATGTGCGGGTTCAGCGCCTCATGGAAGGTGTATTTGGAGAAGTCCTTCACCTCGTTGATGGTGTCGGACTGGCTGATGGACACGTAGATGACGCCGCGGGCGCGCGTCACCTCGTTCACGGCGAGCTGGACGGCGCTGGAGAGCGCGCCGACCACCGCATGCACCTTGTCCTTCTCGATCAGCTCCAGGGTGCGGGTGGCCGCCTCGCCGGCATTCAGCTTGTCGTCGCGCACCAGAAGCTCGATCTTCCGGCCGGCGATGCCGCCTTTGTCGTTGAACTGCTTCACGGCGAGCTCAGCGCTCTTCACCTGGTCCTTCGCCTCGGCGCCGAAGGGGCCGGTGAGCGGGGTGGGGAAGCCGATGCGGATGGTTTCCGCCTGCGCCCGCACGATGGCCGGCGCGGCCATGAGGCCGACGCCCGCGCCCAGCCCCGCGAGCACGGCGCGGCGGGATACGCCTGGAAAGGGACGCTCGTTCTGTCCGGTCATGGTGTCCTCCCGAATGGTCTTTTTCGTTGGTCGTCGTTTGGCGTCGAAGCGGATGTCAGAAGGTGCCGAGCGCCTTCAGGATGCGCGCGGGGGTCATGGGGATCTGGGTGAGCATGGCGCCCAGCGGGCCGAGGGCGTCGTTCACCGCATTGAGCGCGGCGGCGGAAGAGGCGGCGGTGCCGGCCTCGCCGCACCCCTTGGCGCCCAGTTCCGTGTCTTTGGTCGGCGTCTCCACATGGGCGATGACGATGTCCGGCATCTCGCACGACATGGGCACGAGATAATCGGCGAGCGAGCCGTTGGTGAGCTGGCCGGTGTCGCTGTAGCGGCATTCCTCGAAGAAGGCCGCGCCCAGCCCCTGCACCACGCCGCCGCGCACCTGCTCCTCCACCAGCAGCGGATTGAGGATGCGGCCGCAATCCTCCACCACGAAGTGCCTGAGGATCTTCACGAGCCCGGTCTGCGCATCCACCTCCACATGGCAGCCGTGCACGCCGTTGGTGAAGGCGAAGGGATAGCCCGAGGGCGCATAATGATGGGCGACGGTGAGCTGCGCCTCGGTGCCCGGCGGCAGGGTATCCGAGCGGAAATAGGCGATGCGCGCCACCTCCGACAGGGGCAGGCGCACGGCCCCGCTCGCCTGCTCCACCACCTGCCCGTCGACCAGGTCGAGGTCGCCGGGCTTCGCCTGGAGGATGGCGGCGGCCAGCGCCAGCACATTGGCCTTGAGCCTCTTCGCCGCCTGCAGCGCCGTCTCCCCGCCGATGCCGGCGCCCCGGCAGGCCCAGGTGGCGCCGCCATGGGGGGTCACTTCCGTATCGCCGGTGATGACCTTCACGATGTCCCGCGAAACCCCGAGATAATCGGCGACGACCTGGCCGATGATGGTCTCGGTGCCCTGCCCCTGCTCGGTCACGGAGATCAGGCAGCGCACCTCGCCCGAGGGGGTGATCTTGAGCACCGCCCCGTCCTGGGCGGAGATGCGCGCCCCGCCGATGCCGTAGAAGGCGGGCGTCGGATTGGTGATCTCCACGAACGCGGCGATGCCGATGCCACGCAGGATGCCGCGCTGGCGCAGCGCCTCCTGTTCGGCGCGCAGGCGCTCGTAGTCCATCAGGGTCTTGAGCTTGCCCAGGCAGGCCTCGTGCGAGAGCTTCTCGAACCTGTAGCCGGTGAGCGAGGCGCAGGGATAGGCATCGTCCGGGATGAGGTTCCGGGCGCGGATGGCGAAGGGATCGAGCCCCACGAGGGTGGCCGCGCGGTCCATCAGATGCTCGGTGACGGCGCAGGCGATGGGGTGGCCCACGGCGCGATACTGGCTGGTCTGCGTCTTGTTCTGGAACACCACCTTCAGGTCGGCGCGATAGCCCGTGAGACGATAGGGCGCGCCGATGAGGCGGATGACCTGGTTGCCCTCCACCGCGCTGGTGCGGGGATAGGTGGAGAAGGAACCGATGGCGGTCTCGTCCTCCACTGCGATCGCGGTGATCCGCCCCTCCCCATCCACCGCGGCCCTGGCCTTCACGCGATGGTCGCGGGCGTGGATGTCGGAGACGAAGGCCTCCAGCCGGTCAGCCACATATTTCACCGGCCGGCCGGCGAGCATGGCGAGGCCGATGACGGCCATGTCCTCATGATAGACGTGCAGCTTCACCCCGAAGGAGCCGCCCACGTCCGGCGCCGCCACCCGCACCCGGGCTTCGGGAATCCCATAGTGGCGCGCGTAGAGATCCTGGAACTGGAAGGGAGTCTGCGTGCCGTGGTGGACGGTGAGGCTGCGCTCGCTCGCGTCGTAATCGGCGATGAGGGCGCGCGGCTCCAGCGTCACCCCCGTATGGCGGCCGAAGGCCAGCTCCGCCTCCACCACATGGGCAGCAGAGGCGAACAGGTCATCCACCGCGCCGCTCTCCAGCGTGCTGCGGAAGCAGATATTGTCGGTAAAGCCCGGCACGAGGCGGGGCGCGTCGGCGGCCAGCGCCGTGTCCAGATCGGCGAGGACGGGGAGCTCCTCATACTCCACCTCCACCAGCTCGCATGCATCCTCGGCGGCGGCCCGGCTCTCGGCGACGATGGCCACCACCGCCTGCCCGCACCAGGTGACGCGCTCCAGCGGCAGCGGCAGCTGCGGCTCGGACTTCATGCCCTTGAAATGGTCGAGCGTGCCGACCCAGGGTGTGCACAGCTTCGCCAGGTCCGCCCCGGTCGCCACCAGGGCGACGCCGGGCGCCGTGCGGGCCGCCTCCACGTCCATGCGGACGATGCGCGCATGGGCGAACGGGGCGCGCACGAAGGCCGCATGCAGCATGCGCGGCAACGTCATGTCCGTGACGTAATTGCCCCGCCCGGCAAGCAGGCGCTTGGCATTGGGCCGCGGCAGGGGCCGGCCCACATGCACACCGGGCGCCGGATGGGACGCGTCGTGGCTGCGATCCTGGGGAAGATCGAAAGGCGCGTTCACTTGGCCGCCTCCCCGTTCGCCGCGCGCGCCGCCAGCGCGATGGCATCCACGATGGCCTCATAGCCGGTGCAGCGGCAGTAGTTGCCGGAGATGGCGTCGCGGATCTCCTCCCGGTCCGGCACGCCGCCCCGTTCGATCAGCGCGTGCGCATTCACCAGCATGCCGGGGGTGCAGAAGCCGCACTGGAGGGCGTTGCGCCCATGGAACGCCTCCTGAAGCCGGGTCAGCGCCCCCCGCGCCACGAGGCCCTCCACGGTCTCCACCGCCTGGCCTTCCACCTGCACGGCGAACACGAGGCAGGAATGCACCGGCACGCCGTCCAGCAGCACGAGGCAGGCGCCACACGCGCCCATCTCGCAGCCCAGATGGGTGGCGGTCAGCTCCAACTCGGTGCGCAGGAAATCGGCGAGCGTCAGGCGCGGCGCCACCATGCGGCTGACCGCGGCGCCATTGACGGTGAGGGAGAGCGGCACCGCGCCGTGGGCCATCATGTTCATCCGGCGATCTCCAGCTTGCGCAGCAGGCGGCCCAGCAGCACGCGGGCGAGGTGGCGGCGCATGGCGGCAGGCACCTCCTCGTCGTCGAGGGGGTCGATGTCGGCCTCAAGGGCGCCCTGTGCCGCGGCGATGGTGCCCGCATCGAGGACCTGCCCGATCAGCGCGGCCTCGGCGCTTCGGGCGCGAACGGGGGTCGGGCCGACCGAGAAGAGGGCAATGCGGATGGAGACAAGAGCGTCGCCCGCCCGCTCAGCGAGGATGCCGCCGCCCACCATGGCATAGTCGCCGCGGCGGCGGGCCATCTCCTCGAAGGCGCAGACATGGTTCGGTCCGGCGGCGGGCACATGAAGCGCCACAAGGATCTCGCCCGGCTCGATGGCGGTCTGGTAAAGATCCTGGAAGTATTCATCCGCCGGAACGCGGCGCAGACCTTCGGGACCGGAGATTTCCATCTCCGCGCCCATGGCCAGCATCATGGCGGGAAATTCGGAGGCCGGATCCGCCAGCGCGACACTTCCCCCCACCGTACCGCGATTGCGGATGGCAGGATGCGCCACGAAGGGCGCGGCCGCGGTGAGCAGCGGGGCGTGGGCGCGGATCAGCGGATCGGTCAGCGTCTCGGCATGGCGGGTCAGCGCGCCGATGCGCAGCACCCCGCCCTCAAGGCCCACGCCGCGCAGCTCCGCGATGCCGCCGAGATCGATGAGCACCTGCGGCGCCTGCAGGCGCATGGCCAGCGCCGGCACGAGGCTTTGCCCCCCGGAAATGTAGCTCGCATCCCCTTCCGCGTCGGCAAAGGCGGCATGGGCCTCTTGCAGCGTGCGCGGACGGGCATAGGCGAAAGCGCGGGCTTTCACGTGGATCCTCCCGGTGAGCGTGGCTTCATATTTGTGACCACTTGGTCACAACATGATCCAGGAGGATCCCGCCTGTCAACGGCTATTGCGCGCAAATCTGCCAAAGATCTTGCTGCATCGCCGGAAGAGGCTGGTTTTGCAGCATTCTCTATCGATATATACGATCATATATAGCTTTTCTTCTTGCCGGCACTTGCCCGCTCCCGGCCCCGCCCGGGCGCACGCGGGCCTTGGTCCGGAAGGCGGGTTGCGCTATCGCAGGCGGGATGCAGACGACGCGCTCCAGGGCCCCGACACAACCGGATGCGGCCGCGCCGACCGAACCGACCGCCGGCGATCCGGCCGCCCGGCCGCGCCGGCGCCACATGCGCGCGGCCGACCGCGAGCAGGCCATCATCGAGGAGGCGGTGCGCTTCTTCGCCGAGCACGGCTTCGAGGGGCAGACGCGCGAGCTGGCGAAGCGCATGGGAATCACCCATTCCGCCATCTACCGCTACATCCCGAGCAAGGAAGCGCTCATCGAGCGCGTGTACGAGCACGTCTATCTCAGCCGCTGGCAGGCGAGCTGGGCCCCGCTCGTCACCGACCGCTCACGGCCGCTGGAAGAGCGGCTGACCCAATTTTATTTGGAATATGTGGAGCGGGTGTTCGACTATCACTGGGTCCGGATCTTCGCCTTCTCCGGCCTCAAGTCGTTCGACATCACCAGCCGCTACCTCGCCATCGTCCGCGACGAGATCATCCTTCCCGCCTGCGCCGAGCTGCGTGCCGAGCTGAAGCTGCCGCCGCCCGAGACGGTGCCGGTGAGCGAGCGGGAAGCCGAGCTGTTCTGGGGCCTGCACGGACGCATCTTCTACCTCGCCATCCGCCGCTACGTGTACGGCACCGCGACGCCGGAAGACCTCGGCCCCATCGTGCGCGACGCGGTGCGCTCATTCCGGGCGGGGGTGGCGCCGGTGGTGAAGGACATCGTCGCCGGCGCGGCCGGCTGACGCTCACCCGTTGAAGCTGGCGCGGGCGGCCTTCACCTCGTCCACGATGAAGCGCTCGGTCTCGGCGATGCGCCGCAGGTCCCGCATGTCCGCATGCACCACCAGCCAATAGGTGCGCTGGAACCGAATGTCGGGGAGGATGCGCACCAGTTCCGGCTGCTGCGCGGCCGCGTATTCGTGCAGGATACCGACCCCGCCGCCGGCCCGCACCGCCTCCAGCTGGCCCACCGCGCTGGCGCATTCAAAGCGCCGGCCGGCATGCTCCGCAAGGGCTTCCATGTAGTCGAGGCCGGCGGAGTAGGCGAGGTCCTGCACATAGGTCACGAGGGTGCGGTCGGCGAGGTCGGCGGTCGTCTCCACCGGTCCGGTCCGGGCCAGATAATCGCGGGAGGCGTAGACGCCCAGGGCATAGTCGGTGAGCTTGCGGGAGAAGAGCCGCCCCTCCTGCGGCCGGTCGAGGATCACCGCCAGGTCCGCCTCCCGCTTCGACAGGGAGAAGGTGCGGGGCAGCGGAACCAGTTGAAAAACAAGGCCCGGATGCCGCTCGGCCAGGTACGGCAGGCGCGGGGCGAGGAAATAGGTGCCGAAGGCATCCGGCGCGCCGATGCGCACGGTGCCCTCGAGGCGCAGGTCGGCGTCCTTGAGCAGGGTCTGGGCGCGCAGCATCTCGCTTTCCATGCGCTCGGCGATGGGCAGGAACAGCTCCCCCACCGCCGTCAGGGTGCAGCCGGAAGGCCGGCGGGCAAAGACTTTCGCCCCCAGGTCCTCCTCCAGCGCGGTGAGGCGGCGGGTGACGGTGGCATGGTCGAGCCCGAGGTTCCGGGCGGCCGCGAGCATCTGCCCGGCGCGCGCCACGGCGAGGAAAATGCGGGCGTGGTCCCAATTCATGCCAGATGCCTTTTTACGCAGAACAAGTACGCTTTCTTAGGCATTGATCCGCGCATCTTCCAGAGCTTCTTTCGCGACGTTCGATACGTTCGGCGCGGCTCGGTCCAGCTTCGGCATCAGCACGATGCCCCCGCCCGCCCGACCCTGGGAGGCAGCCATGACAAGCATCGGCCACTACATCGCCGGCCGGCATCTTTCGACGGCATCAGCCGCGGAGACCTCAGCCCCGGTGTTCAACCCCGCCACCGGGGAGGAATCCGGCCGCGTGATTCTCGCCGACGGCAGCCGGGTGGACGAGGCGGTGGCCGCCGCGGCCGCCGCCTTGCCGGCCTGGGCCGCCACCCCCGCCCCGGCGCGGGCGCGGGTGATGTTCAAGTTCAAGGACCTGCTCGAGCGGAACCTCGATCAGCTCGCGGCCCTCATCACCAGCGAGCACGGCAAGACGGTGGAGGACGCCAAGGGCGAGATCGTCCGCGGCATCGAGGTGGTGGAGTTCGCCTGCGGCATCCCGCACCTTTTGAAGGGCGAGTTCTCCGACCAGGTGGGCCGGGGCATCGACACCTTCTCCATGCGCCATCCGGTGGGCGTGTGCGTGGGCATCACGCCGTTCAACTTCCCGGCCATGGTGCCGCTGTGGATGATCCCTATGGCGCTCGCCACCGGCAACACCTTCGTGCTCAAGCCTTCGGAGAAGGACCCCTCCGCCTCCCTGCGCCTCGCCGACCTTCTGGCCGAGGCGGGCCTGCCCGCCGGCGTGTTCAACGTGGTGCAGGGCGGCAAGCCGGCGGTGGACGCCCTCCTCACCCATCCGAAGGTGGCGGCGGTGAGCTTCGTCGGCTCCACGGCGGTGGGCGAGTACATCTACCGGACGGCCGCCGCCCACGGGAAGCGCGCCCAGGCCCTGTGCGGCGCCAAGAATCACCTCGTGGTCATGCCCGACGCCGACCTCGACAAGACCGTGGACGCCCTGATGGGCGCCGGCTACGGCTCCGCCGGCGAGCGCTGCATGGCGGTCTCGGTGGCGGTGGCGGTGGGCGGCGTCGGCGACGCGCTGATGGAGAAGCTGGTGCCGCGGGTGCAGGCGCTGCGCGTCGGCCCCGGCAACGACCCGGACAGCGAGATGGGCCCCCTCGTCACCCGCGAGCACCTGGCCAAGGTCTCCGGCTATGTGGACCTCGGCGTCGAGGAAGGCGCGAAGCTGGTGGTGGACGGCCGCGGCCTGAAGCTCCAGGGCCATGAGAACGGCTATTTCATCGGCGGCTGCCTGTTCGACCACGTGACGCCGGACATGCGCATCTACAAGGAGGAGATCTTCGGACCCGTCCTCTCCGTGCTGCGCACCGACACGTTCGACGAGGCCCTGAAGCTGGTGAACGACCACGAGTATGGCAACGGCGCCGCCATCTTCACCCAGGACGGCGCCGCCGCCCGCGCCTTCGACTATGGCGTGGTGGCCGGCATGGTGGGCATCAACGTGCCGATCCCGGTTCCGATCGCCTACCACTCGTTCGGCGGGTGGAAGCGGTCCATCTTCGGGGACCGGAACGTGTACGGGCTGGAGGGCGTTGGTTTCTATACGCGCCTGAAGACCACCACCGCCCGCTGGCCCCAGGGCGTGCGCACCGGCGCCGAGTTCGTGATGCCCGTCCTGCGCTGATCCTTCAATCAGCTGAAACACATGCCGCGCCGCAGCGTGCTCCGCTGCGGCGCGGCCTTTTCATTTCCGCAGCGTCAAGCCAAGGGCTCGCCAAGACAGTATCGGGCTGCTAACCTCGCAGAGTCGTGACGGCCATTTTCTCGCCGTTGTGATCTGGCCTAAGGACCCTCAAGGCGGGTGCGCAAGCGCGGCCGAAGGGCCTGGCAGAAGGCCGGAGTAAGGGGTTCGCCATCCCGGACGGGCGGTTTGGCCGCGGTTCGGGCCGGTGGCTCAAGCGTCGGACGTAAAGGGAAAAGTTACCAGGTTTCGGCAGGTTTGTGGGGCTGGCGGGCACGTGCGGCGTCCTTTCGGGACACCTTCGCGCGGGCTCAGCGATCAAATGGCCGGCGGTTCGGGCGCGGTGGTTGCCGCACCTCGTGAATCGTTTGGCCCATTGGACGAGGGCCCTGCAATGCATGAGCGAGGCCGGATACGACCGGCGGATCGAATAGCGGGGACCATGGATCACACGCACCGGATTACTGAAGAGGAGGTGTACGACGACGCCCCCTTCGGCTCGATGGATCCGGAGGGCCGTTCGCGCGTGTCGCACCACAGCGCCCTCCTCGGCATCGGCGCCGGCATCGGCGTGGGCCTGCTGCTGGCAGCCGGCGCCCTCTGGGCTGCGAAGGGCTCCTTCGCGTTCGGCGTCAGCGCGCCGCAGGCCGTCGCCTCCTCCCCCGCGCCGCGTCCCCTCGCGCTGGCTTCCGCCGGCATGGACGTGACCGAGACCGCCCGCGTCGCCCCTTCCGGCGCGCTCGAAATCAGCATCTACCGCATCTTCCTCACCAGCGAGGGCATCAGCGGCGTGTCGCTCGCGAGCGCTACCGTGGTGCCCGGGCCCGCCGATGCGGCGGCCACCGTGAAGATCGCCCGCAGCGTGCCCCTGCCGCAGGCCAATCCGCTGTTCGCCGGCCGCGGCCAGAACGGCGTCGACAGCCTGAAGGCCCTGGCCGATGCCGACCAGGGCGGCGCGCCCCTGCCCCAGCGCAATCCGCTGTCGCGCGAGCAGCGCCTGTCCTACGCCGCCCTGCCCGACCCGACCAATCCGCTGGCCGACACGCCCGCCCCCGCCGGCCCCGGCCCGACGACTGACCCGGAAGAGGTGGCCCTGCCCACCCCGGGCAGCGGCTATGCGCTCTACGACATCAAGGGCAAGATGGTTTACATGCCCGACGGCTCGAAGCTGGAGGCCCACTCCGGCTATGGCGAGATGTTCGACGACCCCAAGCAGGTGCACCGCCGGATGATCGGCCCCACCCCGCCGAACGTCTATTCGCTCACCATGCGCGAGGCCTTGTTCCACGGCGTGGAAGCCATCCGCATGAATCCGGTCGGCCCGGGCAAGATGTACGGCCGGGCGGGCATCCTCGCCCACACCTACATGCTGGGCCCGCGCGGCGATTCCAACGGCTGCGTCTCGTTCAAGGACTACGAGAAGTTCCTGACCGCCTTCAAGCGGGGCGAGATCAAGAAGATGGTCGTGGTCGCGCAGCTGCAGAACGCGCCGAAGGAGCCATCTTCGCTCTTCTCCTGGCTGAAGCCGCAATAAGCACCTCCGACAGGATGTGAGGATCAAGGGGGCCGGAAGGCCCCCTTTTTCATTTCGGGGCTGGTCCCGCGGGCGTGGCGCCGGGGAAAACAAGCCGGGGCCCCGGAGAAAACCGGCGAAGCCGGCATATCCGGGGGGCGCTCCTTGCCGAGGCCTGCGCGGCGGAGGAGGTCCCCTCCCTCCCGGACACGGCCACCTGCGGCGACATCTTGTCCGGCCACATCTTGCACTGGCCCCCGGCTCGCCTTTCGCTGGTCGCCTCGGTCGGCCGGGAAACGCAGGTGTGGGGCCGGGCGGGGCCGTCGCCCCGGCGGGTCCGGGGCCTCCACGCCAACCTGCCGGTGCGCGGGACGACCACGCGCCGGCCCGGCCGCAGGGTGGGTCCCCGACACTCCGGCTGTCGCCGCGCTTCGTTTCCTCTGGCGGGGGCCGGCACCAGCCGACTTCCGAACAGGCCCGGGGCGAACGGCGGCGAGCCCCCGTTCCCCCGGACAAACAGCGGCGCAGCCGGAGCGCAGGGCCGGGGTGCGAGGGAAATCCACGAAGCCGGCGAGGCCTGGCCACGCGCTCCGCGAGAGTCGCCTTGGGCGAACTTGAGCGCCGAGTCCCGGCTCGCCAATCGCCGGGACAAGACGGTGCGGGAGAGAACTCCTCCCCGTTCTCGGACAAGCGGCGGCATAGCCGGAGCGCAGGGCCGCGGGGTCCGGGGGAAAATCAGCGAAGCCGGCGAGGTCCGGCCACGCGCTCCGCGAGAGGCGCCTCAGGTGAACTTGAGCGCCGAGTCCCGGCTCTCCAGCCGCCGGGGCAAGACGGTGGGGGAGAGAACCCCTCCCCGTTCTCGGACAAGCGGCGGCGCAGCCGGGACTCAGAGCCGGGGAACGGGAGAAAAGTGGCGAAACCGGCGATCTCCGGCCAGGCGCTCCGCGAGAGCCACCTTGGGCGCACTTGAGCGCTGAGCCCCGGCTCGCCAATCGCCGGGGCAAGACGGTGGGGGAGAGAACCCCTCCCCGTTCCCCGGACAAACAGCGGCGCAGCCGGAGCGCAGGGCCGGGTGCGGGAAAATCAGCGAAGCCGGCGAGGTCCGGCCACGCGCTCTGCGAGAGGCGCTTCAGGCGCACTTGAGCGCTGAGCCCCCGGCTCGCCGCTCGCCAAGGCAAACAGGGGGAAAGAGCCCCTCCCCGTTCCACGGACGAACGGCGGCGCCGCCGGAGCGCAGGGCTAGGGTCCGGGGGAAAAGCGGCGAAGCCGGCAATAGCCGCTGCGCCCGTCGCCGAGGCGCGCAGGGCAGCAAAGCCTCCCCCGTCCCGGAGGACGGCGCGGGGGGATGACGCGCGGAAAGCGCCTGCCGTCCCCCTCAGGCCTCGGCGCCGCCGAGCCGCCCGGCCACCCGCGCCCGACCCATCAGCCGCAGCAGGGCTGCCAGCTCCGGGCCCGTGTCGCGGCCCGTGAGGGCGCGGCGCAGGGGGTGGAACAGGGCCTTGCCCGCCCGCCCGCTGGCCGCCTTCACTGCCTTGATCCAGGCCGGATAGGTCGCGCCGTCCCATGGCTCGGCCGGCAGCAGGGTGGCGGCTTCGGCGAGGAAGGCGCGGTCCTCCTCGGCGAGCAGCCCGGCGCGGGGTGTCGCCGCCACCTGCCACCATTCCTGCGCCTCGGCGAAGCGCGAGAGGTTGCCGCGCACGGCGCTCCAGAACGCCGCCCCGCCACCGATGCCCAGGGCTTCGAGCCGCGGGGCGGCGGCGGCATAGGGCATCATGTGCAGCGTGCGCGCGGTGAGGAGGGACAGGTCCTCCGGATCGAACCGCGCCGGCGCGCGGGAGATGGCCGGAAGCGCCACCTTCTCCATGAGCGCCTCGAGGCTTTCCACCGCCTCCACCGCATGGGAGGTGCCCACCAGCACGGCGGCGGCGGCCACCGCCAGCGGCTCCTCCCCGGCCTCCCGCAGGGCGGAGACGGAGAGATGGCCGAGGCGCTTCGAGAGCCCCTCGCCGCTCGGCAGGATGATGAGATTGTGGTGGGCGAAGCGCGGCACCGGCCCGCCCAGCGCCTCGAACAGCTCGATCTGCACGGCGGTGTTGGTCACGTGGTCCTCGCCGCGCACCACGTCGGTCACGCCGAGAGCGATGTCATCCACCACCGAGGGCAGGGTGTAGAGGTAGCTGCCGTCGGCGCGCACCAGCACGGGATCGGAAAGGTTCGCCGTGTCCACGTGCTGCGGCCCGCGCACCCCGTCGTCCCAGGTCACGATGCGGTGGGCGAGGCGGAAGCGCCAGTGAGGAGCCCGGCCCTCGGCCTCAAGGCGGGCGCGGTCGGCATCGGTCAGGGCGAGCGCGGCGCGATCATAGACCGGCGGCAGGCCGCGGGCGCGCTGCAGCCGGCGCTTCAGCTCCAGCTCCTCCTCGGTCTCGTAGGCGGGATAGAGGCGACCCGCCGCCTTCAGCCGCTCGGCCGCCGCCCCGTAGTCGGCGAGGCGGTCGGACTGGCGGACGGTGAGGTCGGGCGGGATGCCGAGCCACGCGAGGTCCGCGGCGATGGCATCGGCATATTCGGTGCGGGAGCGGGCGGCGTCCGTATCGTCGAAGCGCAGGATGAAGCTGCCGCCGGCCCGCCGGGCGAGAAGCGCATTGAGGAGCGCGGTGCGGGCATTGCCCACGTGGATCAGCCCCGTGGGCGAGGGGGCGAAGCGGAACACGGGGCGGGGGAGAGCGGGACGAGACATGCGCCTGCCCATAGCCCGGCGCGGCCGTTCCGTCGATGGCCGGGTGCCGTCGCCGGCCTCCCGAGACGGAGGACGGCAGGCAAAAGAAGGAGCCCGGCCACAGGGGCCGGGCTCCGGTTTCTCAGCGCTGCGGCGGCGGGCACTCCTGCCCGTTGCAGTTGCGGCCACCACCCTGCTGCGGGCGCTGTTGCTGCTGCTGCCCCTGCGGCTGCTGGCGCTGCTGCTGCAACTGCTGCTGGCGTTGCTGCTGCTGTTGCTGGCGGTTCTCCAGCTGTTGCTGCTGACGCTGCTGCTGCTGTTGCCGCATCTCCTGCTGGCGCTGTTGCTGCTGCTGGCGCTGCTGCTGCAACTGTTGCTGCTGCTGCTGACGCTGTTGCTGAAGCTCCTGCTGGCGCTGCTGTTGCTGCTGACGCTGCTCCTGCTGACGCTGCTGGTTCTGCTGCATCTGCTGCTGGCGCTGTTGCTGGATCTCCTGCTGGCGCTGCTGTTGCTGCTGCATCTGGTTCTGCTGACGCTGCTGGAACTGCTGCTCCCGCTGCTGCAGCTGCTGCTGGCGCTGCTGAAGCAACTGCTGCTGCCGCTCCTGCGGCGTCAGGCGACCGCCGGGCTGACCCGGTTGACCGGGAGGAACCCCGGGCTGACCCGGAACCGTGCCGGGCTGGCCGGGACGACCCGGACCGCCGGGCTGACCCGGCTGGCCGGGAGGAACCCCGGGCTGACCCGGAACCGTGCCGGGCTGGCCAGGGCGACCCGGACCACCGGGCTGACCGGGCTGGCCGGGAGGAACCCCAGGCTGCCCCGGAACCGTGCCGGGCTGACCGGGACGACCCGGACCACCGGGCTGACCGGGCTGGCCGGGAGGAACCCCGGGCTGACCCGGAACCGTGCCGGGCTGGCCAGGACGACCCGGACCGCCAGGCTGACCAGGACCGCCGGGCTGACCGGGACCACCGGGATAACCAGGCTGACCAGGCTGACCCGGACCGCCGGGATAACCAGGCTGACCAGGCTGGCCGGGACCGCCGGGGTAGCCGGGCTGACCAGGCTGACCGGGACCACCGGGATAGCCGGGCTGACCAGGCTGGCCGGGACCACCGGGGTAGCCGGGCTGACCAGGTTGGCCGGGACCACCGGGATAGCCGGGCTGACCAGGCTGACCGGGACCGCCGGGATAACCGGGACGGCCGGGGCCGCCAGGATAGCCGGGCTGGCCGCCACCGTTATATCCGGGATAGCCGGGCCGGCCCCAGCCGGGAGGCGGGGGCGGCGGCGCGGGGGGCGGCGGCTGCATCCCGGGAGGGGACACGTAGCCGCTGCGCCACCAGCCGGGCTGACGCGGGCCGGGCGGGGGCGGATACCAGCCGGGACGCGGCCGCGGCTGGTAGGCTTCCCAGCGGTAGCGATCGGCATACCACGGCTGGTTCACATAAAATGGCCGGTTCACGTAATACGTGTTCCAGTATTGCGAGGCGGCGAAGGCCACCACCGGCACGCCCACCGCCGCCAGACCCCAATCCGGGATCACCGCGGTGCGGCCCTGCTGCTCGAAGCCGAGATATTCGCTGTAGACCCAGCCGCGATAGTCCTGCCAGATCACATCGCACCAGGACTCGTCCTGGAGGCAGCCCTGGATATCCAGGGGCGAGCCATCCGGGATGACGCCCAAGCTCGGAAATTCCGTATCCGGACCGGTCCGGATATTCACATTCGCCGTGGAGTAGCCGGGCGCCGCCTGCGCGGAGACCATTCCCGCCATCACCAGGCCGGCAACCCAGCCGCCCAGTCTGAGTACCCTCATGGATCACTCCCATTCGACTCGACGCCGAGTCGATGCCGCACTCTACTCCCCGCGTCGTGGCGTTTCATGTGCCAAGGCGCGGCGTTTCGACAGCGCAGGCGCGGCAACATTGCGTCAAGTGATGGTGAACGGCTGAATGTCCCGAACGTTCCCGTCGATGCGAATTTCCCGGTCCAGCGGCGGGAAGGCGCGCAGGTCGCAGTCGCGGCGGGGGCAGATGCGGCAGGACACGCCGAGCTTGGCCACCGGCGCCGCCTTCAGGTCCAGCCCGTCCGCATAGACGATGTCGTGGGCGAAGGAGACCTCGCAGCCGAGGCCGAAGGCAAACGCCCGCGCCGGCTGGCCGTGGCGCAGGCTGGGGGTGATGACCGCGCGCGCCAGGCAGATGTAGCGCACCCCGTCCGGCATCTCGCCCACCTGCACCAGGGTGCGCCCGCCCATCTCGAACGCCTCGTGCACGTTCCAGGCGGCGCAGGCGCCGCCGTGGCGGGCGAACTGGAAGCGCGTGGCCGAATGCCGCTTGGTGATGTTGCCGGCCCGGTCCACCTTGGCGAAATAGAAGGGCACCCCCTTCGCCCCCGGCCGCTGCAAGGTGGAGAGGCGGTGGCACACCTGCTCCAGGCTCGCCCCCGTCTCCAGCACCAGCCGGTCGATGTCGTGCCGCAGCTTGCGGGCGAGGTCGAGGAACCGCCGGTAGGGCAGGAGCAGGGCCCCGGCGAAATAATTCTGCAAGGCGAGGCGGCAGATCTCCGCCGCCGTCCGGCTGCGGAAGGCGCCGGCGGCCACCGTCTCCTCCACCAGGTCCGCATGCTCCAGCTGGGCGATGGTGGCGGCGATGCGGAAGGCCCGCGTCGGCGCCGGCAGCACCCCCGAGAGCACGAGGCGCCGCGTCCGCGGATCGAAGCGGGAGAGGGGAGCGTCCGGGTCCGGCCGGCCCACCTCCACCTGCACGTTGTGGCGTCGCGACAAATGGGCCGCCAGCGCCGCCACCGGATCCGCGTCGTCCAGGATGCCGAGTGACGCCGCAGCGGTTTCCGCTGCGTGATCAAGGCTATCCACGTAATTGTCAATGTAGTGGAAGAAGTCGCGCACCTCCTCGTAGGGGATCAGCTTCGCCTCGTCCGCACCCGGCGCCACGCCGGCGGTGAGCATGTCGTCGAGGGAGGCGCGCCATTCCGTGTTGCGTTGCAGCGCGACATGCATGCGCAGGAAGGCATGGGCGAAGGCCGGCGAGAGGTTGGCGATGGCCTTGGCATCCTGCAGGCCCAGCTCCAGGTCGCCGAAGAAGGGGTCCGCCGCCACCTCCCGCAGGTCCGCCACCAGCCGGTCGAGGTCCTCCGCGCCGAAGGAGGTGATGTCCACCGCGAAGGTGCGGGAGATGGCGATGAGGATGGAGGCGGTGAGCGGGCGCTGGTTGCTCTCGATCTGGTTGATGTAGGACGGCGAGACCGACAGGCGCTGCGCCAGTTCGCTCTGCTTCAGCCCCAGCTTCTCCCGCAGCCGCCGCACCGCGTGGCCGGCATAGACCTTCTGGCGCATGATCGCCCCGCCCCCGTACCGCCACCGCCGCGCCGGAGCGGCGACTTCGCGATTGTGAAGAATTCACAAATTACAACACAGAACTTTTACATATTCAAATGCCGCCCTCGCCCTGCTAGCGAGCAGACCGGCACATCCGGTCAGGGCACTGGAGCGCGCGCCGCGCCGCCTGCATCGCAAGCGGCGCGGACACCGCGTTCTCCATCCCGGGGCTGGAGGGCAGCCCACCGCGCTCCGGCGTATCGGCCCCGGGCCGGCACGGCGAAGGGAAGCGCGGTCGGCGCGCTTTCCTTCGCGCCACCGGCCGTTACACTGCCTTGCAACAGATACCCGAACAGAGGGGCGCACCGCATGAAGGACATCCTCGAAGAGCTCGAGAGCCGGCGCAACGTCGCCCGCCTCGGCGGCGGCGAGAAGCGCATCGCGGCACAGCATGCCCGCGGCAAGCTCACCGCCCGCGAGCGCATCGAGCTGCTGCTCGACCGCGGCACGTTCGAGGAATACGACACCTTCGTGCAGCACCGCTGCGTGGACTTCGGCATGGCCGAGCAGAAGGTGCCCGGCGACGGCGTGGTGACCGGCTGGGGCACGGTGAACGGCCGCAAGGTGTTCGTCTTCGCCAAGGACTTCACGGTGTTCGGCGGCTCCCTCTCCGAGGAGCACGCGCGCAAGATCACCAAGATCCAGGACATGGCGCTGAAGACCCGCGCGCCCATCATCGGCCTGTTCGACGCCGGCGGCGCGCGAATCCAGGAAGGTGTCGCGGCGCTGGGTGGTTACGGCGAGGTCTTCAAGCGGAATGTCATCGCCTCGGGCGTCATTCCGCAGATCTCGCTGATCATGGGGCCGTGCGCCGGCGGCGACGTCTACTCCCCTGCCATGACGGATTTCATCTTCATGGTACGGGATACCTCCTACATGTTCGTTACCGGCCCCGACGTGGTGAAGACGGTCACGAACGAGACCGTCACCGCCGAGGAGCTGGGCGGCGCCAAGGTGCACACCTCCAAGTCCTCGGTGGCCGACGGCTCCTATGAGAACGACGTGGAGATGCTGCTGGAGACGCGGCGCCTCATCGACTTCCTGCCCGCCAACAACCAGGAGGGCGTGCCCGAGTGGCCCTCCTTCGACGATCCCGCGCGGATCGACGAGAGCCTCGACACGCTGGTCCCGGACAACCCGAACAAGCCCTACGACATCAAGGAGCTGATCCTGAAGGTCGTGGACGAGGGCGACTTCTTCGAGATCCAGGCGGCCTACGCCAAGAACATGGTCACCGGCTTCGGCCGCATCGAGGGGCGCACGGTGGGCTTCGTCGCCAACCAGCCCATGGTGCTGGCCGGCGTGCTCGACAGCGACGCCTCCCGCAAGGCGGCCCGCTTCGTGCGCTTCTGCGACGCCTTCGAGATCCCCATCGTGACCTTCGTGGACGTGCCCGGCTTCCTGCCCGGCACCGCGCAGGAATACGGCGGCCTCATCAAGCACGGCGCCAAGCTGCTGTTCGCCTATTCGCAGGCCACCGTGCCTCTGGTCACCGTCATCACCCGCAAGGCGTTCGGCGGCGCCTATGACGTGATGGCCTCCAAGCACGTGGGCGCCGACGTGAACTACGCCTGGCCCACCGCGCAGATCGCGGTGATGGGCGCCAAGGGCGCGGTGGAGATCATCTTCCGCGCCGACATGGGCGACCCGGACAAGATCGCCGCCCAGACCCAGAATTACGAGAAGCGCTTCCTCTCGCCCTTCGTGGCGGCGGAGCGCGGCTATGTGGACGAGGTGATCATGCCCCACTCCACCCGCCGGCGCCTCGCCCGCGCGCTCGCCATGCTGCGCACCAAGAAGCTGGAGCAGCCCCCGCGCAAGCACGACAACATGCCGGTGTGAGGCTGGGGCAAAGGGAAGGCCGCCTGGGTCCCGAAAGCTGCTGCCCACCTTTGAACCGCCGTCATGTCCCGGACGAGCCGGGGCATGACGGCGCAAAAGGCCCGAGGGCGCATCGCGCAAGGATCCGATCCGAGATTATTCGCGCCGCTGGCGCAAAGGAACGAACACCATGTTCACCAAGATCCTGATCGCGAACCGGGGTGAGATCGCCTGCCGCGTCATCAAGACGGCGCGCAAGATGGGCATCAAGACCGTCGCCGTCTATTCGGACGCCGACAAGGACGCCCTCCACGTGGAGATGGCGGACGAGGCGGTGCATATCGGCCCGCCGGCCGCCGCCCAGTCCTACCTCATCGCCGAGAAGATCGTGGAGGCCTGCAAGCTGACCGGCGCCGAGGCGGTGCATCCCGGCTACGGCTTCCTGTCCGAGCGCGCCTCCTTCCCCAAGCTGCTCGCCGAGCACGGCATCGTCTTCATCGGTCCGAACCCCCATGCCATCGAGGCCATGGGCGACAAGATCGAATCCAAGAAGGCGGCCGCCGCCGCCAAGGTCTCCACCGTGCCCGGCTATCTCGGCGTGCTGGAGAACGGGACGGAAGCCGCGAAGATCGCCGACGAGATCGGCTATCCGGTGATGATCAAGGCCTCCGCCGGCGGCGGCGGCAAGGGCATGCGCATCGCCTATTCCCGCGACGAGGTGCAGGACGGCTTCGACCGCGCCAAGAGCGAGGCCAAGTCCTCCTTCGGCGATGACCGCGTGTTCGTGGAGAAGTTCATCGTCGACCCGCGCCACATCGAGATCCAGGTGCTGGGCGACAAGCACGGCAACGTCATCTACCTCGGCGAGCGCGAGTGCTCCATCCAGCGCCGCAACCAGAAGGTCGTCGAGGAGGCCCCCTCCCCGCTGCTGGACGAGGCCACCCGCAAGAAGATGGGCGAGCAGGCCGTCGCCCTCGCCAAGGCGGTGGGCTACGACAGCGCCGGCACGGTGGAGTTCGTCGCCGGCCAGGACAAGAGCTTCTACTTCCTGGAGATGAACACCCGCCTCCAGGTGGAGCATCCGGTCACCGAGCTCATCACCGGCATCGACCTGGTGGAGCAGATGATCCGCGTCGCCGCCGGCGAGCCCCTCTCCATCACCCAGGAGGACGTGAAGCTCACCGGCTGGGCGGTGGAAAGCCGCATCTATGCGGAAGACCCCTACCGCAACTTCCTGCCCTCCACCGGCCGCCTGGTGCGCTACCGCCCGCCGGCGGAAGGCAAGGACGGCCCCATCACCGTGCGCAACGACACCGGCGTCTATGAGGGCGGCGAGATCTCCATCTTCTACGATCCCATGATCGCCAAGCTGGTGACCCACGCCCCCACCCGCGCCATGGCCATCGAGGCCCAGGCGGATGCGCTGGACGCCTTCGCCATCGACGGCATCGGCCACAACATCCCCTTCCTGTCCGCCCTCATGGCGCACAAGCGCTGGCAGTCGGGCAACCTCTCCACCGGCTTCATCGCCGAGGAATATCCGGACGGCTTCCACGCCCGCGCCCCCGAGGGCGAGCTGGTGCACTATCTCTCCGCCGTGGCGGCGGTGATCGACCACATCCAGAACACCCGCAAGCGGCAGATCTCCGGCCAGACCTCGGGCGTCACCTGGAACATCGCCAAGCGCCGCATCGTGCAGCTCTCCGCCGCCGAGGAGACGCTCTCCACCCCCTGCGAGGTGGAAGCGGTGGACGGCGGCTTCAAGGTGCAGATCTTCGGCACCGACGGCACGCCCGGCCACACCCATCTGCTGCGCTCCTCATGGAAGCCCGGCGACGTGGTGTGGTCCGGCACCATCGATGCCGACCAGGTGGCGGTGCAGGTGCGCACCATCCCCAACGGCTATGTGCTGGCCCACCGCGGCATCTCCACCCGGGCGCGGGTCTACACCGAGCTGTCCGCCTCGCTGGCGGCGCTGATGCCGAAGAAGGAGAACGCCGGCGGCGGCAAGGAGCTGCTGTGCCCCATGCCGGGGCTGGTGGTCTCCATCGCGGTGGTGCCCGGCCAGGAGGTGAAGAACGGCGAGATCCTCGCCATCGTGGAAGCCATGAAGATGGAGAACGTGCTGCGCGCCGAGCGCGACGGCATGATCAAGGCGGTCCACGCCAAGGCCGGCGACAGCCTCGCCGTGGATGCGGTGATCCTGGAATTCGCGTGATGAGTGCGGCGCGGGCTGTTCCCTTTGGCCTTGAGGGGCTACCTAGAGGGGGCGGAAGCCGCGCCGCATTTCGCGCGGCCGGGGACGGGGCGATGGCTCGCGGGCTCAGGATGGGGCGCAGGGCGTACGGCGTGTTCGTCGTGGCGTATGGGATCGCGTTGACTGCGCCGTTGTTCGCCGCACTGTTGGGGATCGTGCCGCTGATATCTGTAGCACCGGGCCCTACGCCACAATACTTTGCATATTGGGAGCCTGTTTTACTTTACGGCCCATTTTTTTATCTCTTCTTCTCAGCGGCACGCCTCGCAGATGCAGGCTTCAGATTCGGACGCAGCCTTGTCTCGCTTGTGGCGATCAATTTCGCCTTACCGATTGGCCTTATCGGCTTCGCGGCCGTATTTAGCTCGGCTCGCGATCCACGGGACACAATCGCCGTCTTTGCCATACTGCTAGCCTTCCCGCTTTTCCTCATCATTCAAGCCGCCATCGCGATATTCTGCTTGAAATTTCGCAGCACGCCCCCGCAGCTCCATCCCACGTCGCGTCCCGCCACGAAGGCTCCGAAGCGGCGGGAAGGGCCCACATGGGTTGACACCGAGGGCGGTCGACGTCTTTGGGTCGATACCTCAAACGAACCGTGAGCTCCGCATGCGCCTCCTCTCCCACCTCCTGAGCCGCTTCGTGGAGAAGGGCCAGCTCACGGTCCTCACCGTCGACGGGCAGCGCCACGTCTTCGGCTCCGGCAAGGACGGGCCGTCCGTCACCGTGCGCATGCATGACAAGAAGCTGGAGCGCGACCTGTTCTTCAATCCGGAGCTGGTGGCGGCGGAGGCCTATATGGACGGCCGCCTCTCCTTCGAGGACGGGGCCGGCGCGTTCGAGCTGCTCAACCTCTTCTCGGTGAATCGCAAGGGCCTCGGCTCCCACCCGGTGCAGCAGGCGCTGCGCAAGGCGTGGCGCTCGGTGCGGCGGTTCCAGCAGGCGAACCCGGTCAACAAGGCGAAGGAGAACGTCTCCTCCCACTACGACCATCCGGCCGCCTTCTACCGGCTGTGGCTGGACGAGACGATGGCGTATTCCTGCGCCTATTTCACCCATCCCGACGAGCCGCTCGCCGACGCCCAACGCAACAAGTTCCGCCACATCGCCGCCAAGCTGAAGATCACCCCCGGCATGCGGGTGGCGGAGATCGGCTCCGGCTGGGGCGGGCTCGCCATCTACATGGCGAAGGAATGCGGCGCGCAGGTCACCGCCATCAACGTCTCGCCCGAGCAGCTGGCCGAGAGCCGGCGTCTTGCCGAGGCGGCCGGCGTGATCGACCGCATCGACTTCAAGGAGGTGGACTACCGCCACCTTCAGGGCAAGTTCGACCGCGTGGTCTCCATCGGCATGATGGAGCATGTGGGCGTCTCCCACTTCGACGATTACTTCACCACCGTCCGCAATTTGCTGGACGAGGGCGGCTTCGCGCTGGTGCATGCCATCGGCCGCATGTCGCCGCCCGGCACCACGGCGCCCTTCATCCGCAAGTACATCTTCCCCGGCGGCTACGTGCCGGCGCTCTCCGAGGTGTTCGCCTCCACCGAGCGCACGCACCTGTGGGTGGACGACTGCGAGGTGCTGCGCCTGCACTATTACTGGACCATCCGCGCCTGGCGGCGGAACTTCATGGCCCGCCGCGCGGAAGTGGACGCCATGATGGGCGAGCGCTTCGGCCGCATGTGGGAATTCTATCTCGCCGCCGTGGAGCTGGGCTTCCTGCACGGCTCCAACATGGTGTTCCAGCTGCTCCTTTCCGAGAAGCGCGACGACGTGCCGGTGCTGCGCGACTACATGCTCGACGCCGAGCGCGCGCTGGCGGCACGGGAGGGGCGGTGATGACAAACGCCGCCACTGCGTGCCCCAGACAAGCGACGGCGCAGCCGGAGCGCCGATCCGGGGCCCAGCGCAAGACTCCCGCGCAGCGGACACTCTCGTTCCGCCCGCGCGGATTGAGCCGCCTTCGGCGCATTTGTGCGCAGGATCCCGGCTCTCCGCTCCGCTTTGCTCCGCTCCGGTCGGCCGGGACGCGAGCCCCCTTTTCCCTTCGGAGGTCCTGACATGACCGACGCAACCGCCCTGCCCTTCGCCACTGGCCTCCCCCCCGTCACCCGCGCCGACTGGCTGAAGCTGGTGGAAAGCGTGCTGAAGGGCGCGCCCTACGACAAGAAGCTCGTGACCCGCACCTATGAGGGCCTTGCCCTCGACGCCCTGCCCGAGCGCAAGGCGCATGCCCCCCTCGTGGCCGGCCGGCCGGCGGGGGCGCCTTGGGTCATCAGCATGCGGGTGGACCAGGGCGACCTTGCCGCCGCCCATGCCCAGGCGCTGGAGGACCTGGACGGCGGCGCTTCGGGCCTCGCCCTCGTCTATGCCTCCGCCCCCTCGGCCTACGGCTTCGGCCTGCCGGACGGCGCCGATCTCGGCGTGGTGCTGAAGGACGTGCTCCTCGACCTCATCGAGACGCGCATCGAGAGCGGCAACTTCCAGGGGCGCGAGGATGTCCTCGCCTTCGCCGACCATGTGGAGGCGCGGGGCTTCGATCCCAAGGGGATTGCCGCCTCCTTCGGCCTCAACCCGCTGGGCGACTTCGCCGCCCATGGCACCCTGCCCATGGCCTGGCCGCTGCTGGCCAAGCGCTTCGCCGAGACCTCGGCCATCCTCGCCGCGCGCGGCTTCGCCGGCCCCTTCGCGCGGGCGGACGGGGCGGTGTTCCATGCCGCCGGCGCCTCGGACGCGCAGGAGCTGGCGGCGGTGCTCGCCACCATGGTCGCCTACCTCAAGGCCTATGCGGAGGCGGGCATCCCCCTCGCCGAGGCGGCGGGCCGCATCGAGGCGGCGCTGGTGGCGGACGTGAACCAGACCGCCACCATCGCCAAGTTCCGCGCCATCCGCCTCCTGTGGGGCGCGGTGCAGCGCGAGTGCGGCCTGCCCGAGACCGCGCTGAAGGTGCACGCCACCACCGCCTGGCGCTCGCTCACCCGCCGCGACCCTTATGTGAACCTGCTGCGCAATACGGTGGCCGCCTTCGCGGCCGGCGTCGGCGGGGCGGACAGCGTCACCGTGCTGCCCTTCACCCAGGCGCTGGGCCTGCCGGACGCCTTCGCCCGCCGCCTCGCCCGCAACACGCAGGTGATGCTGCTGGAGGAGAGCAACGTCCACCGCGTGGCCGATCCCGGCGCCGGCGCCGGCGCCGTGGAGGCGCACACGGACGGCCTCGCCGCGAAGGCCTGGGACCTGTTCCGCACCATCGAGACGCGCGGCGGCATGGCCGACGTGCTGGAGGACCGCTGGCTGAAGGCCGAGATCGCCGAGGTGAAGGCGAAGCGCGACAAGGATGTCGCCACCCGCAAGGCCCCCATCACCGGCACCTCGGAATTCCCCATCCTGGTGCAGGAGGCGCCGGAGGTGCTCAGCCCCCTCGCCGCCGAGGCCGCCCCGGTGGCGGACGGCGCGCTGGCGCCCTACCGCATCTCGGAAACCTTCGAGGCCCTGCGCGACAAGGCCGAGGCGGCGCGGAAGGCGCCGGCCGTGTTCCTCGCCGCGCTCGGCCCAGTGGCGGCCTTCACGGCGCGGGCGACGTTCGCCAAGAATTTCTTCGAGGCCGGCGGCATCACAGCCGCCGTGCCCGATGGCTTCGCCGACCTCGACGCGCTCATCTCCGCCTTCAAGGCATCCGGCACGCCCTTCGCCTGCCTCGTCTCGTCGGACGAGATCTACGGCACCGAGGGCGCGGCGGCGGCCGGGGCGTTGAAGACGGCCGGCGCCACCGCCGTCTGGCTGGCCGGCAAGCCGGCGGACATGGACGCGCTGACGGCGGCCGGGGTGGGCGATCTGATTTTCGCCGGGTGCGACGTGCTGGAGGTGCTCTCTCGTGCGCAGGTTGCATCCGGCCTGGAGTAATGCCTACGATCTGCGTTCCCTTGGGGGAGGGCAAAATGGCATTCTCATTGAACCTTCGGGTCGATCTGGCCCGGCTGACGGATACGCAACTGAAGCAGCGGTACGGCGTGTTGCGGGGCGAGCTGCATCAGCTGGAGAAGATCCAGGGGCCGGTGCAGAGCATGACGCGCTGGCGGGGACCAATACGTCATCCCCGCGCCTACGTGTTCTGGGCCATGTGCGGGATCAGCGGCATCCGGGAGCTCGATGTTCTGGTCTCCGCCTTCGCGGCGAACATGGCCCTGACGGATGTGCTGGCGCATGCCCCGGGCATGCGGCTGCATCTGATCCTGTGCGAGCTGCAGGACATCCAGGACGAAGTGCAGGGCCGCGCCGGCGGGCGCGGCAGGCGAGGAACGTGATGGGGAAAGGGGAAGCGAAAGCGATGCGAGATCCTGTGCCACACCCCCGGAAGCCGCACGCCGGGGCCCATGCGCCGGCGCCTTTCCGGGCCAAGCGATGGGGCTTCGCCGCTGCGCTCCTCCTCCTCGGCGCCGCCATCCCTCCCGCCCATGCCGACAACGCCAGGCGCTTCGACGGCATGTGGAGCGTGAAGACCTCGGCCGAGGACGGGCGCTGCAAGACCAATTATGACTTCAAGCTCTCGGTGAAGGGTGGCAAAGTCGCCTATGCGGGCTTCTGGCCGGTGAAGGCCACCGGTGGCATCAGCAAGCTCGGCGTGGTGCGGATGTCGCTGGCCCACGGCCACCAGAAGGTGGCCGCGACCGGTCTCGCGGAGGGGGATCAGGCCTCGGGCGACTGGACCTCGCCCGATTTGAAATGCAACGGCTCCTGGTTCGCGAAGCGGATCTGAGCGGACGATCGGGCGGGCGCCCTGTCGCGGGACTTTCGCCGACGCGTTTTCGGGATGCGAAGCAGACCCCTTCGCCTGAAACCGCCGAGGAACGCGCCGAATTCGAGGATTGATGAGATGAGCCGGATCCCCAACTTCGCCGACATCGACTGGCGCGCTCCCACGCCCGGCGCCCCCGCCATCGCAGGGGGGCCCGAGGCCGCCATCTGGCAGACGCCCGAGGGCATTCCGGTGAAGCCGCTCTACGGCCCGGCGGACATCGAGGGGCTCTCCTACATCGACACTTATCCCGGCATCGCGCCCTTCCTGCGCGGGCCCTACGCGCCCATGTACGCCACCCAGCCCTGGACCATCCGGCAATATGCCGGCTTCTCCACGGCGGAGGATTCCAACGCCTTCTACCGGCGCAACCTCGCCGCCGGCCAGAAGGGCCTGTCGGTGGCCTTCGACCTCGCCACCCATCGCGGCTATGACTCGGATCACCCCCGCGTCGCGGGCGACGTGGGCATGGCCGGGGTGGCCATCGACAGCATCTACGACATGCGCACCCTGTTCTCCGGCATCCCGCTGGACCAGATGAGCGTGTCCATGACCATGAACGGCGCGGTGCTCCCGGTCCTCGCGCTCTATGTGGTGGCGGCGGAGGAGCAGGGCGTGGCGCCGGCCAAGCTCTCCGGCACCATCCAGAACGACATCCTCAAAGAATTCATGGTGCGGAACACCTACATCTATCCGCCCGCACCCTCCATGCGCATCATCTCGGACATCTTCGCCTACACCTCGAAGGAGATGCCGCGCTTCAACTCCATCTCCATTTCCGGCTACCACATGCAGGAAGCCGGCGCGACGCAGGACCTGGAGCTGGCCTATACGCTCGCCGACGGCGTGGAATACGGCCGCGCCGGCTCGAAGGCGGGCCTGCCCATCGACGTGTTCGCGCCGCGCCTCTCCTTCTTCTGGGCCATCGGCATGAACTTCTACATGGAGGTGGCGAAGCTGCGCGCCGCCCGCCTCCTGTGGACGCGCCTGATGACCGACCTCGGGGCGAAGAACCCCAAGTCGCTCCCCCTGCGCACCCATTCGCAGACCTCGGGCTGGTCGCTCACCGCGCAGGACGTGTTCAACAACGTCATGCGCACCGCCATCGAGGCCATGGCGGCGACGCAGGGCCAGACCCAGTCGCTGCACACCAACGCGCTGGACGAGGCGCTGGCCCTGCCCACCGACTTCTCGGCCCGCATCGCCCGCAACACCCAGATCCTGCTGCAGCAGGAGAGCGGCACCACGCGGCAGATCGATTTGTGGGGCGGCTCCTATTTCGTGGAGAAGCTCACCGCCGACCTCGCCGCCAAGGCCTGGGCGCACATCCAGGAGGTGGAGGCGCTGGGCGGCATGGCCAAGGCCATCGAGGCGGGCATTCCCAAGCTGCGCATCGAGGAGGCCGCCGCCACCACCCAGGCCCGCATCGACGGCGGGGCGCAGACCGTGGTGGGCGTGAACAAGTTCAAGCCCGAGCGTGACCGGCTGATCGATGTGCTCAAGGTGGAGAACGCGACCGTGCGTGCCGCCCAGATCGAGAAGCTCAATCGCCTCAGGGGCGAGCGCGACCAGCATGAGGTGGACGGCCGGCTGGAGGCCCTCACCAACGGCGCCGCCGGCAACGGCAACCTGCTCTCCCTCGCCATCGACGCGGCGCGGGCCAAGGCCACGGTGGGCGAGATCTCCGACGCGCTGGAGAAGGTGTTCGGCCGCCACCGCGCGGAGATCCGCGCCATCTCCGGCGTCTACAAGCGGGAGGCTTCCGCCATGACGGACAAGGTGGGCAAGGTTCAGAAACTGGTGGAGGCGTTCGAGCACGCCGAAGGCCGGCGCCCGCGCATCCTGGTCGCCAAGGTGGGCCAGGACGGCCATGACCGCGGCCAGAAGGTGATCGCCTCCGCCTTCGCCGACCTCGGCTTCGACGTGGACATCGGCCCCCTCTTCGCCACCCCCGAGGAAGCCGCCCGCCAGGCGGTGGAGAACGACGTGCACGTGGTCGGCATCTCCTCGCTCGCCGCCGGCCATCTCACCCTGGTGCCGGCACTGAAGGCGGCGCTGGAAGCGGAAGGCCGGGGCGACATCATGGTGGTGGTGGGCGGCGTGGTGCCGCCGCAGGACTATGACGCGCTGAAGGCCGCGGGCGCCGAGGCCATCTTCCCGCCCGGCACCGTCATCGCCGACGCGGCGAGTGAACTGCTGCACACCCTCTCCCACCGCCTCGGGCACAATCTCGAAGCGGCGGAGTGAAGGTGACGGCCAGCGGCGCGCACCTCGCGCCGCCCGGCTCCACCCTCCGGGTGCTGGAGCCCGCGCGCCACGTGCTCGCCTTCTATGACGGGCGGGTGCCGGGCGTGCGCCTGCACGGGCCGGAGGAGAACTGGCTGGACGACGGCGCCTATGCGCTGGGCATCGCGTCCTACGCGGTGATCGATGGCGAAGACGCGCTGGTCTACGACACCCACGTCTCCCTCACCCACGCCCGCATCATCCGCCGCACGCTGGAGGAGAGGGGCGCCCGGCGCATCCGCGTGGTGCTGAGCCACTGGCACGACGACCACGTGGCCGGCAACGACGTGTTCGCCGATTGCGTGATCATCGCCAACCGCGAGACCGACGCTTTGCTGCGCGCCAACCGCGCCCGGCTGGAGGCGGCCGACCCGCCCATCCGCCCGCTGGTGCTGCCGAACGTGTTGTTCGACGAGCGGCTGTCGCTGAAGGTGGGTTCCGTGCCGGTTGAGCTGATCCACATGGACATCCACAGCCGCGACGGCACCGTGGCGCTGCTGCCCGGCGGCGTGCTTCTGGCCGGCGACACGCTGGAAGACCCCATCACCTATGTGGACGAGCCGGACCGCCTCGCGATCCACCTCGGGGGGCTCAAGCGCCTCGCGGCGCTGGGCGCGACGCGCATCCTGCCCAACCATAGCGCGCCAGAGATCATCGCCGCCGGCGGCTACGAGCCGGGGCTCATCGAGGCGACGCGGCTCTATGTGGAGAAGCTCTTGCGCCTGACGGCCGAACCGGCGCTGGCTGGGCTCGATCTGCGGACCTTCGCCGCCGAGGCTTTCGCGACGGGGGCGATCGCGTATTTCGAGCCCTACGAGACCGTGCACCGGCGCAATGTGGAGGCGGTGCTAGCCGCAGGCTGATACAGCCCTGACGTGCAGCGGCATTTATGTTCTCCTGCCAAAACGGATGCGGGGCGAGTCGCCATGTGGTCCTGGATCAGGGGCCTATTCGGAGGGCACCGCGCCAAGCGGAATTTGGCGGCCGAGCGGGCCCTTAGGGAAGAGGCAGACTGGCAGCGCCTCATGGCCGAATGGCCCTATCCGCTGCGCCTCGTGCCTGGCACGGAGGCGACGGCGGCGTGGTACGAAGAGGCGGCCATTGGCGCGCGCGAGGGGTTCTCGCCGATCCTCATCACGCCGGAAACGGCAGAGATTGGGGCAGACGAATCCGACGTCGCCGGAGCGGACATCCCTTCCCCGGACAGCATCGTGGACACCTATGTCCGCAAGCTGATCTTCCAGGATTGGGCCAATCAGAAGCCCGCTCTCCTCTTTGGCGAGCCCGATCCGGAAGACGTGGCCGCCGCCCTGGCCGCATCCGAAGAATATCAGCGGGGTGGCGCCTATGCTTACGATGAACCCGCTTTTGCGGACATAAGGGAATTGCCGCCCGACCCGCCCGAAGCGCAACCCCAAGCGAAGCCGTTCGGGGCCATAACCTCGCTCCCGCTCAAGGGGCCTTTTCCCCAGGTGGCCATCACCCGCCTGCCCCCGCCGGACAGCTGGCGGGCGCCTCTGCTCCTCGGCTTCGGAGGCTGGAACGCCTGTCCCGAACCCGCGATGCTGGCGGCCTTCGCGCGGCGCTGGAAGCTGCTTCATGGCGCGGACATCGCTGCGGTGACGCAGGACACGCTGGAATTCGTGGTGGAGCGGCCGCCGGCCACCTTCGAGGAAGCGACCCGCCTTGCGAAGGAACACTACATCGCCGGCATCGAATTGGGCGACATGGATATGAGCGACTATATCGCCGCCCTGCGCTCCATGCGCCGCTGGTACTTCTGGTGGGACTGAAGGGCGGGCCTCACCCGCCGGGGACTGCTCCCGGCCCGGCGCCATCCGCCCCCCAATGAGGCTGTGCACCGGCGCGATGTTCAGGCCGTTCTGGCCGCCGGCTGACACATCCCTGACGCGTAATCCGCGCCATGCTACGAATTTACGAGAGCGCGATCCGGCGCGGAGGAATCCGCTTCCCTCCGGCGGATGAATTGCCTCTCGCTTTTGGAGTGAGACGGATCCCCCGCTCTCATTGAAACGCCGCGGGCGCTTCAATCCGATCGGATCCGCCTCCAGGTCTGTGGCGTCGGAGACGCGTGGCAATGAGCTGGCTGAACTTCCTCTTCGGCAAGCCGAAGGAGACCCCAACCCCGGATCACAGGACGGACGCGCGGCTCCGCCAGGAGGCCGCCTGGCAGCGCCTGCTCGACACCTGCCCCTTCCCGCTCGCCCAGGTTCCGGCGGCGCAGGCCGCCGCGGCATGGCTGGAGGCCCGGGCAGCCGGCACGGCAGCCGGCAGCTGCCCGCTCATCCTCACCGTGAGGACGCCGGACCTCGGCGCGGTGAAGGAAGCCGCCGCAATCGCGCGGATCGATATTCCCGAGCCGGACGAGATCGTCCAGATCCTGGCCGAGAAGGCGGGGCACGACGCCGACAGCGCCTTGCCGCCTCCCCTCGGGGAGATCGCGGAACGGCCTGCACCGGAAGCGCCGCCCCGGCTGGAGCTGGCCTCCCTCTCCCTGCCCCTGGGCCGCAGCCGCGCCTTTCCGCAGGCGGCCATCGCCCGCATTCCCGTCTCCGAGAGCTGGCAGATCCCGCTCATCCTCGACTTCGGCGGATGGAACGCCGCTCCCGAGCCGGCGGAGATGGCGGCTTTCGCCCGGCGCTGGAAGGCGCTCTACGGAGCGGAAATCGCCTGCATCAGCGAAGATTCCCTGGAGTTCGCGGTGGAGCGGCCGCCGTCGAGCTTCGAGGACGCCAAGCGCCTTGCGTTCGAGCACACCCTGTTCTGCCAGGAGGATCTCGGCGACATGGACGACTATGTGGCGAGCCTGCGCACCGCACGCAGCTGGTTCTTCTGGTGGGACTGAGGGGCGGCCCCGCCCCTCCCCTGCACCACGGCCTCACCGGCTGACGGCCTCACCCCGCCTTGTGCAGGCTCCGGCCGGCCTTGGCCTTGCCCACGAGGCCCTCCGCCTTCGCCACGATGGCGGAGGCGTCGAGCCCGGCCTCGGCGAGCTGGCGGGCTTGGGTGTCGTGGTCGATATAGATGTCCGGCAGCACCATGGAGCGCACCTTCACGGCGCCCCGGTCGAGCACGCCCTCGTCGGTGAGGAGCTGGAGCACCTGGCTGCCGAAGCCGCCGACGGACCCTTCCTCCACCGTCACCAGCGCCCCGTGGCCGCCGGCCAGCTTCAGCACCAGGTCCCGGTCGATGGGCTTGGCGAAGCGCGCGTCGGCTACCGTGACGGCGAAGCCGGCCGCCTCCAGCCGCTCGGCCGCGTCGGTGGCGGCGGCGAGACGGGTGCCGAGCGAAAGGATGGCGACATCGCCCTCCCCCGTGCCGCGCACGATGCGGCCCTTGCCGATGGGCAGCACTTCGCCGCGATCCGGCCGCTCGATGCCCACCCCCTCGCCGCGCGGGAAGCGCACGGCGGAAGGGCCGTCGTCATAGGCCACCATGGTGGCCATCATGTGCGTCAGTTCCGCCTCGTCGGCGGGCGCCATCAGCACCATGCCGGGCAGGCAGGCGAGGAAGGCGATGTCGTAGGCGCCCGCATGGGTCGCCCCGTCCGCCCCCACGAGCCCGGCCCGGTCGATGACGAAGCGCACCGGCAGGCCCTGCAGCGCCACGTCGTGCACCACCTGGTCGTAGCCGCGCTGGAGGAAGGTGGAGTAGAGCGCGCAGAAGGGCTTGAAGCCCTCGGTGGCGAGGCCGGCGGCGAACGTCACCGCATGCTGCTCGGCGATGCCCACGTCGAAGGTGCGCTCGGGATGCACCTGCCCGAACAAATCGAGCCCGGTGCCGGAGGGCATGGCGGCGGTAATGGCGACGACCTTGCTGTCGCGCCGCGCCTCGGCGATGAGGCTCTCGGCGAACACGCGGGTATAGGACGGGGCGTTGGACTTGGCCTTCACCTGCGCGCCGGTCACCACGTCGAACTTCACCACGCCGTGGTACTTGTCCGCGCTCGCCTCGGCGGGGGCGTAGCCCTTGCCCTTCTGCGTCACCACATGGACGAGGATCGGCCCCGTCTTGGCGTCGCGCACGTTCTTCAGCACGGGCAGCAGGTGGTCGAGATTGTGCCCGTCGATGGGCCCCACATAATAGAAGCCCAGCTCCTCGAACAGGGTGCCGCCGGTCCAGAAGCCGCGGGCGAACTCCTCCGCCCGCTGGGCGCCGCGCTCCACGAACTTGGGCAGGTGCCCGGCGATCTGCTTGCCGATCTCCCGGAGCGAGCGGTAGGTCTGGCCGGAGATGAGCCGCGCCAGGTAGGCCGACATGGCGCCCGTGGGCGGGGCGATGGACATGTCGTTGTCGTTGAGGATGACGATGAGGCGCGAATCCATGGCGCCGGCGTTGTTCATGGCCTCATAGGCCATGCCCGCCGACATGGCGCCGTCGCCGATGACGGCGACCACGTTGCGCTCGATGCCCGAGAGGTCCCGCGCCACCGCCATGCCCAGCCCCGCCGAGATGGAGGTGGAGGAATGGGCCGCGCCGAAGGGGTCGTATTCGCTCTCCGAGCGCTTGGTGAAACCCGAGAGGCCGCCGCCCATGCGCAGGGTGCGGATGCGGTCGCGCCGGCCGGTGAGGATCTTGTGCGGATAGCACTGGTGGCCCACGTCCCAGATCAGGCGGTCGTGGGGGGTGTTGAAGACGTGGTGCAGGGCCACCGTCAGCTCCACCACGCCCAGGCCGGCGCCCAGATGCCCGCCGGTGACGGATACGGCGTCGATGGTCTCGGCGCGCAGTTCCGCGGCAAGCTGGGCGAGCTTCTCCTGCGGCAGGCGCCGCACGTCGGCAGCATCCTTGATGGTATCGAGCAGCGGGGTCTTCAACGAGGTCACGGACCACTCCGTCCGGAACGAACCGGGAAATCGAGCCTTACACACGGGAACGCTGGCATGCAACGTACAAAGGTCGCGCCTGCCGCATGGCACGCGCCCCTGTCACGCGGCAGTCGCACCGGCGGTGCAAGGCCCGAAAGAAAGCGGCGCGACGCCCTTGATACGCGTGGCGCCGCGCCTGCGGATGAGAAGCCGGCGCGGAATGCGCCGGATTTTCAGGGACTGGCCCTGGATGTTCGCCCTGCGGACTCACCTCCGGCTTGGACGTTCGCCCTGCGGGCTCATCTCTGGCCTAGATGTTCGCCCTGCGGGCTCACCTCCGGCTTGGATGTTCGCCCTGCGGGCTCACCTCCGGCTTGGATGTTCGCCCTGCGGGCTCACCTCCGGCTTAGATGTTCGCCCTGCGGGCTCACCTCCGGCTTAGATGTTCGCCCTGCGGGCTCACCTCTGGCCTTGGATGTTCGCCCTGCGGGCTCACTTGGCCTGCGTGTTCGCCTTGCGGGCGTCGGCGATGGCCGACTTCAGCTTGTCGAAGCCCACGGCGCCCACCACCACCTGCTCGCCCACCACATAGGAGGGGGTGCCGTTGAGGTTCAGCGCCTCGGCGATCTTCATGCTTTCGTCGAGGGTGGCGTTGAGCTCCGGCGAGGTCGCCTGCTTCTGCAGGAGGGCGGTGTCGATGCCCACCTCCTTGGCGGCGGCCAGCGCCTTGGCCCGGTCGGCCTGGCCGCGGGCGCCGAGCAGCGCCTGATGGAAGGCCATGTACTTCTCGGGCGCCACCATGCGCACCGCCACGGCCACCTGCGCGGCTTCCACCGAGCCCGGGCCAAGCACCGGGAATTCCTTCAGCACCACGCGCAGGTTGGGGTCCTGCTTCACGAGGTCCTGGAGGTCGGAGAGCGCCTTCTTGCAGTAGCCGCAGTTGTAGTCGAAGAACTCCACCAGCGTGACGTCGCCCTTGGGATTGCCGACCACCACGCCGCGGGGGCTCGACACCAGCAGCTCCTTCATCTGGGCCACGCCCTTGGAGCGCTGGGCCGCATCGGCCACCATCTGGCGGGACTCCAACACGGAGATGGCTTCCTGCAGCACCTCCGGATTCTGGATGATGTACTCGCGGATGATCCCGTGAAGCTCCTTCTTCTCCTCGTCGGTGAAGGCGGCGGCGGGGCTGGCGGCGAGGAGCACGGCCGGCAGGGCGGCCAGCGCCACCGAGGAGAGGCGGGCGCCGAGGCCGCGGAAACCGAATCGGGCCGAGCCCTGGGGGCGGCCAGCAAGGCGGGACATCAAGATCTCCGTCTGGTGCGCGGGGGCTCCGGCCCCCGGTTCCTGTGGGTGGGGGCTACTGCCCCCGGTTCGCCGCTGCATTCTGCGGCGGCTTGAAGCTCACGAGGTCGTCGGCCTTCAGCCAGCCGGGCGAGCCCTGCGGGAAGCTCTGGCGCGCCCGCGCCGCGAGCTCCCGGCCGGTCTTGAACTCGCCCGAGGCGAAATAGCCCTGGGCGGCGGCGAGGTCCGCATTGGCGGTATCCCCCGCCCGGCCGTAGGCCATGGCGAGCGAGCGCCAGGCGGAGGGGGAATTGGGATCGCGCTGGGTGGCCTGGATCAGCTCGCGCAGCGCTTCCTGGTTGGTGGAGGGGCTGCCCGACTGCACCAGCGCCTGCCCCAGCATGGAGCGGATGAGCGGCGCGCCGCCGGTCATGGCCACCGCCTTGCGCAGCGGCGGCACCGCCTCGGCCGCCCGGCCGCTCTCCAGCAGGGCCTGGCCCTTCAGCTCGTAGAAATAGGGGTTGTTCGGCTCCTTGGCGATGAGCGCGTCGATCTGCGCCACCGCGTTCTGGACGTTGCCGAAACGATACGCCGAGATCGCCCGCGCATATTGCGCCGCCATCGACCCGTCGGAGGCCGGATAGCGCCGCGCCACCGTGTCCGGCCGCTCCATGAAGGCGATGAGCTTTGCCCGCATCATGTCGTGCCGGGCCTGCAGGGCGGGCGGATCCTTCACATTGTAATAGGGGCTGGCCTTGGCCAGCTGCTCCAGCGCCGCGACGCGCTCGCGCGCCATGGGGTGGCTCAGCAGATAGGGATCGATCCGCTGGCTGATGAAAAGCTGGTCGCTCTGGAAGCGCTCGAAGGTCTCCAGCATGCCTTTGGAGGACTGGCCGGTGGCATCAAGATACTTCACCGCGGAGCGATCGGCCGCCTGCTCCTCGCCGCGCTGGTAGGACAGCAGCGAGCGGCGGATGGCTTCCTGCGGGGCGGACATGGCGGCCGCACCCACGTTGCCCACGTCGCGGCCGTTCATGCCGCTCGCCGCGCCGGCCGCGATGCCGCCGGCCGCCAGCATCATGGCAACGATGGCCATGGTCTGCGCCCCGGCCAGCTGCTCGCGCATGCGGGCGAGGTGGCCGCCGGCGATGTGGCCGGTCTCGTGCGCCAGCACGCCGATGATCTGGTTGGGCGTGGTCGAATCGATGAGGGCGCCGGTGTTGACGAAGATGCGCTTGCCGTCCGCCACGAAGGCGTTGAACGAGCGCTCCGAGATCAGCACCACCTCCACATTCTGCTGCGCCAGCCCGGCCGTCTTCAGGATCGGGCGGGTGTAGTCGCGCAGCAGCGCCTCGATCTCCGTGTCGCGGATGATGGAGGGGCGCTTCTGCGGGGACTGCTCCTGGGCGGATGCCATCGGCACCGTCAGATGCAGGGGAAGGCTCAGCGCCGCGGCCACGCAGAAGCCGCGGCCCAGCCGGCCGGCGAGGCGGCGGACCTTGCCGTGGAACTCCTGGTTGAACATCTGGAGAGGCATCGGCATCGCTGCTCGGCTTCGCTCCGTTCTGGCCCCGAAGGGTCCGTTTCCGCCCTCAACGGCCTTGCCCGGGGCGCCGAGCGCCCGCCAGTCTGCCGCAACCCAAGCAAGCCCTCGGCTCGCACCCTGCACCCTACCGCATCGAGCGGTTGTCCGCTGCAGGAACCACATCCACCGGGCCCCGCCGGTGCGTCTCCGCCCCCGTGGCCCGTGCCCGCATACCCGTGCCCGCTGCTCTTGGCGGCCGGGCCGACGCAGGCTACGAGACGCACGGACACTGGCGTCCGCCCGCCCCGCGGTCAATGCGCCAGCCTTCACGTTGGGGCGAACAGCCTCAGGGACAGTCAGAATGCGGCGGCAACACGGCGGTCCGACCCGCTGCCGCCCGGACGAAGCGGAAAGTCAGCGTCTCATGACCGCCAGTCGAGCCCAGATCGAAGTCGCCCTTTCCCGGCGCAGCGCCGTGGATCCCTTCATCGTCATGGACGTGATGGAGCATGCCGCCCGCATCGAGGCGGCCGGCGGACAGGTGATCCATCTGGAGGTCGGCCAGCCCGCCGCCCCCGCCCCCACCGTGGCGCGGCAGGCGGCGGCGACCGCCCTTGCCGCCGGCCAGGTGGGCTATACGGCGGCGCTCGGCATCCCCGCGCTGCGGGCGCGCATCGCCCGGCATTATGAGGAGATCCACGGGATCAGCGTCGATCCCGAGCGCATCGTCGTGACGCACGGCTCCTCCGGCGGCTTCGTGCTGGCCTTCCTCGCCCTGTTCGAGCCGGGCGACCGGGTGGCCATCGCCGCGCCGGGCTATCCGCCCTACCGGCATGTGCTGCACGCGCTGGGCTGCGAGCCGGTGCTGATCGAGACCCGCGCGGAGGACCGCCACGCGCTGACCCCAGAGCGCCTGCTGGAGGCCCACCGCCAGGCCCCGCTCAAGGGCGTGCTGGTGGCGAGCCCCGCCAACCCCACCGGCACCATGATGGACCGGCCGGCGCTGACCGCGCTCCACGCCTGCGCCCGCGACCTTGGCCTCGCCTTCATCTCCGACGAGATCTACCACGGCCTCGACTACGCCTTCCCCGCCGTGAGCGCGGCGGAGATCGGCGATGACGTGACCGTCATCAATTCCTTCTCCAAATACTTCTGCATGACCGGCTGGCGCGTGGGCTGGATGGTGGTGCCGCCCGGCGTCTCGCGCACCATGGAGCGGCTGCAGCAGAACCTTTCCATCTCCGTGCCCACCCTCTCGCAGATCGCCGCCGACGCCGCCTTCGACGGACGGGCGGAGATGGACCTGGTGAAGGCGAGCTACGTGGAGAACCGGCGCATCCTCACGCAGGGATTGCCGAAGGTGGGCCTCGGCCGCTTCCTGCCGGCGGACGGCGCCTTCTACCTCTATGCCGACGTCTCCGACTTCACCGCGGATTCCCACGACTTCGCCCGCCGCATGCTGGACGCGGTGCACGTGGCGGCGACGCCGGGGGTGGATTTCGATCCGTTCCACGGCCGCACGTTCCTGCGCATCTCCTATGCCGGGGCCACGGCCCAGATGGCGGAGGCGGTGGAGCGCATCGGCGCTTTCCTGAAGCGCGGCTGACACCGCAGGCCGGTAAGGCGCGCGAGCCGGCGAGGCCCTTCGGCAGGCGTGAAAACCGGCGCCGATGGCATGGGACATCCGAAGGCGCCGCCGGCGGCAGCCCTACCGCGGCGCAGCGACGGCGCGCCACACGGCCGCTCGATTTGCTGCTAGTCTTACTGGCATGAGCCGGTTGAGCGACCAGATCGTCGAGATCACCCCCGAGGTGCTGCTGAAGGCCTATGCCTGCGGCATCTTCCCCATGGCCGAGAGCGCCGACGACCCGGGGCTCTACTGGATCGAGCCCGAGCGGCGCGGCATCATTCCGCTGGACGGCTTCCACGTTTCCTCGCGCCTTGCCCGCACGGTGCGCTCCGACACGTTCGAGATCCGGGTGGATCACGACTTCAACGGCGTCATCGACGGCTGCGCCGAGCCGCAGGACGGCCGCGAGAAGACCTGGATCAACGAACGCATCCGCAAGTTGTATGGCGAGCTGTTCGCCCGCGGCCGCTGCCACACGGTGGAAGCCTGGCGCGACGGCAGGCTGGTGGGCGGGCTCTACGGGGTGCGGCTCGGCGCCGCCTTCTTCGGCGAGAGCATGTTCCACCGCGAGCGGGACGCCTCCAAGGTGGCGCTGGTGCATCTGGTGGGGCGGCTGATCGCCGGGGGCTTCCGGCTGCTGGATACCCAGTTCGTCACCAGCCACCTGTCCACCTTCGGCGCGCACGAGGTCTCACGGCGGCAGTACCACCGCCTGCTCGACCATGCCCTTCAGGTGGAAGGCGACTTCTACTGCTGGCCGGCGGGCCGGCCGGTGCCGGGGGCGGAGGCTTTGCAGCCGATCAGCCACACGTCGTAGATGGGGTGCTCCACCGCGTGGAGGCCGGGGCTGGAGGCGAACATCCAGCCGGTGAAGATGCGCTTGGCCTGCCCCTGCAACGTCACCTCGTTCACCTCGGCGAAGGCGGTGGTGTTCTGCGTCTCGGTGGCCGGCCGGGTGTAGCAGGCGCGCGGCGTCACCTGCAGCGCGCCGAACTGCGCGGTCTCGCCGATGGCCACGTCGAAAGTGGTGGTGCGGCCGGTGATCTTGTCGAGCCCGGCGAAGGACGCGAGGGGGTTGGGGATCTTCTGCGCCGGCGGCTCCACCACCAGCACGTCGCCATTCGCATCCGGCGGGGGAGCCGCGGCGGCGGGAGGCGGATTGGGGACCGGCTGCGCCGGCGGCGTTCCCGTGCCCGGCGGACGGGCGGCGCCGGGCGGCGGCCGCTGCTGGGCGGTTCCCGCCGGGGGCACCTGCCCCTGCGTCGGGCCCGGCACCTGGCGCGGCACGCCGACGGCACCGGGCGGGGGCGGCAGAGGCGACGATTCGATCAGGCCCGGCGGCCGCTGCCCCTGCGCGATCGCCTGCGATGCCCAGCCGGCGAGAAGGGCCACGGCGAGAAGCGGGACAGTGCGGATCAGGCGCATCAACACATCAACCTGCGAGGAAGGCAGCCGGCGGGACAGGCTGGCAGCAAGGAAGCGCGCAGCGCGAGCGGCGCGCCTTGCGGAAACACCGGCCCTTCAGAGCGCCCGAATCGGGCGACGGCAAGGCAGGTGGCGAGCGCCGGGAATTATTCGCCGGCCGCGCTTCACTCCCCGGGGGTCCAGGCCTTGTAGTCGCCGGTGACGCGCGGACGCACGCCGCCCGCCAGCACCGAGCCCTTGGGGCGGTAGGCGCCGGGCGTGCCGGTCATGTTGCGGCGATGGGGCTTCTGCCAGTCGAAGGGGGTGTAGTTCTCGTCCACCGGCGGGGTGTCCACGCGATGGTGCATCCAGCCCCACCAGCCCGGGGGAATGGTGGAGGCCTCCGCATAGCCGGGATAGATGACCCAGCGGCGCTCGAAGCCGAGCGTCGGGTCCACCGCGCCGCCCTTGGTGCGATAGTAGTGGTTGCCGAACTCGTCCGTGCCCACGAACTCGCCGAACCGCTTGGTCCACCACATGGTGCCGACGGTCTGCTTGTTCCACCAGGTGAAGATGTAGAGCAGAAGGTTCTTCACGGCCCGCGCCTCGTTCAAAGTCGGGCGGAACATGCCACCCGGGCTGTCCGCTGTCCACCTCCCCGCCGGGCCGCGCCGCGCCTTTATGGCAGGAACAGCAGCATCACATAGACGCAGAAGACGATGAGGTGCACCACGCCGTTCAGCGCATTGGTCTTGCCGGTGCCGAACGAGAGGATGGACAGCACGAAGGTGAGCAGCAGCATGGTGCGGTCGTCGGTGTCGAGGCCGAGCACCATGGGCCGCTCGATGAGGACGCTGATGAACGCCATCACCGGAATGGTCAGCGCCACGGTGGCGAGCGCCGAGCCGAGGGCGATGTTGAGCGAATGCTGCAGGTGGTTGCGCGCCGCCGCCCGCACCGCGGTGATGCCCTCCGGCAGCAGCAGCAGGAGGGCGACCAGCGCGCCGGTCACCGCGTCGGGGTCCTCCAGCGGGAACTGGCCGAGGAAATTCTCCACGCCCGCCGCGACGGGATGGGAGAGCGAGACCACCGCCACGAGGCTCAGGAGCAGCATGCCGAGCGCGATCCAGAAGGCCCGAGGGGTGGGCGGGGCCTCCACATGGCCCTCGGGCTGGCTCTCGAAATGATCGCGGTGGCGCACCGTCTGCACGTAGAGGAAGGCGCCGTAGAGGGCGACGGCGATGAACGCCATGTACACCAGCTGCACGGTGGAGAAGGCGCCGTGGGTGCCGGCGCGGGTGTCGTTGGGCAGGATCAGCAGCATCACCCCGAGGGCGATCAGCACCGACAGATAGCCGGAGGTCCCCTGCTGCTGGATGGTCTGCTCCCGGTGCTTCAGGCTGCCGAGCAGGAGGCACAGGCCGATGATGCCCGTGCACACGATCATCAGCACCGACAGCACCGATTCCCGCGCGAGCGTGGGATTGTTGTCCTTGTGCAGCATCATGGAGGCGATGACGGAGACCTCGATCACCGTCACCGACAAGGTGAGCACCAGCGTGCCGTAGGGCTGTCCGAGCCGGGCCGCCACCACGTCCGCATGGGCGACGGTGGAGAAGGCGGCGGTGCACAGCAGGATCGCGGCAAGGGGGCCGACGAACTGCGGCAGCAGGCCCTCCGCGTCGGGATCGAGCCCCGGCAGGAGGGCCAGGGCGCCCGCCAGCCCGAGGGCGGCCATGGGCAGGATGTAGGCTGCGGCTCCCGGCCGTGTTCCCCTCACGCCAGCGTCCTCTCGTTCATCCCCGCGCCTGTCCCACATCCGCCGCTCCGCGGCAAGGCATGCCGGCAGGACCGCCGCGGCGGGGGAGGCCGCGGCGACGCGCGCCGTCACGGGGCGATGGGCAGCCCCTTCGCCTTCCGCTGCGCCAGCAGGCACAGATACACCGAGGCCAGCGTCGCCCCGGCGAGCGCCGTCACCTCGGCGTGGTCATAGGGCGGGGAAACCTCCACCACGTCGAAGCCCTTGAGGTCGAGACCGCCGAGCCGCCGCAGGATGGAGATGACCTCCCGCGTGGAGAGCCCGCCGCAGACGGGCGTGCCGGTGCCGGGGGCGAAGGCGGGGTCGAGGGCGTCGATGTCGAAGGAGAGATAGACCGGCGCATCCCCCACCCGCTCGGCGATGCGGGTCGCCACCGCCGCCGGGCCCAGCTCGCCGGCGGTCTCCCCGTCCACGATCTCGATGCCGAAGGTGTTGGGCGCATGGGTGCGGATGCCCACCTGGATGGAGCGGTCGGTGCGGATCAGCCCGTCCTTCACCGCGCGGGTGATCATGGTGCCGTGGTCCACCCGGTCCCCATTGTCGTCCCACGTGTCCTGGTGGGCATCGAACTGGACCAGGGCGACCGGCTGGCCGAGGCGCTCCGTCAGCGCGCGCAGCACCGGATAGGTGAGGAAGTGGTCGCCGCCGAGGGTGACGAGATGCGCGTCGCGCCCGTAGTGCGCCGCCGCCTGCCCGGCGATGGCGGCGGGAATGCCCGCCGGCAGGCCGTAGTCGAACACGCAGTCCCCCGCATCCGCCACGTCCAGCGCCTCGAACGGGTCGAGATGGAACGGGTAGAAGGGATCGCCGTCGAGGATGGCGGATGCGGCGCGGATGGCCCGCGGCCCGAAGCGGGTGCCGGGGCGGTTGGAGACGGCCACGTCCAGCGGCACGCCCCACACCACGACCTCGGCGCCCGCGCCATCCCGGGCATAGCGCCGGCGCAGGAAGGAGGTGACGCCCGAATAGTTCGGCTCGGTGGACTGGCCGTGGCGGAACTGGGGATCGAGCGCGCGGTCCACGGGACGCGGGAACAGCGGATCGGACGACGGACCGGCCATGGGTTCTCCTTTGGCGAAGGGCAGCGGCATGTTACCTTTCGGGCCGGGCGGCCCCCTTGCGCCAATCCACCGCAGCCCGCATTCGTACAGTTACAAAATTACGCTGGAATGCGCTGCAAAGACAGGTTAATGCCGCTTGTTGCACACACGCGATAGGTGTAACGAGTTGCGGGTCAATTCATAAAACGTGCATTAGAAAAATGGGTTGGGGTCCCATGCATTTTCACGCTCAGACCACGCTTGCGATCGCTGCGATGGTGGGCGTGATGCTCGCGGCCGTGCAGTTTCTGGCCGGCTGGCGCCTCAGGACGAGCCCGCTCGCCTATTGGGGCCTGTGCAACATCTGCCTTTCGGCCGGCAGCCTGTTCATCGCCGCCCGCCCGACCCTTGGCCTGCATGCGAGCGTGCTGGTGGGAAACGGGCTGCTGTTCGTGGCCATGGGCCTGCTGTTCAGCGGCATCCGCGCCTTCGACGGCCGCCCGCCCCTGCTCGCCGAGGCCCTGCTGACCGCGATCGGCGGCGTTCTCGCCCTCGCCATCTCCCTCGCGTTCGGCGACAACATGCCCGACCGCGTGACCATCGTGTCGCTGGTGCTGTCCATCTGGGCCGCCCTGTCGGCGGTGGCGCTGCTGGAGACACCCGGTTCCGGCCCGCTGCTGTCGCGCTTCGCCTCGGGCGTCCTGCTGCTGGCGGTTGCGCTGTTCCTGGCGATCCGCGGCCTGACCGCCCAGCTCGGGGCCATCGGCCTCCAGCCCTTCGACTCGCCGGTGGAGCTGGGGTGGCTGCTCTTCGCCATCGGCCTCGCCGTGGCGTGGAGCTTCGGCAGCCTGTTCATGGTGCTGGAGCGGCTCGCCTCGGTGGACGACCTCACCGGCCTCCTGAACCGCCGCGCCACGCTCCAGCAGGCGGCCTCCTGTCTGAAGGCGGCCAAGAGCCGGCGCCTGCCCCTCTCCCTCCTCCTCGCCGACCTCGACCACTTCAAGCTGGTCAACGACCGCTTCGGCCACGACGTGGGCGACACCGTGCTCCGCCGCTTCGCCGCCGTCATGCCCGGCGCGGTCCGCCCCTCGGACGTGGTGGGGCGCCACGGAGGCGAGGAATTCTGCATCGCGCTGCCGGGGGCGGACGAAAAGAACGCCCAGCTCATCGCCGAGCGGCTGCGCCTGCTGGCCGAGGCCAACCTCGCCCGGGTGGACGGCCTGAACACCGCCGTCACCCTCTCGGTCGGCACCGCCACCTTCTCCCCCGGCTCACCCGAGCTCTCCACCATCCCGGAGCTGATCGCCGCGGCGGACAAGGCCCTCTATGCGGCGAAGGCCGCCGGGCGCAACCGGGTGTTCGCCGCGAGCCGGGTGACGGCGCACGGCGCCGGCCCGCAGCCCTTGCCGCAGATCGCCGCCGGCCCCGCGGCCTGACCCCCTATTCCGGGTAGAGCCGCCCGCGATAGACCACATCCGCCGCGTCCGGCCCGGCGGCCGCGGGATCTGGCCGCGTATCCTTCTCCCGTGTCACCAGCACCTCGCTGGTGCCGAGCCCGCCGACGCCGAGCCGCGCGAGGGCCGGCGCCCGGCCCGCGAAGCGTGCGGCGAAGCTGCCCAGCAGCATGGCCTGCTGCCCGCGCGGCACCAGCCACAGGCGGTACACCTCCCCGGCGGTGACGAGGGGCGTGAAGGCGCGGACGTGCAGCATCCCGCGCGCCGGATCGATGCGCACCGTGATGGCCGGCTGCGGCTCGGCCTGCAGCACGGCGACCCATTCCCCGGCGGGCGGCGCGATCCATTCGCGATAGGCGAGGAAGCCGCCGAGGCCGAGGCCGGCACCCGCCAGCACCAGCGCCGCCGCGCGCCAGAACGCGGTCCTGCGCAGGGCCGCGAGGCCGGGCGCCACCGCCACCCCCGGCCGCGCGGCGGCCAGCTCCGCCTCGGCGAGATCGGCCGCCGCGGCCTTCGCCGCCGCGAGGTCTTTATCCAGCTCGGGGATCGCCGAGACGGCGCCGGAGGCCACCGCCTCGGCCCAGGACGGCAAAGGCTGCGCCTCGCCCACCATGTCGGCCGGCAGGTCCCCGGCCGCGTCGTGGATCGCAAGGTGGATCGTATCTTGCGCCTCGGTTTCAGGCGACGCGGCCGCCCCGGCGGTTGCCGTTTCCCAAGGACGGAATGCCGCCGGCGCCTCCATCAGAGGCGCGGCTTCCCCAAACGCCGCCGGGGCTGTCGCCGCTCCGCCCGGCTCCCCTTCCCGCGAGGGTGAGGCCGCTTCGCCACCGATCGCATCCGAGGCCGGCGCGAAGGCTTCCACGCCCGCGGCGGAAGCGCCCGCGTCCGCCACGTCATGGAAGGCGGCGAGGTGTGCGACAGCACCTTCGGCCACCCCCTCGCCGGCCGAAGGCTGTGCCCCGGCTGCGGCGCGGGCGGGATCGTCCGCCGGGCCGGAGGCGCCGGGGACACCGTCGGCAGGCGCGACGGCAGGGCCGGCAAGGCCGGCCGGAGCACCGCCCGCCGCCGGCTCCCCCGCCAGCCGCTCCGCCGTGGCGTTTCCTGCGGCGGAGGCAGCGCCGTCGAGAGGACCCGCGTCATCGGTGCCGGCCGGGGATGAGGCTTGCGCAGGCCCCCCGTCTCCCGCTCCGGATGTCGTCGCAACATCGGGAGCGGCCGGCGGACCGGACGCGCGGCCCGCCCCGCCAGCCGGCGGCATTTCGGCCGATGGTGCGTGGCCCGGGGCAGGCGCCGGCGCGAGAAGAATGAAAGGCGCCGCATCGGCCGCGGCGGACACCGCCGGCCGCGCGGCTTCGGGCGCGGCGGGAGTGGCCGGCGGGCCGGCGATGGCCGCAGCCGCCCCCGGCGCCGGTTCCTCGGCCGCCGCTCCTTCCCCCACGTGCGCCGCCTCGGCGCCAGCCGGCGGCGCTTCGGCCGATGGTGCGTGGCCTGGGGCAGGTACGGGCGCGAGGAGAACGAAAGGTGCCGCATCCGCCCCGGCGGACACCGCCGGCCGCGCGGGTTCGGGCGCGGCGGGAGTGGCGGGCGGGCCGGCGATGGCCGCAGCCGCCCCCGGCGCCGGTTCCCCGGCCGCCGCTCCCTCCCCCACGTGCGCCGCTTCGGCGCCAGCCGGCGGCATTTCGGCCGATGGTGCGTGGCCTGGGGCAGGCACGGGCGCGAGGAGAACGAAAGGCACCGCATCGGCCGCGGCGGACACCGCCGGCCGCGCGGGTTCGGGCGCGGCGGGAGTGACGGGCGGGCCGCCAGTGGCCGCAACCGCCCCCGCACCCGTTGCCAGTTCCCCAGCGGCGGCTCCCTCCCCCACGTGTGCTGCTTCGGCGCCAGCCGGCGGCGCTTCGGCCGATGGTGCGTGGCCCGGGGCAGGCGCGGGCGCGAGAAGAACGAAAGGTGCCGCATCGGCTGCGGCGGACACCGCCGGCCCCCCGGCCTCGGACCCGGCACCGGGCGGCGACGCGGTGGCCGCTGCGGCGGCCGCAATCTCCGGCCCGCCCGGTTCCTCGGCAGGAGGCGCCTCCGGCGGGGGCTCGGGCTCCAGGAACATGAAGGCCGGAGGCGGCTTCAGCGGCTCGGGGGGCGGACGCGGACGGGGCGGCGGGGGCGGCTCGACGGCGCGGGCGACGGGGGTGGCCTCGGCGGGCGCGGGCGGACGGGGCGGCGGCGCGAGAAGCCCCGCCGCCACCGCCGCATGGATGGTGCCGCCCAGGGTCGGCTCGGCGACCCGCGGCGCCACCGGCCGGCTGGATGCGGCACGCCGGCGCCCCTCCCCGCGATCGGCCGGAGCGGGCGCCGCGGGCTTGCGCAGGCGCCCGCCGAGCAGGCGACCCACCCGCCCCAGAAGCCCGGGCGCCCCCGCCGGCGGGGGCGTCTTCTCCACCGGCGCGACGGGGCGCGCCTCCTCGCTCGGGGCGGCCGCGCGGCGCGGGCGCGCCTCGGAGGATGCGCGGGCGGCGGCGAGATCATCGAGGATCATGCGCCACAGCCGCGCGGGCGGGGCCACCGGCACGGCGAGCTCGTGCAGCGGCGCGAGCCGGCGCTCCCACTGGCGCACGAGGCTGGCGAAGCGCGGGTCCGCGACGAGGCGCTGCTTCGCGGCGCGGCGCTCTTCGCGATCGAGGGTGCCGAGCACATATTCGGCCGCCAGCGTGCGGTCGGCGTCGGTGAGCGGCGGGGCGTCGATGGGTTTCACGGCCGCCGCCCCAGGCAGCCGGAAAGCTGCACCACGCTGCGGGTGATCCACGCCCGCACCACCGCCACCGGCGCATCGAAATAGACGGAGAGGGCGTCCCGGCTCCAGCCGTCGTAGAAGGCGAGGAGCACCAGGCGCCGCCGCTCCTCCGGCAGCTTGCCGAGGCAGCCGAGCAGCCGGGCCAGCGCCGGGCTGCGCCGCTCGGCGGCCAGGGGGTCCTCGCCGCGCTGGGCCATGTCGAACGGCTCGAAGGCGTCACCCGGCGGCCGCCGCCAGGCGATGTCGAGGGCGCAGGACCGGGCGATGGACACCATCCAGCAGACCGGGTCCTCCTGCGCCTTGAGGGTGTGCGCCTCGGCATGGATGCGGGCATAGGCCCGGCGCAGGGCCTCGGCGGCCAGCTCCGGCCGCCTCAGCAGGCGGACCACGACGCCATAAAGCTTCGCGCTGGTGAGGCGGTACAATTCCTCGAACGCCCGCGGATCGCCGGTGGCGACCGCATCGATGAGGGCATGGACCTTTCGCACAGGCGTCACGGCGCGCTCTTGCTCGGGATGGACCGGACAAAAGCTAACGGTGCGGCGGCCGGTATTGGAAGCCTGAAGGCGCCTTCCGCGCCATCCTCACGTGCAAAAAATTACATTGCACTGCAAAAGGTTGTAACAGTCTACCGCCTCCGGAGCCGGATCGCCCTCCCCCTGGACGGGAGGACGGGTGATCCGGTCAGATTGCGGGGCGGGCCGATCGGCGCGCGCCTTTGGCGGGATCAGTGGCGGAAGGGTTCCGTGGGACGCAAGGGCGCGCGGCGCGGCGGATTTTCCACCCGTCCGCCCCGCTCCATCTCGCCTGCGGCCTCCACCAGCGCGAGGTCGGCCTCGGCCCCGGCCAGGACGGAGCGGGCGTCATCCTTCTGGCTCTTCAGATCGTCGGCGGAGCGGCGCAGGTTGTCGCGCCGGTTGCGGGCGGCGAGCGCCAGCGGCGGATAGGCGAAGTGCCGGGGATCGGAGATGCCGGTGCGCTCCTCCTCGGTGGCGATGTCGCGGTCGAGGTCGCCGGCCATGCGCTCGAACTCGGCGATCATGGTCTCGATCTGGAGGAGGCGTCGGCGCGCGTCCTCGATCTGGAACCTCTTGGCACGGATGAGGGGGTCACGCGACTTCATCGCCGTCTACTCCGGATACGCACGGGCGGGTGCGCCCCGCGCGCCCTCCCAAGCGGCGGCGGAGCCTTCGGGGGAGAGAATGTCCGGCGAGGGTTGCCCTTTCCTTACCTCCGGGCGCTTGGTTGAGGAAAATCGCACCGACCTGCCCTTCGGCAACCAATCGTTTACCGCCTTCGTTAATGATGGCGCTACGGTTCGGGTGGGGCGCGGTTCCGCGCCTGTCCCGATGGACCTTCAAGATCAGGGCGCTTGCAAGGGCGCCACCCGATCGCTCGGACGTGGGGTGGGGAAAGGGATGCGGCGGGCCGCGCAAAAAACCTTAAGTGCCTGATGCAGAGTCAGTCTTGACTCCTGTGCACAAAGATTTTTGCGAGACCTCTTGTGGATGAGAATCGGCATCTGTTAACGATTCTACACACGTATCGCGAATCACCCCAACGGGCCGAGCAACGAAAGTCGGCATCGCCGCCTTTCGGGTAAGTTGCGAGGAAAGGGATAGCCATGCGCGTCTTGCTCATCGAGGACGACAGTGCTACGGCCCGAGGCATCGAGCTGATGCTGAAGACCGAGAGCTTCAACGTCTACACCACCAACCTCGGTGAGGAAGGCGTAGACCTCGGCAAGGTCTACGAATACGACATTATCCTGCTCGACCTGAACTTGCCGGATATGTCCGGGTTCGAGGTCCTGCGCTCTCTTCGCCTCGCCAAGGTGAAGACGCCCATCCTCATCCTCTCCGGCCTTGCCAATACGGAAGACAAGGTGAAGGGCTTCGGCTTCGGCGCCGACGACTACCTCACCAAGCCCTTCCACAAGGACGAGATGGTGGCGCGCATCCACGCCATCGTGCGCCGCTCCAAGGGCCACGCCCAGTCGGTGATCCAGACCGGCGACCTCATCGTCAACCTCGACACCAAGACGGTGGAGGTGGAGGGCGCCCGGGTGCATCTGACCGGCAAGGAATATCAGATGCTGGAGCTGCTCTCGCTCCGCAAGGGCACCACCCTCACCAAGGAGATGTTCCTCAACCATCTCTACGGCGGCATGGACGAGCCCGAGCTGAAGATCATCGACGTCTTCATCTGCAAGCTGCGCAAGAAGCTGGCGAATGCCTCCGCGGGCAAGAACTACATCGAAACCGTCTGGGGCCGCGGCTACGTGCTGCGCGAGCCGGTGCCGGGCGCCGAACGCATCGCCGTCTGATCCCGCCTTTCCTTCCTCGCCGCATGAAAAGCCCCGCCGGAGCGGGGCTTTTTCGTTTTGGGGCCGGCGCGTGGGGAAGAGGCGCTCCGGGCGCGCCCTGGCGGGGCGGGGAGCGCCCGGCCCTCAGGCGGCCGTCAGGGTGGCCGTGTCGCCGTCGAGGGCGAAACGGAGGGGCAGGCCGCAGTCGCGGGCCAGCATGCCGGCGTAGAAAGGCTGCACCGAATGGGCATCGAGCCCGCCCTGCGGCACGGCGCCGCCGGCCAGCGCCTCGATGCCGGCGGGGATGCGCGCGTTGGTGCCGGTGGAGGTGAGCACGAAGCCCATGCCGTCGCCCTCGCCCACGCCGGCGACGCGGATGACGCCGCCGCGCGGGATCGTGGTGCCAGCCAGCAGCACAAGGTTCAGCAGCAGCTTCACCCGGTTCTTCGGCAGGAGCTCGCGCGGCAGGCTCCATTCGATCTTCGTGCGGTCGTCCTCCAGCACCTGGCGCACCACCTGCTCGGCATCGCCCAGGTCGAGCCGGGCGCCGGCCGAGCCGGCCGCGCCGAAGGCGAGGCGGGTGAACTGCAACCGGGCGGAGGCCTGCCGCGCGCTCTTGGCGATGAGGTCGAGGGCGACCTCGCGCATGTCGGCGGCGCCTTCGTCCTCCAGCACCTCGATGCCGTTCACGATGGCGCCCACCGGGCTGATCACGTCGTGGCACACGCGCGAGCACAGGAGCGCGCCGAGATCGAGGGCGGACACCGCTACGGACACCGTGTTCCCGGCATCGGCGGGCGGAGTGGCTTCAGACATGGGCGATCCCGGTCGGCGACGGCGGCGTCCCTGGCGGGCGCCCTCAACCGTCTCGATGAAAGAGCGGTCCAGATACACCGCCCCCCGCCGCCCTCACAAGCCGGCGCGGAGCCGAAGGACGCCGGCGAAGGGCGGGCCAGCCGGCTTTTCCCCGCCGGGAGGTCCCCTTTGCCCGCGAAACCGCTATAGAAGGCGCCCGATCGTCCGCCCCGCCCGCGAACCAGAGAGAGCGCCATGACCGCCTCCGCCCCCCCGGCCTTCCCCCGCGCCCCGGCGCCCACGGATGCCGCGTTCCTCGCCGGGCTGGCGGAGGCCGCCCTCGCGGCGGGCGTCGCCATCCGCCGCATCGAGGCCGAGGGCGTCAGCGCCAGCCACAAGGCCGACGCGAGCCCGGTGACGGAGGCCGACCACGCCGCCGAGGCCATCATCTGCACCCGCCTCGCCGCCCTCCTGCCGGGCGTGCCGGTGGTGGCCGAGGAGGCCATGGCCGCCGGCACGCAGGTGGAATGCGGCAACCGCTTCGTTTTGGTCGATCCGCTGGACGGCACGCGGGAGTTCATCTCCGGCAACGGCGAGTACACGGTGAACATCGCCCTCGTGGAGGACGGAACGCCGGTGCTGGGCGTGGTCTATGCCCCGGCCAAGGGCCTGCTGTTCGCAGGCCGGCCCGGCGCCGCCTTCCGCGCCCTCCGCGCCCCCGGCGCCGCGGTGGATGCGCAGGACTGGACCCCCATCGCCTGCCGGCCGGTGCCGCAGGGGCCCATCGTGGTGGCGGCGAGCCGCTCCCACGGCGATCCGGCCACCGATGCGCTCATCGCCCGCTACCAGGTGGCCGAGCGCATCCCCGCCGGCTCGGCGCTGAAGTTCGGCCTGCTCGCCGAGGGCAAGGTGGACCTCTATCCCCGCCTCGGCACGGTGATGGAATGGGACAGCGCCGCCGGCCACGCCCTGGTCGTGGCGGCGGGCGGCAGCGTCACCAGGCCGGATGGCTCTCCCCTCACCTACGGGCATGCGACGGCGGGCTACAAGGTGCACGGCTTCATCGCCTGGGGCGCGGATGCGCCCGCGAGCGTGTAGAAGCAGCGCCCCGCGCGCCTGAGGCCGCCGGCGCCCGTATCCACGGCAGCGGACCGGCGGCGTCAATAATGCCGCAACCATGATGGTGATTGTCGCGCAACGCGGGCGCACTCGCTGCCGCGCGCCTTCCCCGCGTCATACTGATCGCCATAATTGGAGCGATTCGGGCGTCGTTGCGCCCGAGCCCACCGAAGCCTCCGCCGTCGAAGCCCATCGCGAGATCCTGCATGCGCACCTTTTCGAGCTTCCCCACCGCGTCGCGCTTCTCCGCCGTCCTGCGGCAAATGTCCCTGCCCGTGATGCGCCGGCACCTGGCGCTTGGCCTCGCCGCCCTCGCCTTCGGCGCCATGGCCGCGCTCGCCGCCGCGCCGGCCCGGGCGCAGGGCGCCCCCCAGGGCCAGGGCCCGGCGCCGCAGAGCTACTCCACCAACGAGCTGGTCAGCAAAGGCCACTCCTTCTTCGGCAGCGTCTCGCGCGGGCTCGCCTTGTCCATCGAGAAGGCGGTGAGCCAGTGGGGCCAGCCCAACGGCTACATCCTCGGCCAGGAGGGCGCGGGCGCCTTCATCGGCGGCCTGCGCTACGGCGAGGGCGTGCTCTATACCCGCAATGCCGGCGACCTGAAGGTCTACTGGCAGGGCCCCTCGGTCGGCTGGGACTTCGGCGGCGACGGCGCCCGCACCATGATCCTCGTCTACAGCCTGCGCAGCGTGGACGACATCTTCCGCCGCTTCGCCGGCATCTCCGGCTCCGCCTATCTGGTGGCCGGCTTCGGCATGACGGCGCTGGGGGCGGACGGCATCGTGGTGGTGCCCATCCGCTCGGGCGTGGGCGTGCGGCTCGGCGCCAACCTCGGCTACCTGAAGTTCACGCCCAACCCCACCTGGAACCCCTTCTGAGGCCTGAGCGGGTTCGTCGCCGGCCGGAACGGGACCACGCTACCAGCCTGAGCGGTGCCGGTGCCGTCCGGCGGCGCGGTCTGCATGCCGCCGCTGGCCCCCGTGGGCCGGCCATGGCATGAATGGGGAATGACATCGCGGCGGCGAGCGACGAGACATGAGCAGCGGCCCGCCGGGCCGCCTGCGGACGAAGGACGGGTGCGCGCGTGATCGAGCAGATCATGTATTTCACATTGGGCGTGCTGATCGCGACGCTCGTCGCCCTGCTCGTGCTGCCCGCCGTGTGGCACCGCGCGGTGCGCCTCACCACCAAGAGGGTGGAGGCGGCGGTGCCCATCTCCATCTTCGAGGTGCAGGCCGACAAGGACCAGCAGCGGGCCTTCTTCGCCCTCAACCAGCGCCGGCTGGAGCTGCAGGGTGACGCCATGCGCGACACCATCGTCGCCCATGCCGCCACCATCGAGACCCAGCGGCAGAAGGTCTTCGAGCTGGAAGGCGCGCTGAAGGAGCTTCAGGACCGCCACGCCTTCGCCACCGCCACCGGGGCGGAGCGGGACGTGCTCCTGGGCGAGACGCAGGACCAGCTCTCCGACCGCACCGCCGCCCTCGCCCGCACCGAGGAGGAGCTGGCCGCCCGCGTCGCCGCCCTGACGGCGCTGGAGGAGGCCCACCGCATCCTCGACGGGCAGGCTCATGAGCTCGCCGCCATGCTGAAGACCCGGGAGGCGACCCTCGTGACCGAGCGCGAGCGCATCGCCGGGCTGGAGGCGCAGGCGGCCTCCCTCGCCGCCCGGCTGGAGGCGACGACCCGCCGCCTGGAGGAGACCGCCGCCGCGCTGGAGGCGGAGCAGAAGGCCGCCGCCGAGGGGCGCATCCTCGCCGCCGAGACCGCCACCCGCCTCACCGCCGACCTTGCCGAGACCCAGTCCGCCCTCACCCGAAGGAGCGGGGAGAGCGAGACGCGCGCCGGCGCCATCACCGCGCTGGAAGCCGAGCGCGACCGCCTTGCCGCCACCCTCGCCACGGCGGAGCAGGACCTGGAGGCGAGCCGCTCCGTGGTGCACGCCTTCGAGCAGCGGCGGGCCACCGAGTTCGCTGCCGCCGAGGCCGAGAACCGCCGCCTTACCGACACGCTGCACATGCTGCGCGCCGACCATGCGCTGATGGAAGAGAACGTGCGCCGCACCGGCCGCGACGGGGCCGCGGCTTCCCCGGCCGCAGGGCCGACCCTTGCTCCCGAAGGCGCGGCCGCCCTGCGCGACAGCATCAGCGACGTGGCCGCGCGGCTGGTCGCCCTCACGGCCCGGCTCGAAGGGCCCGCCTCTCCCCTCCGGACGCTGGTGGACGGCGCGCAGGCCGACGGCCTCGCCGGCCGCATCCGCGCCCTGCTGGACGCCGCGCCCGACGGCAACGCCCAAGGTAGCGATCAGGTCAGCGATCACGTCAGCGATCTGGACGGTGATCAGGACGAGGCGTTCCCCGCTGGCGACGCCGAGGGCCTGCCTGCCGAAGACGTGGCCAGCGAGAACTCGGAAAGTCCGCCCAGGAAGGCGGCTGCGGCCCGCAAGGCGCGCTCCCGCGCCGCTGCCGGCTGACCGGCCGAAGCCCCGCGACGGCCCCAAGCTTCAAAAGGTGGCGCGCGTGTCAGCGCGTGGCGACGGTCAGCTCGTTGAGGCGGGCGCGCATGTCGCGCGGCAGCTCGGGAAAGCGCGAGGGGCTCACGAAATCCGCCTGCTGGAAGGGCGGGCCGGACTTGGCGCCGCCGAAGACGCGGCTGCCCTCCTGCGTCATCACCACGTCGCCGCGCTTGAGGGTCGGGTCGCGCAGCACCTCGATGCGGGCGAGGCCGCCGGTGCGGCCGCTGGCGGTGCAGGTGCAGCCGTCCACCAGATGCTGCCGGTAGACATAAGCGTTCGGCAGATCCGAATAGGCCTTGCCATCCTTGGAAATGGCCACGTCGATGCCCTTGGCGCTGTCATAGGCGGTGTAGACCGCCATCTTGGCGGCCGGGCAGAAGGCGTTGCACTGGGCCAGCGCATTTGGATCCCCCGCCCCGGCCGGCCGGCCCTGGAGCGGGAAATAGCGCCCGTCGCAGGTGCGCACGCAATAGCCAATGGCCACTCCGCCCGGCAGCCCGCCGGAGGTTCCGGGCACCAGCTCGATCTGCGGCCGGTCGAAGCCGCCGCGCGACCCGAAGCTGCGGCGGCTGCCCCCGCCGAAGATGGCGGAGAAGAAATCCTGCAACGGCGACGCGGAAGGGGCCGCGAAGAAGGAGCCGCGCGCCCCCTGCGCGGCAGCCTCGCCCGCGCAGCCGCAGGCGAGGAGCGCCGCAAGAAGCGCGGCGCGCACGCCATCGCGCCGCCCTCGAAAAAGCCCTGCTGTCACGGCCCCCTCCCCGGATTGCCGTTGGCCGGTTCAACGCCGGCTCAGGCGACCGCCTTCCCCGCGCCCGTTCGCCCGATATGGTTACGGAATACGTTCCGCGCGCAACCGGCAAATGGCCAAGGTCAAGGGATCACGCACTCGTGAGCGAACCATGTCGGCTGCGGCGCAACCGGCACGCCGGCACGCTCCGCAACGGAGCATCAGGCGAGGGCGGAGGGGGAGAAGCCGGGCACCTTGGGGGTCGGCGCGCTTGCGGGAGCCTCGGCGGGTCGCTCGTGCGGATAGGTCAGCACCGCGAGCGTCGGCGTCGCTACGAGCAGCGCCGCGAACAACATGGCCACCAGCGAAATCAGAACGGAACCATGAGCCAAGCCGGGCATGGCGGGACTCCTTCTCCCCATGTCACCCCGTCACCGGTCCGCCGCACCGATGCAGAGCGTGAAGAAAAGGTTAAGGGTGCGGATCGGGTTCCAACGCTCCCGATCACGCTTCCGCGACTACGGTTGCACCCATGCCGGATGCACGTACCGTAGCGCTACCTGCACACCTGCTCCCAGAGCGCCTGCCCCTGCGGGCCGCGGCGCAGCACGTAGGAGCAGCTCGGGCGCGGCGGCGGGCCCCAGCTCTGGGCGTAGACCGGGACACGGACCCGGGAATGGGGCCGCCACACGCAACGGCCGTCGTCGCACACCCAGCGCACGCCCTGCGGCGCGACGGCCTGCGGCAGGGTCGCACCGGCCAGGCCGGGGTTCGCCGGGCCGGCGGATGCGGGGCCGGCCAGGCCGAGGGCCGCGGCGCCGCAGATCACGAGGACCATGAGCCTGTCTCTCACCACCGACCTCCGCCTGCCTGGACCCGAGCGCTGCACATATCGGCAAGCCGGGCGCGCCTCAAGCGCCGTGGCGGCTGCTGCGATGCCGCATGGATTGAGCCTTGCGCTGGCCGGGCCTCAACCTTGATATGACGCCATGATCGACAAACTCGAATATCTGATAGCCCTTGCCCGCGAGCGCCATTTCGGCCGCGCCGCCGAGGCCTGCGGCGTCACCCAGCCGACCCTGTCCGCCGGCATCAAGCAGCTGGAGGACACGCTGGGGGTGCTGCTGGTGCAGCGGGGCTCGCGCTTCATGGGCTTCACGCCGGAGGGGGAGCGCACGCTGGAATGGGCGCGGCGGATCGTGGCCGATTCGCGCGCCATGCGGCAGGACATCGACGCCCTGAAGCGCGGCCTCGCCGGCCCCCTGCGCATCGCCGCCATCCCCACCGCGCTGCCCATGGTGGCGGCGCTGACCACGCCGTTCCGCGCGCGCCATCCGGACGTGCGGTTCACGGTGATCTCCCGCACCTCCATCGAGATCCTGAACCATCTCGAAAACCTGGAGATCGACGCCGGCCTCACCTATCTCGACAACGAGCCGCTGGGCCGGGTGAACACGGTGCCGCTCTATCGCGAGCGCTACCGCCTCGTCACCTCGCCCGACGCCAAGTACGGCGACCGGGATACGGTGACATGGTCCGAGGTGGCGGAGCTCCAGCTCGCCCTCCTCACCCCGGACATGCAGAACCGGCGCATCGTGGACAGCCTGCTCGCCGCCGCCGGCGCCAGCGCCAAGCCCACGCTCGAATCCAATTCCATGATCGTGCTCTTCACCCATGTGCGCACCGGCCTGTGGGCGAGCGTGATGCCGGCCATGCTGGCGGATTCCCTCGGGCTGACCTCGGTGGTGCGCTCCATTCCCATCGTCGAGCCGGACATTTCCCACTCCATCGGCCTCGTGGTGCCCCATCGCGAGCCCACCACGCCCATCACCGCCGCCCTCGTGGCGGAGGCGCGGCGCATCGCCCCGAAGCTGGAACAGGGCGCATTGGCCGACCCGGCCATTGCTGCAATGCAATAAACACCCGCCCGCGAAGGGGCCTCCGGGGGCCCCTTCCGGAGGCCGTCGCATAGAAAAATGCGATCAATATACCAAGAACAGTCCCAGACTGGCGCGTTTGCCGCAGGCAGGACCCTGTCTTTCAGGTGATGCGCCGATCCGGACCGGCCGCCGTTGATAGAGATGTTCTATTGCAACATCCCACAGCTGCCTTGATCACCCCCCCGTGTGTGACACACTTTCCCGCAAGCAAGACGAAGCGGCGGCAACGCGCCTGCAAGCCTTTCGGGAAAGCGAGACGTCCATGGCGGTCTACGAGGATTGGAGCACCGAGCGCGCAGCGCAGGTGATCTCGGAGTTGAGGCATCTCGAAGGGGCCACCATGCCCATCCTGCACGCTTTGCAGGAGACCTTCGGCTTCGTGCCCGACCCGGCGGTTCCCATGATCGCCGAGACGCTCAACCTCTCGCGCGCCGAGGTCTATGGCGTGCTCACCTTCTACCACGACTTCCGCCGCGAGCCGGCCGGCCGCCACGTGGTGAAGCTCTGCGCCGCCGAGGCCTGCCAGTCCATGGGCGGCAAGGCGCTCGCCGACTATGCCGAGGAGAAGCTGGGCGTCGAGATGGGCGCCACCTCCGCCGACGGCCGCGTGACGCTGGAGCCCATCTACTGCCTCGGCCTGTGCGCCTGCGCCCCCTCGGCGCTGGTGGACGGCCACCTGGTGGGGCGCCTCGACCGCGACACCATCGACGAGATCGCCGGCTGCGTCGCCAACGGCAAGAGCTTCGGAGACGTCTGAGATGAAATCCCCCCGCATCTTCGTCCCGAACGACGCCACGGCGGTGGCCTGCGGCGCCGACCGCATCGCCCGCAAGCTGGAAGCCGGGCTGCTTGCCCGCGGCATCACCGCCGACATCACCCGCAACGGCTCGCGCGGCCTGTTCTGGCTGGAGCCGCTGGTGGAGGTGGAGACCGAGCGCGGCCGCGTGGGCTACGGCCCGGTGACGCCCTCCGACATCGAGGAGCTGCTGCACGGCGGCTTCCTGCACGGCGCCGACCATCCTTTGTGCGTGGGCCTGGTGGAGGAGATCCCCTATCTCAAGCGGCAGACCCGCCTCACCTTCGCCCGCATCGGCATCATCGATCCCCTCTCGCTGACCGACTACAAGGCCCACGGGGGCTATCGCGGCCTCGAGCGCGCCATCGCGCTCGGCCCGTCGGCCACCGTGGAGGAGGTGGTGGACAGCGGCCTGCGCGGCCGCGGCGGCGCGGGCTTTCCCACCGGCATCAAGTGGCGCACGGTGGCCGCCGCCCCGGCCGACCAGCGCTACATCGTCTGCAACGCCGACGAGGGCGACAGCGGCACCTTCGCCGACCGCCTGATCATGGAGGCGGACCCCTTCTGCCTCATCGAGGGCATGACCATCGCCGGCCTCGCGGTGGGCGCCACCCGGGGCTATGTCTACTGCCGCTCGGAATATCCCCTCGCCTTCGTGGTGATGGAGAAGGCCATCGAGAAGGCGCGGGAAGCCGGCCTGCTCGGCGCCAACGTGCTGGGCTCGGGCCTCTCCTTCGACATGGAGATGCGCATGGGCGCCGGCGCCTATGTGTGCGGCGAGGAGACCTCGCTGCTGGAGAGCCTGGAGGGCAAGCGCGGCCTGGTGCGCGCCAAGCCCCCGCTGCCGGCCCATGTGGGCCTGTTCGGCAAGCCCACCGTCATCAACAACCTGGTGTCGCTGGCCACCGTGCCGGTGATCCTGGACAAGGGCGGCAAGTATTACCGCGACTTCGGCATGGGCCGCTCGCGCGGGACCATGCCCATCCAGCTCGCCGGCAACATCAAGTATGGCGGCCTGTTCGAGACCGCCTTCGGCATTCCGCTGGGCGAGCTGGTCAACGACATCGGCGGCGGCACGGCCTCCGGCCGCCCGGTGCGCGCGGTGCAGGCGGGCGGGCCCCTCGGCGCGTACCTGCCGGTGCACCAGTTCGACACGCCGTTCGACTACGAGGCCTTCGCGGCCAAGGATGCCCTCATCGGCCACGGCGGCATCGTGGTGTTCGACGACACGGTGGACATGGCCCACATGGCCAAGTTCGCCATGGAGTTCTGCTCCCACGAGAGCTGCGGCAAGTGCACGCCCTGCCGCATCGGCTCCACCCGCGGCGTCGAGACCCTGGAGAAGGTGATCGCCGGCGAGCGGCGCGAGGCCAACCTCGAGATCCTCACGGACCTCTGCCACACCATGAAGCTCGGCTCGCTCTGCGCGCTCGGCGGCTTCACGCCCTACCCGGTCATGAGCGCGCTCACCCATTTCCCGGAAGACTTCGGCGCCGCGCCGAAGCTGCCGGTCGCCGCCGAATAATCCTGAGGAACGCCCCCATGTCGCTCGTCCATGAAATCGACTACGGCACGCCGGCTTCCAAGTCGCAGAAGCAGGTCACGCTGACCATCGACGGCATGTCCGTCACCGTGCCGGAAGGCACCTCCATCATGCGCGCCGCCATGGAGCTGGGGAACCAGATCCCCAAGCTCTGCGCCACCGACATGATCGAGGCCTTCGGCTCCTGCCGCCTGTGCCTCGTGGAGATCGAGGGCCGCAACGGCACGCCGGCCTCCTGCACCACGCCGGTGATGAATGGCATCGTGGTGAAGACCCAGACCGAGCGGCTGAAGCAGATCCGCAAGGGGGTGATGGAGCTCTACATCTCCGACCACCCCCTCGACTGCCTGACCTGCTCCGCCAACGGCGACTGCGAATTGCAGGACATGGCCGGCGTCGTGGGCCTGCGCGAGGTGCGCTACGGCTACGAGGGCGAGAACCACATCAAGATGGGGAAGGACGAGTCCAACCCCTACTTCACCTATGAAAAGTCGAAGTGCATCGTCTGCAACCGCTGCGTCCGCGCCTGCGAGGAAGTGCAGGGCACGTTCGCGCTGACCATCTCCGGCCGCGGCTTCGACAGCCGCGTGTCGCCGGGCATGGACGAGCCCTTCCTCTCCTCGGAATGCGTCTCCTGCGGCGCCTGCGTGCAGGCCTGCCCCACCGCGACGCTGAACGAGAAGGCCATGTACAACATCGGCACCCCCGAGCATTCGGTGGTGACGACCTGCGCCTACTGCGGCGTGGGCTGCACCTTCAAGGCCGAGATGCGCGGCGACGAGCTGGTGCGCATGGTGCCCTACAAGGACGGCAAGGCGAACCGCGGCCACAGCTGCGTGAAGGGCCGCTTCGCCTATGGCTACGCCACCCACAAGGACCGCATCCTGAAGCCCATGATCCGCTCCTCCATCCACGAGCCGTGGAAGGAAGTGAGCTACGAGGAGGCGATCGCCTACGCCGCCTCCGAGTTCAAGCGCATCCAGGAGAAGTACGGCCGGCGCGCGGTGGGCGGCATCACCTCCTCCCGCTGCACCAATGAAGAGACCTATCTGGTCCAGAAGCTGATCCGCGGCGGCTTCGGCAACAACAACGTGGACACCTGCGCCCGCGTCTGCCACTCCCCCACCGGCTACGGCCTGTCGCAGACCTACGGCACCTCGGCCGGCACCCAGGACTTCGACAGCGTGGAAGAGTCCGACGTGGTGCTCATCATCGGCGCCAACCCCACGGACGGCCACCCGGTGTTCGGCTCCCGCCTCAAGAAGCGGCTGCGCCAGGGCGCCAAGCTGATCGTGGTCGACCCGCGCCGCACCGACATCGTGCGCTCGCCCCACATCGAGGCGGCCTACCACCTGCCGCTGCGCCCGGGCACCAACGTCGCCATCGTCACCGCGCTGGCCCATGTGATCGTCACCGAGGGCCTGGTGAACGAAGCCTTCGTGCGCGAGCGCTGCGACTGGGACGAGTTCCAGGAATGGGCCGCCTTCGTGGCCGACGAGCGCCACAGCCCCGAGGCGGTGGAACGCTACACCGGCGTGCCGGCGGCCGACGTGCGCGGCGCGGCCCGGCTCTATGCCACCGGCGGCAACGGGGCCATCTATTACGGCCTCGGCGTCACCGAGCACTCGCAGGGCTCCACCACGGTGATGGCCATCGCCAACCTCGCCATGGCCACCGGCAACATCGGCCGCAACGGTGTGGGCGTGAACCCCCTGCGCGGGCAGAACAACGTGCAGGGCTCGTGCGACATGGGCTCCTTCCCGCACGAGCTGCCGGGCTACCGCCACATCTCCGACGACGCCACCCGCGCCTCGTTCGAGGCCCTGTGGGGCGTGCATCTCGACGACGAGCCGGGCCTGCGCATCCCCAACATGTTCGATGCCGCGGTGGAAGGCACCTACAAGGGCATGTACGTGCAGGGCGAGGACATCCTCCAGTCCGACCCCGACACCAAGCATGTCTCCGCCGGCCTCGCCGCGCTGGAATGCCTGGTGGTGCAGGACCTGTTCCTGAACGAGACGGCCAACTACGCCCACGTCTTCCTGCCGGGCAGCTCCTTCCTGGAGAAGGACGGCACCTTCACCAATGCCGAGCGCCGCATCCAGCGCGTGCGCAAGGTGATGGCCCCGAAGAACGGCTATGCGGACTGGGAGGTGACCCAGCTCCTCTCCAACGCGCTGGGCTTCCCCATGACCTACGAGCACCCCTCGCAGATCATGGACGAGATCGCCGCCCTCACCCCCTCGTTCGCGGGCGTGAACTACACGCTGCTGGACGAGATGGGCTCGGTGCAGTGGCCGTGCAACGAGAAGGCGCCGGCGGGCACCCCCATCATGCACATCGGCGGCTTCGTGCGCGGCAAGGGCAAGTTCGTCCTCACCGAGTACGTGCCCACCGACGAGAAGACCGGCCCGCGCTTCCCGCTGCTGCTCACCACCGGCCGCATCCTCTCCCAGTACAACGTGGGCGCCCAGACCCGGCGCACCGAGAACGTGGCCTGGCATCCGGAGGACGTGCTGGAGATCCACGCCCACGACGCCGAGAACCGCGGCATCCGCGACGGCGACTTCGTGAAGCTGGACAGCCGCGCCGGCTCCACCTCGCTGCGCGCGGTCATCTCCGACCGGATGTCGCCCGGGGTGGTCTACACCACCTTCCACCACCCGGTGACCCAGGCCAACGTGGTGACCACCGACTATTCCGACTGGGCCACCAACTGCCCGGAGTACAAGGTGACCGCCGTGCAGGTCTCGCCCTCCAACGGGCCGACCCCGTGGCAGGAGGAGTACGAGAACCTCTCGCGCACCTCCCGCCGGATCGCGGCCGAAGCGGCGGAGTGAAGGACGGTGCCCTCCCCGACGGGAGGGCATGCGCCCCGGCCGGCTGGCGCGACAGCGGAAGGGGAGCGGGGAGCGACGCAAGCCCCCGCGGCAGGCGCCACCTTCCGCGGCAGGGCCGGACACGGGGCCGCTTCGGAAAAGCCCTTCCTGGGTCCCGGACCCGCGCTCCGGCTGCCGCCGTCACGCATCCGGGATGCGGCGACGGAGAACCGGCGTCACGGCCTGCTCTCTCTCTCCGCTCTCTACGGAGGGAGGGGGAAGCCGGCGACGCCATTCTCCCGGCCGGACCAGCGAAGGGACCCGCGTCCACCCGGCCCTCCCCCGCCGGCGCGAAAGGGTTTATCCTTTTGCGATCTCGTCGCTTTGTACCCACCTGAAGGGATGAGACTGAACGGTTGAGATGACCGACACGCCCGACCAGCCCGCATCCTGCCCCCTGCCGCAGGATGCCGCCCTCCCCCCGCCCCCTCCGGCGCGGCGGGTGACGCGCGTGCAGGTGCGCGACGGCAAGGTGTCCGAAGGCGCGCGCGCGGTGCCGGAGGAGGTGCCCGTGGCCCTCACCTTCAACGGCACCACCCACGCCGTGATGATGGCGAGCCCCACGGACATCGCCGATTTCGCCCTCGGCTTCGCGCTGACGGAAGGCATCGTCGCCTCCCCCGCGGAGATCCTCTCCCGCGAGGTGATCGTGCTGGAGGAGGGCATCGAGGCGCGCATGTGGATTCCCGAGGAGAAGATGAAGCATCTCTCCGCCCGGCGCCGCGCGCTCGCCGGCCCCACCGGCTGCGGCCTGTGCGGCGTGGAGAGCCTGGTGGAGGCGGTGAAGCCGGCCGCCCACGTGGCCGCCGCCGCGCGCTTCACCCCCGCCGCCCTCCTCGGCGCCATGGAGGCCCTCGGCCCCCTCCAGTCCCTGAACCACGAGACGCGCGCGGTGCATGCCGCCGCTTATTTCGAGCCCGGCCGCGGCATCCTCGCCACCGCCGAGGACGTGGGCCGCCACAATGCCCTCGACAAGCTGGTGGGCAAGGCGGCGGACGCCGGCTTCGACACCGCCCGCGGCCTGCTGCTGCTGACGAGCCGCGTCTCCATCGAGATGGTGCAGAAGGCGGCCGTGCTGGGCGTCGGCGTCATCGCCGCGGTGTCGGCGCCCACCTCGCTCGCCATCCGCACGGCGGAGGCGGCGGGCATCACGCTCTGCGCCATCGTGCGGGCGGACGGCTTCGAGATCTTCACCCATCCCGAGCGCATCGAGCTCGCTTCACCGGAACGGCAGAACCATGTCGCATAGCACCGCCGAAAAGCTCGTCTACATGGCGAACCAGATCGCCACCGCCTTCGCCACGCAGAAGCACGAGGCGGCGGTGGCTTCCACCCGCGTCCATATCGAGAAGTTCTGGGACCCGCGCATGCGGGCCAAGATCGCCGAGCACATCGCCCACGGCGGCGAGGGGCTTTCCCCCATCGCCCGCGAGGCCCTCGCAGGACTCAAGGCGCCGAAGGCCGCCTGACCGGACGGCGTCCGCTCACACCACATCCCTCGGGGCGAAGGCGCAGGCCATCCGCCCCTGCTCCACCTGCAGCACCGGATGGATGATGCCGAAGCGCGCCTTCAGCCCGGCGCAGGTCTCGGTGAGGAAGTCGTCGTCGAGCCCCGCCCCCGGCCGCACCAGATGCGCGGAGAGGGCGATGGAGGTGGTGCTGAGGCCCCAGATGTGGAGGTCGTGCACCTCGCTGACGCCGGGGCGCGCCGCGAGCCAATGCTCCACCACCTCCGGATCGATGCCGGCGGGCACCGTGTCCATGGAGAGGTTGAAACTGTCGCGCAGCAGCCCCCAGGTTCCGGCGACGATGGCCACCGCGATGCCGAGCGACACCGCCGGATCGAGCCACAGCCAGCCGGTTGCCGAGATCACCGCCGCCGCCACCACCACGCCCAGCGAGATGGCCGCATCCGCCACCATGTGCAGGAAGGCGCCGCGCACGTTGAGATCGCCCTTGCGCCCGGCCATGAACAGCAGCGCCGTGCCCATGTTCACCCCCACGCCTACCAGCGCCACCACCATCACGATGCCGGTCTCGACCGGCTCGGGGCTGGAGAGGCGCGAGAGGGCCTCGACGATGATGCCGCCGGTGCCGATGAGCAGGATCATGGCGTTGGCGAGCGCGGCGAGGATGGAGGAGCGGCCGTAGCCATAGGTGCGCAGCCGCGTCGGCGCGCGGCGCGACAGCCAGGCTGCCGCCCAGGCCAGCACCAGGCCCAGCACGTCGGAGAGGTTGTGGCCGGCATCCGCCAGCAGGGCGAGGGAGCCGGCATAGAGGCCGAACGCCACCTCCACCAAGACGAAGCCGAAGTTCAGCCCCGCGCCGATGGCGAAGGCACGCAGGGAATCGGGCACCGCATGGGAATGGCCGGCATGGCCGTGACCGGCGTGGTCATGATCGGGGTGGTCATGATCGGGGTGGTCATGGCCATCGTGATCGTGCGGCGGGTGATCATCCTCATGGTCGTGGGGATGGCCCGCCCCCTCGTGCCCGCCCGCCGTGCCGTGTCCGTCAGACGCCATGCCCGCCCCCGAAGCGCGTGATCCGCCCCGCATGTTCCATAAGGGCGCGCACGTGTCACCTGCGTGTCGCTGCCTCAGCCGAGGAAGGCGGAGACGATCTTCGCGAAGGCCTGCGGCTGCTCGATGGCCGAGAGGTGGCCGCCGGCCAGGCGCTCCAGCCGCGCGCCGGGGACGGCGGCGGCGATGGCCTCGCCCCAGGCCGGGGGCGTGGAACGGTCGGCCTCGGAGACGATCACCAGCGTCCCGGTGCGGATGGACGGGAGGTCCCCGCGGAAATCCATGTCGCGCATGGCGGCGCTGGTGCCCATGTAGCCCGCGGGCTTTGTGCCCGCCACCATGGCCCGCACCTCGGCCACGCGCCCGGGCGCGGCGGCGCGGAACTCGGGCGTGAACCAGCTGTCGATGACGGAATCGGTGATGGGCTCCACCCCGTCCCGCCGCACCGCCCTGATGCGCTGGTCCCAGAAGCGGGCCGGGCCGGCGTGGGCGGTGGTGTTGGAGAGCACCAGCCGGGTGAGCCGCTGCGGCGCGTTCAGCGCCAGCCACTGGCCCACCATGCCGCCCAGCGACAGGCCGCAGAAATCGGCCCGGTCAAGGCCCAGCCGGTCCATGATGGCGAGCACGTCGCGGCCGAGGTCGCCCATGGCGTAGACCTGATCCGGCGCCGCGCTCTGCCCATGGCCGCGGGCGTCGTAGCGGATGACCCGCCGCTCCCGCGCGAACAGCGGCACCACCTCGTCCCACATGTGAAGCGTGCAGCCCAGCGAATGGGCAAGGATCAGCGGCGGCGCGCCCTCCGGCCCCGCCGTCTCCACATGGAAGCGCTCTCCCGAGACATCGATGAGCGTCACCGCGCACCTCTTCTGGATTCATTATGCCAGATGAGGTGTAGCGCGTTGGCGAGCGGGCGCAAGAGCCGGCGGGAGGCGGTTCCCACTCCTGCGTGCCGGCACGCCGCAAACCCGGACACTCGGCCCCGTCGCAAATTGGATTCCCCGGACAAGCCGGGGGGTGAAGGGGGTGAGAAAAGCCCGCCTTCCCTTCCCCGGACCATCGACGGCAAAGCCGGAGCGCCAAGCCGCGGCCTGTAGCGCAGTTTCGGACGTCGTGCCCCGGCTCGTCCGGGACATCCACTCCCCCATGCCGGCACGTCGCAAACCCGGACACCAGCCCCGCCGCACAGTGGCTTCCCCGGACGCGCCGGGGGATGAGGGAGGTGAGAAAAGAGCGCCTCCGCTCCCCGGACCACCGACGGCAAAGCCGGAGCGCCGGGCCGGGCCCCCTCGCGCAGTTTTGGACGCCGTGCCCCGGCTCGTCCGGGGCATCCACTCCTCCATGCCGGCACGCCGTAAACCCGGACACCCAGCCCCGCCGCACAGAGGCTTCCCCGGACGCGCCGGGGGATGAGGGGGTGAGGCGCTCCATGCCGAGCCGCGAGATGACCGCAGTGAGGGGACCCGCTCCCCTGACCATCGACGGCCCATAGCCAGAACGCTCGGGGCCTTCCTGCGCCGGTACCCGGCTCTCCTTCCGCTCACGCAGCAGCCGGCCGGGGGCTCTTCACGGCAGCCGGCAGCTCATGCCGGCGCCTACACCACCAGCCGGCGGTAGAGGTGCCAGGTGGCGTGGCCCAGCACCGGCAGCACCACGGCGAGGCCGATGAAGAACGGCAGGCTGCCCAGCGCCAGCGCCAGCGCGACGATGAAGCCCCACAGCAGCAGGGTGCCGAAATTCTCGCCCACCGCCCGGAACGAGGTGCGGATGGCGCAGGCGAGATCCACCGGCCGGTCCACCAGCAGCGGCAGGGACACCACCGAGAAGCTCATGGCGAACAAGGCGAACAGGAAGCCCAGGGCATTGCCGGCGACGATCAGCTTCAGCCCCCGGCCGGTGGTGAACAGGTCCGAGGCGAAGGCGGAGATAGAGCGCGGCACGTAGCTGCCGAAGATCCACCAGTAGAGGCCCATGGCCGCCACCAGCCAGATGACGAACGTCACCGTCAGCACCAGGGCGATCATCAGGATCGCGCCGAAGGTGGGGGCGCGCCGCACGTCGAGGGCATAGACGAGGCCGTGGGGCATGCCCATCTCCCGACGCCGGCTCACCTCGTAGAGGCCGACCGCCGTGATGGGTCCCAGCAGCGCGAAGCCCGCCGCCAGCGGATAGAGCAGCGGCAGCACCTCGTAGCCCAGGGCGAGGCGCCCCAGGAACAGCCCCACCAGCGGATAGATGAGCATGAGGAAGAAGAGCTGGCTCGGGTGCTCCCGGAAATCCTCGGCGCCGGCCTTCAGCGCCGCCCACAGGTCGGCAGGGCCGATGCGGCGCACCCGCAGCGCCGCGCCGGAGGAGGCCCGATCAATGGGCATGAAGGCGCCGGACGGCCCCACCGGCGGGGATGACTGGGCAGAGGGCTGGACAGACGACATGGCATACCTCCCGCTTCCGGGCGGCCGATGCCCCGGCAGGAAGGCATCCGCCTTGCCCGGGCCGCATGCTGCGGCGTTGGCGCCATCCTAGCGCCGAAGGCCACGCCGCGCGCCTGCGACAGGAACACGATTTCGGGACTTGGGGCGGCTTCGGGACCCGGATTTGGGGACCCGGACTTGGGGACCCGGACTTGGGGACCCGGGCCTAAAGACCGGAGATCCGGGACCAGGCCCTGAAGACCTGGCCTTTAGGACCTGGCCTTGAAGACCCGGGCTTGGGGGCTTGAGGCGGCAGAAGGCTGCACCGAGCGGCCCCCTGCGGCCGGGCCGGGGGGACTTGCGGTCGCTCATCGCGCCGCGAAGCGGATGCCCCGGACGCGCCCGGACCGGACGCCGCCCATGGCATCCCGCGGCTGCTCCCTCGCCTGCCCGGAGATCACGGCAGCCCCGGCGGCTATTGCGCGCCGCAAAGCGGATGCCCCCCGGATGGGCCGGGACCGGACGTCGCCCATGGCGTCCCGCGGCTGTTTCCTCGCCTGTCCGGAGATCGCGGAAGCCCCGGCGGCTATTGCGCGCCGCAAAGCGGATGCCCCCCGGATGGGCCGGGACCGGACACCGCCCATGGCGTCCCGCGGCTGCTCCCTCGCCTGCCCGGAGATCACGGCAGCCCCGGCGGCTATTGCGCGCCGCAAAGCCGTGCTTAGCTTCTGCCTCGACGCCATGGCCCGCATCCTTGCCCTTCTCACCCTCCTCGCCGCGCTGCTCGGCTGCGCGCCCTGGCTCATGCCCATCGCGAAGGAGAGCGTGAAGCTCATCGCCGCGCGGGACGACCCGGCACGGCTCGCCGACCTTGGCCTTTCCGGCTTCACGGGCGCCGACGCGGAGAAGGCGATCGCCGCCGCCCTCGCCGAGGACGATGGCGAGCTCGCCGCCTCCTACGTGGCCCTCGCCGATGCGCGCGGGCTCGCCCTGCCGCCGGAGCTGCGGGCGAAGGTGGAGGCCGCCAACGGCACATCGGCCCAGTCGCTGCGCTCGGCCACCGCGTTCGGGCTCGGCTTCGTCACCGGCGAGCCCCATGACCTCCCAGGTCTCGCCGGGGCGGCGGTAAGCGACATGATGGTGTGGGGGGACATCCGCGACGCCGGCCGCGAGGGGCTGAAGCTTGCCCGCGGCGAGGAGGCGGACGAGCTGATCCTGGGCCTCTCGGCCGTGGGCATCGCCGTGACCGCCGGCACCTACGCCACCGTGGGCGCGAGCCTGCCGGTGCGGGTCGGCATCACCCTCGTGAAGGTGGCGAAGCGCACGGGCCAGCTTTCGGCCGCTCTCGCCCGCAGCCTCACCCGCGCGGTGCGCGAGAGCGTGGATTTCGCCGCCCTGCGCCGCCTGGCGTCGAGTCCCGCCACCGTGGACGGCGCGGCGCTGAAGGGCGTGGTGCGGGCGGACCGCCTCTCCACCCTCACGCGCATGCTGGACGATGCCGCCCGCATCCAGGCCAAGGCCGGCACCCGCGCCGCCATGGAGGGCCTGAAGGTGGCCGACGGCGGACGCGACCTCTCCCGCGTGGCCCGGCTCGCCGAGGCCAAGGGGCCGCAGACGCTGGCCATCCTGAAGACGCTGGGGCGCGGGGCCATCGTCCTCACCTCGGCCCTGTTCCACCTCATCTGGTGGGCGTTCGCCGCGGCGGCCTACACCTTCGCGCTGGTGTCGTCCTTCAATTCCTTCTGCGTCGCCTGCGCCCGGCGGACATGGAGGAGCAATCGCCCGCGGAAGGGCCGCGACGGCGGCCGCACCGGGCGCCCCCTGCTGCGGTGGCTGAAGGGCAAGCCGGGCCGCATGGCTCCCGCCTCCCGGCGGCCCTTGCCCGACCGGGCCGGAGCCCCCGCCCCGTCGGCCGGCCCCCCCGCCCCTTGCCACCGGCGCGGATGCCACGGAGACCGCCCACGCCCGCTTCCGCGCGGCGGCGGAGGCGGCCCGCTCCCTCGCCGGGGATGGAGCGGGGATGGAGGGTCCACATCCGGCCACGGACGGCGGTTCGACGAAGCAGGTCGCTGACATCGGCGAAGGCATCGAAGCCGGCGCGGCAGCCATGTCCCCCGCCGGCTTGGCAGGCGGGGAGCGGGGCTCTAGTTTCCCCGGCGCTCCGAAGGCACCCCCGATCGTGGTGCCGGCCGAAGGTTCTCCATGTCCCATTTCGATTCCGAAGGCGTCGATATCGCCTATTTCGACATCGGTGCCGGCGATCCGGTCCTGCTGATCCACGGCTTCGCCTCCACCAAGGAGATCAACTGGGTCGGCCCCTCCTGGACCAGGACCCTGACGGAGGCGGGATACCGCGCCATCGGTTTTGATCACCGGGGCCACGGGGAATCGGAAAAGCTATACGACCCAGAGCGTTATCATACGCTCCGGATGGCCGAGGATGCCAAAAGGCTGCTCGACCACCTGGGCATCGAGCGGGCGGATGTGGTGGGCTATTCCATGGGCGCGCGGGTGGGGGCGCAGATGGCCCTGCACTTCCCCCAGGCCGTCCGGTCGCTCATCATGGGCGGCCTCGGCTACCATCTGGTGGACGGCGTCGGCCTGCCCCAGACGGTCGCCGACGCCCTGGAAGCGCCGAGCCTCGAGGCCGTCTCCGACCCCATGGGCCGCATGTTCCGGGCCTTCGCGGATGCCAACAAGGCGGACCTGAAGGCGCTCGCCGCCTGCATCCGCGGATCGCGGCAAACCCTGACGCGGGAAGAGGTCCAGCGCATCTACCAGCCGGTGCTGGTGGCCATCGGCACGCGCGACGCGGTGGCCGGGCCCATCCAGCCGCTGGTGGACCTCCTGCCCGACGGCACCCGCCTGGACATCCCGAACCGGGACCACAATCCGGCGGTGGGCGACAAGGTGTTCAAGGCCGGCGCCCTCGACTTCCTCAAGGCCCGCCCCTGAGGCGGAGCGCGGAACCTCTCCCCTTGGCGCCGCTTGTGCTAGAAAGAGGGCAAGTCAGAGGGGCCAGTCTTTCTCTCCAGGAGGCAGGAATGCCGCAGAATCCAATGCCCGTGCAGGTTTCCGAAGGGTTTGCGCCAAGGCTCACCAAGGCGGGCACGGAGCGGTGGCACGATGTGGTGGACCCTGTGTGGGCACGCCTGCGCAACGAGGCGGAGGAGGCAGCCGAGCGCGAGCCGATGCTGGCCGGCTTCCTTACCGGCGCGGTGCTGGGGCAGCCGAGCCTTGAGGCCGTGATCGGCGAGCGCATCGCCGCCCGCCTCGACCATCAGGACATCCCGGGCGCCGCCATCCGCGCCGCCTGGCTCGAGGCGACGACCCGCGACAAGTCCATCTCCCAGGCCCTGCGCGCCGACATCATGGCCGTGGTGGACCGCGATCCGGCGGCCACCCGCACGCTGGAACCTGTTTTGTATTTCAAGGGCTTCCATGCCATCCAGACACATCGTCTCGCGCACTGGCTGTGGGAGAACGGGCAGAAGGACTTCGCGCTCTACCTGCAGAGCCGCGTGTCCTCGGTGTTCGCGGTGGACATCCACCCGCAGGTGCCCATGGGCCGTGGCATCTTCTTCGACCATGCCACCGGCATCGTCGTCGGCGCCACGGCGGTGATCGAGGACGACGTCTCGATCCTGCAGGGCGTGACGCTGGGCGGCACCGGCAAGGAGAGCGGCGACCGGCATCCCAAGATCCGCCGCGGCGTGCTCATCGGCGCTGGCGCCAAGGTGCTGGGCAATATCGAGGTGGGCCGCTGCGCCCGCGTCGCCGCCGGTTCCGTCGTGCTGAAGGCGGTGCCGCGCAATTCCACCGTCGCCGGCATTCCCGCCAAGGTGGTGGGAGAGGCCGGCTGCGCCGAGCCGTCCCGTTCCATGGACCAGATGTTCGAGGACAACATCTTCGCCGGTGCGGATATCTGACGCGTCATGGCGTGCGGCGGCTTGAACCCGCCGGCGCGGCTCGCCATAAGGCGGCCTTTGGTTCCCGAGGAGGATCACTCTTGGACAAGACCGAGCTTGAGCGCGTGCAGCGCTATTTGCGGACCCTGTTCAACAATCCGCAGATCAAGATCGCTGCCCGCGCAAAGACGAAGGACGTGGCCGAGGTGTTTCTGGGCGAGGAATTCATCGCCACCCTGGACCGGGACGAGGAGGACGGCGAGCTGTCCTACCATTTCCGCATGACCGTGCGCGACACTGACGCGCCGGGCTATCTGCGAACCAAGTTCGGCAATCCGCAGTTCAAGGTGGTGGCCTTCCCCAAGTCCAAGGACACGTCGGAAGTGTACCTCGGCGAGGAATCCATCGGCACGCTGACCAAGGACGAGGAAGGCGGCAAGCTGTCCCAGAACTTCCGCATGGCCATCTTCGATACCGATCTGGAGTGAGCGAAAACCGCGCGGCAGCGCCGCGCGGCTTCATCTTCGGGGTCACGCCGCCAGCCCGCTGCCCAGCCCCTTGGCCAGCTCCATGGCCTGGCGCTCGAACAGGCGGCGGTAGATGCCGCCCTCGCGGCGCACCAGGGCGTCGTGATCGCCTTCTTCCGCGATCCGCCCCTTGTCGAACACCAAGAGCCGGTCAAGGGCGCGCACCGTGGACAGGCGGTGGGCGATGACCAGGGTCGTGCGCCCCACCATCAGCCGTTCCATGGCCTGCTGGATGGCCGCCTCCGATTCCGAATCGAGGGCCGAGGTGGCCTCGTCCAGGATCAGGATGGGCGCATCCGCCAGGAAGGCGCGGGCGATGGCGATGCGCTGGCGCTCGCCGCCGGAGAGCTTCACCCCGCGCTCGCCCACCAGCGTGCCGTAGCCCCGCGGCAGGCCCTCGATGAAGGACGCCGCGTTGGCGAGCTCCGCCGCCCGGCGGATGTCCGCGAAGGAGGCGTCGGGCCGGCCGTAGGCGATGTTCTCCATCAGGGAGCGATGGAACAGCACCGGCTCCTGCTGCACCATGGCGACGGCACGGCGCAGCGACCCCTGGGTGACAACGCGCACGTCCTGCCCGTCCACCGTGACCCGCCCGGACGAGACGTCGTGCAGCCGCTGGATCAGCTTCACGAACGTGGTCTTGCCGGAGCCCGAGGGGCCGACAAGGCCGACGCGCTCGCCCGCATCAATGGTCACCGAGAGGTTCTCGTACAACGGCGTGCGATGGCCGCCGTAGTGGAACGTCACGCCCTCGAAGGCGATGCGGCCCTCCTCCACCTTCGCCGGCACGGCGTCCTTGGCATCGGCGATGGCGACGGCCTGATGATGGATGCCCACCAGCTCCTCCAGCTCGTTCACCGAGCGCTGGAGATTGTGCACGTGCATGCCGATGTCGCGCAGGTAGGAGTGCACGACGAGATAGGTGGTGAGCACGTAGGCGATGTCGCCCGCCCCCGCCTCGCCCTTGTGCCACAACACCAGCGCCGTGCCGATGATGGAGGCCTGGAGCACCACCAGGGCCAGGAGCTGGGCGGTGCCGGCCCAGGTGCCGGCCATCCACGTGCGCATCGTGCGGGCGTTCCACTTGGCGAGCACGCGGGTGAGACGCTCCTCCTCCCGCTCCTCGGCGCCATAGGCCTTCACCACGGCGTTGCAGCCCACCGCATCCGCCAGCACGCCGCCGACGCGGGTATCCCACGCATTGGAGAGCCGAGCCGCCGGCGCCACGTAGGTCACGGACAGCACGAGGGTCAGCGCCACGAAGGCAACCGCCCCGATGGCCACCACGAGGCCCATCACCGGCCAGTGCCAGCCGAGCAGCAGCGCCGAGCCGGCGAGCGCCACCACGGAAGGAAACAGCGCCACCAGCAGCGTGTCGTGCAGCACGTCGAGGGACCACATGCCCCGCGAGATCTTGCGCACGGTGGAGCCGGCGAAGGTGGAGGCATGCCAGTCCGCCGAGAAGCGCTGAACGCGGGCGAAGGCATCCGCCGCCACGTCCGACATCATCCGCAGCGTCAGCCGCACGATGATGACGTAGGTGGCGTGGCGCGCCGACACCATGACGAAGCCCAGCGCGACGATGGCGAGGAACGCCGCTGTCGCGCCCCGCCAGGCCGCCTCCCGGTCGGCGAGGGACAAGGCGTCGATGAGCCGCCCGGCGAAGAGCGGCACGAAAACCTCCGCCAGCGTCGCCACAAGCACGGCGGCGAGCGTCGCGGCGATCACGCCACGGCGGCGGCGCCAGTGAGCGAACAGGAAGGCAAAGACCGCGCGGGGCGATATCTCGCGCTTGTGGGTCTGGAACAGCGACATGACACATCCCGGCCACGCGCGGTGCGCCCTCCATGGCGCACGGGCCGGTCCCTGGTTCGGACAAGGGGGAAGGCGGCGCGCGCAGCGCCGCATCTGGTGGGCTGGATCAGCGGACAGGCGCCATTGCCCCGGTAAAGGCGGGGACGGCAGCGCGTGCCTGTGGAAAGCTGCCGGCTAGCAGCCGGAGTTGCGGCCTGGGACAGCCTTGGCCGGGAAGGCCTTGGGAACGACGTCCGTGAAGTGCGTGCGCTCGAACACGCCGCCACGGACGGGGAACGGCCGGCCGATCATCACGTGATTCATGGACTCGACCCTCCCTCTCTCCACGCTTCCGTTAAGTTACCTCCGACGGAAGGATCCGTCGAGCCCGCGCCCGCGCTCATGTTCATGGCTGCGGCGCATCTGCCGCGGTGCGAGGCCTTTCACCAAGGCGCATCAGACGCTAAGGTCGCGGCGCTTTTTTGAACGCGCACGGGCGGAACCATGGCGGACACCGGCATTCCCCACTTCTGCAATGATCTCGGCGTCACCCTCATCGAGGTGGGCAGCAAGGAGTTCATGTGCATCGGCGCGAAGCCGCCCTTCGACCATCCGCACATCTTCATCGACCTCGGTGACGATACCGAGCACGTCTGCCCCTATTGCTCCACGCTGTATCGCTACAACCCGGCCCTCGCGGCGGGCGAGGCCAAGCCGGAGGAGTGCGTGTGGCATGACGAGGCCTCGGCCCTTAGCGCCGCCTGAACCGGAGCCCCTATCGGCCGGCTCCCCCCGGGAGCCGGATCGCACCATGGCTGAGCCCATCCCTTTCCGCCCGCGCCCCAGGCGCGCGGCCCGCAGCGCCGTCATCGTCGGCGCGGGCATCGGCGGGCTCGCCTGCGCCATCGCCCTGCGGCGCGCCGGCCTCACCGTTCAGGTGGTGGAGCAGGCGCGCAAGCTGAAGGAAGTGGGCGCCGGCCTCCAGCTCACCCCCAACGCAACGCGCATCCTGCGCGACTTCGGACTGCTGGCACGCCTGGAGCAGGTGGCGGTGGCCCCCCGCTCCCTCGACGTGCGCGACGGGCGCAGCGGCGCGACCATCACCCGCGCCCATTACGGCCCGGCAGTGACGCGATACGGGGCGCCGTTCCTCGTGGTCCACCGCGCGGATCTCCAGAACCTGCTCGCCGACGCGGCCCGGGCGGAAGGCGCCATCCTCACCCTGGGCTCCGACCTCACGGCGGTGGAGCCCTCCTTCGGCGGTGTGCGCGCGGTGGTGAAGCAGGGGGAGAACCTGCTGGCCCATGGCGCCGACATTCTTGTCGGGGCCGATGGCGTGCGCTCGGCGGTGCGCGCGCACCTCGGCGTCAAGGACCCGCCGGTGTTCGCCCGCCGCCTCGCCTTCCGCGCCACCGTCCCGGTGCCGGACCGCCATCCGCCGGACGTGCGGCTCTATCTTGGCCGCGACGCCCATCTGGTGGTCTATCCGGTGAAGGGGGGGCAGATGCTCAACCTCGTCGCCATCGTGAAGCAGACGGAGCCTGTCGCCCGCTGGAGCGCGCCGGGCGACAGCGCGGCGGTGCATGCCGCCTTCGCGTCCTGGGCGCCGGAGGTGCGCAAGCTGCTCCAGAGCGCCTCCCATTTTCTGTGCTGGGGCCTCTACGACATCGATCCCCTGCCCCGCTGGAGTTCGGGCCGGGTCGCGCTGCTGGGCGATGCCGCCCACGCCATGCTGCCGTTCCTCGCCCAGGGCGCAGCGCAGGCCATCGAGGATGCGGCCTGCCTTGCGCGCAGCATCGAGACGCAAACCGACGCCGCCTCCGCACTCAAGGCCTATGAGACGGAACGGCGCGGGCGCACGGCGCGCATCCAGAGCGAAGCCCGGCGCAACGGCATCGTCTATCACCTCTCCGGTCCACCGCGGATCGCCCGCGACCTGGTGCTGCGCAGCACCGGCGCCGGCCTCCTCGACCGCTACGGCTGGATCTACGGCGCCTGAACGGCGGCTGTTCCAGAGCTTCAGAGCGTGCTGGCGCAGGTTTGCCGCTGGACCGGCCGCAGCGGGCGTGCTATCGCCCGCGCCGCGCCGGAAGCCGGCGAAATGAGGAGAAGGCCGGCCGTGCCCATCATCAGGCTCGAGCGACGACGACAGGACAAGGCGCGCCACCGCGCGCGGCCGAACCTGCACGACTGACCCGCCGCCCGAGCCCTCCGCTCCTGCGGCCATGCGGGTCCTCACCCCTCGCCGCAAGAACCGGAACATGACCGAGCTGCCCCTTTCCATCGCCCTCGAAACCCCGGCCGACGACCAAGACATCGACAAGCTGCACGAGCGGACCTTCGGCCCCGGCCGGTTCGCCCGCACGGCCTTCCGCATCCGCGAGCAGACTGGGCACGAGCGTGCGCTCTCCTTCACCGCGCGGGTGGGCAACATGCTGGTGGGCTCGGTGCGGCTCACGCAGGTGCGGATCGGCACCACCCCCGCATTGCTGCTCGGCCCCCTGACGGTGGAGCCCCCGTTCCAGTCGGTCGGCATTGGCGCGCGGCTGATGGAGGTCGCCCTCGGCGCCGCGCGGCAGGCCGGGCACCGGCTGGTGGTGTTGGTGGGCGACGCGCCCTATTACGCCCGCTTTGGCTTCAGCCGCATCCCGTTCGGCGTGGTCACCCTGCCTGGGCCCGTGGATCCCGCGCGCCTGCTGGTGGCGGAGTTGGCCGACGGCGCGTTCGCCGGCGTGGCGGGCATGGTCAGCGGTGCTGGCGAAAAGGCGACCTAGGGCCCGCTCCGCCAGGCCAGCAACACGAAGAGCAGGAACGCGATGGCAAGATCGGAGGCCATCGCGACGGTCTCCATGCGGTTGCGCTCGCCGCGCATCAGGTGCTTCAGGCCCGCAAGCAAGTAAAAGGTCCCGCCCGCGACGGCGGCGGCCAGGCGGAAAGCCGGAAACGGCAAGGAGAGCAGCCCCAGCAGTCCGAAGGCGAGGTTGGCGAAGCCGAGCTCCTGCACGATCACGTGCAACCGCGGATCCTCGATCCCGAAGATGGTGCCCGCCGTGTATGCCGGCTGCGCCACCTGCTTCACCCCGGCGAAGGCGAGCCGCACGCCCACGGCCCAGAACACGAACCACCTGAAGGCGAGCGCAGCCGGCGCCCCGCCGGCTGCCGCCATTTCCACGCCAATGGAGACCAGCGGCAGCACCAGCATCAGGAGGAGGATGGCGGCGAGATACATGAGCGACCCCAACGCAGATACACGGTCATCCTACGGCCTCGCCACGCCGCCTTGAAACAGCCAGCCGGGGCATCACAAAGGCGGCGCAACCGCCCCTCGCGGGAGGCATTCGCCTAAATGAGGTACTGTTCAGCAACGCCCGGAGCTTCTATCCCTAAGGCAGGAACGAAAACCGGCGGGATCCACAAGCCGGGAAGGTCCAGGCACGTGTCCCGCGGCATGCGTTCCGATGGATTGGGAGGAGCGATCATCATGAAGTCTCGCACCCTGCGGCAGACACGCGCGCTGCTGCTCGCCGCCGCACTCTGCGGCCTTACCACGGGCCTCGCCCGCGCTGAGGATACAACCGTCAAACTCGGCGTGCTCAACGACATGTCCGGCGTCTATGCGGACATCTCCGGTCCCGGCTCAGTGGCCGCGGCGCAGATGGCGGCGCAGGACTTCATGGCCAAGAATCCGGGCTTCAAGGTGGAAGTGGTCGGCGCCGATCACCAGAACAAGCCGGATGTCGGCTCCTCCATCGCCCGCAAGTGGTACGACCAGGATGGCGTGGACGCCATCATGGACGTGACCACCTCCTCGGTGGCCCTCGCGGTCAATGATGTGACGCGCGAGAAGAACAAGATCTTCCTCGTGTCCGGCGGCGGCAGCTCCGACATCACCGGCGCCAAGTGCTCGCCCAACACGGTGCACTGGACCTACGACACCTGGGCGCTCGCCAACGGCACCGGGTCCGCCATCACCAAGCAGGGCGGCTCGCCCTGGTTCTTCATCACCGCCGATTACGCCTTCGGCGCGGCGCTGGAACGTGACGCGGCCGCGGCGGTGAAGAACGCCGGCGGCAAGGTCGCGGGCAGCGTGAAGCACCCGCTCAGCGCCACCGACTTCTCCTCCTTCCTGCTGCAGGCGCAGGCCTCCGGTGCCAAGGTCATCGGCCTCGCGAACGCTGGCGGCGACCTGATCACCGCCATCAAGCAGGCCTCCGAGTTCGGCATCACCCAGGGTGGCCAGTCCATGGCCGGCCTGCTCATCTTCTCGTCCGACGTGAAGGCGCTGGGCCTTCAGGCCGCGCAGGGCCTGCTCCTCACCGAGGCCTTCTACTGGGATCTGAACGACCAGACCCGCGCTTTCTCCAAGCGGTTCGCCGACAAGTTCAACGGCAAGATGCCCACCTCGACCCAGGCGGGCGTCTATTCCAGCGCGCTGCACTATCTGAACGCCATCAAGGACGCGAAGACCAAGGATTCGCTCAAGGTGATGGAGCAGATGCGCGCCACCCCCATCGACGATCCGCTGTTCGGCAAGGGCGAGGTGCGCATCGACGGCCGCGCCACCCATCCCATGTATCTCTTCAAGGTGAAGAAGCCAGCCGATTCCAAGGGCCCGTGGGACCTCTACGAGCTGGTCGCCACCATCCCCGCCAACGAAGCCTTCCGCCCGCTCAAGGACGGCGGCTGCCCGCTGGTGAAGTGAAGCAAGGCGCATAGGCCGGGCCGCTTCCGACGGCCCGGCGCAGGTTCGGCCCGCCCCATCGGGGCGGGCCTTTTGTTTTGCAGCCCCCGCTTCTTCATCCCCCAAACGAAAACACCCCGGGACGAACGTCCCGGGGTGTTCGGTTTTAAGCGCCTGTCAGGTCAGCGCCTGAGGATCACTCTGCGGCGACAACCTGCGGACGGCCACGGGCAAGGCGCTCGCGCTTCAGCAGCTCGGCCACCAGGAAGGCGGTCTCGATCGCCTGCTCCGCGTTGAGGCGCGGATCGCAGAAGGAGTGGTACCGGGCACGCAGGTCCTCGTCCGAGATGGCACGGGCGCCGCCCGTGCACTCGGTGACGTTCTTGCCCGTCATTTCCAGGTGCACGCCGCCGGCATAGGTGCCCTCGGCCGCATGAATGTCGAAGAAGGAACGGATCTCCGACTGGATACGCTCGAACGGGCGCGTCTTGTAGCCGGAGGCGGCCTTGATGGTGTTGCCGTGCATGGGATCGCACGACCACGCCACGGTGCGGCCTTCCTTCTCCACCGTGCGGATCAGGTTCGGCAGGTGATCGCCGATCTTGTCCGCGCCGAAGCGGCAGATGAGGGTGATGCGCCCGGCCTCGTTGTCCGGCTGCAGGATGTCCAGCAGGCGGATGAGGCCCTCGCCCGAGAGCGAGGGGCCGCACTTGATGCCGATCGGATTGCGGATGCCGCGGAAATACTCGACATGCGCATGGTCCGGCTGGCGGGTGCGGTCGCCGATCCACAGCAGGTGACCGGAGGTCGCATACCAGTCGCCGGAGGTGGAATCCACCCGCGTCAGCGCCTGCTCGTAGCCGAGCAGCAGCGCCTCATGGCTGGTGAAGAAATCCGTCGTCCGCATCTCCGGATGGAACTGGGGATTGATCCCGCAGGCGCGCATGAAGTCGAGCGCCTCGGTGATGCGGTTCGCCAGTTCCTGGTAGCGCGAGGACTGGGGGCTGTCCTTCACGAAGCCTAGCATCCACTGGTGGGCGTTCTCGAGGTTCGCATAGCCACCGGTGGCGAAGGCACGCAGCAGGTTCAGCGTCGCCGCCGACTGGCGGTACGCCTCGATCTGCCGACGCGGATCCGGCACGCGGGCTTCCGGCGTGAAGGCGATGTCATTGATGATGTCGCCGCGGTAGCTCGGCAGCGTCACGCCATTCTCCGTCTCCATGTCGGAGGACCGGGGCTTGGCGAACTGGCCGGCGATGCGGCCCACCTTCACCACCGGCGAGCCGCCGGCGAACGTGAGCACCACCGCCATCTGCAGGAAGACGCGGAAGAAATCGCGGATGTTGTCGGCCGAGTGCTCGTCGAAGCTCTCGGCGCAGTCGCCGCCCTGCAGCAGGAAGGCCTCGCCCTTGGCCACCTTGGCAATTTCTGCCTTCAGGCGGCGGGCCTCCCCTGCAAAAACCAGCGGCGGATAGGAGGCAAGCTTCTGCTCCACCTCGGAGAGGGCGGCCGCATCCGGATAATTGGGCATCTGCAGGCCGGGATAAAATCGCCAGCTATCCGGACGCCAGCCTTCGGCGCGGCGAGACACCTCGGCGCCAGGGACAGGTGCGGATTGCGGGCGGGTCACCATTTCACTCTCCTGTTGCAGATGCCGGCCGGCTCCTCCGTGCCGGCCCGGCCACCGCGTTCCTCTTGTGTTCGCGGGACCGGAAGGCGGGCTTATACACGAAGCCACGCGCCACAGGAAGGACGAGGCGCAAAAGGCGGATTCGCCGCTCCGGACGGAAATGGCCGTGCCTTCGCCCGGCGGCGCGCCTCGGGGATAAGGCAACTTAAGGGCGCATTCAGCTTTTTTGCCTCCGGAGAGGTTGCCCGGTGCGCCCTTTGCCATAATTTCTGCGGGTAGAATCGTTTGCGAAGCCACGCCGGGCCGGCCGCAAGCACCACTGACAGACCTCGCCGCATGGCCAACGACACACCAAGACTGCTCCTGACGGCCGGTGCCATTCCCCTGCCGTTGTGCCTGTGCGACCTCAAAGGCCGCGTCACAGAGGTGAATGTCGCCTTCGCCGCGCTCGCCGGCCTCACCCCCGCGGAGATGGCCGGACAGGCCGTAACCGGCCTCGACCTTCTGGCGCCCGGCACGCTTCGGTCCGCGATGGAAGCGCTGGAGAGGCACCAGCCCCTCGGTGCCGACCGCGCGCCGGGCATCGGCATCCTCTCGGGCCGCGAGGCAATCCTCTCGGCCGTTCGGAACCAGGATGGAGCCCTCTCGGGGCTCGCGATCCTCGTGGTGCCCTCCCCTGCCGCCGAGCTGGCCGAGCAGGAACAGCGGGCGAGCTTTGCTCTCGAGTGCGCGGGGCAATGGGTCTGGGAATGGGATCTTCTCGCCGGCACGGTCTGGCGCTCGCCCAACTGGCAGCGCGTGCTGGGCTATGCCGAAGCCGAGTTCGTGGACGACAGCCAACCTTGGGCCATCGTCCATCCGGAGGACCGGGCGGCAGCCGCAAGCGCGGTGGACCGGATGATCGCCGGCGAGACGGAGCGCTTCGAGGCCACCTATCGCCTGCGCCACCGCAACGGGGGCTGGCGCTGGTTCATGAGCCGAGGGCGCATCGCGGCTCGCGGCAGGGACGGGCATCCGGTGCGGGTGCTCGCCACCACCATTGATGTGAACCGACAGAAGGAAATCGAAGCCCGGCTCACCGGAGCCATGGCCGAGAGCGCCGAGATCAGCCGGCAGCTCGCCGAGCTCAACGCCCAGCTGGCGCAGCTTTCCGAGCACGACGGCCTCACCGGGCTCGCCAACCGCCGCGCCTTCGAGCAGGAGTGGCCGCGCTGCGTGGCCGAGGCCGGCGCGCAACGGGCGGCCGTCTCGCTGCTGATGGTGGACGTGGACTATTTCAAGCAGTTCAACGACCTGATGGGCCACGTGGCTGGCGACGACTGCCTGCGCCGCGTCGCCGATGCCATGGCCGGCGCGGCGGGGCCTGACGCGCTGGCGTGCCGCTACGGCGGGGAGGAGTTTGCCGTGCTGCTCGCGAACGTCGGCTGCGAGGGGGCGGAGGCGGTGGCCGACCGCATCATGGCAGCGGTCGGCCAGCTCGCCGAGCCGCACGGGGGCAGTCCGTTTGGGCGGCTGACCGTGAGCATCGGCCTCGCCACGCTGGAGCCGGGCGAAACGGCGGATGCGCTTCTGCGGCGGGCCGACGGGGCGCTCTATGACGCCAAGCGCACTGGCCGCAACAGAATCTGCATCGCCGCTCCGGCGCAGGACCGGCCGAGCGCCGACTGAGCCGCGGCGGCACCGCCGCCGGCCGAGACGCGCCCCGGGGACGGCATTTTTCCCCGACGATCGTCTTCTCTCGCGCCGAGCCATCCCCTATGTGTTGCGGCCCGGCGAGTTTCGGCCGCCGGAGGCAGGCGCGCGTTTCCACCCGGAACGGGCAAGTGCTTCATTCCCCTCCCATGACGCGTCTTCCTCGGGCGCGCCGGCCCGCCTTGCGCGGGCGGCCGCACCGCTCGGAGCGCGAACCGTGTCTGTTGCGGGACACTTTGGAAGACCAGATCGTCTCATGTCCCAGCCCCAGATGACATCACCGGCCCGCTCCGCCCCGCCGGACCCGCACGCGGGCCGGACAGGCCAGCCGACCCGGCCGGGCTTCGCCGAGTTCGTCGCGCTCATCGCCCTCCTCATGGGGATGACGGCCTTCTCCATCGACAATTTGCTGCCCGCCTTCGGCGCGATCCGCGAGGACTTCGCCTTACCGGACCCCAATCACGTTCAGGTGATGGTCTATGCCTACCTGCTCGGCATCGGCGCGGCGCAGTTCTTCTACGGGCCCCTCTCGGACGTGCTCGGTCGACGGCCCATCCTGTTCGCGGGCCTTGCCATCTATGCCGCGGGCAGCCTCGCCGCCCTCTTCACCCGTGACTTCGACGTGCTGATCATCGCCCGCCTGGTCCAGGGGCTGGGGGCGGCGGCCGGCCGCGTGCTCGCCATCGCCATCGTGCGCGACCGCTTCGAGGGGCGGGAAATGGCGCGCATCATGTCGCTCAGCATGATGGTGTTCCTCACCGTCCCCATCGTCGCCCCGGCCATGGGCAGCGCCATCCTGGCCTTCGGCTCCTGGCATCTGATCTTCGTGGCCATGCTTGCCCTCGCCTTGCTGCTGTGGGTGTGGTTCGGCCTGCGCATGCCGGAGACGCTCCATCCCGAATACCGCATGGCCTTATCGCTCAGGGCGATCGGCAAAGGGGTGAAGCTGACGCTGACCACGCGCCGTACCGTCGGCTATGCGGTGGCGATCGGCCTGATGATGGGCTCGCTGATGGCCTACGTGGGCTCGGCCTCGCAGGTGTTCCAGACCGACATCTACCAGCTCGGGAACCTGTTCCCGGTGGTCTTCGCGGTGGTGGCGGGCATCATGGCCGTCGCCTCCTTCATCAATGCTTCGCTGGTGCGCCGCATCGGCATGCGGCGCCTGTCCCACGCCGGCATCCTGGGCTTCATCGCCACCGGCGCGGTGATGGTCGCGTCCAGCCTCGCCTTCGACGGCAAGCCGCCGCTGGTGCTGTTCTGCGGCCTGGTGGCGGCGGCTCAGTTCCTGTTCGCGCTCACGGTGCCGAACTTCAACTCCATGGCCATGGAACCGCTGGGCGCCGTGGCGGGCACCGCCTCGTCCTTCATCGGCGGCTTCACCACGCTCATGGCCGCCGTGCTGGGCTTCCTGGTGGGCCGCGCGTTCAATGGCACGGTGCTGCCGCTGAGCATGGGCTATCTGGTGCTCGGAGCGATCGCGCTTGTCTTCGTCCTGTGGGCGGAGAAGGGCCGGCTGTTCGGGCACCAGCTCTAACGCGCGAAAGGCCCCGGCCGGAAGCCGGGGCCCGAAGGGTCAGGACGCCTTGGTGCGGAGCGTTACCAGTTCCTCGGCGGAGGTGGGATGCACGGCGACGGTGCGGTCGAAATCCGCCTTGGTCGCCTTCAGACCCAGCGCCACGGCGGCGAGCTGGATCATCTCGGAGGCCGCATCCCCCATGATGTGGCAGCCGAGCACCCGGTCGGTCTCGCCATCCACCACCAGCTTCATGAAAGTGCGCGTCTCGCGGCCGGAGAGCGTCGCCTTCAGCGGGCGGAAAGTGGTCTTGTAGATGTCCACCGGCCGTCCGTCAGCGCGCGCCGCCTCCTCGGTAAGGCCCACGGTGCCGATCTCCGGCTCGGAGAACACCGCGGTGGCGATGAGGGAATGGTCCACCGTCCACGGCTTGTTGCCGAACAGGGTGTCGGCGAAGGCATGCCCCTCGCGGATGGCGACGGGCGTGAGGTTGACGCGGTTGGTCACATCGCCTACCGCATAGATGGAGGGCACGCCGGTGGCGCCCTGCGCATCCACCTTCACCGCGCCCACCTCGTCGAGGGCGACACCGGCCCCCTCCAGCCCGAGGCCGCGCGTGTTGGGCACGCGGCCGATGGCGAGCATCACCTCGTCCACCTCCACCGTGGCGCCGTCCGAAAGGGTGACGCGCTTGCCGCCGGGGATCGCCTCGATGGAGGACAGGGTGAGCCCGCGCGCCATATGAATGCCCGCACGCGCCATCTCGGTTTCCAGATGGTCGCGGATCTCGCCGTCGAAGCCGCGCAGCACCTTGTCGCCGCGATAGACCAGCGTCACGTCCGCCCCGAGGGCGCGGAACAGGCCGGCGAACTCCACCGCGATATAGCCCGCCCCCTGGATGAGGATGCGATTGGGGAAGCGGGTGAGGTTGAACGCCTCGTTGGAAGTGATGGCGAGCTCGCAGCCGGGGATCTGCGGCCCGAGCGCCGGATGGGCGCCGGTGGCGACCAGGATGTAGCGCGCCTTCACCTCCTCGCCGGTGGACAGGATGCGCACCGTGTTCGGCCCGGTGACCACGGCGCGGGAGGCGACGATCTCCACGCCGGCCGCCTCGGCATTGCGGCTGTAGATGCCTTCCAGGCGGGCGATTTCCTTGTCCTTGTTGGCGATCAGCGTCAGCCAGTCGAACTCGGCCTCGCCCACCTGCCAGCCGAAGCCCTTCATATCCTCAAGATCATGGGCGAAGCGGCCGGCATAGACGAACAGCTTCTTGGGCACGCAGCCGCGGATGACGCAGGTGCCGCCCATGCGGTACTCTTCCGCCATCATCACTTTCGCGCCGTGCTGGGCCGCGATGCGCCCCGCGCGCACCCCGCCCGACCCGCCGCCGATGACAAACAGGTCCACCTCTTTCTGCGACATGCCGTGCTCCCCGGCGCCCGCGGCCGTGCGCCGCCGCGCCTCGATGGTGAGGGTGAGACCGTAACCTGCGGCTCAGTTCGTGAGGCTCACTTGGAGCAGCCCCGCTCCGCCGTCAAGCGAGCCCAGAGCTGCCATGCGCTTGCCGCACGCACCCATCGGTGCTTCAACGCGCGCGGCCGAGAGCTTGGACAGGTGAATGGCTGAGACCGAGATTCCCCCGCTGTGGCTGCGCGCCGAGCCGGCGCGCACGGACGCGCGCCGCTTCCGGCTGCCCGCGGTGCTCCGCCTGCGCGCCGCCCGCGACGGCCTCCTCCTGGTAATCGAGGCGGAGGGGGCGGACGCCCCCCTCGACATCGTGATCCACGACCGGGCCGGGCGCCCCCTCTCCCGGGAGGGAGTGCCGGCAGGCGGTCCCTGCGTGGTGTTCCTGCCGAAGGGGGCCGCCATCCTGTCCACCGAGGGGGCATCGGCAGGCCTGCGCCTCGGCTATTTTCCGGTCCACAAGGTGGCCCTGAAGCTCCACGCCTTCGCCAACGGGCGCTTCGAGGACGTGTCTCTCGGCCGGCGCTGGAAGGCCGCCGGGATCGCCGCCCGCACGTTGCGCGGCGCGCTCCATGCCCGCATCTCCGCCTCGCCCGCCCGGCGGCGCGCCGAGGCGGCGCGCTACCGCGCCTATCGCGCCCGCTTCGTGGAGGATTTTCGCGAGGTGCCGGTGCCGGATGCCGCGCCGCGCCTCTCCCTGCTCTCCGCCGCCGGCACGACGCCCCTCGAACGCCTCAGCCGCTGCGCAAAGGCGGTGCAGGCCCAGACAGACCAGTCATTGGAATGGATCGTGGCCCTGCCGGCCGAGCGCGTAGCCACGGACGGGCAGATGCTCGCTGCAGCCGGCGCCAGGGTGGTGGAGGCACCATCCGCAGATGTCGCCGCCGGCCTCGCGGCGGCGCTCCAGTCCGCGCAAGGAGGGCTCGTCGCCGTCCTCGACCCGGCGGGGCGGCCGACCCGTGATGCGGTCGCCATGCTGCGCGCCACCTTCGCCGAGCATGCCGACTGCGCCCTCGCCTATCTGGACGAGGAACGGCTTGATGCCGACGGGACGCCGCTCCACGGCGTTTTCCACCCCGCCTTCAACCTGCACCTGATGCAGGCGTCGGGATACCTTTCCGGCCTCGCGGCCCTGCCCCGCGCCGACGCCCTGCGCCTCGGCATCCGGGCGGAAACGGGCCCGGCGGCCCTCTACGACCTGTTGTTGCGCCACGCCTCGACGCTGGACCGCACGCGCATCCTCCACATCCCCCGCGTCGGCTTCGGCATCGAGGGGCATCCGCCGGGCTTCCCGGCCGAGGCGATCGGCCCGGCCGCCGACGCCCTGTCCCGCGAGACGGGCGTGCCAGTGGAAATCGTCGGATCGGGGCGGCATCTGCGGCCGTTGTTCGCGGTGCCGGAGCCCCCTCCCCTCGTCTCCATCGTGGTGCCGACGCGCGACCGGGCGAAGCTGCTCGGCATGGCCCTGCGCTCGCTCATCGCCGGCACGAACTACAGGGCATTCGAGATCATCATCGTCGACAACGGCTCGGTGGAGCCGGAGACCTTCGCCCTGTTCGAGGAGATCAAGGCCCTCTGGCCCGCCACCATCGTGGTGCGCGACGACGGCGGCTTCAATTTCCCGCGCATCTGCAACCTCGGCGTGGACGCGGCGCGCGGCGACCTCATCCTCCTCCTCAACAATGACATCGAGGTGGTGGAGCCGGGCTGGCTGTCGGAAATGGTGGCGCTGGCCTGCCTGCCCGGCGCCGGGGTGGTCGGCGCCAAGCTGCTGTTCCCCGACCATACGGTCCAGCATGCCGGCGCCATCGTCGGCCTGTTCCGCTATGCCGACCATTGGTTCGCCCACAGCGCCGCGGATGCGCCGGGCTACGAGGACCGGCTGCTGGTGCGCCAGAATCTCTCCGCCGTTACCGCCGCCTGCCTGCTCATCCGCCGGGACGTCTGGGACATCATCGGCCCGCTCGATGCCGAGCGCTTCGCCGAGGATTGCAACGACATCGACCTGTGCCTGAGGGCGCGGCGGGCGGGCTATGACGTGGTGTTCTCGCCCTTCGCTCTGCTGCTCCACCATGAATCCGCGTCCCGCGGAAAGAAGCGCTCCAAGGCCCATCGGGAACGTCTGAAGGCGCAGCGGGCACGGATGGAGGCCATCTGGCACAACGCCACCTTCGTCGACCCCCACTACAATCCCAACCTCGACCGCAAGAGCCTGTTCGCCGCTCTCGCCGCCGCGCCGGAAGGCCCGCGCACGGCGCGGACCGACGGCATTTGACCCAAGAGGCGTGACCCGGCCTGCGCGGCCGGGCCAGCGTCACCGGCTCAGAGATCGACGCCGCGCTTCTTCATCTCGGCGCGGATCAGCTCGCTCGCCTGGGCATTGAGCTGCGCGCCCCAGGCCTGGATGCCCTGCACCGCCTCCTGGACGATGACCGGGCGATCCTGCACCAGCTTGGTGCCGGTGGGGCTGCGGAAGAAGGCGATGGCCTCTTTCAGCTCGGCCTCGGAGAAATGGGAGGCATAGGACATGGCGAGCAGGTCGACGATCTCGCTCTTGCGCTTGTCGAGCTCCTTGGCGACCTCCACCGCCGACTCGCGCAGCTTCTGCGCAAGGTCGGGGTTGGTCTGGAGGTAGCGGCGCTCGGCGCCCTCGACGATGTTGGGGATGATGCCGTCGAAGGCACGACCCTCGCCGTTCGCCATGACGAGGTCGCGGGCGAGCTGCAGATGCGCCGCCGTGGCCTTGGCGGCGGGAGCGGCCTGCTGCGCCGTGGCCGGGACGACCCCGAGCGCGGCGGTGCCGGCGAGCGAAAGCGCAGCGGCGAGGACCAGCCGCGAGGCGAAATGGGCACGCTGGTTAGCGCCCGGCTTGGAAACGCGCATGGATCTCTCCGGAAATGCAGTAAAACTCAGAAGCTGCCGTGCTCCAGCACGGTGATCCCCTCCGCCCCGGCGAGGACCGCGCGGCGCGCGAGGCCGAGGAAAAGCCCGTGCTCCACCACGCCCGCGACCTCCTCAACGGCCCGCGCCAGGCGCGCGGGATCGGGAATCCGCCCGAGATGGGCGTCGATGATCAGGTGCCCTTGATCGGTGACGAAAGGATGGCCATCCCCGTCGCGGCGGATCGTGAGCGGCCCTTCGCAGCCGGCGGCGCGCACCGCCTCCGCCAGATGGCGCTGGATGGACGCGACACCGAAGTCCACGATCTCGATGGGCAGCGGGAAGCGGCCGAGCGTCTCCACCTTCTTGGTGGCATCGGCGATCACCACCATCTCGCGGGCGGCGCTGGCGACGATCTTCTCGCGCAGCAGGGCCCCGCCGCCGCCCTTGATGAGGGCGAGGCCCGGCCCCACCTCGTCGGCGCCGTCGATGCACAGGTCCAGCGGCCCCGCCTCGTCCAGCGTGGCAATCGGCACGCCGAGGGACACCGCCTGCGCGAGCGTCTGCTCGGAGGTGGGCACGCCCAGCACGTTGAGGCCCTGGTGCACCTTCTCGGCCAGCAGGTCCACGAAGTGGCGGGCGGTGGAACCCGTGCCGAGGCCGAGGCGCATGCCGTCGGTCACATAAGTGAGGGCGTGGGCGGCAGCGCGGCGCTTGAGGTCTTCGGCGGGCATGGGAATTTCCGTTCCGGCCGCCCCTGGCGCGCGGTCGGTGGACCGAGGCGTCCGGGAAGGCTCATCGTTGCAAGGGACGGCCGCGCCGCCCGCCTCCGCCTCTAGCCTCGATCCGCCCCGCCGACAAGCGGCGCTGACGCCTCACCTTGCGGGGGCCGTACACACCAGCATGGAATCCACCGCGCCCTTCACCCCCGCAGCTTCCCGCACGTAGCAGATGCTCATCTCGCCCGTCGCGCGATTGATGCGGAAGACACCCGTCTCCCCCTCGTAGTGGGTGGACATGAGCGCATAATCGCCCGCCTGCTGCGGACCGGCCCCCTGCCCCTGCGCGAAGCAACGGGTGATGCCGGCCACGCTGCCTTCCGGACGCTCGAACTGGCAGGCATTCACTTCGCCTGTCTGGCGGTTCACGCCGAAGACCCGGTTCGCCTGGGCAGAGGGCGGCGCGGCGAAATCATAGCCGGCCGCCCCCGGCGCCGATCCCTGCGCGGCCGCGGCGCCTGCGCCCGCACCGGCGCCGATCCCTGCCGCGACAAGGGCGGCGATCGCAACCCGCGCGACACCATATGCCCGAGCCGGCCGGGGATGGATCTCCTGCATTCACGCCTCCTGTTGGGTCACCTCGGACAGGCTGCGCCATGCGGCCGCAGCCTGCGGGAGCGACGGGACGCTCGCGCGAAAAAGCGGCAGGATTTAAGGCAGGGTGGGGTCGGCGCCCCCAAATACCTTGACTGTCCCCGAGGAAGGACGCCCACACATGACTGCCCCCCTCTCGCCTCCCGTCGTTGCCTTCGATCTCGACGGCACCCTTGTCGACACAGCGCCCGATCTGCTGGACGCGCTCGACATGGTTCTGTCCGGCCACAAGATCCCGCCCGTGGACCGCGCCGCCGCCCGCAACATGATCGGCGGCGGGGCGCGCCTTCTCATCGTGCGCGCCCTGCAATCCGAAGGCGTCAGCCTGCCGGACGAGGAGGTGGAGGCGATGACCCGGCGGTTCATCGCCCATTATGCCGACAACATCGCCGTCGGCTCCCGCCCCTTCCCTGGGCTGATCGAGGCCCTCGACCGGCTGGAGGCAAGGGGCGCGCGCCTCGCGGTCTGCACCAACAAGTTGGAGCATCTCGCCCGGCTGCTGCTGGATGCCCTGGAGCTGACCCCGCGCTTCGCCGTCATCACCGGCGCCGACACCTACGCCCGCTCCAAGCCGGACCCGCTGCCGCTCCTCTCCACCATCGCGGCGGCCGGCGGCTCGGCGGCCCAGACCATCATGGTGGGCGACAGCATCACCGATGTGCTGACGGCGCGCGCCACCGGCGTGCCCGTGGTGGCCGTCTCCTTCGGCTATACGGAGACGCCCCCCCACGAGCTCGGCGCCGACGCGCTGATTCACCATTTCGCCGAGCTGGAGCAGGCCGTAGACGCGCTGCTCGCCCGCAACATCGCGTAAACGCGGGCATTTTCGGCGTCATCCCCAGCCCCTCGACAAGGGGCTCTTGACAGGAAGGGGCGCGGGGCCCTAAACCGCGCTCCTCGCAAATGGCGAGGGCGATTAGCTCAGCGGGAGAGCACTCCCTTCACACGGGAGGGGTCGCAGGTTCAATCCCTGCATCGCCCACCATTTCCTCCCTCCCCATGACATCGGCAGCGCATCATCCGACGCCTGCGCCCGCATGAAAAGACGTCACCTGATGAAGGCGAGGGCCGGGATGCGGCCCCTTTCCCGATCGCGCTCCAATCTCGAACGGACAGAACGCGTTATCCGATCAGATGGTGGTGCAGCAGCGTGGCGCAGTCGTTGCGGCCGAACCGCTTGCGATCATCGGCGAGGTTGCCGGAACCGTCCTGCTGTCGATTGGTCATCAATCGCCTCCTCGTTTGCGGTCGGCGCCGTGACGGGAGGAAAGGAGGAGTGCTCCAATGTCTCTTCAGACGAAAAGACCACGCTCCAGCCCATAACCGGAGCGTGGTCTTTTATTTTAAAGTAGATATGGACCCCGAAGATCCACCGATCGGCACGCGCTGGGACTCATGACGCCCCACATCCAATAGTCGCCATGCCGCGCGAGCCCAGACCTTCAGCTTGAACCTCAATTTTCGTCCGGGAGCTGCGCCTCATCGATGGCGATGTTGGCGCAGGAAAGGCTGCCTTCCGGCTCGTCGAACGGCACGCGGGTGAGGAAGACGCAGCGGGTGCCCTCAGTCGCCGCGAGCCAGGAGACGAGGCGCTGGGTGATGCCCGCCACCATCTCGGAATCATCCACGGGCTTGAAGGCGGAATCCGCCGGCGCCTGCGGCCCGGCCTTCTTCGCGGCCTTCAGGTCGGAGACCTGCGGGAGGAAGGAGATGGTGTCGGCCGCATCAGTCGCGGTGACGAGGGGCGTCAGGGTCAGCGTGTACTGGTCCCAGCTTCCCTTCCCGAGGCGTGTCGCCTCCGCCTCGCCGGTGACGTTGGCCCGGTAGACCAGCTGCCCGCCATCACCGGGAGCGACAGAGGACGACTGGATCTTGAACTTGCGCGCCCCCGGGGCCGTCCCTTCCGGCGCCGCGCCGGACAGCAGCCGCGCGAGAACCGTGTCCGCATAGGCCTTGAGCTTGGCATCCGAAACCTTGCCGCCATCAGCAACCTTGGCCCGCGGAACCACGGCGAGGGCGGTCTCCCCGCACACACCCGGCAGGTCCACGGCGACCACCTGCGGCACACGGCGGATGTCCTGCGCCATCTTCGCCTCGGTGCCCGGGGGCACGGCGATGTCCACCGTCACGTCATCCCCGGACCGGGCTGCAAGGCGCAGGCGGCCCCACAGGTCCTTCAGCTTCACCTTCGCGCTGCCGCCCTGCTGCGGCTCGACGATCACGTCCAGATCGGCAAGGCCCGCCGGCGCGGCCTGTTGGGCGACAAGGTCCCCGGCGCGCAGGCTCACGTTGAGGCCGCCATAGAGGCCGCCGCACCAATTATCGGCATCGTGCTGGAGCGCCAACGCCGGCTCGGAGAAGCCAGCCGCCGGACGGAAGAGGGAGACCGCATCGATGCCGGGAACCACGGCCGTCTCTTCCCAGATGCGATGCAGGCCGCGTTCGTTCTGCGTGAAGGCAAGGGTGTAGGCCTCTGCGCCCGAGCCGATGGTGAGGTGCAACACCCCGTCCGCAATCGTTCCGGACACCGGCAAGGCGGCGCGCGGGTCGCCAGCGGGGGGAGCCAGCGTGCCGGACACCTTGCCGCCGTCGATGTCGAGGCTTGCAATGGCGATCCGATAGGGGTCGAAGAACGGCAGGCCGGTGGCCATGTAGCGCTCCGTCGCCGAAGCTGCGTGGCCCGCGGCCACGACGAGCCCGAGGGCCCCCACCGCCGTCAGGGCGCGCGAGAGCCGGGACCGGATTGCCATCTTCATCTGCATGTGCGCCGCCTCGTTTTCGGACTGCCGCGATCGGCCTGCTCTATACCATTCGCCCAACCGTGGCCAAAGCTCCGGCAAAAGCCGGAGGCGCGACGCATGCCGATCCCGCGAAGCGCACTTTTGTCCAGGCGCCATTTTCCTTGCGTGGGACGGTGTCCGTCGCCCGCGAAAATGCTCTACACAGACCGTCTCACCTTACCGGACACGAAGCATGAGCACGCCTTCCTCCCCCGCCCGACGCCCCCTGCGGGTAACCACCCCCGATGGAGTCGGCATCGCCGCCGAGCTGTTCGGGGCGCAGGAGGGTCCCTCGCTCCTCTTCATCCACGGCTTCTCCCAGGCGGGACTGTGCTGGAGCCGCCAGACGGCGAGCCCCACCCTCTCGAGCTTCCGAATGGCCACCTACGATTTCCGCGGCCACGGTGCGTCCGATCGCCCCGCCACGCCGGAATTCTACAGGGAGCCCGCCCGCTGGGCCGACGAGGTGGCGGCCGTCATCGCCGCCTGCGATCTGGTGCGGCCGGTGCTGGTGGGCTGGTCCTACGCCGGGCGGATCATCTGCGATTATGTGGCCGCGCACGGTACCGCGGGCATCGGCGGGATCGTCTTCGTGGATGCGGCGACGGCTAACGAACGGCGGTTCTACGGGCGCTGCAACCGCCTGATGCGGCAGATGTGCAGCACCGACGTCGCCGAGAACGTCGCTGCCACCCGCACCTTCCTACGCCACTGCTTCGCGGCGCCCATCCCGCAGCCGCTGTTCGACCAGCTGTTCGGCGTGAACATGATGGTGCCGCCGCCGGTCCGCGCCAACCTGTTCGACCGCGCCTGCGACTATGACGAACTGCTCAGGACCCTGGACCGGCCTGTGCTGGTGGCGCACGGCGCGCGCGATGAGGTGGTCTCCCCCGCCATGGCGGAGCATATCGCCCGCATTGTCCCCGGCGCCCGCCTCGACCTGTATGATGGGGTCGGCCACGCCCCCTTCATCGAGGCCGCGGAGCGCTTCAATTCCACCCTCGCCGCCTTCACGCGGGAGGTAGCCGGCAAGGCTTGAACGTTGCCGCGGGGACGCAGGCGGGGGAAAAGGTGATCACACTCCTGTGCGGGCGGAACCGGGTTGCCACAAAGCGGTTGCAGTCTTGTCCGATTTGCGGCGACAACATGTGACCTGACCGAGCGGCCACGCTCCAAGACGTGTGTTCACCTTCGTTCTTCAGCCGAGACGTACCATGACGCACTTCAAATCGCTTGCGCTTGCCGCTGCCGCGGCTGCGATCCTGGCGGCGGGGCCGGCGCGGGCCGACGACCGCTACGAGATCTTCAACTTCGGCAAGCTGTTCGGCAGCCCTCCGGCCGGCATGGGCTATGTGGGCAGCTCCTCGCCCATCGGCCGGCAGATGGCTTCCGTCGATCCGAAATATGCGCCCGGCACCATCATCATCCGCACCTCCGAGCGGCGGCTCTATTACGTGACCGCGCGCGGGCAGGCGATCCGCTATGGCATCGGCGTCGGGCGCGACGGATTCCAGTGGTCGGGCGTCAAGACGGTGAGCGCCAAGAAGGAATGGCCGTCCTGGACCCCGCCGTCGCAGATGCTGCGCCGCCGCCCGGACCTGCCCCGCTACATGCCCGGCGGCATCGACAATCCGCTCGGTGCGCGGGCCATGTATCTCGGCTCCAGCCTCTACCGCATCCACGGCTCCAACGAGCCGGAAACCATCGGCCAGGCGGTCTCCTCGGGCTGCTTCCGCATGACCAATGACGATGTGGTGGACCTCTACAACCGCGTCCATGTGGGCGCGACGGTCTACGTGCTGCGCTGATCCCGGCGCCTGCGCCCTCAACGCAAAAAGCCCCGGCCATCCAGGAGGATGGCCGGGGCTTTTGTTTTCTGGCGCAGCTCAGGCCGACGGCCGGGGCGCCCTGCTCACCAGCCCGGGAGCCCGCCGATCGGCTTGTGACGCAAGCGGATCGGCGCGGGCTCCGGCACCGGTGCCCGAGGCCTCAGAGGGCCGCGAGGTTCGCCGCTTTGCTCTTGCCGCGGTTGTCGGGGACGATGTCGAAGGACACCTTCTGCCCGTCGTTCAGGCTGTACATGCCGGAACGCTCCACGTCGGAGATGTGGACGAACACATCGGGGCCGCCCTCATCCTGCTGGATGAAGCCGAAACCCTTCTGGGAATTGAAAAACTTGACGGTACCCGTGGCCATGGAGGCCTCCTGTGCGCGGCGTCGCGGCGGGTGTGCGCGCGAAACGCCGATCGCCCCTGCGGCGCACGGCGACACAGGTCGCAGCGCTGCGGGGGGCGCGGTTCAGGACGAGTTCGATGTGTAAGGCTTTCGCGTCGCGGCCCGAAGGAAACGAAGAAGAGGCCGACGAAGAACTGTCCGCTCGGCTCGCCCCTCCGCACATCCATGACAATGGAAAGCGGAGGAACGAACACCCTTTGCCGCGGCAGGATCGGAGTACATCCGTCCGTCTCCCGCAAATGTTGGCGCCGTAGGGCGCACCACATCCGGCGGCTTGGGTTGATGCATAGATAGCGGCTGACTGCGGCCATTCAAGGGCGGCGGCAACGATTTTCCACCGCCGTCCGCGCCTTTTTCCGCACGCAATTTCTCCGCAATTGGCCCTGACTCACTTCGAGAGTTTCTCCGCCTTTGCCACGAAGCTGCCATCGAAGGTCTTGTTCAGGTCGATGTTCGCCGCCTTCAGTTCAGGATCGAAGGCCACCAGCATGCCAAGGGCGTTCTTCATCCCCGCCTCGGGGATGAAGCCGGTACGTGAATACACCGGAAGCGAGTTCTTCACCGCATTGAGGTAGAGCGCCCTGTCGCCGAGCAGGTACTCCTCCGGCACCACGGCGGCCACGTCCTCGGGGGTCGCCGTCTTCAGCCACACCAGGGCTCGGTAGAAGGCGTTCACCAGCTTCTGGGTGGTGACGGGGTTCTGCTCCACGAAATCGCGCTTCAGATAGAGCACGGCCGCCGGGTTCTCGCCGCCGAAGATCTTCTGGTTGCCCGCCTCGGTGCGGCTGTCGGCGAGGATGGTGACGTCGCCGTCGTCCTCCAGCTTGGTGATGACCGGGTCGAGGTTCGACATGGCGTCGATCTCGCCGCGCTTCATCTGCGCCACCGCCGAGGCGCCGCCGCCGACCCCGATGAAGGCCACGTCCTCCGGCTTCAGGCCCTCCCTGGAAAGCAGGAAGTCCACGAAGAAATTGGTGGAGGAGCCCGGCGCGGTGACGCCGATCTTGGCGCCCTTCAAGTCCTTCACGCTCTTGATCGGCCGGTCCTTGCGGGCCACCAGCACGATGCCCGGGAAGCGGCCGAGCTCGATCACCGCGACGATGTCCTGCCCCTTGGCCTGCATGCGGATGGTGTGCTCGTAGGCGCCCGTCACCACGTCGATGGAGCCGCCGATGAGGGCCTGGAGCGACTTGGCGCCGCCGCCGAAGTCATTGATGGAGACGTCGAGCCCCTCGTCCTTGAAGAAGCCCTTCCGCTCGGCGATGGTCAGCGGCAGGTAATAGAGCAGCGGCTTGCCGCCCACCCCCAGCGTCAGCTTCGGCTTCTCGGCCTGCTGCGCCGAGGCGGGCCCGGCGAAGGCCGCGCCGGCTAGGCCGACGGCCAGCGCCGCGGCGAACTTGAACATCCGCATCCTCTTATCCTCCCGTGTCTTGTTGTCAGCCCTGCCCGGCCGGCGCCGGGCGCCAGACGAGGAGGCGGTTCTCGACGGCGCTTACCGCCGTGTCGATGATGATGACGAAGATCGCCAGCACCAGCATGCCGGAGAAGACGCCCGTCACGTCGAACACGCCCTCCGCCTGGTGGATGCGATAGCCAAGGCCCGCGGCGGAGCCGAGATACTCGCCCACCACCGCGCCCACCAGCGCGAAGCCCACCGCCGTGTGCAGCGAGGAGAACATCCAGGTGAGGGCGGAAGGCCAGAACACGTGGCGCATGAGCTGGCGCTCGCTCATGCCCAGCATGCGGGCATTGGAGAGCAGCGTCGGGCTCACCTCCTTCACGCCCTGGTAGACGTTGAAGAAGACGATGAAGAACACCAGCGTCACCCCCAGCGCCACCTTCGACCAGATGCCGAGGCCCAGCCACAGGGCGAAGATGGGCGCCAGCACCACGCGGGGCAGCGCATTGGCCATCTTCACATAAGGGTCGAACACCGCGGCCAGCACCGCCTTGCGCGCGAACCAGAAGCCGATGAGCACCCCGCCCGCCGCGCCGATGACGAAGGCGAGCGCGGTCTCCAGCAAGGTGATGCCGAGGTGATACCAGATGACCCCGGTGTAGAAATCCTTCCACGTGCGCTCGAACACCGCGAGCGGTGTCGAGAAGAAGAAGGGATCGAGCGGATAGAAGGGCTTCGGCGCGAGGGCCGGCATGTTCACCTTCACCGTCGAGCCGAAATGCCAGGCGGCGATGAGGACGACGGCGACAAGGAGCTGAAGGAACAGCAGGGAGAGACGCGAGCGCATGGTTCAGCCCACAGCCTCCGACTGGCGATAGCCCTTCACCACCTCGTCCCTGAGGGCGGACCAGATCTCCCGGTGCAGCTGGTGGAAGGCGGGCTCCAGGCGCACGTCGATGCCGCGCGGGCGCGGGATGGGCACGCGCCATTCGCCGATGATGCGGGAGGCCGGGCCGGCCCCCATGATGACCACGCGGTCGGCGAGCGAGATGGCTTCCTCCAGGTCGTGGGTCACGAACAGCACGGCCTTGCGGTCCTGGCTCCACAGGTCCAGCAGCAGATTGCCCATGATCTGCCGGGTCTGGGCGTCGAGCGGGCCGAACGGCTCGTCCATGAGCAGGATCTTGGGATCGCGGATCAGCACCTGGGCAAGACCGACGCGCTTCCTCTGGCCGCCGGAGAGCATGTGCGGATAACGCTCGGCGAAGGCGGACAGGCCGACGCGGGCGAGCCATCCGCGGGCCGCCTCGCGCGCCTCGCCCCGGGGCGTGCCGGCGACCTCCAGGCCGATGGCCACGTTCTCCACCGCGGTCTTCCAGGGGAACAGGGCTTCGGCCTGGAACAGGTAGCCGGCCTTGCGGTTCAGGCCGTGAAGCGGCGCATCGAAGATGGAGACGGTGCCCGCCGCCGGCTGGAGCAACCCCGCGGTGGCGTTGAGCAGCGTGGACTTGCCGCAGCCGGTGGGACCGACGATGGCGACGAACTCGCCATCCGCCACGTCGAGATGCACGCCGTCCACGGCGATGAAGGGGTTCTGGTCGCGCGCGGCCGACGGGAAGGCGATGCGCACGCCGCGCAGGGCCACGGCCGAGGCCTCGGCCTCAAGCCCCCCGCGAACCACGGTGAACGGTGGCGGCACCCACTCCTCCCATCCTCATCGCGCCCGGGAGCGCGCGTCCGGTTGGCCCGGTTCGGGGCAAGGTAGCCGCGGCGGCAAAAGAGGCAAGGGTTGCGGGAAGGGGGCGCGGCGGAACGAAGGATCGCCTGTTCTACGACGCGCCGGGCTCACGTTCGGGAAGGGCGACGAGGAGGAGCACGCCGAGCACCGCCATGTAGAAGCGGAAGGCGGCTTCCTGCCCGTTCCATTCATGGGACTGCCACATGGCGAAATATTCGCCCGCCACCACCATGAAGCCGAAGAACCAGGTGAGGAAGGCGAGCGCGGCGCCGAGATAAACGAAGCCCTTCGCCCGCTCGAAGCTGGCCGCAGGCGCCCTCAGGCGCGCCAGCATGGCCACGGCGCCCACGGCGAGGAGCAGGCCGCTGACCGCCTCGCAGGCGATGATGAGGGCATAGGCGACGCGCCATGCCGCCGGATCGGTCACGGCGCGGGACATCAGCGCGTTGCCGGGGAAGGTCGTGTCCATGCTCATCACATGGCTCACGAACTGGTAGTTGGAGCCGTAGTCGCTCAGGTTGCCATAGGCGACCAGCAGGCAGAAGGCTGCCAGCGCCGCCACGACCACCGCCTTTGTCAGCCGCAGCTCCATGCACACCCCATGTTGATGCGCACCCCTGTTGCCGCATCCACGCGGCTCACGGTGCCCGCGCGGCGATCCCCGCCGTGCGGTGGACGTCCGGCCCGGCCGAAGCCGGGCGCACGGAACTCAGCGGCGACGGAAGTTCTGCTGGCGACGGGCGCCGGGCGGCGGGGCGTTGCCCTCGGCCTTGTGGCGGAAGTTGATGCGGCCGCGATCGAGATCGTAGGGCGACATCTCCACCACCACGCGGTCCCCCTCGATGGTGCGGATGCGGTTCTTCTTCATCTTGCCGGCGGCATAGGCCAGGATCTGATGATCATTGTCGAGGCGCACCCGGAAATTGCCGTCGGGGAGCACCTCGGTCACCGTACCCTCGAACTCCAGCAGTTCTTCCTTCGCCATATAGTCGTCTCCGGTTGCCCCGCTTCCAGGGGGCGGAATTGGCCGGGCTTATCTCACGAAATCGTTCGATAGCCCATAGGAGAGATGCGCGCCGGCGTGCTTTTTGCGCCGCCCGCGCGCCCTTGGGATTCAGCGCACCGGGCGCTTGACCGGTCCCGTGCCAGCGGACGGACGCGCATCGGCCCGGTTCGGCACGGCCTTCATGAAGCCGATGCCCCCCATCTCGTTGCTCTGCCGCTGACCGCCGCGCTCGGCACGCGGGCTGCGCGCCTCGCCCCGGCCCTCGGCGCGGGCTTCGCCACGCGCCGGCTGGGCGCCGCCGCCCGTGCGGTGGCCGCCCTGATGCGCGTTGCCCGCGCCCTCCGGGCGCCGCTCGCGCTCGCCGGGACGGCCTTCGCCGCGCGGCTTCTGGGGACGGGCGCCCTGGGGACGCGCCTGCTCGCCGCGGGACTGGCCCTCGGCCCGCGCACCTTCGGCGCGCGACTGCTCGCCGCGGCCGTTGCGGGCCCGACCCTCTCCGGACGACCGGCCTTCCGGGCGCTCGCCGTTGCGGGGGCGCTGGCCGCGGTGGTTCTGCCGGCCGCCGGGACGGCCGACGTAGTCGTTGCGCTCGGCGGTCTCGTCGCGATCCTCGAGGAGGATCGGCTCGGCATCCGGCACCTGGAACCGGGCGCCGGCGCCGCGGCGGTCGCTCGCCGGGATCTGCATCTTGATGAGCCGCTCGATGGACTTGAGGAACGCCCTCTCCTCATGATCGCAGAAGGAGATGGCGATGCCCTCGCGGCCGGCGCGCGCGGTGCGGCCGATGCGGTGCACGTAGCTCTCGGGCACGTTGGGCAGGTCGTAGTTGATGACGTGGCTGACACCCGTCACGTCGATGCCGCGGGCGGCGATGTCGGTGGCGATGAGGGTGCGGATCTTGCCCTCGCGGAAGGCGAGCAGCACGCGGTCGCGCTGGTTCTGCGACTTGTTGCCGTGGATGGCCTCGGCGGCGATGCCGCACTTGGCGAGCACGCGCACCACCTTGTCCGCGCCGTGCTTGGTGCGGGCGAACACGAGGGCGCGGTCGATGTCCTCGGTGGAGAGCACCTCGGCCAGCAGATGGGCCTTGTTGGGCTTGTCCACGTGGATCACCCGCTGCTCCACCCGGTCGGCGGTCTTGGCCACCGGGGTCACGGAGACCCGCGCCGGATCGCGCAGCATGGACCCCGCCAGCTCGGAAATGGCCGGCGGCATGGTGGCGGAGAAGAACAGCGAGTGCCGCTTGTGCGGCAGCCGGCGCACGATGGCGCGGATGGCGTGGACGAAGCCCATGTCCAGCATCTGGTCGGCCTCGTCGAGGACGAGCACCTCCACCTGGTCGAGCTTCACCGCGTGGTTCTCCACGAGGTCGATGAGCCGGCCGGGGGTGGCGACCAGCACGTCGACGCCGCGGGCGAGGGTGCGGATCTGCCGGCCCATGGGCACGCCGCCGATGGCGAGCGCCACCGAGACGTTGGCATGGCGGCCGAACTTCTCGAAGCTGTCGACGATCTGGCCGGAGAGCTCGCGGGTGGGAGACAGCACCAGCGCGCGGACGCTCTTGGGCTCCGGGCGGCGGGGATGGCGGACGATGCGGTCGAGGATGGGAAGGGCGAAGGCGGCGGTCTTGCCGGTGCCGGTCTGGGCGATGCCGATGAGGTCGCGGCCCGCGAGAACCTGCGGGATGGCTTCGGCCTGGATGGGGGTGGGAGTGACGTGCTGCGCTTCGGTCAAGGCGCGAACGATGGGCTCGGCGAGGCCGAGGGTCGAAAAAGAGGTCAAGCTCTGACTTTCATATGCGAACGGCACCGGCGCACGCATGCGGCGCAGCGCGGATCGCGGGGATATTCGACATCCCGCGTGGCCTGGGGTGTCCAAGGGCAAAAGATGAAGTCGGGCAAAGCCGCTCGTCATGCTTCTCGCAAAGGAAGCTGCGGCGGTCTCCGCTACGCGGCCCGAGCGCGCGACAGTGAGGAAATGGACTTCCCCCGGGGCGCTACGACAGCGGATATGACGCATCCCCATGACAATTTCAAGGCGGCAACGGGAAAGCAGGGCGTTTTCCGGCGCCGGCGCCGTCATATCCCGCCCCGCGGCCACGCCCGGCCCGCGAATGATGCGCCCCGCGGGCGCGAAGCGCGGCCGCACCTTTTTCGCGCCGCACTCCTCCGGCAGGAAGGGAGAAGCCGGAGGCCGCAGCGCCCGCGCGCGGACTCAACCAGCCCCGTGCGCGATGCGGCCGGCGCACCGATGTTGCCGGCAGGAGAAGACATGATCGACGTCCAGTCCATCGTCACGGCGACCACGGCCTTCGTGCAGGAGAACCATGCGCTCGCCCCCGCGGTGGTGTTCGGCCTCGCCTTCGGCGAATCGCTCGCCCTCGTTTCCTTTTTCATCCCCGCCACGGTGCTGCTGCTCGCCATCGGCGCGCTGATCGAGGCCAGCGGGCTGCATTTCTTCCCCATCTGGCTCGCGGCCGCCACCGGCGCGGCGCTGGGGGACGCCATCTCCTACTGGCTCGGCTTCCACTACAAGGAGCGGGCGAAGACGCTGTGGCCCCTCTCCCGCCGACCAGACCTGGTCGCCCGGGCGGAGGACTTCTTCCACCGCTTCGGCGTGTGGGGCGTGGCCGTGGGCCGCTTCTTCGGGCCGGTGCGCGCGGTGGTGCCGCTGATCGCCGGCGTACTGGCCATGCGGCAGGTCACCTTCCAGGTGGCGAACGTGGCGAGCGCGGCGGTGTGGGCCTTCGCCATGCTCGCCCCGGGTGCCGCCGCCTTCAAGCTGATGGGCTGGTAGCGTTTGAGCCGGGCCGTTGACGTGCCCGGCGCGGCCGCGTGCCGCACCGCAGCATAATCGTTTCATTGCCAAGCTTCACGCCGGTGGCGGATTGCATTGCCACGGCGAAGCTGTTGTTTCCCTGCGGCATGCTGTATATGAATGAACATACCATCGGCGAACCATTGCCAAAGGGGACTTTTGCCATGTCGACGTTCCTTCTGCGCCGCGGCCTTGTTGCGGGCCTCATCCTTGCCGCCGCAGGCTTTGCTCCCGTCCGGGCCGAGGATGCCGCCAAGGTGACCGCCGCCAGCGCCGACACCACGGTGACGGTGTTCGCCGCGGCGAGCCTCACCAACGCCCTCCAGGACATTGCCAAGGCCTATGAGGCCAAGGGCGAGAAGACGCCCGTCAAATTCTCCTTCGCCGCCTCCTCGTCGCTCGCCAAGCAGATGGAGGCCGGCGCCCCGGCCAACATCTTCGCCTCGGCCGACCTGAAGTGGATGGACTATACCGACGGCAAGGACCTGACCCTGCCCGCCACCCGCGTGAAGCTGCTCGGCAACGAGCTGGTGCTGGTGGCCCCCGCCGACAAGGCGAAGCCGGTCACCATCGCCAAGGGCATGGACATCGAGGCCCTGCTCGGTCCCAACGGCCGCATCGCCACGGGCCTCACCGACAGCGTGCCGGTGGGCGTCTACGCCAAGACCGCCTTCACCAACCTTGGCCTGTGGGACAAGGTCGGCCCCCGCATCGTCGGCGCCGAGAGCGTGCGCGCCGCGCTCGCGCTGGTGGAACGCGGCGAGGTGCCCTACGGCGTCGTCTATGCCACCGACGCGGCCATCGCCAAGAATGTGAAGGTGGTGGCGAGCTTCCCGGCGGACAGCTACCCGCCGGTGGAATACCCCTTCGCCCTGGTCAAGGGCCAGGACACCCCCGCCGCCAAGTCCTTCTTCGCCTTCCTGCAGGGCCCGGAGGCGAAGGCGATCTACCAGAAGTACGGCTTCTCGGTGAAGTGAGGCCGTGACCTGCCCGCCGTTCCGCCTCCCTGCGGGGAACGGAACGGCTTTTGCTTGGTAAATTTCAGGACCTGGACCCGGTCCGGCCGGATTGCCCGCCGGGTCGGGTTCTCCGTTTCCGGACCCGAAGAGCGGGGAACGCCGCGCACCATCCTTTGCGATAGAGGCTGTTCGGCGCTCTCTCCTGGCCTAATCTTCCGCCGCGGGCCTTCGGCGCGCACGCCGGCGGCGTCATTGCGGACCTTGCTGATGCTCACTCCCGAGGAATGGATCGCCGTAAGGCTCAGCCTTCAGGTCGCCTTCTGGGCCACCATCTGGAGCCTGCCCCCGGCCATCCTGGTGGGCTGGGTGCTCGCGCGCTTCGACTTTCCCGGCAAGGGCATCTTCGACGGCGTGGTGCACCTGCCCCTGGTGCTGCCCAAGGTGGTGGTTGGCTATCTGCTGCTCATCACGCTGGGCAATCGCGGCTATCTCGGCCAGTACCTGCACGAGTGGTTCGGCATCTCCCTCATCTTCTCCACCGCCGGCGCCACGGTGGCCGCCGCGGTGGTGAGCTTCCCCTTGACCGTGAACGCCATCCGCCTCGCCATCGGCGGCATCGACAAGGGCATCGAGACCGCCGCCCGCACCCTGGGCGCCAGCCGGCTCGACGCCTTCTTCACGGTGACGCTGCCGCTGATGATGCCGGGCGTGCTCTCCGGCTGCCTCATCTCGCTGGCCTCGGCGCTGGGCGAGTTCGGTGCCACCATCACCTTCGTCTCCAACGTGGAGGGGCAGACGCGGACCATCCCGCTCGCCATCTACAGCGCCACCCACATGCCCGACGGCGACGCCATGGCGCTGCGCCTCACCGTGGTGTCGGTGATCCTGGCGCTGGGCTCCCTGATCCTCGCGGAGATGGCCGACCGCCGCATCAAATTCGCCCTCGGGCAGGTCTGAGGGGGCGGCCATGATCGAGATCGACGTCACCCTCGCCCGCTCCAGCGGGTTCTGCCTGGAAGCCAACCTCATGGCGCCGGACATGGGCATCACCGCCCTGTTCGGCCGCTCGGGCTGCGGCAAGACCACCATCATCCAGCTGGTCGCCGGATCGCTCACGCCGGATCGCGGGCGCATCGCCGTGGGCGACGTGGTGTTCTGGGATTCGCAGCAGGGCATCAACCTGCCCATGGAGCAGCGCGGCGTCGGCTACGTGTTCCAGGACGCCCGCCTGTTCCCGCACATGAGCGTGGAAAGCAACCTGCGCTACGGCGAGCGCCGCACCCGGCGGGCGCGCACCATCAAGTTCGACACGGTGGTGGCGATGCTGGGCATCGGCCACCTGCTGAAGCGCCAGCCGCATACCCTCTCCGGCGGCGAGAAGCAGCGCGTCGCCATCGGCCGCGCCCTGCTCTCCCAGCCCCGCCTGCTGTTGATGGACGAGCCCCTCGCCTCCCTCGACGAGATGCGCAAGGGCGAGATCCTGCCCTATCTGGAGCTGCTGCGGGACGAGCTGAAGCTGCCCATCCTCTATGTGAGCCATTCCATCGAGGAGGTGCTGCGCCTGTCCGACGCCGTGGCGGCGCTCAGCGACGGCAAGGTGCTGGCCTGCGGCGCCCTCGCCGACGTGCTCTCCCGGCCCGAGCTGCTGCCCATCATCGGCCGCTTCGACCTCGGCACCATCTTCGACTGCACGGTCACCGGGCATGACGAGGAGATGGGCCTGTCCACCGTCTCCTTCGCCGACGGGGATCTGCGCGTGCCGCTGGTGGGCCGCCCCGTGGGTGCCCCGGCGCGGGCGCGCATCCGCTCCCGCGACGTGTCGCTCTCCCTGTCGCGGCCCATCGACGTATCGGTGACGAACCGCATCTGCGGCACCATTTCCGGCATCACCCGCGCGGAGGGGCCCTTCTCCGACGTGGAGGTGAGCCTTGCCCACGGCAAGCTGCATTCGCTGGTGACGCAGGAGAGCGTGCTGCGCCTCGGCCTCGAGCCGGGCATGACGGTGTGGGCCATGATCAAGGCCGTCACCGTGGACAGCCGGCCCCCGGGCTTCTCCTCGCCGGGGGCGGAGATTCTCAACCCGCCGCCTTCGCACCCGGCGCCGGGGCGCCCTCCGGCTCATCCGGCTCTGCGTGTGGTTTCGGCTGGTACTCGGCCGCAAGGGCCTGGGTGAGCTCGCCGAGCGCGGTGTGGGTCGCCTTGGCGGCCTGCCGCTCCATGGCGCGGTAGAGGGCGATGATGCGCTCGCCGAAGGCGGTCACCTCCGTGCCGGCGCCGCGGCGGCCGGGGAAGGTGACGATCACCCGCTGCTCGAACATGCGGTCCAGCTCGTCCACCAGCAGCCAGGCGCGCCGATAGCTCATGCCGATGGCCTTGGCGGCGGACAGGATGGAGCGATGCTCGCGGATCGCCTCCAGCAGCATGATCTTGCCGGGCCCGAGCCGGCGGCCATCGGGAAAATCCACGCGCAGGAACAGCCGGGTGCCGTCCTTGCCGGCGCGGCTGGTCGGGGAATGGCTGGTCACGGCGCTCCCTCCTTCCCCGGCCCTCGTCAGGCGAGCTGGCGCCGGAGATTTCTCCCGGGAAGCATAGCGAAACATGCCGCTGCCGGATACAGCACCGCGCCGGAAAAGTACCCCGGCGGAACGCCTCAGGCCGGTCGGCCCTCGGCCGCCGTGCGGGGCGCGCGCGCCGAGGGACGGTGCGCGGAGGGGCGCCCGTTCGCCAGCCGGGTGCAGACCACGATGAAGGCCACCGTGCCCAGATAGGCGGCAAGCTGCATGCCCGTGGGCTGGGCGCGATAGCCGACCAGGGTGCGCAGCACGCGGCCGACGGCACCGTCGTCCGCCAGCAGCCAGCTGGAATTCCACACCGGATCCGCCAGCGACTGGATGAAGCCCGCATCCTGCAGGATGCCCACCACCTGCGCCGCAAGGCCGGCCGCAAGCAGCGTCATGAGCACGGCGGTGACCTTGAACAGGTGCCGCAGCGGAATGGTGACGAGACCGAGGTAGAGCACCAGGGACACCGCCGCCCCGCCGGCGAGCCCCAGGAGGCCGCCCAAAGCCACGCTGCCCGCGGTCTCCGCCCCCGTGCTGACGAAGCCGAACAGGAACAGCACCACCTCGACCCCTTCGCGCAGGACCGCCATGCCGACCACCACCGCGAGCGCGGGAAGGGAATGCTCGCCCTCCTGCACCCGGCGGCTGAGCTCCTTCATCTCCGCCGCCTTCTTGCGGCCGTGGGTCGCCATCCACACGACGGTCCACACCAGCATCACCACCGCGACAGCGAGGATGCCGGCGTTCAGGATGTCCTGGCCGGAGCCCTCGAAGGTGCCCGCGATCTGGTCGGCGAACAAGGCGAGGATCCCCGATCCGGCAAGCCCGCCGGCGACGCCGAGGGTGATCCACTTGCCCCGGTGGCGGATGCCCTCGGACGCGGCGAGCACCACGCCGATGACGATCCCCGCCTCGAGGACCTCGCGAAAGACGATCAGCAGGGCGGCGATCATGGGCGGACTTCCTCTACACGCACCTCCCGCGCGCCGAAGGCCGCGGAAGCCCGGCCGAACAGCCGGACAGGGAAACAAAAGGCGACACGGGCAAATGCGATACGGACACGGCAAGGCGGATCTGAAATGGCAGCCCCACGGGCCAGCCGAAAAGAAAGGTACCACCAACGTCGTCGGAGTGTCATCCAAGCAGCTATTGTTTTGAATTATTCAAATAAAAGGAAACGCGGGTGGACCAAAGTCGCAGGCGCCGCGCCCGCGCCCCGCCGAAAGCGACGGAATTCCGCCATCCAAGTATCCACGGCAGCACGCCAGTTTAAATCTCCAGTTTACATCGATTCCAGCGTTTCGTTACGTAACTTCACTACTACATGCGTCGTTTTGTCTTCGGGCAAGCAGGGCGCCCGGCAAGATCAACACAATGGAACAATTCCATCCTCTCGCCGCGCCCTTGCCGCCCGCCGAGGGCACACCTAAGCTCCCGCCCGGCTTCGATATTGCTTTCCAGCCCGACAGCCGACCGCATATGCAATGTGAGGAGAACAGGTCGATGCGCGCGCATATTCTTGGCGCAGTCGTCGCCGCGGTGTCAGTCTTCGCGAGCCCGGCCTTCGCCGATGCGCCGAAGCCGCGCGATGTGCTTGTCCATTACGCCGACCTCGCCCAGGCCATGTATGGCGCTTCCGCCGCCACCGCCCGCGAGATGCAGACGTCCATCAACGCCTTCCTCGACGCCCCGAGCGCCGACGCCTTGGCCAAGGCGCGCGACGCCTGGAAGTCGGCCCGCACCTTCTACCAGCAGACCGAGGCCTTCCGCTTCGGCAACAAGGCGGTGGACGAGATCGAGGGCGGCGTGAACGCCTGGCCGCTCGACGAGGGCCTCATCGACTACGTGGACAAGAAGAGCTACGGCGAGACCTCGGACGAGAATCCGCTCTACACCGCCAATGTCATCGCGTCGAAGTCGATCCGCATCGGCAAGAAGACCATCGACACCACCAAGATCACGCCGGCGTTGCTGCGCAGCCTCAACACGGCGGGCGGCGTGGAGGCCAACGTCGGCTCCGGCTGGCACGCCATCGAATTCCTGCTGTGGGGCCAGAACCTGCACACCGCGACGGCCCATTCCGGCACCCGGCCCTATACCGACTACGACCAGAAGGCCTGCACCAACGGCAATTGCGACCGCCGCGCCCAGTATCTCAAGGTGGCCACCGAGACGCTGGTGGCCGACCTCGACGCCATGGCCGGCCTGTGGGCCACCAAGGGCGCCGCGCGCACCACGCTCCTGAAGAAGAACGACAAGGCCGGCCTCGGCGTCATCTTCACCGGCCTCGGCTCCCTCTCCTACGGCGAGCTCGCCGGCGAGCGCATGAAGCTCGGCCTCATCCTCCACGACCCGGAGGAGGCGCACGACTGCTTCTCCAACAACACCCAGAACGCGCACTATTATGACGAGGTGGGCATCCGCGACGTCTATTACGGCCGCTTCACCAAGCCGGACGGCGCCACCGTCACCGGCCCCGCGGTGGCGGACCTGGTGCGCGCGGCGGACCCCAAGATCGCCGACGAGATCGACGCCAAGTCGGACGCGGCGCTGGCCGCCTTGAAGAAGATCAAGGACACCGCCGATGCCGGCGAGATCTATTACGACCAGATGCTGGTGGAAGGGAACGAGAAGGGCGCCCGGCTCATCCAGGACGGCGTGGACGCCCTCGTCGCCCAGGCCCATGCCATCGAGCGCGGCGTCGCGGCCCTGAAGCTGCAGATCAAGATGGAAGGCTCCAAGAGCCTGGACGACCCGAAGGCCGTGAAGAAGAAGTGAGGCATTGCTGATGATATCGCGGCGGGCCATGCTGCTGGGCAGCGCAGCGGCGGGGGTGGCCGGTTTCGCCCCCTCCGCGCTCGGCAGGATGCCTGTCTCCCGCGACACGCTCCCGAAGAGCGCGCCGGTGCGCCACCTCTCCCTCTCCGCCGCGGAGATGGAGGTGGCGCTCCTCGGTCCCGACAGGCCGAAGACGCAGGGCTTCTGCGCCTATAACGGCACACCTTTCCTCAGCGTCCGCGCGCCGATGGGAACGCGCCTGCTGGTGGATTTCGAGAACCGCCTGCCGAGCCCCACCACCGTCCACTGGCACGGCATCCGCGTGCCCTATCTGTCGGACGGGGTGTCGCCCATCACCCAGGCGCCGGTGCCCACCGGCGGGCGTTTCTCCTACGACGTGCCCCTGCCTGATCCGGGCCTCTATTTCTTCCATCCCCATTGTGACGAGACCGGCCAGGTGGGCCGCGGCCTGTTCGCGCTGCTGATCGTGGACGACCCGGCCGACGCCAGGCTCGGCTTCGACCTGGAGCACATCATCGTCGTCAAGGACTGGCGGCTCGACGACCAGGGCCGCTGGCTGCCCGCGTTCACCGACGAGGGCGCCTCCACCGCCGGCACCTTCGGCACGGTGCGCGCCACCAACGGCTCGGTCACGCCGCCGCGGGTGGAGGCCCCCGCTCATGGCGACGTGCGGCTGCGCGTCATCGTCGCCGATTCCACCCGCACCATCGACCTCGGCTGCGAGACCGAGGAGGCCGCGCTCATCGCGGTGGACGGGCAGGCGCTCACCCCCCTCCCCCTGTCCCGGCTGCCGGACGAGATCTGGCGCATGGGCGCCGCCATGCGCGCCGATGTGCATGTGCGCATGCCCGGCCCGGGCGAGGAGGTGAAGGTCTATGATTACCGCACCGCCGAGCCCTATCTGCTGACCACCCTCGTCGCCGTCGACAAGGGGAAGAAGAAGACCCCCTTCAGGCCCAAGGCCCTGCCCGCCGCGAAGGTGCCGCTGCCGGACGTGAAGCGGGCGACGAAGCTCGACTTCCTGGTGCAGACCTCCGCCGGCGCCACCGCCATCGCCCCGCCCCTGCCCGCGGATGATCCCCTGGCGAAGGCGCTCATCGATTCCGCCTGCGTCGGCAGCAAGACCTTCTGGGCCATCAACCGCACCTCCTGGGGCGCGGGGGCGGACCTGCGCCTGCCGCCGCCGCTGCAGGTGCTGAAGGATCAGGAGAGCTACATCCTCTCCATCTCCAACGTCACCAAGCATGTCCACCCCATGCATCTGCACGGGCATGTGTTCCGGGTGCTCTCCTCGTCGAAGAAGCCGGGCATCCCGCCCTATCTGGCGGACACGGTGCTGGTCGAGCCCAACGAGAGCGTGGACATCGCCTTCCGGGCCAACAGCGGCAATTGGGTCTTCCACTGCCACATTCTCGAACATATGGATTCCGGCCTGATGGGCTGGTTCCGGGTGGCGTGATGGCCGCCCGCGCCGGCCGCCTCACCCGCCGGGTCGCCGGCCGGATGGCCCTTGCCCTCCTGCTTCTCGCCCTGCCGGCGACGGCGCGCGCCGGGGAAGAGGCGCCGCCGGAGAAGCTGGACCAGCTGGACCTCGCCATCGGCAAGGCGCTGTTCAAGCGCCCCTGGGTGCCGGCCCCGGCCTCGACCCGCGGCGACGACGGCCTCGGCCCCCTGTTCGACGCCCGCTCCTGCGCCTCCTGCCACCCCCGCGACGGCCGGGCGCCCGCGCGCGTGGAAAACGGCACCGCCGGCCGCGGCTTCGTGCTGGTCATCGCCCGGCCGGACGGCAGCGGCGACCCCGTCTATGGCAAGCGCTTCCAGATCGATGCGGTGCCGGGCATCCCCCCGGAGGGCATCATCGGCATCACCGACACGCCGCTGCCGGACGGTCGCATCGCCCGCAAGCCCCATCCCGAGGCGCTGGGCTACGGCCCGCTCGATCCCGCAAGCGGCCTGTCGCTGCGCGTGGCGCCGGACCTGAAGGGTCGCGGGGCGCTGGCCCGGGTGCCGGATTCGGCGCTGCTCGCCATCGAGCAGGAACAGGCCACAGGCAAGGACGGCGTCTCCGGCCGGGCCCGGCGCATCGTGCGGCCGGACGGAACGGTGGAGCTCGGCCGGTTCGGCTGGAAGGCCGCCCAGCCCACCCTCGCCAGCCAGTCGGCCGAGGCCTTTTTCCTCGACCTTGGCCTGTCCAATCTCTACCACCCCGAGCCCTGGGGCGACTGCACCGTAACGCAGGCCGCCTGCCGCGCCGCCCCCCACGGCACCGCCAACCGCACCGAGGGCACCGCCGACGACGCGCTGGAAATCGGCCGCCCGCTGCTCGACCGGGTGGTGGCCTATGTGGCCTCGCTTCCGCCGCCCGAGCCCAACGCGCTGGCGGAGAAGGATCTCAAGGCCGGCAAGCGCCTGTTTGCCGCCACCGGCTGCGCCGCCTGCCACCGCCCCGCCCTGCCGACCAAGGACGGCGGCACGGCGCGCATGTTCACGGACCTGCTGCTGCACGACATGGGCCCCGGCCTCGCCGACACCATGCCGGAGCCCGGCGCCGGCGTATCCGAATGGCGCACCGCGCCGCTCGCCGGCATCTCCGAGGCCATCGCCCTCGACACCGGCCTGCTGCACGACGGCCGCGCCCGCAGCGTGACGGAGGCGATCGCCTGGCACGGCGGGGAAGCCGCCGCCGCGGCGCGGCGCTTCAGCACGCTTTCCGCCCCGGAGCGGGCGGCTCTGTTACAATACGTTTCCTCTCTCTAATTCATCAGCCTTGCGCGGGACGCCATGTTCTCCTCCCTTTCAGCCACCGCGACACGTCTCCTCCTCACCGCCACCCTCGCCTTCGGGGCCAGCGCGCCGGCCCTGGCGGCGAGTCCGTCCCTTGATCCCATTCCGCTGATCGAGGGCTGGCTGCTGCCGCGCTACGAGGCCCTGTCCGCCGCCGCCGCCGCCCAGTCCGGCGCCTGGACCGGCTTCTGCGCCAAGCCGGCGGCGGCAGGCGTCCCGGCGCTGAAGGACGCCTACGGCAAGACCGCGGACGCCTGGAACGCGGTGGAGTTCATCACCTTCGGCCCCATCAGCCTGTCGCTCAGGGCGGATCGCATCTCCTTCTTCCCGGACCGGCGCAACGCCATCTCCCGGGGCCTTGCCGAGATCCTCGCCGACACGGACGCCGCCCGCCTCGAGCCGGAGCGCTTCTCCCAGGCGAGCGCGGCGGTGCAGGGCCTACCGGCGCTGGAGCGCCTGCTCTATGAGGAAGGCGCGGCCGAGGCCCTGGTCTCCGGCCCCGAGGCGGCGCGACGCTGTGCGCTGGGCACCGCCATCGCCAGGAACCTTGCCACCATCACCGCTGAGGTCCGCACCCAGTGGGGCGATCGCGGCGCCGGCGTGCTGGGCGCCATCGTCTCGGGCAAGGGCGATCCGGCCCTGTTCCCGGACCTCGGCGCGCTTCCGGGCATGATCCTCACCGACCTGTCCGGAGCCTTCCAGCGGGTGACCGACACCAAGCTGATGCCCGTCATGGGCAGCAGCCCGGCGGATGCCAAGCCCACGCTCGCGGACAGCTGGCGCTCCGGCCGCTCCTCGCGCATCGCCGCCAACATGGTCCGCAGCGCCGATGCGCTGTTGACCGCGGTGGCGGCGCAGATGCCGAGCCGCCCGCAATATGTGGTCACCAAGGCCGCCACCACGGCCGACGCCGCCGCCGAAAAGCTGCCGCCGGACCTCGGGGCCGCGGTGGCCACGGCGCAGGGCGTCAGCACCATCCAGACCTCCATCAAGGCGTTCAAGGCGGCGCAGCTCGCCGTCTACAAGCCCATCGCCGCCTATTTCGGCATATCCCTGGGCTTCAACGCGCTGGATGGAGACTGACCCATGCGGCGCCTGATGCTCGATCATCCCGGCCTCAGCCGGCGGGGCTTCCTCATGGGCGCGGGGGCCGCGCTGCTGGCGGCCGGCCCGGCGCGGGCGGAAAGCTCCGGCACGCCTGCGGCCGGTGTCGACGGCGGCTGGCTGGCGACGGCGGGCGTGGGCGAGGGCTTCGGCGCCTTCGGGCTCGACACCGCCTTCGCGCCGGCGGAGCGGGCGGAATCGGCGACGCGGCTGCACGGCATCGAGGCGAGCCCGCGGGGGCCGCTGGCGGTGGCGGTGGGCCGCCGGCCGGGGCGCATCGCCATCGTGTTCGACCGGGAGAAGGGCGGCGCGGTCGCCACCTTCGGCCCGGGAGAGGGCCGGGTCTTTTCCGGCCACGGCCGCTTCACCGCGGACGGCGCACTCTTCCTGACCAACGAGATCGAGCGGCCGGACCCGGACGCCAGGGTGATGGGCCGGGGCGTGGTGGCCGTGCGCGAGGTGGCGGGGGGCTTCGCCATCCGCGGCGAATGGCCGAGCGGCGGCGACGGCCCGCACGACCTCATGCAGTCCGGCCCCGCCCTGGTGATCGCCAACGGCGGCATCGAGCCCAACACGCCCGAGGCGCGGGACGCAGAGGTGACGGGCTCCGGCATCGCCCTGGTGGATCCGGCGACCGGCGCCGTGCGGGGCGAGGGGCGGCTTTCGCCCGACCTCGCCAGCCTGTCCCTGCGCCACCTCGCCCGTGACGGCAAGGGCGGCACGGTGGTCGCCGCGCAGGACCTGCTGAAGGACGGGGAGGCGCGCCCCCTCCTGTTCCGCATCGGGCCGGACGGAGCGCTTTCCGCCTTCGAGGCGCCGGACGCGGACTGGCGGGCGCTGCGGGGCTATGTGGGCTCGGTGGCCTATGACCCCTCGGGCCGGCTCGTGGCCTGCGCCTCGCCGCGCGGCAACCGGGTGGCGGTGTGGCAGGCCGACGGGCGCTATCTCGGCGCCGTGCCGCTCATGGACGGCTGCGGCCTCGCCGCGGGCCGGGAGGCCGGCACCTTCGTCGCGGCCTCGGGCTATGGCGAGGTCATCCTCGTCTCTGCCGGGCCGGAGGGCGTGGGCATCGCCGCGCGCCGCACCGGCGGGCCGCGCTACGACAATCACATGGTGCGGATCGGCTGATCTTTTTTCGCGCCCGCGCAACCCGAGCGGGGGCTGTGCCGTTATGCTCATGCTTCGACGCGGGCTTCGATTCCGCGCGACGGGGACTGGCAGGAAGAGGCATCGCCATGAAATGGGTTGTTCTGGTGGGAAGCGTGCGCAGCGGCTCCTTCAACGCGGCGCTCGCCCGCGCGCTCGAACCGCTCTCGCCCGACGGGGTGAGCATCGAGATCCTCCCCTCGGTCGCGGAGATGCCCATCTATGACGGGGACATCGAGGCCGCCGGCATTCCCGGCCAGGTCTCCTCGGTCGGCGACAAGGTGAGGGCGGCGGATGCGCTGGTCATCGTCACCCCGGAATACAACTACTCGGTCCCCGGCGGCCTCAAGAACGCGATCGACTGGCTGTCGCGGCTGAAGCCCCAGCCCCTGAAGGGCAAGCCCACCCTCATCATGTCCGCCTCGCCCAGCACCATGGGCGGCGCCCGGTCGCAGTATCACCTGCGGCAGGTGCTGGTGGCGGTCGACGCCGATGTGATGAACGTGCCCGAGGTGATGGTGGCGCAGGCGCACACCAAGATCGCCGACGGCACCCTCACCGACCAGGGCACCAGGGATTTCGTCGCCGGCCAGCTCGCCGCCTTCCATGCGTTCGTGCGCAAGGCCAAGGCGGGAGAGGCGGCGGAGGCGTAGAGCACGCGCCGGCCAGCTTGCATCGCAAGCTGGCCGGTGAACGCGTTCTCCATCTGCCCGTGAGGCGACGCTTCGCCGGGCGAATGGATTCGGTTTGCTCGGTTCGCGCTCCAGGTGCCGGAATCTCGCGCCTGCGCCCAGCGCCATGCCCCAGCGGATGCGGGGCATGGGGCCTGCTCGTCCTGCATGGGAAAGCCGGACACCAGCCCGGCCTCAGGGGACCCCGCCGGGGGATGACCGCCTGCGGCCGGGCCCCGGTGCGCTCAGTCGCCCGAATATTCCGCGAACGACATGGGCGTCTCGTAGACCCGCACGGTGGCGAGCTGCGGCAGGAGGGGGCGCACCCGCTCCCAGATCCAGGCGGCGATGATCTCCGCCGTCGGATTCTCGAGGCCCGGTATGTCGTTGAGGCAATAATGGTCCAGCTGCTTCAGCAGCGGGCCGAAGGCGTTCTCCACGTCGAAGAAGTCCACCACGAAGCCGGTCACCGGGTCCACCGGCCCCTCCAGCGTCAGGTCCACCCGGTAGGAGTGGCCGTGCATGCGCCGGCAGCGGTGGGTTTCCGGCACGTTGGGCAGGAAATGGGCGGCCTCGAAGGTGAAGCCCTGGGTGATCCGCACACGGCGGGGCGCACTCGAACTCATGGAATGCCGATCATCTTGTGGGTCTGGAGGGAGAGCCGCCAGCGCGGGTGGGCGAGGCAATAGGCCACCGCCGCTTCCGTATTGCGCAGGCGCTCCGGCCCGTCCATGGGCTGCAGGAAAAAGTGGGTGAAATCGAGCGCCGCCAAGGCATCGGGCGACAGGTCGGCCTGCGGGTAGACAAGCTTCAGCTCGTGCCCGCGCATCTGCTTCAGCACGGTGCCGGCCTTGGGGCTCACGCAGATCCAGTCGAGCCCCTCGGGCGCGGCCACGGTGCCGTTGGTCTCCACCGCGATCTCGAAGCCATGGGCATGCACCGCCGCAATCAGCGGCGCATCCAACTGGAGCAGCGGCTCCCCGCCGGTGAAGACCACGAAGCGGCGGGCAGCACCGGCCTCGCCCCAGGTGGCGGCGATGGTCGCGGCCAGCGCCTGAGCGTCCGGGAAGCGGCCGCCGCCCTCCCCGTCCATGCCGACGAAATCGGTGTCGCAGAACCGGCACTGGGCGGCGGCGCGATCCTCCTCCCGCCCGGACCACAGATTGCAGCCCGAGAACCGGCAGAAGACCGCCGCACGCCCCGCCTGGGCGCCCTCCCCCTGGAGGGTGAGGAACATTTCCTTCACAGAATAGGCCATGGGCCGATGCCTTTAGACCGAAGGCGCCCGGGAAGGAAGGGCGCCGCGGCATGGCTGGCCTGAATGCGGCCCCTATTGCGCGGCGGGCGCTCCGCCGGCGGCGGTGGCGGTCTCCGCCTGGCCCGCAGCCCGGGCCCGGTTGAGGCCGGAGATGCGCAGGCCCTGGAAGGCCACGGTATCCGGTGCCGACCCCGCCTCCTTGGCAGAGGCCGCGGCAACGGCGCCGCGCACCTGCGGAGCGATCTCCGCCAGCTGGGCGAACTTGCCGTGGTTGAAGCTGTCGAGGGCCTTCACATCCGTCATGTCCACCACGACGGCACCCAGCTCCACCAGTTCCTGGTCGTTGGAATATTCGCCGAGCCGCGCCTTCTTGCCGGCGAGGAAATCGGAGAAGCCGAGGGCCTTGTCATCCCGCGAGACGATCACCACGAACGGCTTCTCCAGCTTGCCGAAGCGCTTCAGCTGGCTCTTGAACACGTCCACGTCGATGTCCGGGGCGGCGAGGATGATGTTGCCCACCCGGTTGAGCGGGACCGGCTTGCCGGACATGCGGATCTGCCGCAGCGCCTCGACCGTCACCCAATTGCCCATGGAGTGGGCGAGGATGTTCACCTCCTCCGCGCCGCTGGCGAAGGAAAGGCGAATGGTCTCCTCCAGCCGGTCGCGGGCGGCGGTGGCGCTGTTGTTGTCATAGACGTAGCCCTCCGTCTGGGCGCGGGACGCCCAGGTGAAGAGCACCGGCACGGCGGGAGCGTCGGCATCATCCGCCATCTGCGCGAGGCGGTAGAGCGCCTCGGAGAACATGGTGTTGTAGCCGTGGACGAACAGGAACACCTTGCGCTGCCCCTTCGGGCGGCGCGCCAGCTCGTCCTTCATGTCGGCGAGGAACTGCTGCTCGGTATCCCGATAGACCGCCTCGCGCACCACCATGTCCGTGGCGGGATCGCCGGCGCCCTGCTTGGGCCATTCGATCTCGCCCGCCTTGTGGGCCGGGGGCACGGACAGGTCCACCTTGGCGAACGACAGGGCCGTGGAGCGCTCGCCATTGAAGAAAATGCCCGGGCGCGCGTCGCGCTCGCGGGTGGAGGCGACGAGGATCACATGCTCCCGCGCGCCGGGGGCGGTGGCGGCGGTGGGCGTCAGCGCATCGACGCCCGGACGGGAGGAACAGCCGGTCACCAGCGTCGCCGCCACGGCCACCGCCAGCGCCCGCACTGCCATTGCCGATCCCATGGTGCCGAAAGAAAATGCCATCGATCCCGCCCGCCCGTTCGGGCCTTCATGGCACAAAGGGGCGGGAATGGAACGTACTTTCCCTGGGAATGCTGACGGCGGACCCGATGGAACCTTGTTTTATACTATATTACCTCCAAAAGGGTGCGCGACGCCGTCCTGCGCATGCGAGAAGGCAATCCCGAAGAGAACAGAAAGAACATCGCTTGCAGCTCGGCAAATCCAATTTGCGGCTGTGACTCTCGCCCCGCGACGGCTGCAAGCTTATCTCGATGAGCGACACAGACACGGAGGACACCCCTCCCCGGAGTACCCGCCATGCAGCTCACCGGCCTTCATCACGTGACCGCGGTCACGGCCGACGCGCCCTACAACCATCGCTTCTACACCCAGACGCTGGGCATGCGCCTGGTGAAGAAGACCGTGAACCAGGACGACACCTCCGCCTACCACCTCTTCTATGCGGACGGCGAGGCAAACCCCGGCACGGACCTCACCTTCTTCGACTGGCCGGTCCCGCGCGAGCGGCGCGGCACCCATTCTGTCGTGCGCACCGGCCTGCGCGTGCGGGACGAGGCAGCCCTCGAATACTGGGCCGGCCGGCTCTCGGACGCGGGCATCGTCCATGGCGGCATCGAGACCCGCGACGGGCGCAACATCCTGCCCTTCGAGGATCGCGAGGGCCAGCGCCTCGCCCTCGTGGTGGACGAGGGGCGCGGCCCCGGCGTGCCATGGGCGAAGAGCCCGGTGCCGGCGGACTTCCAGATCCGCGGCCTCGGCCCCATCGTCCTGTCGGTGCCGGAGCTCGCGCCCACCGCCGCCGTACTCCTCCACGTGATGGGCATGAAGGAGGTGCGCACCTATGCCACCGAGGAAGGCCGCGCCGTCCACGTGTTCGAGATGGGCGAAGGCGGCCCCGCCGCCGAGGTGCATGTGCGGGTGGAGCCCTGCCTCGATCCCGCCGTGCAGGGCGCCGGCGCGGTGCATCACGTGGCGTTCCGCGTGACCTCCTTCGACGAGTACGAGGAATGGGCGCGGCGGCTGAAGGAGCTGCGCATTCCCAACTCCGGCAAGGTGGACCGCTTCTACTTCCGCTCGCTCTATTTCCGCGAGCCCAACGGCATCCTGTTCGAGCTGGCCACCGACGGGCCGGGCTTCGCCGCCGACGAGGACGCGGAGCACCTGGGCGAGCGGCTCGCCTTGCCGCCGTTCCTGGAAGGCCGGCGGGGTGAGATCGAGGCCGGCCTGAAGGCGCTCTGAACGGGCCCAAAAACGCAAAAAAAGGGCGGCCGGACGGGGAAGATCCCGTCCGGCCGCCCTTTGTTTGTGCGCCGTTATGCGACGATGTCAGGCCCGCTCTTCCAGCGGATGGGTCCGCAGGCGCATGGGGTCGTAGAAGGGGGTGCGGACCACGTTGGCCTCGAAGCTCTCGGCGCCGTCCGTCACCGTGAGCGCGGTGCCCAGCGCGGTGAATTCCGGCTTCAGCGACACGAGGGCGACCGACTTCATGAGGTGCTGGCTGTAGGTGGTGGAGTTCACCACGCCCACCTCGGCGCCATCCTTGAAGATCTTCGCGCCGGGCGTGATGGCCCGCGGCGCCAGCACCTCGAGGCCGGCCTGGTGGGTGCGCTCGGTGCCCTTGCGGGCGATGAGGGCCGCCTTGCCGCGGAAGTCCGGCTTGGAGAGGTCCACCGACCAGTCCATCAGCACCTCGAAGGGCGTGGTGTCCTTGTGGGGCATGTCAAAGGGGAAGAACAGCAGCGCCCCCTCCACGCGCACGATGTCGAGGCAGTCCCAGGACACCGGCATGGCGCCGAACGGGGCGCCCGCCTCCAGGATCTTGTCCCACAGGAACACCGCGTCCTTGGCGGCGCAGAACACCTCGTAGCCGCGCTCGGCGGAATAGCCGCCGCGGGCGAGCGACACCGGGATGCCGAACAGGGTGGTCTTGCCATGCCCGAAATAGGGCAGGTCCTTCAACACCATGGGAGTGTGGGGCGAGAGAATGTCGAGGGCCTTCGGGCCCTGCAGCGACAGGATATGGATGTCGTTGTCACGGGTGAACGCGACGTCGAAGCCCTCGGCCACCACCGGCAACGCCTCTTCCAGCGCGCCGCCGCCATGGGAGAGGCGGAAGGCGCCGTCGCCGTCCACATAGATGAGCACATCGTCGATGAGGCCGCCGGCATCATCCACCACCGAGGAGATCATCGAGCGGCCGGCCGGGATCTTGGCGATGTCGGCGGTCAGCAGCGCATTGAGGAAGGCGAGCGAATCCTTGCCGGACACATTGATGATCTTGAGTGCGGAGACGTCGATGAGGCCGGCGCGATTCCGCACCGCCTCCGTCTCCAGATAGGGATCGGTGACGTAGTGCTGGGGAATCGCCATGTCATTCCACGATTCCTCAAGCTTCGATCCCAGTTCCCTGTGGCGCTCGTTGAGGATCGATTGGCGCCAGATGGTTGCGCTCGTCATCCTGTCCCTCTTCCGGTTCTTGCCTGTCTGGAAAATGCGTTGCGGCCGGGCAGCACCGGGCCGGCCTCCGCCGCGACGGGCACATCCTGCTTGCCACCCCGCTCAAGTGTCAATTACTTTTCCTAAGACGAAAATTCTTTCGTCTAGTGGTCAGGAATGAGGCACACAAAAGCATTGCCGCGCCGCAACATGCTTAGGGCTTGATCAAATTTGGGGGAAAGCTCGCCCAATCAATGGGCTTGCACACCGGACAGTCAATGGCAAAGTGTTTCTACGGCGTCAAAAAAATTCACTGCGGGGAACAGTGTGGCCGCCGAAAGCCAGGATCGCAACTGCGGGTCGCCCCACCAGGAGGCGCGGCCCAGGCGGAGCTTAAGTCATGTCCGATGTGAAGATGTGGGGCCAGGAAGAGTTCTGGGGGCTCGGCTTCGAGTGGGATCCCCAGTGGCTGCTGACCCCCGCCCAGAAGGCGTTGCAGTCGAAGCTCATCGCCCTGTGCGAATCCACCCTGCGCGCCAATGCGGTGGAGAGCGACGCGAACTACATCTACCCGCGCAAGAATTTCGAAGCGCTGGCCACCCTCGGCCTGCTCGCCCTCAACGTGCCGAAGGAGCTCGGCGGCCTCGGCGAGAACCACGTCTGCGCCGCCATGGTGGTGGAAACCATCGCCCGCTACGGCTGCCCCTCCACCGCCATGTGCTACACCATGCACCTCGGCGCCACGGCCGCCGCTCTGCTGCGGCACCACGACAACCCCATCCTCACCGACATCCTGAAGCGGCTGGACAAGGACGTGCTCATCGGCACGCTCTCCTATTCCGACCCGGAGACCGGCTCGCACTTCTGGTATCCCATCTCCTCCAGGGCCGAGGCCCATGGCGACGGCTGGAAGGTGACGAAGAAGGCATCCTGGACCACCTCCGGCGGCTTCGCCGACTGGTACATCGTCCAGACTACGAGCCCGGGCTTCGCCGGCGACTATTCCGACCTGTCCTGCTTCCTCGTCACCAAGGACGAGGTGAAGTCCAACCCCTCCGAATGGGACGGCCTCGGGCTGCGCGGCAACCAGTCCGGCCCCATCATGGTGGAGAACGCCATCCTGCCGAAGGACGCCCTCGTCGGCCCCATCGGCGACGGCGCCAAGTCCAACGACGAGGTGGTGGACCCGTTCTTCCTCACCCTGTCCTCGGCCTGCTGGAACGGCATCTCGCTGGCGGTGATCGACATCGCCAAGCGCCACACCACCCGCAAGACCCACAATGACGTGGGCATGCGCGTCGCCGACTACCCCACCATCCAGGACTATGTGGGCGAGGCGATCATGGACACCAACGCCTCCCGCGCGCTGGACTTCCAGATGGCGCAGGCGCTCGACGGCGTGACCAACAATTGCGACTGGTCCATCCACAAGGACAAGGACGCCCTGCCCCGCTCGGCGCTGCTGCACTGGCTGTGGCAGGTGAAGTTCGAGGCCGCCAAGAACGTCGCCCATGTGGTGGACAAGATGCTCCACACCTGCGGCGGCACCGGCTATCGGCCGGCGCTGCAGATCGAGCGCTACCTGCGCGACGGCAAGGCCGGCTGGGTGATGGGCCCCACCAACGAGGTGCTGCGCCAGTTCGTCGGCAAGGCCTCGCTGCTGGGCTTCGGTTCCCTGGACTACTGGAACAAATCCATCAACGAGCGGGTGCTGAGCAACGAGATCAAGAAGATGGACGACGCCGAGAAGCGCGCGCTGGCCGAGAAGCTGCTCGCTGAGATCAAGCCGGCGAAGGTGGCGTGATCCACCCTGGCGAGAGCCCGCCCCGGCCCTGCCGGGGCGAGGCGGACCTGACGAGGCGGGACGGAGGCATCCCTTCCGTCCCGCCGCGCGCATGCGCGGGCGAGTGGGTCTATGATGCCCGCATAGACCAGAATTTCAGTGAGCTTCTTTCCATGACCACCATTGATCTCGACGCCCGCCTCGATCCGCGCGAGCTGCGCAACGCCCTCGGGCGCTTCGCCACCGGCATTGCCGTGGTGATGGCCAAGGACGAGGAAGGCCCCATGGGCGTGACGGTGAACTCCTTCTCCTCCGTCTCGCTCGATCCCCCGCTTGTCCTGTTCTGCATGGCGCGCTCGCTCAATTCGCTGGCGCGGCTGGAAAAGGCGACCGCCTATTCGGTCAACATCCTCCACGGCACCCAGAAGGAAATCTCCAACCGCTTCGCCCGGGCCGGCGCCGACAAGTTCACGGACACGCCCTGCATCGACGGCTCCCTCGGCGAGCCCTGCCTGGCATCGGCTCACGCCACGTTCGAATGCGTTCCCTATGCGCACTATGACGGCGGCGACCATGTGATCTTCGTCGGCCGCGTGGTGCACATGCGCACCGAGGGCGAGGAAGATCCGCTGCTCTATTACCGCGGCAGCTACCGGCTGCTGGCGACCCTCATCCAGGAAGGCTAGCGAGAGGGCCAGATGAACATCTCCCTTTTTCCACCCGGGCTGTCTGCCGGGGCCATCCCCCCGCTCCCGCGTGAACGCGTGGTGGTGCGCGGGGGTGGCTGCGCCCTTGTGGCGCTCTCGGCCGGGGACGGCATCGAGATCCACGACGCGGAGGGCCTGCAGCAGGTCCTCATCGTCGCCGTGGATGCGGACCCGGCGGTGCTCGGCCTGGAAGGGCCGGCCACCGTGGGCCTTGCTGCGGTGCTGGAAAAGGGGGGAGAGGGAAGCGCGGATGTGGCGCGCGCGCTGGCGGCGCGCGGGATAGCGCCGGAGGCCCTGGGTGGCCACGTGGTTCTGGCGGGAGAACAGGAGGCCGGGCGCCGCATCGCGCTCCTGGCCAAGGGCGGCGTGCACGTGATCGTCGCCGCTCCCGGCGGCCCCATGGCGCCGGATGCCCAGGATACGGCGACCGACATCGCCGTCTTCATCCATCGCGCGGCGGGGAACGAGCCGCCACTGCCCGCCCCGCTCGCCGAGCCGAAGCTCGACCTGCGCGTGCCGGCGGCGGAGGCCCGCGCCTACCGCGTGAAGGCGGGCGACTACATCCAGATCATCGACGTGTCGGGCCGGCAGTGCACGGACTTCCTCGCCTTCGACGCGGCGGCGCTGGAGAAGGGCGCCGAATACGGCCTCGACGCCACCACCACCCGCACGCTGATGGGCGCGGCCTATCCCGGACCGGGGCTGCACTCCAAATATTATGACGAGCGGCAGATCCCGCTCATCGAGGTGGTGCGCGACACGGTGGGCCGGCACGACACCTTCGCGCTCGCCTGCTCGGCCAAGTATTACGAGGACATGGGCTATCCCGGCCACGCCAATTGCACGGACAATTTCAACGCCGTGCTCAAGCCCCTCGGCATCAAGGAAAAGGCGGGCTGGCCAGCCATCAACTTCTTCTACAACACTGCCGTGGACCACACCAACGCGCTGACCATGGACGAGCCCTGGTCGCGGCCGGGCGACTATGTGCTGCTGAAGGCGCTGACCGACCTCGTCTGCGCCTCCTCCTCCTGCGCCGACGACATCGACCCGGCCAACGGCTGGGAGCCGACCGACATCCATGTGCGCGTCTACGACGCCGCGGAAAACTTCTCCAAAGGAATAGCCTTCCGCATGAACGCCGAAGCCGAGCCGCGCCTGACACGCGAGAGCGCCTTCCATCCGCGCCTGTCGGGCATGACCCGCAGCTTCGTGGAATATCGCGGCTTCTGGCTGCCCACCTGCTTCACCGGCGAAGGGCCGATCGCGGAATACTGGGCCTGCCGCGAGAAAGCGGCGATCATGGACCTGTCGCCGCTGCGCAAGTTCGAGGTGACGGGCCCGGACGCCGAGTTGCTTCTCCAGCGGACGGTGACGCGCGACATGCGCAAGCTGTCCGTGGGCCAGGTGGTCTATACGGCGCTCTGCTACGACCACGGCGGCATGATCGACGACGCCACCGTCTTCCGCCTCGCGCCCGCCAACTTCCGGGTGGTGTGCGGGGAGGAGTTCACCGGCACCTGGCTACGCGACAAGGCGGCGGAATGGGGCCTGAAGGCCTTCGTGCGCTCGTCCACCGACCAGCTGCACAACATCGCCGTGCAGGGTCCCCTCTCCCGAGAGATCCTATCGGAGGTGATCTGGACGGGGGGCACCCAGCCCACGATCGGCGAGCTGAAATGGTTCCGCTTCGCGGTGGGCCGCCTCGGCGGACCGCAGGGGCCGGCGCTGGTGGTCTCGCGCACCGGCTACACCGGGGAACTGGGGTATGAGATCTGGTGCCATCCGAAGGATGCGGGGGCGCTGTTCGACGCCGTCTGGGCCGCCGGCGAACCGAAGGGCATGAAGCCGCTGGGCCTTTCCGCCCTGGACATGCTGCGCATCGAGGCGGGACTGGTGTTCGCCGGCTACGACTTCTGCGACCAGACGGACCCTTACGAGGCCGGCATCGGCTTTGCCGTGGCGGACAAGGACGAGGATTTCGTGGGGAAGGAGGCCCTGGCCCGCCGGAAGGCCAATCCGGCCAGGAAGCTGGTGGGGCTGAAGGTGGAGGGGAATGACGCCGTGGGCCATGGCGACCCGCTCCATGTGGGCCGCGCGCAGGTGGGCGTCGTCACCAGCGCCACCTCGTCGCCGATCCTGAAAGGCCAGATCGCCCTGGCGCGCATCGATGTGGCCCATGCGGACGTGGGCACCCGGCTGGAGATCGGCAAGCTGGACGGGCTGAAGAAGCGCATCGGCGCCGAGATCGTGCCCTTCCCCCATTTCGACCCGCAAAAGACGCGCGTGCGCGCCTGACAAAAAGTCTTCGTGTCGGATCGGCAAGATCCCGACACGCCATGATGTGTCTGAGCAAGAATGAACGCCGGGATATCGCAATTCCGGCGTCAATGGTGTTTGCTTTCCTGAAGGAAGCTCCGGCCCGATTACCGCCTGGACCGAAAAACACCTTGCTGAACGTTGCGTCAGATGAATATCTTGATTGACAATTTTTTTTCGCATGGAGAAACTCCCCCGCATAAAAATGAGGGGTAACACCATGAGCATTGCCGCGACCAACGAAGTCGTCGCCGGGCCAGAGGCCGGCACGCTTCATCGAAAAATCAGCTGGACTGGAGCATTCTGGATCGCGAGCGGGGTTCCCGCGCTCGTGCTCTTCTCCGTGGGCGCCATCGGCGCCACCGTGGGCGCTCCGGCCTGGTTCATCTGGATCCTGTCCATCCTCTTCGGTTTCATCCAGGCATTTTCCTATGCGGAAATCGCCGGCCTTTTCCCGCACAAGTCCGGCGGCGCCTCGGTGTATGGCGCCATTGCGTGGGTGCGCTACGGCAAGCTGCTCGCGCCCTTCTCAGTCTGGTGCAACTGGCTGGCCTGGTCACCGGTGCTGTCCATCGGCTCCGGCCTGGCGGCGGGCTACGTGCTCTCCATCCTGTTCGCGCCGGATGCGGCCATCAACACCTGGCAGCTCACGCTGGTGGACCTCGGCTGGCTGAAGGCGGGCCTGGCGCTGCGCATCAACGCCACCTTCATCCTCGGCGCGGCGCTGCTGCTCATCGCCTTCGCCATCCAGCACCGCGGCATCAGCCAGACCGCCAAGGTGCAGGTGATTCTCGGCGTGGTGGCGCTGCTGCCGCTGATCCTCATCGGCCTCGTGCCGCTGTTCACCGGCGACGTGCTCGCCTCCAACCTCGGCCCGTTCGCCCCGCTCGCGAAGGACGAGGCCGGCAAGATAATCGCCGGCGAGTGGAACATGGCCGGCATCACGCTGATGGCCGGCGGCCTCTTCATCGCCGCCTGGTCCACCTACGGCTTCGAGACGGCCGTGTGCTACACGCGCGAGTTCAAGGATCCGAAGACGGACACCTTCAAGGCCATCCTCTATTCCGGCCTGCTGTGCATCTTCGTGTTCACCATCGTGCCCATCTCGTTCCAGGGCGTGCTCGGCCTCGGCCAGCTGGTGACCCCGGCGGTGGTGGATGCCTCCGGCACCGTGACCACGCCGGCGGTCTATGACGGCATCCTCTCCGCCGACATCTATTCCGGCATGGGCGTCGCGAGCGCCATGGCCGGCATGATCAAGGGCGGCCCGGTGGTGCACAACATCATCGTGGTGATGCTGATCCTGGCGCTCATGCTCGCCATCGTCACCTCCATGGCGGGCTCCTCGCGCACCCTCTACCAGGCGTCCGTGGACGGCTGGCTGCCCAAGTACCTCAGCCACGTGAACGAGAACGGCGCGCCCACCCGGGCCATGTGGACCGACCTCTGCTTCAACCTCGTGCTGCTGATGATGTCGGACTACGTGTTCGTGCTCGCGATCTCGAACGTCTGCTACATCCTGTTCAACTTCCTCAACCTCAACGCCGCCTGGATGCACCGCATCGACCGGCCGGCCTGGGAGCGTCCGTTCAAGGCGCCCACCTGGCTGCTCGGCATGGGCACGGTGCTGGCCTACGTGAACCTGGCCCTGCTCGGCATGGGCGCGGACATCTGGGGCGCGGGAACGCTGGTGACGGGCCTCATCTGCTCGGCCTTCATCATCCCGGTCTTCCTGTTCCGCCATTATGTGACCGACAAGGGCCAGTTCCCGGCGGCGATGATGGAGGACATGCACCTGAGGGCGGAGCCGGGGGCCGGCACCCGGGCGGGCGTGCTGCCCTACGCCGCGCTCGCCCTTGGCGCGGTGGTGATCATCGTGGCCCATTCTCTGGCAGTCTACTGAGCGGAGACGAGATGAGCGACCAAGGCATCAAGAGCCGTCCCAGATACCAGGCGATCCAACCGGACCCGGCCGGCCGGCATCACCTGATGGTGGTGGACGGCGCCGAAGTCCCCGGTGAAGCCTTGGCGGAGGGGGTCACCCCCTCCGCCTTCGAGGTGTGGACCGTGGCGCGCAAGAGCGCCGTGCCCGCCTCCCCGGCCATGGAGGAAGCAGCCGGCGCCGTGCGCCCGTTCCGTTCCGCCGCCCACCTCTTCTCGGCGCTGGAGGAGCGGCTCGCCCGCGAGACCATGGGCCTCCGCCTCTACGCGGCCGGGACCGAGCCGTTCCTGTGGGATGCCGCCGGTCTCGGCGAGAAGGCCGGCCTCAGCCGGCAGGAGATGCAGTTCGCCCATGTGGGCGCGAAGGCGCGGCGCATCTTCTGCGTCCACTGCCGCGAGGTGATGGAGGGCGTCACCACCTCCATCGTCACCTGCTCGGGCTGCGGCGCGCCGCTGTTCGTGCGCGATCATTTCTCGCGGCGGCTCGCCGCCTTCATGGGCGTCCAGGTCGACGCCGAAGTTCCGGGCGAGGTGCCCGCGGCCGAGGAGCTCTATCAATGACTGCCGGCGAACCCATGAGCGTGCGCGTCCGCGAGGTGGTCCAGCTCGCGCCGAGCCTCAAGCGCTTCTCCTTCGAGCCGGCGCACGGCGGCACCTTCCCCACCCCGCCGGCCGGCGGCCATGTGATGCTGACCCTCCGCGATGGCGCACGGGTGATGAAGAACGCCTATTCGCTGGTGTCGCCGCCGGCGGAGCGGTCGCGCTACGACATCATCGTCCGGCTGGTGGCCCAGTCGCGGGGCGGCTCGGCCTTCCTGCACCGGAACGTGACGCCCGGTGACGTGCTGGAGATGGCGCCCCCCATCAGCCTTTTCTCGCTCGCCTCCACGGCGAAGAAGCACCTCCTGATCGGCGGCGGCATCGGCATCACGCCGCTCCTGTCCTTCCTGCCGGAACTGAAGGCGCGCGGCGCGCGCTTCGAGCTGCACCAGCTTGCCACCGGGGAGGAGGCGCCGGTGTTCGAGCGCCTGCTCGCCCCCTATGCGGCAGGCGAGGAGATCCGCGTGCATAGCGGCGGACGCTCGTCGTTCGACGTCGCCGCCCTGCTCGCGCGCCAGCCGCTCGGAACGCACGTCTATGTGTGCGGTCCCCACAGCCTGATGGATGCGGTGACGGGCACCGCCCTCGCCTTGGGCTGGCCCAAGGGCAAGGTGCACAAGGAGAGCTTCGGCGGTGACACCGGCGGCCTGCCGTTCCGCGCCATCCTGAAGAAGTCCGGCATCGAAGTGGAAGTGGGCGAGAACCAGACCCTGCTGGAGGCCATCGAGGCCGCAGGCGTCTCGCCCCCCTGCCTGTGCCGCGGCGGCGCCTGCGGCGAGTGCGCCACGGCCGTCGCCGAAGGCGAGGTCGACCACCGCGACGACTTCCTGTCGGCGGAGGACAAGGCGGCCGGCAAGCTCGTCATGATCTGCGTGTCCCGCGCCCGCGGGCCCCGCCTCGTGCTCGACCTCTGAGCCGTGGGAGGAAGAAGATGACCGTCCAGTTCAAGCCCGCAGAAACCTTCCGCGACACCTTCACCTACAGGAAGTCGCCGGAGGACATCCTGCGCTTCCCCTTCCCGTTCCCCGAGGACGAGTACATGTACTCGGTGAACATCGAGCCGCACGTGCGCGGCGGCCCGACGGCGGCTTTCCAGGCCCAGTTCGACATCGACGAGCACTATGTCGCCGAGTGCAGGGAGCGCGAGCGCGTCCTCAAGGAGGATCCCAAGCGGTGCCAGGTGCTGCCCCACATGATGGCGGCTCAGTGGGACACGCTCGAGATGATCATGGAGAACCTCGCGGCCGACTATCCCGCCCACTTCACCCTGACCAAGGACGGGGATGTGTGGACCTGGGTGAACCGTCCTCTGGGCATCCACCAGACCTTCACCTTCGGCAAGGCGGAGACCCTGCCCTGCGCCCCGTTCGAGTACATCACCCGCCAGGCGCAGGGCGACTTCACGTTGCAGGACCAACGCGAGGACAATCTCTTCGTGGACGGCGGCATGGTGACCACCCAGGCCGACTGGTCGCTGGAGTTCGACATCGGCATGTCGTTCCAGGAATGGCACGGACCGGTGCCGCTGGCGCACGAGAAGGGCGTGTTCGACCGGGCGCTGAAATACCTGCTTCGCCTCCAGTACGGCCAGCCGGTGCGGCGGCTCAACTGGACCATGACCATCAACCCGCGCCTCGACACCTCGCCGGAGAATTATCCGGTGTGGGGGCCGGACAAGGCGACGGTCACGTCCGAGAACGTGGCCGAGAAGGTGCATCTGCGCGTGGAGCTGCAGACCCTCTACCGGCTGCCGCGCTCGGGGGCGATCCTGTTCGGCATCCGCTGCTATCTCACCAGCCTCGCCGACATCGCCAAGGTGCCGAAGTGGCGCCGCCGCCTGCACCGCGTGCTGCGCGACCTGCATCCGGACATCGCCGCCTACAAGGGCATTCCGCGTTACCAGCAGACGGTTCTGGACTATCTCGCCCCGCTGGACGACGGCAGCCCGACCTCCAAGGGCATCGCGCCGGATATGGACAAGATCGAGGCCTGACAGGGCGCCTCGGCGGCCCATTTCCCCCTGCCGGCACGCCGGCAGGGGATCGGGGTGAGGGAAGGCGTCCCCACCAACGGGGCACGTTCGCGGGAGCCGCGCCGGCCCTCACCCCAAGCTTCCGTCAACAGACCGGCGGGGACCTCGGGGCGTCAGATCTCCGGCAGCCCGAGCCATTTCTGGAAGGCGTTGAGCACCAGGTTGACCGACAGCGCCGCGAGCAGGATGCCCATGACGCGCTTCAGCAGGCTCGCCCCGCTCTCTCCGATCGCCTTGGCGATGTAGTCGCCCAGCCAGAACACCACGAACAGCACGCTCATCATCAGCATCAGCACGCCCAGCGTGAGGAGATGCTGGGACAACGGCGCGCCGCGGTTGTTGTCGGAGAACAGCACCATGGCGAGGATCGCGCCCGGCCCGGCGAGGATCGGGGTCGCCACCGGATAGACCGCGAGCGTTGCGAGGCTGCGGTCCGGGTTCACGCTGATGGGCCGGTGGGGCCGCTCCACGAAGATCAGCGTCATGGCGAAGAAGAACAGGATGATGCCGCCCGAGATCTGGAAGGCGAGGATGGAGATGCCCATCGCCTGCAGCAGCATCCGGCCCAGCAGCGTGAACACCAGCAGAATGAGGAAGGCGAAGCACAGTGAAAGCGCCGCCACCTTGTGCCTCTGCTGCGGGTCGAGATGCGAGGTGGCGCTCAGGAACATGCTCAGGTGGCTGATGGGTTCCAGGATGACCCACAGCGTGACGAGCTGGCTGGCAAACAGATTGAGATCTTCGATCATCGGCTCCCCCTCCCCCCTTGTACCCTCCTCGGCGACCTCCGGGAAACCAGCTTGACCGTGCTTTCGGACGCCATGCGCGGCGCACGCCCCCTCGTTGACATGACGCAACGAAATCTGAAGACGTGCTATCTAGGTTGCGGTGTCCTGTGGAGGAACGGCTAATGCTTCAAAATATAAAGAACGTGCTCATCGGCATGACCGAGGAAGGTATCGACGAGCCCTCGTCCGCTTTGGCGTATGGCCTGTCGATGGCGCAGCAGTCCGGCGCGCATGCCACGATCCAGGCAGCGTCGCTGAAGGTGGTCATGGGCAACACCTTCGTCGGCACTGTTGCGTCGGGCCTGGTGGCGGCCCACAACCGGCGCCTGCGCCAGCTGGCCGCCGCGGTGGCGGAACGGGCGTTCGGCGATGCCGCAGCCGCGGGCGTCTCGGCCTCGGTGGATACGCCGCAGCTCAGCTATGGGCAAATGGTGGAAACCTTCGTCGCCCAGGCCCGGGTGCATGACATCTCCCTGCTCGACGCCGAGACCGCGACCGTGAACGCCGACCGTGGGCTCATCGAGGCCCTGCTCTTCGAGAGCGGGCGCCCGCTCATCGTGGTGCCCCCGGGCTGCGACACCTTCAAGCATCACCGCGTGCTGGTGGCGTGGGATGCGAGCGCGCGCGCCGCGCGGGCGGTGAACGACGCCATGGACATCCTGAAGGCCGCCGCCGCCGTCGAGCTGCTCGCCATCGGCACCGAGAAGGAGCTCAAGGACGAGGTGCCCGGCGCCGAGCTCGCTCCCCATCTCGCCCGCCACGGCGTGAACGTGAGCGTGAAGAACCTGACCGTGGGCGTGGACGGCATTGCCGGTACGCTGCGGGAACAGGCGTCGCTGATCGGAGCGGACCTCATCGTCATGGGCGCGTTCAACCACTCCCGCCTCAGGGAATGGGTGCTGGGCGGTGTCACCGAATCCCTGCTGGCCGACAGCAAGGTGCCCCTGTTCATGTCCTACTGACGGCGTGAACGCCCGCAACGCCTCAGGCGGCGGGCCTGCTCACACTTCCCCTCGCCCGCGCTGATGATGGTGGACGACGCACCCCGATGCCTCAGGCCGGGGGCGTCAGGTCACCGGCTGCCAGCGGCCATCCTGTGTGCGGCAGGCGGCGCCACGCGCGATCTGCGGCCGGTTGTCGATATAGATGGTGTGGGAATAATCTCGGCAGCTCTGGTAGCCCGCGCGATTGTAGGGCGGCCCTGCCACCACGGTGCCATGCGTGCCGGCATCGCCCTTCCAGCCCACCGGATAGCCCGGCCCGCCCGTTTCCAGCGCGGTCACTTCCGCGTCGTAGGCGCGCTTGCGATCCGCTTCGTCGAGCCCGTTGCCGATGCCGCCGCTGATGAGGCCGCCGGAGACGGTCCCGGTCATGACGGGTGCCGTAGGCAACGCCGCCGAGGCCGTGAGCGAGCGCCCGCCCGAGCCGGAATCGCTGGCACATCCCGAAAGCCCGGCAGCGACGAGAAACACGGCGGGCAGCCGGGTGGACACCAAACGCACGGACATCGGTACAGGTCTCCCGCGGACGATACCAATACGGCGAGAATCGGACGTCAGATTGGGGCAGGAAGGTGGCCCTGCATCCCTCATAAGCAGTCGCAGCACGGGAGGGAAGTGACTTTCCCACCCCCTGTGGCATCGAGTCCACAACGCGCGGGGGAGCCGCACGGGCAGGTTCACGGAGCGGAGGGGGGAGGAGGCGCCGCTGCGGCAGGAAGCACGAGCTCCGTGCGCAGGCCGCCGATGGGCGCGGAGGAGAGCTCGAAGCGGCCGCCATAGAGCACCGCCAGCTCGTGGACGATGGACAGGCCGAGGCCGGAGCCGGGCTTGGATTCGTCCAGCCGGCGCCCGCGCCGGCCCACATCCATGCGGCGGCCGGGATCGAGGCCCGGGCCGTCGTCGTCGATGATGATGTGGTAGAAGACCCGGTCGCCCGGGGATTTCGGCCGCCCGATCACCACCTCCACCTCGACCCGGGAGGTGGCCCACTTGCAGGCATTGTCCACCAGGTTGCCCACCATCTCCTCGAGGTCCTGCTGCTCGCCGCGGAAATGCACGTCGTCGGCGATGCGGACGTCGATGGTGAGGTCCTTGGTGCGGTGGATCTTCTCCATGGTGCGGGCCAGCGAGGTGACCACCGGCGTCACATCGCACACGCTCGCCACCACGGTGACGCGCGCGGCCATGCGGGCGCGCTCCAGATAATGGGCCACCTGGTCGCGCATCACGCCGGCCTGGTCGCGCACCTTCTCCGCGAGAGGGTCGTCGCGGGTGCCGGCCTCATTCATCAGCACGGAGAGGGGGGTTTTGAGCGCATGGGCGAGGTTGCCCACATGGGTGCGCGCGCGCTCGACGATCTCCCGGTTGGCGTCGATGAGGGCGTTGACCTCGCGCACCAGGGGCACGATCTCGGTGGGATAGGCGCCGTCCAGCCGCTCCGCCTTGCCCGAGCGCACGTCGGCGAGGGAATCGGAAATGCGCGAGAGCGGCTTCAGCCCAAAGCGCACCTGTACGATCACCACCAGCAGGAACGCCGCGGCCAGCACCACCAACGTACCGACGAGGGCGAGGTTGAAGGCGGCGATCTCCTCCTCCAGCTCCGCGGCGACCGCGGCCACCGAGACCACGTAGCGCGCGTCTCCCCCGAGGTCGACGTCGCGCTCCACCACGCGCAGCACCTCGCCGTCGGGACCTGCCGCATAGCCTTCGCGCATGAGCCCCGGACGGGCATTGATGCCCAGCTCCGACAACAGGGGCAGGCGCACATCCACCAGCGAGCGCGAGGCCTGGTGCCGCACCTGGCCACCGGCGGAGAAGGTCACCTGCCAGTACCAGCCGGAACGGGGGAAGGAGAAGAGCGGGTCGCCCAGCGCCATCGGATCGGGCAGCGTGGCGTCGCTGGCGTTCGCCACCTCGGCGACGATGGTCTTCAGATAAACGTCGAGCCGCCGGTCGAAGGACCGTTCGGCGGCACTACGGTAGAGAGAGGAGAGCACGAAGCCCGCCATGGCGAGCACCACCAGCGTGATGACCATGGCGGAGAGGAACAGGCGAAAGGCGAGCGATCCGGGAGTGTATTCCGCCGGCCGCGGCGCGGCATTGGGATCGGTCATGACGGATCAGCGCTGCGGCGCTTCCGGCGCGGCCAGAAGGTAGCCGAGGCCGCGCACGGTTTGGATCACATCGCAATCGAGCTTCTTGCGCAGGCGCCCCACGAACACCTCGATCGTATTGGAATCCCGATCGAAATCCTGGTCGTAGAGATGCTCCACCAGCTCGGCGCGGGACACCACGCGGCCGGCATGGTGCATGAGATAGGCCAGCAGCCGGTATTCGTGCGAGGTGAGCTTGACCGGGTTGCCGTTCACCGAGACGCGGCCCGAACGGGTATCGAGCCGCACCGGCCCGCAGGAGAATTCGCTGGAGGCATGGCCGGTGGCGCGGCGCAGCAGGGCCCGCAGGCGCGCCAGCACCTCCTCCATGTGGAAGGGCTTGGCGACATAATCGTCGGCGCCGGCGTCGAAGCCCTGCACCTTGTCGCTCCACCGGTCGCGGGCGGTGAGGATCAGCACCGGCATCACCTTGCCGGCGCGCCGCCATTTCTCCAGCACGGAGATGCCGTCCATCTTCGGCAGGCCGATGTCGAGCACGATGGCGTCGTAGGGCTCGTTCTCGCCGAGGTAGTGGCCTTCCTCGCCGTCGAAGGCGCGGTCCACCGCATAGCCCGCATCGCCCAGCGCGGCGACGAGCTGACGGTTGAGATCGGGATCATCCTCGACCACCAAAAGGCGCACGGGTTCCCTCCGGCTTGCAGACGTCCTCTTAAGGGAGCAGCGCGCAGAATGACAGAGGCAGGCAGCCATGTCAGCGCCCGCGCCGACGCAAATGAACCGCGAACTCAGCCCCGCGCTGACGCACGCCGGCAGCCAGCTCAGCGCCAGCCGCACAGGCGACGGCCCACCGCGTTGTGGGCCTTGGTCTGGCGGATGGTCTCGTCCGTGTCGGCCGAGGACCAGCGGATGGGTGATGCGGCGCCGCAATAGACCTTAGTCGCGGCGGTACCCGTCGTCGTCGCGCAGGCGGCGAGAATCGGCATCGCGCCGAACAGCATCAGCGCGGGCACGCCCCGCCTGATCGATCGCGGCATCCGCATCGCGCTCTCCTTTCACATGGGCATCATTCCATCCGGCCTGCCGTTCGCGGCGGCCGTAGACCAGGGCGGCGAAGGCGCCGAGCGCGATGGCCATGGTCCGCAGCGCCCGCGCCGGCCCGACAAGGCGGGCGAGGAGGAAGCCGAGCCCCGCCAGCACCACGAGGCCGCCGAGCGCCTGTGCCCGCCAGCCGGTTCCGTAGATGAGCCAGTCCGCAACCGTCATGGCTCAGGCCATCCGGTCGGCTTTGGGCACGGCTGGGGCCTCGGGCAGGAGGTCCAGCACGTTGGCGCGCCGTGCCCCGGCCCGGGCGCTCCACCACACAAGGCCAAGGCCACCCAGCGTCAGGGCGAGGCCGAGCAGCGTCAGCCCGGTGAAGACCGTGGCCAGCGACGGCGACCCGGCCGCCAGCGGCGCGATCTGCCGCGCCGCCTCGGCCACGGCGGAGGTGGCAAGGCCACCGGCCACCGCGCCGGCGCCGCCCGTCGCCTGCGGCGCGGGGCGCGCGCTCGAGACCGAGGCCTTGGCCCCCTCCCCGGCCGCCGCGGCGACGTCCGCCACCGGGACACGGGCCACCGGTCGGCCCTCGCGCAGCCAGGCCTTCCCGGCGCGCCGCACGTCGGCGACCCGTCGGCCCCAGCCACGGCCGAACACCGGCCAGGTGGAGAGCGCCTTCAGCATGGCGAGGCGGCGGTCGCAGATGTCGTCCACCAGCCGCTCGGGATCGGCCGCCGCCGCCGCGCGGGCCGCATCCAGCGTCACCACGCCCACCGCCCCGTCCGCCGGCAGGCCGAGGGCTCTCTGGAGCCATTTGGCCGACTGGGCGGGGCCGGAATTCACCGCCCCGTCGAACACCACGTAGTCGATGCCCGGCGGCAGCTCGTCGGCGCGCACCGCGTCCCAATACTGGCGGCGGTAGATGTCCTTCAGCTCCGCGTCCTCCAGCGCGCGGACGCTGCGCGTGGGAAGCCCCTTCGAGCGGCGGTAGCCGTCATAGACCCGCTGGATGATGCCCTTCATGGTCGGGCCACCGGGATCGTCGGGATGGTTGGAATAGCCGCCCTCGTGCACCAGCACGGCGGCGAGCGCCGTCGAGAAGCTGTCCTTGGCCATGTTCACCTCGAAGGAAATCGGAAGAGGAGCGGCACGCCCCGCGGGACGTGCCGGGCTTGCGGCGGCGCCACATTCCCTCGCCCGGCCGCCGGGGGCGGCGGTCGGGCGGAAGAGGCCTCACGAGAGGAAGGGGTAGGGCCGCGCGGGGGCTCAGCCGGCGGCGAGAATGTCCCAGCTGACGCCGTTCGACATGAGCCGCACGTGCTTGTACTGGGTCGCGAGCCCATAGGTGCCCGCGCCGTCGATGGTCTCCGCCCCATTCGCGGCGATGGTCACGGCGTTTGCGGTGCCGTCCACCTTCTTGAACTGGAGCATGACCCCCCGGCACAAATTGGCCGCCGGCAGCGTCACGGTGAACGCGGCGGAGGTGGCGTTGCAGCGGAAGTAGCGGGTCTTGATCGCCGTCCCGCCCGTCATCGCCGCGGCAGCGGAGAAGGTCCGGTAGCAGGTGAAGTCGGAGGCTTCCGCCACCAGCATGGGGAACTGGGCCGGGCCGACATCCACCAGGGCATATTCGCCGTGCTCGATGGTCACGGACCCGGATGCGGCCGCCGAGAAGGTGACGGTCAGCTCGATGTAGATGCTCTCGGTGCCGGGAGCCACGTTGAACTCGAAGTTCATCGGCCGGCGCGAGAGATCGTAGGAGAGCAGATCGACGTTGGCGCTCCAGTTGGTGGAGAGGGCAAGGCTCGCCCCATCCCAGAGCGACGCGCCGGGGTCGACGGGATCCGTATAGGTGATGGAGCCGATGGCCGCGCTGTTGTTGTCCCGGCAGGTCGCCTTGAGGCCCACATAGGCCCGCAGCGACCCGCCGGCGGCAAGCGCCGCGTTGGTGTTCTGCGCGTCGAAGCCGGCGAGGCCCATCAGCCACGACAGGCGCATGCGCCGGCCCTGATAGTGCCCCAGGCCGGAGAGGATGGCCGTGGCGGTGACAGCGCCGGCCCCGTTCGGCGCGGCCGTCAGGGTATGCAGGTTGCCAGCCACGTCCGCCACCTGGCTGATGGCGCCGGACGCCGTGGGAGCGGTGCCGGAAGAGGTGTAGACGTTGTTCCAGAGGTAGGGCAGCGGCAGGCTGTATCCGCCTGCGGCATAGGTCCGGTAATTGTTGAAGAGACCGTCGATGTTGGTGGCGGTGTTGGGCAGGCCCTGCGCGTTCACGCCGCCGCTCGGGAACAGCAGGTTCGACGCGTCGAGGACGCGGGGACGCTGGTGCTTGCGCGTGGAGGTGAGCGAGGGCGAGAGCGTCGTCCACGCCGCCTGCGCCCAGAGCCAGGAGACACGCGCCAGCGGATGGATGCCATCCGACGAATAGTTGGCGAGCCAGTTGCCGGGGTTCGCGGGATCGTTGACCTCCGCATAGAAGTCCACCAGCGGCACGCCGTTGGTGGTGCAGAAGTCGCGGATGATGCCGTTCACCGTGTCCACCAGGGCGGCGCGGGCCGCATAGGGCGGAATGGTGGTGAAGTAGAAGAACACCCCGGCGGATTTCAGCACCGCGTGGACGGCCGCGAGGTTCCCGGCGATGTTGGCCGAGGAGTTGAGGCCGATCACGTCGTTGGTGCCCATGGTGACGCCGACCACGTCCGGCGCCCACTTCAGCACGTCGCGCGCGACGCGGGCGGTGATGCGGGGCGAGGCCTGGCCGGCGACGCCGGCGTTGCGCACCGGCAGGAGCGCGCCGTTGGAGGCCATGGAGACCTGCCACGTCAGGTCCCATCCGCCGAAGTTGGCGGAGAAGGCGGCGGTGCTGCCCTGGGTCAGGCTGTCGCCCAGGTGGATGTAGCGGTAGATCGGCTTGCCGAGCGGGGAGAGGATGCCGGAGGCGGCGCGCAGTATCCGGTTGGACATGGTTCAGATCTCCTCGATGAGAAAGTTGCCGTCGTCGTCCTGCAGGCGGGCTTCATCGTCGTCGGTGACGAACACGAAGCCGGACGGCGGAAGGTCGCTGCCGCTGCCGCAGCAGCAGGTCGGGACGGAGGTCAGGGAAACGCCCAGGGACAGGTCCATGGGGAACACCTCTTCGTTGCTGGGGATCACCGCACGCGCGGCCGCGCCCCGCCGCGCAGGCGGCGGGCGGACGACGGCCGTGGTGCGATCGGGAAAGCGCAGGCGCCGCGTTCAGCGGTCGGCGAGCGCGAAGATGGTGAGGCCCGCGGCAGTGGTGCCGGTGGCCCAGACGCGGCGCACCTGACAGGGCGGCAGCGGCTGCAGCCCGGGTGTCGCCGAAAGGGTCACGCTCTCCCCGTCCGGCGCGCCCACGGTGGTGATGCGGATCGAGGCGACGCCGCCGGAAACGCTGGCGGCCACGTAGATCCACAGGGCCTTGGCATAGGGGCTGAGGTCCTCCGTGTCCGATGGCGTGACCGCGCGCAGCCGGCGAGCCGGCGAGGACAGGGAGGAAGCGAGCGCGGCCAGCGGGTCGCGCGTGGCATCGTAAGGCATGGAGGGATCTCCGCTCGGGAACGGGCTCAGGCGCCGGGGATGGCGCAGGCGAGGAAATGAAGGGCGACGCGGACGTTGCCGCCGGTGAAGCTTCCGCCGTTGGCGGTGAGGCGGACGGGCGTTGCCGCATAGACGGCGGTGGGGCCGATGACCCCGGCGTTAGTCGAGCCAGCGGCGACGCCGAGGCTGCCGCCGAACTTGGCGGGCTCGCCGGCGATGCCGCAGTCGTAGGAGGAGGCGCCCGTCACCGCCGCGAGGGTACGGGTGGAGACGCCGAGCACGATGGCGCGATCGGGAAAGGCGAGGCTCGTCTCCACATAGGCGCCGGAGAGCGCCAGATCCTCTTCCAGCACGGTGGCCGCGATGGCGGCGCGATGCGGGCTCGAGGCGAGCGGCGACACCCAGGCGCCGCCGTCGAACACGGCAAGCCGCCCCTCGTCGCGGATGAAGGCGAGGAAGCCCGCCGCCACGGGCAGGAAATCGAACGTCCCCGCCTCGTAGGCCGCGAGGGTGCCGGCATGCCCCGCGAAGGCGCCGGTCGCGCCCACCGGCACATGCCAGCGCGCCCCTTCCGCGGGAGAGGAGGGCGGCTCCGCGGCGGTGACGCTCTCCAGCACCAGCTGCACGAAGGCATCGAGCCGGCGGATCGCCTCGTTATGGGTGACGTGCTTCTGCGCCTGCGCCGCCGCGATGTAGGGCAGCGCGAGGTTGGCCGACTGGTCGGACATCTCTGGCCTCGGGGATGGAATGGGAGGGGATTGCGCACGCAGCCGCCGCCCGCGCGGCAGGCCTGCGGCAGCGGCGGCTGGGGGATGGAGGAGGATGGGAGGAGAGGCCGGGCGGCGGTCGGGCCGCGCGCGGCGGACAGCCACCCCGTTGGAGCCGTCACACGGCGAGGACGGCCGTCGTCGCCGTGCCTGCCCCGACGGTGGCGGAGAGCTGCGCCACGCGCACGGTCAACACCGTCTGCGTCGTGCCGAAATCGGCGAGCTCGTCGGCCGCGGCATAGAGCGCCTGAGGCGCGCTCGTCTCCAGGGTGCGCACCACATCGGGGCCGGAGAGGATCTCGACGCGGTAGGCCTCCCCCGCCTCGGCGAGGGGCACCTCCAGCGCCTCCCATCCGTCGCCGCCGGCACGGGTGCGACGGATGAAGGAGAGCGCGATCCCCTCCCCGGTGCGCCGCGCCCTCAGGTGCACCGGCGAAAGGGGCGTCAGCGCCCGTCCGCCCACGGTGGCGGCGACCTCGGTGACGTCCTCCGCGCCCTGGTCGTCCCTGGCCGAGCCGACGCGGTAGACATAGGCGCGGCCCAGCGCCGAGATGCCGCTCGCCACCGCCACCAGCGTGCCGTCGAGACGCACCATCCGGGTGCCGGCGGGCCAGGCCTCGGCGCCCGCCGCCTCGGTGCCGGCAAGGCCGCGCAGCAGTCCGGAGAGGCGGTAGGTGTCGGCGTCGATGAGCACCGCCTCGGTGAAGGCGATGATCTCCGGCGCGCGGCCCTCCGCGTACAGCACCAGCGCGTTGGCACCGGCGCGCACCTCCGCCTCGCTCGCCGAGACGAGGAGCGAGGATTGCAGCGTCACCTCCAGCGCGGCGGTCCGGTCGAAGCGCCAGACCGGTCCCGGCGTCAGCTCGGTGAGCAGGGCGCCGAAGGTGGCCGAGGCGGTGATGGGGGCCACCGCCTCGAAGCTCGCGCCATCGGTGGAGCGCCAGATGGCGAGCGTGCCCGGCCACGGCACGGCGGCCGCCGCGAGATATTGCAGCGGCACCGGCTCTTCTTCCGTGAGCGTGGGCAGGTCGAGCACCGCCACCGCGGGCGGCCCCGATGCGACGGGCAAGACGACGCTGCCGGCCGAGGCTTCGGGCAGCGCGGTGTCGAACACCTCCGGCTCCACCGTGCGGGCGGTGACGGCGAGCGCCTCCGCTTCCTCCACGCGGATGATCTCCAGGAGCCGCGTGCGCCCGTCGAAGGCGAGGCGCACCAGGTCCCCCGGCGAGAGCGCCCGGCGGGACGGCGGGAGGGAGAAGGAGACCGTCTCCCGCCCCGCCCACAGGTCCTGAAGCCAGACATCGGCGGCGCGCACCATCACCGCATCGGAGGCGACCACGGCGAGGGTCGCAGCGGTCACGTGGCGGCTGGCGCCGGCGAGGCGGCGGGAGGAGACGGTGGCGCGGCGATAGTCCTTCAGCCCGTCCACATAGCCGACGCTGACCTCGAGCGGCAGCTCCGTCTCCTGGGCGCGGGCGATGGCGACGAGGGGGCCGTCGTCCGTGCGCACCAGATCGTCGGAGCCGAGCACGGTCGGCGTGCCGGCGCCACGCGGACGGAAGACGATGCGCCCCTCCTCCTCGCCCGCATCGAAGGCGAAGGCGCGGGCCAGCGGCTCGATGGCGGAGCGGGCGGACATGGGCTGCTCCACCACATAGCCCTCCACCGCGCCGGCGAGGGTGTCGCTCGCCACGTCCGCGACGCCGAAATCACAGCAGAGCGTGGCCACCAGACCATCCAGCGGCGCGCCGCCGAGGCGTCCCGTGAGCCAGTGGCCGGTGGCCCAGTTGGCTCCGTCCGCCCACACGTCGGAGGCGACGGGGAATTGCGGGTAGGGCCGCGCGTCCCAGGTCCAGAGGAAGACGCATCCCTCCTCCACCATGCGGCCGTCATAGAGGGCAGCGGGCGGGTTGTCGGCCTCGCTCGCGCCGGCGTCCGGATCGAAGGTGCCGAGCACCGCCTCCAGCATCCGGCGCTGGATCAGGTCGTCCCGCATTCCGGTGGAGAAGGGCGGCAGGGCGGTGGCGGAGGACTTGGCATCGGGGAAGGCGCTGGGGCGGTTGGCGCCCTTGTCCACGGCTGGGCAGCCGGTCTCCATCAGGCGGATGGGCTTGGCACCCGGAACGAAGGCGGTGGGCGTGGCGGAGCGCACGCCGCCGATGCGCTCGTGGTGGGCGCTCGCCCACCACGACCAGAGGTCCTTCTGCCGGTAGACCCACGGCTCGCCGAAGGCGCCATCGGTGATGGGGGAGCGCGCCTGCGCGGCGCGGGCGGCATCGTCGGCATAGTACCAGTCGAACGCCTCGCCCGACCTGAGGTTGGCCTTGAGATAGGCGCGGTCGTGGATGTCCGGCGCGAGCGTCACGTCGAGATGGGCGGAGCCGTCGCGCCAGTCGGCGAGCGGCGGGTAGAAGTCGATGCCCACGAAGTCCACCGCCGCCGCGCCCCACACCGCATCGAGGGGGAAACGCACGTCGCCGCCGGCCAGCACCTGGGCGCCGTATTCGGTCCAGTCGGCAGCGTAGGAAACGAGGGTTCCCGCCCCCACCACGTCCTTCACGTCGGCCGCAAGCACGGCCAGCGCCTCGGCCGCGGGGAAGGCGCCGGTGTCGTCGGTGAGGCGGGTGAGCGCGGCCAGCTCGGAGCCGATCAGGATCGCCTCCACGCCCCCCGCCGCCACCGCCAGATGCGCATAATGCAGCACCATGCGGCGCAGGCTCCATTCGGCGGGGCCGTGATAGAGCACGGTGGTGCCGATGCGGGTGAAGTGATGCGGCTGCGCGGCACCGAACAGGGCCGCCACCTGCGCCCGGCAGGCAGCGGTGCCGTCCGCCGATCCCGTCCGCCCCGGCGCCGGATCGCACACGATGCGCCCGCGCCAGGGATGGGCGGGCTGGGTGGCGGCCCCGGTCCACGGATCGGCCCGCGTGTTGCCGGCCGGAATGTCCATCATGAGGAAGGGATTGAGCGTCACCTTCAGCCCGGCCCCGCGCATGGCGGCGATGGCCTTCACCACGCTGTCGTCCGAGGGCGAGCCGCCATAGGCGGCGCGGCCGTCATACTGGGACACGGCCTGCGCCGTGAGCCGGGTCAGCCCGCCCACGCTCCATTGCGCGGGAGCGGTGAACTTGACGGTGCGCTCGCATTTGGGGCGCACCGTGCACGCTCCCGCGCGCAGATCGTCGCCGAACCAGGAGACCACGAGGGAGACGCGCTGAAGGTTCGGGCAGGTGCCGAGGAGCTGGTCCAGCGAGGCGTCGAAATCGCTGAAGAAGGTGGTGACATGGCGGTTCTCCGCCCCGTAGCTGGCCTCCCCATAGACCTGGCGGATGTTGCGGATGTCGTAGCCGAACTCGGTGGCGCCGGGGATCATGGTCACGGCCTTCACCTGGCGCTCCAGCGTGCCCACCGCGCGCTCCACCTCCACGGTGATCTGGGGAAGGCGATTGCCGTAGTCGGTGAGCTCCAGGTTCTGGAACACCAGATAGGCGACGCCGCGATAGGCCGGCGTGCCGAGGCTGCCCTGCTTCGCCGAGATCCACGGGTCGGCCGCCTCGTCCTCGCCGCCGAGATGGAAGGCAAGGTGCAGCCGCCGCGTGTCGAGCAGCTTGCCATCCGCCCAGATGCGGCCGATGCGGGAGATCGGGCCCTCGCACAGGGCCACGGCAAAGTTGCCGTAATAGGTGTAGGTGGTGGTCTTCACCTTGGGGGAGAGGCTGCCGCCCTTGCCGCCCACGGACTGGGTCTCCTCCTTCTTCACCTCCTTCAGCTTCGTCGCCCAGATGACCTGCCCGGCGAGCCGCGCGCGGCCGTAGAGGCGCGGCAGCGGCGCGCCCTCGGTGGAGGCCATCACGTCGAGGTCGGCGAGGCGCGGCCCCTCCGCATTGCGCGAGCGGTTGCCGCCGAGGAGCGCGCCATCGATGACCGAGCCCCCGATGGCGCCGAGCGCGCGCCCGGCCACCGCGCCGATGGGTCCGAACAGCGCGCCGCCGATGAGGCCGCCGGCCGCGCCGAGAAGCAGGGTCGCCATTGGTCAGGTCCTCGAAATAGGGGCTGGGGCCGGCGCCTGCTCCACGCCGGGGAAGGCGAAGGCGAAGGCGAGGCGTCGACGCCACCAGGGCGAGAGCGCGGTCTCGCACACGCTCGCGCCGTCATAGGCGTGGATCATGCGCATGCCGTCCGAAAGGATCGCCGCGTGCTTCGCCGGCAGGTGCGCGCGGAAGCGGAACAGCAGCACGTCGCCGGGCTGCGCCGCGTCGACGGGAACGGCGGCGAGGCAGCGCCGCGCGGTGTCCGCCAGGGTCTCGCGGCGCCCGGCCTCCGCCCAGTCGGGCGCATAGGCCGGCAGCGGCTCGGGCTCGGGCCCGACGAGAGCGCGCCACACCCCGCGCACGAGGCCGAGGCAATCCGCTCCGTGCCCCTTCAGGGAGGCGCGGTGGAGGTAGGGCGTGCCGATCCAGGATCGCGCCTCGGAGAGGATCGCGACGCGGGTGAGAACGGGGTGTTCGGGCGCGCTCATCCGCGGAGGGTCCCGTCGTATCCGCCCTCGCCGGGGATGGCGACGGTGATGATGAAATCGTTGCCCGGCATGTGCGGGAAGCCACGGAAATTGAGGGCGTTCGCGAAGCGGTCGCGGCAGGTGGAAAAGTGCTTGTCGCAGCCCACGGTGAGCGCGATGGCGTCGCCCGCCGCCATCGCAGACGGAGGCCGCTGCCAAAGGCGCAGCACCACGCCTTCCGCATCCACCAGATGGGCCTTCACCTCGGTGACGAAGCCCGCGTTCGCGCCCGTGGAAATGCGTGCCCGGCCCCGTGCGAACGCCCCCGCCGCAAAGGCGGACAGGCCGGTGACACGCAGGCGCAGCGCGCCCTCCACCGCGGCCACGACAGCGGTGGCGCAATGGGCCGGACCGGCGAGGTCCACGCCGCAGCGCGCGTCGCCGAGATCGGCATCGCAGGCGGCGGAGAGGAGGCGCCCCCGGGCCTGGTTGAGGGCATCGGACAGGGCCCGGATCTCGGCGGTGAAGACCCCGTCCTCGCAACGCACCTCGCCGATGGTTCCGCGCCTCAGGAGGAGATGCTGCGACGGCTCCTGCCAGTTCACCAGAAGGAGGTCCACGCCCGCCCCGTCGTAGAGGCCGGCGGCAAGGTCCTGCGGGTCGAGCGCATCGGCCGAGAGGGCCCCGGAGAGCTCCGCGCCGGTGACGGCGAGCCCCGCCGCGCAGGTGCTCTCCGAGCCCGCGATGCCGGAGGCGGCCTTCAGCGCGAGCCCATCCACCACCAGGTCGCGGTCATGGTCGGTGAAGCCCAGGACGACGCCGTCGCGGCGGGTCACGCGCCAGGCGTGGCAGAGCGTCGTCGCGCCCGATGCAAGGTGCGCGGCGAGCGCGGGATCGAGGGTGCGCATGGCCTTACTCGCGGATCTCGATGACGGGGATGCGGGGGATGTCGCCGGCCGCAAAAGCGGAAAGATTCACCTCGAGGAAATCGGTGTCGAAGCGCACCGGGACATCGAAGGAGAAGCCCGCCGTCACCACCGCCGCGGCGGGCGGGATCGCGGCGGCGGAGAAGGTGATTTCCCCTGTTGTCGCATCGACGGAAAAGTGTGTCCCCTCAATCCTTTCGAGGCCATCCACCGCGACCCGCGCGCTGCCCGCGACGGGCTTGGTGATGGCCCGCGCATAGGGGGCGTGGAGGGCGCCGTAGGCCTTCCTCAGGCGGTAGGCGGCGCGCGTGCCGTCTCCGGTCCCGATCACCTGGTCGAAGGGGCTCGCCTCCATGCCCGGAGGAGCGGAGGAATGGTCGAGGCGATCGCGCCAGCGGAAGCCGTAGAGGCGCCCCCGGCGCTCCTCGAAAAAGGCCACCACCTCGGCGAGCGCGGCCAGGGTTTTCACTCCGTATCCCGCGTCCCAGCGGCGACGCGAATCAGACAGGCGGCTGTTGCGTTCCTCGCGTCCGGAGGCGGTGGTGACCACCTCGGTGAGGCGCTCGGGACCGCCGGAAGCGCCCAGGGCCACCTCCAACGGGAACAAAATCTCATGAAAGGCGGCCATATGATGCCCCTCCACCCCAATTCTACGGCGAAAACAGTAGAGACGGCCTTGACATAGTTGTAAGCGACGCTTTGACTTTACTTTGCCCCGTTGAGCATGGAGCGAAAGCATGGCCACCAAACCCGCGAAGAAGCCGGCAGCTGCCGTCGAGAAACCTGCCGAGAAGAAGGCCCCCGCCGCCAAGGCGGCACCCGCTCCCAAGGCTGCGGCGAAGGCCGCTCCGAAGGCGGAAGCCAAGGCCGCTGCCCCCGCCGCCAAGAAGGCCGCCGCGCCCAAGGCGGCTGCCCCCAAGGCTGCTGCGCCGAAGGCGGCCGCGAAGCCCGCCGCAAAGCCTGCTGCCGCTGCGAAGCCCGCTGCTGCCGCCAAGGCCCCCGCCGCCAAGAAGGCCGCGGCACCCAAGGCCGCCGCGAAGCCCGCTGCTGCGAAGCCCGCCGCCGAGGTGAAGGCCGTCGAGAAGAAGCCCGCCGCCAAGGCCGCCAAGAAGCCCGCCGAGGCGAAGGCTCCTGCGGTGAAGGAAGCGGCCCCCAAGGCTGCTGCGAAGCCTGCTGCCAAGAAGGCTGCTGCGCCCAAGGCCGCGGCTCCGAAGGCTGCCGCTCCCAAGGCTGCGAAGGCGCCCGCCCCGAAGGTCGAGCCCGCGCCGGAAGCCAAGGCTGCCGCCCCGAAGGCCGCTGCGAAGCCCGCCGCCAAGAAGGCTGCCGCCCCCAAGGCTGCGGCTCCGAAGGCTGCCGCCCCCAAGGCTCCCAAGGCCGCCGCGAAGAAGTGATCTTCGCTCCCCGATGGCGCGCGCGTGGTCGCAGGACCGCGACGCCGCCATTGGAGCCAACCCTGCGCCGCCCATCTCCACACAGTTCGTGGGCGGCGGGTGTGGCCCGAAGAGGTGATGCAAGCCTGCGAGCCGGCATTGCGATGTGCCGGTGGTCATTCAAGTTCCGCCCGATCCCCCTGGCCGGGCCCGCCGCCTCCGGATGGAGCGCGTGTGGCGCCTCCTGAGGTCGGGACGGGACCTGCTTTCGCGGGAGATCCGCGAAGAGATATCCGCGAGCCGGAGCGCCGGAGCGTGCCACAAGCATGCTGCGGGCAAAGGCGTGGAAGGCCGTCTTATCCCCGCCCCCGCATCTGCTGCGGAACAGGAGCGGGCGAGACAGGCTCGCGCAAGATGGAATTGCGCGAAGCGGCGGCCGTTCCCCACGGGACAGCACCACGTGACGCACCGCGTGTCGGGGGCACGTGCGCAGCGTCCCGTTGGGGCACATCGCGTCGGCCGCAGCCGACAGACGCCGCTTCGCAAAGGCCGCCACCCGTGAGGGGCGTGGCCACATCCCTGTCCTCTCCCGCGCGTCCTCTTCTCCCGCGCGGGAGACACGCCGTCGCGGACGTAGCGGCAGGGCGCGGGCGGGGATTTCGTGCCGCTTCCCAACACGCTATGGTCCCGCCGGGCGGCGTCATGCACGAGGTGCGCGCGCCGGCCCCGGCCCCTGCGGGAAGTCTGCTCCGGGAGCCGTCGCCAGAAGCCGCCCGGGATGCCGCCGATGACCGAAGCCAAGCCAGCTCGCGCCAAGTCAGCTCGTGTCCAGTCAGCTCGTGTCCAGTCAGCTCGCGCCAAGCCAGCTCGCGCGATGTCTGTTCGCGCCGCGCGATCGCTCGCTGCGGGCATTGCTGCCGTGGCCCTGCTGGTGGCCTCGGCCGCCGGCGCCGCAGCCCAGTCCTCCGGCAGCCGCGATGACAAGTCCTGCGCGCAATACGGCCCCGGCTTCCAGAAGATGCCGGGCTCGGACTCCTGCGTGCGCACCCGCGCCGGGGTGCAGGCCGATGGCATCGCCGGCCGGTCCGTCTCCTCCACGCCGGCGCAGAACACCATGGGCTCCACCAACCTCGGCACGTCGTCGGACACGTCCGTCGATCCCTGGAAGGCCGCGCGCTGAGGCCCGAGGCCCCATCTGTCCGGATCGCGCGCCAAAACGTCCTCATGCGAAGAGGATGCCGGCAGCTGCCGGGCAAGCGCGTTCTCCTTCCTGAGGTTCAGGCCCCGCGTTGTCCGCGGGCCACCGCCCGCGCCACCAGGCCCGAGACATAGGCATCCGACCGGCGGAAGCCGGAGATGTCGGGGGTGGAGATATTCACCGTCACGCTGGCGCGCCCGCCCCCCTCCGCCGTGCGCACACCGAGCCGGCCGTCCGCTCCGCGGCTGAGCGGCAGGATGGCTTCCGCCCCCTTCTCCCCCATCAGGCCGAGGGACGACCCGCCGAGCGGGAAATAGGTGGGCGCGGCCACCACGCCGCCGCGCGCGAACGGCATCACCCGCCCCTCGGAGACGACCCCGCCCCTGGCGAAGGCGAGCCCGCCGGCGGCGCCGGAGAGGAGCGAGGTGAGGCCGCTCTCCAGCGGCTTCAGGGCCGCGGTGAGCGCCAGGTTGGCGAGGCGGGTGGCGAGCTGCTCCAGCACGCTGCCGAGGTCCTTGCCCTGCACCGTGAGGCCGGAGAAGGCGGAGGCCAGCGCCGAGGCGAAGCCGCGGGCGGAAACCTCCACCTCGCCCAGCGCCGCCTTGGCCTTCTGCGTGTCCACCTCGATGGCGATGTCGACGGTCTCGGTCATGGGGCACTCCTCAGGGGGAGAGGTCGGGGAAGCGGGCCATCAGCGCCTCCAGGTCCCCCCGCGCCAGGCGGTCCGGCGGGGGCGGAAGGAGCGCCGACATGGCCGCCGCGAGCTCGCGTGGCGTCATGCGCCAGAAGGCGTCGGAAGAAAGCCGCAGCAGGCCGAAGCCGGCGCCCATGGCCGCATCCCAGGGGAACGGACGCGGCGATGCGGGCGCGGGCCTCAGGCCTGCTGCGGCGGCGGAGGGGACGGCGAAACGGCGCCCTCCCCCTCCAGGCCGAAGGTGGCGGCGAGCAGTTGCGCGACGATGCGCGCGAACCCCGCCGCGCCCCCCTCGGTTCGCATGCGCTCCACCTCGTCCAGCGTCACCTCCTCGCCCGCGCCATGGAGGCCGGCGGCGATGATGCGCGCCGCGTCGCGGGCGGAGAGGCGGCCCCGCCCGAAGCGCTCGGCGAGCGCCATGAGGTCGTCGGCGCCGAAGGCCGCCTCCAGCTCCGCGAGGGCGCCGAGGGTCAGCACGAGGACGCGCGGCCGGCCGTCGAGCACGGCCTCGATCTCGCCGCGTCGGGCATTGGGCATGGGATCGCTCCATCAGGGCATCGGAGGGAAACAGACGGGCGGCGCGTGCTCACAGCGCGGCGAAGGCGATCTCGCCGGCGCTCTCCAGGGTGAGGTCGAAGGTCACCTCCCGGTCGTGGTCGGCGGCGATCTCCAGCGCAGTGATCTGGAAGAGGCCGGTGACGGTGCCGAAATCCGGGATCACCACCTGGCACTCGGCCAGCGCGCCGGAGAAGAACGCCTGCCGCACCAGCGCGTCGGAGACGGCATCCTTGAACACGCCGGAGCCGGAGACGGAGGCGCGCTTTACCCCCGCCCCGTCGAGCAGCTCGCGCCAGCGGCCGGCGCTGTCGGCATGGGTCACGTCCACGCTCTGGGCGTTGAAGGCGAGCGTGCGAGACCTGAGGCCCGCAACGGTCACGAGCTGGGTGCCGTCGTGCATCTTCAGAAGCAGGTCCTTGCCCTTCTGCGCGGCCATGGGGATCTCCGGAGATCAGCTGGGCTCGGTGACGGCACGGAACCGCACCAGAGCATGGAAGGTGAGCCCGTCGCTCTCGCGGCGGACCTCGGCGGTGGTGGCGCGCAGATTGGCGAGCCGATGGCCGGCGAGCGCCAACGGCGCGTCGTGCAGCGCCTCCTGCAGGGCAGCGGCGATGGCGAAGGCCTCCGCCCGCCCGCCGGAGCGGGAGAAAGCGTGGAGCGTCAGCGCATGCTCGCTGCCGCCCTCGGTGGCGGTGGACCAGTCGGCCACCACCGCCTCGCCGAGCGTCACGAACGGAAAGGCCGCATCGGCCGGCGGCACGTCATGGATGCGCGGGCCGCCGAGGAGGCCGGTGAGCGCCACATCGGCCACGAGCGCGGCATGGATGGCGGCCCGCAGCGCCAGCGCGGGGCTGTCGAGGGGCACGCTCACGAGCGCCTCCCGCGGGCCCGCTGGAAGGCTAGGCGGATGCGATCGAGCACCGGATCACCGGGACGGTCGAAGCGGCCGCGGATGCGGTCGAGCAGCCCCGGCTGGGACACCCGCACCAGCGGCCGGGCGGGGGTGCCGGCCACCGCCGCGGGGGCCCCCGTCTCGGTGGAGATCTCACCGGCCAGCGCGGACGCCGCCCGGTTGGCAGCCGCCTGCTGCGCCGGCGGCAGGGCGCGGGCGACAAGCCGGGCGGCGAGCCCGTCGAGGCCGCGCGCAGCGATGCGTGCGTTCATCCCTGTTCCTCCCGGCAGCGGATGCGGGAGAGGCGGCCGCGCCCGTCCGGGTCGCTCACCTGCTCCACATGGAAGATGCGGCCCGCATGGACCAGCCGGTCGCCGGTCGAGACCGTGTTCGGCGCACGCACGGTGATGCGGAACAGCCCGCTCGCGCGCGGCCGGTCCTCGGCGAGACCGAAGTCGGCGGAGACGCTCTCGATGGCGCCCCACAGCAGGTCCACCACGACGAAGGTGCGGGTGATGCCACCGGCCCCGTCCGGCAGGTCCACCGGCGTGTGGTGGGCGAGGCGATGGCGCAGGGCGCCGATCCCGCTCACAGCCGCACCACGCGGTAGGGCGCCATCAGCGCCAGGGCGGCGGCGGGCAGCGCCGTGGCGTCGCCGGGGCCGTCGCGGTGCTCGTAGAAATGCGCCACCACGAGCCGCACCGCCTGGATGAGGTCGGCCGGCACGTCCGTCGCCTCCGGGCCATAGCCGGCGATCAGGGTGATGACGATGCCGCCATGGGCACGGGCCGGGGCGGCAACCCGGGTGCCGTCCACCCGGATCAGCGCGGGGGCGCGGTCGGAGACCAGGGTGAGCGCTCCGGAGAGCACCGGCGCGGTGCTGCCGTCGAGGGCCTCCACCGTGGCGGAGAGGATCTGCCGCACCGGAGCCACCGGCGCGGGAATGACGCCCCGCAGCGGCCACCGGTCGAGGGAGAAGCGCCAGGTCTGGTCCATCAGGGCGCGCCCGGTTTCCACCTCCACCAGGCGGCGGGCGGCGGGAACGAGGGCATCGAGGAGCGCGTCCTCGGCCTCGCCGTCGATGCGCAAATAGGCCTTCGCCTCGGCGCGCGTCAGCGGCTCGGCGGCGGGGCCGGAAAGAAGCTCAGCCATAGGGGGCTCCGGAGGTTGGACGGCAGGGTTGGGCGGCCCGCACGGTGGGCGCGGCGTGGTCTTGGGAGGGCCATTCGGCCCAGCGCTCCGCGGGGGCATTGCCGGGGATGGCCGCCGGGGGCGGTTGTCGGGTAGCGGAGCGGCGGCCGCGCCATTGACGCTCATCGCGACGGGCGGCAGAAACGGGGCATGAACGCGCTCCGCCACCTCGGCCTCGCCGCCGCCGCCTTCGCCGCCGCACTTCTGTCGAACGGCGGTGCGCGGGCCCTCGTCGGCGGCGCGCCCGCCTCCGGGGAGGTGGCGGCGCACGCGGTGCTCATCGTCTCGACCCGGGGCGCCTCGTGCACCGGCACGGTGCTGGCGCCGGACCTGGTGCTCACCGCCGCGCATTGCGTGGCGCCAAAGGCTGACTATGCGGTGGCCATCGTCGGCAGCGGAGCGCCGAAGCTGGTGCCGGCGGCGCGCATCGCGGTGCATCCGCGCTTCGACGCCGACCAGTTCCAGACCCGCCGGCCGACGCCGGACCTCGCCGTGATCAAGCTCGCCGAGCCCCTGCCCGCGCGCTTCCACCCGGCGCGCCTCGCCACCGCCGAAGGGCTGCCGGAGAAGGGCGCGCGCTTCCTGCTCGCCGGCTACGGCACCACCGCGCCCGGCGCGGAGAAGACCGCGGGCACCCTGCGCACCCTCACCCTGCCCGCCATCGGCACCACCGGGGGGATCATGGTGCGCCTCTCGCCGGAGGAAGGAGAGGCCGGCGCCTGCACCGGGGATTCCGGCGGGCCCGCCTTCCGCGACGGGGTGGTGGCGGGGGTCATGGGCTGGGCCACCGGGCCGGGCGGCACCCGCGGCTGCGGCGGCGTCACCGGCGTGACCCTGGTGTCGCTCCACCGCGACTGGATCACGGCCACGGCGCGCAGCCTCGGCAGCCCGCTGGGGGAATGAGGATGAAGCCGGCCGCAGCAGCCCCTGGGTGGCGCGCCGGCCGGCTTCCCGCGATGCCCGCGGCGATGATCCTGTCGACGGTGTTGGCGATGCGGGCCGTGCCCCTATCGGCGCAGCCGGCGGACGATGCGCCCCCTCCGGCGAAAAGCGAGACCGTGGACCAGGCCATCTGCCGCCTCATCGATACGGCGGCGGCGCGGGAGGGCCTGCCCGCCGCCTTCCTCACCCGCCTCATCTGGCAGGAAAGCTCCTTCCGCTCCGATGTGGTGAGCCGCGCGGGAGCCCAGGGCATCGCCCAGTTCATGCCCGGCACGGCGAAGGAACGGGGGCTCGACAATCCGTTCGATCCGCAGGCGGCGATCCCCGCCTCGGCGGCGCTGCTGGCGGATCTCAACCGGCGGTTCGGCAACCTCGGCCTCGCGGCCGCCGCCTACAATGCGGGGCCGGGGCGCGTCACCGGCTTCCTCTCCGGCGGCGGCCTGCCGGGGGAGACCCGCGCCTATGTGGTCCGCATCACCGGCCGGACGGCGGAGGACTGGGCGGCGCTGAGGCGCAAGGGCGGCGACACCGGCGGCGAGGCGCCGGCCTTCCCGGCCGATCCCTGCCTCGCCACGGTGGCATCCCTGCGCAAGGGCGCGCCGCCCCCGGCCGCCGGGGTACCGGCGAACCCGCTGTTCGCGCCCTGGGGGGTGCAGATCTCCGGCAATTATTCGCGTGACATCGCGCTGGCCTCCTACCGGCGGGAGGCGCAACGGGCGCCCCAGCTGTTCGCCGAGCTGACGCCGGTGATCATCGCGACAAGGGTGGGCGGGCGCGGGCCAAGCACCTTCTACCGCGTGCGCCTGCCGGCCCAGACCAAGGCCGAAGGCATGAAGATGTGCGACCGCCTGCGCAAGGCCGGCGGCGCCTGCCTGGTGCTGCCGAACTGAGGGGAAACAGCCGCCATTTCCCCGGAGAAGCCGTGGGTTGGCGGTGAAGGGCCCCCTGTTCCCCCGGACAAGCGACACCGAAGGTGGAGCGCCGATCCGGGGCCCAGGGGAAAGTCGGGCGAAGCCGGCCGCATCTACCGCCGTCTTCGCTCAAGCCGCCTTCGACGCGTCCTGCGCCGGGCCCCGGCTTTCCTTCCGCTGATCGCTCCAGCCGGCCGGGGCATGAGGGTGGCTTCACGAACAGGCGTCATGCCCCGGCTCGGTTGGGGCATCCACCTTTCCGTGTCGGCGCGCCCGATGTCTGAGTGCCGGCCAGGCCCCCGGGCGGATCGCCCGGATAAGCCCGGCGATGACGGCAGAGAAGGAACAACACCCTGTTCCCCGGACGAGCGACACCGTCGGCCGAGGCAGGGCGGCGTGCGCGCCTCAGCTCGTGGCGAACTTCAGGAGCTTGGCCGCGTCGAAGTCCTGCACGCCGCCGCCCACACGCTTGGTGGTGTAGAACAGCACGTAGGGCTTGGCGGAATAGGGATCGCGCAGCACCCGCACGCCGGCGCGGTCCACCACCAGGTAGAAGCGGCGGAAGTCGCCGAAGGCGATGGCGTAGGCATCTGCGGCGATATCCGGCATGGCCTCGCTCTCGGCGATGGGGAAGCCCATGAGGCTCGCCGCCTGCCCCACCGCGGCGGGCGGCGCCCACAGGTAATTGCCGTTCTCGTCCTTCAGCTTGCGCACCGCCGCCTGGGTCTTGCGGTTCATGACGAAGCCGGCGTTCTGGCGGTAGCCGGCCTTCAGCGCATAGACCAGATCGATGAGCGGATCGGCGGGCGTGGCGGCGGGAAAGCCGCCGGCGGCGCCGGTGGCCACGTAGCCCACCTTGTCCCACGCCCAGGCGCTCTCGGCCACCTTGGCATAGGCGAGGAAGCCCTTGGGCTTGGCCACGCCGTCGCCGGAGACGAAGGCGACACCCTCCTGCTCGGCGAAGGCGGCGTCCACCTCCTGCGCCAGCCATTCCTCCACGTTCACCTGGGCATCCTCGAGCAGGGCCTGGGTGGCGGCGGGCATGGCGTAGAGCTCCATGGCCGGGAAGGCGAGCTCGGCCAGCACCGGGCTGTCGGTCTGCGGCCGGGCGGCGGTCTCGGCGGCCCAGCCGGAGACCGGGCCGGAGGTCATGAAGGGCTTGCGATAGGTGCCGGCGCCGATCACCCGCACGGCGGAGATGGCGCGGATGGGGGAGAGGGCGGCGAGGCGGCGGCCGATCTCGCTCTCGGTCTCGGAGGGCACCAGATAGCCGCCATCGGCGCCGGAGCCGGCGGACAGGGCCTTGGCCTCCAGCGCCTTCAGGCCGCCGGCCTCGCCATGGCGCACGTAGGTGTCGAAGGCCGCGCCGTGTGCGTGCGCCTCCACGCTGCGCTCGGGCGCGGCGCCCAGGGCCGGGCGGCGGGCCTTGGTGGCCAGCGCGTCGAGCCGCGCCTGGTGGGCGTCGAGGGCGGCGTCGATGCGGGAGAGCTGCTCGGTGGTGAGGCCATCGGCGCTGCGGCGCTCCACCTCGGCGAGGCGGGCGTCGTTCACCTGCTTGTAGGCCTCGAAGGCGGAGAGGAAATCGGCCACCGCGATGCGGCCCTCGGCGCCCGCCACCTTGGTCTCGGGCGCACCGGCGGCGGAGGCGGACTTCATCTCGGGCGCGGCCGCGGCGTGACGGGTGCTGTCTGCGTGGAACATGGGATCAACCTCGCTGGAAATGGGGAACATCAGGCGCCGGCAGCGGCGCGCAGGCGGGCGGCCGCGGCGGCGAGGAGCGCTGAGGGCGAGGCCGGATCGCGGACGATCCGCGCGCCCGGCTGCATGGGGAAGGTGACGATGGACACCTCCCACAGGTCGATGCGGGAGAGGCGGCGCACCCGCGTCCGGGGATCGGTGCGGGCCTCCACCGCCTTGAAGCCGATGGAGAGGCCGTCCAGCGCTCCCTCGCGGATGAGGGCGGCGCATTCGCGGGCGCGGGCCACGTCGGGTGAGAGCCGCCCGCGCACGTAGAGGCCGCGCGTATCCTCGAACGCCTCGCTCCACACGCCGATGGGCTCGGCGGGATCGTGCTGGTAGAGCAGCCGCACGCCGGCGGCGCCCTGCCGGGCGAGGCTCGCCGCGAAGGCGCCGGGCTGCACCAGGTCGCGGCCGAGGTCGGCCACGTTGAAGAGGCAGGCGTAGCCCTCGATGGGAAAGCCGGAGGTGACAAGGTCCGCCATCGCCTCACGCCCCCTTGGCGGGAGGCGTGCCCGGCTGGGACGCGGGCTGGGAAGAAGGTTTCTTGCGGCGCCGGCTCTTCTCCAGCCGCTCCAGCGTCGCCACGAACTCGCGGAACACGGTGCCGGCCGCCTGCGGGGCGGCCACGGGCGCCGGCGCCCTGGCGCGGGAGGGGGCGCCGGTGAGCGCGCGGATGCGCGGCCCCGGCCCCTTGTGGAAGGGTGAGCGCATGGGGGTCTCCGGATCGTCGAGAGGTTCAGGAAAGCTCGTCGTAACGGGCGTTGAAGCGGGCGAGCTCGCGCACGAAATCGTCCATGCGGGCGCTGGCGCGGGAGACCTCGCCGAACGCGCGCCACAGCCCCGCGGACGCGGCGAGCGCCCACAGCAGCAGCGCGAGATGCGCGAGATCCCCCCGCTCCGCGAAGGTGCGGATGAGGATGTCCATGTCGGTCCTTCGGAAGGGCGCGCTCACGCCCCGGCGGCGGACGCGCGGAGCCGGCGGGGGCCGGTCCTATTCAGGCGCGTGGCAGCAGGCGCACAGCTTGTTGCCGTCCGGGTCGCGCACATAGGCCCCGTAATAGTGCGGATGGTATTCGGGCCGCGGGCCGGGCGCCCCCTCGCAGGTGCCGCCATGGGCCAGGGCCGCCGCATGGAAGGCTCCCACCGCCGCGCGCGACGGTGCCAACAGCGCCACCATCTGGCCGTTGCCCGCAGACGCGGGAGCGCCGTCGAACGGACGGCCGACCAGCAGCAGCGGCCGCTCGGCCTCAACCGGCTTCCAGCCGGACCACGGGCGCTCCGGCTCCATGAACTTCAGCACCCAGCCCAGCGCCGGCAACACGGCGGCGTAGAAGGCATGGGCGCGGGCGTGATCGTTGGTGCCGATATGGATGTGGGAGAGCATGGCGGAGCCCGTGGTGGCAATCTCCTCCATCCCACGGAAGCGGCCGCGCGGAAAGCCGGGGGCTCCCTCACCCCCGCCGCAGCCGCCCCGCCTCCCCATAGCCCACCGCCGCCCGCTTTTCCGCGTCGGTGAGGAAGTCGGCGGCGCCGATGCGGCTCCACAGCTCGGTGCGCTCGGTGGCGAGGGCGTCCACCTGGTCGAGGTCCGGCACCAGCGAAAGGCCGCCGCCATAGGCCGCCCCGAGCCAGGTGGAGAGGGCCTCGCACACCCGGCGCACCAGCGGCACCACGCTCTGGCGCCACAAGGCGCGGTTGGCCTCGGCGTAATTGGCGTAGGTGTTGTCGCCGGGGATGCCCAGCAGCAGGGGCGGCACGCCCACCGCCAGGGCGATCTCGCGGGCGGCGGAATTGCGCGCGGCCTCGAAGTCCATGTCCTTCGGCGACAAGGAGAGCGGGCGCCAGTCGAGCCCGCCTTCCAGCAGCAGCGGGCGGCCGGCGTTCACCGCGCCCTGGAAGGAGGCCTCCAGCTCCCCCTTCAGCCGCTCGAACTGCTCGTCGGAGAGCGCGCCGGAGCCGCCGTAGACCAGGGCGCCGGAGGGGCGCGCGGCATTGTCGATCAGCGCCTTGTTCCAGGCGCTGGCGGCATTGTGCAGGTCGAGGGCCTGGGCGGCCGCCTCCAGCGGGGCGAAGCCGTAATGGTCGTCCAGCGGATTGAAGGACGACAGGTGCAGGATGGGCGGCACGTCCACGCCGGGGACGAGGGTGTCCTGGGGGATGCGCACCGTGCGCGCGCCCAGCGTGTAGTCGAAGGCCTCGGGCCAGCCATCCGGCCCCGGCACCACCCGCACCCGGTCGGGGCGCAGCAGGTGCAGCTCGCGCAGGCCGCCTTCCACCGCCACCGCTTCCACGTAAGCGTTGCCGGCCACCAGCAGGTGGCAGCAGATGGCGTCCATGAGGGCGGCGCCGGCAAGGCGCGGATTGGGCCGGCGCAACAGATCGAGGAGCGGATGGGTCTCCATCTCCTGCGGGCCGGCCATCAGCACCAGCGGCACCGCCGCCGCCGATTCGCCGATCAGCCGCACCGCGCGATAGGCGATGGCGTTCCTGGTGAAGCCCTCGCGGGCGAGGGAGGCGTAGTCGCGCGGCGTCCAGCGCGGCCGGCCGGCGGAGAACAGGGCGACGAGCCCCGCCGTGCGACTCGCCTTCGCCTCTGGCGGGGTGCGTTTGAACGGGGCGAGAAGCGCAGCCAGCATGGGGGGCTCCGGAAACAAAAAGGCCGCCCTTGAAGGGGCGGCCGGGTGGGGCGACGCGTTCGGACACGAAAAAGGCCGCCCCTCGGGGGGCGGCCGAAACGGCGTGCCGGCTCGAAGCCGCGCCTGTCGAAGGGCCGAGACGGTTCGACCGGCGCGGTGAAAACCGGGCCGCACCCGCGAAGCCCGCGGCGGCGCCCCGCGAAGAGGCGCTGCGCCTTCAGACGATGCGGCGCGGATAGTCGTGATGGCGCGGCGGCAGGCGGTGGTACAGGCTCGCCAGCGCCACCAGGGCGACGCTTCCGGCGAACACGATGCCCACCAGCAGGAACGGATCGGTGGGCGAAACCACCAGCAGGATGGGCACCGCCCCGGCCGGCGGATGCGACACGCGCAGCAGCAGCATGGCGAGGATGGCGATGCCCACGCCCAGCGCCGCCGCCCACCAGGCGCCGGGAAACACCACGGCCAGCAGCAGCCCCACCGAGGCGGAGAGCGCATAGCCGCCGATCACGTTGGCCGGCTGGGCCAGCGGCGTCGACGGATGGCCGAACAGCAGCACCGCGCTCGCGCCGAAGGGGGCGATGAGGAACGGCAGGTGGGTGAAGGCCGCGGCCGCGCCGACCAGCCCCATGCCCAGCATGCCGCCGGCACCGGACTTGAGGCCGACAAGGACGGAGCCGCAATGCGGCTCATGGCGCGCGAAAAAGGTTCTGAAATGCTGTCGCATGGCTCCAAGCGGGGCAGACGGGGCCAATGGGGAGCAAATGTCTGCACACTTCGTTGTCATGCAGCCTCATTTGTGGGCAGCATCATGCATGTATTCAGGATACGCGCAATGGGCGGCGCGAAATTCTTATATCCAATCGAGCATATCGAAACGGGCCCGGCAGGGCGCCCGCAGCCGCGCCGTCCGTGGCGAACGAGGATGCGTCCCCCCGCGAACAGGCGTACACTAAAGTCGCGCATGGCTCCGGTGACGGTGCCGGGGGGCGCAAGGGTTGGGGGACGCAACATCTGGGGGAAACGGGAGGGCGCGATGCTCTATGCCCTGGTCCTCATCGTCACCACCACCACGGTTCAGCCGGCGGCCGGCATCGCCCTGGGCTACGCGCCTGGCGCCTATTCGATGACGGGCGTCGTCACCACCCAGACCTCGCAGGAGATCATCGGCTACTACCGCACGGAGCGCGGATGCCTCGGCGCGAGCCTGAAACGCAACCAGAACTGGCCCGACTTCGCCCCCGGCCAGAGCGTCACCGGCCTGTGCGTGCAGGTGGAGATCCCGGCGGGCGCGGACTTTCAGGGCGGCAGCTGAGCGGCGGCGCGCAGGACCGGCGTCACTCTTGGCCCCGTGCCGGGTGTCCGCCGGGCCGGCGGCGTGCCATCGCGGATCGACACGCCGCGCCACAGGGCGTGACTGACCGGAGGCCCGGCGGGCTTGCGGTTGCGGTTGCGGTCGTGGTTTCAGGAAAGGACGTCATGGCCGGCGTGCCGGATTTCGTTTGCCGGACGTCGGGTCCTGCCGCCCTCGGCCTTGGCGCGAGGGGCCGGGCGCATGATCGACGAGCGCTCCGCTGCGCCCCGGGGAGAAGATGGCGAGGAACGGCCGCACGGGGATGCCGCCGCGCGCCCCTCCCCCCACGGGGAGAGAGCAACGGCCGACGTCCCGGGCGTCCACGTGTCCGTGCCGGTGCGCCGGATGTCCGGGCACCAGCCTGGCCTCTGAGCGGATCCCCCGGACGGGCCGGCGGATGAGGGCCGTGAAATGGCCCCGCCCCGCCGCTCCGGTCGGGCGGGGCGCGCGGTTTCCTCCATCGCATCCCGCCCTCACAGCCCCCGCACCCGCGGCGCGCCGGGCTTCTCGCCCAGCGCCAAGGCGGTGACCGCCCAGACCAGGGCGTCGAGCCGGTCCGGCGAGCGGCCGGAGGAGAGGCCGTCCGTGCCGAAGTCACACATCTCGTCCTCCAGCGCCGGGAAGGCGCCGGCGTGACGCACCCGGCCCTGCTCGTAGAGGGCGGCCACCGGCTCGGCGCGCAGGAACTTGCCGCGCGTCGCCCGCACCTGCGCCACCGGCACGGCGGGGTCCACCTCGGCGATCACGGCGCGCACCATCTCGCCGCCCTGGTTCACCTCGGCGACGATGAGATCCGCCTCGAACCGGCGCCAGAGCGCCACCGCCTTCGCCGCCCATTGGGCCGGGCGCAGGCCCTGCTCGCTGGCGTCGGCCAGCACGTGCACCACCCCTGCCCCGTCGATGCCCGCCACCACCAGGCCGCAGGCATCCGCACCGGCGCGGGAGGAGGCCGGAGGGTCCACCGCCACGCAGATGCGGGCGAGCGGCGGCGCCGCCTCTTCCCGCAGCGCCTCGATGGCGGGGCGGGAGAACAAGGCGTCGGGCCGGTCCTCGATCAGCTCGCCGTCCAGCTCCTGCCGGCCGAGCCGCGTGCCGCCATAGCGGGCCAGCACCTGGCCGAGGAACTGGGGAGCGAGGTGAAAGGCATTGTCCGCGGTCTTCGCCCGCGTCACCGCCGTGGCCGGATCGGCCATGAGGCGGCGCAGCAGCGCGGTCGGCCGCGGCGTGGTGGTCACCATCTGGCGCGGCTGCTCGCCCAGCCTCAGGCCGAACTGCAGCATGTCGAAGGTAGCCTCGGCGCGCTTCCACTTGGCGAGCTCGTCCAGCCAGGCGGCGGCGAACTGCGGGCCGCGCAGGCTTTCCGGGTCCTCCGCCGAGAAGCCCTGCGCCACCGCGCCGTTGGGCCATTCCAGGCGGCGGCGGGTGGGCTCCCAGCGGGGCCGCTCGTCCGCCGGATGCACGGCGAGAAGGCCCGAGACGCCCTCCACCATCACCTCGCGCACATCGGCCATGGTCTCGGCCACCAGCGCGATGCGCCCCACCGGGCGTCCGGCGAAGGGCGGACGGCCGAGGGCGAGGCCGCGCACCCATTCGGCGCCGGCGCGCGTCTTGCCCGCGCCGCGCCCGCCCAGCACCAGCCAGGTGGACCAGGGCGCGCCGCTCGCCGCCGCCTCGGGAGGCAATTGGTCGGGCCGGGCCCACAGCTCCCAGTCGGCGAGCAGAAGGGCGGCCTCGTCCTCGGGCAGGTCACGCAGCAGGCTCTGCGCCGTCCCCGCCCGCGCGCAGGCGATCAAGGCGGCGCGCAAGCTCGCGGCGGAAGGCATCGAGGTCTCGGACGGTGTCATGTTCGGCCTTTGCCTTCAGGCGGGACTTGTGCGCCTCCGCCTCCAGGGCAGAGAGCTCGCGCAGGGTGCGCGCCAGCACGGCGAGGGCACGGGCGTCCTTCTCGGCATCGCCGGACGGGCGGGCCGGCGCGGCGCCGTCCCCGAAGGGCGCGCGCTCCAGCCGCTGCTCGATCTCGTCGAGCTGGCGCTCGGCGGCGCGCCACAGCCGGGCCAGCAGATGCCCCCGCGCCGGCTGGGCATCGCGCACGCCGGCGGCGAGGGTGAGCCGCCGGCAGACCGGGTTGAGCGTGACGGAGCCGTCGGGCGCCACCTCGCGGTCGATCCAGTAATAGACGCTGGCGGGCTTGAGGCCGGTGCGCCGGCCGATCTCGGCCAGCGGCAGGCCGTCCTGATAGAGCTGGCGCGCGAGCGCCGCCCGCGGCGGCGCCTTTCGCGGCGGCGACGGTTTGCGCATGGGCATGTCCGGAAGAAGAAGCGGAAGGGCGAAAGCCCGGGCGAAGGCGCCACCGGGCAAGGCCGGCGACATCCGGAAGGCGGCCCCGAGGGGCGCCCTCCAAGCCCGGGGAGACGCGCCGGGGCGGCGGGGCCGCCCGTCAGGCACACGTCTCGAACATGAGGAAAACCTATCGAGGCAGCGTCACGCTGTCAATGGATAAATTCCTATTTCAGGAAAAAATCCACATCATCCCTCCGCTCCTCCCCGCGCCGTCACCCCATCCTGGCGGCCGGCGGCGGGGCGTTCGCGGGGTCGGGCATGCCGTCGACATGGATGCGGTTGCGGCCGGCCATCTTGGCGGCATAGAGGGCGCGGTCGGCGCGGTCGTACACGTCGCTGAAGGTGTGGCCCGGCCCTGCCGACGCGATGCCGGCGGAGAAGGTGTAGGCGAAGTCCGGCCATTGCGGCAGCGGCCGCGACTGGCGCACCACCGCCAGCATCCGCTCGATGATGAGGGCGGCCTCCTCCACGGAGGTGGCCGGCAGCACCAGCACGAACTCCTCGCCGCCGATGCGGCCGAAGCAGTCCGCCCGCCGCAGCTGGCCATGGATGCGCGCGGCGAAGTCCCGCAGCACCGCATCCCCCGCCAGATGCCCGCGCAGGTCGTTGATGTACTTGAAATTGTCGAGGTCGAGCACGCACAGCGCCCCGCCCGGCCCGCCCGGCGCCAGCATGTCCTCCACCCGGGCGGTGATGAAGCGCCGGTTGGCGACGCCGGTGAGGTCGTCCGTCTGCGCCGCCTTCAGCGCGCGGTCGCGGTCCTGCCGCACGCTGCGCTCGTCGGCGCGGAAGGCGGTGATGTCGCTGGCGACGCAGAGCATCCAGCCGGCGGGGGAGACGGTCTCCGTCATCAGCAGCCAGCGGCCGTCATGCAGGTCGGTCTCGAAGGCGCGATAGGGGATCTTGCCGCGGCGCGACTGGGTGGAGAGCAGCCAGTCCTCGAAATCCGCCGCGGTGAGGACCGTGCCGCGCTTCAGCGCATGGTTGCGGCGCATGATCTCCGCCCAGGTGGGCGCGTCGTCGACGTCGATGAAGAAGGCGGTGCGGAAGGCGGCGTTGGCGTAGCGCAGCCGATCGAAACGATCATACGCGGCCACGAGCACGGGCGTCGTGTCATGAAGGAGGCGTAGCTGATCGAGCAGGTCATGCATGATTTAGCGCACTATAACCCAATCCCGCGCCGCGACAGATGGGATCTGAGCCGATGCGGCGGGAATTCGCGCCCCCGCCGGCAGGGGCCGCGCCGGGGGCCGCCGCGGGCCGGCGGCGCGGGCGGGGGAGCGGTGCGGCCGGCCCTCGCCGGTCATGCGCGATCCTGCCCGGAGTCGCGCGGCTGTCGTCCAGGTGGATGCGATTGCGCTCCCCGGCCCGGCGGCATGAAGGGCCGGGTCCGCGCGGCCGGATTGGCCAACGCTCCTCCCCGCCGCGTCTCGGCGGGGCCGGTGGAGAAGATGTTGGCGAAGATGTTGGCAAGGTCCGGCCGGTCCGGCGGCGGGCGACGCCCCTGAGCGCCAGCATGCGCGCAATGCGCCGCGCGCACCGGGGCCGGTGGCGAGGCGCGCTTCCCGCGGCCCGGCCGGCGACACGGCGGCATTGGTTTGGCGCAGGCGCTCAGGCGCGTCGCGCGCGGCCATGAGGACCGGGGCGGCCTCAGGGAAAGGGCGCGGCTGATCGAGCAGATCCATCACGGCTCCAAGGACTGTAATGCAGCATATCCGGCGCTGAAGTGACAACCGGCGGATCATTCCGGATTCCGGCGGGGCGGGCGCGCGGTCTTGGTGCGCCGAACCGGTGCGCCGTCTTGGGGCGCGATCTTGGGGCGCGATCTTCGGGCGCGATCTTGGGGCGCGATCTTGGGGCGCGATCTTGGGGCGTGGCGGCGCGCGGTCGCCTGCGCTATGGAGGAGGATGGCTTGCCGGCGCCGCCGGAGCTGCCCGGACGGCGTGATCCGGGCGGTGAGACCGGCCGAAAGCTTGAGAAACGGGCACGATCCGCGCCGGAGCGTGCTCCAGCAAGGCGTGCCCCTGAATGTTCCTGTTCGGCCTGCCGGTCCTGTTGCCCGTGGTCTTCCTGGCCTGCCTGCTCGCGCCCGCCCGCGCGCTGGAGCAGGGGCCGGCCCGCTGGCCGGACACGCCCGCCGCCCGCCGCGCGGCGCAGGAGATGCTGGCGGCGCTGAACACCGAGTTGCTCACCCATCCCAGCGCCACCGCCACGCTGGAACGCTGGTGCGCCGCCCACGGCATCGCCGCCCCGTCCGAGATCCGGGCCGAGCGGGTGCGCGAGGCGGAGGGCGAGGCGCCGGCGGAGGTGCGGGCCCTGCTCGGCGCCGACGCGTCCACCCCGGTCCGGCACCGCCGGGTGCGCCTGCGCTGCGGCGCCACCGTGCTGTCCGAGGCCGACAATTACTATCTGCCGGAGCGCCTCACGCCGCAGATGAACCAGGTTCTGGACAGCACCGACACCCCCTTCGGCAAGGTGGTGCGCCCGCTGGGCTTCGGCCGCAGCACCCTGGATTCCCGCGTGCTGTGGAGCGCGGACGCCCCCGCCGCCGCGGACGGCACGCTGGCCTTCCCGGCCTTCGTGCTGACCCATCGCGCGGTGCTGACCCTGCCCGACGGCATCCCCTTCAGCGCCCTGATCGAACGCTACACCGCCGCCGTCCTCCCCGCCCCGCCGCACTGAGAGGGAGCCGCCAGCGGAGATCCCCTCCGCGGTGCCCTGGCGCGTTCCGAAGCCGGGCACGGGGAGGGCCCATGAGGGCCCGTCACGCCCCGGCTTGTCGCCGGCATCCGCCCGCCCGCGCCGGTGCGCGTCACATCCGGCCACCAGCCCGGCCGCCGCGTGGAGCGCCCGGACCAGCCGGGGCGATGACGGCGGTGGAAGTCCATGCCTCGCGCCAGTGACCGGGCGCCGCTGCGCCCAACAGGAAGCCACGGGGCAGTCGGCGCAGCGGACAATCAGGCACCAGCAATCAAACAGACGTCATGCCCCGGCGCGTCCGGGGCATCCACCCGTCCGTGCCGGTGGGCTTCACATCCGAGCGCCAGCCCCGCCGCCGCGTAGATCGCCCGGACCAGCCGGGCGATGACGGCGGTGGAAGTCCACATTCCTCGCGCCAGTGACCGGCCTCGCGCCAGTGACCGGGCGCCACTGCGCCGAGTAGGAGGCCACGGGGCAATCGGCGCAGCAGACAATCAGGCACCAGCAATCAAACAGACGTCATGCCCCGGCTTGTCCGGGGCATCCACCCGCCCGCGCCGGTGGGCTTCACATCCGAGCGCCAGCCCGGCCGCCGCATGGAACGCCCGGACCAGCCGGGTGATGACGTTAGGGAAAGAACCCACGCCCCTTTCCCCGGACCAGCGATAGCGCCGCCAGCCATCCGGTCGGTGTCATGCCCCGGCTTGTCGCTGGCATCCGCCCGCCCGCGCCGGTGCGCCTCACATCCGCCGGACCGCCAGCCCCACCGCCGCGTGGAGTGCGCGGATCAGCCGGGCGATGACGGCGGTGGAAGTCTATGCCTCGCGCCAGTGACCGGGCGCCGCTGCGCCCAACAGGCAGCCACGGGGCAGTCGGCGCAGCGGACAATCAGGCGCCAGCAATCAAACAGACGTCATGCCCCGGCTTGTCCGGAGCATCCACCCATCCGCGCCGGTGGGCTTCACATCCGAGCGCCAGCCCGGCCGCCGCATGGAACGCCCGGACCAGCCGTAGCGATGACGATAGGGAAATAACCCACGCTCCGTTCGCCGAACCAGCGATAGCGCCGCCAGCCATCCGGCCGGCGTCATGCCCCGGCTTGTCGCTGGCATCCGCCCGCCCGCGCCGGTGCGCTTCACATCCGACCACCAGCCCGGCCGCCGCGTGGTGCGCCCGGACCAGCCGGGCGATGACGGCGCTGGAAGTCCACATTCCTCGCGCCAGTGACCGGGCGCCACTGCGCCGAGCAGGAGGCCACGGGGCAATCGGCGCAGCAAACAATCAGGCACCAGCAATCAAACAGACGTCATGCCCGGCTCGTCCGGGACACCCACCCATCCGCGCGGCACGCGTCACATCCAACCACCAGCGCCGCCGCCGCGTAGATCACCCGGACCAGCCGGGCGATGACGAAAGGGAAAGAACCCACGCCCCTTTCCCCGGACCAGCGATAGCGCCGCCAGCCATCCGGTCGGCGTCATGCCCCGGCTTGTCGCTGGCATCCGCCCGCCCGCGCCGATGCGCCTCACATCCGACCGCCGCCCGGCCGCCGCGTGGAGCGCCCGGACCAGCCGGGCGATGACGGCGGTGGAAGTCCATGCCTCGCGCCAATGACCGGGCGGCTGCAGCGCCGAGCAGGGGGCCACGGGGCCGTCGGCGCAGCGGACAATCAGGCACCAGCAATCAAACAGACGTCATGCCCCGGCGCGTCTGGGGCATCCACCCATCCCCGCCGGAGCGCGTCAAATCCGGCCACCGGCCCCGCCGCGGAGTGGAATGCCTGGACCAGCCGGGCGATGACGGCGGTGGAGGCAATCCGCCCATTGACCGCCCGGTGGCAGGGCCACCGGAAATTGAGTTTGCGTCATGCCCCGGCACGTCGGGAGCATCCCCCCGTCCGTGCCAGCGCGCGCCGACCTCGGGCACCAGCCTGGCCGCGGAGTGGATCGCCCGGACCAGCCGGGCGATGACGGTGGTGAGAAGGACCCCCGCCCCTCTCGGACCAGCAATGGCGCCGCCGGCCATCTGGTCGGCGTCATGCCCTGGCGTCCGGGGCATCCACCCGCCCCGCCCGGAGCGCTTCACATCCGACCACCAGCCCGGCCGCCGCGTGGAGCGCGGACCAGCCGGGCGATGACAGTGGGGAAAGCCCCCCGCCCCGCTCCCCGGACCAACGACGGCGCAGGCGGAGCGTCGAGCCTGGGGCACGCGGGAGCCTCCGAACGAAAAAGGGCGCCCCGGGGCGCCCTTTTCCTCAGGTCCTGAAGCCCCGGCCTCAGGCGGTCTGCGCCTCGGCCACGGCGACGGCAGTCATGTTCACCACGCCGCGGGTGGTGACCGACGGGCCGAGGATGTGGGCGGGCTTGGCCGTGCCCATCAGGATGGGGCCGACGGGCAGCGCATCGCCCAGCACCTTCAGCATGTTGAAGGCGATGTCGGCGGCGTCGAGGTCGGGCATCACCAGCACGTTGGCGACGCCGGTGAGCGTCGAGTGCGGGAAGGAGCGGCGGCGGATGTCCTCCAGCAGCGCCGCATCCGCCTGCATCTCGCCGTCCACCACCAGGTTCGGCTCGCGCTCGCGGATGATGGAGAGGGCGGAGCGCACCCGCTTCGCCGAAAGCGTCTCGTGGCTGCCGAAGTTGGAGTGCGACAGCAGCGCCACCCGCGGCTCAAGGCCGAAGCGGCGCACGTGGGCGGCGGCCAGCACCGTCATCTCGGCAAGGTCCGCGGCCGAGGGCTCGGTCTGGATCTGCGTGTCGCAGATGAAGTAGTTGCCCTTGGAGGTGATGAGCAGCGAGAGGGCGGCCAGCTCGTTCACCCCCGGCGCGAGGCCGATGATGTCGCGCACCTGCCGCAGGTGGCGGACGAAGCGGCCCTCGATGCCGCAGAGCATGGCATCCGCCTCGCCGCGGTGCACGGCGAGCGCCGCGATCACGGTGGGGTGGGTGCGCACCAGGGTACGGGCGGCATCCGGCGTCACGCCGCGGCGGCCGGCGCGCTCCACATAGTCGCGCACGTAGTCGCGGTAGCGCGGATCGTCCTCGGGATTGATGAGGTCGAAATCGTGCCCGGCGCGGATGGAGAGGCCGAAGCGCTTCAGGCGGGTTTCCACCACGCTCGGGCGGGCGACGATGATCGGCCGGGCGATGCCCTCCTCCACCACCGCCTGAACGGCGCGCAGCACCCGCTCGTCCTCGCCCTCGGCGTAGATCACGCGCTTGATGTTCTGTTTCGCCTTGGCGAACAGCGGCCGCATGATGAAGCCGGAGCGGAACACGAAGTGGTCGAGCCGCTCGATGTAGGCGTCCATGTCCGCGATCGGGCGGGTGGCGACGCCGGTGTCCATGGCCGCCTTCGCCACCGCCGGCGCGATGCGCAGGATGAGGCGCGGGTCGAACGGCGAGGGAATGAGCGATTCGGCACCGAAGGAGCGGGTCTCGCCGCCATAGGCGCGGGCCACCACGTCGGACGGGGTCTCGCGGGCAAGGGCGGCGATGGCCTCCACCGCGGCCATCTTCATCTCGGCGTTGATGTCGGTCGCCCCCACGTCCAGCGCCCCGCGGAAGATGTAGGGGAAGCACAGGACGTTGTTGACCTGGTTCGGGAAGTCCGATCGGCCGGTGCAGATCATGGCGTCGGGCCGCGCGGCGCGGGCCTCCTCGGGCATGATCTCGGGGGTGGGGTTGGCCAGCGCCAGGATGAGCGGATGGTCCGCCATCTTCTTCACCATCTCCGGCTTCAGCACGCCGCCGGCGGAGAGGCCGAGGAAGATGTGCGCGCCCTCGATCACCTCGTCGAGGGTGCGCTTGTCGGTCTTCTGGGCATAGATCTCCTTGTAGGGATCCATAAGGGTGTTGCGGCCGTCATAGACCACGCCCTCGATGTCGGTGACCCAGATGTTCTCCCTCTTTGCGCCGAGCGTCACCAGGAGGTTGAGGCAGGCGAGCGCGGCCGCGCCGGCGCCCGAGGTGACGATCTTCAGGTCGCCGATCCTGCGGTTGCCCACTTCCATCGCATTGCGCACCGCCGCGCCGACGATGATGGCCGTGCCGTGCTGGTCGTCGTGGAAGACCGGGATCTTCATCCGCGCCCGCAGCTGCGCTTCCACCTCGAAGCACTCGGGGGCCTTGATGTCCTCGAGGTTGATGCCGCCGAAGGTGGGCTCCAGGGCGCTCACCACGTCCACCATGCGCTCGACCGTGTTGGCGTCGATCTCGATGTCGAACACGTCGATGCCGGCGAACTTCTTGAAGAGGACCGCCTTGCCCTCCATCACCGGCTTGCCGGCGAGCGGGCCGATGTTGCCGAGGCCGAGCACCGCCGTGCCGTTGGACACCACGGCGACGAGATTCGCCCGGATGGTCAGCTCGGCGGCCTGGAGCGGATCGGCGGCGATGGCCTCGCAGGCGGCGGCGACACCCGGGGAATAAGCGTGGGCAAGGTCGCGCTGGTTGCCGAGCGGCTTGGTGGCCTGGATCTCCAGCTTCCCCGGCTTCGGGGTGCGATGATAGTAGAGCGCGCCCGAACGCAGTTCCTCGGAAATATTCGACGCCATACCCTTGCTCCCCCTGATCGATGCGAACGGACGCGTGCGGCGGCGCGCAAACTAGCCGCCGCGCACGCTTATGTCACGGGCGCCCGCACAAATTGGGTTATGTTGCTCATGCATGACGGATCTGCGGTCGGCCGGCGACGGAAAGGCATGGGAATGAACAGCAAGAGCGTCCTTCGGATTGCGGGGGCGGCCGTGATTCTGGCGGGACTGGCCATCGCCGGCTGGTACGGCTTTGCCGCATGGACCGGCGCCAAGGTGCGCGCCGAGGTGGAGCGGGCGTTCGATGGCCTGCGGCAGAAAGGCGCCAAGGCCGCCTTCGCCGATGCCACCTTCGATGCCGCCAGGCGCGAGATCACCGTGTCCGGCATCTCCATCGTCTCGGCAGACGGCGGCGCCAGCGTGAAGATCGCCCGCCTCCTCGCCTCCGGCGGAGAGCGCCCGCACGACGGCCGGGTCGCCCTCGACGCCCTCGACCTCGATGGGCTGGAGATCTCCCTCTCGGGCGAGAGCGCGGGGGGAAGCCCTGCAACCTATACGCTGCCCAAGGTGATGATCGACCGCTACACCGGCCCCATGACGCTGATCGCCGCCGGCGAGGGCAGCGGGCCCTTTGGCGGGCTGCGCGTGGCGCTGCGGCAGCTCGCCGCCACCACCGCCGCCAAGGTCACCATTCCCGAGATGCGCGGCCGCATCGAGCCCCCGGGCGCGCCGCCGGTGGAGGCCGCCTACACCAACATCGCCGCCGAAGGGGTGAACGCGGGGACCATCCGCAGCCTCATCATCGACCGCACCACCTTCGCCTTCACCCCCGCCGCCCCGCCACCGGCCGACAAGGCCCAGACGGACAAGGCCCCGACGGACAAGGGACAGGCCGACAAGACACCGGCGGACAAGGCCCCCGGGAGGATCACGGGGCGGGTGGACGGCCTCGTCGCCGCGCGCATCGACACCGCCCCGCTGCTGGCCATGACCAAGCCGCCCGGCGCGCCCACGACCGTCCGCCTGGACGACTACGCCATGATCTACGGCAAGGTGGTCACCGGCCCCTACACCCTCGCCCAGGAGAACGGCCCGCGCCTGCGGGCCGCCTCGGTTCTGCTGGAGCACGTGGGCATCAAGCCGTCGGCGTTCGATCCCAAGCGCCTGGCCGCCCTCGATGCGCTCACCCTGCGCGCCGCCGATCCCACCGCGGAGGAGAGCCGCCAGATGCTGGAGCTCTCCCGCGACCTCATCGACGGCATCGCCTTCCGCACCTTCGCCCTCACCAATGTGGAGACCGAGGAGGCGGGCGAGAAGGGCCGCATCGCCAGCATGCGGGTGGACGGGCTCGCCGCCAGCATCATCGATTCCATCTCCTTCGAGGGGATCGAGGGCCAGAGCGGCACCGGCGGCGCCGGCAAGGTGGGCCGCATCGCCGTGCGCCGGCTCGACCTCAGCCAGCTGTCGCGCCTCGCCGCGGAGGCGAGCGCGCCCTCGCCGCTGTCGTCGCTGGTGCTGTTCCGCCTGCTCTCCGGCATCGAGGTCTCCGGCCTCGAGGTGCCGTATGACGGGGGCGACGCCAAGGCCGAGCCGGTGAAGATCGGCGACTTCGCCCTCTCCTGGGGCACGGCGCCCGGCGCCCCGCAGGGCGTGCTGCCCACCTGGCTGGACTTCCGCCTTTCGGACGTCTCCGGCCCCATCCGCGCCGAGGATGGGGAGCCCTTCACCTACCTCGTCAAGGCGGGCCTCACCCGCGCCACGATCTCGCTGGCCCTCAAGGCCGCCTACGATCCGGACAAGCGCACCCTCACCCTCGCCCCGATGTCCTCGGAGGTGAAGGACGCCTTCCGGGTGAATGTGGAGAGCACCCTCGGCGACGTGCCGCCCACCGCCTTCTCGGAGCTGACGGGCCTGCTCTCCGCCGCGCCCGACGTCTCCGCCGGCCCGGTGACGGTGACGCTGACCGACCTCGGCCTCGGCAAGCTCATGTACGCCCAGTTCGCCGCCGCGGCGGGAGAGAGCGTGGAGGACTACAAGGCACAGGTGGTGGAGCTGGCGGAGGCGTTCGCGGCGGAGCTCGCCGAGAGCGAGCCGGACGTGGCGGAGGTCGGCGCGGCCGTGGTCGCCTTCCTGCGCAATCCCGGCACGCTGACCGTCACCGCCACCCCGCGGGACCACCTGCCCCTGATGGCGCTGACCATGGCCACCGAGCCCCTCCAGGTGCTCGGCGCCTTCAGCTTCAAGGCATCCGCCACGGCGCCGTGAGGTTCCGCGCGCGGATGCGCCGGCGGGCGGGAAACCTGCCCGCCGGGCCCAGGCTCGGCGGGCGTCAGCGTCCCGCGCCCAACGCCCCGACGATCTTCATGATCTGCTGCTGGATGGCGGCATTCACCTCGGCCGGCTTTTCGTTCTCCACCTTCACCGCCTTGCGGCCGAGGGGGCTGGTGTAGAAGGCGACGAGATCCTTCAGCTCGGCGACGGAAAAGGCGCCGGCATAATAGGTGCTGAACACCTTGATCAGCTCCTCGCGCGGGCCGGTGGCCGCCTTCGCGAAGTCGGTTCGGGCCTGGGCCTGCTTGTCGGCAGGCTGCTTCGCCGCCGCCTCGCCGACCATGCGGGCAATCCGCCCGTCGAGGCCGGGCGCCACCGACAGCTCCACCACCTGCCGCGCCAGCGCGGCCTTGTCGGACGCCTCGTCCGCCACCGCGGCGGCCGGAGCCAGCAAGGCCGCGACGACGACCATCTTGAACATGAACCGCATGGGCAACCTCCCCGGGGTCAGCCGGGCCGTCCCATCCGCGGTGGCCTGCCCCGGGGGGCAGCCTATACGCATTTCACTCGGAGCGGCAGCGGAGGGGAAAGCCGGTCAAGGGACGAGAAAACGATTGCTCTTCTCGTCCCAGACCTTGATGCCGATGCGAAGGGCCTCGCTGTCCGAGACGTAGTTCATGTCCGAGGCGGAGGCGCGAAACATGATGCGCAGAAAATCAAGGTCGGTCCCGACGGAACGCAGGTAGTCTGCGACATCGAGCACTGTACGCTGGGTTTCCTGCTCCAGCGTGTACATGTCATCCGCGGTGTATGTGCGCGTCGGCTGGAACTGGCTTTTCCAGGCATGGAAGCCGAGCTCGCTTGATGACGACTTGGCCCGCCAGGGCTTTCCATCGCTGTCGCGGCCACCGAGAAAAGCGATTGCACAGGCGCTGACACACATGGCGCCATTGCCCTCGATGACCGTCCGCACGCCGAGCTGATGGAAGGCGAGCCCGAGCTTCATGCCTTCATAGAGATTGCCACCCGGGGAGCTGAGGTAGATCGCCATACGCGGCTTGCGTGGCGCGCGGGCGAGGTAGGCCCGGAAACGATCGGCGTCCCCGGCCTTGACCGGGCCCGTCGCGAGCACCGCGAGGAGGGATGCGCTGTCATTCTCGTGCCGCGAGAAGTCGAGCGCGCCCGCGGGCGGCACCCATGAGACCATCGCCACAAGCGCGAGCGCCAGCCTCTTCATCGCCCCCTCCCCCCGACATCGTCCGGGAGAGGTTGATAGGTGTAGCGGGGCAGGATGACAACCGACCGGCCGCCCCGCCCCTTCCTCACTTCTGCGGCGACACCGGGCGGATGTGCAGCTCGCGCAGCTGCTTGGGGCTCGCCTCGTTGGGGGCGCCCATGAGCAGGTCGAGGGCCTGCTGGTTCATGGGGAAGATGGAGATCTCGCGCAAATTGGTGGTGCCGCACAGGAGCATGACGATGCGGTCCACGCCCGCCGCCATGCCGCCATGGGGCGGGGCGCCGTACTGGAACGCGCGGTACATGCCGCCGAACCGCTCCACCACCGTCGCCTCGTCGTAGCCGGCGAGCTCGAACGCCTTCACCATGGCCTCGGGACGATGGTTGCGGATGCCGCCGGAGGCGATCTCGTAGCCGTTGCAGGCGATGTCGTACTGGAACGCCTTGATGGTGAGCGGATCCTGCGTCTTCAGCGCCTCCAGCCCGCCCTGGGGCATGGAGAAGGGATTGTGGGAGAAGTCGACCTTCTTCTCGTCCTCAGACCATTCGTAGAACGGGAAGTCGACGATCCAGGCGAGCTCGAACCGATCCTTGTCGATCAGGTTCAGCTCCTCGCCGACCCTGGTGCGGGCAAGGCCGGCGAACTTGACGAACTTCTCCGGATCGCCCGCCACGAAGAAGGCGGCGTCGCCGGCCTTGAGGTCGAGCTGGGCGCGGATCGCCTCGGTGCGCTCGGGGCCGATGTTGTTGGCGAGCGGGCCGGCGCCCTCCCCCCCTTCACGCCACATGATGTAGCCGAGGCCCGGCTGGCCCTCGCCCTGCGCCCAGGAGTTCATGCGGTCGCAGAAGGCGCGGGAGCCGCCGCCGGGGGCGGGGATGGCCCACACCTCGTTCTTCTCCACCTCCAGCATGCGGGCGAACACCTTGAAGCCCGAGCCGCGGAAGTGCTCGGAAACGCCCTGCATGACGAGCGGGTTGCGCAGGTCCGGCTTGTCGGTGCCGTACTTGCGCAGCGCCTCGGCATAGGGGATGCGCGGCCACTTCTGCGTCACCGGCTTGCCGCCGGAAAACTCCTCGAACACGCCGGTGATCACCGGCTCCATGGCGGCGAACACGTCTTCCTGCTCGACGAAGCTCATCTCCAGGTCGAGCTGGTAGAACTCGCCCGGCAGGCGGTCGGCGCGCGGGTCCTCGTCGCGGAAGCAGGGGGCGATCTGGAAGTAGCGGTCGAAGCCGCTCATCATGATCAGCTGCTTGTACTGCTGCGGGGCCTGCGGCAGCGCATAGAACGTGCCCGGGTGCAGGCGGGACGGCACCAGGAAGTCGCGCGCGCCCTCCGGCGAGGAGGCGGTGAGGATGGGCGTCTGGAACTCGAAGAAGCCCTGGTCCTTCATGCGGCGGCGCATGGCGTCGATGATGGCGCCGCGGGTCATGATGTTGCGGTGGAGCTTCTCGCGGCGCAGGTCGAGGAAGCGGTACTTGAGCCGCGTCTCCTCCGGATATTCCACGTCGCCGAACACCGGCAGCGGCAATTCCGCGGCCGGGCCGAGCACTTCCAGCTCGGCGGCATAGACCTCCACCGCGCCGGTGGTGAGGTCCGGATTCTCAGTGCCCTCGGGGCGCAGGCGCACCTTGCCGTCGATGCGGATGACCCACTCGGAGCGCACCTTCTCGGCATCCTTGAAGGCGGCGCTGTCGGGGTCCACCACCACCTGGGTGAGGCCGTAATGGTCGCGCAGGTCGATGAACAGCACGCCGCCATGGTCGCGGATGCGGTGGCACCAGCCGGAGAGACGCACGATCTCGCCCACCTCGGCGGTCGAAAGCGCGCCGCAAGTATGGGAGCGGTAGCGGTGCATTGGGTCGCCCTTTCAAGGCTGAAATGGTTGGCACGCGGGGCCGCAAAGCCCGTCGTCCGGCGCCCCCGCGCGCAAACGTCGCGCATCAGGCGCCACGCCGGGAACGCCTGCGGCGGCGATCCCGCGCCGGGCGCTGCGCCGGAACCAGTGCCGGAACCTGCCCGATTGAACCAATCCGGCTGATGCTCCGCCCCCGAGATCCAAGGGAGAACGCGTTGTCCGGCCGGCCTGCGGTGCAGGCTGGCCGGCGCGTGCTCCGTCGCGCGCCACGGCACGAAAGTCCGCGTGTAAGGCGGGGGGAAGGTGCATGCGCACCCGCCCTTGTCAAGCCGATGCGCTTTTGACGCGAATTTACAGCATGCTAGCATTGCCAAGCTGCGTCGCCGGGGAATAGGGCTGGCGCATCTGCGCCGCGCGCCGGAACCACAGGTGAAGTAGCGACCGCGAGGCCGGAATGACGACGCAGGACAAACCGGGACGGCCGCCTGCCGGGCATCATGCGCATCGGGCGTCGGGCATCTGGCGCCTCGCCATGCTCGCCGCGCTGCTGATCGCCGCGGTTATCGTCGCGACCTTTGTCCTGCTGCGCTCCCTCAACGCCGACGGCGTGAAGGAGCGCCAGCGCGAGCTCGAAAACCTCGCCCTGACCCTGGCGGAGCAGACCGCCCGCGCCATCCAGAGCCTGGTGATCATCCAGGGCGACATCATCGACCAGATCGAGACGCTGAAGATCGACACCGCCGCCGAGCTCGCCACCAGCATGGGCACGCAGAGCGTGCACCAGATGATGCGGGAGAAGATCTCCGGCCTGCCCTATCTCGATGCCATCACCCTCATCGACCAGACCGGGCGGCTCATCAATTTCTCCCGCTACTGGCCCATCCCGGCGGTGATCGTCTCGGACCGCGACTATTTCAAGAGCCTCAGCACCCTCAAGGGGCCCCCCATGTTCATCAGCGAGCCGGTGCCCAACCGCGGCACCGGGACGCTCACCATCTACCTCGCCCATCGCTTCACCGCGCCGGACGGGCACTTCCTCGGCCTGGTCCTGGGGGCCATGGAGCAATCCTACTTTGAGCGGTTCTATAGCACCATCAACCTGGGCGCCGATGGCCTGATCGCCTTGGTGCGGAGCGACGGGGCGCTGCTGGCCCGCTCCCCGGAGAGCGCCGGCGTCGCGCCGCGCGGGGCAGCGGCACGCCATCAGGTGGCGGGGGCCCTGTTCGGCCGCGCCTTCAAAGGCCGGGTGGCGGCCGGCACGCTCGACGCCGAGGCCCGCATCGCGGCGGTGCACCAGATCGGCGATCTCCCGCTCGCCGTGGTGGTGAGCGACAGCACCCGGTCCATCGGCACCATCATTTGGGGCCGGCTGATGCCCATCGCCATCGCCGCCGGACTGCTGTGCCTCACCATCGCCCTGGTCAGCTACAGCGTGGCGAGGCACATCCTGGGCGAGCGCGCCTTCGCCGATGCCCAGCACGCCGCCGCCCGCAAGGACCCCCTGACCGGCCTGCCCAACCGCCTGGCCTTCGGCGAGCGGATGGAAATGCTCATCGCCGCCCCGCCGGCCCCGGCGCCCTTCGCGTTGTTCTTCCTCGACCTCGATTACTTCAAATCGGTCAACGACACGCTGGGCCACGACATCGGCGACTCCATGCTGACCCGCGTGGCTGATCGCATCAGCCGGCGGCTCGGTCCCGACGTGAGCGTGGCGCGGCTCGGCGGAGACGAGTTCGCCATCGTCCACGAGAACATGGCGGACGACGCCCGAGCCATCGATTTCGCCGAGCAGGTCATCCGCCTGCTGCAGGAGCCCTACGCCATCGGCGCCCACCGCATCGCCGGCGGCTGCAGCGTCGGGATCGCCCTGTTCCCGCGGGACGGCGAGGACCTGGCGAGCCTCCTGAAGAATGCGGACCTGGCCCTCTACCGCTCGAAGACCGATGGGCGGGGCATCGCCCGCGTGTTCCAGGAGGAAATGGAGCGCAGCGCCCGCGAGCGGCGGCAACTGGAGCTGGAGCTGCACGCCGCCTGGCGCGACCGCCAGCTCTACCTCGTCTACCAGCCCATCTTCGAGGCGACGAGCGGAACGCTGGCCGGATTCGAGGCGTTGGCACGCTGGAAGCACCCGCAACGGGGCAACATCCCGCCGGATGTCTTCATTCCCGTGGCCGAGGAGACCGGCCTCATCCTGCCGATCGGCGCCTGGGCGCTGATGGAGGCCTGCCACACGGCTGCGTACTGGCCCTCGCACCTGTTCGTGTCGGTGAACCTCTCGGCCGTGCAGTTCCGCGGCACCCAGGCCTTCCACCAGGTGCGCGCCGCCCTCGATGCCAGCGGCCTCTCCCCCGATCGGCTGGAGATCGAGATCACCGAATCCACCCTCCTCCACGAAGGCCCGGCGGTGCGCGCGACCCTGGACCAGTTCCGCGAGGAGGGCATCACCATCAGCCTCGACGATTTCGGCACCGGCTACTCCTCCCTTAAATACCTGCAGACCCTGCGTATCGGCCGCATCAAGGTGGACCGCAGCTTCGTGGCGGAGGTCGAACATTCCTCCGAGACCCGCGCCATCGTGCACGCCATCACCAGCCTGGCGCAGGCCCTGTCGCTCATGTGCACCGCGGAGGGGATCGAGACGGAGGCCCAGCGGCAGATCATGCTGGCGGAGGGCTGCTCGCACCTGCAGGGCTTCCTGCTCGGCCGCCCGGGCACCGCCGAGGATGCCCTGCGACTGGCGTTGGCCGACGTGGTGTGACGATTCCTGGAGTACCGCGCTCCCTGGCCATCGCGCCGGTGCGGCGCCCTGGAGAGCCCACCGGGCTGCCGGCTCGGACCGGAGATCGCCGAATCAACCCGGCTTCAAGCTGAACCGCAGCTTTGCCGCCGGCATCTTCGACACCCTCCAGCAGGCAATTGTCCGCCCCACGCCCGATCTGGCCCGCACGCGGTCCCTGGAAACGGCGGTGCAGGCCCGCATGCTGGAACGCAAGGGCGGTACCCATTTCCAGGGCTTCCTGCCCGGCCATGCGGGACCGACGGATCACGCCTTGCGACGGGCTGAGCCGCCGACGCCCGACAAATTCGCGCCACATTGTCTTTTCGACACGGCGTCGTCTGAGTATGGTCGACAGATGGACCCGATCACCTCGACCGAGGCGCTGGCTGCGGCCTGCGAGCGCCTCGCCCGCCACCCGTTCGTGACAGTCGACACGGAATTCCTCAGGGAAACCACCTTCTGGCCGAAGCTGTGCGTGGTGCAGCTCGCCTCGCCGGAAGAGGCCGTGCTCATCGACGCCCTCGCCGACGGGCTCGACCTCGCACCCTTCTACCGCCTCATGGGCAACGAACGGGTGATGAAGGTGTTCCATGCCGGACGGCAGGACATCGAAATCATCTGGCACCAGGCGCGGCTCATCCCTCACCCCGTGTTCGACACGCAGGTGGCGGCGATGGTGCTTGGCTACGGCGACAGCATCTCCTACGATCAGCTGGTGCAGCGGACCACCGGCCACAGCCTGGACAAGTCCTCGCGCTTCACGGACTGGTCGCGCCGGCCGCTCAGCCAGGCGCAGATCGTCTATGCCGTCGCGGACGTGACCCATCTTCGGGACATCTATGTGAAGCTCACCGGCGACCTCGACGTCCGTGGCCGCGGCGAATGGGTGGGCGAGGAGATGCACGTCCTCACCTCTCCCAACACCTACGAGCAGGATCCCGACAGCGCCTGGGAGCGGCTGAAATCCCGCGTGCGCAAGCCGCGGGAGCTCGCCGTTCTGGTGGAGCTGGCAGCCTGGCGCGAGCGGGAGGCGCAGGCCCGCGACCTGCCGCGCGGCCGCGTCATCAAGGACGACGTGATCGGCGAGATCGCCCTGCAGCAGCCCCAGACGCCGGAAAAGCTCGCGGAGCTGCGCTCCGTGCCCCGCGGCTTCGAGCGCTCGCGCTATGGCGAAGCGGTGCTGGAGGCGGTGAAACGTGGCCTCGCCCGCGATCCCAAGACCCTGCCCCGCATCGAGCGCGACAAGCCCCTGCCCAATGGCGCGAACGCCACCGTCGAGCTCCTGAAGGTGCTGCTGCGCATGACGGCGGAGCAGCACGCGGTCGCCGCCAAGGTGATCGCCACCACCGAGGACCTGGAGCGCATCGCCGTCAGCGACGAAGCGGACGTGTCCGCCATGAAGGGCTGGCGCCGCGAGCTGTTCGGGGAGCGGGCGCTGGCCCTGAAGGCCGGCCGGCTCGCCCTGGCGGTGGAGCGCGGCCGGGTGATCGCAGTCGAGAAATAGGCGTCCGCCGCGCGAAAGGCGCCGCGGCGGGGATTTCCGGGGAGACGGGACAATGCGTCGGGGCGGCTGCCTGTGCGGCGGGGTGCGGTACGAGATCCCGGGTGAGGTGACACCGGCGGTGGCCTGCCACTGCTCCCAATGCGCCCGCACCAGCGGCAGCTTCGCCGTCATGACCAGCTGCCGGGGGGAGGATCTCGTCCTCACCACGGCGGACACGCTCGCCTGGTTCACCTCGTCGCCCGGCACCGAGCGCGGGTTCTGCACGCGCTGCGGCGGCAACCTCTTCTGGAAACGCGCCGGCGACGCGGAGATCTTCGTCACAGCCGGCACCCTCGACCAGCCGACCGGGGTTCGCCTCGCCGAGCATATCTTCGTGGCGTCGAAGTCCGACTATTACGAGATCACCGACGGGCTGCCGCAGAAGCCGGAATGGTAGCGGCACGAGAGCACGCGCCGATCTGATCGCATCGCAATCAGATCGGATTTCGCGTTCTCCACCTTAAAGTCAGAGCGCGTCGCGCAGGCCCTTCACGAAGCTCGACAGGCCGGTCAGCCTGCGCCGCTTCAGCCGCTCCGCCTGGAGGATGGCCACCAGCTTGGCGAGGCTGTCCTCCACCTCGTGGTTGATGATGATGTAGTCATACTCGGTATAGTGGCTGATCTCGTCCGAGGCCTTGGCCATGCGGTGATGCACCACCTCCTCCGAATCCTGGGCGCGGGCGCGCAGGCGCTGCTCCAGGTCCGCGGCCGAAGGCGGGAGGATGAAGACCTTCACCAGGTCCTGCTGCGCACTCTCCCCCAGCTGCTGGGTGCCCTGCCAGTCGATGTCGAACAGCACGTCCCGGCCGGCGGAGAGCGCCTCCTCCACGGGCCCGCGCGGCGTGCCGTAGAGATTCTCGAACACGCTGGCATGCTCCAGCAGTTCGCCCTCGTCGCGCATGCGATGGAAGCTTTCGCGATCGACGAAATAATAGTCCTTGCCGTGCTCCTCCCCCGGCCGCGGGGCGCGGGTGGTGACGGAGACCGACATGGTGATGCGCTCGTCGCTCGCCAGCAGCCGGCGCGAGAGCGTGGTCTTGCCCGCGCCGGACGGCGAGGAGAGCACCAGCATCAGCCCCCTGCGGGCAAGCATGCCCGCGCCCGGCTTCCAGCCCGGCAGCGCGAAGTGCGACGACACGGAGGGCGAGGCGGAATGCGGCATGGGCGCGGGCTTCACTCGAGGTTCTGGATCTGCTCGCGGAACTGGTCCACCAGCAGCTTCAGGTCAAGCCCGATCTGCGTCAGCGCCACGGAATTGGACTTTGAGCACAGGGTGTTCGCCTCGCGGTTGAACTCCTGCGCCAGGAAATCGAGCCGCCGGCCCACCGGGCCGCCGCTCGCCAGCAGGTCGCGGGCCGCGGCGAGATGGGCGACGAGGCGGTCCAGCTCCTCGCGCACGTCGGCCTTGGTGACGGCCAGCACCGCCTCCTGGTGCAGCCGGTCGGGGTCGAGATTGGCGGCTTCCATCAGCACCCGCACCTGATCGGCGATACGGGCCTTCACCTGCTCCGCCGAGCGCTCGGGCAGCCGCTCGGCGCGGCTGACGAGGGTGGAGATGGCGTCGAGCCGCTCGCTCAGCACCTCCTTCAGCGCCCGCCCCTCCCGCGCCCGCATGGCGCCGAGCTCGGCAAGCGCGCGGTCGAAGCCGGCGAGCACGGCGCTCATGAGCGCGCGGCGCTCGTCCTCGCTCTCGTCCGCCTCGGCGATCTCCACCATGCCCTTCACCGCCAGCAAGGCGTCGAGGGTGGGCGCCGGGGCGCCGAGGCGCGCCGCGCTCTCGGACACGGAGCGGTAGAGCGCCTCCAGCGCCCCCTGGTTCACCCGCACGGTGGAAGCCTCGCCCTCGCGGGTGGCGGTGAGGTTGGCGGAAACCGAGCCGCGGCTCAGGATCTGGCCGGTGCGGGTGCGCACGTCGGCCTCCAGCACCTCGAAGCCGGGCGGCAGGCGCAGGCGCAGGTCCAGGCCCTTGCCGTTCACCGCCCGCACCTCCCAGCCGAAGCGCCATGGCCCCTGGGAGCCGGAGACGCGGGCGAAGCCCGTCATGCTCGCGAGGGGGGCGGTGGCCGGGAGACGGCCGGCAGTGGTGACCGATGCGCGCTTCATGTTCATCCCAGCAGCAGCCGAAAGGTCGGCGGCCGGCCCCATCCCGTCGTCAATTGCCCGCGGCCGGTGCGGGCGTCGCCGGCTGGCCCGGAGCAGGCGGCGGCGTCTGCCCCTGCTCGATGGCCCGCCAGCGGGCGACGTTCTTGTTGTGGTCGTTGAGCGTCTCGGCAAAGGCGTGGCCGCCCGTGCCGTCCGCGACGAAATACAGGTCCCTGGTCTTCGCCGGATTGGCGGCGGCCGTCAAAGCCGCCCGGCCGGGATTGCAGATGGGTCCCGGGGGCAGGCCGTCGATGGCGTAGGTATTGTATGCGGTCGGCGTCGCGATGTCCGCCTTGCTGATGGGCCGCCCCAGGGAGCCCTTCCCGCCCACGATGCCATAGATGATGGTGGGATCGGACTGGAGCTTCATCTTCTTGCCGAGGCGGTTCACGAACACCGCCGCCACCTTCGCCCGCTCGTCCGACTGCCCTGTCTCCTTCTCCACGATGGAGGCAAGGGTGACCAGCTCCTGCGGCGAGCGGACCGGCAGGTCGGGCGCGCGCTTCGCCCACACGGCCGCCAGCACCTTGCGCTGCTCCTCCGCCATGCGCTGGAGCACGTCCTCGCGCGACTGGCCGCGGGTGATCTGGTACGTCTCGGGGAGCAAGGTGCCTTCCTGCGGCACGGCGGGCGTGCCGGTGAGCAGCTCGTTCTCCATCAGCCGCTTGACGATCTGCTGGCTGGTCAGGCCCTCGGGAATGGTGATCTGGTGCTGCACCACCTTGCCCGAGGCCAGGGTGTCGATGACGCTCGCCGCCGACTGGCCCGGCCTGAAGACATATTCGCCGGCCTTGAACTTGGCGTCCTCGCGGGTCATCCGCTGGCCCACCACGAACATCAGCCAGTTGCTGATGACGCCCTCGCGCTCGAGAATCTCGCCCATGTCGCGCACGCCCGCGCCGCGGGGGATGAGCACCACCTTCTCGGCGGTCAGGGGGCCGGGGGCGTAGAAGGCCTTCTCCGCATACCAGATGCCAAGCCCGCCGCCGATGGCCACAAACAGCAGGAAGGTGAAGAGCCCGCTCAGGATCGTCACCGCCGGGTGGCGGGCGCTCTTGGAGGGCCTGGGGAGCGGCGCCGCCTTGGGCGGGACGCGGCGCTTTCCGGCCGGCGGCCGCGCGGCCTTGGCCGGGCCGGGCTTGCCCGGGGCGGCGAGCGGCGAGGCTTCCTCGGAAAAGGCCGGCTCGGAGACGGCCGGCGCGGAGGCCGCCTGTTCCTGCGCGCGGGCGGCCGGCGCGGACCCGGCCTGCGACAGGTCGGCGCGCGGATCCCCGCCCTCGGGCGCTCCGGCCTTCGGTGATCCGTCGTTGGACTGGGCCATACCGGGCTCCCCTGTCATCGGCGAACGCACGCGGTGACGCATCAAGCCTGACGCCACCTGATGGATGGCTTGCTAACGGCACATTCGGGCGCAACGGCGGCACATTTCCGCAGGGTCGCCGCGCCGGAGCGGGCTGTCCACCGCCGGCCGGGCGACGCCTCATCCGCGCCGTGCCCGCGCGGCCGAATCACTGAATGTCCGGCCGGGGCGAGGCTCCGGCCGGACGGGTCCGCGCTCACGCGTCGTAGCGGCGGAACACGAGGGAGGCGTTGGTGCCGCCGAACCCGAAGGAATTGGAGAGCACCGCGTCGATCTTGCGCGGCTGAGGCTTCAGCGGCACCAGATCGATGGGCGTCTCCACCGACGGATGGTCGAGGTTCAGCGTCGCCGGGGCCATCTGGTCGCGGATGGCGAGCACCGAGAAGATGGCTTCCACCGCGCCGGCGGCACCCAGCAGGTGGCCGATGGACGACTTGGTGGACGACATGGCCGTCTTCGCCGCGGCATTGCCCAGGAGGCGCTCCACGGCCTTGAGCTCGATCTCATCGGCCATGGTGGAGGTACCGTGGGCGTTGATGTAGTCGATGTCGTCCGCCGTCATCCCCGCCCGCTTCAGCGCCGCCGACATGCAGCGGAAGGCGCCGTCGCCGTCCATGGACGGGGCGGTGATGTGGAAGGCGTCGCCCGACAGGCCGTAGCCCACCAGCTCGGCGTAGATCTTGGCGCCGCGCGCCTTGGCGTGCTCCAGCTCCTCGAGCACCACCACGCCGGCGCCCTCGCCCATGACGAAGCCGTCGCGGTCCTTGTCATAGGGACGGGACGCGCGGGTCGGGTCGTCGTTGAAGGCGGTGCAGAGCGCCTTGCAGGCGGCGAAGCCGGCGATGGAAAGGCGGTTCACCGGCGATTCGGTGCCGCCGGCCACCATCACGTCCGCATCGCCGAGGGCGATGAGCCGCCCGGCGTCACCGATGGCATGGGCGCCGGTGGAGCAGGCCGTCACCACCGCATGGTTCGGGCCCTTCAGCCCGTGCTGGATGGAGACGTAGCCGCCGGCGAGGTTGATGAGCCGGCCGGGAATGAAGAAGGGAGAGATGCGCCGCGGGCCGCGATCCTTCAGCAGCAGGGCCGCATCCGCGATGCCCTCGATGCCGCCGATGCCGGAGCCGATCAGCACGCCGGAGGTGATCTGGTCCTCGTAGGTGGAGGGATGCCAGCCGGCGTCGTCGAGCGCCTGCGTGGCCGCAGCCATGGCGAAGACGATGAACTCGTCCACCTTGCGCTGCTCTTTCGGCTCCATCCACTGGTCGGGATTGAAGGTGCCGTCGGAGCCGTCGCCACGGGGGATGTTCGCGGCGATCCTGCAGGCGAGGTCCGACACGTCGAAGTGCGCGACCTGCTTCACGCCACTCTCGCCGGCGATCAGCCGCCGCCAGGTCGGCTCGACGCCGCAGCCGAGCGGCGTCACCATGCCGAGGCCGGTGACGACAACACGTCTCATGAGGAAAACTCCGGGAGGCGGGCCCCTTGCGCGCCAGACGCGCGGCCCGGTGCGACAACGGCCGCGGGCGCAGGGCGCCGCGCGACCGTCGGATGAAGGCGCCCAGAAATACGGTACGCTCGGATCAAGCCGCGTTCTTTTCCAGGAACTTGATCGCGTCGCCGACCGTCAGGATGGTTTCGGCGGCATCGTCCGGGATCTCGCAGTTGAAGGCCTCCTCGAAGGCCATCACGAGTTCCACGGTGTCGAGGCTGTCGGCGCCGAGATCGTCGATGAAGGAAGCGCTTTCCGTGACCTTCTCGGCCTCGACCCCCAGATGCTCCGCGACGATCTTCTTCACCCGCTCGGCGATGTCACTCATCGATGCAACCCTCGTTGTTCGGATAAACCCGTTGCCGTTCGGCGGCTGGAGGAGGGCATAATGCCTTTTTCCCGCCGTGCCCAGCCCCCTCAAGGGGTGCAGGCACGCGAAAAATGCCGCCCGGCGATCCTCGCGCCGCGCACGGGAGCGGAGCCTTTTGAATGTGCCCTTGCCCGGCCCAGCAATGCGGCTCGTTAGCACACTCCCCGCGGCAAGGCCAGCAAGCCGCGCAAAGCCGCGTCTTGCGCCCGCCGCACGGCAGGGCTACTCGAAACCCATGGCGCACGAAAAGGACAGCCAGGACAACCAGAAGGCCGAGCGGCTCGCCGCCGCGCTCCGGGCCAATCTGGCGCGCCGCAAGGCGCAGGCCCGCGGCCGCCGCGCCGCCGGGCCGGACGGCGCCGATGCCCCGCAAACCCCCGCCAGCGCTGGTACGGTCAAGCCCCCGCTGCGCGAGCCGGCGATTGTGCCGGACGACGAGCCGGGCTAGAGCTTCTCTCTTAAATATGAAGTCGGCTGCGTCCGAAGCGCCGGCCAAAGCCCGGGACACGATCCGCATGGATAAGATTCGCATCGTCGGCGGCAACGAGCTGAAGGGCACCATCCCGATTTCCGGTGCCAAGAACGCAGCCCTGCCGCTGATGATCGCCAGCCTCCTCACCGAGGAGAAGCTGATTCTCGAGAACGTCCCCCGCCTCGCCGACGTGGCCCTCCTCCAGCGCATCCTCGGCAACCACGGGGTGGACATCACCACCAACGGCAAGCGCAACGGCGACGATCCCTTCGCCGGCCAGACGCTGGAGATCGACGCCCGGGTGATCGTCGATACCACCGCGCCCTACGATCTGGTCTCGCGCATGCGCGCCTCGTTCTGGGTTGTGGGGCCGCTGATCGCGCGCATGGGCGAGGCGCGCGTCTCCCTGCCGGGCGGCTGCGCCATCGGCACGCGGCCTGTGGATTTCCACCTCGACGCGCTGAAGGCGCTGGGCGCCGACATCGAGATCGACGCCGGCTACGTGGTGGCGAAGGCGCCCAACGGGCTCACCGGCGCGCGCATCGTCTTCCCCAAGGTCTCGGTGGGCGCCACCCACACGGCGCTCATGGCCGCGGTCCTCGCCCGGGGCGAGAGCGTGATCGAGAACGCGGCGCGCGAGCCGGAGATCGTCGACCTCGCCGACTGCCTCATCAAGATGGGCGCGCGCATCGAGGGGGCCGGCACCTCCACCATCCATGTGGACGGCGTGCCGCGCCTCAGGGCGGCACGCCACGCGGTGCTGCCCGACCGCATCGAGACCGGCACCTACGCCATGGCCACCGCCATGGCCGGCGGCGACGTGATGCTCGCCGGCGCCCGGCCGGACCTGCTGGAGGGCGCGCTCGACATCCTGCGCCAGGCCGGCGCCGAGATCGATGCCACCAACGAGGGCATTCGGGTGCGGCGCAACGGCGCGGGCATCCTGCCGGTGGAGGTCTCCACGGCCCCCTACCCCGGTTTCCCCACCGACCTCCAGGCCCAGCTGATGGCGCTGATGACCAAGGCGAAGGGCCGCTCGCGCATCACCGAGACCATCTTCGAGAACCGCTTCATGCACGTGCAGGAGCTGGCCCGCCTCGGCGCGCGCATTCATCTCGACGGCGACACCGCCGAGGTGGAGGGCGTGGACCGCCTCACCGGCGCGCCGGTGATGGCCACCGACCTGCGCGCCTCGGTCTCCCTGGTCATCGCCGGCCTCGCGGCGGAAGGGGAAACCATGGTGCAGCGCGTCTACCACCTGGACCGCGGCTTCGAGAAGCTGGAGGAGAAGCTCTCCCGCTGCGGCGCCGAGATCGAGCGCATCAGCGGCTGAGGCCGGCGCCGCGGCACGGCCTTCGGCAATCCGCAGGTGCGTCCGCCGGCGTGCGTCGGCATCCCGCACCTGCGTCACCGTCCGGCGCGGCCGGCCCCACGGCCGCCCGAACCTTGAGCAGACGACCGGGCCGGATGGCCCGGACAACCCGGGCCATGACGGTCGGCATGAGAAGACGTCGGCACAGAAAGACCGGACAAGTCCAGGCGCTCCACGTGCGGGAGCCCGCCCCGTGAGCATTCCCAACATCATCACCCTCATCCGCATCCTGCTGGTGCCGGCCGTGGTGTGGTCGATCACCTCGGGCGAGATGCTGCTGGCGTTCTGGCTGTTCCTCGCCGCCGGCGTCTCCGACGGGCTCGACGGCTTCATCGCCAAGCGCTTCCACATGCAGACGGAGCTCGGCGCCTATCTCGACCCGGTGGCGGACAAGGCGCTGCTCGTCTCCATCTACGTGACGCTGGCGGTGGTGGGGCTCATCCCGCGCTGGGTGGCCATCGCGGTGGTCTCGCGCGACGTGATGATCATCGGCGCCATCGTGCTCTCCCTCGTCATGGCGAAACCGGTCACCATCAGCCCGCTTCTCGTCTCCAAGGTGAACACCGCCCTGCAGATCGCATTTGCCGCCTTCGTGCTCGCCTCCTCGGGCTTCGGGCTGGCGCTGCCGGGGCTGTTCCAGCTGGGGCTTGTGCTGGTGGGGCTCTTGACGTGCCTTTCGGCCGCTGCCTATCTCGCCGCATGGACGCGCCATATGGCGAGCTGAAGGGCGGGCCGCGCCCGCAGGCCGGGCGGACGGGACGGGACAAGACCCCGCCGGCCGCCCCCGGCGGAGCCACGCCCGGAGCAGCCATTCCCGGAGCAACCTTGCCGCCAGGACCAGCGATGCCTGACCGGAACTTGCCGCAACACGAGCTGCCGGTGCGCTTCCAGATGCGCTTCTGGGTGGGCGCGCTGCTGCTGACGGCCATCGTCCTGTGGCTGCTCAGCGGCATCCTGCTGCCGTTCGTCGCCGGCATCGTGCTCGCCTACTTCCTGAATCCGGTGGTGGTGCGGATGGAGCGCATCGGGCTGCCGCGCGCCATCTCGTCGGTGCTGGTGGTGGGCGTGATGCTGCTGGTGGTGCTGGTCTTCTTCCTGCTGGCCCTGCCGATCCTGTCCTCGCAGCTGTTCGAGTTCATCCAGCGCCTGCCGTCCTACGTCACCCGCCTGCAGGGACTGCTGACGGAAGAGAATCGCGAATGGCTCTCCGGCATCGTCGGCGATCGCCTGCCGGACATGCAGCGCTCCATCTCCGATCTCATGAGCCAGGGGGTGAGCCACCTGCTGGGCCTGCTCTCCTCCGTGTGGTCGGGCGGGCAGGCGGTCATCTCCCTGTTCGCCCTGCTGGTGGTGACACCGGTGGTTGTGTTCTACATCCTGTGCGACTGGGACAACATGATCGCGCTGGTGGACCGCCTGGTGCCGGTGCCCCACCGCCCGGTGGTGCGCGACCTCGCCAAGGCCATGGACATGGCGGTGGCCGGCTTCGTGCGCGGGCAGGCCATGGTGTGCCTGCTGCTCGGCGGCTTCTACGCCGTGTCGCTCTCCATGGTGGGGCTGAACTTCGGCCTGCTGATCGGCATCGTCTCCGGCGTCATCACCTTCATTCCCTACGTGGGCTCGCTGACCGGCTTCGTGCTGGCCATGGGCGTGGCCATCGTCCAGTTCTTCCCCGACTGGGGCATGATCGGCACCGTGCTCGCCATCTTCCTCGCCGGCCAGACCATCGAGGGCTACGTGCTCTCGCCCAAGCTGGTGGGCGACTCGATCGGCGTGCATCCGGTGTGGCTGATGTTCGCCTTGTTCGCCTTCGGCTACCTGTTCGGCTTCGTCGGCCTGCTGCTGGCCGTGCCGATGACCGCCGTGGGTGGCGTGCTGGTGCGCTTTGCCATTGCCCGCTACCTCCAGTCCCAGCTCTACACCGGGTCGTCCGACGACGCCCCCCCGCCGGGGCAGTCCTGAGCATGGCCGACCGCGACGCCCGCCCGCGCCAGCTGCCGCTCGACCTGAAGGCCCTGCCGGCGATGACGCGGGAGGATTTCCTCCCCGCGCCCGGAAATGCGGCGGCCCTCGCCCTCATCGACGCCTTTCCGGAATGGCCGGCGCGGGTGGTCTGCCTCGTCGGCCCGGAGGGCGCGGGCAAGAGCCACCTCGCCGCCGTCTTCGCCGGGCGCTCGGGGGCCCGCACCGTGCCGGCGTCCGCCCTGGAGCGGGAGGACGTGCCGGCGGCCCTTTCCACCGGCGCCCTGGTGCTGGAGGACCTGGAGCCGGGCCGCTTCAGCGAGGCGGCGCTGTTCCACCTGCTCAACCTCGCCCGCGAGCAGCAGGCCTACCTGCTGATGACCGCGCGCACGCCCCCGGCCCAGTTCCAGCTCGCCACCGCCGACCTCGCCTCGCGGCTGCGCGCGGTGCCGGTGTTCGAGATCGCCCCGGCGGACGAGGCGCTGCTGGCGGCGGTGCTGGTGAAGCTGTTCGCCGATCGCCAGCTCGCCGTGGACGAGGCGACGGTGCAATACCTGCTCCTGCGTATGCAGCGCACGGTGGCCGGGGCCAAGCGGATCGTGGAGGCGCTCGACGCCGCGGCGCTCGCCGCGCAGCGGCCGGTGACCCGCGCGCTCGCCGCCCAGGTGCTGCGCGACGCGCCCGGACTCGCCATCCACGACGAGGACGACTGAGGCAGCGTTCCCGTCATAGAGTAGTCATCTAAGGTGGCCATGGTCCGGCCAGACCGGGGGGACCGAGCATGGGACTGAATGAAGCCGCAGCACTCGCCGAGGCCGAGCGTCCAGCCGGCGAGGGAGAGGGAATCACGCTGGCGCAATCGCCGCAGCGTTTCATCAACCGCGAGATTTCCTGGCTGCACTTCAACCGCCGCGTGCTGGAGGAGGCGGAAAACCGCAACCATCCGCTGCTGGAGCAACTGCGCTTCCTGTCCATCTCGGCCAACAATCTGGACGAGTTCTTCATGGTCCGCGTCGCCGGCCTGAAGGAGCAGTTCCGCGAGGGCGTGCAGACCCCGAGCCCGGACGGCCTCACCCCGTCCGAGCAGCTCCTGGTCATCCAGGCGAGCGCCACCCAGCTCATCTCCGACCAGCAGGCCCGCTGGCGGGAGCTGAGGCGCGACCTCGCCGGCGCCGGCATCGTGCTGGTGGACGGCCTGGAGACCACCGCCGAGGACATGGAGGTGCTGGAGCGGCACTTCCTCAACCACGTCTTCCCGATCCTGACCCCGCTGGCCATCGATCCGGCGCACCCCTTCCCGTTCATCCCCAACCTCGGCTTCTCGCTGGCGCTGCAGCTGGTGCGGCAGGCGGACGGGCGGGGCATGAACGCGCTCATCCGCATCCCGGCCAAGGTGGACCGCTTCATCCGCCTGCCCGACATGGGCTCGGGCGCCATGCGCTTCATCACCCTGGAGCAGATGATCAGCCTGTTCATCTCCCGCCTCTTCCCGGGCTATGCGGTGAAGGGCCAGGGCGTGTTCCGGGTGGTCCGCGACAGCGACCTGGAAATCGAGGAGGAGGCGGAGGATCTCGTCCGCCTGTTCGAGACGGCGCTGAAGCAGCGCCGCTACGGCGAGGTCATCCGCATGGAGGCCGACGCCGCCATGCCGGACGAGCTGCGCAATTTCGTCGCCCGCGAGCTCGGGGTGAAGGACGACGAGATCTTCATGGTGGACGGCGTGCTGGCGCTGAACGAATTCTCCCAGCTCGTCTCGGTGGACCGGCCGGACCTGAAGTTCCAGGCCTACAATGCCCGATTTCCCGAACGCATCCGCGACCACGGCGGCGACTGCTTTCTGGCCATTCGCGAGAAGGACATACTGGTTCACCACCCTTATGAATCCTTTGACGTGGTGGTTCAGTTTCTCCGCCAGGCCGCAAGAGACCCCAACGTCGTCGCCATCAAGCAGACCCTCTACCGCACCTCCTCCGACAGCCCCATCGTGAAGGCGCTGGCGGAAGCCGCCGAGGCGGGCAAGTCCGTCACCGCGCTGGTGGAATTGAAGGCCCGCTTCGACGAGGAGGCCAACATCCGCTGGGCCCGCGACCTGGAGCGCGCGGGCGTGCAGGTGGTGTTCGGCTTCATCGAGCTGAAAACCCACGGCAAGCTGTCCATGGCGGTGCGCCGCGAGGGCGCCCAGCTCGCCACCTATGTGCATGTGGGCACCGGCAACTACCACCCCATCACCGCCCGCATCTACACCGACCTGTCGTTCTTCACCGCCGACCCGGTGATCGCGCAGGACGTGGCGCGCATCTTCAACTTCATCACCGGCTATGCGACCCCCGGCGAGCTGAACGCCATGGCGGTGTCGCCCTCCACGCTGAAGCCGCGGCTGATGAAGCACATCGCCGACGAGATCGAGTTCGCCCGGGCAGGCCGCCCGGCGGCCATCTGGCTGAAGTGCAACTCGCTGGTGGACCCGGAGATCATCGACGCCCTCTACGCCGCCAGCGCCGCCGGCGTTCAGGTGGATTGCGTGATCCGCGGCATCTGCTGCCTGCGCCCCGGCATCCCCGGCCTGTCGGAGAACATCCGGGTGAAGTCCATCGTCGGACGCTTCCTGGAGCATTCCCGCATCTATTGCTTCGGCGCCGGCCATGGCCTGCCGAGCCCGCACGCGGTGGTCTACATCTCCTCGGCGGACCTGATGACGCGCAACCTCGACCGCCGGGTCGAGACCCTGTGCCCCATCACCAACCCGACGGTGCACGAGCAGGTGCTCGACCAGATCATGGTCGCCAACCTTATCGACAACCAACAGAGCTGGCGGGTGTTGCCCGACGGCTCCTCCGAACGCATAGTCCCCGCCCCGGGCGAGGAGCCGTTCAACGCCCACCAGTATTTCATGACCAACCCGAGCTTGTCCGGACGTGGAAAGTCTCTCAAAGATTCTTCGCCGCGCAGCCTCTTCGTCCGCCGTTGAGGCGGGCGAGGATCCGCATCGCGCCCCAAGCCGGCTCTCCACCGGGGCACCGGTGGCGGTCATCGACATCGGCTCCAACTCGGTCCGTCTCGTCGTCTATGAGGGCCTGAGCCGCGCGCTCTCCCCCATCTTCAACGAGAAGGCCCTGTGCGGCCTCGGCCGGGAGGTGCTGTCCACCGGCCGCCTGCCGCAGGATGCGGTGGACCGCGCCCATGCGGCCCTGCGGCGCTTCCGGGCGCTGTGCGACGCCATGCAGGTGGGCGAGGTGCATGCCCTCGCCACCGCCGCCGCGCGCGACGCGGAGAACGGCCCGGCCTTCATCGCCGAGTGCGAGGCCATCTGCGGCACCCGGATCGAGCTGCTGACCGGCAAGCGCGAGGCGGAGCTGGCCGCCTGCGGCATCGTCTCCGGCGTCTATGCGCCGGACGGCATCGTCGGCGACCTCGGCGGCGGCTCGCTGGAGCTGGTGGACGTGAAGGGCGGCAGCGTGGGCACGGGCGTCACCCTGCCCTTGGGCGGCCTCGCCCTGCAGGACCGCTCCTCGCGCTCCACCCGCAAGGCGGAGAAGATCGTCAAGGACACCATCCCCGAGGCCGGCGTGCTCGACGGCCTCGCCGGGCGCACCTTCTATGCGGTGGGCGGCACGTGGCGGGCGCTGGCACGCCTGCACATGTTCCAGAAGGGCTATCCGCTGCATGTGATGCACGGCTATGTCATCCCCGCCCGGGAGGCGCTGGACTTCACCCGCATCGTCCACCGGGCGGATGCGGACACCCTTGCCCATATCGACGTGATCTCCGACGCGCGCCGCCCGCTGCTCGCCTACGGCGCGCTGGTGCTGGAAAACATCGTGCGGCAGGGCCGCCCGTCGGAGGTGGTCATCTCGGCCCTCGGCGTGCGCGAGGGCCTGCTCTATTCGCTGCTGACGGGGGAGGAGCGCGCCCGCGACCCCCTGCTGCTTGCCGCAGCCGAGCTGAACGTGCTGCGCTCCCGCTCGCCCCGCCACGGGGAGGAGCTGGTGAGCTGGACGGATGCCTTCTTCGCCTCCGCCCCGGTGCTGGAGGAGGCGGAGGACGAGACGCGCCTGCGCCGGGCCGCCTGCCTGCTGGCCGACGTGGGCTGGCGGGCGCATCCGGACTATCGCGGCGAGCAGAGCCTCAACATGATCGCCCATGCCGCGCTCGCGGGCATCGACCATCCCGGCCGGGCCTATGTGGCCCTCTCGGTCTATTTCCGGCATGTGGGGCTCGGCGCGGACGAGAGCGACACGCGCATCCTGGAGCTGGTGACCACCGGCATGCTGGATCGCGCGCGCATCCTCGGCGGTGCCATGCGGGTGGCCTATGTGCTCTCCGCCGCCATGCCGGGCGTGCTGCCGCGCATGCCCCTGCAGGTGCGGGGCGAGCAATTGGTGCTCACCGTGCCGCGCGACCTCGTGACGCTCGTCAACGACCGGGTGCAGAACCGCCTGCGCCAGCTCGCCCGGCTCATCGGCCGCGAGCCCGTGACCGAGCAGGCCGGCTGACCCGGCTCCGGCCTCGCCCGACCGGCTCCGCGGGCGGATCCGCGGGGCGCCACATCTCCCTAGGTGATGCAACGGTCGCAAGTCCGCCCCAATCAGCCGGCAGGATTCCGCCCATGAAACAGCTTCTGAACCTGTTCGGCGGTGTCGCGGGCCTTGTGGTTGCAGGGCTGGCGGGCTTCGCCCTCTTCACCCTGGTGGGCGGCCTCCTCATCGTGGCCGGCGTGGTCATTGCCGCGCTGGTGCTGGGCGGCGGCGTCTACACGCTGCTCACCGGCCGGCCGCCGTTCATGCGGCGCGGCAGCTTCACCAGCGTGCGGGTGTTCGACCTGCGCACCGGCCAGCCCTTCGGCGGCGGGGGCTTCGAGGGCGAGATGATCGACATCACCCCGCCCAAGGAGCCGCGCCGGCCCGGATCGGATCGGCGCTGACCTGATTGCTTCGCAATCGGATCGGATCACGCATTCTCCGTCTTCCCATGCAGAGCGCGATCCGACGGCGGATCGCGGCCGCGCCGGCCGTCCGCCGTCCCGATCTTCCCGGCTACTCCTCTCCGTTTGGACCCGATAGGCTCGCGCCGAACGCGTGAAGCTGGATTCGGGACATGGACGAAGGGGCGAGTTCCGGCACCTATCTGGTGCTGCTGTCTGTATGCGTCGTGCTGGCAATGCTGACGGTGATGGTGCACGCCATTGCGCTTTCCATCATCCGGCGGCGCCTCTCCCGGCGCATCCGGGGCAAGGACTATGACGACCACGTCTTTCGCGAGGCCGTCATCATCAGCACCACGGTGCTCAGCCTCAGCCTTGCCCATCTCCTGGAGATGCAGATCTGGGGGGTCGCCTATGCAGGGCTCCACGCCATCCCGAACCTGCCGGACGCTCTTTATTACTCCATGTCCACCTACACCACGGTGGGGGCCGACGGCGTGTTCATCAACCCGACGTTTCGCGTTGTCGCCGGCTTCGAATCCCTCATCGGGCCCATGATGGTGGCGTGGTCCACGGCCTTCCTGGTGGAGTTCGTGGTGCGGATGCGCGGCCAAGCCGGATGATCCGCGCCGGCATCGCCGGACGCTGGCGGGACGACATGGGCGCTCGCGTGCGAGCCGGCGGAGGAGAGGCACGAACCGCGCCGCTTCCACCCCCTCAGGGGGCTGCCGGCCCGGAGGCCGACGGCACCTCGCCCCTTACACGGAGGCTCCCCCCGGTGACGGGGTGACGCCGCGGGCGCCCCACGGCCCGCCCGCCTTGCGCCAGGTCCCCGTCTCGCAGCCGCTAAGGGCCTCGAAGCGGGCCATGTCCAAGGCATAGACCGCGGCGAGATAGGCCGCGTCCTCCTCCGGCAGGGGCGCCGTCACCTTCCCCTCGAACACCCGGCTGGCGCAAACCGGATGGGGCGGCAGGCCGAGGAAGGTGAAGACGCGGTCGAGCGTGGCGTGGTGGTCCCGCTCCAGGTCTTCCTGCCGCATCAGCAGGATCTGCTCGCGCGGGAAGAGGTGGAACAGCCGCTCCACCTGCGCCCCGTAGAAGCCGCGCTCCAGATAGGAAAAGCACCGCAGCGCCTGGTCCGGGCGCAGGCCCGCCGCGCCACGGCACACGCCGGCGCAGACCGCCCTGGCGAAGTCCAGCGGCTCGATGCCGCGCGCACGGTTCATGCGCCAGTGGGCATGAGCGCGCGTCACCGGATCCCGGAACATGGCGATGATGCGCACGTCAGGATTGTAGGCGGCCAGGCCCTCCAGCGCGTTCGGCCACCAGATGTAGGAGGGCGTCGCCTCGCCCCTCAGCCCGCCACGGACCCGGCCGAAATGGCGGTGGTAGTCTGAATAGTCGGGACGGTCCCAGCGGCGCCGGTCATCATCGAAGAAATGCAGCTCCTTTTGGCGCGGCGCGTCGATTCCGGGGTGCTGGGAAAGGAAATGGAAGAGGGCGCTGGTGCCCCCCTTCTGCACGCCGACCACCACGAACTGGACCGGATCGGCCGGCGCCGTCAGGCGCCGGGCCGGAAGCCAGGTGGAGAAAAGCGCGGGAGACAACGCCGGGAACCGAGCCATCGCAGCCTTCCGGTTGCGGGCCGGCCATCGCCTCTGGCGACGTGCCGCACCCTCCAGAAGCCGCCCTCGGCTCAACTTCTTATCCCAACGTCATACCGTTAAGGAAGCGGTACTTCGTTGCTGTCGTGTTACATCTCGTTTCCGGCGTCCCGCCCGCGCGACCGGGGTGGGACGCCCCCGCGTCAGACGCTGGTGGGGTAGTTGGGGCTTTCGCGGGTGATGGTCACGTCGTGAACATGGCTCTCGCGCAGGCCGGCGGAGGAGATGCGCACGAACTGCGCCCGCTCGCGGAACTCCTTCAGGGTGCTGCCGCCCACATAGCCCATGGCGGCGCGCAGGCCGCCGGCGAGCTGATGCAGCACCGCGCCCACCGGGCCCTTGTAGGCCACCTGCCCCTCGATGCCTTCCGGCACCAGCTTGAGGGTGTCGCGCACTTCCGCCTGGAAGTAGCGGTCCGCCGAGCCGCGGGCCATGGCGCCCACCGAGCCCATGCCGCGGTAGGACTTGTAGGAGCGGCCCTGGTAGAGGAACACCTCGCCCGGGCTTTCGTCGGTGCCGGCGAGCAGCGAGCCCACCATGGCGGCGGACGCGCCGGCCGCCAGCGCCTTGGCAAGGTCGCCGGAATATTTGATGCCGCCGTCCGCCACCACCGGGGTGCCGGTGCGGGAGGCCGCCTCCACCGCGTCCATCACGGCGGTGAGCTGGGGCACGCCCACGCCGGCGACGATGCGGGTGGTGCAGATGGAGCCGGGGCCGATGCCCACCTTCACCGCGTCGGCGCCGGCATCGATGAGCGCGCGGGCGCCCTCGGAGGTGGCGATGTTGCCGGCGAGGATCTGGGTCTTGTTGGAGAGGCGCTTGATGCGGCTCACCTGGTCCAGCACCTTGCGGGAATGGCCGTGGGCGGTGTCCACCACCACCAGGTCCACGCCCGCGTCGATGAGGCGCTCGGTGCGCTCGAAGCCGTCCTCGCCCACCGTGGTGGCTGCGGCGACGCGCAGGCGGCCCTGCTCGTCCTTGGCCGCGTTGGGATAGGCCACCGCCTTCTCGATGTCCTTCACGGTGATGAGGCCGACGCAGCGGTCGTCCGCATCCACCACCAGCAGCTTCTCGATGCGGTACTGGTGCAGGAGGCGCTTGGCCTCCTCCTGGTTCACCTGGCCCTCGCGCACGGTGATGAGCCGGTCCTTGGTCATCAGCTCGGCCACGCGCTGGCTGGGATTGTGGGCGAAGCGCACGTCGCGGTTGGTGAGGATGCCCACCAGGCGGCCGGCGATGCTGCCGGTGCCGCGCTCCACCACCGGGATGCCGGAGATGGCGTAGCGCTTCATCAGCGCCAGCGCGTCGGACAGGGTCTCGTCGGGATGGATGGTGACGGGGTTCACCACCATGCCCGATTCGTACTTCTTCACCTGCCGCACATGCTCGGCCTGGAGCTCGGGCGAAAGGTTGCGGTGGATGACGCCGATGCCGCCGGCCTGGGCCATGGCGATGGCGAGGCGGGATTCGGTCACCGTGTCCATGGCCGCCGAGATGATCGGCAGGTTGAGGGTGATGGTCTTGGTGAGCTGGGTGGACACTTCCACCTGCCCCGGCATCACCTCGGAGGCGCCGGGCGTCAGCAGCACGTCGTCGAACGTCAGCGCCTCGCGGAACCGCGCGCGGCCGGTGGCGAATTCCGCAGGGGTCGGAGCGTTCGAAGAGGGGGTCGTCATGGCCAACTCCTTAAGGCGGCGCGGGGTCCGGGCCGCTGGATCGGGGCCGGAACGGGAGGCGGTGAGCCCCCGTTGCGAGTTGGCAGTGGCCGATACCATGAGTGAACGACGAATAGAAGACCTGTTGCGAGGCATTCGCCGCAGGGCTCCCATGCGTGGGGACAACCCATCCCGCGCTCCCCCTCCCCGCCTAGCGGGAGATGACGATCACCGTGTTGCCCGGCCCGTAGGAGCGCACCAGCGAATAGAGCGTCGCCGCATTGCCCGGATGCAGGCGGATGCAGCCATGGGAGGCCGGGGAGCCCAGGCGGCCCACCTCGTAGCTGCCATGGATGGCATAGCCGCCGGAGAAGAAGATCGAGTAGGGCATGGGCGAGTTGTAATACTTGCGGGAATAATACTCCCGGTAGAGACGCTGTGGCCGGTACACCCCCGAGGGGGTGATATAGCCGCGCCGGGCGGTGGAGACCGGCCAGGAATATTGCGGCATGCCATTGACGCTCACCGTCATGCGCTGCCTGGAGATGTCGATGCGCGCCACCACCGTCGCCGTTCCGGCGCCGGCCGGCGCGGCAAGGCCCGCCATGCAGGCGAATGCGAGAAGAACAGCCGCGAGCGCCCGCCGCAGCCGCGCCAGCCCGCCGGCCCGGGGAGACGGACCACGTCCCTCCCCCCCGCTGGCCGACAGGCGGCCCGCTTCATCGATGCCCGCGCCCCGGATGCCTGCCACCCGCATCGTGTTCCCCTGCGTCCCCGGTGCAAAGGATACTGCCACGCCGCCGCTGCAACGCAAGGCTGCACAAGGCCTGCCGACCGTCGCGGATGACAAGGGCCCCCGCCTCGCACTACTGTCCGCCGCGGCCCCGTCCCCGGCGCCGCCCGCGCGCCGCCCCTTTCGGGCGACCCGGGCGATGCCGACAAATCGAGGCCACGAAACGCGTTGCCCGGTGCCCCCCAGAGGCGGCCCGCCGCGGCGCGGTGCGCACATGCTTCCATCAGGGGCGCCGACAGCGGGTGCGGCGCGCGGAGATCAATCCATGGTGATGATGCTGTTCGGCCTGGTCGTCTTCCTCGGCATCCATGTGGTGGGAAGCCTCAGGGGGCTGCGCGCCAGGCTCATCGCGAGCGTGGGGGAAGGCTCCTACAAGGCCTTCTTCTCCCTGCTCGCGGTCAGCGGCCTTCTGCTCACCGCCTACGGCTTCGCCCTGTGGCGGGCGGCCGGCCCGGCGGTCATCTGGCATCCGCCGGTGGCGCTGCGGCACCTGACGCTGCTGCTGATGCTGCTCGCCTCCATCGCCGCGGTGGCCTCCAAGGTGCCGAGCCACATCAAGGCGTGGCTGAAGCATCCCCTTCTGGTGGCGGTGAAGGTGTGGGCGCTGGCCCACCTGCTCGCCAACGGCGACATCGCCGGCATGGTGCTGTTCGGCTCCATCCTCGGCTGGGCGGTGTACGACCGCATCTCGGTGAAGCGGCGGGGCGAGCCGCTGCCGGTGGCGCCCGGAACTTACGCGGGCGATGCCCTCGCGGTGGGCGGGGGGCTGGTGGTCTATGCCGCGCTCGCTTACCTATTCCATCCATATGTGATCGGCGTGCCCGTTCTGTGAGCAGGGGGCGAGACGCTCCCGCCACCAGATGAGGCGCGACGAGATAGACGCGACGAGAACCGAGAAGAGGAACGCCATGTCCACCCAGGCCGATGCCCGCCGCATCACGGCACCCGAGATCCAGGCCCGCAAGGGCAAGGACCCCATCGTGTCGCTGACCTCCTATCACGCCCACACCGCGCGCCTGCTGGACCGGCACGTGGACGTGATTCTCGTGGGCGACAGCCTGGGCATGGTGATGCACGGGCTGGAGACCACCGTGCCCGTGACCGTGGAGATGATGATCGTGCATGGCCGCGCCGTGGTGCGCGGCACGAAGCGCGCGCTCATCGTCGTGGACCTGCCCTTCGGCAGCTACGAGGCGAGCCCGACCGAAGCCTTCCATACCGCCGCCCGCGTGCTGAAGGAGACCGGCGCCGGCGCGGTGAAGCTGGAGGGCGGCCGCCGCATGGCCGAGACCGTGCGCTTCCTGGTGGATCGCGGCGTGCCGGTGATGGGCCATGTGGGCCTCACCCCCCAGGCCATCAACACGCTGGGCTCGTTCAAGGCCCGCGGCCGGGACGACGCGGAAGCCTCCCTCATCCTCGACGACGCCCGCGCCATCGCCGAGGCCGGGGCCTTCTCCATCGTGCTGGAGGCCATCGCCGAGCCGCTGGCCCGCCGCATCACCGAGGAGGTGGCCTCGCCCACCATCGGCATCGGCGGCTCGCCGGCCTGCGACGGGCAGATCCTGGTGCTGGAGGACATGCTGGGCCTCGGCGACCGGGTGCCCAAGTTCGTGAAGAAGTACGCCAACCTCGGCCCGGACATCGAGAAGGCGGTGGCCAGCTATGCGGAGGAGGTGCGCGCCCGCACCTTCCCCGCCAAGGAGCACACCTACGCGCCGCGGCTCGTCGACAAGCCGGCGAAAGCCTCCTGATGGCGCAGCGCACGGCGGCGGGCGCCCGGCGCGCCGCCGCCGCCCTCGCCGCCCTCGGCCTGCTCCTGGCCGCCGCGCCGGGGCGGGCGGCGGAGGACTGCTTCATCGCCACCGAGCTCGAGACGGGCAAGGTGCTGGCGAAGCAGGGCCTGTGCGCCACGCGCCATCCCCCCCAGTCCACCTTCAAGGTGGTCCTCGCCCTCATGGGCTATGACGCCGGCATCCTGAAGAGCGAGAAGGAGCCGGTCTTCTCCCCGCCGCCCGGCGCAGACACGGAGCGGGAGCAGACGCGCGGGCCGCAGACCCCGGCGAGCTGGATGAAATATTCCGTCGTCTGGTACTCGCAGGTGCTGGCCCGCGAGCTGGGGGCGGAACGCATCGCCGGCTACCTGAAGGGCTTCGCCTACGGCAACGAGAACATGAGCGGCCTGAAGGGCGAGAGCGAGCCGCTGGCGCATTTCTGGCTCTCCTCGTCCCTGCGCATTTCCCCGCGCGAGCAGATCGACTTCCTGCGCCGGATGCTGAAGGGCGAACTGCCCGTCTCGGCCGGTGCGGTGCGCGAGACCATGCGCCTCATGGCCATCGACGAGCAGCCGACCGGCTGGCTCACCTTCGGCAAGACCGGCTCCGGCTTCGGCCGCCTGCCGGACGGCGGCATCGACCGCGCGCGGCCGCTCGGCTGGTTCGTGGGCTTCGCCATGGCGCCGGCCAGCGGGCCGCTCCCCGGCGCGGGACAGGACGGCCCCCTGCCCCGCCTGCCCGGCCCCGGCAAGGGGACGCGCACGGTGGTGTTCGTGCGCTTCACCGCCCTGGACGTGGCCGCGCCCGAGCACCTGGGACTGGTGGCGCGTCGGCAGGCCCTCGCGGCGCTCGCCCCGGTGCTGGCGGCGCAGGCGCCCTAGCTCTTGGCCCGGTGGCGATGGCGGCGCAAAGCCGCTGCGCCCTCGTGCCGGAACGGCCCCAGGAGGCGGCCCCAGGAGGCGGCGCCAGGAAACGCCCCCAGGAATTCGGGCGGGCGCTGGCGAAGGCCCGGCAGCCGCCCGGAGCGACGAGCCGGAGCGGCGGCCGCAGGCCGTTCCGACCTGCCAAGGCATGAGGAACGGCCGCGCGGTCGCGGCCCCTCCCCTGGAGGCCGGACGACGCTCCGGGCGGGAGCCTCGGCCGGACCCGGGAGACGGGGCGTCCCCCGGCCACGCGCTGGAGCATTTCCGCGTTTCTCTGAATCGCAAAAATCCTCTACCTCCTTGTCTTGTCGTATTTTCCTCACGCAAGCCGGGGCCCGCCGCGCTCGAAAATGCTTGGGCGCAGCGGGCCAGGCCCACGCGCACGGCGCATCGCCTTCCGCCCGCGGCCCATCCCTTCCGGGGCGGCGCCGCCCTTCCTTCCGCTTCCGTCTCCGACGGGGCCCATCCGAGGACAAGACCGTGCCCGTCTCCATCATCGTCTCCGCTTTCGTCGCGGCGCTCGTGGGGTTCGGCGGCACGCTCGCCCTCATCCTCGCCGCGGCGGCGGCAGTGGGCGCGAGCGCGGCCCAGGCCTCCTCCTGGGTGGCCGCCATCTGCCTCGCGGTGGCCGGCACCAGCGCGGTGCTCTCCATCCGCCACCGCATGCCCATCATCACCGCCTGGTCCACGCCGGGGGCGGCCCTCATCGCCGGCTTCGGCTCGGGCCTCGGCATGGAGGCCGCCACCGGCGCCTTCCTCGTGGCCGGGCTCGCCATGGTGCTGTGCGCTGCCATCAAGCCGCTCGGCACGCTGGTCTCGCGCATTCCCGTGGCGGTGGCGGCGGCCATGCTCGCGGGCGTGCTGGCGCGCTTCGTGATGGCGCTGGCGGAGCATGCGGTGGCCACCCCCGCTCTGGTGCTGCCGGTGATCGCGGTGTTCTTCGGGGTCCGCCGCCTCGCGCCCAACTGGGCGGTACCGGCGGCGCTGGCGGCGGGCATCGCCGGGGCGCTGGCGCTGGGCCGGGTTGGCCCCATGCCGGCGCCGGAGCTCTCGGCGCTGGTGTGGACCACGCCACGCCTCGACGTGAGCGTGCTGGTGGGCCTCGGCCTGCCGCTGTTCCTCGTCACCATGGCCTCGCAGAACCTGCCCGGCTTCGCGGTGCTGCGGGCGAGCGGCTACGAGCCGCCGGTGCGTTCCATCCTGGCGGTGACGGGCCTCGCCTCCATGCTGACGGCCCCCTTCGGCGCCCACGCCACCAACCTCGCGGCCATCACGGCGGCGCTCTGCACCGGGCCGGACACCGATCCCGACCGTAGGAGCCGCTGGCGGGCCGGGCCGGTCTATGCGGGCTTCTACGTGCTGCTGGCGGCAGCCGGCGCCTCGCTGGTGGCGGTGTTCGCGGCCCTGCCGCCGGCGCTCATCGCCACCATCGCCGGGCTGGCCCTGCTGTCGCCGCTCACCGGCGCCCTCACCGCGGCGCTGAACGAGGAGAAGCACCGCATCGCCGCGGTGGCCACCTTCGCCACCACCGCCTCCGGCATCTCCGCCCTGGGCCTCGGCGCGCCGGTGTGGGGGCTGGCGGCGGGTCTCGCCATCATCGCCGTGGACCGGGCGAAGCGGCGCTGAACGACCCCTCTAGGGAGCCGCCAAAGAAAACCCCGCGGGCGACGGGCGCACGCGGGGCGGGAGGAAGCGGTGGGGACGATGCCCCGATCCCGCAAAAGCCCGGGGCCGGCCTCAGCCGTTGCCCTTTTTGGCCTTCATCTGCTGGATGACGGCGATGACCTCTCCGACGAAGCCGCGGCGGAACAGGGAGACGGCTAGGACGAAGATGACGCCCTGGATCACCAGCACCCACTCGCCGAGGCCGGCGAGATAGTTCTGCATGGTCACGATCACCGCCGCGCCCACCACCGGGCCAAGGATGGTGCCCATGCCACCCACCAGGGTCATCAGCACCACCTCGCCGGACATCTGCCAGGCGACGTCCGTGAGGGAGGCGAGCTGGAACACCAGCACCTTGGTGGAGCCGGCCAGCCCCGCCAGCGCCGCCGAGAGCACGAAGGCCAGCAGCTTGTACTGGTTGGCCCGGTAGCCCAGCGAGATGGCGCGGGGCTCGTTCTCGCGGATCGCCTTCAGCACCTGGCCGAAGGGCGAGTGCACCGCCCGGTAGATCACCAGGAAGCCGAACAGGAAGATGGCCAGCACCAGGTAATACAGGTTGATGTCCTTGGAGATGTCGATGAGCCCGAACAGCGGGCGCCGCGGCACCGCCTGCAGGCCGTCCTCGCCGCCGGTGAACTTGGCCTGGAGGCAGAAGAAGAAGAACATCTGCGCCAGCGCCAGCGTCACCATGGCGAAGTAGATGCCCTGGCGGCGGATGGCGAGGAGGCCGGCGAGGAAGCCGAGCACCACCGAGAAGGCGACGCCGGCCAGCAGCCCGACCTCGGGCGTGAAGCCCATCACCTTGATGGTGTGGGCGCACACATAGGCCGACCCGCCGAAGAACATGGCGTGGCCGAACGAGAGCAGGCCGGTGTAGCCGAGCAGCAGGTTGAAGGCGCACGCGAACAGCGCGAAGCACATCACCTTCATCAGGAACACGGGATAGACGCCGAACGGCGCCACCAGCAACGCGGCGACGGCGATGACGCCGAAGACGATGCCGAAGCTGGAGGAGGTCGCGGCCGGCGCCGGGGCGGCGGCGGTGGGGGTGGAGGTGGAGCTCATCTCAGCGCCTCGCTTCTCGGCTCACTTGGCCGTGCCGAACAGGCCGGCGGGCTTCACCATGAGCACGATGGCCATGATGACGAAGATGACGGTGGAGGAGGCCTCCGGGTAGAACACCTTGGTGAGGCCCTCCACCACGCCGAGGCCGAAGCCGGTGACGATGGCGCCCATGATGGAGCCCATGCCTCCGATCACCACCACCGCGAACACCACGATGATGAGGTTGGAGCCCATGGTGGGGCTCACCTGGTAGGCGGGCGCCGCAAGCACCCCGGCCAGCGCGGCGAGGCCGACGCCGAAGCCGTAGGTGAGCGTGATCATGCGCGGCACGTCGATGCCGAAGGCCTGCACCAGGTCCGGCCGCTCGGTGGCGGCGCGCAGGTACGAGCCGAGCTTGGTGCGCTCGATCACGTACCAGGTGGCGATGCAGACCACGAGGGAGGCCACCACCACGAAGGCGCGGTAGTTGGGCAGGAACATGAAGCCGAGGTTGGTGCCGCCCGGCAGGGGATTGTTGTAGGGCAGGCCCGACGAGCCATACTGCCGCCGGAACAGGCCCTCGATGATGAGGGCGAGGCCGAAGGTCAGCAGCAGGCCGTAGAGATGATCGAGATGGTAGAGCCGTTTGAGCAGCGTCCGCTCGATCACCATGCCGACGATCGCCACGACGATGGGCGAGAGCACGAGCGCCCCCCAGAAGGGGATGCCGGCATAGTTCAGCAGCATCCACGCCCCGAACGCGCCCATCATGTATTGCGCGCCGTGCGTGAAGTTGATCACGTTCAACAGGCCGAAGATCACCGCGAGCCCGAGGCTCAGCATGGCGTAGAAGGCGCCGTTGATCAGGCCCAGAAGCAATTGCCCGAACAGGGCCTGCGGGGGAATGCCGAGTAGCTCGAACATCGATGATCCAATGTTTCAGGAGGAAGCGGACCGGCCCTGAAGGCCGGCCCGCCTGCAATGTTCCCGATCAGCCCTTCTTGACGAGGGGGCAATCGCTCTCGGAGAGCGGGCGGAACGCCTCGTTCGCCGGGATGGTGGCCTTCAGGGTGTAGTAGTCCCACGGGCCCTTGGACTCGGAGGGCTTCTTCACCTCGTAGAGGTACATGGGATGGATCGTGCGCCCGTCGGCCCGCACCTCGCCCTTGCCGAACAGCGGGTCGTCGGTGGGGATTTCCTTCATCTTGGCCACCACGGCGCTGCCGTCCTTGGCCGACTTCAGGGCCTCCACCGCCTTCAGATAGTGCAGCGTGCCGGCATAGACGCCCGCCTGCACCATGGTGGGACGCTTGCCGCCGTTGGCCGCGGCGAACGCGTCGGCGAACTTGCGGTTGGCGTCGGTCTGGTCCCAGTACCAGGCTTCCGTCAGCGTCAGGCCCTGGGCGGTCTTGAGGCCCAGCGAATGCACGTCGGTGAGGAAGATGAGCAGGCCGGCGAGCTTCTGGCCGCCGTCGACGATGCCGTATTCGGCCGCCTGCTTGATGGAGTTGATGGTGTCGCCGCCGGCATTGGCGAGGCCGACGATCTTCGCCTTGGAGCTCTGCGCCTGCAGCAGGAAGGAGGAGAAGTCGGCGTTGTTGAGCGGCACCTTCACGGAGCCGACCACCTTGCCGCCGTTGTCCGTCACCACCTTGGAGGTGTCGCGCTCCAGCGCGTGGCCGAAGGCATAGTCGGCGGTGAGGAAGAACCAGGTGTCGCCGCCGGTCTTCACGATCGCCTTGCCGGTGCCGTTGGCCAGCGCCCAGGTGTCGTAGGTCCAGTGCACGGTGTTGGGCGTGCAGGCCTTGCCGGTGAGGTCGGAGGTGGCCGCGCCGGAATTGATGAAGACCTTGTTCTTTTCCTTGGTCACGCCGCTGACCGCCAGCGCAACGCCGGAGTTCGGCACGTCGAGGATCGCGTCCACGCCGTCCACGTCGTACCACTGGCGGGCGATGGAGGTGCCCACGTCCGCCTTGTTCTGGTGGTCGGCGGAGACGACCTCCACCTTCAGACCCTTGGCGGCGGCGCCGAAATCCTCGACCGCCTTCTTGGCCGCCCACACGGAGCCGGGGCCGCCGAGGTCGGCATAGAGGCCGGACTGGTCGTTGAGCACGCCGATCTTGACCGGAACCTGCGCATAAGCTGCGGTCGCGCCCATGAGGCTGCTGGCCGCCAGGAAAATGGCTGCAAGACGCATCTGTTCTCCTCCCACCGGCTTTTTGCCGGCTTTTCTGTCAGGAACCCGGCTTCAGACGCCGAGGAACGCTTCGAGACGCGCCGCGTTTTCCGCGATCTTGTCATTTTCCACCATGTCCACCACCCGGCCGTGCTCCACCACGTAGTGGCGATCGGCGATGGTGGAGGCGAAGTGGAAATTCTGTTCCACGAGAAGGACGGTGAAGCCGCGCTGCTTCAGCGTCTTGATGATCTCGCCGATGTGCTGGACGATCACCGGGGCGAGGCCCTCGGACGGCTCGTCGAGCAGCAGCAGCTTGGCGCCGGTGCGCAGGATGCGGGCGATGGCCAGCATCTGCTGCTCGCCGCCCGACAGCTTGGTGCCCTGGCTGTTGCGGCGCTCTTCCAGCCGCGGGAACAGCTCGTGCACCTCGTCCACCGTCAGGCCGCCGGGCAGCACCACGGGGGGCAGCAGCAGGTTCTCGCGCACCGAGAGGGAGGCGAAGATGCCGCGCTCCTCGGGGCAGATGGCGATGCCGAGGCGGGCGATCTTGTTGGGCGCGAGGCCCACCGTCTCGGTGCCCTGGTAGCGGATGGAGCCGGCGCGCTTGCGCAACAGCCCCATGATGGCCCGCATGGTGGTGGTCTTGCCCGCGCCGTTGCGGCCGAGCAGCGTCACCACCTCGCCGGGGTGGACATCGAAGGTCATGCCGTGCAGCACATGGCTTTCGCCATAGTGGCCGTGCAGGTCCTTCACCTGGAGCAGGGGCGTTCCGTTCGCGGCCATCTTCAGTGCGCTCCGTGCCCGGTGCCCATGTAGGCCTCGATGACCTGCGGGTTCTTCGACACTTCCGAATAGGGCCCCTCGGTGAGGATCTCGCCGCGCGCCAGCACGGTGATGCGGTCCGAGAGGTTGGCCACCACGGAGAGGTTGTGCTCCACCATCAGGATGGTGCGGTTGTCCGACACGCGCTTGATGAGGTCCGCCGTGCGGGCGATGTCCTCGCGGCCCATGCCGGAGGTGGGCTCGTCGAGCAGCAGCATCTCCGGCTCCAGCGCCAGGGTGGTGGCGATCTCCAGCGCGCGCTTGCGGCCGTAGGGCAGCTCCACCGCCAGGTGCCGGGCGTACTGGGTCAGGTCCACGTCGGCGATCAGCTGCATGGCCCGGTCGTTGAGCGCATCCAGGCTCTTCTCCGACTGCCAGAAGTGGAAGGAATTGCCGATGGGGCGCTGCAGCGCGATACGCACGTTCTCCAGCACCGAGAGGTGCCCGAACGTGGCGGAGATCTGGAACGAGCGCACCATGCCAAGCCGGGCCACGTCCGCCGGCGGCGTGCGCGTGATGTCCCGGCCGTTCAGGCGGATGGTCCCGCGCGTCGGCTCCAGAAACTTGGTGATGAGATTGAAGCAGGTGGTCTTGCCCGCACCATTCGGCCCGATCAGGGCGTGAATGGTGTGCCGCCGGATCCTGAGGTCAACGTTCTTGACCGCAGCAAATCCTTTGAATTCCTTCGTAAGACCCGATGCTTCAACGATGTAGGGCACGTCTGAGACAGTGTCCATGATCGTAAAACGCCCTCGCTGTTCCCGGCCTCGGGCGCCGCGCGCCCGAACGACCTGTCTCCTCCGAAACGGGCACCTTTGCTGGTGCGCTTGATCTTGCGGCGCAACGTAGCATGCAGCGCCGTGGGAGCGTCAATAGACTGCTCTCAAGACCAATGTCTAGCTCGATCTTGGCCTGTGAATATGCCGCAGCGTCATAGGCCCCGCAGCCCGCGCGGCGGAGTTGAAATCCCAGCCCCGCTCGCGCTTCCCGCAAGGGGTGGGGAGGGTCAGGGAACCGGCGCGGCGACGAGGGCGATGCGGGCGCCGCTCGCCCCCGTCACCTGCAGGGTGACCGCCCCCGGAGGGAGCCGGAAACGCAGACTCTTGCGCACCCCCGGACAGGCGTGCACGCCGGTGAAAGCCATTGGTGTCAATGACTTTTCTCCAGCGAACAGGTCGATCCACGCGGCCGCCGAGACGGTGATCTGCCACACCCGTTCCGGCCCGGGGACATCCAGCAGCACGGCCGCCGCGGTGGTGCCCTCCTCCGGCGTCCGGCCGGGGGGATGGGGCAAGGAGCCCGCCGCGGCGGGCACCAGCGCGAGCCCCACCGCCCCATCCGTGGGCAGCACGAGGCGCGCGCCGTTTTCCAGCGTGCGCACGGGTGCCGCCAGTTGCGCCCGCTCGGCGGCGAGGGGCCAGGCGGCGCGGTCGCAATCCTCCCCCTCCGCCGCCCGCGCCGGGACCGGCAAGGTCACCGCCGGCAGGGCCGCAAGCAGCGCGACAAGGACGGAAAAAGCGAATAAGCGCAATGATGTCATGGGGCTGGCCCCTCATGGTATATCTGGATTAATATACCTTATGGCCCCCGCCTGCCAGTCCGGACCGGACCGGATCGCGATGGAGGCGGCGGCGCCCGGGGGTCCGGACACCGCTTACTGATTCGCTGATCAGCAACGCCCCTCGACCGGCGCGGGTAAAAGCCGGCGAAGGGCGGCAGGCGAGGGTGGGGACACGCGCGGCGGGCCCGAGGCCCCCGCCCTCACGCCTTCGGAGTGCGCGCCTGGCTGTGGTAGGCCTCGTTGGGGCGCATGTCGGTGGCCGCGGCGATGCGGTTGGACATGTTGAAGAAGCCGGTCACCGCCGCCACGTCCCAGATATCCCGCTCGGAGAAGCCGACGCGGCGGAGGGCCTCGCGGTCGGCCTCCTCCACCTCGTGGGGGCGCTCGGTGAGCTTCACGGCGAAGTCGAGCATGGCGCGCTGGCGGGCATCGAGCCGGGCGGCGCGATAGTTCATCACCAGCTGCTCGCCCAGGATGGGATCGCCCGAGAGCTGGCGCACCGCCGCGCCGTGGGCGGTGAGGCAGTAATAGCAGCGGTTCACGCTGGACACCGCCACCGCGATCATCTCCCGCTCCAGCTTGGAGAGGCCGGAGGGCGCGAGCATCAGGTCGTTGTACATGGCGGCGAAGGCGGAGAGCTTCGCCACATCGAAGGCATAGGCGGCCAGCACGTTCGGAATGAAGCCGAGCTTGTCCAGGCACTTGTCGAAATAGGCGCGGTTCGCCGCATCGAGCTCCGCGGGCGGAAGCGGCAGGGCGATGGCGGGCTCGTCGTCCCGCACGCGGGGCGCAGGGGCGGCGGCCGGCGCAGCCTTCGACACCTTGGGGGCCTTCGCGGCCTTTCCGGTCCCGGCCTTCGCCGCCGCGGGTTCGGCGATGGCCTCCGCCTTCTTCGCAGGCGTGCCCTTATTTTTGGCAGTTGCGCTTTTGCCCTTTTCCGCGCCCACCCCAGCCTTCACCTTCGGTGCCATAGCGTCGCCTCGTCATTCTCGCGTCGCCGCGCTGCGTCAGAACGTATCTTGTGCCCGCAAATGGGGCAGATGCGCTCGCGCACGGCAGCTCACACTGGGGAAAGGCCATGAACGTCATGGGATTTCAAGCCGGCGCGGTCAATTGGGCGGATCCCACCGGCCTGGTCGAGCTGAAGGCACGGATCGCCGTGGAGGCGCCCGCCCTGCCGGCAGGCTTCGTCGACACCTTCCTGGCGGCGGCGACCCCTGAAGACCTCCTCCCCCTCACCCCGTCCTGCGTCGCCCTGCTGCTCAACGAAGCATGGACCCACCTGTCGGGCCGGCCCAAGGGGCAGACCTCCGTGCGCATCTTCAATCCGGAGCTGCACGGCGGGACGGTCACCGTCATCGAGGCGGTGAACGACGACATGGCGTTCCTCTACACCTCGGTGGCGGGCGAGGTGATCGAGCGCGGGCTGGAGCTCAAGCTCGCCGCCCACCCCATCCTCCACGTGGAGCGCGACGCCGAGGGCCGCGTGACCGGGCTGGAGCCGCCCTCCCCGAGGGGCGAGCGCTCCGAGGAGAACCGCGAGAGCCTGATCCACATCCACGTCGCGCCCATCGGCGAGGCGGAGCGGGCGGAGCTCAAGACGGTCCTCGAGCAGGTGCTGGCGGACGTGCGCGCCTCCAACGCCGACTTCTTCGCCATGCGCAAGCAGGTCAAGAGCCTCAGCAAGGGCTATCGCCGCGAGAAGCGCCCCTACAACGCGGTCGCCCAGGAAGAGGCGGCGGACGTGCTGGAGTGGCTGGCCGAGGACAATTTCGTGTTCCTCGGCCTCCGGCACTACGAGCTCACCGAAGACGGCGGCCTGCGGGCGGAGCCGAATTCCGGCCTCGGCATCCTGCGCGACCCGTCCATGCACGAGCTGCGCCTCGGCGACAAGCCGGTGGTGACGACGCCGGAGATCCGCGCCTTCCTCGAGGGCCCCTCCCCCCTGCTCTTCACCAAGGCCAGCCTGCGCTCGCGCGTCCACCGGCGGGACGTGATCGACTATGTGGGCGTCAAGGCCCATGACGAGATGGGCCAGGTCACGGGCGAGGTGCGCATCATCGGCCTGTTCACCGCCACCGCCTACACCCAGCCGGTGCGGGAGATTCCCTATCTCCGGCTGAAGGCGGCCTCCGTGGTGCGGGAAATCGGCCTGGAGCCCGACAGCCATTCCGCCCATGCCCTCCAGACCCTGCTGGAGACCTATCCGCGTGACGACCTGTTCCAGATCGGCACCGAGACGCTGCTGGTCTACGCCCGCGAGATCCTCTCCCTCTACGATCGCCCGCGCCTCAAGGTACTGGCGCGCGCGGACCGGTTCGACCGCTTCGTCTCGGTGCTCGTGTTCCTGCCGCGCGAGCGGTTCGACGCGGAGCTGCGGGAGAAGACGGGCGCCATCCTCGCCCGCGTCTATGGCGGCACGGTTTCCGCGGTGGAGCAGGAATTCGTCACCGGCCTGCCGCTCATCCGCGTGCACTACGACATCGGCCGCAGCGAGGGCCGCATCCCCGAGGTGGACCGCGCGATCCTGGAGCAGGAGATCGCGGAGGCGATGCTCTCCTGGAGCGACCGGCTGTCCGCGGCCATCGCCGCCGCGCCCGGCATCGACGGCGAGACGGCGGCCCGGCTGAAGCGGCGCTACGCCGCCGCCTTCGGCGCGGGCTACGAGGCGGCCTACGACGTGGCCACCGCCCTCACCGACATCGAGCGCCTGGAGCGCCTCTCCCCGGCGCGGCCCGTGGCCCTCGACTTCTACCGCCGCCCGGAGGACACGGACGGGCGCATCTCGCTGCGCCTGTTCTCCCACGGCGCGCCGCTGCCCCTCTCCACCCGCGTGCCGGTGCTGGAGAACATGGGGCTGAAGGCCATCAACGAGCGGACCTACCGCATCTCGCCGGACGTCCCGGAGAGCGGGACGGAGGCGCGCTCCTGGCTCCACGACATGACGCTGGAGCGCGCCGACGGCGGCGCCATCGCCCTCTCGGGCTCGGACGAGCGGCTGGAGGACTGCCTCAACGCCGTGCTGCGCGGCACGGCGGAAAACGACGGCTACAACGGGCTCGTGCTCGACGCCGGCCTCACCTTCTGCGAGGCGGCGCTGGTGCGCGCGCTGGGGCGCTACCTGCGGCAGGCGGGCATCCCCTTCTCGCAGGACTACATCTGGCAGACGCTGAACGCCCACCAGGCGCTCGCCGGCCATATCGTGAAGCTGTTCCACGCCCGCTTCGACCCGGCGCTGGATCCGTCGCCGAAGGCGCGCGAGGGCCGCGAGGCGCCCTTGCGGGCCGCCATCCAGGAGGCGCTCGCGGCGGTCTCCTCCCTCGACGAGGACCGCATCCTGCGGCGCTTCGTGAACCTCGTGGACGCGGCCATCCGCACCACCTTCTACCAGAACGGCCCGGACGGCGCGCCGCGGGACGCCATCGCCATCAAGTTCGAGAGCGCGAAGGTGGAAGGCCTGCCCCTGCCCCGGCCGCTCTACGAGGTGTTCGTCTATTCGCCCCGCGTGGAGGGCGTGCACCTCCGGTTCGGCAAGGTGGCGCGCGGCGGCCTCCGGTGGTCCGACCGGCCGCAGGACTTCCGGACCGAGATCCTCGGCCTCGTGAAGGCGCAGCAGGTGAAGAACGCGGTGATCGTGCCGGTGGGCGCCAAGGGCGGCTTCGTGCCCAAGCGCCTGCCGCAGGGCGGCGCCCGCGAGGCGGTGATGGCCGAGGGCACGGCCGCCTACGAGGTGTTCGTCTCCGCCTTGCTCGACCTCACCGACAACCTCAAGGGCGGCGCCGTGGTGCCGCCCGCCCATACCGACCGCCTCGACGGGGACGACCCCTACCTCGTGGTGGCGGCGGACAAGGGCACGGCCACCTTCTCCGACACCGCCAACGCCATCTCCGCCCGCCACGGCTTCTGGCTGGACGACGCCTTCGCCTCCGGCGGCTCGGTGGGCTACGACCACAAGGCCATGGGCATCACCGCCCGCGGCGCCTGGGAGGCGGTGAAGCGGCACTTCCGCGAGATGGACATCGACATCCAGACCACCCCGGTCACGGTGGCGGGCGTCGGCGACATGTCGGGCGACGTGTTCGGCAACGGCATGCTGCTGTCGCCCGCCATCAAGCTGGTGGCGGCCTTCGACCACCGCCACGTCTTCCTCGATCCCGCCCCGCAGGACCCGGCCCGCGCCCATGCCGAGCGCCAGCGCCTGTTCGACCTGCCCCGCTCCTCCTGGGCGGACTATGACGCGAGCCTCATCTCCAGGGGCGGCGGGGTCTTCCCCCGCAGCGCCAAGAGCCTCGACCTGTCGGAGGAGGTGCAGGCCCTGCTGCGCTTCCCCAAGGCCAGCGCCACCCCGGCGGAGCTCATCAACGCCATCCTGAAGGCGCCGGTGGATCTCCTCTTCTTCGGCGGCATCGGCACCTATGTGCGCGCCTCCTCGGAGACCGACGCGGACGCCGGCGACCGCGCCAACGACGCGGTGCGCATCGCCGCGAACGAGCTGAACGCCCGGGTGATCGGCGAGGGCGCCAACCTCGGCATGACCCAGCGCTCCCGCATCGAGGCGGCGCGGCGCGGCATCCGCCTCAACACCGACGCCATCGACAATTCCGCCGGCGTGAACACCTCCGACGTGGAGGTGAACATCAAGATCGCCCTCGCCCGCCCGCTGGAGATGGGCGACCTGTCCGTGCCGGACCGGGTGGCGCTGCTGAAGCAGATGACCGGCGAGGTGGGCCACCTCGTGCTGCGCAACAACTATCTCCAGACCCTTGCCCTCTCGCTGGCCGAGACGAAGGGGGCGGACGACCTCGCCTTCCAGCAGCGCCTGATGCAGATGCTGGAGGTCCGCGGCGAGCTCGACCGGACCGTGGAGTTCCTGCCCTCCGACGCCGAGATCGCCGACCGCCGCTCGCGCGGGGAGCATCTCACCCGGCCGGAGCTGGCGGTGCTGCTCGCCTATGCGAAGCTCGCGCTCAACGCCGACCTCGTCGCCTCCAACGTGCCGGACGACGCCTATCTCGCCGGGGAGCTGGTCAACTACTTCCCGAAGGAGATCAAGGAGCGCTTCCCCCACGCCATCGAGACCCACCGGCTGCATCGCGAGATCATCGCCACGGGCCTCTCCAACGCCATCGTCAACCAGGGCGGCCCCTCGGCCCTGGCCCGCATCGCCGACCAGACGGGAGCCGACTCCGCCACCATCGCCCGCGCCTTCGCCGCGGTGCGCGACAGCTACCGCCTGCCGGAGATCAACGCCGCCATCGACGCCCTCGACAACAGGGTGCCGGGCGCGGTGCAGCTGTCCCTCTACGGCGCGGTGCAGGACCTGATGGTGGGGCGCACCATCTGGTTCCTCGGCAACGTCTCCTTCGGCGACGGCATCGCCGGGGTGGTGGAGCGCTATCGCTGCGGCATTTCGGCGGTGGCCGCCGTGCTGGAGGAGAGCCTGCCCGCGGCCTGGCGCCAGGACCGCGCGGCCCGCGCCGCCGAGCTCCAGGCGCACAACGTGCCGGAGGAGCTGGCGCGCTCCATCGCCTTCATGCCCATGATGGCGGCGGCCTCCGACATCGCCCTCATCGCCGAGACCTCCGGCATGGCGATCCCCAGCGCGGCGAGCACCTTCTTCGCGGCGGGGCGCTTCTTCGCCATCGACGACCTGATGGTGCAGGCCCGCACCATCCTGGCCCCGGACTATTACGACCGCCTCGCCCTCGACCGGTCCCTCGCCCAGCTGGAGACCTTCCTGCGCCGGGTGACGGAGCGCATGCTGGCCAACGGCCTCGCCGGGGAGGCGGCCGTGGACGCCTTCGTCTCCGCCCGCCGCGACGAGGTGGAGCGCATGCGCCGCACGGTCCGCGACATCGCCCAGTCCGGCCTCAGCCTCTCCAAGCTGACGCTGGCCGCGAGCCTGCTCGGGGATCTGGTCCCGCGGTAAGACGGCAGCGGGCGCGCCCCGCTGCCCACGGTCGCGAAAGCGGGACTCCGCACCGGCACCTGGTCCCGCCCCGCATGTTCACGCCGCCATCGCCCGGCGCGTCCGGGAAGTGGGGACGGGGAGCGGGGAAGGGCCGAGAACAGGTTCCCGCACCGCCGCCATCGCCCGGCGCGTCCGGGCGATCCACCCTGCGGCCGGGCTGGCCTCCGGTTTTGAAGCGCACCGGCGCCGAGGGGGATGCCCCGGAACTTGGCTGTTGCCGAGTCCCGTTCTGGCGTGAGGAAGCCGGCAGCAGCCGAAATCCAGCAAGCCGGGGCATAACGCTCCTCCATGGAGCCGCCCCCAGCCCGGCGGTCCCGCTGCGCGGTCGCGGATGGCGCAACCGGCCCTTCGTCATTTTGACCCATGCCACGGACCCACCGCAGGCCCGGATGGACAAAATGTCCACATCGCGCGGCGGAAAGCCGATCAACCCATTGAAAAATCCAATGTCCCTCCGCTGGCCCCCGCCTTGCTAGGCGGCGGGCGCCGCGCGTCGCTCCGGCAGCGCGCGCCAAAGCAATAAAACCCCGTGGAGGAGATATGTCCGTCACCACATTCGCGCCGCCGCCGTTCCTGAGCCGCGAGCGCACCATCGCCGCGGCCGGCTTCAACCGCTGGCTCGTGCCGCCGGCGGCCCTCGCCATCCATCTGTGCATCGGCATGGCCTACGGCTTCAGCGTGTTCTGGCTGCCCCTGTCGCGCGCGGTGGGCGTCACCAAGCCGGTCGCCTGCCCGGCGGACATGAGCTTCGTCGCCGGCCTGTTCGCCACCTCCTGCGACTGGCAGATCTCCCAGCTCGGGTGGATGTACACCCTGTTCTTCGTGCTGCTCGGCTCCTCCGCCGCCATCTGGGGCGGCTGGCTGGAGACGGCGGGGCCGCGCAAGGCCGGCCTCGTCTCCGCCTTCTGCTGGTGCGGCGGCCTCGTGATCTCGGCGCTGGGTGTCTACCTGCACCAGATCTGGATGCTGTGGCTCGGCTCCGGCGTCATCGGCGGCATCGGCCTCGGGCTCGGCTACATCTCGCCGGTGTCCACCCTCATCAAGTGGTTCCCGGACCGGCGCGGCATGGCCACCGGCATGGCCATCATGGGCTTCGGCGGCGGCGCCATGATCGGCGCGCCGCTGGCCAACATGCTGATGCAGCATTTCGCGACGCCGACCTCGGTGGGCGTGTGGCAGACCTTCGTGGCCATGGCGGCCATCTACTTCGTGTTCATGGTGGGCGGCGCGCTGGGCTATCGCGTGCCGCGCGAAGGCTGGGCGCCCAAGGGCTGGACGCCCCCCGCCCCCGCCGCCAACGCCATGGTCACCCACCGCCACGTGCACCTGAACGTGGCCTGGAAGACCCCCCAGTTCTGGCTGCTGTGGGCGGTGCTCTGCCTCAACGTGTCGGCCGGCATCGGCGTCATCGGCATGGCCTCGCCCATGCTGCAGGAGGTGTTCGGCGGGCGGCTCATCGGCCTCGACCTCACCTTCTCCCAGCTCGACGCCGGCCAGAAGGCGCAGATCGCCGCCATCGCCGCCGGCTTCACCGGCCTGCTCAGCCTGTGCAACATCGGCGGGCGGTTCCTGTGGGCCTCCTTCTCCGACAAGCTCGGGCGGAAGATGACCTACGCCATCTTCTTCGTGCTGGGCTTCGGCCTCTACGCGCTGGTGCCGACCACGGCGCACATGGGCTCGGTGGTGCTGTTCGTCGGCGCCTTCTGCATCATCCTGTCCATGTACGGCGGCGGCTTCGCCACCATCCCGGCGTATCTGGCCGACATCTTCGGCACCCACATGGTGGGCGCCATCCACGGCCGGCTGCTCACCGCCTGGGCCACCGCGGGCGTGCTCGGCCCGGTGCTGGTGAACTACCTGCGCGAATACCAGATCGCCTCGGGCATTCCCCGTGAGGCGGCCTACGACCAGACCATGTACATCCTCGCCGGCCTGCTGGTCGCCGGCCTCGTCGCCAACCTGCTCGTGCGTCCCGTGGCCGAGCACCTCTACATGAAGGATGCCGAGCTCAAGAAGATGAGCAAGGCCGCCCTCGCCAAGGAGGAGGCCCACGCCGACTTCGAGGACTTCGACGAAGAGGCGAAGGACGGCGGCGTGGCGCTCGCGGCGCGCTCCTCCACCCCCGTCGCCTCCGGCACGACGCCGCTGCCGCTGGTGGTGGCCGCCTGGGTCCTGGTGGGCGTGCCGCTGGCCTGGGGCGTGTGGATCACCCTGCAGAAGGCGGTGATCCTGTTCCACTGACCCCATCGCCCCCGGCCATCCGCCAGGGGCGAACGGTCCCGCCCCGGCGGAGCGCGGCTGGCCGGCCCACAAGGCCGGATGCCCGTGCGCCGCACCTGCCGGTGGCCCGTATGAGCCCTCCCGGCTCTCACCTCGCGCGCCCCCTGCCACCGCCCATGCGGGCGGGGGCGCGTCCCTTTCCTGTTTGATCGTTCCCGCAATATGCGCGATGGATGACGCCGATGCCGGCAGATCACGCGCCCGAAGACGCGTCCACCGCATCGGGGAGGAAGGGCGAGACGCCCGGCGCGCGAGCGCCAGACGGCATCGTCTTTCGCGGATGGCCTTTGTCGCGTGCCGGCGAGGGTCCGAGAACGACGGCCGAGACCAGATGAGCACCACCGCCGACGCCCCGGCCGAGACCCAGGCCGACATCGCCTTCAGCCCGCACCTGGCCGGCGCCTCCATCCTGGTGGTGGACGACGAGCCGGGCATGCGCAACTTCCTCGTGCGCATGCTCGCCTCCCGCTGCCGCCACGTGGCGGAGGCGGCGGACGTGGCGGCCGCCTCGAAGCTGCTTGAGGCGACGCCGTTCGACCTCATCATCCTCGACAACATCATGGCCGGGCGCACCGGCCTCGAATGGCTGGAGGAGCTGCGCGGCTCCGGCTTCTACCGGGACGTGATCCTCATCACCGCCTTCGCCGACCTGGAAACCGCCATCAAGGCCCTGCGCGCCGGGGCGGCGGACTTCGTGCTGAAGCCGTTCCGTTCCAACCAGATCCTCAACGCCATCGCCCGCTGCCTCGACCGGGGGCGGCTGATGCGCGAGAATTTCGTGCTGCGCCGCGAACTGAAGGCCATTCCCGGCGCCGCCGCCCCGCTGATGGCGGGCGAGAGCCTCGCCACCCGCACCGTGCGCGCGGTGATCGAGCGCGTGGGCCCCATGCCCACCACCGTGCTCGTCACGGGGGAGAGCGGCACCGGCAAGGAGGTGACCGCCCGCGCGCTCCACGCCGTCTCGCCCCGCGCGGCGAAACCGTTCGTGCCGGTGAACTGCGCCGCCATCGCCCCGGAGATCATCGAAAGCGAGCTGTTCGGGCATCTCAAGGGCGCGTTCACCGGGGCCGCCTCCTCCCGCGAGGGGCTGTTCTTCTACGCCCAGGGCGGCACGCTCTTCCTCGACGAGGTGGGCGAGCTGCCCCCCGCCATGCAGTCCAAGCTGCTGCGGGTGATCGAGGACAAGAAGGTGCGCCCGGTGGGCGCGGAGCGGGAGATCCCGGTGGACGTGCGCCTCGTCGCCGCCACCAATGCCAACCTCACGGCGGAGGTGGCCGCGGGCCGCTTCCGGCAGGACCTCTACTACCGCCTCAACGTGGTGAATTTGCACCTGTCGCCCCTGCGCGAGCGGCCGGCGGACGTGGCGCCGCTGGCGCGCCTGTTCATGGCGGAGCTGTCCGCCCAGCTCGGCGTCGCGCCCCTCGACCTCACCGACCCGGTGCTGGCCGCGCTCGCGCGCTATCCCTGGCCCGGCAACGTGCGCGAGCTGCGCAACGTCATCGAGCGCTCCCTGATCCTCGGCGACTTCCCGCGCGACGTGGTGCCCGAGGATGCGGAGGAGGAAGAGGACGCCCCCGCCGGCGCCGGCCCCGAGGCTCTCGGCACGGTGGAGAAGGCCCACATGCTGAAGGTGCTTGCCGAAGCCGGCGGCAACCGCGCCGAGGCCGCCCGACGCCTCGACGTCTCCCGCAAGACCCTCGACCGCAAGCTGAAGGCCTGGAATGGGTAGGGCCTGCCGATTGCCGGGCCCCGCTCTCCCTCCGCTCTTCGCTTCTGTCCGCCGAAGCGGGGGCGCTTCTTAAGGGTGCGTCATGCCCCGGCTTGGCGGAAGTCGGCTGTTGCCGACGTCTGCGCGCAGGAACGGAACTCGGCAACAGCCGAGGTCCGGGGCATTCCCTTCGCCGTGTCGGCGCTTCCAGACCAGAAGCGAGCCCGGCCGCTGAGTGGATCACCCGGACAAGCCGGGCGAGGACGGCGGTGAAGGCCCCCCGCATCGCGCCCCGGACCAGCGGCGGCGCAAGAAGAGATCTGGTTCGGGGCCCGGGGGGAAAGGTCGGCCTGCCGGTAGAACCCGCCGCCCGCTGCGCCGAAACCACCTTCGCGCACCCTTGCGCCGGGGCGCAGGGTGGCGGAACAGTAAGCAGCAGACAGGGACAGGAGAAACCGCGCTTTGCCCCCCGCCGCCAGCACCGCCCCGGACGGGGTCCCCCCGCCGCAGGGGGTGTTCGCCCGCCTGCGGTCGGTGCGGATGCGGCTGCTGGCCATCGCGCTCCTGCCCACCCTCATCATCCTGCCGGCGGTGCTGGCGCTGGTGGTCACGTGGTGGACCAATCAGTTCGACCGCCTGCTCATCTCCAAGGTCAACGGCGACCTCACCATCGCCCGCCAGTATCTCGACCGGCTGATGGAGCGCTCCGACGAGACGCTGCATGCGCTGGGCGATTCGGTGGCCTTCGCCCGCGTGGCCGGCACGGGGGACGCCGCCGCCATGGCCGACTTCCTCAATGAGCGCCGCAAGGCCATGGGGCTCGATTTCCTCTACCTCCTCGACGCCTCGGGCCGGCGGGTCGCCACCTCCCCCACCGCCGCCTCGGGCACCGGGGCACCGGGCGGAGCGCCGCCCCTCTGGCCGGTGGAGGAGCGGGCGCTGAAGGGCCACGCCTCCACCGAGATCGACGTGTTTGGCCCCGCCGATCTGGAGCGCCTCTCGCCGGAGCTGGCGCAGCGCGCGCACATCGCCCTCGTGCCCACCCCGGGCGCCGTGCCCACGACGCGGGAGGTGGAGGACCGGGGCATGGTGGTGCAGTCCGGCACGCCGGTGGAGATGCCGGGCACGGGCTCCGCCGCGCTGGTGGGCGGCATCCTCCTCAACCAGAACCTCGACTTCATCGACACCATCAACGATCTCGTCTACCGCCCCGGCAGCCTGCCGGAGGGCTCGGCCGGCACCGCCACCCTGTTCGTGGAGGACGTGCGCGTCTCCACCAACGTGCGCCTGTTCGAAGGGCGGCGGGCGCTGGGCACCCGCGTGTCGCAGGAGGTGCGGAACGCGGTGCTGGGCGAGGGCCGCGTGTGGCTCGACCGCGCCTTCGTGGTCAACGACTGGTACATCTCCGCCTACGAGCCGGTGGTGGACAGCCATGGCAAGCGCATCGGCATGCTCTACGTGGGCTTTCTGGAGGCGCCCTTCCTGGCGTTGAAGCGGGCGAGCCTCGCGGCCGTGGCCGTGGGCTTCCTGCTGGTGGCCGTAGTGGCCATTCCCGTTCTGCTGCGCTGGGCGGCGGCCATCTTCCGCCCGCTGGAGGCGATGAACGCCACCATCGCGCAGGTGGAGACGGGCACCCTCTCCGCCCGCACGGGCGTTCCCGCCACCTCCGACGAGATCGGCCGCGTGGCGCACCATCTCGACGCCATGCTCGACCTGCTCCAGGAGCGCGACGCCGAGCTCAGGCGATGGACGGATGAGCTGGACCGGCGCGTCGCCGCGCGCACGCGGGAGCTGGAGGACGCCAACGCCGAGCTCGCCGCCACCCAGCGCCAGCTCGTCATGTCCGAGAAGCTCGCCGCCATCGGCGAGATCACCGCCGGGGTGGCGCATGAGATCAACAATCCGGTGGCGGTCATCCAGGGCAATCTCGACGTGGCGCGGGACGTGCTGGGCGCGGCGGTGGGGCCGGTGAAGACCGAGTTCAACCTCATCGACCAGCAGGTGCACCGCATCACCGTCATCGTCTCCAAGCTGCTCCAGTTCGCCCGGCCGGCGGAATTCGCCGGGCACCTCGACCCGGTGGACCCGGCCGAGGTGGTGGGCGATGCGCTGCTCCTGGTGCAGCACCTGCTCGCCCGCAGCGAGATCGCCGTGGTGCGGGAGGTGACTGCCGCCCGGCGGGTGGTGATGAACCGGGTGGAAGTGCAGCAGGTGCTCATCAACCTCATGGTCAACGCCATCCACGCCATGCCCAAGGGCGGCACCCTGACGCTGGCCACCACGGACGCCGACCAGAACGGGCAGGCCGGCGTGCTGTTCCGGGTGAGCGACACCGGCACCGGCATCCCGCCCGAGCGGATCGGCCGGGTGTTCGATCCCTTCTTCACCACCAAGCCGCTGGGCGGCGCCGAGGGGGGCACGGGCCTCGGCCTCTCCATCAGCTACACGCTGGTGGAGCGCGCGGGCGGGACCATGCGCGCGGAGAGCCCGCCGGGCGCGGGCGCCACCTTCGCCTTCTGGCTGCCGGAGGCGGGCCCGGAGGAGGCGGACGCCCCCGGCCGGGACGCCGCCGCCGCCGGCGGGGCGTGAACAGATCCGCGGCGACTGAGGGGATTCAGCCGGAGGCGGGGCGGAGCTGCCGAAGCTTCGGCGCCTTCGGCGGTCCCGGGGGCTGATGGTGTCCGACGTCCCGAAGCCGGCGGCGCCGGCGGCCGATCCCGTCGCAGGCCGGGAAAGTGCGGCGCGGCAAAAGCTTAAGCCAATTCCCCGGGGCCGTGGAATGTTCTAGTGTGCGCGGAGGGTGGGCAAGGCACTCCATGCGGCTTCTACTTGTCGAAGACAATAAGGAACTCGCCGACTGGCTGGCGAAGATCCTGCGGCGGGACAATTTCGTCATCGACGTCTTCCACGACGGCGAGGCGGCCGACCATGCCCTGGCCGTCACCACCTATGACCTTGTGATCCTTGACCTTTCCCTGCCGAAGATGGACGGCATGCAGCTCCTGCGCCGCATTCGCCGCCGGCAGGACGCAGTGCCCGTCATCATCCTCACCGCCAACGCCAGCCTGGACGGACGGGTGGCCGGGCTGGACGAGGGGGCCGACGACTACCTGGCGAAACCCTTTGATATCGCTGAGCTTGAGGCCCGCATCCGGGTACAGCTGCGGCGCTCCGCCCACCGGCCCGACCCGGTCATCAGCTGCGGGGCGCTGGCGTTCGACACCAACACCCGCCTGTTCCAGCTCGCGGGCGCCCCCCTGGCGCTGACCCCGCGGGAGCATGCGGTTCTGGAGATCCTGCTGCTGAAGGCGGGGCAGACGGTGAGCAAGACCCAGCTGTCGCAAAGCATCTTCAGCCTCGACGACCTCGCCGATCCGAGCGCCATCGAGATCTACGTCCACCGCGTGCGAAAGAAACTGGAGGGCAGCAACGTGAAGATTACAACGTTACGCGGCCTCGGCTATCTGCTCCAAAATGCGAATTGAAAGCCTGCGCCTCCAGCTTTTGTGCTGGCTTTTATTACCTCTGGCCGGTCTTGTGGCGGTGAACGTCTGGACCAGCTGGCGCTCCGCCCGCGCCACCGCCGACCTCGTCACCGACCGCACGCTGGAAGCCTCCACCCGCGCCATCGCCGAGAACGCCCGCTACGACCGCGGCGTGGTGGACGCCATCATCCCGCCGGTGGCGCTGGAGATGTTCGACACCGGCCACCGCGACCGCGTCTACTACCGGGTGGACGGCCCGAAGGGGCGCCTCCTAACCGGCTATCCGGACCTGCCGCTGCCGCCCCATCCGCAGAGGGAGGGAATTCCACTCACCTTTGCAGGCACTTATCGCGACCAGCCCGTGCGCCTCGCCGCCCTCACCTATCCGGTGGTGGGCGCCCATGACGGAGAGCGGGTGACGGTGGTGGTAGGCGTGACGCTCGTCGGCCACCGGGCGATGGTCCGTGAATTGTGGGTGGGCGGCTTCGGGCAGCAGATGGTGCTGCTGGCGGCCGCGGGATTGCTGGTTCTCGTGGGGCTGCGGCAGGGCCTCGCCCCCCTCATGCGCCTGCGCGAGGCGGTGATGGAGAAGGGCCGCGACGACCTCGCCCCGCTCCCCGACCAGTCGGTGCAGAGCGAGCTGCGCCCCCTCGTTTCCGCCCTCAACACCTACATGGGCCGGGTGGAAGGGCAGATGGCGGCGCAACGCCGCTTCGTCGCCAATGCCGCCCACCAGTTGCGCACGCCGTTGGCGCTGCTGGGCACGCAGGTGGTCTACGCCCGCCGCACGCCGGATGCCGCGGAGCGGGACGAGGCCCTCGCCGCCGTCGAGCAGAGCACCCACCGGCTGGCGCGCCTCGCCGGCCAGCTCCTCACCCTTTCGCGCGCGGAGCCGGGCGGCCGTCGTCCGCGGGACGAGGCCATCGACCTTTCGGCCTCCGCGCGCCAGGTGCTGGAAGGGCTTGCCGACCTCGCGGTGGAGCGCGGCATCGACCTCGGCCTGGAGGCGGATGCCCCGGTCCTCACCCGCGGCGACGGCGCCATGATGCGCGAGGCCATCGTCAATCTCGTGGACAACGCCCTGCGCTACACGCCCGCAGGCGGCAGTGTGACGGTCACGGTCCGGGATGAGGACGGCACGCCGCTCCTGACGGTGGAGGACACCGGGCCCGGCATTCCGCCCGAGGAGCGCGAGAAGGTGCTGGAACGCTTCTACCGCACCCCCGGCACACCGGGCGAAGGCTCCGGCATCGGCCTGTCCATCGTGCGGGAGGTGGTGGACGGCGCGGGCGGCACGCTCACCCTCGGCCCAGGTGCGGAGGGGGGCGGACTGAGGGTGGAGATGCGCCTGCCGGCAGCTGACGCCGCCGGCAGGCCTGAGGAAAATGCGCGCGGTGCCTGAAGAAGCATAAGCCGGCCGCGCGCGAGCCGGGAGGCTCAGTTCTGCTCGTTGAAGGGCACGGGGCGCCACTTCACCAGCCGGTTCTCCACCAGCGTGATGAGGAATTCCATCACCAGCGCCAGCACCGCGAGGATGATCATGGCGGCGAACACGCCATTGGCGTTGAACGCGCCCTGGGCCGTGGCGATGAGCAGGCCCACACCCTGCTTCGCCCCCAGGAACTCGCCCACCACGGCACCCACCAGCGCGAAGCCGAAGGAGACGTGGAGCGAGGCGAGGATCCAGCTCATGGCCGAGGGGATGATGACCGAGGTGGTGATCTGGAACGGCGAGGCGCCGAGGATCTGCGCGTTGGCGATCATGGCGCGGTCGGCCTCGCGCACGCCCTGGAAGGCATTGGCGAACACCACGAAGAACACCATCACCACCGCCAGCGCCACCTTGGACGCCATGCCGAGGCCCAGCGCGATGATGAAGATGGACCCCAGCACCACGCGCGGAATGGAATTGGCGATCTTGATGTAGATCGAGAACACGTCGGCGAGCAGCTTGTTGCGGCCGAGCACGATGCCGCAGACGATGCCACCGGCGGCGCCGATGAAGAAGCCGAGCACGGTTTCCTCGAGCGTCACCAGGATCTGCACCCAGAGCGAGCCCTGGGAGGTGCCCTCGGTCATCCAGATCCAGATCTGCTCGGCGATGCCGGACGGGCTGGCGAAAAAGAACGGATCGATGAAGCCTGTCTCGGCGCCGACCTCCCAGATGCCCAGCACCGCCACCAGGATGGCAATGCGCAGGGAGATCACGAGGGTGCGCCGGGCCTTGAGGCGGGCGCGGGCCTTGGCCTCGATCTCGGCTTCGGTGGGGAGCGCGCGGGGGGCCGTCTTGAACGGCGCGGAAGGGGCCTGAGCCTGCATTGTCATGTTCTCCTCCCAGCCTTTTCAGTGGCCGTTTTCGAGGGCGCGCCGCTGGCCGATCTGCACTTCCTCGCGCAGGTCGTCCCAGATGATCTTGCACTTCTCCACGAAGGCGGGGTCGTAGCGGATCTCCTCCATCACCCGCGGCCGCGGCAGGTCGATGTGGTAGACGCTCTTCACCGTGGCGGGGCCGGCCGTGAGCACGTAGACCTTGTCGGCGAGCGCCACCGCCTCTTCCAGGTCGTGGGTGACGAACACCACGCTGGCGCCGGAGCCCGACCACAGGTCGAGCAGCTCATTCTGCATGTTGGTGCGGGTCTGCACGTCGAGCGCGGAGAAGGGCTCGTCCATCAGCAGGATCTTCGGCTCGTTGATGAAGGTCTGGGCGAGCGCCACGCGCTTGCGCATGCCGCCGGAGAGCTGGTGCGGATAGTGCTTCTCGAAACGGGCGAGACCAACGCGGGCGATCCAGTCGCGCGCCTTGGCATAGGCCTTCTCCTTCGGGATGCCGCGATAGAGCGGCCCGGCAGCCACGTTGTCGAGCACGGAGCGCCAGGGAAACAGCGCGTCCGCCTGAAAGACGAAGCCGACGTCCTTGTGGATGCCTTCCACCGGCTCTCCCATCACCCGCACCTCCCCGGCGCTGGGCCTGGCGAGGCCGGTCACGAGGTTGAGCGTGGTGGACTTGCCGCAGCCGGTCGGGCCGACCACGCAGGCGAACTCCCCGCGGTCCACCGTCATGGTGAAATCCCGCAGCGCTGTCATGGACTTGCCGTCGGGTGTCAGGAACCGGCGGGTCACGTTGTCGAGCTCGATGGCCGGCGCGAGGGAAGGCGCTGGCATCACCGGCGGGCGCGTTCCCGCCACGGCTTGAAGAGACATGAGTTTCCTCCCGTCGCCGGCGCAGCGCGCGGCAACCCAGGTTGATCGGAGCTTTGAAAGGGCCGGCGCCACGCTCCCCCCGCAGGGCGCGGCGCCGGGCGGCGGGCTCAGTTGCCGAGCGTCTTCGCCGCGTTGTCGACGAACACCGTGGTGTAGGTCTTCGACAGGTCGATCTGCTTGCCCTGCACGTTCTTCGAGAAGGCGGAGAGCACCTTCAGCACCGTTTCCGGGCCGTCCTTCGGCATGCGGCCGTCGGGGGTGAACTGCGCCTTACCCTCGGCGAGGCCCTGGATGTAGAGGTCCTTGTCGCCGACGTAATAGTCCTTCGGCATCTTGTCGGCGATCTCCGCCGCGCTGTGGCTGGAGATGAAGCGCATGGTCTTGACGAAGGCGTTGGCGAGCTTCTGGATCTCGTCCTTGTGGCCGTCCACCCACGCGTTCTGCACGTAGAAGGAGGCTGCCGGGTAGGGACCGCCCAGGGCCTCCACCGTCTTGTCGGGGGTGCGCATGTCCACCAGGATCCTGGCGACGCCGGTCTTCACCAGCTGGCCGATGGTGGGCTCGGTGGTCATCCCGGACTGGATCTGGTCCTGCTTCATGGCGGCGATGAAGGTATTGCCGGCGCCGACCGGCAGCAGGCTGAAGTCGCCGGGCTTGAGGCCGGCGCGGGCCGCGAGATAGCGGGTCAAGAAGTCGGTGGAGGAGCCGAGGCCGGTCACGCCCAGGGTGTGGCCCTTGAAGTCGGCCGGCGACTTGATGCTGTCCGCGTACTTGGTGGCGACCATCTGCACCTCGCCGGGCGCCTGGCTGAACTGCACCACGGACTGGATGAACTTGCCCTTGGCCTGGAGGTCGATGGTGTGATCGTAGAAGCCCACCACGCCTTGCACGGCGCCGGCGAGCAGCTCGTTCTCCGCCTCGACGCCGGCCCGGGTGTTGATGAGCTCGACGTCCAGCCCCTCGTCCTTGAAGTAGCCGAGCTCGCGGGTGAGCACGGCCGGCAGGTAGATCTGCTTCTCCATGCCGCCGACGATGATGACGAGCTTTTCCGCCGATGCGGCGCCGGACGCCAGCAGGCCGGCGGCGATGGTCAAGGCCCCGGCGAATGCACGCAGGCGCAGGCCCGCCCGGCGGGAGGGGGAGAAGTTGGGCATGACGAAACCTTCCTTGAAGGGCGCTGTGCGCGCTCGTTTCCTCGGGGTGCGACGATGCCTTCCGGCATTCTTCTGGTGCGGCTTTGCCCTTGGGGCGCGTGTCGCCCGGCCATCGGAGTGAGGCCGGCCAGCTCGCGCTTCGGCGCCGATTGCACCCTTCTTAAGCGAGCCAAGCTTTCAGCCGGCTTTCATCCCCGAGAGGAAGGCCGAAACGTTTTGAACGGGCGACCCACGCCCGGACGCGGTGGCCCCCCTCGGCACGCCGTCAGCCGAACCGGCGCTCGGCCTCGATGGTAAGGCCGATGCCCACCGAACCGAAGGTGTCGCCTTCCACCACCTTGGCCTCCGGCACGGCTGCGGTGATGGCGTGACGCACATGGGCCAGCCGCGTCGAGCCGCCGGTGAGGAAGAGCGCGTCAAGCTGGCCCGCCTTCAATCCCGCCTGGCCCAGCACCTTGTCGATGCGCGCGCCGATGCGCTCGGCGAGTTCCGCGGTGTTGCCGGCCAGATCGTCCCGCGACAGGGACACGTCGAGGCCCTCCCCCATGAAGCCGAGCGGGATGCGCGCGCTCGAATCCTCGGCAAGGTCGATCTTCGCGGCCTCCACCGCACCGGCCAGGGCATGGCCGCGCCGCTCCTCGATGACCTGCACCAGCCGGTCGAGCCGCTCCGGCTCCACGGCCTCCCGGCGCACCTCGCGAAGCTCGCGCAGCACCTTGGGCTCATAGACCCGGTTGATGGAGTGCCAGCTGGCGAGGTCATGGAAATAGGCGGACGGCACTTCCAGATTGTCGCGCCGCATGGCCGACCGGAAGCCCAGGAGCGGCATCAGCGAGCGCAGGCTGAGCACCCGGTCGAAATCCGTGCCGCCGATGCGCACACCATCATTGGCAAGGATGTCGTCTGCGCGTTCCACCGCCCGGCGCCGCGCGGGGCTGATGCGGACGATGGAAAAGTCCGAGGTGCCGCCGCCGATGTCGGCGATCAGCGCCAGCTCCTCGCTGGAGATGTGCTGCTCATAATCCAGCGCCGCCGCGATGGGCTCGTACTGGAACAGCACATCCCTGAAGCCGATCTCGCCGGCAATCTGGCGCAGCGTGGCCTCGGCCTTCCTGTCCCCCTCCGGGTCGCCGTCGACGAAGTGCACCGGGCGGCCGTGCACCACCGCGGTCAGCTCCCGCCCCACCTCGGCCTCCGCCCGCGCCTTCACCACCTGGAGGAAGCGTGCGATCACGGCCCGGAACGGCGCGCGCTCGCGGCCGATGCGCGTCGCCTCGTCGATGAGCGCGCTGCCGAGCACGGACTTCAGGGCACGCATGAGGCGCCCGTCCACCCCCTCCACATAGGCGTCGATGGCGGCGCGGCCGATACGGGTGCCACCGTCGGTGCCGAAGAAGATGGCGCTGGGCACCGTCTTGTGGCGGCCTTCGAGGTCGCACAGGGCAGCCCCGTCACGCCCCGTCACGCCGAGCGTGGTGTTCGAGGTGCCGAAATCCAGTCCGCAGGCGCTCATCCGATTCTCCAAAGCGCGGCTTCTTGATCGACTTCGCGGCGCAATTCAAGCCGGCGCCGGCGCATGCCGGGTCTGACTAGGCTTCTGTGGGCACGGCTGCCCGTTCCCTGCCCCTCGTGCACAGTGCAATGCGGCAATGGCGCACGCGACGCTTGTTGTCATCGACGCGCCGTGGCGTTGCGGGTATCTTCCGCCGTGTCGTGTGGAATTGGAACACTCCCCGAGTGCGTCAACCGTTCCGGTGGATGCGCCCGGCCCGCGACCAACCGACTTCAGGAGCGGGCCAATGGATTTCGATCCGGTCACACTCGCGCGCATCCAGTTCGCCTTCACGGTTTCCTTCCACGTCATTTTCCCCGCCTTCACCATCGGCCTGTCGGCCTTCATCGCGACGCTGGAGCTGGTGTGGCTGAAGACGGGGCGGGATGTGTTCCATCGCCTCGCGCGGTTCTGGACCAAGATCTTCGCCGTCTCCTTCGCCATGGGCGTGGTGTCGGGCATCGTGCTGTCCTACCAGTTCGGCACTAATTGGAGCCGCTATGCGGAGGTGGTCGGCTCGGTGGTGGCGCCGCTGATCGGCTTCGAGGTGCTCACCGCCTTCTTCCTGGAGGCGACCTTCCTCGGCATCATGCTGTTCGGGTGGAACCGCGTGCCCCCGTGGCTGCACGTGCTCTCGTGCTGCGTCGTGGCGGGCGGCACGTTCATGTCCGCCTTCTGGATCCTTTCCGCCAACAGCTGGATGCAGACGCCCGCGGGCTTCGAGCTGCGCGACGGGCTGGCCTATCCGCTCGACTGGCTGCAGATCATCTTCAACCCCAGCTTCCACTGGCGCCTGCCGCACATGCTGCTGGCGGCTTACCTCACCACCTCCCTCGTCGTCCTCTCGGTGGGCGCGCGGTATCTCCTCGCCGGCAAGTTCCAGGAGGAATCGAAGGTGATGATGGTGATGGGCATCGGCATGCTCGCCATCATCGGCCCCATCCAGGCCTTCGTGGGTGACAGCCACGGCCTCAACACGGCCCACTACCAGCCGGCGAAGATCGCCGCGGTGGAGGCCCATTGGGACAGCAGCAAGCCGGCCCCCCTCGTGCTCTTCGCCTGGCCGGACGAGCAGGCGCAGAAGAACCTGTTCGAGATCTCCATCCCGTACGGCGCCTCGCTGATGATCACCCACAGGCTGGACGGCCTGTTCCCGGGCCTGAAGGACTTCGCGCCGCAGGACCGCCCGCCGGTGATCGGGCCGTTCTTCGGCTTCCGCGCCATGGTGGGCGTGGGGGTGGTGATGATCCTTCTGGGCTGGATCGGCGCCTGGCTCATCTTCAAGGGGCAGGAGACCACCACGCGCTGGTACCTCGTCGTCACGTCCTGGTCCTGGCCGCTCGGCTTCATCGCCATCCTCGCGGGCTGGATCGTGACGGAACAGGGCCGCCAGCCCTGGGTGGTGGATGGCATCCTGCGCACGGAGGATGCCATGTCGCCCATCGCGGGATGGACCGTGGCGCTGACGCTGGTGCTGTTCCTCCTCGTCTACGGCGTCATCTTCGCCACCGGCATCTATTTCATGAACCGGCTGATCGTGCGCGGCCCCGGTGGCGTGCTGGTGGAGCCCCCCTCGAAGGAGCGCCCCACCCGCCCCCTCGCCGCGGCCCATGGCGAGGGCCAGATGACGCCGGGCACCTGAGCCCGGCACACCGAATGCCCCATCTGGAACGTCTGCCGTTCGCCCCGGCTCACGGCAGACGCCCAGGATCCAGGAGTTCACGCGTTTTCAAGCGAGCCAGCATTCCATTCGCTTGAAAACGCTCCCATCGACGCGTGAGAGGCTGAAGCCATGGAATGGTATCTCCCCGTCATCTGGGGCCTCATCATCGGGGTCGCGGTCATCATGTACGTGGTGCTCGACGGCTTCGATCTCGGCATCGGCATCCTCTTTCCCTTCGCGAAGGAGGAGCGCGAGCGCGACACCATGATGAACACCGTCGCCCCCTTCTGGGACGGCAACGAGACCTGGCTGATCCTCGGCGGCGGCGGCCTGTGGGTGGCGTTCCCCAAGGCCTATGCGGTGGTGATGCCGGCGCTCTATCTGCCGGTGATCATCATGCTGCTGGCCCTGGTGTTCCGGGGGGTGGCCTTCGAGTTCCGCTGGGTGGCCATGACCAGCCGGCGCATCTGGAACACCGCCTTCGCCGGTGGTTCCCTGGTGGCTGCCTTCAGCCAGGGGATCATCCTCGGCGGCCTGGTGCAGGGCATCACGGTGAAGAACGGCGCCTTCGCCGGTGGCCCGCTGGACTGGGCGACGCCTTTCGCCTTCCTCTGCGGGGTCGGCGTGGTGGCCGGATACACGCTGCTCGGCGCCACCTGGCTCATCCTGAAGACCGAGGGGGCGGTGGCCGAGCGGGCACGCCGGCAGGCGGTGCCCCTGCTCGGCGCCGTGCTGGTGCTGATGGGCATCGTCAGCCTGTGGACGCCGCTCGCCTTCGAGCGGATCGGCGCCCGCTGGTTCTCCCTGCCCAACCTCTTCTTCCTGATGCCGGTGCCCATCGTCACCGCGGGGCTCGCCTACGGGGTCTGGCGCTGGCTGAGGACGGGCCGGGAGATGCTGCCCTTCTTCGGCACGATCGGGCTGTTCGTGCTCGGCTTCCTGGGCCTTGCCATCTCCACCTTCCCCTACCTCGTGCCGCCGAGCCTCACCGTGTGGCAGACAGCCGCCGCACCGCCCAGCCAGATCCTGATGCTCTTCGGCGTGATCTTCCTGCTGCCCGTGGTGCTGGGCTACATCGTGTTCGTCTACTGGATCTTCCGCGGCAAGGTGCGGGAGGGCGAGGGCTACCACTGAGCAAGCGGCCGAAGGTGACGCCGCGCAACCCTGGTTCAGGGCATTTCCTCAAGATCGCGGTCTTCGGCCGGAAACAGCCCCAGTTGCTGCTCCCGCACCGGCGCGAAGGAGCGGCGGTGGTGGAGGCAGGGGCCATGCCGGCGGAGCGCGGCGCCGTGCTCGGCCGTGCCGTAGCCCATGTGCCGCTCGAAGCCGTAGGCGGGAAAGGCCGCGCCCAGGCCGGCCATCAGCCGGTCGCGGACGACCTTCGCCACGATGGAAGCCGCGGCGATGGAGGCGACAAGCCCGTCCCCGCCCACGATGGCCTCCACCCGGCAATCGGCCGGCGGGGGATCGTTGCCGTCCACCAGCAGGAAGGCCGGGCGAAACGGCAGGCCCTTCACCGCATTCGCGAGCGCCCACAAGGTGGCCTGCCGGATGTTGTCCCGGTCGATCCGCGCCGGAGGGGCGAGGGAGACGGCCACCTCGGCGGTGGCGCAGATTTCCAGGTACAGCGCCTCGCGCTTCGCTTTCGTCAGCTTCTTGGAATCATCGAGGCCCTGGGGCACCCGCTCCGGATCGAGCACGACAGCGGCCGCCACCACGGGCCCGGCCAGCGGCCCCCGCCCCACCTCGTCCGCTCCGGCGACGGGGGCGAGGCCCTGCGCATGAAGCGCACGCTCGCGGGCGAAATCGAGCCCCACCCAGGCCGGAGCCGCGGGCACCAGCACCTTTTTCGGCCGGCCGCGGGGCCGCACGGGCGTATCGGAGATGGGAGCTTTGCCGCGGGGGGCCATGGTCTTTTCGGATGATGGCATCAAGGTGAAAGGCGATTCGCCCAATGGCCTGTTGATAGCATGGAACCCGCGCCGCGGGCTGGGCCTTGCTCCTCAGGCAGTGTAAGCCCATGTTCCGGGCCAAGGGTTTCGGACACCGGGCGGCGGCAGGGGCCGCCAGGAACCGTTCGGGAGGCGTGCCATGCGGTGGGAAGATTTCCGCTCCAGCGACAATGTGGAAGACCGGCGCGGAGACGGGGGCGGGGGCGGGGGCGGGTTCCAGATGCCCGGCGGCAGGGGCGGCCTCGGCATCGGCACCATCATCGTCGTCGGCCTCATCGGCTGGGCGCTGGGCATCAATCCCGCCATCCTCATCGGCGGCCTGGAAGCCATCAACGGCAGTGGCGGCGGCGCGGGCTACCAGCAGCAGCAGGCCACCCCGAAGACGACCCAGCAAGGCCCTCCCAAGGACGATCTCGGCCGCTTCGCGGCCGCCGTGCTTGCGCAAACCGAGGATGTGTGGACCGAGCTGTTCCGCGCCGAAGGCAAGACCTATCAGGACCCCAAGCTGGTGCTGTTCTCCGGCGCCACCCGCTCCGCCTGTGGCGGCGCGCAATCGGCCATGGGCCCCTTTTATTGCCCGCTGGACCAGAAGGTCTATCTCGACCTCTCCTTCTTCCAGGAGATGAAGAACCGCTTCAGGGCCCCGGGCGACTTCGCCGCCGCCTACGTGATCGCCCATGAGGTGGGTCATCATGTGGAGAACCTCATCGGCATCCTGCCCAAGGTGCAGCAGGCCCAGGCGCGCGCCTCCTCCCGCGCCGAGGCCAACAACCTGTCCGTCCGCGTGGAGCTGATGGCCGATTGCCTCGCCGGCGTATGGGCTTACCACGCCAATTCGCGCTTCCGCATCCTCGAGCCGGGCGACGTGGAGGAGGCGCTCAATGCCGCCAGCGCCATCGGCGACGACCGTCTGCAGAAACAGTCCCAGGGCTACGCCGTGCCGGACAGCTTCACCCACGGCTCGTCCCAGCAGCGCGTGAACTGGTTCACCCGCGGGCTGAAGACCGGCTCCATGCAGCAGTGCAACACGTTCTCCGGGCCGCTCTGACGGGCGGAGCCCGCCCCCGGCGAAGGCGGACGGCGCCCCGGCGGGGCCGCCTTGCAATTCCGCGCGAATGCTCGCACGACTGGACAAAGGCCAGCATTGCCGGCGACGCGCGCCCGACAGAGGAGCGAACGGCCGGCGGGGAGACGCCATGGACGCCGCGCACGACCCGGACGATGTGTGCAACCAGCCTCCACCCTTCGCCGATGTGAACCTCGCCGCGCTCGATGCCCCGCTGATGGCCAGTGCCACGCAGGCAGGCATCGCCGACGAGATCCTCGCCTTCGGCCGGGAGTGGGGCGGCGCCGACCAGCTGGCGCTCGGCCGCCTCGCCAACGAAAATCCGCCGGAACTCCACAGCCACGACCCGCAGGGACGCCGCTGCGACGTGGTGGAGTTTCACCCCGCCTACCACGCGCTGACGGCGCAGAGCATCTCCGCCGGGCTCCATTGCTCCGGCTGGGACCTGACGGATCGGCCACGGCAGGCGGCGCGCGCGGCCCGGCTCTACCTGGTGAGCCAGGTGGAGGCCGGGCATGTCTGTCCCCTCACCATGACCCATGCCGCGCCGGCGAGCCTCGCGGCGGCCCCGCAGCTGCTGCGCGACTGGCTGCCGCGCATCCGCTCGCGGGTCTATGACGGCCGCTTCCTGCCGTTCTGGGAAAAAGCCGGCGTGACCATCGGCATGGGCATGACGGAGCGCCAGGGCGGCACCGATGTGCGCGCCAACACCACCCGCGCCGACTGCATCCAGGGCGAGGAATACGAAATTACCGGCGCCAAATGGTTCTTCTCGGCGCCCATGAGCGACGCCGCGCTGGTCCTGGCGCAGGCGAAAGCCGGCCTCACCTGCTTCCTGATGCCCCGCTTCCGGCCGGACGGGCGGGTCAACGCGCTGCGCCTCGTCCGGCTGAAGCGCAAGCTCGGCAACCGCTCCAACGCCTCCTCCGAAGTGGAATTCGACCGCGCCTTCGCCTGGCGCGTGGGCGAGGAGGGGCGAGGCATCCAGACCATCATCGAAATGGTGCAGATGACGCGGCTGGACTGCGCGGTATCCTCGGCCGCGCTCATGCGCATGGCCCTGTCGCGGGCCCTGCACCATGCCCGCCACCGCACCGTGTTCCAGAAGAAGCTGATCGACCAGCCCGCCATGGCCATGGTGCTGGCGGATCTCGCGCTGGATGCGGAGGCCTATACCGCGCTCTCCCTGCGGCTCGCCCGCAGCGTGGATGGGGCGGCCAGCCCGGCGCCGGGCCATGAGGCGGAGGCGGCACGGGTGCGGGTCCTCACCCCGGTGGTGAAGTTCGCCGTGTGCAAGGCGGCGCCCGGCTTCATCGGCGAGGCCATGGAGGTGCTCGGCGGCAACGGCTATGTGGAGGACAGCGCCCTGCCCCGTCTCTACCGGGAAGCGCCGGTGAACGCCATCTGGGAAGGCTCGGGCAATGTGATGGCCCTCGACCTCGCCCGGGTGGCGAAGCGGGAGCCGGACACGCTGGCGGCGGTGCTGGACGACCTCCTACGCATCGCAGGCGACCTGCCCGGCGCTGTCGCGGCGGCCGAAACGGTGGTGGAATGCCTCCGGGCCGGAGACCGGGAGGCCCATGCCCGCCGTGCCGCCGAGCGGCTTGCCACCCTTGCCGCCGCCGCCGCGCTCGCCGAATCGGCCCCACCCGCGATCGCGGAGGCCTTCGCAGCCACCCGGCTCGGACGGCCGGCCTCCCTGTACGGCACGAATGCGGTGGACGGCGTGCGCGACCAGCTCATCGCACGTGCCCTTGCGGCCTGAAGGCCGGGCGACCCGGAATCACGCCCTTTCGCCCGTCGGCCCTTGCCGGCCGCGGGACGGTGTGCGAATGACGGGGCAACGCACGGGGCCGCCGCGGGAAGTCTTTCCGCGCGGACCGTTCGGCGTCGGCCATTGAAACCTCTTGCAGCCTTCGCTATAGGGGCCGACAACTCATTCCGAAGGGGCCATGCGGCCAACCCTCGGCCTTGGCCGGTGCCCTGCATGATGCCTACGGCATGATGACCGCGGCGGCCGTACCAGACCGGCCGAGTACACGAGAGGCGTCAGTCCATGTCTTCGACGTTCGATACGGTGGCCAACATCATCGCGGAAACCTGCGACATTCCGCGTGACACCATCACGCCGGACAGCCACGCCATCGACGATCTCGGCATCGACAGCCTGGACTTCCTGGACATCGCCTTCGCCATCGACAAGGCGTTCGGCATCAAGCTGCCGCTGGAGCAGTGGACGCAGGAAGTGAACGACGGCAAGGCCACCACCGAGCAGTATTTCGTGCTCAAGAACCTCTGCGCCCGCATCGACGAGTTGGTCGCTGCGAAGGCCGCGTGAGGCCGGGATAGATGCGTCCTGAAGTCTTCAAGATGATCGACCGGGTCGTGGCTATCGACCCGTCGCTGCAAAAGATCCACTGCCAGGGCCTTGTGCCGGAAGAGAGCTCCATCTTCGAGGGGCACTTTCCCGGCTATCCCATCATGCCCGGCGTGCTGCTGATCGAGGCTATGGCGCAGACCACCGGCTGGCTGGTGCTGGCGCGCAACCGCTTCGACAAGATGCCCTTCCTCGCCACCGTGAAGGAGGCGAAGCTGCGCACCTTCGTGGTGCCGGGTCAGAATCTCGACCTCTACTCGGAAATCCTGCACGAGGGCTCCGGCTTCGTGGTGGCGAAGACCAGCGCCACCCTCGAAGGCAAGCCCATCTGCAGCGCGGAGCTCACCTTCCGCGTGCTTCCCTGGCCGGAAGGCAAGATGAAGCCGGTGGTGATGAAGGTGGCCGAGCACGTCTCCTTCCCCCTCGCGGAATTTACCGATGCCTGACACCAAAGGTGGCCGGAGCCGGGTCCAGCGCGACGTCTGGATCACTGGCATCGGTCTTGTCTCTTCCCTTGGGGAGGGGCTCGAAGCTCATTGGCAGGCGCTGGCCTCGGGCAGCGCGCCGGTGACGGACGTGACGACCTTCGCGCCTTATGTGGTGCACCCGCTCGTCAAGGTGAACTTCGACACGCAGATCCCCAAGAAGGGCGATCAGCGGCAGATGGAGGCATGGCAGCGCATCGGCACCTATGCGGCCGGCCTTGCGCTCGACGATGCCGGCATCGCCAAGAACACCGACATTCTCTCGAAGACCGACATGATCGTGGCCGCCGGCGGCGGCGAGCGCGATTTCGCTGTGGACGCGGCGATCCTCAATGATCTCTCCGCCTCCAACGACGCCGGTCGCCTGCTGAACGAGCGGCTGCTGTCGGACCTGCGCCCGACCCTCTCGCTGGCCCAGCTGTCCAACCTGCTGGCGGGCAACATCTCCATCGTCCATGGCGTCACCGGCTCCTCCCGCACCTTCATGGGCGAGGAGAGCGCGGGCGTGGATGCCGTGCGGGTGGCCTATTCGCGCATCGCCGCGGGCCAGAGCGACATCGCTCTCGTGGGCGGCGCCTACAACGCTGAGCGCGAGGACACGCTGCTCCTGAACGATCTCGACGATTTCTGCCTGAAGGGTGAGTTCCGCCCGGTCTTCAGCGGCGGAGCCCCGGGCATCGCCTCCGGCTCCATGGGCGCCTTCCTGGTGCTGGAATCGCCGGAGCACGCCACGGCCCGCGGAGCCAAGCCCATCGCCCGGATTTCCGGCGTGTGGTCCGAGCGGGCCCGCCGCACGGTCGATGGCGCGCTGGAGCAGAAGATCAAGAACCTTCTCGCCACCGCCGGCACCGGCGTGGGCACGGCTGTCATCTCCGGCGCCACCGGCGCCCGCGACGCTACGGAAGCAGAGGCCAAGGCGCTCGGCGACACCGGCGTTCCGGTGCGCGCGGTGACCAACCGGCTCGGCCACGGCTTCGAGGCGCAGTTCATCGCCGGCCTAGCCCTCGCCGCACTTGCCGTGTCGAAGGGGGCCCTGTTCCCGCCGCTGGCCGGCGACCTGCTGGAGAAGGCCGGCGACGGCATCTCCCGCGCGGTCGTGACCCAGGTGGGCCATTGGCGCGGCGAAGGCGCGGGCGTAGTGGAGAAGGCCTGAGGCCACCGGGAATTATCCCGCCCACCCGATCCCTGCGCACTAGCGGGATCAAGCCACGCGAAGCCGGCGCATTTACCTTGGCGCCGGCTTCAGCTTATTTTCCGACCCTGTCGGCAACGGAACGTCCGCGCAGCGGCCTGCGCGGAGCCGGCGGGAACATCAGGTGAGCGCCGGGGCGGGCGCGCTTCACACCAGGAGCCGCGAGATGTCGCAAGCGCATTTGGACAAGTTCGGACGCCCCATCGTGGTGGTCACGGGCATTGGCGTTGTCACCTCCCTTGGCCAGGGCAAGGAAGACAACTGGCGCCGCCTCACCGCCGGTGAGAGCGGCATCCACACCATCACCCGCTTCCCCATCGAGGGCATGCGCACCACCATCGCCGGCACGGTGGATTTCCTGTTCGACGGCCGCGTCCCTGCCCCCGACCTTTCCGAGAAGCTCGCGACGCTGGCGGCCGAGGAGGCGATCGCCGAATCCGGCATCGGCTCGGCCGGCGATTTCCCCGGCCCCCTGTTCGCCGCCGTGCCGCCGGTGGAACTGGAGTGGCCCGAGCGCCGGCAGATCGCCGATGCCGTGGGCAAGTATCCGATCGTCTATCACGACCTCCTGGGCGCGGCGGCCTCCGGCAAGTTCCGCCCCTGGCACGAGCGCTTCCTGTTCGGCTCCGTGGCGGACCGGCTCGCCGACAAGTTCGGCACCCGCGGCCAGCCGATCTCGCTGTCCACCGCGTGCGCCTCCGGCGCCACCGCCATCCAGCTGGGCGTCGAGGCGATCCGCCGCGGCGAGACGGACGTGGCCCTCTCCCTCGGCACGGACGGGTCGGTGCACCCCGAGGCGCTGATCCGCTTCTCGCTGCTGTCGGCGCTCACCACGGCGAACGACAATCCGGAAGGCGCGGCCCGTCCCTTCGCCAAGAACCGCGACGGCTTCGTGATGGCCGAGGGCGCGGCCGCCCTCGTGCTGGAAAGCTATGAGCATGCCGTGGCGCGCGGCGCCAAGATCCTGGGCGTGCTGGAAGGCTGCGGCGAGATGGCCGACAACTTCCACCGCACCCGCTCCAGCCCCGACGGCCGGCCGATCATCGGCTGCATGAAGAATGCCTTCGAGGACGCCGGCATCACGGCGGAGGACGTGGACTATATCAACGCCCACGGCACCTCGACCCCCGAGAACGACCGCATGGAATATGTGGGAATGAAGAGCGTGTTCGGAGAGGAGAAGCTCGCCGCGACACCCATCTCTTCCAACAAGTCCATGATCGGCCATACGCTGACGGCCGCCGGCGCCATCGAGGCGGCGGTGTCGCTGCTCACCATCGCCAACGGACGCATTCCACCGACCATCAATTACAACATCCCCGATCCGGCCATCCCGCTGGACGTGGTGCCCAACGTGGCGCGTGACGCCACGGTGAAGCGCGTCATCTCCAACTCCTTTGGCTTCGGCGGGCAGAATGTCTGCCTGGTACTTGCGGGGGAGCCGGCGTGAGGGCGGGATCGGCGGTCGTCTTCTGGCTCTTGTCCATCCCGGCCATGGCCGGGCGCGCTCCGGTCAACGATGATGCCACGCGACAGGATGCGCCACGGGCTTGGCGGCGCGGTCGCACGCGCGCGGCCACGTCCGGGCAGGGCAAATCCGCAGAGCCGCGCGTTGCGAAGGACGCCGCCTGATGACCACGACGCCCCGTCCCATTCTCGTGACCGGCGGCGGCCGGGGGCTGGGATCCGCCATTGTGCGGCGGCTCGTGGAGGCGGGCTATCCGGTCGCCTTCACCTACCGCTCGGCCGGGGCGGAAGCGGAGGCTCTGATCGCCTCGATCCGCGCCGACCATCCGGATGCGCAGCTCTCGGCCCGCGCGCTGGACCTCGCCGACCGCGCGGCGGTGGAGACCTTCGCTGAGGAGCTTGAGGCCGGGGACACCTTCCATGGCTTCTGCCACAACGCGGGAGCCTCCTACGACACCCTCGCCGCCATGATCGACCAGGACAAGGCGGAAGCGGTCATGCAGGTGAACCACTTCGCCTTCGTGCGCCTCTCCCGCGCGCTGGTCCGGCCCATGACACGGGCAAAGGCCGGGCGCATCGTCGCCATCGGCTCCGTCGCGGCCTTGCAGGCGAACCAGGGCAACGCGGCCTATGCCGCCTCCAAGGCAGCGCTGCTCGCCCATGTGCGCGGCCTCGCCATCGAGACGGCGCGGCGCGGCGTGACCGTCAATTATGTCGCCCCCGGCTTCATCGATACCGCCATGCTGGAGAAGTTCGCCGACTACCGGGCGAAGATGGAGGCGCAGATTCCCGCCGGCCGCTTCGCGACGCCCGATGATGTGGCGCAGGTGGTGGCCTTTCTCTTCTCCCCCGGCGCGGGCTATATGACCGGCGCCATCTTGCCGGTGGATGGCGGGCTTTCCGCTTCGCTCGCCGCCCACCGCTGACACCAGCTTCACGAGAATAACAATGCGCGCGCTCCAGCTCGTCTCCGACCGCAAGCTCGAACTCGTCGACCTGCCCGAACCCGACGCCCCCGGCGCCGGCGAGGTGCAGATCCGGGTGAAGGGGCTGGCGCTCAACCATATCGACGTGTGGGGCTGGCGCGGCATGGCCTTCGCCAAGCGCAAGATGCCCCTCGTGGTGGGCGCGGAGGCCGCCGGCGAGATCGTGGCGCTCGGCGCCGACGTGCGCGGCCTGAAGGTGGGCCAGACGGTGGCCATGTATGGCGCCATGACCTGCGGCCACTGCAAGAACTGCCTCGCCGGTCGCGACAACCTCTGCGAGAACGTCGGCGGCGTGCTCGGCTTCCACATCGACGGCTTCGCCCGCGACGTGATCAACATGCCCGAGCGCCTCGTCATCCCCGCCCCCGAGGGCGTCTCCTTCGAGGATGCCGCCTGCGCCGGCATCACCTTCTCCACGGTCGAGCACATGCTGTTCGACAATGCGAAGCTGGAGAAGGGCGAAACCGTGCTGGTGCATGCGGGCGGCTCGGGCATCGGCTCCGCCGCCATCCGCCTCGCCAAGGACGTGGGCGCCACCGTCATCACCACCGTGGGCGACGATGAAAAGATGGCGAAGGCATTGGCGCTCGGCGCCGACCACGTCATCAACTACCGCAAGGACCGCTTCGAGCACGAAGTGCGCAAGATCACCAAGAAGGTCGGCGTGGACGTGGTGTTCGAGCATGTGGGCGCCGACACCTGGAACGCCTCGCTCCTCTCCATGAAGCCCGGCGCCCGCCTCGTCACCTGCGGTTCCACTTCCGGCGTCAGCGTGCAGATGAACCTGATGCAGCTGTTCCAGCGGCAGTACAAGATTTTCGGCTCTTTCGGGGCCACCATCCGGAACGTCTCCGAGGGCCTCCAGAAGATGGGCCGGGGCATCAAGCCGGTGATCGACACCGTGGTGCCGCTGGAAAACTTCAACGAGGGCCTGGAGCGGCTGGAGAGCCGCAAGGTCTTCGGCAAGATCGTGGTGAAGTTCTGAAGGCGGGGACGGCGCGCCTCACCGTGGCCCGGCTTCCCCTCCCCGCCCGCAAGGCCCTGCACCGGCTGCGCCTGAAGCTGCTGCCGGTGGTGGAAGTGCTGGTGGCGGGCTATGTGCGCGGATCCATCTGGTGGCTGCGCCTGTGGCCGTTGTGGCTCTCGGCCGGCGGCATGGCCTTCTGGGCGCGGTCCCTCGGCCCCTTCTTCTCCGTCAGCAAGGTGGCCCGGCGTAATCTCACTGCCGCTTTCCCGGAAAAAAGCTCCAGTGAAATCAACGCACTGATGCGCGGCGTGTGGGCGAACATGGGCCGGCTCGCGGCCGAGTTCGCCCAGCAGGACCGCCTGTGGGACTATGATCCCGCCCATCCGGGCCAGGGCCGCGTGGAAGTGGTGGGCGCGGAGATCTTCCAGCGGCTGCGCGACGATGGCCGCCCCGCCTTGTTCTTCACCGCCCATACCGGCAATTGGGAAATGTGCGCCATCGCCGGCGCCAAGTTCGACGTGCCGGGCGGCGTGCTCTATCGCGCGCCGAACAACAGGCGGGCCGCGGCCATGATCGAGGAGATGCGCTCCGGCACCATGCCCGGCCTGATCCGCGCCGGCCGCGATGCCGGCCGCCAGATGGCGCGCATGCTGGCGGAGGGCGAGCACCTGGGCATGCTGGTGGACCAGTACTGGACCGGCGGGCCGGAGGTCACCTTCTTCGGCCGCCGCTGCGCCACCAACCCGACGCTTGCCCGCCTCGCCCGCCAGTTCGACTGCCCGGTGCACGGCATGCGGGTCATTCGCCTGCCGAACGCCCGCTTCCGGGTGGAAATCACGCAGGAGATCCCCCTCCCCCGCGATGCGGAGGGCAGGATCGACGTGGTGGGCGCCATGCAGGCGGTGACCGGCGTGATCGAAGGCTGGGTGCGCGAGTATCCCGACCAATGGCTTTGGCTGCACCGCCGCTGGCGGTGAAGCGGGCGGCGCGCGGCATGAGGCCCCTTGCCCCGGCCGCCCTGATCCTATAAAGCCGCGCTTTCCGTTTTGCGGGGTCTTGAGGAATGGGCACGGCTGACGTTGCCGTCATCATGGGCAGCCAGTCCGATTGGGACACCATGCGTCATGCAGCTGAAACGCTGGAGGCGCTGAAGATCACGCACGACGCCCGCATCGTTTCCGCCCATCGCACGCCGGATCGCATGTACGCTTTTGCCAGGAGCGCGAAGGCGGAAGGCTTCAAGGTGATCATCGCCGGTGCGGGCGGAGCAGCCCACCTCCCGGGCATGGTGGCGGCGCTCACCACGCTTCCGGTGTTCGGGGTGCCCGTGCAATCGAAGGCGCTTTCGGGCCTCGACAGTCTCTATTCCATCGTGCAGATGCCCGCCGGCATCCCCGTCGGCACCCTCGCCATCGGCGTTGCGGGCGCCACCAATGCCGCTCTGCTCGCTGCCGCCGTGCTTGCCATTTCGGACCCTGCCCTCGCCGACAGGCTCGAAGCCTGGCGGACCGCGCGCACCGAAGCGGTCGCCGATCGCCCGTCCTGAGACCCATGCTCACTCCCGGATCCGTCATCGGCATTCTCGGCGGCGGCCAGCTCGGCCGCATGATCGCCCTCGCGGCCGCGGAGCTGGGCCTGAAGGCCCATGTTCTCTGCCCGGACAAGGACAGCCCGGCCTTCCACGTTTGCGCTCACCACATCTGCGCCGCCTATGACGACTTCGAGGCGCTGGAGCGGTTCGCGGCGGGCGTGGACGTGGTGACCTACGAATTCGAGAACGTCCCGCTGGCGACCGCCGAGTTCCTCGCCGCCCGCGTGCCGCTGAAGCCGGGCGCCAAGGCCCTCGCCATCACCCAGGACCGGCTGCTCGAAAAGACCTTCGTCCAGGAGCAGGACATCGAGACCGCGCCCTTCGCCGGCGTGGATGATCTCGCCAGCCTGGAGACGGCGGTTGCCGCCCTCGGACTTCCCGCCGTGTTGAAGACCCGCCGCTTCGGCTATGACGGCAAGGGGCAGGTGATGATCCGCCCCGGCGACGACCTCACCGCCGCCTGGCACGCCCTGGGACGCCAGAGCGCGATCCTCGAAGGTTTCGTGTCGTTCAAGCGGGAGGTCTCCGTGGTCGCGGCGCGCCGCGCGGACGGGGCCTTCTCCGCTTTCGACGTGACCGAGAATGTGCATCGCGAGCACATCCTCCACACCTCCACGGTGCCCGCGACGCTGACCGCATCGGCCGCCGTCCAGGCGCGCGCCATCGCTCGCACCATCGGCGATGCCCTCGACTACGAAGGCGTGTTCGCGGTGGAATTATTTGTGGTGTGCAGCGGATCCACCGAGCGCGTGATCGTCAACGAGATCGCTCCGCGCGTACACAACAGCGGGCACTGGACGCAGGACGGCGCCGTCACCTCGCAGTTCGAGCAGCATGTGCGCGCCATCGCCGGCTGGCCCTTGGGCGAGGTCGCGCGCATCGGCCGGGCGGAGATGACCAATCTCATCGGCGCCGACGTGCACGACTGGCATGCCCTGCTCGCGGAGCCCGGCACCCATGTGCATCTCTATGGCAAGGACGAGGCCCGTGCCGGCCGCAAGATGGGTCACGTGGTGCGCGTGCGCCGGGACCCGGAAGCCTGCACGAACGTTTCCGACGAAGGGTGCTGACGCCCGCGCGGCGGCCTGCTGATTTTTGACGCCTCCGTCTTGGAAGCGTCATGCATACGCAGCAAGATACCTTCACGCGCAAGACAGCGACGTCCACACGTCATCCACATGACGGTACTGCACGGCGACAAAAGGCGCATGGAAGCGATTCGCCGCGTGCGCTATGCTTCCATACCATCTTACCATACGGCTTCGGGGGATGCCGATGGACGACCTGTATCTCGACCGCCTGCGCGAACTCGCGCGGCAGATGGCGCGCTCCGGCCGCTATTGCAGCTGGCGCCTCATCCAGATCGAACTGCGCTTCATGCGTGGCATTCCGGAAGCGGGCCAGTGCTTCGGCGACGCGGAGATCCGCGCCGAGCTCGATACCTTGTGCCGCGAGGCCTTGAGGCGCAAGGGACGCACGTCCTTCGCCCTCTCGGTCGCCGCGGCCACCGAGCCCCTCGGCGGTCAGCTGGCCCGCGCCGGCTGAGCTTCGGCCGGCTGCACGCGGGAAAGTGAGCCGGCGCAACGTGCGGCTACCGCATCCGATGCAAGCAGGATGTGGACACGCCACTGCCGTTCTGATAAGAGAGCGGCTCTTCCGGACATGCTGAAGGCAAGGCGGACCGCCTGATCTTCCCCGGTTCGGTATCTCAGATCAGGTTTCGGCCCGGCTCGGCGCAACAGCTCGAAGAGGTAGACACGTGCAAGTTCTCGTCCGCGACAACAACGTTGATCAGGCCCTCAAGGCGCTCAAGAAGAAGATGCAGCGCGAGGGGATCTTCCGCGAGATGAAGCTGCGTGGCCACTACGAGAAGCCGTCCGAGAAGCGCGCCCGCGAGGAGGCCGAGGCCATCCGCCGCGCCCGCAAGCTCGCCCGCAAGCGCGCCCAGCGCGAAGGCCTCATCCCTTCCAAGCCGCGCCCCACTCGCTGAGGCGCGCGTTTGCCGACGGGCCGTCGCCTTGCAGGGGCGGCTCCGAGGGACTTCATGCTGAGTTTCGAGCCTTTCATCCGCGCGAGCCCTTCGCGCGGATTTTGCGTTTCCGCGTTCGGTCGAAGGCCTCCCGCGCCACACGCCTGCTGATCCGGGCGCCGTCCACGACCAGGGCACCTGCCCCTGCGCGTCCCGCACAATCCCCTTGTTCCCCTGCCCCTTGCGCATCCCCTGGCCGCTTCGGGCCGAAGCGTTTTATCCCTGTCATGGCCTGGGAGTTTCCTCACGAGGCGGCCCATGGCGGCGGGAACCGCACCGGTTGATTCAGCTTGTTCCGTGAATCCGCCTTCAGCGACACGAAGAGGACGCTTTACCGGTCCGATTGCGATGCAATCTGAAGGGAAGCTGCTTTAAAGTGCGGCTGCTGCGCTGCGCAAAGAACCGAACGCGCCGCACGATCGAGGTGGACGCATCCGCCTTTCGGGACGTTGAGTTGGGGGCACGCCGCGCCTCCTTCAGGGGGAAGCCCACATGGTTGCACGCGTCGTCACGGTGGAGCCGTTCGATATCGTGGTCTTCGGCGCCACCGGAGATCTGGCCCATCGCAAGCTCCTGCCCGCCTTGTTCGAGCGTGACGTCGCCGGTCAGGTCCCTGACGATGCCCGCATCATCGGCGTCTCCCGCCGCCCCATGCCGCGCGAGGCCTTCCAGTCCTTCGCCCGCGAAGCCGTGGGCCTGTCGGATGGCGTGGAGGATGTGGACCAGTCGCGGCTCGCGGCCTTTCTGAACCGCCTCGACTATGTGGCGGTGGACGCCCTTTCCGACGAGGGCTGGGCGAATCTCGCCCGGCTGCTGGGAGCGGGGGGCGATCGCGTGCGCGTCTTCTACCTCGCCGTGGGCCCCGACCTGTTCGATCCCATCTGCTCGCGCATCGGCGCCTTCGGCCTCGTCACCGAGCGGACGCGGGTGGTGGTGGAAAAGCCCGTGGGCAAGGATCTCGCGTCCGCGCTCGAGGTGAATGCCGCCGTGGGCAAGGTCTTCCGGGAGGAGGCCGTTTTCCGCATCGATCACTATCTGGGCAAGGAGACGGTCCAGAACCTGATGGCGCTGCGCTTTGCCAATGCGCTGTTCGAGCCGGTGTGGAACAACGCCCATATCGACCATGTCCAGATCACGGTCGCCGAGAGCATCGGCACCGCGGGACGGGCCGGATATTACGACACCGCCGGCGCGCTCCGGGACATGGTGCAGAATCACATTCTCCAGCTCCTCTGCCTCGTCGCCATGGAGCCGCCCGTCTCGCTGGAGGCCGATGCGGTGCGCGACGAGAAGCTCAAGGTGCTGAAGGCGCTGGAGCCCATCAACGAGGCCAACGCCGCCCAGGTGACCGTGCGCGGCCAGTATCGCGCCGGAGCGTCTGCCGGCGGAGCGGTGCCCGGCTATCTGGAGGAGCTCGGCTCCGGCGAGAGCAGCACCGAGACTTTCGTGGCGCTGAAGGCCGAGATCGGCAACTGGCGCTGGTCCGGCGTGCCCTTCTACCTGCGCACCGGCAAGCGCCTGGCCAGCCGCGTTTCCGAGATCGTGGTGGCCTTCCGGCCCATTCCCCATTCGGTTTTCGACGGCCACGCCGGTCCCATCGCTCCGAACCGCCTCGTCATCCGGCTCCAGCCCGACGAGGGCGTGAAGCTCTGGCTGATGATCAAGGATCCCGGCCCCGGCGGCATGCGCCTGCAGCATGTGCCACTCGACATGAGCTTCGCCAGCGTGTTCGGCGCGCGCAATCCGGATGCCTACGAGCGGCTCATCATGGATGTGGTGCGCGGCAACCAGACCCTGTTCATGCGACGCGACGAGGTGGAGGCCGCCTGGCGCTGGATCGACCCGATCCTCGAGGCCTGGCGCGCCTCGCGCGAGCCGCCCAAGCCCTATACGTCGGGCACCTGGGGGCCCTCCGCTGCCATCGCGCTCATCGAGCGGGACGGGCGCACCTGGACCGACGACACCTGAGGCCGGCCCGGTGAGCACACATTCCTCCCCCATCGCCTTTCCCCCGGCCATCGCCGCCTATGCGGATGGCCCGGCCCTCGCCCGGGCGCTCGCCGCCCATGTGGCGGAGGCGCTGCGCGCCCGCCTTGCCCGCGACGGCGCGGCGAGCCTTGCGGTGTCCGGCGGGCGCACGCCGGTCGCCTTCCTCGAGACCCTCTCCGGCGCGCCCCTCGACTGGGGCCGTATCGCGGTGACGCTGGTGGACGAGCGCTGGGTGCCGGAAACCTCACCCCGCTCCAACGCCGCCCTGGTGCGCCGCCACCTGCTGCGGGGCCCGGCCGCCGACGCGCGCTTCGTTCCCCTCTTCACCGGTGACGCGACCCCGGAAGAGGGCCTGGCCGCCGCCACCGCGACGGTGGCATCCCTGCCCTCCCCCTTCGCCGCCGTGGTGCTGGGCATGGGGGACGACGGGCACACCGCCTCCTTCTTCCCCGGAGCGGAAGGGCTTGCGGCAGCCATCGACCCGGCCGGCACGGCTCCGCTCGCCATTGCGCGGGCGGAAGGGGCCGGCGAGCCGCGCATCACCTTCACCCTGCCGTCCCTCATCGCCGCCGACCGGCTGTTCCTGCATATCGAGGGCAGGACGAAGCGATCGGTCCTGGAGCGCGCCTGCGCCGGCACCGACGCTGCCGAGCTTCCCATCCGCGCCGTCCTCAATGCCGTCCGCGCCCCACTCGATGTCATGTGGTGCCCCTGAAGGAGTTCCTTGCCGATGACCGCCGCGCGCCCGACCGTCGACGCTGCCTTCGAGGCCCTCGCCACCGCCTGGAAGAACCGCACGGGGCGTATCGTCGACCTGTTTTCCACGCCCGGCCGGTTCGAGGATTTCTCCCGCGCCTATGGCGATCTGCTGCTTGATTTCTCCAAGACCGCCCTGACCGCCGAAACGCTGGGCCTGCTCCTCGATCTCGCCGCCGCCGCGCGGGTGGAGACGCTGCGGGACGCCATGTTCGCGGGCGACCACATCAACCTGACTGAAGACCGCGCCGTTCTGCACACCGCCCTGCGCGCCGCAGCCGATGAGCCCCTTCCGGTAGACGGCATCGATGTGAAGCCGGCGGTGGCGGACACCCTCGCCCGGCTCCGCGCCTTCGCCGCCGCTGTGCGCGAGGGGCGCATCGCCGGGGCGCGAGGCCACGCCTTCACGGATGTGGTCAATATCGGCATCGGCGGCTCGGACCTCGGCCCGGTGATGGTAACGGGCGCCCTCGCGCCCTATCACGACGGCCCGCGCTGCCACTTCGTCTCCAACGTGGACGGCGCGCACATCGCCGACCTCATGAAGACGCTGAACCCGGCCACCACCTTGTTCATCGTGGCCTCCAAGACCTTCACCACGGTGGAGACCATGTGCAACGCGGCCACCGCCCGCGCCTTCATCGTCGATGCGCTGGGCGAGGATGCGGTAAGCGCGCATTTCGCCGCCGTCTCCACCGCCCTCGACAAGGTCGCGGCCTTCGGCATCGCGCCGGACCGGATCTTCGGCTTCTGGGACTGGGTGGGCGGACGCTATTCCGTCTGGTCGGCGGTCGGGCTGCCGGTGATGATCGCCATCGGGCCGGACCGCTTCGGCGAGCTGCTTGCGGGCGCTGCCGCCATGGATGCGCACTTTTGCTCCGCGCCGCTCGACCAGAACCTGCCGGTGCTGCTCGCCCTGGTGGGACTGTGGCACCGCAATGTCTGCGGTTTCCCGAGCCGCGCCGTCATTCCCTACGACCAGCGGCTCGCCCGCCTGCCGGCCTATCTCCAGCAGCTGGACATGGAGAGCAACGGCAAGAGCGTGACACGCGACGGCAAGGCCGTGACACGCCCCACCGGCCCCATCGTGTGGGGCGAGCCGGGCACCAATGCGCAGCATGCCTTCTTCCAGTTGCTCCACCAGGGCACGGACATCATTCCCGTCGACTTCCTGGTGGCGGCTGAGGGCCACGAGCCGCAGTTGAAGAACCACCAGGACCTGCTGGTGGCCAATTGCCTCGCCCAGTCAGAGGCACTGATGCGCGGCCGCACGCTGGAGGAGGCCGCCGACCAGCTTCGGGCGAAGGGACTTGCGGGAGAGGCGGTGGAGCGCATCGCCCCGCATCGCGTCTTCCCCGGGGACAGGCCGTCCGTCACCCTCGCCTATGCGCGGCTCGACCCGTTCACGCTCGGGCGCATCATCGCGCTGTATGAGCACCGCGTGTTCGTGGAAGCCGCGGTGTGGAACATCAACGCATTCGACCAGTGGGGCGTGGAGCTGGGCAAGGAGCTCGCCACGGCCTTCCTGCCGGCGGTGGCCGCCGGAGAGGTCCCCGCCCAGGCTTCGCCCTCCACACGGGGGCTGCTCGCCCATTTCGAGGCGATCACCGCAGCCTGATCCCCACCCCGTCCGCGCGACCGGGCGACCGTGTGCCGCCTTGCTGCGGCGCCCGCGCTTCCGCAATGCTGCCATGCAACATCGCGGGCCACCTTTGCGTATTTTGTATACCACGAAGCGGCCCTTCTGTTTTAGGAAGAGCTCAGCTCGAGGGTGCGTCGCGCCCGGTTTCGGCACTTGAGGTGCCGGGAGAGATGACCATGAACGCGCTTGAATTGACTGCCTATGGACTTTTCGGGATCGTCCTCACCCTCGCCGCGAACGGCATGACCAATATGAGGCCCTACATGACCGTCGCCGGCGGCATGGGCATTCCGGTGGAAGACGTCCTCACCGCCAAGCCGGAGCCGCGCTTCGCTTATGTGAAGCATGCCTCGGGCGATGCCGCGGCACCCGTCATCATGGCTCCGAGCGGCAACTGACTCTCTTCCAGCAAAAAAGAGGGAGCGGACACGCCGCTCCCTCAAGGCAGGCCCGGGGTAGGAGGGCCAAAGGAACTTGGAAGGCGTCCGGCCTCAGCCCGCGATCTTGGGGCTGCTGGCGGGCTGAGCCACGTCCTGCACCGTGGCGCCGGCCACGAAGCGGGCGCGCATGGGCTTCAGGACGAACAGGGCCATGAGCGCGGCGATGGCGTTGACCGCGGCGGTGATCATGAACACCAGGTCCCAGTTGCCGAGGCTCGCCACGGCCACTGAGGCCACCGGCACCACCAGCGAGGCCGTGCCCTTGGCGGTGTACAGCAGGCCGGCGTTGGTGGTGGCGTAGCGGCCGCCGAACGTGTCGCCGCAGGTCGCCGGGAACAAAGAGTAGATCTCGCCCCAGGCGAAGAAGACGAGGCCGGTCAGCAGCACGAACAGCACCGGGTTGGAACCGAAGTGCGCCAGCGCCAGCACGCCGATCGCCTCAAGCCCGAAGGCGATGAACATGGTGTTCTCGCGGCCGATGTTGTCCGACACCCAGCCGAAGAAGGGACGGGTCAGGCCGTTCAGCACGCGGTCGATGGAGAGCGCGAAGGTCAGCGCCGGCATGGTGAGGCCGAGGAGCGACACCGGCACGTCGGCGATCTTGAAGTCCTTGGCGATGGAGCCGAGCTGGGCCGTCGCCATCAGGCCACCGGACGCCACCAGCACGAACATCAGGTACATGACCCAGAACACCGGGGCCTTCACCATCTCGCCCGGGCCGTAGTTGCGGCGGCTCTGGGCCACGCTCGACGCAGCCACCACGGGAAGCTGGCCTTCCTTGGGCGCCTGCAGGAACAGGGACAGCACCAGCACCACGGCACCCTGCATGAGGCCGAAGAAGAGGAAGGTGTGCTCATAGCCCTGCGACTTGATCATGGCGGCGATGGGCACGATCGTGAGCGCCGAGCCCGCGCCGAAGCCGGCGGCGGTGATGCCCGCGGCAAGACCGCGACGATCCGGGAACCACTTCAGCGCCGAGCCGACGCAGGTGCCGTAGACCGCGCCCGCACCGGTGCCGCCGAGGGCCGCGGAGATGTAGAGCATCATCAGGCTGTCGGCGCGCGAGTTCATGACCCACGACAGGCCGCAGAGAATCGCGCCGATGAAGACGACGATGCGCGGGCCGAACTTGTCCACGAACCAGCCCTCGACCGGGACCAGCCAGGTCTCGAACAGCACGAAGATGGTGAAGGCGACCTGGATCGAGGCGCGACCCCACTGGTGCTTCTCGTTCATGGGTTCGACGAAGAGCGTCCAGCCATATTGAAGGTTGGCGATCATCGACATGCAGATCACGCCGATGAGCAGCTGCAGCCAGCGGCCACCGAGGGGCCCGCGCGCCGGCGTGGCGAGGTTCTGAGACATTTCCTTCCCTTTCTCACTGGGGATCATCGAAAGCGATGAACGGCCCGTGACGGTCGCCATTCTTGTTGCGGGCCTCATTGGTGGCGTTGCCCGCTCGCGTACCACGGAGAAAGGTGTACTCGAAATAACGTATACAGAATGCATGTAACAGCTATGTAACTGCTACTTTCAGCGTATATGCCATGTCGCGGAGGGATGGATCTGAATAATCGAGCCGAATTTCTGGGGCGCAGCCGCGCCATTCTATCGATGCTTCGATTCCACTTCTTACTTCGCACATCAAATATACCATTAAATGACGTCCGACAATTGCGACCGTTTGGCCTAGCGCCATTCTCTACTTGACCCGCCAGCGCCCCGCGCCCCCGAAGGCCTGCGCCCAGCCTGCCGCATCACCCACTGGAGACAAAAAAAGCCCCGGCGGAGCCGGGGCTTGAGGAACCGTCAGTTTGACGGTGGAGGGACTGTTGGATTGCTTCATGCCTTGCCTGCCGTGGGCGCCAGCACCCGGGCACAGGCCGCAACTATTCTGACACCACGATTTTCCATTCGCCCGGCAGAACTGCCGGGTGAATGGACAGGAAGGGATCAGGCCGGCACCTCACGCGCCGCCGACTGGGCGGCCGCCGCCTCGGCATTGAGCCGATGGTGACGCGCCAGCAGCGGACGCAGCACGAACAGGGCGCAGAAGGCGGCGGTCAGGTCCATGGCCGCCACCGTATAGAGCACCACCGTCCAGCTTCCGGTCGCCTCCATCAGCAGGTTCGCCAGCGGCACGAGCAAAGCGGCGAAGCCCTTCGCCGTGTACAGCATGCCGTAGATCTTGCCGATGTGCTTGGAACCGAAGGTATCCGCCGCCGTCGCCGAGAAGAGCGAATAGACTTCACCCCAGGCGAGGAAGACGACGCCGGACAGGATCACGAAGGCCCAGGGATTGGTGCCGAACGTGCCCAGCGCGACGATGCCGAGACCTTCCATGGCGAAGGCGAAGAACATGGTCTTCTCGCGGCCGATGTGGTCCGACACCCAGCCGAAGAACGGGCGCGAGAAGCCGTTGAGGATGCGGTCGAGCATCAGCGCAAAGGGCAGCGCCGCCATGGTGAAGAAGTAGAGGTTGACGTCGATGTGCTTCACGCCGAGGTCCTCGGCGATCACTCCCAGCTGCGCCACGGCCATGAGGCCGCCGGACACGGTGAGGATGAACATGGTGAGCATCACGTAGAACACCGGCGTGCGCAGCGCCTCGCCGAGCGTATAGTCGCGGCGGGACTGGGCCACGGCGGCGGAGAAGGTGACCTCGCTCTTGGACGGCGCCCGCAGGAAGCCGGCCGCCAGCATGATCACCGCGCCCTGCACCAGGCCGAAGGTGAAGAAGGTGTCCTGATAGCCGCTCGACTTGATCATGGCGGCGATGGGCAGGATGGTCAGCACCGTGCCCGAGCCATAGCCGGCGGCGGTGAGGCCCACCGCCAAGCCGCGACGGTCCGGGAACCACTTCAGCGCCGCGTTCACGCAGGTGGCGTAGACGCAGCCGACGCCGATGCCACCGATGGCCGCGGCCACATAAAGGCCGGTCAGGGAGGTGGCGTAGGAGTTCATCACCCAGCTGAGGCCGGTGAAGAAGCCGCCGACGAGCACCATGACCCGCGGGCCGTACTTGTCGATGAAATACCCCTCGATGGGCGTAAGCCAGGTCTGCACCACCACGAAGACCGTGAAGGCCACCTGGACCGACGCACGCGTCCAGCCGTGGGCGCTGACGATTTCAGGGACGAACAGTGTCCAGGAATATTGAATGTTGGCGGCTGCGACCATGCAGACGACGCCGGCGATCAACTGGAGCCAGCGATTGGTCGCCGGCGCCTTTCCAACTGCCTCTACCATGTTATTCCTACCCCTATGACATTTTTTATTTTGATGTCAGTAACCGCCCCACCCTCTTTTTTCCCTCATGAGGCGGCGGATTCCGGACGGGGATCTTTTTGTTCTCCCGTCAGACAGCACCGACGGCACGCATGCCGGCGATTTCTTCGGTGGTGAAGCCGAGAGCGGCCAGCACCTCATCGGTATGTTCACCCAGGAGCGGCGCCCGCTCCACCGGCACCTCGCTCGCCGACATCTTGATGGGCGAGCCGAGCGTCACGTAGGTGCCGCGCTCTGGATGGGGCACCTCCACGAGGAAGCCGCGATCGTAGAGCGCGCGGTCCTCCAGGATGTCCCGGGTGGAAAGCACCGGTCCGCAGGGCACATCGATGGCCTTCAGCGCCGCCATTACCTCGAACTTGGTGCGCTTTTGCGTCCAGCGCTCGATGATCTCGAAGCACTGGTCGAGGCGCTGGGCGCGGGCCTCGTGGGAGGCGAACTTGGCATCCTCGATGAGGTCCTTGCGCCCCACCAACCGCATCAGCGGCGCCCAGCCCTGCGGCTGGATGATGACATAGCAATAGTCGTTCTCGCCGCCCGGAGCGCAGCGCAGGGCCGCGCCCGGCTGGCCGCCACCGGAGCAATTGCCGGCCCGCGGCACGCAATCGCCTTCCGGCGCGCCGGGATATTCCGTCAGCGGGCCCGCATCGAGGCGCTGCTGGTCGCGCAGCTTCACCCGCAGCAGGTTCATCACGCAGTCCTGCATGGCCACGTCCACCCGCTGGCCCTCGCCGGTCACCGTGCGCTGGTAGAGCGCCGCGAGGATGCCGGTGACACAGTGGATGCCGGTGCCCGTATCGCCCACCTGGGCGCTCGACGCCGTCGGCGGACCGGATCGCCAGCCGGTGGTGCTCATGGCCCCGCCCATGGCCTGGGCGATGGTCTCATACGCCTTGGCATCGATGCCGGAGCCCTCGGCGAAGCCGCGGATGGAAGCATAGATGAGACGCGGGTTGCGCTCGCGCATGGCCTCGTAGCCGAAGCCCTGCCGCTCCAGCACGCCCGGGCCGAAATTCTCGACCAGCACGTCGCAGGTCTCCACGAGGCGGCCGAGCGCCTCCTGCCCCTGCGGCGTCTTGATGTTCAGCGTCACGCTGCGCTTGTTGGCGTTCAGCATGGTGAAATAGAGACTGTCCACATTGGACTTGTCCCTGAGCTGCGAGCGGGTGATGTCCCCCCGCCGGGGCATCTCAACCTTGATGACGTCCGCGCCCAGCCACGCAAGAAGCTGCGTCGCCGAAGGGCCGGACTGAACGTGCGTCATATCCAGGACGCGCACGCCATCGAGCGCCTTGCCCATGCACCCACTCCCGGAAGTTCCTGCCCTGCTTGCTGGATGCCGGTCTGCGCCGGCTTGGACTGGTCCCTGAGGGTCCATGCCCGCGGCATATTTGTGTACGAAATTACGTATGCCAGATACAGAAAGCTAACACCGTCGTTCGCTCTCTGCAATCGCTTTAGAGACGAAGCTGAAGACCTGCCCGTCGGCAGGCCTCCGGCTGGCTTGCGCAGGGCCCTTAGCGCAGGGCCGACAATTGCACGTGCAGCGTGCTGGCCGCAGGGTCGAGAAGGTTCGGGATCTCGGACTCCCTAAGGTAATGCCGCATCAGGTCGGTGGCGCTGATGACGCCCACCAGGGAATAGTCCTCCATCACCGGCAGGTGGCGGACCTGATGCTCGTCCATAAGGCGCAGCACGGTGATGATGCTGTCTTCGAGCCGGCAGGAAATCACCTCGCGGCGCAGCAGGGTGGCGAGCACCACCTTCGGGGTGGTGGCCCCGTGCTCCAGCAGGGCACGGGTCACGTCGCGCTCGGAGAACACGCCCATGACGGTCGAGCCCTCGGTGCGGCACACGTCGGTCACGATGACCGAGGAAATGTTCTCCCGCTTCATCACGAGCACGGCGTCGGCCACCGTCTCGTGCAGGCGCATGGTGATGATGCGGGTGTCACGCTTTTCCCGCAGGATATCGTCCACGGTAATCATTGGCGTCCTCCCTCGGCGATGGTTCCGCCGCGTTGCGCGGACCGTTCTGGCGACCCGTCGGGAATGATGCTGGTATTCAGAATACATTCTGTCAACGCGCAACGCGGGGGGAATGCCGCAGTTATTCTGCTGCGTCGCAGCGAATTCATTGGGGATGGTGCGGCATCGCCAGCAATGGCGCATAAACAGCCATCTGATATGATGTATTTGGTCGGCAGCGCAAAGAATCACGCGACGGCCCGCTTCAGAAGGCGCCGGGACCGGATCCGCAGCGCGTCAAAGAGCCTAAGGCAAAGGGGTGCGATGACGTACCAGGATATCAACGTGAAGCCGATCGAGACGGAATCGAGCTTCCGGATGAAGGCCTACAAGGCGCTGAAGGCGGCCATCATGGAGATGGACATCTACAGCCACCCCGAGGAGATCCGCCTGGAGGAGCGCCAGCTGTCCGAGAAGCTCGGCGTGTCGCGCACCCCCATCCGCGAGGCCATGACCCTGCTGGAGCAGGAAGGCTACGTGCGCTCGGTGCCGCGCCGCGGCATCTTCGTGGTGCGCAAGACCAAGCGGGAGATCATCGAGATGATCACCGTCTGGGCCGCGCTGGAGAGCATGGCGGCCCGGCTTGCCTGCGAGCATGCCAGCGAGGCGGAGATCCGGCAGCTGCGGGAGAATGTGCGCGCCTTCGCCAACCGCAACCCGGAAGAGTTCGTCTCGGAATATTCCGAGGCGAACCTCGCCTTCCACAAGCTCATCATCCGCATGTCCGGCTGCCGCCTCATCGGCGAGACGACGGAGAGCCTGTTTCCGCACATGCGCGGCGTGCGCAAGGTGACCATCGGCCAGGACCACCGGGCGCAGCGTTCCATCATCGATCACACCCGCATCGTCGAGGCCATCGAGAAGCGGGACGCGGACCTCGCGGAACGCCTGGTGCGCGAGCACACCATGGGGCTGGCGCGGCACGTGGCGGAGCACGGCCATTTCCTGGACTGACCTTTTCGCGTTTTCGGACTAAACAGGGGCCGCCCCCACGGGGCCACGAGGATCCATGCGGCGTGGGTCCGGGAAGGGCGGCCGACTGAACCGATGCGTTATGCGAACCTCGTCAAGCATATTTCCAACTGGCCCACGTACTTTGCATTCAAGTACAAGCTGACCAATGCCCCGGTGGCGCATTTCCATCTGCGCTCGGGCATTGACGTGAAGGTGCCGCGCGAGGTCCTGCACGAGTTCAAGGAAGTCTTCTTCGACGAGGCCTATCTGAACGGCATGCCGCTACCGGTGCCCCCGGGCGGCACGGTGATCGACATCGGCGCGAACATCGGCGCCTTCAGCATGTTCGCCATCCACAAGCTGGCCGCCGGCCGGGTGATCGCCTTCGAGCCGGACCCGGTGAACTTCGCCCACCTCTCGGCCAATGCCGCCCTCGCCCCGGCGGGGCGCCTCCTGCCCCTCACGTCCGCCATCGCCGAGGCCGAGGGGGAGATGACCTTCCACCGCGGCAACGACGGCGGGGTCTCCACCTCCGGCTCCCTGCTCAGCACCAAGGGGCAGAAGGTGACGGTGAAGACCACCACCCTGTTGGACACATTCGACAGGTTCGGCATCGACAGCTGCGCCTTCCTGAAGATGGACTGCGAAGGCGCTGAATATTCCATTCTCTACAGCGCGCCCGACGACGTGCTCCGGCGCATCCGCCAGATGGTGATCGAGGTGCACGACCAGCGCCAGTCGCCGCGCACCCGCGCCGACCTCAAGGCCCACCTCGTCGCCAAGGGGTTCCGCCTCAAGGATGGCATGCACGACCTGCTCTGGGCCTGGCGCGAGGACTGATCCCGCGCCCTGCAAAAAAGCCGGCGTCGCATGACGCCGGCTTTTTGTTCTCTCGGGGGATGCGACCGCCCTTTGCCCGGCACCGCGTCCGCTCAGGCTGCCTTGTGCTTCTCGATCATCTCCACGAACCGGTCGAACAGATAGTGGCTGTCCTGCGGGCCGGGGCTCGCCTCCGGATGGTACTGCACCGAGAACACCGGCTTGTCAGCCAGCGCGATGCCGGCGTTGGAGCCGTCGAACAGGGAGACGTGGGTCTCCACGGCATTGTCCGGCAGGCTGTCGCGGTCCACCGCGAAGCCGTGGTTCATGGAAGTGATCTCCACCTTGCCGGTGGTGAGGTCCTTCACGGGATGGTTCGCCCCGTGGTGGCCCTGGTGCATCTTCACCGTGCGGCCACCCACCGCGAGGCCGATCATCTGGTGCCCCAGGCAGATGCCGAAGGTGGGCACGCCCTTGCTGATCACTTCGCGGATGACCGGCACCGCATATTCCCCCGTCGCCGCCGGGTCGCCCGGGCCGTTCGAGAGGAACACGCCGTCCGGCGCGAGCGCCAGGATGTCCTCGGCCGAGGCGGTGGCGGGCACCACGGTGACCTTGCAGCCGGCGCGGGCCAGCAGGCGCAGGATGTTGCGCTTCACCCCGTAGTCCACGGCCACCACATGGTGGCGGGGCGCCTCCTGGCGGCCGTAGCCGTCGGGCCACGCCCAGGTGGTCTCGTCCCAGGAGAAGCGCTGGGCGGAGGTGACGCCGGGCACGAGGTCCATGCCCACGAGGCCCGGCCACTTGCGTGCCTCGGCCTTCAGCGCCTCCAGGTCGAACACGCCGTCGCGGGAATGGGCGATGACCGCATTGGGCATGCCCGCCTCGCGGATGAGGGCGGTGAGCGCCCGGGTATCGATGCCGCTGATGCCGGGAATGCCGCGGGCCTTCAGCCAGTCGTCGAGGTGGCGCGTAGCGCGGTAGTTGGAGGGCTCGGTCACCGCGGTGCGCAGCACCACGCCGCGCACGCCGGAGGCCTGGGCCATGGACACCGTCTCGATGTCCTCCTCGTTGGTGCCCACGTTGCCGATGTGCGGGAAGGTGAAGGTGATGATCTGGCCGGCATAGGACGGGTCGGTCAGGATCTCCTCATAGCCGGTGATGGCGGTGTTGAAGCACACCTCGCCGGCGAGGGATGCCTCGGCGCCGATGCCGAATCCCTCAAGGACGGTGCCGTCGGCGAGGACGAGCACGGCGGTGGGCTTCTGTTCGCTCCAGCCTTCGGCGGAGGTGCCCTCGAACCGGCCTTCGGCCGGGGCGGGACGGAGGTGGTCTTGTTCGTTGGTCATGGATCGCCTAGATAGAGGCTCGCGCGTCGCGTTTCCAGCGCCCCGCGCGCGAATTTGTGCGCCGCGATGCGCGATAACGCGGGAAAGCGGGATCCGCGACGGGTCTGTCGGCATCGGGGAGGCTGGCGAGGTGCCGGTTTGCCGCCGCGTGCAACGGACTTGCCCACAGGGGCCGTCCGCCGCGACGCTGCCGAAAATGCAGGGCAGCCCTCCCCGCCCCGCGCGCCTCATCCGCAATTCCGGATCAAGATCCGGCACTTCAACCCAAGGACACGTTCCGTGCTTCGTGACGACATCAATGCGGCCCTGAAGGAGTCCCTCAAGGCCCAGGACAAGCGCCGCACCGCCACGCTCCGCCTCATCAACGCGGCGCTGAAGGATCGCGACATCGAGCAGCGAGGCCAGGGCAAGGACCCGCTGAACGACGACGAGCTGCGCGCCCTGCTCGCCAAGATGGTGAAGCAGCGCGAGGAGAGCGCGAAGATCTATGACGATGCCGGCCGCCCCGAGCTCGCCGAGCAGGAGCGGGAGGAGATCGTCTACATCCAGGCCTTCCTGCCGCAGCAGCTCTCCGAGGCCGACACCCGCGCCGCCATCGCCGCCGTGATCGCCGAGATCGAGGCCAAGGGCATCAAGGACATGGGACGCACCATGGCCCTGCTGAAGGAGCGCCACGCCGGCGCCGTCGACTTCGGCAAGGCCTCGGCCTGGGTGAAGGACGCCCTCACCTCCGCCGGCTGACCGGCACCATCGCGATCCGTACCGAACGGCCAGGGAACGCCGACGCCATCGGCGCCCTCGGGTGCTCCGCCCTCGCAGGCGCCCCGCGCGGCGCGGGGATGGAAGCCGCCATCGTAGCCGCATTCCAGGCGGCCGACGTGTTCGGCCTTTCGCGGGCGCCCGTGGCGGACGGGCGAATCGCGGGGCATGTGGCCTTCTCGCGGGTTTCGATCGAGCACGGGACAGGCACATGGTGCGGCCTCGGGCCACTTGCCGTGGCGCCGGACCGGCAAGGCGAGGACATCGGGACGGCCCTGGTCCGCGAAGGACTCGGGCGGCTCGGGAACCTCGGCGCCTCGGGCTGCGGGGTGTTGGGCGATCCCGGGTGTTACGGCCGCTTCGGCTTCGAGAGCGACGGCCGGATCTCCCATGGCGACATTCCGATGCGCCATCTTCAGCGCATCGTCCTCGCGGGCGCGCCCGCCGCGCGGCGCGGCCTGCAACCACCCCGCCTTCCTGGCGACGGACACATAGCCCTCTGGCCCGGCCGCAGGAGCAAGCCCCCGGTACCGTCCATCACGGCCGTGCCGCAATCACGCCGCAATCTGACGGGAATGGCCCCTGTGGATAGCGTGGACAAGGGGAAGGCCGGTCCATCGGCTCCTTTCGTCCCCCTCCGGCGCTCCCAAACGACCGACCGTCCGCCTATCGCGGCGCGCCGCGGTTTCGTAGACTGAAAGGCTGCCACCCAGACTGTGAGCCGAATGCGCTTTCCGCCCGCCTTCCTCGATGAGATTCGCGCGCGCCTCCCGGTGTCGGAGGTGGTGGGCCGTCGCGTCAAGCTGAAGAAGCAGGGGCGCGAGTTCGCCGGCCTCTCGCCGTTCAACGCGGAGAAGACGCCCTCCTTCTTCGTCAACGACCAGAAGGGCTTCTACCACTGCTTCTCCTCCGGCAAGCACGGCGACGTGTTCGACTTCCTGATGGAGACGGAGGGCGCCTCGTTCGGCGAGGCGGTGGAGCGGCTCGCCGCCATGGCCGGCCTGCCCCTGCCGCAGGAGACCCCCGAGGCAGCCGCCAAGGAGCAGCGCCGGCGCACCCTGTTCGAAGTGATGGCGCTGGCGGCGAAGCATTTCGAGGACACGCTCCAGTCCCGCCTCGGCGCCCGCGCCCGGGGGTATCTGGCGGACCGGGAGCTCGGCGCCGCCACCCAGAAGCGATTCGGCCTTGGCTATGCGGCGGGCGAGCGGTTCCATTTGAAGGAGGCCCTCGGCAAGCAGGGGGTGAGCGTCGAGGACATGGTGGAGGCCGGCCTCCTCATCGCCGGCGAAGACATTCCCGTGCCGTTCGACCGCTTCCGCGACCGGGTAATGTTCCCCATCACCGACATGAAGGGCCGCATCGTCGCCTTCGGCGGCCGGGCGCTGGAAAAGGATGTTCCGGCCAAGTACCTGAACTCGCCGGAGACCACGCTCTTCCACAAGGGCTCCCTGCTCTACAACGGCTTTTCCGCTCGCGCGGCCGCCCAGAAGGGCGCGCGCGTGATCGCGGTGGAAGGCTATGTGGACGTGATCGCCATGTCGGAAGCCGGGTTCGGCGCCACCGTCGCGCCGCTCGGCACGGCACTGACCGAAGAGCAGCTGCAATTGCTCTGGCGCATGTCGGACGAGCCCTTGCTGCTGTTCGACGGCGACAAGGCCGGCCGCCGCGCCGCCCACCGCGCCATCGACCTTGCCCTGCCACACCTGAAGGCGGGACGTAGCCTCGCCTTCGCCGCCCTTCCGGAGGGTCAGGACCCCGACGACCTCATCCGCCGCTCCGGCCCCGACGCCATGGCGGAGGTGCTGACCCAGGCCCGGCCCCTGGCCGCCGAACTGTGGGCGCGGGAAAGCGAGGCCGCCTCCCTCGACACCCCCGAGCGCCGCGCGGCGCTGGAGGGCCGACTCACCGAGGTGGCGAATCTCATCGCCGATGAAACGGTACGCAAGCACTACCGACAGGATCTTCTCGGCCGCTTCAACGCGCTCGTGAACCCGCAGGACCGTACCCGTCCGCAGGGCCGCAGGCAGGGCTGGACGGAGGGCTGGCAGCCGGGCCGCCGGGCCCCCGCCGGACCGCCTCCGCTGGCGGCGCGGGAGATCGCCAAGAGCGCGCTGGCGCGCGGCCCCATGGCCGCCCTGCCCCGCAACGAGGCCCTGCTGCTGTTCTGCCTGATCAACCATCCCTTCCTGCTGGATGAGGCGTGCGAAGAGCTTGCGAGCCTTCCCCTGGCCAATCCGGAGGCCGACCGGCTGCGCCGCCTCCTGCTCGAGGCGCACATGGAGGGGCTGGATCCGCAGGCGCTTTCCGACCGTCTCGGACAGGCGGACGTGGACGCGCTGACCCGCCGGGTGAAGGCCCTCGCCAACCCCCGGCACGACTGGCCATCTTATCCTGATACCGCACCGGCGGATGTCAAACTCTGGTGGCATCAGCGCGTGGCCTTGCATCGCAAGGCTCACACGCTATCTAGAGAGCTGAAGGAAGCCGAGCGCAGCCTGGGGGATGACCCCAGCGAGGCGAATTTTGCCTGGCTTCGGGACGTGCGGGAGCGCCTTTCGGCACTCGACGGGACCGAGGCTCTGGTGGAAGGATTTGGCGCATCTTCGGGCCGCGCTTCGGCGCGCTCCGTCTAGGGCACGCGCCGATCAGCTTGCGGGGCAAGCGGATCGGACAACGCATTCCCGCTCTAGGGAGTAGGAAGGCGATTCAGGGAGCAGATTATATCCATCTGCTCGGATCGCGTTCCAGGGAGCTGCGACGACGGGCACAATTCCGCCAAAGCGCGGTGGCATGGGGCAGCCCGAAGAGGCGCCCGGCCATCGCTGCGGCGGCGACATGGAATGAAGGGGAGCCTACCGCAACCACCATCGGGGTTGGAAGCGCGTTCAGGCTGGTTTAACGGGATGGCGTCAAAAAAGCCGCTCCCGGGCACTAGGGCAAAAGGTGGTGAGGCCGAGGGGCCGCGCCGCCGTTCTGCTGTTGGCACCCAGCAGGATCCGCAGGAGAAGTCTATGGCGAAGCAGTCTTCCGAAGCGACCGAGGCTCCCGAGAAGGAGACCGACGCGCCCGATGGGCCGTTGCTCGACCTCTCCGATGCCGCCGTCCGGAAGATGATCAAGAATGCCAAGCGGCGCGGCTACGTGACCTACGAGCAGCTCAACGAGGTGATGCCTTCCGAGGAAGTCACCTCCGAGCAGATCGAGGACACCCTGGCGATGCTCAATGACATGGGCATCAACGTCATCGAGGCCGAGGAAGCCGAGGCCGAAGAAGGCAGCGAGGAAGCCGAGAACACCGACGAGGCGGAAGAGAGCGAGGGTGGCGAGCTGACCGAAGCCGCCCCGCGCGCGGTCGCGCGCTCCGAGACCAAGTCCGAGCCGGCCGAGCGCACCGACGATCCGGTGCGCATGTACCTGCGCGAGATGGGCTCGGTAGAGCTGCTGTCCCGCGAGGGCGAGATCGCCATCGCCAAGCGCATCGAGGCGGGCCGCGAGGCCATGATCGCCGGCCTGTGCGAGAGCCCGCTGACGTTCCAGGCCATCATCATCTGGCGCGACGAGCTCACCGAAGGCCGCGTGCTGCTGCGCGACATCATCGACCTCGAGGCCACCTATGCCGGCCCCGAGGGCAAGAACCCGCCCGCAGCGCTCGGCGAGGAAGCCGCGCTTGCCCCCGAGGCGGGCGAGGACGGCCTGCTCGGCGACGGCGCCGGCCCCGAGGGCGAAGAGGACGACATGGAGAATTCCATGTCGCTGGCCGCCATGGAGGCGGAGATCAAGCCGAAGGTCGTGGAGACCTTCGACCGGATCGCCTCGTCCTATACCAAGCTCCGGCGGCTGCAGGACCAGAACGTCGAATCCAAGCTCAAGAACGAGACGCTCTCGCCGGCGCAGGAGCGCAAGGCGAAGAAGCTGAAGGAAGAGCTGGTCGCCGACGTGAAGAGCCTGTCGCTCAACCAGGCGCGCATCGATGCCCTGGTGGAGCAGCTCTACGAGATCAACAAGCGCCTCGTGGGCCTGGAAGGCCGCCTGCTGCGCCTCGCCGACAGCTACGGCGTGACGCGGGACGACTTCCTGAAGAATTACGTGGGCGCGGAGCTGGACCCCAAGTGGGTGCTGCGCGTGTCCAAGCTCGGCACCAGGGGCTGGAAGGGCTTCGTCGCCCACGAGAAGGACACCATCCACGACATCCGCGGCGACATCCACGGCCTCGCCACCGAGACCGGGCTGGAGATCGCCGAGTTCCGCAAGATCGTGCAGATGGTGCAGAAGGGCGAGAAGGAAGCCCGCCAGGCCAAGAAGGAAATGGTGGAGGCGAACCTGCGCCTCGTCATCTCCATCGCCAAGAAGTACACGAACCGCGGCCTGCAGTTCCTGGACCTGATCCAGGAGGGCAACATCGGCCTGATGAAGGCGGTGGACAAGTTCGAGTACCGGCGCGGCTACAAGTTCTCCACCTATGCCACCTGGTGGATCCGGCAGGCCATCACCCGCTCCATCGCCGATCAGGCGCGCACCATCCGCATCCCGGTGCACATGATCGAGACGATCAACAAGATCGTCCGCACCTCGCGCCAGATGCTGCACGAGATCGGCCGCGAGCCCACCCCGGAGGAGCTGGCCGAGAAGCTCGGCATGCCTCTGGAGAAGGTCCGCAAGGTGCTGAAGATCGCCAAGGAGCCCATCTCCCTCGAAACGCCCATCGGCGACGAGGAGGATTCGCACCTCGGCGACTTCATCGAGGACAAGAACGCGGTGCTCCCCATCGACGCCGCGATCCAGAGCAATCTTCGCGAAACAACGACGCGCGTTCTCGCGTCGTTGACCCCGCGCGAAGAAAGAGTGCTGCGCATGCGCTTCGGCATCGGCATGAACACGGACCACACCCTCGAGGAAGTGGGCCAGCAGTTCTCGGTGACCCGCGAGCGTATCCGCCAGATCGAGGCGAAGGCGCTCAGGAAGCTCAAGCACCCCTCGCGGAGCCGCAAGCTCAGGTCGTTCCTGGATAACTAAAGGGCTGCCTGCAAGGTCCGGCGGAGCGTCTTCGGCTCGTCACCGCCGGATCCGAAGCCGTGAGAATCCGGGCCATTATGGCGGGGGTGCTGCGCGCGGTCCGCGGCTTCCAGGCTCGCTTTTTCCAAACCGTCTTCGCGGGGAAGCATGCCCGCGCCGGAAAGGCAGCCTGCGGGCTGCCTTTTCTTTTTTCAGCACATGGAAGCCCCGTGATGGGGAGACCCATCGCCACGAGTCGACGAGCGCCACGCGCAGCCAACACTTAGCTGAATAGATTAGTATCTTGACAGGAGGGCGGACGCGCGATTAGTTAGCTATATGGCTTACCTTGATCGCGTCTTTCACTCCCTGTCAGATGGCACGCGCCGAGCGGTAATTGCGCAGCTTGCGAACGGGCCTGCCAGCGTTGGCGACCTTGCGCGGCGCCATCACATGGCGCTGCCCAGCTTCATGAAGCATATCCGCGTGCTTGAAGAGAGCGAGATCGTCATTTCCCGCAAGACGGGGCGTGTCCGCATGTGCGAGCTGCGTCCTGACGCGCTCACGGCGGCACAAGGCTGGCTCGAACAGGAGCGCCAAGTTTGGGAAGCCCGTCTTAACCAGTTGGATTCCTTCGTCGAAACATTGGCTGCAAAGGAAAATGCACGTGGACATAAATAACCAGCTCGATCTCGTCCTCGAACGCACGGTAAAGGCCACTCCGGCCCAGCTCTGGCGCGCCTGGACGGAGCCTGATCTTCTCAAGCAATGGTTCGCACCGAAGCCGTATGGCGTGGCAACGGCATCGATCGAGCTTGTACCGGGCGGCGAGTTCAACATCGTCATGTGCTCACCGGAAGGACAGGCTTTTCCGGAAAGGCCCGGGTGCATTCTTGTCGTTGAGCCGGAACGCCGCCTGGTCTGGACGGATGGGCTCGGTCCGCGGTTCCGGCCCAACGCCGAGTCCTTCATGACCGCGGAAATCACCATGGAGCCGGTGACAGGCGGGACGCGCTATCGCGCCCTGGTTCGCCACAAGAGCGATCAGGATCGGGCGAAGCATGAAGAAATGGGATTCTTCCAGGGGTGGGGCACATGCCTGACCCAATTGGAGGAGCTTGCCGCGGAACTCCGGGCTTGAGCCTGGGCCTCGGCGAAGCTTGGAATCCGCAGGGGGAGAGTGGCCTGCAGGGAGGCCCTCTCAAACCCCGAGATAGCGCGCCGCCATCTCCTTGTCCGCCGCGAAATCCGCTGCCGGGCCGGCGTGCACCACGCGCCCCTTCTCCATCACCGCCACGGCTTCACATACCCCCGCCAGCGCCGAGACGTGCTTGTCGATGACGATGAGGGAGAGCCCCTCCCCCTTCAGGGCCGAGATGACGGACCAGATCTCCGCGCGGATCAAAGGCGCGAGGCCTTCCGTGGCTTCGTCGAGGATGAGGAGGCGCGGGTTGGTCATCAGCGCCCGGCCGATGGCCAGCATCTGCTGCTCGCCGCCGGAGATGCGGTTGCCATAATGGCCGCGCCGCTCGGCCAGGCGCGGGAACAGGCCGTAGACGCGCTCCAGCGTCCAGGCCGGCCGGCCCGCCCGGGGCGGGGCCGAGGTGGCGACAAGGTTCTCCTCCACCGTGAGGGTGGGAAAGATCAGCCGCCCCTCGGGCACGAGGCCGATGCCGCGGCGCGCGATGCGGTGGGGCGGCAGGCCGGTCAGTTCCTCGCCGTCGAAGACGATGCGCCCGCCGCTCGCCGGCAGCAGGCCCATGATCGCGCGCACGGTGGTGGTCTTGCCCATGCCGTTGCGGCCCATCAGCGCCAGCGCCCCGCCCGCCGGCACGTCAAGGTCCACGCCGAACAGCACCGGCGCGCCGCCATAGCCCGCCTCAAGGGCGCGGATGGAGAGGAGCGGCGCCGTCATGCCTCCTCCCCCAGATAGGCCGCCTTCACGGCCGCGTCGGCGCGCACGGCATCCGGCGTGCCGCAGGCGATGACGCGGCCCGCCACCAGCACGCTGATGCGGTCGGCGAGGCGGAACACGGCCTCCATGTCGTGCTCCACCAGAAGGATGGCATAGCGCCCCTTCAGCCGCTCCAGCAGCGCCACCATGGCGGCGGATTCGGCGGGGCCGGTGCCGGCCATGGGCTCGTCCAGCAGCAGCAGGCGCGGGCGCAGGGCCAGCGCCATGGCCAGCTCCAGCGCCCTCCGCTCCCCATGGCTGATGCCCGAGGCGGGCGTATCGGCGCGGGCGGCGAGGCCCACCTCGCGAAGAAGCGCCAGCGCGTCCTCCCGCGCCGACCGGTCGGCGGCGGCGGGACGCAAGAGGCGGAAGGTGCGCCGCCGCGCAGCCATCACCGCCAGCGCCACGTTTTCCGCGGCCGTGAAGCCCGGAAACACGGAGGTGATCTGGAAGGCGCGGGCGAGGCCGAGACAGGCGCGGGCGTGCACCGGCAGACGCGTGATGTCCGCCCCGCCGAAGCGGATGTGGCCCGCGTCCGGCATCACCTCGCCGGCGATCTCTCCCACCAGCGTGGTCTTGCCCGCGCCGTTGGGGCCGATGAGAGCGTGGATCTCGCCGGGCAGCACCGCAAGGTCCACCCCCGCCGTCACCGCCAGCGCCCCGTAGGATTTGGCGAGGCCGGCGATCTCGAGCAGCGGCTCAGCCATGGCGCCGCCCTCCGAGGAAACCCCTGAGGCCTCGCCTGCTCTTCGCTGGCGAGGCAAAGCCGCCGCGCCAGAGCACCAACAGCACCAGCAGCGGGCCGAAGAGGATGCGCCAATGCTCGGTCAGGTGGGAGAGCCCCTCCTCCACCCCCACCACGCCCAGCGCTCCCAGCACCGGCCCCAGCGGCGAGGCGCCGCCCGCCACCACCATCACGATGATCTCGGCGGAGCGGTGCCAGGAGAGATAGGCCGGGCTCACGAACTCGGTGAGGTTGGCATAAAGCGCGCCGGACAGGCCCGCCAGCGCCCCGGCGATGGCGAAGGCCACCAGCCGATAGGGATAGGGGTCCACCCCCAGCGCCCGCAGCCGCCGCTCGTTCTCCTTGCCCGCCGCGAGCACCCGGCCGAAAGGCGAGGCCGCGAGCATGCGGATGAGGAGGACGGTCAAGAGCAGCAGGCCGAGCGTGGTGTAATGGAAGGTCTTCGGGTCCTTCAGCAGCTTCTGCCCCGCCACCGTGGAGCGGGCGGCCAGCGTGAGGCCGTCGTCGCCGCCATAGGCCGACAGGCTCTGCGCCACGAAGAAGGCCATCTGCCCGAAGGCCAGCGTGATCATGATGAAGTAGACGCCCCGCGTCTTCAGCGAGACGGCGCCGGTGACGAGCGCGAATGCGCCCGCCGCCGCCATGGCCACGGGGAAGGCGACGAGCGCGTCGCGCACCCCCTCCTCCATCAGGATGCCCACCGCATAGGCGCCGATGCCCATGACCGCCGCATGGCCGAAGGAGACCAGCGCCCCCTGCCACAGGATGAAGCCGAGGCTCGCCGCCGCCAGCGCGAAGATCATGCCTCGCGCCACCAGCGACAGCGTGTAGGCATCGACCGCCAGGGGCGCCAGCGCGAGCGCGCCGAAGACGAGGACGAAGAGGAGGCGGTTCATGCCGGCGCCGGGAACAGGCCGCGCGGGCGGAAGAACAAGATGAGCGCCATCAGCAGGTAGACGCTCATGGAGGCCAGCGCCGGTCCCGCCGCGCTGGCGGCGGAGGCGGACATCACCAGCTTCAGCCCGTCGGTGAGGAAGGAACGGCCCAGCGTGTCGATGAGCCCCACCAGCAGCGCCGCCACGAACGCCCCACGAATGGAGCCGATGCCGCCGATGACGATGACCACGAAGGCGAGGATGAGCAGCCCGTCGCCCATGCCCGGCTCCACCGAGAGGATCGGCCCGGCGAGCGCCCCGGCAAAAGCGGCGAGCATGGCGCCGAAGGCGAAGACGCGGGCGAACAGGGCGGCGATGTCCACCCCCAGCGCCGAAACCATGGGCGCATGGGTGGCCCCAGCCCGCAGCAGCATGCCCGAGCGGGTGCGGGTGACCAGCACATAGAGCAGCCCCGCCACCGCCAGCCCGGCGCCGATCAGCACCAGCCGGTAGAGCGGATAATTCAGGCCATCCATGAGCTTCACGGAGCCGGCGAGCGCCTGAGGCATGGGAATGGCGAGGGGCGCGGAGCCCCACAGCATCTTCACCCCCTCGTTGACGAAGAGGATGACGCCGAAGGTGGCCAGCACCTGCTCCAGATGGTCCCGCCCGTACAGCGGGCGGATGACCAGCCGCTCCAGCACCAGCCCCGCCAGCAGCGCCCCCGCCAGCGCCAGCGGAAGGCCCAGCCAGAAGCTGCCGGTGAGCGCCGTGGCCGTGACCATCAGATAGGCCCCCAGCATGTATTGCACGCCGTGGGCGAGGTTGATGACATCCATCACCCCGAACACCAGCGTCAGCCCCGCCGCCACGAGGAACAGCAGGATGCCGAGCTGCAGCCCGTTGAGGATCTGGACGAGGAGAAGGGTGAGGCTCATGGGGCGCTGGAATGGACAGGGGTGATCAGGACGTTCGCGGAGAAGGTTGCCACGGCGCCCTTCTCCCGTGGGCCGAGTTTATGTTTGCTACCGCCGGTTCACCGGCCCAGCAACAGCGCAGCTGGAGCGCCGAGCCGGGGCCCGGCGCGAGACTCCTGCGCAGCAGGCACCCTCCTGGGAGGCCTGAAAATGGAAACGCCTTCGGCGACCTCTTGCACTGCGCTCCGTTCCCGTCGGCCGGGGCGCGAGCACGCGACGCCGCGAAGGTCGAAGGCGCTGGTCGCCCCTCACTTCATCTCGCACTTGCCCGCATAAGCGTCGCCATAATTGGAGAATACCTTCTCCGCGACCTGCGTCTCCACCTTGCCGTCGGCGCGCTTGCCCACCTTCACCAGATAGAAGTTCTGGATGGGGAACTGGTTGGTGTTGAACTTGAAGTCGCCGCGCACGCTGGCGAAGTCCGCCTTCTTCAGGGCGGCGCGCACGGCCGCCTTGTCGGAGGTCTTGCCGCCGGTGGCCTTCAGGGCGCTGTCGATGAGCTTCGCCGCGTCATAGCCCTGCGCCGCATAGAGGGCGGGGATGTAGCCGTATTCCTTCTCGAAGGCCGCGACGAACGCCTTGTTGGCCGGCACGTCGAGGTCCGGCGCCCAGGCCGCGCCGGAATAGAAGCCCAGCGCCGCCTCGCCGGTGGCGGGCAGGGTCGTCTCGTCCACGGTGAAGGCAGAGAGGAAGGGCGTGGTCTCGGCGAGGCCCGCCTGCCGATACTGCTTCACCAGGTTCACGCCCATGCCGCCGGGCATGAAGGTGAACACCGCATCCGGCTTCAGGGCGGCGATCTTCGCCAGCTCCGCGGAGAAGTCGAGCTGGCCGAGCTGGGTATAGATCTCGTCCGCCACCTCGCCCTTGAAATAGCGCTTGAAGCCGGCCAGAGAATCCTTGCCCGCCTGGTAGTTGGGGGCCATCAGCACGACCTTCTTGAAGCCTTTCTGCTGGGCATACTGGCCCAGTACTTCGTGGTTCTGGTCGTTCTGGTAGGAGGCGGAGAAGAAATAGGGGCTGCAGCCCGCGCCGGCGATGGTGGAGGGGCCGGCATTGCCGGAGATGAGGAAGGTCTCGTTCGCCGTCACCGGTTTCGCCACCGCGCCCATGACGTTGGAGAAGACCACGCCGGCCACGAAGTCCACCTTGTCGCGCTCCAGCAGGCCCTTCACCTTCTGCACGGCGATATCGGGCTTCAGCTCGTCGTCCACCACGACCACCTCGGTCTCCTGCCCGCCGAGCTTTCCGCCAAGCTCCTTCACCGCCAGCAGGAAGCCGTCGCGCATGTGCTGGCCGAGGACGGCGGAGGGACCGGACAGGGTGGAAACGAGCCCCACCTTCACCGGATCAGCCGCGGCGACCCCCGACAAAGCGAGCGTGCCGAGAAGCGCGGTCGAGGCGAGAAGTCCCTTGAGGTGCATGGCGGAATGGTCCCCACTGGCTGGCATTTACGTGCCGGCACCCTTGCAGAGCGCCTCGCTCCGCACAAGGTGGAAGAAGGGGTCAGGGCTGGCGAAAGCGGGCCCGGATGCGCTGTTCCAGTTCGTCGCGCACGGCGCGGTAGGCTTCGAGGCGCTGCTCGCGGTTGCCCCCCTCCCCGGTGGGATCGGGGGTGGGCCAGTATTCCACGGCGAGGGCGTTGGTGCGGGTCAGCTCCAGCGCGCGGTGGTGGGCGTCCGGCGACAGGGAGATGGCGAGGTCGAAGCTGAGGCCTTCATATTCCTCCAGGTCCTCCACGCTCTGCGGCCGGTGCTTCTTCACGTCGAGGCCGATCTCCTCCATCACCGCGGTGACGAAGGGGTCCGGATCGCCGGCAATCACCCCGGCCGAGCCCACATAGATGGACTTGCCGAACAGGTGCCGCGCGAGCGCCGCCGCCATCACGGAGCGCACCACGTTCTGCCCGCAGATGAAAAGAACCGATTGCGGCCGCGCTGAGCGCTTCGGCGCCGCAGGGGGCTCCATGGCCGCTCAGCCTTTCCAGTGCAGGGCGCAGATGAGGGTGAAGAGGCGCCGGGCGGTGTCGAAATCCACGTCCACCTTGCCGCCGAGCCGCTCCTGCAGCAGGGTCGAGCCCTCGTTGTGCAGGCCGCGCCGGCCCATGTCGATGGCCTCGATCTGGCTCGGGGAAGCAGAGCGGATGGCGTTGTAATAGCTCTCGCAGACCAGGAAATAATCCTTCACCACCTTGCGGAAAGGGGTGAGGGACAGGTGGTGCTGCACCACCTGCTCGCCGCCCTCGCGCTTGATGTCGAGCACCAGGCGGTTGTCCATCAGCGAGATGTGCAGGGTATAGGGCCCCTGCCCCGGGTCGCCCATCGGGAAGAAGGAATTCTCCTCGATCAGGTCCCAGATGGCGGTCGCGCGCTCGTGCTCGATATCGGCGCTCGCGTGGCCGATGGAGGCCTCGTCGAGGGTCACTGAACAGAGGCGCGCGGCCGGCTTCTCACTCATCCCGTCAGGCTCCCGGCCGTGCGTTGGTGCGGATGGAGACGGAGCGGCCATGGGCGTCGAGCCGTTCCACGGCCGCGAGCGTCACGGCCGCGGGGCCCAGCTTCTCCAGGGCATCCGCGTCGAGCTTGAGGATGGAGGTGCGCTTCATGAAATCGAGCACCGAGAGGCCGGAGGAGAAGCGCGCCGAGCGGGCAGTGGGCAGCACGTGGTTGGTGCCGCCCACATAATCGCCGATCGCCTCCGGCGTAAAGGCCCCGACGAAGATGGCCCCGGCATGCCGCACGCGGCCGGCGAGGTCGTCCGCCGCCGCCGCATGGATCTCCAGGTGCTCGGGGGCGATGCGGTCCACCAGCGGGATGGCGGAGGCGAGGTCCTTCACCAGGATGATGGCGCCATGGTCGCGCCACGAGGCGGAGGCGATGGCCGCGCGCGGCAGGGTCGCCAGCATGCCCTCCACCGCCTGCTCCACGTCGGCGGCGAGCGCCGGGGAATCGGTGATGAGGATGGACTGCGCTGCGGTGTCGTGCTCCGCCTGGGCGAGGAGGTCGGCGGCGATCCAGTCGGCGCTGGCCTCCCCATCGGCGAGGATCAGCACCTCGGACGGGCCGGCCACCATGTCGATGCCCACCTTGCCGAACACCTGCCGCTTGGCCGCCGCCACATAGGCGTTGCCGGGACCGACGATCTTGTCCACCGGCCGGATGGTCTCGGTTCCGTAGGCGAGGGCCGCCACCGCCTGGGCGCCACCCACGCGATAGACCTCATGCACGCCGGCAAGCCGGGCCGCCGCCAGCACCAGGGGCGCGATCTCGCCATCGGGTGCCGGCACCACCATGACGATGCGCGGCACGCCCGCGACCTGCGCCGGCACGGCGTTCATCAGCACGGACGAGGGATAGGCCGCGGTGCCGCCGGGCACATAGAGGCCCACGGCGTCCACGCTGGTCCAGCGGTGGCCCAGGGTGACGCCGGCGGCGTCGACATATTGGTCGTCCACCGGCTTCTGGCGGGCGTGGTGGCTCTCGATCCGCGCCTTGGCGAAGGCGAGGGCCGCACGCGTTTCCTCCGGAATGGAGGCGAGGGCGGCGTCCAGCTCCGCGTCGGTCACGCGCAGGCCCAGCTTTTCCAGGTCCACGCGATCGAAGGTGCGGGAGAAATCGAAGAGGGCCTTGTCGCCGCGGGCGCGCACGTCGGCGATGATGGCGGCAACCTGATCCTGCACGTCCACCGAGACCTCGCGCTTGGAGCCGAGGAAGTCGGTGAAACGGTCAGCGAAATCGGGCTGCTCAATGGTAAGGCGGATCGGCATGCCGCCTTGCTAGATCACCTTCGCCCGGGAGGGAAGCCCTCAGGCCCCACGCCGGGCGAAAGGCCACGCCCCAGTCGACGCCCTCAGGCGGCGTCCCCCTTGCCCTCGGACAGCAGGTGCTTGGGGGTGTGGGAGCAGCCCCAGGCCGGGCCGAGGTCACGCATGCCGGCCTCGATGCATTCCACTTCCAGCAGGACTTCCGCCCCGCCGGAGAAGGTAAGCAGCACGTAGCCCGAAGGCGCCTCGCCCGGCAGGAAGGTCACAGCCAAAAGGTTCAGCACGCCGGTGCGCTGCGCCTCCTCCATGCCGCGGCACTTCACCGCCAGCACCCGCTCGAAGTGAAGCCCGGTGCGACGACGGACCCGCTCGTTGGCGTAGGCCTTCTGGTCCCAGTCGAACCGGTTCAGCACCATGGCGAAGCGGTGCACGCGGGGCAGGAATCCCATGTCCACCATCTTCACCACCGCATCCTGAAGATGGGCGGAAACGATGGCGAGATCCTCCTCGTCGAGGGCGATGAGCTTCAGATTTTCCATGGCGCTGCTGCCTTTCTGGCACGAACCGCACATAGCGATCGCGCTCGCCCGCTTCAAGGGGGCGCGGCGCATTCGCCCCCTCCGCTTTAACCCGTAGCCGGGCATCTTTAGGCTGCCCCCGCCGCCGGATGCGGCATGGGGGATTCGGTCATGGAACGTCTCGGCCCGCTGTGGCGCGGCACCAGGAGCACGGTACGGCGCGCCGTGAAGCTCGCCGCCTTGCTGGCGCTGACGGTGGTCGCCACCATCTTCGTGGTGCGGGCGGTGGACAGCCAGCGCGGCCCGCCGCTGGAGCCCTGGCACACCTTCGTGCCGAAGGAGCTGTCCCGCTCCGAGCTGGACAAGGCGGATCTTGCCCAATACCTGCGCGCCGAGGATGCCGCTCGTCTCGCGGTGCGGGAGCAGGTGACGGCGAAGCTGCCACCGGCGGACCGCGTGCGCTTCAACCGCTATTACGATGCGAGCCCCATCTACCCTCCCCGCTTCGCCCAGGACTTCAACCGCACCTATGTGCTGGAGCCCAAAGGCGAGCCGGCGGGCGCGGCGGTGTTCCTGCACGGGCTCACCGATTCGCCCTACAGCCACCGGCACCTGGCGCAGCTCTATGCGGACCGCGGCTTCATCGCCATCGTGCTGCGCCTGCCCGGCCACGGCACGGTGCCGGGGGCGCTGACCCGCACGGATTACGAGGACTGGATCGCCGCCACCCGCCTCGCCATGCGGGAAGCGAGGAAGCGTGTGGGGCCGGGCAAGCCCGTGCACGTCCTCGGCTATTCCAACGGCGGCGCGCTGGCCCTGATGCACGCTCTCGACGCGCTGGACGATCCCGCGCTCGTGCGGCCGGACCGCATCGTGCTGCTCTCGCCCATGGTGGGGGTCACGGAATTCGCCCGCTTCGCCGGGCTCGCCGGCCTGCCGGCCATCTTCCCGGCCTTCGCCAAGGCGGCGTGGCTGAACATCATCCCCGAGTTCAACCCGTTCAAATACAATTCATTTCCTGTGCATGCCGCGCGCCAGTCGTTCCTTTTGACGCAGGCGCTCCAGGCGAACATCGAGCGGCATTCCCGCGCCGGGCGGCTCGCCGGCCTCGCCCCTGTCCTCACCTTCCAGTCGGTGCTGGACCACACCGTCTCCACCCGCGCGGTGATCGAGCAGCTGCACGCCCGGCTCGACGACAATGGCAGCGAGCTGGTGCTGTTCGACATCAACCGCAACAGCACCTTTGAGCAATTGCTCACCCGCCGGGCCGACACCGCCCTTTCGCGCCTGCTGCCGCCCGCGCCACGGCGCTTCCGCACGGCGGTCATCACCAATGCGGCGCCTGATTCCAACGCAGTCGAGATCCGCGAGACCCTCGCCGGCGCGACGCAGGAGACGGTGCGTCCCATCTCCGCGCCGTATCCGGCGGACGTCTATTCCCTCTCCCACGTGGCGCTGCCCTTCCCCCTCTCGGACGGGCTCTACGGGCTGGAGCCGGACCCGGCGGACGCCTTCGGCATCCGCCTCGGCGACATCGCCGCCCGGGGAGAATACGGATCCCTGGTGGTGGGCATGGACATGCTGGTGCGCATGTCCTCCAACCCCTTCTTCCCTTATCTCGCCGAGCGCGTGACGGCCGGCCTGCCGCCGGCCCGGTGAGAACCGACAGACCATCAGCCCCGTCCTCGACCGAGGCCGGGTTCGTGAGCCAGGCTCGCGGGCCCGGGCATCACGCCTTTTCGGGCACCGTCTGGCCGGAGAACAGCTCGGCCACGAAGCGCGTATCCGGGTGGTGGGCGCACAAGGTGAGCCCGGCGATGAGGATGGGCACGCCGATGAAGGCGCCCGACAGGCCCCACAGGAAGGCGAAGGCGAACACCGAGAACAGCACCAGGAAGGGCGAGACCGCCACCGCCTTGCCGGCGATCCGCGGCTCGATATAGCTGCCGGAAAGGAACTGGATCACGTTCAGGCTGACGAAGACGAACAGCGCCATCTCCCAGCTCTCGAACTGGGCGAGGGCGAAGAGGGTGGGCAGCAGCGTCGCCACGAACGGCCCGACGAAGGGCACATAGTTGAGCGCGAAGGCGATGGCACCCCAGGCCAGGGCCAGCTCCAGCCCGGCGGTGAGGGTGAACACCCACACCACGGCGCCGGTGGCGATGCTCATCAGCGTGCGCACCGCCATGTAGGTCTGCAGCTTGCCGGCAATATCCGCCAGCGCCGGCACGAGGAAGAGGGCCCGGCCGCTGCGCTGGAGGCGCAGCATCTGGCTCTTCAGCGCGTCCACCTCCAGCAGACCCAGAAGCACGTAGACGAACGTGAAGACGAGGAAGCTCGCCAGCCCCTGCAGGCGGGTGGAGATATCCTGGAACAGGCGCAGCAGCCAGCGCACGTCGAAATGCTCCGCCCACAGGCCCGCCAGCACGAAGCCGTGGCCCTCCAGCCATTCCGCCGCCTGGCCATAGAGCGCCTGGAAGCGCGCGGTGTTTTGGAACACCCAGGCAGCCACGTGGCTGAAGCCCCACACCACCACCGAGGACACGCCGCCCACCACCGCCAGCGTGATGATGAGGGTGAGCAGCACCGCCACCATCTTGGGCATCAGCTTTTCCAGCAGAGCCAGCAGCGGATGCACCACGGCGATGACGAACAGGGCGAAAGCCACCGGGGCGAGCAAAGTGCCCGCCAGATAAAGCGCGGCGCACACCACCACGGCAGCCGCAACCCCCAGCAGTCCCTTCATCCCGATTCTCCCGCCTCATGCCCGTCGCCGATTAGCCCAAGCTGAGCCGGTTGGCGAGAACTGAAGGACTTCGCGTCACGCATCCAGAATGCGCCGCATGGCCCGCAGGCCGAGGCCGGAGGCACCCGGCCCGTTGCACAGCACGAACACGCCGAAAGGCGACGGCGTCCCCGTCCCCTGCCAGGCGAGGAAGCCCATCCAGGCCGTGAACCCCGCCACCGCTCCATCCTTGGTGACGAGGGTGAGGGGACCGGTGGGGTCCTCGACATCGTGCAGGATCCAGCCATAGGCGGTGCGCGGTGCCCGCCCGCCGCGGCAGGCCGGGGCGGAGAAGGCCTGCCCCTGGAGATAGGCAAGGGCCGGGCTCGCCCCGCCGTTCGCATCGAACCCCATGGAATGGCGCAGGAAGGCCAGCATGTCGCTGCCGGTGCTGACGATGCCGCCCGATCCGACGCCGGCAAGGCGCGTCGGCTGATAGTCCGCCGCAGCAGGCAAGGCCCGCCAGTCGCGTCGATACGCCAAGGGAAGCTGGCGCTTCACCTCCGGCCGAAAGATGCCCGTACCGCTCATGCCGACGCCGCTGCAGAAGGCGCCGAGAGCCCGGTCGTAGCGGTCGGCGAAGGCGGCGGCCGTGCCCGTTCCGGCGCCATTGCCGGCCATGGCGAGCAGGGACCAGCTGAGGTTGGAATAGGAATAGCAACGGCCCGGCCCTCCCAGGGGACGGACGGTGGCAAGATAGCCGAACAGGCGGTCGAAGCTCTGCATGATCCCCGGCGGATGGGGCGAGCCGTGATTGTCCTGCAGCATCCCGCTCTGGTAGCGGGCGATATCGGCAAGAGGAATGGCGGCGAGGGCGGCGGAGAGCCGGCGCGGCGCCAGCCAGCGGCCGAGGGTGCCTTCGAACGGCCCGTGCTGCGCATAATGCACGCATGCGGTGAACACCTTGGCGATGGAGCCAATCTCGAACGGCGTGTGGCCATCGAGCGCCAGCGGCCGGCCGGCCGGATTGGCAAGGCCCTGCGCGCCGGCGAACAGAAGCTGCCCATTGCCGCGCGGGTTTACCACCCCCAGCACCACCGCAAGGTTCGCCATGTGCTGCTGGCGCGCCTGCGCCGTGGCGGCATCGATCATGGACTGGAGGTCGGCGAACGGCACCGGCGGAAAGCCCGTGGCCCCCAACCCCTTCGCCGTCAGGGCCGGCACGGTGACCGCCGCCAGCGCCCCGGTCACGAACGCGCGTCGGCTCAGCATGTGCTCCCTCCCCGGCCGGTCCCACCTGCATGCAGAATGGCGCGGCGCGCGCGACGTGGCGAGGCCTCACCTTGTATGCAATGCGCGCACAAAATGCCTGTTACGCCTAATTATTAGGCTCAATTTGCCCAACCGAAGCGCAGCCGCGCCGGGGGACAATTTCTCAGGCCATTGAAATCATGAGGCTCAGCCTCTGGCACGCTGGTTGCTTCAAGTCATTTCGAGTTGGTGGCTAGGGTTCCGGCATCCTTCAGGGTGTGGCTGGTCCGAGAGCTGCCACCGTCCCGGGAGACATCCGGGTCGGGTGCACGGCGGGATAAAAGCCCGGGAGACCTCAGTGGCCAAGGAATTGGCGGCACTAGGTCTCGCCAATTCCCAATCGTCTTAACGAAGGGGAATTACATGCGCACTCTGTTCTCGTTCAAAGCCCAGCGCCTCAAGTCGTTCTTTGCCCACACGCTCGGCGCTGCCGCCGTGGCGGGGCTTGCGCTCGCGGCGCAGCCGGCGCTTGCGGCGCCGAAGAAGGAATTCAAGGTGGCGTGGTCCATCTATGTGGGCTGGATGCCGTGGGGCTACGCCAGCGACACCGGCATCGTGAAGAAATGGGCGGACAAATACGGCATCAAGATCGATGTGGTGCAGTTCAACGACTATGTGGAGAGCATCAACCAGTACACGGCCGGCGCCTTCGACGCGCTGACCGTCACCAACATGGATGCCCTCTCCGTGCCCGCCGCCGGCGGCGTGGACACCACCGCCGTCATCGTCGGCGACTTCTCCAACGGCAACGACGCCGTGATCCTGAAGGGCAAGAAGGAGCTCTCGGCCATCAAGGGCCAGAAGGTGAACCTGGTCGAGTTCTCCGTCTCCCACTATTTGCTGGCCCGCGCGCTTGAGAGCATCAAGCTGAAGGAGCGCGACGTGAAGGTGGTGAACACCTCCGACGCCGACATGGTCGCCGCCTACAAGACCAAGGACGTGACCTCCGTCGTCACCTGGAACCCGCTGGTCTCCGAGATCCTTACCGACAAGACCGCGCACAGCGTGTTCGACTCGTCCAAGATCCCCGGCGAGATCATGGACCTGATGGTGGCCAACACCGACACCCTCAAGGACAATCCGGACTTCGCCAAGGCGCTGGTGGGCATCTGGTACGAGACGACCGCGCTCTTCACCGCCGACACGGACGCCGGCAAGGCCGCCCGCGCCGCCATGGGCAAGGCCTCGGGCACCGATCTCGCCGGGTTCGACAGCCAGCTCGCCGCCACCAGGCTGTTCGCCAAGGCCCCCGACGCGGTGGCCTTCGTGCGCTCGCCGGACGTGGGCACCACCATGGACCGGGTGCGCACCTTCCTGTTCGAGAAGAACCTCCTCGGCTCCAACGCCAAGTCGGCGGACGCGGTGGGCATCGAGCTGCCGGGCGGCAAGGTTCTGGGCGACGCCAAGAACGTGAAGCTGCGCTTCACCGACACCTGGATGGCCATGGTCGCCGACGGGAAGCTCTGAGCGGCTAGCGCCTCCCTCGCGTCCCGGACAGGCCTGAGCGCTGATCCGGGACGCGAGGGGAAAGCCCTGCGGAGCAGGCCCTGTCCCGCCGGCGCTGCTGGCAGGAGCCGCCTTCGGCGAGCTCTCGCACCGGGCTCCGGACTGACCGGAGGGCCCATTCCAGGGCCGGGCGGCCGGATCGGGTCCGCCCCGCCTTCATCATCTTCGGGAGCAGCGCGGATGCGCCTCATCAATGTCAGGCCGGATCGGGGAACGGCGCTGTTCCTCGCCATCCTGCCGTTTGCCCTGGTCGTCCTCGCCTATCTCCTCGGATCCGCCGAGCGCCTCGCCGCGAACCCCGACGACAAGCTCCTGCCGAGCCTCTCCAGCCTCGGCGCCGCCATCGTGAAGATGGCCTTCACCGCCGACCCGCGCACCGGCGATTATTTGTTGTGGTCGGACACGCTGGCCAGCCTGGAGCGGCTCCTCGCCGCCCTCGGCCTGTCCACCGCCATCGCCCTGACGGTGGGCGTGCTCATCGGCATGCTGCCCCTCGTGCGGGCCCTGCTCGCGCCGTTCGTCGCCATGGTCTCCATGGTGCCGCCGCTGGCGCTCCTGCCCATCCTCTTCATCGTCATGGGGCTGGGGGAGGAATCCAAGATCGCCCTCATCACCATCGGCATCACGCCCTATCTCGTCCGCGACCTCGCCATGCGGGTGGAGGAGCTGCCGCGCGAGCAGATGATCAAGGCGCAGACGCTCGGCGCCTCCACCTGGCAGATGATGCTGCGCGTGGTGCTGCCGCAGATCCTGCCGCGCCTCATGGACGCCCTGCGCCTGTCCCTCGGCCCGGCCTTCCTGTTCCTCATCGCGGCGGAGGCGATCGCCTCCGACAGTGGCCTCGGCTACCGCATCTTCCTGGTGCGGCGCTATCTGGCCATGGACGTGATCCTGCCCTACGTGGCCTGGATCACGCTGATCGCCGTGGCCATGGACCTCGCGCTGGCGCATGCGCGCCGCGTCCTCTTCCCCTGGTTCGGAGGCGCGAAATGACCGCCATCGCCGTCACCCACCTCTGGAAGGAATATGGCGACCAGATCGTGCTGGAGGACATCTCCCTCTCGTTCGCGCCACGCTCCTTCGTCGCCCTCGTCGGCCCCTCCGGCTGCGGCAAGACCACCTTCCTGCGCATCCTCCTCTCCGAGGAAACGGCAACACGCGGCGAGGTGCTGATCGACGGCAGGCCCATCGCCCGTGAGCCGGGGGCGGACCGGGGCGTGGTCTTCCAGCGCTATTCCGTCTTCCCCCACCTCACCGTGCTCGGCAACGTGCTGCTCGCCGCCGAGATGGCGGAGGCCCCGCTCACCGGCCGCCTGTTCGGCGCCCGTCGCCGCGCGGCGCAGGAGGAGGCCCGCGCCCTCGTCGAGGAAGTCGGCCTGAAGGGCGCCGAGGACAAATATCCGGCGGCGCTGTCCGGCGGCATGCAGCAGCGCCTCGCGCTGGCGCAGGCGATCATGCGCAAGCCGAAGATCCTGCTGCTGGACGAGCCCTTCGGCGCGCTCGATCCCGGCATCCGCGCCGACATCCACCAGCTCATGCTGAAGCTGTGGAACACCTGCGAGATGAGCGTGGTGATGGTGACCCACGACCTGAAGGAGGCGTTCACCCTCGCCACCCGCATCATCGCCTTCGAGCGCCGCCGCAACCGCCCGGAAGAAAAAGCCCGCTACGGCGCAACCGTCGCAAAAGACATCGAGGTCTGGCCAAAGAAAATCGCCGGACAGATGAAGCTGAAATCCACCAGCCCCGGCCGGGACGACCCGGCCACTTCCTCGGGCACCGGCCGGGACGACCCGGCGTTTCAGACGGCTTGAGGAGACAGCCATGACCGTCAGCGAGGAAACACGCCTCTTCATCGAGGAGAACAGGCGCCGGTACGAGGAACTGAAGGCCGCCGGCCAGACGCATGCGCCCAAGGCCCTGCCCGGCCCGACGCCGCGCGGCTCCGCGCCCATTCCCGAGGGCGCCGTGATCCGCGCCGAGACCATCCCCGGCGGCTGGTACTGGTCCACGCCGCTCAAGGCCGGCGAAGCGCTGCGCATCCATCTCGCGCAGGGGCCGGCTGCAGTCTCCATGATCGCCTGGGCGGCGGGGGACAAGTCCGAGCGCCTGAACTATGCCGACACGGTGAAGGTGCAATGGACCTCGGCGCTGGGCAAGGGCCGCGTGCTGTTCTCCGACATGGGCCGGGTGATGTTCTCCCTCATCGAGGACACGACCGGCATGCATGACGCGCTGGTGGGCGGCTCCACCGCCGCCTCGAACCGTGCACGCTATGGCGAGAAGGTGCTGCGCAACACCCGCGACAACTTCATCCTCACCGCCGGCAAGCTCGGCCTCGACAAGCGCGACATTCCCCCGGCCCTCACCTTCTTCGCGCCGGTGCGCACGGACGAGGACGGGCGCTTCCACTGGATCGACGGCCAACGCCAGCAGGGCGATTTCGTGGACCTGCGCGCGGAGATGGACCTCATCGTCGCCCTCTCCAACTGCCCGCACCCCATGGACCCCACCCCGGACTACGCCCCGCCCCCGGTGGAGGCCATCCGCTTCAAGGCGCCCGCGCCGGCCGCGGACGATCTGTGCCGCACCGCCACCATCGAGGCCGTCCGCGGCTTCGAGAACACCGCGCGCTGAGGGGAGACGATTATGACCCAGTTCTTCGCGACCCCCGTGCGGGATGCCGCTTCCGCGCTTCACGATTACTTCGTGCCGGCGAACGCGCCCTTCACCTGCCTGGTGAAGAAGGGCGAGAGCGTGCGCATCGTGGACCTCGAAGGCCAGCAGGCGGTGGACACCCTCTTCTACCGCGCCGACGATGTCTCCGAGCGCTATTCCTCGCAGGATACGCTGCGCGCGCAGGGCTCGGCCTATGTCTCCACCGGCACGAAGCTGATCTCGTCCGAAGGCAATGTGATGCTCACCGTGACCGCCGACACCTGCGGCCGTCACGACACCTCGGCGGGGGCCTGCTCCTGCGAGGCCAACACGGTGCGCTTCGGCCACCAGGTGAAGTATCTGCACGCCTGCCGCGAGAATTTCGTGATGGCGGTGACCAAGCACGGCATGTCGAAGCGGGACATCGTCCCCAACATCAACTTCTTCATGAACGTGCCGGTGGAGGAGACCGGCGAGCTCGCCATCGTCGACGGCATCTCGAAGCCCGGCGACTATGTGGAGCTGAAGGCGGAGATGGACGTGCTGCTCGTCATCTCCAACTGCCCGCAGATCAACAATCCCTGCAACGGCTTCAACCCGACGCCCATCCAGGTCCTCGTGTTCGGCGCGGAGGACTGAGCGGTGTTCTCCAAGATCCTCATCGCCAATCGCGGCGAGATCGCGCGGCGCGTCATCCGCACCGCGCGCGCCATGGGCATCGCGTCCGTCGCCGTCCATTCGGATGCCGACCGCTTCACCCGCGGCGTGCTGGAGGCGGACGAGGCCGTGCGCCTCGGCCCGGCCCCGGCCGCCGAGAGCTATCTGAACGTCGAGGCCGTCATCGCCGCCTGCAAGGCAAAGGGGGCGCAGGCCGTGCATCCCGGCTACGGCTTCCTGTCGGAGAACGTGCGCTTCGCGCGGCGCCTCGCGGAAGAAGGGATCGCCTTCATCGGGCCGAAGCCGGAGCACCTGGAGGCCTTCGGCCTGAAGCATACGGCGCGGGAGCTGGCGAAGGCCTCCGGCGTGCCTCTGCTGCCGGGCACCGACCTCCTCGACAACGCCGAGGAAGCGCTTGAGGCGGCGCAGGCCATCACCTATCCGGTGATGCTGAAGTCCACGGCGGGCGGCGGCGGCATCGGCATGCAGCTGTGCCATTCGCCGGCGGAATTGCGCGACGTGTTCGAGCGCGTCCAGCGCACGGCCCGCGCCTCCTTCGGCGACGCGCGGGTGTATCTGGAGCGCTTCGTCGCCGAGGCGCGGCATGTGGAGGTGCAGATCTTCGGCGACGGCAAGGGCAAGGTGGTGGCGCTCGGCGAGCGCGACTGCTCGCTCCAGCGCCGGAACCAGAAGGTGGTGGAGGAGACCCCCGCCCCCCTTCTCTCCGACGACGTGCGCACGCGCCTGCATGCGGCGGCCGTTCAGCTGGGCGAGAGCGTGAAATACGAGAGCGCCGGAACGGTGGAGTTCATCTACGACCCGGCGCGGCAGGAGTTCTACTTCCTCGAAGTGAACACCCGCCTGCAGGTGGAGCATCCGGTGACCGAGGCGGTGTTCGGCATCGACCTCGTGGAATGGATGATCCGGCAGGCCGCGGGCGAGGATCCCATCGCCGCCGCCGGCCCGCTCGCGCCCAAAGGCGCGGCCATGGAGGTGCGCGTCTATGCGGAGATCCCCCACGCCAATTTCCAGCCGAGCGCGGGCCTGCTGACCGAGGTGAAGTTCCCCGAATGGGCGCGCATCGACGGCTGGATCGAGACCGGCACCGAGGTGACGCCTTTTTACGATCCCATGCTCGCCAAGGTGATCGTGAAGGCGGACGACCGGCCCGGCGCCATCGCCGCGCTCAACAAGGCGCTCGCGGAAACCTCCATCTGCGGCATCGAGACCAACCTCGCGTATCTGCGCGCCATCGCTGCCTCGGATCTTCTCGCGTCGGCCAAGGTGGCGACCACGGCGCTGAAGGACTTCGCCTTCCGGCCCGAGAGCGTGGAGGTGATCATCCCCGGCGCCCAGTCGAGCCTTCAGGAACTGCCGGGACGGCTGAACCTGTGGCACGTGGGCGTGCCGCCGTCCGGCCCCATGGACGCTCATTCCTTCCGCCGTGCCAACGCGCTGGTGGGCAATGCCGAGACCGCCTGCGCGCTGGAAATAACCGTCAACGGCCCGACGCTGCGCTTCCATGACGATGCGGTGGTGGCGCTGTCCGGCGCCCACATGCCGGCGAAGCTCGACGGCGTGCCGGTGGTGCACGATGCCGCCTTTCCCGTGAAAGCGGGGCAGGTGCTCGCCATCGGCGCCATCGAGGGGCCGGGGCAACGGGCCTATCTGGCGGTGTCAGGGGCCTTCCAGGCACCTGTCGTGCTCGGCTCCCGAGCCACCTTCGCCCTCGGCCTGTTCGGCGGCCATGCCACGGGCACGCTGAAGGCGGGCGATGCCCTCCACCTCGCCCCGAAGGCCGCGCGCCGGGCCCTCCCGGCCACGGTGAGGATCGCCCCCGTGCCGCTGACGCGGGACTGGACCATCGGCGTCGTCTACGGCCCCCACGGCGCGCCGGACTTCTTCCAGGACATCGATATCGAGGACCTCTTCTCGGCGACCTACGAAGTCCACTTCAACAGCGCCCGCACCGGCGTGCGGCTGGTCGGCCCGACGCCCCGCTGGGCGCGGACCGACGGCGGGGAGGCGGGGCTCCACCCCTCCAACCTCCATGACAACGCCTATGCCATCGGCGCCATCGACTTCACCGGCGACATGCCCATCATCCTCGGCCCGGACGGCCCCTCCCTCGGCGGCTTCGTCTGCCCGGCGGTGATCGCCCGGGACGAGCAGTGGAAGATGGGCCAGCTGAAGCCCGGCGATCAGGTGCGCTTCACCCCTCTCCCCCGACCGGAGGACGAGGTCGCCGGCCCGACTGTCATCGGCGCGCCGGAGGAGACCGGCTCCCCCATCCTGGCCCGCCACGACGACGGTCCGGTGCGGGTGGTGTACCGGCGTCAAGGTGACGACAATCTGCTCGTCGAATTCGGCGAAATGCACCTCGATGTCGCGCTCCGGCTTCGCGCGCACCTGATGTCGGAGGCGGTGAAGGCGGCGAAGATTCCGGGCCTCATCGACCTCACCCCCGGCATCCGCTCGCTCCAGATCCACTATGACGGCACGCAGATGCCCCGCCGCAAGCTGCTCGACGCACTTGCAGAAATCGAGAAGGGCTTGCCCCGTGCCGAGGACGTGGTGGTGCCCAGCCGCATCGTCCACCTGCCCCTCTCCTGGAACGACCCGCAGGCGGAACTCGCCATGCGCAAGTACCAGGAGCTGGTGCGCCCGAACGCGCCGTGGTGCCCGTCCAACATCGAGTTCATCCGCCGCATCAATGGGTTGGAGGACGAGCAGGCGGTCAGGGACATCATCTTCGGGGCGAGCTACCAGGTGCTGGGCCTGGGGGACGTCTACCTGGGCGCCCCGGTCGCCACCCCCCTCGATCCCCGCCACCGGCTCGTCACCACCAAGTACAATCCGGCCCGCACCTGGACGCCGGAGAATGCCGTGGGCATCGGCGGCGCCTACATGTGCATCTACGGCATGGAGGGACCGGGCGGCTACCAGCTGTTCGGCCGCACCATCCAGATGTGGAACACTTGGCGGAGCACCCCCGCTTTCACCCCCGGAACCCCGTGGCTGCTGCGTTTCTTCGATGAGATCCGCTTCTTCGAGGTGTCCCACCAGGAGCTGATGGAGGCACGCGCCGCCTTCCCCCACGGGGCCTATCCCGTGCGCATCGAGGACAGCTGCTTCTCCTATGCGGACTATGCGGCGAACCTTGCTGCCAAGGCCGCGGAGATCGCCATCGGCAAGGCCCGCCAGCAGGCCGCCTTCGAGGCCGAGCGCACCCGCTGGAAGGCGGAGGGGCTGGACAGCTTCGTGGTGGACGACGGCGCCGGCGCCTTCAGCGAAGGGGACGTGCCGGACGGCTGCATCGGCGTTGCCGCCAACGTGCCCGGCAATGTCTGGAAAGTACTGGTGGAGGAAGAGACGGTGGTCTCCGCGGGTGACACCATCGCCATCATCGAGAGCATGAAGATGGAGATCTCCATCATCGCCCATACCGGGGGACGGGTCCGTGAGATCCGCGCCATTCCCGGCCGCACCGTGCGGTCCGGCGACGTGGTCGCCGTGCTCGAAGCCCTGTGACGGAGAAGAGCCCATGACGTCCGATCGACCGCTCAGCGGCCATCGTTCCGCGCAGCCCCCGCGCGGGGAAGTCGTGCCCATCGCCGTGGTCGGGGCGCACCTCTCCGGCATGCCGCTCAACCCCGAGCTGACGGAAGCTGGCGGCGTGCTCGTGAAGCGCTGCCGGACGGCGCCGGACTATCGCCTGTTCGTGCTGCCCGACACCACCCCCCAGAAGCCGGGCGTGGTGCGCCAGCCGGGCTTCGCCGGCCCGGGGCTGGAGGTGGAGGTGTGGGCGCTGCCCCCCGCCGCCTTCGGCCACTTCGTCGCCCGCATCCCCGCGCCCCTGGGCATCGGCAAGCTGAAGCTGGACGACGGCAGCGAGGTGCCGGGCTTCCTGTGCGAGGCCCATGCGGTGGCGCAGGCGCAGGAGATCACCGCGCTCGGCGGCTGGCGGGCCTATGTGGCGGGCCAGCGGGGCTAGAGCCATCCGGTCAGATGGAAGCGCCAGGCGCTTCCATCTGACCGGTGAAGCACCCCTAATGCATTGAGCAAACTATCAATTCCGTGACATCTGCCGCGCCGAGGCCTCCCCATCCCTTCGCGCCATTTGACAACCGTCCCCGCCGCTGCCTTTAGTGGCGGCGTCGAAGGTCCCGTGTTCGGCACGGGCGTAAAAGGGAATGCGGTACGGAGGCTTGCCCTCCAATGCCGCGGCTGCCCCCGCAACTGTCGGCGGTGAGTCCCTGCCAGACGCCACTGGAGCAATCCGGGAAGGCGGCAGGGACGCGGAACCGCGAGCCAGGAGACCTGCCTTCGACAAGGTCCGCGCCGGGCGGGGTGCTCCGGTTCTGCGTCCCTTGAAAGCCCGCGCCTGCGGGCGGCATGCGCACCCATGGGACCGATCGGGTGGAGCGCGGCGAGCATCCGGACATCTCTACGACCGAGGGGACGGCATCGGCCTCCTCCGACGGCGGCTGCGCGCCCGCCCCCTGCGCGACGCCCGGCATCACCCTCTTCGTCTGCACCACCTGCCGGACACCGGATGCGCCGGCCGATGCCCCGCGCGCCGGCGCGGCCCTCGTCGAGGCGACTCGCGCTGCGGCCACCGGAGACATGGCGGTGAAGGGCGTCGCATGCCTCGCGAATTGCAAGCGTGCGCTCTCCGCCGCCCTGGTCCGTCGCGACGGCTGGACCTATCTGTTCGGCGACCTTGGCACCGAGGCCGCCCCGGACCTGATCGAAGGCGCGCGCCTGCTCGCCGGCTCCGCCGACGGCCTCATGCCCTGGCGCGGCCGGCCCGAGGCGCTCAAGCGCGGCATGGTCGCGCGCATTCCCCCCTTCACCTTTGAGGAGCCCTGATGACCTCGCTCGCCCGCGTGCCCTGCACCATCGTCACCGGCTTCCTCGGCGCGGGGAAGACGACCCTCATCCGTCACATGCTGGAGAATGCCGGCGGCAGGCGCCTGGCGGTGATCGTCAACGAATTCGGCGACGTGGGGATCGACGGCGAGATCCTGAAGGGCTGCGGCATCGAGAGCTGCACCGAGGACACCATCGTCGAGCTCGCCAACGGCTGCCTGTGCTGCACGGTGGCGGACGATTTCGTGCCGGCGCTGGACCAGATTCTCGCCCGCTCGCCGCGGGTGGACCACATCCTCATCGAGACCTCGGGCCTCGCTCTGCCCAAGCCGCTGGTGCAGGCCTTCCAGTGGCCGGCCATCAAGGGCCGGGTGACGGTGGACGGGGTGGTGGCGGTGGTGGACGGCCCGGCGCTGGCGGAAGGGCGCGTGGCGCCCGACCTCGCGGCGCTGGACGCGCAGCGGGCGGACGATGCCAGCCTCGACCATGACGACCCGGTAGAGGAGGTGTTCAAGGACCAGATTGCCTGCGCCGACCTTGTGATCCTCTCCAAGAGCGACCTTCTCGACGCCGCGGGCTTCGCCATCGCCGAGAAGGCGGTGGCCGGCGCCCTGCCCCGCGCGGTCAAGCTGGTGCGGGCCACCGGCGGCAAGGTGGACCCCGCCGTGCTGCTCGGCCTCGGCGTTGGAGCAGAAGACCAGATCGACGGCCGCCGCACCCACCACGACGACGAGGAAGACCACGACCACGACGAGTTCGAGAGCATCGTCCTTGAGCTCCCCGAGATCAGCGATCCCGCGGCGCTCGCCCGGCGCGTGGTGGCGGCGGCCGAGACTCCGGACGTGCTGCGCGTGAAGGGCTTCGCTTCGGTCAGCGGCAAGCCCATGCGCCTCCTCGTGCAGGGCGTGGGCCCGCGCGTGTCGCACCATTTCGACCGGCCGTGGGGGACGGGGGAGGAGCGGCGCGGCGCCCTGGTGGTGATCGGCCTCAAGGGCTTCGACCGGGCGGCGGTGGAACACGCCATCCTCGGGTGAGACGCTAGGGCCGTTTCGCATTTCGGCGAAATGGATCTAATGATTTGATCTGGCGTGTTTTCCCCATGCGGACCTGAACCAGACCTGCCATGCACATCCTCGCCACCACATCGACGACGCTGGAGGATCTGGCCGAGCCGGTCGATCTCGCCCAGCCGCCCGGCGACATGGTGGCGCTCTCCTTCACCGACAGCGACCTCATCGCCCTTTCCGCCGCGTGGCGCACTGGGCGCGAGGACCTGCCCAGCCTGCGCCTCGCCCGGCTGAAGGACCTCCGGCATCCCATGTCGGTGGACCTGTGGGTGGAGAAGGTCGCGTCGCGGGCGAAGGTGGTGCTGGTGCGCCAGCTGGGCGGTCTCGACTGGTGGCGCTACGGCGCCGAGCAGCTTGCGGCCATGGCCCGGGCACGCGGCATCGTCCTCGCCTTGCTGCCGGGCGAGGACCAGGATGACCCGCGCCTCGCCGCCCTCTCGACCCTGTCGGAAGCGGAGCTCGCGGAATGGCTCGCCTGCTTCCGGGCCGGCGGGCCGGACAACATGGCCGCGGTGCTGCAGCGGATGGCGCAGGCGGCGGGGCACCGGCCCAGGACACCCGTTCCGCCGCCGCGGCCGGTGCCGGATGTGGCCTTCTACCGTCCGGGCATCGGGCTGGTGGAAACCGATGCGGCCTGCGCGGCCGCGCGCGCCGACGGCCGGCCCGTCACCCTCATCCTCTTCTATCGTTCCCAGTGGCTGGCGGCCGACACGGCGGCGGTGGACGCCCTTTGCGCGGCGCTGGACGCGCGCGGCATCACCCCGCTGGCGCTGTTCGTCCCCAGCCTGAAGGCTGGCGAAGCGCGCGCCGCCGTGCGCGCGGTGGTCAACGCCGTGTCTCCCGCCGCCGTCGTCACCACCACCGCCTTCGCAGCAGGAGAGGCGGCGGAGCTGTTCCCGGCCGGCGGCCCCCCCGTGCTGCAGGCGGCGCCAGCCACCACGGCCCGCGCCGCCTGGCAGGAGAGCCCGCGCGGCCTCTCCGCGGCTGATCTCGCCATGCATGTGGTGCTGCCGGAGCTGGACGGGCGGGTGCTCGCTGGCGCGTTGTCCTTCAAGGATTTTGCACCGACCGACGCCGATCTCGCCTTCGCCCCCGCGGTCAACCGCGCCGAGCCGGACCAGGTGGCCCACGTGGCGGACCGCGTCGCCGGCCTCGTGCGCCTTGCCGGGACGCCACGGGCGGAACGGCGCCTTGCGATCCTGCTGCCGGACTATCCCGGCGCCGAGGGCCGCTCCGGCTATGCCGTGGGCCTCGACGTGCCGGAGAGCGCCCGCCGTCTGCTGCACACCCTCGCAGCGGAAGGCTATGCGGCCGGCGTCGCCCCGGCCGACGCGCAGGCGCTCCTGGCCGCCATCGCCCCCCGCCCGACCCTGCCGCTCTCCGACTATCGCCGGCTGTTCGAGCGCCTCCCCGAGGCCGCGCGGGCCGCCATCACCGCCGCCTGGGGCGCGCCGGAGAAGGACGCGGACGTGGCGGACGGCACCTTTCACGTCCGCCTTGCCACCTTCGGCAACCTCACCCTCGCCTTCGCGCCGGATCGCGGCGCCGCCCTGGACCGGCGGGCGGATTATCACGACGCCACCCTGCCGCCGCGCCATGGGCTGCTCGCCTTCGGACTGTGGCTGCGGGAGGAACTCGACGCCCACGCCCTCGTCCATCTCGGCGCCCACGGCACGCTGGAATGGCTGCCGGGCAAGGCGGTGGCGCTCACCTCCACCTGCTTTCCCCGCGTGGTGACGGGGGCACTGCCGGTGATCTATCCCTTCATCGTCTCCAATCCCGGCGAGGCGGCACAGGCGAAGCGGCGGCTTGCCGCCGTCACCATCGGCCACCTGCCGCCGCCGCTGGCCGCGGCCGGCCTTTCCGAGGCCGAGCAGAAGCTGGAGCGGCTGGTGGACGAATATGCGCAGGCCGACGGCCTCGACCGGCGCCGCCGCGAGCGCCTTGCCGCCCTCATCGTCGAGACGGCGGCCGAGACCGGGCTCGCCGCCACCGCCGGCGTCACCTCCGGCACCGATCCCGACGAAGCCCTGCGCCGGATCGACGCCTGGCTGTGCGACCTGAAGGACCTCGCGGTGAAGGACGGCCTCCACGTCTTCGGCCACGCCCCGGAGACGCTGGCCGACCCCGCCTGCCGCGCCTGCGCCGGGGCGGAGACCCGCGCGCTGCTGACCGCCCTTGATGGCCGCTTCGTGCCGGCGGGTCCGGCCGGCGCCCCGGCACGGGGACGGCGTGACGTCCTGCCCACCGGGCGCAACCTCTTCACCGCCGATCCGCGCACGCTGCCCACCCCCACCGCCTGCGACCTCGCCCGCAAGGCGGCCGACGAAGCCTTGCGCCTTCTCCTTCAGGAGCAGGGCGACTGGCCCCGCGCGCTGGTGCTGGACCTGTGGGGCAGCGCCTCCCTGCGCACGGGCGGGGAGGAAATCGCCCAGGGCCTCGCCTTCCTCGGTTGCCGGCCGGTGTGGGACGCGGCGACGGGGCGCGTCACCGGCATCGAGGTGCTGCCACCGGCCGTGCTCGGCCGCCCCCGCATCGACGTGACGTTCCGCATCTCGGGCCTGTTCCGCGACATCTTCCCCGCCCAGATCGCCCTCCTGGACGCCGCCGTGCGCGCCGTCGCCGAACGGGACGAGGAGGATGCGGAGAACCCGCTGGCCGCCGCCCGCCGCCGGGGCGAGGATCTCTCGCGCCTGTTCGGTTCCGCCCCCGGCGCCTATGGCGCGGGCATCGAGGCCCAACTCCAGCGTGGCGCCTTCGAGGATCGCGCTGAGCTCGGCCGCGCCTATCTGGAGGCCGCCTCCCATTCCTATGGCGGGACGGACGGGGCGGCCCACCCGGCCCCCGGCCGGTTCGCCCTGCGGCTCGCCGAGGCCGATGCCCTGATCCACGGCGCGGACGATGCCGCCCGCGACCTGCTGGACGGCAGCGAGGATGCCGCGTTCATCGGCGGCTTCGCGGCGGCAGGCGCCGCCCTCGGCCACAAGACACATCTCATCGTGCTCGATACCACGAACCCCGACTGTCCTCGGGCCCGACCGCTGGCGGAGGCGCTGACCCGGCTGGTGCACGGGCGGGCGTCCGCCACCTTCATCCGCGGCCAGATGCGCCACGGCCCGCGCGGGGCGGGGGAATTCGCGGAGACGGTGGACCGGCTCGTCGCCTTCGCAGAGACCACCGGGGAAGTGCCCTCCGCCCTGTTCGACAAGCTGCACGCGGCCTATCTGGCCGATCCCTCCGTGCGCGCCTTCTTGCTCGACCAGAATCCGGATGCGGCCCGCGCCATCGCCCGCCGCCTCGCCGACGCCCGCCGGCGCGGTCTCTGGCACGCGCGGCGCAACGATCTCGACGCCGACCTCGACACCTTTCTGGCCGAGGCGACCTCGCCGAAGGAGGCGGCCGAATGAGCCCCGTTCCTCCCAGCCGCAGGGGCGCCTGCCCCGCCTTCCTCGCGCCCATGGAGACCGGCGACGGGCTGGTGCTGCGCCTCTTCCCGGCCGATGGCGCGCTCACCTTCGCCCAGCTCTCCGGCATCGCGCAGGCGGCGCGCGTGCTGGGCAACGGGATGATGGAGGTGACCGCCCGGGGCAGCCTTCAGGTGCGCGGCCTGAGGGCGGAAACGGTGGAGCCGCTTCGCGAGCGCATCATCGCGCTCGGTGTCACGCCGCGGCTCGGCCACGCCATCGACCTCTCGCCCCTCTCCGGGCTCGACCCCACGGAGATGGCCGACGCCCGCCCCCTCGCGCGGCGCATCCGGGACGGCATCTCGGGGCTGGAAGAGCGCTTCGGGCCGAAGGTCTCCGTCGTCATCGACGGCGGCGGCGCCATCAGCCTCGATGGGCGGAAAGCGGATGTGCGGCTGAAAGCCCGGCGCGGACAAGGCGATGCGGTCTGGACCGTCGCAGTCGGCGGCGGTCCCGCGGTCTTCGGCTCCGGAGCAGAGGCGGCGGAGCACGCCGTCCATGCCCTCACGCGCCTTGCGGCGCTGGGCCGGCGCGCCCGTTCCACGGATCTGCCGGGATGCGGCGACACGACGGACGCGATCGACACGCCTCCCGCTCCTCCCCTCGGCCGGATCCCGCTCGCGGACACCACCTTTGCCTTCGGCATCGGCCTGCCCTTCGGCGCTGGCGAGGCGGCGCTCTTCGCCGCCCTTGCCGCCGCGGCCGAGACGGCGGGCGCCCGCGACCTGCGCCCGGCGCCGGAGCGCACCCTCCTCGCCACCGGGCTGCACGCAACGGGCGTGGAGGCCTTCGCCGCAGCCGCCGAACAGCTCGGATGCATCGTCGCGCCGAAGGATCCGCGCGCCTTCGTCGCCGCCTGCCCCGGTGCGCCGGCCTGCGCCTCCGCCCATTTCCCCGCGCGGGAGCTGGCACCGCAGGTGGCGTCCGTCCTTGCTCCGCTGCTGGATGGAACGGTGTCCGTGCACCTTTCTGCCTGCACCAAGGGCTGCGCGCACCCCGCGCCCACCACCCTCGCCTTCGTGGGCATGGACTGCGGGGTCGCTCTGGTGCATGAGGGCGCACCGTCGAAGGCCACCGGCCCGGCGCGGCCGGTGGAGCAGCTGGTGGAAGAGCTTCGCGCCCTCGCCGCCACGCCGCGCGCCGCGGGCGAGACGGGACGCGACCTCATCCGCCGCATCGACGCGGCACGGCTGTGGGCGCGCCGGGACCAGATGCAATCGACGATCGGGACGTGACGAGCCGCGCAGAATGACTTCTTCCTTCGATTACGTGCGCGACGGCACGGCCATCTACGAGCGATCCTTCGCCATCATCCGTGCCGAGGCCGACCTTTCCCGCTTCTCGGCGGCAGAGGAGGACGTGGCGGTGCGCATGATCCACGCCTGCGGGCTCGTGGATGCGGCACGCGCCTTCGTCTTCGGTCCCGGTTTCGTGGCCTCCGCGCGCGCCGCGCTGGAGGCCGGCGCGCCCATCCTGTGCGATGCGCAGATGGTGGCCCACGGCATCACCCGCGCCCGGCTGCCCGCGAACAACGAGGTGGTTTGCACCTTGCGCGACCCGGCCGTTCCGGCGCTCGCGGATAAGTTCGGCACCACCCGTTCGGCCGCCGCGCTGGAATTGTGGCGCGACCGGCTCGCCGGCGCGGTCGTGGCCATCGGCAACGCACCCACCGCCTTGTTCCACCTGCTGGAGATGCTGGACGGCGGCGCGCCGCGCCCGGCGGCCATCCTCGGCATGCCGGTGGGCTTCGTGGGTGCGGCGGAATCCAAGGATGCGCTGGCGGCAGATCCGCGCGGCGTGCCCTTCGCCATCGTGCGCGGACGGCTCGGCGGCAGCGCCATCACCTCAGCGGCGGTCAACGCGCTGGCGAGGGCGGGGCTATGAAAGGCAAGCTGATCGGCGTCGGCGTCGGGCCCGGCGACCCGGACCTCCTCACCCTCAAGGCGGTGAAGGCCATAACGGCAGCGGACGTGGTGGGCTATTTCGCCAAGGCCGGAAACGTCAGCCACGCGCGACGGATCGCCGAGGAGCATTTCCAGCCGCACACGGTGGAGCTGCCCCTCCTCTATCCCGTCACCACCGAAATCCACCGACACGATGCGGCCTATCGCACCGCCATCGGCGCCTTCTACGACGCCTCGGCCGCGGCGGTGGCCGAGCATCTCATGGCCGGCCGGACGGTGGCGGTGCTGAGCGAGGGCGATCCGCTCTTCTACGGCTCGTACATGCACATCCACGTGCGTCTGGCCCCGCGCTTCCCCACCCAGGTCATCGCCGGCGTCACCGGAATGTCCGGCTGCTGGTCGCAGGCGGGAGCGCCCATCGCGCAGGGCGACGACGTGCTGATGGTGCTGCCCGGCACGCTGGACGAGGACGAACTCGCTCGTCGCCTTTCGAGCGCGGATGCGGCGGTCATCATGAAGGTGGGCCGGAACCTGCCGAAGATCCGCCGGGCGCTGGCGGCGGCGGGACGGCTGGACCGCGCGCTCTATGTGGAACGCGGCACCATGGCGGATTGCGCCCACGTGCCCCTCGCCGAGCGGGAAGAGGAGCGCGCGCCCTATTTCTCCATCGTGCTGGTGCCCGGCTGGGAGCGCGCAGCGTGAGCGGCCGGCTCACCGTGGTGGGCCTCGGCCCCGGCTCGCCCCGGCAGATGACCCCGGAAGCAGCGGCGGCGGTGGCGGAGGCCGACATCCTGTTCGGCTACGCCCCCTATCTCGCCCGCCTGCCGGAGCGGACGGGACAGGAGCGGCGCGCCTCGGACAATCGCGAGGAGATCGCCCGCGCCGCCGCGGCGCTGGAAGCCGCGGTCGCAGGGGCGAAGGTGGCCATGGTCTCCGGCGGCGATCCCGGCGTGTTCGCCATGGCCGCGGCCGTGTGCGAGGCCATCGAGCATGGCCCGGAACAATGGCGGGCGCTGGATGTTCAGATTGTGCCCGGCGTCACCGCCATGCTGGCGGTCGCGGCCCGGTGCGGCGCCCCGCTCGGCCACGATTTCTGCGCCATCTCCCTGTCCGACAACCTGAAGCCGTGGGAGCTGGTGGAGAAGCGCCTCGCGCTCGCGGCCGAGGCCGGCTTCGTCATCGCCCTCTACAATCCCATCAGTCGCGCGCGGCCCTGGCAGCTGGGGCGGGCGTTCGAGCGCCTGCGCGCCGTGCTGGCGGGGGACATTCCCGTGGTGTTCGGCCGGGCCGCCGGGCGGGAGGACGAGCGGATAGCCCTGACCACCCTCGCCACCGCCGATCCGGCACAGGCCGACATGGCCACCTGCATCATCATCGGCACGGCGCAGACGCGGATCGTTGCCCGTGAGGGCCTGCCTCCCATCGTCTATGCGCCGCGCTCGGCGCCCGCGGCGCAGTGACCAGGCGCCCGCACGGCGGTGCGGCCTACGCCGCCCGCGCCGGGTCACGCCCCCTGAATGCGGGCGAGAAGCCACGCTTCGGCCTCTGCGGGCGTCTCCGCCGCCGGCACCGGCGGCACCGGCGGCCGGGCGACCAGCAGCACCTCGATCTCAAGGGCCCGGGCTGCCGCCATCTTGCCATAGGTGGCGGTGCCGCCGCTGTTCTTGGCCACGATCACCTCGATGCCGTGGCCGGCGAGCAGCGCGCGGTCGTCCTCCTCGGTGAAGGGCCCGCGGCCGAGCACATAATCCGCCCGGGCCACGGCAAGCGGCGGCAGCACGGGATCCACGCTGCGCACCAGATAGGCATGCTGCGGCGCCGCCTCGAAGGCCCGCACCTCGTTGCGGCCGAGGGCGAGGAAGACGCGGCGTGGCGCCGCCCCCAGCGCTGCGACGGCGGCCGGGACATCGGACACCTCCCGCCAGAGGTCGCCCGGAACCTGCTCCCAGGGCGCGCGGCGCAGGGCGAGCAGCGGCACGCCGGCAGAGGCGCAGGCCTCGGCCGCGTTGAACGACATGCGGGCCGCATAAGGGTGAGTGGCATCCACCACGGCGGCGATCCGCTCGGCCCTGAGATAGGCTTCAAGCCCTGCGGCCCCGCCGAATCCACCGATCCGCACGGGCACAGGCTGCGGCGCCGGCTTTTCCGTGCGCCCGGCGAGCGAGAGGGTGACATCGAGCCCGGACCGACCGGCGAGGCGCGCGGCAAGCGCACGGGCCTCGGTCGTTCCGCCGAGGAGAAGGATGCGCGGAACCATGGCTGACGAAGGCGTCTGTGGAGCGGTCTCGGTCATGGCCGGCATCAATGCCCCGACCGGGCGGTGGCTGTCCATCGTCGGCATCGGCGAGGACGGGGCCTCCGGCCTCTCGCCAGCAGCCCGCGAGGCCATTTCCTCGGCCGAGATCGTGTTCGGCGGCGCCCGGCACCTCGCCCTCGCCGGGGCGCTGGTCTCCGGCGCGGCGCGCCCCTGGCCCAGCCCCTTCAGCCTGGACGGCGTGCTGGCGGCGCGCGGGCGGCGGGTGTGCGTGCTCGCCTCGGGCGATCCCTTTCTCTACGGCGTCGGGGCAAGCCTCGCCCGCCATGTGCCGGCGGCGGAGATGGCCGCCTTTCCGGCTCCCTCCGCCTTCGCCCTCGCGGCCGCCCGGCTGGGCTGGGCGTTGCAGGAAACGGACCTCGTTTCCCTGCACGCCCGCCCCATCGCCCGCCTGCGGCCCTTCCTTCAGCGCGGAGCGCGGCTGATCCTCCTCACCTCCGACGGCGACGGCCCGCGGCAAGTGGCGGATTTCGCCACGGCCCACGGCTGCGGGGCCTCCCGCCTGGTGGTGCTGGAAGGCCTCGGCGGACCGATGGAGCGGGTGCGCGAGACTCGTGCGGACGCCTTCGCCTTCACCGATGTCGCCGCCCTCAACGTGGTGGCACTGGAGGTGGCCGCGGCAAACGATTCGCCGCTTCTGCCCTTCGCCAGCGGCCTCGCGGACGAGCTGTTCGAGCACGACGGGCAAATCACCAAGCGCGAAGTGCGCGCCCTCACCCTCTCCTCCCTCGCGCCGCGCCGGGGGGAGCTGCTCTGGGACATCGGTGCGGGGGCGGGGTCCATCGCCATCGAATGGCTGCTCTCGCACCCCTCCCTGTCCGCCATCGCCATCGAGGAGAACGAAGCGCGCGCCGCCCGCATCGCCCGCAATGCCTCGGCGCTGGGCGTGCCGCACCTGCGGATCGTGGAGGGTGCGGCACCCGGCGCCCTTGCCGGCCTGCCGGCGCCCGATGTCATCTTTCTCGGCGGCGGCGCCAGCGAAGCCGGCGTGTTCGAGGCCGCCCTCGCGGCCCTGAAGCCCGGGGGCCGCATCATTGCCAATGCGGTGACGCTGGAAACGGAGGCGCTGCTCCTCGCCGCGCATGCCCGGCTCGGCGGGGATCTTGTGCGCATCGGCCTGTCGCGCACGTCGCCGGTGAAAGGCATGACGGGCTGGCGTCCCGCCATGCCGGTGACCCAATGGCGCTATGCGAAGCCGCTCGGAGGGAGCTCGGAATGATCGTCGCCGGCATCGGCTCGAAACGGGGGGTCGGCTTGGAGGAGGTGCTCGCCGCCTTCGACGCCGCGCTCGCCCGCGCCAAGCTCAGGCGCGACGATGTCTCTCTCCTCGCCACGCCCGCGGTGAAAGGCGGGGAGGCCGGCATCAGCGAGGCGGCGGCGAAGCTGGGGCTGCCTTTGGTGCTGGTGCCGCAGACGCAGCTCGAATCCGCATCCAACCGGGCGCAGACCCGCTCCGCGCGGGTGGTGGCTCTGCTGCGCGTGCCTTCGGCGGCGGAAACGGCGGCGCTGGCGGCCGCCGGCGGCCAGTCGCGGCTGCTGGGGCCGCGCCTCGCCCTCGGCCCCGTCACCTGCGCCCTCGCCCGGCGGGAGGAGGAGGCATGAGCGTCCATTTCATCGGCGCCGGCCCCGGCGCGGCCGACCTCATCACCGTGCGCGGACGCGATCTCATCGCCCGCTGCCCGGTGTGTCTCTATGCCGGCTCCATCATTCCGCCGGAGATGCTGGCCTGGTGCCCGCCCGGCGCGCGGATCGTCGACACCGCTCCGCTGGACCTCGACCGGATCGAGCAGGAATACGTGCGCGCCTTCGAAGCAGGGGAGGACGTGGCGCGCCTGCATTCGGGCGACCTCTCCGTCTACAGCGCGGTCGCCGAGCAGATGCGCAGGCTGGAGCGGCGCGGCATCCCTTATACGCTCACACCCGGCGTGCCCGCCTTCGCGGCGGCGGCGGCGGCCCTGAAGCGCGAGTTCACCGTACCGGAGGTGGTGCAGAGCCTTGTCATCACTCGCGTCTCGGGCCGCGCCTCGGCCATGCCGGAGGCGGAGCAGCTCGCGGCCTTCGCTGCCACCGGGGCAACGCTCGCCATCCACCTCGCCATCCATGCCCTCGACCGGGTGGTGGCGCAGCTCATCCCCGTCCTCGGCGCAGATTGCCCGGTGGCCGTGGTCGCCAAGGCGACCTGGCCGGACGAGCGCATCCTGCGGGGAACCCTCGGCGATATCGCCGGCCAGCTCGCCGCGGACCCCATCCCGCGCACGGCGCTGATCCTGGTGGGGCGGGCGCTGGCGGCGGAGGATTTCCGCGAGAGCGCGCTCTATGACGTGGCCTATGTCCGCCGCTTCCGCGGAGGCGGGGAATGAAGGGACTACGCCTTCGCCGGCGCGAAGGGCGCGCGGCCCATGAGGGAGCCGTCGCGATCGAACACCACGATCTCCAGCGCCACGTCGACCTGGTCCAGCGCCCGGGCGGCGGAGGCCCAGGCGGCACGGGCGACGCAATCGCCCAGCGGGAATCCGGCTGCGCCGGCGATCTGGAAGGCCTCCGCCACCATGTGCGCCGCGCCGATTTTCTCGGCGAGCGCGACAGGCGCGCCGGCCCCGGCCGCAAGGGCCGCGAGCGCCGGCAGGTCGGCGCTGCCGCGCTTGGAATGAAGGTCCAGCAAGCCTTGAGCCAGCTTGGTCATCTTGGCGACACCGCCCGCCACCGTCACCTTCGCCACCGGGTGGACGCGCAGGTATTTCAGCATGCCGCCGACGAAGTCGCCCATGTCGATGAGCGCCACCTCGGACAGCCCATGCAGCTTCTGCACCGCCGTCTCGGACGCGTTGCCGGTGGCGCCCGCCACATGGTCGAGGCCCATTGCCCGGGCGACGTCGATGCCGCGGTGGATCGAGTGGATCCATGCCGCGCAGGAATAGGGCACCACGATGCCGGTGGTGCCGAGAACCGACAGACCTCCGACGATGCCAAGACGCGGGTTCAGCGTCTTCAACGCCAGTTTCGCCCCACCTTCGATGGCTACGGCGACTTCCACATCAGCCGGGACACCGGCGGCCTCAGCTACCTCCCGGATGCCGGCCTCGATCATGCGACGGGGCACGGGATTGATGGCCGGCTCCCCCGGAACCACGGGCAGGCCCGGCCGCGTCACCGTGCCAACCCCCTCCCCCGCCCGGAAGGTGACGCCCGCCCCCGGAGCGCCGCGCCGCACCGTGGCCTTCACCAGAGCGCCGTGGGTCACGTCCGGATCGTCGCCGGCGTCCTTCACGATCCCGGCGGTGGCGCTGTCCGCGTCGCGCCTGTGCAGGGCGAGAGCGAAAGCGGGGCGGGCACCACCGGGCAGCTCCACCTCCACCGGGTCGGGAAAGGCGCCTGTGACGAGCCCGGCGAACGCGGCCTTCGCGGCGCCGGCGGCGCAGGTGCCCGTGGTCCAGCCCCGGCGCAGGGGCCGGTCGGTGGGGGCGCCTTCGGGCAGGTCGGGCGCAGCGTCACTCGGCTCGTCGCTCATGACCGCCTTGATAGTGAGCCGGCGCCGGCTGCGGAAGGGGGAGCGCACCCATGAACCAGACAAGCAGCGCCGCCGGCCGGCCCCGCGGCCTCCTGGTCGCCGCCCCGCGCTCGGGCTCGGGCAAGACCACCATCACCCTCGCCTTGCTCGCCGGTCTGCGGCGCCGGGGATTGAAGGTGCGCGCGGTGAAATCGGGGCCGGACTATATCGACCCCGCCTTCCACGCCGCCGCCACCGGCCAGCCGGGGCTCAATCTCGACAGCTGGGCCATGCCTCCATCCCTCGTGGACCATCTGGCCGCCGGGGCGCTGGCGGATGCGGACATGCTGGTGGCGGAAGGCGCCATGGGCCTGTTCGACGGCGTGGCCTCCGAGCCGGGGCGCACCGGCGCGGGGGCGGACATCGCCGCCCGCCTCGGCCTGCCCGTGCTGCTGGTCCTGGACGTATCCGGCCAATCGCAGACCGCCGCCGCCGTGCTGCGCGGCTTCCTCACCCACGATCCCGCCGTGCGCATCGCCGGGGTGGTGCTGAACAAGCTGGGCAGTGAGCGGCATGCGCGCATGATCCGGCAGGCGGTCGCCCCGCTCGGGGTGCCGGTGCTCGGCGCGGTGCCCCGCGCGGCGCACATCGTGCTGCCGGAGCGCCATCTCGGCCTGGTGCAGGCGGGGGAGACCGGCGACCTCGCGCTGCGCCTTGCCGCCCTCGCCGATCTGGCCGAGGCCCATCTCGATCTTGACGGCATCGTCGCCGCGGCCGGAACCCCGACTGCGGGGCCGGGCGCCGCGGCCGCGCTCCTGCCGCCGCCGGGGCAGCGCGTCGCGCTCGCGCAGGATGCGGCCTTCAGCTTCATGTATGGCCATGTGACCGCCGGCTGGCGGGCCATGGGGGCGGAGATCCTGCCCTTCTCCCCGCTGGCCGACGAGGCGCCGGATGCCTCCTGCGACGCGGTGTGGCTGCCCGGCGGCTATCCGGAGCTGCACGCCGGCCGGCTCGCCGCGGCCACGCGCTTCCTCGCGGCCACGCGCCGCTTTGCCGAAGCCAAGCCTGTCCATGGGGAGTGCGGCGGCTACATGGTGCTCGGCCGCGTCCTCACGGATGCGGAGGGCGCCAGCCACCCCATGCTGGGGCTCGTCGAGCTAGAGACCAGCTTCGCCACGCGCAGGATGAACCTCGGCTATCGCGAGGCAAAGCTTCTCGCCCCCTCGCCCCTCGGCCCGGTGGGCGCAAGGGTGCGTGGGCACGAGTTCCATTACGCCACGGTGACCACCCGCGGCACCGAAGCGCCGCTCGCCGAGCTGAGCGATGCCGAAGAGCGCCCGCTCGGGACCGCAGGCAGCCGGCGCGGCACCGTCACCGGCAGCTTCTTCCACGCCATCGCCCGCGCCTGATCCACCAGTCCGCCGCGCGCCAAGCCTTCGGCCGGAGCGGCATTTCCCCTTGCCGGCTTATCGCAGCATGCTCGATCTGCCGCCGATGCCGGGGCGGCCACGCCCCCTTGCTCACGCCCCCTTGGCGGTGAGGGCGAGAATGCGCTTCGCCACGAGGACCGCGGCCGGCACCGCGACGAGGGCGCCGATAGCGGCGACGATGGGGATGAGGCGCATGTCCTGGCCGCCGAGCGAGGGGATGCTCAGCACCACGAGAATGGCAGCACCGGCAAAGGTGACGCTGAGAATGAGCCAGACGATGATAGCGACCTTCAACATGGTGGGTGCTCCCGCTCGACAGACGCTCTTGATACGCCTTTCCGCAGCGGAGGCTTTTGACACCGATCAAGTGTGGATAGCCCATCCGCAGAACATGCGTTTCCTGCATGCCCCTTTGGCCGGCGGCGGCGTTATAGTGCCGTCAGGCGCGTCAGGCGCCGTGCATCCCCGGGAGGGACGCGATGCAGTGCCAGTGCAAGGAAGACGATTTCCGCCAGGCCGTGCTCGACATCGTCAGCGGAAAGGAAGGCCAGGCCATCATCATCCAGGTGGTGGGGGGCGGCACCATTACCGGCTTCGCGCCGCTGAGCCTCGGCCGGGATTATCTGCGATGCCAGGTGGCGATGGGGGCGGGACAGAAGGAGCAGATCGTCCCGTTCCATTCCATCACCTGCGTGCGCTGAGGGGCCTGCCCGCTGCCATTCCGCCGACGCCGGAGCCGCAGGGGGCGACTGGCCCTTTAGTCTTATATCCTATATCTACGGGCGCGTTCTTCCCGCCCGGTTTGGCGTTTGCGCTTCAGGCGCGCGCCCTCAGGAGCCCACCATGGCAGCACCCCAGCCCGCTTTCCGCCCTGACGCCCCCGCCTTCACCCTGCTGCGCGACAAGATGCTGATCGGCGGCGCCTGGGTGGATGCCGATGGCGGCGAGACCCTCTCCGTCAACAATCCGGCCACGGGCGAGATCATCGGCACCATTCCGAAGGCCGGCGGGGCCGAGACGCGCCGCGCCATCGAGGCCGCCGCCGAGGCCTTCAAGACCTGGCGCGCCACCACCGCCGCCGAGCGCGCGGCGAAGCTCCACAAGCTGGCCGACCTCATCACCCAGAATGCCGACGAGCTGGCTCTCATCCTCACCACCGAGCAGGGCAAGCCGCTCGCCGAGGCCAAGGGCGAGGTGGGCGGCTCGGCCGCCTATGTGCGCTGGTTCGCCGAGGAGGCCCGGCGCCTCTATGGCGACGTGATCCCCTCCCCGTGGGGCAACCGCCGCATCCTCGTGACCAAGGAGCCGGTGGGCGTTTGCGCCGCCGTGACCCCCTGGAACTTCCCCTCCTCCATGCTGTCGCGCAAGATCGGCGCGGCGCTGGCGGCCGGCTGCACGGTGGTCTGCAAGCCCTCCGAGCTCACCCCCTATTCCGGCCTCGCCTGGGGCGTGCTGGCGGAGATGGCGGGCATCCCGGCGGGCGTCGTCAACATCGTGGTGGGCGATGCCCCGGCCATCGGCGCCGAGATGACCTCCAACCCGCTGGTGAAGAAGATCACCTTCACCGGCTCCACCCCGGTGGGCAAGCTGCTGATGAAGCAGTCCGCCGACACCATGAAGAAAGTGTCGCTGGAACTGGGCGGCAACGCGCCCTTCCTGGTGTTCGACGATGCGGACCTCGACCTTGCCGTCGAGCAGGCCATCGCCTCCAAGTACCGGAACGTGGGCCAGACCTGCGTCTGCGCCAACCGCTTCTACGTGCAGGCGGGCATCTATGACGCCTTCGCCGCCAGGTTCGCGGAAGCCTCGAAGAAGCTGAAGGTCGGCAACGGCCTCGAGGACGGGGTCGTGGCCGGGCCGCTGATCGACGACCGCGCGCTGGCCAAGGTGGAGCGCCTGCTGAAAGACGCCCTCGACAAGGGGGCGAGCGTGCTCACCGGCGGCAAGCAGCCGGCGCAGGGCGGCACCTTCTTCGAGCCCACCGTGCTCGCCAACGCGACCCAGAACATGGCCTTCGCCCGCGACGAGATCTTCGGGCCCATCGCCCCGCTCTTCAAGTTCGAGACGGAGGAGCAGGCCATCTCCTACGCCAACGACACCGAGTACGGCCTCGCCTGCTACTTCTTCACCAGGGACCTCGGTCGCGCCTTCCGCGTGGCGGAGCAGCTGCAGTACGGGCAGGTGGGCATCAACGCCGGCGTGATCACCACCGAGGTGGCCCCCTTCGGCGGCGTGAAGGAGAGCGGCGTCGGCCGCGAGGGCTCCAAGTACGGCTGCGACGACTATCTGAACATCAAGTACATGTGCGTCGGCGGCCTGTGAGGGCGATCCGGGCAGATGGAAGCCATCTGCCCGGAGGATCGCCCTCTAAGCCGAAGGCAGAAAACGCGTTATCCGATCTGATTGCGGTGCCGTCAGATCGGCGCGCGCTCTGAACGCCGCATCAGGACGGGAGCCTCGGCTCCCGTCCTCCTGCCCCTCATGCCGGCGGCGCGAAGCGCAGGGCGATGCCGATGCGGTTCCAGGCGTTGATGGAGGCGATGGTCACGGTGAGGTAGACCGCCTCGTCCTGCGTGAACTCCTCGCGGAGCGCCCCCCACGCCTCGTCGGAGGCGGCCTCCCCATCGAGCACCGTCAGCGCCTCCGCATAGGCAAGCGCCGCCTGCTCCCGCTCGGAGAAGATGCCGGCATCGTGCCAGGTGGCGAGCAGGTCCAGCTTGTCCTGCGGCACGCCCGCCTTGCGGGCCACGCCCAGGTGGACCTTCAGGCAAAAGACGCAGCCGTTGATCTGCGAGGCGCGCAGCTTCACCAGCTCGGTCAGGCCCTTCTCGAGGCCCGAGGCGTCCACCGCCTTGGTGAGGGCGGAGAGGCCGGCATAGACATCCGGCGCGCGCTCGGTGAACGTCTTGTAGGTGGGGCGGGAGAGGGTTTCGGACACGGCGGATCCTTCCGGCAACGGGGTGATGTCAGAGTTCGAACATGATATCAGAGCCCTTATATTAAGGGCAACCGGCCGCGGCCCGCTCAGCTCTTCAGCCGGTAGCCGGTGCGGAACATCCAGCGGACGATGAAGAGGCACACGGACAGGAAGAAGAGTGTCATGGCGAAGCTCACCTCCACCCGCACGTCCGAATGGCCGAAGAAGCTCCAGCGGAAGCCGGAGACCAGGTAGACCACGGGATTGAACAGGGTCACCGTCCGCCAGGCGGGGGGCAGCATGTCCAGCGAATAGAAGGTGCCGCCGAGAAACGTCAGCGGCGTGATGACGAGAAGCGGAATCATCTGCAGCCGCTCGAACCCGTCCGCCCAGATGCCGATGATGAAGCCGAACAGCGAGAAGGTGACGGCGGTGAGCACCAGGAAGGAGAGCATCCACACCGGGTGGCGCAGCTCCAGCGGCACGAACAGCGAGGCGGTGGCGAGGATGATGAGCCCGAGGATCACCGATTTGGTGGCCGCCGCCCCCACGTATCCCGCCACGATCTCGAACGGCGAGACGGGGGCGGACAGCAGCTCGTAGATGGTGCCGGTGAAGCGCGGGAAATAGATGGCGAAGGCCGCGTTGCTGATGGACTGGTTGAGCAGCGTCAGCATCATCAGGCCGGGCACGATGAAGGCGCCGTAGGGCACGCCCCCCACCTCCGCCATGCGGCCGCCGATGGCCGAGCCGAACACCACGAAATAGAGCGACGTGGACAGCACCGGCGAGACCACGCTCTGGCCGAGCGTGCGCTTCAGCCGGTTCATCTCGAACATGTAGATGGCGCGGATGGCTTCCAGGTTCACGGGGCGCGCCTCACAAGGCTCACGAAGATGTCTTCGAGGGAGCTCTGCTCCGTGTGGAGGTCCTTGAAGGCGATGCCTTCCCGGTCGAGGGCGGCGAGCAGGCCGGCGATGGAGCGGCCGGCGTCGTCCTCGCCGGTGGTGGTGGCGGTGTAGCTGTAGGTCAGGCAGGCCCCGTCCGGCGAGCGGGCGAGCGCATACGGCCCAAGCGCTTCGGGCACCGCCGGCAGGGGGGTGGCGAGCTCGATGGTGAGCTGCTTCTTGCCCAGCTTCGTCATGAGCGTCGCCTTCTCCTCCACGAGGATCAGCTCGCCCTTGGCGATCACCCCCACCCGGTCGGCCATCTCCTCGGCCTCCTCCAGATAATGGGTGGTGAGGATGATGGTGACGCCGCCGTCGCGCAGCTCGCGCACCAGGCGCCACATGTCGCGGCGCAGTTCCACGTCGACGCCGGCGGACGGCTCGTCGAGGAACAGCACCTCCGGCTCGTGGGCCAGCGCCTTGGCGATGAGGACGCGCCGCTTCATGCCGCCCGAGAGCGTCATGATCTTGGCGTCCTTCTTGTCCCACAAGGAGAGGCTCTTCAGCACCTTCTCGATGTACGCCGGGCTCGCGCGACGTCCGAACAGGCCGCGGGAGAAGCTCACCGTCGCCCACACGCTCTCGAACGAATCCGTGGTCAGCTCCTGCGGCACGAGGCCGATGCGCGAACGCGCCGCGCGGTAGTCGGTCACGATGTCGTGGCCGGCCACCGTCACCGTGCCGGAGGTGGCGTTCACCAGCCCGCAGATGATGGAGATGAGAGTGGTCTTGCCCGCGCCGTTCGGCCCGAGCAAGGCGAAGATCTCCCCCCGGCGGATGTCGAGGGAAACTTCTTTCAGGGCCGCATGGCCGGTGGCGTAGGTCTTGCCGAGGTGGGAGACGGTAATCACGCTCGTCATGGTGCGCTTATAGATCACGCCCGGGCGGCGGCGGGAAGCCCCTCGCGCCCGGCCGCTTGCGCGTTGGACCCGCGCGCTCCGACTGCTAAGGTCCGGCCGCCTGCCGCCGACGCATGCTCATCCGGAGCCCTGTCCATGTCCGCTTTCCCGCTGCGCGCGATCCTGCCGCGAACGGTCCTGATGCGCGCCCTCGGCGCCCTCGCCGCCTGCGTCGCCCTCGCCGCGCCGGGCCTTGCCGCAGACCCGGCCCCGGCTCCGGCACCCGGTCCCGGTCCGGTGGGCGTGACGGTGCGCAACGAGAGCGTGGCGGCCACCTGCGCCGAGACGGACAACGTGACCCTCACCTTCGTCTCCGACAAGGTGTCGAAGTTCCGCATCACCGCCCGGCACCCGGCCTATATCGGCACCCTGCTGTTCGACCGCACCATGCCGGACTTCGAGACCTGCGACATGACCCGCGACCCGGTGGTGCTCGCCGAGCCGACGCAGCCGCCGGCCCCCGGCAAGGCGGCCGAGCCGAAGCGCGTCACCATCTACGAGACGCCGGACCTCTGGCTCACCGGCTATATCTTCCCCTCCTTCTGGCGCGCGGCCACCGTGCCGTTCCGCGTCGGCGGAGAGGTGACGCAGGGCCTGCACATGGTGCAGGTCTGGGTGCGCAACGAGGGCAAGGCCGAGGAGGTGCTGGTGGTCTATCCGCCGGACGGCTACTGGCGCGCCCGGCCGCTGGCGCCGAACCAGCTGCGCACCACCGCCTACGGCTCGTCCTTCCTCGTCGGCCCGGTGGAGCAGGCCGAGCGGCCGCTGGTGAAGCTGAAGGAGATCGACTTCGCGCCGCAGACCCGCACCTTCACCCTCCATTTCGCCGAGGGCGGCAAGGCGCGCATGCAGATGGCGAAGCTCGACCGGGACGACCTCTCCCTCGAGGTGCAGTTCGACGGGGCGACGCCGCGCACCTTCGCCGCGCTGCGCTCCATGTACGTGACAGAGGGCAATGCCGACGTCGCCCGTGTCGCCTGGCGCTCCATGGGCGTGAACGGCATGGGCGAATCGCCCGTCATGAGCTTCTCGGACGCCGAGAACGTCTCCATGCTCTGGGCCGGGCGCCTCGTGCCGTCGCGCCATAATACCTCCGCTCCGGACTATATCTTCGAGGGCTTCACTGGCCGCTGACCAGGTCGGGCACGTGCCGGTTGCAAATCCCGTCGGGAGCGAATCACGCCAGCGGTAACGGCTTGTAGTGCCAAAAATTTTCGTTCCGGCAGCCGTCATGGCATACTAAATTTACGATGTGCCGGGCTGGCGTGATGTTGGTGGTGCCCGGCGCCTGCAACCCGTCGCCAGAACGGCACACGCGAAGCCACGCGATAATCCAGGGAGTCGCCTTACGGTGGAGTCCGCCTGCCGAGCCGGTCTTCGGACCCCGCTTGCGCCGTGCCCGCCCCCTGCGGCGTGGCGGCGGGCAGGGTTGCTGTCCGGCAGCGTTCCGCGGAGGCCGGCCACATGCGCCCGAACGTGATGGGCGCTGCGGGCCCCGCGGTGGTCGAGCGGCCCCCGCCCTTCGAGCAATCCCCGCCGGCGCGGCGACGCGCCCCCCAGGGTCCGCCATCCTCCTGGCAGGAAGATGCGCTGGAGCTCGCCTGCTTCTGCCTCTTCTACGGCTGCCTGATGCTGGCCACCACGGCGATCGGCCAGCGGCTCGGCGTGTTTCCCGCCCTCTGGCCCACCGATGCCCTGGCGGTGGGCGCCTATTTCCTGCTCCGCAAGGACACGCTGGGGATGCATGCCACGGCGGTGGCGCTCGTGTCCTTTGCGCTGCATCTCACCGCGTTCGGCCATGACCTTGCCTTCTCGCTGGCGAGCGGGCTGGCGAGCGGCCTCGTCTTCGCGCTGGTGGGCTGGGGGTGCATCCGGGCGGCGCTGGAACGGGCGGCCTTCCGCGGCGTGCCCATGGTCATCAGCCTCGCCCTCGTGGCGGTGGCCGGAACCTTTCCGGGCGCGCTCGTCTCGGCCTTCGTCCAGTTCCTGGAGAGCGGGGGCACCTTCGTGCACCTGTTCCTGCTGTGCTGGATCCCGCAGATGGCGGGGGTGGTGCTGCTGCTGCCGCCGTTCCTGCTCTGGGTCGGCCGGCCGGGCAAGGAGATGGCGGCGCTGGCGGCCGGCGACCGGGTGCGCCTGCTGGGCGTGACCCTTCAGGAAGAGCTGGCCCTCGCCGCCTTCGCGCTGGCCCTCGTGTTCGTCGCCGCCGGTTATTACGGCGAGCCGCTGATGATCGACATCGGCGGCACCATCCTCCTGTGGTTCGCCTTCCGTCTCGGTGTCTTCCCCACCGCTCTGGCGGCGTCCGCCTTCTCCCTGGCGATGGTCGTCCTCACGGTGGTGCGCGTTTGGGTGACGCCGGACGAGAGCATGATGGCCACCCTGTTGCGCCTCCAGGCCCGGCTGGTGCTGATCGACCTGCCCGCCCTGCTGATGGCCGCCATCATGGCCCAGCGCGCCCACCAGCAGCGCGAGATCCAGGAGGATCGCCGCCGCCTCGCCTACGCCCTCGAAGGAGCGAACGACGGCATCTGGGACTGGCACGTGCCCTCCGACAGCATCTTCTTCAGCGCCCGCGCCTACCGCATGCTGGGATATGACCCGCCGGGCACCCCCGTCCACCTCGCGGACTATGGCGCCCTCGTCCATCCGGACGACCTGCAGGCCATCCTCAAGTCCTTCCGCGACCACGTGGAAGGCCGTCACCTGCTCTACCAGGCCGAGCTCAGGGTGCGGCATCGCAATGGCTCCTACGTCTGGCTGCTGAAGCGCGGCAAGGTGGTGGAGCGCAATGGCGAAGGCCAGCCGGTGCGGGCGGTGGGCACGCTCACCGACATCTCCCAGCGCAAGCACCTGGAAGCCGCGCTGGAGCATGCGGCCTCGCACGATCCGCTCACGGGCCTCGCCAACCGCTCGGGCTTCGACCGCGCGCTGGAGCAGGCGCGCCGGCGCCTGGTGCGCGAGGGGGCGCTGTTCGCCGTGCTGCTGATCGACATCGACCACTTCAAGACGGTGAACGACCGCTACGGCCACATGGCCGGCGACCTGCTGCTCACCACCGCCGCGCGGCGTCTGCAGGCGGCGATCCGCGCCGGCGACCTCGTGGCCCGCTACGGCGGCGACGAATTCGCCATGGTGGCGGCCGGCAAGACCAAAGAGGAGTTCGCCGCCATGGCGGACCGCCTCCACAGTCAATTATCCCGGCCGGTGGAGGTGGAAGGGCTGGCGCTGCCCGCCTCCTTCTCCATCGGCATGGCGGTGGCGGACGACAAGACGCTGGATGCCGCCGCCCTCATCGCCGAGGCGGATGCCGCGCTCTATGCGGCGAAGGATGCCGGGCGCGGCACCTGGCGGGCGGTGGGCGTCGCGCCCAAGAACACCGGCCGCGGCAAGCGCCCGGTGGTGCCCGGCTCCGCCGGCTGACCGGCTCCGGCGCACGCCCGGCGCACATGCGCCGGGCCTTGATGGAGTTGCGGCTGGACGAAAAGTGAGGGGCATGCCCCTCACACCCGTGAACACGGCAACCTCAGGCGAGGGCCAGCACGGCCTCCGCCTCCAGCACGCCGGCGGCCCCGCCCACCACGGTCTCTTCCAGCCCCTTCGCCTCGGTGGCGAGGTTCTCCGCGAAGAAGCGGGCGAGCGCGATGCGGGCGGACAGGCGCGGGTCGCTGGCGCCCCCGGAACGCTCGGCATAAGCGGCGAGCGCCGCCTTGGCGAGATAGGCGCCGCCCGCCGCGCGCGCGAACAGGCGCAGATAGGGCGTCGCCCCGGCAAGCGCCTTGCCGGGCTCGTCGACACCACGGTCGAGCATCACCCGCGTGGCCCGCGCCAGGGCATCCACCGCTTCGGAGAGACGCGCGCCGGCATGGCCGAAATCGGGGGCGTTCAACGCGCCCACCTCCTCGGCGATCTCGCGGTAGTCGGCGATGAGGGCGGTGACCACGTCGCCGCCTTCCAGCGGCAGCTTGCGGGTGACGAGATCGATGGCCTGGATGCCGTTGGTGCCCTCGTAGATGGCGAAGATGCGGGCATCGCGCAGATGCTGGGCCGCGCCCGTTTCCTCGATATAGCCCATGCCCCCGTGCACCTGCACGCCGGTGGAGGCCACCTCGATGCCGATGTCGGTGGAGAAGGCCTTGGCCACCGGGGTCAGCACGCTCGCCTCGGCCAGCGCCGCCGCGCGGGCGATGGGGTCCGGCAGGCGACGGGAGCGGTCGAGCGCGTCCGCCGTCTTCAGGCAGATGGCGCGGGCCGCGTCGGTCTCGGCGCGCATGGTGAGCAGCATGCGCTTCACGTCCGGATGGGCGATGATGGGGGCGGCGCCCTCGATGCCCGGCGCCTTGCCCTGCTTGCGGTCCCGGGCGTAGGCGAAGGCGCGCTGGGTGGCGCGCTCGGCCACCGCCACGCCCTGGATGCCCACCGCGAGGCGGGCGTTGTTCATCATGGTGAACATGCAGGCGAGGCCGCGGTTCTCCTCGCCGACGAGATAGCCGATCGCGCCCTCGCCCTTCTCGCCGAAGGCCATGGTGCAGGTGGGCGAGCCGTGCAGGCCCAGCTTGTGCTCCACGCCCACGGCCAGGACATCGTTGCGCGCGCCGAGGCTGCCGTCCGCCTTCACCAGGAACTTGGGGACGAGAAAGAGCGAGATGCCGCGGGTGCCGGCGGGCGCATCCGGCAGGCGGGCGAGCACCAGGTGCACGATGTTCTCGGCCAAATCGTGCTCGCCGTAGGAGATGAAGATCTTGGTGCCGAAGATGCGGTAGGTGCCGTCGTCCTGCTTGACCGCCTTGGCGCGGAGCGCGGCGAGGTCGGAGCCCGCCTGCGGCTCGGTGAGGTTCATGGTGCCGGTCCAGGTGCCGGCCACCATCTTGGGCAGGAAGATGTGCTGCAGCTCGTGGGCGCCATGGGCGGTCAGCGCCTCGATGGCGCCCATGGTGAGCACGCCGCCGATGCCGAAGGAGGGCGAGGCGGAGTTCCAGAACTCGGTGAGGGCCGAGGTGACGGAGGTGGGCAGGTTCTGCCCGCCGAATTCCTCTTCGGCCGCCACCGAGCTCCAGCCCGCCCCGGCCCAGGCCTGATAGGCGTCGCGCCAGCCCGTGGGGGTGGTCACCGCGCCGTCCTTCAGGGTGCAGTGCTCCTTGTCCGCCACCTGATCGAGGGGGGCGATGGCGGTGGCGGCGAACTTGCCAGCCTCCTCCAGCACGGGATCGACCACGTCGAAGGACAGGTCCACCAGCCCCTGCTCCATGAGGAGGGGAAGGGAGGTGCAGCTCTTCAGGAAAAAGGAAACCTCTTCCACCGGCGCGCGATAGGTCATCGTACCCTCCCTTGGTGCGGAGCGGGCCGGCCCGCTTGACCGGCCCGGTCGGGCGCGCTCTAAGCACGCGATCCGCCGGCTTCCCACATCGCGGCGCCGGCGCGCTTCGTCAAGTGGCGCGCTCTGGCCCTTTGGTCGGAGACGGGCCGGGCCGGATCGAGATGACCACAGCCGCATCCCTCCTTCCACGCGATACGCGCCTGCTGCCCGCCAACCGGCCCGCGGCCGTGGCGGAAGCCGCGCGCCTTCTGGCCGGCGGCGGGCTCGTGGCCTTTCCCACCGAGACGGTCTACGGCCTCGGCGCCGACGCGGCGAACCCCGCGGCGGTGGCCGCCCTCTACGCGGCGAAGGGGCGGCCCGCCTTCAACCCGCTCATCGCCCACACCTCTGATGCCGCCGCCGCCCGTCGGCTCGGCACGTTCAACCGCGCGGCGACCCTTCTGGCCGAGCGCTTCTGGCCCGGCCCCCTCACCCTCGTCGTGCCCTATGGCGGCGGCAACGGCGTGTGCGAGCTGGCGCGCGCCGGCCTCGGCACGGTGGGACTGCGGGTGCCGTCCCATCCGGACGCGACCGCTTTGCTGAAGGCGTTCGGCGGCGCCGTGGTGGCGCCCAGCGCCAACCGGTCCGGGCATGTCTCCCCCACCTCCGCGGCCCATGTGATGACGGACCTTTCCGGCCGAATCGACGCGGTGCTGGACGGCGGGCCCTCGCCCGTCGGCGTGGAATCCACCATTCTCGACGTCACCGGAGAGATCCCCCTGCTGCTGCGGCCCGGCGGGCTGGCGCGGGAAGACATCGAGGCCGCCCTCGGCCAGGCCATCGCGCGGGCCGGGTCGCACGATGCCGCCGCCCCCATCGCCCCCGGCCGGCTCGCCTCCCATTACGCCCCGCGGGCCCTGCTGCGGCTCGATGCGCAGCAGGTGGAGGCGGGCGAGGCGCTGCTCACCTTCGCCGGCGCGCGCCCCCCCGGCACCGAGCACGCCGCCGCGGTGCTCGACCTCAGCCCCTCCGGCAGCCTCACCGAGGCGGCGGCCCGGCTCTATGGCGCGCTGCGCAGCCTTGATGCCTCCGGCGTGCCTTCCATCGCCGTGGCGCCCCTGCCCCCCGCCGGCCTCGGCGAGGCCATCGCCGACCGTCTCGCCCGCGCCGCCGCCCCTCGCCCCGCCCCTTCCCAGCCCGAGATCCCGCAATGACCGACACCGTCACCACGCCCGCCGTCGCGGGGCTCGCCTTCGCCCATGCGGAGGATGCGGACACCCCCGCCCTCGTCGCCTTGTGGGAGCGGGCCGGGCTGACCCGCCCGTGGAACGACCCCTTCGCCGACATCGCCCTCGCCCGCCGCGGGCCCCATTCCACTGTCCTCGTGGCGCGGGAAGGCACGTGCCTCGCCGGCTCCGTCATGGTGGGCCACGACGGCCACCGGGGCTGGATCTATTATCTGGCGGTGGACCCGCAGCTGCAGGGCCGCGGCATCGGCCGGGCGCTCACCATCGCCGCCGAGGACTGGCTGCGCGCCCGCGCCGTGCCCAAGCTGATGCTGCTGGTGCGCCCCGACAATGAAAAGGTGCGCGGCTTCTACGAGGCCATCGGCTATGCGGAGGAGCCCCGCGTGGTCTTCTCCCGCCGCCTCGACGGAAAATAGGGCGCCCCCTCCCAAGGTCGCATAGCCGGCGCAACACCTTGCCACCGGCATGCGTGGGCGCGACCACCGCACAATCCCAGGTCGCAGAACGCCTTAAGCTGGTCCGCCCGCCCCATGGGCCGCGGAAACGGGTTGTCGTGACACGCCGGTCACTCTTGATCCGGCGCAAGACCATGCCGGCGATACTGGAATATGGTATGTCACAAGCAAGAATGCGAAGACGCCCAGGGAGACGCCAAGGCCCATGTCCACGCTGCTCGTTACCCATCCCGCTGGCCTGAAGCACGAGACCCCGCCCGGCCACCCCGAACGCGCGGACCGGCTTCGGGCCCTCGACCGCATCTTCGAGCAGGAGAAATTCTCCCATCTGGTGCGCGATCTGGCGCCCCGGGGCGAGCGGGCCGACATCATCCGCGTGCATCCCGCCGATTTCGTCGACGCCATGGGCGAGGCGACCCCGCACGAGGGGCTGGTGCGCATCGATTCCGACACGGTGCTCTCGCCCGGCAGCTGGGAAGCGGCCTTGCGCGCCGTGGGCGGCGCCTGCTTCGCGGTGGACGAGGTGGTGGCCGGCAAGGTGCACAACGCCTTCGTCGCCATGCGCCCGCCGGGCCACCATTGCGAGACGCGCAAGCCCATGGGCTTCTGCCTGCTCAACCAGGTGGCCATCGCCGCCCGCCACGCCCAGGCGAAGCATGGCCTCGGCCGCATCGCCATCGTCGATTTCGACGTGCACCACGGCAACGGCACCCAGGAGATCTTCTGGGCCGACGACAGCGTGCTTTATTGCTCCACCCATGAGATGCCGCTCTATCCCGGCACCGGGGCGGCGAGCGAGACGGGGGCGGCGAACACCATCGTCAACGTCCCCCTGCGCTCCGGCGACGACGGCGCCGTGTTCAAGGAGGCGATGGAGACGCGCATCCTGCCGCGCATCACCTCCTTCTCGCCGGACCTCATCCTCATCTCGGCGGGGTTCGATGCCCACAAGCGCGATCCGCTCGCCTCGCTGCGGCTGGTGGATACGGACTTCGGCTGGATCACCCGCCGGCTGATGGAGGTCGCCGACCAGAAGTGCGACGGCCGCGTGATCTCGGTACTGGAAGGCGGGTACGACCTGGAAGGCCTCGCCACCTCCGCCGCCGCCCACGTCTCCGCGCTCATGCACGGCTGAGGGGAACCGCGGACTGCAAAAGCCCGCGTCCGCCGGCAGCACGCATCAACGAAGCCGTGGACGTCATTGGCGTGTCACCCGCTGCTGTCAACCAGCGGAGGCTGCCGGCTCCGGCATCGGGTTGATGGAGGAGGTCATGTCGCAGGCTGCGACGTCCCGCCATGGCGGGACGGCCCAAGGACACCACCACGCTTCGCCGCGCCGCGTCGCCATGGATCGGGACCATGGCATGCTGGAGAAATTCCTCTTCCTCGCCCTTCTGCTCGGAGGGCTTGGATATGCCGGCTATTCCATCTGGCAGGACGTGGACGCCGCAGGCGCCGACACGCTCACCCTCCTGCCCTTCCTCCTGCTTGTCGTCGCGCTGCTCATCGCCCTTGGCTTCGAATTCGTGAACGGCTTCCACGACACCGCCAACGCGGTGGCGACGGTGATCTACACCCACTCGCTGCCCGCCCATGTGGCGGTGATCTGGTCGGGGGCGTGGAACTTTCTCGGCGTGCTCCTGTCGTCCGGCGCCGTGGCGTTTGGCATCGTCTCGCTGCTGCCGGTGGAGCTCATCCTCCATGTGGGGTCGGGGGCCGGCATGGCCATGGTGTTCGCGCTCCTCATCGCGGCCATCGTCTGGAACCTCGGCACCTGGTGGCTCGGCCTGCCCGCCTCCTCCTCCCACACCCTCATCGGCTCCATCATCGGCGTCGGCATCGCCAACCAGCTGCTACAGGGGCGCGACGGAACCGCCGGCGTGGATTGGGGACAGGCGGCGAACGTCGGCTATTCGCTGCTGCTGTCGCCGGTGGTCGGCTTCGTCGCTGCGGGCCTGCTCTTCATCACGCTCAAGGTGCTGGTGCGCAACCCGGCCCTTTATCGCGAGCCCAAGGGCAACACGCCGCCGCCGTGGTGGATCCGGTCCCTCCTCGTGCTCACCTGCACCGGCGTTTCCTTTGCCCACGGCTCCAACGACGGCCAGAAGGGCATGGGCCTCATCATGCTGATCCTGATCGGCATCGTGCCCACCGCCTATGCCCTCAACCACGCTGTCAACGTGGAGGAAGTAGCCCGGTTCAGCGCCATCGCCCAGGCCACCGAAAGCTCGCTCCTCACGCTGACCGCCAAGGCGCCGCCGCCCGCCGACCCGCGCGCCGCCCTCACCGCCTATGTGCGGGACCGCCAGGCGTCCCCGGACACCCTGCCCGCCCTCGCCCAGGTGACCCGCGAGATCGCCGACATGGTGGCCAAGCACCAGTCGCTGAGCCAGGTGCCCGCGGCGTCCGTGTCCAACATCCGCAACGACATGTATCTGGCCTCCGAAACCATCCGGCTGATGGGCAAGACCGGTGAGCCCGGCGTCGATGCCACCGCGAAGAGCAACCTTTCCGCCTTCAAGCGGGAGCTGGACCAGGCCACCAAGTTCATCCCCCTCTGGGTGAAGGTGGCGGTGGCCATCGCCCTCGGCCTCGGCACCATGGTGGGGTGGAAGCGCATCGTGGTCACCGTGGGCGAGAAGATCGGCAAGACGCACCTGACCTATGCCCAGGGCGGCGCCGCGGAGCTGGTGGCCATGGCCACCATCGGCGCGGCCGACATGTACGGCCTGCCCGTGTCCACCACCCATGTGCTGTCCTCGGGCGTGGCGGGCACCATGGCCGCCAACCGCTCCGGCCTGCAGATGTCCACCGTGCGCAACCTGCTGATGGCCTGGGTGCTGACCCTGCCGGCGGCCATCGTGCTCTCGGGCACGCTCTACGCGGTGCTGCGCCAGATCATGTGACCTGGCGGCGGATGCCGTGGCGCTCGCCGGCCACGCCTTGAGACCTGGAGCCGGAGCCGGGCCCCTCGGAACCGGCTCCCTTCCTGTTTTATGGCGCGCGCCCTTGCCTCGCACGCCGGCTTTCAGGCCATCTTCTCTCCCGTGAATCGCGCGACGCGTTGCGCGCCCCGGCACCGGGTGCCGGCATGGGAGGACCGATGATGCGCCGCGCTTATGCCGTCCTCCTTTTCGCGTCCCTTCTGGCTTCGGCTCTCCCGGGCCCGGCCGGGGCCCAGCAGGCCGTGACGCTGCCCTATCTCAACGCGCCGGCCGACGGCGCGCCCATCCGCCGTCCGCCGACGCTGGCGATCTCCATCGGCGGGGAAGCGCACCGGGCCGTGATGGACACGGGTTCCACCGGCGTCGTCATCTCCGCCACCTCCATCGCCGATTTCGCGACGCTGCCGCGCCTCGGGCCGGGGCGGCTCACCTATTCCTCCTCCGGGCGGATCATGCGCGGCGTCCATGTGCGCGTGCCGGTTACCATCACCGGCGCGGATGGAACGCGCCTCACCACCCGGCCCATCACCGTGCTCGCGGTGACGCGCATCGACTGCCTGAGGACGGCGCGCAACTGCCGGCCATCCGAGGCGCCGCGCCGCGTCGCCATGCTGGGTATCGGCTTCGCCCGCGCCCATGACGGCCAGCCGGGGGCGGGGCCGGACCGCAACCCCTTCCTCAACCTGCCGGGCATGGGCGAGAGCCAGGCGCCCGGCGCGCTCGGTCGCGGCTATGTGGTGGGCCGGCAAGCGGTGAAGGTCGGGCTTTCCGCGGGGGACAAGGCCGGCTTCTCCCGGGTGAAGCTGGCGGCCGATCCCGCTGCCGGCGACTGGGCGGCGACGCCCGCCTGCCTCGCCCTCGACGGCCGCGCGCCGGCCGCCTGCGGCTCCCTGCTGATGGATACGGGCGTGACGACCATGTTCCTTTCCCTGCCCGATGCGCAGGCGGAAGGGCTCGCCACCCTCGGCCCGCGCGGCGAGCGGGTGCTGGCCGAGGGCGTCGTCCTCGCCATCTCGCCGGGCACCGGCGGGACCGCGCCGGCCTATGGCTTCACCGTGGGCGACCGGGCGGACCCGAACGTGCCGGAACAGGTGATCCTGGTGGGGCACGGCCGGCGGCCAGCCTTCGTCAACACCACGGTGCGGGCGCTGAACGCGTTCGACTATCTCTTCGACGCCGATTCCGGCGAGGTGGGCTTCCGCCCTCGACTGCCCTGACGGGCGAGCGCTCGCCCGGCGCCAACCCTGACGGGCAGATTCCCCCTGGCGCCAACCCTGACGGGCGGATTCCCCCTGGCGCCAACCCTGACGGGCGGATTCCCCCCTGGCGCCAACCCTGACGGGCGGATTCCCCCCTGGCGCCAACCTTGACGGGCGGATTCCCCCCTGGCGCCAACCCTGACGGGCGGGCGCTGTGGCTGGACTTCCTTTCCGGATGCCGGCACGCTTCCCATATTGATTGCTGAAGTCCCGGGGCCTGCCCCTTTTCGCCCCGAGGGAGATTGCCATGTCCAGCGCCGTTTCTCCTGCCGTCGATCCCCCTGTCGCCGCGGCGACCGATCGCACCGCCCTCTTTCCGTTCGACAATTCCTATTCCCGCGACCTGCCGGGCTTCTATGCATCGGCGGCCCCCACCCCCGTCGCCGCGCCCGCGCTGGTGAAGGTCAATGCCGCCCTCGCCGAGGAGCTGGGGCTCGATCCCGCGGCGCTGGCCACACCCGAGGGTGTGGAAATCTTCGCCGGCCAGCGCGTGCCGCCGGGGGCCGATCCCATTGCCCTCGCCTATGCTGGACACCAGTTCGGCCAGTTCGTGCCCCAGCTCGGCGACGGCCGTGCCATCCTCCTCGGCGAGGTGGTGGGGCGCAACGGCCGGCGGGACATCCAGCTGAAGGGCTCCGGGCCCACTCCCTTCTCCCGCCGCGGCGACGGGCGGGCGGCCCTCGGCCCGGTTCTGCGGGAATATATCGTCAGCGAGGCCATGGCGGCGCTGGGCATTCCCACCACCCGCGCGCTGGCGGCCGTGACGACCGGCGAGCCCATCCTGCGCGACCGCCCGCTGCCCGGCGCGGTGCTGGCGCGGGTGGCGGCAAGCCACATCCGCATCGGCACCTACCAGTTCTTCGCCGCTCGCAAGGCGACGGACGCCGTGCGCCAGCTCGCCGACTACACCATCGCCCGCCATTATCCGGAGCTGGCCGGGACCGAGCAGCCCTATCTCGGCCTGCTGGAAGCGGTGATCGGCCGGCAGGCCGCCCTCGTGGCCCGCTGGCTGCAGATGGGCTTCATCCATGGCGTGATGAACACGGACAACATGTCCGTCTCGGGCGAGACCATCGACTACGGCCCCTGCGCATTCATGGACGCCTACGACCCGCAGACGGTGTTCTCCTCCATCGACCACATGGGCCGCTATGCCTATGGCAACCAGCCGGACATCGCCCACTGGAACCTCGCCCGCTTCGCCGAATGCCTCGTGCCGCTCTTCCATCCGGAGAAGGAGCAGGCGGTGGCCATCGCCAATGCCGCGCTCGGCACCTTCCCGGCCCGCTTTTATGGCGCCTACCACGCGGGGCTCGCCGCCAAGATCGGCCTTCCCGACGCGGACGAGGCGGACGTGGCCCTCGCCCTTGACCTGCTCAGCGCGATGATCGCGGGCAAGGCGGACTTTACCCTCACCTTCCGGCGCCTGTGCCGGGCCGCAGAGGACGAGGAGGCCCTCTCACCGGTGCGAGACCTGTTCCTGGACCGGGACGCCTTCGACGCCTGGGCCGCGCGCTGGCGCGCTCGCCTCGCCGCGACGGGGCGGGAGGGCGCGCAGATCCGGGCGGGGATGGAGCAGGTGAACCCCGCCTTCGTACCGCGCAACCACCTGGTGGAAGCGGTCATCGCCGCGGCCACCGAGCGCGGAGACTTCGCCCCCTTCGAGGAGTTGAACACGGTCCTTGCGACCCCCTACGCGGATCAGCCGAACTTCGCCCGCTACGCCGACCTGCCGCCGCGGATGGAAGGCTACCAGACGTTCTGCGGCACCTGAGGGTGGAACGAGCCGGGCGGGCTGTGGGCTTCCAGCGCGTCCGGAGGGCCGCGCCCGGCCCCGGGGGGAGGTCGGCGCCGCAGGCCGCGCCTGATGCCGTCGACCTTGGTCTTCGACCGGCCCCAAGTCGCTCAAGCGCCAGGTCGCTCGGGTGCCAAGCAGGTTTGCTCAGGCGCCGCCCGGACTTGACCGAAGGCGGCGGAGCCGGTGCGGCGGGCCCGGCTCTCTTTCCGCGGACGCAGCAAGCTGCGGCGCGAGAAGCCGGCCGAACGAAAAAGGGCGCGGCCGAAGCCGCGCCCTCTCTTTCCTACGCCAGGGAGGATTGGATCAGAAATCCATGCCGCCCATGCCGCCCATGCCGCCGCCGGGCATGGCGGGCATGCCGGCATCCTTCTTCGGCAGCTCGGCGACGAGCGCCTCGGTGGTGACGATGAGGGCCGCGATGGAAGCCGCATCCTGAAGGGCGGTGCGCACCACCTTCGCCGGATCGACGATGCCGGCGGAGATCATGTCCACGTATTCCTCGCTCTGGGCATTGAAGCCGAAGTTCGGATCGTTGGACTCCTGCACCTTGCCCACCACGATGGAGCCTTCCACGCCGGAATTCTCGGCGATCTGGCGGATGGGGGCCTCAAGGGCGCGCAGCACGATCTTGATGCCGGCCTTGATGTCGGCATTGTCGGAAGTGACGGTCTCGACCGCCTTCTTGGCGCGCAGCAGGGCCACGCCGCCACCGGGGACGATGCCTTCTTCCACCGCGGCGCGGGTGGCGTTCAGGGCGTCGTCAACGCGGTCCTTCTTCTCCTTGACTTCCACCTCGGTGGAACCGCCGACGCGGATCACCGCCACGCCGCCCGCGAGCTTGGCCAGGCGCTCCTGGAGCTTCTCGCGGTCGTAGTCCGAGGAGGTCTCCTCGATCTGGGCCTTGATCTGGTTGACGCGGGCCTCGATGTCGGCCTTCTCGCCGACGCCGTCCACGATGGTGGTCTTCTCCTTCTCGAGGATCACCTTCTTGGCGCGGCCGAGCTGGGCGAGGGTCACGTTCTCCAGCTTGATGCCGAGGTCTTCCGAGATCACCTGGCCGCCGGTGAGAATGGCGATATCCTCCAGCATGGCCTTGCGGCGATCACCGAAGCCGGGGGCCTTCACGGCCGCGACCTTCAGGCCGCCGCGCAGCTTGTTCACCACGAGGGTGGCGAGGGCCTCGCCTTCCACGTCCTCGGCGACGATGACGAGGGGACGGCCGGTCTGCACCACGGCCTCGAGGACCGGCAGGATCGGCTGGAGGCCGGACAGCTTCTTCTCGAAGATGAGCAGGTAGGGCTCTTCCAGGTCGGCGATCATCTTCTCCGCATTGGTGATGAAATACGGAGAGAGGTAGCCGCGGTCGAACTGCATGCCTTCCACCACCTCGAGCTCGGTCTCGGCGGTCTTGGCTTCCTCGACGGTGATCACGCCCTCGTTGCCCACGCGCTGCATGGCGCCGGCGATCATCTCGCCGATGGAGACATCACCGTTGGCGGAGATGGTGCCCACCTGCGCGACTTCCGCGGAGGAGGAAACCTTCTTGGCGCGGCCCTTGATGTCGGCGATGGCGGCGGCCACGGCGAGGTCGATGCCGCGCTTCAGGTCCATCGGGTTCATGCCGGCGGCAACCGCCTTGGCGCCTTCCTTCACGATGGACTGGGCCAGCACGGTGGCGGTGGTGGTGCCGTCGCCGGCGAGGTCGTTGGTCTTGGAGGCCACCTCACGCACCAGCTGGGCGCCGAGGTTCTCGAACTTGTCCTCGAGCTCGATCTCCTTGGCCACCGACACACCGTCCTTGGTGATGCGGGGGGCGCCGAAGCTCTTCTCGATCACCACGTTGCGGCCCTTGGGGCCGAGGGTGACCTTCACCGCATTGGCGAGGATGTCGACGCCGCGCAGCAGCTTCTCGCGCGCGTCGGAAGAAAACTTCACTTCTTTGGCAGCCATTTCGGCCTCCTGAATGAGGATGTCGGTGCGGTCAGGCGCGCATCATCCGGCCACATGGCCGCGCGCCCGGAAAAGGCGCATCACTTGGCGATGACGCCGAGGATGTCGCTCTCCTTCATGATGAGGAGGTCCTGGCCGTCGATCTTGACCTCGGTGCCGGACCACTTGCCGAACAGCACGCGATCGCCCGCCTTCACATCGAGGGGAACGAGCTTGCCGCTCTCGTCGCGGGCGCCGGCGCCCACCGCGATCACCTCGCCCTCCTGGGGCTTTTCCTTGGCGGTGTCGGGGATGATGATGCCGCCGGCGGTCTTCTGCTCGGCTTCGATGCGCTTGACGACGACGCGGTCGTGCAGGGGGCGGAAGGACATGTGGATACCTCTTCGAGGGAATGCGAGCGATGAGCCCGCCGGTTTTGGCACTCCCGTCGGAAGAGTGCCAAGCTCGTTGCCGAGATAAGGTGACCCCTTCGCCCCGTCAAGGCGCCTGACGAAATCCGCTGGGCAGGAAAGTTCCCGGGAACACTAGCAAAGCGGTAACCATGGCGGTCTTATGGTGGCGGCCAAGTTGGCGCCTGTGCCCGATGGGGGATCGGCGCCTTGGAATCGACGCGGGCGGCGCCAGCCTCTATGTTCGGCGGAACCGGCTGGCGGTGCATGAAGATCTGGTCCCAGGCGGCGGGAGGCCTCGGAAAGCACATGACGAAGATGATTGCGGAATCGAAATCCGAGGTCGGGCGCCTGCGCCGCGCCGGGCTGGCCGGCATCACCCTGACGGTTCTGGCCCTGGGGCTCGCCGCCTGCGAAACGACCCCCTCGGCACCGCCGGCCCCGGCGCGTCCGCAATATACGAGCCCCATCGCCTCCGATCGCCTCGTCGGCCGCTGGGGCCTTGCCGCCTACCATCGTCCGGACGACGCCACCCGCACCGAGAACCAGGCGCGCGCCGGCTGCTCCAACCCTTATGTGATCACGGCCGGCCCCAACGGCGGCGTAATGATGTATCTCGCCGACGACAACAAGCTCACCGAGCTGGTGTCCAAGCAGACCGGAAACGGCCCCGTCTTCATCGGCCCGCCGGACGAGCCGGCCGGCAGCCAGGCCGACCGCCAGGTGGTGCGCTTCGACGGCAACGTGCTGGTGCTGAAGTGGATGGACCCCGAGGTGGCCAAGCGCTACGGCACCATGGTGTACGTGCGCTGCTCGTGAGTTCGGGCGGGCGCCCCGCGCGGGCGTCCTGATCGTGACCGGAAGTGACCCCACGGGGGGCCGCTGCGCCCCCCGTTTTCATTTCGCCGCGCCGCGGCCTGTGCGAATTGCGGCGACCGCCGTCACCGGCTGAAGGCGCCGAGCATGGCCGAGCCCCGGTTGGTGGGATCGAAGATATGCAGGCCCAGCTCCTCCGCGAGCTCGCGGAAGGCGGCGATGCCACGCACCGAATTGCCCTTGGTGTCGAGCCGCGGCGAATAAGTGCCGATGCCGAGCTGGCGATTGACCACGCCGAGGATGCCCCCGCCCACCCCGCTCTTGGCCGGCACGCCCACGTCGAATGCCCAGTTGCCGGCGAAATCGTACATGCCGCAGGTGAACATCACCGAGAGGGTGCCGCGCACCGCCTCCACCGCGAACACGGTCGCGCCCGTGAGCGGGTTCTCGCCGATGCTGGCAAGGGTCGCCCCCATGCGGGCGAGGTCCGAGGCGGTGACGAGGATGGAGCACTGGCGGAAATAGAGGTCGAGCGTGGCGTCCACGTCCGCCTCCAGCGCCCCGGCGTTCTTCAGGAGGTGGGCGATGCCCCGGTTGCGGTGGCCGGTCTCCGCCTCGGAGCGGTAGACCGCCTCGTCGAAACCGAGCTTGCGGCCCGCAGCCGCTGAAAAGCGATCCAGCAGCACGTCGAACGCCTCCGCCCCCAGCGCCTGGGCGAGAAGGCCGGACACGGTGATGGCCCCGGCATTCACCATGGGGTTGTAAGGGCGGTTGGTGTGCGGATCGAAGACGATGGCGTTGAAGGCGTCGCCCGAGGGCTCCACCCCCACATGGGCCAGCACCCGGTCGCGCCCCGCGGCCTCCAGGGCGAGGCAATAGGCAAGCGCCTTGGAAATGGACTGGATGGTGAAGGGCACCTCCACGTCGCCGACGCCCACCACCTCTCCCCCCACCGAGACCAGGGCGATGCCGAACCGCTCCGGATCCACCCGCGCCAGCTCGGGGATATAGGTCGCGAGCGCCCCGGTGAGGTCGCCGCGGGTCCGCGCGTGGGCGTGCTGCACCACCTTCTCCAGGCCATAGGCCTCGTGCTTCGCCTCCGACACCCTCATCCCTCCCTTGCGCCTCACGGAACGCGAATTGCGCATGCTCCGCAAGCACAGCCCGTGCCAATCGCGCGGCGGGCGGACCGGCAAACACAATCCACCTCACGCAAAGTAGCCTGAATTTAATTATTATAATTAAAGCATAATATATATTATAATAAATATAGACTGAAATTTATTGAATTAAATTATTTCCAATATTTCGCATTTTTGGACGTTATTATTGATCAGATAGGGATACCGACATACTCATCCCCATCTGATAGGGATTTTTACAACGGGGCGCGATATGGCGCACACTTCCTTCAAGCGGAGCACTTTTCAGCCCCGCGTGAGCACGCTTTCAACTGTCCTTGCCGCGACCGCGATTTGCGCCCTCGATTTCGCCATCGCGCCACACGCCGCGGCGGAGGAGGCGACCGACACCGTCTCCCTGCCCACCGTCACGGTGGATGGCACCAGGGAAAGCGCCTGGGGGCCGGTGGGGGGCTATGTCGCCACCCGCTCCGCCGCCGGCACCAAGACCGACACCCCGCTCATCGAGACTCCGCGCTCCATCTCCGTCGTCACCCGGCAGGAGATGGACGACCGCGCGGCGCAGAATGTGGTGGACGCCATCTCCTACACCGCCGGCGTGGTCACCGGGGCCTATGGCTATGACCCGCGGTTCGACGACATCTACATCCGCGGCTTCGCCGTCACCTCCCGCGGCGACTTCATGAACGGACTTTCCCAGTTCTCGGGCAATTTCGCCTACTGGCGCACCGAGACCTACGGGCTGGAGCGCATCGACATCATCAAGGGTCCGGCGGGCGTGCTCTACGGCCAGACGGTGCCGGGCGGTCTCATCAACCGCATCTCCAAGATGCCGGTGGACACCCCCTTCGCCGAGATCGAGGGCCAGGTCGGCGCGCCCGACTGGTTCCAGGCCGCCTTCGACGTGGGCGGCAAGCTGAAGGAGGACGGCAGCGCGCTCTACCGCCTCACCGGCGTTGCACGCGCGGCCGAAGGCACGGTGGAGTACACCACCAACAACGCCCTTTATCTGGCGCCGGCCTTCACCTTCCAGAATGACAGCACGCGCCTCACAATCCTCACCAACGTGCTAGACATCCGCCTGCCAGCCAGCACCTATTACTATCAGCCCGACAATATCCTCACGAAGATCCCGGTCGGCACCACCTACAACGCCATCAACCAGACGCAGGAGCAGGCCGGCTACATCCTCGAGCACGATTTCGACGACATATGGAGCGCAAAGCAGAACCTGCGCTACGGCCATATCGACAACCACAGCTTCTGGCTCTTTCCCACCGGCACCAGGACCGGCCCCCTGGTGGATGTCTACGCCGCCAACTACCGGGAGACGCTCGACACCTTCCAGGTCGACAACCAGGTGCAAGCCCGGTTCCAGACCGGGCCGATCAAGCACAAGGTGCTGGGTGGACTCGACTACATGTGGGGCGAGAGCAGCTTCGGCGACGGCTACGGCTTCAATGCCGCGCCCATCAACATCTTCAATGCGGATACCCCGAACCTCGTCGCCATGCCGGCGATCACCAGCGCCTCTGGCGCCTCGCTGAGCCAGCTCGGCCTCTACGTGCAGGACCAGATGAGCTTCGGCGACGGCTGGCACTTCACCCTCGGCGGCCGGCAGGACTTCGCGACGGAGGACCAGAGCGCCTACGGCATCACCGCCGCCACCCGCGACGACCAGGCCTTCACCTGGCAGGCGGGGCTGCTCTACGAGTTTCCCACCGGCGTCTCGCCTTATGTGAGCTATGCCACCTCCTTCCTGCCCTCCCTCAACGTGGATGCCGCCGGCCAGTTGCTGGAGCCCTCCACCGGCGAGCAGTACGAGGCGGGCCTCAAGTTCCAGCCGAAGGGCGGGCGCAGCTTCTTCACGCTCGCCGCCTACCAGATCACCCAGAACAATTATGCCGTGCCCGATCCGGTCACCTTCTACTACAGCCCGGTCGGCAACGTCCGGGTGCGCGGCTTCGAGGCGGAGGCCTTCGTGGAGCTGGCGGAGGGCCTCGACCTCACCGCTGCCTACACCTTCACCCAGGGCAAGATCATCAACAGCCTCGATGTCGGCACCATCGGCAACGTGCCGGTGAACATGCCGGCGAACGTGGCGTCGCTGTGGGCCAAGTACACCTTCCTGAGCGGGCCGCTGAAGGGGTTCGGGGTCGGCGCCGGCATCCGCTATTACAGCGGTTTCTGGGCAAACAACGAGAATACCTACAAGAACCCTTCCCAATTCCCGGTGGACGCCGCGCTCTATTACGAGAAGGACAGCTGGAAGCTGGCCCTCAACGCCAAGAACGTGTTCGGCCAGCAGGAGGCCCTTAACAACGAGGGGTATTGGTACTGGCAGCAGGGCCGCACCGTGCTCGCCTCCGTCAAGTATCATTGGTGAGGCGGGAGGGCGGACCGATGGCGCCTTCCGCACGCCGCTTCAGCCTCAGGCCGGGTCTCGTCTGGGCCCACCGCATCCTGGGCCTCGCCACGGCGGTGTTCCTGCTGAGCGCCGGGCTCACCGGCGCGGTGCTCGCCTTCTACGAGGAAATCGACCGTACCCTGAACCCGGCGGCCTACAGGGCCGAGGCGGTGGGCACGCCCCTGTCGCCCGAAGCGCTCGCTGCGCGCCTTGAAGCGGGACACCCCGAGCAGGCCATCTGGTACATGAGCCTGGTGCAGGAACCGGGCCACGCAGCCGTCGCCGTCGCCACCGGCAAGACCGACCCGACCAGCGGCCAGCCGGCGGCCCTTACGCGCGACTGGTTCAACGTGGACCCCGTCTCTGGCGCCATCCTCGCCGAACGGCTGTGGGGGGAATGCTGCTTCTCGCGGCTGAATCTCGTGCCCTTCCTCTACGAGTTCCACCACAATCTCAGCCTGCCGGGCGTCTACGGCATCCTGCTGATGGGCATCGTCGCCATCCTGTGGCTCATCGACGGCTTCGTCGGGCTCGCGCTCACCTTCCCGCGCGGGCGGCCGTTCCTCGCCAAGTGGCGGCCGGCATTCGGCATCAAGGGCGGCAGCGCCTTCCGCCTCACCCTCGACCTGCACCGCGCCGCAGGACTGTGGCTGTTCGCACTGCTGATTCTGGTGGCGCTCTCCTCGGTCGCCATGAACCTGCGGCAGGAGGTGGTGGAGCCCATCGTCGGCCTGTTCTCGAAGGTGACGCCGACGCCCCTCTCCGGGCCGCCGCTGGAGAGGCTGCGCGACCGCACCCTCTCCTACGACGTGGTGCTTGCGGCGGGCCTGAAGGAAGCACAGGCCCGCGGCTGGAACGAGCCCGCGAGCGAGATCTTCTATTCGCCCCACTTCGGCATCTTCGGCGTCGCCTTCGGCGATCACGAGGATCCGCTGGACACCCGCTGGCTCTATTTCGACGGGGAGACAGGCGCCTTCAAGGACGCGTTCCTGCCGGGCGCGGGCACCGCCGGCGACATTTTCCTGCAATTGCAGTTCCCGATCCACTCCGGGCGGATCCTCGGCCTGCCGGGACGCATCCTCATCGCGGTGACGGGCGTCGCGGTGGCGATGCTCTCCATCACCGGGGTCGTGGTGTGGTGGAAGAAGCGCGCGGGCCGGAAGGCGCGGGCCGCCAAGCAGGCGGCCAAACCGGCGCGGGAGCGGGCAGCGCCGGCGGCGTGAGGGCTACGCCGCCCTCACTCGTCCATCTTCAGCGCGGCGATGAAGGCTTCCTGCGGGATCTCCACCTTGCCGAACTGGCGCATCTTCTTCTTGCCCTCCTTCTGCTTGTCCAGAAGCTTGCGCTTTCGCGTGATGTCGCCGCCATAACACTTGGCGGTCACGTCCTTGCGCAGGGCCTTGATGGTCTCGCGGGCGATGATCTTGGCGCCGATGGCGGCCTGGATCGGGATGTTGAACAGATGCTGGGGGATCAGGTCCTTCAGCTTCTCGCACATCACCCGCCCGCGCGCCTCGGCCCGGGTGCGGTGCACCAGCATGGAGAGGGCGTCCACCGGCTCGCCATTCACCAGGATGGACATCTTCACGAGGTCGCCGGGGCGGTACTCGGTAATCTGGTAGTCGAACGAGGCGTAGCCCTTGGAAATGGACTTCAGCCGGTCATAGAAGTCGAACACCACCTCGTTCAGCGGCAGGTCGTAGGTGACCATGGCGCGCGCGCCCACATAAGTGAGCTCGATCTGGTTGCCGCGGCGATCCTGGCAGAGCTTCAGCACGGAGCCGAGGTAGTCGTCCGGCGTCAGGATAGTGGCGCGGATCCACGGCTCGCGGATCTCCTCGATCTTCACCACGTCCGGCATGTCCGCCGGATTGTGCAGGTCGATCACCGAGCCGTCCGTCATCTGGATCTCGTAAATGACCGACGGGGCGGTGGCGATGAGGTCGAGGTTGAACTCGCGCTCCAGCCGCTCCTGGATGATCTCCAGGTGCAAGAGACCCAGAAACCCGCAGCGGAAGCCGAAGCCGAGCGCGGCGGAGGTCTCCATCTCGAAGGAGAAGCTGGCGTCGTTGAGGCGCAGCTTGCCCATGGCGGCGCGCAGATCCTCGAAGTCGGCCGCATCCACCGGGAACAGCCCGCAGAACACCACCGGCTGGGCCGGCTTGAAGCCTGGCAGGGCCTCCGCGCAGGGGCGCTTGTCCTCGGTGATGGTGTCGCCGACGCGGGTGTCCGCCACTTCCTTGATGGAGCCGGTGAGGAAGCCGATCTCGCCCGGACCCAGCTCCGTCATGGCCACCATCTTGGGGGTGAACACGCCCACGCGGTCCACGTCGTTCACCGCGCCCGAGCCCATCATCTTGATGCGCTGGCCCTTCTTCAGGACGCCATCCACCACGCGCACCAGCACCACCACGCCGAGATAGGTGTCGTACCAGCTATCCACCAGCAGCGCCTTCAGCGGCGCCTCGCGGTCGCCGGTCGGGGGCGGCAGGCGGGTGACGATGGCCTCCAGCACCTGGTCCACGTTGAGGCCGGTCTTGGCGGAGATGCCGATGGCGTCGGAGGCGTCGAGGCCGATCACGTCCTCGATCTGCGCCTTCACCTTCTCCGGCTCGGCGGCGGGCAGGTCGATCTTGTTGAGGACCGGCACGATGTCGTGGTTGTTGTCGATGGCCTGGTAGACGTTGGCCAGCGTCTGCGCCTCCACGCCCTGGGAGGCGTCCACCACCAGCAGCGAACCCTCCACGGCGGCGAGCGAGCGGTTCACCTCATAGGCGAAGTCCACGTGCCCGGGCGTGTCGATGAGGTTGAGGGTGTAGGTCTCCCCGTCCTTCGCCTTGTAGGAGAGGCGGACCGTCTGCGCCTTGATGGTGATGCCGCGCTCGCGCTCGATGTCCATGGAATCGAGCACCTGGTCGGTCATCTCGCGCTCGCTGAGGCCGCCGGTGATCTGGATCAGGCGGTCGGCGAGGGTCGACTTCCCATGGTCGATATGGGCGACGATGGAGAAATTGCGGATGTTCTTCTGGGCGCTGGCGGTCATCCGCGCCGCATAGCATCGGCGCTCGGCCGCCACAAGGCGGCAAGGTTGCCGGGCACCGCCGAAGCCCGCAAAAGAAAGGCGCGGCGGGAGATCCGCCGCGCCCTGTTCAAAGGCCCATCAGCCGGCGCTTCTTGGCCGGATCCGGGGTCTCCGGCTCCTCCGGCTCGGGGCCGGGATCGTCGGGCAGCGGCGGCAGGGCGATGATCGGGCCGGGGCGGGACGGCTTGGCCCGGCCCTGACCCGGAGCGGCGGGAGCGGCTGGCTTCGCCTCCGCCTGGACCGGCGGAGAGGCGGGCGCGGCCATTGCAGAAGCCACTGGGTCCACAGGCTTTTCGGCGACAGCCGGCGCCTCCTCCGCCGCAGCGGCGGGCGGGTTCGCGACGACCTCGACGGCCGCGGCCAGGGCGGCGGCCTTCTCCTCCTCGGCGGCGCGCACCGCGGCGATGGCGGCCATCACCCGCTCCGCCTCATGCTCGAGGATGGGGGTGGCGGAGACGCCCGGCGGCACGTCCCACACGAAGGCGTCAAGCTTTCCGGTGACCGGGGAGAGCGGCGCCCAGCGGTCGGAGACGATGCCGTCGGCGATCCAGGCCGGATCGCGATTGGCCCTCACCGCCCGGGCGGTCCACTCGCGGGCCTTGCCGATATCGGCATGTTCGGCGGCTTCGAGTTCAGCCATCAGCAGGCAGACACGCTGGCTCGGCTCGGCGATGAGCGGCTCCATTACCATGCGCGCCTGGGCGAACTCGTGGGCGTCGATGGCCGCGCGGGCCAGCGCAATGGCGCTTTCCCGGTGGGAGGGCGCCCGGTTCACCAGCATGCGGATGCGCTTCAGGCGATCCTGCGCCGCATCGCCGGGGCGCAGGTAGGCTTCCACGTCGGCGAGTTCAGGATGAGGATTCGTCGAATAGGCCGTCTCCACCACCTTCGCCGCCTTCTTCAGCTCCCCGGCGGCGCCGAGCAGGCGGCCGGCGCAGGCCGCGGCCGGTACCAAGGTGGGGGCAAGGCGCACCGCCTCCATCGCCTTCTCCCGGGCGACGAGGGGGTCGGTGTGCTCCAGCGCGACGGCCTCGGCGGCGAGCAGCACCGCCTTGCGGCGGCGGTACTGGGTCTTGTCGATGCCCTTCTGCGCCATCTGGCGCTCCAGCACGGCGCGGGCACCGGCATAGTCGCCGCCAGCGCAGCGGGCCTCGATCACCGCCTCGGCGGCCCACCCCAGCGCGGGGGCGGCGGCAGCGGCTTCCTCGGCGATGGCATAGGCGGCGACCTTGTCGCCGGCCTTGCGCGCTTCCATGTGCAGGCCGCGCAGGCCGAGGAGGCGGGTGGCGGGATCGTCCACCATGGCGCGGAAGGCGGCGACCGCCACCTCGTGGTTGTTGTCGAGTTGCGCCGCCTGGGCGGTGAGCAGATGGGTGAGCGGCTCGTGGGGCAGCAGCTTCACCGCCTCGGCGCGGGCGTGGCGGACGGTGGCGTGGTCGCCGATGCCCACCGCCAGCAGGCCGCGCGTGACTGCCTTCCAGCCTTTCTCGCGCCGGCGACGGCGGGAGAAGGCGGCAACCAGCGCCGGCGAGCGCACCAGGAAGGAGAGGAGCCGCCACAGCAGCAGCAGCACGCCGGTGACCACCGCCAGCGCGGCGAGGGCAACGGGGACGGTGGTCTCCACCCGCCAGCCCTGCCAGACCAGGGCGACCTCGCCCGGCCGGTCGGCGAGCCAGGAGGCACCGAAGGCGATGGCCGCGAGGAGGATGAGGAAGAGGACGAGGCGGATCACGGCATCTTCCCCGAAATGGCGGCGAGCTGTTGCTGGTAGAGCATTCCGGCAAGGCGCAGGGCGCTCGCGCGCGCCTCGATGTCGCGCACGACGGCGAGGCGGGCCTGCACGGCATCCGGCAGCTGCTTCAGCACCCGCAGGGCCTCGTCCAGCTGGCCGGTCTTCACAAGGCCCACCGCGGTGGCGAGCACGCTTTCCGCATCGACCGCGCCGGGCCCGCTGGCCGGGCGCACCTTCACGAGGCTCTCGGCGGAGGCCATGAGCCGGTCCACCAGTGAGACCGGCGCATCGGCCGGCGGCGGCGCGGCGGCGCCGATGGCGGCGGCGCCCTCCTTCGCCAGGCGCTCCGCCAGCTTTGCCGGCGGGGCGAAGCCGTCCGGCGCGATGGCGGCGAAGGCGTCGAGCTGGGCGGCGTTGGCACCCAGCGTGGCCTTGGCGGCGCCGAGCTCGGTGGCGAACGGGCGACCGGAAACCACCGCCTCGCGGAAGGTGGAGAGCACCACCAGCCCCGCGGCGGCGCGGTTGAACTGGGTGGCGGCCGCCGACGCATCCTCGATCTGCTTCTTCAGCGCGTCGAGGCGCGGACCCACGGCGTCGAGCCTGGAAGCCACGGCCTGGGACTGCGTGGTCGCCTGCTGCACCTGGGCGGAGGCCTGCTGCGCCTGGGTCAGCGCCTGCTGCGCCCCGCCGCTGGCGGTGGCGATGGCCGACTGGAAGCTCGCCTGCGCCGCGCGAACCGTCTCGATCTCCTTGGTGGCGGCGGCGAGCGCGGTCCGGGTGGCCTCGGCGGCAGCCTTCAAATCCTCCACGCTCTTCAGCAGGGACGGCGGCACGGCGGGCGCCGCCTGGGCGGCCGCGGCGGCGGCGGGCGCGCCCTTCAGGGCTGCCACGGTGCTTTCCAGCGCCTTCAACGCCGCTTCGCTCTTCTCCAGCCGCGCGGTCAGGGCCGCGATGGCCCCGGCATCGGCGGTCGGGCGCGCCTCAAGGGCGGCGATGCGGTTCTGCAGGGGGGCGAGGTCCACCACCGGCTTCGGCGCAGCGGCGGGCGGAGGCGTCAACGCCCCCATGGCATACCAAAGGCCCCCGGCGACACCGCCGCCGGCCACGGCGCCGGCCAGCAGCGCGGCGAACACGGCCCCCGCGCCCGAGCCCGAACGGGCGGGGGCGGCAGCAGCGGCGGGCTTGGCGGGCTCCTCGATGGCGGCTTCCGCCGCCTGCTCGGCGCTCACCGGGGCAGCCTCGACGGTGTTCCCTTCAGCGGCCACGGCGTCGGCCTCCCTGGTGTCGGCTTCGCCCGCGGCCGGTTCAGTGGCAGGTGCGGGGGAATCCGTGGATGGCGCCCCGGCTCCCGGGGCCGTGGCCGGCGCGGTGGCGACCTCCTCGGCCTTCAGGTCGAGCGTGGGTGGAGTGCGGGCCGGGCGCGAGGAAAAACCCCCGGCCTTCGGATCATCGCTCGCCATGGGCGTTCCTCGTGCCTCCCTCGTGAGATCGGATCGGCAATTGCGGATCGGGATAGACCGCCCCGCGCCGCGCCGCAACCGTGCCGCCCGACGGCCCAGTCACAGCAAGGCGAGGAGCGCGTCCTCGTTCGGGGCGCCGGCCACTTCCACGGGAAGACCAGCCTTCACCAGCGGCTCGGCCACCTGCTCCGACAGGCACAGTTCGCGTACACCTCTCAACGCGTCGTTAAGCCCGGCGGCGGCGACGCACCGAAGCAGGGTCTTGACCGTTCGCTGTGAGAAGTGCAGCGCCGCCGTCACGGTTCCCGCGGCGAGCGCCGCCCGCGCCTCCTCGGAGAGGGCATCCGCCGGCGCGGCGGCATAGACGATGGCAAGCTCCAGCGTGATGCCGGGCGCGGAGAGCAGCGACTGGAGGTCCGCCGCCCGGTCCTCGCCGGCGGGGTTCAGCACCCGGGCACCGGCGGGCACCACCGCGGCGATGCGCCCGGCCAAAGCCGAGGCGTCGCCGTCGCAATCCAGAACCTGGGAGAAGCCCACCGCGCGGGCCTCCTTCGCCGTGCGCGGCCCCACCGCGAAGGCAGGCAGATGGAACAGGCCCGGTCCTTCCGGATGGGTAGCGAAGGCCTTCACGCCATTGATGGAGGTGAAGGCCACCGCATCGAACGGGCCTTCAGGCAGCTTCGCGTTGGTGGGGGCGATACGCAGCATGGGGTCCACGGTCGCCTCATGCCCCAGCGCCTTGAGTCGCTGGGCGGTCTGGGAGGCGGCGGGCTCCGGCCGAGTGATGAGAATATGCATGTCTGTTTCTCAATGCGGCACATGAAACGGGGCAGAACATGGGATCGGCAGCAGACGGGACTCAGCTCGGGCGACCGGCCTGAAAAAGCGCCGGTGCCGCGCGGCGGCCCGTGTCGCCGCCGCGCCGTGTCTCACAGCCCCAGCGCGCGGGCCGGAGCGCTGGCGCGCAGGATCTCGCCGCAGGCGGTGCCGAGGCGCGCGGCCTCGGACACGGGGGCGCGCTCGGCGATCTCGGCGGCATCCGAGCCGTCGGGCGTCATGACGAGGCCGCGCAGGCGCACGCTGTCGCCCTCCACCGTGGCGAGTCCGGCGATGGGGGTGCGGCAGGAGCCGTCCAGCGCCGTCAGGAAGGCCCGCTCGGCATCCAGTGCGATGCCCGTGTCGCGGCAGGCGATGGCGGCGATAGCGGCGTTGGTATCGGGATCAGTGACGCGGCATTCGATGGCCACCGCACCCTGCCCCACTGCGGGCAGGAAATCGGCGGTGTCCAGCACCGCGCTCGCCGCGTCGGCCATGCCCAGCCGGGTGAGGCCCGCGAGCGCCAGCAGGGTGGCGTCGAAATCCCCCTCCCGCACCTTGGCGAGGCGGGTGTGCACATTGCCGCGCAGCAGCTCCACCTTGAGGTCGGGCCGCAGGCGCCGCAGTTGCGCCTCGCGCCGCAGCGAGGCGGTGCCGACACGCGCGCCGGCCGGAAGGGCGTCGAGCCCCTTGCCGGCCTTCTGGATCAACGCGTCGCGCACGTCCGCGCGGGGGAGGTAACCGGCAAGGTGGAGCCCCTCGGGGAGGAAGGTCGCCACGTCCTTCGCCGAATGCACCGCGAGGTCCACGCGCCCGTCCAGCAGCGCCTCCTCGATCTCCTTGGTGAACAGACCTTTCCCGCCCGCCTCCGCCAGCGCCCGGTCCTGGATCTGGTCGCCGGACGTGCGAATGACATTGATCTCGATGGCCTCGGCCGGCACCGCGAGCGCCGTGGCGAGCGCAGCCTGCACCGCATGGGCCTGCCACAGGGCGAGCGGGCTGCCGCGGGTGCCGATGCGCAGGCGGACGGGGACGGGCTTGCTGCCCGATTTCGTGTTCTCGTTCATGGGCGCGTACAATGATCAAAGGAATCGAAATGGGATAGAGCGGCGTTCCGGCGCAGACCGGGCCGCGCGGGGAGGACAGGGGCGTGGCCGATCTTCTGGTGCTCGGCATCGAGACCACGTGCGACGAGACCTCGGCGGCGGTGGTGGCGCGCTCGCCTTCGGGCGCGTCCGACATCCGCTCCAACGTGATCCGCTCGCAGGTGGAGATCCACTCGCCCTATGGCGGCGTGGTGCCGGAGATCGCCGCCCGCGCCCATGTGGAAATCCTCGACCACGTGATCGCCGAGGCCATGCGGCAGGCCAATGTCGCCTTCTCCGAGCTCAGCGGGGTGGCGGCGGCGGCCGGGCCTGGGCTCATCGGCGGGGTCATCGTCGGCCTCACGACCGCCAAGGCCATCGCCCTTGCGGCGAAGAAGCCGCTGGTGGCGGTGAACCACCTGGAGGCCCACGCCCTCACCGCCCGCCTCACCGACGGGGTGGCCTTCCCCTATCTGCTGCTGCTCGTCTCTGGCGGGCACACGCAGCTGCTCGCGGTGGAGGATGTGGGCCGCTACACCCGCCTCGGCACCACGCTGGACGACGCGGTGGGCGAGGCCTTCGACAAGGTGGCGAAGATGCTGAGCCTGCCCTACCCCGGCGGGCCGCAGGTGGAGGCGCAGGCTAAGCTCGGCTACGCTTCCCGCTTCGCCTTCCCCCGCCCCATGCTGGGCCGGCGCGAGCCGGACTTCTCCCTCTCCGGCCTCAAGACCGCCGTGCGGCTGGAGGCGGACCGCCTCGCCCCCCTCTCCGACGACGACGTGGCGGACCTGTGCGCCTCCTTCCAGGCGGCCGTGGTGGACCTGATCGCCGACCGGGTGCGCGCCGGCGCCCGCGCCTTCCGCGACCGGCTGGGCCGCGGACCCACGGCGCTGGTGGTGGCGGGCGGCGTCGCGGCCAACACCATGATTCGCGAGAGCCTCGCCAAGGTGGCGGCGGAGCTGAACATCCGCTACGCCGTCCCCTCCCCGGCCTTGTGCACCGACAACGGCGCCATGATCGCCTGGGCCGGGGCCGAGCGCCTCTCCCGCGGCATCCGCGACCGGCTCGACATCAGCCCGCGCGCCCGCTGGCCGCTCGATCCTGCCGCGGCGGCGTCCGCCAACGCGCGGGCCTGACGCGTGACCGCCTTTTCCTTCCAGCGCATCGGCGTGATGGGCGCGGGCGCGTGGGGCACGGCGCTCGCCAATGCCGCCGCAAGGGCCGGCCGCCAGAGGGGCGCTTCGGTGGCCCTGTGGGGCCGCGATGCCGCCGCCATGGCGCGGATGGCTGAGGCCCGCGAGAATGCGGCAGACCTTCCGGGCATCGCCCTCGACGCCGCAGTCACCCCCACCGGCGACCTCGCGGCCCTCGCCGCCGCCGACGCCATCCTGCTGGTGGTGCCGGCGCAGGCCTGCCGGGAAGCCCTCGGCCGGCTGGCGCCGCTGGCGCGGGCTGGCCTGCCGGTGATCTCCTGCGCCAAGGGCATCGAGCGCGGCAGCCGCGCCTTCATGACCGAGGTGATCGCCGACGCGCTGCCCCAGGCGGTGCCCGCCGTGCTCTCCGGCCCCAGCTTCGCCTCGGACGTGGCGGCGGGCCTGCCCACCGCCGTGACGCTCGCGGCCCACGACGGGACGCTGGCGGAAGCCCTCGCCGCGGCGCTGGGGTCCACCACGCTGCGGCTCTACCATTCCACCGACGTGCGGGGGGTGGAGATCGGCGGGGCGGCGAAGAACGTGCTTGCCATCGCCGCCGGCATCGTCGCCGGGCGGCGGCTCGGGGCGAGCGCGGCGGCGGCCCTGGTGGCGCGCGGCTTCGCCGAGCTGATGCGCTTCGGCCGCGCCTATGGGGCGAAGGCGGAGACCATCACCGGCCTCTCCGGCCTCGGCGACCTCATCCTCACCACCTCCGGCCCGCAATCGCGCAACTTCGCCTTCGGCCGCGCCCTGGGCGCCGGCGAGGCGACGGGCGGCAAACTGGCGGAGGGCGCCTTCACCGCCAGCGTGCTGGTGGAGATGGCGCAGGCCAGAAGCGTGGACGTGCCCATTTCCACCGCCGTGGACGCGGTGCTCGCCGGCCGCCTCTCCATCGACGGCGCCATCGAGGCGCTGATGGCCCGGCCGCAACGGGCGGAATGAACCGAACAAGGGGGCAGTCTGGCTCATTCCCATGCGCTTCAAGCCCGCGCGGCGCCTGGGCGCAGCCCTCCCGGCACGGGTCAGGACAGCGGCCAGAACGCGGTCCGGGCACATTGAAGCCACGGGCCGGTGAGTCGCCCCCCCTCGGACAGGGAACGCGTCATCCGATCCGATTGCGGTGCACGCTGCGGGACGAGGCGCCCTACCCCTTCAGGCGGTCGAAGGTGCGGGCCATCTCCTCGCGGCTCACATGGTCGATGATGGCGGGGTCGAGGATATCCTCCCCGGCGCCGAAGGCGGCTTCCGCATCGGGCCGCGCCAGGGCGATCTTCAGGGCGCCCACGAGGTCGTAGAGCGCCCAGGCGTGGCCGGTGTCGCGCAGGGCGGATTGCAGCGCCCCCTGCACCAGCGCCCGCACGGTCCGGTGGGATTCGGAGACCGGCACCTCGTCCGCCTCGCCTTCCAGGGCGGCGACGCAGGCGTCCTCGTTGAAGGAGACGTGCCCCCGGCAGGCCAGCGGGCGCACCGGATAGATCACGCAGATGCCCTCGGCGAGGAAGGGGCATTCCCGCCCGAGCGCCATGGTGCCCGTGGAACCGGGCGAGGCCGCGGTGGCGGCGAGGCGCGCCGGCAGGTCGATGCCCACCTTGCGGAAGCCGTCCGCCATGGCGCGGATGTAGCGTGCCACCATCAGCACTTCCGGGGCGGTGGCCACCACCTGGATGCGACAGCAGGTGCCGCAGCCCTTCCGGCAGGCGAGCGGGGGAAGATCCTTCGTCTGCTCCGCCACATTGTGCTCGTAGCTGGAGAAGGCCTGCATCCAGATGCGATCGAGCATCTCCCGCGTGCCCTTGTGGGCGCCGAGGGTCGCGCCAAAGGCAGAGTGCTGGGCACGGAAGAAGGCGGCAGGACCATCGGCCTCCGCCTGGGGATCTGCAGCAACTGCCACGGCAAGCCTCCAAAAATGTTCCGTCCACCCGCAACGGGCCGCCTCACGCTGGTCCGGCTGGTGAGCCGGCGCATTGAGATGAAACAAGCTATGTCTGCATGGATACAGCGCTCAACATAGGGAAACTGCGTAGGCGGCAGAGGCGGCGGCGCGGAAAGGGGCGTGCGGAGCCCGCGGCGCGACGGCGCGCGGGCTCCGGTGCGCGTTCAGAAGTAGTCGCCGACGACGCTCGTGTGCTCGACGGACGGCGGGTTGGCGAAGTGCGGGCCGACCAGGCGGCGCCACTCCTGGAATTCGGGCGAGGCGCGGAAGTGCACCATGTGGTCTTCCACGCTGTCCCAGGTGACGCGCAGGTAATAGCGCGAGGGGGTCTCCACGCTGCGCTCCAGCTTCAGGCCGCGGCAGCCGCGCGACTTCTGGAAGTGGGGGGCGGCTTCCTTCACCGCCGCCTCGAAAGCCGCTTCCGAGCCTTCCTTGATGTCGAGCGTGGCAATCTCATAGACCATGGTGCGTTCCTCATTGTCGGCGGCCCGTCCGCGCCGCCGGGCGGGACATTACCCCTTCACCTTTCGCAGACAAGACACGCGCGGATGGAGTTGCACGGCTGAGCGATCGCGACAGGCGCCCGCCGCCCGCGCATGGCACCTTGCCAAGCGCGGCCTTTGTGGGCACACCCGGCATATTCATTTGCTGAACGCGAGCATTGCCATGGCCCACTGGCTCTACAAATCCGAACCCTTCAAATGGTCCTGGGACATGCAGGTGAAGGCCGGGGCCAAGGGCACCCACTGGGACGGCGTGCGCAACCACCTCGCCAAGCAGCAGCTCCTGGCCATGAAGACGGGCGACCGCGGCTTCTTCTACCATTCCAACGAGGGCAAGGAGATCGTCGGCATCGTCGAGGTCATCAAGGAGGCCTATCCCGACCCCTCCGACCCCACCGGCAAGTTCGTGATGGTGGACATCAAGGCGGTGAAGCCGCTGAAGACCCCGGTGACGCTGGCCGCCGTGAAGGCCGAGCCGCGCCTGTCCGAGATGGCGCTGATGCGCTTCTCGCGCCTCTCGGTGCAGCCGGTGACGGACGAGGAATGGGACATCGTCTGCGGAATGGGCGGCGTGTGAGCCGCCCCATCAGCGATCCCGCCGCCTTCATCCGCGCCGAGACACGGCTGCGCCCGGTGCCCCTGGTGCCGGAGATCTCGCTCCACGTGGCCGACGAGGCGGTGCCCATCTGGCACCGCACCGAGGAGGAGCTGGGCGAGATGGGCCTGCCGCCGCCCTTCTGGGCCTTCGCCTGGGCCGGCGGGCAGGCGCTGGCGCGGCATGTGCTCGACCATCCGGAGACGGTGCGGGGACGGCGGGTGCTGGATTTTGCCTCCGGCTCGGGGCTCGTGGGCATCGCCGCCATGAAGGCCGGCGCGCGCGAGGTGACCTGCGCCGACATCGACCCGTTCGCGGTGGTGGCCATCGGCCTCAACGGAGAGGCGAACGGCGTCGCCCTCTCCCCCACGCAGGACGACCTCATCGGCCGCGACGCGGGCTGGGACACGGTGCTCGCGGGCGACATCGCCTATGAGCGCGACCTTTCGGAGCGGGTGTTCGCCTGGCTCATGGCGCTGGCGGCGCGGGGCGCGACGGTGCTGATCGGCGATCCCGGCCGCACCTACCTGCCGAAGCAGCGGCTGGAGAAGCGCGCCGAATATTCGGTGCCCGTCACCCGGGAGCTGGAGGACATGGAGATCAAGCGCACCAGCGTGTGGCGGCCCCTGCCCTGAAGCCCGCCCTTGCCGACGGGAGATGAGGCAAGCCCCTCACCCGCCGGCATCACCCCTTCCGCACGACGAAGGCTGAGGCGGCCACCACCAGCCAGCCGAGAATCATGGTCGTCCCGCCGAAGGGGGCGCTGCCGCCCAGGAGCTTGACGTCCATCAAGGCGCGCGCCGCGAGATCCCCCGAAAAGAGAAGGCAGCCAAGGACAAGCAGGCTTGCCCCTGCCCGCACCACGGCGCTGCCGCCGGCCAGCCGCAGCGCGAGGGCGCAGAGGCCGGCCACCGCAACGGCGGTGAACAGAAGGAAGTGGGCGGCAGTCTCCAGCAGCCCCCCGCCGGTCACATGGGCCGCGGCCGCAGCCGCGGCGACACCCGCCGCGCCGAGAAGGCCGGACGCGAGGAGGAGAAGGCGAGTCCACAGGTCCATGGGCGACGGCTCCAGTGAAGGGCAACCGTCTATAGGCCTCCCCCCGCCGGAGCGGAATGCCGCCGCCTGCCGCACGCCGGCACGGGGCCCGGCGTGCGGCAGGCGGCTTCCGGCCCCCGCGCGCGGGGCGTATGAAGGGTTTACAGCGACGAAGGGCTATGAGCCCAAAGTCTGCATAACCGGTGCCTTGTGGAGCGCACAACCGCTCCCCATAATCCGGCCCAACCAAGGCGGGACAATCCGCCGTGAAGGAAGGATCGCGGGAAACGATCCCGCGGGAGGGAGGCTGAGCATGTCCGAAAAGGTCTATGACGTTCCGTCCCAGTGGGCCCAGAAGGCCTATGTGGACGACGCGCACTACCAGTCCATGTATGCCGCCTCGGTCAAGGATCCCGACGCCTTCTGGGGCGAGCACGGCAAGAGAATCGACTGGTTCACGCCCTACACGAAGGTGAAGAACACCTCGTATGACCCCGGGCACGTCTCCATCAAATGGTTCGAGGACGGCGTCACCAACGTCGCCTACAACTGCGTCGACCGCCACCTTGAGGAGCGCGGCGACCAGGTGGCCATCATCTGGGAGGGCGACAGCCCGGACGAGAGCCGCAAGATCACCTATCGCGAGCTGTCCTCCGCGGTGAACACGTTCGCCAACGTGCTGCGCAACCGCGGCGTGGAGAAGGGCGACCGCGTCACCATCTACCTGCCGATGATCCCCGAGGCGGCGTTCGCAATGCTCGCCTGCGCGCGGCTCGGCGCGGTTCATTCCATCGTGTTCGGCGGCTTCTCGCCGGACAGCCTCGCCGGCCGCATCGCCGACTGCGGCTCCAAGTGCGTCATCACCGCGGACGAAGGCCTGCGCGGCGGCCGCAAGGTGCCGCTGAAGGCCAACGTGGACGCGGCCGCGGCCCAGATCGAGGACGGCGTCGACCACGTGATCGTGGTGCGCCGCACCGGCGGCAAGGTGGACATGACCCCCGGCCGCGACGTCTATTACGACGAAGCCGCCGCCATGGTCACCGACGAGTGCCCGGCCGAGCCGGTGAACGCGGAGGATCCGCTGTTCATCCTCTACACCTCCGGCTCCACCGGCAAGCCGAAGGGCGTGCTGCACACCACCGGCGGCTATCTGGTCTATGCGTCCATGACGCACCAGTACATTTTCGACTACCACCCCGGTGACGTCTACTGGTGCACCGCCGACGTGGGCTGGGTGACGGGGCATTCCTACATCGTCTACGGCCCCCTCGCGAACGGCGCCACGACCCTGATGTTCGAGGGCATCCCGAACTATCCGTCGGTGTCCCGCTTCTGGGATGTGATCGACAAGCACCAGGTGAGCATCTTCTACACCGCCCCCACCGCCATCCGCTCGCTGATGCAGGCGGGCGAGGAGCCGGTGAAGAAGACCTCCCGCGCCTCCCTGCGCCTGCTCGGCTCGGTGGGCGAGCCCATCAATCCGGAAGCGTGGGAGTGGTACTACCGCGTGGTCGGCGACGAGCGCTGCCCCATCGTCGATACCTGGTGGCAGACCGAGACCGGCGGCATCCTCATCACCCCCCTGCCCGGCGCCACCAAGCTGAAGCCCGGCTCCGCCACCCGCCCCTTCTTCGGCGTCATGCCCGAGGTGGTGGACGCGGAAGGCAAGGTGCTCACCGGGGCCTGCGAGGGCAATCTCGTCATCGCCGACTCGTGGCCGGGCCAGATGCGCACGGTTTACGGCGACCACGAGCGCTTCGAGCAGACCTATTTCTCCACCTACCCCGGCAAGTATTTCACCGGCGACGGCTGCCGCCGCGACGAGGATGGCTTCTACTGGATCACCGGCCGCGTGGACGACGTCATCAACGTCTCCGGCCACCGCATGGGCACGGCGGAGGTGGAAAGCGCCCTCGTCGCCCATCCGAAGGTGTCGGAAGCCGCGGTGGTGGGCTTCCCCCACGACATCAAGGGCCAGGGCATCTACGCTTATGTCACGCTGATGGACGGCGTGGAGCCCACCGAGGAGCTGCGCAAGGAGCTGGTGGCCTGGGTGCGCCGGGAGATCGGTCCCATCGCCTCGCCGGACCTCATCCAGTTCGCGCCCGGCCTGCCCAAGACCCGCTCCGGCAAGATCATGCGCCGGATCCTGCGCAAGATCGCCGAGGACCAGTTCGAGAGCCTGGGCGACACCTCCACGCTGGCGGATCCCGGCGTGGTGGATGACCTCATCAACAATCGGCAGAACAAGCGCGACGCCGCCTGACAAGGCGTCCGTCATGTCCGAGGGGGCGCCCCCGCGGTCTCCTCTCGACTTCAAGAATGCCCCGGACCTCCGGGGCATTTTTTATGGCTGCGGGGGCCGGTCGGCGCCGCCCGGCGGCTGATCCGTCCATATCTTTTTGTTTACACGGCTGTCCTTGCAACGTACTCGCAAGTAGGCTTCGCCTTTGCGGGCCCGGCGCGGCGCCGGGCCATGTCCTCCCCATCCGTGCCGACGCGCCGGTGACGGCAGTGCCGAACCTCATGACCGCCTTGAACATCGCCCTGCTCGCCATCGAGGTGCTGGTCTATTTCGGGGCCATGCTCGCGCTGTTCCGGCTGAGGAAGGTGCTGGGCCTCGGCGTGTTCTTCTGCGCCCTCGGCAGCCTGCACTTCATGGAAACCTACCTGGCGGCGGCCTACTACATCCAGATGCCGCTCGGCATCTCGCTGTCGCCCGGCTCGGTGGTGCTGTTCTCCGGCAAGCTGGCGCTGCTGCTGCTGGTCTACATCCGCGAGGATGCGCTGGTGGCGCGCCAGCCCATCTACGGGCTGTTCCTCGGCAACCTGCTGCTGATCGCCCTCGTCGCCCTGCTGCGCCAGCACCACGCGGTGCCGGCGCCCGGCACGCCGGCGGACCTGTCCTTCATGGACCAGCTGGGCGCGCTCATGGTGTGGAGCACGTTCCTGCTGTTCATGGACTGCATCGCCATGATCCTGCTCTACGAGCAGTTGTCGCGGCGGCTGAAGCGCGTGCCGGTCCTCGCCATCTGGCTCACCCTCGCTGTGGTGCTGTCGTTCGACCAGCTGGGCTTCTTCTCGGTGCTGCACCTCGCCATGGGGGTGCCGTTCAGCGCCGGGCTCGGCGGATGGCTGGGCAAGATGCTCGCGGCCGGGGTCTATGCCCTGCTGCTGACGTACTACCTCGCGCATTGGGAGATGGCCGCGACGACGCCCACCCGGCGCATCTCCGACGTCTTCGACGTGCTCACATACCGCCAGCGCTACGAGCGACTGGAGGAGGTCTCACGCCGCGACGCGCTCACCAACGTGCTCCATCGCGGCCAGCTGGAGCCGCTCGGCCGCGACCTGCTGGCCGTGTCGAACACCACCGGCCGGCCCATGAGCCTGCTGCTGGTCGACGTGGACGACTTCAAGGACGTGAACGACGTGCACGGCCACCAGACCGGCGACGAGGTGCTGCGCCGGCTGGCCGCCTGCCTCACCGAAGGCCTGCGGCAGGGCGACTATGTGGTGCGCTACGGCGGCGACGAGTTCGCGGTGTTCGCGCCCGGCGTGGCGCATCCGGCCGCGCTCCAGCTCGCCGCCATGCTGCGCGAGCTGGTGGCGGAGATGGAGCTGCCCTCCGGCGTGGTGCGCCAGACCCTGTCCATCGGCGTCGCCACCGCCCCGCAGGACGGAGAGGCCTTGACGGACCTGCTCGATGCGGCCGACAAGCGCCTGTACGCGGCCAAGGCGGCCGGGCGCAACCGGGCGACCGGGGCGACCGAGGCCTGACGCGCCGCGCCGGAGCACGCCCCACGGGCGGCCGCCCCGCGACCCAGATGAATGAGCGCGTTTTCCTCATGCGAACCGGTGCCCTCTTCGCCCGAGAACGCTCCAGAGACGGATGACCCCGACCCCATGCTGGAAGGCCTTCCCCCCAACGACGCCACCCATGTGATGCGCGTCGCCGCGCCCCAGGCCGCGGCCCGGCGCATCGCCGACCTCATCTCCGAGACCTTCGACCCCGCCGAGGTGGCGGTGGCGAACTTCGAGCGCGCGGACAACGACTGGGTGGTGGAGGTCTATGCCGGCTTCGCCTTCGATGCCGAGCAGCTCGCCGAGCTGGTGGAGTTCGCCGCGGGGCCGGAAATCGCCGCCGGCGTCACCTTCGGTGACCTGGAGCAGAAGGACTGGGTGGCGGCGAGCCTGGAGGGCCTCGCCCCGGTGGCGGTCGGGCCCTTCATGGTGCACGGCTCCCATGACCGCGCACGGGTGTCCCAGAACCGCATCGGCATCGAGATCGAGGCGGCGCTGGCCTTCGGCACCGGCCACCACGGCACCACCCAGGGGTGCCTGCATGCCATCGTCGACGCCGCGCGCAAGGGCCGGCCGCAGCGGGTGCTGGACGTGGGCACGGGCACCGGCGTGCTCGCCATCGCGGCGGCGCGGCGCTTCCGCACCAAGGTGGTGGGCAGCGACATCGACATCGTCGCCGTGCACACCGCCAAGGCCAATGCCCGCGCCAACAAGGCGGGCGAGGTGCTGATGCTGCATGCGGCGGGCGTGGGCGCGCAGTCGCTGCGCACCCACGGGCCCTACGACCTCATCCTCGCCAACATCCTGCTGCCGCCGCTGAAACGTCTCGCCCGCCCGCTCCGGGGCCTGCTGGCGCCGGGGGGGCGCATCGTCCTCTCCGGCCTGCTGGTGCAGCAGGCGCCGGCGGCGCTGGCCGTCTACCGGGCGCAGGGGCTGCACCTCGTCTCGAAGCGCCACATCGAGGGCTGGGCAACGCTGACGCTGGCGGCGCGCTGAAACGCGCCTGAGCGAGGGGCAAACGCAGATCGGCCCGCATGGAGCGGGCCGATCGGATATCATATTCACGCATTTTGCCTGAGCCGTCTCCTGCCGCGGGACGCACAACCCGGCTCGTGCCGGGCCTGTCGCCCGCTCCGGAGGCAGACCGGCGGAGGCGCCTCAAGCGCCCCCCGATCCCGCCGGCTCAGACGACGGGATCGTGGCCGTGGAGCTCGAGATAACGGGCGTATTCGCGCTCCGCCTGTTCCATGCGGGACGCGACGATCGCGTCGAGCAGGCGGGCGAAGAAGCCCTTCTTCTGGCCGGCCGCGGCCTTCGGCGCGGGGGCGAAAGTCTTGTGGGTAAAGGTGATGGCGCTCATGGGAGGCCTCCTGCACGCAACCGGTCCTGCGGACCTTGATGCACTGCAAAATAGCGTGCACCGCATTGCAGCAGAAGCGCCGGTTCCTCATGCCAGCCTTGCGTCCCATGCAAGGTGCATTAACCGGAGGAAAGGACTCCTCGCGGAAGCCGGCCCGGCGGGCGGCATGGGGGCGGTTCAGGCCGCCCACGGGCTCAGTAGCGGGCGGGCATGCTGACCCGGCGGCCGAGGTCCTCGGGCGGCGGCAGCGCCGCATGGGAGGCCCGCATGGTGGCGATGCGCTCCAGCACGTCGTCCGGAAAGGGCACCACGCGGCGGGACTTCAGGTCCACGTGCAGCGCCATCTGCTCGGACGTGGCGGACACCCAGCCCTCGCGGGCATGGTGGAGCGACTGGAAGATGTGGAGCCGCTTCTCGTCATAGTCCACGAGGCGCAGGGCGACGCGCACCGGCGAGTCCGGGGGCAGTTCCCTCAGGTAGCGCACATGGGTCTCGGCGGTGAAGAAGGAGCCGCCCCGCTTGCGGGCGTATTCCGGGCCGAGGCCGAGCAGGCTCAGCGCCTCGTCTGCGGCCCGATCGAAGATGAGCGTGTAATAGGCCACGTTGAGATGACCATTATAGTCAACCCACTCTCCCTCCACCTTCATGGAAGAAGAGACGAAGGGTGCAAAGAACACAGGTTCAAAGTCGATTCGGTCCAGCATGGCCGCCTCGTTTCGTCTGCTTGAATTTGCCGTTTATGCGTTCACTTTGACGCGCTAAGAGGCATTCGTCACGTGCGAAAAGAGCCGCAATCGCGAATCAAAAAAGCCACTGTCAAGGTAATTTTGGTTAAGACGGCCCCCTCCTACCACAGGTGGTCCACAGCTTTTCCCCAGCCCGGGCACAGGCCGCGAGGCAAAGTTAAGGATTTGTAAATGGTTGTTGCAGCCGCGAAATCCGAGCTCTCGCTCCGGGAACGAATCGCCGAAGCCGTCACGCGATTGCGCTCCGCGCTCGATCACAAGGTCGTGACAAGCCTCGCGGTCCGGGAACAGCACGCCAACATTACAACCTATCTGCCCAACGAGCCGGCAGATGCGGTGGTCTTCGCTGAGTGCACAGAAGATGTGCAGCAGGTGGTGCGCATCTGCGCCGAGCTGGAGGTGCCGGTGATCCCGTGGGGCGCGGGCACCTCGCTGGAAGGCCATGTGAACGCCCCGCGCGGCGGCATCTGCATCGATCTCTCGCGCATGAACCGGGTCATCGCGGTGAACGCCGAGGACCTCGACTGCGTGATCGAGCCCGGCATCACCCGCAAGCGCCTGAACGAGGAGCTGCGCGACCAGGGCCTGTTCTTCCCCATCGATCCGGGCGCCGACGCCTCGCTGGGCGGCATGGTCTCCACCCGCTGCTCGGGCACCAACGCGGTGCGCTACGGCACCATGAAGGACAATGTGCTCTCCCTGAAGGTGGTCACCCCCACCGGCGAGGTCCTCACCACCGCCACCCGGGCCCGCAAGTCGTCCGCCGGCTACGACCTCACCCGCCTGTACGTGGGCGCGGAGGGCACGCTCGGCATCGTCACCGAGATCACCTTGAAGCTGTACGGCATTCCGGAAGCCATCTCCGCCGCCGTCTGCCCCTTCCCCAGCGTAGAGGCGGCCTGCAACACGGTGATCGCCACCATCCAGAGCGGCATCCCGGTGGCGCGCATCGAGCTTCTGGACGAGGTGCAGGTGAAGGCCTCCAACGCCTATGCCAAGCTCTCCCTCGCCGAGACGCCCACCCTGTTCCTCGAATTCCACGGCACCGAGGCGAGCGTGCACGAGCAGGCCGACCGCTTCGGCGAGATCGCGGCCGAGTTCGGCGGCGGCCCGTCGGCCTTCTCCGTGAAACCCGAGGAGCGCTCCAAGCTCTGGCAGGCTCGCCACGACGCCTACTGGTCCGTCCTGCCCCTGCGCCCCGGCGCCAAGGCGGTGGCCACCGATGTGTGCGTGCCCATCTCCCGCCTCGCCGAATGCGTCACCGAGACCAAGCGCGACATCGAGGAGATGGGCCTCATCGCCCCCATCGTCGGCCATGTGGGCGACGGCAACTTCCACACCACGCTCATGGTGGACGTGGACGACCCGGAGGATTTCGCCAAGGCGAAGCACTACATGAAGCGCCTCGTGGAGCGGGCGCTCGCCATGGGCGGCACCTGCACCGGCGAGCACGGCATCGGCCAGGGCAAGATGAAATACATGGCCGCCGAACACGGGGAGGCCGCACTTGAGGCGATGCGCGCCATAAAGCGGGCGCTCGATCCCAAAAACATCATGAATCCCGGAAAAATCGTCGTGATCTGATCGTAATCCCTGCGCATACGAGACATCGTCCCCATATGCGGGGGCGGGCCTTCACGGCGGGTCCGGCCGGACGGGAGCATGCGCCGATCCGATCACAGCGCGACCGGATCGGGTAACGCATTCCCTATCTTGGGCGGGAGGGCGAGCCATCGGGCAGGGTGATTTCATTTGCCCGGGTCGCGCTCTCGTCCAATCCGGTGGGAATCGGTCGCCAAACTTGAGATAGAGAACGTACGGTCAGCTCAACTCGCGCGGCGAGTCGGCCGGCGCGGGCTCTGGGAGACGGGCGTGCAGGGGATATTGATCAGCCTCGCCACGGCGGTGATCCTGGCCATCGGCGGTGCGTTCGCGGCTCCGTTCGTGGTGGACTGGAACGCGTGGCGCGGCACATTCGAGACGGAGATGGGCCGTGCCCTCGGCCTGCCCGTAGTCATCCGCGGCTCCATCGACGCGGAAATCCTGCCCGCCCCCCGCATTCTCCTGCGCGACGTCACCCTCGGCGACGTGGTCTCCACCGGCGGCACCGTGCGCGAGCTCAAGGCCGAGCTTTCCCTTGGCGCGCTGATGCGGGGCGAGGTGCAGGCCACCGGCGTCTCCCTCACCCAGCCGCAGATCCGCATCGTCATCGACAGCGCCGGCCGGCTGGCTTTGCCCACCGGCACCGGCCGGGCCGCGGACCTCTCCATCGCCCGGTTCGAGGTAAAGGACGGCGCCCTCGACCTGCTCGACCGCGCCTCCGACCATCGCATCAGCCTCTCCGGCCTCGACCTGAAAGGCGAGGCGCGCTCCCTCTCCGGCCCGTTCAAGCTCGACGGCGAGATCACCGCCTCCGGCGCCCGCTTCGCCCTGCGCTCCAGCCTCGGCAAGGTGGGCGACGATGGCGCGGGCCGCCTGCGCGTGGTGCTCGACGGCCGCAACCGGCCCTTCGGCCTCGATCTCGACGGCGCCCTCAACGTGAAGGAGGCCAAGCCCCGCTTCGAGGGCCGCGCCACCCTCGCCCGCCACGGCAGCGACGGGCCGGAGGCCTGGCAGCTCTCCGCCACGCTGAAGGCGAGCCCCGAGTCGGTCCTCGCCGAGAGCCTCGACCTCGCCATCGGCGGCGCCGCGACGCCGGCCCAGCTCACCGGCACGGCACGGCTCACCCTCGGCCGCGCCATCGGCCTCGATGCGGTGCTGAACGCCCGCAGCCTTGACCTCGACGCCCTGCGCGCCGCTTCCGGCGGCCATGATGCGCCCGCGGCCGACGCCAATCCCGCCGCCGCCCTCGCCCGCTTCCTGTCGGGCGTCGCCGCCCTGCCGTCCCCGGACATCGCCTCCCGCATCGGCCTCGCCGCCGACCAGGTGATGTTCGGCGGCACCCTGCTGCGCGACGTCCGGGCCGACATCACCGGCGCCAGCGCCGGCTGGAAGCTGGACAATGGCGAGGCGCAGCTGCCCGGCAAGGCCGCGCTCCGCCTCTCCGGCATGCCGACCCGCTCTCCTGCCGGCGACGGCTTCGACGGATCGGTCACCTTCTCGGCGGACGATCCCGCCACCTTCCTGCGCTGGGCGGTGCCCGCCGCGCCGCGCGAATATGTGGCCGCCGTGAAGGGGCCCGTGCGCATCTCCGGCCGCATCTCGGCGGCGCCCGCGCGCATATCCGTGGATGCCCTCGACGCCACCTTCGCGGCGAGCCGCATGCGTGGATCGGCGGTGGCGGCGCTCACCCCCGGCGCGGCGCCGAAGCTGGACCTGAAGCTTTCCTTGGACGGCTTCGACCTCGACCCGCTGGTGGCGGCGCTGCAGCAGGCCGCCGCCTCCGTGGGCGGCGGGGCGGACGGCAGCATCGTGCTGGACGGGCGCAACCTCAGCCTCGCCGGGCTCCCCCTGCGCGGCCTGTCGCTGGAGGCCGCGGCCACCGGCGGCAACTGGCGCCTCACCCGCATCGTCATGGACGATCTGGGCGGCATCCGCCTGGAAGGCGCCGGGCGCATGGAGAATTTCTCCACCACCCCGCGCGGCACCTTCAACATCGCCGTCTCGGGCCCGAAGGCGGACGGCCTGGTGCCCCTCGCACGGCTTCTCGCCGGAGACCAGACGGCGCAGGTGCTCGCCACGCTGGCGCCCATCGCCGCGCCGGTGAAGGCCAACGGCACCATCGGCTGGGGCGAGGCGGGGGGCCGCGACGTGACCTTCTCCGGCAGCCTCGGGCAGATTTCCGGGGAGGTCACCTTCGCCCGCACCATGGCCGGCGTGCCTCTGCGCGTGGCGCTGAAGGCCGATGCGGCCGAAGGGGCGCGCGCCCTCGCCGCCTTCGGCATCGACGGCATCGGCCAGCGCCTCGGCCCGGCCCATGTGGACGTGTCGGTGGACCCGCTCACCCAGGGCGAGGCCCAGGTGCGCGGCAAGCTCCTGCTCGCCGACATGACCGCCCAGGGCGAGGGCACCGCCCGCGTCTCCGGCAGCAGCTTCGAGCCCCGCCTGACCATGCGCCTCGACGGGCCGGACCTCGGCCGCATCCTGCCGCAGGCCGGGGCCGCGGTAGAGGGCCCGGTGCCCACCGCCCTCGCCTTCACGCTCACGCGCCACGGCACCTCATGGCGGCTCGACAATCTCTCCGGCTCGCTGGCGGCCGCGCCGCTCACCGGATCGCTGGAACTGGAGCCCGGCGCGCTGCCGCGCCTGTCCGGCAAGCTCGCCTTCGACAGCCTCTCCCTGCCGCGCAGCCTCGCCATGTTCGGCGCCCGGGCGGGCAACGATGCGCCGGCCGGCACCGCCGGCAGCTTCTGGGGCGCCGGGCGCCTCGGCCCGCCGTCGGTCACCAACCTCGCCTTGCTGCTGGACCTGTCCGCCAGCCGGCTCGCCACCCTCGGCCCCTACACGCTGGGCAATGCGCGCCTCGTCATCGCCAGCGACGGCACCGACCTCGACCTGCGTGACATTTCCGGCACCCTCGGCGGCGGCCGCGCCGCCGCCTCGCTGCGGGTGAAGCGGCAGGCCGACGGCGTCGCCGCCGACGGGCGACTGGTGCTGGAGCAGGTGGATGCCTCGGCCCTCCTCGCCCCCGCCGCCGCCCGCACGCCGCCGCAGGGCAAGGTGAACCTCATCCTCGACCTGGGCGGCGCCGGCCGCAGCGTGCTGGGCGTGGTGCAGACCCTGTCCGGCCAGGGCACGCTCACGGTGCGCGACCTCGTCATCGACGGGGCGGCGCCCGCCGCGCTCGACGCCGTGCTCGGCGAGGCCCAGGCCATGGCCCCGCCGCCGGACGAGCGGCGCACCGCGCAGATGCTCGACCGCGCCCTGATGAAGGGGCCGCTGCGCCTGCCCCTCGCGGAATCCACCCTCGGCATCGTCAACGGCGTGGCCCGCCTTTCCCCGGCCCGCACCACCGTGGGCCCGGTGCGGGTGGGCCTCTCCGGCAGCCTGGACCTCGCCCGCCTCGCCATGGACGGCACTCTGGAGCTGGAAGGCCCCGAGGCCGCCGGCGGCGTGCCCGGAGGCAACATCGTCTGGCGCGGGCCTCTGGCCAATCCCGAGCGGCGGGTGGGAGCGGCCCCCCTCACCAGCGTGATCGCTTTGCGTGCCATCGATCGCGAGACCAAGCGCCTGGAAGACCGGCAGCTGGGACGACCGGTGACCGCGCCCGCCGCCCCTGCCCCCGTGCAGCCCGCTCCGGTCGTGGCACCCGTGGCGCCGCCCCAGCCGGAACCGCCGCGCCCGGCCCCGCAGGCGACCGCCCCGGTCACACCCGCGCCGCAGCCGGCAGCGCCGCGCCCGCCAGCGATCCAGACCGCCCCGGCTCCCGCTCCGGCCCCTGTCGTGACCGCGCCCCCGGCGCCGGCCGCGCCCAGGCCGCAGGCCCCACCCGCAACCCCAACGCCTGCACCCGTGCCCCCTGCACCGCCGGCTGCCGCCGCCCGGCCGGCCGAGCCGAAGCCGACACCGGGACAGGGTTTCGGCGCGCCCACGACCAGCGGGACGGCCGGCGCCGGCACCGGCGGGGTCTCGGGCGCGGGCACCTCGCCTTCCACCCGCACGGAAACGCCGCGCCAGGAAAGCCACGCCACGGAGGGGACCGCGCCGGCCACGGACGCCACCCGCCGCGCGCCCACCGCCCGGCCAGTGACCTCGCCGCGCCGCACCGAGCGCGCGCCGGAGGCCCCGCCCCCTCGCGTGTTCGTGCCCACGCCGCAGGAATCGACCCTGCCGCCCACCCGCGGCTTCGGCGACCTGCCGCGTCCACCCGGACTCGTCGGCCAATAAGGCCATCCGGCCCCCGGACGCTTGCCTGAACCGTCCCGGTGGCCGTCCCGCCATGCGGCCATCAGGCCCGGTCCGGGCGCGCTGTCGGGGCGCCCGGACCCCTTCGGGTGTCAGCCTGTCTGCTGGAGGCGGGCAGCCGCCGATTTCCGGCACGAGACGCCGGTGACGATGACTGGAGGCTGAAGGACCAGGGCGGATTTCCCGGGCCGCCCCGCTCAAGGACCGGGAACGGTGGCGTCAGGCGCCGGCGCGGGCCAGCGTCACATAGGTGAAGGACGCCTCGTCCTTCTCGCCCCGCAGCGGCCCCTCGCGCTCCATCTCGCGCCACGCGGCGCGATCGAAGGCGGGGAAGAGCACATCGCCGGCGGGCGAGGCGTGCACCTCGGTGAGGTGGAGGGTGCTGGCAAGGGGAAGGGTGTCGCGAAACACCCGCTCGCCGCCGATCACCATGATCTCGTCGGCGCCCATGGCGTCGGCCGCTTCGTCCGCCAGCGCCAGCGCCGCGGCGAGGGTCGCGCCCCTCAGCACGCCCTCGGGCGGGGTGAAGGCCGGATCCGCGCTCACCACCACCGAGGTCCGCCCCGGCAGGGGCTTGCCGATGGATTCGAAGGTGCGCCGCCCCATCAGCAGCGGCTTGCCCCAGGTGATGGCCCGGAAGCGCTTGAGGTCGGACGGCAGGCGCCACGGCAGGCCGCCATCCGCGCCGATCACCCCGTTCTGCGAGATGGCGACCACGAGCGCGAGGGGATGGCGGGGCGGTGTCATCGGGCTTTCTCCAAAGCGGCCAGGGCGGCCTCGGCCGCCGCGATGCCGGAACGGTGGGCGCCGTGGCAGGTGGAGAAGGCCTCGCGGCCCAGCGCCTCGCCGGCGAAGAAGATGCGCTCGTCCAGCCCCCCGTGGAGCCGCGCGCGCAGGTGCGCCCGGCCCGGCAGGGCGCATGAATAGGCCCCGCCGATATAGGACATGCCGGCCCAGCCGGTCACGCGCGTGCGCACCACCTTGTCCCGGAGCCCCGTGCCGAAGGCCGCGGACAGCACGGACAGGGCGAAATCGACCAGCGCCCCCTCCCCGTCCGCCGCGATGGCCTGCGCCTCGGGCCCGGCCACATGCACGAGCGCGGCCGGCGCGCCGTCGGGCCTCAGCAGGCAGGAGGCGCCGGCCCGCTCCGGCTGGTCCGGATCGATGGAATCAAGGGCGGTGCGTGGGGCGACGCCGAAGACATCCCCGGAGAACAGGATCGCCACCTTCTCGGCAAAGCCCAGCGGCAGCGCGGCGAAGGCCTCCGCGAGATCCTGCGGCAGCGCCGGGGTGAAGGCGAGCCGGCCGGAGGCCACCACGGCCGTGGAAGCGGTGACGATCGCCGTGCGGCAGGACAGGGTGCCCTGCTCCGTCTCCAGCCGCAGGCGCGGCCCGGTGCGATCGATGCGGCGCACCGGGCAGTCGAGGGTCACGGGCAGGTCCCCCGCCACCGCGCGCACGAGGGCGCCATAGCCATCCAGCACCGGCCAGTTGTCGTCGGTGTCCTTGTAGAGCGCGAAGTCGCGCGCGGAGATGGCGTCCGGCCCGGCGGCCGACATCAGCTCCAGCCAGTGGCGCGCCAGCGGCGCGTAGGGGCCGGGGACGCCCGGCGCCTCCCGCAGGGCCTGGCGGGCGGAGATGTCCCGACCCGCCCGGCCGGCGGCAAGGACGGCCTCGAAGGCGATATCCACCTCGGCGTCGGCCGCCTCCTTCTCCTGCGGATCGGCAAGCCGCGTGCCGAGCAACAGCGGACGCTTCGGCAGCGGGTTCGCCCGGGCGACGCGGAAGCCGAGCCTGTCGGCCAAGGCGGTGAAAGGATTTTCCCGCGCGTCGTGCAGCCAGTGGCAGCCGAGGTCCCAGGGCACGCCGAGGGTGGTGGTGTCCGTCGCCGCCCGTCCGCCGGGGACAGAGGCGGCCTCCAGGACGCGGAAGGTTACGCCGGCCGCCCTGAGGCGCGCGCCCGCGGCGAGACCGGCGGCGCCGGCCCCGATCACCGCCACGTCGGTTTCGGATGCCACGGAAGGATTCCTGCTGGGGCCCGCACCGGACCGCGTCGCGATCCGGTCTTGCGTTCTCTCTCCCCTTGGCCCGAAGGCGGGGGCCTATTTCTTGTTGCGAAAGACGTCGAGCTGCACCACCTGCGCACCGCCGGCGGGCCGCTCCTCCGCCGCCTCGCCGCCGGGGGCGTCCGCCTTGGCGGGGTCAGCCGCCGGCACGCTTTGGGCGCTGGCGAGCACGGGCTCGGAAGCCGCCCCGCGGGACGGCTTGAGCGCCGCCGGGGCATTGGCGGAGCGCGGCGGCTCCACCGGCAGCTCGTCCGGCTCCATCAGGTCGTCCTCGGGCGGCGCCAGCTCGAACTGGAGGCCGAATTTCACGGACGGGTCGAAGAAGCCCTTCAGCGCGGAGAAAGGCACCAGCAGCCGCTCGGGAATGCCGCCGAAGGACAGCCCCACCTCGAACGAGACGTCGGTGACCTGCAGGTCCCAGAACTGATGCTGGAGAACGATGGTCATCTCCTCCGGATATTTCTCGCGCATGCGCTGCGAGAGCCGCACGCCGGGGGCGCGGGTATCGAAGGAGATATAGAAATGGTGCTCGCCCGGCAGTCCACCGCGGGCAACGTCCAGAAGCACGCGCCGCACGACGGAGCGCAGGGCCTCCTGGGCGAGAAGATCGTAGCGGATATGATCGACCGACATGAGGGCGCAGCATTTTCCAGTCCGGCCCTGAACCCCAGGATCGCTCCGGACACCTTCCGGGGGGCCATGCGGCACGGGCCGCATCCGGATGGCATGGCGAAGGAGCATCATGCCTTCCCGCTTCAGGCCGGGTGAAGGGGAAGTGGAGGCTTCTGTTGCCAGGTGCCTCCGAACCCCGCCTATCCAGTGCTACCCGGTAGGACTTTGATTTCGATCGTCAAACCGCTCACGCGGCCAGAGCAACCGGAGCATAGTTGTCGTTGGCAACTATAAGTTCGGCCCGATGACGGCGGAACCATGCCGAGCGAAAGAATGCCCTTTACACCCTCGTCGATCCTATTTCGCCCCCGCCGGAGCCCACCTGCGCATCTGCGCCATATGGGCTCGGGTGGAGGCGCCGGGTACCGCCCCCGGGTCCGAAAGGCTTATTCCGACAACCGTTTATCGCCATAGCCGACTTGCGCCGGCCCACCGAATATAAGCGCCGGGCCGCGCTGATGAAAGGGGCGTGGGCGCACAAAGTCCCTCTCGTCCCCGGTTCCGCGCGGTCATGGCGCCGCAGCCACAGGGGCCCGAGAGCGCGATCCGATCAGATTGATGCAATCAGATCGGCGCGTGCTCTATTCGTCGGCCAGGGGGTGCAGGTCCCGCACCATGCCCTTCAGCCGCTCGTCCAGCACGTGGGTATAGATCTGCGTGGTGCTGACATCCGCATGGCCGAGCAGGGTCTGCACCACCCTGAGGTCCGCGCCATGGGCGAGCAGATGGCTGGCGAAGGCATGGCGCAGCACGTGGGGGGAGAGCGCCGTGGGGTCGAGGCCGGCGGCGACGGCCAGGTCCTTCAGGTCCCGCGCCGCCTGCTGGCGGGTCACATGACCGCTCTCCGCCCCCGAGGGGAAGAGCCAGCGCGAGGCCTCCAGGCCCGCCGCCTTGCGCGCCGCCAGGAACGAGGCCATCGCCGCCTTGGCCGGCTCGGACAGGGGCACGAGCCGCTCCTTGCGTCCCTTGCCGGTGACGAGAATGGTGTCGCCCCTGGCCCGCGCGGCGGAGGCCGGCAGCCCCACCAGCTCGGAAATACGCAGGCCGGTGGCGTAGAGCAGCTCCACCACCACCGCCATGCGCAGCCGGCGCAGCGCCTCCCCTTTCGCAGCTTCCGGATCGGCGGAGGCCTCGGCGGCGCGGCGATGGGCCGTCTCGATGAGGCGGGTCACGTCGTCGACGCTGAGCACCTTGGGCAGAGGGCGGCCGCGTTTCGGACCCTCCAGCACGGCGGCGGGATCGTCCGCCCGGTGCCCCTCGGCGAACAGGAAGCGATAGAACTGGCGGATGGCCGAGAGCCGGCGCGCCACCGTGGTGGTCTTCAGTCCGCGGGTGGAAAGCTCGGCGAGGAAGGCCCGGATGGCATTGGTGTCGGCCTCCGCAAGCCGCCCGCCGCGGCTGTCGAGGAAGGCGGCGAAGTCGGAAATGTCCCGACGGTAAGCGTCGAGCGTGTTGCGCCCGGCCCCCCGCTCCACCGCCTGCATGTCCAGGAAGAGGGCCAGGGGACCTGCGGCGGTCATTTGCCGATGCGCTCCTGGGGAACGGTGAAGGTGATCTCGCGCGGCTGGGGCTCCACCTTGGTGGCGAGCGCCCACAGGCCGGCATAGGCGAGGCCGGCAAGAACTCCCAGGATCACCAGCAAGCGGATGAGCGTCGGCACCGGCTGCTCCTTCGTGCCCGCACCGAATCGCCTGCGGGCCTTTCTCGCTTCGAGAGGTGCCACGGCCCGCCCGGTTCTTCAACCGCCGCGGCCCTTCCCCATGCGCATCCGCATTGCCGGCTCGTCTCCCGGATGCTAGAGCACGCGCCGGCCGGCCTGGATCGCAAGCTGGCCGGAGAACGCGTTCTCTAACTGCAAGTTAGAGGGCAATTCACCGGGCAAATCGATTCAATTTGCTCGGAGCGATCGATGAGACGCCCTCTTGCTTCTGAAGAGAGGCGCAGGAAAGCAGCCCCGCCAGCGGCGCGCGGGGGAATGTCCCGGATCGCGGCCCCGGGATCGCGGCCGGTGTCGCGACCTCGGCCGCCCGGCGCGGCGCATGCGGTGCGAGGAAAGGCGCGGGTGCAGACCAACATGATCCCCCAGCCCCGGGACGAAGACGGCGCCGCGGAGACCGGCACGCCGGCGACGGCAACCGCCGCGACCCTTCCGGCCACCGCCGAGGCCATCAGCCTGCCCGATCTCGTGAGGCGGCTGGGCCGGCGCTGCGTGGTGCTGGTGGGCATGCCGGGGGCCGGGAAATCCTCGGTCGGCCGGCGCCTCGCCAAGCGCCTCGGCCTCAATTTCGTCGATGCGGACGAGGAGATCGAGCGCGCCGCCTGCATGAGCATCCCGGAAATCTTCGCGCGCCGCGGCGAGGCGGAGTTCCGCGAGGGCGAGAAGCGCGTGGTGGCCCGCCTGCTCCAGGCCGGGCCGTGCGTGCTCGCCACCGGCGGCGGCGCCTTCATGAATGCGGAGACCCGCGCGGCGGTAGCGGCCGGCGGCGTGTCGGTCTGGCTGCGTGCCGACCTCCACACGCTGCTCAGGCGCGTGAAGAAGCGCACCGACCGCCCCCTTCTCGCCCAGGGCGACCCGGCGCAGAAGCTGGCGACGCTCCTGCGCCAGCGCGGCGACACCTATGCCCTCGCCGATGTGATCGTGGACTCCCGCGACGTGATGCACGAGACCGTGGTGGACGAGGTCGTCGCCGCCGTGCACCGCCACCTGACCGCGTTTCCCGAAGGAAGACCCCCCATGCCCGCCGAGCCAGCCCCCGCGCCCCTGCCCTACGGCGAGGTCACGCGCAGCACCGTGCACGTGGACGTGGCCGGCCGCCCCTACGACATCTATATCGGCCCCGGCCTCCTCGCCGAGGCGGGCACTCACATCACCGCCCTGCGCAAGGGCGCGCGCGTCGCCATCGTCACCGACGAGAACGTGGTGGCCGCCGGTCACCTGAAGACGGTGGAGGATGCGCTCGACGCCGCCGGCATCGAGCATACCGCCATCGTCGTGGCGCCGGGCGAGAAGACCAAGTGCTGGGCCGGCCTCCAGCAGGTGGTGGAAGGCCTGATCGCCGCCCGCATCGAGCGGCGCGACCTCGTCCTCGCTCTGGGCGGTGGCGTGGTGGGGGACCTTGCGGGCTTCTCCGCCTCCGTGCTCCGGCGCGGGGTGGACGTGGTACAGGCGCCCACCACCCTCCTCTCCCAGGTCGACTCCTCCGTCGGCGGCAAGACCGGCATCAACTCGCCCCAGGGCAAGAACCTCGTCGGCGCCTTCCACCAGCCCGTGCTGGTGCTGGCCGACACCGCGGCCCTCGACACCCTGCCCCCGCGCGAGGTGCGCGCGGGCTATGCGGAAGTGGTGAAATACGGCCTGCTCGGCGACAAGGCCCTGTTCGACACGCTGGAGCGCGACTGGCGCGGCGTCCTCGCCGGCGGGCCTGAGCGCATCACCGCGGTGGCCGCGAGCTGCATGGCCAAGGCCGCCATCGTCGCCCGCGACGAGAAGGAAACCGGCGACCGCGCCCTGCTCAACCTCGGCCACACCTTCGGCCATGCGCTGGAGGCCGGCGCCGGCTATTCGGACCGCCTGCTGCACGGCGAGGGCGTCGCCATCGGCATGGCCCTGGCGTTCGCCTTCTCGGCGAAGCTCGGCCTGTGCCCGGGGCAGGACGTGACGCGCGTCATCCGCCACCTGGAGGCCACCGGCCTGCCCACGCGCATCTCGGACGTGCCCGGCGACCTGCCGGACACCGACGGGCTGATGACCCTCATCGCCCAGGACAAGAAGGTGAGCCGCGGCGCGCTCACCTTCATCCTGGTGCGCGGCATCGGCGAGGCCCTCGTGGCGAAGGACGTGGACCCGGAGGCGGTGCGCGCCTTCCTCGCCGAGATGCGCTGAGGCGCGGCACTGCCGGCCCAAAGGTCACGGCGACGTTGCTGGAGCGCGGCGGCGACCTCCGCTAGATTTTGCGGGACCTGACGCAAGAGGCGACCCGGGCAAATTGAAGCCATTTGCCCGGCCCGTTGCGCATTTACGCCAAGATGGAGCACACGTGCTCCGGACCGGTGTCATCCGGCAGCGGGCCGGCCTCGTATTCGAGTACATGCATGCCGTCGAGCCCAGCCTCCTCATCGATCAGCCGGAGCGCCCTCCACGCCGCGCGCCCCGCCGCGAGCGAGGGCGAGGGATGGAGCCGATGCCCGGCGCCAGCCTGCCCCTCCGGCAGGCAGGCGCCCTGCCCGCGGCCGGTGCCATGACCGCCGCGCCGCCCGGCCGTCCCGCCGATGTACGGGCGGACATGAGCGCCCTCATCGTCGCCATCGCCACCCGCGCCGACAGGGACGCCTTCGCCCGCCTGTTCCGCCACTTCGCGCCGCGGCTGAAAGCCTTCCTCATGAAGGGCGGCCTGTCCGCCAATGCGGCCGAAGAGCTGGCGCAGGAGACCATGCTGACGGTGTGGCGCAAGGCCACCTATTACGACCCCGCCCGCGCCGCCGCCTCCACCTGGATCTTCACCATCGCCCGCAACCTCTCCATCGACCTGAAGCGCCGCGAGCGTTATGGTGATACCGCCCGCGTGGAGATGCAGGACGAAGAGGTGGACGAGACCTCCGGCGAGACCATCCTGATGAGCCAGGAGCGCGACGCCCGCGTGCGCGCGGCGCTCGCCAAATTGTCCGAGGAACAGGCCACCATCGTCCGCCTCTCCTTCTTCCAGGAGAAGCCCCATTCGCAGATCGCGCAGGAGCTGGGCATTCCGCTCGGCACCGCCAAGTCGCGCGTGCGCCTCGCCCTGAGCCGGCTGCGCACGCTGCTGGAAGACCTGAGATGACCGTTGCGACCCACCCCAGCGACGAGACGCTGCTGCGCTATGCGGCAGGCACGCTGCCGGCCGGGCCGAAGCTGCTCGTGGATCTCCACCTCGCCCATTGCCCGGACTGCCGGCAGTTGCTCAGGGCGTTCGAGAGCGTGGGCGGCGTCCTTCTGGATGACATGACCGGTGTCCCCGTCGCCGGGGACGCGCTTGCCCGCACCCTCGCCCGCATCGATGCCGGACCGGCGCACACCGCCACCGCGCGGCATCGCCCCCACCACCCCTTGCCGGCCGGCCTTTCGCTGCCGGCGGGCATCGTGCTGCCGGCGCCGCTCGCCGCGCGCCGCATCGGCCCGCTGCGCCCGGTGGCGCCGGGCGTGCGCATGGCGCGCGTGCACGTGGACGACGATCGCGACACCTCGGTGCTGCTGTTCCGCATCGAGCCGGGGCGGAGCATTCCCGAGCACACCCACGAGGGCCTGGAATACACCCACGTCATCTGCGGCGGCTTCAGCGATCCCCTTGGCCACTACGGCCCGGGCGACCTCGTGGAGGCCGACGCGGACGTGGAGCATACCCCCAAGGTGGACGACGACGGCGTGTGCGTCTGCATCGCCGCCTTCGAGGGGCGGCTGCGCTTCTCGGGCCTGCTCGGCGTGGTGCTGCGGCCCTTCTTCTGAGGCCCCCCGTGTTCAGAAATCGTTGCGGGGCACGCCCTTCTTCACCAGCGCGAGGGCGTGGGAGAGGTCGGAGGCCAGCACCGCCTTCTGCGGCGGCCCCAGGAAGCGGCCCACCGGAACCGTGCGCTTGCCGCACACCAGGGCCACGTCCAGCGTGCCGTGGTCCTCGTCCTCCTCGCGCCACAGACGGGTCCAGAAGGGGTTGAGGCGGGTGGTGGACGGCCGCCCCCGAACCGGCTCGCGCCGCACCTCCACCACGCTCGGCGTGACGCGAATGTGCTCGCGCGCCCGGGCCGAACGGAAGTTGGCCTTGAAGGCGATGTAGATCAGCAGCACGTCGAGGCCGAAGAAGCCGAAGATGGGCCAGGCGCCCATGGCCAGGAACGCCGCGCCGGACACGAAGCTGACGCCGCCGATGCCCAGCATCACCAGCCGGAAGCCGCGCGGCGTGAGCGAGCGATGCGGGGCGAGCGTCACCGCATAGACGACGGGTTCGTCAAGGAAGCCCGCGTCCCCCTCGGGTGCGGTATCTCGGTCGCTGGCTTGGGGCATTGGCTGACAGTATATCTGAAAAATGCCGCGCAAGATCACCCCTCCCGAACCTTCCGCAAAGAAATCAGATGTCGCGCCGTCCCCCCGCGGGCGTCGGCCGGCCGGGGCGATGCCCGCGGATGCGTCGACATCCGCCACGGCAAAGACGGGCAAGGGGCGCAAGCCCGTCGTCGCACCGGCGGCCGGGACGGCGGCCCGGGCCAAATCCCCCGCGGCCGGATCCGCCGCCGCGAAGCCTGCCACCGCGAAATCTCCCTCTGCCAGATCCACCGTCTCAAAGCCGGCGCCGCAGGCGGCCGGGGGCGGTGGCCGCGGCAGGGCGTCCGCCCCCGCTCCGGCCCCCGTCCGCCGCAACAAGGCGGTGGCTAATGCGGCCGCGGCGGCCCATGGCAAGACGCTGGCCGCCTGGAGCGAGGCGGAGATCGTCGAGGCCTTCACCCGCTTCGAGGCGCAGGACCCCGAGCCCAAGGGCGAGCTGGACCACACCGATGCCTATACCTTGCTGGTAGCGGTGGTGCTCTCCGCCCAGGCCACCGATGCGGGGGTGAACAAGGCCACGAAAGGCCTGTTCGCGGCCGCCTCCACCCCCGCCGCCATGGTGGCGCTGGGGGAGGAGGGCGTCGCCCGCCACATCCGCACCCTGGGCCTCTACCGCAACAAGGCGAAGAATGTGGTGGAGCTCTCCCGCCTGCTGCTGGAGCGGCACACCGGCATCGTGCCGGAGGACCGCGAGGCGCTGGAAGCTTTACCCGGCGTCGGCCGCAAGACGGCGAACGTGGTGCTGAACATCGCCTTCGGCGCGCCCACCATCGCGGTGGACACCCACCTTTTCCGCATCGCCAACCGCACCGGCCTCGCGCCGGGGGCGACGCCGCTGGCGGTGGAGCTGGGGCTGGAGGCGCGCATCCCCGACCGCTTCAAGCTCCATGCCCACCACTGGCTGATCCTGCACGGCCGCTACATCTGCAAGGCAGCCAAGCCCGCGTGCGGCCGCTGCATCATCGCCGACCTGTGCCGCTGGCCGGACAAGCAGTTCTGACCCCCTATCCCGCCGCCAGCGGACCGGAGGCGAAAAGCGCCGTGATGAGCCCCTGCGGGTCGGCGTCATAAGCCTTGCGCACCCGCGCCAGCGCGCCGGGGCCGCCGCCGCGATGGCCCGCCCCGCCCACGTGCAGCCAGCGGTCGGTCAGGAGAAAGTGCTCCGTCTCCCCCGTCTCGGGATCGGCGAGGTAGACACGCTGGCGGCTCGCCATCCGGAGGCGCGGCAACTCCAGCGCGCGGTAGAGCACGCTCCAGTTCTGCCCGCCGGTATCGAGGGTGAGCGGCGTGTCCGTGCCGAAATCGAGCGGCAGGTCCTTCACGGCGGCGAAATCGAACACGCTGTAGCCGGGCCACAGATACCACGCCGCATTCCCCTCCCCGTGCCGCACGAGGCCGTAGCACGGCTGCCCGGCGAGGCTGGCGGCGAGGTCCGCCGGCGCCAGCGGGATCAGGTCATGGTCGATGAGCGCGAAGACGCGCGGCGCGGCGGGGCGCACGAGGTTGGCATAGATCCAGTTGAGCGCCACCGCATGGGAGCGCGAGCCGTTCTTCCCGCCCCGGTAGGGCGAGGGCGGCAGCGCGCAATAGGGATGGCCCCGCGCGGCGCAGAGCCCGGCGATGGCGGCGCGCGCCTCGGCGTTCGTGGAGTTGTCGCAGACCACCAGCGGTGTGCCCGGAAGAAAGCGGCCCATGGCATCGGAAAGGAAGGCGATGGCATCCGGCATGTTGAAGGCCACCGTGAAGGCCGCCACCGGGGCGCCCCTCATCGCCTCCACCACCTGTGCCTGCCCCTCCCCCGGCCGGTCGCGGTAGATGCGGTCCACCATGCGGTTGCGCGCCCGCCGCAGGCGATGGGCGAGCGGGGTGGCGGTGAGCCACTCCTTGACGCTGTAGTCGGTAAGATCGCGCATGGGATGCTGGCTCAGAAAGCGGAGGCGCCGAGGCGGCGGATGGCGGCGGCGGGATCGGCCGGCGGCGGCGCACCGGTGATGGCATAGAACTCCACCTGCCCCTTGCCGTCGGCCCGCGGGAAGGTGCCGACCCGGCGGAACCGGTCGGGAAAAGCGGCGGGCAGCGCCGCCACCGCGCGGTTCGCCGGAATGGCCCGCGCCGCGTCGGTCGCCTCCACCACGAGGGCGGATGCGCCAATGCCGTCGAGGGCGGCAAGAAGCGCCGCTCCCGTGGCTTCCGGCAGCCGGCCGGCGGACACCACGAAGCTGCGCGCGGCCCTGGCGTCCTGCGCGCGGTCGCGCTGGGCCACGGCGGCCGTGAGCGCGGCCTCGTCCCTCGCATCGGCTGCCACCACCAGCACCGGCGCCGCGCCATCGCGGGCAAGAAAGGCCTGGGCGGCATCGTCCATGCCGATGGCGGACTTGCGCATGGGCTCCAGCAGCGCCGGCATGGCGGCGAGCAGCAGCACCAGCGCCACCACGAGACCCGAGAGGGTGGGCCAGCCGGAAATCACAAGGCCGAGCAGCCGCAACGCGCCGAAGGCCGCGAGCATGCAGAGCGGCGCGAGGAGGGGCAGCAGCCCGTCCGGCGCATCGCCGCCCCCGCCCATGGCCAGGAGCGCCGCGAGGGCCAGCGCCGCAGCGGCAACGGCGGCCATGATCTCGGCCCCCTCCCGCCGCCGCCAGCCGGCCCAGGCGGCGAACGGCACGCCGATCCCGGCGAGGACAAGGGGCAGCGTGCCGAACACGGCGCGCGCCGCCTCCACCCCGCCCGTCAGCTCAGCGACCGGCGGGAGCGCGATCCCTTCGCCGCCCAGCAGGGCCGGGACGGCGAAGGCCGCGATGAGGATCACGGGCAGCCAGAATAACGGCCGTGCCAGCAGCCGGAGCCGCCCGGCCAGCAGCACGCCCAGCGGCGGCACGAGGGCAAGGACGGCGCCGGCCGGTGCGGTGAGGGCCGCGCCAAGGCCGGCGAGGGCGAAGAGGGCGGCGTCCGCCACCCCGCCCCGCCGCAGATAGCGCGCGAAAGCGAGCGCGGCGAGGAGAGCGAACAGCGCCAGCGGCAGGTGGAGGCCAACCTCCATGGTGGCGCGCCGCACCGCCGGCAGCGCGCTGAGGACGAACCCCACCGCGAGCCCCGGCAGGGGGCCGGCCGCCCGTGCCGTCGCCCAGCCCGCGCTCACCACCAGCAGCGCGGCCATGAGCGCCGGCAGCAGCAGCACCGCCGGCGTGGCCGCGCCGATCAGCCCGATCCAGCCCGCCTCGACCAGATGGAACAGGGAGAGCGCGCCGAGGGGTGCGGCGACGGGAAAGTGCAGCGCATAGGCCTCCCGGAAGCCCGAGGGAGCGGGGAAGCCCGCCGCCGCGTGGTCCGCCACCATGAGGCCGGTGACGAAATGGCGCGCCTCCGCCGGATCGAGGGTGGAGAACTCCGCGAGATAGGCACCCGACCCGCGCTGCTGCGCCACCATCACGGTGGCGGCGAGCATGGTGAGAATCAGGAAGGCGAGGCCGCGCAGCGCCATGGCGCCGTAGCTCCTGCGGCCGTTTTCCTCGCTCACGCCTGCCTCCCTCCGTCGCGCCGGTGATGTCCCGCCGCGGTTGCAGCCTTCTAGAAGCAGATTGCGGCAAGGTCCATGTCACTGGATCGACGTCACTGGATCGAGGGCGCCGGATCGACGCCGTCCGTCGCCTCGAGACTTGACCCGCGCGGTCCGGGTGGGTGAGGTGAGGGATCGGATCTGCGGCCGACCCGACCGCCGGCCCCCGGACCCCAATCCTTCGGATCCAACTCCCTCGGACTCCTCAATGGCGAACGACCTCAGCTTAAGGATCGTGATCGTGGACGAAAGCGATGTCCGCGCCGCCATCCTGGAGGAGGGCCTGAAGGAGGCCGGCTTCGAGAACGTGCTGCGCATCGAGGGGCGCAACAACCTCCTGGAGCGCATCTACGCCATCGACCCGGACGTGATCCTCATCGATCTGGAAGACCCCTCCCGCGACACCATCGAGCAGATGTTCCAGGTGAGCCGCGAGGTGAAGCGCCCGGTGGCCATGTTCGTGGACCAGACCGACTCCAAGACCATCGAGGATGCCATCGAGGCCGGCGTCGCCTCCTATGTGGTGGACGGCCTGCGCAAGGACCGGGTGAAGCCGATCCTCGAGACCACCATCTCGCGCTTCCGCGCCTTCGCCCGCCTCAAGGCGGAGCTGGAGGAGGCGAAGACCCAGCTGGAAGAGCGCAAGGTCATCGACCGCGCCAAGATGCTGCTCATGAAGATGAAGGGCATCGACGAGGAGGCGGCCTACGGCCTCCTGCGCCGCACCGCCATGAACGAGAAGAAGCGCATCGTGGACATCGCCCAGTCCATCATCACCGCCGCGGAGCTCCTGCGATGAGACGGCTCGCCATCGGCTTCATCCCGCTCACGGACGCCGCCGTGCTGATCGCCGCCGCCGAGCGCGGCTTCGCCATGGCGGAAGGCATCGAGATCGACCTGCACAAGGAGGTCTCCTGGGCCAACATCCGCGACAAGGTGAACGTGGGGCTGCTCGACGGCGCCCACATGCTGGGCCCGCTCGCCATCGCCTCCTCGCTGGGCCTCGGGCACGTGCGGGTGCCGCTGGTGGTGCCGTTCGCGCTCAACCTCAACGGCAGCGCCGTCACCATCGAAAAGAACATCTATGCCGCCATGGGCGAGGTGGGGGAGGACCTGTCCACCGCCACCGGCGCCGCCAGGGCGCTGGGCAAGGTGGTGCGGCAGCGCAAGGCGGAGGGCCGCGACCCGCTCACCTTCGCGGCGGTCTACACCTTCTCCACCCACACCTATCTGCTGCGCCACTTCCTCAAGGGCGGCGGCGTCGATCCGGACAAGGACGTCCGCCTGGTGGTGGTGCCCCCGCCCTTTATGGCCGAGAGCCTGCGCGGCGGGCTCATCCACGGCTTCTGCGTGGGCTCGCCCTGGAATTCGGTGGCGGTGGATGCCGACGTGGGCCGCATCGCGGTGCTGGGGGCGGAAATCTTCGGCTGGGTGCCGGAGAAGGTGCTGGGGGTGCACGCCCGCTTCGCCAATGCGGAACCCGAGCTGCTGCACCGCCTGGTACGCGCGCTCCACGCCGCCGCACGCTGGTGCGAGGATCCGGCCAACCATGAGGACCTCGCCCGGCTCCTCGGCGAGCCCCGCCACCTCAACCTGCCGGCGGACATGCTCCGCCGGACGCTGGACGGCCGGCTGCATACGGCACCCGGCGGCAAGCCCCGCGCCCATCCGGACTATCTGGTGCTGAACCGCGACGGGGCGAACCGGCCCGAGCGCGACCATGCCCTGTGGATGTATGCCCAGATCGTCGCCGCCGGACAGGGCGAGTTCGCGCCCGACGCCGCCCGCGAGGTCATGAGCGTCTACCGGCCCGACATCTTCGACGCCGCCGTGGGCACGGTTCCGGTGAAGCACCCGGAGCCCGATTGCGTGGCCACCCAGTTCGGCGAGGTGTTCGACGCGCAGGCCTTCCTCCAGGGCAAGCAGCCAAGCTGAAGGCGCGCCCCGCCCCCGGACCGCGGGAGAGGATGCCCCGGACGCGCCAAGGGATGATCTTCGCGCTGCCGGCGCGCCTGCTGCACCGCACACTTTGCGTGCAACTGCCTGCCCCAGATGCGCATCCAGACGGCAGGAAAATTCGACGCCCAAAAATAAGGCATCGAGATATTTAAGATAAATCAAAAGACTAGATAAACCACATCGATTGGCCCGCGCCTTGCATTGCAGAACGCAAGCGCGGTCAACGACGATCGCGCCTCCCAATAAATCGTCCCAATGACGGGACCCGCAGCAAAGCCGCTGGCACCGAAGGCACGCCGCCTTCGCGATGTCCTGCGGCTTTTTTTGTTTCGGGTCCTCGTCCTGCTGCTCGCCGATCCAGAGGAAAAGAGAATGAGCGACGCTTCGACGACCAAGTCCGGATTGTCTTCCGCCGGCCCGTCTGCCGCTGCCTCCGTGGGCGTGTCCCGCCGCTCGCTGCTCAAGGGCACCGCCGCGACGCTCGGCACCGCCGCCCTGTTCGATGCCGTGCGCATGGCCTTCCCCGGCGGCGTGCCCTCCGCTTATGCCGCCGCGCCGGAAACCACCAAGGCGATCCTCGGCTACATCGCCCTCATCGACGCCTCCCCCCTCGTCATCGCCAAGGAGAAGGGCTTCTTCGCCAAGCATGGCGTGCCGGACGTGGACGTGGTGAAGCAGGCCTCCTGGGGCGCCACCCGCGACAACCTGGTGCTCGGCGGCGAGAAGAACGGCATCGACGGCGCGCACATCCTCTCGCCCATGCCCTACCTCATCTCCACGGGCAAGGTGACGCAGAACAACGTGCCCACCCCCATGGTCATCCTCGCGCGCCTCAATCTCGACGCGCAGGCTGTCTCGGTCTCCAACGAATACAAGGACCTGAAAGTCGCCACCGACGCCAAGTCCCTGAAGGAGGCCTTCGCCAAGAAGAAGGCCGAGGGCAAGGAAGTAAAGGTGGCCATGACCTTCCCGGGCGGCACGCACGACCTGTGGATCCGCTACTGGCTCGCGAGCGCCGGCATCGACCCGGACAAGGACGTCTCCACCATCGTGGTGCCGCCGCCCCAGATGGTCGCCAACATGAAGGTGGGCAACATGGACGCCTTCTGCGTGGGCGAGCCGTGGAACGAGCAGTTGGTGAACCAGGGCATCGGCTTCACCGCCTGCACCACCGGCGAGATCTGGAAGAACCATCCCGAGAAGGCGCTCGGCATGCGCGCCGACTTCGTCGAGAAGAACCCCAACACCACCCGCGCCATCCTCAAAGCCGTGATGGAAGCCCAGCAGTGGTGCGACAAGATGGAGAACAAGCAGGAGCTGGCCGAGATCGTCGGCAAGCGCCAGTGGTTCAACGTCCCCGTGGCCGACATCATCGGCCGCCTGAAGGGCGACATCAATTACGGCAACGGCCGGATCGAGAAGGGCACCGACCAGTACATGAAGTTCTGGAAGGAGCACGCCTCCTATCCCTTCAAGAGCCATGACGCCTGGTTCATCACCGAGGACATCCGCTGGGGCAAGTTCGAGCCCTCGACCGACATCAACGCCCTCGTCGACAAGGTGAACCGCGAGGACATCTGGCGCGAGGCGGCCAAGGAGCTGGGTCTCGCCCCCGCAGATATTCCGGCCTCGACCTCCCGCGGCAAGGAAACCTTCTTCGACGGCAAGGTCTTCGATCCCGCCGATCCTCAAGGCTACCTGAAGAGCCTCGGCATCAAGCGCGTCGACGCCTGAGCCCTGCCGCATCTGCGCCTCTCCCCGCGCGGCGGGGAGAGGATTTCTCCCGACACCTCAACCGGAGCGCCAGCCCCATGTCCGTCACCGCCTTGAAAGAGCCGCCCCGCGAGGCCCGACGCTCCGGGACCGCCGAAGTGCTCAAGATGAAGCCCGCCACCGCAGGCCGCCCGGCGCGCCTGCCCGCCATCGCCCGGTCCATCGCCGTCACCGTCATCCCGCCGCTGCTGATGGTGCTGCTGCTGGGCCTCCTGTGGGAGATCCTGTGCTCCGGCCCCGGCGCCACCCTGCCGCCGCCGAGCCGCATCTGGGCGGAATCCAAGGACCTCATCCTCGATCCGTTCTTCGTCGCCGGCCCGCAGGACATCGGCCTCGGCTGGCGCGTGCTGGTGTCGCTCCAGCGGGTGGCCGTGGGCTTCGGCCTCGCCGCGGTGGCGGGCATCGCGCTCGGCGCGGTGGTGGGCCAGTCGGTGTGGGCCATGCGCGGGCTCGATCCCATCTTCCAGGTGCTGCGCACGGTGCCGCCGCTCGCCTGGCTGCCCATCGCGCTCGCCGCCTTCCGCGACAGCAATCCGTCCGCCATCTTCGTGATCTTCATCACCGCCATCTGGCCGATCATCATCAATACCGCGGTCGGCATCCGCAATATTCCGCAGGACTACAGGAACGTGGCGCAGGTGCTGCGGCTGAACCCGCTCGAATTCTTCTGGAGGATCATGCTGCCGTCGGCGGCGCCCTACATCTTCACCGGCCTTCGCATCGGCATCGGCCTTTCCTGGCTCGCCATCGTGGCGGCGGAGATGCTGACCGGCGGCGTGGGCATCGGCTTCTTCATCTGGGATGCGTGGAACTCCTCCCGCCTGCCCGACATCATCGTGGCCCTCGTCTACATCGGCGTGGTCGGCTTCGTGCTCGACCGCCTCGTGGCCGGCGTCGGCTCCTTCGTCACCCGCGGCACCCAGGCCGCCTGACCCGAACGCAGAGGAGGCCCGTCATGCCCGCCTATCTCGAGCTCAGCCAGATCGGAAAGAGCTTCACCCGCGGCGCCGCCACCACCGAGGTGCTGCGCGACGTCTCCCTCGACATCGCCAAGGGGGAGTACATCTCCATCATCGGCCATTCCGGCTGCGGCAAGTCCACGCTGCTCAACATCGTCGCCGGCCTGACCACCGCCACCACCGGCGGCGTGATCCTCGACGGGCGGGAGGTGAACACCCCCGGCCCGGACCGCGCCGTCGTGTTCCAGAACCATTCCCTGCTGCCCTGGCTCACCGTCTATGACAACGTGCGTCTCGCGGTGGACAAGGTGTTCTCCGGCACCCGCTCCCGCGCCGAGCGGCACGCCTGGACCATGCACAATCTCGACCTCGTGCAGATGGGCCACGCCAAGGACAAACGCCCCTCGGAAATCTCCGGCGGCATGAAGCAGCGCGTCGGCATCGCCCGGGCGCTCGCCATGGAGCCGAAGGTGCTGCTGCTGGACGAGCCGTTCGGCGCGCTCGACGCGCTGACCCGCGCCCATCTCCAGGACAGCGTGATGCAGATCCACGCGAGCCTCGGCAACACCATCCTCATGATCACCCACGACGTGGACGAGGCGGTGCTGCTCTCCGACCGCATCGTGATGATGACCAACGGCCCCTCCGCCCGCATCGGCGAGGTGCTGGACGTGAACCTGCCCCGTCCCCGCAAGCGTCTCGAGCTGGTGACCAATCCCACCTACCTCAAGGCCCGCGAGGCGGTGCTGAAGTTCCTCCACGAGCGCCACCGCTTCGTGGAAGCGGCGTGATCCTTGCGGGGCGGGCCAGCCCCCCGCCCGCCCCGCCTTTCATTGTTTGCGAAGCCAGGGAGACCATTGTGACTCCGAGCCAGATTGATCTGATCCAGGATTCCTTCCGCAAGGTGCTGCCCATCTCCGACCAGGCGGCGGCGCTGTTCTATGGCCGGCTGTTCGAGATCGCGCCCGAGGTGAAGCCCCTGTTCAAGGGCGACATGAGCGTGCAGGGCGCCAAGCTCATGGCCACGCTGGGCGTGGTGGTGGCGGGCCTCAGGGACCTGCCCTCCATCGTGCCCGCGGCCGAGGCCCTCGCCCGCAAGCATGTGGCCTACGGCGTGAAGGACGCGCACTACGCCCCCGTGGGCGCGGCCCTGCTCTGGACGCTGGAGCAGGGCCTGGGCGACGCCTTCACCCCCGAGGTGAAAGCCGCCTGGACGGAGGCCTACACGCTGCTCTCCACCGTCATGATCCGCGCCGCCGCCGACGCGTCCGTTCCGGCCGAGTGAGGAGAGCGGCGATGAGCGAGCCCCTTCTCGTGATCGGCAACGGCATGGCCGCGGCGAAGCTCTGCGAGGAGCTCGCCGCGCGGGCGCTCGGCCGCTACGCCGTCGCCGTGATCGGGGCGGAGCCGCACCTCGCCTACAATCGCGTGCTGCTCTCCGAGGTGCTCGCCGGCCACATGCGGGCCGAGGAGGCGCAGATGAAGCCGGCCGCCTGGTGGCGCGAGAAGGGCGTGACGCTGCAATACGGCACGCCCGCCGCCGCCATCGACCGCGCCGCCCGCGAGGTGGTGCTGCAGGACGGCCGTCGCCTGCCCTACGCGAAGCTCGTGCTCGCCACCGGCTCCCACCCCATCCGCCTGCCGCTGAAGGGCATGGACCTTGAAGGCGTGCACACCTTCCGCGACCTGAAGGACGTGGAGGCCCTGCTCGCCGCCGCGGCGGTCCGGGGCACGCGGGCGGTGGTCATCGGCGGCGGCCTTCTGGGGCTGGAGGCTGCCGTGGGCCTCGCCGGGGCGGGGGTCGAGACCACCCTCGTCCATCTCATGGACCGGCTGATGGAACGCCAGCTCGACGCCACCGCCGCTCAGCTCCTGAAGCAGGCGGTGGAGGCCAGGGGCGTGGACGTGCAGCTTCAGGCCGCGAGCGAGGCCATCGAGGGCGAGGCCCACGTCACCGGTCTGCGCCTCAAGGACGGGCGGGTGATCCCCGCCGACCTCGTGGTGGTGGCCTGCGGCGTGGTCCCCAATGCGGACCTCGCCCGCGCGGCGGGCCTCGAGGTGAAGCGCGGCACGCTGGTGGACGACACCCTGTCCACCTCCGATCCGGACATCTTCGCCATCGGCGAATGCGCGGAGCACCGCGGCATCGCCTATGGCCTCGTCGCCCCGGCCTACGACCAGGCGAGGGTCCTTGCCCGCCGCCTCGCCGGGGAGGATGCGCGCTACGAAGGCTCGGTGGTGGCCACCAATCTCAAGGTGTCGGGGGTGCCGGTCTTCTCGGCCGGGGATGTCGCCGGCGGCGCCGGCACGGAGGACATCGTGCTCACCGACCGGGGCCTCAACCTCTACCGGCGCCTCATCGTGAGGGACGGCCTGCTGGCGGGGGCCGTGCTGTTCGGCGACAGCGCCGACGGCCTCTTCTACCTGGACCTCATCACCACCCGCACCCCCATCGCCGCCATGCGCGCCGACCTCGCCTTCGGGCGGGACGCGGTCGCGGCGGCGGCCTGAAACGACCCGAGGAGACGCAGATGGGCGGCGAATTCACCACCGAGCAGAAGCGCTATCTCGAAGGCTTCGTCTCCGGCGCCAAGGCGGTGCAGGCGACCTCCATGCAGGTCCCCCGCGGCGCGCCGGCCCCTGCCGAGCCCACCGGGCCGGATGCGGCCAGCCTGAAGGCCATGGCCCGCTTCGAGGCCGAGGGCCGGAAGCTCACGGCCGAGGAGAAGGGCAAGCGCGAAGAGCTGGGCCTCGACAGCTACGACCGCATGAAGAAGGCCGCGCACGAGGGCACCTTCCCCAAGGGGCCGGACGTGTTCCGCTGGAAGTTCCACGGCCTGTTCCATGTGGCGCCGGCGCAGGATTCGTTCATGTGCCGCCTGCGCATTCCCAACGGCATCCTCACCCACTGGCAGTTCCGCGGCGTCGCCGACATCGCCGCCACCCACGGCGGCGGCTACACGGACGTGACCACCCGCGCCAATCTGCAGATCCGCGAGATCCCCGCCACCGACGGCATCGACGTCCTTGAGAAACTGGTGGGCCTCGGCCTCACCGCCAAAGGCTCGGGAGCGGACAATATCCGCAACGTGACCGGCACCCCCACCGCGGGCATCGACCGCCAAGAACTCCTCGACACCCGCCCGCTGGCGCGGGAGTGGCACCATTACATCCTCAATTCCCGCGACATGTACGGCCTGCCGCGCAAGTTCAACGTGGCCTTCGACGGCGCCGGGGTCATCGGCGCGCTGGAGGACACCAACGACATCGGCTTCCAGGCGGTCCGGGTGAAGGACGGCTTCGGCGTCGCCCCCGGCGTGTGGCTGCGCCTCGCGCTGGGCGGCATCACCGGCCACAAGGACTTCGCCCGCGACACCGGCGTCGTGGTGAAGCCCGATGAGGCGACCGAGGTCTCCGCCGCCATCGTGCGCGTCTTCATCGACACCGGCGACCGCACCGACCGCAAGAAGGCGCGCCTGAAATACGTGCTGGATGCGCTCGGCTTCGACGGCTTCCTCGCCCTGGTGGAGCAGAAGCTCGGCCGCCCCCTCACCCGCCTGCCGGCCGAGGCGGTGGAGCCCCGCGCCGAGGCGGACCGGCTCGCCCATCTCGGCGTCCATCCCCAGAAGCAGGCGGGGCTTTCCTACATCGGCGTCGGCCTCACCGTGGGCCGGATGAGCGCGGCCCAGATGCACGGCCTCGCCGACATCGCCGCCCGCTTCGGCGACGGCGACATGCGCCTCACGGTCTGGCAGAACCTCCTCATTTCCGGCGTGCCCGACGCGCGGGTGGAGGAGGCGTGCGCGGCGGTGGAGGCCCTCGGCCTTTCCACGCGGGCGACGCCGCTCCAGGCCGGCCTCGTCGCCTGCACCGGCTCGAAGGGCTGCCGCTTCGCCGCCGCCGACACCAAGGGCACCGCCCGCGCCATCCTGGCCCATTGCGAGGCGCGCCTTGCCCTCGACGGGCCGGTGAACATCCATGTCACCGGCTGCCACAATTCCTGCGCCCAGCATTATATCGGCGACATCGGCCTCATCGGCGCGCGGGTGCCCGTCAATGACGACGGGGATACGGTGGACGGCTTCCACCTGCTCGTCGGCGGTGGCTTCGGCAGCGAGGCCGCCATCGCCCGCGAGCTCTATCGGGACGTGAAGGCGGAAGAGGCCCCCGTGGTGGTGGAACGGCTGCTGAAAAGCTGGCTCGACCACCGGCAGGACGGCGAGGCCTTCGCCCATTTCACCCGCCGCCTCGACCCCGATGCGCTGAAGGCGCTGGTGGAGGCGGCATGAATCGCCCGGCCGCCTTCGCATGGGCGCCCGGCGCGGGGCCGGGCCCCGCTCCATCGGCCCCGCGCGCAGGCATGACGCATCGTGCCGCTGCAACGACGCAGCGCGCGGCGCCGGGCACGCCCCCATTCGTCGGAAGGCGCCGCGCCTGAGGCGCGGCCTTCGATCCCCCAAACTTCAAGGCCCACCCTCATGAGCCTCCAGACCCGCATCCCCCTCGTCCCGGTCCTGCCCGACAGTGCCCCGTTCTCGCCCGAGCAGCGCGCCTGGCTGAACGGCTTCTTCGCCGCCATCCTCTCCGCCGACCAGGCCGGCGCCCCCCTGGCGCTCTCCGCCGGCGACGCGGCGGCCCTCGTGCCCGCCCTGACCGCGCCCGCCGCCGCGCCGGCGGAGGAAGAGGACGGCGCCCCCTGGCACGATCCCGCGATGCCGCTGGCGGACCGCATGAAGCTGGCGGAGGGCAAGCCGCTGCCCCGCCGCATGATGGCGGCCATGGCGCAGCAGGATTGCGGCCAGTGCGGCTACGTCTGCGAGAGCTACGCCAAGGCGCTGGCCACCGGCGCCGAGGCCAAGCTCAACCTCTGCGCGCCGGGCGGCAAGGAGACCCTGCGGATGCTGAAGCAGCTCTCCGAGGAAAGCGCCTCCGCCGCCACCCCTGCCCCCGCCCCGGCGGCCGAGGCGCCGGCCGCCGCCCCCGGAAAGGCCGCGGCCGCCCCGATCGGCACCCGGGAAAATCCCGGCGAGGTGACCTTCCTCGGCCGCACCCGCCTCAACAAGGACAGGTCGGAGAAGGAGACCTGGCACATCGAATTCGACCTTGCGGGCTCGGGCATCGACTATGCGGCGGGCGACAGCTTCGGCGTGCTCCCGGTGAACGATCCCGCCTTGGTGGAACAGGTGCTCGCCGCCCTCCACGCCCCCGCCGACTTCCCCATCGCCGGCCATACGCTCGCCGAGGTGCTGGCCCGCGAGGTGTGCCTGAAGTCGGCGCCCGACGCGCTCTTCACCCTCATCTCCTACCTCGTGGGCGGCGAGCGCAAGGCGAAGGCCCGCGCGCTGGCCAACGGCGAGGACCCGGACGGCGACGCCGCCACCCTCGACGTGCTGGCGGCGCTTGAGAAATTCCCCGGCATCCGACCCGACCCCGAAGCCCTCGTCGAGTGCCTGGAGCCGCTCCAGCCGCGCCTTTACTCCATCTCCTCCAGCCCCGCCGCCACCCCCGGCAAGCTCTGCCTGACCGTGGACGCGGTGCGCTACGACCTTGCCGGCCGCACCCGCCTCGGCGTCGCCTCCACCTTCCTCGGCGGCCGCATCGCGCCCGGCACGCGGATGAAGGCCTATATCCAGAAGGCGCACGGCTTCGGCCTGCCGCAGGACCTGGCGAAGGACGTGATCATGGTGGGGCCGGGCACCGGCATCGCCCCGTTCCGCTCCTTCCTGCACGAGCGGCTCGCCACCCGGGCGCCCGGCCGCAACTGGCTGTTCTTCGGCCACCAGCGCCGCGACACGGACTTCTTCTACGAGGACGAGCTGATGGGTCTTCAGGCCGCAGGCACCCTCACCCGCCTCGACACCGCCTGGTCGCGGGACGGGGCGCAGAAAGTCTATGTGCAGGACCGGATCCGCACGGCCGGCGCCGAGCTGTGGGCCTGGCTTCAGGCCGGCGCGCATTTCTATATCTGCGGCGACGCCAAGCGCATGGCCAAGGATGTGGAGGCGGCCGTCGTGGCCGTGGCGGCCGAGCATGGCGGCCTCTCGCCGGAAGCGGCCGCCCGCTTCGTCCAGGACCTGAAGACCGCCGGCCGCTATCAGGCCGACGTGTACTGAAGTATCCGCGAAATCAAGCCTCAGGCAGGATCGGCCCCGCGATGAACGCCCCGCTCGCCTCGCCCCCCTCGGTGAAGACCACCTGCCCCTATTGCGGGGTCGGATGCGGCGTGAAGGCGACGCCCGACGGCCTCGGCGGCGCGCTGGTGGAGGGAGACCGCGACCACCCCGCCAATCTCGGGCGCCTCTGCTCCAAGGGCGCGGCCCTCGGCGAGACCATCGGCCTCGAGACGCGGCTGCTCCATCCCCTGCTGCGCGGCGCGGACGGCACGCTCGCGCGCGCCTCGTGGGAGGCGGCCCTCGACCGCATCGCCACGGGCCTCAGGCAGGTGATCGAGACGCACGGGCCCTCTTCCGTCGCCTTCTACCTCTCCGGCCAGCTGCTGACCGAGGACTACTACGCCGCCAACAAGCTGGCGAAGGGCTTCATCGGCACCGCCAACGTGGACACCAACTCGCGGCTGTGCATGTCCTCCTCGGTGGCGGGGCACAAGCGCGGCTTCGGTTCCGACACGGTGCCCGGCGCCTATGCGGACCTGGAGAGCGCCGACCTGATGGTGCTGGTGGGCTCCAACACGGCCTGGTGCCATCCGGTGCTGTTCCGCCGCATGGAGGCGGCTCGCAAGGCGCGCGGCACCCGCTTCGTGGTGATCGATCCGCGCCGCACCGAGACGGCGGCGGAAGCCGACCTGCATCTTCCCCTCGCGCAGGGAACGGACGCCCTGCTGTTCTCCGGCCTGCTGGTCCACCTCGCCGGCAGCGCGGCGTTCGACGCCGCCTATGTGGCTGCGCACACCACCGGCTTCCCCGAAGCCCTCGCCAGCGCCCGGGCCATGACGCCGGACGCCGCCGCCACCGCCCGCGCCTGCGGGCTGGCCGTGGAAGACGTGGAGCGCTTCTTCGCCCTGTTCGCCGCCACCGAGCGGGCGGTGACCTGCTATTCCCAGGGCGTGAACCAGTCCGCCGTCGGCACGGACAAGGTGAACGCCATCCTGAACTGCCACCTTGCCACCGGCCGCATCGGCCGGGAGGGCATGGGGCCCTTCTCCCTCACCGGCCAACCCAACGCCATGGGCGGGCGCGAGGTGGGCGGGCTCGCCAACCAGCTCGCCGCCCACATGGGCTTCTCAGGTGAGGAGGTGGACCGTGTGCGCCGCTTCTGGGGCGCGCCCAATCTGGCGACGCACGAGGGACTGAAGGCGGTGGACATGTTCGCCGCCATCGGGCGGGGCGAGATCAAGGCCCTGTGGGTCATGGGCACCAACCCGGCCGTGAGCCTGCCGGAGGCGGACGCCGTGCGCACGGCGCTCGGCAAGCTCGATCTGTTCGTGCTGTCCGAAAATGTCATCGCCAACGACACCGCGGCGTGCCATCCCCATGTGATGCTGCCCGCCGCCGCATGGGGCGAGAAGGACGGCACGGTCACCAATTCCGAGCGGCGCATCTCCCGCCAGCGGCCCTTCCTGGCCCGCCCGGGCGAGGTCAAGCCGGACTGGTGGGCTCTGGCGCAGGTGGCCGGACGCCTGGGGTTCGCCAACGCCTTCCGCTGGCGCGGGCCCGCCGACATCTTCCGCGAGCATGCCGCCCTTTCGGGCTTCGAGAACGCGGGCACGCGCGACTTCGACATCGGCGCCTTCGTTGACCTTGCCGATGCCGCCTACGAGATCTTCCCCCCCACCCAGTGGCCCGCCCCGCGCGGCCGGCCGGAGGGCACGGGGCGCCTGTTCGCCGCGGGCGGCTATTTCACGCCGGACCGCAAGGCCCGCTTCGTCAGCCCGCGTCCCGCGGCGGCCGTGGCGGCGGAACCGCCCTTCCCGTTCGTGCTCAACACCGGCCGTATCCGCGACCAGTGGCACACCATGACGCGCACCGGCCTCTCGCCCCGGCTCGGCTCGCACATTCCCGCCCCGTTCGTGGCGATCCATCCGGAGGATGCCGCGCCGCTGGGCCTTCAGGAGGGCATGCTGGCGCGGGTCGCGAGCGCGCACGGCGCGGCGGTGCTGGAGGTGCGCCTCGATGCCGGCCAAAGGCGCGGCACCCTGTTCGCGCCCATCCACTGGAGCGGGGCCACCGCCTCCCACGGGCGAGTCGGGCCGCTGGTGCATGGCGTGACGGACCCCATCTCCGGCCAGCCTGATTCGAAGGCGACGCCGGCCTCCATCCAGCCCCATGCGGCGCCCTTCGCCGGCTTCATCCTCGCGCGCCGGCCCGTGGTCCTGCCCGAGGGCGTCTGGTGGGCCCGCGCGGCGCTGGAGGGCGGCTACGGCTGGCGCATGGCCGGCAGCCTCGGCCCCGACGCCTGGCGCGCCTTCGTGGCGGCGGCAGGCCCGGCGGACGTGGCGGAGCTGGTGGATGCGCCTGCAGGCCTTTACCGGGCCGCCGCCTTCGACGCGGACGGGCGGCTCGACTTCGCGGTATTCGTGGGGGGTGCGGGCCAGCGCCCGGCATGGGATGCGCTCAAGGGCCTGCTGGCGGAGGACCAGGTCTCGGCGGCGGACCGGCGGCACATGCTGTCGGGCCGGCGGGCCGGGGGGGAGGCCGCGTGCGGACCGCAGGTGTGCGCCTGCTTCGGGGTGCCGCGGGATGCCATCGTCGCCGCCATCCGGGCCGGCGCGCACGACGCCGCTAAGGTGGGCGAGACGCTGAAGGCCGGCACCAACTGCGGCTCGTGCCTGCCGGAGATCCGCCGCCTCCTCCGGGAGACGGCGGTTTCCGCGTAACGCCAACGGCGCCGAGAACGGCTCACCGCCGGTTGGCGTCCGCCCGCCCGGCGCCGGTGCGACATCCTCCCGGCACCGGCCAGAGACCGGGGCCGATGGTACAAGGATGAGGCCGGGGAGGCCTCAGCCCGCCTTGTCTTCCGCCTTGGCGCGCTCGATGCCTTCGAGGATGAGCTTCTGGGCCTCGGCGGCGTCGCGCCAGCCCACGATCTTCACCCACTTGTTGGGCTCGAGATCCTTGTAGTGCTCGAAGAAGTGCTCGATCTGCTTGAGGGTGATCTCCGGCAGGTCGCTGAAGTTCTGCACCTTGTCGTAGCGCTTGGTGAGCTTGGACGAGGGGACGGCGATGATCTTCTCATCCATGCCGGCCTCGTCCTCCATCAGCAGCACGCCGACCGGGCGCGCGGAGATGACGGCGCCGGGCACGATGGCGCGGGTGTTGGCCACCAGCACGTCGCACGGGTCGCCATCACCGGACAGAGTGTGCGGGATGAAGCCGTAGTTCCCCGGATACCGCATGGCGGTATAAAGGAAGCGATCCACGAAGAGCGTGCCGGAGGCCTTGTCGAGCTCGTACTTGATGGGCTCGCCGCCGATGGGGACCTCGATCACCACGTTCACGTCGTGGGGCGGGTTCTTGCCGATCGGGATCGCATCGATGCGCATGTCACACTCGCTTGGAAAGGCTCAGGTCCTCGCGGGCGTGACACCCGCGACGCGCCGCGCGAACGGCGCCCGAGGATCGGGACCAAACGGACGGAGGCCCGCTCGGGCGCTACCGCTGCCAAGCGAAGGCGATCTTGTCCAGCGTTTTCGAGCCGAACTGCTCGGTGGAGGATGCGACCGGTTGCCCCCCCAGCGCCCGATAGAAGCCCAGCGCATTCTCGTTCTCGGCCAGCGCCCATACCACGAGACCATCGAGGCGGGCGAGCGCAAGGTCCCGGCGGGCGGCGGAGAACAGCCGCTGGCCGAAGCCGAGGCCCTGGTAGAGGGGATGGAGGTAAATCTCGTAGATCTCTCCCCCATAGGGCAGGCTCTTGGCGCGGTTGCCGCCGTAATTCACGTAGCCGGCCACGTCGTCGCCCACCAGCAGCACCGAGAGGCGGCTGCCCCGGCGGATGGCGGCATCCCACCAGCGCGGGCCGCGGCGCTCCACCATGCGCTCCAGCTCGATGCCGGGGATGAGGCCGCGATAAGCCGCGCGCCAGGCCGCATCGTGCACATCGGCGATCGCCGCGGCGTCGCCCGGCTTGGCCCTGCGGATTTCGATAAGGCCCGTGCTCATGACGTGATGGAAGCAAACCCCGGGCCGCGCTTCAAGGGGGCAGACGCGCATACCCCCAGGCCGGAGCGCCGCATCCGGCGCGGGAGAGACGGCGAAGCGCGTGCAATCCGCCGCGATCCCGCCTAAATGAGGCGGGATCCACATTGCCGCCTCGCGCCGCCGCGCGAAGATGTGAAGGAGCCGAGCCCCCGTCATGATCCGCTTCCTGTTCCGCTTCACCGGATTCTGGCTGCTGGCCGGCGGCTTCGTCGCCCTCATCGTGGACGGCACGCGTTCCATCGCCGCAGCGGGTCTCGTCTTCACCTCGACGGGGGATGCCTGGTTCGCGCTGTCCCCCGGCAGCCTGGAGAAAGCGGAGGCCTCCGGCCGCGCCGGCATGCCGGAGATCTGGAGCCACGCGATCCTGCCCCTGCTGTCGCTGCCGGCCTTCGTGCTGCTGGTGGTGCTGGGGGTGGCCTTCATGTCCATCGGCCGGGTGCGCGAGCGCTCGCGCTTCGAGGTGAGTTGATCGCCTCCCCCTCGCGGGATCGGGGCGGCGGCCCCATATTGGGGGTCCGGCGCGGCCTTGAGGCTGGCGCCTCCCCTCAATTCCATCGGCATCCGCCGGGTTCCAGCCCCGGCGCGCTGCCTGCGAGGAGCCCCGCCATGTTCTGGCTGAAGAAGTCCCTCGACCTGCCCTCCGCCGATACTGCCCTGCCCGGCCGCGCGGAGGCGCTGCCCACCGCCGACGTGCATTTCGTGAACCGCCACGCTCTGAAGGGTCCCTATCCGGCGGGCTTCGAGACCGCCGTGTTCGCGCTGGGCTGCTTCTGGGGCGCGGAGCGCAAGTTCTGGCAGCAGGAGGGGGTGTGGGTGACCGCCGTGGGCTATGTGGCCGGCCTCACCCCCAACCCCACCTATGAGGAGGTCTGCTCCGGCATGACCGGCCATACCGAGGCGGTGCTGGTGGTGTTCGACCCCAAGGTGGTCTCCTACGAGGCGCTGCTGAAACTGTTCTTCGAGGCCCACGATCCCACCCAGGGCATGCGTCAGGGCAATGACGTGGGCACCCAGTACCGCTCCGGCATCTATGCCACCTCCCCGGCGCAGCGCGAAGCGGCGGAGGTCGCGAAGGCGGCCTACGAGCCCCTGCTGAAGGCGCGGGGCTACGGCCCCGTCACCACCGAGATCGTCGACCTCGGCCCCTTCTATTTCGCCGAGGGCTACCACCAGCAGTATCTGGCGAAGAATCCCAACGGCTACTGCGGCCTGGGCGGCACCGGCGTGTCCTGCCCCATCGGGGTCGGCGTCGCGGCGCAGTGAAGGCGCACGGGCCCGCCCCCCGGATGTGACAGCGGCCCTCGGCAACAGCCGGGGGCCCCGCCGGGGCCAGGCCGGCGCGGATGCGTGGATCCCCCGGACAGGCCGGGGGTGACGCCTCGGGATCGAGGCAGACGCCGGAAGCCTGTCCGCCTCAGGCGGCCACCGCCAGCTGCGGGCGGATGCGGGCCGCGAACGCGTCCAGGTCTGCGAGGCGCTTGGCGAAGCTCGGCGCCAGCGGCTTCAGCACCAGGGTACGCGGGGCGAGGTCCCGCTCCAGGTCGGCGAGCTTTCCCACCACGTCGCCCTCCGTGCCGATGAGGGAATCGGCGATCATCCGGTCGAGCTCGAACCACGGCGTCCAGTCCGGCCGCGCGTCGGCGGTGGTGGCACGCATGCGCTCCACGAACGGCGCCAGGAGAGCCCGCGCCTCCTCCACCGCCTGCGCGCGGGTGGGCGCGAGATGCAGGAAGCGGATGAGGGTGAGCTTCCGGTCGACGGCCGGCGCCGCCGCCCGATAGCGGGCCACGTTCTCCCTGAGCCCCGCCAGCGGAAAGGGTGGTGCCGCCATCAGCCCATGGCCGCGCGCCGCCGCCAGCGCCACCGTGTCCGGCGTGGCGGTCGCCATGTGGATGGGCAGGCGCGGCTGCACCGGGCGCGGCACCAGCTCCACCCCCTCCGCCATGAAGTACGATCCCTTGAAGGTCACCGGCCCACCGGCCAGCAGCGCCTCGATGAGGTCCAGCGCCTCCAGCAGGCGCCCCTGAGCCTCCTCTTTGGCGACCCGGAAATGCCGGTTCTGCAAGGGGAAGGGCCCGCCCTTCGCCACCCCGAGCTCGAACCGTCCGCCGCAGAGGATGTCCACCGTCGCGGCCTCCTCGGCCACGGTGATGGGGTTGTGCAGCGGCAGCAGCACCGCCGCCGAGCCCAGGCGGATCACCGAGGTGCGCCCCGCCAGATGCGCGATGATGGGCAGGCAGGCCGGGCTCGCCGCCTGCGGATTGAAATGGTGCTCCGCGATCCAGGCTTCCTCGAAGCCGAGCTGCTCCACCCGTTGCACCAGCTCCGTCTGCTGGGCGTAAGCGGAGGCATAGTCCTGGTCGGGGTTCTCATAGGTGCAGAACAGGCCGATGCGCATGGTGGTCCCCGGATGGCAATCCCGAAGCGCTCTCAAGCGAGGCGGAGTGTGATCCGCGCGAAGAAAACGCGTCTGTTCAATATGTTGGAGCGCCTTTCCCGCGCCCGGGCGAACGCGGCGCGCTCCCCCCGGCGGGCAAGCCGCCGCGAAAACGACGCTATATTAACGTGGATACAGCATGGCCGCCATGCCGCCCGGCCACCCTTTTCGGCTTGCGGGCGCAGCCTCAAGTCGAAACCCCTCATCGGGAATGGTTTCCGGCCATTCCCGAAGAGGGGCGAATCCGTCTCTATTCAAAATGTTAGAGGGTGATTCACGGACCGCATGGAGACAGAATCTGTTTCCATGCGGTCCGATCGCGCTCTAAGGAGAGGCACCGTTTCTCCGGAGCCCGCCATGACGCGCTACGTCTTCCCGCCCCTGCCGATCCCCACGCTCCCCGTCGTCGGCAGCGCGGATCTTTTCCCGGTGCACCGCATCTATTGCGTGGGCCGCAACTTCGCCGACCATGCGGTGGAGATGGGCCATGACCCGAACAAGGAGCCGCCCTTCTTCTTCCAGAAGAATCCGGACACGCTGGTGCCCTCCGGCGCCACCATCCCCTTCCCCAAGATGACCCAGGACCTGCACCACGAGATCGAGATGGTGGTGGCGCTGAAGTCGGGCGGCGAGGACATCCCGGTGGAGAAGGCGCTCGACTGCGTGTTCGGCTATGCGGTGGGCCTCGACCTCACCCGCCGGGACCTGCAGGGCGAGGCCAAGAAGCTCGGCCGCCCCTGGGAAACCGGCAAGGCCTTCGAGGACGGTGCCCCGTGCTCGGCCATCGTGCCGGCCGAGAGCATCGGCCACCCCGCCGCCGGCCGCATCTTCCTGAACGTGAACGGCGCGCTGAAGCAGCAGGGCGACCTCAACCAGATGATCTGGAAGGTGCCGGAGATGATCGCCACCCTCTCCACCCTGTTCCGCCTCGCCCCCGGCGACCTGATCTTCGCCGGCACGCCGGCCGGCGTCGGCCAGCTCAAGAAGGGCGACAGGCTGGACGGCGGCGTCGAGGGCGTCGGCGCGCTGACGCTGACGCTGGGCTGACTTCCGGACCGGGGGGCGGTGCGGTCAGCGCACCGCCTTCAGGGCCAGCACGGCATTGAGGCCGCCGAAGGCGAAGGCGTTGCTCAACACCACCTCAGGACTGGCGGCGCGGGCGGCGTTGGGCACGCAGTCCAGGTCGCACTCCGGGTCCGCCTCGCGGAAGTTCATGGTGGGCGGCAGCACCCCGTGCCCCAGGGCCAGGAAGCACCCCACGAGGCCCAGCGCCCCGGAGGCGCCGAGGCAGTGGCCCGTCATGGACTTGGTGGAGGAAACCGGCACGTCCTTGAGATGATCCCCCAGCACGGCGCGCAAGGCCGCCGTCTCGGTGCGGTCGTTCAGCACCGTGCCGGTGCCATGGGCATTCACGTAATCCACCGCATCGGGGGGCAGCTCCGCATCGGCGAGCGCGGCGGAGATGGCGCGGGCGGCGCTCTCGGCATTGGGGGCGGTGAGGTCGGCCCCGTCCGCGCTCATGCCGAAGCCCACCACCTCGGCAAGGATCGGCGCGCCACGGGCGCGGGCGCGGTCCATGTCCTCCAGCACGAAGGCCGCGGCGCCCTCCCCGAGCACGAGGCCCGAGCGATCCCTGGAGAAGGGCCGGCAGGTGTCGGGCGAGAGCACGCGCAGCGCCTCCCAGCTTTTCACCATGCCCAGCGTCAGCGGCGCCTCGCAGCCGCCGGTGACGGCCACGTCCATGAGGCCCGCGCGCAGCATGTGGAAGGCGAGCCCGATGGCATGCGACGCCGACGCGCAGGCCGAGGCCGGCGCGAAGCTCGGCCCGAGGATGCGGTGGACCATGGAGATCTGGCTCGCCGCGGACGACGGCATCACCCGCGGCACGGTGAAGGGATGCGGGCGCGCCCCGTCCACGAAGATGCGGCGGTAGCCCTCCTCCAGCGTCTCGCAGCCCACGGCGGCGCCGAAGATCACCCCCGCCCGCTCCGGCGGCAGCCCGTCCAGGGCCGGGCCGGCCTCGGCAAGGGCCTCCCGCGCGGCGATGAGGGCGAACTGGGTGGCGCGGTCCAGCATGCCGAGCTGCCGGCCCTCGAAATGGGCCTCGGGCGCATAGCCCGGCACTGTCCCCGCCAGACGCGCCTTCGCCGGGTCGGCGGCCAGATGCGTCAGCGGCGCGAGCCCGACCCGTCCCTGGCGAAAGGCGGTGAAATGCCCCTGAACTCCGAGGCCGAGGGCCGATACCGCCCCAAGGCCCGTGATGACGACCCGGCGCGTCATGAAGGCATCTTCGCGGCCCGGACCCCCGGCTTCGAATCCATGAGCTTTTCGACATGCTCGAGCAGCTCGAAGACCTTCACGTCCGTATTCTCAAGGGGTCCCTCCGAGGGCACCTCGATGCCGAAACGCTCTTCGATCTTGAAGATCAGCTCGATCAGGTCGAGGGAGCCGATGCCCAGGTCGGCGACGCTCGTGTCACGATCCACGATGGCGGGGTCGACGCCGGCTTCCTCTGCGATGACGGCGAGAATCTCGCCCTTTCGCCCATCGATGTCCGCCACACGTCACCTCCGATCGGCCTGACGCAATGGGGGCGCGCAGGCCCCCATCCGGACCATCGGTAAAATGCACACCACCCCCGGACGTGTCTAGATCACGCTTCGTCCGCCGGAGAAAGCCCTTTTTTCTCTGTAGCTTGGCTGCAACGCTCCGGGGAGCGCCGTCAATGGCCGATCGTGAAGGAGTGCTCGAAACCGAGCCCGATGGTGAGCTGGTTGGGGCTGCCCCCCTGCGTCACCAGCGGGCTCGCCGCTGCGGCCCCCGCCAGGCGCTGGTAGCTGCCGTAAAGGGTGGTCGTCCAGTCGCTGGACCAGTCGTAGGACACGGACGAGCTGACCCCGACCGACTTGATGCCCGCATCCGCCTCGTAGGGCATGAGATGGCCGTTGGCCAGCGCCGCGGCGGGGGTGATGCCGAACTCCGTCTGCATGAGCGTGTTGTCGCCGAGCGACATGCGCGGACCGATGGCGAAGGTGAAGGGGCCCGCCTTCTGCACCATGTCCGCGGACAGGTTGGCGGCAAGGCCGGCATCGGAGGCGAGGCCCTGGAGCAGCTCGACACGCGTGCGCAGGAAGCCGTCGACGGGCCAGAACTCGGCGAACACCCCCGCCTGCAGGGCCCAATTGTAGCCCGGGACGCTGGGCAGGACGCCATAGGGCCGCGCATCACGCAGGCCCGCCACCGCTCCGAACTTCACCCCGCTGAAATCGAACAGGTCCACCCCGAAGCTGTCGTCCGGGGCGCTGAAGGTGGCGGCCTCATCCGCCCGGCGGATGTCGAAGGAGGGCATGAAATAGGGCACGAGCGTCTTCGCCCCCTCGAACGAGGGGCCATAGGACACCGTGCCGCCCAGGGTGACGATCCATGCGTCGCCGGCGGTCGATGAGGCGGGCGGGTCTTCCGCGCGCGCGGCGCCGGGCCACAGGCCGAGCAGCAGCAGCGCGGTTGCGGCCCAGGACCGGCGAGAGCCGGATCTGCCTTCGATCATTGAGTGAAATGGCGCGTTTCTGGTCATAGGGAACCGTGCCGAGGGCCCGTATGAGCGGATCTCGATTCATCCCACCGCATAGACGCGGCTTTTTCATGTGGACCGGCGTCCATTTTGCGCGACGGGGCTCTAGTCATCTTTCGCCGCCGCCACGCGCTCGACCTTGATGGCGAATTTCTTGATGCGATGCCACAGGCTGCGCTCGGATATGCCGAGCTTCTCCGCCGCCCGCGCCTGCACGCCCCCGGTCTCGTTCAGCGCATTGAGCACGAACTCCCGCTCGATGCGGGACATCGCCGTGTCGAGATCGGCCTCAAGCCGCGGCTGCGCGTCCGGCGCGCCGGACGCCGCCTCGAACATCAGAAGATCCTCGGGACCGATGAGATCGCCGCGCGCGACGATGGCCGCCCGCTCCATGCAGTTCTGCAGCTCGCGCACGTTTCCGGGCCAGCGATAGCGCCGCAGCGCCTGCACGGCCTCCGGGCTGAGGCCGCGGATGCGCTTGCCCATTTCCGGCGCGGCCGCAGCGAGGAAGTGCGTGGCCAGCAGCGCGATGTCCTCGATCCGGTCCCGCAGCGGCGGCAGGAAGATGGGAAACACGGCGAGGCGGTAGTAGAGGTCCATGCGGAAGGCGCCGGCGGCGATCTCCTTCTGGAGGTCCTTGTGGGTGGCGGCGATGATCCGCACGTCCACCGCCACGCTCTTGCTGGAGCCCACCGGCTCGAAGCGCTGCTCCTGGAGCGCGCGCAGCATCTTGGCCTGCACCGCCTGCGGCATGTCGGCGATCTCGTCGAGGAACAGGGTGCCCCCGTCCGCGGCCGAGAACCGCCCTTCCCGCGCGCCGGTGGCGCCGGTGAAGGCCCCCTTCACATGGCCGAACAGCTCGCTTTCGATCAGGGCCTCGGGAATGGCGGCGCAGTTGACGGCGATGAAGGGCTTGTCCCGACGCGGACTGTTGTAGTGGATGGCCCGCGCCACCAGTTCCTTCCCCGTCCCGCTCTCCCCGAGCAGCAGCACGCTCGCGCGGCTCGAAGCCACCTCGCCGACCTGGTGCAGGACGGCGCGAAAGGCGGGGCTTTCCCCGACCAGATTGTCGAAGCGGTAGCGCCCCTCCAGCTCCGAGCGCAGGCGCGCGTTCTCGCTCTCCACCGCGCGCAGCTTCAGGGCGCGCTCGAGGGTGGCGACCACGTCGTCGAGGTCGAGGGGCTTCGCCACGTAGTCGAAGGCGCCATCCTTCACCAGGTCCACGGCGCCCCGCACCGAGGCGTAGGCCGTCATGATGATGACCGGCAGCTCCGGGCGCAGGGCCTTGAGATCCTTGAGGAGCTCCTGCCCGCCGCGATCGGGCATGCGCAGGTCGCTCAGCACCACGTCCACCGGCTGGGTGGCGCAGTGGGCGAGGGCCTTGGCGACGGTGTTGACGGACGCGGCCTCGTAGCCACGCTCGGCCAGCGCCACCTCCAGCACCTCGCCGTGCCGGATCTCGTCGTCAACGATCAGGATCTTGGCCGCCATGGGCTGTATCCGTTGTTGCCCGCACTGGGATGCGAAGGGTGAGGATCGCGCCACCTTCCGGTGCGTTACTTGAGAAAACTTGGCCGCCATGGGCCTCAACTGTAGAGCGCACCGTGGCGAGACCGAGGCCGGTTCCGTTCACTTTCGTCGTAACGAAGGGATCGAACAGGGTGTCGCTTACCGTTTCCGCGATGCCCGGCCCGTTGTCCTCGACCTCGACGACCGCCGCCTCCGGGTCGAAGGTGACGCGCAGGATCACGTGCCCTTCGGGGCCGGCCGCGTCCATGGCGTTGAGCAGCAGGTTGAGGAGAGCCTGGTGCAGCAGGTCCGCGTCGCCGACCACCGGCACAGGCGCATCCGGCAGGCGCAGGGCCAGCGTGATGTCGCGGCGGGCGAACTCCGGACGCAGGAAGTCGAGCGCCGGGCGCACCACGTCGGATACCAGATCCAGCGGCGCCGCCGCGCACACGGCCGGGCGGGCGTAGTCCAGCAGCTCCTTCACCAGGCGCTCGATGCGGTTCACCTCGTCGAGGACGAAGCCCATCAGCCGGTCCTCCCCCGGGGCCATCTGGGTTTTCCTGCGGACCAGCTCGGCGGAGGTCTTGATGATGCCGAGCGGATTGCGGATCTCGTGGGCGATGACCGCCGCCGCCTGGCCCAGCGTCGCGAGCTGCGCGCGGTGGCGCATGGACGTCTCCATGTCGCGGAGCGCTTCCAGCTGGCCCGCCATGGCGTTGAAGCCGGCGGCGAGGTCCTGGAGCTCGCGCCCGCCCTCCTCCGGCACGCGCACGCGGTAGTCCCCCTGCGCCACGGCCCGCACCGCACCGGTCAGGGTGCGGATGGGCTCGGCGAGGCGGCGGGAAATGGTGATGCCCACCAGCAGCGACAGCGCGCCGCTGACCACCGCGAGAACGATGAACAGCCAGAAGGTGCCGAGCCGCTCGAAGGCGGCGGAAGTCCCGTTGAGCCGGCAGGCGATGATGCCGACGAGGCGCCCCCGATCGTTGCGGAGCGCCGCGAAGGCGACCGCGGGCCCGGGATCGAACCGGCTCGTCTGCATCGCGATGTCGGCGCCCCCGAGGAGGGCCGCGAACGCATCGTCAGGAACCGACAGCTGGACGCGCCCGCTGCCGGCCAGATCCAGCAGCCTGCCCTTCTCCGTCACCTCGATGAGGTGGAGGTCGAGGGAGCGGATGGTCTGCGGAGCGGTGAAGAACTGATCGTCCAGCAGGTTGGCGACCAGCAGCAGGGCCTTTTCCCCGCCGATGTGCAGCTCCTGCACGGCGCCCACCATCATGGCGCGGCGGCCGTTCTGCCGGGCGAAGAAGATGGAGGAGGTGGGCTCCTTGGGGAGCTGCATCACGAGGTCGAGTTCGCCGGCGGAAAACAGGACCCGCCCGTCCGGCGTGTAAAGGCGCACGAAATCGTAGCCCACGGACGCAAGCAGATCTGCAAAGGGGGCGATGGATTCCCGGCTGTCCAGCGCGCCGGCCCGTGACAGGGCCGCGGCGACGATGGAGGTGGCGTGCCGCGCCTCCTCGCGCCCCTCCGACGCCTCGTTGGCCATGAAGCGGGCGATCTCGCCGATCCATTTCTCCACGTTGCGCTCGAAGGTGGCCGAGATCACCTGCGCGGCCACGAAGCTGCCGATGAGCACGGGCGGAACGCTGACGAGCAGGAAGAACAAGGTGAGTCGCAGGCGCAGCGGCATCCTGCTCCACTGCACCCTCAGCCCGCGTCCGCAACCCGATGCCATATGCCTCAAGATCCCTTGTTCGCCGGCCTCGGCTTCCCGGCGGCGGGCGCGTCGCAACGTGGCAGAGCGGCCGGGGCCCGGTGCCACTGGAAGGTCTGGCCAAGAGCCTTCACGCCGATGAAGCCGGTCACCAGCAGGATGTCGCCCTCGCCCCGCGCAAGCGACACGGAGTACCGGCTCCCCGAATCAGGGTCATAGACCCATCCGCCCTCCCACCCCTCGCCCTTCGGCGGCACGTCGTGGAGGATGGCGAGGCCGCACATGGGGCGCCCGCGCTGGCCGGGATCCTTGTTGTTCTCGTCGCGCACCGGCTGTCCGTTCTCGTCCAGGGCGGCCTTCAGCCACACGATGCGTCCGCACACCCCTTCCCCGCAAGGCTCGATGAGGACGGCGCCGTCCTCATCGTCGGTCATCCAGGTGCCGGTCACGTCCGGCGCGGCGCGCGCCGGCGCCGGAAGCAGCGCGCACACGAGCCATGCCATGGCGAGGAGGGCGCCACGGGTCGGGTTCAAGGTCCTGGTCGAGATCATGGATTTCCGCATGGGCTCAGCTCCGACGGGGAAGGCGCGCCGGCGGGGGCGTCGGTTTCCTTTCCGACCAGCACCACGCCGACAAGAATGAGGACGATGCCGGCGACCGTGCGCCCGCCCACCTCCTCGCCAAAGGCGAGCCAGCCGAGCAGCGGCACGGTCACATAGCTCAGCGCGGTGAGGGGAAAGGCGCGGCTCAGGGCCGTATCCTTCAGCACCAGCATCCACAGCACGTAGGTCACCACATAGAGCCCCACCGCCACCCAGGCGGAGGCCGTGGTCGCCACAGCGCCCACATAGGCCAGTCCCAGCGGGACATCGCCGATGGTGTCGGCGGCCACCTTGAAGGCCACCTGGGTGGCCGTGTCGACGGCGAGGAAGGCAAGCACCAGGGCGGGCATGCCCAGAAGGAGACGCAGGGATCTCATGCGCGGGCCTCCCTGGCGGCGTGGCCGAGATCCGGATCCCAGCGGGGGAACGCGAGGAGCGGCGCGGCGAGCCGCACCAGCGCGTGGAGCACCGGGTTCAGGTGCCGCACATAGTGGGTGCGCGGCTCCAGCGCGCTGCCGAACCGCAGCTTGGAGGCATAGGCCGTCTGCCCCGTCTGGAAGTAGCGCCGGCCGATGCGCTGGCAGAAGCGCACGTTCTCGATCCACGAGAGGGCGTAGAGGTCGTGCTCCGGCCCGAGCGGGTAGGCCATGCCGAGGAACTTGTCGATCACCCGGTCCGGCTGCACCAGCAGCAGGTTGAAGCCGGCGAGAACGCCGCCCACCCGGTAGCAGGCAAACACCGCATCGCCCTGCAGAGCCTGCCCCACCAGCTCGAAATAGCCATCCGGCAGGTCCTCGAAATCGCCGTAGCGCACCCGGCTTCGGGTGCGGGTCGCCTCATAGAGGGCGCGGACCTCCGCCTCCATGCCGGAAATGGAGGTGCGCCACTCGACGCTGACGCGATGCGCGCCCTTCATCTTGCGGCGCAGGTCCTTGCGGGTGCCGGCGGACAGGCGGGCGAGATAAGCCTCGAGGCCGGCGCAGCCGTGGAGGTCGAGCACCGCCACCGGAAGGCTCTCCACCGGGACGTAGCCGGCCGCCGCCAGCGCGTCACCGGTCAGCTCCGCCTCGCGCGGGGCGAGGTCCTTGAAGGCGATGAGGGAGGCGCCGCGCCGCCGCGCATCCGCCTCGGCCGCCGTGACCAGCGCACGAAGGGCGGCGTCCCGGCCCGCGGGGTCGAGGCGCGGGTCGAGAGCCAGCGGGCAGGCGTCGGTGAAGGGCGAGCCGACACCCAGCATCCGCCATTCGAGCAGGCGCGGGGCCGCGCGGGTGAGGCGGTCCGCCAGCGCGCCGAGCCGGCCGCCCTGGAGCGGCGTGTCGAGCCGGTAGCCCAGCGAGAACACCGGCGCGCCGGCGAGGAAGGCGCCGCCCTGCCCCACGCGCACGGCGCCGAGGCTCATGGCGGCGGGCGGCGCCGCCTCGCAGGCCGCAAGATAGGCCCAGCCCTCCGCTTCCGGGGGCCGGGCCGCGCGCCATGCCCCCGGCTCGATGGCGCCCACGCCCGGCACGACGGCGCCGGCCGGCGCCATCCATCCCGCCTCCGGGAAAGCGCCCGCCCAGCCGTCCGCCAGCGCGTCACGCGACATGCGCGGCTCCTTCGGCCACGATGTCTTCAAGCACCGGCGCGGGGCGCAGGGCGCCCGCCTCGTCCGCCCGGCGGCGCGCCGACACCCGGGGGCGGGGATCGGGCGCTGTGGTGAGGGCTTCGACGAAGCCGACGACGCGATCGGTGACGAGGTGCTTCTGCCGGTCCAGGGTGACGAGGTGGTAGCTGTCCTCCAGCACCAGGCAGTCCACGGGCCCGCCGAGGTGGCGCTGGAGGTAGATGGCGTTGTCGAGGCTCGCCACGTCGTCGTGCCGCGCATGGGCGATGAAGGCCGGCTGACGGATGGAGGACAGCAGCGGCCGCACCGTGTCCACCAGCCGCCAGAGCTGGCGCAGCGCGGCGGCGGGCGTGCCGAGGGACCCGGCCTCGGTGCTGCCCTGCTTCATGGCGCGCATGACCATGGAGCGCACCCGCTCGTCCTTCACGCCGTAGGGCTCGCGCTCCACGAAGCGGTAGCGCCGGCCGAGGGGCGTGTCGATGAGCAGGCGCAGCAGGAAGGAATAGCGCGGGATGGACCAGCCGTCGTAGCGCAGGGTCGGGGCCAGCATCACGAGGCCGCTGACACGCTCCTTCAGGCGGCCGGCGAGAAGCGCCGCGAGCATGGCCCCCATGGAAAGCCCGCCCACCACCACGCGGTCGCAGCGCGCCTCCAGCTCGACGAGGGCGGCCTCGGCGCTCGCATACCAATCCTCGAAGCGGGTGGCCGCAAGCTCATCCTCGGTGCCGCAATGGCCCGCGAGCTGGCAGCAGGAGACCGTCGCGCCGGTGGCGGCAAGCCGGCGCGCCACCTCGCGCAGTTCCACCGGCGTGCCGCCGAGCCCGTGGATGAGCAGCACCCCGACGGGACCGCCCTCGATCATGTAGCTGCGATCCATACTCATCTGACACCTCACAGGCTGGACGCGACGAGGGCGACACCGGCCGTCACGAGCACCGCGCCGGCCACCTGCCGGACGACGATGGCCTCGCCGAGCCAGATGCGGCTCGCGGCGGTGACACCGAGAATGTTGAGGCTCGCCACCGGGAAGGCGATGGTGAGCGGCACGACGGAGAGGATGCGGGTCCACACCAGGAACTCGACGGCGTAGACCGCGAGCCCCGCCAGCAGCCACGGCTCCGCCACCAGCCGGCCGGCGAACGCGGCGGCGCCGGCCTGCGCCACCGCGGGCAGCCGATCCGCCCCGAGCTTGAAGGCGAGCTGGCCGGCCACGTCGCAGACGACGGAGGCGGCGAAGAGCAGGACAAGGGTCGCGTTCACTGAAGCATGGCCTCCATATGCGCGAGGATGCGGCCGTTGGCGGCGCCGTTGACCTCGGCCGCATCCCGATCCGGCTGCGGACGCTGCGCCCGGTCGAGCCAGGAAAGGGCGGCGCGCAATGGGCCGTTGTCCCCTTCCGGCGAGAAGTCGCCGCACACGTCCATGCCGATCACCGACCGCCGCGCGGCGAAGATGGCGATGGCCTCAAGCACCTCGGCGAGGGTGAGGTGGCCTTGGTCCCAATTGGTCACGGCCTCGTCGGGGGCGAGCACATCCTTGTCGAGGCTGATCCATACGGGCAGCTGTGGCAGACGGGAGGCGATGTCCTCCATCCGGCCGGCGAAGTCGGCATCGATCCCCTGCCACGACAGGCCGTCATGGAAGGCGCCGGCCCGGCCGCGCGCGGACGGGGTGGCGAAGGCCGGCCCGGCGTAGAAGGTGGAGGCGGCGCGGAGCGGGAACACCTCCAGCCGGCCGGACCTCAGGGCGGGCAGGTCGGCGGCCTTCATCTGCGGCGCCTCCACATCGGCGGAGCACGGACCGATGGTGACCACCCGCGCGATGCCCGGCTGGGCGAGCAGCCGGCTGACCCAGGAGCCGCAGCCCAGGGTGCGCGGCCAGCGCGTCCAGTCCGGATGGTTGTCGAAATGGATCACGCTCACCGGCCGGTCCAGCCGGGCGACGAGGAGATGGGCGAGGTGGTGGAAATCCCCCGAGCCATAAAGATGCACGTCCCCGTGGCGCGGAGGGCCGAGGCGCGTGTTCAGCGCCTCGATCGCCCCGCGCCCGGCCAGGAACCGCAGGCGCGGGGCGAGGTCGGTGGCCGCGATCAGGTCCCCGCCCGCCTCCAGCCGACGCACGACCTGCGGCTGGAAGAGGAGGGACCGGTCCGTGTCGATGACCCGCAGGCGCATGTCAGCCCCGCGCCGCGCCGGGAGCCACCCGCGTGAACAGCTGGTCCAGCAGGGCCAGCCCCAGGTCGATCTCGCCCTTCGAGATGGTCAGCGCCGGCGCCAGCGTGATGACGTTCTTGTGGTAGCCGCCGATGTCGAGCACCAGGCCGAAGCGTTCGCCGCCATGCACGAGGTCGCCCTTCAGCGCCTCGTCCACCATCAGGTCCACCAAGCGCTTGGAGGGGGTGAAGCTGTCGTGCGGCTCGCAGATCTCGATGCGCAGCGCAAGGCCCAGGCCATCCACGTCGCCGACGATGGCGTGCTTCTCCTTGAGCGCCTTCAGGCCCTCCAGGAAATGGGCGCCCTTCTCGGCGACGGAGGAGGCGAAGTCCTCCTCCCGCATCATGCGCATGGCCTCCAGCGCCACCGCGGTGCCCAGCGGGTTGGCGTTGAAGGTGGAATGGGTGGAGCCGGCGGGGAACACCTTCGGATTGATCAGCTCCTCCCGGGCCCAGATGCCCGAGAGCGGGTTCAGCCCATTGGTGAGCGCCTTGCCGAACACGATCACGTCGGGGGTCACCCCGAAATGCTCGATCGACCACAGCTTGCCGGTGCGGTAGAAGCCCATCTGGATCTCGTCCACCACCAGAAGAATGCCGTGGCGGTCGAGGACCTCCTTGAGCTCCGGAAAGAAGTTCGCGGGCGGGATGACGTATCCGCCGGTCCCCTGGATGGGCTCCACGTAGAAGGCGGCGTATTCGCACTGGCCGGTCTTGGGGTCCCACACGCCATTATATTCGCTCTCGAACAGGCGGGCGAACTGCTGGACGCACTGGTGGCCGTACTCTTCCTTCGTCATGCCGCGGGGTCCGCGGAAATGGTAGGGGAAGGGAATGAAATGGGCCCGTTCGCCGAAATGGCCGTAGCGACGGCGATACCGGTAGGACGAGGTGATGGCCGAGGCGCCGAGCGTGCGGCCGTGATAACCGCCCTCGAAGGCGAACATCAGGCTCTTGCCGCCGCAGGCGTTGCGCACCAGCTTGAGGCTGTCCTCCACTGCCTGGGCGCCGCCCACGTTGAAGTGCACCCGCCCCTTGCGGCCGAAGCGCTCCAGCGCGCCTTCCGCGATCTCGGCGGCCAGCTCGATCTTCTCGCGGTGGAGATACTGGCTCGCCACCTGCGGCAGGCGATCGAGCTGGCGGCGCAGCGCCTCGTTCAGGCGCGGGTTGGCGTAGCCGAAATTGACCGCCGAATACCACATCTGAAGATCAAGGAAGGCGCGATCCTCATCGTCATAGATGAAGGAGCCCTCGCAGCGCTCGAAGATCTTCGGCTCTTCGGTATAGTGCACCGTATCGCCGTGGGAGCAATACTCCGCCTCCAGCGCGAGCAGGCGCCCGCGTTCGGTGGCAGTGGTGGAGACGGTGTCGGCCTGACGATCAAGCATGAAGTTCCTCGGTGCTGAAGGTGCGGAAAGCGCCACGGGGCTCCGGCGGCGGGGGATCGAGAAAGGCGAGCGCGTCGGAGAAGTCGCGGATCGGCTGGTGCGCGATCCCTTCCCGGAGGCAGAAGCGGGCGAGCTCGCCCTTGGCGAGAACGAAGTCGGCCTTGCGGGCGAGGCAGAAGTCGGAGCGCCCGTCGCCCACCAGCACCACGCGCCGATTGCCGGGCACCGCGGCGCACTTGCAGGTGCCGCTCGCGCAGCTCTCCCCCGCGTTGGAGAAGCCCGCCTGCCACCGCGCGCCGCCCAGCGGCTCCAGGCGATTGCTGGTGACCGGCAGATCGATGCCGTGGGCATGCAGCAACGGCACGATGAGGCGATCGAAGCCGTCGGAGACGATGGAGACGCTGGCGCCGCGCAGCCACGCGGCCGTGACGAAAGGAATGAACCACGGGTCGAGGCGGATGCCGCTGAGAGCCTCCACCAATTGCTCCGGAGAGAAGCGCAGCAGCGCCGCCTGGCGGGCCAGGCATTCGCGGGAGGAGATGCGCCCCTCCTTCCACTCGGCCTCGATGTCGAGCCAGGCGGGATCGGCGAAGCTCTCCAGGAGGAAGTCGGTGGTGTCGAGGGGGCAGACGGTGCCATCGAAATCGAGAGCGAAGTGAATTTGCATGGAGCCTCGCGCTTGTCCCGTTCTCAAGCGCAAGGGGCGTGCCAGATGCGAAATCTTTGAATATCAGATAGTTGTGATCATCGTCCGCAGACGGGCGACCTCGCTGATTGGAGCTTCCTCCAAAATTTGTAGCTCGCGATCCGCAGGACCGCGGCGTGGCGCGGGCCGGGCGGTCAGCGGCGGCGGGGCCGGTTCCAGATCATGTCGCTCAGGCGCGGGTCCGGCGCGAATGCGTCCCGCGCGAACTCGATCCCCAGCCGGGGATGCTCGCGGACCGCCTGCGCACCGGATGGGCTGATGCGGATGCGCCAGGTCTGCCGCTCCACGGGGGCATGGCTGAGGAAGGCGCGGCAGCTCAGGACGGCCAGGTTGGCGCCCCGCTCACGATCACGCACGGACGTGTAGCGGATCACCTCGCCGTCGATCTCACGGACCGTCTCCGCCAGGGCCTGACAGGCCGCATAATCGGTCAGATGCGTCCAGCGTTCCGCGAGGCCGGCCAGGGCGCCCGCGGTCAGGTCGATCGCCACGGGAGCGGCCAGCTCGACGGAAAACGCGGTGTACTCCGCCGCATCGTCCGGGAAGGGCGTCTGCGGGCTCTCCGCATGGAAGAGAAAGCGGTAGAACACCATTTCGGCGGCGGCCGTCTCGGGCCGCTCGGCGCCATACCAGACACCCGGCGTCAGGCCCGGGCGTCGGAACCGGGAACCGCCCGGATAAGGGCGGTAGCGGAACGGCGTGGCGAGCAGGTAGTCGAGATGGCGGCAGGGCTCGGGGACGAGCGGCTTGGTCTCCTCGAGAATATCCTCAAGCGCCTGTTGTTCCGCGAGGCTATCCACGAGCTTCAGCGTCGACACGCGATGCTGCGCCTCGACGAATCGCCACGCCGGCCCGCGGAAGGGCCGCGCCTCAGATCGGAGCGCGTCGGGAGTCCAGATAGGCGACCACATCCACCAGCCCCTGAACCGAGGTGATCCGCTCGACCGGCCGCTGGCCGAGCGCCAGGTTTGGCGTCGCCAGCCATGCGCGGGCCACGCCCTCATCGCCGCCGGTGACCGCATCCAGCGACCGGAAGGCCCGCACGAGAAGCGCCGCCAGCTGAAACGGCTTCGAGCCGTCCGCCAGCGCGAACTCCCCATTCCTCATGCGCGAGACGGTCGCCTCCGACACCCCCAGCACCTCGGCCAGAAGACGCCCGGAGATATCCAGGCGCTCGGCGGCGCGCAGGGTCGCCTTGGTCAAGGTCATCCCGCGATCTGGCGCCGGGACATGCACTTGCGGGCTGGCCATGGCACCCTCCTCTCTCATGGAAATATAGCGCAAGAATATTCCTGGAGAAAGATGGAGCCATTTCACTGGGCTTGAAATGGCTCCTGGGCGCTGCACGCGCCGGCGCGCCATCAGCTCCGCGGGCGCAGCTGCCCACGCGATGCACGGCACCCCGTCCGCGCCCCATCGCTCGCCGAGGGCGCCGCGACCGGCCCGGCAGAACGAAAACGGCCTGGAAGGTGGCCCGCGCGCGGAGAATGTAGAGGCGAGACCAGAGCGGGCGTTCTTGCCTGCGCTTACCCGTTGATTTCTTGGAAGATATCAGGTGGCTGGGGGACTAGGATTCGAACCTAGATTAACGGAGTCAGAGTCCGCGGTTCTACCGTTGAACTATCCCCCACCAGCACCCCCGCGCAGCGTGCGCCTTGAAAGGCATCAGGCCGTCGCCGGGAGGCAGGTGCGCTCTTTACGCAATTCATTTCGGGCTGTCCAGCGCCTTTTGGAGATACCCACAGGCCCCGTGGTATACAGCATTCGCAATAGTGCCATGCACAATTATGGATGTTGCACCGCACGCTCATGCGCTATCTCTGTGCCATCGAATGGAGACAAACATGGTCACGATCACTGCACATGCACCGCGCGAAACCGGCTTCTTCGGGCGCATTGGCGCTGCGGTGGCCGATTTCTTCGACGCCATCGCCGAGGCGCGCGCCATGTCCGAGCGCTACGAGTATCTCCGCAGCCGCAGCAACAGCGAGCTGGCCGAGATGGGGCTTGAGCGCGACAACATCACCCGCGCTGTCGCCCGCGGCTTCTGAGCAAGCTTTCCCCGGCCGCGCGACCTTGCCGCTGCGGCCGGATCTTCCGACGTCTTCGCGTTTCCTCCCAGTGCCTTATCCCGCCCGCCCTCCGGCGCGGCGGGATTTTCTTTGCGGGAGCGCCGGAGCGAAACCGTTCGAGACCAACGGCCTTCGGGACCAACAGCCCGGGTCTGCGCCCGGGCCGGGAGGGTATCGCCCAAGCCCCACGCGGGGCTGATGCCGGGGGCCGATGAGGCAATCCCGCCGGGTACCGGGATTATTCCACCCGCACCGTCACCGTGTCCGTGATGCCTGCCGCGTCCATCACGGTGAGGCGGGCGAAGCCGCGCCCCTGCGGCGTCCAGAACAGGGTGCGCCGCTCCTCCTCCCGCCCGTCCACCCGGGCCACCGGCCGGCCGTCCATCAGCAGGGTGAGCGGGAAGGTGCCGCCATCCACCTTCAGCACCAGGTGGCCGTCCTCCGCGCCATCGAGGCTCACCCGCGCGCCGTCCGGCGGGAACACCACCTGCAGCGGCTGCTCCTTCCGCGACAGGCCGAAATGGCGCTGGGGCGACGGCAGGCGCGCGTTCGCCACCATCAGCGCCCCGCGCGGCGCGGCCCTGAGCGCGGCGGGCGTGCGGACGATGCGGGCGAAGGCATCGAACAGCAGCGGCGCGGCGGCGGCCCGGCCGGTGAGATCCGGCACCGCCTGCCCGTCCGGCCGCCCCACCCACACGCCCACGGTGCGCCGCCCGTCGAAGCCCACGGCCCAGCTGTCGCGATAGCCGTAGGAGGTGCCGGTCTTGAAGGCGATGCGCCCGCCCAGCGCATTTTCCGGCGCCGGGGTGCCGAGGAGGCACTGCCCCACGTACCAGGCGGCCACCTCGTCCACGAGCCGGGCGCGGCGCGGCGCCGTCACCGCGCTGCCCGGCTGGCGGTAGACCGGCGGATGCGCCTCCCCGCCCCGCGCGAGCGCCGCATAGAGGGCGGTGAGATCCACGAGGCGGATGCCGACGCCGCCGAGGCCCATGGGCAGGGCGGGAGCCGCGCCCGGCGGCAGCTCCAGCCGCCCGCCCGCCTGCTGCAGGCGGCTCGCGAGGCGCTGCGGCCCCACGGCATCGAGCAGCTTCACCGCGGGCACGTTCAGCGACATCTGCAGCGCCTTGCGCACCGAGAGGGTGCCCTGGAAGCCGTGGTCGAAATTCTCCGGCCGCCATGCGCCGAAGCGGGCCGGCCGGTCCTCGATCAGGGTCTCGGGATGGGCGATGCCGTCCTCGAACGCCATGGCGTAGATGAAGGGCTTCAGCGTGGAGCCCGGCGAGCGCACGGCGCGGGCGAGGTCCACCTCGCCGGCCCGGGCGCGGTCGTTGAAATCGGCCGCGCCCACATAGGCGCGCACCTCGGCGCTGTCGTTGTCCATCACCACGATGGCGGCGGACAGGCCCCGGCCCAGCGCGCGGGTGCGCTCGCGCAGCAGCTCCTCCAGCCGTTCCTGCAAGCCGCCGTCCATGGCGGTGGCGTGCCGGGCGAGATCGCGCCGCTCGGCCACGAGGTCCTCGGCCAGGTGTGGGGCGAGCTGCGGCAGGGCACGGCGGGCGGATGGCACGCCTTCCGCCTTGGCCATGCGCACCTCGTCGGCGGAGAGGGCGCCCTCGGCCAGCAGCCGGTCGAGCACCCGGTCGCGCGCCGCCCGGGCCCGCGCGGGGAAGCGATCCGGCCGCCGCGCCTCGGGAGACTGCGGCAACGCCACGAGCAGCGCCGCCTCGCCGAGGGTGAGCCGCCGCGGCTCCTTGCCGAAATAGGTGAGCGATGCCGCCCGCACCCCCTCGATGTTGCCGCCATAGGGCGCGAGCGTGAGATAGAGGCCGAGGATCTCGTCCTTGGAGAGGCGCGCCTCCAGCTCGATGGCGCGGCGCATCTGGGCGAGCTTGGCGGGAAGGGTGCGCGACCGCGGCGGCAGGGTCAGCCGCGCCACCTGCATGGTGAGCGTCGAGCCGCCCGACACCACGCGCCCGGACGGCGCCGCCTGCCCCGCCGCCCGCGCGAGGGCCAGGGGATCAACGCCGCCGTGCGCCGCGAAGCGGTGGTCCTCATAGGCGAGGATCATGGCGACGAGGCGCGGGTCCACGTCCGCCACGGTGGCGGCGAGGCGCCAGCGTCCGTCCGGCAAGGCGAAGGGGCGCAGCAGGCGGCCCTCCCGGTCCACCACCTCAACGGAGACCTTCGGCTCCGGCGGTGGCGGCGCCGACGCGCGCAGATGGTGAAGCCCCGCGAAGGCGCCGCCCACCAGGAGCGCGAAGCAGAGCGTACCACCCGCACCGACCCGCAACAGCCGGCGGCGGACCCGCCCGGCCCCGGGCGTCGCGCCTTCGGCCCCGGGGACCGCGTGCGCGGTCCCCTCCTCCGAAGGTGCGTCTGGTCGATCCTGGCTCATCGCCCGGGCGCGACCTCCACGGTGCCGGCGGCGGTGCGGGCGAAGCGGTCGGGGCGGTACATGTCCTCCACCATCGCGGGCGGATGGGCATAGCGGCCCGGCGAGACGGCGCGCACCACATAAGCGACGGTGAAGGGCTCGTCGCCCTCCTGCCGCGTGACGGAGGCGACGAAGCGGTCGTCGCGGAACTCCACGTGGCCGGCCTCCGAGGTCTCGTCGAGCCAGGCGAAGCCGCCGTCCCCGCCCTGGACCAGGTTGGGGTTCTCGATCTCGAAGCCGGCGGGCAGATAATCCACCAGCAGCACGTCGGCGAGGGCGCTCTGCGCCTCGCTGAAGGTGAGCACCACCGCGAAGCGCTGGTTCTGCACCGCCTTGGACGGATCGGCCGTCTTGCCGTCCAGGGTGAAGTAGCGCCGCTCCAGATTGAAGCCCTTGGCGACGGCCGGCTCGGGCGCCACGGGTGCGCCGTTGATGCCGAACACCACCTTCACCGGCTCCGCCCCGGCATTGCGGATCGTCATCGGCCCGCGCTCCAGGTCGGCGCGGGAAAGCTTGCGGCCGAAGGGGCCGCGCGCCGGCGTGCCGTCCACGTCCAGCGTCATGTTGGCGGCGCTGGCGACGAGGGCGCGGGCGGCGAGGATCAGCCACGCATTCTCCTGGGTGGAGGTGCGCTCGGTGCGGGTGCGGGCCACGTCCACGCGGGTGAGGGCCACGTCGGCGAGGGCGTCGAGCCCCGCCTCGCGGGCGAGCACGGTGAGGGCGGCGGCATCGCGCAGAGCCGAGCCGAAGTCGGGCCGGCCGACCTCGGGCGCGGCGGGGCTGGCGGGCAGGCCCTCCAGCGCCACGGCGAAGGCCCGCTCCGCCCGTGTGCGGTCGCCGAGCAGGGCCAGCGCCGCCCCCACCTGCCCCTTGGCGAGGGGCGAGGAGAGGTTCTTCAGCCGCGTGTCGGCGAGGTAGCGCAGGTCACCGAGGGGCGCGCGGCCGTTGCGGGCCAGCACGTAGAGGGCATAGGCCAGCCCCTCCTCCGGCGAGCGCATGTCTGCGCCCGCCAGGGAGACGATGTTGCGCAGCCGGTCGAGCGCCAAGGCGAACGACTTCTCCGGCACGGCGAAGCCCTTCTCCTTCGCCCGGGAGAGGAAGTCGACCACGTAGGCGTCGAGCCACGTGTCGGTGCCGCCGGCGGACCACAGGCCGAACGAGCCGTCGGACCCCTGCCGCGCCATCACCCGCACGATGGCGTCGCGGATGCGCTGGTCCGCCTCCGGATCCGCCGCGCGGCCCACCAGCACGCCGAGCTCGTTGTAGGAGAGCAGCGGCAGCGCGCGGCTCGTCACCTGCTCGGTGCAGCCGTAGGGATAGCGGTCCAGCGCCGCGAGCAGGGCCGGCACGTCGATGGTGGAGTTGGGCATGGCGCTCACCGCCACGCTGCCGGTGCCGGGCAGGATGTCGGCGAGGAGGTCCTTGTTCAGCGTCAGGCTCTCGCCGGGAGCGAGGACGCGCACGGTGCGCCGCTCGATGTCCGGATAGGCCGGCCGCACGTTCATCTGGAAGGTGCGGGTGATGTCGAGGCCCTGCCCGGTGAGGCGCGCCGTCACCGTCGCCGGCCCGACGCCCCGCCCTTCCAGCGCGAAGCGCAGCGACTGGCGCTGCTTCGCCGCGAGCTTCAGCGCCGGGGCGGGCGTGGTGATGGCCGCCGCGCCCGAGGCCGAGACATCGAGGCGGTAGTCGCCCTCCGGCCCCTCCACATTGGTGAGGTCGAGGTTCAGCGTGGAGCGGTCCCCCGCCGCGAGGAAGCGCGGCAGGGTGGCGAGCACCACCACCTTGTCGCGGATGATCACGTCCGCCGAGGCGTGGCCGAGCTTGTCCGCGCTCCAGGCCATGGCCATGAGCCGCGCGGTGCCGTCAAAGGCGGGGATGGGGAAGGAGACGTTCGCCGTGCCGTCCGCCCCCACCTCGACGATGCCGGAGAACAGCGCCAGCGGCGGCCCCGAGGGCGGGCTCGCCTGGAGCCCCGCCTCGCCGCCGTCGCCGCCGGAGCGCAGGCGACCGGTGGCACCCTGCATGCCGTCGATGAGCGCGCCGTAGAGGTCGCGGATCTGCGCGGAGAGCAGGCGCGGGCCGAAGATGGCGGCGTCCGGCGCCGGCGGCTTGTAGCCGGTGAGGTTGAGGATGCCCACGTCCACCGCGGCGACCGTCACATAGGCCTTCTCGCCGGGGGCAAGGCCGGCGACGCGCACCGGAACGGAGAGGGTGGAGTTGGGCCGCATCTCGGCGGCGGCGGAAAGCTCCACCTTCAGGGTGCGCGCCTCCCGGTTCACGGAGAACCAGGCGAGGCCGATGGCCCGGCCCGGCATGCGGCCGGCCGCCACGTCGAGGGGGCGGTGCATGAAGGCCACCACATAGGCCCCCGGCCCCCAGCCCGCGCCCACCTTGAAGGACACCTTGTTGGCACCGGGCGCGACCTTCAGGAGCCGCTGCTCCAGCAGACCCTCGTTCAGCACGAGCACGGTGGCGGTGCCGGCGCTGCGGGCGGTGACGGTGGCCTCCAGCGTGTCGCCCGAGGCGTAGGCGGCGCGGTCCAGCGTCAGCTCCAGCCGGTCGGGCGTGTCGGCATTGCCGTCGCCGCCGAACCCGGCCTCGAAGGTGGTGCTGGTGAGCGGCAGGCCGTCGCCGATGATATCGAGCCGATAGCGGCCGTACTGGGTGGGCACGGCAAGGCGCGCCGGCCCGTCCGCCTTGGTGTCGAGCCGGCCTTCGCCGATGCGGGTGACGATCTTCACCGGCTCGTAGTCCCACGAGCCGCCGGAGCGGTACCACTGGTAGCGCGTCTCGATGCGCGAGAGCTTCCAGCTGAGGCCGGGGGCGGCCAGCAGCTTGCCGTCCCGGCCCGCCACCACCACGTCGAAGGTGGCGTCGTCGCCCTCCCGTACCCGGTCGGAGAACAGCGGCTTCACGCCGATCTGGCTGCCGGCCGGCGCCACGGGCAGCACGATGGTGCGCTGGACGGCGCGGCCGCCCGCCTCGACGAGGCGCACGAGGGTTTCCACCTCCAGCGGCCGGGCGGTGCGCGGCAGGTCCCCGGCGAGGACGCGGAGCGAGGCCCGGCCCTTGTCGTCGGTCTTCGGCGCATCGGCCAGCGGCTGGCGATCCGCCAGCACCTCGTCCTGGGCATTGCCGAAGCGGAAGCCGGGGAAGCCGGGGCGCTCGGCGGCGGCGCGCAGCTCGCTCTCCGCCTCCACGTCGAGGCCAGCGGCGGGCGCGCCGAACAGGAAGCGCCCGTCCACCAGCACCTCGGCCGGCCGGTCGCGGGGAATGGCGGCCTCGCGGGCGGTGAGGGTGAACTCCACCCGGTCGGGCACGTAGTCCTCGACCAGGAAGGTGGCCTCGCCCACGGGCGGCGCCTTCGGATCGGTCAGCGCCTTCACCCGCCAGGTGCCGGTCATGGCGCCGGTGAGCAGGGGCAGGTCCACGGTGCGCCCGCCCGCGCTCTGGTCCGCCACCACGAGCTTGCGATCATCCACGCCGTCCGGCCGCACCAGCTGGAGGGTGAGCGGAACGCCGGCCGCCGCGCGGCCCTGCGCGTCACGCAGCAGAGCGGTGAGGTGCACCGTCTCCCCCGAGCGGTAGACGCCGCGCTCCGGGGCGAGGAAGGCATCGAGCGCCCCGGGCGTCTCGCGGCCGGAGACGCCCCGGTCCGTCAGGTCGAAGCCCGCATCCTTCAGGGAGAGGAAGGCATAGTCGCCGCCGTCCGTACGGGCGACCACCACCTCCGGCGAAAGGCCCGCCGGCCCGCGCGAGAGGCCGGGATCGAAGCGCACATAGCCGTTGGCGTCGGCGCGGGCGGTGCCGAGCACCTCATTGGATTTGGCGATGAGGCGGACCTCCGCCCCCGCCATGGGCTCGGCGCTCCCCAGCGACCGCACCAGCACATGCACGCCATCCGCTCCCGACAAGGCGGTGAGGCCGAGGTCGGAGACGATGAACCACTGGGTGGCCTCGGTGCCGTAGTCGTCGTCGGTGGTGGCCTTCTCGGCCGCGGCGGTCATCACATAGACACCCGGCTCCAGCTTGCCCACGGCGTCCGTGACGGGCACGGCGGTGGTCACGTCCTGGTTCAGCGGGCTCTCCACCTCCAGCGTGCCGGTGAAGAGGGAGATGGCGGTGCCGTCGGCGAGGCGCTCGCGCACGTAGGTGTCCAGGCCCTGCCGGAACTCGCCCTGGATGGCGTTGGGCACGAGACCCCGGTCGCCGATGCGCAGGATGTTCACCTTCACCGCGGCGGTGTTCACGGACGTGACGGGAATGCCCTTCTGGCCGGTGCGGGGCAGCACATAGTTGCGGCCGCCGAAGCGCACGGAGGGCTGGCGGTCGCGCACATAGATGGTGAGCTCGGTGGGCTTCTTGGTGCGCTCGCCACTGGCGCCGGGAATGCCGGGGCGCACGTTGATGGTGTAGCGCTCGCCGTGCTTCAGGCCCTCCACGCAGATCTGCCGCGCCTCGCCGGTGACCGCCGGCTTGTCGAGCCCCACCACCTGCACGAACTTGGAGAAATCGGCGCCGGTGGCAATGTCCTCGGAGAACTGCACGCAGGCGCGGGGCGCGGCGCTGTCGGATTCCACCGTGTAGTCCACGAGGCGGAAGCCGTGCTCCTCCTTCAGCTTCTCATAGAACGCGCGCTCGGCCGGCGTATCGCGCAGGTCGAGGGACACCTTCATGGTGTCGAGGGCCGCGTTCCACAGGCGCCGGTCAGCATAGACATGGCCGATGAAGGCCAGCGCATCGCCCTCCTCCGTCCGGGTCGCGGCCCGGCGGTAGGAGATGAAGGCAGCGGCCAGCGCATTGTCGATGAAGGCGGAGGCATCCTCCCCGTCATTGGGCTTGATGGCCGCGAGCGAGCGGGCGAGGCGCAGCCACACGGAGGCATCCTGCGGCTGGGCGAGGGCAAGGCCCGCATAGAGCTCGGCCGCCGCACGGGCATCGTTGCGCTGGACAGCCTGGGCGGCGTCGCGGCGCACCTTGTCGAGCGCCTGGGTGGGCATGGTGCCCTCGCGCTTCAGCTGCCGCTCGTAGCGCCGCGCGCCGGAGATGAGGTCGGAGCGCTGGAAGGTCTTGGCACTCGCCGGGCGCGGGGCCTGCTGGGCCGCGGGCGCTTGCTGGGCCGCGGGCGCTTGCTGGGCCGCAGGCGCTTGCGGGCGCGGCTGCGCCTGGCCGTAGGCCGCGCCGGATCCGGCGATCATGCCGGCGGCAAGGGCGGTGGCGCAGAAAAGGCTGAGGAGACGACGGTGAAGGCCCATGGACCGCTCCCTCGGTGCTCGGCACCGTGACGGGAGGCGGGGCGTGCGAAAGAAGGCGTGCGTCGCGCACCGCCCCCAAGATCGCTCGACCGGCCCCCTCGCGAGAAATGACCGACCGGCGCCCGCCCTCGCCTGAAGCGACAAGGCTGGCCCGACCCCGCGCCGCCATCTAGGCGCAACCGGGGCGCTTTTCCAAGCGGAACTTTTGGAAGCGGCCGCCGCCGCCGGGCCCGGCGGCACGCTGATGCGGCAAGCCGATGCGGAAGGTGTCGATGCCGGCGAAGGTCCAGAAGCCCGGACGCCCGCCGGAGCGCCTCAATCGTCCTTGCCGGGGAGGAGCACGTGGGGCCGCAGCAGGTGGATCCGCCGCCGGCCGATGCGGGCCACGAACCGCCGCTCCGCCTTCACGCCGGACGGGTGGCCACCCAGTTTGTCGTAATATTTCCGGGAGATGAGCAGCCCCTGGCCGGGATGCGGCAGGCCGAACAGGGCGAGCCGCGCCACCGCCATGGCCTCCCCCAGGCGCGGGCCGAAGCCGTACCCATCCACCGCCAGGCGGAAGGTGGCGGCCATCCGCTCCGCCTGCCCCCGTCGTTCCACCGTTTCGATGAAGGTGCTGACCTCTCGCGCCCACCCTTCTTCCAGGATGGAGCAGGGGGAGAGGAACAAAAGCCAGCGCCCGCGCGACTGCGCCGCGCCCTGCCGGAGCCGCACGCCCACGTCGCCCACGGAATGCAGCAGCACGCAGCCGGCTGCATCGGCGATGGTCGCGGTGCCGTCGGTGGAGGCCGAGTCGACCAGCGTCACGTCCCGCAGGATGCCGGCCGTCACCCCCTGCACCAGCGCGGACAGCACCGGCACCAGCTGGCGTTCGGAATTGTGCGTTGCGATGACGACGGACAGCACCGGAACCGTTCTCGTTGTAGCTGTCCCAGCTATACCGCCGAGCTGAGGCCGCGTCGATGCCGCATTGCACCATCGACCTTCCCGGATGGATCGCAGCCCGCAGCACCGCGGCGCCTCCCGCCCCCGCGTGGCCCATGCTATGCGGGGGCCTCAACCGGGAGAACGCGGCAACCCATGGATTTCGATAGCTGGGACAAGGACGAGGCCGGACGCCTCAAGGTGTGGCCGCTCCAGGCCTTCACCACCGCCGTGTTCAACGGCACCACCGGCGGGCTCAGGCTGGAAGTGGGAATCCCCAAGCCGGGCAAGCCCTCGCCGGCGGTGCAGGTCTCCCTCCCGCCCGACCTGCTGCGGGCGCTGGCCAGCGCGCTCAACGAGCTCGCGGACACCATCGAGCAGGGTGCGACGCAAAGCGGCTCATCGGCCAAGCCGTCCTGAGGCGGGGCGCGGCGGGCGGGGCCCAACCCCAATCCCCCGCGGCAGCCGGGCCTCGGTGCCGTTTCCCTGCGGGGCTCAGCCCCGCTTGGTTCCGTAGGCGGCAAGAAAGACGCGCACGCCGCTCGCCACCGTCGCGGCGATCTGCTCCGCCGTCGGCTGCTGGCGGGTGCCGAACAGCAGGCTCTTCGCCAGGTTTCCCTGGCACAGGCCGAAGAACTGGAAGGCGGCCGCCTCGCAGTCGTCCACGTCCAGGTTGCCGATGTCCCGCTGCCGGGCCAGGAGATCCGCAAGGCGGCGACCGCCCTCGCACGGCCCGGTCTCGAAGAAGGTGCGGCCGATGGAGGGGAACTTCTCCGCGACCCCCATCACCATGCGCACCAGACGGATATGGTCCGGCTGCACCATCATGGTCATGAAGGATTCACCGATACGCTGGAGCAGGTTGGCCACGTCCGGATCGCCGGGGTCGAACTCGAACAGGCGCTCGGCCGACTTGCGCCGGTCCACCTCCACCAGCGCCTGGAACAGCTCTTCCTTGCTGGCGAAATAGACGTAGATCGTCGCCTTGGAGACGCCGCTGGCGCGGGCGATCTCGTCCATGCTGGCGCCGTCGAACCCCTTGTCGAAGAACACCCGCCGCGCGCCGTCGATGATCTCGCGGCGTTTCCTGGCTTCGGGCTCCGGGCGCTCGGGCGCTTCGGCCACGGCCGCGGCACCCTTCATCACATCACTCATTGTCCAACCTTCCTGACGTCCTGTGCATAAGTGGCCCAGGGGGCGTCTGTCAAAGAATTTGACTGAACCGTTCAGTTCAGTATAGTGCCTCCCATGGCAAAACTAAACCGTTCAGTTGAAAACGGCGCAAAATTGGAGGCTGCCGTGACTCAGGCGAACAAGATGGCGGCCGCGCCCGACGATCCGGAGGAAGGGGATACCCCACCCGCCGGCGTGACGGTCCTCAAGGCGCGGCAAGGCGACGGCGCCCCTGCGCCAGCCAGTGATTCGGCGGCCACGGCGGCTTCCCCCAAACGACCGGTCAAGCGGCTGGTGCTTGGCGGCGTCCTCGCGGCGCTGGTGCTCGGCGGCGGGTGGTACGGCATGGACTGGTGGCGGGTCGGCCGCTTCCAGGTCTCCACTGACGACGCCTATGTGGGCGCGGACACCTCGGTGCTGGCGGCCAAGGTGGGCGGCTACGTGAAAAGCGTGGAGGTCACCGCCAACCAGTGGGTGAACGCCGGCGACGTGATCGCCCGCATCGACGACGGCGACTATCGCCTCGCGGTGCAGGCGGCGCAGGACAAGATCGACACGCAGCAAGCGGCTCTCGCTCGCTTCGACGAGCAGCTGAAGGCGGCCGAGGCCAGCGTCGACCAAGCCAGGGCGCAGCTTGCGGCCTCCGAGGCCGACCTGAAGCGCACCCAGCTCGAATTCGACCGGCAGGACAAGCTGGCGAGCTCCAACTATGCGAGCCGCGCCACCCTCGACAACGCCCGGGCCGACCGTGACAAGGCCCAGGCGAGCGTGGAGGCCGGCAAGGCCGCGGTTACCTCCGCGCAGGCGGCCATCGCCGTGCTGCAGGCCCAGCGCAAGGAGGCCGCGCGCACCCTCGACGGCTACCGCACCGCCCGCGCCCAGTCCGAGCGCGATCTCGACTTCACCGTCGTGCGCGCGCCCATTTCCGGCGTGGTCGGCAACCGGGCCGTGCAGGTGGGCCAGCTGGTTCAGCCCGGCACCCGGCTCGCCGCCGTGGTGCCCCTGGGCGGCGTCTATGTGGATGCCAACTTCAAGGAAACCCAGCTCGGCCGCCTCATCCCGGGACAGAAGGTCCGCGTCTATGTGGACGCCTATCCGGACCGGGATTTCGAGGGCACCGTGTTCAGCGTCTCGCCGGCATCGGGCTCCGTGTTCAGCCTGCTGCCGCCGGAGAACGCCACCGGCAACTTCACCAAGATCGTGCAGCGCATCCCCGTGCGCATCGCCCTCGACGCCGATGCCCTCGCCGGCCATGAGCTGCGCCCCGGCATGTCGGTGACGGCGACCGTGGATACCCGCGGTGGCGCAGGCGTGGGCCCGCTCGCCGCCCAGGCGGCGCCGGTGCACGGCGCTCCCGCGCGCAACCCGTAAGGCCGGCGGCGCCCGATCGGCGCCTCGGCGGAGCCGACACCATGTCCGACGTCGCGACACTCACCCCCACCCGCGCCCACGCCGCCCCTGGCGTGGAGGGACGGCGCATGTTCGCCTTCCTGTGCATGGTGTTCGGCATGTTCATGGCGATCCTGGACATCCAGATCGTCTCCGCCTCCCTTTCCGAGATCCAGGCGGGCCTCGCCGCCTCCTCCGACGAGATCTCCTGGGTGCAGACCAGCTACCTCATCGCCGAGGTGGTGATGATCCCGCTGTCGGGCTTCCTGTCGCGGGCGCTCTCCACGCGCTGGCTGTTCGCGGCTTCCGCGGCCGGCTTCACGCTCATGAGCTTCCTGTGCGCGACGGCCTCCTCCATCGAGCAGATGATCGTTTATCGCGCGCTGCAGGGCTTCCTGGGCGGCGGTATGATCCCCACCGTGTTCGCCTCCGCCTATGCGGTGTTCCCGCGGGAGAAGCAGCCCATCGTCGCCCCCATGATCGGCCTGGTGGCGACCCTGGCGCCCACCATCGGCCCCACGGTGGGCGGCTATCTCACCGATCTGTTCTCCTGGCACTGGCTGTTCCTCGTCAACGTCATCCCCGGCATCTTCGTGGTGCTGGCGGCGGTGACGCTGATCGACTTCGACGAGCCGGACTTCGGCCTTCTCGACCGCTTCGACTGGTGGGGCCTCCTGTTCATGGCGGGCTTCCTCGGCAGCCTCGAGTTCGTGCTGGAGGAAGGGCCCACCAACGACTGGTTCGAGGACCAGTACATCTTCGCCTTCGCCATCGTCTGCGTGGTCTCGGCGGCCGCCTTCTTCGCCCGCGTGCTTTCCACCGCGCACCCGGTGGTGGACCTGCGCGCGTTCGAGAACCGCAACTTCTCCATCGGCTCGGCTTTCAGCTTCGTCATGGGCATCGGGCTCTACGGCCTCACCTACCTCTACCCCATCTATCTGGGGCGGGTGCGCGGCTACTCCGCCCTCATGATCGGCGAGACCATGTTCGTCACCGGCGTCGCCATGTTCCTGACCGCGCCCATCGCCGGGCGGCTCATGACCAAGCTGGACCCACGCATCATGATGGGGGCGGGCTTCGCCGGCTTCGCGGTGGGCACCTGGTGGGTGACGTACATCACCAAGGACTGGGACTTCTGGGAGCTGTTCATCCCGCAGATCCTGCGCGGGGTGTCGCTGATGATCGCCATGATCCCCATCAACAACATCTCCCTCGGCACCATGCCGCCGGCGCAGATGAAGAACGCCTCTGGCCTCTTCAACCTGATGCGCAATCTTGGCGGCGCGGTGGGGCTCGCCCTCATCAACACGGTGCTCAACAACCGCTGGGACCTGCATCTCGCCCGCCTGCACGAGAACGTCCAGTGGGCGAACGAGGTGGCATTGGAGCGTATCACCTCGATGACGTCCGCCTTCTCCTCCTTCGGCTCGGACGCCTCCGGCGCAGCGCTGAAGCAGATGGCCGCCCTGGTGCGGCGGGAGGCGCTGGTGATGTCCTTCGCCGACGTCTTCTACCTGCTCACCTTCCTGTTCCTTGCCCTCGTCCTCGCCGCGCCGCTGATGCGCCGGCCTCGTCCGGGCACCGGAGGCGGCGGCGGGCACTGACCCGCGGCCGCGATCCGCACCTCCCACGCCGCCGTTGCGCCATCGCAACGCTGATGTGCGGGAAAATAGATTGTATTCAAATTATTTTTATATCATCCATAATCCATGCCCTCCGCCCCCTCCCCGTCCGCCGCCGCGCGCTTCGGCTTTCATCTCGTCGGCCTCGCGCGCCGCTGGCGCCGCCACCTCGACGAGGAGCTGGCCGCCGCCGGCCTCAGCGACGCCACCTGGACTCCCCTGGTGCACCTCCACGCCGCCGGCGGGGCGCTGCACCAGAAGGATCTCGCCGCCCGCGTCGGCCTCGATGGATCGAGCCTCGTGCGCCTCGTCGACATTCTGGAGCGGCAGGGCCTCGTCACCCGGCTGGTGGACGCGCACGACCGCAGGGCGCGGCAGGTGGAGCTCACTCCTGCCGGGCTCTCCGCCGTGAAAGTCATCCGCCGCCGCATCGTTGCCATCGAGCGCCGCCTGCTCGAGGGGATCGGTGACGCGGAGATGGAGACGGCGCTCGCGGTGTTCGCCCGCATCGACGACCGCATCGCCGCCCTGCATGCGGCCAAGGGGCGCTGAGATGCGGGCACGGGACACCTTCGCGGCGCTGGGCTTCGACCTGCCGCGCCTCACCTTCGCGATGCGCACCGCGCTCGCCTCCTGCGCGGCGCTCCTCATCGCCTCCCTCCTCGGCCTCGACCACCCCCAATGGGCGGCGATGACCGTCTGGGCCGCCTCCCAGCCGACCCGCGGCCAGCTCATCGAGAAGAGCTTCTTCCGCGTCGCCGGCACCCTGAGCGGGGTGATCGCCGGCATCCTGCTGATGCTCGCCTCGCGCGGCGATCCGATGCTGCTGATCGCCGGGCTCTCCCTCTGGATCGCCTTGTGCGCGGGCATCGGCAATCTGCAGCGTGGCTTCGTCGCCTACGGCACCATTCTCGCGGGCTATTCGGCCTCCATGGTGACGCTGCTGGACAGCCACCATCCGGATCATGTCTTCACCCTGGGGCTGGACCGCTTCGTCACCATCCTCGTGGGCGTCGGCCTCGCGCTCGCCTTCGGCCTTCTGTTCGCGCCGCGGCAAGGGGAGGCGGAGATGACGGGCCGCCTGCGCCACATCACCGCCCGCCTGCTGAGGCACGTGAAGCGCGGCTACGATCAACCAGACGATGCGCGCCTCCTCGCCGAGCAGGCCGATCTCCTGGCCGACATGGCCGCCATCGAGGAGGCGCTGGAGCCCCATGGCGCCGGCTCTCTCGGCTCCCGCCGGCAGGTGAGGAGCGCCCGCGCGCTGCTGATGGCCGACATCGCCCTCCTGCCGCTGGTGCGCCGCCCAACGACCGGTGCGCCCGATCCCGTGCTGGTGCAGGCTCTCGACCGCGCCATCGCCGGCCTGGAGACCGGCGCGGAGACGGCCGCCATCACGACGGATCTCGATGCCGCCGCCCGGGCCTCGTCCGCCGACCCCCGCCTGTCGGATGCCCTCGGGGCGATTTCGGCGGCGTTTGCGGCCGTGTTCGGGGCCGAGGCGGAGACGGGGCGCGCCGCTCCGTTCGTTCCGGTCATCCTGCACAAGGACTGGGTCGGCGCGCGCTGGGCATTGGTCCGGGCCCTTCTGGCGATGCTCGCCGTGGGCGCGTTCTGGCTGGCGAGCGGGTGGAGCGGTGGGCCGTTCCTGCTGCTCGGCACCTCCATCATGATCTCGCTCTTCTCGACCTTCGAGAATCCGGCGCGGACCATGCTCTTCGTCGCAGGTGGCCAGGCCATCGGCGCGGCGGGGGCGCTCGCCTGCCGCTTCCTCGTCTGGCCCTTTGCCCACGACACCATGGGGCTGGTGCTGCTCACCATGCCCTTCATCCTCGTGGCTCCGCTGTTCTTCTCCCACCGCCGCACGCTGCCCATGGCCTTCGACTATGCGATGGTGTCGCTGCTGCTGCTCCACCCCGCCTATCCGCCCACGGACAGCATCGCCGACATGGCGAATGCGGCGCTCGCCGTAGTGGCGGCGCCGCTCGTCGCCATGGGCGCGTATCGCCTGCTCTTCCCCATCGATGCGGGCCGACGGCTCGACGCCATGGTGGCCATGATGGTGCGGGAACTGGAGCAGATGGCCCGCAGCCCCGACGCCGCCGCCCACCGCATCACCTGGCGGGCCCGGCTCTATCATCGCCTGCTGGGCCTCTCCCGCCTTGCCGGGCGCGCGGGAACGAGCCGCGGCGCCGTGGTGGACGGAGGCCTCGCCGTGCTCGCCACCGGATCCGCCATCCTCGCCCTGCGCGAAGCATCGGCCCGCACCGGCCCGGCGACCCTGCCGCCGGCCCTCGCCCGCAGCTTCAAGCTGGCCCTCGGACGCCTCGCCCACATCGGCCCGTCACCCGCGCGCGCAGCCTCAGCGCTGGCCCGCGCCGCACGCCGGGCGGAGGCGCTCGGCCGGCCGGAAGCCGCCGTGCTGGCGGGCGGGGCGCGCGCATTGGTCCTGCACGATGCCTTCTTCCGCGGCAGCCCCCGCATCGACGCGCGCGGCTGAGCTCAGGCACGTTCCGAAGCGAGATGCCGCGGCGCGCCGAAGGTCGCCATCTCTCCCACCAGCCACGATTCAAGCGCCCGCAGGTCTGATCGGAACGCCACCTGCGGTGCGATCCAGAGCTTCAGGTGGCGGATCCCCGGCGTGAAGCCGAAGGGCGCGACGAGGCGGCCGGACTGCAGCTCGCTGAGCGCCAGCATATGCGGCACCACCGCGACCCCAAGGCCACAGGCCGCCGCCTGGATGAGCAGGTAGAAGTGATCGAAGCTGCGCTGCGGCTTCAGGGGGATATCGCCGTTGCCGGTGGCCTCCGCCCAGTCGCGCCAGGCCTCCGGCCGGGTGTTGGTGGCGAGGAGATGCGCCCGGACCAAGGCGTCGGGCGTCTCCAGCGGCATGCCGGCGAGATAGTCCGGCGCGCAGACGGGGCCGATCCACTCCGCCCCCAGTTCCCGGATGATGGCGTCGCGCGGCGGCACGATGGCGGAGGAGCGGATGGCCAGCGAGATGTTGTCGCGGCTGAAATCCACCTTGTCATAATTCATGTTCAGCTCCACCTGCACGTCCGGACTGCGGCGGTGGAACCCGGCCATGCGCGGGATGAGCCAGCACAGCATGATCGACGCCGAGCAGGAGAGCGTCAGCGGCCCCGGCCGCACCCGCTCCAGCGTCGCGTGGATCACCCCGAAGGCGGTGGTGAGCCCCTCGGCGAGGCGCTGGCCCTCCGGCGTCGGATCAGTGGCTGTGCCGCGGCGGGCGAGGAGCTGGACGCCGAGCGTCGCCTCCAGCGCCTTCACGTGCCGGCTGATCGCGCCGTGGGTGACGCACAATTCCTCCGCCGCCCGGCTCATGCTGCGGTGGCGCGCGGTGGCCTCGAACGCCCGCAGCGCCACCAGCGAGGGCAAGGGAGGGCTCACCTGCTGCGACATCACCCCAACATCCTGTTTTCGCGCCATTTCCTGCTGCAGCGCAGCATGCCATATGTGAGTTTAGCTCACATCCCAGCGAGAACAAATCGATTGTTCCCGCGCGCTCCGGGCGCCTAATGGCATGCATCCAACTCCGGCTGCGGTGGCCTCCCCCGCCGCAGCCGGAGCCACGAAAAGCAAGAAGCGCAGACGCCAGAAGATCTGCACCATTCTCATGGAGGAAACCATGTCGGAGCCCGAAGCGCCGGCCGTGGAACGGTCAGCCATCAGCAAGGTCTGCTGGCGGTTGACGCCGTTCATCGGCCTCATGTTCTTCATCAATTTCCTGGATCGCACGGCCGTGTCCTTCGCCGGACCCAACGGCATGACGCGTGACCTCGGCCTCACCGCCGCCCAGTTCGGGTTCGCGGCCGGCATCTTCTTCCTCGGCTACATCCTCCTGGAAGTGCCGAGCAACCTCGCGCTCCACAAGTTCGGCGCGCGGCGCTGGCTGGCGCGCATCATGGTCACCTGGGGCATCGTGGCGATGCTGTTCACCTGGGTGAGCAGCGTGGAGGGCCTCTATTTCCTGCGCTTCCTGCTGGGCGTCGCCGAAGCCGGCTTCTTCCCGGGGGCCATCCTCTACCTCAGCATGTGGGTGCCGGCGCGGCACCGCAACAAGGTGCTGGCGCTGTTCTACGTGGCGCAGCCGCTCACCATCGTCATTGGAGCGCCCTTCGCCTCGGCGCTGATCGGGGCGGACGGACTGATGGGTCTCGCCGGCTGGCGCGTCATGTTCTTCGGCGTGGCGGTGCCGGCCATCGTGGTGGGCGTGATCGCGTGGTTCTACCTGGTGGACAGGCCGGCCGACGCCAAATGGCTCACGCCCGCCGAGCGCACCTGGCTCACCGCCGAGCTCGCCAAGGAAGAGAAGGCCAAGGCCGGCTCGCACAACATCCTCGCCTCCGGCGCGCTCATGAACGGGCGGGTGTGGCTTTTGTCCTTCATCTACTTCGGCCTCATCTACGGGCTCTATGCGCTGGCCTTCTTCCTGCCCACCATCATCTCCGGCTTCGAGGCCCAGTTCGGCGCCAAGTTCAGCGTGATGCAGAAGGGCTACATCACCGCCATTCCGTACCTGCCGGCGGCGGTGGCGCTGGTGCTGTGGAGCCGGCAGGCGGCGAAGACCGGCGTCAGGCCCTGGCACGTGGGCCTGCCCGCCCTCGTCGGCGCGGTGTCCATCCCGGTGGCGCTCTACATGAGCTCGCCGGCGGCCACGGTAGCGGTCATCACCATCACCGCCTGCGCCATCTTCTCGGCCCTGCCGAACTTCTGGGCCATCCCCGCCCGCTTCCTCTCGGGCGCCGGCGCCGCCGCGGGCATCGCCCTCATCAACACGGTGGGCAACGTGGCGGGCTTCGCGGCCCCCTTCATCACCGGATGGGTGAAGGACGCCACCGGCTCCTTCCAGACGGCCATGCTGCTGGTGGGCGCCTTCATGCTGCTCTCCTCGGTGCTCACCCTGGTGGTGGCGCGGCGCGGGGAGAACGTGCCCGAGGCTTCGACGGCCCCGGCGCGCTCGGCCTGACGGCATCCGACTTTCAAGAAAAAGCGGGGGCCGGCGCTGCCGGCCCCAGGACAAAGGACCGGAGAACCAAGATGAACGCGAAGATCGCCCTGTTCGGCGCCGGCGGGAAGATGGGCGTGCGCCTGTCCAAGAACCTCGCCAAGTCCGACTTCCGGGTGGCCCACGTGGAGGTCAGCGATATCGGCCGCAAGCGGCTGAAGGACGAGGTCGGCGTCGACTGCATCGAGGTCGACGCCGCGCTCGATGGCGCCGACGTGGTCATCCTCGCCGTGCCCGACACGCTCATCGGCAAGGTGTCCCACGCCATCGCACCGAAGCTGAAGGCCGGCACCATGGTGATGCTGCTGGACGCGGCCGCGCCCTTCGCCGGCCACCTGCCCGAGCGGCCGGACCTCATCTATTTCGTCTCCCACCCCTGCCATCCGCTCATCTTCAACGACGAAACGACGGACGAGGCGCGGCGCGACTATTTCGGCGGTGTGGCGGCGAAGCAGTCCATCACCTCCGCGCTCATGCAGGGGCCGGATGAATCCTTCGCGCTCGGCGAGGCAGTGGCGAAGGCCATCTACGCCCCCATCCTGCGCTCCTACCGCCTGACCGTGGAGCAGATGGCGATCCTGGAGCCGGGCCTCTCCGAGACCATCTGCGCCACGCTCCTCGACGTGATGCGCGAGGCCATGGACGAGACCGTGCGCCGCGGCGTGCCCGCCGAATGCGCCCGCGACTTCCTGCTCGGCCACATGAACATCCTCGCCGCGGTCACCTTCAAGGAGATCCCCGGCATGTTCTCGGACGCCTGCAACAAGGCGATCCAGTTCGGCAAGCCGCGCCTCATGCGCGACGACTGGCTGAAGTGCCTCGACAACGACGAGATCGCCGAGAGCATCCGCCGCATCACCTGAGCGGGATGGCGGGGCGGGACGCCCGCCCCGCTCCGCGCCGCAAGCGCCCTACCGCATCAACAGGAACCCCGCGATGAGCGAACGTGTCTACGCCACCTACTGGATGGAAACCGGGGGCGACCCGGCCCGGACGGCGGAGGTCATCGCAGGCGAGCAGTCGAGCGGCACCTTCGTTGCTCTCGCCACCGAGACGGCGGAGCTGAAGGCGCGCTCCGGCGCGAAGGTGGAACGGCTGGAGACGCTCGAGGTAGTGGACCGGCCGAGCCTGCCCGGCGCCATGGCCTCCGACCGCTACACCCGCTCCATCCTCGAATTGTCCTGGCCGGTGGAGAATTTCGGCCCGTCCCTGCCGAACCTCATGTCCACCATCGCCGGCAACCTCTATGAGCTGCACCAGGTCTCCGGCCTGCGCCTCACGGGCCTGAGGCTGCCGCGCTCCTTCACCTCCGCCTTCGCCGGGCCGGCCTTCGGCATCGCCGGCACGCGCAAGCTGGCAGGGGTGAGCGAGGGGCCGATCATCGGCACCATCATCAAGCCCTCCATCGGCCTCTCGGCGGAGGAGACGGCGCAGCAGGTGCGCGAGCTGATCGCCGGCGACATCGACTTCATCAAGGACGACGAGCTGCAGGCGGACGGCGCGCGTTGCCCGTTCGAGGCGCGCGCACGGGCGGTGATGCGCGTCGTCAACGACGCTGCCGACCGGCGCGGGCGCAAGGTGATGGTGGCCTTCAACATCACCGGCGACCTCGACGAGATGCGCCGCCGGCACGACCTCGTGCTGGAACTGGGCGGCACCTGCGTCATGGTCTGCCTCAACTCCATCGGCCTCGTGGGGGTGCGGGAGATCGCCCGCCACGCGCAGCTCCCCCTCCACGGCCACCGCGCCGGCTGGGGTTATCTCTATCGCGCCCCGGCCCTGGGGTGGGATTATGCGCCCTGGCAGCAGCTCTGGAGGCTCGCGGGCGTGGACCACCTGCATGTGAACGGGCTCTACAACAAGTTCTCGGAGAGCAACGAGAGCGTCATCGCCGCCGCGCGCGCCGTGCTCTCGCCTCTCAACGCCGAGGCGCCCATGGAGGCCATGCCCGTCTTCTCCTCCGGCCAGACCGGCAGGCAGGCGGCGGAGACCTACGCCGCCATCGGCTGCGCCGACCTGATCCACACGGCGGGCGGCGGCATCTTCGGCCATCCGGCGGGGGTGCCGGCGGGTGTCGAGGCCCTGCGCGCCGCCTGGCGCGCCGCCATGGCGGGCGCGAGCCTTGAGGAGGAGGCCACCCGTAACACCGCGCTGAAGACCGCGCTGGGCTTCTGGCGATGAGTGCCGCGGCCTTCCCCGAGGGCCTGCTGCTGGCCTATTACGGCGACGACTTCACCGGCTCAACCGACGCGCTGGAGGCCATCACGGCCGCGGGTGTGCCCACGGTGCTGTTCCTGCGCCCGCCCACGGAGGAGATGCGCGCGCGCTTTCCCGCCGTGCGCTGCATCGGCCTCGCCGGCTCCTCCCGCGGGCGCACGCCGGAGTGGATGGACGCCGAGCTGCCCGCCGTCTTCGCCCGCCTCGCGGCGCTCGGCGCCCCGGTGCTGCATTACAAGATCTGCTCCACCTTCGATTCCGCCCCGCATGTGGGCTCCATCGGCCGCGCTATCGACATCGGCGTTCGGCAGATGGGCGGCAGATGGTCGCCCATGGTGGTGGGGGTGCCGCGCCTCGGCCGCTACCAGATGTTCGGCAACCTGTTCGTCACCTGGAACGGCACCACCTACCGGCTCGACCGCCACCCCACCATGTCGCGCCACCCGGTGACGCCCATGGACGAGGCGGACCTGTCACGCCACCTCGCCCGCCAGACGGAGCGGCGCATCGCCCTCATCGACATGGCGGAGATCCGCGCCGGCAAGGCGCAGGCGCGCCAAGAGGCGCTGGCGGGCGCCGACACGCCGGTGGTGCTCATCGACGTGATGGACGAGGCGACGCTAGCCGAAGCCGGCCGGCTCATCTGGGAGAACCGCGGCGGCGGGATCTTCTCCGCCTCCTCCTCGGGCCTGCAATATGCGCTGGCCGCCCACTGGCGCAGCCTCGGCCTGCTGCCGGCGACGCCCGGCCTGCCGCAGGCAGAGGGCGTGGAGACCATCGCCGTGGTCTCCGGCAGCTGCTCGCCCGTGACGGCGGCGCAGATCGCCCACGCCCGCGCCAACGGCTTCCATACGGAGCGGCTCGATCTTCCCCGCGCCCTCGCCGACGCGAGCCGGGAGGCGGAGACCGCGCGCGCGGTGGACGTGGCGCTGAACGCGCTGAAGCGCGGGAAAAGCCCGGTCATCTTCAGCGCCGAGGGGCCGGACGACCCGGCCGTCACCGGCTTCGACGCCACCGCGGCAGCGCTGGGCCTCTCCCGCGCCGATGCCGCGCGGCGGGTCGGCAGTGTGCTGGCGGAGATCATGCGCCGCATGGTGGAGAGCCGCGCCGTGCGCCGGGTCACGGTGGCGGGCGGCGACAGCTCCGGCGAGGTGATGGAAGCGCTGAACGTCTTCGCTCTGGATATCGCCGCCGGCCTCGCCCCCGGCGCGCCCCTGTGCCGGGCCCATTCAGACGACGCCATCTATGACGGCCTCGAAGTGGTGCTGAAGGGCGGCCAGATGGGCCCCGCCGAGTTCTTCACCACCGTGCGCGACGGCACCCCCCGGGGCGCCGCCCCCCGCTCCCGCTCGGCGTGAGCGGGGATCAGCGGAACGCTCCCTCCTCGGCCTTGCCCGCATGGAAGCGGCAATGGGCATGGTCGGCGAGGGTCTCGATCACCCGGCACTCGGCCACCTTGCCATGGGCGCAGGCCTCCACCATGCGCTCCAGCTCCACCTCCAGCGCCTTCAGCGCGGCAATGCGCTGGCGCACCTCGCCGAGGCGGGCGGAAGCGATGGCGTCCGCCGCCGCGCAGGATTGGTCCGGCCGGTCCTGAAGCGCCAGCAGGGTGCGAATCTCGTCGATCTCGAAGCCGAGCTCACGCGCGTGACGGATGAAGATGAGGCGCTTCAGCTCCGCCCCGCCGTAGAGCCGCCGGTTGCCGTCCGTGCGCGGCGAGGGCGGCATCAGGCCGATCCCCTCATAGAAGCGGATGGTGGGCACCTTCACACCGCTGGCCCGGGCCGCCGCGCCGATGGAAAGAAGCTCGGGCACGGCGGATCCGGAGGTGGCCGGAAGATCGTGCGGGCTGGGGGCCGTCGGGCGGCTCATGGGACTTGCTCCTCTAGTCACTAGAGCATTTAGAGTGTGAGCCTGACCCAAAGAAAGGCCACATCATGACCGCTCCCCTGGTGCAAACCCGCTTCCGCGTGTCGGGGATGGATTGCGCCGCCTGTGCCACCAAGATCGAGGGGGCGACGCGCCGCCTCGCGGGGGTGGAGGAGGTGAGCGTTTCCGTCGCCGCCGGCACGCTGCTGATCCGCCACACGGCGGATACGGACCTCGCACCGCTGGCCGGCCGCCTCTCGCCCATGGGCTACACCCTCGCCCCTGTCCCGCCCGCGGGCGGAGAGCAGCGCAGACACGGGCCGAAGCAGCAGGATGCCGCCCTGCACGACCATGCGGATCATGATCATGCGGGGCACGACCACGCCTGCTGCGGCCATGACCATGCGCATGGCCCCGACGCCCATGAACATCGCGAGCCCGAGGCACACCCCGAGGCCGGGCATGAGCACGGCGGCGACGGTCCCGCCGGCCACGCATCGCTCGTCGACGCCGCCCCGGCGCGCTGGTGGATGGCGCCCAAGGCACGGCTGACCCTCGCCAGCGGCATCGCCCTCGCCGCGGCCTTCGGCGCGGGGCTGCTGGTGCCCGGCGCGCAGACGGCGCTGTTCCTCGCCGCCATGCTGGTGGGCCTCGTGCCCATCGCCCGCCGCGCCATCGCGGCGGCGGCGAACGGCGTGCCCTTCACCATCGAGATGCTGATGACGGTGGCGGCGCTCGGCGCCGTGATCATCGGCGCGACGGAAGAGGCGGCGGCGGTGGTCTTCCTGTTCCTGGTGGGAGAGCTGCTGGAAGGGGTCGCTGCCGGGCGCGCCCGGGCCTCCATCCGCGCCCTCACCACCCTCGTGCCCAAGACGGCGCGGGTGGAGCGCGACGGCCGGACGCTGGAGGTGCCGGCGGAGGAGCTGAAGGTGGGCGAGACCATCCTCGTGCGCCCCGGCGACCGCATCCCGGCGGACGGTGTCATCCTCGCCGGCGAGAGCCAGATCGACGAGAGCCCGGTGACGGGCGAGAGCGTGCCCGTCACCAAGGGCGTCGACGCCGTCGTCTTCGCCGGCACGGTGAATGGCGAAGGGGTATTGCGCGTCACCGTCACCGCGGCAGCGGAGGACAACACCATCGCCCGCGTGGTGCGCCTCGTGGAGGAGGCGCAGGAGGCGCGCGCCCCCACCGAGCGGCTCATCGACCGCTTCGCCCGCATCTACACGCCGGGCGTGGTGGCGGTGGCGGCGCTGGTCGCCGTGGTGCCGCCGCTGTTCCTCGGCGGGGCATGGGATGCATGGATCTACAAGGGCCTCGCCATCCTGCTCATCGGCTGCCCCTGCGCCCTCGTCATCTCCACCCCGGCTGCCATCGCCGCCGGCCTCTCGGTGGGCGCGCGGCGCGGGCTGCTGATGAAGGGTGGCGCCGTTCTGGAAACGGCGGGCAAGATCACCATCGTCTGCTTCGACAAGACCGGCACCCTCACCGCGGGCAAGCCGAAGGTGACGGACGTGATCGGCCTCGCCCTGCCCGCGACCGAGGTGCTCGCCCTCGCCGCCGCGCTGGAGGCGGGATCGAGCCATCCGCTGGCCCGCGCCATCCTCGACAAGGCGGCGGAAGAAGGCATCGCCATTCCACCGGCGGAAGCGGCCAAGGCCATCGGCGGCAAGGGCGTCTCGGCCCGGGTTGCGGGACGCGAGGTGTTCCTCGGCGCGCCGCAGGCGGCAGCGGCCTTGGCCCAGCTGGGGGCGGAGGCGGCGGCTCGTGTCGATGCCCTCAACGGAGAGGGCAAGACCGTCTCGCTGCTGGTGGCGGACGGCGCCGTCGCCGGGGCCATCGCCATGCGCGACGAGCCGCGCCAGGATGCGGCCGAGGGCCTTGCGGACCTGGGGCGGGAGAAGATCTGCACCTTGATGCTCACCGGCGACAATCCGCGCACGGCCGAGGCCATCGGCCAGGCCCTCGGCATCGAGGTGCGCGCCGGCCTGCTGCCGGAGGACAAGCAGCGCATCGTCGGCGAGCTCCAGCGCGAGGGCGCGGTGGTGGCGAAGGTGGGCGACGGCATCAACGACGCCCCGGCGCTGGCCGCCGCGGACATCGGCATCGCCATGGGCGGCGGCACCGACGTGGCGCTGGAGACGGCGGATGCCGCGGTGCTGCACGGGCGGGTGAAGGACATCGCCGGCATGATCGCCCTCTCCCGGCGCACCATGGGCAACATCCGCCAGAACATCACCATCGCCCTGGGGCTGAAGGCGGTGTTCCTCGTCACCACGGTGGCGGGGATCACGGGCCTGTGGCCCGCCATCCTCGCCGACACGGGCGCGACGGTGCTCGTCACCGCCAATGCCCTGCGCCTGTTGTCCGGGGGCGCGAAGGCGGGGCGCTGACAGAGCATTGGAGGGGTCCGGAGCCCTTCGGGAAACGTCATCAGGCGTCGCCCCGAACGCCTCGTCATGCCACGGTTCATCTGGGGCATGACCCCTCGCCGGCTCCACACCCGACGATCAGGCACCGGCCCGGTCGTAGAATGGATCCCCCGGATGAACCGGGGATGACGTCGCTTTTCTCAACCGGGGACGACTGTTGCCGAGAGGATGTCCTCCCGACGACACCCGGACTTGAACCATCGGGCGATGCGTCATGCGCATCGCCCGTCGTTCTCAGTTCTTCGTCACCATGGGGCAGCGGCCCTCGGCCATGGGCCGGAACGCCTCCGCGGCGGGGATCGTCTCGATCACGTTGTAATAGTCCCACGGGCCCTTGGACTGCTCCGGCGTCTTCACCTGGAACAGGTACATGTTGTGGATGTGCCGCCCGTCCGCGCGCACCTCGCCCTTGCCGAACAGGGGATCGTTCGAGGGCATCTCCTTCATCTTCTCCACCACCTTGACGCCGTCCGTGCTGTTGACGGCGGCGGCGGCACGCAGATAGTGCAGCGTGCCGGCATAGACGCCCGCCTGGTTGGCGGTGGGGCGGCGCCCGCTGGTCTGCGCCGCGAAGCGGTCGGCGAAGGCGCGGGTGCCGTCATTCATGTTCCAGTAGAAGCCTTCGGTGAGGAACAGGCCCTTCGCCACCGGCAGGCCGAGGGAGTGCACGTCCGTGAGCTGCATCAGCAGCGCGGCGAGGCTCTGCTTCTGGGTGAGGCCGAACTCGGAGGCCGCCTTCACGGAATTGATGGTGTCGCCCACCGCATTGGCGAGGGCCACCACCTGGGCGCCGCTCGCCTGCGCCTGAAGGATGAAGGAGGAGAAGTCCGAGGCATTGGTGGGGTGGCGCACCTCGCCCACCACCTGGCCGCCCTGCGTCTTCACCACCGCCATGGCGTCGGCCTCCAGAGCATGGCCGAAGGCATAGTCGGCGGTGATGAAGAACCAGCTCTTCTTGTTGGCCTTCAGCAAGGCGAGCGCCGTGCCGTGGGCGAGCGCCCAGGTGTCGTAGGTCCAGTGCACCGTGTTGGGCGAGCACTTCTCGCCGGTAAGCAGCGCCGTGCCGGGACCGGAGGCGATGAAGGCCACCTTGGAGCCGCGCACCGCCTCCTGCACCGCCAGCGCCACGGAGGAGAAGGGCACGTCGAGGATGGCGTCCACCGTGCCGTCGGCGATCCACTTGCGCGCGGTGGCGGAGCCGATGTCCGGCTTGTTCTGGTGATCGAGCGAGATCACCTCCACCTCGATGCCGGGCTTCTCCTTCTTGAAGTCCTCCGCCGCGAGCTTCGCCGCCGTCACCGAGCCGATGCCGGTGGAATCGGAGGCGAAGCCGGAAAGGTCGGTGAGCACGCCGAGGCGGATCTTGTTGCCGGGGATCTCCGCGCGCGCCGGCGCCAGCGCCAGGGCGAGAAGGGCGACGCCCGCGGCAAGCGCGCGCGTGGTGGTCCTGAGCATGATCTTCTCCCTATGTGTTTCTTGCTTTGTGTTGCCTGACTGGCGCGGCGTCAGCTGCCGCGCACCTCTTCGAGCACCCTGGAGGCGACGTCCATGCGCACGCTGGCGCGCTCCACGAGAATGCGGGCCACGCGGTCGATCTCCTCGCCCACCGCGCCCGCCATCATGGCGATGTTCTGGGCGTGGAGCGCCATGTGGCCCTTCTGGATGCCGGTGGTGGCGAGCGCCTTCAGCGCCGAAAAGTTCTGGGCGAGCCCCACCGCCGCGATGATGCGCGCAAGCCGCTCGGCCGTGGTGACGCCGAGGATGGCAAGGCACGCCCGCGCGGTGGGGTGCACCTTCGTCGCCCCGCCGATGAGCCCCACCGCCAGCGGCAGCTCGATGGCGGCGGACAGGTCGCCGTCCTTGTTCACCTCATAGGTGGTGAGCGAGGTGTAGCGGCCGGAGCGGGCGGCATAGGCATGGGCGCCGGCCTCCACCGCACGGGTGTCGTTGCCGGTGGCGAGCACCACGGCGGAGATGCCGTTCATGATGCCCTTGTTATGGGTCGCGGCGCGATAGGGGTCGGCAGCCGCGAACTGGTAGGCGCTGACGATGCCGTCGCGCACCTCGGGACCGCCGATGTCGGCCGTCTTCCACACCGCATGGGCACGGGCGAGGCGCCGGTCGGCGAGGTTCGAGAGGATGCGCAGGTACACGCGCCCGCCGGACCAGGCGGCGATGGACGGGGCGAGCTTCTCCGCCATGGTGTTCACGGCGTTGGCGCCCATGGCGTCGCGGGTGTCGACGATGAGGTGGGTGACGACCATGGTGCCCGTGGGCGTGTCGAGGAGGCGCACCTCAAGGTCGCGGAAGCCGCCGCCGAGGGACAGGAGCACCGGATCGCAGGCATCGCACGCGGCCTTGATCTCCTCGCGCCGCTCCAGGATGCGCAGGCGGGCGGCGGAAGGGTCGCGCACGTCCACCGCCTGCACCTGGGCGATCATCAGATTGCCGGAGACGGAGGTGGAGAAGCCGGCGTCGTAATTCTGCTTCGCCGCGTTGCAGACGGCCGCCACCACGGAGGATTCCTCCGTCGCCATGGGGATGAGCACGTCCTCCCCGTCGATCTTCATGTTGGTGGCGATGCCCACCGGGATGTTCATGGTGCCGATCACGTTTTCGATCAGCTTGTCGGCGAGCACCGGATCGAGATTGCCCATGTTCGCGAGATGGGCCACCTGCCCCGCATCGAGGCCGGCGAAGGCGGCCACGAGATCGAGCCGCTCGCGCGGGCTCTTCTTGTGGAAGCCGGCGATGCGGGAGGAGCGGTTCGAGCCGACGGCGGACGTCATCGTTTGGGCCTTCCTGTCCAGTTGCGCGCGGGCCGGCTGGGCCGGGCAGACGGGAAGGAGAATGCGCACGCACGGGTGCTGCGCGCCGGTGTGCCGGCGCGCGTCGGCGTTTCATCCCTTCATCGTCAGGCCATCTCGATGCGGCCCGTTCGACGCGACTTTCCGCTGGCGGAAGGGGTACGGCAAGGAACACTTTGCGTCTTCAAGAGAGGCACCGTACCCTCAACTTTATGGGTACAATTCAGGATGAAACGCCAGGCGATGAGGCCCCCTCGCGGGTCGCGGCCATCGTGCGCGCGCTCACGGAGCGCATCGACCGCGGGCTGGTGCGGCCGGGGGAAAAGCTGCCCTCCATCCGCTCCGCCTTCGCGGCTTTCGGCGTGTCGCGCAACACGCTGGTGGAGGCCTACGAGCGCCTCGCCGCCACCGGCCGCATCGAGGCGCGACCCGGCTCCGGCTTCTACGTGCGCGCCACCCGCGTCCCCGCCGCCGCGCCGCCGGCGCCCACGGTGGTGGAGGCCGTGGACAGCGTGTGGCTGCTGCGGGAGCAGCTGGAGCAGCATTACGACGTGCGCGTGGGCGACGGGCGTCCGCCGCCGTCGTGGATGGAAGGCTCGGAGGTGGGGCGCTATCTGAAGCCCATCAACCGGCCCGGCACCCGCCCCTTCCCGGCGAGCTACGGCAGCCCCTTCGGCTTCCCCTTGCTGCGCGAGGCCATCGCCACCCTCGTTTCCGAGCGCGCCATCGCCGCCGATCCGGCGCGGGTGCTGATGACCCAGGGCGCCAACCACGCCCTCGACCTCATCGTGCGCACGCTGGTGGAGCCGGGGGATGCGGTGCTGGTGGATTCGCCGGGCTATTATCCGCTGTTCGGCAAGCTCCGCCTCGCCAAGGCGCGCACCTTCGGCGTGCGCCGCACCGCCGAGGGGCCGGACGCGGCGGACCTCGCGGAGAAGGCCGCGGCGACGGGGGCGAAGCTGTTCTTCACCCAGTCGCTGGCGCACAACCCCACCGGCTGCTCCCTCACCCCCGCCGTGGCCTACCGGGTGCTGCAGGTGGCGGAGCGGCACGACCTCACCATCGTGGAGAGCGATCCCTTCGCCGACATCCTGCCCCCTGCCCGGCCGCGCCTCGCCGCCCTCGACCAGCTGGAGCGCGTCATCTACGTGGGCACGCTGGCGAAGACGCTCTCCGCCAGCCTGCGCTGCGGCTATGTGGTGGCCTCCCCCGCCCTCGTCGAGCGGCTCGGCGCGCTGAAGATGGTGACGAGCGTGAACTCGTCCGGATACGTGGAGCGCATCGTCCACGACCTCATCACCTCGGGCCAGTATCGGCGCCACCTGAAGCGCCTGCGCGGGCGCGTGGACGCCGCCACCGCCTCCGCCCAGGCGACGCTGGGGCGGCTTCGGCTGCCCATCTTCGGGCCGCCCGGCGGCGGCTTCTACCTGTGGTGCGCCCTGCCGGAAGGCATGGACGACAGCGCCCTGTCGCGGCAGGCGGCGGAACGCGGCATCCTCATCGCGCCAGGCGCTGTGTTCAGCCCCGGCGCGGAGCCGCACACCCCGGCCATGCGCATCAATGTCGCCTATGTGGACGACCCGCGCTTCGAGCGCTTCATGGCGGAGAGGCTCGCCGCGGCCCGCGGCGGGTGAGACGGCCGCCGAAAGGCGGCGCCGAGGGCGGCTTGATCGGAGAGCGCGACGGATATCGTCCGCTGCGCTGCACTTTCCCCTGGGCCCCGGATCGGCGCTCCGGCCGCGCCGTCGCTTGTCCGGGACACGTGCGGTCCCCTTTACCCGAAGATGTCGGCGGTGATGCCGTCGTACCAGCCGATGTTCTCCGCCTGGGTGCCGCGGCGCAGCTCCGGCGGCTCGCCGGTCTGGGAGATGAAGCCCTCCACCTCCTTGATCCGCCCGTCCGCCGGGGCGTAGCGGCCGCCCACCTTCACCGCATCGTCGATGTCGATGAGGCTCCAGCAAGTGTTGGCGTAGCGGGCGGGAAAGGCGCGCGCGCCGATCAGCTCCGCGCGCACCGTCATGGCGGCCACCTTGGCCTGGCTGTTGGCGGCGAAGGCGGATTTCGGCATGTCGCCGGGAATGGCGGCATCCCCCACCACGAAGATGCCCGCATCGGCGCGGGACGCCATGCTGGCGGGATCGATGGGGCAATAGCCGCTCGCGTCGGCAAGACCTGCGTCCCGCGCGATGGCGCCGGCCATCTGGGCGGGAATGACATTGACGAGGGCGGCGTTGGCGTAGGTCTCGAAGCCCGTCACCACCGTGCCGGTCTTCGGATCGACGGACTTCAGCCCCTCGGAGATGTCGGGGGCGATCCATTCGATCATCCCGGGGTAATGGCTCTCCCACCCCTCCTGGAACAGGCCCTGCTTGGAGAACTTCTCCTTGGGATCGACGATGATGATCTTGGCCCGGCCGCGTCCCGTCGCCTTCAGCACATGGGCCATCATGGAGACGCGCTCGTAGGGGCCGGGCGGGCAGCGGTAGGGGTTCGGCGGGGCGATCATCACGATGAGGCCGCCGTCCGGCACCTGGTCCAGCTTCGCCTTGAGGATCTGCGTCTGCCGCCCCGCCTTCCAGGCGTGGGGCATCGCCTCCTCCCACTCCCGGCCCCAGCCGGGCACGGAATCGTATTTCAGGTCAATGCCCGGGGAGAGGATGAGGCGATCGAACGGCAGGCGCGCCCCACCTGCCAGCACCACCTCGCGCCGGTCCCGGTCGATGGCCGCGGCCGCCTCGTGGACGAGGCGCACGCCCGCTTTCTCCAGCCCGCCATAGCCGTGCACCAGGCTGTCGAAGCTGCGGAAGCCGCCGAGGAACAGGTTGGAGTGGAAGCAGGTGACATAGTGGCGGCTCGGCTCCACGAGGGTGACGTCGATGGCGCCGTCCTTCGCCGCATAGCGCGCAGCGGTGGCCCCGCCGGGCCCGCCACCCACCACGACGAGCCGCGGCCGCGCCTGCCCGACGACGGGTGGGGCTGCGAGCGCGGCGGCCGAAAGGCCCGCCGCCCCCGCGAGGAAGCGCCGGCGGGAGAGGGGGTTGCGCGCGGCCACCGTCAGCCCACCTTCAGATAAGCGAAACCCTTGTTCTGCAACGCTCCCACCGTCGCCACGCCGGAGGGCACGAAGGCGATGTAGGGCTCCGCCCGGGCCTTCTCCTTGGGCACCTTGTTCCGCTCGAAGGTGAAGGCGCACAGATAGATCTTGAGCCCGTTCTTGGCGAGGGCGTCCACCTTCTCGTTGAAGGTGGGATCCAGCGTCTCCTTCTCCCACATGGTGCCGGCGAGAGTGTCGAGGAAGAACTTGATGCCCCCCGCATGGGCCACCAGCGCCAGCTGGAGGGCGAAGGGGTCCGCGCCGTAAGCGGCATAGTGGTTGGAGATGTTGTTCAGGGTCTGGGCGAAACGCGCGTGGTCGCCATAGTCCACATGGTAGAGGCAGGCGTTGTCGGCCTCCTTGCTGATGTCCTTCAGCTGAAGGCTCTGCGCGGCCGCATGGGCGGCCAGCGGCGCGGCGACGGGCACAGCCCCCGCGAGCGCCATGGTGCCGAGGAACGCCCGGCGATCGAAATTCGGCATGTTGTCCTCCCAGCAGCGGACGCCTTTGCCGGCGCCTCGTTCCAGTTTCGCCGGACGGCGCGAAGCCCCGTCCTTATGCCTCGAACCGTCAGCGCGCGGGCTTCAATTCCCCGAAATAGGCCGCGAGCGCCGCGATCTCCTCGTCCGAGAGCCCATCCGCCTGAAGGCGCATGACGGCGCTCGGACGCACCCCGCTGCGGAAGGCCTCCATGGCGGCGATGAACGCCTCCGCCGGCCATCCGATGATGGCGGGCACCCCCTGCGCCGCCGTGCCCGAAACCTGGTGGCAGGTGACGCAAGGCCCCGCGAGGAACGCGCCGTACTCCCTGTCCGGCGCCGCCGAGACCCCGCCCGGCAGGCATGCCCCGACGCCGAGGACGAGGGCGGCGAGGCCCGACGCGCGGCGCCTCATGCCCACCCACGGCCTGTCTTGCCGGGAGCCTCCCCCGGCGCGGCGGGTGCGCCTTGGGCGGGCCGGTGCCTCACTCCAGATTGCCCTTGGGCGCGTCGCCGTCCGGCGTCACGTTGAGGATCTGGGCACGGGCGGTCACATGCACCTCCCCGGAGCAGTTCGTCATGCACGGGTCCTTCTTCCAGAACGCCTTTTCCGAGGTCTCCCGGTCGTCGTCGAAGAAGTTCGCCTCGTTGGGCAGCTCCACCTTCGGGAAGTTCTGCTTCGAGAGCACGTAGTCCTCCGGCACGAGGTCGTTGAGGTTCAGCAGATACGCCACGATGGCATAGGTCTGGTCCGCCGTCAGCGACTGGTTGTTGCCGAACGGCATGGCGCGGTGCACATAATCGAACACCGTGGACGCGTAGGGCCAGAAGGAGCCGATGGTCTTCTCCGGCCGGTCCGACTTCAACGTGCCCCGCCCCCCTGCCAGCACCGGCCAGCGGCCCGCACCCTCGCCGAACTCGCCGTGGCACATGGCGCAGCTCTGCAGGAACAGCTCCTCGCCCTCCTTCACCGATCCCTTGCCGTCCGGCAGGCCCTCGCCGTCCGCGCGCACGTCGATGTTCCAGGCGGCGATCTCCTCCGGCAGGGCCGGCCGGCCGAGGGCGATGGTCTTCGCCGGCGCCGCTTCCGCCGACGGAGCGGCTCCGGCCGGAACGTTGACCGCCTGCCGGGCCTTGCCCTTATCGCCGATCTTGTCGCCGGCCTTGTCTGCCTGTGCCTGCGCCCCCTTCTTCGTCGCCTCGCCCTTCACCGGCGCGGGATCGGCGACGGCGGGCAGCGCGGCGACGGCGAGCGTGCCGGCGAGGGCGACGGCGACGATGAGCGCCTCAGCCGACTTCCACATTTTCCGTCTCCCCGTTGCCGCGGACCAGCCAGGTCTGGATGCCGTTGTTGTGATAGATGGAGTTGGTGCCGCGGATGGCCCTGAGCTCCTGCTTGGTGGGCTGCACATAGCCGGTGTCGTCCATGGCGCGGGACTGCACCATCAGCTCCTGCCCGGCCCAGTCGAAGTCGAGGTAGAAGCGCGTCATGGCGCGGGACGTGTTGGGGCCCTCGATGCGCGCCGTGGTCCAGTTGCGGCCGCCGTCGAGGGTGACATCCACTCTTTTGATGGCGCCACGCCCCGACCAGGCGACGCCGGTGAGCACGTTGGCGCCCTTCTGCTTCAGGGGTGCCTGCGGGCTCGGATTGGTCACCACCGACTTTGCATCCATGATGAAGGTGAAGCGGCGGGAGCGGCCGTCGGCGAGCAGATCCGTGTATTTAGAGGTCTCCTCCCGCTGCTGCCAGGGCTGATCGCCCACCTTGAGGCGGCGCAGCCACTTGACCCACATGTTGCCTTCCCAGCCCGGCACCACGAGGCGCACCGGATAGCCCTGCTCGGGCCGCAGCGCCTCCCCGTTCATGCCGAAGGCGACGAGGCAGTCGTCCAGCGCCTTCTCGATGGGGATGGAGCGGGTCATCACCGCCGCATCGGCGCCTTCCGCCAGCACCCATTTGCCCTTGGGCTTCACCCCCGCCATGTCCAGGAGAGTGCGCAGCGGCACGCCGGTGTATTGCACATTGTGGATCATGCCGTGGGTGAACTGGCAGCCGTTGAGCTGCGCGCCCCGCCACTCCATGCCGGAATTGGCCGCGCATTCGAGGAAGTAGGCGCGGTTCACCCGCCCCGGCATGCGCCTGATGTCCTCCAGCGTGAAGACGAGGGGCTTGTCCACCATGCCGTGGATCATCAGCCGGTACTTGTCCGGATCGATCTCCGCCTCGCCGCCGTGGTGGCGCACGAAGCACAGGCCGCTGGGCGTGATGGTGCCGTCGAGGGCATAGAGCGGGGTGAAGCTCACCGAGCTCTCGGAGCTGGCCGTGAGCCACGTCACCTCCCGGCGCACCACGTCCTTCTCGAACTTGGAAGGCTTGCCGTAGGGGTTGGCGTTGACCGGCGCGCCCAGGGTCTTGGTCCATCCGGGAACCGGAACGATATTGGGATCCGGCGCGCCGGGGACGGAGCCGGCGCGCGCGGGGCCCGCCCCCACCACCGCGGCGCCCGCGCCCAGCCCGGCCGCCGCGAGGAAGCGCCGCCGGGAGAGGGACGGCTCCGCGCTTCGGGCGCGGTCCGCCGGGGGCTGCTTGTTGTCGGGCAGCGTGTTGTCGGACATGGCGTCCTCCCTGATATTCTCTTATTCGTAAATTTGAATATTTAAGGCGGATGAAGGCGCGGAACGGGGCGCCGTTGGCCCCGGCCGGCTCACGCCCCGGTCACCTTCACCGAGCTGTTGGGGGCGATCTTCACCGTCTTCGCATTGGCGACGTAGCGCTCCACCACCTCCCACACGGGCGGGCCTTCCACATTCTGCGCGATGGAGGCCCAGCCGGCGACCGTGTAGCTCTTGTCCGCCTCCAGCGGCTTGCCGGTCTTCAGGAAGGTGAGATCGGAGATGCGCTGGCCCGCGCCCTTCGCCACGTCGATGGCGTAGCCCACCCCGCCGACGCGCACCATGTCGCCGCCGCCCTGGAAGTAGGGGTCCGGGTGGAAGATGTTGTCGGCCACGTCCTCCAGTATGTCCTTCAGCTGCTGGCCGGTCATGGTGTTGCGGTAGCAGGCGGGATAGGTGATGGCGGTGGCGTTGGCGATGGCCTCGAAGGTGATGGGATCGCCCGGCAGCAGCGTGCCGCCCCACCGGAAGCCCGGGGAGAGGGCGATCTCGGCGTCGCGCTCCTTCAGCAGCGCGTCGCAGATCATGTCGTCGAAGGTGCCGTTGAAATTGCCCCGGCGGTAGAGAAGGCTCTCCGCCCGGCCGATCTCGCGGGCGAGGCCCTTCTCGAACGGGGCGCGGATGTCGGCCACCAGCTTCGCCATCTCCGGATCGGGCGCGATCACGTCCGAGAAGACGGGGATGAGCTGGAACCTGTAGCCCGCGACCTTCCTGTCCTTCACGTCGAGATCGAGCCGGGAGACGAACTTGCCGTGGGAGCCGGTGGCCACCAGCACCGTGCCGCCCACCTGCGTCACCGCCGGCATGGCGTCATGGGTGTGGGCGGTGAGGATCACGTCGATGCCCTTCACGCGGGAGGCCATCTTGCGGTCCACGTCGAAGCCATTGTGGGAGAGCACCACCACCGCATCGGCGCCATCGGAGCGGGCGGCGTCCACCTGCTTCTGCATCTCCTCCTCGCGGATGCCGAACTCCCAGTCCGGGATCATCCAGCGCGGGTTGGAGATGGGCGTGCGCGGGAAGGCCTGGCCGATCACGGCCACCTTCGCCCCGCCCTTCTCATAGGTCTTCACCGCATCGAAGACGGGCTCGCCCCATTCCCGCGAGCGCACGTTCTGGGCGAGGAAGGAAAAGGGCGCCTTGTCCTTGATCTCGGTCACCCGGTCGGCGCCGTAGGTGAATTCCCAATGGCCCACCATGGCGTCCAGCTTCAAAGCGGAGAACACCTTCACCATGTCCTCGGCGTTGGTCTTCAGCGACGACCAGGAGCCCTGCAGGCCATCGCCGCCGTCGAGCAGCAGCACCTTGTCGTCCCCGCGCTCGGCGCGGATGGCCTTGACCAGCGTGGCGATGCGATCGACCCCGCCCATCCGCCCATAGGTGCGGGCGAGCGCGGTGAAGTCCTCGCTGGTCAGCGCATAGGCGTCGCGCGTGCCGGGCTTGATGCGGAAGTAATCGAGGAAGGCCATGTCGGTGAGGTGGGGCGGCACGCCCCGCGCCTCGCCCACGCCGAGGTTGATCGAAGGCTCGCGGAAGTAGATCGGCACGAGCTGGGCGTGGATGTCGGTGAGATGCAGGATGGTGAAGGTGCCGGCCTTGTCGAACGTCAGGAGATCGGCCGTGGTCAGCTTCTGCCCGGCCACCGCCTGCGCCAGCCCCGTTCCGGAAGCGGCGAGAAGGCCGGCCAGCGCCGTGCCCGCGGAAAGAAAATCGCGCCTTGAGATCATGTGCGTCACGCGTCCTTTGGGGCGAAGCGGGGCGCTCCCAGCGGATCCGTTTGGAATCCGCCGGGTGGAAGCTCCCCAGTGACGATGGACTTGTGGTGAAGCGGTGCGCCCACGCCGGGCGCGGGCCGCGGATCAGGCGACGGTGAGCTTGGCCGTCGTCTTCTGCTCCGCGCCCTGGTCGTCCTTCCAGCGGAAGGTGAACTCGCCGCTTTCCTTCGCCTTGAAGAAGAAGGACTGGAACGGATTGGCGGAGATGGAGGGGAACCATTCGGCGGTGAAGAACGGCTTGCCGTTGAACGACGCCTCGAAGGTGTTGATGATGTCGCGCGGCACGGTCTTGCCCGCCGCATCCTTGCGCTGGCCGCTTTCCATCTCGTGGGAAATCAGGGTCTTGATCTCGATGAGCTCGCCGACCTTCGCCTGGGCGGGCACGCGCACGCGGGGCGTGGACTTGATGGCCATGGGACTTCCTCCGGTTCTTGTTGCGGCGCAGTATCCGCGCCCGATTATTCTTGCCCTTCGGCAGTATACTTGAACGCGTCAGCCGCCGCAGCCACCGATGGTGACCTTGACCTGCGCCTTCGCGGAGTAGAGCGCCCCGTTGGACATCTCGGCCACCGCGATCACGTTCTGCGTCTGGGCGAGGCGCATGCGGGTGGAGGCGGAGGCCCTGCCGCTCTCCGGCGCGAAGGTATAGGTGACCACCTGCGGCAGCGGATTGCCATCGGCGAAGACGTGGACGGACTTCACGAAGTCCGCATCGGTCATGGGGCTGTCCACGTCGATGTTGATGGGCACCACAAGGCCGTTCTCGGCGATCTCGGGCAAGTCGAGCTTGATCTTGCCCTCGCCCATCGACTTGCCGCCGAAGAGCTTCTTCATCTCCTCCGCCACCTGTGCCTCGGTCGCCAGCGCCATGCGCGGGGCGAGCACCGCGGCGAGGGTCGCGAGACCTGCCATCTGGAGCGCGCGGCGCCGGTTGGGGACGAGTGTGGCGTCGAACTGGAGCGTCATCCGTTTCCTCCTCAGCGGCCCCCGCGCTTCGGCGCCGGGCCATAAGCCGTTATTTTTGCTTGATGAACTGAACGGTGTGCGCAACGTCATCGCCGATCAATTTCACATATTGTGATATCGATTTTTTTGAATGTAAAGTAGCTCTATCTGATGATCGCTTCTGCCTATCGGATCGGGAAGCGGGGATCGGACGCCGTGCCTTTTGAAGGGCTTCGCCAGAAAGCCCGGGGCAGCGGCCGCCACCGACGGGAGGAACCATGCGACCCAACGTCCCAATTCTCACATGCCTGTGCGCCCTCGCGCTCATCCTCGCGCCCGTCGTCCGGGCCACCGCGCAGGAGGACGCGAGCGAGAAGGAGATCGAGCGCTACCGCGCCATGATCAACGACCCCATGGCCAATCCCGGCTACCTCGCGGTGGATCGGGGTGAGGCGCTGTGGGCCGAGCCGCGGGGCACGAAGAACGTCTCGCTGGAGACCTGCGACCTCGGCCAGGGACCCGGCAAGCTGGAGGGCGCCTATGCCCAGCTGCCGCGCTATTTCGCCGATGCCGACAAGGTGATGGACCTGGAGCAGCGCCTCTTGTGGTGCATGGACAAGATCCAGGGCCTCGACGTGAAGCCCATCATGGCCAAGCCCTTCTCCGGCCCCGGCCGCGGCTCCGACATGGAGGACCTCGTCGCCTTCATCGCCAACAAGTCCAACGGCATGAAGATCGCGACGCCGGTCGCCCATGCGAAGGAGAAGGAGGCCTATGCCATTGGCGAGGCGCTGTTCTACCGGCGCTCGGCCATCAACGACTTCTCCTGCTCCACCTGCCACGGCGATCCCGGCAAGCGCATTCGCCTGCAGGGCCTGCCGCAGCTCGACAAGCCCGGCAAGGATGCGCAGCTGACCATGGCGTCCTGGCCCACCTACCGCGTCTCCCAGAGCGCGCTTCGCACCATGCAGCACCGCCTGTGGGACTGCTACCGGCAGATGCGCATGCCGGCGCCGAACTATGCCTCCGAGGCTGTCACCGCCCTCACCGTCTTCCTGAACGCGCAGGCGGCGGGCGGCGAGCTCAACGTGCCCTCCATCAAGCGCTGACGGGGAGAAGACACATGCAGAGGATTTCTTTCGCCGCAGCCCTTCTCGCCTGCGCCGCGGCGCTTTCGCCCGCCCTCGCCCAGCAGATCCCGGCGGCGCCGCCGGCCGTGGTGGACAGGGTGGTGAAGGAAAGCTTCACCACGCTCCCGGAAGGCTGGGCCGCCCGGCTGGTGCCGGACGAGACCATGCAGATCTGCTCGGTCACGCGGAACCAGCCGTCAGCCAGGGAGGCGGAGGCCATCATGGCCCGCGAGGCGAAGACGGTAAGGCTGCCGGAGGGCAGCGTCATCGGCAATTGGAAGGAGGGCGAGAAGGTCGCCCAGAACGGGCGCGGCGGCCAGTTCTCCGATCCGCCCGGCACGGTCTCCGGCGGCAATTGCTACGCCTGCCACCAGATGGACCCGCGGGAGGTGAGCTACGGCACCCTGGGCCCGAGCCTCGCCAACTACGGCGCGGACCGCAAGTTCGCGGCCGAGGACGCCCGGGCCGCCTACGCCAAGGTGTACAACCCGCAGGCCGTCTTCGCCTGCTCGTCCATGCCGCGGTTCGGGCACAACGGCGTGCTGAACGCGCAGCAGATCAAGGACGTGGTGGCCTATCTGTTCGATCCCGAATCACCGGTGAACAAGCCGGTGAAATGAAGGGCGGCGCCTCCGGGCGCGCCGCTTGCCGATCCCTCTCGGCCCCGGCTCGCCGGGGCCTCTTTTTTCCGAAGGCCTCAGCTCTTCTTCCCCTCGCGGGCGAGCCACGCCTCGAAGCTCTCGCGGGCATAGGCGCCGGCGGCCACATAGCGGAACATGGCTGAGAAGTCCGGTGGCGGCAGCAGGCCCGGCATGCGCGCCACCTCCCTCGCCCTGCCGCCGTCCAGCGCGAAGAACTGGAAGGTGGGCGTCGCGCGGATGCGCTCGCGGCTGCCCAGCGCCTTCTCGGTGAGCCTTGCGCCATCGAAGGCGGTCACCTCCCGCGCGCCGAACAGGTCGAGATGGACGATGTCGAAGGCCGCCTTGACGGGCCCCTCTATGGCGGGATCGGCGAAATAGACCGTGTGCAGCGTCTTGCAATAGACGCAGCCCCGCTGGCTCCACTGCAGGGCGAAGTGGCGCCCCTTCGCGGTGGCGTTGGAAAGGTCCTCGGACAGATCGAGGAAGCTCTCCACATACCAGTCCTCGGTATAGAGCCCGTCGTCGCCGAGGCGCACAGCCGCGGTGGCCGTGGCGGGCGCGAGCGCCGCCGCGGCGAGCCCGGCCGCGCCGGAGAAGAGCCGCCGGCGGCTCACGGATGAAGTCTCGGTCATGGTCGTCCTCCCTGAATGTCGATCAGCCGATGGCGCCCAGCATGGGCACCGCCTCCAGCAGCCATTGGGCGAGCTGCGGCATGAAGCCGGTGACGAAGGCGAGGCCGGTGAGGATGAGCAGCCCGCCCGCCACCTTCTCCACCAGGCCGAGCCGCCGCCGCGCCCCCGCCGCCCAGGCGAGGAAGGGGCCGGTGAAGGCCGCCGCGACGAGGAAGGGAATGCCGATGCCGGCGGCATAGACGCCGAGCAGCAGCATGCCCTTGCCCACCGAGGCCTCGGCCCCCGCCACCATGAGGATGGCCGCCAGCACCGGCCCCACGCAGGGCGACCAGCCGAAGCCGAAGGCGAGCCCGACGACATAGGGCCCGAGAAGACCGGCCGGGCGCGCACCGGGGTCGATCTTCGCCTGCCGGTAGAGCAGCGGAATGCGCACGAGGCCGGTCATGTGCAGGCCGAAGACGATGAGCAGCGCGCCGGAGACCAGGGTCAGCGTCTCCACATGGCGCGTCAGCGCCTGCCCGAGGGTGGAGGCGGTGGCGCCCAGGAGGATGAAGACGGAGGCGAACCCCAGCACGAACAGGGCGGCCGCGCCCACCACGCGCCGGCGCCTCCCCTCCCCCGCCGCGTCCGGTGTGCCCGCCGCCCCGGCGAGAAAGCCGAGATAGGCCGGCACCAGCGGCAGCACGCAGGGCGAGGCGAACGACAGAAGGCCGGCGACGAACGCGCCGGGCAGGCTGACATCCAGTGACATGTTGCGTCCTCGGGTCCACCCAATCCTTGAGGCGCGGGCCGCTCCCGGCCCCTTCACCGCGAGGCCCGCAAAGCCACCCCGCACGCCCCGGCCGCGCCGTTGGCCGGCGCAGATCTAAGCTCTTGCTGAAGATATATACGAATGCGATAATATGAACTGAAAAATGCATGTCCGGGCCGTGATTTGATGCGCCGTTTCGTCCTTTCCCTCTTGCTCGCGGGTTTTCCTGCCGTGGCGGGCGTGTGCACGCCTCGCCCTGCCGCGGCGAGCGAGCTGGTGATGTTCGAGCGCAAGGGCTGCGTCTATTGCCAGCGGTTCGAGGAGACGGTGGCGCCCATCTACGGCCGGACGGACGAGGGCCGCCGTGCCCCGCTGCGCCGGGTGGATGTCTCCGACGGCATGCCGGGCGACATCGCGCTCGCGGCGCCGGTGCGCTTCTCGCCCACCTTCGTGCTCGTGGATCACGGGCGCGAAATCGGGCGCATTACGGGTTATGCTTCCGATGAAGCCTTCTGGGGTCTGCTCGGCGCGTTGACGGACAAGCTCGCGCCCGACCGGCCGTGAGGCCGGAGTCTGCCATCGGGGGACGGGTCCGTCTGCCAGCGCGATGCGTGATTGAAAAGGTACCGAAGACCATGCCGCCCATCGTCTCCACGCGGATCGAGAACGAACTGCGCGACGGCCCGGAGATTTCGCCGGAGCTCGACCAGCTCATGCGCAACGCGCGCAAGGCGAGCGACTTCCTGAAGGCGCTCTCCCACGAGAACCGCCTGCTGCTCCTGTGCCTGCTGGCCGAGCGCGAGCGCTCGGTGACGGAGCTGGAGAACATCCTCTCCCTGCGCCAGCCCACCGTTTCCCAGCAGTTGGCGCGCCTGCGCCTGGACGATCTCGTCACCACGCGGCGCGACGGCAAGACCATCTACTACAGCCTCGCCGACGATCATGTGCGCCGCGTCATCTCGGTGATCTACGACATCTATTGCGGAACCGAGCGCGGGCAAGAAAAATAAGCTCACGCTGCGTCCACCGGCGGCATCTCCGGGCTGGCCCTTAAGGCTGGCTTAAGGTCGGCGACGCAAGCGAGGCAGAGTTTCACAGGCGCCGGGCCGGCGACGGGACACCACATAAGTCCCGCTCCGGCCGTCTCAGGGAGGAGGCGCATGGACATTTCCAGCCCGTGGTGGACCGCGCTCGCGGGCCTCCTGGTGGGAGGCATTGCCGGCTTCGCGGTGTTCCGCGCCCGCCTGTGCACCTTCGGCGCCCTCGAGGACGCCATGGTGGGCCAGGACTGGCGGCGGATGAAGGTGTTCGGCCTCGCCCTCGGCATCGCGGTCGCCGGCACCCAGGCGCTGACGCTCACCGGCATCCTCTCCCCCGATCGCACCAATTACGTGCCGGTGGCGCTGCCGTGGCTCGGCATCCTCGTGGGCGGGCTATTGTTCGGGCTCGGCATGGCGCTGGTGGGCACCTGCGCCTTCGGCTCGCTGGTGCGGCTCGGCTCCGGGGACCTGCGCTCCCTCGTGGTGCTCATCGTGTTCGGCGCTGTGGCCTATGCCACCCTGCGCGGCATCTTCGCCGGAATGCGGGTGGACGGGCTGGAGCGCATCGCCGTGCCCCTGCCCGCGGGCACGCAGGCGGACCTGCCGTCCCTCCTCGGGCGCCTTGCGGGGCATGACCTGCGCGCCCCGCTGGGGGCCGCGGCCGGCGTGGGCCTCATCGCCCTCGCCTTCGCCGACCGGCGGCTGCGCCGGGCGCCACGGCTGATGACGGCGGGCATCCTGCTGGGCCTCGGCGTGGTGGCCGGCTGGCTCGCCACCACGCTGCTGGTGGACGAATTCGCCCACCCCACGGCGCCGCAGAGCCTCACCTTCGTCTCGCCGGTGGCGCGCACCCTGTTCGGCATCCTGTTCGACCAGTCGAGCCTTGCCGAGTTCGGCGCCGGCAGCGTGCTCGGCGTAGCGCTGGGGGCGTTCGCAGCGGCCCGCCTCGCCGACGAATTCCGCTGGGAAGCCTTCGACGACCCGCGCGAGATGAAGCGCCACCTGCTGGGCGCCGTGCTGATGGGCGCCGGCGGCATCCTGTGCGGCGGCTGCACCATCGGCCAGGGGCTCACCGCCGGCTCGCTGCTGGCCCTGTCGTGGCCGCTCGCCGTGGCGGGCATGGCCATGGGCGCACGCATCGGCATCGCCCTCCTCATGGAAGGCTCCCTCTCCCAGTTCCTGCGCGGCGCCCTGGGCACGGGCGGCAGCCGGCACCTTTAGCGGAGCCGCCGCCTGGCCGAGCAGGTCGGCGCCGAGGTCCTCCGGAGACCGCGTCCGGCTCAGGACGACGACCGGCTTGCGGAACGGCCATGCGCCGGAGGTGAGCACCTTCTCGAACCTGCCACGCCCCATCACGATGCCGTCGACCGAGGCCATGAAGGCCTCGGAGCCGGTATCCCCCTCGGCCGCATACCGGGCGGGCCAGTCGATGGCGCCATCGGGCCGGGCCATGTAGCCGTCGATGCTCGTGGCGATGAAGACGTGCCCGCTCACTTCGGGGGCTCGACCTTGCGGCGCGCGCCACATGAGCATCCTCCCGGTGATCCGGCGCAGGGCCGGCAACCGCCCCACCCTTGCGGCAGTTCCCGACCGGAAGGGCGACGGTGCTGGAGCAATCCCCCGCCGAGGACCGAAGGCGCTACGCCTCCCCGTCCTGCGAGTCCCGCCTCGCGGCGTGGGCGGACGGCATGCCGCCCTTGCGCGACCTGCGATCCTGTGCGCCCGTGGGGCTCGTGCCGCCGCCTCCTCGATTCCCGGACATGCCCTTGCCTGCCTCCCCGGTCCCGCGCCGCGCCGTCCTTGGCTGGATCCTGTTCGATCCGGCCTGCCAGCCCTATTTCACCCTCATCACCACCTTCATCTTCGCCCCCTATTTCGCCTCGACCGTGGCGCCGACTCCGGCGGAGGGGCAGGCCCTGTGGGGCTTCGCCACGGGCGCGGCGGGGCTGGTCATCGCCCTGTGCTCGCCGGTGCTGGGCGCGGTGGCGGATGCGGCGGGGCGGCGCAAGCCCTTCATCCTCGCCTTCGGCCTGATGATGATGGCGGGGGCAGCGCTGCTATGGCTCGCCGCGCCGGGGGATCCGGCGCGCATCCCCCTCGTCCTCACCGCCTTCGCCGTGGGCACCATCGGCGTCGAGTTCGCCACCGTGTTCAACAATGCCATCATGCCCCAGCTCGCGCCGCCGGAACGGCTGGGGCGGCTTTCCGGCGCGGGATGGGCGGCCGGCTATTTCGGCGGGCTCGTCTCCCTGGCGCTGATGCTCGCCTTCTTCGCCACCTCGCCGGACACCGGCCTGACGCTGCTCGGCCGCCCGCCCGCCTTCGGCCTCGACGCCGCCGCGCGGGAGGGCGACCGCTTCAGCGGCCCCTTCACCGCGGTCTGGTTCGCGGTGCTGGTGCTGCCCATGTTCCTTTTCGTGCCCGATCCGCCCGCCGGCCTGCCCCTGAAAGCCGCCTTCAGGGCCGGGCTCGACGGCATCCGCGCCCTGCTGCCCCGGCTGAGGGCGCGGCCGGTTCTGGCGCGATTCCTCCTCGCCAACATGATCTATGCGGACGGGCTGGTGGCGCTGTTCGCCTTCGGCGGCATCTACGCGGCGGGCACCTTCGGCTGGGGCTCCGTCGAGATCGGCATCTTCGGCATCCTGCTCACCATCACCGGCACGCTGGGGGCGCTGGCCGGCGGCTGGCTGGACGACTGGATGGGCGCGCGCCGGGTCATCCTCGGCGCGCTCCTGGTGCTGCTGTTCGCCTGCGTCGGCCTGCTGTCGCTGGAGCGGGACGCCGTCCTGTTCGGTCTCGTGCCCACGGCGCCGGGCACGGGGCTCTACGGCACTGTGCCGGAAAAGGCCTATGTGGGGCTGGGCCTGCTCATCGGCCTCGTGGCGGGGCCGCTCCAGGCCGCCTCGCGCACGCTGCTGGTGCGCCTCGCGCCGGCGGAGAACATGGCCGAATGCTTCGGCCTGTTCGCCCTCTGCGGCAAGATCACCTCCTTTGCCGCCCCCACCTCGGTCGCCATCATGACCGCGGCCACCGACAGCCAGAAGGCGGGGGTGGCGGTGCTCGTCGCCTTCTTCGCCCTGGGCGCCGTGCTGGTGGCCGGCGTGCGGGACGACAGGACCTGACAGCCCACGCCATCCCCCTTGCCGCCGCCGTGCCGGCGAAGGATGCTCGCCCCCAGAGGAGGCCGCCATGACCATCCGCTCCATCCGCTTCGATCCCGCCCCCGCCCTGGAGAAGGCGGCAACCACCGTCCACGAGTGGTACCAGGACCGCACCGGTGCCTTCTCGGCCGGCTTCTGGGCCTCCGAGCCCTCCGAGATCGAGGTGAAGTACGACGAGGACGAATTCTGCGTGCTCATCGCCGGCATCGTGGAGCTCACCGATGCCTCCGGGCACGTGGAGACCTACGAGGCGGGCCAGTCCTTCCTCATCCCCTCCGGCTTCACCGGAACGTGGAAGAGCGTCACGCCCGTGCGCAAGTTCTACGTGGTGCACCTGCCCAAGGTGTGCGCCGGCTGATCGAGGCCGGCGGCCCGCCACCTGTCGGGAACCATGGGCACGCAGCCGTGTTGTCTTGGGACAGCGTCACGCCAAAGGAGGCGCGGCATGTCCATCCGGCTCCAGATCGCAGCCATGCTGTTCCTGATGATTCAGGCCATGGCGTTCTTCGCAGGGACCATAGCCCTGCTTCTCTCCCCCCTTTCGCCCGAGGCCATGCGCCTGCTGCCATGGGTGATCGGCGGCACGGCCATCGTGTCGGCGCTGCTCTCGTGGTGGCTCGCGCCACGCCTGCGGGCGCGCACATGGAAACAGGAGGGCCCGCTCGATTTCCTGAAATGACACGGGCCGGAAACCACATCGGCCGCCACTTGGGCCTCCACTTGGGCCGGCGCGGCCGGCGGCTGGGCGCCCCTCGCAATCGCCGCTATTGAGTGCCATTTTGTTCTCGAGAGAGAATCAGGTTGCGAGAGAGCGCCCTTGACCCAGTTGCCCCAATCGCGCCGGCACCCCGCCGGGCCGGCGCCCGATAGCCCGGCGCCGCGCCCCGGCGGCATCGCCGCGCGGGCGAGCGCCGCGCTCGCATCCGGCGCGCCCGAGGCCTCCTACCTCGCCGGCCTCAATCCCGAGCAGCGCGAGGCGGTGGAGACGCTGGAAGGCCCGCTCCTCGTGCTCGCCGGCGCCGGCACCGGCAAGACGCGGGTGCTCACCGCCCGCGTCGCCCACATCCTCGCCTCCGGGCGCGCCTTCCCCTCCCAGATCCTGGTGGTGACCTTCACCAACAAGGCCGCGCGGGAGATGAAGGAGCGCATCCACGCCATGGTCGGCGACCAGATCGAGGGCATGCCCTGGCTCGGCACCTTCCATTCCATCGGCGTGCGCATCCTGAGGCGCCACCATGAGCTGGTGGGGCTGAAGAGCGGCTTCACCATCCTCGACACGGACGACCAGATCCGCCTGCTGAAGCAGCTCCTCGCCGCCGAGAACATCGACGAGAAGCGCTGGCCGGCCCGGCTTCTGGCCTCCACCATCGACGGCTGGAAGAACCGCGGCCTCTCCCCCAAGGACGTGCCGGCGGGCGAAGGCGCCGTCTTCGCCAATGGCAAGGGCGGCATGCTCTATGCCGCCTACCAGGCCCGGCTGAAGGCGCTGAACGCGGTGGATTTCGGCGATTTGCTGCTGGAGGGCATCCGCCTGTTCCGCGAAAATCCCGACGTGCTGGCGGAATACCACAAGCGCTTCAAATACCTGCTGGTGGACGAGTATCAGGACACCAACGTCGCGCAATACCTCTGGCTGCGCCTGCTCGCCCAGGGCTCGAAGAACGTCTGCTGCGTGGGCGACGACGACCAGTCCATCTATGGCTGGCGCGGCGCCGAGGTGGACAACATCCTGCGCTTCGAGAGCGATTTTCCCGGCGCGAAGGTGATCCGGCTGGAGCGCAACTACCGCTCCACCGGCCATATCCTCTCCTCCGCCTCCCACCTCATCGCCCATAACGAGGGGCGCCTCGGCAAGACGCTGTTCTCGGAAGGCGAGGACGGCGAGCAGGTGAGCGTCACCGGCGCCTGGGATTCGGGGGAGGAGGCGCGCGCCGTCGGCGAGGAGATCGAGCAGCTCCAGCGGGCCGGGCACAAGCTTTCGGAAATCGCCATCCTGGTGCGCGCCTCCTTCCAGATGCGCGAGTTCGAGGACCGCTTCGTCACCCTGGGCATGCCCTACCGCGTCATCGGCGGCCCGCGCTTCTACGAGCGGGCGGAAATCCGCGATGCGCTGGCCTACCTGCGCTGCGTGAACTCGCCGGCCGACGACCTCGCCTTCGAGCGCATCGTCAACGTGCCGAAACGCGGCATCGGCGATGCCACCGTCAAGCAGATCCACGATGTCGCCCGCGCCGCCGGCCTGCCCCTGCAGGAGGCGGCCCGCGTCCTCACCCAGAGCGAGGAGCTGAAGCCCAAGGTGCGCGGCACCCTGCGCGGCCTCATCGAGGCGTTCGATCGCTGGCGCGAGCAGGCGCGCGCCCTGCCCCACACCGAGCTCGCCGAGATCGTTCTGGACGAGAGCGGCTATACGGAGATGTGGCAGAAGGACCGTTCTGCCGAGGCCGCGGGGCGGCTGGAGAACCTCAAGGAGCTGGTGCGCTCCATGGAGCCGTTCGAGAACCTCCCCGGCTTCCTGGAGCACATCTCCCTCGTCATGGATGCCGACAACGGCGCCGGCGAGGACGCGGTGCAGGTGATGACGCTGCATTCCGCCAAGGGCCTGGAATTTGACACCGTCTTCCTGCCCGGCTGGGAGGAGGGCCTGTTCCCCCACCAGCGGGCGCTGGACGAGCAGGGCAAGGCGGGGCTGGAGGAGGAACGCCGCCTCGCCTATGTGGGCATCACCCGCGCCCGGGCCTCGGCGCGCATCTGGTTCGCCTCCAACCGGCGCATCCACGGCATGTGGAATTCCACCGTGCCTTCCCGCTTCCTCGACGAATTGCCCGACGCCCATGTGCGGGTGGAGGAGAGCCGGGGCGGCGCGGGCTGGGGCGGCTCCAGCTACGGCGGCAACAGCTATGGACAGAGCCGGTTCGACCGGGCCGAGCCGTTCGCCGCCTCATCCTATTCCACCCCCGGCTGGCAGCGGGCGCAGGCGAGCCGCGCCCGGCCGGGAGGCGGCTTTTCGGGCGGGTCCTCGGGCGGCTTCTCCGAACGCGGTGGCAAAAGCTATGACGCGGGCGGGGGCCGGCGCGGCGGGCCGACGGTCATCGAGGGCACGCTGATCGCCAGCTCCACCGGCGCGCCGTCCGCCTTCAAGCCGGGGGAGCGGGTGTTCCACATCAAGTTCGGCTATGGCGAAATCACCGGCATCGATGGCAACAAGCTCACCGTGCTGTTCGACAAGGCGGGCGAGAAACGGGTGCTGGAGACGTTCGTCGAGAAGACGTGAAGCGCTCGGCGCCTGTTTGAATTGGCGCCTGTTTGAAGCTGCCCGCCCGCCGCCGCCTGGGCGCGCGGCCACCCATCTCGAACCGTCATGGCCGGGTTTGTCCCGGCCCTCCACGCCTCAGTGCTTGAGGCCGGCCACCGTATATTCCCCGGCCGCGACCCGCTCGGCCACGCGGCCGATGAATTCGGCGCTCGCGGCCTCGCCATAGGTGGCGACAAGGCTGCGCAGCGCGGTGAACAGCGCCGCCTGGATCAGGCAATCCTCGTCCAGCCCCTCGCGCACGGCCTCCACCCACGCATCGTTCAGATAGGTGAGCGCGGCGTGGCGGTCGTCCGCGGCCATGTCCGAGATTTCAGGAAGCTCAATGGCGGGGGTCGGCAAAGTGGACACGTCTTGGGCCTCCGCGCCGCGGAACACCGGCGCAAGGGAATGTCTAGCATGCTTCGCCGGGGCGTTCAGGCCGGTTCTAACCAAAAGGTTAACAGCAGGAATCAGTTACCGCCGTACCGCACCACGATGTCGTGGGCCAGGCGCGAGCCTTCCTCCAGCTGCCGGTCCACCGCGAAGCGCGCGGCTGGCGTGCAGGTGCGGTAGACCTCCGCATAGCTGGAGTAGCCGCGGTTGAAGGAGGCGATGATCTTGGCCCGCCGGGTGTCGGAGGGCTGCTCGGTATCGATGAAGCCCTGCATCTCGTTGCGCCATTTCTGCGCCTCCCCGGCGGCGCCGCACAAGGGTCGCAGGTAATGGAGCGCGCCGAGGATCTCGGCGAGCCGCATCAGGTCACCGTCATAGGGCGGCGGCGCCCCTTCCGACGGCGCCGCCGCACGGGCGGGGCCGGAAAGAACGAGGACGGCGGCGAAACAGGCGATGGCGATGCGCATGATGCGGGGGCTCCCCCCTCACTCCTGCGGCGGCGCGGGCGGCGGGTCAAGATCGAGCACGAGGCGGGCGGCCTGCGCCACCACCTCCGCGAGCCCCTCGGTGGTGGGCAGGGCCGCCACCTCGTTGGGGCGGAACCAGCCCACCTCGGCCGCCTCCTCGCCCACCTGCGGCTCGCCGGCGCGCCAGCGCGCGGCATGGGCGACCACCACGAAATGGGCCTTCAGCGCCCCCTCCCGGTCGCGCACGATGATGTCGCGGGCGGCGGCGAGGCCGAGGATCTCGGCGGCGACGCCCACCTCCTCCATCACCTCCCGGGCGGCGGCCTCGGCCAGCGTCTCCCCCGGCTCCACGCGCCCGCCCGGCAGGCTCCAGAGCCCGGCCCCGGGATTGGCGGCGCGCCGGGCGAGCAGCACCAGCGGGCCGCGGAACACCGCCGCGCTGGCGGCGAGCGTCGGCCGCACCGGCACGGCTTCGGTCACAGGGGAGTCGGACATGAAGGCTGGTCTCGTCGGGGCTGCGGCGGCCCGTGACGGGCGGCTTGTGATACGTCGGGCGGAGCTTACCTTCGCTCCGCCAGCGGAGCCATGCGATTCGTGACTGACAAGACCAAGGACGCGACGACCGCGTCCCCCGCCCGATCCCCCGTCGACGCGCCTGCCCCCGGCCGCGCCACGTCGCCCCGCGCCGCTGAAGCAGACACCGCCGTCGGGTCCCGGGCCGCCAGGAGCGGCCCTTCGGCTGCGCCTCGGGTTTCTCCCAAAAGCCGCGCGAGCGCCCCCCGCGCCTGGCAGCGCATGCTCTCCGGCCGGCGGCTGGACCTGCTGGACCCGTCCCCCCTGGACGTGGAAATCGAGGACATCGCCCACGGCCTCGCCCGCGTCGCCCGCTGGAACGGGCAGACCTCCGGCGCCAACATCTTCTCCGTGGCCCAGCACTCGCTGCTGGTGGAGCGCCTCTCCCGCCGCAGCCATCCGGACCTCGACCCCCGCTGGCGCCTGTGCGTGCTGCTGCACGACGCACCGGAGTACGTCATCGGCGACATGATCTCGCCCTTCAAGGCGGTGCTGGGCGGCGACTACAAGAGCGTGGAGGCGCGGCTGCTCGCGGCCATCGCGGTCCGCTTCTCCCTGCCCACGATCTGGCCGGACGCCCTCATCAAGATCGTGAAGGCCGCCGATCGCGCCGCCGCCTATTTCGAGGCGACGCGCCTCGCCGGCTTCTCGGCGGAGGAGGCGAAAGGCTTCTTCGGCCAGCCGGCCCGCCTCGACGCTGCGCTGGAAAAGGATTATCTCACCCCATGGGAGGCGGAAACCGCAAAGGCGCGGTTTCTGAAACGCTTCGAGGAGCTGAAGCCATGATCCATGTCTGCTCCCTCGCCAAGCTGCACGAAACGGTCGAGGCCACCGGCGCGCGGCATGTCATCACGCTGATCAACGGCGGCACGGTCTTCACCCGCCCCAGCAACGTGGACCCCACGAACCACCTCTTCCTCGGCATCAACGACATCGCCGAGGAGATCGAGGGCATGGTGGCGCCCGGCGAGGCGCACATGCACGAATTGTTCGAGTTCGTGCATGCCTGGCCGCGCCAGACGCCGCTGGTGATCCATTGCTACGCCGGCATCTCGCGCTCCACCGCCGCGGCCTACGCCACGCTGTGCACCCTTCTGCCGGAGCGGAACGAGCTGGAGCTGGCCCAGCGCCTGCGCCACGCCTCGCCCACCGCGACGCCCAACCCGCGCATCGTCGCGCTGGCGGATGCCGCGCTGCGGCGCGAGGGACGGATGGTCGCCGCCATCCATTCCATCGGCCGCGGCGCCGACGCCTTCGAGGGCGAGCCCTTCAGCCTGCCGGTGAGCTGAGGCGCCGCGCCCTCCCCCGCTCCCCGGACCCGCGACACCACAGGTGGAGCGCCGATCCGGGGCCCGGGGAAAAGTCGGCGAAGCCGTCGATATCCCCTGCGCCGGGGCCGGGCTCTCCTTCCGCCGACGCTCCCGCCGGCCGCGGCATGCGGGCGGTTCCGCGAGAGAACGCCATGCCCCGGCGACCGCAGGGGCCGGAACGCCCCTCAGCCCCGCGCCAGAACGCACACGAGGCCCGGCACCGGCACGCCCTTCTCGGAGCGGGTGGAGGCCTCCTCCATCAGCACCGGGACGAACCCGGCCTCCGCCGCCAGGGTGCGCACCTGCGCCGCGGCATGGGCATAGCGCAGGGTGTCGCGCAGCAGCACGCCCTCCCCGCCATGGGTCTCCAGCGTGAAGGCGAACAGGCCGTCGGCGGACAGCGCCCGCCGCGCGGCGCGGAAAATGGGGGCCAGGTCGCCGACGTAGCAGAGCGCGTCCGCCGCCAGCACCAGGTCGAGGCGACCATCCGGCGCCCCCTCCAGCACCGCGCCCATCTCGCCCGCCTCCAGCGCCGCGTAAAGGCCGAGGGCCGCAGCCTTCTCCAGCATGGCGGGGGAGAGGTCGACGCCGGTGAGCCGCCCGGTGATGGGCGCGAACAGCACGCCGGCGAGGCCGGTGCCGCAGCCGAGGTCGATCCCCGCGGCGAAGGCCGGCGCCCGCCCGCGCGCGGCGCAGGCCCGCCCCACCGCATCGAACAGCAGCTCCGGCCCGCGATAGGCCAGCTTCTCGCGCAATGCGGTATCGAAGCGGTCGGCATATTGGTCGAACAGGGTGCGCACATAGGCCGCCGACATGGCGCCTTCCGCCGGCGCGCCGCCGAGACGGGCGAGGTGCAGCCCGGCCCCCAGCGCGTCATCCGGATCGAGGGCGCGGGCATGGGCGAAGGCCTCGGCGGCGTCTGCCGTCTCGCCGAGGGCCGCGCGCGCCTCCCCCAGCAGGAACCAGGCGGCGGCGAAGTGCGGCGCATCGACCACCGTCTCCGCCAGCAGCTCGGCGGCCGCGGAAAAGTCCTGCTCGGCGAGGAAGGCGCGCGCCCAGTCGAGCCGCCGGTCGAGAACCGGATCTCCGGATGATGCCGTATAGGCGGAAAGGGCCACGGGACGCCTCGCGAAAGGGATGCGCGCTTCCCATATAGGTCCCGAGCCGCTTCATAAAGACATGCGCCCGGAAGACCTCCTCTGCCCCTCGCCGAAGGGCCTCTATTCCCCCGCGGGGGACTTCTACGTGGACGCGACGCGTGCCGTGCCGCGCTGCGTGATCACCCACGGCCATTCGGACCACGCCCGCGCCGGCCACGGCCATGTGCTCGCCACCCGCGAGACGCTGGACATCATGGCCCTGCGGCTGGGGGAGACCTTCGCCGGCGGCACCCAGGCGCTCCGCTACGGGGAGAGCGTCACCCTCAACGGCGTGACGGTGAGCCTGCACCCGGCCGGCCACGTGCTCGGCTCGGCCCAGGTCCGCATCGAGAAGGACGGGCTGGTGATCGTGGTGTCCGGCGACTACAAGGACGCCGCCGACCCCACCTGCGCACCGTTCGAGCCCGTGCGCTGCCATGTCTTCGTCAGCGAGGCCACCTTCGGCCTGCCGGTGTTCCGCCACCCGGATGCTGCGGCGGAGACGGACAAGCTGCTGTCCTCCGTGCGCATCTTCCCGGAACGCACGCACATCGTCGGCGCCTATTCGCTGGGCAAGGCCCAGCGCATGATGGCGCTGATGCGCGCGGCGGGGCACGCGGCGCCCATTTATGTGCACGGCGCGCTCACCGCCATCACCGATTATTACGCGAGCCGGGGCATCGCCCTGGGTGAGATCGTCCCGGTGAAGGGGGTGCCGAAATCCGCCTTCGCCGGAGCGGTGGTGATCGCCCCGCCCCACTGTATGACCGACCTGTGGGCGCGGCACTTCGCCGATCCCATCACCTGCTTCGCCTCCGGCTGGATGCGCGTGCGCGCCCGGGCCCGGCAGCGCGGCGTGGAGCTGCCGCTGGTGGTCTCCGACCATGCGGACTGGGACGGGCTCACCGCCTCCATCCGCGCCACGGGCTGCGAGGAGGTGTGGGTCACCCACGGCGCCGAGGATGCGCTGGTGCATTGGGCCCACACCCGGCAGTTGCGCGCCCTCCCCCTCCACATGGTGGGCTACGGCGAGGAGGACGAGGAGCCGGCGGTGCCGGCCCCGGAGGGCGGGGCATGAACCGCTTCGCAGCCCTGCTCGACCGCATGTCCTACGAGGCCTCGCGCAATGCGAAGATCCGCCTCATGGCGGACTATTTCCGCTCGACGCCCGACCCGGAGCGGGGCCTCGCGCTCGCCGCGCTGACGGGGGCGCTGTCCTTCGCCAATGCCAAGCCGGCCCTGGTGCGTCAGCTCATCATGGAGCGGGCGGACCCGGTGCTGTTCGAGATGTCTTACGATTATGTGGGCGACCTCTCCGAGACCGTCGCCCTCATGTGGCCAAAGGGAGGGGGCGCGCCCGCCCATGCCCCGCTGCTCTCGGAGATCGTCCACGGCCTTTCCACCCTCTCGAAGAGCGCCCTGCCCCGCCGCCTCGGCGACTGGCTGGACGGCCTCGACGAGACCGGGCGCTGGGCGCTCCTGAAGCTGATCACCGGCGCCATGCGGGTGGGCGCCTCCGCCCGCCTCGCCAAGACCGCGGTGGCGAGCCTCGGGCAGGGCCTCACCACGGTGACGCCGGACGAGGTGGAGCTGGTGTGGCCGGGGCTGGAGCCGCCCTATGAAAGCCTGTTCGCCTGGGTGGAGGCCCGCGGGCCGCGGCCTCACACCTCGAACCCCGCCCCCTTCCGCCCGGTGATGCTGGCCCACGCCATCGAGGAGGCCGACTTCACGGACCTCGCCCCCGGCGACTTCCGCGCCGAATGGAAATGGGACGGCATCCGCGTGCAGGCGGTGGCAGGCACGGGGCCGGACGGGCAGCGCGTCACCCGGCTCTATTCCCGCACGGGGGAGGACATCTCCGAGGCCTTCCCCGACCTCGCCGAGGCCATCGCCTTCGACGGCGCCATGGACGGGGAACTGCTCATCGTGCGCGGGGGTCGGGTGGAGCCCTTCAACGTGCTCCAGCAGCGCCTGAACCGGAAGTCCGTGAGCGTGAAGATGATGGCGGAATTCCCTGCCCACATCCGTGCCTACGATCTGCTGGTGGAGGACGGCGAGGACCTGCGCGAGCGGCCTTTCACGGTTCGCCGCGCGCGGCTCGAGGCGCTGGTCGGGCGGCTCGGCAGCGCGCGCGTCGACCTCTCGCCTTTGGTCGCCTTCTCAGGCTGGGAGGACCTCACCGCCGCCCGCCGCGATCCCGCCGCCGCCGGCGCGGGAGCGGATGCCGGGGCGGTGGAAGGGGTGATGATCAAGCGCGCCGACAGCCTTTACCTGCCCGGCCGCCCCAAGGGCCCGTGGTGGAAATGGAAGCGCGACCCGCACACGGTGGATGCGGTGCTCATGTATGCCCAGCGTGGCCACGGCAAGCGCTCCTCCTTCTATTCGGACTACACCTTCGGGGTGTGGACGGACGGCGAGGACGGGGCGGACGTGCTGGTGCCCGTGGGCAAGGCCTATTTCGGCTTCACCGACGAGGAGCTGAAGCAGATCGACGCCTTCGTGCGGCGCTTCACTGTCAATCGCTTCGGCCCGGTGCGCGAGGTGGTGCACGAGAAGGAGGCGGGGCTCGTGCTGGAGGTGGCCTTCGAGGGCCTCGCCCGCTCCACCCGCCACCGCTCCGGCGTCGCCATGCGCTTCCCCCGCATCGCCCGCCTCAGGTGGGACAAGCCGCCGGGAGAGGCGGACCGGCTGGAGACGCTGGAGGCGTTGCTGGGGTAGGGTGACAGCTTGAGATGACTGCCCCCGCGAGTAAGCGCGATGAGCTTCGAAACCATGGGTGAGATCGATTCCGCCTACTGCCGGTGGATCACACGCGTTGCGGCAGCGAGCAGCTTTATCCTGTATGGCGCCTGCCTTTGGATCGTCCTTGCGATCGATCCGTCATCCACCCGCTGCCCGGCGTGGCTTCCCCCAAGTCAGATTTTCTCGACTAACCCGGGGCCGATATGGGGCGCCTTGCTCATCGCAGGTATAGCCACGCTTATAATTATATATCGGGCAGTGTTCTGGAGCAGAACCGAGCGCTATATTCGCGACTCTCTGGATCGCGAAAAAAACGCGATCAACCCGCTACATTTTCGGACGCAAAATCCACTTCACCACACGCGAAATAAGCCAAAAGAATTTAGAAAAACTCTATTCTTTACCATGGCGTTATGGACTGTTTTCTGCGGGATGCCGCTGATAATTTTTGCCCGCGAATGCATCCCATGGGCGAGCCCCTGAGGCACCTCACTGGCTCGCCCAGACGATCCGCGCCATCCAGTCCACCTGATCCAGCGGAATCTGCCGGTCCTCGTGGGCCGGGTTGAGGGAGCGCAGCTCCACGTGGCGGGCGGTCTTGCGCACCAGCTCCTTGGCCAGCACCTCGCCCTCCTTGGTCTTCAGCACCACCCGGTCGCCGCGACGCACCGAGGCGGCGGGCGAGACCACCACGATGTCCCCGTCGCGATAGACCGGCTCCATGGAATCCCCGGCGATCTCCAGGGCATAAGCGTGGGTGTCCTCCACCTCCGGGAAGGCGATCTCGTCCCACCCCGCGCCCACGGGAAAGCCGGCGTCGTCGAAGAAGCCACCGGAACCGGCCTGGGCGAAGCCGATCTGCGGGATGGCGTGGAGCGGCCCCTTCAGGGGCTGCGTCTCCTCGGCGAAGCCGCCGGGATCGGAATGGCGCGACCCCTCCGGCGCCATGAGGGCGAAGAACAGCTCGGCGCTGGTGCCGGTGGCGGCGAGCGCCTTGGCGATGCTCTCGGTGGAGGGCCAGCGCGGCCGCCCGTCCGTGGTGATGCGCTTCGACCGGTTGAAGGTGGTGGGATCGAGGCCCGCCCGCCGCGCCAGCGCGGAGGTGGACAATCCGTGCTGCTCCGCGAGCTGGTCGATCGCCCGCCAGACCTGGCCGTGGGTGAGCATGGGGTTCCGCCGTCCTCGCCGCTGGAGCACACCCCGATCTGCTTGCACAGCAATCAGATCGGGTGACGCATTCTCTTTCTTCACGTGTAGAGGGCGATTCACCGGTCAAATTGAAGCAACTTGACCAGATCGCGCTCCACAACCGGGCAGGCCCGGCCGCGCCCACGCACAATAAGAATTTGTTCCCTGTTTGTACAGGACTTCAGTCCTTATGCAACCAGAGGTCGCAATCAGTTGCCTGTCCGTTCACGCTCGCGTATGGGAGCCGGCCCGCCAGAGCCGGCTCCCCTCGCGGGGAACAGGCCGGGCATGTCCCCGGAGCCCGCCGATGCCCCAGAATGTCTCCCGCGTCGTCTACAAGATCTGCCCCGCCGACCTGTGGGCGGAGGCCGAGGCCAAGGGTGTGTTCGCGGGTGCGCAGGTGGACCATCAGGATGGCTTCATCCATTTCTCCACCGCCGCCCAGGCGCAGGAGACGGCGCGCCGGCACTTCGCCGGGCAGGCCGGGCTGAAGCTGGTGGCGGTGGAGGTCGCCCCCCTCGGCGCCGCGCTGAAATGGGAGCCCTCCCGCGGGGGCGATCTCTTCCCCCACCTTTATGGCCCGCTGCCCCTCTCCGCGGTGGCCTGGGTGAAGGACCTGCCACTGGGCGCGGACGGGGCGCACGCCTTCCCGGAGATGGAATAGCCCTCAGCCGAAGGTCCGCTTCAGCAGCGCCGGCAGGCGCAGGGCCTGGAGGCCGCCGCGGGCGAGGAGGAAGGCGAGGAAGGCGAGCCACAGGCCGTGGTTGCCGAACCCGCGCAGCCCCCACCACGCGACCAGGTAGACGGCGAGGGAGACCAGCATGAGGTTGCGCATGTCGCGCGACCAGAGCGCGCCGATATACACCCCGTCGAACGCATAGGCGCACACCCCCGCCACCGGCAGCAGCGCGGCATAGACGAGGAAGGTGCGCGCCGCCGCCCGCACCTCGGGATTGGTGGTCATGGCATCGACGATGCCCGGCCCGGTCACGAGATAGATGAGGCAGGCCGCCACGGCGAAGACCATGCCCCAGACGAGGGCCAGCCGCACCCCGGCGGAGAAGTCGGCCCGCCGCCGCGCCCCCACGGCGGAGCCGCAGATCTGCTCGGCGGCGGTGGCGAAGCCGTCGAGGAAATAGGCCGCCACCATCACCATGTTCTGGAGGATGGCGTTGGCGGCCAGCGTCACGTCCCCGGCCCGCGCCCCCTGGGCGGCGAAGAAGGAGAAGGCGAACATCAGCGCCGCCGTGCGGATCATGATGTCGCGGTTGAGCAGGAAGGCCTCGGCGAGGCGCGCCTTGTCCAGCAGCACCGCCCGCGGCACGGCGAAGGCGCCGCCCAGCATCCTCCGGCACAGGACGAGGCCGGCGAGCGTGCCGGCCATCTCCGCCACCAGCGTGCCCGCCGCCGCCCCCTTCACGCCCCAGCCGGCGCCGAGCACGAGGACGACGCTGAGCCCCATGTTGAGGAGGTTCACCCCCACTTGCAGCGCCAGCGCCCGGCCGGTGCGGCCGAGCCCCACCAGCCAGCCCAGCACCACATAGTTCGCCAGCGTGAAGGGCGCGGCGAAGATGCGCACGGCGTAATAGTCCCGGACCGCCGCGCTCACCCCCTCGCTCGCCCCGGCAAGGGCCAGGGCCGCGTGGGCGATGGGCGCCTGCAGCGCCACGAGGAGCAGGCCGAGCGCCCCCGCCAGCAAAAGGGCGCGGGCCAGCACGGCGCGCTCTTCCACCCCGTCGCGCCGGCCCAGCGCCTGGGCGGCGAGGCCCACCGTGCCCATGCGCAGGAAGCCGAATACCCAGAACAGCATGTCGAAGATGACGGCGGCCAGCGCCACGCCGCCCAGCAGCGCGGCGTCCCCCAGCCGCCCCACCACCGCCGCGTCCACCACCCCGAGCAGGGGCGTGGTGAGGTGGGCCACCGTCATGGGCAGCGCGATGGCGAGCACGCGCCGGTGGGTGACGGCAGGCGCCGCGTGCGTCAGGGACATGGCGGAAGGCTCATCGAGGGCGGTTCATCGGCAAAGGGCCGCGCGATCGTCAGCGACGGCCGAACACGCGCATGAGGATCCACAGCGGGACCACCACCACCGCCCCCAGCAGGAAGTAGCGCCACAGGCGCTCGAACGCCTCGAAGCTGAAATTGAACAGGCTGCGCACCAGCCGCTCCAGGCTGGAGAGGATGTTGCGCGGGTCGATCCCCAGCGCCGCCATGATGACGCCCACCACCACCGAGAGGAGGACGAGGCGCACCAGCACCCAGGCGGGCGATCCGCCGAAGAAGCGCGTGAGCTCGTTGTTCTCGGGCATGGGGTTTCTCCTTGGTCGGTCTCCTTTATCACGCGTCGCGACGGCGCGAGAAGGGCCGACGGTCAGCGCCCCCGCGCCGCGGCCGCCGGGCTCAAAGCTTCAGGATCCGTTCCGCGTTGCCATGGCAGACTTTCGCCCGCACCGCGTCGGAGAGAGGCGCGGCCTCGATGAATTTCGCCGCGACCTGCGTGTCCTCGTAGGGATAGTCCACCGAGAACATGACCGAATCCTCGCCGAGCGCGGCGATGGCCTGGGCGAGGGAGGCGGGGTCGCAGACGCCGGAGGTGGTGATGGCCACGTGCCGGCGGATGATGGTGGAGGGCAATTCGTCCTCCGGCAGGGTCTTGCCCACCTCCATCTGCCAGCGACTGTCGAACCGCCAGAGGATGTAGGGCAGGGTCTCGCCCATATGGCCAAGAAGGAGGCGCACCTTCGGGAAGCGCCTGAAGGTGCCGCCGAAGACGAGGCGCAGGGCGTGCGTCGCGGTGTCCGCGGTCCAGGCCCAGACCGCCCCGTTCAGCTCCGGCCGCCCGGCGAACATGGCCGGATGGTCGGGAAGGTCGCCCGGATGCAGGTAGATCGGGACCTCCAGCGCGTTCACGCGCTCCCAGAACGGCAGGTTGACGTCGGCATCGAGGTAGACGCCGTTGGTCTGGCCGTTGATGAGCGCGCCCTTGAAGCCGAGCTCCTTCACCGCACGCTCCAGCTCGTCCGCCGCAATCTTCGGGTCCTGGAGGGGCAGGTGCGCGAAGCCGGCGTAGCGCTTCGGCTGCTTCTGCACCTCGCGGGCGAGCATGTCGTTCGCCTGCCTGGCGAGGGTGACGGCGGTGTTCGTGTCCGTCTCCGCTTGCACACCGGGCGTCGTCACCGACAGGACGGCGAGGTCGATGCCCGCCTTGTCCATGGTCTCCAGCCGCAGCGCGCCGAAATCGGCGAGGCGGCGCTCGATCTCGGCGAAGATGGCGTCGCTCTGCGTCGGCCGCGCGATGTTCCGCCTGGCGAGCTCGGGCGTGGAGAAATGCTCCTCCAGCGCGATCTTGCGCACCGGCCCGGCGGCCTTGGCGGCGGTGGTGCCAAGCACCGGGCCGAGCCCGACCTGGCCGAGCACCACGGCAGCGCCAGCGGCCATGACAGTGCGGCGGTCGGGAGAGGCGGCAGCCGAGCCGCGGGGATCGTCGATCTGCTCTGCGGTCATGGCATCCTTCCGCCGTCGCGTGCGCCGCCGCCAAGCTAGGGCATTTTCGAGCGCGGTGGATACCGGTTCGCGTGAAGAAAAGGCGTCGGCAAAGAGCTTGAGCATGATTTGGAGCATTGTCCCGTTTCCGTGAAACGGGGACATGCCCCAGCAAGCGGGAGCGGGGCAGGCCAAATTCCGCGCGGCCGCCGGAAGCCCCCCTGTCGGGGGCAGGCGGAGCCGGCGGCTCACGCCCGAGCGAGGAAAGGCTCCACCAGCGCGACGGTGGCGGCCGGATTCTCCTCCATGATCCAGTGCCCGCTGCCGGGAACGACGCCGCCCTGAACATCTGTCGCGGCGAACTTCATGATGTCCGCCATGGCAAGGCCGAACGACTTCTCACCCCCGAGCGCCAGCACCGGCACCGTAAGCTTGCCCTCGGCGAGGAAGGCCTTGTTGTCGATGGCGTCCTGGTCGAAGGCGGCGAACTGGGCGAAGCCGGCGCGCATGGCGCCCGGCAGGGCATAGAGCGCGGCGTAGTGCTGCCGCGCGGCCTCGCCGAAATGGCTGGGGTCGGCGGAAAATTCGTTCCAGAAGCGGTCGAGATAGATGCGCTCGCGCCCGGCCACCAGCCGCTCCATGTCCGGCCCGCCGAAGCGGAAATGCCAGAGGAGCGGGTTCTTGAGGATCTCCTCCCACGGGCCGACGCCGGGCACCGGGGCGTCGATGAGGGCGAATTTCGTTACCCGGTCGCGGTGGAGCGCGGCGAAGGCGAAGCCCACCATGTTGCCGATGTCGTGGGTGACGAGGGCGGCGGTGTCGATCTTCAGCGCGTCGAGCACGCCGGCCACGTCGCCCGCCTGGGTCTTCTTGTCGTAGCCGCCGTCCGGCTTGGCCGACAGGCCCATGCCCCTGAGGTCCGGCACCACCACGGTGTGGCGGGGCGCCAGCGCGGCGGCGAGCGCGCCCCACATGTCGCCGGTCTCGCCATAGCCGTGCAGCAGGACCACCGCCGGCCCCTGGCCGCCGACGCGGACATGGATGGTGGTGCCGTTGGTGGCGATCTCGGCGATCCGGAAGTCGTCCGGGAAGGGGATGATCTGCGTGGAAACAGGCGGCGTGGTGGGCGGGGCCGTTTCAGACATGCTTCCTCCCGTGCCGGTATCCGGCGGATCCGCGGTTGGGTGCGCGCCGCGTACTATGCCTGCATTCGGCGCGGGGCCTAAGGGATATCCCCATGTGACAACGGATGTGACACCGGATGTGACACCGGCATCGGTTGGCCGTGCCGCCGCCTTTGCCTAGAGTGCGCCCCCGGCGGACAGCCGCGATGCCGCCTGCCTTCCAGGACGCACCGCAGACGTCAGCGCCCCAGAGCACCGCACCACAAGACACCGCATTCCAAGACACCGCATCCATGGGCACGCTCGCCTTTCTCTTCGCCATCTGGGGCCTGCTGCTCACGCCCGGCCCCACCAACACCCTGCTCGCCCTCTCCGGCGCGTCGGCAGGGCTCGCGCGGTCCGTGCGCCTGATGCCGGCGGAGCTTTGCGCCTATCTCCTCGTCACCGTGCCGCTCGCCGTGTTCGGGGCCGAGTTCCTCGCCCGCGAGCCGCTGGTCGCCAGCGCGGTGAAGCTCGCCGCTGCGGGCTGGGTGGCCGTCCTCGCCGTGAAGCTGTGGCGCATCCGGGCGGAAGCGGCGGAAGAGGGCGCGGTGACGGCGCGGCGCGTGTTCGTCACCACCCTGCTGAACCCCAAGGGGCTCATCATCGGCCTCACCCTGCTGCCGCGCGGCGCAGCGCCGGAGTTCCCCCTCCACCTCGGCCTGTTCGCGGCATCGATCCTGGGGGTAGCGCTCATCTGGGCCGGCGGGGGCGCCGTGCTCAACCGTGGCAAGGCAGGAACGCCGATCCTCTACCGGCGGGCGGCGGCCCTGTGGCTCGCCTTCCTCGCGGTGGCGCTCGCCGGCGCGGCGATCCGCGCCTGAGGCGCGCGCGGGCCGGAGATTTGCCTTGCCGGCCCAAACCTGTTAACAGCCTCGTCCTTCACAAGGACGGCCATGCCGATCCGCCGACCGGACCGAGGGTCCGGAGGTCACCGCCCGACAGCGCGATGCGCCCTCGGGCGCGATCTGCGTTGGCTTGCGCGCCGGCGCGCGGTGGGGCGCAAGGCCGGCCGATGTGAAGCCAAACCACACGGACGCCCATGTTCGATACCCTTTCCGACCGCCTCGGCGGCATACTCGACAAGCTGAAGCGGCGCGGCGCCCTCACCGAAGCCGACGTCGGCGAGGCCATGCGCGAGGTCCGCCGGGCGCTGATCGAGGCGGACGTGGCCCTCGACGTGGTGCGCTCCTTCACCGACCGGGTGCGCCAGCGCGCCGTGGGCGTGGAGGTCATCAAGTCCGTCACCCCCGGCCAGATGGTGGTGAAGATCGTCCACGACGAGCTCGTGGCGACCCTGGGCTCCGACGCCGACCCCATCGACCTGAACGCCCCCGCCCCGGTGCCGATCCTGATGGTCGGCCTCCAGGGCTCGGGCAAGACCACCTCCACCGCCAAGATCGCCAAGCGACTCACCGAACGCGGCAAGCGCAAGGTGCTGATGGCCTCGCTCGACACCCGCCGCCCGGCGGCCATGGAGCAGCTGGCCACCCTCGGCAAGCAGGTGGAGGTCGCGACCCTTCCCATCGTCGCCGGCCAGTCTGCCGTGCAGATCGCCAAGCGCGCCATCGAGGCGGCGAAGCTCGGCGGCTACGACGTGGTGATGCTGGACACCGCCGGCCGCGTGACGCTGGACGAGGCCCTCATGGCCGAGGTGGCCGAGGTGAAGGCCGTCACCGGCCCGCACGAGGTGCTGCTCGTCGCCGACAGCCTCACCGGCCAGGACGCGGTGAACACCGCCAAGGCGTTCGACGGCCGCGTGGGCCTCACCGGCATCGTGCTGACGAGAGCCGACGGCGACGGCCGCGGCGGCGCCGCGCTCTCCATGCGCGCGGTCACCGGCAAGCCCATCAAGCTGCTCGGCACCGGCGAGAAGATGGACGCGCTGGAGGATTTCGATCCCCACCGCGTGGCGGGCCGCATCCTCGGCATGGGCGACGTGGTCGCCCTCGTGGAGAAGGCCGCCGAGGCCATCGACCTCGAGAAGGCGAAGATCACCGCCGAGCGCATGCGCAAGGGCACCTTCGACCTCGACGACCTGCGCGGCCAGCTCCAGCAGATGGAGAAGATGGGCGGGCTCGGCGGGCTCATGGGCCTTTTGCCCGGCGTCGCCAAGGTGAAGAACCAGATCGCCTCCGCCAATCTCGACGACAAGGTGTTCAAGCGGCAGGTGGCCATCATCAACTCGATGACGCCGAAGGAGCGCCGCGCGCCCAAGCTGCTCGATGCCTCGCGCAAGCGCCGCATCGCCGCCGGTGCCGGCGCGAAGGTGGAGGACATCAACCGCCTCCTCAAGATGCACCGCCAGATGGCCGACGTGATGAAGGCCATGGGCGGCGCTGCCGGCAAGCGCGGCCCGCTGGCCGGCCTTGCCAACATGATGGGCTTCGGCGGGGGCGGCCCCTCCCCCGAGATGCTGCAGGACATGGCGGAGAAGATGGGCAAGGGCGGCATGCCGGGCGGTCCCGGCGCCGGCCTGCCCCCGAACTTCCCCGGCCTGCCCGGCGGCGGGCTGCCCGCCAAGTTCCCCGGCGGCCTGCCCGGCCTGCCGAAGGGCCTTCCTGGACTGGGAGGGCCCGGCAAGAAGAAGTGACGCCCTCTAGAACCGCCGTCACCCCCCGGCGTGTCCGGGGGGTCCACGCAAGGCCAGGCCCCGACCTCGAAAGGTCGGGCGCGCCGCAGGGTGGATGCCCCGGAACTCGGATGTTCCCGAGTTCCGGCCTTCGAGACGGAAGTCGGCAACAGCCGACTTCCGGACAAGCCGGGGCATGACGGCACCGAGACTCAACCAAACCGAACAACAGTTTCGAATCAAAAGGAAAACACCATGTCCCTCAAGATCCGTCTCGCCCGCGGCGGCGCCAAGAAGCGTCCCTACTACCGCATCGTGATCGCCGACGCCCGCTCTCCCCGCGACGGCCGCTTCATCGAGAAGATCGGCACCTTCAATCCGCTGCTGGCCAAGGACGCCGAGACCCGCGTGGTGCTCGACGTCGAGAAGGCCAAGGCCTGGCTCGAGAAGGGCGCCCAGCCCACCGACCGCGTCGCCCGCTTCCTGGACGCCGCCGGCCTGCTGAAGCGCGAGGCCCGCAATAACCCGAAGAAGGCCGAGCCCGGCGAGAAGGCCAAGGAGCGTGCCAAGGAGAAGGCCGAGAAGGCCGCCGCCGGCACCGAGGAAGCCGCCGCCGAGTGAGACGCGCCATCCCGGCCTTGGTACACTTGCGGAAGGGGGCGCTCGGCGCCCCCTTTCCTTTTGGGGCGGCGCCCTTGCGAATCCCGGACATGGCGCGCGCCCGGAACGTCCCCTCCGCCCCGGCCGACGGCGGCACCAGCGGGAAGGAGGGCCCGCGCCGGCCGAGGGTGCGCCGCAGGGGCAAGAGCCCGCCCCGTTTCCCCCGCCGCAGGATGATCCCCCGCCGCGCGGACTTTTCCCCGGCCGCCGGATCGGCGTTCCGGCTGCGCCGCGCTGGTCCTAAGCCGCGCGGATCGTCCCGCCGCTCCTCGGGAAATGCAACCGCCCGCCCTTCCCATCCCCCGCCTGGCACCTATCTAAGGCTTGGCCCTGAACCCCGGACCTGACGGCAGGCCGCGCGACGCCATGGGCGGTTCCACCGCGCCGCCGGCGGGTCTAGAGAAAAGGGCGAGAGATCGATTCCCTCGAAGCCCATCCTGCCCCCGGAGCGCTGCATGTCCGAACCCGTCACCCTCTCGTTCGCGAGGCTCACCGCGGCACCCAAGGGCGTGCTGATCGTGCTCACCGACGAGAGCCTCGCCTTCGGCACGCAGACGCAGAAGGTGCTGAAGGGGGCGGATGCCGCCCTCACCCGCGCCTTCGATGCCGAGCGCTTCAAGGGCAAGGCCTGGAGCACGGTGGACCTGCTCGCCCCCGCCGGCCTCGATGCGCCGCGGCTCGTGGTCATCTCCGTGGGCAAGGCGGGTGATCTGAAGGCGTCGGATTTCCTGAAGCTCGGCGGCCTGATCGCCGGGAAGATCCCCGCCTCCGCCCGCGAGGCGAGCGTGCTGCTCGACCTGCCCGGCACCAAGATCGCCGCCGAGGCGGCGGCCGATGTGGCGCTGGGCATCCGCCTGCGCAGCTACAGCTTCGATCGCTACAAGACCAAGAAGAAGGACGAGAACGAGCGCGCCGGCCTCGCCGTCACCCTGCTCGTCTCCGACGAGGCGGGCAGCAAGAAGGCCGCCATCGCCCGCGACGCGGTGGGTGACGGCGTGCTGTTCGCCCGGGATCTCGTGAACGAGCCCGCCAACGTGCTCGACCCGCCGGAATTCGCCCGCCGTGCCGAGGAGCACCTCTCCGCCGTGGGCGTGGAGGTGGAGGTGCTGGACGACGAGGCCCTCTCCCGCGCCGGCCTCAGGGCGCTGCTGGGTGTCGGCCAGGGTTCCATCAAGGAAAGCCGCGTGGTGGTGATGCGCTGGAACGGCGGCCCCAAGGATGAGGCCCCGGTGGCCTTCATCGGCAAGGGCGTCACCTTCGACACCGGCGGCATCTCCATCAAGCCGGCCGCCGGCATGGAGGACATGAAGGGCGACATGGGCGGCGCCGCCTGCGTCACCGGCCTGCTCTATGCGCTGGCCGCCCGCAAGGCGAAGGTGAACGCGGTGGGCCTCATCGGCCTGGTGGAGAACATGCCCGACGGCGCCGCCCAGCGCCCCGGCGACATCGTCACCTCGCTTTCCGGCCAGACCATCGAGATCATCAACACCGACGCCGAAGGCCGGCTCGTGCTGTGCGACGTGCTCTGGTACGCCAAGGAGCGCTTCAAGCCCAAGTTCATGATCGACCTCGCCACGCTGACGGGCGCGATCCTGGTGGCGCTGGGCTCGGAATATGCCGGCCTGTTCTCCAACGACGACGCCTTGTCCGAGCGCCTCGCCAAGGCCGGCCAGGAGACCGGTGAGCGGGTTTGGCGCCTGCCGCTGGGCCCGGAATACGACAAGCTGATCGACTCGAAGTTCGCCGACATGAAGAACACCGGCGGCCGCAACGCCGGCTCCATCACCGCCGCCCAGTTCCTCCAGCGCTTCGTGGAGAAGACCCCCTGGGCGCATCTCGACGTGGCCGGCACGGCCATGTCCTCGCCGGCCAGCGACATCAACAAGAGCTGGGGCTCGGGCTGGGGCGTGCGCCTGCTCGACCAGCTGGTGAAGGACAATTACGAGGGATGAGGCCGGAGGCCGAGGGAGCTATTTCCCCTCGGCCTTCTCCTTCGGCGCGCCCGCCCTGGGCGCGCCTCCTTGGGTATCGCCGTCCTTCCCACCATCGTCCTTCGGGGCCTCCGGCGGCAGGCCCAGCTGCTTGCGGAGGTTGGCCAGCTCCAGCGGCAGCTCCACCTTCTCGAACCGCAGGCGCTGCCTTGCGCTATCCTCGGCGACCTGTTCAGCATGCTTGCGCATTGCTGCGCCGAATGCTGCGGCTGAGACCGCAGCGGCGAACATGCCTGCCGTCGCCAGCGGAATCGCGAAGCGCCATTTCTCGAACGTGTCGTCGTGTTTTGCGAACTGATAGACGGCAAGCCCCGAGACGAAGGTAAGAAAAGCGGGAACCACCGCCCCCACCACACTGTCCCGGCTGGCGCCCATGAACAATCCGGTGGTCGCGCCCACCGCAGCGAACGCGAACGCGACCGGCGCCACATCGCGGGCGGCCCTGCGCAACAGAAGCCCCGCAGCACATGCGAGAACGACACCACCCGTCGCGGTTAGAAAGAATGGCACAAACCCGAACAACAGGCTCGCCTTAATATATTGAAGATAGTACATCTTACTTTTCCGGTGCCAAGAATATCTTATCAAGGCTTCTCTTGATCGGATCGTCGACACCTCCGGATCGTTTTTTGTTCAGATCTTTTATGACGCCCTGAACCTGAAAATCCGTGAGTTTATCCGGAACACTGAACATGACACCATCGTTAGCAAAGGTGACGTCGGTAACCGATCTCGGCCCGACTGGCTGGCCCGGACAGACGAAACTCCTGTTGTCACTACAAGCCACGCATTTCGTAATGAGCTTGGGATCCGGACAGCCGGCTGCCACGCCTTGAGCCATCGCCGGAAGAGCCGTTAGAAAGACAAGACTGAGCGAAAGGATGCCCCTGACCATCGCCGCCCCCTGATGCAGCAAAAGGTTGCACAATGGCATCATACACGTTTAGTCGAATTTGAAGAGTGGGATTTTGACCGAGATCCTCTTCTACCACCTCGAACGCCGCCCCCTTGAGGCGGTGCTGCCCACGCTGCTCGAGAAGTCGCTGGAGCGCGGCTGGCGGTGCGTGGTGCAGTGCGGCTCGGCGGAGCGGCGCGATGCGCTCGACGCCCATCTGTGGACCTATAGCGAGGCCTCCTTCCTGCCCCACGGCACGGAGGCCCAGCCATCGCCCGAGCGCCAGCCCATCCTGCTTGCCACCTCGGAGGCCAACCCCAACGGGGCGCAGGTGCGCTTCCTGGTGGATGCCGTGCCGCTGGCCGACGCCACGCCCTATGCCCGCATCGTCCATTTGTTCGACGGGCGGGACGACGAGCAGGTGGCCAAGGCGCGGGAGCGCTGGCGGGAGGCCAAGGCCCAGGGCCACGAGCTCACCTACTGGCAGCAGGAAGAGACCGGCCGCTGGGTGCGCAAGGCATGAGATCGCGGGGCGTCTGAGGGAGCCCCCTTGGCCGGTCTCCCCGGCCCCGGCCAAAGACCGGGGGTGATGGCATTAAAATACCTCAACCCATCGTCAAAGGCGGGTTTCGCCGAATCCCGGCCTGACATCGCCGAAGGTGTCGAAACCCGGCAGGCGCGCGGCTCAGGCCTTCGGCTTGCCGCGGAAGGCCTTGAGCAGCATGGTCAAAAGCGGCAGCACCAAACTCGGAACCGCGGTGAAGCTGGCAAAGCTCGACAGGCTAGCGGACGTGGCCTTGAGGTCGGCGGAGACCGCATCGAGCGCCGACTGGCTCACCTGATTGGCCAGGGCCAGTTCCCGCGGAGGCTTCATCAGCGCCCCGACCACCGCCACCAGGATAGCCAGAAGCAGCCCGCCCCCGCCCACCGACGCCGCAGCCCAGATGGGGCCAAGCGATTGTTCCAGTGCGAGAAAAAGCGCCCCCCCCAGCATCACCACGCTGAAGCCCGCCACCAGCGCCGCAAACGCGAACAGCCCCGCCCGCGCCGCGAAATGGCGCAGGTGGATCTCGGCGATGATGGCGTTGGTGCGCGCGAGAATCCTCAAGTTTCGCGAAAGCTGGTCGATATTCATCGAAGGTTCCTATCCTCCCGCCCCATCCCCCGGAGCCGAACCGGCCGCAGCAGCGCGCCCACCACGGCCCCCACCAGGAAGGCCGCCGCAAGGCTGAGCAAGGGGTTGGGGCGCACCACCCGCCGCACGCCCGACGCCAGCCCGGCGACGGGCCCCTCCTCGTCCGCCGCCGATGCCGAACCCCTCGACATGGCCGACTTCAGCGCCGCATTCGACAGTTCCGACTGGAGCCTCATCAGCTCCGCATGATGCTCCCCGCCCATGAGGCCTCCTGCAAGTGCCCATGCGCTTTCCCCAGAGGGCCCCCCTGGCTCCAGCCTGTCAAGCGCGGGACAAGCGCATGGTTTAAAGGCGATCCGCAGGGACAACGGGCCGGGCCCGAGCGGGGTCCCCGCCGGTGACCCGTCCCACCCACCCTTGCCGTGCCCGCCGGTGTGTCTAGGATGGCGGCCCGTCCCTGCCCTGCCCCCGGCCATCCCTTATGCCCCGCGCCATCGATTATTATTTCTCAAGCGTCAGCCCGTGGACCTTCCTCGGCCATAACCCCTTCATGGACCTGGCGAAACGCCACGGGGCCGAGGTCGTCTTCCGCCCCGTCTTGCTCGGGCCCATCTTCGCCCAGACGGGCGGCCTGCCGCTGGCGAAGCGCGCGCCGGAGCGCCAGCGCTACCGCCTGGTGGAGCTGCAGCGCTGGGGCCTGAAGCGTGGGGTGGAGATCAACATCCACCCGAAGTTCTGGCCATTCGACGGCGCCCTGGCGGACCGCACCCTCATCGCCGCCCTGGAGGCGGGACTGCCGGTGGCGGAGCTGGCGGGCCGCATCTTTTCCGGCGTCTGGCAGCGGGAGGAGAACCTCGCCGATCCCGCGGTCATCGCCGCCATGGCCGACGCGCTGGGCCTGCCCGGCGCCGAGCTGGTGGCCGGGGCGCAGGGCGAGGCGGCGGAAGCCATCTACGCAGCGAACCGCGACAAGGCCCTGGCCGCGGACGTGTTCGGCGCCCCCTCCTATGTGCTCGACGGCGAGGTGTTCTGGGGCCAGGACCGCCTCGACCTGCTGGAGGACGCCCTCGCCAGCGGCCGCGCGCCGTTCCGGGCCATTCCCTAGGGCGAGCCCGCCCCCTTGCGGCCCGGATCAGCCCCTATATGTCCCGCATTCGCATGGCGGGCGCGGGCCCGCTGCGTGTGTGGAGGCGCTTATGATCCGTCCGGCCGCTCCTGTGGGCACCCTTGCGCTGTCCGCGCTCCTCGCCGGCCCCGTGGTGGCCTTGCCGGCGGCCGCCCAGGCGCCGGCGGCTGCGGAAACCACGGCCCCGCGCTTCTCCTTCGCCCCGGTGGACGGCGGCGCGCTGAAGCTTGACCGGGAAACCGGCCGCGTGTCCCTGTGCGCGAAGGGGCCGAGGGGATTTGCCTGCGAGGCGGTGCCTGACAGCCGCGACGCCTACGAGGCCGAGATCGCCCGCCTCCAGGCCGAGCTCGATGCCCTGCGCAGCGCCGGCGCCGCCCAGCCGCGACCTCCGGTGCCGCCCGCGCCGGGGACCCCGCCGGACATGTCCGACCTCGACCGGGCCTTCTCCTACATGGAGCACTTCTACCGGCGCCTGCGCTCCATGATCGAGGAGTATCGGGCCCCCAACGGGCAGGAGCGGCTCTAGGACCCGCGCCGACCTGATTGCACCCGCAGCCAGATCGGATAACGCGCTCCCTTTCTTCGGGTTAATCGCCCGGCCCGTGCTCAGAAATCGCTCAGGAAAGCATCGATGCGCTTCAGCGCCTGGTCGGTGATGGAGCCGGGGAAGCCAATGAAGACGTGGCAGCCGCCCGGATAGACATCGAGCGCGGCCCCGTTGCCCGCCGCCATCCAGGCGCTGGCCATGAACAGCGTGTCGTCCAGCAGCGCGTCGCGGGTGCCGACGGAGAACAGCGCCCTGGGCAGGCCCTTGAGGTCCGCGAGCAGCGGGGAAACGTCCGGATCTTCAGCCTTGCCCGCAAGGCGCAGATAATTGCCGACGAAGAAATTGATGTCGCGGGTGTTCAGCACCAGCGGCAGGTCCCCCCACTGGCGGGCGGAGGGGGTGAGGCGCAGGTCGTAGCAGCCGGCCGTGAGCACCGCCGCCGAGAAGGGCGTGAGGCGGTGCTTGTCGCGCAGGCGCACCAGCGTTGCCACCGAAAGGGTCGCCCCGCCCGATTCGCCGCCGATCACGAAACGCTCGGTGCCGAAGCGCGCCCTGCCTTCCTTCACCAGCCAGAGAGCCGCCGCCTCGCAGTCGTCGGGACCGGCGGGATAGGGCTCCTCCGGGGCAAGCGCGTAGTCCACGGAGACGACGGCGAGGCCGCAGTTGGTCGCGATGCGGTCCGTCAGCCCCTCGTTCTCCCGCGCCGAGCCCAGCGTCCAGCCGCCGCCGTGGATATGGAGATAGACCCCCTTGGGGTCGCCGTCCGGCATCAGGATCCGCACCGGCACGGGGCCGCGCGGGCCGGGAATGGTCTCGATGCGGGCGCGCGGGCTCTCCGGGGGCAACGGAAAGGGGCCCTTGCCCGCGAGCCGGGCGGCGCGGATGACCGCCAGCGGCACGGCCCACCGATCCGGAATCGCGCCGAGCGCCTTGACGATGGCGTCATTCACCATCCGTGTGTCGAGGGCGACCGCAGCTTCCGAGAAGACGGCGGGATCGAGGACGAGCTTCGACATGGACGGGCACCTTCGAGCGAGGACGGCGGCGATGGGGAACCGGCAGGCGCGGGACATGAGGCGCCACAAGAGGTACGTGGGGCAGCCGGCCGACGCAAGCCGGCGTGAAGGAGCATGAGAGGCATGGCGCGCATCACCCGCACTCCCGCGACAGCGGCGGCCGAGGTCCGCCATGTGCAGGCCCGGCTATCGGTGGACACATCCGGCGAGGGCTTCACCGAGATCACCAACGAGGCCTCCGCCTTCCTCGCCGAGATCGGCGCCTCCATGGGGGTGCTCACTTTACTGTGCCGGCACACCTCCGCCTCCCTCACCATCCAGGAAAATGCGGACCCGGACGTGCGCACCGACCTGATCACGGCGCTCCGCAGCCTTGCCCCGCGCGACTTCGGCTGGGTCCATGACACCGAGGGCCCGGACGACATGCCGGCCCATGTCCGCACCCTGCTGAGCGACACCAGCCTGTCCATTCCGGTGTCGGGCGGGCGAATGACACTCGGCACCTGGCAGGGCATCTACCTGATCGAGCATCGCGCGCGGCCGCACCGGCGCGAGGTTGTGCTGGCGTTCACGGGCGCGACGGGGCATATCACCTGAGCAGCTTGTCACGGCTTCGCCATGGACGGATGATCGGCGAAACCGATTCGCCATGGCCTGCTTGTCCTTGCGGAACAACAGGCAGAAGCCGCTCGGGGGGAGGAAGAGCATTGGGAGAAGACGCCGGGAGCGCCCTGCGCCTCGTCATCGCCGACGATCATCCCCTGTTCCGCGGCGCCCTGAGGGAAGCGGTCCTGGGCGGTCACGCAGACGCGGGGATCGAGGAAGTCGGCACCTTCGACGACCTCACCGCGCTTCTCGAGCGCGATCCGGATTTCGACCTCGTGCTGCTCGACCTCACAATGCCTGGCGCGCGCGGGTTCTCCGGCCTCATCTACCTCAGGGCGCAATACACCGCGATCCCGGTGGTGGTGGTTTCCGGCAATGAAGAATCGGCGGTGATCCGCCGTTGCCTCGACCTCGGTGCCTCCGGCTTCATTCCCAAGACCATGGGCGTCGGCAACATGCGCGACGCCATCGCCGGCGTGCTGAAGGGCGAGACCTTCGTGCCGCCGGACATCAGCCTCAACGCCAAGGCGGACGCCGAGACCGACGCGATCATCGCCCGCCTCGCCACGCTGACGCCGCAGCAGGTGCGCGTGCTCATGATGCTGTCCGAAGGCCGGCTCAACAAGCAGATCGCCTACGAGCTCTCCGTCTCCGAGGCGACGGTGAAGGCCCACGTCTCCGCCATCCTGCAGAAGCTCGGGGTGGAAAGCCGGACCCAGGCCGTGATCGCCGTGTCCAAGGTGGAGACGGGGCTCTGGAGCCAGCACCAGGCGTGACCAGAAGGCTGCGGCCTGCGCCGCCCCGGTAGGGACCTTTTCACCGGTCATGGTCATAAAGCGGGTTGGGACCGGTGCGCCGCGCGCTGCGTCCCGCCACGGCATGCCGCCCGGAGTCCCGGGAACGGCCGAAGGATCCACATGACCGAGCAAAGCCTCAGCCCGACCGCCGCCACCGGACCGCAGCGCCGGTCCCTGAAGGATGCCATCGCGCTCTACACCAGGCGCGACGTGCTCACCGTCAGCCTGCTCGGCTTTTCCTCGGGCCTGCCACTGGCGCTGACGGGCGGCACGCTCTCCCTGTGGATGAAGGACGTGGGGGTGACGCTCACCGCCATCGGCCTCTTCAGCCTTGTCGGCCTGCCCTACACCCTGAAATTCCTGTGGGCGCCAGTGCTCGACGCGGTGGACGTGCCTCTTCTCTCGCGCCTCATGGGCCGGCGGCGCGGGTGGCTGCTGGCGTGCCAGATCGTGCTGATCGCCGCCATCTCCGCCCTTGCGCTGCAGGACCCCATCGCCTCGCCCTTCGCCGTCGCCGCCTGCGCTCTCGCGGTCACCATCGCCTCGGCGACGCAGGACATCGCCGTCGACGCCTTCCGCGTGGAGCGGCTGGACAGCTCCAGCGAGCAGGCCGCCGGCATGGCGGGCTATGTCACCGGCTACCGCATCGCCATGCTGGCCACCGGCGCGGGCGTCATCGCCCTGGTGGCCTTCCTGGAGGAAGCCCTCGGCCTGCCGCGCGGCACCAGCTGGTTCTGGGGCTACATGATCGCGGCGGCGTGCGTCGCCATCGGCATCCTCGCCACCCTGTTCGCCCGCGAGCCGAAGGCACCGGAACGGGCGGCGGACGAGGGCACCGGACACCGGCTGATCGCCACCACGGTGGGAGCGTTCAGCGAGTTCCTCCGCCGCGACCAGGCGGTGATGATCCTGCTGTTCGTGATGCTGTTCAAATTCTGCGATGCCTTCGCCGGCGTGCTCACCGGGCCGTTCGTGCTGGACATCGGCTTCAGCAAGCAGACCTATGTGGAGATCGTGAAGGTAGTGGGCTTCGGCGGCACCATCGCCGGCAGCTTCGTGGGCGCCTATTTCGCCCGCGCCTATCCGCTCATCACCTGCCTGTGGATCTCCGGCGTGCTGCAGATCACCTCCAACCTCGGCTTCACCGCGCAGGCCTATGCGGGGCCGAATGCCGCGGTGCTCACCGGCGTGATCCTGATCGAGAACTTCACCAGCGCCATCGGCACGGTGATCTTCGTCGCCTATCTCTCCGCCTTGTGCGGCGCGCGCGAGCACACGGCGACCCAATATGCGCTGCTGACCGCGCTCACCGCCGTGGGGCGCACCCTGCTCGGCTCCTCCAGCGGCGCCATCGCCGAGGCATCGGGCTGGCCGCTCTTCTTCATCCTTACCGCCGTGGCCGGGCTGCCGGGCCTCCTCGCCCTGGCGTGGCTGCAGGCGAAGGGGCATTTCCGCGCGCTGAAGCTGGGCGATGCGCCGGCTTGAGCCGGGAGGGGCGGCCTACCGCCGCCGCCCCGCGAGCTGGGCGACCTGCAGCACCACCCGCTCGCAGATGGCGGGGCTGAGGCCGGCATTACGCCGGCCGGCGAGGACCGCATCGTCCACCGCCAGCAGCGCCTTCATGCAGCGGTCGGGATCGAGGGCGCGCAACGCCTTCTCCAGCTTGGGCTTGCGGGAAAAATGCACCTGCGGCCGGGCCGAATTGACCACCTGCTCCGCACTGGCGCCCGATGCCACCTGGAGCGCCATCTGGTGCAGGGACGACAGCGCCCGCAGCAATGCGCCCAGCACCGCATCGGGCCGGGTCGCCGCACCAAACGCCTTGGTAAGGGCAAGCAGCGCCTCACGCGGGTCGCCAGCCAAAGCGGAATCCACCACGTCATCAAGCGCGAGGGCCGAGGCATCGCCGACGATAGTCCGCACATCCTCGGCGCTGACCCGGCTCATGCCCTGCGCATAGAGGATGAGCTTGGAGATCTCGCCGCGCGAGGCCATGCGGTCGCCGCCGATGAGGGAAACCAGCAGCTCCTTCGCATCCCGGTCTATGGCAAGGCCGGCTTCGGCCATCATGCCGTCGACGAGGCGGGCGAGGTCCCGCTCGGTATCGGCGTAGCAGGCGATGGCAAGCGCATTGGCCGCGCCCTCGCACAGGCTGCGCAAGGGAGCCCCCTTCTTCAGGTCGCCAGCCTCCACCACCACCAGCGCATCGCTGGGATTGGAGAGCACGGGCTGGAGAGCGGGGACGATGTTGCGGCTGCCGGCGCGCACCCACACCACCCGCTCGCCACCGAACAGGCCGATGGTGGAGGTCTCGTCGATCAGCCGACGCGGGTCGGAGGCGATCTCGTCGCCTTCCAGGCGCACCAGGGCGAAGGGATCCTGCGCATCGGGCACCACCCGGCGCACGAGGCCCTGGGCACGCTCATGCACCAGACCCGTATCCGGCCCGAAGATAAGAATGACGCACTTCGACGGGTCGCGCCTGGCGAGCGCCGCCTCGGCGTCGCCGGGGCGCACCGCGACCATGGGTCAGCTTCCGGAGCCGGGAGCGGCGTTGGCCGTGCGGATGAAGTGCGCCGCGAGCTGCGCCTTGATCTGGTCCGCCACGGAGCGGGCCGCGCGCTTCTCCGCGTCGATGCCGGCGCTGTAATTGGCGAAGCGCTGGTCGCTGGTGTCGATCGTGGCGGTGCCGGAGGCCAAGCCCTCGGCGACGGGCTTCTTCTTTTCGTCGCCCGCCTTGATCAGCCGCCAGTTGGCGGACACCCGCACGATCTGGTTCTCCGGCAGGCCGGAGGCCGAATTCACCAGCGCCGTGGAGGTCGAGGTATCCACGGAGATGATCATCTGCAGCGGCGCGCCCTTCGGATTCCCCTCGCCACCCGTCAGGGCGAAGATGAGATCGTTGCGCACCTCGTTGCCGAGGCGCCCCTGGATCTGGACGATCTCCACATCCTTGAAGCGGTCGAGCAGCGCTGGCCCGCCCACCGTGGAATTTTGCGCATACATGGGCTGGAAGCAGCCGGCGAGCGCGCCCGCGAGCGCGCACACCACCGCGAGCCGAGCGAGAAGGCGCACGGGGCGGACTGCGAGGGACGAGGGATCAGGCAACGACATTCACGATCCTCTGCGGCACCACGATGATACGCTTTGGCGCGCGCCCGTCGAGAGCCCGCTGCACGCTTTCGAGTTTCAGCACCGCCGCTTCCACTTCCGCCGGGGTGGCCTCGCGCGGGACGACGATGTCGTCGCGCTTCTTGCCATTGATCTGGATCGGAAGTGTGACCGTGTCCTGCCGGAGCAGGTCGGCCTCGGTCGCAGGCCAGGAGGCCTGCGCCATCAGCGTGTCGTGGCCGAGGGCCACCCAGCACTCCTCGGCGAGGTGCGGCACCATGGGAGCGACCACGGAGGCCAGCATCTGCGCGGCTTCGCGCAGGGCGAAGGCGAGATCCGCCGGAACGTCGCCGGCCGCACGGGCCGTGGCGATGGCCGCGCCGAAGCCGTTGGCGAACTCGTGGACGTGGGCGACCGCCACATTGAAGCGCAGGCGCTCGATGTCCTCCGCGACCGTGGCGACCAGCCCGTGGGCGGCCCGGCGCAGGCCGAGGGCCACCTCGCCGAAGGCGTCCGGCTTCGGCGCATCCTTCGCCGCGCCGAGCTCCACCCCCTCATGCACCAAGCGCCACACGCGCTGCACGAAGCGCCAGGCGCCCTCGATGCCACCCTGGGTCCACTCGCTGTCGCGCTCGGGCGGGGTGTCGGAGAGCATGAACCAGCGGGCGCAGTCCACGCCGTAGGTATCCGCCACCACCTCGGGCGCCACCACGTTGCGCTTGGACTTGGACATCTTCTCCGGCGGGGAGACGGTGACGGGGGTGCCGTCGGCGATCTTCACCGCCTTGCCGTTGCCGAGAAGCTTGACCTCCTCCGGGAACAGCCACTTGCCGTCGGCGTCCTTGTAGGTCTCGTGGACGATCATGCCCTGGGTGAAGAGGCCGGCGAACGGCTCCTCCAGGTCCACCCGGCCGCATTTCCTGAGCGCGCGGGTGAAGAAGCGCGAATAGAGCAGGTGCAGGATCGCGTGCTCGATGCCGCCGATATACTGGTCCACCGGCAGCCAGTGGCTGACCGCCGCCTTGTCCAGCGGCTTCTCCACATTGTCCGAGGCATAGCGCAGGAAATACCAGGACGAATCCACGAAGGTGTCCATGGTGTCCGTCTCGCGCCGGGACGGCTTGCCGCATTTGGGGCATGGCACGTCGCGCCAGGCCTTGGCCCGGTCCAGCGGGTTGCCGGGACGGTCGAAGGTCACGTCGTCCGGCAGTTCCACCGGCAGCTGGTCGCGGGGCACGCCCACCGGACCGCAGTCGTCGCAATGGATGACCGGGATGGGGCACCCCCAGTAGCGCTGGCGGGAGATTCCCCAGTCGCGCAGGCGGAAGTTCACGCGGCGCGTGCCCTGCGCCTCGTCGCCCACGCGGAAGCGCTCCAGCTGGCGGGCCACGGCCTCCTTGGCGTCCGGCACGCTCATGCCGTCCATGAAGCCGGAGTTGAACAATGTGCCGTCGCCGTCATAGGGCCCCTCGGCCACCGAGAAGGTGGCGGGGTCGGCGTCCGGAGGCAGCACCACCGGGGTGATGGGCAGCCGGTACTTGGTGGCGAAGTCGAAATCGCGCTGGTCGTGCGCCGGGCAGCCGAAGATGGCGCCGGTGCCATAGTCCATCAGCACGAAATTGGCGACGTACACGGGCACGGTGCGGCCGGCGTCCAGCGGATGGACGACCTCAAGGCCGGTGAAGAAGCCCTTCTTCTCCTGGGTCTCGATCTCCTCGGCCGAGGTGCCGCCGCGCTTGCACTCGGCCACGAACTCGGACAGGGCCGCATCCGTGCCCGCCATGTGCCGCACCAGCGGATGGTCCGGCGACAGGGCGAGGAAGGAGGCGCCGAACAGGGTGTCGGGGCGGGTGGTGTAGACCTTCACCGCCCGGGTGGCCGCGGGCAGCTTGCCGGAGGCGACAGAGCCCTTGGCAAACTCGAACAGCACCTCGAGACCTTCCGAGCGGCCGATCCAGTTGCGCTGCATGAGGCGCACCTTGTCGGGCCAGCGGTCCAGCGTGTCGATGGCGTCCAGCAGCTCCTGGGCGAAATCGGTAATGCGCAGGAACCATTGGGAGAGCTTGCGCCGCTCCACGATGGCGCCCGAGCGCCAACCGCGCCCATCGATCACCTGCTCGTTGGCGAGCACGGTGTTGTCCACCGGGTCCCAGTTGACCTCGCTCTCCTTGCGATAGGCGAGTCCGTGGTCCAGGAAGTCGAGGAAGATGCGCTGCTGCTCCACATAATAGGACGGGTCGCAGGTGGCGATCTCGCGGTTCCAGTCGAGCGAGAGGCCGAGCAGCTGCAACTGCTCGCGCATGGAGGCGATGTTCTCGTAGGTCCAGCTCTTGGGGTGGATGCCGCGCTCGATGGCGGCATTCTCGGCCGGCAGGCCGAAGGCATCCCAGCCCATGGGATGGAGCACGTTGAAGCCCTGCATGCGCTTGTAGCGCGCGAGCACGTCGCCCATCACATAGTTGCGGCCGTGACCGATGTGGATGCGCCCCGACGGATAGGGGAACATCTCCATGACGAAGAATTTCGGGCGCGGGTCGTCATTGCGCGTGCGGAAGATGCCGCGCTCGGCCCAGGTCTTCTGCCACTTGGGTTCGGCTTCGCGGGCGTTGTAGCGATCCTGCGCCTTGTCCTGAGAGCGATCTTGGGTCATGGGTCCGTCGGGGGTAAAAACGGGCGGGACTAGGACAGAAACGCGCCCGCGGGTCAACCTTTCTCCCCTCCCCGCCCAGCGGGCCATGGCGCCGCGGCGACACCCGGCACGCGGCCGGTTCATTCCCCTGTGTCATATGGTGGCGCGGCGCACGCTGCGGCCTTGCCTCACGCCGCGCGATCGTCCATCAAATCCATCGGGCAATCTGGAGGGTGGCAATGGCGGCGTACCGTTGCGGGAAGATCTTCGCTTGCGGAGCTGCTGCCATAGGTCTCCTGCTCATCGCCGCCGCCCCCGCGCTGGCGGCGGACGGGGTGCCGGTGCTCAACGGGGCGAAGCTCTCGCCTTTGTGGGCCATCCCATTCGCGGGCATGCTTCTGTCCATCGCGCTGTTTCCGTTGCTGGCCCCGCATTTCTGGCACCACCATTACGGCAAGGTGGCGCTGTTCTGGGCCCTCGCCTTTGCTGTGCCCTTCGCGCTGACCTACGGCCCCTCGGCCACGGCGCATGAGGTGGTGCACACGGCGCTGCTCGAATACATCCCCTTCATCGTCCTGCTGTTCGCCCTCTTCACCGTGTCCGGCGGCATTCTCGTCGCCGGCAACCTGAAGGGCACGCCGGAAACCAATACCATCATCCTCGCCATCGGCACGGTCATCGCCAGCCTCATCGGCACCACCGGCGCCTCCATGGTGCTCATCCGCCCCCTGCTCCGCGCCAATGACGAGCGGCGGCACAATGTGCACACGGTGGTGTTCTTCATCTTCCTGGTGTCGAACATCGGTGGCTCCCTGACGCCGCTGGGCGATCCGCCGCTGTTCCTCGGCTTCCTCAAGGGCGTGAACTTCTTCTGGACCTCCACGCACCTGCTGCATGACACGGCGGTGATCGCAGGCATCCTGCTCGTCGCCTATTACCTCATCGACAAGTATTTCTACGCGAAGGAGGGGGCCCATCCCCCGCGGGTCGACCGCACGCCGGAGACGGAAGGCCTTGGCCTGCGCGGGGCGCAGAACATCCCGCTGCTCGGCGGCATCATCGGCGCCATCCTCATCAGCGCCCTGTGGAAGCCCGGCATCACCTTCGACGTCTACGGCACCCGCGTGGAGCTGCAGTGGATCGCGCGCGACGTCCTCCTCCTGCTGTTTGCCGGGATCTCCCTCCTCATCACCCCCCAGCTGCTGCGCGAGCGCAACGGCTTCGACTGGGAGCCCATCCGGGAGGTGGCGAAGCTGTTCGCCGCCATCTTCCTCACCATCATCCCGGTAATCGCCATCCTGAAGGCGGGCGCGAACGGTGCCTTCTCGCCCCTCGTGGCGCTGGTGACGGGACCGGACGGGCAGCCGGTGAACGTGTGGTACTTCTGGCTGACCGGCGCGCTCTCCGCCTTCCTCGACAACGCGCCCACCTATCTCGTCTTCTTCAACCTCGCTGGCGGCGACCCCCACCAGCTCATGGGGCCGATGGCGGTGACGCTGGAGGCGATCTCGGCCGGCGCCGTCTTCATGGGCGCCATGACCTATATCGGCAATGCTCCGAACTTCATGGTGCTCTCCATCGCCCGCCACCGCGGCGTGAAGATGCCGAGCTTCTTCGGCTACATGCTGTGGTCGATCGGCTTCCTGGTGCCGTGCTTCGCCCTGCTCACGCTGCTTTACTTCGTCTGAGGCGAAGCCGGATGCCCGGGCATCCGGCCGGGCATCCCCGCCACTGAAGGCACCCTGGCCGCGCGCCTACTCACCGGCGAGCCGCAAGGGCGTCCGGGCTGCCGCCTCCGCCTTGCGCAGGCGCTCCTCCGCCATTTCCAGATAGGCGCGCGTCAGCGGCACCGCCTCCTGCCGGCGGGCAAGCTGGATCTGGAACACGTTGAGGCCCTGGTGGCGGAAGCCCATCTCGCTGGCGGCGAGGTAGAATTCCCACATCCGGCAGAACCGCTCGTCGGTCAGGCGCACGGCCTCCTCCCAGCGGGCGAGGAAGCGCTGGCGCCAGGCCTTCAGCGTCTCGGCATAATGCAGGCGCAGCAGCTCGATGTCGGTGACGACGAGCCCCGCCTTCTCGATCTGCGGCAGCACCTCCGACAGGGCCGGAATGTAGCCGCCGGGGAAGATGTACCTGGCGATGAAGGGGTTGGTGACGCCCGGGGGGTCGGACCTGCCGATGGCGTGCAGCAACATTACCCCATCCTCCTTCAGCAGGCTCCGCGCCTTGCGGAAGAAGGCGCCGAAATGGTCGACGCCCACATGCTCGAACATGCCTACCGAGACAATGCGGTCGAACGGGCCCTCAACGTCGCGATAGTCGCGCAGCTCGAAGCTCACGCGTTCCGAAAGGCCGCGTTCGGCGGCACGGGTACGGGCGAGCGCCAGCTGCTCCTTCGACAGGGTGACGCCCGAGACCTTCGCCCCCGCCTGCTCGGCGAGATAGAGGCCGAGGCCACCCCAGCCGGAGCCGATGTCAAGCACCGACATGTCCTTGCGGTCGAGCACCAGCTTGGCCGCGATATGGCGCTTCTTGGCCAGCTGGGCATCGTCGAGGCTCTGGCCCTCATGCTCGAAATAGGCGCAGCTGTACTGCCGGTCGTGGTCGAGGAAGAGGGAATAGAGGCGCCCGTCGATGTCGTAATGGTGCGCCACATTGCGTTGCGAGCGCCCGCGCGGATTGAACTGGACGACGCGGCGCGACACCCGCCGCAGCAAATAGAACAGCTTCGCCGGCGCCGTGGGATTGACCGCGCAGGGCTGCGACATGACCAGATCGAGGAAGTCGGCGATGCTGCCGCGCTCCACCACCAGCGTGCCGTCCATATAGGCTTCGCCGAGCTTCAGCTCCGGATCGAGGATGATGCCGCGCTCGGCCGCCGGGCAGGTGATGCGCACGGCGACCGGCGCCGGTCCCGGAGGCGCGCTCCCCACATGGAGCGTGCGGCCGGAGGCGGTGGTCACCTCCAGGGCACCCTTCACGACCACCCGTTGCAAGACCCCTTGCAAGGCACTTTCCAGCAAGCGCTCCATCGGCAGTCTCCGTCCGTCGTCAGTTCAGGTCCTTTCTCCTGCATCCGGCGCAGAAAACCCGACTGTGCGGAGGCTCAACCGCGCGACAAAGCTCCGCTCCAGCGACAACGTCAGTGGGCTCACTTCGGTTCATGCCTGCCGCGCTGGGCACGGCCAACCGGAGCGATCCTGCCGGATGCCCGCAACTGGTTTCATGAAACCATCAACCCTGCGGCATCGCAATATGTCGAAATCGCGACAGCGACGGCGACACCTCACGTCACCGCGAGCGCGGCCCCGAAGCGGTGCGCGAGAGGGCCACAAACGGTAAACGGCGCCCCGGCCAGGCCGGGACGCCGCTCACAACTCCGCAGACCTGCCCCCGTTCAGGACGGAAGCGGAAAGGCCTCAGGCCTCGGTGCCTTCCTCGGCCGCCAGCTCGGCGGCGACTTCGGCCCGCTCAATGGCGAGCTCGGCCTCGATCTCGGCGTCCTCGTCACGGGCGGTGCGCACGTCCTCGCCGCGGGCCTGGCGCTCGGCCTCCTCGGCGTTGCGGGCGACGTTCACCTGCACGGTCACCTCGACCTCCGGGTGCAGCGTCACCGGGACGATGTGCAGGCCGAGGGTCTTGATGGGGTGGTTGAGGACCACCTGCTGGCGATCGAGATGGAAGCCGGCGGCGGTGAAGCCATCGGCGATGTCGCGGGTGGAGACGGAGCCGTAGAGCTGGCCGCTCTCGCCCGCCTGGCGAAGCATCACCACAGCCTGGCCATTCAGCTTCTCGGCCACGGCCTCGGCGTCCTTGCGGCGCTCCAGGTTGCGGGCCTCGAGCTCGATCTTCATGCTCTCGAAGCGGTCCTTGTTCGCCTTGGTGGCGCGCAGGGCCTTGCCGTTCGGCAGCAGGAAGTTGCGGGCGTAGCCGTCGCGCACCTTCACCACTTCGCCCATCTGGCCGAGCTTGGCGACGCGCTCGAGAAGAATGACGTCCATCTTGGTTCTCCTTGTCTCGTGTTGTTCAGGATCTGGAATTGAAAGGGATCAGCGGTCGTTGGCCGCCGGTGGTCCGTTCCCCGCGGCCAGGCGGGAGCGGAAATCGAACATGCCGTCGACAAAGCCGAGCACCGCCATGGCCAGCACCGGCCACCCCAGCACCAGCGCGGTGAGCCACAGCGCCGCCAGGACGAGGAAGCGAGCCGAATGCCCCGCCGTGACGGCGTGCACCACCGCGAAGCCCGCCAGCGCATAGGCGCACACCAGCGTCGCCGCCGCCGCAGATGCCGACAGGCCCAGGATGGACCCCGCCATGCTGAGGCCGATGGCCACCGCAAGCACGAGCGAGGTCGCCGCCGGCAGCCGGAAGGTGGCGATGGACGGCCACGGCCGCTTCAGCCGGCCGGAGATCAGCGCCGCACGGGCGGCGAGATAAAGGCAACCGAGCTGCGCCACCATGATGGTGGTTGCGGCAAGCCCCGGCAGCGCGTGCGCGAACAGGACGCCGAGGACGGATGGGTCATATTCCCTGCCGAGCGAGCCCTGCGGCAGCCCCTGGCTCGAGAACACGGCTTCCACCAAGGCAACCGTAGCCGCGCGGTAGGCATCATAGCCGCCGCCCAGGGTGAACAGGGTCACGGCGACGGCGAGGGTGGAGAAGGCGGCCGCGATCAGCACCAGCCCGCCCACGGGAAACCAGACCAGCCCGTCCCGGGCAGCTGGGTCCGGGCGGGCGAGCATGGCGGCATAGGACAGGCCGAAGGCCGGCCCGCCAAGCCCGAGGATGTAGGGGAACAATGCGGCGCCGCCGAATGTCAGCGCGAGGCCCGCGCCCGCGACCATCACCGCGAGAAAAGCGGCGAGCGGCGAGAAGGCGATGCCGGCGATCACCACCGGCAGAGGCGACAGGTAGAAAAGCGGGGCAGCCATGATCGAGCCCGCCGCGGCACCGACGGCGAGAAGCGCAGAGGCCGCACCCGCGGCCAGGGCTATGATCAGGATCGGTCCCATATCGACAAGCTGTCCCGCTCGCGCGGTTAGAGGCGGCTCTTGTGGACCACCCCAGCAGGCACCCCGGGGCTCATTCCCCGCGGCGCGTCGCCATTTATGACGAAGGCCGCCTGCCCCGAGGGGGGCAGGCGAAGGATCTCAGCGGATCACGAAGGGCAGCAGGCCCAGGAACCGCGCGCGCTTGATGGCGGCGGACAGCTCGCGCTGCTTCTTGGCGGACACCGCCGTGATGCGCGAGGGGACGATCTTGCCACGCTCGGAGATGTAGCGCTGCAGGAGACGCACGTCCTTGTAATCGATCTTCGGCGCGTTGGGGCCGGAGAACGGGCAGGTCTTGCGACGACGGAAGAAGGGACGGCGCTGGCCGCCGCCGGCACCACCGGACGATGCGAAAGCCATCAGTTCTCCTCCTCGGCCTGGGTCTCTTCAGTCACGCGCGGACGGCGCGGACGGTCCTCGCGGCCACCGAAGCGGTCGCCACGATCACCGCGATCGCCGCGGTCACCGCGCTCGCCACGGTCGTCGCGGTCACGCTTCTGAAGCATGGCGGAGGGACCCTCCTCGTGCTCCTCGACGCGCAGGGTGAGGACGCGCAGCACGTCCTCGTCGATGCGCTGCTGGCGCTCCAGCTCCTGGATCGCCGCCGCCGGGGCGGTGATGTTCAGGAGCGTGAAGTGCGCCTTGCGGTTCTTGTTGATGCGATAGGTGAGGGACTTCACGCCCCAATACTCGGTCTTGCCGACCGAGCCGCCATTCGCCTCGATGACACCCTTGAAGCGGGTGGTGAGTTCCTCGACCTGCTGCGCCGTCACGTCCTGGCGCGCGAGGAACACGTGCTCGTAAAGCGGCATGTGTTCACTGCCTTTCGGTTTTCATCTTCCATCCACCGGCGCCAAGCCCTTCTTGCCTTTCGGAAAGGCGCGAAGCTCGGAAGGCGGGGACACGGGACGACGGGTCTTGCGACCCTGCCTGCCCTTGCCGTGCGTGGTAGGACGCCGAGGCAAAGAAAGACCGTCCGTTCAGCCCCCGGCCGGGTGCGACGGAAGCGGGGCGTATAGCAGGTTTGGCGCGGAAGGCAAGGCGGGCGGGGCTCGCCGGCGTCGACCCCGCCCCGCAACGTGCGCGGTCTAGGGCCGCATCAGGTCCCAGGGAGCCACCCTCAGCTCGCCACCAGCGTGGCCGAGGCGGATGCATGCGAACTCGCAGACCCCCTCGCCGCGCTGGAACGCGCTGAGGGCGATCAGCCAGACGCCGACGATTCGCGCCGCGTCCGGCCCGCCGACGGCAGCCCGGTAGTCAGCGAGGACGGACCGACGCTCGCTCGTCCAGGCCCCGAGCCCCACGCGCCCGGACCGCACGGCGATGTGCGTCTCCACCTTGTCCCACCCCGGCAGCGGGCAGCGGAAGGTCGTGCCCACCGGCAGGCTTGCGCTCCAGAAATAGGTCACGTCCTGGCCGTTGTCGAACTCCACCGCGATGGACAGATAGTCGTGCGTGGGCACGGTATCCTCGGCCACCAGCGAGGGCAGTTGCTCCACCCGCCAGTCCCACGCGAGCTCCACGTCGGCCGCGAGCGGCAGGTCGAGCGGATACTTCAGGATTCCCGCGTCCTGCCGGCAGCGGCAGGCAATGCGCGGAACCGCCCCTTCCTCCACCGCCTCGCAGAAGATGGAGGTCTGCCCCACCCGCCACAGGGGCCCCCAGCCCCGCGGCAGCGGGCGGGCCGCTGCGATGCGCGCGGCCTCGTTGGCGGCGAGCCCCGTCGTGTCGCCCTCGGCGAAGATTGGAAGGCCGGCGGCCGCGGAGTCCCTCCATGCCACAGCAGCGACGCAGAGCGCGCCGCCTTCCAGCGTGGACGCCGGGTCGAAGCGTCCCGTTTCGTCGATCCAATCCCCCGAGAGGCGGGCGATGACCATCAGCGGGCCGTCGCGGTCCGCCACAAAGCTCGTGGTCGCGTCGATGGCCTTGGCGATGGGCCCGTCGCCGACGCGGTACCAGAGGGACAGCTTTCCGTCGACGCCCAGGCCAAGCGCCCGGGAAATCCAGACCACGCCCCGGGACAACAGCGAGACCTCCTCCCCACGGGCGAGCAGGAGCCGTGTGTCCTCCCATCCCGCCTCGTGGGCCGGAAGCTGCATCACGGTCCCCGCACGGACCACCGCCGGCGCACCGGCGATGGCCGCCCGCAAGGCTTCCGCCACCTGCGTGTGATCGATCGTTTCACAGAATTTGCTCATGTGCGTTCCGTCCCTGATCGTTTTGGCGCGGTCTTCGCCGCCGTCGGGAGGATGACGGTGGGACATGCGCGGGGTCTTGCCATTTGGCGCCATCCGGACGGACGTGAGCATGGCCGTGCTGGGACTGACCAAGGCCCGCTCGATGGGGCCGGTCGCGGATGCGGTGGAGCGGGCGGGCGGCTCCCCGGCCCGCGTGTTCCGCGCGGCCGACCTGCCGCTCCGGCTGATCGAGCAGCCCGAGCGCTTCATTCTGCTGCGCGACCAGCTGCGCCTGCTGGCCTGTGCCGCACGCGAGATCGGCGACCCGGCCCTTGCCGCGCGTCTGTCGATGGAGGCGGGCGTGCCCGGGCTCGGCGCCCTGGGGCAGTCCGTACTCTCGGCCGACCGCCTCGATGCGGCCATCGCCCGGACCAACGGAATGATGGGCCGCATGCTGCAGTCCTCGACGCGCCTTGAGCTCATCGCCGAGGGGGAGAAGGCGTACTGGACCTATCGGGTCACGGATGCGTCCGACGTCGGACGCCAGATGAACGAGCTCCTGGCCCTCGGCTACATGCTGGACCTGTTGCGGCGCTTCCTCGGCCCCGGCTTCACGCCGCACCGGGCCGCGGTCTCCGGGGCACCGGTGACGGGGCGGGCGGCGGTGGAGCTGGCCCTCGGCGCGGAGCTGTCACGGCATTCCATCGCTCTTTTGAGCTTTCCCGCCGAACATTTGTGCGCACCCAACCCGCGCCGTCTCCCCCGCATGCCTGCGCCGGACATGCCACCGGCGCCGATCGCGGACGATCTCGTCGCCCTCGCCCGCCACCTCATCGCCCTTCAGCTCCTAGAGCGACGCCCCTCTCTCCCCGCGCTCGCCGGGCGTCTGGGCCTCTCGCAACGCACCCTGCAACGCCGGCTGGGCACGCGCGGCATCACATTCGAGACGCTGCTGCGCGATGTGATGGAAGAAGAAGCGGAACTGCTGCTGCGGCACGGGCAGCTCTCGGTAGCCGCCGTGGCGCTGGAACTCGGCTTTGCCGATGTCGCTCATTTCTCGCGGGCGTTCCGGGGCTGGAAGGGCATGCCGCCCCGCGCCTGGCGACGCCTGATGCTGGCGCAGCCGAAGCCCCCGGCCCCATAAGACCGGGGCGCACGGCGATCAGACGGAGCCGCCCCGAAGGCGCCGACCCGCCGCCGGGCGCAACACCCCGGCGCGATCTCAGAACAGGCCGACGCTGCCCGGCGGACGCGGCGCGGAGGTGGCGGGCTTGGTGGAACCGGTGGTGGCGGACGCAGGCTTCGCAGACGCTGGCTTGGCGGACGCAGGCTTGGCCGTTGCGGACGCCGCAGCCCCGCCTGCCGGCTTCGGCTTCTTCTTCTGGGCCGTCGCGGTGTTCAGGGCCACCTTCGGCTCGGGCACCGACTTGTTCATGGCGATGAGCTGCGACACCGTCACGAACTTGTAGCCCTTGGCGAGAAGGTCATCGAGCGTCTTCGGCATGGCGTCCACCGTCGTGGGGTGGATGTCATGGGCGAGGATGATCGCGCCCGGGTGGACGTGGGACACGATCCGGTCGTGGATGACCTGCGGGTTGCGGTCCTTCCAGTCGAGGGGATCGACCGACCAGTAGATGAAGGTGGAGCCGAACTTCTCGCGCAGATGCGCGCGCAGGGCCGGCGTCATGGCCCCATAGGGCGGGCGCACATTGGAGGGCGACTTGCCGGTGATCTGCTCGATAGCGGCGTTGGTGTCACCGATCTGCTTGTCGGCGGCGGCGACGGGGATCTTCGGCAGCTGGGGATGATCCCAGGAATGGTTGGCCACCTCGTGCCCCTGGGCGATCATCTGCTTGATGATCTGGGGCGAGGCGGTGGCGCGGCTGCCGAGCACGAAGAAGGTGGCCTTGATGCCCCGCTGCTCCAGCATCTTCAGCAGGCGCGGGGTGGTCTCGGGATTCGGTCCGTCGTCGAAGGTGATGGCGATGTAGGAGCCATCCACATGGGCGGAGGAATAGGCCACGAGATGCTGCGGCGAGGTGCCGGCGGAGGCCGGCTCCGCAGCGGGCGCGGCCATGGCGGGTGCGCCGGCGGCCGGCGCGGGGGGCTCGGAGGCAACCTGTGCCGCGGCGTAGCCTCCGCCGGGCGTCATGGTCGCGGCGGGCCGGGTGGCGCCGGTGGCCGGCGACAGGGTCTGGCCTGCGGCCGGCGCGAGACCCGCGAGGCCGACGGCGACGAAAGCGAGAAATCCCCAGGAGGCCTTCACGACGAACCACTTTCCATGTTTGTTCCGGGCGAAGATAGCCCGGTTTCGTTCACGACCCGTGCACGACTTTCGCGGGAGGCGTATGCGCAAATTGTGAAGCTGAAGAGGCAAACGCCCCTCCTTCCGCAAAGTCAAGCCGGCCCGCCTTGACTCGCCCACATTCCCGGTGTCTCTCCCCTCCCCAATTTTCAATAGGAGGGCCGCGCCATGACGGATGGGCCGCGTACAGGGTCTCATACCGCCTTTCTCTTCCCCGGCCAGGGCAGCCAGGTCGTGGGCATGGGCAAGGCGCTCGCCGACAATTTCGCGGCCGCCAAGGCGGTGTTCGACGAGGTGGATGCCGCGCTGAACGAGCATCTGACCCGCGTGATGTGGGAAGGTCCCGCCGAGGCCCTCACCCTCACCGCCAATGCCCAGCCGGCGCTCATGGCGGTATCTATTGCCGCCCTCCGCGTGCTGGAGACCGAGGCCGGGCTCGATCTCGCCCGGGACGCCGCCTTCGTGGCCGGCCATTCCCTCGGCGAATACTCCGCCCTCGCGGCCGCCGGCGCCCTCACCGTCACCGAGGCGGCGCGGCTCCTGCGCATCCGCGGCCGCGCCATGCAGGATGCGGTGCCGGTGGGCCAAGGCGCCATGGCCGCCCTGCTCGGCCTCGATTACGACCAGGCGGTCGCCGTGGCCGCCGAGGCGGCCGGCGACGAGGTGTGCGAGGCGGCGAACGACAACGCCCCCGGCCAGGTGGTGGTCTCCGGCACCAAGGCCGCCGTGGAGCGCGCCATCCTCATCGCCAAGGAGAGGGGGGCCCTGAAGGCCGTGCTTCTCCCCGTGTCCGCCCCCTTCCATTGCCGCCTGATGGGCCCGGCCGCCGAAGCCATGGAAGTGGCCCTCTCCGGCTCCACCGTGATGACCCCCCGCGTGCCGGTGGTGGCGAACGTGCGCGCCTCCCCGGTGACCGATCCCGCCGAGATCGTGCGCCTGCTGGTGGAGCAGGTGACCGGCACCGTGCGCTGGCGCGAGAGCATCATCTACATGGCCGGCGCGGGCGTGAGCCGCGTGGTCGAGGTGGGCGCCGGCAAGGTGCTGTGCGGCCTGGTGAAGCGCATCGACAAGTCCATCGCCGCGAGCGCCGTGGGCACGCCCGAGGACGTGGCGGCCTTCATCGCCGCCCGCGACGCGGCTGCTTCCGCCGCCTGACCGCGCGCTTTTATGCTATGCGCCCTCCCCGGAGCCTTCCGGGCGAGGGCGCCCTCATGTCCGGCGCCCCCTGCGCCGGGAGAAGACCAAGACCCAGCGGCGTTCAAGCCGTGACACCCAAGAAGGACTGGGGGCTGACATGTTCGATTTGACCGGCAAGACCGCGCTCGTCACCGGCGCCACCGGCGGCATCGGCGGCGCGATCGCCAAGGCGCTCCATGCCCAGGGGGCGACCGTCGCCATCTCCGGCACCCGCCGCGAGGCGCTGGACGCCCTTGCGGCCGAGGTGGGCGGCGCCCGCATCGTGGTGCTGCCCTGCAACCTCGGCAGCACGGAAGAGGTGGAGAAGCTGGTGCCGGCCGCCGAGGAGGCGCTGGGCGGGCACGTGGACATCCTCGTCAACAACGCCGGCATCACCCGCGACAACATCTTCATGCGCCTCTCCGACGAGGCGTGGGACCAGGTGATCGCGGTCAACCTCACCGCCGCCTTCCGCCTGTCGCGCGCTGCCGTGCGCACCATGATGCGGCGCCGCTCCGGCCGCATCATCTCCATCACCTCCATCGTCGGCGTCACCGGCAATGCGGGGCAGGGCAACTACGCCGCCGCCAAGGCCGGCATGATCGGCATGTCCAAGTCGCTGGCGCAGGAAGTGGCCTCGCGCGGCGTGACGGTGAACTGCATCGCCCCCGGCTTCATCGCCACGCCCATGACCGACGCGCTCAACGAGAAGCAGCGGGAGAGCATCCTGAAGGCCGTGCCGGCCGCCAAGCTCGGCACGCCGGAGGATATCGCCGCCGCCTGCGTCTACCTCGCCTCCGACGAGGCGGCCTATGTCACCGGCCAGACGCTGCATGTGAACGGCGGCATGGCGATGATCTGAGCCGCTTCGCGGCCAACCCGTCTCCCGAGAACGCCCGGCGCGGTCCCCCGCGCCGGGCGTTCTTGCGTTTGGACCCCATGGCTGCTGCTGCGAACGCCGCTTTGCGGCCGCCGCGTCTCGTCTTAAGCTCCGCGCGTTTCTCAGCCCGGCTGCCGGTCCTTTGCGGCAGCGATGCTTATTTTTGCGCAATTGGAGGAGCCGCCATGGCGCGCGCCCGGACCTGCTATCTCTCCCGTGCCGACGTTCCCGCCCGCGACGCGCTGCAAAAGGCCGTCGACGGCCTGAAGCTGAAGCTGGTGCTGGACGACGGCTACGTGCCTTTCGAAACCTCCGGCTACCTGCCCTGCACCCTGGACGGGGAGGACGCGGGCTTCACCATCCGCTTCCGCGATGTGGAGGCGGACCTCTCCAAGGCCCCTGCCCTCGCCGCCGCCCTCGGCGGGCGCGACGTGGCGGTGGATATCAAGTGGAGCGGCGACATCCGCGAGGAGGTGAGCGCCATGGGCGTGTGCGCCGCCCTCACCGGCAGCTTCGGCGCGCTGGTGCACGATGCCGGAAAGGACGCCCTTGCCGATTCGGCCCAGCTCCTCGCCAAGGCGAAGGCCGGCCTCGAGGAGGCGTGAGGCCGCGACACGGGAAGCGGCGCCGCCTCAGCCGCGGGCATGAGTTCAGCCCGCCGGGCAAAGAAAAGGGGCGCCGGAGCGCCCCTTCGGATCGCGTGCGGCGCGACGCGCCGAAAGCTCACTTCTTGGCGGGATCGGCCGCCGGAGCCGGGGCAACCGGCTGGGCGGGAGCCGCGGCCGGGGCGGCGGTCTTCTCCACCTTGGCGTCGGCGCGCAGCTTGGTGACCATGTCCGCCTGCGCCTTGCGCACGAGGTACTGCTCCACCTGGCTCTCCACCTGGTCATAGGTGGGAACGGGCTTCGTGCGCTTGTCCTCGACCTTGATGACGTGCCAGCCGAACTGGGTCTTCACCGGATCGGAGACCTGGCCCTTCTCCAGCTTGAAGGCCGCCTCGGCGAACTCCGGCACCATCTGCTCCTTGGTGAAGTAGCCGAGGTCGCCGCCGTCCTCGGCGCTGTCCTTGGAGTTTTCCTTGGCGAGCTTGGCGAAGTCCTCGCCGGCCTTGGCTTTCTTGGCGATCTCCTTCGCCTTGGCCTCGTCCTCCACCAGAATGTGGCGGGCGTGTACCTCGGCCTCGGCCGGGGACGACTTGACGAACTCGTCGTAGGTCTTGCGCTTCAACTCGTCGGTGACAGCCTTCTTGGCTTCCTGCGTCATGAGGGTTTCCATGAGCGCCTTGGTCCGCAGATAGGCGAGGCGCTGCTGGAAGTCCGGCGACTGGTCGAGCTTCTGGGCCTCGGCCGCCTTGGAAAGCAGGGTCATGTCGGTGAGGAAGGAGAGGACATATTCGTCCCGCTGGGGCCCCTGCAACTGCGGGGGCAGGCCACCGCCAATGTCCTCAATGGCGATCGCCACATCGCTGGCGCGGATCGGTGTACCATTCACGGTGGCAACCACCGGGTCCGAAGCAGCCGGAGCCGCAGCCGCCGGAGCCGCCGGCGCAGGCTTGGCCGGTGTCGCACCCTGCGCGAGCGCGGCGCCGACCGACACGACGGACACGGACGCGGCAAGCACGGCGGCAAAAATCGGGGTATAGGCGGAACGCATCATGGGTCCGGTTTCCTCGGATGTCTTCGGTCTTTCCCGAAGCGGGGCGCAACCTCGCTTAGCTGCTTTCCGCTGACAAGAGGGCATTGTTGGGGCATCTCGTCCTGACAAATCGCCGATCGGGGCTTTCGTTCCCCCCCCGGGGCCTGTATAAGGCGCGCCTTCAATCGGGAATGCTGGCAGTTCGGCGAGCCCCGCGCGATCCGCCGCAGCGGGGCGCACTCATGCTCGACGGCCCGCATTCCGATCACAAGTTCGCAAGGCGTGCTCGGCACGTTCCGTCGTCAGGAGTTTGGACATGGCTGTCCCCAAGAGAAAAACCTCGCCGTCCCGTCGCGGCATGCGCCGCTCGGCCGACGCGCTGAAGCAGCCCACCTATGTGGAGGACAAGGATTCGGGCGAGCTGCGCCGTCCGCACCATGTCGACCTCAAGACCGGCATGTACCGGGGTCGCCAGATCCTGAAGCCCAAGGCGGAAGCCTGAACGCCGCCTGACGTCGCGGCTGGACTGCCTCGCGCAGCCGCCCGGTAAGGCATCAGGGAGCCGGCGCCCCGCGCCGGCCCTTCGGCTGGGATCCGGATTCGGTTTCCGCACCAGGGCGCCACGCGGCCGTAACGAACGGCCTTGGATCAAGCGCCGACCTCTCAAGATCGAGCGACCCCGCTGCGCCGCGCCCTGCGGCGGCGGAGCCGTGACTTTCGCGGCGCAATGTGCGACCCATCGCATCGCGCCGCAGCGACGGGCGAGCGATTCGTGCGTCCGTGGCCGGGCGGTCCGAGGAGCACACATGCTGACGCCGATTCCGCTGCTGATCATTCCCCTCGCCATCTACAACATCGTCGTGTTCCTGATGCCAGGAACGGACTGGAGCGCACACCTGTCCTCGCTCCAGATGATGTCGGGCGCGCAGTGGACGATCAGCTGGTCGGAAGGCTTCATCGCCCTCAGCCTGTTCTTTCTCTTCTTCGAGATCGTGAAGGCGACGCGGATCACCTCCCGCTCCATCATCGATCACATGCTCTCCATGCTGCTGTTCACGGCGACGCTGGCGGAATTCCTGCTGGTGCCGCAGGCCGGCAACTCCACCTTCGCGCTGCTTCTGTGCGTGATGCTGCTGGACGTGGTGGCCGGCTTCTCCGTGTCGATCCGCACGGCCCAGCGGGACGTGGCCATCGACCCGCGCGAGTAGCCGGTCGCAAAAACCCGGCCCGGCCGGAAGCTGCCATAAGAGGCCCGCAGGGCAACCTTGGACACGCTCGCTCCTTTGCGAAAGGCGTCAGGTCGCCCTCGGCCGGCGCTCAAGAGCCGGCACCATCCGCTTCACCTCGCACAGCAAGGCGAAGCCCGCCCGCATTGCTCGGGAGCATTCCTCCACATGTCTGCGTTCAGGAAACGCCCCTGAGCCTCCCTGCGCCAGCGCTACGCCTGTGGGCAGTGGCCTGCGAGGCTGAGATCGGGCGGGCAGAACATGCCGCGCTTACAATGCAGGCGGATGCTTGCGTGCTCCAGCGGCGCATCAGGGAGGGCTTGCCCCGCACCGACGGGCGCGGCGCGGGGAATATGAGTCGCCGTGCAGCTCAGCGGCCGTCGTCGGTGCCGGTCTTCGGCTCCGGCGCAGGCTCGCTCCTCGGCACCAGCTGTTCCAGCTTGGCCTGCATGTCCGCCATCTGCTTCTTCAGCACGTCCAGCTCATCGGTGGGCGCGGACGGGGCCGCAGGCGGCGGCGCGGCGGGCACGGCACCGGGAACTGCCGGCTCTTCCCCCTTTGGGAACGGCAGGAACATGTGGAAGGCGCGCTCGAACATGTCCATGTTGCGACGAACATGGTCGTCGAGGCCACCGACGAATCCGCCACCCGTCAGCGTCTTGGCGACATGGTCGCGAAACTTCTCCTGGTCCTTCGTGAAACTGTCGATGGACGCTTCGAGGTATCGCGGTACGAGCATCTGCATGCTGTCGCCGTAGAAGCGGATAATCTGGCGCAGGAAGGCGATGGGCAGAAGGTTCTGCCCCTTGTTTTCCTGTTCGAAGATGATCTGCGTCAGGACGGAATGGGTAATGTCCTCGCCATTCTTGGCATCATACACCACGAAATCCTCGCCCTCCTTCACCATGTTGGCGAGATCTTCGAGGGTCACGTAGGTGCTGGTCCCCGTGTTGTAGAGACGGCGGTTGGCGTATTTCTTGATGGTGACTGGCTCTTGCGATTTTGCCATCGTCCGGTCATCCGTTTTCCTTGCGCGAAGCCGCAGGTTAAGGCGTTTCCAAGTGCAGAGCTACCACTTTGTGTGCGCCGCGCATCAACCTTTCGCAACGCATCCCCAGGCATGTCGCCGACGAAGGTTCAATCTCGCCCGAGGCGCCGGCCCCTTGCCATGCGGTGGGTCATTGACACATGGTCCGGCCCGGCCACGATAGAAGCTGAAGGTCCACGCCCACTCGCCACGGTCCGATTTGCCCCGGCTCTCCTGCGCCGCACCCGCGCCACGCCCTTCCGCCGACGCACGGTTGCCACGCAGGCAGGCTAATACCCGAAGCTGCTTGCCCAACGGTCCAATCCAGCGAGGCGCAAGGCCGCCCGCTGCATATTCCCAGGAGAGACACCCATGAAGGACGAGGTCGTCATCGTCTCCGCAGCGCGCACCCCGGTGGGGTCGTTCAACGGCGCCCTGGCGCCGCTGCCGGCCCACGAGCTGGGCGCCATCGCCATCAAGGCTGCGCTGGAGCGCGCGGGCGTGCCCACCGAGGCCGTCAGCGAGGTGATTCTGGGCCAGGTGCTCACCGCCGGCCAGGGCCAGAACCCGGCTCGCCAGGCCTCGCTGAAGGCCGGTGTGCCCATCACCAGCCCCGCCTACGAGGTGCAGATGGTGTGCGGCTCGGGCCTGCGCTCGGTGGCGCTCGGCGCCCAGGCCATCGCCAACGGCGACAGCGACGTGGTGGTGGCCGGCGGCCAGGAATCCATGAGCCAGTCCACCCACGCGGCGCACCTGCGCAACGGCCAGCGCATGGGCGACCTCGCCTTCGTGGACACCATGATCAAGGACGGCCTGTGGGATGCCTTCAACGGCTACCACATGGGCGTGACCGCCGAGAACGTGGCCAAGGAATTCCAGATCACCCGCGTCGAGCAGGACGAGTTCGCCGTCGCCTCCCAGAACAAGGCGGAAGCGGCCCAGAAGGCCGGGCGCTTCAAGGACGAGATCGCCCCCGTCACCATCTCGACCCGCAAGGGCGACGTGGTGGTGGAGAATGACGAGTACATCCGCCATGGCGCCACCCTCGACGCCATGCAGAAGCTCAAGCCCGCCTTCGCCAAGGACGGCACGGTGACCGCCGGCAACGCCTCCGGCATCAATGACGGCGCCGCCGCCGTGGTGCTCATGAGCGCCGCCAAGGCCAAGGCCGAGGGCAAGACGCCTCTCGCCCGCATCGTCTCCTGGGCGCAGGCTGGCGTCGATCCGTCCGTCATGGGCACGGGCCCGATCCCCGCCGCCAAGCTGGCGCTGGAGAAGGCCGGCTGGAGCCCCTCCGACCTCGACCTCATCGAGGCCAACGAGGCCTTCGCCGCCCAGGCCATCGCCGTGAACAAGGGCCTCGGCTGGGATACCTCCAAGGTGAATGTCAACGGCGGCGCCATCGCCATCGGCCACCCCATCGGCGCTTCCGGCACCCGCATCCTGGTGACGCTGCTGCACGAGATGCAGAAGCGCGACGCCAAGAAGGGCCTCGCCACCCTGTGCATCGGCGGCGGCATGGGCATCGCCATGTGCCTCGCGCGGGACTGAGCGCCAACATTCCGCCAAGTGCTTTTGCGCAGCCGGGCTTCGCGCCGGCTGCGCAAAAGATGTGTGTGCACAATTTTAACGCGCACAACTAAAGGCCGCGACTTTCCATCGCGGCCCGCTGTTTCCAAACGGAACAATGAAGTTGGTAGACACCGCCGGGGTGTGGCTCGACCCGCTCCGGACAAGGGGTTGATGGTCAGGTCGGGCCAACCAGAGTGAAGGAGGGAACCATGGGACGCGTCGCGTTGGTCACGGGCGGCACGCGTGGAATCGGTGAGGCGATTTCGGTGGCTCTGAAGGCTGCCGGCTACACCGTTGCCGCCAACTTCGCGGGCAACGAGGAGGCCGCCAAGGCCTTCACCGAGAAGACTGGTATTCCCGCCTACAAGTGGGACGTGTCCGATTTCGAATCCTGCAAGGCGGGCATCGCCAAGGTGGAAGCCGACCTCGGCCCGGTGGAGGTGCTGGTGAACAACGCGGGCATCACCCGCGACGGCCAGTTCCACAAGATGTCGCTGGAGCAGTGGAGCGCGGTGATCAACACCAACCTCAACTCCGCCTTCAACATGACCCGCCCGGTGATCGAGGGCATGCGCGACCGCAAGTTCGGCCGCATCATCTGCATCTCGTCCATCAACGGGCAGAAGGGCCAGTTCGGCCAGACCAATTATTCCGCCGCCAAGGCCGGCGAGATCGGCTTCGTGAAGGCGCTCGCCCAGGAGAATGCCAAGCTCGGCATCACGGTGAATGCCATCGCCCCCGGCTACATCGCCACCGAAATGGTGAAGGCGGTGCCCGCCGAGGCGCTTGCGAAGATCGTCGCCACCATCCCGGTTGGCCGTCTCGGCGAGCCGGAGGACATCGCCCGCGCCGTGCTCTTCCTCGCCTCCGACGAGGCCGGCTTCATCACCGGCTCGACCATGACCGTGAACGGCGCCCAGTACATCTGCTGATCTCGGCCCGAGGCTTTCAAGGCTCCTCATGCCCCGGCTCGTCCGGGGCATGTTCGTTTCGGGCGTGCGATTCTCCAGCCCCCGGCGGGTCCGGAACGCTTGCCTACACCGCCAGGGCCTGGAGCAGCGCCCTCACCGTGTCGGGGATCGGCACCGGCCGCTGGGTGGCGCGCTCCACATAGACGTGGACGAAATGCCCCTGCGCGGCGGCGCGCGGATCATCCCCCTGGAACAGGGCGATCTGGTAGCGCACCGAGGAGGAGCCGAGCTTCGTCACCCGCATGGCCGCCTTCACCGGCGCCGGATAGGTGAGGCTGCGGAAATAGCTGCAGCGCGTCTCCACCACGAGGCCGATGATCGGGCTCGTCTGCGGGTCCAGCACCCCGGCGGAGACCAGATGCTCGTTCACCACCGTGTCGAAGTAGGAATAATAGACCACGTTGTTCACGTGGCCGTAGACGTCCACGTCCATCCACCGCGTGGTGATGGGCAGGATGTGGGAAAACCCATCGATCAGAAGCGCTTCTTCCCGCCCGCCTTGGCTCGCCTGCCCGCTCATCCCCTCTCCCCCGTTCACCGGCCGCCGTGGCGGAGGCCGTGTTCTGAATAGAGACGGGATGGCGCCCGCTCAATCCCGCTCGTCGCCGGAGGGGGGAAGCGGCACTTCCTTCGCGCCCAGAGCTTCGGCAAGGCGCATCCGGGCGGAGCCGGGGCGCAGCGGCTTCTGCTGGCTCTCGTGGGGCGCCCAGCCGGAAAGGAACACGATCTCGAAAGTGGCGCGCACCTTGCCGTCAGGGTCTGCGAATCGCTCGGCATAGACCTCCGCCGCACGCAGCAGGGTCGCCCGGCGCAGCGGCACGCGCCGGCGCTCGGCGAGCGCGTTCGCCGCGCCCATGCGCCGGAGGTCCGAGAACAAGGTAAAGGGCGAGGAATAGCGCACCACCACCCGGTCCACGTCCGTCACCGGCAAGGCAAAGCCCGCCCGCTGCAGCAGCGCGCCGAGGTCGCGCACGTCCGCAAAGGGGGCGACGCGGGGAGAGATGCCGCCCGTCGTCTCGCTCTCGGCGATGGCGAAGGCCTGCCTCAGCTCGGTCAGGCTGGAGCCTCCCAGCAGCGCGGCGAGGAACAGGCCGTCCGGCCTGAGCGTCCGGCGCACCTGGGCAAGCACGCCGGGCAGGTCATTCGCCATCTGCAGCGACAAGGCGGAGACCACGAGATCGAGCGTGCCGGGGGCGAACGGCAGGGCCTCCTCGTCCGCCACCACGTCCGGCGCTCCCGCGGCGAGCGGGGCGGCGCGCATCAGATGCCCCACCGCCGCATGGCCGGCGAGCGCGCGGGCCACCGCATCGGTCGGCGTGCCAAGGTCCACGGCGGTCTCGAACCGGCGCTTCACCGCCGCGAGCCGGTCCGCCATGTCCTCGGCCGCGCGCTCCAGCAGGAACGGCTCGGCTCCGAGCCACGCCGCACGGGCAAGGCGTCGGCGGACCAGGGCGCGGTCGAAGACGAGATGGGTGCGTTCGCTGGCGGCGGTCGGGGTCATGGGCCGCATATAGGCGCTCGCGCGCGCCGATGCACGCGGCCGGCATCCCCGTCTCACCTTCTCCGCGGCATTAAAGCTGCCTTTCGCCCCCGGGGCATTGATAGGAAGACGGAGCCTCGCTACAGGCGGAACGGAACGAGAAGAACCCGCCCGGCGCTGGCGGGAGCGGGAGAACGCCATGTCGCCGACCACCCTTTCCGACCGGGACATCCTCCTCGGCCTGTTCGACGCGGCGCTGGCCGCGGCGCTGCCGGAAGGCAAGTTCAGGGACCGCCTGCCCGCCCCGCCCGACGAGAGCAAGGGGGGACGCACCATCGTCATCGGCGCCGGCAAGGCCTCCGCCCGCATGGCCCGCGCCTTCGAGGAGGAGTGGGGCCACCCCTGCGAGGGCCTCATCGTCACCCGCTACGGCCACGGCTGCGAGACGCAGCACATCGAGATCGTGGAGGCCGCCCACCCGGTGCCGGACCAGGCGGGCCTCGACGCCGCCCGCCGCATCCTGGAGCTGGCACGGAGCGCGGGGCCGAACGATCTGGTGGTGTGCCTCATGTCCGGCGGCGCGTCCTCCCTGCTCACCCTGCCGGCCGAGGGCCTGACGCTGGCGGACAAGCAGGCGCTGAACGCCGCGCTGCTGAAGTCCGGCGCGCCCATCGGCGTCATGAACCGGGTGCGCAAGTCCGTCTCCGCCATCAAGGGCGGCCGGCTTGCCGCCGCCATCGCCCCGGCGCGGGCGGTGACCTACCTCATCTCCGACGTGCCGGGGGACGACCCGGCCGCCATCGGCTCCGGCCCCACCGTACCGGAAGCGTCCGACCCTGAGGCCGTGCTCGGCCTGATGCGCACCTGGGGCATCGAGGTGACGCAGAAGCTGGAGAAGATCATCCGCGCCAACACCGTCTCCGGCGATCCCATCCCCGGCCAGGAGGTGCACATGATCGCCACGCCGATGATGGCCCTGAAGGCGGCGGAAGCGAAGGCCAGGGGGTTCGGCATCACCCCCCTCATCCTCGGCGACGCCATCGAGGGCGAAGCACGGGAGGCGGCCATCGTCTTCGCCGGCATCGCCAATTGCGCCAAGGAGCACGGCCTGCCGGCGGCGGCGCCCTGCGTGCTGCTCTCCGGCGGCGAGACCACCGTGACCGTGCGGGGCAAGGGGCGCGGCGGACGCAGCGTGGAATTCCTGCTCGCCCTCGCCATCGCGCTGAAGGGGCGGCAGGGCATCTCCGCCGTCTCCTGCGATACGGACGGCGTGGACGGTACGGAGGACAATGCCGGCGCCTGGTTCGATTCGAGCATCCTCGAGGAAGCGGCGGCGCGCGGCGTGAAGCCGGATGCCTACCTTGCCAACAATGACGGCTACAGCTTCTTCGCCGCCCTCGACCGGCTCGTGGTCACCGGCCCGACCTTGACCAACGTCAATGATTTCAGGGCCATCCTCGTGCGATAAATGAAAATTAGTGCGTGGCGCCGGCTTATTGCGGCCATCTGGAGGCATAGCCCTGATGCTGCGGCGCGGCACGGCTGCGCCTCGCGCATAGCGCGATTTAATCATTTTAGGTCATAGAGATATCCGGAATGAGATGAATTTCCGGAAGGAACCTTCCCTATTGGTGAAGGTCAGCCCCATTGACCTTTGCTGCAATGCACCTAAATTCCGTCGCGGAGGAACCCGAGGGCTTTCCAAGACGCCAGTCTGGAGAACCAGAAAAATGACCCATGAGGTCGCACCGGGGATCATCCGCAAGCTGTGGACCGGAGAGGCCGCGATTTTTCGCGATCACCTCCTGAGGCTCGACACGGAGAGCCGCCGGTTCAGGTTCGGCTCAGCGGTATCTGCCGAATTCATCGAACGCTACGCCTCGCGGGTCTTCCGCACGGGCGCGATCGTTCACGGCTGTTTCGTCGACGGCGAACTGCGCGCCGCCGCCGAGCTCTATCCCATGGGGGACGTGCTGCCCGGCGAGGCGGAGGCCGCCTTCAGCGTGGAGCGCGAGTTCCAGAACCACGGGCTCGGCACCCTGCTGCTTGAGCGCGTGATCCTGACAGCCCGTAACCGCGGCATCCGCACCCTGTGCATGAACTGCCTCGCCCATAACCGGCGCATGCAGCAGATTGCGAAGAAATTCGACGCGGAGCTGTCCTTCGACACCGACGAGGTGGTGGCGGAGCTCACCGCGCCCTTCCCCACCGCGCTCTCGCTGGCCCAGGAAGCGACCGCCGACGCGCAGGGCATGGCCGGCGCCGTGCTCCAGGCCCAGCGCCTTGCCACCGGCCGCCTGTTCGACTGGCTGCTGCCGAGCGTCGCAGCGGAAGCGGAGCCGGAGCTGGAAGCCAGCTGATCTGGGCGCCTCCCCGCCTCATGGCATCGGGGAGGCCCTCGATCTCATCGTGCAGATGCAATTTCGTCAGGCGAACCGGTTTCCACTTCGCCCGAAAATGCTCTCTTCCCGTCTGCCCCGGGACCTGGAAGGCGGCGCCGCAAGGCGCCGCCTTTCGCCTTTTTAGTGCGCCACGGACCTGGACAGCAGGTTGATCACCAGCACGCCGGCGATGATGAGCCCGAGTCCGACCATGGCGGGCATGTCCAGGTGCTGGCCGTAATAGATCCAGGCGATGCCCGTCACCATCACGATACCCACCCCTGACCAGATGGCGTAGGCGATGCCCACCGGCAGCACCCGCAGGGTGAGCGACAGGAAAAAGAAGGCGATGCCATAGCCCGCCGCCACCAGCAGCGATGGCCCGAGCCGGGTGAACCCTTCCGCCGACTTGAGGGCGGAGGTGGCCACCACCTCGGCGGTGATGGCAATGAGAAGATAGAGATAGCTCATGGCGCCCCGGCGTGTTCGCGGCGCACCTGCCGCCGGCTGAAGTGAGGCGGCGGGCGGGAGCCTGTCAATGCGCCGACCGGAAGACCGGCCGCGCCACGGTAGCGCAGGCGACATCCAAAGACCGGCCGCCTCCCCGTGGAACGGGGCCAAGGGGCGGGACCGGCCGCCGCCCTCTCGTCCGTCATGCCCGCGACCCCGGTCTTCGACCCGCGCCGAAGGCGTATTCCAGGTGGCTTCGCTCAAGCCCCGCGCAGGCTCGGGCAAAGGACGGGGGCAGGCCCTCCCATCGCGGCATCAATGGAAGTTCCGGCCTTTCGGCAAAGCGGCACGGGGATCCGGCGTGCGGAAGTCCGGCGCGGGGCTGGCGGCGAGGGGCGTCGGCAGGCGCGGCTCCTTCTCCCGCGTGTCCCGCCCCGGCGGCCCGCGCCGGCCCTCGTCGGCCGGCATGGAAGGGTCGAGAGGGCCGGCGTGGGTGTCCAGCGAGGTGATGAGGGCGCTCCAGTCCTCGATCTTCTCCGCCACGAGATGGATCACGCCCTGCTCGTTCTGCAGCCGCCCCGTCACCGCCACGAGGCGTGCGCCGAGCACCTGCGGCCGGAACGCCTCGAACACCCGCGGCCAGACGATCACGTTGGCCCACGCCTCCTCGTCCTCGAGGGTCATGAAGATGACGCCGCTCGCCGTGCCCGGCCGCTGGCGCACCAGCACGAGGCCGGCGAGGGTGAGGCGGCGCCCGCTCTTCATCTCGTCGAGCCGCCCCGCCGGCATCACGCCCCGCCGGGCGAGCTCGGGCCGCAGGAAGGCGAGCGGGTGGGACTTCAGCGACAGCCGAAGGTGCCGGTAGTCGGCGATCACCTGCGCGCCGGGGAGAAGGGGCGCCAGCTCCATGTCGGGCTCGCGGGCGGTGGCGGCGGCGCGGAACAAAGGCAGGTCGTCCTTGTCCCCGGAGCGGCGCAGGCCCTTGATGGCCCACAGCGCCGCCCGCCGGTCGAGGCCGAGGGAGCGGAAGGCGTCCGCATCGGCGAGGCGCTCCAGCGTCGCCGGCGCAAGGCCCGTGCGCAGCCACAGATCGCGGATGGAATCATAGCCCGCCCCGCGCTGCTCCACGAGGCGCCCGGCCTCCTCCGCCTTCAGCCCCTCGATCTGCCGCAGGCCGAGGCGCAGGGCATGGGTGGTCCTCACATCGCCCGTCATGTCGCGATGGCGGGGATGGAGGCGCCGGGCGGCGGGGGACGGCGCGCCCGCCACGTCCGCCTCCTGTTCCAGCGTGTGGTCCCAGAAGGAGGCGTTCACATCCACCGGGCGCACCTCCACCCCGTGCTCCTGCGCGTCGCGCACCAATTGAGCGGGAGCGTAGAAGCCCATGGGCCACGCATTCAGGAGCCCGGCGGCGAACACGTCCGGATAATGGCATTTCAGCCAGGCCGAGCAGTAGACGATGAGGGCGAAGCTCTCCGCATGGGACTGGGGGAAGCCGTAGGAGCCGAACCCCTCGATCTGCTTCCACAGGCTCTCGGCGAACGCGCGCTCGTAGCCGTTGCCGATCATGCCGTCGATGAGCTTGTCGTGGAATGTGCCGATGGTGCCCACCCGCTTGAAGGTGGCCATGGCCCGGCGCAGCGCATCCGCCTCGCCGGGGGAGAAGCCCGCCCCGACGATGGCGATCTGCATGGCCTGCTCCTGGAACAGGGGCACGCCGAGGGTCGGCCGCAACACCTCCTCCAGCGCCGGCGAAGGGTAACGGACCGGATCGAGGCCCTGCCGCCGCCTCAGATAGGGATGCACCATGCCGCCCTGGATGGGGCCGGGCCGCACGATGGCCACCTCCACCACCAGATCCTCGAATTTGTCGGGCCGGAGCCGCGGCAGCATGGTCTGCTGCGCCCGGCTCTCCACCTGGAACACGCCGATGGAATCCGCCCGCTGCAGCATGGCATAGACGCGACCGTCGCCGAAGGCGGGGTCGCGGATGCGCTCCATCTTCTGCCCGTAATGCGCCTGCAGCAGGCCGAAGCATTTCTTCACCGCGGTGAGCATGCCGAGGGCGAGGATATCCACCTTGAGCAGGCCCACGGCCTCCAGGTCGTCCTTGTTCCATTCGATGATGGGCCGCTCGTCCATGGCGGAGCGGGTGAGGGGCACGGTCTCGTCGAGCCGGTCGTGGGTCACCACCATGCCGCCCACGTGCTGGGAGAGGTGGCGCGGAAAGCCGATGAGCGCCTTCGTCAGCGCCAGCACATGAGCGAGGCGCGGATCGGCGGGATCAAGGCCCAGGCGGCGCGCCTCCTCCTCCGGCACGCCGCCCGACGACCAGCCCCAGATGGAGCCCGCGAGCGCCCCGACCGTATCGTCGGAGAGGCCGAAGGCCTTGCCCACCTCGCGCACCGCCGAGCGGGAGCGATAGGTGATGGTGGTGGCGGCGAGCCCCGCATGGGCGGCGCCGTAGCGCTGGTAGACGAAGGCCAGCACCTCGCCGCGCCGCTCGTGCTCGAAATCGATGTCGATGTCCGGCGGCTCGCCGCGCTCCTCGGAGATGAAGCGCTCGAACAGCAGGTTGGAGCACATGGGGTCCACGTCCGTGATGCCCATGCAGAAGCACACCGCGGAATTGGCCGCCGAACCCCGCCCCTGGCACAGGATGTCCCTGCTCCGCGCGAAGCGGACGATCTCGTCCACCGTGAGGAAATAGGGCGCGTAGTTCAGCCGGCCGATGAGGTCGAGCTCGTGGCGCAGCGCCTTCTCCACCTTCTCCGGCACGCGTTCCCCGTAATGGGCGTGCGCCCCTGCCCAGGCGAGGGACTCCAGCGCCGCCTGGGGGCTGGCGTAGCCTTCCCGGTTCTCGCGCGGATAGGACGGCTTCAGGTCACCGAGGCTGAAGGCGAGCCGGGAAAAGAAGGCATGGGTCTCCGCCACCGCCTCCGGCGCGGCGCGGTAGAGGCGGGCCATCTCGGCGGCGCCCTTCAGGTGCCGCTCGGCGTTCGCCTCCAGCCGGCCGCCGGCGGCATCCAGCGGCACGTGGTGGCGGATGGCGGTGAGCACATCCTGCACCGCCCGCTGCCCGGGCGCGTGGTAGAGCGCGTCGGACGTGGCGAGGAGCCGCACGCCCGCCGCACGCGCCACCTGCCCGAGCCGCCCCAGGCGGCGGGCATCGTCCCCCCGGTGGGAAAGTGGGGCGGCGAGCCAGACCCGGCCGGGGGCGGCCTCAACCAGGCGATCGAGGAAACCGCCGAATGCCTCCGGCAGGCGGCGGGGCGGCATCACCGCGAGGCACATCCCCTCCTGCCAGGCGAGGAGATCGTCCAGGCCCAGGTGGCATTCGCCCTTCTGCGCCCGCATGTTGCCGGCGGTGAGCAGGCGGCACAGCCGGCCATAGGCGGCACGGTCGCCGGGATAGGCGAGAATGTCCGGCGTGCCGTCGGCGAAGACGAGGCGGGCGCCCACCGCCAGCGGCAGGCCGTGGGCCCTGGCCATGGCATGGGCGCGCACCACCCCGGCGAGGGTGTTGCGATCAGCGATGCCGATGCCGCGATGGCCGAGGGCGAGCGCCTCCGCCACATAATCCTCCGGATGCGAGCCGCCATGGAGGAAGGAGAAGCTGGTGGTGACGGCCAGCTCCACGAAGGGCGGGGCCGGCGTCGCCTGCACCGGGGCGCGCGGGGCCGGCTCGGCCGGGAACGGGATGATCGGGGCGGCGGGCGCACCGGGGCGGGTATCAGCCATGGCCGTCACCCGAACAGGCCGTGGAGGAACCAGCGCGGCACCCCGGCCTCCCGCTCGTAGAGGCCGGCGCGGAACAGCCAGAAACGATGGCCCTCCCGCGTTTCCACCCGGAAATAGTCGCGGGTGGGGACCAGGGGCGCATCCGGCCCCCGGCGCCACCATTCGGCGGCGATGCGCTCGGGCCCCTCGACGCGGGCCACCTCGTGGAGCCGCCGTCGCCAACGGAACTGTACGGGCGGGCCATCCGGCACCTCGGCCACCGCCTCCACCGGCTCCGGCGTCTCGAACAGGCGCAGCGGCCGCTCCGGACCGCAGGTGTCGGGACCGGAGCCGTGGGTGCGAGCCCCGGTCACGGGCAGGGCCGGCCTCCGCGCGCCCCGGCCCGCTTCGGAAGGACGCGGCACGTCGAGCCCGGCGCGGGCGGCATCGAACAGCAGGGCGGCCGCGGCGGAGCCCCCCGCCAGCGGTCTCCCGCCCGGCCGGGCGCCGGGCTCCGCGGCGCCGACCGGGCCATGTCCCCCCTCCCCGGCCTCGCCCGGCGGGGAAGAGGCGAAGGCGGTCGCGGCTGAACGCGTCGGCGCGCCGCCCTCCCCTTCTGCCGGCGAAAGACGCGCCATCGGCGACCGGGACGCGGGGACGGCCTTCAAGGCCCGTGCAGGGCCGCTCCCCCACCCCGCCCCACCCGTCAGGGCAACCGCGCCGGTGCGCGGCATGAGCCGGAAGGCGGCCGGTAAAACGGCGGAGGCCGGGGTGCCCCCGGGCCGGGGCGCAGGCGAGGCAGGCGGCGGATCGAGGGCCTCGACCGGCGGCCATGCCGCCGCGAGCGGCATCGCCCCCGCCCCGGCCACCTCGGTCGCCGCCGCCATGAGGGAAGATGCACACAGGCCCTGCGCCGGGACGGCGTGGCTCGCGCTGTCGGGCCAGTGGCGGTCCTCCATCCGGAGCACCTGCACCTGCCGCGCGCCGAAGCGGATGGAGAGGCGGTCGATGAGGCCGTCGAGCGCCTCCGCCCCATCGGTCGCGGCGGCAAAGCCGGACTGATGCTCGGCCATGGGGGCGGCCTCCCGCACGGCGAGGCGCAGGAGATCGAAGCCGAAGCCGGGGTCGAGGCTGGTGAGGGCGGCGATTTTCTCCGCGAACAGGCGGCGGATCGCCTCCGGCGCGCGCAGGGGGCGTCCAGTCCCCACCATGAGCCGCGTCACCTCCCCGTCCACGCGGAACAAGGCGAGGTCGAGCCGCCGCGCCCCCACCCCGTGGCGCTCCAGCGCGGTCTCCAGGGTGGCGGCGAGCTTCACGGTGAGGCCCAGCACGTCCTCCACCCGCTCCACCGGCTCGAACAGGTTGCGCTCGGCGCAGAAGACGGGGGGTGCGAAGCGATAGTCCACCGCCACCGGAGCGGTGCCCAGCGCGGCGTCGAGGCGCTCCAGCAGCCCCGCGCCGAAGCGGGCGGCAAGGGGCGCGCGGGGCTTGCCGATGAGGTCGCCCACCGTGCCGAAGCCCAGCCGCACCAGGGCGCCGAGGGTTGCCGCCTCCAGCCGGAGCGCCGCCAGCGGCAAGGGCGCGAGGAGCGGGGCGAGGGCCTCCTCCTCCGGCACTACCACGCCGGCGCCCGCGCGCCGCTCCCCCCGGCCCGAAAAACGGGCGAGGGCGAAGGCGGCGCCGGCCGTGGAGGCGAGCGCCGCGCGGGCAGCAAAGCCCTGCCCGCCCACGCGCCGGAGAAGGTCGCGCACCAGCCCCGCCTCGTCCCCGAACAGATGCGCGCAGCCGGTGACGTCCAGCAGCAGCCCCTCCGGCCCGTCGAGGGCGAGGAGGGGGGTGTAGCGCTCGCAGGCATCGGCGAAGCGGGCGAGCAGCCGCGCCTCCGCCTCGGGCTCGGCCTCGCTCACCAGAAGGTCGGGGAAGCGCGCCCGCGCATCGGCCAGCGCGAGGCCCGGCGCGAGGCCGAGCGCGGCGGCGGCCCCATTCAGGGCGACGAGGCGCAGCGCCCCCTTATCAGCCATGACGGTGACGCGCGGGCGGGCCCGGTCCTCAGGCGACACCCGCCGTTCGAGGCGATCCGTGGCCAGGAGCGGCAGGCTGAGGCTGAGGTAGCGCCGGCCCGGAACGGCCGGAAGAAGTGGCGTCGCCGCGCTCATGATGCGCCTCCCCGTCCGGCGCGAGGTGGAACTGCCCCCCGGCGAAGGCGAGCGGCCAGTTGCCGGGCGGCCCGAAGCGGTTGCGCACGAGCCGGACGCGGGCACGCGGCACCCCGAGCCCGCCCAGGCCGTCCGGCGCCGGGCTCGGCAAGGGCGAGACCACCCAGCGGCTCACCGCCGCGCAGGGCTCGCAGGCCATCGTGTGGCGCGCGATGAGGCCGAGGATGCCCTGCCCCCGCGCCGCGAGGGAGAGGCGCCGCGTGGCCGTGAGCGCATCCGGCAAAGGCGAGGCCACTTCCCCGAGAACGGCGGCGAGACCGGCGCATTTCAACCCCTCCTCCATCACGTACAGAACGTCCTGCGGCCGGCGCACCCGCACCAGGAGCAGCGCGCCGGGAGAAAGGCCGAAGGCGGCAAGCCCCGGCGCGTAGAAGGCGCCCGCCTCCCACGGCACCAGGTCCTGCTGCACCAGGAGCAGAGGCCGGCGGCACGCCATCACCGCGCAGGCGGCAAGCCCCAGGGCAAAGGCCCCGAGCACGCCGGCATCGGCCGCCGGGGCCGACACCTCGTGCAGCCCCCCGAGGAGCAGGCCGCCGCCGAGGGCCGCATCCACCGGCGCGACGCCCAACGGCAGGCGCGCGGGCGCCTCCCCCAGGGAGAAATCCCCGCCCGCCCCCGGCGGCGCCTCGCCCCGCTCGATGGCCGAGATGGCCGCCCGCAGGCCCTGCCGCAGACGCGCGACATCGGCCGCGGAGCGGGATGCATCCGTGGAACGTGACGGCACGACCGCCTCTCTTGTTCTCTATTTGTTCTTATAGATTCCGGAACGCGGCGACGGAGTCAAGGCGCGACCCGGAAGCGGTGTCCGGCCACCCCATGCGGCGAAACACGAAAGGGTGCGCGCACCGCATGATCGGCTATGTTCGCTCTCCAGGAGAAAGCCCCGCCCGCGATGACCGAACCTGCCCTCACTCCCCAAGATCCCTTCTTCGAGACCAAGGTGCGCGAGAGCTTCGCGCGCCAGCCCTTCATGAGCACCATCGGCGCCGTCCTCGGGACGGTGGAGCCGGGGCGGGTGGAGGTGGTGCTGCCCTATGCGCCGGGCGTCACCCAGCAGCACGGCTTCTTCCACGGCGGCTCCATCGGCGCCATCGCCGACACGGCCGGCGGCTATGCGGCCTTCACCCTGTTCCCGGCGGGCTCCACGGTGCTGACCGTGGAGTACAAGATCAACATCATGGCGCCCGGCAAGGGCGAGCGGCTCGTGGCCGTGGGCCATGTGACGCGCGCAGGCCGCACGCTCACCATCGTGCGGGTGGATGTCTATGCCGAGGCGGCGGGCGGGCGCATCCATTGCGCCACCGCCACGCAGACCCTCATCTGCCTTCACGGCAGGAGCGACGGCATCAGCGACGGCATCAGCGACGGCCCCGGCGGCGGACCGGCAAACGGCTGATGCGCTTCGCCACGCCGCTCATCGAAGGCCGCCTGGTGCGGCGCTACAAGCGCTTCCTCGCCGACGTGGTGCTGGAGGATGGCACCGAGACCACCGCCCACGTGGCCAATTCCGGCGCCATGCTGGGGCTCGATGCCCCGGGCAGCCGGGTGTGGCTGTCGCGCTCGTCCAATCCCAACCGCAAGCTCGCCCTGAGCTGGGAGCTGGTGGAGGCCGATTTCGGCGCCGGACCGGAGCTGGTGGGGGTCAACACCATGCACCCCAACCTCCTCGTCGCCGAGGCCATCGCCGCGGGCCATGTGCCGGCGCTCGCCGGCTACGCCCGCATGCGGCGGGAGGTGAAATACGGCAAGTCGAGCCGCATCGACATCCAGCTGGAGGACGAGGCGAAGCCCCTGTGCCTGGTGGAGGTGAAGAACGTCCACCTCATGCGCGCGCCGGGCCATGCGGAATTCCCGGACTGCGTGACCGCCCGCGGGGCGAAGCACCTCGACGAGCTTGCCGCCGAGGCCCAGAAGGGCAACCGGGCGGTGATGGTCTACCTGAGCCAGATCGGCTCGGCCGGGCGCATCGGCCTCGCCCGCGATCTCGACCCCGGCTACGGCCGGGCCTTCGATCTGGCGAGGGCGGCGGGGGTGGAGGCCATCGGCCTCGTCTGCCGCATCGACCCGGACGGGATCGAGGTGGCCGACATCATCCCGATGACCGGGTGAGGGGTTCAGGCACCCGCCCCTTTCCTCCACCGCGCATGGACAGGCCGCGCCGGCCGCGCCACAGATAGGCACAGACGGCCGATTCGCACGTTGGGGGACATGCCATGCCAGATATCCTTCACCTCAGCCGGCGCGGCGCCGTGAAGCTTGCCGTCGCGCTCGCGGGCGGGCTCGTCGCCGATGCCCTCCTGCCCGCTTTCGCCGCCAACGACCCGGACATCACCGCCATCAAGGGGCTCAAGCCCGGCGAGTGGGTGTGGTATCCCGAGCGCGCGCCGGACGGCTTCGTCGCCATCGTGGTGAACCTCGACGACCAGCGCTGCTTCGTCTACCGCAACGGCGTGCGGATCGGTGCGTCCACCGTCTCCACGGGCAAGGACGGGCACGAGACGCCCACCGGCGTCTTCACCATCCTCGGCAAGGACGTGGAGCACCACTCTTCCATCTACAACAACGCCTCCATGCCCTACACGGAGCGTCTCACCTGGTCGGGGGTGGCGCTCCATGCGGGCGGGCTGCCGGGCTATCCCTCCTCCCACGGCTGCGTGCACCTGCCGCTCGCCTTCTCCAAGCTCGTGTTCGGCATCACCCACGTGGGCACGCCGGTGATCATCGCCAACAGCCACTCCGCGCCGGAAGACGTGCTGCACCCCGGTCTCGTGATGAGCGAGGGGCTGGACGAGCAGCTCGCGGTCTCCGCCACCGGCCAGGGCGCGCCACAGGACAATGCCCCCACCACCGAGCCCATCTCCATGGTGGTGAGCGGCGCGGACAGGACCATCACCGTGCTGCGCGGCGGGCAGACGGCGCTGCAGGGCCCCGTCGCCATCGCCGACCCGGCGGCGCCGCTCGGCAACGTCGTCTATGTGCTCGCGGCCAAGAACGGCGGCCCGCCGCGCTGGAGCGCCATCTCCTACGAAGGCAAGACACCCGCCGGCATCGCCCAGCAATCCCTCGCCCGGGTGACGGTGGACGCCTCCATCAACAAGCAGGTCTCGGCCCTCGCCCTGCCGGGCACCACCCTGCTCGTCACCGATCTGCCGGCCCATCCCGGCACGCGGAACGCCGGGGGCTTCGTGGTGATGACTCACAAGGTGGAGGGCTGATGGCCCCCGGCCGCACCGCGCTGCTGCTCGCCGCCGCGCTCATCGGCCTCGCGCTCGCCCGGCCGGCCGCCGCCCAGCAGCCGCCGGCACCGGTGCCGGGCAAGCCCGCCGCCGCCAGGCCCGCAAGCGGCCCCCCGGCGGGCGCCACGCCGGCCAAGGAACTGTTCGGCCGCGCGGAGGGCCCGGCGCCGCTCGCCGCCCGGTCCATCGGCTTCTATTCCAAGGGCTGCCTTGCGGGCGGCGAGGCGCTGCCGGTGAACGGGCCCAGCTGGCAGGTCATGCGCCTGTCCCGCAACCGCAACTGGGGCCATCCGGACCTCGTGGCCTTCCTGGAGCGCTTCTCCGGCGAGGTGCCGAAGGTGTCCGGCTGGCACGGCATCCTGGTGGGCGACATGGCCCAGCCCCGCGGCGGCCCCATGCTCACCGGCCACGCCTCCCACCAGATCGGCCTCGACGCCGACATCTGGCTGACCCCGAGCCCCGGCCGCGAGCTGACGCGTGACGAGCGGGAGAAGCTTTCCGCCTCCATGATGGTACGCGCCGACCGCCGCGACATCGACCCCGCCAACTGGCGGCCCGACACCTGGAAGGTGATCCGCGCCGCGGCGCGCGATCCGCGGGTGGAGCGCATCTTCGTCAACGCCGCCATCAAGAAGGCCCTGTGCCGGGAGGCGACGGGCGACCGCGGCTTCCTCGCCAAGGTGCGGCCCTACTGGGGGCACGACTACCACATGCACGTGCGCCTCACCTGCCCCGCCGACAGCCCGGAATGCCGGCCGCAGGAGGCCCCGCCCGTGGGCGAGGGCTGCGGATCGGATCTGGACTGGTGGTTCACCGACGAGGTGCTGCATCCCAAGCCCGAGAAGGAACCGGCGAAGCCGAAGCCGCCCATAACCCTTGCCGACCTGCCGGACGCCTGCGCAGCGGTGCTCGGCGCCAGATAGCGCCCCCGCGCTGGCGGCGACGGCTTGCAGGCGGGCATTCTGGCATTTGCGTGGACCGGGGCGCATGATGCCCGCGTCGGCCGCATGGACGGCCCAAGAGAAGGGGGAGGAAGCATGAAACATGTGCTCGCCCTGGCCGTGCTCATCGCCGGTCTGAGCCCTGCGGCAGCGGAAAAGTGGGATTTGTCCACCATGACCTGCCAGCAATTCATCAACAGCGACAAGACGACGATCTCAATCATCCTTACCTGGCTCGACGCTTACTACAAGGACGAGGACGCCTCGCCCGTCATCGACACGGACAAGTTCGTGAAGAATGCCGAGAAGCTCGCCGCCTTCTGTGCCACATCGCCTAATCTCGGGCTGATCACGGCGGCGGACGAAGTGTTCGACTGATCCCCCTCGCCCGCTCTTCGACCGATGCAGCGCCACGGGAGGGCGCGCCCCGCCGCGCGCCTTTCCCCCGGCATCGCCCCGCCCGTTCCTCGCCCGGTGCCGGCGCGGGACCCAGGAACCAGGAGCTCCCGCATGACCGACGCCTCAGACCTCTTCCCCGGCTTCGATTCCCATTATGTGGACACCAAGGCGGGCCGCATCTTCCTGCGGCAGGGCGGCAAGGGATCCCCGCTCCTCCTGCTCCACGGCTTCCCGCAAAGCCACGTCATGTGGCACAAGGTGGCGCCGAAGCTCGCCGAGCAGCACACGCTGGTCATCCCCGACCTGCCCGGCTACGGCTGGAGCGCGGCGCCGGTGGAGGGGGCGGACCATGCCCCCTATTCCAAGCGCGCCATGGCCGCCGCCATGGTGGAGGTGATGGAGCATCTGGGCTTCGCCCACTTCTCCCTCATGGGCCACGACCGGGGCGCGCGGGCCGGCTACCGGCTCGGCCTCGACCATCCCGGCCGGCTCGATGCGCTGGTGGTGCTCGACATCGTCCCCACCTACGTCATGTGGCACAAGATGGACCGGGCGCGGGCGCTGCAGGTCTACCACTGGTCCATGCTCGCCCAGCCGAAGCCCCTGCCGGAGAAGCTGATCGGCGCCCATCCGGCCTGGTTCCTCGACTGGACCATGGCCAGCTGGACCGCCGCCAAGGACCTTTCCGCCTTCGATCCGCGCGCCATGGTGCAGTACCGCGCCGCCATCTCCTCCCCGGACCGGCTCCACGCCATGTGCGAGGACTACCGCGCCGGCGCCACCATCGACCTCGCCCATGACGAGGCGGACCTCGCCGCCGCCCGCACCCTCTCCTGCCCGGTCTTCGTCCTGTGGGGCTCGGCAGGCATTCCCAGCCGCGGCGTAAGTCCGCTGGAGGCCTGGACGGCCTTCGCGCCGAAGCTCGACGGCACGGGGGTGGAGGCGGGCCATTTCGTCTGCGAGGAAGCGCCCGAGGCAATGCTGCGGGCGGTGATGCCCTTCCTCGCGGAAAGCTGAGGCGCCCCCGGCGCTCCCGCGCCGAGGGTCCGGCGTCATGCGAGGCCCGGCCGCCAGCCGGGCCTTTTCCTTGCCGCCGTCTTCCCTGCCGACGGAAAGAAACCCGATCCCGCCTTTCCGAAAGGCAGCCATCCCTCAAACGGTGGATGTCATCCCCCGCGGCCGGCCTAGGATGCGGCCACGACCGGCAAGGTCCCGCGCGCCCGAGATCCACGCATCGTCGTGCCTGCCCGCGCCCGGCCCTTCCGGCCCTTGATCGCTCCGGTCGCCCGCCAGAACCGGACCCGCCCGCACCGAGCCGCCCACGGGCGCCCGATGCGCGCGGAATCCGTCTCCATCCAGAGAGGTGGAGGGCGATCCGGAGACCCGACCGCGCAGCGAACGACCTTCGCCGCCGGACGACATCGCACCTGTCCACATCATCACGATCCGTCGCAGGACGGACGGAGGGGTCGCCATGACCAGATACATGAACCTGCCCGCCTTGGCGCTCGGCGCCATGCTCGCCGCGGCCTTCTACCTCGTGCCCCATGCCGCGGAAGCCGGCTGCCGCATCTTCCAGCACCGCGACTACGGCGGCTCCGGATACACGCTGCACAATCTGGAGCGCATGAAGATGGTGCAGGGCGAGAGCCTGGGCTGCACCACCAACGGCCACGGCCCCGGCTGCGAGAGCGTGATCTACGAGCCCTCGTGGAACGACCAGATCTCCTCCTTCAAGGTCACGCGGGGCTGCACGATCACCCTGTGGCAGCACGTCAACGAAGGGGGCGCGCACTTCCGCTCCAACCGCAGCTACAAATACGTGGGCAGCGCTTGGAACGACCAGGCGTCCGAAGCCTTGTGCATGTGCCGGTAAGGTGCCGGGAGCCACGGCCCGCCCCTCCGGGGCAGGCGTGCACAAGCGTGCCGGGATGAAGGAGACGGAAGACATGCGATGGCTGGGCGCACGCCTCCTCCCGCTGATCCTCGCGGCCGCCTGTCCGGGCGCGGGGGCATCGGCAGCGGAGAGCATCATCGGCACCTGGGCGACGCCCGGAAAATGCGGGCGTCCCCTCTCCACCATCGTGGTGGAGCCCATGCACCTCTCGGGGGAGGACTTCTACTGCGATTTCACCAGCGTCTCGCGCAACGGCGATACCGTGCGTTGGCGCGGCGCCTGCACCTACGGTGTGGATGAGGCGGAGAAGACCGTCGTCACCGCCCGCCTCGCCAAAGGCATGCTCCGCTACCAGATGAACCGCGACGGCTGGAACGGCCCGCTCCAGCGCTGCCCATGAAGGCCGGCGTCGCCGGGCGCCGGATCGAGCGGCTGACGCCGCCTCTAAAAAGACGACCGAGCGGCTAGCGCCGCTCCCTGGAAACAAGGTCGAGCGGCTAGCGCCGCTCCCTGGAAACAAGGTCGAGCGGCTAGCGCCGCTCCTGGAAGAAGGCCTTCAGCACCTCCGCCGCCTGCCGCTCGGCGATGCCGCCATAGACTTCCGGCACGTGGTGGCAGGTGGGCTGGGAATAAAAGCGCGCGCCATTCTCCACCCCGCCGCCCTTGGGATCGGAGGCGCCGAAATAGAGCCGGCGGATGCGGGCGAAGGAGATGGCGGCCGCGCACATGGCGCAGGGCTCCAGCGTCACGTAGAGATCGCAATTGGTGAGCCGCTCGGACTTCAGCCGCCCGCCGGCGGCGCGCACCACCAGCATCTCGGCATGGGCCGTGGGATCGTTGAGCTCGCGGGTGCGGTTGCCGTCGCGGGCGATCACCTCGTTGCCGCGCACCAGAACGGCACCCACCGGTACCTCCCCACGCTCCGCGGCGGCCCGCGCCTCGTTGAGCGCCATCTGCATGAAGGTTCCCGACATTGTGCCCCTGCCCATCCCGCGCTCGCCGCGCCGGTCCTGCTGTGCTAGAGCATTTCCCCGCTTCGTTGAATCGTGGAAATGCTCGAGATCTTTGCGTTGATGCGTTTTCTTCACGCGAACCGGTGCCCAATTCGCTGGAAAACGCTATAGACGCCCCATGCCGCGCACATCACCGCCCCGCAAGGACAAGAACCGCGTTCCGCGCCAGAAGCGTGAACTTCCCGCCGCCCCTCCGAAGGAGGCCGAGCGCATCGCCAAGGTCGTGGCCCGCGCCGGGCTCGGCTCGCGCCGTGAGATCGAGGAATGGATCGAGGCCGGCCGCGTCGCCGTGAACGGCGAGGTGCTGGCGAGCCCCGCCGTCACCGTGACGGCGCAGGACAAGATCACCATCGACGGGGAGCCCCTGCCGGAGCGCGAGCGTACCCGCCTCTTCATCTACCACAAGCCCAGGGGCGTGGTGACCACCAACCGCGACCCGGAGGGGCGCACCACCCTGTTCGAGATCCTGCCGAAGGGCCTGCCGCGCCTCGTGAGCATCGGCCGGCTGGACCTGAATTCCGAAGGCCTGCTGCTGCTCACCAACGACGGTGGCCTCGCCCGCGTGCTGGAGCTGCCGGAGACCGCCTGGCTGCGCCGCTACCGCGTGCGCGCCAATGGCGAGATCGACCAGGCGCAGCTCGACACCCTGCTCAAGGGCATCACGGTGGAGGGCGTGGAATACGGGCCCATCGAGGCCACCCTCGACCGCGTGCAGGGCGCCAATGCCTGGATCACCGTCTCCCTGCGCGAGGGCAAGAACCGCGAGATCCGCAACGTGCTGGGCGCGCTGGGGCTGCAGGTGAACCGCCTGATCCGCGTCTCCTACGGTCCCTTCCAGCTGGGCGAGATCCCGGAAGGCGGCGTGGAGGAGGTGCGCACCCGCGTGCTGCGCGACCAGATCGGCGCCGACCTCGCAGCCGCCGCCGGGGCCGATTTCGCCGGCCCGCTGGTGGAACGCGAGGTGGAGGAGGCTCCGGTTCGCCCCGCCTATCGTCCCGCCGGCCGCAAGCAGGCGATGGCCGAGAAGTCCGGCGGCCTGAAGGCCGCGGCCCGCCGCAGCTCCCGCGAGCCGCAGGCCTTCGATGCGCCGGTGGAGGATTTCATCCACCCCGCCGGCCCGCGTCCGCGCCGCCGCGCGAGCGAGGAGCGCGGCACCGAGCGCGTCGGCACCGTGGCCGACCGCAAGGGCCGCACCGTGAAGGTGGAGCGCGTGCTCGCGCCGAAGGGCGAGGCGCCCGCGCGCGGGGCCGGACCCAAGGGCCGCGCCGGCAGCCGCGCCACCGGCCGCCCCGGTGCCGAGGAGGCCTCCGCCCGTCCTTTCCGCCGCAGCCGCGAGGACGGTCCCGCCGAGCGGCCCCGCCGTTCGGAAGGGCGCCCGCCCTTCCGCGACGACGCCCCGCGAGGCCGAGCCCCGCGCGAGGAGAAGGAAGACTTCCGCCGGCGCCCCACCCGTTCCGGCGAGCGGGAGGAACGCCCGCGCCGCTATGACGACGAAGGCAGCTTCAAGCGCTCCGGCCCCCGCCGCGAGGGCGAGCGCCCGCAGGGTGAACGCGCCTTCCGCCCCCGGCCGGAAGGCCGTGGCGGCGATTTCGGCGACAAGCCCCCGCGCGGCCGCAGCTTCGGCGGCGACCGGCCTGAAGGCGACCGGCCGTCCCGCGCCCGTCCCCGGCCGGAAGGCCGCGGTGGCGATTTCGGCGACAGGCCCCCGCGCGGCCGCAGCTTCGGCGGCGACCGGCCCGAGGGCGACCGGCCGTCCCGCGCCCGCCCCCGGCCGGAAGGCCGTGGCGGCGACTTCGGCGACAGGCCCCCGCGCGGCCGCAGCTTCGGCGGCGACCGGCCTGAAGGGGACCGGCCGTCCCGTGCCCGGCCCCGGCCGGAAGGCCGTGGTGGCGATTTCAGCGACAGGCCCCCGCGTAGCCGCAGCTTCGGCGGCGACCGGCCTGAAGGCGACCGGCCGTCCCGCGCCCGTCCCCGGCCGGAAGGCCGCGGCGGTGATTTCGGCGACAGGCCGGCGCGGGAGCGCAGCTTCGGTGACAAGCCGGCCGGGCGCGAGCGCTCGTTCGGGGACCGTCCCGGCGGCTTCGCCGGCAAGGGGCCCGGAAAGCCTGCGGCCGGCCGCGGCGGCAAGCCCGGCGGCTTTGGCAAAGGGCCCGGCAAGGGGCCTGGAAAGCCCGGCGGGCGCCCCGCGGGTGGCAAGCCCGGCGGTCCGCGCGGCAAGCGCTGAACGGGCGCCTGACCCGTCATGCGCATCGTCGGCGGCACGTGGAAGGGGCGCACGCTGAAGGGCCCCTCCTCCAGCCTCACCCGGCCCACCTCGGACCGGCTGCGCGAGAGCCTGTTCAACATGCTCGCGCATGCCTACGGCGACCCCTGCGAGAACGCGCGGGTGCTGGACCTGTTCGCCGGCACCGGCGCGCTCAGCCTTGAGGCGCTGTCGCGCGGGGCACGCTTCGCCTTGTTCGTGGAGGAGGCGGCCGAGGCGCGCGGCCTCATCCGCGACAATGTGGAGGCCCTCGGCCTCACCGGCGTCACCCGGATCTTCCGGCGCGACGCCACCCGCCTCGGCGAGATGGGACCGGGGGAGGCCTATTCCCTCGTCTTCTGCGATCCCCCCTATGGCAAGGGGCTCGCCGAGCTGGCGATCTCCGGCGCCCTTGCGGGCGGCTGGCTCGCCCCGGACGCGCTCCTGGTGGTGGAGGAGCGCACCGGCGCCTTCGTGACACCGGACGGCTTCCGCGAGATCGAGCGCCGCGCCTATGACGAAAGCGAGCTGATCTTCCTGGAGCCGGTCCCGCTCGGGTGAGGGGACCTTTCCACGGGCGCCTGTCCGGACTGTCCCGGGGCGGACGCTTCCGCCCCGCGAACGTCCATCCCGCGCCGTCGTGGCCGGGCTGGTCCCGGCCATCCACCCCCGCCGGATTGCCTTGCGCCTCAGGTTTCTTCCAGCCCCCCGCCTGGGTGCCTCCGGACAAGACCGCGCCGGACGGGCCCCGTGCCTTGCCGGGCGGCCCGGCGCCCCTTAAGTCTCGGAAGTGAAGGAGAGCGCCATGCCTGAGATGAACGCCACCGTCGATCCGGCCGAGGTCGCCCGCTTCGATGCGCTGGGCGCCGAATGGTGGAACGAGAAGGGCAAGATGGCCCCGCTCCATGCCATGAACCCGGCGCGCCTCTCCTTCCTGCGCGATGCGCTGGTGCGCCATTTCGGTCACGACGCGCGCGCGCTGCGCCCGCTGAAGGGCCTGTCCATCCTCGACATCGGCTGCGGCGGCGGCCTGCTCTCCGAGCCGCTGGCGCGGATGGGAGGGGAGGTGACGGGCATCGACCCCGCCCCCGGCAATGTAGAGATCGCCCGCGCCCATGCCGCGAGCACCGGTGTCTCCGTCGCCTACGAGGCCATCACCGCCGAGGAGCTGGCGGAGCGCGGCACCCGTTTCGACGTGGTGGTGGCGCTGGAGGTGGTGGAGCACGTGGCGGACGTGGCCCTGTTCGTGCGCACCGCCGGCCGGCTGGTGGCCGAGGGGGGCGTGCTGGTGCTCTCCACCCTCAACCGCACCGCCAAGAGCTTCGCGCTGGCCATCGTCGGCGCCGAATACGTGCTGCGCTGGCTGCCGCCGGGCACCCACCATTGGGACAAGTTCATCACCCCCGAGGAGCTGGAGGCGACGCTGGCCGCCGCCGGCTTTTCCGCCCGCGAGAAGGTGGGCCTCGCCTACGAGCCCTTCTCCGGCGACTTCCGCCTGACCGAGGACCTGGGCGTGAACTATTTCATGGTGGCGGCGCGAGAGGCGTGAGGCGCCTCAGTTCCGCTCGTCCGGCAGCACCGGCAGGGGGAACACCTCCACCTCGTCCTCGTGGAGGGACTTGACCTCCTCCACGGTGGCCTCGCCGTAGATGGAGCGGTGCTCGATCTCGCCGTCGTGCATCTTGCGGGCAAGGTCGGCGAAGTCCTCCCCCACATAATCGGACGTGTTGACGATGTGCTCGCGCAGCTGGCGCATGAGCGCACGCAGCTCGCCGTCCGGCCGCGTCATCATGGGCACGGCCGCGTCCCCGGCGGCGGGCTCGGCGGGAGCCGCGGCGGGCGCGGGTGCGGCGGCGCGGTCGGTGCGGGCGACGGAGGGGGCCATCACCGCCTTCTCCACCTGGACCGAGCCGCAGGCGGGGCAGGTGACGAGGCCGCGCGTCTGCTGGGCGTCGAAGCTCGCGGATGAGGGGAACCAGCTCTCGAACCGGTGCCCGGAGACGCAGTTGAGGGTGTAGCGGATCATGACGAGGCCCTGACCACGCTGAGGTGGCCCGAAAGATGGCTCACCTGGCCGGGCTCGGCGATCTCGAACCTGCGGCCATTGGAGAGGGAGGGAACGCGGGCGCGGGCGGAGGCGACCTCCTTGAGGTCGAGCTCGGCGAGGATGACACCGGGATCGGTGCCCCCCTCGGCGATCACCCGGCCCCAGGGATCGACCACCAGCGAATGCCCGAAGGTCTCGCGGCCGTTCTCGTGCTTGCCGCCCTGGGCCGCGGCCAGCACATAGGCGCCGTTCTCGATGGCGCGGGCGCGCAGCAGCACGTGCCAGTGGGCCTCGCCCGTAGGCCGCGTGAAAGCGGACGGCACGGTGAGCACCGAGGCGCCCCCCTCCGCCAGCGCGCGGTAGAGGGAGGGAAAGCGCAGGTCGTAGCAGATGGTGAGGCCGAGGCGGATGCCGTCCAGATCCGCCAGGATGGCGCGCTCGCCGGGGCGGTAGGCGGAGGATTCGCGGTAGCTCTCGCCATTGCCGAGATCCACGTCGAACATGTGGATCTTGTCGTAGCGGGCGACGATCTCCCCCTCCGGGGAGAGGAGGAACGCGCGGTTGACCGCCTTCGTCTCGGCCACCTTGAGGGCGAGGGAGCCCACATGGAGGAAGATTCCGAGCTCGCGGGCGAGATCGCGGAACGCCTTCAGCGTCTCGTCGGCCTCCTCCTCCTTGAGCTTGCCGAACAGCACCTGCCGGTCCAGCTCCATGAGGTTGGTCACCTCGGGGGTCTGCACATAGCGGGCGCCCTCGCGGGCGGCTTCGCGCACGAGGGCCGAGGCCGCCTCCAGGTTGGCGGCGGGCTCCCGCCCGCTGCGCAGCTGCACGAGGGCGACGCGGAGGGTTCCCGACAGGTCGGCGGAGGTCATTGGTGCTCGCTCTTCGTCTTCGGCGCGGAACTCTTCGGCGCGGAACTTCGGCCCGATCCGTCCAAGCGCCCCCGGCGCCGGGGCGCCGTCATGGACAGATGGGATGCCGTCTCAGTTTCGCACGGGTTCCGGCCCGCGAACAGGCGCGTGGACGCAGCCCGACTCACGCGGCGAGCGCGTCGAGCCGGCCGGCCTCCTCCAGCGCGTAGAGATCATCGCAGCCGCCCACATGGGTCTCGCCGATGAAGATCTGCGGCACGCTGGTGCGGCCGTTGGCCCGCCGGATCATCTCCTGCTGGCCTTCCTTGTCGGTGGTGACGTCGATCTCGGTGAAGGTCAGCCCCTTGCGGCGCAGCAATTCCTTGGCGGAATGGCAATAGGGACAGTAGCTCTTGGTGTAGATTTCGATGGGCTTCATGATGTCACGAGCGGGGGGTTGCGCGACGGTGGGGCACCGTCACGAAAGCGTCGCATCATAAGGGTTCACGCGAAATCGACAACCCGCGCGAACGTCAGGGCATCCACCCCCGAGACCCCCGCCCGACGCAGGACGCGGGCGCAGGCGTCCAGCGTCGCGCCCGTCGTGTAGACGTCATCCACCAGAAGGACCCGGCGGCCGGCCAGCACCGATGCTGCATTGCCGCAGAGCGCGAAGGCGCCGGCCACGTTCTCCCGCCGCTCCATCTTGCCGAGGCGGGTCTGCGAGGATGTGACGCGGCGCCGCTTCAGCAGGTCTGCGCGCTGGGGCACCCCGGTCGCCCGCGACAGGTGCCGGCCGAGGAGCGCGGCCTGGTTGAACCGCCGCCGCCACAGACGGAAAGGATGCAAGGGCACGGGGAGCAGGAGGTCCGCATCGGGCAGCACGTCCCCCCCTGCCTGCGCCATCATGCGGGCCAGAGGGGCGGCGAGGTCCAGCCGGTCGGCATATTTCAGCTTGTGCACGAGGTCGCGCGCCACCGCATCGAAGGTCACGGCGGCGCGAGCCCGGTCGAAGGCGGGCGGATCGTCCAGCGCGTCCGGATGGATGGTCAGGCCGGCGTCGTGCACGAAGGGCGCGCCGGTGCGCTCGCAGAACGGCCGGCTGATGAAGGAGAGCTTGCTCCAGCACGTCCCGCACAGGCCGCCCGCCACGCCGGTGATGTCGCCGCATGAGATGCAGGTGGGCGGAAGCGCAAGGCCCAGCACGCCCGAGCCCAGGGCCCGTGCCGCCCCGGCCGCCCGGCCGCCAGCCTGCCTGAGATATGAGCCGATCCGCACCCCTCCCCCTCCCCGGTCCATGATCGGCCGGCGGTGGCGCATCGTAAAGCATGCGGCGGCCGCACCGTGCGAGCCAGTCCATCTCCGCGCGTCATGCCTGGCCTTGGTCCGGGCCTCCGCGAGCTCGGAACGGGAGGTTGCGGGGGCCCGTGGAGAGAGCCCCCGGCGGCGGCGCGGGTGGCCGGACAAGTCCGGCCATGAGACGCCGGGGCTGGGGCGAGCGAAGGCCCGCTCCGACCATCACCGCCGGCCATGACGCGCCGGCCGCGCGGGGCTTCGAGCCGGTGCGCCCTCCGGAGCCCCTACCGCGGCCGCCAGCCGCGCAGCAGCAATGCATTGCTGATGACGCTCACGGAGGAAAGCGCCATCGCCGCCGCCGCCACCATGGGCGAGAGCAGCAGGCCGAGGCTCGGGTAGAGCAGGCCGGCGGCAATGGGCACGCCCGCGGCATTGTAGAGGAAGGCGAACACGAGGTTGCGCCGGATGTTGGCCATGGTGGCCCGCGACAGGCCGCGCGCATGGGCGATGCCGGCGAGATCGCCCTTCAGCAGGGTGATGCCCGCGCTCTCCATGGCGATGTCCGTGCCAGTGCCCATGGCGATGCCCACGTCGGCCACGGCGAGGGCGGGCGCATCGTTCACCCCGTCGCCGGCCATGGCCACCACGTGGCCCTCCTGGCGCAGGCGCTGCACCATCTCGGCCTTGCGGCCGGGCAGCACCTCCGCCTCCACCTCGGTGATGCCGAGCCGCTTGGCCACCGCAAGGGCGGTGGTGCGGTTGTCGCCGGTGATCATCACCACCCGCACCCCGTCGCGGGCGAGGGCCTGCAGGGCGGCCTCGGTGGTGTCCTTCACCGGATCGGCAATGGCGACGAGGCCCGCGGCCCGGCCATCCACCGCCACGAAGACGGCGGTCGCGCCCTCGCGCCGGTAGCCCTCCGCGACCCCGGTGTGGTGGTCGGTGTGGATGCCATGCTCGCTCATGAAGGCCGCATGACCCACGGCCACCGCGTGCCCCTCCACCGTGCCGAGGATGCCCTTGCCGGCCGGGCTCTCGACCCCCGCCGGCTCGACGAGGGTGAGCTCGCGCGCACGCGCCTCCTGCACGATGGCGGTGGCGAGGGGATGCTCGCTGGCGCGCTCCAGGCTGGCGGCGAGGCGCAGCACCTCGTCCTCAGACCTGCCGTTGAACGCCTTGAGGGCCACCACCTTGGGCTTGCCCACGGTGAGGGTGCCGGTCTTGTCCACCACCACCGCGTCCACCTTCTCCATGCGCTCCAGCGCCTCGGCATTCTTCACCAGCACGCCGAGCTGGGCGCCACGGCCCACCCCCACCATCACCGACATGGGGGTGGCGAGGCCGAGCGCGCAGGGGCAGGCGATGATGAGCACCGACACCGCGGCCATCAGCGCGAAGGTGAGGCGCGGCTCCGGCCCCACCGCCATCCACACCGCGAAGGCGATGACGGCGGCGGCGAACACCAGCGGCACGAACCAGCCGGAGACCTGATCCGCCAGGCGCTGGATGGGCGCGCGGGAGCGCTGGGCCTGGGCCACCATCTGCACGATCTGCGCGAGCAGGGTGTCGCGGCCCACCTTCTCCGCCTTCAGGGTGAAGGCGCCGGAGGAATTCACCGTGCCGCCGATGACCTTCTCGCCCTTCTCCTTGCTGACGGGGAGCGACTCGCCGGTGACGAGGCTCTCGTCCACCACGGCGCGGCCTTCGGCGACGGTGCCGTCCACCGGCACCTTCTCGCCGGGGCGCACGCGCAGCAGGTCGCCGGGGGCGACGAGGCCGAGGTCGATCTCCTCGTCCGTGCCGTCGGCGCGGATGCGCAGCGCGGTCTTGGGCGCCAGCGAGAGGAGCGCCTTGATGGCCCCGGAGGTCTGCTCGCGGGCGCGCAATTCCAGCACCTGCCCGAGCGCCACCAGGACCGTGATGACGGCGGCCGCCTCGAAATAGACCGGCATGCCGCCCTCATGGGCTTGGAAATCGTGCGGGAACAGGCCGGGGGCGAAAGTGCCCACCAGCGAATAGAGATAGGCCACCCCCGTGCCCATGGCGATGAGGGTGAACATGTTGAGGTTGCGCGTCTTCAGCGACAGCCAGCCGCGCTCGAAGAAGGGCTTGCCCACCCACAGCACCACCGGCGTCGCGAGCAGGAACTGCACGTAGTTGGAGGTTTGCTGCGGCAGCAGGTGCAGGCCGAGCAGATGCTGGCCCATCTCCAGCGCGAACACGGGCAGGGTCAGCACCAGGCCGATCCAGAAGCGCCGCGTCATGTCCGCGAGCTCTTCGTTCGGCCCTTCGTCGAGGGTGACGATCTCCGGCTCCAGCGCCATGCCGCAGATGGGGCAGATGCCGGGGCCGATCTGCCGGATCTGCGGGTCCATGGGGCAGGTGTAGATGGTGCCTTCCGGTACGTCTGCCGGCGGCGGGGGTGGCGCCTCCCCGCCCACGTAGCGCACGGGGTCGGCCTTGAACTTGGTCTCGCAGGAGGAGGAGCAGAAGAAATAGGGCTTCTTCTCGTGGCGGGCGGAATACTTCGCCTTGCCCGGCTCCACCATCATGCCGCAGACGGGGTCCTTCACCGGTGCCAGATAGGTCTCCGGCTCGGCCTCGAACTTGGTCTTGCAGCCGTTGCAGCAGAAGAAGAACGTCTGGCCCTTGTAGGTGGTCGAGGGCTTGCCTGCCGCCGGGTCCGTCTTCACGTCCATGCCGCAGACGGGGTCCTTCACCGTCTCGGGCAGCGCGACGGCGGCGGGCGCCGCGGAAAGATCCAGCGGCGGGGGCTCCGAGCCGCAGCACGAGCCTGCGGCGGCGGCCGGCGCAGCCGAGAGGTCGAGCGGGGGCGGAGCCTTGCCGCCGCAGCAGTCGGACGCGCCAGCATGATCGTGGGAAGAATGATCATGGGACGAAGGATCGTGGGCCATGGGGCAGCTCCGCAAACAGGTGGCGCCAGCAGAAGGCCATTTTGCGCGAAATGGCCTTGCGTTGGCTCATCTTCAAGACGGCAAAATAACCCCCGGGGGGTATCTGGCTTGTTAAATATACCCAGTGGGGGTATATGGCAAGCCATGCGCAGCCCGACCAAAGAACAGGTTCTCAGGCGCCTGAGCCGCATCGAGGGCCAGGTGCGCGGCCTCTCCCGCATGGTGGAGGAGGACCGTTACTGCATCGATGTCATCACCCAGCTGTCCGCCGCCCGCGCCGCCCTGAAGCGGGTGGAGGAGGAGGTGCTGCGGGACCATGTGGCCCATTGCGTGGAGCACGCCATCCGCTCCGGCGACGCGGAGGACCAGCGCCGCAAGGTGGCGGAGCTGATGGACGTGATCGTCCGCGCGGACCGCTGAAACGAAAAAGACCGCCGTGCATTCCGCACGGCGGTCCTTTTGTTTGTGACAGCCCGGCGGGCGGGAGCCTCAGCCGCGCACCATGCCCATGATGTCCTTCACGTCGGCGATGGTCTGGTCGGCGATCACCCGCGCCCGGTCGGCGCCGTCGATGAGGATGGCGTCGATGGCGGCGGGGTCGGCCATCAGGCGCTGCATCTCGCCGCCGATGGGCCCGAGCTTGTCCACCGCGAGGTCCACCAGCGCCCCCTTGAAGGCGGAGAACTGGGAGCCGCCGAAGGTGTTGAGCACATCAGCCTTCGCCGTATCCGACAGGGCCGCGAAGATGCCCACGAGATTGTCTGCCTCGGGCCGGCCCTTCAGCCCTTCCTCTTCGGAGGGAAGGGGTTCGGGATCGGTCTTCGCCTTGCGCACCTTGGAGGCGATGGCGTCGCGGTCGTCGGTCAGGTTGATGCGGGAGAAGTCGGAGGCGTCGGACTTCGACATCTTCTTCGAGCCGTCGCGCAGGCTCATCACGCGGGTGGCGGGGCCGGCGATGAGCGGCTCGGTCAGCGGGAAATAGCCCTCGCCGTGGCCGCCGGCAGCGATGGAGGGGGCGAAATCCGTGTTGAACTTCTGCGCGATGTCCCGCGTCAGCTCGAGGTGCTGCTTCTGGTCCTCGCCCACCGGCACATGGGTGGCGCGGTAGAGCAGGATGTCGGCCGCCATGAGGTCCGGATAGGCGAACAGGCCCACCGAGACGTTCTCGCGGTCCTTGCCGGCCTTTTCCTTGAACTGCGTCATGCGGTTGAGCCAGCCCATGCGGGCCACGCAATTGAAGATCCACGCCAGTTCCGCATGGCCGGACACCTGGCTCTGGTTGAACACCACATGGGCTTCCGGATCGATGCCGCAGGCGATGAAGGCGGCCGTCACCTCGCGGGTGTGGCGCTTCAGCTCCTCGGGATCCTGCCAGACGGTGATGGCGTGGAGGTCCACCACGCAATAGATGCACTCGTGGCTCTTCTGCAGCTCCACGAAGCGCTTGATGGCGCCGAGATAATTGCCGAGGTGCAGATTGCCCGTGGGCTGCACGCCGGAAAACACGCGTTCTGCGACCGCCGCCATGGCGACCTCCAACATGAGCGGGCCCGCCGCTCGAACAGGCCTTGCGGCAAGCCGGTCCACGGCCGGACAGAACGCCCGGCCCCGCACGGCCCTCCGCAGGGGTGGATTCCGGAGGCCGCGACACGGCCGGACCGGGGGAAGACGATGGGCCGCGTCATGCCACCCCCCGCCTGACGACGCAAGGGGCCGGGGGTGCCTGGAGCACACGCGCGCTCGCCGGAAGGCGAAGGGCGATTCACCGGGCAAATCGCGCTCCTTGCCCGGATCGCGCCTTATCGGGCGGGCGTCGTCTTCGGCAGCAGCGCCTTCAGGGCCAGCGCCGCCCCGCCATAGAGCGCCATTCCGCCGCCGATGAGGGCACCAAGGCGCACCAGCGCGGCGAGGCCGGCCTCGGGCACCGGCCATGCTCCCGCCAGCAGCGTCACGCCCCCGCCCATCGTCAGGCTCGCCACGAACAGCCCGCCGGCGAGGCCCAGCGCCGGCGCCGAAAAGGCAAGCGCGCCGGCGCGCACCAGCACGCCGCCGAGCATCAGAAGGGAGGAAAAAGCGGAAAGGGCCACCGCCCCCGCCGCCGCCAGAGGCCCGAACAAGGCGCCGAGCCCGAACGCCGCCACAAGGCAGACGCCGAGCGAGCCCAGGGCAATGCGTTCCGCCGCGGCCATGTGGCCGGAGGTCGAGGCGGTGGCGGAGAGGATACGCTCCAGCCCCTGTGCCGGAAGCGACAGGGCAAGCACCGCGAGCAGCGCGCCGGTGAGCTGCGCATCCTGCGCATCGAAGCTGCCGCGCTGGAACAAGACGACCACGATGGGATGGGCCAGCACCGCCAGCCCCACCGCCGCCGGCAGGGCGAAGGCGAGCGCCGCCACCAGCGCGCGGCCGGCCGCTTCCGGCGCATCCTGCGCGCCGCGCCGCATCAGCGCCGGCACCAGCACCGCCCCCGCGCTGGCGCCCACCAGGCCGAGGGGCAGGTCCATCAGCCGCTGGGCGTAATTGAGGGCCGCCACCGCGCCCGGGCTGACGGAGACGGCGGCGGCCACGAGGATGAGCCGGAACTGGCTCATGCCCGCCAGCAGCAGCGCCGGAAAGGCCGCGCGCATGACCCCCAGGGCTGCACGCCAGGGCAGGCTGGCCGCCAGGGCCGGCCCGGCCGGACAGGCGCGCGCGGCGATCATCATCAGCGCCAGCTGCGCGACGCCGGCCGCCACCGTGGCGGCGGCGATGGCCAGGGCAGCCAGGTCGCTCGCCACCAGCCCGTCGCGCACCAAGGCGGCGATGACGGCGAGCACGGTAAGGTTGGCCGCCACCGGCGCCAGCGCCGGCAGCAGCACGCGATGGGCGCCGTTGGCCACCCCGCCGTAGACGGCGGCGAGCCCCGCCAGCGGCAGATAGAGCACCGCCACCCGGCCGCACCATATGGCGACATCCGCCCGCTCCCCGCCGCGCTCGAAGCCGGGCGCGAGCACGCCGATCACCTGCGGCATGAAGACGGCCGCCACGACGGCGAAGGCGACCAGCGCGCCCAGCAGCAGCAGCAGGGTCGCCGCGGCGAGGCGGCGGGGCCCGTCATGCCCCTCCCCCTCCGCGCGGGCGAGGGCGGGGATGAAGGCGAGGTTGAAGGCCCCCTCGGCCAGCAGCCGCCGGGCGAGCAACGGCAACGCCAGCGCCGCCACCAGCGCATCCGCCACCGGCCCCACGCCGAGCACGGCGGCGGTGGCGGCATCGCGCACGAAGCCAAGCACGCGCGAGGCCAGCGTCGCCGCCGAGACAATGGAGGTGCGGGCGAGGAGGGACATGGATCGGTTCTGCCTCGCCCCGCTTGCGCTGTCGATGGCTCCGGTGTCGCGGGGCGCCGACCTCCCGGCACCTCCCCTCGCCCCTTGCGAGCCAGGGGCCCGGGTTGCGGGGATGAAGCCGCCGCCCGGCGAGGCCAGGGCCCTGCCCCACCTCGGCCTCGGAGATGGAGGGGCGGCACGGCACGCGCGGCGACCACCGTCGACCGGCCCCTCCCCCGTCCGATTTGAAGACAAGCGAGCGAAGGCTGCCGGGTGGCTTCCGGATACGCGCCGCACTTCCGCGCGCATCCCGCGCCGGCTCATGCTTGCCCCGCCGCGGCCCAAAAAGAAAACGCCCGCATACGCGGGCGTTTCCTCATTGCGTCCGTCGCGAGCCCTCAGGCCTGCGGCTGGGGCTCGATGGAGCCGCCGGCGCCGCCGGGACGGGGGCGCTTGGTGGTGGGAATGGCCGAGCCGCGGGGGTTCGAGGGCTCGATCACGCTTTCCCGGTTGGGCGTCTTGCCGTCGAGCAGGTCGATGATCTCGTCACCCGAGAGGGTCTCGTATTCGAGCAGCCCGCGCGCGAGGGTCTCCAGGCCCTCATACTTCTCGGTGAGGATGCGCTTGGCCTCCGCGTAGCCCTCGTCCACCAGGCGCCGGACCTCCTTGTCGATGGTCTGGGCCGTGGCTTCCGACACGTTCTGGTGACGCTGCATGGACATGCCGAGAAACACGTCTTCGTTGTTCTCGCCATAGGCCACCTGGCCGAGCAGGTCCGAGAAGCCCCAGCGCGTCACCATCATCTTGGCGAGGCGGGTGGCCTGCTCGATGTCGGAGGCGGCGCCCGAGGTCACCTTTTCGGGACCGAACACCAGTTCCTCCGCCACGCGCCCGCCCATCATGATGGCGAGGCGCGAGGTCATCTGCTCGTAGCTCATGGAGAGCTTGTCGCGCTCCGGAAGCTGCATGACCATGCCCAGCGCGCGGCCGCGCGGGATGATGGTGGCCTTGTGCACCGGATCGGTGGCCGGGACGTTCAGCGCCACCACCGCATGGCCGCCCTCGTGATAGGCGGTGAGCATCTTCTCTTCCTCGGTCATCACGAGGGAGCGACGCTCGGCGCCCATCATCACCTTGTCCTTGGCGTCCTCGAACTCGGCCATGGTGACCATGCGCTTGTTGCGCCGGGCCGCCATCAGCGCCGCCTCGTTGCAGAGGTTGGCGAGGTCCGCGCCGGAGAAGCCGGGGGTGCCGCGGGCGATCACCTTCAGGTTCACGTCGGGAGCGACCGGGATCTTGCGGGCATGCACCTTCAAGATCTGCTCGCGACCCACCACGTCCGGGTTCGGCACGATGACCTGGCGGTCGAAGCGGCCGGGACGCAGCAGCGCCGGGTCGAGCACGTCGGGACGGTTGGTGGCGGCGATGAGGATGATGCCCTCGTTCGCCTCGAAGCCGTCCATCTCCACCAGCAGCTGGTTGAGGGTCTGCTCGCGCTCGTCATTGCCGCCGCCGAGGCCGGCGCCGCGGTGGCGGCCCACCGCGTCGATCTCGTCGATGAAGATGATGCACGGGGCGTTCTTCTTCGCCTGCTCGAACATGTCGCGCACGCGGCTCGCGCCGACGCCCACGAACATCTCCACGAAGTCGGAGCCCGAGATGGTGAAGAAGGGCACGTTGGCCTCGCCGGCGATGGCGCGGGCGAGCAGCGTCTTGCCGGTGCCGGGCGGGCCGACCAGCAGCACGCCGCGCGGAATGCGCCCGCCGAGGCGCTGGAACTTCTGCGGGTCGCGCAGGAATTCCACGATCTCGGTGAGGTCGCTCTTGGCCTCGTCGATGCCGGCCACGTCGTCGAAGGTCACCCGGCCGTGCGCCTCGGTGAGCAGCTTCGCGCGGCTCTTGCCGAAGCCCATGGCCTTGCCGCCGGTGCCCTGCATCTGCCGCGAGACGAAGATCCACACGCCGATCAGCGCCAGGAAAGGCAGCCAGGAGACCAGCAGGCTCACGAACCACGGCACGGTATCCGACGGGGCGCGCGCGGTGATCTGCACGCCCTTGCCGTAGAGCCGCTGCACGAGGGACGGATCGTTCGGCGCGTAGGTCTGGAACGTGCCCGAGCGGTCGGAATAGGTGCCGGTGATGTTCGGCCCCTCAATCACAACTTCGCGCACCTTGCCGGCGTCGACGTCGTTCAGAAGCTGCGAGAAGGAAATCTCGTTCGCGTTCGACCGCTGTCCAGGGCTGTTGAACAGCGAGAACAGCGCCAGAAGCAGCAGGACGATGATCACCCAAAGGGCGAAATTGCGTAGATTGGCGTTCATTGAACCCTCGTGGGGACGGCCAGAGCCGGCCCGTTTCGACGCCTTACCATAAGGAAGGGGATGCCTCCGCACACGGTCGCCGTCGGCGGGGCCTGCCTCACCGTCCGGCCCCTAATTTAGGTGCGAGGCCCCTTCTTGCCAAGGACAGGCGGCGCCTCGACCCCTGAAATTGGCACTGTTCCTTCCTTTGCCCGCCGGGGCGGCGCCGCGGTTACCACGAGGGTGCGACCACGGATCGCCACCAGCGCCCCCGCCAGGGTGCGGCGAAATGGAGCAGTTGCGCCGTTCAATCCCGCCGGAACGGCCTCCAGCAGAGCTTCGAGCTTGGCGAGCTCGACCGGCCCCTCCGTCCCCGCCGCGGCGATGGCCCGGCCGAGGAGGCGCAGGGCGATCTCCGCCGGCAGGCGGGAGAAGCCGGCGAGCTCGAAGGCCAGCCCTCCTCGCGGGCCGGGGTCGGCGGAAAGGCTGGCCATGGCCGCGTCGGCGGCCGCCTCCAGCGCCGCGTCGGCCCGCGCCGCCCTGCGGGCGAAGGTGGCGAGGCGGCGCGCATCAAGCCCCTCGGCGGCCAGCGCGGGCATGAAGGTGCGCAGGCGCGGCCGGGCGAAGCGGGAATCGGTATTGGAGGGGTCGCTCATGTAGGGCAGGCCGGCGGCTTCCACCGTCGCCACGAGGCGCGCCTTGGGGAGGGACAGCAGCGGCCGCAGCAGGGCGACCCCGTCGCGCGCCGTCACCGCCCGCATGCCGGCGAGGCCGGTGAGGCCGGAGCCGCGGGCGAGGCGGAACAGCACCGTTTCCGCCTGGTCGTCGAGGGTATGGGCAAGGGCCACGGCGGGGGCGCCGGCCGCGCGCGCGGCCTCCAGCAGCAGAGCGTAGCGGGCCTCCCGCGCGGCTTCCTGAATGCCCCGCAGGGGCTTGGCCCCGGTCCACGGAAGGATGCGGTGGGGAATGCCGAGGTGTGCCGCCACCTCCGCCACCGCCGCGGCTTCGGCGGCGGAAGCGGGGCGCAGGCCGTGGTCCACGGTGGCGGCGAGAAGGTCGGGGCCGGCGGCGCGGGACCCGCGCCAGCGGGCGGCCAGATGCAGGAGCGCGGTGGAATCCGGTCCACCGGACACTGCGATCAGGATGCGGGGATAAGCTGCGAAGCCGGTGAACAGGGACGGGAGCGCATCATCGCGGACGGGGCCGGAGCCTTCAGCATCCCACACGCTTGATTTCCTGCTCCACCGCCTGGCGGATGGGCGACGGCGCGCGCGGATACTTGCGGTCCACCTGCTGGAAGGTCACGCAGGCGGTTTCCTTCTCACCGAGGATCGCCAGCGACTGGCCCACGCGCAGAAGCGCCTCGGGCGCGCGGGTGGAATTGGGGAATTTGGTGGTCACGTCCAGGAAGAAGTCCGCGGCATCCTTGTAGTTCTGCCGCAGGAACAGGGTCTCCCCCACCATGAAGGTGGCGTCCGGCACCAGCCGGTCGCTGGCGTGGGCCTGGAGCAGCTGGCGGAAGGTCTGCTCCGCGCCGGCATAGTCCTGGCGCTGGAGCTGGGCCTGCCCCGCCTCGTAGAGATCGCGGGCGGTGCCGCCGCCCGACGGCAGCGCCGCCACCTGCGTGCCGAGGGGGGCGCCAGCCTGGATCCCCGGCTGGGCGCCCGCCGGGGCGCCGGTCGAAGCGGGACGCGTCGCCCCCGGCACATCCACCCGCGGCGCGGTGACGGAAGCGCTGGCGGGCGAGCCGAGGGGCTGGGGCGCCCCCGGCGCCGCAGGATCCACCGCCGGGTCAAAGGCGTCGGACCTCTTGCCCGGGGGTGCGGCCGGGGGCCGGCCGGCGGGGGGAAGAACCGCCGGGGCGCGGGCACCGGCGGGGGCGGCGGCTGCGGCCGCCCCGCCCTCCTCCAGGCGGCGGACCTTTTCCTCCAGCTGCTGGTTGCGGAACTGCAGCTGCTCCACCTGGCCGGTGAGCTGGCGGATGGTGGCTTCCAGCCGGTCCATCCGCGCGACCAGCTCCGTCTCCGCGGCGGCATTGGCCGGTTCCTGCGTCGCCGCCGGTGGCTTGAAGATGTTGCCGAACAGGCCGCCGTCATTCTGGGCGGCAGCCGGCAGGCTGAGAACACTCATGAGGAGAGCAAGGGCTCCCATCAGCGGCGGGCGGATCGTCATGAGCGAAGGCTTGTGGCTCGAAATGGGAGTTGGGGCAAGCGCGCCGGGACGGTGTCCCGGGCCCGATCAGAATAGAGCGGCGATCGCGTCCAAAGTGTGACTCCGCAAGGGTTTGGCGAAGGCACGCACAAGGCGCGTCCCGGTGGCGGGGCCCACCCGCGCGGCGCGGCGGGCAAACACGAAAACGAGAGGGCCGGTGACCGCGAACGGCACCGGCCCTCTCGTTCCCGAAGTCCCGCCCCCGCAGGGGCGCAGGATCAGGCGCCGCCGGCGTTCAGCACGGTGACGGCGCGACGGTTCTGCGACCAGCAGGAGATGTCGTTGCAAACCGCCACCGGGCGCTCCTTGCCGTAGGAGATGGTGCGCATGCGGGCGGGGTCGATGCCGCGGGCCGCCAGATAGTCGCGCACCGACTGGGCGCGGCGGGCGCCGAGGGCGATGTTGTATTCGCGAGTGCCGCGCTCGTCCGCATGGCCTTCGATGGTGAAGGTGTAGCGGTTCCACTGCTGCAGCCACTGGGCCTGGCGATCGAGGGTCGCGCGGGCCTGGGGGGTGAGGTCGGTCTGGTCGCTCTCGAAGAACACGCGGTCGCCCACCGCCACCACGAATTCCTGCGGCGAACCGGGAGGACCGCCCGCGCCGTTGAGGCCGGCCGCATTCTGGTTCGGATTGTTCGAGCACGCGGCGAGCGCCAGCGCGAAGCCGAAAAGAGCCGCGAACCGGAAGCCGCGAGCAAACCTGAGGAAACGCATTCCGGTATCTCCCTTCTCAACGCTGGACCGGAGGCTTTCGTCTAGCAGCCGTCCGGTTAAGCGAACGTTCCGTGCACGGCCCGAAGCCGCCGTATGGAGCCCGAAAGGCGCGGCGCGCATCCATTCGCGCGCGCCATGGTTTCCGAGCCGTTAGTGTCGTGCCCGCCGCGGCGCATGCGCCACCGCCCTCCCGGACCCGGGAGGGAACCGCGCGACGGTTCGGGGCTGCCGGACGAAGGGACGATGTCGACCCGTCCGGCGCACCTTCACTGATGCCGTCTCGTGGCGTCATCATGGCGAGGGGGTGCAGGGCTGAGGGCAGGCCTCGGGGCAGGCCACTCGGGTCTAGGGTGTTGCTCAGGCGCAACAGGACGCCATGCGGGCAAAGAAAAAGGGCGCGCGGATCTCGCCGCGCGCCCGATCTTTTCCGTGCAGCAAACCGGCTCAGGAGCGCAGGGGCGACCAGGCCGGGTCGGAGGCGTAGCCGGGGGTCGGCAGGCGCTGCTCGTTGTAGCCGGTGACGTCCACCGTATAGAGCGAGGGGCCGGCGGCGCCGCCCGGATCGCGGAAGAACATGATGACACGGCCGTTGGGGCAGAAGGTCGGCCCCTCGTTGTGATAGCCCTCGGTCAGCACGCGCTCGCCCGAGCCGTCGGTGCGCATGACGCCGATGGCGAAGCGGCCTTCCGCCTGGCGGGTGAAGGCGATCCAGTCGCCGCGCGGCGACCACACGGGCGTCGAGTAGCGGGCATTGCCGAACGAGATGCGCCGCTGGTTCGAGCCGTCGGCATTCATGATGTAGATCTGCGAGGAGCCGCCGCGGTCGCTCTCGAAGCAGATCTGCCGGCCGTCCGGCGAATAGCAGGGCGCGGTGTCGATGGCGGCGGTGTCGGTGAGCCGCGTCGTGGCGCGCGAGCGCAGGTCCATGACGAAGATGTTGGAATTGCCGCCCTGCTGCAGGCTCATGATCACCCGCTGCCCGTCGGGGGCGAAGCGCGGCGAGAAGCTCATGCCCGGGAAGTTGCCGACGATCTCGCGCTGGCCGGTCTCGATGTTGAGCAGGAAGACCCGCGGGTCGGTCTGCCCGTAGGACATGTAGGTGATTTCCTGGCTCGTCGGCGAGAAGCGCGGGGTCAGCACCAGCGAATCGCCGCGGCTGAGATAGCTCACGTTGGCGCCGTCCTGGTCCATGATGGCGAGACGCTTGACGCGGCGCTCCTTCTGCCCGCTCTCGTCGACGAACACGATGCGGGTGTCGAAATAGCCCTTTTCGCCGGTGAGCCGCTCATAGACCGCATCGGAGATGATGTGGGCGATACGCCGCCAGTTGTCGGGCTGGGCCACGAACTGCTGGGCGGCGAGCTGCTGGCCGCCCACCACGTCCCACAGGCGGAACACCACCTGGAAGCGCCCGTCCGACTGGCGGGTGACGCGGCCGGTGACGAGGGCCTGGGCATTGATGACGCGCCAGTCCTGGAAGCGGGGCGTGTCGGGATTGCTGATCTGCTCCACGAACGCCTTGGGATCGATGGGGGCGAACAGGCCGCAGCGCTTGAGGTTGGCGGAGATGACGCCGGAGATCGCCCGCCCCTGCTCCGCCTCGCCGATGAAATCGGTGACGGCGATGGGGATGGGGGTGGGCGCGCCGGCCTTCAGGTCCAGCTGCAGCGGCGCCGCTCCCGCCGGGGTGGCGAGCCCGGCGAGGCAGGTTGCGCCGGCGGCGATGAAGCGCCGGCGATCCAGGCGGAAGGGCTGCGCGGGCGGGGTCATTGGTCCTCTCAGAAATCTTGATGGATGCACGGGCGCGCCGGGCGGCGGCGGCCGGTCATCGGCGGGCGGTGAGCTGGCGGGCGTCGTCCGACGTGAACCGGAAGTCGATCTCCGACCACAGGTCATATTGGGCGACAGGCAGGAAGGTATAGGGCGCGCATGCGACAATGGCGCGGATGCCGCTCTCGCCATAGGCCTGGGCGTAAGGCGAGCCGGCCGGATCGGTGCTGACGATGCGCGGCCGGACGGAGACGGCACCATCCCGGCCCAGGCTGAAGCGGACCACCACCGCCACCGACTGGTCGAACGGGATCTGCGGCGGCGCCCAGCAGGAATTGATGCGGCTCTTGAGCGCGTCGATGATGCTGGCGCTCAGCGTGGCCGAAGACCCGGTCTGGCTGCCCAGCGACCCGGTGGTCGAGGGGGTGGGCGCGGCGGAGGCCTGGCGCTGGGGCGTGCGCTTGTCCAGCAGCTGCTTGATCTCGTCGGTGGAGACGTCGCGCGGCTGCGCGTTGGAGTCCAAGGGCTTGGGCTGCTCCTTCGGCGGGGCCGGCTTGCGCGGGGGCAGCGGGGCGGCCGCGGGCTCGGCCTTGGCCTCCTCCTTGGGCTTCTCCTCCTTCTTCTGCTCCTGCTTCAGGGAGACGTCCGCCAGTTCCTTGGGGGGCGCCTGCTCGGCCTTCGGCGGGGCGGGCGTGTCCACCTTCGGCGGCGGGGGCGGAGGCGGCGGCGGCGGGGCGGTGGCCTCCACCGGCGGCTTGTCGCTCACCTTGAGCTTGGGGTCCTCCACCGGCGTCGGGGTGGGGTCCACCTTCTCGGCCACCTGCTTGGGCTTGTCGGCCTTGGGGGCGCTCTTGGTGCCGCGCATCATCTTCGACAGGTCGGTGGCGGAAACCACGTCCACCGGCACCGTCTCGGTCATGGGCTCGAACGGCTTCGCCCCGGTGAAGGACACCAGGGTAAGCAGCAGCACGCCCCCATGGGCGAGCGTCGATGCCACAAGGCCGGGACGAATCTGGACCATCAGCCTCCCTGCTCCACCTCGGTCACGAGGGCCACGTGCTTGAAGCCGGCGCCGGAAAGGCGGCCCATGATCTTCATCACCTGCCCGTAGTTCGCCTGCTTGTCGCCGCGCACGAAGATCCGCTCGTCGGGATTGCCGCGCGCCTGCGTCATCGCCTGCAACTTCGGGACCAGATCCTCATACTTGATCTCGTTGGTGTTGCCGCCGAGGAAGATGAGGCCCTTGTCGTTCACCGTGAGGACGATGGGTTCCTTGTTGTCCTGGTTCACCGCGCCCGCCTGGGTCTGCGGCAGGTCCACCGGCACGCCCACCGTCAAAAGCGGCGCCGCCACCATGAAGATGATGAGCAGCACCAGCATGACGTCCACCATGGGCGTCACGTTGATCTCGGCCATCACGGGCGTGGACTTGCGGCGCGAGCGCCGGCTCTGCCACCCTCCCGCGCCTCCTCCCGCCATGCCCATGGATCAGCCCCGCTGCTCGTCGATCTGGCGCGAGAGAATGGCGGAGAACTCGTCCGAGAATCCTTCCAGCCTCTGCGCCTGACGCCCGACCTGGGAAATGAACTTGTTGTAGAAAATCGTCGCGGGGATGGCGGCAATGAGGCCCATCGCGGTCGCGAACAGGGCTTCCGCGATGCCCGGCGCCACCACGGCCAGGGACGTGTTCTTCGAGGCGGCGATGGACTGGAAGCTGGTCATGATGCCCCACACCGTGCCGAACAGGCCGATGAACGGGCCCGCCGAGCCCACGGTGGCCAGCACCAGGAGACCCTTCTCCAGCCGCTCCACCTCGCGGGTGATGGTCACGTTCATTACCTTGTCGAGGCGCTGGTTGAGGCCGCCCAGCGACCGGGCGCCGCCCTCGTAGGTGCGCTTCCACTCGCGCATGGCGGCGACGAAGATGGCCGCCATGCCATGATTCGAGCGCCCGGCGATGGTGCGGTAGAGGTCCTCCAGGCTCTGGCCGGACCAGAACACCTGCTCGAACCGGTCCATCTCCCGCTTGTTGCGGGCGAACAGCATCCATTTGTCGACGACGATGGCCCACACCCACACCGAGGCGGCGATCAGGCCCAGCATCACCAGCTTCACGACGAAATGGGCCTGCAGGAACAGGCCGAGGAAGGAGATGTCGGTGGACGGCACAGCGGCGGGAGCCACGTCCTGCGCCAGGGCCGGCGCGGACACGGCGAGCATCAGCATCGCCGCCGCGACACCGCGCGCAAGGGCCCGCCGGGGCGCCCCGGAACGGGCTGCCCGAGGATGGGACACGATGCCGGAACGGCGCGTCTGGTCTGTCATTCTCGGCTCCGCTGCCTCTCTCGCGGGAGAGACGGGCTTGCGTTCTTCGATCCGCCGGAAACGGCCGTGCTTCAGGCCGCCGGCTCCCGGCCCGGCCCGTCGCCGCGCGAGGAAACCGCGCCGCCGTTCAGGTTTGGAAGGCTCTTTGAACCACCGAGTCTGTCCAAACTTTGACGGGCGCGCCGATCCCCGCTGCGATGCAACAGTGCCGCAGCACACGGGAGAACCTGTGCACGATCAGGCTTAATGACCGGTTAGCGCCGGCCTTCGCCGGCCAAAGAAGGCGCGGATTCAGCGCCGTTCCGGCGCGAGGGCTTCCGTCTCGCGGGCGTGGTCCTGCGTCACCTTGCGCAGGGCGTCGGGAATGCGCTTGGCCCGGCCCTCGGACACGAAGGCCACGCGCACCAGCGCGGAGATCAGGAGCTCCCCGTCCCGCTTCACCTGCTGCAACAGGGTGATGGAGGCGCCCGCCACGTCCTTGGAGAGGGTGACCACCTCCAGCACGTCGTCGATGCGGGCGGGCTTGAGGAAGTCGATCTGCATGGAGCGCACGACGAAATGGAAGCCGGGGGCCTCCGCCGCCGCCTGCTCGAACAGCTCGCCCTGGAACACGCCGAGGAGCCGCATGTAGTCCGAGCGGCCGCGCTCCATGAAGCGCAGGTAGTTGGCGTGGTAGACGATGCCGGAGAAGTCCGTGTCCTCGTAATAGACGCGCACATGCATGGAATGCCCGCCGGGGACGAGCCGGCCGGCGAGATGGAGGTGCGGATCGGACGAAGAGGGATTTGGGCGCTCGATCATGCCGCCCTCATAACCGAGGCCGGGCGGCAAGTGAACCGCGCCGAACGGCGCAAATGACGATCCCGCCGGCCGCCCCTCCCGCCGGACCGAAACGAGAAAGCCGCGCCCCGGAGGGGATCCGGGGCGCGGCGGCGGCTGAAGCGGGGGCCGGCTGGGGGGCGTTGCCGGGGCGCCCCGCGCTCAGTTGCCGCTGGGGGCCTCGGCGTCCGGCTCGCCGGAGCGGCGGCGGCGGTCGGCCATGAACTGGTCGAACTCGGCCTTGTCCTTGGCCTGCCGGAGTCGCTCGAGGAAGTCCTTGAACTCCTTCTGCTCCTCCTCGAGGCGGCGGAGCGTGTCCTGCCGGTACTCGTCGAAGGCGCGGTTGCCGCTGGAGGGCGTGGGGCGCGTCCAGCAGCCGAAGCCATGCCCGAAACCGTTCCTCATCGCATCTGCTCCCTGCTCCTGCCAGCGGCTGAAACCGCGCCGGCCGCATCCGAACCTCCCGCTCCCGATGGCGAAGGCGAGGAGCGCGAGACCCAGCGGCCACCAGGCCATGAAGGCCAGAACCGTGAGCACGATCCACGCCGGCTTGCCGTAGCTGTCGACCTTGTAAGCGAGCTCCATGGCTGCCGTCCCGGTTAATGTTAATAACATTCACATATATGGGCCCGGGTCCGCCCGTTGTCAATGCCACCGGTTGCAGCGGATCAGTCGGAGGGGGCGCCGAGGCCCTTCAGATAGACCAGGAAGCCGGCTTCCAGCAGCTCCTCGGGGCCCATGGGCAGCTTGCGGCGGGAGGTGTCTGCCCGGCCGAACAGGGAGGCGACGCCATGGGCCAGCGACCAGGTGTGGAGCGCCACCATCAGCGCCGGCGGGCGGCCCGGCCCGGGAATGTGCGAGACCAGAACTTCCGCCGCCTCGCGCAGCACGCCGAAGGCGCGGTCGCCCGCCTGCTTCAGCCCCTCGTGCGCTTCCGCCGGCAGGCCGGATTCGAACATGGCGACGTATTCGGCGGGGTTGCGGCGGGCAAAATCGAGATAGGCGCGCCCCACCCGCTCATAGGCCGCGGCCGGCCGCGGGCGGCCGCCCTGCCAGGCGGCGGCGAGGGCATCGGCGAGCCGCTCGAACCCGACGGTGGCCACCGCCGCCAGCATCTCGTCCCGGTCGCGGAAATGGCGGTAGGGCGCCGCCGCGCTCACGCCGGCGCGCCGCGCCGCCTCGGCGAAGGTGACGCCGGCGATGCCCTTCTCGACGATGAGGTCGAGCGTCGCCCGCATCAGGGCTTCCTTGAGGTTGCCGTGATGGTAGGAGCGCGTCTCGCCGTTTCGGGTCCAGCTCATGTGAATTTGATTTACATTGGGGCGGCAGCGGCCGGAAGTCTTTTCGGCCGCCGGGAGGGACAGGGGCGCGCAGGATAAGGCGGCGAGGGACAAATCCCTATTCGTCCGCCGCCTCGCCCGGGTCGAACAGGGGCATCTGCCGCACCGCCTGCGGCTCCGGCAGGCCCAGGTGGCGGAAGGCGGTGGCGGTAAGCAGGCGTCCGCGCGGCGTCCGCTGGATGAAGCCCTGCTGCACCAGGAAGGGTTCCACAATCTCCTCGATGGCGTCGCGCGGCTCGGAAAGCGCCGCCGCCAGCGTGTCCACCCCCACCGGGCCGCCGCCGTAGAATTCGGCGATGACGGTGAGATAGCGCCGGTCCATGGCGTCGAGCCCGGCGGCGTCCACCTCCAGCGCGGACAACGCCCGGTCGGCGATCTTGCGGTCGATCCGCTCCGCCTCGGCCACGAGGGCGAAGTCGCGCACCCGGCGCAGCAGCCGCCCGGCGATGCGCGGCGTGCCCCGCGCGCGGCGGGCGATCTCGGTGGCGCCGTCCGGGGCGATGGCGATGCCCATCACCTTCGCGCCGCGCACCACGATCTTCTCCAGTTCCTCCACCGTGTAGAACTGGAGCCGCACGGGAATGCCGAAGCGGTCGCGCAGCGGCGTGGTGAGGAGGCCGGAACGGGTGGTGGCGCCCACCAGCGTGAACTTCGGCAAGGAGATCTTCACCGAGCGGGCGGCCGGCCCCTCGCCGATGACGAGATCCAGCTCGTAATCCTCCATGGCCGGATAGAGGATTTCCTCCACCGCCGGGGAAAGCCGGTGGATCTCGTCGATGAAGAGCACGTCCCGCTCTTCCAGATTGGTGAGGATGGCGGCGAGGTCGCCCGCCTTGGCGATCACCGGGCCGGAGGTGGAGCGGAAGCCCACCCCCATCTCCCGCGACATGATCTGCGCCAGCGTGGTCTTGCCGAGGCCGGGAGGGCCCACGAACAGCACATGGTCCAGCGCCTCGCCCCGGGCGCGGGCGGCCTTGATGAACACTTCCAGATTGGCGCGCGCCTGCGCCTGCCCCACGAACTCCGACAGGAGCTGGGGGCGCAGGGTGGTGTCGACATCCTCGCTGCGCTTTTCGCCGGAGAGAAGGCGGGTGCTCATGGCCGGGCGTTCATGGAAAAGGGGCGGCCTCCTTCGGCCTCGCGACTCGCGCGACTGTAGAGCGCGCCGCCGCGGTACGGAAGGGGAACGGCGACCCGCTCCCTCCCCTGACCTGCCGCAAGGCCCCAAGGCGCAGAACGCGCCTATATTGATCGCATCTGCCGCCGACCGCCCCGCCGATGCGCCGCGGCCAATGGGAGGTTCCCATGAAGGAGCCGAAGCTTCAGGATTTGCCGCTCTCCGAGGTCTACACCCTCATCGAGCCCGGCCCGGTGGTCCTGCTCACCACCGCGCATAACGGGCACGCAAACGTCATGACCATGTCCTGGCACATGATGGTGGAGTTCACGCCGCCGCTCATCGCCTGCATCGTCTCCGGCGCCGACCACTCCTTTGCCGCCCTGCGCGCCACGAAGGAGTGCGTGATCGCCATTCCCGCCGTGGAGCTGGCGCAGAAGGTGGTGGCGGTGGGCAATTGCTCCGGCCGGGACGTGGACAAGTTCGCCACCATCGGCCTGACGCCGCAGCCGGCGGCCATGGTCGGCGCGCCGCTGGTTCGCGAATGCTTCGCGAACCTCGAATGCCGGGTCATCGACACAAGGCTGGTCAACCGCTTCAACCTGTTCGTGCTGGAAGTGGTCAAGGCCTGGCGGGACCCGGCGCAGAAGGCGCCCCGGACGATCCACCACAAGGGCTACGGCAGCTTCGCGGTGGACGGAGAGGAACTGCGCCTGCCCTCCCGCATGCCGTAGGGGGCGATCAGGCGGATGGCGGATTGAGGCGTGTATCGAGGGCGAAATCTTCCTGGTGCAGGAAGCGATAGGCGCTTGCCGCGCGGGTATCCACGAAGATCAGGTTCCAGCTGCGTTGTGCGACGGCGCTGGGTAGGGCGACGAAGGCGTGCGTGTTGAGCAGATCGTCGCCGAACGCCTGCTGCGCCGCACTCGGCATCCCCGGCCTGAGCCAATTGGCATTGGGCACCTCCTCGGGCCGAACGACCCTTATGGAGGCGGCATCCAGGATCTGGAGGGCAGTGAGCGTATGCCGCACGGCGTCCAGAGCGCCGAACCCCTTGTGCACGGCCACCTCCAGAACGGCGGTGGCGGCACTGAAGGCGCAATAGACCGCCCGCGTCCCCGGGCGGTTCCATCGCCCTCCGTTCAGGAAGGCCCCCTGCCCCGTGTTCCAGGAAGATGCATGCTTGTTCTGGTCGAGACGCCAGACGACGAGCCCCGTCCCCCCGAGGGCCTCCGGCAGGCTCATCACGTGTAGACACCGTATTCCATGCGCCCGAGCAGATCCTGAACCAGGGCTTCGCCCGCCGGCGTGGAGATGAGGTCGATGGGCCGGTTCTGCTCGAGTGCAAGCGCCGGGCGCAGCAGCCAACGCTCGGCCTCTTCCTGCGAGCCGAGCACGTCGGTGGCCCTGGCAAGGATATCGGCGAACGTCCACAGCCGCCGGCTCTGCTCCGGATCCAGCATCGCCTGCATGCGCTGCTTGCGCTGCATGGTACGCTCGTGAATGCCCACCCCCATGTCCAGGAAGGTCTCCCGGTTCACGACCGACAGGTTTCCCATCACATGCGACAACGCCTCGCTCGGCAGTCCTGCGCGGAGCGTCCAATGGGCATCGAGGGGTGTCACGACCTGACGATGGAGCACCTGCTCCCCTCCCAGAAGCTCTGCGACCCGAACGACCTCCTCCGGCGCTTCCGCTCCCATTCCCACCGGATCCATCTCATTCCATCCCGTGCGACACGTGTCGCTTTAAATACGACACGCATCCCAAACCCGCAACCTACTTGGCCAGTTCCTTCAGGCCGAGGCGGATGAGCGTCTCCGTCGCCGCCCCCTCCCCTGCGGCACGCAAGGCCGCGGCGATGGCGGCATTGGCCTGGGGCGCGCCATAGCCGAGATTCACCAGGGCCGAGACTGCATCCGCCGCCGCGCCGCCCGTGGCCGGGGCGACAGGTGCGCCGCCGATGTCGGCCAGCGACACGCTGCCGGAACCGAACGCCGGCATCTTGTCCTTCAACTCGGTGACGATGCGCATCGCCACCCGCGGGCCGACCCCGGGGGCGCGGGCCACGGTGGTCTTGTCCCCGAGCGCGATGGCCTGCCCCAGCTCCGAGGGGTTGAGCGTGGAGAGCACGGCGAGCGCGGTCTTGGTGCCGATGCCCTGCACCCCCTGCAGCAGGCGGAACCAGTCCCGCTCCGCCTCCGAGGTGAAGCCGAACAGGCGGATCTGGTCCTCCCGCACATGGGTCTCGATAAACAGCACCGCTGCCTCGCCCTCGCCCTTGAGGCCCGAGAGGGTGCGGGTGGAGCAGTGCACCAGATAGCCGACGCCGTGCACGTCGAGGATGAGGTGGTCATCGTAGATCGCGTCCACGACGCCCTTGAGCTTGCCGATCATGAGACGCCTTTCAGGGCCCGCGCATCTGCGTCCGCATCGCGAGGCGGCCGGACGAACGCGTTCTCTTGCTTCATGCGAGAGCCGGATTTGCCCCTATCGCGTCGCCGGGGCGCTTCAATAGGAGCAATCAATCCGTCTCTATTCCATAAGTTAGAGGGCGGAACCGCTCCGCGGTTCCGGATGATCGGATCGCGCTCTAGGTGATCGCGGCCCAGAAGAACACGAGGGTGGCGAGGGCGCCGAGGCCCGTGCGCACCATATGCAGCTGCCCCCAGTTCTCGATCAGCCGCCGCGTGTCGCCGCCGGCCGCGGCCTCCGCGGTGGCGAGGAGGCGCTGGTTGGTGGGCGCCACCCCGATATGGGTATAGGGCCAGTTGGCGATGAGCAGCACCGCGCCGGCCAGCCAGTGCCAGTCGCCCTCGCTGCCGAAGGCCGCCGCCCCGAACAGCGCGCCCGTCACCGTCAGGCCGGCCATCAGGATGAAGCCGCGCCGGTAGGCCGCCACCCATTGGCGCAGCGCCGCCGCATCCCCCAAGGCGAGCCGCGCCGGCTGCTCCACCGCGTTGATGTAGAAGGCGATCCCGGTGAAGGCCGCGGCCGCCACCAGCGCCAGATATCCCTCGATCATGCCCGCCCCGAAACCGGAAAAGAAACCCGCGCGCCATCCTACAGCGCAGCGCGCGCCCGCGCAGCCGCGCCGCGGTGATGGGCATGGGTAATGGCGACGGCGAGGGCGTCAGAGGCATCCTCGGTCTCCGGCGTCGCCTTGGGCAGGAGGATGGAGACCATCATGCGCACCTGCGCCTTCTCCGCGCGCCCGGCGCCGACCACGCTCTTCTTCACCAGCAGCGGCGCATATTCCGCCACACTCAGCCCGAACTGCGCGGGGGCCAGCATGACCACCCCGCGCGCCTGCCCGAGCTTGAGGGTGGAGGAGGGGTTCATGTTCACGAAGGTTTCCTCCACCGCCGCCTCGTGGGGAGTGAAGCGCTCGAGCACGGCCGCGAGCTGGCGGTGCAACGTGGCGAGCCGCTCGCCCATGGGCGCATCCTCGGGCGGCAGGATGGTGCCGCAGCCGACGAAGGCGAGGCGCGAGCCGCAGACGTCGATGACGCCCCAGCCGGTGCGCCGCAGTCCCGGGTCGAGGCCGATGATGCGAATCGCGTTGGGTTCCATGGCGGCAGGGTGCGTCAGCCGGCCCGGCGGCGAAAGGGGCGGCCGCCTGGACCGGGGAAGACTGCGGCCAAGGTCAGGCTGCAGCGTGGTCCACGGGGATGGCGGCTGACGCGGCTGGCGCTTCGGTTGGCCCGCGTCTCACCTGGCCGGCGGCTCATTTGGCGGGCGCCTCATTGGCGGCCGGGGTGGTCCGGCTCGCCACCCGCAGGGGCTTGCTCGGCGCGGCGGAGGAAGAGGCGACGCCCGGCGCCGGCGCGACGTCCGTCCATTCGGGGCGCAGCTCTACCTGGTTGGCGGCCGGGCTCGGCTTGCCGGGCACGAAGGCGGCCACCGCCTTCTGGGCGCGGGCGAGGGTTTCGGGGTCCGCGTCGCGGGCAATGATGTCGCGCTTGGAGGCGCTGTCGTCGTCGCCCTGGTTGGCGGCGAGGCACAGCCACTTCCAGGCCTCGCCCAGGTCCGCCGCGACGCCGAGGCCGCGGGCGTAGACCACGCCGAGATTGTACTGGCTGTCGCGGTGGCCGAGCTCCGCGGCGATGCGGAACCAGCGGACCGCCCCGTCCCAGTCGGGCTTGCCGGGGGCGAGGGACCCGCGGCCTTCGGACAGCAGCATGGCGAGGGCGTGCATGGCGCGCACGTTGCCCTGCGTCGCCGCCCATTCATAGAAGCGCCGCGCCTCGCCGAGGTCGCGGCCGGCCGCCTCGTAGAGCGCGCCGAGCCGGTAAGCGGCGGGGGCGGAGCCCTGGGCCATGGCCTGGGCCAGCCACTTCACTGCCGCGTCGAGGTCGCCGGCATCGGCAAATCGATTCGCCACCGCGAAGGCGGCGGCGGGGTCGCCGGCACGGGCGGCGCTCTGCAGCGCGGCCGAGCCGGTGGCGGCGGGAAGCTCGGTGCTGCTCACCCCGGCGACCGCTGGCGCGGCCAGGCGGCGCACCGCCGAATTCATGCTGGCGACCAGATCCGGCCCGTTCCGCCAGGCAAGGCCCACGGCCGTGCCGGCAAAGACGGTGGTGGCGCCGGCGATCAGGGCCACCATGGCCACCTGCCGCTTGCTGGCGAGCCGGCCGGACAGGAAGCCGCCCTTCTGGGCGCGGCGCTCCCGCCTGGGCTTCGCGCCCTTGCGCTCGTTGACGCGGGGGCGCGGATCGGCGCCGCCCGGCCCTTCGGCGGGCGCCCTGCGGGCGCGGGGCCACGGAACGTCGCCCGGCCCGGAGGGGGCGGCCTGGGCGGCGCGCAGCTCCCCCGCCTCGAAGGCGGGAGCGGCCTTCTGCTCGGCGGGGCGGATCGCCTCCGCCCAGAGGGCCGGATCCTCACGCGCCTCGGGCTGCGGGGTGGAACGGGGGGCGTGGCTCGCCGTCCGGGGGGCAAAGCTGCCGTCCCCGTCGCGGCCAAGGGACACGGCCACGTCCTGAAGCTCCAGCTCCAGCTCACCGGCGAGAAACTCGCCGGCGCGGCGCTCGATCTCGTCCTGCCGGGCCTCCAGGGCGGCAAGGCCGCGCTTGAGGCCGACCACCGCCGGGCCGGCGGAATCCTCCGAGACCTTGGCCGTCACCGCCCGCACCGCCTCGGTGGCGGCGCTGTGGGTGGTCTCGCGCACCTGCCGCATCTCCTCCACCATGCGCTGGAGCGAGGTTTCGATGGTGTCCAGCCGGCCGAGGCGGGCGTGGGTGTCGCGGAATTGCTCGGTGAGCGCGAGAAGATGGCGTTCGACCACGTCCGCAAGCGGCGCCACAGCAGCCTTGCCGGCAGCCTCCGCTGCGGTGATTCGCGCCAGAAGGGCGTCGAGCCGCCCGGTCAGCTCGGCGGCGATGGCGGGGGAGAGGGCAGCCACCTGCCGGCCCACCTCGCTGGACACCGAATCAAGGCGCCGGTGCACCTGCTCCAGGGCCAAGAGCAGCGAATGCTGGAGATCCTCCGCCGCGGCCGAATCACCCGCGCGGGCGCGGGCTTCCAGGTGCTCCACCCGGTCGAGCAGAGCCGCGGCATTGCGCTCGAAGGTCCCGGCGGCGTCGGCCATGCGCCGGGCCGCGGCCTCGCTGGCACGGGCGATGTCCTCGGCGCAGGCGGCGAGGCGCTCGGACAGCAGATGCAGGGCGCGGGTGCCGCCCGGGCCGGTCACCGCCCGGGCCACCAGGTCGGTCAGCTCGGCGAGCTGGGTGTGCAGGCGGGCGATCTCCACCGGGTCCACCGCCTTCGCGCCCATGAGGTCGATCTTGCGGGACAAGGCCTCGAGGCCGGCGTCGACAGCCTTCAGCCGATCGTTGCGCAGCAAGGTCCCGACGGCCGCCTTCAGCTCCGCGAGCTCGTGGGCGAGCGCCTCCTCCCGGCCCTGCGCGCCGGCCGTCCCGGCCTCGCGAATGTCCTCCACCCGGCGGTTGAGCAGGGTGATGGCCCTGTCCATCTCCACCACGGCGCGGCGGGGGGCCGCGTCCGAGAGGCGCGCCCGCAGCGCGCTCACCTCATCGCGCAGCGCCTCGATGGCCGCCACCGGAATGTCCACCACATCCCATGCCGGAACGTCAGGAATGGCCGGCTCCTGACGCGGCCGCATGGTCGTCACGCGGGCCGCCGCGCCTGCTGCGCCACCTGCCTGGGCCGTGCGCTCCATCCGCTCCATACCGGCCTCCCTGCAGCATGGCCCAGCACTCACGGTGCCTATTTACCATGCTCGTCCTGCGATGATTCACTGAACAGAGACTTTCGGAAGTTGGTAAACAGGCCGTTAAAGTGCTGATTCCAGAGGCCTCGTAACTGTTACTTTCCCCAACGGTAGCCCCTCGAACCTGCCGCCGCGGCGGTGGGCCAGCTAGGCATGTGGACCTAGCGGCATGCAGAGCGGACCCTGTCCACTCCGCCGCCTTCACCCACGATGAAACCGTTTGCCGCATGCCTGAAGGCGGCGGACTGCAGGGGAAAACGGGAATGGATGCAAATTCGTTCGAGCAGGGCTTCGGTTCTTCCCACGCCGTAGCGACCACGCCGGTGGGCGACGCGACGCGGGAGGTGATGTTCACCATCGGCGATCTTTCGCGCGAGTTCAGCATCACGCTGCGCGCGCTGCGCTTCTATGAGGACAAGGGCCTCATCTCCCCCCGCCGCGACGGCATGACCCGCCTGTATTCCGAGGCCGACCGCCGCCGCCTCGCCGTGATCCTGAAGGGCAAGCACCTCGGCTTCACCCTTGCCGAGATCCGCGCGCTCGTCGCCGCCCATGAAGGCGAGGAAGCCGGCCTGTCCCTGTCGCGGGACCGCTGCCTGACCCAGCTCGCCCAGCTTGAGCGCCAGCGGGCCGAGATCGACGCCGCCATCGAGGAGCTGAAGTCCATGGCCACCGCGCTGGCCGCCTGAGCCGGGCCGAAGCCGACCGGACATGACAAAGGCGGCCCGAGGGCCGCCTTTTTCTTTGCCCCGTCCGGGCCCGCGGGGCGCCGGCGCCCCGGCCCGCGGCCTCAGGCGCTCATCTTGGCAAGCAGGGCGTCCGACAGCTCGAAATTGGCGGTGACGTTCTGCACGTCGTCATTGTCTTCCAGCGTCTCCACGAGGCGCAGCAGCTTCTCGCCCGTGTCGTCGTCCACGGCGATGGTATTTTGCGGCCGCCACACCAGGGCGGCCTTCTTCGGCTCGCCGAACTTGGCTTCCAGGGCGCGCTGCACCTCCGAGAGGTTCTCGGCGGCGCACACCACCTCATGGCCGTCCTCGGAGGACGTCACGTCGTCGGCGCCGGCCTCGATGGCGGCTTCCATCATGGCGTCGGCATCCGCCTTCTCGGGCGCGAACTCGATCACGCCCACGCGGTCGAACATGAAGGACACCGCGCCCGTCTCGGCGAGGTTGCCGCCGGACTTGGTGAAATAGGAGCGCACCTCCGAGGCGGTGCGGTTGCGGTTGTCGGTCAGCGCCTCGACGATCACCGCCACGCCGCCCGGGCCATAGCCCTCGTAGCGGATCTCCTCGTAATTCTCCGTGTCGGCCCCGGCCGCCTTCTTGATGGCGCGCTCGATATTGTCCTTCGGCATGTTCTCGGCGCGGGCCGCGAGGATGGCGGCGCGCAGGCGCGCGTTCATGTTCGGATCGGGCAGGCCCATCTTGGCCGAGACCGTGATCTCGCGCGCCAGCTTGGAGAACAGCTTGGAGCGCACCGCATCCTGCCGGCCCTTGCGGTGCATGATGTTCTTGAATTGCGAATGCCCGGCCATGGCCGCCACCGTTCCTTGAAGCCGGCCCCGCGCGCTGCCGCTGCAGCGCCGCCCGGACCGGGGGTTGTTGACTGATGCCGGCCTTATAGGCGGGAGGAAGGAAAAAGTGCAAGGAAGCGGGTGCAGCATGGGGCGGGCGCCCCGCCCCGCGGCCTATTCCCAGAACGCCGGCCGCGCCTCCTCCAGCCCCGCGCCGAGGCGCACGGCGGCGACGCGCCGGGCAAGGCCGGTGCGGTCGTCCGTCTCCACCGCCACGCCGGACAGCGCCGCCGGCCCCGCCGCCGGCTCGAACCGGCCCGAGGCGAGCTTGCGGGTGAAGCGCCGCAGCGGCTCCTCCTTGTCCATGCCGATCACCCCGTCATAGGCGCCGCACATGCCGGCATCCGTCATGTAGGCGGTGCCGCCGGCGAGGATGCGATGGTCGGCGGTGGGCACATGGGTGTGGGTGCCCACCACGAGGGAGGCGCGGCCGTCGCAATGATGGCCGATGGCCTGCTTCTCGCTGGTGGTCTCGGCGTGCACGTCGACGATCACCGCATCCACCATCTCGCCCAGCGCGGCCGCGTCCAGCGCCCGGTCCAGCGCCGCGAAGGGATCGTCCAGCGGGTCCATGAACACCCGGCCCATGACGTTGAGCACCAGCACCCGCGCGCCGTTCTTGGCCTCCACCAGGGCGGCGCCGCGGCCAGGTGTGCCGGCGGGATAGTTCATGGGCCGCACCAAAGCCGGCGCGCGCTCGATGAAGACGAGGGCGTCGCGCTGGTCGAAGGCATGGTTGCCCAGCGTCACCGCATCGGCGCCGGCGGCGCGCAGGTCCTCGTAGATGGCTTCCGTGATGCCGAAGCCGCCCGCGGCGTTCTCCCCGTTCACCACCACCAGGTCCAGCTTCCAGGCCGCGACGAGGCCGGGCAGGCGCGAGGTGACGATCTCCCGGCCCTGGCGGCCGACCACATCACCGAGGAACAGAATACGCATGGGAAAATCCGGGTAGGCGACGCAACGCAATGGCGTCAGCGCGCGCGGGCGCAGGAGATGATCTCGCTCTCCGTTACCATCATGTCCACCGGCTCGTCATGGGGCTCGGCGGGCGCCGCGCTCACTTCCTGGCACGCGAGGGCGAAGCCGATGGCCTGGACGGTATTTTCTTGCCGCAGGATCTGGAGGGTGCGGTCATAGAAGCCGGCGCCGTAGCCGATGCGGAAGCCGCGGCGGTCGAAAGCGGCGAGCGGCACCAGCACCACGTCGGGCGTCACCTGCGGCGCCTCCGGGCCCGGCTCGGGGATGCGATAGGCGCCGGCGGGGGCGAGCGTCGCATGGCTCTCCCACAGGCGGAACCGCAGCGGCTGGCCGCGCGCGACGATCACCGGCAAGGCGAGACGGGCGCCGGCCCGGCGCAGGGCGTCGGCCAGCGGGGCGGTGTCGATCTCGTCCCGGAAGGAGGCGAACAAGGCGATGGTGCGCCCGTCCACGGGGCCGATGGCGGAAAGGGCATTGGCCGCCGCGCGGCGGGAGGCCTCGGCGCGGGCCTCATCGCCCATGGCGGTGCGGCGCCCCAGCGCCTCGGCGCGCAGGCGCCTTTTTTCGGCAGCCAGATCCATCGGCGGAACAGGAGAGAGGAAGGGCATGCAGGGAGGAAAGGGACGTGCGGAGCCACAGTAGCCGTCGGAGGTCGATCCCGGGAAACCTACAACGTAGGTGGGCGCCGTGTGTCCAAGCCCAGAGGCGAGGTCAGGGACAGCTCCCTTAAGGATCGATAAGGCCCCGGGGAAATGTCTCCTAACGAGCCCCGCAGCCCCGCTCTCCCAATGTAGGGGCGATGACGCTCCGGCGCCAGCCCCGTGCCTGTGGATGGATGGCGCTTCTGTCCGCCGCGGCGCATTCCGTGCGGCCGGTCCTGCCTTGGCCTGGCCTGAAAAGGCGGGCGTCGGCGACAAAGGCACCTCGTGCCCCGGACAAGCGACGGCGCAGCCGGAGCACGAAGGAAAGACGCCGGGGCGCGAGGGAGGGTCAGCCGGAAGAGGGCATGCCCCGCTGGGCGCGGTCGCCCCCCCTTCAGCCCCGTCAGCCCATGCCCACCGTGCCGCGCTCCTTGGGCGCGAGATGGGAGACCAGCTGCTCGATCCGCTCGGCCACGGCGTCGATGGTGCGGGCCACCTCCTCCTCGCTCGCCTCGATGCGGGCGATGGCGGAGGCGCGGGCATCCCGCTGGCTCTCGATGTCGCTTTCCAGCGCGCGGATGCGCGAGCGCGCCTCGGCCAGCTCGTCGGCGATGGTGATGGCGGCCATGACCACGAGCCGCTGGTCGCCGATCTCGCCGAAGGCGGTGCGCAGCTGGGAAATGCGGCTGTCGATGTCGTGGGCGAGGCGGATGAGGTGCTCTTCCTGCCCCTCGTCGCAGGCCATCCGGTACTGGCGCCCGGCGATGGTCACGGAAACGTGCGGCATGGCTCAGCCGCCGTGGGTCGCGAGCACGTCGCGGATGGTGCCCATGGCCACGTCGAGGCGGCGCATGACCTCGCGGCCGGCTTCCTCCACGTCGCCAGCCTCGGCCTTCGCCATATCCAGCTCGGCGGCAAGCCGCGCCCGGTCGTTCCCGAGGGCGTGGAGTTGGGCGAGGAGCGCCTCCTGGTGGCGATCGGCGTCACGCCGGCGCTCGATCGCGTCGGTGAGGGCGTCGATGGCCGCATGAAGCCGACGGGTCGCGGCCTCGATGGGGGCGTCCTGCAACGGCGGGCGGTGCTTCAGCGCGTACATCGCAAAAGTGTAGCCGAGTCGGACGCGGATGCGCCACTGCCTCAGCGGCTGTCAACACAGGCGTGATGGCTCCATGCCCAACAGATCGTTATCGGCGCGTGCGACACGGCCCGGTTGCACTGAAACGTTTTGGATTTGCCGCAGCGCAGCAGCCACCGCCGCGCCGCGACGATGCAGCGCGCCCGGCAGGCGCCGGCTCCGCTTGACCTTCGGCCACAGGGCAGGTTTGACAGCCCCATGGGGCTTGATATCAAGGCGGCCGCCACGGTCGCTGCCGCCACCGCGCAGACCCTCCTGCAGCGGGGCCGAGCGTCCGCAACCGGCGCTGGAGACACCGAATTCATGCTGAGCCGCACCAGCCATGACCGCATGGCCAACGCCATCCGGTTCCTCTCGATGGACGCCGTGGAAGCCGCCAACAGCGGGCATCCCGGGCTGCCCATGGGCGCTGCGGACATCGCCACGGTGCTGTTCACCAAGGTGCTGAAGTTCGATCCCACCCGCCCCTTCTGGCCCGATCGCGACCGCTTCGTGCTCTCCGCCGGCCACGGCTCCATGCTGCTTTATTCCGTGCTCCACCTGGCGGGGTACGAGAAGGTGACGATCGAGGAGATCAAGCGCTTCCGGAAGCTCGGATCGCTGACCCCCGGCCATCCCGAGAACTTCGTCACCGAAGGCATCGAGACCACCACCGGCCCGCTGGGCCAGGGCATCGCCACCGCCGTGGGCATGGCCATGGCCGAGCGCCTGCTCGCCGCCCGCTTCGGCACGGACGTGGTGGACCACCACACCTACGTGCTCTGCTCCGACGGCGACCTCATGGAGGGCATCAGCCAGGAGGCGGCGGACCTCGCCGGCCACCTGAAGCTCTCCAAGCTCGTGGTGATGTGGGACGACAACAAGATCTCCATCGACGGCGCCACCTCCATCTCCGGCTCCACCGACCAGCTCGCGCGCTTCGCCGCCTCCGGCTGGGCCACCACCCGCATCGACGGGCACGATCCGGAGGCCATCCTCGCCGCCATCGAGGCCGCCAAGGCGTCCGACCGGCCGACGCTGATCGCCTGCCGCACCACCATCGGCTTCGGCTCGCCCAAGAAGGCGGGCTCGGAGAAGGTGCACGGCTCGCCCCTCGGCGCCGAGGAGATCGCCGCCACCCGCGCCGCCCTCGGCTGGGAAGCGGCGCCGTTCGAGATCCCCTCCGACGTGCTCACCGGCTGGCGCGCCGCCGGCGCCGCCGGCGCCGAGGCCCGCGCCGCATGGGACGCACGGCTCGCCGCCCTGCCCGCCGCCGACCGCGCCGAGTTCGAGCGCCGCATGGCCGGCGCCCTGCCGCAGGCGCTCGGCGCCGCCATCCTCGCCGTGAAGGAAAAGGCCGTGAAGGACGGCGGGGCGGTTGCGACCCGCAAGTCCTCCGAGCTGGTGCTGGACGTCATCACGGAAGCGGTGCCGGAGATGATCGGCGGCTCGGCCGACCTCACCGGCTCCAACAACACCAAGGCCAAGGGCGCGAAGTCCATCACGCCGGACGATTTCTCCGGCACCTTCGTGCACTACGGCGTGCGCGAGCACGGCATGGCCGCCGCCATGAACGGCATGGCCCTGCACAGGGGTGTCATCCCCTTCTCCGGCGGCTTCCTGGTGTTCTCGGACTACTGCCGTCCCTCCATCCGCCTCGCGGCGCTGATGGGCGAGCGGGTGGTCCACGTGCTGACCCACGATTCCATCGGCCTCGGCGAGGACGGCCCCACCCACCAGCCGGTGGAGCACCTGGCCGCTCTGCGCGCCATTCCCGGCCTTCTCGTGCTGCGCCCCTGCGACACGGTGGAGACGGCGGAATGCTGGCAGATTGCGCTACAGTCCGCGGATCGGCCCTCCGCGCTGATCCTCTCGCGCCAGAACCTGCCGCTGCTGCGCGGCGCGGCGACGGACGAGAACCTCGCGGCGGGCGGCGCGTATGAGATCGTCGCGGCCTCCGCGAAGGCGCAGGCCAGCCTGTTCGCCACCGGCTCGGAAGTGTCCATCGCGGTGGAGGCCGCAAAGCTTCTGGAGGCGCAGGGTGTGCCCACCCGCGTCGTCTCCATCCCTTCGTTCGAACTGTTCCTCGAAAGGCCCGCCGCAGAGCGGGCAAAGGTGATCGGGGACGCTCCGGCCAAGGTGGCGGTGGAAGCCGCCATCCGCATGGGGTGGGACGCCATCGTCGGTTCGGATGCCGCCTTCGTGGGAATGACCTCGTTCGGCGCCAGCGCGCCCGCAAAGGAGCTTTACGCCCATTTCGGCATTACCGCGGACAAGGTTGCGGCGCGCGCGCTCGACCTCCTGCGGCAGGACTGATCACCGGCGCACGGCGGGGCGCGAGGAAGCTGCGCTGCGGGATTGGCCCGCGCGCGGATCGCTATTCTTAAGAGGCCGGGCTTCAAGCCGGCTCAAGGAGGACCCATTATGAGCGTCAAGGTGGCCATCAACGGTTTCGGTCGCATCGGTCGTAACGTGCTGCGCGCGATCATCGAATCGGGCCGCACCGATATCGAGGTGGTGGCGATCAACGACCTCGGCCCGGTGGAGACGAACGCCCACCTCTTCCGCTTCGACAGCGTGCATGGCCGCTTCCCCGGCGAGGTCAAGGTCGCCGGAGATACCATCGACGTGGGCCGCGGCCCCATCAAGGTCACTGCGGTGCGCAATCCCGCCGAGCTGCCCCACAAGGAGCTGGGCGTGGACATCGCGCTCGAGTGCACCGGCATCTTCACGTCCCGCGACAAGGCCGCCGCGCACCTCACGGCCGGCGCGAAGCGCGTGCTGGTCTCGGCCCCGGCCGACGGCGCCGACCTCACGGTCGTGTACGGCGTGAACCACGAGAAGCTTTCCCCCGAGCACCTCGTCGTCTCCAACGCCTCCTGCACCACCAACTGCCTCGCCCCGGTGGCCAAGGTCCTCAACGATGCGGTAGGCATCGAGAAGGGCTTCATGACCACCATCCACGCCTATACCGGCGACCAGCCCACGCTGGACACCATGCACAAGGACCTCTACCGCGCCCGCGCGGCGGCCATGTCCATGATCCCCACCTCCACCGGCGCGGCCAAGGCGGTGGGCCTGGTGCTTCCCGAGCTCGCCGGCAAGCTGGACGGCACCTCCATCCGCGTGCCGACCCCGAACGTCTCGGTGATCGACCTGAAGTTCGTGGCCAAGCGCACGACCTCCAAGGAGGAGATCAACGCGGCGATCATCGCCGCGGCGTCGCAGGAGCTGAAGGGCATCCTCGGCTTCACCGACCAGCCCAACGTCTCCATCGACTTCAACCACAACCCCAACTCCTCCACCTTCCACCTCGACCAGACCAAGGTCATGGAAGGCACGCTGGTGCGGGTGCTGTCGTGGTACGATAACGAATGGGGCTTCTCCAACCGCATGAGCGACACCGCCGTCGCCATGGGCAAGCTCGGTTGAGCGGGAAGAGGAGGCGCCACCATGTCCGCCTTCCGCACGCTCGACGACGCGGACCTTGCTGAAAAGCGGGTCCTCGTCCGTGTCGACCTGAATGTCCCCATGGAGAGCGGGCGCGTCACCGACGACACCCGCCTCAAGGCCATCCTGCCCACCATCCGTGCCATCACGGACAGGGGCGGCAAGGCCGTGCTGCTGGCCCACTTCGGGCGGCCCAAGGGCCGCGACGAGAGCCAGTCGCTCGCCCCCGTGGCCAAGGCCCTGGAAGGCCAGCTCGGGTGCAAGGTCGCCTTCGCCGCCGACTGCGTCGGCGACGAGGCCTCCACCGCCATCTCCCGCCTCGCCTCCGGCGAGGTGATCGTGCTGGAGAACACCCGCTTCCACGCGGGCGAGGAGAAGAACGCCCCCGATTTCGTCGAGGCCCTCGCGCGCCTTGGCGACGTCTATGTGAACGACGCCTTCTCCACCGCCCATCGCGCCCACGCCTCCACCGAGGGCCTCGCCCACCGGCTGCCGGCCTATGCCGGCCGCTCCATGGAAGGCGAGATCGTGGCGCTCACCAAGGCTCTCGAGGCGCCGCAGCGCCCCGTGCTCGCCGTGGTGGGCGGCTCCAAGGTGTCCACCAAGCTCGAATTGCTCGGCAATCTCGTGAAGAAGGTGGATGTCCTGGTGATCGGCGGCGGCATGGCCAACACCTTCCTCGCCGCCCTCGGCAAGAAGGTGGGCAAGTCGCTGTGCGAGCACGACCTTGCCGACACCGCCCGCGACATCCTCGGGAAGGCCAAGGCGGCCGGCTGCGAGATCGTGCTGCCGGTGGACGCGGTGGTGGCCAGGGAGTTCAAGGCCAACGCCGCGCACCGCGTGGTGGGCGTCGACGAGGTGGCCGACGACGAGATGATCCTCGACGCCGGCCCGGAGACGGTCGCCGTGGTGCGGCAGAAGCTCGACGGCGCGAAGACCGTGGTCTGGAACGGCCCGTTCGGCGCGTTCGAGATGACGCCCTTCGATGCCGCCACGGTGGCGGTGGCCCGCTACGTGGGCGACCTGACCCGCAAGGGGAAGGTGCTCTCGGTGGCCGGCGGCGGCGATACGGTGGCGGCCCTCAACCATGCGGGCACCGCCAACGACTTCTCCTACGTGTCGACGGCCGGCGGCGCCTTCCTCGAGTGGCTCGAAGGCAAGGCGCTACCGGGCGTGGAGGCCCTGCGGCGCTGATGTTGCACTGCATGATGAAATGACGAAAACTGCGCCCGCCCGGTCCGCCGCGGCGGGCGCTTTCGAGCGAGGCCCCCGTCGGGAACCGGGGGACGATTTCGGCACTTGCAGGAGCGCGGCCTACAGCGCACCGCGGGGGCCGGTCCGCTCGAAGACGCTCAAAGATCCGGCCGGGGTGCCACGCTCCGGTTTCAATCCCCGCCGAGGGGCGGCAAAAAGGCAGGTGAAGCAATGACGGCTGAGCTCGACGCGATCGCGCAGAAAATGGTGGCCGACGGCAAGGGCATCCTGGCGGCAGACGAGAGCAGCGGCACCATCAAGAAGAGGTTCGACGCCATCGGCGTCGAGTCCACCGAGGACAACCGCCGCGACTACCGCGAGCTGCTGTTCCGCTCGGATGCCATGGCCAAGTACATCTCCGGCGTGATCCTCTATGACGAGACCATCCGCCAGAAGGCCAAGGACGGCACCCCGCTGGTGTCGCTCATCCAGCAGGCCGGCTCCATCCCCGGCATCAAGGTGGACGCGGGCGCCAAGCCCCAGCCCTTCTGCCCGGGCGAGACCATCACCGAGGGCCTCGACGGCCTCGGCGGCCGCCTGAAGGAATATTACGATCTCGGCGCCCGCTTCGCGAAGTGGCGCGCGGTGATCGACATCGACACCACCAGGCACATCCCGTCCTATACCTCCCTGCGCGCCAACGCCCATGCGCTCGCCCGCTACGCGGCCCTGTGCCAGGAGGCGAAGATCGTTCCGATCGTGGAGCCGGAAGTGCTCATGGACGGCAGCCACGACATCGACACCTGCTACCGCGTCACCGAATGGGCGCTGAAGACGGTGTTCGAGGAGCTGTACTACCAGCGCGTCCGCCTCGAAGGCATGGTGCTGAAGCCCAACATGATCGTGCCGGGCAAGAAGGCCGCCACGCAGGCCTCCGTCGCCGAGGTGGCCGAGAAGACCGTGCGGGTGCTGAAGGCCTGCGTGCCGTCGGCCGTGCCGGGCATCGCCTTCCTCTCCGGCGGCCAGTCGGACGAGGACGCCACCGCCCATCTCGACGCCATGGTGAAGCTCGGCGGCCTGCCGTGGAAGCTGACCTATTCCTACGGCCGCGCCCTGCAGGCCGCGCCGCAGAAGGCGTGGTCCGGCAAGGTGGAGAACGTGGGCAAGGCCCAGGCCGCCTTCACCCACCGCGCGCACATGAACTCGCTGGCCGCCCTCGGCCAGTGGACCGCCGAGGACGAGCGCAAGGCCGCCTGAGGCGCCCTGCGTTCCTCAAGCGTGTGGAAGGGCCGGCCTGCGCCGGCCCTTTTCGCATCTTCCGCCGGCGCGGCTCCCCTGTCGCGGGCGATGGAGACGGCGCCCGGTCGGCGTGAAGAAGATCCGTTGTCTCGATAAGATCGCTTATATTCCGCCTCCCGGCATCGCCGGTATCCGCTTCGGGCGCGAGCCCTCCCCTTCGGCATGCCGGTGGCCGAAGCCGGCCTGCCCCCAATTTGCCGGTTTCTTGGGTGACCGATCACGCCATGTCTGCATCCCATCCCGCGCCCGGCGCGCGCCTCATGCTCGTCTTCGCTCTCTCGCCCGCCCTCGAAGCGGCGCATGTGGAGGCGGCCGTGACGGCCGGCGACGTGGCCGCCGTGGTGCTGCGCCCGGCGGCGGACGGCGCGGCCGAGCCCGGCCAGCTCGCGGCGGTGGCCGAGGCCATCCAGAAGCATGATGCGGCGGTGCTGCTGGACGGGCCGGAGCGTCTCGCCGTCGCCGCCCGGCTCGACGGCGTGCACGTGGCTGCCCTGCCCGGCCTCGAATCGGCGCTCAAGGCCCTGAAGCCCGACGCCATCGTCGGCGCCGGCGGCCTCGCCAGCCGCCACGATGCCATGGTGGTGGGGGAGAGCGGCGCGGACTATGTGCAGTTCGGCCCCCTCGTCCCGATGCCCGGCGACTTTGCCCGGACCCTCGATCTCGTGACCTGGTGGGCGGAAGTGTTCGAGGTGCCGTGCGTGGGCGTCGCCTCGTCCCTGGACGAGGTGGAGGCGCTCGCCGCCGGCGGCGCGGATTTCGTCGCCCTCGCCGAGACGCTCACGGCAGGGTCGGATGCGGCGGCGACCGTCGCGGCGGCGCAGGCCCGGCTCGACGCCGCGGGCACGGCGCGATGACGGGTTGGCGTCAGCGCGGGCGGCGGCGACAGGCGGGTCTGCTCGCGGCCGGCTTCCTCGTCCTTGCGCCGGTATCAGGATACGGACAGACCACGCCCCCGAACCCGGAGGCCCCGAAGCCGGCGAAACCTCAGCCGGCCAAGCCGGCGCCCGCGGCGAAGCCGGCCCCGGCCAAACCCGCGCCCGGCAAGCCTTCCGCGAAGCCCGCCGACGGCAAGGGCGGCACCGCCGCCCTGACACCGGCCGGCATCGATTCCACTGACATCGCCTACGGCGCCTACCAGCGCGGGTATTACCTGACCGCCTTCGAAGAGGCGACGAAGCGGGTCAAGGCAGGCAACGACCCCGTCGCCATGACACTGCTGGGCGAGCTCTACTTTACCGGCTACGGCGTTCCCGAGAACCGCAAGCTGGCCCATGACTGGTACAAGAAGGCCGCCGACGCCGGCTCCGTGCCCGCCCTCTTCGCCCTCGGCCTCATGACCCTCTCGGGCGACGGGGGCACGCGCCAGGATGAGCAGCAGGCCGCCAAACTCTTCCGCCAGGCGGCGGAAAAGGGCCACGGACCAGCTGCTTATAATCTGGGACTGCTCTACCTCCAGGGCCGCAAGATGCCCAAGGAACCGGCCGAGGCCGCCCGCTGGTTCGAGGTGGCGGCCTCCAAGGACGTGGAGGACGCGCAATACGCCCTCGCCGTCCTGCTGAAGGAAGGCAACGGGGTGGACCGCGACATCCCCGCCGCCGCCCTCCTGATGGCCGCCGCCGCCCGGCTCGGCCACATCACCGCGCAGGTGGAATTCGCCATCATGCAGTTCAACGGCGTGGGCGTCCCCAAGGACGAGCGCGCCGCCGCCGTCCTTTTCCGCCGCGCCGCCTTGGGCGGCAACGCCATTGCGCAGAACCGCTATGCCCGCCTTCTGGCCGTGGGCCGCGGCGTGCCGCAGGACAAGGTGATGGCGGTCGCCTGGCACCTGCTCGCCAAGAAGCGCGGCCTCGGCGACCCCATGCTCGACGACGTGATGGCCCAGCTGCCGGAGGCCGACCGCAAGAAGGCCGAGGAGCAGGCCATCCGCTGGCAGCTGGGCCGCTCCTAGGTCCTGACCCAAGCCTGGCCGCCCGTTGCGGCCGAACGCGCCTTGACGGGCGCGCCTTGGGGGGGCACACGTCGCTGCCCGGCAGCCCGCGCTGCAAGATGCCCCTGAACGCTCAAGGTTCCTGATGATCCGCTCGCCCCTCATCACCGTCATGGTCCAGGCCGTCCGCAAGGCTGGCCGCGCCCTCGCCCGCGACTTCGGCGAGGTGGAGCAGCTTCAGGTGTCCATGAAGGGGCCGGCCGATTTCGTCTCCGCCGCCGACCGCAAGTCGGAGGAGACGCTCCATGCGGAGCTCTCCAAGGCCCGCCCGGCCTATGGCTTCCTGATGGAAGAGCGCGGCGCCATCGAGGGCACCGATCCTGCCAACACCTGGGTGGTGGACCCGCTGGACGGCACCACCAACTTCCTTCACGGCATCCCGATCTTCTCCATCTCCCTCGCCCTGGTGCGCAACGGCGTGCCGGTGGCCGGCGTGATCTTCAATCCGGTGATGGACGAGCTCTACGTCGCGGAAAGCGGCCAGGGCGCCTATCTCAACGACCGGCGCCTGCGCGTGGCCGCCCGCAAGAAGCTCGCGGACAGCGTGGTCTGCTGCGGCCTGCCCCACATGGGCCGGGGCAGCCACGAGCTCTTCAACCGGGAGCTGGAGAAGGTACAGACGCAGGTTTCCGGCCTGCGCCGCACCGGTTCCGCCGCCATCGACCTCGCCTGGGTCGCCGCCGGCCGGTTCGACGCCTTCTGGGAGCGCAACCTCTCCTCCTGGGACATGGCGGCCGGCATCATCATGGTGCGGGAGGCGGGCGGCTACGTCTCCGATATGAACGACGGCGACAAGATGCTGGAAAAGGGCGACCTCATCGCCGGCAACGAGCTGATCCGTCGCGACCTGCTGCGCCTGCTGAAAAGCGCCTGAGACCGCGGCCTCACCGCCGGGCGAACAGCTTTTCTACGTCCTTGAGCGAGAGGGTGACGAAGGTCGGCCGGCCGTGGTTGCATTCGCCGGCGTTGGGGGTTTCCTCCATCTCCCGCAGCAAGGCGTTCATCTCCTCCACCCTCAGCCGGCGGCCGGCGCGCACCGAGCCATGGCAGGCCATGGTCGCGGCCACGTGCAGGAGCCGGCGCTCCAGCGGCAACGCATCGTCCCACTCCGCCGCATGCTCGGCGAGGTCGGCGACGAGGCGGGAGACATCCGCGTCCTTGAGCAAGGCCGGCACCTCGCGCACAAGCACCGCGCCATGGCCAAATGGCTCCAGCACCAGGCCCAGCGCCGCAAGGTCCGCCGCCCGCTCGGCGAGGCGATCCGCATCCGCGGGGTCGAGATCCACCACCGCCGGAATCAGCAGGCCCTGGCGGGCCACGCCATCGCGGGCGAGGGCCGCCTTCAGCTTCTCATAAACCAGGCGCTCGTGCGCCGCGTGCTGGTCCACCAGCACCAGGCCGTCGCGGGTCTGGGCAACGATATAGGTCTCGTGCAACTGCGCCCGCGCCGCTCCCAGGGGGCGGTCGAGGTCGCCCGCCGCGATGGGCGTCGCATCGGCGCGCGCATCGGCCGAGGGCGGGGCGATGTCGAGGTCGGCCTGTTCCTCGCCGAGCCCCGGCAAGATCGGGCGGGAGGAAGAGGCGCGCCAGTCATAATCGAGCATGGGCGTGGCGGGCCGCGGCACCGCGAAGGACGAGACGCGCGGGGCCTGGACCATCAGGGGCGCCGGCCTCGGCTCAAGCTCCGGCACCCGCGCGAGGGCAACGAGCCGCTCCGCCATGGTGGCCGAGGTGGAGGGCAGCCGCGCGCCCAGGGCGTCGGTGAGGGTACGCACCACCAGCGCCCGCACATTCCCGCCGTCGCGGAAGCGCACCTCGGTCTTCGCGGGATGGACGTTCACATCCACGTCCCGCGGATCGAGGACGAAGAACAGCGCCAGCACGGGGAAGCGGTCCGACGGCAGGAGATCGGAATAAGCGGCGCGCACGGCGCCCATCAGCAGCTTGTCCCGCACCGGCCGGCCGTTCACGAACAGGAACTGGCTGAGGGAATTGGCCTTGGAGAACGTGGGCAGGCCCACAAGTCCCTCCAGCGTCACCTCATCGCGCACGCCGAAGACCGGGATGGTATTGCGCCCAGCATCCGCCCCCAGCACATCGGCAAGCCGGGCGTTGCGCCCCTGCGAATCGTCGCTGCGGGCGGGGAAGGTGACGGCCGCCTTTTCCTCCGTGGCCAGGGTGAAGGCCACGTCCGGCCGGGCCAAGGCGAGCCGACGCACCACGTCGGCGGCCGCCGCCCCCTCGGCGCGATCGGACTTCAGGAATTTCAGGCGGGCGGGTGTGGCGAAGAACAGGTCGCGCACCTCCACGCGCGTGCCGCCGGAGAGCGCCGCCGGGCGCGGCGGCGTCACCACCCCGCCGTCCACCCGGATCTCGAACGCATGCTCCGCCCCCCGCGGCCGGCTGGTAATGGCAAGGTGCGCCACCGCGCCGATGGAGGGCAGCGCCTCCCCGCGGAAACCCAAAGTGGAGATGGCGAGCAGATCCTCCCCGTCGAGCTTGGAGGTAGCGTGGCGCTCCACACACAAGGCGAGGTCGTCCGGCCCCATGCCGCCGCCATCGTCGGTGACACGCACCAGCCGCCGCCCGCCGCCCTGGATCACCACCTCGATGGCGCGGGCCCCGGCATCGAGGGCGTTCTCCACCAGCTCCTTCACCACAGCAGCCGGGCGCTCCACCACTTCGCCGGCGGCGATGCGGTCGATGAGAACGGGGGGAAGGCGACGGATGGCCATGGCGTCTCTAGGGATTCGGGACATGATATTAGTGCGACGGAAGAGCCGGTGGAATTGCGGCCCTGCAGCGGCACGGCGGTCGTCCACGCTTGCTTTGCCGACGGCTTGGCATAAATCTCTGTCCAGAGATTTCTCATACGGGCGAAGCTCAAGCTTGGTCCCGAAGGTGACGACATGACCTATGTGGAGGCGGCCCAGGCGCCGCTGCGAAAGACCGGGCACATCAAGCTCTACGGCAAGGAAGGCTTCGAGGGCATGCGCCGTGCCGGCGCGCTCACGGCCAAGGCACTGGATGCGGTGGCGGAGATGGTGGCGCCGGGCGTCACCACCGCGGCCATCGACAAGCTCATCTTCGATTTCGCCATGGACCACGGCGCCTATCCGGCGACGCTGATGTACCGCGGCTATCGCTATTCGGTGTGCACCTCGGTGAACCACGTGGTGTGCCACGGCATGCCCAATGCCCGGCCGCTGCGCGAGGGCGACATCGTGAACGTGGATGTCACCCTGGTTCTGGACGGCTGGTACGGCGATTCGAGCCGCATGTATCCAGTGGGCGCCATCCCCCGCCGTGCCGAGCGCCTGCTGGAGGTGACCTACGAGGCGATGATGCGTGGCATCGAGGTCATCCGGCCCGGCGGACACGTGGGCGACATCGGCGCCGCCATCCAGGACTTCGTGGAACCCCAGCACATGAGCGTGGTGCGCGACTTCTGTGGGCATGGCGTCGGCCAGGTGTTCCATGACGAGCCGAACATCGTGCATGTGGGTCGGCGCGGCGAGGGGCCGAAGCTGGTGCCGGGCATGATCTTCACCGTGGAGCCGATGATCAATCTCGGCCGCCCCCACGTGAAGGTGCTGTCCGACGGCTGGACCGCCGTGACCCGCGACCGCTCCCTGTCCGCCCAGTTCGAGCACGCGGTGGGCGTGACCGAGACCGGGGTGGAGATCTTCACCCTCAGCCCCAAGGGCTACCACAAGCCACCTTACGTCACCGCCTGAACCACCGGGAACCCGCATGGCCGAGGTGCCGGACGAGGGCTTGAACGAGGCGCCCCATTTCCACGGGCATCGCGACCGCCTCAGGGCGCGCTTCCGCGAGGCGGGGGCGCAGGCCCTCGCCGACTATGAGCTGCTCGAATTGATCCTGTTCCGCGCCGTGCCGCGGCGGGACGTGAAGCCGCTCGCCAAGGCCCTCGTGGATCGATTCGGCTCCTTCGCCGAGGTGGTGGCGGCGCCGCCCGGGCTGCTGGCCGAGATCCCCGGCGTGAAGGACGCCATCATCACCGAGCTCAAGGTCGTGGAAGCGGCCGCCCAGCGCCTCGCGAAGGGGCAAGTGAAAAGGCGGCCCGCCCTTTCGTCCTGGAGCGCCGTGATCGACTATTGCCGCACCGCCATGGCCTATGCCGAGCGGGAGCAGGTGCGGGTGCTGTTCCTCGACAAGCGCAACCAGCTGATCGCCGACGAGGTGCTCCAGACCGGCACGGTGGACCATGCGCCCGTCTATCCGCGTGAGGTGGTGAAACGGGCGCTGGAGGTGTCTGCCTCCGCCCTCATCCTCTGCCACAACCACCCGTCGGGGGACCCCACCCCTTCCCGGGCCGACATCGACATGACCCGCAAGATCATCGATGTGGCAAAGCCGCTCGGGATCGAGGTGCACGACCATATCATCGTGGGGAAGGACGGCCACGCCAGCCTCAAGGGCCTGCGGCTGATCTGATCCGCGCGACAGGGGGGCCGCTGTATCGGTTCTGCTGCGCCTGCTCCGGAGGGCTGCCCGCCGCAGTTGATGTCCGACATCCAGCACGCCAGGCCTTGACGCGTCTTGCGTCGAAGAAGGATGCCCCGGCGCGGATGCTGGCTCCAGCTTTTGGCAGGGGCGCGCGTCCTCATCTCTCGGCCTGAAAACAAAACGGCGCCGCGCATTTCGCGCGGCGCCGTCGTCACGTCAGAGACGTGGGATCAGATCACTTCAGAGCCAGCAGGCTGGTGTCGAAGGACAGGCTGGCGACGAAGCGGTTGCCGCAGGCGTTGGAAAGGCCCGTGACGGCGCCGCAGGTGCCGGTAGCGGCCAGACCAAGGCCGGGGACGTAGGACGGGGAGTCGCTCAGCTGGCTGCCGTAGTAGCGCAGATCGAGGGTCGCGGCCTTGTAGGTGAAGGCGGCGCCAACGTTCCAGGTCGCGTAGGAGGGCAGCTCGTAGTTGGCAGCGAACACGTTGCTGTAGCTGGTCCAGCCAAGCCACTGATAGCCGAGCTCACCCGAGACGTAGAAGCCGACGTCCTTGACCGGGCTCCACTTGGAGAAGTCGACCTTCAGGGTACCAGAGAGGTAGGTATCGTTGGAGCCCGAACCCGCATAGCTGTTGGAGTAGTACAGGTTGCCGCCCACGGTGAACACGTCGTTGATGACGTAGGTCGGCTTGAAGTACACTTCCCAGTAATCAATGTTGGTCGCCGGGAGGCCGGGGCCGAAGGTGTTCTGGGCGACTTCGCCCGGATAATAATAGTAGACGTAGCCGACGTCGAGGGTCAGGCCGCCCCAGGTGTGACGCAGACCGCCGTAGAGGTCGACCTCAGCCGCGGGGCCCGTCAGGCCGGTGACGCCACCGAACTGGTTGGTGACCGGAAAATCGACGCTCGACATGAAGATGCCGCCGTAGATCCAGTCGAACAGGCGCAGCTCGGCATAACCCTGGATGGCCGGGTTGCCATCGGTCTGCGTCAGGCCACGGAACACGTAATCGCTCGTGAGCTTCGCGCCGAACGCGACGTCCCACAGGGGGGTCGGCTCGGGAGCCGGGGCCGCCTTCACAGGCATCGGCGAGCTGAGGTCGGCGGCCGAGGCGGCACCGGTCAGGAGCAGAGAGGCGGCGACGACTGCAATCTTCTTCATAATGTTACCCCGCAGCGATTTAGAGACATAAAAATCAGGTCCTTGCCTTCTGTCCAATGGGAAAAAAAAGGCATCGGCTGACGCTGCTTTAGGCAAACCCGCATGAACACACGATTCTGGTGTTGCGCCACGGCAACGCATCCGCTGGAAAGCGATGAGAGGCTGCTTCCTGCCAGGAAAATAATGAGCCGGCGCCTGATATGCCGCCTCGCCCGACCGCTACATAATACCGCTTAACTGGGATGTGCCTATCGGACTGCGTTCGTTGGGACACACTTGGATCGACCGGGCGGGGATTCGGGCCCGGTGTCCCGCTTCAGGGGCGAGTCATCAGCAAAGGCCGGCCGCGCTCCGGCGTGCGGGCCCAGCTGCCGTCCTCCTGGCGCGCGAACCGGATCACGGCACCGGAGGCGACGCCGCGGACGAGGATGTTTCCGCCCTCGATGTCCCAGGCCACGGGAGCAAAGCGCAGCATCGAGGAATCGCAGCCCGCCGCCACCGAAACGACGCGCCCCTCGCCCTTACCCGCGGGCACGTTCTGCAAGGTCCAGCGGCAAACGGGCGCGCCGGCCGTGCGCGACAGGTCCCAATCGCCGACGACCTCCTCCACATTCACCTCCGTCGCATCAGCGACCGACGGATTGGTCAGGAAGTAGACGCCATCGCCCTCCTTGAGGGCTTCGTAGCTGCCGCCGGCGCCCTCGGTGAACTCCGCGACGGTGCGCCCCTGGGCGTTGAGCAGGCGGATGGAGCCAGAAGGATCCGGCAGCCAGGCCGACACCTGACCGGAGAAGCCGATGACGGCGCAGGCTTCCTTGTCGAAATCGACGGCCAGCGCCGAGCCGGACGCGTCGGGCTTCAGCGTGAAGGCACAGGCGCGGGTGCCGTCCGCGCTGGTCAGGCGGAAGTCGCCGGCCATGCGGGCTCCCGCCTCGCGCATGGCGGGATCGATCTTCGGCGCGGCAGGAGCTGCCGGCGGCTTCTGCGCCAGTTGCGGCGGCGATGTGCGGCCCGCGCCGTCCCCCACCGCGTCCAGAGCCAGAGCCGGGTGGACGCCGAGGACAAACGCCAGGGCGAGACCGAGAAGATGCCTGCGAGCCATCCTGCCCTCGATGCCGATACGGGGTGGGGAAGGTACCACCTCGGGGCCGGAGGTTCACCCTCCTGCCGGTACCGGAGCGGAGCCGGGATGAAACGCCTCAGGGCCTGGGCCAGGGCGTCTCCACCACGGGAGTGAGCGGCCCCTTGCCGTCGAACCAGGAGAGGATGTTGTCCACCACCAGCTGGCCCATGGCCGCACGGGTATAGTGGGTGGCGGAGCCGACGTGCGGCAGCAGGACCACATTGTCGAGGCCGAAGAAGGCAGGCGGCACGTTGGGCTCCTCCTCGAACACGTCGAGCCCGGCCGCGAGGATGGTGCGGGCTTCCAGAGCCGCGAGCAGCGCGTCCTCGTCCACCACGGTGCCGCGCGCCACGTTGACGAGGATGCCGTTCGGCCCCAGCGCCGCCAGCACGTCGGCATTCACCAGATGCCGGGTGGCGGGCCCGCCGGGCACGATGACCACCAGCACATCCACGTCCCGGGCCATCTCGACGAGGCTCGGATAGTGGCGGTAGGCCACGTCCGGCTGCGGGCGGCGGGTGTGGTAGACCACCGGCACCGAGAACGCCTCGAGCCGCCGGGCGATGGCCTTGCCGATGCGGCCCATGCCGAGGATACCCACGGTGCGGTCGCGCAGGGTGGGCCCCAGCGGATAGGCGCCCTTCAGCCAGGCCCCGGACCTAACGAACTGGTCCGCCTGGGGAATCTGCCGCACCGTGGCGAGCAGGAGGCCGAGGGTGAGGTCCGCGACCTCCTCGTTCAGCACGTCCGGGGTGTTGGTGACGACGACACCGCGCTGGCCCGCCGCGGCCGCGTCCACCGTGTCGTAGCCGACGCCGAAGTTAGAGACGATCTGCAGGTTCGGCAGAGATTCCATCAACGCCGCGTCCACGCGCACCTTGCCGCGCGTGGCGATGGCCTGAACCGTCGAGGGGTTCACATCAGCGAGCCGCTCGATGGGCACCAGGGTGAAGCGGGAGGCGAGCTGGCGCTCCACCACGTCTTCCATCACGGGGCCGGTCAAGAGGACGGCGGGGCGGACAGTCTCGGTCATCGCTTGGCTCGCAGGTCTGCCCCGCGCCAGGACGGGGCTTCGGAAATGACGCCGGGCCACCGCTGGCCCGCGCCCGGGAGTAAACCCCTTGTAGCGCGACTGATGGCCCCTGCCCAACGAAAGTTCAATCGTTTTAAATTCCCCCTTGATCCCGACGGCGCCTCGCACCATGATCGCGCCGCGTCCGACGGGGCGCCGGCCCGCGACGGGTCCAAGAATCGGCGGGCCGGCAACGAAAAGGCCCAAGAACAGAACCGGAGAGGGTGCGGCATCGCAGGCGGGCTCCAGATCCGCCGGCCGCGCAGTCGAGGATTAGGGAGAGGACGCTTCATGGCGACCGTGGATATTCGCGGTGTGAAGAAGGCTTATGGCGCGACGCAGGTCATCCACGGGGTGGATGTGAGCATCCGCGACGGCGAGTTCGTTGTCCTGGTCGGCCCGTCGGGCTGCGGCAAGTCCACGCTCCTGCGCATGATCGCAGGCCTTGAGAACATTTCCGGCGGCGAGATCCTGATCGGCAACCGCGTCATCAACGACATGCCGCCGAAGGAACGGGACATCGCCATGGTGTTCCAGAACTACGCCCTCTATCCGCACATGACGGTGGCGGACAACATGGGCTTCTCGCTCAAGCTGCGCAAAGCGCCGAAGGCGGAGATCCAGTCCCGGGTGACGCGGGCGGCGGAGATCCTCAACCTCACCAAGCTGCTCGACCGCTACCCGCGCCAGCTCTCCGGCGGCCAGCGCCAGCGGGTGGCCATGGGCCGCGCCATCGTGCGCGACCCGCAGGTGTTCCTGTTCGACGAGCCGCTCTCCAACCTCGACGCCCAGCTGCGCGTGCAGATGCGCACCGAGATCAAGGAGCTGCACCAGCGCCTGAAGACCACCACGGTCTACGTCACCCACGACCAGATCGAGGCCATGACCATGGCCGACAAGATCGTGGTGATGCGCGACGGCATCGTCGAGCAGATCGGCGCCCCGCTCGATCTCTATGACAGGCCGGCCAACCAGTTCGTGGCCAGCTTCATCGGCTCGCCCTCCATGAACTTCATCAAGGGCAAGGTGCGCCTCGGTGCCGACCCCAGGCTGGAGACGGACAGCGGCGTGCTGGTGCCCCTGCCCGACGCGGCCGGCCTCACCGACGGACAGGCGGTGATCTACGGCCTGCGGCCCGAGCACATCCGTCTCGATCCCGCCGGCGCCCCGGCCCAGGTGGTGGTCACCGAGCCCACCGGGTCCGAGATCCTCGTCATCGCCCGCCTGGGCGCGGGCGGGCGGGAGAGCCAGGAGGTGACCTGCCTGTTCCGCGAGCGCCTGTCCTTCAAGCCGGGCGAGACCATCCACATCGCCACCCAGCCGGGACTGACACATCTTTTTGAGGAGGCCACCGGCCGGCGCCTCTGACACACTCGACGGGTACCCCAGGCCCGGCACAAGACCCGCGCGGCGCACGCCGAAACAGCGCCGACGCGGGCGCCGGAAACAGAACAAGACCGATCTTCACGGGAGGAAGACGAATGACCCTTTCCAGACGCGACCTGCTGATGGGCGGCGCCGGCCTTGCCGCCGGCGGCATGGCCCTGCCCTTTCTCGGCGGAACGCCGGCCCTCGGCCAGGCCGTGCCGAAATTCGAGCCGGAGCCCGGCGCCTCGCTGCGCCTGCTGCGCTGGTCCCCCTTCGTGAAGGGCGAGGAAGACGCCTGGATCGCCAACACCAAGAAGTTCACCGAGGCCACCGGCATCGAGGTGCGCATCGACAAGGAAAGCTGGGAGGACATCCGTCCCAAGGCCGCCGTCGCCGCCAACGTGGGCTCCGGCCCGGACATCGTGTGGGTCTGGTTCGACGACGCCCAGCAGTATCCCGACAAGCTTCTCGACGTGAGCGACCTCGCCAAGGGCCTCGCCGCGCAGTACGGCGGCTACTATCCGGCCAGCGAGGCCTATGCCAAGTCGGGCGGCCGCTTCGTCGGCCTGCCCCTCGCCACCATCGGCAATGCGGTGGTCTACCGCGACAGCTGGGTGAAGCAGGCCGGCTTCTCCGAATTCCCGAAGGACACCAAGGGCCTCCTGGAGCTGGGCAAGGCGCTGAAGGCCATCAACCACCCCATGGGCTTCACCCTCGGCCACGGCGTGGGCGACGGCAACAACTACACCCACTGGGTCCTGTGGAGCCACGGCGGCCGCATGGTCGACGAGAACGGCAAGGTGGTGATCAACTCGCCGGAGACCGTCGCGGCCCTGCGCTACGCCGCCGAGCTCTACAAGACCTTCATCCCCGGCACCGAGAGCTGGCTGGACGTGAACAACAACCGCGCCTTCATCGCCGGCGACCTCTCGGTCACCGCGAACGGCGTGTCCATCTATTATGCCGCGGCCAATGATCCGAAGCTGGCCGACATGGCGGCGGACATGCGGTCCACCAACTTCCCCGTCGGCCCGGTGGGCAAGAAGGTGGAGCTGCACCAGACCACCTCCGCCTGCATCTTCAAGTACACGAAGTACCCGAAGGCAGCCCAGGCCTACCTCGCCTACATGTTCGCCGCCGACCAGTACAATGCGTGGCTGACCGGCGCGAGCGCCTATTGCTGCCAGACCCTGAAGGCCTTCGCCAACAATCCGGTGTGGACCTCCAAGCCGATCCACGCCGCCTATGCGGTCGCCTCCGAGACCCTGCAGCCCAACGGCTACGCCGGCCCGCTCGGCCCGAAGTCCGCGGCCGCCATGGCCGACTGGATCGTGGTGGACATGGTGGCCGAGGCCTCCACCGGGCAGCGCACGCCCGAGGAAGCCGCCAAGCGCGCCCAGCAGCGCGCGGAGCGCATCTACCGCTGAGGCGGATCCCGTCCCTCCTCTCCGGAGAAGGGCTTCACTGACCGGACGCGCGCCCTCCGCCTGGGGGCGCGCGTCGCCGGGCGGCCGGGAGATCACCCCCCGCCCGTCCTCCCCCGCATGCGGGGGAGGCCAAAGCAAAGACCCTCCGGAGAAACGTTCATGGCCAATGTCGCAGCGGCTGCGCCGTCCCCCAAGCGGTCCTTCTGGGCCGGCATCGGCCAGGGCCGGCACGTGCTCGGCATCGCCTTCATGCTGCCGGCCGCGATCTTCCTGCTGTTCTTCCTCACCTACCCGCTCGGCCTCGGCGTATGGCTCGGCTTCACCGACACCCGCATCGGCCGCGAGGGCGTGTTCATCGGCCTCGAGAACTACGAATCCCTGATGGGGGACAGCCTGTTCTGGCTGGTGGTGTTCAACACCGTCCTCTACACCACGGTGGCCTCGGTGTTTAAGTTCGCGCTCGGCCTGTGGCTGGCCCTGCTGCTGAACCAGAACCTGCCCTTCAAGTCGTTCTTCCGCGCCGTGGTGCTGCTGCCGTGGGTGGTGCCCACCGTGCTCTCGGCCATCGCCTTCTGGTGGATCTTCGACAGCCAGTATTCGATCATCTCCTGGGCGCTCATCAAGATGGGGCTCATCTCCGCCCCCATCAACTTCCTCGGCGACGTGGCCAACGCCCGCGCCTCGGTGATCGCGGCCAATGTCTGGCGCGGCATTCCCTTCGTGGCGATCTCTCTGCTGGCCGGCCTGCAGACCATCTCCGCCTCGCTCAACGAGGCGGCGACCCTGGACGGCGCCACCTCCTGGCAGCGTTTCCGCTATGTCACGCTGCCCATGCTGTCGCCCATCATCGCGGTGGTGATGACCTTCTCGGTGCTGTTCACCTTCACCGACTTCCAGCTGATCTACGTGCTGACCCGCGGCGGCCCGCTGAATTCCACCCACCTGATGGCGACGCTCTCCTTCCAGCGCGCCATTCCCGGCGGCTCGCTGGGCGAGGGCGCGGCCATCGCCGTGGCGATGATCCCCTTCCTCCTGTCGGCCATCCTGTTCAGCTATTTCGGCCTGCAGCGCCGCAAGTGGCAGCAGGGCGGGGCGGACTGACCATCCCCCGCCCCTCCGCGCCCCGGAACCCCTTCTGCGAGGACCGCCATGGCCCAGCCCCAGCCCGCCCAGATGACCGACAACTCCACCGGCATGAGCTATCTCGACAGCCTGCCAAAGCGCCTCGTCACGGTCATCCTGCCGCTGCTCGTCTTTGTCTTCGTGCTGCTGTTCCCGTTCTACTGGATGGCCATCACCGCCATCAAACCGAACTTCCAGCTCACGGACTACAACAACTACTCGCCCCTGTGGGTGGTGGAGCCCACGCTGGAGCACATCAAGTACCTCCTGTTCGAGACCTCCTATCCGCACTGGCTGTGGAACACGATCTACATCTCGGTGGCGGCCACCTTCATCTCGCTGGTGACGTCCGTGTTCGCGGCCTATGCCATCGAGCGGCTGCGCTTCCACGGCGCGCGCTGGGTGGGGCTCGGCATCTTCCTCGCCTATCTGGTGCCGCCGTCGATCCTGTTCATCCCGCTCGCCATCATGGTGTTCGGGCTCGGCATCTACGACACCAAGCTGGCGCTCATCCTCACCTACCCCACCTTCCTGGTGCCCTTCTCCACCTGGCTGCTGATGGGCTACTTCCGCTCCATCCCGTTCGAGCTGGAGGAATGCGCGCTGGTGGACGGGGCCTCGCGCTGGCAGATCCTCATCAAGGTGCTGCTGCCGCTCTCCGTGCCGGGCCTGATCTCGGCGGGCATCTTCTCCTTCACCCTGTCGTGGAACGAGTTCATCTACGCCCTCACCTTCATCCAGTCGTCGGAGAACAAGACCGTCCCCGTGGGCGTGCTGACGGAACTGGTGCGCTCCGACGTGTATGAGTGGGGCTCGCTGATGGCCGGGGCGCTGATCGGGTCGCTTCCGGTAGTAATACTCTACTCCTTCTTTGTGGATTACTACGTGTCCTCCATGACCGGAGCAGTAAAGGAGTAGCGACGCACGCACCGGGAGGCCGCCGGGCTTACGCTGCGAAGCTTTGCCCGCTTGCCCTCGGGCCGCGACCATGGCACCCCTTGCGGCCTTCGCTGCGGCGCGTCATGCGCCGGGTCACCGCTGGGCAAGAGGGCGAGAGGGATGATCGAACGTGCGATCGAATCGGTGCTGTTCCGCAGCCGCTGGATCATGGCGCCGTTTTACCTCGGCCTCGTCGTGTCCTTGCTGGTGCTGCTGTTCAAGTTCGGGGCCGAGGTGCTGCACTTCGTGCTCCACGTCCCGGCCGCGAGCGAGAGCGACGTCATCCTCGGCATCCTCGCGCTCGTGGACCTGACGCTCACCGGCAACCTCGTGCTCATCGTGATCTTCTCGGGCTACGAGAACTTCGTCTCCAAGATCGACCCGGAAGGCCATCCCGACTGGCCGGAGTGGATGACCCGGGTGGACTTCACCGGCCTCAAGCAGAAGCTGCTCGCCTCCATCGTGGCGATCTCGGCCATCCAGCTGCTGAAGGCGTTCATGAACCTCGACAAGGGCGGGATCAACGAGACGACGCTCATGTGGCTGGTCATCATCCACGTGGTGTTCGTGGGATCGAGCCTCGTGCTGGCATGGTCGGACAAGCTCTCCGCCAACAAGCACTGAGGTCCGGACACAGCTACCGCCCCGGCAGCACCAGCAGGGTCGGGACCTTCGGCAAGGTCTGGCGCGAGAAGGTAACGGTGGGCGAGGCCGCCTCCTCCACCTGCCGCTCCTTGCCGAGCCGCGCCAGGAAGCGGTCCAGCCCCCAGCGGCTGAAATAGTGCATGGGGATGACCACCGGCGCGTTGATGGCCTTCAGCGTCTCCACCATGCCGTCGAGGTCGAGGGTGTAGGAGCCGTCCACCGGCGCCAGCACCACGTCGATACGGCCGAGCACCTCCAGATGCTCGGGCGTCAGCAGGTGGTGGAGGTGGCCCAGATGGGCGATGCACACCCCGGCCACCTCGAACACGAACATGGAATTGCCGTCATATTCGGTGCCCGCGCCGTTGCGGATGTTGGTGGGCACATTGCGGATCCACACGTCATCCAGCGTCAGCTCGTGGTGCGCCGGGCCGCCGCCGGGGTTCCAGCCGCGCAGCACATAGGCGATGCGCGGGTCCGGATGGTCCGTGTAGTGGGTGTCGTGGGCGTGGTTCATGGTCACCACGCGGGGCAGCACCGGCGTGCCGATATAGTCGCTGTAGTCGGTGACGATGGTGACCCCGGCCGGGCTCTCGATCAGGAAGCTCGCATGGCCGAGGAAGGTCAGGCGCACCTCGCCGGTCGCCTCGGCGAAGCGCAGGAGCCCGATGCCGCGCGGCGGATCGAGGGCAGCGAGGCGCAGCGGCTTCGCCCCGGCCACCATGCGGGGGCACTTTTCCGGCGCGGCCCGCGCGCTGCCCAGCATGGCGAGCAGGCCCAGCGCAACCGCAAGGAGCCGCACGAGGGAGGCGACCACCGGGAGAACGCCCGGCGGGCAGGCACGGCCAGGGACAGGCATGATCCCGCTCCGGAAGGAAAGGACCAGATTGTGCCACCCCTCCTTCCGCTTGCAATCGCCGCGCCCCTCACGCCGGCGTGAGCCCCGCCCGGCAGATGACGCGACGGGGGGATGGAAGTTTGCCGCCAGTTCGCCGAAGGTGCGCGCGCCCGCAAGCCTTCCGCAAGGCGACAGGTGTCGAGCGGGCATCCGGGCCAAGGGGAGCTTCACAATGTCTTTCAACATGGTCATCGTTCAGCCGGCCGTGGCCCTCGTCGCAGGCGTCCTGATCCTGCTCTTTCCGCGCCTGCTGAACGTGCTCGTGGCCGTTTATCTCATCATCATCGGCATCACGGGCCTCATGGGCCACTGAAACCGGCCGGCCGCTGCGTGAGCCCGGGCACCGCCGCAAGACGAATGCGCTGTTGAAGCCTGTTGCGCTGCACGCTAAAGCATCAGCCCATTCCGACATCCCACCCACGGGGCCACAGGGATCTGCCACATGACGAAATGGGTCTACACCTTCGGCGACGGGAAGGCCGAGGGCAAAGCCGACATGAAGAACCTGCTCGGCGGCAAGGGCGCGAACCTCGCCGAGATGTCCAACCTCGGCCTGCCTGTCCCTCCCGGCTTCACCATCACCACCGAGGTGTGCACCTATTACTATCAACACGGCAACACCTACCCGGCTGAGTTGAAGGGCGAGGTGGAAGCGGCGCTGGCCCAGGTCGGCCAGCTGGCGGCCAAGTCGTTCGGCGATGCGGCCAACCCGCTGCTGGTCTCGGTGCGCTCGGGCGCCCGCGCCTCCATGCCGGGCATGATGGACACGGTGCTGAACCTCGGCCTCAACGACGAGACCGTGGAGGCGGTGGCCAAGCTCGCCGGTGACCGGCGCTTCGCCTTCGACAGCTACCGCCGCTTCATCACCATGTATTCCGACGTGGTGCTTGGCGTGAGCCACCACCATTTCGAGGAGATTCTGGAGCACTACAAGCTCCAGAAGGGCTTCACCCTCGACACCGAGCTCTCCGCCGACGACTGGGCCGCCCTGGTGGTCAAGTACAAGGAGAAGGTCAATGCCGAGCTCGGCAAGCCCTTCCCCCAGGACCCGCACGAGCAGCTGTGGGGCGCCATCGGCGCCGTGTTCTCGTCCTGGATGAACGCCCGCGCGATCACCTACCGTCGCCTGCACACCATTCCGGAGAGCTGGGGCACGGCGGTGAACGTGCAGTCCATGGTGTTCGGCAACATGGGCGAGACCTCGGCCACCGGCGTCGCCTTCACCCGCAACCCGTCCACCGGTGAGAACGCGCTTTATGGCGAGTTCCTGGTGAACGCCCAGGGCGAGGACGTGGTGGCGGGCATCCGCACCCCCCAGGACCTCACCGAGAAGGCGCGCATCGCCGCCGGCTCGGACAAGCCGTCCATGGAAAAGGCCCTGCCCGACGCCTTCAAGGAATTCGAGCGCATCTCCCACGTGCTCGAGAACCACTACCGTGACATGCAGGACCTCGAGTTCACGGTGGAGAAGGGCAAGCTCTGGATGCTCCAGACGCGCTCCGGCAAGCGCACCGCCAAGGCGGCCCTGCGCATCGCCGTGGAGCTTGCCGCCGAGGGCCTGATCACCGAGCAGGAGGCGGTCGGCCGTGTCGATCCCGCCGCCCTCGACCAGCTGCTGCACCCCGCCATCGACCCCAAGGCGGAGCGCAAGGTGATCGCCACCGGCCTGCCCGCCTCCCCGGGCGCGGCCGCCGGTGCCATCGTCTTCTCCGCCGACGAGGCCGAGGCGTGGAAGGAGCAGGGCCGCAAGGTCATCCTGGTGCGCGTGGAGACCTCGCCTGAGGACATCCACGGCATGCACGCCGCCCAGGGCATCCTCACCGCCCGCGGCGGCATGACCTCCCACGCCGCCGTGGTGGCGCGCGGCATGGGCAAGCCCTGCGTGTCCGGCGCCGGCGCCCTGCGCATCGACACCGCCGCCCAGACGCTGACGGTGAACGGCCAGACCTTCAAGAAGGGCGACCACATCACCATCGACGGTGGCACCGGCCAGGTGCTCGCCGGCGAGGTGGCGATGCTCCAGCCGGAGCTGTCGGGCGAGTTCGCGACCCTCATGGGCTGGGCCGACAAGGTGCGCAAGCTGAAGGTCCGCGCCAATGCCGAGACCCCGGCGGACGCCCGCATGGCCCGTTCGTTCGGCGCCGAGGGCATCGGCCTCTCGCGCACCGAGCACATGTTCTTCGACGCCGGCCGCATCCTCGCCGTGCGTGAGATGATCCTCTCCGACGACGAGACCGGCCGCCGCGCGGCGCTGGCCAAGCTGCTGCCCATGCAGCGCGACGACTTCGTCGAGCTGTTCGAGATCATGAAGGGCCTGCCGGTCACCATCCGCCTGCTCGACCCGCCGCTGCACGAGTTCCTCCCCCACACGGCGGAGGAGACCGCCGAGGTGGCCAAGAGCCTGGGCGTGGACGTGGAGCGCATCGAGCGGCGCAACAAGGAGCTGCATGAAGTGAACCCGATGCTCGGGTTCCGCGGCTGCCGCATCGCCATCGCCTTCCCCGAGATCGCGGAGATGCAGGCCCGCGCCATCTTCGAGGCGGCCGTCATCGCCGCCAAGAAGACCGGCGAGGCGGTGGTGCCCGAGGTGATGGTGCCCCTCATCGCCACCAAGGCCGAGTTCGACATCGTGGAGAAGGTCATCCGCGAAACCGCCGCGGCGGTGGAGAAGGAAACCGGCGCCAAGCTTACCTTCCAGGTGGGCACCATGATCGAGCTGCCCCGCGCCGCGCTGCGCGCCGAGGAGATCGCCAAGGGCGCCGAATTCTTCTCCTTCGGCACCAACGACCTCACGCAGACCTGCTTCGGCGTGTCCCGCGACGATGCCGGCACCTTCCTCGGCCCGTATGTGCAGAAGGGCATCATCGAGACCGACCCCTTCGTCTCCATCGACGTGGACGGCGTGGGCGAGCTGGTGAAGATCGGCGTGGAACGCGGCCGCAAGTCGCGTCCCAACATCAAGCTCGGCATCTGCGGCGAGCACGGCGGCGACCCGGCCTCCGTCGCCTTCTGCCACGAGGTCGGCCTCGACTACGTGTCCTGCTCGCCCTTCCGCGTGCCGATCGCCCGCCTCGCGGCGGCGCAGGCTGCGCTCAAGAAGTGAGCCCGGCGGCCCGCCGGGCCGCCCTCCCCCGCCTGGTGCGGGGGCATGGAACAGAAAAGGCCATCCGGCATCCCCGGATGGCCTTTTTCTTTGGTGCCGTGCCGGACATGCCGCCCGAGACATGCCGCGTTCGCAAAGCTGGACCGGAACCAGCTTGGCAGGTCCGCCGTTTTTCCTTGCGTCCGCCGTATGGCGGGCCAACGGGCGAGGCATGAAATGGACAACGCGGAAATCGGCTGGATCGCCGCCATCATCATCGGCGGCCTTGCCGGATGGATCGCCTCCAGCTTCATGAAGAGCGACACCGGCCTCTTCATGAATATCCTTCTCGGCATCATCGGCGCCGCCATCGCCAGCTTCCTGTTCGGGCTGCTGGGGGTGAGCTTCGGCGGGTGGCTCGGCTATCTGGTGGCCGGCATCGTCGGCGCCTGCATCCTCATCGGCGGCGCGCGGGCAGTCAGAAGCTAGAGCGCGCGCCGAAACCGCTCGGGAATCGAACCGGCCAGCCTGCATCGCAAGCCGGTCGGCTCATCCTTGCGCACGTTAAGAATGGGTCAAGTGATCCGATCAGGTTGCTTTGCAATCTGGTCGGCACATTCCCTGGAGCGCGATCCACCGATCATATAGAGACGCACCGCGGGGCCTCTGCGTCGGTGAATCACCTTCTGGCTTAGTGAACGACGGCGGCGTAACAGCCCATGGGGAGCCCTACGGACGGCTCGACAGGGGCGGATCCGGCTCTAGATATAGCCGCGCTGAATGTAGAAATCCCCGGACAGCAACACGTCCAGGAGCACCAGCCTGTCCCCCTCGATGCGGTAGGAACAGCCGAACGTGCCCTTCTGCTTGAGCCCCAGCGAGGGGCCGCGGAACTGGGCGACGATGACGAGGAGCTGGTCCGCCGGCACCTTCGGCTCGCCGGTGAAGAAGTCGGAGTAGCGCTTCAACATCATGATGCGGGCGCCGAGGACCGAGGGCGCGAAGGCGGTGGATTGCTCCATGTCCTTGATGCGCTCGAGCAGCCGGTCGCGGCAGGCCTCGGTGATGGCCGGCGTGAGCAGCTCCCCGCCCCGCACGGAGGCGCGCTCATAGGGCGCATCCCGCCTCCTGATGGCCTCCTCCGACGCGCAGCCCGAGAGCGCCAGCACAGCCGGCACCGCCAACCATCCCCTGACACGCATCACGCTCGCCCCTTCCCCAACCGCAGCGTGCGGCGGGAAAGGGTGTACAGCCACCCCCGGTCACAATCCAAGATAAAGTGACGTTGGGTTATTGCACTTATGCCAAAGGCCTGCGCGGCACCGGGCGAGGACCGGGGCCGATGGTATTATTGGATGAACCTGTTCCGCAGGCTCCCCAGCCCGTCGATCTCGATCACCACGTCGTTCTCCGGTTCCTTCATGGTGCCCACCCCCACCGAAGTGCCGCAGGCGATCAGGTCGCCAGGGTTGAGTGTCATGTCCTTGGACAGCAACGAGACGAGCCGTGCCGGCGGGAAGATCATGTCGGCCAGCGGATAGTTCTGCCGCTCCTGCCCGTTGAGGATGGTGCGCACCCGCGCCGCCGCCGGATCGAAATCGGTGGAGATCCACGGGCCGAACGGGCCATAGCCGTCGATGCCCTTGGCCCGCGCCCACTGCGGAAAGGTGGGGTCGCGATTGAGGATGTCGGCGGCGGTGATGTCGTTCACCACCGTGTAGCCGAAGATATGGGCGGCAGCCTCTTCCTCGGACACGTTGGTGGTGGGCTTGCCGATGACGATGCCCAGCTCGCCCTCGTACACCGTCTTGCCCTCATAGCCTGCCGGGCGGCGGACCACCGCGCCCGGGGCGGCAACCGAGGTGGTCGCCTTCAGCAGGTAGAGCGGCTCGGCGGGCTCAGTCACCTTCAGCTTGGCGGCGAGCTCGTGGAAGTTGTTCCACAGCGCCACGATCTTGGTGGGCGCGCAGGGCGCCTCCAGCGTCACGCCGGCGAGGGGCAGGTAGGCGCCGGTCGGGGCGGCGCCATTGAACATGCAGCCCTCGTGCACGGCGATGGTGTCGCCCTCCAGCGTGCCGAAGCCAGTCTTTCCGTCGGCGGCGAAGCGCAGCCAGGTGGTCATGGGGTGTTTCCTCTGGTGATTGTTGGGAGCGTTCGCACCCGGAGTTGGGGATCGACCCGCCCTCGTGCCTCGGCCGACTGAAACGAAGTGGAAGGAGAGCCGTGGCCCAGCGCGAGACGTCGCCGCAGGCGGCTTCATCTCGCAACGTCGCAGCTTCTGCCGGCTCCGCCGACTTTTCCCCTGGGCCCCGGATCAGCGCTCCGGCTGTCGCCGTCGCTTGTCCGGGGCGCGGGCCCCGCCCGTCAGCCCTTGAGGACCTCGACGAGGGTCTTGCCGAGGCGGGCCGGAGAGGGAGACACGCGGATGCCCGCCGCCTCCATGGCCGCGATCTTGTCCTCCGCGCCGCCCTTGCCGCCGGAGATGATCGCGCCCGCATGGCCCATGCGGCGGCCGGGAGGCGCCGTGCGGCCGGCGATGAAGCCCACCATCGGCTTCTTGCGCCCCTTCTTCGCCTCGTCGGCGATGAACTGCGCCGCCTCTTCCTCCGCCGAGCCGCCGATCTCGCCGATCATGATGATCGACGTGGTCTTCGGATCGGCCAGGAACATCTCCAGCACGTCGATGAACTCGGTCCCCTTCACCGGGTCGCCGCCGATGCCCACCGCCGACGTCTGCCCCAGGCCCTCCTGCGAGGTCTGGAACACCGCCTCGTAGGTCAGCGTGCCCGAGCGCGACACCACGCCCACCGAGCCCTTCTTGAAGATGTTCGCCGGCATGATGCCGATCTTCGACTCGCCCGCCGTCACGATGCCCGGGCAGTTCGGCCCGATCAGCCGCGACTTCGAACCCGACAGCGCCCGCTTCACCTTCACCATGTCCAGCACCGGAATGCCCTCGGTGATGCAGACGATGAGCGGGATCTCGGCGTCGATGGCTTCCAGGATGGCGTCGGCCGCCCCCGGAGGCGGCACGTAGATCACCGAGGCGTCGGCCCCGGTCTTCTCCTTCGCCTCGATCACGGTGTCGAACACCGGCAGGCCGAGGTGGGTGGAGCCGCCCTTGCCCGGCGAGGTGCCGCCGACCATCTTGGTCCCATAGATGATGGCCTGCTCGGCGTGGAACGTGCCGTTCTTGCCGGTGAAGCCCTGGGTGATGACCTTGGTGTTGGCGTCGATCAGCACGGACATCACGCAGCTTCCTTCTTCACAGCGGCCACGATCTTCTGCGCCGCATCATCCAGATCATCGGCCGGGATCACGTTCAGACCCGACTCCCGGATGATCTTCTTGCCCTCGTTCACATTGGTCCCGGCGAGGCGCACCACGAGGGGCACGGTCAGCCCCACCTGGCGGACCGCGGCGATGACCCCCTCCGCGATCACGTCGCAGCGCATGATGCCGCCGAAGATGTTGACCAGGATGCCCTCCACATTGGGATCGGCGGTGATGATCTTGAAGGCTGCCGTCACCTTGTCCTTGGTGGCGCCGCCGCCCACATCGAGGAAGTTCGCGGGCTCCATGCCGTAGAGCTTGATGATGTCCATGGTGGCCATGGCAAGGCCCGCGCCATTCACCATGCAGCCGATGGTGCCATCGAGCGCGATGTAGGAAAGATCATGACGCGAGGCCTCGATCTCCTTCGGGTCTTCTTCCGTCTCGTCGCGCAGCTGGGCCACGTCCGGATGACGGAAGAGAGCGTTGGAATCGAATCCCACCTTGGCGTCGAGGCAGACCAGGCGGCCATCCTTCGTCACCACCAGCGGGTTGATCTCCAGAAGGCTCATGTCCTTCTGCGTGAAGGCGCAATAGAGGCTCTGGGTGAGCGCCACCGCCTGCTTGCCCAGATCGCCGGCGAGGCCGAGGGCCTGCGCCACCTTGCGGCCGTGCAGAGGCTGGATGCCGGTGGCCGGGTCCACGGAGAAGGTCACGATCTTCTCAGGGGTGGAATGGGCCACCTCCTCGATGTCCATGCCACCCTCGGTGGACACCACGAAGGCGACGCGCGAGGTGGCCCGGTCCACCAGCATGGAGAGGTAGAACTCTTTGTCGATGGACGCGCCTTCCTCGACATAGAGGCGGTTCACCTGCTTGCCTTCCGGGCCGGTCTGCAAGGTCACGAGCGTGTTGCCGAGCATCTCGGCCGCGTTCGCCTTTACCTCGGCGGCGGTCTTCACCACGCGCACGCCACCCTTCGCCCCCTCGGGCAGTTCCTTGAACTGGCCCTTGCCGCGACCGCCGGCATGGATCTGCGCCTTCACCACGAAGGCGATGCCGCCGAGCGTCTTGGCCGCGGCTTCCGCCTCCTCCGGCGTGAAGGCGGGGAAACCGCGGGAGACCGGAGCGCCGAAGTCCTTGAGGATGGCTTTCGCCTGGTATTCGTGAATGTTCATCGGATCTCCTCCCTCGTCGATGGGCCACGTTTCGCCGCGGCTCCGGCGCGCCATTCGGACAGCACGCTCCGACTAAAGTCGAAGTGTGCACGCATTCCGCGGCGGGCACCAATGCGACACGGCGTCAATGGAGGCCTGGGCTGCGTTCCGCTCGCACCGGGCGCGCGGAAACCTCTCCAGGTCGTCGATACAAATCGCGTCCCGCACTCTGCCGGCATCCGGCTCGCGGGACGGCGCTCCAAGGCGTGACGCACTCGGCAGGGTCGTTTTCGGATCGTTCGCCAGCCCCCTCAGGGGCGGCGCTCAGCCGGCGGCCGGGACGCTCAGCATCCAGGCAAGGCCGGGCGGCGGGACATTTCGCCGGAGCTCCCCGAGCAGCCGGGGGCGCCACCCTGTCGGCGACAGGAGGAAACCGGCGAGCACCTCACAGGCTCGTTCAAAAGGATCCCCCGCCCACGGCCGGAAAGATGGGGGGCGCCACGGCGAGGCGTGCCCGCCGTGTGCCCTTCGCCCTGCTCCCCTCCCCCGCCGGGGAGGGGGCGAAGACCGGCAAAGCCGGATGCGTCAGACCACGCGGCCCTCGTGCATGGACTTGATCTGATCGGCCGAGTAGCCGAGCTCGGACAGCACCTCGTCCGTGTGCTCGCCCAGCAGCGGGGAGCCGGTGATCTCGACCGACATGTCGGAGAACTTGATGGGGCTGCCGACGGTCAGGTACTTGCCGCGCTGCTTGTGGTCCACCTCGACGATGGTGCCGCTCTCGCGCAGCGACTTGTCCTCGGCGATCTCCTTCATGGTGAGCACCGGCGCGCAGGGGATGTCGAACTTGCGCAGGATGTCCACCGCCTCGAACTTGGTCTTGTCGGCCAGCCACGCCTCGATCACGGCGAAGATGTCGAAGATCTTGTCCTGGCGGGCGCGGGCGGTGTTGTAGGCCGGATCGTTGATCCACTCCGGCTTGCCGATGGCTTCCGCCACCTTGGCCCAGGCCTGCTCCTGCACGGTGAAGTAGATGTAGGCGTTGGGATCGGTCTCCCAGCCCTTGCACTTCAGCACCCAGCCCGGCTGGCCGCCGCCGCCGGCGTTGCCGCCGCGCGGAACCACGTCGGAGAACGTGCCGTGCGGGTACTGGGGATATTCCTCCAGGTAGCCCACGCGGTCGAGGCGCTGCTGGTCGCGCAGCTTCACGCGGCACAGGTTGATGACGGCGTCCTGCATGGACACGGCCACCTTCTGGCCCTTGCCGGTCTTGTTGCGGGCGTGCAGCGCGGTGAGGATGCCGATGGCGAGGTGCATGCCGGTGTTCGAGTCGCCGAGCGCCGCCGCGGACACGGTGGGCGGGCCATCCCAGAAGCCGGTGGTGGAGGCCGCGCCGCCCGCGCACTGGGCGACGTTCTCGTACACCTTCAGGTCTTCATAGTGGTGGCCGTCGGAGAAGCCCTTCACCGAGGCGACGATCATGCCCGGATTGAGCTCGTTGATGCGCTCCCAGGAGAAGCCCATGCGGTCGAGCGCGCCGGGGCCGAAATTCTCCACCAGCACGTCGCTCTCCTTGATGAGCTTCGTGAGCACTTCCTTGCCCTCGGGGGTCTTGGTGTCGAGGGTGAGGGAGCGCTTGTTGGAGTTCAGCATAGTGAAGTAGAGCGCGTCGGCATTCGAGATGTCGCGCAGCTGGTTGCGCGTCACGTCGCCGGAGCCGGGGCGCTCCACCTTGATCACGTCCGCGCCGAACCAGGCGAGGAGCTGCGTGCACGCGGGCCCGGCCTGCACGTGCGTGAAATCGATGATCTTGATGCCTTCCAAAGGCTTGCCAGTCATTGTCGCGTTCCCTTTCAACAGTGCCTTCGAGATCGGTGCGAGAAGGGCCTTAGTGCCCGTCTTTCCCGAGAACCTTGCGGCCGCCGCGGTCGAGGACCGTCGGAAGGCCGCCCCCTGCCGGTTGCCCCGGCTATTGTGCTTGTGAACTCTCCTTCAACCGGGCCTCGAGCTCGCCGAGGCGTTTGCGAAGATCGCGCTCCTCCTTCCATCGCGCCGTCTCGTCGCGGATGACCGCGGCGATGTGGGTCGCCTGCCCTTCCGCCGAGGAGACGAGAGCGACCGTGAAGGCGATGGAGAGGGAATGGCCGTCCTTGTGGACGGCCGGCACGCGCAGGAGGCTCGTTCCGTAGCGGGTGATGCCGGTGCGCATGGTCTGGTGATAGCCGTCCCAGTGCCGCTGGCGCTGGCGCTCGGGGATGATGATGTCGAGCGACTGGCCAAGGGCCTCGCCCGGGGCGAAGCCGAACATGCGCTCGGCCGCCGGGTTCCAGAAGGTGATGGCGCCGGTGCTGTCGCAGACGACGATGGCGTCGCCGATGGCATCTAGCAGCTGAGCAAGATCTAGGGCCGTAGTCATGGAACCATTCTTTCCCGTAACCGTTTGAACCTCCCCGCCGGCCGCTGAGGACCGGCGGCAGGGGCGGCCCCTCAGGGCGCCGCCCGGAGGCGCTGGAGCTATTCGGCCGCCATCCGCGGCAGCGCGCCGAGCGCGCCGGACTGGCGCAACGTGGCGATCTGGTCGGGCGAGAAGCCGAGCACGTCGCCGAGCACCTCTTCCGTGTGCTCGCCGAGCAGCGGCGAGCGTTCCACCTCGACCTCGTTGTCGGACAGCTTGATGGGATTGCCGACGGTGAGGTACGTGCCGCGCACCGGGTGCTCCACCTCCACCAGCGTGCCGGTGGCGTAGAGCGACCTGTCCTCGGCGATCTCCTTCATGGAGAGGATCGGGCCGCAGGGAATGTCGTACCGGTTGAGGATCTCCATGGCCTCGAACTTGGTGTGGGCCATGGTCCACGCCTCGATGCGGGTGAAGATCTCGTTGAGGTGCGGCAGGCGCGCGGCCGGCGTCGCGTAGTTCGGGTCGGTCTTCCACTCCGGCTCGTGGATGACGTCGCAGATCTTCTCCCAGACCGGCCCCTGCGTGATGAAGTAGATGTAGGCGTTGGGATCGTGCTCCCAGCCCTTGCAGCGCAGGATGCGCCCCGGCTGGCCGCCACCGGAATCGTTGCCGGCGCGCGGAACCGTGTCGCCGAACGGCACGCCCTCGCCGAACTGGCTGTATTCCTTCAGCGGACCATGGGAGAGGCGCTGCTGGTCGCGCAACTTCACGCGGCACAGGTTCAGCACGCTGTCCTGCATGGCGCAGAGCACCTTCTGGCCGCGGCCGGTGTGCTCGCGCTGGAACAGGGCGGTGACAATGCCGAGCGCCAGGTGCAGGCCGGTGCCCGAATCGCCGATCTGCGCGGCGCTCACCATGGGCAGGCCGTCGCGGAAGCCGGTGGTGGAGGCGGCGCCGCCCGCGCACTGGGCGACGTTCTCATACACCTTGCAATCCTCGAACGGGCCGGGACCGAACCCCTTCACCGAGGCGAGGATGAGGCGCGGATTAATGGCGGACAGGCGCTCCCAGGTGAGGCCCATGCGGTCGAGCGCGCCGGGCGCGAAATTCTCCACCAGCACGTCGCACTTCTTCACCAGATCCTCGAGGACGGCCTTGCCATCCTTGTTCTTGGTGTCGAGCGTGATGGAGCGCTTGTTGGAATTGAGCATGGTGAAATAGAGGCTGTCGGCGTCCGGCACGTCGCGCAGCTGGCCACGCGTCACGTCACCTTCACCCGGCCGCTCCACCTTGATCACATCCGCGCCGAACCAGGCGAGGAGCTGGGTGCAGCTCGGCCCGGATTGCACGTGGGTGAAGTCCAGGATGCGGACTCCCTCTAATGCCTTGCCCATTTCGTCCTCACTCCGGCAGGATTTTGCCGTTCTGTTTCTCGTTCCCGGTTTCACATTTATTGTTGTTGTGCTTGTCGGGCTTGGGCGGACGGGATGTCTCCCGGCCGCCGGTCTTGTCTCAGATCGAAGCGGTCACTTCTTTTTCTTGACCACGCTCTGCGGGTTGAGCGAGCCGATGTTGCCGCTCTCGGAGCCCGCCGCCGGGTCGATGACCGCGTTGATGAGGGTAGGCTTGCCGCTGTCCATGGCAGCGCTCACCGCACGATAGAGCTCGTCCGGGGAGGTGACGTTCACACCCACCCCGCCGAAGGCTTCCATCATCTTGTCGTAGCGGGCGCCGGGCACGAACACGGTGGTGCCGGGATCGCGGCCCGTGGGATCGGTGTCGGTGCCGCGGTAGATGCCGTTGTTGTTGAAGATGACGATGGTGACCGGCAGGCCGTAGCGGCAGATGGTCTCCACCTCCATGCCGGAGAAGCCGAAGGCGCTGTCGCCTTCCACCGCCAGCACGGGCTTGCCCGTCTCCACCGCCGCGCCGACGGCGAAGCCCATGCCGATGCCCATCACGCCCCAGGTGCCCACGTCCAGGCGCTTGCGCGGCTGGTACATGTCGATGATGCCGCGGGCGAGGTCGAGGGTGTTGGCGCCCTCGTTGACCAGGATCGCGTCGGGCCGCTCCTTGACCACGTTCTTCAGCGCGCCGAGCGCCGAGTGGAAGTTCATGGGCACGGAATTCTGAAGGAGCTTCGGCGCCATCTTGGCGATGTTGGCGTCCTTCTTGGAGCGGATGGACTCCACCCACTCGGCCGGCGGCGCCTGCCAGCTGCCGTCGATGCGGGCGTTGAGCGCCGCCACGACGGAGCCGATGTCACCCACCAGCGGCGCGGCGATCTCCACGTTGGAGTCCATCTCGCGGGGCTCGATGTCCACCTGGATGAACTTCTTGGAGAAGGGCTCGCCCCAGGTCTTGCCCTTGCCGTGGGAGAGCAGCCAGTTGAGGCGCGCGCCGATGAGCAGCACCACGTCCGAATCCTTGAGCGCGGTGGAGCGCGCCGCGCCGGCGGACTGGGGATGCGTATCCGGCAGGAGACCCTTGGCCATGGACATGGGCAGGAAGGGGATGCCGCTCTTCTCGACGAGGGTGCGGATCTCCTCGTCCGCCTGGGCGTAGGCCGCACCCTTGCCGAGGACGATGAGCGGCTTCTTCGCGCCCTTCAGCAGGTCGATGGCGCGATCCACCGCGGACGGGGCCGGGATCTGCGCCGGGGCGGGATCGATCACCTTCACGAGGGAGCGCGCGCCCTCCGCAGCGTCCACCACCTGGGAGAAGAGCTTGGCCGGCAGGTCGAGATAGACGCCGCCCGGACGGCCGGACACCGCCGCGCGAATGGCCCGCGCCACGCCGATGCCGATGTCCTGCGCGTGCAGCACGCGGAAGGCGGCCTTGCAGAGGGGCTTGGCGATGGCGAGCTGGTCCATCTCCTCGTAGTCGCCCTGCTGCAGGTCGACGATCTCACGCTCCGAGGAGCCCGAGATGAGGATCATCGGGAAGCAGTTGGTGGTGGCGTTCGCGAGGGCGGTCAGGCCGTTGAGGAAGCCCGGGGCGGACACGGTGAGGCAGATGCCCGGCTTCTTGGTGAGGAAGCCCGCAATCGCCGCCGCGTTGCCGGCATTCTGCTCGTGACGGAAGGAGATGACGCGGATCCCCTCCTCCTGGGCCATGCGGCCGAGGTCGGTGATCGGGATGCCGGGGACGCCGTAGATCGTCTCGATGCCGTTCAGCTTCAGGGCATCGATGACGAGGTGGAAGCCGTCGGTGAGCTCGCGCTCCGCCTCGCCGGCGGCGTCGAGATGCACCACGTTGTCTTCGATCTTGGTCTTTTCCGCCGTAGCCATAGAGGCGTCTCCTTGCTGTGTCGTCCCGGTTCGGCCTGTGGTCGGCCTATTCGGGGAAGACACCGTGCCGTTCCACATGGGCCGCGAGGCCCATGGTGTGTTCCCGCACCAGGCGCTCGGCGAGATCTGGGTCCCGTCTCTCGAGCGCGTCGATGATCGCCATGTGTTCCCGCATGGAGATTTCGAACCGGTTCTCCTGCCGCACCGACACCGCGCGGATGGCGCGCATGTGCAGGAACAGGTTCCCGGTCATGTCCACGATCAGCCGGCACCCGCCCATGCGGATCACGGCCTGATGGAAGGCGATGTTCGCCTCCGAATATTCGTGCATGTGCGCGGCTGGAGGCTGGGCCTCGAATTCGTTGAACAGCCGGCGCAGGCCGGCGATGTCCTCGTCGCAGGCATGGGTCGCGGCAAGGCGCGCCGCCATGCTCTCGAGGGCCGCCCAGACGACGATGAGATCGAGGATCTCCCGCTTCGTCTTGCGCACCACGAAAATGCCCCGGCGCGGCACGGAGCGCACGAAGCCCTCCTGCTCCAGCACCGTCATGGCCTCGCGGATCGGGGTCCGCGACACGCCCAGGGTCTCGGACAGCTGGCGCTCGTCCAGCCGGAATTCCGCGGTCGACCCGTAGATGTCCATCTGCGTGATCGCCCGCTTGAGCGCCTCGTAGGCCAGCATGCGCAGGCTCGAGGCCGCCTCCAGCGGCTCCACGTTCAGCTTCGGCGGGTCGGTGAGCTGATGCATGGGCTGATGCACGACCTCGGGTTCCTCTCCCTGGAAATGGCCACCTTCTGACGAGGGGTCCATTGCCGTGAAATACTGTATACGGTGTCCATAACGCCAAAGCAATGGCGTGATCGAGGAATTCTGTTGCGCGGCGCAGCATGACCCAAGGGACAGCAAGGCCCGGGACGGCGCCGGAAGGCAGCCGCCCGCCCCTTCGGCGGGCGGCTGCGGGGCCCGGACAGGGGGCGGCGCGATGGCCGCCCCCTGCGCATCGACGTGATGGCTCCAGCCGCCGGCATCACTCCGCGGCAGCGGGCTTCACCGGCTTGAGGCGGGCGAGGAGCAGGGAGATGAGCGGCCACGCCAGCATCACCAGAGCGAGGGTGACGATGGAGCCCACCAGCGGGTTGGACCAGAAGATGGACAGGTGGCCCTGGGAAACCAGCATGGCCTGCCGGAACGAGGATTCGGCCATGTCGCCCAGCACCAGGGCCAGCACCAGCGGCGCCAGCGGATACTGCAGCTTCTTGAACAGGTAGCCGATCACGCCGAAGATCAGCATCACCGCGATGTCGAGCCCGGCATTGTGCACCGTGTAGGCGCCCACCGCGCAGATCACCAGGATGATGGGCGCGATGACGCTGAACGGAATGCGCAGGATGGCCGCGAAGATCGGCACCGTGGTGAGCACCACGATCAGCCCGGCGATGTTGCCGAGGTAGATCGAGGCGATGAGGCCCCACACGAAGTCCTTCTGCTCCACGAACAGCAGCGGTCCCGGCTGGAGGCCCCAGATGAGCAGGCCGCCCAGCAGCACCGCCGCCGTGGGCGAGCCGGGGATGCCCAGCGTCAGCATGGGCAGCAGCGCCGAGGTGCCGGCGGCATGGGCCGCCACTTCCGGCATCACCACGCCTTCCAGCTCGCCCTTACCGAAGTTGCGCCCGTTCTTCGAGAACTTCTTGGCGAGGCCGTAGCTCATGAAGGAGGCGGGCGTGGCGCCGCCGGGCGTGACGCCCATCCAGCAGCCGACGATGGCCGAGCGCAGGCAGCCGATCCAGTATTTCGGCAGCTTGGCCCAGGTCTCGAACACCACCTTCGGATTGATGGCGGCGCTCTTGCCCTTGAAGGCGAGGCCCTCCTCCATGGTGAGCAGGATCTCGCCCACGCCGAACAGGCCGATGACCGCCACCAGGAAGTCGAAGCCGCGCAGCAGCTCCACCGAGCCGAAGGTCATGCGCAGCTGGCCCGTCACCGTGTCGATGCCCACCGCCGCGAGGGCGAAGCCCAGCATCATGGCGGCGATCACCTTGGCCGGCGGCTCGCGCCCCATGCCCACGAAGGCGCAGAAGGTGAGCAGGTAGACCGCGAAGAATTCGGCTGGACCGAATTGCAGGGCGAACTTGGCGATCACCGGCGCGAGGAAGGTGATGAGCAGCACCGCGAAGAAGGCGCCGATGAAGGATCCGGTGAAGGCCCCGGTCAGGGCCTCGCCCGCCTTCCCCTTCTGGGCCATGGGATGCCCGTCGAAGGTGGTGGCCACGCTCCATGGCTCGCCGGGAATGTTGAACAGGATGGAGGTGATGGCGCCGCCGAACAGCGCTCCCCAATAGATGGAGGAGAGCATGATGATGGCCGACACCGGCGTCATGGAGAAGGTGAGCGGCAGGAGGATGGCGACGCCGTTGGCGCCGCCGAGCCCCGGCAGCACGCCGATGAGGACGCCGAGCGTGATGCCGACGAACATGTAGACGATGTTCATGGGGTCGGCGAGGACGCCGAACCCTCCGATGAGTGACGTGAGCGCTTCCACGGGGTCCTCCGTTGCGCCTCCACGACCGGCTTCTCGCGGCGGTCTTCAGGGGCGGCGCGTTGCTCGATGTTCGGGTGTGGCTGGCGAGGGCCGGCGGAGGCCCTCGACCGGAGGAGAACGCGCGACCGTACCGGGCCGGATCGGCACGCGGGTCGGCGGCGTGCTCGGGAAGCGTCGCGGCTGAGCCTGCGCGCCTCGCTCTGTCTTGCTGCGGCGTGGCGGCCAGCCCCTTTCCTGAGGGAGGAGCCGCGGACGCAACGCATTCTCTTTCTTCACGTGCAAAGGCTGGCGGCGGGCCGCCTTCCCGGCGTGTCCTCAGGCCGGGGCGCGATCCCGCGGGACGGCGCCTGCGGCCGCCATCAATAGCCGAGCGCCGTCTCGAGCGGCCCCTTGGGCAGCGGCACCAGGAACCAGACCTCGAACATCATGAACAGCATCAGCGGCACGCCGATGGCGACGGGAATGATCTTCGCCAGCGGGTATTTGCCGAGCCACCACATGAAGAAGGCGATGAAGATGGCGGACGCCACATAGATCCCCAGAAGGAAGATCAGGCCCACATAGACCGTCGTCGGCACGAGGACCTGCAGCACCGAATAAAGCTGCGAGCGATCCACGAAGTTTCCGAGGTCGGGATGGCGCGTCACCAGGTTCTGCACCAGCGTGGCGGTGCTGGCGATGAACAGGATGAGGCCCACGTAGAACGGAAAGTAGCCCGCCTGCGGCCCGTCGTCGGCCCAGCGCGCGCCGATGCGCCAGCTGTCCGACATCACGAGGGCCGCAAGCCCCATGAAGAGCGCCGCCACCACCAGGTCCATGGTGCGGTTGGTGACGGTCTTCTCATTGTGTGCGGTATGTCCGGAATGTCCGGTCTCGCTGCTCATGACCTTGCTCCTCCCACGGCTGGAAAGACGTTGCGCAAGCCCGCCGCGCGGGGGGAGACGTCGCCGGGACCGACGGCGCCTCCGCCTCGCCCGGCCGCCTTACTTGGCGACGAAGCCCGCCTTCTCCATGAGATCCTTGTGGGTGGTCTCGGCCTTGCCGAGCCAGGCGGCATATTCGGGGCCGGTCAGCGCCGTGGTGTTGAAGGCGCCCTTCTGCATGAACTCCTGCCACTCGGGCGTCGCGCGCACCTTCCTGAACAGCTCGACGAAATAGTCGACCTGATCCTTCGAGGCGCCCGGCGGCATGAAGATGCCGCGCAGCATCAGGTATTCGATGTCGAGGCCGGCTTCCTTGCAGGTGGGAATGTCGCCCCACGACTTGCCGTTGGTGACGGGCTCCTTGTAGGGCAGGCGCTTGTCATCGAAGACGCACAGCGGCTTCAGTTCGCCCGCCCGCCACTGGGACACCGCCTCGATGGGGTTGTTGACGGAGGCGGTGACATGCCCGCCCACCAGCTGCGCGGCCACGTCGCCGCCGCCCTTGTAGGGAACGTAGATGAACTTCGCGCCGGTCTTCTGCTCGATGGCGGCGGTGATGATCTGGTCTTCCTGCTTGGAGCCGGTGCCGCCCATCTTGAACAGCTGGTCGCCTGAGGCGGCCTTGAGGGCCGCAAGGAAGCCCTTCACGTCGTCATAGGGCGCCTTGGCGTTCACCCACAGGACGAACTCGTCGAGCGCCAGCATGGACACCGGCGTCATGTCCTTCCAGGAGAAGGGCACGCCGGTGGCGAGCGGGGTGGTGAAGAGGTTGGAAAGAGAAATGATGATCTTGTGAGGGTTCCGATTCGATCCCTTCACGTCGAGGAAGCCTTCGGCGCCGGCACCACCGGACTTGTTGATGACGACGAGCGGCTGGGCCATCAGGTTGTTCTTCTGAACGATGCCCTGAATCATTCGCGCCATCTGGTCGGCGCCACCGCCGGTGCCGGCGGGGACGATGAACTCTACGGTCTTCGTGGGTTCCCAAGCCTGGGCCCCCATCGGCGACAGGGCAGCCGCGACGGCGAGCGCAGCCACACTTCTCCTGAAAATCCTGGCGATTGCCAAATGCATGGTCGGCGTCCTCCCGGGATCGTCCGCATTGATTGTTTTTGCGGATCGTGACCTAACTTATTGCTTTATTTGGCACTTTTTCCGCTTACGTTACGGCGGCTCGGAAAGAGTATAACGCATGCCAAAGCTGTCAATGGAATTTTCAATTCCGCATTACGTGCTTTGCATTCCATATTATTGTATTATGTATGCCAATACTACCGCAGCGCACCATCCTTCAGACGCAGGCGCGCCTGTCGGGCGGAAAATCCGGAGGCAGGTGTGGGACGGCCGGCCCAATCCGCCGGAACAGCCCGCGGCGGACAAGCTCTTGTTACGGAAGGCGGCTCGGACGATGGAGAGGCAAGACCCGGCCGCGCCGGGCGCTTCCCGCGCTATCGGTAGGGCGCGTAGTCCTGCGGCAGCGTTTCGTCCGCACCGCAATAAAGCCGGGTCATCTGCTCGGCCGCAGCGGCGACGCGCCGGCCCAGCCGCTGGATGCGGTCCTCGCTCATGCGCACGGCGGGAGCGGAAACAGACACCGCACCCACCGGCTCGCGCCATTCGTTGAGGATCGCTGCCGCCACCGCCCGCATGCCCGGGGCATGCTCCTCTCGATCCACCGCGAAGCCGCGCTCCAGGATGCCCGCCACATCATCCATCAGCGCCCGCTCCTCCCGGTGGGTGGCGGTGGTGAAGGGCTCGTAGCGGACCTGCGCGAGGCACGCCCCGCGGAACGAGGGGCTCGCCGCCGCCAGCACCGCCTTGCCCGCCGCCGTCGCATGCAGGGGAAGCCGCGCGCCCAGGCGGAAGAAAGCGCGCACGGGGGCATGCGCCTCCGCCTGGGCCACCACCACCAGCTCCATGGCGTCGAACATGGCGAGGTTGATGGTCTCGTCGGTCTCGTGGAGCAGGCGGCGAATCACCGGGCGGCCGATGTCCGGCAGCTTGCGGATGCGCAGATAAGCGGAGCCGATGCGGAACAGGCCCAGCCCCACGGTCCAGAGGCCGGTGGATTGGTCGTGGTTCACCAGCTGGCGTTTCTCCAGCGTGGTCAGGAGCCGGTGCACCGTGGAAACCGGCAGCTCGGCACGGCGCGCGATCTCGGCCAGGGCCATCCCGTCCGCATCCGCCACCACCCGGAGCAGGGCGATGGCGCGGTCGAGCGACTGAACTTCCGTCCCGCCCTCCGAGGCGGCACCGGAAGCGGGACGCCCCCGGCGCCGGGGCGCGACTTCGGTCTCTGGCATCTGCAGCTCCTGTCCGCGGGGCCCCTCACCGCAGGGGCACCGGCCGGTCCACGTTAGCCGTCCGGCAGGCGGCGTCCAGCCTGTGACAAATTTTCCGCTTTATGGAATTAATTTCCAACAATAGGATTGGCGCCATGTTTCATGCATGACCTCGGTTGCGTCCGCCAATCTGGCATACATAATACGCAATCGAAAACACAGGAGGATCTGCCATGAAGGTTTGCATCTACGGGGCCGGGGCGATCGGTGGCTATCTCGGCGTCGCACTGGCGCAAGCCGGGGCCGAGGTGAGCCTGGTGGCCCGGGGCGGCCATCTGGAGGCGATGCAGACCAATGGCGTGAAGCTCCTCATCAACGGCGAGGAGCGCGTGGCCAGGGTGCGCGCCACCGACAACCCCCAGGAGCTGGGCCCGCAGGACTATGTGTTCATCGCCCTCAAGGCCCATTCCGTGCCGGGCGTGGTGGACAAGATGCGCCCCCTCATCGGCGACAACACCTCCATCGTCACCGCCGTGAACGGCGTGCCCTACTGGTATTTCTACAAGCACGGCGGCGCCCTGGAGAACCGGACGCTGGCCACCATCGATCCGAACGGCAAGCAGTGGGAGGTGTTCGGACCGGAACGCGCCATCGGCTGCATCGTCTATCCCGCCACCGAGGTGGTGGCGCCGGGTGTCATCCAGCACATGTATGGTGACAAGTTCCCCATCGGCGAGCCCTCGGGCGAGATCACCCCGCGCGTCACCGCGCTCAGCCAGCTGATGGAGAAGGGCGGCCTGCGCGCGCCGGTGATGACCAACATCCGCGACGAGCTGTGGCTGAAGCTGTGGGGCAACCTCTGCTTCAACCCCATCAGCGCCCTCACCCACGCCACCCTGGAGGTGATCGCCGCCGATCCCGGCACCCGCGCCGTGGCCCGGTCCATGATGCTGGAGGCTCAGGCCATCGCCGAGAAGCTGGGGGTGAAGTTCCGCGTGGACGTGGAGCGCCGCATCAATGGCGCCGGCGCCGTGGGCGCGCACAAGACCTCCATGCTCCAGGACCTCGAGCGCGACCGCCCCATGGAGATCGACCCGCTGGTGAGTGTCGTCCAGGAAATGGGCCGCATGCTCGACCTGCCGACCCCCACCCTCGACGTGGTGCTGGCCCTGGTGCGCCAGCGGGCCGCCACGGCCGGCCTTGGCGAAATCCTCTCCGTGCCGCCGGTGACCGCGGCCGACCTGGAGCCCCAGAAGAAGCGCGCGGCGAACTGAGATTCGCCCATAGGCCCTCCTGCGGGAGGGCCGTTACGCTTCATTAGCCATATGCAAAAACGAAACGGCCGGGACATGCCCGGCCGTTTCGTTGTCTGAACCTTCATGGTGCCTGCGGCGCCTCTCACAGGCACCCGGCCGCGAGGCGTGCTCAGTCCGCCTGCTCCAGCGCCCGCGCGGCGAGCGGCGAGGTGGACGCATCCGGCTGGCTGGCGTTCAGCGCCATCCCGGTCAGCACATAGCCGAGAACCAGGGCAGCAAACACAGCGATTCTCTTGAACATACTCATCCCCTGACATCGCGTCGCGGCACGAACCGGAACGGACCCAGCACCCTTTCAGAACGCAGGCGGGGTTCTACACCTTCCGCGCCGCATCAAGGCTGAATGCAATAGTCAGCATCGGTTCATAAAGGCTGAACGGAACGGATTTCCGTGCGTTCCCCGCCCGAAGGTGGGGCGGCGCCAGAGGCCCCGGCCGTTCTGCAACCGGGGCGTCGCCCCGCGCGACTCGGCTGCAGCGATGCAGGTATTACACCCGCCAGAACGGTGTGTCTGTGTCCGGCGAGTCACACGGCACGGCCATGTGGGCAGTGCGGTAAACAGAGTATGGACGGCATCGTCCGGGAAGCGCAGAAGACCGCCCTGAACCCTCGCCGAAGCTGGAAGCGCCGGCATCCCCGCCCCTGGCAGCCCCCTTCTTCGCAAAGCACAAGGTCCCCATGCTCCGCAAGCTCTACGACTGGATCATCGCCTATTCCGCGAAGCCGTCCGCGCCGTGGGCCCTGGCCCTCGTGTCGTTCGCGGAGAGCTCGGTGTTCCCGGTGCCGCCGGACGTGCTGCAGGTGCCCATGACGCTGGCGCGCCCCGACAAGGCCTGGCGCTATGCGCTCATCGCCACCGTCGCCTCGGTGCTGGGCGGCCTGGTGGGCTACGCCATCGGCGCGCTGCTTTATGAGAGCGTGGGCAAGTTCCTGATCGACCTCTACGGCTACGGCGCGAAGGTGGACCAGTTCCGGGCCGCCTACGCCCATTACGGCCACTGGGTGATCCTGCTGAAGGGCCTCACGCCCATCCCCTACAAGCTGGTGACGATCACCTCGGGCTTCGCCCAATACAATCTGTTCTGGTTCGTGGTGCTCTCGATCATCACCCGCGGCGCGCGCTTCTTCCTGCTCGCGGCGTTGCTGCACCATTTCGGCTCATCCGCGCGCGAGTTCATCGAGAAGCGGCTGGGCCTCGTCACCCTCGGGCTGCTGGCGGTGGTGGTGCTGGGCCTGATGGCCGCCGTCTACCTCGTCTGAGCCGTCCGCCGCCCCTTGGGGCGGCGGACCCTTGCATCCTCAGTTCGCGGTCTTGGGCTTGGACAAGACGGATGCCGTCCCGGCGGAGGCGGAGCCTGGGGTCGTCCCGGTGCCCGCCTTGCGGTTGACCGGCCCCCGGGAGGCTGTCGGTGCAGGATTGGCCTGCGCCTCCTGCGAGACCACCGGCTTGGCCGACGCATCGACCGGGGACGCGGGCGCGCTCGTTGTCGCGGCGGGCGGCGCGGCAACCGAGGGAGTCTGCGCGGAGGGGGCAGCGCTGGCCGGCGCGGTCGCCTGAGGCGCGGCCGGAGAGGCCGAAGGTGACACGGCAGAGGGCGAGGCCGCGGGCGGTGTTCCGGGCGCAGCCGGGACCGCACCGGGCGCCGGCACATCGCCGGGTGCCGGCGTCACCGCCGCCACCGACGCTTCGGGCGGGCGGGACGGCGGCATCGGCGCGCCTGGTGCAGGGTTAGGCGCAAGGCGCGCCACCGGAGGCGCCGCGCTGCGAGGCTGAGCTGAGGGCGGTGCCTGCCGGTGCGGCTGCGGCGAAGGCACCGCGATGGTCGGGCCGCCATTGACGCTGCGGGCACTCAGCACCCGGCCCGTGGCCGCGTTGATGCGGAGCATGACGGGCCCCTCCTCGTCCGCCGCGGCCACCACGTAGGTGCCCCCCGCGAGACGGGGGACCGAGACCCGCCAATAGCCCATGCCGCGCACGATGTTCATGATCTCGCGCGGCGCGAGGATGGGATAGCGCGGCACCCGGGAGGGCACCTGGCCACCGTAATAGCCCGGCGGCGGGCCGTAGGGCTCCTCATAGATGAGAACCTGGGCCGAGGCTGCCGCAGGGATGAGGACAGCGCCCAGAAAAAGGGCAGAAACGGCGAGGCGAAGGGGCCGGGCGAGGATGTGCGACATGGTCACGTCTCGGGCGATCGGTGCGCGTGCGGGTGAGTCTGCCGCACTAGAGCCCGCCAATGCGGCGGCGGTGGGACCGCATTCGGTCCGCCCCACGACCGCTGGAGCCCGCCCGCCCCTGCCGGCCGGGGCTGCGGCGCCGAAACGCCATTGCGCATAAAGGCCCGGAGCCGTACCGTTCTTGCGTCCATTGCCGGCTGGACGCAACTTTTCATCACGTTGACCACATCCGCGCCATTGAGACGCTTGTGAGGCTGCCTCTTTTCTGGCATCTTCCCAGAGATAGGGAAACCGTGCTTCCCTATCTCCTGCATCGATGGCCCAGGGTGCGCGCACGCGTGGCCGCCTTCCGGATCGACCGGTTGAGCGACGACCCGCGCGCGCAGAGCAAGCGCGCCATGCGAGGCGGGACGTGTGGTGCAAAAGTTGCAGCGCCGGGGGCGGCTCCGCTACAGCGGGCAAGGGAGACGTGTGCTCCGCCGCGACGGAGCGCGCGTGAGAACGGGAAAGGGTGGCAGGTCCTCGACCGCCGCCGACTGGCTAGAGAAGGAACTGGAAGATGGCAGCGCATGATCGCAAGGATGGCTTGAACGGACGCGAGGCCCTGAGCACCGCCGCCGTGAAAGACACGGCGATCGTCGGCCGTCCGGAACCGTCCGGCCTGTTCGACCCGGCGCACGAGCGGGACGCCTGCGGCGTCGGCTTCATCGCCGACATCAAGGGCCGCAAGTCCCACCGCATCATCCAGGACGGCATCAACATCCTGCTCAACCTCGAGCATCGCGGCGCCGTGGGCGCGGACCCGCGCGCCGGCGACGGCGCGGGCATGCTGGTGCAGATCCCGCACAAGTTCTTCGCGAAGGAGGCCGCGCGCCTCGGCTTCGAGCTGCCCGAGCCGGGGCAGTATTCCGTCGGCCACATCTTCATGCCGCGCGACGCGGAAGGTGAGCAGATGGTGCGCGCCACTTACGAGCGCGTTGTGGCGGAGGAAGGCCTTTCCCTGATCGGCTGGCGCGACGTGCCCACCGACAATTCCTCCCTCGGCGTCAGCGTGCTGCCGACCGAGCCCAAGCACGTGCAGATTTTCATCGGCCGCGGCGATTTCGCGGGCGACGAGGATGGCTTCGAGCGTCGCCTGTTCGTGCTGCGCAAGGTGATCTCCAACACCGTCTATAATGCGAAGGACCCGCGCACCGCCGGCTACTATCCGGTGTCGCTGTCCTGCCGCACGCTGGTCTACAAGGGCATGTTCCTGGCCGACCAGCTGGGCGCCTATTATCCGGACCTGCACGATCCGGACTTCGAGAGCGCGCTCGCCCTGGTGCACCAGCGCTTCTCCACCAACACCTTCCCCGCCTGGCCGCTGGCCCACCCCTACCGGATGGTGGCGCACAACGGCGAGATCAACACCCTGCGCGGCAACGTCAACTGGATGGCGGCCCGGCAGGCCTCGGTGGATTCCGAGCTGTTCGGCGCCGACATCTCCAAGCTCTGGCCCATCTCCTACGAGGGCCAGTCGGACACCGCCTGCTTCGACAACGCGCTCGAATTCCTGGTGCAGGGCGGCTACGCGCTGCCCCACGCGGCCATGATGCTGGTGCCCGAGGCCTGGGCGGGCAATCCGCTCATGGATGAGGAGCGGCGCGCCTTCTACGAGTACCACGCCTCCCTCATGGAGCCGTGGGACGGTCCCGCCGCCATCGTCGCCACCGACGGCCGCCAGATCGTCGCGACGCTGGACCGCAACGGCCTGCGCCCCGCCCGCTATATGGTGACGAGCGACGACACCATCGTGCTCGCCTCGGAAATGGGCGTGCTCACGCTGCCGGAGGAGAAGATCGTCACCAAGTGGCGCCTCCAGCCCGGCAAGATGCTGCTGGTGGACCTTGAGGAAGGCCGCCTCGTCCCCGACGAGGAGATCAAGACCACCCTCGCCCGCGCCAATCCCTACAAGGAATGGCTGAAGCACACCCAGCTGGTGCTGGAGGACCTGCGCCCCGTGGAGGCGCGCGAGGTGCGCACCGACGTGTCACTGCTCGATCGCCAGCAGGCCTTCGGCTACAGCCAGGAGGACCTGAAGCTCCTCATGGCCCCCATGGCCATCACCGGCCAGGAGGCCGTGGGCTCCATGGGCACCGACACGCCCATCTCCGTGCTGTCCAACAAGTCGAAGTCGCTGTTCACCTACTTCCAGCAGAACTTCGCCCAGGTGACGAACCCGCCCATCGACCCGATCCGCGAGGAGCTGGTGATGAGCCTCGTCTCCTTCATCGGGCCGCGGCCGAACATCTTCGACCTGGAGGGCACCGCCCGCAGGAAGCGCCTTGAGGTGCGCCAGCCCATCCTCACCAACGAGGACCTGGAGAAGATCCGCTCCATCGGCTTCATGGAGGAGCGGTTCGACACCCGCACCCTCGACATCACCTACCCCTCCGACAAGGGCGCGGCGGGCCTGGAGGATGCCGTCGAGCGGCTGTGCGAGCGCGCCGAGGCGGCCGTGCACGGCGGCTACAACATCATCATCCTGTCCGACCGCATGATCGGCCCGGACCGCATCCCGATCCCGGCGCTGCTCGCCACCGCGGCCGTGCACCACCACCTCATCCGCAAGGGCCTCAGGACCTCGGTGGGCCTGGTGGTGGAGACCGGCGAGGCGCGCGAGGTGCACCACTTCGCCTGCCTCGCGGGCTATGGCGCCGAGGCCATCAACCCCTATCTCGCCTTCGAGACCCTGCTCTCCATGAAGGACGAGATCCCGGAGGAGGTGGACGACAAGGAGATCGTCAAGCGCTTCATCAAGTCCATCGACAAGGGGCTGCTGAAGGTGATGTCCAAGATGGGCATCTCCACCTACCAGTCCTATTGCGGCGCGCAGATCTTCGATGCGGTCGGCCTCTCCTCGGAGCTGGTCAGCAAGTACTTCTTCGGCACCGCCACCACCATCGAGGGCGTGGGACTTTCCGAGATCGCCGAGGAGACGGTGCGCCGTCACACCATGGCCTTCTCGGACAACCCCATCTTCCGCATGGCGCTCGACGTGGGCGGCGAGTATGCCTACCGCATGCGCGGCGAGGACCATGCCTGGTCGCCGGAGACGGTGGCCGAGCTCCAGCACGCCGTGCGCGGCAACGCCCGGGACAAGTACCGGGCCTTCGCCTCCATGATCAACAACGAGGACAGGCGCCTGCTCACGGTGCGCTCGCTGTTCCGGATCAAGGATGCGCAGGAGATCGGCCAGGCCAGCGTTGACCTCGCGCAGGTGGAGCCCGCCACGGAGATCGTGAAGCGCTTCGTCACCGGCGCCATGTCGTTTGGCTCCATCTCGCGGGAGGCGCACACCACCCTCGCCATCGCCATGAACCGGATCGGCGGCAAGTCGAACACCGGCGAGGGCGGCGAGGAGCCGGAGCGCTTCAAGCCCCTGCCCAACGGCGACAGCATGCGCTCGGCCATCAAGCAGGTGGCCTCCGGCCGCTTCGGCGTGACGGCGGAGTACCTCGTCAACTCCGACGTGATGCAGATCAAGGTCGCGCAGGGCGCCAAGCCCGGCGAGGGCGGGCAGCTGCCCGGCCACAAGGTGGACGCGGTGATCGCCAAGGTGCGCCACTCCACCCCGGGGGTCGGCCTCATTTCCCCGCCGCCGCACCATGACATCTATTCCATCGAGGATCTGGCGCAGCTCATCTACGACCTCAAGAACGTGAACCCGGACGCGGACGTGTCGGTGAAGCTCGTCTCCGAGGTGGGCGTGGGCACGGTGGCGGCCGGCGTCGCCAAGGCGCGCGCCGACCACATCACCATCTCCGGCTTCGAGGGCGGCACGGGCGCATCCCCGCTCACCTCCATCAAGCATGCCGGCTCGCCGTGGGAGATGGGCCTCGCCGAGACCCAGCAGACGCTGGTTGCGAACCGCCTGCGCTCGCGCGTCGCCCTCCAGGTGGACGGCGGCCTGCGCACCGGCCGGGACGTGATCATCGGCGCCCTGCTCGGGGCGGACGAGTTCGCCTTCTCCACCGCGCCGCTGATCGCGGCCGGCTGCATCATGATGCGCAAGTGCCACCTCAACACCTGCCCGGTGGGGGTCGCCACCCAGGATCCGGTGCTGCGCAAGCGCTTCAAGGGCACGCCCGAGCACGTGATCAACTACTTCTTCTTCATCGCCGAAGAGGTGCGGGAGATCATGGCTTCCCTCGGCTTCCGCAAGCTGGAGGAGATGGTGGGTCGCGCCGACGTGCTCGACCAGAAGGCCGCCATCGACCACTGGAAGGCCAAGGGGCTCGACTTCTCGCGCATCTTCGCCGTGCCGCAGGTTCCGGCCGACGTGGGCATCCGCCACACCGAGCGCCAGCACCACCCCATCGAGAAGGTGCTCGACCGCACCCTCATCGAGAAGGCGGCGCCGGCCCTGGAGCGCGGCGAGAAGGTGGTCATCGAGACGCCGATCCGCTCGGTGGACCGCTCTGCCGGCGCCATGCTCTCCGGCGCGGTGGCCAAGCGCTACGGCGGCGCCGGCCTGCCTGACGACACCATCCACGTCACCCTTTCGGGCACCGCCGGCCAGGCGTTCGGCGCCTTCCTCGCGACCGGCGTCACCTTCGACCTCGTGGGCGAAGCCAACGACTATGTGGGCAAGGGCCTGTCGGGCGGGCGCATCATCGTGCGGCCGCCGGCCCATTCGGCCATCGTGCCGGAGAACTCCATCATCGTCGGCAACACGGTGATGTACGGGGCCACCGAGGGCGAATGCTACTTCCGGGGCATCGCCGGCGAGCGCTTCGCGGTGCGCAATTCAGGGGCAATCGCCGTCGTGGAAGGCACCGGCGACCACGGCTGCGAGTACATGACAGGCGGCATCGTGGTGGTGATCGGCCCCACGGGGCGCAATTTCGCGGCCGGCATGTCCGGCGGCGTCGCCTATGTGCTCGACGAGGACAAGAGCTTCGCCAAGCGCTGCAACCTGTCCATGGTGGACCTGGAACCCGTGGAGGAGGAGGAGGACCTGCTGGAGCGCCTCCACCACCACGGCGGCGACCTGGAGTTCAAGGGCCGCATCGACGTGCAGGGCGACATGTCCCGGCACGACGAGGAGCGCTTGCACCAGCTCATCGCCAAGCACCTGCACCACACAGGCTCGGCGCGGGCGCAGATGATCCTCGACAACTGGGCCGAGTATCGCTCCAAATTCGTGAAGGTGATGCCGGTGGAATACCGCCGGGCGCTTCGCGACATGGAGAAGCGCCGCGGCCTCCAGGCGGCGGAGTAGACACATCCCGGCGGCGCCCTCCCCCGCCTGCGGGAGAGGGCGCCCGGATGGCATGCCCGGCTCGGACGGGCGCGCAGGTCAGGCGCGCGAATTCCGAGTCCTCAAGCTGGAACAATTCTTGTAATGGAGCACGTGGTGCGGCACGCGGAATGAGGCGGTGCGCGCGGCGGTTCCCTCAACAGGTTCGCCTACGAGGTTTTTTTATGGGCAAGGTCACGGGTTTTCTGGAGATCGACCGGCGGGAGCAGAAGTATCAGCCCGCTTCCGACCGCATTCGTCATTTCCGCGAGTTCACGCTGCCGCTCCCCGACGCCGAGGTGACCAACCAGGCGGCGCGCTGCATGGATTGCGGCGTCCCCTTCTGCCATGGGCCGAATGGCTGCCCGGTCCACAACCAGATCCCCGACTGGAACGACCTCGTCTATCGCGACGAGTGGGAGGAAGCTGCGCGCAACCTCCATTCCACCAACAATTTCCCGGAGTTCACCGGCCGCGTGTGCCCCGCCCCGTGCGAGGAGGCCTGCACCCTGAACCTCGAGGACATGCCGGTCACCATCAAGACAGTGGAGCAGGCCATCGCCGACAAGGCGTGGAAGAAGGGCTGGATCAAGCCCGAGCCGGCCGCCGTGAAGACCGGCAAGAAGGTGGCCGTCGTCGGCTCCGGGCCGGCGGGCCTCGCCGCCGCCCAGCAGCTCGCCCGCGCCGGCCATGACGTGCATGTCTACGAGCGCGAGCCCAAGGCCGGCGGCCTGCTGCGCTATGGCATCCCCGACTTCAAGATGGAGAAGCACCACATCGACCGCCGCGTGAAGCAGATGGAGGCGGAAGGTGTGACGTTCCATTACGGCGAGAACATCGGCGTCACCCGCCCGATCCAGGAGCTGCTGGACGGCCACGACGCGGTGCTGCTCGCCGGCGGCTCCGAGGCCCCGCGGGATCCCCAGCTGCCCGGCCAGGAGATGGAAGGCGTGCACTTCGCCATGCCCTATCTCGTGCAATCCAACCGCCGCGAGGGCGACGAGCAGATCCACGAGGTTCCGGTCCTCTCCGGTGGCAAGCATGTGGTGGTGGTGGGCGGCGGCGATACTGCGTCCGACTGCGTCGGCACCGCCTTCCGGCAGGGGGCGCTTTCCGTCACCCAGCTCGACATCCGCCCGGTGCCTCCCATGAAGGAGGACAAGCTGGCGGTGTGGCCCTATTGGCCCACCAAGTTCCGCACCTCTTCCTCCCAGGCCGAGGGCGCCGAGCGCGAGTTCGCCTGCGCCACCCTGGGCATCGAGGGCCGCAACGGCCACGTCACCGGCGTGAAGTGCGCCCGCGTGGACCAGAAGCGCCAGCCCATCCAGGGCACCGAGTTCGTGCTGCGGGCCGATCTCGTGTTCCTCGCCATCGGCTTCGCCCACCCGCTCTTCCAGGGTCTCGTGGAGCAATCCGGCGCGGCGCTGGACAAGCGCGGTAACGTGCAGGCGGACGACCTTGCCTACGCCACCTCGGTGCCGAAGCTCTATGCGGCGGGCGACATGCGGCGCGGCCAGTCCCTGGTGGTCTGGGCGATCCGCGAGGGCCGCCAGGCCGCCCATGCCATCGACAAGGACCTGATGGGCGCGACCACGCTGCCGCGCTGACCGCGGTCGCGTCGCTGCGCTGAGACAGAAGGGCGGCCCCTGCGGGCCGCCTTTTTTACGTCTCGACGAGACCCGTGGTGTCGCCGGAAGCCGCGGAATCCACGCGGCCGTGAGGCTTCGCCAGATATTCGCCGGAGCGCATCTCGTGGATGCGGGAGACGGTGCGGGCGAACTCGAACGCCTCCGCCCCGTCCGTGCCGAGATAGAGCCGGTCCGGCTCCGCGGCAGCGGAGGCCACCAGCTTCACGTTGGCATCGTAGAGCGTGTCGATCAGCGAAATGAAGCGCTTGGCCTCGTTGCGCTGGTCCGGCCCCAGGATGGGGATGTGTTCCACGATGATGGTGTGGAACATGCGGGCGAGGCTGAGGTAGTCCGGGTTCGGCCCCAGCGCCGCCTCGCACAGGTTGGCGAAGGAGAAGCGCGCCGCACCGTTGGCCATGGCGGGAATGGCGAGCCTGCGGCCCTTCAGCAGGATCTCGCTGGGCATCCCGCCGCCCGGCCCGGCAAGCCGCCGCCACGCCACGTTCACCGCCTCGTCGGCCGCCGGACCGAGGGGGGTGTGCCAGGTGGAGACGCCTTCCAGCTTCTCCATGCGGTAGTCGGTGCGGGAATCCAGCGTCATCACCTGCATCCGCCCCTCGATCATGCCGATGAACGGCAGGAAGAGCGCGCGGTTGAGGCCGCCGGCATAGAGGTCCTGCGGCGCCACGTTGGAGGTCGCCACCACCACCACGCCGTCGGCGAACAGCTTCTCGAACAGCCGGCCGAGGATCATCGCATCGGCGATGTCGGTCACGTGGAATTCGTCGAAACACAGGAGCTTCGCTTCGTCGGCGAGCGCCGCCGCCACCGGGGCGATCGGATCGGCGGCCTTTCGGCTTCCCTCCTTCTGGGCCTGCCGCTCGCGGAAGATGCGTTCGTGGACATCGCCCATGAATTCGTGGAAGTGGGCGCGCCGCTTCCCCTTGGGCGGCAGCGCGTCATAGAAGAGGTCCATGAGCATGGTCTTGCCCCGGCCCACCCTGCCGTAGACATACATGCCCCTGGGCGCCACCGGCGCGCGGCGCTGGAACAGCCAGCCCAGCGCCGAGGATTTCTGCGCCAGCGCCCGTTGCCGCAGCTCCATCTCCAGGCGGGCGAACTCCTCCACCACGGCCGCCTGCGCCGGGTCTTCCGAAATCTCGCCTGCCGCGAGCTTGGCCGCATAAAGTTCCGTGACCCGCGCCGTCGTCTCACCCACCATCAAACGGTCCCCGCTCGATCCGGCGTGGCGCCGGCCTTGATGCTGCACCGCTTAGATCAGATCCGCGCAAAGTTGAAGCGTTGCCACGCCCGCTGGGGGGCGGGGGATGGCCCGCGCGATCGGCGGGCATCGCCTTCCCCTCGCCCAAATCGGAGCGCGGATGGGCGCGCCGCGGATCCGAAGGGCAGCCGTCGCGGCGCCATTGCGTGCTGGACAAGAGCGCGGAACCATAAGATCAGGCTTGCAGCGAGGCCAAGGAAGGTTGACCCCGTCGATGGAGCCCCCCTCCCCCATCCCTGTACGCCGTCCTGTGCCCCTTGCCGGGCGGATCAAGGCCTGGCTCGCCGACCACGACCCCGGGGGCGTCGACACCACGCGGGCGCTGCACCTCGGCGTGTCGTTCGTCATCGTCATCCTTGCGGGCTATGCCACCTCCTCCGGCTTCCGGCTGGGCATGGATGTCACCTTCCCCATGATGGCGGGCTGCGCCGCGCTGGTGATGATCAGCTTCAACCCCGCCGCGAGCGTGAAGGTCGAGGCACGCACCATGGCGCGCCTGTTCGGCCTTTCGGTTGTCTTCCTCGCCCTGCTCACCGCAGTGGGCCCCGGCGAGGGGGCGGCCAACAACATGGTGCAGAAGCTGCTCCTCATCCCCCTGTCCTTCACCGCCCTGGTGCTGCGCCGCTACGGCATGGACGGGCAGCGGGCGGGCCTCGCCCTCATCGTGGTGGCGACGGTGGGCACCATCATCCGCCCGACGCGGATCGAGGCCGCCCTGCTGCTGCTCGCCTTCTGCCAGGGCGCCATGGTGGCGGCGGCGGTGCGGCTGTCGCCCTGGCGGCCCTCCGCCGTCCATGCCTTCGTGGAAACCACCCTCGACCTGCAAACTGCGGTGGCGGGCTTCCTGCGCGAGCTGTCGGAGGCGGTGCGGCAGGGCCAGGCCTTCCCTGAGGAGACCGCCGACCAGCTGGAGGCCCTGCGCGGGCGCATCTGGAGCGCCCTCGCCAATGCCACCGCCGAGGACCCCGGCGCCCATGCGGATTTCGAGCTGCTGCGGGTGCGCTTCTATCGCCTGCGCGTGGCGGTGCAGCTGCTGGCGGGCTGCGTGCCCCAGGGCGCGCCCAACACACCGGACTGGCGCCACCCCTTCGCCGCCGCAGCCGACCACATTGCCCGCCGGCTGGAATCGGTGGACGTCTCCGACGTGCATGCGGAAGAACGGTTCGAGCGCGCGGTGGCGCGGCTGCGGGAGGTGGCCTTCGCGCCGGAGCTTCCCGCCTCGGCGCGTTTCGCCCTGCTGCGGGCGCTGACCGCCTTCGACCGGCTGTCCCTGCTCGTCACCGGCATCGCCGCCGCCGAGCTCGCGCCCTTCCCGCCCCCGCATGCGGACAGCGAGGAGGCCCCCCCGCCGCCGCCGCGCACCATCCCCTTCCGGGTGCCGGGGCCGGACGGCAAGCCCATGCTCTCCGCTCCGCTCAAGGTGGCGCTGCAGGGCGCCGTCGCCACGGCCGCCACCACCGCCCTGGACCTGGTGGTGCAGCTCGACCATGCCTACTGGGCGACGATGACGGTCATGTTCGTCATCGGCAACAGCGTGGGCGAAACCTACATGCGGGTGCGCTACCGCACGGTGGGCACGCTCATCGGCGTGGGGGTGGGCATCGGCATGTTCCTGGCGCTGGGCGAGCACATCTGGCTGCTCGCCGCCTTCTGCATGGGCGCGCAGATGGTCGCCCTGGTGACGCAGAAGGACCGCTACGACGTGGCCTCCGCAGCCGTGGGCCTCTCGGTGGTGCTGGGACTGCACATCATCTCCGGCCTCGGCCCGGAGGGCATGGTGGCGCGCATCTACGAGACCGCCATCGGCGCCGGCATCGCCCTGGTGGTGTCCTACGTGGTGCTGCCGGTCTATCTCACCGAGCAGGTGCGGCCGGAGGTGCGGCGCCTGCTGACGCGCTGCCGAACCGCCTTTTCCTCCTGGTGGCCCCATTCCGGGGAGCGCTCCTCCGTCGCGCCACTGGTGCAGGACGTGCGGCTGCTGGGGGCGCGCCTGCCGCAGCTCGGCGCCGAATCCGTCTTCGGCCATTCGGCGGGGGACGTGGCCAACATCGTCTCCACCCTCGACGTGCTCATCACCTATCTCGCCCTCATGGAAGACGTCTCCCACCGCCTCGCCGCCGCGGGGGGGAAGGAGGAGGTGATGGCGGTGGTGGAGGCGGCGCGCTCGCGCACCCTCACCGGTTTCGAGGTTGTGCTGGGTGAAGCGGGCGCGGGCAGCGCGGATGCCGCCACGCCGGCGGTGGATGCCGCCGTCTCCACCGTCCTCGGTCTCGCGGACGACACGGCGGTGAAGGAGGTGTTGCCGCTGGTGGCCGACTATCTCGCCTATTCGGACGCGGTGCTGCGGCCGCTGCGCGAGCTGCGGCAGGCGCTCAAGGACAATACGCCGTGGCGCAAGGAGGATGTCATCGCCGCCGGCGCCGTCGCGCCGTCCGGCCGCAAGGGCTGAGACGCATCACCCGCCCGGCGCCGGCCGGAGACGGGGCCGCAGGACCTCAGATGGCCAGCGGCCTGAAATGCTTGGAGAGCTTCAGCCCCTGCCCTTGGTAATGGGAGCGCATGTCGGCGCCGTAGAGGGTAGTGGGGCGCCCGGCCATCCGCTCATAGACGAGCCGGCCCACCATCTGCCCGTGCTCCAGGATGAAGGGCACCTCCCGCGAGCGCACCTCCAGCACGGCGCGGGCACCGCGTCCGCCGGCGGCGGCATCGCCGAAGCCGGGATCGAAGAAGCCGGCGTAATGCACCCGGAACTCGCCCACCAGCGGATCGAACGGCACCATCTCCGCCGCATAGTCCGGCGGAACGTGCACCGCCTCCCGCGAGGCGAGGATGTAGAAGGCATCCGGATCGAGCACGAGCCGCGCGGCGCGGCCCTCCCGGACGCGGATGGGCTCCCAGAAGTCCTCCACGTCGAGGGCGCCCACCTCGTCCACGTCGACGACACCCGTATGCTTCTTGGCGCGGAAGCCGAGGAGGCCGCCCAGCGCATCCCCCGCCAGATCGACGCCCAGGGCGATGCCCCCTGCCGCCACGTCCGGGCTCGACGCATCCACCAGGCATTCGGCGGACTGGAGGGTGAGCAGTTCCAGGTCCGACAGGCGGGCGACGCCGCGGCGGAACCGCGCCTGCGACAGACGCGAGCCGGTGCGCACCAGGATCGGAAAGGTGCGCGGCGAGATTTCCAGATAGAGAGGGCCGTTGTAGCCGGCGGGAATGGTGTCGAACGCCCGCGCCCCATCGGTGATGACGCGCACGAACACGTCGAGCCGGCCGGTGGAGCTCTTGGGGTTGGCCGCGGCGGCGAGGTCCGCCGGCAGCTTCATGCGCTCGAACAGCTCCACCAGATAGACGCAGCCAGTCTCCAGAACCGCGCCCTTGGTGAGATCGAAATCGTGCAGCGCCAGGTCTTCGAGCCGGTCCTTGACCGACACGCCCGCGCCCGGCAGGAAGCTCGCGCGAATGCGCCACGCGGTCTTGCCCAGCCTCAGGTCCAGGCTCGCGGGCTGGATCTGGTCGTCGTCCAGCGCCTTGCGGCAGGAAATGGCTCCCGACGCCTTCAGCGCCGCGATGGCCTCGGCGGGCAGGATCCCGGGCTTCAGATGCTCGCTCGCACGCACCGACATATCCGCTTTCCCGTCCTTTTTGTTCGCTTTACCGGACGAAACCCTTGACGCCAAGGGGAGGCCGGGAGTTAACTGCCTTGTGCCTGTGGTGAATTTGAGCCGGCCGGCTTGCAGCCACGTTAAAGAACCATGCTAAAAGGCCGGGGACGATGAGACGGGGAGCCCGCACGCGCCGGACGGCGGCTGTAGGCATCCACACGCCTGATCCCCTCGGCCTCCTCCGGAGACCGTCATGTCCGCGGCATCCAAGCCTGCCTCCAGCCCTTCTCCCTCCCGCTTCGTCCCGAAGGACCCCCTTACACTCCACCCGGAGACGCGCCTAGTCCATGGCGGGACCACGCGCTCGCCGTTCGGGGAGACGTCCGAGGCGCTCTATCTCACCCAGGGCTTCGTCTACGACAATGCCGAATCGTGCGAGGCACGCTTCAAGGGCGAGGATCCGGGCTTCGTCTATTCCCGCTATTCCAACCCCACCACCGCCATGTTCGAGGAGCGCATGGCGCTGCTCGAAGGGGCGGAGGCTGCCCGCGCCACCGCCTCCGGCATGGCGGCGGTGAATGCCGCTCTGCTCTGCCAGCTCTCGGCCGGCGACCATGTGGTCGCGGCGCGGGCCCTGTTCGGCTCCTGCCGCTGGATCCTGGAGGACTTCCTGCCCCGCTTCGGCGTCGAGACGACGCTGGTGGACGGCAAGGACCTTTCCGCCTGGCAGGCCGCGGCGCGGCCGAACACCAAGATCTTCTTCCTGGAGAGCCCCACCAACCCGACGCTTGAGCTGATCGACATCGCCGCGGTGGCGCAGATCGCCCATGCGGCGGGGGCGCGCCTCGTGGTGGACAACGTGTTCGCCACCCCCCTCCTCCAGCACCCCTTCGAGCTGGGCGCGGACGTGGTGGTCTATTCCACCACCAAGCACGTGGACGGTCAGGGCCGCTGCCTCGGCGGCGCCATCCTCTCCTCCCAGCAGTTCGTCACCGACCACCTGCAGACCTTCCTGCGGCAGACCGGCCCCTCCATCTCCCCCTTCAACGCCTGGATCATGCTGAAGGGGCTGGAGACGCTGGCCCTGCGCGTGGAGCGCATGCAGGCGAGCGCCGCCAGGGTGGCGGACGCCCTCGCCGCCTTCGGCAAGGTGGAGAAGGTGATCTACCCCGGCCGCGACGACCATCCCCAGGCCGAGCTCGCCCGCCGGCAGATGAAGGGCGGCGGCACGCTGGTGACCTTCGTGGTGGAGGGCGGCAAGGAGGGGGCCTTCCGCTTCGCCAACGCGCTGGGGCTCATCCGCATCTCCAACAATCTCGGCGACGCCAAGAGCCTGCTGACCCATCCGGCCACCACGACGCACCAGCGCTTCACCCCCGAGGCGCGGGCGGAGATGGGCATTTCCGACGGGCTGCTTCGCCTTTCGGTCGGCCTCGAACACCCCGACGACCTGATCGCGGACCTTGCGGCCGGTGCGGAAGCCTTGTGAGGCAAGGCTTCCGCACGCGCGACGGCAGGGCCTGTTGCGCGCGGGCGGCAACGCGGGTTCACTAGTGCCGTGGGAGCATTTTCTCCCGCGGTGAGGGGAGCTCGAGCGGGTATGTACCGCGCCATCACACGGAATATTCAGGTGACCGCGACGCCGCGTTACGTGGCCGAGCGGTCGGAGCCCGACCAGGGCCGTTATTTTTGGGCATATACCATCGAAGTGGCCAATTTGGGCCAGGAGACCGTGCAGCTGAAGGGCCGCCACTGGATCATCACCGACGCCAACGGCCGCACCGAGGAGGTGTACGGCGCCGGCGTGGTGGGGGAGGAGCCCCTCCTACCCCCGGGCGGCAGGTTCGAATATACGAGCGGCGTCCCGCTCAACACCGCCACGGGAATCATGTGCGGCCACTATGAGATGAAGACCGAACAGGGCGAGACCTTCTCCATCGAGATCCCGGCCTTCTCGCTCGACGTGCCGGATGCGCGGCGCGTGCTGAACTGACCCCCCGCATGAGAGGAGGAGCCATGCACGCGCGCATTCCCAAGGTGGAGGCAGAGGCCGTTTCGGTGCTCAGCCTGCGCCCGGTGGCGACGACGCTCGGCATCCTCCTCTCCATTCTCGGCGCCGCCATGCTGGCGCCGGCGGCGGTGGATTTCGCCGCCCGCTCCGGCGGCCAGGGCGCCTTCGTCGGCGGAGCGGCCATCACCATCTTCGTGGGCGTGCTCCTGTGGATGTCCGGCCGCGGCGCCACCATGGGCAAGCTGGACCTGCGGCAGGCCTTCCTGCTCACCACCTCCGCCTGGGTGGTGCTCTCCATCTTCGCCGCTCTGCCGCTGATGTGGGGGCACGCGCGCCTGTCCTTCACCGGCGCCATGTTCGAGAGCATGTCCGGCCTCACCACCACCGGGGCGAGCGTCATGTCGGGGCTGGACGCCATGTCCCCCGGCATCCTCCTGTGGCGGGCGCTGCTGCATTGGTTCGGCGGCATCGGCATCATCGCCATCGCCATCGCGGTCATGCCGGTGCTCTCGGTGGGCGGCATGCAGCTGTTCCGCACCGAATCCTCCGACAAGTCGGAGAAGTTCCTGCCGCGGGCGGGGGCAATCGCGAAAAGGCTGCTCATCGCCTATGTGGGGCTCACCTTGGCGTGCGCCCTCGCCTTCATCGCTGCCGGGCTCGGCCCGTTCGACGCGGTGACCATCGCCATGTCGACCCTGTCCAGCGGCGGCTTTGCCAATTCGGACCAGTCGATCACCGTCTTCTCCAAGCCGGCGGTGGACTATGTCGCCACCGTCTTCATGCTGGTCGCCGCCCTGCCATTTCCCCTCTATGTGCGGGCCATGGGCGGGGATGCGCGGCGGCTGTTCACCAATCCGGAGGTCCGCCTGTTCCTCGCCATCGTGGCGGTGTTCACGGCGCTGTCCTTCCTCCAGCTCACCCTGCAGGGGGTCGCCTCCGGCGAGACGGCGTTCCGCTGGGCGCTGTTCACGGTGGCCTCCATCATCTCCACCACCGGCTTCATGGCGGCGGACTACACCAACTGGGGCGCCTTTTCCGACACGCTGTTCTTCGTGCTGATGTTCGTGGGCGGCTGCACTGGCTCCACCTCCGGCGGCATCAAGGCGCTGCGCATCGCCATCACCGGCAAGGCGATCCGCCAGCACCTGAAGCGCATCTCGTTCCGGTCCGGGATGTTCCCCCTGCGCTATGGCGGCGCGCCGGTCCCGGATGACGTGGTCACCTCGGTGCTGTCGTTCGTCTACATCTTCATCCTCACCTTCCTCATCGTCGGCGCGGCGCTGAGCGTGATGGGGCTGGACTTGCGCACCGCCTTCTCCGCAGCCATCGCCTGCCTCGCCAACATCGGGCCCGGCCTCGGTCCGATCATCGGACCCGCGTCCAATTACGCCGGCCTGCCGGACGCCGCCTTGTGGCTGCTCACCGCCACCATGCTGCTGGGGCGGCTGGAGATCCTCACCGTGCTGGTGCTGTTCCTGCCGCGCTTCTGGAGGCGCTGAGGCGCGCGCCTCGGGCCCGCTGCAGGCCAAGTCCACGCCCGGGCCCGCGCGGCGCCAGAGCAAGACCCATCAAAAGTGCGCCATGTACCCGCCGTCCACGGCCAGCACGTGGCCGGTGACATAGGACGCCGCTGGCGAGGCCAGGAACACCGCCGCCCCGGCGACCTCGTCCGGCCGCCCCCAGCGGCCGAGGGAGGTGCGGCGCGACAGCCACTCGCCCACCGCCTGGTCGCGGGAGAGCTCCGCATTGGGTTCGGTGAGGAAATAGCCGGGGGCGATGGCATTCACGGTGATGCCGTGCGGCCCGAGGTCGGCGGCGAGAGCCCGGGTCAGCGCCTCCAGCCCGCCCTTGGCCGTCGTGTAGGCGGCATCCCCCGCCCGGGACAGCGGCCCGGCGATGGAGGTGATGTTGATGATGCGCCCGCCCGCCCCGCGCCCCACCATGCCCCGCGCCACCGCCCGCGTGAGATGCGCGGGCGCGAGGAGATCCAGCTCGAGCAGCCGGCGGAAATCGGCGTCCTCCATGTCGAGGAAGCCGCGCCGGTCCCGCGCGCCGGCATTGTTCACGAGGATATGGATGGGCGGCGCGGCGGCGATGGCCCGGGTCACTGCCTCGGCATCGAACACGTCGAGCACAAAAGGCTCGGCCTTTCCGCCCCGGTGATGAATGGCGGTGACCGCCTTGCCGAGGCGACCCGCGTCGCGCCCGTTCACCAGCACATGCGCGCCCGCCACCGCCAGCCCGGCGGCGATCTCGAAGCCGAGGCCGGCCACCGAGCCGGTGACGAGGGCCGTCTGGCCCTCCAGCGAAAAGGGATGGATCACGCTACAGGCCTCCGGACGACGCGAAGGCCCCTTCCCTACCTCCGGACTGGCCGCGAGGCCAAGGGGCAGGACAAGCCGGGCCGAGGTCAGGCCAGGAGATAACCCAGCAGCGCGCCGCAGATGGCGCCGAGGAATAGCCCGCCGTCGTGGAGCGCGAGGGCAACGCGGCTCGGCGTGCCCGCCCGATAGATCCAGGCGGTGGCGCCCACGGTGGCGATGGACCAGCCGGCACCCACGCAGATGAGCGCAGCGGTGATGGTCTCCGGCGTGCCGAGGCGCTGCAGCGGAACGCCCAGCGCCACCAGCAGGGCGCCGGACACGGCAATGGCCACCGCGGGCACCTTGTCCCCGATGAAAGCGAGGGGCACGGCAGGCGCATACATGGCCGCCACATGCAGGGCAATGAAGCCGAATACCGCCGCCCCGCCGATGCCGCAGCCCACCAGCGCCAGCGGTGCGCCGGACATGACCGCGTTCATCCCGAACCAGGCCGCGCCGCCCACCAGCGTCGGCCACAGGATGGCGGAGAGGGGCGCCGTGGCCCGGGGACGGAACTGCGTGGTGGGATCGGCCGCCAGCGTCACCGCGACCCCGAGCGAGCAGGTGTGGGCCAGCGCCGCCAGCAGCGCCGCGCCCACCAGGAAGAAGGGCGCCACCAGCTGCTCCGCAAAGCTCGCCAGCGTCGGCCCGGCAAGCGCTGCGAGCACGCCGCCCGCCAGCACTCCGGCGGTGGCGGCTGCGGGGCGCCCGCTCGCGGCCGCAGCCTCATGCCGGTAGAAGAAGGAGAAGCCCTGCGCCATCCCCAGCCACAGCGCGCCGAGGCAGGCCCAGGCGAACTGCCGCTGGATCAGCGCCGCCGCCAGCAGCGCCCCGCCGGCGATGCCGAGCGAGGCCCCGAGCGCGAAGCCCGTGCGGCGTCCGAAGGCATCCCGCAGGAACGAAGCCGGGAAAGAGGAAAGTGCCGCGCCGAGCAGCATGGCCGCGAACGGCCAGGTGACGAGGTCCGGCCGCGGCGCGAGCTGCGCGCCGGCCAGCGGCAATGCGGCCGAGGCCACCGTCTGCGCCAGCACGGCGAAGGCGAAGCCCATGGCCAAGCCGAAGGTGGAGACCGGACGGGCTCCGTTGTCATTGGCCGGCGCGTCGAGCTGCGGGTCGCACACGCAAACGAGCATGCCTGCGCGCGGCTCCGGGGCGGGCACGGCGCGTCTCATGACTTGGCGGGACCTTTCGGGGCGGGGTCCGGGGGCAGGTCATCGTCGGACAGCACGCGCACCGCGGCACCGTCGAGGTCGTCATATTGCCCGCTCTTCAGGCTCCACAGAAAGGCTAGGAGCCCGCCGAGCCCGAGCATGAGCGCAAGCGGAAGAAGATAGACGAGGACGTTCACGCGACCGCCTCCTCCAGGGTTTGGACCGAGCTGCCGGCGTCAGCCGCCTCATCCATGCGCCCCGGGCGCGCGGCGCGCAAGGCGTTCACGGTCACAAGAATGGAAGAGCCGGACATGGCCAGCGCAGCGATCAGCGGCGTGACGAAGCCGGCAATGGCCAGCGGCACAGCGATCACGTTGTAGAGCACGGCGAGCGCCAGATTCTGCCGGATGAGCCGCGACGCGACGCGCGCCCCATCCACTGCCGCGAGGACAGGGGCCAGGCGCCTGCCGAGGAAAACCGCATCCGCATGGGCCTGCGTCACCGCCGCGCCCGTGGCGGGGGAGAGGGAGACGGAGGCGGCAGCGAGGGCGGGCGCATCGTTCAGCCCGTCGCCCACCATCAGCACGCGGCGGCCCTCGGCCTTCAGCCGATCGAGCACAGCGATCTTGTCCGCCGGCTTCAGGCCCGCGTCCGCATGGGCGATGCCGAGGGCGGCCGCCACCGGCGCCACCGCGCCGGCGCGGTCGCCGGAGAGGATGCGCACTTCGAGGCCGCGGGCCTTCAGGGCCTCCACGATCTCGCCGGCATCAGGGCGAAGGGCCTGCTCCACGCCCATCACCAGCGTCTGCGCCCCGCAGCGGAAGGCAATGAGGGAGGCGCCCTCCGGCAAGCCAGCCGGCAGCTCGGTGCCGCAGAAGGCGAGGCTGCCGAGGCGGACGGTCGCGCCCTCCACGGTGGCTTCCACGCCCTGCCCGCTCACTTCGCTCACGCCCTCGATGGCCGGGCCGTCGGCGTGCCGGGCCACCACGCGGGCCAGCGGATGGCGACTGGAAAGGGCGAGGCGCCCCGCAAGGCCCACCAGCGTGCGGTCCGCATCCCGCGGCAGGGCCAGCGCCGGCTCGGGCAGGGTGAGGGTGCCGGTCTTGTCGAACACCACGGTGTCCACCGTCGCAAGGCGCTCCAGCATGTCGCCGGCATTGATGAGGAGGCCGGCGCGGAACAGGCGGCCCGTGGCCGTCACTTGCACCGCCGGCACGGCCAGCGCCAGCGCGCAGGGGCAGGTGATGATGAGCACCGCCACCGCGATCATGACCGATTCGTGGAGACCCGCCCCGGCCAGCAGCCAGCCGATGGCCGAGACGAGGGCCGTCAGGTGGACCATCGGCGCGTAGAGCCGTGCCACCCGGTCGGCGAGGCGCACATAGGCGCCCTTCTGCGCCAGCGCTCCGTCGAGCAGGCGCTGCACGTCGTCCACCAGCGTGTTCTCGCCGCCGGCGGTGACGCGGATGTGCAGCGCGCCCTCCCCGTTGAGGCTGCCGGCATAGACGTGCTCGCCCGCCTTCAGCGGCCGCGGCAGGGTTTCGCCGGTGACAAGGCTCTCATCGATGCTGGACAGGCCCGAGGCGACGACGCCATCGGCGGCGATGCGCTCGCCCGGGGCGACGAGGATGATGTCGCCGGGCTGGAGCGCCTGCACCGGCACCAGAACCGGCACGCCGTCGGCGCCAAGCCGATGGGCCATCTCGCCCCGCAGGGCGGCGATGTTGCCGGCGGTGGCACGGGTGCGCCGACGCGCCTCATGATCGAGATAGCGGCCCGCCAGAAGGAAGAACAGCAGCATGATCGCGCTGTCGAAATACGCGTGGGGCTGGCTCAGCGCCGTCTCCAGCACGCTCATGCCCAGCGCCAGCGTGACGCCGATGGTGATCGGCACGTCCATGTTCAGCCGGCCGGACCGCACGGCGCGGAACGCGCTCTGGAAGAAGGGCTGGCCGGCATAGGCGGCGGCCGGCAGGGCGATGAGGGCCGAGACCCAGTGGAAGAAATCCCGCGTCTCGGGGGTGATGTCGGTGACATTGCCCGACCAGACCGAGACCGAGAGCAGCATGATGTTCATGGCCGCGAAACCGGCGATGCCGAGGCAGCGTAGCAGCCAGCGGGCGTGGCGCGCCTCGCTTTCCTCCGCCCGGCCGGCGAAGGGATGGGCACGGTAGCCGAGCGCCTCCAGCTGGCTCACCACCCGGTCCGGCGAGGTCTCCTCGCGCCAGGCGACGGTGAGGCGGTGGGTGGAATAATTAAGGCGCGCGCGCACAACGCCAGGCAGCGCCTTCACCCCGTCCTCGATCTCCGCGATGCAGGCGGCGCAATCGATGCCGTCGATGGCGAGGCTCATCTGGGACAGCCCGTCCTCGGACTGCCCGACGAAAATGGAATAATCGATTGCCTCGGCCATGGCTCCATCCCGGGGGCTGCCGGGCCCCGCGCGCCTATGCTGCGGGAAAATGCGAACCCGTAAAGAGGAAAGAGTACGACAGGCCGGCCGATGCGACGAACCAGCCGGCCTGATCGTACTCAGTGTTCGGTCGGCACTGGACGGTCGCCGACCGGCAGTCTCGACGCTGCCTCCGGACGCCGGCTGATGCCGATCGCCCGTGCAAGGCCGCTTACGGAAGCTGCACGCGATTCTTGGACCGGAACACCCGCTCTCCGCCTTGCGCAAAATCAATCACAAGGTCCCACTGGCCAGCACCCGCCTCCGCGCGCGCCCGGTAGCGGCCGTCGCCCAGGGGCACGAGGTCGAGATCCACGTCCCGCCGGGCGTCGGTGGGGTGGGAGAGGCGACCGTCCGGCACGAGGCCGGACAGGGGCTTGCCTTCGGCGTCCAGCACCCGGATCACCACCTCGCGGGCGTTGCCGCCCGGCGAGACGAGGTTCACGTTCACGGTCCAGTGCCGCTCGATCTGTCGCTCGGCCGCCGCGTGCTCCGCCGTGAAGGCTAGGCCCGCCTTGTAGGAGCTCTCCGTCTCGACGCCTGCAAAGGTCGACACCGCGTAGCGCGCCATGATGACGTTCACGACGATGACGACGCCGAAGAAGGCGAGGAGGATGAGGAGCACCACGCGGCCCGTCAGCTCGCGCGGGGCGCGTCCCGTGGTTCCGGCCTGGGCCATATGGTCCTTCCCTTCCTTGTCCATGCTGCCGTCTCAGGGACCCATGAAATGGTCATTGACCGACGCCGCCAGCCCGGACGCCTTGTCCCGGATGCGGAAGACGACGGGCAGCGAGGCCGCCGGCTCCAGCTTGTCGCGGGTGGTGACGAGCACGCGCACCTCGCGGGTCTGGTCGGGGCCGATCTCCAGCGCGTCGGCGCTGTCACCCACCACCTCGAGGGTCGCATCCGGCACGCCGTCCACCGTCAGGGCGAAGGTCCGGGCCTCGAGCTTCTTGTTGGTGAGGCGGATGGTGTAGGCGTTGCGGACGGAGCCGTCCGAAAGCCGCACGAACAGCGGATTGCGGTCGTGGATGGCAGCGACGCCTTCCGTCGAGCGGCCGATGAGGGCGGTGAGCATGAGCCCGCTCACCAGGCAGATCAGAACCGCATAGAGGATGGTGCGCGGGCGGACGATGCGCTGGCTGAGCGGCTTGCCCGCCTGACGCGCTTCCAGGTTCGCCTCGCTCTCATACTTGATGAGGTCGCGCGGGCGGCCGATCTTGTCCATCACCGTGTTGCAGGCGTCGATGCACAGGCCGCACTGGATGCACGGCAGCTGCATGCCGTGGCGGATGTCGACCCCGGTGGGGCAGACGGCCACGCACTGGCCGCAATCGACGCAGTCGCCCGCCGGCAAGCCCTTCTCGCGCAGGACCGCCGCCTTCTTCACCGAGCCGCGCGGCTCGCCGCGGTCGTAGATGTAGGTGACGTTGAGGGCGTATTCGTCCGTCAGCGCCGCCTGGATGCGCGGCCAGGGGCACATGTAGGTGCACACCTGCTCGCGCATGTGGCCGGCGAGCGCGTAGGTGGTGAAGGTGAGGATGGCGATGGACCAGTAGGCCACGGCCGGCGCCTGGAAGGTGGCGAGCTCCGTCACCAGGGTGGGCGCGTCGGCGAAGTACAGGACCCAGGCGCCGCCGGTCCACCAGGCGATGAGCAGCCACACGGAATGCTTCAGCGTCTTGTGGGCGAACTTGTCGATCGTCCAGGGCGCCGCGTCCGCGCGCATGCGCTCGCGCCGGTCACCCTCGATGAGGCGCTCCACCGCCATGAAAAGGTCGGTCCAGACCGTCTGCGGGCACAGATAGCCGCACCACACGCGGCCCGCCACGGCGTTCATCAGGAACAGAATGAGCGCGGCGAGGATGAGCAGGCCCGCCACGTAATAGAATTCCTGCGGCCAGATCTCCAGGAAGAAGAAATAGAAGCGCCGATTGGGAAAATCGATCAGCACCGCCTGGCTCGGCGCATCGGGACCCCGGTCCCAGCGCACGAAGGGCAGGAAATAGTAGATGCCGAGCGTGACCGCGAGCACGATCCACTTGATGGTCCGGAACCGGCCGTGGACACTCTGAGGATAGATCTGCCGCCGGGCCTCGTAGAGCGGGATGTCGTCCGGCTCGGCCGCAGCGGTTGCGACCTTCTGATCGGAATTCGTGGACAGGGCAGTCATGGATCTTTGCCGAAGTTGGCCGGCACGCCATGGCCGGCGATACGATTGAGGGCTGGCCCCCGTTGGGCCGGCTGTGCGTGCGGAGCCTTGCTCGACCTGCCGGCGCTAAAACATTCATAGCTTAGAATGTTGATGCGTCGCTTCAGGCGAAAGGTCGCGCAGTCGATTGGTCGCGCGACGTTTTGGCTCTTCGTGCCCCCCTCGGACGCCCCCCCGGGACACCCGCCGACCGTGCTGTGCAGGGGCTGGTCCCGCGTCCCTTCTCGTCATGCGGGCAAGGCGCTCCGGACCTCTGGCTCCGAGGAGCGCCTCGCGCTGTGTCCGCTCCACCCGGATGCGGAACGCCCGGCATGCGCGAAAGGCACGCCGGGCGAAGGATCGATCCGTCAGCGACCGCCGCCGAGCGAATGCACGTAGACGGTGAGCGCCTTGATCGTGGTCGGGTCAAGGCGAACGTGCCAGGCCGGCATCACGTTGCCGCGCCCGTTGGTGAGGCCATACTCGATGGTGGCCTTGTCCGAGCCATAGAGCCAGATGCCGTCGGTAAGGTTGGGAGCACCCAGTTCCTGGTTGCCCTTGCCGTCTTCACCGTGACAGGCGGCGCAGTTGGCGGCGAACACTTCCTTGCCCTTGTCGAAGTCGGCACCGGGCTTGGCGATGCCGGACAGGGTGCGCACATAGTCCGCCACCGCCGAGATCTCCGCCTTCTGCAGGATGCCGTCCTTGCCGAAGGCGGGCATGCTGCCGGTCCGCGCCTCGCTGTCGCCCGAGCGGATGCCGTATTTGATGGTCTGCTGGATCTGCTCCAGCGAGCCGCCCCACAGCCAGTCGTCGTCGTTCAGGTTGGGGAAGCCGGTGGCGCCGGCGCCACCCGCCCCGTGGCAGGGCGCGCAATTGTCGGCGAAGGCAACGCGGCCCTGGGCCCGGGCGAGGGACAGGAGCGCGGGGGTCTGCTCGATCTGCTCCAGGGAAGCGTTAGCAAGCTTCGCCGCGCTCTCGGCGCGCAGCGCCTGGAGGTCGGCAAGCTGCACCGCCACCGCCGAACGCGAGTGCCAGCCGAGCAGGCCGGGCGTTGCGGAGGAGATCAGCGGCCACGCCGGATACAGGAACCAGTAGATCACCGCCCACACGATGGTGGCGTACCACACCCACAGCCACCAGCGCGGCAGCGGGTTGTTCAGTTCCGAGATGCCATCCCATTCATGGCCGGTGGTGGAGACGCCCGTAGCGGAGTCCACCTTGGTTTGGTGGGTGTCGTTTGTCGTGCTCACGGGATCAATCCTCTTTGAGCGGGATGTTGGCGGCCTCGTCGAAGTCGTGCTTGCGTGCTTTAGACGGCCAGAAGACGTAGGCCACCACCAGCAGGAAGCCGAGGACGAACAGGAGGAGGCCTCCCGTCTGGGCGAACGACGCGAGCCAGAGATAGGTCTCGTGCATGCATCACCTCACATTCGCCTGGTTATCGTAGAGCTTGAAGTCCACGAGCGTGCCGAGCAGCTGGAGGTAGGCGATGAGCGCGTCCGCCTCCGTCAGTTCACCCGGATTGCCGTCGAAGTCGCGCGCCTGCGCCTTGGGGTAGCGCTTGTCGAGGCCGGACGTGTCGCCATCGGTGGTCGACTGGGCCTTCAGGTCCTCCTGCGCCTTCTCGATCATGTCGTCGGTGTAGGGCACGCCGAGGAGCTTCAGGTCACGCATGTCGGCTGCGATATGCTTGGTGTCGAGCCTGGTCTTCGCCAGCCAGGGATAGCTCGGCATGATGGAGGCCGGCACCACGGACCGCGGGTTGTTCAGGTGCTCCTGCTGCCACAGGTCCGAATACTTGCCGCCCACGCGGGCAAGGTCCGGGCCCGTGCGCTTGGAGCCCCACTGGAAGGGGTGGTCGTACATGCTCTCGGCCGCCAGCGAGTAATGGCCGTAGCGCTCCACCTCGTCGCGCAGGGGGCGGATCTGCTGCGAGTGGCAGTTGTAGCAGCCCTCCCGCACGTAGATGTTGCGCCCGGCCAGCTCGAGGGGGGTGTAGGGACGCATGCCCTCCACCTTCTCGATGGTGCTCTTCAGGTAGAAGAGGGGGGCGATCTCCACGAGGCCGCCGATGGAGATCACGATCAGGATCCCCAGCATCAGCCAGTAGGAGTGCTTCTCGAAGATCTGGTGCTTGGACCAGATGGAGGTGCCTTGCGATGCCATAGGTGCCTCCCTCATTCCGCCGGCTGAAGGGCGAGCTTCTGCTCGGTCGCCGCTTCCGGGGTGGTGATGGTCTTCCAGACGTTCCAGGCCATGATCAGCGCGCCGGACAGGAACAGGATGCCGCCGAGGGCACGGATCACGTACAGCGGGTGCATGGCCTCGACGCTCTCGATGAACGAGTACTCGAGGAAGCCCAGCTGCGTGTAGGCGCGCCACATCAGGCCCTGCAGGATGCCCGCCACCCACATGGAGGAGATGTAGAGCACGATGCCGAGGGTGGAGACCCAGAAGTGCCAGGAGATGGCCTTGAGCGAGTACATTTCACGCTTGTTCCAGAGCCAGGGCACCAGGCAGTAGATGGCGCCGAAGGAGATGTAGGCCACCCAGCCGAGCGCACCGGAATGCACGTGGCCGATGGTCCATTCGGTGTAGTGGCTGAGCGAGTTCACCGCCTTCACCGACATCATCGGGCCCTCGAAGGTCGACATGCCGTAGAAGGCCACGGCCACCACCATCATGCGGATGACCGGGTCGGTGCGCAGCTTGTCCCAGGCGCCCGAGAGGGTCATCAGGCCGTTGATCATGCCACCCCAGGACGGCATCCACAGGATGATCGAGAAGGTCATCCCCAGCGTCTGCGCCCAGTCCGGCAGCGAGGTGTAGTGCAGGTGATGCGGGCCGGCCCAGATGTAGATGAAGATCAGCGCCCAGAAGTGGACGATGGACAGCCGGTACGAATAAACCGGGCGCTCCGCGCGCTTCGGGATGAAGTAGTACATCAGGGCGAGGAAGCCGGCGGTCAGGAAGAAGCCCACCGCGTTATGGCCATACCACCACTGGAACATGGCGTCCTGCACGCCGGACCAGACGATGTAGGACTTCGAGGAGAAGATCGACACCGGGACCGAGGCATTGTTGCCCAGGTGCAGCACCGCGATGGTGATGATGAAGGCGAAGTAGAACCAGTTCGCCACATAGATGTGCGGCTCGGTCCGCTTCAGCACCGTCGCCAGGAACACCAGGAAGTAGGTGACCCAGACCACCGTGAGGAACAGGTCCGAGTACCATTCCGGCTCGGCGTATTCCTTGCCCTGGGTGATGCCCAGCAGATAGCCCGTGCCGGCGACGACGATGAAGAGGTTATAGCCCAGCACCACGAACCACGGCGCGAGATCGCCGGCGAGGCGGGCCCGCGAGGTGCGCTGCACCACGTAGAAGGAGGTGGCGATGAGCACGTTGCCGCCGAAGGCGAAGATCACCGCCGAGGTGTGCAGCGGGCGCAGGCGGCCGAAGGAGATCCAGGGCAGGTCGAAATTGAAGACCGGGAAGGCCAGCTGAAGGGCGGCGATGACGCCCACCAGGAACCCGGCGATGCCCCACACGACGGCGAGGATGGTGCCCACCTTCACCACGTCGAAATTGTAGTTGGGCTTGCCGTCGATAAACTGGGGCACGGGACCGGCCGGCCGGTTCATGTAGCGGTTGCCGATCGCGAACACCGACGCGATGCTCGCCGCCGCGAACAGATACGCGTGGAAGGCGTATTCCGGCGTGTAGGCCTTGGCGGCGACGACGATTGCGAACAAGGCGAAGGCGGCAAACACCACCATGAGGCCGGCTTCCCCGAACCTCATGGACTTCGCCGGGGGCCGGATTGGATCTTGGATCGTTGACATCTGAAAACCCTTCGCGCCGAAGCGTAAAGACTACACCCGGGAAACCTGGGGGCAGAACATCGCCCTAGGACCGTTTTTCACCTTGACACATATCAAAGGTGAGGCATGGGGGAGGCCGATTGTGCGATGCGGCGGGCCGTCGCAAGCCGCCCAAAACGACCATCGAAACGCCGGACACTGGGTCGCATCGCATCCCGCAGAACCGCCGATCAGCTTGATTGGACAGGCTCTAAGCAGGACGCGGCGCACCCCTTTTCCACAGACCGCGAAAACACCCTACCATAGTCTTCGCGGCCACATGCCGCACGCGTTTTAGTCCAGCGTTTGACGAAATCTCGCCACGGCGATGGCCATGGCGACGAGCATGAGCGCCAGCAGCGCCGCCCCGTCGGCCCGAAGGTCGGTGAAGCCCGATCCCTTCAGGAGGATGCCGCGCACCATGCGCAGGAAATGCGTGAGCGGCAACGCCTCGCCGATCCACTGCGCCCACAGGGGCATGCCCGAGAACGGAAACATGAAGCCCGACAGGAGAATCGACGGCAGGAAGAACATGAAGGTCATCTGCACCGCCTGGAGCTGATTCTGCGCCAGGGTGGAGAAGGTGTAGCCCACCGACAGGTTGACCACGATGAACAGCAGCGTCGTCACTGCCAGAAATGCGGCGCTGCCCTCCAGCGGCACGCCGAAGAGCCCCATGCCCGCGCCAATGATGAGCACCGCCTGCAGGATGCCCACCAGCACATAGGGAATGATCTTGCCCAGCATGATCTCCACCGGGTGGATGGGCATGGAGAGAAGGCTCTCCATGGTGCCGCGCTCCAGCTCCCGCGTCACGGCCAACGCCGTGTAGACCAGCATGGTCATGGTGAGGATGGTGCCGAGCAGGCCGGGCACGATGTTGAGCTGGCTGGTCCCTGCCGGGTTGTACCGCCGGTGCTGCACGATCTCGAATGGCATCGTGCCCGGCGCGTCGACGAACCGCTCCCGCGCCAGCGCCGAGCCGATCACCCCGGAGAGGGCCGCCAGCGCATTGGCCGAGCCGATGGGGTCGGTGGCATCAGCCGCCACCAGCAGCTGCGGGGTGTCGCCGCGCCGCAAGGCGCGCTCGAAGCCGGCAGGGATCTCCACGAAGAACAGCACCTCGCCGGCGCGGATCATGTGCTCCGCCTCCTCCGCGCTGCGGGCCTCGCGCACGAAGGCGAAGAAGGCGGTGTTGCGCAGGGCTGCGAGGATGGCCCGGCTCACGTCGTTGTTCTCATGGGCGAGGACGGCCGCAGGCAGGTGCCGCGGCGTGGTGTTGATGGCGTAACCGAACAGGATCAGCTGCAGCAGGGGGATCATGATCATGGTGGTGAAGGTCACCCGGTCCCGTCGGAGCTGGATGAACTCCTTCACCACCATGGCGCCGACGCGGGTGAGGAAGCCGGCGGAGGCTGCGCGCGCTCTCATCGCATCTCGTCCTTCGAGCGACCCATGAGGTGGATGAACACATCCTCCAGCGTCGGCACGTCGGCGCGGATGACGAAGCGCGTGTCGGAGCGGAAGGGCGCCAGGGCCGCCTCCAGCGCCGCGGCATCCCGGCCGGAGACATGGAGCGCGTTGCCGAAGGGCGCCACCATGTCCACCCCCGGTTGCGCCGAAAGCTCCCGGCCCAGCTGGGTCACGAGATGGCCCACCTCGTGCCCCTGCCCGCCCTTGACGTCCACGGTGACGGTGGAAAGCCCGGCGGCGGCGATCACGTTCTGCACGGTGCCCTGCGCGAGCACCTTGCCGTAGGCGATGTATGCAATCTCGTGACAGCGCTCGGCCTCATCCATGTAATGGGTGGAGACGAGCACCGTGAGCCCCTCGGCGGCGAGGTCGTGGATCTGGCCCCAGAACTCGCGCCGGGCCTGCGGGTCGACGCCGGCCGTGGGCTCGTCCAGCAGCAGCAGGTCCGGCCCGGGCAGGATGCAGGCGCCGAGGGCGAGGCGCTGCTTCCACCCGCCGGAGAGCGCCCCGGCGAGCTGATCGCCACGCCCTTCGAGCCCCAGCCGCTTCAGCGCCTCGGTGGCCGCCGCCTCCGGCTGCGGCACGCCATAGACCCGCGCCACAAACTCCAGGTTCTCCCGCACCGAGAGGTCCTGGTAGAGGGAAAAGCGCTGGGTCATGTAGCCTACGCGCTCGCGGATGCGCCGGGCCTGTGTGAGGATATCCATGCCGAGGCAGGTGCCATGCCCGGAATCCGGCGTCAGCAGGCCGCAGAGAATGCGGATGGTGGTGGTCTTGCCCGAGCCGTTCGGGCCGAGGAAGCCGTAGATCTGCCCGCGCATCACCCGCATGGAGAGGTTGTCCACCACCTTGCGGCCGCCGAAGCTCTTCGACAGGCCCTCCACTTCGATGGCAACATCCGGCACGTCGTCCCGGCCGGCCCGGGCGCCCGGGCCCGCGGCGTCGGCCGGCGCGCTCACCGCCCGCTCCCGAGCGTCACGTTCACCGGCTGGCCAGGGCGCGCCCTGGAGGGGTCCTGCGGCAGCGCCTCGATCATGTAGACGAGCTTGGCGCGCTCCTCCCGGCTGTAGATGACCGGCGGGGTGTATTCCGCCTGCGCGGCGATGAAGGACACCCTGGCGGCGGTGGGCGGGCAGCCGTCACAGGTGACGGAGACCGGAGCGCCCAGCGCCACCTTCGGCAGCTGCGCCTCCGGCACGAAGAAGCGGACCTTCAAGAGGCCCGGCGGCAGGATGGACACGATGGGCCGGCCCTCGGGCACCAGCTCACCCACCCGGAAATAGACGGTCTGCACCGGACCCTCCGTGGAGGCCTTCACCGTGCGACGGTCGAGCCGCACCTCTGCCGCGGCAAGGGAGGCCTTCGCCGCCGTCACCGCCTCCCGCGCCGCATCGATCTCGTGCGTCCGCGAGGCGATGCGGGCGGCGCTGATGCGGCGGCGCGCCTCGTCGAGCGCCGCCTGGTTCTGATCATAAGTGTGCTGAGCCTGGTCGAGATTGGCCTGGGATGACGCGCCCTTGGGCACCAGCGTCTTTTGCCTGGCCAGCTCGATGCGGGACAGATCGAGGGCGGCGGCGGCGCGTTGCTCCGCGGCCTCCAGCACCGCGATCTCCTCCGGCCGCTGCAGCGGCGACTGAGCATTGGCGAGGCGCGCCTCGGCCTCCTTCAGCTGGGCGGAGGCGGCATCACGGTCGGCGCGCTGGAGGTCGTCCTCCACCCGCGCCACCACCTGCCCCGCCTTTACCTCGCTTCCTTCCGTCACCTCCAGCGCCGTGACCCGTCCCGGCTCGGTGGGACCCAGGAAGACGAGCTCACCCTCCACATAGCCGGAGAAGCTGCCGGTGCGCGAAGAATCGCACCCCGCGAGGAGAAGGAGCGAGACAAGGATCGCGGCGCGCCTCAATTCTCCCTCCATCCCAGCCCGCGCAGCAGGAGGTCGCGGTGGGCCATGAGAAACGATCGCGCATCGAGGGGCTCGATGGCGCCGAACATGCTGTTCCAGACCACCGCAACGATGGCCGGGGAAATGACGAGCTGGGGAAAGCGCACGCCGAGATCGGAGGTGATCTCCCCTCGCTCCAGGCCCCGTTGCAGGATCTGCCGAACCAGAGCCAGCCCGCGCGCGACCACCTCCCGGTGGTAGAAGGCCGCGAGCTCCGGAAAGCGGGGGCCCTCGGCGATCATGAGCCGGACGATGGCGGACGCGGGCCGGTCGAGGATGCGGGCGGCGAGGAGGCCGATGAGCAGGTCCAGCAGCTCCCGCGTCGTGCCCGGGAAAAGACCCACCACATGGTCGGCATCCGCCAGCACGGGGGCGATGTTCTCCTCCACGAGGCCGCGGAAGAGCGCCTCCTTGTCGGTGAAATGGAGGTAGAGCGTGCCCTTGGCGATGCCGGCGCGCCGGGCCACCTCGTCCAGCTTCGTCCCGGCGAAACCGTGCTCGGAGAAGACCTGAAGAGCGGCATCGAGGATCGCCCGCCGCCGCGCCGCCTTTTCCATGGGCGGAGCCCGCCGGCGCCGGCCGGGCGCGCGCGGCTCAGGGGGCGACACTGCCGCCCCGCGCGCCCCGCCCTGTCGATTCTCGTCCGGCGACATGGCCCGCCTATGACCGAATACTGACTGACGCGTCAGTCAGTATCATATCCACACGCCTCCGCAAGGGCGGTCGAGCGTCCGGGCAAAGGAAAACGCCCTCTCCCGGCAGGGAAAGGGCGTTTTCGACAGGGACCGAAGGGAGCGCGAGCGGAGGGCCTCGCCTACTCCGCTGGCGCCGGATGCGACGGCGCGGGGGGCGCCGACGCCTTGCGCGCGCCGAGGCCGGCGAGCCAGCGGCAGAAGACGTAGAACACCGGGGTGAAGACGAGGCCGAACAGGGTCACGCCGATCATGCCCGAGAACACCGCCGTGCCCAGCGCCTGCCGAAGCTCCGCGCCGGCGCCGACCGCCCACACCAGCGGCACCACGCCGAGGATGAAGGCGAGCGAGGTCATGACGATGGGACGCAGGCGCAGACGCGCAGCCTCCACCGCCGCCTCGCGCCGGCCGTGGCCCTGGTCCTCGAGCTGCTTGGCGAACTCCACGATGAGGATCGCGTTCTTCGCCGCGAGGCCAATGAGCACGATGAAGCCCACCTGGGTCAGGATGTTGTTGTCCTGCCCCCTGAGGATCACGCCGATAAGCGCCGCCACCAGGCACATGGGCACGATGAGGATGACCGCCAAAGGCAGCGTCAGGCTCTCGTACTGCGCCGCCAGCACCAGGAAGACGAACACCACGCCCAAGGCGAAGGCGAAGATGGCGGTGTTGCCGGCCCGCTGCTGCTGGAAGGCCAGCGTCGTCCACTCATAGGAGAAGCCCTGCGGCAGCACCTTCGCCGCCAGCTGCTCCATGATCTGGATGGCCTGCCCCTGCGAGTAGCCCGGCGCCGGAGATCCGTCGAGCTCGGCCGTGGGGTAGAGGTTGTAGCGCGGCACGCGATAGGGGCCGGAGATGTCACTGACCGTGGTGAAGGAGCCGAGCGGCACCGTCTCCCCGTTGGCCGCGCGCACGCGGATCGCGAGCACGTCCTTCGGATCGAGGCGGAAGGGGGCGTCCGCCTGCGCCTGCACCCGGAAGGTCCGGCCGAACAGGTTGAAGTCATTGACGTAGGTGGAGCCGATATAGGTCTGCAGCGCCGAGAAGACGTCGGCGATGTTGACCTTCAGCAGCTGCGCCTTCTGCCGGTCGATGTCGAGATAGAGCTGGGGCGTCGAGGTCTCGAACAGCGAATAGACCTGCATCAGCCCCGGCGTCTGCGCCGCCGCGCCCATCATGGCATAGGTGGCGTTGCGCAGGGCGAGGAGGCCGTTGCCCGCGCGGTCCTCGATCATCATGCGGAAGCCGCCGGCATTGCCGATGCCCTGCACCGGCGGCGGCTGCACGACGATCATCTGCGCCTCCTGGATGGAGGCCACCTTGCCGAACAGGGCGCGCTGGACGGCAGCCGCCGTCTGGTCGGGATGCCCGGCGCGCTTCTCGAAGGGCTCCAGGATCACGAACATGGCGCCCGCGTTCGAGGCGTTCGTGAAGGTCGCCCCGGAGAAGCCGGCGATGTTGACGATATGGCCCACGCCCGGCGTGCCAATCACGAGATCGCCCGCCCGCTTCATCACCGCTTCCGTGCGCTGCATGGAGGCACCCGGCGGCAGCTGGGCGACGACGATGAGGTAGCCGCGGTCCTGCTGCGGAATGAAGCCCTGCGGCGTGGTGGTGAAGAGATAGCCGCCGAAGGCGACGATGCCGAGGTAGACGACGAGCACCAGCGCCACCACGCGCACGAGGCGCGCGGTCATCCAGGCATAGCCGTTGCCCAGCCCCTCGAACATGCGGTTGAACACACCGAAGAAACCAACGATGGGACGGGCATACCAGGCCGGCTTCTCGTGCGCCGATCGGTGGGGCTTCAGCAGCAGCGCGCACATGGCGGGCGACAGCGTCAGCGACACCAGGAGCGAGATCAGCGTCGAGCCGGCGATGGTGAGGGCGAACTGCCGGTAGAATTCACCCGAAAGGCCGGTGATGAACGCGGTCGGCACGAACACCGACGACAGCACCAGCGAGATGGCGACCAGCGCGCCGCCTACCTCGTCCATGGTCTTGTAGGCGGCATCGCGCGGGGACAGCCCCGCCTCGATGTTGCGCTCCACGTTCTCCACCACGACGATGGCGTCGTCCACCACGATGCCGATGGCGAGCACCAGGCCGAACAGGGACAGGTTGTTCAGCGAGAAGCCGAACAACGCCATGACGAAGAAGGTACCGATGAGCGAGATCGGGATGGCGAGGATGGGAATGATCGCCGCCCGCCAGGTCTGCAGGAACAGGATCACCACCAGCACCACCAGCAGGATGGCCTCGCCGATGGTGTGCACCACCGCATCCACCGACTGCTGGATGAACTCGGTCGGGTTGTAATAGATCGCGTACTTCAAACCCTCGGGGAAGGTCTTGCCGATGCGCGCCATCTCCGCGACCACCGCATTGCCGGTGGCGAGCGCGTTGGAGCCCGGGCGCTGGAAGATGCCCAGGTTGATGGAGATGTCCTTGTCGAGGAAGGAGGTGGAGGCATAGTCCTGCGCCGAGATCTCGACGCGGCCCACGTCCTTCAGCCGCACCAGCGCCTGGTCCGTCTGCTTGATGACGATATCGTCGAACGCCTTGGGATCGCTAAGGCGGCCCAGCGTGCGCACGGCGATCTGGAACGCCCGCTGCTCCGGCACCGGCGGCGCGTTGAGCACGCCGGAGGCCACCTGAACGTTCTGCGCCTTCAGGGCGGAAACCACGTCCGTGGTGGTGAGGTTGAGCTGGGACAGCCGGTCCGGATCAAGCCAGATCTGCATCGCGTATTCGCGCGAGCCGAACACGGTGATGGAGCCCACGCCGTCGATGCGCGACAGCACGTCCTTGATCTCGATATTGGCGAAGTTCGAGATGAACAGCGGGTCGCGCGAGCCGTCGGGCGAATAGAGGCTGACCACCAGCAGGAGGTCCGGCGAGGCCTTGGCCGTCACCACGCCCACCTGCTGCACCTCCGAGGGCAGGCGCGGCTCGGCGATGGCGACGCGGTTCTGCACCTGCACCTGGGCGATGTCGAGGTTGGTGCCGATGTCGAAGGTGACCGAGATGGAGAAGCGACCGTCTGCCGTCGAGTTCGACGACATGTAGATCATGTGCTCCACGCCGTTGATCTGCTGCTCGATGGGCGCGACCACGGTCTCGGCGACGATCTCCGCCGAGGCGCCGGGATACTGGCCCGTCACGGTGATCACCGGCGGGGCGATCTCCGGATACTGGGCCACCGGCAGGCGCACGTAGCTGACCGCGCCGAGGATGACGACCACGGCCGACACCACCGACGCGAAGATCGGGCGATCGATGAAGAAATGGGAGAAGCGCATGGGGGCCTCCTCCTCACTTCGCGGCGGCGGCGGCGGGGGGGGCTCCGGCCGGCGCGGCATCGGCTGTCTGGGGATTGACGACGACGCCGGGGCGCACGCGCATCAGGCCGTTGACCACCACCTTGTCGTCCGCCGCCAGCCCCTCGCGGATGACCCGCATGTCGCCGACCAGCGGGCCGAGGGTGACCACCTTCTGACCGATCTTGTTGTCCGGCCCCACCACATAGACGAACTTCTTCACCTGCTCGGTGCCGATCGCCACGTCCGGCACCGCGAGCGCCTGGTAGGGGGCGGACGACTGCAGGCGGATGCGGCCGAACATGCCCGGCCGGAACAGGCTGTTCTTGTTCTCGAACACGGCGCGACCGCGGATGGTGCCGGTCTCGCGGTCGATCACGTTGTTCAGGAAGTCGAGCTGGCCCTGGTGGGCGAAGTCCTTGTCGTCGATGAGCTTCAGGCTGACCGGGTCGCCCTTGATGTCGGCCCCGGCCTTGCGGCGCTGGATGCGCAGCAGCGAGGCCTCGTCGATGGTGAATTCGAAGCGGATGGGATCGGTGGAGACGATCACCGCGAGCAGGGTGGGCGAGCCTGCCGTGCCGCCGGTGACATAGTTGCCCACCGACACCCGCCGGTCGCCGATCTGGCCGGAAACGGGCGCCTTCACCTCGGTAAAGGCGAGGTCGAGCTGGGCGGAGCGCACCTGCGCCTCCTGCGACTGCACGATGGCGGCGGCGGTGCGCTCGGCCTGGGTGCGCTGGTCGAAGGTCTGCTTGGAGATGGCGTTGGAGGTGCGATCCTCCAGCAGCGTGCGGGCACGCTCGAGGTCCGCCTTGGTGAAATCCAGGTTGGCCTTGGCCTGGGCGAGGTTCGCCTGGGCCTGATCGAGGGCAATCTTGAACGGGCGCTGGTCGATGGTGAAGAGCAGGTCGCCCTCCTTCACCAACTGGCCGTCGGTGAAGTGGATCTTGTCCAGGTAGCCCGAGACCCGGGCGCGGACATTCACCTCGTCGATGGCGACGAAGCGGCCCACATACTCATCGGTATCGGTGACCTGCTTGCTCACCGGGCTGGCGACAGTCACCTGGGGCGGGGGCGGGGCGCCCTGCTGCTGGGCTGTGGGCTGGCCGCAGCCGGCGAGCGGCAACGCAAGAACGGCGGCGAGAAGGCCGAGGCGCGCGGCGCGGCTGCCGGAGGCAAGGCGCGGAAGGGCGACGGGGCGCGAGGACTGGGGCATCGGTCCGGCTCCTGAACGGACGCCATGCGTCCGCCAATGAATCACGTGCGAAGGTTCGGCACCTCCCGCAACCGATGGCCGAAACCGGAAAAGACGGCGGTTCCTAGCACAGCCTTTTCGCGATGCAAAACGCCCTCGGCGAAAAAACGTGTTCAAACAGGGTCACGCCGGGACGGGAGGCCGGCCACGACCCATGACCCCGCCGAGGAACCGTCGGCCAAGGAGCAGGAAGACGGAACCTGCGTAGACCGCCCCGCCCCCCAGGACCACGAACGCCAGCATCACTTCCTCGCGAGCGGGAAAGCCGTGCGGCAGCAGAGCCTGGGCCGCCATCTGCGCGCCGAACAGCGCTGCCCCCACCACGGCGAGCACGATGGCGAGCCGCGCGAGGTGTCCGCCCAGCAGGTCGTCCCCCACCGGAAAGCCGCGCCGGACGGCGAAGAAGACGAGCAGGCCCACATTGATCCAGCCGCCCACCGCCGTGCCGAGGGCGAGGCCCACCTGGGCGAGGCTGCCCATGAGGGCGAACTTCAGCGCCACGTTGAGCCCCACTGCCGTCAGCGAGGCGATCATGGGGGTGCGCGTGTCGCCGCGGGCGTGGAACGGAGCGATGAAGGCGCGCACCACCACGAAGGCCAGGAGACCGAGCCCGTAGGCCTGGAGCGTCGCCGCAGCGGCCGCCGCATCTGCATTGGTGAAGGCGCCGCGGGCGAACAGGGCACGCATGGTCAGGTCGGGCACCATGAGCGATGCCGCCACGAAGGGAATGGCCAGCAGCGTCGCCAGCTCGATGGAACGGGCCTGCGCATGGGCGGCGCCCGCATCGTCAGCGGCGGCGAGGCGTCGCGACATCTCCGGCAGCAGCACGGTGCCGACCGCGATGCCCACCACGCCGATGGGCAGCTGGTTGATGCGGTCGGCATAATAGAGCGCGGACAGGGCGCCGGAGGGCAGGAACGTGGCGATGATGGTGTCAGCGAACAAGGCAATCTGCACACCGGCCGAGCCGATCACCGCCGGACCGAGCGCCCTCAGGAACTGGCGCGTACCCGGATCGAGCTTCGGCTTGCCGAACCGCAGGCCGATGCCGTGGCGCTCCGCATCCCAGCCCACAGCGAACAGCTGGGCGACGCCGGAGATGAGCACGCCCCAGGCCGCCGCATGGCCCGCCGTGGGAAACCAGGCGGCGCCGAGCAGCGTGCCGATCATGCAGATGTTCATGAGGATGGGCGCGGCCGCCGCCATGGCGAAACGGTCGGACGCATTCAGCGCGCCGGAGACCAGTGTCGCCACCGAGATCAGCGCCAGATAGGGAAAGGTGATGCGCGTCAGCGTCACCGCGAGGCCGAAGCGCTCGGGATCGTCCGCAAGCCCCGGGGCGAGCGCGGCCACGAATTGGGGTGTGAAGCCCAGCGCAAGCGCCAGCAGCACGCCGTGCACCAGCATCATGGCGGTGAGGATCTCGTCGGCGAAGGCGCGCGCGCCCGCCACCCCCTCCTGCTCACGCAGGCGGGCATAGGTGGGCACGAAGGCGGCGTTGAAGGCGCCCTCGGCGAAGATGGCCCGGAAGTGATTCGGTAGGCGGAAGGCGACGAGAAACGCGTCCGCCACCGGCCCGGCGCCGAGCACGGCCGCCATCACCACGTCGCGGATGAAGCCGCCGAGGCGGGAGACGAGCGTCAGCCCGCCGACGGAGAGGATGTTGCGGAACATGGGTTCAGGCGGCCCCTCGAAACGGTCGCCGGAGCCTAAAGCACGTTCCGGCGGCCTTGCCCAGCCGCCCGGAGGGCGAGCCCACCGGCCGGCCGGACCGCGCGGTGTCAGGCCGCCAGCGCCCGCTTGACCGCGTCGACGATGCGATCCTGCGTCGCCTCGTCGAGATAAGCGTGCATGGGCAGGGAGATGACCTCCTCCGCCAGCGCCTCGCACACCGGCAGGATGGCGCCGGCGGAGGGATAATGGCGGTAGGCCGGCTGCAAATGCATGGGCAGGCGGTAATAGACCGCCGTGGGCACACCCTCCGCCTTCAGTGTCTCGGCGAGGCCGTCGCGCACGCCGGGGGCGAGGCGAATGGTGTATTGCGCCCATACAGAGGTGGCCCGCGGGTCCACGACCGGCACCGTGGCCACGTCCTTCAGCAGCTCATTGTAGCGCCGGGCCACGCGCTCGCGCGCCGCGATCTCCTCCTCGAAGATGGCGAGCTTCTCGATGAGCACGGCCGCCTGGATGGTGTCGAGGCGGGCGGTCATGCCGATGCGCACGTTCTGGTACTTGTCGACGCCCTGGCCGTGCTCGCGCAGGCTCTTCAGCACCGCGACGAGCTCCTCGTCGTCGGTCAGGATGGCGCCGCCGTCGCCGTAGCAGCCGAGCGGCTTGGCCGGGAAGAAGGAGGTGGCGGTGGCGTCGCCGATGGAGCCGGTGCGCTTGTTGTTCCAGGTGCCGCCGAAACCCTGGGCGGTGTCGCACAGCACCTTCAGACCGTACTTCTCGGCAATGGGCAGGATCGCGTCATAGTCGGCCGGCTGGCCGAACAGATCCACCGGGATCACCACCCGCGGATCGAGCCCCTGCTCGATCGCCACCGCGATCGCCTGTTCCAGGCTCTCCGGATCCATGTTGAAGGTGTCTTCCTTCACATCCACGAACACCGGGGTCGCGCCCACCCACGGCACCACCTCGGCGGTGGCGCAGAAGGTGAAGGCAGGGCAGAACACCGCATCCCCCGCCTTGACGCCCCAGGCCATCAGCAGCAGCGCCAGCGCATCCGTGCCGGAGGAGCAGGAGACGGCATGCTTGGCCCCGGCGAAGGCAGCGAGCTGCGTCTCGAAGGCGGTCACTTCCGGCCCGTTCACGAAGCGGCAGGAGGCGAGGACGCGCAGCATCGCCTCGTCGATGCGGGAGCCGACGCGGGCCCGCTGGGCGGCAAGGTCGATGAAGGCGATGGGAGAGGTCATCTCGGATCCCCTGGAAAAGTCCGGAAGAAGAGGAAGGATCGGGTCGCGAGAGGCGGGCACCGGCCGGAAGAGTCCAAGCGCAGGCGCGATGCCGGGAGCGGCGGCCCGAAAGGCCGGGCGAAACGGAGCGGGCCCGGCGGCAGCGCCGCGCCCGTTCCGGTCGTAAGGCAGCGGGCTCAGCCGACGGCGCGACGCTTCTCGGCCTTGACGCCGGCGGCGCCGGGCAGGCAGGAGATGGCGATCTCGAGGCTGGCGACCCCCTCCTCGCCCGTCACTTCCGGCGCGCGGCCGGAACGCACGGCGGACAGGAAGTTCTCCAGCTCCGCGCGCAGCGGCTCGGCATAGGCCACCGGCAGGTGCCGGGTGGAATAGGAGCCGTCCGGCCGGTAGTCGAAATGCTCGGTCACCTGGCGGGTGAGCAGGTCGCCGATCACATATTTCTTGGAGGTCGCCACGTGCACCGTGCGCGCCTTGAAGGGCGTCAGCCAGTTGGTGTTGATGTGCGCGAGCACGCCCGTCTTGGTGCGGAACTGGAGGAGCGCGATGTCCTCCCGCTCGGCGAGGGCAGCCGAGGTCTGCGGCTGCACTTCCAGGATGTCCGATTCGGTGAACCAGCGGATCAGGTCGATGTCGTGCACGGCGAGGTCGATCACCACGCCCACGTTCGACATGCGCGGCGGGAACGGGCCGACGCGGGTGATGGCGATGGAGAGCAGGCTCTCGCCACGGATCGCCTCCTTCACGGCGCGCACCGCCGGGTTGAAGCGCTCCACATGGCCGATCATCAGGGTGACGCCCTTGTCGCGGGCGGCGGCGACGATCTCGCGCCCTTCCTCGGCGGTGGAGGCGACGGGCTTTTCCACCAGCACGGAGCAGCCGGCGCCGATCACGTCGAGAGCAATGGTGTGGTGCAGGTGCGTGGGAGCGGCGACCACCACCGCATCGAGGCCGAGGTCCAGCAGCGCGCGATGGTCTCCCACCGCCTTGCAGCCGAGGAAGTTTGCAACCCGCTGGGCCTGCGCCTGGTCGGGATCGGCGACGGCGACCAGTTCGGCGCCGGGAAGCTCGGCCAGGACGCGGGCGTGGTTGGAGCCCATGATGCCGATGCCCGTGACGCCGACGCGGACAGGCCCGGCACTTGTCGGGGCCTTCTGGGCGCGCTCCGTGGCGGGCGCTGCCGGATGAGCCATTTCAGCCCTCATCTGTCGTTAACGAAGCGGGCTCGAGGAGCACGCGCGATCCGATCGCGACGCAATCTGATCGGTCAACGCGTTCTCTTTTAGAAACTCAGAGACGGGCCCACCAATCAGATTGATCACCATCTGATTGACCCCGCCTCTAGCATGAACATAGTTAAGAATGCGAGGTGCGGCGTCAATTTGCGCCACGCTCGCGTTCAAGAATTGCATCCCCGTGTTACCGATCTCGCAGCGTCAGGCCGCGCCGGGACTTCCCCTGAGGGGCCACAGGCCCTATCACAGCGGCCTTTCAACGGGGGCTGAGACCTGCCCATGCGCAAGATTGTCGCCGGCAAGCTGCACGGCATCACGGTGACGGGAGCCGATCTCAACTATCACGGCTCCATCACGCTCGATCCCGATCACTGCGAGGAAGCGGGCATTCTGCCCATGGAATTCGTGGAAATCTGGAATCGCAACTCCGGCGCCCGCATTTCAACTTATGTGATTCTCGGGGAGCGCGGCTCGCGCTGCTGCGTGCTCAACGGTGCGGCGGCCCGCACCTGCCAGCCGGGCGACGAGGTGATCATCTGCAACTCGGTCTACGTGCCGGAAGGCGAGATCGTCGCGCTGCGGCCCAGGGTGTTGACCTTCGACAAGGACAACCGTGTCGTCTCCCGCCTTTCCTACGAGGTGACGCGCGACAGCGAGGGCCGCTACCACTTCGCCATTCGCAACGAGGACGGCGCGGCCCAGAAGATCCCGCTCAGAACTTGTAGTTGATGCCGACTTTAGCGGTCTGGGTGGTCAGGCCTGCGTTGGCGCCGAGGCTGTCGTAGAACTTGGAGCCATAGTCCGTGTAGAGATACTCGGTCTTGGCCGTCCAATGGTCCGTCAAGGCGTATTCGATGCCCGCGCCGGCCGTCCAGCCGGTATGGGTCTGCGACTGGCTCGCGCCCAGATAGTCGACGGAATTGTTGCCCCAGGCGAAGCCGCCGGTGACATAGGGCAGCACCCGGCCGAAGGCGTAGCCGAGGCGGCCGCGCACCGTTCCGAACAGATCGAGGCTGCTGTTGAGGCCCGCCGGCCCGGCGCTGATGTCGCCGCCCTGCAGATCCGCCTCCAGACCAGCGACGACATTATTCCCGAACTGGTAATTGTAGCCGACCTGCCCGCCGCCGAACCAACCCTTGGGATCGACACCGTAGAGGCCGAGCCCGTCCTGCCCGGAGCCCCAGCCGTAGCCGGCATTGGCGCCGATGTAGAAGCCGGTCCAGGAGAAGACGGGGGTGGGGATCGCCACCGGCGCCTTGGTGACGGGCGCCGGCGCAAGGTCTGCCGCCGCCGCGCGATCCGCCGGCAGAAGCACAGCGAGCATCGCCAGCGTCACGCCGCCGGCAGCGATCCGGCCGATCCACCGCGTTCCGATCCGTCGCGTCATTGCTCCGCTCCCTCGGGTCCGCCCTCGCTCATGGCAGGAGAGCATCGACCGGAGGACCGGCGGGGGAATGGCGCCGTCGCGGCGAAGAAAGGGCGAAACCCCCGTCTGCGCTCACGAAGCCGTGTGCGCGTGGCAGGCCATGGCCTGCCACGCGGGCAAAGAAAAAGGGCTTCCGGCAGATGCCGGAAGCCCGCGTTCAGGATCTTTGAAGGGGTCAGAACTTGTAGTTGGCACCCAGCTTGACGGTCTGGATGTCGCTGCCGACGGAGAGCTGGTCGCCGTTGACATAGTTGGTCTTGCTGTTGTCGAAGCCGAGATACAGGTATTCGGCCTTGACCGTGAAGTTGTTGGTGATGGCGTACTCGGCGCCGGCGCCGACGGTCCAGCCCCACTTGGTGTTGTCGTAGGAGACAGCGAAGGGGTCGGTGTAGTTGGTCTTGGCCCAAGCCGCGCCGCCGGTGATGTACGGCAGGAAGCGGTCGACCGCGTAGCCGAGACGGGCGCGGATGGTGCCGAAGTAGTCGACGTTCTGGGACACCAGCGCGCCGCCCACCGGGCCGCCCACCAGGATGTTGGTGCTGCCGATGTCGGACCAGTCGAAGTCCGCCTCGGCGCCGATCACGACGTTGTTGGCGAACTGGTAGTTGTAGCCCAGCTGGAAGCCGCCGACGAAGCCGTTGGTGTTGCCGGTGTCGTAGCTGAAGGCCGGGCCACCGAAGGAGGTGTAGTCGAAGGTGTTGCTGGCAAAGCCCCAGCCCACGTTCGCGCCGATGTAGAAGCCGGTCCAGGAGAACACCGGGACGGGGATCGGAGCCGCCTTCACAGGGTAGCGGTTGGCCAGGTCGGCCGCCGACGCAGAGCCGGCGAGAAGAGCAAGGGCCGTGGCCCCGAGAAGTGCACGCTTGAACATGATCGGTACCTTCTTTTGATTTCGGCATCGCCGGGAGGGGTCGCCCTCGAGGCCCGGCCGAACGGTGGTTCTTTCATACAGCCGGTGGGGGCATGCGTCTGTAGCGAATGCGCCACACCGGAAAAATCAAACCGGGCAGAGATGTGGCAAAACTCTAATGCTCTTTTACATTTGTGACGACCGGGGGCGTAAAAGTGGCGAACGTAAGATAGATCCCATGTTCTGCCACAATCTATTCCCTAACGACAGCCTTGCCATCAGAAACGATAATTCACACCTGCTCGCAGAATATTTGCGTCGAACCCGGTGGCAACCGGGCCAGAAAACGTCTGAAAGGTTGTACTGCCCAAGTCTACGTAAAGATACTCCGCCTTGGCTGTCCAGTTGCGGTCGAAGGCGAACTCGGCGCCGGCGCCCAGAGTCCAGCCGGTCTGCGTGGCATCGGCCGACAGGCCGAACGCCTTCAGGCTGCCCTGGCCATAGGCGAAGCCGCCGGTGCCGTAGACGAGGAAGCGGTCGAACGCCCACCCCGCGCGAGCCCGCACGGTGCCAAGATAGTTGAGGCTGTAGTTGCCGCCGGAGACGCCGGAGAAGTCGAAGTCCGTCTCCACGCCCAGCACCAGGGGGCTGGCGAACTGATAATTGTAGCCGATCTGCGCGCCGCCGATGAAGCCGCCGGGGCTGGCGAAGGCCGCATTGCCCCACGCATAGCCGGCGTTGGCGCCGATGTAGAAGCCGGTCCAGGTGAAGACGGGCACGGGCTGCGCATAGGGCGCCTGATAGGGCGGATATCGGCCGGAGAGGTCGGCTGCCATCGCCGGGCTGGCGAGGCCGATCCCCGCCAGCGCAGCGGCGGAAGCAAGCAGACGAGAACGCATCGAGGACTCCTCCAGGGGTGGCGCCGGCGGCGACACGCGCGGCCGGCCTCGTCCGCACCCTCGCAGGTGAATCTTGCCCATTCCTGTCCGCGCGCGCCGTCCCGCCGTGATGCCTAACGCGGCGTTAATGTGTCGAAGTGTTGCAAACACTTGAAAAGCGCGCCGGGGACCACCTCTGCGAGCTGTCGCGCCGCCATACGCGTGACTCCATGGTTGAGCGCCTGTTAACAGGAAGGCCCGGGCACGCGGATTTTCTCCGGCCGCGCGGCGCACTAAATAAGGCCCATGACCGGCAGACGCCCCACAGACCCGCCCGAAGTCACCCTCCCCCCCGAGGACGCCGCGACGCGCCCACCCGAGGCCGAGGAGACGGAGGAGCAGGACGAGGAGATTCTCCTCCAGATCGAGGCCGAGGATGCCCTCGCGCCCGGCGAGGAGAGCCTTGCCACCGGGCGGGCAGCCATCGTGCGCGCGGCGAAGCTCGCGCCCTCGGGCCCCGGCGTCTACCGCATGCTGGCGGGCGACGGCACCGTGCTCTACGTGGGCAAGGCCAAGAGCATCAGGAAGCGCGTGCTCAGCTACACGCGCCCAGTGGGCCACACCAACCGCATCGCACGGATGATCGCGGCCACGTGCACCATGGAATTCGTCTCCACCCGCACGGAGCCGGAAGCCCTGCTTCTGGAGGCGAACCTCATCAAGCAGCTGAAGCCGCGCTTCAACGTGCTGCTGCGGGACGACAAGTCCTTCCCCTACATCCTCATCACCGCCGACCACGTGGCGCCGCAGATCACCAAGCATCGCGGCGCGCGCAGCCGTCCGGGGGACTATTACGGCCCGTTCGCCAGCGTATGGGCCGTAGACCGTACCATCAACGCGCTGGAGCGGGCCTTCCTGCTGCGCTCGTGCTCCGACAGCTATTACGAGAACCGCACGCGGCCGTGCCTTCTCTACCAGATCAAGCGCTGCTCCGGCCCCTGCACCGGCGAGATCAACCACACCGATTATGCCGAGCTGGTGCGCGAGGCGCGAGCCTTCCTCTCCGGCCGCTCGCGCGCCATCAAGGAGGAGCTGGCCGGCGAGATGGAGCAGGCGGCGGAGGAGCTGGAGTTCGAGCGCGCCGCCCGCCTGCGCGACCGCCTCGCCGCGCTTTCGGCGGTTCAGGGCTCGCAGGGCATCAACCCCCGCGGCGTGGAGGAGGCGGACGTCTTCGCCTGCCACCAGCAGGGCGGAGCCACCTGCATCGAGGTGTTCTTCTTCCGCACCGGGCAGAACTGGGGCAACCGCGCCTACTACCCGCGCGCCGACCGCTCCCTGACGGAAGCCGAGGTGCTGGGCGCCTTCCTCTCCCAGTTCTACGAGGACAAGCCCTGCCCGCGCCTCATCCTGCTGTCCCACAAGGTGGAGGAGCAGGCGCTCATCGCCGAGGCGCTCTCGGAGAAGGCCGGCTACAAGATCGATATCGCCGCGCCCCAGCGCGGTGAGAAGCGCGACCTCGTGGACCACGCCCTCCAGAACGCCCGCGAGGCCCTCGCCCGCACGTTGGCCGAAAGCCAGACCCAGGCGAAGCTGCTGGAGGGCCTTGCCGCCGCCTTCGGCCTGGGGGCGCCGCCGCAACGCATCGAGGTCTACGACAATTCCCACATCATGGGCACCAATGCGGTGGGCGGCATGATCGTGGCGGGGCCGGAGGGCTTCCGCAAATCCCAGTACAGGAAGTTCAACATCAAGTCGGCGGACCTCGTGCCCGGCGACGATTTCGGCATGATGCGCGAGGTGCTCACCCGACGCTTCTCCCGCCTGCTGAAAGAGGCCCCGCGGGAAGAGACCGCGCCCGCGCCGGACGCCCCGCCCCCCGCCGATGCCGCGATCGTGACCGCCGGGCCAGAGGCGAAGCCCGTGCCGGAAATGGACGAACCGGAGACGGACACCGCTTTGCCCGACGCCACCGACGCCTCCCCCTGGCCGGACCTGGTGCTCATCGACGGCGGCCTCGGCCAGCTCAACGCGGCCCGCAAGGTGCTGGAGGAACTGGGCATCACCGACGTGCCGCTGGTGGGCATCGCCAAGGGCGTGGACCGGGACGCGGGGCGCGAGCAGTTCTTCATTCCCGGTCGGCCGCCCTTCCGCATGGAACCGCGAGACCCGGTGCTCTATTTCATCCAGCGCCTGCGCGACGAGGCCCACCGCTTCGCCATCGGCTCCCACCGCGCGCGGCGCAAGAAGGACATCACCGAAGCGGGGCTCCAGGCCATCGCGGGCGTCGGGCCCACGCGCAAGCGGGCCTTGCTGCGCCACTTCGGCACGCTGAAGGCCATCGAGCGGGCCTCGCTGGCCGATCTGGAGCAGGTGGCCGGCATCAATGCCGCCACCGCCAAGGCGGTGTACGATTATTTTCATGAACGGCCCTCATCATGAGGGATCACACCCGAGACTTCCGCCCGCCGCCCGCACGGCCTAAATAGGACCGGTAGCAAGGAGGGCATGAAGCGCCTCCAGACCGGCGAAGTGAGTTTGATGGCCGAGGCAGCGACCCGTTCCGATCCCTCCCCCGCGCCGGCGCGGAGCGCACGGGGGCATGCGCTCTCGCTGCCCAACATCCTCACCTATGCGCGCTGCGTGGCGGTGCCGCTGGTGGCGGCCTGCCTGTTCTGGTCGGACATCCTGGCCGGCGGTGTGGTGCTGCGTTGGGTGGCGCTGGCCCTCTACGTGGCCGCCGCCATCACCGATTTCTTCGACGGCTACCTCGCCCGCGCCTGGTCGCAGCAATCGGCCATCGGGCGCATGCTGGACCCCATCGCCGACAAGCTGCTGGTCTCAACCTGCCTGCTCATGCTCGCCTCCGACGGCACCATCCGCGGCTGGTCCCTATGGGCCGCCATCGTCATCCTGTGCCGGGAGATCCTGGTCTCCGGCCTGCGCGAGTTCCTGGCCGAGCTGCGCGTCTCGGTGCCGGTCTCGCGGCTCGCCAAGTGGAAGACCACGCTCCAGCTGGTCGCGGTGGGCGTGCTCATCACCGGCCCGGCGGGCGAGGCGGTGCTGCCCGGCGTCACCCTCGCCGGCCTGACGCTGCTGTGGGTCTCGGCGGTGCTCACGCTCTACACGGGGTATGATTATTTCCGCGCCGGGGCGCGCCACCTGGTGGAGGACGAGCGGTGAAGGTTCTCTATTTCGCCTGGCTCCGCGAACGGGTCGGCCGCGCCGAGGAGGAAGTAGCCCCGCCGCCGGAGGTGGCCACCGTCGCCGACCTCGCCCGCTGGCTCGCCGCGCAGGACGAGGCCCACGCCCACGCCTTCGAGAATCCGGCCATCGTGCGCGCCGCCCTCGACCGGCGCCACGTGAAGGCCGATGCCCCCCTCGCCGGCGCGCAGGAGATCGCCTTCTTCCCGCCGATGACCGGGGGCTGATCTCATGGCCACGCCCCTCTTCGCCGTGCGCATCCAGGAAGCCCCGTTCGATGCCGCGGCCGAGAGCGCCCGCCTCAGCGCAGGCCGCACCGACGTGGGCGCCGTGGTCACCTTCACCGGCCTGTGCCGGGCCGACCCGGACGCCGGTGGCGCCTCCCTCGCCGCGCTGACGCTTGAGCACTACCCCGGCATGGCCGAGGCGGAGATCGAGCGCCACGTGGAGGAGGCCCGCCGGCGCTGGCCCCTCACCGGCGCCATCGTGGTGCACCGGCACGGGCGGTTGGTTCCGGGCGACCCCATCGTCATGGTGGCCACCGCCGCCTCCCACCGCGCCGCCGCGTTCGCCGCCGCCGAATTCCTCATGGACTGGCTGAAGACCGACGCCCCCTTCTGGAAAAAGGAGGAGCGCGCCGACGGCGGCGCCTGGGTGGAGGCGAAGGCCCACGACGACGACGCCCGCGCCCGCTGGGAAAAGACCGGCGAAAGCCGGTAGGCGCTTGGAAACAGGACCTTGCGCACGACCAGCGCCCGTGTCTATTAATCAGCCGCTCATTATAAGAGCCGACCAACGGCTCGAAGCCATGGCAATTCCCGCAAAGGCGCGCAGCGGTTTTGCGCCTGGCATTGCGATGAAACAAAGAACGAGAGCGTTCCGGTGGGTCGCTGTTCGCCGGATGCGCTCTCAGACAAGAGAACGCTTTGCCGGTTCCGGGCACCTCCCGGGCGACGCCGGCGCCGGCGAGGGAAACGATCCATGGATTTTCGCGTCTCCCTCGAGGGAAAAGCCGCGCTGGTCACCGGCGCGTCCGGGGGGCTCGGGGCCTATTTCGCCGAACGGCTGGCCGCCGCCGGCGCGCACGTGGCGGTGGCCGCGCGCCGCGCCGAAGCCTGCGCCGCCTTGTGCGAGCGCATCCGGGCCGCGGGTGGCGTGGCCACTCCCCTCTCCCTCGACGTGACCAACCCTGCCTCCGCCGACACCGCCGTGGCGGAGGTGATCGCAGCCTTCGGCCGGCTCGATATCCTGGTCAACAACGCCGGCGTCACCGCCACCACCCCGCTCCTGAAGGAGACGGCGGAGGAGTGGGACGCCATCCTCGACACCAACCTGAAGGGCGGCTTCCTGGTGGGCCGCGCGGCCGCTGCCGCCATGGCCGCGAGCGGCACCGGCGGCAGCATCATCAACGTCGCCTCCATCCTCGGCCTGCGCGTGGCCGGGCAGGTGGCGGCCTATGCGGCCTCCAAGGCGGCGCTGGTGCAGCTCACCAAGTCCATGGCGCTGGAATGGGCGCGCCACAAGATCCGCGCCAATGCCCTGTGCCCCGGCTATGTGGAGACCGACCTCAACCGCGACTTCTTCGCCAGCGAAGCGGGGCAGGCCCTCATCAAGCGCATTCCCTACCGCCGGCTCGGCACCCTCGCCGATCTCGAGGGTCCGCTCCTGTTCCTGAGTTCCGATGCGTCCGCATACGTGACGGGGACGACATTGGTGGTCGATGGCGGCCACCTCGTCTCCTCGCTGTGACGGGCGCGAAAGTGCCGCCTGATCTCCCGCCCCGCTTCCGCCCGGCGGGTCCCGCCCTTAAGCTCATCGAGGCGTCACCGCCGAGGAGGAAATGATGCGACACAAGGTGTACCCGGACGCGAAAAGTGCCCTGGAGGGCATCGTCTCCGACGGTCAGCTGATCATGGCCGGCGGGTTCGGCCTCTGCGGCATCCCCGAGAACCTCATCGCGGCCATCCGCGAGCTCGGGCCCAAGCACCTCACCGTCGTGTCCAACAATTGCGGCGTGGACGATTTCGGCCTCGGCATCCTGCTCGCCAACGGCCAGATCAAGAAGATGATCTCGTCCTACGTGGGTGAGAACAAGCTGTTCGAGCAGCTCTACCTCGCCGGCGACCTGGAGCTGGAATTCAACCCGCAGGGCACGCTGGCCGAGCGCATCCGCGCTGGCGGCGCCGGCATCCCCGGCTTCTACACCAAGACCGGCTACGGCACGATCATCGCCGAGGGCAAGCCGACCCGCGAGTTCAACGGCCAGCACTATGTGCTGGAGACCGGGCTCGTCGCCGACCTGTCCATCATCAAGGCCTGGAAGGCCGACAAGGAAGGCAACCTCGTCTACCGGAAGACGGCGCGCAACTTCAATCCGATGATGGCCACCGCCGGCAAGGTCACGGTCGTTGAGGTTGAGGAGCTGGTGGAGATCGGCGAGCTCGACCCCGACACCATCCACACGCCCGGCATCTATGTGGATCGCATCGTGGTCGAGCAGGGCGCCGAGAAGCGCATCGAGAAGGTGACCACCCGCAAGCGCGAAGAGGTGAAGTGATGGCCTGGACCCGTGAGCAGATGGCGGCCCGCGCCGCCCAGCAGATCCGCGACGGCTTCTACGTGAACCTCGGCATCGGTATCCCCACCCTGGTCGCCAACGCGCTGCCCCCGGGCATGACCGTCTCCTTCCAGAGCGAGAACGGCATGCTGGGCATCGGCCCCTTCCCCTATGAGGGCGAAGAGGACCCCGACCTCATCAACGCCGGCAAGCAGACCGTCACCGAGGTGCCGGACACCGCCTATTTCTCCAGCGCCGATTCGTTCGCCATGATCCGCGGCGGGCACATGGACCTCTCCATCCTCGGCTCCATGCAGGTGTCCGAGCAGGGCGACATCGCCAATTGGATGGTGCCCGGCAAGATGGTGAAGGGCATGGGCGGCGCCATGGACCTCGTCGCCGGCGCCAAGGAAGTGATCGTGCTCATGGAGCATGTGGAGAAGTCCGGCGCGCCGAAGCTGGTGGAGCGCTGCACCCTGCCGCTCACCGGCACCCACGTGACCGACTTCGTGATCACCGACCTCGCGGTGTTCGAGTTCACCAAGCGCGGCGGCACGCTGGTGCTGAAGGAGCTGGCGCCGGGCGTCTCCCTCGACGAGGTGAAGGCCAAGACCGCGGCCAGGTTCGAGGTGGGCCTCACCTGAGGGGAAACGGGGGCGCCTGGCCGCGCCCCCGCCGGTCCCGGCCATTCCGGGCCTGATGCAAGGGCTTCTCCGCGCCACCGGAGGAGCCCTTCCCTTTAGCCGCCACCTGAGAGCCCCTCTCGACACCGGTCAAGGACCGGCGCCGATGGCATGATGCCCGTTCAGGCCGCCGCCTTGTGCCCCATCCCTTCGGGCAGGGAGAGCCGCACGTCGGCGGCGTCCAGGATCACCCGCATCCCCTCCCCGCGCAGCACCTCGTATTCCACCTCGCGCTGGTGGGTGAGGGGATCGCGGGCGGTGAGCGGGTCGTCCACCCGGCCGGGATGGACCATCACCAGCCCGCCCTCGGGCACGCCCTTCAGGAAGTGGGTGAGCAGCGCCGCAAAATCGTGGCCGGCCGAAAAGTCATAGGCGCCGCCGAAGCCGCTGTTGGTGACGAGCGAAAGCCTTGCCGCATCCCGCGCGAAGCCCCGGGCGAAGCTGCCGATGAGCCGGCCCTTGAAATCGAAGCCGTTGAGCGCCCCCTTCGCCGGGGTCACATCGCGCAGCCAGGCTTTGGGGGCATGGCGGGCGGTGGCGGCGAGCACCGCCCGCCGCACCACGGGCAGCACGTGCACATGCTGGTGGCCATCCACATGGTCCGGCGGGCCGCCGAACGCCTCGGCGAAAGCGAGGAACTGCGCCTCCACCTCGGCCGCCACGGCCTTCGGATCGAGCCGCCGCGTCAGGGCGGCGACGAGCAGCGCGGACAAAGCGGGAAAAGTCCCCAGGGGCCCCGCCATGCCGGCGGTGAGGGGCGCGAAAGTGCCGGTCAGGGTCACGTGCAGGCCGATGCTGGCACCCATATCCCGGGCCGCGGCCTTCAGCGCGTCCGCCTCCTCCTTGAGCCCGTCGAACACGGTCATGACCGAGGTGGCGTTGATCCGGCGCGCGGCGATCAGCTGGCGGATCGCCTCCGACACGCCGGGAGCGATGGCATAATCATCCGCGCACAGGACGACCCGCCTCACGGCTCGGCCCTCGAGGCGACGGCGCCGGGATAGGGCAGCACCTGCGCCCCCCCATGGACACCCCCGTAACCGCCCGCCGGCAGCCCCCCCGCCTCGTGCGGCGCGGGCTCCTGCCGGACCGCGACGGCGCGGTTCAGCGCGTGGTCGGCCACGTAATAGACCGGTCGCGCCTTGATCTCCGAGAGGATGCGGGCGACGTACTCGCCCATCAGCCCCATCACCAGCAGCTGCGTGCCGCCGATCACCATGAGGCCGACGATGATGGAGGGGTAGCCGGGCAGCGGAATGCCCCAGAACAGGCGCTCCACCACGATCCAGCCGCCGTAGAGCAGCGCGAGGCCCGCCAGCACCGCACCGAAGGCGGCGGCAAGGCGCAGCGGCGCCGGCGAGAAGGAGGTCAGCGCCTCCATGGACAGGCCGAGCAGCCGCAGGAAGTTGAAGGAGGTGGAGCCGTGCGCCCGGGCCGCCGGGCGGTAGGGCACGGCGATCTGCTTGTAGCCGATCCAGCTGGACAGGCCCTTGAAGAAGCGGTTGCGCTCGGTCATGCGGCGCAGCGCGCCGGCGGCGCGGGGCGAGAGAATGCGGAAGTCGGCAGCATCCTCCGGGATGCGGGTGGCGGCGCCGAAGTTCAGCAGCTTGTAGAAAAGGCGCACGAAGATGCGCCGGCTCGCCGCCTCGTCGGAGCGGTCGGCCTTCACCGCGTAGGCCACGTCGTAGCCCTCGTCCTTCCACAGGCGCACGAAGGTGGAGATCATCTCCGGCGGGTGCTGGCCGTCGCCGTCCATGAACATCACGGCGTCGCCGCGCGCATGGTCGAGGCCGGCCATGAGGGCCGCCTCCTTGCCGAAATTGCGCGAGAGGGCGACCACCTGAACGTCCAGCCCATCGGCCGGCAGCCCGGCGGCGAGCGCGGCGCTGCCGTCGCGGCTGCCGTCGTCCACATAGACGATCTCGAGGGTGAGCCCACGGGCACGCCCTTCCGCCGTCGCGGCCGCGCACAGGCGCGCATGGAAGACCGGGAGCCCCTCGGCTTCATTGTAGAGCGGAACGACGATGCTCAGGTCTGGTATCATGGTGCGTCTTCGGGTGCCAGGCGCCGCTGGAGCACGCGTTCTCCCCATTCAAGCTCGGAGGGCGCTTCACCAGGCAAATCAACTCAATTTGCCTGGATCGCGCACCGGCCGCCAGTTTTAGCCGGAGCGGCCGGGAACGGGTGAAATTTTTCGGCGACGGGTGGAACCTCGGTCCTTTCGCGGCGTTGTCGGGGGGTGCGATCATCCCCCCATTGATCGTGCCATTGGCGCGGTCGTCTTCCCCCAAGGCGGCCGCGCCGTCATTTTCAGGGCATGGCGCAGGCCGGATCAGCGGCGACGATTGCGGCATATCAAGACCCGAGACTTTGGGCGAGTTTAGGGTAAGGTCGCGTCGTCCACACGGCCGAACGGGGGCCTTCCCAGATGATTCGCGACATTTTGGTCAATCTCGCTCAGGGCACCGAGAAGGACGTGGCCCGTGATTTCGCGGCCAGCCTCGCGGCGGCATTCGGCGCCCATCTCACCGGGCTGACCGTGGCATACGAGATCGACGTGCCGCCCTTCTACATGGGCGCCCTGCCCACCGACTTCATCGATGCGCAGGTGCTTGAGAATCAGGCAGCGGCCGAGCGTGCCGCCACCGGCTTCACCGCGGCGGCGACCGCCGCCGGTATTACCCATGACGTGAAGAGCCTCACCGCCTCCCTCGGGGTGGCGGCCAACGCCTTCTCGGAGATGTCGCGCCTGTACGACATCACGGTCGTGGCCCAGCCCGATCCGGACCGCCCGGGCCCGGAGGAGGTGATCGCCGAGACGGTGCTCATCGAATCCGGCCGCGCCGTGCTGGTGGTGCCCTATGTGCAGACCAAGCCCTTCACCGCCAGCCGGGCGGTGGTGGCCTGGGATGGCAGCCGCGCCTCCGCCCGCGCGCTGGCGGAAGCCCTGCCCCTGCTCCACCGCACCAAGGAGGTGGAGATCTTCCGCGTGGTGCACCACACCGAGGAAGAAGACACCGCCGGGCCGGAGGTGGCGCGCCATCTCGCCCGCCACGGCATCGATGCCAAGGTGCGGCGCCTGCCGGTCTCTTCCGGCGAGCCCATCGCCGCCGCCATCCTCAACGAGGTGTCCGACCAGGGCGCCGACCTGGTGGTGATGGGCGGCTACGGCCATTCCCGCCTGCGCGAGCTGGTGATGGGTGGCGTGACCCGCGAGATCCTCGCCACCATGACCGTGCCGGTTCTGATGGCCCACTGAGGCCGACTGCCGGACGCAATAAACGAAAAAGCCCCCTTCCGACCGGAAGGGGGCTTTTTTCATGCCCGGTGAAGCGCGGCGAGGATCACTCCTCGTCGTCTTCCTCCTCGTTGCGGCGCGAACCGCCGAGCTTGGCGAACACGGTTTCGAGGTCGAGGGATTCGCGGCCCTTGGGGGCCTGATCCTCGTGCTCGTCATGGGCGGTGGTGACGTCCGCCGGCAGCAGCGTGGCGCCGCGATCCTCATGGGCGACGGCGGCGGGACGATCCTTGGCGGCGCGCTGCACCTCGATGTCGAGGTCGATCTGGCTGCACAGGCCGAGCGTCACCGGGTCCATGGGCGAGAGCTGCGCCGAATTCCAGTGGGTGCGCTCCTTGATGGACTGGATCGTCGCCTTGGTGGTGCCCACCAGGCGGATGACCTGCGCGTCCTTCAGCTCGGGATGGTTGCGCAGCAGCCAGAGGATGGCGTTCGGGCGGTCGTGGCGGCGCGACACCGGGGTGTAGCGCGGGCCGCGGCGCTTCTTCTGCTCCGGCAGGCGTACCTTGGATTCCAGCAGCTTCAGGCGGCGGTTGGGGTCCTTCTCGGCAAGCGAGATTTCGTCGCGGGAGAGCTGGCCGGTGGAGATGGGGTCGAGCCCCTTGATCCCCTGCGCCACCTCGCCGTCGGCGATGCCCTTCACCTCGAGCGGGTGCAGCTTGCAGAAGTCGCCGATCTGCTCGAAGGAAAGCGCCGTATTGTCCACGAGCCAGACGGCAGTGGCCTTGGGCATGAGCGGTATGTTCGACATGACGGCCTCTTCGGCGTTGGTGCCGGACGCCTCAGGCGGCCGGAGCAGCTGTTGATGTGGGGCGCACGAGGCGCCCGGAAAATATGTGGTGCCGGAATATGCGGGTTCGCATGGTCGCCCCTCCCCGCGGGGCGGACCGCGAAACACATCGCGATGTCCGGAATTTGTGCAACATAAGCGCGCCCGGGCGAAGTTGCAAATCCCGCGCGCGGTAAATCGTCCGCAACGTCGGCCCCGTGCTTGACAGGGGCCCCGTGAGGCCGCCAATTCGCCGGATGCCCGAGATGGACACCCCCCTCATGGACGCCGCCGAAACGCGCCCCGCGAAGCCGCCGCTTCGCGTTCTCCTCGCCGCGCCGCGCGGCTTCTGCGCCGGCGTGGTGCGGGCCATCGACGCGGTGGAGCAAGCGCTGAAGCTCTACGGCGCGCCGGTCTATGTGCGTCACGAGATCGTGCACAACAAATACGTGGTGGAAGACCTGAAGCGGAAGGGCGCCATCTTCGTGGAGGAGCTGGACGAGGTGCCGGATACCCGCGCGCCCGTCATCTTCTCCGCCCATGGCGTGCCGAAGTCCGTCCCCGAGGCTGCCGCCGGCCGCAATCTCTTTGCCATCGACGCCACCTGCCCGCTGGTCACCAAGGTGCACCGCGAGGCGCAGGTGCACCACCGCAAGGGCCGGCACATCCTGCTCATCGGCCATCAGGGCCACCCGGAAGTGGTGGGCACCATCGGCCAGCTGCCGGACGGCGCCTTCACCCTGGTCGAGACGGCGGAGGAGGCGCGCACCGTGGAGGTACCCGACGCCGGGAACCTCGCCTATGTGACGCAGACCACCCTCTCCCTGGACGATACGGCGGAGATGATCTCCATCCTGCGCGTGCGCTTCCCCGCGCTCACCGAGCCGCACAAGGAAGACATCTGCTACGCCACCACCAACCGGCAGGAGGCGGTGAAGGCCATCGCCCCCCAGGTGGACGCCCTCGTCGTGGTGGGCGCGCCCAATTCCTCCAATTCCCAGCGCCTGCGCGAGGCGGCGGAACGCGCCGGCTGCGCCCGCTCCGTGCTGGTGCAGCGCGCGGCCGACATCGACTGGCCCCAGTTCCAAGGCATCGCGAGCCTCGGCGTCACCGCCGGCGCATCGGCCCCGGAAGTGCTGGTTGAGGAGATCGTCGACGCCTTCGCCGCCCGCTTCGACGTCACCGTGGAGACCGTGACCTCCACCGAGGAGGATGTCTTCTTCCCCTTGCCGCGTGCCCTGCGGCCGGACGCGGCGGAGTAGCCCGTGGCGGTCTATACGGACGTCTCACCCGCGGAGCTGGAAGCCTTCCTCGCGGGCTACGACATGGGCACCCTCACCTCCTTCCACGGCATCGCCGAGGGGGTGGAGAACTCCAACTTCCTGGTCCAGACCACGACCGGCAGCTACATCCTCACCCTCTACGAGAAGCGCGTGAGGCGGGAGGACCTGCCCTTCTTCATCGGCCTCATGCGGCATCTGGCCGGGCGCGGCCTCTCCTGTCCCGAGCCGGTGGCGCGCCGCTCCGGCGAGGTGCTCGCGGAGCTGGCGGGGCGGCCGGCGGCCATGGTCACCTTCCTGCCCGGCGTCTCGGTGCGCCGGCCCACGGCCGAGCATTGCGCGGAGCTGGGGCGCGGCCTTGCGCAGTTGCACCTCGCCGGCGCCGACTTCGCCATGCGCCGCACCAACAACCTCTCGGTCTCCGGCTGGCGGCCCCTGTTCAATGCCGCGGACGGACAGGCGGACACGGTGGCGCCCGGCCTTGGCGAGACCATCGCCACGGAGCTGGCGGCCCTGGAGCAGAGCTGGCCGAAGGGCCTGCCGGAGGGCGTGATCCACGCCGATTTGTTCCCGGACAACGCCTTCTTCCTGGACGACAAGCTCTCCGGCATCATCGACTTCTATTTCGCCTGCACCGATTACCTCGCCTATGACGTGGCGGTGTGCCTCAACGCCTGGTGCTTCGAGCCGGACGGCGCCTACAACATCACCAAGGGCCGGGCGCTGCTGGCGGGCTACGAGGCGGTGCGCGCGCTCTCGGATGCGGAGAAGGCGGCCCTGCCGCGCCTCGCCCGCGGGGCGGCGCTGCGCTTCCTGCTCACCCGCCTGGTCGATTGGCTGAACGTGCCCGAAGGTGCGCTGGTGAAGCCCAAGGACCCGCTGGAATACTTGAAGAAGCTGCGCTTCCACCGCGCCGTCGACAACGCTCAGGACTACGGCCTCGCCGCATGAAGGAAGTCGAGATTTTCACCGACGGCGCCTGCTCGGGCAATCCCGGGCCGGGCGGCTGGGGGGCCATCCTGCGCTTCGGAGCGCATGAGAGGGAACTGAACGGCGGCGAGGGGCTGACCACCAACAACCGCATGGAGTTGATGGGCGCCATCTCGGCCCTGGAGGCGCTGAAGGAACCGTGCACCGTGGACCTGCACACGGACAGCGCCTACCTCAAGGACGGCGTCACCAAGTGGATGCACGGCTGGAAGCGCAACGGCTGGCGCACCGCCGACAAGAAGCCGGTGAAGAACCAGGACCTGTGGGAGCGCCTCGATGCCGCGCTGAAACGCCACCAGATCCGCTGGCACTGGGTGAAGGGCCACGCCGGCCACACCGAGAACGAGCGCGCCGACGAGCTCGCCCGTACCGGCATGGCCCCCTTCAAGCTGAAGGGGCGGATCGCCTGAGCGGCGCGCTCTAAATCCTTATCTGATCAGATGGGAATGCCGCCGGCCGTGTGCGCTGGAGGAGGTCGAAGACACCGCGCGCGTCCTCGATGCCGAGAAACGCGGGCCGGGAATCACTCACCTGATGGCGGCCTCCGATTGCGGTTCGGCCGAAGCGGATCGTGCCTCGCGCCCCGTTTTCCAGCAGCTCCATCTCATTGAGGCCGGCACGGTCATAAGAGCGGAAGCTGCTCCACGGCCCCTCACGCCAGATCAGGAGCCGTCGGTCGGTGACGGCATAGAAGGTGCGGGCTCGCAACCAGGCGTCGTGCAGATAGCGCAGAAAGAGCATGTAGAAGCCCACCGCGAGGAACGGCAGGGCGAAAATGGAGAACGCCCAGTGCCCCTTGCCAAGGCCCTCGGACACGACGCCGGCGAGGGGAATGCCCGTCCAGGCCAGAAAGAAGAGCGTGACCGGGACGTCGCTTCCGACAAACATCAGCCCCCGCCTTGGCCGGCCCGCCCACAGGAGCCGCTCGCCGGGCAAGAGGCGGCCAGCCAGCTTCTGCTGCATCTCGATCTGCATCGCCGTCCCCCTTGCCGATGCAACCGCAGATAGGACGGAACGACACAACAAAAAAGGGCGGTGAGCTGAATTTCCAGCCCCCTCCCTGATTTTCCGCCCCGGGATTTCTGACGTTGGGGAAGATCAATTCCGCTGGCGGGAAGCCCTCTGAAGCATTTACTTCCAGGCACCCCTCCCCGGTGCGCTCGCGCGCGCCGGCGTTGCGCAGCTCAAGCCGAAGGAGCGGCTGGGGGCTCCGGAACCGGTTCCGGTTGGGTCCTCTGAATCAGTGCGAACACCTGCTCGGCGTCGGCGATGCAGAGGAAGCGGGGAACGGGATCGAGCGACGGCACGAACGCCGCCGGATTCTTCTGCAGTTCGACGTCCCCCCGCGCGAACGAGAGGGTCTGGCCGCTGGGCCATTGTTGCAGCTCAATGATGTCCAGCCTGGCGCGGACGAGCACGGTTATCCCGCCCAGAAAAGCTTCCTGGAGAATGATGATGCGGCGATCGGTGACCGCATAGGTCGTGTGCCGGCGGATATGGGCGTCGAGGAGGTGGCGCCCACCGTACAACACCGCCAGCCAGCGGCGAACACAACCGGCCCGCCGCGCCGGCCGACCGGCGCAGGACCACCGGCTGCCAACCAGCCGTAGAGCGTGAAGACGAGGACGGCCGCAGCCACAAGGGAAATGACCACCGGTGCGAAATCCACCGGCGCGAACAGCAGGCCCTGCTTGGGCTGCCCTGCCCAGAGCACCCGCTCACCTCGCAGCAGTCGTCCGGCGAGGCGCCGCTCCGCATCGATCCGCATCGCCCGTTCGGGTCCGAGAACGTCCGCGGCGGGCCCGGTATCCGGACCCGCCGCCAAACTGAGCCGCGCAGCATCGCTCGCGGCGTCCGCACCATCTAACGCAGCGTCAGACGGCGCAACCGTTCACTTGCCGCGCTTGAAGGTGTTCCACACCTTGGTGATCACGCGCTGCACCGGCGGTTCGTTGGTGGTGACGATGAACAGGCGGTCGAACACTTCCTTGCTCGGGTAGATCGACGGATTGCTGAGGATATCCTTGTCGATATACTTCTGCGACTCGAGGTTGCCGTTGGCATAGGAGATGTAGTTGGTGTTCTTCGCCGCCACCTCGGGCTTCATCATGTAGTTGATGAAGACAAGGGCATTGTCGATGTTCTTCGCATCCTTCGGGATGGCGAAGTTGTCGAACCACATGAGCGCGCCTTCCTTCGGCAGCGCATAGTCCACGTTCACCGGCGCCTTCTTGGTCTTCTTCGCGGCCTCGGCGGCCCGGCTCTTGGCCTGGAACACGTCACCCGACCAGCCGAGCGCGATGCAGATGTCGCCGCGGGCGAGCGCGTTGATATAACCTGAGGAATCGAACTTCTTGATGTAGGGCCGCACCTTCATCAGAAGCTCGCCGGCCTTCTGGATGTCTTCCGGATTCTTGGAATTGGGGTCGAGGCCCAGATACTTCATCGCGGTGGGGATCACCTCCTCGGGGCCGTCGAGGACGTAGACGCCGCAATCCTTCAGCTTGGAGAGGATCTCCGGCTTGAACATGATGTCCCACGTGTTCAGGGGAATGTCGCCGAGGCGCTCCTTCACCTTGTCCACGTTGTAGCCGATGCCGGTGGTGCCCCACATGTAGTTCACGGCGTGGGCGTTGTCGGGATCATAGACCGCGAGGCGCTTGGTGACCTCCGGCCAGGCATATTGCAGGTTCGGGATCTTGGACTTGTCGAGGGGGATGAAGATGCCCGCCTTGATCTGCCGCTGCAGGAAGGAGCCGGACGGCACCACCACGTCGTAGCCGGTCTTGCCGGCGAGCAGCTTCGTCTCCAGCACCTCGTTGCTGTCGAAGACGTCGTAGCGGACCTTGATGCCCGTTTCCTTGGTGAAGTCTTCGAGAACCGTGGGATCGATATAGTCCGACCAGTTGAAGACGTTGAGCACCTTCTCCTGGGCCAGGGCCGACCCGGACCAGCCCAGCGTGGCACACAGAAGTGCCGTTACGAAATGACGACGCATCCGCCGTTCTCCTCTTGCGTGGGCGCCGGTTCTGCTGCCGAGGCCCATCCTTTGAAGGCTATTGCGTTGCAGAACCGTCCTCAACAGGAAAGGCACGGTTTCACAGATACGTTTCGTACTCCAATGGGAGCATGGCGCGGGTGAACGCGGCCAGCTCCTCGCGCTTCATCACCGCATAGATGCGGCGATAGTCCTCGCCGAAGGTGCGGGCGATGAAAGGCGAGCCCGCAAAGCGCGCCACCGCCGCCTCCATGGAGGGCGACAGGCGCGGCGCCTCGTGCTCATAGGCATTGCCGGAGAGGGCCTCGGGCGGCTCAATGGCCTGCTCGATGCCCTCCAGCATGCCCGCGAGGATGGCCGCGAGCACCAGGTGGGGATGCGCCTCCGCCCCGGCGATGCGGTGCTCCAGCCGCCGGGCCGCAGGCGGGCCATTGGGCACGCGCACCGCCACCGAGCGGTTGTCGTAGCCCCAGCTCACCGAGGTGGGGGCATAGCTGCCGGGCACGAGGCGGCGATAGCCGTTGTAGCTCGGCACGAAGATGAGGGTGGAATCGGCCATGGAGGCCAGGAGCCCGGCCGCCGCATGGCGCAGCGCCCGATCCCCCACCCCGTCCGGCCGGGCGAAGAGATTGCCGCCGCCCGCCTCCATCACGCTCACATGCACATGCATGCCGTTGCCGGCGAAATCCACCAGGGGCTTGGCCATGAAGGTGGCGCGCAGCCCATGCCGGCGGGCCACCCCGTCAATCAGCCGCCGCAGCAGGATGGCGTCATCCGCAGCGCCCAGCGCATCCATGCGGTGATAGAGATTGATCTCGAACTGGCCGGGCGCCGCCTCGGAAATTACCGTATCCGCCGGCAGGCCCTGGGCCACGCAGGCCGCGCGCATGTCATGCAGCACCGGCGCGAAGGTGTCGAGGTCCGACATGGAGTACATGTTCTGCCGCGCCTCGCCGGTGGCGGGGAACACCGGTTGCGGCGGCGCCGCCGGATCGGCCGAGGGCTTCAGCAGATAAAATTCCAGCTCGAAGGCCACGCAGGGGATAAGCCCGCGCGCGGTGAAGCGATCCACCACGCGGACCAGTTGCTGGCGCGGATCGAGCTTCCAGGGGGCGCCGCGGGCAGAGCCGTCGGGCTCGTGCATGGTGATGAGCACCTGCGCCGTCGGGCGCGGCGCCCAGGGCACCGGCTTCAGCGTGCCGGGCACGGGCCAGCACAGGCCGTCCTTGTCGCCCGTCTCCAGGTGGATTTCGGTGGCGTCCACCTCGCGGCCCCAGATGTCCAGGCCGAAGATGGACAGCGGAATGGCCACGCCGTCCTTCCAGATCTTGCGGATGGAGGATCCGGGGATCCACTTGCCTCGCAGGACACAGGAGGTATCCGGAAGCAGGACCTCCACCACGTCGGGCTCGCCATAGGCGGCGAGATGGGCCGATACCTCGTCTTCGGCCGGCTGGGGGGCGGCCTCCTCGGCGACACGGCCGGGCACTGTGGACGGCATGATGCTCCGTTTCACAAAATTTCATCGGAACACATCCAAGCGCGAAGCTTCGGAACCTTCAAGCGTGACGATGCCTGTGAAAGCAGGAGATGTGCGTCCGCACGCCTCCGGCGGCCGCCTTCCGGGGAGAGTTCGGCCAAGGCATGACAGGATCGGCGACACATTGGGGATATGAGGGACCGGCGCCACGGCGAGGACGCGGTTGCCCATGGCGCTGAGCGCTGCCTGCCTTCACCCGCGCGCCTTCCGTGGCGCAGGTGCACCGGCGGCTCTACACATCGGGCCGGATCGCGACGATGGCCCTCGACCAGCATATTCGCGCGCGGCTGGGAGACCTCCCTGTCTCCGCTCGGGAAGAGGGAGGCATCGTCCTCTCGTTGGATGCGGACCCTGCGCCTATCGATCCCGACCGCGTGGTGGCGGTGGGCGTCATCGCCACAGAGCCGGTGATCAAGGCGATGAAATACGCCTACGCAGACGGCGCGGGACCAGCGCACGTCCGCCTTGCCCGCCAAGGCGAACGCATGGATTTCAGGGTGGCGGACGAGGCGGCAGGCCTCGGTGACCGGATCATCAGGGCCATGGCCGCGAAGCCGGGCACGAAGCCCGTGCTCGACCTGCGCCCGCGCGGCCTGTGCGCGCGGTCGGCACTTCCGCCCTCGGGGCAGCGCAGAGGCGGACCCCGGCCCGGCGCCTCGCGGCGGTGCGCTCAGATGCGCGGGACGATGATGAGTCGCTCCACCGGCTTGCCGCCGAGGAGGTGGGATTCCACAATCTCGTCAATGTCTTCCGGGGTCTTCGGGGTGTACCAGATGCCCTGCGGATAGACCACCATGATGGGTCCCGCCTGGCAGAAGCTGAGGCAGCCCGAGGAGGTCATGGCAATGTCGCGTCGGCCGGAGGCTTCGAGCTTCCTGCCCAGCCGGTCCCACAGGGGCTGCGCGCCATTGGCGCCGCACGAGCCGCGCGGATGCTGCGGCGGGCGCTGCGTGAAGCAGCAGAAGACGTGGTGCGTGTAGACCTGCGGGATATCGAGGACTTCGCTTTCGGCGGCTTCGGACATGACGGCTCGCGGCTCGGTGGGTCTGGCTGGAACCATTCAAGATACGTGCCGGATCATGCATCCCATATTTAATATAATTAAATCAAATAGTTATATCAGAATACTCCATTCGCTCATCCTGCCGGTTCCGACAATGCGGCCGGTGGGGGCGGAAACGCGACATGGATGCGTGGGCGGGCCCATCACCCGCCCCCTCCCAAACGCGGATGCCCCGGACAAGCCGGGGCATCGCATGTCATAAGGATCTGGCCAGGAAGGGAAACTCGCCAGCCCTCAACGCCCGCCGAACAGGGTGTCGAGCTTTGCGCCGGAGGCGAAATGCTCGGCCTGGAGCTTCTGCCAGCCGCCGAACACATCCTCCACCTTCACCAGCCGCACGGGCGGGAACTGGGCCTTGAACGCCTCCGCCACCTTGGGGTCCACCACCCGGTGGAAAGCCTTGGCGGCAATGGTCTGGCCGGCGGGCGAATAGAGGAATTCGAGGTAGGCGGTGGCCGAGGCGCGGGAGCCGCGCTTGTCCACCACCTTGTCGACCACCGCCACCGGGAACTCGGCCAGCAGGCTCACGGAGGGCACCACCGTCTCGAGCTTGCGGTCGGGGTAGAGCCCTTCGATGGTGCGGGTTTCCGCCTCGAAGGTGACCAGCACGTCGCCGGTGTCGCGCTCCACGAAGGTGGTGGTGGCGGCGCGGCCGCCGGTGTCGAACACCGGCACGTTCGACAGGAGCTTCTTCACGAAGGCATCAGCCTTGGCGCTGTCGCCCTTGTTCTGCTCCAGCGCATAGGCATAGGCCGCGAGATACGTGTAGCGCGCGTTGCCGGAGGTCTTCGGGTTCGGGAAGATGACCTTCACGTCGTCCCGCACCAGATCCGACCAATCCTTGATGTTCTTGGGGTTTCCCGCCCGCACCAGAAAGGCGGGGAAGGAATAGTAGGGAGAGGCCTCGTTGGGGAATTTCTTCTGCCAGTCCTTGGCGACGAAGCCCGCCTTCGCCAGCACGTCCACGTCGATCACCTGGTTGAAGGTGACGATGTCAGCCTCCAGCCCTTCGAGAATGGCGCGGGCCTGCCGGGAAGAGCCGGCGTGGCTCTGGTTCACGGTCAGCTCCTGGCCGGTCTTCGCCTTCCAGAAGGGGACGAATTCCGCATTCACCGCCGTGAACAGCTCGCGGGAGATGTCATAGGAGACGTTCAGCAGGCTGTTGGGCCCCTGCTGGGCGAAGGCCGGGGCGCTGACGGCGCCGGCGAGCGCCAGGGCAAGGACGGCGCGGCGGGTGATCATGAGATGGCTCCATTTACACATTTCACATTTGGTGAAATGCATATTTCACATGCATCATGGTTAGCATGTGAAATATGGCGTGTGAACCGCCCCGCCGAGAAAATGTTTCCGTTGGGGAGGGGCAGGCAGAAGGGATCAGGCCCCCGCCCCGCGAAGTCCGGGGCGGCGCCGCACCAATCACAGGGGTCCCGCGGCCCCCGCCGCGCATGGCGAGGGCATCAAGGGGGAGGACACCGCCGGCGGCGTCCCCTCAGCCCTCCATCTCCTCGCGCAGGATCTCGAGGCGCAGCCATTCCTCCTCGGCCCCATCCAGCGCGCCCTGGGCCTCGCCGAGGGCGGCGGAGGCCTTCTGGAAGCGGGCGGGATCCTTGGCATAGAGGGCGGGGTCGGCGATCTCCGCCGCCAGCTTCTCCACCTTGGCCCTCAGGCCCTCGATGGTCTTGGGCAGGGTCTTCAGCGCGTGCTGCTCATGGAAGGTGAGGCGGCGCTTGTCCTTCGCCGCGGGAGCGGGCGCGGCCTTCTCGGCACCCTTGTCATTACCCTTGTCGCCCCCCTTCGCCCGGGCGGGCGGCGCGGCCTTGTCCCGTGCCTCCACGCCACGGCCGCGCTGGGCCAGCATGTCGGAATAGCCGCCGGCATATTCCCGAAAGACCCCGTCCCCCTCGGCCATGATCACGCTGGAGACGGTGCGGTCCAGGAAGTCGCGGTCATGGCTCACCAGGATCACGGTGCCGGGATAGTCCGCCACCATCTCCTGCAGCAGGTCGAGGGTTTCGAGGTCGAGATCGTTGGTGGGCTCGTCCAGCACCAGCACGTTGGAGGGCAAGGCCAGCGCCCGCGCCAGCATGAGCCGCCCGCGCTCTCCCCCCGACAGCACGGACAGCGGCGCATTGGCCTGCTCCGGCGTGAACAGGAAGTCCTTCAGATAGCCCATGACATGCTTGGGCACGCCGCCCACCATCACCTGGTCGGAGCCGCCGCCGGTCAGCGCATCGCGCAGGGTGGTGGAGGGATCGAGCGCCGTGCGCTTCTGGTCGAGGCTCGCCACCTCCAGGTTGGTGCCGAGCTTCACCGTCCCGCTGTCGGGGGCGAGCTCGCCGGTGAGGAGCTTGATGAGCGTGGTCTTGCCGGCGCCGTTGGGGCCGACGATGCCCAGCCGGTCGCCGCGCAGGATGCGGGTGGAGAAATCCCGCACCACCGTTCGGTCGCCATAGGCCTTGGAGATGTTCTTGGCCTCGATGACGAGCTTACCGGAGGTCTCCGCCTCGGTGACGGCCAGCTTCACATTGCCCACCGCCCTGCGCTCCTCGCGGCGGTCCTTGCGCATGGAGTGCAGGAGGCCGAGGCGCCGCACGTTGCGCTTGCGCCGGGCGGTCACGCCGTAGCGCAGCCAGTCCAGCTCGGCGACGATCTTGCGGTCGAGCTTGTGCCGCTCGGTCTCCTCCTGCTCCAGCACCTCGTCGCGCCAGGCCTCGAAGGCGGAAAAGCCCTGCTCCAGCCGTCGCGTCTGGCCGCGGTCGAGCCACACGGTGACGCGGGACAGGGTCTCAAGGAAGCGCCGGTCATGGCTGATGAGCACCATGGCCGACCTCAGGCCCTTCAGCTCCTTTTCCAGCCATTCGATGACCGGCAGGTCGAGGTGGTTGGTGGGCTCGTCCAGCAGCAGCACGTCCGGCTCGGGCGCGATGACGCGCGCCAGAGCGGCCCGCCGCGCCTCGCCGCCGGAGAGGTGCGCGGGATCCTCCCGGCCGGTGAGACCGAGTTCCTCAAGGAGATATTGGGCCCGATAGGCCTCATCCCCCGGCCCCAGCCCCGCCTCCACATAGGAGAGCGTGGTGGAATGGCCGGAGAAGTCGGGTTCCTGGGGCAGATAGCGCACGGTGGCGCCGGGCTGGAAAAAGCGCGTGCCGGAATCCGGCGCGACCAGCCCCGCCGCCACCTTCAGCAGCGTGGACTTGCCGGAGCCGTTGCGCCCGACAAGGCACACGCGCTCCCCGGCGGACACGGAGAGTTCCGCGCCGTCGAGCAGGGGCGTCGCGCCGTAGCGCAGGTGGATGTCCTGGAGGAGAACGAGGGGAGGAGCCATGCCGCCGGATTAATGCCCCGCGCGCCGGAACGCAAAGGTGCAATCACCGGCAGGCGCGCCCCGCCCCCGCCTCAGGACATGCCACGGGAACCGCCCGGACGCATGAGGTCCGGCCGGAGCATCCCGATCTGGCTTCAATGTACGGTGAAAGTTCCGTTCAGCTTCGACATCTGGTCCTTCAGAACCAGCTTCCTGCGCTTCAACTCCGCGACGCGGAGGGGGTCGGATGCCGGGCTGGAAAGCTCCCGGCTGAGCTCCTGTTCAATGGCAGCGTGACGACGCTTGAGCTCCTGAAGGTGCGACTGGATGGACATTCGTAAGCCACTCCCTGTCTGCAACACGACATCAGTCTGTCATGGAGCCAACGAAGAGTCGATTGCCTTTCTCGTGTCTCCGGCACGCTCCCATCTTGCAGCGCGGGAGACCCATGCCATAGTCATTCCAGATCGGGGGATCGGCGGGCGCGAGGATCGCGCGCAGGGCCTCAGAGGTGCGGAAGCGGGGCCGGGTCGCGGCGTCTCGCGCCGGGCGCAACGCCACAGCGGCGGGCGCCGGCGCAGGGCGCGGACGGTCTTTCGCCGGTGACGGAAGCGGGCATGACAAGCGACGAGGAACGGGATCTCAAAATCCACCTGGAACGGCTGAAGCAGGAGCACCGGGATCTCGATTCCGCCATCGAGGCCCTCACCTCGGTCTCCGGCTCGGACATTCTTCAGATCCAGCGGCTGAAGAAGCGCAAGCTTCAGCTGAAGGACCGCATCAGCCAGGTGGAAGACCAGCTTTTTCCGGACATCATCGCCTGAGGGCGCATCGCGCCGCGCGGAGCGCGGCCGGCGGCGCGGGCCGGGGATGCGGACAGGGGGAACCGGCCGTGACGGCCGGTTCCGGATGAGGCTTGCCTCAGAGCTGCTTCAGCATGGTGGCGGCGCTGGAGACGTCCGCCTTGGAGGGCACGTCCTCCACGTTCAGGCTCTTCACCACGCCATCTTCCACCACCATGGAATAGCGCTTGGAGCGCAATCCGAGGCCGGCGGCCGAGCCGTCGAAGGTGAGGTCGAGGGCGGCGGAGAAGGAAGCGTCCGCATCCGCCAGGAAGGTGATCTTGCCGTCCGCGCCGGAGGCCTTCTCCCACGCGCCCATCACGAACGGATCGTTGACCGAGACCACGGCGATGGTGTCCACGCCCTTCGCCTTGATGGCGTCGGCCTCGTGCACATAGCCCGGCAGATGGTTCTTGTGGCAGGTGGGGGTGAAGGCGCCCGGCACCGCGAACAGCACCACCTTCTTGCCCTTGAAGACCTCGTCCGTGGTCTTCGGCACGGGTCCGTCTTCGGTGGAGACACGGAAGGTCGCGTTGGGCAGTTTATCGCCGACCGAGATGGGCATCGTTTTCTCCGCTAGGGCAATTCCAGCCAAAGTGTGCAGCGGCCTTGCGCCTGGAATTGCGATTGGACAAGGAGCCGGAGCATTTTCGGCGAACCGGTGTGTGCCGGAAATGCTCGAACAGGGGCGGTGAGCGCCCCCGTCGACCATAAAAGGTTTTCAAGACGAGGAAAGCACGGGTCGCCACGCCGTCCCGCCCTCAGGGCGTCGGCACGTCCACCTCGGTGACGACGGCCTTCGGCCCGTCCACGAGGGTCAGCGTCAGCCGCGCGCCATAGGGAGCGACGCCCGCCGGCACGCCGTCGAGGGGCACGGCGAAGCGGGCCGCGCCGTCCGGCAGCGCGGTCTTCTGCGGCAAAGGCAAAGCCCAGTGTTCGTCCGGCCCCTCGGCGAACAGGTCCGCCTTGGGATTGGTGGCCTTCACGTCGATGAGGAGGCGCGGCGGCTGGGCCGTGGTGTCCAGCTCCACCTTCTGCACCGAAGGGCTGTCGGCGGCGCCGAGCGCGCGGCGCTCGGGCAGCGCCGTACGGGCGGAGACGATGCGCGCACCCTCCGCCCCGCCTTCGGGCGAAAGGCCCAGCACCAGATCGGCCCGGGCGGGAACGCACAATTTCTCGCAGACCGCGAAGTCGAAGGCGAGGACGAGCTGCGCCGGCTGGCCCGGATCGGCGAGCCGCACCTTCAGCGGAAACAGCACCGTGCCCTTGTAGCCGATGGATGCGCCCCCGGCCCCGTCGCTGAAGCGCCGGGGGGTGGGCCAGTCCATCCTCACGTCGGCCACGTTGCGCGAGGCGGACCAGGACACGCTCGGCGGCACGCCGCTGTCGCCGGGATAGCGCCAGTAGGTCTTCCAGCCGGAGGCAAGGCGCACCTCCAGGCCCGCATCGGCCTCCCCGCCCGCAACCGCGCCGGCGACGAGCTGCACCTCGGCGCCGGGGACGGAAGCGGTCGCGGCTGGCTGGGCGAGGGCGGAAACGGGCACGAGCGCGAGCCCGGCCAGGACCGCGAAGGCGCACCCGCGCCGGCCAGGGGGCGGAAGGATGTTCATCATGTCCCAGCGGGTAGCGTTTTCAGGCCCCGACCGTAAAGGCCGCGCCGTGCACAAGCGTGTGAGAGGCCCCCTGCGCGAGGCGTCGCCACGCCCGTCCGCACGGTGCCGCGCCCGCGAAATCCATTCCCAAATGACCGCAGGCGCGGTACCCTTCGGCCATGACAGCGAGCCACACTCCCAACGTCCCGGGCGGAGGGTCGAGCTTCCTCGACGGGCAGATGCTGATCGCCATGCCCACCATGCGCGACGAGCAGTTTGCGCGGACCCTCATCTACATGTGCGCCCACTCCGCCGAAGGCGCCATGGGCATCGTCGTGAACCAGCCGGCAAGCAACATCGACTTCACCGATTTGCTGGTGCAGCTCGACGTGATCCCCGATGCCGATCGCATCCTCCTGCCGAAGAGCGCCGGCACCGTGAAGGTGCTGAAGGGCGGGCCGGTGGAGACCGGGCGCGGGTTCGTCCTGCACTCGGCGGACTATTTCGTGGAGAATTCCACCCTCTCCATCGACGAAGGCATCTGCCTTACAGCCACCCTGGACATCCTGAAGGCCATCGCCGGCGGCCGCGGGCCGAGCAGCGCGGTGCTGGCGCTGGGCTATGCCGGATGGGCTCCCGGGCAGCTGGAGACGGAGATCCAGGCCAACGGCTGGCTCAATTGCCCGGCCGATGCGAATCTCATCTTCGGCGAGGGGCTGGAATCGAAATACAATCTCGCCCTGCGCAAGCTGGGCATCGATCCCGGCATGCTGGTGGGCGACGCCGGCCACGCCTGACGCCGAAGCGGGAGGCGCGCCCTTCCGCGGGCCTCAGCCGCCCACTTCCGCATCGCCCCAGCGGCGGGGACGGTAGAAGGTGTGCACGCCGATGCGGTCGAGCTTGCGCATTTCCCGCACCCAGCTCGGATGCACCCAATACGCATGGTAGTGCGTGGCCCGGCCGATGCTCGCGAGCCACAGCTTGCCGTCCAGCATGTCGGCGGCGATCTCCTTGGCCTGCACCCACATGTCCGGCTCGCGGATCACGTCGCGGATGCCGTCGCAGGCAAAGGTGAACTGGCAGGCGAGGTGGCGGTGCGCGTTCTGATAGACCGCGCCGCACACGTCCGCCGGGTAATAGCCGGAGAAGACCCGGTTCACGATCACCTGCGCCACGGCCACCTGGCCGCGCTTGGGCTCGCCGCGGCTCTCGAAATAGATGGCCTCCGCCAGGCACTTCTGCGCCCGCGCCAATTGCTCGCCCGCAAGGTTCAGGCGCCGGGCCGGCGTCGGCCAGACGATGCCATCGCCCTCCGTGTCCGCTCCTTCCTCGGCATCCGCCGCGGCGGTGTCGAGGGAGAGCGAGACGAGCTGGAGCGTGCCGGCGCTGCCCCCCTGCCCGCCGTCCAGCCCGTCCGGGCGGAAGAGCCGCATGTCCAGGCTGAACAGGATGGCGGGATCGAGGAAGAAGGTGCCTTCGTCCGATGCCCGGCGGGGCGCCCCGAGGGCCGCAAGCATCTCCGCCGCCGGCTCGCCGAGGTCCGGGCCGAAGGTTGCCCCCTCCTCCGCCAGGGCCCCGCTCCCCGACCCCCCCGGCAAGGCCAGCACGAGGTCGAGGGCCAGTTCCACCTGGGCCTCGCCCGAGGCGGGATGGAAGGGGCCGAAGTCCCACGTCTCCTCTGGGCTCAGGGGGCCGGAGGCGCGGGCGATGGCAAATTCCGCCGACTCCCGGTCCGGATCGGCGGCGGCAACGGCGATGGCGCGCACGGTGAGCGCCTCCTCGGGCACCTGGGTGCCGATGGGCTGGGGCAGGTCCAGCGTCGCCACCTTCAGCGCACGCATGGGCCCGCCCAGCACGCCGATGCTGGCGGACAAGGTGGTGCGGGTGACTGTTCCGTCCGCGCCCGCTCCGCCGAATGGGGCGGCGGCAAAGGCAGCGGCGAGCAGGAAGGGTGACGCGAGGCGCTTCAGGCCCCGTCCGCGATTCCGGCGAAAATCCATGGCCGTGCCCTTGACGCGCATTCGTGTCCCAAATCGGGCGCCGGGCGTGGCCCGGCAGCGACACGCAAGAGCATTGTCCAATCAGTCTTGAGCAGAGGTTAACCGCGCCGCGACTTCTGCCTCGCGGGAAAAAGGCCCTTTGGCAGCAAGGGTTAGGCCGCGGGCCCTGGCAAGGCCCCAGGTGCCGAATCGCACCCGCACCGCCTCCTCCACCCATTTTTCCGCCTGCGCCCGGCGCAAAACGGCGCGACGTCCCGCCGCATCGAGGTAGGTAAGGTGGTCTGACACGGCCGCGTCGAAGGCCGCGAGCCCCTCCCCCGTCGCCGCCGAAAGACGGATCACCGGCACCGTCCAGCCCCCCGCCCCCCCACCGGAGAGGGAGAGCGCGCCCGCCACTTCCGAGGCCGCCCGCCGCGACACCTCCGCCATGTCGGCCTTGGTGACGACGATGATATCCGGCAGCTCCATCACCCCCGCCTTCATGAATTGCAGGCTGTCGCCGGACGCAGGCTGGATGCACAGCACCACCGTGTCCGCCACCAGGGAGATGTCCGCCTCGGACTGGCCGACGCCCACGGTCTCGACGATCACCAGGTCGTAGAGGGCGCGCAGCAGGACCACGGCCGCGATCGAATCATCGGAAAGGCCGCCGAGCCGGTCGCGGGCGGCCATGGAGCGCACGAACACGCCGCGGTCGTCGGGGTCGGTCTTCATCCGTGCGCGGTCGCCCAGGAGCGCGCCTCCGGTGCGGCGGGAGGAGGGGTCCACCGCCAGCACCGCCACGGTCTGGCCCGCCGCCCGCGCCCGCTGCAGCAGGGCATTGGTGAGGGTGGACTTGCCGACGCCGGGCGGACCCGTGAGGCCCAGCACATGGGCCTTGCCCGCCTCGGCCGCCTGATCGAGCAAGGCGACGAGCTCCGGCCGGCCGCGGGCGGTCTCCACCAGAGCGAGGGCGCGCGCCACCGCACGCTTTCCGCCAGCCCGCAGCGTGGCGAGATCGGGAAGGTCCAGCGGAGCAGGTGGAGAATCGGTCTGGGCTTCGGCGCGTGGCATGACGCCACCCTAGAGCGCGCTCCGATCATATGGAACCGCGACGCGGCTGCATACGATCGGTCAATCGCCCTCTAGCTTGAAGCCGGAAAACGCGTGACCCGGGCAGCGTGCGAGGCGAGCCGCTCGGCGCGAGCCCTATGGGGCCGCCCCTGGGGAAGGAAACGGCAGGGACGCTTTTGCGCCCGCCGGCGCAGCAACGGAAAAAGGCGCCGGCACATGCCGGCGCCCTTCCCACTGATCGGAACCGTGCGGGGGAACGGAACCGATCAACAGCTGGAATTCGGATGAAGGATTGGGCTCAGCCGCAGTAGCCGCGGGAGACGCGCACCACGGAGCCATTGGTCTGGCGCAGGTAGCACCGGCCGTTGTTGCCCCAGAAATAATAGGCGCGGCGACGATCCTGCTGGTTGCCGATGATGGCGCCCGTGGTGCCACCGATGAGCGCGCCGGCCGCCACGCCGCCGGCATTGCCGGTGACCGCGCCGCCGATGAGCGCGCCCGCGGTGCCGCCAATGAGCGCGCCGCCCACCGTGTTGTTCTGCGCCTCGGCGGTCGCGACCGTCCCGGCGAAGGCAACGGCGGCAAGGGCGATAGCGGCGAGCCCCGAACGGATGGTCATGGTCTTCCTTTCCGCACGCTCCGGCCGGAGCCGGTGGCGTGCTGCGATGGATGCTTGTCTAGCAAAGCCAACATGAACGCCAGATGAGCGATACGTTCGGCCATCATGCAGCTTCATCGCAGGTTTTGCCCGCCGCGCACCGCGCCGTAAAGGGCGGGATGCCCGGTGTCGTCCCAGCCGGTCCGGAATGGGCAGGTCCGCGGGGTGGGGTGACCGTGGGGCCGGGAACGAAGGGGCGACGACGAGGCGGCGGCGATGGGAGGGAAGGTGGCGACGCGCCGCGCCTGCGAGGCGGAACGGCACTTGCGTCGCCAGTGGCCTTCGGTGCAGGCTCCACCGCTCTTCTGTCAGGAAGCCATTCATGAGCGAACGCAACCCCTTCGGCGGGTCCATCACGCATCTCACCCCGGCCGAGGTCCAGAAGGGCCTTCAGGACGGCACCATCCTCCTCGTCGACGTCCGCGAGCCGAACGAGATCCAGGCCGAGCGCATTCCCGGCGCCGTCGCCTTCCCGCTCAGCAAGTTCGATCCGGCGGCGCTGCCCGATCCGGCAGGCAAGCGGCTCGTCTTCTCCTGCCGCTCGGGCCAGCGCTCCCAGCAGGCAGCCGCCCTCGCCCAGAAGGCCGGGCTTCCCTATGAGGAGCACATGATGGGCGGCATCATCGGCTGGCGTCAGGCCGGCTTCGACGTGGATCGCGGCTGATCCGGCGTCTCCTGCCGGCCAGCAAAACCGAAAAGAGCGCCGCCGGGTAACCGGGCGGCGCTCTTTTTTTGTCCCTCGCGAAGGGGGCCGTCAGCCCCGGCCCTCGGCCGAGGCCAGGCGCATCACGCGGACGCGGCGTCGAGCTCCGCGACGATGGCCTTGCCCATCTCCTGCGTGCCCACCGTCTCGGTGCCGGGAGAGGCGATGTCGCCGGTGCGCTTGCCGGAGGCGAGCACGCCCGCGATGGCCTGCTCGATGCGGTCCGCCACGTCGCCCTGGTTGAAGGAGTAGCGCAGCGCCATGGCCAGCGAGCCGATCATGGCGATGGGGTTGGCGATGCCCTTGCCGGCGATGTCCGGGGCGGAGCCGTGCACCGGCTCGTAGAGCGCGGCGCGCTTGCCGGTGGCCGGATCCACCGCGCCGAGCGAGGCCGACGGCAGCATGCCGAGGGAGCCGGTGAGCATGGCGGCGATGTCGGAGAGGATGTCGCCGAACAGATTGTCGGTGACGATCACGTCGAACTGCTTCGGCCGGCGCACCAGCTGCATGGCGAGCGAATCGGCGAGATTATGCTCCAGCTCCACGTCCTTGTAGGCGCGGTCATGCAGCGCCGTGACCACTTCCTTCCAGAGCACGCCGGAGCGCATCACGTTGTGCTTCTCGGAGGAGGTCACCTTGTTGCGGCGGGTGCGGGCAAGCTCGAACGCCACGCTCGCGATGCGCTCGATCTCGTAGGTGTCGTACACCTGCGTGTCGATGGCGCGCTTCTGGCCGTTGCCGAGGTCGATGATGGTCTTCGGCTCGCCGAAATAGACGCCGCCGGTCAGCTCGCGCACGATGAGGATGTCGAGCCCCTCCACCACGTCGCGCTTCAGCGAGGAGGCATCGGCCAGCGCCGGGTAGCAGATGGCCGGGCGCAGGTTGGCGAACAGCTGCAGGTCCTTGCGCAGGCGCAGCAGGCCCGCCTCGGGGCGCACCTCGTAGGGAACGCCGTCCCACTTGGGGCCGCCCACGGCGCCGAGCAGCACCGCATCCGCCGCCTTGGCGCGGGCCATGGCATCCTCGGAGATGGCCGCGCCGTGTGCGTCATAGGCGCAGCCGCCCACCAGATCCTCCTCGAGGGCGAAGGAGGCGAGGCCCGCCTGCTCCAGCCATTGGGCCACCCGTTTCACCTCGGCCATCACTTCGGGGCCGATGCCGTCGCCGGCGAGGAGGAGGAGCTTGTGGGTGGCCATGGGTCGGATCCTCGGGTCTTGATCGCGGAATGTGATCGCGGGTCTGCGGCGTAGCGCCGTCTTGAGCCGCCCTTAAGGCGGCGGTTCGGCGCGGAGTGCTACGGCCTCGCCCCGCCGAGCGCAAGGGTGCAAGCGCAGGGGCGCCGGCGGAATTGCCGCCCCCGGCCGATCGCCCCCGCCTCAGGCGCCCTTGATGAAGGCGGCAAAGGCCTCCGCATAATCCTTGTGCCAGCGGGACAAGGGCGGGCGGTTCTCGATGATGTCGCCCGCGGCCCAGGCGATGCGCTTCTCGTCCAGCGCGCGGGGCACGTCATTGTCCGGGCAGAGGATGTAGAAATCACCCGCCTCCAGCCGCTCCAGCATGAAGTCCACCGTCTGCTCCGGCGTCCAGGCCCCCGCCGGCTTTTCGGTGCGCCCGCCGGCGGCGAGCGGCGTGAAGACGAAGCCGGGAATGAAGAGGTGGGCTGTGACCTGGCACCCCTTCGTGTTGCGCAACTCGTGCTGGAGGGCCTCGGTAAAGGCCTTCACCCCGGCCTTCGAGACGTTGTAGGCCGGGTCCCCTGGCGGGGTGGTGATGCCCTGCTTGGAGCCGGTGTTGACGATGAGGCCGGGCTTGGCCCGCGCGATCATCCCCGGCCCGAACACCCGCGAGCCGTGGATGATGCCCCACAAGTTCACGCCGATCACCTTCTCCCAGTTGGCGAGGGGGCCGAACAGGGCGCTGCCCGGCTGCACGCCGGCGTTGTTCATGAGCAGGTCGGTGCCGCCGAAGCGGACCGCCACCTCGGCTTCCAGCCGCTCCACCTCCTCCAGCCGGCTCACATCGGTGGCGACCGCGAGGACGTCCCCTGCCCCACCCGGGGCGATGCCGGCGAGGCGGGCGGCGGCGGCCTCCAGCTTCTCGCCCGCGAGGTCCGCGATGGCGACCTTCAGGCCACGCCCGGCAAAGCGGAGCGCGGCGGCGAGGCCGATGCCGGACGCGCCGCCGGTGACGACGGCGACGGAACCGGACGCGAGGGCGGGATGAGTCATGGTCGAGCCTCCGTGAAGATGGCAGGCGTTCAACGCCGGGTGGCGACGAAGGCTCCCCCGACGATGAGCGCGCAGGCCAATGCGAGCGAGAAGGTGGGCGCGGCGACGCCTACCGCGACCAGCAGCAGGGTGGAGAGCACCGGCGCGGCATAGGACGACACGCCGAGCAGGCGCACGTCGCCCCGCTTCATGCCGATATCCCAGGCGTAGAAGGCAAGGCCCACCGGCCCCACGCCGAGCGCCACCACCGCCGCCCATTCCAGGGCGCCGGCGGGCCACACCGTCTCCTCCCACGCCAGGTGACAGAGCCCGGCGAGCACCGCCGTGGCGAGGCAGAAGCCGGCGACCGCGTGAGTCGGCACATCCGCGAAATGGCGCGAGGCCACCGAATAGGACGACCAGATGAAGGCGCAGGCGAAGGCGGAGAGATAGCCGGGCGCATAGCGCATCTCCACGCCGGAGAAGCCGCCCTTGCCCACCAGCAGCACCACGGTGCCGGCAAAGCCCATGAGCGCGCCAACCACGTGCGCGCGCCTCAACCCGCCGCCCGGCAGGAAGGCCGAGAGCAGCACGATGAGCAGTGGCCACAGATAGGCGATCAGCCCCGCCTCCGCCGGCGGCGCCCATTTCAGCGCGGTGAAATACAGGAAATGATAGCCGAACAGCCCGCCCACCCCGTGCACCCAGGCGAGCGGCCGCTGCCGCAGCACGCAGAGCCCCGGCCCCGCCAGCGTCGCCGCGATGCCCACCATGCCGCCGATGGCGAAGGTGAGCGCGGTGAGGAGGAAGGCCGGCACCTTCCCCGTTCCCGCCGTGAGGACGGCAAGCGTTGCCCACAGGAGGATGGCGAGAAGGCCGGTGCGCGTTGCGCTCGCAGGCGACATGGCGATGGGATCAGGGCCCCAGGAGGTCGATGAGGGCGGGAATGAGCGGCTCGTCGGCGGGCGGCATGGGAATGTCGCGCAGGCGCGCCGGGCGCAGCCATTGCAGCGCCTTGTGCTCCTTCTGAACGATCACGCCCTCCCAGCGGCGGCAGATCCATAGCGGCATCAGCAGATGGAAGGTCTCATAGGGGTAGCTGGCGAAGGTGAGGGGCGCGAGGCAGGCCTCCTTCACCGTGATGCCGAGCTCCTCGTCGAGCTCGCGGATCAGCGTCTCCTCGGGCCGCTCCCCCGCCTCCACCTTGCCGCCGGGAAACTCCCACAGGCCGGCGAGCGCCTTGCCCTCCGGCCGCTGGGCGACGAGGACACGGTTGTCCTTGTCCACGAGGGCGCAGGCGGCGACGAGGGTGATCTTCAGGGAGGTGGTCACCTGGCGCTCCATGCCACTTCAATGCTGCTCCGGACCTCAGTCGTCCTCGCGCCCTTCGGCGCATCGGACGGCACACGCACCACATCGTCGGCCAGCGGTTCCCCCGGCCGGGGCATGGGCGGTGTCGGCAAAGCGGAGATCGGGCCGCGTGCAGGCGCCGTGATACGCACCACGTGGCCGAGCTTGAGGCCGGCGATGGCGGCAAGCTTCTCCGCCTTGCGCCGCGCGACGTCGAAAGCAGCCTGGCGGGCGGCATCGGCGGCGATCGCCTCGTCCACCACGCCGTAGGCCGTGCTCACCCTGGTGGCGCCGTTCATGGGGGCGCCGCCGGCAAAGGCCGCCGCCTTCGACAGGTCGGTCCAGCGCACGCGCAGGTTGGTCATCGCATCGTAACCGTCGGCTCCGGCCGGAGCGGCGGGCGAGGCCCCGGCGGCTCCGGGCACCGGCGGCGGGCGGTGCGGCGCCATGCGGACATGATCCGCCGTGACATCCGCCGCATTCGCGCCGGAGGCGATGGCGAAGGCGACGAGGCGCGCCACCTCGCGCTCGTTGCGCAAGGTGGCGGAAACCGATGTCTCGTCCATAGTCACCACGGTGAGGAGCACCGTGGCGAAGTCCGGCGCGACGCTGACGATGGCGGTCACCGTCACCTCGATCACGGCCGAGTCGGCCGGTGGTGGCGTTTCCGCGGCGCCGGGAGCCGTGCCACAGAGCAGCGCGGCCACGGCGACGGCGGGAAGGCCAACTCGCCTCACGAGCGATAATCCCCGTTGATCGCCACGTATTCCTTGGTGAGGTCGCAGGTGAGCACCCGGTCGGCGCCGCGGCCGAGGCCGAGGTCCACGGTGAGGTCGATCACGTCGTTCTTCATGTATTGGGAGACCGCCGCCTCGTCATAGGACGGATCGCGGGCGCCCTCGTGGGCGACGCGGATGTCGCCGAAGGAGATGGTGAGGCGATCGCGGTCCGCCGGCTCGCCGGCCTTGCCCACGGCCATCACCACGCGGCCCCAGTTGGCATCCTCGCCGGCCACCGCCGTCTTCACCAGCGGCGAGTTGGCAATCGACATGGCGATACGCCGCGCCGACTTGTTGGAGACCGCGCCGGTCACATGGATGCGCACCAGCTTGCGGGCGCCCTCGCCGTCGCGGGCCACCTGCTCGGCGAGATCGGCGAGAAGCTCGGTGAGTGCGCGGCGGAAGGCACGGAGGGCCGGGTCGTCGGTGCTCTTCACCGTCTTGGCCCCGCGCGCCTTGGCAGCGCCGGTGGCGAACAGGAGCAGAGTGTCGGAGGTGGAGGTGTCGCCGTCGATGGTCACGGCGTTGAAGGTGCTCTTCACGCCCTTGGAGAGCAGCTCCTGCAGCACGTCCGCGGCGATGGGCGCGTCGGTGAAGACGAAGGAGAGCATGGTGGCCATGTCGGGGGCGATCATGCCCGCGCCCTTGGCGATGCCGTTGATGGTCACCGGCACGTCGCCCAGCAGCACCTGGGCGGTGGCGAGCTTGGGGAAGGTGTCCGTGGTCATGATGGCGCGGGCGGCATCGAGCCACGGCCAGTCCACGAGGCGGCCGGCCGCCTCGGTGAGCGCGCCCTCGAACCTGGTGGCGTCCAGCGGTTCGCCGATGACGCCGGTGGACGCCAGGAACACCTCGGACGGCTTGCAGCCCAGGATGGTGGAAGCCAGCTCGGCGGTGAGGGCGGTGGCCTCGCGGCCCTTCATGCCGGTGAAGGCATTGGCATTGCCCGAATTGACCACCAGGGCCCGGGCCTTGCCCTTCTTCAGCGCCTCGCGGCACCATTCCACCGGGGCGGAGGGGCAGAGCGACTTGGTCGTCACGCCGGCCACCGTGGTGCCGGGCACGAACGACATGACCAGCACGTCCGTGCGCCCCTTGTAGCGGATGCCGGCGGCGGCGGTGGTGAAGGTGACGCCCGGAACCGGCGACAGCTCGGGCACGACCTTGGGCGCGAGGGGGGAGACGGCAGTCGACATGTGGGATCCCCGGGTGATGGCGCGTTCCGTGTGCCCGACCTTCCGCCCGGAGGCAAGGGCGCCGATGTCGCCCTGCCCGGCGCCCTTGCCCTGCCCCGCCGCGGGATGTGGAAGGTTTCCCGGCAAGCAAATCTCGCCGCGCGGGGGGAAAACCCTGCGCTTTTGAAGCCCGCCATCGGCCGCAGCGGGCGCCGGCGCAAAATCCTTGCGCCGCGGGGACCGGCGGTGGTCCTATGTCCGGATGGACAAGACGCCCCCTTTCCTTCCCGCCGACCTGGTGCAGACGCATCCGGGCCTCTCCTTGCTGCGGCTGGCGGCTCTCATGGCCGAAGGGGGCGAGGCGGACGAGGAAACCCTCGACCTCATGTTCGAGCAGATGGAGATCGGCGCCCTCGACAGCCTCTCCCCGCCGCAGATGTGGGCGGAGATGGCCCGCGGGCTCATGGCGCCCGCCCCCCAGCGCATGGTGAAGGCGCTGCGCGAGTGCGGGGTGCTGGAGGTGGTGCTGCCGGAAGTGGACGCCCTGTTCGGCGTGCCGCAGATCACCGATACGGCGGACGAGATCGACCTCGGCGTGCTCATCCTCAATTCCCTGGGCGAGGCGGCACGGCGGCAGGCGCCGCTGGCGGTGCGCTTCGCCTTGCTCGTCATGCATGCGGGCAAGGCGGATTCCCCGCGCGAGCACCTGCCGGTGCACTACCGCCACATGGAGCGCGGCGCCCCGCGCATCGCCGACATCTCCGCGCGCTTCGCGGTGCCGGCGGACTGCCGCGACCTCGCCGTGCTGGCGCTGAACGAATGCGAGCGGGTGCACCGCACCTCGCAGATGCGCGCCGGCCCGGTGGCCGCCATGCTGGAGCGCATCGGCGCCTTCAGCACGCCTGACCAGTTCGAGGCGCTGCTTCAGGTCGCCACCTGCGACTACTTCGGCTATGCGGACAAGGACGGCGACACCCACCCCAAGGTGGAGTTGCTGAAGGCCGCCCGCGCCGCCTGCGACGGGGTGGAGGCGGAGGGCCTCGATGCCGAGGACCTGGGCATGGCCCGCGCCCGCGCCATCGCCGACGCCTTCCGTTCCGAACGCTGGGCCGAAAGCGCCTGAGGGCGGCTTCTGGACACGCCACCTCACTCCCTGACCGAAGCCGAGACGGCCTCGCTCAAGCGCGGCGCGCGTTGAGACCCCCACGGGTCAAACGCACCGGCCCCTGTATCGGCCGCGCCGCACCGCCCTTCAGAACAGGCGCCCGCCGTCGGGCACCTTGGTGGTGGGCGAGACGAGCACCACGGCGCCGTCCGCATCCGGAAAGCCGAGGGTGAGCACTTCGGACATGAAGGGGCCGATCTGCCGCGGCGGAAAATTCACCACCGCCGCCACCTGCCGCCCCACCAGCTCCTCCAGCGCATAATGCACCGTGATCTGCGCCGACGAGCGCTTGGTGCCGATCTGTGGCCCGAAATCGATGGTGAGCTTGTAGGCCGGCTTGCGCGCCTGCGGAAACGCCTCCGCCGCCACGATGGTGCCGACGCGGATGTCCACGGCGAGGAAGTCGTCGAAGGTGATGGGGGTGGGTGCTGGGTGGGTGTTGGACATAAGAGGTCTTCCATGTGGGGCGCCCGCTTATAAGCCGTCGCCAGTCCCCTCCGCGAGCCTTGAGCGACCGAAGCAGGCAGGGTGCGCACCGGCCGGCGCACGGTGGCGAGATCCGCTTCGACCCGGTCAGTGGTCCTGAGCGGCGTCGAAACCATGCTGCTGATGGCAGCGCTCGAGGGCATGGGCTTCACCTTCATGCCCAAGGTGATCACGGAGGGCGACCTCGCCTCCGGCGCGCCGGAGCACATCCTACCCCACGCCCCCCTCCGGCTCCCTCTACGCCATCTACCCCAGCCGCATCCATTTGCTCGCCAAGGTGCAGACGTTCCTGGATTTTCTGGAGGAGGAGGAGCGGTTTTGAACGCTATCGCGAGGGTCTCGAAATCGTCCGCATTATTCTGCTAAATTCATCAGGATAAAGAGCTTCAGCCTCCGCCAACGCCTCGTCATGCATTACAAATTGGATCGACCCACGAGGCTCAAGCGTCGCAACAGTTAGCTTCTTACCATGAAGAAATGATATTTCATCATCCGATCCATCGACATTTTCGTCTAGATAAAAAAATACAACGAGGCCATCAAAATATGCCCGAACGACATTCATCGGCCTAGTCCCAGAACATTCATCCCCCGATATTATAGGGAGATTCAGAACCTCATTGGTTGGCACAAAATTATGTCTTGGTCCGACCTGAGGTATTTGAAAAAGCGCGATAGGGAAAAGATTTATATCATCGTCTTCTTCTTTGAGTAATATTTTCCTAAGCCGCTCTTCCCTTTCGGCCCCCACGTTGATGTGGGCAAATTCGGGCTTTGACGTCGCAGAAAATCGCCAAAGCAAGCTGAGGAAAAATGCACGAAGCCGCCTGCCGTCTTCCAAATCAACTTGGCGCACTCCAAGGGGGCTAGCACCAAGATTCGAGAACGGTGCCGGACAAACCGCTGCCTCTCCCCATCCGCCCCAAATAAGCATCAATCTCTTCAATTCAGAAATACCGTAGTTATCGTATGCCGATAAAATATCCTCTCCTAACTTTATAACCAGGTTAGAATCATACCAGCTATCGTAGCGCAGCTTGGGTCGAGCGGTCGCCGGAGATATCTCCATAACACCGCTTCCACGACGAGCTATACGAGTCAACGCTTTGGGAATAATATGAGATCGAACAAATTTCCCGCTTTTCAGCGTCAGCCTACACCTTCCAACGGACATCGGACGTCTCGCACAGCTGATGCTTCCACCTGAGCACCTTAGCCGAGACTTTTCCTGCGCCAATCCCCCTCAAACCGCTCCATATAGCCCGCCACCCGCCGGTCCACCCGCACGTCCCGCCCGGTGATCGCCCGCACCAGCGACAGCCCCTCCAGCGAGCGCGCCCGTGACAAAGCCACGTAGGCCTGCCCCGGGGCGAAGGCGCCGTCGGCGAAGTCGATGCGCACATCGTCGAGGGTCAGGCCCTGCGCCTTGTGCATGGTGAGGGCCCAGGCGGGGGCGAGCGGCAGCTGGGTGTAGGTGCCCACCACCTGCGCCTCGATGCGCCCGCCCGGCTCGTCCCAGCCGTAGCGGATGCGCTCCCAGGTGAAGGACTCGATCTCCACGATGGGGCCGGCGTCGAGCTTCACCATGGCGGAATGGGCGCCGAGGCCCACCACCGTGCCCACCGAGCCGTTCACCCAGCGCCGGGCGGGATCGTTGCGCAGGGCCATCACCCGGGCGCCGCGCTTCAGCACCAGCTTTTCCGCCACCGGCAGGCGATCGCCCTCCAGGCCGAACTCGCCCTTCAGCAGCCCGTCGAAGGCGCGCCCCTCGTCCGCAAGGGCGGCGAGGCCGCGGGCGTTGTAGGCGTCGGCGCGGGCATTGGTGGGGGTCAGCAGAACGGGCAGCGCGCCCTCCCGGTGCGGGCGCACGCAGGCCTCGTTCAGCGCCTCCGCCGCCTCCCGCGCGCCGCGGCCTCGGCGCAGCGCATCCAGCATGGCGATGAAGGCGCGGTCGGTCTGACGGTGCACATGGGTGAAGGGCACCCCGGTCACCTCCCGCCCCTCCAGCGCCTTGGCATGGAAGGCGAAGGGGCCTTCATAGCCCATGCGGCCCAGCATCTCCTGCTCGGCCATGGGCACCACGGGGGGCAGTTGCAGGAAATCGCCCACCAGCACCATCTGCACCCCGCCGAACGGCTCGGAATTGTCGCGGGCGATGCGCAGGGAGATGTCGATGGCGTCCAGCAAATCGGCGCGGACCATGGAGATCTCGTCGATCACCACCCGGTCGAGCTTCTTCAGCAGCCGGCGCACCTGCACGCGCGGCTTCACCTCGTCCGGGTTGAGCAGGCGCGGCGGGATGCCGAAGAAGGAATGGATGGTCTGCCCGCCCACCTGCAGCGCCGCGACGCCGGTGGGGGCGAGGAACACCTGCCGGCCGCGCGGGGTCTTGCGCAATTCGTGCAGGAAGGTGGTCTTGCCCGTGCCCGCCCCGCCGAGAACCATCAGGAGCGGCGCGCGGGCATCGATGGCGGCGAGGGCGCGGGCGGCGGCGTCCGCCCCGCGCTCGGGCAGTCCCGCGTTCATGGCCGAATGCTCATGGGCGCGCGCTCAAGAGATGAGACCGGCCTCGCGGGCGAGGTCGATGAGGGGACGCTGGGGCCGCGCCCCCATCTGGCCGATGATCTCCCCCGCCGCCAGCGCGCCGAGGCGCAGGGCGGTGGCCGGGTCGAGGCCGCGGGTATAAGCGGTGAGAAAGCCGGCGGCGAACAGGTCGCCCGCCCCGGTGGTGTCCACCACCCGCTCCACCGGATAGGCCGGCACGCTCACCACCGCGCCGGAGGTGACGAAGGACGCCCCCTTCTCCGAGCGCGTCACCACCGCTTCCTTCGCGTCGCGGCGCAGGGCCACGAGGGCCGCGTCGAAATCGGCGGTCCCGTAGAGGGACTTCAGCTCGCCCTCGTTGCAGAAGACGAGATCCACGGTGCCGGAGGTGACGAGCTGGTGGAATTCCACGCGGTAGCGGTCCACGCAGAAGGCGTCGGAAAGGGAGAGCGCCACCTTGCGGCCGGCACCGTGGGCGATCTTCGCGGCGGCCAGGAACGCCTCCTTCGCCGGCGGCGGATCCCACAGATAGCCTTCGAGATAGGTGACCGCGGCGCTTTCCACCACGGCGGCGTCGATGTCCGCCGGCACCAGGTTCTGGGCGGCGCCGAGATAGGTGTTCATGGTGCGCTCGCCGTCCGGCGTCACCAGGATGAGGCAGCGCGCGGTGGCCGGGCCGTCCGCCGCGGCGGAGGTGCCGTAGGCGACGCCAGCGGCGCGGATGTCGTGGCCGAACACGGTGCCGAGACCGTCCGCCTTCACCTTGCCGATGAAGCCCGCCTTGCCGCCGAGGGAGGCGACGCCCGCCGCCGTGTTGGCCGCCGAGCCCCCCGAAGCCTCGGTGCCGGGGCCCATGGCCGCATAGACCTGCTCCGCCCGCGCCTCGTCGATGAGGGCCATGCCGCCCTTGTTCATGCCGTGGCCCAGGAGGAAATCCTCCTCGGCACGGGAGAGGACATCGACAATGGCATTGCCGATGGCGAGGACATCAAGGGTCGCGGAGGTCACGGGCGATACGTCCTTCGGCCGAATGCTTCGGAAGATTGGGCGGAGCGGTAGCACTGCCGGCCACCCGCGCGCAATCGCCGGAGATCCGTGAAGGGCGGGCGATTTGCGCGCAGGATGGTAGGATTGCCCTGCCGAACTTAACCTTGGCACCTGAAATGCGGCCTCGGGGGTGCTACGGACTTGCAACAAGCCCCGTGATTTGAACATCTTGGCAGTGATATTCGCATCAGAAGCAGGACGCGGGCTTGCATTTCGACCGCCTACGTGTCGGCGCCGTCACGAGAAGTGATCGCCCTGCGGCAGCCGGGATGGTAAAGCCCACCCAACCTTTGTGGAATCATCGGGCAGACATGACCATGTCGCGCAAGTATTTCGGAACCGACGGCGTGCGCGGGCGCGCCAATGCGACGCTCACGGCGCCCCTGGCGCTCCGGGTCGGCATGGCCGCCGGCCTCGTCTTTCGCCGCGGCGAATACCGCCACCGGGTCGTGATCGGCAAGGACACCCGCCTGTCGGGCTACATGATCGAGAATGCTCTGGTGGCCGGCTTCACCTCCGTGGGCATGGACGTGCTGCTGCTCGGCCCCATGCCCACGCCCGCGGTGGGCATGCTGACGCGCTCCATGCGCGCCGACCTCGGCGTGATGATCTCCGCCTCCCACAATCCGTTCGACGACAACGGCATCAAGCTGTTCGGCCCGGACGGCTTCAAGCTCTCCGACGAGGTGGAGCGGGAGATCGAGGCGCTGATCGACGAGGATCTCTCCCGCCAGCTCGCCAAGCCGGCCGAGATCGGCCGCGCCCGGCGGCTGGAGGGCGTGCACGCCCGCTACATCGAATATGCCAAGCGCACCCTGCCGCGGAACCAGTCGTTCGAGGGCATGCGCGTGGTGGTGGACTGCGCCCACGGCGCCGCCTACCGCGTCGCACCCGAGGCCCTGTGGGAGCTGGGCGCCGAGGTCATCGCCATCGGCGTCGAGCCGGACGGCATGAACATCAACCGGGACGTGGGCTCCACCTCCCCCGCCGCGCTCTCCGCCAAAGTGCGCGAAGTGCGCGCGGACATCGGCATCGCCCTCGACGGCGACGCCGACCGGGTGATGATCGTGGACGAGAAGGGCCACACGGTGGACGGCGACCAGCTCATGGCGGTGGTGGCCGAGAGCTTCAAGGAGGACGGCCGCCTCGCCCGGGACGGGCTGGTGGCGACCGTCATGTCCAATCTCGGCCTTGAGCGGCACCTGGCCGGAGAGGGCATCACCATGGCCCGCACCGCCGTGGGCGATCGCTACGTGCTCGAGCGCATGCGGGCGGACGGCTACAATGTGGGCGGCGAGCAGTCCGGCCACATCATCCTCTCCGATTACTCCACCACCGGCGACGGCCTGGTCGCCGCCCTGCAGGTGCTGGCGGTGGTGGCGCGTCAGGGCAAGCCGGTATCGGAAGTGTGCCATCGCTTCGACCCGCTGCCGCAGATCCTGAAGAACGTGCACTACACCGATGGCATGCCGCTGGAGAACGAATCGGTGAAGACCGCCATCGCCGATGCGGAGCGACGCCTCGCCAACCACGGCCGCCTGCTCATCCGCCCCTCCGGCACCGAGCCGGTGATCCGCGTGATGGGCGAAGGCGACGACCGGGACCTGGTGGAGGATGTGGTGGACGAGGTGATCGGCGCGCTCCAGCGCGTCGCCGCCTGACGCGCCGCGGCGTCCCGGCGGAGGCCTTGCTTAACCGATCATCAGGGTTAAGCCGGTCTTAAAGCTTCCCATGCGACGGTCCCCGAGACGGTGGGCTTTGCATGGGTGTGAGATGTTGCGTTTGCGCGTGAACGGCGGGTTCCGGCGGACCTGCGGGTGGGTGCTCGCCGCCTGCCTCGCCATGGGGCCCGCTGCGGGGTTGCTCCCGCCCGGCGCCGCGCGGGCGGCGGATGCGGAGACCGACGCCATGCTGGCGAAGCTCGGCCGTCCTGGCGACTTCTCCCTCGCGCCCCCGACCGTGTCCGAGGAAGCCTCCTCCGGCTGGTACCTGCGCGCCGATGCCGGCTATGTGGCCGCTGCCGGCGCCAGCCTTTCGTCCGCTGGCGCGCCCACGGGGCTGGACCTGTCCGGCTCCGGCTGGTCGCTGGGCGGCGGACTTGGCTACCGCATCACCCCCTACCTCCGCGCGGAGGCGAGCGTCGACTATCTGGCGCTGGGCGCCGCGCAGCTCGGCTTCGCCGATTTCCGCGCCAGCACCACCGTGGCATTGGCCAGCCTCTATTGGGATGTGGTGACGGTATCCGGCTTCACGCCCTATCTCAGTGCCGGGGCAGGCTTCGCCATCGACACGCTGGATGCGCCGTCCGCGCTGCGGCCTGCCGGCAATGCCTGGGAATTCGCCTGGTCGGTGGGCGGGGGCCTGTCCTACGCGCTCAGCTCCAGCACCAGCTTAGATCTCGGCTACCGGTATGTGAGCCTCGGCAGCCCGTCCTATGCGGGCGGGCTCGCGATGGGGGACGTGGGCGCCCACCAGGTGCGCCTTGGCGTGCGCTACATGCTGAAGTGAGCCGGCGGCCTCATGGGCCTCCGCGCCGGCGCGCCCGCGCCGCCATCAGCCACTTTATGCGCGCCGTCACCTGCTGGGGATGGTAGCCCTTGCCCACGGCCGGACCGTCCTCCCACGGGTCGGGGGCGTGGGCCGCGGCCATCACCGGCGATCCCGCGAGGATGATGTCCATGTGCGGATGGCCCTCCCGAAGCCAGCGGGCGAGGCCGAAGCCCTCCCGCTCGCCCTCGGCCGAGGCGTCGGCGAGCACGATCTCCACCCGCTCCGCCTCCACCTCCAGGATGATCTGCGCCTCGCGCCCGCTCGACGCTTCCAGCACGGTGTAGCCGCATTGGCGCAGGTAATCGGCGATCGCCTGGCGCACGAGAATGTCGGCGTCCACCACGAGCAGGGTGGCGGAGGCGCCGCGCTCGCCCCCATGGGGCGCATTCGAGTAGATCTCATTGGCTGTCATGGCATCTCCATTTCCGCCGCAGGCGATCGTCCGCGCCGTCAGGGCGCCCGTGTCGCCGAGAGCTGGGTCTGGATGAGCTGGATCACGGTCTCGATCCGGTAGGGCTTGGCGAGGAACGGCGCGACGAGGCTCGCCACCGATTCGTCCAGGTGCCCGGAGGTGAGGATCACCGGCAGGCGGGGACGCTCCGCCCGCAGGCGGCGGGCGAACTCATAGCCATCCAGCCCGCCCTCCGTGCGCACGTCGGTGAACACCACGTCCACGGCGAGACCGGCGAGGATGGCCTCGTAGGCCTCCTCGGCGGAGGCCGCCTCGATGACGGTCAACCCCGCCCCGCGCAGCTCCCCGGCGGTGACCATGCGCACGAGCGCGTCGTCCTCCACCAGGAGAACCGTGCGCGCGCCGGGCGCAGTGGCCGCCATAAACCCCTGAGGTGACATCCGTCTTCTTCGTATCGCAAAGGTTGTGGGTCACCAACGTTGCGCCTGCGCCCCGGTTCCCCCCGGTCCGGGAAAAGGCGCGAAGGCTGACAGCGCGGGTCCCGCCGTCCGAGAACGCGATCCGCGACTTGAAGGCATTTGCTCGGGGCCCGCCCTCTGAACGCAAAAGGAGAGGCGGTATCCGATCAGATTGCGGTGCGATCCGATCCCGCATGCTCTAATGCCAACGGTCTCGGGCCCGCGCGACGCCCCGGCGATACCCTCCCGGGGCCGCTCAAAGGCCGCGGCCGATGGTATGAAAGGCGCGACGAAGCGGGCAGACCGCGCCGGGGGAGGAGCGAAGACGTGGGCGCGGCATTGGTGTTCTACAGCGCATTCGATGCGTTCGAGGCGTGGCAACCGGCCCTTCAGGCCGCCCTGCCCGGTCTCGACGTCCGCGCGGCACGGGCCGGCGACGGGCTGGTGGCCGGCGATCCGGCGGACGTGCGCTACGCCCTCGTCTGGAAGCCGCCGCATGGTTTCTTCGGCCGCTTTCCCAACCTGAAGCTCGTCATCAATCTCGGCGCCGGCGTGGATGCGCTGGTGGCGCGGGACGACCTGCCGCACGTGCCCATCACCCGCCTGTCCGATCCGCGCATGTCGCAGATGATGGCATCCTTCGTGCTGATGTGCGTGCTGCGGCACGCCCGCGACATCCCCCTCCTGGAGAAGGCGCAACGGGAGCGGCGCTGGCACTTCGTCTCCCCCCGCACGGCCGGCGAGATCAAGGTCGGCGTGCTGGGCCTCGGTGAGCTGGGCGGGGCGGCCGCGCTGGAGCTGGCGCGGCAGGGCTTCGACGTGCGCGGCTGGTCACGCACCGCCAGGGCGCTGCCCGGCATCGCCTGCCATCACGGCCTCGATGCCTTGCCCGGCTTCCTCGCGGAAAGCGACATCCTGGTGGTGATGCTGCCCCTGACCGACGAGACGCGCGGGCTCCTGAATGCCGAGCGCCTTGCGCGGCTGCCCCGGGGCGCGGCCTTCATCAACGTGGCGCGCGGACCGGTGGTGGACGAGGCCGCCCTTGTGGCGGCGCTCCGCGCCGGCCAGATCGGCGCGGCGACGCTGGACGTGTTCGAGGTGGAGCCCCTGCCGCAGGACAGCCCCCTGTGGGGCATGGAGAATGTGCTCATCACCCCGCACCTCGCCTCCATGGCCATCCCGAGGAGCGCTGCGGCACAGATCGCCGAGAACATCCGGCGGGTGGAGGCCGGCGAGGAGGTGGCGAACCGGGTGGATCCGCAGCGCGGCTATTGAGAAAGAGCCCGGACGCGGCTCCAGCCTCCGGCTTCCCGCTATACACGGTACGCGGCAGGTCGAGGACGCCGCGCGGGCGGGCGTCGTTGCCACGGCAGCGCCTCACCCCGCCGCGATGGTGCTGCGGGCGCGCGCGGGCCGCGCCAAGCCCTCGGGCGTCGGGACCTCACCGAAGCCCTCCCTCTCGAGGAGCGGGCGGATCTCGATCTCGCTCAGGCCGGTCCGACACGCCTCCGGCACATTTCTGATGCGACATGACCCGAGGTGAAAAGACCCTCCGGCTACACCGGAACGCGCACGCTTGCCCTGAGGCCACCCATGGGGCTGTCGGACAGGATCACGTCGCCCCCGTGGGCGCGGGCGATGTCGCGGGCGATGGACAGGCCGAGGCCCGAACCGCCGGCATCCTGGTTGCGCGCGTCGTCGAGGCGCAGGAAGGGGCGGAACACCTCCTCCCGCTTCTCCTCGGGAATTCCGGGGCCGTCGTCGTCCACCGTCACGATCAGCCAACGGGCATCGCGCGTGCCGGAGATGGCGACACGCCGGGCATGGCGCACGGCATTGTTCACGAGATTGCCGATGCAGCGCTTCAGCTGGTCGCCCTTCACCTCCACCAGCGGCGGGCCCATGAAGCTCGCCTCGGCGGTGGCGCCGTCGCGCTCGGCATTGAGACGCAGGTCCTCGATCAGCTCGCCCATGTCGGTGAGCGCCGCCTGCTCGCCCGGATCCCCGCGGGCGAACGCGAGATAGGCCTCCAGCATGCCCTGCAGCTCGTCCACGTCCTTTTTCAGCGCTTCGGTCTCCGCCCCGTCGCCGAGGAAGGCGAGCTCCAGCTTGAAGCGGGTGAGGATGGTCCGCATGTCGTGGGAGACGCCGGCGAGCATGGTGGTGCGCTGCTCGATCTGCCGCTCGATGCGCCGCTTCATCTCCAGGAAGGCCACCGCCGCCCGCCGCACCTCACGGGCACCGCGGGGGCGGAAATTCTCCACGTCGCGCCCCTTGCCGAAGGCCTCGGCGGCATCGGCAAGGTTCTCGATGGGGCGGATCTGGTTGCGCAGGAACAGGATCGCGACCGTCAGGAGAACCAGAGATGTCCCCACCATCCACAGGATGAAGATGTGCGAATTGGAGGCATAAGCGGCGTTGCGGGGCGCGAAGATGCGCAGCACCGCGTCATCCATCTTCACCCGCACCTCGATGAGGTTGGAGCGGCCCACCGTGTCGATCCAGAAGGGCTCCTTCACCCGGCGGCCGATCTCCCGGGACAGGGCGCTGTCGATCACCGAGAAGAAGGGCTTCGGCCCGGGCGGCGGCAAGGGCGCCGGCGGCAGCACGGTCACGTTGAGCTGGAGGTTGCGCCAGGCGATGCGGCGCAAGGCGGAGAAATCGTTGTCCCTGGGCAGCAGGTCGTAGAGCGACACCACCGCCGAGATGTCCTGGCTGACGGCGGCGGAGAGGCGCCGGGTCACCGTGTTGTAGTGGCGCTCCATGAAGACGAACGCCACCACCGACTGGAGGATCACCATGGGGGTGACGATGATGATGAGCGAGCGCGGATAGAGGCCCTTCGGGGTCACCCGGTTGAACCAGGCGGCGAAGCGCGCGTTGGCGTCCTTGAGGAAGGAGCCGACGAGCTTCAGGCCCGAGGGACCGCTCTCCGCCACGCTCAAGGCGTCACCACGAGGCGATAGCCGATGCCGCGCACCGTCTGCAGATGCACGGGATTGGCGGGATCGCGCTCCAGCTTGCGCCGGAGGCGGTTCACCTGAACGTCCACCGCGCGCTCGCTCGCCGCCCCGCCGCCGGCGAGCGCCAGGCGCGGCACGGTCTCGCCCGGCTCCTCGGCGAGCGTCCGCAGCATGTCCCGCTCGCGCTCGGTGATGCGCACGAGCTCCCCGTTGCGGGTCAGCTCGCCCCGCTCCAGATGGAAGGAGAAGTCGCCGAAGCGCACGCTCTCGATGGCCTTCTGCGGCGGCGGCAGCGCCCGCTTGAGGATGGAGCCGATGCGCAGCAGCAGCTCGCGCGGCTCGAACGGTTTGGCCACGTAGTCGTCCACCCCGGCCTCGAGGCCGGTGATGCGGTCCGCCGTCTCGGACCGCGCGGTGAGCATGAGGATAGGCACGCTGGAGGAGCGGCGCAGGTCCCGGGCGAGATCGAGCCCGCTTTCCCCCGGCATCATCACGTCCAGCACCAGCAGGTCGAAGGTGAGCCCGTCGAGCCGGCTGCGCGCCTCCGCGGCGGAGGCGGCGGTGGTGACGCGGTAGCCGTTCTCGGTGAGGAAGCGCGAGAGCAGGGTGCGGATGCGGCTGTCGTCGTCCACCACCAGCAAATGGGGCGCATCGTCGGCAAGGGCGACGGGCACGGCAGCAGGCGCGGCGTCAGCCATGGGCGGCTGCCCGCCGGGGCGCGCGCAGGGCGCGGTCGGTCTTCAGGATCTGCATGGCCTCGTCTTCGCACAAACTCGCACGCGCTGTCAGCCCGGCATGTCCCGCAGCGGCAGGATCCACCCCCGCCGCAGGGCGGGCGCCTGGTGGATCACTCGCTTGTGGGCCCACCTGTCGCGACATCCAGGGGTTTGAATGTCGCGGCCGGACCACTAGGCGGGACGCGCCTTGGCGGCGCGGTCGGCGCGCTGGATCAACCGCTCCACCGCCACGCGATCCTCCTGATCGATCATGGCGAGAAGAAAGCGGCGCACCGCATCCCGGCCGTTCGGCCCGCTCGCTTCGAGCGCCCGGGCGATGCGGCGGCTCTGCAGGCCGACGAACTGGCGCGCCAGCGCCTCCCCCTTGGAGGTGGGGAAGAGCAGGCGCTGCCGGCGGTCCGCGGCGCCGGCCCGGCTCTCCACGAAGCCTTCGTCCACCAGTTCCCGCAACACCCGCCCGAGGCTCTGCTTGGTGATGCGCAGGATGTCGAGCAGATCGGTCACCCGCATGCCGGGGTGGCGGTTCACGAAATGGATAACCCGGTGGTGCGCCCGGCCGAAGCCGATGGGCGCGAGGATCTGGTCCGGATCCCCCACGAAGTCCCTGTAGGCGAAGAACAAAAGCTCGACGAAGTCCACGAGCGGGAGATCCCCCGCAAGCTCCGCGGCAACGGGGCGATCGGGAACCGAGGCGGGCGCGATGAGGGAGTTTATGTCAGCCATGTTGACTTTTTTCGTTTTGATCGTTACTCAAAGGACCCGTCAGACGAAATGATCGGTCGCGAGACCCCAGTCAAGCGTTCGATCGTTTCGCGCCTTTGCCAGCTTCTTTAGCAGGCGTAAAGATATCCCCATGCGTCTGCGCTGGAAAGCCGTGACGATGGGGGGAAGCCGCGCGAACGACGCGGTTTGAACAAGGAGTAGAAGATCATGAGCGCTCAGGGTGTCCCCTTCGACCAACGTGACGGCTGGATCTGGTACGACGGCGTGTTCGTGCCTTGGGCCGATGCCAAGCTGCATGTCCTGTCCCACGGCCTGCACTATGCCAGCACCGTGTTCGAGGGCGAACGCGCCTACGGGGGCAAGATCTTCAAGTCGTCCGAGCATTCCGAGCGGCTGCGCCTCTCCGGCGAGATGCTCGACTTCACCATCCCCTACACCATCGGCGAGATCGACGCCGCCAAGAAGGCGACGCTGGAGAAGAACGGCCTCGTGGACGCCTATGTCCGGCCGGTCGCCTGGCGCGGCAGCGAGATGATGGGCGTCGCCGCCCAGAAGAACTCCATTCACCTCGCCATCGGCGTGTGGGAATGGCCGTCCTATTTCGATCCCGAGCAGCGCCAGAAGGGCCTGCGCCTCGACCTGTCCGAGTGGCGCCGTCCCGACCCGGCCACCATCCCCTGCAAGGCGAAGGCCGCGGGTCTCTACATGATCTGCACCATCTCCAAGCACCGGGCCGAGCGCCGCGGCTTCGCCGATGCCATGATGCTGGACTATCGCGGCTACGTGGCCGAGTGCACCGGCGCCAACATCTTCTTCGTGAAGGACGGCGTGATCCACACGCCTATCCCGGACTGCTTCCTGGACGGCATCACCCGCCGCACCGTGATCGACCTCGCCCGCCGCCACGGCATCGAGGTGATCGAGCGGCACATCAAGCCGGAGGAGCTGGAGGGCTTCACCGAGTGCTTCATCACCGGCACCGCCGCCGAGGTGACCCCGGTCGGCTCCATCGCCGACTGGAGCTTCAAGCCCAGCGGCATCACCCATCAGCTGATGGACGCCTACACCGCCGAGACCCGCCCGAAGCAGCAGGCGGCCTGAGCAGGCGGGAGCGGCGGAAAGGCCGCTCCTGCTTTCCACGGCAGAAGAGATGCGGCCAGGGCTGGACTCGTTCCGCCCCTGGCCGTTGCCGTGCTTGATGACTCGATATCCGGGCTGCGCCCATGCAGCGACGTGAACGCCCGCGAGCGGGCCGGGAATGACCGCACGCGCGAGCGCCGCGCCCTACCCGGTCGGCGCCTCGTCCTCCGCCGCTCCACGCACCCCGCTCTCGTCCGGGCCCTTGCGGCGCTTGCGCCAGGGAATGGCGATATAGGCGAGATCATCCAGCATCCCCAGCAGCTTGGCGCCGTTCGCCAGCTCCCGGTCGAGGGCCGCCATGGTCTGCGGCAGGCCCGGGTCTTCCTCGTCCAGCCACACGTCCAGCACCCGCGCGAACAGCAGCGCGAGGCCCTTCGCCCGCACGCTGCCGGACAGGCCCGTGCAGTCGATGCCCGCCGCCGCCAGCATCCAGCGCTGGGACGTCTCCGACAGCTTCAGAAGCTGGAAAGCGAGGATCGGGTCGCGCCGTGCCGAGCGCAGAAGGCCACGCACGGAATCCTTGTAGGGCTCCAGCGCATCGAGCCGGCGCATGAGCACCTCGAACAGGCGATCCTTCGGTCCCTCGCCGGCGAAATCCTCCGAATCCGGCCCGCCCTCCGCCAGCACGTGCCGGTCGGTGGCGCGGAAGAAGGCGGCGAGCAGGTCCGTGGTGGACGCAAACGACGCCCGCATCTCCCCGAGGGCGACGCCGCAGCGCTCCGCGACATCGGCGAGGGCGATGCGCGCGAACGGCCGCTCGGCCAGAAGGGAGAGGAAGCTGCGCAGGCAGGCCTCGCGGACGGTCTCGGACGTCATGGCATCCCCTTCGTGGATCCCCGCTGGCACGGCCCGGCTCGTGGCGTGCCTGAAACAGGCGCCAGCTTACACCGCGCACGGAGCAAGCGCCGCCCTCTCCGAGCCGTCACGGGAAAGTGGGAGCGGACCGGGCCTTTTCAACCCGGCCGTGCTGGCAGTCAGCCGGCGAGCTCCTTGCCGCGCTTCGTGGCGGCGGCAATGGCAGCGGTCAGGAGCGGGCCGAAGCCGTTCTCCTCGTGCATCAGCACGGCGAGGGCGGCGGCGGTGGTCCCGCCCGGCGAGGTCACGTTCTGCCGGAGCGTGGCGGCCGGCAGGTCGGAATGATCGAGCAGCGCCCCGGCCCCCGCCACGGTGGCACGGGCGATGCGGTGGGACAGCTCCGCCGGCAGCCCGGCCTCGATCCCCGCCTGGGCCATGGCCTCGGCCAGAAGGAAGGCATAAGCGGGGCCGGAACCGGAAACGGCAGTCGCGGCATCCATCAGGGCCTCATCCTCGATCCACTCCACGATGCCGATGGCGGACAGGAGGGCGGAGGCGAGGTCGCGCTGGGCGGCGCTCACCCGCGGTCCGGCGACGGCCACGCTCACGCCGCGGCCGATGGCGGCCGGCGTGTTCGGGATGGAGCGCACCAGGGCGGCATCCGCGCCGAAGATATCGGTCATGAAGGAAAGGGTGCGGCCGGCCATGATGGACACCACAACCGTGCCCGCCTTCACCAGCGGCGCCACGCGCGGCAGCGCATCGGGCGCCACCTGGGGCTTGACGGCCAGGAGAATAACGGAGGGGGCGGACACCGTATCAAGGTTGGGATTGACGCTGACGCCTCGCGCCGCGAGCGCCTCGGCCGCTTCCGCGGGCATGTGCGGATCGAGCACTATCGCGTGATCGGAGGAAAGGCCCAGCTTCAGCCAGCCCTCCAGCATCGCCCCGCCCATCTTTCCGGCACCCAGCAGCACCACGGGACCGGACAGGTATTTCAGCGCGCTCTCACTCATTTCCGCCTCTTGCCACCGGCGCATGGATGCGCCGGATCCAGGACTTATCACGTCCCGAGGTTATAAGGTGAAAGCGTCCGCATGCGGGTGGGGAAGGCGCGGCCTCCCCACGCCGCAAAACCGCCCCGGCCGCGCCGGGGCGGGATGGCACAATGCCTCAGGCCTCGCCCACGGTCTCGAACAGGGCCGTGTCCATGGCTTCCCGGGCGGTCTTGCCGGCCCAGACCACGAACTGGAAGGCGGGATAATAGCGCTCCACCGCATCGATGGCGGCGTCCACGATCGCCTCGCACTGGCGGTCGGAGGCGGTGGCGCCGCCCGCCAGCACCAGGGCATGGCGGAACATGATGACGCCTTCCTGGCTCCACAGGTCGAAATGGCCGAGCCACATCTGCTCATTGACCAGGGCGAGCAGCTTCAGCACCTCCCCGCGGCGCCCCTCGGGCACCTTGAAGTCGAAGGCACAGGCGAGATGCAGGGATTCCAGCTCGTCCATCCACTGGAAGGAGACATGGCAGTCCGTCCAGCGGCTGGAGAGCGAGAGGGTGATCTCGTCCTCGTCGGAGCGCTCGAACGACCAGTCGTGGAGGGCGGCAAGCTGCTCCACCAGGTCAACGGGGTTCGCCGGCGCATCGGCTTCGATGTCGATGAGAGACATGGCCTCGACCTCGCGGTGTGAGGAACGCGGAGAGGGTCGAACGCGGCAGCGTCCGCGCGTCAGGCCAAGAAGTGACGACCACAACCCAGTGATGACCACTCAGAGGCATGCGCAACACGGCGTGCCAGGCGGAAGCCCCTTGCAGCACGGTGCCCCACTGGGGACACCGTCCCTTGGGAGAGCCTCCTGGCGAGGCTGCGCCCCGTCGTATCCATACCGTGTACGACGAACCGGCTCCGAATCGCCACGAAAATCAGTATATCGCGGGTAAAGATTTCCCCGCTACGACAGATTGTGGCCCGTGCACCTTGACGCCACACGCTTTCGCACTGCGACACAAAGGCGCGGCACGCTCAGCTCCGGCCATGCAGGACCGAGACGACGCGCAGGACAGGGGCGCGCGGGCGATCAGTCCTCCACCACGGGATCGGCCGGGCCGGTGGAGCCGTTCGGGGTCGGGTGGGTGTGGATGCGCAGGTTCGCCTCCAGCAGCTCGAGGCGGGCGGCAAGGCGCTCGTTCTCCGCGCGGGCAGCGGCGGCCATGTCCTTCACCGCCTCGAACTCCTCGCGCTTCACCAGGTCCATGTCGCGCAGGAAGCGCTCCATCTGGGCACGCATGGCGGTCTCGGCCTCGCGGCGCACCCCCTGGGCTACCCCCGCGGCGTCGTTCACGAGACGCGCCATCTCGTCGAAAATGCGGCCGGTGGTCTGGGTCATGGGAGCCTCCTCGTGCGCATTCGCGCCCAAACGGGAAAATGGCGACACACGGGCGGCGACGCAAGGGCGGGATAAACCGCGCCCCCGGGGAAGAAGCAATGGGGCGCGGGCGGCGCCCCCAACCGCTCGCCTCCCCGTGTCCCGCCCCCTTTCCGTCCGCCGGCTTGACGCGTGCCGGTCCGGCGCGGCATCACGGCGCCGTCCGCCGGCCCGCCCGGCGGCGGACCCATGAGCGGAGACGAGATGCCCACCTTCGCTTTGCCCTTCCCCGCCATCGATCCCGTGCTCGTGCAGGTCGGCCCCCTGGCGGTGCGCTGGTACGCGCTGGCCTATATCGCCGGCCTCGTCATCGGCTGGCTGCTGGCGCGGCGCATGGTGGCACGCCCGGCCCTGTGGGGCGGCACCTCGCCCATGCAGCCGCAGGACCTGGACGACGCCTTGTTCTGGGCGACGCTGGGCGTCATCCTCGGCGGACGCACCGGCTACGTGCTGTTCTACAATCCGGTGTATTTCGCCGCCCATCCGGCGGACATCATCGCGGTGTGGAAGGGCGGCATGTCGTTCCACGGCGGGCTGGCCGGGACGCTGATCGCCCTCGTGCTGTTCGCCCGCTCGCGCAATATCCCGGTCATGTCCCTGCTGGACGTCTCGGGCGTGGTGGCGCCCATCGGCCTGTTCTTCGGGCGCATCGCCAATTTCATCAATGGGGAGCTGTGGGGCCGCCCGGCGGACGTGCCGTGGGCCATCGTCTTCCCCAATGGCGGGGACCTGCCGCGCCACCCGAGCCAGCTCTACGAGGCGGCGCTGGAAGGCCTGGTGCTGTTCCTGGTCATGCTGCTGGTGGTGCGCCTGGGGGGGCTGAAGCGGCCGGGGGTGGCCACCGGCATCTTCGGCATCGGCTACGGCCTCTCGCGCATCGTCGGCGAGTTCTTCCGCGAGCCGGACGTGCAGCTCGGCTACCTCGCCTTCGGCACCACCATGGGCATGTGGCTCTCGGTGCCGCTGGTGCTGGCCGGCGCAGGCCTGCTGCTCTATGCCCTGAAGCGCAGCCCGCTGCCGTGACCACGCCGCTCGCCCGCGAGATCCGCGCCATCATCGCGGCGGAGGGGCCGATCCCGATCAGCCGCTACATGGGGCTCTGCCTCGGCCATCCGCGCCACGGCTATTACATCACCCGCGACCCGCTGGGCGCGGCGGGCGACTTCACCACCGCCCCCGAGATCAGCCAGATGTTCGGCGAGCTCCTGGGCCTGTGGGCTGTGGCGGCCTGGCAACAGATGGGCGCGCCCGAGCCCTTCCGCCTGGTGGAGCTCGGCCCCGGCCGCGGCACGCTGATGGCCGATGCCCTGCGCGCCGCCCGCCTCGTGCCCGGCTTCGGCGCCGCCGCCCGCATCCACCTCGTGGAGACGAGCCCGGTGCTGAAGGCAACCCAGGCCCGCACGCTCGCCGCCCACCTGCCCGGCGTGCAGTGGCACGACCGGGTGGAGGAGGTGCCGGAGGGGCCGGCCCTCGTCCTCGCCAATGAATTCTTCGATGCCTTGCCCATCGACCAATATGTCCGCGCCGCCGGCCAGTGGCACGAGCGGCGGGTGGGGATCGACGGCGAGGGCCGCCTCGTGTTCGGCCTCGATCCCGCCCCTGCCCGCGCCGCCGCGGCCTTCGCCGCCGACCTGCCTCCCCCGGCCGAGGGCGCGGTGCTGGAGCATATGGAGAGCGGCCCCGCCCGCGCGCTCGCCGCCCGCCTCTCGGCGCAGGGCGGCATGGCCCTCGTCATCGACTACGGTCATGCGGGCGGCTATGGCGACACGCTGCAGGCGCTGGACGCGCATCGCTTCGCCGATCCCCTTGCATCGCCCGGCGACGCCGACCTCACCGCCCATGTGGACTTCGCGGGCCTCGCCCGCATCGGCCGGATGGCGGGCCTTCACGCCTTCGGGCCGCTGGAGCAGGGCCCCTTCCTCGAACGCCTCGGCCTCGCCGCCCGTGCCGAGCGGCTGAAGCGCGATGCCTCCGAGACGATCCGCGCCGCCGTCGACGCCGCCGCCGCGCGCCTTGCCGGAACCGGCGACGGGGAAATGGGGCGGCTGTTCAAGGTGCTTGTCCTCGCCCATCCTGCCCCCGGGGCCCCGCCCGCCTTCGACCCGTCCGAGGAGTTCACGTCATGAAGATCGAGGCCCCCTCCCTCGCCGCGCTGCCCGGCATCCGGCACGCCTTCTTCACCCGGCGGGGTGGCGTCTCGACCGGCATCTACGCGAGCCTCAACGGCGGCACCGGCTCCAGTGACGATCCGGCGGCGGTGGCGGAGAACCGGGCCCGCATGGCGCGCGAGATCGGGGTGGAGCCGGGCCGGCTGGTGGCCTGCTGGCAGGTGCATTCCGCCGATGCCGTGCTCGCCACCGAGCCCTGGACGCGGGAGGCGGCCCCCAAGGCGGACGCCGTGGTCGCCGCCAGTCCGGGCATCGGCGCGGCCGTCTCCATCGCCGATTGCGGGCCGATCCTGTTCGCCGATCCCGATGCGCGGGTGGTGGCCGCGGCCCATTCCGGCTGGAAGGGCGCCATCGGCGGCATCGTTGCCGCCACCGTCGCGCTCATGGAGGCGCAGGGCGCCAGGCGCGCCAACATCCGCGCCGCCATCGGCCCGCTCATCCGCCAGCCGAGCTACGAGGTGGGGGAGGATTTCGTCGCCCGCTTCCTCTCCGAGGACAAGGGCTTCGCCCGCTTCTTCGCCCCGGCCGACCGCGCCCACCACGCCCTGTTCGACCTGCCGGGCTTCATCCGGCTGCGGCTGGAGCAGGCGGGGGTCGGCGCCATCGAGGACCTCGGCCTCGACACCTATGCGGACGAGGAGCGCTTCTTCTCCTATCGCCGCACCACCCACCGCAAGGAACCCGACTACGGCCGCCTGATGGCCGCCATCGCCCTCGCCTGACCGCCAGCGGACCTCAAGATGCGCTCCACCGACGTCACCCTCCTCATCGTGCCCGGCTGGCAGGGCTCCGACCATGACCACTGGCAGAGCCGCTGGGAGCGCTCCCTCTCCTCCGCCCGCCGGGTGGAGCAGGCGGACTGGATGCGCCCCGACCTCGCGGCCTGGACGCAGCGCCTCGCCACGGCTGTGAAGGCGGCGGAAAAGCCGGTGGTGGTGGTCGCCCATTCCCTGGGCGTGCCCACTTTGGTGCATGCCGCGCCGCTCTTTCCACAGGGCAAGGTGAAGGGCGCCTTCCTCGTCGCCCCTCCGGACCTGGAGCGGGATGGCCTCGACCCCGTGCTCGCGCCCTTCGCGCCAGTGCCCACCGCGCCTTTGCCCTTCCCGTCCGTTCTGGTGGCGAGCCGCACCGATCCCTATTGCGCCTACGCGACGGCGGAGGGCTTCGCCCTCGACTGGGGGGCGGCCATCGTGGACGCGGGAGATGCCGGGCACATCAATCCGGCCGCCGGCTTCGGCCCGTGGCCGGAGGGCTCCATGCGCCTGCTCGGCTTCCTCCAGTCGTTGAAATGACGGGAGCGGACGGCGGCCCGGAGGCGCATTATCGTTTCGGAAACCCTGCGGGCGCCCGCGCCCGCTTTTCACAGGGCCGTTAACCGCACCTTAACCGTTTTTCTGGACCCGGCCGGCGTTTCCCGCTAGCTCTTCGGTGACGAGACAATCGCCGGGAGCGACCATGCGGGAAGACGAGGCAATGGCCGTGTCCGAGGTGCGCGCGCGCCGCCCGTTCGCCTTTTCCTCCGGTTTCTCCCAGGCACGGGTGGTGCGGGCGTTGGCGGGCCTCGCCCTGTGCGCCGGCCTCGCCGCCTGCCAGACCGACGGATCCGGCATGGCCTCCTCCGGCAGCCGCGCCCTCGCCTTCGACACCATCGACGGGCCGCCCCAGGCCACCTTCGAGAAGCTGGTGGGCGACCTTTCGAGCGAGGCGCAGACGCGCCGCGTCGCGGTGGTCTCCCGCAGCACTGCCGCCGCCTACCGGGTGAAGGGCTATCTCGCCATGCATGTGGACCGGGGCAATGCCACCGTCGCCTATGCCTGGGATGTCTACGACCAGAGCCAGACCCGCGTCGCCCGTGTCACCGGCGAGGAGCCGGCCGGCCGGGTGAAGGGCGCCAGGGACGGCTGGGCGGCGTGCGACGATGCCGTGGTGGCGCGCATCGCCGACCGCTCCATGGCGAGCCTCGCGGATGCGCTGGGCGCGCCGGCCACGACCGCCATGGCCAGCGCCAGCGCGCCGGAAACCGCCCCGGCCGCCGAGCCGGCGCGGCCGGACAGCTCGACCGGCACGCCGGTGGCCGCGCTCTCCGCCGGATCCGGCGCCTCTGCGCCTGCCGCAGCCCTGGCATACGCCGCCAATTGAGAGGCACCCCCACTTTGGTGGGGGACTGGCCCTTTACAACATTGTGACGGCCCGCCTATCAGAACCACGCAAGCCTTGATCAGCCCCGGCGCGGCCGGGCGGAGCGTCAGATGTCAGCGGAGAACGGTCCCATGAAGCTCGTCGCGGGCAATTCCAACCGCGCGCTCGCGGAAGCCATTGCCGCTTACCTCGCCACCCCGCTCACCAAGGCGGTGGTGCGGCGCTTCGCGGACATGGAGATCTTCGTCGAGATCCAGGAGAACGTGCGCGGCCAGGACGTGTTCGTGCTGCAGTCCACGTCGTTCCCGACGAACGACCACCTGATGGAACTGCTCATCATCATCGATGCGCTGCGCCGTGCCTCCTCGAAACGCATCACGGCGGTGCTGCCCTATTTCGGCTACGCCCGGCAGGACCGCAAGCCCGGCCCGCGCACGCCCATCTCGGCCAAGCTCGTCGCCAACCTCATCACCCACGCCGGCGCCGACCGGGTGATGACGCTGGACCTGCACGCCGGCCAGATCCAGGGCTTCTTCGACATCCCCACCGACAACCTCTATTCCGCCCCGGTGATGGTGCGGGACATCAAGGAACGGTTCGACATCTCGAACCTCATGGTGGTCTCGCCCGACGTGGGCGGCGTGGTGCGCGCCCGCGCGCTGGCCAAGCGCATCGACGCCCAGCTCGCCATCGTTGACAAGCGCCGCGAGCGCCCCGGCGAGAGCGAGGTGATGAACGTCATCGGCAATGTGGAAGGCCGCTCCTGCATCCTGGTGGACGACATCGTCGATTCGGGCGGCACGCTGGTGAACGCCGCCGAGGCGCTGCTTGCCCGCGGCGCCAAGGAAGTCACCGCCTACATCACCCACGGCGTGCTCTCGGGCGGAGCCGTGGCGCGCATCACCGCCTCCAAGCTCAAGGAGCTGGTGATCACCGATTCCATCCAGCCCACCGAGGCGGTGCGGGTGGCGCGCAACATCCGCGTCATCTCCATCGGCACCCTGATCGGCGAGGCCATCGCCCGCACGGCGCACGAGGAATCGGTCTCCAGCCTGTTCGACTGAGGCCCGCGGCGCGGGGCCGGGCTCAGCCGAGCCCGCTTTCCCCGTTCGCGCCATTGCCGGGGACGTCGCGCTCGCCCTCTACCCCGCCCCGGCGCTGCAGCCACAGCATCACGAGCCAGCAGCCTGCGGCCCATGCCGCGCCCAGCGCCCAGCCGCCGAGCACGTCGGTGGGCCAGTGCACGCCGAGATAGATGCGGCTGATGCCGACGATGACGGTGAGCGCTGCCGCCGCGCCCAGCAGGAACACCTTGACCCGCGTGCGCGGCTGGGTACGCGCCAGCAGCGCGCCGAGGGTGAGATAGACCACCGCGGACAGCATGGCGTGGCCGGAGGGAAAGCTCTGGCTGTAGACCGACATGCCATGGGGCACGAGATCCGGCCGGGGGCGGTCGAAGCCCCATTTCAGCGCCTGCGACAGCAGCGTGCCGCCCGCGACCGAGAAACCGACCAGCCATGCCGTGTGCTGCCGGCGGATCATCAGCAGGAACACCATCGCCAGCAGGGTGATGAGGGTGAGCACCGCCGTGCCGCCCAAGGCGGTGAGGTCGCGCATGGTCTCCTCCAGCCAGGGCGGGCCGAGGGGATCGGACGGATCGGCGGGATTGCGCAAGGCGAGCAGGATGCTGCGGTCGAGCGCGCCGGCATCCCCCTCCATCACCTCGTCGGCTACCTTCACGAAGACGTAGAAGCCCAAGGCGGTGAAGCCGAGCACTGCAAGGGTCACGCGCTCCATGGCGCTGACCGAGGCGAGAAGAGGCCCGAGGACAGGCAGCGCCTCGAGGCGGCTGCGGCCGCGGCGGATCAGGGAACGCATCTGGGACAACATGAGGCAAGGGTTGGCGCGATCGGCGGGCGACGTCAACACCGCCCCGCTCACGCCTGCAACGGCGCCGGCCCCCGGATCGTTCCCCCGCCGGAGGCGGCCCAGGCGCGCACCGGCTCGGACGGGAAGGCAGCGGAACGGCCTTGCGCCCCTCCCCCATCCCTGCCATCTGCCGGGCATGACGGCCCGCACCGACCCCATCGCCCTCTATCTCGACGCCGACGCCTGCCCGGTGAAGGAAGAGGCCTACAAGGTCTCCTTCCGCCACCGGATCCGCATCCTGGTGGTGGCCAACACACCCCTCGCCGTGCCGCGCCATCCGCTGGTGGAACGGGTGATCGTGCCCGCCGGGCCGGATGCGGCCGATGATTTCATCGCCGCGCGCGCCGTGCGGGGCGACGTGGTGGTGACCGCCGACGTGCCGCTGGCGGCCCGCTGCGTCGCCGCCGGGGCGGACGTGATCGGCCCGACCGGCAAGCCCTTCACCCGCGATTCCATCGGCATGGCGCTGGCCACCCGCAACCTCATGGAGGACCTGCGCTCGGCCGGAGCCGTCACCGGCGGGCCCAAGCCCTTCTCCGGACGCGACCGCTCGACCTTCCTCTCCGCCCTCGACCTCGCCATCGTGCGGCTGAAGCGGGCGGGGTTCCCGGCCGCGCCGGAAGCGTGAGGCTCATGCCCGCGGCCCCCGGCCCCTGATCGGTGCCGGGCGGATAGCTGCGCACGTGAATGACACCCAATGAGTGACGCTGTCGGCCGCCGGGGTCAGAAGCACTCCTCCTCCAGCTTCTTGAGGGCGGCGAGCGCCGCCTCGTCGTCCTGGTCCTCGAACAGCTCCACCATGTAATAGACGTGGGAGTGCAGCAGCAGCAGCTTGTCGCAGATGGCTGCCTGCCCGGCCTCGGCGGCGGCGAGACGCGTCCGGAAGCGGTCCCAGAACGGGTTGGCGTGGGCCGGGTCGCAGATATAGCGGAACAGATGCGCCAGCACCCGCCGCATGTTGCCCTCGAAGTCGATGCCCTGGAACGTCAGGTAGCGATCCGGCTCCTCGAGCTCGAACGGCAACGCGGGAAAACCGGTGGTCTCCATTGGCAGGTCCTCGGGTCCGGGCGCCGCATGGCGGCCATCGGGGCGAGGGTGTCGGCGGCGGCGCCGCGCCCGCAATCGGCCCGGCACGACGCACGAGCGACATGCACGAACGGCATCTGCGGCGCACGAACGGTGGTCCGGGCCATCGGGTCCGGTGTCCGGCCGGCGGCGGGACCGGGGTCGCCGAAGTCCGGCAGGAGAAGCTCCCGCGCCTTCGGATCACACCGCCAGCAGGCGGCGGATCTCCCCCACCCTGGCCCGGCTGACGGGCACCCGCGTCTGCGCCGCATCGGCCATCACCAGATGCCAGGCGCCGTCCTGCCGGCTCGCCGCGCGCACGTGGCGGATGTTGACCAGATAGCGCCGGTGCACCCGCACGAACTGCCCCGGATCGAGCCGCCGCTCCAGGTCCGCCAGCGGACGGGGGCAGAAGGCCGAGAAGGCCAGCGTGCGCGCCTCCGCATAATGGCCCTGGGCCACGAGGCAGGCCACCTCCCCCACGTCGATGAGGCTGATGAGGCCGCCGTTGCCACGCACCAGGGGCAGCTTCATGAGGGGGCAAAGGGCGGCCATGGCCGCCTCTCCCGCCACCGGCACCGCCTCCGCCGCGCGCATGGCCGGCTCCGCGGGCATGGCGGCCCGCCCCATGGCGGGAGCGTCGGACAAGGCGTGGATCATCATGCAAAAGCCGTCCGGCGGCCCGCCGGGGGCAGCGTCGAGCCGGCTGACCTTGGCGACCAGGCTGCCCATGGCGGTCGTGACCACAAGGGAGGAGGTGCCGTCCGCCGCGCCGCGCGCCTGCTCGATCAGCCACGACACCTTGTCGCGCGCCTCCGGCGGGTGGAGGGCGAGGAGCGCCACGCCGATCAGCGGCACCCCGGCGGGGGCGAGCAGCCGCATGGCCACCGGATTCACGGAACGGATGCGCAATTCCCCGTCCAGCATCACCACGCCCACCGCCGCGCGCTGGAGCCGGTATTCAAAGGAGGGGACGGGCGCGGCGGGGGCCTCGGCCGGTGCGTGGTCTCCCATCGTCTCCCCCTTCCGCAGCCGATTGCGCCGCCGGCATCCTAGAGCGCGATCCGACCGGACGGAACCGCGGAGCGGATCCGGCTCCAGATCCCCGCCCGGGCCCTGGAAACGCCGCGTTTGCCACGATGCAGCCGCATGGATACTTTACGCGCCCTTCTGCCGGCGCGCCGGCCCACCCCGAAGTCGCGGACCCATGACGGACATTTTTCACGAGATCGAGGAAGACCTCCGGCGCGAGCGCCTGCGCAAGCTGTGGGACCGCTTCGGCGGGCTCATCATTGGCTTCCTCGTGCTGGTCGTGGTCGCGGCCGGCGCCTGGAGCGGCTACAAGTTCTGGCGCCACCAGCAGGCGGTGACGGCCAGCGTCGCGTTTGCCGCCGCCGCCCAGCTTGCCGAAGCGGGCAAGCTTCAGGAGGCGGAGGCCGCCTTCGCCGCCCTCGCCAAGGATGCACCGGGCGGCTACCGCACCGTGGCCCTGTTCCGCGCCGCCGCCGCTGCCGCCACGCGCGACAAGGCGGCCGGCGTCGCCGCGTTCGACGCCCTCGCGGCCGATGGCAGGCTCGATCCGCTGATGCGGCAGCTGGCGCAGCTGCGCGCGGCGCTCATTCTTGTGGATACGGCGAGCCTTGCCGACGTGAACCAGCGCGTCGCCTCCATCGCCTCCGGCACCGGCCCGCTGCGCCATTCGGCGCGCGAGGTGCTGGCCCTCGCCCAGCTGAAGGCGGGCGATGCCGCCGCCGCCAACAAGACCGCCACCGAGATCACCTCCGACGCGGCGACGCCGCCCGGGGTGCGCTCCCGCGCGGAACTGGTGCGGCGACTGACGGCCGGCGCGGCGGCGCCCACGGCCGACGCCACCGCCCCAGCGGCCCCCGCGGCGGGTCCCGCCGCGACGCAGTGACCATTCCGAGCGGAAGGATCGCCCCATGAAGATCAAGAGCGGCATTCTCAAGCCCCTGCGCGTGGCACTGGGGCTCGCCCTCGCGCTGACGGTGGCGGGCTGCGAATCGCTGGACGGCTGGAATCCCTTCGAGCAGCAGAAGAAGCCGGTGCCCGGCACCCGCCAGCCGGTGTTTCCGGAAGGCGTGCCGGGGGTGGACTATTCCTCCCGCCTCGGCCAGCCGAGCAAGCCCGTCACCATCGACCAGCTGCCGCCGCCCTCGGGCGGCAACGCGAAGCCGCAGCAGCAACAGCAGTAACAGCGCCGGGTCCTTTCCCGGCCGATCCGGGCCGCAAGGCCGCCGTGGCATCAACGGAGCACCTTCGGTCCCCTCATGAGCTTCCTCCTGGCCGTTGTCGGCCGCCCCAATGTGGGCAAGTCCACCCTCTTCAACCGCCTCGTGGGCAAGAAGCTCGCGCTGGTGGACGACCGCCCGGGCGTGACCCGTGACCGGCGGGAGGGGGACGCGCGGCTCGGCGACCTCTCCTTCCGCATCATGGACACCGCGGGCCTCGAGGAGGCCGACGCCGCCAGCCTCGAGGGCCGCATGCGCGCCCAGACGGAGGCCGCCATCGCGGATGCGGACGCCATCCTGTTCATGATCGACGCCCGCGTCGGCCTCACCCCCACCGACCGTGCCTTCGCCGCGCTGGTGCGCCGCTCGGGCAAGCCGGTGATCCTGGTGGCCAACAAGAGCGAGGGTCGCGGCGGCGAGGCGGGCGCGCTGGAGGCCTTTGGCCTCGGCCTCGGTGATCCGGTGCCCCTGTCCGCCGAGCACGGCGAGGGCCTCTCCGACCTCTACGACGCCATCTGCGCGGCCCTGCCCGAGCAGACCCGGCCGGCGGAGGAGGAAGACGAGGACGAGGAAGCCCCGCAGGACGAGGCCGACGACAAGCCGAAGCGCCCCATCAAGGTGGCGGTGCTGGGCCGCCCGAACGCGGGCAAGTCCACCCTCATCAACCGCCTGCTGGGCGAGGACCGCCTGCTCACCGGGCCGGAGGCGGGGATCACCCGCGATTCCATCTCGGTGGAGGTAAGCTATGCCGGCGTGCGGCTGGAGGTGTTCGACACCGCCGGCCTGCGCAAGCGCGCGCGCATCGAGGACAAGCTGGAGAAGCTCTCCGCCGCCGATGCCCTGCGCGCCATGAAGTTCGCCGAGGTGGTGGTGCTGCTCATCGACGCCACCCACCCCTTCGAGGAGCAGGACCTGCGCATCGCCGACCTGGTGGCGCGCGAGGGCCGGGCCCTCGTCATCGGCTACAACAAGTCGGACCTCATCGCCCGCGGCGGCCTCGCCACCCGCCTGCGCGAGGAGGCGGACCGTCTTCTGCCGCAGGTGAAGGGCCTGCCCATCGTGCCGGTCTCCGGCCTCATGGGGCATGGGCTCGACAAGCTGGTGGAAGCGGTCGCCAAGACCCACAAGGTGTGGAACAAGCGCATCGCCACCAACCCGCTGAACCGCTTCCTCCAGCAGGTGACGGACACCCACCCGCCGCCGGCCGTCTCCGGCCGCCGCGTGAAGCTGCGCTACATCACCCAGCCCAAGGCGCGCCCCCCGTCGTTCGTGCTGTTCTGCTCGCGTCCCGATGCGCTGCCGGAGAGCTATGTGCGTTACCTGGTGAACGGCCTGCGGGAAAACTTCGACCTGCCCGGCGTGCCCATCCGCATCACCCTGCGCGAGAAGGACAACCCCTACGCCGAGTGAGCGCGGTCGCCTCCACAGGGAGAACCGCCCTTCAGGCAGGCGTCCTCCCCTGCCCGCCAGGGGGGGCATATGCGCCGGACCGCCTCAGGCCCGAGCATCAACTCGGACCAGCCGGGCGATGGCGATCGTGCAACGCATGCAGTCGCGCGAGCCCGCCCGAGAGGACGACGGCCGAGCAAAGCTCTCCACATGCCCCGGCCGGCTCCAGCGCAGCTCGGAAGGAGAGCCGGAACCCGGCGCGAGGCCCAGCGCGGGACTCTGTCGCGGGCAGCTTCATCGGCGCCGCAGCGGGTATCGGCGACAGGTATCGGCGGCTTCGCCGAACTTTCCCCTGCCTGCCGGCCCGGCGCGCCGACTGCGCCGCCGCTGGTCCGGAGAAAGCGGGCTCGTCCCTCCGTCATCGCGCCCGCGGCGCGCCCCGGCAACGAACACGCGCCCGCCCTACCCTGCCAGCCCCTACCCCGCCAGCGCCGCGATCACCGCGTTCAGCACCGGGAAGCCGGCATCCGTCACCCGCAGGCGGTCGCCCGCCCGCGCCACGAGCCCCTCCGCCTCCAGCGCCGCCATGCGGCCGGCCTCCACATGCCCGCCGAGGCGGGCGTGGCGGGCGAGGTCCACGCCTTCCTTCAGGCGCAGGCCCATGAGCAGCATCTCGTCCGCCTGCTCCTCCAGCGCCAGCGCTTCGTCGCTGACAATGCCGTGGCCGGCGGCCTCCACACGCGCGAGCCAGCCTTCCGGCGCGCGCTCGGTGAAGGTGGCGCGGCGCTGCCCATCCACCAGCAGCCGCCCGTGGGCCCCGGCGCCGATGCCGGCATAGGTGCCGTAGCGCCAATAAATGAGGTTGTGCCGCGCCTCCGCCCCCGGCCGGGCGTGGTTCGAGACCTCGTAGGCGGGAAGCCCGGCCTCGGCGGTGACGGCCTGCGTCACGTCCCACAAGGCGCGGGACATGTCGTCATCCGGCAGGATGAGCTTGCCGGCGCCATACAGCCGCTCGAAGGGCGTGCCGGGCTCGATGGTCAGCTGATAGAGGGAGAGGTGCTCGCAGCCTTCGGCCAGCGCACGCCTCAGCTCGGCCGCCCAGCCTTCCGGGGTCTGGCGCGGGCGGGCGTAGATGAGGTCGAATGACACGCGCTGGAACACCCGGCGGGCGATGCCCACCGCCTCCAGCGCCTCCGCCACCGAATGCATGCGGCCGAGGCCCTTGAGGTCCGCGTCATCGAGCGCCTGCACCCCCAGCGACACCCGGTTGACCCCCGCCGCCCGGTAGCCTTGGAAGCGCTCCGCCTCCACCGAGGTGGGGTTGGCCTCCAGCGTCACCTCGGCGTCCGCCGTCAGCGGCCAGGCCGCGTCAATGGCCGCAAGGATGGCGCCCACCGTCTCCGGCGCCATGAGGGAGGGCGTGCCGCCGCCGAAGAACACCGTCTGCGCCCGCCGGGGACCGGAGAGGGCGCGCATGTGCGCGATCTCCCGCCGGAAGGCCGCGACGAAGCGCTCCTGGTCCGGCGCAGACTGGCGGACATGGCTGTTGAAGTCGCAATACGGGCACTTGGCCTTGCAGAAGGGCCAGTGGACATAGACGCCGAAGCCGCCCTGGGCATCCGCCTCGGCGGCGACGGCAGGACGCTGCGTGGTTTCAGTCGTTGCGGTAACGGTCATTGTCCTTTCACTCCGCCCCGCGTCCCGGCCACCTGCAACAAAGCGTAGCGCAGTGGAAGGCGGGCTGGGACCCCGCGCAAGAGATTGCCGAAGGCGCGTGCGAATGGACGCGACGCATGGGGCGCGCCCGCCGCGCCGGAGCCTGGCGCCGGGCCCCGGCCCGCCTTCCGCTGATGCTTCAGCCGGCCGGTGGACGCCGGGCTCATCCCCTCAGGCACGCCTGCGACAGCTTGAGGAAGGCCCGCGCCCGGTGGGACAGGCCGAAGCCCTTGGGCGGCATGGCATGCTTCTCGTCCGCCGTCATCTCGGCGAAGGTCTTCACATGGCCTTCGGGAAGGAACATGGGATCGTAGCCGAAGCCCTTGGCGCCCCGCGGCGGCCATACCAGGGTGCCGTCCACGGTGCCCTCGAACTCTTCCAGGTGCCCGTCCGGCCAGGCGATGCACAGCGCCGAGACGAAGCGGGCATGGCGCTGCTCCGGCGCGGCGGCGCCCACCTTCCTGAGTTCCGCCTCGACCTTCTCCATGGCCATCTCGAAGTCCCGGTCCGGCCCCGCCCAGCGGGCGGTATGGATGCCGGGCGCCCCGCCGAGCGCATCGATGACGAGGCCGGAATCGTCGGCGAAGGCGGGCAGGCTGGCGGCCATGGCCGCCGCCACCGCCTTCAGCCGGGCGTTGCCGGAAAAGGTGGTCTCCGTCTCCTCCGGCTCGCTCAGGCCCAGCTCGCCCGCGGACACCGCCTCCACCCCGTGGGGCTCCAGCAGCATCCGCATCTCGATGAGCTTGCCGGGATTGTGGGTCGCCACCACGAGGCGGCCGGTGAGCTGGCGGTGGCTCATCCGCCGATGGCCTGCTTCTGAAGGGCCACCAGCTCCGACACGCCGGCGCGGGCGAGGCCCAGCAGCGAGAGCAGCTCGTCCTGGGTGAAGGGGGTCTTCTCCGCCGTGCCCTGGATCTCGACGATGCCGCCGGTGCCGGTCATGACGAAGTTGGCGTCCGTCTCGGCCACCGAATCCTCGGCATAGTCGAGGTCGAGCACCGGGGCGCCCTCATAGATGCCGCAGGAGACCGCCGCCACATGGTCCTTCAGCGGCATCTCCTTGATCATGGAGCGCGAGCGCATCCAGCTGAGGCAGTCGTGCAGGGCGATCCAGGCGCCGGTGATGGAGGCGGTGCGGGTGCCGCCGTCGGCCTGGAGCACGTCGCAGTCGAGGGTGATCTGCTTCTCCCCCATGGCCACCAGGTCCGTCACCGAGCGCAGGGAGCGGCCGATGAGGCGCTGGATCTCCTGGGTCCGGCCGGACTGCTTGCCGGTCGTGGATTCGCGCCGGGTCCGGTCGTGGGTGGCGCGGGGCAGCATGGAGTATTCCGCCGTCACCCAGCCGCGGCCCTGGCCCTTCAGCCACGGCGGCAGGCGCTCCTCCAGCGTGGCGGAGACGAGCACGTGGGTGTCGCCGAACTTCACCAGGCAGGAGCCTTCCGCGTGGCGCATGACGCCCCGTTCAAAGGACACGGCGCGCATCTGGTCGGCGGCGCGCTTGCTGGGGCGCATGGGACATACCTCTTCATGGAACCATCGGGCGCCCCTTTTAGAGCGGGCGGGCGCAGGAGCCAAGCAAGGCGCGCCGGCGCCGCGCGGGAAACGCTTGAACAGGCGTGCCTTCGTGGCCACATAATACGGCACGCGGGCAAGGGCCCGTGCCGACAGTCAAAGCACGGAGGCAGGTGAAACGTGGCGCTCGATCCGTTCCTGCCCCTGACCTCCGGCGGCCTCGCCCAGATCGACCAGCGGGCGCGGGAGATTTTCCGCCAGATCGTGGAGAGCTACCTGGCCACCGGTGAGCCGGTCGGCTCGCGCAACATCTCGCGCCTCATCCCCATGACGCTCTCCCCCGCCTCCGTGCGCAACGTGATGGCGGACCTGGAGGCGGCGGGCCTCATCTTCGCCCCCCACACCAGCGCCGGGCGCCTGCCCACGGAACGCGGGCTGCGCTTCTTCGTCGATGCTCTGCTTGAGATCGGCGATATCAACGAGCGCGACCGCACCAATATTGAGACCCAGGTGATGGCCGCGGCCAAGTCCACCACGGTGGAGGGGGTGCTGCAGGAGGCCTCCACCCTGCTCTCCGGCCTCGCCCGGGGCGCAGGCGTTGTCACCGCTACGAAAACCGACCCCCGCCTGAAGCATGTGGAGTTCGTTCCGCTGGAGCCGGGGCGCGCCCTCGTCATCCTCGTCTCGGAGGACGGGCAGGTGGAGAACCGCGCCCTCCAATTGCCGCCCGGCCTGCCGATATCGGCTTTGACGGAGGCGACGAACTTCTTGAATGCCCATATCCGCGGCCGCACCCTCGCCGAGGCCCGCTCGGAGATGGAGAGCCTGCTCGCGGACCTGCGGCGGGACCTCGACACCCTCACCGCCCGGGTGGTGGAGGAAGGCCTCGCCACCTGGTCCGGAGCGGAGGAGGCGGGCGAGCGCAAGCTCATCGTCCGCGGCCAGGCCAAGCTGCTGGAAGACCTGAGGGCGCTTGAGGATCTGGAGCGCATCCGCCTGCTGTTCGACGACCTCGAGACCAAGCGGGAGGTGGTAGACCTGCTGGGCCGGGCCGAGGAAGCCCAGGCGCTGCGCATCTTCATCGGATCGGAGAACCGGCTGTTCTCCCTCTCCGGCTCCTCCACCATCGTCGCGCCCTACCGCGACGGGCAAGGCCGGGTGGTGGGGGTGCTCGGCGTCATCGGGCCCACCCGGCTCAATTACGGGCGCATCGTCCCCATGGTGGATTTCACCGCCCGCCTCGTCAGCCGCGTGCTCGGCGCGCCGGGAATGGATGCCGCCTGAGGCGCCAGGGATCGCCTCATCCTTGCGACAAGCCGTGCGCCACGTGTCGCGCAGACTTGATTTTTCCCGCACCCGCCCCGATATGCGCGGGGAAAGTTGGCCTCTGCCCTGCGCGAGCGGGGCGAATCTCAAGGCAGGGGAAGAAACCGGATGAGCGAGCAGAAGCGCGCGCCCGAAACCGGCGGCGACGCGAGCGAAAACGGTGCGGGCGTGAATGAGGCGACCGCCGAGGCGGAAGCCCTCGCCACCGCCGATGCGCAGATCAAGTCGGACGACGGCGAGCTCAAGCGTCTCGAGGGAGAGATCGCAAATCTCAAGGACAAGTTCCTGCGCGCCTTTGCGGAATCGGAAAACATCCGCCGCCGCGCGGAGAAGGAGGTCCAGGATGCCAAGACCTACGGCATCGCCTCCTTCGCCCGCGACATGCTGAACGTGGCGGACGACCTTTCCCGCGCGCTCGGCTCGGTGGAAGAGACGACCAGGGCATCGGCCGAAGGTCCCTTGAAGGCGCTGCTGGAAGGCTTGGAGCTGACCGAGCGCGGCCTTGGCAAGGCGCTGGAGAAGCACGGCATCCGCCGCATCGAGCCGAAGGGTGAGAAGTTCGATCCGAACCTCCACCAGGCCATGTTCGAGGTACCGGATCCCAACGTGCCGTCGGGCACGGTGGTGCAGGTGGTGCAGGCCGGCTACGTGATCGGCGAGCGCGTGCTGCGCCCTGCCATGGTGGGCGTCGCCCGCGGCGGACCGAAGGCCGAGGCCACCCCCAGCAAGGAAGCCGGGGCCGCCTGACCGGTCCATGAATACCGGACGAAAAAGCCGCGTGGGGCGTCCCGGCGCGGCTTTTTTCGTCTCAGGTCCGTCTCTGAGCGGGGGGCTTCAGGCTTCGCTGGAGGCCGAGGCATCGCGCCGGGCGGGCGCATTGCGCGAGGGGCCGCCGGAAAGCAGCTCCGCCAGCGCATCGGCAATCACGCGACTGGTGTAGGGCTTGGCCACCCGCGGCACATCCGTGAACTGGCGGGGCGCGCGCACCGTGCCCGTGTAGCCAGAGCAGAACAGGAAGGGGATGCCGCGGTCGGCCAAAATGGCCGCAGCGGGATAGACCGGCTCGCCATTAAGGTTCACGTCGAGAATGGCGACGTCCGCCTGCTCCACCATGGCCGCCTCCATGGCGGCCGAAAGGGTGGAGACGGGCCCCACCACACTATAGCCGAGTGACCGAAGGTTATCCTCCAGGCCAAGCGCGACGAGGAACTCGTCCTCGACCACCAGCACCCGAATTCCCGAATAATTCATCACTAAACGCCTGGCTGGACTGCCCCTTTCCAGCTCAACGGATGGAAGCCCGGAAAGGTTCCATCCGAAGCAAGCAAGAGACGAGCCGCCTGACGCCAAGCCGTCGGGCCGGGGATCAGTCCTTGGCGCGTTCCACGTAGGAGGCGTCGGCGGTCATGATGACCACGCGGGTGCCCGCGGAGATATGCGGCGGCACCATGGTGCGCACGCCATTGGAAAGCATGGCGGGCTTGTACGAGGAGGAAGCGGTCTGCCCCTTCACGGTGGGCTCGGTGTCCACGATCTCGAGGGTCACGCGGGCCGGCAGCTCGATGGCGATGGGCACGCCGTTGTGGGTGGAGAGCATGCATTCCATGCCTTCCTGGAGATACACGGACAGGTCGCCCATCACGTCCTTCGGCACGGTCACCTGATCGTAGGTTTCCGGGTTCATGAAGGTGTAGCCGTCCGAATCCTCGTACAGGAAGGTGTGCGGGCGATCTTCCACGAAGGCGCGCTCCACCTGCTCGGTGGTGCGGTAGCGCTCGGAGATCTTCACGCCGTCGGAGATGCGGCGCATGTCGAGCTGCGTGACCGGCGTGCCCTTGCCGGGGTGGATGTTCTCGGCGGTGAGCACCACGTACAGCTTGTCGTCGATGTCGACCACGTTGCCCTTGCGCAGAGAGCTGGCGATAACCTTGACCACGTCGCGTCTTCCTTGAACTAAGTAGCGGCGGCGTGCCGCTTGGGAGCGTCGGCGCGCAACATAGCGATCTTCGCGCGCAATGCCAGTCTCACCCCGCCTATAGGCCCCCGGACCCTGCCGGAACAAGGATTATCACGCCATGGCGGTATTTCATTCCGCGCCGAGCCCCTGGTGGAGCCCCCATGTGCATGCGGACCGGCGTCCGTTCCTGCTGGCGCGGGGACGTATCGCCTCGGCGCTGCGCGGCTTTTTCGCCGACGCGGGCTTCCTGGAGGTCGAGACGCCGGTGCTCCAGGTTTCGCCCGGCAACGAGGCGCACCTGCACGCCTTCGCCACCGATCTGATCGCCCCGGACGGGACCCGGCACCGCCTCTATCTGCGCACATCGCCGGAATTTGCGGCCAAGAAGCTGCTGGCGGCGGGGGAGCCCCGCATCTTCGAGATGGCCCGCGTGTTCCGCAACCGCGAGCGCGGCATGGCGCACCATCCCGAATTCACCATGCTGGAATGGTACCGCGCCGGCGCCCCTTATACGGAGCTGATGGACGACTGCGCGCGTCTCCTCGCTCTGGCGGCCAGGGCGGGCGGTGTCGAAACCTTTTCCTGGCGTGGGCGCACCTGCGATCCCTTCGCCCAGCCGGAGCGGCTTACGCTGGCCGCGGCCTTCGCGCGCCATGCGGACATTGACCTCGAAGCCCTCCTGCCCGCTCCCGGCGCCGCGCCGGACGCCCTGCCTTTCGCGGCTGTGGCGGCGGAGAAGGGCATCCGCACCGCGCCGGACGACACCTGGGCGGACATCTTCTCCCGCGTGCTGGTGGAGCGCATCGAGCCCCACCTCGGCAGCGGCCGGGCAACGGTGCTGTGCGAATATCCCGTGAGCGAGGCGGCGCTCGCCCGGCCCAAGCCGGACGATCCGCGCTTCGCCGAGCGCTTCGAGCTCTATGCCTGTGGGCTGGAGCTCGCCAATGCGTTCGGCGAGCTGACCGATCCGGCGGAGCAGAACCGGCGATTCGAGGCGGACATGGCCGAGAAGGAGCGCCTTTATGGGGAGCGCTACCCCATCGATGCCGATTTCCTCGCGGCCCTCGCCATCATGCCCGATGCGAGCGGCTGCGCCCTCGGCTTCGACCGCCTGGCCGCCCTCGCCTGCGGGGCCCGCCGCATCGAGGACGTGCTGTGGGCGCCGGTGGCGGCGCCCTGAGGCTGACCCGATCGCCGGCCGGCGGCTTTTTCGGAGGTCAGGAAATCTCGAACAGGGTCGAGAAGCCGGAGATGTCGAAGACTTCGCGGATCTGCGGCTGGAGCGAGGAGAGCGCCAGCTTGCGCTTGGCGCTGCGCATGGCCTTGCCCGCCACCAGCAACGCCCTGAGGCCCGACGAGGAGACGTAGTCCACCCCCGCGAGGTTGACGACGATGCCGCCCTCCGTGGTGGAGACGACCTCCATCAGGCTTGCCTCGAAGGGCTTCGCATTGGGCGTATCGAGCCGCCCGGCCACCTTCAGCACCACTTCGCTTCCGACCAGCTCACGCTCGATGTGCATCGGCCCCTACCCGCTTCAGATCTGCATCCGTACCGTCGGATGCCTCCCGCTTAGTCTCATTATCAGGGGTGCGCAACGCCACCGCAATGCGGCGCACCAGCCAGACGGCTCGCTCGAACAGGCTGGTGGCGAGCAGGAGCTGCCGCGTATCGGCTTCCAGGCCCGTGGCGGTGGCGGCAAGCTGGCGGCGAATCCTGTTGAGAAGCTCGCTGCGGTCGGCCGCCAGCGCGATGATCAGATCAAGATCGTCATCGCCCCCGTCCATGGCGTCCGCCAGGGACATGACGATGGTGCGCAGCGCCTCCGACAGGTTGAAGGCCAGCGGGGGAACATCCTCGAAGCCCTCGATCACCTCGGTGAAGTCGTGCAGCGTGTCCTGGAGGGTCCGCACCGTCTCCATCAGCGACTGGTGGTGGAGGGCGATGCGCAGGCTTTCGCGCGGCATGCCGCGGGCGATGAGATCGGCGAGGAAATGCTCGATGGCGAGCCCGACCGATGCGCCGCCGCGCCACATGCCGACCCGCACCGCCGCCTCCCCCTCCTCCGCCCGGTCGAGATCGGGCAGCAGCAGGGGCAAGAGGCGGATCAGCCGCACCGCCTCGCGCTCGGAGAGGTCGAGCGCCGTCGCCGGGTCCTCCAGCGCCTGCTCGTGGATGAAGCGTGGCCGCGAGGCGTCGTCCTCGACCGTGGGCGGACTGAGGGCGGCGGCGACCCTTTCCGCCGCACCGCGTCCGAAGGCCACCGGCACGGCGCCCGCCAGCTGCAGCAGGAAGAACAGCACCGAGATGGAGGCGGACGCGCGCCCGCCACCCTCAGCGGAGAGCCAGCCGAGCGGCTCCAGCCCCGCCGCCGCCGTCCCCGCGAACAGCAGGCCGACGATCAGGCACCCCACCGCCTTCACCAGCACATGCGCGTAGCACAGCTGTCGGCCGGTGCCCTCCAGTCCCCCGGCCGACAACAGGGCCGCGACGCCGGAGCCGAGATTGGCCCCCAGCACCATGAAGAAGGCCTCTGCGAGCCCGAAGAAATGCGCCTGGATCAACGCCACCACAAGGATGGTGGGGGTGGAGGAGGATTGGGTGAGGCACGAGACGACGAAGCCGAGCGCAAAGCCGATCCAGGGCGGCACGCCATCCTGGAGGAGGCTGGAGAAAGAGGAGATGTCGATCTCCCCCGGCCCCCGCTTGATGAAATCCAGGCCGAGCAGCGCGAGGGCGAGGCCCAGAGCGACGCCCATCCATTCCTTCAGCGCCGGCTTGCGGTCGAGCCTCAGGTGGTAGGAGAAGCCCACCGCCGCCAGGAGATAGAAGATCACGAGCCGGAAATCGATGGCGGCGATGAACACCAGAAGCGCCGTGCCCACATTGCCGCCGGCGACGATGGGGATGGCATCGCGGGTGGTGAAGACGCCGCCGCGCACGAGGTTGCCGCTGACCACCGCCACCGCATTGCTGGACTGGGTGGCAGCCCCGGCCAGCGCCCCGCACAAGAGGCCGACGAAAGGCGAGCGCGTGGCCCCGCGCAGCAGTCGCCGCACCTTGCGGCCCGTGGCCTGCTGGAGATGGGCCGACATGGTCTTCAGGCCCACGAACAGGAGCCCCAGGCCGGCCAGGATCTCCGCCGCGACGAGAGCCGGACCGGTCATGGCCGCGCCCTCACGCGGGGCGGCGCGCGACGAGGGTGAGGTGGTTTTCCTCTCCCTCGCGGGCATAGGCGAGGGTTTCCAGGAAATGCCGCATCAACTGCACCCCGTGGCCGCCGATCTTGGCATCCTCGATGGAATCGGGCACCTCCGGCTCGGCGAGCAGGGTGGGATCGAAGGGGATGCCGTTGTCGATCAGCTGCACCGCCACCCGTCCCTCGGGCAGCCGGTAGCATTCGATGCGGATCCGTGGGGCGGCATGCGTGCCCTGGAAGCCGTAGGAGACCACATTGGTCAGGGCCTCCTCGAGGCTCAGCTCGAGGGCGAAGCGGGTGGCCTCCGGCCAGCCCTCCTCCTCCGCCACGGCGCCGAGCCAGCTGGTGGCGTCGGTGATGTCGTCAATGGCCGCCCCCACGTCGAGGGCGGAGACCAGCGTGCCGGCAGCGGGCGCGGACATGGCTGCGGCCGTCAGTTCGGGCCGGACCCGACGCCCGCAACGGCGAGCGCCTCGTCCCGCGTGGCGTGGATGGTCACGAGCTGGTCGACGCCGGTGGACCTCAGCACCTTCTCCACCTGGGGATCGCAGGCGAACAGTCGCATCTCGCCCCCCTTCTTGTGCAGGCCCTTGGCGCCGGCGAGCAGCAGGCGGATGCCGATGGAAGCCATGAACGGCGTCCGCGAAAGATCGACGAGCAGCAGCCGCGCCGCGCCGCAGGCCACCTTGAAGTCCGGCTCCACCAGGGCGGCGCCGGCCATGTCGAGCCGCCCGTCCAGGCTGACGAGCACGATGTCCGGGCCGAGGGAAGTCCTCTCGATCTTCATGCAGCAGCGTCTCTCGTCGTCCCGCCGCGGGCGGGCCAGCTCACAGGTTGGTCGATTGCTGCGACAGTTTAGTGAAGTCGCGCCTCCGCGGAAATAGCCCGCTTACCCAAGGGCCGGCTTGCCGAAAATGACGCCGGGCGCGCCGGTCTCCAGCTGGCCGCGCGCATAGCCGCGCCATCCCTCGGCAAACAGCACCTTCTGCCGTTCGGTATCGAGCGGATCGACGACGATGGATGCCGCCGGATCGTAGCTGCTGCCGTCGCGCACCATGAGGTACCGCGCATAGCCGCCGAAGAAGAACTGGATGTCGCGGATGGGGAAGCCCTCGGCGAGCAGGTTGCACCAGCTCGGCGTGTTCACCGGCGCGGCGGTGGAAAACAGCAGCATGTCCGGCGGTGCGGCGGCGACGCGGGCGGCGATGAGCGCCCGCTGCAGATGCCGGCCCCGATACGCCGGCGCCACGCGCGCCCCGGCGAGCCGCCCCACCGGCGCGCCCGGCGGCAGGCCGAGGCTCTCGCGCGGGTCGTCCTTCGCCGCATGGTCATGCTGGAGGATGGCATAGGCGACGAGCAGCGGACCGTCGAACACGCCAACGAAGAAACCGCGCCCGGCGAAGATGCTCTCGAAATAGGCATGGCTCTCGGGCTTCACCACGTTGGGGTCGATCCTCGGGCCGACAGCCAGCAGGTTCAGCTCGTCCACCGCCGCCAGATCCGAAAGGGTGAGACGACGCAGCGTCAGATCCGATGAAACCGCCAACGCACCGCGCATCATGTAACCACTTCCGCATAGTTGAGCATCGCGATGGGGGGATAGATCCCCAGTTCCTTCGCGACCTTGAGATTGATGATGAGGGTGAAGCGCTTCACCGTCTCGATGGGGATGTCCTGCGGCGGGCGGCGATTGACGAGGATCGCCGCCGCCTTGGACGCGGCGAGCTGACCGACCGAATAGAAGCGGCTGACCAGCCCGACGAGCCCCTGCCCCTCGCGCATGAAGAATTCCGTCGCCCCGAAAGTGGGCAGGCCCACCGAGAGGGCGACCGGACCGACCCGGCCGAAGATGGAGGCAAGGAAGGTGTCGGCGGGCAGGTACAGCCAGTCGGCGCCGTTGGAGCGCATGGCGCGCACCATGTCCTCCACGCCGTCGGCGGTGGGGCGGTTGCCGTCCATGTTGAGGGGCTGGGCCACCACGGTCGCGCCGATGCCGGCGCAGAAGGCCTTCATCTCGTCGATGATGGCAAGCGAGTTCTTCTCGTTGGGCGAGTAGATCACGCCCACCTTCTTGAAGGCCTTGTAGCTCTGCATGGCGCGCATCTGCACATCGGTGGGAACCACGTGGACGGCGCCCGTCACGTTGCGGCCGGAGGAGATGAGCGAGGGGGCGATCTTCACCTGCACCGGCGCCGCCACCAGCGCGAACACCACCGGGATATCGCGCACGAAATTGGTGTCCGCCGGCGCGTCGTAGGGGCCCGCCACGGCCAGCGTGTTGGGCGTGCCGTAGGTGTAGATCAGATCCGGCTTGAAGGTGGGCAGGGCCTCCGCGAGGATGGGCTTCACCTTGGCCGCGTCGCGCTCCACGTCACGGGTGAGAAACTCCACCTTGATCTCGTTGGCGGCGAAATAGTCGCGGAAGCCGCGCTCCACGTCGGTGTCGCCGCGGAACGTCAGCATCAGGATGCGGAACGGTCCGGACTGGGCCTGGGCGCGGGCGAGCCCGCCGGTGAGGGTCGCGGCGCCGGCGCCGAGGCCCAGGGCAAGAAGCGAGCGGCGGTCCATCAGGCGGAGCCTCCTTCGGATGCGGCGGCCGATGCGGCGCGGCGGGAGTGTACGGCGGGTCCTCCGCGCCCGGATAGCCTAAAGATGAGCGCCCCCGCTACAACCACCGCGCCGAGAAATGCCGTTGCGGAGGCAAATCCCAGTGTCGCCAACAGAAATCCGGCGCTGGCCGGCCCGGCGGCGTTGCCGGAGCGCTCCACCAGCCGGAACAGGCCGAGCACGCCGGCGGCCCGCGCCCCGCCCATGGCGGTCGCCGTGTCCGCGACCAAAGCCGACTGGGATGCGATGGACATGGCCTGCCCGTAGCCGAGGGCGACGAGGGCGACGACGATCAGGGCGATGGAGGGCTGGAGCGGCACCAGCACAGCGCCGATGCCGGAGACGAGGGCGCCCGCCACCACGAAGCCGTGGCGCATTTCATACTTGTCGGCCAGGGCGGCGAAGAAGGGCACCGCCACCACCATGATGATGGGATAGATCATCTGGAACCGGCCGATGGCCGCGGCCGAATAGCCCTGGTGCTGCAACTCCAGGGGCACCAGCAGGAAGCACAAGGCAGCGAACAGGAACTTGGCCGGGAAGGCGCAGCCGAACAGCAGCGCCAGGAGGCCCGGCGCCCGTGCCGCCTGCTTGAGGTCCGAAAGGCCGATGCCGGGACCCGCGTGGGCATTCCTGGCACGGCCCGGCAGGGTGAGGCCGGCCACCGCGAGGGCCACCAGCGCCAGGCCGCAGGAGGTGGAGAAGGCGGCCCAGGCGCCCAGCCGGTCGGCGATCACGCCACCGATAGGCGGGCCGCACAGGCTCGCCACCATGATGGCGCGCACGAACACCGCAAGCGCCGCGGCGCGGGCCGCGCCCGCCGAATGGTCCACCACGTGTCCCTGCGCCGAGACGAACACCAGCGCATAGCCGATGGCGGTGGCGATCCGCGCGGCGATGAAGAGGCCATAGGAAGGGCTGACCGCCGAGAGCGCGTAGCCGGCAGCAGCCAGCAGCGCCCCGGCGAGGAAGCCGTTGCGCCGTCCAAACCGCTCGGACACGCCGGCAAACGGCACCTGGCAGAGCGCCACCACTGCCATGAAGGCGACGATGGGCAGGCTCGCGGCCAGATCCGGCGCGACTCCGCCACCCGCGCCCAGCGCCTGCGCGAACCGCGGCAGGAACGGGCGGGTAAGTTCCTCGGCGAGCATGAACAGGAACAGGGCGGGCCGCACCGCCACCGCCGCCTGGCTTTCCACCGGCTGCACCTGGCCGAGGCCGGTACGCTCCCCCACTTCGTCGAGCCGGGCGAGCGCATCCCGGTCGCCCCGATGCTCCGCCTCCGCGCGCAGCCGGGCATGGCGCGCGCCCAGCGCATCCATGTGGCGGTCGATGGGCGAGATGAGGCCGCGCGCGCTGGTGCCGGCGCCGGTGTCGTGCCGCGCCAGCCGGCCGCGGGCGAGCGCGCGCAGCCGCTGCTCCACGGCGACGAGGGCCTCGATGCCGCTCGAGCCGACCACCAGCGCCACCAGTTCCAGCGCCACCAGCAGCGAGACGATGCCGATGAAGGCCACGTCCACCAGCACCGCCGCCACCTGCGCGGACACTGCGGAGGGATCGATGACGATCACCAGGTCGCCCACGTGCCTCCCGTCCCGGTCGGTGACCGGTGTGGTCACGGAGGGCGCGTCCACAAAGCCGGAGGCGTCGCCCGAACGGGCGAGGACGCTGCCGTCCTGGCCGACGAGGATCATCTCGGCGAACTCGACGTTGGCGTCCCTGAGGTCGTCGAAATAGTCGGAGACGCCCACCAGCTTCTCGAACGGTATGCCGAGGGTCTGGGCCCGCTCCACCAGGCCGGCCGCCGAGCGGCCGACCGAATTGGCCTTGGCGGTGATCTCGGGCACGATGGTGCGGTTCGCCGCCCGCTGCGCGCCCCAGCCGATGACGGCCAGCGCGGCGCACAGGACGATGGCGATGGCGATGGAAATGCCGCCGCGCAGACCGATCATGCGCCCCTCCGCCCCCCTTCGGGGTCGACGCCCACCCGCCGGTGTACGGAAGCCGCGGCGGCAAGGGCCGCCTTCGCCGCCGGCGGCCACAGGGCCGGCTCGGCGGCCCGCCGGACCGCCCGGCGCAGGGCGGCAGCAAGCAGCATGCCGATCAGGATGGTGGCGAGACAGGCCCCGCCGAGGGTGGGCAGCGCGATCCGCTGCAGGTCGCCGCCCAGGGCGTCGGCGCCGGTGGCGAGGATCGCCCGGTCATAGCGCACCACGACGCTGCCGATGGTCTGGCCGAGGTCGTTGCGCACCGGGGCGACCACCCGCCCGCCGCCGCCATCCGCCGCCGGGACGCCGGGACGCGCGGGATCGCTGGAGAACAGCACCGTCCCGCGCTCGTCCACAAGGTCCATGGACTGGACCGCCTTCTCGATTCGGCTTTCCCGGGAGAGGATCTCGCTGACCGTCTGCTGCGCCGGCAGGGCGATGCCGAGGGAGGCAGCCTGCCCTGCCACGTCCGCCACGCGCTGCGCCGTGATGACGAATCGCGCCTCGACCGTCGCCTTGTGGGCGTTGAGCAGGGTCACGTAGGAAAAATAGGCTCCGAACGAGACGCAGGCCGCCGCGATCAGCGCGAACACCGCGATCAGTCCGAGGGTCGTCCGCGTCATGTCCCCAGCATCCGGGTGGAGGGTTGCGCCAGCCGGCAAGTGCTCCGTGCCAAGCCCTTCATGCCACGAAAAGTCGACTGACATTGAAGGTTTTTTCGCCGCGCCGGAGTTTTTTGTCTGGTTTGGTTCCCGGAGCCCGGTTAACGTCCCGCCGGTCATCCTTCCAAAGTTTTGCGCATGACTTTCGTAAGCCGGCTCATCCTGGTTGCCGCCCTCTCCGTGATCGCCGCCGTGGTGGCGGTCGCGGTGATTGCGTTCAATGCAAGCGACCGGGTGGGCGCCGAGATCGAGCGGGCCCGCGTCTCCAATCTGCTCGGCACCCTCAGGGGCTCCACCGAGGCGAATCTCTCCATCGGCCTGCAGCTGGACCAGGTGTCGCTGCTGCAGCCGCGGATCGAGCGGGAGAAGGCGGGCGACCCCTCCATCCTCGCCATCGACGTGTTCAACGCCGCCGGGCGCGCCATCTTCTCCACCGATCGCAGCGTGATCGGCGAGGAGGTGAGCCCGGGCTGGGTGCGCCGGCTCAACACCGACGAAGTCTGGACCACAGTGGAGCGCGGGGATACGGTGTTCGGCATACGCTTCGAGAACGACCTCGGCGTCGCCGGCGGCATCTCCATCACCGTATCCGACGAGGCGCGCTCGGCGCGCGCGGACCGCCTCGGCCTCGACCTTGCGACGCGCACCGCCTCCCTGAGCGTTGTCGCGGCGCTGCTTGCCGCCGCGGCCGCCGGCATCTTCGTCTATGTCCTCACACGCCCATTCGACCGGGTGGCCCGCATCCTGCGCGACGACGGGACCACCGCACGGGAGGACGGCACCCTTTCGGTGCTTGCGGAAAGCACCCTGCACAGCTGGCGGCAGGCGGAAGCCCAGGTGGACCGCGGCCTTGGCCAGCTTGGAGCCCTCGACGATGCAGCCTGAGCCCCCCGAAGGCGGGCGCGGGCGCCTGCTCACCGGCCTGTTCGCGCTGATCCTGACCCTGGTGCTCGGCGGTGCCGCCGCGGCCCTGCTGGTGGACGGCTATCGGGCGCGGGTGGAGGAGAGCGCCCGGCGCGACGCCCTCGTCATCGGCACCTCGGTCGCCCGCACTCTCGCCCTGCAGTTCGAGAAGGCGGCGCGGTTCGGCATTCCCCTGAAGCTGCTGCCCGGCGTCGAATCCCATCTGTCGGAGACCCTGGCCCGGACCCCGGGGCTGACGCAGATCGTGCTGCGCGGCGCCGACGGGCGCGAGATCCGCAGCGCCATCGGCGAGCAGCAGGGCGCTGATTCGGTGAGCGCGCCGGTGGTGGTGGACGGCAACACCGTGGCCTCGGTGGAAGTCACCACCAATCCCGCGGCGCTCGCCACCTCCTTCGCCGACATCGGGGTGAAGGCGGCGGTGGTGGTGGTCATCTGCGCGGCCCTCTCCGCCCTCGCCGCGGGCCTGCTGGTGGGCTCCGGCATCGAGCGGGCCCGGGACCGGCTGACGGCGGGAATGATTCGGGCCGTGGAAGGCGACTTCGGCACCGGCGAGGACACCGGACGGCGCATGCGCGGCGGCTCGCAGCACGGTGCCGTGGGCCGCGCCTTGCGGGAGCTCCAGCACGGCAACCGCCGCGTGGTGGAGCGGCGCGCCGTGTTCGAATCCTATGCGGAGGAGCTTCTCGCGGTTGATTTCGACGGCGGGCTCAGGCCGGACGTGGAGCGCGTGCGGCGCGAGGTGATGGCACCGCCCGCCCGCGCCGAGAAGGGGCGTATGGTCTGATGCTGCTGCGCACCCGCATCACGCTCATCGTCGCGCTCGGCTTCACCCTGCTGATGCTCGGCATCTGGGGCGCCACCGTCCTGCGCGACCGGGTCGCCCAGGAGCGGGAGGGCGAGCTCGCCATCGACGGGCAGACCGTCCTGTGGCGCGAGATCGTCGCCTTCCAGACCGCCAATCTCGGCCGCATCCTGGAGCGCGTGGATTCGTCATCCGCCTTCCGCATCGCCCTCGGCTTCAGCGACCGGCAGGGCGTCACCGGCGCGTTGCAGGAGCTCGGCGTCAACATCGCCGACGACGATACCTATTTCGAAGTGTTCGGCGCCGACCGCGAGGTCATCTTCAGCGATGGCGGCGCCACGGTGCGCTACCTGCTCGACGCCGGCAGCGCCGACCGCGCGCTCAAGGGCGAGGTGCTCTCCGGCCTGAGGCAGGTGAGCGCCACGCAGGTGGTGGTGCTCACCACCCGCACCGTCGAGCTGCCCGGCCGCGGCGTGGCGGTGCTGGTGCTCGGGCGCAATGCGGCCCTGGGCATGGAGCGCTTCGCCCGCGGGCTCAGTGCCACCTCCACCCTGGTCACCCTGCGCGGCCGCGTGGTGGCCTCCACCGATTTCCGCCTGTGGGAGCGCGCCAAGCTCTCCATCACGCCCCGCCGCCCGAAGGCGGACCGGCTGACCCTCGACGGGCGGATCTACAATGTCACCTCCATCCCGGTGGGCGACATCTCCGGCAGCGCCGTGGGCGCGCTGGTGAGCATGGTGGACACCACCAAGACGGTGGAGGCCACCGCCTTCATCCGCCAGTGGGCCGCGGGCGGGGCCATCGCGCTGGTGCTGCTGGGCGTCGTCGGGCTCAACGTCTTTCTCTGGTACAGCTTCCGCCCGCTGGAAGCCGCCATCGACGTGCTCCAGGCCCTGTCGCGGGGCGACACCTCGGTCACCGTCGGCCACATCGGCAATGACGAGATCGGCCGCATCGCCTCGGCGGTGGTGGCGCTGCGCGGCAACGTGCAGGCGCTGGCTGAATCCCGCCGCCAGCGCGAGCGCGTCCGCCGCCGCCAGGAGGCGGTGATCCGCAACGAGCTGCAGGCGCTGGCCGACGCCATCGACCCCACGGACCGGGAAGAGGTGCTGGCCCTGCTCGCCAAGAGCGGCGAGGGCAGCGACCCGCAGCATGACGACGAGCTGAAGCGCGTCGCCCGGGTGCTGCACGACCTCTCCCGCCGCATCGTCGAGCAGCACACCCGCCTGTCCTCCATGGTCGTGGAGCTGCGCGAGGCTCTTATCACCAAGACCAAGCTCGCCGGCCTGCAGCAGGAGCTGGAGATCGCCCGCCAGGTGCAGCTCGCCATCCTGCCCAAGGAATTCCATCCGGATGCCCGCGTCGCCGTGCACGGCCAGATGACGCCGGCGCGCGAGGTGGGCGGCGACTTCTACGATTACTTCATGATCGACGACACCACCCTCGGCTTCGTGGTGGCGGACGTCTCGGGCAAGGGCGTGCCGGCGGCCCTCTTCATGGCCATCTCGCGCACGCTCCTGCGTTCCACCGCCCTGTTCGAGCGCTCGCCGGCGGGCTGCATCCGCCGCCTCAACGACCTCCTGGCGGTGGAGAACGAGCAGATGCTGTTCGTCACCGTGCTCTACGGTGTCATCGACCTGTCCTCCGGGCGCGTCACTTATGTGAATGCCGGCCACAACCTGCCCTATCGCGTTGCCCGCTCGGGCGAGGTCAGCACCGTGCCGAGCACGGGAGGCATGGCGGTGGCGGTGCTGGAGGGCTTCGTCTATGCGGAGCACGAGCTGCACCTCGCCCCGGGGGACACGCTTTTCCTTTACACCGACGGCGTGACCGAGGCGTTCGACGTGGACACGGCGCCCTACGGCGAGGAACGGCTGGAGGAGTTGCTGCGCTCCGGCGCCTCCGAATGGTCGGTGCACGAACTGTCCGAGCGGGTGCTCGCCTCCGTCCATGTCTTCGAGCGCGGGGCCCCCCAGGCCGACGACATCACCTGCCTCGCGCTGCGCTATTTCGGCGGGCACGGGCCGCGCCGGACGAGATAGGATCGCGCCGGCCAGGGTGCGCGAGCTGAAGTTGCACGAGGTGAGGGAGAACCCTCACCCGAACCATAACCGGAAGAGGGGAGGAACCGGCCGGCCGGGACAGCCCGGGCCGACCCCGGCGTCATGCCGGCAAGGACGGAGAAGCACACAGTGTCCATCCAGATGCGCGCCGCCCCGTGGCCGGCGCAGGAGGTCTCCACCATCGGCGCCGTGGGGGTCGCCCATTTCTGCAGCCACCTCCTCCAGCTTGCCCTCGCCCCCCTGTTCCTGATGATGCGGGCGGATCTCGGCGCCTCCTTCTTCGCGCTCGGGGTCGTGCTTTCCGTCTTCTATTTGTGCTCTGGCGTGGGGCAGGTGATCGCCGGCATCCTGGTCGACCGCTTCGGCGCCGACCGCCTGCTGCTCAGCGGCCTGCTGCTGCAAGGCGCCGCCACCGCGGCCATGGGCCTTGCGCCCCATTATGCCGTGCTGCTGCCGCTGGCCGCCCTCGCCGGGCTCGGCAATGCGGTCTACCATCCGGCCGACCTGTCCATTCTCAGCCACCGCGTGGCGCCCCAGCGGCTGGGACGCGCCTTCGCCGCGCACGTGATCGCCGGCTCCATCGGCTTCGCCTTGTCGCCCATCGTCTCCGCGGCCATCGGCACCGCCTATGGCTGGCGCGTCTCCCTGCTGGCAATGGGCGGCGGCGTGGTGGTGCTCGGGCTCATCCTGCTCGCCTCGCGCGGCGCCCTGAAGGTGGCGCCCGTGGCCGCGCACCGGGCCGACGGCACGGCGATGAAGGCACCGGGATTCCTCCAGGTGCTGGCCATGCCGGTGGTGCTTACCGCCTTCGTCTATTTCCTGCTCACCGCGTTGACCCTCTCGGGCATCCAGAGCTTCTCCATCGTCGCCTTGCAGGAGGGCTTCGGCGCCACGGTGGCGCTGGCGACGCTCGCCGTCGCCCTGTTCCAGGCGGGCAACACCACGGGCGTCGCCATCGGCGGCCACCTCGCCGACCGCACCACCCGGCACCATGTGGTGGCCATGACGGGCCTCGTCGCAGGAGCAGCCTTCGCCATGCTCGCCGCTGTGCTCACCGTGCCTCCGGTGGCGACGGTGGGCCTCATCATCCTGGTGGGCGCGAGCATGGGCCTCACCACTCCCTCGCGCGACGTGCTGGTGCGGGCGGCGGCGCCGGCCGGGGCGACGGGCAAGGTGTTCGGCGTGGTCTATTCCGGCTACGACATCGGCTCGCTGGTGGGCCCGCTCATGTTCGGCCTGATGCTTGACCATCACCTGCCGCGGCTGGTGTTCGTGGGCTCCGCGATACCGCTGGCGCTTGCGGTGTTCACCGCCTTCGCCGTGCGCCGCCGGCCGGCCGAATAAGGATCACGGCCCGAGCAGCACCTTGCCGGGATTGGCGATGCCCCTGGGATCGATGGCGGCCTTGAGGGCCGCCATCAGCCGGAGCGCGACGGGATCCTTGTAGAGGGTCAGCTCCTCGCGCTTCAGCAGGCCGATGCCGTGCTCGGCGGAGATGGAACCGCCGAGGGATGCCACCAAATCGTGGACGATGCGGTTGAAATCCTCCCACAAGGCGAGGTAGGCCGCCTTGTCCATGCCCACGGGCTGGCTGAGGTTGAAATGGATGTTGCCGTCGCCCATGTGGCCGAAGGCGCACACGCGCAGCCCCGGCAGATGCTGCGCGCACCGCCGCGACGCCTCGGCGATGAACTGCGGCACGCGGGACACCGGCACCGACACGTCGTGCTTGATGGAGCCGCCCTCGAACTTCTGCGCGTCGGACAGCGCCTCGCGCAGCTTCCACAAGGCATCGGCCTGGGCCTCGCTCGCGGCGATCACCGCATCCTCGATCTCGCCCGCCTCGAATGCCGCGCCGAACACGTCGAGGGCGAGGGCGGAAAGATCGTCGTCGCGGCGGGTGGAGGTGAGCTCGGCGAGCACGTACCACGCATGATCGCCGGACAGCGCGCGGGGGGTGCCGGGAATGTGCTTCAGCACCGTCTCCATGCCGAAGCGGGGCAGGATCTCGAAGCCGGTCAGCGCGTCACCCGCCACATCGCGCAGCCGGCGGAACAGCGCCAGCGCCGCCTCGGGGTCCGGCAGGCCGGTGAGGGCGGTCGCCCGGGCCCGGGGCGCCGGATAGAGCCGCAGAACGGCAGCCGTGATGATGCCGAGCGTGCCCTCCGCGCCGATGAAGAGGTCCTTGAGGTCGTAGCCGGTGTTGTCCTTGCGCAGACGGGACAGGCCGTTCCAGACGCTCCCGTCGGGCAGCACCACCTCCAGCCCGAAGGTCAATTCGCGCATGTTGCCGTAGCGCAGCACGGCGGTGCCGCCGGCATTGGTGGAGAGGTTGCCGCCGATCTGGCAGGTCCCCTCGGAGGCGATGGAAAGGGGGAACAGGCAGCCAGCCTCCGCCGCCGCCTGCTGCACCTGGTGCAGCGTGCAGCCGGCCTCCGCCACCACGGTGAGGTCGACGGGGTCGAGGTCGCGGATGCAGCTCATCCGCCGGAGCGAGAGGAGCAGCGCGCCGAACGGCACCTGCCCGCCCACGAGGCCCGTGTTGCCCCCCTGCGGCACCACCGGCACGCCCGCTTCGAAACATTGGGCGAGGATGAACGCCACCTCCTCTGTGGACGACGGCTCCAGCATGGCAGGGGCCGCGCCATGAAACAGGCCGCGGCCCTCCACCAGGCGAGGGGCGAGGTCGCCCGCATCCGTCACCACATGAGCGGCGCCGATGCGCGCGGCGATGCGATCGAGCAGTCCGGCGAGGCGGGCGGCATCGAGGAGAAGGGGCTGGGGCGCGACGCTCGACATGGCCGGAGGGTGCCGCAGCCCCGGCGACGGGGCAAGCATCCGCTGTGACGCGGTGCGGGAGGGGAAGAAGGCGGGCTACGGAAGGCAAGGCCCGGCGGGCGTGCCGGTCCCCGCGCCCTTCCCTTGCCCGCCCTCCCCGGCCCGCCTCTCCGGCCGCCCTGCGGAAGGCCGGAGAGCGCGCGTCGCGCGACGGAGCGGCACGCCCCGGCTTGAGCCGTCGGCTTAAACGCCGGCGGGCCGGGCTCAGGCCGCGGTCTTCAATCCCACGTCAGGCAGCTCGGGACGGCTGGCGAGGGCCACCGCCATCAGCTCCTCCACCTCGGCCCTCTCGTCCTCCAGCAGCGGCAGGCGCGGCGGGCGGGTGAGGAAGGTGCCGCGGCCCATGATGTGCTCGCACAGCTTGATGCACTGCACGAGGTCCGGCCGCGCATCGAGGTGGAGCAGCGGCATGAACCACTCGTAGAGCTTCATTGCCTCGGCGTAGCGACCGGCGCGGCACAGGCGGAACAGGGTCTCCCCCTCCCGCGGGAAGGCGTTGGACATGCCGGACACCCAGCCCTGCGCGCCCACGGCCACGCTCTCCAGCACCACGTCGTCGAGGCCGGCGAACATGACGAAGCGGTCGCCCACCTTGTTGCGCAGGTCGATGAAGCGCCGGGTGTCGCCCGAGCTCTCCTTGAAGCAGACGATGGTCTCGCAATCGGTGAGCGTGGCGATCACGTCCGGCGTCACGTCGTTCTTGTAGATGGGCGGGTTGTTGTAGACCATCACCGGCAGGTCGGTGGCCTTGGAGACGGTGCGGAAGTGAGCCGCCGTCTCGTGCGGCTTCGAGGAATAGACCAAGGCCGGCATGAGCATGATGCCGTCCACGCCCACCTTGGCGGCTTCCTTCGCGGTGTTGATGGCGAACTGGGTGGTGAATTCGGCGATGCCGCAGATGACCGGCACCTTGCCGGCGGCGACGGACTTGGCCGCTTCCATCACCTGGATCTTCTCGGCCGTGGCGAGGGAGGTGTTCTCGCCCACCGTGCCGCACACGATGAGGCCCGACACGCCGTCGCGCACCAGCCCCTCCATCACCTTGGCGGTGGCGTCGATGTCGAGGGAATAGTCGTCGCGGAACTGCGTGGTCACGGCGGGGAAGACGCCTTCCCAGGTGATGGCCGGCTTCATGGTCCTCTTTCCTGTCTTCAAGGTGCGCGCGGCCGTTCCGCCCCCGCGGCATGCGGAGGCGGGGCACACCCGCGCGGTGCGGGAGAAGGGGCAGGCCCGGCCCGCCCCGCGGGGTTCAGCTGAGGGTGGCGCCCACCTTTCGCAGGTCGGCGAGGATCGGGGCCTTCGGCAGCCAGATCTTGTCGTACTCGGTGATGATCTTCTCGCGGTCGGCCACTTCTGCGACCTTGATGGGGATGGCGGCCTTGAACTTCTCCAGCAGCACCGGCTCGTTGGTGACGGTCTCGTCCACCTGGGCGTCGAGAGCCGTCTTGGTGAGCCTGGTGATGAGCGCCTTGTCGGCGGGCGAGAGCGTCTGCCACACCCGGCCGGAGACCAGGGCGATGACCGGCATGAAGATGGCATCCATCTTCAGCATGGTCTTCGACACCTTGTCGAAGCGCTGGTTCCAGGAGAAGTCGAGGTCGGCCTCCAGCCCGTCCACCTGGCCGTTGGACATGGCGTCGAACACCTGCGGGGTGGGAATGGGCGTCGGGGCGGCGCCGAGCAGCTGGTAGAAGTCGCGGTAGGCCGGCGTCGTGTTGATGCGCAGCTTCATGCCGTTGAGGTCCTTGATGCCCGAGATGGGCTTCGCGGAGAACACGACGCGCATGGTGGTGATGCCCCAGGCGAGGCCCACCGTGCCCGTCTCCTTCGGCAGCACGTCGAACATGCCGAGGGCGAGGGGGGTGCGCACCAGCTTGCCGGCCTTGGCGGTGGAATCCACCACCCATGGCGCATTGATGGCGGCGATGGTGGGCACCCGCGAGCCGAGCTCGGCGGTCATGATCCAGCCCATGTCGAGGGCGCCGGTCTGCATCTGCTGCAGCATGGCCGCCTCGTTGCCGAGCTGGCCGGAGGGGAAGACGGTGATGGAGAGGCGGCCCTTGGTCTCCTCCTTCAGCATGGCGCCCACCTTGTCGGCGGCCACGTTCCAGGGATGGCCACCGGGGGTGATGATGCCGAGGCGGAATTCCCGCGCCTCCTGGGCGCGCACCACGCTTGGGGCGGCGAGCGGGAGGGCGGCTCCGGCGGCGGCGCTCAGCAGGAAATGACGACGGGACAGAGTCATGACGGGGCTCCGGGAAGGTTGTTTTTCATTTGACGAGGATGGTGGAGAGCGACGGCACCAGCGACAGCAGCACCAGCAACGCGCAGGAGGCGAAGAAGAACGGCAGGGTGACCCAGAACATGCGCCCCACCTTGGCCCCCGTCACCGCCGAGGCCACGAAGAAGCACAGGCCCACCGGCGGGGAGAGGAAGCCGAGGACGAGGTTGATCACCACCACCACGCCGAAATGCACCGGGTCGATGTGGTAGACGTCCACGGCGATGGGCAGGAGGATCGGCACCGTCATGATGAGGCCGGGCGCGCCGTCGATGACCGTGCCGATCACCAGCAGGATCACGTTCACCAGCAGCATGAAGGAGATCGGATCCCGGGCCACGGTCTGCACCCAGGCGGCCACCGCCTGCGGGATCTTGCCGTAGACCAGGACCCAGGAGAACACCGCCGCCACCGCCACCAGGAACAGGATGACGGAGGAATAGAGGCCGGCCTTCAGCAGCATCTGCGGCAGCTCTGAGAAGGACAGCTCTCGGGTCCAGTAGCGACCGACGAGGAGGGCAGCCAGTGCCCCCACCGCCGCCGATTCCGTGGCATTGGCGACGCCGGTGAGGATGGAGCCGACGATGACGATGGGGATCAGCAGCGTGGGGATGGCGCCCAGCACGACCTCCACCCGCTGGCGCCACGTCATCGCCTCGCCGCGGGGATAGTCGTAGAAGAAGCCCATGATGAAGACGCACACGCAGAACAGGGCCGTGAGCAGCACGCCGGGGATGATGCCGGCGATCAGCATGTCGCTCACCGATACCTGCGCCAGCACCGAATAGACCACGAACATGATGGACGGGGGGATGATCGGCCCCAGCATGCCCGCATAGGCCGTGAGGCCGGCGGCGAAGGTCTTGTCGTAGCCCTTCCTCTCCATCTCCGGCACGAGGATCTGCGCCATGATGGCGACCTGCGCCGTGGCCGAGCCGAGGATGGAGGACACCAGCATGTTGGCGATGAGGTTCACATAGGCGAGCCCGCCCTTGAGCCGGCCCACCACCGCCATGGCCATGTCGATGAGGCGCCGGGTGATGCCGCCGCCGTTCATGATCTCGCCGATGAGCACGAACAGCGGGATGGCGATGAGTCCGTAGCTGTCCACCCCGCCGAACAGCTGGGTAGGAAAGGTCTGCAGCAGCAGCGGGTTGCCGGTGGAAAGAATGAAGGCGATGCCCGACAGCGCGAGGCAGATGCTGATGGGCACGCCCACCAGCATGGTGACGAGGAAGGCTGCGGTGGTGACCATCAGCTTGCCGCCTCCGCATGGGCCATGGGGAAGCCGCGGTGGACACGGCGCGGCAGGAACTCGAGGTCCTCCACGAGGTTGGCCAGGCCGTGGACGGTGATGGAGACCGCGAAGATCGGGATGACCAGGCTCACCACCCAGGTGGGCCAGTTCAGCGTCTGGGTGTGCTCGGTGTAGAGGAAGTTGAAGGTGGCGCCGGCGAACGCCTTCGCGTCGAAGCCGGCCGCGGCGATGCCCACCGGATCCATCCAGAGCCAGCACATGTAGGCCAGCGACAGGCCGAACAGCACCGTGAAGGCGGTGGCGATGGCCCGTGCCACCTTCACGCCGACGGGCGGCAGGCGCTCGGTGAGAAGGCCCACCGAGAAGTCGAGGCGCAGCCGCGTCATGGCCGAGGCGCCGACGAAGGTCAGCCAGACCACGGCATAGATCGCCGATTCGTCGATCCAGTAGATGGGCACGCCCGCATAGCGGGTCACCACGTTGAGCAGGATGAGGCCGGTGACGAGGCCCATGAGGCCGATCACCGCGACCCGCTCAAGGGCCAGCAGCCCCGAGGAAAGGGCGAGCACGAGGCCGAAAGGCCCTCCTCTCGCCGCGACTACAGGTTTCGCGTCGTTCATTTTTTTCGCTCTGGAAGGCGGACCCTTGTGGGTCTCGATTTCGTGCTTTCCTTTAAATCGTAGATTTTATACATTCGACACGTCAATACCCGCTGGACGATTTTTCCGGTAGTTCTTCCCCATGACCGCACCCGCCCAGAAAGGCCTCAAGCACCGCACGCTCTCGGCGGCGATCCTCGATCAGCTGCGCCAGGCGATCCTCGACGGCACCCATCCCGCGGGCACCCAGCTGCGGCAGGATGCGCTGGCGGAGCTCTACGGCGTCAGCCGCATCCCCGTTCGCGAGGCGCTGTTCCAGCTGGAGGCCGAGGGACTGGTGCGGATCGTCCCGCAGAAGGGCGCCATCGTCTCCGATCTCTCCATTGCGGAGATCGACGACGTGTTCGAGCTCCGGCGGATCATGGAGCCGCGCCTGCTCTCCCGCGCCGCGCCCTTGTTCACCGCCGAGGATTTTGCGGTGCTCGACGCCATTCATGCGCGCTTCACCGCCGCCACCAAGGCCCATGACGTGAGCCAGTGGGGCGTGCTCAATGCCGATTTCCACATGGCGCTCTATGAGCGGGCGACACTGCCGCGGACCCGCCAGATCGTCGCCGCGCTGCTCCAGACCTCGGACCGCTACACCCGCCTCCAGCTCTCCACCACGGAAGCCATGGGGCGGGCCGAAAGCGAGCATGCGGAGCTGATCGCGCTCTGCCGCAAGGGGGCGGTGGAAGAGGCCTGCCGCTTTCTCGATGCCCACATCGCCACCGTGCACGCCGACCTGATCCGGGTCATCGAGCAGCGCCCCCAGCGCGCCGCCGGGCCGGGCTCCGCCAGGCCTGCCGCCTTGGCAAAGGGCGAGGTCCTGGGCTAGAGCGGGGTTTCCACACCGGAGACCCCATGGCCAATCGTGTCCTCGTCGCCCGCATCGGCGCGCCCCACGGCGTGAAGGGGGAGGTGCGCCTCTTCATCTTCACCGAGGAGCCGCACGCGTTGCTGGACCTTGATCCCCTCACCGACGAGAGCGGCCGCCGGCGCTTCCGCGTGGCCTCCCTGCGCGCGGCCAAGGACCATTTCGTGGCGCGCCTCGAAGGCGTCGCCGACCGCACCGCCGCCGAGGCGCTCACCAATGTGGACCTCTACGTGCCGCGCGAGGCGCTGCCCGAGCCGGAGGACGAGGACACCTTCTACCATGCCGACCTCCTCGGCCTGCCGGTGCTGGACGAGGCCGGTGCGGTGATCGGCCAGGTGACGGCGCTGCACGATTTCGGCGCCGGCGACATTCTCGAATATGCCCCCACCCTGCCGGGGGTGAAGGCGAAGACGCTGATGGTGCCCTTCACCCGGGACGCGGTGCCCGTGGTGGACGTGTCCGGCCGCCGGGTGGTGATCGCCGAGGCCTTCGTGGAACGCCGGCCGGCCGAGCCCGAGGACGGCGAGGACCAGAGCGAGGGCTGACACGGCCCCTTCGGCCCGGACGGTTCGCCGCCATTTGACAGCGCCCCGCCCCTCCCCCATCACCCCTCCATGACGTTCCACGCCACCGTCCTCACCCTGTATCCGGAGATGTTTCCCGGCCCCCTCGGCCATGCGCTGGCGGGCAAGGCGCTGGCGCGCGGGCTGTGGGCACTTCAGGCCGAGCAGATCCGCGACCACGCCCTCGACAAGCACCGCTCGGTGGACGACACGCCCGCCGGCGGCGGCCCCGGCATGGTGATGCGCGCCGACGTGCTCGCCCGCGCCATCGATGCCGTCTCGCCCGAGGACGACCCGCGCCCGCGCCTGCTGATGACCCCACGCGGGCGTCCCCTCACCCAGGAGCGCGTGCGGGCGCTGGCGGCGGGGCCGGGGGCGGTGATCCTGTGCGGGCGTTTCGAGGGAGTGGACGAGCGCATCATCGCGGCGCGCGGCCTGGAGGAGGTCTGCGTGGGCGACGTGGTGCTCTCCGGCGGGGAAGCCGCGGCGCTGCTGCTGCTGGATGCCTGCGTGCGGCTCATCCCCGGCGTCATGGGCAAGAGCGAGAGCGGAACGGAGGAGAGCTTCTCCGCCGGCCTGCTCGAATACCCCCAATACACCCGCCCGCAGCAGTTCGAGGGGAGGACCATCCCCGAGGTGCTCACCAGCGGCGACCATGCCCGCATCGCCCGCTGGCGGCACGAGCAGGCCGAGGCCGTGACCCGCGCGCGGCGTCCCGACCTCCTTCCAGCGCCACCCCGTGACAGGAACATGAAGGAAAGGGAATGACACGGTCCCCGTTCTCATGTATGGAGCCGCGTCCCTTAACTTATAACGACACGATGTGGTGGCGGGGCATTTGCCCTTGGACCACTGCTAGAGGTTGGCGACAATGAACATCATCCAGACGCTCGAAGCCGAGCAGGCAGCGAAGCTTGCCGAAAAGCGTGCCATCCCGGACTTCCAGCCCGGCGATACCGTGACTGTGAACGTGAAGGTGGTCGAAGGCGAGCGCACCCGCGTGCAGGCCTACGAGGGCGTGGTGATCGCCCGTTCCGGCGGTGGCCTGAACGAGAGCTTCACCGTCCGCAAGATTTCCTACGGCGAAGGCGTGGAACGCGTGTTCCCGGTCTACTCGCCGATGATCGACTCCATCAAGGTCGTGCGCCGCGGCAAGGTCCGTCGCGCCAAGCTCTATTACCTGCGTGATCGTCGCGGCAAGTCCGCCCGTATCGCCGAGCGCCAGGACCGCAATGCCGGCGAAGGCAAGAAGGGCAAGAAGGCGCCCGCCGCCGCCGAGTGATCGGCCGGCCGGGGGTTCCCGCCTGGAAGAACATCACGCCGCCGGCCCCCGCCGGCGGCGTTTTTTATTGGGCCGCTGGCGCCCCGGCCGTCGGGGGCTCGCTCCATGATCGAGGCGCGGCGCCCAGGCGCCAGAACGGACGCTCCTCAAAAGGCCACGACGCCCATCCGGAGCAGCGCGCACGCCCCGCATCTCGCTCCGGCGCCGAACGCACGGCGCATCACGCGCTCCGCATAAACGCAGATGGCCTGCGGCCGCTCCGTGGCGGCCGCAGGCCATCTGCGGATGAATGTCTTGTGAGGCGCGAAGGGCGGCGTCAGTCGCCCTGGCCGGGTTCGGGGTCGAACAGGCCTTCCTTGCCGGGCTTGCCATCCCACTCCTTGGCGTCGGCCGGCGGGTCACGCTTCAGGGTGATGTTGGGCCAGGTCTTGGCGTATTCGGCATTGAGCGCGAGCCACTTCTCCAGCCCCGGCTCGGCATCGGGCTTGATGGCCTCGGCCGGGCACTCCGGCTCGCAGACCCCGCAATCGATGCACTCGTCGGGATGGATGACGAGCATGTTCGCGCCCTCGTAGAAGCAGTCCACCGGGCACACGGACACACAGTCCATGTACTTGCAGCGGATGCAGTTCTCGGTGACGACGTAAGTCATGGAAGATCCCTTTCGAGGCGCTCGGGTAGCGCACCCGCACGTCCGACGCAAGCGCGCGCAAAGACGCGGCGCCAATTATGCGTCAACTTTCTGTTATTTCATTATAAAGCACGCTGGCTGATGTAGCACCCCCGCGCCGCTCCGAAAAGCCGACGACGCGCAGAACGCGCACCCGCTGGTCCAGCGCGATGGTCAGCACCTGCCCCGGCTTCACCGCATGCGCCGGGCTGGTCACCCGCGCGCCGTCGATTCGCACATGGCCGGCACGCACGAGGTCCGCCGCGGCCTCCCGCGTGCGGACCACCCGGGCATGCCAGATCCAGCGGTCGAGCCTCTGCCGTTCCGCCGGATCGGCCACCGGTCAGCTGCCCTTCTTCTCCGCCTCCATGCGCGCCTTCAGGGCGGCGAGGGCGGCGAAGGGGCTGTCGGGATCCGCAGGCTTGTCGCGCCGGCGGTCCTGATGGGCGGGACGGTGCTCCTGGCCACCCTGCGGCCGGTTGCCGCCACCTTCCCGCGGACCGCGGAAGGGCGGACGGTCCCCGCGCGGGGGACGCGGCCCGCGCTCGGCCTCGGCACCGGCGGCGCCGGCCTCGGCGGGCGCCTGGTCGGGCCGGCGATGGGGCGGACGGCCGCCGGGGCGATCGCCACGGCGCTCCCCGTCCTTGCCGCCGCCATGGCGCTCGCCCTCCTTGCGGTCGCCGAAGCGGCGGCCTTCGCCCTGCGGACGATCCCCGTGGGAGCGCTCGCCATGGGGCCGCTCGCGGCGCGGCGCGCCCGGCGGACGGCCGGGACGCCACACCTCGATCATCTCGGGCTCGGCAGGGGCACCCTCCACGGCCTCGGGGCCACCGGGAGCGGCGGGCGCGTCCACCTCGGCGGCGACTTCCGCGGCGGTGGGATCACCCGTCTCCTCGACGGCGGCGATGGTGGCCTCCGCCTCCATCTCGTCGGCGACGACCGCGTCAGCCTCCTCGGGCGCGTCGTCGTGGGCGGCCTGCGATTCGGGGATAGCCTCCGGAGCCGCGTCGGATTCGAGGACGGGCGCCTCCACCGGCGCCGGCTCGGCGGCAACGGGCTCGGCGGGGGCGTCGAACAGCAGGTCGGCCTCGATGGCGCCTTCCGGCAGGGGCGCCAGTTCCACCGGCGCGGGCGCGGCGACGGGCGCCTCGGGCTCCGGCGGCGGGGCCGCGCGGCGCTCCATGCGGTAGCCCAGCGACTTCAGGATGGAGGCGAAATCCTCTCCCGAGCAGCCGGCCAGCGAGGTCATGCCCACGGTCACGGTGAAGCCGCGCCCGTCCACAGCACCCGCGGGCTTCGGCCCGGGCGAATTGGGCCGCCAGGCCAGCGCCGGGCGGATGAGGTCGGCGAGGCGCTCCAGAATGTCCACGCGCACCGCGCGCTCGCCGCACACGCGGAAGCCCACGGCCCGGTAGAGGCCCTTCTGGATCTCGTGATCCACGGGGATGGAGGTGCGGCCCGAGGCCGCCAGGTGCGGCAGCTCGTCGAGTCCCTTCTGGGCGAGGCCGCCATGCTTCAGCGCGTAGAGCTCGGCCGCGAGCGAGCGCGGGGCGGGCTTCAGCAGTGCCGGCAGGTAGATGTGATGGGCGCCGAAGCGCACGCCATAGCCGCGCAGCGTCGCACGGGCCGCCTGGTCGAGGCCCTTCACCTCGTCCGCGACGCGGGCGCGCTCCAGCACGCCGAGGCTCTCGACGATCTGGAAGGCAATGCCGCGGGCAATGCCGGTGATGTCCTCCGCCGTGCCGAGCTTGGTCAGCGAGCCGAGCAGCTTCTCGATGTGGGCGGAGACCCACAGGGCGATGCGCGCGTCCACCTGGTCGCGGGCGGCGCCGGTGAGATGCTCGTCGGCGATGATCTTGAAGCGCGGCTTCAGGACCTCGTCGCCGGGGATGAGCTTGGCCACGGCCTCGCCGGTCCAGCGGATGGTGCCGTCGAAGGTGAGCACGAAGGCCTCGTCCACCGCCTGGGCGAGACGCTGGGCGCGCTGCTCGATCTCGCCCGCGAGCGCCTTCTGGGCGGCGGCGCGCAGGGCCTTCGCCTCCTCCCCGCCCGCCGCCGGGTCCGGGGCGAACTGGAAGCCATGGAGATGGCCGATGACATGGCCTTCAACGGTAACGTCACCGGTCTTGCTGATATCAGTTTCGAGCATCGTGTTCTCTCGCAGGCGTCGCATGAGCACGCTGGTCCGCCGATCCACGAAACGCTGGGCCAGCCTTTCGTGCAGTGCATCGGACAGCTTGTCTTCGACCCCTCTCGTGACGCCTTGCCAGTGCTCCGGATCCGTGAGCCAGTCGGGCCGGTTGGCCACGAAGGTAAGTGTCCTCACCTGCGCGATCCGGTTCGACAACGTGTCGATGTCGCCTTCTGGGCGATCGGTCAAGGCGATTTGACGCGCGAACCAGTCGTCCGGGATCCGCCCACCCCCGAAAAGATGCCCGAAAAGCGTGTTGACGAGGTCCGCATGGGCCCCCGGCGACACCTTGCGATAATCGGGAACCTGACACACCTCCCACAGCCTTTCCACATCCTGCGGCGTGGCGAGGCGGCGTGTCACCTCCATGTCCCGGCTCATGATTTCGAGCACGGCGACATCGTCGGCGGTGGGCGCGCGGGTCAGCCCCTCCTCCTTGGGAAGCTGGGACAGGCTGGCGAGCAAAGCGGGCGCGGAGCGGAAATCCGGGACGGCGTTGCGCCATTGCAACACCTTCGCAGTGTCGAACGCATGCTCCTCCAGCCGCTCCACCAGTTCCTCCTCGAAGGGCGGGCAGCGGCCGGTGGTGCCGAAGGTGCCATCCCGCGTCGCGCGGCCGGCGCGCCCCGCGATCTGCGCCATCTCGGACGGGTTGAGCTTCCTGTACTGCCAGCCGTCGAACTTGCGATCGGCGGCGAAGGCCACGTGGTCCACGTCCAGGTTGAGGCCCATGCCGATGGCGTCGGTGGCCACCAGATAATCCACGTCGCCGGACTGGTAGAGCTCCACCTGGGCATTGCGGGTGCGGGGCGAAAGCGCCCCCATCACCACCGCCGCCCCGCCGCGCTGGCGGCGGATGAACTCGGCGATGGAATAGACCTCCTCCGCCGAGAAGGCGACGATGGCGGAGCGGCGCGGCAGGCGGGAGATCTTCCGCTCCCCCGCGAAGGTCAAGGTGGACAGGCGCGGGCGCACCACCACGGTCACGCCCGGCAGCAGCTTCTCCACCAGCGGGCGCATGGTGGCCGAGCCGAGCAGCAGCGTCTCATGCCGGCCGCGCCGGTTCAGCATCCGGTCGGTGAAGACATGGCCACGGTCGAGGTCGGTGGCGATCTGGATCTCGTCGATGGCGACGAAGGCCACGTCGAGGTCGCGCGGCATGGCCTCCACGGTGGCCACCCAGTAGCGCGGATTCCGCGGCTTGATCTTCTCCTCGCCGGTCACGAGGGCGACCTTCTCTGAGCCCACCCGCTCGACGATCCGCTGGTACACCTCGCGCGCGAGAAGCCGCAGCGGCAGGCCGATGATGCCGCTCTCGTGGCCCAGCATGCGCTCGATGGCGAGATGGGTCTTGCCCGTGTTGGTCGGGCCGAGGACCGCGCTGACGCCACGCGCTCTCACGGAACGCGGCAGCACGGCCCATTGGGTCACGTCGTCCATCGGCTCTCGCGCAGGTCCGCTCGTTGTTCGGGAGGGTCCGTATCATATCGGGACGGGAATGGCAGGACGAAAGGGGCGGAGCGAACCTTTCGCGAACAAAAGCAGCGCGAATCGCTGGAAGGGCCTCGTTCGCGCCCTGTTCGGGCCGTGCCCGCCCGGCCCTCGTTCCGTCCCGAACTGGAACATGGCCGCCCCATGCGGCGGAACGGAGGCGAAACAAAAGGCGCGCGAATCGCTGCGCGGGTCGTCGGCCGGGTTTGTTCTTCCGGCCACGCCGCCCCTCCGGCCGGCGCCCCGACGCACGCCCGGCACCGGGCTGGCGGACACCCGGACGAGCCCCCTTGACTTGGCGCACCCGTTCGGCCCCATGGACGAAGGGTCGCGGGCGGCCAAAAGCATGACGAAAAAGGGGGAGCGGGCGGTGTTTCTCAAGTGGGCAGAGCTTTCCTCACCGGCCGTCGCCGCCATCGACAAGAGCCGCCTCGTCGCCGTCCTGCCCGTCGCTGCGGTGGAGCAGCACGGGCCGCACCTGCCGCTCGGCACCGACCTGCTCATCGCCAAGGGCTATATCGAGCGCATCTCCACCATGGTCCCGCGCGATGTGGATGCGGCCTTCCTTCCCGTGCAGGCGGTGGGCAAGTCGGACGAGCACATCACCTTCGCCGGCACGCTCACCCTGTCGCCCGCCACGGCCATCGCGGCCTGGGTGGAGATCGGCCGGAGCCTCGCCCGCGCCGGCGTGCGGCGGCTCGTCATCATGAACACCCATGGCGGCAACGTGCCGGTGATCGACCTGGTGGCGCGCACGCTGCGCATCGAGCACCGCATGCTGGCCGTCACCTGCTCCATGCACCGCTTCGGCTATCCGGTGGGGCTGTTCTCCGACCACGAGCGCGCCCACGGCATCCACGGCGGGGAAATCGAAACCTCGCTGATGCTGGCCTTCCGCCCGGATCTGGTGGACATGACCCACGCGGGCGAGTTCCCCCCTTATTCCATCGGCATGGAGAGCGAGTTCGCGCGGCTGCGCGCCAACCATCCGGTGGGCTTCGGCTGGCTCGCGGAGGACCTCTCCCACGACGGGGCCATGGGGGACGCCCGCGGCGCCACCGCGCTGAAGGGCGAGGCTGCGGCCGAGTTCGGCTCCCGTGCCTTCGTGGAGCTGCTCAAGGACGTGGCCGCCTTCGACCTCACCCGGCTCGACCCGCACGCGTGACGAAACGGCGGCCTCAGGCCTTCTCGGTCGAGGCGGCGAGGAGTTGTGGCAGGCGCTTCAGGTTCAGCGCCAGCCATTGCAGCGCGATGACCACGTAGCCATTGACGACGCGCCCCGCGTTGACCGCCGCCAGCGCCTCGTCGAGCGTCACCGCGAAGGGGTGGATGGTCTCCGCCTCCTCTGCGAGGCCCGCCCGTTCCGGCAGCGCGCCTGCATCGACGATGGCGAGAAAGAACACCGCATATTCGTCGCTCACCCCCGGGGATGTGGCGACCTGCACCATGGGCACCAGCTGGCGAGGCCGCACGCCGGCCTCCTCCTCGCATTCCCGCAGGGCTGTGGATTCATAGCTCTCGCCGTCCTCGACGATGCCCGCGACGATCTCCACCAGCGCGCCGCGGTCGCGGGACAGGTGGGTGGAGAGACGGAACTGGCGGATGAGCACCACCAGCTCGCGCTCGGGATCATATCCCAGCACGCCCACCACCGCGCCCACGCGGACGATGTCGCGGGTCTGCACGTCGCGCGCGCCGTCGTCGTGGTGGAGGACGAGGTGATAACGCTCGTAGCGGCGGAAACCGTTGGCGAGCAGCTCCGGCCCTTCCACGTCCACACGGGCCGGGCGATCCTCGGGGACATCCCTCTTCGTCACTGCCGAACCACTCCCTGGCCTGCGATCTCGAGATTGAAGGCGGCCGCGAACAAAGCGCGGGTGTAGTCCTCGCGCGGATGCTCGAACACCTCCCGCGCGGGCCCCTCCTCCACCATCTTCCCGTCGCGCATGACGAGGATGCGGCTCGCCAGCGCCGAGACGACACGCAGATCGTGCGAGATGAACATGAAGGTGAGATCACGCTTGCGCTGCAGCGCCCGCAGGAGGTCCACGATCTGCGCCTGCACGATCATGTCGAGGGCGGAGGTCGGCTCGTCCAGCACCACGAAGGAGGGCTCCAACGCCATGGCGCGGGCGATGGAGATGCGCTGGCGCTGGCCGCCGGAGAATTCGTGCGGGTAGCGGTGCCGGCTTTCCGGGTCGAGGCCCACGTCCTCGAGCGCCGCCACCACCCGCGCCTCGCGCTCGGCGGAGGAGAGCTTGCGCTGGTGGACGAGCAGCCCCTCCCCCACGATGTCGGCCACCGACATGCGCGGCGAAAGCGCGCCGTAGGGGTCCTGGAACACGATCTGCAGGTCCGAGCGCAGCGGCCGCATGGCCTTGAAGGACAGGCCGTCGATGCGCTTGCCGAGGAAGGTCACAGGTCCCTTAGAGGAGATGAGGCGCAGCAGCGCGAGGCCGAGCGTGGTCTTGCCGGAGCCCGATTCGCCCACCACCCCCAGCGTCTCTCCGCGGCGGATGGCGATGGAGACCCCGTCCACCGCCTTCACATGGCCCACCGTCTTGCGCAGGATGCCCCGCTTGATGGGGAAATGGACCTTCAGGTCGCTCGCCTCCACCACCACCGGCGCATCCGGCATGGCGGGGGCCGGGTCCGGCTTCGGCTCGGCGCGCAGCAGCGCCTGGGTATAGGGATGCCGCGGATTGAGGAAGGTCGCCTCCGCCCCGCCCTGCTCCACGATCTCGCCCCGCTGCATCACGCACACCCGGTCGGCGATCTTGCGCACGATGCCGAGGTCATGGGTGATGAACAGCATGGCCATGCCGAGCCGCGCCTGGAGATCCTTGAGCAGCTTCAGGATCTGCGCCTGCACGGTCACGTCGAGGGCGGTGGTGGGCTCGTCGGCGATGAGCAGGTCCGGCTCGTTGGCGAGCGCCATGGCGATCATCACGCGCTGGCGCTGGCCGCCGGAGAGCTGGTGGGGATAGGCGGAAAGCCGCTCCTCCGGGTTGGGGATGCCGACCTCGTGCAGCAGCTCCAGCGTGCGGGCGCGGGCGGCATTGGCGCCGAGGCCGCGATGGAGGGTGAGCATCTCGCCCACCTGCTGCTCGATGGTGTGGAGCGGGTTCAGCGAGCTCATGGGCTCCTGGAACACCATGGTGATGCGGTTGCCGCGCACGCCGCGCAGCTCCCGCTCGGGCATGGCGAGGAGGTCCCTGCCCTCGAACAGGATGCGGCCCGAAGGGTGGCTCGCTGCCGGATAGGGCAGCAGCTTCAGCACCGAAAGCGCGGTGACGGACTTGCCCGAGCCCGACTCGCCCACGAGCGCCAGCGTCTCCCCTTTCGACACGGCGAAGGAGACGTTCTTCACCGCCACCGCCGGCTCGCCGCCCGCGCGGCGGAAGGCGACGGAGAGGTCCTGGACGGAAAGGAGGGGCTCTTTCATGGGTCGTCCCCTCACGAGAAGGTCTTGCGCGGGTCGAAGGCGTCGCGCACCGCCTCGCCGACGAAGATCAGCAGGCTCAGCATGATCGCCACCGTGAAGAAGCCGGTGAGGCCGAGCCACGGCGCCTGGATGTTGTTCTTGCCCTGCGAGAGCAGCTCGCCCAGGGATGGCGAGCCCGGCGGCAGGCCGAAGCCGAGGAAGTCGAGCGCGGTGAGCGTCATCACCGAGGAGGAGAGGATGAAGGGCAGCATGGTCAGCGTCGCCACCATGGCGTTGGGCAGCATGTGCCGCGTCATGATGGTGAGGTTGCCGACGCCAAGCGCCCGCGCCGCCTGCACATATTCGAAGTTGCGCGCGCGCAGGAACTCGGCGCGCACCAGCCCCACCAGCGAGACCCAGGAAAACAGCAGCAGGATGCCCAGCAGCACCCAGAAGCCCGGCACCAGCACGGAGGAGATGATCAGCAGCAAATAGAGCGAGGGGATCGCCGTCCAGATCTCGATGAAGCGCTGGAACAGGAGGTCCACCCAGCCGCCGAAATAGCCCTGCACCGCCCCCGCCGCCACGCCGACGACGGACGAGACGATGGTGAGGGCGAGGCCGAACAGCACCGAGATGCGGAAGCCGTAGATGAGGCGGGCCACCACGTCGCGCCCCTGGTCATCGGTGCCGAGCCAGTTGTATTCGAGGGCGGAGCAGCCGCTCACCCCCTTCTTCTCCGCCACGGCCTTGCACTGGGCCTCGGTGAGCATCCAGGTGGGCGGCGAGGGCGCGGGGGTCGGCAGGTCGAGGTTGTGGGTGGAGTAGGAGAAGCGGATGGGCGGCCACACCATCCAGCCGCCCTTTTCCGCGATCAGCTTCTGCAGGAAGGGGTCGCGGTAGTCGGCCTCCGTCTCGAAGTCGCCGCCGAAGGTGGTCTCCGGATAGGCGCGGAAGACGGGGAAATAATAGTGCCCCTCGTAGGAGAGCAGGACCGGCTTGTCGTTGGCGATGAACTCGGCGCCGAGGCTGATGACGAACAGCACCATGAACACCACGAACGACCAGTAGCCGCGCTTGTTGGCGCGGAAATTGGCGAGCCGCCGCTGGTTGAGGGGCGAAAGGGCGAAGCGGCCGCGCGGATGGCTCTCCCCCGGCGGCTGAAGCCGCCCGTGGGGCAGGTCGCGGGCGGCGGGCACGTCGGTGGGCTGGCCCGGCTGGAGCACGGGAACGGCGTCCATCTCAGACCTCCCGCGTCTCGAAGTCGATGCGCGGATCGACCAGCATGTAGGTGACGTCGGAGATGAGGCCGACGATGAGCCCCGCCAGCGAGAAGATGTAGAGGGTGGCGAACACCACCGGATAGTCGCGGTTCAGCACGCTCTCGAAGCCCAGCAGGCCGAGGCCGTCGAGGGAGAAGATGGTCTCGATCAGCAGCGAACCGGCGAAGAAGGCGGAGATGAAGGCCCCCGGAAAGCCGGCGATGACGATGAGCATGGCGTTGCGGAAGACGTGGCCGTAGAGCACCCGGCGCTCGCTGAGGCCCTTCATGCGCGCGGTGGTCACGTACTGCTTGCGGATCTCCTCCAGGAACGAATTCTTGGTCAGCAGCGTCATGGTGGCGAACGCCCCGAGCACCATGGAGGTGAGCGGCAGCACCAGGTGCCACGCATAGTCCACGATGCGCTCGGGCCAGCTCATCTGCCAGAAATTGTCGGAGGTGAGGCCCCGGAGGGGAAACAGGTCGAGGAAGGAGCCCCCCGCGAACAGGATGATCAGCAGGATGGCGAACAGGAAGGACGGGATGGCGTAGCCGACGATGATCACCGCCGAGGTCCACATGTCGAAGCGCGAGCCGTCCCGCATGGCCTTGGAGATGCCGAGCGGGATGGAGATGGCGTAGGTGAGGATGGTCATCCACAGGCCCAGCGAGATGGAGACCGGCAGCTTCTCCTTGATCAGCTCGATCACCGTGATGTCGCGGAAATAGGAGCGGCCGAAGTCGAAGGTGGCATAGGCCGCGATCATCTTCAGGAAGCGCTCGTGGGCCGGCCGGTCGAAGCCGAACTGCTTCTCCAGCTGCTTGACGAAGGCGGGGTCGAGCCCCTGCGCGCCGCGATATTTCGAGGAGACGGCATCCGCCGCGGCGCCCGCCTGGGCCGCGGCGCCGGCCCCGGAGAAGTCGCCTCCGCCGCCGGAGACGCGCGCGGTGGCCGAGACGTCCTGGCCCGTGAGCTGGGCGATCACCCGCTCCACCGGGCCGCCGGGCGCGAACTGGATGACCACGAACGAGATGAGCATGATGCCGAGGATGGTCGGCACCATGAGGGCGATGCGGCGAAGGATGTAAGCGAGCATCTCGTCTCCCGTTCCGGCTCGGCGCTACCGCCGGGCCGGGGCCTCAAGTGCATGCGCCGGCCGGCTCGCACCGCTGGCTGGCCGGACAACGCAGTCTCCTTCTTAACATTCCGGGACGGATAAACCGACCGGATTGCACCGGTCCAGCCGGCTCCGGCCCGCGTCAACCGCCGCGCTGCGGCTCGGCGAGCTTGCTCCACCACGTGTCGATGACGCCAAGGTCATACTTGGGCTTCACCGCCGGGCGGTCGAACTGGTCCCAATAGGCGATGCGGTTGAGGCCCAGATACCATTGCGGCACCCAGTAGCGCCCGGCGCGCAGCACCCGGTCGAGGGCGCGGCAGGTGACGATGAGGCTCTCGGCATCCGGCGCCGCCAGCGCGGTGTTGATGAGGTGGTCCACCACCGGATCGGCGATGCCCGCCAGATTGTACGAGCCGCGGGTGCGCGCCGCCTCGGTGGAGAAATAGGCCCGCAGCTCGTCGCCCGGATAGGGCGCGAATCCGTAGCGCTTGATGACGATGTCGAAATCGAAGCTCTGCAGCCGCATCTGGTATTGCGCGGCATCCACCAGGCGGAACGAGCCCTCGATGCCCACCTTCTTCAAATGGGCGATGAAGCGCGAGGTGTGGCGCTCGATGGCGCTCTGGTAGTCCAGGAACTCGACGGTGAAGGGCGCCCCGGAGGGATCCACCAGCCGCCCCTTCTGGATGGAATAGCCGGCGTCCTTCAACAGCTCCAGCGCCTGGCGGCGCAGGTTGCGGTCCTCACCCGAGCCGTCGGTGGCCGGCGGCACGTAGGGCTCGTCGAACACCTCCTCCGGCACCCGGTCACGGAAGGGGTCGAGCAGCTTCAGCTCCGCGGGCGAGGGCTTGCCGGTCGCCATCATCTCCGAGTTCTGGAAGAAGGAGACGGTGCGGCGATAGCTGTCGTACATCAGGTTCCGGTTGGTCCAGTCGAAATCGAACAGGAGCCCGATGGCCTCGCGCACGCGGCGGTCGAAGAATTTCGGCCGGCGGGTGTTGAAGAACCAGCCCTGCACACCGGAGAAGCTCTCGTCCGGCAGGGTCTCCACCTTCACCTTGCCCTCGCGCACGGCGGGGAAATCGTATTGCGTCGCCCACTCCCGGGCAGTGAACTCCTCACGGAACAGGTAGATCTTCGCCTTGAAGGCCTCCAGCCCCGGCACCCGCTCGCGGAAATATTCGTAGCGGACGGTATCGAAATTGTACCGGCCCTTCATCGACGGCAGGTCCCGCCCCCAGTAGTCCGCCACCCGGCGATATTCGAGGAAGCGGCCCTGCTCGAAGCGGTCGAGCTTGTAGGGGCCGGAGCCCAGCGGCATCTCCAGGGAGGACTGGCCGAACGGATGTTTCGCGAGATGCGCCCTGGAGAAGATGGGCAGGCCGGCCGCGGTCAGCGGCACGTCCCGCGCGCGGCCGGGGCGGAAGCGCAGCATCACCGCGCCAGGGCCGTCCGCCTCCACGCTTTCGAGGTCGCGCAGCGCCATGCGGATGGTCTCGTAGCCCTCCGCCTTGTAGGCCTCGAAGGAGGCCACCACGTCCGCCGAGGTGAGCGGCGCGCCGTCGTGGAAGCGCGCCTCGGGGCGCAGCTTGAAGCGGTAGGTGAGACCGTCGCCGGAGATGATCACGCTGGAGGCGAGGCGGCCATACATGCCGCTTTTCTCGTCGCCGGCCGCCACCATCAGCGTGTCGTAGATCAGCTCCAGCCCCTGGGCGCCGTTGCCGCGCTGGTTGTAGGGGTTGAACGTGTCGAAGGTGCCGTCGGCCTGGTTGTAATAGGTGCTGCGCGGCGCCATGGAGAACGGCCCGCCCTTCGGCGCGGCGGGGTTCACATAATCGAAGTTCCTGAAATCCGGCGGATACTTGAGGTCGCCGAAGAAGGAGATGCCGTGGCGCTCCACCGCCCTCGCGGACGCGCCACCCTCCGTGGCGGCGGCCTCCGCGCCACCCTGCGGGGACTGAAGCTGGGCGAGCGCCTTCGCCCCCGGCAAGGCCGCGACGGCGGAAACGGTGCCAAGGCGGAGGAGCGCGCGCCGCGACAGGCTCATTTGCCGCCCCCGATGGCCGCGGCCTTTGCGGCATCGAACCACCAGATGGTGGGGAAGGCGAAGGAATAGGCCGGCAGATGCTCCGGATGGGAGAAGCGGTTCCAGCGTGCGGTGCGGCTGTAGTTCAGCGTCCAGGCCGGGATCACGTATTCCTTCCACATGAGCACCCGGTCGAGGGCGCGTGTGGCGGCGATGAGGTCGGCCCGGTCGCGGGCGTAGATCACCTTATCGATCAGCTTGTCCACGGCGGCATCGCGCACGCCGCCGAAATTCTGCGAGCCGTCGCGCCCGGCCGCCTCAGAGCCGAAGAACTCGCGCTGCTCGTTGCCGGGAGAGAGCGACTGGCCCCAGCCGGCGACGATGATATCGAAGTCCCGCGCCCGCACCCGGTTGACGTACTGGGAGGAATCCACGATGCGGACGGAGACGTCGAAGCCGAGGCGCTCCAGCGCCGGCTTGTAGAATACCACCACGCGCTCCATGGCCGGGCTGGCGATGAGGAATTCCAGCGTGAAGGGCTGGCCCTTGGCATCCACCAGCTTGCGGTTCTTCACCTCGTAACCGGCATCCTTCAGCAGCCGCGCGGCCTCGCGCAGATTGGCGCGGCGCGCCTCCTCGGTCCCGCTCTGGGGGTTGGTGTAGACGGCGGTGAACACCTCCGGCGGCACCTCGTCCTTCACCCCGTTGAGGATCTCCAGCTCCCGGCCCTGCGGCAGGCCCGCCGCGGCGAGCTCGGTGCCGAAGAAATAGGAGCTGATGCGCTTGTACTGGTCGAAGAAGAGCGTGTGGTTCATGCCCTCGAAGTCGAGGGCATAGTTCAGCGCCCGGCGCACCCGCGGGTCCTTGAACTTGTCGCGCCGCAGGTTCGGGATGAACGCCTGCATGGTGGCGGAGGCGCGGTTCTCGAACATCTCAAGCACCACCCGGCCGTCCACCCGCGCCGGGAAATCGTAGGCGGTGGCCCAGTTCTTGGCCGAGGATTCCACGCGGAAATCATATTGGTCGGCCTTGAAGGCCTCGAGCATCACCGTGTCGTCGCGGAAATATTCGTAGCGGATCTCGTCAAAATTATCCCGGCCCACATTCACCGGCAGGTTGCGCCCCCAATAGTCCTTGACCCGCTCATAGGTGACGGAGCGGCCGGGAATGAAGCTCTTGATGCGGTAGGCGCCCGAGCCCAGCGGCGGCTCCAGCGTGCCCTGGGAGATGTCGCGCGGCTTGCCGGAGGCGTCCTTCCCCGTCCACCAGTGCTTGGGCAGGACATTGAGCTGGCCGACGATCTGCGGCAATTCGCGGTTGCCCGCCTGGTCGAAGGTGAAGGTCACCTGCCGGTCGCCGGTCTTCTCCGCCTTTACCACGTGGCTGTAGTAGAACTTGCGCTGGGGATTGTGGGTGGTCTGCACCTCGAAGGAAAAGACCACGTCCTCCGGCGTGATGGGGGTGCCATCATGCCACCGGGCGTCGGCCCGCAGGCGATAGGTGACGGAGGAGAAGTCCGCCGGGTGGCTCACCCCCTCGGCGATCAGGCCGTACTCGCTCGCCACCTCGTCATAGGCGGGGGTCATCAGCGTATCGTAGATGAGGTCGAGGCCGGCCGCGGCGGTGCCGCGCGGCACCACGAAGTTGAAGCTGTCGAAGGTGCCGTCATCGGCAAGCCGCACCTGGCCGCCCTTGGGCGCGTCGGGGTTGACGTAGTCGAACCTCTTGAAGTCCGCGGGGTACTTCAGGTCGCCCATCAGCGAGAGGCCGTGGCGAAACGCCGGAGCCGCGGCGGACGGTGCTGGCGCGGCCCCCGCCGGCTCCCTGCCCTGATCCTGTGCACCCGCGGGCGTGGCAAGGGCCGACCACAGCAGCGCGGCGAGGAGCGGGAGGCTGCGGAAAGGCAGAAGCATCGGCGACTCCGGTGGAACGTCCTGGGTCGGACGGGGATAGCCGATTATGGCACCGGGCGCGACGGCAGAAACAAGGCGGGCCCGCCCGCCCGCTCCGCCGGCCGGCGCAAGCCGAAAAATCCACGTCCTCCAAGGCCATGACGCAAAAGGCCGGCCCCGAGGGGACCGGCCTTCAAGCGCATCAGCCGGAACGGCAGAGATGACAATGGTGTGAAGCCGCGCTCCTTATCCCCGGAAGGGACGGGAAACCGGCGGGAAGCTGCCCCGCCGCGCGCTCCAGACAGCCGCCCGAGCGGCCGTCCTTCCGGTCCCGTGCGCGATCAGCTCGACGCCGGGATCACTTGGCCGCCGTCGGCAGCGGCTTGGGATCGTGGGAGAGGGAGTTGAGGTAGGCGATCAGGTCCGCCCGCTCAGCTTCCTTCGGGATGCCCGCGAAGGCCATGGCGGTGCCGGCAACGGCCGCCTTGGGATTGGTGAGGAAGGTGTTGAGCGCCTCGGGCGTCCAGTCGCCGCCCTTCGCCTTCATGGCGGCGGAATAGGCGAACCCGGCCGCGGAGGCCACCGGGCGGCCGACGATGCCATAGAGGTCCGGCCCCACCTTGGCGCCGGCGCCTTCCTGGAAGTTGTGGCAGGCCGCGCACTTCTTGGAGACGGCGGCGCCCTTCTCGACGGAAGCGGTCTTGAACAGCTCCTCGATCGGCACTTCCTTCGGCGCGGCTGCAGCCGCGGCATTGCCGCCGCCTTCCTGCACGGCGATCACGAAGCCGGGCTTGGCCGGCGCCTCGGGCGTAAACAGGATCTCGGACACGATCCCGAGGCCGAAGGTCAGCAGAAGCGTGCCCAGAACCGCACCTGCGATCTTGTTCAATTCAAAAGAATCCATCGGCGCTTTGCCCCTCGGAGCCCCTGGTCTTCGCCTGCCGCTGCGTGAAAATAAGCGCACGGCCCGGCGTACACGCGTGTCCATAAAAAGCGCGTGGGAGGCCCCGCGCACCGTCGGGGACACTAAGCACTTTGGACGAAATGAGGCAACCCGTATAAGGCGCGCTCCAATGCCACTCCTTGCACCGTTTCCAGATGTCCGCCACGGACGGCCGCCGCCGGGCTGAGTGGAGAGGACGGCCGGCGCGGCGAGCGGTCGCAGCCGGGATCGACGCAAGGATGGGGGATAGGATGCCGCTCGAACCGGTCGCGCCGGCGCGCCATTGGGGCTCGCGGGCGATTCTCCGGAACCCGATCCGGGGAAATTGATTCAATTTGCCCGGTGAATCGCCCTCCGATTTTAAGATAGAGAACGCGTGGTCCGATCAGCTTGCGATGCAGGCCGATCGGCGCGTGCTCCAAGCAAGAACAGGCGCCAGCGCGCCATCGAGGCAGTCATGATCCGTCGCATCACCTTCCAGGGCGAGCCCGGGGCCAACTCCCACATCGCCTGCCGGGAGGCCTTCCCGGACTTCGAGGCGGTGCCCTGCGCCACCTTCGAGGACGCCTTCACCGGCGTGGAGAACGGATCGGCCACCTATGCGATGATTCCCATCGAGAATTCAGTGGCAGGCCGGGTGGCGGACATCCACCACCTCATGCCCCAGTCGACGCTGAACATCGTGGGCGAGCACTTCCTGCCCCTGTCGCACCAGCTGATGGCGGTGAAGGGCGCGAGCCTCTCCACCATCAAGACGGTGCAGAGCCACGTGATGGCGCTGGGCCAGTGCCGCAAGGCCATCCGCGCCCTCAACCTCGTGCCGCTGATCGGCGCGGATACCGCCGGCTCCGCCCGCGAGATCGCGGAGGCGCGGGACGTGACGCGCGCCGCCATCGCCTCGCGCCTCGCCGCCGAGATCTACGGGCTGGAGATCCTCTCCGAGAACATCGAGGACGAGGCGCACAACACCACGCGCTTCGTCATCCTCGCCCGCGACGGGGAATGGGCGCCGGCGGGCAACGGCCCGGTGGTCACCACCTTCGTGTTCCGCGTGCGCAACGTCCCGGCGGCGCTCTACAAGGCGCTGGGCGGCTTCGCCACCAACGGCGTGAACATGACCAAGCTCGAATCCTACCAGATGGACGGGCACTTCACCGCCACCCAGTTCTACGCCGACGTGGACGGCCACCCGGACGACCGCAACCTGAAGCTGGCGCTGGAGGAGCTCGCCTTCTTCTCGCGCGAGCTGCGCATCCTCGGCGTCTATCCGGCCCACCCCTACCGGGCGAGCCTGCCCACCAGCGAAGAGACCTACTGAGGACGCAGAAGGCCGCGGGTCCCTTTCGGGGCCTGCCCTTCAGTGGTCGAACCGGAGCGAGATGCGGGCCTTGCCGTCCGCGGCGCGGCCGAAGCGCACGTCGTCGGAGAGGCGCTTGAGCATGTAGGCGCCGAACGCCGCCTGCTCCCTGGCATCGCCCAGCAGCGCCTCCGGCGAGGGGCGCTCCTTGGGCACCTCCATCACCTCCCCGTCATAAAGGAGGAAGACGTCGAGGTGGGTCTCGTCGAAGCGCGCGCGCAGCTCGATGGGCCCTTCGGCGATGCCCGTGTCCGCCACCAGCTCCAGCGCCTGCGCCACCGTGGGGATCGCAGCGGCGATCACGTCGCGCCGCGCGCCCCATTCGTCGCCCTGGTTTTCCAGGAAGTCGCGCACATAAGGGAAGGCGTGGGCGCTGTCGGGCACCATCTCCCCCGCCTCCTGGGCGATGCCGATGCGGAACAGGAGGTTCAGCACGATGGCGGTGATGGCGCCGGCGGAGAGCGGGGTGGAGAACAAAGGCTGCAGCTCCAGCGGCAGCTGCTTCACCAGGGGCAGCAGGGCCACCGAAAGCCCCGCCAGCACGGACAGCCCCACCACGAACACCCGCCGCTCCGACAGGCGGCGGGAGGTGACGAGATCCATGCCGGCCACCACGAGGTAGGCCGAGGTGTAGAGCAGGATGCCGCCGATCACCGGCGAGGGGATGAGGGTGAGCGCGGCGATGGCCTTCGGCAGGAAGGCGATGGCGAAGATCATCGCCCCCGCAATGATGCCGATGATGCGCGCCGTGGACTGGGTGGCGAAGGCGAGCCCCACCGAGGAGGACGACAGCCCCGCCTGGAAGCCGGTGGTGAGGCCGTTGAGGATGTTGCCGATGCCGCAGGCGGTCACCGCCCGCTGCACCGCCGGCATGTCGGCGCGGCGCCAGTCGGCATCGTTCATCTTCTCGAGCGAGACGGTGACGGACAGCACGTCCACCAGGTTCATCAGCACCAGCAGCGCCATCAGCGGGAACAGCGCGGGGGCGATGCTGAAGGATGGCAGGGTGAGCGAGGGCAGCGCCACCAGCGGCGCGCTGGCGATGGCCTCCTCCGCGCCCGGATGCCCGGCGCCCAGCGCCAGCGCCAGCGCCCAGCCGATGCCCGCCCCCGCGAACACGGCGAACAGCTTCAGCCGGCGCGGCGCGAACACGGTGATGGCGACGATGATGCCCACGGTGGCGAGGCTGGCGATGGAGGCGTTCTCCGCCACCGCCGGCCCGAGATCGAGGCCAAGGGCCCGGCGCAGCGCCGGGCTCGCCAGCGACACGCCCAGCATGCTGACCGCGACGCCGCACACCTCCGGCGGCAGCAGCACGCGCAGCGGCCGCACGAGGCGCGCCACGAACAATTGGCACACCCCCACCAGCAGCGTGGTCATGGCCATGAGGCCGAGCCCGCCGATGGACAGCGCCTGCACCGCCAGGGGAATGGCCCCCGGCGCCGGAATGTGCACGGCGAGGTAGCCGGAGCCGAAGCGCCACGGCAGGCACTGGATGATGGTGGCAATGCCGATGCACATGGCGCAGGCAGAGAGGATGGTGGCGATCTCATCCACCGGCAGCTTCGCCTCGGTGGCCGCCAGCACGGGGTAGATGAGGAAGGTGACCGCCAGCATGGCGTGCTGGGCTGCAAGGGGGATCAGCGCCGGCGCCGGCACCTTGTCGTCGATCCCGTAGACGAGCGAGGCCGGCCGGCGCGGCAGGCGGGTGCCCGGCTCCCGGTCGGGAAAGACGCGATCGAGGACCCCTCCGAGCGCGGCGCGCCAGCCGGAAGGCTCGGGGGGAGCGGAGTCCCGCGATGCCCGATCAAGCATGGAAGCCTTCGACGAAGGCCCGGATGAGATGGTGGGCGATGGCCATGGGCGGCGGCACGAACAGGCCGTCGGGATGGGTGCGGGCGAGCATGAGCGCCGCCTCGTCCCGGTGGAACCAGCGGGCGTCCTCCAGCTCGGTGCGGTCGACGGCGATGTCCGCGCTGGTCGCCTCGGCCAGGCAGCCGATCATCAGCGACATGGGGAAGGGCCAGGGCTGGCTGGCGCGGTAGGTGACTCGGCCGGTGGTGATGCCCGCCTCCTCCAGCGTCTCGCGGCGCACCGCCTCCTCGACGGTCTCGCCCGGCTCCACGAAGCCGGCGAGGCAGGACCACATGCCAGGCGGGAAATGGGGCTGGCGGCCCATGAGGCAGGTGTCGCCCCGGGCCGTGAGCATGATCACCACAGGGTCGGTGCGCGGGAAATGCTGCGCCCCGCAGGAGAGGCAATCCCGACGCCAGCCCGATTCGACGATGCGCGAGGCATTGCCGCAATTGGCGCAGAAGCCGTGCCGCCCGTGCCAGGCATTGAGCGCCTTCCCGCAGGCGATGGGCGGCAGGTGGCGCGGTTCCACCAGCCCGCCCACGGCGATGGAGCGCAGGTCCGCCACCTTGAGCCCGGCGGCCTCCAGCTCCTCCCGCCGGCCGGGATCGAACGGCACGGCGAAGCGCGGCGCGCCGTCCTCCAGGCCGAGGAAGAGCGGATCGGCCTTGCCCCAGGGGGCGGCGGCCGCGTGGTCGAACAGCGGATCGTGCACCGGCCCCTCGCCCTTCAGGGCCACCAGCTCCCCGCCCAGCAGGTAGAAGCGCGCGGCGGGCTCGGACACGCGGCCGAGGGCTTCGGCACGGGCGTGCGCCGCCCGGTCGAGGGGGCTCGCCACATAGCCGAGCGCCGGCCACGCACCGAGTTCGGGACGGGAAATGTGCGACATGGAAGAGTGACGGCATCCTGAGGAGGCGGGATGGCCGGAACGGTCGCATGGGGGCGGCGGCGAGGCAAGGCATGCCGCCTGCGGACGCGGCCGAAAGGTGGCTATTCGATCGCGAGGCGGACGCGCAGGGCCGCGAGGCGCGCATCCCTGGCCTCGTCGGCGAGCGGCTCGCGCGTCCCCACGCCGAACACCGGCCCCGGCCAGGCCGCATCCCCGGGATCGCGCCCGACGATGTGCACGTGCAGCTGTGGCACCAGATTGCCGAGCGCGGCCACGTTCAGCTTGGCGCAGCCGGAGCTTTCGCGCACCGCCGAGGAGACGACGGCCACCTCCTCCATGAGGTGCAGCCGGTCGGCGAACGGCAGATCGATGATCTCCACCATGTGGGCCCGCCTGGGCACCAGGACCACCCAGAAGAATCGGGCATCGTCCACGAGCCGCAGCTGACACAGGGGAAGGTTCCCCACGGCCGGGCCGTCGGCTTCGAGGCGGGGATCGAGAAGGAAGGGCGCTGTGTGTGACGTCATTGCAGGGCTCGGGGCGGGGCTGGAACGGGGCGGGCGCAGGGGTTCGCGGTGCTTCGGCCGGGTGGCCGGGCGCGGACCAATGCCGGATGAGCCCGCATTGTGGCTGAACGGTAATCGGGCACAACCCCCACGTTCCGACGCCTCCTCCCCGCAGCCCCAGGGCGCGGGCGGGACGCGGCGCGGACCCGCGGGGGCAGTTGCCCCGGAGGCGCGTTGCCGCTATGGAGGCGCCCCATCACCCGCGCGACTTCACGTAAATTCCGCGCGGCAAGGACTTTCAGGGATGTTCCGCTCGGCCGTCACCACCCGCCCCGTATCGCGCGCCCTTCCGCGCCGTGCCGAGGCGCGCCTGCGAAAATGACGCTGCCCTAAAGCCCGGCCCGCCGGGGCCAAACGCGTCTCCCTCAAGGTTTTCAAGGCGAAGAAAGGCACGAGCGATGGCTCGGCTTGTCATGAAGTTCGGCGGCACCTCGGTCGCCAATATCGAACGCATCCGCAACGTGGCGCGCCACGTGAAGCGCGAGGTGGAGGCCGGCTACCAGGTGGCGGTGGTCGTGTCCGCCATGTCCGGCAAGACCAACGAGCTGGTGGCCTGGTGCAAGGATGCCTCCGCCCTCTACGACACCCGCGAATATGACGCGGTGGTCGCCTCCGGCGAGCAGGTGACCTCCGGGCTGCTTGCCATCGCGCTGCAGGAAATGGGCGTTCCCGCCCGCTCCTGGCAGGGCTGGCAGATCCCCATCTCCACCGACGACGCCCACGGCTCCGCCCGCATCATGGAGATCGACGGCGAGACGCTCGGCACCCGCGTGGACGGCGGAGAGGTGGCGGTGATCGCCGGCTTCCAGGGCATGCATTTGCCAACGGGTCGCATCACCACCCTCGGCCGGGGCGGCTCCGACACCTCGGCCGTGGCCATTGCGGCCGCGCTCAAGGCCGAGCGCTGCGACATCTACACCGATGTGGACGGCGTCTACACCACCGACCCCCGCGTGGTGCCCAAGGCCCGCCGCCTCGACCGCATCGCCTTCGAGGAGATGCTGGAGATGGCTTCGCTGGGCGCCAAGGTGCTGCAGGTGCGCTCGGTGGAACTCGCCATGGTGCATAATGTGCGCACCTTCGTGCGCTCGAGCCTTGTGGACCCCGACGCGCCGGAGATGGCGCACGTGGAGAAGGCCGGAACGCTGATCTGCGACGAGGAGGAAATCGTGGCAAGCCAGATGGAATCGCAGGTGGTCACCGGCATCGCCTTCGCCCGTGACGAGGCCCAGGTCTCCATCCGCCGGGTGGCCGACAAGCCGGGGATCGCCGCAGCCGTGTTCGGCCCGCTGGCCGAAGCGCACATCAATGTGGACATGATCGTGCAGAACGTGTCCGCCGACGGCTTCACCGACATCACCTTCACCGTGCCCTCGGCCGATTTCGAGCGCGCCAAGGCGGTGATCGAGAAGGCCCGCGACGCCATCGCCTTCCAGGTGGTGGAAGGCGCGGTGGACGTGACCAAGGTCTCGGTCATCGGCATCGGCATGCGCTCGCACGCCGGCGTCGCTGCCAAGGCGTTCGAGGCGCTGGCGGGCAAGGGAATCAACATCCGGGCCATCACCACGTCCGAGATCAAGATCTCGTTCCTGATCGATGCGGCATATACTGAACTTGCGGTCCGGACTCTCCATTCGCTATACGGGCTGGACAGCTGAGGGCGGACCCGCGGGGGCGCGCCGTTCACTCGATAGCCCCGCGGGCTTCTGAACCCGCCCACTTTTAAGGATGCGGCCGATGCGTGGCGCGCTCGGCGGTCCGCGCGTATTGCTCCGCCGCCTCCGCGAGGTGATGGCGGAGCCGGTCAGCGCGCAGGACCGCCTCGACAAGATCGTGGTGCTGATCGCCGCCAACATGGTGGCGGAGGTCTGCTCGGTCTATGTGCTGCGCGTGGACCAGACCCTCGAGCTGTACGCTACGGAAGGCCTGAACCGGGACGCGGTTCACCTCACCGTCATGAGCGTGGACGAGGGCCTCGTCGGCCATGTGGCGCGCGAGGCCGAGTCGCTCGCCCTCTCCGACGCCCAGAACCATCCCGAATTCTCCTACCGCCCGGAAACGGGCGAGGAAATCTACAATTCCTTCCTGGGCGTGCCGATCCTGCGCGGCGGCAACACGCTGGGCGTGCTGGTGGTGCAGAACCGCGCCCGGCGCACCTACACGGAAGAGGAGATCGAGGCGCTCCAGACCACCGCCATGGTGCTGGCGGAGATGATCGCCTCCGGGGAGCTCACCGCCCTCGCCAAGCCCGGCGCCGAGCCTGCCGTGCGCCGGCCGGTGCACCTGAAGGGCGTGGCGCTGGCGGACGGGCTTGGCCTCGGCCATGTGGTGCTGCACGAGCCCCGCGTCAAAGTGACCAACGTCATCGCCGACGACGTGGTCAAGGAGACGGCGCGCCTCGACGCCGCCATCGGCAAGCTGCGCCATTCCATCGACGCCATGCTGGAGGACGACGGCCTTGCCAAGGCCGGCGAGCACCGCGACATCCTCGAAGCCTACCGCATGTTCGCCCACGACCGGGGCTGGATGCACAAGATGCGCGAGGCGGTGCTCTCCGGCCTTACCGCCGAGGGCGCGGTGGAACGGGTGCAGTCGGATACCCGTGCCCGCATGATGCGCGCCTCCGACCCCTATCTGCGCGAGCGCCTGCACGACCTCGACGACCTTGCCAACCGCCTGCTGCGCGAGCTCACCGGCCGCGGCCGGGGGGCCGAGCGCGAGGCGCTGCCCGAGAACGCCATCCTCGTCGCCCGCAACATGAGCCCGGCGGCGCTCCTGGACTATGACCGCTCCCGCATCCGCGGCCTCGTGCTGGAGGAAGGGGGCACCACAAGCCACGTCACCATCGTCGCCCGGGCGCTGGGCATCGCCGCCGTGGGCCAGGTGGAGAATGCGGCCGGCCTCGCCGACCAGGGCGATCCCCTCATCGTCGACGGACAGGCGGGCGAGGTGCATCTGCGCCCGCCCGGCGACGTGGAGGAGGCCTATGCGGAGAAGGTGCGCTATCGCGCCCGCCGCCAGGCCCAGTATGCGGCGCTGCGCACCCGTCCCTCGGTGACCAAGGACGGGGTTCACATCGACCTGCACCTCAATGCCGGCCTGCTGGTGGACCTGCCGCACATCTCCGAGACCGGGGCAGCCGGCATCGGCCTGTTCCGCACCGAGCTGCAGTTCATGATCGCCTCGGCGTTCCCGCGCATTTCGGAGCAGCTGAAGCTCTACCGCGCGGTGCTGGATGCGGCGGGCGACCGGCCGGTGACCTTCCGCACCCTCGACATCGGCGGCGACAAGGTGCTGCCCTACATGCGCACCGTCGAGGAAGAGAATCCGGCGCTGGGCTGGCGCGCCATCCGTCTCGGGCTTGACCGGCCGGGCCTGCTGCGCAGCCAGGTGCGCGCCTTGCTGCGCGCCGGCGCGGGGCGCGAGCTGCGCCTGATGTTCCCCATGGTGGCGGCGGTGGACGAGTTCGACCGCGCCCGTGCTTTGGTGGAGCGGGAGCTGACCCACCTGCGCAAGCACGGCCACGGCCTGCCGGACAAGGTCTATGTGGGCGCCATGGTGGAGGTGCCCTCCCTGCTGTTCCAGCTGGACGAGATCCTCTCCCGCGCCGACTTCCTCTCGGTGGGCTCCAACGACCTGGTGCAGTTCCTTTATGCGGCGGACCGCTCCAACGTGCGGGTGGCCGACCGCTTCGATCCACTCTCCCCGCCCGCGCTGCGCGCCTTCCGCATGGTGGCCGAGGCCGGCATCCGCCACGGCAAGCCGGTGACCCTGTGCGGCGAGCTCGCCTCCCGCCCGCTGGAAGCGGTGGTTCTGGCGGCGCTCGGATACCGCGCATTGTCCGTCTCGCCGGCCGCCATCGGGCCGGTGAAGGCGACGCTGCTGGAGACGGACGTCTCCGCTGCCCGGCGCGTGCTCATGCCGCTGCTGGACGACCGCTCCGGCCTGGCCGACCCCCGCGCGGCGCTGAACGCGTTCGCCAAGGCGAGCGGGCTGCCGCTCTAGCCTCTCGATTTGCCGCGTTTTCTGAACGCGAACCGGTGCCACTTCGCTTGAAGACGCTCTAGACCCCATGTCAGCCCTGCCCACCGCCAAGCTCGACCAGCTGGTCGCGCGCCATGCCGAGATCGAGGCCGCCCTCTCCGCTGGAGCGGAGGGGGATGAGTATGTGCGCCTCGGCCGCGAATTCTCCGATCTCACCCCCGTGGTGGAGCAGGTGCGCGCCCTGCGCGCCGCCGAGCGCGACCTCGAAGGCGCGCGCGAGCTTCTGGCCGAAAGCCAGTCCGACGCCGAGATGAGAACCCTCGCCGAGGCGGAGGTGGAGCGTCTCGAAGGGCGCATCGCCGAGCTGACGGTCGCCGTGCGCCTCGCGCTCCTGCCCAAGGATGCCATGGACGAGCGCGGCGTCATCCTGGAGGTGCGCGCCGGCACCGGCGGCGACGAGGCCGCGCTGTTCGCCGGCGACCTGTTCCGCATGTATTCCCGCTACGCCGCCGACAAGGGCTGGAGCGTGGAGGTGCTCTCCGAGAGCGAGGGCACCATGGGCGGCTACAAGGAGATCGTCGCCGCCGTGCACGGGCGCGGCGCCTACGCCCGCCTGAAGTTCGAGAGCGGGGTGCACCGCGTGCAGCGCGTGCCCGCCACCGAGACCAGCGGGCGCATCCACACCTCCGCCGCCACCGTCGCCGTCCTTCCCGAGGCGGAGGACGTGGATGTGGACATCAACGAATCCGACCTGCGCATCGACGTGTACCGGGCCCAGGGCGCCGGCGGCCAGCATGTGAACAAGACGGAATCGGCGGTGCGCATCACCCATCTGCCCACCAACACGGTGGTGGCGGTGCAGGACGAGCGCTCCCAGCATCGCAACAAGGCCCGCGCCATGGCGCTGCTGCGCGCCCGCCTGCTGGACGACGAGCGCCAGAAGAAGGAGGCCGGCCGGGCCGCCGAGCGCAAGGGCCAGGTGGGCTCGGGCGACCGCTCCGAGCGCATCCGCACCTACAATTTCCCGCAGGGGCGCATCACCGACCACCGCATCAACCTCACCCTCTACAAGCTGGATGAGGTGATCGCCGGGACCGCGCTGGACGACATCATCGACCCCCTGCTCACCGAGCACCAGGCGGCCCTGATGGCCGCCGCCGAAGAGGCGTGAGGCGGATGCCGCCGGAGCCCCTCCCCCGTGGCTGACCGCCCCGCCATCGGCGCCCTGCGCCGGCAGATGGCGACGGCGCTCGCCGGCGCAGGCCTCGATACGCCGGACCTCGACGCCCGCCTGCTTCTCGCCCATGCGCTCGGGCTGGAGCCGCAGGCCCTGCTGGTCCGCGCCGACGACCCTGTGCCTGAAGACGCGGCGGCGGCCGCCAGAACGCTCCTCGACCGCCGGCTCGCGGGCGAGCCGGTGGGGCGCATTCTCGGCCACCGGGCGTTCTGGACGCTGGACCTTCAGCTCTCACCAGACACGCTGGAGCCCCGCCCCGACACCGAGACCGTGGTGGAAGCAGCGCTCGCCTTGTTCCCCGACAAGGCCGCCCCCCTGCGCATCCTCGACCTCGGCACCGGCACCGGAGCGATCCTCGCCGCCGTGCTGGTGGAGCGGCCCAACGCCTTCGGCATCGGCCTCGACCGGGCGGAGGGCGCCGCCCGCACCGCCCGCGCCAACCTCGCCCGCGCCGGTCTTGCCGGCCGCAGCGCGGTGCTGGTGGGCGACTGGGGCGCGGCCCTCGCCGGCGGCTTCGACCTCGTGGTGTCGAATCCGCCCTACATCACCATTGCCGCCATGGCGGACCTTGCCCCGGACGTCCGCCTGTTCGATCCGGAGCTGGCGCTGGTGGCGGGGGCGGAGGGGCTCGATGCCTATCGCGCCATCGCCGCGGACCTGCCGCGCCTGCTGAAGGCGGGTGGCCGGGCGGTGCTGGAGCTGGGGATCGGCCAGGAGGAGGCCGTCGCCGCCCTGTTCCGCGCGGCCGGCCTTGAGGTGCCCGGACCGGCGCGACGCGACCTCGGCGGCGTCCCGCGGGCGCTTTCTGCCGTCCGTCCCTGAGGCGCCGCGCCCACCCGTTGCAGCCAAGCCGCACCTCGCCCGCGACTGCGCAGGTGCGAAAAAAGCGCTTGGAACATCTGAGGGAAATCGCTAGTGTCGGTTTCAGGAATCGAACCGAGCTGTCGGCCCAGAAGGGTCGGTGCGGGCTTCCGAAATCTCAAGCGGATATTTCGGTTGCTGGGGATGCGTGATCTGGCAGCGCGCGAATGCCGCGCTCCGATGCCGATCCCGAGGTGAGATCGCTTCACGGTGCTGAACGCGTGCGGGTGGAATGCCTTGCCGTGTCTCGTGGAAATGGGCAACCGTGCTTGGGGGCACGGAACGGGGCTCTATGACCGGATTGATCCAGACTTCTTGAAGCGCATTTTCTTGTCCATCAGCGCGAGCGCCGGAGCAGGCGGTGTTCGCGGGGCTGACGTTCATCTCCTGCGAGTGAAGATGGCGCGCGCCGCACGGGCGAAAGAAATCCCGGCGGGATGCGGATTTGACCGGCGCATGAGGGACTTCCGCATGAAGATCCTCCCGGCGACCGGGCGCATACGGCGGCGTGAACGCCGGGCGAGTAGAGAACGATCCAGATGAGAAATGGTCAGCAGAAGCGCATGCGCGGCCGCAATAACAACCGCCGCAGCTCGAACCCTCTGACGCGGGTCTACGAATCGAACGGACCGGACGTCAAGGTGCGTGGAACAGCGCACCACATCGCGGAAAAATACCAGCAGCTCGCCCGTGACGCGCAATCGTCCGGCGACCCTGTCGCGGCCGAGAGCTACCTGCAGCACGCGGAGCATTACCTGCGCCTGATCGCCTCCCTCCAGGGCCAGTTCGCGCCGCCCCAGGGCTTCGGCCGGGACGAGGACATGGACGACGAGGACATGGACGACGTGGCCGGGCTCGACGCGCCCCAGCCCTTCGGCCGCGGGGAGCAGCCCTACCAGCCGCGTGAGGAACGCCAGCCCCGCGAGGAGCGCTTCCAGCGCGACGACCGCCCCCAGCGGGACGACCGTCCCCAGCGCGATGATCGCCAGCAGCGCGACAACCGCCAGAACTTCCGTCGCAACCGCGACGACGACACTGGCGAGGGCTACCAGCCCCGCGAGCCGCGCGCCCCCCGGGAAAACCGCGAGCCGCGGGAGAACCGCGAGCCCCGCGAGATGCGTGAGCCCCGCGAGAGCCGCGAGCCCCGCGAGAGCCGCGAGCCCATGGAGGCCCGCGAGCCACGGGAAAACCGTGAGCCACGGGAGAGCCGGGAGCCGCGGGAAAACCGCGAGCCGCGCGAGTTCCGTCGCCGCAACCGCGGCGAGAATGGCGAGCCCTACTCCCCCCGCGCCCCGCGCAGCACCGAGGACGTGGAGGCCCCGGCCCGCGCGCCCCGCGCGCCGCGCCCCGTCGAGGATCAGGACCTCGGCCTGCCGTCCTTCATCACCGGCGCCCCGTCCATCGCCAAGGAGCGCGCGGAGCCGCGGGCCGAGGCCAAGGCCGAAGCCCGGACCACGGAGCCCCGGATCACGGAGCCCAAGGTCGCCGAAGCCAAGCCGGCGGCTGAGCCGAAGGCCCCGGTTCGCGCAGAGGTCCAGGCCGAGCCGGAGGCCCCCGCCCCCCGCGAGGAAGCAGCCGAGGCCACCGAGGGCACGGATGCCCGCCGCGGCCGCCGCCGCCGCCTCCGCAGCCCGCGCGCCACGTCCGATGAGGGCGGAGCCGAGGCGGGCAACGAGGCCGCCGCGCCCGAGCAGCCCGCGCTGTTCAACGAGTAAAACCAGCCTGAAACAAAAAACCCCCGCCGTGAGGCGGGGTTTTTTTATGGCCGGACAGGGTCTCCGGCGCGGCGACGCGTCCGTCAATGCCCAGCGCAGTAGCAGCCTTCCAGATGGTCGTCCACCAGGCCGCAGGCCTGCATGGCGGCATAGACGATGGTCGGTCCCACGAACTTGAAGCCGTGGCCCTTCAGCCGCTTGGAAAGCGCGCGCGATTGCGCCGTCTCCGCCGGCACGTCGGCGATGCGCCGCGGGCGGTTCACCTTCGTCTCGCCATCCACCGCACCCCACATGACATCGGCGAAGGAGATGCCCTGGTCCCGCAGGTCCAGATAGGCGCGGGCGGAGAGGACGGCCCCCTCCACCTTCGCCCGGTTGCGCACGATGCCCGCGTCCTGCATCAGCGCCTCGACCTTCGCGGCGTCGTAGCGGGCGATGCGGTCCGGATCGAAGCCGTCGAAGGCGCGGCGGAAATTCTCCCGCTTCCGCAGGATGGTGATCCAGGACAGGCCGGCCTGGAAGCCGTCCAGCAGCAGCTTTTCGAACAAGGCGCGGCTGTCGCGCTCCGGCACGCCCCATTCATCGTCGTGATAAGCCATGTAGAACGGGTCCGTCCCGCACCAGAAGCACCGCCCACGTCCATCCGCATGCCGGATGATCGGCTCCCGTTCCGCCACGCATCAGCCTCCCTGGAATTTCGCGTCGAGCGCGCTGACCTTCTTCTCCCAGTCCATGGAGAAGCTCGCCCATTCGGGCTTCCTCAGCTCCACCTCCACCTCGCCCGCCAGCAGCGGCACCCCGTCGGCGCGCGCATCGGTCACCCGGTCGAGGCGGACGGTGGCGATGCCGCGCCCCTCCGCCACGGAGGTGAGCTGGCCCACCGCCTTGTCGCCGGCGGCGATCTCCTGCCCGACCGCCAGCGGCGCCGGAAACAGCACCTCCACCAGGCGGTTGCGCGGGGTGGAACGGTGCTCCATGCGGCTCACCACCTCCTGGCCCACATAGCAGCCCTTCTTGAAATCCACGCCGCCGAGCTGGTCCATGTCGGCCTCGTGGGGGAAGGTGTCGCCATAGGCGAAATCCGCCCCGCCCTTGGGAATGCCGAGAGCGATGCGGTGCGACTCATAGGCGGAAAGGTCGGCGGAAAGCGCCTGCGCATCCGCCTGCGCCAGCACCAGCCGCTGGCCGAGGGCGGGAAAGCGCGGGTCGGCATAGAGCGCGCCCTCAGGCAGGGCACCCGTCTCGCCGAACACGGCGGCGACCGCGCGGTCCTCCGCCTTCTCGAAGGTCACCTTGGCCCTCAGGCGATGGAAGACGAGGCGCTTCAGCAAATCGTCCGCCCGCTCGGCGGGCACGTCGAAGAGGAACACCTCGTCCCCCTCGGCATAGAAGAGGAAGTCGGAGATGATCTTGCCCTGCGGGGTCAGAAGCGCGCCGTAGCGGCTGTCGCCCTTCGCCATGGTCTGCACGTTGCAGGTGATGACGCCGTGGAGGAACTTGGAGGCGTCCGGGCCGGAGGCACGAATGAGCACACGATCGGTCAAATGAACGACGGGCATGGGGACCGTCCTTGTCAGAAAAATAAAAAACAGATTTAAGGCCGCCACCCCCTCTCCTACAAGAGCGAGCGCCAAATGCCTTTGACCTTCGACCTCCTGCTGAAGGGCGGCGCCGTCGCCACCCCCGCCGGCGTCCAGGTTGCGGACATCGGCGTTTCCGGCGGCCGCATCCGCGCCGTGGGCGCCCTCGGCGCCGCGTCGGCCGGCGAGGTGGTGGACGCCACCGGCCTCCACATCCTGCCCGGCGTCATCGACACGCAGGTGCATTTCCGCGAGCCGGGCCTCGAGCACAAGGAAGACCTGGAGACCGGCTCCCGCGCGGCGGTGATGGGCGGCGTGACCGGCGTGTTCGAGATGCCGAACACCATTCCGCAGACCACCTCTCCCTCCGCGCTGGAAGACAAGATCGCCCGCGGGACGAACCGCATGCATTGCGACTTCGCCTTCTACGTGGGCGGCACCCACGACAATGTGAAGGACCTGCCCGAGCTGGAGCGCCTGCCCGGTGCCGCGGGCGTCAAGGTGTTCATCGGCTCGTCCACCGGCTCCCTGCTGGTGCCCGATGACGACGGCGTGCGCGCCATCCTCAAGGTCATCCGCCGCCGCGCCGCCTTCCATTGCGAGGACGAGCCGCGGCTGCAGGAGCGCAAGGGCCTGCGCGTGCCGGGGGATGCCTCCTCCCACCCCGTCTGGCGCGACGAGATCGCCGCGCTCACCGCCACCCGCCGGCTGGTGACGCTGGCCCGCGAGACCGGCGCGCGGGTGCATGTGCTGCACGTGACCTCGGCGGAGGAGATGGAGTTCCTGGCCGACGCGCGCGACGTGGCCTCGGTGGAGGTGACGCCCCATCACCTCACCATGGCGGCGCCCGAGTGCTACGACCGCCTCGGCACGCTCGCCCAGATGAACCCGCCGGTGCGCGACGGCCGCCACCGGGATGCGCTCTGGGCGGCGATCTCCCAGGGCGTGGTGGACGTGCTCGGCTCCGACCACGCGCCCCATACGCTGGAGGAGAAGCAGAAGCCCTATCCCGAGAGCCCCTCGGGCATGACCGGCGTGCAGACGCTGGTGCCGCTGATGCTCGACCACATCGCAGCGGGCCGGCTGACCTTGGACCGCTTCATCGACCTCACCAGCGCCGGCCCCGCCCGGCTGTTCGGCATCGCCGGCAAGGGCCGCATCGCCGCCGGCTACGACGCCGACTTCACGGTGGTGGACCTGAAGCGCCGCGCCACCATCACCAACGGCTGGATCGCCTCCCGGGCGCAGTGGACGCCTTACGACGGGAAGGACGTGACCGGCTGGCCGGTGGGCACCTTCGTGCGCGGCCGCAAGGTGATGTGGGAAGGCGAGCTCACCGGGCCGTCCACCGGGCAGCCCATCCGCTTCCTGGAGACGCTTCAGCCGCAGGGCTGATCTACCCAGGCGCCGTGAAAATCCCCAAAGGCGGGCATGGAGTCCTGATGTGCCGCGCCGCTTGAGTGAAGACCGTGGCTCCGGTCAAAGACCGGGGCCACAGGCCTGAAGAGGCGTCGCGGCGTCCTCCCCCGTCCGCGTCGCCGGGCAGAAGGCCGCGTGCAGCGCCTCGATGACGCTGATCACCTCCTGCCGGGCGATACGGTAGAACACGCTCGTCCCCTCCCGCCGCGCCTCCACCAGGCCGTCGGCGCGCAGGCGCATGAGCTGCTGCGACATGGGCACCTGGTCGATGCCCAGCTCGTCGCGCAGCTGCGCCACCGATTTCTCATCCTTGCCCAAAGCGCACAGCACCAGCAGCCGCTGAGGGTGCGAGAGGCTGCGCATCAGGTCGGCCGCCAGCTCGGCAGCCGGGATCATGTCTGATACATTCATAATATTGAAATTAGAACTTTTGAATGTTATGTGCAATGTGGAATGCACCGGCACGGGGCGGGTGCGCCTGAGGATCAAAGATAATGTCGATCGATCGCATCGTCATGCTGTTTGCGGGGTTCATGGTACTCCTGTCCCTCGCGCTGGGCCATTTTGTGTCGCCCTACTGGTTTTGGCTCACCGCCTTCGTGGGCGCGAACCTGATGCAGGCCTCCGTCACCGGCTTCTGCCCGGCGGCCATGATCTTCAAGAAGCTGGGCGCGAAGCCCGGCGTCGCCTTCTCCTGAAGAAGAAGCGCCCGGTAAGAGGCCGCCACGCCCGCACGGCGCCGCCATGCGGAAGGACGGGTACCCCTCTCCGCAGGCCCTGAGATGGATCGCGCGCCCGGATCGCTTCGGGCGCTGAGGATCCGGCTCCGGCGCCGGGCCAGAAAGCTGCTCCATGCCCATCCGCGCCCTCCCCCTGCCGTCTCTCCTCCTGCTTGTCCTCCTCCAGGCCACGGTCGGCACCGCCGCCCGCGCCGAAGACTTCACCGTGCGCCGGCAGGAGGTGCCGGACCTGAAAGCCGTGTTCGGCGAGGTGGAGAGCCGCACCGTGGTGCCCGCCCGCGCCCGCATCGGCGGCACGGTGCGGCAGGTGGGCGTGTCCGAGGGCTCGCAGGTGAAGGAAGGCCAGGAGATCGCTCTGGTGGTGGACGACAAGCTCGCCCTCGGCCTCAATGCGGCCGACGCGCGGATCAAGGAGCTCTCCTCCCAGCTCGAGAACGCCCGCACCGAGCTGGACCGTGCCCAGCAGCTGCTGGCCAAGGGCGTCGCCAGCCAGAGCCGGGTGGATACCGCGAAGACCCAGTTCGACGTGGCCACCAACCAGGTGACCGCCGCCCAGGCCGACCGCGCGGTGGTGCTCCAGCGCGCCCGGGAAGGCGCCGTGCTGGCGCCGGCGGATGGGCGGGTGCTCACCGTGCCCGTCACCCCCGGCAGCGTGGTGCTCGCCGGCGACGAGATCGCCCGCATCGCCTCCGGCCCCTATTACCTGCGCCTCAGCCTGCCGGAGCGCTACGCCGCCACCGTTCGCGAGGGTGGCACGGTGCGCATCGGCCAGCGCGGCATCACCCAGGAGGCGGCGGGCTCCCCCGGCACGGCGCGGCCGGGGCGCATCGTGAAGGTCTATCCGGAAATCTCCGGCGGTCGCGTCATCGCCGACGTGGAGGTGGACGGGCTCGGCGATTATTTCGTCAACGAGCGCACCCTGGTGTGGGTGGAGATCGGCAGGAGGCCCGTGCTGGCCGTGCCCCCCGCGCTCGTCGCCACCCGCCACGGCATCGATTATGTGCGCGTGGTCACGCCGCGCGGCCCGGTGGACGTGCCGGTGGTGCTTGGCGACCGCCTCGCCGCCGACGGCGTGGAGCGCATCGAGGTGCTGACCGGCCTCAGGGACGGCGACGCCCTCGCCGCGCCGGGACACTGAGCATGACCATCCAGAACCGGCCCCTCGGCCTTGCCGGCGCGCTGACGCGCGCGTTCATCGCCTCGCCCCTCACCCCGCTGCTGCTGATTGCGGCCTTCGCCTTCGGCCTCATCGCCCTCGTCACCCTCCCGCGCGAGGAGGAGCCGCAGATCTCCGTGCCCATGGTGGACATCTCGGTCTCCGCCCAGGGCCTGAAGGCGGAGGACGCGGTCAAGCTCGTCACCGAGCCTTTGGAGACCATCGTCAAGGCCATCGACGGGGTGGAGCACGTCTATTCCACCACCCAGGACGACGGCGTGGTGGTCACCGCCCGCTTCCTCACCGGCACCAGCCCGGATGCCGCCATCCTGCGCGTGCACGAGAAGGTGCGGGCGAACCTCGACCGCATCCCGGTGGGCATCACCGAGCCGCTCATCGTCGGCCGCTCCATCGACGACGTGGCCATCCTCGTCCTCACCCTCACCCCCAAGCCGGAGGCGGCGGAGCGCTGGACCGCCAACAGCCTCACCCGCGTCGCCCGCGAGCTCCAGGCGGACATCGCCAAGCTGCCGGACATCGGCCTCACCTACATCGTCGGCGAGCAGCCGGAGGAGATCCGCGTCTCGCCCGATCCGGAGCGCCTCTCCCTCTACGGCATCACGCTCGCCCAGCTTCAGGGCAAGCTGGTGGGCGCCAACCGCACCTTCAACACCGGCAGCGTGCGCGAAAAGGGCGCCCAGCGCACCCTCGTCGCCGGCCAGACCCTGCAGACCCCCACGGAGATCGGCAACATCCTGCTGACCGCCCGCGACGGGCGGCCGGTCTATGTGCGCGACGTGGCCACCGTGACGCTCGCCACCGAGCCCGCCGACACCCGCATGTTCCATGTGGAGAAGACGGCGGACGGCCTCGCCCGCCGCCCGGCGGTGTCCCTCGCCATCGCCAAGCGGCCCGGCACCAACGCGGTGGTGATTGCCGAGGAGGTGCTGAAGCAGATCGAGGCGGCGCACGGCGGCACGCTCCCCGCCGACGTGGAGGTGAAGGTCACCCGCAATTACGGCGAGAGCGCCAACGAGAAGGCCAACGAGCTGCTGCTGCACCTCGGCCTCGCCACGGTGTCCATCGTGGTGTTGGTGGGCTTCGCCATCGGCCGGCGCGAGGCGCTGGTGGTGGCGGTGGTGATCCCCACCACCATCCTGCTCACCCTCTTCGCCGCCCGGCTCATGGGCTACACGCTCAACCGCGTGAGCCTGTTCGCGCTCATCTTCTCCATCGGCATCCTGGTGGACGACGCCATCGTCGTCATCGAGAACATCGCCCGCCACTGGGCCATGAAGGACGGGCGCACCCGCGCCCAGGCCGCCATCGACGCGGTGGCGGAGGTGGGCAACCCCACCATCGTCGCCACCCTCACCGTGGTGGCGGCGCTGCTGCCCATGCTGTTCGTCTCCGGCATGATGGGCCCCTACATGAGCCCCATCCCGGCCAACGCCTCGGCGGCCATGGTCTTCTCGTTCTTCGTCGCGGTCATCCTCACCCCCTGGCTGATGCTGAAGGTGGCGGGGCGCGCGGGGGACCACGCGGTGCATGCGGAAGCCGCCGACGGCGGCCGGCTCGGACGCTTCTACCGGCGGGTGGCGGCCCCCATCCTCGCCTCGCGGGCGCGCTCGGGCGCCTTCCTCGCCGCCGTGGGGATGGCGACGCTGGCCTCGCTCAGCCTGTTCTACACCCAGGGCGTCACGGTGAAGCTCCTGCCCTTCGACAACAAGACGGAGCTCGCCGTCATCCTGGACCTGCCGGCCGACACCTCGGTGGAGGCCACCAACCGCACGCTCCAGGACATGGTGAACGCGCTGGCGGACCTGCCGGAGGCCCTCGCCTTCCAGACCCATGCGGGCACGGCCGCGCCCTTCAACTTCAACGGCCTCGTGCGGCATTACATGCTCAGGTCCGCGCCGTGGCAGGGCGACATCGAGATCAACCTCAAGGCCAAGGGGGAGCGCAGCCGCCCCAGCCACGCCATCGCCCTCGACGTGCGCGAGCGGCTCAAGGCCATTCCTCTGCCCGCAGGCAGTGCCCTGAAGGTGGTGGAGCCGCCGCCCGGGCCGCCGGTGCTCTCCACCCTCCTGGCGGAGATCTACGGCCCCGACCCGGACACCCGCCGGCAGGTCGCCCGCAAGGTGCGCGAGGCCTTCGAGAGCGTGCCCTACATCGTGGACGTGGACGACAGCTTCGGCACGCCGGGCGAGCGGGTGCGCCTCGCCATCGACCAGGACAATCTGGAATTCTACAAGGTGGAGCAGAGCGACGTTTACGACGCCATCCGCGCCGTCTACGCGGGCTCCACGCTGGGCTACAGCCATCGCGGCAGCGGGCGGGCGCCCATCCCCATCCGCCTCGCCCTGCCCAAGGGCGAGAAGACGGTGGACCCGCGCACCCTTTCCACCCCCGTGCCCGCCAATGCCCTGCCCGGCGGCCGGGACGTGGTGGAGCTGGGAGACGTGGTGAGGGTGATCCGCGAGCCGGCCTCCTTCCCCATCTTCCGCCACAACGGCCGCGCCGCGGAGATGATCACCGCCGACCTCGCCGGGGCGTATGAGGCGCCCGTCTACGGCATGATCGCCGTGGGCAAGGCGCTGGAGCAGATGGATTTCGGCGCCCTGCCGAAGCCCGCCGTCGCGCTCCACGGCCAGCCCACCGACGAGAGCCGCCCCACCCTCCTGTGGGACGGCGAGTGGGAGGTGACCTGGGTGACGTTCCGCGACATGGGCGGCGCCTTCATCGTCGCCATCCTGGGCATCTACATCCTGGTGGTGGCGCAGTTCGGCTCGTTCAAGCTGCCGCTGGTGATCCTGACGCCCATCCCCCTCACCTTCATCGGCATCATGGCCGGGCACTGGCTGTTCGGCGCTCCGTTCTCGGCCACCTCCATGATCGGCTTCATCGCGCTGGCCGGCATCATCGTGCGCAACTCCATCCTGCTGGTGGACTTCATCCGCCATGCCCGCACGCCGGGGAGGCCCTTGCAGGAGGTGCTGCTGGAGGCGGGCGCCATCCGCTTCAAGCCGATCCTGCTCACGGCGCTGGCGGCCATGATCGGGGCGGCGGTGATCCTCACCGACCCCATCTTCCAGGGGCTCGCCATCTCGCTGCTGTTCGGGCTCGCCTCGTCCACGGCGCTGACGGTGCTGGTGATCCCGGCCATCTACATGCTGCTGCGCGGCAAAAACGAGCCGACGGCAAGCTGAAGCGAAACGACGGTGGAAAGGCCGTGATCACCCCCGATTTCGGTCTTTTCGCCGCTTGACAGCATGGGAGCCCAACTCGTAAATGGCGCCTCCCATGGATCGGGGCCGTAGCTCAGATGGGAGAGCGCTGCAATCGCACTGCAGAGGTCAGGGGTTCGATTCCCCTCGGCTCCACCAAAAAGCTCCGATCTGATTCACGAATAACGGGCCTTCGCGATCCGGACCGGTCGCGGGTCGCGCATGCTTCTTCGGGCAGCCTGGATCAGGCCGCGGCGACCGTGGCATCAGCGCGCCGGCTCGATTAAGAAGACGTCCCAGATCCCCTCCGATGGCTCCCGTTCGACGCCTGACGACATTGAGATAGGCGGAACAGCCGTGCCTTTCATGACCACCAACCCGGCGCTCGCCCGTGCCCTGGCCGAGCGCGACTACAAGGACCCGACCCCGGTGCAGAGCGCGGTGCTGGCGCCGGAGGCGTCGGAGCGCGACCTCCTGGTGTCCGCCCAGACCGGCTCGGGCAAGACGGTGGCCTATGGCCTCGCCATGGCCGACACGCTGCTGGGCGCCGACGAGCGCTTCGGCCCCGCCACCGCGCCGCAGGCGCTGGTGGTGGCCCCCACCCGCGAGCTGGCCCTGCAGGTGCAGCGCGAGTTCGAGTGGCTCTATGCGGCCACCGGCGCGCGCATCGTCTCCTGCGTCGGCGGCATGGACCCGCGCCAGGAGCAGCGCGCCCTCAACCGCGGCGCCCACATGGTGGTGGGCACCCCCGGCCGGCTGCGCGACCATCTGGAGCGGGGGCGGCTCGACATCTCGGCGGTGCGGGTGATGGTGCTCGACGAAGCCGACGAGATGCTGGACCTCGGCTTCCGCGAGGACCTGCAATTCCTGCTGGACGCCACGCCGCCGGAGCGGCGCAGCCTGCTGTTCTCGGCCACCCTGCCCCGCGCCATCACCGCGCTGGCCAAGCGTTACCAGCGCGACGCCCTGCGCATCGAGGTGGCGAGCGCCGAGGGCGGGCACGCCGATATCGAATACCGCGCCATCCGCGTGGTGCCGAAGGAGATCGAGCACGCGGTCGTCAACGTGCTGCGCTATTACGATGCCCCCAGCGCCATCGTCTTCTGCAACACCCGAGAGACCGTGCGCCACCTGCACGCGACCCTTCAGGAGCGGCAGTTCTCCGCCGTGGCCCTGTCCGGCGAGCTGAGCCAGAACGAGCGCAACTCCGCCCTCCAGGCGCTGCGGGACGGCCGGGCGCGGGTGTGCGTCGCCACCGACGTGGCCGCTCGCGGCATCGACCTGCCGAGCCTCGGCCTCGTGATCCACGCCGACCTGCCGAACGATGCCGAGAGCCTCCAGCACCGCAGCGGGCGCACCGGGCGCGCCGGCCGCAAGGGCGTGAGCGTCCTTCTCGTGCCCCCCTTCCGCCGTCGCCGCACCGAGGACCTGCTGCGCAGCCTCAGCGTCACGCCGGCCTGGTCGGGCCCGCCCAGCGCCGACGACATCCGCAAGCTCGACCACGAGCGCATGCTGCGCGACCCGCTTTTGACCGACGAGCCGAGCGAGGACGACGCCGCCGTCGCCCGCACCCTGCTGGCGGAGCATCCGGCCGAGCATCTGGTGGCGGCGCTGGTGCGCCTCTATCGCGCCGGCCTGCCCGCGCCGGAGGAGGTGGCCGATCCCGGCGAGCCGCGCGGCGCGCGCGAGCGAGCGGCCCCGCGCGGCTTCGCAGGCGGCCCGGCGGCCGGAGGCGGCGCCTGGTTCCGCCTCAATGTGGGCCGCCGCCACAAGGCCGACCCGCGCTGGCTGCTGCCGCTGATCTGCCGGCGCGGAAATGTGACGCGCGACGATATCGGCGCCATCCGCATCTTCGACGAGGAGACCGCCTTCGAGGTCACCGCCGCCGCGCTCGACCATTTCAGCACCGCGGTGCGCAAGCAGGACGGCGCGGACGTGATCATCGAGCCCATGTCCGGCCCCCCGACGGGCCGCCCCGAGCGCCCCGGCCGGGGAAGGGCCCCCCATGGCAAGGCGCCGTATGAAAAGCCGGCGCGGGGCAAGTCGTTCCGCGACAAGCCGGCGCAGGGCAAGCCGGCCCATGAGTCCCCGCGCAAGCCCAAAGCCGGCGGTGGAGCCCATGCCGCCGGCGCCTATGCGGAGCGCGCGCCCGCGCGCAGCCGCCCCAACGCCTCCAAGGGCAAGCCGGCGGGAAAGCGGCCGAAGTCCCCCTGAGCGGGATGGCCAAAGCGGTCCATGTTGCCGGCCGGCAACAGTGAGGCACGGTCCGTCCCGGCCCCCCTGCCCTCCCTCGTTTTGCGGGACCGCCGCATTTGATTCCCGCCAGGGAAGTGCTAACCCTGCCCCTGGGGTAAGGGGCTATGGCTGGGCACAGGACGGCAGGAGTGATGGCACGACGGGCCGCTGCTTGGGTGGCGGCCTATGCGCTTGTCTTGCAGGTGCTCCTGACCGGCATCGCTCTCGCGTCCACCCCCTATGGGACGAGCGCCTCCCTGTGCCTCTCCGCCACCGGGTCAGGCGACGGAGAGCAGCACCCTGATACGGGCCAGACGGCTCAGGTGCATTGCCAGGCGTGCCTTGCCCGGGCCGACGTGGCCGGCCTGCCGCCGCCGGTCCCGACCCCGGAGATCGACCGCGTCGCTCTGGAGCTGCGGTTCGACACGGCGGTGCGCATCGCGCTCCACGCCCTCCTCAACGCCCCGCCCTTCCAGCCGCGCGGACCACCTGCCCCGCAGTCTGCCTGATTGGCGCGACCGCCGTTGTTCGACGCGGCGGAATGGCAGTTTCGCGCCATCGATCGGGGCGTGCCCGCAGCACGCCCCCAGGATGCCGACGCCGCAAACACGGCTCGGAGAACCTTCATGCGCGGCCGGGGCAAGCCCCGTGGGCCGCCGCATGCGGGAGGCGACCTCCATGCGATTCCAGCCCATTCCCCAGACCCGCCGCGCCCTGCGGCAGACCACCGCCCTCGTCAGCCCCGCGCTCGCCGCCCTGTGCCTCGTCCCGCTGCTTTCCCCCACCGCCGCCGCGCAGAGCGGCCCCCCGCCCGTGGTGGAGCTGCCCACCGTGGTGGTGGGCAGCGGGCGCGTGGCCGGCGAGAGCGCCGGCGGGGGCCAGGACACCTCCTTCGCCCCTGCCGACAGCGCCACCGTTTCCGGCAGCGAGGCGCAGAACGCCACCTTGTGGACCAGCGATTCCGGCTCGCTCATCGGCCGCATTCCCGGCGGGGCCGCCTGGGGCGCCGGCGGCGTATCCAGCCTGCCGGCGGTGAACGGCATGGGCGCGGACCGGGTGCAGGTCGCCATCAACGGCATGCTCTTCGGCATCGCCTGCCCGAACGAGATGAATCCGCCCCTGTCCTTCGTCAATCCGGCGATGATCGCCAACGCGCGGATCTACACGGGCACCGCCCCGGTCAGCGTCGGCGGCGACTACACGGGCGCGAAGGTGGACGTGAGCATGGCCCCGCCGCGCTTCACGGCGGGCGAGGCGCTCGCCGTCTCCGGCAGCGTCTCGGGCTTCTTCCGCAGCAACGGCAACGGCTACGGGGTCGATGCCACCGCCACCGTCTCCAATGCCGACACGAACGTGACCTATACGGGCGGCTGGGCCCGCGCGAGCGACTACACCGCCGGCGACGGCACCACCATCAAGTCCACCATGTACGAAACGCAGAACCACGCCATCAGCGTCTCGAAGAAGATCGAGGACCAGCTGTTCACGGCGCAGGTGGGCGGGCAGTTCATCCCCTATCAGGGCTATCCGAACCAGTACATGGACATGGTGGACAACAAGAGCCTGTTCGCCAACGGCCGCTACCAGGGCGCATTCGACTGGGGACAGCTGGAGGCCACCGTATTCGCCAGCCGCGTCCGGCACACCATGGGCTTCATCCAGCCCGACAAGACGGGCGACATGCCCATGGACACGCGGACCACGGACCTCGGCTATTCGGTGAAGGGCACCGTCGGCGTCTCCGCCCATGACATCGTGCGTGTCGGCAACGAGCTCTACTACAACAATCTCGACGACTGGTGGCCGCCGGTGGCCGGCTCCATGATGATGGGACCGGACACGTTCCAGAGCATCAACAACGGCCAGCGCCTGCGCCTCGGCACCTTCGGCGAGTGGGAGCGGCATATCGACGACCGGTGGAGCACCGTCCTCGGCGTGCGCAACGACATCGTCTGGATGAACACCGGGGACGTCTGGGGCTACAACCAGATGATGTACGGGGCGGATGCGGCCCTCTTCAACGCCCAGAGCCACGCCCGCACCGACTTCAACATCGATGCCTCGGCGATCCTGCGCTACGAGGCCAACGAGATGAGCGTCTACGAGCTCGGCCTCGCCCGCAAGACGCGCTCGCCCAATTTCTACGAGCGCTATGCCTGGTCCACGAACCCCATGGCCATGAGCATGATCGGCTGGTTCGGCGACGGCAACGGCTATGTGGGCAACCTGGACCTCGAGCCGGAGGCGGCGCACACGGTGAGCTTCACCGCCGCCTGGCACGATCCGGCCCGCAAGGCCTGGGAGCTGCGGGCCTCGCCCTATTTCAGCTATGTGGTGAACTATATCGACGCCGACCGCTGCACCCTGCCCGGATGCCTCGCCAGCGCGCCGAACAACGCCACCGTCACCGACGATTTCGTCTACCTGCGCTTCGCCAACCACGACGCGTGGCTCTACGGCATCAACATCGACGGCAAGCTCGCGCTCTGGGACAACGATGCCTATGGCCAGGGCGCGTTCCGCGGCAACCTGAACTTCGTGCAGGGCCAGCGCACCGACGGCGTCAACCTCTACCACATGATGCCGCTCAACGGCGTCCTCGCGGTGGACCAGACCATCGGCAACTGGACCAACAGCCTGGAGCTCCAGATGGTGGCGGCCAAGGTGCTGGTCAGCCAGGTGCGGAACGAGCTGGAGACCTCGGCCTATGCCCTGGTCAACTTCCGCACCAGCTACCAGTGGAACACGGTGCGCTTCGACTTCGGCGTCGAGAACATCTTCGACACCAACTACAACCTGCCGCTCGGCGGCGCGAACCTCGTCAACTACCGCGTGGCGAGCATGATGGGCTCTTCCGCCGCCTGGGGCTTCCCCGTGGCCGGCATAGGGCGCTCCTTCAACACCCGCGTGACGTGGCAGTTCTAGGTCCGGACCGGCGGGGGAGGACACTTCACACCGCGCTCCCCAGAGCCGGCGCCGACCTCTTCACACCATCATGCCCCGGCTCGTCGGGAAGCCGGCTCTCGCCGACGTCCGCCCGTCAAGGCGGAACCCGGCGAAAGCCGGGCTCCGGGCATCCACCCTCCCGTGTCGGCGCGCTTCAAACCCGGGTACCAGCCGGGCCACAGGGTGGATCGCCCGGATAAACCGGGCGATGACGGCAGGGAGAAATCCGGCGGTCCCCTCCCCTAAGGGGTGCAGCGGTCGCCCTCCTCCGGGCCGGCGGGGTGCACGCCGAGGCAGGGAGCGAGGCCTTCCGGGATCGGCACGGTCGCCGCATGCAGGCGGCGGTGGGCAAGGAGCTTCGGCAGCACATGGGTGTGCGGCCCCTCCGGGCTCGCCCCGTCCGGCGGCGGGATGGGCGAGAACACCTCGATCCGTCCCAGCGCCGAGACGAACACCCGGTGCGGGCCGTGCGCCACCAGCGCCGGCATGAGGCCCGGCACCTCGAACGGCCGCCGGCCCTCGCCCGCCCGCAGCAGCGCGACCAGCTCCGGCGCGTCCGTGCGGATGCAGGCCTCGGTGGTGGACAGGCCGATGCCGAGGTCGAAAAGGATCGCCTCCCGGTCCGCCGCGCGCAGGGCGTCCCGGTCCGGCCCGATCTCGGCCAGCACGCCGCGCCCGGCCAGCGCCGCGGCCGCGAGCGGCAGGCAGAGGGCGCGGGCGAACACCCGTCGCCCGGGATGGCGCGAAGGGGTCTCATAGTCCACCAGCCGGGCCTCGGCATGCCGGCGCACAAGGAGGCCCCCGCGCGGGGTGACGAGGGAAAGGGCATCGCCCGTCTCCCCCATGTCCACCGGCTCGTCCGGATCGCGCATGAACTCGGCGATGGCGCCGAAGATGCCCAGGCTGAAGCCGCAGCCGGGATCGCGCGCGTGGGCCCTCATCTGGTCGAAAGGGTCAGCGGCCATGGGGCCCCTCATCGCTCCGTCGCGCCCACGGCAGCACGATCATCTCCCCTCCATGCTCCAGCCGCACCGCGTCGACACCGAACGCGTTGGCCACATGGCTGCCTCCCTCACCGCCTCCCAGCACCTCCCGCGGCGGACCGACGGCGAGCAGGCGGCCCTCCTTCATCAAGGCGAGGCGGTCGCAGAAGCGCGCGGCGAGGGTCAGGTCGTGCATCACCGCCACCACCACGGCGCCGCGGCGGGCGGTGTCGCGCAGGAGCGCCATCACCTCCAGCTGGTGGAGGGGATCGAGCGCCGCGCAGGGCTCGTCGGCGAGGAGCACGGGCGCCTCCACCGCCAGCGCACGGGCGAGCAGCACGCGGGCGCGCTCGCCGCCGGACAGGGTCCCGGCCGGCCGTCGCGCGAGATGGCTCACCGATGCGGCCGCCATGGCCCGGCGCGCAGCGGCGTCCACCGCCGCCGCGCCGTGGGGGAGGCGGCCCAGGGCCACCACATCCTCCACCGGCAGCGGCCAGTGGATGCGCCCCTCCTGCGGCAGATAGGCGACGATGCGCCCCAGCGCGCGGCGGCCGATCTCGTCGGCCGTGCGCCCGTCATAGGCGACCCGTCCACGGGCCGGCATATCGAGCGCCGCCAGCACGCGCAGGAGGCTCGTCTTGCCGGCGCCGTTCGGGCCGATGAGGCCGAGGAACGCGCCCGGCCGCGCCTCCAGGCTGAGGTCGCGCACCAGCACCGCCGGGCCCCGCGCCACGGTGACGGCTTCGGCGGAGAGGATCATGTCTCGCTCCCCTTCAGCCGGGCGAGGAGGAACAGGAAGAAGGGCGCACCGATGAGGGCCGTCACCACCCCCAGCTTCAGCTCCGGCCGGGTGGGCACGAGCCGCACGGCAATGTCGGCGGACAGGGTCAGCGCCGCCCCTGCGAGGCCGCTCGCCAGCAGCAGCCGGCCGGGCCGGTGGCCCACCAGCGGACGCATCAGGTGCGGCACCACGAGGCCCACGAAGCCGATGGCCCCGGCCACCGCGACGCTCGCCCCCACGGCCGCCGCCGTGCCGCCGACCACGAGCAGGCGCACCCGGCGCAGCGGGAAGCCGAGGCTCGCCGCCGTCTCCTCGCCGAGGGTGAGCGCATCGAGCGCCGGGCCGGTCATGAGCACCAGCAGCCAGCCCGCCGCCATGAAGGGCAGCGCCAGCCCCACATCCAGGAGGCTGCGGTCGGAGAGCGAGCCCATGAGCCAGAACACCAGCTCCAGCGCCGCATAGGGGCTCGGCGCGAGGTTGAGGGCCAGCGCCGTGAGCGCCCCCGCGAGGCTGGAGAGGGCGACGCCGGCGAGGATGAGCGCCACCGTGCCCGCCCCGCGCGCCGCCAGCACCAGGAGCACGGCGGTGGCCGCCGCCGCGCCCGCGAGCCCGCCCAGGGGCAGGGCCAAGGCGAAGGAGGCGGAGAAGCCGAAGTAGAAGGCGACCACCGCCCCGAGCGCCGCCGCCCCCGAGACGCCGACGATGCCGGGATCGGCCAGCGGGTTGCGCATGAGCCCCTGCAGCGCAGCGCCGGTGAGGCCGAGGCTGAAGCCCACCGCCGCGCCGAGGATGGCCCGCGGCAGGCGCAGCTCCGTGAGCACCAGCGCGGGAAGGCTCTGCCGCCCGGCGAGGAGATCGCCAAAGGCCGCGCCGAGATCGAGCGGCGCGTAGCCGATGGCGATGGATGCGAAGAAGAGAATGGCCACCGCGAGGCCGAGGCCGGCCGGCAGCAGCAGGCGCGCGCGGGTCGTCATCGCCTGCCCTCCGCGACGACGGGCCGGACCGCCGCCACGGCTGCGCGGGGGGATGCGGCGGACAGGCGGAGGCGGGCGGCGGCAAGGCGATCCGCCGCTTCCGCCAGCTCCGGGCCGGCGCAGGTCCACAGCCGGATGGGCAGTGACACCGTGCGCCCCTCGGCGGCGAAGGGGGCGAGCGCGGGATGGCGCAGCAGCGCATCGGCGAGGGAGGGCGGCGCATCCTCGGCCGCATTGACCACGAGCAGATCCGGCGCGGCGCGCACGATCTCCTCCAGCGCCAGCTGGCCCATCCGGTCGATGGAAAGGATGGCGGCGAGATTGGCGAGGCCGGCCTTTTCCATCACCTCGTCGGCGATGGAGCCGCGGCCGGCGGTGAAGCCGTTGGGGCGCAGCACCACGGCGGTGGGCGGCACCCCCGCGGGCGGCGGCAGGCGGGCGAACGCCTCCTCCATCCGCCGCACCATGGCCTCGCCCCGCTCCGGCACGCCGAGGCGCGCGGCCACCGTGCGGATCTGGGCATAGGCCTCCGCGAGGGACTGCGGCACGGACAGCTCCAGCACCTCGAAGCCGAGGCGCCGCAGCGTGGCAGTGGTGGCGCGGGTGGTGAAGGCGCCGACGATGACGAGGTCCGGAGCGAGGGGCGCGATCTCCTCCGCGAGGCCCCGGTTCACCGGCACGCCCCGGGCGAGATCGGCCACGTTGGAGGCGCGCGCATCGCGAGCGAGGAAGGTGATGGACGCCACCTGCCCCCGGTCGGCCAGGCGCAGCACCAGCTCGTCCGCGCACAGGTTGAGGGAGACGACCCGCTGCGGCGCGGCACCGGCGCGCCCCTCCCCTCCCCGTGCGCCGGCGGCGAGCGCGAGGAGCGGGAAGAGCAGGAGCAGAGCCGCTGACCGTCTCATGCCGGCCTCACCAGGTCAGCCTCACCCCGCCGAAGGCACCGAAGCCGGGGGCGAGGAAGCCGTTAGGATTCTCGTAGGTCTGGTCGAACAGATTGTCGATCCGCCCGAACAGGGTGGTGTTGGCATTCAGTCTGTAGTTGGCGGCGAGGTTCACCACCGTGTAGCCGGGCTGGTCCACATAGTTCGAGGTCAGGCGCACGATATCCCACCAGGAGGAGGCGTAGACGAGGCTCGCCGACAGGTCGAGCGCGTCCGTCGGCCGCCAGCCCAGCGTCACGCTCACCTTGTTGTTGGGCCGCCGCAGCGGATTGCAGGAGGTCGCGTCGATGGGCGCGCATGCGGCGCCGAACGGCTGGCCGACGGGCATGTAGCCGACCACGTGGGTGTAGGTGTAGTCGAGCCGCACGTCGATCCGGTCGGTGACGGCCACGGCGACGAACGCCTCGATGCCCTGCGACACGGCGCTGGAAATGTTGACGTTCTGGTACGTCGCCGGGTCGTAGCTGATGAGGTTGGTGATGTCGTTGTGGAACCAGGTGGCGCCGAACAGCACCTTGTCGCCGAAGGCCTTCTGCTCGAAGCCGGCATCCCAGCCCGTGCTCTCCTCCGGCTTCAGGGCGGCGTTGCCGTAATAGGGGGCGTAGAGCTGGTACAGGGTCGGCGCCTTGAAGCCGGTGCCGTAGCTGGCCTTCAGCTTGGTGCCCGTCTCGTCGAACAGGAGCGCCGGGGCGAGACGGAAGGTGGTGTGGTCGCCGAAGCTGTCGTCGCTGTCATAGCGCACGTTGGCGGCGAAGAAGAGCCGGTTCCAGAGATTGCCCTGGTATTCCGCATAGGCGCCGGTGTCCCCGGTCGCGGCATCCATCTGCGTGTAGGCGGTGGAGGAGGTCATGCTCTCGTTGCGCCGCTCCACGCCCGCGAGCAGGTTCTGCCCCGGCGCCATCACGAAATTGGAGCGCAAATAATAGATCTGCCGGTCGCCCTCGTAGGTGCCGTTGACCGAAGGGTTCGGCCCCGTGGTGGGGTTGGAGGTGGAGAGGTCGCTGATGCCGAAGGTGGTGACGAGGCGGTCGTCGAACGCCTTCCACACGCCCTCGCCCTTGGTGAAGAACATGCTGGCGTAGCTGGTGGAGCGCTGCGCCGCGGGCACGCCCTCGTAAGTGGGCGGGGGGTAGGTGTCCGGCGTGTAGGCGAGGCTGGTGTCGATGTAGCGGGCGACGAAATTGACGGCGAAATTGTCCGTGGCCTCCCAGTCGAGGCGGGTGGAATAGGTCCAGTTGTCGTAGGCGTTCGGGCTGGTGGGCCAGCCAAGCGGCACGATGTTCTGCGGCGTCACCGGGATGTCGGTGGAGGAGAAGTGGGTGACGTTGAAGGAATAGGCCAGCTTCTCCGTGGAGCCCGAGAGGCCCGCATACTGGTTGAAGGTGCCCAGCGCGCCACCCTCCACATAGCCCGTGACCTTCGGCGGCCCCTCCCCCTTCTTGGTGGTGACGGAGATGACGCCGCCGATGGCGTCCGAGCCGTAGAGGCCCGATTGCGGGCCGCGCAGCACCTCCACCCGCTCCAGGTCCGAGGCCAGGAGCTGGCCGAAGTCGAACGCGCCGTTGGGGGTGGAGGGGTTGCCCGCGTCGATGCCGTCGATGAGCACCTTCACGTGGTTGGAATTGGTGCCGCGGATGAACACCGAGGTCTGGCCGCCGGGCCCGCCGGTCTGCACCACGTTGAGGCCGGGGAGCGCTTGCAGCACGTCCGGCAGGGTGCGCTGCTGGGCGCGGGCAATGTCATCGGCGGTGACGACGCTGACGGAGCTCGCGACCTCCCGCTCGGGCGTCGGCAGGCCGGTGGCGCTCACCACCACCTCGGGGAGCTCGACGGCGTTCTGGTCGGCGGCGGACTGGGCGCGGACGGCAGCCGGCGCGGCGAGCAGGGCAAGGACCGGGAGGGCAAGACGGGCCGCGTCGCGGACGCGGAAGGAACAGGCGGGGGGCATGGCAGCCTCGGCGGGACGAAGTGGTCCGTCACCGCGAACGAGGCTTCCCCCCGGTCCCACGGGACCGGACGACAAACCACCATCAGGACACCCCGCCCGACGTGCTCGCGCGTGACCACGGCTGACGGCAGGTCTCCTGGCTCACGGGTCGTCGTCCGTTCCGCCGCCTTCCCAGGCCGTGGGGCCCAGTGGCAGATGGCGGGGGACTCGCCGCTTACAGTTGCGGGGGCAGCCGCGGCTTGGCCGAGCGAATCGGCGCACCGCGTTCCCTTTTGATCCCTTGCGGGAACCGTCGCGGCCACGCTAGTCGCGAACCGGGCGTGGCGTCAATGGGAGGCGCGGTGTCCAGCGGCCGGGAGACCTGGCACGCGGATCACGCTCAGGGCCGCCCCCGGCCCACGCGGTCCGGCATCAGCACCAGAAGGGTCCCCGCCAGCACCAGCGCGATGCCGCCGGCGGCGGACAAGGTCCAGTGGAAGGCCTCGAACCAGGTGGAGATGGCGAGGGCCACCAGCGGGAACAGCACGGTTCCGTAGCCGGCCCGGCTCGCGCCGATGCGGCGGATCAGCATGAGGTAGATGGCGAAGCCGGAGAGGGTCTGCGCCAGCACCAGGAAGGCGAGCGAGCCGAGATAGCGCGCGTTCCATTCCACGATGAAGGGCGAGCCGCGCACCAGCGCGATGGCCGCCAGCACCACGAGGCCATAGAAGAAGCCCCAGGCAGTGAGCGAGGTGAGCGGATAGCCGCGCCGCGCGGCGATGCCGGAGAACAGGCTGCCGAGGGAGAAGCACAGGGTTCCGGCGAGGGCGAGCCCCAGGCCGGCGCCCACCCCGTCCACGCCATTGCCCTCGGCGATGGCGGGCCCGAACACGAGGCCGAGCCCCGCGACGCCCGCCGCCCCGCCGATGAACACGCGCCGACGCACTGGCCGGCCGAGCACGGCGGCGGAGAGGAAGGGGATGATCACCGCCGAAAGGGCGAACACCACCGACAACAGGCCCGAGGGCAGATGGTAGCCCGCATAATAGAAGCTCACGAAGTTCAGGGAGAACAGCGTGACGCCCATGGCGGCAAACAGCACATGGTCACGCACGCCGAAGGCGAGGCGCCCGCGGGTGGCCACCACCAGGGCGAACATGGCGCCGGTGGCCATGAGGAAGCGCCAGACGCCGGACACCTCCGGGGCGACCACGCCGAGCTGCAGCTTCAGCGGCAGCCAGCCGGTACCGAAGATGAGGATGGTCGCCACATAGAGCAAAGCGTCGGTGGCGCCGAACGGGGCATCGGCAGAGGACCGGACGACAGGCATGAAGGGGGTTCCAGTCTCGGCCCACCAGCTGGAGCGCGATCCGGGCAAATTGAAACCATTGGCCCGGTGAATCGCCCGCCAACTCGCAGATAGAGACCGCGTTCTCTAAGGAAAGTCGCCGGAGCCGTATATATCGTGCATCGGCATGGCCGGCATGCGCCAGCCGCATGCCGGAAGCGGCGTGGCCGTTTCCAGGGCCCGCCGGGGCTTCTCCCGCAAGGAAAAGGACAGCGGCGCGCGCCCCTGCCGCGCCCCGGGCGAGGGCGGCGCCGGGCGCCCATTTGCGCGATGAGGGACCGCGCCGAGGGGTCAGGCCACCTTCAGCACCGACATCATGCCCGCGGCCATATGGTAGAGGTGATGGCAGTGAAGGTACCACTCCCCCTTCTGCCCGGCGTCGAAGGCGATGGTGACGGGCACCTGCGGCGGCACCAGCACCGTGTCCCGCACCGGGCCGGGGAAGCGCTTCCCGCCGATGCCCACCACCTGGAAATGGTGGCCGTGCAGGTGCATGGGGTGGCTCATGGCGGTGGGGTTCATGAAGGTCATCTCCACCCGCTCGCCCGAGCTCGCCGCGAACGGCGCCACCCCCTCCGCATAGGTCGCGCCGTTGATGGTCCAGCGATAGCCGGACTCTTCGCCCAGCATCACCGGAAACACCCGGTCGGCCGGCTTCTCGTCCAGCGGCCGGGAGGCGGCGAGCCGTCCCTCGAAGCCGAGGTCGATGAGGCCCTGCGGCGTGTCCGCCGTCTCGGCGACGCGTGGGATGGCTGCCCCGGCCGTCGCCAGCACCACGCCGGTGCGGCGGTCCGAGCCCTCCACCTGGGCCAGCACCGGGAAGGCGCCGCCGGTGGCCGGAATGCGCACCACGAGGTCGATGCGCTGGCCCTGGGCAAGGGGGAACACCTCCGCCCCCAAGGGCTCGCAGGGCGATCCGTCCACCGCGACGCAGCGGGGCCGCAGGTCCGGCACGGAAATGAAGAAGGCGGTGGCGGTGCCGCCATTGATGAGGCGCAGGCGCACCCGGGCGCCCTTCTCCACCTGCACCACCTCCGGATCGGCGAGGGTGCGCCGGTTGGCGAGAAAGGCGTCATAGGCCACATCGTTGGCATGCACCATCACCGCGCCCGCGCCGCTCGCGCCATGGGCGGAATGATCCATGCCCGCCATGGCATTGCCGCGTGCCGCGGGCGCCGCCGGCGTGGCAGCGCCATGGGCGCCGTGCCCGCCAGGGGCGGTGCCGCCGCCGAGGCCGGCGAGGATCTCCTGCGGGGTGCGGAAGGAGAAGTCGTGCAGCATCACCACCACGTCCTGCACGTCACCCGCGTCATCCTCCCGCGTGACGAGGGGTGCGGCGAGCAATTGCTGCTCGCTCAGCGTGTGAGAATGCATCCAGTGGGTGCCGGGGGTCAGCTCGAAATTCACGAAATCCGTCGCGCCGGCGGACAGTGCGCCGCCGCCGGGCCGGGCGCGGTCCTCCTCCGGGGGGGCCAGCACCTGGCCGTGCCAGTGCATCACCAGCGGCAGGTCGGTGGCGTTCAGCAGCGGGCCGGCGAGGCGCTCGCCGGCCTTGGCGAAGAGCCCGTCGCCGGACGGGCCGCGCACCGTGAAGACCTTGGCCGGCTTGCCGTTCACCTCCAGCACGGCGGTGTCCACCGTCAGAAGCGGCTCCGCCCGGGCGCTGCTCCAGCGCCCGGCGAGGGCGAGCGCGCCCATGGCCGCGCCACCGGCTAGCAGGCTGCGGCGGGTGAGACTGGGGAAAGCAGGCATCGACGTCATCAGTGGTCTCTCTGGCGCGGCGGCGCCCGCCGCCGGGGGTGCGATGACGCCCCAGAATTGTGCCTGCGCAGAGGCATACTCCGGGGCGCCGCCGAGCAAAAGATGGTGTTCCCGCCAGTTGGCCGTGCGGCCTTTCGCGGCACCGGACGGTGGCGCTGCGGCAGGCCGCGGGCCTCTCGCAGCGTCATGGTCGCGTGCTCTACACCGCATGCCCGATGAGGGCGCCGATGGCGGCGGTGACCGCCATGGCGAAGGCGCCCCAGAAGGTGACCCGCACCGTGGGCTTCAACACCGCCGCGCCGCCGACCTTCGCGCCCACCGCCCCCAGAACGGCAAGGCAGGCCAGCGACCCCGCCGAGACGACGAGGGGCACGGCGCCGGACGGCGCTGCCACCGTCAGCACCAGCGGCAGGGCCGCGCCCGCCGCGAAGGTGCCGGCCGAGGTGAGCGCCGCCTGCACCGGGCGGGCGACCATGTGCTCGGACAGGCCCAGCTCGTCCCGCATGTGGGCGCCGAAGGCGTCCTTGGCCGTCATCTGCTCGGCGACCTTCAGGGCGAGGGCCTTCTCGACGCCGCGCTCCACATAGATGGCGGCGAGCTCCGCCAGCTCCGCCTTGGGCTGCTCGGCCAGCTCCCGGCGCTCTCTTGCGAGGTCGGCGGCTTCCGTGTCGGCCTGGGAGCTGACGGAGACATATTCCCCTGCCGCCATGGACATGGCCCCGGCCACCAGCCCGGCGATGCCGGCCACCAGCGCCTCGCCGGTGCCGGTGGAGGCCGCCGCCACGCCCACCACGAGGCTGGCGGTGGAAATGATGCCGTCGTTGGCGCCGAGCACTGCGGCACGCAGCCAGCCGATGCGGGAGATGAGGTGGTTCTCGCGGTGCATGGTCCCTCCCTGCGACGGCGCGGGAGCGCGCCGGCCTGTCCTTATGGTGCAGCTTTAGCGCATCGAAGCTGACAGAGAGCTGACAATGCGCAACTGCGACGTGGCGGGATCGCCGCGGCCGCGGCAAACCTGAAGGAGGCGAAGGCGTTGCCCCATCGACCTGCGCCCGTTGCCCCCGACAGCGGCGGCGTCCGCCGGCGGACCGGTTTGGATCGATCTAATTTTTCGTTGACCACCCCGCTTTCCTTCCCTTAGACAAAACGTGCCGCGAGGCCCGGCAAGGGTCCGTGGACACGGGAGGACAGCGCAGGTGGTGGGCAAACGGAGCCGCAAGGCGGCCGCCCTGGTCGAGCGTGCCGCGAGGCCCGCGGCGACGGTGCAGCATGCGCCGGCAGTGGCGGCGCAGGCAGAGGACGCGCCGGCGCCCGGCGGCCATCGCGTGACGCTGAAGGACGTCGCGGCCCGCGCCGGCATGTCGCGCGCCACGGTCTCCCTCGTCCTGCGCAAGAGCCCCCTCGTCAGGCAAGAGACCCGCGCCAAGGTGGAAGCCGCCATGGCCGCGCTCGGCTATGTCTACAACCGCCGCGCGGCGAACCTGCGCTCCGGCGCCTCGCGCACCCTCGGGCTGGTGCTGTGCGAGATCACCACCCCCAATTATTCCCAGCTCACCGCCGGCATCGACGACGTGCTGGACGGCGAGGGCTACATGGCCTTCATCGCCAACACGGTGGAGGACGCCGCCCGCCAGCGCCGCGTGCTGGTGCGCATGCAGGAGCACGGGGTGGACGGCATCGTCGTCGTCCCGGCCGAGAACACCCGCGCCGACGCGCTGGAGGCCGGCCATTGCGCCGGCATGCCCTGCGTGCTCGCCCAGCGCCGGGTGGAGGGCTTCCCGGCCGACTATGTGGGGCCCGACTACGGCGCCGGCATGGAGCTGGTCACCGAGCACCTCATCGCCCTCGGCCACACCCGCATCGGCTTCGTGGGCGGCGTGCGGCGCATCGCGCCTCTGGCGGAGCGCCTCGCCGGCTTCCATCGCGCCCTGCGCCGCCACAAGCTGAAGAGCGGGCCGGTGGTGCCCTGCGCCGTGCTCGACCGCTCCTCCGGCTATGACGCCGGGCGCGAGCTGTTCGCCCGGCCCGACCATCCCTCGGCGGTGGTCTGCTACAACGACATCGTCGCCTTCGGCGTGATGCTGGCGCTCTCCGAGCGCGGCCTGGTGCCGGGCAGGGACGTGGCCGTGGTGGGCTGCGACGACGTGGCGGAGGCGGGCCTGCACCAGCCGACCCTCACCACCTTCACCACCGATCCGCGCGTGGTGGGCCGGGAGGCGGCGCGCCTGCTGCTGCGCCGCATCGCCCATCCGGACCGCCCGCGGGAGGAGATCGTGGTGCCGCCGCGCCTCGTCATCCGCCAGTCGTGCGGGAGCGGCCAAGCCACGTCGCGCAAGAGCCAAGGCAAGGACCAGGGCAAGAGCAGCAGCCACAAGAGCGGCGGCGGCGACACCGGCCGGCGCGCGCCCCATCGCACGCCAGGAGGCGCCCGATGAATTATGTCTTCCAGTTCGGGGACGTCTTCAACGCCTGGCCGGAGCTCCTGCTCGGCGCCTGGCTCACCATCCGCCTCTCCGGCCTGGCGATGACGCTCGGCCTCGTCGTGGCGGTGATCTGCGCGCTGGGCAAGACGCAGGGGCCGCGCCCGGTGCGCTGGCTGGTGGACCTCTATGTGGAGGTGATCCGCAACACGCCCTTCCTGGTGCAGATCTTCCTCATCTTCTTCGGCCTGCCGCGGGTGGGGCTCAGGCTCGACGCCAACGAGGCGGCGCTGCTCGCCATGGTGGTCAACGCCGGCGCCTATTGCACCGAGATCGTGCGCGCCGGCATCGAGACCATCCACAAGGGGCAGATCGAGGCGGGCCTCGCGCTCGGGCTCAAGCCGCTGCAGATCTTCACCCACATCGTCATCTTCCCGGCGCTGAAGGCCATCTACCCCGCCCTCACCAGCCAGTTCATCCTGCTGATGCTGACCTCCTCGGTGGTGTCCGCCATCTCGGCGGAGGAGCTCACCGCCATCGCCAACAACCTCCAGTCCCAGACGTTCCGCTCGTTCGAGATCTACATCGTGGTGACGGCGATGTACTTCGCCATGTCGCTGATGTTCGCCGGCGCCTTCGCCCTCATCTACCGCGCGGTGTTCGCGCGCTCCGATGCCGCCCGCTGAGGAGGAGGAGACATGATCCGCCAGTTCACCTCGGCCGAATTCCTCTTCCTCCTCATGGCGGTGCGCTGGACGCTGCTGCTCTCGCTGATCGCCTTCGCGGGCGGGGCGGCGTGCGGCCTCATGGTGGCGCTGGCGCGCACCTCGCCGTGGCGCTGGCTGCGCGTCCTCGCCGGCGCCTACATCCAGGTGTTCCAGGGCACGCCGCTGCTCATGCAGCTGTTCCTCGTCTTCTTCGGCGCGACCATGCTGGGCTCGTCCATCGACCCGCTCGCCGCCGCCGCCATCGGCCTCACGCTCAACGCGGCGGCCTTCCTGGGGGAGATCTGGCGCGGCTGCATCCAGGCCATCCCGAAGGGACAGTGGGAGGCCTCCACGGCGCTGGGCCTGCACTATGTCACGCGGATGAAGGAGATCATCCTGCCGCAGGCGGCGAAGATCGCGGTGGCGCCCACGGTGGGCTTCCTGGTGCTGCTGGTGAAGAGCACCTCGCTCGCCTCCATCATCGGCTTCGTGGAGCTGACGCGCGCCGGGCAGATCGTGAACAACGCCACGTTCCGGCCGTTCCTCGTCTTCGGCATCGTCGCCGCCATCTACTTCGCCTTGTGCTGGCCGCTCTCGCTCTATGCCCGGCACCTGGAGAAACGCTTTGGCACCGTATCGCGTTGATCCGGAGCACGCGCCGGCCGGCCTGCGCCGCAGGCTGACCGGACAACGCGTTCTCCCTCTTCAAGTCTGACCCAAAGGCCGCGCGAACAGCGGCAACCCGGAGGAAAGCAAGATGAATTTCGGCACCTTCCTGAAGGCCGCGCGACGCGGCGTGGCGGCGCTGGGCCTCGCGGCGCTCGCCGCCACCGGCCTCTCCCACGGGGCCTCGGCCCAGAGCATCGACGACATCCTCTCCAAGAAGAAGCTCACCGTCGGCATGCTGGTGGACGTGGCTCCCTTCGGCCTGCTGGACACACAGGGCAAGCCGGAAGGCTATGACGCGGACGTGGCTCGCCTCATGGGCAAGTATCTGGGCGTGGAGGTGGAGCTCGTGCCCGTCACCGGCCCCAACCGCATCCCTTACCTGCTCACCAACAAGGTGGACGTGCTGATCGCCGTGTTCGGCATCACGCCCGAGCGCGCCAAGCAGGTGATGTTCTCCATCCCCTACTCCACCATCGAGATCCAGCTGATCGGCCCGAAGAAGCTGGAGATCAAGAGCCTCGACCAGACGGTGGGCAAGAAGATCGCAGTGGCCCGCGCCTCCACCCAGGACACCGCGCTCACCGCCGCCGTGCCGAAGGGCGCCACCATCATGCGCTTCGACGACGACGCCACCGCCGCCCAGGCCTTCATCTCCGGCCAGGTGGACCTGCTCGGCGCCAACAACCTCATCGGCACCCAGCTCGCCGAGGCGAACCCGGACATGGGCATCGAGAAGAAGATCACCCTGCGCAGCCAGTACAACGGCATCACCGTGCGCCGCGGCTCCACCGACTTCCTGCAGTGGATCAATACCTTCCTCTACTTCGTGAAGAACAATGGCGAGCTCGACGCCATCAACCAGAAGTGGTTCAAGGTGCCGCTGCCGACGCTGCCGACCTTCTGACCGTCCCGGGCAGCCGTCATCCCCGGCTTGTCCTCAAGCCGGGGGACACCGGCGGAAGGCCCCCCCTCCCCGGACAAGCGACACCGAAGGTGGAGCGCCGATCCGGGGCCCAGGGGAAAGTTCGGCGCAGCCGGCAACAAATGCGGCGTTCTCCGCCATTGCCGCCTGTGGTGAACTCCTGCGCCGGGCCCCGGCTCTCCTTCCGCTCCCGCTCCGGTCGGCCGGGGCACGAGGCGGCTTTGCAGGCAAGCGTCAGGTCACATCGACACGCCCAAGGATTTGAGAAGGGCCTGGAAATGCTCACTCCCACCCCCGTCGACAGCAGCCCCGCCGGCGCCGACCGCCCTGTCATGATCCACATGGAGGGCGTGGAGAAGTATTACGGCAGCTACCATGCGCTGAAGGCCGTGAACCTGGACGTGCGCGCCGGCGAGCGCATCGTCATCTGCGGGCCCTCGGGCTCCGGCAAGTCCACGCTCATCCGCTGCATCAATGCGCTGGAGCACCACCAGGGCGGGCGCATCGTGGTGGACGGCATCGAGGTCGGTTCCTCCGCGCGCGGGCTCGACAAGGTGCGCGCCGAGGTGGGCATGGTGTTCCAGTCGTTCAACCTGTTCCCGCACCTCACCGTGCTGCAGAACTGCACCCTCGCCCCGCGCAAGGTGCGCGGCCTCGCGCCGAAGGAGGCGGAGGCCATCGCCATGAAATATCTCGAGCGCGTGCGCATTCCCGAGCAGGCGAACAAGTATCCGGGCCAGCTGTCCGGCGGCCAGCAGCAGCGCGTCGCCATCGCCCGCGCCCTGTGCATGGCGCCGAAGGTGATGCTGTTCGACGAGCCCACCTCCGCCCTCGACCCCGAGATGGTGAAGGAGGTGCTCGACACCATGATCTCCCTGGCCCACGACGGCATGACCATGATCTGCGTGACCCATGAGATGGGCTTCGCCCGGCAGGTGGCCGACCGGGTGATCTTCATGGACAAGGGCGAGATCGTGGAGGAAGGCCCGCCCTCGACCTTCTTCGCCAATCCGAAGAACGAGCGCACGCGCGCCTTCCTCGGCCAGATCCTGCACCACTGACGGCTGCCCATGACGCCCGCGCTCATCACGCTCGACTGGGGCACCTCCTCGCTCCGCGCCTATCTGATGGCCGCGGACGGGACCGTGCTCGACCGCCGGGCGAGCGGACAGGGCATCATGGCGCTGGGCGGCGCCACCTTTCCCGGAGTGCTGGCGGCCGTCGCCGGGGGCTGGGCGCACGCGCACGGCCCGCTGCCGGTGCTGCTCTCCGGCATGGTGGGCAGCCGCCAGGGCTGGGTGGAGGCGCGCTACGCCCCCTGCCCCGCCGGCCTCGCCGACCTCGCCGCCGCTTTGGTGGACGTGCCCGACGCCCCGCCCGGCTTCGGCCGCGTCGCCGTCGTGCCCGGCGTGCTGAAGGACGAGGAGGCCGCGCCGGACGTGATCCGCGGCGAGGAGGTGGAGGTGCTGGGCGCCCTCTCCCGACTGCGGCTGAGCGACGGGCTGTTCGTGCTGCCCGGCACCCATTCCAAATGGGTGCGGGTGCGGGAGGGGGCCATCGCCACCTTTTCCACCTACATGACCGGCGAGGTGTTCGCGGCCCTGAAGGGCCACACCATCCTCGGCCGGATGATGGGCGACGGCGGTTTCTCGCCGGACGGCTTCCGCCGCGGCGTCGAGGCGGCAGCCGGCCTCACCGGCGGCGCCGGCGCCCTGCTCGGGCGGCTGTTCTCCATCCGAGCGCTGGGGCTGACGGGACGGCTCGCGGAGGCGGACAGCGCCGACTTCCTCTCCGGCCTCCTCATCGGCGCCGAGCTCATGGACGCCACCCGGGGGCACGAGCCCTTCACCCTGGTCGCCAACCCCGCCCTGACGGAGCGCTACGAGGTCGCGGCGACCCGCCTCGGCCTGCCGCAAGCGCGGGCGCCGGACGGGTGCGGACCGGCGGGGCAGTTCGCGGTGGCGCAGGCCGCCGGCTTCATCTGACTGAGGGACTTCAAGACGATGCCGTCGAACTTCCAGAATGCGCTCGCGGCCTGCCCGCTCGTCGCCATCCTGCGCGGACTGAAGCCGGACGAGGCTTTGGACGTGGGCGCGGCGCTGGTGGAGGCGGGCTTCTCCATCATCGAGGTGCCGCTGAATTCGCCGAACCCGCTGACGTCCATCAGACTGCTGGCGGACTCCTTCGGCGACAAGGCTTTGATCGGTGCCGGGACGGTGCTTTCGCCGGACGACGTCAGGGCGGTGAAGGCGGCTGGCGGACGCCTCATCGTCATGCCCCATGCCGACCTGGAGGTGATCCGCGCCGCCAAGGCGGAGGGTCTCTCCTGCACCCCCGGGGTCGCCACCCCCACCGAGGCCTTCGCAGCCCGCAAGGCCGGGGCCGACGCCCTGAAGCTGTTCCCGGCGGAGGGGATTCCGCCTGTGATCGTAAAGGCTTGGAAAGCGGTTCTGAGTGACGTCCCGCTGCTGCCGGTGGGCGGCATCGACGCCTCGAACATGGCCCAATACCGCGCCGCCGGGGCGGACGGCTTCGGCATCGGCTCGGCCCTGTACAAGCCCGGCAAGAGCGCCCCGGCCATCGCCGCCGACGCCCGGACCCTCGTCGCCACCGCCCGCCCCCTCTTCCCCTGACCCGGCGGCGAAATCCCGCCGCCGGGGAGCGGCAGGTGGCGGATTTCCGCCACACCGGACCCGCGCCTGACGCAAAAACCAGTTTGGAATCAAGGACAACAGGCTGCCATCCACGCATCGCATGGCTGGCATGCGCGATGCAAGGAAAGGCGCATCATCCGAACCGGCCGCAGCGCCGGAGCCCCTGGGAGAAGCGCCTTGCTGAGCAAACTTCGCGTCACCGCCACCCTCATGTCCGCCGCCCTCCTCGCCGCCGTCGCTGGCGGAGCGGCCTCCGCGCAGGAGGTGGTGCGTGTGGGCAACCTGAAGCTCGCCCATTTCGCCGGCGTCTCCTACATGAAAGAGATCGCCGCGAGCTGCGGAATCACCATTGATCTCAAGCTCTTCCCCAAGGGGCCTGACGTGATGCAGGCGATCCTCGCCGGCGAGCTGGACGTGGGCGCCACCGCCTCCGAGGCAGCCATTTCCGGTCGCGGCAACGGTGCCCCCATCTATATCGTCGGCGGCTTCGCCAGCGGCGGCGCCCGCCTCCTGGCCACGCCGGAGTCCGGCATCAAGTCCGTGACCGACATGAAGGGCAAGCGCGTCGGCGTCACCCGCGGCTCCATCCAGGAGGTGCTGCTGGCCGCGGAGCTCGGCAAAAACGGTATGTCCGCCAAGGACATCAACATCATTTACCTGGGCTATCCGGACCTCAACCAGGCCCTCCTGCAGAAGCAGGTGGACGCCATCATGCAGACCGAGCCGCAGTCCGCCCAGGCCATCGCCCGCGGCTTCGGCATCGAGGTGCTGAAGCCCTACGACACCCCCGTCGGCTCACCCATCCGCACGCTGGTGATGAGCGAGAAGTTCTACAAGGAACATTCCGACGCTGCGAAGAAACTGATGGATTGCTTCGTGAAGGCCCAGAAAACCTTCATGAATGACCCCAAGGCGGCCGAGAAGTTCGTCACCCAGGACGTGTTCAAGGGCCAGCTGACGGCCGAGGAGTTCCAGGAGGCCCTGGCCAATTCGCCCTACACCCTCGAGATGAGCGCCGACCACATCCAGAAGACCACGGACGTGATGGCCAAGTACGGCGTCGGCAAGATGTCGACCCCTGCCAAGGCCGAGGACTGGGTGAAGCTCGACCTCCTCGATACCGCCAAGGCCTCCAACGGCGTGAAGTGAGGCAGGATCCATGACCAAATCCCGTCTCCGGGCCCTCGGCGAGGGGCTCCTCGTGCCCGTCGCCGTCATCCTCATCTGGCAGCTCGCCTGCTCCGCCGGCTGGGTCAATCCCATGGTGCTGCCCTCGCCGGTGGCGGTTGCGGCGCGCTGGTGGGCCTACCTCGCCCCGCTCGAAGCCTATGATCCCGCAGCAGGATCCTGGCTCGCGTGGCTATTCTCCGGCGAGATGATCCACGATTCCCTCTCCAGCCTCTCGCGCGTGGTGATGGGCTTTGCGGTGGGCGCTGGCCTCGCCCTTCCCCTTGGCCTGTTCATGGGGACGAGCGATGCCATCTACCGCCACATCAACCCTCTGATGCAGGTGCTGCGGCCGATCCCGCCCATCGCCTACATCCCGCTGTCCATCCTGTGGTTCGGGCTCGGCAACGCGCCGGCGGTGTTCCTCATCGCCATCGGCGCCTTCTTCCCGGTGCTCATGAACACCATCGCCGGCGTGCGCCATGTGGACAGCATCTACATCCGCGCCGCCCGCAGCCTCGGGGCGAGCCGCCTCACCATCTTCCGGCGGGTGATCCTGCCGGCGGCGACGCCCTACATCCTCTCGGGCGCGCGCATCGGCATCGGCACGGCCTTCATCGTGGTGATCGTGGCGGAGATGATCGCGGTCAACAACGGCCTCGGCTTCCGCATCCTGGAGGCGCGGGAATACTTCTGGTCGGACAAGATCATCGCCGGAATGCTGACGATCGGCCTCATCGGCCTCGCCATCGACCTCGCGGTGAGCCGCCTCAACTCCCATCTGCTGCGCTGGCATCGCGGCCTGGAATCCTGAAGGGAACCGCCATGTCCATGCCCGCCCTTTCCAGCCTCGCCGCAACCCCGGCCGCCCTTGCGGGTGCCGCTTCCCCCCATATCGTCGTGTCGGGGGTGGACAAGAGGTTCGCCGTCCCCGGCGGCGAGATCGTCGCCCTCAAGGACATCGACCTCACCATCAACCGGGGCGAGTTCGTCTGCCTGCTCGGCCCCTCGGGCTGCGGAAAGTCGACGCTGCTCAATGCCATCGCCGGCTTTTCCCCCCCGTCCCGCGGCGCCATCACCGTGGAAGGCCGCGCGGTGCGCGACCCCGGCCCGGACCGGGGCATGGTGTTCCAGGAATACGCTCTGTTTCCCTGGATGACGGTGGCGGACAACATCGCCTTCGGTCTCGAGATCAAGGGGATGAGCCGCGCCCAGATCGAGCCGAAGGTGGCCGAGCTGCTCGCCATGCTGAAGCTCGCCGAGTTTCGCGACCGCTTCCCGAAGGACCTGTCCGGCGGCATGCGCCAGCGCGTCGCCATCGCCCGCGTGCTGGCCCTCGACAGCCCGGTGATGCTGATGGACGAGCCCTTCGGCGCCCTCGATGCGCTCACCCGCCGCTCCCTCCAGGACGAGCTGCTGCGCATCTGGGCGGCCACCGGCAAGACCATCGTCTTCGTCACCCACTCCATCGAGGAATCCATCTACCTCGCCGACCGCATCGTCGTGCTCACCTACCGGCCGGGCACCATCAAGCAGGACATCAGGGTCGAGCTGCCGCGCCCGCGTGACAGTTCCTCCTCCGCCTTCAACACCCTGAAGCGGGATCTCGGCGCCCTCGTCACCGCCGAGCAGCACCGCTTCGAGGAGGTGGAGGTCAAAGGCTTGACCACCGACTGAGCGAGGCCCAGCATCCGTCCCCGCAGGCGCCGGACGAGCCGCGCCCGTCCGGGTCCATGAAGTCTGCCAGACACTTGCGCGCTGGAGACGGGAGCCCCATGCGATCGAACCGCGCCGCGGCCCTGCGCGTCGTGCTGCTCGCCCTGCTGGCGGCCGCAGCGGTCCTCGCCGTGCTGAAGGCCGGCGAGATTGCGGAAGGACGCGTGGGCGAGCGGCTTGCGAGCGACACCCGCCACCGGGCGGAGATCTACGCCCAGAGCCTCGAAGGCGCCATCGAGCGCTTCGGCTACCTGCCGGACGCGGCAGCCCTCGACGTCAACGTGCAGCGCCTGCTGGCATCCCCAGACGATGCGGCGCAGGTGGCGCGGGTCAACGCCTATCTCGAAACCCTCAACCACGCGGCCGGCGGCACGGTGCTCTACCTGCTGAAATCGGATGGACGCACCATCGCCGCCTCCAACTGGAACACGCCGGAAACCTATGTGGGCGCGGACTTCAGCTACCGCCCCTATTTCACCGAGGCCATGGCCGGCCACGCCGGGCGCTTCTTCGCCGTGGGCACGCTCACCGGCGTTCCGGGCTATTTCATCAGCGCGCCGGTGATGCGGGACGGCAGGATCGCCGGCGTGATGGCCACCAAGGTCAATCTCGATCCGCTCGAAGCCGTCTGGCACGAGGCGGCGGACAAGGTGCTGGTGGCGGACGAGCACGGCATCGTCTTCCTTGCCTCCGATCCGCGGTTCAAGTTCCGCAGCCTCAAGACCATCGATGCCGCAACCGCCGCCGAGATCGCCCGCACCCGCCAGTATGGGCACAAGTCCTATCCCCTGCTCCGCCTCGGGCAGATGCAGGAGAGCGGCGGTATCACCCTTGTCGCCGGATCGGACATCGAGCCCGGCGGCCTCGTCCTGCGCGACGAGAAGGACCTTCCCACCTACGGCTGGCGGCTGCTGCTGTTCGCCGATGCCGCTCCCGTGCAGCTGGCCGGGCGCAGCGCGCGGATCGGCGTGACCCTGACCCTCGCCATCCTCGGCCTCATCGGCCTCTATTGGCGCCAGCACCTGAAGCGGGCGCGGGAGAGCCTTGCGGCGCAGGCGGCCCTTGCCGCCGCCCATCGCGAGCTGGAGGGCAAGGTCGCCGCGCGCACCGGCGACCTGTCCGCCGCCAACACCCGCCTCGCCGCCGAGATCGAGGAGCGCCGCCGGGCCGAGAACGATCTGCGCGCCGCCCAGGACGAGCTGGTGCAGGCGGCCAAGATGGCGACGCTGGGCCAGATGGCGGCCGGCGTGACCCACGAGCTCAACCAGCCGCTCACCGCCTTGCGGGCCCTCGCGGACAATGCCGCCAAGCTCCTGGATCACGGGCGCGAGGCGGAAGCCAAGGCCAATCTCGGCCGCATCGCCGCGCTGGTGGACAGGCTCGGCAAGATCACCGGGCAGCTGCGCGCCTTCGCCCGCAAGAGTTCCAGCGAGAAGGGGCCGGTGGACGTGGCGTCCGTGCTCGCCGAGAGCCTCGCCATCCTCGGCCCGCGCATCCGCGCCGCCGGCGTCACCGTCAGCTCGCGGCTGGATCCGGACGCGACCATGGCGGAGTTCGAGCCCATCCGTCTCAGCCAGGTGCTGGTGAATCTGGTGGGCAATGCCCTCGACGCGGTGAAGGGGCGCGCCGGCGCGTTCGTGCGTGTCGCCACGCGGCGGGAGGGCGGACGCATCGTCCTCACGGTGGAGGACAACGGCCCCGGCCTGCCACCGGAAATGCTGGAGCGGATCTTCGACCCCTTCTTCACCACCAAGCCGGCGGGCGAGGGCCTGGGCCTGGGCCTGCCCATCTCGCTCGCCATCGCGCGCGAGTTCGGCGCCACCCTCACGGCGCGCGGGCGCGCGGACGGGGGTGTCGCCTTCGACCTTGCCATGGATGCCGCGGACGCCGACCGTCGCGGCGAGGAGCCCCTGCGCCATGTTTCCTGACCGGGCCTTTGCCGAGCCGGAGGCGGCGGCGCGCCATGCGAGCCGCCCGCGCGTGCTGCTGATCGACGACGAGGAGATGATCCGCATCTCCATCGAGCAGACCCTTGACCTCGCCGGCATCGAGGTCACGTGTTTCGACAGCGCGGAAGCGGCCCTTCCCGCCATCGACCGCGATTTTCCGGGCATCGTTGTCACCGACGTGCGTCTGCCGAACCGCGACGGGCTCGGGCTGCTCTCCGATGCCCGCCGGCGCGATCCCGAGTTGCCGGTGGTGCTCATCACCGGCCATGGCGACGTGGCCATGGCGGTGACCGCCATGCGGGAGGGCGCCTACGACTTCATCGAGAAGCCCTTCGTCGGGGACGCCTTCGTCGAGGTGGTGAAGCGCGCTCTGGAGAAGCGCGCCCTCGTCATGGAGAACCGCCGCCTGCGCACCGCCCTTGACCGGGGCGACGCCATCGAGCGCTGCCTCGTCGGCCAGTCTCCCGCCCTGCGTCGGCTGCGCGACGACGTGGCCCAGCTCGCCTCCACGTCCGCCGACGTGCTGGTGCTGGGGGAGACCGGCGCCGGCAAGGAACAGGTGGCCCGCGCCCTGCACGAAGGCGGCAGCCGGCGCGACAAGCCCTTTGTCGCGGTCAATTGCGGCGCCATTCCCGAGAGCATGTTCGAGAGCGAGATGTTCGGCCACGAGGCCGGCGCCTTCACCGGAGCCGGCAAGCGGCGGGTGGGCAAGATCGAGTACGCTTCCGGCGGCACCCTCTTCCTCGATGAGGTGGAGAGCATGCCGCTCGCCATGCAGGTGAAGCTGCTGCGCGTGCTGCAGGACCGCCGGATCGAGCGGCTCGGCTCCAACACGCCCATCCCCGTGGACCTGCGCGTCATCGCCGCCACCAAGGAGGACCTCGGCGCCCTCGCCGACGCGGGTCGCTTCCGCAAGGACCTGTTCTTCCGCCTCGACGTGGTGAAGCTCTCCCTCCCGCCGCTGCGGGAGCGGCGGGAGGACATCCCGCTGCTGTTCGAGCTGTTCCTGGTGCAGGCGGCGGTGAAGTACCAGCGCCCGGTCATCGAGGTGCCGCCGTCGCTCCGCCGCGCGCTCATGCTGGCGGACTGGCCCGGCAACGTGCGCGAATTGAAGAATGCGGCCGAGCGCTACATGCTCGGCTTCCTCGCGCCGGACTTCGCCTCCGGCGCTGCCGCCGCGCCGAGCCTCAACGAGCTGCTCGACCGGGTGGAGCGCCTCGTGATCGAGGATGCGCTCAAGGCCTCCGGCCACCGTGTCTCCGCCGCTGCCCTGGCGCTCAACATTCCCCGCAAGACCCTGCACGACCGCATGAAGCGGCTGGGCCTGACGACCAACGACTGACCCTTTCCGGAACCCATGATGACCCCACCCGACGCCCGCGACTGGCCACCCCTCATCATCGCCAACGCCCCGAACGGCGCCTCCCGCACCAAGGCGGACCATCCGGCCCTACCCATGACCGCCGCCGATCTCGCGCGCACTGCGGCCGAGATCGCCGAGGCGGGCGCCGCGCTCATCCACATCCATGTGCGCGATGCCGAGGGGCGTCACCTGCTCGATGCCGACGCCTACCGGGAGGCCACCGCCGCCATTCGCGCCGAAGTGGGCACGCGCCTCGTGGTGCAGGTCACCTCCGAGGCGGCCGGCCGCTACAAGGCCCCGGAGCAGATCGCCGTGGTGCGCGCGGTGCGCCCGGAAGCCGTCTCCCTGGCGTTGCGCGAGATCGTTCCGGACGAGGCCTCGGAGCCGGCCGCCGCCGATTTCTTCGCCTGGCTGCGGCGCGAGAAGGTGTTCGTGCAGATCATCCTCTACAGCGCTGAGGAGGTGGTGCGCTACGCGACGCTGAAGGCGCGCGGCGTGCTGGGCGAGGGGGAGGACTTCCCGCTGTTCGTGCTCGGCCGCTACACCGCCGGGCAGGTCTCCACGCCCGCCGATCTTCTGCCCTTTCTCGCCGCCGGGGCGCCGCCACGGCTGTGGGCCATGTGCGCCTTCGGGCCCAAGGAGAATGCCTGCGCGCTGGTCGCGGCGGGGCTTGGCGGTCATGTGCGCGTGGGCTTCGAGAACAACCTGTTCGCGCCCGATGGCACGCTGGCCGCGAACAACGCCGCCCAGGTGCGCCGTGCGGCGGAGGGGGCGCGGCACCTCGGCCGCCCCCTCGCCACCGCCGACGACCTGCGCACTCTGATGACCTGCGCACCCTGATGACCTGAAGACGGCCCCTGGTCGCGGACGGACTTTAGCCAGCGCCGGGGTAAAGCGGCGCAAGGCGGGAAGCGGCGGGGCGGCCCGGCCCCCTGGTCCACGCCTTCTGCTCGGCCGTGAACGCCCGCTGGAAGGCGCGCCCGTTCCAGCCGCCGGCCGTGCCGGCATAAAGGTGCTGGCCGATCTCGGCGAGCGCCGCCGTCATCTGCGGCGTCGACGGCTTGAGGGCGCGCGTCTGCCCGCAGGCGCGACGGTGCCAGGCCAGATAGGCCGCATGGGCCGCCACCGCATCGCCCTTGCGGCAGGCCTCCTGGACCGCTCGGACGAGATCCTTCGCATCCGTCTTCGACGCGGCGACGACCCGGGAGGGCGACGGGGACGTCCGCCGCGGGTCAGGCGCCGTCTTCCGGACCACGGTCGGGGGACGCACCGGGCCTGCGCCCCGTCGGCGGACGAGAAGCAGGACGACAAGAACCAGCACAGCGCCACCAGCGACGGCATAGAAGGCTTCGCGCAGCGATCCCTGGACCAGCGCCATCAGTTGCGCCGGAATGCGAAGTCCGCCACCCGCCGGTGCCTCCGGCGCCGTGTCCGCGATCGTGCCGCCCGCCGCCTTCGCGCCCGAGACCTCGCGACGGGATGCCGCGCTGTCCCCGGAAGCGGCGGGACCGGCGGGTGCCGGGCGATCCGACGGCTGGCGCAGGGCCAGCGGCTCCGCCTCCACGTCCGAAGGAGCGATGGTGATGGTCTCCTCCGGCAGGACCGCCGTCTCCACCTGCTGGGTCGCCGTATTCCACCAGGGAATGCTGATCGCCGGCAGCGTCAGCGGGCCGGGGCGGGTGGGGACGATGGATACGCGCTGGGCGGAGATCACCGCGCGCATGCCGTCGATCAGCTTCGGCTGCGGCGGAATCGCGGTGGGATACTGGCGGGCGCCGCCCACGTCGGGGATGTCGATGGGCGGCATCTGGCGCGGGCTCGTGCCCACCACCTGAAGGGTGACGAGATACATGAGGGCGGAGCCCACCTTGGCCCTGTCCAACGAGGTGATCCATGCGCGGTTCAACCGCACCGCGCGCGCTGGCAGGAACCAGCCCTGCACCTGAGGCGGCCGCGGCTGCACCGGGATCTCGAGAGCATTGGAGGTGAGGGTCGTCGGCGCCTGCCCGCCCTGCTGGTCGATGACCACATCCACCGGCCCCACGGTCACGGTGCCGTCGCGCTGGGGCCGCAGCACGTAGGGCAGCTCGCGCACCACGTAATTCTGGCCGCCGAAGGTCCGCGGATAGGACCGCCACCGGCTTTGCGGCAGGAGGGGCAGCCCGTCCGCCACCGGCACGCCGGGCACGAACTGGCCGGACAAAGGCGAGCCGACCCGCTGGTAGATGCGCAGGCGCACGGGCACCTCGCTCAACACGAAATAGGGCCCCGCGTTGGCGGCCTCCAGAGACACGGACGCCGGCGCGTTGTCCGCGGGCCCGCGCACCACGCCGGGGTTCACCAGCAGGGTCTGCGCCTCCGAGGTCTGCCCCGCCACCGTCAGCGGCGGGATGGTGAGGCGGCCCGCGTGCTTCGGCGCCAGGGTCAGCCGCCAGATGGTGATCGGCACCTCGCGGCCGTCGACGGGCGCCGTCATGGTCCCCTTGCGCCGGTCGAGGATGTCGAAATCCCGGGTCAGGGGGGTGACGTTGGGCGGCTCGACGCTGTCCCCGTCCACAAGGCCGAGATTGAGGTCGAACGTATCGCCCGTGTCGATCGGCGGACTTTCCACCTCCGCCACGAACGGCCCGGCCACCGCCGGCTGGCCTGTGGACAGCCAACCGGCTGCGAGCAGGAGGCAGACGAGGACGAGGGGAAGCAATCGCCGCATGGTCAGTTCCCCTGCTCCGTCCCCACCGGCCCACGGAAATAATGACGCCCGATCCGCTCCGAGAGGAAGATTCCCGGCTGGTCGGGCAAGGTCTGCAGCAATTGTTCGCGCTGCGCCGGGTCATCCTTGAGGGGGATCGCCTTCGGCTGCTCCACCTGCCCCAGGGTGCCATAGGTCTCCCGCTGCCCACGGCCGGGCGTCGGCTTGGGTGGCGGAGTGGGCGCGGTCTCGGCGGTCGTCGGCGGCGGAGCCGGAGCCGCGGGCGCCGGGGGCGGCACAGGCGATGGCGGTGGCGGCGGAGGCTCGGCCGGCGGCTTGGCGCGCGCGAGTTCCGGCGGCCGGCGCGGCGGCAGGGGCGCGGGCTTCGGCAGCGGGCGCTCGGGGGCCGGGGGCTGCGCATCGGCGGCTGCCGGCGACTGGTCTTCCTTCTGCTCGTCCTTGCCACCGCCGGACGGGATGTCGCCATCGTCCTTCGGCTTGCCGCCGCCCCCGCTCTCAGGCGGCTTGGGCGGCTCATTGGCCTTGAGCAGGTCGATGGCCTTCTGGACGATGTCCCGGTTGTTGCGGGCCTGCGCATTGCCGGGATCTTCGGCGAGGGCCTTGTCGTAGGCCGTGATCGCCTCGTCCCAATGGCCGGCGCGCGCAAGCGCGTTCGCCCGGTTGTAGTCGGCACCGGGAATGGCGGCATAGGCCGCGGCGGCGCCCTCGTAATCCCCCGACTTGTAGAGGGAGGCCGCCTTCCAGCCGGGGTTGTCGAAGGCCTGAGCGGCCCTGGCGTAATCCTGCCGGGCGAAGGCGCCGGCCCCCTGCTGGTCGGGCCGGGCCCACAGATCATCCCAGCTCTGCACGAGGTCCAGCGGCCCCGCCTCGGCGCGCGGGGCCGGCGCGAGCACCGGCTGCAGAGCGATCAGGAGCGTGACGATCCAGCCCCGGCGGAACGCCAGCGGAGCAAGCAGCACGGCGAACAGGAGCACGAACGGCCCCAGGTCGATCCAGGCATCGCTGGCCTGGGCCGCCGGCGTCGAGCCGCCCGGGCCGCCGAAACCGGCGGGATGCCCCCCCAGCAGCAGATCGAGGTCCCGTCCGTCCACGGTGACGGGTGTGAACGCCCCCTTGCCGGCCGCCGCGATCGCCGAAAGCTGAGCCGCGACCGAGGGGGCTGCCGCATCGCTCCCGGCTCCCGCTCCTGCGCCCACGCCGACGATGCTCACCGCATAGCCGGCATCCGCCGCGGCGCCAGCCGATGCAATGGTCTTCTGCGGCAGGTCGCCGGGCCCGTCGGTAAACAGGACAATGCGCCCGCGGCGGCCACCGCCGCCCTTCAGCAGGGCCACCGCCTTGTCCAGCGCGAGGTCCGGGCGGGCGGAAAGGGCGCGGACATAGGCAGGATCCAGCCCCGGCACCATCCGTCCCAGCGTCTTGAGGTCCACCGTGAGGGGAGAAGCCACGAAGGGCACGTCCGCATAGGCGACGAGCCCCACCTCGCCGCCTGAGAGCCGCTCGATGAGATCGGTCACCTTGAAGCGCGCGGCATCCATGCGGTTCGGGTTCTGGTCGGTGGCGGTCATGGAGGGCGTGATGGCCAGCACCACCACCACCGGCTCCCTGGGCTCCGGCCCCGGCGCCGGCAGGCGTTCCCGGGTCGGCCCCGCCACCGCGAGGATCGCCGCCACCCAGCCGGCGAGCAGCAGCAGCACCGGCCAGCGCGCGGCGCGGCCATCGCCGGCCACCATCAGGTGGGGGAGGAGATGGGCGTCCACCACCCGCGCCCAGTCGTTCGTCCCGGTGCGGACGCCACGCCAGGCGAGCACGGCGAGGAGGGCCGCCGGCACCAGGGCCAGCAGCCAGAGGGGACGCAGGAAATGCAGGTCCGCAACGCTCACGGCGCGCCTCCCGCGGGTTCCGGCATGGCGCGGGCTTCCACCACTGGCGGGCGCGCTCCCGCCGGCATCTGCAGCAGGGCGGCCAGGGCGAGGCTGAGCAGCACGGCGGCGCCCAGCGGCCAGAAGAACAGGTCGGTCACCGGCGTGAAGGCGGAGGGGGCTGTCGGCGGTGGCTCCAGCTTGCCGATTTCCGCCAGGGCCGCGCGCATTTCCGCAGCCGTGCGCGCGCGGAAATACCGGCCACCGGTGGTGGACGCCGCGGCCTTAAGCGCCTCCTCGTCGGGAGGCAGCGCCTGCATCGCGTCGGGCGCGCCGGGCTGCGGGGTATCGACGCCGAGGCCGATGGCGTGGATGCGGATGCCCTCGCTGCGTGCGATCTCCGCCGCGAGCCGGGCCGACAACGAACCGGCATTGCCGAGGCTGCCGACCACGAGCACCATGACGCGCTGGTCGGCGGCATGCTCCTTCAACCCCTTCACCCCCATCCCGATGCCGTCGCCGATGGCGCTGTCGGCGGTGATGCCGGGAGCGGTCGCCATCCCCACCGAGGTATCGAGCATCAGGTCCCGAAATGCCTTTCGGTCGAGCGTAAGCGGCACCTGGATGACGGACAGGAGGCCGAAGGCCACGAGGCCGACCCGGTCGCCGCCGCGCGTGGCGACGAATTCGTCCAGCTCGCCCTGGGCGACGCCGAGGCGGCTGGTCGCCGGCCCCTCCCGCCGCACGTCCTTCGCGGCCATGCGGGTGGAGACATCGAGCACGACCATCAGGTCCCGCCCCTCCACCGGCAGGGGAATGGGCACCCCGATCAGCACGGGGCGCGCCGCGGCGACCACCAGCAGCGTCCAGATCACCGCCAAGGCGGCGAGGCGCAGCCACACCCGCGGCGGCCGCCCCGCCGGGGTGAGCCCGGCACCGGAGAGCGCCGCGAAGAAGGGCACGCGCAGCGCGCCCTGCTGCCGCTGCGGCGCCCGGGGCAGGACGAGCCACGCCAGCAGCGGGACGGGCAGCAGCGCCAGCATGTAGGGCCATGCGAGGGAGATCATGCGCGGGCCCTGATCCAGCGGCGCACGGCGGCGGCGAGCCGCGGCGCCTCCACCGGCCCCGATCCGGCCGACCCGGGCGGCCAGTAAGGCGCGCCGGCGAGGAAGGCAGCGGTTTCCGCATCGAAGGCGGCCTTGCCGGCGCACAGGAAATCCACCCAGGCCGCGCCCGTGCGCACCGCCGGCGAGCCGTCGCCCGCCGGCTCGTCCACCCGGGCGAGGCGCCGCATGACGCTGGAGGCGGCGGCGGCGACCGCCTGGACGTCGTCCGGCTCGGCCGCGCGGGCCTTGGCGTTGAATTCCCTGAGCGCCTGGTAGGCAACGGTCTGCCGGAACCGCCATTCGCGGATCGCCAGGATGAGCAGCACCAGCCCGGCCAGGCCCGCGAGCGCGATCCACCCCGGCGCCGGCGGCCAAAACGGCACGGCCGAAGGCAGCTCGATGTCCCTGAGGCCGGCGAGCATCCCCTCCTGCGCGCCGGCAGGCAGGGCGCCCGATGGTGCCGGCGTCGTCATGCCACCGACCGCGCGGCCGGCGGCCGTGCCTTGAGCCGGCCGGGATGGAGGATTTCCTTCGGATCCTCGGCCGTATCGAGGGGCAGGAAGGCCATGCCCCGCTCGCGGGCGAGGCTCTCCACCCTGTCCCGCCGCTGCGCGAACCAGGCGGCATAGGCGGCGCGGGACGGGGCGCGCTCCACCTCCAGCCGCGCCCGGCCCTCGCCGTTGGCGTCGGTGACAGGATAATTGCCGGCCCCCGGCATCGCCGCCTCCAGCCTGTCGAAGACGAACAGGCAGCTCACGTCCCCCTGGTGGGCGAGGCGCTCGGCCTCGTGGACGGCAGGAGCATCGAAATCCGCAAAGTCGCTGATGAGGAAGACGAGCGTCCCCGGCCGCACGAGCCCGCGCAGCCGCAGCAGCGCCTCGGCAAGGCTCGGCTCGGCGCCGCCCGCGGGCTCGGCGGTCGCCTCCGCCACGCGCTTCACGAAGGAGAGGGCCCGGCGCCGGCTGCGCTCCGGCCGGAAGGAGGCGATGCCCGAGGGGGCGAGCACGAGGCCGCCCACGCGGTCCCCCCCGCCGATCCCCACCCAGGCGAGCAGCGCCGCCGCCCGCGCCGCCAGCACCGACTTGAAGCAGGCGCGGGTGCCGAAGCGCATGGAGGCCCGCGCATCCACGAGGATGAGGACGGGGCGCTCGCGCTCTTCCTGGAACAGCTTGGTGTGGGTGCGCCCGGTGCGCGCGGTCACGCGCCAGTCGATGGTGCGGATGTCGTCGCCGGGGTGATAGGCGCGCACCTCGTCGAACTCCATGCCGCGCCCGCGATAGGCGGAGCGATGGCCGCCATACTGGTGGGCGCGCACCTTGCTGCCGGCGGAGAAGCCCCCGGTCCCGTGGGGCCGTGCGGCGACCAGCTCGTCGAGGCTGGCGACGACGCCCTGGAGGGGATTCGGCTCGGCCATCGGATGCCGCCCGCTCAGCCCACCGGCACCCGGGCCAGCAGCAGCTCGATGAAATCGTCGCTGGTCACCCGATCGGCTTCCGCCTCGAAGGTCATGACGATGCGGTGCCGCAGCACCGAACGGGCCACAGCCTGCACGTCCTCCGGCACCACGTAGGTGCGCTTGCGCCGCCAGGCGTGCGCGCGGGCGCAGCGGTCGAGGGAGATGGTGCCGCGCGGGCTCGCCCCATAGGTCACGAGGCCGGCAAGGTCGCCCCCGTAGAGCTCGGGCTTGCGGGTGGCATGCACCAGCTGGAGCACATATTCCTCCACCGGATCGGCCATGTGGATGGCGAGCACGTCCCGCCGAGCGGCGAACACCACCTCCTGCGGCAACGGCGTGCCGAAGCTGATGGCGCCGCCCTGGGCCTCGCCGCGCACCAGCCGCAGGATCGCCCGTTCGGCCGCGATGTCCGGGAAGTCGATCTGGACATGGAGCAGGAAGCGGTCGAGCTGGGCCTCCGGCAGCGGGTAGGTGCCCTCCTGCTCGATGGGGTTCTGGGTCGCCATCACGAGGAAAAGGTCGGGCAGCGGGTAGGTGATGCCGCCCACCGTCACCTGCCGCTCCGCCATCGCCTCCAGCAGGGCCGACTGGACCTTGGCCGGGGCGCGGTTGATCTCGTCGGCGAGGATGAAATTGTTGAACACCGGCCCCGCCTGGAAGCGGAAGGAGCCGTCCTCCGGCCGATAGATGTCGGTTCCGGTGAGGTCGGAAGGCAGAAGGTCCGGCGTGAACTGGATGCGCTGGCTGGTGCAGTCGATGGCGCGGGCCAGGGCCTTGATGGCCTTTGTCTTGGCGAGGCCCGGCGCGCCTTCCACCAGAAGGTGCCCGTCCGCCAGCACGGCGATGAGCAGCAGCTCCACGAAGGCGGGCTGGCCGAGGATGCAAGCGTTCATGTAAGCGGCGAGATCGTCGAACGCGCCGAGCAGGCTGGCGCGGTCCGGCGCCGGCCGCGTTTTCGCAAAGGCACCCTCGGCGAAGGCCGCGTCGCGTTTCGATGTCATGAAGCCCTTATCCGGTCTCGGCTGTCTTGCTTCCATATAGCCGCGTCAATGACGCATCTTCCGCGCAGGGGCAATGATATTTGCGTCGGTTACCGACCGGCAGGCACCTACCGGAGCACCGGGCGACGGGATCGGCCCCAGCGGGTCGGGCCCGGCTGCGACGGCAGCCGCGGCGGCCGACAGGTTGAGCACGGCCACCCGAGGGCCCACACGTGATATTACTCTCCCGTCCCCACACTCCTGCGCCGATCCGGAGACGCTGAAACGTGTCAGTTCCTTCCCCTGCGGCGCAAGTTCTTGCAGCCCGCCGTTCCGCACCCGCGGTTGCGCGCAACCGTGGCCCCATCGCCGATGTGCTCCTGCCGCTGCTGCCGCCCTCCGGCCTTGTGCTGGAAATCGCCAGCGGCACCGGCGAGCACGCGGTCCATCTCGCCAGGCAGGTGCCGCACCTCGGCTGGCAGCCCACCGACCTCTCGAATGAATCCCGCGCTTCCATCGCCGCATGGACCGTGACCGAGGATCTTGCCAACATCCGCCCGCCCCTGCTGCTCGATGCCGCGGCGACGGACTGGCCCGTGGGCGCGGTGGACGCCATCGTGTGTGTCAACATGCTTCACATCAGCCCCTGGGCGGCGACGGAGGGCCTGATGCGCGGCGCCGGCGCGCGCCTTCCGGAAGGCGGGCTCCTCTTCATCTACGGCCCCTTCCGCCGGAACGGGGTGCCCACCGCCCCCAGCAACGAGGGCTTCGACCAGGAGCTCAGGCGCTCCAACCCGCTGTGGGGCCTGCGGCATCTGGAAGACGTCACCGCCTGCGCCGCCGGCTGCGGCTTGCGGCTGGATCAGGTGGTGGAGATGCCGGCGAACAATCTTTCCCTCGTCTTCCGCAAGGGTCCGGCGGTTTCCCGCGATACCGGCGCTGTGCCATAGTCCACCACAAGCGGACCGATCCCCGCAGCCGACCGGGCAGCAGCCGCGTGAGGAGCGAACATGGCGCGTGTCGTCGATCCCTTCATCAAGGTATCGTCCCCCCGCATCTTTCTGGTGCGGATGATTGTGTTCCTCGCCCTCTGCGTGGCGCTGGCCGCCGTGCTGCACCGGCAGATCGTCGCCGCCTTCCTGAACAATCCCGGCCTCAACGGGGTGATATTCGGCGTGCTGGCGGTGGGCATCATCCTCTCCATCCGGCAGGCGGCGCGACTGTTCCCCGAGGTGGACTGGGTGAACTCCTTCCGCCTCTCCGACCCCGGCCTTGCCGTGTCCCGCCCGCCGACCCTGCTGGCGCCCATGGCCTCCCTGCTCGGCGACCGGATGGGCCGCATGGCCATCTCCCAGGCGACCATGCGCTCCATCCTCGATTCCATCGGCACGCGTCTCGACGAGAGCCGCGACATGGGGCGCTATCTTACGGGCCTGCTGGTCTTCCTCGGCCTGCTCGGCACCTTCTGGGGCCTTCTGGAGACGGTCTCGTCCATCGGCTCGGTGATCGGAGCGCTGCAGGTGGGGCCGGATGCCGCATCCACCTTCGAGGACATGAAGAACGGCCTTTCGGCCCCGCTCGGCGGCATGGGCACGGCGTTCTCCTCCTCGCTCTTCGGCCTTTCCGGGTCGCTGGTGCTCGGCTTCCTCGACCTCCAGGCGGGGCAGGCGCAGAACCGCTTCTACACGGACCTCGAGGACTGGCTCTCCACCACCGTGCGCGGCCTCGACGAGCCGGCGCGCGAGACCGCGACGCCGCGCTTCGCCACGCCGGCCGGCGCCGCCGCGATCCCCGTCGCGACACCGGTTCCCCTGCCGCCCCCGCCGGTGATCGACATGGACCCGCTCGTCACCGCCATCGGCCGGCTGGAGAAGTCCATGACCGAGGCGGGCTCCCAGCGCGTCACCACCGCCATGGCGCACCTGGCGGAAAGCCTGCAGGGCCTCGTCACCCACATGCGCTCCGAGCAGGCGCTGCTGAAGCAGATGATCGAGGCGCAGAGCGCCCAGCAGGACGAGCTGAAGCGCCTCGTGCGCCGCATCGAGGACGGCATCGTCGATGCCGATGCACGCAGCAACCGCTGAAGGGAGCTTGAGCCATGGCCCTCGGCAGGCGCGGCCGCGACCGCCACATCGACTACTGGCCCGGCTTCGTGGACGCCTTGTCCACCCTGCTGCTGGTCTTCACCTTCCTGCTCTCGGTGTTCATGCTGGCCCAGTTCTTCCTGACGCAGGAGATGTCGGGCAAGGACAACGTGCTGCAGCGCCTGCAGGCGCAGATCCGCCAGCTCACCGAGCTGCTTTCTCTGGAGCGCGCGACCAACCAGACGGGGGAGAGCGAGCTTGCCGCCGTGCGCGCCTCGCTGGAGGCGAGCGAGACCGAGCGCGAGCGCCTGCGCGGCCAGATCACCGCCGCGCCCGCCGCCACCGACGACGGCAAGGCGCGGGCCCTCGCCCGCGAGGTGGACCTGCAGAAGGACGTGGCGGCCCGCGCCGTCGCCCAGATCGAGCTGCTCAACCAGCAGATCGCCGCCCTGCGTAGGCAGATGGCGGCGCTGGAGGAGGCGCTGAACGTCGCCGAGAAGCGCGATACCGAGAGCCAGGCCAAGATCACCGACCTCGGGCGGCGGCTCAACGTCGCCCTCGCCCAGCGGGTGCAGGAGCTGACGCGCTTCCGCTCCGAATTCTTCGGCCGCCTCCGGGACATCCTCGGCAACCGCCCGGACATCCGCATCGTCGGCGACCGCTTCGTGTTCCAGTCGGAGGTGTTCTTCGATCCCGGCTCCGCCACCCCGCGCCCGGAGGCCAAGGCCGAGCTGGACAAGCTGGCCGGCGCCATCCTCGACCTGGAGAAGAACATCCCGTCCGACATCTCCTGGGCCCTGCGCATCGACGGGCACACCGACAACCGGCCCATCTCCAACGCCCAGTTCCCCTCCAACTGGGAGCTTTCGGCGGCCCGCGCCATTGCCGTGGTGCAATATCTGATCTCGAAGGGCGTGAGCCCGCAGCACCTCATCGCCGCCGGCTTCGGCGAGTACCAGCCCATCGACCCCGGCACCACGGACGAAGCCCGCGCCCGCAACCGACGTATCGAGCTGAAGCTGACGGAGCGGTGAGGCGTCCAGCGCCCCGTTAAAGGCCCGGCAACCGCCCATGCCCCACGGTGAACACCCGGAGACGCTCCGGGGCCGCCACCTAAGAGCACTGCCATGCCCGCCGCACCCTACATCATCACCCCCGCCCTCCCCGCCCATCGCCCCGCCATGGCGGCCCTATGGGTGGCGAGCTGGGTGAAGACGCTGCCGGAGATCGATTTCGAGGCGCGGCGCCCGTGGCTGGAGCAGCATCTGGACCAGCTTTCCGCCGGTGGTGCCCTCATCTGCGTGGCGCTGGCCAAGGACGGCCCGCTGGCCGGCTTCGTGGTGATCCACCCCGGCACCGGCTATCTCGACCAGCTTGCGGTGGCGCCGGCCTTCTGGGGCCAGGGCGCCGCCGAGGCGCTGATGGACGAGGCCCGGCGCCTTTCCCCCACCCTTGTCGCGCTCGACGTGAACCAGGACAATCCGCGCGCCGTGCGCTTCTACGAGAAGATGGGGCTTGTCATCGTGTCCGAAGGGGAGAACCCCATGTCCGGCCGGCGCACCTTCCGCATGGAATGGCGGCCGTAGGCGCAAGGCGCTAGCGACCGCCGCCGATGCCAAGGGCCGGGGAGCTGTCCTCATCGGCCCTTGGTCGGGCCCGCGCGGCACATGAGCCCAGCGGGGAGCGGCTCGCGTGAGTAAAATACGACAAAACAAGGAGGTGGATGATTTTCACGATTCGGGAGAACCGTGGAAATCCTTCAGGCTCCCGGCTACGCGGCCGTGTTGAACTGGAGCTGGGCAAGGCGGGCATAAAGACCGCCCTTCGCCACCAGCTCCCCATGGGTGCCTTCGTCCACGACGCGCCCGTCCTCCATCACCAGGATGCGGTCGGCCGAGAGCACGGTGGCGAGCCGGTGGGCGATGACGAGGGTGGTGCGCCCTTCCATGGAGCGCTCCAGCGCCGTCTGCACCAGCGTCTCGCTTTCCGCGTCAAGGGCGCTGGTGGCCTCGTCGAGGAGCAGGATGGGCGCGGCGCGCAGGATGGCGCGGGCGATGACGATACGCTGGCGCTGGCCGCCGGAGAGGGTGACGCCCCGCTCGCCCACGCGGGTATCCCACCCCTCCGGCAGGCGGTCGACGAACTCATCCACCAGCGCCGCGCGGCCGGCGGCCTCCACCTCGGCATCGGTCGCCTCCGGCCGGCCGAGGCGGATGTTGGCCCGCACCGTATCGGCGAAGATCGCGACCTCCTGCGGCACGAGCGCCATCTGGCGTCGCACGTCCACCGGGTCTGCGGCGTGGATGTCCGCGTCGCCGAGCAGGATGCGTCCGGCCTGCGGGTCGTAGAAGCGCTCCAGCAGCTGGAACACCGTGCTCTTGCCGGCGCCGGAGGGGCCGACCAGCGCCACACGCTCGCCCGGCTTCACCGAGAAGGAGACTGCGTGCAGGGCCGCCTGGTCGCCGCGCGTGGGATAGGCGAAGGAGACCTCGTCGAAGCGGATGGCCCCCGAGACCCGCGCCGGAAGCGGCGCCGGACGCGCCGGGGTGCGCACGGCGGGCTCGACCTTCAGCAGTTCGCCGATGCGCTCGGCCGCGCCGGCGGCCGCGGAAACCTCGCCCCAGGTTTCGGACAGGCTGCTGAGGGAGGCCGCCGCGAGCACCGCATAGAGCAGGAACTGGCTGAGCGTGCCCGAGCTCATGGTGCCGGCGAGCACCGACTGGGCCCCCGTCCACAGCACCGCGACGATGGAGGTGGTGACGAGGAAGATGGCCACCGCGGTCAGCAGTGCCCGCGCCCGGCTGGCGGCGCTGGCGGCATCGTAGGCCTCTTCCACGGCGGCATCGAAGCGCCCGCGGGCCATGCCCTCGGCGCTGGAGGACTGGAGGGCGCGCATGCCGCCGATCGCCTCCGAGGCATAGGCGGACGCATCCGCCAGCGTGTCCTGCGCGTGACGCGACAGGCGCCTCACCTTGCGGCCGGAGGCCATGAGCGGCAGCACGATGATGGGAATCGCCACCAGCACCAGCCCGGACAGGCTCGCGCTCGTCACCACCATCATGGCCACCGCGCCGAGGCAGAGGATCAGGTTGCGCAGGGCCGAGGAGGCCGAGGCGCCGACCGCGGACTTGATCTGCGTGGTATCCGCAGTGAGTCGCGAGGTGAGCTCACCGGACCGGGCGGTGTCATAGAAGGCGCCATCCAGGGTCACGAGGCGGGCGAAAACGGCGCTGCGAAGATCGGAGACCACGCGCTCGCCCAGCGTCGTCACAAGGTAATACCGTGCGGCGGAGGCGATGGCCAGCACGGCCGCTACCCCCACCAGCACGGCGAAGTATCGGTCGATCAGGCCGGAATGGTCGGCGGCGAAGCCGAAGTCGATCATCCGCCGCACCGCCACCGGCAAGGCGAGAGTCGCCAGGGCGGCGACGAGAATGGCGGCGAGGGCCGCCGACGCCCGTCCGCGATAGCGGGCGATGAAAGGCGAAAGCCCCTTCAGCGGCGCGAGGCTGCGCCGGCGCTTTTCGCCCGCTGCGAGGTTTTCGGGGGCAGATGAGGTGTCGGCTTGTGTCAAAGCATCCACTCGGCTATAGACCCGCCACTTCCGTCAGGAACCGAAATTGACGCTGCCGGACCGGCAAGCCGTACGGCGTGGCGATAAAGGATTGAACCAATGAAGAGCGACATCCATCCCGATTACCACTTCATCAAGGTGGTGATGACGGACGGTTCCGAGTACACGACCCGGTCGACCTACGGCAAGGAGGGTGACACCCTTCAGCTCGACATCGACCCCCGCACCCATCCCGCCTGGACCGGCGGCACGCAGCAGCTGATGGACCGCGGCGGCCGTGTTTCCCGCTTCAAGAGCAAGTTCGGCGCGCTCCTCAAGGGCTGATCGCCGCATCCTCCCGCGCCCCGCCCTGCGCGCCTCGGTCGCAGGGCTGCCGCGAGGATCTTCCCGGCTCGTCCTCAAAGAGGGCCGGGCATCACATGAAGCCGCGGGCGGGTCTGCCGCCGTCGCGGCTTTTCGCTTTGGCGCGGTTGCATCCCGGCCAACGCCTCGAACCGGGAGCCGAGCCGGTCCGCGCACAGCTTGAGCGCCACCACCTCCAGCCGCACCGCCTGGGGCATCCGGGCAAAGCAGGCGGAATCCAGCGTCAGCGGCAGCCGGCGGGCCTCGCGCGCCGCATCGGCGGCTGCCATGTCATCCTCGGCAACCGCCCGCAACAGCAGCAGCGCCGCCTCGACCCCCATCACGAAGGCCAGCAGGAGCTGAAGGTCGGTCCGTCCGATCGCATCGGCGCAGGCCATGAGCCGCGCTTCCGCGCGGGCTGCAAGGTCCATGTCCTGAGAAAAGGCGGCCGGGCTGATCCCCTCGCCTGCGGTCCTGCCGTCCACCCCTTGGCTCCCTGCACCTGCCTTGCCGGGATCCGGCGGGGCACGCGCGCATCAAGCGGAGATGGGGCCTGGACGTAAAGGGTCGGCGGACCACGAAGGCTGGGGATATCGGGCACGGGCCGGGCAAGGCGCCGGCGGCCGCATCAAAGAAGAGCCGCCTTGCGGCGGCTCGAAGTCCGACAGGGAGAGTTGCCGGAAGTCCGGGAGGACTTGTCCTGAGGAGGACAGCGCCACTCTGGCACGAGGCCGTTAACACCAGATTAACGAGAAATGGATAAACGCGCGCCTCCCGCAGGGGCGCATCCCTCCGCGCTCAGAACTTGAACGCGGCATCCGCTGCCGCGCGGGAGGCACGCTTCGCATCGCGCGCCGCCTCCAGCCGCACGATCTCCGCCTTGAGGCGGTCAATGCGGCTTTCAAGCTCGTCCACGGACAGGCGCGAAAGGTCCGCCTCCACAAGCACCTCGCGCGGTGGGGTTGGCAGCTCCTCTTCCATTGGCTTCTCCCGTCCGTGTCCCTATCCTGCGCCGTCGTTCCGGCGCCTGCCGGAGCCGCGGGGCCCGGCATGCCTATTTTGCGCGTCCCCGCTTCGGATTAAAGACCCTTCCCGTCCGCGCCCTCAGGGTTGCGGCTGCCGCCCGCCCGGAACACCCGCCGCTTGGAAGCCGTCCGGCCGGTTCCGGCATGACCGCCATCCCTTGCCTCGGAGCCCGAGATGTCGAACGCCAGCCTGCCCGCAACCATGACCGCCATCCTCATCACCTCGCCCGGCGGCCCGGAAGTCCTCGCCCCCGGCACGCGCCCGGTGCCCGCGCCCGGGCCGGGCGAGGTGCTGGTGAAGGTGGAGGCGGCGGGCGTGAACCGGCCGGACGTGATGCAGCGCAAGGGCCTCTATCCCCCGCCGCCCGGCGCCTCCGACATCCCCGGCCTGGAGATCGCGGGCACGGTGGTCGCCCTCGGCGCGGGGGCGGAGCGCTTCAAGGTGGGGGACCGCATCTGCGCCCTCGTCACCGGCGGCGGCTATGCGGAATATTGCACCACCAGCGAGGCGACCGCCCTGCCCCTTCCAGACGGGCTTTCCGCCGCCGAGGCCGCAGCCCTGCCGGAGACGGTCTTCACCGTGTGGAGCAACATCTTCGAGCGCGGCGGCCTGAAGGCCGGCGAGACGCTGCTGGTGCATGGCGGGGCGAGCGGCATCGGCACCACCGCCATCCAGCTCGCCAAGGCCTTCGGCGCCAGGGTGGTGGTGACCGCCGGCTCGGACGAGAAATGCGAGGCCTGCGTGAAGCTCGGCGCCGACCTCGCCATCAACTACCGCACCCAGGATTTCGTGGCCGAGGTGAAGAGCTTCACCGCCGGCAAGGGCGCCAACGTGATCCTCGACATGATCGGCGGCCGCTACATCCAGAAGAACTACGAGGCTGCCGCGCAGGACGGGCGCATCGTGCAGATCGCCTTCCAGGAAGGCGCCAAGGCCGAGGTGGACTTCATGCGCCTGATGCTGAAGCGCCTCACCCACACCGGTTCCACCCTGCGCTCGCGCCCGGTGGCGGAAAAGGCGGCGCTGGCCGCCGCCATCGTCGAGAAGGTGTGGCCGCTGGTAACCGCCGGGAAGGTGCGCCCGGTGATGGACGCCACCTTCCCCCTTGCAGCGGCCTCCGCCGCCCACGCCCGCATGGATGCGAGCGCCCACGTGGGAAAGATCGTGCTGACGGTGGGGTGAAGAGCCCCGAACGCCTGACGGGACCCTGGCCAGCTTGAGCCCCGGCCAAGGTCCGCCACGCTGCAACGGAGCGCGCCAGCTCTACGGTCGATAGTTGCGGGGCGGGACGCCGCCCGAGCGCTCGATGGCCTCAATGACCTCGCGCTGGCGGCGGTCCGTGCGCTTCATGTGCACGGCGATGACCGCATGGACCGAGGGCACCAGGAACAACAGCGGAAAGATCAGGCCGAGCAGGATGCACGGCACGATCATCACCAGATTCACGAGGGCCGAGATCGGCTGTCCATTCACCAGCAGGCCGAGCGGCGGAAGCAGAGCGGCGAGAATGTAGACCATGGCTTTCGCAGGCCCTCCTTAAAGGCCCGCAATCCATATGGTGTCCCCCTGCCCGGCTTCAAGCCGGCGTGAGCTCGCCCGCGGGACGAGGTCCGGGGCCGGTTGATCCCCTGCCTGCAAGCTCGTAAGTCAGGGCATACACCCGACGCGCCGACATGAGGCGCCGCCCCACGGGAAGTCTCATGCCGCTCCGGGCACTGCCCCCGCAGGTCCTCATCCCCCTCATCGTCGCCTGCGCCCTCTTCATGGAGCAGGTGGACGCGACCGTGATCGCCACCTCCCTGCCCGCCATCGCCGCGGATCTAAAGGAAGATCCGGTGGCGCTGAAGCTGGCGCTGACCTCCTATCTGCTCTCCCTCGCCGTGTTCATTCCGGCCAGTGGCTGGGCGGCGGATCGCTATGGCGCGCGCACGGTGTTCCGCTCCGCCATCGTCATCTTCACCATCGGCTCCATCCTGTGCGGGCTCTCCACCTCGCTCACGGATTTCGTGCTTTACCGCATCGTCCAGGGCCTGGGGGGAGCCATGATGGTGCCGGTGGGGCGGCTGGTGATCCTGCGGTCCGTGCCCAAATCCGAGCTGGTCTCCTCCCTCGCCTGGCTGACCATTCCCGCTCTGCTGGGCCCGGTGTTCGGCCCGCCGCTGGGCGGCTTCATCACCACGTATTTCGACTGGCGGCTCATCTTCTTCATCAACGTGCCCATCGGCGTGCTGGGCGTCTATCTCGCCACGCGCTTCATCGAGAACGTGCGCGAGGAGGACGTGCCGCCGCTGGACCTGAAGGGCCTCGTGCTGTCGGGCATCGGCCTGTCCGGCCTCGTCTTCGGCTTCGCCGTGCTGGGCCAGAAGCTGGTGCCCACCGCCGCGGCCCTCGCCATCGCCGGGGCCGGCGTCACCGCCATGGCCTTCTATGTGCGCCATGCCCGGCGCACGCCCCACGCGGTGCTGGATCTCGGCCTGCTGCGCCACGCGACCTTCCGGGCCGGCGTCGTCGGCGGGTCCTTCTTCCGGGTGGGCATCGGCGCGATCCCCTTCCTGCTGCCGCTGATGCTGCAGCTCTCCTTCGGCCTCACCCCCTTCGCCTCGGGCCTGCTGACCTTCGCCGCCTCGGCCGGCGCCCTGGCCATGAAGTTCACGGCGGCGCCCCTCCTGCGCCGGCTCGGCTATCGCAACGTGCTCATCGTGAACGCGGTGGTCTCCACCGGCTTCATCGCGGTGAACGGACTGTTCACCCCGCACACGCCCCACCTCGCCATCATCGCCATCCTGCTCTCGGGCGGCTTCCTGCGCTCGCTGCAGTTCACGGCGCTGAACGCGCTGAGCTACGCTCAAGTGGAAACGCAGGAGATGAGCCGCGCCACCTCCTTCGCCAGCGTCGCGCAGCAGGTCTCCCTGTCGTGCGGCGTGGCCCTCGCCGGCTTCGTGCTGGAGACGCTGCGCTCCGACCGGGGGGAAATGGTGGTGACGCAGGCCGACTTCACCGTCGCCTTCATCGTCGTGTCGCTGGTGAGCCTCGCGAGCCTCGGCTTTTTCGTGACCCTGCCGAAGGATGCCGGCTCCGAGCTCACCGGCCGCAACAAGCCGGACCTGGACGACCCCCGCAACGAGGTGCCGCCGGAGCCCTAACCCTCCGCGGCGTCCTCATCCGCGTGGTCCGGCGCCGCCACCTTGCCGCGGAAGCCCGTGGCCAGCACGTAGAGCTCGGCCGAATCGGCGCGGCTGGCGGCGGGCTTCACATGCTTCACCTGGGCGAAATCGCGCTTCAGGTCGGCCAGCAGGGTGCCCTCGGTGCCGCCCTGGATCACCTTGGCGAGGAAGGCGCCGCCGGGGGCCAGCACTTGCCGGGCGAAATCGGCCGCCAGCTCCACCAGGCCGACGATGCGCAGATGGTCGGTCTTCTTGTGCCCGGTGGCGTTGGCCGCCATGTCCGACATCACCAGGTCCGCCTCGCCGCCCAGCATGGCGATGAGCCGCTCGGGCGCCTCGGGCGCGAGGAAGTCCATCTGGGCGAACACCACCCCGGGGATGGGATCGATGTCCAGCAGGTCGATGGCGACGATCTTGCCGTGCCCTTCCTCAAGCCCGATCTTCTGCGCGGCCACCTGGCTCCAGCCGCCGGGGGCGGCGCCAAGGTCGACGACGCGCATGCCGCGCTTCAGCAGGCGCGCCTTCTCGTCCATCTCGATGAGCTTGAACGCGGCGCGCGAGCGCCAGCCCTCGCGCTTGGCGCGGGCGACGTAAGGGTCGTTCAGCTGGCGTTGCAGCCACTTCTGGGAGGAGGTGGTGCGGCCGCGCGCGCTCTTCACGCGCACCTTCAGGGGCCGGCCGTCCGGCCCGCGGGGAGGAGTGTTCACGCGCAATCACCCTGGGAAGACGGTTCGCGGCCACCGGCGGAGGGCCCCTCGTGGCGGGTACGGCGCCAGGCGCCATCGGCCCGCATCAGCTGCACCAGCATGCCCTCGCGCAGCCCGCGGTCGGCCACCCGCAGCCGGTCGGTGGGGAAGGTGCGGCGCACCGCCTCCATGATCGCGCAGCCGGCGAGCACGAGGTCCGCCCGCTGGGCGCCGATGCAGGGGTTGGCCACCCGCTCCTCGAAGGACATGCCCATCAGCTGGTCCACCACCCGCTCGATGTGGGCCGCGCCGAGCCAGGCGCCGTCCACCCGGGTGCGGTCGTAGCGGTCGAGGCCGAGATGGATGCCCGCCACCGTGGTGACGGTGCCGGAGGTGCCGAGCAGATGCAGCCGGCCGGGCGCGCGCACGCCCCAGCTCTGGCGCACGCCGTCGAGCATGGCGCACACCTCGTCCACCATGGACTGGAACACGGACGGTGAGACCTTCACCCCGCCATGCCGCTCGGACAGGGAGACCACGCCCACCGGCAGCGATACCCAGGAGCGGATGCGCGCGCGCGGCGGCCCGTCGTCCCCCGCCGAGCGCCGGCCGAGCCAGACCACCTCGGTGGAGCCGCCGCCGATATCGAACAGAACGGCCCCGTCACAGGTGGGATCCACGAGCGGCGCGCAGCCGGCGGCGGCAAGGCCCGCCTCGGTCCGGCGGTCAACCACCTCCAGCGAAAGGCCGGTGCGCTCCTCCACCCGGGCGCAGAATTCAGCGCCGTTGGCCGCGGCGCGGCAGGCCTCGGTGGCGACGATGCGGGCGCGGCTGACCCCGCGCATGTACATCTTGGAGGCGCAGATCTCCAGCGCTGCCACCGCCCGGTCCATGGCCTGGTCGCACAACCGGCCGGAAGCGGTGAGCCCTTCCCCCAGCCGGACGATGCGCGAGAAGGCATCCACCACGCGGAAGCTGCGCGCGGTGGAGCGGGCGACCAAGAGGCGGCAATTGTTGGTGCCGAGGTCAATGGCGGCATAGACCGGCCCGGATGGGGCGGCGCCGGCGTGGTGCGCCCCCTCCCGCCGCGCCTGCGGCGCACCGGAGGGACGGGCCGCGGCCGACCGATCGGCCCCGTGCAGATCGCGAGCGGCTGGGCTGGAGCCGGGCCGCTCGCCCGCGTTCGAGCACGCGGCGGGGACGCCAGCTGGGAGGTAGCCTGAGGGGGACAGCTCGGCATCGGGCAAATCGGAGGCAGACAGGTCCGCGGCTCGCGCGTCGGCCGCGAGGTCGGTCCGGCCGGACGTGCAGCAAGCCTCCGCCACGCGCGCGCCGAGCCCCTGACCGTGCTCCTGGAAGCCACGCTCCGAGCCGCCGCGCTCCCGGCAAGACGGCTCCGGACCCGCCACGGGCCCGTGCGTCTCGTCCCTCATCTTCATGCCCTCGCCGAAAAGGCGGTCCATGCGCTCACACCGTGCCGCAGGATGCGCGGCCGGCTACGCCTTGCGGCCAGTGTAACAGGGAAGACCGCCTGCGCAATGGCGCGCCCTGCCTCACGAGAAGGCAGGGGCCTCTTTTCAACGGGATGCGAGGACAAGTGGCCGCCTCACTCGGCGGCGGCGCGGCCCGTGACGTCCAGGGTGAGGCCGGCGGCGATGGCATCCGCCCGGAACGCCTTCACCGCATCGAGCGAAAGCTCGGCGGCAGTCCGCGAGCCGAGGGCCGGCAGCTTCTTCAGCACGTCCGCAGGGGCGGTGATGATGTGGCAGCCCATCTGGTCCGCCTCGATCACGTTCCACACCTCGCGGGTGGACGCCCAGATGACCTCCACGTTCGGCGTGGCGCGGGACAGCTCCACCGCGCGAGAAATGGCCGGCCGGTAGTCGATGCCGAGGTCGGCGAGGCGGCCGGCGAACACGGAGATGATGGACGGCGCGCCGCCCGCAAGCGCCTTCACGCCTTCCTCCACCTGCGGCACGTCGAAGATGGCCGTGAGGTTCACCTTCACGCCGTCGTTCACGAGATCACGCACGAGGTCGTAGAGGGTCTCGCCGCGCGTGGTGGAGACCGGCAGCTTCACGTGCACATGCTCGCCCCAGGTGGCGATGACGCGGGCCTGGGCGCGGATTTCCGGAATGTCGTCGGAAAACACCTCGAAGGAGATGTGGCGGTCCGGCACGGCGGCCACGAGGTCGCGGGCATAGGCCTCGTAGTCGGTCACGCCCGCCTTGCGCAGCAGGGACGGATTGGTGGTGAAGCCGGCGATGTAGGGCTGCTTGGCCATCTCCACGATCTGCGCCTTCTCGGCCCCGTCGGTGAACAGCTTCACCTTCAGGTCGCTGAGCTTCACGGACATGACTTGGCTCCTTGGGATCTTCGGGTCGCGGCGCATCCTAGAGCGCGATCCGCCGGGTTTGAAGCAAGCAGATCGACAAATCCGGCACGCGGCCTCCTGCCGGCATCATCGCGGGCGGATGCGGCGAGCCGATGACGTCCGTTAAGGTTCCGTTGACCATATTGCAAGACGCGGGCGTGGAATGGGTTCTGCGCCCGCACGGCGGCAACTTACCGGAAAGGAGCCTCTGCCAGGCTTCCTCCCACTTCCGGTTTCCCGGGCTCGATGTGTGACGGCGTGAAGAGGCGGGGATGGTGTCGACGGACATGGTGGAGCGCATGGCGCGCGCGATGCACGCATTCTCCCAGCAGCGCTATCCGCTGCTGGAGGCATGGGAGCACCTGTCTCCCGAGCGACGCGCCTACCAGCGCCAGCTCGCCACCCACGCGTTGCAGGCGCTGACCCCGCACGACGTGATCGAGATCACCTCCCGCGCGGCGCCGGAGATCGTCGCCGTGCCGCTGGAGCCGAGCCCCTGGGCGCTGGCCGAGCTGCAGGAAGCCGCCATCGGCGACAACGGCACCGCCATGGATGCCCGCCGCCGCTACCGCTCCTTCCTGGCCACGGCCGCCCTGCCGCTGGCCACCCGCTATGCCGAGGGCGAGGGCCGCTGAGCGTCTCTCACTCGGCCGCCAGCACCATGTCCGACCGCCCGGCCCGGCCCGTGCGCTGGAGATAGCGCCGGCACTGCTGCTCCCGGTCGTAGCCGAGCAGCGTTCCCAGCATGAAGTCCTCTTCCGCCGAGAGCGCATTGAGCGGGCGCGTCACGATGGCCTGCGCCACCGCCACGTGGGGGCCTCGGCCGAAGAAGAGGTTGGCCTTCGCCGGGCTCACCTCCTGCACGAAATGGGTGATGCCCTCCCGTTCCAGCCGTGCGAGGACCAGGGCCAGCTCGTCCCGGCTCAGGGTCATCAGGAACAGGGCGCGCACGCCCCGCCCATATTCATAGACATGGTGGTGGAACAGCCGCAGCACCGAGGCCACGGCCGTCCCGTGACCGCGCCCCGCGGCGCGGCGCATCGGCGCGGCTGCGCTCAGATCAGGCCGCTGAGCCATGCCGTCACCCTTTTGTCGGTCAGTCCGGACTGGGTATCCTGGTCGAGGGCGAGGCCCACGAACTTGCCCTCCCGCTCGGCGGTGGAGCCCACGTAGTCGTAGCCCTTGGTGTCGGTGAAGCCGACCACGGTGGCGCCCAGCCCGGACACCTCGTCATAGAGGATGCCCATGGCGTCCACGAAGGAGTGGGGATAGCTCTCCTGGTCGCCGGTGCCGAAGATGGCCACCTTCTTGCCCTTCAGCCTGGCGCCGCGGAGCTTGTCGATATTCTCCTCCCAGTCGGTCTGGAGCGTGCCGTCGCCATAGGTGGGCGAGCCGAGGATGAGCAGGTCGCAATTCTCGAAATCGGCCATGGTCGCGGTCTTGATGTCGACGGCGCGGCCCTGGCACTTCTTGGAAATCCGGGAGGCAACGCCCTTGGTGGCCCCGCCATCGGAGCCGAAGATCACGGTGACAATCATTCCTGCCGTCTCTCAATGGAACAATTTTAAAATAGGGCAGGACAATCCGGGGATACGATTGAGCCCGCCGCAGGAGAGACTACGAACACAGGACCTGACGACAATATAGGAGTCTCACCAATTGCCCACCGGCAAGGAAGTGATAGAAACAACATTACATATCGGCTTACATTTTAACTGTTTTATTTCGACATACTGTTTTGAGCCATTCCGAAAAAGAAAAGAGGCGGAATCGCTCCCGCCTCTTTCGATTTTTCTGGAGGATGCGCTCCGCGAGGGAGCGCGAGACCTCAGTTCTTGGTCTTGTCCACCAGGGCCTTGGCCTTGATCCAGGGCATCATGGCGCGCAGCTTCTCGCCGACTTCCTCGATGGGGTGGGCGTTGGCGCGGGCGCGGGTGGCCTTGAACGAGGCCTGGTTGACCTTGTTCTCCAGCATCCAGTCGCGGGTGAACTTGCCGGACTGGATGTCGTTGAGCACGCGCTTCATCTCGGCCTTGGTCTCGGGCGTGATGATGCGGGGGCCGGTGACGTACTCGCCATACTCCGCGGTGTTGGAGATGGAGTAGTTCATGTTGGCGATGCCGCCCTCATAGATGAGGTCGACGATGAGCTTCACCTCGTGGAGGCACTCGAAATAGGCCATCTCCGGGGCGTAGCCGGCTTCTACCAGCGTCTCGAAGCCGGCGCGGATCAGCTCCACGAGGCCGCCGCAGAGCACCACCTGCTCGCCGAACAGGTCGGTCTCGCACTCTTCCTTGAAGGTGGTCTCGATGATGCCGGCGCGGCCGCCGCCGATGGCGGAGGCGTAGCTGAGGCCGAGGTCATGGGCGTTGCCCGAGGCGTCCTGGGCGATGGCGATCAGGGTCGGCACGCCGCCGCCACGCTGGTACTCGGAGCGCACCGTGTGGCCGGGGCCCTTGGGGGCGACCATCAGCACGTCGAGGTCGGGGCGGGGCTCGATGAGGTTGAAGTGCACGTTGAGGCCGTGGGCGAACAGCAACGCCGCGCCGTGCTTCATGTTGTCGGCGAGGCTGTCGCGATAGATGTCGCCCTGCAGCTCGTCGGGGGTGAGCATCATCACCACGTCGGCGATCTTGGCGGCCTCGGCGGGCGCCATCACCTTGAAGCCCTCGGCCTCGGCCTTCTTGGCGGAGGCGGAGCCGGGACGCAGGCCGATGATCACATCCTTGACGCCGGAATCGCGCATGTTGAGCGCGTGGGCATGACCCTGGCTGCCGTAGCCGATGACGGCAACCTTCTTGCCCTTGATCAGGTTCAGATCGGCGTCGCGATCGTAGTAAACGCGCATCATTGTCTCCTTATGGGCGTTGTCTTGAATTCAGTGATGAGCCGCGGCTCCTTTGCACCGGATCACGGCAAATGGGAACAGGGGTTTCACACGGGCGTCGCCCGGGTCCCCCGTTCCTGGGCCTCGCAGGGCGGCCTCACATGGCCTCCGGGCCGCGGGAGATGGCCACCACGCCGGTGCGCGCGACCTCCACCAGACCCAGCGGCTCCATGAGCCAGGCGAACTGGTCGATCTTGTCGGACTTGCCGGTGATCTCGAACACGAAGCTCTCGCGGGTCGCGTCGATCACCCGGGCGCGGAAGGCCTCGGCGAGACGCAGCGCCTCGCCGCGGGCATCGCCCACGCCGCGCACCTTCACCATGGCGAGTTCCCGCTCCAGCGCGCTCGCCTCCACCGTGAGGTCGCGCACCCGGTGGATGGGCACGAGGCGGTCAAGCTGGTTCTTAATCTGCTCGATCACCATCGGGGTACCGGTGGTGACGATGGTGATGCGCGAGAGGTGCCCCTCGTGGCTCACCTCCGACACGGTCAGGCTGTCGATGTTGTAGCCGCGGCCGGAGAACAGGCCGATGACGCGGGCGAGCACGCCCGGCTCGTTGTCGACCAGGACGGAGAGGGTATGGCGCTCGGTGCGCTCGGAGGTCTGGGACATGGGAGGGCTCGTATGGGAATGGACACGTGGCGATTGCGGCCCGCCGTCATCCCCCGGCTCGTCCGGGGAATCCACCAGGCGGCTGAAGCACCTGGCGGCGGAGCGTCTCGCCGCGAAGTGAATGCCCCGGACAAGCCGGGGCATGGCGGCCTCGGACGGGGAAGTCCCCTCACACCAGCATCTTGCCCTCGTCGGTGATGGCCTCGTCGAGGTCCACCGCCATGTCGCCGAGGATCATCTCGTTGTGGGCACGGCCCGAGGGGATCATGGGGAAGCAGTTCTCCTGCTGGTCCACGATGCAGTCGAAGATCACCGGCCGCTTGATGGAGATCATCTCCTCGATGGCAGCGTCGAGGTCCGCCGGCTTGTCGCAGCGGATGCCCACGCCGCCGTAGGCATCGGCCAGCTTCACGAAGTCGGGCAGCGCCTCCGAATAGGAGTGGGAGTAGCGCCCGCCGTGCAGCAGCTCCTGCCACTGGCGCACCATGCCCATGTACTTGTTGTTCAGGATGAAGATCTTCACCGGCAGCTCGAACTGCACCGCGGTGGACATCTCCTGCATGTTCATGAGGATGGAGGCCTCGCCGGCGATGTCGATGCACAGGGCGTCCGGGTGGGCCTTCTGCGCGCCGATGGCGGCGGGCAGGCCGTAGCCCATGGTGCCGAGGCCGCCGGAGGTCATCCAGCGGTTCGGCTCCTCGAAGCGGAAGAACTGCGCCGCCCACATCTGGTGCTGCCCCACCTCGGTGGAGATGTAGACGTCCTTGTCCTTGGTGAGATTGTAGAGCCGCTCGATGGCGAACTGCGGCTTGATGATCTCGTCCGAGTGACGATAGGCGAGGCAGTTGCGGGCCCGCCAGCGGTCGATCTGCGCCCACCAGGCGTCCAGCGCGGCCTTGTCGATGGCGAGGTCGCGAGCCTTCCAGGCGGACAGGAGGTCGGCGAGCACGCGGGTGCAGTCGCCGATGATGGGCAGGTCCACCTTGACGTTCTTGTTGATGGACGAGGGGTCGATGTCGATATGGATCTTCTTAGAGCCCGGGGCGAAGGCGTCGAGGCGGCCTGTGATGCGGTCGTCGAAGCGCGCGCCGATGCAGACCATCACGTCGCAATCGTGCATGGCCATGTTGGCTTCGTAGGTGCCGTGCATGCCCAGCATGCCCAGCCACTGGCGGTTCGCCGCCGGGAAGGCGCCGAGGCCCATGAGGGTCGAGGTGACGGGCACGCCGGTGATGCGGGCCAGCTCGCGCAGGATGCGGCTCGCCTCCGGCCCGGAATTGATGACGCCGCCGCCGGTGTAGAAGATGGGCTTCTTCGCGCCCGCCAGCATCTCCACCGCCGCCGCGATCTGCGGCTGCTCGGCGTCGAGCTTCGGCCGGTAGGTCTTGTGCTGGATGTTCTCGCGGCCGATGTAGGTGCCGGTGGCGAACTGCACGTCCTTCGGGATGTCGACCACCACCGGGCCCGGCCGGCCGTTCTGGGCCACATAGAAGGCCTCGTGCAGCACGCGGGCGAGGTCGTTCACGTCGCGCACCAGGTAGTTGTGCTTGGTGCAGGGGCGGGTGATGCCCACCGTGTCGCATTCCTGGAAGGCGTCGTTGCCGATGAGGTGGGTCGCCACCTGCCCGGTGATGCAGACGATCGGGATCGAATCCATCAGCGCGTCGGTGAGGCCGGTGACCGCATTGGTGGCGCCGGGGCCGGAGGTGACGAGCACCACGCCCACCTTGCCGGACGAGCGGGCATAGCCCTCGGCCGAGTGCACCGCCGCCTGCTCGTGCCGCACCAGGATGTGCTCGATGTGGTTCTGGTGGAACAGGGCATCATAGATGGGCAGCACGGCCCCGCCGGGATAGCCGAAGATGTGCTCGACGCCCTGGTCGGCGAAGGCCTGGATCACCATCTCGGCGCCGGTCATCTGCTTGCTCATGGTACCAACTCCTCGCGGGGCGCTGGCTTCGGCCCCGATCGGCCCCATATGGGCCGGATGTTTTCAGAACAGACGAAGACCCTCAGAAACGACGAAGGGGCCCGAAGGCCCCTTAGCGCGCGCCACTCCCGTTCGAGACAGCCCTCAGGCTGGACCGATCGTGGCGCGCCACCCTACGAGAAGAATAACGATCTTGCGCATGGCTGCGCCATCTCCTTCCAAAAGTTGCGCGAACCTACTCAGGCGGAAACCGCTCGTCAAGCGCCGTCGCGCATTCTTCTACCGCGCGGCGCCCGTGCGCGCGGGCATTTGCGCCCGCTCCGGCGAGGGCGTTGCGCGCGCGTGACACTCCGTTAGGGAATGCAAGGCACACTTTCGCACCGGTCCGCCCCGATATTGCCCTAAGTTCAGGGTCTCTATATCAACATCAACGTTCCGCTGGGGCGGTGGAGGAGGGGCAAGGCCTCATGAAGAAACTGACGCTCGTGATGTCGGCCGCGCTGGTCGGGACCGTCCTGTCGGCCGGCTCCGCGTTGGCGGACTGCCAGAGCGACGCGCTCTCGGTCCGCAGCGAGCTTGAAAAGGCCGGCGCGGCCCTGCAGGCTGCTATCAAGAGCAAGAAGTCGGACCCCGTGGCCCTGTGCCCCTTGTTCCGCAACTACACCGCGGCCGAGCAGAAGTGGGTCAAGTTCCTCACGGACAACAAGGAATGGTGCCAGATCCCGCCCCAGGTGGTGCAGGAAGCGAGCGCCGGCAACAAGAAGACCGCCGAGACGCGCAACCGCATCTGCGACGCGGCCGCCAACGGCGGAGCCGCCGGCGGACCGGTGAAGCCGCCGCCGCAGGGCTCCCTCTCCAGCGCGCTCGGCATCACCACCGGCTACAGCATCAGCCCCTCCACCAAGGGCTCGACCGGGGTGTTCGACACGCTGAACGGCAATGCATTGAAGTGAGGCCGAGCGATTGAGTTCCCACGAAGGGTCCATGGACCCGCCGATCGCCGACGCCACCCACGGTAATTGGGTAGAGCGACTCGCCCCTGCCCGGCTGCGGCCCTATCTGCGCCTCGCGCGGCTCGACCGGCCGATAGGCTCCTGGCTCCTGCTCCTGCCCTGCTGGTGGTCCACGGCGCTGGCCGCCGTAGCGGACGACAGCCCCTACCCCGATCCGGCCCTGCTGATTCTCTTCGCCATCGGCGCCGTCGCCATGCGCGGAGCGGGCTGCACCTGGAACGACATCCTCGACCGCAAGATCGACCGGCAGGTGGCCCGCACCCGCGGCCGTCCCATCGCCAGCGGCCAGGTGAGCGTGCCCGCGGCCTTCGCCTTCCTTGTGCTCCAGGCACTGATCGGCCTCGCCGTGCTGCTGAGCCTGCCGCACTTCGCCATCGTCACCGGCCTCGCCTCCCTGGGCGTGGTGGCGGTGTATCCGCTGATGAAGCGCATCACCTCGGTGCCGCAGCTCATCCTCGGCATCGCCTTCTCCTGGGGCGCGCTGATGGGCTGGGCGAGCGTGATGGAAACCATCGCCGACCCGGCGCTGCTGCTGTTCGCCGGCAGCGTGCTGTGGGTGTTCGCCTACGACACCATCTATGCCCACCAGGACAAGGAGGACGACGCCATCGTCGGCGTGCGCTCCACCGCGCTGCTGTTCGGCCGCAGCACCCCCCTCGCCATCGCCCTGTGCTACGCCATGGTGGTGTTCCTGTTCGGCGCGGCCTTCCTTTCCGTGCCGACCGGCTTCTTCTCGGCGCTGGGGCTCATCGGCTTCGCGCTGCACCTGATGGTGCAGGTGCGCCGGCTGGACATCGACAATCCGACGCTCTGCCTCGCCATCTTCAAGTCGAACCGCGACGCCGGGCTCATTTTGTTCGCTGGCCTCGCCCTCGACAGCATCGTCCCCAACACCCTCGGGCCGCTCCTGCCCTGACGGACCGGAACACCGGCGCGCGGACCGATTGACGCGCCGCAGCATCGGCGCGCTTGCCTCTCGCCGCGCGCCCCCCTATGTGGCAGCGCATGAGCGTCGAGACCACCAGCGCAGCGGGCGGACCTGCCCCCAACCGGACGGTCACCGAGACCCTCGCCGGCCAGATCGCCGAGACGGCGGCGGCCGCAGGGGCGATCGCGCTCGCCATGTTCCGCGACGGCGTGAAATCCTGGACCAAGGGAAACAACTCGCCCGTCACCGAGGCGGACTTGGCGGTGGATCGCTACCTAAAGGCCCACCTCACCGCGCTCGATCCCGAGGCCGGCTGGCTGTCCGAGGAATCGGTGGACGGGCCGGAACGGCTCGCGACCCGGCGGCTGTGGGTGGTGGACCCCATCGACGGCACTCGCGCCTTCATGGCCGGCGGCACGGACTGGGCGGTATCCGTGGCATTGGTCGAGGACGGCCGCCCCGTCGCCGCAGCCCTGTTCGCCCCGGCGACCGACGAGCTGTTCACCGCCGTGCACGGGCGCGGCGCCCGGCGCAACGGCGCCGCGCTTGCCGCGGGGGCACGTGCCCATCTCGAAGGAGCGGCGGTGTCCGGGCCGGCGGCCGATCTCGACGCGCTGTCGCACATCGCCCCGGTGCACAAGCTGCCGCGCGTGCGCTCGCTGGCGCTGCGGCTGGCGCGGGTGGCCACGGGGGAAATCGACATCGCCTTTTCCGGCGGCAACAGCAACGACTGGGATCTGGCGGCGGCCGACCTCGTGGTGCACGAGGCCCGCGGCCGGCTCACGACGCGCGAGGGCGCGCTCCTGCGCTACAACGCGCCGGACCCGCGCCACGCCCCGCTGATCTGTTCCGCCGCATCCCTGCATCCTGCGGCCCTGTCCGCCGCGCGTCAGTTTCAGGCCCACACCCACAGTTCGGGGACACCATGACCGATAGCAACCACAAGCAATTGCCTCACCTCGTCTTCGGCGGCGAGCTGACCTCCATCGGGGGGGCCGAGTTCAAGGACCTCTCCAAGCTCGACATCGTCGGCATCTATCCCGATTATGCGACCGCGACGGCGGCCTGGAAGGCGAAGGCCCAGCAGACCGTGGACAACGCGATGGTGCGCTATTTCGTGGTCCACCTGCACCGCCTCCTCGATCCGGAGACCGGCAAGGTGCAGGGCGACTGACGCCCGGGAACATGGCCCGCGCCCTGCCGTCCTACGGGGAAGCGGCGGGGCGGGGCATTCGACCTGGGGGCATTTTCTTTCACGCGAACCGGTGCGCACTTCCCTCGGAAACGCTCCAGGCACAAAAGAGAGCTGAAGAAGAGATGTGGCGGCGAGTGAGGACAAACCGCGCCTTCCAGGTGGCAGCGGGAACGACGTTCGCGTCCTATTTCAAGCTCGTGGCGAAGACCACGCGCTTCGTCGTCGAGCCTCCCGACATCTTCGACACCATCGATGAGAAGATGCCGGTCATCATGACCTTCTGGCACGGCCAGCACTTTCTCACCCCCTTCGCCATGCGGCCGCACCACAAGGCGAAGGTGCTCATCTCCCGCCACGCGGACGCGGAGATCAACGCCATCGCCGCCGAAAAGCTCGGGGTGGGCACCATCCGCGGGTCGGGGGCCACCTCGGCGCGCGACTTCCACCGCAAGGGCGCGGTCTCCGCCACCTACCAGATGCTCGACGCGCTGAAGGAAGGGGTGAACGTCGCCATGACGGCCGACGTGCCGAAGATCGCCCGCAAGGTGGGACTGGGCGTCGTTACCATTGCACGGTATTCAGGACGGCCTATCATCCCGCTCGCCATGGCCACCCGCAACCGCATCACCCTGAAGAGCTGGGACCGCGCCAGCCTCAACCTGCCGCTCGGCCGGGGCGCCGCGGTGGTGGGCGAGCCCGTGTTCGTCGCCCGCGACGTGGACGAGGCCGGCCTGCTGGCCGCCCGCGACCTGCTCCAGTCCCGTCTCGAGGCGGTGACCGCCCGCGCCGAGACCCTCGCGGGGCTGAGGGACGCATGAGGGGACGCGCCCTGCCGCTCACCCTGCGTCTGTACCGCGGCGCCAGCTCCGCGGCCGCCCTTCTTGCCCCCGCCTGGCTCTCCTACCGGGTGCGCAAGGGCAAGGAGGATCCCGCCCGCCTCGCCGAGCGGCGCGGCCGCGCCAGCGTGGACCGTCCGGACGGCCCGCTCGTCTGGGTGCACGGGGCGAGCGTGGGCGAGGTGATCTCCGTCCTCCCCCTCATCGAGCGGCTGGACGCGCGCGGCTTCCGCGTGCTGCTCACCTCCGGCACGCTCACCTCCAGCCGGGTGGCCGAGCGCCGCGCCCCGCCCGGCGTGATCCACCAGTTCGTGCCGCTGGATGCCCGCGGCTTCATGGCCCGCTTCCTCGACCACTGGGAGCCGGAGCTGGTGCTCATCGCCGAATCCGAGCTGTGGCCGAACCTGATCGCCGAGCTCGGGCGGCGCGGCACCCCGGTGGTGCTGGTGAACGCGCGCCTCTCCGAGCGCTCCGCCCGGCGCTGGGGCAAGCTGCCCAAGAGCGCGCGGGCCTTGCTTTCCCGCGTCGATCTGTGCCTCGCCCAGAGCGAGGAGGACGCCGGCCGCTTCCGCGGCCTTGGCACCCATCGGGTGGAGGTCAGCGGCAACCTGAAGTTCGACACGCCGCCCCCCGGCGCCGATCCCGCCGATCTCCAGCGCCTGTCCCGCGCCATCGGCAAGCGGCCGGTGCTGCTCGCCGCCTCCACCCACGAGGGGGAGGAGGAGATGGTGATCGAGGCGCACGAGATGCTCGTGTCCAAGATCCCGGACCTCCTCACCATCATCGCCCCGCGCCATCCCGAGCGGGGCGAGGAGGTGGCCGCCCTTGCCCAGTCCGGCGACCTCAACACCCGCCAGCGCAGCCTCGGCGAGCTGCCGGACCGCGAGACCGACGTCTACGTGGCCGACACCATCGGCGAGTTGGGCCTGTTCTACCGCCTCGCGCCCATCGTCTTCATGGGCGGCTCCCTGGTGGAGCACGGCGGGCAGAACCCCATCGAGCCGGCCAAGCTCGGCTCCGCGGTGCTGCACGGCCCGCACGTGTGGAACTTCTCCGACACCTACGAGCGGCTGGACGCGGAGGAAGGCGCCTTCGTCATCGGCGATGCCCTGGGCCTCGCCCGCGCGGTCTATGCCCTGCAGAAGGACGAGGAGCTGCGCGGCCACACCATCGATTCCGCTTACGCCACGGTGACGGCGCTGGGCGGCGCCCTCGACCGGACGCTGGCCGCCATCGAGCCCTATCTCATCCAGATCCGGCTGCAGAGGCGCTGATGCGCGCGGCACCAGGCTTCTGGTGGCGCCCGCCGGGCCTCGCCTCGGCCCTGCTCTCCCCGGTCGGCGCCGTGGTCGGCGCCGTCGCCCTCGGCCGCATGGGCAAGCCGGGGGGACGGGTGCCGGTGCCGGTGATCTGCATCGGCAACCCCACCGTGGGCGGCGCGGGCAAGACGCCCACCGCCATCGCCGTCCTCACGCAACTGAAGGCACAGGGCGCGCAGCCCTTCGCTCTGCTGCGGGGCCATGGCGGCAGGGTCACGGCGCCCCAAAGGGTGGACGGCGCCCGCCACGCCGCGGCGGAGGTGGGGGACGAGGCCCTGCTGCTCGCCCGCCACGCGCCCACCATCGTCGCCGGCGGCGATCGCCTGGGCGGCGCCCGCCTCGCGGTGGCGGAGGGGGCGACCCACATCGTCATGGACGACGGCTTCCAGAACCCCTCGCTCCACAAGGACGCGTCCCTGCTAGTGGTGGATGCGGCGGTGGGCGTGGGCAATGGCTGCGTCACCCCCGCCGGGCCCCTGCGTGCCCCCCTCGCACCGCAGCTGGCGCGGGCGGATGCGGTGCTGCTGGTGGGGGAAGGTGCCGCGGGGGACGCCATCGCGACGGCCGCCGCGGCGGCCGGGCGGACGGTGCTGCGCGGCACCCTCGTGCCCGATCCCGTCGCGGTGGAGGCCCTGAGGGGCGCCCGGCTCCTGGCCTTCGCCGGCATCGGCCGGCCGGACAAGGTCTTCGCCACCCTCAGGGCGCAGGGGCTGGAGGTGGCGGAGGCGCGGGCCTTCCCGGACCACCATCCCTATGCGCCGGCGGAGATCGAGACCCTGGCGCGGGAAGCGGCGCAGCGCGGATTCAAGCTGGTGACGACGGAAAAGGACCTCGCGCGGCTCACCGGTCCGGCCTTCGCCGGCCTGCGCGGGCAGATCGCGGCCCTGCCGGTGACCCTGCGCCTCGATCCGCCGGACGGGTTCCAGGCCCTCATCGGGCTGGCGCAGGCGCGCTGCGCCGAACGGGCGGCGGGCTAGCGCCACTTACGCAAGGGCAATTTGCAAGTCACGGGGCGAGCAACGCGACCGGACGGCCTCGGCCGTCGTCAGCCGTTGCCTTTGGCGGCCTGCTCCCGCACGCGCGTCAGCACCGCCTCGGGGTCGAGATAGGCCTCCTGAAGGTCAACACTCCAATACCGCAGCTCATCGAGCGGGATCGGCTGGCCGGTCACGGCGCAGCGCACGAAGCCGCCGGGGCGCAGGATACGGAATTCCCCGTCGAGGTAGCGGACCTCCGCCTCGCCATGGGGCTCGGGGAAGCGTTCGAATCGATTCATCACCGCCGTAAATGTCCTAAAGATCGTTTGCCGGAGGATAACCCCTGATGCAGCAAGGCGGAAGGGGCGCCCTGTCACGGATCGAAGAGGGTCGGCCCCTCCTCCGCCTTCCGGCTGCGGCGCGGAGCGGGGCGGGCGCGGGGCGCGGGAGGGGCCGCAGGGGGAACCGCATCCGACGGCCCACCGGCCTGCACGGCCACGTGACCGTCGGCGAATTCCAGGTCGAGGGCGGCGCCCGGCGCGATGCCGGCCGCGCGGCGCACCGCCATTCCGGCGCCATCGCGGACCAGAGCGAAGCCGCGGCTCAGAACCTCGCGATAGGACAGGGCCCTGAGCAATTGCTCCATGGCGGCCAGCCGCGCGGCGCGCCGATCCATCGCCACCTGGTGAGCCCGGCGCAGCCGGTCGCCCAGCCCCTCCACCCGCTCGCTCCCGCGGCCGATGCGCAGCCGCAGGGCCTCGGGCGAGAGCCGGGTCGAGGCCCGCACCAATGCAAGGCGGTGGGCGGCGGCGTTGGCTTTCAGCGCCCGGGGCAGCCGCTCCCCCGCCACGTCGAGGCGCTGGCGCGGCACGGCGAACAGGCTCTCCGGCGAGGGCAGCAGGCGGGCATACGCACGCAGGTCCGCCCGCCGCCGCTCCAGCAGCCGCAGCGGTGCGGCCGCGAGGCGGGCGCCCAGGTCCTCCACCGTCGCGATGAGGTCCGAGCGCACCGGCACCACCATTTCCGCAGCGGCCGTGGGGGTGGGCGCGCGCACGTCGGCGGCGAAATCGATGAGGGTCACGTCCGTCTCGTGGCCGACGGCGGCCACCAGCGGAATATCGCTCTCCGCCGCCGCGCGCACCACGCTCTCCTCGGAGAAGCCGAGCAGGTCCTCCAGCGCACCGCCGCCGCGCGCCACCACGATCACGTCCGGGCGGGGAATGGGGCCGCCCTCCGGCAAGGCGTTGAAGCCGCGGATGGCCGCCGCGACCTCGGCGGCCGACGTCTCCCCCTGCACCCGCACGGGCCACACCAGCACCCGGCGGGGGAAGCGGTCGGAAAGACGATGGAGGATGTCGCGGATCACCGCCCCGGTGGGCGAGGTGACGACACCGACCACCTGCGGCAGGAAGGGCAGCGCCACCTTGCGCGCCGGATCGAACAGACCTTCGGCCGCCAGGCGCCGCTTGCGCTCCTCCAGCATGGCCATGATGGCGCCGGCGCCGGCGAACTCCAGCGCCTCGATGACGATCTGGTAGCCGGATTTTCCCGGATAGGTGGTGAGCCGGCCGATCGCCACCACCTCCAGCCCCTCCTCCGGACGCAGCCGGAGGCGCTGGAAGGTGCCCTTCCAGATCACCGCATCGAGCCGGGCGCCGGCATCCTTCAGGCTGAAATAAGCGTGGCCGGAGGCATGCGGCCCGCGGTAGCCGGAAATTTCCCCGCGCACCCGCACGTGCCCGTAGGCGTCCTCCACCGTCCGCCGCAGCGCGGCGGAGAGCTCGGAAACGCTCCATTCAGGTGCATTTGCACGGGGTTCTTGCGGCTCTACCATCGAATCGGCCCTGGGGCTTGCTCAAGTAAACAGCATAACGGGAAGCGCCCCCATGCGGCGAGCGCAGGGCCGGGCCTCTTGTTTGCGCGGCTCCGAGCCGATAGGCGAAAGGGACAAGACAAGTCGGGGAGGCCTCATGAACATCCTGCTGCTCGGTTCGGGAGGGCGCGAGCACGCCCTTGCGTGGAAGCTGGCACAGAGCCCCAAGCTGGACCAGTTCTACGTCATACCCGGCAACCCCGGCATCGCCGAGCATGCGGAGCTGATCGAAGGCATCCCGCTGTCCGCGCACGACAGCATCCTGAAGTGGTGCCTCGACCATTTCATCGACTTCGTGGTGGTGGGCCCCGAGGCGCCGCTGGTGGCCGGCCTCGTGGACCGGCTGGAGGCGGCCGGCATCCCGGCCTTCGGCCCCACCGCCGCCGCCGCCCGGCTGGAGGGCTCCAAGCTCTTCACCAAGGAATTGTGCAAGGCCAACGCCATTCCCACCGCCGCCTTCGCCCGCTTCGAGAATGTCGCCGAGGCCGCCGCTTATGTGCGCGCCGAGGGTGCGCCCATCGTGGTGAAGGCGGACGGCCTCATGGCCGGCAAGGGCGTGGTGGTGGCGCTCACGGTGGAGGACGCCATCGAGGCGGTGGAGCAGGTGTTCGCCGGCGGCGGCACCGAGGTGCTCATCGAGGAATTCATGGAAGGCGAGGAGGCGAGCCTCTTCGCCTTGGTGGACGGCGAGACGGTGGTGGCCTTCGGCAGCGCCCAGGACCACAAGCGCGCCTATGACGGCGACCTCGGCCCCAACACCGGCGGCATGGGCGCCTATTCCCCCGCCCCGGTGCTGACGCCGGAGCTGGAGCGCCGCGCCATCGAGGAAATCCTCATTCCCACCGCCCGCGCCATGGCGCGGGCCGGCACGCCCTATCGCGGGGTGCTCTATGCCGGCCTGATGCTTACCGCCGAGGGCCCGAAGCTGGTGGAATACAACTGCCGCTTCGGCGACCCCGAGTGCCAGGTGCTGATGCCCCGCTTCGCCGGCGACCTGGTGGAGGTGCTCCACGCCACCGCCACCGGCCGCCTTGCCGAGGTGACGCCGCGCTGGTCCGCCGACGCGGCCATGACCGTGGTCTATGCGAGCCGTGGCTATCCCGGCCCGCACCAGACCGGCACGCGCATCTCCGGCATCAAGGAAGCCGCCGAGGCGGACGGCGTGCTCGTCTTCCAGGCCGGCACCCGCCGCAAGGGCGCCGACCTCGTCTCCAACGGCGGGCGGGTGCTGAACGTCACCGCCACCGGGGCGACGCTGGGCGAGGCGCGCGAGCGCGCCTATGCCGCCATCGCGCGGATCGACTGGCCCGACGGCTTCTACCGCAACGACATCGGCTGGCGAGCGCTGGGAGCCCGCGGCTGATGTCCGCCCGCGAGAAACCGCCGCTGCCACGCCTCGACGATTTCCCCGTCAAGGCGATGGACACCATCCGCTACGGCGACACCGACAAGATCGGCCATGTGAACAACGCCGTCTTCTCCACCTTCTTGGAGACGGGCCGCACCCGCCTGCTCTGGAACGAGGCGGGCCATGTCGCCCCGGAGAGCGCCAGCTTCGTGCTCGCCCGCCTGGTGATCGATTATCGGGCGGAGATGTTCTGGCCCGGCGAGGCGCACATCGGCACCGGCGTGCTCTCGGTAGGCCGAAGCTCCATCACCCTGGTGCAGGCGATCTTCCAGGGCGAGCGGTGCACCGCCACCGCCGAGACGGTGCTGGTGTTGTTCGACACCGAAACGCGGCGGCCCATGCCCCTCTCCGACGAAGGTCGCGCGCTCCTCGACCGCCTCGTGGTGCATCCGCCGGCGTGAGGAGGCGGCGGGCACCTTTGCCCGCGCCGCCAATGTGATCTAGAAGAAGGCGAACAGCCTTGGACGTGCCGTGCGCCTCCTGCCTCTCGCCTTCACGCTGCTGGTCGCCACCATATTGGGGCTCGGCGTCACCTGGTTCTCCGTCACCCACTCGCGGGGGCTCGACGTGGTGCGCGCCGGCGCATGGGAAGGCTGGCCGCGCGCCGGCACGGTGAAGGCCGACCCCTATGCCCGCGCCGCCTTCGCCCGCTCCGGCGAGCTGCCGCTGGAGCTGGCGGACGGCCTGCTCTTCCTCGCCACCACGGATGATTCCGGCGCCCCCATCGACGGGCGGTGCGAGACGCACATCGTCGGCCTGCTGCCGCAGGCGCGCCTGTGGACGCTGACGGTCATGGACCAGGACGGCCATCTCATTCCCAACGACGCCGGCCGCTACGGCTTCACCAGCGCGGAGCTGGTCTATCGCGACGACGGCAGCATCGACGTCAAGCTCTCGCCGCGCGCCCGGCCCGGCAACTGGCTGCCCACCGGTGCCCGGCCCCGGCTGAAGGTGGCGCTGCGCCTCTACGACGCGCCGTTCTCCTTCACCTCCTCCACCGCGGACGCCGCCGTGCTGCCGCGCATCAAGCGGGAGGCGTGCCTGTGACGGCCCTCGACGAGCTGCGCGAGGAGGCCCTCGGCCTCGCCGGACGGCTGCGGCGCCTGCTGCGGCAGATGCCGCGCCCCGCCCTGCCCCGCCTGTCGCGCCCGCGCCTCGGCTCGCCGGCGGGCGTGCTGCTGGCGGCGGCGTTCACCCTGGTGCTGGCGGCCATCGCCCACATCGTCTCCATCCTCGCCATGCCGGCGCTGGCGGAGCGCAACGCCTACGCCCGCCTGTCCGAGCGGACCGATTCCAACGTGCTCGTCATGCTGCCCGACGCGACCCCGCAGGAAGCGGCGCTGCCCATGATGGATCCGGCCTTCGTCTCGGCCGTATGCCTCTACGATCTCTCGGAAGGGCCGCTGAAGGTGCGCGTGCCGGCGACGTCGGACTATACCTCCGTCTCCTTCTACACGGCGGAGGGCCTCGCCTTCTATGCGCTGAGCGACCAGGCGGCGGGCAAGGTGATCGAGCTCGACCTCATGACCCCCAGCCAGAAGGCCGCTTTGCCGGAGGACGAGGAGATCACCGCCGCCGACCGGCTGGTCATCGAATCCCCCTCGCAGGAGGGCATCGTGGCAGTGCGCGCCTTCGTCCGCGCGCGCGGCATGCGCGAGCTGGTGCGCAAGCAGCTCGACGCCGCGAGCTGCTCGACGGCGAACTGAGCCCGCCCGGCCTGTCTCGCCCCCTCCGGCCTGCCGCGCCCCCTTGGAGCACGCGCCGATCTGACCGGATCGCGCCCTAGCGGATCATGAAGCCGATGGCGAGGGCATTGGCGATGTCGATGAAGAAGGCCGACACCAGGGGCAGGATGATGAAGGCCAGGGGCGCCGGCCCGTGGGTGCGCGTCACCGCCGTCATGTTGGCGATGGCGGTGGGCGTCGCCCCGAGGCTGATGCCGGTGAAGCCCGCGGCGAGCACCGCGGCCTGGTAGTCGCGTCCCATGGCGGGGAAGACGACGAACAGGATGTAGGCCACCGCCACCAGCGTCTGCAGGCCCAGCACCAGGGCCAGGGCCGGGCCGAGGCCGCCCAGCGTCCACAGCTGCATGCTCATCAGCGACATGGCGAGGAAGATCTTCAGCGACAGATCGGAGATCAGTGCCAGCGCCGGGGTGCGGGCGGGCCAGGGCACGGTCTTCAGCGCGACGGGCACGGTGTTGGTGATGACGATGGCCACCAGCATGCACACCACGAACAGCGGCAGCTTGATGCCGGTCTTCTCCACCGCCCCTTCCAGCGAATAGGCGACCAGAATGACGATGTTGAGCACCAGCAGCGCGCTCAGGATGTTGCGGTAGGTGACCTTGCCCGCGTCCGGCCCCACGTCGTCGTCGGGCAGGCCCACCATGGGGGGCAGGATCTGGTCGCTCTTGAGCTTGAAGCGGCTGATGAGGATGCCCGCCACCGGGCCGCCCACGAGGCTGGCGATGACGAGGCCGAGGGTGGCGCTGGCGATGCCCACCTCCAGCGCGTTGGGCAGGGCGAAACGGTCGGCGATGAGCGGCGCCCAGGCGATGGTGGTGCCATGCCCGCCCACCAGCGACACCGAGCCGAGCAGCGGGGCGATGCCCTTCGGGAGGTCGAGGGCCGCCGCTCCGCCCACCGCCACCAAATTCTGCACGGCGAGGTAGGTCACCGTCAGCAGCAGCAGGATGGCCAGCGGCTTGCCGCCGGTGGCGAGGTCCGAGAGCCGCGCGTTGAGGCCGATGCCCGTGAAGAAATAGAGCAGCAGCATGTCCCGCGCGTCGAGGTCGAACGAGATGGCGAGGCCGAACACCCGGTAGGCGACGAGGGTGGCCAGCGCCGCCAGCATGCCGCCGGTGACGGCTTCCGGGATGTTCCAGCGCCGGAGCGGAGCGATGACGCCATTGAGCCCGGCGCCGAGGAAGTAGACCAGGATGGCGATGGTGAAGCTGAGGAGCCCGCCCGCCTGGAACACCGCCGGCATCAGAAGCTCCCCGCCAGCGTGCCGAGCACGATCACCGCCGCCAGCGCGACGAGCGCCCCCACCACTGCCGCCATGACGATGTCGAGATAGCCTTCCTTGTGCGTCACGCCGCAGACGGAGAGCAGCGTCACCACCGCGCCGTTGTGGGGCAGGCTGTCCAGCGTGCCGGAGCCGATCACCGCGACGCGGTGCATGAGGGCCGGGTCCATGCCGATCTCGGCGGCGATCTTCATGTAGGTGGGGCCGAGCGCATCGAGGGCGATGGTGAGGCCGCCGGAGGCCGAGCCGGTGAGGGCGGCGAGGATGTTGGTGGCCACCGCCAGCGACACCAGCGGCCCGCCGCCGATGCCCAGCACCCAGTCGCGCACGTCGGCAAACGCCGGCAGCGCCGCGACGATGGCGCCGAAGCCCACCAGGCTCGCCACCGACAGGATCGGCAGCACCGAGGCGTTGGCGCCGGCGGTCATGGTCGCCCGCAGCTCCGGCACCGAGCGGAAGTTGATGGCGATGACGGCGATGATGGCGGCGGTCAGCGCCACGATCACGCTCCACACGCCGCCCACCGCCGACAGGCCGACGCCGCCCCATTCCGGCTTCGCCAGGAAGGAGGTGTCCATGCGCGGCAGGATGGCGAAGGACATGAGGAGGTTGACCACGATCACCACCACGATGGGCAGCGCCGCCAGCAGGATGGGCGGGTTCTTCGCCGCCGCCTCGCTGCGGTGGATCTCGGCCGGGTCGAACGGGCCGGCGGTGGTGGCGCGCTCGCGCACGATGGGATTCTCGGCGGCCTCCTCGGCGGATTCCTCCGCCGGCTCGGTGATGGCGCCGAAGCCCTCGCCCGCCGCCCGTGCGCTGCTTTCACGCCGCTTCAGCCACCACATGCCGAAGGCCAGCATGATGAGGGAGGCGATGATGCCGAGCCCCGGCGCCGCGAACGGCGTGGTGCCGAAGAAGGGCATGGGGATGGCGTTCTGGATGGAGGGCGTGCCGGGCATGGCCGACATGGTGAAGGTGGAGGTGCCGAGCGCGATGGCCGCCGGCATCAGCCGGCGCGGCACCCCCGCCGAGCGGAACAAGGCGATGCCCATGGGCGCCAGCACGAAGAAGGCGACGAACAGGGAAACGCCGCCATAGGTGACGATGGCGCCCGCCAGCACCACCGCGAGGATGGCCCGCTCCGCGCCGAGCTTCTTCGTCATGTAGTCGGCGATGGAGGTGACCGAGCCGGAATCCTCCATCAGCTTGCCGAACAGGGCGCCGAGCAGGAACAGGGGGAAGAACTGCGCGACGAAGTCCGCCGCGTTGCGCATGAAGGTCTGCGTCCAGCTCGCCAGCAGCGGCTCGCCGGAGAAGGCGGCCGCGATCAGCCCGGCGATGGGCGCGAGGATGAGGATGGAGGAGCCCCGGAAGGCCAGGAAGATGAGGACGGCAAGGCCGACCAGAATGCCGATGAGGCCCATGGCTCAAAGCTCCGTCAGCAGTTGGTCGAAATTCACGGTGGAGGCCTTGCCGATGTCGTGGCCGTGGTCGTCCAGGAACAGCTGCGCGGCCTTGCGGCCCTCATCCTTCAGCATGGTGAGGAACTCCCATTCCGCATTGAGCTTGGAGGAGAAGCCCAGCGTCGCCATGATGGGATTGCGCACGATGTGCACGCGCATGCGCGCCCAGTTGCAGGCTTCCGTGTCGCCGGAGAGCTCGGCGGCGTGGCGCTGCAGCAGCGCCATCATGTAGAGCTCCTTCACCGCCACCGAGTTGAACGACACCTCGTTGAGGCGGTTGAGGATTTCCGCCGGGGTCTTGGGCGTGCCCGGCCGCTCCAGCGGGTTGATGGGGATGAGGATGGTGTCGTCGGAGACCAGCTCGCTCACCAGCGGGGCGAGGGTGGGATTGCCCGAATAGCCGCCGTCCCAATAGGCCTCGCCGTCGATCTCCACCGCCTGGAACAGGGTGGGCAGGCAGGCCGAGGCCATCAGCGCCTCGGGCGTGATGTCGGCGTTGCGGAACACCCGCGGCCGGCCGGTGCGCACGTTGGTGGCGGTGATGAACACCTTGACCGGCGAGTTGCGCAGGCGCTCGAAGTCGATCTGCTTGTCGAGGATGGGCGCCAGCGCATTGGTGCCCATGGGGTTGTACTGGTAGGGCGACATCAGCCGCGTCATGAAGTCCATGAACAGGTAGCCGGGCGCCGTGTCGAGGTTCCAGCGGCCCATCATCTTGTCGAGGGGCGAGCGCTGGAAGGGGCTGTAGCGCGCGGCCTCCGACACATGGCTCCAGTAGCTGGCGAGCGCCGCGCGGGCGCCCTCCCGGCCGCCGGCGGCATAGCCGTCCGCCAGCACGGCCGCGTTCATGGCGCCGGCGGAGGTGCCGGAGACACCCTCGATCTCGAGCCAGCTCTCCTCCAGCAGGCGGTCCAGCACGCCCCAGGTGAACGCCCCGTGGGAGCCGCCGCCCTGCAGCGCGAGATCGACAAGTACCGGTTCACGTTCCATCTGCAGTTCCCCTGTGCGCGGCCACGACCGCGAAACCCCTCACCGCCGGATGGCGCGACGGAACCTCCCCTTGTCACCGGTCCTTGCCCGAACGCCGGGCGCCGCGCCCGACGTTCAGCCCCAGAGCGCGATCCGGCCTGATCGCGATGCGATCAGACCGGCGCGGACCCTAGGTGGCCGGCGCGATCTTGCCCCCGGCCGGCGCGGCATCCGGCCCGGTATCGGGACCGAACCAGGCCACATAGAGCGCCGGCAGGAAGATGAGGGTGAGCAGCGTGCCCACCAGAAGCCCGCCCATGATGGCGAAGGCCATGGGCCCCCAGAACACGGTGGGGGCGATGGGGATCATGCCGAGCACGGTGGACACCGCGGTGAGCATGATGGGCCGGAAGCGGATGGAGGAGGCGTGCACCACCGCATCCCACACGCTCTTGCCGGCGGCGCGGTCAGCCTCGATCTGGCCGATGAGGATGACCGCGTTCTTGGTGATCATGCCGATGAGCGCCAGCACGCCGAGAATGGCGACGAAGCCCAGCGGCCGGCCCGAGGCGAGCAGCGCCGCCACCACGCCGATGAGGCCCAGCGGCGCCACCGACAGCACGATGACGAGGCGCTGGAAGCTCTTCAGCTCGAACATGAGCACGGTGAACATGAGCAGCAGCATCACCGGCACCACGGCCACCACCGAGGCAAGGGAGGCCGCGCTCTCTTCCACCGTGCCGCCCACATGGATGGCATAGCCCGGCGGCAGGCTCCTGTTCAGCGCCTCGATTTTCGGCTCCAGCGCCTCCACCACGCCCTCGGGCAGCACGCCGCGCCGGACGTCCGCCTGGACGGTGAGGGTCGGCACCCGGTCACGCCGCCAGATGGCGGGATAGTCCTGGCCGTAGTCGAAGGTGGCGATCTGGGAGAGCGGCACGGTGCGCCCGCCGGGGATCGGCACCTGGAGGGTGGAAAGGGTCGCGAGCGAGACGCGCTCCTCGTCGGTGGCGCGGGCCACCACGTTGACGAGGTAGATGTCGTCGCGCACCTGCGTCACCGGCTGGCCGGACAGCACGGTGTTGAGCACGCCGGCGAGCTGGGCGGTGGACAGGCCGAGCAGGCGTGCCTCGTCCTGGTCCACCTTGATGCGCACCTGACGGTCCGGCTCGATCCAGTTGTAATTGACCTTCTCCGCGTCCGGATTGGCGGCGATGGTCCGGGCGAGGTCGAAGGCGATGGCGCGGACCTTCTCGATGTCCGGCCCCGAGACGCGATACTGCACCGGCCAGCCCACCGGCGGTCCCAGCTCCAGCGGCGAGATGCGGGAGACGAGCTGCGGGAACTCCTCCGCCAGCACCTTCTCCAGCTTCGCCTGCAACCGCTCGCGCGCCGCCACGTCCTTCGCCACGATCACCGTCTGGGCGAAGAAGTCGTTGGGCAACTGCACGTCCAGGGGCAGGTAGAAGCGGATGGCGCCGCGGCCCACATAGGTGGACCAGCGGTCCACGTCCTTGTCGCCGGACAGCACCTTGTCGAACGCCTGGGCCACCGCCTCCGAGGCGTAGATGGAAGCGTTCTGCGGCGAGGCGAGGTCCACCAGCAGCTCCGGCCGGTCGGACGAGGGGAAGAACTGGCGCGGAATGAGCGGCAGCGCCAGCACCGAGAGCACGAACAGGCCGAGGGTGACGGCGATGGTCACCCAGCGCAGGCGCAGGCACAGCACCAGGAAGTTCCGGTACATCCCCATGACGCCCGTGGGCGGGGCATCCGGGTCCGGCACCTTGTCCCTGGGCGGGGCCTTCAGGATCAGCACCTGGAGCAGCGGGGCGAACAGCACCGCCACGATCCAGGACACCAGCAGGGCGATGCCCACCACGGCGAACAGGGTGAAGGTGTATTCGCCCGCCGAGGAGGCCGCGAAGCCCACCGGCACGAAGCCCGCCACCGTCACCAGCGTGCCCGCCAGCATGGCGGCCGCATAGGCCTTGAAGGCATAGGAGGCGGCCGTGATCTTGTCGTCCCCGGCGGCCAGCCGGGTCAAGGTGGCATCCGTGGTGGTCATGGCGTCGTCCACCATGAGCGCCAGAGCGATGATGAGCGCGCCCAGCGAGATGCGCTGCATGTCGATGTGCGCGATCTGCATGAGCGCGAACACGATGGCCAGCGTCAGCGGGATCGCCAGCGCCACGATGGCCCCGGCCCGCACCCCGAGGGCGATGAACGACACCACGAGGATGATGCCCACCGCCTGCCACAGGCTCTCCATGAACTCGGAGATGGCTCCCTTCACCGTCACCGCCTGGTCGGCCACCAGGTGCGCCTCGATGCCCACTGGCAGGTTGGCGATGATGCCGTTCATCGCCCGGTCGATCTTCTGGCCCATGGCGAGGATGTCGCCGCCGTCGCGCATGGCGATGGCGAGCCCGATGGCGTCCTTGCCGTTCACCCGGAACATGGGCTGGGGCGGATCGGCATATCCGCGCCGGATGGTGGCGATATCGGCCAGCCGGATGAGCCGGCCTGACACGACGAAGTTGACCTTGGCGATATCAGCTTCCGAGGTGAAGGCGCCGGACACCCGGATGGAGAGGTTCTCCTTGGCCGTCTGGATCTCCCCGGACGGGCGCACGATGTTCTGGCTTTGCAGCGCTGCAAGCACGGCGGCCCGGTCTATGCCGAGGCTTGCCAGTTCCTGCATGGAGAACTCGATGAAGATGCGCTCGTCCTGCGCGCCGAGGATCTCGATCTTGGAGACGTCGGGCACATGCAGCAGCTGCGAGCGCACCTCCTCCACATAGTCGCGCAGCTCGCGATGGGTGAAGCCGTCTGATGTGAACCCGTAGATGATGCCGAAGGTGTCGCCGAATTCGTCATTGAAAAACGGTCCCACGATACCTTGCGGCAAGGTATGGCGGATGTCGCCGATGCTCTTTCTGACATGGTACCAGATGTCGGGCACCTCGGCGGCGGCGGCCGAACCCTTCAGATGCACGAAAATCGTTGTCACGCCAGGCTTTGTGTAGCTCTCCAGGTAGTCGAGCTTCGGCACTTCCTGGAGCTTGCGCTCCAGGCGCTCGCTCACCTGGCGAAACGTCTCCTCCAGCGTGGCGCCGGGCCAATTCGCCTGCACCACCATGGTCTTGATCACGAAGGTCGGGTCTTCCGCCCGGCCCAGGTTCTTGAAGGCCATGAGGCCGGCCACCACCGAGATGGCCATGAAATAGATGATGACGGAGCGGTGCTTGAGCGCCCAGGCGGAGAGGTTGAAGCCGCTCACAGCTGGGCTCCCAGAAGGCGCACCTTCTGCCCCGGGTGAAGCGCCTGGACACCTGCCGTCACAACGATTTCCGAGGGCTTCAGCCCGTCCGCCACGGTCACAGTGGAGGGCGAGAAGCGCAGCACCTCGATGGGCCGCAGCGCCACCGTGAGGGATTTTCCATCCACCACCCACACCGCCGGCTTATCATTGAGCCGCGTGAGCGCGGAGGCAGGAATTTCGATGACCGGACCATTGTCCACCACCACGCGCCCGGTCACCGTGGTGCCGAGGCGCAGCGCCTCCGGCGCGTCGATGAGGCCGACGCGCACGCGGAAGGTGCGGGTCACGGGGTCCGCCTGCGGCGCCACCTCGCGCACCCGGCCCGTGGCCTTGACGGAAGGATCGCTCGCCAGCGCCACCTCCACCACGGGGTCGGCGGGCACGGCGGCAAGCAACTGCGCCGGCACGTCGAAGACCGCATCCCGGCCATCCTGCCGCGCCACCTCGACGATGGCCTGGCCGGCCTGCACCACCTCGCCCGGCTCTGCCCGGCGGCGGGTGACCACGCCGGCGGAATCCGCCTTCAGGTCAGTGAAGCCGAGCCGGTCCTGCGCCATCTGGAGCCGCGCCTCGGCATCCTCCACCTGGGAGCGGGCGTTGAGGAAGGCCTGCTCGGCCTGCTCATACTGCGCGCGGGGCGTGAAGCCGCGGGCGAGAAGCTGGCGCTGGCGCTCATACTGGTTGCGGGTCTGGGTGAGGTTGGCATTGGCCGCCGAAAGCGCCGCCTGCGCCGAGCGCACGGCATTCTGCTCGTCCTGCGGATCGAGCCGCGCCAGCACCTGGCCGGGCTTCACCTGGTCGCCCACGTTCACCAGCCGCTCGATGATGCGGCCGCCGATGCGGAAGCCGTAGGTCGCCTCGTTCTGCGCCTCCACCGTGCCGGTGAGGGTCACCGCATCGTTCGCCACCCGGCTGGAGGCGAGCACCGTGCGCACCGGCCGTGGCTCCGGCGCCTTGGCCTCCTGCTTCTCGCCACAGGCCGCAAGAAGCAGCGCGGTGCAGGTGACGAGGGCCGGCCATGCCGCGCGCCGCGCGGCCGGGGGAGCAACCTTGCGTGTCCGATCCATCACGACAGCCACGTCCGGCTCCTTTTCTTCACGGTCTCGTATCGGTGTGTATAGCCAAGGCATTCAACCGTGACCAGCGAAGGGGGAGGGCAAAGCGCCGATTGCTCGCAGGTGCGATACGGCATCAATTTACCGCCCGAGCGGCCAGCCCGCCCCCTCCATGGAGAGGAAGAGCCACACGGCCAGCATCACCACGCCCGCGCCCGCGACCGGCCAGCGGCGCAGCCACCCATCCGCGACGACGACAGCCGCGATTGCCTTTGCGGTGAGCCTGCCGCATGGACCGGCAAGGACCACGATATCGCCGGCAGGCACCTCCGGAACACGGGGCGCCACCCGGAAGAGCAGCACGGCGGCGCCGAGCCCGAGGGCCACCGGCCAGGCGCCCTTCAGCAGCGCATCCGCCGCAAAGGCAGAGGACAGCGGCGTTCCGGTGACCGGCGCGAACAGCGCGAACGGCGCCGCCAGCGCCGCGAACGACAGCCACGCCCACGGACCGAGGAGGCCGCGGGGTGCCTCCTTACCCCCCGCCGCGCGCGCCAGCAGCAGCACGTAGCGGGCCATCAGCAAGGTCGTGCCGGCCGCCGAAAGCGTCAGCAGCAGGCCTGCCGTCCCCGATCCGGCAACATCCTTGACGGCATATTTGGCGAGCGCCCCGCCGGTGAAGGGCAGGCCCGCGAGGCTCAGCCCCAGCAGGGCGGCGACGGCCAGGATCCCCCGTGCCGCCTCGCGCCTGCGCGTCATGGCGATGCCGACGGCGAGGAACATGGCGCCCTTCAGCAACATGTGGTTGACGGCATAGAAGGCCGCGAGCGGGAAGGCCGCGGCTGCGCCGGCCGAGAGCCCGGCCCCCAGCACCGCCGCGACCACGCCCATCTGGCTCACCGTGGAATAAGCGAGGGCCCGCTTGGGATGGTGCTGCGTGAGGCCGATGGCGATGCCGTAATAGGCGGTGAACAGCCCGGCCACGGTGAGCACGCCTCCCCAGTCCGGCAGGGGCACACCCTGCGGCAGGAAGCGGATCAGCCCGATGACCCCTGCCTTCACCACGATGCCCGACAGAGCCGCAGACCCGGGGACCGGCGCCACCGCATGGGCGAGCGGCATCCAGAAATGCAGCGGGAACAGGCCCATCTTCAGCGCGAAGCCGAGGAGAAGCAGGAGCACGATGACACCCTTCCACGGCGAGGCGGGCAGCGCCGCCACCGCATCGCGGATGAGCGGGTTCGCCTCCGGCGCGCCGGAGGCGAGCATCACGAAACCGGCGATGAGGAAGGCCTCGCCCAGCACCGTGAGGGCAAGATAGATATTGCCGGCGCGCCGCGCCTCCGGGGTGTCGTCATGGGCGGCGAGGCCGAAGGCAGAGAAGCTCACCAGCGCATAAGCGAGGTAGAAGCTCGCCACGTCCGCCACCAGGAACACCGCGAAGGAGCCGGCCATGGTGAGCAGCCACCACGCGCCGAAGGCGCCACGGGCCGGATCCTTGCGCAAATAGGCTGCGGCATAGAGGCTGGCAGTCAGCCACAGCACCGCCGCTCCCCCCAGCAGCAGGGCCCCCGATGTGTCGAGGGAGAGGGTGAAGCGCAGCGGGTCCGGGGCCGCGAGCACCGCCGTGCCGCGCGGCACAAGCAGCGCCGCTATCAGCGCCGGCAGCGGCGCGAGGATGGCGAGGTCTGGCGAATGCCGGCGCACGCCGGGCAGCACCGCGAGGAGGCCGAGCACCAGCGGCACGGCCACGCTCGCCAGGAGCAGGACATCGGGATACCCCACCAGCTCCCCGGCAAACCGCAGGATGCGGAAAGGCGTGAGCGCCTGTTCCTGCCAGTTCATGGCGCCACCCCCGCGAGGGATAGCCCCTCCCACGAGAGGGGCCGGCCAACGGCCAGAAAGCCGAGGGGAGACAGGGGCAGAAGGCCCAGCAGCACCGCGCCGAGCGCCAAGGCCAGCGCAACGCCCGCGCGCCAGCGGCATTCCCGCCGCTCCGGCAGCGCCTCATCCGGCCGCCGCAGGGCGATCACCACCACCTTGAGCACGTAGCCTCCGGCGAGGAGACCGCCGAGGAGGATGACGAGGCCGATCCACCACGCCCCCTGCTGCACGGCCGAGGTCAACAGCATCACCTTGGCGATGAAGCCTCCGGACGGCGGCAGCCCCATCAGCGACAGGCCGCCGAGCCCGAAGGCCGCAAGGCTCACCGGCGCAAGGCGCGCGGCACCGCCCAGCCCGGAGATCCTGTCATGGCCCATCGTCTCGGCCATCAGCCCTGCCGCCAGAAACATGGCAGCCTTGGAGAAGGCGTGGGAGACGAGATGCAGCGTGCCGCCGGTCCAGGCAAGCGCGCCCCACTGGCTGTCGGCGCCCGCCGCCGCCAGGGGAAACATGAGCGCGAGATAACCGATCTGCGCCGCGGTGGAATAGGCGATCAGCAGCTTCAGCCGCTCCTGCGCGAGGGCAAGGACACCGCAGAAGAGGATCGCCCCTGCCCCGCACGCGGCCAGCACCGGCGCCGCCGCGTCCACCAGAGGAGGCGGCGCCACATCCGCCCACAGGCGCACCAGGAGGAACAGAGGCGCCTTGATCACCACGGCGGAGAGCACCGCGCTCGCCGCCGGCGGCGCGCCGGAATGGGCGGGCGGAAGCCACAGGTGGAGCGGAAAGAGCGCGGCCTTGGCCATCAGCCCCGCGCTCATCAGCGCCAATGCGGCGGGAAAGGCCGCCCCGCCCGGCGCCTTCGCCGCGCGCGCCGCCACCAGGGCCATGTCGAGCGTGCCGAACAGGCCGTAGATCAGCACCGCGCCAAGCAGATAAAGCACCGAGCCGAACAGGGCATAGAGCAAATAGGTGAGGGCGGCGGAGACCTGCCCCTTCTTTCCGTCGAGGCAGACAAGGGGCACCGCCGCGAAGGTCAAAAGCTCCAACGCCACGTAGAGCGTGAAAAGATCCTGCGCCAGGAAGGCGAGGTTCAGCGCCGCCGCGAGGCACAGGAGCAGCAGCAGCGCGCGCGGCATGGGCTGGACATCGTCGCGCGCCGTCATGGCGAAGATGCCGGTGAGGAACAGCACCAGCGCCGCCATGCCGATCATGGCGGCGGAAAAGCCATCGGCCCGCAGCCCCACTCCGAGGGGAGGCGCCCATCCGCCGATGAAGGAGGCGAGCGCGCGCCCTCCCTCCGCCACCCGGATGACGATGGCGACCGCGATCGCGACATTGATCCCAAGCAACGCGAGCGCCGAGCGCTCGCCGATCCTGCGTTCGCACAGGAACAGAGGCACCAGCCCCACGAGCGGCAACGTCACCGCCAGCACGAGCAGCGCGCCGGAAAGGCCGCCTCCGGCCAGGGCGAGGGTGCTCATGCCTCGTCCTCCGTCCGGCGGTCCGTGGCTTGGGCGTCATCGGCATCGGCGAGGCGCAGGAGCAGCGCCACCGCCAGCGCCGTCGCGCAGAAGGCGACGACGATGCCGGTGATCACGAGGGCCTGCGGCACCGGATCCCCTGGAAAGCCCGCCCCCGCCCCCCGCCGCGCCACCGCGCCGAAGATGAGGAAGACGCCGCTGCCGAGGATGTTGAAGCCCAGCACCCGTCCCAGCGCGCCTCCGGCGGTGATCAGTCCGTAGAGGCCAAGCCCCACCAGCCCCGCGCCTGCCAGCGCGAAAATCGTCGCCTCCGTCATGATCTCCCGCCCTCCGCCGGAGGGCCGAGCACGACGAGCCCCAGGGTGACCGCAATGGACAGGGTGATGGCGACTTCCACCGCGATGATCACCGGCTTTTCGAGGCCGGGCGGATAGCCCAGGAAAACGCCGGCCGTGGCCCAGCCGAGGAAGCCTGTGGCGAGGAAGGCGAACGGCCCCGCCAGCACCAGAGCCCGCAGGCGCCGGCTTCTGGCCGGGGGCAGCGTCGCGCGCTGCGCCATCACCAGCAGCAGCCACATGGCGGCAAGCACGGCGCCACCCTGGAAGGCGCCGCCCGGCTTGTCCGCGCCCGCCCAGAACATGTAGAGCCCGACCAGCAGGCCGATGGGCGCCAGGACACGGGCAAGGAAGACCACCGGCACCGCCGCCCCCGGCCAGAGCGCGGCGGGCGGCGCCTGCCAGTCCCGATCCTTCGAGAGCGCCCAGACGCCGATAAGGGCGAGGAGCAGCACCACCGTCTCGAGCAGCGTGTCGAGCGCGCGGAAGACGATGAGCACCCCTGTCACCGGATTGCCGAGGTCCGTTTCGGGCAGGCGCGCCGCCACATCGGGCGCAAGGGTCGGTGCCGGATCCGGCAAGGCGAGGACCACGGCCGCGATCCCGCCGGTCACCGCCAGCGACAGCAGGGCCGCCACAAGGCGCATGCCCGGCCCCGCCGGCGCCGCGCGCACCTCCCCGGCCGCCGCCCGCAGCAGAACGAGGCCGGAAATGCCACTGCCCACCGCGACTTCCGTCAGCGCCACGTCCACCGCCGCGAGGCGCACCCAGGCGAGGCCGAGCAGAAGGCCATAGCCGATGAAGGCGATGACGGACGCCTGCGGCGCCGGGGTCGCCACCACCCGCCAGGCCGCCGCGAGCACGAGCCCGCCGAGCAGCGCGTCAAAGACGAGGCTCACGACGCCTCCCTCTCGCCGGCGGCCGGGCCCTTCTCTTCGGCCGCAGCGCCCAGCACCTGGGCCACCGCGCCGGAGGCAAGCTGGGCGAGCAGCCACACGGCGATCATCTTCAGTCCGCCGAGGACGCTCATCGCCTGGGGCAGGAGGCCGATGGCGATCAGCGCCAGCCCTACATTGTCCGCCTTGGCCAGAGCGTGGATGCGCGACAGAGCATCCGGAAAGCGCAGCAGGCCGAGCGTGCCGGCGGCAAAGAGACAGAGCCCGGCGCCCACGGCGAGGCCGGTGAAGATATCCGCCACCAGGCTCATGGCTCCGCCCTCACGGCTCTGACGTGGCGCTTGCGCCACCCTCCCCCCGCCCATGCGCGCCAGATGCGGAGGCGGCAAAGGCCGACACGGCGAAGGCCGCGAGCAAGGCGAGGAGCAGCGCCACGTCAAGGATAGCGTCATCCCCCATCGCCACGGACAGGAGCAGCAGCACCGCGCAGCCGGCCGAGCCCACGAGTTGCACCGCCAGCATGCGATGGAGATTTCCTCGGCGCCACAAGGCGGCAAGGCCGGCTGCCGTCATCAGCAGCAGGAGGCCGGCGGCAGCGAAGATCCCGTCAGCCATGGCGGTCGGTCACGGTGAGGAAGGCCCGGGCATCCGCATCGAGGCTCGCCGCCACCGGCTCCCTCGTGTCGAGGCAATGCACCCTCATGTGGCCCACGCCGCCCGGCAGCGGCAGCGTGCCGGGCTGAAGGCTCGACAGGGTGCGGAACAAATCGCGCCCCGCGCCTTCGGGGACGGCGCAGGAGACAGGGAGAATACCGGGCTGCAGGCGCAGCGGGGAGGAAAGGGCCCTGCGCGCCGCATCCACGCCGGCGAGCAGCGCACGGGCGGCGAAGCGACCGCAGAATTCCGGCAGCGCCGCGAGGTTCAGCCGGCTGTGGGAAGGCGGAAGGAGATGGAGACTGAGGCACGCCGCAAGCCCTGACGCCACGACGCCCGCGAGCAGGTCCACGACGCCCGCGCCTGCGAGCACGACCCAGGCCAAGAGGAACACAAGCCAGCGGCGCAAGCCCTGCGCGCGGAGGAGTGCACCCATTTCAACTCCCGAGTGACCACGCCCGAAGGCAATCCGGCTCGATCATAGCCCGTCCGCGAAAGCGGAAGCGAGCGGCTACGGCCAAGACGAGCCTAAACTTTCGTTGCAGATCGGAATACCCCGTCAGGCCTCCATGCCCAGCTCTCGGAGCGGGCGGCCGGCGAGCACGTCGGCCTCGATGGCCTCGAGTTCCACCCGGCGTGTCTCCGGCACGAACAGGACAGCGACCGCCAGCGAGATCACGCACACCGCAAAGAAGATGCCGATGGTGGCCGCGAGGCCGATCCCCTGCACCACCGACAGGAAGGTCCCCGCCACAATGCCGTTGAACAGCCAGCTGGTGGCGGACGCAACGGCAATGCCGCGCTCGCGGACGGCGGTCGGGAACAGCTCCGACATGAGCACATAGGGCAAGGGCCCGAGGCTCAGGGCGAAGGCGACGATGTAGAAGCAGAACCCGCCGAGGGCGACGAAGGGCCAGTCCGCCAGGGAGGCGGCGATGACCGCCGCAAGGCTTGCCGCCATGGCCGCGGAACCTGCGATGAGCAGGGGCCGGCGGCCGAGTCGGTCCACGAGCAGCAAGGCCGCAACCGTGGCGAGCACGTTCACGAGCCCGAGCCCGAAGGTGGCGGCAAGGGCAGCGGTGCCCTGGGGGAATCCCAGCTCGGTGAATATGCGCGGGGCGTAATAGAGGATGCCGTCGATGCCGGAGAAGTTCTGGAGGATGAAGAGCGCGCTGCACAGGGCCAGCACCGCCACCGTGCTGCCCTGCCGGAGCGCCGCCCGCCAGTCGCCCTCCGCCACCGGCTCCTCCGACATTTCGCTGGTAATGCCGAGCACTTCGGCCGCCGCCTGTGCCTGCGCCGCCTGACCGCGCGCCTTCAGCCAGCGCGGGCTCTCTGGCAGCAGCAGCACGGATGCCGCGCACGCCGCGGCCATGAGCAGGCCCGATGCCAGCATCCCCTGCCAGGAGACAAGGCCGGTGAGGGCCAGGGGCACGGCGTAACCGACGAGGATGCCGATGGTGATCGCCAGCTGGAACAGGGACACCACCGCCCCCCGGTGGCGGGCCGGTGTCACCTCCGCCGCATACATGGGCACGACCATGGACGACAGGCCGACGCCGAGCCCGATGAGGATGCGCGCCGCCGCCAGCGTGCCCGCTCCCGGCGCCAGCATCTGCCCGCCGGGCACCAGCGCATATCCGAGCGCGGCAAGGCACGCCGCCACCAGGCAGGACGGCCGGCGGCCGATTCGCTGGGAAACCGGAGCGGCGGCCGCCGCTCCCGCGAAGCAGCCGAGCAGCAGAGCCGTGACCACCATTTCGGTGGCGCGGGTGGACAGGGAGAAGTCCGCGGCGATGGCGTCCACCACGCCGGCGATGGACGCGGTGCTGAAGCCGAACAGAACACCGAACAGGAGCACGAGGCACGCGGTGAGGAGGATGGTCTTCATGAACCGCGCGCCTTCCTGGAAAATGCCCGCGAGCGCCCCGCAGGCCAGGTGAGGTAGCCCTTAGCCATCGCAGGAAAAGAACTTGTAAGCTGCATCGCGGCTGGAGCATAAGTACAAAAATTTCAGGACGATAGGCATCCGCGTAAGGAACTTGCCGTGCGCGGGCGCGACTAAGGGGGAGAACGCCAGGTGACTGTCTCCGCGGCCACGCATGAGCACGCGAATCGCCTCGCCATTGAGGGCGGGCAGCCGGTGCGCACCAAGCCCCTCCCCTGGGAGCTTCCCGGAGCCCACTGGATCGGCGAGGAGGAGCTGGAGCTCGTTTCTCGCGTGGTGCGGGCGCGCAGCCCCTTCCGCTTCTACGGGCCGGACCTCCAGCGCATGGTGGACACGCTGGAGAAGGAGTGGTGCGCCGCCTTCGGGCACACGCACGCCCTTGGCGTCTCCTCCGGCACGGCCGCCCTCTCCATCGCCATGGCGGCGCTGGAGATCGGCCCGGGCGACGAGGTGCTGGTGCCCGGCTATCTGTGGGTGAGCTGCGTGAGCGCAGTGGTGCGGGCGGGCGCGATCCCGCGCCTCGTGGACATCGACGACTGCTTCACCCTTGATCCGGCGGACGTGGAGCGCAAGATCGGCCCCAACACCCGCGCCGCGCTGATGGTGCACATGAGCGGCGCGCCCGGACGCGTCGCGGACGTGGCCCGCATCTGCAAAGCGCGCGGCATCGGCCTCATCGAGGATTGCGCCCAGACCGCCGGCGCGAGCCAGAACGGCAAGGCCGTCGGCACATTCGGCGACATCGGCATCTTCTCCTTCCAACTGAACAAGAACATGACCTCTGGCGACGGCGGCATGGTGGTCACCGAGCGGGACGACCTCTTTCGCCGCATCGTCGCCCTGCACGACCTCGGCTATCCGCGCAATGCCCAGGGGCGGCTCGACACTTCGGACGAGGCATGCCAGCTCTGGGGCGTGGGCGCCCGCATGTCGGAGCTCACCGGCGCCATGTGCCTCGCCCAGATGCGCAAGCTGCCGCAGATCACCGGCGCCATGCGCAGCGCCAAGTGGCGCATCCGCTCGGCGCTCGCCGACATCGCCGGCCTCACCTTCCGCACCGTGCCCGATCCCGCGGGCGACACCGGCCCCTTCCTGCTCATGACCCTGAAAGACGAGGCGACGGCACGGCGCTTCGTGGATGCGCTGCGGGCCGAGGGCATCGCCGGCCCGCCCGGCTCCCTCGCCTGCCTCACCATGCGCGAATGGGGGATGCACTGGTATTCCAACATCCCCAGCCTGGTGCACAAGCGCTCCAACAGCCGCGACGGCGCGCCCTGGACCCTGCCGTCCAACGCCTTCGCCGCCGACTACAGCTATGCGGCGGGCGCCCTGCCCCATTGCGACGACCTGCACGCCCGCGGCGCGCTCCTGACCATCGCATCGACGCTCAGCGACGAGGATGTCGAGGACATCACCGCCGCGATCCGCAAGGTCGCCCGTATCGTGCTGGCGTGACCCCGGCCTGCCCCGGCGGTTGCCGGGGCACAGGAACTGAACCGCATTCCGAGGGGCCGACCGTGATCTACCTCATCGCAGCCATCGCCGGCATTGCCGGTGCTCTGTTCGGGTTCGACGAAGGCGTCATCGCCGGGGCCCTGGCGCCGCTGCGCCGGGATCTTGGCATCGACCCGCTGGCCGAGGGCATGATGACGGCGGCGGTGCCGTTCGGGGCCTTCGCCGGCGCCATCGTCGGCGGGCGCCTCGCCGCCGCGGCCGGGCGACGCAAGCTGCTGCTGGCTGCCGCGGTGCTGTTCGTGGCAGGCGCTCTGCTGAGCGCCGCGGCGTGGGGGCTGTGGACGCTCACCCTCGCCCGCCTCATCATCGGCCTCGGTGTCGGCGTCGCCGCCATGATGGCGCCGCTCTACATCTCCGAGAGCGCACCGGCCGCGACGCGCGGCATGCTCGTCTCCATCTACCAGCTGGCGATCACCCTCGGCATCCTCGGCGCCTACGTGGTGGGCTACGCCTTCGACGACAGCTGGCGCTGGATGTTCGCCATGGGCGCGGTGCCCGCGGTCCTCCTGTTCGTCGGCATCTTCACGCTGAGCGACACGCCGCGCTGGCTCGCCATGCGCGGGCGCTCGGCGGAAGCCCTGGCGGCGCTCTCCCGCATGCGCAGCAAGCCGGAATCCGACAAGGCCGTGATGGCCGAGTTCAAGGAGATCCGTGCCGGCGCCGCGGCGGACGAAGGGCGCAAGGCACGCTTCGCCGATCTCTGGAGCCCCCGGGTGCGCCCGGCCCTCATCGTCGCCATGGGCCTGTTCCTGCTGCAGCAGCTCTCCGGCATCAACGCGGTGATCTACTACGCACCGACCGTGTTCGAGCTCTCGGGCTTCAATTCCACCACCACCCAGATCCTCGCCACCGCGGGAATCGGCGTGGTGAACGTGCTGATGACCGTCGTCGGCATGGCGTTGGTCGACCGCCTGGGCCGCCGCCTCCTCCTGCTCATCGGCTTTGCCGGCACGGCGGTGGCGCTCGGCGTCATCGCCATCGGCGCCGCGACCGGCAGTGCCGCCTTGGGCAAGCTCGCCCTCGGCGGGCTGGTGCTCTACATCTCGGCCTTCGCCATCGCCATCGGCCCGCTGCCGTGGGTGATGATGTCCGAGATCTTCCCCCTCGACGTGCGGGCGCTCGGCATGAGCGTCGCCTCGCTGGTGAACTGGGGCTTCAACTTCCTGGTGGTCTTCAGCTTCCCTGTGCTGGTGGCGGAGTTCGGCTTGGCCGGGGTGTTCGGCCTCTATGCGGTGGTGTGCGTGCTGGGGCTCGCCTTCACCCAATGGCTCGTCCCGGAGACCAATGGGGTGAGCCTGGAAGAGATCGAACGCCACCTCGCAAGCGGACGTCCCCTGCGCGATCTGGGCCGGCTCGCCCCCGGCACCGTCTGAGGAGCAGCACCCATGTCCAACTCCCCGTCCGATGGCGGCGCCGCGCCGGATTTCGCGGCGCTGGTGGCGGCCCTGCTGCCGCTCGACCCCTACCACGAGAAGCTGGCGCCGATGGTGGACGACCTCGCCCGCATCGCCAGGCTGAATGACCAGCTCAACGCCGCATTCCGGCGCATCGCCGAGCGCTCCGGCTTCGCCGAGACGGGCACCGTGCGCCGCGAGCACCTCGGCGCCGAGGCCGAAGCCGTCCATGCCTTTTTCGAATATGTGTACTTCGCTTCGCCGGCCTTCCTGGGCACGGTGGGTGAATGGCCCCTGGGAGGTGTCCGTGGCTGAGGCGGCCCATTGTGACGTGATCGTCGTCGGCACCGGGGCGGGCGGCGGCATCCTCGCCTATGAGCTCGCCAAGGCGGGGCTCAAGGTGGTGTCGCTGGAGCAGGGCGGGCAACTGGCGGACGACCACTTCAAGCGGGTGGATCCGCCCGGCACGGCGCTCGACTTCGGCATCCGCTCCAACACCGTCTGGCCGGCGGAGCCGCACGACAGCCTGTTCGTCCACCCGCTCTTCGAGAAGGGCGAGGACGGCTCCACCGGCTGGCCGGAAGACGGCTTCCGGCATTACCAGATCCTCAAGGTCAACGGCCTGCAGAACCTCTGGAACGGCGTGAGCGTGCGCTTCTCGGAGAAGGACTTCGCCGACTGGCCCTTCCGCTACGCCGCCCTTGCGCCGCATTATGACGCGGTGGAACGGCGCATCACGGTCTGCGGCACCGTGGAGAACATCCCCGAGCTGCCCGACGGCATCTTTGTGCCGCCGAAGCCCCTGCGACCCGCCGACCACATGATCGTGGACGCGGTGAATGGCCTCGGCGAGACCTATTCCCGCGCCATTCCCAACCGCAAGGCCATCGATACCCGGCCCGACAGCCCCCAGGCCTGCGCCTCCACCGGCATCTGCACCTCCGGCTGCCCCACCGGCGCGGTCTACAAGTTCACCTCCCGCCTGCTGCCGGAAATCGAGAGCCTGCCGAACTACGAGCTGCGGTCCGGGGCCAAGGTGGTGCGCCTCCTGCGCGAGCCGGGCACGCGGCGGGTGATGGGCGTGGAATATCGCGACATGGCCTCCGGCGAGGCCCGCCTTCTCACCGCCGATGCTGTCGTGCTCGCAGCCGGCGCCGTGGAAAGCCCCCGCATCCTCTTCAACTCGGCGGACGACCTCGCCCCCGAGGGCATGGGCAATCCCACTGGGCAACTCGGCCTGCGCCTGCAGGACAATCCGAAATCGGTGCTGTCCACCTCCCTCTGGCGCCTGTGGGGCAAGGGACGTGACTTCGATATCGGCTATGGCGACCTTCTGATCCTCATGTCGCGCGGCACCCTGCCGGGCGGGGAGGAGTTCCCCTTCATCGGCCACGCCATCCACGGCGTGCCGGACGTGCCGCACTATCTTGCCGGCATGCGGCGCTTCCCGCCCTTCATGAAGGAGCGGCTCGCCCGCTTCATGTTCCACTCCTACGTCACCCTGGGCCTGTTCTGCGCGGGCGATCCGAACCCGGCGAACCGGGTGCGGCCGGGCAACACCTTCGACCGCTACGGCGTGCGCCATGTGGCGATCGACTTCACCTCCTCCACGAAGGCCGATGCCATGATGGACGCCATGGAGGCCTGGGGCCGCCATGTGCTGCGCCATGCGGGGGCGACCTCCATCTATCCCTCGCGGGACAATTCCGGCACCGGCATCCATTACGCCGGCACCACCGCCATCTCGGACAATCCAGCCCGGGGCGTGGTGGACGAGAACCTGCGCTGCCACGACCTCGACAATGTCTATGTCTGCGATGGCGGCGTGATCCCGGTGCTGCCGGACAAGCATCTGACGCTGACCATCATGGCTATGGCGCATCGCCTTGCCGGTCACCTGGCCGAGAAGGCGAAGGCAGGCGCCCTCGCCCCCGCCCAGCCGGCCCACGCCTGAGCAGCTTATGGGGCGGCCTCGGGCTCAGCCGAGGCCATCACCGCCGCGATGAGTGCTGTCACCCGGTCATATGCTGCCCGGTTCAGCGCGCCAGCGCGCATCATGGCATCCACGCAGCCGTTGAGATCCTGGTTGGTGTGGGCGGAGAGGGCCGCCACGAGCTCGCTCTGGCCGATGGCCATGTTGCGCAGCGCCAGCATCAGATTGTCGAGATCGCCGCGGGTCAGGGTGAGCCGCAGCGGGGTTTCCTCGGCGAGGCCTTGCCAGCGCTCCATCGCAGCCGCTGAAATCTGCGGCCCTTCCGTATCGTCGGTCATGAAATCCTCCCGTGAAAAAGAAACGGCGCCATCCGCGCCCTGAAAAGGAAAAGCCGGCTCCAGGAGCCGGCTCCAAGAATACATGCGCAAAGGGATGGGCGCGAAGGGCCTCTACCCGTGTCCGTCCCCTCCGCCGCCACGGGCTGCCGCCTCGAGGGCGGCGACATCAAGCTTCACCATCTTGAACAACGCCTCCATGACCCGTGGCGCCCGCGCCGGATCGGCCAGCAATTGCGGCAGGGCGCTGGGCACGATCTGCCAGGCGACACCCCAGCGGTCCCTCAGCCAGCCGCACTGTTCTGCCCGCCCTTCCGCCGTGAAGGCGGCCCACAGCCGGTCCACCTCCGCCTGGTCTTCGCAATCGACCTGGAAGGAGATGGCGTGAGTGTGCTCCATCTTCTGCCCGCCATTCAGCGCAAGGAAACGTTGTCCCGCAAGGGTGAACGCCACCATGAGCACGGATCCCGCCGGCCCGGCGGGACCATCAGCCGGATTGTGGTGAATGCCCTCGATCCGGCTGTCGGGAAACAGCGCCACATAGAAGCGCGCGGCGTCTTCCGCATCTCCATCGAACCAAAGGCAGGGCGAGATCTTCCGGGATGAGAGAGGGGTCATGATCGGCTCCGCGCGGGTCTGTTTCCCGAGGACGCCGGCGATGGCCCCGGCCCGACGGCGGGGCGCTTTTTTTCTCCACGGCGCCTGCGGCCAAGCCGCAAAGCCGCCTCCGCCGGGGCGCAGAAATAACAAGGGCAATGCACCGGTTGACCGGCATCAATGCTGCCGACGCCGGGCAAGCCTAACCAAGTACCGCGGCATCCATTGCGTCTCCCGGCTCGCATCCTGGGGACGGGAAAGGAAGGAGCGCCATGACGGATACCCTGACCACCCCCAGCCCCGCCATCGTCGAGCGCAGCCGTCCCGGCAAGGCCAGGATGAAAGCGGCCATCTTCGTGGAGAAAGGGCGCATCGTTCTCGATGAAAAGCCCATTCCGGACGTGGGGCCGCTCGACGCGCTCATCCGCGTCACCACCACCACCATCTGCGGCACGGACGTGCACATCCTGAAAGGTGAGTACCCGGTCGCGAAGGGTCTCACCATCGGCCACGAGCCGGTGGGCATCATCGAGAAGCTGGGCTCGGCGGTGGAGGGCTTCGCCGAGGGCCAGCGTGTCATCGCCGGCGCCATCACGCCGTCGGGCTATTCCAACGCCTGCCTGTGCGGCTTCTGCTCCCAAGACGGGCCCCGCATGAAGCACGGCTTCAAGCCCATGGGCGGCTGGCGCTTCGGCAACACCATCGATGGCGCGCAGGCGGAGTATCTCGTCGTCCCCGACGCCATGACGAACCTTGCCCCGGTGCCGGACGGCCTTTCGGATGAGCAGGTGCTCATGTGCCCGGACATCATGTCCACGGGCTTTGCAGGTGCGGAGAGCGGCAAGGTGAAGATCGGCGACACGGTGGCCGTGTTCGCGCAAGGGCCCATCGGCCTGTGCGCCACGGCGGGCGCACGCCTCATGGGGGCGACGCGCATCATCGCCGTGGACCGCGTGCCGGCCCGCCTGGAGGTGGCGCGCGCCATGGGCGCCGACGAGGTGGTGGATTTCTCCAAGGTCGATCCCGTGGACGAGATCCTGCGCCTTACCGACGGCCGCGGCGTCGATGTGGCCATCGAGGCGCTGGGCCGCCAGGAGACATTCGAGGCCGCCCTGCGTGTGCTACGGCCCGGCGGCACGCTCTCCTCGCTCGGTGTCTATTCAAGCGACCTGAAAATCCCGCTCGACGCCTTTGCGGCGGGGCTCGGCGACAACACCATCGTCACCTCGCTGTGCCCCGGCGGCAAGGAACGCATGCGGCGCCTCTTGGGCGTGGTCGGATCGGGGCGCGTCGATGCCCGCGCCCTCGTCACCCACCGCTTCAGGCTGGACGACATCGAGGACGCCTACGACCTCTTCGCCAACCAGCGCGACGGCGTTCTCAAGGTGGCGATCACGCCGTAAGCTGCGCCTGCCCCGGCTCAGGCCGGGGCAGGTCTTTCTCCGGCTGCGGATCTCTCCATGACGGTGTCCTCCCGACCGAGCCCGCAGCCCGCTGACGACCATGTGGTCGCCGACCAGAGCGCCATCTTCGATTTTCTGGCGGACCCCAGGAGCCACGGCATCGCCGAGGCGGTCGAGCGCATCGATACCCACGGCGCCGTGGTGTTCCTCGCCGGCCCGTTCGCCTACAAGGTGAAGCGCGCCGTGCTCTTTCCCTTCATGGACTTCTCGACGCTGGAGAAACGCCGTGCCGCGTGTGCGGCGGAGGTGGAGATTTCGGGAGCGGGCGCGCCGGGTCTCTACCTCGGTGTCGCTCCCGTGGTGCGCACCGCCTCCGGCCTCGCGCTCGGCGGGGAGGGAGAAACGGTGGATTATGCGGTGAAGATGCGCCGCTTCGACACCAACCTGACCTTGGACAAGGTGGCGGCGCGGGGCGGTCTGGCGCCGGATCTCCTGAAGGCGATGGCGGCCACGATTGTCACCTCCCATCGCGCCGCGCCGGAACGGCGCGGCGTCGACACGGTGGTTCGGCTCGCGTCCTATCTCGCCGACAACACGAAGGAGTTCGCCGCACGGCCCGAGCTTTTCCCGCCGCGGGAGGCTAATGCCTTGGCTGCAGCCGCGGAAAAGGCGCTCGCCACCATCGCCCCCCTGCTGAAGGCGCGAAGCGCCACGGGCTTCGTGCGCCGATGCCATGGCGACATGCACCTGCGCAACATCGTGCTGCTCGACGGCTGCCCCGTATTATTCGACGCCATCGAGTTCAACGACGACATCGCCACCTGCGACGTGCTCTACGACCTCGCCTTCCTGCTCATGGACCTGTGGCGACAAGGCCTGTGGGCGGAAGCCAATGCCATCCTCAACCGCTATCTCTGGGCGACCAACGATGCGCAGGTCGAGGGGCTCAGCGCCCTGCCCTTCTTCCTCAGCCTTCGCGCCGGCATCCGGGCGAAGGTTGAGGCCGCGGGGCTCGCGCACCTGAGCGGAGCGCAGAGGCTGGAGGCCGAAACGCGCATCCGCGAGGCCTTCCAGCTGGCGCAGGCCTTCCTCCACACCAGCGGACGTGCGGAATTGTGGGCGGTGGGCGGGCTCTCCGGCAGCGGCAAGAGCACCTGGGCAACCGCCATGGCGCCCGCTGCGGGCCGTGCACCCGGCGCCGTGATCCTGCGCAGCGACATCGAGCGCAAGCGGCTGTTCGGCATCGGGGAAGTCGAAAGGCTGCCGCCCGAGGCCTATGCGCCGAACGTGAGCGAAAAAGTCTACGGTCGCCTGCGCGATCTTGCCCGGCGCGTGCTGGCCACCGGCCAGAGCGTCATCGTCGACGCGGTGCATGCCCGGCCGGGCGAACGTGATGCCATCGAGGCAGTGGCGCGGAAGGCTGGCGCTCCCTTCCGGGGCTTCTGGCTGGAGGCGCCGGAAGAAACGCTCATCCGCCGGGTGGAGACCCGCACCGGCGACGCATCGGACGCGAACGCGGACGTGGTGCGGCAGCAACTTGCATACGACCTCGGCGAGATCGGCTGGGCGCGCCAGGGCCGGCCCGTCAGCAGGGCTCCTTCCGCGGCTCCGCCGTCGGATTGACGCCCGTCACCTCCTCGGGCTGGCGATCGGGGGAGGCCGGGGTGGAGGCCTGCGGCATGAGGCCCGTGTCGGGCCCGCCCGTCCCGCCGGTCCATCCGGTGGAACCTTCGCTCCCCGGCGCGGCGTCGGAATGCTCGCCCTGCCCCGGTGGCGCGGCCGAAGCGTGCAGCATCTGCTCGCACACCCCGTCCGTCTTCTGGGCCACGGCCGAGGCCGGCGATGGCGCAACCGAAGCCAGAAGGAGCATCAGAGCGGCGACGACACCGGTCCCGGCGATCCGCATGCCGGACGCAAGGGCTGGCCTGATGATGAGGGGAGACGCGCGCCGCAGCGCCGTTGCGGAAGCATCCGAAGGCATGGCCGTTCTCCTTTCAGCGGAGAGAACGCCCCGAAAATGCCCACGGTTCCTCCCGCACCGGCCCCGTCAGGCCTCGACCACCACGCGGCCCGCCCCCTGCTCCACACGGCCAATGCGGGCCGCCGCCGGATAGCCGGCGGCGCGGATCTCGTCCACCAGCCGGTCCGCCGCCTCCGCCGCGCAGGCGACAAGAAGGCCGCCGGAGGTCTGGGGATCGGTGAGCAGATGACGCTGCCAGTCCGGCGTCCCGGTCGGCAGTTCCACCTCGGCGCCATAGCTTGCCCAGTTGCGATGCGAGGCGCCGGTAACGAAGCCCTGCCGCACCAGCGCCTCCGCCTCCTTCAGCCGGGGCAGCGCGGCCAATGACAGGCGCAGCGTCGCGCCGGAGCCGCGCGCCATCTCCAGGCCATGCCCCAGGATGCCGAAGCCGGTGACGTCCGTCACCGCATGGACGGCCTCATCCTTCGCCAGCTCCGTCCCGATGCGGTTGAGCTTGGTCACGGAAGCGATCATCTCGTCATAGGCCGCGGGCGGCAGCGCCTCCTTCTTGAAGGCGGCGGAATAGGCGCCGACCCCCAACGCCTTGGTGAGGATCAGGGCATCGCCCACGCGGGCCGTGGAGTTGCGGCGGATGCGCGAGCGCGGCGCCGAGCCGATCACCGCAAGGCCGTAGACCGGCTCCGGGCAATCGATGGAATGGCCGCCAGCCACCGGGATCCCCGCCTCGGCACAGATGGCCTGTCCACCGGCGAGGATGGCGCGGACGGTGGCCGCATCGATCTTGCCCAAAGGCATGCCGAGAATGGCCAAGGCCATGAGCGGCGTGCCGCCCATGGCATAGACGTCGGAGATGGCATTGGTGGCGGCGATGCGCCCGAAATGGTCGGGATCGTCCACCATGGGCATGAAGAAGTCCGTGGTGGCGATGATGGTGGTCTCGCCATCGAGATCCCATACCGCCGCATCGTCCCCCGTCTCCGTGCCCACGAGGAGACGCGCAAAGGGCCCGCTCTGGGCCTGCCCCGCAAGCAGGTCCTGCAGCACGGACGGCGCGAGCTTGCACCCGCATCCGCCCCCGTGGGCAAGGCTGGTGAGGCGGACGGTTGGAACATCGAGCATGGGTTTTCCATTCCTGTTCCCGCCGGGGAACGCCCCCGTCGACCTGCCACGCCCCTCCCTGACATGGCGACGGGGGCGGGTCGCCCCGACCGGCGAGGGGATCACACCGCGATTTCGGAGGCGCGGATGACGTATTTGAAGGTGTCCGGATCGAGGCAGTCCAGCAGGCTGCCTGCGCTCACCGCTTGCGGATACATGAGAAAGCCCAGCCGCGATCCGTCATGGCCCGGCAAGGCCACGTCATGGGCCGTGTTGTAGGCGAACCAGTTGCCCTCCCAGGATCCGAACAGCGCCGCGCGCGCCGCCACCACCTTGGGATCGTCGATGGCGAGCTTGCCCGGCGGCTCCTCAAGAACCACCTTGCGCACGTCGGCCGGATCCATGGGCACCCAGCCGAAATCGGAGAGGAACACCTCGGCCCGGCAATGCTGCGCCTTGGTGACGATCTCCGAATTGGCGCCGAGGCTCTTGTAGCCGAACCGCGAAGGCACCACGCGCAGGCCGTAGACATCGCGTGCCGGAATGCCTTGCGCCCGCACTAGGCCGACGAACAAGGCGTTGAGGTCGGCGCACTTGCCGCCGAGGTCCCCGCTCTTCAGCAGCGCCCCGATATCACCGATGCCGCAGCCCCGGGTGGCCGGGTTGCGATAGGTGTTCTCGACGATCCACTGGAAGATGGCGCCGACCTTCTCGAGCTCGCCCGCCTTGCCGGCGACGATCTTGTCCGAGGTCGCTTTCACGATCCCGTCGGTGGGAATCAGGTCCGTGGCGGCGGTGTTGCGCGCGCGCTCGTCAGCGGAGAGGGGTGCGGGCTTGCCGGGCTTCGACAGGTCCACGGACCAGTCCCGGGTGGTGGCACGCGAGGTGAGCACCACCTTGGGCGCAACCTCGCCCTCGCCCCAGGCGAGGTGCAGCATGTCCGCCCCCGAACGGGGATCGCGCACGATCCGCGCCGATCCGGCATTGGTGGTCCAGGTGTTCTCGCCCGGCTTGAACCAGTCCGGATTGGAGAAGGACGCCACAGGCAGCCACGCCTGCACCTTGCCCTGCGGCTTCAGGATCTCCACCGTGGTCACGATCTCGAAGCTGCGCCACTTGCCCACCTTCGGGGCGAACACCTCATCGGCGAAGACGCCGCGTGGAAGAATGGCCGCGGCGGAGGCCAGCGCGCCGGCCTTGAGCAGATCCCGTCTCGTGGTCATGTCACCGTTCCTCCTGGCTTGTTATCTGGCTTGCTTTCATCCCCCGCGCCGGGCTCGCCTCCGCAAGGGGGCCGATCAGCCGGCTCACCGGCACGCCGTCCCAATCCACCTCGCCTTCGGCAGAGAAGCGCAGGCGCCCCCCGGCGACGACGAAGGTCGCGGGCAGGAGGCTCACGCCCCAGGTCCGCGCCGCAGACCGATCCCGGTCCAGCAGCACATGGGAGAACGGCGCCGCTCCCCCGGGAAGTGTGGCGAAGAAGCGTTGGATGCTGGCCTCGACCTCCGCCACGTCCACCAGCACAACGCGTACCCTCGGGTGTCGCGCGGCGAAACGCCCGAGGGCTGGAAGCTCCACCCGGCACGGCTCGCACCAGGTGGCGAAGAAATGGACGATGGTGGCGCCCCCTTCCACGGAAAGAGCGAAGGTGCCGCCCGATAGGGTTGCCAGCTGCAGCGGCGGCGCCACCGGCGTGTCGCGCACGACCACCAGCGGCGCCCCTGCGCCCTCCGCCGCGGCCGCATCGCGCGACGATCCGGCGGACGCAGGTGCAAGGGACAGGAGGAGCGGTAGCGCAACCATGCCGAAGCATCGGGCCCGCGCGCCTGCCTCGGCGCGCCGGAACCGGCCGCGCGCGGCGGCAGACCCACCATGGCAGGTCAAGACGCAATCCTGCGCGCTTGAAGATAAGGGAAGCTGATCGCCCCGAAACTCGGGAGCCTTGCTGGTCTGCACCGGGGCAATCTGCGGCAACGCCTGAGACCGGTCAACGCTCAAATCCGTGAGAAGCCATCGTCTCTTGCAGCGCACACCCTCTGCTTACGATTTTTGTCCATGCCATTATGCGCTGTCGTGATTCCCGAGGGGCGCCGAATACTGCGGCGCAGCATTGCCGGAGCCCGAATTCCTGTTCAAACACGAGGACTTGCTCCAACGTAAATTGACATCGTTCCAGTTCCAAAATACCGTCCGCGAAGGCCGGAAATCCGGCATCGGGCAGGAATGGACGGATGCCCGCAATGGTCCCCGGTCCGGGGCGACAGGTCGGAGGTTTCCTTCGATGAATATGGAGCTCACGCGGCGCCAGTTCTTGCGAACGGCGGGCGCGGGCGTGGCGGGAACAACCCTTGGAGCGATGGGCTTCGGCGCCATCGAGGAGGCCCATGCCTCCACCATCCGGCCGTTCCGCCTCGTCAACACGACGGAAGTGCGCAACACCTGCACCTATTGCTCGGTGGCCTGCGGCCTCCTCATCTTTTCCAAGGGCAATCTCGCCAAGGGCGAGAAGGCGGAGATCACCCACATCGAGGGCGATACCGACCACCCGACCAATCGCGGCACGCTCTGCCCGAAGGGCGCGGCCCTGCTCGACATCGTCAAGTCCGAGACGCGCCTCAAATATCCGATGATCCGGCGCGCGGGATCCGACAGGTTCGAGAAGATTTCCTGGGACGAGGCGCTCGACAAGATCGCCCAGGCGATGAAGACCGACCGTGACGCAAACTTCATCGAGAAGAACAGCGACGGCGTGACCGTGAACCGATGGCTGACGACCGGCTTCCTCGCCGCCTCGGCCACCACCAACGAAACAGCGTTCGCCACCTACAAGGTGGTGCGCTCGACCGGAATTCTGACGTTCGACAACCAGGCACGCGTCTGACACGGCCCGACGGTGGCGAGTCTCGCCCCAACTTTTGGCCGTGGCGCCATGACGAATTCCTGGACGGACATCAAGAACACCGACCTCGTCGTCATCATGGGCGGCAATGCCGCCGAAGCGCATCCGTGCGGGTTCAAATGGGTCACGGAGGCGAAGGCTAACCGTGGCGCGAAGCTCATCGTCGTGGACCCGCGCTTCACGCGCTCGGCCGCGGTGGCGGATTATTACGCCCCCATTCGCCAGGGCACGGACATCGCCTTCCTGCTGGGCGTCATCAACTACTGCATGCAGAACGACAAGGTGCAGTGGGACTATGTGAAGGCCTTCACCAACGCCGCCTACATCGTGAAGGAGGGCTTCGGCTACCAGGATGGCCTCTTCACCGGCTATGACGAGCAGAAACGCGACTACAACCGCTCCACCTGGGACTATGAGATCGGCCCCGACGGATACGCGGTGGTGGATGAGACGCTTCAGCATCCGCGCAGCGTGTGGAACCTGCTGAAGCAGCACGTGGCCATCTACACGCCGGAAATGGTCGAGCGCATCACCGGCACGCCGAAGGACAAGTTCCTGAAGGTGGCGTCGATGATCGCGGAGTGTTCGTCTCCCACCAAGACGATGACCTCCATGTACGCGCTTGGCTGGACCCAGCACTCCAAGGGGTCGCAGAACATCCGCGGCATGGCGATGCTCCAGCTCATCCTGGGCAACATCGGCGTCCGCGGCGGCGGCATGAACGCGCTCCGCGGGCACTCCAACATCCAGGGGCTCACCGACATCGGCCTCATGTCCAATCTGATCCCGGGGTATCTGACGATGCCCACGGAAAAGGAGCCGGACTTCAACGCCTACATGTCGACGCGCGGCTTCAAGCCTCTGCGTCCCAACCAGATGAGCTACTGGCAGAACTACAAGAAGTTCTTTGTGAGCTTCCAGAAAGCCATGTGGGGTGCAGCCGCGACGGCAGAGAACAACTGGGCCTACGACTATTTGCCCAAGCTGGACCTGCCCTCCTACGACATCCTGCGCGCCTTCGAGCTCATGAACCAGGGGAAGATGAACCTCTACTTCTGCCAGGGGTTCAATCCGCTGCAGGCCGTCCCCAACAAGGCCAAGCTCGCGGATGCGCTGTCCAAGCTCAAGCTGCTCGTGATCATGGATCCGCTGGAGACCGAGACCGCGCGCTTCTGGGAGAACCACGGGATCTACAACCCGGCGGATCCTTCAAAGATCAAGACCGAGGTGATCCAGCTGCCCACCACCTGCTTCGCGGAGGACACCGGCTCGCTGGTGAACTCCGGCCGGTGGCTGCAGTGGCACTGGGCGGGCGGCACGCCTCCCGGCGAAGCCAAGCCGGACACCTTCATCCTGGCGCAGATCCACCTGCGGCTGAAGGAACTGTATCGCAAGGAAGGCGGCGCCTTCCCCGATCCCATCCTCAACCTCACATGGAACTACAAGGACCCCCACGAGCCATCGCCGGACGAGCTCGCCAAGGAGATGAACGGCTACGTCGTCTCCGACGTGCTCGATCCGAACGACCCCACGAAGAAGGTGCTGGAAGCCGGCAAGCAGGTGCCCACCTTCGGCGTGCTGCGCGACGACGGGTCCACCGCGTGCGGCTGCTGGATCTATTCCGGCAGCTACACCGAGGCGGGCAACATGATGGCACGCCGGGACAATTCCGATCCCGACGACACCGGGGCCTTCCTCAAGTGGTCGTTCGCCTGGCCGGCGAACCGCCGCATCATCTACAACCGGGCATCGTGCAACATCGATGGCCAGCCGTGGGACGACACCCGCAAGCTGATCTGGTGGGACGGGGCCAAGTGGACGGGCTACGACGTGCCCGACATCGCCCCCACCGCCAAGCCGCAGGATGTGGGGCCGTTCATCATGAACCCGGAAGGCGTCTCCCGCCTGTTCGTCCGGGGCATGATGCGCGACGGGCCGTTCCCGGTGCATTACGAGCCGTTCGAGAGCCCGGTCGCCAACCTCATCGCCCCCAAGGTGCGGGGCAATCCGGTGGCCCGCGTGTTCAAGGACGACTTCGCCCAGTTCGCGGACACGGCGTCCAAGGAGTTCCCCTATGCGGCGACCTCCTACCGCCTGACCGAGCACTTCCACTACTGGACGAAGAACAACCACGTGAATGCGGTGCTCCAGCCCGAATTCTTCGTGGAGATCTCCGAGGAGCTCGCCAAGGAGAAGTCCATCACCAACGCCGGCTGGGTGCGGGTGTGGTCGAAGCGCGGCTCGGTCTTCGCCAAGGCCTATGTGACGAAGCGCATCCGGCCGCTGATGGTGGACGGCAAGCCCATGCACATCGTTGGCATCCCCATCCATTGGGGCTTTGTCGGCGCAGCCAGGAAGGGTTTTCCAGCGAACGTGCTTACCCCGTTCGTGGGTGACGCGAACATCGAGACGCCGGAGTTCAAGGCGTTCCTTGTCAACATCGAGCCCTCCACCGGGCCGGTGGCGTAACGGAGAGGAGCCAAGTCATGTTTCCTCCGATCCCGAACCCTCCGGTCACCCCGACCCCGCCCAAGTTCGGCGACGCCGACCTGGTGCGGCGTTCGGCCTCCTCGCTCGGCAAGCCGGTCGAGTTCAAGGAGCCCGTGGCCAAGCTCATCGACGTGTCGAAGTGCATCGGCTGCAAGGCGTGCCAGGCGGCGTGCCTTGAATGGAACGAGCTCCATGAGGAGATCGGCACCTTCAACGGCACCTACACCAACCCGCCGGACCTCACCCCGGCGTCGCTCACCCTGATGCGCTTCACCGAGTGGGTGAACCCGGAGACCGACAATCTCGAATGGCTCATCCGCAAGGATGGCTGCATGCACTGCGCCGATCCGGGCTGCCTGAAGGCCTGCCCGGCGCCCGGTGCCATCGTGCAGTATTCCAACGGCATCGTGGATTTCGATCACGACAGGTGCATCGGCTGCGGCTATTGCGTGAAGGGCTGCCCCTTCAACATTCCCCGCATCTCGAAGGTCGACAACAAGGCCTACAAGTGCACCTTGTGCTCCGACCGCGTGGCCGTGGGCCAGGGTCCTGCCTGCCAGAAGGCGTGCCCCACGCAGGCCATCGTGTTCGGCACCAAGACGCAGATGAAGGCGTGGGCCGAGGGGCGCATCAAGGACCTGACGTCCCGCGGCTTCAAGAATGCGGGGCTCTATGATCCGCCCGGCGTCGGCGGCACGCACGTGATGTACGTGCTTCCGCACGCCGACAAGCCGTCCATCTATGCGGGGCTGCCGGACAATCCGCGCATCAGCCCCATCGTGGAGGCCTGGAAGGGCGTGACCAAATACGTAGGTCTCGGCGTCATGGGCTTTGCCGCCATCGCCGGGGCGCTGCACTACCTCGTCAACGGCTCCAACAAGGTCACGCCCGAGGATGAGGAGAACGCCGAGAAACTCGCGAAGGGAGGCCGCTCATGAGCACCCCTTATGATGTCGAATCCGGCGATGCGGTCCACCCCGGCCATCCGGTGCAGGTGGACCGCTATACCGTAGGCGCCCGGATCAATCACTGGATCACGGCCATCAGCCTGATCCTGCTGGCGCTCTCGGGCCTCGCCCTGTTCCATCCCAGCCTCTACTTCCTCACCGGCCTGTTCGGCGGGGGGCAGATGACACGGACGATCCATCCGTGGATCGGGGTGGTGCTGTTCTTCTCCTTCTTCGGCATGTTCTTCCGCTTCTGGAAGGCGAACCTGTGGAAGAGCGAGGACGGCACCTGGATGCGCCGCATCCGCGACGTGATCGCCGGACACGAGGAGAAGCTGCCCGAGCTCGGCAAGTACAATGCCGGCCAGAAGCTCGTCTTCTGGGGCATGTCCACGCTCATCATCGTGCTGATCGGCTCGGGGGTCGTGATCTGGAACGCTTATTTCGCGTCCTACACGAGCATCGAACAGCAGCGCATCGCCCTGCTCGTCCATTCGGTGGCGGCGGTGGCGATCATCTGCGTGTGGATCGTGCACGTCTACGCCGCCATCTGGGTCAAGGGCACCATCAGCGCCATGACCCGCGGCCAGGTGACGGGCGGCTGGGCCTGGCGGCACCACAGGAAGTGGTTCCGCGAGCTGGTGTCCTCCCGCAAGTCGGGAACCCGTGGCACGCCGGCGGAGTAAGTGACACAATAAAACAGGAGCCGGTCGCAGGGCCGGCTCCGGTTCCACGTGACCCGTGAGGTTCGTGAGGTGGTGATGTCGAGCGTATCCGGCCCGCCGGGGGCCATCATCCCGGATCCGTCGGTGCTTGAAGGGGTCGTGGCTCCAGCCTACGCCCGTTTGCCCGACCCGGGCGTTCTTTTCGAACGGCGGGCGCGCCGGTTCCATCACCTCGCCGGGAGGAGCCAGCTCGGGCCCTATCTGTCCTTCCTCGGCTACGTGGTCGAAGCCCAGCATCTCGCAGCCCTTGATGCGCCCGCGCCGGAAATGCCGGATGCGGACACCCTCGCGCGCGCCCGGGCGCATGAGATGCCGCCGCTGGACCGGTCGCATTTCACGCCTGACGCCGCATTCGACGCGGTATTCGAGCGCCTGCTTTCGGAAGCCAGCGCCATTGAGAAGCCCGCGCAGGCAGAAGCCGCGCTGGAGCGCGTGCGTGCCGCCTCCGAGGTGACCTGCGGCGAGATGATCCGCAACGTGCTCGCCGATTCCATCCCGGTGGAAGCCCTGGCCGAGCACCTTTTCGTGGCGGCGGCGCTGCAGGTGCACTTCGCCCGCCTCGCCTCCCGCCTCGATGCGTCACGCCTCGTTCCGGTCGGCGACGGCGTCTGCCCGGCCTGCGGCGGCCCTCCGGTGGCCAGCCTCGTGGTGAACTGGCCTTCCGCCCATGGCGCGCGCTACTGCGCCTGCTCGCTCTGCTCGACCCTGTGGAATTTCGTGCGCATCCGCTGCACCGCCTGCGGTTCCACCGCCGGCATCGCCTATCAGGAGGTGGAGGGCGGCGACGGCTCCATCAAGGCGGAGACCTGCGACACTTGCCATTCCTACGCCAAGGTCTTCTATCTGGCGCAGGATGGGGGCATCGATCCGGTGGCCGACGACGTGGCGAGCCTGGGCCTCGACCTCCTGCAGAAGGACGGTCCCTACCGCCGCTCCACCTTCAATCCATTCCTCCTCGGCTATTGAGGGGGCCGCCATGTCCAGCCCTGCCAGCTCCCCCCTCTCCGCCAGCGCTCTTCCCTTGCGCCACCTGCCTTCCGTCGACACCGTGCTGAAGGAGGAAGCCGGCCGCGCCGCCCTCGACCGGCACGGCCGGCAGGCGACCACCGCGGCCGTGCGTTACGCCCTTGATGAACGTCGTGCCGCCCTGCGGGCGGGCGCCGGAGGGCCGGCCACGCCATTGGAGATCGCCGCCGCCGCCCTCGCCCGGCTCGATGCCGCAGCCACCCCGAGCCTGAAGCCCGTCTTCAACCTGACCGGCACTGTCCTGCACACCAATCTTGGCCGCGCCATCTTCGCCGAGGACGCGGTGGCCGCCGCCACTCGCGCCATGCGCAGCGCCGTCGCGCTGGAGTATGACCTCGACGGCGGCAAGCGTGGCGAGCGCGACGACCACGTCCGCGACCTCATCTGCGAGCTGACGGGCGCCGAGGACGCCACCCTCGTCAACAACAACGCCGCCGCCGTCCTGCTGGTGCTCAACACCCTGTCCCAGGGCAAGCCAGCGGTGGTCTCGCGCGGCGAGCTGATCGAGATCGGCGGCGCCTTCCGCATGCCGGAGATCATGCGCCGGGCCGGGGCCGAGCTCGACGAGGTGGGGACCACCAACCGTACCCATGCCCGCGACTATCGCGAGGCCATTCGCCCCGAGACCGGGGTAATCCTCAAGGTCCACACCTCCAATTACCGCATCGAGGGCTTCACCAAGGAGGTCCCGCCGCGCGAGCTGGCGGAGATCGCCCACGCAGCGCATGTTCCTTTGGTGAACGACCTCGGCTCCGGCACGCTGGCGGACCTTTCGCGCTATGGCCTGGTCCACGAACCGACCGTGCGCGAGGCGGTGGCCGAGGGGGCAGACCTCGTGACCTTCTCCGGCGACAAGCTGCTGGGCGGGCCACAGGCGGGCTTCATCGTCGGCCGGCGCGATCTCGTGGCGAAGGTGAACAAGAACCCCATGAAGCGGGCGCTTCGGGTGGACAAGGTGCGCCTTGCCGCCATCGAGGCGACGTTGCGCCTCTACCGGGACCCGGATCGGCTTGCGGACCGCCTGCCGACGCTGCGCTTCCTCACCCGCCGCCCGGACGACATGGCGGCGCAGGCCGCGCGTCTCGCCCCGGTTCTGCAGCGTGTCTTCGGCCCGGCCTTCGTCGTGGGTCCGACGCCCTGCCGCAGCCAGATCGGCTCGGGCGCGCTCCCCCTGGAGACGCTGTCGGGGATCGGGCTTGCCATCCGCGCGCGGGACGGGAGCGGCGGCGCCGTGGCCCGGCTCGCCGACGCCCTGCGCCGCCTTCCGGTCCCCGTGATCGGACGCATTGACGATCAGGCGCTTGTGCTCGATTTGAGGTGCCTCGACGACGAGGCCGCGTTCCTGGCTTCCGTCACCACGCTGGAGGGGGCCCATGAGCTGGCTTGATCGGTTGAAGGGAAAAGGCGGCGGAACATCCGAGGAAGAGGCGGCGGCACAGGAGCATCCCCGCCCGTCGCGCCCCGGTGTTCAGCGCGCCGGCTCCCGCGAGGCCGCCCCCGCGCCGGCCGCGTCCAAGGCGGAGGACGACCTCGACGCCTTGCTCAACGACATCGTGTCGGGGCTTGCGGCCGGCAACCCGCCGGCGGACGCGCCGGAGCCCGCGCCGGCCGCCCAATGGCGTCCGCGCGTGGGCGCATCGGAGGCGCCCGCAGTTCCGCCCGTCCATACGGACGAGGCCATCGCCGAGCGTTGGACACAGACCTTCCGCCAGCGTGAAACGGAGGAGGCCCCACCCGTCGCGGCACCCTCCGCGCCCGAGCCGGAGGAGAACACCGCGGAGGAGGAGCCGGAAGAGACCCGCTCCGCCGACGAGCTGATGGCCGCCGCCCTCACCCACGCCACGTCCGGCGACTATGAAGCCGCCCTTTCCCTTTGGGAGCCCCTCGCCCGCAAGGGCAATGCGCGGGCACAGAACAACATCGGCGCCTGCTTCGTGGATGGGCTCGGCGTGGAGCCCGACCTCGACCTCGCCCGCCGCTGGCTTGAACTCTCCGCCGAGGGCGGAGACCCGGTGGGCCGGCGCAACCTCGCGACCCTTTATTTCAAGGGCCAGGGCGTGGGGCAGGACTACGCCCGCTCCGCCGAGCTCTATCGCGCTGCCGCGGGGGACGGAGACGGCCCGGCCCAGGACATGCTCAGCTGGATGCTGCTGGAAGGCGAGGTGATGCCCGCCGATCCCGCCGAGGCGCGCCGCTGGGCGCTGGCGGCGGCGGAACAGGGCATCGCCTCCTCCATGACTCGCCTCGGCATGATCGCCCACAACGCCCTCGGCATGGACCGCGACCCGGTCGAGGCGGTCCGCTGGTGGCGCAAGGGCGCGGAGGCGGGCGATGCCGACGGGCAGGCCATGCTCGGTGCCGCCTATCATCTCGGCGCCGGCATCCCGCGCGACCGGGTGGCCGCCTTTGCCTGGCTTCTGCGCGCCCATGCCGGCCACAGCGCGCTGGCGGATCGCTTTTTCGACGCCGTGCGCGCCACGCTGAGCCCGGAGGAGGAATCCGCCGCCCAGCGCCGCGCCTCCATCCCGCTGGGAGAGGTGCCCTAGGTGATCATCGGCACCGCCGGACATATCGACCACGGCAAGACCACGCTGGTGCGTGCCCTCACCGGTGTCGATACCGACCGGCTGAAGGAGGAAAAGGCCCGCGGCATCTCCATCGACCTCGGCTTCGCCTATCTGCCGATGGGCGAGGAGGTGCTCGGCTTCGTGGACGTGCCGGGGCATGAGAAGTTCGTGCACACCATGCTGTCCGGGGCTGGCGGCATTGATTTCGCGCTGCTGGTGGTGGCCGCGGACGACGGGGTGATGCCGCAGACGCGGGAACACCTCGCCATCCTCGACCTCCTGGGCATCTCCCACGGCATGGTGGCGCTGACCAAGACCGATATGGCGGATGAAGACCGCCTGATGGCGGTCGAAGCCGAGATCGCCGCTCTGCTCGCTCCCACAGCCCTTGCAGGCGCGCCCGTGTACCGCGTCTCGGCTCCGTCCGGCGCGGGTGTGCCGGAACTGCGCGCGGCTCTCGCGGAGGCAGCGCGGCATCTCGCCCGCCGGGTCGCGGCGGGGCGCTTCCGCCTCGCCGTGGATCGCAGCTTCACCCTGCCCGGCACGGGAACGGTGGTCACGGGGACGATCCTGTCGGGGCAAGTCACGGTGGGCGACAGGGTGGTCGTGAGCCCCTCGGGCCTTGCCGCCCGCGTCCGCTCCATCCGCGCCCAGGACCGGCCCGCGGAGACCGGCGTCGCGGGCGACCGCTGTGGCATCAACCTCGCCGGCGAAGGGATCAGCAAGGATGCCATCGCCCGCGGCGACATGGTGCTGGACCCGGCTCTCCATGCCCCTGCCGACCATATCGACGCCGAGCTGAAGGTGCTCCCCGGCGAGCCGCGCCCCATCGGCCAATGGTTCCCGGTGCGGCTGCACCATGCGGCGCGGGAAGTGGGCGCGCGCATCGTCCTGCTCGGTGCCCCCATCGCCCCAGGGGACAGCGGACGCGTCCAGCTGGTGCTGGAGACCCCCATTGCCGCCGCCGCCGGCGACCGGTTCGTGATCCGAGACACCTCCGCGCAGCGGACGGTGGGAGGCGGACGCTTCCTCGACCTGCGCGGACCGAAGCGCAAGCGCCGCACCCCCGAACGCCTCGCCCAGCTAGACGCCCTTGCCGCACCCGACGCCGCCGAGGCTTTGGCGCACTACCTCGACTGCTCGCCTTTCTATGCGGACATCACCGCCTTTACCCGCGACCGCGCACTCTCCGAGGCGGAGATGGCGGGCATTGCCGCGCGGCTGAAGCTGGTGCGGCTGACCACCGGGGCGGCCGAGGTCGCGCTCCACGCAAGCCGGTTCGAGGAACTCACCCGGCAGGTGGTGGCTACCCTCGACGCCTTCCATCTGGAGAATCCGGATCTCCCGGGCATGGGCCGGGAACGCCTGCGCCTGTCGGTGACGCCGCGGCTCCCCTCCCCCTATTTCCTCCTCGCGCTGCAGAGCCTGCCCACGGGAATTGTGCGGCTCGAAGGCGCGTGGGTACGCCGCGCCGGCTTCGAAGTCCGCCTGACGGCCGCCGACGAGGCCCTTTGGACCCGCGTCGCCCCTCTCATTTCCGGCGACGAACGCTTCCGCCCGCCACGGGTCCGCGACATCGCCGGCATTCTTACGGTTCCGGAAAACGAGGTGCGGCGGCTGTTCAAGCTGCTCGGCCGCATGGGCCGGGTGGACGAGGTGGCGCACGACCACTTCTTTCTGCGGCCGGTCGTCGCCGAAATGGTGGAGGTCCTCCGCATGCTCGGCGGCGAGCGTCTGAAGGACGAATTCACCGCCGCCCGCTTCCGCGACGAGGTGCAGAGCGGGCGGAAAGTCGCCATACAGATCCTGGAGTTCTTCGACCGCCACGGCGTGACCTTGCGCCGGGGCGATCTGCGGCGCATCAACCCCTTCCGGCTGGATCTGTTCGCCGGCGCGGGAGAAGATGCCCGCGAGGCCAGATCCGCGGAAGAGCCGCGGGGAAGAGAAGCGTCCCTGGTGGGGCGTCCGGACTTCAAATCCGGGAGGGGCCGCGAGCCGGTCCTTGGTGGGTTCGACTCCCACTCTCTTCCGCCAGATTCCCCCTCCCCCAGCCCTCGATGCCCTTGAGGACCGCCGGTGAGCACAGACGCAGCCCCCTCCGCCGAGCGGCCCGAAGCTAACCCCCGAGGGGAAGCTGCACGGGCCGGCTTCCTGGCGGGGCTCGAAACGGCGAAGCATGCGGCCGCCGTCGCGGAGACGGCCTTTCGCAGGGAGGCGGCGGAGCGCGCCGAAGCCCTCGCCGCGGCCCGTGCGCATGCCCATCGCCGGGCGGAGCTCATGGCGGCGCTCTGCGCCTCCATCGCGGGCGTCGCGGATGCGGAGATGGCGGCGGCAACCGGTCAGGCCCTGCTGCGCACCCGGCTCGGCTGGGACACTGACAGCGACGCGCGCGCCGAGGTGCTCACCCGCTTCGCAGCCGTGGCCGTCGCCCTCTTCGAGGCGGAGGCCCACGATCCGCAGGCAGAGCTCGCGGCGTTCGAGGACTGGTACCAGTCCTCGCGGCAGAGCCCCTTCTGGTACTTGTTCGATCATTACATGCCCGATACGCCCCTCGTCGATTTCTGATCGGGCGCGGCTCCAGCACGGATACGACAATGGCCCGCAGGGACCGCCCCACCACCGCGCCCGTCGCAGCGACGGACTTCGATGCCTGGCTTGCGGCGACCTTCCGCGACCAGGGCAGCTTCACCGCCTTGGTGGTGCTGGTGCGCATCGCCGAGCCCGAGGTGACGCCGCTGGTCTCCACCTTCCTGACCATCGTGGGGGACGAGGTGGACTGGGCCGGGATCGTCGAATTGTTCAAGGGCGCCGGGCGGCCTTGGGACGGCGCCGTCTTCTTCGCCCAACTGGACGACGGCGCGCCGCTGGAGAATGGCGAGGCCCGCGCCCGCCTGCGCGCGCTGGAGCAGCGCATCCGCGCCGACCGCCTCGTCATCAACACGGGTGACTTCTTCGACGCCCGCGGCCGCCGCCTGCGGGTGGACGAGATTCCGGCGAACTGAGGGCTGACCCCGCCCTTATTCGATAGGGAAATCGAAATAGGTGTCGGTGAACGGTTCATCCTTCAGGGTGAAGTGCCACCACTCCTTCTCGAACGGCTTGAAGCCATGGCGTGCCATGAGGTCGGCGAGCAGCCCGCGATTGGCCTTCTGTGCCCGCGTCACCGCATCGGACCCCGGCCAGGACCGCGGGCTGAAAAGGTCGAAGGGCGTGCCCATGTCGAGATCGGCGCCGGTCGCGCGGTCGAACAGCGTCAGGTCGAGGGTGGATCCGCGGGAGTGACCAGACCTGGCGGCGATGTAGCCTTCCGCGAACAGGTCCTTCTTTTCCACGTCGGGATAATAGGCGGCCTTGGTCCCGGTATCGGAAAGATCGCTGGCCCAGCGGGCGAAATGGGCCACGGCCCGTGCCGGGCGGTAGCAATCGAAGATGCGCAGCCCGAGCCCCCGCGCCTTCGCATCGGCCGAAACGGCCGCCAGGGCGTCCGCCGCCGGGCGGGTGAGGAAGCAGCGCGCCGCGCCATAGCCATCCACCCGCGCGCCGACGAAATTCGCGGTGCCGAAATAACGCACATCGAACACCGCGTCGGGCACAAGGGTGGCCACATCCACGAAAATGACGGGCCTGTCGGTGCGGGCGTCAGCCGCCAGCGGCAGGCCGGCGATGCCGAGGGCGAGGGCAGCGGGCTTCACCAGTCGGTCCATCAGGAAGGAGGGCATCGGATTCGGCGCGGAGGATTTTCGTCAGCATAAGCCGAGGGCGCTGAACAGGGAAAGCCCGTCGCGCGCGGCGTGTCCGCCGGCTGCGCACCGGGTCTTCGGGCAGCGCCGGGGGCCCTTCGACCGGGAAAGGCGCGGGGGAAGGCTCCCGCCTCGGCGGCGGGCGGGATCGTCTTGCGGCAAGGGGGCAGATCCGGCCCGGCGCGGGCGGCACCGGAGGATCCTCACACGGATACGGCGGGAGAATGGGGGTCCGGCGTCCGGATCGCCCGGGCCGGCCGGCGAAACGGCGGCGCAGGGCGCGACCGGCTCCCTGCCCCGCAGAAGGCGGATGCGTGAAGCCGGGCCAGCAGGGGCATGGAGTCTTCCTTCCATCAGGCCTCACCCGAATCCGAGGGATCCGGGCAGGACCTGAAGAAGGGCAACATGCCTCAGGGCCGGCTATTCCAAGGGAAGGCAGCGCTGCCGCCCGCCCCACCGGTCAGGAGAAGAAGGAGGTGATGGTCTGCCAGATGCTCTTCTTCGGAGCCGCGGCCGCGCCGGCCTCGGTGGGCTTCGCATCGGCCGCGACGGTGCCGGGGGCGGCCTGCGATTTGGCCACCGCGTCCGCCGAGAAGACGCCGGCGAAAGCCTGGATCTTCGACAGCGTGACCGGGCCGGCCATGCCGTCCGCCTCCAGGCCGTTCTTTTCCTGGAACTCCTTGACCGCCTTGGCGGTGGCAGGGCCAAAGGCGCCGTCAGCCGCAAGACCAAGGGCAGCCTGCAGCTTCTTCACGCTCTCGCCCTTGCTGCCCTCGGTCAGGAGGATCAGCTCGGGCAACCCGAGCGCAGCGAAGGTGTCCGGGCCGGCGATGCCGTCCACGGAGAGGGCATGCTGCTTCTGGTAGGCTTTCAGCGCTTCTTCCGTGGCGGGGCCGAACTGGCCATCCGCCGAAACGCCCAGCTTGGCTTGCAGGATCTTCACCGGCTCGCCGGCGAGCCCGCGCTTCAGAATCGACATTTCCAGTCCCCGTTGCAGAAAGTTGAGGCCTACACCTGAGATATAGACACGACTGATGACAACGGGACAGGAGGGAAAAGGTATCCGAAAAAGAAAAATGCCGGGTCCGTTGCGGGACCCGGCAAGTATCGCCGCAGAGCGGCGAACCTTCCAGAGGGGAACAGCTGATACATCAATCACGATGCGATCAGCGCTTGAGCAAAATGCCCTTCCCGTAGGCAATTTGCAACGCGAAATGACTGCATATCAGGCATGTCCGCAGCGCTGGGCTGCACACCGTGATGCATCATCCAAATACCACAGCGCGTCATAAATCAGTAATTCCAGCGCTGTGCCTTGGAGATGAGAAAGTCACGGAACACCTGGATGCGCGCCACCGAGCGCATTTCCTGGGCATAGGTGAAGTAAGCCTCGAGCTTGGGCGTTTCCCGATCCGTGAACAGCTGCACAAGCGATGAAGAATCGTCCGAGAGGTAGTCGGGCAACGTGCCGATGCCCACCCCGCGCTCCACCGCGCGCTTCAGGCCGAGCACGTTGTTGACCTCGAAGGCCGGAATGCGGGGGGTCGAGCCGTCACGCCCGGCGTGCTCCAGCCAGTTGAGCCCCTGGAAATAGGACGGGATCGGCCCGCCGAGCAGCAGGATACGGTGCTTGTCCAGCTCATCGAGGGTGCGCGGATGGCCGTGCCGCTTCAGATAGTCCGCTGAGGCATAAGCATGGAAATGCACGGTGAAGAGCTTGCGCTGCACCAGGTCCGGCTGCACCGGCTGGCGCATGCGGATGGCCACGTCCGCCTCGCGCATGGCGAGGTCCAGTTCCTCGTCGGTGAGGATGAGCTGAATGCGGATGTCCGGGAACAGCTCCACGAACTCCCCCACCCGGGCGGTGAGCCAGTGGGTGCCCAGGCCCATGGTGGTGGTGACGCGCAGGTCGCCGTTCGGCTTCTCCCGGCTGTCGGTGAGCTGGGCGCGGGCCGATTCCAGCTTCAGGAACACCTCGTGGGCGGTGCGATAGAGCAGCTCGCCCTGCTCGGTGAGGATGAGGCCGCGGGCATGGCGGTGAAAGAGCGGAACCTTCAGCTCCGCCTCCAGCGCCGACACCTGCCGGCTCACGGCCGACTGGGAAAGCCCCAGCGTCTCGCCTGCATGGGTGAAGGAACCGGCCTCGGCAGCAACGTGGAAAACCTTCAGCTTGTCCCAATCCATCAGGCCCGAGCCCCTCAAGCGGCAACCCCTCCACGCCGGACAGGGATGCGATGCCGTTCAATCGTTTAGACCTGTGACACCGGCATGGCCCCCACCACACCGACCCCCGCGCTGCCCAAGAAAGGCCCGCCCAGCCGCCGGGCGGACGGGCGGACGGGCGGCTACTCCGCCGCCTTCGCCACCGGCTGGTGCGCCAGGAAGCGTTCCGCCTCAAGGGCCGCCATGCACCCGCGCCCGGCCGCTGTCACGGCCTGGCGATAGATCTCATCCGCCACGTCGCCCGCGGCGAACACTCCCGGCACCGAAGTCGCCGTCGAATCAGCGGCGGTCCAGACATAGCCGCTCTCCTTCAGCTTCAGCTGGTCTTTCACCAGCTCTGTGGCAGGCGCATGGCCGATGGCGACAAATATGCCGTCAGCGGGCAGCTCGGTGATCGCGCCGGTACGCACGTCCCGCAGCTTCGCTCCGGTCACCTTGGTGAAGGGGTCGTCCGCGCCCACCACCTCGGCGAGCTCGGCATGCCACACCACATTCACCTTCGGATTGGCGAACAGGCGCTCCTGCAGGATCTTCTCCGCGCGGAAGCTGTCGCGCCGATGCACCACGGTGACCTTGGACGCGAAATTGGTGAGGAACAGCGCCTCCTCCACAGCGGTGTTGCCGCCGCCCACCACGACCACCTCCTTGCCGCGATAGAAGAAGCCATCGCATGTGGCGCAGGCGGAAACGCCGAAGCCCCGGAATGCCGCCTCCGAATCGAGGCCGAGCCAGCGCGCCTGCGCGCCGGTGGCGAGGATGACCACGTCGGCGCGCCAGATGGTGCCCGATTCGGTCTCCAGCCGGAACGGCCGCTGCGACAGGTCGAGGGTCGCCACATGATCGGCGATGATCTTCGTGCCCATGTGCTCGGCCTGGGCCCGCATCTGTTCCATCAGCCAGGGGCCCTGGATGGGCTCGGCGAAACCGGGGTAGTTTTCAACGTCGGTGGTGATGGTGAGCTGGCCGCCCGGCTGGATCCCCTCGAACAGCACCGGCTCCAGCATGGCGCGCGCCGCGTAGACGGCGGCCGTGTAGCCGGCCGGGCCGGAGCCGATGATCACCACCTTCACGTTCTGGGCCGTCATGTTGTCCTCGAAATCACCGGCCGCGCATGCCCCCGGTGCCGGGTGCCGGTTCCGCCTGTTTGAACACGCTCGTGCGTAAGCTATGCGCAAATGTAGGGGCACTCCCGCAGCGCCACAAGGCGGCGTGGATCAAGCTGCATTGCGAAAGATTATTTCGTTGCGTTGCCGCAAACGCGCACTAAGGTGCCGCTGTCCCCTGCCGCAGGAGCCCTGCCTTGACCGTTCGCCTCGATGCCGTCGACTGGAAGATCCTGGACGAGCTGCAGCGGGACGGGCGCATGACCAATGTCGAGCTTTCGCGGCGTGTCGGCATCTCGGCCCCACCCTGCCTGCGCCGTGTGCGGGCGTTGGAGGAGGACGGGATCATCCAGGGTTATCGCGCCCTGCTCGAGGAGAAGCGGCTCGGCTACGATCTCATGGCCTTCGCCATGGTGCATCTCATCAGCCAGGCCGAGGCCGACCTCGAAGCCTTCCAGGAGCTCATCGCCCACTGGCCGCTGGTGCGCAGCGCCTGGATGCTGTCCGGCGACGTGGACTTCCTGATGCTGTGCGTGGCGCCTGATCTCAGGACCTTCCAGACCTTCGTCCTTGAAATCACCGCGGCGCCGAACGTGCGCAACGTGAAGACCGCCCTCACGCTGAAGCAGGCGAAGAACGCGCCCGTGGTGCCGCTGGAAGCCGGACTGCCCAGGGGGGCGTGACCTCCAAGGGGACGCCCCCAAGACAACACCTCGCGACGTCACCCGCCTGGTTGCAGGCGAGCACACGCGCGAACGCCCCGGACCAGCCGGGGCGTGCAAGCGATTGGGGCGACTTGGCTCAGCCCCAGCGCACCGCCACGATTTCGAAGGAGCGCGCGCCCTTGGGCGTGACCACCTCGACGGAAGCGCCCTTCTTCTTGCCGATCAGCGCCCGCGCAACTGGCGAGGAGATGGAGATGCGGCCGGCCTTGGCGTCGGCCTCGCTGTCGCCAACGATCTGCCAGACCTTCTCCTCCTCCGTGTCCTCGTCCACGAGGGTCACGGTGGCGCCGAATTTGACGATATCACCGGAGAGCTTTGAAACGTCGATCACCTCGGCACGGGACAGCTTGTCCTCGAGCTCGGCGATACGCCCCTCGTTCAGCGACTGCTGCTCCTTGGCGGCGTGATATTCCGCATTCTCGGAAAGGTCGCCGTGGGCGCGGGCCTCGGAGATGGCGGCGATGATGCGCGGACGCTCCACCTGCTGACGCTGCTTCAACTCTTGCTCAAGGGCCACATAGCCCCCGGCGGTCATGGGAATCTTCTCCATGGGTCCTTCTTCAGACCTCCTGAAATCGTCGGCGCCGGACCTGCCTGGACACGGCATATCCGGCGCCTGAAAACCGAGCTGCATCCTGGCACGCGGCGCGGCCCGGTTGCAGCGACTGCCTCACGCGTCCTGCGGGGTACACATCCCGCGGGCGAAGGCTTCGCCGCCCCTCCTCCTGCTGGAGAAGGGGACATCCCACGCCCGTGGTTGAACGAGGGCCACGCGCGCCGCGTCCGCCGGGGGACGCAGGTTCAGGCGACGGAGGCTTTGCCCCGCGCCCCGGCGTGCGAGTCTTGCCCACCGGCACTGAAATAGCCCTGCAGCGGCCGCACGGTCAGGTCTCCGCCCACATAGGCCTTGATCCCCTGCGCAGCCGCGATGGCTCCGGACAGCGTGGTGTAATACGGCACTTTCTGCAAGAGGGCGGCCCGCCGGAGCGACCGGCTGTCCGCAAGAGCCTGCGCACCCTCGGTGGTATTGAAGACCAGCTGCACCTCGCCGTTCTTGATGGCGTCGACGATGTGCGGGCGGCCTTCGAGCACCTTGTTGATCTTGGCGGCGGGCACGCCGTGCTCCTCCAGGAAGCGCTGGGTGCCGGAGGTGGCGATCACCTTGAAGCCGAGCTCCACCAGCATCCTCATGGTCGGCAGGATGCGCTGCTTGTCGCTCTCCTTGAGCGAGACGAACACCGTGCCGGACTTGGGCACCTTGGTGCCGCCGCCCAGCTGGCTCTTGGCAAAGGCGACGCCGAAGTCGGTGTCGAGGCCCATGACCTCGCCGGTGGAGCGCATCTCCGGGCCCAGCACCGTGTCGACGCCGGGGAAGCGGGCGAAGGGGAACACCGCTTCCTTCACCGCGATATGGCCGAGCTTGGGCTGCACCAGGTCGAAGGACACGAGCTTCTCGCCCGCCATCACCCGCGCCGCGATCTTGGCGATGGACAGGCCGATGACCTTGGCCACGAACGGCACCGTGCGCGAGGCGCGCGGGTTCACCTCGAGAACATAGATCTCGTCGCCCTTGATGGCGTACTGCACGTTCATCAGGCCGCCGACGCCGAGGGCCAGCGCCATGGCAGCCGTCTGCTTCTCCAGCGCGGCGAGGGTGTCGGGCGAGAGCGAACACGACGGCAGCGAGCAGGCGCTGTCACCCGAATGGATGCCCGCCTCCTCGATGTGCTCCATGATGCCGGCGATGAAGACGTCCTTGCCATCACAAAGAGCGTCGACGTCCACCTCGATGGCATCCGACAGATAGCGGTCGAACAGCAGCGGATTCTTGCCGAGAACGGTGTTGATCTGGCCGGTCTTGTCGTTGGGATACCGGGCCTTGACCTCCTGCGGCACGAGGCCGGGAAGCGTCTCCAGCAGATAGTCGCCGAGCTGGCTCTCCTCGCGGATGATCTGCATGGCCCGGCCGCCCAGCACGTAGGACGGGCGGACCACCATGGGGTAGCCGAGCTCGCCGGCGACGAGGCGCGCCTGCTCAACCGAATAGGCGATGCCGTTGGCCGGCTGGCGGATCTTCAGGCGATCCAGCAGGGTCTTGAAGCGGTCGCGGTCCTCGGCGAGGTCGATGGCGTCCGGAGAGGTGCCGAGGATCGGCACCTCCGCGTCTTCCAAGGCCTTGGCGAGCTTCAGCGGCGTCTGGCCGCCGAACTGCACGATGACGCCCTTCAGGGTGCCGTTCGTCTTCTCGCGGGCGATCAGCTCCAGCACGTCCTCGGCGGTCAGCGGCTCGAAATAGAGCCGGTCCGAGGTGTCGTAATCGGTGGAGACGGTCTCCGGATTGCAGTTGACCATGATCGCTTCATAGCCCGCGTCCTTCAGGGCGAAGGCCGCATGGCAGCAGCAATAGTCGAACTCGATGCCCTGGCCGATCCGGTTCGGACCGCCCCCGAGGATGATCACCTTCTCGCGGTCGGACGGGAAGGCCTCATCGGCGAGCTGGCCGGCGAACGGCGTCTCATAGGTCGAGTACATGTAGGCGGTGGGCGAGGCGAACTCGGCCGCGCAGGTGTCGATGCGCTTGTAGGCCGGGCGCACGTCCAGCGCCTGGCGCCGCGCGCGCACCTGGGCCTCGGTCAGGTGTGCAAGGGTGGCGAGGCGCGCGTCCGAGAAGCCCATGCTCTTCAGGCGGCGGAACTGCCCCTCGGTGCCCGGCAGGCCGAGGCGGCGGACCTTCGCCTCCATCTCGACGATGCCGCGGATCTCGGCCAGGAACCAGGGATCGATCTTGCAGGCGGCGTGGATCTGCTCGTCCGTCAGGCCGAGACGCATGGCCTGCGCCACGTAGAGCAGGCGATCCGGCGTGGGCGTGCCGAGCGCGGCGCGCACCGCATTCTTGTCGTCGCCCTGGCCGAGGCCCTCGATCTCGATGTCGTCGAGGCCGGTGAGGCCCGTCTCCAGAGAGCGCAGGGCCTTCTGCAGGGATTCCTGGAAGGTGCGGCCGATGGCCATGGCCTCGCCCACCGACTTCATGGCGGTGGTGAGCACCGGATCGGCGCCGGGGAACTTCTCGAAGGCGAAGCGCGGCACCTTCGTCACCACATAATCGATGGTGGGCTCGAAGGAGGCGGGCGTCGCGCCGCCGGTGATGTCGTTCTCGATCTCGTCCAGCGTGTAGCCCACGGCCAGCCGCGCCGCGACCTTGGCGATGGGAAAGCCGGTGGCCTTGGAGGCCAGCGCCGAGGAGCGCGACACCCGCGGGTTCATCTCGATGACGATGAGCCGGCCGTCCTCCGGATTCACCGCGAACTGCACGTTGGAGCCGCCGGTCTCCACCCCGATCTCGCGCAGCACCGCCAGCGAGGCGTCGCGCATGACCTGGTATTCCTTGTCGGTGAGCGTCAGCGCCGGGGCCACCGTGATGGAATCACCCGTGTGCACGCCCATCGGGTCGATGTTCTCGATGGAGCAGATGATGATGCAGTTGTCCGCCTTGTCGCGGACCACCTCCATCTCATACTCCTTCCAGCCCAGCACGCTCTCCTCCACCAGCACCTCGTTGGTGGGGGAGGCGTCGATGCCGCGCTCGATGATCTCGATGAACTCGGCCTTGTTGTAGGCGATGCCGCCGCCCGTGCCGCCCATGGTGAAGGAGGGGCGGATGATGGCGGGCAGGCCCACCTCCTCCAGCGCCTCGAGCGCCTGGGACAAGGTCTTGATCTGGCGGGACTTGGGCGTGGAGAGGCCGATCTTGGTCATGGCCTCGCGGAACATCTCGCGGTCCTCGGCCTTGTCGATGGCCTCGGCCGTGGCGCCGATCATCTCCACGTCGTATTTTTCAAGCGTGCCCATCTTCTTGAGGGACAAAGCGCAGTTCAGCGCCGTCTGCCCGCCCATGGTGGGCAGCAGGGCGAAGCCCCTGGAGCGGTCGCCGCGCTCCTTCTCGATGATCTTGGTGACGATCTCGGCGGTGATGGGCTCGATATAGGTGGCGTCCGCCATGTCCGGGTCGGTCATGATGGTCGCGGGGTTCGAGTTGACGAGGACGACCCGGTATCCCTCCTCCTTCAGCGCCTTCACCGCCTGCGTTCCGGAATAATCGAATTCGCAGGCCTGACCGATCACGATGGGACCGGCGCCGATGATGAGGATGGTTTCGATATCGGTGCGTTTCGGCATATCCGTCTTGAGCTCTCGACCGCCGCCGCAAGGTTCCCGGAGGAAGCTTGTCGACGTCAGGATCCGGTTTCGTCGAAACCCCGGCACCACGGCCTGGGCGGGGCTCGTCCCCCTTCCGATCACGCTCCGGGCGCAAAAAAAGGGCCGCGGGTCACGCGCCCCCCGAAAGGATCGAGCTCCGCCCCGGACCGGTCCGAAGCGTGCGCGCATGGGCACCGAGCGAGTGCGAGGAGGTCACACCTCGAGAAAACTCTTTACCCTGCGCGCTGATGGGCTTCCTTAGACCATAATTTGCGGCGACGGAAGCCGCCAGCAGATCTTCCTGTCCGGAGCCCTGTCCCGGTGCCACCCCCCATTGCCGCCCTGATTCACCAATACCGTGACCTGATCCGCCAGTTCTCCACCTTCGTCGGGGTGGGGCTGGCCGCCACCTCCGCGCATTTCGCCGCGCTGGCGCTGGTGGTGGAGAAGGGCTGGCTGGGGCCGGTGGCCGGCTCGGCGGTGGGATTCGTGGTGGGCGGGGTGGTGTCCTACACCCTCAACCGGCGCTTCACCTTCGAATCGTCCCGCTCCCATGCGGGGGCGGTGCCGCGCTTCCTGGTGGTGGCGCTGGTGGCCTTCGTCCTGAACGGGGTGCTGATGGATGTGCTGGTGCACCGGCTGGGGCTGTTCTACCTGCTCGCCCAGGCCATCACCACCGGCATCATCATGCTGTGGACCTTCTCCGGTTACCGCATCTGGGCTTTCGCCCACCGGACCGGCGCCCGCGGGGCGTGAGGGCGCAGGCCTGCCCTAGCGGTAGTTGACCCAGAACACGCCAACCGTCGGGTTGGCGGCGCGGATTGCGGGGTCGTTGGAGCCGAAGCTCTTCGGTCCGGAGATCCTGGTCTGGGCTGCATCGCTCACCGTGGCGGACAGCGCCAGCTGGGCGCCCAGCGCGCAGCCGCCGCCCAGATTGGCGAGCTTGCCGCCGCGCCAGTCCGCCACCACGCCGCCGGCATTGCCGCCGAAGCCCTGGATGCGGAAGGGCTTGCCGTTGGCGCGCTCGAGATCGGCAAGGCTGGCGCCGATGCCGATGCCGTTCACGCTCCAGGCGGTGGATTCGGTGAAGGCGACTCGGCGGGGAGCGACGAGGTTCACCGGGTCCTTCCAGGCGATCTCGAGACTCAGGGCCGGATCGTTCGGCAGCAGCACGATGCCCGGGGCGGTGGAGCCGTCCGGCGAGATGACGTTGCCGGAGACCACATTGGCCTGGCCGAAATCGGCGGCGATGTTCACGGCGGTGGTATTGGGCGCGAACGGGCCGGTGCACTGGAACTGGCGCGGCCCGGCGGTGGGCTTGGGAATGGAGACCACCGTCTCGGAATAGTCGCCGAACGCGTCGGTCTGCTTCACCACGCCCGTACCCCAGCTGTCCGGATTGCCCTGGCAGGCGGCGAGGGCGAGGCCGGCGGCGAGCACCGCGACGGAAGCAGCAGGGGAACGACGCAGGACCATGACCGCCTTCTTGGGAGAGGGAGCGAATGCCGGCGCACGACAGCCCCGCGCCCGAGCCCTACCCCGGTCACGCACGCCCCGCGCCCGTTCTTCTTAAAGCCTTTTGTGGCGAAGGGGAAACCGCTTCCCGCGCGATCCGGCGGCGCGGCGCCGGGCACCGCATGCCCGCCGTCGCGAGAGAAGCCGCGCGCGCCCATCCTCAACCTCAAGCGGCAGCCACGAATGCCCGTGTTCCGGGAGCGGAGGCGCCGCAGGCCGATCCGTTATGGGCTAGTCGGCAAGTTCCGCCACGGCGAGGCCCCACCACGCCTCCACCGCGGACAGATCCGCCGGCGCGACGGCGGCGAGGTCGCCGACGAAGCCATCCCATTCCAACCGCACGGTAGGGGAAACGGAGGTCAGAACCGCCATCTCGGCGGCAACGGCGGCGTGGAAGGCGCTGGTGAGCCCGCGCCCCTCGGCTTCCTGCCGGCCGAACTTGGAGAGGATGACCACCGTGTCCGAAAGATCGCCGCCCGCCGCGACACGCTCGGCGATGGCCCGCTCCACCCCGGCGGAGGCTGCCGCGAGGCCCGCCGGATCAAGGCTGCATCCGGCCGAGCCGGGCCCGAGGTCCTGATGCAGGCGGTTGGTTTCCCCGGAAACGAGGTCGAGCAGCAGCACGTCCTCGTGGGCGCAGCCCGGCGGCAGGTGCTCCACCACCCCCAGCACGCGCACGCCCTGCTCCCGGAGCCGTCCCGCCGCCCGCACGAGCAGGGACTGGATCACCTCCCGGTCACCGCCCTGCAGGGCGAGGATCATCGGCCGATCATCCGCCATCACGCGTCCACCTTCTCCCCGCCCCGGCTTCGCCCCGCGGGCCCCGTCCGCGCAGCTGTATCAGGGTCAACATAACACATCATGCGGCCGATCAATGGCCTCAATGGCGGCGGCGCCGTCCCATCCCCGCCACAAGCGCATATTAAGCGTGCTGATTCGATCCTGTCAGCCTTGGATGCGCCATCCCGTGAAACGTCTCGCCTTGACCGCCCTCGCCTTCTGCCTCGTGCCCGCGGCGGCATTCGCCGGCGCCGCCCGGCACGACCGGGGGAAGCACGAGGAGCCCAAGCGCGACCGGACGATGCTCCATGTGGACCTGCCCACCCGCATCGAGCAGCGCTGCAACGCCCGCGCCATGGGCGAGGTGAGCCGGCAGCACGCCGACATGCGTCCCGAGGAGGTGGTGGCCTACGCCTTCGGCGACCCGAAGCCCGGCCCCGCCTCCGTCACCGCGCCGGGCGCGGCGGTGCGCAGCCGCGGGCACTGGTATCGCCTCTCCTACCATTGCCGCACCAGCCCCGACGGCATGGACGTGGTGGACTTCGGCTTCGAGCTGGGCAGCGAGGTGCCACGCCAGGACTGGGCCGCCCACAGCCTCGTGCCGTAGCAGCCCCCCCGCTGGCCCCGGGTCAGAACACGCGGCGCATGCCGCCGGAGAAGGCGCCCCCGGAGATGTTGTCGCCGAAGCGGTAGTCCGCCTGGAGGAAGCCGAGCACGCCGAGCGCTGGCGCCTCGCCCGCAAGGCCCACGCCCACCTGCCCGAAGGTGCCGAGGCCGGTGACGCCGAACAGCGCCGCCCCGCCGAAGCCGTCCGCAAAGGTTCCGGCGCCGGTGCCGGCGAACTCGTGCCACACGCTCACCTCCACCGAGGGCCGCAGCACGAGGCCCTGCCCCGCGGCGATGCGCGTGCCCACCTTCAACCTGAGGCTGCCGATCAGGCTCTCGACCGGATCGGTGGACAGGATGCCGAGGCCGCCCGGCAGCAGCACCTCGTCCACCCGGGCGGTGGCATAGTCGAAGCCGGCGGAGGGCTCCGCGAACCAGCTGCCCCCGAGGGGCGCCACGCCGCCGGCATGGGCCGTCACCGCCCAGCCGTCCGCGCCCGTCGCCGCACCGGAGAGCCGCGCCGCGGCGTTGGTCAGGTCCATGCCGTAGGTGGTACGCAGCACCTGCACGTCCGCGTAGAGCCCGTGCCCCCGAAGCACGGCATAGGCGCCATAGAACGGCGCATCCACGCTGGTGGACACCCCGCCGCCGTTCGCAAGGGTGTTGTCCAGCTGGACATCCCCCGCCGTGAGGCCCACGTGCGCGGTGAAGCCCGAGCCGGCGATGTCGGAGCGGGAAATGTCGGCACCTACCTGGAAGCCGCCGAAGCTGGAGGTGAAGGTGGAGGCCGCCGCCACGCTCGCGGTGGCGCCCGCCACGCGGGTGGTGCTCACGCTGTCCATGTCGTAGCTGCCGCCCTTCAGCCGCGCCCACAGGCCATAGGACACCTGATCCCGCACCGGATCGGCCGGCCCCGACACCACCATGCTCATGCTTTCGAGGAAGCCGGTGGTGAAGGCGGTGAGGGTCGCCGCCACGCTCGCCGCCAGGCTGCCGGCGGACGGATTGAGAGTGGAGCGCACCGCCCATTCGTCGCCCGCGTGCACGAGGCTGTAGTCGATGAGGCCGCGGGACCCGAGCCCGGTGGCGGTGAACGCATCGTCCGCCCCCTCCCCCTTCACCACCACGATGTCGTTAGCGAAGAGGCCGCTGTTCGCGCCCACGTTGCGCAGCTCCAGCGCGGTGGCGCCGCTCACCGCCTGCGCGTCCAGAAGGTCGGCGCGGGTGGTGTCGGCCCGGGTGGAGGACAGGTCGATGTCCATCACCACCACCGCGCCGGCCGTGCCCGCATAGGTGCCGGCCACCGTGAGTGTGTTGTAGGTCGCGGTGCCCTGCGACAGGCTCACCGTGCCCGCATTGGCGAAGTCCCCGCCCACCTTCAGGCTGGCCGCGCCGAGGACCTGCACCGTCCCGGCATTGGCCACGCTGCCGCCCACCAGCAGGTTCGGCAGCGCCGGGCTCGTCACCCCGTCCACATAGAAGGTGGCGCCCGCCGCATTGCTGACGCCGCCGGTGATCTCTCCTGCCGCGGCCAGCGTCCTCCCGTTGACGATGCTCCCGTCCCAGACGCCGTAGGTGGCGAGCGTGCCATCGGTGTTGCTGGCCGAGCCGACCCAGGTCCCGGTGTTGACGATGGTGCCGGCGTTGCCCAGCACATCGCCCGTCCAGGTGGCGCCGGAGAGATTGGAGATGGTGCCGGCATTGGCCACCACGTCGCCGGACCAGGACGTGCCGGCGCCGGTGTTGACGATGGCCCCCGTATTACCCGCCACCACACCGTACCATGTCGCCGACAGCTGGTTCTGGATGGTGCCGGCATTGCCGCTGACCGTGCCCGCCCAGCCGGTGCCCGTGCCGGTGTTGAGGATGGTCGCGCCGGCGGCGTTGTCGAGGATGTCGCCGGACCAAGTGCCCCCGCCGGTGTTGGTGATGGTGCCCCCGTTGGAGGTGACCGCGCCGGTCCAGATGGCGCCGCCCTGGTTCCAGACGGTGCCGGCATTGGTGACCACGGCGCCGGTCCAGGTGGAGGCATCGTTGGTGATGCTGCCGCCGGCGGCGTTGGACACGACCTTGCCGGTCCAGGTCGAGCCGAAGACGTTCTGGATCGTCCCGCTGTTGCCCACGTCGCCCGACCAGCCCGACCCGTTGGAACTGACGATGGCGGCCCCGCTGGCGTTCGCGGCCACGGCGCCGGTCCACGTCGCCCCCGCATCATTGATGATGACCCCGGAATTGCTCACCACCTTCCCGGTCCAGGAGGTGCCGGAGCCGGTGTTGGTGATGGTGCCGCCGTTGCCGGTGATGTCGCCATCCGTCCAGATGCCGCCGGCGCTGTTCTGGATGGTGGCGGCATTGCCGGTGACCGCGCCGGTCCAGGTGGACCCGCCGGAGTTGTAGACATAGCCGGTGTTGCCGGTGACGGCGCCGCTCCAGCTGGCGGAGTTGGTGCTGCTCACCACGCCGGAATTGTCCGCGACCGTGCCGCTCCAGCTTGCCCCGTCATTGTAGACGTAGAAAGTGTTGCCCTTCAGCGCGCCGGTCCAGCTGGTGCCCGCCCCGCTGTTGCGGATGACGCCGGAATTGTCGATGGCGTCGCCGGTCCAGCTCGCCCCGTTCAGGTTTTGCACCGAAAGCGCGTTGTGGACGTCGCCGATCCAGCGGGTGCCTGTCCCCGCATTGGTGATCGTGCCGGAATTGGCCTCTACCGCGCCGGTCCAGGTGGCACCGGACAGGTTGGAGAGGCTGCCCGTGTTGGACGTGACCGCGCCCGTCCAGCTGGCGCCCGTCTCGTTGGTCACGAAGCCCGAGTTGCTGGCGAGCGCCCCGCTCCAGCTGGCGCCGTTCCGGTTGTCGAGAGCGCCGGCGTTGCTGGCCGTCCCGGTCCAGCTGGTGCCTGCCCCGTCGTTGGTGATGGTGCCCTGGTTGGAGGTCACCGCGCCAGACCAGCTCGCGCCACTGGTGTTCTCGATGGTGGCGACGTTCGCCGCCACGTCCCCGGTCCAGAGGGCGCCGCCGGAATTGGTGACGCCCCCCAGATTGCCGAGAACGGCGCCGGTCCACGTGGTGCCGGCGCCGTCATTGAGGATGGTGTTGCCGTTGGCTTCCACCGCTCCGGTCCAGCTGGCGCCGGAGAGGTTCCGGATGGTGCCGCCATTGCCCTGCACCGCGCCGGTCCAGCTGCCGCTTTGCTGGTTCGTGAGGGTGCCCGCATTGGAGACCACCGCGCCGGACCACGTCCCCTCGTTGGTGAGGGTACCGGCGTTGGTGTTCACGGTGGCGTTCGTGGAGCCGAGGTTGGTGAAGGTGCCATTGTTGTCGAGGGTGCCCGACAGCGCCGCGCCCGCCTCCACCGTCACCGCGCCGCCGAGGCCGTTGGTGAGGCTCGTGGCACTCACCGTGCCCTGCTGCACATGGAGCGTGCCGTAGTTCGCGATGGTATCGACGGTGAAGGTCACGTCGGACGCGAGAGTGAAGGTCGTCCCCGCCGAGGTGGTGAGGGAAGAGGCCGAATAATCCGCCGCACCCGAGAGCGTGACGGCGCCGCCGGTGACGGACAGCGCCTGAAAGCTGCCGCCACCCTCGAAGGTGAGGGTGTTGCCGCCCTGCTTGGTGAGGGGCCCGTCCGCGGTGATCGCCCCGGCGAAGGTGGTGTCGGTGAGGCTTGTGTCCACATAGCCGCCGGTGGCCAGCACCAGCACCGGGTAGACGAAATTCGCGTCGGGCGGCGGCGCCACGGGCTTCAGCGTTCCGCCATCGAAGATCATGGGGTCCTGCTGGGCGGCCGCGTCGTTCTGGCTGTAGCTCGCCTGGGACGTGTCGATGTAGAGGAGCGCCGCCTGCGCCGGCCCGGACCGCAGCGCCGGCAGGCCCGCGCCGAGGGCGGCGGCAAGCACCGTCGAGCCCATCAGCGCGCGGCGCAGGCCATGGCCGCCGCCGCGCGGGAGGACCGCCGGCCAGAGGAAAACAGGAGATCGGGAACCGGTGGAGATGGCGTGCGCTGCTGCCGCCCGGATGCAGCGCGTCATCTCAGCGCCTCGCAGGCGGCCGCCAGACGGCCGGCGCCACCTTCATCCATTCAGGAGGCCTCTGGGGCGCCATGGGGGGCAAGGGATGTCCTCTGCTCGAAAGCCGTTCGTCGCACTGCAAAAACTATGGGTAAGCGCGCTTAATTCTTCGTTATCCCAAACAAGGCGTTACCTTCGCCGCCGGGTGGCGGGGAGTCCGCGCTGCGCTGCAATTCCCAAGCGGGGCCACGTCCGCTACGAGAGGGGTGATGCGCCGGCGCCCGAAGCGCCCGGCCGGAGCGCGCGCCGATGGGCTTGCGTCGCCATTTGATCGGATCGCGCTCAGAGGGGCGGCGAGGAGGACGGGGCATGGGGACGATCCGACGGCGCTCGGGACCGGGCAATCCGGGATCTCCGGCGGGAATGCGCCGCGCGGCGGGCGCCCTGGCCGCCCTCGCGCTGGCAACGGGCGCTGCGGTGGCGCAGCCGGCGCCGTCCTTTCCCGGCGGCGCGCAATCGGTGAGCGAGGCGTTCCAGGACTGGCAGGTGGCCTGCACCCTGCCCCAGGGCACGAAGCGCTGCGTCATTTCCCAGCAGCAGCTCGACAGCCGCAGCCGCCAGCGCGTGCTCGCCGTGGAGCTTCAGCCCAGGGGCGAGAAGGTGGAGGGCGTGCTGTTCCTGCCCTTCGGCCTGTTCCTCGAAAAGGGCGTGGCGCTGAAGCTGGGCGAGGCGGACCTCGCCGCGCTGCGTTTTTCCACCTGCCTGCCGCAGGGCTGCGTGGTGCCCCTCTCCTTCGACGCGCGGGCCCTCGCCCAGCTGAGGAAGGCCGACGCCTTGCGCGTGAACGCCGCCACCGACACCGGCCAGGTGCAGCCCTTCACCATCTCGCTGAAGGGCTTCGGCCCGGCGCTGGACCGGGCCGCCGCTCTGCTGAAGTAGGGCGCGCGGGCGGTCCCGGCGGTGGGCGCCGGCGAGGGCCTGCACCGGCTGTTTTGAACCATCGCCTGTCGGGGGACATCATGTTCGCGCACGACGGGTCCACACGGCAGGCGGCTTCATAGCCCCATGCCGCCGCAGATCAACCCGAGAAACCGGGGACAGGCCATGACCGAACACCATCAGCCGCAGGACGAAATCCGCGCCGCCTCGCGCCCGGCAAATTCAACCCGCGGCGCGGCGACGCCCCGGGCGGCGGCGGGGCTTGGGGCGATGGGCCTCGGCTCGGTGGGGGCGCTGGCCATCGGCGCGCTTGCGGTCGGGGCCCTGGCGATCGGCGCCGTCGCCATCGGCCGCCTCGCGGTGGGCCGGGCGCGCATCAAGCGGCTGGAGATCGACGAGCTGGTGGTGGGCGAGATCATCCACCGCCGGCGCCGGTAGCCCGGCATTCCGCGAACGCCGCGACCGGCGTCAGCCTGGACCGACAAGCCAACCCGCGCGGCGTGACCGCGGGCCGGCTCACCCCTTCCGCCGGCCGCCCTTGCGATATCCCTTCGTGCCCGGGTCCGGACGCGGGCCGGGGCGGAAGGTGTCCTCGCCCATGGGCACGGCGCGGTCGGAGCCGGGGCCCATGTCGTCGAGGGACGGCTTGTGGGCGCGCGTGGCCAGAGGCGGCGCCAATGGCGTCTCGGCCGGGGTGCGCGCGGCCTTCGGGGTCGCTGCGCCGGGCGGGGTGTAGGAGGCCTGCTCCTCGCCCATGCCGTCGTCATCGCCAGCGCGGGGCTTGCCCTTCGCCGGAGCGGCCTTTGCCCCGCGGCCGCGCGGCAGCAGCGCCTTGGCTCCCTCCCGGGCCTCCGCCTTCGGCGGCAAATTGGCCGCATTGCCGTATTTGCGCGCGCCCTTGAAGCCGCCAGTGCGGTCGTCCACCGCCTCCTGCCGCGCCAGCGGGTCGTCGGAGACGGCGAGCTCGGTGGCCTCCAGCCGGCGGATCTCGTCACGCAGGCGCGCGGCAGTCTCGAAGTCGAGGTCGGCGGCGGCGGCGCGCATGCGCTTTTCGAGGTCCGCGATGACCACCTTGAGATTGTGCCCGAAGGCCGCCCCCTCCTCCGCGAGGCCGGCATCCACCTGCACGTGGTCACGCTCGTAGACGGAATTGAGGATGTCGCCGATGGCCTTCTTCACGCTCTCCGGCGTGATGCCGTGCTCGGTGTTGTAGGCCATCTGCTTCTCGCGGCGGCGGGTGGTCTCCGCCATGGCCCGCTCCATGGAGCCGGTGATGTGGTCCGCATAGAGGATCACCCGCCCGTCCACGTTGCGCGCGGCGCGGCCGATGGTCTGCACCAGCGAGGTCTCGGAGCGCAGGAAGCCTTCCTTGTCCGCGTCGAGGATGGCGACGAGGCCGCATTCGGGAATGTCGAGGCCCTCGCGCAGCAGGTTGATGCCGATGAGCACGTCGAACGCCCCGAGCCGCAGGTCGCGGATGATCTCGATGCGCTCGATGGTGTCGATGTCCGAATGCATGTAGCGCACGCGGATGCCGTGCTCGTGCAGATATTCGGTGAGGTCCTCGGCCATGCGCTTGGTGAGCACGGTGACAAGCGTCCGGTAGCCCTTCGCCGCCACGGCGCGCACCTCGCCGAGCAGGTCGTCCACCTGGGTGCGCGCGGGGCGCACCTCCACCGGTGGGTCGATGAGGCCGGTGGGGCGGATCACCTGCTCCACGAACACGCCCCCGGTCTGGTCCAGCTCCCACGAGCCGGGGGTGGCGGAGACGTGGACGGTCTGCGGCCGCATGGCCTCCCACTCCTCGAACCGCAACGGGCGATTGTCCATGCAGCTCGGCAGGCGGAAGCCGTATTCCGCCAGCGTCGCCTTGCGGCGGAAGTCGCCGCGATACATGGCGCCGATCTGCGGCACGGTCACATGGCTCTCGTCGATGAAGACGAGGGAATTGTCCGGCACATATTCGAACAGGGTCGGCGGCGGCTCGCCGGGCTTGCGGCCGGTGAGCCAGCGCGAATAATTCTCGATGCCGGCGCAGCTGCCCGTCGCCTCCATCATCTCCAGGTCGTAGCGGGTGCGCTGCTCCAGCCGCTGGGCTTCCAGCAGGCGGCCCATCCTGTAGAGCTCGTCGAGCCGCATCTTCAGCTCGGCCTTGATGCCGGAGATCGCCTGGATGAGGGTCGGGCGCGGGGTGACGTAATGGGAGGCGGCGTAGACGCGCACGCTCTTCATGTCGCCGCTCTTGTGGCCGGTGAGCGGGTCGAACTCGGCGATGCTCTCCACCTCGTCGCCGAACAGGCTGACGCGCCAGGCGCGGTCCTCATAGTGGGCGGGGAAGATCTCGATGCTGTCGCCGCGCACGCGGAAGGTGCCGCGGGCGAAATCCGACTGGATGCGCTTGTACTGCAGGGCCACGAGGTCGGCGATGAGGCCGCGCTGGTCGACGCGCTCGCCCACCTTGATGTCGAAGGTCATGGCCGAATAGGTCTCGACCGAGCCGATGCCGTAGATGCACGACACCGAGGCGACGATGATCACGTCGTCCCGCTCCAGCAAAGCGCGGGTCGCCGCATGGCGCATGCGGTCGATCTGCTCGTTGATGGAGGATTCCTTCTCGATATAGGTATCCGTCCGGGGCACATAGGCTTCCGGCTGGTAGTAATCGTAGTATGAGACGAAGTATTCCACCGCATTGTCGGGGAAGAAGCTCTTGAACTCGCCGTAGAGCTGCGCCGCCAGCGTCTTGTTGGGGGCGAGCACGATGGCCGGGCGCTGCAACTGCTCGATCACCTTGGCCATGGTGAAGGTCTTGCCCGAGCCGGTCACGCCCAGCAGCACCTGGTCGCGTTCCCCCGCCTCAGCCTGCGCGCACAGTTCCTTGATGGCCTGGGGCTGGTCGCCGGAGGGCTTGAACTCGCTCTTCATCACGAATTCGACGCCGCCCTCGGACTTCTCCGGCCGCGGCGGACGATGCGGCACCCAGGTCTGTCCGGTGACCTCGGGCCGCCCTTTCTCGATCAGATGCGCCAGGGCCTGCACCGTTGCGGAAGCGCCGGCGGATTCAAAACCGACGCTAAGGTCCGAGGGATTGAGCCCGAGGGACTGCGCGAGCTGGGGGTCGAGCGCCTGCTGGGGCGCCGGCTCGAAATGGCGCTGGGAGCGCTCACCGAGCTTTCCGGGACGGGATGCTTTGGCCATGGGGGGAATATGGGGCACGCAGGCTCGATCCGGAAGTGCACACCATAAGGATGCACGGACCCCGGAATGCGTATTTTTGATTGTATTACCTTAAGACACTCTCTAAAGTTGCATTCGTTCAACTCTGGGGAGGGGGCCATGGCCGTTACCGCGCAGGAAGGCGCCAGGATCATCACCGATGCGGTCGCTGCAGCCGCAGTCGCACGCGAAGAAGCCGCGGGAGCCGCCGCCGGCGCCACGGTGGGCAAGGACTTCTGCAGTCTCTGGCCCAAAGCCAAGCCGCTGCTGGAGGTGGCCTCCACCGTGCTGGTCTTCATTCCCGGCGCGGGAACCATCGCGGGGCCCGTCCTCACGGGCCTCATCAAGATCGGGGACCAGATTTTCGCTGAAACCTGCAAGGGGGGTTGAGACATGCTCGACCTCGCCGAACTGAAAGCGGAAATCGCGGCCCGGAATCTCGGCTGGAAGCCCGCGGAGAAGTCAATCTTCACCGTCACCGAACCCGGTGGCGGCACTCAGGCCTATCTCGGGATCTCGGTGGACCCGCAGTTGGCATCCGCGCAGCTCACCGTCGCGCGGAGCGTGGAGTCCGCGGCCTTCGTGGCGCTGCCGCCGGCGCCCACCAGCATCGACTGGCGCAAGGCACGCAGCGGCGTGAATTTCGTCACGCCCATCCGCAACCAAGGCGTGTGCGGCGCCTGCGTCGCCTTCGGCACGGTGGCGGTGGTGGAAAGCCGTCTCGCCATAGAGCGGGACGAAGCCGATCCCGACCATGACCTGTCGGAGGCGGCGCTGTTCTTCGGCGCGGGCCGCACCTGCGCCCAGGGGTGGTGGCCGGAAGCGGCCCTGGGCTACGCACGCACCAGGGGCATCGGCCGCGAAAGCGACTTCCCCTATCCCGGCCACGATGCCCCGGGAAAAGACGTGAAGCCGCTGGCGTGGGTCACGGGATGGGAAAATGCGGCAACCTCGTCCCACCGCCGCAAGGCCATCGCCTATCGCGGTCCGGTGGTGGCGGTGCTGAGGGTCTATGAGGACTTCCTGCGCTACGGCAGCGGCATCTACAAATATGCGGCAGGGGAGTTCGTGGGCCTGCACTGTGTCGCGGTCGTGGGCTATGACGACGATCTAGGCGCCTGGATCATCAAGAACAGCTGGGGCCGCGAGTGGGGTGAGGACGGCTTCGGCTACATCGCCTACAATAATTGTGGCATCGACAGCGAATACGTCTTCTGGGACCCTTATGTCACCGCAGCATTCACCGCCGCCGAGCCTGCCACCGCGGGTCTTCTGGCTCGCCACGGAAAGCGCAAGCGCGCAGCCGCGCCCCGAGCCGGGTGACGAGCTTGTCGTCGCCCTGCCCTACGAGGGCCTGACGCCGCATCGCTGGACGGTGCGGCCGTCACCCGCGGTCAGCGCGCTGGCGCACCGGCGCGTCGCCGCCGCATCCGGCGCGGCCGGCGCGGGCGGCCATGAGGAGATTACCCTGCGGATGAACGACTTGCCGGAGGAGATCGTCTTCGATCTCGCCTTCCCCGGTCATGCGCCCGTGGCGACACGACGGCTGCTGCTGAAGTGACATGGCATGGTATGAGGCCCAGCACCCTTGGAATTGCTGCCTCATGCCCTCCTTCACCGCCCTTCTGCCGCCGCAGGTGCTGCCCATCGTCATGCTCACGGCCTCGAACGTGTTCATGACCTTCGCCTGGTACGGCCACCTGAAGCACAAGTCGTCGCCGCTCCTCATCGCCATCGTGGCGAGCTGGGGCATCGCCTTCTTTGAATATTGTCTGGCCGTGCCCGCCAACCGCTTCGGCTCGGAAGTCTATTCCACGGCCCAGCTCAAGACCATGCAGGAGGTCATCACCCTCCTCGTCTTCGCCGGCTTCTCGGTCCTGTACCTGAAGGAGCCCCTGGGCTGGAACCACCTGGTGGGGTTCGCCTTCATCTCGGCGGGCGCCTTCTTCATCTTCCACAAGTTCTGACGCGCCGGCGCCGCGTGCTCCAGCTCATTGCATAAAGGCGGATTAACGGCCCCTATCGGATCGCCCCGGCCATTCGACAGGGGCAGATCCGGCTCTAGCCCAGCGCGCGGCGCACCAGCGCCTCCACCTGCCGCACCGGCTCCCTGAGCCAGGCGTATTCGGCGGGGATGTCGGCTTCCTCCAGTTGGTCGGCGAAGCGCGCCACATAGGCGCGGATGTCGGCGCGGAACTGCGGCTGCGCCATCAGGAACTGGACGGCGACCGTGGAGCACGGGTGCTTGGAGGCCGCCGAGAGATAGAGCGGCACCTTCTTGGGCGGCAGCAGGAATTTTCGGAACCGCCGGTCGGCGTGGTAGTGCTCGAACAGCCGGCCGTAGCCGTGCCAGTTCAGCGCCCGGCCGGTGACCGCGTAATTGTTGGTGTAGATGATCCGCTTGAGCGGGCGCAGGGCGACGATGGGCTCGCGCAGCGCCGCCTCGTAGCTCTCGAACTGCGGCCCCACCAGAATGGAGCCCCACCAGATGCCGTTGAGCGGGTGCGGGCAGGCCGTCTCCAGCGCCTCGAACAGGCCCGGGGAGAGCCAGTCGTCGTCGTCCACGAAGACGATGAGGTCGTCCGCCGCCCGCTTCGTCTCGCGCAACACCTCGTGGGGAATCACCTCGGCGCCGCGCACGGCGGCGAAGCTGGCGCGGGAGACGCCGGCCAGTTCGTGCCGGAAGCTGCGATAGTCCACCTTCAGCGCGCCGTCCCACAGCGCCATGAAGTCCACCAGCAGGTTCTCGTCGATGCCGTGGCGCCTCAGGAACGTCCGGGTGTCGTCGTCGGTCAGGCCAAGCCAGTCGGGACTGTAGCGCACCGCGACGATGCGTTTGCCCATTTGATGCTCCGTTCGGCCCCCACGGCCCCTGCGGCAGGCGCCGGAACACTCCCGCCGCCCGCGGTGCGGCGTCGTCTTAGCAAGCGGCGGCGAGGCGCGCCAGTTCGGCCGCCATGGCGTTGTGCCGCGCTGCCGTCGCGGCAAGGTCGATGGTGCCGAGCTTGCCCTCGCGCACCACCACACGGCCATTGATGACGCTCAGCGCCACATCCTGCGGCTGGCAGAACAGCAGCGCCGCCACCGGATCGTGCAGCGCGCCCGCATAGGCCAGCGCCGACATGTCGTAGGCCACGAAGTCCGCCGCCATGTCCGGGGCGAGGGCGCCGATGTCGTCCCGCCCCAGCACGCGGGCGCCGCCCAGCGTCGCCATCTCCAGCGCGGTGCGCGCGCTCATGGCGTCCGGCCCGTAGGTGACGCGCTGGAGCAGCATGGCCTGCCGCGCCTCCGCCAGCATGTGGCCGCTGTCGTTGGAGGCGGAGCCGTCCACCCCGAGTCCCACAGGAATGCCCTCCGCGCGGAACCGCTTCACCGGCGCGATGCCCGAGGCGAGGCGCATGTTGGAGCAGGGGCAGTGGGCGATGCCGGTGCCGGTGCGGGCGAACAGGACGATGCCGGCCTCGTCCAGCTTCACGCAGTGGGCATGCCAGACGTCTCGCCCCACCCAGCCGAGCTCCCGCACATATTCGGTGGGGCTCATGCCGAAGGTCTTGTGCGAGAAGGCGATGTCCGAATCGTTCTCGGCCAGGTGGGTGTGCAGCGTCAGCCCGTTCGCGCGGGCGAGGCGCGCCGTCTCGCGCATCAGGTCGTGGCTCACGGTGAAGGGCGAGCAGGGCGCCAGCACGATCCGCAGCATGGAGAACCGGGCGGGGTCGTGATAGGCGGCGATGAGGCGCTCGGCATCCTCCATGATGAAGCCCTCGTCCTCCACCACCCGGTCCGGCGGCAGGCCGCCCTTGCTCTCGCCGACGCTCATGGAGCCGCGGGCGGCGTGGAAGCGCATGCCGATCCGCCGTGCCGCGCGGATGGAATCATCGAGCCGCACCCCGTTGGGGTAGATGTAGAGATGGTCGGACGAGGTGGTGCAGCCGGAGAGGATCAGCTCGGCCATGGCGGTAAGGGTCGCCGTCTCCACCATCTGCGGCGTCAGCCCCGCCCAGATGGGATAGAGCGAGGTGAGCCAGGTGAACAGCTCGCCATCCTGCGCCCGCGGCACGGCGCGGGTCAGGCTCTGCACCATGTGGTGGTGGGTGTTGACCATGCCGGGGATGACCACATGGCCGGCAAGGTCGATCACCTCGTCCGCCGATGCGGGAAGCTCTCCCGCGCGGCCCACCGCCACGATGCGCCCGTCCTCGGCATAAAGGCCGCCCCCGGGGATTTCCCGGCGCTCGCCGTCCATGGTGACAAGCACGAGGGCGTTCTTCGCGAGCAGCGTTGCGGGCATGGAGTCTCCGGTGCGGCCTGGGGCTTCACCGGCGATCTTATACCATCGGCTCCGGTGTTCGACCGGTGCCGGGTGGATTTTCGCTCAAGCCCGCGCGGGCTTGGCCTGCGCGGCGCGCGCTCGGGCCTTCGGCATCCGTGTGCTGCACGACAGAGGGAAACGCGGGCGGAGGCCTATTTCGCCGGCGCCGGCACCACGCGCAGGATCTCGCCCGTGTCGTCAGTGGCGAGCCACAGCGCACCGTCCGGCCCCTGCCGCACGTCACGGATGCGCTTGCCCAGCGGCAGCCGCTCCTCGCCGATGACGCGGCCATCGCGCACCTTCACCTCCACCAGCGCCTGCCCGGCGAGCGCGCCGACGAACAACTGCCCCCTGAAGGCGGGCAGGAGGTCCGCCGTATAGAAGGCCGACCCGGAGGGGGCGATGGACGGATCCCAATAGAAGAGCGGCTGTTCCATGCCCTCCTTGTGGGTGCCCACCCCGATCTGCGCGCCGGAATAATGCCGGCCGTAGCCGATGACCGGCCAGCCGTAGTTCTTCCCCGCCTCCGGCCGGTTCACCTCGTCGCCGCCGCGCGGGCCGTGCTCCACGGTCCACAGGCGCCCGGTTCCCGGCTCGATGGCCCCAGCCTGCACGTTGCGGTGGCCGTAGCTGTAGATCTCCGGCCGCGCGCCCGGCGTGCTGCGGAAGGGATTGTCGTCCGGAATGGAGCCGTCGGGGCGGATGCGCACCACCTTGCCCAGCGTCGTGGAGAGGTCCTGCGCCTTGTCCATGAGGTCGAACCGCTCGCCGAGCGTGACGAACAGGGTGCCGTCGGGCGCGAACACGAGGCGCGAGCCGAAATGGTTGCCACCGCTATAGGCCGGCTGCTGGCGGAAGATCACCTGAAGATCGGTGAGCCGCGTGGCATCGTCCGAGAGGCGCGCCCGGGCCGCCGCGGTTGCGGCGCCGTCCGGCCGCGGCTCGGCATAGGTGAGATAGATCAGGCGGTTGGTGGCGAAGGCCGGGTCCAGCGCCACGTCGAGGAGGCCGCCCTGCCCCCGCGCCGCCACCTGGGGTACGCCCTCGATGGGCGGGCCGAGGCGGCCGGTGGCGTCCACCACCCGCAGGCGCCCCGGGCGTTCCGTCACCAGGAGCCGGCCATCGGGCAGGAAGGCCATGCCCCAGGGATGGTCGAGGCCGGAGGCGAACGGCACGACGCGCACGCTCTCTCCGCCGAAGCGCCGCGCCTCCTCCGCCGCGAAGGCGAAGACGATGCCGAGGAGCAGAAGGACGAGGGAGAGCCCCGCCAGCAGCGCCGGGCGGAAGCCCGCAAGCCGTGGACGCGCCATGGCATCGCCGCGATGGACGCGCCGCCAGCGGTCGCTGGCGACCTCGGGCGGCAGCACCCGGTTCAGGGGGTGGGGGCGAGCCCGCGCCGCCGGCTCAGCGGGGCCGGCGCGGCGCGTCGGCACGGGCTGGGGCACGGACGTGAGCCCGGGAAAGGCGCAGCGCCGCCCGGCGGGCGAGAAGGAGCGCCGTGCCGGCACCGGCGAGGCCGATGAGAACGGCCGAATTGTCGATGACGCCGTTGACGATGAGGAGGCTGGCGGCGGCCGCATGCTCGGCGCTGAGCACGAAGGCCACGGCGCCGATGGCCAGCATGAGGGCGAAGGTGAGGGCGGCCTGCGCCAGCGCATCGCCGATCTTGTGCGCGCGCACGGCGCGGGCCAGCACCTCCGGATCGGTGGCGGACACGGTAACGCCCGGGCGATCCAGACGCCCGATGCTGAAGCTCTCCACTTCCATGTCTCTCGCTGCGGACATGATGATCTCGCTCAAGACGAACGTGCTTTCGCAACGTTCACGCCAGCGAATCAGTTCCGCCGGCACTTGCGAAGGTGGAGAAGAATCGTGGCCACACCACGGCTTAGCTTCCGCAGAACATGGCAAGATAATGTCGCATTCTCACAGAACCGCGATTCATCCCCGCTGTTCGACGGGACCTGCTGCCGCACCTTTGCCGGGCGCCGCGGCCAGATCCGGGCGCCAGTCCATGGTCACGTGGCCCGGCTCGGCGGCCACACGCTCCAGCCAGCCGCGCACGGCGGGAAAGGCGGCGAGGGAGAAGTCCCCCTCCTCCGCCACATGGGTGTGGGCATAAAGCGCGATGTCGGCGATGGTCAGCCGGTCGGCGGCGAAGTAGTGCCGCCCCCCGGCCTGTCCGCCCAGGTGCCGCTCCATCACCTTGAGGGCGGCGTAGCCCTCCTCCATCCAGCGGTCCACGTCATGGGTGCGCAGGTCGCGCCCGCCGCGCACCTGCCGCAGCCAGAAGCGGGCGGCGGCGATGCCCGGCTCGTGGCTGTTCTGCTCGAAGAACATCCAGCGCAGCGTCTCCGCCCGGTCCAGCGGGTCGTCGGGCAAAAAGCGCGTGCCCTCGGCGAGATAGAACAGGATGGCGTTCGACTCGGCGAGCAGCCGGCCGTCCACGTCGAGCAGAGGCACCCGGCCCTCCGGGTTCATGGCGAGGAATTCGGGGGTGCGGTTCTCGCCGGCAAAGATGTCCACCTCCTCCAGCAGGAAGGGACGGGCGGTGAGGGCCAGCATCAGGCGCACCTTGTAGGAATTGCCCGAAGACTGCGTGGAATAGAGCTTCAGCACCGGTTCCTCCCTGCCCCGCCCGCCATGTGGCGGCCGGCGGGCACAACCGCAAGGGCAGGCGCGCACGCACCGCGCACGCGCGCCGATTCATCACAGCCGCGTGCCGCCATATTCGCGATCGTTGCTTGTTTGCGGCCAAGGGCTGAACTAGTGTCCCGCCGCGCCGGCCCCGGCCGGCCCGATATCCAGCCTGACGTAGCGTCCCACCCTATCGAGACCCCGCCGAACGTCCGCGCGGCGGGGCGTGTCCGGAGCCCAAAGGCCATGAGCCTCATCTCGTCCGCCCTCAAGCGCATCAACCCCTCGCCCACCATCGCCATCTCCAACAAGGCGCGGGAGCTGAAGGCGACGGGGCGGGACATCATCGCGCTCTCGGCCGGCGAGCCGGACTTCGACACGCCGGACAACATCAAGGAAGCCGCCATCGCGGCCATCCGCCGCGGCGAGACCAAGTACACCGCCGTGGACGGCATGCCGGAGCTGAAGGCCGCCATCTGCCGCAAGTTCAAGCGGGAGAACGGGCTCGACTACAAGCCCTCGCAGGTCACGGTCGGCACCGGCGGCAAGCAGGTGCTGTTCAACGCCCTGGTCGCCACGGTGGATGCCGGCGACGAGGTGATCATCCCGGCTCCCTACTGGGTGAGCTATCCGGACATCGTCCAGTTCTGCGGCGGCACGCCGGTGCCGGCGATGACCACCATCGAGGACAATTTCAAGCTCCGCCCCGAGGTGCTGGAAGCCGCCATCACGCCCAAGACCAAGTGGCTGATCTTCAACTCGCCCTCCAACCCCTCGGGCGCCGCTTATTCCTTCGACGAGCTGAAGGCGCTCACCGACGTGCTGGTGAAGCATCCCCACGTGTGGATCCTCACCGACGACATGTACGAGCACCTCGTCTACGACGACTTCAAGTTCGTCACCCCGGCGCAGGTGGAGCCCGCGCTCTACGACCGCACGCTGACCATGAACGGCGTGTCCAAGGCCTATTGCATGACCGGCTGGCGCATCGGCTATGCGGCGGGCCCGGAGCAGCTCATCAAGGCCATCGGCACGCTGCAGTCCCAGTCCACCTCCAACCCCTCGTCCATCGCCCAGTGGGCGGCGCTCGAGGCGCTGGATGGCCCGCAGGACTTCATCGCCGCCAACAACAAGGTGTTCAAGGAGCGCCGCGACCTCGTGGTCTCCATGCTGAACCAGACCAAGGGCCTGCACTGCCCGAAGCCGGAAGGCGCCTTCTACGTCTTCCCGTCGTGCGCGGGCACCATCGGCAAGACCACGCCCTCGGGCGTGAAGATCGCCACCGACGAGGATTTCGCCACCCAGCTGCTGGAGGCGGAGGGCGTCGCGGTGGTGCACGGCTCGGCGTTCGGCCTCGGCCCGGCGTTCCGCATCTCGTATGCGACCGCCACGTCCGACCTCGAGGAGGCCTGCCGGCGCATCCAGCGTTTCTGTGGGTCACTGAGCTGAAACGGGCACATTGCGCTCAAAAAGGAACCATAGGTTGATTGAAGCGTTGGCGCCGCAGTGAAGTCTGGGCTAAGGCTTCGCAGTCGTCGGGCACAGGGATCAACCCACCCGCTTCCTACAGGAGGAACGACATCATGAAGACCGTTGTGAAGGCCGGCCTCGCCGCCGTCGCCCTGCTCGCTGCCGGCGCCGTGCCCGCGTCTGCCCAGTCGCGCGTTCAGGTTGGCACGCTCGTCTGCAGCCTCGCTCCGAACATCAGCTTCGTCATCGGCTCCGTGCGCGAGATGAGCTGCTCCTTCCGTCCGTCCGTCCGTGGCGCCAAGGGTGGCTCCTACCAGGGCACGGTGCGCCGTCTCGGCCTCGACATCGGCTTCAGCGGCAGCGGCGAACTGGTGTGGGGCGTGTTCGCTCCGTCCGCCAAGGTGGGCAAGGGCGCGCTGCGCGGCACCTATGTGGGCGCGTCCAGCAACGCCTCCATCGGCGTGGGCCTCGGCGCCAACGTCCTCGTGGGCGGCTCGCAGAACACCTTCGCTCTCCAGCCGCTGTCGGTGCAGGGCCAGACCGGCCTCAACCTCGCCCTCGGCGTCTCCGACCTCACGCTGCGCTGATTCGGTCTCCCGCCGCGGCGGATCACGGCTTCAGGCCGTTTCCGCTGCGGAATCAGGGACCTCTCGGCGAAATTTCCCGCGCCCCCGGCCCCGGCCGGGGGCGCTTGCGTTTTCAGGAGCCTGGAAGGAATTGCGACGGCCGGATTTCACCCGCCGCGCCGCGGTCCGCCGCTGAATGCGACCTTGGTGGTTGCCTCCCACCGCCAGTCCGCCTTAGCTCGCAACCGCAGCAACCTTTCGGGGGATTTCATGCGCGCCTCGCTCGCCGCCGTCACCGCTCTCGCCGCCCTCCTCGCCGCCGCCCCGGCCGCGGCCCAATCCAGCAAGGTCCAGTCCGGCATGCTGGTCTGCAAGGTGGCGCCCTCCATCGGCTTCGTGCTCGGCTCCATGCGCGAGGCCGCCTGTGAGTTCCGCGACGTCAGCGTGCAGCCCTATGTGGTGAAGTCGCGCTACAGGGGCACCTTCGCCCGCTTCGGCATCGATATCGGCGTGCTGGCCGCCGACACCCTCGCCTGGGCGGTCTTCGCGCCCACCGTGAACCCTGACCCCAGGGACATCGCCGGCACCTATGTGGGCGTCTCGGTGGATGCCGCCTGGACCATTGGCGGCGGCACCAACGTGCTGCTCGGCGGCTCCGACAAGCAGATCGCCCTGCAGACCATCTCCCTGGAGGGCATGATCGGCGCGGATATCGCCGCCGGCGTCGCCGACCTCACCCTCACCCTGCTGCCCAATTGAGCCGCAGGCGCGATTTTTTCGCGGCGGCGCCGCGACTTCATGAAATCGCCGGAACTTCCGGCCAATGATGACACATTGAATGCTGGTCCGGCCGCGCTCCCGCGCCGGACCGGCATCCGATCGGGGGCGAACCGATGCGTGTCTACCTGCCGCTGTTCCTTGCGGGGACAGCCTTTTTGCCTTTGAGTGTCGAGGTCGCCGGCTCCGCCGGCATGCCGCAGGTTTCGGCCGGCCTCCTGGAATGCCGCGGAGAGTTCGCCACCGCATACGGTTTCGGCTCCACCCGCAAGGTGCGCTGCGAGTTCCGCCCGTCCATGGGGACGAACCATTATTACGCCGGCACGCTCGACCGCATCGGCCTCGACTTCGGCATATCCGACCAGGGCAGCATGTTGTGGGCGGTGCTCGCCACCTCGCCGCAGGTGGACCCCGGCGCGCTCGCGGGGAAATATGTCGGCCTCACAACGGGATTTGCCGTGGGGCCGGGCTTCTCCGCCAACCTCCTGGCCTCCGAGGACGCGAACCGGCAGGTCACGCTCCAGCCCCTCAGCGTCTCCGCCGACAGCGGCCTCAGCCTGTCGTTCGCCGGGGCGACGCTGACGCTTGAGCCATCCGCCTCGACCCGGCAGTAGGGCGGCCTCGCGCCCAAAACGGCTGTGAGGTCAATGACCTGGGCGATAGCCGCGGCCCGCGCCGACAGCAGCGATCCAGGGCCGGTCACGCGCCAGTGAGTGGTTACACGGGCCTTTGAATTGCCCCCGCCCCCACCTTTCCCGATCCTCCCGGCGGATCGGAGACCACACAGCATGCATATTCGACGCCCGCGCGGCTGGGAGCTTCCCGAAGCCGCCGCAACGCCGGAGCAGATCTACTTGTCCCGCCGGCAGATGATGGGGGCAGGCGCCGCCCTGCTTGCCACCGCGACCTTCGGCGGAACGGCTGCGGCGCAGCGCGCGGCGGACCTGCCCGATCCGTCCGCAAGCCTTTATCCTGCCAAGCAGAATCCCCGCTACACCCTGGACCGGCCGATCACGCCCGAGGACAAGTCCTCCGTGGTGAACAATTATTACGAGTTCAGCTACGGCAAGAACGTCGCCCCCTCCATGTCCCGCTTCCAGCGCCGGCCCTGGGTGGTGAAGATCGACGGCATGGTGGAGAAGCCGCAGGAGCTGGGCATCGACGACCTGTTGAAGAAAGTTCAACTGGAAGAACGACTTTACCGGCATCGCTGCGTCGAGGCGTGGTCCATGGCGGTGCCGTGGACCGGCTTTCCCCTCGCCGACCTGGTCGCCCTCGCGGCCCCCACCTCCGGGGCCAAGTACCTGAAGATGGAGACCTTTCTCGATCCGAAGGTGGCGCCGAACCAGCGCGACTTCCGCTTCCCCTGGCCCTATGTGGAGGGCCTTACCCTGGCGGAGGCGACCCACGAGCTGGCCTTCCTCGTCACCGGTGTCTACGGCAAGCCGGCCCCGAACCAGTACGGCGCCCCGTTGCGCCTTGTAACACCTTGGAAATACGGATTTAAATCCATCAAGGGCATCGTCCGCTTCACCTTCACGGACAAGCAGCCCGTGAGCTATTGGGAGCAGGTGCAGGGCGCCGAATACGGTTTCTGGGCCAATGTGAACCCGAAGGTTCCGCACCCTCGCTGGTCTCAGGCGAGCGAGGAGGACCTTACCACGGGCGAGCGCCGGCCCACCTTGATCTTCAACGGCTACGGCGCGTTCGTGGCCGATCTCTACAAGGGCCAGGAAGACAGGAAGATCTGGTACTGACACGGATCCGGCCCCGCTGCGGCGGGGCCGCCCCTTCCAGACCTTCGCCGGGATCGACGGGTTCATATCAAGGCCCCCGCCTCGACCGGCCCGCCGGCGACGGGCTTCGAGACGTTCGCCCCCTTCGACGCCTTCGCCTTGAAACAAGAGCCGGAGGATGACGGGCCGATCCCCCCTGGCCCTCCCCTCACATCTCCACGGCGCCCCGCCGCTCCGGCTCGGCGAAGCCCGCGGGCGCATCTCCCGCCTCGAAAGGGGTCTCCACCTCGACGAAGGTATCAGGATAAAAGCCGTTGAAGCGGGTGCGCAGGGAGAGGGAATAGGCGCCGATGTGGCCGATCTCGATCCAGTCCCCCGTGTCCACGCTCTCGGGCAGGTAGAAGGGGCGCGAGAGCACGTCCACGCTGTCGCAGGTGGCGCCATAGATGCGGAACGGCTCGATGCGGTCGTCCCGCCCGGCCCGGCGGCGGCGGGCGGGATCGGGAATGTGGCGCACCGGCAGAAGGATCTTGCCGGTCCACGAATCGGAGAGGGAGGACCACACCCCGTCGTTGATGTAGAGCCGCTGCCCCTTCTTCAGCAGCACCCGCACGATGACCGAGAAGGCCCGCGCCACGATCACCCGGCCCGGCTCGGCCACCAGCGGCGTGCCGGAAAAGCCGTTCTTCTCCACCGCCGCCATCAGGCCGGAGACGATCTGCGGCAGGGGCGGCATGGGCGGGACCGGACGGCGGGGGTCGGTGGCATAGGCGGCCGGAAAGCCGCCGCCCACGTCGAGGGCGACCACGGGCACGCGGGATGCCTCGCGCACCTCGGCCGCCACGGCGACCGCGCGGGCATAGGTCTCCACGTCCTCCACCTGGCTGCCCACGTGGAAGCACAGGCCGCAGCGGATGCCGAGCCCGTCGATGCGCTGGAGCAGCTCGGCGGCATGGCCCGGCGCCGCGCCGAACTTCCGCGACAGCTCGTAGGCCGCCTCCCCCCTGGAGGCGATGCGCACGAACAAGGTGAGGTCCGCCGGATCGAGATCCAGCGCGCGGACGATGCGCAGGATCTTCGCCACCTCGTCCTCATGGTCGAGGGCGGTGGTGCGGATGCGGTAGCGCTCCAGCGCCAGCCGGATGTCCGACTGCGCCTTCACCGGATGCATGTAGAGCAGCTCCGCCTCGGGGGCGGCGGCGCGGGCGGCGGCGAACTCCGCCGGGCTCGCCACGTCGAACGCGTTGATGCCGGTGCGCGCCAGCACGTCCAGCACCATGGGCTCGCCATTGGTCTTCACCGCATAGGCGGTCTTGCCGGGGAAGGCGTCGAGGAAGGCGCGCGCATCTGCGGCCAGCACCTGGGGGCGGAAGCAGTAGACCGGCTGGTCCGGCCGCAGCTCCAGCGCCGCCTCCCGCCCGCTGGCGAAACGCGGGCGGGCCGCATCGGAGGGGGGCGCAACCACCTGCGGCGCGAAGCGGGACTGCGACATGGGCTCTCCCCGATCCTGCGTTCGGGGCCCCGCGCCGGCGCGGCCCCCTCGCCTTGAGAGCGCGCGCCGATCAACTTGCATCGCAAACTGAGCGGATGACGCATGCTCTCTTTTGGAGTTGGAGAGCATGCCCGCATTTTCCGGCGAGAGCACGACCCCGGGCGGCGTTAATTTTCTCCTAAGGTGTGTCTCCGCAGCGCTTGACCGCGCTGAAGCGCCGCCGCATCGTCCGGCGGAATGCCGCCCGTCCGGGCGGAGCCGAAGCGGGGCGGAAGTGGAGAGAACCATGGTGGATCGGGCGCTGGGCGTCGGGGCGAAGGCCCGCGGCGTGGTGGCTCGTGCGCTGGATGCGATCGCCGGACCCCGGGCGGCGGGCCTTGCGCTCGCGGCCGGGCTCGCCGTGCTCGCCGTCGCCCCCGGGGCCGAGGCCGCGAACCTGTGGGAAAAGAATTTCTGGCTCTCCGGCCCCAATTATTCCGGGGTGGTCCCGGCCTGCGACGAGCCGAGCGCGCTTGAGACCATCTCCAGCCGCTTCGCCGAGACCGAGGCGCGCTTCTGGGCCTCCACCCTCACCATCACGGAGTTCGAGAAGGTGCACGAGATCGCCTTCCGCCCGTGGGGGCCGGAATACCAGCCGCGGCGGTATTGCAAGGGCACGATCTACACCAGCGACGCGCGCAAGCGCGCCATCTATTATTCCATCATCGAGGATGGCGGCTTCATCGGCGCCAGCTGGGGTGTGGAGTGGTGCATCGTCGGGCTCGACCGCAATTACGCGTATGCCCCGTCCTGCAAGATGGCGGGCCCGTGAACCTGGTCCGCCCCATCCTGCGTCGCCTCTTCCGCGCGTTTTCGGGCGAGTGCCGGCTTCCGGCGCTCGCCCTCGCCGTTTGCGGCCTGCTGCTGTCCCTGTCCGGCGCGCGGGCCCAGCCGGGCGGCACCCCCGGCCAGTTCGATTTCTACGTGCTCTCCCTCTCCTGGTCGCCCACCTATTGCGAGGACAAGGGAGACAGGGCCGCGCGCGAGCCGCAGTGCAGCGTGGAGCGGCCCTATGCCTTCGTGGTGCACGGCCTGTGGCCGCAATACGAGCGCGGCTTTCCCCGCAGCTGCCAGGTGCCGGCGCCCTATATTTCCAATTCCCTCGTGCGCTCCATGCTGGACGTGATGCCCAGCCGCGGCCTCGTGATCCATGAATGGAAGACCCACGGCACCTGCTCCGGCCTCGCGGCCGAGGGCTATTTCGCGCAGGTGCGCGCGGCGCGGGACAAGGTGACGGTGCCGGAGGAGTTCAAGCGCCTCTATTACTACCGCACCGTCTCGCCGGCCGATGTGGAGAAGGCCTTCCTCGCCGCCAACCCCGGGCTCACCCCCGACATGATGGCCGTGGAATGCGACCGGCGGCGGCTGAAGGAGGTGCGCGTCTGCCTCTCCCGCGACCTCTCCTTCCGCGCCTGCCCGGACGTGGACCGCCGCGCCTGCCGGCTCGACCGCATGGTGATGCCGCCCATGCGCGGCGCGCAGTGACGGCATCCGCCCTGCACCGATGAATTATCGCCACGCCTTCCATGCCGGCAATCCGGCCGATGTCATGAAGCATGCGGCCTTGGCCCGCGTGCTCGCCTATCTCGGCAGGAAGGACACGCCCTACCGCGTGCTCGACACCCATGCCGGCGCGGGGCTCTACGACCTTGCCGGCGCCAGCGCCCAGCGCACGCTGGAGGCGGAGGACGGCATCGAGCGGGTGCTGGCGGCGCCCTTGCCGGAGCCCGCCGCCACCCTCCTTGCCCCCTATCTCGACGCCATCCGCGCGCTGCGGGCCGAGGGGCGCAGGCTCTATCCCGGCTCGCCGGCGCTGGCGCTCGCCCTGTCGCGGCCGCAGGACCGCTTCCTGTTCTGCGAGCTGAACAAGGAAGAGCGCGCCAAGCTGGAGAAGCGCATCGGCGCCGATGCGCGGGCCAAGATCCTGGCGCAGGACGGCTGGCAGGCGCTGTCCGCCCATCTGCCCCCGCGCGAGCGGCGCGGGCTGGTGCTGGTGGACCCCCCGTTCGAGGAACCGGGCGAGTTCCAGCGCATGGTCGCGGGGCTGGAGGCGGCCTACCGGCGCTTCGCCACCGGCATCCACATGCTGTGGTACCCCATCAAGGACCTGCGCGCGGTGGACGCCTTCCGCCGCGACGTGGGCCGCCTCGGCCTGCCGAAGACGCTTCGGGTGGAGCTGGACTTCTCCACCGTGCGCGCCCTCGACACCCTCTCCGGCTCCGGGCTCATCATCGTCAACCCGCCCTTCACCCTGGCGGACGAGATGCGCACCATCCTCACCGCCCTCGCCCCGCTGATCTCGAAGGACGGCACGGGGCGGGTCCGCGTGTCCTGGCTGACGCCCGGCGGGTGATCCGCGCGATTTCCGCTTTCGCCTGACGGCGCCCGAGGTTATCCAGAGGCGCCTTCCCGTGCCCCGGACCTCCCGCCATGCAGCTGCGCCTCTCCCCCACCTCCCCGTTCGCGCGCAAGGTGCGCGTCGCCGCCGCCCTGCTCGGCCAGACGCTCGAGCTCGAGCCGGCCGACACGCTGAACCCGGGCGACACGCTCCGCAGCCAGAACCCGCTGGGCAAGGTGCCCACGCTGGTCACCGCGGACGGCGAGGTGCTGTTCGATTCCTCCGTGATCCTCGCCTATCTGGACCATCTGGCCGGCGGCCACCGCATCGTGCCCGCCGAGCCGAAGGCGCGCTTCGCGGCCCTGCGCAAGGAAGCGCTGGCGGACGGCATGATGGATGCCGGCATCCTCGTGCTCTACGAGGCGCGCTTCCGCCCGCAGGAGAAGCACGAGCCCAAGTGGCTGGAGCACCAGTCACAGAAGATGGCGCGCGCCCTCGCCGCCTTCGAGGCGGAGGCGGCCCCCTTCGCGGCGCCGGCGACGGTAGGCGACATCGCGCTGGGCTGCGCGCTCGGCTGGTTCGATTTCCGTTTCGGCGGCGCCTGGCGGGCGGACCACCCCCGCCTCGTCGCCTGGTACGAAGGCTTCGTGCAGGCCTGCCCCGGCTTCGAGGCGTCGAAGCCGGTGGCGTGACGCCCCGGCCTCGACCGTGCTCCCCGGCGGGCGGGCGCGGGCCGGAGAGGACCTCTCCGGCCACCGGCCTTACTGGACGATGTAGACCACCTTCCGGGTCCTCGGCTCCACAATCACCCGGCGGTCGTTGACCACGGTGTATTCGTAGGCATCGGTGTCGGGGATTTCGTAGAGCACCACGTCGGGCGGCAGCGGCTCGCCCACCACCACGTCCTGCTCCACGCGGACCGAGGCGCGGCGCTCCCTCATCACATAGCTGCGCACCTCCGGCGGCGGCTCGGCCGTGGCGCCCACGGTCGCGCCCACCGCGCCGCCCACCACCGCACCCACAGGACCGCCGACGACGGCCCCCACCGCCGCGCCACCCACGGCGCCCGTGGCGGTTGACGCCTGGGCGAAGGCCGATGCCGGGACGAATGCCGGCAGCGCAAGGCCCAGCAGTACCGGGCCGATCAGAAGCTTGTTTCGCATCATACCTCTCCCTGCTGTGGTCGGGTCGCAGCAGAAACAGATGAACATGCGACATCGTTCCGCATCCAGCCTCACCGCGAGGCCGGATGCGGCGCTAGTCTTGTGAGATGCAAGAGAAAATCTTTATCAATCCCCGGCCGGCGGAACATCATCCCGCCGGCCCTGCGCGTCCGACTACGCCAAAGCTTATGCGGCGCGCGCGGGCACGCGGGGAACCGGAACCATCAGGGAGCGTTTCAGAAGCTCCGCGTGGGTGAGGTCCAGCACCCGCCAGACGATGGCCACCAGCTCGTCCGCCTCCTCATGGGAGAGGGTGAAGGGCGGGGCGAGGATCATGCCGTCGCGCACCGCACGCATCACCAGCCCCTCGCGGAAGGAGAAATCGCGGCAGATGAGGCCGATGGTGCCCTCCTCCGCGGCGAAGGCGGCGCGGGTCGCCTTCTCCGGCGTCAGCTCCAGCGCGCCGATGAGGCCCACCATGCGCGCCTCGCCCACCAGGGGATGCTCGGCCAGCTTCAGCCAGCGTTCCTGGAGATACGGACCGATGTCGGTCCGCACCCGGTCCACCAGCTTCTCCTCGTGCATGATCCTGAGGTTGGCGAGCGCCGCCGCGCAGCCGCCGGGATGGCCGGAATAGGTGTAGCCGTGGTTGAAGTCGCCGCCGTGCTCGATGAAGCCCTCGGCCACCCGGTCGCCCACGATGACGCCGCCCAGCGGGAAATAGCCGGAGGTCACCCCCTTCGCGAAGGTGACGAGGTCCGGCTTCACCCCCATGAACTGGGCGCCGAACCACTGTCCCGTGCGGCCGAAGCCGCAGATGACCTCGTCGCAGACGAGCAGGACGTCGCGCTCGCGGCAGATCTTCTCCACCTCGGGCCAGTAGTTGGCCGGTGGGATCACCACGCCGCCCGCCCCCTGGATGGGCTCGCCGATGAAGGCGGCGACATTTTCCGGTCCCGCCTCGTCGATGGCGCGGGCCACCTCGCGGGCGGCGTAGAGGCCGAACTCCTCGCGGCTCATCTCCCCGCCCTCGGCCCACCAGTAGGGCTGGGCCACGTGGATGATGCCGGGAATGGGCAGGCCGCCCTGGGCATGCATGGGCTTCATGCCGCCCAGCGAGGCGCCGCCCATGGTGGAGCCGTGGTAGCCGTTGCGGCGGGAGATGAAGATGGACTTCTCGGGTTTGCCCATGGCGGCCCAGTAGTGGCGCACCATGCGCAGCACCGTGTCCACCGCCTCCGACCCGCCGGAGGTGAAGAACACATGGTTCATGTGCGCCGGCGCCACCTCCGAGATGGCGGCGGCCAGCTCCGCCGCGCCGGGATGGGTCGTCTTGAAGAAGGTGTTGTAATAATCGAGCTGGTGCAGCTGCTGGGCGATGGCATCGACGATGGCGCGCCGCCCGTGGCCGACCTGCGAGCACCACAGCCCCGACATGCCGTCGAGGATCCTGTTGCCGTCGCTGTCGAAGACATAGACCCCTTCCGCCCGCGTGATGACCCGCACCCCCTCGGCGTTCAGCGCCTTGGTGTCGGAGAAGGGGTGCAGGTGATGCGCGGCGTCGAGCGCGCGCCAGTGGGCCGTCGAGTTGGAGAGGGGGGCCGATGTCACGATGATGTTGCTCCTTCTGGACCGGTTGGGATCAGGGCCCCTGCTTACGCAGGCCCTGTGACATGAGGACGGTGTCCGCGCCGATGGTCCCCCGCGGGCCTGCGCGCATCGGCGGCCTGCCGCCTTCGCGCGGCTTCTGCTAGACCCATGGCCACATGCAGGGGAGGCCGCATCCGATGGAACCGGGATTCTGGCAGGCACGGTGGGAAAGCAACCAGATCGGCTTCCACGAGGGCAAGCCCAACGCGCTGCTGGTGAAGCACCTGTCGCGCCTCGGCCTCGCGGCGGGCGCGCGGGTGTTCGTGCCCTTGTGCGGCAAGACCCGGGACATCGCCTTCCTGCTCGACCAGGGGTTCCGCGTGGTGGGCGCGGAGCTGAGCCGCCTCGCCGTGGAGCAGTTGTTCGACGAGCTCGCCGTCGCGCCCGAGGTGGCAGCGGCGGGCCCGCTCACGCGCTTTTCCGCCCCCGGCCTCGATATCTTCGTGGGCGACATCTTCGACCTCGACGCCGAGACCCTCGGCAAGGTGGATGCGGTCTACGACCGGGCCGCCCTCGTGGCGCTGCCCGGCCCCATGCGCGCAAGCTACGCCACCCACCTCGCGGGCATCACCGCGGATGCGCCGCAGCTTGTCATCTGCTTCGTCTACGACCAGTCCCTGCAGGAGGGGCCGCCCTTCTCCGTGCCGCCGGAGACGGTGGAGGCGCTCTACGGGGCGGCCTACCGCCTCACGCTCGTGGAGAGCGTCGAGGTGCCGGGCGGCCTCAAGGGCAAGTGCGCGGCCTCCGAGCAGGTCTGGCTGCTCGATCACGCCTGAGCGGTTGGGAAGGGACCGGGCCACGATCTCACAGCCTGGTCCACACGGTCTTCAGGTCGCAATATTTGTCGAGCGCGTGCAGGGACTTGTCGCGCCCGAAGCCGGACTGCTTCACGCCGCCGAAGGGGGTGGTGATGTCATCGGCATCGAAGCAGTTCACATAGACGACGCCGGCCTTGAAGCGCCGCGCCACCTTGTGGGCAGCCGAGAGGTCGCCGCTCCACACCGCGGCGCCGAGGCCATAGACCGTGTTGTTGGCGATGGACACCGCCTCGTCCAGCCCGTCGAAGCCGATGACCGAGAGCACCGGGCCGAAGATCTCCTTCTGCGCCAGCGGCGAGAAGGGGTCCACGCCGTCAAACACGGTGGGCGCCACGAAGGCGCCGCCGGTCTCCTCGTGCACCGCCGTGCCGCCGGTGACGAGCCGCGCGCCGGAGGACACCCCCTCGGCGATGGCGGAGAGGATGCGGCCCTGGTGCTCGCGGCTCACCACCGCGCCGGCGCGGGAGTTGGGATCGAGCGGATCGCCCGGCATCCAGCGGGGCGCGAGCGCGGCGACGCGCGCCACCAGCTCGTCCTTGATGCGGTGGTCGGCAAGCAGCCGCGAGGCGGCCGTGCACATCTCCCCCTGGTTGAAGAAGATGCCGGCGGCCACCTCCTCCGCCACCTTGTCCAGGTTCGGCACGTCGTGGGCCACCACGAACGCCGTCTTGCCGCCGAGCTCCAGATAGGCGCGCTTGAGGTTGCTCTCCGAGGAATAGCGCATGAAATAGCGCCCCACCTCGGTGGAGCCGGTGAAGGCGATGGCGTCCACGTCCATGTGCAGGCCGAGCGCCCGGCCCGCCTCCACGCCGAGGCCCGGCACCACGTTGAACACGCCGGCCGGGATGCCGGCCTGAAGCGCCAGCTCGCCGAGGCGCAGGGCCGTGAGCGGGCTCTCCTCCGCCGGCTTCAGCACCACCGAGTTGCCCATGGCGAGGGCGGGGGCCACCTTCCAGGCGGCCATGATCATGGGGAAGTTCCAGGGCGTCACGCAGCCCACCACGCCGAGGGGCTCGCGCAGCACGAGGGCGAGGTTGTCGCCATTGGTGGGCGCCACCTCGCCATAGACCTTGTCGCAGCACTCGCCGTAATAGGCGAAGCAGTCGGCGGCCGAGCGCACGTCGATGGAACGGGCGTCGGCGATGGGCTTGCCCATGTTCAACGCCTCGGTCAGCGCCAGCTCGTCGCGGTGGCTGCGGATCAGCTCGGCGAAGCGCTGGAGGGCGCGCTTCCTCTCCACCGGGCGCAGGCCGGACCAGCGGCGATCCTCGAAGGCGCGGCGGGCGGCCGCGACCGCCTTGTCCACGTCCGCCGCATCGCAGGCGGCCACCTCGGCGAGGGGCTTGCCGGTGGCGGGGTTGATCGCGGTGAAGGTGCGGCCCGATGCGGCGGGGACGAAGGCCCCGTCGATGAGGGCCAGGGTCCGGAAGGTGGGATGCTGATCCGCGACCCGTTCCGCCACCGCCATGATGTGCTCCTTGCGCCTTGCGTATGGAGAACCTCGCGCGGCGCCGGGAAGGCGTCAAGCTGGGGCGGCCAAGATGGTATCCGGCGCGGCAGGCGGGCTCAGGGCCCGCCTGGGTGGAGCCCCAGGAACACCCGTCATGCCCCGTTCGTCCGGGGCATCCACACCTCCGGGCCGGTCCGCCTCATACCCGAACGCCATCGCGGCCGCAGAATGGATCCTCCGGACGAACCGGGGAATGACGGCGCGCTGCGAATGCCGCGGAGAAAACGCGCCGGATGGCCCATGCGGGCGATCAGGCGTCCGTGCCGCCTTCCCCGTCCTCGTCTTCCTCGGGCTTGCCGGGAATGGCGTAGCTGCCGGAGAGCCAGCGGTGGAGGTCGATATCGGCGCAACGCTTGGAGCAGAAGGGACGGTAGCGCTCCACCGACGGCTTGCCGCAGATGGGACAGGGCTTGGAAGGCAGTTCCGGCGCCAGCGTCGGCGCGGCGGCCGGCGGCGGGCCCCCGGCGGGCGCGGCAGGCGCAGGCTTTGCGGCCTCCGGCCGGGGCGCCGCGGCCCTGGCCGGCTTCGCCGCGGCCCGCTTTGCCCTGGCCTTGGAGGCCGGCGTCTCGGGGGCCGGCGTCTTGGGGGGCGTCATCTTGGGCGCTGTCGTCTTGGACTCTGTCGTCTTGGACGCCTTGGCGGGCTTCGCCGCCGGGGGCTCTGCCGCAGCCGGGGCGACGCCGGTGTCCGAAGGCGCGCGAGGCTTCTTGCCGCCCGCGCTCATGCCGCGCGCTCCACCCAGCCGGCGCGCACGTCATAGCCCTGGCCGGCGATGAGGCCGACGGCCTCCGCCAAGGGCAGGCCCACCACATTGGTGTAGGAGCCGACCAGCTTCACCACGAACGCGCCGGCGATGCCCTGGATGGCGTAGCCGCCCGCCTTGCCGCGCCATTCCCCGCAGGCGAGGTAATCGTTGATCTCCTCGCGCGACAGGCGCTTGAAACGCACGCGGGATTCGACGAGGCGGGTGTGGGCGCGGCCCCGCGTGTCCACCAGGCACACCCCGGTGTAGACCCGGTGGGTGCGGCCGGAGAGCAGGCGCAGGCAGCCTTCCGCCTCGTCCACCAGGTCGGGCTTGGGCAGGATGCGCCGGCCCACGGCCACGACGGTATCCGCCGACAGCACCAGGGCGTTCATCTCCGCCTCGCGGGCGCGCCCCGCCACCAGCTTGCCCTTCTCCTCCGCCAGGCGCTGGGCGAGACGGCGCGGCAGCTCGCCGCGCTCGGGCGTCTCGTCCACATCGGCGGGCATCAGGAGGTCCGGCTCGATCCCCGCCTGGTTGAGCAGCGCGAGCCGGCGCGGGGAGCCGGAGGCGAGGACGAGCTTCACCGGATCGTTCACGGATCAAAAACCTCCCGGACCGGCGACGCACCAGCCCCAAACATGTCCCGAGGTCTAGCGGAATCCGCGCGGCCTGTGAACGCCGATCAACTGGCCGTGACCACGCCTCCCCCGTGTAACCACCGCGGCCTCCCGTCCGAAGAAGCTCATGTCGGCCCGAAAGAGGCCGTCGTCCGGGATGAAGGACCCCCGCATGCTCACCCGCCGCGCCACCCTCGCACTCACCTTCGCCGCCGCTGTCGCCGGCACCCTGGCGGCCGCCTCCGCCTTCGCCGGCACCGCCCACGAAGCCTATACCCCGGCCGCCTTCCAGCAGGCCCAGCACGCCGGCAAGCCGATCCTGGTGGAGATCCACGCCAGCTGGTGCCCGGTCTGCGCCGCGCAGGCGCCCATCCTCGGCGAGCTGCTGGGAACGCCGAAGTTCAAGGACATGGTGGTGTTCCGCGTGGACTTCGACAGCCAGAAGGACGCGGTGAAGCGCTTCGGCGCCCGCTCCCAGAGCACCCTCATCGTCTACAAGGGCATGACCGAGGAGGGCCGCTCGGTGGGTGACACCAGCAAGGCGTCCATCGAGGCCCTGCTGGCCAAGGCCATCTGAGGCCCGCCATGGCCATCGGCAGCCTCGGCCTCGCCTTCCTCGCGGGGGTCCTCAGCATCCTGTCGCCCTGCGTGGTGCCGCTGCTGCCCCTGGTGCTCGGCGCGGCCGCGGCGGAGCATCGCCGCGCCCCGCTGGCGCTGGCCGGCGGGGTGGCGCTCTCCTTCGTCGCCATCGGCCTGTTCGTGGCCACCATCGGCTATGCCATCGGGCTGGAGGGCGACACCTTCCGGCTGGTGGCGGCGGTGCTCATGATCGGCATCGGCACGGTGCTGGCGGTGCCGCCGCTCCAGGTGCGCCTCGCCGCCGCCGGCGGGCCGGTCAGCGACCTCGCCAGCCGGCACCTCTCCGGGTTCGGCACCCGGGGCGTCGGCGGGCAGTTCGCCGTCGGCCTGCTGCTGGGGGCGGTGTGGAGCCCGTGCGTGGGGCCGACACTGGGCGCGGCCTCGGTGCTGGCGGCACAGGGACGGAACCTCGGCGAGGTGGCGGCGGTGATGGCCCTGTTCGGCCTCGGCGCCGGCCTGCCGCTGGCGCTGCTCGGCACCCTGTCGCGCCCGACGCTGATGCGCTGGCGCACGCGCATGATCAATGGCGGCGCCGGGGCGAAGGCGCTGCTGGGCCTTGTGCTGGTGGGGGTCGGGCTGCTGATCGTGACCGGTTGGGACAAAACCATCGAGGCGGCGCTGGTCCAGGCCTCCCCGGCCTGGCTCACCAGCCTGACCACCCGCTTCTGATCCCTCCCATCGCTGAGACCGGAGGCGGCCCGCACGGGGCCCCTCCCCCAGGCTGCGGGGCATCTGTCGTCCAGTGACGCTCCGCAGGGCGGTCCCGGTGGTGCACACCCGCCCCTCGTGCGCCACCGGGCCGGCCGTCCCGCTGCGGTTCGCTTCTTGCTTGGGCATGCGCGAACGGGATCCGCGGCATGAAAACCTTCCTGGATTGGTCGGCTTACGACACCTACGGCATCGGCGACGCCTATTCCGGAATCCCCGCGACCGGCGGGAACTACGCGAAGGCGGTGGCCGTGTGCATGCACAGCCGCGATTGTCAGAATACCGGCAAGGGCGTCATGTGCCCCAGCTACCGCATCACCGGGGACAAGGCCCATTCCACCGAGGCACGGGTCGCCGCCTTCAAGGCCGCCCTCAACGACGGGGGCGACGCCCACGCCTTCGCCGATCCGCGGCTCGACAAGGCCATGGACCTGTGCGTGTCCTGCAAGGCCTGCAAGAAGGAATGCCCCTCCGCCGTCGACATGACGCTGATCAAGACCGAGTATCTCGCCCAGCGCCACGAGATCAAAGGGGTGCCCACCCGCACCCGGCTGTTCGGCGGCGTGCCCGAATGGACCGGCCGGCACCGCGGCCTGCTGCGCCGCGCCATCCTCCTGCGCAACCGGGTGCCCGGCCTCGCCTGGCTGACGGAACGCCTCCTCGGCATCACCGCCCGGCGGCCCATCCCCGAGCCCGCCCCCGCCCCCTTCGCCGCCACCGACAGCGCCGCCGCCGAGGCGCCGCGGGGCGAGGTGATCCTGTTCGTGGATACCTTCTGCCACCATTTCGAGCCGGAGGTGGCGGAGGCGGCCCAGCAGGTGCTGGAGCATGCGGGCTACCACGTGCGCATCGCCCGGCCCGATCCCGCCGACGCCGAGCCGGACCGGCCCCTGTGCTGCGGGCGCACCTATCTCACCACCGGCATGGTGGAGAAGGCCCGCAGCGAGGGAAAGCGCGTGCTCGCCGCGTTCGAGAAGGAGATCGCGGCGCAGACGCCCATCATCGGGCTGGAGCCCTCGTGCCTCCTCTCCCTGCGGGACGAGCTCTACAGCCTCGGCCTGGGGGAGAAGGTGGGGGCGCTGGGCAAGCAATTGTTCCTGTTCGAGGAATTCCTCGCCCGCGAGCACCAGAACCGGGGCCTGAGGCTTCAGCTCAAGCCGCTCGACCTGCCGCGGGCGGTGCTGCACGGCCACTGCCACCAGAAGGCGTTCGGGGTGATGAAGGCGACGCGCAAGGTGCTCGGCCTCATTCCCGGCTTCTCCTACGATATCGTGGAGACCAGCTGCTGCGGCATGGCCGGCAGCTTCGGGCTGGAGGCGGAGCATTACGACGCCTCCATGCTGATGGCGGAGATCGCCTTGCTCCCCGCCATGCGCGCCGCCGCCGAGGACGCCCCGCTCATCGCCAACGGCTTTTCCTGCCGCCACCAGATCGAGCACGGCGCGGGCCGCAAGGCGCGCCACATCGCCCTGCTGCTGCGCGACGCCCTGCCCGCGGCCTGAACACCACGGGAGGGCGGCAGGCCCCGCATCCGGCCGCCCTCCCTGCCTGACGCCGGGGGGCGTCAGTGGCCGGTGTGGCTGGCGTGCGGATCGGCAGCAGGCGCCGGCGCGGGGGCGCCGGCGCCGATGCCCTCGACCTTGAACTGCACCTTCACGGTGCCGGCCTTCTCGAAGGTGAGGGTGCCATCCACCAGCTCGCCTTCCTTCAGCGGCTGCTTCAGGTCGGTGAACATGATGTGGTACGAGCCCGGCTTCAGCGCCACCGTGCCGCCGGCCGGCACCTCCAGGCCCTTGTCCAGCGGCCGCATGGTCATGATGCCGTTGTTCACCGCCATCTCGTGGATCTCCACCTTGCCGGCGAAGGGCGCGGTGGCGGAGACGAGGCGGTCGGGCGTGGCGCCGGTGTTCTTCAGCACCAGGAAGCCGCCGGCCACCTTGGCGCCGTTGGGGGTGGCGCGCGACCAGGGATGGTCGATCTCGATGGGGCCGGCCTTGAAATCGCTCGCCATCAGCGCCTGGGCCGAGAAGACGAGGGCGCAGGCGGAGAAGGCCGCCGCGGCCAGCATCTCCTCCACGGAGAAGTGCCGGCGCAGGCGCGCGCCGCCGCGCGTGGAACGCAGGAAGAAGGACATGGGGATGCTCCGGATAAGGGTCGCCCGCCCGCCATGGGGCCGGGCAGACCTGTCGAACGCCTGAGGGAAAGGAGCGGGCCGTCCGGCCCGGACGTCACGCGGCCGGAGGCGCGCGGGCGAGGTTCGGCGTCCCCGCATTGCCGGCCCGCCGGGGCGCCTCCCCCGCACGCACCGCCTGCGCCGCGATGAAGGCCGAGGGCCGCTCGGGCAGCGCGCCTTCCGCCGGGGGCGGAGCCACCAGCGGGCCGAGGGCGGCGCAGCCCATGGGGCAGCAGGGCTCGTCCCCGTGCGGGAGGGACCCGTCGCCGGAGGCGGGAGCGGAGCGTGGATCGGCGCCGTGACACAGGAGGGCGCCCGGCCCGTCCAAGCGGGGCGCGGCCATGGCCCCCGACGCGAGCCCCAGCACGATCGCCTGCAGCACAAGGACATAGGCCGCGATCAACGCGGTCCAGTCCTTCCATGCGGGGCGGTGGCGGGTCACGATCGGGTGCGTCTCCTCAAGGGTGGGAGACTGTGCCACCGAATGCGGCCGCAACCAAGATGCGCCCCTGCGTCACGCTGCCATGCGGACGAGAGACCAGGCCGGTGTGGCGCACTTCAATAATGGCAGATCCTCTGCCGGGCCGCGCGGGCATCGTAGCGGCGGCTCCGGCAGATCTCCCGGCACACCTTGAAGAAAGTGTCCGAGGAAAACCCGGGTGTGTTGTCGAGGGCGAACAGCATCCGTTGCGTGCCCATGGCAAACAGGTCGAGGGAATCGCCAGCGCACTCCTCCTTTCCCAGGCATTGGACGACGGTGTTGAGCAGATCCGCGCAGGTCTCCCGATTCAAGGGCTCGTCGGGCCGGCTGGGGCCGAATTCGACGGTGAGCACGCCGTCGCGGTAGATCGCCTTCTTCTTGCGCTTGTTTTCAAAGCCGAGATCGAAAACGAGGCCGATGCCGGTCCGCTCCATCCTGAACGTATGATCGGCCGTGCTGAAATCCTTGCCGGCGGACAGCTCCGCCATGCCCTGGGCCGTCACCTGAATGAGAAAATAAGCGGGAGGCATGCCACGCGCGCCACTCCCCGAAGTCAGGACGAGGAGGTCCGCCTCCGGCATCTGGAAGCTCGCCTCCAGCGACAAGCCATAGCCGGGAAGCTTGATCCGCTGGGCGCCGAAGACCGCCTCGCCCCCTTCGCCCGACCCGTCGCGCGCATCGGCGAAAAGGCGCACCGGACCGTATCGGGTGCTCACCACCTCGCCCGACGTCGCGGCCACCGGCTGCGCCGTGCCCTGCCCCGCCGCAGGCTGCGCCACCGCCAGCCCGGGCAACACGCAGGACGCGACCAGGACAACGGCCCCTAAATACCACCCTGCCCCGGTCTTCCCCATGGCGAGCCCCCCGACCCGTGGGCATTGAAACCGTGCGACCACAAAAAAGGAAGCGGGAATGCACGCTCCGGCTGCATTGCCCCGCTCTTGCCCCGCCACAAGGCTGGATCGCGCCTCTTCCGCCGGCTATCAAGGTTGCACGCTCTTCTGCCCGGTGACGCCCCCATGAACGCCATCATGTCGCTCAAGACCTTCCTCATGGATCGCGTGGAGCTGTTCGGCACGCCGCTCTATGCCCATGCGGGGCGCGTCAGCGTGCCTGCGGACGACCCGCACGACGACCTCGCCGCCGGCCACGGGGAGGACCACGACCCGGCGGAGGGCCAGTCGTTCGTCATCGACTACGTGGACCATGTGGGCAACGAGAGCCATCGCCGCATCTCGGTGTGGGCGGTGCAGCGCAATGTGGAGGGCGTGCCCATCCTCATCGCCAAGTGCCACGAGCGGCAGGCCACCCGGTCCTTCCGGGTGGACCGCATCCTCTCCGTCACCGATCTCGACGGGGCGAGGCGCGAGCCGCTCTCCCGCTTCTTCTACGAGACCTTCGGCTTCCTCTGGCCCAAGGACGCCATCCTGGTGCCGGAGATGGAAGCGGACGACCAGCGCTGGGACCAGATCCGCACCGTCATCCGCCGCGCCGGCGTGGTGCTGCTCGCCGCCCTCGCCCGGGCCGACCGGGAGGTCGGCGCCGCCGAGGTGGAGGAGATAGTGTTCTATTGCGAGCGCGCCTGCGCGGCCGAGGGCATCGACCTCACCGGCGCCGAGCGGGAGCGGCTGTCCGGATGGGTGGCGCGCCTGCGCCCCACCCGCGAGACGGTGGAAGGCGCCCTCGACACCCTGTTCGAGACCGGCACCGAGGCCATCGCCACCCTGCTGCGCGCCGGCATGCGGGTGGTCTCCGCCGATGGCGTGGTGAACGAGCGCGAGGCGGAGATGCTCGACATCTTCTGCTACGCCCTCACCGGCCGCCACGTGCGCTGAGGCGCGAGCCGGGCTCCGGAACAAACTCCAGGCGGCCCTTCCGCACCACCGTCATCGCCCGGCTTGTCCGGACGATCTACCCCTCCGCGGCGGCGCGCCCGCTTTCCGCGCCGCCCGCAGAGGCTCGAGTGGATGCCGCGGACGCTCCGAAGCATGACGGCGGAGCAGATCGAAGCCGCGGCATGATCTGCGAGCCTCACGCTCCGCCGTCGCGGCCGGGCATGTCCCGGGGACGACGGCGCGGCGAGAGGCCCGCCGGATCGTGGCTCTCAAAGAGCCGTCAGATGTTGGTCTTGTCGGCGCCCTTCAGCTCCAGGATCTCGCGCGCCTCGTCGGGGCTGGCGACCTCGAGGCCCAGGCCCTCGATGATCTTGGCCGCGAGCTTCACCTGGTCGGCGTTGGAGGTGGCGAGCCTGCCCTTGCCGGCCCAGAGGGAATCCTCCAGCCCCACGCGGATGTTGCCGCCCATGGAGGCGGCCATGGCGGCGATCGGCAGCTGATTGCGGCCCGCGCCGAGCACGGACCAGCGATACTGGTTGCCGAACAGGCGGTCGCAGGTGCGCTTCATGTGCATCACGTCCTCCGGATGGGGACCGATGCCGCCCAGGAGCCCGAACACCGACTGCACGAACAGCGGCGGCTTCACCAGCCCGCGCTCCAGGAAGTGCGCGAGATTGTAGAGATGGCCGATGTCGTAGCACTCGAACTCGAAGCGCGTGCCGTTGTCGTAGCAGGTGGAGAGGATGTACTCGATATCCTTGAAGGTGTTGCGGAAGACGAGGTCGCGCGTATTCTCAAGATGCGCCTTCTCCCACGGGAACTTGAACTCCTTGTACTTGTCGGCGAGGTGGAACAGGCCGAAGTTCATGGAGCCCATGTTGAGGGAGGCCACTTCCGGCTTGAAGGTGGCGGCCGGCAGCACGCGCTCCTCCACCTTCATGTAGGGGCTGCCGCCGGAGGTGATGTTGATGACCGCCTTGGTGGCCTGCTTGATGCGCGGCAGGAAGGGAGCGAAGGCCTCCGGCGTCTGGTCCGGCTGGCCGGTCTCGGGATTGCGGGCGTGCAGGTGCAGGATGGCCGCGCCGGCCTCCGCCGCCTTGAGCGCATCGGCGACGATCTCGTCGGGCGTGATGGGCAGATAGGGCGACATGGTAGGGGTGTGGATCGCCCCGGTGATGGCGCAGGTGATGATCACCTTGCGGTTCGGTTTTTTGGCAGGCGCTGCTTCGGCCATCGTCTTCGAGCCTCTGTTGGATGATCGGGAAATGCGTGCGGCGTCTCGCGGTCAGGCGCCGATATCCTTCGCCGCCTTGCGCTTGTGCGCGGCGAGCGCCATCAGCCGCCGGTCGCGCCACACCTGGCGCTCCTGCAGCCGGTCTTCGGCAAGGCGCGCGCGGCGCTCGGCCAGCACGGTGCCGAGCACCGGGCCGGCCCAGTCCACGCGGCGCCACTGGTCGGGGGAGATGCGCTCGTAGATCTGCTGGTAGCGCGCCACATAATCGGCGACACCGCCCGGCGCGTTGAGGTCGATGGTCTCGAACGGCCCCATGAAGGACCAGCGCAGCGCAAGGCCCTCGCGGATGCCCACGTCCACGTCCTCGACGCTGGCATAGCCATCGGCGACGAGGCGGAAGGCCTCCTCCAGCAGGGCGCCCTGCATGCGGTTCATGACGAAGCCGTCCAGCTCCTTCTTCATCACGATGGGGGACTGGCCGGCGGCGCGCATCAGCTCCGCCGAGCGCTGCATGGTCTCGGCCGAGGTCCACGGCGCCGGCACCACCTCCACCGCGGGGATGAGATAGGGCGGGTTGATGGGGTGGCACACGCACACCCGCTCGCGGTGCTTCAGGTGTTCCGTGAACAGGGACGGCAGGAGGGCCGAAGTGGAGGAGGCGAGCACCGTCTCCGGTGCCGCGATGGCGTCGAGCTCGGCATAGAGCGCCTGCTTGACGGCGAGGTCCTCCGGCGCGTTCTCCTGCGCATGGGCGGCGCCATCCAGCGCCTCCGCATAGGATTTCGCGGCGGACAGGCGGGCCCGCACCGCCTCGGGCGCGGCGCCGTTGAGCAGGTCATTGGCCGCGAGGTCCGGCAGCACGCCCTCGATATAGGCGAGCGCGGCCTCGGGGGCGCCATCCGCCTTGTCGGCGAGCGCCACGTCGAAGCCCGCACGGGCGAAGGTGATGGCCCAGGCGCGGCCGATGAAGCCGGAGCCGACGATGGCGATCTTGGTCATGGAAGCCTCTTGTGGTCGATCGGCCCCGCACCCCGGACCAGCGACGGCAAAGCCGGAGCGCTGATCCGGGGCCCAGGGGAAAAGTCGGCGAAGCCGGCGATGTCCGCCATCTCCGCTGAAGCCGCCTTCGGCGGAGTCCTGCGCCGGGCCCTCACAGCCACAGCACCTTGCGCCGCAGGTCGAGGTCCCGGGCGAGCGGGCGGGCGGGGCCTTCGTGCATCACCTGCCCGCGCTCCAGCACCACGGCCCGGTCGGCGAGGTTCAGCACCACGTCGAGATGGTGGTCGACAATGACGAGGGTCAGCGTCCGGCGCAGCCGGTCGAAGGCGTCGAACAGTTCCTCCGTCACCGCCGGCGAGAGGCCCTCGAACGGCTCGTCCAGCAGCAGCACGCGGGTGTCGCCCATCAGCGCGCGGGCCACCGCCACCATCTGCTGCTCGCCGCCGGAGAGGAGGTCCGCCGCCGTGTCGATGCGTTCCTTGAGGCGGGGGAAGAGGTCCAGCACCTCCTCTTCCGTGAAGTGCTTCCCGGCGCCGGTGATGCGCTTCAACCGCCCGAGCTCCAGGTTGTGGCGCACGCTCATGCCGTGGAACAGCGCCCGGCCCTGCGGCACGTAGCCGACACCGCGCCGGGCGATAGCCGCGGAGGAAAGGCCGGCCAGCTCCTCCCCCGCGAGCGTGATGGAGCCGGCGGCCGGCTTGACGATGCCGGTGACGGTCTTCAGCAAAGTGGACTTGCCCGCGCCGTTGCGGCCGAGCAGGGCGATGATCTCCCCCTCCTTCGCATCGAACGAGACGCCGGAGAGGATCCGGCTCTTGCCGTAGAAGGCGTCCACCTTGGAGAGCGTGAGCATGGGGGCGTCGGTGGCGGCGGATTCGAGATCCCGCGCCGCCAGCGCGGCCGCGCCCGAGCCGATATAGACCTCCTGCACGCGCTTGTTGGAGCGGGCATCCTCCACCGTGCCGTCCACCAGCACCGCACCGTCGGCCATGACGGTGACGGCGTCGGCCAGCTCGAACACGCGGTCGATGTCATGCTCCACCAGCAGCACCGGCACCTCGCCGGAAATCTGCTTGATGAGGTTGGACACCCGTGTGCGCTCCGCCGCCGCGAGGCCCGCGAGCGGCTCGTCCAGCAGCAGCACGCGCGGCCGGGAGGTGAGCGCGAGGCCCATGTCGAGCAGCCGCTGGCCGCCGTAGGAGAGCGCGCCCGCCTCCGCCTTCTCCATGCCGGTGACGCCGAGGAAGGACATCATCTCCTTCGTCTCGGCGGCGATCTCGGGGATGGAGGCCGCGTCCCGCCAGGGATCGAGGCGGCTCGCGTGGGTGGCCTGCACGCCGAGGCGCAGATTCTCCTCCACGGTGAGGGTGGGGAACAGGTTGGTGATCTGGAAGGAGCGGGCGAGGCCCTTCATGCACACCGCATTGGGGGCGAGGCCGTCGATGCGCGTCCCGGCGAGGCGGATCTCGCCGGCCTGTGGGGCGAACATGCCGGAGATGAGGTTGAAGGCGGTGGTCTTGCCCGCCCCGTTGGGACCGATGAGGGCGTGGAGCGTGCGATCCTTCACCGCCACCGCGCCCTCGCGCACCGCCTTGATGCCGCCGAAGCTGCGCACCAGGCCCTTGGCTTCCAGAATGGGCGCCGCGCTGTCCCAGCGGGGCCGCGCCATGAGGCCGGCGGGCAGCGGGCGGGCCTCCGCCGCCGTCCGCTGGCCCATGGCGGCGGCCTCCACCTTCTTCTTCCTGAGCGGCGCGAGGAGCCGCCCCGCCACGCCGACGAGGCCGGTGGGCGAGAAGACGATGAAGGCCATGAACAAGAGGCCGAAGAAGAACAGCCAGTTGGCCGTCCACATGGAGAGGAACTCGCGGAACAGCACGAAGAACAGCGCGCCCAGCGCCGGGCCGAGGAAGCTGCGCATGCCGCCGATGACCACCATGGCCAGCAGCTCGCCGGAGAAGGCCACCGCGATGGGATCGGCCGAAGCGAAGCGGTGGTTGAAGGCCATGAGCGCGCCGGCAAGCGCGGCGATGCCGGCGGAGAGGGTGAAGCACAGGATCTTGTAGAAGCGCGTGTCATAGCCGATGAAGCGCGCGCGCTGCTCGTTCTCGCGGATCGCGACCAGCACGGTGCCCACCGGCGAGCGCACGAAGCGCTGCAGCTTGAAGATGACGACGAACGCCACCACCGCGACCACCGCGTAGAAGGTGGCGTTCTGCTCCAGGTCGAGGCCGAGGAAGGGCCCGCGACGGACGCCGCCGAGCCCGTTCTCGCCGCCCGTCACCTCGGTCCAGCGGAAGGCGACGGAATAGAGCAGCGCGGTGAAGGCGAGGGTCAGCAGCGAGAAGTAGACGCCCCGGCGCCGCAGCACCACGAAGCCGATGGGCAGCGCCGCGAGCATCACCGCGAAGGCCGCCGGCAACGCCAGCGCCACGCCCCAGCCGGGAAAGAGCTTCTGCTGGATGAGCGCCGCGGCATAGGCCCCAAGGCCGAACCACGCGCCATGGCCGAAGGAGACGAGGCCGGTGTAGCCCACCAGCAGGTTCAGCGCCATGCAGGCCATGGCGAGGATCACCACGTCGGTGGCCGAGGTGGTGGTCAGCCCGAGCGCCGAGAGCAGGGAGGGCAGGACCAGCAGGCTCGCGGCGGCGATGAGAAGGTTGGCGTTCCGGGCGAGCATGACGCCTCCTTTGGCCGGGCGGGTCTCGGTTTCGGGGCGGAAGGCGGAGGACTGCTGGAGCATCTTCAGCCTCACTCGAAGCGGAGGATGCGTTCGCCGAACAGGCCCCTCGGGCGGGTCAGCAGCACCAGCAGCATCAGCAGGTACATGGAGGCTTCGGCGGCGGGCGGGAAGAAATAGACCGTGAGCCCGCGCACGAGACCCACCAGCAGGCCCGCCGCCACCACGCCCCAGAAGGAGCCGAGGCCGCCGATGACCACCACCACGAAGGCGGCGGTGAGGATCTCCGCGCCCATGGCCGGATGCACGCCGGAGATGGGCGCGAGCATGATGCCGGCAAGCCCGGCAAGGCCGATGCCGAGTGCCGCCACCGCGGTCAGGTACGGCCTGAGCGAGATGCCGAGCGCGCCCACCATGTCGGGGTTCTGCACGCCGGCCCGGACCACCCGGCCGAAGGCGGTGCGCTGAAGCAGCAGCCACAGGCCCAGCACCGCCGCCGCCGCGACGCCGAGGATGGCGAGGCGATAGCGTGAATAGATGAAGTCCCCCATGAACACCTGGCCCCTCAGGAACTCCGGGATGGAGAACGGAATGGGCGTGGCGCCGAAGGCCATGCGCAGCGCCTGCTCGATCACCATGGCGAGGCCGAAGGTGAGCAGCAGGGACAGGATGGGATCGGCCCGGTAGAAGCGCGCGAACAGGGTGCGCTCGATCACCATGCCGATAAGCGCCACCGCGATCGGCGCGGCGAGGAAGGCGGCGGGAAAGCCGAACCTAGTGCCCACCGCCACGCCGATATAGGCGCCGATGGCATAGAAGCCGCCATGGGCGAGGTTCACGATGCCGCCCAGCGAGAAGATGAGCGAGAGCCCCAGCGCGATGAGCAGATAGGCGACGCCCACCAGGAGGCCGTTGAGCAGCTGCTCGATGAGGAAGACGAGTTCAAGGGGCATCTTGGTCATCTCCGGCCTGAGGCGGATCGGGTCATCGGCGGCGACAAGCCTTTCCCTCTCCCCTCGAAGTCGGCCACAGCCGGGTTCGGACGGGAGAGGGCGCGGGACACGGCGGCGACGGTCGTGCCCCGGCCGACTGGAACGGAGCGTCAGCGCCGTGGAAGGAGAGCCGAGGCCCGGCGCAAGGATGCGCCGAAGGCGGCTCCATCGACGACCCCGGCGGACGACGAACGCGGCGGATATCGCCGGGTTCGCCGCATTTTCCGCTGGGCCCCGGATCGGCGCTCCGGCTCCGCCGTCGCTGGTCCGGGGCACGCAGGCGCCGCACTCTTGAGCGCGGCGCCGGCCTTCTCCTGTGAGGGGAAGGGGGAGGATCCCCCCCTTCCTCACCCCGGGAAGGTGCAGGCGTTCTCTTCCGGCGTCGGCGCGATGGCGGAGAGCGCGGTCTCCGCCCCGGGCACGGCGGGGCCGAGGATCATGAGGTCCCACTGGTCCTTCACCTCGGCCACGGGACGGGCGGTGACCGTGTACATCTCCTGGATCAGCTGGTGGTCCCAGGCGCGGAAGTAGCCCTTGCGGCCCTTCAGGATGTCCAGCTCCGGCTCCTTCTCGAAGAAGGCGATGAGCTGGGCGCTGTCGGTGCTCTTGGTCTCGATCATCGCCCGGGCGACCACCTTGGCGGCCACATAGTCGCCCCAGGCCTGGTTCTCCGGCGGCTTGCCGAACTTCTTCACGAAGGCGGCGACGAAGGCCTTGGAGTCCGCTGCCGGCACGTCGTGGTGCCAGATCAGGGGCCAGATGCCGCCGAACGTGCCCTTGCCCGCGCCCCAGGCCACCGCCGTGTCGAAACCGAAGCCGCCGAACGGATACTTCAGGCCGAACTCCGAATACTGCTTGATGAAGTTGGTGATCTGGTTGCCGGCTAGGTTGGAGATCACCACGTCGGGGCGCGCCTGGCGGATCTTCAGCAGGTAGGGGGAGAAGTCGGTGGCATCCGTGGGCACCAGCTCGTCCGCAACCACCTCGCCGCCGTTCTGGCCGATGTAGCGCTTGGCGACGCGCGAGAGGTCATGGCCGAAGGCGTAGTCGGCGGTGAGGAAGAACAGCTTCTTGCCCTTGATGAGGCCGTCGCGCAGCATGGCCGCGCCCACCGCCTTCACATATTGGGTGTTCGCCCCTTCCACGTGGAACATGAAGCGGTTGCAGTCCTTGCCGCGCAAGGCGTCGGAATTGCCGCCGGTGTTGAAGAAGGTGATCTTGTTGCGCGCGGCCACCTGCGAGATGGCGAGCGCGGAGGCGGAGGAAATCTCGCCGATGATCACCGCCGCCTTGTCGCGCTCGATGTAGCGCTCCGCCTTGGAGGAGGCGGTGGCGGGGTTCACGCTGTCCTCCATCACCAGGTTGATCTTGCGGCCGTTGATGCCGCCGGCGGCGTTCAGCTCCTCCACCGCCAGCTGCACGCCCATCTGTCCGTAGGCGCCGAGCGGGCCGAGGAAGCCGGTGAGCGGGGTGAGGTGGCCGAAGGTGATGGTGTCGGCCTGGGCCTTCACGATGGCCGGCATGCCCACGCCGCCGAGCAGGGCGGCCGCGCCGACCCCCTTCAGCAGCGTGCGGCGGGCGACCGGAGCGGCAAGGCTCGATGCAGACAGACCGGGGACGGGAAGCTTCGGATCTTTCACAGGCGTCGTCTCCTCCCAGAGGGCCGGCTTTTCCTGCGGTGGCGGGATTTTTCCCTGTCCTGTCCGCGCCGGGCGATTGCCGAACGGGTCGGCGATCTGTTATCTGTGATCACACATAGCAGACGGGCAAGATGGAACACAAGACGGCATCTGCGCAGGCGCAACAGACAGGCGCGCAGGTCGGGGAGAGCGACGGCGAGGCCGGCGGGCTCGACGCCCGGATGGGCCGCATCGTCCGTCAGACGCTGGCCAATCAGGTCTATGGCGACCTGAAGGAGCTGCTGCTCGCCGGCCGCGCCGCGCCGGGCGAGCGCTTCACCCTGCGGGGGCTCGCCAGCGCCATCGGCACCAGCGCCATGCCGGTGCGCGAGGCGGTCTCGCGGCTCGTCGCCGAGAACGCGCTGGAGGTGCTGCCCAACCGCGCGGTGCGCGTGCCGCTCATGCCCCAGGCCCGCTTCGTGGAGCTGCGCCTCATCCGCGTCAGCCTCGAAGGGCTCGCCGCCGCCACCGCCGCGACCTCGGCCACCGAGGAGGAAATCGCCGAGGTGGTCCGCCACGAGCGCCTGTTCGCCGCCGAGCGGGAGAAGAAGAAGCCCGACGGCGCAGCCGCCATGCGCCACAACAAGAACCTGCACTTCGCCCTGTACCGGGCCGCGCACATGCCCACCCTCATGCAGATGATCGAGGGGCTGTGGCTGCAGATCGGCCCTGTCCTGAACCTCGATTTCCGCGCCGGCCCGGCCCGCGTGCGGGAGGGCGAGGCCCACGTCCACCACGCCGCCCTCGTCGCCGCGCTCCGGGCCCGCGATGCGGAGGCCGCGCGCGCGGCCCTCGTCGCGGACATCTGGAGCGCCGGGGACTTCATCCTCTCGCGCGGCATCCTGCCGGACTGAACCGGCCCAAGCTCGGACCTTACGGAGAAAACGCCATGGACCTCGGCATCACCGGCCTTCGGGTGCTCATCACTGCGGGCGCGGGGGGCATCGGCCTCGAGATCGCCCGCGCCTTCCTGAAGGAGGGCGCGCGCGTCGAGGTCAGCGACGTGGACGAGGCCGCCCTCGCCGCCCTGCCCGAGACCGCGCCGGGCGCGGTGGGCGCGGTGTGCGATGTGGCTGATCGCGCCGCTGTCGGCCGCTACATGGAGGCGGCCCTCGGCCGGCTCGGCGGGCTCGACGTGCTGGTGAACAACGCCGGCATCGCCGGCCCCACCGGCCGCGTGGACCAGATCTCCCCGGAGGACTGGGACCGCACGCTGGCCGTGGACATCACCGGCCATTTCAACGTCACCCGGCTTGCCGTGCCGGCGCTGAAGCAGAGCGCCAACCCCTCCATCATCGGCCTGTCCTCGGCGGCGGGGCGCTTCGGCTTTCCGCTGCGCTCGCCTTATGCGGCGGCGAAATGGGGCGTGGTGGGCTTCATCAAGTCGCTCGCCATGGAGCTCGGCGAGTTCGGCATCCGCGCCAACGCCATCCTGCCCGGCTCGGTGGACGGCCCGCGCATCCAGTCGGTGTTCCAGAACAAGGCGCGCGAGCGCAACCTGTCGGTGGAGCAGGTGCAGGCCATGGCGCTGGCCGCCACCTCGCTGAAGAAGCTCGTGCCGCCGCAGCACCTCGCCAACGTGGCGGTGTTCCTGGCCTCGCCGCTCGGCTCCTCCATCTCCGGCCAGGCCATCGCCGTGGATGCCGATCTGCAGATGCTGGTTTGATGTCGCGGCACCGGCGCGCCTCTTTCAGGTGCCGCGCGCCTGAACGCGATCCGGGTTGCTTGAAGCCACGTACTCGATGTGTCGCCCATCGCTTCAGGACAGAGAACGCATCGTCCGACCGGCTTGCCATGCAGGCCGGTCGGACCGCGCTCTACCGCTCCGCGCAGCGGCGCAGGGCAAGACGCACGGCGGCGACCACCGGGTTGATGATGGGGATCGGGAAGCGCGTCTTCAGCACGTCCGCCGCCACCCCCAGCGGCCCGCCGCCGATGATGACGGCGGCCACCTTCGACTGGTCGATGGCCATGCGGCACGCCGCCGCGAGGCTGGCGAGGAGGCGGCCTTCGTCCGCCATCACCGCATGCACGTCGCCCTCGGTGAGCACCACGCCGCGCCACAGGGTCCCGGCACCGCACCGCTCCGCCATGGCGGAGATGGAGGCCGCGAGGTCCGGCGTGGTGGTCACCACGCAGAAGCTCCCGCCCCCATCCATCGCCTCGCGCATGGAGGCCTCGCCGATGCCCGTCACCGGGCAGGCGAGACCCGCCTGGAGCCGCTCCAGACCGGGATCGCCGAAGCCGGCGAGGATGACGCCGTCCGGCGCATCGGCCCGGATCTCGGGGACCAGTTCCGCCACCGCGTCCGCCGCCACCGCGAGGGCCGCCTCGTCGGTGATGAGCGGCAGCCCGCGCGGAGCTGTGCGCCCCGCGATCACGACGCTTTCCGGCGCCGCGCGGCGGGCGATGGCGAGCATGGCCTGCGTGGTCGCGGTGTTGGTGTTGGGGTTGAGGAGGAGAAGGCGGGTCATCTCGCGGCCTTCGCCGCATCGGCGCCCAGCGCCCGACGGATGAGGTCCTCCCGCCCGATGGCCACAAGCCAATGGCGGGCGATGTCCTCCCGCCGGGCAAACCAGACGCCGGCCTTTCCCGCCGCGTGGGCAAGGAAGCGCTCCAGCCCGCCGATCCGGCCCGGCCGGCCGATGATGCGCAGGTGCAGCCCCACCGACATCATGCGCGGCGCCTCCTCACCTTCCTCATAGAGCTTGTCGAACGCATCGATGCAGTAACGGGCGAAGTCGTCGGCGAACACGAAGCCGCCGCCGGGGGAATAGCGCATGTCGTTGGTGTCGAAGGCATAGGGCAGCACCAGGCTGTCCGCGCCGTCCTCCCGCACCAGATAGGGCAAATCGTCGTTATAGGCGTTGGAATCGTAGAGAAAGCCGCCATGCTCGCGCAGCAGCCGCCGGGTGTTCACCGAGGTGGCCGAGCGGGTGTGCCAGCCGCGCGGCGGGGCGCCGGCCGCCGCGGTGATGGCCTCGACGGTGCGGGCGATGGCGGCCCGCTCCTCCTCCTCCGCCATGTGGGCATGGGTCTCCCAGCGCCAGCCGTGCGCCGCCACCTCATGGCCATCGGCGACGCCCTCGCGGGCGATCCACGGGCAGAGGGCGAGCGCCCGGCCGTTGGCGTTCAGCGTCGCGGCGACACCATAGCGCTTCAGCACCGCGCGGATGCGCGGCCAGCCGGCGCGCGGGCCATACTCGAAGTGGGATTCCATGCACAGGTCGCGCGCGCCCACCACCTCGTCCGCCACCTCGTAGACGCCTTCGTTGCGCCCATCGCCGGCACCGAGGGAGAGCTCGGCGCCCTCCTCCACGTTCACCACCACCGAGACGGCGAGCCGCGCGCCGCCCGGCCAGCGCACCGCCGGTGGATGGCCGCCGTAGCCCAGGAAGTCGCGATCGGTGTTCGGCGCGTCCATCACAGGTCCGCCATCCGCCGCAGGCCCACCAGCCGGTCGCCCGCCACCAGCACCAGCACGGCGAAGAGAATGAGGAGCGTGGAGATGGCCGCGATCATCGGATCGGGGCTCTCCTCCACATATTGCAGCATCTTGATGGGCAAGGTCTTGGTCCAGGCGTCGGTGAAGAAGATGGAGATGGGGTAATTGTCCATGGAGGCGAGGAAGGCGAACATGCCCGAGGTGACGAAGGCGGGCGCCAGCGCCGGCACCATCACCCTGGCGACGGCCTTCGGGTAGGACAGGCCCAGCGTGCGCGCCGCGTCGATCAGCGTGAAGTCGAACAGGCTCAGCGCCGCATAGACCGTCCGCACCACGTAAGGCAGCGTGATCACCACATGGGCGAGGACGAGGCTCGTCCACACATGGGTAAGGCCGGCGGCGCGGAAGGCCTCCAGCATGGCGATGCCCAGCACCAGCCCCGGCAGCATCAGCGGCGAGACGAGGAAGGTGACGACGAAATCGCGCCCCGGAAACCGCCCCCGCAGCAGGCCGATGGCCGCCAGCGCCCCCAGCGCCAGCGCCACGAGGGTGGAGAGCGCCGCGAGCTGAACGGAGGTCGCCACCGCCGGCCACAGGTCCCGCGAGCGGCCCATGGCCTCGTACCAGCGCAGCGACCAGCCCGGTGCCGGCAAGGTGAACACCGCGCTCGACCCGAAGGAGACCGCCACCGTCACCGCCAGCGGGGTGAGGAGGAAGACCACGGTGGCCGCCGCGACGATCCAGACCGCGGCATTGGCGATGCGCTCGATCAGGGTCATGAGGCGCCTCCGAACCGGCGCGAGAGGGCGGCGCTTCCCACCACCACGGCCACCGACAGCACCAGCAGCACCACCGCCGTGGTGGAGCCCAGCTGCGCGTTGCGCATGAACAGGAAGGAGCGACCGGTGAGGGTCGCCAGCGTCTGGAAGCGGTCGCCGATGAGCAGGCTCGGCACCACATACATGGAGGTCGCCATGGCGAAGACGAAGGCGATGCCCGTCACGATCCCCGGCAGCGACAGGGGCAGCGCCACCCGGAAGAAGCGGTGGAGCGGCGAGGCGCCGAGCGTCGCCGCCGCCTCGGTGAGGCGCGGGTCGACCAGCTTCAGCACCGAGTAGATGGGAAGGATCATGAAGGGCACGAACACGTTGGCCGCGCCCACCACCAGGCCTGTCTCGGTGAAGAGCAGGCGCTGCGGCTCGTCCCATGCGCCCAGCGCGACGAGAAGCTGGGACACCACCCCGTCGCGCCGGAGCACGATCTGCCAGGCGAAGGCCTTCACCACCACGCCCACCGACAGCGGCAGGATGATCGCCACCAGGATCAGCGCCTGCGCCCAGCCCCGCGCCCGGGCGAGGGCCAGCGCGGTGGGATAGCCGATGACGAGGCACAGGGCCGTGACCGCCGCGGCGACCCGCACCGTGTTGCCCATCACCGTCCACGAGAAGGGGTCGGCGAAGAAAGAGGCGAAGGAAGCGAGCGAAGGCGTGCCGTCCACCATCGCGCTGCGGGCGAGCAGGCCCGCCAGCGGCAGGCCGTAGACGAGGACGAGGTAGGCCACCGCCGGCAACGCCAGCAGGGCCACGGGGTCGAGGCGCGCCCGCGTCATGCCGCGACCCCCAGGTCCGGCAGCGCGTCGGGGGCGGGATAGACGAGGGTGTCCTCCACCGCGAACGAGAGGATGCTCTCATAGCCCGAGGCTGCGCCCGGCGGCAGGTGTGCTGCCTCCACCACGATCTCCGCTCCCTCCGGCGCGTGAAACAGAAGCTGCACCCGCGCGCCCTTGAACACCACGTCGGCGAGCGGGGCGACGATGCGGTTCGCCAAGGCGTTGCCCACCACCATGCGTTCGGGCCGCACCCCCACCAGCACCGGGCTGCCGGGCAGGAAATTCGCCTTCGCCCGCACCTGTCCGACGGCCGTGTCCACCACCACCTCGCCCCCGGCCGCGGCGGACACGTGGCCCGGCAGGCGGGTGGAGAGGCCCACGAAGGAGAAGGCGAAGGCGGTGGCGGGCCGCTCGTAGATCTCTTCCGGCGTGCCGAGATGCTCGATGCGCCCGCCCGCCATCACCGCGATGCGGTCGGACATGGCGAGCGCCTCGTCCTGGTCGTGGGTGACGAAGACCGCGGTGGTGCCCACCTCGCGCAGGATGCGCTTCAGGTCGATCTGCATCGCCTCGCGCAGCTTGCGGTCCAGCGCCGAGAAGGGCTCGTCGAGCAGCAGCAGCTTCGGCCCCACCACCAGCGCACGGGCCACCGCCACCCGCTGCTGCTGGCCGCCGGACAGGGCCTTCACCGAGCGGTCGGCATAGGCCTCCATGCGCACGAGGGAGAGCAGGCGCTCCACCGCCGGGCCGATGCGCGCAGCCGGGACGCCGCGCGCCTTCAGCCCGAAGGCGACATTCGCCCGCACGTCGAGGTGCGGGAACAGGGCATAGCTCTGGAACACCACGCCCACGTCGCGCTTGTGCGGCGGGCGCCGGGTGATGTCCTGCCCGTCCAGCACCACGCGGCCCCGGTCGGGCGCCATGAGGCCGGCGACGATGCGCAGCAGGGTGGTCTTCCCGCAGCCCGAGGGGCCGAGCAGGGAGACGAACTCGCCGCGGGCCATGGACAGGTCCACCCCGTCGAGCACCCGCGCGGCGCCGAAAGTCTTTTCGGCGCCGGAGACGGTGAGGAAGCCGGGCGCGGCGCCCGGCGGGGAGGCTGCGCGCTCCATAGGGATCAGAGCGCCATCTCGCGGTCCCAGCGGGCGACCCAGTTCCCCCGCTCCGCCGCCACGTTCGCCCAGTCGATCTGGATGACCTTGAGGTCCGCCGGCAGGCCGGCGGGCTTCGGCGCCGCCCTGTTGGCGCCGAGCGAGCTCGTGGGGCCCACCAGCTCCGCCTGAAGCGGGGCGGACAGCAGCTCGTTCACATAAGCGAAGGCCAGCTCGCTCTGGGGCGCGCCTTTCACCACCGCGACGCCGGAGGGCATGGCGAACACGCCTTCCTTCGGCGCGGCGATGTCGATGGGGGCGCCGGCGGCCTTGCGCTCGCTGGCGTAGGAGGAGAGCGCGGGGCCGATCATCAGCGCCTCGCCTTGCTCCATCAGGTTATAGGCCTGGGGCATCTGGGTGTAGATGGTGAGGAGGTTCGCCTTGATGGCGGCGAGCCTCTTGAAGCCGGCATCCGGATCCTTCTGCGCCGCCTCGAACGAGGCGCCGGTGGCGAGGTGCGCCGCCATGAAGACCAGCGGGAGGCCTTCCGTGTTCTGCAGGGAGGGAATGATGACCCGGCCCTTGTACTTGGCCTCGAACAGGTCGGCCCAGGAGGTCGGCGGGGTCTTCATGCCCGTCTTGCTGTAGGCGATGCCCAGCCACGGCTGGAGATAATTGGCCCACATGCCGTCCATGTGCACGGCGCCGGGCACGAGGTCCGCGAGGTTCGGCGTGTTGGCCGGCGTGAGCGGATCGAGCAGGCCCTCCTTCACGGCGAGGATCATCACCGGGTCGTCCATCTGGACCACGGAGAGATACTGCGCGCCCTTGTTCTTCTGCATCTTCTCCAGGTTCACGAGGGATTTCGTGCCCTCGAAGATGACCTTCGCCTTGTACTTCTTCTCGAACGCCGGAATGACGATGCCCTCCACCCACGGCTTGTGGCTGGCGGCGCCGCCGACGACGAGCTCCTTCGTCTGGGCACGCAGCACCGAGGGGGCGGCGAGAAGGCCGGCCGCGGCGACGCCGGCCTTCAGCACGGCGCGGCGGGTAGGGGCGCTGTTGCGGATGATGTCCATGGCCAAACCTTTCGCTCTCTCCTGAGCGTCGAAAGACGCGGCCATTCTCTTCGCAACGGGCATGCCAGACGCCCCGCATGGCCCTGATTTTAGATAATCCTTTTTATTCATTGTCTTAGGCCTGATGCGGGAATGGCAGGCCGTCTGACAGGCAGGAACAGATCGGCAAAAATTGTGCACAATAGTCTATCATTTGTGCAACATATGATTTCCGCCCGGACTGGACCCCGGGGTGCTTTCGCCCGATGCTGCGGGGCAAGAAAGCTGCGTCGCCTGCGATTCCACCCCATGGACGAAGAGACCATCCACGCCCTTCTCTCCCGCCTGCTTCTGGCGGGGCGCCTGCCCGGCGGCACCAAGCTGGGCGAGCACCGGCTCGCGGAGATCCTCGGGGTGAGCCGCGAGCGGGTGCGCAAGGTGCTGCACCGGCTCGGGCACGAGCGGCTGATCGAGGTGGTGAAGAACCGCGGCGCCTTCACCCTCGCCCCCGATCCGGGGGAGATCCACCTCATCTTCGAGGCGCGGCGCATTCTGGAAGGCGGCATCGCCGCGCATCTGGCGGATACGCTCACCCAGGAGCAGGTGGAGGCGCTGCGCGACCATATGGAGCGGGAGAGCGAAGCGCTGAAGACCGGCGCCCGCGAGACCTGGCTGAAGCTCTCCGCCGAGTTTCACTTCCTGCTCGCCGCCATGACCGGCAACCCGATCATCCAGCAGCAGGCGCGCGAGCTGGTGGGGCGCACGCGGATGCTGGTCGCCTTCTACGAGAACAGCGCCGGCGCCCAATGCGGCTGCGACGAGCACCGCGCGATCTTCCGGGCCCTGGCGGGCGGTGAGCGCTCGCGGGCCGGCAAAGCCATGGCGACCCACCTCGCCATGGTGGAGACGCGCCTGCGGCCCCTGGCCTGCGTGGATGCCGGGCCACCGCTGGAAACTCTGATCGCGGAATATCGTGCCGAATTGGAAGCGGAGCAGGCGGCCGCCGCCCCTGCCCCGCCCAGCCCGCGCCGCGCGCCCGCCCGCTTCCGTGCCGACGCGGCGACCTGAGGGCGCCGACGCGCCGGGTCAGTCGTCGAAGGGCAGGTCCGGCGGGCCGTCCGGAGGCGGCGCATCGGGCAGGAGGCGGGTGCGCACGCCGGCATCGGCGAAAGCGTAGCCGGCCTCGATCACCGTGCGCTGCTGGTCCCGGTCGAGGGCCTGGAGGCGGGTAGGCGTATCCCGCGCGCGGTCGAGCGCCGCCTTGGACGGCTTCCAGCCATCGTGCTTCGCGAATTTCTCCATGGCCGTGTCGGCGGTCCAGTAGACGCCCCGGCGCTCGGGCAGGCCGTCCGCGAGGATGTGCTGGAAGAGGTCGACGAGGATGCGCTCGCGCCAGTCGACGCCGGCCGCGGTCATGGACATGACCATGGGATAGAGGTGGCCGAAATCGAAATTCCCCGGCTTCGACCGCATGTTGAAGCCGGCGTAGCTGCCGATGATTACGCCGCAGCGCTTCCACACCGTCTCCAGGCCCAGGTTGTCGTAGACGCCGCCATCCACCAGCACCGGGCGGATGCGCAGGGCGGGGTCGTCGAACACGGCGCCCTCCGGCGCTTCCACCTTCTCCTCCAACAGGTCGAGCCGGAGCGGCGCGAGCACCGGCGGGAAGGCGGACGAGGCAGCCACCGCATCCGCCAGCGACACCTTGTGGTCCCGGCACATGATGGCCTTCCAGTCGGCGATGGTGTCCCGCGAGAAGCGAATGAGGCCGCTGGTCTGCAGGTTGGTGGCGTTGAAGACGAAGCGCGGCGCGGCCGGCAGGTCGCGCAGCCGGAAGCCGTCGAAGATGTGGTCGTCATAGAGGCTCGACAGGTAATTGCCGGCCGAGACGAACGGAAGGTAGCCGGCGATGCCGACCTGGATGTCGAGCGTGCGGGACGTGGCCTTGATGCACGGCCGCACGAACACCTCGCGCAGGTTGGTGGCGACATCGTCCACGAAGGTGAGCGTCTTCCAGCCCATGCCCAGGATGCCGGCGCAGATGGACCCGCCGGAGACGGAGGAGATGCGGCTCAGCCGTGGCAGCACCTTCAGCTCGTTGAGGCGGATGATGGCCCCCGCGTGGAACAGGGTGGCGCGGTAGCCCCCGCCCGACAGGCAGAGCCCCACGGCCTTAGGATCGTACCCGTCGTCCGGCTTGCGCTGGAAGAAACCCTCCGCGGCCGATGCCGTCCACAGGTCCATGTCGCCCTCCCTCCGGAAATGGCGGGCCGCGCCAACCGATGGATGCAGGGGCACAGGAGCGGGCGCGGGAGGAACGGACGCAGCAGGACGAGACACCCGTCGGGCCCTCGCGGTCAGGTGGACCGCTGCCCCGGAGGCGACGCGCCGAACGAATCAGATGAGCGGAATCACCCGCCCCCCATTGACCACCCCGCCCGGCCCGATACGGCCCGGCATCACCGACGCCGCACACAACCCTGGACGACAATAGGGAAAGCTTGCGCGCGCAGCATCCCCCGTTTGAGGGAGCGGCGCGATCCCGGCGGACAAGCGGGGCAGCGCAGCTGCAGGGCAACGCTGCGAATCAGCCGACCGGGAGCAGGACGAGATGCGGAAGCCGCGTCTGCGGTCAGCCGGCCGGGTGGGCAATCACAATGCAGGAGGGCGTCAGCGAACCGGATTTGGTGGAGCCAGGCGGAATCGAACCGCCGACCTCTTGAATGCCATTCAAGCGCTCTCCCAACTGAGCTATGGCCCCTCACCGGGCGCGTGGCGCCGGATCGGTATTCGCTGGGAACTTCAAACCTCGATAAAATTTGGTGGAGCCAGGCGGAATCGAACCGCCGACCTCTTGAATGCCATTCAAGCGCTCTCCCAACTGAGCTATGGCCCCACCGGGCCGCGGGCTGCGCCTGATTTCCCCAAGCCGTTGTGCCTGAAGGATTTCTAAGCGCCGGGAAGTCCCGCGGCGGGTTGCCCGGCAGCGCGTGTCCGCCGAGCGAGAGCGGCCTTTAAGCACAGGCCGCGCCGGGTATCAAGCCTCTTCGTCGTCCTCGAGGCCTTCACCGATGAGATCGGAGACGTCGTCCCCATCATCTTCGTCTTCCTCGAGGAAGGCGTCGTCGTCGCCGGCCTCGAGGTCGTCGTCCACATCCACGTCGTCGGCCACCACCTTGGCGGTGCCGGCGGTTTCCTCGTCAGCCTCCTCCAGGCTGATGACCTCGGCCTCCGTCTCCTCGCCGTCCGCCTCTTCGGCGACGGCGCGGGGCTCGGCGCGGCTTGCACCGCGTGCAGCCGGCTCGAAATAGGACCGCGGATAAGATTCGCCCGTGAACGGGGACACGATGGGGTCCTTGTTCAGGTCGTAAAACTTGCGCCCCGTGACAGGACAGATGCGCTTGGTGCCGAGTTCAGGCTTCGCCACGGCAAAGATCCTCGGTAGGGCTGTAAAAGGAGCGTGCTCCATTGGCGCCTGACTCTCCCCCTGTCAAGGGCGATTCGCCGGCTCGTGACGCACGCCGTGGCAGTGTGCTAGACGACCCCACCCGACAAAAACACAGGAATGTCCCGCCAAAAGCGTGGGACCGACTGCCCGAGCGAGGCCCGCCATGACCGCATTGAACAGCCCCAGCGCCGGCGCGTCCGCCGCCGCCAGCCCCGCGGCCGGCCATGGGGAAGGCCCCGCCACGCCCGCCACCGCCCGCCGCTCCGGCGGCCTCGAAGGCCGGGTGCGCGTGCCCGGCGACAAGTCGGTGTCCCACCGCGCCCTCATCTTCGGCATGTTCGCCGAAGGCGTGACCCGTATCACCGGCCTGCTCGAGGGCGAGGACGTGCTCAACACCGCCAAGTCCTGCGCCGCCCTCGGCGCGAAAGTGACGCGGCTGTCCGAGGGCACCTGGGAGGTGGAGGGCGTGGGCGCCCGCGGCCTCTCGACTCCTGCCGCCCCGCTCGACTTCGGCAATTCCGGCACCGGCGTGCGCCTGATGATGGGCGCGGTGGCGGGACAGAATGTCACTGCCACCTTCGACGGCGACGCCTCGCTGCGCCGCCGCCCCATGAAGCGCGTGCTCGATCCGCTCACCGCCATGGGCGCGCAGGTGGCCTCCGCCGCCGAGGGCGGTCGCCTGCCCTTGTCGCTGAAGGGCTCCACCGCCCTCAAGGCCACCACCTACGAGACGCCGATGCCCTCCGCGCAGGTGAAATCCGCCGTGCTGCTGGCCGGGATCGGTGCCGCGGGCGAGACGGTGGTGATCGAGCGGGAGGCCACCCGTGACCACACCGAGCGCATGCTGGAGCATTTCGGCGCCGACATCCGGGTGGAACCCCACGGCGCCCACGGCCGCCGCATCACGTTGAAGGGGCGTCCGGCACTGAAGGCCGCGCCGGTGGATGTGCCGGCCGACCCCTCCTCGGCCGCCTTCCCGCTGGTTGCGGCCCTGATCGTTCCCGGATCGGACATCGTCCTGACGGACGTGATGATGAACCCGCTCCGCACCGGCCTCATCACCACCCTCCTTGAGATGGGCGCCAGCATCGAGGTGGTGGCCGAGCGCACCGAGGGCGGCGAGCGCGTGGCGGATCTGCGCGTGCGCCACTCCCGCCTGAAGGGCGTGGAGGTGCCGCCGGAGCGCGCGCCGGCCATGATCGACGAATATCCCGTCCTCGCCGTGGCCGCAGCCTTCGCAGACGGCGTCACCGCCATGCGGGGCCTCTCCGAGCTGCGCGTGAAGGAGAGCGACCGCCTCGCCGCCGTGGCGGACGGGCTTGCCGCCTGCGGCATCGCCCATGAGGTGAAGGGCGACGATCTCCTCGTCACCGGCGGCGCCACGGTTGGCGGCGGCGGCCCGGTGGCGACCCACATGGACCACCGCATCGCCATGTCCTTCCTGGTGCTGGGCCTTGCCAGCGAAAACGGCGTGAGCGTGGACGACGTGGCCTTCATCGCCACCTCCTTCCCCACCTTCATGCCCATGATGCGCGCTCTCGGCGCGGTCATCGACTGATGCTTGCCGTGATCATCGCCATCGACGGGCCGGCGGCCTCCGGCAAGGGCACGCTGGCGCGCCGGCTCGCCGCCCACTACGGCCTGCCGCACCTCGACACCGGCCTGCTCTACCGGGCGGTAGCGGCCCGCTGCCTCGGCCGGCTGGACGACGAGGCCGCATCCGAGGACGCCGCCCGCACGCTGGACGTGGCCACCCTCGACCCCGAGGCCCTGCGGACCGCGGAGCTGGGCGAGGCCGCCTCGGTGGTGGCGGCGAGGCCGAGCGTGCGCGCCGCGCTGCTCGCCCTCCAGCACCGCTTCGCCGCCCAGCCGGGCGGGGCGGTGCTCGACGGGCGGGACATCGGTACCGTCATCTGCCCCAAGGCGGAGGCGAAGCTGTTCGTCACCGCCACGCCGGAGGTCCGGGCGGCGCGACGCTTCCGCGAGCTGGAGGGCCGCGGCGAGCCCGCGACGTTCGAGGCGGTTCTGGCGGACATCAGGAAGCGGGACGCACGCGATTCGGCCCGCTCGTCCGCCCCTTTGGTGAAGGCGGACGACGCGGTCCTGCTCGACACGTCCACCCTCGACATCCCTTCGGCCTTTGCGGCGGCTCTCTCCATCGTGGAGGCGCGCCGCGCGGGGGGCTGAAGCGCCGGCGGGTGCGCCACCGGCACGGCTTGCCATCCCGGCTCCGGGGCGCTTCATAGGAGACCTTCTGGAAGAGCCCCATGCCCGCAGCCCCCTCCCGCACCCTCCTCGCCCGTGGCCGCGCCATTCCGCTCGGCCCGCGCACCCTCATCATGGGCATCCTCAACGTGACGCCCGATTCCTTCTCCGACGGCGGCCGCAGCGCCGCGCCCGAGGATGCGCTGGCGAATGCCCGTCGCCTGGTCGCCGAGGGGGCGGACATGCTCGACGTGGGGGGCGAATCCACGCGGCCGGGCCACACTCCGGTGGAGGCCGAGGACGAATGGGCCCGCATCGCCCCCGTCATCGGCCCGCTGGCGGCGGAAGCGGGCGTGCCGGTCTCGGTGGACACCTACAAGGCCAGCGTCGCCCGGCGCGCGCTGGAGGCCGGCGCGGTGATCGTCAACGATGTCTGGGGCTTCGCCCGGGATCCGGACATGGCGCAGGTAGTGGCGGACTACGATGCCGCCGCCGTGGTGATGCACAATCGCGACCAGGTGGACGAGAGCCTCGACATCGTCGCCGACATGCTCGCCTTCTTCGAGCGGTCCCTGGAGGCGGCGGACAAGGCGGGGGTGAAGCGCGAGCGCATCGTGCTCGATCCGGGCATCGGCTTCGGCAAGAGCTTCCCGCAGAACCTCTCCGCCGTGCGCCGCCTGGCCGAGCTTCGGGTGCTGGGCCTGCCGCTGCTGCTCGGCACCTCGCGCAAGTCGCTGATCGGCAAGGTGATCGACACCACGCCGGCGGAACGCCTGCCGGGCACTATCGCCTCCAACGTCATCGGCATCATGGCAGGGGTGGAGATCATCCGCGTCCACGACGTGGCCGCCCATGTGCAGGCCGCGCGCGTCACCGAGGCCATCCGGGACGCGTCATGACCATCGCCTATCTCTGCCTCGGCTCCAACGTGGGGGACCGGGCCGCCACCATGGGCCTCGCCCTGGGGGTGCTGGCGCGGGCGGGGCTCACCATCCGCGCCCGCTCCTCACTCTACGAGACCCCGCCCTGGGGGCCGATCCCGCAGGGGCCCTACCTCAACCAGGTTGTGGAGGTGGAAAGCCCGGTGCCGGCCCGCAGCCTGCTGGTCCTCGCCCTGCTGGTGGAACACATGCTGGGGCGCTACCGCCCCAACGAGGTGCGCTTCGGCCCCCGCCGCATCGACATCGACATCCTGCTCTTCGGCACGCAGAAGGTGCAGGAGGAGGATCTGGAGATCCCCCACCCCCGGCTTCTGGAGCGCGCCTTTGCCCTGGTGCCGCTGACGGAGATCGCGCCCGAGATCCGCATCTGCGGCGTGCGCGCGGCCGATGCGCTGGCGGGGCTCGACCAAAGCGGCATCGAGAAGGTCCCCGCCGATCGCGCATGAGAAGGCCCCGCGCCGGAGGGCACGGGGCCGTCGTTGCAGGCGCGCGGCCCACCGGCCGGCGATGCGTCACATGGTCTTGATGTTGGTGGACCAGGTATCCACCCGGCGCTTCACCTCATCCTTGGCGTAACCGTAGCGTTCCTGCAGCTTTCCTTCGAGAACCTTGCGGCTCCCGTTGATCTCCGCAAGGTCGTCGTCGGTCAGCTTGCCCCACTGGGCCTTGAGATTGCCGGTGACCTGCTTCCAATTGCCTTCGATGCGATCCCAATTCATTGCCTGCGTCTCCGTCAATGTGGGAAGATGCACCAACAACGTCCCCTCCACGCATCCGGTTCCGGTGTCTACGGCGCCACACGGAGCCCCTTCTTCAAAGGGGGCGACCTGCGGACAAGATCCGCCTTCCGCGCACTTTTCGCGCGCATGCGCCCATTGAAGGAGCCCGGTATGGTCGAGCCGGCGCGTTTTCTTCACGCGAACCGGTATCCACTTCGCCCGAAAACGCTCTAAATCACCCGGATCGATGAGGGGCTGACGAGGCGGGAATGACGGGCGCACGGCACGGGCACGAGGGCAACGGCAAGCCGGACGACGAGGCGCTGGCCGCGGGCGTGGCGAAAGGCGAGCGCGCCGCGCTGGCGCGGGCGATCACCCTCGTGGAATCCCGCCGCGCGGACCATCGCCGGCGGGCGCAGGCGCTGCTGCAATCGCTGCTGCCGCGCACGGGCGGCGCCTTCCGCGTGGGCATCACCGGCGTGCCGGGGGTGGGCAAGTCCACCACCATCGATGCGCTCGGCACGTACCTTACCGAACAGGGGCACAAGGTGGCGGTGCTGGCGGTGGATCCCTCCTCCACCCGCACCGGCGGCTCCATCCTCGGCGACAAGACGCGCATGTCGCGCCTCTCGGTGGACCGCAACGCCTTCATCCGCCCCTCCCCCTCCAGCGGCACCCTCGGCGGCATCGCCGCCAAGACCCGCGAGACCATGCTGCTGTGCGAGGCCGCCGGGTTCGACGTGGTGCTGGTGGAGACGGTGGGCGTCGGCCAGTCCGAGACGGCGGTGGCGGATCTGACCGACACCTTCCTGGTGCTCATGCTGCCCGGTGCCGGCGACGAGCTGCAGGGCATCAAGAAAGGCGTGCTGGAGCTCGCCGACGTCGTCGCCGTGAACAAGGCGGACGGCGACAACATCACCCGCGCCCGCGCCGCGGCAGGGGAATATCGCGCGGCGCTCCACCTCCTCGGGGCCCGGCTTCCGCACTGGTCGCCGCCGGTGCTCACCTATTCGGCGCTCACGGGAAGCGGCATCCCGCAGGTGTGGGAGCAGGTGGTCCTGCATCGGCAGAAATGCGAGGCCGCCGGCACCTTCGCCGCCACCCGCCAGTCCCAGCAGGTGCGCTGGATGTGGACCCTGCTCAACGAGCGCCTCGCCGAGAAGGTGGCGCACGATCCGGCGGTGAAGGCCCGCCTGCCCGCGCTGGAGCGGGAGGTGGCCGCGGGCACCCTCGCCCCGGCTTTGGCGGCGGCGGAGATCGCCGGCCTCATCGGGCTCTGAGACCGGCATGGCGCCCGCCCCGGCCCGGCCACCGCGCCTGCTCCTGTGCGCCTTCGGCCCATTTCCGGGCGTGCCGGTCAACCCCTCGCAGCAGGCGGTGCGGGACCTGCTGAAGGTGTCTCGTCCCGCCCTCGCCGGCCTCCATATCCGGGGGGAGATCCTGCCGACGCGCTGGGACGCTCTCGCCCGGCTCGACGCCCTGCTGGACGCCTTCGCGCCGGACGGGGTGGTGCTGTTCGGCGTGGCAACGCGGCGGCGGCGCGTCTGCATCGAGACGCGGGCGGTGAACGCCACCCGCGACATTCCCGATGCCGCCCGCCGGCATCCGGCGGCCCGGCGCCTGCGGACCGACGCGCCGGACGCGCTTTTCACGACGGCGGACCCGGCGCGCCTCCTCGCTGCCCTGCGGGCCTTCGGCGTGCCGGCGACAGCCTCGCGCGATGCCGGGCGCTATCTGTGCAACGCCAGCTTCCTCGAGGCCCTCGCCTGGGAGCTGACCCTCCGCAGAGGGGACGGCGGAACGCGCCGCCCCATCCTGTTCGTGCACCTGCCCGGGCGGACGGGGCGGCCGAGCGGTGTCTCCCGCCTGCGCATGGCGCGGGCCCTGTCGGGGCTCGTGGCGACCTTTGCCCATGGCGCAAGGGCAGCCCGCCGTCAGGCCCGCTGAACCTCAATGCGGTCACGCCCCGCATTCTTGGCGCGGTAAAGCGCCTCGTCCGCCTGCCGCATCGCCTCCGCGTGGGCCACCGCGCGCACATCGGCGACGGCGCAGATGCCGACGCTGACGGTGAGGGGCGCCAGATCCGGATGGATCCGGACCCACGGCTCGGTGCGCAGCACGCGGCGGATGCTCTGGGCGACCGCGACCGCCTCCTCCGCCGTGGCGTTGGGGAGCAGCAGCGTGAATTCCTCGCCCCCATGGCGCGCCGCAAGGTCGCTGGATCGCGTGACGGCGGTGCGCACCGCCGAGGCGACCCACCTCAGGCACTCGTCGCCGGCCGCATGGCCGAAGCAGTCGTTCACCCGCTTGAAGTGGTCGAGGTCCATGACCATCACCGCCGCCGGCGTGCCCGCCTCGGCGCAGCGCCGCCACTCCGCAGCGAGCACCTCATCGAAGTGCCGGCGGTTGGCAAGGCCCGTGAGCACGTCCGTGGCAGCGATGGCGGAAAGCTCGCCGAGCGCGCGCTTCAGGTCCGCCTGCTGGCGCTTCAATTCGGTGATGTCGGCATGGGTGAAATAGCCGATGCCCGCGGCCGAGCGGCGGGCGATCACGCGCCGCCAGCGGCCGCCGGGCAGCGCCACCTCGAACGGAGCGCCGGCGAAATGCAGGGCGTCGCGCACGAAGCCATCGGTCCGCCGCTCCGGCTGCGGGACCCTTGCCCAGGCCGCCCCCACCACGTCCTCAAGGGTTGAGCCGATGACCGCGACGCCGGCCGGCACGTCATAGAGCGCGCGGAACTCGTCGTTGGTGGCGATGATGCGGTCGTGCTGGTCGAGCACCGTCGCCCCGTCGGCGATGTGGTCGAGCAGATCGATGGGGAAGGTGTCCCAGCCGGCGTTGTGGGGGCGGCCCGGGGCCTCCTCGTCCAGTTGCCGCCAGATCCGGGCGCGGCACCCGTCCGGCGCCGGCAGGGAGGCGACACGCAGGCGGCGGCCGAGGTGCAGGAAGACGAAGGGGCGGGCCTGCGCCCGGTGCCGGGCAATGCCTTCCTCCACATAACGATCGAGGCTGCGCAGTTCCTCCCCGGCCAGCCGCGCCGCGTAGAAGCGGCGCAGGTTCTCCCGATACGGCTCGCCCGCGTGGACATGGCCGGCATGCTCCGGAAAGAAGCGCAGGAAGGTGTCGTTCCAGAGAAGGGTGCGATCCTCCGCATCGAAAAGGCAGAAGCCCAATTCGAGCGAATCGAGAAGCGTCCCGATGAATGCGTAGACGTCGGAAGCCGTCACCCGCCACCTCGCGCGACTGGAGGTGCATTGAAGCATCAACCGAAAGCCTGCTCAACCGCTTGGCGGGAGCAACGCTCGCGGCGCGAACGAGAGTTCTTCTATAAACGGGCTATGGCTTTTCTCACCGCGCCGGGCCCTCTATAGCGGCGGTGAACGTCCCGGAAAGCCCCCGCGTGACCATCTACCTTCCCATCGCCGAGCTTCCGGTCGCCATCTTCTCGCTCTTCGCCATGGGCCTCGCGGTGGGGTTCATCTCGGGGATGTTCGGGGTGGGCGGCGGCTTCCTGATGACGCCGCTGCTCATCTTCACGGGCGTGCCGCCGGCGGTGGCGGTGGCGAGCGTCTCGCCCTACATGGCCGCCTCCTCCTTCTCCGGCGCCCTGTCCTACTGGCGCAAGGGGATGGTGGACATGCCGCTGGCCGGCGCGTTGCTCTGCGGCGGCCTCATCGGCACGCTCGCCGGGGTGATGCTGTTCCTGTTCCTCAGGGTCATCGGGCAGGTCGATCTCTTCATCCGCATTTCCTACACGCTGCTGCTCGGCACCATCGGCACGCTCATGCTGGTGGAGAGCCTGCGGGCCATCCGCCGCACGGCGAAGGGGCGGCCCGCGGTGGTGCGGCGCCCCGGCACCCGGGCCTGGTTCATGCGCCTGCCGCTGAAGATGCGCTTTCGCCGCTCGCGCATCTATGTGTCGGTGCTGCCGGTGGTGATCATCGGCTTCACCATCGGCCTGCTGGGCGCGGTGCTGGGCGTGGGCGGCGGCTTCATCCTCGTGCCGGCGCTCATCTATCTCCTCAAGGTGCCGACCCAGACCGCGGTGGGAACCTCCCTCGTGCTCACTCTCGTCACCATGGCGGCGGCGACCGTGCTCCATGCCGAGGCGAACGGCACCGTGGACGTGGTGCTCGCCCTGGTGCTGATGGTGGGCGGCACCATGGGCGCCCAGTTCGGAGCGCGCACCGGCCAGTCCCTGCGGGCGGAGCACCTGCGCCTGCTGCTCGGCCTGCTGGTGCTGGCGGTGGCGGTGCGGGTGGCGGGCGAGCTCGTCACCCGCCCGGCGGACACCTTCGCCGTGTCCACGGTGGAGAAGGTGCGATGAAGGCGCGCGCCGCCGCCTTTCTCCTCGCCCTGTGCTGCGGCTGCGGGATGGCGCGGGCCGACCGGCTGGTCGTGTCCGTGTCGCAGGAGAAGGTGCGCATCACCTCCGGCTTCGCGGGGGCGGACCTCGTGGTGTTCGGCGTCGCCGATCCGGACGATGCCGCCGACGGGAGCCCCGACGTGGTGGTGACCGTGCGCGGGCCGAGCCAGACCTTCACCACCTGGCGCAAGACGCGCCTTCTGGGGCTGTGGGTGAATTCGGACAGCCGCACCTTCCTCGAGGTGCCGTCCTTCCTCGATATCCTCACCAGCCGCCCGCCGGAGGAGATGGCCGATGCCGATGCCCTGCGGCTCGGCCAGATCGGCCTTGCCCGTGTCCTGCTGAAGCAGAGGATCGGCACCGACTATGCGGACGTCGTGCCCGCCGACCCGTTCCGCGCCGCCTTCCTGCGCATCCAGCAGGCCCAGGGCCTCTACCGGGAGGACACGCGCGGGGTGTCCTTCATCGCCCCCCATGTGTTCCGCGCCGAGGTCGCCATTCCCGGCACGGCCCCCCTCGGGCGCTACGAGGTGGAGGTGAAGCTGCTGCGCGGCGGCCGGCTCACCGCCTCCGCCGCCACCGCCTTCGACGTGCAGAAGACGGGGTTCGAACAGAAGATCGCAGAATTCTCGCAGCGAAGCGGCCTGCTTTATGGTCTCGCCGTCGCCCTCGGCAGTCTCGCCATTGGATTTATTGGCAACCTGCTATTCAGAAAGGAGTGAACGAACTCAACCGGAACGGAGCGGCTACATACTTACCGCTACGTAAATACCCTCTTCAAGCAGCAAGCTATTACCAGCTGCGCAGGGGAAATGACACTGAGGCACACATTTTCCTTGAATGCGCCATCGTCAGGCGCCACACACACAATTGTGAATCCTGTCAGGTGAGAAGCGAGTACGGCCACAGTCCCTGCTCCTGCTCCCGGCGAGCTTCGGGTGCCAAGCCCTGACCGGCGCCCGTTGGGGCCGGGGTGGCACCTTTGGTGCCGCCCCGGCGTCCGCCTCCACCCCTGCATGCCGGCGCGCCCCTTCGTCCCCTGGCCGGCCCGGCTTGCGGCGGGCTTTCAGCCATCCCTGCCCCCTCTCGTCGTGTCGAAGCGTTTTCTTCACGCGAACCGGTTTCCACTTCGCTCGAAAACCCTCTAGACCGGTCGGCGACGTTCGGGCATCGCGCGCCGGGGCATGAGGCTGGCGCGCACGCGGCACGCACCGCCGGGAGCCGGTTGGGCACGCGCCGCCTTTTTCATGGAAGCCGGCGCCTGCGCCGGCGCGATCCGGGGAGGACAATGTGGCCGGCAGCATCGCCATTAGCGTGGAAGGCGGCATCGCCCGCCTCGTCCTGACCAATCCCGAGCGGCGCAACGCCATCTCGGCCGGCATGTGGCGCGCGATCAGCGCCTTCGCCCAGGATGCGGCGCGGCGCACGGACATCCGGGTAGCGCTGCTGAGGGGCGACGGGGACCTGGCCTTTTCCGGCGGTGCCGACATTTCCGATTTCGATTCCGCCCGCTCGGATGCCTCCGGCGCGCAGAGTTACGACGACCTGGTGGAGCAGGCCTGCTCGGCGCTGGAAGGCCTCGCCTTCCCGACGGTCGCGCTGGTGAAGGGGGCCTGCGTGGGCGCCGGCGCCGCTCTGGCTGCGAGCTGCGACATGCGCGTCGCGGCGGAGGATGCCTTCTTCGCCATCCCCGCGGCGCGCCTCGGCCTCGGCTATGACCCGCGCGGCCTCGGCCGCATCCTCAGGGTGTTTGGCAGCCAGGGGGCCCGCCAGCTCTTCTTCACGGCCGATCGCGTGTCCGCTGCACGGGCGCACACTCTGGGCGCCGTGGATGCTCTCGCCCCGGCCATGGATGTGGATGCCGCCGCCGAGCGCCTGCTCCAGCGCATCGCCGAGAACGCGCCCCTGACACTGAAGGCCGCGAAGCTCGCCATCCGCGCGACGGAAACGGGGGCCGGAAGCCTGCTCGGCGAGGCCCGGCGCGCCACCACCGTCGCCAACGCCAGCGCAGACTACGGTGAAGGGCGCCGCGCCTTCAGCGAAAAGCGGGCGCCCCGCTTCACCGGCAGCTGAGCCGCGGCGTCACCGATCAGGGGGTGTCCCTCTGATCGGATCGCCCCTAGGTGCCCTTCGCCTTCAGGCGCTGGTTGCAGGCGCTCCAGTATTTCGGCCAAGTCTGGCCGGCGGGGATCTTTCCGGCCGTCTTGGCGGCCCGCCATTCGGCGCCGCACGCCTTCTGGCGCTCACGCAGGGCCTGCTGCCCGGGCGTGGGTGTCTTGGGCGTTCCGGTCGCCGGCGTCTGGGCCGTCCCGGGCGCCGGCTTGGTGGCGGCAGGTGCCGTCGCCGCAGGCTTTGTCGCCGGGGTCGTCGTGGAAGGGGCAGCCGGAGCGGTGCTCGACTGGGCGAAAGCAGACACGCCCGGCAGCGCCAGGGCGAAAGCGGCACCAAGGACAAGGATGCGCAAGGACATTGCGCTGGCCTCCAGGGATCGCCGCACCTCGACGCGCGGCAGTCTTGGAAGGAGTCGGGCTCGACTCCAACGCGCAGGAGCATGCCAGCACAGCCAGGGTCCGGCAATAGACCCGCGCCGCATCGCCGGCCGCGTTGGACAGAAGCCCAACACGCGGCTATATGGTCCGCCGCCGCGTTGGGGCGTAGCCAAGTGGTAAGGCAGGGGATTTTGATTCCCCCATTCCCTGGTTCGAATCCAGGCGCCCCAGCCACCTCCCGGCCTTCGGCGTTTCCGCTCTGATCGCGCCTTGGTGGCGCGGAGCAGGCGTTGCCGCACGCGGGGGGCGCGCTACAGTGTGGCCATGCCCCGCCCCTACCACACCGGCGCGCCCACAGATCATTTCGACGGGACGCGCTTCTTCAATCCGGATCACCCGTCCACGGACAAGAACCTCGGCGACCTCTGGCGCTGGCGGCGACAGCGCCGCACCCGCGCCGGCTGGCCGGCGACCGCGCCCCTGCCCGCGCGGATCGACGCGCCTCCGGCCGCGGTGACGTCCGGCCTCAGGGTGACCATGGTGGGCCATGCCACGCTGCTCATCCAGGTCGCCGGGCTCAACATCCTCACCGATCCCGTCTGGTCTGAGCGCGCGAGTCCCCTGCCCTTCCTGGGTCCCCGGCGCTTCAACGCACCCGGCATCTCCTTCTCCGCCCTGCCGAAGATCGACGTGGTGCTGATCTCCCACAGCCATTACGACCATCTGGACCTGCCGACCCTTGCCCGGCTGTGGCGGGCGCATCGCCCGCGCCTTCTCGCGCCCCTCGGCAACGAGGTGCCGATCCGCCGGCGGCTGCCCGAGGCCCGGGTAGAGACGGGAGACTGGGGCGCGCGTTTTGCCTTGTCGGACCACGTCGCGGCCACCATCCATCCGGCCTATCACTGGTCCGCCCGCTCCTTGAACGACCGGCGCCTCGCCCTGTGGGGCGGCTTCGTGCTGGAGACGCCGGAGGGCGTCCTCTATTTCGCAGGTGACACCGCCTACGGGTCCGGCGAGATCTTTCGCGTTTTGCGCCGCATGTTCGGGGCGCCGCGGCTCGCGCTGCTCCCTATCGGCGCCTATGAGCCGCGCTGGTTCATGGCGGGCCAGCACACCAATCCGGAAGATGCCGTGCGCATCCTGGACGATATCGGCGCCGAACAGGCCCTCGGCATCCATTGGGGCACGTTCCGCCTGACGGACGAGGCACAGGACGCACCGAAGCTCGCCCTGGCCGATGCGCTCGCCGCCGCCGGCGTCGCCGCCGGACGCTTCCTGCCCCTGCATCCGGGCGAGGTGTGGCAGGCCGCCTGAATGGCCTCTATCCCAACGCCTCCTCGAGACTGTCGGCGATGGTGCGCAGCACCTTCACCCGGGCGAAATGCTTGTCCTCGGCTTCCACCAGGGTCCACGGCGCCGAGCGGGTGGAGGTGCGATCCACCATCTCGGTGACGGCCGCTTCATAGAGCGGCCACTTCTCGCGGTTGCGCCAGTCTTCCGGGGTCAGCTTGAAGCGCTTGTAGGCGATGGTTTCGCGCTCCTCGAAGCGGCGGGCCTGCTCCGCCTGGCTGATGGCCAGCCAGAACTTCGCCACCACATAGCCGGCGCGCCTGAGATGCGCCTCGAAATCGTTGATCTCGCCATAGGCCCGGCCCCAGTCGTCCGGACCGCAGAGGCCCTCGACGCGTTCCACCAGCACCCGGCCATACCAGGAACGATCGAAGATCACGGTGCGCCCGTGTTGCGGCACGTGCCGCCAGAAGCGCCAGAGATAGGGCCGCGCCCGCTCCTCGTCGGTGGGGGCGGCGATGGCGTGGACACGGAAGCGCCGCGGGTCCAGAGCCTGGCGCAGGCGCATGATGGTGGAGCTCTTGCCCGCCGCGTCCGATCCCTCGAAGGCGATCACCAGCCCCGCCCGGTCGAACGCCGACGTGTTGGTAAGGCGGGTGATGCGGCTCTGCTCCCATTCGAGCTCGCGCGCATAGTCCGCATCCGGCAGGCGCTTCGACAGGTCGAGGGTCGACAGGATGGAGAAGGGCGGAAGGGCGCCGGGCACTCGTGTCGGGTTTGGCGGCAGCGGCTGGGGGGCCGGCTCCGGCTCCTGCGCCATGGCGCGCAGCTTTTCCAGCAACAGGCTGCCGGCCATGGCGTCGCGATAGTCGCCGTCGGCGGCGGGAACCACGTGCCAGGGCGAGAATTCCGTGGAGGTGGCCCGCGCCGCCTCTTCCGTCGCCACGTCGAGGCGCTCGCGCGCGTGGGCGCTCTCCAGCTCGGCCCATTCGCGCACCACCGGCCGCTGGTAGGCCCCCTTGCTGAGGGCGTTCAGGCGGCGCCGCGCCTCCTGCGGGTCAAGGTAAAGCCAGATCTTCAGAAGGCTGACGCCCTCGGCATGGAGCATCGCCTCGAAGCGCTGGATCTCATCGAGCATGGAGCTGAACGCCGCCCGCCCCGATTGCCCCAGCGCCCGCTTGCACAGGGGCGCGTGGTACCAGGAGCCGAGCATGATGCCGACCTGCCCGAACGGCGGCAGCTCCCGCCAGTACTTCCACATGGGCGGACGGTCTTCCGTCGCGCACGGCATGTCGAAGGTGAGCGTCTGCAGCTTGCGGACGTCCAGCCATCCATAAAGGCGGTTGAGCACCGCGCCCTTGCCGGCGCCGTCAGGCCCGTGGATCAGGACGATGAGGCTGCGGCGCTTCTGGTCGATGAGCTGGAATTGCGCATTGAGGAGATCCTCGCGCAGGCTGGGCTCCAGCGCCTTGAAGGCCGCCTTGTCCAGCCGATGCTCAAACTTGGCCGATTCGAACATGCTGCCCCTCGCGAACATCCGCGCGGGGCAGCCTGCCTTTCCCTTCAGGCCGAAGCAACCTTCTGTACGCCGGACGAAGGCACCTTCACCCACGCCTCGCCGTCCAGCACCACCTCGCCCTTGACGCTGCAGATGCAGGAGAGCTTCGCCCGGTGGCGTTCAGGAATGAGCTCCACGACCTTGACCTCCACCTCCACCGTGTCGTCGATGCGAACCGGAGCGCGGAAATTCAGCGTCTGGGAAATGTAAATCGCACCCGGGCCGGGAAGGCGGGTGCCGAGCACGGCCGAAATCAGGCTCGCCGTGTAGAGGCCGTGGGCGATGCGCCCGCCGAAGGGGGTCTTTGCCGCGAAGTGCTGCGACAAGTGGATCGGGTTTCGGTCGCCCGTCAGTTCGGCAAAGCCGACGATGTCCGAGGACGACACGGTCTTCGACATGCGCTCGATGCGCCCGACCGTGAG
>NZ_CM195526.1:0-812500 GCF_043194755.2 Xanthobacter nonsaccharivorans | reverse complement strand
CAGGGGTTGAGGCGGCCGTCATGGGAATAATTCTCGGGATCGCTCCACAGCCGGTGCAGCACCTCGAACAGCTCCGCCGTCATGTCGTAGCGGCGGTCGTGGTCGATCCGGTTCCAGCCGAACATCTCGTGCTCGATGGCGCGGTGACCGGTGACGATGTTGATGCCCCAGCGCCCCTTGGAGATATGGTCGAAGGTGGCGCCGATCTTGGCGATGTGCAGCGGGTGCCAGGGGCCGTAGAGCACGTGCAGCGTGGAGATGAGGAGAATGTTCCTCGTGGTGGCCGCCATGGCGCCGAGCGCCACGAAGCTGTCGAGGGAGGCCTCCCCGTCATAGCCGCCCTTGGGCAGCCACTGGGTGCGCGAGAAGGCCATGTCGAAGCCCAGCGCATCGGCCTTCTGCACCAAAGCGGCGTTGTAGTCGTAGGTCCAGCTGTTGGTGGTGGGATGATCCGAGAAGTGGATGTCCTGCAGGTTCAGGAACAGGCCGAGCATCAGCGGCTGGCGGGCGGAACGCGACAGCGGGCTGTCGGGGAAATCGAGCGGGCCGCGCAGCACGGGACCGCCATCGGCATAGGCGGCGGACGGGGGGATGGACAAGACGGTGGACACGGCGGACCTCCGGGACGGGCGGGACGGATAATGCCAACGGCCCCGGCCTTTGACCGGCGCCGAGTGGGTGTCGCTCAAGCGCCGCGGGGACCGATGCCAGTGGCCGATGAGCCCCGGCCTCTCCCCCGAGCGACCGGGAGAGAGGCCGGATCACGACCCCGCCACGGGGAACGTGGCGCGATCGGGACGGGGATCGGCGCGCGCCTCAGGCTGTGGCGCGCGCCTCGGTGGCGTAGACGCTCTCCGGCCGCGGCAGGCCATAGTGCTCGCGCAGCGTCCGGCCGGTGTAGTCGTGGCGGAACAGCCCGCGCCTGCGCAGGATCGGCACCACCTCGGAGGCGAACAGGTCAAAGCCGCCGCGGAACCAGGGCGGCATGATGTTGAAGCCGTCCGCGGCCTTGTTCTCGAACCAGAGCTGGATCTCGTCGGCGATCCGCTCCGGCGTGCCCACGGCCACATAATGACCGCGCGCGCCGGCCAGCCGGTCGATGACCTGGCGCAGGGTCGGCTTCTCGCGCTTCACGATGTCCACGACGAGCTGGAACCGGCTCGCCACCTGCTTCGCCGGCCCGGCATCCTTGAACGCATCGAGCGGGACTTCCGCGTTCAGCGGATGGCCGGTGAAGTCGATGCCGGTGATCTGCTTCAGCTGGGCGATGGAATAGGCCGGCTGAATGAGATCGTTGAGTTCCTCGTAGAGCCGCTGCGCCTCGGCCTCGGTGGAGCCGATATAGGGGCTGATGCCGGGCAGGATCTTCACATGGTCCGGGCTGCGGCCGAGGCTCTCGGCCTGCCGCTTGATGTCGGCGTAGAAGGCCTTCGCGCTGTCCACCGTCTGGTGCGCCGTGAAGATCGCCTCCGCATAGCGCGCCGCGAACGAGCGCCCGTCGTCGGAGGAGCCGGCCTGCACATAGACCGGGCGCCCCTGCGGGCTGCGCGGCGTGTTGAGCGCGCCCTTCACCCGGAAGTGCCGGCCCACGTGCTCGATGGGATGGATCTTCGTATCGTCCGCGAACAGGCCGGAGGCGGCGTCCGCCACCAGGGCATCGTCCTCCCAGCTGTCCCAGAGCTTCGTCACCACGTCCACGAACTCGGCCGCGCGGGCGTAGCGCTCGGCATGGCTCGGGGTCTCGGCGAGGCCGAAGTTGCCGGAGGCCTGCGGCACGGCGGTGGTGACGATGTTCCAGCCCGCGCGCCCGCCGCTCAGATGATCGAGGGAGGCATAGAGCCGCGCGAGGTTGTAGGGCTCGTAATACGTGGTGGACGCGGTGCCGATGAGGCCGATGCGCGTGGTCGCGGCGGCGATGGCGGACAGCCAGGTCAGCGGCTCCAGCCGGAAGCGCGAGGCATAGCGGATGTTGTCCACCTGCGCCGGGCCGTCCGCGAAGAAGACGGCATCGAGCTTCGCCGCCTCCGCCGAGCGGGCGAGGTCCTGGTAATAGGAAATGTCGAGCAGGCGCTCCGGGCTCGATCCGGGATAGCGCCAGCCCGCCTCGTGGTGGCCACCGGGATAGATGAAGAGGTTGAGGACGAGCTGCCGGCCGGGCCGGGTCTGCGGATGGGCCATGGGAGTCTCCTTCTGATCGCTCCTGGCGCGTGACGGGGCAGAACGGAACGGGGCGTGGATCACCCGGCCTTGGCGGCGGGAATGGAATGCAGCGGCGCCGCGCGCTCGGCCACCCGCTCGGTCACGCGTTCCTGGGCCCGCTCGGCGACGCGCAGGGCCGCATCGGCGCCGCCGGTCAGCGGCACGCGGCCTTCCACCGGATGGCTCGGATCGGTGTAGAAATGGGTGGAGACCTGCCCGTCGGGCACGAGCGAGGCCGCCAGCGCCTCGTCCTCCGCGGTGAAGCGATAGTCGAGGGCGGCCACATAGGCGTCCCACTGCGCTTCGGTGCGCGGGCCGGCGATGGCCGAGGTGACGAGACGGTTGTTCAGCACCCAGGAGAGCGCGAAGGTGGTAGCGGAGATGCCGCGGGCCTCGGCGTGGCGGGCGACCCTTTCGGCGATGAGGAGGGAATCCTCCCGCCACTCCGTCTCCAGGATGCGCCGGTCGCCGCGCCCCGCGCGGCTGTCGGCGGAGGGCGTGGCGCCGGGGGCGTACTTGCCGGTGAGCACGCCGCGCGCCAGCGGCGAATAGGAGACGACGCCGAGCCCGTAATGGTGGGCGGCGGGCAATTGCTCCACCTCGGCGGTGCGGTCCACGAGATTGTAGAGCGGCTGGCTGGCGATGGGCCGGTCGATGCCGAACTGGTCGGCGAGATGCGCCACCTCGGCGATGCGCCAGCCGCGGAAGTTCGACACCGCGAAATAGCGCACCTTGCCGGCGCGGATGAGGTCCGCCACCGCCCGCACCGCCTCGCCCAGGGGCGCGTCGAAGATGGCGCGGTGGAAATAGAGGATGTCGATATAGTCCGTGCCGAGGCGCCTCAGGCTGCCCTCCGTCGCCTCGATCACCCACTTGCGGGAGATGCCCTGGCGGTTCGGCCCCTCGCCCACCGGATTGGCGAACTTGGTGGCGAGCACGAAGGCGTCCCGGTCGTCGCGGATGGCGCGGCCCACCACCTCCTCGGTTGCGCCCTTCTGGTAGGCGTCGGCCGTGTCGATGAAGGTGAAGCCCTGGTCCTTCGCCTTGCGGATGATGCGGTGGGAGGTGGCCTCGTCGGCCGGGCCGCCGAACATCATGGTGCCCAGCGCCAGCTTCGGGACCTTGAGGCCGCTGCGGCCGAGGTAACGGTATTCGGTCATGGAAATGGCCTCTATTGGAGCACGCCGTCGGGCGCGTGATGGCAGGCGACCTGCTGGCCCGCGCCGGCGAAGCGCAGCGCGGGATCGGCCTCGGTGCAGATGGGGGTGGCGAGCGGGCAGCGCGGGTGGAAGCGGCAGCCCGAAGGCACGTTGCGGGCGCTCGGCAGGTCGCCCAAGAGCGGGGCGGCATGGCGCCGGCGGCCGGGGGTGGGCACCGCCTCCATGAGCGCGCGCGTGTAAGGGTGCAGCGGGCGGGAGAAGATGGCGCGCCAGCTGCCCGCCTCGACGATGCGACCGAGATACATGACCAGCACCCGGTCGGCGAAATAGCGCACCACCGAGAGATCATGGGAGATGAAGAGGTAGGACAGGCCCAGCTCCGCCTTCATCCGCGACAGGAGGTTGAGGATCTGCGCCTGGATGGAAAGGTCGAGGGCAGACACCGGCTCGTCGCAGATGACGAGGCGCGGGGCGAGGATGAGGGCCCGGGCGATGCCCAGCCGCTGGCGCTGGCCGCCGGAGAATTCATGCGGATAGCGCGAGAGCGCCTCCCGGGGCAGGCCCACGCGCTCCAGCGCGGCGGCCGCCGCCTCCGCCCGCTCGGCCCGCCCGCCGATGCCGTGCACCTCCAGCGGTCCCTTCAGGATCTCCGCCACCGTGTGGCGCGGGTTGAGGGAGGCGAAGGGGTCCTGGAACACCATCTGCGCCTGCCGGCGATAGGCCTTCAGCGGCCCCCCCTTCAGCGCGCCCACCTCCATCCCGTCGAACACGACCCGCCCGGCGGCCGGATCCACCAGGCGCAGCAGAACCTTGGCGAGGGTGGACTTGCCGCAGCCGCTTTCGCCCACGAGGCCCACCGTCTCCCCCGGCGCAATGGAGAAGGACACCCCGTCCACCGCCCGCAGCTGCCGCCCGCCCGCCTCATAGCCGGCGTGGAGATTTTCAACCGACAAGAGCGTCATGGCGCGCCTCCGTCGCAAGAGCCGCAGGGGCGGTGACCGGGCAGGCCACCAGATGGCCCGGCGCGACGGCGACAAGATCCGGCACCCGGGCCCGGCAGGCCGCGCGCGCCGCGGGGCAGCGCGGGGCGAAGGCGCAGCCCACCTCCCCCGCGGCCGAGGCGATGGAGCCGCGGATCTCCGCCAGCGGACCTGCGGAATGATGCTGGACCGCATCGAGGCGCGGCGACGCCGCCAGCAGCCCGCGCGTGTAGGGATGCAGCGGGGCGCCGAACAGGGTCGCGAAGGGCGCCTCCTCCACCTTGCTGCCGGCGTACATCACCGCCACGCGGTCCGCCCACTCGGCCACCACGCCGAGATCGTGGGTGATGAGGAGCAGCCCCATGGAAAGGTCGCGGCGGAGCGCGTCCAGCAGGTCCAGCACCTGTGCCTGGATGGTCACGTCGAGGGCCGTGGTGGGCTCGTCGGCGATGAGGAGACGCGGCGCGCACGCCACCGCGATGGCGATCATCACCCGCTGGCGCATGCCGCCGGACAATTCATGCGGATATTCGTCCACCCGCCGCTGCGGCTCGGGGATGCGCACCAGGTCGAGCAGCTCCACCGCCCGCGCCCGCGCCGCCCGCCGCGAGAGGCCCTGGTGCAGGCGGACCACCTCCATGATCTGGGCGCCCACCGAAAGCACCGGGTTCAGCGAGGTCATGGGCTCCTGGAACACCATGGCGATGTCCTGCCCGCGCACCAGCCTCAGCTCGCGGTCGCCGAGCCGGGCGAGGTCGCGCCCGCCGAACAGCACCTCCCCGCCGGCGATGCGGGCCCTGTCCGGCAGCAGGCGCAGCAGCGCCAGCGCAGTGAGCGACTTGCCGGAGCCGCTCTCGCCCACGAGGGCCACCGTCTCCCCCGCCTCGACGGTGAGGGACAGGCCGCGCACGGGGGTCGCCCGCGGGAAGGCGATGGAGAGGTCACGAACGTCGAGGAGGGCGGCCATCTCACGCCTCCCCGGACAGGCGCGGGTTGAGCGCGTCGGTGAGGCCGTCGCCGATGAGGTTCAGCGCCAGCACCGTAAGCACGATGGCAAGGCCCGGCACGGCGCTGAGGTACCAGGCCGTGCGCAGCAGGTCCCGGCCGGTGCCGATCATGGAGCCCCAGCTCACCACATTGGGATCGCCGAGGCCCATGAAGGACAGCGCGCTCTCCATGAGGATGGCGGTGGCCACCGTCACCGAGGCGAGGACGATCACCGGCGGCAGGGCGTTGGGAAGGATCTCGCGGAAGATGATGCGGCCGTGGCCATAGCCGAGCGCGCGGGCGGCCGCCACGAACTCCTTCTCCTTCAGCGCCCGGAACTGCGCCCGCACGAGGCGCGCCACCTGCGGCCACGACACCGCGCCGATGGCGAGGGTGATGGCCGGGACGGAGGGCTGGGCGATGGCCACCAGCACGATGAGCAGGATGAAGCCCGGCACCGTCTGGAAGATCTCGACGAGCTTCACCAGCAGGTCATCCACCAGCCCGCCGAAATAGCCGGCAGTGGCGCCCACGAGGATGCCGGCGAGAAGACCCACGAGTGTCGCCGCCGCGCCCACCACGAGGCTGACGCGCGCCCCGTGGACGAGGCCGGCGAGCACGTCGCGGCCCAGGGCGTCCGTGCCCAGCGGAAAGCGCGGGTTCTGCCCCGGCCATTGCAGCGGGCGCCCCGCCATCTCCAGGGGATCGTCAGGGAACAGGACGGGCGCGAGCAGCGCCGCCGCCACCACCAGGGCGAGGATGAGAAGCCCGGCCACCGCCGTGGGGTTGGTGAGGAAGACCACGAGCGCGCGCCGCCCGCCGGCGGGGGCGAGCCGCGCCACCTCCTGCGTCCCCGCCCGCGCGGCATCGGGCGCGTGGACATTGGGCCAGGCTTCGAAGGCCGGCTCAAACCCCGCCTCCGGCCGGTCCTCTCCGCCCAGCCCGGCGTTGGCCGCGCGATCTTCCGCGCGGCTGGCCCGGGCCCCAAGGCCGGGGGCGAATGCGTCTGCGCCGTGCATCACCGCACCTCGATCCTGGGATCGAGCCAGGCCTGCAGGACGTCGATGGCCGCGTTGATGGCCACCACCAGCAGGGACGAGAGCAGCAGGATGCCGAGCAGGACCTGGAAGTCGCGCCCCATCACCGCCTCGTAAGCGAGGCGGCCGAAGCCCGGCCAGCTATAGACCGTCTCCACCACCACCGCCCCGCCCATGAGGCCCGCGAGGTGGATGCCGGCCATGGTGGTGACGGGAATGAGCGCGTTGCGCAGCACATGGCCGGTGGTGACGGCGAAGGGCGAGAGCCCCTTGGCGCGGGCGGTGCGCACATGGTCCTGCGCCTTCACCTCGAGCATGTCGCTGCGGGTGAGGCGGGCGTAGATGGCCACATAGAACAGCGCCAGCGCGGTGGCGGGCAGCACCAGGTAGCGGGCCCGATCGGCCACTGCCTCCCAGCCGGCGAGGCCGGCGCCGATGGTCTGCGCCCCGCCGCTCGGCAACCAGCCGAGCTTCACCGAGAACAGCACGATGAGCATCAGCCCGATCCAGAAGCTGGGGATGGAATAGAACAGCAGGGACAGGACGCTCAGCACCTTGTCCGGCAGCCGGCCCGCGGTGCTCGCCATCACCGCGCCCAGCGTGATGCCGATGAGGAGCGCGAGGAGGAGGGCGACGCCCATGAGGGCCAGCGTGTTGGGCAGGCGCGCGGCGATGAGGTCCGCCACCGGCTGGTTGTAGCGCGGCGACACGCCGAGGCTGAACTGCGCGAGGTTCGACAGATAGGCGAGCAGCTGATGCAGCACCGGCAGGTCGAAGCCGAACTTCGCCTTGAGCGCGGTGAGCGTCTCCACCGTCGCCGCCCCCGCCTCGCCGGCCAGCACGTCGGCGGCATCACCCGGGGTGAGGCGCAGCAGGAAGAAATTGAGGATGACGATGCCGATGATGGTCGGCACCGCCTGCAAGGCGGTGCGGCGCAGGGCGCGAAGGAGGCGGGGCAGGCGCTTCATGGCCGCCTCCCGGAGAACATCGGCCGCCGCGGGATGAGGAGCTCGCCGCCCATGGTCATTTCTCGATGTAGACGTCGGCGAAGGAGGCATTCGGCCCGGTGACGCCGAGGGTGTGGTTCTTCACCTTCTTGTTGAAGAGCGTGACCCCCTGGGGGGCGATGAGATGCACCGCCGCCACGTCGTCATGGATGGCCTGCTGGAAGGCGAACCACAGCTGCCGCCGCTTGGCCGGATCGCTTTCCACCGCCGCCGCTTCCAGGAGGGCGTCCACCTGCGGGTTGTCATAATGGGACGCGTTGGAGAACGGCAGGCCGATCTTGAAGTTCTTCGACCAGAAGACGCGCTGGATGCCCGGCGTCGGATCGAAGGTGTTCGACAGGGATTCCAGGGTGAGGTCGAACTCGCGTCCCGTATAGGCCTTCTGGATGTAGGTGGAGAAATCGAAGAACTGGAAGTCCACCGGAATGCCCACCTTCGCCAGCGCCTGCTTCACGAAGTCACCGGACTCCCGCCCGTTGAAGGGATTGGCGTAAAGGCGCAACGAAAAGCGCGTGCCATCGGCCTTGCGCGGGTAGCCCGCCTCGTCCAGGAGCCGGTTCGCCGCCTTCAGGTCGAAGCCGTAGGGCTCGATGGCGGGATTGACGAATTTCTTCAGGTCCGGCCCCACCGGCGAAGGCGCGATGGTGCCGTAGCCGAAATAAACCACGTCCAGGAGCTTGTTGAGATCGATGGCCTGCGCGATGGCGAGCCGCACCCTCTTGTCCTTCAGCTGCGGCGTGTCGAAGTTGAAGTAGAGCTGCGTCATGTTGCCGTTGTATTCGTAGCCCCGCGTCTCCGAACCGATGTTGGGCAGCGCCTGCACCCTGGCGAGGTCCGAGCGCGGCACCGGCGGGCCGCCGGCCAGGTCCAGCTCGCCGGTCTCGAAGGCGGCGGCGCGCGCGCTCTGGTCGGCGATGAAGCGCACCACGATGCGGTCGAGATAGGGCTTGCCCTTGTCCCAATAGTCCGGATTGCGCTCCAGGATGATGTGACTGCCCTTGGCCCATTCCTTGAAGAGGAACGGCCCGGTTCCCACGGGCGCGGAGGCGTTCTTGTTGGTGAGCGGGTCGGTGCCCTCGTAGATGTGCTTCGCGACGATGGGCGACTCGCTCGCATCGAGGGCGGTCAAGAGATAGGGCGCAGGCTTCGAGAGCCGGATGATCGCGGTGTAGCGGTCGGGCGTCTCCACCCCGGTCACCGCGGCGAAGGTGCCGCGGCCGCGCGGGTGGTTCTCCTTCAGCAGCTTGATGGACCAGGCCACGTCCTCGGCGGTGAAGTCCTTCCCGTCATGCCACTTCACGCCCTGGCGGAGCTTGAAGGTGTAGGTCAGGCCATCCTCGCTCACGCTCCATTCGGTGGCGAGCGCGGGCTTCGGGTTGAAGTCGAGGTCATAGGCGAGCAGCCCCTCCGTCACCTTCGGCGACACCCGCTGGGTCGGCCCCGCCGTGTGGGCGATGGAGACGAGGGTGGAGGGCTCGTGCTCCACGAGGAAACGCAGGGTGCCGCCACGCGCCGGCTCCTGCGCCCGCGCCGCACCGGACATGGCGAGCCCGCCCAGGAGAAGCGCCGCGCCCAGCGCAGCAGCCCCGGCACCCCGCCGCGGATCCAGGGCCTTGAGCCAATGTGCGGACACGTGAGGCAGGGGCATGCCGGGATCTCCTTCGCGACGGATCTGGGACCCACGATAGGAGCGCAGCCAATTTCGTCAATTGATTTTATATAAAATCGATGCATTAAGTGGATTAATACACCAAGGACCACCTGGCCCGTTCGGGCGATCCCCCAGGAAAGGACGAAACATGTCCAGCCCCGCGTTCACCACCGCAGCCGAGGGCAGCGTTCATGATCTCCCGCCGCGCCATATCGCGGTACATCCGCTCACCGGCCACATCGGCGCGGAGATCGAAGGGCCCGACCTCTCCCGCCCCCTCGCGCCCGAGGTGGTCGAGGAGATCCGCGCGGCGCTGCTCAAGTGGAAGGTGGTGTTCTTCCGCGACCAGCCCCTGACCCATGCGGAGCACGTGCAGCTCGCCGGCGCCTTTGGCGCCCCCACCATCGGCCATCCGGTGTTCGGCTTCGTGGAAGGCTTTCCGCAAATCTATTCCGTCGCCCGCGACCGCTTCGCCGGCCGCCACTCCGGCGAGCCGCTGATCCGCCCCTGGACCGGCTGGCACACGGACGTCACCGCCGCGGTGAACCCGCCCGCCGCCTCCATCCTGCGCGGCGACGTGATCCCGCCCTACGGCGGCGACACCTTCTGGACCAACCTCGCCACCGCCTACGAGAGCCTGTCGCCGACCCTGCGCGGCTTCGTCGACACGCTGCGCGGCGTCCACTCCTTCTCGGCGCCCGAGGGGCAGGCGGCGACCGACGACTTCAAGGAGAAAAACCGGCGCCGCCCGCTCGTCAGCGAGCATCCGCTGGTGCGCGTCATCCCGGAAACGGGCGAGCGGGTGCTGTTCGTGAGCCCCTCCTTCCTGAAGCGCATCACCGGGCTTTCCCCGCGCGAGAGCCAGCAGATCCTGGAACTGCTGTTCGAGCACATCACCCGGCCGGAATTCACCGTGCGCTTCCGCTGGCAGAAGGGCTCCATCGCCTTCTGGGACAACCGGACCACGGCGCACCTGGCGCCGCGCGACATCTACAGCCTCGATTTCGATCGCCAGCTCTACCGCATCACCCTCAAGGGCGACGTGCCCGTGGGCGTGGACGGGCGGCCCTCCACCGCCATCGAGGGGGAGCCCCTCGACGCCTTCTCCGCCGGCACCGCCTGAGGGCCGGCCCCACGGTCATCGGGGCATTCTGCTTTCTCCCCACCTTCGGGCCCGCGCCTGCGCGGGCCCTTCTTTTCCCTGCGTTCCGGAGCCGGTCCCATGAGCCCCCGCACGACCCCCGATCTCCTGATCCTCATCGCACCCGGCTTCGACGACCCCGCCCGGCCCGGCCGCCGCTTCTTCTGCCCCGATTGCAACCAGGTGGAGGGCGTGCTCGCCGCCAACCCGGGCCTTGCGGACAGGATCGAGGTGCGGCGCGTGCCCTTCCCCCGCCCGCGCGATGAGGTCATCGGCCTCCTCGGCGAGGAGAACCAGAGCCTTCCCGTGCTCATCCTGGGCGATTCCGCCCCCGCCGATGCGAAGGTGCACGCCGGACGGGCCTTCGTGAATGACACGCGACGCATCCTCGAGCTCATCGCCGAGCGCCACGGCGTGCCGTTCCCGCATTAAGGCCCGTCCCGGACGGCCACCCCGGAAAAGACACGCCGATATTTTCAATTAAATTTATAGACAAACTTTATTTAAATCGTAGAGTGACGTCCTGGACATGCCGGGCCCGTTTCCACCCCGGCGGGAGGAGACCCCATGGCCGGGCGCCAGCTGCATCTCAACGTCAACACGCTGAACTCCGGCTTCTACAGCTCGGCCTGGCGCGCGCCCTCCGGCGACCCGCGCGCCTTCGTGGATGTGGCCCACTATGTGCGCGTCGCCCAGATCGCCGAGCGGGGCACCTTCGATGCCATCTTCCTCGCCGACGTGCCGTCCTTCAGCGACCGGCCGGACCTGCGGCCGTTCCAGGCGCTGGAGCCCACCATCGTGCTCGCCCACGTGGCCGCCGCCACCGAGCACCTGGGCCTGATCGGCACCGCCTCCACCAGCTACAACGACCCCTACAACCTCGCCCGCCGCTTCGCCTCCCTCGACCTCGCGAGCAACGGCCGGGTGGGCTGGAACATCGTCACCACCGCCGATCCCGCCGCCTCCCGCAACTTCGGGGCCGACACCGTGGACGCCCATGCGGAGCGCTACGGGCGCGCGGCCGAGTTCGCCGACGTGGTGACCGCCCTGTGGGACAGCTGGGAGGATGAGGCCTTCGTCGGCGACAAGGCCTCGGGGCATTTCATCGACACGACCAAGGTGCACGCCATCGACCATCGCGGCCGGCACTTTTCCGTCCGCGGGCCGCTCAACGTGCCGCGTTCCCGCCAGGGCCGCCCGGTGCTGGTGCAGGCGGGCGGATCCGCCGACGGCCAGCGCCTCGCGGCGCAGCATGCGGAGGCCATCTTCTCGGTGGCCCATACGCTTCAGGATGCGCTCGATTTCTCCAGCTCCATCCGCACCCAGGCCCGGGCCTTCGGCCGCGGCGGCGAGGACATCGTCATCCTGCCGGGCCTCGCCACCATCATCGGCTCCACCGAGACGGAGGCCCGCCGCCGCGAGGAGGAGCTGTGGGCGCTGAGCCCCGGAGACTATGGCTTGAGGCGTGTGGCCGGCATCCTCAAGGTGGACCCCGCCTCCCTCGACCTCGACGCGCCGCTCCCCCCGCTCACCCGGCCGGCGGACGGCATGCAGACCTTCTTCGACGCCCTGGTCGAGGCCGCCGAGCGCGATCAGCTCACCGTGCGCCAGCTCATTCGCAAGTTCGGCGGCTCCACCGGCCACCGCGTCCTCGTCGGCACCCCCGAGGCCATCGCCGACGACATCGAGACCTGGTTCCGCGCCGGCGCCGTGGACGGCTTCAACCTGATGCCGGACGTGCTGCCGGAAGGCCTCGAAGTGTTCGTGGACCACGTGGTGCCGCTGCTGCGCCGGCGCGGCCTCTTCCGCACCCACTACACGGGCCGGACGCTCCGCGAGCACTTCGGCCTTGCCCGGCCCGCGAGCCGCTTCGCATCCGCCCCTGCCCCGGTCGCCCGCGCCGCCTCCGGCGCGTGAGCCGCCCCTTTTCGTACCAAGGATACGTGACCACATGAGCCAGATCGACGAAGCATGGGGCGCGGGCCCGACCGCCCGCTACGAGGAGCTTGCGAGCCGGTTCCGTCCCATCTTCCGCAGCATCCGCGAGAGCGCCGTGGAGCGCGAGCAGACCCATCGCCTGCCGCGCGAGGAGATCGCGCGCCTGAAGGAGGTCGGCTTCACCACCCTGCGCCTGCCCCAGGACGAAGGCGGCTTCGGCGCCACCCTGCCCGAGCTGTTCAACCTTCTGATCGAGCTCGCCGAGGCTGATCCGAACGTCACCAACGCCCTACGCGCCCACTTCGGCTTCACCGAGGAGGTGCTGAACTCCCCCTTCAAGGACTATCGCGACCTTTGGGTGAAGCGCATCGCCGCAAAGGAGACGTCCGGCAGCGGCTTCTCCGAGGCGGAAGGCAATGCGGTGGGCCACTTCTCCACCCGCCTCGTACGCGACGGCGACAAGTGGCGCCTCGACGGCGAGAAATACTACACGACCGGCTCCCTCTTCGCCGACTGGATCAACCTCGGCGCGGACGACGCGGACGGCAACTTCATCCTCGCCCAGGTGCCCACCCATGCGCCGGGGGTGACCATCGTCGACGACTGGGACGGCTTCGGCCAGCAGCTCACCGCCTCGGGCACCGCGAAATTCTCGAACGTCACCCTCTCCGACGACCTCATCAACCCGCAGCGCAAGCGCTTCCGCTACTCGGTCGCCTTCTACCAGCTGGTCCACCTGGCGACGCTGGCCGGCATCGGCCGCGCGGCGGCGGCGGACGTTGCGCGGCTGGTGAGCGTGCGCAAGCGCGTCTTCAGCCACGGGAATGCGGACCGCGCGGGCGCGGACCCGCAGATCCTCCAGGTGGTGGGCAAGGTGCGGGCAAACGCCTATGGCGCCGGCGCCACGGTGCTGAAGGCTGCCGAAGCCCTCCAGCGGGCCTATGAGACCCGCGCCGGCGAAGTGGCCGAGACCCAGGACCTGACCGTCGCCGTGGCAGACCTGGAGGTGAACCAGGGCGTCACCGTGGTCACCTCCCTCATCCTCGACGCGACGACGCTTCTGTTCGACGCCCTCGGGGCCTCGGCGGCGAAGCGCGGCATCGGCCTCGATCGCCACTGGCGCAACGCCCGCACCCTCTCCTCCCACAACCCGCGCATCTATCGCGAGCGCATCGTCGGCGACTTCGCCGTCAACGGCACCTGGCCGCCCGGTCCCTACCGCGTCGGCGATTCCGTCGCCAACGGCCGCTGAGCCATCGATCCCCACTTTGCCGAGACCCGCTCCATGACCGCGCACGCCAACGCCACGCCCGACACCGATGCCCTGTCCCGCCTCGCCGCGGAGGCGCGGCGGGACCTGGCCCGCATCGGCGAGGGCGGGGCGGACTGGGTTCCGCCGCCGGAGGGCATCGACCACAATGTGGTGGTGGTCGGCGCCGGCCAGAGCGGCCTTTCCGCCGCCTTCGGCCTGCGCCGCGCCGGCATCGGCCGGGTGAGCGTGGTGGACGCGGCCGTGCCGGGGGGCGAGGGCATCTGGCGGGGGCCGGCGCGCATGAACGTGCTGCGCACGCCCAAGGTGCCCCCGGGCCCCGAGCTCGGCCTGCCCAGCCTGTCCTTCCAGGCGTGGTACGAGGCGGCGTTCGGCGTCGAGGCCTATGCGGCGCTCCCCGCCGTGCCCCGCGAGATCTGGGCGGACTACGTGGACTGGTTCCGCACCGCCGCCGCCATCGAGGTGCGCAACGGCGTCACCCTCGAGCGGGTGGAGCCGCAGGAGGGGCGCCTGCGGCTCCACTTCGCGGCAGGCGGGCGCAGCTTCACCGAAACCACGCGCAAGCTGGTGCTGGCCACCGGCATCGCCGGCTCAGGCGGCCCGTTCATTCCCGCGCTGGTGCGCGAAAAGCTGCCCGCGCATCTTTATGCCCATACCCATGCGTTCGATGCCGGCGCCCTGAAGGGCCGCAAGGTGGCGGTGCTCGGCGCGGCCGCATCCGCCTTCGACGCCGCCGGGGCGCTGCTGGAGGCGGGGGCGCGGGAGGTCCACCTGTTCGCCCGCGGCGAAGATCTCGCCCGCGGCTCGGCCATGAAGCCCTTCGGCTTCTTCGGCGCCTGGGAGCATTTCCATGCCTTGCCGGACGAAGACCGCTGGGCGGTGATGCGCCACTTCCGCCAGCGCGCCTCCTTCCCGCCGGTGCCGGCGGTGAAGCGCGCCACGGCCCATGCCAACTTCCACATCCATCTCGATGCCGCCTGGCGCGACGCTGCGCTCCACGGCGCCGGAGTGCGCCTGACACTGCAATCGGGCGCGCCGTTCGATGCGGATTTCATCGTGCTCGGCACCGGCTATCTCGCCGACGCCCGCCTGTTCCCGCCCTTCGCGGATTTCGCGCCCGCCATCGCGCGCTGGTCCAACCGGGTGGCGGTGGAGGAAGCCGACGAGGCCCTCGCCGCGGCGCCCTACCTGGGCCCGGGCTTCGAGCTGGTGGAGACCCGGCCGGGGGAGGCGCCCTTCCTCGCCGACATCCATTTCCTCGCCTTCTCGGCCATGACCAGCACCGGCCGCCCGGTAGGCGACATCGCGAGCCTCCGGCACAACGTGCCGCGCGCCGTGGCGGCCATCGGACGCCGCCTGTTCGTCGCGGACAGGGCGAAGCACCTCGCCCGCTTCCTCGCCCCCGTCGGCACCGAGGACCTGCCGCGCGAGGCCTATGCCGCAGCCCTGTCCGCGCCGGTCCCGGCCGTCTCCGCCGCCGAATGAGCCCGGCCTCCTCCCTTCCGCACCCAGGATCCGCCCCCGTGGCCAGCCAGCCCCTGCCCCGAAACGGCGACACCGCGGACTCCGCCGGCCGCCCGCTCGGCCCCTCCGATGCCGGCCCCTCGCTCGTGCTGGTGGACCTGAGCCGCAGGCCCGGCGCGAGCCCCGCGCGCTCGCGCTTCTCATCGAGCTTCCGCCTGCTGTCGCGGGCGCTGGTGCCCGCGCTCATCCTCGGCGTCTGGCAGGCGAGCTCCGACCTCGGCGTCGTCGCGCCGGAAACCCTGCCGTCCCCCACCGAGATCATCTCCGCCTATGCGGAGCTGATCCGTACCGGCGAGTTGCAGAGCGCCATCCCCACCTCCCTCGCCCGGGCCCTGACCGGCCTCGCGCTCGGCGCCGCCACCGGGCTGCTGCTGGGCCTGTTCGCCGGACTGTGGCGCGTGGGCGAGGAGCTGTTCGACGCGCCGCTGCAGATGCTGCGGACCATTCCCTTCATCGCCATGATCCCGCTGTTCATCATCTGGTTCGGCATCGGCGAGCAGGCCAAGATCGCCCTCATCTTCGGGGCGACCATCTTCCCGGTCTATCTCAACACCTATGCCGGCGTGCGCGGCGTCGACCAGAAGCTCATCGAGGCGGCGCGCGTGTTCGGCCTGTCGCACCGGCTCATCGCGACGCGGGTCATCATTCCCACCGCCCTGCCCTCGATCCTGGTGGGCCTGCGCTACGCCGCCGGCGTGTCGCTGCTGGCCCTGGTGGCGGCGGAGCAGATCAACGCGCGCTCGGGCATCGGCTTCATCCTCATCAATGCCAACCAGAACCAGCGCACCGACGTCATCATCGCCGGCATCATCGTCTACGCGCTGCTCGGCATCGTCATCGACCTCGTCATGCGCGTGGTGGAACGCCTCGCCTTGCCCTGGAGGCCCAGCCTTGTCCTTGCATAGCCCCTCCCCCGTCGCCACCGCGGCCGTCGTCCCCGGGCAGGATCTGCCGGCGCGGGATCTCCCCGTGCCGCGCGGAGCCGTCCAGCCGGTCGCCGTGCGCCTGTCCGGCGTGCGCCGGGCGTTCGGGTCGCGGCCGGTCCTCGACGGCATCGACCTCGAGGTGCGGCGCGGCGAGTTCGTTTCGCTGCTCGGCCCCTCCGGCACGGGCAAGACGACGCTGCTGCGCATCCTCGCCGGCCTCGACGCCGCCGACGGCGGTCGCGTGGAGGTCGCCTCCGCCCGTTCCGTGGTGTTCCAGGAGCCGCGCCTCGTGCCGTCGCGGCGCGTCTGGCAGAACGTGGTGCTCGGCCACGTCCAGAACCGCACGACGCGGCGGATCGCGGCCGCCGCGCTGGAGGAAGTCGGGCTCGGGCGCCATGCGGATGCCTGGCCGAAGACCCTCTCGGGCGGCGAGGCGCAGCGTGTCGCCCTGGCGCGGGCGCTGGCCCAGGAGCCGCGCCTGCTGCTTCTGGACGAACCCTTCGCCGCCCTCGACGCCCTCACCCGCATCCGCATGCACGACCTCGTCGCCCAGCTCTGGCGCCGCCACCTGCCGGCCATCGTGCTGGTGACCCACGACGTGGACGAGGCGATCCTCATGTCGGACCGCGTCATCGTCCTGTCGGGGGGCGGCATCCGGTTCGACACCCGGGTCGGGCTCGATCGACCCCGCCAGCGCGGCGACGCCGGCTTCACGGCGCTCAGGGCCCGCCTGCTCGCCGAGCTGGGCGTGGTCTCGCCCCAGGCCGGCGGCCACGCCTGATCCTTCTGCTTTACGGATTGGAGTTCCGAAGTGACATCCCACAGCCGTCCCACCCGCCGCCACGTCCTTGCCGCGGGCGCCGCGCTCGCCTGCACGCTGGCGGCCGCCCTGCCCGCCGCCGCGCAGGAGCACGTCAAGCTGCTCATCGGCTACCAGGACCTCACCGTGCCCTCGACGGTGACGGCCTCCAAGGTGCTGGAGGGCGCGCCCTATGACGTGGAGTGGGTGATCCTGCCCGGTCCCGCGGCCCAGCTCTCGGCCCTCTATTCCAAGAACATCGACGTGGGCCACATGGGCGACACCTCGCTCATCATCGAGCAGGGCAAGGCCAAGGAGGAATGGTCCGCGCAGACCCCTCCGCTGCAGATCATCGCCGGCTGGCGCGCCAGCGACGCGAAATATCCCCCCATCGTCACCGTGGTGCGCACCGACGCGAAGATCGACAGCCTCGCCGACCTGCGCGGCAAGAAGTGGGCCTATAATTTCGGCGGCTTCAACTACCTGCAATACGTGCTCACCGGCCTCAAGGCGGGACTCGCCCCGAAGGACTACGAGCCGGTGCAGCTCGGCGACCAGAACGCCACCGCCGCCGCCTTCAATTCCGGGCGCGTCGATGCCTATTCGGGCTCCATCGCCCCCGTGGGCGAGAGCATCGAGAAGGGCGTCGCCAGGGTCATCGTCAACAGCGACCAGCTGGATATCCCGGCCCTCAACGTCTTCACCGCGCGCGGCGACGTGCTGAAGGATCCCGCCAAGCGCGAGGCGCTGGCCGACTTCCTCGCCCGCGTCCGCGCCCATTGGACCTGGTACGCCAACAATCTCGACGAAGTGCAGAAGCTCTACGAGGAGAAGGTGAAGCAGACGCCGGCACGGGCGAAGCTCACCACCGTCTACCAGAAGGCCACCTTCCAGCCCCTCGACGACCAGCTGGTGAAGCGGGAGCAGCACATTGCCGACGTGCTGCTGGAGGCCGGCGCGATCCAGCGGAAGATCGACGTGAACGTCGAGTTCTTCCGCGGCTTCAACGCGGCCACCGTGGGCGGCAACTGAGACCGTCGGCCCGGTCCTTGACCGGCGCCGAGCGGGGTCGCTCAAGCGCCGCGCAGACTTGAGCCAAGGCCAGTGAGGAACGCTCGCCGGCCTTGGGCATGCGCCTCCGATCCGGCAGGAAACATTCCATGAGACACCTTCGATCGGCCTTCGCGGCCTGCATCGCCCGCCTCGGGCGCCCGGCGGCCCTTCTCGCCGGCGCCCTGGCCTGCCTGGCGGGCGCGCCCGCGCAGGCGACGGACGGGAAGCTGAAGGTGGGCTACCAGGATTCAACCCTGCCCGAGCTCGCCCGCGCCTCCGGCGTGTTCGACGACGCGCCCTACGGGGTCGAATGGGTGGTGCTGCCGGGCCCGGCGGCGCAGCTGTCGGCCGCCTATTCCAGGGCCATCGACCTCGCCCACCTCGGCGATACCTCGCTCATCATCGAGCAGGCGAAGTCACCCGACGGCTGGGCGCAGGGCGCTCCGCTCCAGATCATCACCGGCTGGCGCAACACCGACGCCCGGTATCCGCGCATCGTCACCGCCGCCCGCACGCGCACCGGCGCGCGGACACCCGCCGACCTGAAAGGCCTCGTGTGGGGGTTCAACTTCGGCGGGCTCAACTATGTGCAGTACCTGCTGGCCCGCCGCAGCGCCGGCCTGTCCACCTCCGACATCGAGCCGGTGCAGTTCGGCGACGGCAATGCCGCGGCCGCCGCCTTCAACGCCGATCACGTGGACGTCTATTCCGGCGTTGGCGCGCTGGTGGGCGAGGCGGTGGAGAAGGGACAGGCGCGCGTCGTCCTGACCAGCGACGACCTCGACATCCCCGGCCTCGGCGTGTTCGCCGCGCGCGGGGAGGCCATCGCCGATCCGGCCCGCCGCGCCGTGCTGCAGGACTTCGTCGGCCGCCTCCACCGCTACTTCGCCTGGTACGCGGCCAATCTCGATCAGGTGGAGCGCGTCTACGTCGACAAGGTGAAGCAGAGCCCCGCCCGTGCCCGCTATTACGTGGAGTTCGGCAAGGGCCGCCTGCGCCCCATCGACGCCGACCTCATCCGCCGCGAGCAGAAGATCGCCGATGCCCTGCTGGAGGCCGGCGCCATCCCCCGCAAGGTGGATGTCACCCCCGAGTTCAACACCACGTTCAGCGCCCCCGCGGACTGAGCGGCGCACCTCACCGAGGCCATGCCATGAACGCCCCCGTCAAGCCGATCCGCTCGGCCTCCCCGCGCACGGATGTCACCGCGGCCTTGGTGGAGGGGGCGGGCCGCATCGGCTACGACCAGCTCCCGGCGCCGGTGGTCGCCGCCACCAAGCGCGTCCTGCTCGACACCCTGGCCGTGGCCTGGGCCGCCGGGGATGCGGCGGGGGTCAACGCGGCGCGGGCGCTGGCGCTGCGCGGCGCAGCGGGCCATGCGAGCCTCTGGGGCCATTCGGGCACGCGGCGGGAGCCATCCGCCGCCGCCTTCTTCAACGGCACGCTCGCCGCCGCGCTCGATTTCGACAGCCTGGCCGGGCAGGTCCATGCCGACATCGTGGTCGCGCCGGCGGCGCTGGCGGTAGCAGAGCAGCAGCGCAGGAGCGGGCGCGAGCTGATCGCCGCCCTCGCGACAGGCAATGAGCTCGCCATCCGGCTCGCCGCCGCCATGCGCACCAACAGGGGCTTCTTCCACACCTCCATCACCGGCATCTTCGGCGCCACGCTGGCCGCGTCCCGCCTGCGCGGCCTTGATGCGAGCCGCACCCACGACGCCCTCGGCATCGCCCTGTGCCAGGCGGGCGGCACCCAGCAGAGCCATGTGGAGCAGCGGCTTACCAAGCGCCTGCAATCGGCCTTCGCCGCCCGCGACGGCGTCATCGCCGCCGACCTCGCGGCCCTCGGCATCACCGGCCCGCGCGCCGCCCTGGAAGGGCCCTTCGGGCTGTTCGCGCTGTTCGAGACCGGCGATCCCGAACAGGTGCTCGAAGGCTTCGGCACACGCTACCTGCTGGAGGACACGACGCTGAAGCGCTTCCCCGCCTGCGGCTGCAGCCATGCGGCGCTCCAGGCGGCCGGCGAGCTTGTCGCGCGCCACGGCATCGGCGCGGACGATCTGGAGCGGGGCGAGATCGTCATCACCCCGTACATGGACCGCCTCGTCGGCGGCGCGTTCGCTCCCGGAGCGAACCCGCAGGTCGCGGGGCAGTTCAATGTGCGCTACGGGGTGGCCGCGATCCTGCTGCGGGGGTCGTTCGGCCTGCCGGACATCACGCCCGAGGCGGTGCTCGATCCGGCGATCCGGCCCATCGTCAACCGTCTATCGGTGCGCGTGGACGAGACCCGCACCGGCACCTTCGCGCCGGCGGACGTCATCATCGAGACCCGCGACGGGCGGCGCCTGCACCACCGCGTCGAGAACCTGCCCGGAAGTCCGCAGGCTCCGCTGCCCGAAGAGGAAATCTACGCCAAGCTGGTCGGCAGCTTCACCCATGGTCCGAGCGCCCTCACCGAGGCACGGGCCGAAGCGCTGATCCAGCGCATCGAGCGGCTGGAAGGCGTGGACGACATCGCCACCCTGTTCGACCAGGCGCGGTGAAGCCCCTCCCCCGCGAAAGTCCCGAGAGAAAGGCAAGCCATGCCCCATGATTTCCACGGACGCGTCATCTGGATCACCGGCGCGGGCGGGGCGCTCGGCCGCGCCAGCGCCGAGCTGCTGGCGGGGCAGGGCGCCACCGTGATCGCCTCCGGCCGTCGCCTCGAGGCCCTGCCGGCCGGCGAGCGCATCGTGCCCCTGCCCCTCGACGTGACCTCCACGCCGGCGGTGGAGGCCGCGGCGGGTGACATCGTGGCGCGGTTCGGCCGGCTGGATGGGCTCGTCACCTCGACCACCTTGCCCATCTTCGGCGACTTCCTCAGCCTCGACGACGAGGCCTGGCAGAAGGTGATCGACACCAAGCTGCTGGGCACCGTGCGCCTCGCGCGGGCGGTCCTGCCGCACCTCGTCGCCGCGGGGCGGGGCGCCATCGTGGTGCTGAGCGGGCGCGGCGGCATCGAGCCCTCGCCGCAGCATCTTCCCGGCTCCAGCGTGAACGCGGCGCTGCTCCTGCTGGTGCGGGGCCTCGGCGCCATCCACGGCCCGCAGGGCATCCGCATCAATGCGGTCTCGCCCGGCCCCATCAAGTCGCCGCGCCTCGATGCCCTCAACGCTGCCGGCACCGGCGCCCCGCCGCGGACGCCCCTCGAAGGGCCGGGGCTTCCGGGTGACGTCGCGGACGCGGTCGCCTTCCTGCTCTCGGACGAGGCCCGCTTCATCACCGGCACCAATCTGCTGGTGGACGGCGGCGGCCGCGTGCTCAGCTGATCGCGACACCCCGAATGACGGCCGCCGGGGGGACCGGCGGCCTTTCTGCTTCAGGGATAGACCTTGAACGACACCGTGTCGTCGCGCTCGATCTGGTGGATCAGATCGATCTCCCAGTCGAGATAGCGACGGAACGCGGCATGGCGGTCGCCGGCCTCCTGGTAGGGCGAGCGCCACACATCGTCGGCCGCGTGCAGGAGGGCGGTTTCCCCCGTCTCCAGCGGCAGGCCGGCGGCGCGCCATGCGGCCGTGCCGCCCTCCAGCACCGACACCTGCCGGCCCGACCCGCCGAGCTCGGCGGCCGCGAAGGCGGCCAGGCGCCCGTCGGCGGAGGTCAGCACCAGGGGACGCGGCGGCAGAACGTCGAGCCCCTCGGGGAGCCGCGCGCGCACGGCGAACCGGGCGCCCGGCACATGGCCCTTCGCATAGGCAAGGCTGGTGTCGAGGTCGAGGACGACCGCGGCGTCAGTGGCGATCAGGCGCTCCAGCCCCGCCGGGGTGATGACCGCCACCGTCGGCACCGGCCCGAGCACCCGCTGGTGCTCGGCGCCCCGCTCCAGGCGGTCGGAGGCCGGATCGATGCTGTGCACATAGACATCGCCCACGCCGAGCTGGATCAGCCACGAGGCGGTGATGGCGGCGCGCACCGCGTTCTCGTCGTCGAGCAGCACGACGCGGGCATTGCGGGTGCCCACCCAGCGATCGGTGGCCTGCACCAGCTGGCCGCCCTCCGCCCAGAGCGCGCCGGGCAGGTGGCCCGCCTCATATTCCTCACGGGTGCGCACATCCAGCAGATAGAGCGTGTGCTCGCCCCGCTCCGTCTCGAACCGGGCGAGGCCCTCGCCATCGAGGGTGCGGACGCCGAAGCGCCGGGTAAGGTGGGCCACCGCGGCGCGCGCCTTCTCCAGCCCTTCTCCGTCTGGCGCCGGAACCGGCTGCCGGTCGCCCTCGGCGAGGTCATATCCCTCGAACAGCCAGGCCATGGTGCCGTTCTCCAGCGCCACCACGGGATTGGGGATGCCCGCATTGATGAGCGCCTGCGCCCCGATGATGGACCGCGTGCGCCCGGCGCAGTTCACCACCACCAGCGTCTCGTCCGATCGCACCAGGTCGTGGACACGGTAGGGCAGCTCGGCGTTCGGAACCGCGTGCGCGCCGGGGATGTGGAAGGTCTCGAACTCCTGGAAGGTTCGGCCGTCGAGGATCACCAGATCCTCGCCGCGCTCCAGCCGCGCCTTGATTTCGCGCGCCGGCAGCCGGGGCGTGCCGTAGGCGTGTTCGACGAACTCGCCAAATGCCTTCGAGAGCACATTGGAGCCCGTATAGACGATGCCGCCGGCAGCCGCCCAGGCCGCAACTCCCCCCTCCAGCACCGCCACGTTTTCATAGCCGAGCGCGGCGAGGCGGCGCGCGGCCCGGACCGCCCGTTCGCCGGAGCCCTCGTCGGTCACGACGACCGGCGCGCCGAAGCGCGGCAGAAGCGCAGCGGCGCGCAGCTCGATCTGGCTGAGCGGCAGCGGGACGGACTGGAGGATGTGGCCATCGCGCGAGCGCTCTCCCTCCTCGCGCACATCGACCAGCGCGAGCTCACCGCCTTCTGCGAGGCGCCGCCGCAGCTCGCTGACAGACACAGGACGGTAGCTGTCGGACACGGGTGCGGGTCCGGCTTGGAGGGCAGCGCTGGCGGACATGGGAAACCTCCCGGAATGCAGGGACGGCCATCTTCAACATCATTATTTATAATTTCAATAGATTTTATTGACTAAAATGCAAAGCGCTGCTCTGTTCGCTGGCGGAACAACAGCGGGAGAGCGGGTCATGGGCGCAAGACCCTTCACGGTCGTGATCATCGGCGGCGGGTTTTCCGGTGCTGTGGCCGCCATCAAGCTTCTCGACATCGCCGCCGCCCGGCCGTTGCGCATCCGCATCGTGGAGCCCCGGCCCGAGCTGGGACGGGGCCTTGCTTTCTCCACACCGGATCCGGCGCATTACCTGAACGCGCCCGCCCGCCTCTTCAGCATCCATGCCGACCGGCCGGACCACCTCGCGCACTGGCTGTCGGTGCAGGAAGAGGCGGCCGACATCCCCCTGCCCGCCTCGGGCCAGCTCGCGGATGCCTTCGTGCCGCGCCAGCTCTACGGAGCCTATGTACGCGCGGAGTTGGCCCGCGCCGAAGCCGAGGCCGGCCTCAACGGCTCCGTCGAGCACCTGAGGGCCGAGGCGATCGACCTCGTGGAGCTGGAGCAGGGCGTCCGCGTCACCCTGTCGGACGGGCGCATCATCGGCGGCGACGTGGCGCTCCTCGCCACCGGCTTTGCCGGCAACCGCCCTACGTTCGAAGTCGCTGCGACGCCGGGCAGCCGCTATCTCGCCGACCCCTGGAGCCTCACCGGACGCGATCTGGCCGGCGCGCCCCCCGAAGCCGGCCCAGCCAGCGTGGCCGCCGACCTGCCCCGTGATGGCACCGTGGTATTCGTGGGCGGCGGGCTCACCATGCTTGACGCCCTCGTGACGCTGGAGCGCAAGGGCTTCTCCGGCCGCTACGTGAGTGTTTCCCGCCACGGTCTCCTCGTCCATGAGCGGCGCGAGCCGACGCCTGCCCGCGACTTCCTCGGCGAGACGCATCCCGGCTCCGCCCGTGCCCTGCTACGCCTCGCGCGGGCGGAGCTGCGCGCCATCGCCGCCGCGGGCGGCGACTGGCAGTCCGTCGTGCCGGTCATCCGCGCCCGGCTCGCCAGTCTCTGGAACGGCGCGAGCCCCGCGGAACGGGCGCGCTTCAATCGTCACCTGCGTCGCTACTGGGAACTCGCGCTCCACCGCGCCCCGGGCCCCTCGCACGAGACCTTTGCCCGCGTCAGGGCCGCCGGCCGCATCGCGACCCGTGCCGGGCGCATCGAGGACATCACCGCCGACGCGCAGGGGGCCATCGTGCGCCTCAAGCCGCGTGGCGGGACCGCGCACGAGGAAATCCGCGCGGACCTGGTGGTGAACTGCACCGGGGCCGAATACGCATGGCCGCGCCAGTCCGGGCGCCCCCTCGCCACCAACCTCCTGGCGCGCGGCACCGTCCGCCCCGGAGGCCTCGGCTACGGCATCGACATCGACGCCGCTGCCGCTGTCATCGCGGCGTCCGGCCACGTGTCGAATGCCATCTTCGGCATCGGCCCGATCCTGCGCGGCACGCGCTGGGAGGCGACCACCATCGCCGAGATCGTCGGCCATGCCACGGCCTTTGCCGAGCACCTGGCCACCACCCGCCTCTCCCGCAGGCCCCCCGCCGTGCCGCCTGCCGCCTCGTCGCGCGCCAGCGCCGCCTGATCCCCGGAGCCCAGCCATGACACAGCACACCCCCGCGCCGGCGCAGAAGAAGGACATCCGCGTCAACGCCTTCGCCATGGCCTCGCCGGTGCATCACTCGCCCGGCCTGTGGCGCCACCCGGAGGACCGCTCCCTCGACTACACTAAGCTCGGCTACTGGACCGACCTCGCCCGGACCCTGGAGCAGGGCGGCTTCGACGCGCTGTTCATCGCCGACAGCATGGCCTCCAACGACATTTACGGCGGGTCCTACCATGCGGCGCTGAGGGTGGGCGCGCAGATCCCCAAGCTCGATCCCATCGTCGCCGTCTCGGCCATGGCGCGGGTGACCGAGCATCTGGGCTTCGGCATCACCAGCAACGCCCTCTATGAGCCGCCCTACCCCTTCGCCCGGCGGATGAGCACCCTCGACCACCTGACGAAGGGCCGCATCGGCTGGAACATCGTCACCGGCCACACCACCTCCGGCGCCCGCGCCGTGGGCGAGAAGACCCTCACGCCCCACGACACGCGCTACGACATCGCCGACGAATATCTCGACGCGGTCTATGCCCTCTGGGAAGGCAGCTGGGACGATGATGCGGCGGTCCGGGACACGGAGAAGCGGGTCTTCGCCGACCCTGCGAAGGTGCGCCGCGTCACCCATCGCGGGCAGCACTTCCAGGTGGATGCCATCCATCTCGCCGAGCCTTCTCCCCAGCGCACGCCGGTGCTGTTCCAGGCGGGAGCCTCGACGCGAGGCCGCGCCTTCGCCGCACGTCATGCCGAATGCATCTTCGTCAGCGGCCCCACGCCCAACGTGATCGCGCCCGTGGTGTCCGACACGCGGCAGCGCGCCGCCGCGCTCGGCCGGGACCCCAGGGAGATCCTGTTCTTCTCCATGGCCACCACCATCGTCGGAGCGACCGAGGAGGAAGCCCGCGAGAAGCTCGCGGACTATCGCCGCTACATCAATCCGGAGGCGGCCCTCATCCTGTTTTCCGGATGGACCGGCATCGATTTCTCCTCCTGGGATCTCGATGCCCCCATCCGCTTCGACGAGCGCTCGCAGGGGCTCGTCTCGGCGCTCGAAGCCTTCTCCATCGCCGATCCCACTCGGGTGTGGACTGTACGCGAGCTGGCCGAGCACAACGCCATAGGCGGGCGTGGCCCGGTGTTCGTGGGCTCGGCGGCCCAGGTCGCGGACCAGATCGAGGCGTGGGTGGACGCCACCGATGTGGACGGCCTCAACCTCAGCTATGCGGTGACTCCCGGCGGCTATGCGGATTTCGGCACCCACGTGGTGCCCGAGCTGCAGCGGCGTGGCCGGTTCAAGGCCGGCTACGCGCCCGGAACGCTGCGCGAGAAGCTCTATGGCGCGGGACGCGCCCGCCTGCCTGCCTCCCACCCCGCCGCCGGCTTCCGCCCGGGCGCCGGCCCCGCCGGCGCCCGGCGCGAAGCGGTCTGATCCCGGCCAGAATCCACTCCACACCTGCCCCCGTCATTCGGAGAACATCATGCGTCGCCTGTTGTCCGCCGCCATCGCGCTGGCCTTTCTCGCCAGCCCCGCGGCGGCGGCCCCCGACAAGCCTGCCGTCGATCGCGACACGGTGGTGGTCGCGCTCGAAAAGGAGTTCAACAACCTCGACGCCCTGGTGGCGGTGAGCGGCGACAGCCTGCGCTACGGCTGGCAGATCTACGACACGCTCTATGGCTTCGACACCAAGGGCAACCTCGTGCCGCGCATCGCCACGGACGTGCAGATCTCCGAGGATGCCCGGACCTTCACCTACAAGCTGCGGCCCGGCGTGAAATTCCACGACGGCACGGAACTGACCTCAAGGGACGTCAAGGCCTCCCTCGACCACATCCTGAAGCCGGAGGCGAAGAGCACCCGCCGTCCCTTCTTCGCCCCGGTGGTGGAGACGGTGGAGACCCCTGACCCGCTCACCGTGCGCTTCCGCCTGAAGCAGCCGGACGGCGCCTTCGCGAACAAAGTGGCCGGCTATCTCTACATCGTGCCCGCCGATTATCTCGCCAAGCTCGCCACACCCGACGACTTCGCCAAGGCCCCGGTCTCGGCCGGCCCCTACCGGATCAAGCAGTACACCGTAGGCGGCGACCTCGTGCTCGAGCGCTTCGACGACTATTGGGGCGAGAAGCCCGCGATCAAGGCCCTGGTCTTCCGCGTGATTCCCGAGCCCTCCAGCCGGGTCAACGCCATCCTCACCGGCGAGGTCGACCTGGCGGTGGTCGTGCCCCTGTCCGACCACGACCGGCTGAAGAAGGAACCGGGCCTCGACGTGATCGCCAACCCGGTGGCCTCGCCGCTGTTCGTGCGCGTCTATTCCAATGTGCCGGAGAGCCCCGTGTCGAAGCGAGAGGTGCGCCAGGCGCTGAGCCATGCGCTTGACGTGAAGGCCATCATCAAGGGCGTCTTCTTCGGCATCGGCGAGCCCATCCCCGCCTTCATCTCCAAATACTATCCCTACGGGGCAAGCCCCGACATCCAGCCCTACGCCTACGACCCGAAGAAGGCCAAGGAGCTGCTCGCCAAGGCCGGCTACCCGAACGGCTTTTCCATCAAGCTCTACAGCGCCACCGACCAGCCCAAGGAAATCGCCGAGGCCATCGCCGCCTACTGGTCGCAGATCGGCGTGAAGACGGACGTGGACCGCATCGCCTACGCCGCCTGGACACGGCTGAACAACACCCACACCTCCGGGCCGCTCTCCATCACCCAGTTCACCAATGCCATCTACGACCCCATCCATCCGGTGGGCGGATCCTTCACCAAGGCCGGCACCTGGTCGGACTATTACAATCCCGAGATCGAGGCGCTCATCGAAAAGGTGAACCACACGCCGGACCGGGCCGAGCGCGACGCCATCTTCAAGCAGGTGGGCCAGATCCTGCACGACGACGCGGCCGGCATCTTCATCTCCGAGCTCTACTACGTCTTTGCCAAGAAGAAGAGCCTCGCCTGGGACGTGCAGACCGGCTCCGGCTTCCTCAACTTCCGGCAGGTGGGGTGGAAATGACGGAATCTCCGCGCGCCCCCGCCCGCCCGCGCCGGGGGCGTTCCCGTGGTTAGCTACGTGCTGCGGCGCCTCGGCGCGGGGCTCGTCACCCTCCTCCTGATGACGCTCCTCATCTTCACCCTGGTCCGCCTCGTGGGCGATCCAGCCCACCTCATGCTCCCGCCCGAGGCCACGGATGCGGATCGCGAGCTGTTCCGGCAGCAGCTGGGTCTTTCCGGTCCGCTGCCGCTCCAGTATCTCGACTATCTCGTCGCCCTTGCTCGCGGCGACCTCGGCCAGTCGTTCCGCTTCTCCGCTCCGGCGCTCGAGGTGGTGGTCCACCGCCTCGGGCCCAGCCTCCTCCTCACCGGCGCCGCCATGGCCTTCGCGGTTGTCACCGGCGTGTCCCTCGGCATCCTCGGCGCGGTGCAGCCGGGGGGCCTCGCCGATAGCCTGGCCCGGCTGTTCTCCGCCATCGGGCAGGCCGCCCCGCCTTTCTTCTTCTCGCTGCTGTTCATCCGCCTGTTCGCGGTGGAATGGCGGCTCGTGCCCACGTCCGGCTACGGCACGCTCCCACACCTCATCCTGCCGACGCTGGCGCTCGGCTGGTATTCCGCCGCCGGCCTCCTGCGCCTCACCCGCGCCAACCTCACCGAGGTGCTGTCGTCGGAATACGTGAAGATGGCGCGGGCGAAGGGCCTTCCCGAGCGCGTGGTGCTGGTGAAGCACGCCCTGCGCAACGTGGCCCTGCCGCTCGTCACCTTCGCCGCCTCGCAGTTCGGCATCTTGCTGGGCGGCGCGGTGTCGGTGGAGGCGGTGTTCGCCTGGCCGGGCTTCGGCAGCCTCATCGTGGAGGCCATCTCCCAGCTGGACTATCCGGTGGTGCAGGCGGCGGTGGTGGTGTCCGTCGCCCTCTTCATGGCCATCAACCTCGCGGTGGACCTCCTCTACGCCGTGCTCGATCCGCGGATCCGCTATGGCCACTGATGCCCTCCTCCCCGCAGCCATCCCCGCGGCAGGCATACGCCCGCGCCGGAACCTCCGGCGCCGCGTGCGCAACGCGGCCACCGTGGCCTCAGCCCTGACGCTGGCGGCCATCATCGGCGCGGCGCTGCTTGCACCCCTGATCGCCCCCTTCGACCCCAATGCCATCGACCTTGGGCAGGCGCTCAAGGCGCCCTCGCCCGCCCACTGGTTCGGCACCGACCAGCTCGGCCGCGACGTGCTGAGCCGGGTGATCTTCGGCGGGCGCATGTCGCTCTTCATCGCCCTGTGCGTGGTGATCCTGGCCGGCATCGGCGGAACGCTCGCGGGCATCCTGGCCGGCTATCGCGGCGGCCTCGTGGACGACGTGGTCATGCGGTTCGCGGAGATCCAGTATGCCCTGCCGCCGGTCATCCTCGCGCTGGTGCTGGTGGGCGCGCTGGGGCCAAGCACCACCAACATCATCATCGTCATCACCCTCGCCAACTGGGCGCGCTTCGCCCGCGTGATCCGGGCGGAGGCCATCAGCCTCAGGCACCGCGACTTCGTGCTCCTCGCACGGCTCTCCGGCGCCTCGTCCTGGCGGATCGTGCTCACCCACATCCTGCCCAACGTGCAGGCGACGCTGCTGGTGCTGCTGACGCTCGACATCGGCCTCATCATCATCCTGGAAGCGACCCTTTCCTTCCTCGGCCTCGGCATCCAGCCTCCCGACCCCTCCTGGGGCACGATGATCGCGGAAGGTCGCGCCTATCTGGAGCGCGCGTGGTGGACATCACTCCTGCCCGGCGCAGCACTCCTCCTCACCGTGCTCGCGGCCAACGTCATCGGCGACAGCCTCGGCAGGCGCGGTGCCGGGGCGGGGGGCAGGTGATGGCGGACGACGTCCTGCGCCTCGAGAACCTCGTCACGGAGATCGCCTCGGACCAAGCGACAGTCCGCGTCGTCGACGGCGTCAGCGTCTCGGTCCGACGCGGACGCACGCTGGGCCTCGTGGGCGAATCCGGCTCCGGCAAGAGCCTCACCTGCCTCTCGATCCTCGGGCTGCTGCCGGCCGGCGGGCGCGTCGCGTCAGGCCGCATCCTGTTCCGCGGGGAGGACCTTGCAGGCATGTCGCAGCGGAACTTGTCGCGCTATCGCGGCACGGGCATCGGCACCATCCTGCAGGACCCCATGACCTCGCTGAACCCGCTGCTCACCATCGGCGACCAGATCGGCGAGGTGTTCCGGTATCACCACGGCATCAGTTCCGCCGCCGAGCGCCGGCGGCGCGCGGTGGCAGTGATGGAGCAGGTGCGGATACCGGCGGCGGCCGAACGCCTCAACGCCTATCCGCACCAGTTCTCCGGCGGCATGCGCCAGCGCATCGCCATCGCCATGAGCATCGCCGCCGATCCCGGCCTCATCATCGCCGACGAGCCAACCACGGCTCTCGACGTGACCATCCGCCTGCAGATCCTCCAGCTCCTGCGCGACATCCAGCGGGAGCGGGGCACCGCCATCCTGCTCGTCACCCACGACCTCCATGCGGTCGCCCGCTTCTGTGACGACGTGGCGGTGATGTATGCCGGCCGCATCGTCGAGCAGGGGCCGGTGGCCGAGGTGTTCGCCCGGCCGGCCCATCCCTACACGGTTGGCCTCGTGGCCGCGGTGCCGCGCATCGCCGTCATTCCGGAGCGCCTCGCGACCATTCCCGGCCAGCCGCCGCGTCCCGGAGAGAGCGTGCAAGGCTGCGCCTTCGCCCCGCGCTGCGCGCGCGCGTCGGCGGGTTGCCTCCCGGCCTCGCCGGCGCCCCGCTCCATCGCGCCGGGGCGCTCCGTCGCCTGCATCGCCCCCCACCTTCTGGCGGAGGCGGCCGAATGAGCACCCGGCTTGCTCCCGCCCATCCGCCCGAAGCTGCAGGTGGTTCCGCGCCGGGCGGCACGCTGGTGGAAGTGTCTCGGCTCACCAAGATCTACAAGGTCCGCCCGCGCCTTCTGTCGAAGCCGCGGCCGCTGACCGCGGTGAATGACGTCTCCTTCGCCATCGAGCCAGGCGGCACCTTTGGTCTCGTGGGGGAATCCGGCTCCGGCAAGACCACCATCGCCCGCATCATCATGGGCGCGGAGACCGCGACCACCGGCAGCCTGCGCATCGCCGACCACCATTTCGGCGCGCGGCACGACGACGCCGGCGATGCCTGGCGCCACCGCTTCCTTCAGCCGGTGCTGCAGGACCCCCACGGGGCGCTGGATCCGGCCATGCGCATCGGCCGTATCATCGACGAGCCCCTGCGCGTCCAGCGTCCGCTGCCGGACGAGAAGGCCTATCGCGCCCGCGTCGCCGACCTGCTGGGGCAGGTGGGGCTTCCCCCCGCATTCGCCGACCGTCTGCCGGGCGCGCTTTCCGGCGGCCAGCGCCAGCGGGTCGCCATCGCCCGTGCGCTGGCGCTTGATCCGAAGCTGCTGGTGCTGGACGAGCCGGTCTCGGCCCTCGACGTTTCGATCCAGGCCCAGGTGCTGAACCTCCTGAAGGACCTCCAGGACCGCCACGGCCTCACCTATCTGCTCATTTCCCACGACCTTGCGGTGGTGGCCTTCATGGCGACCCGCATCGGCGTGCTCTATCTCGGCCAGTTCATGGAACTGGGCGGCAGACGGTCCGTGCTGGAGCGTCCCGCCCATCCCTATACGCAGGCGCTCATCGCCGCGGCCGAGCCGGCCCTGGACCAAGCGGTACCGGTGAGCGGCGAGATCCCCTCGCCCCTCGACCCGCCGCTGGGCTGTTCCTTCCACCCCCGGTGCCACAAGGCGCAGGCGCGCTGCCGCGTCGAGAAGCCCCTGCTGCGCCCAGTCGGCCCGGACCACTGGGCTGCCTGCCATTTCGCCGAAACCTGAGTGCGGAGCCTGACATGCTGGACCCCGAGGTGGTGCTCGCCGCCGACACCCTGAGAGATCTCGACCGCCACGCTGTCGACGTCTTCCGCGCCCGCGCCGCCGTGAACGAGGCGGCGGAGGCGCTGCCGCTGGAGAACCTGAAGGAGATCTTCGCCCGCGGCCTGCTGCATGCCACGGTCTCGCGCAAGAATGGCGGGCTCGATGGCAGTCTCCTGGGCACGGACCCGGCTTTGTTCCTGCAGTTGCTGCGCACCATCTGTCATGGCGATTCGTCCACCGGCCACTGCTTCCAGGTGCACAATCACGCCTTCTGGCTGCTGGAGAGCCTCGCCACGCCGCAGCAGGTGGAGCGCTTCGTGCGGCCGCTCGCATCCCGCTTCAGCCTCCTTGCCACCGTGGGCAGCGAGCCCGGCCGGGTGGACATGTACAAGTTCTCCACCAAGGCTCGGCGGGTGGAGGGCGGCTGGCGCGTCACCGGCGTCAAGAATTTCGCCACCAACGCGCCCGCGGCGGACCTCATCATCGCCTTCGCAGCCATCGAGGGCATCGACGACTATTTCCAGAACCACCTGATGCTGCTCATCGAGCCGGGCATGGCGGGCGTCGCCATCGAGGACGATTGGTACCGGCCGAGCGGCATGCGCGCGGCGCGCTCCTCCGTCCTCCGCTTCGACGACGTGTTCGTGCCGGACCTCAACATCCTGGGAAAGCCCGGCGATTATCCGCGCGGGCGCTGGCAGGGACGGATGCATCTTGGCTTTGCCGCCAATTATCTCGGCACCAGCGAGGGGCTGTTCGACTGGTATGTCGCCTACGCGCGCGACCGCAAAAAGGGCGCGAACCCCCTCACCCAGCTGCGCGTGGGCGAGATGCGCATCGCGCTGGATGCCGCCCGCGCGCTATTCGCCCACGCCATCTCCACCTGGGGCGCGGGCGACGTGGTGGCGGCGGAGCTCGCCTCCATGAGCGCCAAGTCGGCCGCCGCCCACGCCGCCTTCGAGGTCATCCAGAAGACGGTCCACGGGGCCGGCGCGACTGCCCAGTTCGACGAGCACCCGCTGGGCCGCTTCGTGCGCGACCTCCAGACCCACGTCATCCATGCCGGCCACGACCGCACCGCCCAGATCCTGGGACAGGCGAGCCTCGGCGAAACCTTCGATTCCACCCTCCAGCGCTGAGCGCGCCCGCCCGGGAGACTGCACCATGTCCCGCCAGATCCGCCTCAACGGCTTCATCGGCTTCAGCCCCGTCCACCTCTCGCCCGGCCTGTGGGCGCACCCGCGCAGCTGGGGCGCGAACTACAAGGACCTCGACTATTGGGTGGAGCTGGCGAAGATCCTGGAGCGCGGCAAGTTCGATGCCCTGTTCATCGCCGACGGGATCGGCGTGCACGACGTCTATGGCGGCTCAGCGGACGCGGCGATCCGGTCCGGCGCCCAGTTCCCCAAGCACGACCCGCTGATGCTGGTCTCGGCGCTGGCGCACGAGACCCGCGAGCTGGGTTTCGGCATCACCGCCTCCACGTCGCACGAGCTGCCGGCCGTGCTGGCCCGGCGCTTCTCGACCCTCGATCATTTCACGCAAGGCCGCATCGGCTGGAACATCGTCACCGGCTATTCGGACAGCGGCGCGAAGGCGGTGGGCCGGGATGCCGTGATCGGCCATGATGCGCGCTACGACCGGGCGGACGAATTCCTGGAGGTGGCCTACCAGCTCTGGGAAGGCTCCTGGGAAGACGGCGCCGTGGTCCGCGACCGGGACACCGGCATTTTCGCCGATCCGTCCAGGGTGCACCGTGTCCGGCACCAGGGGCCGCATTTCGACATCGACACCGTCCACCTCACCGAGCCCTCGCCCCAGCGCACGCCCTTCCTGTTCCAGGCCGGTGCCTCCTCGCGCGGGCGGGCGTTCGCGGCGCGCCATGCGGAAGCGGTGTTCGTGGGTGGCCCGACCATCGCAAGCGTCGCACCCGGGGTGGCGGATATCCGCGCCCGCGCGGCGGCGCTGGGGCGCGATCCTCGCGACATCGCCGTCTTCACTCTGGCCACCGCCATCGCGGCGCCCACGCGGGCGGAGGCGCAGGCGAAGCTCGCCGACTACCGCCGCTACACCGATCCAGAAGGCGTGCTCGCCCTGTTCTCCGGCTGGACCGGCATCGACTTCTCGAAATTCGACCTCGACGCGCCGCTGACCCCTGGCGAGACACGCGACAATGCCGTGCAATCGGTCATCGACAGCTTCACCGGCGCCGACCCCGACCGGGTGTGGACCCTGCGCGAGATCGTCACCCACAACGGCATCGGAGGACGCGGCCCGCTCTTCGTCGGCACGCCGTCCGACATCGCCGACGAGTTGGAGGCCTGGGTGAGCGGAGCGGACGTGGACGGCTTCAATCTCTCCCACGCCTTCGTGCCCGAGACCTTCGCCGATTTCGTGGACCTTGTGGTGCCGGAACTGCAGCGGCGCGGCATCTACAAGACGGACTACGCGCCGGGCACCCTGCGCGCCAAGCTTTCCGGCTCCGACCGGCTGAAGCCCAACCATGCGGGTGCGCAATTCCGGAACCTCGCGGCGCAATCCGCCGCGTGAGAACGGCTCCTCATGCCACCGGTCCCGGTCGTTGACCGGCGCTGAAGAGGGGCGCTCGGGCGCCACGCGGGCTTGGACCAACGGGCGATGAGGCATGCTCATCGCCCGTTGGCATCAGAGCGTCTTCAGGAAGGCGACCAACGCCGCCTTTTCCTGCGGCGTCAAGCCGAGCGGGCGGATGTGCGCGGACAGGCGCGCGGCATCCCGAAACAGTGGCCGGCCCGCCTCGGCCGCATTGCGCGCCCACACCTCGCCGCCACCCCGATCATAGAGATTGACCACGCCGTCGAGGGTGGGGAACAGGCCATTGTGCATGTAGGGCGGGCTAGCCGCCACGTGCCTCAGGCTGGGCGTGCGGAAGCGTCCGGCATCGTCCGGCACGTGCGTCACCGCATGACGCCCGAGGTCCTGCGCCGGCTCGCCAAAGAAGGAAAGCCGCAGATTGTGGAAGCGCTCGTCCGTGAGCAACGGACCTGAATGACAGTTGGCGCAACGCGCCTTGGTCCGGAAGAGGTGGAGGCCCGACAGCTCCAAGTCGGTGAGGGCCTCCCGGTCGCCTTGCGCGAAGCGATCGAAGCGCGTCTCATCGTCGATCGTCGCCAGATAGGCCATGAGCGCCGCCGAGAGCGTGCGCGCGGAGATGCCCTCCCGGCCGAACACATCCGTGAAGGCACCGCCATATCCCATGTCGGAAAGAGTGGCGAGGACTGCCTCCAGATCGGGCCGGCCCATCTCGCGCGGTTCGGTCAACGGCGCGAGCACGCGCCTGGCAAGGTCGCCGCCCCCGCCATCCCAGTCGAGGCGCGTCCGGCCGGTGACGGAAGCGAGCCCGGGTGGATTGCGCCGGCCCGGCGCCCCGTCGACGCCGTGCCCCACCCTCTCTGGCACGCTGAAGCCGTGCTCCGGATCATGGCAGCTGCCGCAGGCCACCCGCCCGTCGGCGGAAAGCCGAGGCTCGCGAAACAGGAGCGCGCCAAGCGCCGCCGCGCGAGGTGACGCCGGCGCGCGCAGCGGCGCGCCCATCTCCTGGAAGGTGACGCCGGGATCAAGCCACGGCTCGGGCCATGTGGCCGGAGGGCCCCCGTAGGCCACGCGCAGCGCCGCCACCGTCGGCGGAGCGTCGTCCAGACTTCCCCCGAGGGCGAAGCCCGGCAGCGCGAGCGAAAGGACCGCCGCCGAGACGAGCAGGACCTGCATGCTCAATGGCAATCTGCCGCGACCTGATCACGGTAGACTTCAAACGAAACCGTGGCGGCCCACTTTTCCCGGCGCTGCTGCCAGCGTTCGCGCGTATCGAGGGGCGCAAGCGTGGCCTTCACCGCCGCAGCGAGGATCTCTTCGCCCGGCGCGACGGCCACGACGAGACCCGTCGGCTCCACCGGCGGCAGCGTCGCCGAGAACTTTTGCCAGGACATCTTCGCGAACAGGGGATCGAGGAGCGCCCGGTCATGGATCGCCGCGGCGCACTCTCCGGTGCGCATCTGCATCAGCGCCGGCGCGGGCGCACGCACCACCCTGACTTCCGCCCCCAGCCGCTCGGCCATCGCACGCGCGTGACCGTTCGCCTCGGAGACGCAAACGACCCGCCCCTTCAGCTCCGCCCACGAGCCCAGGGGCCGATCCGAGCGCATGGCAAGGCTGAGACCCGACTGAAACCCCGTGTCAAGGACACGCGCGCTGGTGCGCAGGGCATCGTCCGTCCCGGCCCGCGCCAGCACCAGATCCAGCTCGCCCGCCGCAAGCGCCCGCGCCGCATCGCCCGGCCGGACCTCAGCCAGGCGCAACGACGCGCCCAGCCCCCCGGCGATCTCGGCCGCGAGGTCGAGTTCAAAGCCCTCTTCCTGATAGAGCCGCATGTCGGGCGTATCCGGCGGAGGGAGCCAGCCCACACCCACGCGCAGGGTACGCCCGGCAAAGCCGGGATTGTGCGCATCGGCGTTCTTCGATCCGAAGGCGACGAAGAATCCGGCGGCTGCGACCACCGCCAGGCACACGGCCGTCAGCAGAAAGCGGCGATGACACACACACATGCCGGAGCACCCAAGAGCATCGGAAAAGACGTGCGCCGCTGCCGCCGACGCGACACGCGAGCGAGGATAAGGGACGAGGAACGAAACACCGCTTGATATTATCAATAAAATCGGTCGAATATATCAAAATATCAAGCCCGCGCATTTGCCGGCTACCCCGAAGCCCCGGAGAGATTGCCATGCCGCACACACCCCTGCCCCCCCGCCGCATCAAGCCGGGCCTTATTGCACTGGCGCTCGCCGTGTCCTCGTCCATGACCATCGGCGCGGCCCGCGCGGCGGAGGATGTCCTGCCATCCGTCAACCTTCAGCTGACACCTTGGACCGTGGTCGCGCAGGAGAAAGGGTTCTTCAAGGAAGAGTTCGGCAGGATTGGCACCACCAAGGTGAACCTCATCGCCTCCGGCGCCGCCGATCTGGTGGGTGCAGAGACCGCCGCAGTCAGCGGCGGCGCGATCGCCATCGCCCAGCGCATGATCTACCCCGCCACGGTGCACCGCGCGAATGGGCTCGACGGGGTGGTGATCTGGGCTTCGGAGGCCTCCAACCGCTATCGCGCACCGATTCTGGCCCGCGCCGACAACGACAAGATCAATTCGGTGGCCGACCTCGACGGCAAGAAGTTCGGATCAAGCCGGATCTCCTGCTACTGGTCCTCGCCGTTCGAGATCACGACAAAGGCAGGACTGCCTTTCGATTCCCGGGAAAAGCAGGGCCGCATCCGCTACACCTCCATCGACAATTCGGCGGTGGCCATCTCCTCGGTGCTGTCGGGCGCCACCGATGCGACCACGGCGCACCTCGCCGCCGGCGCCTTCACCGGCGCTTGGCTTTCCGGCAAGCTGAAGGTGGTGGGACGCTCGCCCGACGACGGCGTCTATGTGAACAATGCCGGCCGGGTGACCTACTTCGCGCGGCGCGATTTCGTGAACAAGTATCCCCAGGTGGTCAAGGCCTTCCTCGCCGCCCGCGAGCGCACGCGCGAGTGGGCCTACGACCATGTGGACGAGGCCGCCGAGATTGTCGCCGACAAGACCCGCGTGCCGCTCGAGGTGGCGAAGTTCCAGATTACCCACGCCGGTGAGTGGGAATTCATGGCCGGCGAGCCCAACGCCGACCGCGCCCGCACCGCCATCAAGGCCTTCCAGGCCTGGTACGTGGCCAATGGCGACGACATCCTCGCCGAGCGCGGGCTGACCGAGGCACAGATCGACGCCTTCATTGACGGACGCTTCTTCGCCGGCGGCGAATACTCCATCTACAACTGATCCACGCTGCCGGGACCGCAAGTCCCGGCAGCTTAACCTTGCCTTCCGCAAGACACAGCCGGACACGAGACCATGGCCCACACTTCCGATACCATTGAGGCCGCGGCGGTCGAAGCCGCCACGGTGGACCTTCCTCAACCGGAAGATGCGCGCCTCGGGCGGGGCTTCAGGCTGCCGAACCTCACGGGGTTCATCCTGCCTTTCCTCATCTTCGCCTTGTGGCAGTCCGCCGCAACGAACAAATGGATCGATCCGGTCTTCCTCCCAGCGCCGCTCACAGTGGTGACCGCCTTCTGGAAGATGCTGACCAAGCAGCATCTCGCCCTCGACTTCGCTGCCTCGATCAAAATCGTCGGACAGGCCTTCCTTTATGGATCTCTGGCGGCGGTAGCACTGGGCATCGCGGCCGGATTGTCGCGCAAGGTGGAGGAGTTCTTCGGCCCCACCTTCGACACCATCCGCCACATCCCCGGCATCGCCTGGCTTCCGCTCATCGTGCTGTGGCTCGGAATCGGCGCGCCGGCCAAGGTCCTCGTCATCGCCAAGTCAGTCTTCTTCCCTGTCTTTCTCAACACGCTGCAAGGCATCCGCAACGTGGAGAAGAATTACATCGAGCTGGCACAAGTGCTCACGCTTACCCGCTGGCAGCTCATCCGCAAGGTGATCTTGCCGGCGGCCATGCCCTCCATCATGGTGTCGCTGCGCTATGCGGCCGGCCTCGCCTGGGCGCTGGTGGTGGTGGCCGAGGGCCTGTCGGGGCTCGAGGGCCTCGGCTTCCTCATTTTCCGCGCCCAGGGCCTTCTGCTCACCGACCAGTTGCTGGTGTGCATGGTGATCATCGGCCTCGTGGGCTTCGCGATCGACCGCTCCATGTTCCTCGTGCAGAAGCGCGTGCTGAAATGGAAGCAGGGCTACGACGGCTGAGCCGCAGGAACAGCAACAGGGAGCCGACCATGGCCACGCCCGGACATCTCGAAATCCACAACGTCTCAAAGACCTACGCCATCCCCGGCCGACCGCTCGTCAACGTGCTCTCGCACGTGGGGTTCGACGTTCCACCCGGTGCTTTCGTCACCATCGTGGGGCCGTCCGGTTGCGGCAAGTCCACGCTGCTTCGCCTGATCATCGGCCTCGACGACGATTATCGCGGTGACATCCTGCTGAACGGCAGGCGCATCGTCGGCACTGCGCTGTCGCGGGGCATCGTCTTCCAGGACCACCGCCTCCTGCCCTGGCTGACGCTGGAGCAGAACATCGGCCTCAGCCTTGAGAATTCCGGCTGGAGCCAGAAGGAGAAGGTCGACACCGTGCGCGAGCACATCGCCCTCGTCGGGCTGCGCGGCTTTGAGAAGGCCTATCCGCACGAGCTGTCCGGTGGCATGGCCCAGCGCGCGGCCATTGCCCGCGGCCTCGCGAGCCGGCCGGAAATCCTCCTGCTCGACGAACCCCTCGGCGCCCTCGACGCCCTCACGCGGGTCCATCTCCAGGCGGAGCTGCAGAAGATCTGGGAGACCGAGGGCACCACCATGATCCTCGTGACCCATGACGTGGACGAGGCCATCTTCCTGAGCAACAAGGTGGTGGTGATGGCCGCCCATCCAGGCCGGATTGTCGAGGAGGTGGCCATCGACCTCGACTTTCCCCGCGACCGGGCGGACGGTGACTTCGTGGCGCTGAAGCGCCGCATCCTCGCGGCCATGGGCGAGGACGGTGGCCGCGCGCCGGCGCGGGCTGCGTGAGCCGCGCCGTGGGCCGCAGCTCCCGTCCCTCCCGCCCTACCGGCCTGCTCCTCATGGCGGCGCTCGCCCAGGCGCTCTGGATGGCGGGTCCGACGGCCGCCATGGACACCGCGCCATCCACCGACCTTCCGGATCTTTCCGAGAGCCGGGCGGCGCTCTATGCGGGGGACTACGATCGGGCGCTCGCCCTGCTTTCGCCCCTCACAGCGACCGTCAGGCACGCCGACCTCTACAATCTCCTCGGCTTCGCCAACCGCAATCTGAAGCGCTACGATGAGGCGGCCCGCTGGTACAAGGAAGCCCTGTACTACGATCCAGCCCATCGTCCGGCCCTTGAATACCAGGGTGAGCTCTTCATCGCGGTCGGCGACTTCCGTCGCGCCGAGAAGAACCTGGAACTGCTTCAACTGCTCTGCCACCCCACCGGATGCGAGGAGCAGGAAAGGCTCCGTAAGGCTCTGGTCGCCGCGGGCCGCAAGCCGGGGACGTGAGCTCCGGAATGAGAGTGCAGCGGCGCTGCAGAAGGATAGAGACGCCAGCACCCCTCCGATAATTAAAATTTAATCTATGGAATAACTAGACTTTAACGGCGACCCATGCGATCCATGGATGGTCGAGGCGGCTTCCGCCTCAGCCGGAAGCCGCGGGGGCCTGGATGACGGCAAACGGTCTGGAAAGAATACGTCCGTCAGGCCGAGCGGACGAGGCGGCCGGCACGTCCACCCGGCCTTCATGGAGCCTGGATGCCGTGGTCGCCGGGCTCAAGCTATCACGCGACATCCAGCACAATATCCGCCACCGTGGCCTCCTGCGCCCACCGCCATCGCGCGAGGCCATCGTCGGCGCCCTCCAGGCCTTGTCCGCCGCACTGTTTCCGGCGCATTACGGCCCCTCCGGGCTCACCGCCGAGACCATCGACTATTTTGTCGGCGCCACCCTCAACGACGCCCTGACCGTGTTGTGCGAGCAGGTGAAGCGCAGCCTGCCCTTCTCCACCGAGGAGGAACAGGGCGACGACGCGTTTGCCGCCAGGGCCCTCGAGATCACCCGCGACTTCGCCCAGCAGCTCCCGGCGATCCGCGGACTTCTTGTCAGCGACATCCACGCGGCCTTCGACAACGACCCCGCCGCCACCGGATATTCGGAAATCCTGCTGGTCTATCCCGGACTGACCGCGGTGGTTCACTACCGGATCGCGCACGCACTGTACGGGCTCGGCGCGATCTTCCTCGCACGGCTCATTTCCGACATCGCCCATTCGCGCACCGGCATCGACATCCATCCGGGCGCCCGCATCGCCGGCAGCTTCTTCATCGATCACGGGACGGGCGTCGTCATCGGCGAGACGGCGATCATCGGCGAGCGCGTGCGGCTTTACCAGGCGGTCACCCTCGGCGCCCGCAACTTCCCGACCGATGCGCGCGGAGCGATCATCAAGGGGGCTCCGCGCCACCCCATCCTCGAGGACGACGTGGTGATCTACTCGGGCGCCACCGTGCTCGGCCGCATCACCATCGGGCGTGGATCGACCATCGGCGGCAATGTGTGGCTGACCCACTCCGTGCCCCCCGGCAGCCACGTCACCCAGGCGCAGACCCGCTCGAGCAGCGGCACGACCCACTCCTTGCCGGGCGAAGGCGCCCGGGATCTTCACCTCAACGGGGGAACTGAATGACCGAAGAGCCTGCCATTCGAAGGACATTGAACGAGGCTGCCGCCCGGCAGCTCGCCAATGCCACGAAGACCCGCGCGCAATGGTCCGGAATCACCCCGCGCTGGCTGGTCTCCTTCCTGCCGTGGACGCCCGTCGAGGCCGGCATCTATCGCCTCAACCGGGTGAAGGAAGCCAATGGCGAGATCGCCGCGGACGTCGAATGCTCTCCCCGCCGCGACCAGGATCCCGACCTGCCGGAGACCTTCGTCGATTACGAGGAGGCACCGCGCGAATATTCGCTCAATGCGGTCACCACCATCCTCGACGTGCAGACCCGCGTCTCCGATCTTTATTCGCATCCCTATGACCAGATCCAGGAGCAACTGCGCCTGCTCATCGAGAAGGTGAAGGAAAAGCAGGAGAGCGAGCTCATCAACAATGCCGAATACGGCCTGCTTGCCAATGCCGCGCCATCGCAGAAGATCCGCTCCCGAACCGGCGCGCCGACCCCGGACGATCTCGACGAACTGATCACCAAGGTGTGGAAGGAGCCGGCCTTCTTCCTTGCCCATCCCCGCGCCATCGCCGCGTTCGGCCGCGAATGCACCCGCCGCGGCGTGCCGCCGCCCACAGTGACGCTGTTCGGCACGCCCTTCCTCACCTGGCGCGGCCTGCCGCTGGTGCCTTCCGACAAGCTGTTCGTCGACGAGAACGGCAAGACCAATATCCTGCTGCTGCGCACCGGCGAGAAGAAGCAGGGCGTCATCGGCCTGTTCCAGCCCGGCGTGCCCGGCGAGGTGGCGCCGAGCCTCTCGGTGCGCTTCATGGGCATCAACCGCAAGGCCATCGCCTCCTATCTCGTCTCGCTCTACTGCTCGGCGGCGGTGCTCACGCACGACGCGCTGGCCGTGCTCCAGGACGTCGATGTCGGCAAGTATCATGCCTATCCTGACACCTACGCCTGAGGCGGCCCCTGCCCTCGACGGCGCGACGGACCTCCCGTCCGGCGCGCCGCCGCTCCCCGCAGCTCCGGTGTCTGCTGGCTCGGCCTCCACAAGCTCGCCTCCTGCCGGCCCACCCCCGGCATGGCCCGACCCTCAGGTGCTGCAGCAGATCGCCAACGCGCTGTTCCAGTCGGCACCGGACCAGACCGTGGAGGCACCCCACGTGGTGACCCTGCCGTCGTCGCCCCCGAACCCGGGCGATGCACCCGGCCTCTCCACCACGGCGCTGCTCGCCCCGCATCTGCCGGGACGTCCACCCATCAGTGCTCCGGACGTGCCGCCCATCACCATTCCGTCGGTGGTGCCGACACCGAACATTCCGGCTCCGAACACGCCGACGGCCATCGCCGTTCCCGGCGTGCCGAGCGTTCCCCAGCCTGGCGGATCGCCCGCCTTCTCTTTGCCCGGCACCGCCGCGCCGTTCGACTTCGCGCAGCTGCCGGCCGGGCTCGGCAGCGTCGTCTCCCTCGATTCGCGGCGGCCCCCCGTCGCCCCACCCCTCGCCCTTCCCAGCGCTGGCGAAGAGGGGGAGGGTCTCTACTTCCTGCGCGAGGCGCAAACCGGAGCGCCCACCAGCGCCAGAACGGCCGCCCCTGCCGAAGTGGCGCCGCCCGCTCCCCCGCCTGGTTCCGCGACCGCCGCGGCGCCACCGCTCGACTTCAGCCCCCTCTCATCAGGCCTCAGGCCGGAGCTGGTCCCGGATCTCGGCCCGGCAGTGCGGCCGTTCGACCCTTATTCCGTCAAGCGGGACTTCCCCATCCTGCAGCAGACGGTGCATGGCAAACCTCTGATCTGGCTTGATAATGCGGCGACCACCCAGAAGCCGCGCGTGGTCATCGACCGGCTGTCGCACTTCTACGAGCACGAGAACTCCAACATCCACCGCGCCGCCCACGCCCTCGCCGCGCGGGCGACCGACGCCTATGAGGCGGCCCGCGAGAAGGTGCGGCGCTTCCTCAATGCCGGCTCGGTGAAGGATATCATCTTCGTGCGCGGGGCCACCGAAGGGATCAACCTGGTGGCCCAGACCTTCGGCCGGCGCCATGTGCAGGAGGGCGACGAGATCGTCGTCACCCATCTGGAGCACCACGCCAACATCGTGCCCTGGCAGCAGCTCGCCGCCGAGACGGGTGCCCGCCTGCGCGTCGCGCCGGTGGACGACACGGGCCAGGTGATCCTCGAGGAGTATGAGAAGCTCATCAACCCGAGGACGCGCATCGTCGCCTTGGCGCAGGTCTCCAATGCCCTGGGCACGGTGGTCCCGGTGAAGGAGATGGTCGCCATCGCCCACCGGCACGGCGTCTGCGCGTTGGTGGACGGGGCGCAGTCGGTGTCCCATATGGCGGTGGACGTGCAGGCCCTCGACGCCGACTTCTTCGTCTTCTCCGGCCACAAGGTGTTCGGCCCCACCGGCATCGGCGTGGTCTACGGCAAGAAGGACGTGCTCGCCCACCTGCCGCCGTGGCAGGGCGGCGGCAACATGATTGCCGACGTCACCTTCGAGAAGACCATCTACAACGGCCCGCCCGAGCGGTTCGAGGCCGGGACCGGCAACATTGCGGACGCGGTCGGCCTCGGCGCCGCCATCGATTATGTCGAGGCCATCGGCATGGAGGTGATCGCCCGCTACGAGCACGATTTGCTCGTCTACGCCACCGAGCGCCTGCGGACCGTACCCGGGCTTCGGCTCATCGGCACGGCGGCGGACAAGGCGAGCGTGCTGTCCTTCGTCCTCGACGGTTGCCGCACCCAGGACGTCGGCGCGGCGCTCGATCGCGAAGGGATCGCGGTGCGAGCCGGGCATCACTGCGCCCAGCCCATTCTCCGGCGCTTCGGACTCGAGAGCACGGTGCGCCCCTCGCTCGCCTTCTACAATACGAAGGATGACGTGGATGCGCTGGAGATCGCCCTCAAGCGCATCCAGAGCGGCCGGAAGTACAGGGACTGACCCGGCCGCCGCCCACCTCCGGCCAGCCACCGAGCGCGATCCGACCAGCTTGCATCCCAAACTGGTCGGATCCAGCCCCGGGGGCCGCCTCGTCCCGCAAAGCGCCGGCCGCCGGCATCTGGTCGGCACCCTGCTTCAGGATGAACGCTTTCTGCGCCTCCGAAGACTTCGATGCCTTCGTCGTCTTCCACTCCCCCGGCCAAGGGGTGACAGAGCGGAAAACTCCAATTCCAGACGGTCCAGTTTGCCGGGCTCACATCCCTTCTGATCCGAGACCATTTCATTGAACCTCCGGAAGTTGGAGTTTCCGGCCTTGCCCGCGGCGGCGGGCCGGGTGCGCCGCCGTTCCACAGGAGCAGACGGGACCTCGCCCCCCCCGAGCAGCGCAACCTGCTGGCGGTTTGCAGTTCTCGTCCAGCGGAGCATGATCCCTCTCCCGTTGTGCCCCGTGGAGCCTCAAGGACGCATGAACATAAGGTTCCTCGAGACCTTCATCTGGGTCGCGCGCCTGCGGAGCTTCTCCAGCGCCGCGGACAAGTTGTGTACGACCCAGGCCGCCGTTTCCAACCGCATCGCCACGCTGGAGAAGGATCTCGGCGTGCGCCTGTTCGACCGTGACCTGCGCAACGTCAGCCTCACCCCGTCTGGCGAGCGGGCGCTCGCCCAGGCGGAAGCCATCGTGCGCCTCGCAGCGGACCTCAGGCTCGGCGTCGGGGATCCCCATCGACTGCGCGGCCGCATTGCGATCGGCACCATCGACACCATCGTCTATGCGTGGCTGCCGCGCCTTGTGGAGAACGTGAAGTCCACATATCCGGAAGTGGACCTCGACCTTACGGTTGACAACAGCCTGACAGTGGCGCGCATGCTGCTCGAAGGGCAGGTGGACCTTGCTCTTATCGCCGGCCCTGTGCTGGCGCCCGGATGCCGCAACATCGAGCTGTGCAGCTACGCTTGCGTATGGGTCGCTTCGCCCCGCCTGGGCCTCCACGGCCGCAAGCTGATGTTGGAGGATCTTACCGGCCAGCCCATTTTTGCCTTCTCCCGCGGGTCTCAGCCTCACCAGAACGTGCTGAAGCTGATGGAATCCTCGGGCCTTGACCACCACATGGTCCGCATCCTGAACTCCAATTCGCTCGCCACGATCACGCGCCTCGTGCGCGACGGCATGGGCGTCGCAGTGCTGCCGGACGTGGTGGTTGAGGAGATGCTGGGCCGCAAGGAGCTGGTGCTGCTGGACGTTGGCGCCCTCATCCCACCGCTCAACCTGCACGCCGTTTTCCGTGAGGATCCAGGAAGCTCTCTGCCCGGCCTCATCGCCCATATGGCCGCCGAAATCGCCGCGGGCGAGCGCGACCCGACCGATGCTGCAATGCACACGGATTGAGCAGCACCCGCCCATGCCGCTCTCATAAGCATTGCTTGTCAGGACGGACAATTATTTCGCGTTTGTCGAGCGTTGGCGCCTCTGGTCTGCTTGCGGGAGCAGGCAAGGAGACCGTGGCGTGAAGGTTTCGCTCATCCAGATGAACAGCCAGGGCGACAAGGCGGCGAACCTCGCCGCCGCAAAGGCCCTGATCGAGGAAGCGGTGGCCCTGGAGCAACCGGACCTGGTGGTGCTGCCCGAATATTACGCCTTCCTGGGCGACACCCCGCAGGAGGCCCAGGCGGCCGCCGAGACCTTCCCGGAGGGGACTGCCTACCAGCTGATGTCCGGCCTCGCGAAGTCCCTGAAGGTGGCGATCCACGCCGGCAGCGTCGCCGAAAAAGAAGGCAACTCCTTCTACAATACCACCGTGGTGTTCGGGCCGGACGGCGGCGAGATCGCTCGCTATCGCAAGATCCACCTATTCGACGTGGAGATTACCGGTGGCACCGTCTACCGCGAGTCCGACACGGTGAGCCGGGGTGAGGACGTCGTGACCTACAAGCTCGGCGACGTCACCGTGGGCTGCGCCATCTGCTACGACATCCGTTTCCCCGAGCTGTTCCGCAAGCTCCGCGACAAGGGCGCCGACGTGATCGTGCTGCCCGCCGCCTTTACCCTCATGACCGGCAAGGACCACTGGGAAGTGCTGGCCCGCGCCCGCGCCGTCGAGACCCAGACGTGGTTCCTCACGGTTGGCCAGACCGGCCCCCATGCCGGCGGCAGGAAGTGGTGCTGGGGCCACTCCATGGTCATCGACCCGTGGGGCCACATCACCGCCCAATGCTCGGACGGGGTCGGCTTCACCGTCGGCCGGCTCGACTTCGCGCTGACCGGCAAGGTGCGCGCCAACGTGCCTGTCGCCAACCATCACGTTCTCGCCTGACCGGAGCGCCTGTTCCCATGTTCATCGTCAATCCTATGCCGGAGCAGATCGCGCCCGGGCTCGTCGCCGAGCTGGAAAAGTGCGAGGTCGCGACCGTCGGGCATGTGCTGCATTCCGGCTTCGTGGACCCCGCCATTCGCGCGGTCCTCCCGGGCAAGCGCGTTGCCGGCACCGCCGTGACGCTGCGCATCCCGCACGCCGACTCCACCCTCCTGCACTACCTGACCGCCTACGTGCGCCCCGGCGATGTCGTGGTGATCGAGCGTTGCGGCGACAACCGGCACGCCTGCTGGGGGGGCGTCATCACCAACGCCATGAAGATGGCAGGCGTCAAAGCCGGCGTCATCGACGGTCCGGCCACCGACTTCTCCGAGATCGTGCGGGTGGACATGCCCATGTGGTGCCGCGGCCCCTCGCCCATAACCACCAAGCTGCTCGGCCTCGAAGGCGCGCTCAACGTGCCGGTGAACGTGGGCGGCCAGACCGTCTCCCCCGGCGACGCGGTGTTGTGCGACGAGAGCGGCGTGGTGGTGCTGAAGCCCGCCGAGGCGCCTGCCGTCGCCGCCCGCGCCATCGGCATGCAGGAAGCGGAAATCAAGCTCCTCGCGCGGCTCGCCGCCGGCGAGAAGCTGCCGGACATCTCCGGCGCCCGCGCCATGGTGGAGGCGAAGCTCCAGCCGGCGGCGTGAGCCGCGACCAGACGATCCAAGCCAACAGAGGCCGGCAAATCGGCCCGTTCCACCATTCCAGAGGGATTTGTCGAGATGAACGCAGCTTTGAAGATCGGAACCCTGTGCACGCTCGCCGCCGGGCTCTTCGGCAGCGCCGCAGCGGCCGAGACCAACATCACCGTGATGTCCTATTCGGGGCTGTTCCAGGAGCGCTACACGAAGGCCATCATCGAGCCCTTCATGAAAGCGCATCCAGATATCAAGGTCACCTTCTTCCCCCTGCCCTCCTCCGCCGCCATGCTGGGCAACCTGCGCGCCCAGAAGGCCGCCCCGCAGACGGACGTGGTGATCATGGACGTGTCGGTCTCCAAGGCCGGCACGGATGAAGGCCTCTTCACCAAGATCGATGAGACGAACGTTCCGAACGTGAAGGACCTCTACCCCAACGCCCGCATCCCGGACGTGGCCGGAGTGGCGGCGACGTTCGACAACCTGGTCCTGCTCTACAACACGGACCAGGTGAAGGAGGCACCCAAGTCCTGGATGGAGATGGCCAAGGCTCCCTTCAAGGGCAAGGTGGTGATCCCCGGCGTGCCGGATATCCAGGGCCTGTCGCTGGTGCTGATCCTCAACAAGGCGAACGGCGGCGCGGATTATCTGAAGAGCGTGGACAAGGGCATCGCCGCCGCGGCGGAGATCGCGCCCAACGTGCAGACCTGGGAGCCGAAGCCGGAGGTCTACGCCCCGATCGTCACCGGACAGGCGGCGCTTGGCGTCGGCTGGAACGCCCGAGCCCAGGTGAACAGCGACACCTCCGGCGGCAAGTTGAAGGCGACCATTCCGCAGGAAGGCACCGTCTTCCAGATCAACACCATCAACCTCGTTGCCGGCAGCCCGGGGGCCGACGCGGCCAAGACCTTCGTGAATTACGCGTTGTCCGCCGAGGCGCAGAAGAGCTTCACGGAGACCATGTTCTACGCGCCCACCAACGCCAAGGCCGACATCTCCGCCGCGGCTCTCGAGCGCACGGCGGTGAAGCAGCTCGACAAGGTGATGCCGGTGGACTGGATCGCTCTCGCCAAGGTGCGCGACCAGATCGGCGAGCAGTGGCGCCGCCGCGTCCTCCCCGCGAGCCGCTGAGGATCGCTCCATGATCCGCGCCGAACCCAGCGAGATGACGCGCCTGGCGCAGGGGCAGGGCTTCCTGTCCTTGCGCGGCCTCACCCGCCGCTACGATCACTTCACCGCGGTGGACGACCTCAATCTCGACGTGCCGAAGGGAGAGCTCGTCGCCTTCCTCGGCCCCTCGGGGTGCGGCAAGACCACGTCGCTTCGCATGATCGCGGGGCTTGTGCCCGCCACCTCCGGCCACATCGTGGTGGACGGGCGGGACCTCACCGGCGTCCCGCCCTACAGGCGGGACATGGGGCTGGTATTTCAATCCTACGCTTTGTTCCCGCACATGGACATCGCGAGGAACGTCGCGTTCGGCCTGGAGATGCGCAAGGTGCCGAAGGCGGAAGCCGCCGCGCGGGTCAAGGAGGCCATCGCCATGGTGCGCCTCGCCGGCCGCGAGCACCATCGCCCGGCGCAGCTCTCCGGCGGCCAGCAGCAGCGCGTGGCGCTGGCCCGCGCCCTCGTGGTGCGCCCCTCCATCCTGCTGCTCGACGAGCCCCTCTCCAACCTCGACGCCAAGCTGCGCGACGAGATGCGCACCGAGATCCGCGACATCCAGAAGCGGCTCGGCATCACCGCCATCTTCGTGACCCACGACCAGATGGAAGCCCTCACCATCTGCGACAAGGTCGTGGTGATGAACGAGGGTCGCCTGGAGCAGGTCGGCACCCCACACGAGATCTACGAACACCCGAAGACCGCGTTCGTGGCAGGCTTCGTGGGGCGCATCAACCGCCTCGCCGGCACCGCCTCCGGCGGCACCGCCACGGTGGCGGGCATCCGCGTGCCGGCGGCCGGCTTTTCCGGCCCGGTAGACGTGATGGTGCGCCCCCATCGCATCGCCATCTCCGCCGCGCCGCCCGCCGACGAGAGCCGTTATCGTCTGTCCGGCACGATCGCCCGCGCCACCTTCGCCGGCGACATCGTGGAATACGAGGTCGAGGCCAGCGGGATGCTCCTGAAGATCGAGGCCTCCACCCGCGGCGGGGAAGCCGAGCTCGCGCCCGGGACGCCGGTGATCCTCACCTGGCGGCCCGAGGACACCTTCGTGTACGCCCGGCCATGAGCAGCCTCACCCTCACCCCGGCGGAGCCCAGGCGGCTCGGCCCTCTCGGCACGGCGACCCTCCTGCTCGTGCCCATCGCGCTGGTGAATGCCATCGGCTTCCTGTGGCCGGTGGTGAACCTGCTGAAGATGTCGTTCCGCGAGGCGCAGTCCTCCGGCGCGCTCGGGGCCGGCTACAGCCTCGACACCTGGACATCGGCGCTCACCGACAGCTTCACCCTGGAGCTGATCGCGAACAGCGTGGGCGTGAGCCTCTTCATCACGGTGCTCACGCTCATCGCCTCCTATCCCATCGCGCTCTATCTCCACCGCTCGAAAGGCACGTGGCGCACGGTGCTGATGGTGCTGGTGGTGGCGCCGCTGCTCACCTCCGCGGTGGTGCGCACCTATGGCTGGATCGCCATTCTCTCCGACCGCGGGCTGGTCGCCAATGCCCTGATGTTCCTCGGCATGACGGAGCCGCCGCGGCTCATGTTCAACCTCACCGGCGTCATCATCGGCCTCACCGAGATCCTGATGCCCTACATGATCCTGGCGCTGCTGTCCGGCTTCGGGCGGCTGGACCCGCGGCTGGAGGAGGCGGCGCTCACCCTCGGCGCGACCCCGCTGAAGACTTTCCTGCGCGTGGTCCTGCCGCTCACCGCGCCGGGCATGGCGCTCGGCTCCCTGCTTTGCTTCGTGCTCGCCATCTCGTCCTTCGTCACGCCGAAGCTGCTCGGCGGCGGGCGCGTCTTCCTGCTCGCCACCGAGATCTACGACCAGGCCATCGTGACCCTCAACTGGCCCCTCGCCTCCGCCCTCTCCATGATCGTGCTCGTGGTGTTCGGCGCCTCCCTCGTGCTCTACGGCCGCGCCCTGCGGCGCATCGCCTGAGGAGGAGAGACATGGACGAACGCCCCGTCTCCCCCGCCCTGAAGATCGCTGCCGCGCTCATGTTCGTGTTCCTGCTGGCGCCACTGCTGGTGGTGATCCCGATCTCCTTCAGCGGCGATGACTTCATGGCCTTCCCGCCATCAACCTGGAGCGCCAAGTGGTACGGCGCCATCTTCGCCAACACCGCGATGATGACCGCCTTCTGGGTCAGCCTCGCGCTCGCCTTGGTGGTGACCGTCATCTCCCTGGCCATCGGCCTGCCGGCCGCCTATGCGCTGGTGCGCTTGAAGCCGCCCGGCGCGGAAGCGCTCGGCAACCTGTTCTCGGCGCCGCTGCTGCTGCCCACCATCGTGCTCGGCCTCGCGATGCTGCTGGTGTTCGCTCCCATGGGCCTCATCGGCTCCTTCCAGGGGCTGGTCGCCGCGCACCTCGTGGTGACGCTGCCGTATGCGGTACGGGTGCTCTCCACCGCGCTCGCGAACCTGCCGCTGACGGTGGAGGAGGCGGCCGGTACCCTCGGCGCGCGGCCGCTCACCGTCTTCTTCCGTGTGACCTTGCCCATGATGCGCTCGGGCATGGTCTCCACCGCGGCGCTCTGCTTCCTCGTCTCCTTCGACGAGGTGGTGCTCTCCCTCTTCATGACCGGCCCGCGGCTGCAGACGCTGCCGGTTGCCATGTACAACCACGTCGACCAGCAGGCCGACCCGCTGGCCGCCGCCATCTCGGTGCTGCTCGTGGTGCTCACTCTCGTCGTGGTGCTGGTGGTGGACCGCACCGCCGGCCTCACCAGGACCTTCGTGAAATGAAACCGGCCGGCGTCATTCCCGGCGGCTGACACCGGCCCCCACCCTCAAGCCCGACCTTCGACCGACCCGCCTCCGGCGGGAACGGGAGAGCCTTGCCCTTCGCCCGGAGCCCTGATCGTGACCTTCCCTCTCGACAATTTCGCCTTCTGGCTCACCGCCCCCGTCTTCCCGCACATCGAGATCGCGCGGGAGGCCGGCTTCACCTCCGTGGTGCTCGACATCGAGCACGGCACCTTCAACCTCGATGACCTCGACCGCGTGATCCCCTTTTGCCGGGCTCTCGGCATCAAGGTCTACGCCAAGGTGCTGGGTCCGCTCACCGAGCCGATCCAGCAGGCGCTCGACTTCGGCGCCGACGCGGTGATCATCCCCCACATCGGCGACGTGGCCCACGCGAGGCACGTGACCGCCGCCGCCAAGTATCCGCCGCTCGGCGTGCGCTCCTATGCGGGCGGGCGCACCGTTCTTTACGGCCCGGCCTCGCCCACCTACGCCTCGGACGAGAATGCCCGGGTCAAGTGCTGGCCGATGATCGAGAGCCGCGAGTCCCTCGCGGACGTCGAGGCCATCGCGGCCCTGCCGACGGTGGATGGCCTCTTCGCCGGCCCCACCGACCTGTCCATGGCGGCCGGCAACGAACGCTACACCTTCTCCGACGCCGACAAGGCCGACATCGCCCGCATCGCCGCCGCGGCCAAAACCGCCGGCAAGTCCTGGGTAATGCCCTGCTGGACCCAGCCGGAACGCGCCTTCGCGAAGGAGCACGGCGTCTCCACCACCGTGGTGGGCGCCCAGTTCTACATGGTGCGCGCCGCCTTCGCCTCCCTGGTCGACGGCCTTTCCGCCGAAGGCCTCCTGTGAACCTTGCCATCGAGTGACAGCATGACCACCCCCTCCATCCGCATCGCCGTGGACATCGGCGGCACCTTCACCGACATCGAGATCCTCGACGGCAGGACCGGCGAGATCCACCAGATGAAGACGCCGAGCACGCCGTCCGACCCCTCCATCGGGCTCCTGACCGGCATCCGGCACGCGAGCGAGCGCTTCGGCTTCTCCCTCGACGAGGTTCAGTACCTTCTGCACGGCACCACCATCGCCACCAACGCGGTGCTTGAGCGCAAGCTGCCGCTGGGCGCCGTGGTGACCACCGCCGGCTTCGAGGACGTGATGCAGATCGGCCGCCATGGCCGCACGGACGTCTACGCCATCACCGCCTCGCCCCAGCCGGCCCTGGTGAAGCGGCGCTTCTCCTTCGGCGTCACCGAACGCGTCGGCGCGGACGGCCGTGTCATCACCCCCCTCGACGAGGCCGAGGTGAAGGCGCTGGCGGTGAAGCTGAAGCAGACCGGCGTGAAGTCGGTGGCCGTGTGCTTCCTCAACGCCTACGTCAACGGAGCCCACGAGCGCCGGACCGGCGAGATCCTGCGCAACCTCCTGCCCGGCATCGAGATCTCGCTCTCCTGCGACATCTCCCCGGAACTGCGTGAATACGAGCGCATGTCCACCACCACCCTCAACGCCCTGCTGGTGCCGGTGGTGAAGACCTACACCGACCGCCTGGCCGGCAAGCTGAAGGAAGTGGTGCCGCAGACCCAGGTCTATCTGGTGCAGTCCAACGGCGGCGTGGCGGGCCTCGCCAAGGCCGGCCGCGAGCCGGCACGCCTGCTGCTCTCCGGGCCATCCGGCGGGGCCGCGGCGGCGAAACGGCTGTCCGCTGCGCTCGACGAGCCGAACCTCGTCGCGGTGGACATGGGCGGCACCAGCTTCGACGTCTCGGTGGTGCATGAGGGCACCGTCTCCATGGTGAACGAGGGCGAGGTGGACGGCCTGCCCGTGCGTCTGCCCATGATCGAGATGCGCACCATCGGCGCCGGCGGCGGCTCCATCGCCTGGGTGGATGACGGCGGGCGCCTGCGCATCGGCCCCCACAGCGCCGGCGCCGAGCCGGGGCCGGCCTGCTACGGCCGCGGCGGCGAGCGCCTCACCGTCACCGACGCCAACCTGCTGCTCGGCCGCCTCGACGGATCGAGCTTCATGGGCGGACGCATGGGCCTCGACCGCGACGCCGCCGCGCGCGCCGCCGGGGACGTGGCCGGCCGGCTCAGGCTCTCGGCCGAGGAAACGGCGGCGGGCGTCATCGCCGTCACCAATTCCAGCCTCGCCACCGCCATCCGCCTGTCCCTGTTCGAGAAGGGCATGGACCCGGAGGACTTCGCCCTCCTCTCCTTCGGCGGCGCCGGCGGCGTGCACGCCTGCGAGGTTGCCGAAGAGCTCGGCATGAACAAGGTGATCTTCCCTGCCCACGCCTCCACCCTCTCCGCCTGGGGCATCCTGTGGTCGGACATCACCCACGACCTGTCCTCCACCCAGATCGGGCGCCTCGCCGACCTCGGTGCCAGCCTTGCCGAGCGCGCCGAGGCGCTGGCGCAGGACGGGGACCGGCTGCTGGCGGAGGACGGCGTGGCGGCGGAAAACCGCGGCTTCGCCTGGGCGCTGGACCTGCGCTACCAGGGCCAGGCCTTCGACCTGCGCGTGCCGCTCGACGCGGCCGACTTCTCCGCGGAAGGCATCGCCCGCGCCACAGCAGCGTTCCATGCCCTGCACCGCCAGCGCTTCTCCTATGACGAGCCGGCCGTGCCGGTGGAGGTGGTGTCGCTGCGCCTCTCGGCCGTCGGCCGCCTCGCCAAGCCCACCCCCGCCCCCGCGGTGGAAGGCGCTGCCGGCGTCGAGAAGGCCCGCTCGGTCTATGGCCGCGGCGGTTTCGTCGAAACACGCGTGGTCACCCGCGAGGCGGTCAGCGCCGAAGGCGTCGCCGGCCCCGCCGTGGTGGAGGAGACCTATACGGCCACCTACCTGCCCGCCGGCTGGACCATCCGCTCCCACGCCACCGGCGCGCTCGTCGCCGTGCGCGCCCAGCGCCACTGAGATCCCAAGGACCTGAAGTCATGACCACCATCGATCCCGTCCGCCTCGAGGTGATCCGCAACGCGCTTGTTGCCGCCGCCGAGGAGATGAGCATCACCATCTGGCGCACCAGCCGCTCCACCGTCGTGCGCGAGATCCTCGATTTCTCCACTGCCGTGTTCGATGCCCAGGGGCGCAACATCGCCCAGTCGGCGCGCATCCCCGTGCACCTCAATTCCATGTCCGACTGCCTGAAGCGGATCCTGGAGGCACACATCCCGCTGGAAGCGTGGGCCGAGGGCGACGTCATCGTCACCAACGATCCCTATGCCGGCGGCCAGCACCTGCCAGACATCCAGACCTTCCGGCCGGTGTTCGTGGACGGGGAACGCGTCGCCATCGTCGGCACGCTGTGCCACCACGTGGACGTGGGCGGCGGCGCGGCGGGCTCTTATTACGCGGCGGCCACCGAGATCTTCCACGAAGGCATCCGCATTCCCCCGCTCCGCCTCGTGGAAAAGGGCGTCCTCAACAGCGCCGTGTTCGAGATGCTGCTCTACAACGTGCGCCAGGCGGAGGAGACGCGCGGCGACCTCAACGCCCAGATCGCGGCCCTCGGCATCGGTGCCAAGGCCGTGTCGCGCATCGCCGGGAAGTACGGCAGCGCCAACCTGTCGGCCGCCATGTCCGCGATCCTCGACGGCTCCGAGCGCATGATGCGTGCGGCCATCTCGGCGCTGCCGGACGGCACCTCGTCCTTCGTCGAGATGGTGGATGACGACGGCCAGTCTGAAGCCCCCATCCGCCTTGAGGTGACGATCACCAAGAGCGGCGACACCATCGCCCTCGACTTCGCCGGCTCCAGCCCGCAGGTCCGCGGCCCCGTGAACAACACGCCGGCCATGACCTGCTCGGCCGTCTACTACGCTTTGCTCGCAGCGCTTGGCTCCGACATTCCGGCGAACTCCGGCTGCTACCGGCCGGTCACCGTCTCCCTGCCGGAAGGCAGCGTGGTGAACGCGCAGTTCCCGGCCCCGGTCGCCGGGCGCATGGTGGTGAACCACCGCATCGCCACCTCCGTGTTCGGGGCGCTCGCCCAGATCGCGCCGGAGCGGATCCCCGCCGCCTACTACGCCATCTCCTACGTCTATGCCGTCTCGCTCGTGCGGCCGGACGCCCGGCGGCAGGTCTATTTCGACATCGAGGTGGGGGGCTGGGGCGGCCATGCAGGCGGCGACGGCGCAAGCGCTCTTTCCTGCGGCCTCCACAACAACACCAACGCCCCCATCGAGATGGTGGAGGCTAAGTATCCGGTGGTGTTCACCCGCTACGGCCTCCTGCCGGACAGCGGCGGCGCGGGTGAGAACCGCGGCGGCCTCGGCCTCGTGCGCGAGTTCCGGCTGGAGGCGCCGGAAGGCTCCCTCTCCACCAATTTCGAGCGCTTCCGCTTCCCGCCCTACGGCATCAAGGGCGGCGCCCCCGGCTCCCTGTCCTCGACCACGGTGACGCGGGCGGACGGTTCCGCGGTCAGCCTCAACTCCAAGGTCTCGGGTATCCCGCTCTCAGCCGGCGACACGGTGACCATCAAGACCTCCGGCGGCGGCGGCTTCGGCAACCCGGCGAACCGTGATCCGGCACGCCTTGCCGAGGACCTCGCCGAGGGCCTCGTGACGCCGGAAGCCGCCCGCACCCTCTATGGCGCCGTGAGCCTCGGCACCAAGGGAGAGGCGGCATGAGCGCGCATGCGTCCGTTCCGCTCGCGGCCCTCTCCCTCAAGGAGGTGGAGGACCTGACCTTCCGGGCGCTGGTCGGGTCCGGCGTCTCCACCGTCAACGCCTTGTCCGTCACCCAGTCCGTGGTGGCGGCGGAGGCGGAGGGCGTGCACAGTCATGGCCTCGCGCGGCTGCCGACCTATTGCGCCCATGCCAGGGTGGGCAAGATCGACGGCCGCGCCATCCCCACCCTCAGCCGCCCCCGGCCGGGGCTGGTGCGGGTCGATGCCATGGACGGCTTCGCCCATCCCGCCATCGATCTCGGACTGCCAGCCCTTGTCGAGGCGGCGAAGACGCAGGGCATCGCGGCGCTCGCGGTGACCAACTCCTACAATTGCGGTGTCGTGGGCTACCATGTGGAGCGCATCGCGAAGGCTGGGCTGATGGCGCTGGGCTTCGTGAACGCACCGGCCTCCATCGCCCCCATGGGCGGAACGAAGCCGGTGTTCGGTACCAACCCCATCGCCTTCGCCGTGCCGCGCGCGGACGCCGATCCGCTGGTGCTGGACCAGTCCTCCAGCGTCATCGCCAAGAGCGAGATCGTGGTGCACGACCAGAGGCGCGAGAAGATCCCCCTCGGCTGGGCCCTCGACCGGAATGGCCAGCCCACCGAGGACCCCAAAGCCGCCCTCGACGGGGGCACCATGGTGCCCTCCGGCGGCCACAAGGGGGCGGGCCTGGCGCTGATCGTGGAGATGTTCGCGGCTTGGCTGACCGGCGCGAACCTCTCCATCGACGCCTCGTCCTTCGCCGACAATGCGGGCGGCTCGCCGCGCACGGGCCAGTTCTTCATGGCCGTAGATCCCGGCCCGCTGGCGGGCCCGCGCGCCGGCGATCGGCTTGCCCACCTCTTCGCCGCCATCGTCAATCAGGAGGGCGCTCGCCTGCCCGGCATGCGCCGCGCCGAGGCGCGGCTGCGGACCGAGCAGGAAGGTGTACATATCCCCCATGCCCTTAAGCAGAGGCTCGACGCACTGGCCACCAGCAGCGCCTGAGACGTCGCACACATCGGCAGCCATCGAGGGGGCCGGTGAGAAGCCGATGCGACGACGTCCTGCGTGACGCCCCATCTATCGCACCGCAACCGCTCCTTCGATGACGGGCAAGGGCCGGTGACCTGAGCCGCTGGTCCTCCTCCAGATTTGGGGGAGAGTCCGTCGATCACGGAGGCTGGCTCTCTCCTGAACCGGAGGAGAAATCGGGCTCAGGCCGAGCCCGATATCGAAACGATGGCCAAAGAGGTGGATGCTGGCGCATCCACCTCCGTCCCGATTTATTTGGCGGGTGCGTACGGGCAATTGCTTTCGCTCAAGGGGCGGATGATCTCCTCAGCGGGCATCTCGCGCACCGCCTTGAGATAGTCCCACGGTCCCTTGGATTCGGCCGGCGACTTGACCTCATAGAGGGTCATGCCCTTCATGAGGCGACCGTCGGCACGAACCTTCGCGCCCTTGGCGTAGAAGTCGTTGACGGGCAGCTCGCGGATCTTTTCCGACACCTTCACCGGGTCGTCGGTACCCGCCGCTTCGACGGCCCTCAGATAAGCGAGAACAGCGCTGTAAACCCCGGCCTGGAGGTGGGTGGGCGCGTTGGTCGTGCCTCGCTCGGCCCGCCAGCGACGGGTGAACTCACGTGATGCGTCGTCCTGGTCCCAGTAGAAGGGAGCCACGAACTGGAGCCCCTGCGCCGTCTTCAGCCCCAGGCTGTGCACGTTGGTGAGGTAGAAGGCGGTGGCCGCGAGCTTCTGGCCACCCTCCACGATGCCGAATTCGCCCGCCTGCTTGATGGAGTTGATGGTGTTGTCGGCGGCATTGAGCAGGGCAATGACCTTGGCCTTCGACGCCTGCGCCTGGACGAGGTAGGCGCTGAAGTCGGTGGTCGTCACCGGGTGGCGCGCCACCCCCACGATCTTGCCGCCCGCCGGCACCACCACGCGCTCGATCTGCTGTTGCAGGGAATGACCGAACGAATAGTCGGCGACGATGAGGAACCAGGTGTCGCCCCCCGACTTCACCGTCGCGCGGCCCATGGCGTTGGCGATGGTAGAGGAATCGTAGTTCCACACGAAGCCGGTGGGCGAGCAGTTCTCGCCAAACAATTTGTCGGTGACGGAGCTGACGTTCAGGATCACCGCCTTGTTCTTCGCCAGTTCCTGCACCGCAAGCGAGACGGCGGAATTGCCGAAGTCGACGAGGGCGTCGACCCCATCCACGTCGATCCACTTGCGGGCGATGCTGGCGCCGAGGTCGGCCTTGTTCTGGTGGTCGCCGACCACGAGCTCGATGGGCTTGCCCAGCACCTTGCCGCCGAAATCCTTGATGGCGAGCTGCGCCGAGGCCACCGAGCCCGGCCCCTGGGGATCGGAATAGGGGCCCGCCTGATCGTTCAGCACGCCGATGCGGACAACGCCGTTTGACGGCTCCGCCGCGGCGGCTTGTTCAAGCGCTCCGGCGCCGAGCACCATGGACAGGAGCGCAGCGCCCAGCCCTTTCCCGAACAATCCGCCAGTCCTTGCAAGTCCGCTTGCGAACATGAATTCCTCCCTTGCTTTCCGAAGTCGTTGTGGTTCGGATTTTCTTGTGGTTGCGATGGAATGAGGGGGCGGCTGTTCAGAACAGCTCGGCGTTCACCTCCGACAACAGAAGCGGAGCGGCCCGCAGCGGCGAAAGCCAGCCGGGGATCTTGGGCAGCTCGTAGGCGGCGAAATACCGGGCGGTTGCCACCTTGCCGTCCACGAATTCGGTCGGCAGTCGGTCCCGCGCCGCCTCCGCGGCGAGCGCCTGGTCCAGCCAGAGCCAGCCCGCCACCAAATGGCCGAAAGCGGTGAGCACCGCAGTGGCGTTGTCCATGGCGCCGGTACCAGCCGGGTCCGCGATCAGCTCGCGCACCATGTCTGCCATGGCGGCACGCGCCATGTTCAACACCCGCCCCGTCTCCGCGAGGGCGGCGGAAGCCGCACCCCGCGCGATCGTCGCGTCGATCCGCGACAGCAGCAGCGTGAAGGCTTCTCCCTTGTCGCGGATGAGCTTGCGGCCAATGAAGTCGATGGCCTGGATGCCAGTCGTTCCCTCGTGGATCGGGTTCAGCCGGTTGTCGCGATAGAGCTGCTCCACGTCAAAGTCACGGGTGTAGCCGTAGCCGCCGTGGATCTGGATGGCGATGTCGCTGGCGACGAGGCCCCATTCCGAGCTCCAGGTCTTCGCCACCGGCGTGAGCAGATCGAGCAGTTGCCGGGCCTCGGCGTCTTCCGCCGCCTCCGCGAGGTCCGCGAGATGGAAGCAGTAGAGCACCAGGGCCACAGCGCCTTCGGCATAGGATTTCTGGGCGAGCAGCATGCGCTTCACGTCAGGGTGGCGAGCGATGGGGATCGGCCGCGTGTCGGGCATCACGCCGCGCGGGCGGCCCTGGGCGCGCTCGCCGGCATAGGCGACGCTGAGGCGGTGGCTGCGATAGGCCAGCATAGCCGCGCCGAGGCCCACCTGCAGGCGCGCCTCGTTCATCATCATGAACATGATAGCGAGCCCTTGCCCCGGCTCCCCGACCAGATAGCCCACGGCCCCCGCGGCACCGCCCGGACGGTGGCGCTGGCCCTCGCCGAAATTGAGCAGGCAGTTGGCCGTGCCGCGATAACCCATCTTGTGGTTGAGGCCCGCCACCACGACATCGTTGCGCTCGCCGGCGAACACCCCGGGCGCGACAAGGGTCTTCGGCACGGCAAAGAGCGAAATGCCCGCGGTGCCGGGGATGAGCTTGCCGTCGGGGCCCGGGATCTTCGCCAGCACCAGATGGCAGATGTTCTCCGAGGCGTCCTGATCGCCGCCGGAGATCCACATCTTGTTGCCGGAAAGCCGGTAGCGCCGGCCGAGGCCGTCCTCCCCGTCCGCGACTGCGCGGGTGGTGATGTCGGCGAGGGAGGAGCCCGCCTGGGGCTCGGAGAGGCACATCGTGCCGAAATAGCGTCCCTCGATCTCGGGGCGCGCCAGCGCATCGACTAGCGCTTCGCCACCGAAGGTGGTCAAGAGCCGCGCATTGGCCACCGTCAGCATGGGATAGGCGGCGGTGGCGATGTTGGCGGTGAGGAAATGGGCAAAGGAGGCGGCCGCCACCGTCAGCGGCAGCTGCATGCCGCCGTGCTCGTAGGAGAAGCTCTGGCCGAACAGGCCAGCCTCGGCATAAGCGGAGAGCGCCACGCCGATCTCGGGCAGGATGTGGACCCCGCTTTCGTCGAGGCTCGGCTCCTGTACGTCCGCCGTCTTGTAGTGGGGGAGAAAGTGGCGCGACGCCACCGTCTCGCTCAGGTCGAGAAGCGCCGCGAGCGTTTCGCGGCTGAGGTCGGAAAAGCGCGGGATCTCCGCCAGCCGGTCCGCCCCCAGCCAGTCAAGTAGAAGAAAATCCATGTCGGCACGGCGGATCAGCGAAGCGGAAGTCATCGAGCGTCCTCGGGGCATCCCTGTGGTTCGAAGCAGGACGGCGGAAGTTGCGCGCTCAGAGCGCGGTCATGCCGCCGTCCACGGCGAGGGTCTGGCCGGTGATGTGAGCGCCGGCGTCGGAAGCGAGGAGCAGCACTGGCCCCTTCAGGTCGCTCTCGCCGCCGAGCACGCCGCGCGGGGTCACGGAAAGGAGCTTCTCGCCGTGTCTGTCGAGGGTGCCGGCCGTCATCTTCGAGGGGAAATAGCCCGGCGCGAGGGCGTTCACCGTGATGCCTCGCGCGCCCCATTCGGACGCGAGCGCGCGTGTCAGGCTGATCACGCCGCCCTTCGAGGCATTGTAGGCGGCAGTGCCCTCCATGCCCGGCAGGTTGCCCGTCAGGCCGGCGATGGAGGCGATGTTGACGATGCGCCCGTAGCCCTGCGGCAGCATCGCCCGCGCCGCCACTTCGCGGGTGAGGTCGAAAAGGCGGTTGAGGTTGAGGTCCATCACCTTGGCCCAGCCCTGCGGCGGATAGGCTTCGGCCGGGGCGCCCCAGGTCGCGCCCGCGTTGTTGACAAGAATGTCGATACGCCCCGTCACCTTGAGGGCCTCGGTCACGATGCGCGGGATGGAGGCCACGTCGGAAAGGTCCGACGCAAGGGTGGTCGCGGCGATGCCGAACGGTTCGAGATGACGCTTGGCTTCGGCCAGTTCGTCGGCCTTGCGCGCGGTGATGACGACGTGCGCGCCGAATTCGCCGAGCGCCTCGGCCATCTGCAGGCCGATGCCGCGGGAGCCGCCGGTGACGATGGCGACACGCCCTGAAAGGTCGAAGAGGCGATGCAGGTCGCGGGTCATGCGCTTTCTCCGTTGAGGGCGGCGAAGCCCGTGCCGGCCTCTGCCGTACGGCGCAGCAGATCGGCGGGCCGCCAGGCCCAGCCCTGATAGGCGCCGGTGAAGTTCTCGATGCGGGAGAGGACCTGTGGCAATCCCACCCGGTCGGCGTAGAACATCGGCCCGCCCCGGAAGCGCGGGAAGCCGTAGCCGTCCACCCACACCGTATCGATGTCGAGCGGGCGTGCGGCGATCCCGTCCCCGAGGATGCGCGCGCCCTCGTTCACCAGCGCATAGACGCAGCGCTCGACGATCTCTTCATCGCTGATCGGCCGGCGGGTGATGCCGAGGCGCCTCGACTCCTCCACCACCAGCGCGTCGATGGCCGGATCCACTTCCGGCTTGCCGCCCTTGCCGTAGAGATAGTAGCCAGCCCCGGTCTTCTGGCCGAAGCGGCCCATCTCGCAGATGAGATCGGGGATGCGTGAATAGGGCCGGTCCGGCTGCTCCACCGCGCGCCGCTTGCGGATGCTCCAGCCGATGTCCTGGCCCGCGAGGTCCATGGTGCGCAGCGGCCCCATGGCCATGCCGAAGGCCTCCATGGCGGCGTCCACCTGCTGCGGCAGGGCGCCTTCCTCCAGCAGGAAATAGGCCTGGCGCAGATACTCCTCGAACATGCGGTTGCCGATGAAGCCGTCGCACACGCCGGAGACGACGCCCACCTTGCGGATCTGCTTGGCGAAAGTCATCGCGCGGGCGAGCGTCTCTGGCGCCGTCTTTTCGCCGCGCACCACCTCCAGCAGGCGCATGATGTTGGCAGGGCTGAAGAAATGCGTGCCGACCACGGACTGCGGCCGCTTCGTGAAAGCAGCGATCCGGTCTACGTCCAGCGTCGAGGTGTTGGAGGCGAGCACCGCGCCGGTGTCGGCGAGCCGGTCGAGCGCCTCGAACACTTGCTGCTTGACGGAAATGTCCTCGAACACCGCCTCGATAACGAAGTCGGCGCCGCGCACGGCCTCCATGTCGAGGGAGAAGCCGATGAGCGCGCGCTGCGCCTGTCCGGTCGCCTCCATCAGCCGTCCACGCTCGACGCTGCGTGCGATGGTGTTTTCCACCGAAGAGCGGGAGCGCTCCAGCGCTGCCGAATTGGCGTCGATGACGGTGACGGGAAGTCCGGCCTGGGCCACCGCCAGCGCGATGCCCGTGCCCATGGTCCCCGAGCCGATGATGGCCACCGCTTGGGTCGACGCCGACTTCAGCGCCGGATCGAGCCCCGGCAGCCGCGCCACCGCGCGCTCGGCAAGGAAGACGTGCCGCAGACCCCGCGCCGGCTCGCTCACCAGCAGGCGGTCGAAAATGTCGTATTCGCTCTTCAGGCCACCGTCGAAGCCTTGGGAGATGCCCGCCTCGATGGCATCAAGGGCACCACGGACCGCATCCCCCGGCGCGCCCCGAGGTGCCTTACCCCGCGCTTCGGCGATGGCCTCCGGCCCGCCCTCGTTCGAAATCTCCCGGTCACGGCTCCGGCGTCGGCCTTCCCCCGCCACAGAACGGGCGAAGGCGATAGCTTCGGCTCGCACGTCATCTCCGGCGAGGGCGTCCAGAAGCCCGATGCGAAGGGCCTCGTGGGCGCCGATCACCTTGCCGCTCGAGATCATCCGCGCCGCCTGCGCGGCGCCCGCCAGGCGCGGCAGCCGCTGGGTGCCGCCTGCGCCGGGAATGATACCGAGCGTGACCTCCGGCAAGCCCACCTTCGCATCAGCGGTAGCGATGCGATAGTCGGTGGCCAGCGCCAGCTCCAGCCCACCGCCGAGGGCGCCGCCCTGGATGGCGGCGACGACCGGCTTCGCCAGCCCATCGAGCACGTCGTCGAGGCGCCGCGCCGGGGCCGCGATGGCAGCCGGGTCCTTGTCGAACTCCGCGATGTCGGCGCCTGCGCTGAACATTCGCCCTTCGGCCGCGAGCACAATGGCCTTGACCTGCGGATCGGCATCAAGCGCGCGCAATGCCGCCTCGATCGCCTGAGGAATACCCGCGCTCGCCGAGATGGGGTTGAGAGGCGGGTTGGAGAAGACGACGACCCCGATCCCGTCCTCGATATGCGTTTCTACAGGCACGATGCTCCCCTCCGCTGGCCCCTCCGGCGTGTCCCACAACATGCGCGGACCTCGCCCGAGAATGACTTCGGCTGAATGCTTGAATTTGGATCAATCTATGCAGAATGCGCTGACTTTCTGCCGATCATGTAACCAGAAAACCTGTTACGTACTTCCGATTTTAGGAGCTTCCCGGTGGCAGTGTGCGGCAGCTCCGCCACAAATACTACGTCATCCGGGACCCACCACTTGGCAACCTTGCCACCGTACCAGTCGAGCAGCTCTTGCTTCTCCACTGTCCGTCCCGGCTTCAGCACCACCAGCAGGAGGGGCCGCTCATCCCATTTCTCGTGGCGCGCGGCGATGACGACAGCTTCCTCGACCGCCGGATGCGCCACGGCGATGTTCTCGAGCGCGATGGAACTGATCCACTCGCCGCCCGACTTGATCAGGTCCTTGGTGCGGTCGACGATCTCGAAATAGCCTGAGGCATCTTGCGTGACCACGTCGCCGGTCCGGAACCAGCCGTCCGACGTGAATGCGGCGTCCTGGCTCTGGCGCTTGAAGTAGGACGCCGCGATCCAGGGGCCGCGGATCAGCATTTCGCCCGTCGCAGCCCCATCGGCGGACACCTCCGCACCGGCATCGTCCACCACCTTCATCTCGACGCCGAAAGTGGGGCGCCCCTGGCGGCGCTGGGAGGCGAGCCACTCCGGCAGCGGCATGTCCTTGTTCTCGACCTTGCGCTGGTTGAACAGGCCGCACGGGGTCGTCTCCGTCATGCCCCAGGCGTGGTTGACGGTGATTCCGAACTCCTCATGGAAAGCGGAAGCGATGTGCGGCGGGCAGGCCGCGCCGCCCACCGTGATCCTGAGCGGCTGGGGGATCGCCGGGCGTGTCGCGCGCAGACGTTCCAGCACACCGAGCCAGACGGTGGGCACCGCAGCCGACCATGTCACCCCCGCCGTCGAGATCAGGGCACAGAGGTCGGCCGCCTGCGGCCGCGGGCCGGGCAGGACAAGGCTCGCCCCCACCATGGGTGCGCTGTAGGGCACCCCCCAGCCGTTGACGTGGAACATGGGCACCACCGGCATGGCCACATCCACCGAGCGCAGGCCGAAGAAGTCCGGAAGGTTGGTGGAATAGCCATGCAGCACTACGGCGCGGTGCGAGTAGAGCACACCCTTGGGGCTGCCTGTGGTCCCCGACGTGTAGCAGAGGCTGACCGCCTCGTTTTCATCGAAGCGCGGCCAGTCGATCGTCGCGGGCTCGCCGGCGATGAGCGTTTCGTAGGAGATCACTTCGAGATGCGCCTTCAAGGCGCTTTCGGGCACGTCCCCATCGCCGCCCAGCACCACGAGCGTGGCCACCCCCGCGATCTTCAGCTGCGGCCCCAGCCCTTCCAGGACAGACAATTCGAGCGGGTCGACGAAGAGCATCGCATCGGCGGCGTCGGCAATGATATAGGCGATCTGCTCCCTGAACAGGCGCGGATTGATGGTGTGGCAGATGGCGCCGATTCCGGCGACTCCGTAATAGAGCTCGAGGTGCCGGTGGTCGTTCCAGGCCAGCGTCCCGATGCGCGTCCCCGGGCCGATGCCGCGCCGCTTCAACGCATGGGCGAGCTGCGCCGCCCGGCTCTCGATCTCGGGGTAGGAGTGGACGACCCGGCTGCCGTCCGCTCGGCGCGTCGTGACGGTGGCATGGGTATGGTACCTGGACGCGAAGCGGATGATGTCCGACACGTTCAGGTCACGGCTCTGCATCAGGCCTTTCATGATTGTTCCTCCCTCGCACCCTTATTGTTCTTCGTCGAACAGGCCGCCCTCTTGCGGAGCGGCTCCCTGTCAGGCCGGGCTACAGCCCGGCCATCCTCACACCCGCTCGAAGATGGCGGCGATGCCCTGGCCGCCACCGATGCACATGGTCACAAGCGCGTAGCGCCCGCCGGTGCGGTGCAGCTCGTAGATGGCCTTCACGGTGATGATGGCCCCCGTCGCCCCCACGGGATGGCCGAGGGAGATGCCCGAGCCGTTGGGATTGACCTTCGCGGGATCGAACCCAAGCTCCCGCGCCACGGCGCAGGCCTGGGCCGCGAAGGCCTCGTTGGATTCGATCACGTCGAGGTCCGCGACGGAAAGCCCCGTGCGTTCCAGCACCTTGCGCGTCGCCGGGATGGGGCCGATGCCCATCTCGTCGGGCGCGACACCGGCATGGGCGTAGCCCACGAGGCGCGCGAGGGGCTTCAGCCCCTTCCTCTCGGCAAGCCCGGCCTCGGCCAGCACCACCGCGGCGGCGGCGTCGTTGATGCCCGATGCATTGCCGGCGGTCACGGTGCCGTCCGCCTTGAACACCGGTTTCATCTTGGAAAGGACATCGACCGTGGTTTCGGCGCGCACGTGCTCGTCCGTGTCGAAGATCTTCGTGCCTTTTCGGGAGACGATCTCCACCGGCACGATCTGCTCGCGGAAGCGCCCCTCGGCGATGGCGACGGCGGCGCGGCGGTGGCTTTCGGCCGCAAGCGCGTCCTGGTCCTCCCGGCTCACCTGACGGCGAGCGGCCACGTTCTCCGCGGTGACGCCCATGTGGATGTCCTGGAAGGGGTCATGCAGGACGGCGAGCGTGTAGTCCACCATCCGCCCGTCGCCCATGCGGGTCCCCCAGCGCATCCCGGTTGAGATGTACGGCCCCCGGCTCATGGATTCGGCGCCGCCGCCGATGGCGACGTCGGCATCGCCCAGCGCGATCGACTGAGCCGCAGAAACGATGGCCTGCAGGCCGGAGCCGCACAGGCGGTTCACATTGAAGGCCGGCACCTCCTGGGGCAGGCCCGCGTTCAGCGCCGCGACGCGGCTCAGATAGGCGTCCTTGGGCTCGGTTGGGATGACGTTGCCGAGGGCGACATGGCCAACCGCGTCGGGGGCGACCCCGCTGCGCTCCAGCGCAGCCTTCACGGCGGTGGTCGCGAGCTGCGACAGGGGCACGTCCTTGAGGGTCCCGCCGAAGGTGCCGATGGCCGTGCGCGCCGCGCCGACGATCACGATGTCACGTGTCATTTCCGTCCTCCCTGATCCCGCCGGTCGCCGCTCCACCCTGTGGCGCGAGGTTCGTCCTCACGGTCCGGCGCACCTCATTTTGGAACCGTCTTACGTCATGTTAGTTTGTTGGACAATGGAACATTTGCACAATAATGCCGAGAGTGCTAGGTCCCGTAGGCTCCAAATGAGATTCCGCCATGTTTCAACGTATTGAGCCTGTTCCGGCCTATCGCACCGTGTGTGATGCCATCGAGAAGCGGATCATGTCCGGCCGCCTGGAGGCCGGAGATCCTCTCCCGACGGAAACGGAACTCGCCGAGCAGTTCGGCCTCGCCCGCCACACCGTGCGCGAGGGCCTGCGGATCCTGGAGGAAAGCGGCCTCGTCGGTCGCGAGGCTGGCCGACGGCTGTTCGTGAAGGCTCCGCACTATTCCGATCTCGCGCCGAGAGCCTCGCGCGCCCTGGTCATGCAACGCGTGACCTTCGAGGAGCTGTGGGAGGTCTCCATGTCGCTGGAGCCCAGCGCCGCAGCGCGGGCAGCCACACGGATCGACGACGCGCAGATCGAGCAGCTCGAAGAAAACTATCGCCGCATGGAAGAGGAGCGGGCGGCCGGCCGCTCCATCATCGCCCTCGACGTGGAGTTCCACACCCTCGTTGCCGAGATCGCCGCCAACAAGGCGCTCCTGCTCGCCCGCGAGCCCATCTCCCAGCTGTTCTATCCGGCGCTCGCCAAGCTGTTCGCCCACCCGCTCAATTGCGAGATCGGGCCACGCCGCCTCGCGCAGGCGCACCGGCACATCATCGACGCGCTCAAGGTCCATGACGCCGGCGAGGCCGAGCTCTGGATGCGTCGCCATATGGTCGATTTCCGCCGCGGCTACGAGCTGTGCAGCTTCGACCTCAAGGACACGATCGCGTTCGAAGGCGACTGACTTCGAACGGCGCGCATCAGGCTGCCCATTTACGCCCGTGCCGCCCCCCTCGTGGCGTGGGCTCCAATCGAGCCTGAAAGATTCCTCACCGCCTCAATCCACCAAATGACGGGACTGATCACCTAGCGTGGACGTAATCCGCGTCGGGGCACGCTCACCAGCCTCGGTCCCATTCCGGCTGTCCCTGGAAGCAGGTGGCGAGGAAATCGACGAGGACGCGTACCCGCAGCGCGAGGTGGCGCGCGGGTGGATAGAGGGCATGGACCACGTGGGGCGCGTCCTCATGCTCTGCGAGCAAGCGCACGACGCGGCCCGCGCGAATGCCGGAGCCGACGATGAAGGTCGGGAGCCGCGCGATGCCGAGGCCCGCCTCCGCCGCGAGGAGGCAGGCCTCGCCGTTGGAAAAGCGCAGCCTTCCGGAAACCGCCACCGTGGTGGGCTCACCGCCCTGTTCACTGGCGAACGACCAGTTCAGCGGATCGCGGAAATTGCTGTCGATGATGCAGTCGTGCGCCGCCAGATCCTCCGGCCGCTCCGGCGTGCCGTGGCGCGCGAGATAGGCCGGCGCGGCGACGACCACGATCCGTCCTTCGCACAGCTTGCGGGCGATAAGGCTGCTGTCGGCGGGCTTGCCGATGCGCACCGTCAGGTCGAAGCCCTCGTCAACGAGGTTCACCACGCGATCGGAGAAGCTGACGTCGAGCTGTATCTCCGGAAAGGCTCGGGCGAAATCGAGGAGCACCGGCACCAGTTGCAGCGTCCCGAACGACATCGGCGCGGTGAGCCGCAGGCGTCCGGCCGGGGCGCCGGAGGCGTTGCGCACCGAGGCGTCGAGCGCGTCGAACTCATCGAGCAGCGGCTTCATGCGCTCGTAATAGGCCTGGCCGACCTCGGTGGGGGAGAGCGCCCGCGTGGTGCGCTTCAGCAGCTGCACGCCGAGGTCCGCCTCCAGCTTCGAGACCAGCTTGGAGGCCTGCCCGCTGCTGGTGCCGAGCCGCTCCGCCGCGCCGGAAAAGCTGCCGGCATCGAGCACGGCGACGAACATGCGGTTGCAGTCGAGGCGATCCATGGGGACGTTCCGGGTCCGTGTTGCTTCCGGAAGCGTAGCCCCAACGCCTTCCCGATGTGAGCCCTCAGACCGCGACCGGATAGAGCCCCGGCAGGTCCGGCCCCACCGGCACGATGCCGGTGGGGTTGAGCGCCTTGATGGAATAGTAGCCGCGCTTGATGTGGTCGAAATTCACCGTGTCGCGGATGCCCGGAAGGGCATGGATGCGCAGCACGTAGGCCTGCAGCGCCGGATAGTCGGCAATCCGGCGCAGGTTGCACTTGAACAGGCCATGATAGGCGGCATCGAACCGCACCAGCGTGACGAACAGACGGATATCCGCCTCGGTGAAGCGGTCGCCGAGCAGGAACGGGCCGCCCTGCGCCAGCCGCGCCTCCAGCTCGCCGAGCATGCCGAAGACCTCCCGGAAGGCCTCCTCGTAGGCGATCTGGGTGGTGGCGAAGCCGGCGCGGTAGACGCCATTGTTGAGCCGCGGATAGATGCGCTCGTTGAGGGCATCAATGTCGGCCCGCAGGTCCGGCGGATAAAGGTCGATGTCGTTGCGGGCGAGGTCCCCGAAGCCGGAATTGAACATCCGCACGATCTCGGCCGATTCATTGTTCACGATCGTCCCGTGTTCCTTGTCCCACAGGACGGGAACCGTGGCGCGGCCGGTATAATGGGGGTCGGCGCGGGTGTAGATCTCGTGCAGGTAGGTGGCGCCGTTCAGCGTGTCGCGGTCCGCGCCCGGATAGTCGCCGAAGCGCCAGCCCTCGTCGGTGAGCGCCGGCTCAACGACCGACAGCGAGACCACCTCCTCCAGCCCCTTCAGCTTGCGCGCCATCAGCGTGCGCGAGGCCCAGGGGCAGATGTACGCGACGTAGAGGTGATAACGCCCCTTCTCCGCCTTGAAGCCGCCTTCGCCGCTCGGGCCGGCCGAGCCGTCGGCCGTCACCCAGCTGCGGAAGCCGGAGATCTGGCGCACGAAGCCGCCCTTGGCGTCGGTTGCCTGGACGGGGTGCCAATCCTGCGTCCACTGTCCATCGACGAGCATCGTCCAGTCCCTTTCCGCCGCCCCCGCTTTCCCGGAGGAAGGCAGGGCGCGCGCATCTCGTTCGTTACTTCACCATCCCGAAGGGGTCGGGCACCACATGGCCGTTGGCGTTGTTCCAGAAACTCTGGAGCACGAAGCCGTACTCGGAAAGGTTCTGGCTGAACGGCTCAAGCATCGCGCTCGCTCTGGGCCGTTTCCAGTCGGCCTGCAGCTCGCAGGCGAGCGCGAAGGTCGTCACCAGCTCGGCACCGGCGCTCGCCATGCGCGACATGGCCGCGTCCACCTCGTAGCGGTTCCAGGCGCCGCAGGCGTCAACCACCGGATAGACCTGATAACCGTCGTTCAGCATCGCCAGCGTTGGCAGGGCGCAGCATGTGCCGATGGTGACGCCGGCGATGATGATGTGGCGGCGGCCGGTTTTCTTGACCAGATCCTCCAGCGCCTTGCGGAAGCTGGGATCCTCATAGCAGTTGATGATGCCGGTGCGGCGGTAGATCGGCTGATCGGCGAAGATCTCCTTGATCTCCGGCAGGTTGTCGCCGTTCTGCCATTGCGCGTTGGACGAGGTGATGAGCACCGGCAGGCCCAGCGCCTTGGCGACGCGGGCGAGGCCCACGACATTGCTCTTGAGCTCGGCGAGCGAGGTGGTGTCGCGCATGCCGGCCAAGAGGCCGATCTGGTGATCGACCAGCAGCACGATGCTGTTCTTCGCGGTGGGCTTGTCATGGCCATAGCGGCCGGCGGCGCGGGCTTCGGCCGCCGTAGCGCGGTTGGGGAGCGCGCTGTCGGTGATGGGGCTGACGATGTCGGCCGGACGGATGTCGGTCATTGCGACGACTCCTTCAAAGGTCAGATCGCGGGAACGGGGACAAGAGAGATCGCGGTGTTCCAGGGGTCCTGAAGGACGAGCTCCCCTTCCCCGCGGGCGCCTGACGCCGCCGCCCGCTCGCGCACGGCGGCGAGGCGTTCGGGCGAAATCCGGATCTCGACCTCGGTCAGTCCGGTCGAAGGGTAGCTGCGCGGTTCCGCGCCGCGGCTGTTCCAGATGTTGGTCGCGATGTGGTGGTGATAGCCATCCGCGGCGAAGAAGGTGGCGCCGGGATAGCGGCAGGTGACGGCGAGCCCGAGGGTACCGGCATAGAAGGCTTCCGCCGGGGTGATGGCGCCCACCTGCAGGTGCACGTGGCCAACCTTGGAACCCGCGGGAAAGCCGCCCCAGAGGATGTCGCCGGCGCTGGCCACGAGGCCGGGGATGTCGAGCGCATCAGTCGACATACGCACCAGGCCGTTGCTCCATTCCCATGCGGAGGCGGGGCGGTCGGCATAGACCTCCACCCCGTTGCCCTCCGGATCGGAGAGGTAGATCGCCTCGCTCACCTCGTGGTCGGAGGCGCCGACCACGGGCGTGCGGGTTTCCGCCAGATGCTGCACGAAGCGGGCGAGGTCCGTCCGGTCCGGCAGCAGGAAGGCGGTGTGGAACAGTCCCGCCTCCCGGGGCGAGCGGCGTCGCGCCGCAGGATCATGGCGCAGTTCCAGCAGCACGTCGCCAGCGGCACCGAGCTCGGCCGTCTCTCCGTCCCGCCGCAGCAGGCGGAGGCCGATGGCCTGCTCGTAGAAGGCGGCGACGCGGTCGATATCGTGGACCGTCAGCGCCACCCTGCCCGTGGCGAGGGTCGGCGTGGCGCTCCCGGTCGGAGCGGCATGGGAGGGGGCGAGGGAGAAGGTGTCTGACATGGTGTTCTGCCTTCCTCGGCCATGCCGAGCCGCTCAGGCTCAGACGCGGGTGGCGCCGATGGGGGTGCGCTTGATGGCAAAGGCGCCGTCGCCGCTCAGGGCGATCACGAGAAGGCCGACGATCCACAGCGCGGGGAATTCCCAGCCGCCGTTCGGGCTGGTGAAGAAGAAGCCGGCGGCGCCGTGCACGGTGAAGATGGCGCCGAGCAGGATCGGGATCAGCGCGACGGCGACGGCCCGCGGCCAGAAGCCGACGATGAGGGCAATGGCGCCGATCACCTCCCAGGCGATGGTCACGTAGGCAAGCGCGCCCGGCAGCCCGAGCTTCGTGAAGAAGGCAGCGGTGCCGGCGGGGGTGAAGACGAAGATCTTCAGGCCGGCATGGGCGAGGAAAAGGATGCCCAGCGCGATGCGCAGGATGAAGGTGGCGTAGGGAGCAGTACGGGTGTCGATCATGACGGGGCTCGCTTGGCAGGGGTCCGATGGCCCTCATATGCTCCCGGGACGGACCCATGATTAAGCGGGTGATCCGGAGCTTATTGCTTCCAGATTGGAATCAATGGACCGTCCCAGCGTATGTTCCTTGCGCGCAGGCAGAAGGCCGCCGGACGGCGTTCCCTCCTTTGCTTCCTGCCATTTCAAGGTGTCGGCATCTGTCTCCGAGATCGTCTCGGAGCGCGAAATGACGGCTTCCCACTTCGCGCCGTCTTGTGCCCGGCATCTTGGCCAATCAAGCCATCCACCGTGATGACTCGGCCAATTTCAGGCATCTCCGCAGCAAGCCAACTGACGTTGCCCCTCATCGCTTATCTAGTTTGAAATTCGTTCTGGCCCACTGAGAGGACCAGAACATGAGGCGGGCACCACAGCCGGGTTCGCGAGGTGCTTGCCTATCACCCGACGATCCTTGCCTAACGTTCCGACACGAACGTGAAACACAGAGCGACATCAACGACGAGTCTTCCCAGCGCCACGGCGGAGCGGTGCTTCCATGCACTCGGCCTTATGTATGGCTATATGGCATGCATGTCTGCATCATGTATGGCTCAAGAAGAAACGTAGAGAACGCATCTGGCGATTTGGTTTAGTCCCAGGATCATGGGGACGGCATCGCGTCCGAAACGTTCTAGTTCGGCGGCCCACGAGTTGCGGATGGCTTCGTATAGCATGAGGCCTCGCAGAGCTTTCAGAATCCTTGTGAAGCTGCTCTGGTCGCGAAATGGAATGTGATGGGTATGACCCGCCCGCACATTTTGAGATGACGGACATTTTTCTGCGCATCAACGCCTTCAACTTCCTGGCGGAAACCCTCGCGCGGACACCACTCGCTCTGATTTTCCGGTCTCAATTGGTCGATCCGGCTTTTCCACTCCTCAGGAAGCGGCGGCACTTGCATTTTCCGGCATTGTTGCGCGGATGCTAACTTCGGTGGCGAGATCGGGCCTATGCTTCGCCCTTCAACACGCGGCGGCCTTCCTCAGCCTTGTAGTAATATTGACTGGCGACCAGCCATCCCTTCAGCGGCCGCAGGGGCGGAATGCAGGTGAGCAACATGAAGGGCAGCGTCGTGACGAGGTGCACCCAGTAAGGTGCCTGATAGGCCATTTCCAGCCAGATACCGAATACCACCGAGGGAACGCATGCGAAGCAGATCACGAAGAAGGCCGGGCCGTCCGCCGGATCGGCGAAAGAATAATCGAGGCCACATATCTCGCACTCCTCGCGCAGCGTGAGAAAGCCGCTGAACAGATGCCCCTGGCCACAGCGGGGGCAACGGCCACGAATGCCCACCTGCATGGGGGATAAGGTTGGCCAGGATCTGGCGTCGGTCATGATGGGGTCCTCGATCGAGCGGCTGTACCGGCGGGCTTGGAGCCATTGTCCTGCGCCCCGCCTGCCGCATGGGCCATGCACATCCATATAAGTATGGTATTTACCCATACAATACGGCGGAGTAAAGACGGTGTGTTACGCGTGCCGCGTGGCTCAATGCGTGGCGAGTAGCTTCACCGTGGTGATCTCGGCCAGGACCGCACCGTCCATGGCCCTGCGCAATTGCGCGTCGAGCCGCCAGACGCCCGGAGCATTGGGGCGGACCTGTGTCACGACCTCGGCCGTGTCTCCCACGTCCATATTGCCATGATAGGTCACGGTCCGCTCTAAAGTGTGGGTCGCCGCGGTGCGCGCTGGATCGAGGGCGAAGGCGGCCCGCTCGGCGATGGACACATAGCTCGAAAAATAACGGAACCCGGCTCCGTTGAAGTCCTCCCCTACACAGGGCGTGAATATGAACCGAGCGGCTTCTCCGCGGTCGATGATGGGGGTGAAGGGCTCGGGCCGGGTCCCGGACCAGGCTTCGAGACCATCCAGCCCCGGCACGTTCACCCGGGACACGCGCCGGTTGGAATGCCCATCCCGCAGCACGAAGCAGGAGAAGAGCGTGACGGAACCCACCGCCCGCCCGTCGATCTCCAGAACGTGGCGGCTGAGGAGCTGCGTGCGCGAGAGCCGCCACATGCGCGAAGCTAGGGCGAGCCTGCTGTCCTCCTGCTCCTGCTCGACGAGCCCGCCTCCGGCGTCTCCTCACAGGAGAAGTTCGCCATCATGGACACGTTGCGCCGATCCAGCGCCAACAGGGCATCTGCGCCCTGCTGGTGGAGCACGACATGGAGCTGGTAGAGAGCTACATCGACCGCATCATCGTCTGGAATTCTGGCCGGGTCGCCGCCGACGGGCCGCCGACCGTGGGGCTGAAGAGCCAAGAGGCGCTCGAGAAGCTCACGGGGGCTTGTGATGCTGCTCGACGTGAAGAACAGCTGCGCCTCCATCGACGGCGTGACCGTGCTGCGCTCCGTCAGCATGGGGCTCGACGCTGGCGAGACGGTGGCCCTCATCGGCCGCAACGGCGCTGGCAAGGCCTCGCTGCTGCGTGCGGTGATGGGGCTGCTCGCCCTCGATTCCGGCGAGGTGGCCTTCGCCGGGGAGACGCTCTCCGCGCTGCCGGCCCATCTGCGCGTGGGCCGCGGCATCGGCTACGCGCCGGAAGACCGGCGGCTGGTGGGCAAGTTCTCCGTGCTGGAAAACATCCTGGTGCCGGCCTCGGCCCTCAGCCTCACCACGCGAGCGCCATGGACGTGCGTGGCCCCGAGCTCGACCTCATCGGGGCAGCGGTGAAGGAGGCCGGCGTCCACGTAGTACTCGGCATTATCGAGCGCGACGGCGGAACGCTCTATTGCACCGTACTGTTCTTCTCCCCCAGGGGCTATCTCGGCAAGTAGAGGAAGCTCAAGCCCACCGCCATGGAGCGCCTGGTGTGGGGCTATGGCGACGGCTCCACCCTGCCGGTCTACGACCCCCCCATCGGCCGGCTCGGCTCGGTGATCTGCTGGGAAGACTACATGCCGTTGCTGCGCATGGTCATGTATTCGAAGAACATTGAATTGGACTGCACGCCCACCGCCGACGACAGCGACACTTGGCAGATCTTCATACGCCTCATCGCGCTGGAGGGGCGCTGCTTCGCGCTATCCGCCTGCCAGTACGTGACCCGCGACGCCTTCGCCGAGGATTACGACCCCATCCGCACCTATTGGCCGGGTTTGCCCGACGGAGCCCTCCTGCCCACCTATTCGGGCATACGGCCGAAGCTAACGGGTCAGGGGGAAGCCGCGGCGGACTTCATGATCCAAGGACCGACTGAGCATGGTGTGGCTGGGCTATGGAATCTGTATGGCATCGAATCTCCTAGCCTCACCGCCGCCTTGGCGCTGGCGGAGGTGGTAGTGCTACGGCTCTGATTTGATCGAACATGGTGTGTTTAGAGCACCTACCAAAACCATATTGTTAACCAAATTTGAACGAGCGTTGGGCATGGGTAAGAAGTTGTTGTCTGACGCCCTTTGGGCCGAGATTGCTCCGTTGCTTCCTGCCGCTGCGCCGCACCCGAAGGGCGGGCGGCCCCGGGGGCGGACCGCGAGGCGCTGATCGGCATCTCCCGCCTGTCGAAAGTGGATCGCGAAAAGCCAAAGCGGTTCAAGGGGGATGAGATCGGCTACTTCCATATCGACATCGTCGAGCTGCATTATGAGGGCGGGAAGACCTCCCCCTTCGTCGCGGTAGAACAGACCTCGAAGCTTGTCTTCGCCAGGATTTATCGCTAAGCGCCCAAGCTCGTGGCTGCGGGCTTCCTCAAGGCCCTCGTCGACGCCCCGCCCCCTATCGGGTCCACATGATGTTGACTGATAACGGCGTGCAGTTCTTCCAGTACGACAGGAGAGCTGCAGAGGGCCTCGTAAGCCACGCCTTCAGCAGGAGCTGCGCCGAGCGTGGCATCGAACATCGCCTGACCAGACACTATCATCCGTGGACCAATGGCCTGGCCGAACGCATGGTGTGCACCATCAAGGAAGCGGCCGTGCGTTCCTTCCACCACGCCTCACTGACCGAACTGAGGCACCACGTCCGCGATTGGCTCCTGGCCTACAACTATGCCGAGCAACTCAAGGCGTTGCGTTTCAAGACACCATTCGAAGTCATCCAGCAGATCGCCACCCAAAAGCCCGAACTCTTCGTTCGCGATCAAACCATGACTTGCTGGGACTAAACACCTAGGGAAGCGTATAGGCCGTTTTGATGGATGTATAAAACTCTGCCGCGGCACGGCCCTGCTCGCGAGGGCCGTAGCTGGATCGTTTCCGCCCGCCGAAGGGGACGTGGAAGTCCACCCCTGCGGTTGGCAAGTTCACCATCACCATGCCGGCTTGGGCCTTCTGGCGATAGACCGAAGCCATTTTCAGGCTGGTCGTACAGATCCCTGACGCAAGTCCGTATTCGGTGTCGTTGGCAAGATGAAGCGCCTCCTCGAAGTCCCGAGCTTCAATCACACAGGCGACCGGGCCGAAGATTTCCTCCCGTGCGATACGCATGTCGTTCGTCGCACCAGTGAACAAGGCTGGGACCATGAAGTACCCCGGGGTGAGACGCTCCAGCACCTCTCCACCGAACGCAAGATGCGCGCCTTCCGCCTTGCCGACGTCGATATAGGTGAGGTTCGACGCGAGCTGGCTGTCGTTCACAACCGGACCCACTTCGGTTCCCTCGTGCAGAGCGTGCCCGACGGTCAACTGCTCGAGCCGCCGGATCAGCGCGTCGACGAACCGATCATGGATACCACGGGTCACAATGAGCCGCGACGACGCTGTACAACGCTGGCCGGTCGAGAAGTAGGCCCCATTGACCGCGCAGTCGACAGCGATGTCCAGGTCCGCATCGTCCAGCACAACGAGCGGGTTCTTGCCGCCCATCTCAAGCTGAACCTTACCAAACCGGGACGCAGCCGCAACGACGATCCTCTGACCCGTGGCAACTGAGCCGGTGAAGGAGATCCCGTCCACGCGCGGGTCATTCACCAGCGTATTGCCGACCACTGATCCCGGTCCATTGACGAAGTTCAACACTCCGGCCGGCAGTCCACTCTCCTGGAGGACCGAGACCAGCGACCATGCGGAAGCAGGCACCAGCTCGGCCGGCTTGAATACCACCGCATTCCCGTGGCACAGGGCGGGGGCGATCTTCCAGGCGGGAATGGCCATAGGGAAGTTCCACGGTGTGATGATTCCCACGACCCCGAGGGGCTCGCGGGTCACGGTTACTTCGATCCCGGGGCGTACAGAGGCCAAGGACTCCCCTGCCAGCCGCTGGGTTTCGGCCGCGAAGAAATCGAAAATCTGTGCCGCCCGGGTGACCTCTCCGATGCCCTCGGCAAGCGTCTTGCCTTCTTCGCGGCTCAACTGGGTGCCAAGCTCCTCTCGGCGCGCCATCAGAAGTGTCGAGGCCGAGCGAAGGATGGTGCCGCGGGTCGCTGGGGTCGTCGATGACCACGCCGGGAAAGCGGCGCGTGCGGCGGCGATGGCGTCGAGCGTGTCCGCTTCGGTCGCCCGGGCGAATTCTCCGACGACATCCCCTGTATCGGAGGGGTTGATATTCATGACACCGCTGGTGCCGACCCACTCGCCGCCGATCAGATTTCGATAGGGTTGCATGATTGGCCGTCTCACATCACCGAACGATACAGGTCGCTGACCTGTTCGAAGTTCATGTCGCGCGGGTTCGTTGCAATCAGGCGGGTGATCTTCTCCGTTACCTCCCGCGCCATCGGGGCGATGTCGGCTTCGGTCACGCCGAGCTTGGAGAGGCGGGTCTCCAACCCGCTGGCAGCCAGCATCTGTTCGAGGCATCCGACGAAGGCCTGTGCGGCATCGTGATCGGAACCGAAGCTCCGGCCGGGCATCAGGATGGGGGCGAGTACCGCGTATTCGCGGGTCGCCGCCGGCAGGTTGAAGCGGAACACCGTCCCCATGACCAACGCGTTCGAATGTCCATGAGGGATATGGAACCGCGCTCCCAGCGGATAGGACAGCGCATGGACAGCCGCGACCGAAGCATTGACGAATGCCATGCCGGCCATGGTCGCTCCGAGAAGCATGTTGGTCCGAGCTTCAAGGTCTCGTCCGTTCTTCAGCACGGCTAGGAGATTTCCCCCCAGAAGAGCAAGCGCCTTGACCGCCAGCGCGTCCGAAAGCGGGTTCTTGCGCGTGCGGCTCGTATAGGCCTCGACGGCATGGACGATGGCGTCGAGGCCGGTGGCCGCCGTCACGGGCGGCGGCATCCCAAGCGTCAGCTCGGCATCGAGGAGAGCGATGTCGGGCATGAGCTGCGGGGCATAGATGGCCTTCTTCTCGTTTGCATCGTTCGTGAGAACCGACACGAAGGTCACCTCCGACCCGGTGCCGGCGGTGGTGGGAATGGCAACCAGACCCAGCCGGCGCCCGACGACCTTGTCGGCGCCCACCATCTCATCGAGGGGCTGGTCCGAAGCGGCGCTAACCGCCACCACTTTCGCGGTGTCGATAGAGCTGCCGCCGCCCAAGCCGACGATCAGGTCTGCTCCAGCGGCGAGTGCGACTTTCGTCGCAGCACGCACCACACAATAGGGCGGGTCGGCCGCGACCTGATCAAAGACGGTGGTCGCGATCCCGGCCGCGCGCAAGAGATCCTCCGCGCGACGGGCAAAACCGCAGGCGACAATCCCCGGATCGGTGACGATGAGCGCGCGACGCCAGCCGGCGTCAGCCGCAAGTTGCCCAACACGCGCGAGACCGCCCGGCGCACTGACGATCCGTGGCGCCGTCAGGAAGACGAGTTCAGACATGTTTTCTCCCGTTATCGACATCCGGGCGGCCGCCGGGCAGCCACCCGGACCTGTCACCCGATCATTTGGTCAGCGCAAATCCGCTGTAGCCTTTCGCCGCGACGTTGTTCACGGTGTCGAGATAGGTCGGCAGACCGCCCGGGTAGACCAGGATTTCGCGAGGCTTCCCGGGAATGTTCGCGCCGAGATACCAGGAATTGGCGCGGGGAAAGAGCGTCATGTCGATAATCTTCTTGGTGTCCTCTGCCCAGGCATCGGCGGCATCCGGCTTCGCCTCCACACGCTTGATACCATTTTGGTCCATGTCCTCGATGAACTTGAGCAGCCAGTCCCCCTGAAGTTCTGCACATGTCGGACCGTTGCAAAAACCAGACGGGCTCTGCGGTCCATAGAGGAAGAGCAGGTTGGGGAATTTGGGGCTTGCGACCCCGAGATGGGTCTTGATTCCATTCGCCCAGTGTTCGCGCAGGCTACGCCCGTCGGTGCCTTTGATATCGATGGCCACGAGGCCACCGGAGACGGCATCGAAGCCCGTCGCGTAGACGATCACGTCGAGAGGATATTCCTCGCCGCCGGCGACAATCCCAGTCTCGGTGATCCGCTCCAGCGGTGCCTCCTTGAGATCGACGAGCGTCACGTTCTCCTGATTGAAACATTCATAATACCACTGCTCGAGGCAGGGACGCTTCACGCCATAAGGGTGCGGCGGGTTGGTGGGCGCAAGCTTTTCGTGCAGCGCCGGGTTCTTAATGCGTTTCCGAGTCTCTTCCCGCCAGAAGCTATATTGCGCGTTGTTCGCATCCTCGTTCACCAGTACGTCGTTGAAATTCCCAAGCCACCAGTTGAAAGCCCCGGTTTTCCAAACTTTTCGGAAGGTTGCCTGACGCTCTTCCTCTGACACCTCCATCGCACCATGCGGCAGGAAATCGAACTCGAAACCAGCGAAGGTCCTGGCGCGGGTCGCAAACATTTCGGGGTATTTTTCTTTCAGCCTTGCATTCTCCGCCTTGGAGATTTTTTGCTGCCGCATCGGAATTGTGAGGTTCGCCGTGCGCTGAAACACAGTCAGCTGCGCAGCTTCCTTGCTTGCTTCCTGGATCACCTGAACCGCGCTTGCGCCCGTTCCGATCACGCCCACGCGCTTGCCCTTGAAATCGACGCCTCCTTGCGGCCACAGGCCGGTGTGATGCGCCTCGCCCTTGAAACTGTCCCGACCGGGAAAGTCAGGAATCACCGGCTTGGCGGCGAAGCCCGTGCAGAGGATGAAAAAGCGACAGGTACTCATCTCACCGGTGCTGGTCTGGACACGCCAGACGTTATGTTCGTCGTCGAAGGTTGCTCCGGTGACCCGTGTGTTGAATTTACAATCCTTGCGGACATCCCACTTGCTATCGACATAGTTGAAATACTCGCGCAGCTCGTTCCACGCAGGAAACTTCTCCGAGTAGTCCCAGTCCTTCCACAATATTGGATCTGAGTATTGGTAGATCGCGCCAATGGTATCCACGCGGGCACCGGGGTAGCAGTTCCAATGCCACACCCCCCCAACGTCACTACCAGCTTCGATCAGCCGAACATTATAACCCCGATTTCGCAGATGATAGAGCTGATAGATACCTGCAAAACCGGCACCGACGATGATCACGTCGAAATCAGCCGCGTCGTTCTGCACTTTGTTGGCCATTTCATCCCTCATGTGTTTGGCGACGCCTCGTCCTGAAGCGCGGGTCGTTGATGTGCCGGGGTCAATCCCAATGGGAACCGTTGATCGGCAGGGCCGCGAATTCGCCGGGCTCATGGCAGAGGTAGAGCGGGATTCCCGACCGCTCTAGCTGCTTGATCTTCAAGCGCGAAGAGGTCATGGCCGCGCAGCTCCAATCCCAAGGCATGGGGATCAGCGCTTCGAACTGATCACGCTGGTGGGCGATATCGCCGCCCAGCATGAAGCGGCCGCGGTGCGCCAGCGTCACGAGCAACACCTGCATGCCCGGCGCGTGGCCAGGCGACTTGATGAGACGGAATGTGCCGTCGCCGAAAAGATCGAGATCGCCGTCGATCTCGAGCACGTTCAGCTTATGGATATCCTTGAAATCATTCTGGCAATACACCGGACGCGTCCAGGCATCCGGGAACAGCGCATAGCGCAATTCATCCTTCTGCATCACATGAAGGGCATTCGGGAAATAGCTCATGCCGCCAGCGTGATCGAGATGCAGGTGCGAGTAGATGACGTAGCGCACGTCGTTTGGCTGGATCCCCAACCGGTCGAGTTGCCGGTCGATGGCATGGTCCCGCGTGAAACCATGCGCGCCAAAAGCGTCTTTGATCCCTCTGCCCCAATAGGACTCTGCCCGATCCGGATCAGCGACAGCATCGTTGCAGCCCGTATCCCAGAGAACCACCCCATGCTGGGGATGCTCGAAGATCGCGACGGTCGTTGGGACCGACACCCCGCCCTCGGCAAAGGCCACGAGTTTTGCCTTGGCGAGCGTCAATGGCCCTGCATCCACGACAGTCATTTTCGGTCCAGACACTGTTTCCTCCTTCTTTTCGCGAACAATCAATCTTCTGGAGAAGCCCAGATGATTCCGTCGTCTTGAATCGAATTACTCGGCGAACTGCTGTTGTTCGCGTCCTACTCGCAGCACCATGATGGCGTTGCGGACTTCCGCCCAGCTTGGAAGCGGGACCGGCACGCACGAACCGCTAGGATTCCGGGCATCCTCCGACACAGCGGGCAGCGACTAAGAACGCCGCACGGCGTCTTTCCAGAGGTGGATCTCCGTTTTCAGCGAGGCGACCCTGTATCTATTCAGAACACCTGCATCACGCGGACGGTGCCGCGAAAGTCCTCTGGAAATCCTCCGGAGGTGTTGAAGTCCCGCTGAACCTGTCCGAGAACCTGAAAAGTCGGAGTTACGAACGTGGAGAGTTCAAGCCGGATCTGGTCACGCTCGGTGGCGCTCCCGGTCTGAATGCCGTCCAAATACTCAGTTCCGCCCCACAATTTTGCATAGCCCGCAGCGACAGACCAGGTCTTCGATAAGCTATAGGACAACCACGCCTGAATCTGATAAGTATTGTTCTGAGCTAGGCTTTGCCGTCCTGCCCCGGCTTCATTATTAACCCCGTACCACGTCACGTCTGCTGTGAGCTGTAGCGCAAAGCCGTTGCCTAGGCCCTGATACCAGCCCGCCTGCAGATCCAGCTTCCAACGGTTTTCGCCCATGTTTAGAGGGCTTCCTGCGTCGTATTGACCAAGCGGAACGAACAGATAAGGCGTGAGCCCGACATAAGTCTGCGTCGCAGAGTTGTTCACGAGCCACACTGGCATCGCGAAGATCGGATCGCCGAATCCGGCGGCGGACCCGAGATTCACCCCGCCCAGCTTCGCATCGTAAAGCGTTCCGGCCGGGACAAGAACCTGAGGAGCGACTGTGAATCCGCCTACATCGAAATAATGCACGTAGCGAAATATATTTACATAGGATGACAACCCGGTATCCGCGGAGATTACAACACCAGAACTGCTCACATACTCGCTGCGGTCAGCATATTGGCTGTAGAAAAGCAGAAGATTTGTGCCTGGCGCCGCTGGAAGGTAATCTGAGGAATTCACGTCGATCGCCGCCGCGGGCGTGACGCCGACGCAAAGTGCCGCGGCACATGCCAATTGAGTTTTCCAGCCACCGCACATAGGTCCGGGCTTGTCGGCGTGACGACGTTCCTTCGTCTGCAGGGTGCTATCCATCTTTGCGTTTCCCCTTCTTCTCGTTCATCGCCACGCTTTTGGACGTCAGCAAGCTGCGGCTCGCGACCGCAAGGAGCATTTACGCTCCTGACGATCACTGCCGGCTCGCACTGTTCAGCTGCATGCGGCGCTTTTGGCCGGAAACGATTGGCAAGACCGATGCCAAACTCGAAAACCCGTATAAACATATGATAATATTTATGTTTGCATTCTTGCGATCTGTGGCAAGCGGTAGGGATTCCGGACTGATCGTCCCGACAAGAAGCCGAGTTCCGGACTCGCCGGCGTGGCATTTCGGAACCGCCGACAGGTCTCCAGGCTGCCGCCTCGTCCGCGTCCATCCCAGAGCTTGACGCCACGGCCCATCTTCTCGCGCTCAGCCATATCGAGCTTGACCGAGCGAGGGCGATTTATAGAATTCGAGCAAAATCAAAAGCCGACCGTGGAAAGATCGGTCATCTGCGCCGCTCGAGCATGAACGGCGAAGAGACTGCCAGAGGTTTGCTGCCGGTAGGGGAGGAAAACAATGAAAACGACTTCTGCTGCTCCCGAGATTGCGGCGACGTCTGAACTGGACATTCGATCGACCACCCGCGCTTGGGAGGACTTTCTCTCCGGCAAGGAGGAGGAGCTCCTGAAGGTTCGTCGCGTTGTGAGCCGGTCGTGGCGTCGCTCGTTGGCGGCCGGGGTCGATCCGTCCATGACACGTGCACCACGTGTCATGGAGAACGACGAGCTTGAGCGCCTGCGCCAGAATGCACGTCTACTTCTGGACTCCAGCCGGTCAATCCTCGATCGGCTCGATCCCCATCTTCGAAGCACGCAAAGCATCGTGCTGCTGACGGATGCCCGGGGCCTGGTGCTGGATGCGATTGGCGATCCGCGGATCCGCGAACTCGGTCGTGAGGCTCATATCGATGCCGGAGCAACATGGAACGAAGCACGAAGCGGAACCAACGCAATCGGCACGGCTCTTGTCGACAACGTTCCAGTTCAAATCCACGCCAGCGAGCATTTCTGTGCCGCTGTGAAGCGGTGGACTTGCGCGGCCGCGCCCATTCACGACCCCGTGGATGGAGAGATGATCGGTGTATTTGACATCTCCGGGCCCGAGGACACCGTGCATCCCCTGTGTCTTGCCCTCGCCATGTCGGCGGCGGCTGAGACGAAGGCCGATCTCAGCCAGAAGTACATCCGGGAGGAGCTCCGGCTCCGGGCCTGGTTCGAGGACATCATCCGGCCCTCGACAGCCGACGCCGTCATCCTGTTGGACCGTAAAGGCCGACCGGTGCGGGCGTCCGGACCACCGGCATTGGTGCGGGAACTCATGCGCCGGATCGGCCAGAGCAACCCACCGAATCGGGGCACACGTCTTTTGCGGCTCGACACCGGATCTTTCGAGATGACCGTGTTCGACGCGGGGATGAGAATGGAGACCCTGACAGATGGTGCGGATAGTCTCGGCGTCATGCTGATCCTTCCCGCCGCCGGCATCTCCGGAATGCCGAGGCGGCCGCTGGGGGCGGCTCCGGACTCCAGCGATCCATTCTGGCAGGTCGGCGGCCAATCGGAGGTGATGAGACCCATTGTGGCCCGGGCTCGGCAGATTGCACGCACCGCTGCTCCAGTGCTGATCCTGGGCGAAACCGGCACCGGCAAGGAGGTCATGGCGCGCGCGATTCATGCAGCCTCTCCACGGGCGAGTGGTCCTTTCGTCGCGGTCAACTGCGCCACGCTCAATCGCGAGTTGGCGGCAAGTGAATTGTTCGGTTACACCGCCGGAGCATTCACCGGAGCGAGACGGGAAGGGCGTACGGGCTATTTCGAGCTCGCGGACGGTGGCACCTTGTTCCTCGACGAGCTTGGCGACATGCCGCTCGACGTGCAGGGCCATTTTTTGCGGGTACTGGAGAGCGGCACCTTCCAGCGGGTCGGCAGCGGCGACGAGCGATCTATCAGCGTGCGGGTGATCGGCGCAACCAATGTCCCGCTGAAAGACGCAGTGGGGGCGGGGCGCTTCCGCGCGGACCTTTTCTTCCGGCTCAATGTGGGACAGATCTCGCTCCCGCCGTTGCGTCAGCGCCATGCCGATATTTCCGACCTGACCGAGACTCTTTTGGAGCGCATCAGGCAGCGGTATGAAATGCCAGGCCTCGTCCTCGACCCGGCTGTGCTCGCAGTCTTTCGGGCATATGACTGGCCCGGCAACATCCGCGAGCTCGCAAATGCGCTCGAAGGCATGGCGGCGGTTTCCCAGGATGGGATGCTCGCTCCCGATCTCCTGCCCGCGACATTGGCGGAAGCGACTGGCATCGGCGCCGAGGAGCTCGGGACCTTGCGCCTCAGCGAGCGGGAAGTGATCGTGCGGTGCCTTAGGGAAAATGGCGGCAATCGCGCGCAGGCGGCTCGGCAACTGGGGGTCGCGAAGAGTACGCTCTACGCGAAATTGAAGCTCTACCGCATCAATTGACCAGCCAAACAGTCAGGATATCACTCGGAATTTCCGCTTATATTCAAGTATATAAGCCGAAACCTCCGATTGGCTCGGTACAGAAAGCGAGTATTTACAGTATACCATTTGATACACCGACCTGTCTGTTAAAGCCATAATGCTCAGGTAAGCGATGCTCTGTCCCGCCTTTAAATCAAGCGCAGAGGGGCTGGTCCTGCGGTTCGAGGCTTTCACCGGGGTGGACCACCGCCGGGAGTGGCTCTCGAGGAGGAGGCGCGGATTGTCGTCAAGAACTTCGAGTCTGGGGCCACAGTGAGTGCGGTGGAGCGGCACCCTGCCTTGTCGCCCCAGCAGCTGTTCACTGGCGGCGGGAGGAGTGTGAGGCGAGCGAGAGGCTCCCTGTGTTCATGTCGGCAGTGGTCGCGCCAGAGTCTGCTCCGTCACCGGATCTGTTTGGGCGGGGGCTAAGTCCCAAGCGTCTCCTTCGGCAACGTCGCGCGGCAGCCATCGAGGTCGACGTCACGGGGGTCAAGGTGATGGTCGAAAACTATACCTCGCCGGCCACCTTCGCGGCAGCGATCGGCCCGACCGGCACGGTCCGTGGCATGGTGGGGACGCGGCTAGAGGACGGGCAGTTCCCCTCGATCAGCGTCGGATGCATAAGGCGCAGCGCACGACGACATCGGCCGCAGCCAGCTGATGTGGCTCACGAGGGCCTTGCGAATATGGTTCTGTCCAGGTCATGGACTCGCTCTTCACCGAGATTCCCCGCGATCCCGTGACGCTCCGGGCGATGCTGATTGCGCGGGACGCGGAGATCGAGCGCCTGCGCCAGATCATCAAGGAGATGCAGCGTCACCGTTGTGGACGGCGGGCGGAGACCTTGCCCAAGGACCAGTTGCTCCTTGCCCCGGAAGAGGCGGAACAAGTCGAGGCCGTCTGCTTCGCCACGTCCGAGGAGCAGGTGCCGGCCGCGAAGGCCGAGCAGGTCGCCAACGCCGTGCGAACCGAGGTGCGCTGGCCGCCCATCAGCCGCGGATCGAGACCGCTGTCGATATAGAAAGGGACATCTGCCCGTGCTGTTCCGACAAGCTGCACCGCATCGGCGAGGACGTGGCCGAGCGGCTCGACGTGGTGCCGGCTGCGCACAATGAACGTCCTGCCCGCAGCTTCGCCATTTGTTTTCCCTCGATCTACTGTTGAGCCCTCGGATTTGAGGCATTTTCCGCTTGCGCCTCTCGGGCAGGTCCCTCTTTCCGAATCGATCTGGACTGACTGGAAGAGGGCAGGAGGCCCGTCGAGTATCGGGACGGGCTCAAATTCGGCCGGACTATATTATGACCAGCAAGAAAATGAGAAACTCATCAGCTTGATCCGATCCAAGGACGGCCGATGCGGAATGGCTTGCCATTCCTTCGCCATTGATCCTCTCTCGAACGCCTCTTCGATGCATGGCGAGCAACATATATTGTGAAATACGCAATGCGCACCGATAAAACCGCCTCTATATTTTTATCTGAGCTTTCGAACGCCAATGCATGTGTGGAGGACCTTGTGAGCAACCACGAAACCATCCAGCCGAACTACCTGAGCTTCCCGTCGACACTCGTTAATGTCGGGACAATGGAGTGGAAGCCAACAAAGTATCCTGGCATCGAAATCAAGGTTCTTCTCAAGGATGAACAGAGCGGCCTGCTCACGGCTCTTTTCCGGTGGGCGCCTGGCTCGATGCTTCCCCTGCACGAGCATGTGGAGGTCGAGCAGACCTTCGTTCTTGAGGGCAGCTTCGAGGACGACGAGGGCGAAGTCACGGCCGGCAACTATGTGAGCCGCCCGGCAGGCAGCCGCCATGTGGCCCGTTCGCCCAGGGGCGCGATCATTCTGTCCTTCTTCCTCAAGCCCAACGTGTTCTTCGGCGCGAGCGGGGAGAAGGAAGTGTTCGACGCCCGCCGTTCGTGACCGGTCGGCGGGCTGAATCAAGATCGAGGAGACGCACGTGGACGCTCCGAATACGACAACTCATCGTGTAAGCGGCGGGCAGCTGCTCGTGGACGTCCTGGTCGCCGAAGGCGTGAGCCGGGTGTTCTGCGTGCCGGGCGAGAGCTATCTCGCGGTGCTCGATGCCCTCCACGACGCGCCAGGCGTGGACGTGGTCGTCGCCCGGCAGGAGGGCGGTGCCGCCATGATGGCGGAGGCCGATGCCAAGCTCACCGGCCAGCCCGGCATCTGCATGGTCACGCGCGGCCCCGGCGCCACCAACGCTTCGGCCGGTGTCCATATCGCCTTCCAGGATTCCACCCCGCTCATTCTCTTTATCGGCCAGATTGCCGGCGACGCCATGGGTCGGGACGGTTTCCAAGAGATCGACTACCGCCATATGTTCGGTCCGCTAGCGAAATGGGTCGTCCAGATCGACGATGCCGCCCGGATTCCCGAGCTTGTGAGCCGCGCCTTCCATGTGGCGACTTCCGGCCGGCCGGGGCCGGTGGTCGTCGCGCTTCCCGAGGACATGCTGACCGACCTCGTGGAGGCGCCGGTGACCCCGGTGCCCCGCCATCGCAAGCTTGAGGCCGCTCCTGCGGCATCGGCGATGGAGGAGATGCACCGCCGCGTCGATGTCGCCACCGCCCCCTTGATGATTGTGGGCGGTCCGGGCTGGGACGACGACGCGCGCCGGAGGATCGTCGCCTATGCGCAGTCCCGCGGCCTTCCCATCGTGGCGTCATTCCGCCGGCAGGACGTCGTGGACAACGATCTTCCGAACTATGTGGGAGAGCTGGGACTCGGCGCCAATCCGGCGCTCCTTGATCTGGTGCGCCGCTCGGACCTGCTGCTGGTGGTGGGCGCGCGGCTCGGGGAGGTGCCGACGGCCGGCTACACCCTGCTGGGGATCCCTTCCCCCGACCCGTATTTCATCCACGTCCATGCCAGCGTTGACGAACTGGGCCGGGTCTACTGCCCCGATCTGCCGATCAATGCCCCGTCGCGCGCGTTCGCCGCCGCACTGGAGGACGCTCCGTCGGCCACGCCCGATGCCGGCAGGCTGGAGCGCCTTCGGGCCGCGCGCGCGGCTTACGAGGCCTGGCAGGTCCTTCCCGTCACGCCCGGCGACCTGAAGATGGCGGACGTGATGCGGACCCTTGCCGCGCAGTTGCCGGACGATGCCATCATCTGCAACGGCGCGGGTAACTACACGGTCTGGATCCATCGGTTCCACAGGTATCGGCGCCCGCGCACCCAGCTTGCGCCCACCTCCGGCTCCATGGGCTACGGCTTGCCGGCCGGAGTCGCCGCGAAGCTGCGCGAGCCGGACCGAGCCGTCGTCGTCTTCGCCGGCGATGGGTGTTTCCAGATGACGATGCAGGAGTTCGGCACAGCGGTTCAGTACGGCGCTGCCATCGTGGTCATCGTCGTGAACAACGGGATGTACGGTACGATCCGCATGCATCAGGAGCGCCACTATCCCGGGCGGGTCGTCGCGACGGATCTCAAGAACCCTGATTTCGCCGCCCTCGCGCGTTCGTACGGAGCGCACGGGGAGGTCGTCGAGCGGCCCGACGCGTTCGGGCTAGCCCTCGGGCGCGCGCTCGCAGCTGACGGGCCGGCCCTGATCGAGCTTCGGATCGATCCCGAGGCGCTGACCCCTAATGCCACATTGGCCCAGATCCGTGCGGCCGCCGAGCGGTCGAAGGCATCGCGGTGAACGGGATCGAAAACTCCAGACGTATGGAGGGAGAAGGGATGTCCGAGGCTACTGCTCTCGTCGTAGGTGCTTCCGGGATCGTCGGCAGGGCGCTCCTGAATCACCTCGATGGCTTGCCGGATTGGAACGCCGTAGGTGTTTCGCGACGCCCGCCGGAGATGCGCACCACGGCGCGGTTGATCTCGCTCGATGTGCTCGACCGGAACGCCTGCTTCAAGGCGATTGCCGAGCTGCCCGAGATCACGCATGTCTTCTATACGGCGTTTGTGCAGAAGGAGACCTATGCGGCCGAGGTCGAACCCAACCTGACCATGCTGCGCAACGTGGTGGAGGCCGTCGAACGTGCATGCCCCAAGCTGCGCCACGTGCAGATTATGCAGGGCAGCAAATGGTACGGCAATCATCTGGGGCCTTACCCGACTCCGGCGCGGGAGGATCAGCCCCGCCATCCGTTCACCCATTTCTACTATGACCAGCAGGCGTGGCTTTCGGCGCATCAGCGAGGCAAGCCCTGGAACTGGAGCGCGCTACGCCCGCATGGGGTCTGGGGCTTCGCTGTCGGCGGGCAGATCAACATGATGCTCGCGATCGCGCTCTATGCCTCGATCATGAAACATATGGGCCTGCCCCTGATCTATCCGGGCAAGCAAGGCGCGTTCGATGCGGTGTACCAATGCACCGAGGCGACCCATCTTGCGCGGGGCATGGTCTGGGCGGGGACATCGCGCCCGGCCGAGAACGAGGTGTTCAATCTGACCAATGGCGATTTCATCCGCTGGCGCCACGCTTGGCCAGTGGTGGCGCGGTGGTTCGACATGGAGGTCGGCGGTGTCCAGACGTTCGACCTAGGGACGTTCATGGCCGACAAGGAGCCCATGTGGGCGGAGATCCAGCAAAAGCACGGACTTCGCCCCTACCGGATGAGCGACCTCACGCTCTGGAGCGCGGTTTCGATCAACATGCTCAACGCGGAATGGGATCAGATGTCGTCAATGACCAAGGCGCGCAAGGCCGGCTGGCACGAGGTCAACGACACCTACGAGATGATCGCGCGTCAGTTCGACCTTCTGGCACGGGACCGCATTATTCCATCCGCGACACAGTATCTGCGCGCGGCCTCGTGAGGCCACTACCTTCAGGCCGCTGAAGCTACGGATTCGCATCGTTTGTATCCACGGCCGTGGCCACCGGCCGCACCGGTAAACTCGTCTCCAGCCTCGGGAGTTGGGCCTTATGAACTATGTCGTCGTCGCCGAGTTCCGCGTTCAGCCGGGAAAGGAAGACATGTTCGCGGAACTCATCTGCCGGCATGCCCGGCGCTCGCGCGAGGAGGAGGAAGGATGCTTCGTGTTCGATGTCGGCAGGTACGAGGATGAACCCGACCTATTCCTGCTCTACGAGGTCTATCGGGACGAAGGAGCCTATCGGGTGCACCGGGCCGACCCAAGGCACGCCCTCTTGCTCGAGGCCGCGACACCGCTGCTCGTTCGCTGCGATGACCAGATCTTCTGGAGCCGTCATGTACTCACCAGAGTATCCGCGTCCCCCGGCTCGGAGGCCTGACCGAACGCCCCTCGGGAGGGATCGTCCCAGCTGAGCTTCGTGCTGAACCGCTCCACCAGGAAATCGATCAGGAGCCGAATCTTCACCGAGAGATAGCGGCGGTTCGGATAGACCGCATGGACCGCGGTCGACATGGCGCTGGAACTGACCTGGTAGGTGGGCAGTATGGGTAAGAGGCGACCTTCTGTGAGGTCCTGCGCCAACATCCAGAGTGGCTGCACGATGATGCCGAGCCCCTCGATCGCCGCAGCCCGCAGCGCATGGCCGTTATTGATTGTTAACGTGCCTGTCACGGGCACCTCGATGATCCCCTCGCCATTCCGGAACTTCCAGACGGCGGGGCCCTCGGAAAAAGGATAGGTCAGACAATTGTGCGTCGCCAGATCCTGCGGGCAAGAGGGGTGGCCCGCGCGGGCAAGATAGGCTGGGCTTGCGCAGGCGACGCGGTGATTGGGTGCGATCCGCCGGGCGATGAGGCTGGAATCGCGCAGCTTGCCGATCCGGATTGCGAGGTCGGCCGCGTCTTCGTTCAGGTCGAGGACCTGGTCCGTCAGGATCATCTCCACGTTCATCCGTGGGTAGCGGGCGAGGAAGTCGGCGAGAGCCGGTGCCACATGGCGATGGCCGAAATCCACCGGCGCGGTTACGCGCAGAAGCCCGTTCGGCTCGGCGATGCTCTCGCGAACGGCTTGTCGGGCGTCGTGGATTTCAGAAAGGATGCGCTGGGTGTGCTGGTGGTAGATGCGGCCAGCGTCCGTGAGGACGACGCGGCGCGAATTGCGCGTGAAGAGAACCGCGGAAAGCTCGTCCTCTAGAGCCGCGATCTGGCGGGACACGGACGACGGTGCCAATCCCATCATCCGTCCCGCCTCCGAGAAGTTGCCCGTTTCCACAATCTTCTCGAATAGGCGTATCGCGACAAGATTATCCATGGCGTCGTCCTCTCCCGTTCGTTCGGCGGGCCTTCGGCGTGCCCTGCAGTCAGACTACTTCAAGATCACCCCGACCGCGCGCCGACTCTTCGTTTCGATTTGGGCAATCAACGTTGCCCTCGACGGAACACGGTGACGCTCGCAACTTCCAGCGCGAGGCCTAATCTCCAGGAAAGAAGCAACAATGAACGCGCGGCACGAATGTCGCGGCGCCTGCGGCGCAAGAGGGAGGCCCGGATGGCGAGCTTTGGAAATCATATTGGCGGGGAGTGGGTGTCTTCCGAGGCTTTCACCACCAATATCAACCCATCAGATACAGCCGATGTTGTCGGGGAATTCGCGCGGACGAGCCGGGCAGACGTCGATCGGGCGATCGAGGAGGCGGCGCACGCGTTCCCCGCATGGTCCCGGTCACCGGTGCAATTGCGCCATGACATCCTCAAGCGGGCGGGAGATGAACTCTTCCAGCGCCGTGAGGAGATGGGCCGGCTGTTGTCCCGCGAGGAAGGCAAGACGCTCGCCGAAGGCGTCGGCGAGGCGACCCGAGCCGCTCAAATCCTGTTCTATTTTGCAGGCGAATGCCTGAGGCTGAAGGGGGATCTTCTTCCGTCGGTCCGCCCGGGGGTCGGTGTCGAGATCACGCGCGAGCCTCTGGGCGTCATCCGCATCGTGACCCCGTGGAACTTCCCACTTGCGATCCCGGCCTGGAAGATTGCCCCGGCCTTAGCCTACGGGAACTGTGTGGTCTTCAAGCCCGCCGACCTCGTGCCAGCCTGCGCCCATGCCCTGACCGAAATTCTCGTTCGCGCCGGAGTTCCAAAGGGGGTCCTCAATCTGGTCATGGGCCGCGGATCGGAAGTGGGCCAAGCCATTGTCAGCCATCAGAAGGTCGATGGGATCTCCTTCACGGGCTCGGTTGCCACGGGCCGGCAGATCGCGGCCGCCTGCGTGGGCGCGACGCCGATGAAGAAGGTTCAGCTCGAAATGGGCGGCAAGAATCCGCTGGTCGTGCTCGACGACGCCGATCTCGACGGCGCAGTCGAATGTGCCATCCAGGGGTCGTTCTACTCGACCGGGCAACGCTGCACGGCATCGTCGAGATTGATCGCCACGCAGGCCATCCATGACCGCTTCGTGGACGCGCTGACCGCGCGGATGCGCGCGCTCAATGTCGGTGACGCGCTCGACCCATCGAGCCAGATCGGCCCGGTGGTCAGCGAAACCCAGATGCGTGCGGACCTCGACTACATTCGCATCGGCAAGGAAGAGGGCGCATGCCTCGCCACTGGCGGAGAACCCCTGACGCGGGAACGAGCGGGCTTCTACCTGTCCCCAGCGCTTTTTACCGAGGTCCAAAATCACATGCGCATCGCGCGCGAGGAGATTTTCGGGCCGGTGGCGGCCGTGATCCGCGTGCGGGATTATGACGAGGCCCTGGCAATCGCCAACGACACGCCCTTCGGCCTTGCAGCAGGTCTATGCACCACTTCGCTGAAGCACGCCCAGCATTTCAAGCGGAACGCCCAAGCGGGAATGGTGATGGTGAACTTGCCGACCGCGGGGGTCGACTATCACGTGCCATTCGGGGGGAGGAAGGAATCCTCCTGTGGCCCTCGTGAGCAAGGTGCCTATGCCGCGGAATTCTACACGACGGTGAAGACATCCTACGTCGCCGCGTAATCGAGCGGTCGCCCCGCGCTCAACCGAGTGAGGCTGGAGCAATCCGGGCTATCCTGCCCCGTCTGGCTCCGAACGGCGTGGGCCGGGGCGCGAAGAACGAAGAGAATATAAACAAGACGAGGGAGAACCGCATGCTCGCGAACACTGTCGCGCCCCAATTTCAGTCTGAGCGGGCATCAGACCCGATGGACCGCCGGCATCGACTGGTTCTCGGGACCTTCACCCTCGCGGAAGCCCCTCAGGACGTGTGGGATGCGGTTCTCGACGAATATGTCGCGGCAGGCGGCGAATGGGTCGATACTGCGTTCGCCTATGGCCACGGCGAAGCCGAGCGCAAGCTTGGATCCTATCTCAGGCGGCGCTCCGCATCGTTACGAATTTCCACCAAGATCGGCCACTTTTCCGACCACGCCGCATATCGCGATCCAGGTGCCCTTCTCCAGGCTTTTGAACAGTCGCGCGAGCGGCTTGGGCGTCTCCCCGATCAGATCCTCCTGCACGAAGCGGACTGGCGGGTCTGGTGGCACAAAGAGGGAAAGCCGTTCGAGATCCGATCAGCTAAGGACCTCACCGATGGTGGCCAGAGCGCGCCGTGCCTTGCCGCGGTCCGGAAGATCGCCGACCAGTTCGCGATAAGGTGGGGCATCAGCGGAAACAACACCGCGCCACTGATGCACGCAGCCATCGACGCCAAACCTGATGTCATCCTGGTGGCCAAGCAGCTAGACCTGCTCTGGCGCACGGCGGAGCCGCTGGCGGCTCGGGCACAGGCTGGGGCCTATGACCTGTGGCTCGGTTCGCCATTCCACCAGGGCTGGCTGTTTCGGCTCGACGAGCTGGCGGCGTTCGGCGAACGTTGCAACCCTGACGTTGCGCAGGGCGCGCGGGATCTGGCGGCATTGCTGTCGCGCGTCGGAACGGGCTTGGTGGAGCTGGCGATTCCTTTCCTGCTGGATCGGCACGACATCACCCGCATCGCGGTCGGCGTTCGCCAGCCGGGTGAAATCACGCAAGTCCTGGCCTCAGCAGAACGCTCCCTGTCCAAAGAGCTGATGGCCGAAATCGACCGCATCGGCTTTCGGGCGCCGCCGATGAAGTCGCCGATGCAAAAAAGCGAACCTGCTTGAAGCCAAACCTGCCATTTTGCCTGAAAGTATTCAGATTAAATAAAATCTTTCATTCGGATCCAAGGTGAATATCGGCGAAACCGTCGACCGCCTTCCGTTGCCTAGCCCTACCCATTGCAGGCAACGAAAGCTTGGTTCCGTAGAAATCACATAACCACCAAGGCGACACTGATATCCTTCCCTTGCAAACAATAACGGCACGGCCAGCACATGGATAGCGCGTGCCAAATGAAGTCCTTAGGGAGGAATTCATGAGAGATTTCGAATCCGACATCATTGGCAAAATCAGCAGGAGGCTCTTGCCGATCCTGTTCCTGTCGTTCGTCGCGGCCTATCTTGATCGGGTGAACGTCGGGTTCGCTGCCCTCAGCATGAACAAGGACCTAGGCTTCACCGCGACGGCCTATGCCATCGGTGGCGGGATCTTTTTCTTTGGATACTTCTTGTTTGAGGTGCCGAGCAACATGATCCTCCACCGCGTCGGCGCCCGCCTCTGGATCGCCCGCATCATGATCTCGTGGGGCATCATTTCCGGCCTGACCGCCTTTGTATGGGACAGCACCAGCTTCTACGCGATCCGCTTCATTCTCGGCGTGGCGGAAGCGGGTTTTTTCCCGGGCATCGTTCTTTACCTGACGTACTGGTTCCCGGCTCGTGACCGGGCAAAGGTGCTCGGCGGCTTCCTCGTCGCCGTCCCGTTCGCCATTGTGTTCGGTTCGCCCGTGTCCGGCCTGCTGCTCGGGCTCGACGAACTGGCCGGTCTCAAAGGCTGGCAGTGGATGTTCTTCCTCGAGGCAATACCTTCCATCCTTCTGGGCTTCGTAGTGCTGTTCGCCCTGCCCAGCCGGCCACGCGACGCCCGCTGGTTGTCGGATGCTGAAAAGGCATGGCTGCAGCAGGAACTCACCAAGGACGAGGCAGACCGCGCCCATCATTCGCTGGGAGGCATGCGCGAGGCGCTGACAAGCCGCAAGATTCTGCTGTTCGGCCTCGCATATGTGGGCATCATCACCGGAAGCTACGGGGTCGTGCTCTGGCTGCCCACGATGGTGAAGGGCTTCGGCCTCAGCAATGCCGCCACTGGCTTCATCGCCGCGGTACCCTATGCGGTTGCGGCGGTGACGATGATACTGTGGACGCGTAACTCGGACCGTTCCGGCGAGCGCACCTGGCATGCCGCGTTCGCCTGCTTTCTCGGCTGCGGCGGCCTCGCAGCGAGTGCCACTCTGAGCGATCCGGTTATGCAGATGATCGCGCTCTCCGTCGCGGCCGCCGGCATCTTCACGGCAATGCCGACCTTCTGGACGCTACCGCCGCAGTTCCTGTCGGGGACGGGCCTCGCCGCCGGCATCGCCCTTATCAATTCGATCGGCAATCTCGGCGGGTTTCTCGGCCCCTATGCCGTCGGCGCAGTAAAGGACGCAACCGGCAGCTTCACATATGGGCTGCTCATGCTCAGCGTGTTCATCTGCATCGCCGGCCTCCTTATCATCGTCATGACGGGCGGAAAGACGGTCAAGAGCACGCCAGTGACTCGCCCTGCCGAATAGCGATCCTGCGGCCCGAACATGAGCGAGGCAGGGCGGCGGCTCCGTCCCTGCATGGCAGCCATTCCCCGCCTCGCCCATTTCGTATGGCAGTGTTTCACTATTGCTTTTCTGTGCCTTAGCAGGCACCGCTGCACCCCAATTTTTGAGGCGCTCGCTCTCTTAGTACTCCGAATAAACGCCTTCGACATCGCGCAGCTGATGACCCTCATCACCTATCATATATTATACTTTTTGGAGGCACGAGGCATATACGTTAAAAACATCATATTAAAATTATATAATATTTATTTATGAGGCCCACCTCGGATCGTTTGATTTTCGCTTAAGGTATTTGGTGATGAGCGCGTCGAATCCACCTCGCCGAAGTTGTCTCTGCCGTTCAAACCAACTCGGCACCTGGCCAATCCCCCCGCGCGACCGTTTCGGCGATGATACGCCTAAGCGTGCGCATGATCTGCGAGAAGTCAGAAGGGCGCGATCGGTTCTGGGCTGTGGCGATCACGACTTCTCGCTCCACAGATGGGTCGGTCAGTACGGCGGTACGCAGCTTTCCCATCGCCACGCCATCGGAGACGGAGGCCAGGGGGAGAATGGTGCAGCCGCAGTTCTGCTCTACGAGCCGTTTGGTCAGGCTCGTAGAGCCATCGCATTCTAGGACGATATTGAGCGAGAAACCCGCTTGACTAGCAAGAGATTGGGCTAGCAGCCGCAGCCCGTTGGGGTGGCTCGGCAGGATGAGCGGCAGCTCTCCGAGGTTGCGGACGCAAAAGACGTCGCCGATGTTGCGGTAGCTCGCTGGCACGACCAGGCGGACTTGCTCGCGCGCTACTTTTTCAACTTGCAGGCTTCCTCCGTTGACGGGCCGGTAGAGGACCGCGAGATCGATTTCCCCAGCCGCGAGCCAGTCGAGGATTCCAGCGCCGAGTCCCTCCACCAGCCTCAGGTGCATGGAGGGGTAAGTCGCAGTGAGTGAATGGGACAGAGGAGGAAACAGGGTCCTGGCAATTGTCGGCTGCGCGGCGACGACGAAATCCGTTGGGCCGCGCGCAGAAAGCGAGTGCATCACCCGCCGGGTCTGTGCGAGGGACGCCATGACTGCGCCCGCTGACTCGAGGAGCTGCCGGCCTGCGTCGGTGAGAATTACGCCGCGTCCGCTGCGATGAAACAGCTTGGCCCTGCTTTCAGCTTCGAGGCGGCCGATGTGCCGACTGACGGTGGATTGTTCGCGGCCAAGCGCCAGGGCCGAGCGAGAGATCGACCCCGTGGAAGCGACGTGGATAAAGCATTCAAGATCGTCAGAGTTCATGGTGTCGCTGCAGGCCGCCGCAATTGCTCCGCTGCATGCCCATATGCAAAGCAGCTATCCACCGATTGCATAGCCAGCGGCAGGAGGAGGAGCTTAAGGGTCGATGACCGTCCGATGAAGAACAGACGGCAGGAGGAAGGCCCGTTATATGACGATTGAAATCGATCCCGCATTGACCGCCCGCTTCCCTCTCCGTCCAGAGCTGAAGTCCGTAATTGTCGACTCAAATGCCCTGCCGTGGAAGCCCACCAAATACCCCGGCGTCTTTTTCAAGCTTCTTTACGAAGACAAGGCTACCGGGCTCTTTACGGGCCTCTTCCGTTGGGAGCCAGGTGCCGAACTCCCATACCATGAGCATGTCGAGGTCGAACAGACCTTCATTCTGGAAGGCAGCCTCGTCGATCACGAGGGCGAAGTGCTTCCCGGCTGGTACGCCGCCCGGCCGGCTGGCAGCCGGCACGTGGCGCGGGCTCCAAACGGCTGCCTGCACCTCAGCTTCTTCATCAAGCCCAACCTCTTCTTCGGGGCCGACGGTAGCGCGCAGCCTTTCGAGCGCTGAAGGCGGCTGCCCGGGAATCGAGCTTCCCGGGATCTTCAAGGTTCCACCGAAGACACGGCACTGCTGTTGCAGATGCCGATCGCAGACGCGTGCCTGCCTCTCCAGGCGAGCCCGCCTCTGCGACAGCGAGGCACAAAACCAAAGAAAAATATCCGTTCTAGGAGGAAGCAATGGCACAAGAGGTCAACGACAAGGTGGCATTGGGCAGCACCGATTCCGGGCTCGTCGCCATGTTCAGGAACATGACCGTTCCGGAGCGTCGGACTTTCTGGGGTTGCGCCGCAGGCTGGACCCTCGATGGCATGGACTTCATGCTTTATCCGCTAGTGATCGGCACGCTTATCGCCCTTTGGCAAGTCGATCGGGGCACAGCCGGTCTCGCGGTCACCGTCACATTGCTGAGTTCCGCTCTGGGCGGATGGCTTGCGGGCTATTTGGCAGACAGGATTGGCCGCGTCCGCGTCCTCCAGATTACGATCGTCTGGTTCTCCTTCTTCAGCTTTCTGTGTGCGTACGCGCAGAATTTTGATCAGCTGATCGTATTGCGGGCTCTGCTCGGGCTGGGTTTCGGCGGCGAATGGACCGCGGGAGCGGTGCTGATGGCCGAGGCTGTGCGCGGAAAGTATCGGGGACGGGCCCTCGGCTCGGTCCAGTCCGGCTGGGCGGTGGGCTGGGGCCTGGCGGTCATGCTGCAGGCCGTTCTGTTCAGCGTCCTCCCGCCGGAACAAGCGTGGCGCTGGATGTTTGCATTGGGAGCCCTGCCCGCCTTCCTCGTGTTCTTTCTCCGCCGCTACGTCGAGGAGCCCGATATTTCCGTGAAGGGCCGGGCTCTTGCCATCGAGCAGGGAACCCAGCCTTCCCTTTGGGAGATTTTCTCCCCCGGCATTCTCAAGACCACCCTGCTGACCGCGCTTTTCAGCGTAGGGGCTCAAGGTGGGTACTATGCAGTTACAACCTGGGTGCCGACATTCCTGCGTGCGGAACGGGACATGACCGTGGTGGGTTCGACGGGATATCTCGCATCCGTCATCGTGGGATCCTTCGTGGGCTATCTGGTGGGCGGCTGGCTCGCGGACCGCATCGGCAGACGCAATCTGTTCTTTACATTTTCCATCGGCGCCATGGGGCTGGTGTTGATCTACACGCAGGTTCCCATGTCCAACGCGGCACTGTGGGCGGTCGGCTTTCCCCTCGGCTTCTTCGCCAGTGGATATTACTCCGGCATCGGTCCGTTCTTTGCGGAACTGTTCCCGACAAGGCTTCGCGGCTCCGGACAAGGATTTGCCTTCAACTTCGGCCGAGGCATCGGCGCCTTGTTCCCGACCTTGGTTGGCTTTCTCTCGTCTTCCATGACGCTTGGCGTGGCAATCTCGCTCTTCGCGGCCGTTGCCTACGGTCTGCTCTTCTTTGCGACAGCCCTGCTCCCCGAAACCCAGGGCAAGGTTCTCAAGGCAGACTGACGAAGGAAGGGGCAGCGCGGCTCATCCCCCGCGCCACCATGTTCTCGGCAACCCGCGGATCCCCGGGGCCGCCTTCCGGCCGGCCCGAATCCCCAACGACAGAAACAATCCTCACATGCACCTGACCTCCACAGCCGACAGCCGCACGGACCAAGCAGTTTCCGCGGAGCGGATCATTCCGCGGCGTTCGGGTGGGCGCATCCTGGTGGATGCCTTGGCGTGCCAAGGCGTCGACCGCCTGTTCTGCGTTCCGGGCGAGAGCTATCTCGACGTTCTCGACAGTCTCCTGGAGCACCCCTCAATCCGGGTCGTCGTCACCAAGCACGAAGGTGCCGCGTGTGAGATGGCCGAGGCTGATGCCAAGCTCACCGGGCGGCCCGGCATCTGTTTCGTCACCCGGGGGCCGGGGGCAATGCATGCCAGCATCGGTGTGCATGTGGCTTCGCAAGATTCCTCGCCGCTCATCCTGTTCGTCGGCCAGATTGCCCGCCAGGACCGCTATCGCGAGGCGTTTCAAGAAGTGGACTACCGCGCGATGTTCGGCTCCTGTGCGAAGTGGGTCGTGGAGATCGACGACCCTGCGCGCATTCCGGAGCATGTGGCGCGGGCCTTCGCCACGGCGATGGAAGGGCGCCCCGGCCCGGTGGTGGTCGTGCTGCCGGAGGATGTCCTTGGCGAGCAGTGCGCAACCATGGATGCCCGGCCGGTGCGGCTGTCTGTTCTCCCCGACCCGGGATCCCATGAACGCGATACGCTGCAACGCTTGCTGAACAGCACGCAACGCCCCCTCGTCATCGTGGGCGGCCCAGGCTGGAGCGAGGACGCTAGCAAAGACCTTGCCGGCTTCGCGACCGCCTGGAACATTCCAGTGGCGTGCTCCTTCCGCCGACAGGACCTGTTCGACAATCGCCTTCCGCAATATATCGGCCACCTGTCGCTCGGCATGAACTCGGCGCTGGCTACGCGAGTCCGGGCAGCCGACCTGATACTGGCCATCGGTACACGGCTCGGCGATGTCACCACCGACGGATACCGGCTTCTTACGCCTCCGACCCCTGGCCAACGTCTCGTGCATGTGCACCGCGCCAGCAGCGAGCTTGGCAGGCTATTCCATGCCGAACTCCCCATTCATGCATCCATGGACGCAATCGCCCGCCTTCTGACCGGCCTGCCGGCTCCCGCGGTCGCCCCTTGGGGCGAATGGACCAGGGCCGCGCGCCTCGAGCAGGAGCAATTCGGACGGCCATCGGATCCCCATCCCGATGAGATCGGAGTGAACCTGGCCCAGGCGGTCTCCCACCTCAATCAAGTTCTGGACAACGATGCCATCATCACCAACGGCGCCGGCAACTACACCGTTTGGGTGCATCGCTACTATCAATATCGCCGACCGCGAACCGAGCTTGCTCCGACCTGTGGAACTATGGGCTACGGCCTGCCCGCGGCCGTGGCTGCCAAGCTTCGTCATCCTGATCGCACAGTCGTGTGTTTTGCTGGAGACGGCTGCTTCCTGATGTATCCGCAGGAACTGGCGACGGCGGTCGAGCAAGAGGCCGCCATCGTCATCATAGTCGTGAACAACGGCATGTATGGGACTATCCGCATGCACCAGGAAAGGCGCTTCCCCAGCCGCATCAGCGCAACGGCCATCCAAGGGCCGGATTTTGTGGCGCTTGCCCGGTCATTTGGGGCGTTCGCGGAGAAGGTCGAGCGTACCGATGAATTCATGCCGGCTTTCGAGAGAGCCCATGCCAGCGGCCGCCCGGCGTTGCTCGAGCTGAAGACGGATCCGCGGCAACTCACGCCCCAGATGCGGATTTAGGGCGTTGTGGAGTTTCCGCTGCCGAGCAACACGGAAGGTAGAGTCGTGTGCAACGATGAAGAAGCGGGCGAGGGCCGTGAATTCTGGGAAGCATAAAGGGGTTGGCGCGCGAAATTGGGGATAGGCCAACCTGCTCGCGCAGGCGTTAGAGAAAGCCATGTCGCCAACCTCCGGAGATGACCGGAGCTAACAGGGTTGTCGCCGCACGGCGTTCTTTGTCACCATTGCTATGGTTGTCAAACGGTGTCTTGACGAAATTCGTGATGAGAGGCGATCTGATCAAGACGCTCGCGGACAAGACGGCTTTCGAGCTTGATGCCCACAGCGGCGCCATGCTCGGGGGTATCCGGATCGCGCAGGAGGATCTGCGCGAGATAGGCGGAGCTTAGGGCCAGGATTAAGTTCGCACGCTGATGCGCGGCGTGTCCCATAAGGACTCGTTGCTCGCCTTGATGGCGGAGGCCTCATCAAGTGCCTCGACCGTGTCGCCGAACTTGCAGGCTTCGTTCCGATCGAGCCGGTCTGGTCGGATCTGACGCGGTGGGAGGATTCCGACTTCGAATTCGTGGAGCGCTGGCGTCGTCGCCGCGGACCGTGGCGAGGATCTCCGACGTGGCGATACCTGCGGGATGTGCGCCCTCTCTCCGAGGCGATCATCCACGTTGCGCTCCGGCAAGATCGGCTTCGCGAGGGGCAGCATGTGGGCGGCCCACATCAGTGGCGCGGACGGTGCCAGATGCGCTCCGGTACCCCCAGCACGAACGGAGGCTGTTTGAGCGGCTCGCGATGCTCGAGGCGGTGCGCAAGCTCTCCGGCCGCGCCTTCCCTCCGTCTCTATGGGCTCTGATCACGGCCCGCCGGCCCCTCGCCACAGAAACCCTCGACACCGGGCTCGCCGAGTTGCCGCCGAAGCTGTGCTGGCGTAAGTGGCACCTAGGATTGTCGATCGGGAACTGCTGACCACGTGGGGGCAGCCGCATGTGCGCCATTGCGCTGGTGATCGAAGGTATCCGCGATGCCTTGCGCGACCGGTCCTACGAGCTAGCCGCCGGGGGGGGGGGGCCTGGCAGCTGCCCACCTAACCGCGCCACGCCGAGGCGTTCCACGTGGCGTTCGCCACAGAACCCGCGCCGGTCCCGCTCTCCGAGACGGGAATGCTAGTGCTGGCTTGCATCGCCTATCACCAGCCGGTGAGACAAAGATACGATATCAGATGAGGAGGAAGGATCTGCTCGCGTGGGCACTGGCTTTGCGTTCAGATAGCTGCTTTCCTTCCCTCTGGGGCGCCGCCTCGCCGCTTTCTAGCCAGCATGGGAAACAAAGATTGTCAGTCGTCATCAGAGACTACCGTGACAGCGACCTGCAGCAGGTCCTGGAAGTCGTTCGTGAGCTCCAGGCCTACGAAGGGGAACTCTATGACAGAATGATGCCGATCGAGGATATCGGTGGTTGGTACGTCGAGACGCTGCTTCGCAGGTGTAGGGAGGAGCGAGGTTCGCTTCTCGTGAGCATCAGGGACGGGAAGCTGATCGGCTACGCAACGATCTTCACAAAGGTCGAGCAAACTGGAGAGATTGATGAGGTTCCCTTCGTCTACAGCGAAGTCAGCCACATCGCCGTGAAATCGTCGGCTCGAGGAACCGGTGCCGGCCGATTGCTGCTCGATGAGTGTGAGCACCGTTCACGCAGTTCCGGGGCAAAATGGCTGCGCATCAATGTCTTGGCCAGCAACGGCTCGGCACGACGCATCTACGAGCATCTAGGCTTCCATGACCACCTAGTGGTGATGGAAAAAGCGCTGCTGACGTGCACCCCATTTTCCTGCCGGTCATAAGTTAGGCCCGGCTGGGTTTTGGTCCTCGTGGGACCGGTTGGCGAACATCGACGGCGCGAGGCCGCCGAGGCTCGTATGGGATCTGACGGTGTTGTCGTCGATCCGCCAAGCCTCGATGATCCGTCTGGCCTCGGCAAGCGAGGAGAAGGCGTGCTCGTTGAGGCACTCGTCGCGCAGGCGGCCGTTGAAGCTTTCCACGAAGGCGTTCTGGATCGGCTTGCCCCGGGCGATGTAATGCCATTCGATGGCGACCTCCTCGCAGAAGTTCAGGATCGCCCGGCTGACCAGCTCGGTGCCGTTGTCCGAGACGATCATGCAGGGGCGGCCGCGGCGGACGATGACCTCGTTCAGTTCGCGCACCACGCGGACGCCGGAGAGCGAGGTGTCCACCACAGCCGTCAGGCACTTGCGGGTGAAGTCGTCGACGATGTTCAGCACCCGGAAGCGGCGGCCGTCATTCAGGGCATCGGACACGAAGTCGAGGCTCCAGCGCTGGTTCGCTCCCTGCGGGACGGCCGCCGGCACCCTGCTGCTGAGCGCCCGCTTACGCCCGCCGCGCCGACGCACCACGAGCCGTTCTTCCCGATAGAGGCGGTAGACCTTCATCAGGTTCATCCTCACGCCCTCCCGCTTCAGCAGGATCGCCAGCCGACGGTAGCCGAACCGACGGCGCTCATTGGCAAGCTCCCGCATGCGCGTGCAGACGGCAGCATCGCCATCCGCTTCGCGCTGGGACTGGAAGCTCGACCGATCAGCCGGCGGGCCCGGCGCTCCGAGTCGCCGTGATCGCCGATCACGCGCTTTACCGTCGCGAACCGCGCCGCAGGCGAGATCAGTTTTTTCCCAAGAGATCCTTCAGCACCGCATTGTCGAGCATCTGCTCGGCCAGCAGCTTCTTCAGCCGTCGGTTCTCCTCCTCCAACGTGCGAAGCCGAGCCGTCTCGGAGGCCGTCATGCCTCCGTACTTCGCCTTCCACTTGTAGAGGGTGGCGTCCGAGATGGCGTGCTTGCGGCACACCTCGGCGGTCTTCATCCTCACCTCGTGCTCCTTCAGCACCAAGATGATCAGCTCCTCGCTGAAACGGCTGCGCCGCATGGTCCTTTTCCTGATCGAAGGACCCAACCGATCCGTGACAGGAATTCAGGGGAGCACATCAGGCCGAACATGGCGGGCTCGTCGCCCCGCATCAGATGGAAATCGGCCGGCCCGTCACCCCGCGTGAAATACTGGCAGGCCGAGATCACAAAGCAGCGCCCTTCGAGCGCGATGGTGCGCATCGTCGGCGGCCAGACGTCACGGTCATCGACGGTCGGGGTGCAATAGAGCTCGACGCCCTGCGCGTACATGGCCGTGCGCAGGAGCGGCATATAGTTTTCCCAGCAGATCACGCTGCCGATCTTCCCGATCGGCGTATCGACGCCGACGCCGATGGTCGAGCCGTCGCCAAAGCCCCAGACGAGACGCTCGAGCGCCGTCGGCATCAGCTTGCGGTGCTTGTAGAGGATCTTACCGGACGGCGCGTAGGTCAGCGTCGAGCAATAGAGCGTGCCATCATCGTGTTCGATGATGCCCACGACCAGATGAACACCATTGTCCTGGGCAATCTCTCCGATGCAGCTCGCTTCCGGGCCGGGCAGGTCGATGGCGCCGTCGAAGTAGCGGCGGAAATCCTCCCGCCCTTCCGGGCTTCGGGTTCCCAGGCGCGCGCCGAAATCGAGGCATTTCGGATAACCGCCGACAAAGACCTACGGGAAGACGACGAGATGCGCGCCCTTGCCGGCAGCCTCTCGCGTCAACCCGGCGAGCTTCTCGATCGTGCTCGAGGTATCGAACAGGATGGGAGCGGCCTGCACGACTGCGGCTCTGATCATGGTCATGGCGACGATCCTTCAAAAAATCAGACGACAGCCCTCGCTCCGAGCGAGGGCTGGGAAATCAGATTGGCGAGTTGCGTCAGGCCGTCCTCGAGGTCTCCCCGGTCGGGAGCGACGCCAAGCGAGATCCTGACGGCCTCGATGGGATGGGCGACTGTCGCAAAGGCCGAACTGGGTACGATCGAAACGCCGGCACGGTCGGCATGTTCGGCAAAATCAGAAGCGCGCCAGTAGCTCGGCAGCCGCATCCAAAGATGATGCCCATGGGGATCGGTGGCAAAACCGACGCCCCCGAGGATCAAGGCCGCAATCTTCTGCCGCTCGACATTCTCCGCGCGGATCGATTTGGCGATCTCATCGAGGACGCCGTCTGCGATCCAGCGGCTCGCCAGCGCCGACATCAGCGGAGGCGCCATGAGGATCGTCGCGCGCAAGACGCCGGCCAGGAGCAGTGCTTTGGTGCCGCTTGGCGCCACGACGTAGGCGACCCGCAAGGCAGGCGTCGCACACTTCGAGAGCGTCGCGATGTGCCAGGTAATGTCGCTCGCCATCTCGGCGAAGGAGACCAGCCGCTCCGGCCGCAGCGGCGCGTAGGGGTCGTCCTCGACAATCGCTACCCCATGCTTGCGGGCAATGGTCGCCAAGGCCCGGCGGCGGTCTTCCGGCAGAGTGGCAGTGGTCGGGTTGTCGATACTCGGAATGACGTAAAGGGCCTTCGGCGCGCGGTCGCGACAAACCTTCTCGAACGCATCGGGGACGATTCCCTTGTCGTCCATATCCACCGCCGCGATCTCGAGCCCTTTCTGAATGGCGACAGCCTTCATGCCCGGATAGGTCAGGGCTCCGGCGGCTACGGTATCGCCGCGGTTCAAAAGAAGATCGCAGACCGCAAACAGTGCGCTTTGCGCGCCTCCCGTGACGACGATCCGGTCAGGCGTGACGCCCTCGATGCGGGGGGCAAGCCAACTTGCGGCCGCCTGCCGGTCCGGCTCCGCACCTGTACTCTCCTGATAGTGCAGATTGAGCAGGCCGCGCGGGCTCCCCAGAACGCCTCCGATGCCCTGCGGAAAAATCTTCCGAAAATCCACGGCCGAGGGCTGTGAGGGGATGTTCATGCTGAGATCGATGAGGGGATGCGCAGCTTCGCCAACCTCACCCTCCAGCGTCTCGTTGATGAAGGTTCCCCGACCGGCCTGCGCCTGGACCAGCCCGCGCCGGCGAGCCTCGTTGAAGGCGCGTGTCACCGTGGTCAGATCAACATCCAGTGCCTCGGCGATGGCGCGCTGCGGCGGCAGCCGTTCACCCCGCGCGACCCGGCCTGAGCGGATGTCCGCCTCCAACGCCTCGACGATGCCCAGATACTTCATCCGGGCGGCCTCGATCAATCTCGGCTTCCACATGCGTCTCTCAATTTGCATGGTCAATTAACATACATTATTCGTATCATGTATGGCTCAAGAAGGAAGCACAGATTGCGGTTTTCGATATCCCCGAAACGAAGGCCTCGCCAAAGCAGCGCAAGCCGGCGCTCGGCCTTGCGCAGCCCCCAGGCACCGCGCCTTTGGATACACCGATGCCATATGTCGTCACCAAGAACTGCATTCGCTGCAAATACATGGATTGCGTGAACGTCTATCCCGTCGACGGCTTCTACGAGGGGGAAAACATGCTCGTTATTCATCCAGACGAATGTATCGATTGCGGTGTCTGCGAGCCGGAATGTTCCGCCGAGGCAATTCTTCCGATACCGCAGCGTTCGACGGGGTGCCGGACAAGTTTCAAAACCACTTTCCGAGAAGCCAGGAGATTGAGACGTCTGACGTCGCGACCAGAACACACCCATCCGGCTCTCAAGGGACAGCGGCCTACACACTGGAGGTCACAGGAAAAGACATTGGCCAGGCTGAAGCCGCCATGTCCGAAATTCCCTCGGGAACGTCGATCAACATCGCGTTCCTAGGAAATGAGGACCATGCTCAGAGCGTCAATGCGGCGCATGTCATTTGTCGCTGCGGATTCGAACCCGTACCGATCATTTCTTCCCGCCGCCTGCGATCCGCCGACGATCTGGACGATCCACCTCATTCGCTGATCGAAGAGGCAAGCCCGTCGCGCTTCCTGTTCGTCGGAGGAGATTCCGCCGCTCCACCGGATCCGTTTTCGGATTCGCTGGCACTTCTCGGCAGCGGCGTCGTGGAACGGCATGGCATTCGCAGCGCCGGCATCGTCGCCTATCCCGAAGGTCACCCGAAGATCGCCACGGACTGCCTTTGGCGATCTCTGAAATGGAAATACGGCTTCCTTCGCGACATGGGCTTCCGCCACGTTGGCGGCCCTAGAGCCGATCGACATTCACTGGAGCCAGATCATGGCTGCGGCGAGGAGGACGAACCCGGCGAAGTGGATCGTCCGGCGGTCGTAGCGCGTCGCGAAGCGGCGGAAGTGCTTTAGGCGATTGAAGCAGCACTCGATGCGGTTGCGGCGCTTATAGGCCGTGGCATCGTGCGGGATGAGGATCTTCCGGGTCCGGTTGGATGGCAACCGCCCAAAAAAGGCAGTCAGACTTGCAGTCCCCAGTCGGTTGAGGTGTCACCTATAATCGTCTTTCAGTCGGAGGCTTTGGGTTGGGCGTCTTTTCGCCTTGCCCAGCGCGTTGAGCTGGGTAGCCTGCTGCCCGAGGGAGCCCAATGTGACAATAGTCGGTGATGCCATAGCGCGCTTTTGTGAATTCCGCCGGTGCACACGAACGCGGGGGATTGGATCGCAATGCCCCCATCATGAATCGCAATAAGCGGTGTTTCGCGAATGGGCTTTCCCTGTGCTCAAGCACGCGTGGTTTCGATCGTTGGGCGGGACAGTTTATGTCCCTCCAAGTTGCAATGAGATGCAGCTCTAGGAGCATCTGATTATTGGTAGGAGAAACGCACCGACTAGGCGCCGGGGCGAATCGAGAGCAGTCAGCTCAGCGGCCCGGAATATTTTTAATAACCTTCCAAGCATCTTCTTCGTGCTTACCCTTCCATTCGGCGTAAAATTCCACTATATAGGTTTAGAGAGCGCGCCGCGCTCTTGCTTTCGACGACACTGGGATCAAAATTTCGAAACCAATTTATTTTCGGTACCCTTGTTTTATCAGCCCAGAACTTCTATCAGGATCATCCGTGGCATCCTAGCTCGCGCGATAACTCAGCTGCAGTAGCTCGAACTTTCTGCGCCACGTCCTGGAGCCGGGGTAGGGTCATCCGCCAGACGGGCCCCGACGCTCCCACCGCTCCGACCACATGCCCGGAAAAGTTCCGCACTGGAGCGGCCACACAGCGTACCTCGTCGTTGAACTCTTGGTCGTCGTAGCCTATCCCTGACCGCCGCACGTGATCGAGCTCCTCGCGGAACCGCTCGGGATCGACGATCGTCTTCGGGGTATAGGCCACAAGCGGCATGGCGGTGAGATACTCTTCAAGCTGCGGCGGCGACATGGCGGCCAGCAGCACCTTCCCGAGGCTGGTGCAATGAGCTGGCCGGATGCCACCGTTGCGCTCTACGAGCTGGAATGCGCCCGTGCCGGCGACCCTCGCCGCGATCACAATGTCGTGGCCGGAGCGCAGGGCGAAATGGGTGGTTTCGCCGCTCATGCGCGCTAGGTCCTCGATGAACGGCGTGGCCATAGTCACCAACTCCACCTCGGACGCGGAGTTGGCGGCAAGGCTGAAGATGAGCCGGCCCAGGTGGTAGCGCTTCGTCTCGCGGTCCTGCCGCGCGGCCCCGGTCTCCACCAGGGTCCGCACAAGGTGGAAGGTGGTGGAGGTGTGCAGTTCCACCCTCTTCGCTAAGTCCGCGAGACTGATGCCATCAGGATGCTGGGCGATCTGCATAAGGATGGAGAAGGCACGCTCGATGGACTGCACGCCGCCGCGCTCGCGGCTGGCCTCCGGCTCCACTACTTTCGCAACGTCATTCGCCGTCGTGAGGTCCTTGGCCTTCACGAGATCCTTCGCCGGCGCAGCCGATGCACTCCGCCGCATTTGCCTCTCCATTGCTGTCCTGCGCTCGCGTAACTCGACACCCGACAAACGTCGCGTAAACTTATTTCGCCATGCGGAATCCCGCAATCCCGCCGCGTTCCATGGAGGCACCTAGTCTCTGCGCCGCGTAAGAAGGCGTAGCAGGCCGTCGAGCCCCATCACGTAGGAATCGATGCCGAAGCCCAGCACCAGGCCGGCGCAGGCCTCAGCTGTAACGGTGTGCAGGCCGCCGGTGATGCAGCGGTGGGTAATATGCACCTCGACATAAGGTAGCCGCGGACGCACCCCCAGCAGGCAATCGCGCAGGGCGTGGCCAGCATACTGGAAACCGGCCGGGTTCATCAGCAATCCATCCATACCCTCATCCAGGGCGCGATAGATGCGATCAATGGCAAGCCCTTCCAGATGTGTGTAGAAAATCTCAAGATCCACGTGCCGCTCGGCCGCCGCGGTTGCCATCATAGCGTCCAGCTCGGCGGCGGTCGTGGTGCCGTAGCGCTCTGGCTCCCGCTGGCCCAGATAGCTCATGTTGGCACCCTGGAGCATCAGTATCTTCCACGGTCGTTCGGACGTCATGATGCCTCGCTGCGCTGGAGCTGTTGCCATCCGGCTCGGATGGCGGCGCGGGGCTCACCGCGAGCCTCTCCACTTATTTGTCATTGACACAATGAAACTCACAATGTGAAATAATTTCAAGTCCCGGGTGGTTCACCGCTTAGGGGCGTCGGGAACACGCTCACACGGAAGACCATCGCACATGGCCACCGCAGGCACCGCGGAGCGAGGCATCCTCGCCATTTGGCATGACATCGAGCCGAACCATGTCGGCGACGTGCTCACTTGGTACGATGCCGAGCACCACTTCGAGCGCCTCGACATTCCCGGCTTCCTGAACGTGCGCCGCTACCATGCGCTCAAGGCCACCCCTCAGCTGTTCATCCGCTACGAGACGACCGACGCCAACGTGCTTGCCTCCCCGCTCTATCTGGAGCGGCTGAACCACCCAACCCTGGGGACGCAGCAGGCACAGCCCCACTTCCGCAACAACTCGCGCACCGTCTGCGCGCGCGTGGTCTGGAGCGGGCGAGCAGAAGGCGGCTTCGTCGTCACCGCGCGCCAGGATGAGGCCGGCGCCGCGGCGGCCGGCGCGATGTGGCCGTGCCTCGTCGCTGATCTGCTCGGTAGTGCGGAGGCCGGCAGAGGAACGCCCGGCATCGTCGGCGCCGAGTTGTGGCGGGCCCAGACCGGGGCCTCGACCATTGCCTCGGCAGAAAAGCGCCTGCGCGGCGCGGCCGACGCCCATGTCGGGGGCGTTGTCGTTGTCCATGCCACCGGCAGCGCCGCGGCCGAGGCGGCCGCCGACCGGCTACGGCAGGCGCTGTCGGACGCAGAGCCCGCCAGCATCGGCATCTACGCCCTCGCCTTCGCCGCTTACAATCCCTCCTGAGCGCCGCAGCCGCCCCACAGGAGGGAGATCCCCATGCGCGTGGCAGCCTTCGGCACCGGCTTCTTCAGCACCTACCACTATGACAGCTGGGCGCGCATCCCCGGTATCGAGTTGGTCGGCATCTGCGTGCGATCCAACCTGGAGCGGGCGAAAGCCTTCGCCGTCCGCTACGGTGCCGGAGCGGTGTTCACCGATCCCGACGAAATGCTGGACGCCGCCCGCCCCGACCTCGTTGACATCATCACCACGCCGGAAAGTCATTCCGGCCTCGTGGCGTTGGCCGCGAGCCGCGGCATCCCCGCCATCTGCCAGAAGCCGCTGGCCCCAAGCCTGCCGGAGGCCGAGGCGCTGGCGGAGACGGCCGCGCGCTCCGGCACGCTCGTGGTCGCCCACGAAAACTGGCGCTTCCGCCCATGGAACCGGGAGGTCGCCCGGCTGATGCGGGCGGGGGCGGTGGGCGAGCCCTTCGACATCGGCTTCCGCATGCGACCCGGCGATGGGCAAGGGCCTTCCGCCTATCTCGATCGCCAGCCCTATTTCCAGAAGATGCCGCGCTTCCTCATTCACGAGACGGGCATTCACACCATCGACGTGTTCCGCTTTCTGATGGGGGAGATCACCGGCGTATTCGCTCGGCTGCGCCGGCTCAACCCGGCCATTGCCGGGGAGGATGCCGGGCTCGCCACCTTCGCCTTTGCCTCCGGCGCCGCCGGCCTGCTCGACGGCAACCGCCTGCTGGATTTTCCCGCCGAGAACCCGCGCCTCACCATGGGCGAGCTTAGGGTGGAGGGCACTGATGGCAGCCTGAGGGTGGACGGCCTCGGCCGCATCTGGCGTCGGCCCCGTGGCGGTGGCGAGACGGAGCATCTCTACGCCTGGGAGAACCGGGGATATGCTGGAGATTCTGTGCATGCTCTGCAATGCCACGTGGTGCGTCACCTGCGCGAGGGCACGCCCGTGGAGAACCAGGCACACGAATATCTCGGCGCCCTCCGGGTGGAGGTGGCGATCTACAGTTCCCACACCGAGCAGCGCTGGATCAGCCTTCGCCACTAGACCCTTGCTCGCTTTTCCCATTCCGGAGCCAACCGCCGTGACCGAGACTGCACCCGAGGCCACCCCTTCCCCCGCCGGGCGCCGCCGCCCCGGAGGCGCCTGATGCCCGGCGCCCTCGTCGTGGGCCCCACCGGCGCCATCGGCGCGCGGCTGGTGGCGGCGCTCGCCCGGCGGGACGGCTGGACCATTCACGGCCTGTCCCGCACCGCTCCGCCGGCGCCCGCGCCCTTCACCCACCTCGCGGCCGACCTGCTGGATGCCGCCTCAGTGCGCGCGGTGCTAGCGCAGGCGCCGGGCATCACACACGTCTTCTATGCCGCCCGCGCCGCCCACGGCGAGAACGGGGTGGAGGACGTGCCCGCCAACGTGGCGATGCTGGTGAACGTGGTCGAGGCGGTGGAGGCCGCGGCGCCCGGCCTCGCCCATGTACATTTGGTAGAGGGCACGAAGTGGTACGGGCTCCATCTCGGCCCCTACCGCACGCCCGCCGCCGAGGACGACCCGCGGCACATGCCGCCGAATTTCTACTACGATCAGGAAGACTCCCTCGCCGCCCTGCAGCGCGGCCGGCCCTGGAGCTGGTCCGCCTGCCGGCCCAACGTGGTGTGCGACTTCGACCCGGCCCGCGCGCGCAACCTCACCAGCATCCTCGGCGCCTACGGGGCGATCTGCCGGGAGCTCGATGTTCCCTTCGATTTTCCCGGCACCGATGCTGGCTTCGCCACCCTGACCGAGGTGACCGACGGCGAACTGTGCGCCGAGGCCATCCTCTGGCTGTCCGGCCTGTCCCACGGCGTCAACCGCGCCTTCAACGTCACCAACGGCGATGCCTTCCGCTGGCGCACCATGTGGCCGGGCCTCGCCGCGATGCTGGGGGTGCGCTGCGGCGAGCCGCGCAACGTCCGCCTCGCCGCCTGGATGGCCGACAAGGAGGATGTCTGGGCACGCATCGTCGCCCGCCACGGCCTCGCGCCGCGCCCGCTGTCCGACATGGCGCTGTGGGCCTTCGGCGACTTCGTCTTCCGCCAGGATTGGGACGTGCTCTCCAACCTCACCCGCCTACGGCAGACCGGATTTGCCGCAGGCCTCGACTCGGCCACGATGTTCGCGGCGCAGCTTAGCGCCTATCGTGCCGCCGGCCTGCTGCCGCCCGCCTGACCCCGAGGGCCAGGCCCTTCCGAGGCATTCCCGTGATCGTCGATCCCGCCTTCTATGCCGCGGCCGTGCCCGCCACGATCCTGATGGGGCTCTCCAAGGGCGGCTTCACCGGCCCGTCGGTGCTGGCCCAGCCGCTGCTGTCGCAGGTGATGTCGCCAGTGCAGGCGGCCGCCATCATGCTGCCGGTGCTGATCGTGCAGGACGTGGTGAGCCTTTATGCTTACTGGCGCCGCTGGATGCGGCTGGAGCTGCGGCGGACGCTGCCGGCGGCGGTGGCCGGGGTGGTACTGGCTATCTCCTCGCCGCCTCGGTGTCCGACGGCGCGGTGGTCGCCGCCATCGGCGTCATGTCGGTGATAGCAGCGGGCCGCCACCTGCTGTCGCGCCGCAGGCACCGGCCCCAGACGGAGGCGGGGTCCTATGCGGCTGCGTTGTGGGGTCTTGGCGCCAGCCTTACCAGCATGATCGCCAATGCCGGTGGGCCGCCGATGATGATCTATCTGCTGCGCCGCGGCCCGCACCTGACACCCCAGCAGTTCGCCGCCACCGCCTTCTTCGCGGTGGTGAACTGGGTGAAGGTGCCGTTCTTCCTCGCCCTGGGGTATATCACTGGGGCGAACCTCGCCACCTCCGGGGCGCTGCTGCCGGTGGCCATCCTGACCACCGCCGTGGGCGTGCGGTTGGTGGCCCATGTCTCGTCGGACCGCTTCCGCTGCGCCATCTACCTCATTCTCGACCTTGTCGGGCTCAAGCTGGTCTATGACGGGCTCGCGCCCTGGCTGTAGGGCTGACGCCGACTCTCAGGCCGGCGTCGCCGCAATGGTCGAGGCGGCGATGTAACCAAAGGTCAGCGCCGGGCCGAGCGTGATGCCCGGCCCCGGATAGGCCCCGTTCATCACCGAGTGCATGTCGTTGCCGCAGGCATAGAGGCCGGGGATTGGCGCATCGTCCGGCCCCAGCACGCGCGCCTTGGCATCGGTGGCGAGGCCCACCGCCATGCCGAGGTCCGCCGGGTGCACCGCTACCGCATAGAAGGGCGGCTTCACGATGGGCGCAACGCACGGATTGGGCGTCACGTCCGCATCGCCGAAATGCCGCTGGTAGATGTCGCCACCGCGACCGAACTCCGGGTCAATCCCCTTCTGTGCCCCGGAATTGAAGCGAGTGACGGTGGCGGCGAGCACCTCCGCCGGCACGCCGATGACAGCGGCGAGGCCGGCGATGGTGCGGGCGGTCTTCAGGTAGCCGCTGGCGATGTCCGCCTTCACCGAGGGGGCGAACGGCTTGATGCGGCCGAGGCCGTAGGTCCACAGGAAGTGGCTGTCGCATATGAGGAAGGCCGGCACCGCCCGCCGCCCGGTGCGCAGCATGGCGCTGACGAACTCGTGGTAGGAGCGCGCCTCGTTCACGAAGCGCCGGCCAGTAGCGTCCACCGCGATGAGGCCCGGCTTGCCGCGGTCGGTCACGGTGTGGGGGAACACCGCCTCGGTCCCGTCCGCGCGGATAAAGCGGGAGGCTGGGACCCAGAAGGCGCCGCCGCCCTGCCCGGTGCCGAGATGCGCCCCCGCGGCCAGCGCCAGGCGCACGCCGCCCTGCCGCGCGCCGGAGGCGACAGTGGCGGTAAGCGCGCCCGCCAGCTCTGGCACATGGGTGCGCCGCAGCTCGCCATCGCGCGAGCAGCCGCCGGTGGCGAGGCACACGCCGCGACGCGCAGCGATGACGCGCGATCCCCCCTCCCCTTCCACCACCACGCCGGTGACGCGGCCAGCCGTGAGGTGCAGCGCCTCCACGGGTGTGCCGAGGATAAGGCGCACCTTGAGGTCCAGCGCCGAGCGCAGCAGCGAGGCCACCAGCGCATTGCCCAGATAAAGCGTGGTGCCTCGTGGCGCCGACAGGCGCTGGAGGGCATATTTGGCAACGAGGCGCGCCACGATGAGGGTCGAGCGCGGCGAGCGCCCGACCTTGCGGAAGTGGGGAATGTCCTTGCGGCTCACCATCATGCCGCCGAACAGGGTGAATTCCGGCAGCGGCGGCCGCAGCAGGGCGAACGCCGGCCCCAGCCGGCGGCCATCGAACGGCACCGGCTCCAGCACGCGGCCGCCGGCGGTAGCGCCGGGCGTGTCGGGGTAGTAATCGGGATAGGAAGGCACCGGCCGCAGTTGCACCGCCGTGTGCTGCTCCAGGAAGTCGACCGCCTCCCCGGCCGATGCCAGGAACGCCTCGCGCGCCGGGCGCCCCTCCTCCCCGGGCACGGTGCCGTCGAGATAGAGCCGGGCGGCGTCCAGGGTGTCGTCGCGTTCCGGCGCCTTGGAGTTGCCCGGCGCCCAGACCATGCCGCCGGAAATGGCGGAGGTGCCACCCACCTGCGGCGCGCTCTCCACCACCGCCACGGTGAGCCCGCGCGCCGCAGCGACGCAGGCGGTGGTGAGCCCTCCGACGCCCGCGCCCACCACCACCACGTCGTACATCTCGGCCGCCGCCGCGGGGCTTGCCGCTGCGGTCATCGCCCGAGCTCCGCGGGGCCATCCGCCCGCCTGAACGCCACACCCATGGTTCGACCTCCGTCGCCTTTGATGGCCTTCGACACGTTCAGATTGGCCATCACATCATGAAATTTAATGCCGCGCCGCACCCTGCCGACGGCGATAAGAGCCTGGGATGTCCATTTTCGCAGGTATGATGCTGCGGCATTTCCGGCAATATAGAACCGGCCGCGAAGTTGTGGTTGACTGCGCCCAACGAGACGGGGCCGCCTGAGCGGGGCGCACCCTCCCCACCCGGCGTGGACCGGGAGACGAGGCCGGCGGCGCGCCCGCGGCCGGAACGACACCGCTCAAGGGAGAGCGCCGGCAGATGGACACGAAGCAGCTCAAGTATTTCGTCGCCATCGTCGAGTGCGGTGGCTTCGCCCGCGCCTCGCGCCAGCTGTTCATCGCCCAGCCCGCCCTCAGCCAGCAGATCGCGCGGCTGGAGCAGGAGGTCGGCGCGCCGCTGCTCATCCGCTCCGCGCGCGGCGTCTCGCCTACCGCCAACGGTTATGCGCTGTTCCGCCATGCCAAGTTCATCCTGCGCCAGCTCGACCACGCCGTGGCGCTGGCGCGGCAGAACACGGCGGAGATCACCGGCCGCGTAGCGGTGGGCATCGCCCCCACCACGGCCTGCCAGGTGGGGATGCCCTTCTTGGAGCGCATCCAGGAGAAGTATCCCGGTGTCACGCTCAACATCGTGGAGGGTCTGAGCGGCCATCTCCAGCATATGGCGGCGAGCGGCCAACTCGACATCGCCATCCTGTTCACGCCCAATGCGGTGCCGGACTGGCAGTGCACACCGCTGCTGGACGAGGAACTGTTCGTCATCCTGCCCTGCAACAGCCCGCTGTTCCCCCGCGGGCGCGACACCATCACCCTGCAGGAGGTGGCGGACCTGCCCCTCGTGCTGCCGAGCCGCGGCCATGGCCTGCGCCGGCGCATCGAGCTGGAGTACGAGCGCATCAACGTCTCGCTGGTGCCGGTGGCGGAGATCGATTCCCTGCCGCTGCTCATGTCCGCCCTCGCCATGGGCATGGGCGCCACCATCAAGCCGCTGGCGGCCATCCACGTGCACGGCGCGGCGCAGGCGAAGAGCTGGCGCCACCTGCGCATCAGCGACGCGGCCATCAGCCGCCCCAACTACGTCTTCTCCCTGCCCGCCGAACGTATGACGGACGCGGTGGCCCGGATCCATGGGGAATTGCTGGAGCTCGTGCGCGACCTGGTGCGCCGCGCGCGGTGGCAGGGGGTTGAGCTGGTGGAGGAGGCAGCCCCCGAAGCGCGGGAGCCGCGCCGCCTCGCGGTACCCCACGCTTGAGCGCCGCGCCCACCCGCGCATGGCGAGCAGACGCCGGACGTCTGTTTCAGACAAGTCCGCCATTGGGCTGCACCACCTGCCCGTAGATCCAGCTCGCTTTAGGTGAGACGAGGAACGACACCACCTCAGCGATCTCCTGCGGCCGCCCCACCCGCCCCAGCGGGCTGAGCGCGGCAGAGCGCTGCACCGCCGCCTCGTCCTTGCCATCGCGGAACAGGTCGGTGTCCACCGGCCCGGGTGCCACCGCATTCACCCTCACCCGACGCGGCGCGAGCTCCAGCGACAGCGAGCGCACCAGCGCCTCCACCGCCGCCTTGGTGGCGATGTAGGGGCCGGCGCCGGGCAGCGCCTTGCGCACCAGCGAGGTGGAGAGGGCGACGATGGCGCCGTCGTCCTCCACATGCCGCGCCGCCTCGCGCAGCGCGTTGAAGGCGCCCACGAGATTGACCGACAGCAGCCGATGGAAGTTCTCGGTGGAGAACTGCGCTAGCGGCGCCGGCGGCACGTTGATGCCGGCATTCACCACCACGGCTCGGGGCGAGGCGCCGAAATCGCGCTTCACGGTCTCGAAGAAGGCCGCTACGGCGGCCTCGTCGACGACATCCACCGCATAGCCGCGGACATCCTCGCAAGGTTCCGCCTCTGGCGCCGCGGACACGTAGGTGTAGGCGACGGCGAACCCGTCCGCCGCCAGTTGGTCGAGGCAGGCCCGGCCGATGCCGCGCGAGCCGCCGAAAAGAACCGTCAATGGCTTCATGTCCCGCGCCTCCTCAACGCCCGAGCTCGGCCCGGCTGGCGGCGATCATCGCCTCGATGCCGCGCCGGATGTCGTATTGCGGGGCGTAGCCCAGCTCCTGTCGGGCCCGCGTGATGTCGAGGGCGCCCTTGCGCGCCGTCAGGATGCGGCCGCCGTGCAGATAGGGGCCCGCATCGATGCGCACCTGCGCGCCGGGGATGGCGGCGTTGACGATGTCCACTACGTCGCCCAGCGTCGGCGCGGCGCCGGTCGCGATGTTGTAGGCGTCGAAGCGGTGCTCGGCCTTCTCCAGCGCAAGCACCGCGCCCTGCACGGTGTCGTCGATGAACACCTGGTCCACGGCGAGGTCGCGCCCCGCCGGCACGTGCAGCGGCTCGCCCTTCAAGGCGGCGTCGATATAGGTCTTCGGCATCCGCGGGCGTGGCAGGTTCGGGCCATAGACCCAGCAGGTGCGGACGTTGATGCAGTCGAGCCCGTGGTCGCGCCCGTAGGCCCGGCCGTAATGCTCCACCGCCAGCTTGGTGAGGCCGTAGATGCTCGTGGGCTTCTGCGCGTGGTCCTCGTCGATCATCGGCGCACCGAAATCGCCGTAGGTCTCCTCCGTGCTCACGTGGACCACACGCTTCACGCCGGAAATGCGCATGGCCTCGAACAGGTTGACTGCGCCTTCCACGTTCACCCGGAGCGCCTTCAGTGGAATGTCTGCGCACTGGATGACGCCGACGATGGCGGCGCAATGCACCACCGCATCCGGCGCGTGGGCGCGGAACAGGCCTAGCACCTGCGGCCACTCGCCGAGATCGGCAGCGGCGGCTACCAGGCGTGGCTCGGTGCGCGCCTGGGCCTCGATGGCCGGGCTCACGGTGATGTCGGTGGCGATCACCTGATGCCCGCGCTCCAGCAGCTTGCGGACGATGGCGCTGCCCAGCCAGCCGCAGCCGCCGGTGACGAGAACGCGGCTCATGCGCCCCTCCCGGCCGCGATGGGCGCCGGCTCCTCGTCGGTAGGAGGGCTGGTGATCACCAGGAAGACGAGGGTGTCGGTGCCGGTGCAGTGGAACTCGTGCACTACGCCCGGCGGGATGTAAGTGACGTCGTTGGCGCGCACTAGCCGGCGCTCGCCATCCACCACTAGCACGCCCTCGCCGGAGAGCACGTGGTAGATCTGCTCCTGCACCTTGTGGACATGGCTCTCCACATAGGCGCCGGGCTCATAGCAGGAGATGCGGTGGTCGAAGAAGCGGCTACCCGTCACCTCGGGGGAGACGATGGCCTTGGACAGCGCCTGGCCGTGATGGCCGGGATACTCCTTCCATAGGAGCTCGCCGAGATTGCGCGTGGCCGCCTTCGGCTCGTGCGTCGCGCCCTCGTGGGCGAGCGGGGGTGGAACGATGATGGTCATGCACATCCTCCGTGGCGGCGGGCGCGAGGGCCTGCCTTGTTTATCTGGCGGCCGGCGCTGCGGGGCGCCGGCCAAGTAGGGAAAGTCGGGGGTCGGTCCGGCGCCTCGCCTCAGGCGGCGGCGATGCCGAGCAGGCGGTCCTGCAGGGCGATGTCGTCGGCCAACGCCTGGGCCGTACCTTCGAAGGCGATGCGGCCGTTGACCAGCACATAGGCCCGGTCGGCCATGGCCAGGACTTCTTCGGCGTGGTGCTCCACGATGACGAGGCTCGCCCGGGTGGTGAGCTTGAGCACCGCCTCCTTCACCTCGTGCACCACCGCCGGGGCCAGCCCCTCATAGGGCTCGTCGAGCAGGATGAGGCGGCTCGGCACCATCAGGGCGCGGGCGATGGCTACCATTTGCCGTTCGCCGCCGGAGAGGTTCTCTGCCTTCGAGCGCATGAGCACGCGCAGCTTGGGAAAGAGGTCACACACCTCTTCCTGGCTCGCCCCGCCGGCTCGCGCGGCCAAGGTCAGGTTCTCCTGCACTGTCAGGTTGGGGAACAGCCGACGCCCCTCGGGCACGATGGAGATCCCGAGACGGTTGATGCGGTCGGCGCGCAGGCGGGTGACATCCTGCCCGTCGAAAATCACCTCCCCCTCGTGGGCGTGGATCGCGCCCATCATGGTGCGCAGCGCAGTGGTCTTGCCCACGCCGTTGCGGCCCAGAAGAGCCACCACCTCCGACTGGTGCACCTCGAGGTCGACGCCCTCCAGAACGGTCCCCCCGCCATAGCCTGCGCATACGCCCTTGAAGCGCAGCAGCACCGGGCGCTCGGGCGCCCTGGGGGGGATGGTGGCCGCCGGGACGGGACGCAGCACCGGGGCTGCGGCATCGGCCTTTGCCTTCCCCATGTAGGCGGCGATCACCTCCGGATTGTGCGCCACCTCTTGCGGACGGCCGTCCGCGATCAGCCGGCCCTGGTGGAGCACGGTGATGCGGTCGGACAGGGACAGCACCCGATCGATGTCATGCTCGATGAGCAGCACCGCATGGCTACGCGACAGGCGCACGATGAGGTCACTTACCACCTTGCGGTCGGACTCGGCGAGGCCGGCCAGCGGCTCGTCGAGCAGCAGCACCGAGGCATTGCCCGCCAGCGTGATGGCGATCTCCAGCAGCCGGTTCTCGCCGTGCGACAGCTCGGAGGAGAGGTCCACAGCGCGATCGGCGAGACCGACGGCGGCGAGCACGGACCACACCGCCGCGTTGGTCTCCTCATCGCGATAGGCATCCCGCCAGAAGCCACGCCAGGGGCTGCGGGCCCGCGCCACCGCGATGCGCACGTTCTCAAACGCGGTGAGGTGCGGAAACACGCTGAGGATCTGGAAGGACCGTGCCACCCCGCGCCGTGCCCGCTCGTAGGGCTTCAGCGCGGAGATGTCCTCGCCACGCAGGGTAATCTTGCCCGCGTCGGCGCGGATGAAGCCGGTGAGAATGTTGAAGAAGGTGGTCTTGCCCGCCCCATTAGGGCCGATGATGGAGTGCAACTGGTTGGCGTAGACATCGAGCGAGATATCCGCCTGTGTCACAATGGAGCCGAAGCGCTTGCTGAGCCCCCGCACCGACAGCACCGGCTCGCCGCCCTTGTCGCCGCGCGCCCTGGCCGCGGGCACATAGGGGCGGATGGAGGCGGGGCGCGGAGGAATGGTATTGCGCGTAAGCGTCCAGCGGTCGCGCTTCACTAGGCGCTGGGCGATGCCCGCCATCCCCTCCGGCGACAGCAGCGCGAAGATGATGATGATGGGCGCGAAGATGAGCCACCAGTTGTCGGTGACGACGCTGAGCTCGTTCTCCAGCATGAGGAAGGTGATGGCGCCGAACACCGGACCGAGGAAATGGTGCACGCCGCCGAGCGCCGCCATCAGCACCGGATCGCCCGCGCGCTGCCAGCTCATGTTGTCTGCATAGGCGCCCTGCAGCATCATTGCCAGCAGGCCGCCGGCGGCGCCCACCGCCACGGCGCTGATGCAGAAGCCGATCCAGCGCACGATGAAGGTGTTGTAGCCGAGCATGGTGGCGCGCTGGTCGTTGTCACGCACCGCCTGCATCAGCCGGCCCACCGGCGTGTGGGCGAGGCGCCACATGAGGGCGATGCCGCAGATCACCACCACCAGCGTGAACCAGTGGAAGGCATAGGCGCCGGGGAACAGCGGGCGCGGCACGTTCTGGATGCCGTTCTCGCCGCCGGTCACCTCGGTCCACTTGAAGGCGATCTCGAATGCCACCTGCGAGCAGGCAAGGGTGATGAGCGAGAAATACAGCCCTTTCCGCCGTAGGATGATGCCGCCCAGCACCGCCGCCAGCGCGAACGAGAACACCATGGACCAAGCCAGCGCCAGAAGCTCGTTCGACAGCGTGGAGCCCAGCGTGAAGGCCACCGCATAGCTGGCACAGCCGAAGAACAGCGAGGCGCCGAACGGCACGAGGCCGAGATAGCCGATGAGCAGGTTCACCCCCACCGCATAGAGCGCGTAGATGGCAATCTGCGTCACATGAGTTACCGCCGCGCCAGTCAGCGAGACGATGCCGGTGAGGGCGACCAGGATGGCCGCCGCGACGATGACCGGGGACGACAGGAGGCGGAGCAGCGTTTTCATTCGAAGCGCTCCCAGCGCGTGCCGAGCAGGCCGCGGGGGCGCAGCAGCAGCACCAGCAGCATAAGGGCGTACATGGAAGCGGTGGCCGCCTGGGGCCAGAATTGGATGGTCAGCGACATGACGATGCCCACGGCGAGGCCCGCCACCATCGCTCCGGCGAAGGAGCCGAGCCCCCCGATGGCCACGATGACGAAGGCGGGCATGATGGCGTTGGCAGCCATGGAGGGAGAAACCGTCCACAGCGGGCCTGCGAGGACGCCGGCGATGGCGGCAAGGCCGCAGCCGAGCCCGAACACGCCGGTGAGCACGAAGGGCAGGTTGATGCCCAGCATGTCCACCATCTCGGGATCGCGGCTGCCCGCCTTGAGGATGCGACCGTAGGGCGTGAAGTTCATGAAGGCCCACAGCGCCAGCAGCACGAAAGCGGTGAAGCCCAGCACCGCCACGCGATACTGCGTCATGAAGATCGGCCCGAGCTCGACGAAGCCGGAGAGGAATTCCGGCGGCGCGAGCGGCTTGCCGTCGGCGCCCCAAACGAAGCGGATGATGGCCTCGATCAGCAGCGCAAGGGCGAAGGTGATCACCAGGCTGATCAGCGGCTCCTTGCCGTAGAGCCGGCGGATCAGGGTCATCTCCACCACGATGCCGATCAGCGCCACCAGTGGCGGGGCGATGATCACCGCCGGCCAGCCGAAGCGCATCTTCAGCTCGTAGGCAAAATAGGCGCCCAGGGCGAAGAACGCGCCATGGGCGAAGTTGACGATGCCCAGCATTCCGAAGGTGACGGAAAGCCCCACGGCGATCAGGACATAGATGAAACCCAGGACAAGGCCGTTAGCCGCCTGTGAGAGGATGATCTCCATGGGGATTCCCCGCTTTTTCTTTAGCTTATCGCCGGATGCCGGAACGCTCAGATGGCGTCCATGTTGCAGCCGATCTCTTCCTTGGAGCCAAACGCCTTCTCGGTCGCCTCCGGAGTATCGGAGGTCCAGCGCACCACATCCATGAAGTCCCACTTGTCGGTGATCTTGTCCTTCAGGCGGACCACCACGGCCGGACGCACCAGTTGGTGGTCAAACGCCCGGTAGCCGTAGGGCACGGCACCGTGGGTGTCCTTCCAGGTCTCCAGCGCGGCGACCACGTCCTGCGGCTTGGTGGACTTCGCCTTGTCGATGGATTCCAGTAGGGAGCGCATAGCGACCCAGCCCGAGAACGCCTTGTCGGACGGTGGCTGGCCGTACTTCTTGGTGTAGGCCTCGGTGAATTCCTTCTCGATGGCGCTGTTCCTAGGGTCGGCGAAGTACCACGGCTTGATGTGGGTGCCGGTGGCCGCGGCCGGCCCGATGTCCCAGAAGTCGGTGTCGCTCACCGCCACCTCGTAGATCGGGATCTTCCCCTTCATGCCCAACTCGTTCCACTGCTTCATGAAGTTGGACAGATCAAGCCCCACCAGGGCGCCCATGATCACGTCCGGCTTCGCCTGGCGAATCTTGAGGATGTAGGAGGAATAGTCGGCGGTGTTGACGGGAACCTCATCGACGCCGACCTCGGTGGCGCCCACCTCGGTGAGCAGCGCGCGGCCCGAGCGCAGCACATCCTGGCCGAAGGCGTAGGACGGGGTGAGGAAGTAGACTTTCTTGCCCTTGAAGTCGCCGAAGGCGACCTTCACCTGCACCGGCGCCGGGGCCTGGGTGCGGAAGGTGTAGCGGTTGCAGTTCGTGCCTGTCACTTCGCGCGCGGACGATCCGGCGGAGATGAAGGGCAGCTTCTCGCGCGCGGCGACGCTCATCATGGCGAGCGCAGCAGCGCTGGAGTTGCCGCCCACCACGCCGACGGCCTTATATTCGTCGGCCATACGCTGCATGTTCTGCTGGGAGACCTGGGGGCTCGCCTCGTCCAGCCACACCGTCTCAACCGGGCGGCCCAGCACCTTACCGCCATTATGCAGCGCCACGGCCATCTCGGCGCCGCGGGCCATGTGCAGGCCGATGGAGGCGCTCGGCCCCTGCTTCGGCGTGATGATTCCCACCTTCACCGGGCCATCGTCGGCGCGCGCCACGCCGGCGGCCATCAGGCACAGCGCGGAGCCGAGCGCGAGCAGGCCGCGTCGCGTCGGCGCAAGCCCCACGGGCAATCTCACCTTCTTCATTCATTCCTCCCTTTGATGCCACGACGGAAGCTGTGTTCCGCTCTTCGTTTCGTCGGTGGGTCGCCGGCACCTAGCCGTGCGGCATCGCCAACCCGGCCCGGGCGGTGCCGGGGCCTCACACGGTCCAGCTGACGAGGCGCTCTTCCGTCATCTCGCGCACCGCGTAGCGCGGGCCTTCGCGGCCGAAGCCGCTGTCCTTGGAGCCGCCGTAGGGCATCAGGTCCACGCGGGCGCTCGATGCCTCGTTGATGAAGACATTGCCCACCTGCAGGGCGAGGGCGGCGCGCATGGCGTCGTCCAACCGGTTGGTGAACACGCCGGCCGCCAGCCCGTACGGCGTCGCATTGATGCGGGCGACGGCCTCGTCCAGCGAGGCCACCTCCACCAGAGACATCACCGGCCCGAACACCTCCTGGCAGCCCACCGGCGTTGTGGGGGAGATGTTGGCGAGCAGCGTCGGCGGCACCACCGCCCCCACGCGCGGGCCGCCCACGAGCCGTTCGGCGCCGTCGGCGACAGCTCGCTCGATCCAGCTCTCGATCCGCTCGGCGGCCTCCAGACTGATGACCGGGCCCACCCGGGTCTTGGGATCCCGCGGGTCGCCATGCTCCATGGCACGTACCAGCGGCGGCAGCGCCTCGCGCACCTCCGCCATGCGGCTGGCATGCACCATGAGCAACTGCACCGAGGTGCACACCTGCCCGGCCTTACGGTAGGCCGCGTTGACCACCTTCGGCAGCGCCACCTTCAGGTCGGCGTCGTCGGCCACATAGGTGCAGGCGATGGAGCCAAGCTCCATCTGGGTGCGGCGCAGGCCCGCCTGCTGCTGGATGATGGCACCCACCGCGGTGCTGCCAGTGAAGGCGAAGAATTTGACCAGCGGCTCCTCGGCGATCCTGCGCACCACCTCGGCGCCGCCGTGCAGCACGGCGATTAGGTTGCGCGGCAACCCCGCCTCCACCAGTACCTCGGCCATGGCATTGGCTGGCGAGGGCGTGTGCAGGGACGGCTTGATCAGCACGGCATTGCCGCCCGCGATGGCCGGGGCCACCTTGTGTGCCAGGGTGTTCAGCGGGGCGTTGAAGGGGGTGATGGCGCACACGATGCCCACGGGCACGCGCAGCGTCATGCCGATGCGCCCCTTCTGGCCCGGCGCTCCGCCGAAGGGCACCACCTCGCCGGCAAGCAGGCGCGCCTCGCTCGCCGACAGGCGGAAGGTCTCCACGCAGCGGCCGATCTCCCCCATGGCGTCGAAGCGAGTGAAGCCCGCCTCGCGCTGGAGCATGTCCACAAGCTGCTCGGTGCGGGCCTCGATGAGCTCCGCGGCCCGGTCGAGAATGACGCCGCGCTCATGGGGGGTCAGGCGCGCCCCCACCTGGGCGGCGTTCATCTGGTGGATCACGTCCCGCACCTGCTCTCGCGAGGGCAGGTGGACGACACCGCAAGTGGACGTGCGATATTTGTCAAATATCGGCACGGTTTCCGCGCCATCCACCAGCTCGCCGGAAATCAAAAGCTTAGCGTCTTGTGCATAGGTCAGCATTTGGCCACCTCAGCGGGTGTCGCGGGGCGGCCAAAGCCGCGACGCGATCGCTCCCCTGCTTTTTATCGGGCCTGTGCGTCTGCCGAAAATACCGTTTTCGGAAGCACCTATTGCGAAATCCTATAACTTCCGGCGCTGCGAATGCTGGACATCGCCTGCCGCCCGGCCGCAAGATGCAGTTATCAGAAGCCGCCGGAAATACAGTCCGCACAACGTCCTGACGCGACGGGCCGCCCATTGAACTCAACTTCGATCTCAAAGTTTTTCATATTATGAATTGACATCTCTCATTGTGAGAGATTTCAATCGACCCGAAAGCGGGCCGAGGCTGCCCGCCCCATAGAGAGAAGTGGACATGCCCAAGGGAGCCGAACTCATCACCGAGTTCCTGGTGAAGGAAAAAGTCCCCTACGTCTTCGGCATCTGCGGCCACGGTAACGTCGGCATGCTGGATGCCCTCCATGCCGCGCAGTCCGACATCAAACTCATCTCCCCGCGCCACGAGCAGGTCGCCGCGCACATGGCCGACGGCTATTTCCGGGTGAAGCATGAGCCGGTGGCTACGCTCACCTCCTGCGGGCCGGGCTCCGCCAACATGGTGATGGGCACGGCGGTGGCGCTCACCGATTCCTCCGCCTTCCTTGCCATCACCGCCAACGTGCCTACCGCACAATTCAACCGCAGTCCGTTCCAGGAGCTGAACCGCCACAACCAGGCGGATTTCGCCAACGTGATGCGCCCGGTCGTGAAGCGCTCGTTCCAGCCGACGCGAGTGGACATGCTGCCGCTGGCCCTACGGCAGTCCATGGGCACCATGCTCAACGGCCGCCCGGGCCCAGTGAACCTCGACATCCCCTTCAACGTTTTCCAGGAAGAGGCCGACATCGCCCTCGAATATGGCGTCCGCACAGTGCTGAATGAGCGCCGCAGCGCCGCCTCGCCGGAGGACGTGAGCCAGGCGGTGGACATGATGCTGGCGGCGGAGCGGCCGGTGCTGTTCATCGGCCACGGCATCGCGATTTCGGAGGCTCCCGAGGAGTTGACAGCGCTCGCCCAGCGCCTTTCCATCCCCGTCATCTCGTCGCCGAACGGCATGGGCTGCCTCGACATGGAGGACCCGCTCTCGCTCGGCTTCATTGGTCGCAACGGGGCATATCAGGCCAACCAGGCTGGGCGCACCTGCGACCTCGTGGTCGCCGTGGGGGCGCGCTTCGACGACCGCTCGGCCTCCTCCTGGATGCCCGGATATTCGTGGAACTTCCCCGCCTCAAAGCTCATCCACGTGGATGTCGACCACGCCGAAATCGGCCGCAACTATGCGCCCACATTGCCCATCCTCGCCGATGCGCGGACCTTCCTGCGGCAGGTGCTGGCGGAGCTCGACCGGCGCCGCGTCTCTGCCGAGCCGCGGCTCAAGCCCTGGCTCGCCCGGATCGAGGCATGGCGGGCGGAATGGGACGCGTATGTAAGTCCCAATTTCCACCTGCACACCAAGCCCATGCGACCCGAGATGGTAGTGGCCGGTTGCCGCGCGGCGCTGCCCGACGACGCCATCCTTACCTTCGACGCTGGTGTGCACCACAACTGGTACATGCAGTTCTGGAAGGCCCGCCGGCCGCAGACCATGCTGAACAGCTGGGGCTTCTCAGGCATGGGCTTCGGCCCGGCGAGCGCGCTCGGTGCCAAGCTGGCAGCCCCCGATCGTCCAGTGATCTCGGTGTGCGGCGACGGCGGCTTCACCATGGTGCCGCATGTCCTGTGCACGGCGGTGGAGTACAGCATCCCAGTGGTCTGGGTGGTGTGGAACAACTTCTCATGGGGTGCGATCCGCGACCTCCAGTACGGCCTGTTCGAAGGGCGTGAGATCGGCACCGCCTTCTACAAGGGGGAGAATGGCGAGCCCTATAATCCGGATTTCGCCATGTGGGCGCGCGCAGCCGGCGTGGAGGCCGCCACCGTGACCCGCTCGGAGGACTTCGCCGACGTGCTGCGACACGCAGTCCAGGCTAACCGACCCTTCCTCATCGACGTGCATGTGGACGCGAATGTGCGCCCGCCGGCCACCGGGGCCTGGGCCCTTCCGCCCATCCCGCACAAGGAACCTGTGTTCGGGCGCCGCTGGATGCCGGGCGACGCGCCCGTCGCCTGACCCTGACGGCGGCCTCGCCGCCAGCCGAACCGTCGCGCGCCGCCGGTTGCGGTACGCGACCCCTCCGGACTTGCTGCAGGCTCAGCCACCCCCGTGGCCAGCCCGGAGCACACGTGGACAGGCCCGCTCACTGGCGAGCTTATTCGATAATAACAAACGCTATTCTAAAATAACAAAACAGAAAGCGGGAGGAAACCATGGGAGAAGCTCTGCCGCCCCCCTCGGGTCGGAGCGTGGGGTTGTGCGTCCGGAGGAGCGCGTGAGATGGCGCTCCTCGTCACCGGCGCCATGGGCCATGTGGGCCTTGCCGTCACCCGGCTAGCCGCGCGCCGCGGCCTCGAGGTGATCGCTCAGTACAATCGCACGTTCGACGCGGACGCGGCAGGCGAGGTGCCCTCCGCGCGCTGGGTCTCCTGCGATCTTGCAGATCCTGCGGCGCGGGCCGTCCTGCTGGCCGATCCCGGCATAGAAGGCGCGATCAACACCGCCGCGGTGCCCAACGACCGGCTCGCCGGCCCGGCACCCGCCCGCGCGTTCGAGCTCAACACTGCAGCTGTCGCTGCTTTTGCCGAAGCCGCGCGGGTGAACGGCTGGAGGCGCTTTATCCAGGTCTCCACCGGTTCGGTGTTCCAGAGCGAAACGCGGTTCGACCGCCCACTGCTGGAGGACCATCCCCCGGCGGCCACCTCGGTCTACGGTGCCACCAAGCTTGCGGCAGAGATCATCACCACTATGTACCGGCGCCAGCTCGGAGTCTCCGCCGCCACGGTGCGGATCTCCTTTGTCTATGGTCCGCCGCTAGTGCCCCGCGAACGCGACTTGCCGCGCGGACCTGTGGTCTCTTTGCTGCGCGAGGCGGTGCTCGGCATCCCTGTGCGGGAGACGGCGGGCGGGGATTTCGCCGCCAGCTTCACCCATGTGGAGGACGTGGCCGAGGGCCTCCTCGCTGCCTATCTCGCACCGGCACTCAAGCACGACGTTTACCATCTCGGCCACGGTCGCAACTGGACCACCTTCGAGGTGGCCCGCGCCATCGCGGATGCGGTGCCCGGCGCCGTGGTGGAGGTGGGCCCCGGCACCCTGCCCTGGACCACCTTCAACACCATGCGCGGGGCCCTCGGCGGCAGCCGCCTGAAGGACGACACAGGCTTTGAACCGCGCCTGCCCCTGCAGGACGGCATCGCCGCCTTCGCTGCCTGGATGCAGGCCAATCCCGAGCGCCTGATCCCCCAATGACGCGCCCCAGCCAGGAGCCCGCCATGAGTTCCGTCTCCGTTGCGCCAGCACCGCCGACAGCCCCGCTGCGACCTGGCCTGAAGGCCCGCCTCGCCCAGTTGCCGGGTGCCGTCTACCTGCTGCTGGTGCTGGCCCTCGGCCTCTCCATCGGCTCGCCTTACTTCCTCACCGCGGGCAATCTCACGAACATCCTGCTGCAGACCTCGGTGGTACTGATCGTCGCCCTGGGCATGACGCTGGTCATCCTCACGGAGGGCATCGACCTCAGCCTCGGCCCGGTCCTGGGCCTCGCCGCGGTGGTCATGGCCCTCCTGGCGGTGTCGGGCTGGCCGCTTCTGCTCGCCCTCGCGGCGGCGATCGTGGCGGCGGCGGTGGTGGGTGCGGTGAACGGCGTGCTGGTGGCCTGCTTCGCCCTGCAGCCCTTCGTGGTGACGTTGGGCACCTTCGGTATCTCGCTCAGCCTCGCGCTGGCGCTGACCGATGGCAACTCGGTGGTGAACCTGCCACCCGCCATCCGCTGGTTCAACGAGGGCACCATCCTCGGCGTGCCCACGCCCATCTGCGCGACCGCGGCAGTGTTCGCCATGACCTGGGTGATCCTTCATCACACCCGTTTCGGCCGCTACATCTTCGCCATCGGCGGCAATCGCACGGCGCTGGTGCGCTCGGGCGTGCCAGTCACCCGCTATCACGTCATGGTCTATGCCTATGCCGCTGCGCTGACGGGCCTCGCCTCCTTCATCATGACCGCGCGGGCCAACGCCGCCCACCCCACCTTCGGCGTTGGCATCGAGTTCGACGCCATCGCCGCGGCCGTGCTGGGCGGGGCCTCCTTTTCGGGCGGGCGGGCGAGCCTGCTGGGCACGGTGGCGGGGGCGCTTGCCGTCACCACCCTGCGCAACGGCCTCAACCTCATCGGCGTGCAGACGGAATGGCAGGCGGCCGCGGTCGGTGTCGTCATCATCCTCGGCGTCGCCTTCGATACCCTAAGGGGATACAATCGATGAGCCTTGCTGAAGCCCCCCGGCCCTCGCTGCTCACTGGCACGGATCGCGCCTTCGTCGCGCTTTCCCGCCTTACGGCGCTGGCGCTGCTGGTGACACTGCTCGCCATCGCCAGCCCAGCCTTCCTCACCTACGGCAACCTCTCGAACGTGCTGCGGCAGGCATCCCTGCAGTTCGTGATGTCCGCGGGCCTCACGGCTGTGGTGATCACCGGCGGCATCGACCTCTCGGTAGGGGCGATGATCGGCCTCTCCGCCTGCCTCGGCGGCGCCCTACTCGCCGGCGGCAGCATACTCGGCGGGATCACGGCGGCGCTCGTGGTGGGTCTTGCCTGCGGCCTGTTCAACGGGGTGATGGTGGCCTATCTGCGGATTCCTTCCTTCATCGCTACCTACGGCATGCTGTGGATCGCGTTCGGCCTCGGCTACGTTTTCATGATGGGCGAGGTGATCTACGGCTTTCCGCCGGCCTTCCGCTTCATCGCCGTGGGCTATGTTGGCCCGGTGCCCATGCTGGTGGTGATGGCCGCCATCGTGCTCTTCGGCATGCACGTGGTGCTGACGCGTACGCCGTTCGGCCGCTCGCTCTACGCCATCGGCGGCAATGCCAATGCGGCTCGGCTCTCCGGCATGCCGGTGCAACGTCGCCTAGTGTTATGTTACGGCCTCAGCGGACTGATGGCGGGCCTCGCCGGCCTCCTCGCCATCGCTCGCACTAATGCGGCGGATGCGGGCCTCGGCGAGGAACTGCTGCTGCCCACCATCGCGGCGGTGGCGCTGGGCGGCACCTCGCTTGCGGGCGGCACCGGCGGCATCGTCGGCACCGCCATCGGCGCCATCATCCTCTCGCTCATCATCAACGGCATGAACCTGCTCGGCGTGAAGACGTTCTGGCAGGCCTTCGCCATGGGCACGCTCATCCTGATCTCTGTGGCGACGGACGAGATCATCCGCAGACGAAAAGCCCACGTCGCGTAAGAACAGTCACGTGAAAACGTGAAGTCGCATCAATAACCGATAACAAAACGAGGAAACGAACCATGATCAACCGGAGGAGCGTCCTCAGCCTGATGGCCGGCACCGCAGTGCTGCCCGCGCTCGGCGCCGCGGCCGCCTGGGCCGAGGAAAAGACCATTGTCTATTATCTGAAGAACGTGACCAACCCTTTCTACAAGCATGTCCGAGACGGTGCCGAGCGCGCGGCCAAGGACAGCAAGATCAACATCCAGATGGCCGCGCCGACGAAGCCGGACAATATCGAGGAGCAGATCCGCCTGGTGGAGGACTGGATCGTAAAGAAGCCAGAGGGCATGGTCTTCGTGCCGGTGGACTACAAGGCCCTAGTACCCTCGGTACAGAAGATTCAGGACGCCAAGATTCCCCTCGTCATCTACAACAACAAGATGGCCGACATCCACGGCGCGCCCTTCGTCGGCCTCGACGACGAGGAGATGGGCTACCAGGCCACCAAGAACCTCATCAAGGCCATGGGGGGCAAGGGCAACCTCGTCCATATCGACGGCGTGCCTGGTGCCATCACCGCGCAGGACCGCAAGCGCGGCATGGAGCGCGCCCTGAAGGAGCATCCCGACGTCAAGCTGGTGGCCTCGCAGCCGGGCAACTATCGCCGCCTGCCGGCCGTGCAGGTGTTCGAGAACCTGATGCAGCGCTTCCCCCAGATCGACGGCGTCTTCGCCGCCAACGACGACATGGCGGTCGGCGTGGTCGAGGCTGCCAGCGCGGCCGGCCGCCCGGTGAAGGTGGTGGGTGTCGACTGCATTCCCGACGCGCTCGCCGCCATCAAGGACGGGCGGATGCTCGGCTCCATGGACACGCAGCCCCATGCCCAGGGCTACATCTCCACCCGCGCCATGGTGGAGATGTTGAAGGGCAACAAGGTGCCTCCCACCATCATGCTGCCCCTTGCCTTCGTCGACAAATCCAACGTGGAGGCGGCCATGGTGCCCCCGGCCCAGCGCCCCGCGCCGGACTGGGACAAGGTGGTGGCGGCCCAACGGGCCGGCTGAGATGCGGGGCGGGCGGACTACGTCTCACCCGCCCCGGCTTCCTGCGCCGGAGCAAGGCCCCGAGCCTGCGGCGCGACGCTCACTTCGGGAGGAACACATGGCGAGCACGATGCCCCTGGCGGCTGAGCCGCTGGCCGAGATGCGCGGGATCTGCAAGCGCTACGGCGGCGTGCAGGCGTTGCAGAACGCCGAGTTGAAGATCTATCCGCGCGAGATCCACGGCCTGCTCGGCGACAACGCCGCCGGCAAGTCCACCCTGGTAAAGATCCTGTCCGGAGCGGTGGCGCGCGACGAGGGCGAGATCCTGTTCGACGGCCGCCCGGCGCAGCTCAACAGCCCGCGTGACGCCAAGGCGCTGGGGGTAGAGACCGTCTACCAGGACCTTGCACTGGCCGACAACCTGGACATTGCTTCCAACCTCTTCCTTGGGCGGGAGCTGCGCTACGGGGGCCTCGCCCGCCCGTTCATGAACCGGCGACGGATGGAGGACGAGGCGGCCGCCCTGCTCGACCGCCTGAAGATCAACATCCCCAACATCCGCCAGTTGGTGCGGAACATGTCGGGCGGCCAGCGCCAGTGCGTCGCCATCGCCCGCTCGGTCTACTTCAACGCCCGCGTCATCATCCTGGACGAGCCCACCGCGGCGCTCGGCGTGAAGGAGACGCAGAAGGTTTTCGACCTTGTGGCGGAGATGCGCGAGCAGGGCCACTCCGTGGTGATGATCTCCCACAACCTCAACCACGTCTTCGAGATGTGCGACCGCGTGACGGTGATGAAGACCGGACGCGTCGCTGGCACCCGCCACATCTCCGAGGTCACCAAGGAAGATGTGGTGACCATGATCATGACCGGTGCCCCGCCCTCGCCCCGCGGCGGCGAGCGCCTCGACGCGCGCAGCTACGCCTGACCCTTTCCTTATCCCTGATGCGAGGACCCATGTTCGAGAACGTTCTTGTAACCGGAGCCAACGGCCTGCTCGGCCGGGCGGTCGTGGCCGAGATGACCGGCCGGGCGAAGCTGCGCGGCTTCGATCTGAAGGCGGGCACCGAGCCCATCGAATGGCATACGGGAGACCTCACCGATCCCGTGGCCGTGGCAAAGGCGGTGGAGGGCCAGGACGCCATCATCCAGATTGCCGCCATCCCGAACATCTGGTCCGGCGACGGGCGCCGGATCATGGAGGTGAACGTGGGCGGGCTTTACTTGCTGCTCTCTGCTGCCGAGGCGGCGGGCGTGCGGCGCGTGGCCATCTGCTCCTCCGATTCCGTGGTGGGCTTCACAGTCAAGGAAGGCCGGATGATCCCCCCGGATTACGTGACGGTGGACATGGCCCATCCCCTGCGCCCCACCGACCCCTACGCGCTCAGCAAGCTGATGGGTGAGGAGGCCGGCCGCAGCTTCGCCAACCGCGGCATGGAGATCGTGGTGCTGCGCCCAGTCTTCGTCGCCTATCCGGAGATGTACGGCGAAATCCAGGCCCGCGCCGCGGCGCCGGAAAGCTATCGCGGCACGCCTGCAGGCGGCCCCTCCTCGGCCGGCGGCGGCCCGTGCTGGCACCATGTGGACCCGCGCGATGCCGCCCGCGGCTTCCGCCTGGCGCTGGAGATGAAGAACGTGCTGTTCGACCGCTTCTTCCTGTGCGCCAACGTCACCCTTTCGCCGGAGCCGACGCTGGAGCGCCTGAGGCGTGTGCTTGGCCGCCTGCCGGAGGTGCGCCGGCCCGAAGTCTACGCCCGCAACCCATTCGCACCGCTCTACGATCTCGATCACAGCCGTGACGTGCTCGGCTTCGATGCGCAGTACGATGCCCGCTCAATCGCCGTTCCGGCGTCCGCCGCATGAGCGCCGCGGCCGCATCCCTACCTGCGGGCGCTGCAGCGGCCCGCTTCCTCCCGGTGGCCCTTGCCGGCCGCCGGGTGGTGGTGACTGCCGGTGCCGCCGGCATTGGACGCATCATCACCGAGGGCTTCCTCGCCGCGGGCGCGCAGGTTCATGTCTGCGACGTGGACCCAGCCGCCGTGGCGGATGCGGCCGGAAGCGGTGAAGACCAGCTCACCGCCAGCATTGCCGACGTAGCTGACCCGGCTGCGGTGAGGGCGCTGTTCGCCGAGGCAGCGGACCGCCTCGGGGGGGTGGACGTGCTCGTCAACAATGCGGGTATCGCCGGCCCCACCGCCGGCATCACCGACATCGAGCCCGACGACCTGCGCCGCACCATGGCTGTGGACCTCGAAGGCATGTTCCACTGCGCACGCCAGGCGGTGCCGCTCATGCGCGCGGCCGGCGGCGGCCACGTCATTAACCTCGGCTCCATCGCCGGGCGGCTGTCATTCGCCATGCGCTCCCCCTACTCGGCGGCAAAATGGGGCGTCGTGGGCTTCACCAAGAGCCTCGCGCTGGAGCTCGGACGGGAGAACATCCGCGTCAACGCCATCCTGCCCGGCCACGTCAACACCCCACGTTTCCGCGACGTGGCCGCGCGGCGGGCGCAGACCCTGGGCATCCCCGCCGAGGAGATGGAGCAGCGCTTCCTGGAGCCGGTGGCCCTCGGGCGCACCGTGGAGCGGGAGGATATTGCCAACATGGCGCTGTACCTGTGCTCGCCCTTCGGCTCGGCCATCACCGGCCAGGCCATCAGCGTGTGCGGCGGCGTCGAGATGATGCGGTAACCGGGCGCCTTGCCCGTCACCCTGCGGCCGCGACGCGCTAATGGCACGCGCCGGCAATGATCTGACGGAGAATGAAATGGATTTCGCGCATGTGGTCGTTACCGGCGGTAGCGGTCGCCTCGGCCGGCACGTGGTGGAGCGGCTGAAGGGCAAGCACCGGCTCAGCGTGATCGACACCCGGCCGCCGGCTGATCCCGAGGTCGGCTACATGGACGTGAGCATCCTCGACACTGCGGGGCTGCGTCGGGCGTTTCCAGATGTCGATGCGGTCGTGCACCTCGCAGCGGTCCCGAACCCGCGCACCTCAAGTCCGGAACTATGCTTCACCACCAACACCGTGGGCACCTGGAGCGTCCTCCAGGCGGCGGAGGACGCCGGGGTGCGGCGTGTGGTGGTCGCTTCCAGCGATGCTGCCACCGGCCTGCATTACAATCCCAAGGACTGGGCGCCGCTCTACCTGCCGGTGGATGAGCAACACGCAATGCGGCCCAGCGAGGTCTACTCCCTCACCAAGGAGATCACCGAGTGCATCGCCCGCTCGTTCGCGGTGCGGGGCAAGCTGGAGGTCCTCGCTATTCGCCCCGGGCACATCGTGTTCGAGCCGGAATACCCCGAGCTCGGCGAACGCGGCTCCAACGTCCAGAACTATCACTTGTGGGGCTATGTAGCGCCGCAGGACGTAGCCCAGGGCTTCGAGCTGGCGCTCGCGCTGGAGGACGGCAGCTACGACTGCTTCTTCATTGGCGCCGCCGACGGCCTCAACACCCGCCCCACGCTGGAACTGATCATGGAGCGATTCGGCCGCCTGCCCGAGATCCGACGGCCGGAGATCTACGCCGCCAACCCCACCGCCGGCGTGTTCGACATCACCCACGCCGTCGAGAAGCTCGGTTACCGCCCGCAATTCACCTGGCGCGATTTCGGCGGCCAGGCCGTCGCGGCGCGCAAGTCGGCCTGACGGCCGGCATCCCCACCAAAGGAGCCTTCCTCATGGCCGAGACCACGCCTCCCGGCACCGACATCTTCGGCGTCAACACCTACTCCTATACGTTCGACTGGGGCGCCGCGGACTGCGTACGTCACCTCTCCGACCAGGGTTACCGCGGCATCGAGCTGATGATGTATCCCGGCCATCTGTGGCCCGGCGGCACAGGCACGGCGAGCGCCACCGAGGTGCGCCGCGCTCTCGACGCCACCGGCCTGCCGGTGGTCTCGGTGAACATGCCCAACATCGACATCAATATCGCCGCCGCGTCCGACGAGATGCGCGCCTACTCCCTCGAGCTGCTCACCCGCTTCGTCGAGGTGGCGGGAGAGGTGGGCGCCCCCGCGATCATCGTCGGGCCGGGCAAGGCCAATCCCCTGTTTGCTCCCGCCCGTGACCTGCTGCTCGGCCACTTCCGCGCAGCGCTGGACCGGCTGGGCCCGGCCGCCGAGAAGGCCGGTACGCGCATCCTGGTGGAGAACATGCCGTTCGCCTTCCTGCCGCGGGCGCAGGAAATCATGGCAGCGCTGGATGACTACGGGAACGACGACATCGGCGTCATCTACGACGTGGCCAATGGCCATTTCATTGGCGAGGACCCCTGCGAGGGCCTGCGCACGGTGAAAGACCGCCTCGGCCTGGTGCACTTCTCCGACACCGGCCGAACGATCTACCGCCACGATCCCGTAGGGCTGGGGGACGTGCCCTTCTCCAGCGTACCCCCGGTGCTGGAGGAGATCGGCTATCGGCAGATGCCGGTGCTGGAGGTGATCTCCCGCAATGCCGACGCCGACACGCGCGACAGTGCCGAACGACTCGCAGCCCTCGGCTATGTCTGAAGCCAAGCCGGAACTCTCCGCCGTCGGCTTCATCGGCCTCGGCAATATGGGAGGCCCCATGGCCCTCCGCCTGCTGGCGGCGGGCCATGCCGTATCGGTGTGCGGGCGCGACGCGCGCCGGCTCGATCCGGTGCTCGCGGCCGGCGCAGTACGGTGTGCCGACCCAGCGGAGGTGGCCGCGGCTTCCGACATGGTGCTTACCTGCGTCACCAACACCGATGCGGTGGAGGAGGTGCTGTTCGGGACACGGGGCTTGGTCCACGGCGCACGCCCCGGCCTGGTGGTGGTGGACATGTCCACCGTCTCGCCCGATGCCACCCGGCGTTGGGCCGAATACCTCAACCGGAATCACGGCATCGCCTGGCTCGACGCTCCGGTGTCCGGCGGGCCGTCGGGGGCGGCGTCCGGCACACTCGCCATCATGGTGGGCGGCAGCCCCGCCGTCTTCGCGCGGGCGCGGCCGGTGCTCGCCCATCTCGGCCGGCCGACGCTGGTGGGCGAAGCCGGCGCAGGACAGACGACGAAGTTGGTAAACCAGATCCTCGTCGCCGGCCTCACCGCCCTCGTGGCGGAGGCCCAGGGGCTGGCCGCCCGTGCCGGGCTCGATGTCGCCGCGCTGCCGCAAGCGCTGGCCGGCGGTCGGGCGGATTCCGTTCTGCTGCAGCTGTTCTGGCCACGCATGGCGGCCGGGGACTACGCCCCCACCAGCACCGTCACCAGCATCCTGAAGGACCTGGCCATGGTGGAGAGCATGGGCCGCGCCAAGGCCGCCGCGCTGCCTCTCACCGCCCTTGTCACCGAGCTGAACCGCTGGCTGGTGGCGCAGGGCCACGCGGGCGAGGACATCACTGCCCTCTACCGCTTCTATCGCCCCGCATCAGCCTGTTGATACCCAGGCGCCGCCCCGACGTGGAGGACGACAGTGCCGCTGATCCACACTGCCCACCTGAAGGTGCGGCCCGACATCGTTGGGCTGTTCCGCGACCGCCTGAAGCGTCACGCCGCCACCAGCCTTGCGGCGGAGCCTGGGTGTCTGCGCTTTGACCTGTTCCAGGAGAGGGCGACGCCGGAGCTATTTTTGCTGGTGGAACACTATGCTGACGCGGTGGCGCTGGACGCCCACCGAGCCTCGCCCCACTATCTCGCCTTCCGCGCCGACGTAAAGGACTGGGTGGAGGAGCGCACCTGGTGGTTCTGGGAACCCGTGGAGGACTAAACCCCGATGGCCTTGCCGCAACCCGCTCCTCTCACCGCCCCGGAGGTCGCCCAGCCCCGGCTGCGCCATGCTCCGCTCTCCCCCTTCGCCCGCAAGGTGGTGGTGGTGGCACACGAGCTCGGCGTCCTCGACCGCATTGAGATCGTGCCCTGCGACGTCTGGGCTCCCGACACCGACATCGCCGGCGACAACCCCCTCGGAAAGGTGCCAGCCCTGCGCACCGCCGCGGGTGCGATCATCGGCGCCACCCTCATCTGTGAATGGCTCGGCACGCTCGCACCCGAGCACCCGCTGCTACCGCAGGAGCCCGCGGCGCGGTGGGCGGCGCTGCGCGCCCATGCCGTCGCGGACGGCATCATGGAGGCCGCCGTCACCTACACGATGGAGCGGATGCGCCGGCCGCAGGACAAGATCTGGGAGGGCTGGCTAGAGCGACAGGAGGGCAAGATCTGCCGCGGCCTTGCGCATCTTGCTGCGCTGCCCGCGGAGGAGCGGGCGAACATCGACCTCTACACCCTGACGCTGGGCTGCACCCTCGGCTATTTGGATTTCCGACTGCCGCACCTCGACTGGCGGGCGGATCACCCGCAGTTGGCTTCCTTCGAGGCCACGATCAGCGAGCGTCCATCCCTTCAGGCAACGGCACCGGTGCGCTTCATCTGAGCGCGCCCGCAGCGCCGACTACGGGATCAGCAGAAGGGAGCCGGTAGTTGCTCGGCTCTCCAGGTCACGATGGGCGCTGGCGGCCGCGGCAAGCGGGTAGCGGGCGGAAATTTCCACCCGCAGCACACCGTGTCGGACTGCCTCGAACACAGCCTGTGCCGCCCGCTCCAGTTCGTGGCGGGTGCCAAGATAATGCGCGCCGGTGGGGCGCGTGACGTAGAGCGAGCCCTTCTGAGCCAGCATATTGACCTCCAGGTCCCGGATCGGCCCCGAGGCCGCGCCGAAGCTCGCCAGCACACCGCGCGGACGCAGGCAGTCGAGCACGGCCGGGAAGGTGGCCTGCCCCACGCCGTCATACGCGACATCGCAGAGGCGGCCAGCGGTCAGTGCCCGCACGCGCTCGGCAAAGTCCTCCTCGCGGTAGAGAATGATCTCATGGCAGCCGTGATCACGGGCGAGTTGTGCCTTCTCGCGGCTGCCAACGGTGCCGATGACCCACGCACCGCGGTGCGCCGCCCACTGGCACAGCAGCAGGCCCACGCCACCCGCCGCTGCCTGCACCAGCACCCTCATCCCTGGCTCGACGCGAAACGTCTCGGTGAGGAGATAGAAGGCCGTAGTTCCCTTCAGTAGTACCGCCGCCGCCACCTCGTCCGAAATGCCGTCGGGGATGCGCACCAGCTGGTGGGCAGGCATCAGCCGCTCGGCCGCATAACCGCCGAGGGGAGCGGAATAGGCGACGCGATCTCCCGGCGCGAGCGTCGTCACGCCCTCGCCCACTGCTATCACCACGCCTGCCGCCTCGTTGCCGGGAATGAACGGCAAGGCCGGCGGCCGATTGAGGCCCGAGCGGAAGTAGATGTCAATGAAGTTCACCCCGCACGCCGTCTGCCGCAGCCGCACTTCGCCAGCCCCCGGGGCTGCGACGTCCAATTTCTCCGGCACCAGCACGTCCGGCCCGCCGAAAGCATGCACCCGCACCGCTGTGACCATCCACGCCTCCCACTCACGAATGGGATTTCGCCAGCTCCGCGTGCCGCTCCATGGCGTAACGCACCAGTGCGGCGAAGCGGTAGAGGCCGTGCACGAACTTGCCGTAGGGCATAGTGAGGAAGAAGCCAAACACGAAGCCCAGATGCACCGCCAGCATGGCGCCCATGGCCGGCGTCGCGCGCAGCACCAGCAAGGCGAGACCCGTCAGCGCGGTCAGGAACAGCATGCCGAGGAAGGCCACATCCATGCCCTTGCGCGTCTCGTCCATCATGGCCGGATCGCGCTTCATCTTAGCCAGGAGCAGCCCGGCCGGCCCTACTGTTAGGCCGATGCCGCCCAGCGTGCCCAGGACCACCGGCAGGTCCCACCACGGGTAAGGCGCATGGCGGCCGAACAAGTAGGCATAGAGCGTGGCCACGGAGGTAGCGGCGAAGCACAGAGTGAAGCCGTAGAAGGTGAGGTGGTGGTAGAGGCGGCGGTTGTCGGTGGGTTTCTCGTCGGCATTCATGCAGCCGACGCCGCCGCCATCGAGATAGCGCAGCCGGCCGGCATCCTTCATCGCCTGCCACACCGACGGCGCATCGGGCGGGAGCGGGTTCCCCGCCGCCATGTCGCGCCAGAACGCGCGCAGGCCCATGACGAGAGCGAGGAGGGCATAGAGGAACACGGCGCCGAACAGTGCCACCATGGCGCCGTGGGGCATGATGCGGAAGAAGGCGCCCTCCCCCGCCTGCCGGCCGAACATCACCGCCGGATCGCTCAGGGCCATGAAGCCGCCGAGGAAGCCGGCCACCGACAGCGCGGCGATGAAGGCCACCGCCACCCCGTTGCGCCGGAACAGGCCGGCCAGCGGCCCTGGCCACGCATAGCGCGCGTACGAATCGTTGCGTACCACGGCAAGGGTGCGCGGCACGTTCACGTCGAAGGCATGGGGCGGCGAGAACTGGCAATCGTAATAGCAGGCGCCGCAGGAATGGCAGAGGTTCGCCAGATAGTTGAGGTCGCCGTCGGAGAACGCGCGCCGCATCTCCATGGCCGGGAACACGGCGCACAGCCCCTCGCAATAGCGGCAGGAGTTGCACACCGTCATGAGGCGCCCGGCCTCGGCCAAGGGGGAGGCGGGGGCATTCATCTGGAACGGTTCCTTGTTGCCGGGGGCGTGTTGCATGCTGCTGCGGACAGCCGTATGGGGCTGGGCACGAGCCTTGGAGGAGCGCCGTGAACCACGAGGACACCGCCGCGGCGCCGCGGAGCGAGGGCGCCCCCGATGACGGCCTTTCGCGTGCCCAGCGCGTCTACGAACGCCTGAAGGAGGACATCCGGGCCGGCGTCCTGCGGCGCGGCGAGCGGGTGCGTGAGGAAACCGTGGCGCGAGCGCTGGGCGTCAGCCGCACGCCGGTGCGCGAGGCGCTCGCCCGCCTGCAGGCGGGTGGCCTTCTGGAGGTCACGGCCAATGGCCTCGTGGTGGTCACCATCTCCCACGCGCAGACGCTGGAGCTTTACGCCATGCGCGAGGTGCTCGAAGGCTCGGCGGCCCGCTTCGCCGCCCAGCATGCGGCGCCGAGCGAGGTTTCGGTACTGATGCGCCTCGGTGCCTCCTTCGCGGACGCGTTCGGCGATGCGATCCGGCTGGCAGATCTCAACCGCCGCTTCCATGCCGCGATCCTCGACGCCGCGCACAACCGCTATCTCGTGCGGATGCTGGAGGAATTGAGCGACGCCCTGGCGCTGCTGCCGGGCACCACATTCCAGCTGCCCGAGCGCGGCCCGCTCGCCGTGGAGGAGCATGCCGCAATCGTGGAAGCCATCGCGGCACGCGACCCAGATCGGGCGGAGCAGGCCGCGCGCCATCACATCCAGCAGGCGCAGGAAGCCCGCCTTACCCTGATGCGGTTCTGAGCACGGCCGCGCGGCGCCGCCCCTCCTCTCAGTTGAGCACACGGCAGGCCGCCCCCTCGCCGGCAACTTTGCCGAATACGCTGCCGATGGTCATACCGATGCCGGCGGCATAGCCCCGGCCCAGTACGTTGCCGGCCATGATCTCGCCGGCGGCGAACATGTTGGCAGCGCGCGTCCCGTCCGCCATCTCCATTCGCGCCTCGCGGTCCACCTTCACGCCGAGATAGGTGAAGGTGATGCCCGGCCGCACCGGATAGGCATAGAAGGGCGCCTCATTGATGGGGCGGGCCCAGTGGGTCTTGGGTGGGGTGAGATCCCGGGTGCGGCAGTCGTCGAGCACGGTATGGTCGAAGTTGCCGCCGGGCACGATGGCGGCGTTGAAGCCGCGCACCGTCTCCGCGAACCTCTGCGCATCGAGGCCGAGCTTGGCGGCGAGGCCCTCCAGGGTAGGCGCGCTGATCGGTGGGTAGAGCGACGGCATGAACGATGTCAGTGACTTGGTATCAAACACGATGTAAGCGATCTGGTCCGGCTGCTGGGCCACCAGCCGCCCCCAGATGGCGTAGCGCTTGGGCCAGAAGTCCTCGCCCTCGTCATAGAAGCGTTCGGCCTTGTTGTTCACCACGACGCCGAAGACCACGCAGTCGAGCCGGGTGATAATCCCGCCGTCGAAGCGGGGAGCGCGGGCGTCGATGGCCACCGCATGGCACTGGGTGGGGTCTCCCACTGCCTTCACGCCCTTGTCCAGCAGCATCCGCAGCAGAGTGCCGCGATTGTAGGGCGTACCGCGGATGAGGAAGTTCTCCGCTGGCGGACCCCAGTGCTCTCTCAGCCATTCGATGTTGGCCTCGAAGCCGCCGGCCGCGGCGACTAGAGTGCCCGCCTGCACCTTAGCCAGGTTGTCGGCGTGGCGGACGTCAGCGGAGAGGAACATTCCGTCCTCGATCTCCAGATCCACCACCTCCGCATCGTAGGCCACCTCTACCCCCAGGGCCTCGGCGGTACGGTAAAGGGCGTTGAGCATGGAGCGTCCGCCACCGAGAAAGAAGGAATTGGTCCGCCCGAGGCTGAGCGTGCCGCCAAGGGAGGGTTGGAAGCGCACCCCCTGCTCGGTGATCCAGGAGAGCATGGGCTTGGACTCGGCGATCATGAAGCGCGCCAGCCCCTCGTCGGTCTGGCCCTGAGTGACGCGCTTCAGGTCGTCCCAGAACTCGTCCTCCGTATAAGGGCCGGTCAGGGTGTCGGTGGCGAAGTCGTGGGCGCAGCGCATGTTGCGGGTGTGACGCGTGTTGCCGCCACGGTAAAAGCGGGGCGCCGCTTCCAGCACCAGCACCGAGGCCCCTTGCCTCCGCGCAGCGATGGCGGCGCACAAGGCCGCGTTGCCGCCGCCCACGACCAGCACGTCCCACTGCCGCTCCAGGGCGTTCATGAGTCCTCCCTATCACTGCATTTGTTTGTATACAATCGCGCACAATATTCACCCATCGCTCATGCTTCCGTCAAGATGGCGCGACCGAAACCACCCGGCCCCATCGGCGTACGCAGGATTTACGAGAAGCGATAAGGCGGAGATCGGTTCTGGGTGGTCGCGATCATGACTTTTCGCTCTACAGATGGGTCGATCAGTACAGCGGTACGTAGCTTTCCCATTGTCGCGCTACCGGAGATGAGCGCCAAGCGAGCCATTTTTGTGGACAGATCGATCTCGTCGATCAAGACGAACCTTGGGGGTCGAGGTCGCCCTGGTCCTCGAACCGGTACCGGCGCCGTTTCAGAACATCCTGAGCCCCCAATCCTGCGCATGCGCAGAGTTTATTGAACGTCTAGCCGCACCCCCGCGGCCAATCCTTTGAAACGGTGTTGGTTGGACGCGATCGAGGGATGTCAGGGCCGGTCCAGCCGTTCCGCATACGTAGGCGTGAGCAAGGAGTGGCCCCCTCCTTCATCCACCCGGCCGACGCTGCTCAGGCGCCGAGGCGGATCTCCGTTTTGGCATACCAAGGGGCTCACTCGGCGGCCTCTTGGCGCGCCAGGCAATCTAAGAGCTGTGACAACGCCTCGGCCGGAGAAAAACTTCGGCAGAGGCAAATCTTCCAGATGGTAGGCCGAAAGGGCTGTTACCAGCGTTTCAGAGACACTTAGCTGTGAGACCGCCGTCGATCGGCAGGGAAGCGGCCGCAATGAAATGCGCCTCATCCGACGCCAGGAAAACCGCTGCGGTGGCCACATCCCAACCGGCCCCATGCATCCCATGGGGCAAGCTTCATTGCGCGCTCGCTTCATCTCGGAAACGTCCTGATTGGGGTTCTTGATCTGAGCCGCAACGAACGGCGTGTCCATGAACCCGGGAAGAATCGCGTTTGCGCGAATACCTTCCCGCGCATACTGATGTGCGATCGAGACCGTAAATTGGCTCAAAGCCGCCTTCGACGTATAATAAGATACGCACGAAAAGACCTTATAGCGGATGTCAGCGGTTGATAAATTATTTACGATAGCGCATTTATTCTGTTTAATCAGATACTTTATGACATTTTTCATGTAATAAATGCGCTATTCAAATTACCGTCAAGAACATTATCAACATCTTCTTCCGACAGATCCACAGATCCGCCCATCTTGACGATATCGACATTGTTGAACAGCACATCGATGCGACCAAACTTACCAATGACGGCATCCACCATCTGCTTAAGCTCAGCGGACACCGTCACATCGGTCCCAACGGACATACACTCGGGGCCGCTTTCGGATTCGATGATGGCCTTGGTTTCCTGCGCCGCCTCAAGCTTCGCATCAACAGCAATCACGATGGCGCCTTCGCGAGCGAACCGCACGGCTGTTGCCTTGCCGTTGCCCCAGCCAGGACCAACAGAGCCGGCGCCTGAAACGATTGCCACTTTACCCTCAAGACGTCCAGTCATCTTACGCTCCTCACCATCTCAGAATTACCGCCAAATGACAGTTATATTGACCGAACCATCAACCCTTATTGGCCGTTTTGCTGGTTGTCAGAGCGCACAATAGCCGGAATACTCCGACTTTTGCTATGGAAAGTCGCCGCCTCAGATTGGCTGCGACTTCACGAGCAGACGCTTCGCGGAGAAACTCAAGCGCGAGACAGGCAGCGATTTTATCGTCCGGTCCGCGAATCTGTTCTTCTGCGGCATACTCTCGAGCCCTCCCTTCGGCGGAGACCCAAATCTCACGATGCGGCATCTTGGCAGTTTCAGCGAACGAGAGGCCTACTTCACGTAGCAGCGATAGCCCTGATATGTCTTGGATGGATGCGGTGACGCAAAAGCTCCCTCGGATACTGTCAATCACGTCGAAACGCTCGCAAATATTGCGGCTCATTTTGCTGAACCCGCTTTCTATAATCGAGACGGTGCGCGGGGTTGGATTTGAGGTGCGTTCCAAATATACCTTGGATGCGAGCACAGCGGGGGACTGCACTTCATAAGTGGTAAAAAAGCGCCGCTCGGCCTCTACTGCTTCAAAACGGCGGCCAATTTTAAACCCTGCCATCCCAAGTATTTCCTTAAAGTGCTCCTCTTGGTACCAGTCTTCATAGACGACCTCCCTTCCCGGAAGGCAGTCGTTCCAAAGAACGAGGATCCCACTCATTGCGCTCCTCCATATGTTGTTGTGACGAGGCTAAAGAGGACGAGAAGGAGATCGAGGCGTCCAAGTACGACCTCGCCTACATCGCGCTCGAAGGCACCATCGGCTGCATGGTGAACGGCGCCGGCCTCGCCATGGCCACGCTCGACATCATCAAGCTGTACGGCGAAAGCCCGGCCAACTTCCTCGACGTGGGCGGCGGCGCCACCGAGGAGAAGGTGACGGCGGCCTTCAAGATCATCACCGCGGATCCCAATGTGAAGGGCATCCTGGTCAACATCTTCGGCGGCATCATGAAGTGCGACGTGATCGCGCGCGGCGTGCTGGCGGCGGTGAAGGCGGTGGGCCTGCAGGTGCCGCTGGTGGTGCGCCTCGAGGGCACCAACGTGGAAGAAGGCAAGAAGATCATCCGGGAGTCGGGTCTGAACGTGATCCCGGCCGATGATCTGGATGATGCGGCGCAGAAGATCGTGGCCGCTGTGAAGAAGGAAGCTGCGTGATGTCCGTGCTGATCGACGCCAACACCAAGGTCATCACCCAGGGCTTCACCGGCAAGAACGGCACGTTCCACGCCGAGCAGGCCATCATCTACGGGACCAGGATGGTCGGCGGCACCTCGCCGGGCAAGGGCGGCTCCACCCACCTCGGCCTGCCGGTGTTCGATACCGTGATCGAGGCGAAGGAGAAGACCGGGGCCGACGCCTCGGTGATCTACGTGCCGCCTCCGGGGGCGGCCGACGCCATCCTGGAAGCCATCGACGCCGAGATCCCGCTCATCGTCTGCATCACCGAAGGCATTCCGGTGCTGGACATGGTGAAGGTGAAGCGGGCGCTGTCGGGCTCGAAGTCGCGGCTGATCGGGCCGAACTGCCCGGGCATCGTGACGGCGGGCGAGTCGAAGATCGGCATCATGCCGGCGAACATCTTCAAGAAGGGCTCGGTGGGCGTGGTGTCGCGCTCGGGCACGCTGACCTACGAGGCGGTGTTCCAGACCTCGCAGGAGGGCCTGGGGCAGACGTCGGCGGTAGGCATCGGCGGCGACCCGGTGAAGGGGACCGAGTTCATCGACGTGCTGGAGATGTTCCTGGCCGATCCGAAGACCACGTCGATCATCATGATCGGCGAGATCGGCGGCTCGGCGGAGGAAGAGGCGGCGCAGTTCATCGCCGACGAGGCGAAGAAGGGCCGCAAGAAGCCGATGGTGGGCTTCATCGCCGGCCGCACGGCCCCTCCCGGCCGCCGCATGGGCCATGCGGGCGCCATCATCTCCGGCGGCAAGGGCGGCGCGGAGGACAAGATCGCGGCCATGGAGGCGGCGGGCATCCGCGTGTCTCCCTCGCCGGCCCGCCTCGGCAAGACCCTCGTCGAGGTCCTCCGGTAGGTTGGGCTGCAGAATCCACCCATCGTTGCCTCCTGGACAAAAAACGGGAAGTGGGCGATCAGGAGGGCGGTCACCAAGCTTCACACTCCAACCGGTGGGACAGTGAGATGCGCTGGCTTTATCAGCAGCACACAACATCTCCCTCGCTCAGCTGTGATTGGCAATGAGAACGGCGCCGCCGCCTTCTCAAGACGGGGGCATATCGAAAACCCGAATAGTGTCCATTACAGGTACATAGTTGTCCGCCACAAATGCACCTCAGCAAAGAGAAAGCCGAGAGGCCACGCAGGAACTTATGGGCCAACGCGCCGACAGCACGTTTGGCCCATTTGTTGCTCGGTAGATCTTGGGCTATCGGCACCCAGCTTCCAGGCGGGTTGGGATGACCGCAATCATCGGAACAACGGCACAAAACAAATACGTTCATCACTCGATGTGGCGTTCTTCTCGAGCATGCCACGGGCGAATTGATTAACTATCGACAAGGGATAAAACAGTTGAAAATCGGAGCTCTCAGAGAGATCTTTCGAGGTGAGGCGCGCGCCGCCATGACGCCCGAAAGCGCGGCGCAGCTCCAGAAATTGGGGCATCAATGCTTCGTGGAAGCCGGCGCGGGAGCCGCGGCGGGCTTTTCCGACGTGGCCTTCCAGGACGCCGGCGTGACCGTGCTCCCAGATGCGCGCGCGCTCCTCGATGCCGTCGATTTCGTGGTGAAGGTGCGCCCACCCGAGCTGTCCGAGCTCGACTTGATGCGCAAGGGCCAGACCCTCGTCTCGTTCTTCTATCCGGCGCAAAACGAGGATCTACTCTGGAGGACCAACGCACTCGGCGTCAATGTCGTCGCCATGGACATGGTGCCGCGTATCAGCCGCGCGCAGAAGATGGACGCGCTGTCCTCGATGGCGAACATCGCCGGCTATCGCGCCGTGGTCGAGGCCGCCAACAATTTCGGCCGGTTCTTCACCGGCCAGGTGACTGCGGCCGGCAAGGTGCCCCCCGCCAAGGTGTTGGTGGTCGGCGCCGGCGTCGCGGGCCTCGCTGCGATCGGTGCCTCCACCAGCCTCGGCGCCATTACCTATGCCTTCGACGTGCGCCCCGAGGTCGCCGAGCAGATCGAGAGCATGGGCGCAGAATTCGTCTTCCTCGACTTCGAGGAGACGCAGCAGGACGGAGCGGCGACCGGCGGCTACGCTGCACCCTCCAGCCCGGAGTTCCGGGCCAAGCAACTCGAGAAGTTCCGCCAGCTCGCCCCAGAGATCGACATCGTCATCACCACGGCTCTGATCCCGGGGCGCCCGGCGCCCAAGCTATGGTTGAAGGACATGGTCGAGGCGATGAAGCCCGGCTCGCTGATCGTCGACCTGGCAGCCGAGCGCGGCGGCAATTGCGACCTGACCATGCTCGACGAGAAGATCGTAACCGAGAACGGCGTCACCATCATCGGCTACACCGACTATCCCAGCCGCATGGCGACGCAGGCCTCCACGCTCTACGGCAACAATATCCGCCATCTGCTGGCGGATCTAACTCCGAAGAAAGACGGGTTCGTCGTCCACAACATGGAGGACGACGTGATCCGCGGCGCCACGGTCGCCTATGACGGCGAGATCACCTTCCCCCCGCCGCCGCCGAAAGTGAAGGCGATCGCCGCGCAGAAACCCCGGGCCAAGGAGAAGGGGCCGACGCCGGAAGAGAACCGTGCCGCCGAGGTGGCCGCCTTCCGACGTGCCACCCGCTATCAGGTCGCCCTGCTGGCGGCGGGCGCCGTGATCGTCGTGCTGCTCGGCGCGGTGGCGCCGCCCAGCTTCATGAGCCACCTGATCGTCTTCGCGCTCGCCTGCTTCGTCGGCTTCCAGGTGATCTGGAACGTCAGCCATGCGCTGCACACGCCGCTCATGGCGGTGACCAACGCGATCTCGGGAATCATCCTCCTCGGCGCCCTGCTGCAGCTCGGATCCGCCAACTGGCTGGTGCTGATGCTCGGGGCGATCTCCGTGCTGATCGCGTCCATCAATGTCGCAGGCGGCTTCCTGGTCACGCGCCGGATGCTCGCCATGTTCCAGAAGTCGTGAGGGGGCGACCATGTCCTTCGGCATTGTTTCGGCCGCCTACATCGCGGCTGCCATTCTCTTCATCCTGTCGCTCGGTGGCCTGTCGGGGCAGGCGAGCGCGAAGCGCGCCGTTTGGTACGGCATCGTCGGCATGGCGCTGGCGGTCCTGGCTACGGCTTTCGGACCTGGATCGGGCAACTACGCGCTGATCATCGTCATGGTGCTGATCGGGGGATTGATCGGCGCCTATGTCGCAAGACGCGTCGAGATGACCCAGATGCCGCAGCTCGTGGCGGCGCTGCATTCCTTCGTCGGGCTGGCCGCCGTGCTGATCGGCTTCAATGCCGAGATCGAATACGCACATGTCGAGGCGCTGCAGCATGCCGGGGACGCCGAGGGCCTTAGGGCCCTCATCGGCTTCGCGGCCGCGCTGGCTAGCAAGACGCCGACCGAGGTCGCCATCATAAAGGTGGAGGAATTCCTCGGCATATTCATCGGCGCCGTGACTTTCACCGGCTAGGTCGTCGCCTTCGGGAAGCTCGCCGGCAAGGTCACCGGCAAGGCGGACGAAGCTTCCCGGCGGGTACGTTCTCAACGCCGGCGCCGCGATCCTCTCGCTCGCGCTGCTCGTCGCCTTCCTCAACGGCGCCGGCATCTGGTCGGTCATCGTAATAACGATCCTCGCCCTGTTCATTGGCTGGCATCTCATCATGGGATCGGTGGCGCCGACATACCGGTGGTGGTGTCGATGCTCAACTCCTATTCGGGCTGGGCCGCGGCGGCGATCGGCTTCACCCTCGGCAACGATCTGCTGATCGTCACCGGCGCACTGGTCGGTTCCTCGGGCGCGATCCTGTCCTACATCATGTGCAAGGCGATGAATCGCAGCTTCGTCTCGGTCATCCTCGGCGGTTTCGGATCCGTCGCCGGCCCGGCGCAGGAGATCGTGGGCGAGCAAGTGGCCATCGACGTCGACGGCGTCGCCGCCGCGCTCAACGATGCCGACAGCGTCATCATCGTGCCGGGCTACGGCATGGCGGTGGCGCAGGCGCAGCAGCCGGTCAGCGAACTGGTGCGCAGGCTACGCGCCAAGGGCAAGAACGTGCGCTTCGGCATCCACCCGGTCGCCGGCCGCTTGCCGGGCCACATGAATGTGCTCCTGGCGGAGGCCAAAGTGCCCTACGATATCGTGCTCGAAATGGAGGAGATCAACCACGATTTTCCGGAGACCGACGTGTCCATCGTGATCGGCTCCAATGACGTGGTGAATCCCGCCGCCCAGGACGATCCCAATTCTCCCATTGCCGGTATGCCGGCGCTGGAGGTCTGGAAGGCGAAAGCTGTGATCGTGCTCAAGCGGGGACAGGGCACTGGCTATTCAGGCATCGAGAATCCGCTCTTCTATAAGGAAAACACGCGGATGTTCTATGGCGATGCGAAGCAATCGCTGGGGGAATTGTTGAATCAGTTCGGCTGATCGGATCACGATGACCGCGCCGTCGCCCGACGTTTGTGATGAATGGCATCGTCGCAGCCCATCAGCTCGACCGGCCGCGTCGACTGCCCTGCGTCAGAAGCAACGACGCTCGCTAGGACACAGCGTAGCCAGCGCAGACAGAAGCCGCGCCAAACCACCTGAGCAAGATAACCGGCAGGCGCCGACGCTCATCCCCCGTCAGTATCCGGCCCAGGCCCGGCGCTGACAGATTTCCTAGTGCCAGTGCACTGAATGAGGTGGCGCAGCATGGCATCGAGGGCAACAAAATAAGAGTTAAGCCCCAACCCGGCAATATAGCCGAGGGCTGCCTCGGCGGTCACTGAATGCATGCCCCGCCGCTCGATATTGGTGACGTGTATCTCAATGATCGGTACGGTCACTCCGCGCAGACAATCACGCAGGGCATAACCAGCATAGAGGAAACCTGCGGGGTTGATGAGGATACCGTCTATCTCTTCCCGCGCCGCTGCATAGATCCAGGAAATCGCCTCACCCTCGAGATTGGTATAGCGAGTATCGAGGGCGATGCCGCGCGCCTCCGCCTCGGTGAGCAACATTGCGTCCAACTCGGCCGCAGTGATCGTGCCGTAAAGTTCGGGCTGCCGGCGGCCCAGCCATTCCATATTGGCACCTTGGATGAGAAGAAGACGGATCATGATGCTAGACTTTTCGATGTGCATGGAGAGAAGCAGGCTGGTGGCTGCCGCCGAGAGGCAGATTGCGGCCACCCAAGATGAGGTGTCTGAGGGTCAAGCCCTCCCAGTCTCTGCATTCATCTGTCGTCAAGCGCGAGCGCGCCCGATGGGTTCGGGCCCGTCACCCCGCTGCCGACCTGGGCAGTGTCTCAAGCGATAGCGATGGGCTCGAGACCGCAGTCGGCGCGGGCATCGAACTGGGCGTCGAAGCCGAGCACCTCGCGGGAGCGGTCGAGGTCGTAGAGCGGTGCAAACGGATTGCGCGCATAGACCTCGGGTCGACGCACCACAGGCATGCGGCCGCCTAGCAGCCGGGCGAGGCGCTCCAGTGTCGGCTCCGGCGACAGCGTGACATTCGCGCTGATGACGAAGCGCTCGAAACTCACCTGCTTAAGCTCGAGCGCTAGGCGGAAGGCGCGGGCGATGTCGCGCGGGCCCACATGGTGCCAGCACGGTCCGCCGCCGGCGGAAGAGGGTCCGCCGGCCATCCGGCCGCGATAGCTGTCGGGCGCCGCCGCGCGGGCGCGAATCTCGCCGTACATCTCCGGATAGGCAATGAACACGGGCCTCAGCGCGACGATCTCCATCCCGCGATTGGCGAAGCTGCGGCCCATCTCCTCGCCCATCAGCTTGCTCAATGCATAGGGGTCGGTGGGATTGAGGGGATGGGCGATGTCGGCCGGCAGGTATTGCGGCGGCAGCATCTTGCCCTCGCGCACGGTGTAGCCGAGGACAGAGTCGGACGAGCAGATCACCACGCGACGCACGCCCGCCGCCTCCGCCGCCGACAGCAGCAGGTAGAGGCCGGTGATGTTGACCTGCATGATGCGTTCGCCACCGCCGGACCAGATGTTGGGGACGGCGGCGATCTGGATGATGGCATCCTGGCCTTCCACCGCTCGCGCGACGGCGTCAGCGTCGGTGAGATCGCCGGTCTGCCAGTCGATATCGGCGTTGCCTCGGGTCAGGTCGAAGCCGCGCAACGCGGCGCGGCCGGCCATCTCCCGCACCACGGCGGCGCCCAGGAGGCCATTGGCTCCCGTGACGAGGACCTTCTCGAACATGGTTTTTCCTTTTTGATACGCAAGGATCGAGGTCTCGGGCGGCAGGCCATCCCGAGGCGGCGGGCACTGTCAGTCGGCGAGGGACAGAATGATCTTGCCTTCCACCACGCTGTCCTGAAGGCGGGTGAGCGCCGTCACGAAGTCTTCGAGGGGCAGCACGTCGCTGACGATGGGGCGCAGCAGGCCCCGGCTCCAGAACGAGAAGATCTCGGTCTGGGCCTGTGCCAGGACGGCAGGAAGCCCATCGCGATAGTCCGAGGTCTGCAGCCCGGAGACGGCGATGTTCTTGACCAGCAGGTAGTTGGCCTTGATCGTGGGAATGGTACCGCTGGCGAAGCCGAGGATGCACAGGCGCCCCCGCCAGGCCAGCGCCCGCAGGGCGGCGTCGGTCAAGGCACCGCCGACCGGGTCCATGACGATATCGACGCCGCCGCCGGTGATCGCCTTTACGTCCTCACGCATGCGGTCGCGCACGTCGGTGCCGGAAGCGTCAATCACATGATCGGCTCCGGCGCGCCAGACGGTCTCCATCTTCGCGGTGCCCCGCGTGGCACCGATGACGGTCTTCGCCCCCATGGCCTTAGCGAGCTGGATCGAGGCGATGCCGATGCCCCCCGCAGCGCCAAGCACGAGCACGCTTTCGCCCGGCTTCAGTTCGGCGCGGTCCCTCAGCCCGCACCAGGCGGTGAAGTAGGTAAGGCCGAGCGCGGCTGCGTCGGTGAAGCTGAGCCCGTCCGGCAGGGCGAAGCAGCCAGTAGCCTGCGCAACCATCTTCTCGGCGAAAGCCCCGTGCTCCACATGGGCCATGACGCGATCGCCGACCGCGAATCCGGTGACGCCGGGGCCGATCGCCTCGATGACGCCCGCTCCGGTCTTGCCGGGGGAGAACGGCAGCGGTGGCTTCACCTGATAGCGGCCCTCCATCACCAGGATGTCGGGAAAGTTTGTCTCGGCAGCCTTGACCGCGATCAGCACCTCGCCCGGTCCCGGGACGGGATCGGGCACGGTCTCGATGGTGGCATCGGCGAAGGGGCCGAATGCATGGACGCGCAGCGCTCGCATGAAAACCTCGTAAATGGGGCCGAACCGGAAAGATCCGGCTTCGGGTGCGTCAGGTCAGGTAGGTGCCGCCGTTGGCGGTGATGGTGGAGCCGGTCAGGAAGCCGGCGTTGTCGGCGGCCAGGAATACGACGCAGCGGGCGATCTCCTCCGGCGTGCCGAGGCGGCCGATGGGAACGTCCGCGCGCATCTGGTCGAGCAAGGCGGGCGGGGCGGCGCGGATCATGTCCGTGTCCACGTGGCCGGGTGCGATGGCGTTGGCGGTGATGCCGTGCTTGGCGTATTCCAGCGCCAGAGCCTTGGTGAGGCCGAACATTCCCGCCTTGGCGGTGGAATAGTTCGCCTGGCCGAACTGGCCCTTCTGGCCGTTGATGGACGAGATGTTAACGATGCGGCCGAACTTGCGCTCTCGCATGCCGGCCACCACGCTCCGGCACATGTAGAACGCCGAATTAAGGTTGGTGTTCATCACCGCGAACCAGTCGTCGTCCGACATGCGGTGAAAGGCGCGGTCGCGGGTGATGCCGGCATTGTTCACCAGCACGTCCACCGAACCGAGCGCCTCAGTGACGGCCGCAACGCCGGCGCGGCACGCCTCGTGGCTCGCCACGTCCCACTGGAACGCCGGGATCGACGTGCGCTGATGGAACGCCTCCGCGGCGGCGGCATTGCTGCCGAAATTGGCCGCCACCCGGTAGCCGGCATCGCGCAGGGCGATGGAGATCGCGGCCCCGATGCCTCGGGTGCCGCCAGTCACCAATGCAACTCTCATGGGAGGTCTCCGTTGTCATCTATCCCGTTTGCGGCCGAACGCCGGGACGGCATATCCGTTGAAACACTTTTCCCTCGAACCACTCTGCTCCGATGGGATCGCGCTCTGACTGGAAGATCGGAACCGCGTTTTGCCGATCGGCGCGAGCGCTAGACCGCCGCCTGGAATCGCACAGGAGTGGGGGTGACGGAGCCCGCGCGCACCAGCTCGGACAATTCGCGCTTCAGGATCTTGCCGCTGGCCGTGGTGGGCATGACCTCGAGCGGTAGTACGTACTCCGGCATGTCGTATCTGGAGAGCCCCTTGGTGTGCAGGTGCTCCAGGATCTGGTCGGGCGAGAGCGCGGCGCTTTCGCTCAATGTCACCGCCAGGCAGACCTTCTCGCCAAGGCGGGGGTCGGTCACCGCGAAAGCTGCAGCCTTCTCGATCAGGGGGTGGGTCACCGACAGGTTCTCAATGTGCCCCGGATAGATATTGTGCCCGCCGCGGATGATGACGTCCTTGCTGCGGCCGACGATCGACAGGCAATTGTCCGCGTCCAACCGGCCGAGATCCCCGGTCAGGAACCAGCCATCGGAGTTGAACGACTTCTCGGTGGCGCCCTGATTGTCGAAATAGCCAAGCATGAGGCAGGCGCCCCGCCCACCGATCTCCCCGGTCTCGCCGGGGCCCAGCATGCGGTCGGTGTTCTCGGGGTCGAAGATCGCCACCTCGTAGCCGGCGTTGGCCCGGCCGCAGGTGGTGGTCATCACCTCGAAGCTGTCGTTCGGCAGGGGATACTGGTGGGAAGAATTCTCCGTCATGCCATAGACGTTCTGTGGCCGCGCGCCGAGGCTGACGATGGAGCGCGAGACGTCGGGCGGAATGGTCGCCCCGGCGACGTACCAGGTCCTCACCCGGCCGATGCGCTCGGCGCCCCGGGCGCGCGCCTCGGCGATGAGGTCGATGGCGTGGGTGGGCACGCCCATCAGGTATGTGGCCCCCACCGCCACAATGCGATCGAGCACGCCTCGGCTGGAGGGCAGGTCGTTCACCACCAGTTCGCCGCCGCACACCAGCACCTGGCCGAGAGCGACCCAACCGTTGTGGTGGCTGAGCGGGCTCATGGAGAACAGCACGGTGCCGGCGTCGTGGCCCCAGTCGGCCACCATTGGGCGGGCGTTGGCGAGCAGCGTGTTGTCGGAGTGCATCACCGCCTTGGGCGTGCCCGTGGTGCCGGAGGTGAAGGCCAGATAGACCACCTTGTCGGGGCTGAGCAGCGGTGGGGGCGGGGCGCCCTCGCCGGCGTCCGGGCTCAACTCCCCAGCATCGGCGCCGTGCCCGAGGCGGAACACCCGGCGCAGGCCACCTAAGGCTTCGGCGGCGTCGGCCCGATCGTGGATGGCGCCGTCAACCCCGTAGCCGGGCAGCGCCACCAGTGCCCTCGCGCCGATGCGCTCGATCAGCTGCAGAACTTCGCGTGTCGTGTAGTTCTGGTGCAGCGAAGGATTGCAGGCATAGCCGTTGCGCGAGCAGGCGAGGAACACTAGTGGCACCTCCACCCGATTGGGCGCGGAGATGGCGACTCGTTCGCCGCGATGCAGGCCGGCAGCGGCGAAGCGCGCCGCCAGTATCTCCACCCAGGCGAGTGCCTCGGCATAGGTGAGGCGGCGATAGCTGTCGCGGAGGAAGCAGGCGTCCGGGGTACATTCCGCGTTGTGCTGCAGCAAAGCGTAGAAGGTCTCGGGGCGCCAGTGGCCTTCGGCGTAGAACCGCTGGGCGTTGTCGGGATCGTGCAGGGTGAGGAAACGGCTCATCGGCCTCGGCTCGCGATGGAAGGGGATTGGTCGGGCAGGGTCATGCCGGCGTCATCGCCGCCGCGGAGACCGCAGGCGGTGGCGCGGAATCGGCGAGGCGCGCGGTACCGCGGGCAAGCTCCACGCCGCGCTCGCGCGCGGTGGCGCGGAAGGTCGCGGTACCGGTATCCACCCACATTTCGGTGTCGATGCTGTCGCCGGGAAAAGCGGGGGCGAGGAAGCGGCAATCCAACATCGCGAGCCGCTCTGGTGCATACCCGCAGGCCGCGGCGACGATGGCGCGGCTGACGATCGCATAGGTGCAGAGCCCGTGTAGGATGGGGCGCGGGAAGCCGGCCGCGATGGCCACGTCCGGATCCACGTGCAGCGGATTCACATCCCCGAGCAGGCGGTAGAGCGTTGAGGAGGAGGTGGTGGTGGCGGCGGCGACCACGGCGTCCGGCTCGCGGTGGGGCACCGTTACCGGCGGTTCGGACAGCCCGCGTGGCCCCCCGAAGCCGCCTTCGCCGCGGGCGTAGGAGGTCCACAGATGGGTGCACAGCAGACGCCCGCTCGCCTTTTCCCGCAGTTCCGTCTCCGCGACGACGACCGCGCCGCGTCCCGGACCCTTGTCGAAGATGTCGGCGATGCGAAAGCGGTTGACTACGGTGGCGGCCGGAGGCAGCGGGGCGTGCACGGTAACGCGCTGCGCGCCGTGCAGGATCATCACCTCGTCGATGCCGCTCCCCTCGATGAAGCGATAGTCCCAGGCGGCGGCGGTCAGCAGGGTGGGAAGCAGCTTGAGGCGGGGCTCGTAGACGAAGTCGAGCTCGCGCCGGTCGAGCGGATCCTGGCCCATGCCGGCGCACAGCGCATAGATGATGGCCTCGCGGGATCCGTAGCTGAATTCGAGGGGCGGAAACGTCCTGGCCAACAGAGCTCCTGCGTCTAAAGACATGCTTACTCCCAACGGCTGGTGCCTTCGGAGCCTCAGGCTCCTCAGGGATGTTAAGCTCAAAAAGCAATTACCTTGCCAATCAGCGTTATGCCTAGCCGAGGGTTGGAGTCTGTAAAATATTGCAATGCAATCACAAATTGCCGCGATGCATCATGTCCTTTCTGGCGACATGAAGGGAAGGTTGTGTACTTGTGAGACACAGAGCTGGATCGCGAGATACTGTGGTTTTCAGCTGTTTTCCATTTGAGGAGGCTTAATTCGCCGTTGGCACGTTCGTTGCTGGTGTTCATGTGCCAAGCAAGCGCGACCTTCGCGAAAAGCAGAATAATGGGAGGCTCAGATGACGGACGGCAAATACAGGATGCAGTGGGACAAGTTCGTCGGCTCGATCGACAGGCGTCATTTCCTGGTGACCAGCCTGGCCGCTGGTGTTGCAACCCTTACACCGCGGTTCGCTCATGCAGAGGCGGAGCGGTTCCGCCTGGGCCTCATCCTTTCCGCCACCGGCCCGGGCAGCAATTATTGCGAGAGTGCGATCCAGGCCGTGACCTACGGCGTGGCCGAACTCAACAAGCGCGGGGGCCTGCTCGGTAAGTATCCCATCGAGCTCATCTTCCGCGATGAACAGAGCAAGCCGGAAGCCGCCGCCCGCGAGGCCCGCGACCTGATCGACCGGCAGAAGGTGCATGCGGTCATCGGCACCTGGAGCAGCGCCTCGGCGCTCGCGGTACAGGAGATCGCCTACGAGCAGAAGGTCCTTCACATCTCGGCCTGCGGAAATAGCTCCCAGCTCATCGCCGAAAATTATTCGCCCTATACCTTCCTCGTTACCCCCAACAGCCAGATGGAATCGGCCGCCATCGCGGTGACGCTCGCGCAGATGGCGAAGGACAAGAACTGGAAGCGGTTCGTCACCATCGGGCAGGACTACGAATGGGGGCGCGCGCAGCAAAAGGGCTTCATTGAGGTCTTTACGCAGCGCACGCCAGGCGTCGAGCTGACCAAAGAGTTCTGGTTCAAGCTCGGCGAAACCAACTTCGCGCCCTATATCGCCGCGATTATGGCCGCCCAGCCCGACTTCTGCTTCGGTGCTATGTCTGCCAAGGACAGCGCGACGTTCATGCTCCAGGCTAAGGCCAACGGCATGTTCCGCAAGGTTGTCTATCCCGGCGGCCTGATCACTGTCGCCGACATGCAGCAGCAGACCAAGACCCTCGAGCGCGGCCTTATCGGCGTGACCCGCGCGCCTTTCTTCGCCTTGCTGAACGAGCCGGTGATGCAGCGCTACATCAAGCTCCACCAAGAGAACAACGGCCCGAAGACCTATCCCACCGATTGGGCCTGCATGCATCTCGACGCGCTTTACGCCATCGAGCAGGCCGCCAAGAAGAGCGGCCAGATCGACAGCGAATCCCTGCGCAAGGCGCTCACCGGGGCGACCATCGACACCTGTCGCGGTCAGGCGGCCTTTGCCGAATGCAGCAACCAGCTCGCCATTCCGGCCGGCTTCGTCGGCACCATCACCGATACGCCGGACTACCCCTTCCCCATCTACGACCTCAAGACGTTGGTTCGGGTCGATGCGAAGGAAGTGGAGCGCAGCTGCGCCGAGCTAGAGGCGGTGCGCAAGAAGCGGGCCTGAACCTGTCCTGTAGGTGGAATGGGGAGTGGTATGCCGCTCGATCTGAATTTCATCATGATCCAACTTCTGGCTGGATTGTCGCGGGCGATGGTCCTGTTTCTTCTCTCGGCGGGACTGTCGCTGATCTTCGGGGTGATGAACATCCTGAACTTCGCTCATGCCACTTTCTGGCTGCTGGGCGGTTACATCACCTACACGGTCTTCGAGAGCCTGGGTGGCGAAGGCATGGGGACCCTTGCCGCAGCCATCGCCATCACCTCGGTGGGCATGTTCGTGCTCGGCTGCATTATCGAGAGAGTGCTCATCCGGCGCATGTACCATCGCGAGCTGCCGGAGCAGTTGCTGCTGACCTTCGCCCTCGTGTTGATCCTCGGTGACCTGATAAAGTTGATCTGGGGCACCGCAGACCGCCAGATCGTGCTCGCCATCGAGCCGATGGAGATGCTCGACACGTTCGTGAATCCTTATTACTTCGTGATCATCGGCATCGGCGTCGTTGCGGGTCTTGCCATGTGGGGCTTCTTCCGCTTCACCCGCTATGGACACATCGTGCGGGCGGCCGTCTACAGTCGGGACATGGTGAACGCCCTGGGCATCCCCATCTCTTGGATTTATGCGGGCGTCTTCGGTCTGGGCATCGGCTTCGCCGGCTTCGCCGCTGGTGTCTGCCTGCCGCTGATGCCGGTGGCGCTGGGCATGGACACCGACATCATTATCCAATGCTTCGCGGTGGTGGTCATCGGCGGGTTTGGCAGCATTGCCGGAACCTTTATCGCCTCGATCATCGTCGGGACGGTCTATGCGTTCTCAATCCTCATTTGGCCCGACGGCGCCTTGGCGATGATCTACCTGATCGTGATCGCGGTCCTCGTGTTCCGCCCCTGGGGCCTGCTCGGCACGGAGCTGCGAACCTAGATCCCGCGTGCGTCCCGCATCGCCTGCGGATGCGGGACGCCTCCTCCTCCAAGGTCGCGGACGCGCTCGCGCCCTGGCGACAGCAGGCCGCCTGTAAAGGATGAAGGCGGCCGGCCGCCGCGCAAAGCCTCTCGCGAGAGGACAACCGCCGCCGGCAGGGCCCGTCCCGCAGGCGCAGAACGGAACACACGCAATGATCAACCCCTCGAAATCACGTGACCGGGTGCAACCGGGAGATTCCCTTTCGCTGGTCATGATTGTCCTCCTCGCCGTGGTAGCCGCCGGCATTCCAGTGATTCTTCCGGGCGACTTCTGGATCCATGTGGCCAATGAGATCCTGTTGCTCGGCTTGTTTGGTATGAGCTTCAATCTGATCTACGGATACATGGGGCAAATCTCCTTCGGCCATGCTGCCTATTTTGGCCTGGGCGCCTACGGCACCGCGCTTTCCATGCGCTTTTTCAGCGTGGACGGCGATATCGGCTACGTCGGCTTTTTCCTGTCGCTGCTGGCTGCGGTGCCGGTGGCTGCCATCGCAGCGGCGGTGGTCGGCGTGCTGTGCGTGCGACTCACCGGCATCTACTTCGCCGTGCTGTCGATGGCCTTCGGCGAACTCCTCTACTTCGTGGTGTTCTCGTCCTATTCAGTCACCGGCGGCGACAACGGTATGCAGGGCCTCCTGCCTCCGTTGGCTTTGCGCGATCCGCGAGCCTATTTCTATATGTCGCTCGCCATCGTCCTGGCCGCCCTCGTGGTGATGTGGCTGATCGTGCACTCGCCGTTCGGCTACACGCTCCGTGCGATGCGCGACAATCCGCGACGCACGCGCTTCCTCGGCATCAACATGCGCCTGCAGATGTGGATCAACTTTGTTATCGCCGCCGCCTTCGCCGGCATGGCGGGCGGGCTATGGGGACCGCTGATCCGCTCCATCTCGCCGAGCCTCCTCGGTTGGCAGCATTCGGGCGTAGGTGTGATCATCACCCTCATCGGGGGGGCCCCATTCTTTGCCGGGCCCATGCTGGGGGCGATCATCTACACAGTGCTGCATGCGGTGGTCACCAGCCTCACGCAATACTGGCCGCTGACCATCGGCACAGTGGTTCTCCTCATCGTCCTATTCTCGCCCGACGGGGTGATGGGCTGGCTCGGCGCCCTGCGCGAACGCTTCGCGCGGCGGCGCAAGCGGGAGGCGGGGGCCGACGAGGCCGTGGTCCGGCCGGGGGAGGTGAACTGATGACCGGTGCTATCCTCGACATCCGTGGGCTGAAGAAGAGCTTCGGCGGCCTGCACGTCACCAACGACCTGACCTATGCGGTGCGCGGCGGCGCGCTCGACGCGATCATCGGCCCGAATGGCGCCGGCAAGAGCACATTCTTCAACCTGCTCACCGGCTATCACCGTGCCGACGCCGGCACCATCGTGTTCGCTGGCGAGGAGATTACCCGCGCCGCACCCGAGCGCATCGTCAAGCTCGGGATCTCCCGCGCCTTCCAGGTCTCGAACATCTTCCACCGGATGACGGTGTTCGAGAACGTGCGTACCGCTGTGCAGGCGCAGACCGGGCTCAGCCTAGAGTTCTTCAGGCCTGCCCGGGGGCTCGCCCTCGACCAGACGGACGAGATCATCCACCAGTGCGGCCTTGCCTCCCGGGCGGGGATTGTCTCCGGGCGCCTGTCCCAGGGCGACAAGAAGCGGCTCGAGCTCGCACTGGCGCTCTCGGGCAAACCGAAGCTGCTGCTGCTCGACGAACCGACCGCCGGAATGTCTCGCGAGGAGGCCGAGAGCACGATGGATCTGGTGGCGGCGCTCAACCGCGACCTCGGGATCACCGTGGTGTTCACCGAGCACGACATCGCCGCCGTATTCAAATACGCCGAGCGCATCACGCTGCTGAGCCGGGGCACCATGATCGTCTCCGGAACCCCGGAGGAGATCCGCCGCAACGAAGATGCGCAGAAGCTCTATCTGGGAGAAAGCATTCATGGCTGATTTCGAGATGGCGGGCATCTGCTCGCAATACGGTTCCAGCCGCATCCTGTTCGATCTCTCGCTGAAGGTGCGCCAGGGCGAGGCGGTGTGCCTGCTCGGACGCAACGGCGCGGGCAAGACCACGACGCTGAAATCCATCGTCGGCCTCGCCCAGGTGACGAAGGGCGCCATCCGCTATCGCGGCAAGGAGGTGGCAGGCCTGCCGACCCACAAGATCGCGCAGCTCGGTATCGGCTACGTCCCGGACGAGCGGCTGATCTTCCCCGACCTGACGGTGCGTGAAAACCTTGCTTTGGGACGCAAGGCCAACCCGAATCGAAATGGTCCCCCTTGGACCATCGAGCGCATCTTCGAACTGTTTCCCTTGCTGCATCGCCTTCAGGATAGGCTCGGCGGCTATCTGTCCGGCGGCGAGCAGCAGATGCTCACAGTTGGCCGCACACTGATGGGCAACCCGGACCTCCTGCTGCTGGACGAGCCGGTGGAGGGGGTCGCACCGATCATCGTTCAGGAGCTGTCGAGGCAGATCAAAGTGCTCAAGGCGGGCGGGCTGACCATTCTCCTGGCTGAGCAGAACATTCATTTTGCCGGTTCGATTGCCGACCGGGCCTACGTCATCGAGAAGGGGCGTATCCGCTTCGAAGGGACATTCGATGAGCTTGAGCAGAACGACGACGTCAAGCGCAAGTACCTAATGATCTGATCACTCCGTCCATTCGCGCGAGGAAGGACGGAGTGATCGCACGGCTCCGCGCGCTTGAGGGGGTAGGCATGGTGCTCGACCAACTTCTGCCGCGGGCCGGCCGGTACACGACGGCGACACACCCGCCTGCCTACCGCCGGACAGTTGCTGTCCGACACACCCGCGTGGCGGTGAAACGCAGCTACCGTAGTGTGCGGGGTCGAGGCCCGAGTGGCGCGAGTCCCGAGCCCCCTCCTCACCATCGGTCCCCGATCCGGCCCCGCCCATGTCTGTGATGTTCCAGTGCTTCGTCGCCGATGGATGTCGTCGACATTGCTAGTGAAAGGATGCGCTCCGCCTCCAGCGATCGATGAGCATGATGAAAAGGCCCGCGCCGAGGCCCCAGACGGGAGAGCCCAGGCCGAGCACCGAGATTCCCGATGCCGTGGTGGCGAAAGTTGCGACGGCGGCTATCCGGTGATCGTTTTCTGCGAGCGCCGCGGTGAGCGAGCCTGATAGCGGAGACAGCAGGGCGAGGCCGGCGATGGTCGCGACGAAAGACTGCGGAAATGCAGCAAAGACACCGACCAGTGATGCCCCCGCGGCCGCAAGCACGAGGTGGAAGCCTCCAAACACGATACCCACAACCCACCGTTTCCTGGGGTCCGGGTGTGTGTCCCGGCCTGTACAAAGCGCCGCGGTGAGGGCTGCGAGATTTGTCGCGTGCGCCCCGAAAGGCGCGCTTACGACCGACGCGAGCCCCATGGTGGCGAGAATGGGCCGTATGGGGGGGGCGTATCCGCTCGCCCGAAGCACGGCAAAGCCGGGTAAGTTCTGCGCGGCGAACGTCACAAGGAACAGCGGCAGGCCGAGCCCGACAAGGGTGGAGGCTTCAAAGCGCGGCGTGGTCCAGACGAGGGGGGAAAGCTGGGGCGCGGGAATCGGCCCCACCTCGCTCAGGACCAGGGAGACCAGAGTTCCAAAGACAAAGGCACCCAGGACAGCCCAATTGGAAGCAAGTCTTCGCATCACAAAGTAAATGACGATCACTGGTAGAATGAGCAGGGGATTCTGCGCTGCGTTATCGGCGAGCGCGGTAACAAAGCGCAGCAGCACCCCAGCCAGCATCGCCGCCGCTACCGTGCCGGGAATGCGTGACACCAGCGTTCCGAGCGGCCTTATGGCCGCGCAGGCAGCCATAAGTGCCCCGGCGACCACAAAAGCGCCGGACGCCGTGGCCATGTCAGCGCCAGGACCGAAGCTCGCGACCATTGCCGCGCCGGGGAGCGACCATGCTGCAACAATGGGCATGCGATAGCGCACGGAAAGAAATGCACTGGTGGCCGCCACAGATATACAAATTGAAGCGATCCAGGATGAGGTTTCTGCGGGAGTTGCACCAATTGCCCCTGCGGCCGCAGGAATGACAGTTAGCGTGTTTCCCAGTCCCACGAGTGTTGCGACAATCGCAGACACAATAAGCGACACGCTCAATGCCGGTCCCTTCGCACTTGAATTCAGCCGTACGCACACAAGCAAGTCGCCTAGAAGGAAGATGATTGTCTTCCAACGCCCGGTGATCGCCCTTCCGCTTGAAGGTGGAGAGCACGGCCTCCGATCAGCTTGCGGCGCGAACTGATCTGCACGTGCTCTCCCTGGGCATCACTGCGCCCGCGCCGAGATCGGGCAGTCCTGAAGCGCCACCCGCGGTTTGGCCTGAACCGCGGGTATGGTGGCGACGAGCTTGTAGTAGTCCCAAGCTCCCTTCGACTCGGAAGGCGACTTGACCTCGAACAAGTAGAAGTCGCGGTCCACCCAGCCATTTGGAAGGATATTGGCGTTCTTTGTCATGAAGTCGGAGACGGGTGTCGCGTGCATCTTCGACGCCACGGCCTTGCCGTCGGTGGAGCCGACATCCGCCACTGCCTTGAGATAATGGTTTACAGCACTGTAGACACCAGCATGCACCATGGTTGGCTTACGCTCGTCGAAACGGTCGGAGAACCGCTTCGACCAATCACGCGTGGCATCGTTCTGATCCCAATAGAAACTCTCCGTGAGGCGGAGTTTTTTCGCTGCCTGAAGACCCAGTGAATGCACGTCGGTGAGGAACACCAGAAGGCCGGCCAATTGCTGACCGTTCTCCACGATGCCGAACTCGCTCGCCTGACGAATGGTGTTAACAGCGTCGGTGGCAGCATTTGCCAGACCGATCACCTTCGCCTTCGAGTTCTGCGCCTGGAGCAGGAATGAGGAGAAGTCCGGCGTATAGACCGGGTGACGGACCGACCCGAGCACCTTGCCGCCGTTCGCTATAACGACGGCGCGTGCGTCGCGCTCCAGTGCATGACCGAAGGCGTAGTCCGAGGTCAGGAAGAACCATGTGTCTCCGCCAGCCTTGGTGACTGAACCCGCGGTGCCGTTTGCCACAGCCTGGGTATCGTAAGCCCAATGGAAGCTCGTCGCCGAACAAGCCTTGCCAGTAAGATCCGAAGAGCCCGGGCCTGAGAACAGCACGACCTTCTCCCTCCGTCGCGCGACTTCCTGTACCGCCAGGGCCGCCGACGAGAAAGGCACGTCGACAATCACGTCAACGCCTTCGATGTCGAACCACCGCGAGGCGATCGAAGACGCGATGTCGGCCTTGTTCTGATGATCGGCGGAAACCACCTCGATCTTCTTGCCCGGGAAAAGCCGTTCCCCGTCCTCCGCCGCCAAGCGGGCTGCCAGCACGGAGCCGGCGCCCGCAAGGTCCGAGTTCGGACCGGACATATCGGTGAGCACACCAATCTTGATCACGCTGTCGGCTGCTGCTGCGGGCCCGCACAGGAGCGCGAGCGCGAGCAGGCCAGCGAGAGGTTTTGTTGGCGACACGATTTTCCTCCCTTGAGATATGACCGCCGGGGCGGCTGATTTGTGGATCACGTCAGGCGGCGCAGTTCTGTCACCGTTTCGGGGTTGACGAGGGCCGCGAGGTCGCCGGGCGAGGTGCCCGTCAGAACGGCGCGGATCACGCGCCGCATGACTTTCAGGTTGCGGGTGCGCGGCAGGTCCGACACGAACAGCACCCGCTGCGGCTTGAAGGGGGCGCCGAGGCCGCCCGTCACCGCCCGCGACAGCAGCTCCGCGAGCGCCGCGCCGGCCTCGACCCCCGCGGCGGGCACCACGGCGCACACCACGACCTCGCCCTTCACCGGGTCGGGCACGGCCACTGCGGCGGCGTCCTTCACCTTGCCGGTGGCGAGCAGCAGGGCCTCGATCTCCGCCGGCCCGGTGCGCTTGCCGGCTAGCTTGATGGTGTCGTCGGAACGGCCGTGGACGAACCAGAAGCCGTCCGCGTCGCGGGAAACCCAGTCGCCATGGGTCCAGACGCCGGGGAAGCTGCTCCAGTAGCCCTCCATGTAGCGCGCTTCGTCCCGCCATAGGCTCCGGGTGAGGCCTATGCACGCCTCGCGCATCACCAGTTCGCCCACCTCCCCCGCGGGGACGCTGGAGCCGTCCTCGGCGGCGATGTCGGCGCCGGTGCCGGGGATGGGGCCGTGGAAGCTGGTGGGCTTGATGGGGAAGAGCACGTTGGTGGCGAGGATGCCGCCGACCTCGGTGCCGCCCGCATTGTTCATGAGCGGGCCGCGCCCCTTCAGCACATACTCCATGATCCAGGCCCAGGAGGCGAGGTCCCACGGCTCGCCGGTGGAAGCCACGGCGCGCAGGCTGGAGAGGTCGTACTTCTCCGCCTCGGCGGCGCCATGGGCCTTCATGAGGCGGGCGATGGTGGGGCTGAGGCCGAGCATGGTGAGCCGGTGGTCCCGAACCATGCGCCACAGGCGGCCGGCCTCAGGATAATCCGGGCCGCCCTCGGCCAGCAGCAGCGTGGCGCCGGCCATGAGCGTGGCGACGATTTGGATCGGCCCGATGAGCCAGCCCATGTCGCTCATCCAGATCCAGCGGTCGGAGGGCTTCAGGTCGAAGGCGAGCAGGTAGTCCTCGCCGGTCTTCACGGTGAAGCCGCAATGGGTATGGACCGTGCCCTTGGGCTTGCCGGTGGTGCCCGAGGTGTGGATGACCATAACCGGGTGCTCGGCACCCACGATCACCGGCGCGAACGGCTCCCGCGCGGTCGCCACCTCGTCCCACCACAGGTCGCGGCCGGCCTGCATGGGCGCGGTCCGCGCGGTGGGCACCACCACCACGCGCCGCACGGCCGGAGCCTGCGCCAGCGCGGCGTCGAGGGTCGCCTTCATGGGGCTCGGGCGGCCGCGCCGCACCGTGCCCTCGGCGGTGATGACCGCCACCGCGCCCACGTCCGACAGCCGCGAGGCCAGCGCCGCCGCGCCGAAGCCCGAGAACAGCGGCAGCACCACGCCGCCCGCCCGCGCCACCGCGAGGAAGGCCACCACCGCCTCCGGGATCATGGGCATGAACAAGCCCACCACGTCGCCCGGCCGCACGCCCTTGCGCACGAGGCCGGCGGCCAGCGCATCCACCTGCCGCGCGAGGCCGGCATAGCTCACCTCGCGCACGGCGCCGTCCTCGGCCTCGAACACCAGCGCGGGATGGTCGCCGCGCCCGGCGGCGAGGTGGCGGTCGAGCAGCGTCGCCGTCGTGTTCATGCGCCCGCCGACGCACCAGCGGGCGTGGGCGATACCGGCCGAGAGGTCCCGCACGGCGGTGAACGGCGTCTCGAAGCGCACGTCGAGGAAGTCGATCATCCGACGCCAGAACCAATCGGGGTCCGACGCCGCGCGGGCCTCCAGGGCCGGGTAGTCCTCAAGGCCGGCGAAGGCGAGGAAGCGCGTCCAGTTGGCTTCGCGCCTCTGCGCTTCGGTGGGGTGCCAGCTGGCCCGGGCGATCAGGCCGGCGTCGGCGATGGGGTCGATCTGTTCCATGGATATGCTGTGTCCTCCAGGGCGCGCGGGCGCCCGTCGTCAATCGGGGTCGAACTCCGCCGCCCCGCCGTCGAGCACGAGGCGGCCGGTGTCCGCCAGCGCTCGGAAGGCGCCACGGCCCGGCGCCTCGCGCCACAGCTCGAAGCGCAGGGTCTGCCCCGGCAGCACGGGCGCGGTGAAGCGGGCGCGCAGCGCCTTCAGCCGGGCGGGGGCGTTGCCGCACAGCGCCGCCAGCACCGCGCGCCCCGCCATGCCGAAGGTGGAGAGGCCGTGCAAGATGGGCCGCTCGAAGCCCGCCTGTCGGGCCACCTCCGGGTCCACGTGCAACGGGTTGTCGTCGCCGGAGAGCCGGTAGATCAGCGCCGCCTGAGGCGAGGTGGGAAGGTCGAGCACGGCGTCGGGCATCCGGTCCGGCAGGGCGATGGCCGGACGGGGCGGCGGCGGGGGGCCGCCGAACCCACCCTCCCCCCGGCACAGCTCGGTCTGCCGGACGGTGGCGAGAAGCCTCCCCGTTCCCGCGTCGCGGATGTCGCGATGCGTCACCATCAGCGCGCCGCGCGGCACCCCGTCCACGACGCCCCGGTCGTAGACCTCCTCGATCCGAGTATGGCCCACCACCTCCCCGGCCGTGTCGAGCGGACGGTGCAGCACCAGCTCCTGGTCCAGGTGCAGCACCGTCTGCCAGTCCAGCCCGCTGTCCGGCGCGCGCAGCCAGAAGCCGGGATAGCCGAGCACCACGGCCATGGTCGGCAGCACCTTCAGGTCCTTCTCGTAGAGCCAAGCGAGGGCGCCCGCGTCTGCCGGGTCCATGCCGGCACCGACGCCCAGAGCGTAGAGGATGCAGTCCTTCGGGCCGTAGCGGTGCGCCTTCGGCGGGAACGGCCGGTTCCTGAGGGCGGAATAGTCGATGCTCATGCCGCTCGTCCTTGATGGAGCCTCATTTCACGGTCAGGCCGCCGTCCACCAGCATCGCCGCGCCGTGCATGAAGGCGGCGGCGTCGGAGGCGAGGAACAGGGCCGCCGCCGCGATGTCCTCCGGCTGGCCATATCGGCCGGCGGGAACGGACGTGACCGCCTTCACCAACTTCGAGGTGGGATCGGCGAGCACGTCGCGGGTCATGCCGGTCTCCACCATGCCGGGGCACAAGGCGTTGGCGCGGATGCCCTTGCGCCCGTAGTCGTATGCGATCTGGCGAGTGTAGCCGAGCACGGCGTGCTTGCTGGCCGTATAGGCCGGCCCGCCGCCGCCAGCGATGGTGGCGGACACCGAGGCGATGTTGACGATGACGCCCCCGCCCTGAGCCAGCATGCCCGGCAGCACGGCGTTGGTAAGGCGGAACACCGCCTTCACGTTCACCGCGAACACGCGGTCCCAGATCTCGTCCGTGGTCTCCAACGAGCGGATGTAGCCGTCGTGCAGGCCAGCGGTGTTGCCGAGGATGTCGATGCGCCCGAAGCGCGCGGTAGCGGCGGCCACCACGCGGGCGATGCCGGCGGCGTCCGTCAGGTCGGCGCCAAGGCCGAGGGCGATATCGCCATCCTCCGTGATGCCGGCGGCGACCGCCTCCACCCCGGCTGCGTCGCGGTCCACGGCCACCACGGCGGCGCCGGCGGCGGCGAACAGCCGGGCCTGCGCCCGGCCGATACCGGAGGCCGCGCCGGTGACGATGGCGACCTTTCCAGCGAGCACGCGCGCGGCGCGCGCATTTGCCATGTGCATGTCCATCCTCAGGCTGCTGTGTTGGGCGCGCGGTAGCGCACGGGCTCGGCCTCGATCTCGCCGGCCTTGGCCTGCTCGACCAGGGCCCGCTTCAAGATCTTGCCGCCGGCCGTCATGGGCAAAGCCTCCACCGCCATGAAGTATTCGGGCATATCGAACTTTGAGAGTCCTTCGGCCGCCAAGTGTTCCAGCAACTGTGTGCCATTCACAGTGCGGCCGGCCGTCGGAATTACCGCGAGGCAGACCTTCTCGCCGAGGCGTGCGTCCGGCATGGGGAAGGCGGCGGCCTTCGCCACGTCGGGGTGGCGCAGGACGAGGCTCTCGATCTCCACCGGATAGATGTTGTGGCCGCCGCGGATGATGATGTCCTTGGCGCGGCCGACGATGACGATGTTGCCGGCTTGGTCGGTGCGGGCGAGGTCACCGGACATGAGCCAACCATGCCGGTTGAAGGCGGCCTCAGTGGCATCCTGGTTGGCGAAGTAGCCGAGCATCAGCGCCGCGCCGCGCCCGCCGAGTTCGCCCACGTCGCCCGGCGTCGCCGGAGTGTCGTGGTCGTCGGCCCTGAAGACCTTCAGCTCGTAGCAGGGGTTGGCGCGACCGCAGCCTTGTCCCACGGTGCCCACCATGGTCTCGAAGCTGTCCGAGCGCAGAGTGGTGGTCTGGGTTCCACCTTCAGTCATGCCGTAGGTGTTCTGCGGAATGACACCGTAGTCGAGAAAGCGCCGCGCCACTTCGGGCGCGATAGAGGCCCCGGACATGTAGAACACCTCCACGGCTCCGAGCCGGTCGAGCCCGCGGGCCGTAGCCTCCTGCTGGATGTCGATGGCGTGGGTGGGCACGCCCATGACGTAGGTGGCGCCGGTCTCGATCAGCCGGTCGAGGGCGCTGGTGCCTTTGGGCAAGTCGTTGGTGACATACTCGCAGCCTGCCGCCAGGGCCTGCTCGACGCCGACGATGGCGAGGTGGTGGCTGAGCGGGCCGAGGCAATAGAGGATGGTCTGGGCGCCGTGGCCCCAATCCTCGACCATGGCGCGACCGTTGGCGAGCAGGGTGTTGTCCGAATGCATCAGGGCTTTCGGCTGGCCGGTCGTGCCCGAGGTGAAAGCGATATAGACCACCTTATCCGGGTCGGTGGCGACCGGCGGAGGGGCGACGCCGGACGCCGGCTGCGGAAAGGCGGCTGCGCCCTCGGGCAGAGGGGCCTCGGGGCGATCGAGGGGCTCGAGCGCATAGATGCGCCGCATAGCGCCGGACGCGGTGAGGCGCAGGAAGATGTCGTTTTGGGCGGCGTCCGCCCCGTAGCCGGGCTGGCCGGCGAACGCCCTCGCCCCGCAGCGCTCCAGCAGGATCGACACCTCGTTGACGGTATGGTTCTGGTGGAGCGAGAGGATGCCCACATAACCGTTGCGGGAGCAGGCGAGGAAGGTCACCAGGGTCTCCACCCGGCTGGGCAGCCAGATGGCCACCCGGTCGCCTTGGGCGAGACCGGCGGCGTGAAGGTCGGCGGCCACCGCGTCCACCCAGGTCTTGAGCTGTGCCCAGGTCAGGCGGTGCCGGCGATCCCGGAGCGCATAGGCGTCCGGCCGCTCGGCGGCATGGCGGGCCACGACCATGTAGAGCGTTTCCTCGCACCACAGGCCGCGGTCATAGAAGGCCCGCGCAGTGGTGGGATTGAGCAAGGTCAATAAAGGAGGGGTCACGAGTTTGCTCCGGCTGTCTTGTCGCGCCGCCGTCGTGGACGGCGGCGCCCTCTTGTCGGCGGCCGGTATCAGCCACCCTTCTTCATCAGCGGGCAGGCATCGTGCGTCGCAGCGGGCTTCGCGACATCTGCCGGAACGGTGGCGATCAGCTTGTAATAGTCCCAGGGCCCCTTGGACTCGGCCGGGGACTTCACCTCGAACAGATAGAAATCGCGGTTCACCCAGCCGTTGGGCAGCACCTTCACATTCTTGCTCATGAAGTCGTTGACCGGGATTTCATGGATCTTCGCGGCCACGACCGGGCCGTCCTTGGTCCCCGCTGCGTCCACCGCCTTCAGGTAATGGCGCACGGCGCTGTAGACGCCAGCCTGGTTCATGGTCGGCACCCGCCCGCCGCTGCGTTCGGCGAAGCGCTTGGACCAGGCGCGGGTCTCATCGTTCTGGTCCCAGTAGAAGCTCTCGGTGAGGCGGATACCCTTGGCCACCGGCAGCCCGAGGGAGTGCACGTCGGAGATGAAGGCGAGCAGGGCGGCGAGCTTCTGGCCCCCCGCCTGGATGCCGAACTCATTGGCCTGGCGGATGGTGGTGGTGAGGTCGGTGGCGGAATTGGCAAGGCCAACCACCTGGGCCTTGGATAACTGCGCCTGGAGCAGGAAGGCGGAGAAGTCGGAGGCGGACACGGGGTGGCGCACACCGCCGACCACCTTGCCGCCATTGTCGGTGATGACCTTGGTGGCGTCGCGCTCCAGCGCGTGGCCGAAGGCATAGTCCGAGGTGATGAAGAACCAGGTCTTGCCGCCATCCTTGGTGACAGCCGCCGCCGTGCCGTTGGCCACAGCTTCGGTATCGTAGGTCCAGTGGAAGCCGGTGGGTGAACACGCCTTGCCGGTGAGGTCGGAGGTCGCCGCGGTGGAGAAAAGGACGACCCTGTTTCTCTGACGGGCGATCTCCTGCACCGCCAGCGCCGCCGACGACAACGGGACATCCACGACGACATCCACACCCTCATTGTCATACCATCGGGTGGCCAGGGCGGAGGCCACGTCAGCTTTGCGTTGATGATCCGCCGAAATCAGCACGACCTTTCGGCCGGCGGCTGTGCCGCCCGCGTCTTCGACGGCCATCTGGGCGGCAAGCACCGAGCCGGCCCCCGAATTGTCGCTATCCGGGCCGGCCATATCAGTCAGCACCCCGATCTTCACGTCTTCGGCCGCGACGGCTGTATGAAGGCAGCCGACCAACAGGGCGGCTGCGCACGCAAGAATCCAGGTCTTCATGAGCTTCCTCTCGTCTTTCTTCAAACACGCTGCGCCCCTCAGGAGAGGGGCACGCCCGCCTTGATAGGCATCCCGAGCGTGAAGGGGATCAGTTGTTCCTGGACATCAGAGGACAAGCATCATCAGACCCTACGGGGTGGGCGACGTCGGCAGGAATCGTGGCGACCAATTTGTAGTAATCCCAAGGACTCTTGGACTCGCTGGGCTTCTTGACCTCGAACAGATAGAAGTCACGATTGATCCAGCCAGATGGCCAGATCTTTGCATTTTTGGTCATGAAGTCAGTTACTGGGATTTCGCGCATCTGTTTGGCGACGACCGGACCGTCTTTGCTGTCGACTGCGGCAACCGCCTTGAGATAATGAGTGGTGGCACTGTATATGCCCGCTTGGATCATGGTCGGCATGCGGCCGTTGTGACGCCTGGCAAAGCGTTCCGACCAGGCGCGCGTCTTCTCGTCGAGATCCCAGTAGAAGCTCTCGGTCAGGCGGATGCCTTGCGCTACCTGCAAACCAAGACTGCGCACGTCGGTGATGAAAACGAGAAGCGCTGCGACGACCTGCCCACCTCGCGCGATGCCGAATTCGCTAGCCTGCCGGATCGAGTTGGCCAGGTCGTTGGCTGAATTGGCGAGTCCGATCACCTGCGCTTTGGAGCCTTGCGCCTGCAGCAGGAAGGAGGAGAAGTCGCCAGTGGACACAGGATGGCGGACCTGACCGATGACCGTGCCGCCATTGGCGGTGATCACCGCCGTCGCGTCCCGCTCCAGCGCGTGTCCGAAGGCGTAATCGGACGTCACGAAGAACCAGCTCTTCCCGCCTTCGCGGGTTACAGCTGCGGCGGTGCCATTAGCGACGGCCTTCGTATCATAGACCCAATGGAAACCGGTGGGCGAACACGCCTTGCCTGTGAGATCGGAGGTTGCGGCGGTGGCGAAGATCGCGACCTTGCCGCGCTGCTTGCTGATTTCCTGGACCGCGAGCGCGGCGGAGGAAAAACCGACGTCGAGGATGAGATCTACCCCCTCGTTGTCATACCAGCGCGCCGCGAGAGACGCGGCGACGTCCGCTTTGCGCTGATGATCAGCAGAGGTCAGGATTATCTTGCGACCGGCGACGCTGCCGCCGAAATCTTCAATGGCCATCTGAGCAGCGAGAACGGATCCTGCTCCCGACATGTCGCTGTCCGGACCGGCCATATCGGACATAACGCCGATCTTGATCTCTTCCGCAGCCCGAGCTGCAGTTAACCCAGCACTCGCTAGCAGGGCCGCACAGACAATCGCCCATGTCCTCATGGCATTTACTCCCATGTGTTTTTGTTCCGGTGCTAATAGACATTTTGCAGCCGCAATGCACCTCTCGTGCCATCCAGTAAACGCATTGCTTTATATATATAATCTGATATTTTAGTAAGTATAAAAAGACACACAATCTGTGGATAGTGTCCTCCTTGAATACATGTGTTTACTGCCGCCCGAAGCGCGGCGCCTCCTTTGCCAGGAAGGCCCTCAGCCCTTCCTGCGCATCGGCGCTGCTGAAGGCCCTGTCGCTCAGGTCGAGCACGACCGGGATCGCCTCCTCGGTGGAGCGGTCGTAGGCAAGGTCGATGGCCTGCTTGCACAGCGCGATGGCGTGCCGGGAGCGGCCGTCCAGGCGGGCGACCAACTCCATCGCGCCGGCCAGCGCGCCTCCCGGCGGAGCCACGCGGTTCACGAGACCCCAGCCGAGGCCGGTCGCGGCATCGATGGGATCGGCGATGAGCATGAATTCGCGCGCCCGCCCCTCGCCGATCCGCCGCGTCACGCGCACCGTCCCGCCGCTGCCTGGGATCAGCCCGAGCTTGACCTCCGGCAGGCAGAGCCGGGCGCCCGCATCGGCGACAATCAGGTCACAGCAGCAGGCAAGCTCCAGCCCCCCGCCGAACGCGAGGCCGTTGACCGCCGCGATGGTCGGCAGGGGGAACCCGGCCACCTTCCCGAACGCAGTATTCTCCGGGCCGAGCTTGCCGGGCACGACCTTGCCCGGCGCCATCAGGGGCGGAAACTCGGACACGTCCGAACCGCAGCAGAACGCCTTCTCGCCCGCCCCCGTGACGACGAGGGCGCGCAGAGCTCCCGCCCGCGCCAGCTCCAGCGCCCGGTCCAGCACCGCGTCGAGGCGGCGCGTCAGGGCGAGGGTGACGAGGTTGAGCGGCGGGTTGTTCAGGGTCAGGACGCAAACTCCGTCCTGCACCTCCATCCGCACCAATCCTTCGCTCATGGCACCACCTTCGTTTCCGCGCCGGGCGCCAGCAGGATCTTGCCCCGCGCATCGCCGGCTGCGAGCACGGCGAGCGCCTCCGCGAAATGCGCGAGCGGATAGATGGCGCCGATCTCGGGCGCGAAGGCACCGGCGCGGATGAATTCGAAGATCCGCGCCTGGGCCTCTGCGCACGCTTCGGGCCAGCGGTCCCGATAATCGGAGCCTTGCAGGCCCAGCACCGCGATGTTGCGCACCAGCAGATAATTGGCGCGCGCCACGGGAATCTCACCTCCGGTGAAGCCAATGACCACCAGGCGCCCGCGCCAGGCCAACGCGCGCAGCGCCGGCTCGAACACCGCCCCGCCCACCGGATCGATGATGACATCGACGCCGCGTCCATCGGTCAATTCGTGCACACGGCCGCGCAGGCTATTCCGCAGATCGGGGGCGGCGAGGTCCACTACATGGTCGGCGCCGGCGCGCAGCACGAGGTCGGCCTTCGCCGTCGAGCGGGTGCCGCCGATCACACACCCCGCGCCGAGCACCTTGGCGAGCTGGATGGCGGCGATGCCGACGCCGCCCCCGGCGCCGAGGACGAGCACGCTCTCCCCGGGCTTCAACGCTGCGCGGTCGGTGAAGGCGAACCATGCGGTCTGGTAGGTGAGCACGCTGGCCGCCGCCGTTGTCGCGTCGATGCCGTCCGGCACCGGGTAGCACCAGGCGCGGGGTGCGCGCACCTGCGCGGCAAAGCCGCCGTGCTCCAGTTGCACGGCAACCCGCTGGCCGGGGACGAGATCCGCCACCGCGCTGCCTGTGGCGGCCACCCGCCCCGCCACGCCCTTACCCGGCACGAAGGGCAGCGACGGCTTCACTTGGTAGCGCCCCTCCATCATCAGGATGTCGGGGTAGTTGACCTCCGCCGCCTCGACATCCACCACCACCTCGTGCGCCCCGGGCGAAGGGGCCTGCACGTCTTCCATTCGGGCGTTCCCGAATGGGCCGAAGTCACGCACAAGCACTGCTTTCATGATGTCTCCGCCCGAATGAGGGTGCAGGCGCACCGGCCGTGGCGCCTACTTACCGACCAGGGGGCATCCGCCCTCGTCCAGGGGGCGGAAGGCCTCCTCCGCCGGGATCGTCGCGAGCAGCTTGTAGTAGTCCCAGTCCCCCTTCGACTCCTCGGGAGACTTCACTTGGAACAGGTACATGGGATGGATCTTGCGCCCGTCGGCCCGGATCCGGCCCTTGCCGAACAGGGGATCATCGGTCGGCATATCCTTCATGGTGCCGACGACGCGCGTCCCGTCCTTGGAGTCCCCGAGAGCCTCGACCGCCTTGAGATAATGCAGGACCGCGCTGTAGGTGCCGGCCTGGATCATAGTGGGCTTCGCGCCGCGCATCTGGGAGGCGAAGCGGGCGGCGAAGCTGCGGGTGTCGTCGTTCATGTCCCAGTAGAAGGGGGACGTCAGCACCGTGCCCTGGGCCGCCCTCAACCCCAGGGAATGGATGTCCACGATGTAGAGCAGCATGCCCGCCATGCGCTGGCCGCCCGCCACGAGGCCAAACTCGGCGGCCTGCTTGATAGCGTTGATGGTGTCCGCGCCCGAGTTGGCGAGGGCCACGATCTTGGCTTTGGAGGCCTGTGCCTGCAGCAGGAACGAAGCGAAGTCCGAGGTACCGATCGGCGCGCGCACCTTGCCGAGCACCTTGCCGCCGCTCTCCAGTACCACCTTCTCGGTGTCCCGCTCCAGCGAATGGCCGAAGGTGTAATCCGCGGTCAGGAAGAACCACGTGTCGCCGCCGGTCTTCACCAACGCCTTGCCGGTGCCGTTGGCGAAAGCCCAGGTATCGCTCGTCCAGTGGACGGTGTTGGGGGAGCAGGCCTTCCCTGTCAGGTCCGATGTCGCCGGGCCGGAGGCGAGGACGACCTTGTTCTTATCGCGGCTGATCTGGCTGACGGCCAGGGCCGCCGCCGAATTGACGAGGTCCGTGATGGCGTCGACACCTTCCGTATCGTACCATTTCAGCGCGGTGTTCGCGGCGATGTCCGCCTTGTTCTGGTGGTCGGCCGCGACGACCTCGATGGTCCATCCCTTCTTCGGCAGGCCTGAATCCTCGATCGCCAGGCGCGCGGCGACGACAGACCCCATTCCGCCGACGTCGGCATAGGGCCCCGATAAGTCACTGAGGACACCAATCTTCACTGTTCGTGCGGTCGAGTTTTGCGCCATTGCCTGAGGGGCATGAAAACAGGCCAATGCACCGACGAGAAACAAGAACTTCTTCACTCGCATGGCGTTTCCTCCCGCGATGTCCACTCAGTTGTGCTTTTGGTGCATTCCCCTGTGAGGGGCGAGCGGTATGACTGGCCACCAGCAAGCGCCGTGCCATGGGGTAAAATTGTTTATTTGCAACGTCTCCTCTGAGAGGAGGGTATTAAGCGACATGCCATGGCTGTCGGCGTGACGGTCAGCAGTTGTCTGTGCGAGGGACACCCAATCGGCGCCATCTCAGCGGAGGTGATACTTCAAGGTGCGAGGTCAAGGAGCCACGCGCGCCAAGGATTGCCAGCAGCTGATGGCCTGCGGAAGGCCACTCACTTTTTGGAAATGGTGTCTTCGGTGACTACACAAAAAATCTCCATGTCGAAAAAAATATAATTAAAACAATATTTTATATAGTGGCCCAAATATTGCGTGAGCGACCTCATCAATCACCGGCGCCAAAATGTGTGCGCCGCCGAAAGTGAAGGAGGACGCCAGTGAATTTCCCCCCCATCCGCGCCAGCTTCGGCGCAGCTGTACTTGCGGCAGCCGTTACGGCGTCTCCAGCCCCACTCTCTGCGCAAAATACTAACGGTAGCTCAGTGAAGATTGGCGCCATCGTCGATATGACCGGCGTTTACTCGCGCCATGGCGGCCCCGGCGTCGTCGAGGCAGTGAAGATGGCTGTCGAGGATTTCGGCGGCAAGGTTAACAGCCAACCCATCGAGGTGGTCTCGGCGGATTATCAGAACAAGGTGGACGTTACCTCGGGCATCGCCCGGCGCTGGTTTGATACTGAAGGGGTCGACATGGTCGTCGAGTCCACGGACAGCGCTTCCGCGCTCGCCTTGTTCCGCCTCGGCGAAGAGAGGAAACGCGTCATCATTGGAGCCGGCTCCGCGACGACCGGCCTCACCAATGCCGGCTGCATGCCCTATGGTATCCACTATGTATACGACACCTACGCGCTCGCCACGGGCACCGGCTCGGCCATTGTGAAGGAAGGTGGCAAGAACTGGTTCTTCATCACCGCCGACTATGCCTTCGGCCATGCGCTCGAGGCCGACACGTCCCGTGTCGTGCTCGCCAATGGCGGCAAGGTGCTGGGCAATGTGCGCGCCCCGCTCTCCTCGGCGGACTTCTCCTCCTACTTGCTTCAGGCGCAATCCTCCAAGGCGCAGGTGATCGGCCTTGCCAATGCGGGCGGCGACTTCGTCAATTCGGTCAAGCAAGCCAGCGAGTTTGGCATCACCCAGAGTGGCCAAAGTCTCGCGGCCATGTTGGTGTTCATCAATGATGTTAAGGCTCTTGGCCTTCAGGTGGCGCAGGGGTTGAAATTCACGGACGGCTATTACTGGGACCGCGATGACGAAAGCCGCGCATTCGCGAAGAAATACTATGCCCGGATGAAGGCCCAGCCCTCCATGGTCCAGGCCGGCGCCTATTCCGCCACCATGCACTATCTGAAGGGCGTCCAGGCCGTCGGGTCCGACGATGCGCAGAAGGTGACAGACTGGATGAAGGCTAACCACATCAACGATTTCTTCGCCAAGGACGGCGTCATCCGGGCCGATGGCCGCATGGTGCACGACATGTATCTGGTGGAGGCCAAGAAGCCCGAGGAATCGAAGAACGAATGGGACCTGATGAAGGTGCTGCGCACGATCCCCGGCGATGAGGCTTTCCAGCCGTTGGACAAGTCCACCTGCAAGCTGGTGAAGAAAGGCTGAAGTGGTGGAGCCGCAAAAAGGGACATCAAGTCTCGCGCGGCCATGCCCGTTCCGAGCGATCACTCCCAACTATGGGCGAGAGGACATCTCGCCCAGTTTTTTATAGAGATAAGAACGAGAGATCCCCAGTTCGGCGGCGACCTTCTTCTTATTGCCCTTGTGGCGGTCCAGCGCCTCCCGGATCAGCGCATACTCCATGCTTCCGACGGTCTCGCGGATGGTGGTCACGCTCGACGCCTCCGGGACGGCGGAGCTCACCGCCTCCTCCGGCATGTCGTCGAGGTCCCGGAAGTTGGCCAACGTCAATTCGCCGCCGTCCGCGAAGATCATGGCGCGCCGCACCTCATGGTGAAGTTGGCGCACGTTTCCGGGCCACGGGAGCGTCTGGAGCATGTCCAATGCCTTGGGATGAACGCGGTGGATCTTCGAGTCGATGCGCGGGCCGATGCGCTGCACAAAATGCTTCACGAGCAGGGGAATGTCAGAGGTGCGCTCGCGCAGGGACGGCACGCGCAGTGTCACGCCGTTGATTCGGAAATAGAGGTCGGCACGGAACGCCTCCTCGGCGATCAGGCGCCTCAGATCGCGGTTGGTGGCACTGACGAGCCGGAAGTTGGTGGAACGACTGCGATTGGAGCCGACCCGCTCGAAGACGCCATTCTCAATGACCCGCAGGAGCTTGACCTGCGTCTCCATCGGCATGTCGCCAATCTCGTCGAGGAACAGGCTGGAGCGGTCCGCCATCTCGAACTTGCCCGCACGTCCCTCGCGCCGTGCGCCGGTGAAGGCGCCGGCCTCGTGGCCGAACAATTCGCTCTCCACCAAATTGGCCGGCAGCGCGCCGCAATTGACCACCACCATGGGTCGTTCCATGCGACGGCTCAAATTGTGGATGGCATGGGCCACGAGCTCCTTCCCCGATCCGCTCTCGCCGGACACGAAGACTGGTACGTCGAGGGGCGCCACCTTGCGGATCTCCTCCTTCAGACGGCGGATGGACTCGCTCTCGCCCACGATTTCGTCGAGGCCGAAGGTCCGGTGGCGCAGGCCCGCCAGCTCCTTCTTGTAGTAGTCCACCTCGGCGCGCAGCGTGGAGATCTGGCGGGACAGCTCGTGCACCTCCTCCGGCGCCTTGAACATGACCCGGCCAATGGCGCCGACCAATTCGCCGTCGTGATGGATGGGCACCCGGTTCACCACCCGCGTGACATCGCGCATCTCCTGCACCTGCCCGATCTCGGCATTGCCGGTGCGGGCCACCACATGCAGCCGGGTGTTCTGGATCACCTCTTGCACCGGACGACCCAGCGCGCCACCGCGTTCGAAACCGAAGAAGCGCTCGTGCACTGGGCTCACATAGCGCAACACCGCGTCGCGATCGACGACCGTGATGCCCTCGTAGGGATTGGTGAGGAAGTGATTCAGGATGTCGAAGGCGATGTCCACGCTGAGGACAAAGTCCACCAGCGTGGACGCCTTGTCCTCCGGATGAACAAGAGCGGCGGTCATGCCATCGCCGGTTTGGCCGCAGACGACCACGTGCGACGCATCACCGAAAGGGAGCGTAAAAATTCTTCTCCCCTTGGCTACCCCGCGGACATGGGTGCGAACCTCCTCCGCAAGTCCGGAAGCCTGGAGTCGTTGAGAGGCGAAAGCCAACGCCCCGGCGCGGTCGACGATAACAATCTCTAGTGGCGTCGCCATCCCAGTCTCGATTTTGTAGTTTTAAAAGACACAGAGAGTATTTCAGTGTCTGGATCAGAAACATCTAGCAGGCAAATTTTGCGGAACGCAAGCGGCAAATGCGGAGAGTTCCGTTTGATTCCAACTCTTGGCATAGGCCTTGCTCCAATGGGGCGGCGAGGACCGTGCCAATGATGAAAATAACCCCCCTTCCCGCTGAAGAACTGCCCAGCTCGAACCTGCCCGTGGGGCACGTCAACGAGTCATTTCGGATTCTCTCAAATGTCCGGGTGGTGGACCTCACCACCTCCATCGCCGGCCCCTATGCCACCATGCTGCTTTCGGATTTCGGCGCCGAGGTGATTAAGGTGGAACGGCCGGCCGGCGACGACGCCCGCCATTGGGGCCCCCCTTTCCTGGACGGCGAATCCCTGTGGTTCCTGTCCGTGAACCGCAACAAGAAGAGCCTCTCCCTCGACTATTCCGGCGAGGAGGGGCGGCAGGTGCTGGCAGAGCTCATCGACACCGCGGACGTGGTGGTGACCAATCAGCTCTCGAGCGTCCAGAAAAAGCTCGGGCTCGATGCCGCCACCCTGCGCGCGTCCCGCTCCCGCCTCATCCACGTCTCGCTCACCGGCTTCGGCCTCACCGGCCCGCGCGCCGGCCTGCCCTGCTACGACCTCATCGCCGAGGGCTACAGCGGCGTCATGGACCTGACCGGCCCGGCCGACGCCGAGCCGCAGAAGGTGGGTGCCCCCGCCGCCGACATGCTGGCCGGCGCCGACGCCGCCATGGCGGTGCTCGCCGCCCTGCACCGGCGCGCCGCCACCGGCCATGGCGCCAGCATCGACGTGTCGCTGACCGAGAGCATGATCCGCTTCATGTCGCCGCGCATCCTGCCCTACCTCGGCTCGGGCGAGGTGTCGCGCCGCACCGGCGGCCGCGACAGCGTGATCGCCATCTACCAGACCTTCGAAACCCAGGATCTGCCGATGACCCTGGGCCTCGGCAACGACGCCATCTGGCGCCGGTTCTGGGAGGCGGTGGAGCATCCCGAGGAGGCCGCCGCCGTCCACCTCGCCACCAATGCCGACCGCCGCCTGCACCGGGGCGAGATCGTCGCCCGCATCCAGCAGATCCTGCTCACACAGCCGCGCTCCGAGTGGCTGCGCCGCTTCGCCGCCGCAAAGGTGCCCGCCGGCCCCATCTACCGCCTCGACGAGGTGGTGGCGGACGAGCACTTCCAGGCGCGTTCCACCTTCTACCGGGTGGTGAAGGACGGCCGCGACGTGCCCCAGGTGGCCCTTGGCATTCACATGGACGGCAAGCCGGCCGGCTTTTTTTCGCCTCCGCCACGCCTCGGCGAGCATCGCGAGGAGATATTGGGTCAGCTCCTCGGCTATGACGAACAGGCCATCACCGAGCTGCAGGCAAAAGGCGTCATCTGAGACACATCGCGGTCCCGCGCCGAAAAGAATTTTATCAGGAAGGAACGCTTACGCATGTCGTACGAGACCATTCTCTACAGCGAAGACGGCCCGGTCGGCACCATCGCGCTGAACCGCCCCGACGACGGCAACATGTTCAACGCCGTGATGTGCCGCGAGTTGCGCGACTGCATCGAGACCATCCGCAACGAGACCCGCACCCGCGTGGTGGTGCTCACCGGCGCCGGCGACAAGTTCTTCTGCACCGGCGGCCGCAAGGACGGGCTGGAAAAGACCAACCTCTATGCCGGCGTGCTGCCGACGCTGGAGATGTACGACGCCATCGAGCGCCTCCAGAAGCCGGTGATCGCCTCCGTCAACGGCTTCGCGGTGGGTGGCGGCAACGTGCTCCAGATGGTGTGCGACCTCGCCATCGCCAAGGAAAGCGCCGTGTTCCGGCAGGTCGGCCCCATGGTGGGCTCGTTCGACGCCGGCTACGGTACCTGGTTCCTGGAGGACATCGTCGGCAAGCGCCGCGCGAAGGAGATCTGGTACCTCAACGAGAAGCTGACCGCCCAACAGGCGCTGTCCTACGGACTCATCAACAAGGTGGTGCCGGACGACAAGCTGGCCGAGGCCACCCGTGAGATGGCGCTCGCTATCGCCGATCGCGGCCCGTTCGCCATCGCCTCGCTGAAGGCGGCCTTCTCGGCACGCCATTCGGGCGTTGGCGGGCTCGCCCGCATGGCCCACGACCTCCTGCTGCGGGGCTACTTGGATAGCGACGAGTCCCACGAGCTCGCCGATTCCTTCGCGAACCGCCGCAAACCCGACCCCACGAAGTTCGGCAAGTGAGGGCTGCCCCATGCAGCCCACACTTCTCACCCTACACGATCCCGCCATCGCCCGGGCGTACTACGCCTCCGGGCAGTGGCAGGACGACACCCTCTACGGCCTTGCCGCGGCCCATGCCACGCAGCGGCCGGGCGCCTACGCCCTCGCCGATGGCTCCCGACGCCTTACCTGGGCGGAGTTGATCCGCTGGGCAGACGCCACCGCCGCCGACTTCGCTGCCGCCGGCCTCCGGCACGGCGACCGGGTCGGCGTGTGGCTGCCGAACCGGGTCGAATCGGTGATCGTGATGCTGGCCTGCTCTCGGGCCGGCCTCGTGTGTGCGCCCTCGCTCCACGTGAACCACACGGTGGGCGAGATCGTCACGCTCATGGAGCGATGCGGCGCCGCCGCGCTGGTGGCCCAGCCAGGCCACGGCGCCGATGCCGACCGCCACGACGTATTCGCGGCCGCCCTCGCCCTGCCGGCCATGCGCCGGCTCTACGCGGTGGGCGGCAGCGCGCCGATTCACGCGGAGCGGATCGCCGACTTCCCGGCGGCGGACGGCCCCGCGCCCAGCACGGAGCCGGTAGCGAATCCCGACAAGGTGACCTATCTCGCCTTCACCTCGGGCACCACCGGCCAGCCCAAGGGCGTGATGCATTCCGACAACACGCTCATCTCCAACGGCCGCGCCATGGTCCGTGACTGGAACGTAGGCCCGGACACGGTGATCTACTCGCTGAGCCCGCAGAGCCACCACATCTCAACGGTAGCGCTGGAGCAGATGCTGGTCTCCGGCGCCGAGCTGGTGGTGAACGACGCGCCGCGCGGCCAGAGCCCGCTCGACCGCATCATCGAGACCGAGGCCACCTACGTCATGGGCGTCCCTACCCACGCCATCGACCTCCTGGGCGAGATCGAGCGGCGCGGTCTCGGCGGCATCGGCAATGTGAGGACCTTCTACCTCGCGGGCGCGGCCATCCCGATGGAGGTGGCGCGGCGTTTCCTCGGCTACGGGGTCAAGCCGCAGAACATCTACGGCATGACCGAGAACGGCTCGCACCAGTACACGCTCCCGGACGACGACGTGGAGACCATGGTGCGCACCTGCGGCAAGGCCTGCGCCGCCTACGAGGTCAGGATCTTCAAGGCCGATAACCACGACCTGGAGGCCGCGCCCGGCGAGATGGGCGAGATCGGCGGGCGCGGCGCCTGCCTCATGCTCGGCTATTTCGGCAACCAGAGCGCCACCGAGCAGTCCTTCAACGCAGACGGCTGGTTCATGTCCGGCGACCTCGGCCGGCTCGACGCCGCCGGCAACCTCGAGATCGTGGGCCGCTCCAAGGACCTCATCATCCGCGGCGGGCACAACATCTATCCCTCGCAGATCGAGGACCTCGCCATCCGCCACCCGTCCGCCTTCAAGGTGGCGGCGTTTCCGGTGCGCGACGACCGGCTGGGGGAAAAGGTGTGCCTGGCGGTGATCGCCAAGGACGGCGCCCGCATCGCGGCCGAGGAGATGCTGGCCCACCTCTTCGAGGCCGGGCTCTCCAAGTACGACATGCCGGAATTCTACCTGGAGCTGGATGCCTTCCCGGTCACCGCCAGCGGCAAGGTGCTGAAGCGCGAGATGGTCGAGAAGGTCCGCGTCGGCGCCCTGTCGCCGACTCCCGTGCGCTTCCGGGCGCCAGACGCGTCGCTCGCCAAAGGAGCCTGACATGGTCGACCTCATGAGGGACGGCGCGCTCGCCATCATCACCCTCAACCGGCCGGAGGCGCTGAACGCGCTGTCCTTCGCCATCATCCGCGACATCAGCGCGGCCATCGACGAGGCGGCGGGCTGGGACATCCGGGCCCTGGTGTTCACCGGCGCGGGCGAGAAGGCGTTCTGCGCGGGTGCGGACATCAAGGAACTGATGGGCCGCCCGCTGATGGAGGAGCGCGCCGGCGCCGAACTCGGTCAGCGCACCTTCGCCAAGCTCGACACCTTCAAGGTGCCATCCATCGCCGCCATCAACGGCTATGCTTTCGGCGGGGGTCTGGAACTGGCCATGGCCTGCACGTTCCGCGTCGCGTCCCCGAAGGCAAAGATGGGCCTGCCGGAGATCAAGCTCGGGCTCATTCCCGGCTACGGCGGAACCCAGCGTCTGCCGCGCCTCGTGGGCGAGGCCCGCGCGCTGGAAATGGTGATGACGGGCCGCACCGTCGGCGCCGAGGAGGCGCTCGCCATGGGCCTCGTCAACCGGCTGGCGGAGGGCGACGTGCTGGAAGCGGCGAAGACCTTCGCCGGCGAGTTCACCGGCCACGGCTTGCCCGCCCTCACCTTCGCCCGCGACGCGGTGCGCCGCGCGCTGGGCACCCCCATCAGCGAGGGCCTGCGCATCGAGGCCGACCTCTCCACCCTCGCCTTCCGCACCGCGGACGCGGTGGAAGGGCTCACCGCGTTCGTCGAGAAGCGCAAGCCGCAGTTCCAGGATCGTTGAGATGACACCCCGCAACATTCTCCTCACCGGCGCCAGCCGTGGCATCGGCGCCGTCGCCGCCCTGGAACTCGCCCGGCGCGGCCACCGGGTCGGCTGCGTCTCCCGCCGCGGGACCGGCCCCGAGGGCGTCGAGATCGCGGACGATATCCGCGCCCGCCTGGTGCCGCTGAAGGGCGACGTGGGCGACGCCGCCAGCATCGCCGAGGCGATGACGGCGTTTGCCAAGACCGCCGGCTCCATTGACGGCATCGTCAACAATGCCGGCGTCCACCTCACTAACCGCTCCGAGAACCAGCCGCTTTCCGAGTTCGAGGAGGTGCTGCGGACCAACACCACCGCCACCTTCTCGGTGTGTCAGCAGGCCTATCCGCATCTGGTGGCGGCCGGCGGGGGGTTGATCGTGAACATGGGCTCGTTCTTCGACAAGCTCGGTGTGAAGCACAACACCGCCTATTGCGCCTCCAAGGCGGCGGTGGCGGCCATCAGCCGCTGCCTGGCGGTGGAGTGGGCGCAGAAGGGCATCCGCGTGATGACCGTGGCCCCCGGCTATATCGAGACCGACCTGAACAAGGACTTTCTGGCCTCCGAGAAGACCCGCGCCTTCCTCGCCGCCCGCATCCCCGTAGGCGGGCCGGCGAAGGCCGACGAGGTAGGGCGGCTCATTGCCTGCCTGTTCGACGAGAACATTCCCTTCCTGACCGGCGAAACCATCTATCTCGATGGCGGTCAGGGCATGGCCCATTGAGGACGCCGATGAACGTTATCTCCCGCCTGGACGCCCAGCTCGGCCTTCCCGAGGATGAGGCGCTTCTGCTCCAAAGCGTGCGCGATTTCGCCCGCGACGAGATCGCCCCGCGCGCCGCCCATCATGACGAGACCAAGGAATTTCCCTGGGAGAACGTGAAGGGCATCAACGCCCTCGGGCTCAATGCCATGTTCGTGCCGGAGGCCTATGGCGGCGCCGGCCTTTCGTACCTCTCCTATCTGGCCTGCGTCAGGGAGATCTCGGCGGCCTGCGCCTCCACCGGCATCATCTGGGCGACGAACTTCCACGCCATAAAGCCGCTGATCGACTTCGGCACGGAGGAGCAGAAGCAGCGCCTGTTGCCGCGTATCGCCGAGGGTGGCCTCGCCGCGCTGGTCATTACCGAGCCCGACGCCGGCTCCGATGCCACCGGCATGCGCACGAAGTTCACGCCCGAGGGCGACGACATCGTGGTGAACGGCTCCAAAACCTTCATTACCAACGGTGACGTGGCCGACCTCTACGTGATCTTCGGCAAGTGGTCGGAGACGGCCGACGCCAAGCAGGCGATCTCCTGCCTGATCCTCGAGAAGGGCACGCCCGGGCTCTCGGTGGTGCGCCTCGAGGACAAGATGGGCCACCGCGCCTCGTCCACGGCGACGCTCTCCTTCGACAATTGCCGCGTGCCGAAGGCAAACCTGCTGCGCGGGCCCGGCGAGGGCCTCAAGCTGCTGCTCGCCTCCCTCAACAAGTCGCGCCCCTCGGTGGGCGCCCACGCGCTCGGCATCGCGCGCGCCGCGTTTGAGGAGGCGACGGGCTACATCAACGGCCGCAAGCAGTCCGGCAAGAAGATCATCGAGTTCCAAGGCATCCAGTTCCTGCTGGCTGACCTCGCGAGCGAGCTTGCCTTGTGCGACTCGTTCATGATGCAGGTGGGGCGGATGGTGGATGCCGGCATCACCGATATCGGCATCGAGGCCTCCATCTTGAAGATGCGCGCCTCCGACCTCGCCATGCGCATGGCCACCGAGGCGGTGCAGCTCCACGGCGGCTACGGATACGTCAAGGAATACAAGGTCGAGCGCCTGATGCGCGACGCCAAGATCACGCAGATCTGGGAAGGCACGAACCAGATCCATCGCCAGCTCATCGGCCGCAGCTTCATCGAGCGCTGAGAACAACCATGACCGACAAGATCACCATTGGCGTCGCCGGCTCGGGCACCATGGGCACAGGCATCGCCATCGTCGCGGCGCGCGGCGGCTTCCCCACCATCATTTTCGACATCGACCAGGCGCGCGCCGAGGGCGCCGTGGGGCAGATGAAGGCGTTCTTCGCCAAGTCGGTGCAGCGCGGCAAGCTCACCCAGGACCAGGTGGATGAGATCATGGGCCGGGTGTCCGCCACCAGCGACATTGCCGCCATGGCGCCCTGCGGCCTCGTCATCGAGGCCATCTTCGAGGAGCTGGAGGTCAAGGGGAAGCTGTTCTCGGCGCTCGACGCGGTGTGCCCGCCGGAGACGCTGTTCGCCTCCAACACCTCGACCCTCTCCATCACCGAGATCGCCGCCAAGTCCGGTCGCGACGACCGTTTCGTGGGCATGCACTTCTGCCTGCCGGCGCAGCTGATGAAGCTGGTGGAAATGTCGCCCGGCCTCAACACCTCGCCCGAGAGCTTCGAGAGGGCGTGGAGGCTTTGCGAGGAGATGGGCCAGCGCCCGGTGAAGACGCAGGACGCACCCGGCTTCATCCTCAATTACTTCCTCGTGCCCTTCAACAACGATGCCATCCGCCTCGTGGAGGAGGGGGTCGCCGAGCCGGCCGAGATCGACAAGGCCATCAAGGGCGCGCTCGGCTACGCCATGGGGCCGATGGAACTGCTCGACCTCGTAGGCCTCGACACCCAGGTGCTGCTCTGCGAGGCCCTGTATGGCGTGACGAACGAGCCGCGCGCCTCCTGCCCCCCCCTGCTGCGCCGCATGGTCGCCGCTCGCCGTCTCGGCCGCAAGACGAAGCGCGGCTTCCTCTCCTACGAGACCGCCGCCATCTTCGGAGCCTGATGCCATGTCCTACCGCGTGATCCAGACCGGCGACAGCCGCTCCTTCCCCGAAGCCCATCCCCTGATCGACGGCGCCTCCGCCTCCGGCGAGGTGCTCGTGCTCGCCGGTACCGGCGCAGGCCGCGCCTTTGCCGAGGTCGCCGACAGGACCGCGTATGTCGCGATCCTGATCGAACTTGGCACCGAGTGCCTCGGCGTCCATACCGGCGAGAGCCGCGGCGATGAAGGCTCCAACGCGCTCGGCTTCGCCCGCTTCCGCCTCGGCGATGCCAAGCCCTCCGATCTGGTCGAGATCGTGCGCCAGCCGGGCACGGCGCCCGAGGCGCTGGCGGCGGCCCGAGCGCTGTTCGAGGCTCACGGCCTGAAGACCGCGGTGTGCGGCGACTTCCCGGGCCGCATCGTCGATCGGCTGGTGCGGCCCTACTACAACGCCGCCCTCGGCCGGCTCGACGCGAAGCTCGCCACCGCCTCCGACATGGACCTGACCCTCAAGCTCGGCCTCGGCTATCCGGACGGCCCCATCGAGCTTCTGGAGCGCACCGGGCTCGCCGCGCACCATGACGTGACGTCGGCGCTCCACGAGGCGCTCGGCAATCCCGCCTACGCCCCTGCGCGCCGCGCGCAGGTGGCGAAGGCCCGCCAGCTCAAGGGGAGGTGAGCATGCGTCCACTGGAAGGCGTTCTGGTCCTCGATTTCTCCACCCTCCTGCCGGGGCCGCTGGCGAGCCTCTTCCTCGCCGAGGCCGGCGCCCGCGTCGTCAAGATCGAACGTCCCGGCCGGGGCGACGAAATGCGCAGCTACGAACCCAAGCTGGGCGCGGACAGCGTCAACTTCGTTATGCTCAACCGTGGCAAGCAGTCCATCGCCATCGACTTGAAGGCGCCGGATGCGGTCGAGCGGCTGAAGCCACTGATTCAGACCGCGGACGTGATCATCGAGCAGTTCCGGCCCGGCGTGATGGAGCGTCTGGGCCTCGGCTACGACGCGGTGCGAAAGCTCAATCCGAAGCTCGTCTATTGCTCCATCACCGGTTGGGGCCAGACCGGCCCCAAGGCGCAGGTGGCATCGCACGACCTCAACTACATGGCCGAGACCGGTGTGCTCGGGCTTTCGGCGGGCGCGGACGGCGCGCCCGTGCTGCCGCCGGTGCTGGCGGCGGACGTGGCAGGCGGCACCATGCCCGCCGTCATCAACATCCTGCTGGCCCTCAGGCAGCGGGACCAAACAGGCCTCGGGAGCTATCTCGACGTGGCGATGGGCGACAGCCTTTTCACTTTCCTTTATTGGGCGCTCGGAGAGGGCTTCACGGGAAATGGCTGGCCGACCGGCGGACAGTCGCTCGTGACTGGAGGCTCACCACGCTACCAGATCTATCGCACATCGGACGACCGCTACCTTGCGGCAGCGCCGATCGAGGACAAGTTCTGGGAGAACTTCACCCGCATCATTGATCTGCCGGAACCGCTGCGTGATCCTGGTGCCGAAGTCGAAGTCGTCAAGGCGGCCGTGGCGGAGCGGATCGCCTCCCGCACGGCTGATCAGTGGCGCGTAGCCTTCGCCGGCCAGGACGTGTGCTGCTCGATTGTCGCGACCCTCGATGAAGCGGTCTCGGATGCGCATGTTTCAGCCCGCCATCTGTTTGCGCACACGCTCAAGGCGGGTGGCCGAGAGATCCCGGCGTTGCCGGTGCCGCTCGCGCCCGTGTTTCGCCCCCATGTGACACGCGGGACAGCGCCGCAGCTTGGCGAAACCGTCGACCCCCTGCTTGAAGTCTGAAGGGTACACAATGCGCAGCTATCGTGTCTGGGAGCATGGCGCTCCCTCCACCATGCGGGTGGACGAGCTTCCCGACCTCGTCCCCGGTCCGGGGCAGATGGTGGTGGACGTGAAGGCCGCCGGCATCAATTTCCCTGACGTGCTGGTTGTGTCCGGCAAGTACCAGATCCTGCCGCCCCGGCCGTTCACGCCGGGCAAGGACCTTGCCGGCGTGGTGCGGGCGGTGGGGGCAGGCGTCAACGGCTATGCCCCCGGCGACCGCATCATGGCGCAAGTGGAGAACGGGGCCTTCGCCGAACAGGCGATCGTGACTCCGGAGCAAACCTACAAGCTGCCGGACGGCCTCTCCTTCGAGGCGGCGGCGGCGATGGGTCTCGTCTACCAGACCGCGCATTTCGCCTTGGTGGAGCGCGGCCAGTACAAGCGCGGCGAGACGGTCCTGGTGGGCGGTGCTGCCGGCGGCGTCGGGCTGGCCGCGGTGCAGATCGCCAAGGGCCTCGGGGCAAAGGTGCTGGCCGGCGTGCGCTCGCCTGAAGAGGCCGAGGTGGTGCGGGCAGCGGGCGTCGATGCGGTGATCGATCTTTCAGTGCCGGACCTGCGCGAAAGTATCCGCGCCCAGGTGCATGCCGCCACCGACGGCCACGGCGCGGACGTGGTGCTCGATCCGCTCGGCGGTGACTTCTTCGCCGGTGCGCTGCGTGCCGTGGCCTGGTGCGGCCGCCTCGTGGTGATCGGGTTTGCCGCCGGCGACATCCCGACACTCAAGGTCAATTACCTCCTGCTCAAGAACATCGCAGTCAGTGGCCTGCAGTGGAGCGATTACCGTGACCGCACGCCCGAGCGTATCCAGCAGGTGCAGCAGGAGCTGTTCGACCTGTGGCGGGCTGGCGCTGTGAAGCCGCGGATCATGCGCGACTTTGCCTTCTCCGAGCTACCCGAGGCGCTGGACCTCGTGTCCCAGGGCAAGGTGCAGGGCAAGACCGTGGTTCGTGTCGGGGAGGGCGCGTGATGGGTGCGCTTGCGACCACGCAATTGGTTGCCGTGATTGGCGCAGGTGCGATGGGTTCTGGGATTGCGCAGGTGGCGGCGCAGGCGGGGCATGGGGTGCTGCTCTACGACGCGATGGAGGGGGCGGCGGAGAAGGGGCGGTCCGGCATCCTCGCCGGCCTCGACAAGCTGGTCGCGAAGGGCAAGCTGCCGGCGCAGGAGCGCGACGCCCTGGCGGCGCGGATCACGGTCGCTCCGTCCCTCGACGCCCTCGCGGGCGCGGGGCTGGTGGTGGAGGCCATCGTCGAGCGGCTGGAGGTGAAGCGGCAGGTGTTCGCGGCGCTGGAGCAGATCGTGACGCCCGACTCGATCCTGGCCTCCAACACCTCCTCGCTCTCCATCACCGCCATCGCCGCGGGGCTGAAGCATCCGGAGCGGGTCGCCGGGCTGCATTTCTTCAATCCGGCGCCGGTCATGAAGCTGGTGGAGATCGTCGCCGGCCTCGCCTCGGATCGCGCCGTGCTCGACACCCTGTTCGCGACCGCCGAAGCCTGGGGCAAGGTGCCGGTGCACGCCACCTCGACTCCCGGCTTCATCGTCAACCGCGTGGCGCGGCCGTTCTATGCCGAGGGCCTGCGCCTCCTGGAAGAGAGCGCGGCGGACGTCGCCACCCTCGATGCCGTGATGCGCGAGGCCGGCGGCTTCCGCATGGGGCCGTTCGAGCTCATGGACCTCATCGGCCACGACGTGAACTTCGCCGTGACGAGCTCGGTGTTCCAGTCCTATTTCTGCGATCCGCGCTACCGGCCGTCCCTGACCCAGCAGGAACTGGTGGCGGCCGGCTGGCTGGGGCGCAAGTCCGGGCGCGGCTTCTACGACTACACGACAGGGGCCGCGCTTTCCGAGCCCGCCACGGTGGCTCCCCAGCCGGCGCCCGGTGTGGTGACCATCGAGGGGGATCTTGGACCCGCAGAGCCTCTTGCCGACCTCTTCGCCGAGGCCGGCATCGCCGTCACCCGCACCGACGGTCCGGGCCTTGTCCGGATCGACGGTGCGAGCCTTGCCCTGACCGACGGGAGCATGGCGACCGGGCGCGTCGCCGCCGGCGCGCCGGCAGATCTCGTGCTGTTCGACCTCGCGCTCGACTACGCGAGCGCACGTCGCATCGCCATCGCAAAAGCCGACCAGGCGCCGGCCGGAGCGGCGGAAGCCGCTGCCGGGCTGTTCCAGGCCCTTGGCAAGACGGTGTCTGCGGTCGACGACGTGCCCGGCCTCGTGGTGATGCGCACCGTGGCGATGCTGGCCAACGAGGCTGCGGAAGCGGCGCTGGTTGGCGTGGCGTCCCCCGCCGACATCGACCGGGCCATGACCTTCGGCGTGAACTATCCCCGCGGTCCCCTCGCCTGGGCCGACGCGGTGGGGCCGGAGCGCATCCTCGCCGTGCTGGAGGCGGTGCAGGCGGCCTATGGCGATGATCGCTACCGGCCCTCCCAGTTCCTGCGCCGCCGCGTCGCCTCAAGAAGGCCGCTCGCCGGCTGAGGCTGAAGCTTGAGACCATGCCACCATCGGCCCGCAAGGCCGTCGAGGAGGGGCCGCGCGCGGCCTGATGCCATGACCGAAGCCTTCATCTGCGCCGCCGTCCGCACGCCCGTCGGGCGCTATGGCGGCGCCTTGTCCTCTGTCCGAGCGGACGACCTCGCCGCCGTGCCAATCACGGCCCTGATGGCGCGCAACCCCTCGGTGGACTGGGGCGCCATCGACGACGTGATCCTCGGCTGTGCCAACCAGGCCGGCGAGGACAATCGCAACGTCGCCCGCATGGCGGCGCTGCTCGCCAGGCTGCCGGTGGAGGTGCCGGGCTCCACCGTCAACCGGCTGTGCGGCTCGGGCATGGATGCCATCGGCACCGCCGCCCGCGCCATCAAGGCGGGCGAGACCGCGCTGATGATCGCCGGCGGGGTGGAAAGCATGAGCCGCGCGCCCTTCGTCATGGGCAAGGCCGACAGCCCCTTCTCCCGCGCCGCGAAGATCGAGGACACCACCATCGGCTGGCGGTTCGTGAACGCCGTCATGAAGGCGATGCACGGCGTCGATTCCATGCCGGAGACGGCGGAGAACGTGGCTGACGACTTCCAGGTCTCGCGTGCCGACCAGGACGCCTTCGCCCTGCGCAGCCAGCAACGCGCCGGCCGGGCCCAGGCCGCCGGTCGCTTCGCCCGCGAGATCGTGCCGGTGTCGATCCCGCAGAAGAAGGGCGATCCGAAGATCGTCGATGCGGACGAGCACCCCCGTCCCGACACCACCCTGGAGCAGCTCGCCAAGCTGAAGGGCGTGGTGCGGCCGGACGGCTCGGTGACCGCAGGCAACGCCTCGGGCGTCAACGACGGCGCCTGTGCCCTCATCCTCGCCTCCGAGGCCGCCGCCCGCTCTCATGGTCTCACGCCACGGGCCCGGATCGTCGCCATGGCCACGGCCGGCGTGCCGCCGCGCATCATGGGCATGGGCCCGGCGCCCGCCACCCGCAAGGTGCTGGCCCTCGCCGGCCTCACCCTCGCCAACATGGACGTGATCGAGCTCAACGAGGCATTCGCCTCGCAGGGGGTCGCCGTGCTGCGCGAGCTCGGCCTGCCTGATGATGCCGACCACGTGAACCCCAACGGCGGAGCGATCGCGCTCGGCCATCCGCTCGGCATGTCCGGCGCCCGCCTCGTCACCACCGCGCTCCATCAGCTCGAACAGACCGGCGGCCGTTACGCCCTCGCCACCATGTGCATCGGTGTCGGACAGGGCATCGCCACAATCATCCAACGCGTGTGAAGCAAAAAGAGATCCAGGAAGGCAGTGATGAACGTTCCACCAAGTCGCACCAAAGGCGACGACATCGTCGACGCCCGTGGTCTTACGAAGGAATTCAAAGGATTTGCTGCGGTCAAGAACGTTGACCTCAGGATCCGGCGGCACACCATTCACGCCCTGATCGGGCCGAATGGCGCGGGCAAGACCACCTGCTTCAATCTCATCACCAAGTTTCTGGAGCCGACGCGCGGGACCATCCGCCTGAACGGCCGGGACATCACGCGCACGCCGCCGGCGGACGTGGCCCGGCTTGGCATGGTGCGCTCGTTCCAGATCTCCGCCACGTTCGGGCACCTCTCGGTGCTGGAGAACGTGCGCATCGCGCTGCAGCGCCCCATCGGCAATTCCTTCCACTTCTGGCAGTCGGAAAAGAGCCTGGATGCGCTCAACGACCGGGCCATGCAGCTGATCGCCGACGTGGACCTGACCCAGTACGCCCGGCACCTGGCGGTGGAGCTGCCCTACGGCCGCAAGCGCGCGCTGGAGATCGCCACCACCCTGGCGCTCGAGCCGGAGATGCTGCTGCTCGACGAGCCCACCTCCGGCATGGGCCGCGAGGACATCGCCCGCACGGCGGACCTCATCAAGCGCGTGTCGGACAACCGCACCATCCTGATGGTGGAGCACAACCTCTCCGTGGTGGCCAACCTCTCGGACCGCATCACCGTGCTGGCGCGCGGCGAGATCCTCACCGAGGGGCCCTATTCGGAAGTGTCGAAGAACCCGCAGGTCATCGAGGCCTACATGGGCACCGGGCACGGAGCGCACTGAAGATGGCCGCGAACGGAACGCCCCTGCTCCAGGTGAAGGACCTGCACGGCCACTATGGCGAAAGCCATGTGCTGCACGGCATGACCTTCGACGTCCACCCCGGCGAGGTGGTGACGCTGCTCGGCCGCAACGGCGCGGGCAAGACCACCACCATGCGGGCCATCATGGGGCTGTTGCGCAAGCGCGCCGGCTCCATCCGCTACCAGGGCACCGAGACGGTGGGCCTCGCGCCCAACAAGATCGCCCGCCTCGGCATCGCCATCTGCCCCGAGGAGCGCGGCATCTTCGCCTCCCTCTCGGTGCGCGAGAACCTGCTGCTGCCCCCCGTGGTGCTGCCCGGCGGCCTGACGGTGGACGAGGTGCACGAGCTGTTCCCGCGGCTGGAAGAGCGCCGCAACAGCCAGGGCACCAAGCTGTCGGGCGGCGAGCAGCAGATGCTGGCCATCGCCCGCATCCTGCGCACCGGCGCCAAGCTGCTGCTGCTCGACGAGCCGTCCGAGGGCCTCGCCCCGGTGATCGTCCAGCACATCGGCGAGATCATCAAGACGCTGAAGCAGCGCGGCTTCACCGTCCTTCTCGTGGAACAGAATTTCCACTTCGCCTCCACCATCGCCGATCGCCACTACGTGGTGGAGCACGGCCGGGTGGTGGACATGGTGGAAAATGACAAGATCGCGGAAAACGCGGCGCGTCTCGAAGCGTTCCTCGGCGTCTGAGGGTCTGTCATGATCGAACTTCTTGGAATCCCTCCCCAGGCCCTGTTCGGGCAATTGCTTCTGGGCCTGATCAACGGCGCCTTCTACGCCATGCTGAGCCTCGGGCTCGCGGTGATCTTCGGCCTGTTGAACGTGATCAACTTCACGCACGGCGCGCAATACATGATGGGCGCGTTCGGGGCGTGGATGCTGCTGAACTATGCCGGCATCCCCTTCTGGGGGGCGCTCGTGCTCTCGCCCATCGTTGTGGCGATCGTCGGCATGGTGATCGAGCGGACGCTGCTCAAACGGCTCTACCATCTCGATCATCTCTACGGCCTGCTGCTGACCTTCGGCCTCGCCCTCATCATCGAGGGCCTGTTCCGGCGGCAGTACGGCTCGTCGGGCCTGCCCTACAACAATCCCCTGCCGGGCGGCACCAACCTCGGCTTCATGTTCCTGCCCAACTACCGCGCCTTCGTGGTGGTGGCCTCCCTCGTGGTCTGCATCGCCACCTGGTACGTGATCGAGCGCACCAAGCTCGGCTCCTACCTGCGCGCCGCCACCGAGCGGCCGGACCTGGTGCAGGCGTTCGGCATCGACGTGCCGCGCATGATCACGCTCACCTACGGCTTCGGCGTCGGCCTCGCCGCGCTGGCCGGCGTGCTTGCGGCGCCCGCCTACCAGGTGAGCCCCACCATGGGCTCCAACCTCATCATCGTGGTGTTCGCGGTGGTGGTGATCGGCGGCATGGGCTCCATCATGGGCGCCATCGTCACCGGCTTCGGCCTCGGCGTGGTGGAGGGCCTCACCAAGGTGTTCTACCCGGAGGCCTCCTCCACCGTCATCTTCGTCATCATGGCCATCGTGCTCATGGTGAAGCCCGCCGGCCTGTTCGGCACGGCCAAGTGAGCCGAGAAGCGAGGCGCTGAGATGAGCTCCACCTCCACCCCCACCGCCGCCGCCCCGGCGCCGGCCGCGACCTCCTCCAGCTTCGGCATCGTCTTCGGCGTCATCGCCGTCGCCGCGTTGCTGGTGGCGCCGTTCGGCGTCTATCCCGTGTTCCTGATGAAGGTGATGTGCTTCGCGCTGTTCGCGTGCGCCTTCAACCTGCTGCTCGGCTACACCGGCCTGCTCTCGTTCGGCCACGCCATGTTCTTCGGCGGGTCGGCCTATGTGTGCGCCCACACCATCAAGGTGATGGGCTTCACGCCCGAGGTCGGGCTGCTGGCCGGCGTCGCCTTCTCGGTGGTGCTCGGCTTCCTCGCCGGCCTCCTCGCCATCCGCCGCCAGGGCATCTACTTCGCCATGGTGACGCTGGCGCTGGCGCAGATGTTCTTCTTCTTCTGCCTCCAGGCCAAGTTCACCGGCGGCGAGGACGGCCTGCAGGCGGTGCCGCGACGCCCGCTGTTCGGGCTCATCGACATCTCCAAGGACATCAACCTGTATTACCTGGTGCTGGCCATCTTCCTGTTCGGCTTCCTGGTGATCTACCGGGCGGTGCACTCGCCCTTCGGCCAGGTGCTGAAGGCGATCCGCGAGAACGAGCCCCGCGCCATCTCGCTGGGCTACCGGGCCAACCAGTACAAGCTGCTGGCCTTCGTGCTCTCGGCGGCGCTGGCAGGGCTGGCCGGCTCCACCAAGGTGCTGGTGTTCCAGCTCGCCTCCCTCACCGACGTCGCCTGGCAGATGTCCGGCGAGGTGGTGCTGATGACCCTGGTGGGCGGCATGGGCACCATCCTCGGCCCGGTGGTGGGCGCGGCGGTGATCGTGACCATGCAGAACTATCTCGCCGGCCTCGGCGAGTGGGTGCTGGTGATCCAGGGCGTCATCTTCGTCCTGGCCGTCTCCCTGTTCCGCCGCGGCTTCGTCGGAGAGGTCATCGCCGTCGCAAAACACTACAACTCAAGAAAAATAAACCGGTGATCCTATGCCGGTCGCCTGGGCAAATCTCATGAGCGCGCGGCAGGCGATAGGCGAATGATCTCCAGAGCCTATGCGAGCGTTTAGCGCTCGCATTTTTCTATCCGTTTGCGGTGTGAGTGCCCAATGCCACCGGCGAATACACCCTAAATCGTCAGCCTGAGAGGCACTATGTCCGCGCAGAAACAAGAAGCCAGGGTCACGACTGCACACATTCGGGCCCGCAAGGGCAGCGAGCCCATCGTCTCGCTCACCGCATATGACGCATGCACAGCTTTGCTTGTCGACCGGCACGTGGATTTTATCCTGGTCGGGGACAGCCTCGGCATGGTGATCCATGGCTTTGGAACGACGCTGCCGGTGTCCGTTGATTTAATGATCGCACATGCGCGCGCGGTTGTTGGGAGCACCAGTCGAGCGCTCGTGGTCGTAGATCTGCCTTTTGGCAGCTACGAGAAGAGCCCAGCTGATGCCTTCGATACGGCAGCACACATTCTCAAGGAAACCGGGGCTGGCGCCGTGAAGCTCGAGGGCGGCACACATATGGCGGAGACCGTTCGGTTCCTGGTGGACCGAGGCATTCCGGTCATGGGACACGTCGGTCTCACACCGCAAGCCATCAATGGCCTAGGCTCCTTCTCAGCACGTGGACGAAGTGAAGCTGAGGCCAGCCGGATCCTAGCTGACGCATCCGCGGTCGCGGAGGCCGGAGCATTTGCGATCGTCCTCGAAGCCGTTGTCGAGCCGCTCGCACGCGAGATCACCGAAAAGATAAACATTCCGACCATCGGCATCGGAGGTTCTTCTGCCTGCGACGGTCAGGTTTTGGTACTCCAGGATATGCTGTGGTTCCACGACCGCGCCCCTAAGTTTGTGAAAAAGTAAGCGAACCTCGCTGCAGAGATTGAAAAGGCAGTCGAGACCTACGCGGTGGAGGTGAGGACGCGGGCCTTTCCGGATACAGCTCATACCTACGCTGTGCGCCGCGGCTGAAACATCTGGCGCGCCCACACGCGCATAGGCTTATTTCCTCATTTGGTACTGCGCCGGTTCCGGCAAGCCTCAGCATTGTGAGGTCTGCCACGGACAGACTGCTTGAGACCAACTCAGGCCGGCTATACGCGCTGTCAACATGTCAATTTCTCCCTGATGATATAGGTGTTTTGTTTATTTTCTGTTGTCCGCCCTTAGTATTTTCGGATCTATTAATTTGCATCATATGCAATCTGCGATATATAAATATGGTAAATTACAAAAATTATTTAATAATACATAAATAATATAATATATTTTGAATTTTTATAACTATCAATACTTTTTTATAATTTAAACTGCAATTTTGATGTAAATTTTACTCCATTTATCTGTAATTATTTCTTGACACTCTGCCCCCGTTCTCCGAGTCAGGTGCTTTATTTGAAACTGACGATAGCCCTCAAGGCTGGCCGCCACGACACGCAGCAGAAAATCGCAATCCTCAGTCATTAGATGGCATTCAACGACTTGCGGCAAGCGCTGCACTTCCTCAATGAAGTGATCCGTGGTTTTCGAGTCCTGGGAGACCAGCCATATCCGTGCGAAAATGGTCATTCCCATGCCGGCCTTGGACGGGTGGAGTAGTGCAACACACCGTTGAATGACATCTGCTTCTTCGAGCAGCTTCACCCGACGAAGGCATGGAGAGGGTGAGAGGCCAACCTCCGCGGCGAGGCCAGTATTGAGCATTCGGCCCTTTTTCTGGAGAGTTCTAAGAATCCGGCGGTCGATTTCGTCCAGTTTGAGCATGGGTGGCCCGCCTTCGATGACGCAGGGTAGAATGCCAAGATGGTGCGCTAGGGTGGAACGATATACCAATAATCACCCCGAATAAGGCATATCTAGGCAACTTCCAGGAGATCGCTCACGACGCCTCCCCTGCCGTAAGGAGGGAGTTTAGCGGAAAGCAGCTCAGCGGGGGCGCGCCAGCGGGCCCTGTGAGGGCCGCCTCGGAGGCCGTCATGCCCCCCGTACTTCGCCTTCCACTTGTAGAGGGTGGCGTCCGAGATGGCGTGCTTGCGGCACATGTTGGCGGCCTTCATCCCCACCTCGAGCTTCTTCAGCGCCAATATGATCCGCTCCTCGCTGAAACGGCTGCGCCGCATGGTCCTTTTCCTGATCGAAGGACCCAACCGATCCGTGACAGGAATTCAGGGGAGCACGTCAATGGCTGCCACGCCGGGCACGATCAGGCACCGATGGGCCCGGGCCACGGCCGCCGGGATCACCAGGAACAGGGCTGCGCGCATCGCGGTGGTGGTCACCACCACGGGCAGGGACAAGGCGAAGCCCGGTGTCTGGTCGAACAGCAGGAGGGACCGAGGGCGAAAGGGATGCTCCCACAGTTACCGAGAATGAAGGACGGGGCTAGGACCTCCGCCACCATCAGGGCAACCTCGAGTAGGGCCTAGATTACGCCTCGCAATAGCTAAACCAGCCTGTTGATAAGGACTTCCGCGACAGCCACGCGGCAGCCATTCTTACGTCCGAATGGTCAGCAGACGTGTATCGATTTTAAATGAACCACCATATCGATTGACATTGCAGGGTTCTGCGACTTCCGACAAAATCGCAAGATCGGTCGAGCCCATTGTGGCCATTAGCGACTAATGGAGCCACCACCGATGAAGGACGATGAGGGCGGCGCTTCAAAACTATCAAGCCTGGATGCAGTGGGGTGCCACACTATTGGGTCGAGGCCTTGACGCTGATCTAGATCAGGAAAGGGCAAGCGCTGCCGCGGTCTTATCCTGGGTTCATTTCCATGGGCCTTTAGTCCGAGCTGCAGCGTGACGCCAACTTGAGATAAATACATGACCACAAAATACGCCCCCCAGAAAAGAGCAACATGCGGCAATACATATACTATTAACAATATTGAGATGTACTGTGAGGAGTATGGATGCGGAAAGCCTCTGGTCCTCTTGCACGGGTTTGGCGGCTGCGTGCAGAACTGGCATCCATTCACCTCCGAACTCGCAGAGCACTATCGATTGATTGTCGTAGATTTGCGTGGCCATGGTCGCTCCACCAATCCCGAGAACAAGTTCACACATCGGGAAGCGGCCAGAGACGTGTTTTTCTTACTTGATAAGCTGGGAGTTGATCAGTTCTCGGCGATGGGGATTAGTTCTGGCGGCATGACGCTACTACACATGGCAACGCGTCAGCCCAAGCGCCTGGATGCGATGGTGTTAATCAGTGCAACGACCCATTTCCCCGATCAAGCAAGGGTTATCATGCGCAGAGCTTCGCTTGACACCATGCCGGAACCGGTTCGAGAAATGTATCGGGAGTGCGCAAAGCGCGGCGACGAGCAGGTCAATCAACTTATCGCGCAGTTCAACGCGTTGGGTGCAAACAACGATGATATGATTTTCACTGAGAAAGACATGTCAATCATTACAGCTCGCACGCTTGTTGTGCATGCTGATCGCGACAGGTTCTTTCCCGTTGAAATTGCTGTAAACATGTACCGCTCTATTCCGAATGCGGCGTTATGGATTATTCCTGGCGGCGAGCACGCTCCGATATATGATTCCAACGTTCCATTCAGTTCAACGGCCATGAGATTCCTTGATGGGTCGGGCGCTGGGTTGTAATCAGCGGCCGAACAACAGGCTGGAGCCGCCACAGAGGAGGAGCGATGAAGGCAGCGCTTCGAAACTACCATGTCCGAATGCAGCGAGTTCTGGACTATATCGATCACCACCTTGACAGTGATCTGGGCTTAAAAACGTTGAGCGGCATTGCGGCTTTCTCAAAATTTCATTTCCACCGACAGTTTAAGGCGACCTTCGGCTTGTCGCTGCATCGCTATGTCCAGCTTGCCCGTTTGAAAAACGCTTCGCACTGGCTGGCCTACGGGGATGCCCAAAGTGTCACGGACATTGCGCTGGATGCCGGCTACGACGCGCCGGACGCTTTCGCCCGCGCCTTTCGGCAACGGTTCGGGCAATCGCCTTCATCGTTCCGGAAGTCTCCCGAATGGGAGCCGTGGCTTGCAGCTTTCGGACCTCTCGACAATGCCAGAAGCAGGTTCACGCAGAAGATTTTTAGTGCAGATGACGTGACAATTTGCGATGTACCCTGCACGCCGGTGGCGATCATGGAGCATCGGGGGGACCCGGTGACGCTCGGCGCTACCATCCAGCGGTTCATCGCATGGCGCACGGCCGCTGGCCTGCACCTCGATACAAATCCGACCTTCAATATCTGGCGTTCGGAGCGGCGTCCTACGTCGCGTGCCGATTATAGTGTGGATCTTTGTGTCGGGACCGGCCGAGCGATTAACGCGAACGGTGAGGAGATCAAAGCCGGAGAGATTCCAGGTGGACGCTGCGCGGTACTGCGCGTCATCGGCAACACCGACAATCTGGAGCCCGCCGCACTCTACCTTTATCGCGACTGGCTTCCGGCCAGCGGCGAGGAGACGCGCGATTTCCCTCTCTATTGCCAGCGCTTGGGATTCTTCGCCGAAGTACCGGAGCGTGAGGCAGTGGCGGAACTGTTTTTGCCGCTGAAATAGCGCGTTCCCACGGTGATCTATTTCTTCTGATCGCAAGAAACCAGCTCGCGGATTCTTGAGGCAAAGCCGCTGCTCCTGGCCCACCCCACTTTGAGCCCATGCGCGCGCAGCGTGCAGCGGATCTCATTCTCATGGCCCATCACCTTGTTGACTGGGAATTCGGGGCTCGTCAGCAGGGTGCGCAACTCCCGGCTTTCGACGGATTTCAAGAGTGGGGCCGGAGGTTCGAGTGCGGAGTTCGCCCGCGTATGTCGACCACAACGAAGCCACTGCGTTCGCCGCCTCCTTTCCCTGTCCGGCGATTTTCTTTGGCCAGACCTCGATGTCTTTTGCGACGGTTGCGCCGTAGCGGGCTTTTTCTTCCGGGCGGTTGCGGCGGCGCTCGAAGGCGATGATGCGGGTGGCGAGGGTGAACGCCTCCTTCAGGTCGTGGGTCACCATCACCACGCTCATCTCGCAGGTGTTCCACAGCTTCAGCATGAGCTGGTGGATGTCGGCGCGGATGCCGGGATCGAGCGCGCCGAAGGGCTCGTCCAGCAGCAGGATCTTCGGCTTGCGCATGATCGCCTGCGCCAGCGCGAGGCGCTGCTGCATGCCGCCGGACAGCGCCGCCGGATATTTGTCCTCGGCGCCCTTCAGGCCGACTTCCTCGACGAGGGCGCGGGCCTCCTCCTGCGCCGCGCGGCGACGGGCGCCGAACAGGCGGCCGGTGAGCGGGGCCTCCGCCATCTCGGCGGCGAGCAGCACGTTGCCGAGCACGGTGAGGTGGGGGAAGACGGAATAGCGCTGGAAGACCACGCCCCGGTCCGCCCCCGGCTCACGGGCGATGGGCCTGCCGTCGATCAGCACCTCGCCGCGTGTTGCCGTTTCCTCGGAGAGGAGGATGCGCAGGAAGGTGGTCTTGCCGCAGCCGGAGGGGCCGACGAGGGCGACGAAGGAGCGTGGCGCGAACGAGAGGGAGATGTCCTCCAGCACGATCTGGTCGCCATATTCCTTCCAGAGGTGGGTGACGGCGATGGCGGTCATTTCGCGCCTCCGAACCAGGGGAAGAGGACGCGGCGCGCATGCGCCAGCGCGAGGTCCATGGCCACGGCGATCAGCGTGATCCAGGCCACGTAGGGCAGGATCACGTCCATGGCCAGATAGCGCCGCACCAGGAAGATGCGGTAGCCGAGGCCACTGTCGGAGGCGATCGCCTCCGCCGCGATGAGGAACAGGAAGGCCGGGCCGAGGGACAGGCGCAGGGCGTCCATGAGGCGCGGCAGGATCTGCGGCAGCACCACGCGCAGCATCATCTGCCAGGTGGAGGCGCCGAGCGTCTGCGCCTTGATCATCTGCTCGCGCGGCAGCTCCTCCACCCGCATGGCGAGGTCGCGGACGAGATAGGGCGTGATGCCGATGGTGATGAGGGCGATCTTGGATTCCTCCCCCAGCCCCATGACGATGAAGAGGATGGGCAGGAGCGCCAGCGGCGGCACCATGGAGACCATGGCGACGAACGGCGCGAGCAGGGCCCGCACGAGGGGCAGCATGCCGATGAGCACGCCCACCGTCAGGGCGATGGCGGTGGACAGGCCGAGGGCGGCGAGGAGCCGCTCCAGGCTGGCCAGCGTGTCCGACCACAACAAATAATCGCCGGTGCGCGGGTCGGCGGTGAAGGCCATCTTCACGATGGCGGCGCCGAGGCTGGAGAGGCTCGGCAGGAGCTTGTCGTCGGGGTTCGCGGCGAGGCGCTCGGCGGATCCGAGGAGATAGGCGAGGACGACCAGGGCAAACGGCAGGATGGCGAGGAACAGCGCCGTTCCCCGATCCGGCCTGACATTGATGAGGCGCATCCGCGCTGCTCCCGAAGATGATGAAGGCGGGGCGGACCCGATCCGGCCGCCCGGCCCTGGAATGGGCCCTCCGGTCAGTCCGGAGCCCGGTGCGAGAGCTCGCCGAAGGCGGCTCCTGCCAGCAGCGCCGGCGGGACAGGGCCTGCTCCGCAGGGCTTTCCCCTCGCGTCCCGGATCAGCGCTCAGGCCTGTCCGGGACGCGAGGGAGGCGCTAGCCGCTCAGAGCTTCCCGTCGGCGACCATGGCCATCCAGGTGTCGGTGAAGCGCAGCTTCACGTTCTTGGCGTCGCCCAGAACCTTGCCGCCCGGCAGCTCGATGCCCACCGCGTCCGCCGACTTGGCGTTGGAGCCGAGGAGGTTCTTCTCGAACAGGAAGGTGCGCACCCGGTCCATGGTGGTGCCCACGTCCGGCGAGCGCACGAAGGCCACCGCGTCGGGGGCCTTGGCGAACAGCCTGGTGGCGGCGAGCTGGCTGTCGAACCCGGCGAGATCGGTGCCCGAGGCCTTGCCCATGGCGGCGCGGGCGGCCTTGCCGGCGTCCGTGTCGGCGGTGAAGAGCGCGGTCGTCTCGTACCAGATGCCCACCAGCGCCTTGGCGAAGTCCGGATTGTCCTTGAGGGTGTCGGTGTTGGCCACCATCAGGTCCATGATCTCGCCGGGGATCTTGGACGAGTCGAACACGCTGTGCGCGGTCTTGTCGGTAAGGATCTCGGAGACCAGCGGGTTCCAGGTGACGACGGAGGTCACGTCCTTGGTCTTGTAGGCGGCGACCATGTCGGCGTCGGAGGTGTTCACCACCTTCACGTCGCGCTCCTTCAGCTTGATGCTCTCAAGCGCGCGGGCCAGCAAATAGTGGGAGACGGAGAACTCGACCAGGTTCACCTTCTGGCCCTTGATGGCCGAGAGCTCCTTCTTGCCCTTCAGGATCACGGCGTCGTTGCCGTTGGAGAAGTCGCCGACGATGACGGCGGTGGTGTCCACGCCGCCGGCGGCGGGCACGGAGAGGGCATCCATGTTGGTGACGGTCAGCGCGTCGAAGGCGCCGGCCGTGTACTGGTTGATGCTCTCCACATAGTCGTTGAACTGCACCACATCGATCTTGATGCCGTACTTGTCGGCCCACTTCTTCACGATGCCGGTGTCCGCGGCGTAGCCCCAGGGCATCCAGCCCACATAGATGGACCACGCCACCTTGAATTCCTTCTTCGGAGCGGCCAGCGCCGGCTGCGCCGCAAGCGCAAGCCCCGCCACGGCGGCAGCGCCGAGCGTGTGGGCAAAGAACGACTTGAGGCGCTGGGCTTTGAACGAGAACAGAGTGCGCATGTAATTCCCCTTGGCTTGTCGTTGACATTGCAGGGAGCGTGGGAACAGCCGCCGGCCTGCGCCGGAAACCTCCGCCGGCGCTCATGCCACGCTCGACGGCGTGTTCCGATCATCCAGGCTGGCAGCGTGCGGACCAGCGCACGGATGCTTCACCGACGCGTCCTGGTTCCGATCAGGGTCTGCAGCAGATCCACAAGGCTTTCGGCGTCGAGCTCCGGCCGGACGATCCGGCTTGCGATCAGCCCGTCGAGGAACACCGAGATCAAGATGGCGAGCTGCGCCGCATTCGCGCGCCGACCCAAGGCTTTCACCAGGATGGTCGTTTCATGGGTGTAGAACTCGCGAATGGCCATGTCCGTCTCGGCGCTGCGTCGGCTCGACATGGCGTAATCGAGAATGATCTTGAGGAAGCCGGACGTCGGTCGTGACAGCGAGAGGTTGCTGGCGATCCAGGCGTCGAGGTCTTCCCCGCTGCGCTCCCCCTTCAGCTCAGCATAGCGGGCCAGCATGTCCTGTAGTGATTTACGCAGGACATAGCGGAACAGGTCATCCTTGTCCTTGAAGTAGTAATATATGAGCCCCGGGGCGATATTTGCCGCGCGACCGAGGTCCTTGTTCGTCACATTGTCGTATCCGACCTCGGCGAACAGCTGCAACGCCGCCGCGGCGATCGCTTCCCGCCGGTCGTCCCCCGAGCGCCGGGTCTCTTCGGATGCCTTGGCGGGTTGACCGCCGCGGGGGCTGCTCTTTCGCATCACATGCCTCGTCTTATGTCGTCTCGCCGGGCCGCGGATGCCCTTCGAAGGTGGCACCGGGTGCTGGATCAGGCCAATCCTCCGCCGCCGCGCAGGCGAGCAGTGCGGTTAGATCGTGGATCAGCTGGTCACGCATCCCCCGGCCGCGCTCGGCCGTGGCACCTTTCGGATGTCCGACGACGCCCGTCTCGGTCACCGCCGGCATGTCGTATCTCCAGATGCGCCCGATGGTGAGGTCATCGGTGTCACGGGCTTCAGCCATGTCCACCTCCTCAGGACACAGAGCCAGCAGCATGGCCGTTTCCGCCAGATTGGCGTGAACATCGGCGCCATCTTCCGTGTAGATCTTCCGCGCCGCGGCGGAAAGCTCCCAGAGCCCGCGCGCGGCGAACCGCACATGCGGATGATCGTGGCGGAGCTGCAGGATGGCGGATTCGATGGACGGACCATTGGTGGCATGGCCCGAGACGATCAGAAGGCGATCCACGCCCGATCGGATCGCCCAGGTGGCGAGTTCCTCGATCACCTGGGCCAGCACGCGCGGGGACAAAGACAAGGTGCCGGCCCAGCGGGCGGTATGGCCGTGCGAGCAGCCATACGGGAGGGGCGGGAGCATCAGCACGTCCGCCGCCGCGCAGGCCGCCGCACAGACGGCCTCCACCAGCGCCGTATCGGTGCCGGTCGGCAAATGCGGGCCGTGCTGCTCAGTCGCGCCGATGGGCAGAACCGCCATTCGCCGCCCGGTCGCCATCGTCGCGGCGATGACGGGGCTGGTCGCGCTCGACCAGCGGGTCGGGGGATGAGGCTTCTCAGGCAAAGGTGAGGAACCTTTCACGCTCGGACGAGAATACGGCGTAGAAATTCATGTCCCATTCGCGCTGCTTCTGCCGCACGAACAGGTCGACGAACGTCTCGCCCAGGGCCTGCCGGGCGAAGGCGCTGCCGTCGAGCGCCTCCACGGCTTCCAGGAGGGTGCGCGGCAGCCGTCGCAGGCCATTGCGGCCCGCCGGCTCGAGATAGAGATTGTCGTTGAGGGGCGTGCCCGGATCGAGCCGCCGTTCGATCCCGTCCATGCCTGCACGAAGGCTGAAGGCTGCGGCGAGGTAGAAATTGGTGCTCATGTCCGGCGCGCGGTTCTCGATGCAGGGTCTGTTCACCGGCAGCCGGAGCATGGCGGAGCGGTTGTTGCGACCGTAGGCGCGCAGCACCGGAGCCCACGACATGTCCGGCATGTCCCCGCGGGCGATGAGGCCCTTGTAGGAATTGTAGGTGGGGCAGGTGATCGCGCAGAGGGCGTCGGCGTGCTCCAGCAGCCCGCCGGTGAAATGGAGGCTGGCGTCGGTTGCCTCCAGGCCATGCTGTGCCGCCAGAGCGCCGGGACCGGCGGCGCGCACGTCAAACACGTTCGCCCCGGTATCGAGCCGCGCCAGCGACATGTTGTAGTGCGCGCCGGACCGGAAGTCGTCGCTGAACGGTTTCGGCATGAAGCTCGCCACGGCGCCGTGCCGCTCGGCCACCACCTTCACCATGAAGCGGAAGAAGGTGAGCCGGTCCGCGGTGCGCAGGGCGTCGGCATAGCCGAAATCGATCTCGAACTGGCCGTGCCCGCCTTCCTGGTCGAAGGAATAGAGCCCCCAGCCGAGCTGATCGACATAACCGGCGAGCTCGCTCAGCAGGGGCTGGGCCTGGACCATCTGGTGCAGATCGTAGGCCGGAGTCGGTCCGCCGAAGGGCTTCTTCTGGAGCGGTTGCAGCCCGTGCTCCGTTTCCCGATAGACGTAGAATTCCGGCTCGATCCCGAGATTGAAGGTGAAGCCGGCGCTGGCGGCGTGGGCGAGCGCGGTCTTGAGAATGACACGGCTGCAGTTCGGATAGGGAGCGCCGTGGAAATGCAGGTCAGCGGCGAACCAGCAGTAGCGGCGGTCCCATGGCAGGATCGTCACGCTGTCAAGGTCGGGCACGGCTGCGCACTCGTCATAATGAGGGCCGACAAGGCCCATTCCATCCAGCGCCCCGACGGTGAACAGCTCCGAGCCCTTTGCCATGGCCTCCAGATGGCTCACGGGCACGCATTTGGTCTTGGAGACCCCGTGGATATCCACGTAGGTGACATAGCAATATTCGACGCCCTGGTCCTTCAGACTCTCGGAAAGGGTGTTCGGAGATGGCGACATTGTTTCAAGGTCCATTGTTGAAAGCCTGATCTGTGGAGGTTCAGCCCCAGACGCGCCCGGGTCGCGGCGTATCGATGCGGTAGTCGACCGCGTATTGCTCGAAGAACGTCCGGCCGAAGTGCTCGGCGCGTGCGACGGGGGTTGCCGGATCCTTGCCCACGTCTCCGCGCGCATTGCCGATGCCGTGGACGACTCCCGCGAACGACGAGGCCGTGTAGCGCGCGAATTCCTGGATCTGGTGGACGATGCCCGCCGAAACCGTGGGGAAATTCTCTTCCGAGCTCAGCAGGAGCCCGATCCTCTTGCCCTGCATGCCCGCGACGACCTGCGCCGAACGCGCGGAGGAGGCGGCCACATTGCAGAACATGCGATCGAAGAAGGCCTTCAACTGCGCGGACATGCCGTACCAGTAGATCGGCGTGGCCGCGATGAAGCCGTCGGCGGGCAGGTAGGTATTGAGAAATGTCGCCTCGAACCCGTCGTGGATCGAGCATTCGCCGGCGGCATTCCGGCAGATGCGGCAGTCACGTAGGAAGTGCGCGATGATCTCCGACGCGAAGACCAGCTCCGTGTTGTGACCCGCATCGTTGAGGCCTTGCGCGGCGGCTCGGGCGAGGGTCGCGGAGTTGCCGTCCCGTCGTGGGCTTGAACTCAGGATCAGAACCTTCATGGAAGCGTTTCCGGCTTGGCCGGCTCCTGCATCAGCATGGTTCACATGAAGATGCAATTTGATTGGCTAGTCAATCAAAATAATCGCGAGGGATCCCCCTGCGCTTCGGGGAGGGGATGGACGGCGGACTTTCTGCCCGATGACGCCGCAGCCGTGGTCGGTCCTCTGATGGCAGACGGGGCCGAGGCGGTGAAGGCCGCCCTGGACAAGCTGATGCGGAGGGCGTGACGGCCCCCGGCGTCCGCGCGCAGCTCCGCCTCGGGCCAGGGAGGGCAAGGCGCAACGACCCATGCTGGTTGCTCGCCGCTGCTATGCCACACGGATGCGCCGCGAGCCGCGATGTCGAATGGGTCTTGGGCGTCGTTACCGCCCCGCGCCAGATGCGGCCTCTAAGCTCCCGCCCGTTTCTGGACGTCCTCCTTCCCACCAACTGCGATCACTTCGTTGATCCCTTCATCAGGTCCGTACTCGCTCTGGACCAAACCAAGCCTCTTCCTGTCCGCGCTTCAGGCACCGCCTCGCGGCTGTGGTCCTTAGCCGCCCTGCACACATTTGGAGGTCTGAAGTCGTTATCCCGGCCTTATCGACCGAAAGGCCAGAAACTGGGTCGCACCTGCGATGGATTTACCGCCTCGTTCTCGACGCTGGCATTGCATCGACGATACCGAGGAGCCGCAGCCAGGGAGGGAGCTTATAGACGTCGCCATGACGCGGCATGTCCGGCACGCGGACATTCGAGATAATCCGCTGTTGCAGGGCCACCCATCATCCTAACCCAAGAAAAGAAAAATATCATGGGAGGATGACATGATTGATGGCACCGGCGACCTGCCATTTGCCGAAAAGCCGCGCACGTTCCGAACCTAAGTGCGGCACGCGCGCAAGCGCCTTCTGTCGAGACATTTAAAAAATTGCGCCCTGGACTCGTCCAGACGGTGTCGGCTTTCGCTTGCGCAGAAGCGGCGGGGGACCCATGGCGCGGCGCACATCTTGTTGCGTAAACACAGCCAATAATATGGAGGCCCCGAGGATCAATGACCCACGCCACCTATTCCGTTTCAGGACATACGGCCCCCGGCCTCAACAAAGGGCAATGGCGCATCATATTTCTCGCAAGCCTCGGCGGCTCGCTCGAGTTCTACGACTTCATCATCTACGGCATTTTCGTCCAATACATATCGGCCCAGTTCTTTCCGGCCGACGATCCCTACGTATCGCTGATCCTGTCCTTCTCGGTCCTGGCCCTGGGCTTTCTGGCGCGGCCGTTCGGTGGCGCGGTGCTCGGCACGCTCGGCGACCGATATGGGCGCAGGCCGGTCTTCATCGCCTCCCTCGCCCTGACCACGCTGGCGACCATCGCGATCGGCCTCCTCCCGAACTACCAGTCATTGGGCATCGCGGCGCCGGTGCTGCTGGTGGCCTTCCGCCTCGTGCAGGGCATCTGCCTCGGCGGCGAGTTGCCGGGCGCGGTTACTTACGCGGTGGAGGCAGCGCCGCGGCGCGCAGGCCTTGCGTGCGGCTTCATCATCTTCTGCGTGAATGTGGGCGTGCTCATCGCCACCCTCGTCAATCTCGGCATCCAGCATGCGCTTCCGCCGCAAGACGTCGCCGAATACGGCTGGCGCATCGCCTTCCTGTTCGGCGGCGTCATCGGCCTGGTCAGCTTCGCCCTCCGCCGCAAGCTGGAGGAATCACCGGAGTTCGTGAACCTCCATGGCAAGGCCGCCAAGCATCCGCTAGGCGAGCTGATGCGCAATCACGGCCGCTCGGTACTGGTGGCCGCCGGCGTCGCTGCCATCATCGCCGGGTTCAACGGCATGCTGTACGGCTTCGTGCCCGCCTTCCTGGTGAAGACGCTGCATTATTCGGCCCCCGAGGTGGCGCTGGCGATGACCGTCGCGCTGGTGGTCAGCTCGACCGGCCTCATCATTGCGGGCTGGGCGGGTGACTTCGTGCCCGGACGCCTCATCCTGCGGGCAGGTTCGTTCACGATGCTGATCGTCGTGGTTCCGCTCTTCGTGCTCATGGCGAACCACTCGGCCAGCATCGTCCTTGTGCTGGCCCTGCTCTCTCTGGTGTTCTCGCTGGCGAGCGGCATCTGGCCGAGCATCCTCGCTGGCATGTTCCCGACGCAGGTCCGCTTCACCGGCCTCGCCCTGTCCTACAACATGAGCGTCACCCTTCTCTCGGGCTTCGCTCCGCTCGCGGCCACGATGCTGATCGAGCATACACGGATGGACGCCGCGCCCGCGCTCTATATCGCCCTGTGCGCGGCGGTGAGCCTCTGGTGCAGCTTCCTCATCCCCGGACGGGCGGCAGCGGCGGCGGTGCCGGAAGCTGCCCGGGCGACCCTGGAGCGCTAGGGCAGCCCCGGCCCGAGACTGTTCCCGGGATACAGGCGCGCCGCCCCGAAACTCCCAAGACACAGCGCCCCGTACAACAATGAGGAGCACGCCATGGGTGTCATTGCGCTCGGTTATCTCGGCATCCGCTCGGACAGGATGGACGACTGGCACGCTTTCGCCTCGGGACTGCTGGCCATGCAGGCGGTGGACGCGACGAGATCCCAGGCCACGTTCCGCATGGATGACCAGCGCCAGCGCCTGTTCGTGGTGAACGAGCACGGCCCGATGCTGGCGGCGATCGGCTGGGAGGTCGAGGAGAAGGGCGACCTCGACCGTTTCGCCTCCCGTCTCGAAGATGCCGGTGTGGCGGTCCAGCGGGGGACGCGCGCGCTCGCCGACCAGCGCTTCGTCGAGGACCTCATCACCTTCGCCGATCCTGATGGCAACCGGGTCGAGCTGTTCTTCAATCCCATGCGGGCAAGCGAGCCGTTCGTGCCGGGCCGTCCCATCTCGGGTTTCCGCACCGGCCCGCTCGGCATGGGACATGCCGTGCTGCACGCCGTGCGCATCGATGCGCTCCTGCCCTTCTATCGTGACCTTCTGGACTTCCGTGTCAGCGATTACGGGCTCACGCCCTATCCACTGTATTTCTTCCACGTGAACGGCCGCCACCACAGTCTCGCAATGGTCGGCTCGGGACAGGTCGGCTTCCATCACTTCATGGTCGAGTTCAACAACCTGGACGATGTGGGCCAGGGCTACGATCTCGCTGGTCTGCAGGAAGGCCGGCTGGCCTACACGCTCGGCCGCCACACCAACGATTACATGACGTCCTTCTACGCCAACTCTCCCTCCGGCTTCTTCGTGGAGAATGGCTGGGGCGGACGGGTGATCGATCCGGCTACCTGGGAGCCGCATGAGACCTTCGCCGGGCCGAGCTTCTGGGGCCACGAGCGCCTCTACCTGCCCGAGGAACCCCGCGCGCGCCTGCGCAACATGCGCCTGGAAGCGGCCGCGCACGGCCTCAGGGCGCCCGAGGTGGTGGACTGCCCGTGGCTCTACAGCCGGCTGGCCGGCTGATTGCGTCGGTTCCGCAACCGAACGCGAGCGCAGCCATCGCCCATGCCGGAGCGGGCATCCGCTCTCCGGCATGGGCTGTTCCATTTCAGGACCGTGCCGGTGCCAATCCCAGCCGGCGCCGAGCCTCGCCGGACGACAGCGTCGATAGGCCTAGCCCGCCCGCCAGGTCAGTGAAGCATTCAACCAGCGCCGCATTGTCGGGCGCCACCCGCCCATCTGGCAGGTGGAGATTGTTCTCGAACCCCATGCGCACGTCGCCGCCAAGCAGCACCGCGGAAAGGCAACAGGCGGCCTCGGTGGGACCGAAGGCACAGATGGACCAGTCGAGCAGATGCCGACGGGCCGCAAGGAAGCCAAGGATCGCCGGCGGCGCGGAGGGCGGCCCATCCCCGTATCGGCCGAGCACGAACAGCTGCGTGGCATTCGACCGGGGGATCACGCCGGCATCGAGCAGCGCATCGAAGCGCCGCACGTCATCCGCATCGTAGAGGATGTACTGCACGGCCACCCTGCCCTCCGCGCAGCCGGCGAGGAACGCGGCCATGGCACCCGAGAGCGCGGCATCGCTGAACAGTTCGCGCACGGCGACGGAGAAGGCCTCCGGCCGAAGGGCCTCCACCAGCGCCATCTGCTCCTGTGGTCGATACATCCCGACCGCTTCGGTGGTGATCTGAATGACGAGGTCGTCGCCGGCCTGCCGGCGGATCTCGGCGATGGCTTCGCTATAGCGGCCTGCATCGAGACAGTGCCGCCCGGTGTCGTCGCGCACGTGCAAGTGGATCGCCGCGGCTCCCGCAGCCGCGCAGCGCCGGCTCTCCGCCGCGATCTCGCCCGCCGACATGGGCAAGGCGGCATGGTCCGCCTTGGTGCGGTGGGCGCCGTTAATGGCGGACATGACCAATATGGGTCGCATGAACGTTTCCCCGATTGATTGCCCCGCCCTTCTAATGGCCTGCATCAAGGACGAGTGCGCCCCGGCGTCTCTGTCCACCAGGCGGACGCCCGCGCCGGCCTGATTGCTGGCTGAGGCCCGCTCTGAGATCAGTCACTCCCACAAATGCCAAATAACACGGGGGAAGCCATGCCCGAGGCAGCCGGCACGGCCGCGGATCAGTTCGACATCGTCATCGTTGGCCTCGGTCCGGTCGGGGCGACGCTGGCCAATCTGCTTGGCCTCCAGGGGATATCCACCCTTATCCTCGAACGCGAGACAGAGGCCTATCACCTGCCGCGCGCGGTTCACTTCGACGACGAGGTGATGCGCGTTTTCCAGACCATCGGTCTCGCGGATGAAATAGCGCCCTGCACCCGCATCAACCCGGGCATGCGCTTCATCGACGCCGACGGCGCCCTGCTGATGGACTGGCCGCGCCCGCAGGAGGTGAGCCCGCTCGGCTGGCACGCCAGCTATCGCTTCCACCAGCCAGACCTCGAGCGGGTCCTGCGCGACGGCCTGAAGCGATTCGCCTGCGTCCGGGTGCAGACTCGGTGCGATGCCTTCGCCTTCGAAGGGGATGGGGACGCCGTCACTGTACGCTACGAGGACCTCGACACCGGCCACCTGCGGCAGGCCCGGACCCGCTACGTGGTCGGCTGCGACGGCGCACGCTCGCTGGTGCGCCGCTTCATCGGTGCGTCGATGGAGGATCTCGGCTTCCACGAGCGCTGGCTGGTGGTGGACGTGGTCCTCCGCCGGCCCAAGCCGGCCCTGGGCGACCACACCATCCAATATTGCGACCCGGCGCGACCGGCCACCTATGTGCGCGGGCCGGGTGACCGCCGGCGCTGGGAGATCACCGTCCTGCCGGAGGAAGATAGCCGCGCGATGGTGCACCCGCAGAAGGTCTGGTCGCTGCTCGCGCCATGGCTCGCACCCGAGGAAGCGGAACTCGAGCGGGCGGCGGTCTACACCTTCCACTCGGCGGTCGCCCGCCTCTGGCATTCCGGCGGGCTGCTGCTGGCGGGCGATGCGGCGCACCAGACCCCGCCTTTCATGGGCCAGGGCATGTGCTCCGGCATTCGCGACGTGGCCAACCTCGCCTGGAAGCTCGCTGCGGTGGTGACGGGGCGGGCCAGCGACAGGCTTCTGGACACCTACCAGAGCGAGCGCGCACCCGACGCACGCGCCTATATCGAGACGGCGGTGCGCCTCGGCGGGCTCATCAATACGTGCGGCACGGAAGCCGCGCTGAATGCTGCCTTCCGCGACGCGGACGGCGTCGTGCGGCTGCGTAGCCGCCTGCCGCAGCTGGGGCCCGGCCTCGCCATCGGCCGTGCCGATCTCTCCGGAAGCCGCTTCGCTCAGCCGCGTCTCGGCGACGGCCGCCCGCTCGACGACGTGGTCGGCTATTCGTTCGCGCTCCTGGCGACCGACCCCATCTGGCGCGGGGCGAGCGAGAGCGTGCGGTTGCGCTTTGAGGCGGCCGGCATTCCTGTCGTGACCGTGGCGGACTGTCCCGACCTTGCCCCCTTGCTTGACGAGGCCGGTGCCCCCGCGCTCCTCGTCCGGCCCGACCGCTACCTGGCCGGAGCCGCGCGAGACGAAGCGGGCCTTGCTGCATTGGCGGACTGGCTTGCCCCCTACCTGCCGCACCACGCCTCCGCCGCCTGAGCCGGGCGCACGGACGGCGCGAACGCGCGCCCTTCCCACCACCAAGAAGACGCTTAAGGAAAAGGCTTGCCCCGATGAAGTTTGCTTCCTTCACCCATGCCGGCAGCGCCGGCTACGGCCTCGTGGCGGACCAAGGGATCGTCGATCTCTCCCGCCGCTTCCCCGAGGCGCCCACGCTGCGCGCCTTCATTGCCGGCGGGCTCGATCGCGCCGCCGCCTTCGCCGGTGCGCCGGCGGATTTCGCCCTGTCCGAAGTGATTCTCGCCCCCGTCATTCCCGACCCGGACAAGATCGTGTGCGTCGGCCTCAACTATCATGACCACGTGACCGAGACGGGACGCACCGTCACCCCCAATCCCATGCTGTTCGCCCGCTACGCGGGAAGCCAGGTCGGCGCCGGCTCTGCCCTGGTGAAGCCGCTGGAATCCGACGAGTTCGACTATGAGGGTGAGCTCGCCGTCATCATCGGCAAGGCCGGGCGGCGCATTTCCGAGGCCGACGCGCTGTCCCACGTGGCCGGCTATGCCTGCTACAACGACGCCAGCGTCCGCGACTGGCAGCGCCATACCAGCCAGTTCATGCCCGGCAAGACCTTCGCCGCCACAGGCGCCTTCGGCCCCTGGATGGTGAGCGCCGACGTGATCCCCGACCCCACCCGGCTGAGCCTCGCCACACGCCTCAACGGCGAGCAGGTGCAGCAGACCACCGTGGACCTGATGATCACGCCCATCCCGACGTTGATCGCCTACGCGTCGACCATCCTGCCGCTTTTGCCGGGCGATGTGATCGTCTCCGGCACGCCAGGAGGAGTGGGAGCGCGGCGGACACCCAAGCTGTTCATGAAGGATGGCGACGTGGTCGAAGTCGAGGTGAGCGGCATCGGCGTGCTGCGCAACCCCGTCGTCGCAGAGCTTGCCTGACAGTCTCGCCGTAGCTCATTTCATCAGGGACTGTTGAAGCATGCCGGCCCGAGCAAAGCTGGGCACGGCATGTTCATTATGTATACCATGCGAACCAAAAGACCGGATCGTCCGGCTGGATTGGGGAACGCCGAGGATTGGGTCGGACCATGGGCCAGCGACTGGCTGACGAGCGAGCGGCGACGCAGGACCGCAGCGACAGCGTGCGCGCGTTGCGCCGTGGGCTCGCCGTGCTGCGCTACATCAACGCGGTGGGCAGCACCAATGCCGCGGCCATCGCTCGCTCCCTCGATATCCCGCGCCCCACTGTCTACCGCCTGCTGCAAACCCTGGAGGAGGAAGGCTACGTCGCCTTTTCCGCCTCCTCGACGCAGGTACGGGTCACGCGCCTCTCCGCTAGTCTTGGTGACGGCTATGCCGCGCATTCCCGCGTTTGCCAGGTGGCAGCCCCGGTGTTGGGCGAATACGGCCGGCGTCTGGTCTGGCCGCTCGACCTGACGGTCTATGAGAACGCCGCCATGGTGATCCATGAGACCACACACACGCGCAGCCCCCTCTCCATCGATCGAGGCATGATCGGCTATCGCTTACCCATGCTACGCACCTCGGCCGGTCGTGCTTACCTTGCCTTTTGCAGGGAGGAGGAGCGGGCAATGATCTTGGATCATCTGCGCCGCATCCACGATCCCGAGGACTGCCCGTTCCTCGACGAGGCATGGCTTAGACACATGATCGAGGATACGCGGCGGCGCGCCATTGCCGTGCGCGTCGGGGGCGAATTCAGGCCGAAGACATCCAGCATTGCCGTTCCCGTCATGATCGGCGACCGCGTCGAGGCGGTTGTATCAATGATCTGGATCCGATCGGCGCTTTCTTTGAGTGATGCCCTTTCTGCGCATTCCGAGGCGTTGCTGTGCATAGCGACGGCCATTGCGCGTGATATCTCTGCGCAACAGAAAGTGGGTGTTGCAGAATAGCCTTGCCGACTGTCGCTGGCGCGCAAGTGAGTCGGATGCGCTTCTGCAACGTGCTCAATCTGCACCAGCGCGCCGATGTCGTTGAAAAAGTCGGCGCTGGAGGCCCGGTGACATGAGCGTTGGTGTTGGGCATGCACCTCCGTCCTCACGCCGTCGCCACTCTTGGCCCATTGGGCAACAGCCTTGCGAGCTTCCTGAGGTTCTGAGCGGCGGCCGCGAGATGGAACTCGTCCTGGGCACCGTTAGGCCCGCGTAGTCGCAGGCGGTCGAGTCTCAAGATGCGCTTGAGGTGAACGAAGAGCATCTCAACCTTCTTCCGCTGCCGGCGTGAGCTGACATAGTCGTCGGTAGCAGCGATGTCCCGCGCCATGTCGCGGGCCCCTTCGTGGATCGAACGCGGGATTTTGCGGGCGGGCGTATTGGGACAACACTTCGGCTTCAATGCGCAAGCCTCACAGTCCAGTTTGCTGGCGCGGTACCGCATCATGCCGTCATCGTCGACAAGCGGACGCGGCATCCGGTATGCCTTCTGCCGCTGCCGCAACGGCTTGCCGACCGGACAGATATAGGCATCCGCATCGCGATCGCAGGTGAAGTCCGACCGGCTTAAGGTGCCGTCCTGCCGGTCGGATTTGTCGAACACCGGGATGTGCGGCTCGATCCCGCGCTCGTGGACCAGCCAGGCGAGGTTCTCGGCCGAGCCGTAGGCGCTGTCGGCAGCAAGACGCGCCGGCCACAGGCCGAAGCAATCCTGGGTGCGCTCGATCATGGTGCGCGCGGCTCCGACTTCCGCCTGCCGGATCGCGCGGCAGGCCTCCACATCGACGATGACGGCATGGTCGAGGTCGATCAGATAGTTGGTCGCATAGGCGAAGAAGGCATGGCCTTTCAAGGCGCTGGTCCATTGCGCCGCCGGATCCGACCTGGAGACGAACTTCGGCTTCACCTCGCTGGCTGCGCCCCAGGCGGCCTCTTCGAGCGTGTCGAGATATTCCCGGACCGAACGGCGGCTCTCGGCGAGCCCCTCCCAGTCCACCTGTTCCGAGGCGGCGGCGGACCGCTGCTTGTTGGCATCGGCCTTGATCAGGCTGGCATCGACGGCAAAACCCTCGCCGCCGACCAGCCCCTCTTCGATGCAACACCGCACCGTGGTTTCGAACAGCTCCCGCAGCAGGTCACTGTCGCGGAAGCGTCCGTGGCGGTTCTTGGAGAAGGTGGAGTGGTCCGGCACGGCGCCTTCGAGGCCGAGCCGGCAGAACCACCGATAGGCAAGGTTGAGATGGACCTCTTCGCACAGCCGCCGCTCCGAACGGATGCCAAAGCAATAGCCGATCAGGAGCATCCGGATCATCAGCTCGGGATCGATCGAGGGGCGGCCAGTCTCGCTGTAGAAGGGCTTGAGGTGTACTCGAATGGCGGAGAGGTCGACGAACCTGTCGATAGCCCGAACGAGGTGGCCGGCAGGCACGTGGCGTTCGAGGCTGAACTCGTAGAACAGTGCCTCCTGCATCACCACCCGCTCGCCCATCATCGGTCTGTCCTCCCCCTACAAGGAGAACTGAATCAGGACTTCATCCCCGCGGAAACACCGGATTTTTCAACGACATCGGCGCAATGGGGATGGCAAAGGACGGGTTGGGCCATTTATAAGCGAAATGGTTATATCGATTACGATCTGTCCGACATGGATCCGCTGAGCGACATCATTGCGCTGCTTCGGCCGAACACGGCCATCTCCAAGCCCATTACCGGGCGGGGCCGCTGGGGCGTGCGCTACGCGGCTCATGACGCGCCCGGTTTCACTATCATCCTGAAGGGCGTGTGCTGGATTTCCTTCGAGGGCCGGGAGGCCCTGAGGTTGAGCGCCGGGGACTTCCTGCTTCTGCCGTCCACGCCGGCATTCACGCTGAGCAGCCACCCGGGCGTTGCCTGTGAGCCGCGCAAGCCGACGGACGTGCCCGTCCGGCACGGCGACCCGGAGGGCGAGGCGGAATTCGAATCGCTGGGCGGCACCTTCCATATCGAGCCGGTGAACGCGCCGTTGCTGCTCTCGCTGCTTCCGCGCATGATCCACATCCCCGCCTCCGAGGGGCGGGCCGGACGGCTGAGCCGCGTGATCGCGCTCATCGTGGAGGAGTGCACGGACGAGGAGCCCGGCAGGGAGATGGTCCTCCAGCGCATGCTCGAGGTGCTGCTTGTCGAGGCGCTGCGCCGGCGCGACATCGCCGTCGATGACGTCCGGGCCGGCCTCCTCAACGGCTTGCGCGATCCGGCCCTCGCCCGTGCCCTGCGGGCCATGCATGCGGACGTGCGGACCGGCTGGACGGTGGCCGGGCTGGCGAAGGTCGCCGGGCTCTCCCGGTCGGCATTCGCGGCGCGCTTCGCCGAGGTGCTGGGCTGCGGCGCGATCGAATATCTCGCGCGCTGGCGCATGGCGCTGGCGAAGGACGCACTGATCCGCGGCGCGAAGACCCTCGACTGCATCGCCGACGAGATCGGCTACGAATCGGCCAGCGCCTTCAGCACGGCGTTCCGGAAGCGCTTGGGCTGCCCGCCGGGAAAGTTTGCGCGGACCGGCGGCGAGGCCGGCGTCGGCGCGTAAGCCGGCCGATAAGCGCCAAAGTCGGACGATTGAACATAAATATTGGACACAAAATTATGGTTCGTCCAGGCTCGCCCGCCTATCAAGGGGCCATCCGAAACGAAGGGATGTCCCATGCAAACGATCCTGATCACCGGCACGTCGTCCGGCTATGGCCTTGAGACGGCCCGTTATTTCCTCGCCAGGGGCTGGAACGTCATCGCCACCATGCGCACGCCCGATGCGGATCTGCTGCCGCGTTCCCCGCGCCTGTGCATCCTGCCGCTCGACGTGACAAGCGAGGAGAGTATCGTCGCCGCCGTCGAGGCTGCCGGTCCGGTCGACGCACTGGTCAACAATGCCGGCATCGGCGTTGTCGGCGCGTTCGAGGCCACCCCAATGGCCCACATCCGAAAGGTGTTCGACACCAACACCTTCGGTGTGATGGCCATGTGCCAGGCCGTGATCCCTCAGATGCGCGAACGCCGCTCCGGCGTCATCGTCAACGTGACGTCGAGTGTCACGCTGGCGGCGATGCCTCTGGCAGCAGCCTACACCGCCAGCAAGCAGGCCATCGAGGGGTTCACCGGCTCGCTCGCGCACGAACTCGGTCATTTCGGCATCCGCGCGAAGCTGGTGGAGCCCGGATACGGTCCCACGACCCGCTTCGCGCAGAACTCTGGCGTGCGGATCGAGGATCTCATTCCGCCGGCCTATGCCGATTTCGCGGACCCGATCTTCGCGAGCTTCGCCAACCCGGCGCTGACGACGACGCCGGGCGATGTCGCCGAGGTCGTGTGGATGAGCGTCCACGACACCTCCGACCGGCTGCGCTTTCCGGCCGGAGAGGATGCGGTTGCGCTCCATCGATCGCGTTTCGGCTGAGTTCGGCAGGCGGCCTTCCGCTCGAACCGCGCAAGGCGATGCCGGCCTGGGAAGCCTCTCTTTACGGCGTGGAGCCCTTTGGTCCAGGTAAGCACGTGCTACGCTTCGCCTGAGGTCGAGTGGCTTCGCGTGCTTGGCACCAATAGAGGGTCTGCGTTCTAGAACTTGGATCGGTGAGCTGTTCTTACGGGAGCGCAAGCGATTGCGTTGACACCAGAACGCGAAGCGGCGGCAATGGCCGCTGCTGGCGCAGGGGGGCCGCGTCGCACCGGGCTTGCTTGACGTGGGAGGTCGGCGGTTCCGGTCTTCCGGCGGCATCAGCCAGACTTTCCCGGACAGCCGGTCGAGCGCGGACTTCATCGCCTGCGCCCCGGCCCCATCGGGGGGGGGGGGGCGGCCGCATTCGCGGGCTGGTCGGAAAGGAAGTCGGCCGTCCGGACATTGCAGGTGAGCGGCCCGCGCGCGAAGACCTGGGCTGAGCCGTTATAGTGCATCAGGAACGGGCTCTCTGGTGCCCAGACGCGGTATCATCTGTCCTCGTCGAGCGTGACGATGGGCTCGCGAAAGCAGCGGCCGCGTCCTTATCGCATCCACCCCATCAGCTCAGTGAGCCTGCGCGCCGACCATTTCGGCACCAAGTATGTCGAGGTGAGCGGCAAGGAGGCGAAGCGCATCCGCGGGCCAGACGTTGGGTCCCACACCTGCCAGGAAGGCCTGGAGCGCCGCACGAGCCAGGAGAAACGCGGCCCGCTAAGCTATTGCCATTCATATACAGCTTTCTATAGTCACGCCGCGTCAGCGTGGGGGACGGCGGATGGAGCGCGACGAGTGCTATCCAGCGTGGGGGAGCGGTCGCGGCGGCGCGGTTTCCGTCCGGCGCCTCTCCCTGATCGCAGGCCTCGTGGGGCTTCTCGCCGCCGCCGCCCTGTTCTCGCTGACGCTCGGGCGCTTCCCCGTTCCGGCCAAGAGCGTGGCGGACATCCTCCTGTCGCAGGTCTGGGCCGGCGAGATTCGCTGGACCCGCTACGAGGAGCTTGCCGTGCTCAACGTGCGCGGCCCCCGTGTTCTCGCCGCGATGCTGGTGGGGGCGGCGCTCGCGGTGGCCGGGGCCTCCTATCAGAGCCTGTTCCGCAATCCTCTCGCGGCGCCGGACATCCTCGGGGTGACAGCAGGCTCCGGCTTCGGCGCCTCGCTCGCGCTCCTGCTCGGGCTCGGGCCGCTCGCGGTTCAGGCCTTCGCCTTCGCCTCCGGGCTCCTCGCGGTCGGCCTATGCTTCGCTCTTGGCACGCTGATCCGGCAGCAGTCCATGGTCATGCTGGTGCTGTCGGGCATCATCGTGGCGGCCTGCTTCAACGCGCTCCTCTCCATCCTGAAGATCGTTGCGGATCCAGTGGATGTGCTGCCCGTCATCACCTTCTGGCTGCTCGGCGGCCTCAACCGCGTCACGCCCGGCGCCATTCCGCCGGCGTTCGGCCTGATACTGGCATCCTTGGCGGTGATGGCGGTCCTGCGGTGGCAGGTGACGGTCCTGGCATCGGGTGCCGAGGAGGCGCGGGCCATGGGGGTGCGCATCGGGCTCGTGCAGTTCGCCCTCGTGCTCGCCGCCACGCTGATGACCGCGGCGGCCGTGGGCCTTGCGGGAACGGTGGGCTGGGTCGGCCTCATCGTGCCGCACATGGCGCGGCTTGTCGCCGGAGGCGGCTTCGACCGGACGCTGCCCGTGGCGGCGCTCCTCGGCGCGCTGTTCCTCCTCGTGGTGGACGACATCTGCCGCAGTGCAGACGCCATGGAGGTGCCGCTCAGCATTGTCACCGCCCTCGTCGGCGCGCCGCTGTTCGCCCTTCTGCTCTACCGCGAGCGGGAGGACATCGCGTGATGCTGCGGGTCGAGGACCTCACCTTCCGGCGCAGGCGTGGCGCGCCGGTGCTCGACGGCGTCAACTTCTCCCTCGCCGGCGGCGAGGTGGTGTCGCTGCTCGGACCCAACGGCGCCGGCAAGACCACGCTCCTGCGCGCGATCCTCGGCTTTCTGCGGCCGCAGGCGGGCCGGGTGCGCATCGACGGGGAGGACGTGGCGCGCCTGTCCCGCCGCGCCGCCGCGCGCCTCGTCGCCTACGTGCCGCAGGCGACGCAGAACACCGAGCCCCTCAAGGTCCGCGATCTCGTTCTCATGGGGCGCACGGCCCATCTCGGCCTTCTCGCCATGCCCGGAGCCGAAGATCGCGCCATGGCCTTTTCCGCCCTGGAACGACTCGGCGTGGCGCATCTCGCGGAACGGCCGGTCACCGCCATCAGCGGCGGGGAGCGGCAGATCGTGCTCATCGCCCGCGCCCTCGCGCAGGAGGCGCGGATCCTCCTGCTGGACGAGCCCACCGCCAGCCTCGACTACGGCAACCAGCTCAAGGTGCTCGGCGCCATCCGGAGCGCGGTGGCGGACGGCCATGGCGTGCTCTGCGCCACCCATGCGCCGGACCACGCGCTGTTCCTGGGCGGCAAGGCGGCCCTCCTGAAGGAGGCGCGGCTGATCGCCTTCGGCCCGGTGCAGGATGTCCTGACCTCGCAGCGCATGAGCGACCTCTACGGCGCGCCCGTCGCCGTGGTCGCGCACGGGACCGGCAGCCATGCCCGCAAGGTCCTCATCCCCTTTCCCGACCATCCGGTCCCACCGCGAGACAAGCCATGCGACCCATCCGTCTGCTAGTCGCCTCCTGCCTTTCCGCCTGCCTCCTCGGCGGGACGGCTGGGGCAGCGGAGCGCACCTTCACCGACATGGCGGGACGCGCTGTCGCCGTCCGGGACCCGGTGGAGCGCATCGTCACCATCGGCTCCGTGCCGGTGATCAACAGCTTCGTCTTCGCCCTCGGCGACGCCAGAGAGATCGTCAGCGGCCTGCCCGAGTTCGCGCGGCGCCCGGGCTGGAAGTATCAGCTCGTGTTCGCCCCGCAGATCGCCGACCTGCCGCAGGTGCAGGACGCCAACCGCGCGCCGAACGTGGAGGCGGTGCTGAAGGCCCGGCCGGACCTCGCCATCACCCTCGACCGCACCTCGGTGGAGCCGCTGGCGACGAACGGCGTGCCCACCCTGTTCCTCGCCTGGCGCGAGCCGGAGGACGTCAAGGCCGTGATGGCGCTGCTCGGCGATGTGCTCGACCGGAAGGCGCAGGCGGCCGCCTACAACACCTATTTCGACACGACCCTCGCCTCCGTCCGCGACCGGCTCGCCAAGGCGCCGCAGGGTACGCGGCCGAAGGTCCTCTACATGGACGCCAAGACCCTGAGCCAGCCCCACCTCATCGCCGAATGGTGGATCGACGCCGCGGGCGGCTCCAGCGTGACCGCAGGGGCGCGGCAGGCGGAGGCGCTGCCCTTCACCCTGGAGCAGCTCCTCGCCTGGGACCCGGACGTGATCTTTCTCGCCACCCCCGCCGACCGAAAGACCTTCTTCGACCATCCGGTGATGAAGGAGCTGCGTGCGGCCAAGGCCGGCCGGGTCCATGTGGTGCCCACGGGCGCGCATCGCTGGGGCAACCGCACCATCGAGCAGCCGCTCACCGTGCTGTGGGCCGCGCGCCTCATCCATCCCGAGCTGTTCATGGACGTGGACGTGGCACAGGAGACCAAGGCCTTCTATCAGCGCTTCTTCGGCCACGACCTCAGCGACGCCCAGGTCGCCGAGATCCTGAGCGGCACGCTGTGAGCGCGGCGACGCCCTTCCGCATCGGGCTTTCGGGATGCGGCGGCGGGCTCGAGACCATCTCGGACCAGGGCCTGTTCGAGCTCGCGGCGCTGGCCGACGATCTCGGCTACGAATGCCTGTGGATCAACGAGGAGCATTTCCAGGGTGGCACCAATCCCGAGGAAGGGCGCCGCTGCCTCTCGCCCATCGTTGTCGCCACCGCGCTCGCGGCCCGCACCCGGCGCATCCGCATCGGCTTCTCGGTGATCGTCCTGCCACTGCACCATCCGCTGCGGCTCGCCGAGGACATCGCCACGCTCGATGTCCTCTCCGGCGGGCGGGTCGACCTCGGCATCTCCCGCGGCACCAATCCCAAATACCTTGCGGCCTACGGACTGAAGCCGGAGGAGATCGCGCCGCGCTTCGAGGCCGGGCTCGATTTCATCCGCCGGGCCTGGACCGAGCCGATGGTGGATTTCGGCGGCGAGGCGCTGCCGGTGGAGCCGAAGCCGGCGCAGCGCCCGCACCCGCCCCTCTACATGGCGACCTACACCGCGGACACCGCCGCCTGGGCGGCGCGCAGTGGCCTTAAAATGATCTGCCACGGCATCAATTCCCTGGCGAACCTGCGCCCCATCGTCGGCGCTTTCCGGGACGCCGGCGGCGACACGCGGGAAATGCCGTTCGGCCGCTTCATCTATGTCTCCGAGACCGACGAGAGCGCGCGGCGGGAACTGCTTCCCACGGTAGTGAACCTCACAGGCCGCATGCGCGCCGCCGGCCTGTTCCGCCGGCCGAACATCATCACAGAGGCCGAGCTGGAGCCGGAACGTTATTTGGAAGAGATGGTGATCGCCGGCAGCCCCGCGACCTGCGCAGCGCGCATCTCTGCCCTCGCTGGGGAATTCGGGCTCGGTTATGTCAACGCGCTCAGCGCCTTTTTCGGCCACCTGCCGCTGGAGCTGCTGCGGCGCTCGCTGGAGCTGCTCGCCACGGAGGTACGCCCGCGGATCGGCATGTAGGAGCAAGACCTGCCCTTGGCTCACGGGAATGGCGCCAACGCTTGGAACCCTCGATTTCGGACGGCAATGGAATTGGGATCGGTTCGCCAGGTGAAACACCGCGAGGTCTGGTCGTGTTCGCCGATGAAGCGATGGATGACAGCCGGAAGATTGACGACGGATCGGAAGATGCGGTGTTTGAGCCGCCTTCGCGTCAGGAGGGCGAAGAAGCCCTCCACCGCTTTGGGCTACACACTGAGGTCGGCGTGAAGTGGCAGGTCCTACTCGGATGTGTCCGCTCTATACGGTGGGCCGCGCGGGATTCGAGCCTGTATCTGGACATGGTCTCGGTACCACGGACTTTTGCTGAACAAGGGCGTCAACCAATTCGGGAATTGATGACCGCTTCCGGCGTGAGATCGAACGCCACCTGCCGGCGCCAACCTCACGGAAGCAGCGGCATCTGGGCACAGCACTCACGGGGTCAATGGCTCATTCAAAAATCAAGATCTATGTACCAGCATAGGCGTCGCCGAGGTAGCGAGAGAGCGTCGTTGGTGACGAGACAATTCGCAACCGAATGCAGCAGGGCATTCGGCCGATCAGTGGACCGCACCGGTTGGCTTGCCAAGGTCTTTAACTTCGATAACGGACATCATTCCTCCGCCACGCGCGTAGTGCGCCGGATTGCGACTGTTCGTGGGCGCTCCGGCAGCGAGGAAGAGAGAGCCATCTTCGTGTTCTAGAATGTGACAATGATACACGAAGGTGCCAACGGACTCCGGATAGAATCTAAGTTTGATGTGAACCGCTCCGTGGATCGGGACAGGGAAGGTATCATGGAATCCGACGCCCGGCGTCATTGAGGAGTTCCGGAATGCGGCGTTCCCGGGAAGGTTGTATTCAGGATTCCAGACACTTATGATCGAAAATTTGGTTTGATGAATGTGGAAGTTATGAAGTTCATCGCTCGCATTGAATACAACCCAGTCCTCTTCATACACGTCGCGACCCTCGATCGGGTCGTGGCCGAATTTCGCGCCAACACACGCATCAATCCTCATGTGGTCGAAATTTTTGTAATCGCTTTCTGAAATGCCTGCGGGCCCAAAAAAGGCCGCGTCGGTAGAGAACGCGCTGACTTGACGCGGAACGGAGCTGGTAAACATCCTGAAGTCAGACTTGCCTGCGAATAAGCCCGCTGGCGATGCAACGATGTTCAGTCCGATCCACCGATAAGTGCCGGTATTTGCAGACCTGTCGACCGCAGACAGGGTATCGGCCGTCATGGCCTTACCCGATCCATCAATGCACTGCTGCGGAGTAACAGCAGCGAACAACGCTGCTCGGGCGGCTGGAGCGCCCATAGCGGTACGAGCGGCGATGGCTCCTGGAGCTGCGCCAGTCGTAGGATTGAAGACGACTGTCGCAAGATTCATCGCAGGCCATTCGTCGCCAACACCGGCAGCGGAACCAGTGAACAGCCCGGCTGTCTGCATTCGTACCGTCAGAGAAGCGGCGTCACAGGCTGCGCCCGCGAGGCCGATCGCGTTGCAAGCGTTACCCTTACTTAGAAAGATATCAGCGCGCCCAGCTGGCATCATAACGATTGATTTTCCGTCGCCGACCGGCGGCGCTCCCGGTGTGTTAATCTTGTCGCAGATACTAGCCGGACCATCTAAAGTGGAATCAGCTTTGACCGGCACACCATCGACTCCCAGCACGCGAACAAACATGCATTTGCCCGAGAATTTCCCGGTCTTGTTGTCCATCACCTCGAACTGAACGCGATGCGTGACATTTGCGCTCACATTGGCGATGCGCCAAATGGCTTGTCCCTTGAGATCAGCGATCGTGGCTTTGGGGAACAAATCGCCGTTGACGGTAAAGAGCCAGCGCTTGTTAGGAGCTGCTGAATTCCAGCAGCGACCGCTCAAGATCTTCCTGGTTGGAGAGTTCGAGCAGAGAAGTGGATCAAATAAATCATTGAATGACCATGACGAACCCGACGGCATTCGCGAAATCTGGAAGTCTTTGAGCATTATATTTTTCGCAGTTCGGTCTTGGAAATCGGGATAGTTTTCTAATCCGCCAATCGTCAGCAATGTTGATAGACCACGGGAAACCTGCGTACCTGAAAAACCGTGAACGTGCGGGTGTACCCAGAATTGGCCGCTTACATGATTTTTTGGAACAATGATTTCATGCTCCATAAAGTCTTTGATGTTGCCGTTTTGGCATTTTGCGGGTGACATCTGGACACCTACGAAATCACCATAGACCCCATTAGGCGGTGTCGTACCCGGAGCGCCATGCCAATGGCCGAAAGGCGCAGGCGAATGGGGAGACACCTGCAGTCCATGGGTGTGCGTATTTAGGTCGGACGGACGGGCATGATCTGGACCTTCAGAGGCGGAAGCATAGATTCCATAAGAACAACCTAAATTGTTCTGGATGCGCAACTTCATCGTGAAGGCATCCATATTTGCGCGGGGGACCGCCAGTATCGGTGGCGTCAAACTGGCTGGCGCACCATTCACGCTGTAGAATGCCATGCCGGAAATTGGAGCATAGCCCGTCAGTTTTAGAATTCCATTCTCGGCATCTATCTTGGTTTGGCTGCCACTTTTAAGAGCTAGAACTGGTATTTCTTTCATAGGTGCGCCACCACTCCCCTGCGCGACGCCAGCTGAAATACCAAGCATCATCGCCAAGGCGACAGCCCCTGAAGTTTGTCCAATTCCAGCCGCCAATTTCATCGCAAGCCCCCTGCAATTTAGATCGGATTGTATCATACCTAGATTGTTGCTCTAGGGGCCATCTTACTACAATGCCGGCCTTCTGAGGCGTTATTCATTGATGAGAGCATCCGCTCTTTGGCTTCGCTCCAACGGCTGCTCCTGGCGCCAGGGGCTCCGCTTTCGGAGCGGAGCCCCTTCATCAGCCACTTCGTCAAAGCGCCCGCTTGATCTCGGTATAGCTTTCGCTGGTGCGCAGGATCACGGTGACATCCGAGGTGTGAACCGCCCCGAGTTTTCTAGATGCCCTCGGCTTACTTTTTGTGCTGCCGTCCGAACTCGACGGGTGACGGCATGCCATTCCGTGCTGCTTGCGTGTCCACGTCGAACCGGCGATCAAGAGTATTGTCGATGGCCAGGGACGGCTTGCCGCCATACTGGCCGGGCCGACGTTTATAGCCGATGTGAGCCTGAATCCCGGCGCGCCGCCCAAGGTGCGCCACCCGGTTCGGGCAACAGCTCTCGCTCATGTCCATCAGGTCGTCGTCCATCAGGTCGTCGTGGAGCTTGCGATACCCGTAGACCTTGCTGCATGTCGCGCCATGCCGTGCGGACGAGCTCGGTCTTGGCTTCGGTATCGCCAAAGGCTTCCTCGCGGCCGAAGCATAGGTGGCCGTCCCATCGTGATCGTCGCGACCGATCTCGCCGATTGCCGGTTGGGCATGGCGATCAGCTGAAGATGCCCTCGATCTGCCGCCTTGTCACGGAAAGCGGAACGCATGCCTGATGTATTCGCGGGTTCCGGAAGTAGCAGCTCAAAAAATTGCGCGGACCCCATATTGACACATGTCAAAAAACGCGGAAACAATCATGTGTATGCCAAAAAACAGCGAAAAACGGAACAAATAATATGAAGATTGGATTGCTTCAGGAAGGCGAGCCGGCTGCCGGCGTCTCGGTGGCGCAGCGGTACGAGGAGATGATCCAGGAGGTCACGCTAGCCGACCGCCTCGGCTTTTCGGCATGGGGAACCTCCGAGCAGCACTTCTCGCCCCCACGCTTCACCGTGTCGGCGCCGGAAGTGCTCTATGCCGCCATCGCGCGGCACACCAAGAACATCAAGCTGCGCATCATGTGCGCGGTGATGCTGTCGTGGAACCACCCGATTCTGGTGGCCGAGCGCCTCGCCACCCTCGATATCGTCTCCGGTGGCCGGGCCGAGATCGGCACCGCGCGTTCCAACAACCTGTCCACACTTGAAGTATTCGGGGTTGATCCCTCTGCTACCCGCACGCAATGGGAAGACTCCCTTGATGTACTCATCAAGGCCATGAGCGACGAGGTCCTGGAGCATCACGGCCCGGTTTGGAACATCCCGCCGCGCACCATCGTGCCGAAGCCGGTGCAGGCGCCCCATCCGCCGCTGTTCGTCGCTGCCTCCTCGGTGGAGACCCATCGCAATGCCGGTGAGCGCGGCATCGGCGTGCTCACCTTCGAGAATTACTTCGGCTTCGACTATCTCCAGGAGTGCATGGACGCCTACCGCGCCGGCCTCGCCGAGGGCAGGCAGATGGCCCCGCGCCGCACCGAGCACGCCGGGCTCTACGTGGCCACCGCCTTCTGCGCGCAGACCCGCAATGAGGCGGTGGAGGTCGCCCGCGAGGTGGCGCTCGGCTATTTCAAGTTCATCCTCGATCTCTACATCCCGCTCGGCAAGCGCCAGTCGTACCAGTACCTGGACGCGAAGATGACGCGCCTGCTGGAGCATGAGAACGACATCGACTTCCTCGTCAACGAGACCCCTTCGGCCATGATCGGCACGCCGGACGATTTCGTCGCGCGGCTGAAGCGGCTTGAGGCCATGGGTGTGGACGAGGTGTTGCTGCGCATCGACGGTGTGCCGCACGAGCACATCATGCGCTCCATCGAGCTGATCGGGGCGGAAGTCATCCCGAACGTGCAGGACCAGAAAAATAAAGCGGCCTGACCAGAGACAACCTTCCGGAACGAGGAGAGGGGAATGTATCCGATCGTATTGCCTCCTGAGCTGGAGGCGCGCATCCGCGTGCTCGAGGACCCCGCCCAGCAGGGCGCGGATTTCGACGGCAGGACCTGGTTCTGGCTCGTGATGCTTGGCATCGTGGTGCCGGCGGCCGCGGTGGTGTGGGGGGTGTCATGAGCGACATCGCCTCGCCTGCCGGGGCCGCTGCCCCCGCCGTCAACCACGGCGCCGCCGACCAGAACGCCTGGCCGCTGGTGCCAGCCGAGCGCACCTGGAGCTCCTGGCAGCTCCTCATCGCCCTGACCACGGCCGGGGCGGCCACATGGTGCTACATCATCGGCGAATATGTCGGCTACTACCTTAACTTCACGCAGGGCATCGCCACCCTGATCGCCGGCAGCATGTTCGGCATGTTGCTCTCCACCCTGGCGGCGGTGCCCACCTGTTCCAAATTCGGCATCGATTCCATCGCCGCGTCACGGCCGCAGTTCGGCTCCAGGGCGTGGGCCATCCCGGCAACGTTGCAATTCCTGTCTATCATGGGCTGGAACTGCCTGCTGCTCATCTTTTTCGGCAAGTCGGCGTCCCAGTTCCTGGTGGCGCTAGGGCTGGTGGACACCTCGGCCGCCCATCTCGTGGTGCCGAGCGCCACACTGCTTGCCTCCGCGCTCGTGTTCGTGTTTCTGCTGAGCGGCGCGACGGGTGTGGACCGGGTATCCAAGATCCTGGTGGCCCACGTGCTGGTGGGCCTTTGGATGCTCTACATCCTGGTCACCGGCCGCTCGGCGGAGCTCGCTGCCGCGGTGCCGGCCTATGCCAACGCAAACCCGTTGTGGAACTTCATGACCGGCATCGAGCTGGGCATCGCGCCGGCGCTCTCCTGGTGGCCCTATATCGGCGCCATGGTGCGGATGGCGCCCAATGGGCGCGCGGCCGCGGTGCCGAGCATGCTCGGCCTCGGGGCCTCGGTGGCCCTGTTGTCTATCATGGGGGTGGCGGGCATCCTGGTGCTGCAGGTGTCCGACCCGGCGGAATGGCTGCGCACGGTGGGCGGCACCACCTATGCCATCGTTGCGCTCGCCTTCGTCACGGCGGCCAACCTCGGCACCACGGTCGCAGGCATCTATTGCTCGGCCATCGGGCTCAGAAACTACAGCTTCGCGGAGAAGTTGCCGTGGTCGGTCCTGTTGGCCGTCACCATCGCCCCGGTGGCGCTGGTGGGGGTGTTGGTGCCGGAGCTGTTCTTCGCCAATTTCGGCACCTTCCTGGCGTTCATCGCCATCACCTTCGCACCCATCTGCGGCATGCAGATTGTGGACTATTACATCCTGCGCAAAGGGCACATCAGTGTGCGCGCCATCTTCGACGGGCGTGAAGGCACCGCTTATCGCTTCTGGGGTGGGGTGAACCCGGCGGCGATCGCGGGCATGGCGGCCGGGTTCTGCACCTACATCTACCTGCTGAACCCGATCACCTATGAGTCTCGCTTTCCCTACGAGTACATCTCGGCATCGTTGCCGACTGTGGTGATGGCCGGGCTCGTCTATTACCTGGTGACGCGTCTTCTGGTCATGCCCGCCGGCAAGGGCGGCTACGGGGCCTGACGCCTGCTCTCCCACCGGCCGCGGCGCGGTTCAGCGGCCGGTGGGAACCAGCGACTTGTAATGCAGATCCACATACAGGAACGCCTCGAGATGCGTGACCTCGGCGATACGGCCGATCTGGCGGCGCGCGGTGACGACGATGTCCTCGTGGGACGGGCACACCAGCTCCACGAACAGATCGTACCGACCCGAGCAGATGGCGATGTAGGAGACGTTCTTGACCGAGGACACCGCTTCCGCCACCGCATGAGGGTCGGCCGCCGGATCGAGGCGGATGCCGAGCCAGGCGAGGGTGCGGTCGGCGAGGTTCATGGGGTTGAGCAGGGCGAGGATGCTCATCTGCCCCGAGCCGAGCAGGGCGGCGATGCGCGTGCGCACCATCGTCTCGGAGACGCCGAGCTTGGCGGCGATGGTGTTGAGCGGGGCCCGCCCGTCGCGGCTCAATTCCAGGATGATCTCGCGGTCGGCAAGGTCGAGCTTCTTCTGCTTCACGCCGCCGGGGGTGTCATTGTCGTCGCGGCTGAAGAACTTGGCCTTCTGATAGTAGACGCTCGCATAGGGGAAGACCTCCACCGAGCGGATGCCCTCGATTGCCCCCACCTCCTGCTCGATCACCCGCTGCATGGCTGGGAAATCCTCGGCGATGATCTCGGCGAAGATGCCGTAGCGGCCGGTGGTGAGGGCCACGTAGTCGATGTCGTGGATGTCGGTGAGGGCACGGGCGATGCGGGAGGAGGGGGCCGCCGGATCGGTGGTGATGCCCAGGAGCGCGCCGGCGTTGTAGCCGAGCGCGGTGGGGCTCGCCAAAGCGACGATCTGGATGACATTCGCCTCGATAAGCTGGTGCACCCGCGCCCGCACGGTCTTTTCGGAAAGCCCAACATCGCGGGCGATGGCCACGAACGGCCGGCGCCCATCTTCCTGCAGGTGGGCGATGATGGCACGGTCGCTGTCCGTCAGGTGCCATTGGGCGAGAGGATTGCGCCGCACGGGCACCGCTTTGGGTGCGGCCTCGATTGCCGTGCCGTAGGGCTCGCGGCCGACGGCCGACGGCTTCTTCGCCATGGATCGTTTCGCCTCCCTGACTCTGCGTCCGCGCTTACCAAGCTTCCTTCGCTCGGGTCAAGCGCGGAAGGTCGCCCAATGCCCGGGCGTGGCTGCGGATTTCGGCGTTCGGGATGGAAAAATAGCGAAATACGGAATTGACTATCCAAATTATTAGTGAAATACGGATAATATAACTAGGATTTAGCGAAAAGCGAACTATGGGCGGCGTGTGCGCGCGGAAAGCGGAATGCCACGCCGTCGGCTCCTTCCTCAGTCACAGCAGAGAACAGCCATGCCCGCAGCCTCCCCCGCCTTGTCGTCCGTGCCTGTCGCTTTCGACGACGCCCCTCTGCGTGCCGCCATGGCGGAGATGCCGAGCGCCGTCACCGTTATCACCGGCTGGAACACGGACGGTTCGCCGGCCGGCAGCACCCTCTCGGCGGTGTCGTCGCTGTCGCTGGACCCGCCCTTGATGCTGGCCTGTTTCCATCGGGATTCGCGCACCCTCGGCGCCCTCGGCGTGGGGCGGGGTTTCCTCATCCATGTGCTCGCGGCCGGGCAGGACGACCTCGCCGCCGTGTTTGCGGGCAAGGGCGACAAGTTCGCCCAGGTGGCCTGGGAGAAGGGGCTCCTGGGCATGCCGCAGCTTCCCGGCTGCCAGACGGTGATCGCCTGCGAGGTGGCGGCGCACCTGCCTGGCGGCGACCATGTGATCGTCACCGGCGCGGTGCGGGACATCAGCCACGATGCCGTGCGCGGCGTCATGCTCTATCACCGGCGCGCCTTCCACGCGCTGCCGCAGCCGCGGGAGGCCTGAGCCATGAAGCAGGTGATCGTGATCTATGGCGTGCCGCGCGACCCGGCCGCCTTCGACCGGCACTATGCCGGGGTGCACATTCCGCTGACCCGGAAGATGCCCCATCTCAAGGGGTTCGAGGTGAGCTGCGGGCCGGTTGCGGCGGCGGGCGGCGGCGCGCCGGTCCATCTCGTGGCGATCCTGTCCTATGCCAGCGCGGCCGATCTCGACGCCTCGCTTGCCTCGCCGGAAGGGCAGGCGGCAGTGGCGGACGTGGCGAATTTCGCCACCGGCGGCGCCACCCTTCTCACTATCGACAGCAACAGCGTTCTGTGAGGCGCGCCATGGGACTTCAGGGCAACCCCGCCGTTTTCGACACCGACGCGCTGCTGCGCCCCGGCGTGCGCGCCTTCCTCGGCGAGCGCCACCGGCTCCTTATCGACGGCGTGTTCGTGGATGCCGCCTCGGGCGCAACCTTTGAGAGCTTCGATCCCGCCACCGGCCGCAAGATCGCCGACGTGGCCCACGCCGGGGCCGAGGACGTGGACCGCGCGGTGCGCGCGGCGGCCCGCGCCCTGGAGGGGTCGTGGGCGCGGCTTTTGCCAGCGGAGCGGGAGGCGGTGCTGCGCCGCTTCGCAGCTCTGGTGGAGGGCCATGCCGACGACCTCGCCCAGATCGAAGCCCTCGACAGCGGGAAGCCCGCCTCCCAGATCAAGGCGGTGGACATCGCCCTCGGTGTCGGCGCGCTCAGTTACAATGCCGGTTGGGTCACCAAGATCGAGGGACGCACTTTGCCGGTCTCGGTGCCGGATATGCATGTCTACACCCGCCGCGAGCCAGTGGGCGTGGTGGCCGCCATCGTGCCCTGGAACTTTCCCCTCTGCCAGGCCTGCTTCAAGCTCGCCCCGGCGCTTGCCGCCGGCTGCACGGTGGTGCTGAAGCCGGCGGAGCAGACCCCGCTTTCCGCCCTCTATCTCGGTCGCCTCGCTTTGGAGGCGGGCCTGCCGCCGGGCGTGCTGAACGTGCTGCCCGGCTTCGGCGCCACCACCGGGCAAGCGCTCATCAGCCATCCGGGGGTAGCCAAGATCGCCTTCACCGGGTCGGAGCGGACCGGCAAGCACATCGCCCGCTCGGCCGCCGACAGCCTGAAGCACGTGTCGCTGGAGCTGGGCGGCAAGAACCCCAACGTCATCTTCGCGGATGCCGATGTGGAGGCCGCCGCCGCCGTGGCCGCCATCGCCATCTTCTTCTATTCGGGCCAGGTCTGCGCCGCCGGCTCGCGCCTCATGGTGGAGCGGCCGATCTACGACCGGGTGGTGGAGACGGTGATCGCCGAGGCCGGCAAGCTGAAGCTGGGGCATGGCTTGTCCGGAGATACCTTCATGGGGCCGCTGGTGTCCGCCCAGCAGCTCCAGCGGGTGTCCGGCTTCGTCTCCCGCGCCGCCGAAAGCGGGGTGCGCGTCGCCCAGGCCGGGACGGCGCCGCAGGGCGCGCTGGCGGGCGGCTTCTTCCACGCGCCCACGGTGCTGGTGGATGCCGACGACACTGCCGAGGTGACGCGCGAGGAAATCTTCGGCCCGGTGCTGGTGGTGCAGCCTTTCGACACCCTCGGCGAACTGAAGGCCCGCGCCAATGCCACCAGCTTCGGCCTCTCGGCGGGGGTGTGGACGCGCGACGTGAAGAAGGCCCACGCCACCGCCGCCGCGCTCCAGGCCGGTACGGTGTGGATCAATACCTATGGGCAGTTTGACGCGACCGCCCCCTGGGGCGGCTTCAAGCAATCCGGCTACGGGCGCGACAACGGCGCGGAGAGCCTGGAGAAGTATCTCCAGACCAAGACGGTCTGGACGGCGCTCGCCTGACCCGCGCCGACCCCTGATCCGAGGCGGCGCTGCAACCGCCTCGGCCTCGCCCCGGCCACGCGCTCATCGGTCCCCTCAGCCCGCCAGCGTGGCCGGGGCACCGCCCCTGCCGCCCTTGGTGAGCGCCGTGGCGATGGCCTTCGCGACCACCTGCATGCGCTTGGGAATGCCGTCGGCAATGAGCCTGGTGATGCGCGGCAGCGGCCCCACCACGCCCAGGCTGTAGACGACCCCGGCCGGCGGCACCTCGATGGGGACCGCCACCGCAGCCAGCGCTTCGTCCACCTCGCCGATGCAAGTGGCGAACCCCCGCTCGCGCACCTGCGCCAGCTCTGCTTTGATGGCGGCCGGATCGACCTTGGTCTTGTCCGTGAGGCGCATGATGCGGCCAGACAACGCCCGGTCCACCACCTCCTCGCTCTGGAAGGCGAGGATGGCCTTGGAGCAGGCGGTGGCGTTGGGCTGCATGGTCTTGCCGGGGAGCACGAAGCCACGCCAGGGCGCGTCCGGCGATTCCATCACGATGGAGCGCACCTGGACGCCCTCGATCCGCGCCACGTAGCAGGTCTCGCCGATCTGGGTGCTCAGGTCGCGCAGCAGCACGCTGGTATGGCTCTCCACGAACGCGTCGTCGGTGCTGAGCAGCGCGAGGCGGCGTACCCGCTCGCCTATGACATAGGCAGAGCCGGAGGCGGTGAGCCCCACCAGGTTGCATTTCTGCAGGCCAGCCAGCAGCCGGTGGGCGGTGCCCTTGGGCAGGCCGAGCACGCGCGCCACCTCCATCAGTGACAGCCCGTCCGGATAGGCGTTGAGAATTTCCAGGATGCGGAAATAGCGCTCCAGCGGCAGCAGCTTGTGGTCTTCGGCCATGTGGTCTCGTCCCTGACGGGGCAGCCTTACGTCGACGGCCACGCCAGCGTCCAGCACATCGCGCTGTCGCGATGTCGAGGAAACTCGATTGACAGTCAGTAAAAGCTGTCTACCATGATCTGTAAATCGAGACAAGTTTCGAAAAACAAAACTTTCCAGAGGTGCCAAACATGCAAGCCAGCCTGTCGGCCGCGCCCGGCCGCGCGGGGAACGTGATCCTGTGCGCGGAGGGCCTCACCAAGGATTTCAGCGGCTTCACCGCGGTCAAAAATGTCGATCTGCGCATCCGCGAGGGCAGCGTGCACGCCCTCATCGGCCCCAATGGCGCGGGCAAGACCACTGTCTTCAACCTGCTGACCAAGTTCCTCCAGCCGACCCGGGGCCGGATCATCTACCGCGGCGAGGACATCACCCGGGCCGGCGCGGCGCGGGTGGCGCGGATGGGGCTGGTGCGCTCGTTCCAGATCTCCGCTGTATTCCCGCACCTGACGCTGCTCGACAATGTGAGAGTGGCGCTCCAGCGACCGCGTTATCTCGCCACCCAGTGGTGGCGCTCGGTGACGGCGCTCGACACCCTCAACGCCCGCGCCATGGAGCTGCTCGACGCGGTGCAGCTCGCCGACCACGCCCATGTGACGGCGGCCGAGCTGTCCTACGGCCGCAAGCGGGCGCTTGAGGTGGCAACGACCCTCGCCCTGGACCCGGAGATGCTGCTGCTGGACGAGCCCATGGCCGGCATGGGACATGAGGACGTGGGCCATATCGCCGACCTGATCCGCCGTGTGGCGCAGAACCGCACGGTGCTCATGGTGGAGCACAATCTGAACGTGGTCTCGCAATTGTGCGACACCATCACGGTGCTGGCGCGCGGCGAGATCCTTGCCGAAGGCAATTATGACGAGGTGAGCCGCGACCCGCGGGTGCGCGAGGCCTACCTCGGCAGCGAGCCGGCCGATGACTGAGCCGCATCTCTCTCTACGCGGCCTCAACGGCTGGTATGGCGAAAGCCACGTGCTTCACGGCGTGGACCTGGAGGTGCCGGAGGGCGAGACCGTCACCCTCATCGGCCGCAACGGGGCCGGAAAGACCACGACGCTGCGGGCCATCACGGGGCTCCTGAAGCGCCGCACCGGCGAGATCCGGCTGCACGGCCGTGAGCTCATCGGCCTGCCGGCTTATGCCGCAGCGCGTGCCGGTATCGCCTACGTGCCGGAGGAGCGCGGGATCTTCGCTGCGCTCACCGTGAAGGAGAACCTGACGCTGCCGCCAGTGTTGGCAGAGGGCGGCATGAGCCTGACGGAAATCTACCGCCTGTTCCCGAACCTGGAGGAGCGCGCCTCGAGCCCCGGCACCAAGCTTTCCGGCGGCGAGCAGCAGATGCTCGCCATGGCGCGGGTGCTGCGCAACGGCGCCCGGCTGCTGCTACTCGACGAGCCCACCGAGGGCCTCGCCCCCGTGGTGGTGCAGCGCATCGGCGAGGTGCTCAAGGCATTGAAGGCCGCGGGTATGACCATCCTGCTGGTGGAGCAGAATTTCCGCTTCGCCCGCCGGCTCGCCGACCGCTTCTATGTGATGGAGCACGGCCGGATCGTGGATCAGGTGACGACCCGCGACGCGGGTGTGCGCATCGCCTCCCTTCAATCCTATCTTGGCGTGTGAGGCGGTCATGGCGACCCTCTTCGGAATCCCGGTGCAGGCGCTGTTCGGCCAGCTTCTCATCGGTCTCATCAACGGCTCGTTCTACGCCATGCTCAGCCTTGGGCTGGCGGTCATCTTCGGCCTGCTCCGGGTCATCAACTTCGCCCACGGCACGCAGTACATGCTCGGCGCCTTCTCGGCCTATCTGCTATTGTCAGTGTTCGGCTTCGGCTTCTGGCCGTCGCTGCTGCTCGCTCCGCTCATAGTGGCGGCGGCGGCGTTCGTCATCGAGAAGCTGTTTCTGCGCCACCTCTACGGCCTCGACCACCTCTACGGCTTGCTGCTCACCTTCGGCCTCGCCTTGATGATCGAGGGGCTGATGCGCGACGGCTTCGATGCTGCAGGGCGGCCCTATGCCGTGCCCGCCAGCCTCACCGGCTTCGTGAATCTGGGCTTCATGGTGCTGCCCATCTATCGCGGCTTCGTGGTGGTGGCCTCGCTGGTGGCGTGCCTTTCGGTGTGGCTCGTCATCGAGCGCACCAAGCTCGGCGCCTATCTGCGCGCGGCCACGGAAAATGCCGGGCTGGTGGAGACCTTCGGCGTCAACGTCCCGCGGCTGCTCACCTTCACCTACATGCTCGGGGCGGGACTTGCCGCGCTCGCGGGGGTGCTGGCGGCGCCCATCTACCAAGTCAGCCCACTCATGGGCACGAACCTCATCATCATCGTGTTCGCCGTGGTGGTGGTGGGCGGCATGGGCTCCATTCTCGGCGCCATCGTCACCGGCTATGCGCTGGGGTTGCTCGAAGGCCTCACCAAGGTGTTCTACTCGGAGGCCTCTTCCATCGTGATCTTCGTGGTCATGGCCGCGGTGCTGTTGGTGCGGCCCGCCGGCCTGTTCGGACGGGAGGCCTGAATAGATGACGCTTGTGCCTTCTCCTGCCCGGCGCCTCGCCTTCACCCTCGCCGTTCCGCGATGGACCTGGGTGCTGGCGGCAGTGGCCCTGCTCGCGGTGGCGCCGCTGGTGCTCTACCCGGCGTTCCTGATCAAGATCCTGTGCTTCGCGCTGTTCGCGGCAGCCTTCAATCTGCTGCTCGGCTATGCGGGCCTGCTCTCCTTCGGCCACGCCGCCTTCTTCGGCGGCGCCGCCTACATCACCGCCCACTCGGTGAAAATCTGGGGCCTCCCGCCGGAGCTGGGGCTGTTGGCCGGCGTTGTCTTCGCCGCAGCGCTTGGGCTGGGCATGGGCATGCTCGCCATCCGCCGCCAGGGTATCTACTTCGCCATGGTGACGCTGGCGCTGTCGCAGATGGTCTATTTTATCTTTCTCCAGGCACCCTTCACCCATAGTGAGGACGGCATCCAGCAAGTGCCGCAGGGCCATTTGTTTGGCCTCGTCGATCTCTCGCGGCCACTGGCGCTCTATTACACCGTCGCCACGATCTTCGTTCTGGGGCTCGTCTTCATCTGGCGTGTGGTCAACTCGCCGTTCGGCAACGTGCTGAAGGCGATCCGCGAGAACGAGCCGCGCGCCATTTCGCTGGGCTACGAGGTGAACCGCTACAAGCTCACCGCCTTCGTCATGTCGGCCGCCCTTGCCGGGCTCGCCGGTGCCACCAAGGCGCTCGCCTTCCAGCTCGCCACGCTGGTGGACGTGACCTGGCAGATGTCGGGCGAGGTGATCCTGATGACCCTGCTCGGTGGCATCGGCACGCTGCTCGGGCCGGTGGTGGGGGCCACCCTTGTTACCGTGCTGGAGCACCAGCTGGGCGCCACCAGCATCCCGGCCCCGGTGCTCATCGGGGCCTGCTTCGTCGCCTGCGTGATGCTGTTCCGGCGCGGCATCGTCGGCGAGATCGAATACCGGCTCGCGCGCCGGAACAAGCGTTGAATCCGAGAGGACCTGCCATGCACTTCATGATCATCACCGGCTTTCGCAATCAGGATGGTGCGGCCGTCTACCGGCGCATGCGCGAGGACGGGCGGCTGATCCCCGAGGGGATGACCTTCAAGTCCTCCTGGGCCACGGCGGACCTCACGCGCTCGTTCCAGGTGTTCGAGTGCGAGGACGTGACGCTGATCCAGCGCTGGGTCGCGCGCTGGGCCGACCTGTGCAGCTTCGAGGTGGTGCCGGTCGTCACCGGGGCCGAGGCATCCGACGCTTTGGCCGCGGACGAACCCGACGCCCGCGCCGCCTGATTTAGCGGATAACGAGAGGGGAACCGTAACCATGACGACGACTTTGAAAGGACTGGCGCTCGCCGCCGGCATCTTCTGCGCCGCGGCCCCCGCTTTGGCGCAGACGACGCAGAAAACCGCCGCTCCCGGCGCCGTTTCCGATGACAAGGTCAAGATCGGCCTGCTCATGGACATGTCGGGCAATTATTCCGAGGTGGCGGGCCTCGGCTCCGTCACCGCCGCGCGCATGGCGGTGGAGGATTTCGGCGGCAAGGTCCTCGGCAAGCCGGTGGAGGTGGTCTTCACCGACATGCAGAACAAGGTGGACATCGCGGTGGCCCGTGCCCGCGAATGGTTTGACAAGGACGGCGTCGATGCCATCGTGGACAGCAACATGTCCTCCGCCGGCCTTGCCGTGAGCGCCCTGGCGAAGGAAAAAAACAAGATCCTCGTCATCAATATTTCCGGCTCACCCCGCTTCACCAACGAGGACTGCAACGCCAATACCGTCCATTACGTGTACGACACCTATGCGCTGGCCAATTCCACGGCCAAGGCGGTGGTGCAGCGCGGGGGCAAGAACTGGTACTTCGTGACGGTGGACTACGCCTTCGGCCACGACTTTGAACGCGACGCTGCCAATACCGTGAAGGCCAGTGGCGGGAAGGTGCTCGGCTCGGTCCGGGTGCCGCTCGGCGCTCTCGACTATTCCTCCTTCCTGCTGCAGGCCCAGAGCTCCGGTGCGGACGTGATCGCCTTCGCCACCGCCGGTGCCGACACTGCCAACGCCATTAAGCAGGCGTCCGAGTTCGGCATGGGGCAGAACGGCCAGAAGCTGGTGGGGCTCCTCGTCTACATCAACGAGATCAATGCTCTGGGGCTCAAGACGGCGCAGGGCATGCTGCTCACCTCCGCGTTCTACTGGGACATGAACGAGGAGACCCGCGCCTTCTCCAAACGCTACTTCGAGAAGATGCAGAAAATGCCAAATATGTCCCAGGCCGGCGTCTATTCCACTACAATGCATTACCTGAAAGCCATCGAGGCCGCAGGCACCGACGAGGCTTCCGCCGTGATGGCCAAGATGAAGGAAATGCCCATCAACGACTTCTTCGTGAAGAACGGTCATATCCGCGAGGACGGGCGTATGATCCGCGATCTCTACCTGTTCCAGGTGAAGACACCCGAGGAATCCAAATATCCATGGGATTATTACAAGCTCATCGCGACCATCCCTGGCGATGAGGCGTTCCTGAAGCTGTCGGAATCCCGCTGTCCGCTCGTCAAGAAGCCGTGACTCTTTCGCACCGCCGGGCTCTGTCCGGCGGTGCGCCATGCGTGCATCCAAGACGTCCAAGAGGCATCATGTCCACATCCTCCCCATCCTCGCGTGACATCGTCTTGCTCGGCGGGCGGGTCATCACCATGCAGCCCGGCGCCTCCGAGGCCTTCGAGGGCGTGGTGGTCCGCGGCGCGCGCATCATCCGCCTGATCCGGCGCGCCGACGCGGCCGAGCACGCCGCTGCCGGGGCCGAGGTCATCGACCTCGGCGCGCGCACGCTGATGCCGGGCTTCGTGGACGTGCATGCCCACGCCGAGGTGGTGTGCCGCACCGGCCACAATACCGTCGATTGCCGCGCCCCCGAATGCGGGACCATCGAGGACGTTCTCGATGCCCTGACCAGCCAATGTGTGCCTGCGGATGTTACCCCCTGGATCGTCGGCCAGGCGAACCTGTTCTTCGACCGCAAGCTGAAGGAGGGGCGCCTGCCTACCCGTGCCGAGCTGGATCGGGTGAGCCGCGACCGGCCTGTGGCGCTCAGGGCTGGGGGGCACATCACGGTGCTCAATACCAAGGCGCTGGAGGTGGCGAAGATCGATCGGGACTATGTGGCGCCGGCCTTCTCCATCACCGGCCCGCCATTCGTGGAGCGCGACGCCGACGGCAATCCCACCGGCGTGGTGAAGGAGATGGATACCATCCTGCCGCTGCCACAGCTGACCCACGAGACATTGGCCCAGGCGCTGGACGAGGGGCTGAACTCCTATTTCACCCGCTACGGCGTCACCACCATCGGCGAGATCTCCGAGACCGTGCTCGGCACCCAATGCCTCGACGATCTCGCCACTGACGGCCGCCTGCCGCTCTCCATGCGGCTCTATCTATGGGCGCCGGGCATGCTGGAGCTGGACAAGGCCCTGAATTGGCAGGACCATTTCCATCTTGGTGCGTCCGAGCGCCAGTTGCGGGTGCAAGGCATCAAGCTGTTCTCGGACGGGGGCTTCTCCGCCCGCTCTGCGGCCGTGAACTGCTGCTATGTGGGGCACCCCGGCTTCTCGGGCTCCATCGCCTTCCAGAAGTATTTCTTCCGTCGTGCCTACCGCCTCAGCCAGGAGCGGGGGCTGCAATTGTCGGTCCATGCCAACGGCGATCGAGCCCAGGACTGGCTCAGCGAGACGGTCATCAAGATGGGCGGCGCCACCTCCGGCCGCACCCGCATGCGCATCGAGCATGCCGGCAATCTGATGCCGCGTACACGTACCGCGGACCTGTGGGCCGAGGCAGGCGTGCTGCCGGTGCCGCAGCCGGTCTTCATCTACACCTTCGGCGAATATTTCGAGGACTATCTGGGCGAATACGGCACCCGCGGCCGCTTCCCGTTTCGCACCCTGCTTGACCAGGGCTGGCGCCTCTCCGGCAGCTCGGACGTGTGGATCGGCTCCGAGCGGGAGGCCACCAACCCCTTCTTCTCCATCTGGAACTGCCTGAAGCGTCAGACCTATTCGGGCAAGTTCATCGATCCCCACGAAACCATCACCCTGGAGGAGGCGCTGCGCATGCACACGCTGGATGCCGCCCTCACCATGGGTGAGGACGACGTGTGTGGTTCGTTGGCGCCCGGCAAGTACGCCGACATCATCGCCCTCGACCGCGATCCCTTCACGGTGGACGTTGACGAACTGCGGTCGATCCAAGTGGACTATGTCATGTCCCTCGGGCGTACCGTCAGACAGGAGATCGCCGCCGTGTGATTGTCCCGCCTTAGGTCCGGGACAGGAAGGCGGGCGCGACCGCCCGCCTCCAGTCGAGCGAGGGTAGTGTCTCAGTTTGAAATTTCTTCGCCGCGCTTTTTGTAGGGGCCGCGCTTTCCGGGCTTCGGGCCGGCTTCGTCCAGCATGACGGCAAGGTCTTCCATGGACCAAAGCCGATCCGCGACACCCGCCGCCATCGCAGGCGTCACCTTGTGCGCCTTATGCAGCTTCATGAAGTTGTAGAACACCGTGTAGATGGCGACCATGTGCATGTGGTTCTCGAACTTCTTCGAGAAGCCGTTCGTCAGGCGGGTGAACCGGCGCATCTGCATCCGCATGGTGAGGTTCTGGCGTTCGGCATAGGACGTGCTGACGTGCTTCGGGATCGGGGGAGCCCTCAATGCGCTCCTTGCGGGCGCCGATGCACTCCGCAGGGCTGTAGCGGCCACGGGCGCTTTCCGGTGCCGTGCCATACAGCTTCACCAGCATCGCATAATCCACGTCCCCGCCGAACGCGCCCTCGGCTGCCTCAAGGTACGCCTTGTGACCGTCTGAGGTGAGCTGCACTCGGTTCGCGAGACGGCCTGCCAGATCGTCCATGAAGGCCATCGCATATTCGCTGTCGCGACCGCCCACCAGCCAAGACACGATGAGCTTGGACTCGGCATCGATGGCGGTCCACGTCCATGTATCGCCCGCCTCTTCCGGGGCCGCCTTGGCTGTCGCTACGTTCTTCTGTTTCGCGTAGGTGAACGACCAAATCTCATCGACCTGCACCCGCCGCGCCTTCACACCGCGCACCTGCTCATCGTGGAAGGCCGCGCACGCCTTGCCGGCATCCACCAGCATCTTGGACACTGTGTTGATGCTCACGTCCGCAACGCGGGAGATCGACCGCATGGACGACCCCTCGCAGAGCATGGAGAGGATTTGGACGCGCTTGGCGAGAGGCAGCTTGTTCATGCGAGGCATGATATGAACTTTCATGCTTAGCGTAAATTAGAAAGTTCATTTCAAAGTCGGAGTCACTCCCTCCAATGCTTTGCGGTCCAATGTCCCCGCTGACAGCCCGCAAAATGACTCTATCAAGCTAGCATTAAATCTTAGCTGTTGGATGATGTCGTCTGGATGCTTTCGCCCATGCTCCAATACAAGCCTGACAGCCCTTTTTAAAAGCTGTGGCTGCTCGATTGCAATCCTGCCTGGATCATCTAACGGCTCTGATTTTCTCCATTTCCTAAAAGAAATTTTCTTATACAAATTTAGATATTGATCGTCATCTATAATATCAAAATCCTTACATCTATAAATCATACATTGTATTGATACCTTCCACCTCTCTTTCAGAGTAATAAATGCGTCAAGTTTTGTCGTGTAAATCTCATTTTGGAACGACTTCTTCGGGAGCAAAAATGGGCCGGCAAATCTATTTGCCTCAGACTCAATGATTTTAAGCGTCTCTTTGTTTTCGATCTCGGATTACTCAACCCATCTATGTAGAATCAAATGGCCAAGCTCATGGGCAACGTCATATCTCCTGCGGACGCCCGCCTCCTTTTCGGTCGCCATAAAAATGAATGGGCGATTTCCGCTCCAGAACGAAAAGGCTTCCACATTCTCCTTTTCCATTTCGTAGCGGCAAACAACAACACCTTTGCTTTCGACCAATGAAAGCACATTTGAGAGTGGTCCCGAGCCCAACCCCCAATGACGCCTCACGTCTGAAGCTATCTCGTCAATCTCTTCATATGAATACCTACCGTCATTTGACGTAGGCGCAAATTCTGGAATATTTACGTCTGGATAGTTGACTAGATCATCAAAATATTTTGCAATATGTACGAGCCAATCACCCAGAACCGCGCAGGCCTCATTTCGCCTAACGGTGTCGGCTCCAGTTTTACGGAAAAAACGAGTGCTTTGTTGTCCAAAAGACGGGGCATCGGCGCCGGTGAAAAAGATCGCTGGTTGTGACAATGCTTCTGAAATCCTGGCAAACGTCGCTGGCTCAGGCGATTTGTCTCCGCGTTCGTAGGCAGAAATCGCCTGCCGCGTCACGCCGACAAGATCCCCTAGGTCTGCCTGAGACAAGCGTGCGGCCTTCCGCGCATCCCGGAGCCTAGTTGGAATCAAAAGCCGCTCGGGCTGAACTGCGCGAGCGGCTTTTGGAAAGCTAAAAATGTTATCAGGAGGCATTGTCTTTACGCCACTTATCGATTTCTTCCTTGAGGGACATCACCGCCTCTATGTCCGTATCCTCAACCGAATCCTCCGGGGCAACAACGGCATGAGGCATCAGCATCAAATTTCCGGTGCGGTAGTGGTAACCCTTCTGATGGTCCTCGCGCGGAATGCCGAGATCCGCGAAATTCAGTGATTGATGGCCATGGATGAGAAGAACATGCGGCGCCCCGCCTGTGGTCGGAGCTTCTTCTGGATTCGGAAGCCCAACTAGCCATCCCTGACTATTCAGTCTCTTATTAGCGCGAAAGCACACATCATGTGGCTGTTTCTTTGGATCGGCCACTTGGCTAATTGTTATAACTGAGTGGGATGGAAGAATATCCAAGTAACGTCCCGTAGGCCTCTCGAAATGGGTCCACCGGCAATCAAACGGCCACTGATCACTTTTGACGAGTCGCTCAAAGCCCAGATCGACCGCCCATTGGATCATAGCGCGCCCTCCATGCTTCCCGCTAAGCATATAAGTAGCTGGGCGCGGTGGCGACACCCCGGTCAAGGATGCCGGATTTCAAACTGAGACACTACCCGGTTCCCCCGATTTTCCTCCCTGGCCTGCGGCTGAACCAGAAAATCGGCTCCCCCACCCGCCGGCGCTGCCGATCGCTGCGCGATCCCTGACCCGGCCCTCCAGCACCCGGTCACCCGTCTCCGTCATCAAGACAACGGAGGTTCCCATGACCGACTTCATCGACATCCACACCGAAATCGCCGAGTTGCGCGCTGAGCTCTCTGCCTGCCTCCTCACTCGCAAAGAGCGCGCCGACGCGCTCCAGCGCATCGAGAATCTACTCGCGGCGGTCGCTCAGACCCGCAACGAGGCGGAGGGAGGGTAACCCCTCCCTCCTTTTCTCCACAGCTTCCCCGTCGGTTCAAATGGGAAGCGAACACCTCAACAGGATCGCCTCGCCGGTGTCCTCGACGATCTCAATCACCTCGTTGACAAGCGCCGCTTCGATCGAAACCGCGTCGAAAAGCACGCACTGACGCGCCGGAAGTACCTGCGGCACGATGATCACAAGACCTACGTGGATCTCCTCCCTGGCGTAAAGCTTGTGGAAGTCCCGCGCATCGTTGGTCGCGAAGGTGAAGTCGCCAGCGACGATCCGGGGCATGAGATCACAGCCTGTATCGTCGCCGAGGCCAAGGCAGGTCACATGATTGGCCTGGTGGCCGCGAGCCTGAGCCACCACGACGAGAGATGTGCGCAGATACGCGTCGATCAGAAACATTATCCGGCCGCGCCCGGTCGGCGCCGCTGCGGATCACCCTTGAGCTCCAGATGCTGCGCGGACTGCGGCCACAGTCCCTGCCCATGAAGCGTCTTCGGCCTCCTGCGGGCCGGATGCGCGGCCGCCCAGATTGCGGCAAGGTCCCGCCGGACCCGCCCGGGTGACGCTTCGATGGTCCTGAACACGCTCACCTCGCCGGCGCGCGATCCGGGACGGCACGGCGCACCACGATCTTGCTCAGCTCGCGCAGCCAGAGCACCGAGCTCGCCACCGCCACGCAGATGAGCCAGTCGCCCGCGCCGAGGCCGACCACCGAGAACGCATCCTGCAGGACGGGGATGTAGATCACCGCGGCGTGCAGCAGGAGCGAGCCGACGACGGCGATCCACAGCCACCGGTTCCGCAGCAGCCCGCGGAAGGCGCTCGCCTCGTCCGAGCGGGCGTTGAAGACGTTGAAGAGCTGGAACATCACCAGCGTGGTGAAGGCCATGGTCTGGCCATAGGCCATGCTGCCCGCGCCCTCGATCAGCCCGCCGGGAAGCGCGGCGTCGAGCACCAGCAGCGTGCCCACCGCCATGATCGCGCCCACGAAGAAGATCCCGGCCCACATCCGCCCGGTGATGACCCCTTCGCCACGCGGTCGCGGCGGCTGACGCATCACGTCCATATCGGCCGGATCGACGCCGATGGCGAGCGCCGGGGCGCCGTCCGTGACGAGGTTGATCCACAGGATCTGCGTCGCCACCAGGGGCAGCGCCACCGCGCCCGCCGCCGCCGCGGAGAGCCCGATGGCCTGGGCGAGGACGATGCCGAAGAACATGGTCATCACCTCGCCGATGTTCGAGGAGAGCAGGTAGCGCAGGAACTTGCGGATGTTGGCGAAGATCGCGCGGCCCTCCTCCACGGCGGCGACGATGGTGGCGAAATTGTCGTCCACCAGCACCATGTCGGCCGCCTCCTTGGAGACGTCGGTGCCGGTAAGCCCCATGGCGATGCCGATGTCGGCCGCCTTCAGCGCCGGCGCGTCGTTGACGCCGTCGCCGGTCATGGCCACCGTCTCGCCGGCGCGCTGGAGCGCCTTCACGATCCTGAGCTTGTGCTCGGGATCGACCCGGGCATAGACCGACACCGCCTCCACCGTGCGGTCGAGCTCCGCCTCGGTCATGGCCTCGAGCTCGGCGCCGGTGACGGTTCGCCCATCCGCGCAGATGCCGAGCTCGGCGGCGATGGCCGCCGCGGTGGCGGGGTGGTCGCCGGTGATCATGAGGGAGCGGATGCCGGCGGCATGCGCCCGCGCCACCGCCGCGCGCGCCTCCGGCCGCGGCGGATCGATCATCCCGATCAGGCCGACGAAGACGAGCTCGCGCTCTGCCTCCTCGAACGCGTCGCCCTCCGGGCGCTCGCCCGGCAGGGAGCGGTAGGCGACGCCGAGGGTGCGCAGCGCCTGCCCGGCGAGCGCCTCGTTGCCCGCCAGGATGGCGGCCCGGCGGGCCCCGATGAGGGCGACCGCGTGGTCGCCGACCAGCTCGTGGGTGCAGCGGGCGAGCAGCACGTCGGGGGCGCCCTTCGTCATCAGGAGGAGGCGCTCGGGCCGTTCCGTATCGGTGTGGATCGTGCTCATCAGCTTGCGTCCGGAGGAGAACGGCACCTCGCCGATCCGCCGGAAGCGGGCGTCGAGCGCCTCCGGCAGCAGGCCCGCCTTGCGCGCCGCGACGATGAGCGCCCCCTCGGTGGGATCGCCCTGCACCACCCAGCCCGTGTCGCTTTCGCGCAGCACGGCGTTATTGGTGCGCTCGGCGGCGGTGAGGGCGCGGTCGACCTCGCGCCGGAGCGCCGCCAGGGACGTCTGCGCGCCGACGAGCTCCACCTCGCCGTCGGGCGCATATCCGGCGCCGGTGAGCTGCGCCCAGCCGCTGGCGGTCACCACCCGGCGCACCGTCATCTCGTTCCGGGTCAGCGTGCCGGTCTTGTCGGAGGCGATGACAGTGGCCGAGCCGAGCGTCTCCACCGCGGAGAGGCGGCGGATGATGGCCTTCTTCCGCGCCATGCGCTGCATGCCGATGGACAGGACCGCGGTGACCACCGCCGGCAGGCCCTCCGGCACCGCGGCCACGGCGAGCGCGACGCCGAGGATGAGCACGTCGAACGCCTGCGCCGCGCTGCGGACCTCGCCCAGCAGGAAGATGGCCCCGATCATCGCGATGGCGATGACGACCACCGTGACCGCCAGCGCGCGGCCGACGCGGGCGAGCTCCCTCTGCAGCGGCGTCAGCTCGTCCGGCGCCTTCTGCAGCAGGCCGGCGATGCGTCCCATCATGGTCCGCATGCCGGTGGCCGTGACCACCGCGATACCGTGCCCGTAGACCGCTGTGGTGCCGCTGAACAGCATGTTGCTGCGATCGCCGAGCCCGGCCTCGCCGGGGATGGCGGCGACCTCCTTGGCGGTCGGCACGCTCTCCCCGGTGAGCGCGGCCTCCACCACCTGGAGGGCGGTGGACTTAATGAGCCGGGCATCGGCCGGAACGGTGTCGCCCTCGGCGACGAAGACGATGTCGCCCGGCACCAGATCGGCGGCGTCGATGTCCATGCGCGCGCCCGCGCGCAGGACGTGCGCGTGGAGGGCGGACAATTGCCGCAGGGCCGCCGCGGCCCGCTCCGCCCGCGCCTCCTGGATGTAGCCCATTAGGGCGTTGAGGATCACGATGGCGAGGATGGCCAGCGCCTCGTAGGGCAGCGCCGAATCGCGCTCGTGAAGCCACACGGCGCCGGAGACCAGCGCCGCCACGATCAGCAGGAGCACCAGCACGTCGGCGAACTGGTCGAGGAATTTCAGCCATTCCGGACGGGCCGGCGCCGCCTCCAGCTCGTTGCGGCCGCCTTGCGCCAGGCGGCGCTCCGCCTCGGCCCGGCTCAGGCCGGAACGGGCGGACGTGCGCAAGGCATCGAGCACCGCCTCGGGCGGGGCGCGATAGGGATCGTTGGCGAAAGCTTCGGCGGGTATGGTTGCCATGCCGTAAGGTTAACATCTATTGATCAGCTCATGCGGTGATCCATCTCAAACCTGCCGCGCTCCGTCCACGCGACCGGTCGAATTGGGAAGGCCGCCCCCGGGCGCGCCTTGTCCACGAGGCCGGAAATCCTGTGGCGGCACGAGGGGCGCATGCCGACGATCGCGTCTTGAAGCCGATGTCGAAACCCGAGGAGGAGTGCACATGACCGGGACCAGCGCAGCGCAGGGGGCGCCGAAGTCCATCCTGCTCGCCACCGATCTCAGCCCGCGCTGCGATCGCGCGCTCGATCGGGCCTTGCTGCTGTCGCAGCAATGGCAGGCGAGTCTGGTGGTCCTCCACGTGCTGGAAGGGGCACAGGGGGCCGAGAGCGACTGGCGGGTGCCGTCCTGGCGGCGGCCGCCGGACCCTGCGAGCGTCGCCCACAGGCAGCTGCTGGCGGATGTGGGCGTGGCCGTGGACAAGGCCGAGATCGTGATTGGCGAAGGCGACCCCGCCGACGAGGTGGCGCGCGTCGCCGCGGAGAAAGGCTGCGACCTCATCGTGACCGGCATCGCGCGGGACGAGCTGTTCGGACGCGTCCTGCTGGGCACCACGGTGGACCGGCTGCTGCGCCGCTCGCCTCTGCCGCTGCTGGTGGTGCGCAACCGCGCGCGGCACGATTATCGGGAGATCGCGGTGGCGGCGGATTTCTCCGCTGCGTCGCGCTATGCCTTCGAGATGGCGATCCGCATTTTTCCGGCGGATCCCCTGACCGTTTTCCACGCTTATGAGAGCCCGCTCGGCGGATTGGCACCCGACTCGGATGCGCTTCGGCGCCAGTGGCGGGAGGTCGCCCTGCAGGACTGCGCCGCGTTCCTCGCCGCGGTGGATGCCGGGGGCGCCGCGCGGGGGCGGGTGCGCTCCTTCGTCGAATATGGCGCGCCGGCCAACGTGCTCCGCCAGGGGGTCCGGGACATGGGCATCGAGCTCCTCGTGCTCGGCACCCACGGGCGCAGCGCGCTCATCGAGATGCTGATCGGCTCCGTCGCCAAGGCGATCCTGGACGAAGTGACGTGCGACGTCCTCATCGTCCGCGATCCGCAGGTGGCGGCGGGAGCGGACGACGGGCCGGCCGTCGCTGCCGGGGCGGCGCCTCAGGAGGGCGGCGCCTCCACGAGGTGAGCGATACCGGCGAACTGCTCCACCGGAACAACGAAGGCGAGGCCGTGGCCCGGCGCCGTCAGCTCGGCGGCGCGCACGATCTCCTGAAGGATGACGTCCTGCATCTCCCGCGGCACCAGGGTCAGGACGATCTCCTTCTCCGGCTCGATCTGGATGCCGAAGACGCGCTGCTGCTCGTTGCGCCCGATGCCGCGGCCGAACATGACCGTGCCGCCATGGGCGCCGGCTTCCATGGAGGCCTTGAGGACGGTGTCACCCCAGCCCTTGCGAACGACGCTGACGATCAGGCACGGATTGAGCATCTGAGTTCTCCTGACCTGGATCCTGGCCGAGGCGCCCCGAGGCGCGCCCTTTCAGCCGGACGAGACATCCGAGCGCCATCACCGAGGTGATCGGCGCGATGGCGATGAGCGCCACGAAGCCGAAGCCGTGAAGGATGGGGTCCTGATCGCCCATGGTCGCGGAGGCTCCGAGCGCGAGCACCAGCAGGAAGCTGTTGGCGAGCGGCCCGGTCGCAACCCCTCCGGCATCCACGGCAATCATGACGAAATCCCTGTCGCTGAACCACATGAGTGCGATGACCAGCAGATAGCCCGGCACCAGCAGATAGAGAAGGGGGATGCCGTAGGCGATCCGCAGCATGCCGAGGCCGACCCAGACCGCCACCCCGATCGCGACAGCGTAGAGCACCAGCACGCCGCGGATGGACCCGCTGGACGCCTCCTCCACCTGGTCCGAGAGGATGCGCACCGCGGGCTCTCCCCAGGCCGTGAACAATCCCAGCAGCATGCCGGCGAGCACGAAGAGCCAGGTTTCCTCGAGCCCCCCGAGCGCCTCGCCCACCGCCCGGCCGAAGGGCAGGAAGCCGATGCCGACGCCGAGCAGGAACAGGAACAGGCCCGCGGCGGCGATGGCGGAGCCCTTCAGGATGTCCGCGACCTGCTGGAGCGGCAGGCGGAGCAGGAAGACCTGGAACAGGAGGAAGAGCACGGCGAGCGGCACCACCGCGATCGCCACGCTCAAGGCGGTGCTCTCGATCTCCGCGAGCCATCCGTCGGTCACGACAGCACGATCCCCGCCAGCAGCAGCACGATGATCGGCCCGACGGAGGCGAAGCCGAGCAGCCCGAACCCGTCGGAGACGGCCGAGCGGCCCGCCAGCACCGAGCTCAGGCCCATGGCGAGGGCGATGATGACGGGCGCCGAGAGCACCCCGGTGGTCACGCTCCCGGCGTCGAAGGCGAGCGGCGTGATCGCCGCCGGAGCGGCAAAGGCGAGCGCGACGACGAGGGCGTAGACGAGCGCCAGCATGACGCGCATGGAGCCACCGAGGACGATGCGCCCGATGGCCAAGGCGGTGAAGACCGCCACGCCGAGGGCCACGAGGACGAGGATCGCCCGGCCGGACAGGGCGCCGCCGGAGACGGCGTCCACCTGCCCCGCCAGCACCAGCACGTCCGGTTCCGCCACCGTGGTGGCGAAGGCGAGGGCGAAGGCCACGGCGAGGATCAGGGCGATCGATCCCTTCTTCGGCATCTCCGCGCCGACGAACCTGCCCATGGGCAGGATGCCGAGCTCGATGCCCACGAACAGCAGCAGCATGCCGAAGACGGCGAGGACCGAGCCCGCCAGGAACTGCAGGAACAGCTCAGCGGGCGCCCGCACCACGGCGATCTGCAGGACCGAGACCAGCCCCACCAGCGGCAGGACCGCCTTGATCACCTCGGCGAGCTTGTCTTTCAGCAATGTCCACATGGTGTCTCCATCCGTTCAGGGCTGCTGCTTGTCGCCGGTGAAGAGCGACCAGACGGCGACGAACAGGGCCGCGATCAGCGGGCCGATGACGAAGCCGTTCATGCCGATCAGCGAGAGGCCGCCGACGGTCGAGACCAGGATGAGGTAGTCCGGCAGCAGGGTGCCCTTGCCCACCAGGGTCGGCCGCAGGAGGTTGTCGATGGTGCTGATCACCAGCATGCCGATGGCGAGCAGGATCGCACCTTTCAGATAGGCCCCCGAGAGCAGCAGGTAACAGGCGGCGGGCACCCAGACCAGCCCCGCGCCGATCGCGGGAAGGAGCGAGAGGACCGCCATGAGCACGCCCCACAGCAGCGCGGCCTCGATGCCCAGCGCCCAGAAGGCGACCCCGCCGATGGCGCCCTGGATGGTCGCGATGATGACGTTGCCCTTGACCGTCGCCTTCACCGCCGCGGTGAAGGTGCCGAGGATGTGATCCGTGTGGCGCTCGCCGAGGGGGCTCGCCCTGCGGATCACGGCAGCAAGGCCTTCGCCGTCGCGGAACAGGAAGAAGAGCAGGTACAGCATCACGCCGAGGCTGACGAGCAGCTGGGCGGTGTTCTGTCCGACGGCGACCGCCCCGGTGGCGATGGCCTGGCTGGCCTGGAGCAGGAAGGACGTCAGCTTCGCCTGGATCTCCACGGTGCTGCCGAGGCCGAGGGCCGAGAGCGCGTCGAGGACGACGGGCGGCAGCGCGCCCTGGACCTGGGCAAGCAGCGCGCCGGGATCGAACTGGCGCGTGCTGATGCGGGTGTAGAGCGCGGTGGCCTCCTGGGCGAGGGAGGCAAGGATCAGCGCGCCGGGAATGACGACGATGCAGATCGAGGCCAGAACGCTGAGCAGCGCCGAAACGGTGCGGCGGCCGCCCAGCCGCTGCTCGAGCATGCGTTGCAACGGATGGAACAGGATGGCGAGAATGACGGCCCACAGGATGGCGCCGTAATAGGGCAGGAGGATCCAGACGAAGGCTGCGGTCACCAGGGCGACGGCGGCGAGAAAGCTGAGCTCCTGGATCGTCGGCCGCGGCATCAGGTCCGACTTGCCTCCATGGTTGCGGGTGTCCTTTTCTGAGCGGTGTCGGCAGGCCCCCCCCCCCCCCCCGCGCCCGGCGCCGGAAAGACCGGCACCCGAACGGACACGAACCCTATCATGGCCACCGGCTCGGTGTGGGTGAAGGTATAATCGATCATTCGGGAGCGCCGCCAGGGCGTGGACGTTTCGAACCGGCCGGCGCCCGGTCGAGGAGCATGCGATGACGCAGACAGGAGGGGATGGCGAAAGCGACGGCTCCGCGCCGCGGCATGTGGATTTCCTGCTGGTGGGCGGCGGGCTCGCGAGCGCGGTGGCGGCGCAAACGCTGCGCGCCGAGGGCGCCACGGGGTCGATCCTGATCCTCTCGGCGGAGGACGTGCCGCCCTATCATCACCCCCCGCTCTCCAAGCATCTGTTGACCGGGACCGAGGGCGAGGAACGAATCTTCGTCCACCCCGAGCCCTTCTACGCCGAGCATGGAATCGAGCTTGGCCTCAGCGAGCGGGTGGTCGGCGTGGATACGGTCAGGCAGCACGTATCCACGGCCCGTGGCAAGACGTTTGGCTATGGCCAGCTCCTCGTCGCCACTGGCGCGACGCCGAAGCCGCTCGATATCCCCGGCGCCGCGCTACCCGGCGTCTTCAGCCTGCGCCGCAAGGCCGACGCCGACGCCATCCGCGCCGCGGTCGCTGAGGCGAAAACCGCCGTTGTGCTCGGCGGCAGCTTCCTCGGCATGGAGATCGCCATGTCGCTTCTGGACGCCGGGCTGAAGGTGACGGTCATCGAACAGGGGCCGGTGCTGCTGCGCCATCTCGAGGCCCCTGCCCTCTCGCGCTACTTCGAGCGCCATGCAGAGGCCCGCGGCGCCAGCGTGATCCTGAACGACAGCGCAGCCGCCCTCCATGGCCGCGAACGGGTGGAGGCGGTGGAGACGGCGGGCGGCCGCAGCGTGCCGGCCAACCTCGTGGTGGTCAGCATCGGCGTCGCTCCCGCCACCGACTTTCTCGCCGGCAGCGGCATCGCCATCGAGGACGGCTACGTGGTGGTCGACGCTTTGCTGCGCACGAGTGCGCCGAACGTCTTCGCCGCCGGCGACGTCACCACCTTCTACGACCCGGTGTTCGCCCGCCGCCGCCACATCGAGCATTGGGACAATGCGGTGAAGCAGGGGCGGCTCGCCGCGCGCAACATGCTGGGCCGCCGGCTGCGCTACGACGAGGTTTCGTATTTCTTCTGCGAGGTAGGCGACATCGGCTTCAACGTGCTGGGCGCGACCGAGGAGACCGACGCCTGGATCGCGCGCGGCAAGCTCGATGAGGGCTCCTTCGCACTCTTCTACCTGAAGGGCGACGTGCCGCGCGCTTTGTTCTCGGTAGGGCGCCCGCCGGACGAGACTCGCGTAGCCGAGGGCCTGATCCGCTACCGGGTCGGCCTCGGCGAGATGCGGGAGCGCCTCAATGAGGAGACGTTCGTCCTCGACTATATCCCGACCCAGACGGCACTTATCCTCCAGGGCGGTGGCGCCCTGGGCGCGTTCGAATGCGGCGTGGTGAAGGCGCTGGAGGAGGAGGGCATCTTTCCCGACATCGTCGCCGGCATCTCCATCGGCGCGCTGAACGGCGCCGTGATCGCCGGCAATCCGCGCCACGCCACCGCGGCGCTGGAGGCGTTCTGGGCCGACCTCGCGGTGGCGACGCCGCAGTTGCCATCCGACGACCTGCGCCGCGCCACGGCCACAGCGCGGATCCTGGCGCTGGGTGTGCCCAACTTCTTCACCCCGCGCTGGATGGCGCCGCCCCTTCGCCCACAAGACTGGCTCACCAACTGGACCAGCTTCTACGACACCGCGCCCATGAAAGCGCTGCTGGCGAAGTATGTCGACTTCGCCAGCCTCAAGGACAGCCCGGTGCGCCTCCTCGTCAGCGCAGTCGACGTGACGACGGCGACCCTTGAGGTGTTCGACAGCTATGTGGACGACCTGACCCCCGACCACATTCTCGCGAGTGGCAGCCTGCCGCCGGGCTTTCCCTGGACCACAGTCGGCGGCAAGGCCTATTGGGATGGCGGCATCATCAGCAATTCGCCGCTCGATCTGGTGATTGACCGCTGCGGGCCGGACGGCAAGCGCGTGTTCATCGTCGACCTGTTCTCCGGCCGCCGGGACCTGCCCACCAACATGATGGAGGTGCTCGCGCGGCGCGACGAGATCGTCTATGCGGAGCGGGTGCGCTCCGACCTGCACCATCAGGCGACGGTGGAGACTTATCGTCGGCTCATTGCGCATATCCTGGCGCAGATCGAGCCGGCCCAGAGCGCGCGGATCAAGCGCTTGCCGGCCTATATCCAGCTCATGGGGGATGCGGCGACGACCACCATCACGAGGCTCGTGCGCTCTGGCGAGGTCGGAGAGCATTCCTCCCGCGACTACGACTTCTCCGACGTGGCCATCAGGGCCAACCAGGCCGAGGGCTACAAGGTGGCGAAGACGGCGCTGGGCAAGGCCTGAGCCGGGCGCCACCTTCCACATCAGCAATCACGACCAGAAATCAGCTTCTCATACCCGCTCGATCACCATGGCGATGCCTTGCCCGCCGCCGATGCACATGGTGACGAGGCCATATCGACCGCCGATCCGGCGCAGCTCGTAGATGGTCTTCACTGCGAGGATCGCGCCGGTGGCGCCCACGGGATGGCCCAGAGCGATGGCCCCGCCGTTGGGGTTCACCTTACCCGGATCGAAGTCGAGCGCCTTGCCTACGGCGCAGGCTTGCGCAGCGAAGGCCTCATTGGACTCAATCACGTCCAAGTCCCCCACCGTCAGGCCGGCGCGCGCAAGGGCGACCGTCACCGCTGGCACCGGCCCCATGCCCATCTGTGATGGATCGACGCCGGCCAGGCCCCAGGACACGAGGCGGGCCAAGGGCGTGAGGCCCTTCCGCGTCACCGCCTCGCCGGAAGCGAGCACAACCGCTGCCGCCCCGTCATTGATGCCCGACGCATTGCCGGCAGTCACCGAGCCGCCCTTCTTGAAGACGGCCTTGAGCTTCGCCATGTCGGCGACGGAGGCATCTCCGCGCACGTGCTCGTCAGTCTCGAACAGGACGATGCCTTTTCGGGTCGCGATCTCGAACGGGACGATCTGCTCCTTGAAATGACCGGCAGCGATGGCGCGTGCCGCCCGGTGATGGCTCTCCACCGCAGCGGTGTCCTGCTCCTCGCGGGAAACGCCGTAGCGCTCCGAGACGTTCTCGGCTGTCACGCCCATGTGGCCGTGGCCGAAGGGATCGGTGAGCACGCCGACCATCATGTCCACCGCCGCCGCACCGCCCATCCTCTGGCCCCAGCGGGCGGCCGGCAGCAGATAGCCGCCGCGGCTCATGCTCTCCGTGCCGCCGGCGAGCGCCATCTCGCCGTCGCCGAGCTTGATCATCTGTGCTGCCGTGAGGATAGCCTGCAGGCCCGAGCCGCACAGGCGGTTCACGGTCAAGGCGGGGGCTTCCTTCGGCACGCCCGCCTCCATGGCCACCACGCGGGAGACGTACATGTCCCGCGCCTCCGTATGGATCACGTTGCCGACAACGGCGTGCTGAATGTCGGCAGCGTCGATGCCCGCGCGCGCGATGGCCGCTTTCGCGACGTGGGCGCCCAGCGCGGCGGGCGGAACCTCCTTCAGGGCACCGCCGAAATCGCCGATGGCGGTGCGGGCGGCGGAAAGGAAGAAGACTTCGGTGGTGCTCATGGCCTATTCGCTTTCTAGCCGCGACGCTGCCGCGGAATGGAGGATGATGTCGCGCTTATCATCCTTGCGCGGCAAGGGAAGCGCGGGGCAAGGGGTGGCCATCGCGGAGGCAGAGGGACGCGACGGCCCGCTCCACAGTTTCGGCCGCATAGCGCCGCATGAGGGCGAACGGGCCGGCGCTGAACTTCAGCGCCAGGACGGCGCCGCGGTCCACGGCATCGGGATCGGCGACGCCCTCAGCGGCGAGCTCAACGGCGGGCAATGCCAGCGCGCCAAGCAGACGCTGTTCCACTGCGTCGAGGTCGGCCCCCGGCCGACTGTCCCCCACCGGCCAGTCCATCCCTCGCTCCGCCTGGGCGCGGAGCGCAGTGCTCGGTTCATAGAAGGGGCCAAGGCGTGAAAGGTTCGCCATGGCATGAGCCGCGACCGCAGGGCGGATGAGGTTCATCACCGCGAATGGGCCGGCCGCAGCCCCGAGACGGTCGCGGGCAACGCCATCCACGTCGGCCGGCCCGGCGACACCCTCCTCCAGAAGTCGCGTCGCCTCGTTGTAGTAGGGGCAGAAGAAGCGGTTGATGGCAAAGCCCGGCCGGTCGAGACACGGCAGGGGCGTGCGCCGTGTCGCACTCAGGAAATCGAGCGCACGCGCCAATGTGGCCTGCGACGTCGTATCCGCGCGCACCACCTCCACCAGGGGCGAGACCTCTGCGGGACTGAAATAGTGCAGGCCGAGGAAGCGGTCGGCGAAGCCGAAGCCGGCGGACAGCGCCTTCACCTCGAGCGCACTGGTATTGGTGGCGACCACCGTGTCCGCGCCGAGATGAGGCGCGAGAGTGGCAAGCAGATCGCGCTTCACCGCCAGGTCCTCGAACACCGCCTCGATGATGAGATCGGCATCGGCGAGGTCGGACAAAGCGGGTGCGGGAAGCAGGCGGGCGAGGGCCGCCTCGGCCTCCTCCGGGCGCATCCGTCCGTTCCTCACCCAGCGGGCATAGACGCCGGCGGCCCGCTCGCGGAGCCCTGCCACACCGTCCGGCCGGCTGTCATGGACCTTGACGGCCAGCCCGTGCCGGGCCGCATCGAGCGCGATGCCGCCGCCCATCAGGCCGGCGCCGACGACGGCCAACTGCGTGATGCTCATTCTGCTTCTCCCGATTTCCGTTCCGGCGAGCCGGGACGGCAGGTGAACGTCCGCCCGCATCGCGGAGGCCCCGCGCGGCCCGAAGCATTTTCAAGCGAAGCGGATATTGGTTCGCTCGAAAGCCCTCTAGAGGGACGAAATGAGGTGACCGCCGTCCACCGCCAGCGCAGTGCCCGTCACGTAGGCGGAAGCGTCCGAGCACAGGAACAGGAGCGGCCCGACAAGGTCTTCCAATGTGCCGAGGCGGCGGCAAGGAATACGGCGGATGAGAGCCTTGCCGGCATCGCTGGCGAAGAACGAGCGATTGAGGTCGGTCTCGACATAGCCCGGGCACAGCGCGTTGGCCCGGATGCCATAGCGGGCCCATTCGAGCGCCATGGAGCGGGTCAGCTGTACGAGCCCGGCCTTGGAGGCGGCATAGGCGGAGACCTGACCGGCGACCCGCAGGCCGAGGATGGAGGCTACGTTGACGATCGCGCCGCCTGCGGCGTTCCCCACCATCGCGCGCGCCGCGGCCTGCCCGACAAGGAACGCCCCCTTGAGGTTCGTGTCGAGGATGCGATCCCAGGTGCGTTCATCGAGGTCGAGGAGGGGAGTCGTGACCGTCACGCCCGCATTCGACACCAGGATGTCGAGGCGGCCCCATCTCTCTGTCACGGCCGCCACCGCGGCATCGGCCGAAGCCGGGCTGGTGACGTCGAGGGCGAGCCCCATCGCCTCCCCGCCGGCCGCAGCGATGCGGTCCGCCACCGCGGTGCAGGCGTCCTGCGTGCGGGCCGCCACGGCCACCCGGCCGCCGGCCGCGGCGATGGTCTCGGCGAAAAAGGCGCCCAACCCCTGCGAGCCGCCGGTGACGAGGGCGATACTTCCATCAAGTATTCCGCTAAAGCCCATCCCAAAATCTCCGAAGCTCCCGGCCGTCTGCGTCTCAGCCGCTTCCGCTTCCTGAATGCTGCGGGGTTCAGCCAGCACGCGCCATGCCGCGTCCTGCACTGGGCGCTCCTTCAAACACATGCGGCATCGAAGCCGCTCTGAAGATGAAGGCGCCGGCACCTAAATTCCTATATGCCTTTCCCTGATGCCTTTCGCGGCATCGAATTCTTTCCAAGCCCCGGAGAATACGAGGCGCCCGCTGTCAATAACATGCACGCAGTCAGTGCATCGGCGGGAAAACCAGAGACTCTGCTCGCACAGGAGAAGGGCGCATCCGCTCCCGCAAATGCGTTGCACATCGTCCACCATGCCCTCGACGATTACCGGCGCCAGACCTTCCGTGGGTTCGTCGAGCAGCAGGAGCCGGGGATTGGAGATCGCGGCACGAGCCAAGGCGAGCAACTGCTGCTGGCCTCCGCTCAACACGCCGCCGAGGCGATCCTTCAATGGTCCGAGCAGAGGAAATTGCTCCAGTGTCTCCTCTGGGGTTGCCATGGGGCGTGACAATGCGTGGTTGCGGGCGATCTTCAGATTCTCGAAGACCGTCAGGTTCCCGAGAATGCGCCGGTCCTCTGGCACGAAGGCGATACCGAGCCGGGCGCGGGCATATGGCGCTATTGTCCCTAGGCTGCGTCCTTCCCACCGGATATCGCCCTGAATCGTCGGGCCGGCCCCCATCAAGCTCTTCAGCAGCGTGCTCTTGCCAGCCCCGTTCCGCCCGATGAGGGCGACACGTCCGCCGGCCGGCACCGTGAGGTTGAGGTCGTGCAGAACGTGGCTCTCTCCATAGAAGGCATGGAGCCCCTTCACCTCAAGCATTTGCGAGTTCCTTGCCGAGATAGATTTCCTGGACCAGCGCGCTGGCTTTGACGGCCTCCGGCGGCCCGAAAAAAATGCGCTCCCCCTGATTCATCACCATGAGGTGCTGCGCCAGTTGGAACACGAAATCCATGTCGTGCTCGGTGAACAAGATCGTAAGCCCCTGCTCTTCCTTCGTGCGCTGTATGAGGTCGATGATGGCGATCCGCTCGGACGGGGACATGCCCGCGGTGGGCTCGTCCAACATCAGGACTGCCGGTTCCATGGCCAGCGTCATGGCCAGCTCCAGGCGCTTCCGGTCCCCCAGGGAAATGTGCCGCGCCTCTGTTCGATGCAACCTGGCGATCCCCATCGCGGCGAGCCGGTGGTGGGCCTCGTCGGAGACCGCCTGCGACGGCCGTACCTTCAGGATCCCGTGCCGGCGGCCTTCGGCACGCTGGCGTGCCTCAATGGCGACGATGAGGTTTTCCAAGAGGCTGAACTCGGGAAAGACCCGCACGATCTGGAAGGTCCGGCCCAGCCCCATCCTGGTCCTCAATTCCGCCGAGGTGCGCGTAATGTCGATATCTCGGAGAAGGATACGGCCTCCAGTCCTCGCGACTTCACCCGTCATCATCTTGAAAAGTGTGGTCTTCCCGGCCCCATTCGGTCCGATAATCGCGAGAGTCTCCCCCGCAATGACTTCGAACGAGACATTCTTCAGGGCCTGAAACCCGCCGTATGTCTTGCTTAGGCCTTCCACCTTGAGAAGAGCAGACATCACAGTCGCTCCGCCGCCGGATTTTGCACCGCGGCGGTACGCCTGGCGTCCCCCGACCGTATGCGGCAAAGGACTTTTCGGAAAAGGCCCTCCGCACCCGACGGCGCCGCCAGGACCACGAGGAGCAGAGTCACTCCCATTATGAATTCCGACAAGCCGGCAAGCGTCCGGGTTCCGTAGTCTATGGCAGTGAAGATTGCGGTGCCGAGGGCGGGGCCCCAGAACGATCCCGCACCACCGAGCAGCGTGTGCAGCATGGGCTCGGTCGACCTGGTTATGCCTGCTGCTTGCGGAGTCACGATCTGGCTCAAGGGCGCCGACAGAGCTCCCGCATAGGCGGCAACGGCGGCGGCCAGCACGAACGCCTGAAGCCGGAAGCGGTCGACGTTGATCCCGAGGAACATCGCGCGCTCGGCGTCCTGCCGGATGGCGCGCAGCGTGCGCCCGAAGCTACTGCGACAGACATTACGCAGGACCAAGATCATCACCCCGCAGGCGGCGCATAGGAACAAGTAGTAATAGGCATCCGACGCGAGAGACACGGACCAGCTGCCGAAGCCGATGCTCGGCCGAGGAATCGCACTCAATCCCTCGTCGCGACCAAGATTCGGCGCATAGCTGATGAGCACACGCAGAACCTCGGCCAGCGCCAGGGTCAGGATGGCGAGTTGAACACCGGTGGCGCGACGCAAGGCCAGAATTCCTACCGGTGCCGCCACGAGCCCCCCGAGGGCGAACGCGCCTGCCAGAACGAACCCGAAGGCCCCCCCCGGTGCGTACTTGAGCGCGTAAGCCGACAGGTAGGCGCCGATGGCGAAGAAGGCGGCGTGTCCGAAGCTGGCCAGCCCACCGAAGCCGAACATCAGATTCCACGACATCGAAAAGACGACAGAAATCAGGCCCAGACCGATGACGAACACGAGCCCGCCTCCGGCCCAGAACGGAACCGACAGCAGCCCCAGAGCAAGAACGATCAGGCAAGCCGTGCCGGCAACAGAAGACGCACCCGGCCGGGCCGAGGCCGGCCCGGCAGCTGCTGTGCCCGGCGAGGTTGGCTTGACGACATGGGCAGCCGCAGTCGCTCTCCGCGAACCCGCACCCCCAATTCCTTCCCAGAGCCAGGACAACGACCAAGAGCCCGGCCGCGGCGCGATCCGCCGCGCGACCAGTCCCTGCGGCCGAAGGATGAGGATCACAATCATCCCGAGATACAGCGACAGGCTGGGCATGATCGTGGAGCCGAAGCTTTCGGCTATCCCGAGCAGCATTGCCGCCAGCAAGGCCCCCCGGACGCTGCCCAGACCGCCCACGACGACGACGGCAAAAGCCTGGATGATCATGTGACGGCCAAGATCCGGCGCAAGGACCTGATTCGGCGCAAGGACCGCCCCCGAAAAGCCCGCGAGGAAAAAGGCGAGGAATACGGCGAGAAGCTCAAGCTTTCGGGGATTGTGCCCGAGAATGTCCATGATCCAGCGGTCGTCGGAAACGGCCTGCAGCATCTTTCCACCCCAGGACCGGGTCAGAAAAAGATCGATAAGCAGGAACAGCACCACGCCAACAGCAAGAAGAAGCACGGAGAACGAAGGGATCGCGAGCGGACCGAGGAAAATCGCGCTGTCCAGGCCCTGGGGGACATCGACGGAAATATAGTGAGCTCCCCAGATCAGTTCCGCGCCGCCATCAACCACCAGCATCAGTGCGAATGTTGCAATGAGCGCGACTGCCTCGTCCAAGCCTTGAAGACGCCGGAATATGACGCGGTTTACCACCAAACCCATGAGCCCGACCAGGATGCCGGCGACGGCAGCGACCGCAAGAAAAGCGACAACCCCATAGCCCGGAACGGCGCTCAACAACGTGCTCGCGAGATAGGCGCCGACCATGATGAAACTGCCATGGGCGAAATTCAGCATCTTGAGAATGCCGAAAAGTATCGCAAGTCCAGATGCAGCGATGAAGAGCGTTATCCCAATGGATATTCCGTTCGCAATAAGGAACAGACCTGACTCGAGCATCATTCGGCTCCTGCGCGACGCACGAAGGCTCACCTCCGGTGCCGCAAATCCGATGAGTTGGCGATATCAACAACACCCCTTCCAGGTGAAGGCTGGCCACCTGGAACGGGACGAGACGTTATTCGAAGGCCGAACCGTCAGGTCCAGCCATCGCGCTCATGCAGCGGCCCGCGCGTTCCAGCATTGCCCCGGACCGCCGCGCCGAGCAGGCGTGGAAAGCATCAGGAGCCCTGCAGCGCGCCTTCCTTCTCCCAGAACGCCATGCGCAAGGCCTTCCGCTGGATCTTGCCCACTGGCGTGCGCGGCAGGGGCTCGTCACGGAACACAACCTTGGTCGGGCGTTTCAAGGCACCCAGACGATCCTTGCAGCATTCGATCACCTGGTCCTCCGTCAACACCTGGCCGTCATGCAGAACGACGATGGCGACCGGCGTTTCTCCCCAGCGCTCGTGGGGAGCCCGAACCACCGCGACCTCGCGGACCTCGGACATGGTGGAAATGGCTAGCTCCAGTTCGGCCGGCCAGATATTGAAGCCGCCGGAGATGATCATGTCGTCCTTGCGGTCGACGAGGTAGAGATAGCCATTGGCGTCGAGCCTACCGACGTCGCCAGTCACCAGCCAGCCGTCGACGAGGCGCTGTTTGGTGAGTTCCGGCTCGTTCCAGATCTCCTTGATCTGTCCGTCGTTCTTGATGGTGACGACTCCGACCTCCCCGACCGGCAGCTTCTGGCCGGCCTCATCCCTGATCTCCAGATAAGCGAAGGGCATCACCTTGCCAGCCGCCAGCAGCGGTTCCGAGCCCGCCACCTCGGCGAACCATTCGTTCGGCGTCATCCAGGCGGCTGGCGTAGCTTCGGTCTCCCCGTACATTTGATGCAGGCGATGGCCGAAGATGTCTCGTGCGGCCAGCGCCGTAGACGGCATGATCGGCGATCCGCCGACAACCATGGCTTTGAGCTTGTCGAAAGTCAGGTCACGCGCGTCCGCGCGCGCGCTCACCAGATCGCTGACCATGGTGGGGACCGTGAAGAAGTATCCCCCGTGCCTCGCAAGTAACTTCAGAACCTTGGGTGCGTCGAACTTGGGCTCGAGAACATTGTAGCCACCCGCCATCCAGACCGGAATGAAGAGATAGCCGGAACCGTGGGAGATCGGCGCGACATGAACGCATGCGTCGCCAGCCTCTATGGTGGGCGGACGCAATGTCCAGTCACGCGTCATGTTCATCCATTGCCGGTGGGAAAAGGCCATTCCCTTCGGCAGCCCCGTCGTCCCGCCCGAATGGCGGATGATGTAAAGATCGTCGAGATCGATGGACGGATCGGGATCGGCATCCGATTGCTCCGCCAGCCAAGCCTCGTAGTCGTGATCGCGGACGATGACACGATCAATGCAGGTGAGCGTGTCCCGAGCATGCGCGATTTCATGGGCATAGCTCTCCGATACCACCACGGCCCGGCAGTCCGTGTGACCGATCATGTGCGCATGGGCCTCCGGCGAATTGCGCTTGTAGAGCGGAACACGAACGAAATTCCCGATGGCTGCGGCCAGGAAGAAGTCGGACGCTTCTATGCAATTGTCTTCGAGAACTGCTATGCGGTCCTGCGGGTTCAGGCCCATGGCGCGCAGGCCGTTGGCCAGCCTGATGCCACGCCTCCAGGCTTCGCCGAACGTGAGCGTGCGCTCGCCACTGATCACCGCGATCCGGCTCTCATGCCATTCGGCAGCGCGTCGCATCGCATCACGCACATTGATCAAATGAGCCTCCCGTCAGATTAATTGTTATCGATCATGATGTAGGCTGATCGACCTAAAATGTCAACACATGCGTTGACTATATATCACTACGCGATGAGGCATTCCGGGCTGTTTAGTACCCTGGGGCGCTGGAGAGTGTTCCGGTCAGCGTCCGATCCGAGCTAAGTGGCTCTATCCAAGTATTTGGGGACGGCTGGCCAATCATACGACGCCGCGCAGAGGTGCCGTATGATTGGATCGCGCCCTAGCGGGCGCCCGCCTTGGGAACCACGCGGGTGCCGGGCGGAAAGACGCCATCGCGGGTGATCATCCATCCCGCCGCCTCGCGATCCCAGGTGGAAGAGCCCGGACCCGCTGCCCGGATCTTGTACTTTTCTACCTTCGCAGTGGATGTTCTTGGCACCTCATCGACAATGTCGATATATCTGGGCACCATGAAGTAAGGCATGTGCCGGGAGCAATGCTGCAGCAGGTCTTCCGGCGTGAGGTCGTGGTTTTCCCGCAGGATCACCAAAACCCAGACCTCGTCCTCGCCAATTTCCGAAGGGGTCGCCACCGCAACCGCCTCGGCCACGGCCGGATGCTTCGCCACGAGGATCTCGACCTCGAAGGACGAGATGTTTTCGCCCCGGCGGCGGATGGAATCCGTCGCGCGGTCGTCGAAATAATACCATCCGTCCGCATCGCGGTGGCCACGGTCTCCGGAATGCAGCCAGAGATTGCGCCAAGCATTGATGGTCCGGTCCGGCATGGAAACGTATCCGGAGCCGATCAGGAAAGGCCTCTTCGGTCGCACCACGATCTCGCCGGTCTCGCCCACACCGACCGGCTGATCGTTCTCGTCCACGATCTGGACATCGTAATACGGACTGACCCGGCCGCAGGAGCCCGGCCGGTAGTCGTCGTGCACGCTGCGGCGCAAAGGGAGGCCCACCTCCGTCGAGCCGTAGACGGTCGTTAGCTTGCAACCGAACCGGCGCTCGATCTCCCGGTGGATATCGGCGGGATCCGGCACCGCGTAGATGGTCCTGATCGTCGAGCTGGTGTCCTCCGGACTCTCGGGGCGGGAGATCAGCATGTTGCAGATGCCGCCGACCCCGACGAAATTCGTCACCCCGTGCGTCCGCACCTCCTCCCAGAAGGTCGAGATGCTGAGGCGCTTCTGGAGGCGCATGCGCCCGCAGCACACGAGGGTGGCGATGGTAAGAAACTTGGCGGCGATATGGAAGAACGGCAGAAAGTTCAGGATGACATCATCGTCCCGAAGCCCGTTGATTTCTGCATACATCAGCCCGTAGGCACAGAGATAGTGATGCGAAAGCATCACGCCCTTCGACGGACCGGTCGTGCCGGAGGTGAAGATGATGCTCGCAATGGCGTCGTGCCGCAAAGGCCTGCGAAGATCGCTGTCGTCAGCGGGTTCAAGCAGCACACGAAAGTCACGGAATTCCGGGGCGGGCGCCGCCGCCCCCTCCGACCGGCAGAACATCACCTCGAAGGGTGCGCCCCGCGGATAGGCCTCTCGAAGCACATCCGTAAACTTCTCATCGACGATGCAGGCCGTGGCGCCGCACGTCACAAGAACATGCTTCAGGAGATCGCCGCGGAAGGCAGTATTGACTGGAATCTCCACTGCGCCGAGCTTCGAGAGGGCGAGCCAGAGGCGCAAGTAATCGACCGACGTTTCCATGAGGATGGCCACGTGGGTGCCGGTCGTGATGCCGGAGGCCTCGAGGTTGCGAGCCAACCGGTTCGCCGCGCGATTGAAATCTCCCAGCGTGTGCACGTCTTCGCCGAAGCTGAAGAAGGTGGCGTCGGGCGCCACCGCGGCCCGGCGCTCCAGGAGGACGTGCACCATGGTGTCGGCTGGTGCGATTTCGTTCAGATAGTCCATGGGGCTTCCTCCGGCATCAGGCCACGGCGCCTTCGGCGCGCATTCTTGAGATTTCCGCCTCGGTCCGCCCAAGGTTGCGCAACACCTCATCGGTATGCGCTCCGGGCACGGGCGCAGGTTCTGGGCCGATGGACGTTTCGCGGCCGTCGAAGCGCGGTGCCCGGGCGGGCTGGGCGGTACCGGGCAAGCCCATGTAGGTTCCCCGCGCCACGTGATGGGGGTGCGCGAAGGCTTCCTCGAAGCTGAGCACCGGGGAGACGCAGGCGTCCGTGCCGGCGAAGACCGCCTGCCAATAGGCACGATCATGCCGGCGAAAGGTTGAGGCGAAGGCTTCCGCGATCTTCGGCCAGCGGCTGCGGTCATCGCGCGTGCACAGCTGGGGATCGAGGCCCAATCCCTTGACCAAAGCGTCGTAGAAAGGCGGCTCGATCGCCCCCACCGCGACGAAGCCTCCATCGCGGGTGGCATAGGTCCGGTACCAGGGCGCGGAGCCGTCGAATGCGTTGGTGCCGCGCGGTCCCCACCGGCCTTCGGCCAGCATGCCCAGGGTCGCGGCGGTGAGCGATGCGACCCCGTCGATGATCGCGGCGTCGAGCGTCCGGCCTTTTCCGGTTCGCTCGCGATCGAGGAGCGCCGCGACGATTCCGAGCGCCACGAATGCTCCGCCGCCGGCATAGTCCCCCAGCAAATTGAGCGGAACGGGAGGGGGCGCGTCCGGCGGCCCCATGGCGAGCAGGGCGCCGCTGAGCGCGATATAATTGATGTCGTGTCCGGCCCGGTCGGCCAGCGGGCCGGTTTGACCCCAGCCGGTTACGCGCGCATAGATCAGCTTCGGATTGAGCCCCAGACAAATTTCCGGCCCCACCCCGAGGCGCTCGGCCACCCCCGGCCGCATTCCCTCGATCAGCACGTCGGCTTGTCGGACGAGATCCAGCAGGATGGCGCGCGCTTCCGCATTCTTCAGATCGAGCACGATGCTGCGCTGGCCGCGCCTGCGAGGATCGGCAGCAGGCTGCACCGAGACCTGCATCGCCGACGCCCTGTCGACGATAACCACGTCGCATCCCATATCCGCCAGAAGCATGGTCGCGTAGGGACCAGGCCCGAGCGACGCGAGATGCACCACCTTGATGCCCGCGAGGGGGCCGGATTTATCATTCGCCATCAGGATGCATGTCTCCGCCGGTTCCTGAATGCCAGGAAACCGGCCAGTGCCTCGGGGCGGCGGTAGCCTTCGGCAGCCACCTCGTCCTCCCACACCACGGCCTCGGCTAGAGGCAGGTGCTGCGCCTCGTAGACGAGTTGCTTGGTCATCTGCACGGCCCAAGGATCGAACTGCGCAATGGTCGTCGCCCAGGACAAGGCCGTCTCGAAGACCGCTGCATCCTCGGCGACGGCATGCACGAGGCCGATGCGCTCGGCCTCCTCCGCGCCAAGGCGCTTGGACAGGAGAAGGATCCCGAGCGCCTCGCTGACACCGACAAGCCGTGTCAGACGGCTGATCGTCTGGGCGCCTTGAACCGCGCCGAGCTTGAGCCCCGTCGGCCCCATCTGCGCGCTCGCCCCTGCAACGCGCAGATCGCAGCTGACGGCGAGGCTGAAGCCACCCCCCAGGGCATAGCCCGTTATCGCCGCGATGAAGGGCTTGCGCGCGGGATAGGGCCGCGGAATCTTCGGCGGACCACAGCCGTCCGGCCCGAAGGCATTGATCTCTAGATATCCGTCGATCGAGCCGCCGGAACAGAATGAGCCGCCCTCGCTGCCGCGGATAATGGCAACGCGGATGTGCTCGTCGGTCTCGATCCTGTCATAGGCCTCGGCGAGAGCGGTGCGCATGGGCTCATCCACGGCATTGTGGCTTGCCGGATTATCCAGGGTTATGACCGCGACCCGATCGTTAACGCTGAGAGTTACCTGCCCCATTCGCTCCTCCCACCTTGGCGACGAGCCCTGCACGCTGGACTCGGCTGAGCAGAGGACGGCCGAGAACCTCCTCCGCGAGGGCGCCGGCCGCCATCAGACCATCAAGGTCTATGCCGGTGTCGATCCCCATCTCGGAAAGGACCGCGACGAGGTCCTCGGTCGTGGTATTGCCCTGGTCGCCGGCGACACCGAGCTCTACCCCCCTGGGCTCTCCGCCTATGCCGCCGAGGCAGGAATCCACAGTATGCGCACCGCTCGCGATGGCCGCGAGGGAGTTGGCGATGCCACATCCGCGGTTGTCGTGAAAATGGGCGATCAGCTCGATCTCGGGCCCAATGGCGCGCGCGCCGCTGAAAAGCTGCGCGACGCCGTGCGGGTTCGCCATGCCCGTGGTGTCGCCGAACATGATGGCGGTGACGCCGCGGCCGTAGCCCCACCGGGCGATGGCGAGCGCGTCTTCGGGATCAACGGCGCCGCTGATGGGGCATCCGAATGCCGTGACCACCCCCAGAAGCGGCTCGATGCCGGCCTCCGCGAGCATGTCGAAGATGCGCGCGAGTTGCTCGCGATGCTCGCTGTGGGTGCGCCGGAGATTGGCAATGTTGTGCGCTTCGCTGACCGAGAAGGGCATCCCGCACCGGGCGATGGCCCCGGTGCGCCGATGGAGGTCCACGATGCGCCGGGCTCCCTCCACATTTACCGTGAGCACCCGCGTCCGCGTCAGCCCGTTGGCGGCAGCGAGCAGTTGCTCGGCATCCGCGAACTGCGGCACCAGGCGGCGCGAGACGAACGATGTGACATCCACCTCGCCGATACCGGTAGCTGTGATGGCGTCCAGCACCCGGATCTTGTCCGACGTCTCGATGAAAGCGGGCCAGCCCTGGATGCCGTCCCGCAGCCAAACTTCGCAAACCGAAACGCGCGGGCCGGCTGCAGAAGAAGCGCACTCTGGATTGGACATCATGCGCCCTTCTTCCAGGAGGCCGTCCGCTTCTCAACGAAAGCCGCAAGCCCCTCCACCGCATCCGGCATCGACAGATTGACGGTGAGCAGCGCCTCAAGCATGCGAAGCCGAGCGTCGACGTCGTGGTTGAGCACAGTGTAGAAAGCCATTCGGCCAAGAGCCATGGACTGCGGGGAAGCCTCAGCGAGCCGGGCGACAAACTTCTCCAGCACCGCATCGAGATCGCCGTGCGGCGCCAGCTCCGTCACGAAGCCGAGACGCACCCCTTCCGCCGCCCCGATGCGCTCTCCGGTCATCATCAGCTTGAGGGCCTGTTTCGGTGCCATAGCATAGAGAAGAGGCACCGAAATCATGTAAGGCCACAGGCCGATGGAAATTTCCGGGATGCCGAAGACCGCCCGCTCGCTGGCGACGATGAAGTCGCAGGCGGCGGCAAGGCCAAAGCCACCCGCCAAGGCATATCCCGGCACACGCGCGACAGTAGGCTTGCCCAACTCCCAAAGGTCGCGGAACAGCGCCGCCAGCTGGCTCCGCCCGCGATGCGCCTCGTAGGCATCGGCGCCCGCGTCACCCATCTGGCGAAGGTTGCCGCCGGCACAAAAGGCTTCGTCTCCCGTTCCAGCGAGAATCAGCACCCGTACCGCCGGGTCGGCCTTAACCTCCGCGACGCCGGCGCGCAGGCCCGCCAGGACCTCATTCGACAAAGCGTTCCTCTGTTCCGGGCGATTGATCCGCAATACGGCATGGTCGCGCCGCCGATCGAGGACGACGAAGCCACCCGCGAGGGGCGCGGCCGACGATGCAGCGGGTCGTTGAATCGTGGTCAATAGCTCCTCCAGATCGTTGTTTACAGATTAGGGGAACCGATGCATCATAGTCAACGCATGCGTTGACAACGATGCCGTGAATCAACAATATCTCTGGCAGACATCGGCAGTCATTTGCGCTGCATCGCGATGCTGCATGCATTCTCCTCTTAGAACCATGCAGCATTCATCATTCGGAGCATTTTCGTGAATAAATTGAGGTATTCCGGCGCGCCCACGACCGGAAGCGGAGCTTTGCGATTCATCGACGCGGCGGCCGTCGCGAGAGGAATTTCCTCGGTGAAAGAATACAAGTCGCTATCGGTCGGCATGCGGATCGTCGATGGCGGCGGCCCCATTGCTCCACTGCGAACGCCCACGCAGCATTTCATGCGCCGGGATGGAGGAGACTATGCGACCGGTGCACGCGCCGAGGTGGAAGGCTTCGGCTTTTCCGACGACGTAATCATGTTGTCCACCCACGGCACCACGCATATAGACGCCCTGTGCCACGTCTTCTGCGGCGGGCACATGTTCGGCGGCATTCCCGCGACCGAGGTCAGCAGCTTCGGCGCCAGACAGCTGGGAGCAGAAACGATCCCCCCCATCGCAACGCGGGTGATCGTGGTGGATGCTGTCCCGGAAGGGCGCGCCTGGCTCTCGCCGGGAGAGGCCATCCCGGCCCAGCGGCTCGACGAGCTCATTGCTACCGCGGGCCTCGAATGCCTGCCGGGTGATGCCTTATTCGTCCGAACGGGATCGCTAAAGGCATATTACGCGGGCGAATCCCACGAGCGTTCCTCACCCGGCCTCGGCGCGGACTGCGCGGACTGGGTCAAGGAACGCAAGATTGCGATCCTGGGCGCGGACAATATGGCGGTCGAGGTGATACCGTCGGGCGTCCCAGGGTGGGCGACGCCACTTCACGCGCGCCTGATGCAGGGAGAAGGCGTTCTGTTCGTCGAGCTCCTCGACCTTGAGGCCCTGGCCGGGCGCACCTTCGCGGCCATGCTCACCATCAGCCCCCTGAAGATCGTCGGCGGTACGGCAAGCCCGGTCGCGCCGATGCTTCTCATTTGAAGCGCCAGGCGAGGCGCCCGCGGGACCATCCAGCAGACGACGCCGGGCGACCTGCCCAGCGTCGTCCTTCCGGCTATTTCAGGATGTAGGGCTGTCCCGGCGTCGCGGGCTCGATATAGTCGAGCGATGAAAGCCGGACGACGTCGTTTACCTCCAACCCTTCGGGCTTTCCCGGGGCGGCTCCGAAATTGATGAAGGTCATCTCGCCGGTATAAGTGTGATCTTCCTTCCGGAAGACAACCGGCCCCGCGGCTCCCAGCGGACGTCCCGCCTCAAGCGCTGCGATCACATCCGCTGTGTTGTCGGAGCCGGCCCTCTTGATGGCATCCGCGAGGGCGATGACGGCGTCATGGGCCAGCCCGATGAAGCCATAGGGAAAAGGAGTACCGGTGCGCTCAACGGCAATTTTGTACAGCTCCTGCGACACCGGGTTGCCATCACCCTGCGCATACCAATAATAAGGGGTCCATACCGACTGCGGAACTGCGCTGGCAATCGTCTTCATGGAGTTCAGGTTAGCGCCGACATCACCGAAGACCTTGATTTTGCGCTCCAAGCCGAGCGACTTCGCCTGCTTGTAGAAGGTAAGGCTGTCGGACCCCACGAGCGAGTTCAGCACGCCGGTCGCGCCGGAATTCATCAGCGACGCAATCTGCGCGCGAAAATCACCCGCACCAGCTTTGGTCAGCACCATCTCGCGGACGGTGACGTCCACGCCCTTCGCCGCATGCGCCTTCTTCAAAGAAGCCAGAAAGATATTCGAAAGATCAATATTCGCCTGCTGGTCGGAGCTGATGGCGATCCAGTCGCGTATATCCGGCGCCTTGTCCGCCACCACCTTTCCGAGCCCCGCAAAAACAGGAACCGAAGTGAGCTGGGCCCGGAATACGTTCTTATTAAACAGCTCGTGGGTAATGGACAGATTATTCGGTCCGGCGGCGATCAGAATGTTATCCGTATCCTTAAACAAGGGAGCCAAGGCGACCGCGGTGGCCGAGATCGGGCCGGCTAGAAAAAAATGGACGCCCTGGCTGGCCAGATCCCGATAGGCGGCCACAGTGCTGTCCGAAGACGCCTTGTCGTCGCGCAACACGATCTCGATCTTACGGCCCCCCACGCCGCCAGCGGCATTGATCCTCTCCGCCGCGATCTCAGCACCGATGCGGTTCGCATCGCCGTAAATCTGCGCAAACCCCGTGAGGGATGTGATAACGCCGATCCGTATCGGCTTCGCCTGCGCGCGCCCCGTGCCCGGAACGGCCATCGAGCCGAACATCGCGGACGCGAGACCGACAGAAACCTGGCGCCTGTTGAGAAACATTTTTATTTCCTCCTTTTATTTTTGACAGAGTCGATTTTAATTGACGATATACTTTCTATTGTCTTTTCGGCAAAAAGTATCAAATCCTATCCACCGGTCAACATATTCGTTGATCATCGGCCACGCTACCGCCCCCGCATGTGGGACGCTACCCGTCGCGTGCGATATGTGCACTGGCGGGCAACAACGCCGCCATCGCGCGACCTAGCCGCGCCGAGGTGGACACCGCAGAAAACGCAGAGACAGCGCTCAAGAGGTGCCCTCAAGAAAAAGAGCCCCGGCAGCAAACTGCCGAGGCTACAGGAACCGGCCTTGGAGGAGCCGATCAGAACGCGCGCTGAACCCGAACGCCGCCGGACCAAATGTCAGTCGACCCGCCGACCAGAGAGCCCTGCATCGCCCCGGTTGGGCCGACCGCGGCATAGTTACCAAGAGGCACGGATCCGTCGACCTTCGTATAGAGCACTTCAAACCCGATATCTATATTTTTCACAGGCGACCAGATTGTATTAAATACAGCTTGGTATAGATTGAAGTCGAAAGCAGCGACAATATTCTGCGGAACCTGGTAGGATACATAACCCAACGAAAATGAGGAGCGCAGCCCCGGCGTCCAGAAATGTCGATACTGCGCCTGAAGGGCCCACCCGGAGGTGAGGCTATAGTCGCCGAAGAGGTTAGTCGCAACCGCGTCCGCGATATTGTAGAAGGCCCCGGAGGTGGTCAGCACCCCGCCGACCTGCTGGAGGTCAAGGGCGCCCACGGCAACCGAGCGCGCTTGGCCGGCACCCGACAGACCGAGGAAATTAGCGCCGCCCTGCTCATAGCTCGCCTGAACGAAGACGCTATCGCCAGCGCTGATCATGGGCAGCTTGACCTCGACATGCGCGCCGACCGCCCAGCCCCATTTGTCCGAAGAAGCCACGCCAGGAACAAAGCCTGCATAAAGAGGCGATGTCGCCGCGACCTGATGCAATGCCCCGGAAAGCTGAGCCGCCCCCCAAGTTTGATCGAGGCGAATGTTGGCCACCAAGTCCGGCACCTGTTGGCCCGCCTGGAAGTTCGTATATGAAAGCCCCGTCGTGGCCGCATTAACATTAAAGACCGGCTGCGCGGTTGAACCAGTCAATTGCACGCCCGTCGTTCGATTTGCCGCGTCTTCAACCGACAAGGTGGCCGAAAGGCCTCCTCCGAACTGCGCGGTATAGGCTGCCAGGGTTGTCCAATTATATGAGCCTGTGAACGGCACGGTCATCATATAATCCAAACCAGGATCAAAAAATGACTGTGTATACCCGAATGTAAATCCAGAAAATTGGATGAAGGCACGCTCGAAGTAGAGCGCACTTCCCGCCCCCAGGCCAGCTCCCGCCTGCGAGTTCCACTCCGCTCCAAAACGAACATAAGACCGCAGGGTGCCGTAATCGGTCTGCGTCCGCGCATCGAATTCCGTGACAAGACGGGCCCGGGTCAAATATTGTGGATCGTCATCATCGCGGAAGGGATATCCGAACACTCCGACGCCGGGGCCATTGAACGCGGTTGCCGCCGACGGAGACACGATTTCCGGAATGAACGTGCCGACAGCATTGACATAAGCATCGAAACGCGCGAGCCCGCCGATCTTGATGCAGGTATCCGTCCCGGGAATATAAAAGTATCCCGCGCCATAGGCCGCACAGACCTTCAGATACTCGACAGACTTCGCCTTGACGGGGAGATCTGCAGCGCATGCGCTACCCGAAATGACCCCTGCTCCGACCCATAGGACATAGCGCACTCCCCTCATCGTCAAACCTCCCCAAGATTGTCGTTTTAATTTGCGCCATTTGACGCTTCTATATTTTTTTGGAATTTTCGAGCAGCGCGGAATCGATGCTATATTCAACGGCATCATTGTCAACATATAAGTTGACAGTTATTTCGCCCACTTTTCAGGACGCCGCCACCTCCCGAAAGGACTCAGAGGCAGGACTTTCGCCCTCACCAGATTTAGCTCGCCGAGTGCACCCGTCCCTCAAGGGTCCGATCCATCGGACCCCTTCCCAAGCTCACTTGCAATCGCAGCTTGGACCCGGGACGGGCACATCGGGGGCTTCGGGTGTTGGCAACGGTAAGCCCGGGCGATTGGATGTGTCGGCACGTCCTCCGAGCGCAACACCTGTCTCTTCCCCGAACTCTACTGCTTCCAGCCTAGGTCGAGCCCGAGGGTCAACCGAGGCAAGATCACGTGGCGCTTTGGCTGCGGGGCACGATTGGCATGGACGCCCGCTCCGGCAGCAGCCCTTCCAACGATGCTTTGATCTCGAGTGCGAGAAAGCGCGAGTACAGCCGCGCATCAATCAGCGCGCCACCCATGATCCACAAGCCATCCCTGACGGTGCGCCGCCACATATTCCGCATCTGATAGTCCTGGTCAAAGCCCCAGACGGGACCCAGCGCATCGGCAATCTCGTCGCCCAGCATCCGGCGGATGCCCTCCTGCATGTTCCGGAAGCCCGTCGCTAGAACCACGAGATCGAGCGGCACAACGGTGCCATCCTTCATCCGCAGGCCTTCCGCCACGAAGCGGTCGGCGTTGCGCGCCTGGATGACCCCGACCTTGCCATCGATGATCAGGTCCGAACAGCCTACATTTATGTAATACCCGCCTTCACCCCGCAGGTACATCATATGAAACCCGGTTTCATCATCGCCGAAAAAGGTTTCGAACCCTGCCTTGTTCAACCCGCCCAGCAACTCCTTGTCCGCCTCTCCAGCCCGCTTCGTCATAAACTTGTACGTATCTTCAAGGACGGGAAACGGAATCGCGGAGGTGACAAGGTCGATTTCGTCGACAGGGCCTTCGTTGTAGATCTTGAAGACCATGGCCGCGCTCGGAACCAGGCTGACCACGCAAGTCGGGCTGCGCTGGTAGAGCGCGACCTGCGCCGCTCCGCTGACATGGAGATCCTGCGCAATGTCATGCGCGCTGTTGCCGGTGCCGATGACCAGCGCGCGCTTGCCCTCGTAGGCCGCCCCACGGCTGTATGCGCCGGAGTGGCGAACCTCGCCCTTGAATTCGGACAGGCCGGGGACATCCGGGATATTCGGAATCGAGCCGCTGACGCCGGTGGCGAGGACGAGGTGCTTGCACTTCAAAGCTCGCTCCTCGCCCCCCTGCCGCAATCGAACGGTCCAGGTTCCACTGGCATCGTCATAGACCGCGCCGGACACGGCGGTGTCGGTCCACACGTTGAGCTCCATCGCCTCGGCATAGGCTTCGAGCCATCCCGCGAGCTGGTCCTTCGGCAGCCAGACCGGCCATGTCTGCGGGAATGGCAGGTAAGGCATGTGGTTGGCGGTACTTTCGTTATGCAGTGTCAGCGAATGGTATCTGTTGCGCCAGACGTCGCCGACGCGCGGATTCTTTTCCACCACGAGCGCTTCCACGCCCATCTGGCGGAGCCGCGCGGCAAGGATGAGCCCAGCATGTCCCGCTCCCACGACGATGACCTGCGGATCGCGCTCCGAGAAGGTGCGACGCGATTCGCGGTCGTCCCGCCAGTTGTTGGGCGTCGTGTTCATGGCGTATTCGTCGCCCGAGGGGCGCCGTCCGCCAATCTTCTCCTCAAAGCCGCGCAATTCTTGAAGCGAGGTGAGCATCAGCCAGATCTTCGGATCATCCGGCGAGAGGTCATCGAACAGCAGCCGGACGAAAGCCGTTCCGCGCCCCATCTCGACATCGAAATCGAAAAATCCCTCGATGACCTTTCGTGCGGAACGGCGTAGCAACTTCGGGGCACTCCGCCCCTCCGCCTCCCGCACAGCGCGCGGCCTGAACACCGGAAGGCTGGCGGCGAAGGCGTCGCGAATTTCCGGCGGCCCAGAAAAAACCCGGTGCTCCCACGAGAACGACAGGTAGTCCTTCCAGTAACCACCGGCATCGAACATGCCGGCCAAGGCCGCGCTATCGCGCCGCTCCAGCGCGGCACCGAATCTGGTCAACCAGGACCGGAAAATAGCGCCCGCGTTGGGTGCCAATACGGGATCCATTACCGTCATGGAAAGCTCCTTGCGCACCCGGGCCGAGCGGCCGCCGTCATGCGTTCTGTCATCGGGGCATGGAACCAAGCTATATTTATACACCTCTACAGTCAACACATATGTTGACTGTAGAGGTGTCATTCCGCGGAGAGGGCCGGACGGTCCCAGATTGCGCCGCGTCTCGACGGGGCGAAGACCTTCTTATTCTGAAAGGCCATGTCCCTGCGTCGGCGGCCCGTTTGCCGTGACGCTCAAAAGCTCACGCGATCGCCCCCCTTCAAGCCGAGCATTGCCCTGGCCTCATCGGGAGTTGCGATGTCGTGGCCGAGATCCTCGAGAATTCGGCGGACTTTCGTGACCTGCTCTGCATTGGACACCGCCAGCTTGCCCCGGGAGATATAGAGAGAATCCTCCAGCCCCACCCGCACGTGTCCGCCAAGCTGGACCGCCGCCGAGGCCAGAGGCATCTGCGCGGCACCTGCGCCGAGCACAGACCAGCGGTAGGTGTCGCCGAACAGCCGATCCGCCGTGCGCTTCAGAAAAACCAGATTATCGAGCTCGGCGCCGATACCACCCAGGATACCCATCACAAACTGGAGGAATATTGGCGCCTTGAACAACCCGATATCTATACAATATTTCAAATTATAAAGATGCCCAACATCATATATTTCGTGCTCAAACTTCACGTCATGCGGTGAAAGCGTCTGCGCAACTTCTTCGATATCAGAAAATGTATTCCTGAATATGTAGCCATTGCTGTTGGCGACGTAAGCTTTCTCCCAGTCGAATTTCCACGTCTCATATCGCTCGGCCAAAGGGTGGAAAGAAAAGTTCATGCTGCCCATGTTGAGTGAGCACATTTCCGGGCGCGCGGCCATGGCCGGGGCGAGGCGATCGCTGATCGTGCTCGTCATGCTGCCTCCCGTGGAGATGTTCACCACAGCGGAGGTTGCTTGCTTGATGACCGGAAGGAAGCGCGCAAAATCCTCGGGCTTCATCGAGATCGAGCCGTCGCGCGGATCACGCGCGTGCAGGTGCAGGATCGCGGCGCCGGCTTGCGCCGCCTCGATCGCCTGGCTGGCAATGTCATCGGGCAAATACGGCAAGGCGTCCGACATGGTCGGAGTGTGTATTGCGCCCGTGATCGCGCATGTGATGATCGTCTTCTGCCGCGACATGGTCGTCTTTCCGCTTCTATCGGCTCGTGCAAGCATCGGGCGGCCCGAAGACGGGCCACAGAACGTGCGAGGCCGAAGCTAGGAGCCTGATCCGCCTCCGTCAACATCAACGTTGACATCCCGCTTCCGCATGTCGAAGGTTGGAGCTGGCGGGGCGCCCGTCGGTCCGCGGCGTCGAGGCGCAAAGGAGCATCAGCCATGAACAAACCCGCCCAATGCAAGCATCCCGACGCGTCGGGGCCCGGCAAGTGGCGTTCGGCCGCCGATGCGGTCGACATCGTCGAATCCGGGAGCGTCGTGGCGCTTGGCCACCTCGGAGCCGAGCCGGTGACGCTGACGCAGGAGCTATGGACCCGGGCGTACCGGCTGCGGGATGTGACTCTCCTTTCGGGAATGATGGTCACCGGCTACGGCTTCCTTGGCATCCCGAACAACCCGTTTCGCCTGAAGACCTGGTTCATGCCCGGCACGCTGATGAGCGGAAGCATGCGGGAGGTCGTTGCTGAATATTTGCCTCTGAACTGGACGCAGACGGCCCGCTATCTGCGTTCCGGCATTGTCGACACTGCCATTGTTCAGGTCAGCGACGCCGACGTCGATGGATATCACAGCCTCGGCATCTCGGTGGGCCAGCATCGCGCGATGGTGGACGGCGCGCGGCGGGTCATCGCCGAGGTCAACAGCGCCATGCCACGCACATGTGGAGATTCCCTCATCCACCAGTCGCAAATCGACATTCTCGTGCGTGGCGACCACGACCTCCTTCCCTTTCCCAACCGCGCGCCGGGGGAGGCCGAGCTCCTCATCGGCCGCCGGGTTGCCGAAATGATCCCCGATGGAAGCTGGGTCCAGTTCGGGATCGGCTCGATCCCCGGGGCGATGCTGAAGGGCCTGATCGCTCTCGGCCGGCGGGGTTTGCGCATCCTGTCTCAAGTCACCGACCCCGCCCGCGAGCTGATCGAGGCCGGATGCTGCGTCGAGGGTGCCCCCAAGGCCCTTGTCGGCGAAGTCCTGGGCTCGCGCGAGCTGTACGCCTGGAGCAATGGCAATCGCGACCTCCACATGACGGACGCCTTGGCGACTCACAGCCCGGAAAGCTTCGCGGCACGCGAGCGCTTCGTCTCGGTCAATTCCGCCCTCGAGATCGACTTGCTCGGGCAGATCAATTCCGAATGGCTGGACGGCCGCCAAGCGGGAGCGATCGGCGGAAGCATGGACTTCGCCCTCGCTGCGCAGCTCGAAGGAAATCGCTCGATCATCGCCATCAACTCCGTCACCAACAAAGGAAAATCCCGTATCGTCCCGATCCTCGCCCCAGGCCCGGTCACCGTGCCGCGCAGTCTTGTGCAGTTCGTGGTGACCGAATTCGGCAGCGTGGATCTCCGAAACCGCACAGTGGGGGAGCGCGCCCAGGCGCTCGCCGCCATTTCCCATCCCGATCATCGCGAAGAGCTCGAAAAGGCTGCCTTCGCCCTCCGCTAGGACATAGTGATGACCCCCATGCCTCCTTCCCTCGGGCCGGCGCTTCTGTTCTGTCCTGGCGATCGACCCGAGCGCTTCGACAAGGCCCTGGCAGCCGCCGATGTCGCGGTGCTCGACCTGGAGGACGGCGTCGCGGCGACCGCGAAAGCGCAGGCGAGAGAACTCGTCGCGAACTATCTGCTCGCCCGTGGCCCCAACCGCCTCGCGGTCCGGATCAACAATCCGGCCTCCGCGGAGGGGCAAGCCGATGCTGTCGCCGTCCACACGGCAGGCGTCAAGCTCCTGCTCCTGCCCAAGACGCAGGGAACGGAAGAACTCGATGCGCTGGCCGAGATCGCGGACTGCGCCTTCATCGCCAGCATCGAGACGGCGCGTGGGCTTCTGGCGGTGGACCGCATCGTCGCCCATCCCCGGGTGGTGGCTGTCAGCTGGGGACCCTACGATCTTGCGGCCGATCTCGGGCTGCGTGCGGTCCGGGCGGCCGCCGGCGATCTCCTGCCGCCGCTGGTGCACGCCCGCAATAGTCTGGTTTTCGCGGCTGCGGCTGCGAGGAAGATCGCGCTCGACACCGTCACCTCCGAGCTCAACGATCCCGCTGTGGTGGAACGGGATGCGGGGGACGGGGCGCTGCTCGGCTTTCGCGGCAAGTTCGCCATTCATCCCGCGCAGGTGCCTGTCATCCGCAATGCCTATCTGCCACGCCAATCCGAGGTGGAACGTAGCCGCAGAATGCTGGCCGCGGCGGCTGGCCAAGGTGCGTTCTTGTTCGAGGGAGAGATGGTGGACGAGCCGATGCTGCGTCGTGCGCGCCTGATCATCGGTGCAGCTGAAGCTGCCGACGCACGGGAGGCGCCGTAGCTGGATGCGCAAGACGGACAAAGCACACGGCCTACTCGTGCTCCGTCATGCGCCCTTTATATTGAAGGAAGCGGCAGAACAGTCCGACTGTTCTGCCGCTTTGGCCGTTCAAACCGAAGAAACTTCGGAAGGATCGAACTCAGTAGGATTTGGGAAGTCCAAGCACGCGCTCGGAAATGAAATTCATGATCATCTCCCGGCTGACGGGGGCGATCCTTGGCAGCATGATTTCCCGCAGGTAGCGCTCCACGTGGAACTCACGCGCATAGCCAAACCCGCCATGGGTCCTCACGGCTCGGTCACAGGCATCGAACGCGGCATCTGCCGCCAGGAACTTTGCCGCATTCGCCTCTGCTCCACACGGTTTTCCGGCATCGTAGAGGGCTGCAGCCTTCCAGACCATGAGGTCAGCGGCCTCGAGGGCCATCCAGCTCGCCGCCAGGGGATGCTGAATACTTTGATTTTGTCCGATGAACCGGTTGAAGACACGGCGCTCGTTGGCATATGCGGCCGCTTTCGCCAGTGCCCGCCTGCCGACGCCGACGCATTCGGCAGCAACGAGGATCCGTTCCGGATTCAGGCTGTCCAGCAACATCCTGAAGCCTTCGCCTTCCTCGCCGATGCGATGCTCCACCGGAATGGGAAAATCCCGATAGTAAGTGGCGTTGGAATCCACCGCATTCCGGCCGAGCTTGTCGATGGCCTGGACCTCCACGTAGCGGCGGTCGAGATCGGTATAAAACAGTGTCAGGCCGCCGGTGCGGGTTTTGGCTTCCTCGCGGGGTGTCGTCCGCGTGAGCAGGAGGATCTTGTTTGCTTCCTGCGCCGTCGTCGTCCACACCTTCTGGCCATTGACGATGTATCGGTCCCCGTCGCGGACGGCCCGGGTTGTGATGGAGGTGGTGTCAAGCCCAGCATCCGGCTCGGTGACGCCAAAGGCGACGACATCGGTCCCGGCAACCAGCGGCGGGATGATGCGCTGGCGCTGCTCCTCGGTTCCATAGAGGACAACGGGATGGGGGCCGAACAGATTGATGTGGAAGGTCGAGCAGGCCGAGATCGCACCCGCCGACTGCGCGACGGTCTGCATCATCAGTGCGGCCTCGGTGACGCCGAGGCCTGCACCTCCGTATTCCTGCGGCGCGGTTATACCCAGCCATCCTTCCTGGACGACAGCGGAGCGGAATTCGTGCGGGAATTCGTGCTTCACGTCCTTCTCCGACCAATAACGGTCGTCGAAGCGGGCGCACAATGCTTTGATCGCCTCCCTGATCTGGCGGCGCTCTTCCGTCATCTCCAGACCAGACGGCTCAAATTCAAGCACAGGCAAGCCTCCTCTCCAAATAGACCCTCAACCCACCAAGGGCCCTAATCAACATCAGCGCCTTGGGAAAGAAATTGAGTAATTTCCTTATTAAAGACACTATTCTTGTCGCCAACAACCATATGTCCAGCGCTTTCTACACGCGCATATTCTGCCTGCGGCGCAAGGGCCCTGAGATGAGCGACTTCTTCCTCCCCCATCACGTCGCTGCGGGACGCGTGAATCAAAAGGACAGGGATTTTCAGCCCCCGCGCCGCCGCTTCCAGTCGATCCATGGCCGCAGCATGGCTGGGGTGCCAACTTTCCAGGAAACGGGGATCCCAATGCCAATAATACCGGCCGTCGATCTGCCTGAGGTTGCGGAGAAGCCCGTCGTTTGACTTGGGACGGGGGCGATCGACGGCATAAGCCGCAACGGCGTCGGCCGCCTCGTCAAGACTGGCAAATCCCCCGGGATTGGCCTGCATGAAGCTCTGGATGCGCTTAACCCCGTAGGGATTAGTGCGGACTGCGACATCCACCAGGACGAGGCTGCTGACGGCCAGGGGGCCACCTTCTCCCGCAACGAGAAGCCCGATGATGCCGCCAAGAGAGGCGCCGATCACCACGATTTCGTCCCCGATCTGCCGGATTACATCTCGCAAATCGCGGGAAAAGCTTTCCGGCGTGTATTCGCCATTTGGGCTCCAGTCACTTTCTCCGTGGCCCCGGGCATCGAGTGCATAGGCCCGGTGCCCGTTCGCAGCGAGGATATCAATGGTATCCCGCCAGCTTCCACGCGTCTGCCCGCCGCCGTGCAGCAGCAGGACGGGCCTGCCGCCCTTCGGCCCAGCCACGTCGGCGGCGATCTTCAATCCGTCCGAGACGACGAATGTCGAGCGCTCTCTCCCGGTCATGTTTCCTCGCCATGTCTTGTTGCGACACTAGTTCACCATTCGATGCCGATCGTCAACGTAATTGTTGACGAGCCCGATATGCACCGATAGCGTACTGAAGATCCAGCGAGACAATCGATAAAGGCGAAACGTGACACTGACGAACCGGCGCGCAGCGGTGATCGATGGAGTTGGTGGCACCGGCCCCGTGCGCCGTTCGTCCAGCAATGTCGAGGAACTTGCCCTGCAGGCGATCGAGCGCGCGCTTGAAGACGCGAACCTGCATCCGAGGGAAATCGAGGCGGTCGTCACCGAAAGCGTGCTGTGTCCGGCGGCAACGCCGCTCGATCGGATCGTCCCGGCAGCACGGTTGACGGGCCTGAAGCGCACGATGCAGTCGACACCGGTCGGCGCGGGGATCCTGGCGGCCCTCGCCATGGCGGTGGACATGGTCGAGCGCGGCGAGGTTGAAAGCGCCCTGACCTGGTTCGCGACGGGTTGGGGGTCTGCCATGGACGGGCCAACCTCCTATCACTCGAAGATGCAGGCCAAGCACGTGGTCGAGGAGCCTGCGGGCTTCAGCGGACCACCGCTCTACTTCGCCGTGGCAGCCAAGCGATATCAGCACGAATACGGGCTGAGCGACCTGCAGATGTCGCAGATGCTGTTCGACATTGTCGCGGCCACGCGGGCCAACGCAGCGCTCCATCCCGAGGCGCAGGCGGGGACGACGGTGGACGAAGCCATTTACGGCGCCAGCCCCATGATCGCCGAGCCGCTCCGGCAAGCCGACTGCTCCTTGCTGAGCGACGGAGCTGTTGCCCTGGTCGTGACGCGCAGGGACCGCATTCGCCGGGTCCGCCCGGAAGCCGGCCTTGCCTCCTGGGCTTATGCGGCCGATCCCATCAGCGATGCCGATTTCTATACTCAGAGTCCATGGCTACCTTCCCTGCCTGCCGCCGAGCGCGCGTCGGCGACGGCATTCGCGGCCGCCGGACTGACCCCTGCGGATATCGACGTTCGAGGTATATACGACTGCTTTTCCATAGCCGTGGCCATGCAGCTCGAGGCCGCCGGCTTCTGCCGCAAGGGTGGCGCTGCCAATGCGGTGCGCGCGGGCGGGCTGCGCCATGACGGAACCCTGCCGACGAACACGCACGGCGGCCTTCTCGGGCATGGCTATCTGCTCGGGGCCAACCATGCCGCCGAAATGGTCATTCAACTCCGGGGCACGGCTGGGAAGCGTCAGGTCGCGCGCGCCCGCAAAGGATTTTTGGCCGCGGGGCCGGGACGCCAGTACAGCGCACTGATCTTGGAGCGGATCGACCCATGAGAGACGGGGGACTCTTTGCTGGCTGGGAAGCTGCAATCCACGCCGGTGAACTGCGCTTCCCGCGCTGCCGACAGTGCGGGAGCTGGAACTGGTATCCATTGCCGCGTTGCCGTAATTGTGGATCATCGGTCCAAGAGTGGACCAAGGTATCGCCACAGGGCACCCTTTATAGTTGGACCCGTGTGCATCGCCTCTTCGCTCGAGAGGCCGTGACTGACGTCCCCTACGTTACCGGTCTTGTGGACGTCGTGGCCGGCGTCCGTCTTGTTTGCCTCCAGCGCCCCGGCTCAGGAGGCGAGGTGCGAATCGGGATGCCGGTTCAACTCAGTCTCGACCGGATCGGAGACACCGCCCATTGGATTTTCGACGTCCCGGAGCGATGAGTGGTCGCAGGGCTTGTCAACGGGGGCAAGCTTACTATGGTCATCTGTTGGCGACCAAGGGGCGACATCGATGGCAGCACGGACAGGGATCGGCAAGCGCCGCGAAGCGAATGCGGATGCCAGCAGCGAGTTTTATCAGGAGCGGCGCAAGGCAATCATTGATGCCGCAGCAGAAGTATTCCAGGAACGCGGCTATGAAGCTGCAACCTTGGGCATGATAGCAGAAAAGCTGAATACTGATCGAGCCAGCCTGTATTACTATTTTGGCGCGAAGCAGGAGCTTTTTCGTGAAATAGTGCGCGAAGCAGCGCAAAAAACCATTGAGGAAGCCGAGGCCATCGCAAAGAAGGACATTCCTGCGAAGCTCAAGCTGGTCGAAGCTTTCCGCTCCGTCATGGGGAGCTACAATTCGTCATATCCCTACATGCATGTTTTTCTACAAGAAAATTTTCCAACGATCTCCGAGAGCAAAGATGATTGGGGTGCGGAGGCACGTGGTTGGGCCCAGCGCTATTACGTGGCCATCCGTTCGATCATCCAGCAGGGCGCCGACGAAGGCACCTTTCACTTGCCCCTGTCCGTTGGCCTAGTCACGCTCGGTGTCCTCGGCACTGTCAACTGGGCTCACCGCTGGTACAAGCCGGGGGGCCCGCTGGCTGCCGAAGACATCGGCGAGGGCTTTGCCGATATGATCTTGAACGGCCTCGCCGCGAAAAAGCGCAAGCGTTGACCAACGCCAGCGACTGCCTCGGGAAATGTGCCAGAAAGCCTTTATTGCACTGTCAGGCTACAGCCTTTCGATGGCGTCCTTGCTTCTCTCGGCGGCTGACCTGCCGTAAATGGTCTTCGTTGTTTTTATCGCCGCACGAAAGCCCACCGCCCACCCTCAAGGCCCAGGTGCAGCTCGCCGCGGCCCACTAGATAGCGCAGGTGCGCCAGCGCCTCGCTGAGGCCGAAGCCGATCTGCTCCAGCGGCAGGGGACGGAACAGGACGTCCAGCGTGTCCATCACCGTCCGTGGCTCGATACAGAACGACGAGAGCCGCTCCAGTCGCTCGTCATGATGTTCCCGGAGCGCCTCGATGCGCCTGTGAAGACCGTGAAACGGCTCGCCATGGGACGGCAACACCAGCGTGTCCCCGGGCAACGCCTCGAACTGCTCGAGCGAGTTCAGGAACATACCCAGAGGATCGGCGAGGGGATCCGAGGGGTGCGTACCGATGTGCGGAGAAATGCGCCCGAGAATCTGGTCCGCCGCAATCAGCAGGCCTCTCTCCGCGCAATAGAGGCAGATCATCTCCGGCGCATGGCCTTCGCCGATCATCACCCGCCACGCGCTGCCGCCGAGCATCAGCTCGTCGCCTTCCTTTACACGCAGGTAGCGCCGGGGCAGCGGTCCGACCCATTTGGGATAGAGCATCCCCCGGCGCTCCACCAGGTCCAGGAACGGCGCGGGCGCGCCGCACAGCCGGTTGTGAGCCACGAGCTGGGGGACCACCTCTGCGGGATCCTCATTGAGGAGCAGGCGCGCCTGCATCCATTCCACGCGGCTCATGTGGATGTCGGCGCCGGTGCGGGCGTGGAGCCAGCCGGCGAGCCCCACATGGTCCGGATGGAAATGGGTCACGAGGAGCCGCGCCACCGGCTGTCCGCCGAGCCGGGTGTCGGCCAGCGCCCGCGCGAAAAGCGCCCGCGTCGGCTCGTCGTCGATACCGGAATCGATCAAGGTCCATCCGTCCGGCCCCGAGAGCAGCCAGGCGTTGACCTCACTCGGTGGAAAAGGCAGCGGCACGCGCACGCGCAGAAGCCCCGGCGAAACCTCGCTTAGATTGTCCGCGACGGCGTCACACAGCCCGATGGTCATGCTCGTTCCTCATGCCGCATCCTTTCCCATCCCTGAACCGAGGCGGGAGAGTCCTACCATCGGCAACGTCCGGCAAGACCGGGTCCGCACGGACAGACATCCCACGCAGGTTCTGCCTGCGCGGGCTCCAGCGGCCGAACCGTCTCCGGCGCAGATCTGGTCGTCGTTCCCGCCTCGCAACCAAATTAATTGCATCAGAATTAATTTCTGACACATTATGTGCTCATGAACAACCCGCAAGCAAACCGTCGGCGCCTCACCTCCGGGCTTTTGCAGGCGGGCCGGCAGTGGCGGCGGCTGGCTGAAGCCGCGCTCGCGGCCGACGATATTTCAGAAGCCTGTGCCTCTCCGCTCGTCTGGCTGCGGCGGCTCGGCGGCGGTGTACGGCAGGTGACACTCGCGGCCCATGTGGGCATCGAAGGGACCTCCCTTGTCCGCCTGCTGGACCAGCTCTGTGAAGCCGGTCTGGTGGTGCGCCGGGACGATCCGGAGGACCGCCGCGCCAAGACCCTGTGGCTCACCGAGGCGGGAGAGCAGCTTGCGGGGCGCATCGAACGCACCATCGCCAGGCTGCGCTCCCGCATCCTCGACGAGGTGAGCGACGCAGACGTCGAGGCGACCCTGCGGGTGCTGGACACCATCGAGCGAGCCCACGCCCGCCTGCAGCAGGATCCCACCTTTCTGGAGGCGCTTCCGGCGATGGGCCGGTGAAACTTCCCTCTGGGCGCGACTGGCTTTTCTCCGCCAAGGCCTTCACCGCCGCCATGCTGGCGCTCTACGTGGCCCTGGCCATGGACCTGCCGCGTCCCTACTGGGCCATGACTACGGTCTACGTGGTGGCCAACCCGCTCACCGGCGCCACCACCTCCAAGGCCCTCTACCGCGCGCTGGGCACCCTCATCGGCGCCAGCGGCGCGGTGGCGCTGGTGCCGACGTTCGTGACCGCGCCCGAGCTTCTGAGCCTTACCGTCGCGCTCTGGGTCGGCGTCCTGCTCTACCTCTCCCTCCTCGACCGCACGCCCCGCAGCTACGTGTTCATGCTGGCGGCCTACACCCTGCCCATCATCGCCCTGCCTGCGGTCACGGCGCCCGAGACCATCTTCGACGTGGCGCTCGCCCGCAGCGAGGAGATCCTCCTCGGGATCCTGTGCGCGAGCCTCGTGGGCGCGATCGTGTTCCCGGTGAGCGTCGGGCCGGCCTTCGCCACGCGGGTCGGCGGCTGGCTGCGCGATGCCGGAGCCTGGGCCGGCGAGGTGCTGCGCGGCGAGGTGACGGGCGAGGCGGTGCCCCTGGTCCGGCAGAAGCTTGCCGCGGACGTCGCGGCGCTCGACGCGCTCATCACGCAGCTGGCGCACGATCCCGAAGCGCGCCCCTTCGCCCGCGGCGCCGGAGAACTGCGCGGGCGCCTGCTGCTGTTGCTCCCGGTGCTGTCCTCCCTCAACGACCGGATGCGCGCCATCAGCCGTGAGGAGGCGATGGGCAGCGCGCGGGACGATCTGACCGCTCTCGCCCGCGAGATCGCGGACTGGATCACCGGCACGCCCGACACGCCGGACCGGCTGCGCGCGCGGGTCGCGGCCCTGACGCCGGATCCCGGCGCTATTGAGGACTGGGCGGGTCTGCTGCGCGCCAACCTGTGCGCGCGCCTCAAGAAGCTGGTCGATCTCTGGCAGGACTGCCTCGCCTTGCGCCAGCAGGTGGCTGGGGATCCTGCAGCGGGACACTGGGCGCCAGTGCTGCACCACCGGCCCATCATCGGCACCGCACGCCACCACGATCACGGCCTGCTGCTCTTCTCCACCGCCTCCGCCGCGCTCGCGACCCTGACGGCGAGCCTGATCTGGATCATAAGCGGATGGCCGGGCGGCGCCAATTTCGTCGCCATGGCCACCGTCGCCTGCTGCTTCTTCGGTGCCCAGGACCGGCCAGCTCCGTTCATCTGGATGATGGTTGTCTGGTGCGCTATGGCTCAGGTGATCGCGGGCATCCTGCTGTTCGCGGTGATCCCTCAGGTGCACGACTTCGCGACGCTCGCCGTGGTGCTCGCGCCGCCATTCCTTTTGGTGGGCGCCTTAATACCCCGCCCGGAGCTTGGCCTCGTGACCCTTCTGCTCGCAGCCAACGGGGCCGGCTCCCTTTCGGTCCAAAGCCACTACAATGCGGACTTCACCCTTTATGTGAACGAAGGGCTCGCGGTCGTCGGCGGCCTCCTGTTCGCCTGGGTCTGGGCGTTGGCGACCAAGCCCTTCGGCGCTGAGATTGCCGCCCGCCGCCTCGTGCGCTCCGGCTGGGTGGACCTTGCCGCCTGTTCCGCCGGCACCCGTCTGCAGGACCATCGCGTGCTGGTGAGCCGCATCTTCGACCATCTCGGCCAATTGGTGCCTCGCCTCGCGGCAGGAGCCATCGACAACGAACTCGCCACGGACGGGCTGAGGGACCTGCGCATCGGCTACAACGTCCTCGACCTCCAACGCGATCGCCGGGCCCTGCCGGGGGCCGCGAAGGATGCCCTCAATGCCGTCCTCGCCGGAGTGGCCGGGCATTTCCGCGCGCAGGCCACGGCTGGCGCCGCACTGCCCCCGCCTCATCCGCTGCTGGATCAGGTGGACCACGCCATCGCCGCCGTGCTGGCGCGGCGGGAGGGGCTGGCCGCGGACAATGCCCTCCAGGCGCTGGTGGGGCTCAGGCAGGCCCTGTTCCCCCGTGCGACAGCGCCCATCCTCCCGCCGGTGGCAGCCGCCGGCGCCCCGCCCTTGCTCGCAGCCGAGTGAGAGGATGCAGGAGACCACGATGCCCGCGGAAATCGACATTTTCGGCGTCTATCTGCCGACCATTCTCCTCCTCGCCCTCGTCGCCATGGCGGTCACGCGGCTCATCTCCCGCGGCCTCACCCGCGCCGGGCTCGGCCGGCTCATCTGGCACCGGGCGCTGTTCGACCTCGCCGTGTTCATCCTCGTCACCGGTGCCGGCTACTTCCTTCTTGAACGGATCACATAATGGAGATCGACGTCGCGAAGTGGGGCCGCGCCTGCGTCACCCTCGGCGTGCTCGCGGGCGCGGTCCTCGTGGGCCACGCGCTCTGGGACACCTACATGAACGCCCCCTGGACGCGGGACGCGCGCGTGCGCGCCGACGTGGTCGGCATCGCCCCGGACGTCTCGGGGTTGGTGAGCGAGGTCCTGGTGCAGGACAACGCTCCCGTGAAGAAGGGCGACATCCTGTTCCGGGTGGATCGCGAGCGCTTCGCCCTGGCCCTGAAGCAGGCGGAGGCCGCGGTCGAGGGCCGAGCCGCGACGCTGGAACAGGCGAAGCGCGACCTCGCGCGCTACGCCCAGCTGCGCGAGCGGCAGGTGGTCTCGCCGCAGAATGCCGAGCAGGCCCAGACCACCCTGACCCAGGCCGACGCCGCCTACCAGCAGGCGGTGAGCGAGCGCGACATCGCCCGGCTCAATCTCGAGCGCTCGGAGATCAAGGCACCGGCCAACGGCATCGTCACCAATCTGGAGCTGCGGCGGGGTGATTATGTCTCCACCGGCAAGGCGGTGGTGGCGCTGGTGGATACGGATTCGCTCCGGGTCGAGGGCTATTTCGAGGAAACCAAGCTGCCGCGCATCCATGTGGGCGATGCCGTCACCATCCGGCTGATGGGGGAGCCAACCCTGCTGCGCGGCCGCGTGCAGAGCGTCGCAGCGGCCATCGAGGACCGCGAGCGCGTCGTCGGCACCGGCCTCCTCGCCAACATCAACCCCACCTTCAACTGGGTGCGCCTCGCCCAGCGCGTGCCCGTGCGCATCGCCCTGGAGGAGGTGCCGTCCGACATCCGCCTCGTTGCCGGCCTGACCGCCACCGTGGAGATCCAGCCGGGCGCCGCCGCCGGGAAGAGCGCGCTTGCGGACCCGCCGGATGCCGGATCCATGCACGCCTCATCGGCGCATGCCTCCCGGCCGATCCGGTGAGAACGATGCGCCGCGCGTCAGGCCGGCGGCCGCCAGGGCCGCTCCCCCTTCAGCTGCGGCACCGGGATGAGCTGCCATGAATGCTCCTGTGAGTGCCCCGCTGGCACCAGAGCACAAGGGGGGCACGCCGCCCCGCCGGACGGTGCCGCTCTGGGTACTGGCGCTGGTGGCCTTTTCCGGCACCCTTGCCATGCACATCTTCGTGCCGGCGCTGCCCCGTGCCCAGGCCGATCTTGGCGCCCGCACGGCCGCCATGCAGCTCACCATCAGCCTCTACATCCTCGGCCTCGCCGGCGGGCAGCTCGTCTACGGGCCTCTGGCCGACCGGTTCGGGCGCCGGCCGGTTCTGATGGCGGGCCTCTCGCTCTACACCGCGGCCAGCCTCGCCGCGGCCCTCGCGCCGAGCGTCGATGCCCTCATCGCCGCCCGGCTGCTCCAGGCGCTGGGCGGGTGCTCCGGCCTCGTGCTCGCCCGGGCCATCGTGCGCGACACCTCGGCGCCAGCCGACACCACCCGGCGCCTCGCCTTGATGAATCTCATGATCACCGTCGGCCCGGGCCTGGCGCCGCTGGTGGGCGGCCTTCTCGCCGATGCGGCGGGATGGCGCTCCATCTTTCTCGCCATGACCCTGCTCGGCCTGGTCAACCTCCTGCTCACCTGGCGTCTCCTGCCGGAGACCGGACGGACAACTGAGGGCGACGCCATCGGCCTGATGGAGAGCTATGGCCAGCTGCTGCGGGCCCCCGCCTTCTGGGCCTATGCGGTGGGCGGCGGCTGCGCCACCACCTCCCTCTATGGCTTCGTCGCGGCGGCTCCCTTCATCTTCATCGGCGAGCTGCACCAGCCGGCAGCCCGCGTCGGGAGCTACATCGCCCTCCTGGTCCTGGGCGTGTGGGTGGGCAGCGTACTGGCCAGCCGGCTCATCGCCCACGTTTCCGTCGGCCGCCTGCTGGTCGGCGCCAATGGGGTCAGCGTGGCCGCCGCCTTCATCCTGCTCGCCGTCGTGCTCCTGGATCGGCTCACCGTGCCGCTCGCCATCGGCACGGTGTTCACATTCTCCGTCGGCGTGGGCACCGCGGCGCCCGCCGCGCTGACCGAGGCCCTTAGCATCAATCCCCGCGTCGGCGGCTCCGCATCGGGTCTCTACGGCGCCATGCAGATGGCGGTCGGCGCCTTGTGCACGACCTTGGCCGGCATCGGATCCGACCCCGCCTTGGCCGCCGCTCTCGTGCTGGCCGGCTCCGGCATCATCGCCCAGGCGGCCTTCTGGATGGCCGGGCGATCAAAACGCATGGTCCCGTAGAGCCGGCACACGATGCGACCAACAGGCATCACAGGGTAAGAGCCATGGACATCAAGACGATCGCTGTTCTCATTGATACCAGCCCGTCGCGCGAAACACGGATCGACTACGCGATCCATCTCGCGCGGCGCCACGGCGCCCATCTCATCGGCATCTTCCTGCTTCCCCCGGACCTCGACGGCCGCGCTGCCGCCTCCCATGTCCGCGGGCAGGCGGCGATCGCCGACCTTCTGCACCATCAGCAGGTCCGCAAGGACGAGACGATCAAACAAGCGCGGGATGTCTTCGAAAAGCACGCCGCCCGGCAGGATGTGCATTGCGAGTTCCGTGTCCACACGCCCCATGGAGAAGATGAACGCCGCATCGGCGCCCTGCACGCGGATCTCGTGGTCGCCGCACCGCCCAAGGATTCATGGTTCGATGACGGGGCCCCAGCCGACGTCGTGCAACTGGCAACCGGCGTCCCCTTTCTGCTTGTGCCGGAGAACTGGCACAATATGGAACCGCCGCAGCGCATTCTCATCGGCTGGAATGCAAGCCGGGAGTCGCGCCGGGCCATCGGCGACGCCTTGCCTCTGCTCGCGCTCGCCTCATCGGTAACCGTGCTGATCGTGGACCCGCAGGCAAACATCCCTGCGGGGGAAGAGCCAGGGGTAGACGTGGCGATGTTCCTGTTGCGCCACGGGGTTCGCCTGACCGTTGATCCCGTGCCGTCGCACGGGCGGGCGATCCCGGACGTCATTCTTGAATATGCCGCGTCGAACGCCCACGACCTGATCGTTCTTGGCGCCTACAGCCACGCCCGCGCCCGGGAGATCGTGCTCGGCGGGGTGACGCGTTCGCTCCTGAGACTGTCGCCGGTCCCGTTGCTCATCTCCCATTGAACAATTTGGGGGATCCGGAGCGGTGCGCGTGAGACCCCGCCGAGCTCGTGATCCGAGCCTGCGCGCGTCATCCACCGCTCGCGAACCGGTGGCTCTGCTGGCCGAGCCGATCCTTCGGGCGGAAGCGGACCAGCATGATGGTGGCCGGATCAAGCCCAGCTTCTCTGGTCGTCCGGCCCTCGGGACATGCGCCACGCTGCGATCTGGTGCGCAGGGGTATCCGTTTCCGCCGGGACCTGGATCGACATGCCAATCGTGAGGTTCTGATCCCGCTGCTGACCGGGCTCCTCACGGCTGCATTGACACAGCATTGGGTGGCAACCGATGTTCCAGCGGCACTCATCCGAAGCGTCCCACAGGCACCCAAAGCGCGTGCCCGAGGCTTGGTTCAAACAATGCAGCGCCTAGGCGTCGACCCTCCACCTCTTGTCGCCTCGACGACGCGGCTCGAAAACCGTATGCCAACCCATTCTGCCATCTTTGCTTGTGGAACACGATATAAATGTGCTGAGAATGCTCTCGATCGAACGGGCCTGGATGTTTAGACGCTTCTATACTTCAGAATTCTAGACGAACCGTGAATCTCATTGCCGGTGGCCGCGCGCGATCGCAGCCTGAGGGTTGGGAACCGCCAAATAACAAGCTCGGAATCCCTCACAAATGCGCGTTGAACTCACCAAGTTCCCCAATGGGCACGAGCGCAACAGGCGGGATGCCGGCAAACCGGAGCAAAGGACGAAACAGCGGCCATTCGCATCCATCACGACCACGGAAGAGCACTACGGCGCCTCGTCCGACCACCCCGGAGTCTGCGCCAATTTCTGCCAGTGTGCGAACTTCTGCGGCCTTGATGCCGGCAGCCGCGCATAGGGCAAGAACGGCTTCACGTGTCAAATGTGCGGCCTGCCCGGCGATCTCCAGATCGGGTCGATCGATGACTACGAACCCTTCGACGCAGCGAACCACCGCATGGGGCTCGGGGGCGTTCCCATTCCAGACGGCCTGCGTGAGCCACACAGCGACGTCCTGCATGGCAAGGTCGATCATGAGGCCCCGTCCGGTCCGACGACGCTGTTCGAGGCCCGCGAGAAGACAGAAGAGCCCAGCGATGCCGCCCGTAACGTCCGCCACCGACGTGCCGAGCTTCGTGGGAACACCGTTGACCTTCGTCAGGTCCATGAGGCCGGACATGGCCTGGACCACCGTGTCGAACGCCGGACGCCCGGGATAGGCGGAGCTCTGGCCAAAGCCGGAGATCGCACAATAGACCAGCCCGGGATTGAGAGCTGCGAGCACATCGGTGCCGAACCCCAGTCGGGCGAGAGAGCCCGGCTTGAGGTTCTCAATCAGGACATCCGCCGTCTCCAGCAGACGTCGGAACCCGTCCTGGTCGCTCTCGATTCGAAGATCCAACATGCAACTCTGCTTGTTGGTATTGTTCATGGTGAAAAAATACCCCTGCCCGTCCTGATGGGGCGGCCAAGCGCGCGAGGCCTCGCCGGACGGCGGCTCGATCTTGATGACTTCCGCGCCCAGGAGCGCAAGATGCTTTGCGGCAACCGGGGCGGTCGTGTACTGGCCGATTTCGATCACCCGAATGCCGTGAAGCGGCAGCGTATCCGCTGCCGACGACGCAGGCGCCGGGAGCGGATGGGCTACTGGGACCGCGCCGGAAGAAAAGGCCGTCTTGGCGAAGGATTGCGGCAGAGCGCCGGGCTCGCCCGATATCGTGCCACGATGGCGCAGATTGGGCTCGTCACGGAGGTCTTTAAGCGTGGCGATCGGCCCGGCGGCAAGCCCAGCCGCGCCCAGTCTGGCAATGCACTCGTTCACCGTGAGGGATGCCGTCCAGGCCTCCACCACGGCATCGACCGCGTCGCAGGCGGCCACGCGATCTGCGAGCTTCTCGAAGGCGCCGGACCTCAGATCCTCCCGCCCCATCACCTCGCACAGCCGGCCCCAATGCTCGTCGGTCGCCGAGCAGAGCAGCACCCATCCGTCTCTCGCCCGGTAGCTGTTCCAGGGCACGGCCATGGGGTGGCGGTTGCCCGACCGCCTCGGCACCTTCGAGCCGTACAGCAGCGGCAGGAAGGTGGACAGGTTGTTCAGGCCGCAGTCGAGCAGCGAAATGCGGAAGCTCAGGCCCCGGCCGTTCGCCGCCCGGTGCCGCCATGCCGCGAGGATGCCCGATGCCGCGAACAGGGCGGTCTGGGCCTCGACGATAGGCGCATCGCAGATGGTCGGATCGCTGTTGGCCGTGCCAGTGAGGTCGGCAAGCCCGATCTGCGCCTGAAGCAGCGGATCGCTCCACATGCCCCGGCCCTTCACCGCAGGATCGGCATCCACGACGATGTCGCACACGATCTGGTCCGGGCGCTGCGCGGGAAAGACGATGTTGTCGTCACGGTCGGAGCTGTGGAGGATTACGCTCGCCCGCCCGGCCTGCAGCGCCAGAGCAGCAGGGGTAAGCTCGGTCTTGAACCGGGAAAACGACGCCTCCGTTTCGGGACCAGTCGCGGTGAAGACCTTCGCCCCCATCTCGGCAAGAAGGTTTCCGCACGCTCGAACCGCCGTGCGCCGCCCGCATTCGACGACGACGATGTCCGAAAAGGGCGTGGTGAACGTCATGGATCGGGGTCCTTTCGCAGCGTTCCGGCCTCGCCGGCCCGCGAGATCAGGTCGGCGAAAAAAGCGGCCACCGGCCGAGGTCCGCCGGTCGAAAGCCGGGTCCGGCCTTCGCCGCGAGATTTGCCGCAGCGGCAAGGATGCGCGCCTTGGGCTGGCGGCCCGCCCAGAACAGGGGGCCGCCGCGATCTGCCGGGAAGCCGTAGCCGTGTACCAGCACGAGATCGATGTCGGAAGCCCGCTGGGCGATCCCGGCTTCCAGCACAAGGATGCCCTCGTTGACGATGGCCGCCAGCGCCCGCATCTGGATGTCCTCCGGGCTGAAGGCGCGCGGAACGACCCCCGCCGCCGCCCGAGCCTCCTCGATGAGCTGCAAGACCTCCGGGTCCGGCGCGCGGGTGCGGCCGTCGGCGCTGTGGCGATACCAGCCGGCGCCGGTCTTACGGCCCAGCCGGCCGGCTTCGCAGAGCCGGTCGGGAATGGCGCAGTAGCGCGCCCCGGGATCGCGGGTCGCCGCGAGCCGCCGGCGATTTTTCCAGGCGATGTCGAGGCCGGACAGGTCACCAACGGCAAACGGCCCCAACGCGAAGCCGAACGCTTCCATGGCTGCGTCCACCTCCTGCGGCATAGCACCCTCTTCCACCATGAACTCGCATTGGGCGCGATAGGCGGAATAGATGCGATTGCCGATGAAGCCGTCGCCCACCCCCGAAATCACCGGGATCTTTCCGAGGGTGCGGGCGAAGTCGCGCGCGGTCCTCAGGACATCGAGCCCGGTGGCCCGACCTTTCACCACCTCAAGCAGGCGCATGAGCGTGGCCGGCGCGAAGAAATGGAGGCCGACCACGCGCTCGGGCGAGCCACTCGCCTCGGCGAGCGCGTCGAGGTCGAGATACGATGTGTTCGAGGCGATGATGGCGCTCCCGGGCAGCGTCGCCCCGAGCTGGCGCATCACCTCGGTCTTCACCTGCATGTCCTCGAACACCGCCTCGATCACCATGTCGACCGCGGGCCGCGCCGCATCGGCCAGCGCGGCCACGGTGCCGGCCGCCGTCAGGCGGTCGAGATGATGCCGCGACTGCTCGACAGTGAGCCGGCCGGCGGCGACGTGGCGCGCCTCGCTCTCGCGGATGCGGCCTAGCCCGGCCTCCAGCGCCGCGGGAACCGGATCGATCAGCACGACCTGATAGCCGGCGGCGAGCACTGCGGATGCGATGCCGGACCCCATGGTGCCCGCCCCGAGCACGCCGATCCGCCCGAGCGGGTGGGCGGCCGCATCCTTGAGCCCGGGAAACTTCAGCGCCTCCCGCTCGGCAAAAAACAGATGGCGCAGCGCCGCCGCCGCCTCACCGGTCCTGAGGCGCTGGAACAGCTCGCGCTCCTTCGCCAGGGCATCGTCGAAGCCCAGCATTCCGGCCCAGCCGACCGCCTCGATGGCATCCCGCACCGGGCGCCCGCGGCCCTGCCGCAGGGCGTCTTGCCTGGCCTTCTCGACCCGCGCCACCGGATCCGCAGGAAGGGGGGCGTCCCTCACGCGGCGCTTGGCGCCACCGAGCGAGCTCGCATGGTCCAATGCGGCGCCGCGCAGATCCCCCTCCGTCACCGCGTCGAGGATACCGAGGCGCAGCGCCTCCTCCGCCTTCACCCGGCGGCCCGAGCAGATCATTTCGATCGCCGCGCTCATCCCTACGAGGCGGGGCAGGCGCTGGGTGCCCCCCGCTCCGGGAATGATGCCGAGCTGCACCTCCGGCAGGCCGACCACGAGGTGGGGCGTGCCAATCCGCGCGTCGCATCCCAGCGCCACTTCGAACCCGCCGCCCAAGGCGGCGCCGTCGAGCGCGGCGACCACGGGCTTGGGGCAGGCCTCGATGGCAGCGATCACCGCGGGCAGCTGCGGATCGGCGAGGGGCTGGTCGAATTCACGAATGTCCGAGCCGGCGATGAACGAGCCGCCCGCGCCCATCAGCACACAGGCATCGATGTCCGGATCGGCCGCGACGTGCGCGACGGCGGCATGAATGCCGCTGCGCACCGAGGCCGATCCGGCGTTGACCGGCGGGTTGTCGATGACGACCACCGCCAGCCGCCCCTCGCGCTCCAACCGGACCGTGTCGCTGAAGGAGGATGACGGCGATATCGCCGAAAGGTGCGTGTCCTCTAGGAATGATGACATCATCCGATCCCGGAGCCCGGCGGCAGGGACAAGGCGGCCTGGAGCGATACGACGCTGCCCGCTCGCGCCAGCGCCCTCACCGCATCTTCGATGCGGCCGAAATCCGCGTCCGCCCGGTTCTGCGCCACCAGCGCCCGAGCCTTGGCCGCCAGACGATCCGCCGGCAGCGGGCTGAGAGGCGTGCCGATGCTGTCCAGCACCCGCCGCACGCGCACCTGCCCATCCGCGAACGACACCTCCACCTCGGTGCCGAAATGCGCCGGATAGGTCCGCTCCAGCTCCGTGTCGCTGGCCACCTCGACCCGGTCGGCGAAGCCGAGGATGTCCGGGTCGGCGAGGTAGGGGTCCTCGAACACGTCGAAGCGGTCCGGACCGTAGGCGAGCGCCGCCCCGGCCGCGAACGGCAGGCTGTATTGCGCGGCCATCGGCGTCATGGGACGGACCACCATGTGCTGGTCCGCCAGCTTCTGTGGTCCCCGCACCAGGATGTGGGAGATCTCCGCCCCCCTGGTGAAGCCATCGGTCGCGTCCCTCAGGCCGTCAATCATGGAATGCAGCAGGCGGCAGCAGGCATAGGGCTTGATGCTGATGTCGTGGATGGCCAGTCCCCGCGCGCCGGGCGCGAGCAGGGCCGCGGGATCCGGGTCGCAGCCGTAGAGCGCGAGGAAGCCGTAGCGTCCGTCGAGGCTCCGGGTGGGGGCGGAGATGCCGGCCTGCGCCATCTGCGCGGCGGTGACGCCGCTGCGGGCGGCGTAGCCGGCGTGCAGCCGCTTCACCTCGGCGCCGGCGGGCTCCTGGGAGAACTGCATGGAGCCCGCCGCCAGCGACAGCGCATGCCCCCACGCGGTGCACAATTGCCCGGCATCGAACCCCAGGAGCTTCGCTGCCGCGGTGGCGGCGCCGAACACGCCGAGCACCGCCGTAGGGTGGAAGCCGGCGGCAATCACACGGCCGGCCCGCACGGTGATACCGATGCGGGCCATGGTCTCGTAGCCGGCGGCGATGGCCGCCAGCACCTGCGGGCCGTCGGCCCCGACGTCGCTTGCGACCGCGAGCGAGGCGGGGATCACCACCGCTCCGGGATGGCTCATGGAGCTGTCGTGTGTGTCGTCCAGCTCGAAGCTGTGGCCAGCCGCGCCATTGACGAAGGCGGCAACCTCCGCCGGCACTTCGAGGTCCGACGCTATGATGCGTGCCGGCCCGCACCCTCGATATCGCTGTGCCCAGCCATGGAGCGCTGCGATCCAGGGGCGCGCGGCACCGCCAAACGCAACGCCGCAATAATCCAGCAGCAACCGATCGAGTTGCGCGAGATCGCGCCCGGTCAGGGCCGCGCCGTCCATGGCGACAAGCTCGGCGGCGAAAGCGCGGGTGTAGTCGATAGCGCACGGTTCCATCACGGCCTACTCCGCCGCGAGCCGGTCGCGGAACGGCTTCAGGAAGTCGCCCGGGCGCATGGAGGGGTGCGAGCGTTCGTACTGCGGCGGGAAGAACACCTCTTCCCCGAAATGCTCCGCCGCATGCCACGGCCAGCGCGGCTCGTAGAGAATGCCGCGGCCCAGCGCGACGAAATCCGCCTGCTGGCCGCTCAGGATGTCCTCGGCCTGCTGGGGCTGCGTGATGAGGCCGACCGCCATGGTGGGGATGCCCGCCTCGCGCCGGATCTGCTCCGCGAACGGCACCTGATAGCCAGGCGCCACGGGGATCTTCTGATGGGGCGAGCTGCCGCCGCTGGAGGCGCAGACATAGTCACAGCCCCGTGCCTTCAGCTCGCTGGCGAAGGCGACGGTATCGTCGGGCGTCCACCCCTGCTCGGTCCAGTCGGTCGCCGACACGCGCACGCCCAACGGCTTGTGATCGGGCCATGCCGCGCGCACCGCCTCGAACACTTCAAGGGGAAAGCGCATGCGGTTCTCGCGGCTGCCGCCATAGGCATCAGTCCGCAGGTTGGCGTGAGGCGAGAGGAAGGAATGCAGCAGATAACCGTGGGCGTTGTGGATCTCGATCATGTCGAACCCGGCGCGGTCGGCGCGCGCCGCGGCCGCGGCGAAGGCATCCCGCACCCGGGCGAGGCCTTCGGCATCCAGCGCCTCGGGAACGGGGCGTCCGGGATAAGGCTCCGCGGACGGGCTCGCCAGCAGCCAGCCGCCGGCCCCGCCGGCCATGCCGACCTGCTTTTCCCAGGGCACCGTCACCGAGCCCTTGCGGCCGGAATGGGCCAGCTGCATCCCGAGCTTGGCGCCGCCATGTCGGCGGCAGAAATCGATCACGGGTGCCAGCGCCGCCACGTGGGCATCGGACCAGATGCCGAGGCACCGCCCGCTGACGCGCCCGCGCGGCTCCACCGCCGTCGCCTCGGTGAAGAGGAGGCCGGCGCCAGACAGCGCCAGGTGGCCGAGATGCATCAGGTGCCAGGCGGTGGCGAGGCCGTCCTCATCCGCCGAATACTGGCCCATGGGCGAGACGACAATGCGGTTGTCGAATGTCACCGAACGCAGGGATATCGGAGAAAAGAGCACGGTTCTGGGCATTTCCGTTTTTCCCTTGCAGTTTTTTTTGAGGCCAGATCAGGCCGGGACCTTCAGAAGCGTGTCCACGTCGTCCAGCGTTTCGAGCACGAGCACCGATGCGCGCAGCCGAGCCGTTTCGACGGCGCCGAGGACGGGGGTCGCGAGGTTCTCAAACTTGCGCACCAGCGCGGTGTCGTCGAGCGGATGGCGGGCGGACCCCAGCGGCTCGTCCACATAGCGATGGAACGTGGCGCCCGATCTGGTGCGCACGGTGACGTTGGCGGACCGAAGCCGCGGGTAGTCAGCCTCACAGGCGGGGTCGACCGTGACCGTGACACGCGCGGCAAGATCGGCGAGCCGGGCGTCGGCAAGGCTCGCCGCATCGAAATCGGCAATGCCCACGCGCCCGGCGCTGGCGGCAAGCGCGGTGCAAAAGCGATAGTTCATCTGGGCGGACGCCATGTCCTCCCAGCCGCCTTGGGCATGGCCCGCGGCGATGGCATAGGTGCCCACCGCGACAGAGGCGATGTCGGAAGCCGCCACCCCCTCCTCGCGCGCCACCGCGATCACCGCATCGAGGGCCGGGTGCAGGTGCCGGCAGCAGGCGTAAGGCTTGATGTAGCAGCGTGACACGTTGAAGCCAGCACCGAGGCCTGCGACGAGCTTTTCCGGGTCGGCGCCGTCGCCGAAGGCTTGCAGGAGGCCGTCCTCGATCTCCAGCACCCCGGCCGGGCCGGTCATGCCGTTGCGCGCCAGCAGCGCGGCGAACAGGCCTTCGCGGGCGGCGAAGCCCGGGTGCAGCCGCTTGATCTCACCGCCGCCGTGCAGGAAGGCGAAGAGGCCGGCCGCCGAGCTGGCGGCGATCCCCAGCGCGTGGGCGGTGCGCGCGCCGTCGAGCCGGAGGATCGACGCCGCCGCCGCCGCCGCCCCCAGCACGCCGGCGACGGGCGTGTTGTGGAAGCCCCGCCGGCGCGAGGCGGGGTGGATCGTCTCTGCCACGCGCGTCACCACCTCGTAGCCTGCCGCAATGGCGGCTGCCGCGCGCGCGCCGTCCACCCGGTTGCCCCAGGCCGCCGCCAGCACGGCCGGAACGACCGGCGCGCCGGGATGCACCGAGCCGGCGCGGTAGCCGTCGTCCAGCTCCAGGCCGTGGGCGCTGGCGCCCATCAGATAGGCCGCGCTCAGCCGGCTCCAGCGGCCGGCGATGCCGGGCACCGCCATCTCGCCCCCGGTCTCGATCTCCGCCAGGGTCGTCGCGGCGATGCGTGCGGGCTGGCGCTGCGATCCGGCGATCGCCGCGCCCAGCGTGTCGAGCAGATGCCGGCGCACCGCCCGCACGGCGGCATCGTCCAGCTGCCCGAAGCCCAGGGCCGCGCAGAAATCGGCGAGGCGCGCGGTGGCGCCGGCCCGAGGTGTCTCAGCTCGCATGGGGACCTCCCTTGACCAGCAGCGTGTCGAGCGCGACCACGCCCTGTCCTTCCGGCCGGATCAGGACCGGGTTGATCTCCGCCTCCTCCACATCCAGCAGCGCGAGGCGGGAGAAGGCGGCGATGCATTGGGCGAGGGCGTCGAGATCGCCCTTTTGCAGGCCGCGGTAGCCGCGCAGGGGCGCGAGGCCGCGCACCGCGTCGATCATCCCGCGCGCGGCGGCCTCATCCACCGGCGCCCGGCGCACGCAGACGTCGCGGTAGATCTCGGCGAGCACGCCGCCGACCCCCAGGGTGACGACCGGCCCCACGGAGGGATCGCGGTGATAGCCGAGCAGCGCCTCCCCGATGCCCTCCAGCATCGGCTGCACCTGGATGCCGGCGAGCCGCGCCTGCGGCGCCGCTTCGGCGACGCTTGCCAGGATGCGCCGGCAAGCGGCCTTCAGCGCGGCGGGCGTCGGGCAGCCGATCACCACGCCGCCCACCTCGGTCTTGTGGGCGATGTCGGGCGACAGGATCTTGGCGACGACGGGGTACGCAAGATCGTCCAGCGCCTCGGCCTCGATGGCGCCCATATCGGCGGGAAGCACGCGCTCGGCCGCCACCGGAACCCCGAGACGCTCGAACACCCGCGCCGCCGCGCCGGCATCCAGGGGATCTTCCGTCGCAGCCAGAGCCGCGGCCGCGGCGCGGGGCACCGGGTGTGGCTCCTCGGCGCGGGGCGCCCTCCAGTCGAAGAAGGCCCTGAGCGCGTCGGCGCAGGATTCCGGCGTCCGGAACGCCGCGAGGCCCGCCTCGGAGAGGAGCCCGAGCGAGGTCTCCGCGTGGGGCGTGAGGAACACGCCCACCGGCTTGCCGGGGTTCTCCCGGGTGGCGGCGGTGATGGGCAGCACGGCCCGGTCGGGCCGGAACTGGGACGACGAGCCCACCACCGACATCACGAGGTCGCAATCGGGCGCCGCCATGAGCTCGCGCAGCACCGCGCCGTACGTCCGGGGGTTGGTGCCGGCCAGGGTCAGGTCGATGAGCGGCGTGCGGGCGATGGCGATGCCCTGCGCCGCCAGCCGCTCCACCGCGGCCTCGGACGGCGGCACGATCTCGATGTCGTGCCGCTCGATGGCGTCGATCACCAGCGTGCCGCCGCCGCCCGTCGTGCTCACGACGGAGACGCGCCGCCCCCCGGGCGGCCGGTGGCCCTGCACCAGCGGCGCGACCTCCAGAAAGGCATCCATGGTCTCGACCCTGACGATGCCGATATCGCTCAGGAATGCGTCCATGGCGGCGCCGCTGCCGACCATCGCCCCGGTATGGGTGGCGGCGAGCTGCTCGCCCACCTCCGAGCGGCCGACGCGGAAGGCGATGACCGGCTTGCCCGCGGCGAAGGCGCTGCGCGCCATGGCGGCGAGGCCGTCAGCGTTGCGCACCGTTTCCAGGAACAGCAGGATGGCGTCGGTGCCAGGGTCGTCCACCAGCATCCCGCCCATCTCGGCGACACCGAGGTCCGCCTCGTTGCCCACCGAGATCATCTTGGCGAATCCGATGCCCCGCGCCTGGCCGCGCGAGAGCACCGCGCCGATCAGGCTGCCGCTCTGGGAGATCAGGCTGTAGCGGCCGGGCCGCAGCTCGGGCAGGGAAAGGATCTCGTTGGCGGAGAGCGCCACGTGGTCCGGCAGGTTGATGATGCCGAGGCTGTTGGGGCCGAGCAGGCGCAGCCCGCTCGTGCGTGCCATGCCGAGGAGGTCGGCCTGGCGCCGCCGGCCCTCCTCCCCGCTCTCGGCGAAGCCGTTGCTGAGGATGGTGGCGCAGCGCACGCCCGCCTTGCAGCAGTCCGACACCGCCCCGAGCACCGCGTCCGTGGGCAGCATGATGAAGGCATGGTCCACCGGCTTGCCCACCTGGAACACGCTCTTGAAGGCGCGCTCCCCGAACACGGAGTCCCGGTTGGCGTTGATGGGAAAGATCTCGCCGCCATAGCCGTGCCGGCGCAGATACTGGTGCGGCAGCGAAGCGTGCTTGTTCTCGTCCCCGGAGGCGCCGACGAGGGCGATGCTTCGGGGCCGGAACAGCGCGTCCGCGATCGATGTGGAAGCGGCGGTCATACGGCCTCCTGCGCAAGAGGCTTCAGCCGCTGCGGGAAGCTCCGGTCGAACACGTGCTCGGCGATGCGGTTGAGCAGGATCTCGACGGTGCCGCCGGCGATCATCCAGCCGCGGGTGCGGCGGAAGCAGTATTCGACAAGGGAATCCTGGCTGTAGCCGGCCCCGCCCATGGCCTGCATGGCCTCGTTGGCCACGTTGAAGCCCGCCCGGTTGCAGGCCACCTTGGCGATGGCGGTCTCTTCTGCCGACGGAAAGCCCCGGTCCGCGCTGGCCGCCGCGCGGTAGAGCAGCAATTGGGCGGCGTCGAGCTGAATCTTCATCTCGGCGAACTTCCACTGCATGCCCTGGAAGTCGGCCAAGCTGCGCCCGAACTGGCGCCGCGTCAGCACATGGTCGCGCGCCACCTCGTAGGCGTAGCGGCCGAGCGCGAGGGCGCGGGAGGAATTGCCGATGCGCTCGACATTGAAGCCGGAGATCTGCTTCTTGAAGCCGCCCGGGCCGAGCAGCACGTTTTCCCGCGGGACATAGACGTTGTCGAAGAACAAGGGGTTCCACTCCTCGCGGGAGAGGAAGCGCACCTGCTTGCCGAAGCTGAAGCCCTCGGCGCCGCGCTCCACCAGCACCGAGCCGATATTGCCGACGCCGGGCCCGAAGCGGACGTAGACCAGGAACACGGTGGCGTGGGTGCCGTGGGTGGTGAACACCTTGCTGCCGTTCAGGCGAAATCCGTCCCCGTCCGGCTTCACCGAGGTCGTGAGTTCGGTGACGGCGGAGCCTGCGTTGGGCTCCGTCATGGCCACCGAGATCAGGCCCCGGCCGGCGAGCAGGGGCTTCAGGTAGCGCTCCTTCTGCTCGGGCGTCCCATACTGCATCAGCACCCGGATGGCGCCGAAATTGCCGGCCTGGACCACGTCGGCCGAGCGCGGGCAGGCGCGCGCGATTTCCTGGATGGCGATCACGGCATCCATCAGCGTGCCGCCCGCGCCGCCGCTGTCCTCGCTGGCGGTGATGCCGAGCAGGCCCTGCTGCGCCATCAGCTCCGCCACCTGCCAGGGGTAGTCGTCGCTGTGGGCGCGCGCCAGCGCTCCGGCCGCCAGGTGCTTCTCGGCGAAGGCGCGGACGGAATCCCGGAACAGGGTCTGCTCCTCGGTGAGGTTGAAATCCATGGAAGCCCCCTAGCCCGCCGTCGAAGCGGAACGGATCGAAATCGGATGGGATGCCGGCCCCGCATCGCCGATCCGCGGCGCCGGCGCGCGGCTGCGGCGGGTGATGCCGGCGCCCATGAGCCCGCTGCGCAGCGTGAAGGTGCGTCCTTCCGTGGGATGGTCCACGGCCTCCACCAGGCCGCGGCTGCGCACATGCTCGCTCGCCACCGCCTCGTCCGGAGTGAGCACCGGGATGACCGGCAGGCAGAGCGCGACCATGCGGGCGCCGATCTCGTCGCGGTCGTGGGCGAGGCAGTAGTCGGACAGCGCCTGCCGGAACAGCTCCGAGCGGTCGCCGTGGCTGGACAGGCGGGCCTTGGGATCCTCGTCGAACACCAGATCGGGCCGGCCGATGGCCTCGCAGAAGCGCCGCCAGATCTTGGCCTCCAGCAGGCAGACCGCGATCTTCCTGCCGTCGCGCGTCGGGTAGGTGGTGTAGCGCGGATTGCCGCCCCAGACCTCCATGGCCGGCGTGCCGGAGCCGCCGGCGAGCCGCCCGAGGGCGCTGGCAAGGCCGATATTGCCCATGCCGAACAGGGCGTCGAACATGGCCACGTCGAGATAGGCGCCGACGCCGTCCCGGTCGCGGTTGCGCAGCCCGCCCAGGATGCCGATCACGGCCATGCTGGCGGCGGCATAGTCACCGGCCTGGAAGGCCGGGGCCGGCGCGTCCGAGAGCGAGAGGAGGCCGGTGGCGGCCTGGATGGCGAGGTCGTGGCCGGCGATCGGCGCGAGCGTGCCGGTCTGGCCGAAGCCGGTGATGCTGCAATAGACGAGGCGCGGGTTCAGCGTCCGGGCCCGTTCCCAGTGGACCTCCAGCTTCTCGGCGCCGCCGCGGCCGAAGGATTCCACCAGCACGTCCGCCTCGGCGATGAGCCGGTGCGCCTCGACTTGCCCCGCGGGATCGGAGAGGTCCAGCGTGAGCGAGCGCTTGCCGCCGTTCACGGAGCAGAAATAGACGCTTTCCTGCTTGTACAGCGGCGCGTTGTGACGGCTCGGATCACCGTCCGGGCGCTCCACCTTGATCACCTCGGCGCCGAGATCGGCCAGCATCTGCGTGCACCAGGGGCCGGGCAGAAGGCGGCTGAAGTCGGCCACCTTGATGCCGGCGAGCGGCAGCTTCGCGTCGGTCTTCGCGGTCTGCATCTTCAGGCTCCCACGAAGCGCGCGGGCCGCTTCTCCAGGAAGGCGCCGATGCCCTCCTGCTTGTCGCGGGTGCCATAGACGGTGGTGACGAGGAAGGTCTCGAACTCGATGGCCGAGGCGAGGTCCATCTGCATGCCGCGATGCACAGCGCGCTTGACGAAGGCGAGGCTGAGCGGCGCCCGGGTCGCGTACAGCTCGGCCATCTCCTGCGCTTTGGCCAGAGCGCCGCCCCGTTCGGTGAGGCGGTTGACGAGCCCGATCCGCAGGGCCTCCGCGGCGTCGATGGGCTCGGCGGCGAACAGCATGTCGAGGGCGTTGGCCATGCCGACCACGCGCGGCAGGCGCTGCGTGCCGCCAGCGCCTGCCACAGTGCCGATGCGCGCGCTGGTGATGGCGAAGCTCGATCCCTCGCCGGCGACGCGCAGGTCGGCCGCGAGCGCCAGCTCCAGCCCCCCGGTCATGCAGAAGCCCTCGATGGCGGCGATGACCGGCTTGGAGGCATGCTCCAGGGCCGAGTTCAGCGCATGCCACTGGTTGAAGTAGCGCGTGCCGTCGGTGGCCGTCTTCACCTGCACCGCCTCGGTCAGATCGGCGCCGGCCGAGAAATAGTCCCGGCCGCCGTAGAGGATGATGGTGCGGCTTTCCGCATCGTCCTCCGCGACGGCGACGGCGGCGATGATCTCGGCCATCATCTTCAGGCTGACCGCGTTGCGGCGGTCCGGCCGATGGAGGTTCAACACCAGCGCCGGACCCTGGCGCTCGACGCGGATGGTCTCGTATTCACTCATCTCGACACCCGATTGTGAAAGTCGCTTAGCAACGCCTCGACCGCCCGCGGCGCCTCGTACTGCACCCAGTGCCCCGCATCGGGGACGATGTGGATTTCCGCGTCGGGGCGGGCCGCGCTGACCCGCTCCGCCCGCGCGGCGATGGAAGGGACGGGCAGATGGTCTTCAGCCCCCCAGATGATCTGCAATGGCGCGGTGAGCCGTCCGACGTCGTCCACCAGGCAGTCACGATGGCTGACCTTGCGGCTGTCGAAGCGCAGCCGCGCGATGTTCGCGCTCTGCAGGTCCACCACCGGATCCTCCGGAGCGGGGGGCCGGGACATCATGAACTGGCCGAGATTGTGGGCCACCGCCACGCGGTGCCCCTTCAGGTCCTCCTCCGCCGCCGGCACCGGGACCAGCGCCACCTTGCGTCCCAGCGGCACGCCGAAGCCGCCCGGGCCGAGCAGGGAGAGGGCGTTCACCTTCCCACCGAGGCGGCGGGCGACGGCGGCGGCGATCACCGCGCCGAAGCTGAAGCCGACGAGGCCGAAGGACGGGGCATCCGCCATCGCCCGCGACAGATCCGCGGCGATGGCGTCGAGATAGGCCTCCGGCGCGCTCGCCTGCGGCGCGGGCGCATCGCCGTAGCCCGGCAGGTCCACGGCGGTCACCGCGAAGCTGCGGGACAGCGCCTCCACATTGGCGATCCAGTGGGTCCAGGACCCCACTCCGCCATGGACCAGCACCAGCGGTGCCCCGGCGCCGAAGCGGCGCACGGCGAGCGTTCCCACAAGCTCGGGAGCGGGCGCGGCGGGGTGAAGCAGCAGCGCGTTCATGCCACCTCCGCGTCGAGTGGCCGCCCGAGATAGGATTCGATGACGGCGGGATGCTCCACCACCTCCCTCGGACTGCCCTCGTGCAGTTTCTGGCCGAAGTTCAGCACCACCACGCGCTTCGACAATGCCATGATGACCTCAACCAGATGCTCGATCATCACGATGGTCACACCCGAGGCATGGATGCGCTGGAGCACCACCATGAGATCGTCCACCTCGCCGCGGGTGACGCCGCCCATGACCTCGTCCAGCAGCAGCAGGCGCGGCGCGGTCGCGAGGGCGCGGGCCAGCTCGAGCTTCTTCTTCTCGCCGAGCGTGAGCGCACCCGCGTGCATGTGCCGCTTGGCGGCGAGGCCGGTCAGCTCCATGGGCAGCTCGGCGGCCTTGCGGGCCTTCGCCAGGCTGCTGGTCTTCGCGCCCGAGAACAGCGCCCCGGTCATCACGTTGTCCTCGACCGACATCTCCGAGAACGGCCGCACCACCTGGAAGGTGCGCCCGACGCCGCGATGGGAGATCTGGTAGGGCTTCAGGCCGACGATGGAGCGCCCCTCGAACAGGATGTCGCCCGAGGTGGGCTGCATGTAGCCGGTGACGAGGTTCATCAGCGTGGTCTTGCCGGCGCCGTTGGGGCCGATGACGCCGACGAACTCGCCCTGCCCCACCCGGATCGAGAGGTTGCCGACCGCCTTGAGGCCGCCGAAGGATTTCGAGAGATCACGGACCTCAAGCATGGCTCGCCTCCGCGGCGCGGGCGGACTTGCCGCCGATGAAGGCTTCGCGAACCTCCGGCGACGCGCGCAGCTCCGTCGTGTCGCCGGCATGCACGATGCGGCCCGCCGCCATCACGTAGCCGCGCGTCGCGACGGACAGCGCGGCATGGGTGTTCTGCTCCACCAGGAGGATGGTGATGTCGGTGGCGGCGATGGTGCGGATCGCCGCGAACATCGTCTGCACCACCTTGGGGGCAAGGCCCAGGGACGGCTCGTCGAGCAGCAGCAGGCGCGGGTTGGCCATCAGCGCGCGCCCGAGCGCCAGCATCTGCTGCTCGCCGCCGGACATCAGGCCGGAGCTCTGGCGCCGCCGTTCCGCGAGGCGCGGGAACAGGTCGTAGACCTCGTCGAGCTTGCGCTTGCGCTGGGCGCGCGCGTTCACGTTGAAGGAGCCGAGGACGAGGTTCTCCTCCACCGTGAGGTTGGGGAACACCTTGCGCCCCTCCGGCGACAGCGCCACTCCGGCCATCACCCGCTCGTGGGACGGCATGGCGAGCAGGTCCGCGCCGTCGTAGCGGATGCGCCCCGCGCTTGCCGCCACGAGGCCGGACAGGACCCCCATCGTGGTGGTCTTGCCGGCGCCGTTGGCGCCGAGGAGGCAGATCACCTCGCCGCGGTGGAGCTCGAAGTCGAGCCCGTGCAGCACGGTGGATTCGCCATAGCCGGCGTGGAGGCCGGAGACCGACAGCAGCGCGCTCACGGCTCGATCCCCCGCATGGAGCGGACCGGGAGCGCGGGGGCATGCTCCGCCTTCCGGCGCGCACGCCGGTTCCGCATCAGCCCCTCGATGCCCTTCGGCAGGAACAGGATGCAGACGATCAGCACCAGGCCGAAGGTGAGCTGGCTGACGCCTTCGACGCTGCCGAACCAGATCCGCGTCGCCTCCGACAGCACGATGATGGCGACCGAGCCGATCACCGGCCCGGCGAGGGTATGGATGCCGCCGAGGATGGGGGCGATCTGCGCCAGGATGGTGTTGTGCAGGGTGAAGGCCACCTCGGGATCGAGATAGCCGCCGTACCACGCGTTGATGGCTCCCGCCGCGGACGCCATGGCGCCGGAGATGGCGACGATGACGAGCCGCTGGCGGCGCGGCGCGATGCCCAGCATCTGCGCCGCGGCCTCGTTGTCGCGCATGGCGCGGGAGGCGAACTGGAGCTTCGAGCACGAGATCAGAATGGCGACGCCGACGCTCGCCACCGCGGCCAGCGCGCCGAACAGATAGAGCGCATGCTGGCTCGGCCGCAGGTCCTGCTTCAGGAACAGGCCCACCGCGCCGCCCGTCACCTCGGGCACCATGAGCGCGGAGATGCGCAGGCCCTCCGACAGCGCGAGGGTGGCGATCGCGAAGAAGATGCCCTTCAGCGAGCCGGTGACAAAGGCGAGCAGCGCCCCCATGACCGCGCCCACGAGGCAGGCCACCGCCACCGTGGCGAAGACCGAGCCGCTCCAGGCGTTGGCCGCGAGGATCGCGGTGTAGCTGCCCACGCCCCAGAAGGCGGAATGCCCCAGCGAGACGAGGCCGGCATTGGCCATGAGGTTCCAGCTCGTCGCCAGCATGATGAGCGTCGAGATGCGGAACAGCCAGTTGTTGATCTGCGGCGCGTCCCAGAAGCTGGAGGCGACGAGCAGGAGCGCGGCGAGGACGCCGAGACCGCTCATGATGCGTGCGTGGCGTGTCATGGCCCGTGTCGTGGCTCGTGTCATGGCTTCACTCCGCCACCGCTTGGCCGATGATGCCGCGCGGGCGCAGCACCAGGACGAGAAAGAGGGTTGCGAAGGCGACGGCCTCGGCCCAGCCGGTGCCGTTGGGCACGTAGTAGCTCACCGCGGTCTCGGCGAAGGCGAGCAGGAACGCCCCGATCACCGCGCCGGCGATGCTGCCGAGCCCGCCCAGCACGATGATGGCGAAGCCTTTCACCAGGATATGGAAACCCATGAAAGGGGAGATCGCGCCGAGGAAGCTCATGATGACGCCGCTGGCGACGCCGAGCGACACGCTGAGCCCGAAGGCGAGGGCGTACATCTGCGGCACGTTGATGCCCATGAGCACGGTGGCCTCGCGGTTCTCGGCCAGCGCCCGGGTGGCGCGGCCGAACTCGGTGCGCTTCAGCCAGAAGAACAGCGCAAGCACCAGCGCGAGGGCGACGGCGAAGCCGATCAGGCGGCCGCCCGGCACGATCACCTCGCCGAACCCGAAGGACGTGTAGGCATAGGAGGGCACCACCGAGCGCTCGTTCGCCTTCCAGCCGATGAGCGCGGCGTTCTGCAGCACGAGGCCGATGCCGAAGGTCAGCAGGATCTGGTTCACATGCGGCGCAGCGAGGACGCGCTCGATGGAGATGTGGAACAGCCCCATGCCGAGCAGGCAGCCGGCCACCATGAGGAACGGCATGGCGAGGAGCGGATCGACGCCAAAGACAACGAACACCGTGTAGGCGCCGTAGGCTCCAAGCATGACGGCCTCGCCATGGGCGAAATTGATGACCCGCGTCACCCCGAAGCTCAAGGCAAGGCCGATGACCATCAAGGTGTAGATGCCGCCCAGAAGGAGGGCATCCACGATCAGCTGCGGAATAAATTCCATCATCCGTCTCCGATGAACGGGCCAGAACCCGGAATGGCGGATGTCAATACTTGACGGGCTGAAGGCGGCCGGTGGCCGGCCCCGGCGGATAAAGCAGCACGTTCTTGCCGTTCTCGCGCTGGAACACCACCATCTCGGTGAAGGCCTGCTGCTTCGTGCCGGACGGCGTCTCGACGAATTTGGCGGTGCCGAGCAGCGTGTCGGGAATGTTCATCTTGCGGAGCTCGGCGGCCACCTTCTCCTTGTCGTCGCCGCCGGCCCTCTCGATGGCGAGGAACAGCAGCATGGCGCTGACGTAGCCGCCCGCATCCTCGAAATCGGGCTCCTGGCCGTATTTCTTGATGAATGCCGCCTCCCATTCGTCGCTCGGCGGGAACAGCTTGGGATAGTCCTTGTTGCCGGGGCGGTTGAGGCCGGGAAGATAGGTGGTCACGCCCACCCATCCCTCCTGGGCGGGCCCCACCGCCTTCTGCCACTCGTCGAGCTGGGTCGCCGCGGTGCCGATCAGATAGGGGACTGGCATCTTACGGGTGTAGATCTGCTTCGCCAGCGTCACCGCATCGGTGGTCTGGAGCAGGCCGACGATCACGTCGGGCTTGGCGCGGGCGATCTTGGTGAGCAGCGGGTTCATGTCCGCCGCATTGGTGCGCACGATCTCCTCGGCGACGATCTCGAAGCCGGCACCCGTCAAATACTTCTTAGCGTAGGGATAATGCGTCCGGCCATAGTTGTCGTCCGTATAGACGATCGCGATCTTCTGTCCGGGCGCCAGCCGAGCCTTGAGCGCAGCGGCAACGCTGGCATGATAGTTGTAGGCGTAGGGAAAGGTGTGGAAGAATTCCGGATCTCCGCCGACTTCCTCTTCCAGCTTCGTGCTGCTGGACCCGGGCACGAGCCAGACGGGCTTGCCCTGCCGCCAGGCGGGAATCGCCGCCGCCACGGTCGGGCTGCCGATGGGGCCGATAATGTAGTTTACCTTCTCCTTGGTGACGAGCTCGTTGAATACCGAGATGGTGGCTTGGGATTCCGACTGAACATCCCGGACCAAGAGCTCGATCTTCTTGCCGGCGACCTTGCCGCCATAGACTTCCGCAGCGAACTCGGCGCCGCGCTTTCCGGACGCGCCATAGGCGACGAAGCGCCCGCTCAGCTCCATCGGCACGCCGATCCTGATGGTCTCTTCGGCCCGCGCGGGCGTCACGGCGAAGGCGGCGGCCACCGCAAGGCACGCGAGGATCCCGCCTGAGGAAAGACGTTTCATGCTTTTCTCCCTGAGCGCCGATCTTGAGTTGCTCGTCGGCATTGAGATGGGTATATCAATTTGAAACTGGGTCCGTCTAGCGGAATCTGGTCAGAAATATGCGGGGAGAAGCAGGTGGCCTACGAGGACGTTCTGTATGACGCGGAGGGCGGCATCGCCCGGATCACCATCAACCGCGCGGATGTACGCAACGCGGTGCGGCCGCGGACCTATGAGGAGCTGACCCACGCCATGGCGCGCGCCGCCGACGATCCGGAAGTCGGCGTCGTCGTGCTCTCCGGCGCCGGGGATAAAGCGTTCTGCTCCGGCGGCGACATCCGCGACCAGTCGAAGCGCGTGCCCCCGGTGGGACGCGCCCACATGCGCCGCCTGTTCAACCTGTCGAGCGTGATGCGGGCAATGGACAAGCCCGTCATCGCCAAGGTGCGCGGCTTCTGCGTGGGCGGCGGAAACGAGATCAACCTGTTCTGCGACATGACGGTGGCGAGCGAGGACGCCAAGTTCGGCCAGACCGGCCCGCGCGTCGGCAGCATTCCCGTCTGGGGCGCCTGCCAGCTGCTGGCCCGTTTCGTCGGCGAGCGCAAGGCGCGGGAAATGGTGTTCACCTGCCGCCTCTACACCGCCCAGGAGGCGCTCGCCATGGGCCTCATCAACCAGGTGGTACCCGCCGAGGCTCTCGACGCCACCGTCGACGCCCTCTGCTCCGACATCCTCGACAAAAGCCCGCAGAGCCTGCGGATCGCCAAGCTCGCCCTCAACGCGGGCTCCGATCGCGACTTCTATTCGGCGTTCTTCCCGAGCGCCGAGCTGCTCGCCTCGATCTACGGGAACGAGGAAAACATGGAAGGCATCACCGCCTTCCTGGAAAAGCGCAAGCCCGACTTCCGCCGGTTCCGGAGGGCGCTGTGATGGGCGATCATGGACGCTTCGAGGGGCGCGTCGCCCTCATCACCGGCGGGGCGCGCGGGATCGGATTTGCGGCGGCCCAGCGCATCGCCGCGGAAGGCGGCCGGCTGGCGCTCGCCGACATCGACGGGAAGGCTGCGGCGGAGGCTGCGGCCGCCTTGCCGGGCGCCATCGGCATCGCCTGCAACATCACGCGCGAGGACGAGGTCCGCCACATGGTGGACCAGGCCGAGCGCACGCTCGGGCCGCTGGACGTCTTCATCAACAGCGCGGCCGTGCTGGACGACAAGCTGTTCCTCGACTCCTCGCCGGCCGACTGGGCGCGCATGCTCGGCGTGTGCCTCAATGGCCCCATGCTCGGCCTGCGCGCCGTGCTGCCGGGCATGGTGGCGCGCGGCCGGGGCCGCGTCGTCTGCCTCGCGTCCGATTCCGCCCGCATCGGCCAGGCCCGCCTGTCCTATTACGCCGCGGCCAAGGCCGGGGTCATCGCGCTGGTCAAGTCGGTGGCGCAGGAAGTGGGGCGCGGCGGCGTGACCCTGAACGTGGTCTCCCCCGGCGCCACCAACACACCGCTGCGCATCGACCGCGAGGCGGGCCTGCGTGCGCAGATGGGCGAGGAGAAGTACGCCCGCCGGGTGCAAAGCGTGCTGAAGCTCTATCCCGCCGGCCGCATCGGCGAGCCGAAGGACATCGCATCCGCCATCGCGTTCCTCTGCAGCGACGAGGCCTCCTGGATCACCGGCCAGGTGCTGAGCGTCAACGGCGGCTTCGTGATGCCCTGAAAGGGCGGCGACGAGATCAAATCGGGAAGAAACAGTTCGGGACGGACAGACATGGACTTCAAGCTGAACGAAGATCAGGAGATGCTGCGCGACGCGGTCCGCCGCATGGTGCGCTCCCAGATCGAGCCCCGCCTCAAGGCGAACCATCCCGACCGGCCCCTGCCCAAGGCGGTGATGCTGGAGATCTATGCGGCGCTGGCCGACATGGGCCTCACCGCCCCCCGCCTGCCCGCCTCGGCCGGAGGCGGCGAGATGCGCATGCTGGACTACGGCATCGCCTTCGAGCAGCTGCCGCCGGTGATCGCCATCTCGCTCATCTCCCACGAATGCACCATTGCCCGCATCCATGCGGAAGGCGGGGCGGCGCACGCCCGGACCCTCCTTCCCGACCTGATCGCCGGCCGCAAGATCTGCTGCACCGGCTCCACCGAGCCCAACACCGGCTCGGACCCCCGCGGCATCGCCACGCGGCTCACCGACCTCGGCGACGAATGGAGCGTTTCCGGCACCAAGATGTGGATCACCAACGGCACGATCAGCGACGTCATGATCGCCACCTGCGTCGCCGGCCGGGCGGAGAACGGCGCCGCGGTGATGCAGCGCGTCCTGATCGAGCGCGACACGTCGCCCTATCAGGCGCACGAGATCGCCGTGCTGGGCCTTCGTCAGGGGCACTTGTCGGAGATCGTCCTCGACGATTGCCGGGTGCCCAGGCAGAACGTTCTCGGCAGCGGCGGCGATGCGGCACGGATTCTCCAGGGAACCTGGGTCGGCAACCGCCCGCTGTTCGGCCTGTGCGCCGTCCACATGGCGCAGCGCGCCCTCGACATGGCGGTCGCCTATGCCGGCGTGCGCCGGCAGTTCGGCGAGGTCATCGGCCAGAAGCAGCTCGTGCAGGCGCGGCTGGCGGATATTGCAACCGCTGTGACAACCAGCCGCCTCCTCTGCTATCACGCCCTGTCGCTGATCGACGATGGCGCGCGTGCCGACGGCACCGCGGCCATGGCCAAGAGGTATGCCACGAACGCATGCGCGGAAGCTGTCTCCCTGGCGATGCAGGTGCATGGCGCCATGGGGGTGGCGGAGGAGACAGGATTGGAGCAGCTCTATCGGGATGTGCGCATGCTGCCGATCCCCGACGGAACGAACGAGATCCTGACCTTGATCCTCGGGCGCGAGCTGACCGGCCTCAACGCGCTGCGGCCAGAGGCGCGGCGGCCTGCGCAGCGGGCGGCGGAATGAGGATGGCGGGCGTGGCGTGAGGATATCCAGGCGAGGGGGATGACATGATTCGGGCTGTTGAACGGGCGCTCGCCATCTTCGATGCCTTCGACACGCAACATCAGAGCCTCTCCCTTCAGGAGATCGGCGACCGGATCGGCATGCCCAAGGCCACCACGTTCCGGCTCGTCAATACCCTCCAGAACGGCGGCTTCCTGGTGCGGCTGGAGAACCAGCGCTATTGCCTGTCGTTGAAGATCCTGCGCCTCGCCGGGCTGGTGAAGAGCACGCTGGGCATCCGCGAGGCGACGCGCCCCACCATGGCGGAGGTCTGCAGGCTGACGGGCGAGACCGTGACGCTGAACATCCGGTCCGGCCTCGAACGCATCTGCATCGACGTGGTGGACACCCCGTCTCCCCTGATGACCATCGTGCGGCCGGGCGAGCATGTGAGCCTCATCCACGGGGCGACCGCCCGCCTCCTTCTCGCGTATGCAGGCGAGACGGAAATCGACGATGTCATCGCCCAGACACCGGGCTCCGAAAAACTCGATGTGCCCGCATTGAAGGCTTCGCTCGCAGAGATCCGGGCCAAGGGCTATGCCTGCACGTCCGGCCAGCGCATTCCGGGCGTCACCGCCATCTCGGTGCCGATCTTCGACATCAACGACGAGGTGCACTATTCCCTGTCGGTCACCGGCCCCAGCATCCGGATGGAGTCGCGGCTGAAGGACTTCAAGAAGATCCTGATCGAGGCCGGCGCCTCGATTTCGGCGATGATGGGAACCTCCAGGATTACCAAGGCGCCCCCGCTGCAAGCCGAGCTTGAAAGCATGGAAGCGGCGCCGTCTCGCCCCGTGCGGAAGCGGGCGTCCAAGCCGGCCGGCGTGCTCGCGCACGATCTGCTGACCCTTGGAGATGTTGAGGCGTCTCCCAAGAGCTCGCGAAAAAGCCACGTTAAGAGGGACGGCCGCAGGGCTGCGACCTAAGTGTTTCATATTTTTGATTAAAGCAAACCGATGGGGTTGATGTCCCATCCGGCGGGCACGGCTGGATGCCTGAGCAACACCCGCGACCGAGCTGCGGAGCGGACGAGAACCTGTCAGATTTTGATGTCTTGGCTATGGAGACTGGCCAAGAGGGACTTCTAGGGCTGAGACACGGATCGGAATGCATGAGAATGCTCGCGATCTTGCATGAAGGTTGATCCGAGACCATTCGTTGGACCGCCGGAAGTTGGAGTTTCCGGCCTTGCTCACGGCGGAGGGCTGGGGGCGCCGCCGGAGTTCTGCAACGTGATCGGCGGCTTATGGTCGATGGCCCCATGCGGCCGATCCTCGTTGTAGATACTATGTGAGCGGCGGCCTCGTGTCGACCGCGGCCTCTGCAAGGAGGTCGCCATGACATCTGTCGACGGTTCCCGCCCAGCATATTTTACTTCTATCGAGCTCAGTCAGTCCAACTGGCTCGTTGGGATCTTGATGCCGGGCTCCGATCGGGTCGCAGGGGATGATCTCAAAGGAGACAGGCTGCCCGGTCTTGTGCTGGATGACGACCGACCTAGGCCGGATCGACATTCATCGAAGCCAGATCATGGCTGCGGCGATGAGGACGAACCCTGCGAAGTGGATCGCCCGGCGGTCGTAGCGCGTTGCGAAGCGGCGGAAGTGCTTTAGGCGATTGAAGCAGCGCTCGATGCGGTTGCGGTGCTTGTAGGCCGTGGCATCGTGCGGGATGAGGATCTTCCGGGTCCGGTTGGATGGGATCACCGCTGCCGCGCCAATGTCGGTCACGCGCTGTCGGAAAGCATTACTGTCATAGGCCTTGTCGGCAAGCACGGCTCCGCCGGTCAGACCTTCGACCAGGGCTGGAGCGGCGGTGACGACGCCCACCTGGCCGGCCGTGATGATGAAGCGCACAGGTCGGCCCAGCGCGTCAGCCAGCATGTGGACCTTGGTGGTCAGTCCGCCTCGGGAACGCCCCAGCGCCTGATCCTTGGCCCCCCTTTTCCGCTCGCGGCCTGCTGATGAGCCCGGACAATCGTGCTGTCGATCATCAGATACGGGTTGTCGTGATCGGCGGTCAGGGCCTCGAACACCCGTTCCCACACCCCTGCGTGGCACCACCGGCTGAAGCGCTTGTGAACGCTCTTCCAGCGGCCATAGCGCTCGGGCAGGTCGCACCAATGGGCGCCGGAGCGCAGAACCCACAGACAGCCGTTCACGAACACGCGGTTATCCGAGCCGGTCCGGCCCGGATCTGTGGCTTTGCCCGCCAGCAGCGGCGCGATCTTCGCCCATTGGGCGTCGCTCAACTCGTATCGTTTCGCCGCCATCGCAGGGCCCCGTGCTCCAAAAACACGGAACCTTATGAATCAGCATTCTCCAGCCTTGGGAATCCTGAATGTCGATCGGGCCTAGAGCGGACACTGCTGCCGGAGAAGACATTTCCGACTTTCAGGACAACGAGATCGGAACCACGTAGCTTGCTATCGATTGCGAGATTGAACATCGCGAGATCGCGCAACCGATTGCCAATCTGCAGCCGGGTGCGAAGCGCCCAAATGTGCTTGGGTTTCAATGGCGGCTTTGCGCCGATGAACCGCCCCGCGTTTTCCAGCCGCCTTCGGCTTTCGCTTTGTGCTGCCGTTCGAACTCGATGGGCTACAGCATCCCGTTGCGCGCGTGCTTCCAAGTGGAATTGTAGAACATCTCGATGTAATCGAACACGTCCCGGCGTGCCTCGTCGCGCGTCTGATAGACCTTGCAGCGGATACGTTCGCGCTTGAGCAGGTTGAAGACGCTCTCGGCCACGGCATTGTCGTGGCAGTGGCCGCGACGGGTCATCAAGGGCTGCAGGTCGTGGTGTTTCAGGAACGAAGCCCACTCCATGCTCGTGAACTGGCTCCCCTGGTCCGAATGCACCAGCACACGGCCCTTCGGCTTGCGGCGCCAGACGGCGGCCAGCCGCGCCTGAAGCACGACGTCGGTCGTCTGCCGGGCCTTGATGGCCCCCCCCCGACGATGCGGGGAGAAGAGGTCGATCACGACCGCCACATAGGCGAAGCCCTCGTCGGTACGGATGCCGTACCGCCTCCTCCACTCGTAGAGCGAGTATTTGCTGATCCCCAGCCGCGCAGCCACCTCCGCAACTGGATAGCCCCGTTCGGTGATCTGAAGGACCGTGTCGCGCTTGAAGTCCTCGGCGAAGTTCGCTTTGCCCATCGGGGCCTCCTTGCCTCAAAATTTAGGGAAGAAGGCGTCCAGGAATCAGGGGCGGTTCAGTAGAGCCAGCCCGCGCCTGTGGGGATATAGGTGAGGTCCGCCAGCCAGACCTGGTTCGGGGCCTGGGTCGCAAAGTTGCGGGCGAGCCGGTTGGGAACGATCGGATAGGAATGTCGGCCGTCAGTCGTCCGGGCGCGCCGTGGCAAGGCCGCCAGACCCCGGATGGGCGCATCAGCCGCTCGATCCGGGAGCGGCCCACGCGCCGGCCGTGCCCCCGCAGGACCGCATGGATCCGCGGTACATCATAGGTCCCGCTGCTCTCCGCATGAACCAGGCGGATAACCCCTATAGGGTGCGAAGGGGTATCCATCCTTCCAAAGCCGGCTGAAAAACCGGCTGAATTCAGAAAATTCAGCCGCCCCCGCAGGCAGACCGCCTGAAAATGATTGTTATTTCAGCATATTAGGTGGCGCGCCGGGGAAGATTCGAACTCCCGACCCCCAGATTCGTAGTTCTCGATGCGCCAACAACGATTCAGATTATGGGAGGCTAACTCGAACCACAATCTTTGATTGCAATGGCGCACCCGACACGATTCGAACGTGTGGCCTCCGCCTTCGGAGGGCGGCGCTCTATCCAGCTGAGCTACGGGTGCTTCCAGCACTTGCCTATCCCGAGACACCCGCCGAGGTCAACGGCATCCCCTAAAATTCGATCCGCTATCCAAAAGGTCTCCGCGCCAGCCGGAGGGCAAATCGCTCCGCTCCCATTCCCGCCCGGCCCGGCGAACGAGGCTTGAGCGCGCTTTGCCCGGCATGGGGCGCCGCCGCCGCACCAGCCCTTCGCCAGCGGGGGCCGGGTCCTCCCGTCAAGCACATTTGCCCCCATCTGCGGCCACGGTCCGGCGATCCCCCGGCCTGAAACGCCCTGCATCAAGGCCGCAGGCCGGCATACTTGCCTCTCCCGTGGCTCTGGCGTCATCCTGCCCGCCGCCAGCCAGATCCGCCCGCACACAGCCGGGCGGTCATCGCCAAGCCAACGCCCCCTGGGCGCAGTCCTGCGGCCACACGAACTGGAACACGAAGCGATGACCGATACCTCTGCCGCCACAGCCGTCCGCCATCTCATCCGCGAAGCCCGCTTCGGCGCGCTCGCGACGCTGGAGCACGAAGGCGGGCCCTATGCTTCCCTGGTGGCCATCGGCACGGATCCGGAAGGCCGGCCCACCTTCCTCATCTCCCGCCTTGCCCGCCACACGCGCAACATCGCCAACGACGGGCGCATCTCCCTCCTCGTGTCGGCGGCGGGCGCGGCTGATCCCCTCGACTCGCCGCGCGCCAGCCTCGTCGGCCGCATCGCCCCCGCGCCGGAAGAGGAGGTGCGCGTCCGCTACCTTGCTCGCCATGACGCAGCAGCCGGATATGCGGACTTCGCCGATTTCGGTTTCTACCGCATGGAAATCGACCACGCTCACCTGGTCGAAGGCTTCGGTCGCATCGTGGACGTGCCAGGCGCGGCCCTGCTCACGTCGTGGGATGACGCGCAGGAGCTTGCCGCCGGCCAGGCCGGCGTCATCGCCCACATGAACACCGACCACGCCGATGCCATCGCCCTCTATGCGACGGTTCTCCTCGGAGCCCCTGCCGGCGACTGGAAGATGGCCTCCCTCGACCCGGACGGAATCGAAGTTTGCACCGGTGATCTGGTGCGCCGGCTGGATTTTTCGCAGCGCATTACAGGTCTTTCCGCAGTGCGAAAGGAACTTGTCGCCCTCGTACAAAAGGCACGACAGGAAACCGCAGCGTGATTTTAAACGTTTAGGCAGTGTTTCCTTGAGGAGCGTCTGCCTCTAGCCTGATCGCGGACGACACGGGCGCGGAAAGACGCCCGGCGCTCCGCTTGGACGTGCCGGCCGGTGGCGAGGCCTCCGGCGGGTGCGCACGTCCTGGGTGCGCACGTCTTGGGTGCGCACGTCTTGGGCCGGCGCTCCGCCGGCGGGAACATTCGGGAGGAACTCCGTGCTCGAAACCGGTCACCGGAACAGCGCCTGCGGCGCCGACAGCTTCGGCCTCAAGCATCTCACTGCCGTCCACTGGAACCTGCTCGAACCCGAGCTCTACGAGCACGCGCTGGCGCACAAGGAGGCGCACCTGTCCTCCGGCGGGGCGCTCGTGGCGGAGACCGGCGCCCACACCGGCCGCAGCCCCAAGGACAAGTTCGTCGTTCGCGACGACGCCACCGAGGCCGAGGTGTGGTGGGACAACAACGGCGCCATCTCGCCGGAGCAGTTCGAGACGCTCTACCGGGACTTCCTGGCGGCGGCCGAGGACAAGACCCTGTTCGCCCAGGACCTTTACGGCGGAGCCGACCCGGCGGCGCAGATCAAGGTCCGCGTCTATACCGAGTTCGCCTGGCACTCCCTGTTCATCCGCACCATGCTGCGCCGGCCCGAGCGCGCCGAGCTCGACGGCTTCGTGCCGCAGATGACCATCATCGACCTGCCGTCCTTCAAGGCCGATCCGGCGCGGCACGGCGTGCGCTCGGACACGGTGATCGCCGTCAACTTCACCCGCGGCATCGTGCTCATCGGCAACTCGTCCTACGCGGGCGAGATGAAGAAGTCGGTGTTCACCGCCCTCAACTACATCCTGCCGCAGACCGGCATCATGCCCATGCACTGCTCGGCCAATGCCGGCAAGGACGGGGACGTCTGCCTGTTCTTCGGCCTCTCCGGCACGGGCAAGACCACCCTGTCCGCCGACCCCAACCGCACCCTTCTGGGCGATGACGAGCACGGCTGGGGCGAGAATGGCGTCTTCAATTTCGAGGGCGGCTGCTACGCCAAGACCATCCGCCTCTCCGCCGAGGCGGAGCCGGAGATCTTCGCCGCTTCCAATCGCTTCGGCACGGTGCTGGAGAATGTGGTGCTCGACCCGGTGACGCGCGTGCCGGATTTCGACGACGGCAGCCTCACCGAGAACACCCGCTCCTGCTACCCGCTCGCCTTCATTCCCAATGCCAGCCCCACGGGGCGCGCGGGCCAGCCGAAGAACCTGGTGATGCTCACCTGCGACGCCTTCGGGGTGATGCCGCCCATCGCCCGGCTCACCCCGGCGCAGGCCATGTACCACTTCATTTCCGGCTATACGGCGAAGGTGGCGGGCACGGAGAAGGGGGTGAAGGACCCAGAGGCCACCTTCTCCACCTGCTTCGGCGCCCCCTTCATGCCGCGCCACCCCTCCGTCTACGGCAATCTCCTGCGTGATCTCATCGCGCGGCACGAGGTGGACTGCTGGCTGGTGAACACGGGGTGGACCGGCGGCAAGTTCGGCGTGGGCCGGCGCATGCCCATCAAGGTCACGCGCACGCTGCTCACCGCCGTGCTCGACGGCTCGTTGAAGGACGCCTCCTTCCGCATCGATCCCTATTTCGGCTTCGAGGTGCCGACCTCGGTGCCGGGGATCGAGCCGCACATCCTCTATCCCTCCAAGACCTGGGCGGACAAGGCGGAATTCGATGCCATGGCACGCCGGCTGGTGGGCATGTTCCAGGAAAATTTCACGCGTTTCGAGAACCACGTGGACGCTGCCGTCCGCGACGCCCAGCCCCAGGTGCGCATCGCCGCGGAGTGAAGCCCCTCAAAGGCTCCGGTAAAAGCAAAAAGGCCCGGTGGATCGCACCGGGCCTGCCCTTTGCGAAAGAGGTCCGCTCAGCTCGCCCGCCGGCGCTGCTGGCCGAGGCCCATCTGCCGCGCGAGATCGGAGCGGGCGGCCGCGTAGTTGGGGGCCACCATGGGATAGTCGGCCGGCAGGCCCCACTTCTCCCGGTACTGCTCCGGCGTCATGTCATATTGCGTGCGCAGATGGCGCTTCAGCGACTTGAACTTCTTGCCGTCCTCCAGGCAGATGATGAAGTCCGGGGTGACGGACTTCTTCACCGGCACCGCAGGCCGGAGCGGTTCCGCCGGCGGCTCGGCCGCTCCCGTGGAGAGGCGCTGCAGCGCGGCATAAACGTCGCTGATGAGCGCGGGCAGCTCAGCCGCGGCAACCGAATTGTTGCTCACATAGGCCGAAACGATGTCCGTCGCGAGCTCGATGAAGGCGGTCGTTTCCGTGTTTTCGCTCATGGGACTGCTTCGCTGGAGTTGAGATGCCAGGACGGCGGTGCGGAACAGACACTGCGTCCACGCCCCCGGGCCAGCCGGCCGGCGGTGCAAACGCGCCATCTTTCCGAAGGGGAGCCGGAGACTTCGCCACCTGACCGGTTGCAGCCCTTGTCACGGCGAAAAACCCGGCTTCCAGACACCGAGAACCGTTGCACGCCACCGAACATTTGCCTCCCAGCACATCAGCGGCGGCGGTGCTTGGATCGTGTTAGTTTCCGCTGCGCGGCTTTGCAACCTGTATTTTGGCGTCACGAGGCCTCTTCTTGACAGCTCTTGGAGCGACGGGAAGGCGGCCGGCGTGCCCTGTGGCGGAGCCCATGCCTGACGACAACTTGATCGTCCCGCCGCCGACGCGGCTCGGGTTGTGGGCTGCGGGCGGGCTCCGCCGCCTTGCCGTTGCCGGGCGGAGTACCTACTTCTTGCGGAAACGATCCTCGGGAGCCCTCCATGCCGGACCCTGCCCCCCTCGCCGGACATGACGACGCCGGTCAGCACGAACAGACCAAGGTGGTGAAGAGCGAGAGCGAATGGCGCTCCTGCCTGACCCCCGAACAATTCAGGATCGCCCGGGAGCATGGCACCGAGCGGGCCTTCACCGGCCCCTATTGGGACGAGAAGCGGCCCGGCCTTTACTCCTGCGTCGCCTGCGGCACGCCGCTCTTCCGCTCCGAAGCCAAGTATGATTCGGGGACCGGTTGGCCGAGCTTCTTCTCCCCCGTCTCCCCGGACGCCGTGGTGACTCACGAAGACACCTCCCACGGCATGCGCCGCATCGAGGTGCGCTGCGCCAGCTGCGACAGCCATCTCGGGCATGTCTTCCCGGATGGCCCGGCACCAACAGGACTGCGCTTCTGCATGAACGGCACCGCCCTTTTCCTGAGCCCGGACGAGAGCCAGCCCCGTGGCGTGTGAGACTCCGCGCGCGCCGCGTCGGCCCACCGAGCGCTCCGTCCACGGCATCTCCCTTGCCGACGACTACGCCTGGCTCCGCGCCGACAATTGGCGCGAGGTCATGCGTGACCCGTCGGTGCTGGACGGTGACATCCGCGCGTATCTGGAGGCGGAGAACGCTTATGCCGATGCCGCCTTCGCCCCGATGGCGGAGGCGCGGCAGAGGCTGGTGGCGGAGATGCGCGGGCGCATCAAGGAGGATGACTCCAGCGTCCCCGCACCGGATGGGCCCTTCGCTTATTTCTCGCGGCACCGCGACGGGGGGCAGCATCCCCTCGCCTGCCGCAAGCTGCTGCCCGGGGGCCCCGAAGCCATCCTTCTGGACGGCGACCGGGAAGCGCAGGGCAAGGCCTATTTCACGTTCGGCGGCTGGCGCCACAGCCGCGATCACCGGCGGCTCGCCTTCTCGGCGGACACCTCCGGCGCCGAGCTTTATTCCATCCGCATCCGCGACCTGGACACCGGCGCCGACCTGCCCGACCAGATCGAGGAAACCACCGGCGACCTTCTGTGGAGCGCCGACGGCGGCACACTCTATTATATTCGCCGTGATGCGGAGCACCGCCCCTCCAAGGTCTTCCGCCACGTGGTGGGCACCGACCCGGCCTCGGATGTGCTGATCTATGAGGAGCCGGACAAGGGGTTCTTCGTCTCCCTGGGCGAGACCCAGTCCCACGCCTTCGGCCTCATCTCCTGCGGCGACCACGAAACCAGCGAGGTGCATCTCCTCGACCTCGCGGATCCGCAGGCCGCCCCGCGTATCGTCTCGCCCCGCGCCACCGGCGTGCGCTACGAGGTGGAGCACCACCCCGCTTTTCTCGGGGCGGATACCCTGCTGCTGCTCACCAATGCGGACGGGGCGGAGGACTTCAAGATTGTCACCGCCCCCACCGCGGCGCCGGGACGGGCCAACTGGCAGGATCTGGTACCCCACCAGGCCGGTCGGATGATCCTCAGCCACAGCGTCTTCTCCGGACACATGGCCCGGCTGGAGCGCGAATCGGGGCTGCCGCGCATCATCGTCCGCGATCTCGCCTCGGGCGACGAGCATGCCATCGCCTTCGACGAGGAGGCCTATGCCCTCAGCCTCAGCCCCGGCTTCGCCTTCGACACCACGCAGGTGCGCTTCACCTACGCCTCCATGACCACCCCGTCCGAGGTGTGGGACTACGACATGGCCAGCCGGGCGCGCACCCTGCTGAAGCGGCAGGAGGTGCCCTCCGGACACATCCCCGCGAACTATGTGACGCGCCGCGTCTTCGCCTCCGCGCCGGACGGGGAAAGCGTGCCGGTCTCCCTCCTCTACCGGGAAGGAACACCGCTCGACGGGTCCGCGCCGCTGCTGCTCTATGGCTACGGCGCCTACGGCATCACCATACCAGCCGGCTTCGCCACCAACCGCCTGTCGCTGGTGGACCGGGGCTTCATCTATGCCATCGCCCACATCCGCGGCGGCACGGACAAGGGCTGGCGCTGGTACGCCGACGGCAAGCTTGCGAAGAAGACCAACACCTTCACCGACTTCATCGCCGCGGCGGAACACCTGGTCGCGGAAGGATACACGCGGGCCGACCGAATCGTCGCCCATGGCGGCTCGGCGGGCGGCATGCTCATGGGGGCCATCGCGAACATGCGGCCGGACCTGTTCGCCGGCATCGTGGCGGAAGTGCCGTTCGTGGACGTGCTCACCACCATGCTGGACGACACCCTGCCGCTGACCCCGCCGGAATGGCCCGAATGGGGCAATCCCATCGCCGATGTGGACGCGTTCCAACGGATTCGCGCCTATTCACCGGTCGATAACGTGCGACCACAGGCCTATCCTTCCATCCTCGCCCTCGCCGGCCTGACCGACCCGCGGGTCACCTACTGGGAACCGGCGAAATGGGTGGCGCGCCTTCGGGCGGCGGACCGCGGCGGGCGGCCGATCCTCCTGCGCACCAACATGGATGCGGGGCACGGCGGCGCCGCGGGGCGCTTCGACCGGCTCGACGAGGTCGCACTCATATACCTCTTCGCCCTGAGGACGGTGGGTCTGGGTGCCTGAATGCAGGCGACCGGGCGGCGGGGCTCCGCAAGGGCCATTTGCGCGCCGCCCCGCTTCCGGCTATCCAGTGCGCCGCCCTCGTCGGAGGGCATGCGAACGTGAGGGGCGGCTCCGCGCATTGAGGCATCTTTGATGGGCCGTCTGGATCGCTACATCTTTTCCACTGCAGCGATCGCCTTCGTGGGTGTCGTCGTGGTGCTCGCGGGCATGATCTGGGCAACCCAGGCCCTGCGCCAACTGGATCTCGTGACCAGCCAGGGCCAGACCATCCTCGCTTTCGTCGCCATCACCAGCCTCACCATGCCGACGCTGGTGCTGGTGATCGCCCCCGCCGGACTCTTCATCGCCACCACCTACACCCTCCTGAAGCTCAACGGCGACAGCGAGATCGTGGTGATGGCGGCCGCTGGCATGGGCCACTGGCGCCTGCTGCGGCCGCTGATCCTCCTGGCGCTGCTCGTCTCGGCCTTCTGCGCCGCGCTCGCCGTGCAGATCGTGCCGTCGAGCCTTGCCACCTTCCGCGAGCAGGTGACGAAGGTCCGCGCGGACGTGGTCTCTTTCGTCGCCCAGCCGGGGCGGTTCGTGAACCTGTCCCAGGGCCTCGTCTTCCATGTGCGCGAGCGGGCCGCCAACGGCGTAATGCGCGGCATCTTCATCAATGACGCGCGCGAGAAGGAGGTTTCCACCTACATCGCCGACCGCGGCCAGATCATCGAGAGCGACGCCGGCATCTTCCTGGTGCTGGAGAACGGCTCGATCCACCGGCGCGGCGGGGACAACAAGGCGAACAACTCGTCCGTGGTGGAATTTCAGCGCTATGCCTTCGACCTCTCCTCCCTCGCACCGGAGAGCAAGGGCCAGGACATCAAGCCCATGGAGCGTCCACTCTCCTATGTGATGAATCCGCCCGCCAACGACCTCTACGTGCGCTTCTTCCCGGGCCGCTACCGGGAGGAATTGCACAAGCGCCTGTCGGCCGGGCTCTATCCGCTGGCCTTCTTCGCCATCGCCGCCTGCGCCCTGGCCCGCCCGCGCACCACGCGCCAGAGCCGCGGCGCGGCGCTCACCTCCATCATTCCCGCCATGGGCGCCGTGCAAATCGCCAACTTCGCCATCGCCGGCCAGCTGAAGGCGCAGGCCTGGGCCGTGCCGGCCATCTATGCGCTGCCGATCGCCGTCATCCTCGTCTGCGCCATGGTGCTTCAGGGCTGGATCCGCATCGCGCCGCCGGCCTTCCTCGGCGCATGGGCGAGTGCCATCAAGCAGCGCCTCACCCGGCGGCCGGCGGCCTCACGCCCATGATCGGACGCATCCTCGGCTTCTATTTCGCGCGGCGCTTCGCCAGCGCGGTGGCCGTCATCTTCCTCTCCTGCGTCACCCTCATCATGGTGGTGGACTTCCTGGAGATGGCGCGGCGGACGGCTGACCGCGACCAGGTGACGGCGGCCACCGTGGCGCTCATCACCATCTATCGCACGCCCACCTTCACCGAGCAGCTGCTGCCGTTCGCCGTGCTGTTCGGCGCCATCGCCACCTTCGTGCTGCTGTCGCGCCGGCTGGAGCTGGTGGTGGCCCGCGCCGTGGGCCTGTCGGTCTGGCAGTTCATCACGCCACCGGTGCTGGTGGCCTTCCTGATCGGCGTCTTCGCGACCACGGTGTTCAATCCCGTCTCCGCCGACTTCAAGGAGCGGGCGAACCAGATGGAGGGCGAGATCTTCGCCACCGGCGGCGGCACGCCCGGCCTGACGCAGGGAAAGAAGGAATTCTGGGTGCGCCAGCAGAGCCTGGACGGCCAGTCCATCATCCAGGCCCAGGCCTCCCGCCAGGGGGGCAGGACCCTCTCCGGCGTGGTGGTGTTCGAGTTCGACAAGAACGACAAGCTCGTGGAGCGAGTAGAGGCGAAAACCGCAACTTTGGGCGATGGTGCATGGTTTCTTACCGACGCCCGCGTGCTGATCCCCGGCCTCGATGTGCAGTCCTATAATACCTACCTCGTGGCCACGAATCTGGATCCCAAGCAGGTCCAGGAGACACTGATCGCCACCGAAACCGTGTCGTTTTGGCAACTTCCCGCAGCTATTCGCAGTGCAGAACAATCGGGCTTCGGCGCGGAAAAATATCGCCTCCAGCTCCAGAGCCTTCTGGCGCGACCGTTTCTGCTGGTCGCAATGGTGCTCATTGCCGCGGTTGTGGGCCTCAAGGTGTTCCGCTTCGGGGGTGTGGGGCAGACGATTCTCGGTGGCGTGCTCGCGGGCTTTCTGCTTTATGTGGGGACGAAGCTCGCCGAGGATCTCGGGGAGGCAGGAATCGTTCATCCTGTTGCGGCAGCATGGTTTCCTGCGGTGACGGGCATTTTGTTGGGGGTCCTCATTCTGTTGCACCGGGAGGATGGATGACGGTCGGGCTTACCCCCGCCAAGGGCAGGACGCCCCGGACCCTGCGCACTGGTGTGCGCGGGAACGGTCGGTCCATGTCCACGGCCGCCCTGCTCCTTCTCGCCGGCCTCGTGGCAGCTGTCGCGGGCGTGGCGCCTGCTGCAGCGCAAAACTCCGGCGTCGTCGGCTCGCAGAATGCGGGCACCTTCGGTGCGCAGCCTTCGGGCGCGTTCGGCTCCAACGTGCTGAACGCCCGCAAGCTCGACCCGAACCAGAAGATGCTGGTGACCGCCGACCAGCTTGAATACGACTACCAGAAGGAAACGGTCGCCGCCGTCGGCAACGTCCAGATCTATTATGACGGCTCGGCCCTGGAGGCGAACCGGGTGGTGCTCGACCGCAAGGCGAACACCCTGGTCGCCACCGGCAACGTCCGCCTGAAGGACAAGGACGGCAAGATCGTCACGGCCGACAACCTGCAGCTGACGCAGGACTTCAAGCAGGGCTTCATCGATTCCCTGCGGCTCGACACGCCGGACAAGACCCACTTCGCCGCCACCCGCGCGGATCGCCAGGACGGCAACGTCACGGTGTTCCAGAACGGCGTCTACACGGCCTGCGAGCCGTGCAAGGACGACCCGTCGAAGCCCCCGCTCTGGCAGATCAAGGCCAAGAAGATCATCCACAACGAAGACCAGCAGATGGTCTACTACCAGGATGCCTGGGTGGAGTTCTTCGGCTTCCCGGTGGCCTATTTCCCGTACCTGTCGTCGCCCGACCCGACGGTGAAGCGCAAGACCGGCTTCCTGATGCCGGAGTTCTTCTCCTCGAGCCAGATCGGCTACGCGGTCGCGACCCCGTTCTTCTGGAACATCGCGCCCGATCGTGACCTGACGCTCACCCCGGCGTTCGTGACCCAGCAGGGCGTGCTGATGCAGGGCGAGTGGCGCCAGCGCCTCGCCAACGGCAGCTACACCATCAGCGCCGCCGGCATCATGCAGGAGAACAAGGACGACTTCATCACCACCTCCAACGGGGTGACGTCGGTCCTGCCCGGCTATCGCGACGACCGCGGCGCGATCCAGTCCACAGGCGCGTTCGCCCTCAACCAGTTCTGGACCTTCGGCTGGGACGGCACCATCGCCTCGGACCGCGCCTTCCTGCGCGACTACAACCTGATCGGCGACACCGTCACCACCAAGACCTCCACCGTCTACCTGACGGGCCAGGGCGACCGGTCCTTCTTCGATGCCCGGGCGCTCTACTTCCTCGGCCTCGGCGTCACCGACAACCAGAACCTTCAGCCCATCGTCGGCACGGTCAACTACAACAAGGTCTGGGACAAGCCGCTGTTCGGCGGCGAGGTCGGCCTGAAGGTCAACCTCAACACCCTCAGCCGCGACCAGGCCGACTTCATCGGCACCTCGGAAGTTACCTCTGCGGTGGGCTCCGTGGGCGTGCCCACCGGCGCCTGCACCCTGCTGAACCCGACCGCGAAGGAATGCCTGCTGCGCGGCATGCCGGGCGACTACACGCGCCTGTCGGGAGACCTCTACTGGAAGAAGACGATCACCGACACCATCGGCCAGCAGTGGACGCCCTTCGTCACCGCCCGGGTGGATGTCGCCTCGGTGAACGTGGACGCGCTGCCTTCCAGCTACACCTTCGGCCCCACCTTCCCCGGCCAGAACCCGCTCCAGTCCGGCAGCGACGATCTGATCCGCGCCATGCCGGCCGTGGGCGTCGACTACAAGTATCCCTTCATCTCGGCGGAGAGCTGGGGCACGCAGACCATCGAGCCCCGGGTCCAGGTCATCCTCCGGCCGAACGAGACCGACATCGGCAAGTTCCCGAACGAGGATGCGCAGAGCCTGGTGTTTGACGACACCAACCTCTTCGAGATCAACAAATATTCCGGCTATGACCGGGTCGAGGGCGGCTCCCGCGTCAACTATGGCGTGACCTATTCCGCCGCCATCAACGGTGCGGGCCTGTTCACCGCAATGCTGGGGCAGTCCTACAGCCTGTTCGGCAAGAACTCGTTCGCCTACGGCGACATGGCCAATACCGGCCTCGAATCGGGCCTGGAGACCACCGCGTCCGACTACATCGCCAAGCTCGGCTACTCGCCCACCAAGAACTTTGAAATCGTGACCCGCTTCCGCTTCGACGAGGCGAATTTTTCCCTGCAGCGCTTTGAGCTGCAGGGCCGCGCGGAGATCGACCGGTTCAACATCGCCGTCACCTACGGCCGCTACGAGCCGCAGCCGCTGCTCGGTTTCTACGACACGCGCGAAGGCATCTACACCAACGCGTCCTACAAGCTCACCGACAACTGGGCCGTGCGCGGCGCCATCCGCTACGACTTCGCAGCGGGGGATATCGACTACACCCTGCTCGGCCTGAGCTATATCGACGATTGCTTCACTCTCGCCCTCAACTACATCTCCGACTACACCCTCAACGGCCCCAACGCCGCGCCGGTGAACAAGGTGATGTTCCGCATCGGCCTCAGGACGCTGGGCGAGGGCGGCTTCTCCACCAGCTTCGGCTCGGAATCCTCGAACTAGGCCGTGCTGCGGCGGGTGTCGCGCTATCGTGACGCCTCCCTCCGGGCCTGATCGACGGGCCGCACATCCCCCTGAACGCGCGCGCCGGCAGGATCACCGGAAGCCGCGCGGGGGGCGCCCTACCCGGTAGAGGCCGGCCCCCGAGGCTCCGCTTCCTGCGCGCGCCTCCTGCGCGGGCACCACGACGCGAGGAGGCGCGTTCGCGGGGCTTGGCCCGCAGGCCGGCTCCGGGCTATGGTCTTGCGCCCTTCCCTCCAGAGGGTGCCCGCAGGATCGCCCTGCCGGGCAAGCGGGGCGCGTCGCGCAAGCCGCTGATATGGCGTGCGGCATTGGCACAAGCCGCAATCCCGCCACAGGAGGCGAACACAAGTCGTTCCGCGACCTTTGGACAGGATCATGCCCTTTCGCCATTTGCTCCTTCTCGCCACGCTCGCCCTCGGCGCGTTCGGTGCCTGCGTTCCCGCCCGGGCCCAGCAGATCATCGTCATCGTGAACGGCGACCCCATCACCACCTACGACGTCGCGCAGCGGCAGAAGCTGCACGAGCTGGTGGAACGCAAGTCCATCACCGCCAAGGAATCCCTGGAGAGCCTGATTGACGAGCGGATCAAGATCCAGCAGGCGAACCGGCTCAAGATGGACGTGGACCAGAAGGACGTCGACAAGCTGTTCGCGCAGGTCGCCGAGCGCTCGGGCCGCACGGCGGAGCAGCTGAGCGCGAGCTTCAAGCAGCAGGGCCTGGACGACCGCACCTTCAAGCAGAAGCTGCTCGCCGATTATGTGTGGGGCCAATATGTGCGCTCCCGTTCCAACAATGTGAACGTGCGCGATGCGGACGTGTTCGCGGCGTTGCAAAAGCGGGGCGAGACCACGCTTATTTCCACCGAATACACGCTGGTGCCCATCGTCTTCGTGGTGCCGCGCAATGCCAACACCCACGGCAGCCGCCTCGCGGAGGCGAACGCCTTCAAGGGCCGCTTCACCAGCTGCGAGGAAGGCCTTCCCGCTGCGAAGGCGCTGAAGGAAGTGGTGGTGAAGCAGCCTGTTTCCCGCCTCTCCTCCGAGATACCGACGGCGCTGCGGCAGGTGCTGGACAAGACCGAGGTGGGCCGCCTCACGCCGCCCGAGGTCAGCCAGTCGGGCGTGGAGACCTTCGCCATGTGCGGCAAGCGCGAGGTGCGTGGCGAAAGCTCGCAGAAGCGCGAGGTGAAGGACGAGCTGACCACCGCCCAATTCACCGCCGACTCCAAGCGCTTCCTGGGGGAGCTGAGGAAGCAGGCGCTCATCGAATATCGCCGCTGATGGCCGCGCCCCTCGCCGTCTCCCTCGGCGATCCCGCCGGCATCGGGCCGGACATCACCCTCGGCGCCTGGACACGGCGGGAGCAGGCGGGCCTGCCCCCCTTCATCGTGACCGGGGACCCGGCGGCGATCGCCGCGCGCGCCCGCAGGCTCGGCCTTGCCGTGCCCCTCGCGGAAACGACGCCGGAAGAGGCTGCGGCCTGCTTCGGCACGGCGCTGCCGGTCTGGCCCGCCGGCCCCGCCTTCACCGGCACGCCCGGCACGCCGGACAGGAGCTCCGCGGCCTGCGTGCTTGCGAGCCTGGAAGCCGCCCTCGATCTCGTGGCATCCGGCCGTGCGGCGGCCATCGTCACCAATCCGCTGGCGAAGTCGGTCATGTATGGCGCCGGCTTTCCCTTTCCCGGCCACACCGAATATCTCGCCGCCAAAGCGGCCGCGCCGGGGCAGCCGGCGCCGCGGCCGGTGATGATGATCTGGTCGCCCGCCCTGGCGGTGGTGCCCGCCACCATTCACATCCCTTATCGCGACGTGCCGGCCCGCCTCACCTGCGACCTGCTGGTGGAGACCGGCCGCATCATCGCCCGCGACATGGCCCACCGGTTCGGCGTGGCCCGGCCGCGCCTAGCCTTCTGCGGCCTCAATCCCCATGCGGGGGAGGACGGGACGCTGGGTACCGAGGACGAGGCGGTGGTACGCCCGGCTGTGGCCGCTCTGCGCCGCGAAGGCATCGATGCCGCAGGCCCGCTGCCGGCCGATACCCTGTTCCATGCCGAGGCCCGGGCGGGCTATGACGTGGCGGTGGGCATGTATCACGATCAGGTGCTCATTCCCGCCAAGACTCTCGCCTTCCACGACGGGGTGAACGTGACCCTCGGCCTGCCCTTCATCCGTACCTCGCCCGACCACGGCACCGCCTTCGCCATCGCCGGCACCGGCACTGCGAACCCTTCGAGCCTGATGGCCGCCCTGAGACTCGCCCGGCGGCTGGCCGACGCGGAGGCCGCCTGCAAGGCCGGCGCGGATCGCCACCCGGCGGGGCAGGCCGCCGCCGAGACGCCTGGAGCCATGCGCGCGTGAGCGCCCTCGACGACCTGCCGCCCCTGCGTGATGTCATCCGCCGGCACGGCCTCTCCGCCCAGAAGTCGCTGGGCCAGAACTTCCTTCTGGATCTCAACCTCACCGGCCGCATCGCCCGCGCCTCCGGGGCGCTGGAGGGTGCGACCGTGGTGGAGGTGGGCCCCGGCCCCGGCGGCCTCACCCGCGCCCTGCTGGCTCTGGGGGCGGGACGGGTCATCGCCATCGAGCGCGACCCTCGCTGCCTTGAGGCGCTGGCGGAGATTTCCGCTTATTATCCGGGCCGGCTGGAGGTCATCTCCGGCGACGCGCTGAAGGTGGACGTACGCCCCCTGCTGGGCGAGGGTCCCGCGCGGGTGGTGGCGAACCTGCCCTACAATGTAGCGACGCTGCTGCTGGTGGGCTGGCTCTCGACGGACCCGTGGCCGCCCTGGTTTTCCTCGCTCACCCTCATGTTCCAGAAGGAAGTGGCGGAGCGCATCGTCGCGGCGCCGGGCTCGAAGGCCTACGGGCGCCTTGCGGTGCTGGCGGGCTGGCGGACCACCGCCCGCATCGCCTTCGATGTGGCCCCTTCCGCCTTCGTCCCACCGCCGAAGGTCACGTCCTCCGTGGTGCATCTCGTGCCGCGGGCGGTGCCTTTGCCCTGCGCCCTCTCGACCTTGGAGAAGGTGACGGAAGCCGCCTTCGGCCAAAGGCGCAAGATGCTCCGGCAGAGCCTGAAGTCGCTGGGCGTGGACGCAGGCGCCCTGCTGGCGGCGGCGCAGGTCGAGGAAACCGCCCGCGCCGAAGAGATCGACGTGAAGGGCTTCGTTGCCCTTTCGAACGCGCTCGACGCCCTGCGCGCCAGCCGCTGACCATATGAAGAAACCGGCGCCGCAGGGCGCCGGCCGGTCCCTCACATGTTTGGATAGTTGGGCCCGCCGCCGCCCTCGGGAGCGGTCCAGGTGATGTTCTGGTTGGGGTCCTTGATGTCGCAGGTCTTGCAGTGGACGCAGTTCTGCGCGTTGATCTGGAAGCGCGGCGCGTCCGCCCCCTCCTCCACCCATTCGTAGACGCCCGCCGGGCAATAGCGGTTGGACGGACCGGCAAAGACGTCGTGCTCGGACGCCTTCTGCAGGGCCATGTCCTTCACCACCAGGTGCACCTGCTGGTTCTCCTCGTGGTTGGTGTTGGACAGGAACACTGAGGAGAGCTTGTCGAAGGTGAGGACGCCGTCGGGCCTGGGATAGGCGATCTTCTCGCAGTCCTTGGCCGGCTTCAGCGAGGCGGCATCGGTCTTGCCGTGCTTCAGCGTGCCGAACAGCGAGAAGCCGAAGGTGTTGGTCCACATGTCCAGCGCGCCGAGCGGGATGCCGATGAAGGTGCCGAAGCGCGACCACAGCGGCTTCATGTTGCGCACCTTCTTCAGGTCCGCGCCGATGGCCGAGGCGCGCCACGCCGCCTCGTAGCTCGCAAGCTCGTCATGGCTGCGCTCGGCCGAGAGCGCGTCGAGCAGGTGGTCGGCGGCCAGGATGCCCGAGAGCACCGCATTGTGGCTGCCCTTGATGCGGGGCACGTTCACGAAGCCGGCCGCGCAGCCCACCAGCACGCCGCCGGGGAAGGAGAGCTTCGGCACGCTCTGGTAGCCGCCCTCGGTGATGGCGCGTGCGCCGTAGGAGATGCGCTTGCCGCCCTCGAACGTGTCGCGGAAGAAGGGGTGGGTCTTGAAGCGCTGGAACTCGTCGAACGGCGACAGCCAGGGGTTCTGGTAGTTGAGGTGGACCACGAAGCCCACCACCACCTGCTCGTCGTCGATATGGTAGAGGAAGGCGCCGCCGCCGGTCTTCGAGTCCAGCGGCCAGCCGAAGGCGTGCTGGACGAGGCCGGGCTTGTGCTTCTCCGGCTTCACCTTCCACAGCTCCTTCAGGCCGATGCCGAACTTCGGCACGTCCCGGCCGGCGTCGAGGCCGTATTTGGCGATGAGCTGCTTGGTGAGGTGGCCGCGCGCCCCCTCGGCGAACACGGTGTAGCGGCCGCGCAATTCCATGCCGCGGGTGAATTCAGGCTTCTGGGCGCCGCTCTTGTCCACGCCCATGTCGCCGGTGGCGATGCCGGTGACCGCGCCGGTGTCGTCATAGAGGATCTCGTCGGCGGCAAATCCGGGATAGATCTCCACGCCCAGCGCCTCGGCCTTCTGCGCCAGGAAGCGGCAGACGTTGCCGAGCGAGCCGACGAAATTGCCGTGGTTGTTCATCAGCGGCGGCATGGCGAAATTGGGCAGGCGGAAGCCGCCGGCGGGGCCGAGCAGGTAGAAGGCGTCGTCGGTCACCTGCACGGTGAGGGGGGTGTCCGCCTCCTCCCGCCAGCCGGGCACGAGGGCGTCGAGGCCGACCGGATCGATGACGGCGCCGGAGAGGATGTGGGCCCCGACTTCCGAGCCCTTCTCCACCACCACGACGGAGACGTCGGAGCCGCGCTCCGCCGCCTGCTGCTTCAGGCGGATGGCGGTGGCAAGCCCGGCCGGACCCGCGCCAACCACCACAACGTCGTAATCCATCCCCTCGCGCTCTGGCAGGTCCGCCGTGCTCATTCCCCGTGCTCCCGTCTGCGTCATCGGCTGTTGCTTGGACTTTTTCCACGGTTGCGCCGCAATGACAATGCGGCGCGTGCCGGTTGCGACAAGCTGTTGCCCTATCGTGGTGCGAAATGACCGCACCGGCGCCCACGGCCCGGACCTCGGGGGCGCGACGTTTACCGGCCGCGCCGTTGCCACTAGCCTGCGGCCCGCAGGCGCGGTTCCTCCCTCGTGGTCCCCGCCTCGCAGTCCCGACCTCGCAGCCCCCACCTCGGTCCACGGAGCGCCGTCCATGCCTCCCAATGAAGTGCGCGCGTTCGCCCAGAAGCTCATGCGGGAGGTGTGGGAGCCCTACGACCATACCGCGCTTGAGCGCTTCTATCATCCCGACATGATCGGCCATCACCGCGCGCAGGTCCTGACCCTCGACGACGTGCGCAGCCGGCTTCAGTGGGACGTCCAGAATTTCGGGGATTCAGCCTACGACATCCGCGACATCGTGGCCGACGAGGACAAGTTCGCGATCCGCTTCCTCTTCACCTGCACCCTCAAGAAGGCCGGAACCGCCTTCACCACCGAGGTGACCTATTTCTACCATCTGCGCGACGGCCTCATCAGCGCGTTCTGGCTGTTGTCGGACGCCGATTTCGACTACCGGCAGCATCCCGAGTGATTGATGCGGCGCGGCTTTCACCCCGGCCGCACCGCGCTCCGGGCAAGACCGCCCGCGCGCGGCGGACCTGTGCGTTTCCGTTCGGGCGGATCGCGCTCTAGAATGCGGCCATGATCGATCAGCGGCCCATCGACCTTGCGGACATCCTCGCCTTCCACCTGGAAGCAGGGGTGGACGTGGCCGTGGACGAGGCCCCGATGAACCGCTTCGCCGAGAGCGCTCAGGAGGCGGCGCGCCCCCGGCCGCAGCTGCCCGAGCGCACGCAGGCCGAGCCCGCGCAGGCCGTGGCGCCTCCCCGTGGCCCCACCCCCCAGCGGCCGGCGGCCGCGGCGCCCCGCGCGGCCCCGCCCGCTTCGCAGGTCGCCAGCAGCGCCCTTATCACCCAGGCCCCCGATGAGGCGGTGATGTCCGCTCGCGAGTTGGCGCGCGGCGCCGGCAGCCTCGCGGAGCTGCGCGCGATCATGGAAGGGTTCGAGGGCTGCGCCCTCAAGCGCACCGCCAGCCGGCTGGTGTTCGCCGACGGCAACCCGAAGGCGCGGGTGATGTTTGTCGGCGAGGCGCCGGGCCGGGACGAGGACCAGCAGGGCCTGCCGTTCGTCGGGCGCTCGGGCAAGCTCCTGGACCTGATGCTCGCCGCCATCGGGCTCGACCGCACCAGCGCCTACATCGCCAACGTCATCCCCTGGCGCCCGCCGGGCAACCGCACCCCGACGCCGCAGGAAACCGCGGTGTGCCTACCCTTCATCGCCCGGCAGATCGAGCTCGCCAACCCGGACATCCTGGTCTGCCTCGGCGGGCCTTCGGCGCAGGCGCTGCTCGCCACCACGGAAGGCATCACCAAGCTGCGGGGCCGCTTCATGAATTATGACACGGGCAGCCGCTCCATCCGGGCGATCGCCACATTCCATCCCGCCTACCTGTTGCGCACGCCCATCGGCAAGCGTCTCGCCTGGCGGGACATGCTGGCGGTGGAGGCAGCCCTGAGGACGGAACGCGCCTGAGCTGCCAAGCGGGACAACGCTACAGATCCCAGTGTTGCCGACGAGGCCTTCGGCCGATGCCGGAACGTAAGGCCATCGCCGTGGAGAGGCGGCATCACATGCCGTTGCCGAGGGGAGCGTTCACCAAAGAGGAGTTGCGGTAGCGCGGATCGTAGGTGACTTCCTCGCCCACCCAGTCAGGCAGGTCCACCGTCTCCTCCGGCCCGTTCAGCTCCACCTCGGCCATGACGAGCCCGTCGTTCTCGCCCTCGAAGACGTCGATGGTCCACACCTTGCCGGCGTGCTCGACGGCGTAGCGGGTCTTCTCGATGAGCGGGCGGGCGCACAGGTTTTCCAGCATCGCCTCCGCATCCGGAAGCGGGATCGGATATTCGAACTCTGCCCGCGCGAGGCCTTCCGTCTTGCTCTTGACGGTGATGAAGGCTGTCCCGTCGGTAATGCGGATGCGCACGGTTGCCCCCATGCCCAGGCACAGATAGCCCTGCCGGATGTTGCAGGCCCGCGCACCCACACGCCACTGCCCCGACGTCACCAGGAACTTGCGCTCGATCTCGACGGCCATGGAGGAGACGCCCCGGCTCCGTTGCGCGCGCAGTCTAGCCCCATTCCCCCGGTCCGAGTCGAGTCCGAGGTAGGTTGCATAATACCGTAAATCCACCGGGAAACGATTTCACGAACGAAATGCGTCAACAGGCAGCAGCGCCCTACCGGCGGGGCTCCGCCGGCAGGGCACGCAGTCAGGCGTGAACCTTGGCCTTGGGTGCCTTCTCCGCTTCCGTGTCCACATCGTAGCGGGACGGCGGATCGTCCGCGCCGATGGTGGTGATGCGCATGATGTTGGTGGTGCCGGGCTTGGCGAAGGGCACGCCGGCGGTGATGGCCAGCCGGTCGCCCGCCTTGCCGAGGCCGTTCTTCACGGCGGTGCGCACCGCGGTGTCCACCATGTCGCCGAAGGAGTGGATGTCCTCCTTCATGTGCACCGCGTGCACGCCATAGGACAAGGCGAGGCGGCGAGCCGTCTCGATCTTCGGCGTCAGGCCGAGGATGGCGATCCGCGGCCGCTCGCGGGCGGCCCGCAACCCCGTGGTGCCGGACAGGGTGAAGGCGACGAAGGCCGCCGCATCCACCGCGATGGCCGCCTGATAGGTGGCCTTGGTCACGGCGTCGCCGATGGTCTTGCCCCATTCCGCCTGCGTGACGTCCAGCGCCTGCCGGTAGGAGGGGTCGCACTCCACGTGGCGGATGATGTCGTCCATGAAGGTCACGGCCTCCACGGGGAACTGCCCCGCCGCCGTCTCCGCCGAGAGCATGACGCAGTCCGCCCCCTCATAGACGGCGGTGGCCACGTCCGACACCTCGGCCCGGGTGGGGACGGGCGCGGTGATCATGGATTCCAGCATCTGCGTCGCCACGATCACCGGGCGGCCGTATTTGCGGGATTCGGCGATCATGCGCTTCTGCAGGGCGGGGACCTCGGCCAGCGACATTTCCACGCCGAGGTCGCCGCGCGCCACCATGATGGCGTCGGAGAGCTCCACCAGCTCGGTGAGATGCTCCACCGCCGCCGGCTTCTCCATCTTCAGCATCACGGCCGCGCGGTCCTTGATGAGGGCGCGGGCCTCGTGGATGTCCTCCGGGCGCTGCACGAAGGACAGGGCGATCCACTCCACCCCCGCCTCGCAGGCGAATTCCAGGTCCTTGCGGTCCTTCTCGGTGAGGGGCGAGAGCGGCAGCACCACGTCCGGGATGTTGAAGCCCTTGTTGTTGGAGAGCCTGGTGCCCGCCACCACCTGAGCCTCGAGGAAGCCGTCGCCCTTCTTGATGACCTTGAGACGCACCTTGCCGTCGTCGCACAGCACCGTGGACCCCACGTTCAGCGCGGCGAGGATGTCCGGATGGGGGATCGGCACGCGCCTCTCGTCGCCGGGCACATCCACATTGGCATCGAAATGCAGCACGTCGCCCGCCTTGAGAGCGATGGCCCCGTCCTTGAAGCGGCCGATGCGCAGCTTCGGGCCCTGCATGTCGGCGATGACGCCGATGGGCCGGTTCATCTCCTTCTCCAGCCGGCGGATGCGCGCGAGCACCTCGCCATGGTCCGCCTGGGTGCCGTGGGAGAAATTGAGGCGGAACACGTCGACGCCAGCGACGAAAAGCGCCTTCAGCTTCTCCTCGCTGTTGGAGGCAGGCCCGACCGTGGCGACGATCTTGGTGGCGCGGTCGCGCTTCAGGGTCGGGTGGCGCTTCGTGGGCATGGCTTGTCCTCCGGGTGCTCCCGCGTTTGTCACGCTCGGGTTGTTCGCGTCTTTAGGGGCATCATGCGCGCGCTTCGTGTACGCATAAAGTCGCATAAGCGGCAGCAGGACTGCCGGATCGGGCCTCGCGCAACGGCCCTGAGCCTGTTTCGGCGGGCAGCCCCCGCAGCAGGGGCGCAAAGTGGACCCACCCGCCGGCGACGTGCGGCGGATGGGCGCGATCTCGACCGGTCCCCCGGGGGAACGGCCGGGGGACCGGGACGGGAGGCCTGACCGAGGTCAGGCCACCTCGTGGTTGGCCATCAGCTCCAGGGCCTTCACCATGGCCGAGTGATCCCACTTGGAGCCGCCGTGCGCGGCGCAGGCGTTGAACAGCTCCTGGCAGGTGGCGGTGTTGGGCAGGCTGACGCCCAGCGCCTTGGCGCTCTGCAGGGCGAGATTGAGGTCCTTCTGGTGCAGCTCGATGCGGAAGCCGGGCTCGAAGGTCCGCTTCACCATGCGCTCGCCGTGCACCTCGAGGATCTTCGACGAGGCGAAGCCGCCCATCAGCGCCTGGCGCACCTTGGCCGGGTCCGCGCCCGCCTTGGAGGCGAACAGCAGGGCCTCGCCCACCGCCTCGATGGTGAGGGCCACGATGATCTGGTTGGCGACCTTGGTGGTCTGGCCGTCACCATTGCCGCCGACCAGGGTGATGTTCTTGCCCATCTTCTCGAACAGGGGCCTCACGGTCTCGAACGCGCCCTCGGGCCCGCCCACCATGATGGTGAGGGAAGCCGCCTTGGCGCCCACCTCGCCGCCGGAAACCGGGGCGTCGAGATAGTCGCAGCCGAGCGCGTTGATCTTCTGGGCGAAGCCCTTGGTGGCGACCGGCGAGATGGAGCTCATGTCCACCACGATCTTGCCGGCGGACAGACCCTCGGCGACGCCGCCCTTGCCGAACAGGGCCTCCTCCACGTGGGGGGTGTCGGGCACCATGGTGATGATGATGTCGGCGTTCTTCGCCACCTCGGCGGAGGACGCGCAGACGGTCGCGCCCTTCGCCTTCAGCTCATCGGGAATGCGGACCACGTCGTAGACGAACAGGGTGTGGCCGGCGTCGATGAGGTGCCCGGCCATAGGGCTGCCCATGATGCCAAGGCCGATGAAACCGACGTTCATGTGCGTTTCTCCTGAAGAGGTGTTGTTGCTTTCCGGCCGCGCCGGACGTCAGTTCCCTCCCCCGCGGGCAGGAGAGGGGAGATGCCTCAGCCCTTGTAGGGGGCGAACCAGCCGAGGCCTTCGTCGGTGGTGGTCTTCGGCTTGTATTCGCAGCCGATCCAGCCGTCGTAGCCGGTGTCGTCGATGGCCTTGAACAGGAAGGGATAGTTGATCTCGCCCGTGCCCGGCTCGCCCCGGCCGGGGTTGTCGGCGAGCTGGATGTGCTTGATGCGCGCGATGTTGGCGCGGATCGTGGGGGTGAGGTCCCCTTCCATGATCTGCATGTGATAGATGTCGTACTGGAAGAAGATGTCGTCGGCGCCCACCTCGTCGAGGATGGCGAGCGTCTGCTTCGTGTTGTTGATGTGGAAGCCCGGGATGTCACGGGTGTTGATGGCTTCCACCACGAAGGGAATGCCTGCCTTCTTCAGCTCGGTGGCGGCGAACTTCAGGTTCTTGATCAGCGTTTCGTGCACCTTCTCGGCCGGCACGTCCTTCGGCGTGATGCCGGCGAGGCAGTTGATGGCCTTGGTGCCGAGGGCCTTCGCATATTCGATGCCCTTGCCCACGCTGTCCTGGAACTCGCCCTCGCGGCCCGGCAGGCAGGCGATGCCGCGCTCGCCCGCCGCCCAATCGCCCGCCGGCAGGTTGTGCAGCGCCTGGACGAGGCCGTGCTTGGCCAGCTTCTCCGCCAGCTGCTCCTTCGCATAGGGGTAAGGGAAGAGATACTCGACCCCCTTGAAACCGGCGTCGGCCGCCTTGCCGAACCGGTCGAGGAAGTCGATCTCGTTCCACAGCATGGTGAGATTGGCGGCGAACTTGGGCATGCGTCTCTCCGCGGGCTGAGCCTTCGTGATGTGCCGTTATGATGGGGCCGGGAGAGGCGCTCCCCCGGCCTTCCCTGTCATGCCCCGGTCGGGCCGGGGCATCCAGGCCTTTTTAAATCGTTATGAAAGGTCGGGTCCGTGGTGGAGGCAGAATGCCCCTCACTCCGCCGGCTCGAGGGCGCGCACCTGGTCGAGGGGGATGTCGAGCACCTCCTCGAACTCGTTGACGGCGTTGATCTCCACGCCCATGGCGATGTTGGTGACGCGCTCCAGGATGAACTCCAGGACCACCGGCACCTGATGCTCGGCCATGAGGGCCTCCGCCTTGGCGAAGGCATCCTTGAACTCGTTCGGGGTGCGCACCCGGATTGCCTTGCAGCCGAGGCCTTCGGCCACCGCCACATGGTCCACGCCGTAGCCGCCGGCCTCCTCCGAATTCACGTTGTCGAAGGCGAGGCTCACCTCGAAGTCCATGTTGAAGCCGCGCTGGGCCTGGCGGATGAGGCCGAGGTAGGAGTTGTTCACCACCACGTGGAGATAGGGCAGCTTGTGCTGGGCGCCCACCGCCAGCTCCTCGATGAGGAACTGGAAGTCGTAGTCGCCGGAGAGCGCCACGATCTTCGCGTCGGGGCGCGCCGCGCGCACGCCGAGAGCCGCCGGCAGGGTCCAGCCCAGCGGGCCGGCCTGGCCGCAATTGATCCAGTGGCGCGGATTGTAGACGTGCAGGAACTGCGCGCCGGCGATCTGCGACAGGCCGATGGTGGAGACATAGACCGTGTCGCGGCCCAACGCCTCGTTCATCTCCTCATAGACCCGCTGCGGCTTCAGCGGCACGTTGTCGAAATGCGACTTGCGCAGCATGGTCCGCTTGCGGCCGAGGCACTCCTGCGCCCATGCCGACCAGTCCGGCAGCTTGCCCGCCGCCTTCAGCTCCTTGGCCGCGGCGACGAACAGCGCGAGGGCGGCTCCCGCATCGGAGACGATGCCGAAGTCCGGGCCGAAGACACGGCCGATCTGGGTCGGCTCGATGTCCACGTGAATGAACTTGCGGCCCTGCGTGTAGACATCGACGGAGCCGGTGTGGCGGTTGGCCCAGCGGTTGCCGATGCCGACCACGAAGTCCGAGGCGAGCAGGTTCGCATTGCCATAGCGGTGCGAGGTCTGCAGGCCGCACATGCCGGCCATCAGCGGGTGGTCGTCCGGGATCGCACCCCAGCCCATGAGGGTGGGGATAACCGGCATGCCGGTGATCTCCGCAAATTCCACCAGGAGGTCCGAGGCATCCGCGTTGATGATGCCGCCGCCGGCGACGATCAGGGGCTTCTGCGCGCCCAGGATCATCCCCATGGCCTTGTCGATCTGCGCACGGGTCGCGGTCGGCTTGTAGACCGGGAGCGGCGTGTAGGTCTCCTCGTCGAACTCGATCTCGGCCAGCTGGACGTCGATGGGCAGGTCGATGAGCACCGGGCCGGGACGGCCGGAACGCATGACATGGAAGGCCTGCTGGAACACCATGGGCACCAGCGCCGGCTCGCGCACCGTCACCGCCCACTTGGTGACAGGCTTGGCGATGGATTCGATGTCCACCGCCTGGAAGTCTTCCTTGTAGAGCCGGGCGCGCGGCGCCTGGCCGGTGATGCACAGGATCGGGATGGAATCCGCGGAGGCGGAGTAAAGGCCGGTGATCATGTCGGTGCCGGCGGGGCCGGAGGTGCCGATGCACACGCCGATGTTGCCGGCCACCGCACGGGTGTAGCCCTCGGCCATGTGGGAGGCGCCCTCCACGTGCCGGGCGAGGACGTGGCGGATGGAGCCGCGCGCCTTCATCGCCGAGTAGAGCGGATTGATGGCCGCACCCGGAACGCCGAAGGCGCAGTGGATTCCTTCCTTCTCCAGAACGCGGACGGCGGCGTCGACGGCGCGCATGCGGGCCATGGCATCCTCCCTTGGTGTTATTGCCTTTGAATATTGGATACCCCCGCGTCGTTTTCGCTTCTATGGGAAGAAAAGGAATGACATTGATGCCCTGGAGGAAACAATCGTTCACGGCGCAGGTCATTCTCCCCTTCCGTCGCAGGTGCTAGGGTGCGTCCCCGAAGTCTGGGGAGGCGGGAATGACAGGTGGAGCGGCCCTTCGGGGCCTGCTGTTCGCGGCGCTGGTGGCGGCTGGAGGCGGCGGCGCGCAGCCGGCGGCGGCGCAGGAACTGGGCGAATTGTCCTGCCGCGCGCTGTGGTACCGGCGCAATGCGGTCTATGCGGAGCAGGGCTACTGCTTCAAGACCAAGGACGCCATCGCCACCTTCGGTGAGCGCTGCTTCCCGCCTTATGGCCAGCTGACCCCGGCGCAGCAGCGCTACGTGGATCAGGTGAAGGCCTGGGAAGCGCGCAAGGGTTGCCGCTGAGCGCAAATTCGCTGCGAATGGATCGCAACGCGTGGCGACATGCTATAGGTGATCGCCCGCCCCACCGGGGACGTCCGCGCCGGACGCCCATCCGGAACGCCCCTCTGGATGCCCCCTAGGACACGGCCGCTGGCCCGTGACACTGCGCCCATGACCGACATCGCCACGCGCGTCTACAACCACACTTGGAAGATCGACCCCATCGTGCGCTCCGTGCTCGACACGGACTTTTACAAGCTGCTGATGGGGCAGACGATTTTCAATCGCCACCGGGCGACGCGGGTCACCTTCGGCATCCACAACCGCTCCACCCACGTGCGGCTGGCGGACATCATCGACATCGGCGCCCTGCGCGAGCAGCTGGACCATGTGCGCTCGCTCTCCCTCACCCGGGGCGAGAGCACGTGGCTGCGCGGCAACATGTTCTACGGCAAGCGGCAGATGTTCTCGCCGGACTATGTGGCCTGGCTGGAGGGCTTCCGCTTCCCCGCCTATCACCTGGAGAAGGTGGACGGGCAGTATGAGCTGACCTTCGAGGGGCCGTGGGTCGAGACCACCATGTGGGAGATCCCGGCGCTCGCCATCATCAACGAGCTGCGCTCGCGGGCCGTGCTCAAGGGCATGGGCAAGTTCGAGCTGCAGATCCTCTATGCGCGGGCGATGGCGCGGGTGTGGGAAAAGGTGCAGTTCCTCAAGGACCTGGCCCCCATCAACATCGCCGATTTCGGCACCCGCCGCCGCCATGGCTTCCTGTGGCAGGACTGGTGCGTCCAGGCCCTCATGGAGGGGCTGGGCGAGGGCTTCCTCGGCACCTCCAACTGCCTCATCGCCATGCGCCGGGAGGTGGAGGCGACCGGCACGAATGCCCATGAATTGCCAATGGTTTACGCCGCCCTCGCTCGCAACGAGCAGGAGCTGCGCTGGGCGCCCTACCAGGTGCTGGCCGACTGGCAGGACGACTATGACGGCAACCTGCGTGTCATCCTGCCCGACACCTATGGCACCACCGGCTTCCTCGCCCATGCGCCGGACTGGGTAACCCACTGGACTGGCATAAGAATCGACAGCAAGGAGCCGATCGAGGGCGGCGAGGAGGCGATCGCCTGGTGGCGGACCCGGGGGCAGGACCCCAGGGACAAGCTCGCCATCTTCTCGGACGGGCTGGACGTGGAGGAGGTGGCCCGCATCCACAATGCCTTCAAGGGCCGGATGCGCCTCGGCTTCGGCTGGGGAACGCTGCTCACCAACGACTTCCGCGGCCTTGCGCCGGATGGCGGGCTCGATCCCATCTCCATCGTCTGCAAGGTGATTTCGGCCAATGGCCGGCCGGCGGTGAAGCTCTCCGACAACCCCACCAAGGCCATGGGCCCGGCCGCCGAGATCGAGCGCTACAAGACCGTGTTCGAGGTGGGCGAGCAGGTGGCGCGGCGCACCCTGGTCTGACGCCCCCCGCTTCGGGAGGTCCGCCACCTTCGCCGCCTTCCGCATCGCATGGCCGGCGCGGGAAAGGCTTGCCCGCGCTGGACCGGCCCGCCTCATCCCCTCAAGGCTTCGACGGTTCCGGCTGAATCCCGGCGGCCGGCCGGCGCCGGTCCGCCGCGGCCGCGACCGCCGGCGGGGCGGGTCCTGACCTTCGGCAGGTTCGCCGACGTCAGCCGACCTTCGACATCAACCGACGCTCCCGCTGACGCCGCCGCCGGCTGCCCTTGCGAAAGGTCGCGTGAATCGTCTTCTTATCCATAGAACATGTGGTATAATGAAATTATATACATCATTTGTGTGTATTTTGAACGGGAAGTTTGGAGAGGAACATGGCGACCCTGCGACTTGGAGACGTGGTTCCCGATTTCGAGGCCCAGACCACCGAAGGCCCCATCAAGTTCCATGAGTGGCTCGGCGACAGCTGGGGCATCCTGTTCTCGCACCCGAAGAACTTCACCCCCGTCTGCACCACCGAGCTCGGCCAGGTGGCGCACCTCAAGGGCGAGTTCGACAAGCGCGGGGTGAAGGTGATCGGCCTGTCGGTGGACACCATCGAGAACCACCCGGCCTGGGTGGGCGACATCAAGGACGCCACCGGCGCCACCCTGAATTTTCCGCTGATCGCGGACGCCGACCGCAAGGTGTCGGACCTCTACGATCTCATCCACCCCAATGCGAACGACACGCTGACCGTGCGCTCGGTGTTCATCATCGGCCCGGACAAGAAGCTCAAGCTGTCGCTCACCTACCCCGCCTCCACGGGCCGCAACTTCGCGGAAATCCTGCGCGTGGTGGACAGCCTGCAGCTCACCGCCAAGCATTCGGTGGCCACCCCGGTGGACTGGACGCACGGCGACGACGTGATCATCGTCCCCTCCCTCTCCGACGATGCGGCGAAGGAGAAGTTCCCCGATGGCTGGAAGACGGTGAAGCCCTATCTGCGCGTGGTGCGCCAGCCGGGCGCCTGACCGGCGCGGGGCGCTCCTGCGGGGCAGCGCTCAGGGGGACGCGGCATGCCTGCGTCCCGCTGGCGCGACGGCCGGAGCCGGCCCCTGCTCCCCGCCCCTCCGGACCGCATGCGGATCCCGTATCCGGCCGGCGCCATGCCGGCCGGATCCTCGTGTCAGGCCGACATGATGTAGTCGCGCAGCTGCGCGCTCTCGCGCTCCATCTCCTCCACGCGGAACTTCACCACGTCGCCGATGGAGATGATGCCCACCAGCTTGTCGCCCGACACCACGGGCACGTGGCGGAAGCGGCCGCGGGTCATCCGCTCCATGATGACAGGGATGGTCTCGTCGGGGGTGCAGGTCACCACCGAGCGGGTCATGACCGAGGCGAGCGGCGCGGCAAGCGCCTCGACGCCGCGCTCGCCGATGAGGCGCACCACGTCGCGCTCCGAGATGATGCCTTCCACGGCCATGTGCGAATCCACCACCACGATGGCGCCGATGCGATGCTCCGCGAGGCTGGCCACGGCGGCGCCCAGGGTGCCCTCCGGCTGGATGGTGACGATGTCTTTTCCCTTGTGGGCGAGGATGACGCTGACGGTCATTGGCGTACACTCCCTGTGGTTTGCGGTCGGGGCATTTGGCCCGTGTTCCTGGTCCGGCTCTGGCGCGCCTCGGGGCTCAGCGAGCGGCAGGACTTCTTTCGAACACTTCCGGGATTGGAATGATCCCTCGCATCGCGCTGCGGCGCAAGAGCGCAGGGATCCTGCAAACGTCCCATGCTGCCGAACCGGCGCCGTCCAGGGCGGGGCCGGCGGCCTGCCGCTTCGTCAGTCCGGCCGCGCGGCGGGGCGCCGGCGGGGCACCGGGTCGAACAGGGAGAACAGCAGCAGCCCGGCGAGGAAGCCGCCCACATGGGCCTGCCAGGCGATCTCGGCCCCGTCCGCGCCGGGCATGGAGACGCCCACGGCGAACAGGAGGTTGAGGGCGAACCAGGCCCCCACGAACACCAGCACCCGCCCGTCGCGGAAAGTCTCCAGGAGCGAGCCGGCGGGCTGGTGGTCGGCGAAGATGGAGCGGTAGCCGGACAGCGCGGCCCCGGGGGCGAAGGCGAAGCGCACCGCCGCCGCCATGGTGCCCGACACCGCCGCCGAGGCGCCGATGAGCGGCACCAGAGCATCGGGATGGGTGAGATAATGCGCGCCCGCGCCCGCCGCCGCCGTCACCGCGCAGAACAGGATGAAGCGCCCCGAGCCGAAGCGGCGCGCCACCGGCGTGCCGAAGGCCAGCAGCCACACCACGTTGACGATCACATGCATCCAGTTGGCGTGGAGCAGGCCATAGCTCACCGTCGTCCACACCTTCGGGCCGAGGCCGCCGGGCAGGTAGAAGATGGTGTCCGGCAAGGTGTAGCGGGCCGGGATGAAGGCGAAATAGGTCAGCACCTCCAGATCGGCATCGGGCGAGAGCACCAGCTCGCGCAGGGCATGCACGCCGATGAGCACCAGTGACAGCATCGCAACGGCGCCAGGCACGTTGAAGATGGGCTCGCGGCGCAGGCCGGGATCGGAAGGGCGATAGGGCACGCCCTGCACATAGGCAGCCCCAGGCGGGGCGGCAAGGAAAAAGCAGATGCCCGCGCGGCCGCGGGCCGCCTCACTGCAGGAACAGCCAGAGCAACGCCAGCGCGCCCCCGTAGGTGAGCACCGTCGAGACCCGGAACAGGGCGACGAGGAGGTCCAGCTTCCGGTTGCCCAGCCGGCGCGGGGCGGAGGTGAACGCCCACAGCCCCAGCCGCAGCCGCGCCCGAAACTGCCCCCACTCGTAGCGTGGACCCTGCTGGAGCCGGAACGCCCGCACGTCGGGCGCGCCGAAGCGGGTCCATTCCTCCGGATCCAGCGTCGCGAGCCGCCGGCCGAGGCTCCACAAGGCGCCGGAATGAACGGACCCGACGAGGAAACAGGCGGCGACCAGATAGACCAGATAGGGCGCGATGCGAGCCGCCATGCCAGCCCTCCCCTGCCGCAGCGGCGCAAAGGATAGCGGGGCGCAACCGCCTCCGCCCGCCTTCCGGCTCGACAAAAAGCCGCAGACGCAGGAGGTAGCCAAAGGCCAATGGCGTTAAGGTTAATAGAAGGTTGACGGCGCAATTGCGGCGGGCTTCGGGCATTATCCTTTCATTAACCTCGGTCGGATCCCCCGCCATGTCGCCGCGCACCCTGTCCACGCGCCTTCTGTCCGCCCTCGCCGCCGTGCTGCTGCTCGCCGCCGGCGTCTCTGGCGTCGGAGCCCAGGAAGCCCGCAACGAGACACGCTTCGCGAACCTGTCGCCCGCCTTCGCCCCCCGCCACCTGATGGACGGGCGCAACACCTCTGCGCCCATGGGCTATGTGCGCTTCTGCGCCGAGAACCCCCACGAATGCGACGCCATGGGCCCGGCGGTGCAGATCCTCCGGCTCGATGCCGAGCACAATGCCCAGCTGGAGCGCGTCAACCGCACGGTGAACGAGACCGTCCAGCCGGAGACCGACCTGGAGCATTACGGCGAGACCGAGCGCTGGGCCTACCCCGACGACGGCAAGGGCGACTGCGAGGACTATGTGCTGGAGAAGCGCCGCCGGCTCATCAACCTCGGCTGGCCGAGCTCCGTGCTGCTCATCACCGTGGTGCGCGACCACGAGGGTGACGGCCATGCCGTGCTCACCGTCATCACCGACAAGGGCGACCTGATCCTCGACAACCAGGAAGCCAGGATCCTCAACTGGAAGGACACGGGTTACCGCTTCGTGAAGCGCCAGGCGCAGAATGGGCCGTCCGCCTGGGTGTCCCTCGGCGAGACCGCGGTGCCGCCCGCCGTGGCCGGCACCGGGCACTGAGCCTGGATCAGCGGTCCCGGCCAGCGACCGGAACCGCGCGGGTGCGCCCCGCACCTCGGGGCTCCCGCATGGCGGGTCTTTGAGACCGGCTCCCGCGACAGCAGGAACCGGGCACCGCGCGGGCTCCGATATGCCGGTGCGCGCGCATCCACTCCCATCCCGCGCCGCCGCAAGGGGCGCGAGACAGCAACGGGCCGGAACCGACGCCGCGGTTCCGGCCCGTTCGCAATTCAGGCGGCCAGCGTCGCGGTCCGGGCCCTCAGCCCGGGCCCGTGGCGGCGCCGGGGCGTCGCCGCGCGATCTCAGTCGATGCGCACGAGGCCCTTGGCGAAGCGCTGGAAATTGTGCTGGTAGTGTTCCGCCGTGCCCTTGAGGCGCGCCGCCGTCTCCGCATCGAGCTGCCGGGCCACCTTCGCCGGGGCGCCGACGATGAGGGAGAATTCCTCGAACACCTTGCCTTCCGTCACCAGCGCCTTGGAGCCGACGAGGCAGCTCGCGGCGATCTTCGCGCCGTTGAGCACGGTGGCGCCCATGCCGATGAGGCTGCCGTCGCCCACGGTGCAGCCGTGCAGCGTCGCCATGTGGCCCACGGTCACGTTGGCGCCGAGCACCATGGGGAAGCCCGGATCGGTGTGGAGCACGCAGTTTTCCTGGATGTTCGTGCCCTCGCCGATGACGATCGGCTCGTTGTCGCCGCGGATGACGGAGCCGAACCACACGCTGGCCCCCTCCTTCACGATCACCCGGCCGATGAGGACGGCGGTGGGCGCGATCCAGCAGTTGCCGGATGCGGGAAGCTCGGGGGCAACCCCGTCGAGGGAATAGAGGGGCATCGTTCTCTCCGGTCCACAAGAGCACGCGCCGCCCGGCTCGCATCGCGAGCTGGACGGCATGCGCGGTGTTCGTCCCTGTGCTGGAGAGCGACGGGCCGGGCAAACGGATTGCGCTCGTCCGGATCGCGCTCCAGCGGCGGATGGCGCGTCACTATACCGGCCCCGGCGCGCATGCTAGAGCACCCCGCCGGAAGGTGGGGCGGACCTTCGCCGGCGACCCGCCGCCCGGAGAGCGTCAGAACCCCGTGTCCAGCCCCCAGCTCCCTCCCGATCTCGCGCAGCAGATCTACGACGGCTACCAGTTCCAGCTGCGTGGCCGCTACGAGGAGGCGGCGAACTGCTACCGCCGGGTCCTGCGGCGCCTGCCGAAGCACGCGGACGTGATGCACCTGCTCGCCATGGTGCGCGCCCGCCAGGGCCGGACCGACGAGGCGCTGGCCCTCTATGGCGACGCCGCCGCGCTGAAGCCGCAGGACGCCAAGCTCTGGCACAATTACGGCCTCGCCCTCGGCGGGGTGGAGCGCAATGCGGAGGCCGCCGCGGCGTTCGCCCGCGCGCTCTCCCTCGACCCGTCCTTGCCGGAGGGCCTCGGCATGCTGTTCTCGGCCCGCCGCGCCGTGTGCGACTGGCGGGACGACGACGCCCTCCGCGCCGGCCTCGCCCGGGCGGGCACTCCCGGCCAGCCGGAGGTCCCGGCCTTCTTCACCCTCTGGCTCGACGATCCGGACGTGCAGTTGAGGGCGGCGCGCCAGGTGGTGGCGCGCCGCTGCGCCGGCATCACGCCCCGCCCCCTGCCCGCCGGGCGCGCCCCGGGGCGGCTGCGCATCGGCTACGTCTCGGCCGACTTCCGCCGGCACCCGACCACGCACCTCCTGGCCCGCCTCCTGGAGCTGCACGACCGGGAGCGCTTCGAGATCACCGCCTTCTCCATCGGCCCCGATGACGGCTCGGACTATCGCAAGCGCATCGAGCGCAGCGTCGACCGTTTCGTGGACTGCGCCGCCGATCCCACCCCCGAGGCCACAGCCGGCCGCGCCCGGGCGCTGAACATCGACGTGCTGGTGGACCTGATGGGCCATACCGACGGCAACCGCATCGAGGTCTTCGCCCACCGTGGCGCCCCGGTGCAGGCGGCCTTCCTCGGCTATCCGGGCACCACGGGCGCGCCCTTCATGGATTACGTGATCGCCGATCCCGCCGTGCTGCCCCTCGCCGAGGCCCGCACCTTCGCGGAGAAGGTGGCGCAGCTGCCCGACGCCTACCAGCCCAACGACCCCACCCTTGCGCCCGGCCCGCGCCCCACCCGCGCCGACTGCGGCCTGCCGGAGGAGGGCGTGGTCTTCTGCGCCTTCAACAATTTGCGCAAGGTCGATCCGGACACCTTCGCCATCTGGATGCGGCTGCTGTCCGCCGTGCCCGGGAGCGTCCTGTGGCTCATCGCCGGGGACGCCGCCCGCGCCAACCTCGTCAGGGAGGCCGAGGCGCGCGGCATCGGGGCCGAGCGCCTGGTGTTCGCGCCGCCCCTGCCGCTGGAGGAGCACCTCGCCCGCCTGGCGCTGGCGGACCTGTTCCTCGACACCTTCCCCTACACCGCCCACACCACCGCCAGCGACGCCCTGCGCATGGGCGTGCCCCTCGTCACCCGAACCGGGCGCACCTTCGCCTCGCGGGTGGCGGCGCGGCTGGTGGAGCTGTCGGGCGCGGCGGAGCTCATCGCCGCCTCGCCGCAGGACTATGAGGCGCTGGCCCTCGCCCTGGCCCAGGATCCGGCGCGGCGCGCCGCCATCAGGGCGAAGCTCGTGGACGGGCTCGCCCGCTCTCCCGTGTTCGATATCGACCGCTACCGCCGCCACCTGGAGGCGGCCTACGAGACCATGGTGGCGCGCGTCCTCTCCGGCGCGGCGCCGGACCACATCGTGGTGCCCCCCGCCCCCAACGCCTGAGGGCCGGTCGACCGCCGCCAGCGCCCGATGCGCAGGACGGGAGAATGGGCATGGTGGGATGGACGCCGCCATCCTCCACCGCCCGCCCCTTCGATGACCGAGCGACAAGGTGCCGGCAGGGTCATTCCGCCGCCCGGGGGCCGCGTCGCAGGCCGGGAGGGGGACGATGGCCGCCTTCGCGCCAGCGATGCCCTCCGCCCAGGCGCGGCCACGGTGAACGGCGCCATCGGCCGGCGCGGGGGCCCGCGACCCCTTCGGCGCGGCCTCGATCCAGGCATTGCCGGTGCCGCGCGCCCGGGTCAGGGACGGTCCATCTTGCGATCGGGACCGCACCGCTTATGCAGGGACCCATGCCGCCTGCAAGGCGCGATTCGCCAAGCCCCGCCCGTTCTGCTTGAACGGGCCCGCCCCATCACCGGAACCGCCGCGACCCGCCATGCCGCCCGCCCCGCCCCCGCAGCCCCTGACCCCGGCGCTCCAGAAGCTGCTCTATGACGGCTACCAGCTCCAGCTGCGCGGCCAGTATGAGGAGGCGGCGCGGCTCTACCGCAAGATCCTCAAGGCCGTCCCGGACCAATTGGACGTGCTGCACCTGCTGGGCATCGTGCGCGCCCGCCAGAGCCGGGAGGAAGAGGCCATCGACCTCTACCTGAAGGTGCTCGCCCGCACCCCCGGCGACGCCAAGGTGCTCTACAACCTCGCCCTCGCCTATGGCGCGCTCACCCGCGAGCGGGAATCGGTGGCCACCATGGAGCAGGCGTTCGCCCGCGACCCGTCGCTGCCGCTCGCCGCCAACGTGCTGTTTCCCGCGCGTCGCGCCTGCTGGGACTGGCGCGACCACGACCGCCTGTTCGCCAACCTGCGCGCCGGCGCCATGGGCCAGAGCGCGCCCGCTCTGCCCTTCCTCACCCTGTATGCGGACGAGCCGGCCCTGCACCTCGCCGCCGCCCGGCGGATGGTGGAGGCGGAGAAGACCCCGGCCCAGCGCCTCTCGTTCGACCATGGGGCGCGGCGCGCGGCGACGGGCCCCATCCGGCTCGCCTATCTCTCCGCCGACTTCCGCCGCCACCCGACCACCCACCTCATCTCCAGGCTGCTGAAGCTGCACGACCGCAGCCGCTTCGAGGTCACCGCCATCTCCATCGGCCCGGACGACGGGTCCTGGCAGCGGCAAGGCGTCATGGATGCGGTGGACCGCTTCCTCGACCTCGAGAAGGCGAGCGCCGAGGACATCGCCCGCGAGGTGGCGGGGCTGGGCATCGACGTGCTCATCGACCTCATGGGCCACACCAAGGGCGAGCGCATGGAGGTCTTCGCCCATCGCCCGGCGCCGGTGCAGGCGGGCTTCCTCGGCTATCCCGGCACCAGCGGCGCGCCCTTCTTCGATTACGTGATCGCCGACAAGATCGCCCTGCCCTTCGCGGATGCCGGCTTCTACACGGAGAAGATCGTCCACCTGCCGGACTGCTACCAGCCCAACGACCCGGAGCTGAGGATCGCCCCCCGCCCCACCCGCGCCGCCTGCGGCCTGCCGGAGGACGCCTTCGTCCTCGTGTGCTTCAACGGGGCGGCGAAGCTCGATGCCAACACCTTCTCCGCCTTCTGCCGCATCCTCGATCAGGTGCCCGGCGCCGTGCTGTGGATGCTGGAGGGCCGGGAGGGCGGCGCCGACACCCTGCGCGCCGAGGCGGCCCGGCGGGGCGTCGACCCGGCCCGGCTGGTGTTCGCGCCGCTGGTGCCGCTGGAGGAGCACCTCGCCCGCCTGGCGCTGGCGGACCTGTTCCTCGACACCTTCCCCTACACCGCCCACACCACCGCCAGCGACGCCCTGCGCATGGGCGTGCCCCTCGTCACCCGAACCGGGCGCACCTTCGCCTCGCGGGTGGCGGCCTCCCTGCTCCATCAGGTGGGGCTCGACGACCTGGTGACGGCAGACCTCCGCGCCTTCGAGGCGAAGGCCGTGGCCCTCGCCCGCGACCCCGCCGCCCTCGGCGCGGCGAAGGCGCGGCTCGACGCCGCCCGCGCCACCTCCCCCCTCTACGACACGGCGCGGTTCGCCCGGCACATGGAGGCCGCCTGCGAGACCATGGTCGCCCGCTTCCGCGCCGGCCTGCCGCCGGACGCCTTCGCGGTGGAGGCATTGCCGCGGGGGTGAGGCGATGCCCCCCCTGTTCCCCGGACAGGCCACGGCGCAGCCGGAGCGCCGATCCGGGCCGGAGGAAACGGCGGCGATGCCCTTCCCGTTTCCGCCAAGGCGCCTCCCCGACCTCGTCGCCGGCTCGGGGGCCCCCTCTGCGGCCGCGCCCCGGCCCCACGGGGCGTCCGGGCCCTGTCGGCGAAGGAGGGCATATCCCAGGCGCAGGCGCTCCAGCGTCTCCGCGTCGAGGTTCTCCAGGTCCAGCAACAAGGCGCGGGGCCGTCGAGGCGGGCGATCATCTCGTCGTCTTGATCTGCGGTGTCGCGGTTCCGGCTGTTCCGGATCAGGAACACCATCAGGACGGTGACGATGGTGGTGGTGGAGGTGTCGATGGTGAGCTGCCAGGCATCGTTGCAGCCGAGCGGCGGGCGCTTCGCCCGGCCCCCGCTCCACCTGCGCCCGCTCCACCTGCGCCCGCCGCTCCGCCACGGTGGCATCGGCGGGGAAAGGGACATCCTGCCCGGTCCCCGCCGTCGCCTTCTGCTCCGTCGTGGCCGGTTCTGCGTTCGCGGAGGGAACGAACCGCCGCGCCCGTGGTTCCGCTCCAGGCGAGGCTGAAGCTTGGCGTGCCCGCGCCCGCCGTCCCGGACAGCCGATGGAGAGCGAAGATGACGGTGCAGATGATCCTGCTTCCCCTGTTCGTCCACGTGGTGCTGGTGTTCGCCGTTCTGCTGAAGGGGCTGAAGGGCGGCGAGGTGACGGTGGAGAGCGTGCGCGGCGCCCTCGCGGCGCTGCTGTTCTATGCCCTCACCGCCCTCTCCCTGTTCACCCGCAAGGCGGACGTGCTGTTCGTGCTGCTCGCCTGGGTGTTCGTGGCGCTGCGCGTCGCCGCCGTCTTCCCGGAGATCCTGTCCGCAAGGGCCCGCGGGCGCGTCAGCCTCGACGGCATCTCCATCGCCCTGCTGGCGGTGATGTGGGCCATCTTCATCCTCGCCGTCCTGCTCAACATCTGAGCGCCGGGCAGGCGCTCGCGGCCCGCCCCCTTGCCGCCTTGTGAGCGGCAGGGCGGTTGACAGGACCGCCCCGGCGGCGGAGGAGTGCATTTTTCGCCCCCTTTGCCCCGCCCAAGGTGCACCGATGGATGACCCCGCCCGCCATGTCCTGCCCGTCGGCGGCCACAGCGTCCTGTTCGTGATGGCCACAAGCCAGGAATACGGGCCGCACCTCCAATCCCGCATCGACCCGCTCATCACCGGCGTCGGCCCGGTTGAGGCGGCGGTGGAGACGGCGCGGGCGCTGGCCGTGCTGGCCCACGCCGGGCGGCTGCCGGACCTCGTCTTCACCCTCGGCTCGGCCGGCTCGCGCCGGCTCGACCATGCGGAGGTCTACCAGGTCTCCCGCGTCGCCTACCGCGACATGGACGCCTCGGCGCTGGGCTTCGAGAAGGGCCGCACCCCCTTCGTCGACGAGCCGGCGGTGATCGACCTGCCCCACCGCATCAGGGGCGTGCCGGAGGCCTCGCTCTCCACCGGCGGCAACATCGTCTCCGGCGCCGCCTACGAGGCCATCGCCGAGGACATGGTGGACATGGAAAGCTTCGCCGTGCTGCGCGCCGCCCGCCGCTTCCGCCTGCCGCTCATGGGCCTGCGCGGCATCTCCGACGGCAAGGCGGAGCTCACCGGCTACGGCGACTGGACCGAATATCTCCACGTGATCGACGAGAAGCTCGCCCAGGCGCTCGACCTCTTCGCCCGGCAGATGGAAACGGAAGGCCTTGCCGCCCATCCGCCCGCCGCGGCTCCCACCCCCTGACGGGCCTCATGACGGAACGAGAATGACCCCCGCCGCCCGCCTGTCCGCCGCCATCGAGGTGCTTGCGGATCTCAACGCCCGCCGCCGCCCCGCCGGCGATGCCCTCAAGGACTGGGGCCTTTCCCACCGCTTCGCCGGCTCCGGCGACCGCGCGGCCATCGCCGGCCTCGTCTACGACACCCTGCGCCGGCGCGCCTCCGCCGCTCATGTGATGGGATCGGAGGAGCCGCGCGCCCTGGTGCTCGGCATGCTGGCGCTCATGCGCGGCCTCGACATGGAGGCCATCGCCATGCTGGCGGACGGCGGCCGCTTCGCGCCCTCCCCTTTGTCGGAGGACGAGCGCGCCCGCCTTGCCGATCCCGACCTCTCCACCGCCCCGCCGTTCGTGCGCGGGGACTATCCCCAGTGGCTCCACGCCTCCCTGCGCCATGTGTTCGGCGAGGAGGTGGTGGCCGAGGGCGAGGCGCTCGCCACCCGCGCGCCCCTCGACCTGCGCATCAACACCCTGAAGGGCGAGCCGGAGGCGGTGCGCGCCGCTCTCGCCCACCTCCATCCCGAGCCCGGCCGCTTCTCGCCGCTGGCCCTGCGCATCCGCCTCGATTCCGAGGGCAAGGCCCCGCCCGTCTCCGCCGAGCCCGCCTTCATCCGCGGCGAGGTGGAGGTGCAGGACGAGGGCTCCCAGCTCGCCGCCATCCTCGCCCGCCCGGTGCCCGGCTCCCAGGTGCTGGACCTGTGCGCGGGCGCCGGCGGCAAGACGCTGGAGTTCGCCGCCCTCATGGACAACAAGGGCCAGCTCTATGCCCATGACAGCGACATCCGCCGCCTGAAGCCCATGCACGAGCGCCTCGCCCGCGCCGGCGTGCGCAACGTGCAGGTGCGGAGCCCGCGCGGCGCCGAGGACGTGCTCCACGACCTCGAAGGCCGCATGGACCTGGTGCTGGTGGACGCCCCCTGCACCGGCACCGGCACCTGGCGCCGCAACCCGGACGCCAAGTGGCGGGTGCGCCCCGGCGCGCTGGCCCAGCGCACCGCCGAGCAGGCGAAGATCCTGGATGAGGCCGTCCGTTACGTGCGGCCGGGCGGGCGGCTCGCTTATGTCACCTGCTCGCTGCTGGACGAGGAGAACGGGGCGCAGGTGCGCGCCCTCATCGCCAAGCACCCCGACTTCTCCCCCGTGCCTCCCGCCGAAACCGTGCTCGCCCTCGGCGCCACCGGCCCGGCGCTGGCGGCGGCGGCGCTCACCAGTCGCGAGGGCCTCACCCTGAGCCCGCGCCGCACCGGAACGGACGGCTTCTTCATCAGCGTGTTGAGGCGCGCCCCATGACGGACCTTGCCACTCCCCTCGGCGTGCTCGACGCCATCGCCGGCCGGCGCTCCATCCGCTCCTTCCTCCCCCGGGAGGTGCCGCGCGCCACGGTGGAGGCGATCCTCGAGGTCGCCGCCCGCGCGCCCTCCGGCTCCAACATCCAGCCGTGGAAGGTGACGGTGCTCACCGGCGCGCCGCTCGCCGCGCTCACCGCCGGGCTCCACGCCCTCGCGCTCGCGGGCGACCCCGGCTCAGACGCCTATACCTATTATCCCAAGGCCTGGCGCGAGCCCTATCTTGCCCGGCGGCGCAAGGTGGGCTGGGACCTCTACGGGGCGCTGGGCATCTCCCGCCGCGACACCGACCGCATGCGCGCCCAGACTGCCCGCAACTTCCTGTTCTTCGATGCGCCGGTGGGCCTCCTGTTCACCATCGACCGGGACATGGAGCTGGGCTCCTGGCTCGACTACGGGATGTTCCTCGAGAACATCATGATCGCCGCCCGCGGCTTCGGGCTCGACACCTGCCCCCAGGCGGCGTTCATCACCTATGCCGAGGAGATCGCCCGCCGCCTCGCCATCCCCGACACGGAGACGCTGGTGTGCGGCATGGCGCTGGGCTTCGCCGACCCGGACGCCCCGGAGAACCGCTTCGAGACCGAGCGCGCACCCGTCTCCACCTTCACCCGCTTCGTGGACCGGCTCGACTGACGCCAAGGGCCGGTGGACGTAACCACCGGCCTTTGAAGAAGCCCGCGCGGCCCCTCTGCAACGCCACCGCCCCCTTGTTCCGCCGGATGGTGTTCGGCGGGGAGCGGCAGGCGGCACGCGCCGGTTCGCCGGGCGCATCCGCCATCAGGGGCGCGCGGTGCCGGTGGCCGGGCGGGGGCAACGGTCTCGTCGCGGCGGCGGTGGCGGCCATGGCGGAGCATTTCGGCATCGCGCCGGAGGTCGTGGGCTTCCAGCAGCATGCCTTGCGCCAGCGCGCCGACGCGCAGGCGGTGGCCTGTGCGGAATGCGCCACGGCGGACGGCGGCCGCGCCTTCGGGGTGGGCATCGGTACGGACGTGGCCGCCGCCCTCACGGCGGTGCTCGGCGCCGCCGGCGGGGTGCGCCACGCCTGAGAATACCGTGCGGGGCCAGCCCCCCGCACGCCTCAGCGCCAGATCAGGCGGGCGATGAGGCCGGTCCGGTCGGCGCGGTTCTCCAGCACGAGCCGCGCCCCGGCCCGCGCCGCCGCCAGCGTGGCGATGGTGAGGCCGAGCCCGCTGCCGGAGGCGCTGCGGTGCCGGCCGCGATAGAAGCGCTCGGCCACCCGCGGGAGCTCCTCGCCGGGTATGCCCGGCCCCTCGTCCTCCACGCACAGGCCGTCCGGGGTGCGCCGCCAGCTGACCGCGCCCGGCCCCGCCATGTGCTCCACCGCATTCTCATGCAGGTTGCGCAGCGCCAGGTGCAGGGCCTCGCGGTCGCCCTTCAGCGGCAGGCCGTTCAAGGCGGCATCGAGGGCGACGCTCACCCCCGCCCGCGCCGGCGACTGGTGCACGATCTCCCGCAGCAGGCTGCCGGCATCCACCGTCTCGGCGGCCGCCTGCGACGGCTCCGCCTCCAGCTTCGCCAGCACCAGCAATTGCCGCACGAGGCGGGTGGTGCGGTCCACCGAGACCAGGATCTGCTTGAGCGCCCCTTCCCGCGTCGCCCCCTCGCCGGCGGCAAGGGCGATCTGCGCCTGGGTCTTCAGGCCGGCCAGCGGCGTGCGCAGCTCGTGGGCGGCGAAGGCGGTCACCTCCCGCTCGTGCCGGCGCGCCGCCTCCACCTTGCCGAACAGGCCGTTCAGGGCCTCGAGCAGCGGGCGGATCTCGTCCGGCGCATGCGCGGGGGAGACCGCGCGCATGTCCTCCGCGTCGCGGGCGGCGATGTCCCGGGCCACCGCATGGAGCGGCGCCAGGCCGCGCCCGAGGCTGACCCAGATGAGCAGCCCCAGCAATGGCACGATGAGCACCACCGGCGCCAGAAGGCCCGCCACCAGGTCGCGCACCAGCCGGTCGCGCAGGCCGATGCGGTCCCCCACCATCACCCGCACGCCCTTGTCCTGGTCGAGGATGGTGTAGACCCGCCACGGCTCGCCGTTCACCGTGCGCCGGGAATAGCCTTCCGCAGGGCCGGCCAGCGCCTCCTGCGGCGCGCCGGAGGAGCGGGCGACCAGCCTGCCGTCCAGCGACCAGATCTGGCACGAGAGCTGGCGCTCGTAGCCCGTCTCCTGGAACGGGGAGGCCGCCGCCGCGGCGGCGATGTTGCCCCCCGCCACCAGCGAATGGACCATGCGCGCGGCTTCCTGGAGCCGGGTGTCCAGCACGTGCTCCAGCTCGGCACGGCTGGAGAGATAGATCCATGCCACCGCGCTCAGCCAGATGGCCCCCGTGGCGGCGATGAGGATGAGGAACAGGCGGCGCCGCAGCGAGGTCATGGCGCACCCCGCACGCGATAGCCCAGGCCCCGCACCGTCTCGATGGCGTCCCGCCCCACCTTGGCCCTGAGGTTGTGGATGTGGACCTCCACCGTGTTGCTCTCCACCTCCTCCTGCCAGCCGTAGAGCCGCTCCTCGATCTCGCCCCGGGAGCGGATCACCCCCGGCCGCTCCATGAGGGCGGCGAGCACGGCGAACTCGCGCCGCGACAGGGCGACCGGGCGACCCTCCACGGTGGCGGCGAGGGTGGCGGGATCGAGCACCAGCGCCCCCGCCTTCAGCATGGGCCCGGCCCGCCCCTGCCCGCGCCGGGCGATGGCGCGCACGCGGGCCGCCAGCTCGTCAAGGTCGAAGGGCTTGCCGAGATAATCGTCGGCCCCGGCATCGAGGCCGCGGATGCGGTCGGAGGTCTCGTCGAGGGCGGTGAGCAGCAGCACCGGGGTGGCGTCGTTGCCGGCGCGCAGGCCGGCGAGAAGGTCGAGGCCCGAGCCGTCCGGCAGCATCAGGTCCAGCACCACGGCGTCGAAGCGGCTGGCGGCGAGCGCCGCGCGCGCGTCGGCACAGCGCATCACGCCGTCCACCGTCGCCCCCGCGAGGGCGAGCCCAACCTTCAGCCCGTCCATGAGGACCGGATCGTCCTCGACGACGAGAATGCGCATGACCGTCCTTCTGCCCCCGTCCTCTCCTGTCCGTGACCAGTCTCTACCGCGAGCTTAAGGCTGGCTTAAGGTGGGCGGCCGAGGCAGCGGGCCATGAGATTGCCCGTGACGAGCCCCCCTCCCCGCGCCGCGACGATGCCCCTGCGGGGGCCCCTCGGCTCGGCCCCCGGCCGCCATCCGGCCCTCCTTATGGCCCTTCTCCTCGCCCTTCTCGCGCCGGCCGCGGCAACCGCCGGCGCGCCGCAGCCGCTGAAGGCGGACGAGGCCTTCCGCCTCGCCGCCGCGCGCACGGCAGACGGCACCCTGACCCTGTCCTGGCAGATCGCGCCGGGCACCTATCTCTACCGCGACAGCCTGAAGGCGGAGCTGGCGGGCACCCCCGTCGCCCTCGCCACCCCTGCCGGCGAGGCGAAGGACGATCCCAACTTCGGGCCAGTGGACGTCTATCACCACGCCACCCAGGCCACCGCCCCGGGCCTTCCCGCCGGCGGCGGCCTCGAGGTCTCCTTCCAGGGCTGCGCCGAGGCGGGCATCTGCTATCCGGTGGTGACGCGGCGCGTCGACCTCGCCTCCCTGAAGGTGGAGATGCCCGGCCCCGGACCGGCCGCGGCCCTGCGCGCCGCCAGCTCCCCGCCGCCGGGCGGCGATGCGGCCAGTTCCGCCCCGCAGGGCGGCGGCGCCTCCATGCCCTTCGGTCCCGCCCGCCGCGACGCCGCGGCGCCCGCGTCCGCCGGGGATGGCGCCGCCGCCGTGCCCGCCCCTTCCGACGCCGCCGCCTCGCAGACGGGCGCGGCGCTCTTCGACGCCAGCCTCCGCGCGCTGCTGGCGGCCTTCCTCGGCTTCGGGCTGGTGCTCGCCTTCACCCCCTGCGTGTTCCCCATGCTGCCCATCCTCTCCGGCATCCTCGCCGGAGGCGGGGTGCGGCCGACGCCGGGACGGGGCTTCGCCCTCTCCGCCGCCTACGGCCTCGCCATGGCGGCGGCCTACGGGGTGCTCGGCGTCGCCGCCGGCTGGTCGGGGGCGAACCTGCAGGCGGCGGTGCAGACGCCCCTCGCCCTCGGGCTGCTGGCGGCGGTGTTCGTCGCCCTCGCCCTGTCCATGTTCGGCCTGTTCGAGCTGGCCCTGCCGGCGGCGCTGGGAGCGCGGCTGCCGCGCCTCGGCAACGGCTCGCTGGCCGGCGCAGCCGGGCTCGGCTTCGCCTCGGCGCTGGTGGTGGGCCCGTGCGTGACGCCGCCGCTCGCCGCCGCCATGCTCTATGCCGCGCAGACGGGGGATGCCGCGCGCGGCGGGGCGGCGCTGTTCATGCTCGGCCTCGGCATGAGCCTGCCTTTGGTGCTGGTGGGCACCTTCGGCGCGCAGGCGCTGCCGCGCTCGGGGCCCTGGCTGCTGCGCATCCGCCAGGCCTGCGGCGTGGTCTTCCTGGCGGTCGCCGCCCTCCTCGCCGCGCGGCTGCTGCCGGGGCCGGCGGGCGTCGCCCTGTGGGGAGCGCTGGCCATGGGCCTCGGCGTGTTCCTCGGCGCGCTGGAGCGGGCCGGCCGCGCCCCCGCCGCGCGCCTCGCCAAGGCGGCGGGGCTGGTGGCGCTGGTCTATGGCGGCGCGCTGGTGGTGGGCGCCGCCGCCGGTGCGGACGATCCCCTGCGCCCCCTCGCCGGCCTTGCCGAAGCGCCGCGCGCCATGCCGGCGGCACCGGAGGTGCGCGTCGCCACCCCCGCGGCCCTCGAAGCCGCCGTGGCGGCGGCCACCGCCGGCGGGCGGCCGGTGCTGGTCTCCTTCACCGCCGGCTGGTGCACCGTGTGCCGCTCCAACGAACAGGTGATGGCCGACCCCGCCCTTGCCCCACGCCTCGCCCGCCTGCCGCGCGTCACCGCGGACGTGACCGACTATGGCGAGGGCGCCCGGGCCCTCATGGCCCGCTTCTCGGTGGTGGGCCCGCCCACCCTCTTCCTCATGGACGGCGCCGGGCGCGAGCGTGACGGCTCGCGCCGCATCGGCGCCCTCACCCCCGCGGATCTGGACCGCCTCATGGCCGAGGCCGGCCTGTGACCCCTCCCACCTTCCCCGGAGACCATATGCGACGCAGGGATCTCATCCGCCTCGCCGCCCTGTCCCTCCTTCCGCCGGCGCTGCTGGCGGCAGGCGCGGGGCGGGCGGGAGCGCAAGGCGCGCCACAGGCGCCGGCCATCGACGTGGAAGCGATCCTCCGCGACCCGCAGGCGCCGGGGGCGGGCAATCCGGAGGGGGACGTCACCATCGTCGCCTTCCTCGACTACAATTGCCCCTTCTGCAAGACGTCCGCCCCGGACCTCGCCCGCGTGGTGAAGGAGGATGGGCGCATCCGCCTTGTCTACAAGGACTGGCCCATCCTCACCGAGGCCTCGGTCTACGGCGCGCAGCTGGCGCTCGCGGCGAAATACCAGGGCAGGTATGGCGAGGTGCACGACGCGCTGATGCGCATCCCCGGCCGGCGCATCCCCGAGGAGGAGATGCTGAAGGCGGTGGCCGCATCCGGCGTCGACCTCGACCGGCTGATGGCGGACCTGAAAGCCCATATCGGCGAGATCGGCGCGCTGCTGAAGCGCAACGCCACCCAGGCGGAGTCCCTCGGCCTGCAAGGCACGCCCACCTATCTGGTGGGCCCGCTGCTCGCCTCCACCCTCGATTATGCGAGCTTCAGGCGCGCTATCGCCGAGGCCCGGCGGCGGCAGGCGGCGGAACAGGCGGCGGCGCAGTGAGGCGGCCCGCCCCCTTCGCCGCCCTGCGCCACGGCCCGGCGCCCACCCGCCGCGCGCTGCTTTCAACGCTGCTGCTGCCGCTGGCCCTCGGCGCCTGCGTCACCACCCAGCCCGACACGGCGGTGGTGAAGGCGCCGCGCATCGCCCCGGCCGATGCCGCCCGCTACGGCGCGCTGGAGGACGGCGGTTTCTCCATCCCCGCCGTCGATCCGGACGAGATCAAGCCCCGCAACGTGCGCCAGCAGGTGAACGACCCCACCGGCCAGATGCCCGGCACGCTGGTGGTGGATCCCAAGCACCGCTTCCTCTACCTGGTGCAGGAGAACGGCAAGGCCCTGCGTTACGGCGTGGGGGTCGGCCGCGAGGGGCTGGAATTCTCCGGCACCGCCACCGTGGGCACCAAGCGCGAATGGCCGGGCTGGCGGCCCACCGACGCCATGATCGCCCGCGAGCCGGCGAAGTACCGCCCCTGGGCCGGCGGCATGGCCGGCGGGGCGGGCAACCCGCTCGGCGCCCGCGCGCTCTATCTGTTCAAGGACGGCAAGGACACGCTCTACCGCATCCACGGCACCACCGAGCCGTGGACGATCGGCGAGGCCGTGTCCTCCGGCTGCATCCGCATGATGAACCAGGACGTCATCGACCTTTATCGCCGCGTGCCGGACGGGGCGAAGGTGGTGGTGCTGCCGGTCTGATTATCCCGCCCGTCTATCGTCCCGCGACGGGGGGATATGCGAACGCCCGGGCCTTGCGGCCCGGGCGTTCGTTCATCAGCACGCCGCGCCACGGCGGCGGGAAGGCGCCGCTTCCCGGACCAGCAACGGCCATGGGCCACGCCTGTCCGGACGGTCGGCTCCCGAGACCGGAGCGGGCCAGGCCCGTTCCGGGCCGAGCGCCGGGCCGGGGCGCGGGGGCGGCTCCTCCGCACGGCCGTCACCCCCAGGGAGTGACGGCCGCTCCTCATCGGATCGCGCTCAATACCGGGCGTCCGCCGGCTTCTTGTCCTTCGGCCAGTCATTCACCTTGGCCGCGAAGTCCGGGCGGGGCATGTGGCTGAAGTATTCCGCCACGTCCACCGCCTCCTGGTCGGAGAGGCCGCCCTGGCCCAGCGGGAAGCCCGCGTGGAAGCCGATGGGCATGTTGCGCTTCACGAAGGCCGCCGCCGTATAGGTGCGGGCCATGCCGGCGCCGATGTTGAAGGACTGGTCCCCCCACAGGGGCGGGTAGACCACCTGGCCCTTCGCATCCTTCAGCCCCTCGCCGTCCGCCCCGTGGCAGACCGCGCACTGGGCGGCGTAGACCCTGGCGCCGTTCTCGGGATCCGGCTTGATCTTCGGGTCGATCTTGCCGACGCCACGGCCCTCCACCTTGTCCTCCGGCTTGGTCTCGCGCTTCATCCAGTCGAAATAGGCGACCATGGCCTTCATGTCGTCGCCGTCCTTCGCCAGCGGCTTGCCGTTCATGGAGCGCAGGAAGCAGCCGTTGATGCGGTCCTCCAGCGTGATCTCCCGGCCGGCCCGCGGCGCGTAGCTGGGGAAGAAGGCGGAGACGCCCACATAAGGCGAGCCGTCCGCCACCGTGCCGCCATTGAGGTGGCAGGAGGTGCAGTTCAGCACATTGCCCACGTTCTTCGGCAGCAGGGTGTGGGTCTCCGTGTTGAGGCGCATGCCGCGCACCAGCTGGTCGGCATCGGCCTCCTTCAGCACGTCGGCGATGCGCGGCGTGTCGAAGGGGCGGGTGTCCACCTTGGGATCGAGGGCGGCGCGGGCCGCCTTCACCTGCGCCGGCGTCACCGCCGGGGCATCGGCGCCCCAATTGGCCCGCACGAAGGTGAGGATCTCGGCGATCTCCTCATCGGAGAGCCGGGCGAAGCCGGGCATGGTGAAGACCCGCGCATGGGCCTGCGTCTGCGCCGTGGTCCAGCCGGTCAGGGTGATGTGCACCAGCGTGGAGGGATCCTTCGCCGCCACCGTGGGGTTGCCCGACAAGGGCGGGAACACCTTGGCGACGCCGGCCCCGCTCAGGCGGTGGCAATCGGCGCAGAACTGGGCGTAGGCGAGGCCGCCACGGGTGGTGAACATGTCCGCCGGCACGTCCTCGCCGGCCGAAGGCGGGCGCCCCGCATAGGGATGGTCGGACGGCAGGGACTTCAGATAGGTGGCGATGGCCACGAGGTCGTCATCGGTGAAGTTCTGGGTGGAGTTGTGGATCACCTCGGTCATGGAGCCGGAGACGGTGGCATAGCGGTTCTGCCCGGTCTTCAGCAGCTCCACCGTGTCCGCGACGGTCCACAGATTGCGCAGGTTGATGGCATTCCATTCCTCCACCCTGGAGCCGGAGAGGAAGGCGTCGCCATCCTTCTCGGACAAGGCGCGCTCCTCGAAGCCGATGCCCCGCGGCGTGTGGCAGGCGCCGCAGTGGCCGAGGCCCTGCACCAGATAAGCGCCGCGGTTCCACACCGCGTCCTTGCCCGCATCCGCCGCGAAGGGGCGGGCGTCGTGGAACAGGGCGTTCCAGAAGGCCAGCGTCCAGCGCTGGTTGAAGGGAAAGCCGATGCCGGACGGCGTGTTGGCACGGTCCGCCGGCGCCACGCCCCGCATGAGGTAGGCGTAGAGGGCGAACATGTCCTCCGGCGACACCTTGGCATAGGAGGGATAGGGCATGGCGGGATACATGTGCGTGCCGTCCGCCGTCACGCCCTGGCGCATGGCCCGGTCGAAGGCGCCGAAGCTGTAGCCGCCGATGCCGGTCTTCGCGTCCGGGGTGATGTTGGTGGAATAGAGCACGCCGAACGGCGTCTCCAGGGGCCGTCCGCCGGCCATGGGCGTGCCGCCCGGCGCGGTGTGGCAGGCGACGCAGTCGCCCAGCTCCGCCATGTACTTGCCGCGGGCGATGAGGGCCGGGTCGGCCACCTCCGGCAAGGCGCGCCCCGCCTCCTTCACCCGCGGCGGGGTGACGACCCACCAGAAGACCCCCGCCCCCACCACGGCCGCCGCAGCCGCCAGCGTTCCCAGAGTCCGCCATCTGGACCCGGGTCTCGCCGTTCCTTCGTCGTTCATCGAACGACCTCCCGCTCACGGCGGAAAGCAGCCGGCCCGCCGCCCTCGCAAGGGCGCATGCCCCCACGCGACCCGGCGCGCCATGCCCCGTTCCCCGCCGTCTTCCTTCGTCCCGCGCCGGCAGGTTGGGACGGCGCATGCTGCGCCGCATTGACATTTCTCAACTGTACAATGCGTGGCGGGGTCCCGGCGGTTGCAGTCGACCGCGCCGCTCCGGCAGCCCTCAGGCCATCCGCCGCTGCCGTCGCCAGAGGACGGCGACGAGCCCCACGTTCGCCACGCCCAGCGCCGCGAGGCTGGCGAGCACCGCCGGCGCGCCGGCCCCGGCCAGGACGAAGGCGGCGGCAAGCGGAGCCGCCGCCTGGGCGATCAGGGCCGGCCGGGCGAGGCGCCCCATGAGGGCGGGATAGCGCTCCGCCCCGAACAGGGCGAGGGGCACCGCCCCCTTGGCGATGGAGAACAGGCCGTTGCCGGCCCCATAGGCGGCGAGCGTCGCGGCCATCAGCGGGAAGCCCGCGGCAAGGAGGGCGAGGCCGCCGGCCATGAGGCTTACCGCCCAGGTCATGGTCCACAAGGGATGATGGCGGCCGCCGCTCACCTGCTCGATGACCCGGGCGAAGACCTGGGACGGGCCGATGACCGTGCCCGCCGCCACCGCCGCCGCGAGGCCCAGCCCCTGCGCCTGCAGCAGCGCCAGCAGCTCCACCGAGATGATGGCGGCGATGGTGCCCGCCAGCGTGACGATGGCGGCGACGAGGCGGAAGGCCGGCCCCTCCCCCGGCCGCAGGACAGCCGCCCGCGCGGCGCCCCCGGCGGAAGCGGCCGCCGGGACGAGGCCCGCGCGGGGCATCATCGCGGCGATGAGCGGCACGCACACGCCCGCCTGCACCAGCGCATAGGTGAGGCAGGCCCCGCGCCAGCCGAGATGGGCGACGAGGAAGGCGGAGAGGGGCCAGCACACGGTGCTGGCGAAGCCGCCCCAGAGCGTGAGCAAGGTGATGGGCCGGCGCGCGCCGGCGCCATGCAGGCGGCCGAGGGCGGCGAAGGCCGCGTCATAGAGGCTCGCCGCCATGCCGGCGCCCATCACGCACCAGCCGAGGGCGAACACCGGCAGGCTCTGCGCCGAGGCCAGCAGGACGAGGCCGAGGGCGAGCAGCCCGCAGCCCGCCATCAGCACCGGCCGGCCGCCCCGCGCACCGATGAGCGCCCCCACCCTCGGCGAAGCCAGCCCCGCCACCAGAAGTCCCAGCGACAGGCTGCCCACCACCCATTGCAGCGGCCAGCCGGTGTCGGCGGCGATGGGGGCGGCGAGGACCGCCAGCAGGTAATAGGACGAGCCCCAGGCGAGGATCTGCACCACGCCCAGCGCGGCGATGAGCCCCCGCGCGCCGACCGAGGAAGCCGGGGAAGGCGCCGGCGCCACCCCGCCCCCTGCGCTCACCGGATGGCCCCGAGCGCGTGCCGCGCCTCCGCCTTGGCCGCCTCTTCCTTGCGCTCGCTGTAGCGGTCGGTGAGGTGGGGTGCGATATCCCGGGTGAGGAGGGTGAACTTCACGAGCTCCTCCATCACGTCCACCACCCGGTCATAATAGGCCGAGGGCCGCATCCGCCCGGCCTCGTCGAACTCCTGGTAGGCCTTCGCCACGGAGGACTGGTTGGGGATGGTGAGCATGCGCATCCACCGCCCCAGGATGCGCATCTGGTTCACCGCGTTGAAGGATTGCGAGCCGCCGCACACCTGCATCAGAGCCAGCGTGCGCCCCTGGGTGGGGCGGATGGCGCCGAGGGCGAGGGGGATCCAGTCGATCTGCGCCTTCATCACCGCGCTCATGGCGCCGTGCCGCTCCGGACTGCACCACACCTGCCCCTCGGACCACTGGGCGAGGTCGCGCAGCTCCTGCACCTTCGGATGCTCCGCCGGCGCCCCGTCCGGCAGCGGCAGGCCGTCCGCATGGAAAATGCGCGTCTCGGCCCCGAAGTGGCGGAGCAGGCGTTCCGCCTCCAGCGTCAGCAGGCGGGAATAGGACCGCCCCCGCAGCGAGCCGTAGAGCAGGAGGATGCGCGGCGGATGGCGGGAGGGCGTCGCGGGGATCAGCCGGTCGAGGGAGGGGATGGCGAGAAGACGCTCGTCCACATTGGGCAGGGTGTCGTCGGTCACGGGACGCTCCTCGCCGCGTCGCGGGCGGCAGCTCCGCGTTCGTACCAGCCTTTGGAGCGGTTCACGATCCACACCACCGAGAGCATCACCGGCACCTCGATCAGCACGCCCACCACGGTGGCGAGCGCCGCGCCGGAGGTGAAGCCGAACAGGGAGATGGCCGCCGCCACCGCCAGCTCGAAGAAATTGGAGGCGCCGATAAGGGCGGAGGGCCCGGCGACGCAATGCTCTTCCCCGGCGATGCGGTTCAGCACATAAGCGAGGCCGGCGTTGAAATAGACCTGGATGAGGATCGGTACCGCGAGGAGCGCGATCACCAGCGGCTGGGCAATGATCGCTTCGCCCTGGAAGCCGAACAGCAGCACCAGCGTCGCCAGCAGGGCCACCAGCGAGAGGGGCCCGAGCCGCGCGAGGAGCTGCTCCAGCGCCCGCGGTCCGCCAGCCGCCAGCAGCCGGCGCCGCACCGCCTGCGCCACGATCACCGGGATGACGATGTAGAGCACCACCGACAGCACCAGCGTGCCCCACGGCACGGTGATGGCGGAGAGGCCGAGCAGCAGCGCGACGATGGGGGCGAAGGCCACCACCATGATGGCGTCGTTGAGGGCCACCTGGGAGAGGGTGAAGTGCGGCTCGCCCCGGGTCAGGTTCGACCACACGAAAACCATGGCGGTGCAGGGCGCGGCGGCAAGGATGATGAGGCCGGCGATGTAGCTGTCGATCTGGTCGGCCGGCAGCAGCGGGCGGAACAGCCAGCCGATGAACAGCCAGCCGAGCAGCGCCATGGAGAAGGGCTTCACCGCCCAGTTGATGAAGAGCGTGACGCCGATGCCGCGCCAGTGCCTGCCGACCGCGCCGAGGGCGGCGAAGTCGATTTTGAGCAGCATGGGCACGATCATGAGCCAGATGAGCACGGCGACGGGCAGGTTCACCTGCGCCACCTCGATGCCGCCGATGGCCTGGAAGACCGCCGGCGCCAGATGGCCGAGAAGCACGCCCGCAACGATGCACAGGCCGACCCACACGGTGAGATACCGTTCGAAGGTGGACATGGGGTTCTCCGGGAATTCTGCGAGGTGTCAGCCGGTGATGCGGCGGCCGGCTTCGTCCACCACCCGCTCGCCGTCTTCCTTGGCGAAGGCGCCCTGCTGGGGCGGCAGCAGGTCCAGCGCCAGTTCGGACGGCCGGCACAAGCGCACGCCCCTGGGCGAGACCACGAGGGGCCGGTTGATGAGGATGGGATGGGCCATCATGGCATCCAGCAGGTCGTCGTCGGTGAGCGCGGGATCGGCAAGGCCGAGCTCGGCATAGGGCGTGCCCTTCTCCCGGAGCGCCGCGCGCACCGTCAGGCCGGCGCGGGCGATGAGATCCTTCAGCAGCGCACGGGCGGGCGGCGTCTTCAGATATTCGATCACGTGCGGCTCGATGCCGGCGTTGCGGATCATGGCGAGGGTGTTGCGCGAGGTGCCGCAATCGGGATTGTGGTAGATGATCACGTCCATGGCGGGCCTCATGCCACATCCGGCCGGGGCGCGCTGGCGCCGTCCAGCCGGCCGATCTCGCGCAGCTTGGCGCCGAGCGCGAGGCGGTCCAGCCTGGCGACGGGCAGGGCCGTGAACACCGAGATGCGGTTCTTCAGATAGCGGAAGGCGGCGACGAAGGCCGCCTCCTTGGCGATGTCCGTGCCCTCCACCGCGGCGGGGTCCTCGATGCCCCAATGGGCGGTCATGGGCTGGCCCGGCCACACCGGGCAGGCCTCGCCGGCGGCGTTGTCGCAGACGGTGAAGACGAAATCCATCACCGGCGCCCTGGGCTCGGCGAACTCCAGCCAGCTCTTCGAGCGCAGCCCCTGCGTGGGATAGTCGAAGGCCTCGAGGACCTTGAGCGCGAACGGGTTCGGCACGCCCTTGGGCTGGCTGCCGGCGGAGAAGGCGTGGAACCGCCCCTGCCCGTCCTTCGCGAGGATGCTCTCGGCGAGGAGGGAGCGGGCGGAATTGCCGGTGCACAGGAACAGCACGTTGAAGACGTGCCCGGCCGGGGCGTCAGGTGTCACGTCAGGCATGGGGGGTCTCGCTCTTGGGGTCACAGGCACAGGACAGGGCGGCCACCACCGGGGTGCACACCTCCGGGTGGCCCTGGCAGCAGTCGCGCATCAGGAAGGCGACGAGCGCCGAAAGGGCGGGATAGGCGGCGCTGTAGCGGATGGAGCGCCCCTCGCGCCGCGACGTCACCAGCCCCGCCTGCTCCAGCTGGCCCAGGTGGAAGGACATGCGCGAGGAGGATGCGCCGTCCATGGCCGCGCCGATGGCGCCTGCGGGCAGGCCCTCCGGCCCCGCCTGCACCAGCAGGCGGACCATGCGCAGGCGCGTTTCCTGCGAGAGGGCGGCGAAGGCGGCGAGGGCCTGGGGCTCTTCCATTTTATTTCAATAACTCTTGAGATGTTGAGGTGTTATAAATATCGCCGCGGCCGATGGCAACGGCCTTGTGCGGCGACCTCGTGCGACGACCTGCGGCCGTCTTCCGGCCACGCTGTCGTCGTTCTGTCAGCTTCCGGCCTTAGCACTTGGGCTGGATCGCCGAACAGGGGTGTCCGGCCCCGGGTCCTGCCCCGCCCGGGACGGCGGATGGCTTGGAATGAACAAGACACAGATCGTCGAGGAACTCGGGGAAGCAGGGCTCCTGCTCCCCGGCCTGATTGAGGACGCGCTCGCCGCCAACGACCGTGCGAAGCTGCGCATGACCGCCCTGCAGGAGGCCGTGGCTCATGCCCGGACACCGGCGCGGGCGATGCGGCCCATGGCCGCCGAGGCGCGGGCCGCGGGGGTTGAGGACGATGGCCTCGATCCCCTCGTCGCCGGCGCCCGCGCGCTTGATGGCGGGACCTGCGCCATTCCCGGCGCGGCGCGGCTGGTGGACGCCATCCTCGACGACATCGACCACATGGCCGCGCCGCTGGACGCCGCCCGGACCGAAGGCGCCGCCGCCCTCGCCACCCGCCGGGCCGCCCTGCGCGCCGGCCTGCCGCGCCCCGACGGCGACGTGGTGGGCGAGCCGCTGCTGGCGGCCGTCACCTCCGCCCGCCGCGGCGGGGCGGACAGCGCGCACCTGCTGGTCATGGACCTGCACAAGGCCATCAACCAGCTCGCCGCCGGCATCGCGGTGGAGACCATCGCCGGCGCCCATGCCCTGGGGGTGACGGCGGACGATCATCCGCGCATCGCCGCCTTCATGCGCGGGCTCGACGCCACCCGCGCTTTGGTGTTCGGCCATCCCGGCCTGGCCACCACCGCCAGCCGCTCCGGCCCGCGCCTGGTGCTGCAGAACGACATCGGGACCACCGACGCGCACGTGATCATCGTCACGGTGGAAGGCCTCGACGCCACCGTCACCTACACCGACGTGCATCGCTCCCGCGCCAAGTTCTTCATCGGCCTGTTCCGCGATTTTTCCGCCGAATGGACGCCGCTCGCCGAGCGCACCGCCCGCGGCCTCGCGGAGGGCGCCCCCTTCTATCTCGTCACCGGCCGCTTCAAGGGGCGCGACGCCGCGGACCTCGACGCCTTCCTCGAAGGGGTGGGCGCCCACCTGCCCTTCCTCATCGACTGGAACAAGGCGCGCAAGCAGCTGCAGACCTTCGTGGACAAGGCCGCGGCCATCCGCCTGCTGGACGAGGCCGCGCGCGCCCGGCTGGGCCACCGCGCCTTCCTGGAGCTGGGCGGGGCGGAGCTGGTGTTCGAGGCCGTGCGCCACAGCGCGGAAGGCCGCGTGCCCTACGGCGCGCGGCTCGACCGGGCGCTGGGGGTCCCCGCGGTCTCCGGCCTGCTGGCGCAGGTGCTCCGCCTCACCGCCGAAGGCCTGCTCGGCCAGCGCTCGGTCCGCCTCATCCGCGACGAGGTGCGGGCCGAGCTGTCCCGCCGCTTCGGCTCGGCGGAGCAGGAGATCCTCGCCCACGCCCTGCGCCAGCTGGGCCTCGCCCGGATGCTCGCAGCCGGCCTCGCCGAGGCGCTGGACGCCGGCCCCGACCTCTCCGACGCCGAGCGCGAACGCCTCGCCCTCGGCGCCAAGAGCCTGGAGGAAAAGGCCGACCGCCAGGTGCTCGCCGCCCGGGACCAGGCGAGCGGGCCCTATGCGCGGGGCCGGCGCTTCCTGCCGGTGATCGAATCCGTGGAGGACGCCATCGACTGCCTGGAGGAGGCGGCCTTCCTGCTCGGCGTGGCGCACCGGCCCGAGGCCGGCGCGCCCACCGGCGCGCCTCTGCTCACGCTCGCCGCCTGCGCCGTCGACTGCTGCAGCGATCTGGTCCGCGCCGTCGCGGCCGCCTGCGAGGGACCCGCTGGCCTGCGGGAAGACGTGACCGAGGCGCTGGAGGCCATCGAGGCAGTGATCGAGGGCGAACGCCGGGCCGACCGGGCCCAGCGCGCGGTGCTCGCCGCCGCCTTCGCTCCGGCCGCCGCGGCACAGGCCGTGTTCGCGGTGGCGGAGCTGTCCCGCGCCATCGAGACCGGGACCGACCATCTGGCGCGCGCCGCCCTGGCGCTGCGGGCCAGCGTGCTGGAGGAGACCACGCCGTGACCGCCACGCTCGCCACCGCTGCCCATGCCCCCGCGCGCGAACACGCGCACCACCACGCGGCGCACCCCCGCCGTATCGCCTTCATCGGCCCGCGCGGCGACGGCGCGCCGCTGGCCGCCCGCGACTTCGGCTCCAAGGCCGCCCAGCTCTGGCGCATGAGCGCGCTGGGGCTGAACGTGCCGCCCGCCTTCGTGCTCTCCACCGCGCTGTGCGGCGCCGACCGCGCGCCCAGGGTCGTCGACCGCCTCGTGGAAGAGGGCATCGCGTATCTGGAGCAGGCCACCGGCCGGCGGTTCGGCGACCGCCGTCGCCCGCTCCTCGTCTCGGTGCGCTCTGGCGCCGAGAAATCCATGCCCGGCATGCTGGAGACCGTGCTCGACGTGGGCGCGACCGCCGAGACCGCGCGCGGCCTGATGCGCCTCACCGGCAATCCGCGCCTCGCGTTCGATTGCTGGCGCCGCTTCCTCGAAGGCTATTGCGAGGTGGTCGCCGGCCTGCCGCGCGGCCCGTTCGAGGCGGCGCTGAAGGACCTTCTCGCCGCCGAGGGCGCGCCCGACGAGCGCAGCCTCGACCCGGACGCGCTGGAGCGCCTCGCCGCCACCTACCTGGACCTTGCCCGCAACCGCTTCGGCACCGACGTCCCCATGGCGCCCGAGCGCCAGCTGGCCGATGCGGTGGAGGCCGTGTTCCGCTCCTGGAACGCGCCCAAGGCGCAGGATTATCGCAGGCTGAACCATTTGGAAGGCCTCACCGGCACCGCCGTGACGGTGCAGGCCATGGTGTTCGGCAATGCCGGCGCGCGCTCGGGCTCGGGCGTCGCCTTCTCCCGTGATCCCGCGACCGGCGCCAGGGCGCTCTACGCAGACATGCTGTTCGAGGCGCAGGGGGAGGACGTGGTCTCCGGCCGCCGCCAGCCCGTGGGCCTCACCCGGCTGGAAGCGCGCATGCCTGAGGTGGCCGCCGAGCTGACCGCCGGCGTCGCGGCGCTGGAGGCCGCCTATGGCGACGTGCAGGACGTGGAGTTCACCATCGAGGAGGGGCACCTGTTCTTCCTCCAGACCCGCGCTGCCAAGCGCACGCCGCGCGCCGCCCTGAAGATCGCCGTGGACCTCGTGGCCGAAGGGGCGCGCACGCCCGCCGAAGGCCTCGCGCTGCTGGACGGGGTGGACCTCGGCGCCGTCGCCACCTCCCGCTTCGCCGACACGGCGGAGCCGGTGGCCCGTGGGGTGGCCGCTTCCCCCGGCACGGTCGCCGGCCGCGTCGCCTTCGACACGCCGGCCGCCCGCCGCCTGTCCGAGGCGGGGGACCCGGTGATCCTGGTGCGGCCCGACGTGGCCACCGACGACATCGCCGGCCTCGCGCTGGCCGCCGGCATCCTCACCTCGGTGGGCGGGCGCACCGCCCATGCCGCGGTGGTGGCCCGCCAGCTCGGGCGGGTGTGCATCGTCGGCTGCGCGGCGCTGGTCATCGACGGCGACGGCCGCCGCGCCCGTCTCGACACCGCGGAGGTCCGGGAGGGCGAGTGGCTCTCCCTCGACGGCGAGGAGGGCTCCGTCTTCCTTGGCCGGCGCGACGTGGTGCTGGAGCGGCCGGAAACCGAGCTCGCCATCGTGGAAGGCTGGCGCGCCGCCGCGGGCGGCTGAGGCGCGCGTCCGGAACCGGATCCGGCGCCCCCGGCCGGCGGGGCCGCCTCCGGACTCCTGAAAGAGCGGGCCGGCGATGGAGCCTGCCTTCCCGCGCCCCGTCCCCGGTTGGCGCGAAACGGCCCTGTCCCCGCACCAGCGTCGCCGCCGGCGCATCGTCGGCCGCGTGTGCTCCGGCGAAGCCGCGCAGCAGGCGCTCCACCTCCCGCGGGGCCTGCTGCATCGGCACATGGGCGCAATCCGCGATCACGGCATAGGCGCCCCGGGGCACGAGGCGCGCCAGCTCCTGCGCCATGGCCGGGGGCGTCGCCTCGTCCAGCGCGCCGGCGCAGGCGAAGGGCGGCACCGCGAGGCCCCTCGGCCCGCAGGTCCAGCGTGGCGAGGATGCCGCAGGCCGCGGCGAACACGTCCGGATCGGTGGCGACGAAGGCGGCGCGGCGCTCGGCGACCCGCTCCGGCACCTTGTCCGCCATCTGCGGCGGGAACCGGCGGCGCATGGCCGTGTCGGCGATGGCTTCGAGGCCCGCTTCCGCCGCCCTCCCCGCCGTGAAGCGAAAAGCCCCGCGCCCGTCCTCGCTGAAGGCCGCGCCGCCGCGCGACGACGTGATCCCGGTGGAGGGACCCTATCTCACCTACACCCGCCGCACGCCCATCGGCGTGGTGGCCAATTGCACGCCGTTCACCCCCCGCTGATGATCCTGTGCAAGTCGCTGGCGGCCGTGCTCGCCTCCGGCTGCACCATGGTGGTGAAACCTTCCGAATACACGCCCTTGACCACCCTGCGCCTCGCCCAGCTCATGACCGACAACGGCCTGCCGACGGGCGTGTTCAACGGGATGAACGGGGTGGGCGCCAGCTCCGGCCGCTTCCTCGCCGAGCATCCCGACATCAACAAGCTGGTGCTCACCGGCGGCACCGAGGCCGGGCGCATCGCCGCTCGGCCGCCGCCCGCGTGTTCGCCACCAGACCCTGGAATTGGGCGGCAAGACGCCGGTGATGGTGTTCGACGACCATGACGTGAAGCAGGCGGTGAACTATGCCGCCTTCGGCGCCTTCGTCGGCGCCGGCCAGACCTGCGTCTGCGCGGCGCGGCACATCGTCCAGCGCGGCGTTCATGATGAATGCGTGGAACGGCTCGCCGCCAAGGCCAAGGCCAAGGCCATCCGCATCGGCGACCCGCACGATCCCGGCACCCAGCTCGGCCCGGTGGCGTCGCAGCGCCAGCTCGACCGCGTGCTGTCCGTCGTGAAGGCCGGCCATGACGACGGCGTGCGCCTGGTCGCCGGTGGTCAGCGCCGCATCGTCGAGGGCCACGAGAACGGCTTCTCCGTCGAGCCCACGGTGTTCGCCGACGTGGCGCCGCACATGCGCATCGCCCGCGAGGAGGTGCTCGGACCGTTCACCGTCGTCATCCCCTTCGACACCGAGGAGGACGCCCTCGCCATCGCCGACGACAGCCCGTGGCCTTGCCGCCGCCATCCGCACCCGCGACGTGCACCACGCCCGCCGGGTGGCGGCGCAGGTGAAGGCCGGCATTGTCTGGATCAACGACCACCACCGCCTCGACCCGGCCTCCCCCCGGGGCGGCCCGGGGCGGCATGGACGACAGCGACATCGGCCGGGAATTCGGCGTCGAGAGCTTCAACGACCATTTCGACGTGAAATCGGTGATGGTCTCCACCGAGGACAAGCCCTTCGACGGGGACAAGGGCACGTCCGAGCAGCCGCGCCTCGACTGAGGCCGGCAGCCCCGGCCGGGATTGTCGCCAGGCCGCGCGATCCCGCCGGGGGCGGCGCGTGGGCAGGAGGGACCCGCCCTCAGCGCCCGAGGAAGGCCGAGACGCGCCGGTGCGTGTCCGGCTCCCGCATCAGAGCGCCGATGCCGTCGATCTCGGCCCGCGCCCCCGCCTCCGGCAGGGCCGCGACAAGGCCGATGCAGCCCTTCGCCGTCCGGATCGCGGCGGCGGACAGGGCCGCCGTGCGGGCGACGACCGCATCCGCCGCGCCCCGCACCTCGGCGGCGGGCACCGCCCACTGCACGAGGCCGAGCCGTTCCGCCTCCGCCCCGCCCACCAGCTCCCCGGTGAGGATGATGCGGGCGGCGACGCCGGGCCCGCACAGGCGGGTGAGGCGCTGGGTGCCCCCGGCGCCGGGCAGGAGGCCCACCTTCGCCTCCGGCAGGCCAAGCCGGGCCTCGTGGGCGGCGATCCTGAGGTCGCAGGCGAGCGCCAGCTCCAGCCCGCCGCCCAGGGCGTGGCCCTCGATCTCCGCCAGCGTCACCGCCGGCAAGGCCGCGAGACGGTCGTAGACCTCATGGAAGCGGCGCACGGTGCGCACCATGTCGTCGGCGCCCGCCGGGCTGTCGAGGCGCGTGCCCACCAGCGCCAGATCGGCGCCGGCGCAGAACAGCTTGCCGGCGCTGCGGATGCGCAGCACGGCGATGGCCGGGTCCGCCGCCACCTGCGCAAAGGCCTCGAAGAGCGCATCGAGCATGGCGTCGTCGATGGCGTTCACCGGCTCCCGCACCAGGGTGAGGGTGGCGACCGCCCCCTCCACCGCGAGGGTGAGGCGGCCGGCGCCGATGGCAGAGGTATGCAGGGTCACGGGAGCTCCGTTGAAAACCGCGCGCCGGCGGATCGGGAAAGGCGGGAAAAGCCGCGGCCAGCCCCGCGCCCGTCGCCGGCCCCCGCACGGGCCGGCGACGGGTGGCTCCTGGGCCGAAAGCCTGCGCGGCTCCCCGGGCGAACCCGCGCGGCACCGGGCCAAGACCCGGCGCCGAGGGGGTCAGCCCACCATGGAGAGGCCGCCGGAGACGGACAGCACCTGCCCCGTCACATAGCCGGCGGCGTCGGAGGCGAAGAAGGTGATGGCGCCGGGCAGGTCCTCCGGCTCACCGATGCGGCCGAGGGGAATGGAGCGGCGGAACGCCTCGGCCAGCTTCTCCGCGTTGCCGGCGCCCTTCTTGTAGTCCTCGAACAGGGCCGTCTGGGTCGGGCCCGGGCAGACCACGTTGAAGGTGATGCCGTCGCGGGCATGCTCGCGCGCCAGGGTCTTGGAGAGGGCGACAAGGGCGGCCTTGCAGGCGGCATAGACCGCCTCCCCGCTGGAGCCGACGCGGGCGGCGTCGGAGGCGATGTTCACCACCCGCCCCGCCTTGCGCCCCACCATCAGCGGCAGCACCACATGGTGCATGTGCAGCGCGCCGGTGAGGTTGATGGCGATCAGGCGCTCCCAGTCCTCCGGCGAGGTCTGGAGGAAGGGGCGGAACACGTCCCAGCCCGCATTGTTCACCAGCACATGGATGGGGCCGAGCTCCGTTTCCACAGCGGAAATGGCCGCCTCGACGGCGCCGCGATCGGTGATGTCGCAGGAATAGGCGCGCGCGACGCCCCCCTCGGCCTCGATCTGCGTAACCGTGCGGCGCGCGGCCTCCATATCGCGGTCGAGAACCGCCACGTGGCCGCCCATTACGGCGAAGCGACGCGCGGTTGCGCCGCCGATACCACCACCGGCGCCGGTGATGACGATCACTTTATTGTCGAAGTCTTTCACGGCCGACACATGCTCCCGGATCTGTGCCGCCATTATGCGGCGGCGCTTCATTATGTCAATTCATTGATATAAATTTATGTTGCGTCGGCGCGGGCCATCCCCATAACCGACGAAAGAGAAAGGTGTTTCGCCATGTCCCGCCGCAGATCGAGCCTTGAGCCCGGCCAGTTCGAGGTTGCGAACCGGCTGTTCTTCCGGCTCTACCAATGCTCGAACCTGCTGCATAAGAACGGCACGCGCTCCATCGGCGCGTTCGGCGCCACCACCCAGCAATGGGCGGTGCTGGGCGCCCTGGCGCGGCCGCTGGTGCACGAGAAGGGCATGAGCGTGAAGGACCTCATCGCCTTCCTCATGCTCAGCCGGCAGAACCTCACCGCCGTGCTCGACCGCCTGGAGGCCCGCGACTGGGTGGAGCGGGTGAAGGACCCGGAGGATGGCCGCAGCCGCCTCATCCGCCTCACCGCCGAGGGCAATCGCATCTGGAACGAGATGCAGGAGGCCATCGAGACCTTCTACACCAAGGCGCTGAAGCCCCTGAGCGAGGCCGAGCAGGTGCAGATCTACCAGTTGCTCGACCGGCTGCGGGACGGCCTCAGCGAGGCGTGAGGCCGTCCCTGCGCACGAAGCGGGCGGGCGCTCAGTCCTTCTTCTTCACCACATGGCGGCGGAAGTCGGGCTTGCGCTTCTCGCGGAAGGCGACGCCGCCTTCCTTGGATTCGTCGGTGTCGTAATAGAGGCTCAGCGCCGCCATCCCCATGGAGGAGATGCCGCGGATGCTCTCCGTGTCCGCGTTGAAGGAGCGCTTGGCCAGCGCCAGCGCCGTGGGGCTGCGCTCGATCAGCTCCGCGCACCAGCGGTCCACCTCGGCATCCAGCTCCTCGTGGGGCACCACGGCGTTGACGAGGCCCATGGCGAGCGCCTCGGCGGCGGTGTAGCGCTTGCACAGGTACCAGATCTCCCGCGCCTTCTTCTCGCCGACGATGCGGGCGAGATAGGCGGTGCCGAAGCCGGGATCCACCGAGCCCACCTTGGGGCCCACCTGGCCGAGCTGCGCCTTGTCCGAGGCGATGGTGAGATCGCACACGGTGGCGAGCACGTTGCCGCCGCCGATGGCGAAGCCGTTCACCCGCGCGATCACCGGCTTCGGCACGTCGCGGATCAGGCTCTGCAATTCGTCGATGGGCAGGCCGATGGTGCCGCGCCCGTCGTACTGGCCATCATGGGCGCTCTGGTCGCCGCCGGTGCAGAAGGCCTTGTCGCCCGCCCCGGTGAACACGATGACGCCGATGGAGCGGTCCCAGCCGGCGGTCTGGAAGGCATGGATCAGCTCCTCCACCGTCTGGCCGCGGAAGGCGTTGTACTTGTCCGGCCGGTTGATGGTGATGCGGGCGACGCCCGCCGGCCGCACCTCGTAGAGGATGTCCTCGTAGCTCATCTGGTCTTCTCCGAAGAAAGGCGTCGGGGCCGGCCTCGGCCCCTCGTCATGCGCTCTGCCGGGCCATCTCGCGCAGGCGGAACTTCTGGATCTTGCCCGAGGGGGTCTGCGGCAGCGCCTCCACCACCTCGAGCCGCTCGGGAATGTACTGGACGGCCATCTGCTGGGCCTTCAGATAGTCCACCATCTCCTGGAAGGAGAGGGTGCGGCCCGCCTTGGGGATGACGAAGGCGCAGGCCCGCTCGCCGAGGCGTTGATCGGGATAGCCGACGATGGCCACCGCCGAGACCGCCGGGTGCTTGAACAGCAGGTTCTCCACCTCCACCACCGGGATGTTCTCGCCGCCGCGGATGATGATGTCCTTGGAGCGGCCGGCGATGCGGATATAGCCGTCCTCGTCCATGCGGGCGATGTCGCCGGTGTCGAACCAGCCGTCGGCATCCATCTGGGCGAGGCCGGGCCGCTTCAGATAGCCCACGAAGTTGGAGCAGCCGCGCACCTGCAGCTGCCCTTCCTCGCCGGCCTCCAGCACGGTGCCGGCGGGGTCCACCACCCGCACCTCCATGCCGGGCAGGGGGCAGCCGTCGGTGCCCGTCACCTTGTCCTCGGGATCCTCGATCCGCGCGGTGGTGACGGCGCCGTTCTCCGACATGCCCCAGGCGGAGATGATGGCGGCCCCCAGCGCCTCCCGCGCCTTGGCCACCAGCGGGCGGGGGATGGGCGCGCCGGCGGAGACGAAGACGCGCAGCGTCGGGGTCTTCGTTCCGGTGGCGAGGCAGTGGTCCGCGAGGTCGTTGAGGAAGGGCGTCGCCCCCATGGTGAAGGTCGCGCCCTCGTCGGTGATCTGCCGGGCCATGGTCTCGGCCACGAAGATGTCCTGCAGCACCGCCGTCGCCCCGAGCATGAGCGGCAGCACCAGGCCGTACATGAAGCCCAGCTGGTGGGCCATGGGCGAGGGCATGTGGATCACGTCGCCCGCCCCGAGGTGGAGGCGGTCGGCGAAGGGGACGAGGTTGGCGAGCATGGTGTTGGAGGTGTGGCTCACCCCCTTCGGCTCGCCCGTGGTGCCGGAGGTGTAGAGCAGCTCGATCACCGCATCCGGCGAGAGCCGGCGCGCGGCGAGGGCGGCGCGCTCCTCGTCGCGCACGTCGGCGACGAGGAGGCGGTCGAAGGCCTCGTCCTCCGCCCCGTCCACCACCACCACATGGGCGAGGGAGGGCAGCTGCGCCTTCACGTTCAAGGCGATGGCGCGATGGTCCACGTTGCGGAAGCGCGCCGGCACGATGAGCACCTGCGCGGCGGCGAGGCCCAGCATGAAGGTCAGCTCCCGCTCGCGGAAGATGGCCATGAGCGGGTTCGACACCGCGCCCAGCTTCAGGCAGGCGAGGTGCAGCACCGGCACCTGCCACCAGTTGGGCAGCTGGAAGGACACCACGTCCCCGTCCTGCACCCCGAGGCGGGCGAGGCCGATGGCGAGCCGGTCGGACACGGCGTCGAGCTCGGCATAGGTGAGGCGCGTCTCCGCGCCCGTATCCGCCCGGTGGGCGATGACGGCACACTTCTCGGGGTGCGCCGCCACATGGCGGCGGAAGAAGTCGAGCAGCGTCTCGTCCCGCCACAGGCCGGACGAGATCATGGCGTCGCGGCGCGCGCTCGCGGTCAAATCGAAGGTCATGGGCGCTTCCTCGGCGGTGGCTTTTTCGCCTTGTCGGTTCAGGTGAGGCGGTTCACTGGGAAACGGCTTTCAGCGCCTCGCGGGCGATGATCATCTTCATGATCTGCGCGGTGCCGTCGCCGATCTGCAGGCCCAGCACGTCGCGCAGGCGCTGCTCGAACGGCAGCTCCACCGAATAGCCGGCGTGGCCGTGCATGAGCAGGCAGGTGTGCACCACCTCGAACGCGAGCTTGGGCGCCCACCATTTGCACATGGCGGCCTCCTTGGTGTGGGGAACGCCGGCGTCCTTGGCCGCCAGGGTGCGGTAGCAGAGCAGCCGCGCCGCCTCCACCATGGTCTCCGCCTCGGCGAGGGGGAAGGTGACGCCCTGGTTGTCCGCGAGCGGCTTGCCGAAGGCCTTGCGGTCGCGCACATAGGCCCAGGTCTCGGCCAGCGACACCCGGGCGATGGCGAGGCATTGCAGGCCGATGAGGGCGCGGGAGAAGTCGAAGCCCTGCATCACCTGCACGAAGCCCGATCCCTCCGCCCCGAGGCGATGGGTGGCCGGCACGCGCACCTGATCGAAGAAGATGGAGCCGCGGCCGATGGCATGCTCGCCGAGGTCGGTGAAGCGGGTGCGGCTGATGCCGGGCAGGGTCAGATCCACCAGGAAGGCCGAGACGCCGTGGGCGCGCTGCTCCACGGTGCCGGTGCGGGCGAAGACCACCGCCTGGTCGGCCTGGTCGGCCATGGAGATGGAGGTCTTCTCCCCGTCGAGCACGTAGGTCTCGCCGTCGCGCGTCGCCTTCAGGGCGAGGGAGGCGGCGTCCGAGCCGCCGCGCGGCTCGGTGAGGGCGAGGGCGAGAAGCAGGTCGCCGGACACGACCTTGGGCAGGATGTCCGCCGCGATCTCCGGCGACGCATGGCGCGCCACGATGGCCCCGCAGAGGGACGACAGGAGCTGGATGTAGCCCACGTTGAAGTCGCCCTCGCAGATGGCCTCCAGCACCGCGCCGGAGGTCACGTGGTCGGCGCCGAGGCCGCCGAATTCCGCGGGGAACTCGACGCCGATGAGCCCGAGCGCGCCCATCTGCCGCCGCAGTTCCAGCGACACGACGCCGCTCTGCTCGCGCGCCTTATAGCCGGTGGCGAGCACCTCGGCGGCGAAGCGCCGGGTGGTCTCCGCGAAGGCCGCCTGGTCCGGGGTGAGGCCGAAGGCAGGCGGGGCGCCGGCCTGGGCGGAGGGGATTGCGTGGTCGTTCATGGGCAAGCCTTCAGCCGTTTCCTCAAGAGCACCTGGAGCACGCGCCGGCCGGCTTGCAGGGAAGCGGCTCGGCACGCGCGTTCGCGTTCATCCCGGTGGAGGCGGGGCGCGGTTCGCAAGGGCTCCACCCGGCCGCCTCCGGCACCCGGGCGGTGGCGGATGGACCGGTTCCCCTCCTGCACCCACCTTCCATAATATATAAATGCATTGTTATATTTTCCGGCACCTTATGGCTGGCCAATTTTCTTGTCAATCCTTTGCTGCATGGTGCCGGCGGGTGATTGCGACGCCGCGCGATCACCCGCCATGGGAAAGCCCGCAGCGGCCCGCTCAGCCAGCTTCGTCGATCCAGCCCAGAATGTGCCGCGCCACGGCCACCAGCGTCCCATCCTCGTTGGTCACCTCGATGTCCGCGGTGGCCCGGCGGCGCGCCTCCTCCACCCCGACGATGCGGTACGTCACCGTGATCGTGTCGCCCACGAACACCGGCGCGGTGAAGCGGATGCGGTCGTAGCCCACGGAAACGGCGATTTCCGGCGGGGCGCTGGTGCGGATGGCCACCATGCCCGCCACCGTGGACATGAAGCCCACGATCAGCGCCCCATGCGCCTGGATGCGCCCGAAGCGCGAGCGCGCCATGAAGGCCTGGTTGATGTGGTTCGGGGCGAAATCCCCGGTGATGCCCGCGAACAGATAGATGTCGCTCTCGCCCACCGTCTTGGCGAAGGTGGTCACCTCCCCGACCTGTACCTTCACTCCCGCCATCGGCCCCTCCCCTCATGCGCCCGGCGCCGCCGCACGGCGCCGGGCCGTGCAGCCTAGGGGCGCCGACTTAAATGACAATAGCTAGACATAATTTATATCATGTGATTGATATATATCGACGCCGAGAACAACAGCAACCGGCGCGATCAGGGAGGAAACAATGATGGGCGCTTTGATGGGCGCGCGCACCGGCACGCGCGCGTGCCTTTACGGCCTTGTGGCCGGCCTGGCCGTCTGGACCGGAGCCGCCGGGGCCGAAACCCGGGTGAGGATCGGTGTCCTCAGCGACATGTCCGGCCCCTATTCCGATCTAGCCGGCCCCGGATCGGTGGTGGCCGCACGGATGGCGGTGGAGGATTTCAAGGCGGCGCAGAAGGGCATCACCGTCGACATCCTGTCCGGCAACCACCAGAACAAGGCGGACATCGGCTCGGTCGTCGCCCGCTCCTGGATCGACCAGGACGGGGTGGACGTGATCGCCGACGTCACCGGCTCCCCGGTCGCGCTGGCGGTGAGCCAGATCGTGAAGGACAAGAACAAGATCCAGCTGAATGCCGGCGCCGCCACCGCCGACCTCACCGGATCGAAGTGCACGCCCAACACCATCCACTGGACCTACGACACCTGGGCCAATGCCAACGGCACCGGCCGGGCCATGGTGGAGCGCGGGGGCCGCAGCTGGTTCTTCATCGCCGTCGACCAGGTCTCCGGCCAGACCATGGAGCGCGACACCGCCGCCGTGGTGAAGGCCGCCGGCGGGCAGGTGCTCGGCTCGGCCAAGCATCCCCTCGGCACCAGCGACTTCTCCTCCTACCTGCTGCGCGCCCAGACCTCCGGCGCCAAGGTGGTGGGCCTCGCCAGCGGCGGCGAGGACATGGTGAACGCCATCAAGCAGGCCTCCGAATTCGGCATCGTGCAGGGCGGCCAGTCCATCGCCGGCCTGTTCACCTTCATCACCGACATCCACGCCCTCGGCCTGAAGCTGGCGCAGGGGCTGGTGCTGACCGAGGCCTTCTACTGGGACCGCGACGAGGCGAGCCGCGCCTTCTCGAAGCGCTTCGCGGCGGCCTTCGGCGGCAAGATGCCCACCCAGGTCCACGCCGGCGTCTATTCCTCCATCCTACACTATCTGAAGGCGGTGGAGGCGGCCGGCACCAAGGACACGACGACCGTGCTCGCCAGGATGCGCGCCCAGCCCATCGACGATGCCCTGTTCGGCAAGGGCGAGGTGCGCGTCGACGGGCGCGCGGTGCATGACATGTTCCTGTTCCGGGTGAAGGCGCCGGAGCAGTCGAAGGGCGAATGGGACCTCTACGAGACTCTCGCCACCATTCCGGCGGCGGAGGCCTTCCGCCCCCTCTCCCAGGGCAATTGCCCGCTGGTGCAGTAACGCGCCGGGGGTTGGCGCGGCGGGCCGTGGCCGGGACGCGGGGTGCGTCCCGGGGGTCCGCCCGCCGAGCTCCGCTCAGGCGGCGAGGCGGGCGCGCGCGTCCCGGGCCGCAAGCCGGGCAAGGAGATAGTCCACCTCCGCCCGCGCCGCCGGGGTGAGCGCCGAGCCGGGCTTGCGCTGGGCGTCGGAGGCGATGAAGCCGCGCTTCATCAGCACATATTTGCGCACGGCGAGGCCGACCCCCTGCTGCTGCTCATAGCGCAGCAGCGGCAGATGGGCGTCGAAGAGGTCATGGGCCTCCTCGCGCCGGCCCGCCTTCGAGAGGCGCACCACGTCCGCCAGCATCTCCGGGAAGGCATAGCCGGTCATGGCGCCGTCGGCCCCGCGCTCCATCTCGAAGTCGAGGAACAGCCCGCCGTTGCCGGTGAGGATGGAGATGGGCCGCATGGAGCCTTCCCTCTGGAAGGCACGCAGCGCCGAGATCTTCTCCAGCCCCGGCCAGTCCTCGTGCTTCAGCATCACGCAGGAGGGGTTCTCCTCGACGATCTGGCGGATCACCTTCGGCGTCATCTGCACCGTGAGGGTGAGCGGATAATCCTGGATCACGAAGGGGATGTCGGCGCCGATGGCCTCGATGGCCTGGCGATAGTAGCCGGTGATCTGGTCGTCCGTGCGCAGGCTTGGCGGCGGGGCGATCATCACGCCGGCCGCCCCCTTGTCCATGGCGGCGCGCGCCAGCCAGCGCATGGCGGCGAGCCCCGGCGCCGAGACGCCGACGATCACCGGCAGCTTGCCGAAGCCGGCGATGAAGCGGGCGGTGATGGCCAGCGATTCCTCCGGCTCCAGCTTCGGTGCCTCGCCCATGATGCCGAGCACGGTGATGCCGGTGGCCCCGGCCTCGAGATAGCGCGCGATCAGCGTGTCCACCGATGCGTCGTCGATCCGCCCGTCCGGCGTGAAGGGGGTGGGGGCGATGGGGAACAGGCCGGCGGCGGTGGGATCGAGAAGCATGGCAGGTCCTTGGCAAAGTCCCCGGCGCGGACGCGGAGCATCCGGCACCGGGGGCGCTCCCCTGCCGGAAACGCGGTGCGGACGCGCGGGCGAGCCAGAGTGCCGCGTCCGGCGCGCGGGCGAAACCGGGATGACGGTTGCTTCAGAAGATAGTTTTGCTTTCGTCCTGCCCGCAACCGCGCGCGAGGGCCAACGGCGGGCCCACCGCTCAGGCGCAGGCGGCGGCGAGAGCGGGGGCGGCGGCGGAGCGGCGGACCACGAGCTCGATGGGCAGCTCCATCCGCTGGGGCTGCGCCTCTCCCTTCAGGCGGGCGAGCAGATGGCGCGCCACCGTGCGCCCGAGCTCCGTGGTGGGCAGGTGCACGGTGGTGAGCGGCGGGGTGAGGTGCGCGGCGATCTCCAGATTGTCGATGCCGCCGATGGAGACGGCCTCGGGCACCGCCAGCCCGCTCGCCTGCGCCTCGAACAAAGCGCCGGCCGCCAGGAGATCGTTGCCGCAGACGATGGCGGTGGGCGGCTCCGCCCGGGCGAGCAGCTCGGCGAGCCCGGCGCGGCCGCCGGCCAGCGTGAAGGGCGCCTCCACCACGCAGGAGGAGGCGAGATCGAGCCCGCGGGCCGCCAGCGCGCCGCGCACCCCGGCGACGCGGGCGCGGGCGCGGTCGTTGGCATGGACGAAGCCGGAGATCATGCCGAAGCGGCGATGGCCGAGGTCCAGCAGATGATCGGCGATCAGGCGCCCCGCCTTCTCATTGTCGAAGCCGATGGAGGGCAGGCGCGGATCGAACGACCAGCTGAGCACCACCGGCACGGCCGCGGCGGTGAGGAGCGACCACGTCTCCTCCAGATGGTCCGCGCCCACCACCATGAGGGCATCGACCCCGCGCGCCAGCATGGCCCGCACCGCCGCCGCCTCCAGCGCCGGGGCATAATCGTGCGCGGCGACCAGCAGCTGGTAGCCGTTCTCCGCCAGCTCGGTCTGCATGGCCTGGATGGCGCGGGCGAAGATGGCATGGTCGAGGGTGGGCACCACCGCGCCGATGGTCAGCGTGCGGCCGGAGGCCAGCGCCCGGGCGGCGCCGCCGGGCACGTAGTTGAGCCGGGCGATGGCGTCGCGCACCCGCTCCAGCGTCTCCTGCTGCACCAGGTCCGGCTGCGACAGGGCGCGCGAGACGGTGGCGGTGGAGACACCGGCCAGCCGCGCCACGTCCTGAAGGGTCGCCTTCGCCTTGCGATTCATGGCGCCATCATGCCAGCAGCGCGCGCGGATGAACAGGGATGAACGCGCTTTCATCCCGATGCCGTCGGCAAAGGATGCCGCAGTGCAGCACGCTAATTCAATGAGATCCGGACAATGCGGCTTGACACCCTCCCTTCGGATGATAGCCTTCATGTAAGCGCTTTCATTGGTGGCCCGACGGGCGACGCCATGCACTGCGCCAAGGCTCCCGCAGATGGAGCATGCAAAGACGGGAGGAGAAGAATGCCGCTCGGGCGCAGGTCCGCCATCGGCCTGACGACGCTCGCCCTGCTGGCTGCCGCCTGGTTCCTCGCGACCAGCGCCACCGGGCTCATCTCGCCGGGACGCTTCCCGACGCCAGCCGACACCTGGGCCGCCGCCGCGCAGGCCACGGTGCGCGGCTACGGGGACGCGACCCTTCTCATCCACGTGCTCCAGTCGCTGAAGCTGGTGGCGCTGGGCTTCGCGGTCTCGGTGTGCGTGGGCGTGCCGCTCGGCCTGCTCATGGGCACGAGCCTCACCGCCGAGGCGGTGCTGAACCCGGTGTTCATGCTGCTGCGGCCCATTCCGCCGCTGGCCTGGATCCCGCTCGCCATCCTGTGGTTCGGGCTCGGGGACACGGCCAAGATCATGGTCATCTTCTTCGCCGCCTTCGTGCCCTCGGTCATCAACACCCATGCCGGCGTGCGCACCATCGACCGGCCGCTGATCGAGGCGGCGCGCATGCTCGGCACCCCGCGCGGGCGCTTCATCCGCGAGGTGGTGGTGCCCGGCGCCGCGCCCATGATCTTCACCGGCCTGCGCCTGTCCCTGCAGGCGAGCTGGACCACGCTGGTGGCCGCCGAGCTGGTGGGCGCGCTGGCCGGCCTCGGCCACCTCCTCAACCTCGCCCAGCAGGACCTCTATCCCGGCATGATCCTCGTCGGAATGATCTCCGTGGCCATCTTCGGCGCCCTCACCACGGCCCTCCTCGGGGTGGTGGAGCGGCGCAGCCTCACCTGGGTCCGCATCAAGGGAGAGGCGGCATGACCGGCACCCTCGACCCCATGCGGCGCGCCCTGCTCGGCGCCCTCGGCCTCGCCGGCTTCTTCGGCCTGTGGGCGGGGCTGGCGGCAAGCGGGCTGGTGGGCAAGGCCTTCCTGCCCGGCCCGCTCGACGTGGCGGCGCGCCTCGTCACCCTGCTCCATACCTCGTTCGCCGGCGGCACGCTGCTGGTGCACCTCGGCTCCAGCCTCCAGCGCTTCGCGGCGGGCTATCTGCTGGCGGCGGCGGTGGGCGTGCCGCTGGGCCTCCTGATGGGGCGCTTCCGCCTGCTGGACGACATCGTCTCCCCGCTGTTCGACGCCCTGCGCTTCATCGCCCCCATCGCCTGGGTGCCGTTCGCGGCCCTGTGGTTCGGCACGGGCTTCGGCGGGCCGGTGCTCATCATCTTCTCCGGCGCCTTCCCGCCGTGCCTGCTCAACGCCTATCGCGGCGCCCGCCATGTGGACCCGCGCTACATCGAGGCGGCGGAGATGCTGGGCACGCCGAGCCATCGCCTCATCCTGGAGGTGCTGCTGCCGGCCTCCGTGCCCTCCATCGTGGCGGGCCTCAGGATCGGCGCCGGCCTCGGCTGGCAGTCGCTGGTGGGCGCGGAGCTCATCGTCGCCTCCACGGGCGTCGGCTACATGATGGTGCAGGCGCAGAGCGGCGTCTCCACCGCAACCGTGATGGTCGGCATGGCCGCCATCGGTCTCGTCGGCGTCCTCATCGACGTCGTCCTGCGGGCCCTCGAGGCGCGCATCCACAACCGCCTCGGCAGGGCCTGAGAGGACAAGATGAGCAGCATCCGCTTCGATGCCGTGAACAAGACGTTCGGCGGCGGCCAGGTGAAGGCGCTGGACGACATCGACCTTGCCATCGCCGACAAGGAGTTCATGGCCATCGTCGGCCCCTCCGGCTGCGGCAAGACCACGTGCCTGAGGCTCGCCGCCGGCTTCGAGTTCCCCTCCTCCGGCCGCGTGCTGGTGGGCAACAGCGAGGTGAAGGAGCCGGGCCCCGACCGGGCCGTGGTGTTCCAGCAGTTCGCCCTGTTCCCGTGGAAGACGGTAGCCGAGAACATCGAGCTCGGCCTGCGCAACAAGAACGTCCCCCGGGCGGAGCGGCGCGCCCGCGTCGCCGAGGCGGTGGGCATGATCGGCCTGAAGGGCTACGAGGAGGCCTATCCCCACCAGCTGTCCGGCGGCATGCAGCAGCGCGTCGCCATCGCCCGCGCCTATGTGCTGGACCCGCAGGTCCTGCTCATGGACGAGCCCTTCGGCGCCCTCGACGCCCAGACCCGCGTGGTGATGCAGGAGGAGCTGGTGCGCCTCGCCCGGCGCAACCCGCGCACCGTGCTGTTCATCACCCATGGCGTGGAGGAGGCGGTCTATCTCGCCGACCGGGTGGCGGTCATGACGCGGCGCCCCGGCCGCATCAAGGAGATCATCGACGTGAAGTCGGTGCGCGAGGCCGAGGGCTGGGAAAAATTGAGCCGCATCGAGGACGTGATGGACCTGGAATCCTTCGTCCACCTGCGCACCCACATCTGGAAATCGCTCCGCGAGGAGAAGAGCGGCGCCGAGCACTGACGGCCGCCTGAAAGCACAAGCCGAAAACAGAAATCCGCCTTTCAACGGGAGCGGGCCGGACGGCGCGCGCTCCACGACAAGCCGGACCACCGGCATCACCAGGGAGAGACACGCATGACCACCGCCAAGGACACGCCCTTCCAGCGCAAGCCGCGCGCGCATGCCTTCATCGCCGCGGCGCTCGCCGCCGCTTTGTCCGCCGGCCTCGCCTTACCCCCCGCGGCGGCGCAGGCGCAGGCGCTGACCAAGATCAACATCTCCTACCAACCCTCGCTCTACTGGGCGCTGCCCTTCTACATCGCCGCCGAGAAGGGCTGGTGGAAGGACGTGGGGCTCGACGCCTCCTTCGTCACCTTCCCGGCGGGCGCGCCGCAGGTGGCGGCGGCGCAGGCGGGCTCCTGGGACGTGGGCGGCACCGGCTCCGTGCCGGCGGTGCTGGGCGCGGCGCGCTTCGGCCTGCTGACCGTGGGCATCACCAACGACGAATCCAAGACCAACGCCATGATGACGCGCGCCGACAAGGTCGCCGCCATCCAGAAGGACCCCGCCGCGCTGAAGGGCCAGAAGCTGCTGCTCACCACCAATTCCACGGCGGACTTCGCGGCGCGCAACTGCCTCGCCAAATGGGGCCTGAAATCCTCCGACATGCAGTTCGTGAACCTCGGCCAGGCGCAGATCATCTCCGCGGTGATGGCCAACACGTCCGACGTGGTGGGCGTGTGGGCGCCCTTCACCTACACGCTGGAAGAAAAGGCCGGCGCCAAGGTGCTGTGCTCCGGCGCGGACGCGGGCGCCATGGTGCCCGGCGCGCTGGTGGTGCGGCCCGCCTTCGCCAAGGAGCATCCGGACCTCGTGGCCAAGGCGCTCGCCGTCTACCTGCGCGGCTGGAGCTGGGCCAAGGCCCATCCCAAGGAGGCCCGCGCCATGACCAAGGCCTTCTATGCGGCCGGCGGCGTGGAAGCCTCCGACAGCGCCATCGACCAGGAATTCGCCCTGCGCCCGACCTTCGGCCTCACCGAGCAGGTGAAGCTGATGGACCGCGCGAAGGGCGCCTCCGAGCTCGACGGCTGGCTGGGCCGCATCGGCGGCTTCATGGCGGAGGTGGGCACCATTCCCGCCGCGCCCGAGGCCAAGAGCTACGTGGACGAGAGCTTCATGAAGACGGTCGCCGCCGACCCCAAGCTGAAGGCCTTCGCCACCGAATTCGACAAGACCAACTGAGGCCGGGCCAGAGACAGGCATCTTCCCCCGGCGCATGGAGCATTGAAATGGCCATCGACTATCTGAAGCGCGCGACCAAGACCCCCGAGACCGAGACGGGGACGGCCCGCGAGGTCGTCACCACCATGCTCGGCGAGATCGAGCGCCGGGGCGAGGAGGCGGTCCGCGACTATGCCCTGAAGCTCGACAAGTGGGACGGCCCCATCCTCGTCACCCGCGAGGAGATGGAACGCCGCGCCAAAGAGGTGCCGGAGAGCGTCCGCCGCGACATCGCCTTCGCCGCCGACCAGGTCCGCCGCTTCGCCGACGCCCAGCGCGAGAGCGTCAAGGACTTCTCCGTGGAGCTCCTGCCCGGCCTCACCGCCGGACAGAAGCTCGTGCCGTGCAACGTGGCCGGCTGCTACGTGCCCACCGGTCGCTATGCCCACATCGCCTCCGCCTACATGTCCATCGCCACCGCCAAGGCGGCGGGCGTGGGCACGGTGGTGGCCTGCTCCACCCCGTTCCGCGGCGGCGGCATCCACCCCTACGTGCTCTACGCCATGCAGGTGGCGGGCGCCGACGTGGTGCTGACGCTGGGCGGCGTGCAGGCCATCGCCGCCATGGCCTACGGCCTGTTCACCGGCAAGCCGGCGGACATCATCGTCGGTCCCGGCAACAAGTTCGTGGCCGAGGCCAAGCGCATGCTGTTCGGCAAGGTGGGCATCGACGTGTTCGCCGGCCCCTCCGAGGTGGCGGTGATCGCCGACGAGACCGCCGACCCGATGATGGTGGCGGTTGACCTGGTGGGGCAGGCCGAGCACGGCCACGAAAGCCCGGCCTGGCTCTTCACCTCCTCCCGCCCGCTGGCGGACGAGGTGATGCGGCTCGTGCCCGGCCTCATCGCCGACCTGCCGCCCACCGCCCGCGACGCCGCCGCGGCCGCCTGGCGCGACTATGGCGAGGTGATCGTCTGCGACACCCGCGCCGAGCTGGTGGAGGTCTCCGACCGCTACGCCTCGGAGCATCTGGAGGTGCATGCCGCCGACCTCGACTGGTGGCGCGACGCCCTCACCAACTACGGCTCGCTCTTCCTCGGCGAGGAGACGACGGTGGCCTTCGGCGACAAGACCTCCGGCCCCAACCACATCCTGCCCACCAAGTTCGCGGCGCGCTATTCGGCCGGGCTCTCGGTGCACAAGTTCCTGAAGCCGCTCACCTGGCAGCAGATGTCGCGGGAGGCCTGCAAGACCATCGCCCAGGCCACCGCCCGCATCTCGCGGCTGGAGGGAATGGAGGCGCATGCGCGCACCGGCGACTATCGCCTCGCCAAGTATTTCCCCGGCCACAACTTCGACATGGGCGTGCCGGTGGACGCCTGAGCCATGTTCAAGCTCGCATCCCTCTTCGACCTTTCCGGCCGGACCGCGCTGGTGACGGGCGGCAGCTCCGGCATCGGGCTCGCCATCGCCACCGGCCTCGGGCAGGCCGGGGCCTCCCTCGTCCTCGCCGCCCGGCGCCCGGCGGAGCTGGATGCGGCGGTGGCGGACCTCGCCCGGCAGGGCATCGCGGCCCGCGCCATCGTCGCCGACCTCGCCGCGCCCGACGGCCCCGAGCGGCTGGCGGACGCGGCCGGCGACGGCATCGACATCGTCGTCAACGCCGCCGGCATGAATTTGCGCCAGCCCTTCGGGGAGGTGACGCGCGCGGCCTTCGACCTGCACATGGCCGTGCATGTACGCGCGCCCTTCGTGCTGGCACAGAGGCTCGCCCCCGCCATGGCGACGCGCGGATGGGGGCGCATCCTCAACATCGCCTCGCTGCAGTCCTTCCGCGCCTTCCCCAATTCCGCGCCCTACGGCGCGGCGAAGGGGGCCGTCGCCCAGCTCACCCGGGCCATGGCGGAGGAATGGTCGCGGCATGGCATCACCGCCAATGCCATCGCCCCCGGCTTCTTCCCCACGGCGCTGACCCAGGCGGTGTTCGAGGATGCGGACCGCGCCGCGCACAATGCGGCGCAGACCGCCATCGGCCGCAACGGACGGCTGGAGGACCTGGTGGGCCCCGCCGTCTTCCTCGCGTCCGACGCCGCCGCCTACGTCACCGGCCAGATCCTGGCGGTGGACGGCGGCTTCACCGCGAAATAGCGAGCATAGCGAGCCTTTGCCATGAAAGCCCTGGTCTATACCGGCCCCAACCGGCTCGAGTTCCGCAGCGAGCCGGAGCCCACCCCCGCCAATGACGAGGTTCTGGTGCGGGTGGAGGCGGTGGGCATCTGCGGCTCCGACATGCACGCCTACCACGGCCACGACACGCGCCGCCCGGCGCCGCTGGTGCTGGGGCACGAGGCGGCGGGGCGCATCGCCTCCGGGCCGCGGGCGGGGCAGCGCGTCACCGTCAATCCGCTGGTGACGTGCGGCGTCTGCCCGGCCTGCGAGGCCGGACGCGCGCATCTGTGCCCGGACCGGCAGATCCTCTCCATGCCGCCGCGCCCCGGCGCCTTCGCCGAGCTGGTGCGCGTGCCCGAGCGCAACCTCGTGCCGATCCCGGACGACTTCCCCGTCGCCCACGCCGCCCTCGCCGAGCCGGTGGCGGTGAGCTACCACGCGGTGAACCAGGGCGCGCGGCTGCTCGCCATGCCGCTCTCCGCCGCGCGCTGCCTCGTGCTCGGCGGCGGGGCCATCGGCCTTGCGGCGGCGCTCGTGCTGGCCATGCAGGGGGCGGCGGAGATCTTCGTCGCCGAGCCCAACGCCGCGCGGCGCGCCACGGTGGAGGCGTCGGGCCCCTTCCGCTGCTATGCGCCGGGGGAGACGGGCGAGCCCGCGGACAGCAGCATCGATCTCGTGGTCGATGCCGTGGGCGCCGTGCAGACCCGCGCGGCGGCCTGCCGGCTGGTGCGGCCGGGGGGCGTCATCGTCCATGCCGGCCTGCTGCCGGGGACGGAGGGCCTCGACATCCGCCGCATCACGCTGCAGGAGATCATCGTCTCCGGCACCTATTGCTACACGCCCGCGGACTTCCGCGCGACGGTGGACGCCCTCGCCTCCGGGCGGCTCGGCTCCTTCGGCTGGATCGAGGAGCGCGGCTTCGAGGAGGGCATCCGCGCCTTCGACGACATCGACGCCGGCCGCACCGGCGCGGCCAAGATCGTCCTGCGGCTCTGAGGGGCTGCGAGGCCGGCACGCCGGCGGATTGACCCGGCCGGCCCCGGAAGCCGGCTGCCGCCGACGGCCACCCGTGGGCACGGAACCCGCGAACATGCGTCTTCCGGAAGGCCGTCGGCGCCGGGGCGCAGGCAAAGCGATCCGTCAAAACGACCCTGCGTGCCCCGGCCGACTGGAACGGAGCGCAACGCAGTGGAAGAAGAGCCGGGGCCCAGCGCAAGAGTGCGCCGAAGGTGGCTCCTGCCGGACCGCCCCTGAAGATATCGCCTGCTGCGCAGGATTTTCCCCTGGGCCCCGGATCAGCGCTCAGGCTCCGCCTTCGCTTGTCCGGGGCACGAGGTCGTGGTGTCCGCGGCCTCCCCCGCAAAAGGCGCCCGCTCGGGGCCGGGCCGAGCCCCCCGGATTGAAAAATCTCCAGCTTCGGATGGGCGGCTTGACACGGTTTTGTTTGCAGTTTTATGTACTATATCTTATATAAGACTTGGCCGACACCCGCCGGCCAAGAGGGAAGCGAGGAGGCAAGCGTGAGTGCGCCGCAACTGTTGGTTCACGAGAAGAAGGACACCGTGGGTGTCGTCGTGGTGGAGGGCCTGAAGGCCGGCACCGACATGCTGTGCGTGGTGACGCACGACAATTCGGCGTTCCACCTGACATCCAAGATGGACGTCCCGATCGGCCACAAGGTCGCCCTGACGGACATCAAGGCCGGCGACACCATCTGGAAGTACGGCCAGGACATCGGCATCGCCAAGGCCGACATCGCCACGGGCGAGCACGTCCACGTCCACAACGCCAAGACCAAGCGCTGGTGAGGCAAGAAATGTCCAACATCGCCATGTTCCACGCCCAGACCGCGCCCAACCCCTTCCGCGGCGGCGCGCCCGACCAGCTCATCACCAAGGCGACCCCCACGGCCCTCGCCTCGGCCGACTATGCCAACGCCACCGTCCGCGGCTGGCGCCGCGAGAACGGCCGGGTGGGCGTGCGCAACCACGTGGTCATCCTGCCCCTCGACGACCTCTCCAACGCCGCCTGCGAGGCGGTGGCCGCCCATGTGAAGGGCACCATGGCCCTGCCCCATGCCTACGGCCGCCTGCAGTTCGGCGAGGACCTGGAAATCCACTTCCGCACCCTCATCGGCATCGGCTCCAACCCGAACGTCGCCGCCGTGGTGGTGATCGGCATCGAGGACCAGTGGACCAACCGCGTGGTGGAAGGCATCGCCAGGACCGGCAAGCCGGTGGTGGGCTTCGGCATCGAGCTCAACGGCGACATCGCCACCGTGGCCAAGGCCTCCTACGAGGCCAAGCGCTTCGTGCAGTGGGCCAACGAGCTGCCGCAGGAAGACTGCCCCCTCTCCGACCTGTGGATCTCCACCAAGTGCGGCGAGAGCGACACCACCACCGGCCTCAGCTCCTGCCCCACGGTGGGCAACATGTACGACAAGCTGATCCCGCACGGCATCTACGGCGTGTTCGGCGAGACCTCGGAGATCACCGGCGCCGAGCACCTGTGCAAGGACCGCGCGGCGTCGCCGGAGATCGCCGAGAAGTGGTTCAAGATGTGGAAGTCCTACCAGGACGACGTCATCGAGGCCCACAAGACCGATGACCTCTCCGACAGCCAGCCCACCAAGGGCAACATCGCCGGCGGCCTCACCACCATCGAGGAGAAGGCGCTCGGCAACCTGGAGAAGATCGGCCGCGCCTGCCGCTACATCGACGCGCTGGAGCCCGCCGAGGCCCCGGCCAAGGGCCCCGGCCTCTATTACATGGACACCTCGTCCGCGGCGGCCGAATGCGTGACGCTGATGGCGGCGGCGGGCTACGTGATCCACACCTTCCCCACCGGGCAGGGCAACGTGATCGGCAACCCCATCGTCCCGGTCATCAAGATCTCCGGCAACCCGCGCACCATCCGCACCATGGGCGAGCACATCGACGTGGACGTGTCCGGCGTCCTGCGCCGCGAGATGACCATCCCGGAGGCCGGCGACGCGCTCATCGACATGATCGTGCGCACCGCCAACGGCCGCCTCACGGCGGCGGAATCCCTCGGCCACCGCGAGTTCGTGATGACCAAGCTGTACCGCAGCGCGTGAGGCGCGGGGCGGCCGTCGCCGGCCGCCTCCCCCTTGCGGACAAGAAAAGGGCCGCCGGCAGGACATGCCGGCGGCCCTTTTGCGTGGAGGCGATCGACCACCTGCGATCTGAAGCCGCTGGCATTTCTCGCGTCGTCATGCCCCGGCTTGTGGCGGAAGGCGGCTGTTGGCGAGGAGGAACGAGCGGAGGCTCCCGACCTCCGCGCCCCTCACCACCTGTCATCCCCCGGCTTGTCCGGGGCACCCACTCCGCCGCCTTGCCCAGCGCGGGGCTGGTGGCACGGTGGATGCCCCGGACAAGCCGGGGCATGACGACACCCAATGTGTCGTCCCCTCCTCGCCAACAGCCGCCTTCCGGACAAGCCCGGCCGTGACAGGGGGTGAGGGGTGAGGGGTGAGGAGGTTACGAAGCCCCCGGCAATCACTCTTGCGGTGGACCGCTGCCTCCGGGCGAGCTTTCGCTCCGCCTCAGGCGGCGGAGCGGCGCTGCAGGTCCTCCAGCAGGTCGGCGGGGACGGAGATGCCCTCGGCGGCGCTCGCCGCCCGCGCCTTCAGGCGCCGCTCGCCGGGCAGGCGCACGCCCTCCTGGGCGAGGATGGCGCCAAGCAGCGTCTCCAGCCGCACGAGGTAGTCCGGCCCGCCGAGGCGCACCGGGTCCATCACCAGGAAGAGATGGCCGATGGCGGGAGAGGGGCCGTCCGCCGTGAAGAAGGAGGCGGCCTCGAAGCCGAACTGCCCGCCGGTGAGCGCCGCGGCGAGGATCTCCACCATCAGCGCCAGCGCCGCGCCCTTGGCATCGCCGATGGGCAGCATGGTGCCGGCGAGCGCCGCCTTGGGGTCCGTGGTGGGGTTGCCTTCCGCATCCAGCGCCCAGTCGTCGGGGATCGGGTTGCCGCGCTGGGCGGCCACCATGATCTTGCCGCGCGCCACCTTGCTCAGCGAGGCATCGATGACGAGGGGCGGCGCCCCGCGACGCGGCGTGGCGAAGGCGATGGGATTGGTGCCGAACACGCCGGCCCGCCCGCCCCAGGGCGCGATGGCCTGGGGCGAATTGGAGAAGGCCAGCGCCGCGAGCCCGCGCTCCGCCAGCGTCTCCACATGGCGGCCCATCACCCCCGCATGATGGGAGGCGAAGACGGAGACGGCAACGATGCCGCTTTCCCGGCCGCTCTCCCGCGTGCGTGCGGTCGCCGCGTCGAGCCCGGCGGCGATGGCGGGAAAGGCGAGGCCCTCCCGCGCGTCCACGCGGAGGGTGGACACGGAGGTCCACTCGAGGGCCGGCACCGCCTGCCCCTTCACCTTGCCGGAGCGGATCTGGTCCGCATAGGCCGGCAGGCGCGAGAGGCCGTGGCTGGCGATGCCGTCGGCGTCCGCAGCCACCAGGGCATCGGCGGTGGCGTCCGCCGCCTGCCGGCTCGCGCCGGCGGCGATCAGCACGGAGCGGGCCAGGGACCGCGCCGCGTGAAGGGAGAGTTGCTCGCTCATGCCGCCTTCTCCTGAAGCACCCGTGCCACGGCCTGCGCCACCGCGTGGCTGACCCGCACGTTGGACTCCACCGTAACACCGGCGATGTGTGGCGTGAGGATGAGATTGGGCGCGCCCTGAAGCGGACCGCCGCCGGGCAGCGGCTCGGTCTCGAACACGTCCAGCATGGCGCCGGCGAGACGTCCCGCCCTCAGGGCCGCGGCGAGCGCCGCCTCGTCCACCACGCCGCCGCGCGCGGCGTTGACGAGCACGGCATCCGGGCGCATGCGGGCGAGGGCCTCCGCGCCGATGAGGCCGCGCGTCGCCGCGGTGAGCGGCACATGCAGGCTCACCGCGTCCGACTGGGCGAGGAGATCGTCGAGCGCCACCGGCCGCGCCTCGTGGGCGGCGAAGGCGGGATCCGCGTCATTCAGGAACGGGTCGTGGGCTATCACCCGCATGCCCAGCGCCACGGCGCGCCGCGCCGCCTGCCGGGCGATGGCGCCGAACCCCACCAGCCCCAGCGTGCGGCCGGAGGTCTCGCGGCCCATGAGGCGGGTGCGCGGCCAGGCGCCGCCCGCCACCTCGGGGCTGGCGTGGTAGGCGCCGCGCAGCAGCATCATGACCCCGCAGACCACATATTCGGCCACCGCGAGATCGTTGGCGCCGGTGGCCGGGCACACGGCGATGCCCCGGGCGCGGCACGCCTCCACGTCGATATTGTCCAGCCCGACCCCGAGGCGGCCCACCACCTCCAGGCGGGGGGCCGCGGCGAGCAGGGCGCCGCGCACCTGGGTGCGGTTGCGCACGATGAGGGCGCGGGCGCCGGCGAGCATTTCAAGGAGCGCGTCGGGCTGGTCCACCAGCGCCGGATCGTAATGGACCTCGTGGCGGGCGCGCAGCGCGTCGAGCGCCGCCTCGTCCATGAACTCGGTGACGACGATGTCGGGCATGAGCGTTTCCGGTTATCGTTCTGCCTGGGCACGGAAGGAGGTCATTGCGCACGCCTCAATTCCGTTATCATATATAAGATATGAGAGCGTGAAGCCTTGCAAGCTTCACGAGGGCTGTCGCCGGACGCGAAATTCGCAAATATAAGGCGCCGGGCAGAGGGGGCGGAGACGACCGTGAGCAAGCCGAACATGACCGCAGGGGCCGAGCCCCGCAGGGCGCAGGACAAGGCTCCACCGGCCGCGCCGCAGCGGAGCGAGGGCGAGGGGCTCGAATCGAAGCCGCTCTACCGCCAGGTGCGCGAGACCCTGATCCGCCGCATGGTGGATGGCGTGTGGGCCCCCGGCGAGCCGCTGCCGAGCGAGATCCAGCTCGCCGCCGAGCTCGGCGTCAGCCAGGGCACCGTGCGCAAGGCGCTGGACGAGATGGCCGCCGAGAACATCGTGGTGCGCCGCCAGGGCCGCGGCACCTTCGTGGCCCGGCACGACGAGGAGCGCATCCTCTTCCAGTTCTTCAAGCTGGTGGGCGACGACGGCGAGCGGCACTTCCCGGAAAGCCGCGTGCTGGGCATCGAGAAGGCCAGGGGCACGGCGGCCGAATGCGCCGCCCTCGCCTTGCCCCGCAACGGCCGGGTGCTGCGCATCCGCCGCCTGCGCACGTTCGACGGGGCGCCGCTCATCATCGAGACCCTGACCCTGCCGGACCAGATGTTCCCGGGCCTCGCCGACGCGCCGGTGCCGAACAATCTCTACGGCCTCTACGCCCAGCGCTACGGCATCACCGTGTCCCGGGCGCGCGAGCAGCTCAAGGCCGTGGGCGCCGACGCGGACACCGCCGCCATGCTGCAGGTGGCGCCCGGCGCCCCGGTGCTGCTCGTCGACCGGCTCGCCTTTTCCCTCGACGGCACGCCGGTGGAATGGCGGGTCAGCTCCTGCCTCACCTCGAGCTTCCACTATCTGTCCGATCTGACGTAGGGCCTGTCCCGAACCCGCGCCCTTGCAGGCAGCCGATCTCGCCTGCCCCGTCATCTCGCGAACGAGCCGGCGGATGACCGCCGGATGAGGTCCGGTCATGGCAGCTTCAGGCCGGGCAAGGGGGCCCACCCGCCGGCGGGTTCGCGGAGGGCCAAGGGCGCGCGGGGAGGCGCCCTCCCCGGACAGGCCCCGCCATCCAACTTATGTCTTATATATGATAGCAGATGGCTTTACACACCTACCGGGCTTGGCTATCGTCATGAAACCTGCGGCGGCGCGGCACCAGTCCGGGCCGGATGCGGGAACAGCCGGAAGACCGCGGGGCGCAGATGCGCCACAGCCTTGCCCCGCACCGACGACAGGATCCCGACAAGACACAAGCGCACGCGCCGATCGGATCGCCCCGGTCGGCTCCGTTTCCAGGGAGCGCGAGACTCCCTCCACCGGCCGCCCGCCATGCGGGCGGGCCGGCACCTGAAACATCGACCGGGAGCAGAAACGACGCCTCGCCAGAACGGCCAATAAAGGCCACGGCGACAGGTCCCAAGGGAGGGATGCATGGGTTCGCAGAAGCCTCTTCTGGAGGTGAGTGGCGTAACGCTGCAGTACAAGACGCCGAATCTACTCGTCACCGCCACCTACCGCGTGGACTTCAACGTCTTCGAGGGAGACCGCTTCATTCTGCTGGGACCGTCCGGCTGCGGGAAATCCACCCTGCAGAAGGCGGTGGGCGGCTACATCACCCCCACCGAGGGCGAGATGCGCCTGAAGGGGCAGCAGATCCGCGCCCCCGGCCCCGACCGCATGATGGTGTTCCAGGAGTTCGACCAGCTCCTGCCCTGGAAGACGGTGCGCCAGAACGTGGCCTTCGCCCTCACCGCCGCCCGCCGGCTGGGCCGGAAGGAGGCCGATGACCGGGCCATGCACTACATCGAGAAGGTCAACCTCTCGAAGTTCGCGGACACCTATCCGCACATGCTGTCCGGCGGCATGAAGCAGCGCGTCGCCATCGCCCGCGGCATGGCCATGGAGCCGGACATCCTTTTGATGGACGAGCCGTTCGCCGCGCTCGACGCGCTCACCCGCCGCAAGATGCAGGACGAGCTGCTGCAATTGTGGGCGGATACGCGCTTCACGGTGCTGTTCGTCACCCATTCCATCGCCGAGGCCATCAAGGTCGGCAACCGCATCCTCCTGCTCTCGCCCCATCCGGGGCGGGTGAAGGCGGAGCTCAACAGCACCACCGATCCGAAAGACGCGGCCATCCTGGAGCAGCGCATCCAGCACATGCTGTTCGCCGACGAGGCGAAGGAGATCATCGATGCCTGAGACCGCCACCCTGAAGATGGTCCCCGCCATCGAGCCCCGGCCGGAGATCTACCGCGAGGACTCGCCCGCCGACACCATCACCGTGGTGGAGAAACCGCTCTCCACCTGGGAGCTGCTCTACAACTGGGGCTTCTTCCGCAAGCTCATCATCCTCGCCGCGCTGGCGCTGGCGTGGGAGATCTACGGGCGCATCCTCAACAACGACCTTTTGTTCCCCACCTTCAGCGCCACCGTCTCCGCCTTCTTCGCCAACGTGATGAACGGCGTGCTGCCGGAGCGGGCGTGGGGGTCGCTGCGCGTGCTGCTCATGGGCTACGCCATCGGCATCACGCTGGCGGCGGTGCTCACCGCGCTCGCCATCGCCTCGCGCATCGGCACGGACTTCCTGGAAACCATGACCTCCATGTTCAATCCGCTGCCGGCCATCGCGCTGCTGCCGCTGGCGCTGATCTGGTTCGGGCTCGGCACGGGGAGCCTCGTCTTCGTGCTGGTGCATTCGGTGACATGGGCGATCGCCCTCAACACCCATTCGGGCTTTCTCTCGGTCAGCCGGACGCTGAAGATGGTGGGCCGCAACTACGGGCTGAAGGGGCCGCGCTTCATCGCCACCATCCTCATCCCGGCGGCCTTCCCCTCCATCCTCACCGGGCTGAAGATCGGCTGGGCGTTTGCCTGGCGCACGCTGATCGCGGCGGAGCTGGTGTTCGGCGTCTCCTCCGGCTCCGGCGGCCTCGGCTGGTTCATCTTCGAGAACAAGAACATGCTGGACATCGCCAACGTGTTCGCCGGCCTCCTGACGGTGATCATCATCGGCCTGGTGGTGGAAAACCTGATCTTCCAGACCATCGAGCGCCGCACCATCCAGCGCTGGGGCATGCAGGCCTGAGCCCACCCCCCACCCTCCGGCAGCACGGGCCGCCCTCACTCCAGGGCGGTCCGGTATTTCAAGTGGGCGGTGAAGCTCTCGCGATACTCCACCCGCCGCCCGTCCAGGGCGAAGGCGAGGCGGCGCACCTGCAGCACGCTCTCGCCCTCCGCGATGCCCAGGTGCCGCGCCATGGCCGCGTCCGCGGCGGCGATGCCCACCTCGTCCACGGTGCGCATGATGGTGACGCCGCAGCGCTCCTGGTAGAAGACGTACACCTCCTCCACGATGTCCTCGCCGGTGGCCAGCCCCAGCGCCGCGAAGGTCTGCGCCGGCAGCGCCAGGCGCTCGTAGACCAGCGGCTGGTCCTTCTCGCTGCGGATGCGCGTCAGGGCGAGCACCTTGCCGCCCGGATCGAGGTCCAGCTGCCGGCGCTCCTCCGCGCTCGCCGCACGCACACCCTGGGCGAGGAGATGCGCCACCGGATCGAGCGGGCGGCCGTCCGCATGCACGAAGCGCAGGAAGCGGAAGCGGGAGCTGGCGCTGGAATGGGGCACCACCCGCGTGCCACGCCCGTGCTGGCGCTCCAGCAGGCCCTGGATCACCAGCTCCTCGGTGGCCTTGCGCATGGTGCCGATGGACACCCCGAGCTCGGAGCACAGCTGCTGCTCGCTGGGCAGGTATGTGCCGGGCTTCCACACGCCGTCGATGATGCGCCGCACGAGCAGGTCGCGGGTCTGCTGGTAGAGCGGCCGCGCCTCGATGGGCGAGGAGCCGGAGGCCGTGGGGGCGATCTTATCAAATGTCATATATATGACCTAAGACTATTGACACCTGTCTGGCCAAGGCTACTCTGACCCGGCCGACACACAATGAGAAAATGGTCGCGCGCCGGAGCCGGACCCGAAAGGGCAAGCCCTCGACGGCCCCGCCTCCGAAACGACAACGAGACCGCACGATCCGTGCGGCGCGGCTGCGGGGAAGCATCCCGCGGCGCGTCGGCGGGCGGGTGTGCCTGGGAGAACGCCATGGGTTTCCTCTTCAAACGCGCGGCCGCCGCCGCGGTCGCCGCGCTGATGCTCGCGCCGGTGTCCTTCGCGGCGCACGCGGAAACGACGACCGTCCGCCTCGCCAAGCAGTTCGGCATCTCCTACCTGCCGATGACGGTGATGGAGGAGATGAAGCTCATCGAGAAGCAGGCGGCCGCCAAGGGCTTCGAGCTGAAGACCGAGTGGTTGCGCTTCACCGGCGGCTCGGGCATGAACGAGGCCCTCATCTCCGGCAATCTGGACGTGGCGGCGGGCGGTGTCGGGCCCATGCTCACCATCTGGGCCCGCACCCGCACCAACCTGAAGGTGAAGGGCATCGCCGCGCTGAACGCGATGCCGCTCTACCTCGTCTCCGTGAACCCCAACGTGAAGACGCTGAAGGACTTCGCCGCCGGCGACAAGATCGCCCTGCCGGCGGTGAAGACCTCCATCCAGGCGGTGACGCTGCAGATGGCGGCGGAGCAGGCCTTCGGCCAGGGCCAGCAGAACAAGCTCGATTCCCTCACGGTCTCCATGGGCCATCCGGACGCCCAGCTCGCCATGATGGGCGGCAAGTCCGAGGTCACCGCCCATTTCGGCTCCTCCCCCTTCCAGGAGATGGAGCTGAAGGACCCGCGCGCCCGCAAGGTGCTGGACAGCTACCAGGTGCTCGGCGGACCGCACACCTTCAACGTCATCTGGGCCACCGAGAAGTTCGCCACCGAGAACCCCAAGGCCCTCGCCGCCGTGCTCGCCGCGCTGGAGGAGGCGAACGCCTTGATCCGCAAGGACCCCGCCGCCATGGCGGCGCTGTGGATCAAGGCCGAGGGCGCCAAGATGAGCGTGGACGAGGCGGTGGCCATCATCAAGGCGCCGGAGAACGAGTGGACCACCACGCCGAAGAAGGTGCTGGCCTATCTCGACTACATGCATCGCGCCGGCCTCGTGGGCGCCACCACCAAGGACTGGCGGGACATCTTCTTCCCCGCCATCCACGGCGCCTCGGGCAGCTGAGGCCGCCTGGCGACAGGCCCCCGGCGCCGGTCGCACGCCGGGGCGATGATGAAACCACGGCCCGCGCCTCCCCCTGCGGGCCATCCCCCGGCGCCGGCGCAGCATCGCCGGCGCCGGGGCCCCTCCAGATGATCGCGTTGACGCGCCTTGCCCATGGGCGGGCGCCTGCGGGACGGATGACATGACCAAGACCAGCCAAAGCGAGCGGCCGGCGGAGGCGCCGGCCGAAGGGACCCTTCTTGTCCGCGTGTGGCGCGGCCATGCGGAGGGTGCCTTCGAGGACTTCCGCGTCCCCCGCCGCGCCAGCCAGACCGTGCTCGACGTGGTCACCGAGATCCAGCGCACGCAGGACCCGACCCTCTCCTATCGCTTCGCCTGCCGGGTGGGCATGTGCGGCTCCTGCGCCATGGTGGTGAACGGCCGCCCGCGCTGGACCTGCCGCACCCGCGTCTCAGACGCCATCGACGGCGACAGCCTCGTCCTCGAGCCCCTGCGCAACCTGCCCATCGTCAAGGACCTGACGGTGGACATGGCGCCCTTCTTCGAGAAGTGGCGCGACGCCCACGGCTATTTCGAGCCGGGCGAGGCCCCGCCCGACGACTTCGCCCGGGTGCGCCCCGACAGCCCGAAGCGCAAAGCCGCCGACGCGGGCATCGAATGCATCAATTGCGGGGTGTGCTACTCCGCCTGCGACGTGGTGGCCTGGAACAGGGACTATCTCGGCCCCGCCGCCCTCAACCGCGCCTGGACCCTCGCCAACGACGAGCGCGACACGGGCAACGCGGCGCGGCTCGCCGCCGTGTCGGGAGACGTGGGCTGCCACTCCTGCCACAGCCACATGAGCTGCACCGAATTCTGCCCCAAGGACCTCGCGCCCACCTACGCCATCGCCGGCCTCAAGCGCGCCACCGCGACCGCCGCGCCCTCGCCGCTCTCCCGCCTCCTCGCCTTGCTGGTGAAGCCATGACTCCCCTTCTCTACGTCGCCCAGCGCGGCTCGGCCGCGGTGCTGGCGCTGGCGGTGGCGGTGCATCTCGCCACCATGGTCCATGCCGTGCGCGGCGGGCTCACCGCCGGCGAGATCCTGGCGCGCACCACGGGCAACGGCTGGTTCCTCGCATTCTACTGCGTGTTCGTCCTCGCCGCCGCCGTGCATGCCCCCATCGGCCTGCGCAGCGTCGTCCGCGAGTGGACGGGGTGGCGCTCCCGCTCCCTGGACCTCGCTACGCTCGCCTTCGCGGTGGCGATCGCGGGCCTCGGCCTGCGCGCGGCGCTGGCGGTGTACCATCCCGGAGGGATGCTGCCATGAAGTCCTCCGCCCTCGCCGCGCGGCCGTCCCTGCGCGAGGCCTCCCACCTCAAGCCAGGGTTCCTGGCGGCGCTGCTGCACCGGCTCTCCGGCGTCGCCCTGGCGGTGTTCCTGCCGCTGCACTTCATCGCCCTGGGCACGGCGCTGGCCGGTGCCGGCGCGCTGGACAGCTTCCTTTCCCTCACCCACAACCCGGTGGTGAAGATCGCCGAATGGGGCATGGTGAGCGCGCTCGCCGTGCACATGGCGCTGGGGCTGCGCGTGCTCGCCATCGAGTGGCTCGCCTTCCGCGGCCACACGGCGGGGGTGGTGGGCGGCTGCGTGGCGGCGGGGCTCGCCATCGGCCTCCTGTTCCTGCTGAGCGGGTGGTAGCCGTGCTCGGCATTCCGCTCGCCACCCTCTCCGTGCTCTGGGCCGGCGCCTTCCTCGGCGCGCTGGCGGCGGGCGGGGCGGGCTTCGCCTTCGCGCTGGCCGCCTCGGCCATCTGGCTGCACGCCATCGACCCGATCCAGACGACGGCGCTCATCGTCGCCTGCGGCAGCCTTCTGCACGTGACGCTGGTGTGGCCCATCCGCCGTTCCATCGACGGCGGACGGCTCGCGCCCTTCCTCATCGGCGCCCTGGTGGGCGTGCCGCTCGGCGTCATGGTGCTCACCGCCATGAACCCGAGCCCGCTCAAGCTCGCCCTGGGGCTCGGCATGGCGGCCTACGCCACCTATGCGCTCCTCGCCCCGCGCCTGCCGGTGCTCACCGGCGGCGGCCATTTCGCCAATGCGGGCATCGGCTTCGTGGGCGGCATCCTCGGCGGGCTGGGGGGTTATTCGGGCGTCGTCCCCACCATCTGGACCCAGCTGCGCGGCTGGCCGAAGGAGGTGGCGCGCGGGGTCTACCAGCCCTTCATCCTGTTCGCCCACATCGTCACGCTGGCGGCGGTGGGCGTGGTGGGCATCGACGGGCGCTCCTGGCTGCTCATCGGTCTCGCCTTGCCGCCGCTGGCGCTGGGCGCCTTCCTCGGCCTCAAGATCTACGGGCGGCTCGACGAGCGGAAATTCAAGCAGATGCTGTCGCTCATGATCCTGCTCTCCGGCCTGGCGCTGATCTTCTAGGAGCTTCCCATGGACCTCAATCTCGACGAAGTGGAAAAGGTCTGCGCCGACCTCTACCTGCGCGCCCTCCAGCTCTTGCCGCCGGACATCAAGGCGGGCTTTTCCCGGCTGCAGGACACGGAGACCGACGCCACCGGCCGCGCCATCCTCGGCACCATGGTGGAGAACATCGCCGTGGCCGAGCGCACCCGCAACATCCTGTGCCAGGACACGGGCATCCCCATCTACAACGTCACCATCGGCCGCAACGTGGCCTTCGACGGCGCCGCGCTGAAGGAGGCCATCCGCCGCGGCTGCGCCCGCTCCACGAAGGAGAACTCCCTGCGCTCCTCGGTGGTGCACCCCATCACCCGCAGGAACGACCAGAATTCCTGCGGCATCCGCGTGCCGGTGATCCACGTGGACTTCGACGACCGGGAGGAGACCGTCTCCATCGAGATGATCCCCAAGGGCTCGGGCTCGGAGAACGGCTCCTTCCTCAAGATGCTCCTGCCCTCGGACGGCATCACCGCGGTGAAGCGCTTCGTCATCGACCGGGTGATCGAGCTGGGCGGCCGGGTGTGCCCGCCCACCATCGTCGGCGTGGGCATCGGCGGCACCTCGGACCTGTGCATGCACCTCGCCAAGATTGCCGCGACGCGCCCGCTGCGCACGACCTGCGCCGATGAGGAAGGCGCGCGGATCGAGGCGGAGCTGTCCCAGGCAGTGAACGCGCTGGGCATCGGCCCGCAGGGCCTCGGCGGGCGCTCCACGGCGTTCGCCGTGCATGTGGAGGTGGCCGCCACCCACATCACCCAGAACCCGGTGGCCGTGAACATCCAGTGCCATTCCGCCCGCCGCGCGCGGGCCACCCTCACCCCCGGCGGCATCGCCTTCTCCTGATCCGGAGCGCCCCATGGCCCACCACGTCCTCGACATGCCCATCGACGCCGACCAGGCGCGGGCGCTGCGCATCGGCGATACGGTGACGCTCCGGCGCACGCTCTTCGGCATCCGCGACGCCACCCTCATCCACATGTTCGACCGCGGCCGCGCCACCCGGCTCGACCTGAAGGGCCACGCGGTGATCCACACCGCGCCCAACGTCCACCGGGTGGAGAAATCCCCCGCGGCGCCGGCCGGCTACACGCCCTTCTGCATCGGCACCACCACCTCCATGCGCATGGAGCGCTTCACGCGGCAGCTGATGGAGCGGGAGGGCGTGCGCCTCATCGTCGGCAAGGGCGGCATGGGGCCGGCGACGCTGGACGCCTTCCGCGACCTCGGCGGCGCCTATCTCGCCATCGTCGGCGGAGCGGCGGCGCTGGAGACCACCTGGATCGAACAGATCGAGGACGTGGACATGGACGACCTCCATCCCGAGAGCCTGTGGAAGTTCCGCATCCGCGACTTCGGCCCGCTGCTGGTGGGCATGGATTCCCACGGCGGCTCCCTCTTCGCGCAGGTACAGGCGGACGTGGCCGCCCGCCGCGACGCGGTGCTCGCCAGCATCGGAGCCGGCGAATGACCCCCTCCATCACGCGGCGCGAGACCGACATCCTCATCCTCGGCTCGGGGGGCGCCGGCCTGTTCGCCGCCCTCCACGCCAAGAAGACCGCGCCGGACCTCGACGTGACGGTGGCGGTGAAGGGCCTCCTCGGCAAGTGCGGCTGCACCCGCATGGTGCAGGGCGGCTACAACGTCGCCTTGGCGCCGGGCGACAGCGTCGAGCGCCACTTCATGGACACCGTGGAAGGCGGCAAGTGGCTCAACGACCAGGACCTCGCCTGGACGCTGGTGACCGAGGCGCAGGTGCGCATCCGCGAGCTGGAGACCGAGCTCGGCTGCTTCTTCGACCGCAACCCGGACGGCTCGGTGCACCAGAAGGCCTTCGCCGGCCAGACCTTCGACCGCACGGTGCACAAGGGCGACCTCACCGGCATCGAGATCATCAACCGCCTGATGGAGCAGGTGTGGCGGCGTGCCGTGCACCGCATGGAGGACCACCGCGCCCTCGACCTCATCCCGGCGGCGGACGGCTCCGGCCTTGCCGGCGTGCTGATGCTGGACATGCGCACCGGCGCGCCGGTGCTGGTGCAGGCCCGCGCGGTGCTGCTCGCCACCGGCGGCGGGCCCACCATGTACAAGTACCACACCCCCTCCGGCGACAAGTCCTGCGACGGGCTCGCCATGGCGCTGCGGGCGGGGCTCGCGCTGCGCGACATGGAGATGGTGCAGTTCCATCCCACCGGCCTCCTCGCCGGGCCGGGCACGCGCATGACCGGCACCGTGCTGGAGGAGGGCCTGCGCGGCGCCGGCGGCTGGCTCACCGACCGCACGGGCGAGCGCTTCATGCATCTCTACGACCCGCGCGGCGAGCGGGCGACGCGCGACATCGTCTCCCGCTCCATCATGCGCCGCATCCGCGACGGCTATGCCACCGCGCATGGCGGCGTCCATATCGAGATGCGCCACCTCGGCCCCGACCATGTGAAGAAGACCTTCAAGGGCATGGCGGAACGCTGCGCCGACTGCGGCTTCGACCTCGCCGGCGGGCAGGTGGAGGTCATCCCCACCGCCCATTACATGATGGGCGGCGTGGTGTTCGGCGGAAATTGCGGCACCGCCATGCCCCGACTCTACGCGGCGGGCGAGGACACCGGCGGCGTGCACGGCGCCAACCGGCTCGGCGGCAACGGGGTGGCCAATTCCACCGTGTTCGGCGGCATCGCCGGCCGGGCCATGGCGCGGGAGCTGGAGCGCGGGCGCGCCCTCGCCGATCCCGATCCCGCCGCCATGGAAAAGGCCCTCGACCGCGCCTTCTCGCCCCTCGGCCAGGACGCGCGCGACCTGCCGGCCATCCGCGAGGCGCTCTACGCCGCCATGTGGGACGACGTGGGCATCCTGCGCACGGCCGACGGCCTCAAGCGCGCGCAGGGCACCCTCGGCACGCTGGCGGAGGCGGTCGCCCGCTCCGGCGCGCCGGACGGCGACCGGCGCTACAACCTCACCTGGATGGACCGGCTGAACCTGGAGAACCTCGTCCTGGTGAGCGCGGCCATCTGCACCGCGGCGCTGGCCCGCGAGGACAGCCGCGGCGCCCACTTCCGCGAGGACTTTCCGGAGACCTCGGACCTTGCGACCTCGTGCTACACGCTGGTGCGCAAGGAGGGCGCTCAGCTTGACATCTCCACCGCCCCGGTCGCCTTCACCCGTGTCGCCCCCGGCCAGACCCTTCTGAAGGAGGTCGCATGAGCCCCGCCCCCGCAACCGCCGAGGTCCCCGTTGCGCCGGACGCTGCCGCCCCGCGCGGGGCGGACCTCCTCGTCCGCACGCTGGAGGCGCACGGGGTCCGGCGCATCTTCTCGCTGTCGGGCAACCACATCATGCCCGTTTATGACGCCTTGCTGGAGACGGGCATCGACCTGATCCACGTGCGCCAGGAGGCGGCGGCCGTGCACATGGCGGACGCCCACGCCCGCCTGACCGGTGAGGTGGGGGTCGCCCTCGTCACCGGCGGGCAAGGCCAGTCCAATGCCGCCGCCGCCTTGTTCACGGCGCTGGCGGCGGAATCCCCCGTGCTGCTGCTGTCCGGCCATGCCGGCCTCGGCGAGCTGGGACGCGGCGCCTTTCAGGAGCTGGACCAGGCCGCCATCGCCCGGCCCATGGCCAAGGCCTCGTGGATGGTGGCGCGCGGGGCCGACCTCGGCCCCGACATCGGGAAAGCCATCCGCATCGCCAGGGAGGGGCGGCCCGGTCCCGTCCACCTCAGCCTGCCGGTGGACCTGCTGGAGCAGCGCCTGCCCGACGCCACGGCCGCCGCGCCTCTCCCCCTTGAGCCCGCACCCGATGCCGTCGCCGTCGCGGCCGGCGTGGCGGCGCAGCTCGCGGCGGCGGAGCAGCCCCTCATCCTCGCCAGTCCCGCCTTCTGCACCCCCCATGGACGCCCTCGCCTCGCGGCGCTGGAAGCGGCCACGGGCGTGCCGGTGATCGGCATGGAAAGCCCGCGCGGGGTGAACGATCCCGGCCTCGGCGCCTTCGCCGAGATGCTGGCGGCTGCCGACCTCCTCGTGCTCATGGGCAAGGCGCTGGACTTCACCCTGAAGTTCGGCGCGCCGCCTGCGGTGGCCGCTGGCTGCCGCTTCGTGGTGGTGGACCCGGACGAAGCCCTCCTCGCCCGCGCGGCCAAGGCCAAGGGGCACCTGCTGGCGGCGCGGGCGCAGGCAGACGCGGGCGCGGTGATCGACGCCCTCGCCGCCTCACCGCCGGCCCCGGCCCCGGCCCACGCCGCCTGGCGGGCAAAGGTGCGGGAGGCCCTCGCCTTCCTGCCCCCCGCCTGGGCCGGCGCCCGCGCCGAAGGGCGGGTGCATCCGGTGGAGCTGTGCACCGCGGTTCGCGACTTCCTCGCCGGCCATCCCGGCGCGACGCTGGTGTGCGACGGCGGCGAGATCGGCCAGTGGCCGCAGGCCATCGTGAAGACCGACCAGCGCCTCATCAACGGCGTGTCCGGCACCATCGGCGCCTCCCTTCCCTTCGCCATCGCCGCCAGGCTGGCCCGGCCCGATGCGCCGGTGGTGGCGGTGCTGGGCGACGGCACCTGCGGCTTTCACATGGCGGAGTTCGACACCGCCGTGCGCTGCGGCGCGCCCTTCATCGCCGTGGTGGGCAACGATGCCCGCTGGAATGCCGAACACCAGATCCAGCTGCGCAGCTACGGGGCGGAACGGGCCCGCTACTGCGGCCTGCTGCCCACCCGCTACGACGCGGTGGCGGAGGCCCTGGGCGGCTTCGGCGCCCTCGTCACCGATCCGGCCGACCTGCCCGCCGCGCTGGCGGCGGCCCACGCGAGCGGCCGGCCCGCGCTGATCAACGTGATGATCGAGGGCGCCCCCGCGCCCGTCATCCGGCGCGGCTGACGCCGCACCCGAGCGGCACGGAAGCAGGCCCGTGTGGCGCCGGCCCAGGAGCCGGGCCGGCGCCACACCCACGGACGATCCGGGCACAGACCCGGACGCCTCGAGACGACCGGGGAAACGCCAAGGGAGGGATCGATGATCGCATTCAAATGGAAGGCCCTGGCCGCGCTCGCGCTGCTGGCCGCCACCACCGCCGGCACCAGGGCGGAGGTGGACAGCGTCACCATCGCCCGCCAGCCGAGCCTCGGCCACCTGCCGCTGATGATCATGGAGGACCGCGGCCTGCTGGAGAAGGCCGCCGCCGCCCGCGGCGTGCCGAACCTGAAGGCGCGCTACATCAAGCTCGCCGGCGGCGCGGCCATGAACGACGGGCTGCTCTCCGGCGCCATCCAGTTCGCCGCCGGGGGCGTGCCGCCGCTGGTGCTGCTGTGGTCGAAGACCAGGGACAGCGGCAATCCCGTGAAGGCCGTCTCGGCCATGAACTCCATGCCGTTGTGGCTCAACACCTCCAATCCCAATGTGAAGTCGCTGAAGGACTTCACCGAAAAGGACAAGATCGCCCTGCCGGCGGTGAAGGTGTCGGTGCAGGCCATGTTCCTGCAGATGGCCGCCGAGAAGGAGCTGGGCGCGGCGCAGCGCAACGCCCTCGACAAGCTGACCGTCACCCTCTCCCACACGGACGGGATGGCGGCGCTCCTCGCCGGCAACGAGGTGACGGCCCACTTCACCGCCGCCCCGGTGCAGGAGCTGGAACTCAGGAAGCCCGGCGTGCGCACGGTGCTGAACACCTATGACATCCTCGGCCAGCCCTCCACCTTCAACGTGGTGTGGACCACCACGCGCTTCGCCGGGGACAATCCGAAAGTCACCGGCGCCTTCTTCGCCGCGCTGGAGGAGGCCATCGCCCTCATCAACGCCGACAAGGCCGCCGCCGCGCGGGACTATGTGCGCCTCGCCGGCGACGCCAGCGACGTGGCGCTCATCGAAGGCATTCTCAACGACCCTCAGGTGCGCTTCACCACCACGCCCGAGGCCATCGGCAAGTATGTGGACTTCATGGCCCGCACCGGCGCCATCGCCGCCAAGGCCGACAGCTGGAAGGATTTGTTCCTGCCCGCCGTGCACGACAAGCCCGGCAGCTGAGGCGCCGCCTATTGCGGCAGCGCCGCCGAGATGCGCTGGGCGGCATCCAGCAGGACCGGCAGGAAGCCCGTCTTCATGGTGTCGAGGGAGGTGCGCCCCTCGTGGGTGGAGACGTTGAGCGCCGCCAGCACCTCGCCCCGGCGGTTGCGCACCGGCACGGCGATGGAGCGCAGCCCCAGCTCCAGCTCCTGGTCCACCAGCGCCCAGCCCTGCCGGCGCGCGCCTTCCACCGCCTCCTTCAGGGCGACCATGGTGCCGACGGTGCGCGGCGTGCGCTTCTCGATCTTCACCCGGTCATAGAAGACCGCGAGCTCCGCCGGCGGCAGGCCGGCGAGCAGCACCCGCCCCATGGAGCTGCAATAGGCCGGCAGCCGCGAGCCGATGGACAGGCCGATGGTCATCACCCGCGCGGTGGGCACGCGCGCCACATAGACGATGTCCTCCCCGTCCAGCACCGAGAGGGAGCAGGATTCCTGGAGGGTGTTCACCACGTCGCGCATCACCGGCTGGGCCACCTCCCACATGGGAAGGGAGGAGAGATAGGCGAAGCCGAGATCCAGCACCTTGGGGCGCAGGGCGAAAAGCTTGCCGTCCGTCTCCGCATAGCCCTCGCGCACCAGGGTGAGCAGGAAGCGCCGCGCCGCCGCGCGGGTCAGGCCCGTGTGCTGGGCCACCTCGCTCAGCGTCATGCGGGGCTTGTACGGGCTGAAGGCGCGAATGACCTCCAGCCCGCGCACGAGGGACTGGACATAGTCCTTGTCCTCGCCCGCCTCGCCCGTCCTCATGCCCCCTCCCCGGTCCCGCGGCGCGCCGAATCCGGCGCCCCCTCCTGCGCCGGCGCATTATAGGGGGCCGGCCCGGCGTGCCCAGCCGCAGCCGCGCTGGCGGCCATGAGGCGCGCGTCTCGCCAGGCCACCCGCGCGTCCCACTCCTCGAGGGGCAGCAGCGCCCGGCGCTCGGCGGCGGCGCGGGCCACGAGGGCGTCGTCCCATTCGTCCGGCTGGCCGTGCTCGGCGCCCATCTGGCGATAGCGCTCGCCCATGCGGCGGGCATGCTCCTCCAGGCCGCCGCGATAGTTGAGGTCGGCCGTCTCGAACGGGCCGACGATGGACCAGCGCAGCCCCAGGCCGGAGGTCATCACCCGGTCGATGTCGGCCACGTCGGCGATGCCTTCCTTCAGCATCCAGTACGCCTCGCGCAGCACGGCGCCCTGCAGGCGATTGTAGATGAAGCCGTTCACCTCGCGCTTCAGCACCACCGGCGCCTGGCCGACGCGGGCCATGAGGGCGCGGGTGCGCTCCGCCACCTCGGGATCGGTGAAGGGGGCGGGCACGATCTCCACGATGGGCAGCAGATGGGGCGGATTGGCCGGGTGGGCGACGAGGCAGCGGGCCCGCCCCGGAAGGTCGCCGGCGAATTCCGACGCCGGCAGCGAGGAGGTGGAGCTGGCGAGCACCGCATCGGGCCGCGCCAGCTCGTCCATGGCGCGGAACAGCGAGGTCTTCAGGTCGAGCCGCTCGGGCACGTTCTCCTGCACATGGACGGCGCCGTCGAGGGCGGCGGCGAGGCTGTCGGCCACGCTGACCCGCGCCATCACCTCGCGCGGGACCTCGGCGAGGAGGCCATGGGCGGCGAGCGCGGCGAGGCGCTCGGCCACGGCGGGCAGGACCGCCCGGCGCACCGCGGCGGAGGCGTCGTGGACCCGCACGGTCAGCCCCGCGCGGGCGAACACGATGGCCCAGCCCACCCCCATGCTGCCACCCCCCACGAGGGCGACGCCGCCGTCCTGTCCTTCGCTCATTCCGGCCGCCTTTGTGCGAATTTGATATTTTATGTTCGTAATGCGAACAAAACTGAAAGGCAAGCCATCCAATTTGGGGCCCCTCGCTCGCAGCATCGGAAACACACGATATTTCATGCGCCTGCATGAAGCTTGTTTAATTCCAAGCCTTCATTACGCAGGTGCAGCATCGAATCTGCTTGACGACCGCCGCGCCACGGCCGTACCAAATTGCGCATAAATGTTCGCTATTCGCACACCAGAAAGCGCCAGACAGATCCCATGACGGACGCCTTCATCTGTGATGCCGTGCGCACCCCCATCGGGCGCTACGCCGGCGGCCTCTCCTCGATCCGGCCCGACGACCTCGCCGCCCATGTCATCCGTGCGCTGGCGGCGCGCAGCCCCAGGCTGGACGCCGCCCGGGTTGAAGACGTGATCTTCGGCTGCGCCAACCAGGCCGGCGAGGACAACCGCAACGTGGCCCGCATGGGCGCGCTGCTCTCGGGCCTGCCCATCGAGGTGCCCGGCTCCACCATCAACCGCCTGTGCGGCTCGGGCATGGATGCGGTGGGCACCGCCGCCCGCGCCATCAAGGCAGGCGAGGCGGATCTCCTGATCGCCGGCGGCGTCGAGAGCATGAGCCGCGCGCCCTTCGTGATGGGCAAGGCGGACAGCGCCTTCTCCCGCGCCGCGAAGATCGAGGACACCACCATCGGCTGGCGCTTCGTCAATCCGGCCATGAAGGCGCTGCACGGCACGGACTCCATGCCGGAGACGGCGGAGAACGTGGCGGAAGACTTCCAGATCTCCCGCGCCCGGCAGGACGCCTTCGCGCTGGAGAGCCAGCGCCGCGCCGCGGCCGCCTGGGCCGAGGGCCGCTTCGCCGACGAGATCGTCCCGGTGCCGGTGCCCCAGCGCAAGGGCGACCCCAAGCTGTTCGACCGCGACGAGCACATGCGCCCCGACACCACCCTCTCGGACCTCGCCCGCCTCAAGGGCGTGGTCAAGCCGGACGGCACGGTGACCGCCGGCAACGCCTCGGGCGTCAATGACGGGGCGGCGGCCCTGCTCATCGCCTCGGAAGCGGCGGCGGCGCAGCACGGCCTCACCCCCAGAGCCCGCGTGCTCGGCATGGCCACCGCCGGCGTGCCGCCGCGCATCATGGGCATGGGCCCGGCGCCGGCCACCCGCAAGGTGCTGGAGAAGGTGGGCCTGAAGCTCTCCGACATGGACGTGATCGAGCTCAACGAGGCGTTCGCCGCCCAGGGTCTCGCCGTGCTGTCCGACCTCGGCCTGCCGGACGATGCGGCCCATGTGAACCTCAACGGCGGCGCCATCGCGCTGGGCCACCCGCTCGGCATGTCGGGCGCGCGGCTCGTGGGCACCGCGATGCACCAGCTTCACCGCACCGGCGGCCGCTACGCGCTCGCCACCATGTGCATCGGCGTGGGCCAGGGCATCGCCGTCGTCATCGAGCGCGTCTGAGCGCGCCGCGAACCGTTCCCCCAGGAGGAAGACGTGAAGATCAAGGCCAAGATCGCTGCCAGGAGCGCTGTAAAGACCGCTGTAAAGACCACCTGCGCCCTCAGCGCCGCGCTCCTCGCCAGCGCGATGATGGTCGCGCCGGCGGCCGCCCAGTATGCCGGCGGCGGCGTGAAGGTCGGCGTGCTCACCGACATGTCCGGCGCCTATTCGGACCTCGCCGGCGCCGGCTCGGTCGAGGCGGCGAAGATGGCCATCGAGGACTTCGGCAAGCCCATCAACGGCAAGCCGGTGGAGCTCGTCTCCGCCGACCACCAGAACAAGGCGGACGTGGCCTCCGCCACCGCCCGCAAGTGGTACGACACGCAGGACGTGGACGCCATCTTCGACATCAACGGCTCGGTGGCGGCCCTCGCCGTGCGCGAGGTGGCGAAGGAGAAGGGCAAGGTCGACATCAATTCCGGCGCCGCCTCCATGGCGCTCACCAACAAGGCCTGCTCGCCCACCGGCCTGCACTGGACCTACGACGTCTATTCGCTGGCCGCCGGCACCGGCAACGCGCTGGTGAGCGAGGGCTTCAAGACCTGGTACTTCATCACCGCCGACTACACCTTCGGCCACGATCTGGAGAACCAGGTGGCGAAGATCGTGAAGGAGAAGGGCGGCACCGTGAAGGGCTCCGTGGCCCATCCCTTCGGCTCCTCGGACGTGTCGTCCTATTTGCTCCAGGCCCAGGCCTCCGGCGCCAAGATCATCGCCATGGCCAACGCCGGCTCCGACACCATCAACACCATCAAGCAGGCCCGCGAGTTCGGCATCACCCAGGGCGGGCAGACGCTGGCCGCCCTGCTGCTGTTCCTCACCGACATCCATTCGGTGGGCCTCGACGCCGCCCAGGGCATGGCGCTGACCACCGGCTTCTACTGGGACACGGACGACAAGACCCGCGCCTTCTCCAAGCGCTTCGCCGAGCGCATGAAGGGCAAGATGCCCACCATGGTGCAGGCCGGCGTCTATTCCTCCGTGCTGCACTATCTGAAGTCCGCCGAGGCCGCCGGCACCGACGAGGGCGTGAAGGTGATCGCCAAGATGCGCGAGCTGCCCATCGACGACATGTTCGCCAAGAACGGCAAGATCCGCGAGGACGGCCGCATGGTGCACGACATGTACCTCGCCAAGGTGAAGGCGCCGAAGGACTCGAAGGGTCCGTGGGACTATTACGACATCGTCCGCGTGATCCCCGGCGACGAGGCGTTCCAGCCGCTCAGCGAGAGCGCCTGCCCGCTGGTGAAGAAGTAGTCTCAAGCGCGCCGGGCCGTCCTCCCCTGTCCGGCGCGCCCTCGGGCGCTCACGCGCATCCGGCGCGGGGCGCCCGGGGTCTTTTTTTCCGACGCATCCCCGCGCCGTCCGGACACCCGCCGGAGGACGCTGCCACGAAGGCGAAGCCCATGCTGTTCCATGTCGAGATGCAGGTGAACATCCCCCACGACTTCCCGGCCGAGAAGGCGGACGCCGTCAAGGCGGCGGAGAAGGCCTACGCGCAGGACCTCCAGCGGCAGGGCAAGTGGGTGCACCTGTGGCGCATCGCCGGGCGCTACGCCAACGTCTCCATCTTCGACGTGGAGAGCGTGGACGAGCTGCACACCCTGCTCTCCTCCCTGCCCCTCTTCCCCTTCATGGACATCACCGTGACGCCGCTGGCGCGCCACCCCTCCGCCATCTGACGCGCCCGCCACCGGACGAGCCCCGCCCATGATCGACAAGACCAGACCCGACACGGCGAGCTGCGTCGCCGACATCCCCGATGGCGCGACCATCCTCGTGGGCGGCTTCGGCGGCGCCGGCATGCCCCACGAGCTGATCGACGCGCTGATCGCGCGCGCGCCGAGGGACCTCACCATCGTCTCCAACAATGCCGGCAACGGCACGGCGGGCCTTGCCGCCCTGCTCGCCGCCGGCCTCGTCCGCAAGGTGGTGTGCTCCTTCCCCCGGCAGGCGGATTCCCACGTGTTCGACGGCCTCTACCGCTCGGGCAAGCTGGAGCTGGAGCTGGTGCCGCAGGGCAACCTCGTGGAGCGCCTGCGCGCCGGCGGCTCCGGCATCGGCGCCTTCTTCACCCCCACCGGCTACGGCACGCCCCTCGCCGAGGGCAAGGAGACGCGGGTGATCGACGGGCGCGGCTATGTGCTCGAATATCCCATCAAGGGCGACTTCGCGCTGATCAAGGCGCGGCAGGGCGACCGCTGGGGCAACCTCGTGTTCCGCAAGACCGCCCGCAACTTCGGGCCGGTGATGGCCACCGCCGCGAAGGTGACGGTGGCGCAGGTGGAGGAGATCGTGCCCCTCGGCAGCCTCGACCCGGAGGTGATCGTCACCCCCGGCGCGTTCGTGAGCCGGGTGGTGGCCGTGGGGACGGGAGGCGCGCGATGAGCGACGTCGCGACTGAGGTGAAGCTCTGGACCCGCGCCGAGATGGCGCAGCTGATCGCCGCCGACATCCCGGAAGGGGCGGTGGTGAACATCGGCATCGGCATGCCCGAGCTGGTGGCCGACCACCTGCCTCGGGACAAGGAAATCCTGCTGCAGAGCGAGAACGGCCTGCTCGGCATGGGGCCGACGCCCGGCGCCAACGAGATCGACTGGGACCTCATCAACGCCGGCAAGCAGCCGGTGACGCTGCTGGAAGGCGGGGCGATCTTCGACCACACCCTCTCCTTCACCATGATGCGCGGCGGCCATCTCGACATCGCCATCCTCGGCGCCTTCCAGGTGGCGGAGAACGGCGACCTCGCCAACTGGGCCACCAACGACCCCAACGCCATCCCCGCCGTGGGCGGCGCCATGGACCTGGCGGTGGGCGCCCGCAACGTGTTCGTGATGATGGAGATGCTCACCAAGAAGGGCGAGTCGAAGCTGGTGCACCGCTGCACCTACCCGCTCACGGGGGTGGCCTGCGTCTCGCGCATCTACACCGACCATGCGGTGATCGACATCGGCCCGGACGGCTTCGTCGCCCGCCGCCTTGCGCCCGGCCTCACCCTCGACGAGCTGAAGCGCCGCGCCGGCATCGAGATCCACGCGGCCTGAGAGCGGCCGGAGGCCGTCACGCGCCGGCCTCCGCGGCCTTTTCACGCCGTCATCCCCGGCTCGTCCGGGGGATCCACCCTGCGGCGGGGCTGGCGCCCGGCCTTCGGGCGCGGCATGAGACAGCCCGCACCGTTTCTCTGAAGGGAGACCCGCCTTGCCCTACATGATCGAGACCTTCGACAAGCCGGGCACGCTCGACCTGCGCGCGGCGACCCGCGACGCGCACCTCGCCTTCCTCGACGCGCACAAGGCCCTGCTGCTGGCCTGCGGCGCCAAGCTCGACGACGACGGCAATGCCGCGGGCGGCGGGCTCTATGTGGTGGCGCTGGAGACGCGGGCGGAGGCGGCCGCGTTCATCGCCGCCGACCCCTTCTTCAAGGCCGGCCTGTTCGAGCGCGTGGTGATCAACCGCTGGCGCAAGGCCTATGTGGACGGCGTGTGCTACCTGCCGGAGGCCGGCCGATGAGCGCGCCTGCCCGCACCCTCGTCACCGGCGGGGCCGGCGGCATCGGCCTTGCCGTGGCGCGCCGGGAGATCGCGGCGGGCCGCGCCGTGATCGTGCTCGACCGCGAGGCGCCGCCGGCGGACCTTACCGCCCGCGTCATCGCAGTGAACCTGATGGACGAGGCCGCCACCGCCGCCGCCCTCGCGGAGGCGCTCGCCGAAGGCCCCGTTACCCGTCTCGTCAACAACGTGGGCATGGTGCGCCCGGCGACGCTGGACGACACCACCCCGGAGGACTTCGCCGCCGTCATGCGCCTCAACCTCGGCGTCGCCATCCAGGCGACGCAGGCGCTGCTCAAGGGCATGCGGGCGGCGCGCTTCGGACGGGTCGTCAACGTGTCGAGCCGCGCCGCCTACGGCAAGGAGCTGCGCACCGCCTACGCATCCAGCAAGGCAGGGCTGCTGGGCGCCACCCGCACCTGGGCGCTCGAGCTGGGCAAGGACGGCATCACGGTCAATGCGGTCGCCCCCGGCCCCATCGCCACCCCCCTCTTCACCGCCGCCAACCCGCCCGACGCGCCGCGCACCCGCGCCATCGTGGAGGCCATCCCGGTGGGCCGCATGGGCACGCCGGAGGACGTGGCGGAGGCGGTGGCCTTCTTCCTGTCGGATGCCTCCGGCTTCATCACCGGGCAGACCCTGCCGGTGTGCGGCGGCATCACGGTGGGCAAGGGCGCGGTGTAGAGGCGGCCATGGACCTGCATGGCCCTGCACATCCGAAGGTTCCCTGGCCGACATGCCCGGAGCATGTCCCGGCCCATGAAGGCGACATCCACCAGCAGGATCACCACGGCCCGCGAGCCGGATGCAGCGTGAGGACCGCAGCATGAGCCAGAATCCCCGCTGGGTGCAGCGCCCCGAAGGCTCCACCTGGGGCGACTTCGGCCCGGACGACCAGCTCGGCCGGCTGAACCTCGTCACCCCCGAGAAGGTGCGCCAGGGCATCGCCGAGGTGCGCGAGGGCCGGACCTTCTGCCTCTCCCTGCCCCTCGACCGGCCGGGCGGCAAGGCGCTGAACCCGCGCCGCGGCCCGCCCGTGCTCGCCGCCACCGGCCCGGCGGAGAAGCCCCGCTACAACCAGTGCCTCTGCCACGACGAGGCCGGGCTGCTGGACGTGGTGAGCGACGACAAGGTGGAGATCACCCTCCAGTATTCCACCCAGTGGGATTCGCTGGCCCATGTGGGCGCCATGTTCGACGCCGACGGCGACGGGGTGGCCGAGCCGGTCTATTACAACGGCTTCCGCGCCGGCATCGACACCATCGGCCCGCGCGAGGCGGCCATGCGCGGCATCCCGGTCGGGGCGCGCAAGCTCGGCATCGAGACGCAGGCGGTGCACGGCGTGCAGGGCCGCGGCGTGCTCGTCGATCTCGCCCACCATTTCGGCGAGGCGCGGCGGATCGTCGGCCATGACGACCTCATGCACGTCCTGGAGGCCGACCGCGTCGCGGTGGAGACGGGCGACATCCTGTGCCTCCATACCGGCTTCGCCGCCGTGGTGATGCGCGCGGACGGCGCGCCGGACCCGGACGTGCTCGCCAATGCCTGCGGCGTGCTCGACGGGCGGGACGAGCGCCTCCTCCAGTGGATCAGCGACAGCGGCATCGCCGCCCTCGCCGCCGACAATTATGCCGTGGAAGCCCTGCCCGCCCGGCCGGCGGCGCGGCCCGAGCATGCGGTGATGCCGCTGCACCACCACTGCCTGTTCAAGCTCGGCCTGCCGCTGGGCGAATTGTGGTGGCTCACGGATCTGGCCGCCCATCTGCGCGCGGCGGGCCGCAGCCGCTTCCTCCTCACCGCTCCGCCCTTGCGCCTGCCCGGCGCGGTGGGCTCTCCTGTCACCCCCATCGCCACCGTGTGACGCGCGGCGCGCGACCTCTCTCCCCGGAGACCCGGATGCCCTTCCTCGCCCTTGACGGCCGCACCACCCACTATGCCCTGGAAGGGGCGGCGGACGCGCCGGTCCTCCTCCTCGCCAACTCGCTCGGCACCAGCTTCCCGGTGTGGGACGCGGTGATGCCGGCGCTCACCTCCCGCTTCCGCGTGCTGCGCTACGACATGCCCGGCCACGGCCTCTCCGACGCCGCCCCGCTGCCCGACGAGGCCACCGGCTATTCCATCGCCGGCCTCGCCGGAAACGCGCTGGCGCTGCTCGACGCCCTCGGCATCGGCAAGGCCCATGTGTGCGGCCTCTCCATCGGCGGCATGGTGGCCCAGCATCTGGCGGCCCATGCGCCGGCGCGGGTGGACCGGCTGGTGCTGTGCGACACCGCCATGCGGATCGGCCCCGCCTCCGTGTGGAACGAGCGCATCGCCGGCATCCGCCGCGACGGCCTTCCCGCCATCGCCCCGGGGGTGATGGCGCGCTGGTTCACCGACGGCTTCCGCGAGCGGGTGCCGCACATCGTGCGCGGCTACGCCAACATGGTGGCCCGCACCACGCTGGAGGGCTATGTCGGCTGCGCCCTGGCGGTGCGCGACGCGGACCTCACCGGCTCGGCCGCGGGCATCAAAGCGCCGACCCTCGTGGTGGTGGGCGACAAGGACCCCTCCACGCCCCCCGCCGCCGCCGAGGCGCTGGCCGCCGCCATCCCCGGCGCCCGCCTCGCGGTGATCGCCGACGCCTCCCACATTCCCTGCGTGGAGCAGCCGGAGACCCTGGCCCGCCTCCTCCTCGCGCATCTGGCGGGCTGATGCCGCACCTGCCCTTGCGGCAGACCGGCAAAGGCGGCCCGCCGCCCGGTCCGGAGCTTGGCGGGCGGCCGCGGGCGCGCTAGACAACTGGTCATCCGATCAGATTGGGGCAATCTGATCGGAGCGCGCTCCAGCCATGGAGCGCCGGCAGCGCGGGACGCAGCAGCATGAACGCCTGGATTCCCACGCTGGCGGCCTTCGTGGCGATGGTCACGGCCGGGGCGGTCGGCATGCTGCTGGCGCGGCGCCTGCCCGAGGCGTGGCTCGCCGAGGGATCGGTCAAGAGCCTGAAGGCGGGCATGGCCCTGGTCGCCACCATGTCCTCCCTGCTCCTTGGCCTGATGGTGAATTCCGCCCGCTACAATTTCAGCGAGGCCTATTCCGACGTCCAGAAGTACGCCGCGGCCCTCCAGATGACCGACCTGGAGCTGTTGAGCTTCGGCGCCCCTGCCTGCCCGGCCCGCCTCACCCTGCAGGACTACGGCAGGCGGCTCATCGCCGAGACCTGGTCCGAAGACCCCGGCCTCTCGCCCGCCGGCGGCGCGGACCCGGCATTGAAGGTGCTGCTGCGCTTCGACGGCGCGCTGCGGGCGCTGGCGCCCGCCACCGACGATGAGAAGCAGCTGCGCGGCAGCCTCCTGTCCCTGTCCCAGCAGCTGGTGGAGTTCCGCTGGAAGGTCTCCGGCGTCGCCCGCACGGCCACGCCCGTCGCCTTCATCGTGGTGGTGATCTGCTGGTTCACGCTTATCTTTCTCTATGTGGGCGTCTTCGCCCCGCGCAATCCGCTGGTGATGGCGGGGCACGTGCTTGCCATGGCCGGCATTTCCGCCGCCATCTTCCTGGTGGCGGAGATGGGCGAGCCCTTCGCCGGCCCCATCCGGGTGCCGCCCGGCCCGGTGGTCCGGCTGCTGCAGCGCATGGCGGCGGAGCCCTGCCCCGCCGTCCCCGCGCCCCCGGCGCCCGCCCGCCCCGGCTGACGCCCCGGGCCGCCGCCGAGGGAGACAGAACCGCAAGACGCGGGAGGGATGCACGATGCGCAAGCCGTTCTACAAGGTGCTCTACGTTCAGGTGCTGTGCGCGGTGGCGGCGGGCGTCGTGCTCGGCGTCGTCTACCCGCACCTCGGCGAGGCGATGAAGCCGCTCGGCGACGGCTTCATCAAGCTGGTGAAGATGATCATCGCGCCCGTGGTGTTCTGCACCGTGGTGGCGGGCATCGCCGCCATGGGCGACGTGAAGCGCGTCGGCCTCGTGGGGGGCAAGGCGCTGCTCTATTTCGAGGTGGTCTCCACCTTCGCCCTCCTCGTCGGCCTCATCGTCGGGCGGACCCTGCGCCCCGGCGACGGCTTCAACGTGGACCCGGCGACCCTCGACACCAAGGCGGTGAGCAGCTTCGCCTCCCAGGCCGCCCATTCCTCCACCACGGATTTCATCCTGCGCATCGTGCCGGAGACGCTGGTGAGCGCCCTGACCAGCGGGGAGATCCTGCAGGTGCTGCTGGTGTCGGTCCTCGCCGGCTTCGCCCTCAATGCCCTCGGCGAGGAGGGCGAGCCCATCCTCAGGGCCGTGCGCAAAGCGGAGAAGCTGGTCTTCGGCATCGTCGCCATCGTCATGCGAGTAGCGCCGGTGGGAGCGTTCGGCGCCATGGCCTACACCATCGGCGCCTACGGGCTCAAATCCATCGGCAACCTCGCCGAGCTGATCGCCACCTTCTACCTCACCGCCATCCTGTTCGTGGTGGTGGTGCTCGGCACCATCGCGCGGGTGGTGGGGTTCAACATCTTCAAGCTGCTGCGCTACATCCGCGAGGAGCTCCTGATCGTGCTCGGCACCTCCAGCTCGGAGAGCGCCCTGCCGGCCCTGATGCGCAAGCTGGAGGCGGCGGGCGCGCCGAAATCCGTCGTCGGCCTCGTGGTGCCCACCGGCTATTCCTTCAACCTGGACGGCACCAACATCTACATGACGCTGTCCACCCTGTTCATCGCCCAGGCGACGAACACCCCACTGAGCCTCCAGCAGGAGCTGACCATCCTCGCGGTGGCCATGCTCACCTCCAAGGGGGCGGGCGCCGTCGCGGGCGGTGGCTTCATCACCCTCGCCGCGACGCTGCAGGTGGTGCCGGACATCCCGCTCGCCGGCATCGCCCTGCTGCTGGGCATCGACCGCTTCATGTCCGAGTGCCGCTCCCTCACCAACTTCGTCGGCAATGCGGTGGCGACCCTCGTCGTCGCCCGCTGGGAGGGGCAGCTCGACCTGGCGCGGCTCACGGCGGTGCTGGACCGGACCGCGGCGGAGGAGGAGCAGGCGGCGGGGCTTCCCCACGCGCCGCCTCCCGTGGTGTGAGGTGGCCGGCGGAGGTGCCCGGTCGCGGGCGGCCCCGTCCGGCCTGCGCACCCGCCGGAGCCGCCCGATACCACTGCGACGACGATGCTGCTTCGGCCTGAGCAAGGCCTCGCAGAGCGGCACATTTCACGTATATCGCGCGTTAAATGCACCGTTCCGGCGCGACCGGGAACGGCAGGTTGATGCCCTTCAGGCGAAGGCCTCAAAGCCGACGCCGGAGCGGGACCGAGGCGAGAGCGGCCAAGCCTTTGCCGGCGCCCGGATTTCGCTCCCGCGGCGGCGCGGGCGGACGCCGGCGCCTCCTGATGCCGAAGGCGCCGAAACCGCCGAACCTCCCGAAGCGATCAGACCGAGCGCATCAGCCCGCCATCCACCTTGAGATTCTGGCCGGTGATGTAGCCGGCGCCCTCGGAAGCGAGAAAGGCGACGGTGGCGGCGATCTCTTCGCTGGTGCCGTAGCGCTGCATCGGCACGGCGTCGCGGCGCTCCCCGGTCGCCGGCAGGCTGTCGATCCATCCGGGCAACACGTTGTTCATGCGCACGTTTTCGGCGGCGTAGGTGTCGGCGAAGATCTTGGTGAAGGCCGCGAGCCCCGCCCGGAACACCGCCGAGGTGGGGAACAGCGCGGTGGGCTCGAACGCCCAGGCGGAGGAGATGTTCACGATCGCCCCGCCCTTCTGCGCCACCATGACGGGAGTGACGAGCCGGGTCGGCCGGATCACGTTGAGCAGGTAGGTGTCCATCCCCTGGTGCCACTGATCGTCGGTGATGGCGAGGATAGAATCCCGCGGCCCGTGCCCGGCGCTGTTCACCAGCACATCGATGCGGCCCCAGCGGGCCATCACCGTGTCCACCAGCGCGGCGAGGTCGTCCGGGGACTGGTTGGAGCCGGTAAAGCCAATGCCGCCAAGCTCTTGCGCCAGCGCCTCGCCCTTGCCGGAGGAGGAGAGGATGGCCACCTTGTAGCCGTCCCGCGCCAGGCGCCGGGCCGAGGCGGCGCCCATGCCCGATCCGCCCGCTGTCACCACCGCGACCTTGTCCTGTATCATTGGCGTTCCCTGTGCTTTCTGGCGGCATCGCCCGGAAGGCCGGGACGGGCCGGCGCGCGCGCCCACCGGTTTCCGCATATTTCGCCGCGGAAATCCACCGCGCGACGCAACGTCACTCCCGGGGGCCGCCCGGGGCGAACGGGGGGAATGTTCCATGATGTGGACTGACGGCGCCGGCGGCGCGGCGGGCCGGGACAGCGGTTGACAACCCCTGCCGGAATTCGCTCATTAAGGACAGATGCCGGTCGCAGGCCGGGGCCCGGCAAGACCCCGCCTCACCCCCGCGGCAGGGTCCAGAAAACAAACACGGTCCACCATATGGACCTTATATTGGAAACGTACGGAACCGCAGGTTCCCGGAGGGCGCTTATGGAAACGGCTCACGGCAGCCGGCTCGCAGCCGGCTGGATCCCCGCCGCACCTGTCATGGCCGGCGCCGCGGCCCCCATCCGCCCCGAGGCGAGGAGCCGCGCATGATCGCCCTGGACCGGCCCGCCGATGCCGACGCGGACCTGCCCCGCGGCCTCCTCAACCGGATCGCCGCCGGCATCGACGCCGTGCTCGGCACCATCGTGGAAGTCGCGGTGGCGCTGCTCGTGGCCGCCGAGGTGGTGATCCTGTTCGCCGGCGTGATCGCCCGTTTCGTCGTGCACCGGCCGCTGGTGTGGTCGGACGAGCTCGCCTCCATCCTGTTCCTCTGGCTTGCCATGCTGGGCGCCGTGGTGGCCCTGCGCCGCAACGAGCACATGCGCATGACCGCCCTCGTGGGCAGCGCCCCGCCGCGCATACGCGCCTTCCTGGACGTGGCGGCCATCGGCGCGGCCTTGGCGTTCCTCATTTTCCTGCTGCCGTCGGCGGCGGAATACGCCCATGAGGAGATCTTCATCACCACCCCGGCGCTGGAGATCCCCAACATCTGGCGCGCCGCGGCGCTGCCGGTGGGCCTCGGGCTCATGATCGCCTTCGCGGTGCTGCGCCTGGTGCGGATGAAGTCGCCCGCGAACACACTGGCCGCGCTCGCCACGGTGGCGGCGCTGTGTGCCGCCTTCTGGGCGCTGGAGCCGGTGTTCCGCCAGCTCGGCAACTACAATCTGCTCATCTTCTTCGTGGGCATCGTGGCGGCCTGCGTGCTGGCGGGAATCCCCATCGCCTTCGCGTTCGGCCTCTCCATCTTCGGCTATCTGGCGCTGACCACCCGCACGCCGCTGATGGTGCTGGTGGGCCGCATGGACGAGGGCATGAGCCACATCATCCTGCTTGCCGTGCCGCTGTTCGTCTTCCTCGGCCTGCTCATCGAGATGACGGGCATGGCCAAGGCCATGGTGGGCTTCCTCGCCAGCCTGCTCGGCCATGTGCGCGGTGGCCTGCACTATGTGCTCATCGGCGCCATGTACCTGGTCTCCGGCATCTCCGGCGCCAAGGCGGCCGACATGGCGGCGGTCGCCCCCGTGCTGTTCCCGGAGATGAAGGCGCGCGGCGCCAAGCCCGGCGACCTCGTCGCTCTGCTTTCCGCCACCGGCGCGCAGACCGAGACCATCCCTCCCTCCCTCGTGCTGATCACCATCGGCTCGGTCACCGGCGTGTCCATCGCCGCTCTGTTCACCGGCGGGCTCCTGCCGGGCGCGGTGCTCGCCCTCACGCTCGGCTTCGTGGTGTGGCACCGCTACCGGGGGGAAGACCTCTCCGGCGTGCGCAAGGCCACCGGCGCCGAGATCCGCCGCACCCTCGTCATCGCCTTTCCGGCGCTGGCCCTGCCGTTCGTGATCCGCGCCGCGGTGGTGGAGGGCGTCGCCACCGCGACGGAAGTGTCCACCATCGGCATCTTCTATTCCATCGCCGTGGGCCTCATCGTCTACCGCCAGTTCGACTGGCGGCGCCTCAAGCCCATGCTGGTGGACACGGCCTGCCTCTCGGGCGCCATCCTGCTCATCATCGGCACCGCCACCGGCATGGCCTGGGGCCTCACCCAGTCGGGCTTCTCTCACGCGCTGGCGGAAGCCATGAAGGGCCTGCCGGGCGGCGCCGTTACCTTCATGGCGGTGTCCATCGTCGCCTTCGTGATCCTCGGCTCGGTGCTGGAGGGCATTCCCGCCATCGTGCTGTTCGGGCCGCTGCTGTTCCCCATCGCCCGCGCCGTGGGCATCCACGAGGTGCACTACGCGATGGTGGTCATCCTGGCCATGGGCATCGGCCTGTTCGCCCCGCCCTTCGGGGTGGGCTATTACGCCGCCTGCGTCATCGGCCGGGTGGAACCGGCGGAGGGCATGAAGCCCATCCTCGCCTACATGCTGGCGCTCCTCATCGGCACCATCGTCGTCGCCGCCGTGCCGTGGATCTCCATCGGTTTCCTGAGGTAGGCGACGGCGATCTCCCAGGGCGCGCGGAGGCCGGCGCATCCGCGCCGTGAACCGCTCAAGCGCCGCGCGGGCTTGACCAACGGCCGATGAGCCAAGCTCACCGGCCGACACCATGCCCGCACGCATCGCCGCCGGGGATCAGGCCGTCAGCCGGCCCACCGCGTCGCGCCAGGCTGCGAGGCGGGCCTGCCGCGCCTCCCCCGTCATGGCGGGAGCGAACCTGCGGTCCAGCCGCCAGCGCGCCGCGAATGCCTCCGGCGGCGGGAAGAAGCCGCACGACAGCCCGGCGAGATAGGCCGCGCCCATCACCGTGGTCTCCTTCTCCGCCGGCCGGTCCACCGGCGCGCCGATGAGATCGGCGAGCCGCTGCATGGTGTAATCCGAGGCGGTCATGCCCCCGTCCACCCGCAGCACCGTCGCGGCGCCGGCGCCGGGCCAGTCGGCATGCATGGCGTCGATGAGATCGCAGGTCTGGAAGCACACGCTCTCCAGCGCCGCGCGGGCGAGCTCCGCCGGCCCGGTGCCGCGGGTGAGGCCGAACAGCGCGCCCCGCACCTCCGGCCGCCAATACGGCGCGCCGAGCCCCACAAAGGCCGGCACCAGGATCACGTCCTGCGTCTCGTCCGCCCCCGCCGCGAGGCGGTCGCTGTCACCCGCCTGCGCGATGATCCTCAGCCCGTCGCGCAGCCACTGCACCGCCGCGCCGGCGACGAAGATGGAGCCTTCCAGCGCATAGGTGCGCTTGCCGCCGATCTGGTAGGCGATGGTGGTGAGCAGGCGATTGCGGGAGGCGACCGGCGTCTCCCCCGTGTTCAGGAGGGCGAAGCAGCCGGTGCCGTAGGTGGACTTCACCATGCCGGGGGCGAAGCACGCCTGCCCCACCATCGCCGCCTGCTGGTCCCCCGCCATGCCCCGCACCACGATGGGCCCGCCGAACAGCGCCGGATCGGTCACGCCGAAATCCGCCGCGCAGTCGCGCACCTCCGGCAGCAGGGCCGCCGGCACGCCGAACACGGCGAGGAGGTCCGCGTCCCACGCCCCCGTGTGGATGTCGAACAGCAGGGTGCGGGCCGCGTTGGTGGCATCGGTGGCGTGCACACGGCCGCCGGTGAGGCGGAACAGCAGGAAGCTGTCCACCGTGCCGAAGGCGAGGTCCCCCCGCTCCGCCCGCGCCCGCGCGCCCGGAACGGCGTCGAGGATGTGGGCGATCTTGGTGGCGGAGAAATACGGGTCGATGACGAGCCCGGTGCGTGCGCGTACCAGCGCGCCATGGCCGTCCGCCTCGAGGCGGGCGCAGGCATCCGCCGTGCGCCGGTCCTGCCAGACAATGGCGCGATGGATGGCGCGGCCCGTCGCCCGCTCCCACACCAGCGTGGTCTCGCGCTGGTTGGTGATGCCGATGGCGGCGATGTCGGCGGCCGCGGCACCCGCCTTGTCCAGCGCCTGCCGGCAGCAGGAAAGGACCGTACCGAAGATGTCCTCCGCCTCCTGCTCCACCTGGCCCGAGGCGGGGAAATGCTGCGGCAGCTCCTGCTGCGCCGAGGCGGCGACGGAGCCGTCCGGCCGCACCAGCAGCGCCCGCGAGGAGGTGGTGCCCTGGTCGATGGCGAGGATATAGGCGGCCAATGGTCCCTCCCGTTGTTCTTGTTCAGCCTCCGGCGCGGCGGGCGGCCATATAAGCGTCGAGGACCGCCGCCTCCTGCGGGGCCGTGCGCAATCCGAGTTTCGAGCGGCGCCAGAGCACGTCCTCGGCGGTCATGGCCCATTCCCGGTCCATGAGCCAGTCCACCTCCCGCGCGCACAGATGGGCGCCGAACCAGTCGCCCAGATCCTCCTCCTCCCGCACCCCGTCGAGCAGGTGGAAGGCGCAGGTGCCGTAGGCCCGGGCAAGACGCTTGAGCAACGCCGGGTCGAGCGCCGGAAAGGCGGTGCGCAAGGCCTTCACCAGATGCTCGAAGCCCTGGCGGGGGAACCCGCCGCCGGGCAGCGGCGCCGATCCGGTGAAGGGCTCGCCCATGGCCGGCAGATGCGGCGCCAGGCGCTCCAGGGCTGCTTCCGCCAGCCGGCGATAGGTGGTGATCTTGCCGCCGAAGACGGACAGCAAGGGCGCCCCGCCCTCCGGCGCGTCGAGGGCGAGCACATAGTCGCGGGTCGCCGCCTGCGCCGCCGGGGCGCCGTCGTCATAGAGGGCGCGCACCCCGGAATAGGTCCACACCACCTGCGCCGGCGTGATGTGGGCGGCGAAGTATTCGCTCGCCGCCGCGCACAGATAGGCCACCTCCTCGGGGCTCGCCGCCACGTCCTCCGGCCGGCCGGAATAGTCCCGGTCGGTGGTGCCGATGAGGGTGAAGTCGGTCTCGTACGGAATGGCGAAGATGATGCGCCCGTCCCCGTTCTGGAAGATGTAGCAACGGTCATGGGCATAAAGCCGCCGCACCACGATGTGGCTGCCCTGCACCAGCCGCACGTGCGCCGCCGCCTTCACCTTCAGCACGTCGAGCACGTCCCCCGCCCAGGGCCCGGCGGCATCCACCAGGACGCGGGCCCGCACCTCCTCCCGGCGCCCCGCCACCTCGGACGTGATGACCCAGCAGCCCTCCGCCCTCCGGGCGTCCACCACCTGCGTGCGCGTGCGGATGTCGGCCCCGCGCTCCGCCGCGTCCCGGGCGTTGAGCGCCACGAGGCGGGAATCCTCCACCCAGCAATCGGAATATTCAAAGCCTCGCACCAGTTCCGGCTTCAGTGGCGCCCCGGCCGGATCACGCCGCAAATCCAGCGTGCGGGTGGGCGGCAGCAGGCGGCGGCCGCCGAGATGGTCGTAGATGAACAGGCCGAGGCGCAGCAGCCACGCCGGGCGCAGGCCCGGATGGTGCGGCAGCACGAAGCGCAATGGCCAGACGATGTGGGGGGCGATGCCCCACAGCACCTCCCGCTCGGCCAGCGCCTCCCGCACCAGGCGGAACTCGCAATATTCAAGATAGCGCAGCCCGCCATGGATGAGCTTGGTGGATGCAGAGGAGGTGCCCGACGCCAGGTCCGCCTTCTCGAACAGCACCACGGACAGGCCGCGCCCCGCCGCATCCCGCGTGATGCCACAACCGTTGATGCCGCCGCCGATCACGGCGAGGTCGAAGACGCGCGCGTTGTCCCCCATCGCCGCCTCTCAGGGTTGGAGGGCGTTTCACCGGGCAAACGGATTCAATTTGCCCGGATCACGCTCCGGGGCCGCGACCGGGAATCAGCGCGTCCTCCGATGCTGACGATGCCTTGCCCTGCGGCAACGTCAACGCGCTTTGCGCAGCCGCCTTCAGAGCCCGATCAGCCCGCCGGCGGTGAAGCCACCGTCCACCGCAATGGTCTGGCCGGTCACATAGGAGGACCGGGCTTCGTCGAGGAGGAAGGCGACGGCGCCGCAGATCTCATCCGGCGCGGCGGTGCGGCGCAGGGGCACGGTCCTCATCCAGCCCGCGCGGGTCTCGGGCGTGAGCAGCTCGCGCACCAGGGGCGTCTCCACCGGGCCGGGAGCGACATCATTCACGCGGATGCCGAAGGGCGCGAGCTCCACGGCAAGGATCCGGGTGAGCATCACCACCCCGCCCTTGGACGCGCCATAGGCCGACCGCCCCAGGTTGCCCTTGAGCCCGGAGATGGATGCGATGTTGACGATGGAGCCGCCGCCCGTCTCCTTCATGGCCTTCGCCGCCTCCCGCGCCACCAGGAAGGTGCCGATGAGGTTCACGTCGAGGATCTTCCGGAACAACGCCACCGAGGTCTCCAGCGCCGGCACGTCGCGGGCGATGCCGGCGCAGTTCACGACGCCCTTGAGAGGGCCGAAGGTCGCGGCGATGCGGGCGACCAGGGCTTCCACCCGGGGCTCGTCGGCAATGTCCGCCTGCTGGAGGCGCACGCCATCGCCATGGGCTGAAAGCGCGGCGCCGGCACGGGAGAGGTTCTCCGCGAGCAGATCCACCACCACCACGCGCCAGCCCTGCCGCAGCAGGTCCTCCGCCACCGCGAAGCCGATGCCCGATGCCCCGCCCGTCACGATCACGCTGCCCGTCTGCGCCACGGCCCCCTCCGCCCCCGTTTCGCTCCGGTCCGTCACAGGCCGATCAGCCCGCCGGCGGTGAAGCCGCCGTCCACCGCGATGGTCTGGCCGGTCACATAGGAGGATTTGGCCTCGTCCAGCAGGAAGGCGATGGCGCCGGCCATCTCGGAAGGCTGGGCATAGCGGCGCAGGGGGACGCGGTCGGTCCAGACCGCGCGGGCCTCGTCAGTGTGCACCGCCTTCACCAGCGGCGTCTCCACCGGGCCGGGGGCGATGGCATTGACGCGGATGTTGAAGGCCGCGAACTCCACCGCCAGGATCTTGGTGAGCATCACCACGCCGCCCTTGGACGAACCATAGGCGGAACGCCCGAGGTTGCCGAGCAGGCCGGACACGGAGGCGATGTTGACGATGGAGCCGCCGCCCGTCTCCTTCATCACCTTCGCCGCCTCGCGCGCCACCAGGAAGGTGCCGATGAGGTTCACGTCGAGGATCTTCCGGAACACCTCCGCCGAGGTCTCGAGGGCGGGGATGTCGCGGGCGATGCCGGCGGAGTTCACCACGCCCTTCAGCGGACCGGAATCGCGGGCGGCACGGGCGACCACATCGCTCACCTGCGCCTCGTCGGAGACGTCCATCAGCTCGAAGCTCACCCTGTCGCCGAAGGCGGAAAGCGCGGCGCGGGCCGTCTCGATATTGGCCGGCACCACATCGGCGGCGACCACGCGCCAGCCTTCGTTCAGCAGTTCCTCCACCACCGCGAGGCCGATGCCGGAGGCCCCTCCCGTCACGATGACGCTGCCGGTCTTGCTCACGACGCTTCTCCCTTGGGACACGCTCCGATCGACCGGCCCAGCCGGACGTTCGGGCGACGTTTTATTTCAGAGACTGAGGTGCAGATCCGCCGTCCGGATCGCGGAGATCCGGCACGGTACTCAGGCGGAGCGGGCGGGCGGCGGGGTGTCGATGAGCCCGCGCTCGGAAAGCGCCTCCCGCACCATCTTCTTGGTGATCTTGCCGTAGGCGCTGCGGGGCAGCGCCTCCCAGAAATGCACGCGCCGGGGCAGCTTGTAGCGGGCGACCTTGCCGTCGAGAAAGGCCACCAGCTCCTCTTCCGTGAGGCTCGCCCCCTCGCGCAGCACGCACACGGCGACGCCGACCTCGCCCCACATGGCATCGGGCACGCCCAGGATGGCCACCTCGGCCACCGCCGGATGGGTGAGGACCTTCTCCTCCACCTCGCGCGGATAGACGTTCGAGCCACCGGAGATGTACATGTCCGAGGCCCGGCCGGTGATGTAGACGAAGCCCTCATTGTCCATGTGGCCGAGGTCGCCGGTGCGGAACCAGCCGTCACGGAACGACTTGGCGTTGGCCTCCGGATTGTCGTAATAGCCCGCGAACACGGCCGGGCCGCAGACGCAGATCTCGCCCGTCTCGAAGGGCTGGACCTCCTCGCCCGCGTCGTTCTGGATCTGCACCTCGATGCCCGTGCGCTCGAAGCCGCAGGTGCCGATCCTCACGTTCGGGCCGTCCTCGGCCTCGTGCAGGCGGGGCGGCAGCACCGTGATGTTGCCGGTGACCTCGCCGAGGCCGAAATACTGCACCAAGACCTTCCCGAGCTTCTTCAAGGCGAACTTCTGGTCCTCCCGGTACATGGGCGCGCCGGCATAGATCACGTAGCGCAGGGAGGAATGGTCGAACTGGTCCACGGACGGGTGCTCGGTAAGCAGCTTGGTGATGGTGGGCACCGTGAACATGTTGGTCACGCGCCATGTCTCGATCAGCTGCCAGGCCTCCGCCGCGTCGAACCGCTCGGAGGGCAGGAGGACGGTCTTCACGCCCCGCGCCACCTGCACCAGCTGGTGCACGCCCGCCCCGTGGGAAAGCGGCGCCACCACCAGGGCGGCGTCCGCCTCGGTGGTGCCGGGCATCAGGTCGCACAGATGATTGGTGATGACGAAGGCCATCTGGCCGTGGGTCAGCACCGCCGCCTTCGGGCGCCCCGTGGTGCCGGAGGTGAAGAAGAACCAGCACGGGTCGTCGTGCTCCACATCCGCCACCCGCACCTTCTCGCCGAGGCGGGCCGCCACGAGGGCGTCGTAGTCCGGCCCGAAGTCGGCAGCGCCGATGGCGATCACGGTGGAGATGGCGGGCGCCTCGGCCCGCGCGGCGACGACGTGCTCGGGAAAGTCCCGGTGGCAGATCATGGCCGTCGCACCGGAGGCAGAGGCGAGATAGGCGACCTCGGAGGGCGTCTGGCGGAAGTTGGTGGGCACCCACACCGCACCGATGCGGAAGGTGGCGAACATGCTCTCGAACATCTCGAGGCAATTCTTGGACTGCACGAGGATGCGGTCGCCCTTGGCGATGCCGCGCGCAACGAGCTCCGCCGCCATGGCATCCACCCGCGCGTCCATCTGCGCCCAGGTGAGGGTGCGCGCGCCCTCGACGAAGGCGATGTGCTCAGGCAGGCGCCGCGCCGCCTGACGCAGGAAATGGGACAGGTTCATCACCCGCCGGCTGGAGCGGGCGACACCGCCCTTCGGCGCGGCGGAGGCGGGGGAAGGCTTGGCGACGGACATGGATCACTCCGGACGGGACGGCCGGCCGAGGGGCGCGGCGAAGGCTTCGGTTTGAAAGGAGCGCGGCCGGGACCGCATCAGGGATCGGCCTTGGCGACGGCCCGGCCGGCAGCGCGTGGCAGCGAGGGTCGTGCGGTGACGGCCTTCTCGACCGGAGGGCGGCGCAGATGCGCCTCCAGCGCCTCGGCCTCGCGCTTCAGCAACGGCACGAGCTCCGCCTGCCGCTCCGTCGTCAGCCGGCTCTCGATGGCGGCGAGCGACAAGGCCCCCACCGGGCGCCGATCCGGCCCCAGCACGACCATGCCGATGCCCCAGGAACCGGCCACATAGAGCCCGGGATTGAGCGCATACCCCCGCGCCCGCGTGTCGGCGACGGCGTCGCGCAGCATCGCGACGGAATAGCCGGGATACTGGGTCTCCAGTGCCTCCGCATTGGCCGCGAGCATCTGCTCCACCTCCTCATCCGGCAGGGCCGCCAGCAGGGCGAGGCCGCCCGCGCCGATGCCGAGGGGATGCCGGTCGCCGGCCTGAAGAACATGGGTGCGGATGGGAAACGTCCCCTCCTCCCGGTGCAGGCAGACCGAGAAAGCACCGCGCGGCACGGAGAGGAAGGCGCAATCGCCGCTCGTGCGGGCGATGCGGGCGAGGCCGTCCAGGGCCAGCGCGTGGATGCCGAATCGCGTGCCGGCGAGGGTGCCCAGCACATAGGCCTCGGGCCCGATGTGATAGCGCCGGGTCACCTCGTCCTGGTCGACAAGGCCCGTGCGCACGAGGGCGAGCAGCACGCGCCGTACGGTGGGCTTGGGCAGGGCCGACTGCGCCACGAGATCCGCCAGCCGCGCCCCTGCGGGAGCGGCGCGCCCCACCATCAGGAGCAGCGCGATGGCGCGCTCGATGCTCTGCGTCCCCCCGGCCGCAGCGTCGGCGACAGCCTCGGACACCATCTCGGGCCGGGTGCCGACGCGGGCATGCGGGGGCTTCGGGTGCCGTCCCACGCTCTCTCCCATGATCCAGTATATGGACCTAGATGTTGATTTCGTTGAGATCGCCGCAACGCAGCGTCTGGCGGGACCATAATGCTCTTGCGAAAATCCCACAAGCGGGCCAGCATGGGCCTGGGAAAAGAGGTCCACATATTGGACCCAATCGGAAACAGGTCCGCAGGACCGCACAAGGAGGAGCATCGAGGATGTCGCTGACCCGTCGCACCCTTTTGCAGGCGAGCGCCGCCACCGCGCTGGCGGGGGGCGTGTTCGCGCCGTTCGTCGCGCGGGCCCAGAGCGCCGAATTCTCCTACAAATACGCCAACAACCTGCCCGTCACGCATCCCATGAACGTGCGCGCGCAGGAGATGGCCGAGAAGATCAAGGCCGAGACCAAGGGCCGGGTGGAGATCAAGATCTTCCCCTCGAGCCAGCTCGGCGGCGACACGGACATGCTGAGCCAGCTGCGCTCGGGCGGCATCGAATTCTTCACCCTCTCGCCGCTGATCCTCTCCACCCTCGTGCCCAACGCCTCCATCAGCGGCATCGGCTTCGCCTTCCCGGACTATGCGAGCGTGTGGAAGGCCATGGACGGAGAGCTCGGCGCCTACGTGCGCGGGCAGATCGCCAAGGCCGGCATCATCGCCATGGACAAGATCTGGGACAACGGGTTCCGCCAGATCACCACCTCGACCAAGCCCATCGAGACCGCGGCCGACCTCAAGGGCCTGAAGATCCGCGTGCCGGTCTCCCCGCTGTGGACCTCCATGTTCAAGGCGTTCGACAGCGCCCCGGCGAGCCTCAACTTCGCCGAGGTCTACACCGCCCTGCAGACCCGCACGGTGGACGCCCAGGAAAATCCCCTCGCCATCATCTCCACGGCGAAGCTGTACGAGGTGCAGAAGTACTGCTCGCTCACCAACCACATGTGGGACGGCTTCTGGTTCCTCGCCAACCGGCGGGCCTTCCAGGCGCTGCCGGAGGATCTGCGCACCATCGTCGCCGACAACATCAACGCGGCGGGCTTGAAGCAGCGCGACGACGTGTTCGCCCTCAACAACACCCTGCGCAAGGAGCTTTCGGAGAAGGGCCTCGCCTTCAACGAGCCGAAGGTGGACAGCTTCCGCGAGCAGCTGCGCAAGGCCGGCTTCTACGCCGAGTGGAAGGGCAAGTATGGCGACGAGGCCTGGGCCACGCTCGAGAAGTACACCGGCCCGCTTTCCTGAGCCATTCCCCGGGAAAACCGGGAAACCGCAGAAACACGAAATCCCGGCCATCGTCGTCCGATGGCCGGGATTTTCTTTGTGCGGTATCGCTCAGGCCGCGGCGCGGCAGCGATCGAGGGCCCAGCGGACCAGCTTGCGCACGTCGGGATCCGGATCGTCATAGGCCGCCTCCAACGCGCCCACGGCGGCCGGGTCGGCGATCTCGCCCAGTGCTGCGGCTGCCTCCTTCCGCACGTTGGAAAGCGTGTGGCCGAGCGCCTCCGCCACCACCGGCACCGCGGCGCGCGCCTTCAATTTGCCGAGGGCGTTCACCGCCTTGGCCTGCACCTGCCAGGCATCGTCGTTGGCCGCGGCCATCAGCGGGTCCACCGCCTCCAGGATCTTCGCCTTGCCGATGGAGAAGGCCGCCTCCTCGCGCACCTGCCAGTGGCCGTCGGCGAGGCCGGCGATGAGCGCGGGCACGCCGGCCGTGCCGCTCCGCACGAAGACGAGGGCCGCCATCACAGCGCGTCGCACCGCCGGCTCGGGATCGGTGGCGGCGAGCAGCAGAGCCGGCAGCGCCGCATCGGCCTTCAGATAGCCGAGCACGCCGAGCGCCTCGCGGCGCACCCCCATGTCCGGATCGGTGAGCGCGGCGAGCGCCACCGGCATGGCGGAAGCGTCCTGCATGTCGCGCAGGGCCCTGAGCGATGAGGCCCGCACGAAGGCGCTCAGGGGGCCGCCCGTCTCCTGCGCCCGCTCGATGAGGCGCGGAGCCGAGGCCGGCTCCTTCTTGTCGGCGAGGCTCTCGGCGGCGGCGAGGCGCACCGCCTCCACCGCGTCATCCAGCGCCGCGATGAGGCCGAGCGCGACGGGAAGGCCGGAATGCTCGTCGAGGGACTTGGCCGCCGCCTCGCGGACGCCGGCATCCGCGTCCTTCAACCCGGCGAGCAGCAGGTCCGCCGCGCCGGGGTCCACGCTTTCCGCCAGCCCCAGCATGGCGACGCGGCGGATGCCGGGATCGGCGTCGCGCGCGCGCTCCGCCACCGCATCGAGGTCGTCGTCGAAATCGTCGAAGATGGGCATGGCGCGCCTCACCGCAGCAGGTAGGGGATTTCGACCTTCACCGCGCCGGTGGGGCAGTCCACCTCGCACGGCATGCAGTACCAGCACTCGTCGTACTTCATGTGCGCCTTGCCCGAGGCGGGGTTGATGGCGAGCACGTCAAGGGGGCACACGTCGATGCAGACGCGGCAGCCCTTCTCGGCGATGCACTTGTCGTCATCGACGGTCACGGGCACCGAGGTCATGTGGTTGGCGAAAGGCATGGGGCAGCTCCGGAATGTCTGGCGGGAGGGCTCACTCGGCGGCGATGGCCGGAGTGCGCAGCTGGTGGTAGGCGCCCATCTCGTCCGCATCGATCTCGACCACATAAGGGTCCACGGCGCGCTTCCTGTGCGCCATGCGGCCGAGCTCGTCCTTGTAGAGGAGGGTGTGGCAGAACCAGTTCTCGTTGTCGGTGGCCGGGTGGTCGACGCGCCAGTGGTAGAGGCCCCAGCGGCTCTCCGTGCGGTAGAGCGAGGCGGCCGCCGCCATGTCGGCGCAGTCGAGGATGGATTGCAGCTCCAGCGCCCGCATCAGCTCATGCGGGTCCTTCACGCACAGCGCGGAGAGGTCGTCGCGCACCTCGGCGAGGCGGGCCTGGCCGATCCTGTACTTGGCCGTCACCTTCGGCGGCTGGAGATAGTCGTTCACCAGGCGCCGGGCCTTGTATTCCATCTCGAACGGGGTCAGGCCGTCGTCGCGGCGGGTGGGCGCCATCACGCGCTCCTGCTCGCGGGCGATGTCCGCCGGGTCGTAGGCGGGGAGGTCTGTCGCCGCGCAATAGTCCGCCGCGTCCTGGCCGGCGATGCCGCCGTTCACGAAGGCGCCGAGCATGTAATTGTGCGGCACGCTCGCCATGTCGCCGGCGGCATAGAGGCCGGAGACGGTGGTGCGGGCGTTCTCGTCCACCCACACGCCGGACGCCGAGTGGCCCGAGCAGAAGCCGATTTCCGAGATGTGCATCTCCACCATCTTCTCGCGGTAGTTGGTGCCGCGCTTCTCGTGGAAGCGCCCGCGCGAGGGCCGCTCGTTGGAGTGCAGGATGGTCTCGATCTCGGAGATGGTCTCCTCGGCGAGGTGGGTCATGTTGAGGAAGACCGGGCCATTGCCGCTCTGCAGCTCGGAATAGAACTCCTTCATCATCTGGCCCGACCAGTAGTCGCACTCGATGAAGCGCTCGCCCTTGTTGTTGGCGGTGTAGCCGCCGAACGGGCCGGTGACGTAGGCGCAGGCCGGGCCGTTATAGTCCTTGATCAGCGGGTTGATCTGGTAGCACTCGAGGTTCGCGAGGCCCGCCCCCGCGTGATAGGCCATGGCATAGCCGTCGCCGCAGTTGGCCGGATTCTCATAGGTGCCGAACAGATAGCCCGAGGCCGGCAGGCCGAGGCGGCCGGCGGCGCCGCAGGCCAGCACCACGGCTTTCGCGCGGATGACCAGGAACTCCCCGGTGCGGGTGTTCACCCCGATGGCGCCGGCGATGCGGCCGTCCGGCGCGGTGAGGAGGCGGGTCGCCATGTAGCGGTTGGTCACCAGCACCTGGTGCTTGCGCAGCTGGCGGTAGAGCGCCTTCTTGACGTGGTGGCCCTCCGGCATGGGCAGCACATAGGTGCCCATGTGGTGCACCTTGCGCACGTTGTACTCGCCGGAGCCGTCCTTCTCGAACTTCACGCCGATGGAATCCAGATACTGGATCATCGGGTAGGAGCCGGTGGCATAGGCCATCACCGCCTTCTGGTGGACGATGCCGTCGTTGGCGACGGTGATCTCCTTCACATACTGCTCGGGCGTGGCGTAGCCGGGGATGACGGCGTTGTTCAGCCCGTCCATGCCCATGGAGACTGCGCCGGAGCGCTTCACATTGGCCTTCTCCATCAGCACGACCTTGAGGGAGGGGTTCTTCTCCTTGGCCTTGATGGCCGCCATGGGCCCGCCGGTGCCGCCGCCGATGACAAGGATGTCGGTTTCGACGATCTCGGTCTTGATGTCGCTCATAGGGTCACCTCTGGAATCCCGGTTGCGCCGGCCGCGCCGGTCGCCGCGAGCGCGGCGAGATAGGCGAAGGGAAAGACCCCCCGCGCGTGGCCGTCGGAGAAGGTCAGGTTGAGACCGTGCGCCCCGAAGGGCGCGATGTCGGCGAGGGTGATGCCGGAGACGTCGGCCTCGAACCAGCCCTGCGCCCGGGCGGCGGTGCACGGGGCGCAGCGGCATGCGGCGCGCAACGTCGCCGCCGACAATCTGGCCCGGAAGGCGGGCGCCGGCCCGCAGGAAAAGGCAATATCGAGGCTGCGCCGGTCCTTGCCGAGGCGGATTTCCTCGATCTGCGGGACGGGGTCCACGGGGTCTGCTGTCGGGGCGGACGTCATCATGGAGCCGATTGGACATCGCGCCGCCCGGGGCCGATAGCAACTAGTTGCTGGCTGGAGCACTTCCAGAACCCGTCGCGCAAACCGCTACGCAGCCGCGCGCGGGCGCACTATCGTCCCGCGCGGACGGAGAGGCGGACGGACCCATGGAACAGGCGGAATGCATCGTGGTCGGGGCCGGGGTGGTGGGCCTCGCCGTGGCCCGGGCCCTTGCGCTGCAAGGGCGGGAGGTGGTGCTGATCGAGCAGGCGGACGCCATCGGCACCGGCACTTCGTCCCGCAATTCGGAGGTGATCCACGCCGGCATCTATTACGAGCCGGGCTCCCTCAAGGCGGAGCTGTGCGTGAAGGGCCGGCACGCGCTCTATGCCTTCTGCGCCGGCCATGGGGTCGCCCACAAGGCCATCGGTAAGCTCATCGTCGCCGGGACGGACACCGAAGCCGCCTATCTCGAGAAGCTCGCGAAGACCGGAGACACAAATGGTGTCAATGACTTGAGGCTGCTGGATCGAGCTGCGGCGAAGGCGCTGGAGCCGGCGCTCGACGTCCATGCCGCCTTGCTCTCCCCCTCCACGGGCATCGTCGATTCCCACGGCCTCATGCTGGCGCTGCTGGGAGACATGGAGGCGGCCGGCGGCATGCTGGCGCTGAATGCGCCGCTCGAAAGGGCGGATGCGGTCTCCGGCGGCATCGAAATACGCACCGGCGGAGCGGAGCCGCTCGCCCTCTCCTGCCGTCTCCTGGTGAATTCCGCCGGCCTCGACGCCCCCGCATTGGCAAGGAAAATCAACGGGATGCCTCCCCACCTCATCCCCGAGGAGACCATGGCGAAGGGCAATTACTTCACCTGCTCCCGCAAGGTGCCCTTCTCCCGTCTCATCTACCCGGTGCCGGAGGCGGGCGGGCTCGGCACCCACCTCACCCTCGACCTCGCCGGACAGGGCCGGTTCGGACCAGACGTGGAATGGGTGACGGTGCAGAACTACCAGGTCGACCCCACCCGCAAGGCCGCCATGATGGCGTCGATCCGCCGCTACTGGCCGGACGTGGAGGAAGCGGATCTGTCCCCGGGATATGCCGGCATCCGCCCCAAGATCCCGGGGGTGGACGGCAGGGCGCCGGACTTCGCCATCCAGGGGCCGGAAACCCATGGCGTGGCAGGGCTCGTGAACCTGTTCGGCATCGAATCGCCGGGCCTCACCTCCTGCCTCGCCATCGCCGACAAGGTGCTGGAGGTGGTGGACAAAGGGTGAGCGGAAAAGCGAAAGGGCCGCCTTGCGGGCGGCCCTGACGTTGGACGATGTCAGCTGAAAAAGCCTTGAATCAGGCCATCTCGCTCTCGCGCTCGCGCTCCTTGCGCTTGCGCTCGTTGGGATCGAGGTAGCGCTTGCGCAGGCGGATGGATTTCGGCGTGACCTCAACCAGTTCGTCGTCCTGGATCCAGGCCAGCGCGCGCTCCAGCGTCATGCGGATCGGCGGGGTGAGGCGCACCGCCTCGTCCTTCGAGGTGGTGCGGATGTTCGTGAGCTTCTTGCCCTTCAAGACATTCACTTCGAGATCGTTGTCCCGGTTGTGGATGCCCACCAGCATGCCCTGGTACACCTTCCAGCCCGGCTCGATGATCATCGGCCCGCGGTCTTCCAGGTTCCACAGGGCATAGGCCACCGCCTCGCCCTGCTCGTTGGCGATCAGCACGCCGTTCACCCGGCCGGCGATCTCGCCCTTGTACGGGGCATAGTCGTGGAACAGGCGGTTCATGATGGCGGTGCCGCGGGTGTCGGTGAGCAGCTCCGACTGGTAGCCGATGAGGCCGCGGGTGGGGGCGTAGAACACCAGGCGCTGGCGGTTGCCGCCGGAGGGGCGCATCTCCACCATCTCGGCGCGGCGCTCGCTCATCTTCTGCACCACGGTGCCGGAATATTCCTCGTCCACGTCGATGAGGACTTCCTCGATGGGCTCCAGGGTCTGGCCGGTGGCCTCGTCCTTCTGGAACACCACGCGCGGCCGCGACACGGCGAGTTCGAAGCCCTCGCGGCGCATGGTCTCGATCAGCACCGCGAGTTGGAGCTCGCCGCGGCCGGACACGAAGAAGGAGTCCTTCTCGGAGGATTCCTCGATCTTGAGCGCCACGTTGCCTTCGGCCTCGCGCAGCAGGCGGTCGCGGATGACGCGGCTCGTCACCTTGTCGCCCTCGGTGCCGGCGAGCGGCGAATCGTTGACGATGAACGTCATGGTCACGGTGGGCGGGTCGATGGGCTGGGCCGCCATCGGCTCGGTCACCTCGGGCGCGCAGAAGGTGTCGGCCACCGTGCCCTTGGAGAGGCCGGCGATGGCGACGATGTCACCCGCCACGCCTTCCTCGATGGGCTGGCGCTCGAGGCCGCGGAAGGCGAGGATCTTGGACACGCGGCCCTGCTCCACCAGGGAGCCGTCCTGCGCCAGCACCTTGATCGCCTGGTTCGGTTTCAGGGTGCCGGAGGTGATGCGCCCGGTGATCATGCGGCCGAGGAAGGGGTTCGCCTCCAGCAGCGTGCCGATCATGCGGAACGGGCCGTCATTCACGGTCGGCGCGGGGACGTGCTTCAGGACCAGATCGAACAGGGGCGCCATGCCCTGGTCCTGCGGACCCTCGGGGCTATCGGCCATCCAGCCGCTGCGGCCGGAGCCGTAGAGGATCGGGAAATCGAGCTGCTCGTCGGTGGCGTCGAGCGCCGCGAACAGGTCGAACACCTCGTTGATGACCTCGGTCGGCCGGGCGTCGGAGCGGTCCACCTTGTTGATGGCGACGATGGGCTTGAGGCCGATCTTGAGCGCCTTGCCGACCACGAACTTGGTCTGCGGCATGGGGCCCTCGGCGGCGTCCACGAGCACGATGGCGCCGTCCACCATGTTCAGGATGCGCTCCACCTCGCCGCCGAAGTCGGCGTGGCCGGGGGTGTCGACGATGTTGATGCGCGTGTCCTTCCAGACCACCGAGGTGGCCTTGGCGAGGATGGTGATGCCACGCTCCTTTTCCAGGTCGTTGGAATCCATCACGCGCTCGGCCACGCGCTGGTTCTCGCGGTAGGACCCCGACTGCTTCAGCAGCTCGTCCACCAGGGTGGTCTTGCCGTGGTCGACGTGGGCGATGATGGCGATGTTGCGCAGCTTCATGGGGGTCCAGCACAAAAACGCGGGTCCGAATACCTCGGGCCCGCCGGAATGGGATTTTGCGGCGCAAAATACACACAAACCGATCAAGATCAATGCGCGCCGCGCAAATCACGCGAAGCCGGCCCCGTCCGCGCCCCTCGCCGGCGCGCACATTCCGCAGCGTCCGCTTGCACCTGCGTCCGGGTTGGGCGAACGGTGGCGGCAGGACGGGACAGGCTCCAGCGGGAGAACGCGGCGGTGTGGTTTCTGGACGGCGAGTTCCTGGTGGGGGCCCTCATCAGCATGACGACCATCGCCATCCAGGCGCTGGCAACCGTGGCGGTGGTCAAGTTCGGCCGCATCTCGGCGCGCCATTTCTCGCCCCGGCGCAAGATCATCACGCTCATCATCGTCATGGGCGTGGCCGGCGTGACGCTGACCCTCGCGCATTTCCTCGAGGTGGCGGTCTGGGCCTTCATGTACGCCCTGCTCGGGGTCATCAAGGAAACGGACGCCTATTACTTCGCCTTCGTGAACTTCACGACGCTGGGCTACGGCGACATCCTGCCCGCGCCGCCCTGGCGGGTGCTCGGCCCCATCACGGCGGCGAACGGCATGCTGCTGTTCGGCTGGTCCACCGCCGTGCTGTTCGCGGTGCTGTCGCGGGCGCTGCGCATCCTGCATTTGCAGTAAGCGGGGCGGCCGGCCCGCGCTATAGTGGCGCCGCCGCGAGGAAACCCATGACGCCGTTGACGTATCGACAGGAGGAGACGCCCGCCCTCGGCCCGGAGGAGGCCGCCGCCTTCGCGCGGGTCATGGCCGCCCACCCCTATTTCGCGGAGTTCGACGAGGCGGACCTGGCCGTGCTGGTGGCCGCCGGCCAGATGGTGGAAGTGGAGGCCGGCACCCGGCTCATCCGCCGGGGTGACCGCGACACCTTCGCCCTCCTGGTGGTGGACGGCACCGCCGTCGTCGCCATCGACACGCCCTATGCCCATGTGGAGCTCGCAACCCTTGCCGCCCCGGCGGTGATCGGCGAGATCGCCGCCTTCACCGGCGTCGCCCGCACCGCCCATGTGGATGCCCTCACCCCGCTCCGGGCCGTCCGCCTGTCGGGCGCGGCGCTCAAGGCGGCGGGGCGCGCCAATCCGGACCTGCTCCAGGCGGTGATGCGCCAGTTCGGCCACCGGTTCGAGACCTTTAACCGCGCCTTCGGCTTCTACGCCAACGCCCTCAACGCGCTGGAACGCCGCGAGTTCGACCTGAAGCTGCTGGACGAGCTGCGCAATCCCCTGCCCGAGCTGGTGGACTTCTCCCACTCCTTCCGCCGGCTCGCCGAGGCCATCATGACGCGCGCCGCCGAGCGGCGGGAGATGGCGAACGCCGCCGCCATCCAGCGCGCTATGCTGCCCCACCCCCTGCCGGCCGAGGCGCTGGCCGGCCGGGCCGAGATCTGCGCCGAGATGCGCCCGGCCAAGGACGTGGGCGGCGACTTCTACGATTATTTCCTCATCGACCCGCGCCGCCTGGTGGTGAGCCTCGGCGACGTGGCCGGCAAGGGCACGCCCGCCGCCCTGTTCATGAGCGCCACCCAGACCGCCCTGCGCATGGTGCTGCGTTCCGAGCCGGACCTCGCCCGCGCCGTCGCCGCGGTGAACGACCTTCTGTGCGCCACCAACAGCGAGGACATGTTCGTCACCCTGTTCTGCGCCGTCATCGACCTCGACACCGGGGAGATGGCCTACTGCAACTGCGGCCACACGGACTGCATGATCCTGCGCGCCGACGGCAGCATCGACCGGCCGGCCGCCACCGGCATCGCCCTCGCCATCATGGAGGGGGCCCGGACCCGCGCGGCCACGACGCGCCTTGCCCCGGGCGACCGCCTGTTCCTGTTCTCCGACGGCCTCACCGATGCGGTGGACCCGGCCGAGGTCCAGTTCGGCGAGGCCCGGCTCGACGCGGCGGTGGGGGAGGTGCGCGCCGCGCCCGTTGCCAGCTTCGTGCCGGACCTGCTGGACGCCATCGCCGCCTATTCCGGCACCGCCCCCCAGTTCGACGACATGACGGCGCTGGCCGTCAGCTTCAGCGGTGCCGCTACGGCAGAGGCGCCGGTGCCGTGATGCCGGCGCTGCGGGCGGCCGCGGACGGCTCCGGCGGCGTGCCGGTGACGAACGTTTAAGTGTTTGCGAGGGAAGCTGTGGCGGGCTTTTGTGTTTCTCCGTCCTTTTTGCTAAGAGGACCGCTCTCTGTGACGTGTAGTGGAGCTGCGTGATGGAAAATCCGCGCGTGTACGTCTATCAGTTCGCCAACGGCTCCCAGTGGTCCGCCGGCGACAGCGTGGAGTCCTATCTCCGCCGCCTTCTCGACGTCGATTTTGCCCAGTCGCTGCGGGCGGATCGTCTCGCGGCCGTCGCCGCGTTTCTGGACGAGGCCTTCCAGCTCGCCCACACCATCGGCTGGACCGGGACGGCCCGCGATCTGCCCCAGATGTTCTCCCTGCCCGGCATGCCCGCCGAGGAGGCGGTGCACATGATCGCCTGGGAGCAGGACGACGGCGTCGCCTACATCGCCTCGCCCTATCCGCTGCCGTGGCTCGACGCCAAGGCCTCGCGCACCACCGATTCCGAGCGCGCCGTGCCGGTCGAGGAGGCCCGCCCGCCGGTCGCCCGCCCCGCCCCGCAGCTGGCGCCGCAGCCGGTCTCCCACCCTGCTTCCCACGTGGCCACCGCCGCGCTCGAGGAAGTGGTGGCCCAGGTGGAGGAAGAGGCCCTCGACCCCTTCTCCGAATATGTCCGCCGCGAGGAGGCCGCCCGCCTCACCCGCGAGCCCGCGCCGCTGGCCGGCGAGGAGCGCGACCCCGCCCGCCGCTTCTTCTGAGGCGGCCGGCCGGTTCGGCCCGGAAGATCAGAGGCGTTCCAGACACCGCTCCGGCCCGGCCGGGGCGGTGCCTGCATTTTGGGGCGCCCCCGCTTTCCCATGGGGGATGCGGCCTGGCGCCCAGGCACGCGCCTTGCTCCCGCCGCACCGCTTGGCTACACAATTTCGATTGCGACCGGCCGCGCCGAGGATTCACGCGCGCGGCGTGATCGGATAAGCTTGAGCTCGATGCCGTCTCTTTCCTGCGTCGCACCTTTCCGGATCCTGCGCGCGCGGCATCGTGCTTTCGTCGTCGAACCTCGGCCCGGCATCGCACCGGGTGCGGAGACCTGAATTTGCGGTCGTTCCTCGCTGGCGTCCTCGCCCTGTCGGTGGCCCTCCTCCTCGCCGTGCTCGTGCCGGGCGACAGCGCGCGGGGCATGGAGGCGATCGCCCTGCGCCTCGACGCCAAGGTCACGGACCTGCTCCCCGCCGTGGAGCCGCAGACCACGCAGGACGGGCGGTTCCAGCTATCCGCCGCGCCCGACGCGGAAGGCGTGGTGCGGCGCATCGAGGTGCCGACCTCCGACGGGCGCCAGCACGCGGACTGGATCGCCTTCGCCCTCACCAACAACACCGACGAGCAGGTGGACCGCCTGATCGTCGCGCCGCACTACCGCATGTCCGGCTCCGGCCTGTTCTGGCCCGACCTCGGCAACCGGCGCATCATCAACATCACCGCTAGCCAGGGCTTCAAGCCGGAACGGCAGAACGCGCCCGACGCGGACGTCTTCCTCATCACCATCGACCCCGGCTCCACCGTCTCCTTCGTGGCCGAGCTCGGCACCCCCAGCCTGCCCCAGCTGCAGCTGTGGGAGCCCGACGCCTACAAGGACCGGGTGAACGCCTTCACCCTCTACCACGGCATCGTCATCGGCATCGCCGGCCTGCTGGCCCTGTTCCTCACCATCCTGTTCGTGGTGAAGGGCTCGGTGATGTTCCCGGCGGCGGCGGCGCTGGCCTGGGCGGTGCTCGGCTATATCGGCCTCGACTTCGCCTTCTGGTCCAAGGTGTTCGGCCTCTCCCCCATCGCCGAGCAGTTCTGGCGGGCGGCGGGCGAGGCCATCCTCACCGCGACCCTGCTGGTCTTCCTGTTCGCCTATCTCAATCTCAACCGCTGGCACGTGCGCTACGTGCACGTGGCCGCCGGCTGGCTCACCTTCCTCGCCGCCCTCGTGGTGGTGGCGCTGCTCGACGCGCCGGTGGCCGCCGGCATCGCCCGCCTGTCGCTGCTGGCGGTAGCGGTGGCCGGCTTCGGCGTGGTGATCTGGCTGTCCCAGCACGGCTTCGACCGGGCCGTGCTCATCATTCCCACCTGGGCGCTGCTGCTGGTGTGGGTGCTCATGGCCGGCCTGACGGTGGGCGGCTTCGTCACCAACGACCTTGCCGCCCCGGCGCTGTCCGGCGGCCTGGTGCTGATCGTCATGCTCATCGGCTTCACGGTGATGCAGCACGCCTTCGCCGGCATCGGCGGCATCCAGGGCTCCACCTCCGAGCTGGAGCGCCGGGCGCTGGCGCTGGCCGGCTCCGGCCTCATCGTGTGGGACTGGGATGTGGACACGGACCGCATCTACACCTCCCCCGAAGCGGAGGAGGCCCTGGGCCTCAAGCGCCACTCGCTGGAGACCGAGGCCGCCGGCTGGCTGGAGGTGCTGCACCCCGCCGACCGCGACCGCTTCCGCGCCACGCTGGACGGCATCATCGACCAGCGCCGCGGCCGCATCGACCAGGACTTCCGCCTGAGGGCCATCGACGGCCACTACCTCACCTTCAACCTGAAGGCGCGCCCCGTGGTGGGCACCGACGGCGAGGTGGTGCGCTGCATCGGCACCCTCACCGACGTGACCGGCGAGCGCATCGCCGCCGAGCGCCTGCTGCACGACGCGGTGCGCGACAACCTCACCGGCCTGCCCAACCGCGAACTGTTCCTCGACCGCCTGTCCCAGGCCCTCACCATGGCGCGGCTCGACGACAAGGTGAAGCCGACGGTGATGGTCATCGACCTCGACCGCTTCAAGCAGCTGAACGTGCAGGTGGGCATGGCGGTGGCCGATTCCATCCTGCTCACCGTCGCCCGCCGCCTCATGCGCCTGCTGAAGCCGCAGGACACGCTGGCCCGCATCTCCGGCGACCAGTTCGGCATGATCCTCATGTCCGAGCGCGACCCCGAGCGCATCACCACCTTCGCCGACACCCTGCGCCGCTCGCTGCGCGCGCCCATCGCCTTCGCCGACCGGGAGGTGTTCGTCACCGCCTCCATCGGCCTCGTCCTGTCCGGCGCGGACATGACCAAGCGCGACGAGGTGCTGAAGGATGCCGAGCTCGCCATGTATTACGCCAAGCGCATCGGCGGCGACCGCATCGAGGTGTTCCGCCCCGCCATGCGCCAGCAGAAGATCGACCGCGTGGTGCTGGAGCAGGAGCTGCGCGAGGCCCTCGACAAGGACCAGATCTCGGTGCGCTACCAGCCCATCGTGCGCCTCGGCGACCGGGCCATCGGCGGCTTCGAGGCCTACATGCGCTGGAACCACCCGCGCCTCGGCGAGCTCGCCGCCTCCGAGTTCATCCTGCTGGCGGAGGAGACCGGGCTCATCCTCGACCTCGGCCTGTTCGTGCTGGACCGCGCGGCGCGCCAGCTCGGCCAGTGGCAGCGCCTGCTGCGCGTGGATCCGCCCCTGTTCATGCATGTGAACGTCTCGTCGCGCCAGCTGCTGCGCCACGATCTGATCCAGGACCTGAAATCCGTGCTCGCCCGCAACACGGTGGCCCCCGGCTCGCTGAAGCTGGAGGTGACCGAGGGCCTCGTTATGGAAAACCCGGAATATGCCGCCGTGGTGCTCGGCCGCATGCGGGAGCTGGGGGCGGGCCTGTGCCTCGACGATTTCGGCACCGGCTATTCCTCCCTCGCCTATCTCCAGCGTTTCCCCTTCGACAGCGTGAAGATCGACCCGCGCTTCGTCCGCGACACCGCCAAGGGCCCCGCCCGCGCCGCCCGCCCGGTGATCGTCGGCGCCATGATCGACCTCGCCCACGACCTCGGCATGGACGTGATGGCCGAGGGCCTGGAGAAGGAGGCCGAGGCCTCGGAGATGACCCGCTTCGGCTGCGAATACGGGCAGGGCGTGGTCTTCGGCGAGCCGCTCACCGCTGACGAATGCCGCGCCCTCATCGAGCCCCCGCCGGCCGAGACCCGCGGCAAGAAGCGCTCCGGCACCGCCGGATAGGGCCCGGAGCCGGGTCCGTCCGCGAACTCCAGGGACGAGCCCGCGTGGAGGAACGCTCGCGCAGAAAAGCTCGCGCAGAGCGCTCTTGTGTCCGCACGGGCCGAAGAACGGATGGCTGACGCCGCGCCGGTGAGCCGGAGCTGGCCGGAGCCGCCCCGGTGAAGCCCAGCCCCTATTCGGACGCCTCCGGCCCGGCCTTCGCCCGCCGCCGCGGCGGGGTCTTGGCAGGAACCTTCGCGGGAGCCTTGGCCGCGCCCTTCACGGCCCCCTTGGCCCCGCGCGGCCAGCGGGCCGGCCACGCGACGATGTGGTCCACCAGCTCGAACAGGCCGAACTCGCTTTCCAGCCCCGACACCTTGCCCATCACCGAGACGCCCGCCCGCACCACGCTCTGCGGATCGCCGGAGACGAGGGGATGCCAGAAGGGCAGGTCCTGCCCGTCGCGCACCAGGCGGTAGGCGCAGGTGGGCGGCAGCCAGCCGATGTCCTCCACCGCCTCGGGCGTGAGGCGCACGCAGTCCGCCACCCGCTCCGAGCGGTTGGCATAATCGGCGCAGCGGCAGCTTCCGGCGTCGAACAGCTGGCAGGCGACATCCGTATAGGCGATGGCGCCGCTGTCCTCGTCCTCCAGCTTCACCAGGCAGCAGCGCCCGCAGCCGTCGCACAGGCTCTCCCACTGCGCCGCGTTCATGGCGGACAGCGGCGTGGTGCGCCAGAACGGCTCCGCAGCGGGGGCCGCGGCAGGAGAGGAAGCGGAGCTGGCAGCCTTCGGGCGGGCGGGGCGGCGGGCGGGCGGTGTCATGGCCCGCCCTTTAGCACGCCGGGGCATGGCGCGTCCGCTCATTCGAAGGTCAGCAGCATCTCGTAGACCACGGGGTCGATGGCCCCCATCACCGCACTGTCGGAGCGGAACGCCCGCTCGCCGTCCGCCTCCCCGGCATAGGGGCCCGGCCGTGGCGTCAGGCGCAGCAGCAGCCGGCAGCCCGTGCGCGCGAGCCGGCCGCCCTCCCAGTCGACGACGGTGCCGCCATAGTCCCAGCCGAATCCATACAGGACGAAGGGCCTGCCGTTCGCCGCCTCCACCGCCTTCAGGCTGTCGCCCACGCCGGTCCCCTCCGGCGTCCGCCAGGCGCCCGGGTCGGAGACCGAGACCTGGGCGGGGCGGCGCCGGCGCTTTTCATCGAGCCAGATGATCTCCACCCGCCGGGCCGGGTCGCCCGGGAAGACGATGGAGGCCTTCGCCCGCTCGCCCTCGGCGGCGTTGACGGTCCTGAACACCACGTTCCCCGTGCCGAAGCGCCTGACGAGCGTGGCATGGCTCATCTGCGCGGTGAAAGGCCCGCCGCAATCGAACGGCGGCAGCCCGCTTCTCGGCCCGCCGGCCGGCGGCGCCGATCCCGCCGGAGCTGTCGGGGCCGAGGATGCGACGGCGAGAAGCACGGCGGCTCCCGCGGGCCTCAGCCCACGGAGCACGTCACCCGTCCCTTCAGGATGCGATCCCCGCCGCCGCCGCCCGCGCCGGGGCCGGAGAGGGTGAGGCGATAACGGCCGGCGAAGGTGGTCTCGTCGGATATGCGGCGGCGCGTCTCCACCACCAGGTCGATGGCGACGGCGCGCTCCCCTTCCCCCTCGTGATAGAGGCGCAGGCGGAGGTCGCCGCCGTTCAGCCAATGCTGCGCCAGCGCCGCGCCATCCAGCGGCAGCGGGCCGAGGGCCTTGCCCGGCCCCTTCGCCTTGAGGGTCAGCTCCGCCCGGAAATTGCTCAACGCCTCCCCCATGCCATGGGAGAAGGCCGCTTCGGCGGTGAAGGACAGGCCTGAATCCTCGGCATTGCAGCTGAAGCTGCCGGTGGCCCCGGCCGGCGCGGCGGCAGCCGCGAGAAGCAGCGCCGCAAATCCCCAGCACCGGAGTCCCCTGCACCGAAGGCCCCGCCACGGCGGCGTGGCGCGGAACCAACCGTCCGAACGGATGGATATCATGGCCCCCCCCCCCCCCCGCGCGGCCTGATCCGCGCGTGGTCAGGATACGGCGGGATGACGCTGGGGCAAGCCCCCCGGGGGGCGCCGGAGGCCCTCTCCGGTCAGGACTTGGGCGCGCCGCTGGCGTAGTGGTCGGCCCAGGCGAGGATCACGGCGAAGCCGGCGAAGGCAATGAGCACACCGGCGATGACGATGGCGGTCTCGGCAGGCATTTCCAGCTCCCCTGATGTTTTGGGAAAAGCTAGGCGGCCCCCCGAGCCGGGACGTTGATCTCGATCAATCCTCCTCATCGTCCCGGGCGGGCTGCGCGCCGTCGCGCTCCGTCACCACCCCGTCGCCGCCGGCCATTCGGACATTGGCGGCAAGGCCGGCGGCACGCTCCAGCAGGTCGAGCAGTTCCTCCCCCGGCCGGCGCTCGGCCACGCCGAAGCTGGCGGTCACCGTCACGTGCGCCGGCAGCAGGGAGAAGCGGGTGAGGCCCATCTCCGCGTGCACCCGCTCGGCCACCAGTTCCGCGCCCACCTTGTTGGTGCGGGTGAGCAGCAAGGCGAAGGCATCCCCGCCCAGGCGCGCCGCCACGTCGCCGGAACTCGCCTCGGCGACGAGCAGCCGGCTGAAGGCCTGGAGCACCCGGTCGCCGGGAACCGGGCCGTAGGTGTCGCTGATGGCCTTGAGATGGTCGATGGAGCAATAGACCACGCACACGGGCGCGCCGGCCGGCTCGGTGAACAGCTCCGCCGCGCGCCGGCGCAGCCCGTCGCGGCTGGCCATGCCGGTGAGGGGGTCCACCTCCCGCTCCCGGCGCATCTCGTCGATCATGTCGAAGGCGACGGTGGCGAGCAGGATCAGCGCGATGAGGAATGCGCTGATGAGAATGGTGAAGTTGAGCACCTGCCAGAAGGCGCTCTCGCGGAACGCGGTGGCGATCAGCTGCGGGTCCACCCCGCGCTCGCGCAGCCGGTCGATCTCGTAGAGCGCATCGGAGACCGACATGGTGGCCACCGTCCGCACGAAGAACTGGACGCCGAACAAGGCAAACGCCCAGAACAGCAGCTGGTCACGCAGCCGCCGCTGCCGCACCACCCCGATCTGCCCCGCCGCGACCAGGAACAGCAGCCCGTAGCCGAAGTTCTGCACATAGATGCGGGCAACCAGGTTCCGGTCGAAATAGAAGAAGTAATAGAGCAGGGCGAGGATGCCGCCGGCGATGATGAACAGGATCGGCCCCGCCGTCTTGCCGAAGCGCGCCAGCACCCCTTCCACCAGGCTGAAGATGGCAAAGGTGTAGATGATGGCCGAGACGATGGTGTTCTGCCCCACATCCCGCGGGACGGAGAGGACCTGGGAGAGAAGCGCCAGCGCGTAGGCGAAGAAGGCAATGGCGAAATAGAGGACGTAGCGCCGCTCGCGCTGGTAGATCCACACCAGCAGGAACACCACGGCGATGATGAGCGACACGGCAGGACCGGCGAAAATATAGAGACGTCCTTCGGTCATGCTCGGTCCGGAAGCCCCCTTGCCTGTCCTTCTCCCCTCTCCACCACTTCCGGCGTGCCATGCCTGCGCAGATGGCCACCTTCAGGTAGCACGCCCCCCGAGGTGCCAACCATACGGTTGCCTCATTCAGGCGCGGCGGCGGGAATGTCAAGCTCGCTCCATTGCCATCACGGCGGCGCCCGCACCTCGCACGCATGTGTTAGCGGCGATAGGCCCAGACGCGCAACTCGTTCTTCAACCTGCGGAAATCGTGGAAGGTGAAGCCCAGGAGCAGCACTGCGACGGCCGCGAGCGCCAGCGAGACCCAATGCGGCCAGTCGAGCGCGGACGTGCTGAAGTCGTAGACGAGATAGGCGAGCAGCGCCGTCACAGCCACGGCGGCCCCGTAGTAGAGGCGGCTGTCCAGCCGGGCGATGACCATGCCCAGGCCCACCCAGATGAGGATGGCGAGGAGGATGGCCCAGCCGAGCCCGAGGCCGAACTGCCGCGCCACGAAATGACCGCCGGTGCCGCACAGGACGAGGAAGGCCAGGAGCAGCAGCAGGCCCGCCCGGAGACGCAGGATGGAAGAGCGCTTGGCGGGGGAGGGCGTCGTCGCCATGGTGGAGGTCCTCGTGTGCGTCGGCGGGGCGAAGCGGCGGCCCGGCGGAGGGAACCTCCCGGGCGCGCGGCGCTTGTGCCGGTCTGGAGGAGCCACCATGCGGCGAATGCGGGTTGTACTCAATGCCAAAGCGGGAACGGTCGGTGACCTTGGGGCCGACCGGATCCGCAAGACTGTGGATGACGCCCTCACACGCCATGACCTGGACGTGGAGGTGATCGTGGCGGAGGGCGAGGACCTGATGCGCGCCATCGCCACCGCCCCCCGGGACGCCTGCGACACGGTGGTGGTGGGCGCGGGGGACGGCACCGTTTCCTATGCCGCCTCCGTGTTCGCCAATACGGACACGGTGCTGGGCGTGCTGCCGCTCGGCACCATGAACATGCTCGCCTACGACATCGGCCTGCCCCGCGACCTTGCCGGCGCGCTGGAGGCGCTGCACCGCGCGCGGCCCATGCGGGTGGACCTCGGCACGGTGAACGGGCGGCCGTTCCACGGCGTCTCGGGGGTCGGCTTCTTCAGCCAGATGGCCCTGGCCCGCGAGCAGCTGCGCAACCAGCGCGGTCGCATCATCGGCTGGCTCCAGGCGCTGGGACGGGCGCTGCTGCGCTCCGGCCGCTTCTCGCTGGAGGTGGAGGTGGCCGGGGCGCGCGAGCCCATCGAGGCCTATGCCGCCCTCGTCACCGTCAACGCCTTCGACGCGCCGGGCTGGCACCGCTCGCGCCTCGACGGCGGCCTGCTGGAGGTGCTGGTGGCGGAGGATCGCGGCACCCTGGCCCGGCTGAAGACGGGCGCCGACGTGCTCATCGACAGCTGGCGCGGCAAGCCCGGCATCCACGCCTTCCAGGCGCGGCGCGTCACCATCCACGCCCGGCGCCGCCGGGCCTGGGTGGCGACGGACGGGGAGGTGCACCGCGAGCAATTGCCCCTGCGCTATGCCATCGCGCCCGGCGCGCTGAACCTGCTGGTGCCGCCCCAGGCGCTCCAGTGGCGGCGATACGCCATCGAAGATGTGACGTAACCATCCCCTGTCTGACGCTTAGGGCACTTGATTGACAGCAGCGGCGGGGCGCGTTCAACTGTCCCGGACAACAGGCGTCCGGTCGCCGCAGCGATCGGCCCGCGCCGCGAGAGGAGACGCCATGCCCTTGCCCCCCGCTCTTTCGGGGCGTCTTGCCGTGCCCGCCATCGCCGCCCCCATGTTCCTGGTCTCCGGGCCCGACCTGGTGGTGGAGACGAGCCGCGGCGGCATCCTCGGCACCTTCCCGGCCCTCAATGCCCGCTCCACGGAAGCTTATGCCGGCTGGCTGGACGAGATCGCCGGCCGCCTCTCCGCCGCTCCGGGGGCCGCCCCCTTCGGCGTCAACCTCATCGTCCACAAATCCAACGCGCGCCTTGCCGCCGACCTCGGCGTGACGGTGGCGAAGAAGGTGCCGCTCGTCATCACCTCCCTGGGCGCGGTGCGCGAGGTGGTGGAGGCGGTGCATGCCTATGGCGGGCTGGTCTTTCACGACGTCATCAGCCGGCGGCATGCGGAGAAGGCGCTGGAGGCCGGGGTGGACGGCATCATCGCCGTCTGCGCCGGGGCGGGCGGCCATGCGGGCACGCTGAGCCCGTTCGCCCTGCTGGGCGAGATCCGGCGCTTCTTCGCGGGCACGCTGGTGCTCTCCGGCGCCATCTCCACCGGCGCGCACATCGCCGCCGCACAGGTGATGGGAGCCGACCTCGCCTATCTCGGCACCCGCTTCATCGCCACCCGCGAGAGCCTCGCCCCCGAGGCCTTCAAGGAGATGCTGGTGGCCTCCGCCGCCGACGACGTGCTCTACACCGACGCCATTTCCGGCGTGAACGCCAATTTCCTCCGGCCCTCGCTGGTGCGCGCCGGGCTGGACCCCGCCAACCTCAAGCGCCACGGCGACCTCGACATGGCCAGCGAGGCCAAGGCCTGGCGGGACGTGTGGTCGGCCGGGCACGGGGTGGGCGCCATCGCCGACATCCCGGCGGCCGCGGAGCTGTGCGCCCGCCTCGCCCGCGAATATGACGCCGCCCTCGCCGCCGCTGCGGCCCGCCTGGCGCCCCGCGCTCTCGCCGCGGCGGGGTGAGGAGGCCCGCGCCTCATGCCCCTGCCCCGGTCCTCGACCAGCGCCGGGCAGGCTCACACGGCTTCCCGGGCGTTCTCTGGGTTTGCGGCACGTGGCGTGCCGGATCAGACGGCATGAGCCGGACGCCGTGGCTTGACCAAAGGGCCCGTGGAAAGAGCCCCGCCGGCCCGGGGGGTCAGTGGCCGGGGAAGGCGACGAGGGTGCGCACCGCGACGCCGGCCTGGCGCAGCTTCTCGGCGCCACCGAGGTCCGGCAGGTCGACGATGAAGCAGGCGGCCTCCACCACGGCCCCGCAGGTCTTCAGCAGCCTCACCGCGCCGGTGGCGGTGCCGCCGGTGGCAATGAGGTCGTCCACCAGCAGCACCCGCTGGCCGGGGGCGATGGCATCCACGTGCATCTCGATCTCGTCCTCGCCATATTCGAGGGCGTAGGCCATGCGCACGGTCTGGTGGGGCAGCTTGCCCTTCTTGCGGATCGGCACGAAACCGGCGGAGAGCTGGTGCGCCACCGCCCCGCCGAGGATGAAGCCGCGCGCCTCGATGCCCGCCACCTTGTCGATCTTGGCCCCCGCCCACGGCTGCACCAGCTCGTCCACCGCCCGGCGGAAGGCCCGCGCGTCGCCCAGCAGGGTGGTGATGTCGCGGAACAGGATGCCGGGCTTGGGATAGTCCGGGATGGTGCGGATCGAGGCAGCGAAATCGGCGGGGGTCATCGGGGGCTCCGGGCGAAGGTTCCGCTTCAATAGGGTCGCGGCGGATGAAGTAAAAGCACGTTGGTGCGAGCGCGCCCGCCCCTTCCCTCCTGCTCCCGGGCAGGTCCGGACACGAAAAAGGGCCCCGGAGGGCCCTTCATCGCGTGCGGTCCGGCCCGATCAATGGGCGATCTTCGACCAGATCTTCTTCTTGGTGAAGTAGAGCAGGCCCGACAGGACGATGAGGAAGATCATCACCTGGAAGCCGATGCGCTTGCGCGCGTCGAGGTGCGGCTCGGCCACCCACATCATGAAGGCGGAGACGTCCTGCGAATACTGGTCGACGGTCTGCGGCGAACCGTCGGAATATTCCACCTGGCCGTCGCTGAGCGGCTTCGGCATGGCGATCTGGTTGCCGGGGAAATACTTGTTGTAGTTCAGGCCCGGCTGCATGTGCACGCCCGACGGCGCATCCGTGTAGCCGGTGAGCAGCGCGTGGATATAGTCCACGCCGTGCTCCTGGTACTGGATGAAGGCGTCCGTGATGAAGCCCGGGAAGCCCACGTGGTAGGAGCGGGCCTTGGCCAGCACCGAGAAGTCCGGCGGCAGGGCGCCGCCATTGGCGGCGCGGGCGGCGTTGTCGTTCGGGAACGGCGCCGGCCAGTGGTCGGACAGGCGGCCCGGACGCTGGAACATGTCGCCCGCGTCGTTCGGCCCGTCGGTGATCTGGTACTCGCTCGCCACCTGCTTGGCCTGCGCCTCGGTGAAGCCGGGGCCGCCGGTCTGGGCGAGGTTGCGGAAGTACAGGTAGTTCGCGGAGTGGCAGGCGCTGCACACTTCCTTGAACACCTTGAAGCCGCGCTGGAGCTGGGCGGGATCGTACATGCCGAACGGCCCGGCGAACGACCAGGATTCGCGCGACGGCCGGCCGTCGTGGCCGCCGCTTTCCGCGGCGAACGCGGGCGCGCCGACCAGGACGAGCGCCGCCGCGACGGCACCGAAGAGACTGCTACGGATCTTCATTGCTGTTCTCTCCGTGCCCGGCTCAGTGGGTCCCGGGGCCGGAGGCCCCGGCGACCGCCGCACCGCCCTTCGCGCCCTTGGCAAGCACGGCATCCGCGATGGAGGCCGGCAGGGGCTTGGGACGCTCGAACAGGCCGAGCAGCGGCAGGATGATGAGGAAGTGGATGAAGTAATAGGCGGTGAAGATCCGCGAGACGATCACGTAGCCGCCTTCAGCCGGCTGCGAGCCGAGGTAGCCGAGGCCCACCGCCACCACCACGAAGACCCAGAAGAACTGGCGGTACAGCGGGCGGTACTTGGCCGAGCGCACCTTGGAGGTGTCGAGCCAGGGCAGGAAGGCCAGCACCACGATGGCACCGAACATGGCCACCACGCCGCCCAGCTTGTCCGGGATCGACCGCAGGATCGCGTAGAACGGCAGGTAGTACCATTCAGGCACGATATGCGCCGGGGTCGAGAGCGGGTTGGCCGGAATGTAATTGTCCGAGTGGCCGAGATAGTTCGGGATGTAGAAGATGAACCAGGAGAAGAAGATCAGGAACACCACCATGGCGAAGGTGTCCTTGATGGTGGCATAGGGGGTGAAGGGCACCGTGTCCTTGGCCACGCTCTTGATGTCGATGCCGTCCGGGTTGTTCTGGCCCACATGGTGGAGCGCCCAGATGTGCAGCCCGACCACGCCGGCGATCATGAACGGCAGGAGATAGTGCAGGGAGAAGAAGCGGTTCAGCGTGGGATCACCCACCGAATAGCCGCCCCACAGCCACTGCACGATGGTCTCGCCCACCAGCGGGATGGCCGAGAACAGGTTGGTGATCACGGTGGCGCCCCAGAAGGACATCTGGCCCCAGGGCAGCACGTAGCCCATGAAGCCGGTGGCCATCATGAGCAAATAGATGATCACGCCGAGGATCCACAACACCTCGCGCGGGGCCTTGTACGAGCCGTAGTACATGCCGCGGAAGATGTGGATATACACCGCGATGAAGAACATCGAGGCGCCGTTGGCGTGGATGTAGCGGATCAGCCAGCCGTAGCTCACGTCGCGCATGATGTGCTCGACGCGGGCGAAGGACACCGGCGCGTAGGCCACATAATGCATGGCCAGAACGACGCCGGAGACGATCTGGACGACCAGCATCAGGCTCAGGATGGCGCCGAAGGTCCACATGTAATTGAGATTCTTCGGCACCGGATAGGCGATGGCCGAGGAATGAATCAACCCAACGATCGGCAAGCGGCTCTCGAACCACTGCGCAATCTTCCCCTTGGGCTGGTAGGTGGAATGTCCTTCCATGGGTCCAACCTTTTTGAAAGCGGCGACGAAGCGCGCGTCAGCCGATCACGATCTTGGTGTCGGTGGTGAAGGCGTAGGGCGGGAGCGCGAGGTTGAGCGGCGCCGGTCCCTGCCGGATGCGGCCGGAGGTGTCATAGACCGAGCCGTGGCAGGGGCAGAACCAGCCGTTGTACGGGCCCTGATGGCCGAGCGGGATGCAGCCCAGATGGGTGCAGATGCCGATCAGCACGAGCCACTGGTCCTTGCCGGGCTTCACGCGGGCCGAGTCAGGCTGGGGGTCGGGCAGCGCGGAAAGCGGCACGTCCTGGGCCGACTTGATCTCCGCCGCGGTGCGGTGGGAGATGAAGATCGGCTTGCCGCGCCACTGCACGGTGACGATCTGCCCCTCGGCGATGGGAGAAAGGTCCACCTCCGTGGTGGAGAGCGCGAGCACCGAGGCGTCGGGCTGCATCTGGGAAACGAAGGGCCACACCATGGCGGCGGCCCCGACAGCGCCCACGGCGCCGGTCGCGATGTAGAGGAAGTCCCGACGCGTCGTCGTGTCCGACGTCTCCGTATGTGCCACGGCGCAGTCCCCGATCCTGTTGTCGTCGCTGCGCGCGTCCTTCGCCCCTGAGCCGCCCGCTTTTCGCAGGCTGCACACCCCTGGATTTCAAGCCGCACGCATACGCGGCGACCGCGTGCACACGCGAGCCGCCACTTTCAAGCGCCTCTAATTGCACCCTCGCCTCATCTTGTCCAGATCATGGCGATGCGGCACGCGGTCCTCTCCTGCGACACTTCGATGTCGCACCCCGCGCACCCGCGCCCGCCGCCACGCTCGCGTTTTCACCGGACGCCGGGCCTCGGCGGCCCGGCCTGCCGCCGGCGGGTTGGCCATCCCCGCCCTCCCCCTCGCAGCTGCCATGCCCGGCCCCGGCACGCCCCGGCCTTCACACCGGGCGGCAAAGGCTTGCGCCGGATGCGGTTTTCTGGTGTCCCTGCCGCCGCCTTATCCCCCCCCCCACGCCCGAGACGCCGGCCCGTGCGCATCGCCCTCTATTGCCCCGACATCGCGCAGAACGCCGGCACCATCCTGCGCACCGGCGCCTGCTTCGGCGTGGAGGTGCACATCATCGAGCCGGCGGGCTTTCCGGTGGGAGATGCGGGCTTCCGCCGCGCCGGCATGGATTATATCGACCAGGTCACGTGGCGGCGGCACGCCTCCTTCGCCGCCTTCGACGCGGAGCGCCGGGCCGAGGGGCGCCGGCTGGTCCTGTTCACCACCAGGGCGGCCGAGCCGCTGCCCGCCTTCCGCTTCCAGCCCGGCGACGTGCTGCTGTTCGGCCGGGAATCGGCCGGCGTGCCGGAGGAGGTGCATGCGGCGGCGGATGCGCGGGTGCGCATTCCCGTGCGGGCCGGCCTGCGCTCGCTCAACGTGGCGGTGAGCGCCGGCATCGCCCTTGCCGAGGCGCTGCGGCAGACCGGCGGCTTCCCGCCCGGCTGACGGCCCGCTTCCGCCGCGCGCCCGGGCGGCGTAGAAGGCCCGCACAAGAAGAGGAGCGCCCCATGTCGCAATCCGACGGAACCACGTCTCCCCATGCGCCGGGCGACGGCGCGCTCGATGCGCGCCGCGCCGCGGCCCGCGCCTGGTTCGAGGAGCTGCAGGGCCGGATCATCGCCGCCTTCGAGGCGCTGGAGGACGAGGCCGACCCGGCGCTCCACGCCGGCGCGGCGGGCCGCTTTGCCCGCACCCCCTGGGCCCGCACCGACCATACCGGCGCGCCCGGCGGCGGCGGCACCATGGCGCTCATGCGCGGCCGCCTGTTCGAGAAGGTGGGGGTGCACACCTCCACCGTGTTCGGCGAGTTCGCCCCCGAGTTCCGTGGCCAGATCCCCGGCGCGGCCGAGGACCCGCGCTTCTGGGCCTCGGGCATCTCGCTGATCGCCCACATGGCCAGTCCGCACGTGCCGGCGGTGCACATGAACACGCGCTTCGTCGTCACCACCAAGGCGTGGTTCGGCGGCGGGGCGGACCTCACCCCCGTGCTCGACCGCCGGCGCACCCAGGAGGATGCGGACACGCAGGCGTTCCACGGGGCCATGCAGGAGGCCTGCACCGCCCACCCGGTGGCGGACTACGAGCGCTACAAGGCGTGGTGCGACGACTATTTCTTCCTGAAGCACCGGGACGAGATGCGCGGCATCGGCGGCATCTTCTACGACTATCTGGACAGCGCCTCGACGGGCGAGGGCACCTGGGAGGAGGACTTCGCCTTCACCCGCGACGTGGGCCTCGCCTTCCTCGACATCTACCCGAAGCTGGTCCGCGCCAACATGGCCACGCCCTGGACCGAGGAGGACCGGGAAGAGCAGCTGGTGCGCCGCGGCCGCTATGTGGAGTTCAACCTGCTCTATGACCGCGGCACCATCTTCGGCCTGAAGACCGGCGGCAACGTGGAATCCATCCTCTCCTCCATGCCGCCGGTGGTGAAGTGGCCGTGAGCAGGGGGAAGCGGGCGCAGGCGGAACATCCCGCCCGGCCTGCCGTTCCATGCCCGGCAGGCTGTGACAGGATCGTCATGGTCGACGTCTAAGCCTCTCCGGGCGCAGTCGTCGCGCCCAGCGGGGAGACGTGAGACCATGGCCTTCGAACCCGGTGACATCGTGCAGCTCAAGTCCGGCAGCCCCGCCCTCGCCGTCGTGTCGGTGACGGGGGAAGACGTTTCGGTATTATGGTACGCGGAAGAGGTGAGCGAGTTCCGCACCCACATCCTGCCGGCCGTCGCCCTCGAAAAGCTCGAGGTTGCCGATTTCGACGACGATGAAGAGGAAGACGAGGAAGACGAGGACGAGGACTGAACTTCTCGGTCCCGGTCCTCGACCGATCCCGGGCGGATGGGCCCGAGCCCGGCGCGGGCTTGGGCACCCCCTGAGGCAGGCTCACGCGCGGGGCACACGACGCGCCCCGGCGCCCTGCCATCGGGCCCCGCCCGGCTTTCAGCCGTCCGCGCCGCTCCGCGCCGCCGCCTGCACCAGAGCGGCGACGGACGGCGCATCATCGGGAAAATCGGCGCGGGCCCAGGCTTCCTCGGCCCGCGTCAGCGCCGCGCCCAGCTTCGGCCCCGGGCTCATGCCCAGCGCCATGAGGTCGGCGGCACCGAACGGCACCTTCGGCACCGTCCAGGAGCGGGCGACCTCGGCCACCCCCGTGGCGATGGCGGAGGATATGCCGTCCCTCCGCCGGGCGGCTGCGAGGAGCACGCGGTCGAGCCCCGCCTCCACCCCCACCCCATAGAGGAAGCCCCGCACCGCGCGGCTGTCCGGCAACAGCGGCACCGGCCCCGCCAGCGCCCGCAACCGGGCCTTCTCCCCATTGGAGAGGCGCAGGCGATCCCGCAGCCGTTCCACGTCGTCCTTTCCCCACAGCGCCAGCGCCGCCAACCGCCGCACCGCCGCGGGCGCGACGCCCGTCTCCGCCTCCAGGGCGGCAAGCCGCGTGAAGGCGGGCACGGCGCCCACCCCCGCCAGCAGCATCTGCAGCAGACCCGTGTCCGCCATGGTGGCCAGGGTCGGCGCGGCGCGGGGGGCGAGCAGCAGCTTCATCATCTCCGCCCGCACCCGCTCCCGCGACAGGCCGAGAAGGCCGGCGCGCAGGCGCTCGCAGGCGGTGAGGGCAGCCTTGTCCACCTCCCCCGCGCCATAGGCGGCATGGAAACGGAACAGGCGCAGGATGCGCAGGTAATCCTCGCGGATGCGCGCCTGCGCATCGCCGATGAAGCGCACCCGCCGCGCCCTGAGGTCCTCCAGCCCGCCCACGAGGTCCACCACCTCCCCCGTCGGCTTGGCGTAGAGGGCATTGAGGGTGAAGTCGCGCCGCTGCGCGTCGTGCAGCCAGCTGCGGCCGAAGCGCACCACGGCGCGCCGCCCGTCCGTCTCCGTATCCTCCCGCAGGGACGTGACCTCGAAGGCATGGTGATGCGCCACCACCGTCACCGTCCCGTGGGCAATGCCCGTGGGCACCGGCTTCAGCCCGGCGGCCGCCGCGCGGGCGGCCACCTCCTGCGGCAAGGCGGTGGTGGCGATGTCCACGTCCGTCACGGGCAGCCCCAAAAGGGTGTTGCGCACCGCGCCCCCCACCACGCGGGCCTCCTCGCCGTCGCGATTGAGAAGGCGCAGCACCTCCGTGAGGCCGGGGGTCGCCCAGAAATCGGCGCCGGCAACCGACGCGCTCATTCGGAATGCCCCGGCACGAACACGCCGTCCTTGGTCTGCGCCGGCACGTAGTGGCTGCCGGGCGGGGCCACATGGCCGTGCTCGAACAGGAACAGCCCGAGGACCACGAGGGCCACCGCCGCCGCCACCACCCCCGCCAGCGCGCGGAGCGACCAGTGCTCGGGCACCACCGAGCCCTTGGTGGCGAGCAGCAGCGCGCCGTAGAGCACGAAGGGAGTGAGGAACAGGCCGAGCTCCAGGAGCAGGCTGCGCACCATCAGGCGTAGATCCTCTCATACAGCATGCGCAGCATGCCGGCGGTGGCGCCCCAGATGTTCCGCCCCTCGAAGGGCATCGCATAGAAGTGGCGCAGGGTGCCCTTCCACTCGCGCGACTGGCGCTCGTGGTTGCGCGGGCTCATGAGGAAAGCGAGCGGCACCTCGAACGCCTCCGCCACCTCGGAGGGGTTGAGGGTCAGCTCATAGGCCGGATCCACCAGCCCCACCACCGGCACGATCCAGAAGCCGGTGCCGGAGAGATAGCCGTCGAGATAGCCGAGCGGCTCCACGAGGCGGGAGGCGAGTCCCACCTCTTCCCGCGCCTCGCGCAGCGCCGCGTCCAGCTCGTCCTTGTCGCCGGGGTCCACCCGCCCGCCGGGGAAGGCGACCTGCCCCGCATGCTGGGACAGGTGCGGCGAGCGCAGGGTGAGGAGGATGGTCGGCTCCGGCCGCGCCACCACCGGCACCAGCACGGCGGCATGACGCGGTGGCTTTGCCGGAAGGAGCGACATCTTTTCCGGCTGCAGGGCATGGTCGCCGGCAAGGCCGGGATAGGCCGCCTCCGAATAGAAGGCCGGCGGCGTGCGCGAGAGGCGGGCCCGCGCCCGGTCGAGGAAGGCGGCAAGGCCGACCACCTCGTCCTGCGCGCGCTCTTCCGGCGGATCCTCCGGCGGGTCTTCGGACAAGTGGGTCATGCGCCGTGTTCCGCTTCGAGGCCGAGCTCGGCCGCCGGCAGGATGGGATAGAAGAGGCCGGCGGACATGACCCCGAACATGGGGACGCCCGCTTCGTCCCGCACCTCCCCCTGCTCCATCAGGTCGAAATGCGCCGCGCGGGTGAGGCGCGCCTCCAGCCCGTGGCGCACGTGGAGATAGGGCACCACCTCGCCCGCCCCGGCGCCGCGGGCGAAGCGCAGGTCGTGGCCGGGGCCGCAGCGCACCAGGTCGTCCATGTTGGTGCGGAACACGAGGGTACGGCCATCCCCGGCGCCCCTCTCGTGGCCGCGCGCATCCGGGGTGCGGCTCTCCGCCGCATCCTCCACCGCCATCTCCACCGCGAGGAAGGGCACGTCCTCGACGGTGATCCCCACCTTCTCCGCGGGCGTCTTCAGCACGTAGCGCGCGCCCTCGCGCGCCAGCACGGAAGCGAACAGGCGCACCAGCGGCTGCCGGCCGATGGGCGTGCCCATGTAGAGCCAGGTGCCGTCGGCCTTGATGCGGATATCGAGATCGCCGCAGTCGGGCGGGTCCCATTTGTCCACCGGCGCGGGCCCCCGGCCGCCGGCCGCCTTCGCCGCCGCCATCAGCGCGTCGAGCCGGCCGGCGGCCGGGGAAACAGGGGTGGCGGCTTTGGCCTCTGGCATGTGCACCTCCCGCGCAGCGCACGCCGCACGTCTCGCGATGACGTGAGCGCGCCGTCCACGCCGCCGCCTTCCAGCGGGGTTAGACGCAGCGCAATCTTATCGTAAGCTCTGTGTCCGGGTGGCGCGACGTTTGCAATATCCCATCCGGGGGCGTTGTCCGGATGCGCGCACGGGGCGTTTTGTTGCCGCTTTTCGCGGCAAGCCTGTCCCGAGGGCGCGTGGCGTATAGGAGAGGCACATGTCGGCTGCCGGCGAGACCTTCGACCTCGACCAGATGATCATCCGCAATGCGGAGACCGCCGCAGCCCATGTGAAGGCGGCGCGCGCCGCCATCTCCTCGGTGATCTTCGGCCAGGAGACGGTGGTGGAGCGGGCGCTCATCACCATCCTCTCCGGCGGCCATGCGCTGCTCGTGGGCGTGCCCGGCCTCGCCAAGACCAAGCTGGTGGAAACCATGGGCACGGTGCTGGGCCTCGATGCCCGCCGCGTCCAGTTCACGCCGGACCTCATGCCCTCCGACATCCTCGGCTCGGAAGTGCTGGAGGAGACGGCCGGCGGCCGGCGTGCCTTCCGCTTCATCAAGGGGCCCATCTTCGCCCAGCTGCTGATGGCGGACGAGATCAACCGCGCCTCGCCGCGCACCCAGTCGGCCCTGCTCCAGGCCATGCAGGAATATCACGTCACCGTCGCCGGCGAGCGGCACGACCTGCCCAAGCCCTTCCACGTGCTCGCCACCCAGAATCCGCTGGAGCAGGAAGGCACCTATCCCCTCCCCGAGGCCCAGCTCGACCGCTTCCTGATGGAAATCGACGTGGACTATCCGGACCGCGACGCGGAACGCCGCATCCTGTTCGAGACCACCTCCGCCGAGGAGCAGAAGGCGCGGCCCGCCATGAGCGTGGACGACCTCGTCGCCGCCCAGCGCCTGGTGCGGCGCCTGCCGGCGGGCGATTCGGTGGTGGAGGCCATCCTCACCCTCGTGCGCTCGGCCCGTCCCGGCGCGGAAGGGCCGGAGCAGCGCTACATCGCCTGGGGCCCCGGCCCGCGCGCCAGCCAGGCGCTGATGCTGGCGGTGCGCGCCCGCGCCCTGCTGGACGGCCGCTACGCCCCCTCGGTGGACGATGTGGTGGCGCTGGCCGAGCCGGTATTGAAGCACCGCATGGCCCTCACCTTCGCCGCCCGCGCCGATGGGGAGAACGTCTCGCACATCATCCGCCGCCTCGCCGAGCGGCTGGGGTGAGCCGGAGTGGGTGACACGCCATTGGCCGCTGACGCGCAACAGACCGTCGAGACCGCCGCGCTTGCAGCGGCGGACCTTGCCGCGTCCATGCCCCGGCTCGTGCTGGAGGCGCGCCGCATCGCCATGACGGTGCAGCACGGCCTGCACGGGCGCCGCCGCGCCGGCACCGGCGAGAATTTCTGGCAATATCGCCGCTTCGTCGATGGCGAGCCCGCCAGCCGCGTGGACTGGCGCCGCTCCGCCCGCGACGACCATCTCTATGTGCGCGAGCGCGAGTGGGAGGCCGCCCACACCGTGTGGATCTGGCCGGACCTGTCGCCTTCCATGGACTATTTCTCCCGCGGGCAGGCCCCCAAGCGCGAGCGCGCCCTCATCGTCGCCTTCGCCCTCGCCGAGCTCCTGGTGAAGGGCGGGGAACGGGTGGGCATGCCGCAGATGATGCGCCCCTCCGCCAACCGCCGCATCGCCGAGCGCATGGCGGAAGCCGTGGTGCTGGCGCCGGAGCGGCCGGCGAGCCTGCCGCCCCCCTTCAGCCCCTCGCCGCTTTCGGAAATCGTCCTCATCGGCGATTTCTGGAGCCCGGCGGAGGAGGTGGCCGCGCGCATCGAGCAGCTCGCCGCCTCCGGCGCCCACGGCCATGTGGTGCAGGTGGTGGACCCGGCGGAGGAGACCTTCCCCTTCTCCGGCCGCATCGAGTTCCGCGAGCCCGAGGGCGGGCAGCGCCTCACCGTGGGCCGCGCGGAGAGCTGGCGCGCGGAATATGAGCTGAAGCTGGTGGAGCACCGCGCCCGCATCCGCGTCGCCGCCGAGCGGCTGGGCTGGTCCTTCGCCCTTCACCGCACCGACCGGCCGGCCAGCGAGCTGCTGCTCGCCCTCCATACCCGCATGGGCGCCGGCGGCGGGGCCCTGACCCCGCGCGGGGGCGGGCATCCCTATGTCTCGGGAGGGCCCGCCTGATGCTCGGCCTCCCCCTCGCCTTCTCCGCGCCGCTGCTGCTCACCGCCTTCCTCGCGCTTCCGCTGCTGTGGTTCCTGCTGCGCGTGGTGCCGCCGAAGCCGCGGGAGATGGCCTTCCCGCCCCTGCGGCTGCTGCTCTCCATCACGCCGAAGGAGGAGAGCGCGGCGCGCACGCCCTGGTGGCTCACCCTGCTGCGGCTGCTGCTGGCGGCGCTGATCATCCTCGCCGCCGCCGGCCCCATCTGGAACCCGCCGGCCGTCGCGCCCGCGCAGGGCGGGCCGCTGGTGCTGATCATCGACCAGGGCTGGCCCGCCGCCGCCAGCTGGGAGGCCCGCCGCGCCGCCGCATCCGCCCTCATCGACGAGGCGGAGGCGAACGGGCGCGGCATCGCCCTCATCCCCACCGGCGAGGTGCCGCGCGAGGCGACGCTCGCCACCCCCGCCGCCGCCCGCGACCGCCTGCGCTCGCTGGAGCCCGTGCCCTACGCTCCGGCCCGGCGCGAGGCGCTGGCGCTGGCCGCGAAGGTGACCTCGGGCGTGGCGGAGGCCGGCGTCGTCTTCCTGTCCGACGGGGTGGACCTGGGGGCCGACACGGAGCTGGCGCAGGGCTTCGCCGCCCTCGGCCCCTCGGCCCGCCGGCTGGTGGTCAGCGGCGGCGTGGCCCCGCCTCTGGCCCTCGCCGGCGCGCTGAACGAGGCCGACGCCCTCACCGTGAAGGTGCTGCGTCCCGAGGGCGGCCCGCCCCGCGCCGGGGTGGTCGCGGCCAAGGATTCCCGCGGCCTCGCGATCGGCGAGGCGCCGTTCACCCTGCCCGAGGGCGCAAGCGAGACCGAAACGCGCTTCGAGCTGCCGGTGGAGATCCGCAACGAGGTGGCGCGCCTCGACATCACCGGCGAGCGCTCCGCCGGCGCGGTGCAGCTGCTGGACAAGCGGTGGCGCCGCCGGGCGGTGGGCATCGTCTCCGGCACCAGCACGGACACCGGCCAGCCCCTGCTCGCGCCCACCTATTACCTGTCCCGCGCGCTCGCGCCCTTCGCCGACATCCGCGTGGCGGAGACCGGCTCGGCCACGGAGAACATCAACCGCTTCCTGGAGCAGCGCCTGCCCGTGCTGGTGCTGACCGACGTGGGCACCATTCCCCCCGCCACACGCACCCGCCTCGCCCGCTTCGTGGAGGAGGGCGGCGTGCTGATCCGCTTCGCCGGCCCGCGCCTCGCCAATGCCCAGGACGACCTCCTGCCGGTGAAGCTGCGCCGCGGCGGACGCGTGCTCGGCGGCTCCCTGTCCTGGGAGACCCCCCAGCGGCTCGGTGCGCTCACCCCGGACGGCCCCTTCCGCGACGTGCGCCTGCCCGACGACGTGACCGTGAACCGCCAGGTGCTGGCCGAGCCCGACGGCACCCTGGGCGACCGCACCTGGGCGACGCTGGCGGACGGCACGCCCCTCGTCACCGGCGTGCGGCGGGGCAAGGGGGCGCTGGTGCTGTTCCACGTCACCGGCGACACCTCCTGGTCCAACCTTCCCCTGTCCGGCACCTTCGTGGAGATGCTGCGCCGCGTGATCGCCCTGTCCGACGCCCCGCCCCCCGCCGACGCCCCGCCGGCCGCGACCGCCCACGCGGCGGACCGCCCCGACGTGGCGGCGCTGCCCCCCGCCCGCGTCCTCGACGGCTTCGGCGCCTTCCACCCCGCCGGCCCCACCGTGCATGCGCTGCCGGCGACCTATGCGGACCGCGCCACGGCGGACCATCCCCCCGGCTTCTACGGCCCGCCGGACGGCCTGCTGGCGGTGAACGCCCTCCTGCCCGACGACAGGCCGAAGCCCCTCGACCTCTCCGTGGTGGGCGGCACCATCGAGCCCCTGAAGGACAGCGCCCCGCGCGACCTGCGCGGCCCCGTGCTGGTGGCCGCCATGCTGCTGCTGCTGCTCGATGCGCTGGCCGTGCTGCTCCTGTCCGGCGGCCTCGGCCGGCTGGGCGGGGGAAGCGCCAGGGGCGGCGCAAAGCGTGGCGCGGCGGCGGCGCTCACCCTGGCCCTCGCCCTCGGGGTGGCCGGCCTCGGCACCCTGCCCGCCCCGGCGCGGGCCGCCGAGGACGACGCCTTCGCCCTGAAGGCCACCACCCAGACCCGCTTCGCATATGTGATCACCGGCGACCAGGAGGTGGACGACATCTCCCGCTCCGGGCTCGACGGGCTCTCCGCCTTCCTCTCCCAGCGCACCGCCCTCCAGGCGGGGGAGGCCATGGGGGTGGACATCTCGAAGGACGAGCTCGCCTTCTTCCCGCTGCTCTACTGGCCGATCCAGCCCGACGCCCCCATGCCCTCGGCGGCGACACTGGCGCGCATCGACGCCTACATGAAGCAGGGCGGCACGGTGATCTTCGACACCCGCGACGCGCTGGAGACCCAGGGCGCGCCCGGCGGCTCCCTCTCCGCCGCGGGCGTGCGGCTGAAGGACATCCTCTCCCGCCTCGACATTCCCGAGCTGGAGCCGGTGCCGCGCGACCACGTGCTCACCAAGGCCTTCTATCTGCTCAAGGACTTCCCCGGCCGCTTCACCGGCGGCACCACCTGGGTGGAGGCGCTGCCCGCCGCCACCGACGATGCCGACCGCCCGGCGCGGGCGGGAGACGGCGTCTCGCCCATCATCATCAGCGCCAACGACCTCGCGGGGGCCTGGGCGGTGACCAGGGGCGGCGATCCCATCCTGCCCCTCACCCCCGGCGAGCCGCGCCAGCGGGAGTTCGCCTTCCGGGCCGGCGCCAACATGGTGATGTACGTGCTGACGGGCAACTACAAGGCGGACCAGGTGCACGTCCCCGCTTTGCTGGAAAGGCTGGGGCAATGAGCGCGCATCGCGCCGCGGCGGGCCGGCCATGAGCTACGGCCTCACCTTCTCCCCCTTCCTGCCGCTGCCGGCGCTGCTCGCCATCGCCGTGGTGGCGCTGGTGCTCGCCGGGCTGCTCCTCGCCGCCCGCACCCGCGGCGCGGTGCTGCGCGCCCTGGCGCTGGCGGTGGGGCTCATCGCCCTCGCCAACCCCTCCTTCACCCAGGAGGAGCGCGAGCCGCTCACCTCGGTGGTGGCCATGGTGGTGGACAAGAGCCCGAGCCAATCCTTCGGCGAGCGCACCCAGCAGACGGAAGCCGCCCGGGCGCAGCTGGCCGAGCGGCTGGGCAAGCTGCCCGGCGTGGAGGTGCGCACCATCGAGGCCGACGCCGGCACCGCGGATGCGGACGGCACGCGCCTGTTCTCGGCCCTGTCCGCGGGCCTCGCCGACGTGCCGCCGGAACGGGTGGCGGGGGCCATCCTCATCACCGACGGGCGGGTGCACGACACCCCCGACAAGCCGCAGGCGCTCGGCTTCTCCGCTCCCATCCACGCCCTCATCACCGGCCATCCCGGCGAGAAGGACCGCCGCGTGGCGCTGGAGAAGACGCCGCGCTTCGGCATCGTCGGCCAGAAGCAGACCCTGACCTTCAAGGTGACCGACGAGGGCGTCCCCGCCGGCGCCCGCGTGCCCGTCACCATCCGCCGCGACGGCGAGGTGATCGCGAGGCCCACCGTCACCGCCGGCCGCAGCGCCAGCGTCGACGTGGACATCACCCACGCCGGGCCCAACATCGTCGAGTTCGAGGTGCCGCCGCTTCCGGACGAGCTGACGGTGGTGAACAACCGCACCGCCGTCTCCATCGACGGCGTGCGCGACAAGCTGCGGGTGCTGCTCGTCTCCGGCGAGCCCAACGTGGGCGAGCGCACCTGGCGCAACCTGCTCAAGAGCGACGCCAACGTGGACCTCGTCCACTTCACCATCCTGCGCCCGCCGGAGAAGCAGGACGGCACGCCCATCAACGAGCTCTCGCTCATCGCCTTCCCCACGCGCGAGCTGTTCCAGACCAAGATCAAGGATTTCGACCTGATCATCTTCGACCGCTACGCCCAGCAGGGCGTGCTGCCGCAGATCTATTTCGACAACATCGTGCGCTACGTGCGCCAGGGCGGCGCGGTGCTGGTGGCGGCGGGCACCGACTTCATCGACATGGGCTCCCTCATCAACACGCCGCTGGAGGAGATCCTGCCCGGCGTGCCCAAGGGCGAGGCCACCGAGGCGCCCTACCGCGCCGAGCTCACCAGCCCCGGCAAGCGCCACCCGGTGACGCGCGACCTGCCGGGCTCGGAGACCACCCCGCCCAGCTGGAGCCGCTTCTTCCGTGTCATCGACGCCACCGCCCGCTCCGGCACCAGCCTCATGAGCGCGCCGGGGGACAAGCCCGTGCTGCTGGTGGACCGGGTGGGCGAGGGGCGCGTGGCGCTGCTGCTGTCCGACCACATCTGGCTGTGGGCCCGCGGCTACGAGGGCGGCGGCCCGCACATCGACCTGCTGCGCCGCCTCTCCCACTGGCTCATGAAGGAGCCGGACCTGGAGGAGGAGCGCCTGAAGCTCACCGTCTCCGGCCGCGACCTGGTGGTGGAGCGCCAGACCATGGCGGACCGCGTGCCGCAAGCCAGCGTCACCACCCCCTCGGGGCGGGTGCGCACCCTGACCCTCGCCGAAGCCAAGCCCGGCCTGTGGCGCGCCTCCACCCCCGCCGACGAGCTCGGCCTGTGGCGCGCCGCCAACGGGCCGCTCACGGCGCTGGCCAACATCGGCCCGCTGAACCCCAGGGAGTTCGCGGAAGTCACCAGCACCCGGGACGTGGTGGCCCCCCTCGCCACCGCAACCGGCGGCGGCGTGTGGCGGCTCTCCGAGCTGGACGGCGCGGTGCCGCGGGTGGTGCAGGTCTCCGCCTCCGACCGGCTGGCCGGGGAGGACTGGATGGGGCTGAAGACCCGCGACGTATCGGTGGTGCGCTCCATCGGCCTGTTCCCGGTATTCGCCGGCCTGTCCGGCCTGCTGCTGCTTCTCGGCGTGCTGACCGCCGCCTGGGTGCGGGAGGGACGATGATGAGATCCCCGGCCGAGCCGGCCCTGGGCCGGCGTCGCCTTGCCCGCGTGGCCTTTGCCCGCGTGGTCCTGGCCAGCATCGTCATGGCGGGCATGGTCACGGCGTCCGGCCCGTTCCTGCCGCAGCCGAGGGCCGTGGCGGCGGAAGCCCCCCTCACCCCCGCCGGCGACTGGCTGGCGGAGGACATCCGCGGCCGCGGGGTGGTGGACCGCATGCAGACCACCCTCTCCATCGCCGCGGACGGAACCGTCTCCGGCTCGGGCGGCTGCAACCATTACACCGGCACGGCGACCATCGCCGGTGCGCGGATCAGCTTCGGCCCGCTGGCAACCACGCGCATGGCCTGCACGCCAGCGGTGATGGAGCAGGAGCAGAAGTTCTTCTCCGCCCTGACGGTGGTGCGCGCCTTCCGCGTCGATCCGGCGACGCGGAAGCTCTTCCTGCTGGATCTCACCGGCACGCCCGTGGTGCGCTTCTCCGGACTGTGAGGCCCGCGGCGCCTCCGGCCACCCCGGGCCGGTGGCGCCGGCTTATTGCATCGCCGCCCGCTCTTCCGCCTGGCGCTGACTCTCCGCCCGCTTGGTCACGATCGACGCGACGATGACCACCACCGTCACGATGGCGATGAGGATGGTGCAGATGGCGTTGATCTCCGGCGTCACCCCGAGGCGCACCTGCGAATAGATGCGCATGGGCAGGGTGGTCGCGCCCGGGCCGGTGGTGAAGCTCGCGATCACGAGGTCATCCAGGGAGAGCGTGAAGGCCAGCATGAAGCCGGACACCACCGCCGGCAGGATGAGCGGCAGCGTGATCTTGAAGAAGGTCTGGAACGGCGGGCAGCCAAGGTCGAGGGCCGCCTCCTCCAGCGTGCGGTCGAAGGTGACGAGGCGCGACTGCACCACCACCGCCACGAAGCACATGGTGAAGGTGATGTGCGCCAGCAGCACCGTCCAGAAGCCGCGGTCGAAGTCCACCGCCACGAACAGGAGCAGCAGCGACAGGCCGGTGATCACCTCCGGCATGACGAGCGGCGCGTAGATCATGCCCGAAAACAGGGTCCGCCCGGAAAACCGCCCGTAGCGCGTGAGGGCGAGCGCCGCCATGGTGCCCAGCACGGTGGAGACAAGGGAGGAGAAGAAGGCGATGCGCAGCGTCACCCACGCCGCGTCCATGAGCTGCTCGTTCTCCAGCAAGGCCCAGTACCACTGCGTGGAGAAGCCCGCCCACACGGTGACGAGCCGCGAGGCGTTGAAGGAATAGACCACCAGAAGGAGGATCGGGATGTAGAGGAAGGCGAAGCCCAGCACGATGGACGTGACGTTGAACCAGGTGAGGCCTTTTTTCATTTCACCGCCTCCGGCTTGCGTCTCATCGTCCCGCCTCCAGCTCGCGCTGCTGGATGTTCTGGTAGATGACGATGGGTATCACCAGGACGAGGAGCAGCAGCACCGCCACCGCCGAGGACACCGTCCAGGAGCGGTTCACGGTGAATTCCGTCCACAGCGACTTGCCGATCATGATGGTGTCCGACCCGCCGAGCAGGTCCGGGATCACGAACTCGCCCACCGCCGGGATGAAGCACAGCAGCGCACCCGCCGCGACACCGGGCAGGGACAAGGGGAAGGTGATCGTCCAGAACGCCTTCACCGGCGGGCAGCCGAGGTCGGCGGCGGCCTCGAGCAGGGTGAGGTCCAGCTTCTCCAGCGCGGAGTAGAGCGGCAGCACCATGAAGGGCAGATAGGAATAGACGATGCCGATGTAGACGGCGGTGTTGGTGTTCAGGATCTCCAGCGGCGTGTCGATCACTCCCAGCGCCATCAGGCCCTGGTTGAGCAGCCCTTCCGGCGAGAGGATGCCGATCCACGCGTAGACCCGGATCAGGAAGGAGGTCCAGAACGGCAGGATCACCAGCATCAGCAGCGTCGGCTGGAGGGAGCGCGGCGCCCGCGCCATGCCGTAGGCGATGGGATAGCCCACCAGCAGCAGCAGGATGGTGGAGATGGAGGCGATGATGAGGCTCGACCCGTAGGCCTGGATGAACTCGTTCGAGAAGTCGAGCACATAGCCGTAATTGGCAAGGGACAGCTGGGAGAGGAACGCCTTGAAGCCCGCGAAGCCCTGGGCGAGGTCCAGCGTCGGCGCATAGGGCGGCTGGGCGACCACGTCCTGCGACAGCGAGATCTTGAAGACGATGAGGAACGGCGCCAGGAACAGCGCCAGCAGCCACAGATACGGAACCGCGATCACGAACCAGCGGCCCCGTCCCTTCTCCCCGGCCATGGGCATGGGCGTCTCCTTAGCGGGTGAGGACAACGCCCGCGTGGGGCGCGAAGGTCACCCACACCTTGTCTTCCCAGGTGATGGGCCGGGCCACGAGGCGCGACAGGTTCGGCTGCGAAACCTTGATGCGCTGCCCGCAGGCGAGCTCCACGTGATAGATGGAGAGATCCCCTAGATAGCCGATGTCCCAGATTTCGCCCTCGAAGCAGTTCTCCCCCTGCTCCGCCGGCGGATCCAGCGAGATGCGCAGCTTCTCGGGGCGGATGGCGATGCAGGCGCTGTCGCCGGGCTTCGCCTCCACATGCTGGGCCACCACCAGCGGGCACGGCGTGACCGGCGAGGCCATGCGCGTGGTCTCGCCGTCGCAGGCCGTCACCTGCCCCTCGATGAGGTTCACCTCGCCGATGAAGTCGGCCACGTAGCGGGTGGCCGGCTGCTCGTAGATCACCGCCGGCGGCGCCACCTGCACCAGCACGCCCTGGTTCATCACGGCGATGCGGTCGGCCACCGTCATGGCCTCCTCCTGGTCGTGGGTCACGATCAGGAAGGTCATGCCGAGCTTCATCTGCAGGTCCATGAGCTCGAACTGGGTCTCCTCCCGCAATTTCTTGTCGAGGGCGCCGAGCGGCTCGTCCAGCAGCAGCACCTTCGGCCGCTTGGCCAGCGAGCGGGCCAGCGCCACGCGCTGGCGCTGGCCGCCGGAAAGCTGGTGGGGCTTGCGCTTGGCGAACTTGTCCAGCTTGACGAGCTTCAGCAACTCCTCGACGCGGGCGTCGATGTCGCCCTTCGACATCTTGTCCTGCTTCAGGCCGAAGGCGATGTTGTCCTGAACGTTCATGTGCGGGAACAGAGCGTAGGACTGGAACATCATGTTCACCGGCCGCCGGTAGGGCGGCACGCCCGCCAGGTCCTCCCCGGCGAGGGTCAGCCGTCCCTCGCTCGGCTCCTCGAAGCCGGCGAGCATGCGCATGAGGGTGGTCTTGCCGCAGCCCGAGGGGCCGAGCAGCGCGAAGAACTCGCGCTCGTAGATATCGAGGCTCACATGATCGACGGCGGTGAAATCGCCGAAGCGCTTCACCACATTCTCGAAACGGATCAGGGGCTTCTGGGTCGGGTCCGCCCACGGGGCGAACGTGCGCCGCACGGCGCCGATGGTTTCCTTGCGCGCCTTCTCCGCACCCATTCCGATACCCCGTCATGGCCTCGCTGAAGGAGGCTAGCCGGGTCCGGCAAAACGCTCAAGACGTGTGCAAGCGCAAAATTGCATCGCGCACCGCCCAGCGGCAGGGCACGCCCCTTTTTTCCTGCCCGCCCGCGCGCAGCCGGCCCCGCTCCATCCGGCCGGCACGGTCAGGCCGCGGCCGCGCAGCCCCCGCGCGACGGGGCGCGGCAGGCCCGGGCGCCGAAAGGGATATCGGGCATAAGGATGAAGCGCCGCCCCTTCCCGGCGGACGACGGGCGGCGACATCCGCCGGGAGGGGCCGGGCCTCCGCATGCGTCGCCGCGTTTTTCACAGGCGGCCCGCGCCCGCGACTGCAGTGTCGGCGCCTTCGGTGTGGATGACCCGGCGGCGGCCCCATCCCCCCTTGCGCCGCCCGCCTGCTTGTGGCACACGAGGCCGCCTGACGACGGCAACAGTCCGTCGCCTTCCGGGCCGGTGGCTTGCTGCCACGGTCCACCGGCGCGCTGCGGTAGCTCAGTGGTAGAGCACTCCCTTGGTAAGGGAGAGGTCGAGAGTTCAATCCTCTCTCGCAGCACCAGCCTCGGATCGCCTTCTTCTGCATCTCCGAATCAGCGTCCCGCTCGTGTCGCGGGCCCCTGTCGCGCGCAGGCGCATTGCGACCGGGGGCGGGAAGGGGACGGAAGACGCGGCGTCAGGCAGACGCGGCGTCCTCGCGCAGCTTCTTCATCAGGGCCTCCAGCGCCTCGTCCTTTTCCTTCGGCAGGACGATGTTGGCGCGCACCAGAAGGTCGCCGTGGCCGCCGGTGGCGTTGGGCAGGCCCTTGCCGCGCAGGCGGAAGGTGCGCCCGCCGGAAGTCCAGGCGGGAATGGCAAGCTCCGCCACCCCGGTCAGGGTCGGCACGCGCATCTTCCCGCCCAGCACCGCATCGGCCAGCGGCACGTCCACCGCGTGACGCAAATCGTCGCCATCCCGCTCGAAGCTCGGATGCGGGGCGTAGGAGATGGTGACATAGGCGTCGCCGGCCGGGCCGCCCATGGGGCTCGCCTCGCCCTGCCCCTTCAGGCGCATGCGGTGGCCTTCGCGGGTGCCCGCGGCGATCTTGATGTCGATCTGCTTGCCGTTGGGCAGGCCCACGCGCTTGGACGCGCCCTGGGTCGCCTCCTCATAGGAGACCGGCAGGCTGATCTCCATGTCGGCGCCGGGCTGGGGCTGGAAGCCGCCACCCGCGGAGCGCCGTTGCCGGCCGAACCCGAAAATGTCACCCACATCCTCGAAGCCACGCCCGCCGCCGCCGCGGGCGGACGAGCGGCGCATGCCTTCGGGACCGAAGGAGAAGCTCTCGAAAATGGTGTCGCCGTCGAAGCCGGAGAAGCCGCCGGGGCCACGCCGGGGCCCGCCCCCGCCGAAGCCGGAGAAATCGGGAGCGCGCGGCTTGCCCTCCGCGTCGATCTCGCCGCGGTCGTACTGGCCGCGCTTCTCCTTGTCGGCCAGGATCTCGTGCGCGGTGTTCAGCTCCGCGAAGCGATCCTGCGCCTTGGGGTCCGACGCATTGGCATCCGGATGCAGCTTCTTCGCCAGCTTCCGGTAGGCGCGCTTGATCTCTGCCTCGTCAGCGGTCTTGGAAATGCCGAGGACGTCGTAGGGATCACGCATGAACATTCACCTCGCCGGCCGGCGCTCAGGCGGCCGGCCGCACCGAAGATGTGGTTCATGGCGCGGAAAATGCAACGCCCGCGCTGCCACGAATTGCGCTGAAGCGAATGATGCCGCATCCGCTCCTTTCCCGCAGGGCTGGCGGATGTCGCCGTCAGGCCCGGCCGAGGATGCGCACCTGCTGGAGCACGAGGCCCGAGGTGGCCTTGCACGCCTCGCCCTGGATCCAGCGGTCGGTGGTCTTGCCGTCCACCAGGGAAATCATGAAGTCGCGGCACCCGCCCGTCCGCTGCGCGCCGATAGGGGTGGCGGTGCCGTGCGCGCCCGTGTCGCGGTTCTCCCAGGGAATGGAGACATCCTTGTCCCGGGCGGCAAGGGCCTGGTCGAGGGCCGCCTTGGCCTGGACCCAGTCGCCGGCCGCGACCCCCTTGGGCGCGGCCCCCTCGGGCAGCTTCAGGCTCGCCGGGGTCGGCCGGATGGAGCCGGTGACGAGGCCGTCCTCCTCCAGGCTCGGTAGCGTCGAGCAACCGGCGAGGCCGGCGGCCAGACACGCGGCGAGCAGCCATGCTCCGGGCACAAGGCGGAGGCCTTCGCGCATGCCGATTACACTTCTATATAGAGGGAAGCTGCGGCCCGCGGATGCGGAGCAGGAAAATGCGGCAGGACACGAGGGGCTCCCACATGACATCGAGCACACCCATGGAAGCCCAGAACCCCTTAACATCAGGTGATTTTACGGAAGCCTCGGAGCCCTTCGCGCTGTTCGCCGACTGGCTCGCCGACGCCGAGAAGACTGAGCCCAACGACCCCAATGCCATGACGCTCGCCACCGTCGATTCGGATGGCCTGCCGGATGCGCGCATGGTGCTGCTGAAGGGGCTCGACGCCCGCGGCTTCGTCTTCTTCACCAATACCGGGAGCGCCAAGGGCCGCGAGCTCGCGGCCACGCCCAAGGCCGCCCTCGTCTTCCACTGGAAGTCGCTGCGCCGGCAGGTGCGGGTACGCGGGCCGGTGGAACAGGTGAGCGACGCGGAGGCCGACGCCTATTTCGCCACCCGGCCGCGCCTGTCGCAGATCGGCGCCTGGGCCTCCAGCCAGTCACGCCCGCTGGAAGGCCGATTCGCGCTCGAGGCGGCGGTGGCCTCGGCCACGGCGAGATACGCCCTCGGCACCGTGCCGCGGCCGCCGCACTGGACGGGCTTCCGCGTGCTGCCGGTGGCCATGGAATTCTGGCACGATCGCCCCTTCCGCCTGCACGACCGGCTGCAGTTCCGGCGCGAGAGCGAGGCCGCCGCCTGGGCCAAGAGCCACCTTTTCCCGTGAGCGCGCCCTCGGACGCCGGGCCCGGGGTGCTCCCCGCTTGACCTCGTGGCAGCCCGGTGCGCAAGTCGAGGGCAAGAGCCCGGAAGCCAGAAAGCCGCGCAGATGACCGCCGCCCCCGAAGAGACGCCCCGCATCATGCTCCTCACCGGGGCGTCGCGCGGCATCGGCCATGCGACGGTCAAGCGATTCTCCGCCGCCGGCTGGCGCGTCATCTCCTGCTCGCGCCACGCCTTCCCGGAGAAGTGCCCCTGGGGGGCCGGGCCGGAGGACCACATCCAGGTGGACCTCGCCAGCCCCACCAGCACCAAGGCGGCCATCGCCGAGGTGAAGCGCCGCCTGCCGGACGGCCGGCTCGACGCCCTCGTCAACAACGCCGCCATCTCTCCCAAGGGCGAGGGCGGCAGCCGGCTCGGCACGCTCGATACGGACCTGGAGACCTGGGTGGACGTGTTCCAGGTGAACTTCTTCGCCCCCATCATCCTCGCCCGCGGGCTCGCGGCGGAACTGGAGAAGGCGCAGGGCTCGGTGGTGAACGTCACCTCCATCGCCGGCTCGCGGGTGCACCCCTTCGCCGGGGCGGCCTACGGCACGTCCAAGGCGGCCCTGGCGGCGCTGACGCGGGAGATGGCCTCCGATTTCGGCCGGAGGGGCATCCGCGTCAACGCCATCGCGCCGGGAGAGATCGACACCGCCATCCTCTCGCCGGGGACCGACAAGATCGTCGCCCAGATCCCCATGCAGCGGCTCGGCACGCCGGACGAGGTGGCGAAGATCATCTACGTGCTGTGCACGGATACCTCTTCCTACCTCAACGGGGCGGAGATCCTCATCAACGGCGGCCAGCACGTCTGAGCGTCGCCCGCGCGGCCGGGCCAGCCACCCTTACGTCAGAGCCACCTGCGCCACTTGAAGAAGAGGTAGGGCAGGATGCCCGACACCACCATGGCGACGAGGGCCAGGGGATAGCCGTAGGTCTCCGCCAGCTCCGGCATGTGCTGGAAGTTCATGCCGTAGATGGAGGCGATGAGCGTGGGCGGCATCAGCACCACGGACAGCACCGCGAAGATCTTGATGATGTTGTTCTGTTCCAGCCCGACCATGCCGATGGTGGCGTCCAGCAGGAACTGCAGCTTGTCGCCGAGGAAGGCCGCATAGTCGGCGAGGCCCGACACGTCACGGCTCATGGACTTGATGGACGCCCGGGACTCCTTGCGCACCGCCGAGCCGTTCGTTTCCGTGCCGAGGAAGGAGAACAGGCGCTGAAGCGAGGCGAGACTCTCACGGGCGTAGGAGACGAGGCCTTCCTTGCGGCCGACATGGGTGAGGATGGCGCGGTAGCGCCGATTGGCATTCTCCCCGTCCCGGTCCCGCTCGAAGATGCGGCGGGAGATGCGCTCCACGTCGGCTCCGATCTGCTCCAGCACGTCGGCGGAGCGATCCACCACCGCCTCCAGGAGCTCGACCAGCAGGGCCTCGCCCGTCAGGGCGGCCGGGCACCCCTTGGCCAGGCGCCCCGCCACGGTGGGGAAGGCCCGTGGCTCGCCATAGCGGACGGTGATGAGACGCCCGCCGGAAAGAATGAAGGTGACCGCCACCATGGCCGGGGTTTCGGTGTCGGCCCCGCACAGGATGGAGGCGGTCATGTAGCGCGCGCCGTTCTCCGTATAGAGGCGGCTCGACTGCTCGATCTCGCCCATCTCCTCGCGGGTTGGTATCGAGATGCCAGCCAGCGTCTCCGCCATGCGGTCGTCCGCCTCGTCGGGGGAGATGAGATCAAGCCAGACCGCTTCGGAGGGCACGCCACCCGCGGAGACGGGAACGGCTTTCAGCCCTCCCTCGGCGACGACATAAGCGACGATCATGCGGCTCCCTCGGCGATGAACCGGCCAGTGGGGCCCGCACGCGACCGCATGCATGACCATCCCCGCCGGGGGCGCACACAACGCGTTTTTCAGCGGCAAGTACAGAGGGCTTCGAAGAACGCTTCCCGAGAGGGGCGCGTGCCTCTCCCGCCGGCGCGGCCGCTAGGCCCCGCCGGGAATGAGCCCTGCTCGATTCTCGTCGCAGAAGGGGGAAGCGGGATCCGCTCGGATCCCGGATGCGTCACACCGGACCGGCCCCCGCGCCGGTGTCCGGGTGGCTGCCTTGCGCCCTCAGGCTGCGAGGAAGTCGATGTCCTTGAGCGTCACGATGCGATTGGCCTCGGCGGCCTTCGCCTCGGTGGCGCGCTTGTCGCTGGCCTGCTGGGCCGCAGCGGCGACGGCGGAAATCCCGATGTCCCTCCACTGCTGGCTCTGGGCGGTACGCTTCAGATCCGATTCCACTCGGGTGCTGAGCCCCTGAGACGGTTGTTCGGCAGACATGTCCTACTCCTGTTCGGTACCCTTATGACGCTGCGGCACCTTCGCTTGACCCCTACAGAGATGGGCATCAACTGCGTCGAAACTGTGCAATGGATGCGACTTCTCCAAGGTGATGTCTCGAGTACGCGCCCAAATGCTTGCGAAACTACGAACGGCCTGACGAAACGTGAGTTGGTGAGGCATTTCTGCAACGCTTTCGCACAAGTGAGCGGTCAGGCGTTCGTCGACCCTTCAAGCGTGGCGTACATTCAGTTAATTCAGATTGTGCGGGTTCGAATCCTCCTTGTGCGACAAGGCAGAGGAAATAAAGAGGCAACCATGATGTGGCGGGCGGTCGGAGCACTGCTGGCGGGTTTGATGCTCAGCGGCTGCATGTCTGAAACCATTGCGCCGGCGCCTTCGACGGCGATGACGGCGAAGGACAAGCAACTCCTGGCAAACAAGCCTTACCCGAATGTGCAGCCTTCGGGTCAGTACGCGCGGCATGTCGTCGAGTATCCGACCAGCAAGAAGGCGGGTACCATAGTCGTCGATACGCCGAACAAGTTCCTTTACTATGTGGAAGGCAACGGCAAGGCGATCCGCTACGGCGTGACCGTGGGCGAGGAAAGCCTCGCATTCCGTGGCCAGGCCAAGGTCGGCCGCAAGACCGAATGGCCGAGCTGGACCCCTACGGCGGAAATTCACCAGCGCATCGCTGGTCTTCCGTCCTACGTGGCGCCCGGTCCGCACAACCCGATGGGTGCACGCGCGCTCTACCTCTACCAGGGTAGCACCGACACCCTCTTCCGCATCCACGGCACCAACCAGCCCGAATATATCGGGCAGGCGATTTCCTCCGGCTGCATCCGCATGCTGAACGAGGATGTCATCGATCTCTACAGCCGCGTTCCGGTCGGCTCCGAGGTGGTGGTGCTCTGATCGGCCTTTGACGCCGCATCCCGGAAACACGAAAGGCGCGGCTTGGCCGCGCCTTTTTCGTTTGTGCCCTTTGCCCCGGGTGGCGGAAGCCTTCCGGCTCGGCGAAAGCGGGATTCGAGCACCCTGCATCCCTTTGCTCCGTGAACCGCCTTCCAGCTCTGAGCACGCGGACCGCGCTCCCGCCGCGGTTGCTGGAGCCTTTCTTGACGCGGCGCCCTGTAGGCCGTCATGGCCATGGCCCGAGAGTCGCGTCACCCTCATGCGGATTCATGCCCTGCGGGGCCGACGCCCCGCCTCCCGCGAGCCCACCCTCAGCCGGGGCCGAACGGTAGCCCGGCGCATGCGCCGGGCCTCCGAGCCGCCAGCGCGTCACCTGCCAATCTCATCCCTTGTCCGTCGCGTCATTCGTCCGCCGCATCACCGGCCGGCGGCGGGGACTTGCGGTCAGGCCTTGAGGGCGACGCGGGCGGCGGCTTGGAAGGGGACTTGGGAGACGGCTTGGGAGAGGGCTTGGCGCCGGTGCCGGGCGGCTTCCCGTTGGACGTGGCCGTCGCCCCGGATTTCGCGCCCGCCGATCCCGCCGCGGGCTTGGCATGCACCGGTTTGCCATCCGCGGGCTTTTCCCCGCCTCCCGCCTTCCCCTCCGAGGCAACGGACACGGGCGCCCCCTCGGCCGGGCTCGCCCTGTCCGCCCCCTCCCTGGCGCCAGACTTCTTGCCGGCGATCAGGGTTGGGGCATCGAGGTTCCAGCGGCACAGCTTGAAATCCCTCTTCCGCTCGGCGAGATCCACGTGGATGTGGTCCTCATGATAGCCATCCGAGCCGGGGCCGAGCACGGTGGCGAAGCGCAGGCAGGCGCTGTCCTTCATGCGCCCCCGCAGGTCGCGGGGCAGGCCGCCCTTCTCCACCAGGATCACGCGCCGGTCGGCAAGCTCGAAGCCGCCCACGTCCAATGCCTTGCCGAGGCCGTGCTCGCTCATGCGCGCGCCGGCGATCCGGTTGCGCCCGCGGCAGTCGTAGGATGCGGCGACCCGCACCGTCTCGATCTCGGAGCCGAGTGCCCGCACCGCCGGGGCGAGATCTTCCCGCACCCAGTCGGCAACCGCAGCCGCCACCTCGCAGGTGATCACCGCCTCCGGCTTCATGGCGGCCATCCGCCCCTCGCCGATGCGCACGGCGGAAAGCCGCACCGGGTGGGCGACACCACAGCTCCCGACGGTGGAAATCGGCTTTTCCGCCACCGCGATCATCGCCCCGTCCGCCACCAGGGCGGCACAGGCCGGCGGCAGGGCCCCCGGAGCAACGACACCGGCCGACCCCTCCGTGCCTGAGGGTGCCGGAGGGGCGACCTCCTCCGGTTCGGGCGCGGTGGCCGGGGCGAACGGATTGAAAAACGGGGTCGCCGGCGCGCTGCGGGCCGCGAACTGCGGCTCCGGCGGCGCGGCTGCGGGGGCCACCTCCTGCTCGGCCTCCTCCTCACTGGCACGCAAAGCCTCGATCTCGGCCGGACGCGGCGGGGGAAGCGGCGCGGTCCGCAGCGCGGGACGGCGAGCGGAGGGCGACACCGGAGCCGCCGCGAGGGCCGCCGGCCGCTGCGGCGGCAGGGGGGCGGCCGCCGCAGCCACCCCAGGCGCGCCCAGCAGAAGCAACACCCCCAGCGACCGCCAGCAGGCAGGACGCGGCCACGGCTTCCACGCCGCGGGGCGCGTGGACGGGGGCCGTCCGGGCTCCTTCGGAGGAGGGACGGCGAAGGGGGGCGGCGCAGGTCGTCGCGAGAGCATGATGATCGTGATAGTAAAGAGACATCGACCCAAGGTCGACACGCCGGGCGCACGACGCCCCTGCCCCCTGAACCGGCGGTACTCCTGATGAAAAACCTCACGGCGCTGCTCTTCGACAAGGACGGCACCCTCGTCGATTTCGACCGCACCTGGGGGCCGGCGGCCGGAGCGGTGATGCGCACCCTGGCGGCCGGCGACGAGGCCGCGTTCGCCCGGCTGGCCGCCGTCAGCCACTATGTGGAGGCGGAACAGCGATTCCTGCACACCTCGCCTTTGGTGTCCGGCTCCTCGATTCACTACGGCCCGCTGTGGGCGGAGGTGCTCGGCCGCCCGGCGACAAGCGCGTTCTTCTCCCTCATGGACCGCCTGTTCGCGCAGGAGGGGCTGCGGCATCTGACGCCCATCGGCCGGCCGCGCGCGGCGCTGGAGCGGCTGAAGGCTGCGGGGCTCGACCTCGGCATCGTCACCAACGACGCTGAGGCGAGCGCCCGCGAGCAGGCGGAGGTGCTTGGTCTCCGCGGCCTTCTCACCGCAATCCACGGCTATGATTCCGGCTTCGGATCCAAGCCTCAGCCCGGCATGATCACGGCCTATGCGGAGCGCTTCGGGCACCGGCCCGAGGCCGTCGCCGTGGTGGGCGACACGGCCCACGATTTCCACGCGGCGCGCGCGGCGGGGGCCCGCTTCATCCTGGTGCGCAGCGGCCCGATCCCCGTCGCCTCCCTGCTTGAGGAGGCCGACCTGGTGGTCGACAGCGTGGACGACCTCCCCGCGCGCCTTCTCTCCACCACGGGCGAGGCGGCCGCCCCCTCTTTCCAGCAGCCGGAAAACGCGGTCTAAACACGTGCGGGCAGCCGGCAGGCGAGTTTCATGATCAGACGCCGTCTCTATACCGAGGAGCGCTTTTCGCCGCTGGCACGGTGGAGCTTTCGCCTCGCGTTGTTTTCGCTGCCGGTGGTGGCGCTTTCGGCCGTGCTTTACCGCACCGGGCTTTTGGATTTCCAGCCCGCCATGGCGACGCTCGGCGCAGGCCTCGGCCTCGCCCTGCTGGCCGGCGTGCTGGGCACCGTGGCCTTCTTCGTCACCTGGGAGACCGGCTGGCTCGGCATCGGGCGGGCCATGGCCGCCGTGGCCATCGCCGCCCTCGTGCTCGCGGGGCCAGCCGCCGTGCTGGCGCGCGGCATGATGCTGCCGCGCCTCACCGACATCACCACCGACCCCGCCGACCCGCCGCGATTTCGCGCGCTCACCTTCGCCCACCCGCGCGATGCCAATCCTCTCGCCTATCCCGGCGCCGATGCCGCGGGCCTCCAGCACCTCGCCTATCCCGTCATCAAGCCGGTGGACCTTTCGGCCACGCCCGACGAGGCGTTCAATGCCGTGCTCGCCTTGATCCAGAAGCGCAAGTGGCACATCCTCGATGCCGTTCCCCCGCGCGGCACACGGCGCGACGGGCAGATCGAGGCCGTCGCCATCTCCCCGCTCATGGGCTTCCGCAGCGATGTGGTCATCCGCATCCGGCCCACGCCCAAGGGCGCGAGGGTGGATGCACGGTCGGCAGCCCGATACGGGGGCCATGACCTCGGCACCAATGCGCAGCGCATCGAATCGCTGATGACCGACCTCACGGCCGAACGCCGCCGGCGCTGAGCTCACGCGGGCCCTCGGCCTCCCCGCCCAGCAGGCGCAGGGCGGCCCGTCCCTCCTCGCCTTCGAGCGGCGCCATCAGGCTCGCCGCGTCGTTGCGTACCGAATTGACCTTCCGCGACACCGGCCAGAGCTCGAGCGCGGCCCCGGGCAGCGGCCGCAGCAGGGCACGGGGGTCCGGCTCCTCCAGATAGGCGGTGATGTCGACCTCGGGCAGGATCACCGGCATGCGCTCGTGCAGCGGGGCGAGGCGGGCGTTGGCCGCGCAGGTGAGAAGGGTGAAGGTGCGCAGCCAAATGCCGGTGGCCGGATCCTTCCAGCCCTCCCAAAGGCCTGCCAATGCCAACGGCGCGCCATCCGCCCGCCGGATGAAGAAGGGCTGGCGCCCGCTGTCCGTGGCCCGCCACTCATAAAAGCCCTCCGCCGGCACGATGCAGCGCCGCCGCGCTGCCCAGGCGCTGCGGAAGGCCGGCTTCTCGGCGACGGATTCGCAGCGCGCATTGATCATGCGCGCGCCGCCCGAGGCATCCTTCGAGAAGGAGGGCACGAGCCCCCAGCGCAGCAGCGAGAGGTGGCGCAGCCCCGTCGCGGGGTGACGCCGCACCGCCATCAGATCCTGCGTCGGCGCGGCATTGTAGCGGGCCGGCGCATTGGGGAGCGGCGCCGTGAGCGGGTCCACCCCGAAATGCTCCGCATAGACGACGGGCGCCTGATGCTGGACAAACCGCCCGCACATGGGCGCTCAGCCCGCCGGCGGCCACGCCGCGTCAGTCGGCACGGCGGAAGCGCCCGTCGATGGAAGCCAGTCCCTCGGTCAGCACCGCGCCACGCTCCACCAGATGCTCGAGATGGGCGAGCACCGTGAGCGATGCCGCCCCCACGAGCCGTGGATCGAGGCCGATATAGATGCCGCGGACGAGATCCGGGATCGTCTCCACCTCCCGGTCGAGGGCGCGCAGGATGGCCGCCTCGCGGGCGTGGCGATGGCCGAGATAGTCGCGGACGAAGGCGGGAGCGTCCGTCACCGGACCGCCGTGGCCGGGGAGGTAGATCTGCTCGGGCCGCCGCGCCAGGATTTCCAGCGAGCGGATGTAATCCCCCATGGCGCCATCCGGCGGAGCGACGATGGAGGTCGCCCAGGCCATCACATGGTCGCCGGAGAACAACAGCGCGTCTTCCTTGAGCGCGAAGGCGAAATGGTTCGCCGTATGGCCCGGCGTCGCCACCGCGGTCATGGTCCAGCCCGCCCCGGCGATGGTCTCGCCATCCGGAAGGGCGATGTCCGGCACGAAGTCCGTGTCCGCGCTCGCATCCAGCGGATTGAGCTCGCCGATGGCCAGGGCGCGCGAGGGGCGGTGCGGGCCCTCGGCCACGGTCACGGCGCCCGTGGCCGCCTGCACGGCGCGCGCGGCCGGGGAGTGGTCGCGATGGGTATGGGTGACGAAGATGTGCGTCACCTCCTCGCCCTTCACCGCCTCCAGCACCGCGGCGATATGGGCGGGATCATCCGGTCCCGGATCGAGAATCGCGACCTTGCCGCGACCGACGATGTAGGAGCAGGTGCCTGTGAAGGTGAAGGCCGAGGGATTTGGCGCGACGATGCGCCGGACCAGCGGGGATACCGCGTCCGCCCGCCCCGCCGGCGCATCGAAATTGCGATTGAAGGCGATGTCGTCGCTCATGCGTTCCAAACTAGCCCAGCTTGCGAGCCGGCGCGACAGGGTATCCCCGAGCGGCGACCGGAGGGCAATCAGAAGACCTCCACCGGGTGGCCGCCGGATGACGAGGTCCCAAAACGAAAAAAGCCCGCTGCCGAAGCAGCGGGCTCGTCACGAAGCGAAGCTTCGAGATCAGAACTTGTAGTTCACACCAGCCTTGAAGGTGTGGAACTTGTTGTCCTGGTTGATGGTCAGGCCCGCGAGGGGGGCGACCGTCAGGTCGGACGAGCCGAGGTCGACGTACAGGTACTCGGCCTTGAACGTCCAGTTGTTGGTGACAGCGAACTCGCCGCCGGCGCCGATGGTCCAGCCCCAGTTGGTGGAGGACTCGGAGAACAGCGGGACGCCCAGGAGGGTCACGTCGGTCGAGGACTTGCCGTACGCCACACCACCGGTGATGTAGGGCAGGAACCGGTCGATCGCGTAGCCGAGGCGGGCGCGGATCGTGCCGAAGTAGTCGATCGAGGAGCCAGCGGAGAGGACCGGCAGGGCGAGGACGTTGGCGTCCACGGTGCCAGAGATGTCCGACCACTGCAGGTCGGTCTCGAGGCCGAGCACGACGTTGTTGGCGAACTGGTAGTTGTAGCCGATCTGGCCGCCGACGAAGAAGCCGGAAGAGGTCAGGCCGAGATTGGCAACCGGAGCGCCGAAGTAGTTGACGTCGTAGTTGAACGAGTCACCGCCGTAACCGACGTTGGCGCCGATGTAGAAACCGGTCCAAGAGAACACCGGAACCGGCACTGCCTTGACCGGGTACTTCGTCGCCAGGTCAGCAGCCGCGGCCGGAGCCGAGAGCGCCGCGAGCGCGACAGTGGCGAGAAGGAACCGCTTCATGACCAACCCCCTTGCTTGGGTATAACGTGTTTGGGCGAAGTCTTTTGGGTACGCAGAACGCTAGACAAGAGTTGTTTCGTCCAGTGGGATCTATCTAGCAGGGGTCCGGCCCAAATGCCGTAACATTCTTGCCACACTGGACTCGAATCCGCACAACCTGACGCCGCCTTGCTATCGCGCTACCACCACCTCGCCCCCTTTGCCCGGAATGCCCCCCTAAAATGCAAGCGGGACGCGGCCGAAAGGTAAATAGATAGTAAATTCAGACGCTTCCGATATCACTTCGGAGCCTTGGCGGATGCTTCCGGGGCGGGCGCGCCGCGAAAAACGAGGAGATCCCCAATGCAACTTTTTCGATTCGCCGCCGATTGTGGCGCCACCGGAGCGCTCGCCCTGGCGGTGTCGCTTGCTGTCCCCGCCACCGGGCACGCGCGCCCGGACACGCGCGCCATGTCCTGCAGCGAGGCCGCGGCTCTGGTCACCACGCACGGAGCCATCGTGCTGGGAACCGGGCCGGACATTTACGACCGCTACGTGAGCCAGCTGAGATTCTGCTCGGGATTCGAGCAGCTTAAGCCGGAATGGGTGAAGACGCGGGATAATCCGCAGTGCTTTGTGGGCTACACCTGCTACGTGCCGACGCGGGACCAGAACAGCCGGTGATCGTGCTGCGTGCCGCCGCATCCCCTTGCCCGCGCCTGCAGAACGCCCGAAATGAAGACGCAGCTGGGGCCGCATCGGGCCGAAGGAGGTCGCAATGAGGAAAATCGCCGTGCTCACCGGTGCCGTTCTGCTGGCGGGAGAGGCGCTTCTCGCGGCCGCCGGTCCCGTCGCCGCCCAGACGCCGAGCATCACGCTTACGTGTGCGCAGGCCGCCGGCATCATCCAGAAGCAGGGGCAGGCCGTGTTCGCCACCTCGCGCACCCTTTATGATCGCTATGTGCGCGACCGCAGCTTCTGCGTGTACGACCAGGACACCCGGCCCGAGTGGGTGCCGACCCGGGACAACCCCCAGTGCTTCATCGGCTACACCTGCTTCGAACCGTTCCGCGGCGGCGGGCGCAACTAGAGCCGGATCCGCCCCGGGGCGAATCGCATGATCGATTCGCGAGAGGCCGTTGATCCGCCGCTGTTCGATAGGCCAGCGGGCGAGTGACCGGTCTCGGCGTCAGGACCGGAGCCCATCGGTTTGCGGCAGGGGCCGGCCGGAAGCGGCCCGGCGCCGACTGGCCCGTCGCGGGGATGCCCGCCAGCCCTTCCCAGACGCGATCGGGCCCGCCGGCAGCGCCGGCGGGCCCGATGGATTGCGGAGCGAACTCCGGGACGTTCCGGCCCGCCTCAGGCGATGCCACGCTCCTTCAGCACGCCCTCGATCTCCTCCAGCACCCCCGGATCGTCGATGGTCGCCGGCACCGACCACGCGTCGTGGTCGGCGATCTTCTTCATGGTGCCGCGCAGGATCTTGCCGGAGCGGGTCTTGGGCAGGCGATTGACGGTCACCGCGAGCTTGAAGGCGGCCACCGGGCCGATTCGGTCGCGCACCAGGCCCACCAGTTCCTTCTCGATCACGGCCGGCGCGCGGCGCTCGCCCGCCTTGAGCACCACGAAGCCGCAGGGCACCTCGCCCTTCAGCTCGTCCTTGACGCCGATCACCGCGCATTCGGCGACGTCCGGATGGGAGGCCAGCACCTCCTCCATGCCGCCGGTGGACAGGCGGTGGCCGGCGACGTTGATGATGTCGTCGGTGCGGCCCATGACGAAGACGTAGCCGTCGTCGTCGAGATAGCCCGCGTCCGACGTCTTGTAGAAGCCGGGATACTCCGCGAGGTAGCTCTCCGCGAACCGGTCGTCCTGCTGCCACAGGGTGGGCAGGCAGCCGGGAGGCAGCGGCAGCTTCACCACGATGGAGCCCATGGTGCCGGCCGGAACGGGCTTGGCCGCCTCGTCCACGATCTGCAGGTCGTAGCCGGGCATGGCGACGGTGGGCGAGCCCAGCTTCACCGGCAGAAGGTCGAGCCCCACGGGGTTGGCGGCGATGGCCCAGCCGGTCTCCGTCTGCCACCAGTGGTCCACCACCGGCACGCCGAGCTGCTGCTGCGCCCACACCACCGTGTCGGGGTCGGCCCGCTCGCCGGCCAGGAACAAGGTGCGGAAGCCGGACAGGTCGCGCCCCTGCTTCAGGGTGCAGTCCGGATCTTCCTTCTTGATGGCGCGCAGGGCCGTGGGGGCGGTGAAGAGCGCCACCACCTTGTGCTCCTCGATCACCCGCCAGAAGGCGCCGGGATCGGGCGTGCCCACCGGCTTGCCCTCGTAGACCAGCGTGGTCGCGCCGAGGATCAGCGGGCCGTAGACGATATAGGAATGGCCCACCACCCAGCCGATGTCGGAGGCGGTCCAGAACACCTCGCCGGGCCTGATGCCGTAGAGGTTCTTCATGCTCCAGTCGAGCGCCACCATGTAGCCGCCGATGTCGCGCACCACGCCCTTGGGCTTCCCGGTGGTGCCGGAGGTGTAGAGGATATAGAGCGGATCGGTGGCCTTCATCTCGGCGCAGGGCGCCGCCTTGCCGGCGGCCGCGGCGGCGGCGGCCGTCGCCGCCCAGTCGAGGTCGCGGCCCTCGGTCAGGGCGCCGGGCCCCTCCTCGCGCTGCAGCACGAGGCAGGCTTCCGGCTTCATGGCCGACATGGAGATGGCGAGGTCCAGCAGCGGCTTGTAGGCCACCACGCGGTTCGGCTCGATGCCGCAGGAGGCGGCGAGGATCACCTTCGGCTCGGCATCCTCGATGCGGGTGGCGAGCTCCTTCGCGGCGAAGCCGCCGAACACCACCGAATGAATGGCGCCGATGCGCGCGCAGGCGAGCATGGCGCAGATCGCCTCCGGCACCATGGGCATGTAGATGAGGACGCGGTCGCCCTTGCCGACGCCGAGATCCTGCAGCACCGCGCCGAGGACGCTGACCTCCGCCAGCATCTGCGCATAGGTGAGGGTGCGCTTGCGGCCGGTGACGGGGCTGTCGTAGATGAGCGCCGCCTGGTCGCCGCGCCCCGCCGCCACGTGGCGATCGACGGCATTGAAGCAGATGTTGCCGACCGCATCGGGGAACCAGCGGCCGTAGACGCCCGCTTCCGGATCGAAGATCTGCCCGGGGGCCTTCACCCAATCGATGCCTTCGGCCGCCTTGCCCCAGAAGGCCGACGGATCGGCCCGCCAGCTGGCATAGGTCGCAGCATATGGGCTCGTGCCGACATCAGACATGGACGTCTCCCTCGTCGCTTTTCTTGTCGCCGGTAGTGCCGGCCGCCATTTTACAACGCAACCTCGCACAAATGCGTAAGACCTTTGTCGTGCTCTATCTTGGAGTTAGAGGACGATTCACCGATCAAATTGATCCAATTTGATCGGATCGCGCCCTACAGGCCTGCAGAATCGTGTGCACGTGAGACTTTCGTCGCCCACCAGGCCGATTGCGCGCCATCGCCGGGCTCGGCTACGTTCGCCGCCGAATTCGACCGGAATTCCGGCGACGCTACAAGGCTCCATACGGGGGGACAAGATGACCGGCAGCATCTACGACCTGCACCTCGATCGCAATCCGGCCAATTACCAGCCCCTGCACCCCATCGGCTTCCTGGAGCGCGCCGCCAGCGTCTTCCCGAACCATACGGCCATCGTCCACGGCAGCCTCCGGCGGACGTACCGCGATTTCTACGCCCGCAGCCGGCGCCTCGCCTCGGCCCTGTCGAAGCTGGGCATCGGCAAGGGGGACACGGTGGCGGTGATGCTGCCCAACGCCCCGGCCATGCTGGAAGCCCACTACGGCGTGCCCATGACCGGCGCGGTGCTCAACTCCCTGAACACCCGGCTCGACGCCGCCATCCTCGCCTTCACCATCGACCACGGCGAGGCGAAGGTGCTGATCACCGACCGCGAGTTCTCGCCGGTGATGAAGGCCGCGCTCGCCATGGCCACCCGCAAGCCCATCGTCATCGACTATGACGACCCGGAATTCACCGGCAAGGGCGACCGCATCGGCACCCTGGAATATGAGGACTTCCTCGCCACCGGCGACGCGGACTTCGCCTGGAGGGCGCCGGACGACGAGTGGGACGCCATCGCCCTCAACTATACCTCCGGCACCACGGGCGACCCCAAGGGCGTCGTCTACCACCACCGCGGGGCGCACCTGCTGGCCGTGGGCAACGTGGTCACCTGCGCCCTCGGCAAGCATCCCGTCTATCTGTGGACGCTGCCCATGTTCCACTGCAACGGCTGGTGCTTCCCCTGGTCCATTACCTTGGTGGCGGGCACCCATGTGTGCCTGCGGCAGGTGCGGGCCAAGGCCATGTTCGACGCCATCGCCGACCACAAGGTGACGCACATGTGCGGCGCCCCCATCGTGATGTCCACGCTGCTCAACGCCCCCGACGCGGACAAGCGCCCCCTGCCCCACAAGGTGGAGTTCATCACCGCCGCCGCCCCGCCGCCGGAGGCGGTGCTGGCCGCCATGCAGGAGGCCGGCTTCAACGTGGTCCACGTCTACGGCCTGACCGAGGTCTACGGCCCGGCGGTGGTCAACGACTGGCATGCCGAATGGGACGCCCTGCCCGCGCAGGAGCGCGCCATCCGGAAGGCGCGCCAGGGCGTGCGCTACAGCGCGCTGGATGCCCTCGACGTGATGGACCCGGAGACCATGGTCCCGGTGCCCGCCGACGGCGAGACCATGGGCGAGGTCATGTTCCGCGGCAACGTGGTGATGAAGGGCTACCTGAAGAACCCCACCGCCACCGACAAGGCGTTCGAGGGCGGCTGGTTCCATTCGGGCGACCTCGGGGTAAAGCATCCCGACGGCTACATCCAGCTGAAGGACCGCTCCAAGGACATCATCATCTCCGGCGGCGAGAACATCTCCTCCATCGAGGTGGAGGATGCCCTCTACAAGCATCCGGCGGTGAGCGCGGCGGCCGTGGTGGCCAAGCCCGACGAGAAATGGGGCGAGACCCCGGTCGCCTTCGTGGAGCTGCGCGAGGGCATGACCGCCACCGCGGAGGAGATCATCGCCCATTGCCGGACACACCTGGCGGCCTATAAGTGCCCGCGCCACGTGGTGTTCGAGGAGATTCCCAAGACCTCCACCGGCAAGATCCAGAAGTTCCGCCTCAGGGACATGGCGAAGGAGGTCTGAGTGGAAGTCAGGGACGCCAACGGCGCTGAGCTGAAGGACGGGGACAACGTCACCCTCATCAAGGACCTGAAGGTGAAGGGCACCTCCGTGACGCTGAAGCGCGGGACGCTGGTGAAGGGCATCCGCCTCACCGAGAACCCGGACGAGATCGACTGCAAGGTCGAGAAGGTGAAGGGCCTGGTGCTGCGCACCGAGTTCGTGAAGAAGGCCTGAGGCGGCGCCTCAGGCGGTCAGGTCGTCGGGCGTCGGCCCGAGTTCCGTGAGGGAGCGCTCCGCCGGGCGCTTCCCTCCGGCGGAGCCCTGTGCGCGAGCGGCCTCGAAGGCATCGGACAAGGCGGACGGGTCCGCCGCCCCCAGCACGTCGAGAACCCGCGCGAGTACCGTCGCGGGCGATGGGAGGCCGGCCCGGCGGAGGGTGGAAACGGCGGCCGGGCGCACCCTGACGGTGCCATTCTCCTGTTCGATCGCCCGACGCGCGCGATCGTGACCGGATCGTCCGCCCGTCCCAGGAACAGACCACGCCGCATCACGCCAGCGGACCTCTTGGCGTCGATATAGGCCACGCCCTTGATTTCCCGCCGATAAAGCGGCGCGGGGCACTCCGCCACCGCGTCACCTTCTGGACCCGCTCCGCCTAAAGCGGCAGGGGGGATGGGCTTCAGGATTCCAGACCTCTTCCGCGACCCTGTCTGTAACCGGGCCCCCGCCGTTCCCCATCGGCACCTTTCCAATTGTTCATGCGCCGGCCATGGTTCCGCCATGCGGACAGCGCCAAAGCTGCGTGCATCCGTGTCTGGAGAGACCCACGTGCGCGCCCTCAGCAAGCTTCTCGGCGACATCTACCGGCTGTCCATGCCGTATTTCCGCAGCGAGGAGCGATGGAGCGCCATGGGCCTGCTCGGCGCGGTGATCGGCCTCGAGCTCGCCTGGGTCGGCGCCACCGTGATGCTGAACGAGTGGAACGTCGCCTTCTACAACGCGCTCCAGGAGAAGGACTTCGCCGCCTTCAAGACGCAGCTGCTCGTCTTCTGCGGCATCGCGGCGGGCGCCATCATCGTGGCGGTGTACCAGATCTACCTGAAGCAGTGGCTGGAGATCCGCTGGCGGCGCTGGCTCACCCGCCGCTATCTCGACGCCTGGCTCTCCGACAATGTGCACTACCGCCTGCGCCTGGCCGGCGACATGGCCGACAACCCCGACCAGCGCATTTCCGAGGACGTGCAGCTCTTCGTCGCCCGCACCATCGGCGTCGGAGTGGGCCTGCTCGGAACGGTGGTGTCGCTGGTGTCCTTCAGCGTCATCCTGTGGACCCTGTCCGGCCCGCTCGCCATTCCCCTGTTCGGGCATGAGATCAACATCCCCGGCTACCTCTTTTGGGCGGCGCTGATCTATTCGGCCCTCGGCACCCTGCTCGCCCATTACATCGGGCGGCCCCTGACGAAGCTGAACTTCGATCAGCAACGCTACGAGGCCGACTTCCGCGTCGATCTCGTCCGCGTGCGCGAGAATGGCGAGCAGATCGCCCTGCTCGACGGCGGCCCCGCCGAGGATCGCAAGCTCGAAGGCCGCTTCTCCCGCATCTGGGGCAATTTCTTCGACCTCATGAAGGCGCAGAAACGCCTCACCTGGTTCACGGCCGGCTACAATCAGATCTCCACCATCTTTCCCTTCGTGGTGGTCTCGCCCGCCTTTTTCGCCGGACAGATCCAGCTCGGCCAGCTGATGCAGACGGCCTCCGCCTTCTCGTCCGTGCAGGGCTCCTTCTCCTTCTTCGTGTCGAGCTACGTGACGCTGGCCGAATGGGCCTCGGTGGTGAACCGCCTCACCGGCTTCGAAGCCGCCATGGCGGCGGCAAAGGCCGACGCGGACGCGCCCTCCTTCGCCGGCACCGCCCATGCCGAAGGGCCGGCGGTGGCGCTGCGCGGCCTCGATGTGCGCCTGCCGGGCGGGGAAGCCCTCATCGCCATGGAGACGCTCGACATCGGCCACGGCGAGCGCGTGCTCTTCACCGGTCCCTCCGGCACCGGCAAGACGACCCTGCTGCGTGCCATCGCCGGCATCTGGCCGTTCGGATCGGGCAGCGTGGCGCTCAAGGATGGCCACCGCCTGATGGTGCTGCCGCAGAAGCCCTATGTGCCCGTCGGCCGGCTCGATGCCGCGCTCGCCTACCCCCATGCACCGGAGAGCCTGCCAAAGGAGCGCCTCGTGGAGGTGCTGGAAGCGGTCGGCCTCGGCGCCCTCGTCGGGCGGCTGGAGGCGGAGGAGCAGTGGCCGCATGTGCTTTCCATGGGCGAGCAGCAGCGCCTGTCCTTCGCCCGCGCCTTGCTGGAGATGCCGGACGTGCTCCTGCTGGACGAGGCCACATCCGCCCTCGACGAGGCCTCCGAGGCGGCGCTCTACGGCCTGATCCGCACGCGCCTGCCCGCAGCCACCCTCGTCTCCATCGGCCATCGCTCGACGCTGATGGAGCACCACGACCGGGTTCTCCACCTCACCGGCGAGGAAACCCCGCGCACGCTGCGCCCGGCGACAGCCCCCATGTTCGTGTCGGCCTGAAGCCCCGCCGCGGCAGATGTCCTTGCTCCGCCGGTCCCTCCTCCGCTAAGGCTGGGGCGAACGGCTTCGCCGTCCCGCCAGCCCAGAGGCCCCGCGTGACGTCCCAGACAAGCATCGACGCGGACAGCACCGCGGCCAGCGACGCGAAGGCCGCCCCCCGCGTGCGTAGCGACGCCGCCTATTACGCCATCGCGGCCGTCGTCGGCGCGGTGGCGGGCTTCATCGGCACCATCTTCCACCTGCTCACCGACCGGGCCGGCAAATGGCCGGAGCTGGTGCTGCCCTATCTCTCCGGCCTGCCGCTGCATCTCTCCCTCGCCGCCCTCTCGGCGGCAATGGTGGTGGTGGCGGTGGCGCTGGTGCGCGTCTTCGCCCCGGAGGCGGCGGGCTCGGGCGTGCAGGAGATCGAGGGCGCCATGGAGGGCCTGCGCGTCCTGCGCTGGAAGCGGGTGCTGCCGGTGAAGTTCTTCGGCGGCGTCCTCGCCCTCGGCTCCGGTCTCGTGGCGGGGCGGGAGGGGCCGACCATCCACATGGGCGCCTCGGTGGCCAAGGCGGCGTGGGAGTTCTTCGGCCTCAGCGAGCGGGACGGGCGCGGCCTGCTCGCCGCCGGCGCCGCCGCAGGCCTTGCCGCCGCCTTCAACGCCCCGCTTGCCGCCATCCTCTTCGTCATCGAGGAGACGCGCCGCCAGTTTCCCTACGGCCTGCGCACCTACAGCGCCGTCATCATCTGCTCCGCCGCTGGCGCCGTCATCACCGAGGCCATCGCCGGCGTCGGGCCGGACATGCGCCTCGCCGTGCCGGCGATGCCGCTGGTCTGGCTGCCCGCCTTCCTCGTGCTGGGCGGCATCCTCGGCGTGGTGGGGGTCGCCTTCAACCTCGCGCTCATCGCCGCCCTCGACGGCGCCCGCACGGTGGCCCTGAAGGTGTCGCCCTATCTCCTGCCGGTGGTGGTGGGCGCCGCGGTGGGCCCGCTCTACGTGCTGCGCCCCGAGGCGACTTCCGGGGGCGAGATGCTCGCCGTGTCCCTGCCCGGGATGGGCCTTCCCGCGCTGACGCTGGCGGGCATCGTCCTCATCCGTTTCACCATGACCATGGCGAGCTATTCAACGGGCAGTCCCGGCGGCATCTTCGCCCCCATCCTCGCCCTCTCGACCGCGGTGGGCGTGCTGTTCGGCACGGTGCTCGACACCGCCTTCCACCTGCCCGCGGGGGCCATCGGCGCCTTCGGCATCGCCGCCATGGGCGGGCTGTTCTCCGCGACCGTCCGCGCCCCGCTCGTCGGCATGGTTCTGGTGGCGGAGCTGACCGGCGCCTACGACTTGCTGGTGCCGGTGATCTTCACCTGCGTCACCGCCAACCTGGTGGCCGAGGCACTGGGCGGGAAGCCGATCTACGAGATGCTGCTGGACCGCACCCTGCGCCTCGCCGGCACGCCCGTCCGCCCCCCGCACGAGGATGAGCCATCCTCGGCCGAGGCGATCGGCGGCTGGGACGAGCGGGAGCGTCGGCCCGAGCGCTGATGCGGGGCGGCCTCAGGCCTGCGGCAGAAGCGGGAGCATCTGCGCCGGGGTGCCGCGGGCGGCGATGCGGCCCCCTTCCAGCAGCACGATCTCGTCCATCCGCTCCAGCCCTGCCCGGCGGTGGGTGATGAGCAGGACGGCCTGATGGCGCGCCGCATCGAGCACCTGATCCATCACCACCTGCTCGGTCACCGCATCCAGACCTTCGGTGGGTTCGTCGAGAATCAGGATCGGCGCGTCCTTCAGCAGCGTGCGCGACAAACCGAGGCGCCGCGCCTCCCCGCCCGACAGGCGCGCCCCGTGCGCGCCGACGAAGGTGTCGAACCCCTCAAGCTGCGATTCGACAAAGGGCAGGATGCCGGCGGTGGCGCATGCCGCGGCGCAGCGATCGGGCGAGGCGGAGGCGTCGGCGACGCGCAGATTGTCGAGGATGGTATCCGAGAACAGGTGGTCCTTCTGCCCCAGCACCGCCACCCGGCGGCGCAGGGCGTCGGGCTCCATCTCCGCCACCGGCATCCCGCCATAGGTGATCGTGCCCGCATCCGGCGCGCGGAAGCGCAAGGCCAATGCCACGAGGCTCGACTTGCCGGACCCGCTCGGCCCCACCACCGCCACATGGCGCCCGGGACTGAGCGTCAGGTGGATGTCCGACAGGGCCGGCCGGGCCGCGCCGGGATAGGTGAGGCCGACGCCTGCGAAGGCCAGCCCTCCCTCGGCCGGGAGGGGGCGGAAGGCCCCCGCCTCCGGCACCGGAGGCGGACGATCCACCAAGGCGAACAGGCGGCGGGCGCTGGCGAGGGTGGCGGGCAGGGTCTGGAAGGCGAGGGGCAGGGGCGCCACCGCATCGAAGGCGGCGAGGGCGAACAAGGCGAGCATGGGCCAGTCGGCGCCCCCGAGCGTGCCCGCCAGCACCCGTGGCGCGCCGATGAGGAGCACGGCCACCAGCGCCGCCTGCGCGCAGAGGCCGACGCCGGCCGCGGTGGCGGCGGCAAGGCCGGCGAGGCGGCCCTCATCGGCGAGAAGCGCCGCGCTCGCCGCGTCCAGCCGCGCCCGGTGGCGGCCCCGGGGATCATAGACGGCGAGGTCCGCCCGCCCCTCCAGATGGTCCACCAGCCCCGCCTCGAAGGCGCCGGTGCCGTCGGCGATCCGCCGCGCCGGCCCGGCGCCGATCCGGTGCGCCAGCGCCGGCAGCCCCACCCCGGCGACCAGCATCAGGCCAAGGACGGCCAGCGCGATGGTGCCGTCATAGGCGGCGGCGAAGCCCACCGCCGCCCCGCCCACCACAAGGGCGGCGAGGAGGGGGGACAGGATGCGCAGGAAGGCGAATTCCAGCCGGTCGATGTCGCTCTTCAGCCGCGCCAGCAGGTCGCCGGACCGCTGGTCCTCCAGCGCCGCGGGGGCAAGCGGCACGAGGCGGGCGAAGAACCAGGGCCGCAGGCGCGCCACGAAGCGCAGGGTCGCCTCATGGCCGACGATGCGCTCCCCGTAGCGCCCCACCGTGCGCAGCAGGGCGAAGGCGCGGATGCCGGCGGAGGCGGTGAAGGTGTTCATGGCCGCGCCCGCGACGCCGGCCAGCGCCATGGCGGTGATGAACCAGCCGGAGGCCGCCATCAGCGCCGCATGGGAGAGGCTGGCGGCGGCGGAGAGCAGGACGGCCAGCGCCATCCACCCCGCCTGGGGCCGCATGAGGCAGAGGAGGCGCAGGACATCCCTCATGACACCACCTCCTCCCGCCCGCGGGCGGCGGCGCGCAGCGCCGCGAAGGGCCCGTTCCCGGCCGCCAGCACCTGCGGCGGCCCGGCCTCGACGATGCGGCCGCCGTCGAGCACCGCCACGAGGTCGGCCGCCATGGCCTGGGACAGGCGATGGACGGCGATGAGCGCGGTGCGCCCCTCCAGCAGGCGGGCGAGGGCCGCATCCACCTGCTGCTCCGTGTCCGGATCGAGATGGGCCGTGGGCTCGTCCAGCACCACCAGGGGCGCGTCGCGATAGAAGGCCCGGGCGAGCGCGAGGCGGTGGGCCTCGCCGCCGGAAAGGCCGGCGCCGCCCTCCCCCACCCGCCCGGTAAGCCCGCCCGGCAGGCGCGCGCCCACGGCGGAGAGGCCCGAGGCCTCCACCGCCGCCGCGAGGCGCGCGGCATCCGGCTCCGCCTCGCCGGGGGCGATGTTCTCCGCCAGCGTGCCGGAGAGCAGGCGCGGGCGCTGCGCGGCATAAGCCAGGTGCCCGCGCCATTCGGCCATGTCCAGATCGCCCAGCGGCACGCCGTTCACCAGCACCCGGCCGGCGGAGGGCCGCACGAAGCCCAGCACCAGAGCGAGGAGGGAGGACTTGCCCGCCCCGGAGGCGCCCACCAGCGCCACCCTGGCGCCGGCCGGCACATCGAGCGTCACGCCCGCCAGCGCCTGCCGGCCGTCGGGATAGGCGAGACAGACATCCTCGAACCGCAGGGCGATGGCCTTGGGGTGCGGCACCGCCCGGGTTCCGCCCGGCTCGGCAAGGCCCGGCAAATCGGCAAGGGCAAGGAGCCGCTCGGCCGCGCCGATGGCCTCCATCCGCGCATGGTAGGCGGTGCCCATGGCCCGGAGCGGCTGGTAGAATTCGGGCGCCAGCAGGAGGATGAACAGGCCGTCGAAGAAATCCATGCCGCCCCACAGCAGGCGGAAGCCGATGAAGATGGCGGCCATGGCGATGGACACGGTGGCGAAGAATTCCAGCACCAGCGAGGAGAGGAAGGCCACGCGCAGCACCGCCATGGTGTCGCGCCGGTAGGCGTCCGCCACCTGCGCGACGCGGACCGTCATGCGCCGGGCCGCGCCGAAGGCCTTCAGCGTGGCGAGGCCCTGCACCGCATCCAGGAGGTAGCCGGACATGCGGGCAAGCTGGCGCCACTGGCGCTGGTTCAGCGCCTCCGCCCCCTTGCCGATGAGGATCATGAACACCGGGATGAGCGGGGCGGTGACGAGGAAGATCAGTCCCGACACCCAGTCGAGCGGAAACACCACCGCGAGGATGGCGAGCGGCAACGCCACCGCCATCGCCGAGGCGGGCAGGTAGCGCGTGTAGTAAGGCTCCACCGCCCGCACGCCCGAGGAGATGGCGGCCACCAGCTCCCCGGTCTTCTGCCCGGCAAGCCCCACTGGGCCGAGGCGCTCCACATGGTCCAGCAGCTCGGCCCGCAGGGTCCGCATCACCGCGACGGCGGCGGAAAAGCCCGCCCGCTCGGCCAGGACGCTGGAGGCCGCGCGGGCCAGCACCACGGCGAGAAGGGCGACGATCTCGGTGCCCGCCTCGGTCAGCGGCTGCTTGCGGAACAGCACCTGGTCCATCAGCCGGGCGACCAGCGCCGCCTGGGCGATGACCAGCAGGCCGGCGGCGAAGGAGAAGGCATAGGCGCGTGTCAGCGCGTGCCGCGCCGTGGCACGGAAGCGGCCGAGAAAGCCGGACAGGCGCTTGCGATCGGCGGCGATGGCGCACACTCCCCGTTTCCCATGCCCTGCGCGGGGATAGCACGGGGCGCCGGCCCCGCCCACGCGCCGCGCGCATCGGGCGCAGGGACGAGACGCCGCGCAGTGGCGGCTTCGCCTGAAATCCGCGGCCGCCGGATTTGGCGCCCCCTGCGGGGAAAGGCGGAAAGGGCGAACAGGGGCGCCTCCTCCCGCTCCCACCCATCAGGCGGAAGGGGCCTGCCCGTCCCGCGCTCCGCCCTCTCCCCTCCCCCGCAAGCGGCAGAGCGCGTGAACGAGACGCCGCGCAGTGGCGGGTTCGCCTGAAATCCACAGCCGCCGGATTTGCTGCCCCCCATGCGGGGAAGGGCGGAAAGGGCGCAGGGGTGCCTCCTCCCGCTCCCGCCCATCAGGCGAAGGGGCCTGCCCCTTCCGCGCTCCGCCCCCACAAGCGGCAGAGCGCGTGAACGAGACGCCGCGCAGTGGCGGCTTCGCCTGAAATCCGCGGCCACTGGATTTGGTGCCCCCCATGCGGGGAAAGGCGGAAAGGGCGAACAGGGGCGCCTCCTCCGGCTCTCACCCATCAGGCGGAAGGAGCCTGACCCTTCCGCGCTCCGCCCTCTTCCCTCCCCCACAAGCGGGAGAGCGCGTGAAGGCGCCTCTTTTCAAACGGACCGGCCGCCGCGCGGCCGCCTTGCCCGGACGCGACCGTGTCAGTCCGCCCGGGCGGGCGCGAGGGACCAGCCGCCGGCGGCGCGGGAGAGGAGCAGCGGCAGGCGGCCGGCTTCCACCGCCACCGCAAGACAGGCCTCCTGCGGATCGGGGGCCGGGGTGGCGAGGGTGGCGACCGTGAGGCGCCGCCCGGCGCGGTCGAGGGTGGCGAGGCCGCCGCCAAGCGGCACCTCCACGGTGCGGGCGTCCTGGGCGAGGCCCTCGCCGGTGGCCTTCAGCACCGCCTCCTTGCGGCACCAGGCGGACAAGGCGGCCGCGCCGCGCCGCGCCTCGGCCAGCGCCTCCCAGGCGGCAAGGGGGGCGGCGGCAAGAAATTCCGGAGCGATGTGGCCCCAGGTGGAGAGCGATCGCGCCCGCTCCACGTCCACCCCGATCCGCCCGCCGCGCATCAAGCCCACGGCCACCCAGCCCGTGGTGTGGCTGAGGTTGAAATCGAGGTCCCCCGCCTCCGCCAGCGCCGGCCGTCCATTGGTCCCCCGCCGCACGGCCACCGCATCGGGCGCACGCCCCAGCACGCTGCCGAGGCACAGGCGCGCCAGCCGCCACGCCGCCCCGCGCGCGGCCCGGTCCCGCGCCTGCACGAGCCGGGCGATGCGGGCCTCGTCCTCCGCCGTCAGCGGCACGGCGCAGTCCGCCATGTCCTCCACCCGCGCCACGGCGACGAGGCTCTCTCCCGGCGCGAGCGCCGGAAGGGCGAGGGGGGTCAAGCCCCGAGCCCCGGTGCAGGCGGGATCGCCGCCGGGCCGGCGCGCCAGGTCGCCAGCGCGCGGCGGACGAGGTCGATGAGGCGCGCCTCGTGGTCTCGCACGAAGAAATGGCCGCCGGGCCAGATCTCCACGCTGAGGGGGCCGCCGATCAGCTCCGACCAGGCCGCGAGCGTGGCGGGCGAGGTGGCGGGATCGTCCGCCCCGCCGAGGATCACCGCCGGCATCGGCAAGGGCGCGCCGGGCTGGAACACATAGGTGTCCACCAGCCGGAAGTCGGCGCGCACCTGGGCAAGGGCGAGCGCCCTGAGCTCCGGCAGGGCCATCACCTCCGCCGCCGTGCCGCCGAAGCGGTGGAGCTCGGCGGCAAGGTCCGCATCGGCCAGCAGATGGCGAGCCTGCGGCGGGCCGGCAAGGTGGGGCGCGCCGCGTCCCGCCAGCACCAGCCCCGCCACCGGCACGCCGTGGCGCATGAGGTCCCGCGCCATCTCATAGGCGAGGAGCGCGCCCATGGAATGGCCATAGAGCACCAGGGGGCCGATGCGATGGGCGAGCGGCACCGCGAGGTCGGACGCGAGCGCCGTCAGGGATGTGGCATGGGGGGCGCCGAACCGCGTGCCGCGGCCCGGCAGCTCGGGGCTCTCCACCGTGGCGATGCCGGAGAGCTTCAGCTTCCACGGCCGGTAGAGCGCGGCCGCGCCGCCGGCATGGGGCAGGCAGACCAGGCGCATCGCCTACACCCCTCCGCGGGCCGCGGCGGCGAACGCTTCCGCCCGGCAGAAGCCGCCCCTGGAATCCCGGATGTCGTGCATGAACCGCCCCTCCAGCCGAGGATAAACAGGAAGAGGCAGGCCCCTCAAGGCTTTCCGCTGCATTGCACCCGCAGGCGGAGCGGAAAGCCGGCGATTCGCTACCGCGGTGCCACCCGGCCCTCCCGGACCCGGCCCGCCGCCCGCTGCGGCCGGCGGTCACCGCCTCGCGGGGGCAGAGCGCGGCAGTCCGGCGCTTCACGACGCCGGCCGGGGGATGGCGGGGAGACGCCCCGCGCCCGGCCATGGGACGGCTGGCGAAAGCTGCTTGACAAGATGGGGAGGCCGACATGTAATTCACCGGTTAGTTACAACCGGCACACAGAGGCCGGGGCCAACATCAAGTGGAGGAGACCGCCATGGCGTCCCAGCGCCAGCGCACCCTTGTGCGCGCCCTCGTGGAGGCCCCCTGGGCGAAGCCCCTCGGCCTGCTCGTCATCATGATCGTGCTGTGGGAGCTGACGGTGCGGATCTTCCGCATCCCGGCCTATCTCATCCCCACGCCCTACGACGTGTTCCTCGCCTTCCGCAGCGAGGGGGCGATGCTGCTTCAGGAATCCGTGCCCACCACCATCGCCACCGTGTCGGGCTTCGCCCTGTCGGTGCTCATCGGCATCCCGCTTGCCATGCTGATCGCCGGCTCGCGGACGGTGGAGGCCTATGTCTACCCGCTCCTCGTCTTCTCCCAGTCCATCCCGAAGGTGGCCATCGCGCCGCTGTTCGTGGTGTGGTTCGGCTTCGGCATGGTGCCGAAGGTGATCTCCGCCTTCCTGCTCGCGGTGTTCCCGGTGGTGGTGGCGGGGGTGCAGGGCTTCAAGTCGGTGGAAAGCGACATGCGCGACCTCGCGCGCTCCATGAAGGCCTCGCCGCTGCAGACCTTCGCCATGGTGAGCCTGCCCCATGCCTTGCCCGCCATCTTCGCCGGCCTGAAGGTCTCGGTGACGCTGGCGGTGGTGGGCGCGGTGGTGGGCGAGTTCGTGGGCGCGAACTCGGGCCTGGGCTTCGTGCTCCAGCGCTCCATCGGCAATTTCGAGCTGCCCACCATGTTCGCCGCGCTCATCCTGCTCGCGCTCATCGGCGTGATCCTGTTCTGGATCGTGGACGTGGTGGAGCGCCTCACCGTTCCCTGGCACGCCAGCCAGCGCCAGGACGTCTACGTCACCGCGTGACGCCAGTACCTGCGTGAAGTCATCCGCGTTCCCCGACAGCACTTCGTGACCTGCCGCACAGACAAGGCCGGCACAGGGAGGAAAGCATGAAGATCGTCCGCCGCCTCGGCGTCGCGCTCGCCGCTGCGCTCGCCGTCTCCACCGCGCTGCCCGCGCACGCCGCCGACAAGGTGACGCTGCTGCTCAACTGGTACGTCTACGGCGAGCACGCGCCGTTCTATTACGGCAAGGCCAAGGGCCTCTACGCCGCCGAGGGCATCGACCTCGATATCCAGGAAGGCCGCGGCTCGGCGGTGACCATCCAGGCGGTGGCGGCCGGCACGGCGCAGTTCGGCTATGCGGACGTGCCCACCATGATCCGCGCCGCCGCCAAGGGCGCGCCGGTGGTGGCCGTGGGCGTGGCCCTGCAGAAGAGCCCCATGTCGGTGATGGGCTTCGCCGACAAGAACATCCGCAAGCCGGAAGACATCAAGGGCAAGATCGTTGCCACCACGCCGGGCGATTCCATGTCGCAGATCTGGCCGCTGTTCCTGAAGCAGACCGGCCTCAAGGCCGGCGACTTCCAGGTGGTGTCCGGCGACGGCCAGACCAAGCTCAACGCCGTCATCAACGGCCGCGCCGACCTGCTGCTGGGCTACGCCATGGACCAGAGCATGAAGATCAAGGACGCCACCGGCAAGGACGTCCACCCCATCATGTTCGCCGACTACGGGATCCAGATGGTGTCGTCGGGCATCATCACCTCGAAGGACCTGCTGAAGTCCAACCCGGACCTGGTGCGCCGCTTCATGAGCGCCACCACCAAGGCCTTCCTCGGCGCCGAGAAAGACCCCGGCGCGGCGGTGGACGCCATCCTCGTGGACCTGCCCAAGGCCGGCAAGCGCGAGACCCTGCTGGAAGGCTTCGAGATCACCAAGCCGCTCTACCGGACCGAGGAGACCAAGGGCAAGGCGCCGTTCCAGGTGACCGACGCCAACATGGCCTCCACCGTGGACCTGCTCATCGAGTACGGCGGCCTCGACGCCTCCGCCAAGGCGGCGACGAAGGACTTCTACACGCGGGACTTCCTGCCCGCGGCCGGCAATTGAGCCGGCCGGCGGCAAGCATCAGACACCGATGACGGAAGGGAAGCACATGGCGGGGACCAACGCATTGCGCGTCATCGCGCGGGAGGAGAGCCCAAGCGTGCGCCAGCGGCTCATCGAGATCCGCGGCCTCACCAAGACCTACCGCACCCGCGACGGCGACGTGCCCTCCCTGAAGCCGGTGGACCTCGACATCCACGACGGGGAGTTCATCTCCGTCGTCGGCCCCTCGGGCTGCGGCAAGTCCACCCTGCTGAAGCTGCTGGCGGGGCTCATCCCCGCCTCCTCCGGCGAGATCCTCATCGAGGGCAAGCCCGTGAAGGGCCCGCCGGACGATGTGGGCATCGTGTTCCAGAGCCCGGTGCTGCTGGCCTGGCGCACGGTGCTGCGCAACGTGATGATGCCGGTAGAGGTGCGCGGGCTCGACCGCGCCACGCACCTTCAGCGCGCCCGCCAGCTCCTGGCCACGGCCGGGCTGACGGATTTCGAGAACAAGTATCCCTGGCAGCTCTCCGGCGGCATGCAGCAGCGCACCGCCATCTGCCGCGCTCTGGTGCACGACCCCAAGATCGTGCTCATGGACGAGCCCTTCGGCGCCCTCGACGCCATGACGCGCGAGAAGATGAATCTCGAGCTCCAGCGCATCCATTTCGAGACGAAGAAGACCATCTTCCTCATCACCCACTCCATTCCCGAGGCCATCTTCCTGGGCGACCGGGTGGTGGTGATGACCGACCGTCCCGGCTCGGTGGCCGCCATCTATGACGTTCCGCTGCCGCGCCCGCGCGCGCTGGAGATGATGGGCACCCCCGCCTTCTCCGAGCTGGCGCAGACCATCCGGGCGCATTTCTACGCCCGCGGCCACATCGACTGAGCCCGGACCGAAAGCCATGGACGCCCCCCGCCTTCACGTCGCCTCGGTCGAGGTCTTCGAGCGGCTGATGCCGTTCGTGCGGCCCTTCCGCTTCGGCCCCTCCGTGGTCGAGGCGGCGCCGCAGGCGTTCGTGCGGGTGACCGTGGAGGTGGAGGGCGCGGGCGCCGCCACCGGCGCGTCGGCCGAGATGATGATGCCCAAGTGGTTCGACAAGACCCCGCAGAAGAGCCCGGGCGACACGGTGGACGACCTGCGCCGCGGCCTCGTCAACGCCGCGGGCCTCTACGCCCATGCGGCGGGGGAGACCGCCTTCGCCCTTTCAGCCGCGGCGCGCCCCGCCCAGCTCGCCTGGGCGCAGCGGGAAGGCGTTCCCCCGCTCGCCGCCGGCTTCGGTCCCGCGCTCCTCGACAAGGCTGTGCTGGACGGCCTGCTCTCCGCCCTCGGCCTCGGCTTCATGGGCGGATTGAAGCGCAACGTGATGGGCCTCGACGCGCGCCTCGCCCCGGACCTCGCCCCCGGGCAGGTCGATGCCTTCCTCGCCGGCCTCTCCGCCGCACCCGCCGTGGCCCTGCGCCACACGGTGGGGCTGCTGGATCCCCTCGACGGCCCGCACGGCCTCGCCACGGAGATCGCGGCGGCGAACCTCTCCTTCTTCAAGATCAAGATCGGCGGCGACGTCCCGGCCGACATGGACCGCCTCGCGGAGATCGCCGCCATCCTCGCCGCCCACGCCCCGGGCTTCGCCGCGACGCTGGACGCCAACGAGCAGTACGACCCCGACCGGCTGGAGCAGCTCTACGCCGCGCTGGGCACCCCCGCCCTCGCGCCCTTCAAGGCGCGCCTGCTCTATGTGGAGCAGCCGTTCGACCGGCGCGAGACCTTCGCCGCGCCGCTGGCGCCGGCCCTTGCCGGCCTCCCCATCATCGTCGACGAGGCGGACGACGCCTACGAGAGCTTCGTGCGCGCGTCCGCGCTGGGCTATCGCGGCGTGTCGTCCAAGGCCTGCAAGGGACTGTACAAGTCCCTCCTCAACGCCGCCCGGGTGAAGGGCTGGAACGCCAACGGCCCGCGCGCGCCCTTCCTCATCTCCGCCGAGGATCTCACCTGCCAGGCAGGCCTCGCCATCGAGCAGGACACCGCCCTCGTCGCGGCGCTGGGCCTCACCCATGGCGAGCGCAACGGCCACCATTACGTGGACGGCTTCGGCCCGGCGCCGGACACGGAGGCCCATGCCTTCGCCCAGGCGCACCCGCTGCTCTACGCCGTGCGGGACGGGCGGGTCGCGCTCGACGTGTCGCGCGGGCTCATTCCCACCCAGTCCCTCCTTTCCGCCCCCGGCTTCGCCCGGCGGGCCGAACCCGAATGGGCGAGCCTCGACCCCATTCCCCTCACCCCCGTCACAGACCCGACTTTGCAGGAGACCCCAGCATGAGCCAGCGGCGCCTCGGCCTCATCATGAACGGCATCACCGGACGCATGGGGCTCAACCAGCACCTCATCCGCTCCGTGGTCGCCATCCGCGCCCAGGGCGGCGTCACCCTCTCGGACGGCTCGAAGGTGCAGCTCGACCCCATCCTCGTCGGCCGCAACGCCGAGAAGGTGGAGGGCCTCGCGAAGCAGTACGGCATCGAGCGCTGGGGCACCGACCTCGACGCCGCGCTGGCCGATCCTTCGAACGAGATCTTCTTCGACGCCGCCACCACCCAGATGCGCCCCATCCTGCTGGAGAAGGCCATCCGCGCCGGCAAGCACGTCTATTGCGAGAAGCCCATCGCCACCAACCTGCCCGAGGCCATCCGCATCTGCCGCCTCGCCGAGGAGAAGGGCGTGAAGAACGGCGTGGTGCAGGACAAATTGTTCCTGCCCGGCCTGCAGAAGCTGCGCCTGCTGCGCGATTCCGGCTTCTTCGGCCGCATGCTCTCGGTGCGCGGCGAGTTCGGCTACTGGGTGTTCGAGGGCGACTGGGGCCAGCCGGCCCAGCGCCCCTCGTGGAACTACCGGGCCGAGGACGGCGGCGGCATGATCCTCGACATGGTCTGCCACTGGCGCTACGTGCTCGACAACGTGTTCGGCGAGGTGAAGTCGGTCTCCTGCATCGGCTCCACCCACATTCCCGAGCGGGTGGACGAGCAGGGCCACGCCTACAAGGCCACCGCCGATGACGCCGCTTATGCCACCTTCGAGCTCGCCGACGGCGTCATCGCCCACATCAACATGTCCTGGTGCACGCGCGTCTATCGCGACGACCTCGTGACCTTCCAGGTGGACGGCACGCTGGGCTCGGCGGTGGCCGGGCTCTCGGACTGCGTGTTCCAGTCCCGCGTCGGCACCCCGCGGCCGGTGTGGAACCCGGACCAGAAGCAGACCATGGACTTTTACAACGACTGGCAGAAGGTGCCGGACACCATCCCCTACGACAACGGCTTCAAGGTGCAGTGGGAGATGTTCATCCGCCACGTGGTGGAGAACGAGCCCTACCGCTACACCCTGCGCGAGGGCGCCAAGGGCGTGCAGCTGGTGGAATGCGCGCTGGAGAGCTGGAAGGAGCGCCGCTGGATCGACGTGCCCTCCCTCGAAGCCTCCGAGAAGGCCGTCCTCCAGGCGGCGGAGTGAGGGTGGCGATGAACGAGATCGCGAAAGCCACCGCCCTCTCCATCCGCCTGCCCGTGGCGGGCGGCGGCGTGGAGGCCTTCCGCCTGTCGGCGCCGCGGGACTATCCCGCGCGCGCCTCCGGCCCCATGAACCGCATCGCCTTCTCGGCCGCGCACGTGGTCGCCGACCCGTTGAAGGACTGCGACCCGTGGCTTGAGGCCGCCATCGACTGGGACCGCACCATCGCCTACCGCGCCCGGCTGTGGGACCTCGGCCTCGGCGTGGCGGAGGCCATGGACACCGCCCAGCGCGGCATGGGCCTCGACTGGCCGACCTCGCTGGAGCTGATCCGCCGCTCGGTGGAGGCCGCGAAGGCCCATGGGCCGGAGGCGCTCGTCTTCTCCGGCGCCGGCACCGACCATCTTGCCCCCGAGGCGGCCCGCTCCATCGACGACGTGATCCGCGCCTATGAGGAGCAGGTGGCGGCGGTGGAGGCCGTGGGCGGCCGCATCATCCTGATGGCGTCCCGCGCGCTCGCCCGCGTGGCGAAGTCTGCGGACGACTACGCCACGGTCTACGGCCGCGTCCTCTCCCAGGTGAAGGCGCCGGTGATCATCCACTGGCTCGGCGACATGTTCGATCCGGCGCTGGCCGGCTACTGGGGCACGCGCGACCTCGACGCCGCCATGGACACGGCGGTGGAGATCCTCAACGCCAACGCCGCCAGGATCGACGGCGTGAAGATCTCCCTCCTCGACAAGGACAAGGAGATCGCCATGCGCCGCCGGCTCTATCCGGCGGTGCGCATGTATACGGGCGACGACTTCAACTATGCGGAGCTGATCGCCGGCGACGAGATGGGCTATTCCCACGCGCTGCTCGGCATCTTCGACGCCATCGCGCCGGCCGCCTCCGCCGCCCTCGCCGCCCTGGCGTCGGGCGACACCCGGCGCTTCCACGACATCCTCGGGCCCACCGTCCCGCTGTCGCGGCACATCTTCCGGGCGCCGACCCGCTTCTACAAGACGGGGGTGGTCTTCATGGCCTACCTCAACGGCCACCAGGACCACTTCACCATGGTGGGCGGGCAGGAGAGCACGCGCTCCACCCTGCACCTCGCCGAGCTGTTCCGCCTCGCCGACGCGGCCGGCCTCCTCGCCGACCCGGACCTCGCGGTGAAGCGCATGAAGGCGGTGCTCGCCGTGCGCGGCGTGGAAGGCTGAGCCATGCAGGACCGCGTCTCCCCCGCGAGCGTCACCCCGGCGCTCCGCGACCTTTCCCGCGATCACCGCCTGCTGTCGCTGAATACCGCGACGGTGCGTCGGCAGGGCGACCTCGCCGCCATCATCGCGGCCTGCGCGAGGGCTGAGATCCCCGCCATCTCGCCGTGGCGCGACCAGGTGGCGGCCATCGGCCTCGACCGCGCGGTGGCGCTGGTGAAGGACACCGGGCTGAAGCTCTCCGGCTATTGCCGGGGCGGCATGTTCCCGGCCGATCCGGCCCGTCTGGCGGAGGTCATGGACGACAACCGCCGCGCGGTGGACGAGGCGGCGGCCCTCGGCGCGCCCTGCCTGGTGCTGGTGGTGGGCGGCCTGCCCCAGTTCTCGCGGCCCGGCTCCGCGCCCTCGAACGACATCGCCGGCGCCCGCGCCATGGTGGAGGACGGCATCGGCGCCCTGCTCGACCATGCGCGGGCCGCCCGCATGCCCCTCGCCATCGAGCCGCTGCACCCCATGTACGCGGCCGAGCGGGCCTGCGTGAACACGCTGCGCCAGTCCCTCGACATCTGCGACCGGCTCGATCCGGACCGCACCGGCCTGCTGGGCGTCGCCCTCGACGTCTACCACGTGTGGTGGGACCCGGAGCTGTCGGCCCAGATCGTCCGCGCGGGGGGCGACCGCCTCCTCGCCTACCATGTGTGCGACTGGCTCGCCCCGACCAGGGACATGCTGAACGACCGCGGCATGATGGGCGACGGCGTCATCGACCTGAAGGGCATCCGCGCGCAGGTGGAGGCGCAGGGCTTCGCGGGCTTCTGCGAGGTGGAGATCTTCTCCGACCACTGGTGGTCCCTGCCCATGGCGGAGGTGCTCTCCACCTGTATCTCCCGTCACCGCTCCGTCGTATAAGCGGTGCGGTGCGGCAACCGGCGCGAGACTTGGAGTCGAGGGGCATGGAGCAGAGTGGCGGTGGCGTTTCACCCGCCGGCCGGAAGGGCCGGGCCCGCGCGGCGCAGCCCGCCGCCGGGGAGGACGCGCGCACCGGCCGCACCCGCGATCCCGAGCGCACCAGGGCCAGCATCCTCGCCGCCGCCACGGCGGAATTCTCCGCCCGCGGCTTCGCCGGGGCCGGCATCGATGCCATCGCCTCCCGCTCGGGCGCCAACCGGCGGATGATCTACCATTATTTCGGCTCCAAGCGCGGCCTGTGGCTGGCCGTGCTGGAGGCCGCCTACGAGCGCGCCCGCACCGCCGAGCTGAAGCTGGACCTGGAGCGCCTCGCCCCCGAGGAGGCCATGCGGCGCCTCGTGACCTTCACCTTCGACAGCTTCATCGGCAACCGCACCTTCATCAACCTGCTCAACAGCGAAAACCTGCATCAGGCGCGGCACCTGAAGGATTCCGAGCGGGTGAAGGAGATGCACTCCCCGCTCATCGGCGTGATCTCCACCATCCTCGACCGGGGGGTGAAGGAGGGCATCTTTCGCGCCGGCCAGGACCCGGCCGAATTGTGGATCTCCATCGCCGGCCTCTCCTATTTCTACTTCTCCAACATCTTCACCCTCTCGGTCATCCTCGGGCGCGACCTGCAGGGGGAGGAGGAGCTGCAGCGCCGCCGCGCCCATGTGGCCGACCTGGTGGTGAACGCCCTCATCGCCGACGGGCGCTGCCCCGTACCGCCCCGGCCCTGACGCCCTGCCCAACCCGCCGCCCGGACCCGAGGCCGCGCTTGTAAGGGCACGGCGCGAGAGCTACCGTGCGGATATGCAACCTGCCGGGTCTCGGATCACCCGGAGGGCAGCCGGGCGGCGTCGGGGGGCGCTTCCGGCAGGGCGATGATCGGGTCGGACCGGGGGCTGGGATGACGATCACTCTGCGCGGGGCATGCCGGGGCCGGCACGCCACCTGTCTCATTCTGGCGGCGAGCCTCGCCGTGCCGACGCTCCTGACGCCACACCCCGCCCGGGCCGGGGCCCGCACGGCGCTGGGCGTCGCCGCGGGCGTCGTGCTGGGCGCCGCCGTCATCGGCGCCGTGGCCGGGGCGCACCGGGCAAAGGCCGCGACACCCCGCCCGGCCAAGCCCAGGACGACGTCCGGGACCGCCTCCCGGAAAGACACGGGCAAGGCCGCGACGGCGAAGATGGCCACGGGCGACGGCCAGTCCACCCCATCGGCCGCCGCCGCATCCACCTCCGCCGCGGCGAACGACGATCCCTTCGCCTCCGTGGCCCGGACGCCCGCCGCGGCGCCGGACCCCACGCCCGTCGCGGCCAAGCCATGATACGGCTTGCCCTCCGACACCTCGCCGGGGTCGCCGCCGGCCTCGCCGGGCTGCTCCTCGCCACGGCCCTCCTCGGCGCGCCGGGCGCCGCTGCCGAGACATTGCTGGCCCTCGACGAGCGGGTGGACACGGTGCGCGGCTGGGACATCGGCATCAACACCGCCGTCGCCGGCTGCCTCGCCAAGGCCCGCTACGAGGACAAGACCACCGTCTGGTTCGGCTTCGGCGGGGACGACAAGAAGCTGTTCTTCGGCCTCTCCAACCCGCGCTGGAAATCCATCGAGAGCGGGCGCTCCTACGAGATCCACCTCGTCGCCACCAATGCCGGCCGCTGGCACGGCACCTTCGCCGGCGGGGAGGCGGACGGGGAGAGGAGCCTCGTCGCCACCAACCTGAAGAAGGAGTTCATGGTCGACATCGCCCGGGCCGGCGCCCTCGACGTGCGCTTCCAGGGCAAGAGCATCACGCGGCTCTCCCTCTCCGGGTCCATGGCGGCGCTCGATGCGGTGATCGACTGCCAGAAGGAGCTGAACGCCCGCGGCACCGAGCCGCGGCGCCAGCCGCCCGCCCAGGCCAAGGGGGGAGGCGGCGGCGGCCAGCAGGAGGGCGGCACCAGCTCTGGCACCGGCTTCTTCGTGAGCGACAGCGGCCATGTGCTCACCAACTTTCACGTCATCGAGGGCTGCAAGGTCGTGGAGATCACCCGCCCCGGCTCCGTCGCCGAGAAGGTGGTGGTGATCGCCCGGGACCAGACCAACGACCTCGCCCTGCTGAAGGCTGCGACCGGCCCCGCAGCGGTGCCGGCCATCGGCTCGCGCACCCGCATCGGCGACAGCATCTATGTCTACGGCTTCCCGCTGGCCGGGCTCCTGTCCAGCGGCGGCAACTTCACCATCGGCAACGTCACCGCCACCTCGGGCCTCAACGATGACAGCCGCATGGTGCAGATTTCCGCGCCGGTCCAGCCGGGCAACAGCGGCGGCCCGCTGATGGACCAGTCCGGCAACGTGGTGGGCGTGGTGGTCTCCAAGCTCAACGCGCTGCGCCTCGCCTCGGTCACGAAGGACCTGGCGCAGAACGTCAACTTCGCCATCAAGGGCTCGGTGGCGCTGACCTTCCTGGACGGCAACGGCATCACCCCGCCCGCGCCGGGCACCACGCCGGCCCCGGACGCGGCCACCATCGCCGAGAAGGCCAAGGCCTTCACCGTGTTCGTGGAGTGCCGCTAGAGCGCGATCCGGTCCCATGGAGATGCCCTCAGGGCGGCGATCCTGTTTCCCCGAAGACCCGGCGGGAAGGCGGGGCGTGGCCCACCTTCCCCTGCGGTCCTCGGGACCGCTTCGCCGCACTGCGAAATTTCCCCTTGACCTTCCCCGCGCCCGGCGCGATAGCCGGCGACACCGGACACCCTGGAGATGGATCCGCCCGGTCCGCGCGCCCCGCCGGACCTTCCGCCTCCACCCCCAGGCCTGCCGGATTTCCTCGAAAGCAAACGAGTGATGGACAGTTCCAGTCGATCTAGCTCGAGCCCGCCCGCGGCCGCGCGGACCTGACCCTTGGCGTCCGGTTCCCCGTCCCGCCGGCAGGCTCTGGGATGAGAGGTGAACCATGCGGACGCTCCCCTTCCGCAGAAGAAGCCCGTTCCGTCGCCCCGATGGGGATGGCGATCGAAGTCGGTGCCGCGCGCCCTGATCCGGCACGCCGCCGTCACGGCGGCGTCGCGCGGCCGTGCTGCCATGCCGGCCGCGAGAGCGCGATCCGGGCGAACTGAACGCCTTTGCCCGGAAGATCGCCTCCCCAGGCCAAACAAGAGAACCCGTGATCCGATCCGGCTGCGATGCAGCCTGACCGGCGCGGCCTCTGGTGTCGCCCCCGGTATCCACCCCGAATTCGGGTTTCTCGTCATGACGATGCATCACCCGGCCCTGGAAGCGGGCCGCCGGCGGCGCTACGCGCCGAACCTGTGGGATGCGCTGGCCTTCGGCCTGCTGTTCGGCGCGCTGATCCTCATCGTGCACGGCGGCCAGGGCACCCTCGTGCCGCTGGCCGCGCTGGACCAGACGCCGGTCTCGCTCGATCCGGCCATGCTGCCGGAATATGCGCTGCGCACCACCCTGCGCATGCTGGCCGCCATCCTCGCCTCGCTGGTCTTCACCTTCGCCTACGGTGCGCTGGCGGCCAAGAGCCGGCGGGCGGAGATGGTGCTCATCCCCATGCTGGACATCCTCCAGTCGGTGCCGGTGCTGGGCTTCCTCTCCTTCACGGTGGTGGGGTTCATGTCGCTGTTCCCCGGCCGCGTGCTGGGCGTGGAGCTGGCGGCCATCTTCGCCATCTTCACCAGCCAGGCCTGGAACATGACCTTCAGCTTCTACCAGTCGCTGAAGACGGTGCCGCGCGACCTCGACGAGGCCACCCGCTCGTTCCGCCTCACCGGCTGGCAGCGCTTCTGGCGGCTGGAGGTGCCCTTCTCCATGCCGGGCCTGGTGTGGAACACCATGATGTCCATGTCGGGGGGCTGGTTCTTCGTGGTGGCGTCCGAGGCCATCTCCGTGGGCGACACCACCATCACCCTGCCCGGGGTCGGCTCCTACGTGGCGCTCGCCATCAAGGAGCAGAACCTGCCCGCCGTGGGCTGGGCGGTGCTGGCCATGCTGGCGGTCATCCTCATCTATGACCAACTGCTGTTCCGGCCGCTGGTGGCGTGGGCCGACAAGTTCCGCGTGGAGACCTCCGCCAGCGGGACGGCGCCCTCCTCCTGGCTGCTCTCGGCCGCCCGGCGCACGCGCCTGTTCCAGCGCCTGCTGCTCCCTCTCGGGGCGGCGCTCTCCGCCGTGCCGCGCCAGCGCCTCTCCGTCCCGGCGTCGGTGCCGGAGGAGGCGCGCCGCATCTTTTCCAGCCCGCTCGCGGACAAGGTGTGGCTGGCCTGCGTGCTGGCGACGGCAGCCTACTGCCTGTGGACCATCGTCGCCTTCGTCGCCACCGAGCTCACCTTGCCCGAGGTGGCGCAGGCCTTCGGCCTCGGGGTGCTCACCATGATGCGGGTGGTGGTGCTGATCGCCCTCGCCACCCTCATCTGGGTGCCCATCGGGGTATGGATCGGGCTGCGGCCCGCCTGGGCGGAGCGGGTGCAGCCGCTGGCCCAGTTCCTCGCCGCCTTCCCGGCCAACATCGTCTTCCCCTTCGCGGTGGTGGCCATCGTCCGGCTCGGCCTCGACCCGGACATCTGGCTGTCCCCGCTGATGGTGCTCGGCACCCAGTGGTACATCCTGTTCAACGTGGTGGCCGGGGCCAGCGCCTTCCCCAACGACCTGAGGGAGGCCGCGGGCACCTTCCGCATCCGCGGCTGGAGCTGGTGGAGGAAGGTGATGCTGCCGGGGATCTTCCCCTATTACGTCACCGGCGCCATCACCGCGAGCGGAGGCTCGTGGAACGCCTCCATCGTCGCCGAGGTGGCGAGCTGGGGCGACACCACCCTGCGCGCCCATGGCATCGGCGCCTATATCGCGGATGCCACCGCCGCCGGCGACTATCCGCGCATCGTGCTCGGCATCGCGGTGATGTCGATTTTCGTGATCCTGTTCAACCGGCTGCTCTGGCGCCCGCTCTATGTGTTCGCCGGCCGTCGCCTGCGGCTCGACTGAGGGAGGAAAAGATGACCGTGATGGAACATGCCGCCTCTTCCGTCGACACCGGGAAGACAGCCCTCGTCTCCGCCTCCGGCGTCCGCCAGATCTACCACAAGGGCGAGAATGCCGACCTCGTGGTGCTGGACGACGTCGCCCTCACCATCAATGAGGGCGAGGTGGTGGGCCTGCTCGGCCGCTCGGGCTCGGGCAAGTCCACGCTCCTGCGCATCATCTCCGGCCTGGTGAAGCCCACCTCCGGGCGCGTGGAATGGTGCGGCAAGCCCGTCACCGGCCCGTGCGAGGGCCTCTCCATGGTGTTCCAGAGCTTCGCGCTCTTCCCCTGGCTCACCGTGCTGGAGAATGTGGAGGTGGGGCTCGACGCCATCGGCGTGCCGGCGGCGGAAGGCCGGCGGCGCGCCATCGAGGCCATCGACCTCATCGGCCTCGACGGCTTCGAGAGCGCCTATCCCAAGGAGCTTTCCGGCGGCATGCGCCAGCGCGTGGGCTTCGCCCGCGCCCTGGTGGTGCACCCGCGCCTGATGCTCATGGACGAGCCCTTCTCCGCCCTTGACGTGCTGACCGCCGAGACGCTGCGCACCGACCTCATCGACCTGTGGATCGAGGGGCGCCTGCCCATCAAGTCCATCCTCATGGTCACGCACAACATCGAGGAGGCGGTGCTCATGTGCGACCGCATCCTCATCTTCTCCTCCAACCCGGGCCGGGTGGCGGCGGAGATCAGGATCGAGCTGCCGCACCCGCGCTCGCGCGTCGACCCGGTGTTCCGGGCCATCGTGGACGACATCTACGGGCGCATGACCCAGCGCACCCCGCAGGAGAAGGCCGAGCGCAAGCCCGAGGAGGCAGGCTTCCCCGGCACCGGCATCGGCATGGCGCTGCCGGACATCTCCACCAACCTCCTGTCGGGCCTGATGGAGACGCTGGCCGCCCCGCCCTACGAGGGCAAGGCGGACCTGCCGGACCTCGCCGGCGCCCTGCAGATGGAGGTGGACGAGCTGTTCCCCATCGTCGAGACGCTGCAATTGCTGCGCTTCGCCGGCGTGGAGGCAGGCGACGTGACGCTCGCCGACGCCGGCCGGCGCTTCGTCGAGTCCGAGGTGGACGCGCGCAAGCGGCTGTTCGCGGAGCACCTTCTGGCGTTCGTGCCCCTCGCCGGCCTGATCCGCCGGGTGCTGGACGAGCGCCCGACCCATCGCGCGCCGTTCACGCGCTTCAGCGAAGAACTGGAGGACTACATGTCCGAGGACTTCGCCGAGGCCACCCTGCGCGCCCTCATCACCTGGGGTCGCTACGCCGAATTGTTCGGCTATGACGAGCACACCCGCCAGTTCAACCTGGAAAACCCGACCTGACGATCCACAGGCGGCGGATTTGCCGGGCGGAGGCGAGCGCTTCCGCCCGTCCGGACGTGAAGAACGGGCCCGCATCAGCCGACCGGCGCGTCGTGTCGCGCCTGTCTCCCGGTGCCCGGACGAAGGACATCCACCGTCCATGACGGCGGCGCTGGCCTTGTGGCGGGGCGAGAGCCGAATTCCGCTCTATCCTGCGAACACGACGCGATCACTTGTCGTCACCGAGCCAAATCGCGCCAGCATGTCGATCGATTGGCGATGCTCCTCGGCGCTTGCCGCCGCGCAGCCATCTTCGATCACGCTGCAGGCGTAATCGCGGTCGTGGGCCTCGCGGACGGCGGCCTGGACAACCGCCGTGGTCGACACGCCGGAAACGAAGATGCGCTCCACGCCCTGGGCGCGCAGGAGAGCCTCCAGCCCCGTCGAGAAGAAGGGGCTGACCCGATGCTTGGTGATGATGGCCTCATTCTCCTGCCGGCCGAGCGCGGCGTGGATCTCGGTCCCCCAGGAGCCGAGCAGGAACAGCTTCTTGTCCCTGGCGGGCGCGAACATGGGCGAGCCAGCTGGGCATTCCTTGTAATCCGCAGAAAAGCCGACCCGGACAAAAATGACGAGAACACCGGCATGTCGCGCCTTGTCGATCGCGCGCCGCGTATTGGCAAGGACGCCGCGCCCGCGAACCTCCGCGCCGATGGGCCCCTTTGCATAAGGTCCTTCTTCATGGACAATTTCATTTTGCATATCGAGAACAAGATAAGCTGACTTCATGGCATTTCATTCCTTATACGCTCCGATTGACGAGCCCCGGCATCGCGATGCTGGCGGATCCGCCCGCCCGCGCCAGCTCGTCCTCACGGCTTCTTCACAAGCGGGCACCCGCCTTCAGCGAGCGGCCTGAACACGTCTTCCCCGCGCATTTTCTGGACAACTTTGTAGTAGTCGAACGGGTAGCGGGATTCTGACGGCGACTTGACTTGCATCAGATAGACGTCGTGCATGACACGCCCGTCTTCGCGCACCTGGACGCCCTTGTTATAGGGATCGTCGATCGGCAGCGCCTTCATTTGCTGGACGACCTTGAGCGCATCATCGGTGCCCGCCACCTGGACGGCGCGCAGATAATGCCGCACAGCGGCGTAGACACCGGCCTGGACGGCGGTCGGGACGCGATCGCCCCCCATTGCCGCAGCAAAGCGCCTGGTGAGGGCGCGGGTCTCCTCGTTCAGATCCCAATAGAACGAGGTCGTCACCAGCATGCCCTGAGCCGCCGCAAGACCGAGAGCATGAACATCGGTAATTTCCACCAGCAATCCCGCGAGCCGCTGCCGTCCGGAGACGCCGAATTCGGCAGCCTGCTTGACCGCGTTGATGGTGTCCGTGCCCGCGTCGGCAAGGCCGATGGCCTTTGCGTTCGACGCCTGCGCCTGCAAAAGGAAGGAGGAAAAATCCGACGCGTTCAGCGGATGCCGAACAGATCCCAGCATCTTGCCGCCATTCGCCCGCACGAGCCTGGAAACATCGGCCTCCAGACTGTAGCCGAAAGCATAATCGGCCGTCAGCAGGTACCACGTATCGTAGCCCTGATTGAGCATGGCCTTGACGGTGCCATTGGCCAGCATGAACGTATCGTAGTTGAACTGGACTGTTGTCGGAGAGCAGCTGGCGCCCGTCAGCTCGGTGGTTGCGGCGCCGGACGACATGAAGACACGCCTGGCATTGCGCGTGACCTCATTGATGGTCAGCGCCGCCGATGAGCTCGCGCCGTCAACGATGGCGTCGACCTGCTCCACATCCACCCAGCGACGGGCGATCGCGCTGGCGATGTCCGCCTTGTTCTGGTGATCGGCAAAGATCAGTTTCACGGGCTTGCCCAGCACCTGGCCGCCGAAGTCCTCGATGGCGAGCTGCGCCATCACCACCGACCCCTTTCCGCCGATGTCACCAACCGAGCCGGCCTGATCGTTCAGGACTCCTATCTTGACGACGTCGTCCGACACCTGGGCCGCCGCGATCCGGACGGAACCGCCGAAGCCGATCAGCGCTGCCTGCACGGCTATGACGTATGCAAACAATCTCCTCATGGCCCTCTCCCAAAGCTCGTTGTTTATTGGCCGGCGCCGCGTCGCCGGCTCAGCCGCGGTTGCTGTCGTGCCATTCGACCAGGCGGCGAATGCCGCTCTCCAGATCGACTTGCGGCTCCCACCCGAGCATTCTGGCGATCTTTTCCCGCGAAAAGCCGATGCGGGACTTCGCGGTGAAGCGCACGTGATCGGTCGCGGTCCGATATTCGGGCTTGAGCGTGGATCCGCTTATCTCCAGCAGAATCTCGACGATGCGGTTGAGCGTGGTGTCGATGCCGCTCACCGCCAGGAAGCTTTCGCCCGAAACATCGCTGGCCATCGCCATGATGTTGGCGCGGGCGAGATCGCCGACATAGATGTAATCATGCACTTCATTGCCGTCGTCGGGCAGCACGGGGGCCTGGCCGGACCTGATGCGGTCATACGCCTCCAGGATATAGAGGGAGTTGACGCCGCGATAATGCTGCCGCTCGCCATAGACGGTCGAATAACGCAGGGCGATGTAGTCCAGCCCGTAGCTTTTCCGATACCACCGGCACAAATTCTCGCCGATGAGCTTCGTCGCGCCGTAGATGGCTCCGCCCGGCTGCAGCGCCTGCCAGTGGAATGGGGTCTCTTCCGTCACCGGGAAATCGTCGCAGTCGCCGACCGTCGCGGTGGACGATGAAAAGACGATCTTCTTGATGCCCCGATAGCGACAGGCATCCAGCGTGTTCTGCATTCCCCTGACATTCACGTCGATTCCCAGCCACGGATTGTGCGTGAGCGGCAGGGTGAGGTAGGCAGCGACGGCGAATACGCCGTCCACCCCTTCCAGATGATCGTAGATCTCGTTCGCGCGCAAAATGTCCCCGCGCACGATCTTCACGCGGGGATCGGCCGCGAAGGGGCGCAAGGTGTCCGGCGTGCCGAGGGAGTAATTGTCGAACAGGACGACGGACGCCGCGCCGCCGTCAAGCAGATGTTCGGTGATGCGCGAACCGATCAGGCTGGCGCCCCCCGTGATGAGAAAGGCACGTCCTTTAATCTCAACCATGGTGTCGTTCCCGGAAATGGCAGATTTCGTCTTCGATCGACCGCGCGCGGGCGGTCGACGGGTCAGGGAAGAGCGGCGGCGCGGGCTTCGCGGGTGGCCACGTCGTCGATGAGCCACCCACCGTGGCCGGACGTCAGCACGACGCCGTATTGCGCGCTCGCGTCTTCCGCGGTGATCAGCCCGTGAAGAACGTCCGTCAGCACCTTCCGGGGATCGCGCCGGCGCGGATCGCCCAGGCCGCCACCGCCGGGCATGGCAACGCGCGCGGTGTCGCCGGGGTGAAGGACGATGCCCTCGTCCTTGGTGAGGTGCTCGGGTCGATAGGGTGTTCCGGCGCGGTGATACTCGACAACGGTGGGAAGGGCCTCGCCGCCGCCATGGAGGCCCGCCGGCGGAAACCGGCCGCGGTCGCCCAGCACGCTCGACACGGCATCGCCGCGCACCAGCCGGATCTGCCATTCGCTGCCGAAGCCGCCGCGCCGCTCGCCGGGGCCGGCCGATCCCTCGCGGATGCGGTAATAGTCGAACATGATGGGGTATTGCTGCTCGAGGATCTCGATCGGCGTGGTGCGGGAAGCGCCGATCGGCGAATTGGCGTTGGTGAGCCCGTCCCCGCCCGCGTGCCCGCCATATCCCCCGCCGCTGAAGCGGAACATGATGTAGGGCTTGCGCTGCTCGGGGTCGTAGCCGCTGATGGTGAAGTTCGCGACCGAGCCGAACGAGCTCGCCGGCACACGCTCCGGCACCGCCTGGCCCAGGCAGCCGAACACCGCGTCCACGACCCGCAGGGAGACCTCGGCCGAAGATCCCGACACGGCGCGCGGATATTTCGCGTTGAGGAAGGTGTCCTCGGGCACCTTGATGGTGACCGGGCGGAAGATGCCCGCGTTGATCGGGACCTCCGGAAAGATGTGCTTGAGAGCCACGAAGACGGCGGCGAACGTGACGGACAAGGTGCCGTTGAGCGGCCCCTTCACCGGCGCCGAGGAGCCGGTGAAGTCGAACGCCAGCGTGTCGTCGCGCACCGTCATCGACAGCGCGACGCGGATCGGCGCCGGGTCGATGCCGTCGGAATCGAGGAACGCCTCCGCCACATACGTGCCATCGGGCATCGCCTTGATGTAGCTGCGCATCTGCCGCTCGGACCGCTCGCGCAGCTCGTCGATGTAGCGCTCGACGTTGCTGTCGCCGTATTTGTCGAGCAGGTTGGTCAGGCGTGCGGCCCCCACGTTGAGGGCGGCGATCTGCGCCTGCAGGTCGCCGCGCCGCTCCTCGGGCACCCGCATGTTGGCGAACAGCAGCGTGAGGATCTCTTCCCGCATGACGCCCTTGCGGGCCAGGAGGATCGGAGGAATGCGCACGCCTTCCTGGATGATCTCGGTGGCGCGCACCCCGAACCCGCCGGGCACGTTGCCGCCGATGTCGGTCCAGTGCCCGCAATTGGCCAGGAAGGCGAAGCGCTGGCCCTTGTAGAAGAACGGGCGGACCAGCTTCACGTCCATCAGGTGGGTGCCGCCGCAGTACGGATCGTTGAGGATGACCACGTCGCCCTCCTCGAGGTCGGGAAAGGCCTCGAGCGCGGACTGCACCGCATATTGCATGACGCCGACGAAGATCGGCAGGCCGGTATCGCCCTGGGCCACCACCTCGCCGGTGGCCTTGTGGTAGATGCCGTTGGCGCGATCGCGCGCCTGCGACATCACGGGGTTGAAGGCGGCCCGCTCCAGCGCCACGTCCATCTCGTCGACGATCTGGCGGAGCGCGTTTTCCATCACCGTCAGGGTGGCGGGATCGATGCTCAGGTTTGCCATGTCACTTCACCTCGATGATCAGGTTGCCGAAGTCATCGACCATGATGTCAGTATTCGGCTCGACCACCGTGGTCGTATCCATCTGGTTGAAGATCCCCGGCCCGGCGATGCGCGTGCCGATGGGGAGCTTCGTGCGGTCGTAGATCGGCGTGTTGACCCAGTTGTCGTCGAACCACACGTCGCGATGGCCGATGACCGCGTGCTCGGCGCTTGCCTGCCTCTGCGTGGCGGCGACGATGCGCTTGAGGTCGAGCGAGGGGCGGATGCCGATGACGGTGGTGCGCAGGTTGGTCAGCTTGGGCCGGAACTGGGTCAGCGTGATCCCGAAACGGTCCTGGTAGGCCTTGGCGAGCCGGTCGTGCAGGTTCGCGACATCCAGCGCCGCGGGGTCGAGCGGCACGCGCACCGTGTAGGTCTGGCCCTCGTACTGCATGTCGGCGAAGTGATGGACCTCGGTGCGCTCGACGGGCACCTCGTCGCGGCGGAGGGTGTCCTCGCCGGCCCTGCGGTGGCGGGCGAGGATCTCCGCGATCTCGTGCTCGGAGAGGTCGGCGACCGCGCGGCTCACCGTCTGCACGAAATCATGCCGGACATCGGCGACGATGCAGCCGAGGGCGCAGGTGATCCCCGGAACGTATGGCACGATGACCTTGGGCACGCCGAGCTCTCGCGCCAGCGCCACGCCATGCAGCGGCCCCGCGCCGCCGAACGCGAAGATGGCGAACTCACGCGGGTCGAGGCCGCGCTGCACGCTGACGGCCCGGATGGCGCCGGCCATGGCGTCGTTGACGATGCGCAGGACCGCGGCCGCGGCCTGCGTGGGCGCCAGCCCGAGCGGCGCGCCGATCTCGTCCCGGAACGCGGCCTCGATCTTCTCGCGGTCGATGGCGGCGTTCACCGCCAGCAGGCGCTCCGACGACAGGCGCCCCAGCATGACATTGGCGTCGGTGACGGTGGGCCGCGTGCCGCCGCGCCCGTAGGCGATGGGGCCGGGCGTCGCCCCGGCGCTGGCGGGACCCACCTTGAGCAGGCCGGCCTCGTCGATGCGCGCGATCGAACCGCCCCCGGCGCCGATCGTATGTATGTCGATGATCGGAATGCGCATGGGCAGGCCGAAGCCGAGGTCGCGGTCGCTGGTGACGATCGGCTCGCCCTTGACGATCATGCCCACGTCGAAGCTGGTGCCGCCCATGTCGCAGGTGATGACGTTCTTGTAGCCGGCCAAATCGGAGATGTAGGAGGCGGCGATCACCCCGGCGGCGGGGCCGGACAGCACCGTGCTGACCGAGCGGCGGCAGGCGGCATCCACCGACATGATCCCACCGTTGGCCTGCATGATGACGAGGTCGCGTGGCACCCCCGCCTCGCGCAGGCTGTCCCGCAGGCGGCTGACGTAGCGGTGGATCTTGGGCTGGATGTAGGCGTTGACGGCGGCCGTGCCGAAGCGTTCCACCTCGCGGAACTCGCCGAGGATGTCGCTGCTGGTGGTGATGTAGGGGTTGTGCCAGAGGCGCGCCGCGATGGCCGCCGCCCGCTCCTCGTGAACCGGGTTCGCGTAGGAGTGGAGGAAGCCGATCAGCAGGGATTCGCAACCGCGGGCCTGCAGCGCGCGGATCGCCTCCTCGACCTCGCGGTCGTCCATGTCCTCGACGATCTCGCCCCTGGCATTCATGCGCCCGCCGATCTCGATCCTGCGGTCGCGCGGGATGAGCGGCTCGAACTCGCCGAACAGCCCATAGAGCTGCGGACGCTCGCGCCGGCCCAATTCGAGGATGTCGCGGAAGCCGCGCGTCGTGATCAGGCCACAATCGGCGCCGTTGCGCTCCAGCGTGGCGTTGGTGCCCACCGTGGTCCCGTGGACCAGCCAGGAGATGGCGGGAAATGCGATCTGCGTGGCGGAAAGGCCGTTGAGGAATCCGGTCGCCTGGTTCTCGGGGGTCGAGGGGACCTTGCTGAGGCGAACCTCGCCATTTTCCGAATCGATGCAGATCGTATCGGTGAACGTACCGCCGATGTCGACGCCAATGTGATAAGTCATGGCTCGCCTATGCTGATGTTCGGGTTCTCTTCACGGATCACTTCTTGCGGATATCGACGCCGGGGATGATGCCCGCCGCGGTGAAACCACCATCGACCGGCATCACGAGCCCGGTGAGACACTTGGCTTCGTCGCTGGCGAGGAACAGCACAGCCGAAACCACATCCTCCTCGCCGCCATTGATGCCCAGCGGGATCCGCCTACGGCGCTCTTCCCAGCCGGCCTCGTCCAGGTTGCTGCGCGACATGGGGCTGGGGATGGCGCTTGGCGCGACCGCGTTGACGCGGATGCGGTCGGGTCCGAGCTCCGCCGACAGGGCCCGCGTGAGGGCGTCGACGCCGCCCTTGAGGGCGGCATAGGCGGAGCTGTAGCCGATCCCCCGCTGGCCCACGACCGAGGACAGGTTGACGATCGCGCCGCCGCCGGCCGCGATCATTCCCGGCACGACGGCGCGGCACGCCAGCAGCACGCCCTTGATGCCAACCGCCAGCATGCGGTCCACCACGTCCGGCTCCACCTCGGCCAGCGGGGCGTAGCGGGCGAAGACGGCGCTGTTGATCAGGATGGTGGGCGGCGCGAAGCGGCGGGACAGGCGCTCGACGGCCGCCTGCACATCATCCAGCCGGGACACATCCGCGGGCAGCGCCAGGGCCTGGCCGCCCGCGCCGGCGATCTCCGCCTCCACCTCCGACGCCGCCTGCGCATTGAGGTCCAGCAGTCCGACGGCGGCCCCGGCGCGGGCGGATGCCACGGCAATGGCTCGGCCAAGCCCCTGGCCCGCCCCGGTGACGAGCACCACCTTGTTGTGTAGCCGGCCTGATGGGGCGCTCATGCGGATTTCCCTTTGGAGTGGCGTCGTCGGGCGAATGAAAATGCCGGCCGACAGAGAGATTTTCTGGTCGAACTCTTGCTGGTGCCTCGGCGGTCAGGTCTCGCCGAACTCGTAGGAGCGGCCGATTTCCAGCATCTCCTGCGTTCCCAGGACGGCGTTCAGCGCTGCGAAATCGAGCATGCGATCGCGACAGGCGTCGGTCGTCCCCTGCGCCTTCAGGCTGGCGAAGAAGGACTGAAGGGCGTGGACCAGGGTGCGCACCGCGCCCCCGGGATAGATGATCAAGGAAAACCCGAGGCCGCCGAGATCGCGCCAGTCCTTGATGGGGGTGCTGCCCCCTTCCACCATGTTGGCCATCAGGGCGGAGCGGGTGCGGAAGCGCTCGGCGATGCCGACCAGCTCGGCCTCGCTGCGGGGCGCTTCCACGAAGATCACGTCGGCTCCGGCCTGGTGATAGGATTCGGCCCGGTCCAGGGCGGCCTCGAAGCCTTCCACGGCGATGGCGTCGGTGCGGGCGATGACCAGCGTGTGGTCGCTGGCGCGGGCGTCGAGCGCCGCCTTGATCTTGCCCACCATCTCGCCGCCGGAGACCACGCGCTTATCGGCGAGGTGTCCGCAGCGCTTCGGCATCAGCTGGTCCTCCAGCTGGATGGCGGAAGCCCCGCTGCGCTCCATGAGCCGAACCGTCCGCTGCACGTTGAGCGCATTGCCGAAGCCGGTATCGCAATCGACAATCAGCGGCAGGTCGAGGCGCTCGCGGATGGCGCTGACGCTGTCGGCGACCTCCTTCATCGATACCAGCCCGATGTCCGGACGGCCGAAGCGGGTGTAGGCGAGGCTCGCGCCGGAAAAATACGCCGCCGGAAAGCCGGCGCGCTCGATCAGCAGGGCGGACAGCGCGTCGTAGCAGCCGGGCGCGATCACCGGATCAGGCCCGTCGAGGAGCGTTCTCATCTCAGCCATTGGTGGACTTCCCGAGTGTCTTTTCCAGATGCGGCAGCAGGCCCCCGTCCCGGACCATCGCCATCAGATGCGCGGGCAACGGCTCGCAGTCGTGCTGCCGGCCGCTCGCGGTCTCGGTTGCCTGTCCGAGGATGGGATCGACCCGGATCCGGGCGCCGTCCGCGATCTCCGGCGCGGTGGGGCAGACCAGCACGGGGAGGCCGAGATTCAAGGCGTTGCGGAAGAAGATGCGCGCGAACGACTTCGCCAGCACGGCGCGGATGCCGAGCTCCAGCAGCGCCGCCGCGGCCTGCTCGCGCGAGGAGCCGGCGCCGAAATTGTCGCCGGCCACGATCATGTCGCCGGGGCGCACGCGGCCGGCGAAGCCGGGGTCCACCGCCTCGAGGCAATGGCGTGCGATCTCGGAGATCGCGCATTTCATGTAGCGGCCCGGCGCGAGCTGATCGGTGTCGATGTTGTCGCCGAAGCGGTGCACGGTGCCTTCGATCATGACAGGAGCTCCCGCGGATCGACGATGTGCCCTGCCACCGCCGCGGCGGCGACCGTGTAGGGTGAGCCGAGGTAGATCTGCGCGCTGGCCGCGCCCATGCGGCCCCTGAAGTTGCGCGCGGTGGAGGAGATGCAGACCTCGCCCTCGTCCAGCAGCCCGGCCCCGTAGCCGGCGCAGGCGCCGCACCCGGTGGGCAGCAGGACGGCACCCGCCTCCACCAGCGCGCCCAGCGTGCCCTCGGCTTCCGCCTGCGCCGAGATGCGGGTCGAGGCCGGCGCGACGACAAGGCGCGTTCCCGCCGCGATGCGCCGGCCCTTCAGGATCTCCGCGGCCATCCTCAGGTCGGCGAGCTTGGCGCCGGTGCAGGCACCGATATAGGCTCGGCCGATGGCGACCCCCGCATGCTCACCGACGGGACCGGCGTTTTCCGGCGAATGGGGGGCGGCGACCTGCGGGGACAGGGCTCCCGCGTCGTAGCTCAGCTGCATTTCGTAGTCGGCGGCGGGGTCCGTCCGCCAGGCCGCTATTTCCGCCTCGTCCACCGGCGCACCGACGTCGCGGAGATAGCGCAGCGTGGTGGCATCGGGCGCGATCAGCCCGGCCTTGGCGCCCAGTTCGGTCGTCATGTTGCACAAGGTCATGCGCTCGGCCATGGGCAGGGCCGCCACCGCCTCGCCGGCAAACTCCACGGCACGATAATTGACCGCCGTCTGGCCGAGCGTGCCGCACAGATGCAGCATCATGTCCTTCGCCGTGACGCCCGCCGCGAGGCGGCCATGCCAGCTCAGCAGCAGCGTGCGCGGCACCTTGATCCAGATCTCGCCCTTGACGAGCACGCCGAGCATCTCGGTCGCGCCAATGCCGACCATGAAGGCGCCGAACGCCCCGCCCGTCGGCGAATGGCTATCCCCTCCGACGATGAACAGGCCCGGCCGGATCAGCCCGCGCTCGGGCAGCACCACATGGCAGATGCCTTCGGAATCGTAGAAATGGGAGATGTCGTGCGCGCGCGCCCACTCCCGGGTGAGCGCGACGATGGCGGCGCTTTCGGCGTCGGTCGCCGGCACATAATGGTCGGCAACCACCGCCACGCGGCTCGGGTCCCAGGGTTTGGCGCCCAGGCGGTCGAGCATCGGCTTGACCCTGCGGGGGCCCCCGGAATCGTGCATCATGGCGAGATCGACCTTGCAGGTCACGATTTCCCCGGCAGACACGACGTCCCGCCCCGCGGCGCGGGCGATGAGACGCTCGGCGAGCGTACTGGCTCCAGCCATCTTCCTTGCCCTCCCGCGCAACGATTTGGCGTCTCAGCGCCATTCTTGGGCTCCCCCCTGGAGGAACCGCGGCCCGGCGGCGCCAAGCTACGGCACCCCCGGATGCCTTATTGTTATGTTGTAATGTCCTTATAACGATCTGGCAATAGGCTTTTGCGAAAGGCGCCGAACTGGTACGTCTAGGACCGAGGCCAGCTTGGTGATGGATCGAAAAAATCGCCGCGCCCGTCTCACGGTCGCGCGGCAACCCGGCAGAGAAAACCGAAGCAACGTGGGAGCATCGGGCAGATGACAGTGACGGCCAAGGCTGATGAGCGGGGGAGAGGCGCGTCCGTACCGCTCTATTACAGTGTCTATCTGGTGTTGCGCGGCAAGATCCTCGAGCAGGCGTTCGAGCCGGACAAGCCGATGCCCAATGAAATGGAACTGGGGGCGGCATATGGCGTGTCGCGCATCACGATCCGGCGGGCGCTCGACGAACTGGCGGCCGAGGGGCTGATCCGGCGCAAGCAGGGACGGGGAACGTTCGCCTGCCCCCCGAATGTCGCGACACAGGTCGACGGCAGCCTGGGGAGCGGCCTGATCGAGAACCTCATTGCCATGGGACTTGAAACCCAGGTCGAGGTCCTCGACTTTCGCCTCACCGTGCCCCCGGCATCGATCGCGCACGCGCTGAATCTGGACCCCGGCGCCAAGGTGCAAAAAGTCATCCGCGTTCGCAGCCATCGCGGCGTCCCGTTCTCCCACCTCACCACCTACGTGCCGGAGGACATCGGACGCAGCTACACCCGTGCCGACCTGAAGGAGCAGCCCCTTCTCGTGCTCCTCGAACGGGCGGGCGCGGCGCCCCACTATGCGAAGCAGGCCATATCGGCCGAACTGGCCGACCCCGACGTGGCCGGCGCGCTCGGCATCTCGGTGGGCGAGGCTCTCCTGACGATCACGCGCGTGGTCTTCGACGAGCACGAGCGGCCGCTCGAGTACCTTCGGGCCCTGTATCGGCCCGACCGGTATGTCTATCGCATGTCCATGTCCCGTGAGCAGGGGACGAAGGCCATGTATTGGTCGCCAAAATCCGATCCTGTCGACGAGGCATTGGAAGCGGAGCGGAAGAATAGGTGATCGCCGATTGCTCCAGTAAGGTTGCTCGGTCCGCCTGAGATGTTCTGGCTGGCGCCGGGACCGCATTCAATAAACCCGGGCGTCGGCGGCGGGGTGGCGAAACCCTCCCGGGACCGGTGACCTCCCCCTCTTTACCGAAGACGCCGGGACTCTTCCCCTGCCGGGACGCCGCCATGGAACTCCGACATCTGCGCTATTTCATCGCCGTCGCCGAACACGAGAGCATCCGCCTCGCAGCGCAGCGGATCCACGTGACCCAGCCCGCCATCTCCCGGCAGATCCAGGACCTTGAGACGGAGCTCGGCTTCCTGCTGTTCGAGCGGCAGCGCAACCGCCTCGTCCTGACCCCCGCCGGGCGCAGCTATCTCGAGGAGGCGCGCCTTGCGCTCGCCCGGCTCGATGCCGCGGCCAAGTCCGGCCGGCGCCTCGCGAAGGGGCTGATCGGGCAATTGCGCATCGGCTTCGTGGAGAATGCCGGCTGGGATGGACTGGTGCCCGACGCCTTCGCCCGCTTCCAGGAGATCGCCCCGGACGTCGATCTTGAGCTGCGCCCGCAAAACAGCCCTCACCAGATCGACGACATCCTCTCGGGAGACCTCGACGGCGGGTTCATCTATGAGATTGGAGCCCTGCCGGCGGAGCTTGTGGCCATCCCCCTGATCGAGCAGGGCGTCGTGCTCGCCGCGCCGCGCTCCTGGGGGATCCGGAACGGTAGCGCCGCGGCGCTGCGCGACCTCGCGGACCAGCCGTTCATCCTGTTTCCCCGCGCCGTCTATCCCGCCTACCACGATCTCATGATCGAGGCGTGCCGCCGCATCGACGTCACCCTGAACGTGGTCCAGGAGGAAAATACCGAGACTGCGATTCTCGCGCTGGTCTGCTCCGGGGTCGGCGCGGCCATCGTCAATGCGGCGAACCTGAGCCGTCCGGTGGCGCGCGCCACCTTTTCAAGGCTCACCGATCTGTCGATCCGCCTGCCGCTCGCGTTCGTCCACCGGGCCGGAAACGACGACCCGCTGCTGGCCCGCTTCCTCTCAGCCCTCGACCGCTGACGGCGCCCCCCCCAAGGGAGCCGTCTCACGCATATTGCCAGGCGAAGCCGCCGTCGCCGACGGTGACGCGCCCGGCGCCGGTATTGGGGAAATGGGCGGTGAGGAGCAGCGCGCCCTGCCGCGCGGCGGCGTCGAGGACCCTCAGGCGCGAGACCCGGGCCGCCTCGCCCGCCGCGCAGAAGATGGAGTTCAGCTCCGGCCGGGCGGCCTGAAGCGGCGCATGGAACACGTCGCCGGTGAAAATCGCCTCCTGGCCCGCCGACCTCAGGCGGATGGACATGTGGCCCGGGCTGTGTCCGGGCGTCGGCAGGAAGGTCAGGCCCTCCCGCCAGTCGCCGCCGGCCGGCCCGATGAATTCTCCCCGCTCCCGCGCGAGAACGGGGGCGATGGAATCGTCGAACACCATGCGCCGCCCGGCCGCCGCCGGCGTCTCGTAGAAGGCCCGTTCCGCCTCGGGCATGACATGGGTCGCCGCCGGGAAGGTGGGCACCCATGCGCCGGCCTCCAGCCGCGTGTTCCAGCCCACATGGTCCGTGTGAAGATGGGTGTGAAGCACGTGGGTCACATCCGCGGGACGCACGCCGAGCGCCGCCAGGCGCTCGAGGAAGGGCGTGCTCAGGTGATGAAAGGCCGCGTTGAACGGGCGATCCTTGTGATTGCCGACCCCGGTATCCACGAGGAGCACCTCGCCGGCGAAGCGCACCACCCAGATGTTCACGTTGAGGGTGACGGACCGCACCGGCGCGGACGAGGCGTCCGTGCTGGCCTCAGCGTGTCCGGGGCGGGCCTCCCCCCACCCCGGAAAGAGCTCGGCAGGCGGAAAATCTCCCAGCACGGTCTCCACGATGCGCGTGATCGCGGCATCTCCGATCCGGTACGTCCTCTCGCAATCCGGCATGATCGCATGTTCCCTTTTGAAGCGGCGTATCGGCCTGCCGCGGCATCAGAGCGCCGCGACGGCCTGGATCTCGATCCGGTAGGCCGGATCCGCGAGCGGCGCCTGCGTGCAGGCCCGGGCGGGGGGTGGCAAGCCGTCGAGCCATTCTTCCCACACCGCGTTCATCCTCGCGAAGTCCCGCATGTCCGCGAGCCAGATCTGCGTGTAGACAAGGCGGGCCCTGCCTGTCCCCGCCTCCGCGAGCAGCCGGTCGATGGCGGCGAGCACGTCCCTCGCCTGCGCCTCGATGCCGACCAGGGCGCGGTCCGGCACCTGCCCCGAGAGGTGAACGCTGCCGCCGAAGATGACCGCCCGGCTGAGCCGCGCGCCGACGCCGATCCTGCGCAAGTCCTGATCCATGGCCCTGGCCCCTGCGATGTCGTCGGTCATAGCCGTGCCTCACCGGTGAGCGGCGCCGTGTCGATGTCGACGACGGACGTGTGCGTGCGCCGCGCCGCCAGGAAGTAAAGGGCCGCGCTCGCCGCCGCCGAGACCGCGCCCACCGCCGCAAGACCGAGCCCGAGGCCGTGCAGGGAGGGATCGACGCGCGCCGTCCAGTCCGCGCCCGCGCCCACGGCGAGCGGCCCGAGGCTGCCGGCGATGGCATTGGTGAGGAAGACCAGGAGCGCAATGGCCCGGCCGCGCATGCGGTTCGGGATCGCCACCTGGATCGGCACCGGCGCCAGAGCCTGCACCATGCTCATGGCGAAAGCGCATAACCCGAACAAGCCCAGCGACAGGCTGAAATGGCCTGCCAGCGGTGCCGCAAGCGCCAGCGGCACCAGGACCGCGGCGGCGCATCCGGCGATGAGAAGAACCCGCCGCAGCGTGTGGGCATCGTCCCCCCGGCTGGCGAGGAAACCCGCAACGAGGACACCGAAGGTCCCGCCGACCGTGAACACCGGCCCGGCGAACTGTCCGACCGTGCTCGCGGAGACCCCGAACTGCCGGCTCAGCAGCGTGGGGAACCAGGCCGTATGGGCATAGAACACCACGATCAGGAAGATGTAGGCGGCGAAGAACGGCAGGCAGAACCGGTTCTGGCGGAAGAGGGCGTCGAGCAGGTCCCGCAGGCCGGGGACTGCATCGTCGGCGCCGGCCCTAGCCGATGCCCCCTGCCGCGCGAAACGGTGGCGGGCCGGCTCCGCCACGGTGAAGTAGAGAAGGCCCGCCAGGATCGCCCCGGGGGCCCCCAGGACGAAGAAGCATACCTGCCACGGCGCCAGTCCATGCGTGGCGAGCGCGGCAAGCCGTTCGGGCTCGTTCAGCCAGCCGAGCAGCGTGCCGCCGCCAAGCAGCGCGAGCCCGCCACCGAAATAGGGGCCGAGCATGAAGATGCTGGTCGCCCGCGCCACCTTGCGCGGGGGATAGAGATCGCTGAAGACCGAGGATGCGGCCGGGCTCAGGCCCGCTTCCGCGATGGCGGTGCTGGCGCGCCAGAACACCAGGGTCAGAAGGCCCGTCGCGGTTCCGCACATCATCGTCGCCAGGGACCAGACCAGGACGCAGACGGCGCTGACGGCGACCCGGTTGGAGACATCCACCAGGCGGGCGACGAACAGGCCGGCCGTGGCGTAGCAGATGGTGAAGGCAAAGCCCTGGACGAGGCCGATCTGCGTGTCGCTCAGCGACAGCGCCTCCTTCAGCGGCTGGACGAGAATGCTGACGATCTGCCGGTCCGCATAGGAGCAGGCGAAGCAGAGGAAGAACAGGGCGACCACATGACCGTGGCGGCCTTCGGAAGCCGGCTCCAAGCCGGGCGCGGCGGTCTGCGACATCGGCTCAGCTCCACACATGGTCCGACGCGCACAGCGCGATGCAGTCGCCGGGCTCGACGGCCGCGAAAGTGCGGGCGCAGACGACCTTTCCGGCTGCCGCGAAGCGGAGCTCGATGGGAGGAAGATGGGGAGCGTGGGGGTCGAACAGGCGCACGGCCAACTGGCCGGCCTCCACCTCGTCACCCAGGCGGAAGCACGGCTCATGGATGCCGGCCCGGGGCGCGTAGAGATAATGCTGCGCCCCCTCCACCTTCATGAAGCGCGTGGCGCCAGGCGGCGTCAGGGGCTGCCCGGAGACGATGCCGAGGGTCGCGAGGACCCGGTCGAGGCCCGCCTCGACCAAAGCGAGGTTGTCCGGGTTGCACGAGGCGGCGCCGCCGAATTCGCCGCACAGGAAGGGAATGCCTCGCCGTTCCGCCGCCGCGGCAAAGGTGCGGTCCTCGCCGAGGAGATCCATGACCATGGTCACGGGAGCGCCCACGGCCTCCACGAGCTTCAGATAGTCGGCTCGCCGGGCCGGATCCCGGGGCGGCGCCGCGAGCATGGTGGGCAGGTGATGGAACGACGCGCCCCCAGCGTGGAAATCGAAGGCCACGTCGGCACGCGGCAGGAGCTCGGTCTCGATGAAATGCGCGATCATCTCGGTGATGCCGCCGTCCCGCTTGCCGGGGAACAGGCGGTTCAGGTTGCCGGCATCAATGGGCGAATTGCGTGTTCCGGCCAGGAAGGCCGGCAGATTGATCGCGGGCACCACGATGATCCGGCCGTTGACCTGAAGATCCGGCAGGCGGCCGAGCAGCTTCATCAGGGCGACCGGCCCTTCGTATTCGTCCCCATGGACCCCGCCGGTCAGCAGGAGGGTCGGCCCCTCGCCCCGCGAGACAACCGCGACGGGAACCGGAATATGCCCGTAGGCGGACCGATTGTGCGAATATGGTATCTTCAATACGCCGGTCCGGTACCCCGGCGCATCCAGGTCTATGGTTGCGGTGATCCGCGAATTCTTGTCCGACATCATGCCCTCTGGCGCGTTGGCGCTCGTTGAGCGCTCCCTGCGGAAGCGTTGCCAAGGATGCCAGCTTCAGAAATCCGGACGATGCCGGCAAATGCCGATTTATATGGCCAACGATGCCTTAAAGGCATCATGAGCCCGGAGCGCGCCACAGGAGCACGGAGGAAGGCGCCGGCAACAGGGGCCGGAAACGGGCCTGGATGTCCTGCCTTCCGGAAGCACTCCCCCAGCGCCCCCAAGACGGGGGGTGACGCAGCGTTGCGCCTGCGCAACAGCCTTTTACAACCATGTGCGGTATGCTTTTTCGGTTCAAAGATCGCGAGGGCATCCCATGCGGCGATTTGCGTTTGCGGGTATCTGGTTAGCCATTTTCGCGGCCATGCTGGTGATCGGCACGGATGTTTCCGCCGTCGGCGATGGCCACCCGCTGTCATGCGCCGCCGAAAGCAGCCCACCCGCTGCCGCGATCCCGCGCGCCTATTCAAACACCGAGGCGATGGAGCGCCAGAACAAGATCTCCCAAGCGTTCAACCCCTCGGCAGAAACGATTTTGCTGGGGGATTCCCTGGTGCACGCGTGGCCGGGGCCAGAGCTCCGCCAAGTCATACCCACGGGGAAGATCCTCAACATGGGCGTAGGCGGCAGCATGACGCAAAATCTTCTATGGCAGCTCTCGTCTGACCAGATGAAGACGGCCAGCCCCAAAAGAGTGCTGGTGTGGATCGGCACCAACAACATCCTCGTCGGTCGCGACACCCCCTGCCATATCGCCACGGCCTATGAGGCGATCGCATCCCGCATCCGGGAACTCTGGCCGGATGCGGCAGTCTATGCCCTCGGCATCTTTCCGGCGAAGTCGCGCTTCCGGGACGAGGACCGGATGCTGGTCAACGACCAGATCAGGCAGATCGCCCAGGAAAAACACTTCATGTACGTCAACCTCGACGCCGCAGCGCGCTGCCCCGAGGAGGGCGAGTGCGACTTCTACGTAAAGGACGGCATTCATCTGACGCCGAGCGGCTACCAGTCTGTCGGCAGGTCCCTGCGCGCGTCCATACAAGACTAAGCGATCGTCATTTTTCTGGATTTGGGACGCGGGGCATCATGCTACAATTCATTGAGAAAAAACCCGAAAGAGGCGCAATCCAAAAAGGCTTAACACATGAGAACAATTTCGATATATTGCGTCTAATCGCGGCGCTTCAGGTGGTTGCGGACCATTATATACGCCACTTCGGCCTAATCCAGATAGACTCATTCTCGCTTCTGCATCAGGCCATCGCGGTATTCCCGGGCGTTTCGGTTTTTTTCTTCATCAGCGGATATCTCGTCACCGCCAGCGCGGAATCGAACGTCGCAACCCCTCGGAAGTATTTCGTCAGCCGCGCCCTCCGGATATTCCCAGCGCTGTGGGTGTGCACGGGCCTGACCGCGATCAGCCTGGGCGTGATCGGCCAGCTTGCGGATGTTCCCCTGCCCTCCCTCCTGCTGTGGCTGTTCCAGCAGGTCACCATTTTCCAGTTCATCAATCCGGATTATTTCCGGGATTTCGCGACAGGCGTGATCAACGGCTCGCTCTGGACGATCCCGGTGGAGATCACCTTCTACGTCGTCGTCTTCTATTTTTCCAAATTTGCGTTCGGCATCAGCAGACTCTGGAAGACACTCATTGTCGTCATTCTTTCCGCGCTATCCTATGCCGTATATTTGTATTGCGCGCAGCGCGGCGGACTCATGGAGAAGATATTATACAATTCCATCGCCGCCCACTTTTGGCGTTTCGGATTCGGCATGATTGCATTCTATTTCAGAACAGACGCCATCTTATTAAGTCGGAATTTTTTACCCGTCTCTCTTGGACTTATTCTTATCCTGGCGATCGAACCGTCCGGCATCGCCAGGGCGGCGATCGTTGATCTTCCCGCGCTCCATACGCTCCTGTTGAGCGTTGTCACTATTGGGTGCGCCTACACGCTTCCAGCCCTGTCGCAATCTATCCTGCATGGAAACGATGTTTCCTATGGTGTGTATATATATCATATGCCCATAGGAAACCTTTTCATCTACTACCATCTGAATTCCGTCTCACTGACCCTTACCGCCGCCGCCGCGACGCTGGCGATCGCCACACTGTCTTGGATCCTCGTGGAAAAGCCCGCCCTCGGCTTGAAGAAAAGATTCTCCTAGAAGCCTACCCGCGCAAGTGTTTAGGCGCCCGGCTCGAGGGGGAGAGCTCGGCTGGAACGCGTCCTCGCGTCCCAGCACTTTTTGCAGAGAAGCCGGCCACCTCTCCGGCCTCACCACCCCCCTGCCCCGTGTCGCCCGCGTGGCCTCCTGGCCTTCGGTCGCCGGCCGGCCAAGGTCCGGGAGCCAGGCACTGCTGCAGGTGCGCCGCGGACAGCGGCAGCGGCTGTCGAGCAGTGCCAACCCCGTCAGACGCAGAGACGGCCCCAGCCGCCTTGCGGTCAACCGGAAGAGTGGAGCCGATGCGGCCCCGGCGCGCGCTCTGGCAAAGCGGCGGCCGAAGCCTTGGCTGCCGCATGCTCGCCAACGATCAGGGCTCGCGCCTCTTCGGATCCGTTAGGGCGCGGCCTCGTGCATATAGGCCGGCCTCGGACGGGGACGCTTGGACCGATCGCGCCGCTTCGACCTGCCTCCGACAAGATCGCCTGGCAGGAAGGGGGCTATCCTGGGCTCCGAAAGGAAGTGGAGCGCTTGGCCAGGGAGGCGCCCATGCCTGAGGCTCGCCCCACCCGCCACGCCCTGCTCGCGGGACCAATGCTCCTCTCGACTGCGGACCTTCGTTCTGTGGCGAGTTTCGGCCCATCGCCGCCGCAAGCATCGACCTTGAAGGTAGGTTCAATTGATCTAAAATCGGCCACCGGATACCAGTCCGGCGCCAGTTCACATCGCCGTGTCAATTAATTTTTACATTGGCACAATTTCCGTTTTTCTCCATAATTACTTTTACATCGTACGGCGCCCCCTACCAAAACCGCGGTCGAACGCAGTTTGGTGGTGACGCCTTTGGCATTGTGCACTCGGCTTCACGCCTGACACGCATTCGGCGTGGAACAGCCGGACGGCTTGCAGTGGCGTCGAGGAGAGCGTGCGCCATGCCCTCATCCGAGGGCAGATCCGTTGTTGCGCCCCCGCAAAATATCCAAGGGCGGCGCATCATGGAGGATAAAGCCATGAGAACCGAATTGAGCGGACTGCTTTCGGCCGCCGCGATAATCGCGCTCGCGACGTCCGTCCATGCTCAGAAGCTAAGCGACGCCGATTATATGGCCAAAGCGATGACCGCTGCGCCCGAGGCGGTCGCCAAAGGCGCCACCGTCGTCGCCGCCATGGATGGCGGCGCCATGCGCATCCTGCAAAAGGGCTCCAATGAATGGACCTGCATGATCATGCCCGACGACGTGCCGATGTGCACGGACCCGGCTGGAATGGCTTGGGTGCACGCCGTGTTGACCAAGACCGCCCCGCCGGACAAGGTCGGCTTCATGTATATGCTCGCCGGCGACAACGGGACCAGTAACGTGGCACCGGGCGCCACAGGGCCGACGCCGGACAATCACTGGGTCAAGACAGGACCACACGTCATGATCCTGGGCCCGAGCGTCAAGATGATGGCAGGCTATCCTCGCACGCTCGACCCAGACCCGACCAAGCCCTACGTGATGTGGCCGGACACGCCATACGAGCATTTGATGATACCGGTGAAGTGAGCCTCTCGGGGGTACTTGAGTTCCGCGCTCCAAAGGCGGCGAGAGCGGAGGACACTTTCGTCATTCCGCTCTCCCCGCCACGACTTTGAGTGTTCCGGCCGGCACCGCGCGCTGTTGCGCCTTCCCTTCATCCCAAGACGCCAGCATCCGGATCTCGTCTCTCCGGCTTCTCGAACACCATAGGCCCCGCCTGAGGGTGAATGTGGCGACAGGCTCGCTTGGCTCGCAGGTGAGGAACCATAGAGGTCCATCCACGCACGAAGTCGACGATGCTGCGAGACGCAGCGTGGGGGCCTCGTGTGGTTCGGCAAGGAGGGAGAGGCCAAGCCCGCATGCGCCATTCACAGGGTGAGATGGTGAGCGCAAAGGATGGAAAGCGAGCAGGCTGCCACTGGGCGAAACCATCCCACCTGAGCCCGGCAAATCCCTCTTCTGTCCACCGCAGGCCACGAAGAGCGCACGCGCGCCGGGGGATCCCCAACCATCAGGGCAGCAGTCGCCGGCCTTCCCTCGCCAGGTGACCGGGTGGTGACCGAAACTAGCCAACCCCTCTCACACCGAGAGGTGTCCACCAAATTCCATTTTCATTTCAAGGGGGTATTTGGTGGGCGCACTAGGGCTCGAACCTAGGACCCGCTGATTAAGAGTCAGATTTTAGACCTTATCGGCGCTTCGACGCACTGCGTCAAGGTGCGATTGCTATTTTCATAATAATCTGATATTATTATAGTATTTAGTGTTTCATCGTATGGGTTCGTAGCTCAGCCTGAAAAATTTCCGCGATGGAGTTCCGCAGACTAATCGCAGACTAAAAATCGGGGGATGCCCCATGGCCGATCAAACCCTCCTCATCGCCGACAAGCTGCTAGCCCGGTTGCCCTACGCAGACATCGGCCAGTACAAGGTCCATGACACCGAGCTGAAGGGCTTCCTGGTGGTTGTCGGCAAGCGGACGAAGACGTTTGCGGCAGAGGGGGCATTCTGGCGCGACGGTGCGCGGGAATTCGCTGCTCGCAAGAAGATCGGCGAGGTCGGCGAGATGACGTCGCGCGAAGCCCGGAGCAAAGCAAAAGACATCCTCGCGGCGATCGCACGCGGCGAACGGCCGGGTGAGAGGCAAAAGATCAAGCCGGGTGCGACCACGCTTCGCACGGCATGGGAACGATACCGCGACGGCCATTTGATCCGCAAAGGCCGCAGCGCCAAGACGATCGAGGGCTATCGCGACCATATTGAAAGGCTGTTTGCCGATTGGCTGGATGCACCACTCGCTCGCCTCGGGCGGCAGCCGAAGCTGGTCGCGGACCGACACGACAAGATCAGCGAGGAGAATGGCCCCTATATGGCCAACGGCGCGATGCGTACCCTGCGCGCCGTCTACAATCATGCGCGAAAGACGAATACCGATCTTCCGCCGATGAACCCGGTGGCGGCGATCGACTGGAATCCCGAAGAACGGCGCAACACCGGCATGGGTGGCGCCGACATGGCGCCCTGGTTTGCCGAGTTGACAGCGCTGACAAACCCCATCCGCCGAGAATTCCATCTCATGACGCTGCTGAGCGGTTCGCGGCCGACCGCCTTGAAGAACGTCCGGATCGAGCACATCGACTTCCGCAGCCGGCTCCTGCATATCCGCAAGCCAAAGGGCGGCGCGAAGAAGGCATTCGCCACCCCGCTGTCGCGGCCGATGATCCGCTGCCTCCTGCGAACCATGCGGGCCGCGCGCATCCTCCATCCCGACCAGGCCGAGTTCTGGCTGTTCCCTGCCGACAGTGACAGCGGGCATATGGTCGAGCACAAGGAAGACCGTGACGTCCTGTCGAAATGGGGCAACGATCTGCGCCAGAGCTACAGAACCCTCGCACAAGCGGCCGGCGTGTCGGAACTCGACGTCCACCTGCTGATGAACCATTCCCTGCCCGGCGTGAACGCGGGCTACATCACGCGGGACAGCTTGCTGAGGAACCACCTGCGGAAGCAGCAGGAGCGCATCTCGAAAGTCATCATCGACGGCGCCAAGGGCAAGACGGATGGGCGGGCCTTGGCTTGGCTGCAGCAAGCAAAGGTGGACGTCCTGCCGGTCCTGCCTGAGGACGGCTTGAAAACGGCGGCATGAACCCTCGGTATTCGTCGCTACGGCCCCATTTCAGCGCATTTGGCACGTCAATGCCTGGGCGTGCGCCGCCTGCTCTCTTGGGCGACGTCGTCCGGAACTCCGGACAAACGACAAGCGGCTGCAAGTGGCAGCCCGAAAGGCGCCCGGCATTTTCGACCAACAGCGCAGCCGAGCTCGCGACCTGGCGTGGAACGCTGCGCCTTGGGGAGACAGGTCGGAAGATCGGCCAAAAGGTCGGCCAGTTGCGCTAAAGAAATTAAATTTTATATTTATATTCTATCATTTATGGCAATCGAAGATCGGCCAAACGGATGAAGGAAAGCGTTCAGCGGATTGAACCGGCCCGCCTGGAGGAGGTGCCCGAGAGCATCTCGGACGCACTGGCCGATCTGTCGGCCAAATCCGCCACGTTGGGGAGCAGCCTCAATCCGCGCACGGCCGCCAATCTGGCGGATCTCGTGCGGATCATCAACACATACTACAGCAACCTGATCGAAGGGCACGATACAAGGCCGCGGGATATTGAGCGCGCCCTGGCAGGCAGTTTCGACAGGGACGAGAAGCGGCGCAATTTGCAGGTCGAGGCGGCAGCCCATGTCCGGCTTCAGGCCGAGATCGACCGGATGGCCGTGCAGGGTCGGTTGCCCGAGCCTGCATCCGTCGATTTTATTCTGTGGTTGCACGCCGAGTTCTACCGCGACGCCGAGGAACCCATGCTGCGCATCACAGGCGGCGGGCGGGATTTCCTGATGACCCCAGGAGAATGGCGTTCCAAGCCCGAGCATGATGTCGCCGTTGGTCGTCACATGCCGCCCTCAAGCGAGCGGGTCAAGGATTTCATGACGTATTTCGAACGGCGGTACCGATTCGAGAAGTTGGGCAAGGCGGGCCGAGTGCTCGCCATTCCCGCCGCCCATCACCGTTTCAACTACATCCATCCGTTCCCGGACGGCAACGGGCGCGTCAGCCGTCTGATGAGTCACGCAATGGCGCATGAGGCGGGTATCGCGGCTCATGGCCTGTGGTCGATCTCGCGAGGTCTGGCGCGCGGCCTGGAAAGCCGGAAAGACTACAAAAACATGATGGATCACGCCGATATGCCACGTCAGGGGGATCTCGACGGACGCGGGAATCTCTCACAGCGCGCACTCGTGGATTTCACATTGTGGTTTCTGCGTGTCTGCGTCGATCAGGTGACATTCATGTCCAGCCTGTTCGATCTCGGCACGCTGGTGCGGCGGTTGCACACCCACGTAGAGCGCAACGGTCTGAAGTCCGAGGCCACACGCCTTTTGGACGAGGCCTTGATGCGGGGCGAGCTGGAGCGGGGCGAAGCCGCACGCATCACGGGTTTGCCGGAACGGACGGCGCGACGGGTGCTGAATGATGTGATTTCACTCGGCCTGCTCGCTTCCGACACCCCCAAAGGGCCGGTCTCGCTACGCTTTCCCTCGGACGCACTGGATGTGCTGTTTCCTAAGCTGTTCCCGGAAACATAGGGCGCTCTATGGCGTGGGTGCGCCTGCCCGTTTCGCTTTCCGGAACGCCTTGTCCGTCGCCATGAACCGCTGGATCATCGGCGCGATGAGCTTGCCCGGATCGGGCGGCGTCGCTTCTCCCGAAGCCCGGGCCAGGATCTCGGCATAGGCGACGAGGTCGTGATGGACGGCGGCGGGCAGCTCGACGGTAATCTTCACCGGTTTGTCGTCGGGGATGGCGGAGAGCCTGAGCTTGGTCATGAGCGCTCCTTTGCGGCGCCGTAGGGCTTCATCACCAGGTCGTGGTTGACGATGACGCGGACAGGAAAGCCCGGACGGACGGTGAGGGTTGGCTGGACATTGAGCTGGCGGCGGACGATCTCCTGGCCGACGTCAGTGACCGAGTCCTGTGCGCTTTTGCGGATCGCCTTGGCGATCGCATTCTCATTGTCGCCGGCACCGATCTCGGTGCCGATGCCGAGCAGGGTCGAGAGCAGGCCTGCGCGGACGAGCTGGCCCCAGTGGTAGTCCACCTCGTCCTCGAGGCCGGAGAAGCCCTGAGTGTCGGTACCTTGCAGGTGCTCCAGCACGATGGAGGAGCCGTCGGGCATGACGAACCGAGTCCAGACCAGCAGCACCCGCGACTGGCCGAAGGCGACCTGGCTGTCGTAGCGTCCGATGAGCCGGGTACCCTGCGGGATCAGCAGATGGGTGCCAGTCGGGCTGTCGTAGACGTGCTCTGTAACCTGGGCGGTGACCTGCCCCGGCAGATCGGAGCGGATGCCGGTAACGAGGGCGGCAGGAATGACGGTGCCAGCCTGCACGATATAGGGCGATGCCTTCTCCTGCACCCGGTCGGGACTGACGGTGCGGCGATCGGTGGCGGCATTGACGAAGGAAAGCTTGCGATCCTGCATGTTCTGGGCAGCGCCAGGATCGAGCGGCGGTGGCTCGAACGGCAGGGGTAGGCCGGTCGCAGGATCGGCACCACCAGCTCCGGTTCTCGCGGCCGGGTTCTCCGCGGTCCGCACGCCCCGGCTCTCGGTGAAGACCTTGGCAACACGGGCGGCCTCGATCTCGGCGAGGCGGCGCTGCTCCTCCGGATCCGCGCGCGGGGCCTGGACGGCGGGCGGGACGATGGGACGGCCTTCCTCCTGTGCGCGCAGGATCGGCCGACCGAGGTCGCCCGGCAGCGCCGGGCCGAGCTTCGGAACCTCGGTATAGTCCTTGGGCAGGCTGGCGAGTCCGTCGGCAGTGGCGCGGTTGTCGGTGCTGTACAATTCCGTCCGAAGCGGCGCTCCGCGGCGACTCGAATCCAGCGCCCAGACCAAAGCACCGAGGATGGCGATGGCACCGGTCCCGCCGAGACCGATCAGCACCCTGCGGGAGAGTCGGGTAACACGCGGCGGCTCCGGCCGCAGGCGCAGCTCGGTGCGGATGTCGGGGGATTCCGTCATCGGAACAGTCCCGCGCTGCGTGCCGGCCGGCCGTCGGTGCGGATGATGCGCACCCGCCTCTCGCTGTCCTTGTCACCGAGGCGCAGTTCGGCAGCGGCAAACAGCCGGTCAACCACATAGTAGTTCTGCCGGGCGCGGTAGTTGACCAGCTCGGAGCCACCCGACGGGCCGATGACGAACAGCGGCGGCATCTCGCCCTGGGCGATCCCGGACGGAAACTCGATATAGACCTTGGCTCCGTCGTCGAAGGCGCGCAGCGGTCGCCACGGCATATCGTCGCCTTCGATGGCGTAGCGAAAATTGAGCCGGGAGATGTCGACGCCGGCAGCGACGGGCTGGATCGCCTCGGCCCGCGCGTTTTGCCGGTGCAGGGCAATCAGCTCGTCATGAGGATATTGCCACGACACCGATGCCATATAGGTCTTCTCGGTGGAGCGCAGCTCCATGTGATAGGTGCGCAGGGTCGTGTTGATGACGAGGTTGGTCTCAAGGTCCGGCCGGGTGGGCTTCACCAGAATATGGACCTGCCTGCCCTCCCCTGCCCCGCTCTCGGTGTCGCCGACGATCCAGCGCACCGTATCGCCGGCAGCCACGGGGCCTGAGCCGACGAGTTGCTCGCCCGGCTGAAGCGCGATGTCGGTCACCTGACCAGGGGCGGCATAGACCTGATAGAGGGCTCCGGCCGAGAACGGATAGACCTGCACCGCATTGATAAAGCCGTTGCGTACCGGCTGGATGCGGGCCGCCTCGTTCGCCTTGCTGACACGCTCCTTCGGGTCCACCGGCTCGGCCTTCGCCTTCCCGCCGTCTACGGGCTTCAACTGCCCGGGCAGCGGCAGGGGTTTCGGCAACTCCACCACCTTCACCGGGCCGACCGGATCGGGCGCTCGCACAGCGGGTGCGGCATCATCATAGTCGATCTCCGGTGGGATGTATTTCTGCGCGCAGCCGGCCAGCATCGTCGCCGACAGCAACACCGCGGCGAGCAGCGACGCTCCGTTCCTTTTCGCCCCTTTCATGAGCCCAATTCCTTCGACCAGTTGACGGCGTCCACGAACACGCCCAGCGGATTGGCGCGCAGCTTCTCGGCGGTGCGCTGGGGCTGGATCACGACGGTGAGGATGGCGGTCCAACGCTCGGTGGCGGCGAGGCTGGCATTGTCGTAGCGCCGCTCAGTCCACGCGATGCGGAAGCTATCCGGCGAGGCGCGGATGACCGAAGAGATGTCGACCGCCACCTGCTGGCGGCCCACCTTCGCAAAGGGATCGCTCGACCGCGCGAAATCGTTGAGCGCCCGTGCGCCGCGATCGGTGGCGTAGTCGTAGGCCCGGAGCCAGTTCTGGCGGACGATGACCGGATCGGCGGGGATGGCGCGGACCTGCTCGATGAAGCGGGCGAGGTGCCAGGCGACCTGCGGATCCGTGGGCCGGTAGTCGACGATGGCCGAGGCCACGGCCTGGGCCTCACCGAAGCGGTCCACCTGCACCACCCAGGGGACCGCGGTGCCCTTGGTCGACTGCCAGACCAGGGCGGTCGCGAAGCCGCCAGCGAGCGTGAGTGAGGCAAAGGCCATCAGCCGCCAGTTTCGTGCCTGCACGCGGGCGGAGCCGATGCGTTCGTCCCAGACCTGGGCCGCCTTCTGGTACGGGGTTTCCGGCTCGGGCGTACGCCCATAGTGGACGGACGGTCGCTTGAAGACGCTCATCGGCGGTCATCCTGATCGAGGGACACGGACATGAAGCCGCCGCCATGGTCGCCGGAGCGGACCGCGTGGGTGGCAGCGCTGGCGCCATGGCTCATGGCCTGGTTGCGCCTCATACGGGCAGCCCAGGCTGGGGTTGCCGCAGATGCGGAGGCCCTGCCAGCGGCGATAGCGGGGCCAGTGGTAGCTCCCATGCCGGCGACAGATGACTGGCCTCCGGTGACGGTCCACGACTCGGCCTGCCCGGCACCATAGGAGGTGCGCAGGGCGTCTGCGGCCCCCGACACCACGCGCTTGACCGGTGCGACGGCCGCGGCTGCTCCGGCCTTGCCCACACCACCAAGCCCTGCAGCGATGGCGCCCGCGCCGCTCTGCCCAGACGTCGAGGCGGCAAGGCCATAGGCCGCAGAGGCGCCCCCGGCGAGCTGGAGACCTCCGCGCGCCGCAGCGGCGGTCATGCGGCCGCTGACCCCGATCGCACCCGCGGCACCACCCAATCCAGCCCGCGCGCCCGCGGCGCCGGCGACGCCGAGGCCGGCGGCGGCAAGGCCGGTGCCCACGGCCGCCCCCGCGCCGAGCTGCGGGGCGCCGGAGACGAGGCCGGTGGCGATGCCGGGGCCGAAGATGGAGAGCCCCATGAGCGCCAGCGCGCCGAGGCCCAAAGAGAGCGCGTCGGTGATGGTGGGCTGGTCCGAGAAGCCGGCGGTGAACTCGCCGAACAGCCCGGAGCCGATGCCGACGATGACGGCGAGCACCAGGATCTTGACGCCGGAGGCGACCACGTTACCCAGCACCTTCTCGGCGAGGAAGGACGTCTTGTTGAACAGCGCAAACGGCAGGAGAACGAAGCCGGCCAGCACCGTCAGCTTGAACTCGATCAGGGTGATGAAGATCTGGACGGCCAGCAGGAAGAAGGCGACGAGCACGATCGCCCAGGCGATCATGAGCACGGCGATCTGCACGAAGTTCTCGAAGAAGGAGATGTAGCCCATCAGCTCGCCGGCGGCGTTCAGGATGGGCGTGCCGGCGTCGATGCCGACCTGCGCCACCCGGCCGGGCTGAAGCAGCCCGGAGGCGGAGAGTGTGGAGCCGCCCGCCTTCAGGCCGAGGCCGCTGAAGGACCGGAAAACGATGTTCGCGAGGGAATTGAAGTTGCCGATGACAAAGGCGAAGAAGCCCACATAGAGCGTCTTCCTGATGAGGCGCTGGAGCATGTCCTCACCGGCGCCCCAGGCCCAGAACAGGCCGGCGAGCACGATGTCGATGGCGATCAAAGTGGAGGTGAGGAAAGCCACCTCCCCGCCCAGCAGGCCGAAGCCGGAGTCGATGTAGGAGGTGAAGGTCTCCAGGAAGCGGTCGATGATGCCGACAGTGTTCATGGGCGCGGGGCCTCCGCGCCAAGGCCGAGGAAACGGCGGCGGTTCTCGGCCCAGGCGGCCTGACAGGTGGCATCGCCGGCCGCGGCCAGGCCGAGGTCGCGGCAGTGGGCCAGCTCGCCGGACATGGGCTCGCCGCCCGGGTGGCGGAGGACAGGGCTGGGGGTTGGCTCCTCCGTTCCGTCCTCGCGCAGCGCCGCGGCGGCAAAGGCCACGGCGGCAGCGAAGACGAGGACGGCCAGCATCCGGGCGGCGATCTTCAGGTCCATGACCGGCTCCTCAGTCATGGAACATGCGGACGGTGGACGGGCTGTAGCCGGTGCCGGAGAGGAAGCGGCCGAGCTGTTCGCGGGCCTGCTCCTGCGCGGCGGCCTGCCGCGACTTCTCCAGCGCCTCGGCCCGGCCTTGCGCGGCCAGCAGCGCGGTGAGGTCGGCCATCTGGCGGGCCTGCACAGCCAGGAGCTGGTTGCCGGCCTGGGCGGCCTGCAGCGCACCCACCGCCGACTGGCTTGCCTCAACCATGGTGGAGGCTTGCGCGTGTGTGCCGTCGATGTTGCCGACGGCGACCGCGCCAGCCTTCAGAGCGTGCTCGTAGGCCGACAACGACTGCTGCCAGCGCTCGCGTGCCGCGGCAGCTTGCTGGGCGCCGGTCTTGCCGGAGGCAAAATCCCGATAGGAGGCAGTGAAGCGCCGCTCGATGTCCTCGACGCTGTAGGCGAGCTTGTCGGCCTCGCCCATCAGCCGCTTCATCTCGGCGAAATTGTCCTCGATCCGGGAGAGCACCGAGGTCGGCAGGCTCGCGAGGTGCTTCGCCTGGTTGAGCAGCATCTGCGCCTCGTTGGCGAGCGAGGTGATCTGGTTGTTGATCTGCTGGAGGGCCCGGGCGGCGGTCAGGACGTTCTGCGCATAATTATTCGGATCGAACACGATCTGCGCCGTTGTCGGTGCCGTGGAGAGCATGGTGACGAGCGCGCCAACGGCGAGCCCCAGGCGCAGACGGGCAGGACGGGACTTCATGGGGAGACCTCCTCTACGGACGGATCGACGACGGTGTCGAGGTCGGGGATGAGGTCGGCCGCCCAGTCGAGCCCACCGCTGCGCAGCCAGACGTCGAGAAAATGTCCCCCTGCCCCGGCGCTCAGCACCTCGTCGATGCGAGCGTGGGCGGCCTTGTCGGAGGCGGCGCACAGCGCCAGCGCGATAGGACCAAGGCCCAGCTCGAACAGGCGGTTGCCGCGCCGCGACTGGCCGTAATAGTCGCGCTTGGGCGTGGCCCGGGCGATGATCTCGATCTGGCGCCCGTTCAGGCCGAACTTGCGGTAGATGGCGGCGATCTGCGGCTCGAGGGCGCGCTCGTTGGCGAGGAAGATGCGGGTCGGGCAGCTCTCGACCAGAACGGGTGCGATGGGGGACGCCTCGATATCGGCGAGCGACTGCGAGGAGAAAACCACCGAGACGTTCTTCTTGCGCAGCGTCTTCAGCCACTCCTTGATCTTGCCGGCGAAGCCGCCGTCATCGAGTGCGCGCCAGCCCTCGTCGATGACGAGCAAGGTCGGGCGGCTGTCGAAGCGCGCCTCGATGCGGTGGAACAGATAGGCGAGGACGGCGGACGCGGCGCCGGTGCCCACCAGCCCCTCGGTCTCGAACGCCTGCACGTCGGCCGCGCCCAGGTGCTCGCGCTCGGCATCGAGCAGCCGGCCGTGGGCACCGCCGATGCAATAGGGACCGAGAGCCTGCTTGAGGCTTGATGATTGCAGCAGCACGGCGAGGCCGGTGAGCGTACGCTCCTCCACCGGGGCGGAGGCGAGCGAGGTCAGCGCGGTCCACAGGTGCTCCTTCACGTCCGGGGTGATGGAGATGCCCTGGCGGACGAGGATGTCCACCAGCCAGTCGGCCGCCCAGGCTCGCTCCCGCGGGTGGGGAATGCCGGCGAGGGGCTGGAGCGCGACGGAATTGGAGGCTTCATCGTCGGAGAGCGATCCGCCGAGATCCTGCCAGTCGCCGCCCATGGCGAGGGTGGCGGCGCGGATCGAGCCACCGAAGTCGAAGACGAAAACCTGGGAACCGGCGTAGCGGCCGAACTGCAGGGCCATCAGGGCCAGGAGCACGCTTTTCCCCGCTCCGGTCGGCCCCACGATCATGGTGTGGCCGACGTCGCCGACATGGAGGCCGAAGCGGAACGGGGTCGCGCCTTCCGTCTTCGCATGGAACAGCGGCGGGGCATTAAGGTGCACGTCGGTCTCCGGCCCGGCCCAGATGGCCGAGAGCGGGATCATGTGGGCGAGGTTGAGGGTGGAGACCGGCGGCTGGCGGACATTGGCGTAGATGTGGCCGGGGATACCGCCGAGCCACGCCTCGACGGCGTTGACGCCCTCGGTGATGCAGGTGAAGTCGCGGGACTGGATCACCTTCTCGGCGAGCAGCAGCTTCTCGTCGGCGATGGCGGGGTCGGCATCCCAGACCGTCACCGTGGCGGTGACATAGGCCGCGCCCACCTCATCGGAACCCAGCTCCTGCAGCGCCGCGTCGGCATCGGCCGCCTGGTTGGCGGCGTCGCTGTCGAGGAGGACCGATTGCTCGTTGGTCATCACCTCCTTGAGAATGGCGCCGACCGACTTGCGCTTGGCAAACCATTGTCGGCGGATCTTCGTGACGAGGCGCGTGGCGTCCGTCTTATCCAGCAGGATCGCGCGCGTCGACCAGCGATAGAGGAAGGCCAGCCGGTTGAGATCGTCCAGGATCCCGGGGAAGGTGGCGGTGGGAAACCCGATGACGGTGAGGGTGCGCAGGTGGAAATCCCCGAGGCGCGGCTCCAACCCGCCGGTGAGCGGCTGATCGGCGAGCAGGGCGTCGAGATAGACCGGCACCTCGGGCACGCGCACGCCATGACGCCGGGTCGAGACGGTGGAATGCAGGTAGGTCAGGGTCTCGGCGTCGTCGAGCCAGGCGGACTCGGGCACGAAGCCATCGACGAGATTGAGCACCCGGTCGGTGCGGTCGACGAAGCCCTTCAGCAGCTCATGGGGATCGACGCCGCTCCGCTCCCGTCCCTCATAGAGCCAGCCTTCCAGGCGCGCGGCGTCCTCGGCCGGCGGCATCCAGACGAAGGTGAGAAAATAGCGCGACTCGAACAGGGCACCGCTGTCCTCGAACTGCGCGCGCCGCTCCATGTCGACGAGGGCCGAAGCCGGATCGGGGAACCGGCTGTCGGGATAGAAGGTGGCAGGATTGCGCTGCGCCTCGACGAACAGCGCCCAGCCGGAGCCGAGGCGCCGCAGGGCGTTGTTGAGGCGGGCCGCGGCGCCCACCAGCTCGGCGGAGGTGGCGCTGTCGAGGTCGGGGCCACGGAAACGCGCCGTCCTCTGGAACGACCCGTCCTTGTTGAGTACCACCCCCGGCGCCACCAAAGCGGCCCAGGGCAGGACGTCGGCGAGACGCGCGCTCGTCTTGCGATATTCGGCGAGGTTCAGCATGACATGCCTCAGACGCCCATGTGTGCGGGGTAGCGCAGATGCCGGCGCACCACGTCGACGAACTGTGCGTCGCGCCGCGCCGCCCACACCGCTGCGAAGTGGCCGACGGCCCACAAAGCGACGCCAGCGATCCACAAGCGCAGGCCGAGACCGACCGCGCCGGCCAGCGTGCCGTTGGCGATGGCGACGGCACGGGGTGCGCCGCCAAGCAGGATCTGTTGGGTGAGCGAGCGGCGCACCGGCGCGAAGAAGCCGTAGACCTCCTCTTCCATCAGACCAGCGCCCCGCCGCCGAAGGAGAAGAAGGAGAGGAAGAAGGAGCTGGCAGCGAAGGCGATCGACAGGCCGAATACGATCTGGATCAGCTTGCGGAAGCCGCCGGAGGTGTCGCCAAAGGCAAGCGCGAGACCGGTGGTGATGATGATGATCACCGCGACGATCTTGGCGACCGGCCCCTCAATGGATTCGAGGATCTTCTGCAGCGGCTCCTCCCACGGCATGGATGAGCCGGAGGCATGGGCCGGGGCAGCCATGAGGATGGAGACGGTGGCCAGAGTGGCCGCACGGGCGAAGCCGTGGCGAAGGCGGTGGAGGACAGACAGGGTCACAGAGCTTCTCCTTCCGTAAGGGATTGGGGGTCGAGGTCGAGTTGGGCGCGGATGGTCCGGTAGTCACCGGTGGCGGGATCGAGCCCGTCCACCAAGGCGATCTCGGCGAGGCGGCGGGCGGTGCCACGCCCCGAGAGCACGGCGATGATGTCGATGGTCTCGGCGATGAGGGCGCGCGGCACCGTGACCACAGCCTCCTGCACCAGTTGCTCCAGCCGTCGCAGCGCGCCGAGGGCCGAGTTCGCATGGATGGTGCCGATGCCGCCGGGATGGCCGGTGGACCAGGCTTTCAACAAGTCGAGGGCCTCGGCGCCGCGCACCTCGCCGATTGGGATGCGGTCGGGCCGCAGGCGCAGCGACGACTTCACGAGATCGGAGAGCGAGGCGACACCGTCCTTGGTGCGTAGCGCCACGAGGTTGGGCGCGGCGCATTGCAGCTCACGGGTGTCCTCGATCAGCACCACGCGGTCGGAGGTTCTCGCCACCTCGGCGAGAAGCGCATTGGCAAGCGTTGTCTTGCCGGTGGAGGTGCCGCCGGCGACCAGGATGTTCCTGTGCTTCTCGACGGCGAGCCGCAGTACCTCGGCCTGAGCCTCGGTCATGATGCCGGCTGCGACATAATCAGCGAGGGTGAAGACCGCCACCGCCGGCTTGCGGATGGCGAAGGCCGGCGCGGTCACGAGAGGCGGCAGCAGGCCCTCGAAGCGCTCCCCAGTGCCCGGCAATTCGGCGGAGACGCGCGGCGCGCCGGCGTGGACTTCGGCACCCACATGATGCGCGACCAGGCGGACGATGCGTTCGCCGTCCGCCGACAGGAGCCATTCCCCGGTGTCGACCAGGCCCTCGCGCAGCCGATCAATCCAGAGCCGGCCATCGGGATTGAGCATCACCTCGACGACACCGGGGTCTTCAAGCCATCCGGCAATGGCCGGGCCGAGCGCCGTGCGCAGCATCCGCGCACCGCGCGACAGACCTTCCCCATGTGGATGATGTGCTGACATTCTGCCCCCGTTCAGGCCATCCGCACAACGGTGGGATGGCAACGGGGACAATCAAGAAAGGCAGGATTTGCGGGCGGGCAACATCATTGTTCCGGTTTTGGTAGCCGGTCGTAGGGGAGCGAAAAAATACTTGAGGTTCGCGGTGTGCCGAACGGCGCAGCATCGCCGATCCGGGCGGCATCACCCGCGCGGCTTCAGGACGTCGAGAAAGCTCTCGAGCGCAGGGTTGATGTTGTCTGGGCGCCAGCAGGCGACATAACCGAGGCGGGTCGCCCCACTACCGTCATGAACCGGCCGGAAGATCACGCCAAGGCCAGCCAGCCCCTCAGCGGACTCGCACTGAAGGGTGATGCCCTGACCCTCGGCCACCTCGCTCAGGATGCTCTCCCGGCTCAGATGCCTCGTAACAATTTCGGGCTGGTCGGACGGCGCCGCGAGGTGTCGCAAAAGGATGTTGCGCATGTCAGGGCCGGGATCGTGATGGCTCAGGAGGAAGCGTTTACCCTTGAGCTCCGGCCAATAGATGAACGCCCTGTCAGCCAAGGGATGGTCCTGCGGCAGAGCAACAACAAGGCGCTCCGACCAGAGTTCCAGCGCTGAGAGGACGTCGCAGGTGCCGGCATCGCCGAGGACGATGGCGGTATCGATCGCTCCGGCGAGCACGCCGGCCTTCAATTCGACGAACGGCGACTCGATCAGCTCCACTTCGATGCCTGGATAGCGTTGGCGGAAGTCGCGCAAGCCGGCACGGAACTGGCCCGAGGAGAGCGACTTGTAGAAGCCGACGACGACACGGCCGAGAATACCGGCTCCTCGGGCCTTCGCCTGCTCGGCGAGCCTGTCCACGTCGCAGAGGATACGCCGCGCGGAAATGACGAAGGCTTCACCCGTAGGGGTCAGGCGCGCGCCCGCCTTGGAGCGGTCGAACAGGCTCACCTCAAGCTCGTCTTCGACTTCTTTGATGCGCCGGCTGACGATGGGCTGGCGGACGTTGAGTTCCTGCGCGGCTGCGCTGAAGCTGCCGTTGCGGGCGCTGGCGACGATGTAGCGGAGATGGCGTAGGTCCACTTGCTTCCATCTCCATCAGGAACAGCGACGAGACGAAGGTCTGCCGCTTCAAGCTTGGATCGTGGGCAATGATGTCAATCACGGGAACGATCCGCCTTCGCAACCAGAAGACAGGGGATACCCCAGCCGATTGGATGCAGAGCCTTGCCGCGATGCCGCGGATCGGAGCCCCGAATGGCCTGATCGGAGTTGGCGCGTCAAGAATCGCGCCTGACCGCATCACCCGTTAACTCCACCGCCGCTGCGCCACACCAACACTCCGCGGCAATGGGTTCAATGTCCCAGACCGGGAGTGGATATTCGGCACCGATATAGGGTTAGTTTTCTGTGCCGATTGACAATCCCTGAACCAAATTATTGGGAAATATCTCTAAAACTCCGTCGATTTCCGGAATCTCAGCCCGCCGGTGGTCAGCCAGGTCTCGATTTCTACGAGCATTACCGGGCCGATACCGATCTCCTGCGCCAATTCTTCACGGGTGTACGCACTGGCGATCAGAGCGATGTTACGGGCGCGCTGGGCGGAGGTTCTACCCCCCTTCTGCGCGAGTCGGCCGCTCAACAGAATTTTGCGCGCCCGTCGCGACAGAAGTGATGCAGCCGGCATGGCCGGCATATCTACACTCATGACTCTATATCGCATCTTTATATATGACTATCATGCCGAAACCTCTGGAGAAACGTCAAATTCAGAAAGGCTAAATTCCATATTTATTCAATAATATTGTACCATTCACATCAATAGAAACGGCGAAGAGTCGCTCTGGGATCCAAAATGCAGCGACAAAATTAACGCCATTGGCGACACAAATATTAGAATATCTACAAAAAATTCAGATAATGTCGATCGAATACCATAAAATGAGCGATACATTCCGCAAGGTCGTGTAATGACTCGTTTTCGTTTGACACGTCTTCTGATAAAGGCGTTCAAACAATGATTTCGACACGCCCCCGCCTCCGGCCCGCCAGCAAGCATTTTGTGGCTAGCTAAGCAGCAGCAGTAATCGAAACTACCCATTTTACGCCACGGATCCCGCATTCAGGAAGCATCGACACTTAGCCGCACCTCCCGGGACCTCAAGGCCCATGTCCTGCAGGGGCTCTCCGCCTTTATGCGATCAGAACAGGGAGCCAGGGCCTTGTCATCGAGGAGGATACGACCTAGTGTAACGTGGACAAACTTCCACGCTCAAACTTCTTATGAATAAATTATTAACTATTATTTTTAGATAATCCCTTTTCCTAATGCTCGATTTATCGACGATTGGGCCAACTTATTCCTCAATCGGCACTTCGGTGAAAGTGCCAAGCCTGACATTCTGTCACGACATATGCATCTTACTGGCCACCACATTGGGCACCGCACCGTCCGCAGTGACGTGCCACGAAATTGCCGCAACATGACCATCAGCGACACAATAACTTCGTGGGTTGCATCGATATTTTCCAAATTCCTGCCAAGGAGCCTTGGCTTACTTGAATCAGCTCTGGTACGAAATCGGTCACGTGAGGCGACGTCGATGTCTTTGAAGAAGCCGTTTCTAGTTGCGGGACTGGCGGTCAGCTTTGTCGCCACGGGTGCCATTGGCGCCATTGGGTTTGGCAAGCTGATGAGCAATCCTGGCAACCCGACAGGTGAGTCTGCTAGCTTCGCCAGTGATCCTGGCAGCCCCGCAGTTGCTCCGGCTCCCGTGGCTCCGGCTCCTGCGGCTCCTACCCCCGCCGCTGCGGAACCCGCCGCTCCTGCCCCCCTTGCACGTGATGCCGACCACCCTGCACGCCCCCGCCCCGTTCAGGTCGCGCAAACCCGGCCGACCCAATACGCGCAGGCGCGGCAGACCGGCCCGGGCGCTCGAGTCGACGTCAACGTCTTCTATGATTCCCTAGCTCGGCACGGCACCTGGGTCCAGCATCCCGACTATCAGTATGTCTGGGTGCCGTCCGGCCTCGACGCGAGCTGGCGCCCCTATCAGGAAGGCCGGTGGGTCTGGACCGACGAATATGGCTGGTATTGGGAATCGGGTGAGCCATTCGCCTGGGCGGTCTATCACTACGGCCGCTGGGGCTACGATCCCGGTTACGGCTGGTTCTGGGTTCCGGGTGACACCTGGGCCCCCGCCTGGGTGAAATGGCGCCGCGGCAGCGGCCATACGGGCTGGGCCCCCATCGCCCCGGACCAGCGTGGCTATGCCTATGGCGCGCCGCGCCACTACCAGGTGCCCGTGGCGGAGAGCTGGGTGTTCGTGGAGGACCGCTATGTCGCGGCCGAGGACCTCGCCGTGCGCGTGCGGCCCGTGCCTGAAATCTCCGTGTGGCTGCGCTCCGCCCCGCCCGAATACGATCCGGTCTACCGCGACGGCGTGATGGAGACCCGGTTCGTGGATCGGCGCGCGTTCGATCCCGTGGTCGAAACCCGGATCACCACGCGCCGCATGGTGTTCGTGGACGACTACGACCAGGAATTCGACGACGACCGCGGCTCTCGCATCGGCGTCTACCGTCCCTCTATCGCCGCAGGCAGGGACATTCCGCCGCCCAGGGGCTATGTGCGCGAGGTGGACAGCTCCCGCCGGGTGGTCATCCAGGACTATGTGCGCGAGCCCGTCGCCGGTCTCCTGGCGCCGTCCGCCGCCCTGCTCGCCGTGCTCGGCGCCGACCAGCGGCGCGACCTCTATGAGCGACGCTGGTCGGGGGACGAGGCAGCCTACCGCAGCGAGATCGAGATGCTGCGCGAGCGCGAGCGCGACCGCATCGCCCGCGAGGTCCAGGACGCCGCGCGCAACGAGCGCGAACTCCAGCAGCGCCGCCTGGAAGCGATCCGCCTGCGCGAGCAGATGCTGCGCCAAACCCTGGAACGGCGTGAACAGCGGGCGCAGCAGGTGATCGATCGCATCGAGCGCGAACGCCCCGGCGCCGTGCCCACCCCGCAGCCGCCGGCCGATACCCGGCCGACCGTTCCGGGCGGCCCGGCGGGCACGCCCGCAGGAACCGCGGTGCCGACGCCGCCTCCGGGTGCACCGCCCGCTGGCGCACCGCGGCCGGGTGAAACCCGCCCGCAGGGCACCGCACCGGGACAGCCGCCGGCACCGCCCCCTGCCGCACGGCCTGAAGCGACGCCCCCTGCACCCGCCACACCCCCAGCCGCACGGCCGGCCCCTGCGACTCCGCCTGCGGGCGCTCCGCCAGCCGCTGCACCGCGCCCCGGCGAGGCCCGTCCAGAGGCACCCCGCCCGCAGGGCACCGCTCCGGGGCAGGCTCCGAGCACGCCCCCTGCCCCACGGCCCGAGGCGACGCCTGCCACCCCGGCCACCCCGCCCGCGGCGCGGCCGGTACCCGCCGCTCCCCCCGCAGGCGCGCCGCCGGCCGCTGCGCCGCGGTCCGGAGAGGCTCGTCCAGAGGCACCCCGCCCGCAGGGCACCGCTCCCGGGCAGGCTCCGGGTACACCCCCTGCCCCACGGCCCGAGACGGCCCCGGCGACACCCGCCACGCCGCCCACGGCGCGGCCGGCACCCGCCACGCCGCCCGCAGGTGCGCCGCCGGCCGCTGCGCCGCGGCCCGGAGAGGCTCGTCCAGAGGCACCCCGCCCGCAGGGCACGGCTCCGGGCGCGCCCCCTGCCCCACGGTCCGAGGCGACACCTGCCACCCCGGCCACCCCGCCCGCGGCACGGCCGGCACCCGCCGCTCCGCCCGCAGGTGCGCCACCAGCCGATGCCCCGCGCCCCGGCGAAGCCCGTCCGGAAGCGCCTCGCCCGCAGGGCACCGCGCCCGAGCGGCCTCAGAGCCAGGCACCCCGGCCGCAGCAGCCACAGGTCGAGCGCCCGGAGCGACTCGAGCGGCCGGCCCAGCCGGAGCGGCCCGCTCAGCCGGAACATCCGGCCCAAGGCCAACAGCAGCAGCGCCCCGAGCGGCCGGAACGCCCCGAGCGGCCCGCCCACCCGGAACATCCGGCTCAAGGCCAGCAGCAATGACCCGAGCGGCCGCAGGGTGGGCGCCGCGCTCCTGCGAACATCCTGCGGCCGCAGGGAGATGGCGGAGGGCGGGGAGATGGCGGAGGGCGGGGAGAGCAGGAGGGCTCCCGCCAGCGGCAGAGAGCCCGGCCTTCCGCTGATGGACCAATGTGCCGGTGGCGGTGCTGGAAAAAGATGGTGGGCGTCCAAGACGCACCGGAGTCGGGCCGAGAAACGGGCGGTCAGCGAACAGGCAGTGGCCAGAGGCGACGCAACCGGCAGGGCGAGGCGCCACGGCATCCAGGCGCCGCAATCTCCTGTGGCGTGCTTGTAGCTCTCCTTCTCATCGAAGCCGCCAGGGGTGCGCCGCTTCCCGTCCTTGCCGTCCGTTTTCTGGGTCTGTTCGGCCTCCGGCACTCAGGATTGAGACAACGGCTTCACCACCTTGATCGCTGTCAATCCGCTCGAACAGGAGAAGAGGTTTCATCGCTCAGAAAGGGGGCGGCATGAACAGGCGCAGCTTCGTGGCGGGAATGATTGGCGGGGTGGCACTCGGCGGCATCGGCATCTGGGGCTGGCGCGCGTCAACCGGGTCTATGAGCGAATACACCCGTTACGCAGCAGCACAGAGGACAGATCTGCCACAAGATCCGCCCCTCCACGATCTCATCCGCTATGCGACACTCGCGCCAAACAGTCACAACACCCAGCCCTGGCGGTGCGCTGTCGGCAAAAATTCGATCGGCCTTCTCCCAGACTTCTCCCGGTCAACACCAGCTGTCGACCCTGACAACCACCATCTTTTCGTCAGTCTCGGCTGTGCCATCGAGACCCTGCGTATTGCCGCCGAAGCCACGGGACGGCCGGGAGACGTGAACGTCGAGGAAACAGGTGCTGCGAGCTATGTTTTCTCAAGCGGCATGCCTCGGCCGGGCCCGATGTTTGCTGCGATTCCCAGGCGGCAATCCACCCGCACCGACTATGATAGGCGCCCTGTCCTGGCGGCCGATCTCGAAACCCTGGCACGGGCCGCAGCCGTGCCCGGAACAGGTCTGGTCCTCATCACCGAGCGCCCGCAGCTCGACAGGATTCGTGATCTTGTCGTTGCCGGGAACGACGCGCAGATGGCCGACCGCGCTTACCTGGCAGAGCTGAAGCACTGGCTGCGCTTCAATCCGAGAACCGCAATGGCATCGGGAGACGGGCTTTTCTCCGCCTCAAGCGGCAATCCCGTTCTGCCCGACGCGCTGGGCAGCCGCGCCTTTGATCTGGTCTTCACGGCAAATGCCGAGAACAACAAATATCGACGCTGGATCGACAGCTCAGCAGGCATCGCCGTCTTTGTCGGCGATCGCGAGGACAAGACCCATTGGATTGCGGTAGGCCGTGCCTGCCAGCGTTTCGCCCTTGCCGCAACCAGCCTCGGACTGCGCTGTTCCTTCGTCAATCAGCCGGTCGAAGTCGCCAGGTTTCGGCCGGAACTGGCCGAAATCGTCGGCGCATCAGGCAAGCGCCCCGATCTCGTGATGCGGTTCGGTTATGGACCCGTGACCCCTTTCTCACTGCGCCGGCCGGTCAGAGCCGTTCTGCTCTGATCCATCGACGTCCGCGCTGATCGATTGCTGAATCGGCCGGGCCATGAACGGTGCGATGAGACACAGCTCCACCGGCTCACATCAGATAGTCTACTCCCGCGAGCACCTTGCGCCGAACGCTCTCACCATTGTTGGCAAATTCAGAGCCGTTGACGGCGCGACGATCCGGCCATAAGCGAGGAGGAGCATTCTTTGAGTCACTTCTTGAAGGAAAAATTCGAGCACCTCGTCGATCTCCCGGCACGCGACGGCCTGATGTTGCACAATTTTTATCCAGGCTGAATTCGCTCTAAACGCTAGCCATGACCGGCCGCTCCGGTAAGCTACGGGATTTGCTACGGAGCATACATGCTTCAAATGGTTGCCATATGAGGAGCCAATGTCGAATATTCCAGACGACATCTTTACCGAACCTAGTGATTTTTCGCCGGATACGCTGCAAAATCTGGGACCACTGCGACACTTGGCTGGTGTGTGGCAGTCCGATGAAGGAGTGGACATCAACCCAAAAGCAGCTGGCCCAGAGCGGCGCGTGTTCCGCGAACGCATCCAGATGGATCCGATCGACCCTCAGACCAATGGTCCCCAACTCCTCTACGGGCTGAGATACCACATCCATATCAACACCCCGGAGGAAGCGATCACCTTCCACGATCAGGTCGGGTATTGGCTTTGGGAACCGGCCACCGGATTGATCATGCAGACCATCGCCATTCCGCGTGGCCAGGTTGTGCTGGCGGGGGGGATGGCCGCCGCCGACGATAAATGCATTTCGGTGGAAGCCAAGCGCGGTGACACTCGCTTCGGGATTTGCTCGACCACGTTCCTCGAAGAAGCGTTTCGTACCGACTATTACCGCATCGACATCACCTTCAACGACGACGGCAGCTGGACCTATGTGACGCGCATAGATCTGGCGGTCCACGGCAAAACACCGCCATTCAATCACACCGACACCAATACCTTGCGGCGGGTCGCCCCGCCTGTGTCGAATCCGCTCGTCAGTCTGCTGAAAACCGGAAAATAAAGTAAGATGGAATAAACGCTTCCGTGACGGTGGCTCCTACCGCCGCCACGGGAATGTTATCGATAGCCCGCCGATCAAAAGCCTCCGGCGAGAGACCCGCTCACCGTGTCAACGGACGCGCTCTACGGATCATCTCTTCCGCGCTCATGATAGAGACGGAGCGGTGCTCATGGTGGATTTCTGCGCACCATCAATCCATTGTTCGGCTCAGCAGGCATCTTCGTGGCCGACAAGGCTCGGACTTCTGGATTTGCGCGCTGCTGCCGGTGGGTTCTCCTTTCCTGGCATATCCTCACCGCGCTGTGACCCAACCTCAAAGTGGTGCCGGGTTTGTTTCTGGTATTGAAGCTGCAAAGCCGACCTGCAGAAACAACCCGTTGTTGAATTCACCGCAGGACAACCCCAGGGCTCGATATTCGGAGTGCAGTTTCCCACTCCCAGTCGCCATCTTCACACCTTCTGATTTGGCAAGGCGGTGTATTCCGGACTTGCAATCGTCTAGGCCCTCATCGGAGGGGCTGCCCGGCAGTTTGCTGAGCATCGGCCCATGTTTCGTAGATGCGTACGATCTCAGGCGTGCAGTCGATGAACAAACGTGCAAGGTCTGGGTCGAAATGCTTGCCGCTCTCGCTGCGGATCAGGTTCAGCGCCCGTTCGGCTGTCCAGGCCTTCTTGTATGGACGCACACTGATCAGGGCATCGAAGACGTCTGCCAGCGCGACAATGCGGGCCGCATGGGGAATCGCCTGCCCGGTCAGTCCCTGAGGGTAACCGCTGCCATCCCATTTTTCATGATGGTACAGCGCGATCGTTGCCGCCAACCGGAGCAGGCCCGAAGGGTGGTCACCCAGGATGCGGGCGCCGATGACGGTGTGCTGGCGCATGATGGCCCATTCCTCCTCAGTGAGGCGGCCGGGCTTTTGAAGTATAGCATCGGGAATGCCGATCTTGCCGACGTCATGCATGGGTGCCGCATGGAGCAGCTCGTTGGCGACGTGCTCGCCATAGCCTGCGGCCAGGGCCAACATTTTCACGACGTGGCTCATGCGGACGACGTGTCGGCCGGTTTCGTTGTCCTTGTATTTGGCCGCTGTACCCAGGCATCGAATGATCTGCAGATGCGCCTCTTCAAGTTGCCCGACCTGCACCGAGGGCAAATGATTGCGTATGCGGGCCTGGACCACGCTAGGGCTGAAAGGCTTGACGATGTAGTCGACCGCGCCCATTTCCAGTCCCTGCTGTTCATCCCCCGCTTCGGTCAGCGCAGTCACGAAGATCACTGGAATGGTGACCGTATGCGGGTCTTGCTTGAGGACTGTGCACACCTCGTAGCCGGACATCCCGGGCATCACGATGTCCAGCAGGATGAGATCCGGGCGATTGGCCCGCGCCAACTCCAATGCACTGGCGCCACTCCTAGCAAACAGCAGGCGATAGCTCGGCTGGAGAATGTGGCGTAGCACCTGCAGATTGGCAGGCTCGTCATCGACCGCCAATATCGTAGGCTTGGCGTCGGTCAGGTGGCCCGTGGCCGTCATGCCGGGCTTCCCCGGGAGGCCATCAACGCTTGCAACAAGGCATGGGCCTGTTCAAACTCGAAAGACGCAGTGGCGGCACACAAGGCGAGGCCTCCTTTCGCTACGGGTTCGATTCGAGGGCGAGACAGACGCGTTCGAGGGCTTCAGGGTCCAATTCGTTGCGTTCCAGCAGGGCCAACAAAGGTTGCATCGCGCGTCGGAGGTCGTCGGAAGACACCGAGCGGGTGCCGAGCCGGGTCAGGATGGAATCCGCGGCCGCTTCCTCCGGACCCACGGAGGGGAGTGTTGCGCCAATGCCTGACGGGCTGCTTGCCACAGGGCGCGCAGCTCTGGCATTTGGCCCAATACCTGGCCGCGTTGCCCCTCGCGAGCCAGCCGGCCGGCCAGCTGCGACACCGGCATCAGGGCCAAATTGCCGGCGGCGCCTGTGCGGCCGTGCAGGCTGAAAATGACTTGTTCCCCATCCACATCCTCGATGTGCTTGGTCGTGGGCAGCGGATACGTGCCAGCTGCGGCGACCAGCCGCTGAGCGATGGCGTTGGCGAGTCGCGTCTCGCTGTGCCACGAAAAAGGAATTCCTCGAGCTTAACAGCGCAGAATCCTTCCACACCCCCTATTCTTCCGATTGGGGGCTCTCGGCGGGTGGCGGAATAGGCTTTTTCGGTGGTGGCTTGGGGGCGGGTGGCTTCTGCTGCGACTGTGAAGGCGGCTTCTTCGGCGGCGCGGGCTTGGACACCTGTTGGGGCTGGGGCATTGGCTTCGGCGTTTCAAGGGGGACCGGCACCACGCCGATTCCGATCGCGTAGGGCCGCCACCGCCCTTCTACGCTCTGAAAGAATAGATCGAAGGTGACCCGCGGATCAGTGACCAACTCGCCGTTGACCCGCAACAGGCCCTTGGGCGTGATCGTGGGCAACTGCTTGAATTCCGGTGTCGCGACCGCGACGATCGCGATGTCCGTCTTCTGCTGGCGGATCGGCCCGAAGCTGCTGGCGAGATTTTCTGCAGTATTGAATTTTTGGGATTCCGGCGCAGTGAGATCGCGCAGAACTGAATAGTTGCCAGTCAGATTGGCGTCGTTCACCGAAAGCAGAACATTTCGCACGAGAGCAACTAATTGCTCGGGAGGCGGGATCTGCGGTGGTTTTTCGGGGAGCGCTGCGGCTGGAGGCAGTTGCACCGGGGCATTCTGTCCAGAGGGGACCACCTGCGCAGACAACGTTGATGGCGCGAGCAGCAGCCCCGTGCCTGCCAAAGCAAGAATGAAATGACAGAGGCGGCGCAGAGAGCGCCGCCTGCCATTTAAGATGGGTCGTCGAGCCATCAGCCGGAATCACCAGCCTGCAGAGATGCCGACCCGTCCGCCGACGCCGCCACGCCCGCTGGTGTCAAAGGCAATGCCGCCGTTGGCCGTGAGCGTCTCGTTGATGCGCAGCACGCCTTGGAACGCGACAGCCAGCGCATCGTTATAGAAGCCCAGATTGGCATGCACCGCCACGTTCTGGTGTTCCGGGAGGTAAACGCCACCTAGGGCCATGGCCATAGCGACGCCGCCATCGAGGCGCCGGATATCCTGGCTCAAATTATAGACGGTGTTGTTGAGTGTGTTCAGGTTGTTGAAAATGTAGCCCCCGTCAGAGGCGAGGTTACCGCCTGCGTCCGTGGTGACCACCTGGAGCGGCCCGCTCTGAGCAGCGCGGCTGGCATTGGAGGTGATGCCGGGCGCCGTGTACGTATTGGAGGCGGTACCGATCATCACCTGATTGTTGCGGGTCGCCGTGGCACCTGCGCCAATCGCAGTGGCGTTTGTATAGCTGCCGGTGGAGGCGCCATTGCCAATGGCGGTGGAGTTCGCGCCTTCCGCTTTTGCGCCGTAGCCAATGGCCGTGGAACCCGTGCCCGTCGCGCGCGAATTGGTACCGAGAGCCACGGCGTTGGTGCCCGCAGTGCTACCCGCGCCCACGGCCGTCGCATTATCAGAATTACCAGCATTGGCATTGGTGCCGAGCGCCGTGGAATTGGCGCCGTTGGCGGTGGCGTTGACACCACAGCCCAGCGAGGTCGCCGAAGCGCTTGCGCCGCTGTTGTCCGCGGTGACGTTGCTCACCACTGACGCCTTCGACGACGAGAGGCTGGTCAGGAAATCGCCCGACTGGGTGTCAACGCTGTTGACGAACTTCCCGCTCTTCGTAGTCGTGCTGGCGCCCGTGAGCGCGGTGTCCGACGTGGTGCCGAGGGAGGTGTCGCCGGTGAGGAAGGTGCCCGAGGTCTTCTTGATACCGGTCAGCGCCGAGTCGGAGGTGGTGGAGAGGGAGGTGTCGCCGGTGAGGAAGGTGCCGGAGGTCTTCCCGATGCCGGTCAGCGCCGAGTCGGAGGTGGTAGAGAGAGTGGTGTCGCTGGTGAGGAAGGAGCCGGAGGTCTTCCCAATGCCGGTCAGCGCCGAGTCGGAGGTGGTAGAGAGGGTGGTGTCGCTGGTGAGGAAGGAGCCGGAGGTCTTCCCGATGCCGGTCAGCGCCGAGTTGGAGGTGGTAGAGAGGGTTGTGTCGCTGGTGAGGAAGCTGCCCGTGGAGGTATCCACGCTGGTCACGACGGTGGCCGTCGAAAGGTCCCCGGTAATGACGGGGATCGTCGCCTGCTCCAGAACGCCAGGCGGATTTTTGAGCCTGATTTGGTCCGATCCACCAACCTGATAGAAGTCCAGGGCGTCCAGCGCAGTTCCCGTGCTCGCATTGGTCACCACCGAGACGTCCGTCGTCTGAGGCGTCACCGATGTGACGGCGGTGCCGGTGCTCTGGTTCAGCGACGCTCCGGTCAGAAAGCTGCCGGAGGTGGACGTGACGTCGGTCACCGCCGTTCCCGTCTTCTGGTTCAGCGATGCTCCGGTGAGGAAGCTGCCGGAGGTAGTGGTGACGTCGGTCAGGGCCGATCCGGTCTGCTTGTTCAGCGACGCTTCGGTGAGGAACGAGCCGGAGGTGGTGGTGACGTCGGTCAAGGCCGATCCGGTCTGCTTGTTCAGCGACGCTCCGGTGAGGAACGAGCCGGAGGTAGTGGTGACGTCGGTCAGGGCCGATCCGGTCTGCTTGTTCAGCGACGCTCCGGTGAGGAACGAGCCGGAGGTGGTGGAGGTGGTAACGCCGGTCACCGCATCACCGAAGCCAGGTGTGACGGCTGTGATGGCCTTACCCTTGTTCGCATCGACGCTGGCCACGACATCGGTGAAAGTCGGCGTCACGCTGGTGATGCAGGTGGCGGCAGAAGCAGAAAAAGGCAGAGCGACGCTCAGAGCCCCAACGCTCACAGTGGTAAGTGCCAACTGAACCGGCGCCGTACCGGTCATGACCAGCGCGCTGCAAACGGACACGAAATTTCGAGTGGCCGCCACACGAGTATAGAGTTTCATTCTTTCCCCCATCCACGAATACACAATTCATGTGTAAGCGCGAGGCCAAACGCCTTTAATGCTAACGTCCGTTAGCTCGTCGCATCGCAAACGCGCACTAAATTCACCAGACATAGTTCCATTGCGGCACACTTCGACGGACCAAGCAGCCCGGCAACATGCGCTTGTTAGACCAATGGAGCGATCGGCAGTAACTTGCAGATCGGTTCGCCAGCGATTGGTCGCATATGATAGAACCGGATTCGAATATCGAGACCACCCATTTTGCGCCACTGTTGCGTATTCCAGACTCCTGAAGTAGCGCAGCGACGACGCGAGGTGTTGGCATCAGATTGCATCTGTGCGTGCAGCAACTTCAGTCGCCATGTTGCTTGCTCGCGCGAAATTCGCGCGGTCCTACGCCCGTCATCTTGCGAAAGGCCCGCGTAAAATGGGCCGGGGAGGAATATCCCAACTCCGCCGAAATATGGGTGATTGAGCTACCCGTCTGTCGCAACAACTCGGTCGCGCGCTGAATTCTCACAACACTCGTGAGGCTTCGAAAGTCCGTGCCGGCGCGATTAAGTTCTCGCTGCAGGGTGCGAACGCTGGTGTCCATCGACCACGCTATATCGTCAATCGACACGCTGCCAATGAATACCTGAGTGCGGATTTGTTCGATGGTGACCGCGAGGAGACTTCGTGGCGCGCCATCAGGCCAGTCGCGCACGACATCCTCTATGGTCACCATGGGCTGGGATGTGCGGGTTGACGTGGCCATCAGGTGGCGTCGTTCAAAGACGATTGCTACCGCAGATGCATTGAAATGGACGGGACACTGAAATGTGTCTTCGAAAAGAGAAATCTGGTGTGGGGTTTCGATATTAAGCTCGATGCATACCGGCCGCCAACTGGCTGGTAAATATGCTTTGAAGAGGCTCAACATCTCGCCGGCCGCAGCGCATGCAACAGTGGGGTAACCTTCGGAGTTAGCCGACGCGCATGTCCAACCATATCGCATATGCTCACCCAAGGCCGTCAGCGACAATTTATCGAACGTGCTATGGTAGCAAAGGGTTGCAATACTGCGCGCGATGGCATGGCCGAGCGTATCGGCTCCGAACACATACCGTCCGAAGTTGCCATAGCTAGAGGCATCCATGCTGGGGGCAATCAGAAGCCCAAAGTTAGGCTCGCCGGCCGCTCTCGCGATGGTATTCGCGAATTCTAACACTGCCAGCTGAGGGATGAAGTAATTCTTGCCCTCGATCATCTCGGCGTCGAACCTTCCGGCGCGATTGGCCCGCTGCAGCGCCACCTCTCCGATTTCTTGGCGCACGAACGCAGGCAAGCCCTTCAAGACATAGCTAGAGATCACAGGAATTGTGGTCATATGGTAATGCCCTCGAAAAGCAGCATCCGTGGCGCAAAATGGGTAGCTTCAATGGCCAGCGCTGCTAGCATTTCTCGCACTGAAAGCGGAATTCCGTGCATATCTGTAATTATTTATTGATTCGTAAAGTAATAATTCATCCAGACATGCATATAAATTAGTATATAATTTCAGTTGTTTTTCATATATTTCTGCATTCAATTTCGGACTTTCGCCTATCAACGTGGCCGACGACGCCGTGTTATTCCTCGGTAAGGACGATGTGGTATCATGAGTACCTTCTCCTACATCCTAGCTGCGTGGTCGGTGGCTTCCGTCGTCTTCGGCGCGTTCCTCTGCCTCTGCATCAACCGCTTGAAACGCCGCTCCATGGGAAGGCGGATGGATAGAGTCATGGTCATCGGCAAAGCCCGCACAGGGCGCGATTGATCGGCCGTTCCACCCGTGGCCGACGCTACAACGCGAGCGCGCTGACACGCAGGTAAGCCGCCGAGTCCCCCTAGAGGGACACGGTGAACGGCATAGCGGCGACGGCCTTCAGCTTGAGCCCCGCCTTTCTGAAGAACGCTGATGTAAGCCGCATCGAAGGTGAGCGGCGCCACTCGGCAGCCTGGGCTTGGCCTGCCCCTTTGGACTACGGGCGGCGGTCATCCGCCACGCCCCCAAATCAACCAGCCGAAGACCAGCCCGAACAGCAAGGCCACGAAGACCCCGGCCGCCAGCGGAACGTATCCGGCCAAGAGAAACCCGATTATTGCGCCGGACACGGCGCATGCCACGAGGCCGAAGATAGCCGCGGAGGGGCCTTCATCGATGCGTCCCCCGCCCCCTGGTCGACTGGATTCCATAGAATAATACTCGTCTTTAAATGTTGTTTTGAAAATCAGCTTAAGAGGGATTCCCGTTCTTGTGGGAATGCGAATGAATCACACTATTTTGCGGCCCCCATTTAACAGCGTTGCACGGGCAAGCTCGCATGCGGTGACCAAGTCAGAGCATAGCGCAGCATCCCAAATTTCTTTACGTCATGTCTCATGTGACATGTACGTGCGTACCTTTTCTGATAGACCCACTACCTTGTTGCCGCTGCTGGTGACGTGACTACCTACGTTGCTTGCTTGTCGTCGGCGCCACGGCGGTGATGCGCATGGCACGCAAGGATAAGGCCCGGCAGCCATGGGCTGCTCAGCTGCTCACGCGCGAGCCGGTGAAGATCCCCACCGTGGCACGGGCCAATAAGACAGCGCGGATCGCCCGGGCAGTGATGGCGCGCAAGCGGCCTAAGCGGCGGCGTGATCGCTGTCCTCGCCGCACACTGAATATCGGCAGGGGGGTGTAGAGTGTAGCTCAGCGGGGATGACAGACCGGTCAGACCGAGGATCGCACGAACCCAGGGAAGCAGAACGTCTCGAGCGCGATGACGTGATTAGGGATGCGGTCTGCGGAATTCATCAGGGCCAACAGCGATGTGGTGCTGCGAGAACAGGCCGAACATATGGATGCACCCGACCAGTACGCATCGCCCTGAAGATGCCCCTTGCACCGAGGGGGCCGTCCACCCCATCACCTCACTTCCGAAATGGCACGAGCTTAACCCCGTCGAGAATGTCCTACAGTTTATGCGCAGCAATCGGCTCTCAAGTCGTGTTTTCCAATTCTGCGACGACTTCGTCGATCACTCCCGTTTCGCTTAGAACCGACTCGTCGATCAGCCTTGGTGCATCGTGTTCAGCGGACGCCGCAAGTGGGGTAATGGGCTTTGATTAATACGATTTTCGTGTCAGTCGCGCACAATACTCATACCAATTCATTGCTGGAGGCAGGACGCTCGACGAGGCTAACGACGCCTCATTGCGCGCTTGGCGCGGTGTCATGGAAAATCGCGCCTGAAAGGCGCGGTGAAACTGGGGCGTGCTCGAAAAACCGAAGGTGTACGCGACTTGAGCAATGGACGAACTGCGACCTGAGGGGGAAATTAACGCACGAAACGCCGCGTCGAGCCGCTTTTCGCGTATGACGGTTGCAACACCGCCTTCAGCTTCAAACATCCGGTACAAGTGAGCCCGCGAGACATGAAAGCGTTGCATCAGCAGGGCTGGGCCAAGATCCGGCGCCGCCAGATTCTCCTCGACGAAACTCAGCAGGCGATGACGCAGCACGTTATTCAAAGCTGGATCCTGCGGCGGCGCCCGGCGCGATATGCAAGCCCCAATGAGCGCTATGGCGGCTTCCTCGATGGCCTGCGCCTCTGTTCCATCGGCAATATCTGGCAGATTGGCGAAACTGACCATAAAATCGGTTAGAAATTGGGTGATCGGCTCGCCTTTCTTGAGAACGAATCCATGCAGGTCCCGACCTCCTGTCGCCTTGTCGAGTGCGGCTCGTGGCAACATCAGCGACAGTGCAGAGCCCTGTCCAACTTCGCCTCTGAATGACCGGCTGAGATCAGCAAAGCAAATATCGCCGGAATTTATTGAAACGGCGCCACCCTCAAAATCGTTATCAACTACACCGCCCAACATCAGGAAGACAAAATACTGGTCAAGCCCGAGAATGATATGGCAACGATCCCGTGAAATTCGTTGCTGACTGTGGTTTGTTGAAATGATCAGCGTTTGACCAATCAAGTGCGAGCGTAGGGAAAGCTCTAGCTGGCGTGGTCCGTTATCCTGTGGCATCACTTCAAAAAATGGCCGCGACAATTCCCGGCACATATCTGTGCGCAAGGATTTTTCAACAATATCTGTCGATAGAAACACTTCTTCTGACACTAAGAGACTGTCCTAAAACGAGCCTGTCCTAAAACCAGTTGAGTCATCGGGCGTCGTGTGCTTCCAAGAGGTTGTCGAAAACCGTTGGTAGACGAGTTACTCGCCGAGAAGGTTCATTCGGGCGGCTCCCCTTGGATCGCATCGGCAGCCGGTTGGTCGCGGCTCTCGTGAAACGCTAGCATTTGCCCAAATCGAAAACTTCCCATTTCGCGCCAACCCGCTGAAGAGAGGCAGTCCTCGCCCCGAGGCGCATCTCTGGCTGCGACGAAACAGGCAAACTCACGCGATACCGCTTCGAAGAAGGTTCATGCCCGTGGGGAGCCGGTTGCGAGAAACCTCGTCGGCGGCCTCCTCTCCTTCCTTCTTGTAATCGACCAAGAGCGGGCCGGTCGACAGCTCGGCGATAATACACCGCGATCAACTGTCTGCGTATGTCTGATATACTATCTCTATTTCATGTTCTTCTTCAAACCCCCTGACCCGACCAAGAGCGCGGAACCCCGCGCATCACGTAAATGTCTGGTCGCATCGCCACGTTTCGTCAGAGCCCCCGACTGCGGGCTGCAACCTGTGCGACCAGTGCGGAGCAGCCGATCGCCCCTGCGGGACCGGGGTTCCTTGCCATTCGTGGCGGGTGGGCCGCCCTCATCGCCATCGGGTCATGGGGTCGGGGCCCACTTAGACTGAGATACCGATGCGAAACCCGGTGAGAGTCATGGTCGGATGAGTGCACATCGGTCCGTCAGGAGGGCCGTTGATATTGTCTCCCTGGAGCGCTGCAATGCTGAGTTTCCGCACCGCTTGACACTCTGGCGATCACTCCTCCGAGCCGGGCATCGGTATGCGGACATCCTCCGGTACTTCCTGCCGAAGCCGCGGTCCTTTGGCGAGACGGCGGCCGAGGGCTTCCATGAACTTGTCGTAGCGTTCGCCGCCCTTGGCGCGGGCGACGGCCTGGGCGGTCTCCGGCAGCGGCGCGGTGGCGGTGAGCCAGGCGCGGATGAACACGGCGAAGGCCTCGTTGGCGATGCCCATGTCGCGTTCCAGGCGCTGGAGGTTGCGGTCGATCCGGTCGAGTCGTTTGGCGAGCGCCGCCTCCTGCCGCTCGTCGGCATCAGGCGAGAGGAAGGAGGCGATGGCCGCCTCGGCGATCAGGGAGCGGGACTGGCCGCGCCGGTCGGCAAAATCTGCCAGGAGACGCATGAGGTCCGGATCGAGATAGACGGACAGCCGGGCCTTTTTGTCGGGGCGTTCGCTCATGGCTCACAGCTCCACGCCGTCGCCGGGGTCCATGGCGGCCTGCCGCGCCACGAGCCGCATGGTGCGGACCACGGTGCGGCCGGCAACAGCGGTGCGCTCCGGCGCATCGGCGTCGGGATCGAACTCGTTGGCGGGAGCGCCTGACGGCTCCGGCGCGATGTCCTTGTGCGGCTCGAGGCCGGGCTCGCGGCGCAGGCCGGAATTGGCCGGATCGTCATCGGGCTTCGACGCGGCGAGAGCGGCAGGATCGAGGGGCGAGGCGGTAGAGGCGATGCCCCGTGGCGGCGTGATGGGTTTTAATGCCGACCAATCATCGGGCTTCGGGGGCATGGCGGCGCTGCGGGCCGCAGGCACGGGGAGCAGGCGCTCCCGGAAACGCACATCCTCATAGTAGCGCGCTTTCCTGGCGCGGATCGGCGGGCTGCCGGCCACCATGACGAGCTCCTCGTCGGGCGGGAGCTGCATGATCTCGCCGGGGGTGAGCAGGGGACGGGCGGTCTCCGAGCGCGAGATCATGAGGTGGCCGAGCCAGGGGGCGAGGCGGTGGCCGGCGTAGTTCTGCATGGTCCGCGTCTCGGTGGCGGTGCCCAACGCATCGCTCACCCGTTTGGCCGTGCGCTCGTCGTTGGCGGAAAAGCACACCCTGACGTGGCAATTGTCGAGAATGGCGTTGTTGGCGCCGTAGGAGCGTTCGATCTGGTTCAGGGACTGGGAGATGAGGAACGCCTTGATCCGGTAGCCGGCGAGGAAGGCGAGCGCACTCTCGAAAAAATCCAGCCGGCCGAGGCTCGGGAACTCGTCGAGCATCAAAAGCAGGCGATGGGCCTTGTCGTTGGCGTGGAGGTCCTCGGTGAGGCGGCGGCCGATCTGATTGAGCAGGAGGCGCACAAGGGGCCGGGTACGGGAGATGTCGGACGGTGGGACCACCAGATAGAGCGTCGCCGGCGTCGCACCAGACATGATGTCGGCGATGCGCCAGTCGCAGCGGCGGGTGACGGCGGCCACCACCGGGTCGCGATAGAGGCCGAGGAAGGACATGGCCGTGCTCAGGACGCCTGACCGTTCATTGTCGGACTTGTTGAGCAACTCCCGGGCACTGCTGGCGACCACCGGGTGCGGTCCCTTCTCGCCGAGATGGGGCGTCGCCATCATGGCATTGAGCGTCGCCTCGATGGAGCGGCGCGGATCGGAGAGGAAAGCGGCGACGCCGGCGAGCGTCTTGTCGGGTTCGGCATGGAGCACATGCAGGATGGTGCCGACGAGCAAGGCGTGAGAGGTCTTCTCCCAGTGGTTCCGCTTTTCCAGCGAGCCCTCCGGATCCACCAACACGTCGGCGATGTTCTGGACGTCCCGCACCTCGCTTTCGCCCCGGCGCACCTCAAGGAGCGGATTATAGGCGTCGGAGGCCAGGTTGGTGGGATCGAACAGGAGCACGCAGCCGATGCGGGCGCGCAGGCCCGCGGTCAGCTCCCAGTTCTCGCCCTTGATGTCGTGGACGATCGCGCTTCCCGGCCAGGTGAGGAGCGTGGGCACGACGAGGCCGACGCCCTTGCCGCTCCGGGTCGGGGCGAAGCACAGGACGTGCTCGGCGCCGTCGTGGCGGAGATAGTCGTGCTCATAGCGGCCAAGCACCACGCCGTCGGCGCCGAGGAGGCCCGCGGCTTCGACCTCCTCCCGTCCGGCCCAGCGGGCGGAGCCGAAGGTGCGGGCGTCCGGCGCCTCCCGCGCCCGCATGATGGACATGAGGATGGCGATGGCAGCGCCGAGGAGGCCGCCAGAGGCGGCAATGGCCGCGCCCTCCAGGAAGATGCCAGGGGCATAGGCGTCGTAGAGATACCACCACCAGAAGATGGCTGGCGGCGGGAAGACCGGTAGGCCAGCCAGCTCGAACCAGGGCGCGCCGAGCTGCACCTGGAAACCGAGCCGCCACGCGGTCCACTGCGTCGCACCCCAGATGGCGGCGAGGATGATCGCGAACACGATTGCGATCTGGCCCCACAGGACACGGCTGGCGGACACGGCGGCTGGGCTCCTTCATGCGCGACAGAGCGAAGAAAGACCCCGGGCCAAACGGGTTGCAATGGCAGGTCGGCGACGAATCGAAGGGGAGCGAAAGAGAGGGGGAAAATACTTGCGGGACGCGGTGGCGTCGATCGGCGTGGATCAGCCTGCCGGGAGTTGCTTCAATGGATTGATGAACAGGACGCCAAGGGAGGCGAAATGCCGTTCATTTGCGGTGAGGACCGTGAAGCCGCGCACCGCAGCGACTGCCGCGATGGCGATGTCCTCGAAACCCGGATCGTGGGCGCGCGCCCGGTCGAGCATGGCGCCGGCCTCGCGGGTCTCCTTAACGCCGAAGGATAGGATCCGCCCACCACAGAGATGCTCAACCGCATCGAGCCAGTTGCGCAACCGTCCTGCATTGGTCGCGGCGCCGATGCGAACGGCATGGGCGATGCCGGCTTCGATCTCGGCGATGGTGACTGCCGAGATATGGAGAGCATCGTTGTAAGCGCGGACCCAAGATGCGAAAGCCTCGGACCCGACCTGTCGCTTGGATGGCGCATCAGCCGACACAATGTTGGTAGCGGCTCGATACCAACATTGTGTCGGCCAATGTGCTTCACCCCCTCAACCTCGCCGGCGAAAGGTCGGGTCAGGGCTCCGCATACGCACATTATGAGGCGAATTAAAATGAAGCCGCTCTTACCTTGCGCGCCAACTTCCGACCCTCGCGGGAGCGGATGCAAACAATCACGGCTCGGTGCAGAGCGCCGTTGTAGCTATGATGCACGATCATTGCTGATCCGGCCGCAGAACCCTGATGGAAGCCATCATGCCGCGATCTTCATGTTCGAGGATGTGGCAGTGGAATACGTAGCGCCCCGGGCTGGTCGAGCGGTCGAACGGGATCTTGATATTTATCCAACCCGCAGGGGCATCCTTATTCTTCACGTCGACCAGACAGCCTTTCTGGTCCAAATATTTGTATTTACGATCGGATGCCGAGTAACCCTCGGCATGCTGGATGAAGCCGTTCTGCTCCACATCAGGTGTCTCGCACCCGATCGCGGCCCCCCGTGGGACAATGATCGTGTCGTGCAACGGGAACCCGATGTTCGGTGATTTCGGCGCATCGACAATGACGCTGGCCAGGCTGACGTGGTCGATGGGATCGATCGAATGGACCGCGGCTCCGGTCGCGTCATCACACGCGTCGCCTGCTGTGCACGGCTCTACCGAGAACTTGTTCTGGTGAATGTGGAAGTTGTGGACCTCCGCGGAGAGATTCACCAACTGCCATTGCTCGACCGCCTCGGCCGGGACGCACAGGTCGGCAAGGTCCACGCCGCCGCTCGTGGCGCTGCCGAAGGGCCGCAAGATTGGTTCCTTCACAAGATTCCCGGCTTCGTCGCGCTGCTCGCCGTTCTGGTCGATGATCGTGTGCCCGAGGAGGAACACCTCCTCCCCACTATCCTTGACGATACCGAAATAGATGCGCCGCTTCTCGCCATCGGCGAGGGCCTTGAAAGTCCCGCTGCGGCAAAGCTGGGGCGGACCGAGAGGCCCACGCTGGATCGCGAAGGGCGCCCGTAGCAGCCGCCGCGATTGATCCGGCAGCTGGCGCGTCGCGACCACGCCGGGACCTGCCGTGGCCGACTTGGGAAAATCCACCTCGGCGAGCCGTATCCGAGGCCAGGCATCACCACCCGACTTGAAGGACAGGTTCTGCAGAACGACGACCTTGTCCGAGGACGGGGCGGATGCCGGGCATGTATCGGTGGTTTCCACGCTCGCGCAGGTGGACGGGTCCCTCCACGCGACGAGGATCTCTATTCGACTTCCCGGCATCAGCAGGGCGTGACGCTGGAGCCGGGTGGGGCTTGTGAACGTGCCCGCACCTGCATCGTCACCAAAGGAGACGCCATCGAGCGACAGCACCTGGAAGGGCATTGCGTGCGCACATACCTCCCCGGGTGTAGGCACCTGTATGGTTGTCGGCCATCCGTCCGCAGTCAGGCACAGGCTGTAGGTGATGTTCGCCGAAGCATTCTGGATGCGCCAGATTTCCGACTTGCCAGCGGGGACCTCCCAGCGCGGCTTGTTGACGCCGTTCATCGTGAACACCCAGCGACCGCCACCCGCACCGTCGCAGTACCCGTGATCCGTGATGTCTGCTGCCGTGCCCGCGCAGAAGCTGGGATCTTGTTTGCGCTGCGGCTGCAGAGTCCCGTTCTGCATGGCCAATTGCATGTCCTTCAGGATGATCTGTCGGACGACGAGATTGTGATCCTCGCTTGGCGCCCCGCCGCTCTGGCAGGATTTTCCGTCGGGCGAAGGTTTGATGCAGACGTACTCGTCGATATCCCCGATCTCGATCAACCCCGCCATGCCGTCCGACACCTGCTGGGCGCTCATCCCGTGCACATGCGGGTGGATCCAGAACATGCCACGCGGGTGCCAGCTCGGAATCTCGATATCGTATTCGAGGGAGTTGCCCGATGTGTTCATCGGATGATGCGTCATCGCTCCGGGCCCCGCAGGCGCGGCACCGGTGGGGGCGACAGAAACGAAGACGAAATCACCGTAGCTTCCGGAGAAGGGGACTCCTGGCAGGAGATCCTCCGGGCGCTTGCCCCAAGCCGGGGTGTAAAGCCCGTGCGTGTGGGTGTTGAGCGGTTCACTGGTGCGATCGATCAGGGTGACCTTGAACCGCCCCCGGGGCTTCAGCTTGAAAACTGCGCCGCCATAGGGGTTCGGTTGATTAGCCTTGCAGTCTGACAATTGCGCCTCGGTCAGGCCGCGTCCTGAGCATACGGTGAATAGGTTCGTCGTTACTGGAGTGCCGCCGATCATGACCTCCCGCGGCTCCGCGACGAGGGTTACCTCAAGAACGTCATTTGGGCTCGCGAAGATCTGCAGCTGCGGGATGGAATCCGCATTCGCCTGCGGGATGCAAATGGCCAGAGAGGTCAATGCGATAGTTGCGTAAATGAATTTCAGCATAGCCGGCGTTCCTCTATGTCGGGGAACCGAGACAGGTCTTCACGTCAATTGAGCTGGCTTGAAAACGGCCGCCTCATGTGAGGCATCGAGATCGTGGGAATCGGCGCCACCGGCGAGCATGCCCGTGGGTGGTCGAAGACGATGGCGGCGAGTTTGCCGGCGCCGTGCCGCAGCCTTTCGGCTACGTGCGCAGCGAAATCGGCTTCCTTGGCGGGCGAGACAGAAACGCGAGCATATCTATCCCTCCGTTCAAAGCCGCTCGACATCACGCCTTTGGAGAACGTTGCTGCACGCTAACTTATCTGGACTTGTCAGAAATCTGTGACTTTGCACACGGTTGTGGCAGCAAAGTTTGCATATCCGGGTGCGTGTATCAAGGACCCACGGCGCCCACAAGAATGGCCGAAATGAACCTCTCTGCCCGACCGGCTGATGCAATCCTCACCCAGAATCGTCAAACTGCGCACTCACGCCCAACCCATGACATCGCCGTCAAGCCGCGAAAGGCCGGTAGTGTCGACCGCCCCGAACTCGGCGCGCATATGCGCAGCTATCCTCTGTGCCACAGCCGTCGCCGTGCGGGGCACGAAGGCGGGGCTCACCGCCGGCCGCGAAACTTCCTGCTCTATCGCCTGGCCCCGCCGGTGCTGATCGGGGTCGCGCGGATGCTACACGATGCCATGGTCGTCGAGCGGCACCCGGCCCACTGCGGCGATAAGGAGCTCCGGAGCAAAAGCCACCCGGATTTCATTTACAGCCCCAGCCCTCGCTTGCGGCCGAACGACCAATCGATGCCGCCGTCCGGGCGGGCGACGCCGGAGATATGCCGGCCCATGTGCCGCTCGACGGAGGGGGTCCACGGCACGAGCTTGAAGCCGAGCCCGTCGTCGATCAGCGCGAAGCGACCGGAAGCGAGCGCGAAGCGCTGGCGGTAGGTGCCGGCGACATAATCCCCGGCGGCCGGCTTCTGGAAGGGCGTGCCGGTCTCGGCTGCGAGCCTCTGACCGAGGGCGTCCAGCTCTCGCTCGCAGAGCGAAGCGAGGAGGTTGCGGGCGAAGACGATGCGCTGGCCGTCGCGCCGGGCGAGGCCTTCGGAGACGAGATGATCGGCGCGGGCCTCCATCGCCTGCCGCACCTCCTGGCCGAAGCCGCCGCCGAGGACCACCGGGTCGCGATCGAGGAGCCGGCGGTCGAGCCAGGTGGCGCCGTCCGCCGTGACCTGAGCTGTGATGGAGAGGTCCGAGCGGACGGCGAACGCGGTGCGGGTGCGGCCCTCGCCATCCTCATAGCGGCGCAGCTCGACGATGGAGCCGGGGGTGCTGTCGCCGGCGGCGTCGAGGGCGGGAAAGCGGATGTGGTGGGTGCGCCCGTCGATGCCATCCACCACGGCAAAAGCGGTGCCGGCGAGCTCGTCGTCGAGGCCGCGGTCGACGAGACGGCCGATGACCGGCTCGCCATGGGCCTCGCCGGAGAGGACGTAGTCGGTGAGGCCGCGGTCGATGCCTTGCTCGGTCAGGGCACGGTGCATGCGCTTGATGATGTCGCCGCGCTCGCCCAGCGCGCGCAAGGTGGCCTCGGCCTCCTCGGCGATGATCCACCGGCCGGGGGCGACGGGCTCGGCGAGGCCGAGACGTTCGAGCTGGCGCAACCGGCCGACCTTCAGGGCGAAGTACGCGTCCGGCTTCTGGTCGGGGAGCGGCGCGAGATCGAGCAGTCCATGCCGATCCGCATCGTGCTTGAGCTGGCGGTCGAGCTGGGTCCAGCGCTCGGCGTCGACCTGGCGTTCGAGGAACCGGCGGATGTCGCGGTCGGTGCGGGGGCCGAGCTCCTGGGTGACGAGATCCTGGGCGCGGTTGCGCATCCCTTCCTTGATGTAGTCGCGGGCGATGACGAGATCGGAGCCGTCATCGGTACGGCCGCTCAGGATGACATGGACATGGGGGTGCTCCGTGTTCCAGTGGTCGACCCCGATCCAATCGAGCCTGGTGCCGAGATCCTTCTCCACCTGCACCATGAGATCGCGGGTGAAGCCCCGGAGGTCGGACATCTCCACGGCATCGTCGGGGGAGACGATGAAGCGGAAATGGTGGCGATCGTCTTGGCAGCGCTCGGCGAAGTCCTTCACGTCGGCATCGTCGGTGCCGGAGCCGAACATGCGGGCCATCTCACCGTTGCGGGTGACCCCCTCGCGCCGCAGGTAGTTCAGATGGGCGCCGAGCGGCGCAGACCGGGCGGTGTGCCGGACCACACGGGTCTTGATGACGGCACCCCGCGAGCGGCCGGTGATAAGGCGGTTGGCGTGCACGCTCGCGGTACGGCCGCGCCCGAAGCGGGAGCCTGAGCCGGAGGTGATCTTGCCGGAGCGGGAGATGCGCCCGCCGGCTTTCTGCGCGGCGGCGAGCGCCTGGGCGACGAAGGGCTTGGCCCGCTGCACCTTCGAGGAGCGGATGCGGCCAGGTCGGACGCGGAAGTCGTCGTCACCGCTCACGGTGCTTCTGCCCGTGATGTGCAGGCTTCACTGAAATCATTCGCAAATCGAAAGGGGCGCACATCGCAAATCTGAGCTGCAATGTGCGGCAAATCCCTGCAAATCCAGGAACGACCACAAACCGACCGAGCCGCGATGTGTGGCTTTTTATCCCGCCCTCCGTCGGTCGGCTCTTCCGCTGCCCCGCAGTTCCCCGCAAGACTTGCGACGACACTGGATGCAAAGCGGGAAAGCACGCATTTCATCGCCCCTCCCCTTCCACTGCCGGCTTGCGCACGAACAGGCCAGGGGATGGCGGCATGAGCGCCGACAGATCGATGATCACTCGGTCGTTCGATGCTCGGGCGGACGGTGGCTCGGCGTCCGCGGAATGGTCACCACCGGTGACAGCCGGGCGCACGACGAAAAGCGGCGCACGCTGCCAGGACAACTCCTCACCATGGGCAGAAGCTGGTCGATCCGGCGTCTCCCCACCGATCATCGGCATGACCTTCGCAAGGTAGGCAACGGTCTCGGCGGGCAGCGCCTGGCCGGTCCTACGGTGCATGTCATAGCTCTCCGGGCCCGCATCGTACGCGGCAAGCATCGCCTCGACGGCGCCATAGCGATCGTGCATCTGCCGCAACAAGGCGGCCCCGGCGAGGATGTTGGCGCTGGGCTCCCAGGGGTCGTCACCGAGGTCGTACTTGGTGCGCAGCGCCTCCCACGTGAGGGGCATGACCTGCATCAGGCCGATGGCGCCCCGAGGCGACAACGCCCGTGCATCGCCGCCGCTCGCGGCCGCCATCACGGCGCGGATCCAGCGCTCGGGAATGGCGAAGCGCTCGGCCGCCTCGGCAATGGGTACGGCCCAGGGATCGGAGGATGCTGCGGCTGCCGATGGGCGACCGGAAGGCGGTTCGGCCATCACGCCGGACGGCAGGCCCGCGATCATGGCGCAGGCAACGAGCAGTGCCGCGATCACTGGCCGGGCAGCGCAGGCCCCACCGTCCCGCCGCGCCACCAGCCTGCCATCATGCGCGCTGCGGTCCAGGGCAAGGCTGCGCCGGCGGCTGACGTTTTCCGGACGGGCCATGTCGGACGACGTGCCCGCCTCCCGGAAAACAGGCCGCCGCCCTTGACCTCCCCTGCGCGTGACGGCCGCCCGACAGGTGATCGGGTCGAGGGGATTGATCCGCGTTCGACCGATCGAAGGGATTGGAACTGAGAGGTCGTGAAAGCGATGGGAGCCCATGCCGGTCACCCCTCGCCGTCGCGCTTCGTCCGGCGCGACCAATGCAGGGTCCAGGTGTCTTTCCGCGTGTCGGACTCGAACAGCCGGGCGCGCATCGGCTCGGCGAAGGCGGGATCGTCGATGGTCATCGAGAGGTAGGTTCCCGCTTTCTCGCCGGTGCGGTCCCAGGCGGCGCCGACCTCCAGCCCGTCGAAGAAGACGCGATGGTCGGGGGCATTCTCCGCATCCGATCCATCGGCCGGCAGGATGGCGACCTCGACGTCAAGTGTGAGGGTGCGGACGCGGCCGAAGAAGCCGTCGCCGTTGCGGGTGAAAGTACCGATCTGGGGCATGTCGTGGGGCCTTTCTCAGGTTGGAGGCACACGCCGTCATGGCGCGTCGGGGAGCGGCGCGCGGAAGGCGTCCGTAGCCGGATCGGGGTCGTGGGGGGTCCAGAGCGGGATCGCCCGGCCCACCACGGTGGAAAGGGGAAGCGGCCCGAAATACCGGCTGTCGAAGCTGTCGGGGCTGTCCCTGTTCATGAGGAAGGCTTCGCCGGCGTGCAGCATCCGGCAGCCCTGCCAGACAGGCAGTGGACGGCCGCGGGTGTCGCGCAGGCGCGCCTGCCCGTAGGCCATGCCATAGGCGATGATCTCCGCGCCGGAACGGCAGACCTCGGTGCCGCCGAGCGCCAGCACGCGCTTGATGAGCGGCAGGCCGCGCGGCAGGTAGCCACGCGCGTCGAGGAAGGCGGCCAGCCCCTCGGGCGGCATGACGACGGCAAGATCGGTGACGCCAACGGGATCGCCGGACACGATCCGGTAAAGCCCGATCGGCACGCTGGCGGAGGCATTCCAGATGAAACGGATGTCGGGCCGGCTCCAGGCCGGCGCGACGACGAGGGTCACGCCAGCGATCATGGCGGCGAGCGTCAGGCGGCGGCCGGTCAAGTCCGCAGCCCACGGCGGCGCAGCCAGGCGCGATGCTGCTCGGGCGTATAGGTACGGAACGGCTCGGTGACGGCGACGCGGGTGTGGATGTGCCGCCAGTGGTCGGGCGCGACGTCTGCGGCCGCAATGCCCTGGGCTTCGATGGCATTGATCGCCCCCAGCACCGTCTCGACCTTCGGCCAGCCTGCGACGCGCAAGAGAATGTCGCCGCCGGGCTGCACGAAAGCCAGCGTCTGGCAGGATTCGCCCGGTGCCGGCGCGCGCACGATGTCGATGCGCGAGGTGATGGTGCCGTGCGCGTTGCCGGCCCAGCGGACGCAGGCGAAGATGCTGTCCGGTGCGAACGAGACGATCCGCCGATGGCGGTCAAGGCGCTGCTCCCCGGCGATCCGGCCGAAGCGGATCCAATGCTCGATGCGATTCTCGCACCAGGTCAGGTGGACCAGCGTGTGGACGCTGGGAGTGTCCCCGGCTTGCATGTGTGTCGTCATTGCGGCGCTCCATCTGTGAAAAGCACGGCGAGACGCACCCGCGCTCGCATCGCCATGGCGGCGTCGATCTCGCTGCCGAGAGAGCGGCGGCCGGAGGTTTGGCAGGGCGGGCAGCTCGTGCGGAATCAGGTCGAGGGACCGTGATCCGCGATCAGGGCGCGGCAGGCGCCGGCGCGGTTCGCCATGATGCGATGTCACGCCTCTGCGAAGACACATGCGAAGCGCATGGCGGTGCCTACCAGGCGTCAACAGATCCGCGATGCAGCCGATCGCGTTAGGAAGAATCCGTAGGATTCTTGTTAGGTAAGTTAGAGGGGGCCGACTCCGCTTTTCGTATCGGATGCTTACGGGGTGTTTGCGTTCCGGATAGTACGGGGTTCGTGTTCCTGAAAAGACGGGCTCCCGCGTTCCCGATCGTACGGCGCCGTCCACAGCCTTTCCACCGTTGCCGGGGAGCGGAAGCATCGGCGCGATCATGGCGCAGCCCTCGTCCGCTTGCGGCCGTCTGGCTGGAAGGTCAGGCGCCGGCGGCCGTCCGGATCGTCGATGAGCGCGAGGCGATAGCCGGGCAACGGCTGGCGTTCGACGATGGCGCGCAACTCGAAGCGAAAGCAGCCAAACATTAGTTTCGATACGCCGGCTTCAAGTTGATCGGCGCGATTCACGCCGCGAAGTGGTACGTACGGACCTCCTATCGCTTCGTGATGGACCGCCCCACATGGGCAGAGTCGCCTCCACGATGAGCCGGTTGTTTGATCGAAACTGCCGGATATCCCAATTGCTTATCCTCAATCAATGATCCGATCGGCCTGTTTGAGCAGTTCGTCGGGAATGGTGAGCCCGATCGCACTCGCGGTCTTCTGATTCACGGTGAGCACCCGTCGCGACTCCGTTTCGACGGGAATTTCGCCCGGCTTGGTCCCTCTCAGAATCCTGTCCGCCAGCTCGACCATGCGGGGCCATGTATTGCGGACGCTCGTTCCATAAGAGATCAATCCCCCGGTGTGGAATTCGCCGCCAGGAAAGATCGTGGGCATTCGCCGCGTTGCGGCGGCCTCCGCGACAATTTTCCCGTCACGCAGGGGCATCGGTACCTCCAGCACCAGAAGTGCTTCTGCCCCGTTCTTCTGCATGTCGTCGAGTACCGTGGCATAGTCGGGAGAGGGGCCGCCCGCAACCTTGCGGACAATCGGCTCGATGCCGAGTTTGCGCGCCGCGGCCGCGTTCGCGCGCTCGATCGGCGCAAGGCCGCTGGCATCGGCGCCTGGAATGGTATCGTCGCTCAGAATGCCAACGCAGGTGAGGTTCGGAAGTACGCGGCGTAACAGTGCCACTTGGCGGTCAGCCTGCTCCGGGTCGAGACTGGTGATCCCCGTCACATTGCCGGCCGGCCGCTCCATGCTAGCGACGAGGCCCAGCGCCAAGGGATTGGTGACGATCGAGAACACGATCGGGATCGTCGATGTCGCGTCTTTCGCGGCTCGCGATGCGGGGCCGCCGAGCGTGAGGATCACGTCGACGCCGAGTTGCGTCAGCTCGGTCGCGAGCGCGGGCAATCGGTCGAGCTGACCTCTGGCATAGCGGGGCTCCAGCGCGAAGCTGGAGCCTTCCACATATCCCAGTTTCGCGAACTCGGACTGGAAAGTCTCGATGACGGGCTTCCCGCCGGGACTCGGCCCCGGCCCGCCATTGATGAGAAGCCCGATTTTGATGGCTTTGGCTGGCGCCTGGGCGCGTAAGGGACCAGACAACAGGCCAAACGCGGCCGCAGAGATCATGAACTGGCGGCGTTCGATCATGTGAGCCTCCTCGCAAAGGTCGAACGATAGACCTGCGGAGTGGGTTCAACTTCACCGCGATCTAACTTTTCCTAATATTCGCGCCGTCGTCCTAGCATGAACGATATCACGCTTGCGGTGCGCCGATGCGGTACGTCTTCGACGACTTTACGTTCGACACGGCCCGATATGAGCTTCGCCACCGGGAACTGGCCCGGCCAACGGCGCCTCAGGTGCTCGATCTGCTTGCCTATCTGATCGAGCATCGGCATGAAGTCGTGACCAAGGAGAATCTCGCTGCTGCCGTCTGGAGCGGACGCGCCGTGAGCGACGCCGCGATCACGACACGGCTCAACGTCCTGCGGAGCCTGCTGGGCGACGACGGACGGCAGCAGCGGTGGATCAGAACGTTTCCGCGCAAGGGCTTTCGCTTCGTCGGCGACGTGCATGTCGAAGGCTCGCAGCCCGCCCGATCGCATGCGGTGGCGAGCGAGCTGCCGTCGATCGCGGTCCTGCCGTTTGAGAATCTGTCCGGGGATCCTGCCCAGGATTTTTTCGGGGATGCGCTTGCCGACGAAATCCTGACCGAACTGGCGCGCTTGCGCTGGCTTCTGGTCATCGCGCGCAATTCGAGCTTCACCTACAAGGGCGGCGCTACCGATATCCGAGCGATCGGCGCCGACCTCGCCGTCAGCTACGTTCTGGAGGGAGGAGCCCGCCGCAGCAACGGTCGCGTCCGCGTCACCTGCCGGTTAGTCGAGGCAAAGACCGCCCGACAGCTATGGTCTTCGCGATATGACTGTACTGCCGCAGATGGGCTCGACGTCCTCGACGAGATCACGGCGACCGTCGTCCTGCAGCTGGCGCCAGCGATTCTCGAAATGGAACGTGCTCGGGTCGCACGTCTGCCGCCGGAAAGCCTGAACATCTGGGAATCCTGCCAGCGCGGCATCGCTCAGATGCTGCGGCATTCGGCGGAGGGTTGCATAGCGGCTCGACAATTCTTCCAGCAAGCCTTGGCTCTCAAGCCGGACTATTCGCCGGGATTAGATGGTCTCGCCTGGTCGCATCTGATGGAGGCCTCGGCATTCGGCCGCGCCTCGATCACGGATGCGTGTCATCGCAGCGAGCAACTGACGCTCAAGGCTCTGGCGTCTGATCCCCGCAATGCGAGCGCTCGGGCGCGCCTTGCGCTCGTATTGCACCTGAGAGGCGACAACCAGGGAGCTGTTGGCGAAACGGAAGCCGCTTTGGTCGCAACCCCGAACTGCGCGGATGCCTATGGAGTCCAGGGCGCCGCCCTGGTGTTTTCCGGCAGACAGCCCGAAGGGCGTGCGGCGTTGGAAAACTTCCTGAAATTGAGCCCGCGCGACCCCGCACGTCCCATCAGATTGTCTCAGCTCGCGGCCGCATTTTATTTCGAGACGGATTACGAGAACGCCCTGCGCGTGACCAGGCAGGCGATCCGCGACTATCCGGCCGTACCGATGGCCTACCGATGGATGGCGGCCTCGCTTGGTCAACTCGGCCTCACGGCGGAAGGCGCACGCGTCGTTGAGGCGCTGCAACGACACCATGGCCCATCTCTGGCAACCTATGTGGGTAAGCCGCCTGCCTATTTCCGCCCAGCCGATCACGAGCATCTGATGGAGGGACTGGCGAAGGCCGGTTGGCGCAGGTGATGTTGCCAAGGGCTCATGCTCGTTATTGCGAGGTCCAGCCACCGTCCATCGGGATCGCCGCGCCCGTCACGTTATGGGCCGCCGGATAGGTAAGCCAGAGCACAAGAGACCCGACATCCTCCGGCATCGCCATGCGAAGGCTCGGTTGCTTCTCGCCCGGCAGCTCCGCGCGTGAGCGATTCCGCGAATGGACCACTTCAACACTCTTGAGAACGATGGGTGGTATCTCATTGCAACGATTCGGAAGGAAATTCTGACGTGTGCCCCAGCCGATGAGGTGTGGGACGCGATCCGCGACATCGGTCCTCTGATGGAGGCCGGGGCCGAGGCGATGAAAATCGCCCTGGACAAGCTGATGCGAACGGTGAGCTGAACCAGGCGGCGCGTCGCTTTGAAGGGTAAGGCTTTTGTGCGTGTCGTTTCATACCCTTTTGGTGGAGCCGGGCAACCTGCGGGGAGGGAGCCGCCAGGCTCCCGTTCGCCCCGGTCAGGGCTGGAGCGGACGCCGGAGCATAACTTGGTTGAGGCAGCGGCCAGCGGCCCGGGACACCTGGGCGCCCGCTGTAGTGCTTCACTTCATTTCCACCTCAGGGGTCGCGCAGGCCGTGGCCCACGTGCAAATAGCGTGGTGTGCGAGCATGGTCCGGAATGCGACCTGTGTTGAATATTGATATGCTTAATAATGGGAAACGCCTCTGGGGATCCGGCCATGCCGACAAATGCGGTATCTCGTCACTATGTGGCCGGTGGGGATCTCGCCCGAGCTATTGCGGAGAGACTGCGGGCGGCCGGGAAGGATCTTGAGCGACTTGCTGCAGGGGACCTCGCGAGCGTTGACGAGTTTCATGTGCGCGGGAGAAAAGCGACTCTGGAGTTGGCTGCATTTTTGAACGTCAATTCAGGATCTCGCGTGTTGGACATTGGCAGCGGGTTGGGCGGACCGGCACGCACCGTCGCCGAAGCCTATGGGTGCCACGTTACGGGCATAGATCTGACCGAGGCGTTCTGCGATGCCGCCGCGATCATGAGTAGCTGGGTGAGGCTCGCTGACCGCGTAGAGTTCCGCCAGGGCGATGCCACCCATCTGCCTTTCGATGACGGCGTCTTCGATGCTGCAATGACCATACATGTGGCCATGAACATTGCCCGCAAAGACCATGTGTATGTGGAGGCGCGGCGCGTCCTGAAACCCGGTGGTCGTTTCGTCGTCTACGACATTCTTCAAGGCGAAGGCGGCGACGTCCTCTATCCCGTGCCTTGGGCGCGCGCCCCTTCGATCAGCCATCTCGCAACGCCTGAGGAGATGCCGCGACTTTTGAGCGATGCTGGATTTGGCATCGTTGCGGTCACGGATTCGACTGAAGAAAGCCAGCGCTGGTTCGAGGGGGTGGCGCAGCGCGCTGCGGGCACGGCGCCGGGAGTGACATTCCAGGCATTTCTGGGCGACGACTTTGCCGAGATGGCTCGCAATCAGGTCGCCAATCTTCGCGAGAGGCGGATCCGCACGGTTAGCTACGTTTGCGAGGCTTGATCAGTGGATGTCGACCTTTCCTCGCCACAGGGTCCCTCGGCACCATCGCCACGCTCGCGGTGCTTGTTGCTGTCCTGCCGAAGGCAGAGGCGGCCGCAATGAGCTCCATCGCTCCGCTCCGGCCCGAGCGCGATAGGCTGACTGGATCAGCAAAAACGCGTTGCACTGGGGCCAGGCGCTGGCGGGTAAGCCACGCCGCCGCTTATCAATGCGGAGGCAGAATGGCGTAGATCTGATTTATGTCGCCCGAGATCTCCCCGCCATGGTCATTTCAACGAAAAACACATTGAAAGAACCAATGTGGGAATAACCCTCCACGGCTCAGAGGCAATGGGTTACAAGGCCATCGGTCGCCCTACATGAGCCGCTGGAGCACAGGCGTGGTCAGCTTGACCAGATCAAGCGACACGGCGTCACCGCCACCTCGAGCCACGATCTCAGTGTAGGCGCCGAGATCTCGATGGACGGTAGCCGGCTCTCCGAGCATATGTTCGTGGTCGGAATTATTCGTCTGAGCGTGATCTGTCTGCGCCTAACAATACTCGAATTGCGCCAGCCCACCCAGATCAACCGTCAGGCGACGGAATATCCTCCCACGAACCTGAGTTCGCAGATTGACACCTGTCAATCGGAGGTTCTATCTTTTAGCGTGCTAGGGAAGAGGCGTCGGCTAGCCTCACTTCGTATAGTTGTCGCTGGTGGTCCTCGCAGCCTCGTCGGTCAGGGAGGCGCACATGGCGCAGAAGCCGATCGAATTCGAATTACCAAGCGTCAATCTCGGGAGCGGAGAGTCGGCTGACCGCATCCTCGACGTGCCTTACGCCCAGCAACCTGCTTCCAACTGGTGCTGGGCGACCTGTACGGTCATGGTGGCGCATTTTCTTCTGAACAGTTCAATAAAGATCTGCCAGTTGGTTTCGACGCACTTCTCAGCTCAACAATGCTGCGACGGTGCGCCGACGGAAAACAGCGCGACGGCCAACAGCGGGTCCGCGTTTTTCTGGGCACAAACCCCCTGCAATAAAACCATCAAGGTCTCGCAAGTCAGTCCGCTTTACGCGGCCCTCGGCATTCAATCTCAGCATCGGGGGCGAAAAATAGACTTCGCGACGCTGGCCGATCAGATCGCAACACTTGGTTGCCCGGTTGAGGTGGCCTTCTCCTGGCTTGGTGGTGGTGGGCATGTCGCGCTCGTGAGGGGCGTCAGCATGAAATCGCAAATGGTTCGAGTCAGCGATCCGTGGCCCGATACGGGAGATGTGATCGTCCCATTTTCGCAGCTGGAGACAGCATACGACAGGGGCCAGTGGTTTGATTGTTGGACGGACCTCCGCAAGCAGCAGGAGACACCTTCCGATGGTACAATTTGACAACATCAGCGATGATGAGAGGAAAAAGGTAGCGGAAGAAGCGGCGCATCTGCTGCTGCAATTGCAAACGCCGAATCTCGGCGGGCCCGGCGCGCCAATGGTTCTTGGTAACTCTATTGCTGAACAACTGATCACGCCGCAGTGGGTGGCTGCTGAAAGCGATAGCGACGCGAAACCGTTGTTGCGGGCGACGGGACAGACCATTTCCATCGTGGAGACGCGCGCAAGCAACGGCGAAACGGCCGGCGGAGCACCAACACCCCAAGAGGCTGTCGCTTATGTGCGCCACGCCACAGGGACAGGGCGTGACGACAAGGCCGTGCAGATCACGGCGGTGTCGAGCTCGGCCATCGCCGGCCGAATTCGCGATGGCCTCGCATGGATCAACGCCAATGTTTCAGGTGAGCCGATGGTACGGGTATTGACCGCGCCAGCTTACCAACTTACCGCACTTGGCCTTTTTGCGGACGACGAGTTAACGGGCGTACTCATAGTGACCCCCATGGCTGGCGGGCTACCCATTGCCAATGAACAGCTTTTGACGCCAGCAGAGTTTCGTCGCCGGCTTCGCACATTTCCGCCCATTCAAGGCCTCGAGCCCTAGCGTGTTTTCGAGCGAACCGGACGCCGGTTTCGTAGTAAGAAAATGCGATCATCAAGAAGCTGGAGCCCGATTCTGATTCAATCAAAACGGAAATGATCTCGGGTCGCGGGATCGATATTGCCCTTGCGTTCATCGGTTTCTATGATATCATTTTGTTTAGTGGTTCACTTATTTGCGACGAACTGTCGTTATGGAGGGACCTATGACCGACGCAGAAAAGAAAACAGCTGTACTTGTTGCATTGGTGAAGGCTGGCGTTGTCGATTTGGAGAGCCTTGCCAACGGCATTGTCAAAAACCTGCCAGCAGAATTTGAGGCGGCCAATCTGGCCACCAATCTGGACCCGGACTTGGGAGCGGCTTCGTCCGGCACTATCGTTGGGCGGTGGTGCGTGTATAACCACCAAGAACAATCCTAACCAGCAGGATCGGTGAACGGCTCCGCTGTGATGCATGATGCCGGCCGACTGAATTCATGACACGTTCGGCTGCCGCACGTAAATCGGCGGCCGAAAAGTCAACCTGTGTAATCGACAGGGCCACAGAGCCACGCTGTTCCGCCGCAGTAAAACAAGAGAGCCACATCATTCCAGATTCGTGAATTCAAAAAACCTCAGCCACATATTTGGTCGGTTGGCGTGGGGCTTGCGCACAATGTTTCGCGAACGATTTTGGCCTTGATTCAAAACAGGGCGAAAATTCGGTTCTTTACCTGATCACCGCAATTGCGAATTGGAATGAAGGTAGTCCGTGATTGAATGCGCGGGCTGCATTCTTGTCCGGAGGCGGCTTTCGGTCGTGTGGGGCGCGACAGTAGCGGTGTTACCTCAAGTGCCTCTTTCGAGAGTTCGACGACGCGCAACGGATGCCTGTTGTGCGTAATCGTAACATTCCAGGCGCATCGGCAATGTGCGGGCACCCGAAAATAGTTTCACCACCTCGCATGTTCACACATGACGATGACCTTACGGCATCGGTCGCGTCGTTTTCGACGGGATGCATGCGCTGGCTCTCGTCGAACGCCGAGCATCTGCTAGACATCGCCTTGCGAGCAGACGAACGACAGCAAGACACCAAACGCGTTAGCAGTTATAAGCTCTTAGCCGAGATTGGATTGATGTTGATGCTCTGCGGGCGTAGCGGCCAGTTCGCTCGTTCGGAGGATTACCAGGAAATCCTCTCAGCTTTTGACGCGGCAGTCGGCAAAATTAGGCTACCAACCGAAGATCTGCCGTCCTGCTTACGGTTCCTTTCGGGGGTCACGCCGGCACTAGAGGTCAATGGACTGAACAGCGATAGGTTTCGGGACGATTTAATGCGCGTATTGAGGCAAGACATGCTTCATGTTCGCGATCAAACGCCATGGAGCATTCTAAGCCTGACATATTTTCTGGATCTATGTGGCATTCAGCACAGCCTCCCAAGCTCTGAAGATCTTTACTTACGGTCGATTCTTGGCTCAAGACCGCCAATTCATTGCCTCTCAAATCATGAACTGTATGCACTCAGTCATCTAATCTTCTTCTTTGGCGATTTTGGCGACAATCGCGGCTTTTTCACACGACTGCCGGATCACAGGCCACTGTCCATATATCTCGATCACGTGACAGCAGCCTGCCTGATCGACGGAGACTGGGACCTGACGGGGGAGTTTCTCATTGGCTATGAATGCATCGGGGCGGACCACTCGCTCATGCGCGATTTCGCCTGGCGACAGATTTTGCAGCATCAGCGTCCATCGGGCGAAATCGATGTGCCGCGTCGCATCCAGATGAAGAGCGATCAGTCGGACGCCAGCCCACTGGGCATGTTCGAGCGGCACTATCATCAAACTCTGGTGAGTATCATCGCATCCAACCTCTATGCACAGCACCATGTCTAACACGGATATGCGACAGGCGTGGCTACCGGGGTTGTGGCATGGCGTTCGCAATTGGCTCGTTCCGCTATTTCAAACAGACGCGGAATTTCCACTGCCGCAGATGCTGCTTGGTACGCTCACGGCGCTGCTGATCGAAAAGATCTCACCTTCGGACGGCAACATTCTCAAAATGATCGTGCAGAAGTGTTCACACGCAATCCGAAATTGTTCGGATGCCGACTTGTATCAGTGCAATCCCATTCAGCTCACGTTAGCGATCCGGCTGATCGAGGGACAAGGTGTGCCGCTTGCCGCCAGGGCGATGGAATACCTCACTGACATCGAAGAAGCCATCAATAGTGGGGCGTTGTTTCATTGGCAGGTACCAGCGTTTGATCTGCTGATTCGAAGGCAGCTCAATGTCAGTGCAGGCGCGCCCTTCGATCTCGGCACGATCGATCACTACGCAAGCAATTTCGGGCAGATCCTGGGGCAAATCGAAGGGGATTCGGCATTCGGCATGAGAGCTGCGGACATCGGCCCGGTCCCGCGTGCTCTTCTCTACGCCGGGGCGTCCCGCGCCATGTCCCGCAACGATATTGCCAGCAGCGCGCGCGCGCTGCGCTGCCTCAACTATGTCACGCCTGCGAATGAAGGCAGCGCTGAGGTGCATCACTTGTTCGATGCCATCTGTGCTAGGCAGGAATCGGTAGGACATTTTGGAGCTGATCCGAAAGCCCCCGGAGACGAGCTACGACGGGCGTTCGAGTGCCTTTGGGCGATCGCTGAGGTCAGCACACCTTATCGCTTGTTCATGGACGTGGTGCCTCCGTCCGGATCGGCAGGCAAGCCCTCGCAGCGAAACGCGCCGTCGCTGCTGCGATAAGCGAAAAGGGACGCGGAGGGAACCAACGCTTCGTATTCGGGGAAGTCCTGCTCAACCAGAAGCTGGTGCTCAAGCATCAGCTGAAAACGGACCTTTCCCGTCCTTCCCGCTTCGTCCGGCCCCCTTCCCGCTCCGGTTATTTTTGGTCGCGCGGATCTCCATGGTTACATACCTTCCCGCCTGGCTATATCGAGCCTGTTGGCTTCAGGGGAGCGTCGCATGCGTGCCGTTTTTGTCGATGCCAGCCCGATCCTTGCGGACGTCATGGAGCGCCTCCACCGTGCTGGTGATCCGCCCTTGACCGTGCACCGCGACCCGAACGTCTTGCCGGAGGATCTCCCGGTGATCCTTGACAATGCGCAGATCGCCGTGATCGACCACACTGAACCGCCCGGCTTCACCGGAGGTCATTTGGTTTAAGTCACACCGCCATTTCCTGCTCCTCGAGCATGGCGTAGTAGCGCTCCTCGGCTTCAGCCGGCGGAATGTTGCCGATGGGCTCCAGCAGCCGGCGATGGTTGAACCAATCGACCCAGGTGAGTGTCGCGAACTCCACGGCCTCGAAGGAGCGCCAGGGACCACGCCGAGGGATAAGCTCGGCCTTGTAGAGGCCGTTGATCGTCTCGGCGAGGGCGTTGTCGTAGCTGTCGCCGACACTGCCGACGGAAGGCTCGATACCGGCTTCGGCCAGGCGCTCGGTGTAGCGGATGCTGACATATTGCGAGCCGCGGTGGCTATGGTGCACCAGAGCGCCGCGATGAACGAGCCGTCGCTCGTGAAGCGCCTGCCCAAGAGCATCCAGCACGAAGCCGGCATGAGCCGTCCCGCTCACCCGCTAGCAGACGATGAGGCGGGCGTAGGCATCGATCACGAATGCGACGTAGACGAAGCCAGACCAGGTGCTGACATAGTTGAAGTCCGACAGCCACAGCCTGTTCGGCGCCGGGGCATGGAAAACCCGGTTCACATGGTCGAACGGGCACGGTGCCACCTTGTCCAGCATAGTCGTACGGACCGGCTTACCCCGGATCACGCCGGCAAGACCCATGCCCCGCATCAACCGTTCGACCGTGCAGCGAGCCACGTCGAACCCCTCGCGCATCATCTGTCGCCAGACTTTGCGCGCACCATAGACCTCGAAGTTCCCGGCAAAGACCCGAGCCACCACCGGCCGCAAGGCCTCGTCCCGCTTCACTCGTGCCGACAGCTTTGACGGATCGAGCCGCTGGGCGACATGAGCATGGTAGGTCGATGGGGCGATCGGCAGCAGTTTGCAGATCGCCCCCATACGCGCCGCGATGATCGTCAATGAACGCGATCATGTCTTCGACCGGCGGCCGTGCTCCACCAGGGCGAAATACGCGGATGCCTTGCGCAGGACCTCGTTCGCCTGCCGCAGCTCGCGGTTCTCGCGCTCGAGGGCCTCCAGCCTCGCCGCCATGTCCGTCGATACGCCGGCCCGCTTGCCGGCATCGACCCGGATTTCTTCACCCACTCGTTCAGTGAGTGCGCCGAGCAGCCGATCTTCGCCGCAATCGACACGATCGCCTACCAACGCGAAGGGTGTTCAACCTCGTGCTCCAGCACCAGCCGCACAGTCCGCTCGCGCACCTCGGGCGAGAACTTGTTCGTCGTCTTGCTCGTCATAGCCCCATCCTCTCAGGAGTTGGGGCCTCCGGCAAAGCCGGGACGGTTCAGTTCAATCGGGACCACCTCACCGTTCTCTAACGGGTCAGGGCTGCTGCGTGTTTGGAGCGGCCGGGAGCTGTTGAAGAAGGCGAAGGCCCGATCATCGGCGTCGAACACCATCTCCTGGGTCTCCCGCAGATACGTTCCATGATATAAAGTTCTCCGATGACGGCGCAAACCGACATCGAAGTGGTTGCCAAAGAGGTCATCGCCTCTCTGTCCAACCATTCTCAAATTCGGACTTTTTCGTCCCGGCCGGGCGGATTCACGATAGAGCAAGCCTATCTGGTTACTCCACTGCTCCGCGCGGCCTTCGAAGCCGACGGTGAAAGAATAACTGGTCGAAAAGTCGGCTTTACAAACCGCAAGATGTGGACGGAATTCGGAATTAGATCCCCAATTTGGGGATACACCACTAGCCGAACGACGTTCGAACTCGCGGACATGCAGGTTTTATCCCTGAGTGAGTTTTCCGAGCCCCGCATTGAACCTGAGATTATGTTTGGCCTGAAGGCGGCGCCAACGCCCGCTATGAGCGACAGCGCGCTGGTCGATTGTGTTGAGTGGGTGGCTCTTGGTTATGAGATTGTGCAGTCGATTTTTCCTTCTTGGACGTTCGCGGCTGCAGACACAGTCGCTGCGAACGGCCTGCATGGGGCCTTACTGATTGGAAAGCGCCACGCAATCGCGCCGCGCAAAGCGGAGTGGCAACGCGAACTGACCAAATTCGAGGTTGACCTATATTGCAATAACAAACTGATGCAGAGCGGCGGTGGCGCGCTGGTGCTCGGCAGTCCGCTTGTGGCGCTGCGTCATCTCGTTGAATTGCTCGCGAATGATCTACATAACCCGCCATTGCGCGCAGGCGAGAGTATTTCGACCGGAACGTTGACCTTGGCGATGCCGATCAATCCCAGAGAATGCTGGACTACAATGGCTCTAGGTATTCCGCTCGAAGAAATCTCCATTAGATTTAGCTAACGGGATGACAAAGACCACTCTCGTCGATGCGGAAGCAATCCAAGCTCAGGCCTTCCACCATCCTCCAGCGACCCGTGTCAAGCGCAGATACGGGGTGACGTGACACTTAGGCTAGATGTCACAAATGCGGGTCGCAAGCAGTTCGACCCTTGTATGCTCAGCGCCTTTTGCAGACATTGGCGCCAAGCCGAAATGCCGAATTTGGTTTTCTACTTAAGTACTGAATTTGGGTTGGCCCGCGGCGACGCTTCGCGCATGACGCCCTGCCAAGCGAAACCGTGTTGGTCTTACTCTTCGGCAGAAAACCTCGGCAACTCCACCCGCCAGCGGCTCACCTGACAGCCGACTCGCTATAAGATGGCGAAACCAAACAAGGTGGGACCCGTGGCCGAACCGCTGACTGCACAGCTGGAGGCGCTTGTCACTTCGCCCAGGGAAGACCTGGGCGTCGAGATAAAGTCGTGGCTGGACCTCACGAACAAGGGCGACTGCGCCACCCTGGCAACGACCATCATCGCCCTAGCCAACCATGGCGGCGGGTTCATCATCCTCGGGATGCGAGAGACCGAGGCCGGCAAGTTCGAGGAGGCGCCAGGTCGCCCGGTCATCTTGGCGGGCTACAAGCAGGACATCATCGCCGGCATCGCCGCCACCTACGCCGAGCCGGCCATTCAAGTCGCGGTCTACCAAGTTAATGGCGGCGCAGGTGTGTACCCCGTCGTCCAAGTCCCCGGCGGTCATCGAACGCCTATCCAAGCTAAGAAGGGCAGCCCGGATCAAAAGACGCTGTTGGTTGGGCGTGTCTACATCCGGCGGCCTAAGCCGGAGAGCGCCGAACCCGGAACGGCGGCGGAATGGCGCGAACTGATCGACCGATGCGTACGAGCAAGTCGCGATGATCTCCTAGACGCCATTCGTGGCATCCTTGACGGGCGCGAGATGCAAAGCCTCCCGCTGCCGCCTAGCGAAGAAGCGCAGCTCGCCGCCTGGGCCGATGACGGCCTGGAGCGCTGGATCGCGCGGGCGCCCATCTCGCCGACGATGGAGAAGCTCCTCCCACCAGGCTTCTACCGGGTGGCATACAAGCTCGTCGGTCAGACCACTCCCATCGAAGCCTCTGATCTGCTGGAGGCTATCAACAGCGCGACTACGCGGCATACAGGCTGGTCGCCGTTCTGGGTACCGACTCGCGACGGTATCAAGCCCTATGTGAAGGACGGGGCGGTCGAATGTTTTATCGCCGCCGAAGACGCCCGGCGCATGGTGGACGACCCGGCCCATGCCGACTTCTGGCGGGTGAGCCCCATCGGCGAAGCGGTGCTGATCCGGGGGTTCGATGAGGACAGCTACCCCGAGCGCATGAAGCCCGGCACGGTGTTCGATGTCACCTTGCCGGTCTGGCGCATCGGTGACTGCCTCCTTCAGGCCGCCAGGTTTGCGGCGGCTATCGGCCGGCCTGACGCAGAAATCGTGTTCTCTGTGAAGTGGAGCGGCCTGGCGGGGCGCAGCCTAACCAACGTCGAAGGGCGTCGACTGATTGACGAAGGCTACGTCTCCCACCAGGACACCCTTGATCGGGTGATGACCGTCCGGGCGACCCAGGTGGCCGTCAGCCTGCCGGAGATCCTGTTCGAGTTTCTAAAGCCCCTCTATGCGCTCTTCGACTTCTTCCAGCTCCCCAAGAGCCTCGTCGATGAGGAGGCGCAACGCCTCCGCCAAGGTCGGTTCTGACCCATGACCGAGGCGAAGCCGCCGAGCCTCCAAGGCCCGATGCTTGCGGAGTCGTACAGGCCGGTCGTCTAAATCCCGGCCGTCAAATCCCTGTTCCTAGAACTCCACTGGCGGGACCTGCTGCTCGGCACGGCGACGGGGGCGCTGTTGGCCCGAAACCAACAATCGCATTACACGGTCATCACCAACCGGCACGTCGCGACCGGCTGCCACCAAGAGACGGGCCAAGCGCTCGATCGAGACGGCTCCGTTCCCGGCCGCGCGACTATCCAGCACTTGGTGCCTGCATCCGGGTCACGGTCTACTGTGCACACGCAGTATGCCGCCAAGCGCCTTGAGCGGTTATTCGAACGCGACCCGAAGCGAGACAAGATCGCCAGGAGCGCCGGTGATCGCGCGGCGCCCAGCGCAGGCGTGGGGGGTTGCCGCCGCTATTGCCACATGGTTCGGAGACGAGCCCCCACGTCGATCCTGACATTCCGGACCGCGCCGCTCCTGACATCCTCGGGCCCAGCCTTCGGCCAGGACACATGCTCGAAGTGCGGAAGAACTGACTTCGGGATGAAGCGCGTACGCGCGGCGTAGACGTGCCGATCGCCTTTGGCGGGCTGGCCGTGGACGAAGAAGCGCTGCGGTGTGACGAGATGCAGGGCATCTTTCGCCCGCGTCATGGCCACGTAGAGCAACCGTCGCTCTTCCTCCAGTTCCTCGGTCTGCCCCGCTCCGAGATCGCTTGGAATGCAGCCGTCGACCACGTTCATGACGAAGACGGCCTTCCACTCCTGCCCCTTGGCCGAATGGATCGTGGAGAGGATGAGATAGTCCTCATCCAGCAGTGGCACGCCCGCCTGATCGCTGGTGGCATCCGGCGGATCGAGCGTCAGCTCGGTCAGGAACCGTTCGCGTGAGCTATATCCCGCTGCGATCTGCTCCAGTTGGGTCAGATCCGCCGCGCGCATGCTGGCATCCTCATGGATGCGCTCAAGATGCGGCTCGTACCAGAGCCGCGCCAGTTCGATCTGCGCCGGCCACGTCGCTTGGGAAATGCCCTGAAGCATCGCGACCAACGGACTCCACGCGTCCCCCACCTTCGCGGGGGCCTGCACGTCTGAGAGAGCAGCAATGGGGTCCGGCTGGTCGGCGACCCGATCAAGGATCTTCTGCGCAGAGGCCGGGCCGAGACCCGGCAGCAGTTGCAGGAGGCGGAAGCCGGCGATGCGGTCGCGCCCGTTCTGGGCAAAGCGCAGGACCGCCAGCAGATCCTTCACATGGGCCGCATCGAGGAACTTCAGCCCGCCGAATTTCACGAACGGAATGTTGCGACGGGTGAGTTCCACCTCCAGCGGCCCGGCATGATTGGAGGTACGGAACAGCACAGCCTGCTGTTTCAGGGCAGTGCCCACTTCCCGGTTTTCCAGAACGCGGTCGGCGATGAAGCGGGCCTGCTCCATCTCGTCGCGCACGCTCACCAGTTCCGGCTTCTCGGCGGACAGGCGATCTGTCCAGAGGTTCTTGGTGAAGCGCTCGCTGGCAAGACCGATGACGGCGTTGGCGGCCTCAAGGATCGGCTGGGTGGAGCGATAGTTCCGCTCCAGCGTGACCACCTCGGCAGGCGGGCGGAAATGGTCCGGAAAGTCCAGGATGTTGCGCACGGTCGCCGCGCGGAAGGCGTAGATGGACTGGGCGTCATCGCCCACCACCGTCAGCCCGTGGCCATCCGGCTTGAGGCCGAGCAGGACGGACGCTTGCAGGCTGTTCGTGTCCTGATACTCGTCCACCATCACATGGTCGAACCGCCCACCCATGTCCTGCGCGATCGCGGGTTCGGTGATGAGCTGCGCCCAATAGAGCAGAAGATCATCATAATCGAGCACGTTTTGTGCCTGCTTGGCCTCGACATAGGCGCCGAAGAGCTGCTTCAGCTCGTCATGCCAGCCGCCGCACCACGGGAACGCCCGGGCCAGGACTTCCGCCAGAGGCCGGGTGGAATTTACCACGCGGGAATAGATGGCAAGGCAGGTGCCCTTGGCGGGAAAGCGGGACTGGGTCTTGGAAAATCCGAGCTCGTGCCGAACCAGGTTCATGAGATCGGCGGCATCCTCCCGATCATGGATCGTGAAGGCGGGATCGATCCCCATCTGCTCGGCATATTCCCGCAACAGCCGGGCACCGATCCCGTGGAACGTGCCCGCCCAGGTCAACGCATCCGTCCGCACTCCGCCCTGTTCAGCCAGCACCCGGTTGCAGATGCGCTCCACGCGCTTCGTCATCTCGGAGGCGGCACGCCGGGAGAATGTCATGAGCAGGATGCGGCCCGGATCGGCGCCCGCCACGATCAGATGAGCCACCCGGTGGGCAAGAGTGTTGGTCTTGCCCGAACCGGCACCGGCAATGATGAGAAGGGGTGATGCAGGCCGCGCCGCGCCCTCGGCCACACCGTGTTCGACCGCACGCCTCTGCTCGGCATTGAGCCCGTCCAGATACGCCGCCGCTGCCCCCACCGATCTCAACCCCATGGCCCAAGGTTGGCATGAGACTCGCTGATTCTTGATTTGTTCGCAATGTCGGCGTGCCTCGCGGGCTCGGCGCGAACCTGAACAGTGCGGCTTCCTCGCCAAAGGCGGTCCTTCTCCGGCACGCCAATTCCAGACATTCCTCGTAGATCGCAGAAGCAAATTAAGACCGCACCATTCGCACGGTGCGGCGCGAAGCCCCCCACCGCCGCCATGATCGCCGCCAACGCCTCGGACCGTGCCCTATTGCTGCGAGGGGTTCTCCACCGCACAGAGCTGAAGAGGAAGCCCGGCAAAGCCCACGTCCTCGATGCCCGGACAGCGCCGGAGTTGCGTGGCGAGGACCCCTCGCAGCAACAGGGCACTGTCCGCGGATAGCGTGACCGGGGAGCATATGGCGGCCAATCAGGGACCTTCTGCCCCCCGGTATTGCAATCATTTCGCATTGGCAATTCGCCTCGCCAATGTCGGTAACGCTGAGATCCACGCGTCTTTAGCTGGGCTATCACATTCCTGCGAGAACAATACACGCCCTGATGTGGCATCATTGCAAGCGATGGGAACACTTCTCCCTTCCATCAGACGGGTGATCGTGAGAGTTTACGCTCCATGTTTTGGTGTCGTCTTCATCGCCTGCTCCCGATCCTGGCGGTCGTGGGGCTCATCGTCGGACCGTTTACCGCTCCGGTGAACGCGCTCACCGTGGCGGCGATGGAGAACGTTTCCATGTCCGCGATAGCGGGCGTGGAGATGGCGGACGACATGCCGTGCTGCCCCGACGGGACGCCAGCCGTCCCCGACTGCCAGAAAAGCTGCCCGCTGATGGCGACGTGCATGGCCAAGTGCGCGACCGCCTTGCCCATGCTCTCTCATGCGAGCATGGCGTCTCGGGCCGAAGCGGGCGCCTTGCGGCCCACCAGCGACGTCATGGGCGACGCGCTGGCTGTCGCGCCTCCGGCTCGACCTCCGCGAACCTAGGACATCGCCGGCGCATCGGCGCCGGCTCGTGCCGCCCCGGCAAGGCTCGGGCGGTCGAGAATGCGTGGCTGTCGCCGCGCAATGCCGGCCCATGCGCACGGCACAGCGATGAACCTGGGATTTTCAAGCTATGATGACCATTTTTGTGAAGCGCGCCGCTGCGGCGGCGCTCGCTGCCGCACTGCTCGCTTCGGCCGCATCCGTGGCGCGGGCGGAGATCAGCGACTACGAGTTCCGTCTGGTTGAGTCAGACATCAAGCAGGGTGACGGCGCCATCGTCGCCGTGCGGCTCGTCGACAAGAGATCCGGCAAGCCGGTGCCGGACGCCGTGATCTTCGCGAGCCGCATGGACATGGCGCCGGACGGGATGCCGACCATGGCGGCGCCCATCGCGGCGGTGCCCTCCACCGAGCCCGGGGTCTATCGTTTCAAGACCCATCTGATGATGACAGGCGGCTGGCGCCTCTCCCTCGGCGCCAAGATTCAGGGCGAGACCGGCACGCTCGAGAGCAGGCTGGTCCTGAAGGCCGTGCCGTGAAACGGACCGCCCTCCGGGGCCTCACCCTCGCCGCCCTTGTGGCGGCGGGGGCCGGAGGCTACTGGGCCGGGCATCGCGGCATCGCGATCCCCGGCTCCTCCACCTTGTTTGGCACCACGACCGTCGCCGCTGAAACGCCGCCGCCCCCTTCGGGGCCGGTCGTCTATTACAAGGACCCCGACGGGCGGCCCGCTTATTCCGCAGCACCCGCCCGGACCACCGGCGGGCGCCCCTTCCTGCCCGTCCGGGCGAGCGCAGAGGTGAGCTTCGACGAGACGCCCCCCGCCGATGCCGCCATGTCCGCTGCGGCCATGTCTTCCGGCGGCGGCGAGCGGCGCATCCTTTACTACCGCAACCCCATGGGCCTTCCGGACACCTCCCCGGTGCCGAAGAAGGACGGCATGGGGATGGACTACATCCCCGTCTATGACGGCGAGGCGGAGGACGGTCCCCTCCTTAAGATCCCGCCAGGCAAGCTTCAGCGGGCCGGGGTGCGGACGCAGGCAGTGGAACGGCGCCCCCTTGACCAGCACGTGCGCGTGCCCGGGATGATGCAGCTCGACGAGCGGCGCATCGCCGTGGTAGCGACCCGCAGCCCCGCCTTTCTCGACGCGGTGGCAAACGTCACGACCGGCGACCAGGTGGTAAAGGGGCAAGCGCTGGCGCGGCTCTATGCGCCGGACATCGCCGCCGCGGGAGCACAATACGTCACCGACCTCAATGGCGGCGTGCGGGGAGCGTCTGTGGGCGGTGGGCGCCAGCGCTTGGAGAACCTAGGCGTTCCGGCCGAGGCCATCGCGGAGATCGAGCGCACGCGCAAGGTGCCCCTGTCCATGACCTGGCGGGCGCCGCGCAACGGCGTCGTGCTGGAGCGCAATGCCGTGGACGGCATGAGAGCGGAGCCCGGCGCCGTCCTGTTCCGCATCGCCGACATCTCCTCCCTATGGGTGCTGGCGGACGTGCCGGAGCGCGACCTCGGCGCGGTGCGGATCGGAGCGCAGGCCAGTGTCCATGTCCGTGGCCGGCCGGGCGTTGCATTCAACGGGCAGGTGTCCCTCGTCTATCCCCAGGTGAGCGAGGCCACGCGCACTGCCCGCGTGCGTATCGAGATCGCCAATCCGGACGGTGTTCTTCTGCCCAACATGTATGTCGACGTGACGATCGGCACCGGCGAGGCCGTCCCCATACTCGCCGTTCCCGACGACGCGGTGATCGACACCGGCAAGCGGCAGGTGGTGATCCTCGATCGCGGCGACGGCCGGTTCGAGCCGCGCGAAGTGACGGTCGGCCAACGCGGGGAAGGCTTCACCGAGATCCGCGACGGCCTCGCCGAGGGCGACCTTGTGGTGGTGGCGGCAAACTTCCTGATCGACGCCGAGAGCAACCTGAAGGCCGCCCTGCGTGGCCTTGCGCCCGTGGAGACGCAGCCATGATCGCCCGCCTCATCGCCTGGTCGGCGCGCAACCTGGTGCTGGTCCTGGTCGGCACCGCCTTTGCCGTGGCCGCCGGCCTCTATGCCCTGCGCACTTTGCCCCTCGACGCGCTCCCCGACCTCTCGGACGTGCAGGTGATCGTCTACACCGACTATCCCGGCCAGGCGCCGCAGGTGGTGGAAGACCAGGTCACCTATCCGCTTTCCACCTCCATGCTCACGGTGCCGAGATCCAAGGTGGTGCGCGGCTTCTCCTTCTTCGGCGCCTCCTTCGTCTATGTGATCTTCGAGGACGGCACCGATCCCTATTGGGCGAGGAGCCGCGTGCTCGAATATCTCAACGCTGCGGCGCGCCGCCTGCCCGCGGGCGTGACCCCAAGCCTCGGCCCGGACGCCACCGGCGTCGGCTGGGTCTATCAATATGCCGTGGTGGCCAAGCAGATGACACTCGCGGAGCTCCGGTCGCTGCAGGATTGGGTGATCCGCTTCGCCGCCGCGAAGGCGGAGGGCGTGGCCGAGGTGGCGAGCGTCGGCGGCTTCGTGAAGCAGTACCAGATCGTGGTGGATCCGAACCGGCTGCGGGCGCTGAGTATTCCGCTGGAGCGGGTGCGCTCCGCGGTGGCGGCGAGCAATGCGGATGTGGGCGGGCGCACGGTGGAATTGTCCGAGTTCGAGTTCATGGTGCGCGGGCGTGGCTATCTCAAGGGCGTCGCCGACATCGAGAACGTGGTGCTGAAGACCGACCGCGGCGTGCCGCTTCGGGTGAAGGATGTGGCGCGTGTGGAGATCGGCCCTGATGAGCGGCGCGGCATCACCGAGCTTAATGGCGAGGGAGAGGTGGCGAGCGGCATCGTGCTGCAGCGCTTCGGTGCCAATGCCCTCGCCGTGATCGAGAACGTGAAGGCGCGGCTCGCGGAGATCGCCCCGAGCCTGCCGAAAGGCGCCGAGATCGTGCCGGTCTACGACCGGTCCAGGCTGATCGAGCGGGCCATCGAGACGCTGAAGGGCACGCTGGTCGAGGAGAGCCTCATCGTCGCCCTCGTCTGCATCGTGTTCCTGCTGCACTTGCGCAGCGCGCTGGTGGCGATCCTCATGCTGCCGGTGGGCATTCTCATGGCGTTCGCCGCCATGAGGGCCATCGGCCTCGGCTCCAACATCATGAGCCTGGGGGGCATCGCCATCGCGGTGGGGGCGATGATCGACGCGGCCATCGTCATGATCGAGAATGCCCACAAGCATCTGGAGCGCGCGCCGAAGGACAAGCCACGGGTCGAGATCCTGATCGAGGCGGCGAGCGAGGTGGGGCCGGCGCTGTTCTTCAGCCTGCTCGTCATCACCGTCTCCTTCCTGCCCATCTTCACCCTAGAGGCGCAGGAGGGCCGGCTGTTCGGCCCGCTCGCCTTCACCAAGACCTTCGCCATGGCGGCGGCGGCGCTGCTCTCGGTGACGCTGGTGCCGGCCCTGATGGTGGTGTTCGTGCGCGGCCGGATCGTCCCGGAGCACAGGAACCCCATCAACCGTGCTCTTATATTCGTCTATCGCCCCGTCATCCGCAGCGTGCTGAAGGCGAAGACGCTCACCATCCTCCTCGCGCTCGCCGTGCTCGCGGTGACGATCTGGCCCGCCCGCCAGATCGGCTCCGAATTCATGCCGAGCCTCGACGAGGGCACGCTGATGTACATGCCCACCACCTTGCCGGGCCTGTCCGTCACCAAGGCCGCCGAACTGCTGCAGATGCAGGACCGCATCATCAAGTCCTTTCCCGAGGTGGACTCGGTCTATGGAAAGGCCGGGCGGGCGCAGACGGCCACGGACCCGGCGCCCATGGAAATGTTCGAGACCATCATCAACCTGAAGCCGAAGGATCAATGGCGCCCCGGCGTCTCCCTCGACAGCCTGAAGGCGGAGATGGACCGGGCCTTGCAGTTCCCGGGCGTCTCCAACGCCTGGACCATGCCCATCCGTGCCCGCATCGACATGCTTGCCACCGGCATCCGCACGCCGGTGGGCCTAAAGGTGTTCGGCACCGACCTTGCCCAGATGGAGCAGATCGCCCGCGCCATCGAGCAGGTGCTGCGGGCCGTGCCCGGCACATCCAGCGCCTATGCCGAGCGGGTGATCGGCGGCTATTATCTCGACATCGTGCCGGACCGCGAGGCTCTCGGCCGCTACGGGCTCATGGTGGGCGACGTACAGGCGGTGATCGCCACCGCGCTCGGGGCCGAGACGGTGACCACCACGGTGGAGGGCCGCGAACGCTATGGCGTCGCCGTGCGCTATCCCCGCGACTTCCGCAGCGATCCGCAGGCCATCGCCCGCGACGTGCAGGTGCCGCTGCCGGACGGCGGGGCGGTGCCCCTCGCCGCGGTGGCGAAGGTGGAGCTCAACCGCGGCGCCACGTCGATCCGCACCGAGAACGGGCAGCTCGCGGTCTATGTCTTCGTGGACATCGCCGGCCGCGATCTCGGCGGCTATGTCGCCGAGGCACGCAAGGCGGTGGCGCGCGAGGTGAAGCTGCCGCCCGGCACCTATGTCTCCTGGAGCGGCCAGTTCGAATATCTCGAGCGCGCCGCCGCCCGGCTGAGCATCGTGGTGCCGGTGACTTTGCTCGTCATCTTCCTCCTGCTCTATCTCAACTTCCGGGCGCTCACCGAGACCCTGATCGTCATGTTGTCGCTGCCCTTCGCTTTGGTCGGCGGCATCTGGCTCATGTGGTGGCTCGGCTTCAACGTCTCGGTGGCGGTGGCGGTGGGCTTCATCGCCCTTGCCGGCGTCGCCGCCGAGACCGGGGTCGTCATGCTGATCTATCTCGATCAGGCGATGCGCGAACTGAGGGCCGCGCGGGGGGCGGAAGGCCGGCCCTTCACCCGCTCCGATCTTAACCGGGCCATCATGCTGGGGGCCGTGGAGCGGGTGCGGCCGAAGATGATGACGGTGGTCGCCATCATGGCCGGGCTGCTGCCCATCCTGTGGAGCACGGGCACCGGCTCGGAGGTGATGCAGCGCATCGCCGTGCCGATGATCGGCGGCATGGTCTCCTCGACCGTGCTGACGCTGGTGGTGATTCCGGCCGTCTACGCTTTGGTCAAGGGCTGGCGGCTGGGCGAAAGAACTTCCGCCGACGCGGCGGCGACAGGCCGGACGCCGGCCGGCATCGAGGCGGCTGAATGACGGGAGGTTTTCATGATGAACAGCATGATGGGAGGCATGGGGTGGGGGATGGACCTCGCCGGGCTGATCGGCCTGGTGGTGCTCGCACTCGTGATCGCGGCGCTGGTGAAATATGTGTTCTTCCGGTGAGGGGACAAAAGGAGAAGCATCATGAGGATCGGAGCGTTTGCGACCCGTCGTGCCTTCCTGGCCGGCGCGGCACAGGCCGGTGCTGCCCTGCTCCTGCCATCGGCATGGGCGGCGGAGGGCCTGCCCCGCATGACCGTGACCCGCGACCCGAGCTGCGGCTGTTGCCGCGGCTGGGTGGCGCACGTGAAGGAGGCCGGCTTCCCGGTGGAGGTGCTGGAGGCGACCGACCTCGGACCCCTCAAGGCACGGCTTGGGGTGCCGCCGGCGCTCATCTCCTGCCACACGGCGGAAGTGGGCGGCTATGTGCTGGAGGGGCATGTGCCTGCCGAGGCCATCGTGCGGCTCATCGCCGAGCGGCCAGAGGCGAGGGGCCTCGCCGTGCCGGGGATGCCGGTAGGCTCGCCCGGCATGGAGGTGACCGGAATGGCGCCTGAACCCTACGAGGTCGTCCTGTTCGGTCCCGGGCCGCAGCGCGTTTTCGCCCGCTATCACGGGACGCAGGCGATTTGATCTTGCACCGACAGAAGACCCCACCCATGACCATTCTTGAGGCCACCATCACCTGCCCGCATTGCGGAGCGGCATTCAAGGAGGCGATGCCGACGGATGCCTGCCGGTATTTCTACACGTGCGGGGCATGCGGGGCCGTGCTGAAGCCCAAACCCGGAGATTGCTGCGTCTTCTGCTCCTACGCCGACGTGCCATGCCCGCCGGTTCAGGAGAGCAAATCCGGTTGCTGCAGGCTGAAACCCTGATTGGCATCACCGTACAGCGATGCAAATGGCCAAGAGCGCCAGAAGGCGACATCCGGAATCTGCCAGATGCGCTCATTCGTTCCACGAAATTGGATAACAGCTTTCATTGCAACGAGAGAGTTTGAATATGCAAATTCAAATTTTATCAATCAATATAAGTCATGATATATAGATAGGTAAAATTCCGCACTATATTTTGATGTGAGCGGGCTTTGTCGCGGTGGCCTGCCATGCTTCTAAATTATCGTAAATTGTTTGACCCTCGCTTTTAATTTTATACCCTGACTCTCGCCCGATAGGCCGTCGGGGTCATCTGAGCAAAATGTCTGAAATTTTTCCTGAAGCTGCTGTCGTCTTCAAAGCCTACGGCCTGGGCGATCTGCTTTATGCTCATCGTGCCGGCGTCGAGCATCGTCCGCGCCATCTCGAAGCGAACCCTGTCGATGAACCGCTTAGGCGATTCCCCGGCGAGGGCCTGGAGGCGACGGTGCAGCGTCCGTTCGGAGAGCGCCAGCCGTTCGGCCAGCTCGCTCGTCGACATCCGTCGACCGCGAACGTGTCGAACGGCCCGCTCCGCCTCGAGCAAAAACGGGTTGGATTCGGCAAGATGACCGGCCGGGATGTAGACGGCCTGGCTTGATGGCGTGGTGTCCACCACGGCGAAGTCGGCGGCGATGCGCGCGGCCTCGGTTCCGCAGAGACATCGCACGACGTGGAGGGAAATATCCGTCCATGACAATGCGCCGCCGGCGGTGATGACACCGCCGTCATCGGTGAGCGCGCCCCCCCAAGCCGCGTCCGCGCGAGGATAACGCCGCCTCAACTCGTCGTGCAGCCACCAGGTCGTGGTGCAGCGGCGGTCGTTCAGCAGACCCGCCTCTCCAAGCAAGTAGACCCCGCCGCACGAGCCGCAGGCGAGAGAGCCACGGGCATGCTGATAGCGGATCCATTCGGCGACCGGACGGAACTTCGACATGTCCGGCAGCCTGAGCCCCTGCGGAACCTGTCCTGGCACGAGAACGGCAGACGTCGACGCGATCTCGTCAAGGCGGGCATCAACCTCCAGTCGCCGGCCGTGACCGTCCATCACCGGGCGTCCATCCTCGCTTGCGGTCAGGATCTCGAAAGGCGCTTCGCCCATGTAGTTGGCGATGACCTCCCGCGCCAGGGACAACACGTCGACAAAACCGAGAAAGCCGGAGGCAAGGCATCCGTCGATGCCGACGACGACAATGTTCATGACACGCCACCTCCGTGGCGATTTTTGCGCCTCCATAGGCTAATTCTCCACTCTCCGCCAAGTCCAGCGCTGCGTTACGGTTGCTCGAGCCTCATCCAGCCAGCGCAAGACAAAAGCCATGCCTTCAAGGAAAATCTCTCCCCACATCATGCCGCTGGATCTGGCCGGGAAGACCTGCGCGGCCGCAATCGAGGCGGTTGCCTCGATCGGTGCTCCCTTCATCGCGTTACCTCTCCGGGCTTCGGGGCGAACCTCCGTTTGTGGAGCCTGACAGCTAGGCAGTGCCCACATTGGAAAGGAACGCATCCATGACAAGAACAGCAGGTGTCGTCGTGTTCAAGGCCAAGCCCGGTCTGGGTGAGGAGGCGGCGAGGAGAATTGCGGCGGTGCTGCCCGCGGTGGAGGCGGAGGCAGGCACGACGCTCTGGCTCGTCCTGCGCTCGAGCGCCGACGCGGAAAAGATCTTCCTCGTGGACCTGTTCGACAGCCAGGGGAGCCTCAACGCCCATATGTCCGGCAATGCCGCGCGCCAGATCTTTGCAACCGTCCCCGAACTGCTGGCCGCCGAGCCCGAATTGCATCCGAGCGCAGTGATCGCGTCAAAGCCGGCAGCCTGAGCGAAACGGAAATCCGCGTTCGCAAAGTCCTCGACCTGAACCGCTGTTCCCGATCGGATGGCGGGATGCGTCGAGGACAGCAAGAAGCGGCCACGTGGTCAGCCCGATTGCCCTCTCGACGGGCAACTTCCCGAAGACCGCCCGAGAAAATTCCTCCGAAGCCGAGTGACCTCGGAGAATGTCCCGACGAACCACCTTACAGGCGCGCCGAAACAGCCGCCATCCGCCAGCAGCAAGAGGCGTGCTGGCTCAACTTTCAGGAGAACCGACATGTCCGATCGTCTGATGTCCACGCTGGTGGCCGGTGCCTTTGCTGCTGCCTTCGGCACGCTCGCCATCGCTCCGGCGAATGCGCAGGAGTTCACGGCGCAGCAGAAGAAGATCCAGGCCGACAACACGGTGAAGGTGAAGTCCGGCAAGGTCGAGCCCTGCTTTGGCGTCGCGCTGAAGGGCCAGAACGACTGCTATGCCGGCGCCGGCACGACCTGCGCGGGCACCAGCGTCGCCGACTACCAGGGCACCGCCTTCAAGCTGGTGCCGACCGGGACCTGCACCACCCTCTCCACGCCGAATGGCGCGGGCAGCCTCAAGCCCAAGGTCTGATCGACCGCTCGGCCGGGCCGCGAAGGCCCGGCCCTTTCCTCCCCGCATAGACCGAGGCGGGCGCCATGCCGGAAGCAACTTCCAATCCCTGCCGAAATGCGATGCCGAAGCGGGCCGGCGTCGGCCTGAAGGCCGAGCACTATCGGACAATCATGGAGACCTCTCCCGATATGGGCTTCTTCGAGGTCCATGCGGAGAACTACATGGGGGCCGGCGGTCCGCCGCATCGCTACCTGTCGGCGATCCGCGAGCGTTATCCGCTGTCGCTGCACGGGGTCGGACTGTCGATCGGCGCGGATCGGCCATTGGACAAGGAGCATCTGGCACGCCTGAGACGGTTGATCGATCGTTACTCTCCCGCGCTCTTCTCGGAACATCTTGCCTGGTCGAGCCACGACGTGGGCTTCCTGAACGACCTGCTTCCCCTGCCCTATACGGGCGAAACCCTCGCGCGCGTCGTCGAGCATGTCGATCAGGTGCAGGGCGATCTCGGACGCCAGATGCTGCTGGAAAACCCCTCCACCTATCTGGCTTTCGCCGAAAGTACCTGGTCGGAGCCCGACTTCATCGCCGAGATCGTGCGACGGACAGGCTGCGGTCTTCTGCTGGACATCAACAATATCCACGTCGCCTGCACCAATCAGAACTGGAACCCGATCAGCTATCTCGCAGGCTATCCGCTTTCCCATGTGCAGGAGATCCACCTGGCCGGCTTTGCGCCGGACGCCGATGAAGCAGGCCGTCCCTTGCTGATCGATGCGCATGACCGCCCGGTCGAGGACATCGTCTGGGGGCTGTTCGCCCGTGTGATCGAGCGCACCGGGCCGGTTCCGACACTGATCGAGTGGGACGCCCGCGTGCCCGACTGGCCGACGCTGAAAGCCGAAGCCGAGCGGGCCGAGCTCATCATGGGTGACATCGCCCGCCTGCGGTGCCGGGCACCCGCTTTGGTCCACGCGCACTAATCCGGAGGGAGATCACATGTCGGCACGCAGAATTGCCATCTACTATGCCTGGAGCCGGCCGGACGAGACGGGGGCTCCACTCGACATCATCGAGAACCGCTTTCCGGCGCTCTTCGAAAGTCGCCGCATGCTCTTTCCGCGGTTCGAGGAACTGAGCGATCCGTCGCGTTTCGACCAGGGCATCGCCGGCTTCCTCGACCACATCATGAAGCAGAACTTCGCTGCGTTCGTGAAGCTTGGCGAAGCCGTCAGCGGCCATCCGGTGCTCCAGATCGAGCGCGTCGACGGCGATGGCCGGCTCGTCCCGCTCGGGTCGGAAACCCTCGGAGGCATCGATACGCTCATCGTCATCAGCTTCGATTCCCTGCGAACCCATCAGCAGGCGCTCCAGCCGGAAATCGACTTCGTCCGCTCCTTTCTCTCCGTGCCGGACCACCTCCTGTTCGTTGGCCCGCATCACGACATCGGCGAGGAGGAGGCGGGCTCGCATGAGGAAACGGTGGCGCGGCAGGTGGCGGATTTTCTGCATCACGGCGACAAGACCATCCCGCCCCGACAGGGGTTCGGCGGCTTCGGACGTTCGCTGCTCGCCGGCCTCGGCATTCCCGTCGAGAACCGGTTCGGGCTGCGCCCCGCCGCGGAGCCGGACGGCACCCCCTCGCCGATCGATACGGATGCGTCTCTCGATCGCCTTCATCTGCTCTCGGGCGTGCGCACCTTCAATCTTCATCCGCATCTGCCGCACTTCGAGCGCATGGGCGAGGCCCGCACCCATCTCGACGTGATGGCGCGCCAGAACATCGACCTCGCGGCCCCGCCCCATCCCTTCACGGCCGGCGGCCGCACAACCTTCGACGCATTGCTGCAATCGAAGCCGGATGAGTTCGCGGGCGCCCTGCTGGTGGGCGACGCCACCCTGTGGAGTTCGACGGCCGGGGGCGTCGACAGCCTCCGCACCTTCTGGACCAACGTCGTTCGGCGTCCCCGTCCGGGGGATCGCCCATGATCGGCTCGATCGGCATCCCGGCGTCGCCTCCTGAAGGCCGCGCGCAAGATTCCATCATACATGGGTTCTCAGCCCAGCAGGGCGACTTCGCCCATGCGATCCTCGACCCTCGCAAGCCGGCTCCTGCCGGTCTGGTCGGTCCCGACGGGCGACCGAGCGCGAGACGCTTCGCCGTCTATCGCAACAACGTCGTCGTCGGCCTGGTCGAGACCCTGAAGGCGGCCTATCCAGTGGTCCACCGCCTGGTTGGCGGGGAGTTCTTCGCGGCCATGGCGCGCCTGTACGTCGTGGCTCAACCGCCGGCCTCGCCGGTCATGCTCGATTATGGGGCCGGTTTCCCGGCTTTCATCGCGCGCTTTGAGCCTGCCGCCGTGCTCGCTTATCTCCCGGATGTCGCGCATCTGGAGCGTGCGTGGGTGGAAGCCTATCACGCGGCCGAGGCACCACCGTTGCCGCCGTCCGCCTTTGGCCATGTACCGCCGGACCGTGTCCCGACGCTGCGACTTGCGCTGCACCCGTCCGTGCGCATCGTGAAATCGGCCTATCCGATTGTGAGCGTCTGGCAGGCGAATGTCGGGGGCGACGACGTCGGGCCTGTCGATCTCCAAGCGGGTGGGGGCGATGCGCTCGTTGCCCGTCCCGAGGCAGACGTCGAGATCCGGCGTCTGCCGGCAGGCGCCGCCACTTTCATGGAAGCCCTGCAAGCGGGTTCGCCGATCGGCGATGCGGTGAAGGAAGGACTGTCCGTCACTCCGGACTTCGATCTCGCGCGCACGCTGCGAGGCATGATCGAGGCCAATGTGATCACTGGCTATGACCTGCATCCGGCACGCTCGATGGAGGCCGCATGAGCGCGTCACCGACAGTGTCGGGCAGGACGGTTGCAATGGTCCGTCGTCTGCTGCTCGGGATGGAAACGATGGCGCGGCATGTGGCGCCTCCGGTGTTGCGCATTGCCCTGGCGCTTCCCTTCCTGCGTTCCGGCCTGACACGATGGGATGGCTTCCTGTCCGTCTCGCCGGGAACGCAGTTCCTGTTCGAGGATCAGTTCAAGCTGCACGTCTTCGGTGGCGAATACGCGCTGCCCGCACCGGACCAATTGGCGCTGGCGACGGCGATCGCCGAGATCGGGCTTCCCGCCCTGCTGATCGCGGGTCTTGGAACACGCTTTGCCGCACTCGGCCTGCTGGTGATGACCGGCGTGATCCAGCTGGTGTTTCCGGATGGCTGGGCCAATTTCCACCTCTATTGGGCAGCTTTGGCGGTGGGCATCATAGCCATTGGTCCCGGTGCGATTTCCATCGACCATTGGATTGACACGGGCGTCGCTCGATCCCGTTGGCCGGGGGTAAGGTGATGCGGCGCTGTAGCATTCAACACGGTCCGCAAGGCGATTGCCCGCCCGCATCCGCCGTCTCCGGGAGCTGGCGCGATGCAGGATGACGGGCGGCGGCGTCTGACACTGGTCGCCTCGGATGGCGAGGCCACCGGAGAGAAAGCACGGGGCACGCTGCGGGGGTCGGAGGCCGCTGCATCGCGAGATCTCGACTGGACAATTCTCATGGCACGCGCCCAGGACGGCGATAACGTCGCCTATCTGCGCCTTCTCCAGGAAGTCACACCCTATCTCAGGTCACTGGTCAGGCGATGGCACAAGGACCATTGGGACATCGAAGACACCGTGCAGGACATATTGCTGACCCTTCATTCGATCCGGCACACCTATGATCCCGCGCGGCCATTCGGTCCCTGGCTGGTCGGCATCGCCAGTCGCCGTGCCGTCGACCGGCTGCGCCGGCGTGGCCGGCAGATATTGCGCGAGGCCCCGCTCACCGCCGAGCATGAGGCAACCGCAGCGGCGCTCGACACCAGCGGCGATGCGATCGAGAAGCATCGCCTGGCGGAGGCTCTCGATGGGCTACCGCCGGTTCAGCGAACGGCTGTCGATCTCCTCAAGCTCAAGGAAATGTCATTGAAGGAAGCCTCCGACGCGACCGGGCTCTCCATCGCGGCGCTGAAAATGGCGACCCATCGGGCGCTCCGGAATTTGCGGGCGCTGCTCTCGGACGGGAGGGATTGGTGATGGAAACGGCCGATCTGATCCGCTCCCTCGCCACCAATGCTCGGCCGGTCAAGCGCCTTCGCCCGCCGCTGGTTCGCGCCGTCGGCTGGCTCCTGCTCGCCGCCACGATCATGGGCCTCATGACGGTCAGCCACGGGATGCGTCCGCAATTCGCCGAACGCATGCAAGACGCCGTGTTCGCCATCAACATGATCTCGTCGCTCATGACGGGCATCCTCGCCACCGTCGCCACCTTCTTCGTCAGCCTGCCGGACCGCTCCCGCGGGTGGCTTCTCCTGCCTGTCCCACCGCTCATCGTCTGGCTGTCGACCATCGGCTATCAGTGCTTCGCCGGCTGGGTACCGGTGCCGCCCGGCGCGATCACGGTCGAGGTGGCGTCGAGTTGCCTCGCGACGCTCGTACTGACCAGCCTGCCCTTGTCGCTGCTGATGCTGGGGATGCTTCGCTATGCGGCGGCGCTCCGGCCCACGTCGGTCATCCTGATGGGAAGCCTCGCGGTCTCGGCCATCACCGCAACAGCCCTGTCCATGTTCCATCCGCTCGACGCCACCGCCATGATCCTTGGATGGAACCTAGGCACGGCCGTTCTATTCCTAGGAGGTGCTGCGATCTTCAGTCGGAAAATGTCGAAGGCGGAAGTGTGAAGGTAGATAGAGTGCCTCATAGCGCCAACAGCGGTCATTTGGGCAATTACCGACACCGGACATTGCCGGAACCAACAGGTTGACGTCGCTTGGTGCGGCGGAGCGCCCTCTGAACACGCCAGGCACCTCGTGCTCGATCGTGTTACAAACCCCCTTTCACACCAGCCCTTGCAGGAAGAAAATTCTTGTCGCTTCCGTCTTACCGTCCCGATGGATTCCTTCCTGAGGGCCTTCATGAGCTCATGCCGAGCGAGTTCCTCAGCATCTTTTGCCACTCGGGGATGCGCGCCCACTTCCACAAGCCCATGCACGACGTCTTGGAATTCGCGCGGGCGCGTGGCGCCTCCATGATCCTCGTCGGTGGCTCCTTCATCTCCACCAAGGAGGTTCCTTCAGATCTAGATTGCGCGATTGTCTTTGCAAAGGAGGAGCAGATACCGGATCGAGCCGAGCGCGTGGAAATCTCGGGTGTTCGGTTGGACATGTTCTTCTGCGCCGCCGACCAAACGGGCATGCTGGGCAGCATGGTCCAACTGTTCGCCAACAGTCGGAATAACGTGAAAGTAGGGGTCATCGCTATCCCGCTGCAGGAGACAGTCGGGCCCGAGCTCTGGAGCGGCATAGACCTCGACGATACGACCGGCCTGGAGATCATCCAACGCGCCTATGCGTTCAGACACATCACGGACCGAAACCCGGGGGAGAAGGCGTTAGTCACAATCCATGGGATCCTCACCCATGCCGAATGGAACTCTGAGATCGCGCACATTGCCAGCGCGAATGGCTGGGTGGTCGCCCCATTTACCTACGGCTACGTCGATGCGACTGTCTTTCTCGACGGCAAAAAGCGCCAAGAGATTGTCGACAACTTCCGGAATCACCTTGAGGATATCAGCAGCCGCTACGGCTCCGATTTATCGATCATCGCGCACTCATTTGGTACCTACATCGCAGCGGCCTACTTGTGGGGCTTCGACATCACTCCAGTGCCGATCGACACTCTAATCCTGACCGGGAGCGTGTTGGATCCCAATCTGGATTTTGCGGAGGTGTCCAATTCAGTGGGGCACGTGATCCACGAGCGGGCACCGAACGACAAGGTTGTCCGCTTCGCGGCGCCTGCGGGGCTTATGCAAGTTAAGCTCCTGGGGAAATCGGGAGAGATCGGCTTCCGAAAGCCGGCGGCGAACCTCGAAGAGATGACCTGCGACATCTTCAACCACACCAATGTGATCCGACGAGACGTCATTTCCCGCCGATGGATGCCGCGGCTGGAAATCAACCTCGGGCTGGGGCGCCGTCGGGCGGTGGAGAAGATGAGCGCGGCCGCACGAGCAAGGATCGTCTGACGCTCGCAATTTATTGTTGATGCGGCGAACAACGGGAGCAGGGCTGGCCACGGAGCGCCAACTGCGGACGCTGGCCCCGGAGCCGGGAAGCGGACGCTAAGCACCACCGGTATGGTAGCCCAATCAATCTTTGATTTCCCCAGGCAATGGTTGTTGCTATTGGCTATTTTCAAAGCGCTGCCGTGCGCGACTGAACATCGTGATCGGAAAACTGAAGCCCACCAGACCGGGAGCCTGAAGTGGCCGAACACAACCGGCGCCGCGCCTTTGCCGATGTCGTCACCGCAGACGCCTGGCACGACGGCTTTCAGGGCTGCAAGAAGGTTGCCCTGCACGTCGATGTGGTTTTCGGGCTGGCCAGGGTCGGCAGCAGACCCGACGAGACCGTGAGATTTCGTCTGGCCCTCAGGCAGGCCGAAGTTGTTGTCGTTATGAACGAGCTCGAGCCGGTGAGGGTCGACAGGGCGTCCGTCGAACGCGGTGAAGCCCCAGCCGTCGAGGTGAGACTCGAAGACAAGCGCGCCGCGCGCCGGTCGGCCGGCGGGAAGATGAAGCTTTCCGGCGACGTAGGAAATAAGGGCGCTAAAGCCGCCGGCGCGATTGAACTCCAGCGCAATTTGATGGTCAGCCAGGACCGCCAGGCGCGTATCTCCCGGCGTAGCGGGTCGATGATCGTAACCCAAGGTCAGACCGTCGATGGCGACTATCGCTGGATCGTTCGGGCGGCGACGAAGGACCTTGAGCTTGACGGACATCCCTGGGACGCTAGGTCGGCGCCGCGTCTTGAGCTCATCGACATGCGCAAGAACCGCAACAAGGGCCTGACGCCCAGCGTACGCGTTGAGGTACGATGTCTACGCGAGGATTTGGTAATCTCCGACATTGAATGGAAGGATGCTACGGGTTGGGCGAAGCTGAGCCGTTCGTTTCAGCATAGGAATCGACTGGCCGCGGCCGAAGCCGTCATCCGGACTCGTCTGTTCGAGGCCGGGCTCATGCATGGCCCACTGGATGACCGCTATGCCCGTATGACCCTGGCCGAGGTGATCTTCAGCGATGAGTGATAATGCGGACCACCTCATCGGAGGTGACTGGTTCAAGGCAATCGAAAGGGTTCTTAGGGCGTCGACCGGCGACTTGCGGGAACTGGCGCAGATCGCCGGCGCGGACCCTAAAACGCTCTATGTCGGCACCAGTCTGGATGGCGTCGATCTGCGGGGCCAGGATCTGCGCGGCATGATCCTGACCAACAGAGAAGGCGCAATCACCGATGAGGCTACGCTGCTTGATCCAGAGCGCCCGGCGCGGCCGAACTCCGGCGAGGCTCCGTCGCCTGCGCTCGCCCGGAAACGCGCGGCCGCCTGCCTTGCCGAGAGGCTGGCCGTCAACCTGACCGCCAAGAAAGGCTCGCTCTTCGAGACCAACGACGGAGCGGTAAGAGCGGTCGTGACGACCTCGCGCCGCTATCCACGCGCCTATCAGGCGTACTGGTACTGCTTCTATGAAAGTCAGCGTGACTATCTTGCGGGTGCCCCGGACGCCTACTTGGTGCTGACCGGTATCGACACCGGCCGCGCCTGGGCGATACCGCTTGGCACCCTTGAGCCCTTCCTCGACGAGATGAAGATGACCCGCCGGCCCAACGGGCAGGGTTACTGGCACGTCAGCACAAAGCTCGTCGCGGACGCCTGCGTCTTGGTTGTCGGCGACGGCCTTGACTTGATGCCGTTCGAGGTTTGATCTCCGATCCGGAAGGGATGAATCATCGCCTGGGGACACGCTCAGGATGAGGGTTCGGGATGCTGTGTTCGCTATTGTGATGAAATGTCAAATCTGACGAATCTTGATCCGCGCCCCCCAGGCCCCGGCTCCCTGATGGACCGGGTGAGCAAGGCGATGGTCGAGCGCGATCTGGACCTAAAGGCCGCGGCGGCGGTCATCGGGGTCGGCTCAACCACTCTGCAGTTGCATCTTGCCGGCGAGCACGTGCGCAGCGATTCCGCCCGCAAGTACGAGAACTGGCTGGCCGAGCGCGAGACCTCCAACATCTTCGTGCTGGCCCAGCCCAGTCATGATGTCGAGCCCGAAGAGGCGACCGAAGACCTCCCGCCGCCACCAGCCCGGCCGCGGCTGGTCGTCGACGTGTTTTCCGGCTGCGGCGGCCTGAGCCTGGGCTTTGACTTGCTGGGCGACGGTGCCCATTTCAGGACGATCCTGGCGCTCGATATTCAGCCCAAGCCGATCGCTACTCTTAACCGCAATGCGGCGCTCCTGGGCCGTGGCGATTATCCGGTGGGACAAACCACCGATCTGACTCAGTTCATGAATGAAGCCGAATTTTTGGCCTTCTACCTGCAGCACGTCGGCGGGGCGCTCAACAACAGCGCAATCCACACGAGGCTGTTTGGCCTCAGGAACGGTGCCTTTCCGGAATTTCTCGACGCGGTGGCCGACGCCGATCGTCTGTTCCTTGACGAGCTGAGGGCCATCCGGTCGATGCCCGCCTGGCGCGAGGAACTGGAGGCCTTGGATCAACGCGCACTTGACCAGACGTCGGTGATTGGTTTCCACGAAAAGCTGGCGCTTCCCCGCCCATCACGAAAGGTCGCCGGGTTGCCGCGGCTGCTCTGGGGTGAGGCTTCAAGCGATCCGGGCGAGGCGCGGCCGAAGAAATGGAAGCCCGACACCACCTTTCTGGAAGTGGCACAATGGGAGTGGGATGAGGAGGCCCGGACCCTGGCGGCCAAGCAGGAGGCGGAAGGCGAGGGGCAGCTGATTGTTTCGCCACGCCGCGTCGGTGGCTTTGTCCGGTTCCTTAACACCGAGAGCATGCGCTCGGTCCGTAAGTCGTGGATGGTCTGGCACGCCCGGCGGCTGCAGCTTCGCAGCGAGCTGTTCGCCGACGAATCCTTCGCTGAGGCGGTGCGTACGCTCTATACGGAAACCGCGCAGGTCTCAGTTCTGGTCGGCGGGCCGCCGTGCCAGGGCTTTAGCCGCATCGGCCGGGGCAAGATCCGCAGCCTCCGCGACGCGCGCGTTCACGTCCACGGTAACGCTGAAGCCGGCGACTCGCGGAACCTTCTCTTCCAGCAGTATGTGATGGTGCTGGGCGCGCTCAGGCCGGACGTGTTTGTCTTTGAAAACGTCCAGCACTTTGAGTCGGTGGTGAAGGTAGACGGCGGTGAATTCCAGGCCACCGACATCCTCGCCGAGGCGATCGCCAACGTCTCTGATGGCGAAGCCAACTATGAGGTCGCCTCGGACATCCTCGATGCGTCTCGGTTCGGCATCCCGCAAACACGCCTGCGATATTTCATGGTCGGCGTACTGGCCAGGCCTGGCGCGGCTTCAGCGTCTATGGAGGCACTGGGCTGCCTGGCGCTCCGCCGCGATCGCGAAGCGCCGATGGCGCTGGCGCTGGCGGGACTGCCCGCACCAGCCGTCGTGGGCGGCGAAATCAAAGGCGGTGATGCGATGGCTAGCCTCGCGATGATCGACGATTCTGTCCTCGGTGACCATCCGTTCGTCCAGTGGATCCGCCGACCCCGGCCCGGCGCTACGACGGCGCCAGCGGCGGTAGATGCCCACGCCAGCAGGGCCGCGCGCGCCGATGACGCGGCGTTCTTTTCACTGATGGGACCTGGCAAGCGCTGGATGGACTATCGGGCGGACGCGGCCCCAACGATCGGTGAACTGGCGAATCTGATCGACGCGCTGCTGGCCCTGCCCGTATCGATCTATGAGGTGCTGGCGTCCACGCAGCGAAAAGGACTCTTGCTTCCCGACCGCGACGCCCTGAAGGCGCTGAGAAACCGCGTGGACGGCGCGCTGTCCCTGCGGCTGCTGCTCGAGCACACTGGCGAAAAGCTCGGTGAATCCCACCACCTGCTTGGGGGAAATTACATGGACAAGCGCGAAGGCAACCACGGTGATTGGGTCGCGCGCATGGACGCCTCGCGTCCCGCCAAGACGATGGTCAGCCATATGGGAAAGGACACCTACGCCTACATCCATCCCTATGCGCCGAGAACGATTTCGGTGCGGGAGGCCGCACGGATCCAGAGCTTCCCCGACTGGTTTTCATTCGGCAGCGCGGCACTGACGGACGCGTTCAGGATGGTGGGCAATGCGGTCCCGCCTATGCTCAGCCACGCCATCGCCGGCAAGGTGGCACACGTGCTGAGCCGCCGCGAGGCCGATCGAGGCGCGGGGCGGCTCAAGGCCTGATCCAGGGTGCGCCATCTGGCAGCCGCTTCCGCCGCGGGAGAAGCTATGGCTGACGACGAGGAAGTCCTGCGCATTGCGCGCAATCCCGACCCCCTGACCCCGGAACAGCGGCGTCGTAACATGTCGCGGATCCGGGCTCACGACACCCAGCCCGAGATGCTACTGCGCCAGCATCTGCACGCGGCCGGTCTCAGATACCGGATCCACGACCGCCGCCTGGCCGGGACACCGGACTTGGTGTTCCCGGGCCGCAAGGCGGTGATCTTCGTGCACGGCTGCTTCTGGCATGGCCACGGGTGCCCCAAGAGCGTCACGCCGGCCACCAACACCGCCTTCTGGGTCGAGAAGATCACGAGAAACCGGCAGCGTGACGAGGCCGTGGATCGCGCGCTCAGGGCCGCCGGCTGGAGAATTCTGACCGTGTGGGAATGCGCGCTGCGCGGCCGGGCCCGGCGCACCATGCCGCAGGTGACGCAGGGCGTGATCGCTTGGCTGGAAGCAGGTCTTGCCGAGGGCGAGGTGTCGGGCGACTGGTCCGCCATGTCATGAGGGGCCGCCACCCTCGATGCGTGTCATTCGTGACCACCTCGCGCTCGAAGCTTGAGCTCAAGCAAAAACGTAATGTAGCATCGTGGTCATCATAACCTAGCGTCGCTGGCTCTGCACCACGACGCAACGCGGGTTGCGCAGAGCTGGATCTTGCTTTGAGCAGAGTGGCCGAGCCGCACGCCGCGCCTTGGAGGGAAAGCGGGAGGCGGCGCAATGGACAGTCTGGAAATTGCGCCCCATGCCGGCGCCCTGCTCAAGTCTTTGCGCGGGTTTGGCTATTCTCCGGAAACCGCTCTGGCTGATCTGGTCGACAACAGCCTGTCAGCTGGCGCCGGGCAGATCCGGCTGAGCATCGACTGGAACGACGGCGACCCGCGAATCGCCGTCCGTGACGACGGCCGGGGGATGTCGTTCAGCGCTCTCCGTGACGGCATGCGATTCGGCGGCGACGAGGACCGCGAACGCGATACCGACGACCTGGGCCGGTTCGGGCTCGGCCTGAAGACTGCGTCGCTCTCCCAATGCCAGCGCCTGACCGTGGTGACACGCCAGGCGGGGGTGACCAGCAGCATGTGCTGGGACGTCGAGAAGGTCCGCAAAACCCGGAGCTGGTGCGCTGAGATCGGTATCACGCCACCGCCGTTCGACCACGTCTCGCTGCCGGATGATGCCGATGGCACTCTGGTTGCTCTGGAACGCATGGACGAGATGGGCGGTCTCTTCGGCCTCGACAAAGAAGGGTTCTTCGCCAAGATCCAAGACGTCCGCGCGCACTTCGGCATGGTCTTCCATCGTTTCCTCGACGGTGACGCCCGCCGCGTAACGATCTTCATCAACGATCGCCCGGTCGAGGGCTGGGATCCGATGCTGCGCACCCATCCGGCCACCAAACCGCTGGGCGCGGGGAGGATCGGGGCCGGTGCCCAGGCGGTCCAAGTGGCGCCGTTCGTGCTCCCGCATCGCGACCGGTTCGCCAACGAGGCCGAGTTCACAGCCGCAGGCGGGCCTGGCGGCTGGGCCGAGCGTCAGGGATTCTACATCTACCGCGCCAAGAGGCTGGTGGTCGCAGGCAGCTGGCTTGGCTTGGGCGGCCATCGCGAGTGGACGAAAGATGAAAGCAGCCGGCTGGCGCGCATCGCTGTCGATCTGCCGCAGACCGTGGACGCAGCCTGGCGTATCGACGTGCGCAAGGCCAGGGCGAGGCCACCGGCGGCGCTGAAGAAACGCCTGTCCGCCCTGGGCGGGCATTGTCGCGACCGAGCCCGGGAAGTCTTCGCCTGGCGCGGCGGCGTCGTCCGACAGAAAGGCCCGCAGGAGGCGGCTCTGTCGGTTTGGAATGAGGAACATCGCTCCGGCAAACGTCGCTACCGCATCAACCGCGACCATCCAATCATCGCCGAGTTGCTCGCTGCCGACGCCGCCCGGCGCAAGCTGGCCCGGGCGGCGATCAGCCTGATCGAACGGTCCGTGCCCATCGAGCGCATCTGGCTGGATCTCTCCGACAACGTAGAGGCCGCTACCGGCCGCGAGGCTGTCGATGACCACCTGGTCGAGGATCTGGTCACGGCGGTCAGGTCGGCTGTGCCGGGGCTGGCCCACGCCGACGTCCTCGACGGCCTGCTACGAACCATGCGGCTTGACGCCCCTGAGATCCGTAAATCCGTCCTCGAAAAGCTCGGTTCGCCTCAATGAGCCGCGACGCCATTCAGACGCTGGTCAACATGGCCCGGCAACTGCTGACGTCGACAGAAGATCGGCCCGTCGACCGGACGGCCATTAGGGACGCCATCGATTCGGTGAGCCCGATTGTCGCCCGGCGAACAGGGCATGCCTTTACCGAAGCGCAACTGGCCGAAGCCGTCAGGACGCTTGAGACGGCCTATGTCGTCCAGCAAGGCCACGCGATCGCCGTGGTGGACCGTTCGCTGCCGGGAGAGTGGTACGTTGGCGACCGACGCCGGCCCGGGCCGTTTATGGCCCGCTATCTTCAGAAGCTGCAGGAGAACGACTGGCCGGTCCGCTCGGTCGAAGAGCTGCGCGACAGCACCGCGCGGGTAGTGGAACTGCTCGACGACCCCGCGCGCGAAGGGCCCTGGAACTGGAAAGGCCTTGTCGTCGGGGATGTCCAGTCAGGCAAGACCGCCCACTATGCAGGAGTGATCAACCGCGCCGTCGACGCCGGCTACCGCGTCGTCATCATCCTGGCGGGCATGCACAATCTGCTGCGTCTGCAGACCCAAAGCCGGCTCGAGCTGGATTTCCTCGGATACGACACCCGACCCGAACAGCAGGACGCTGGCCGGATGAAGGCCATCGGGGTGGGACTGATACCGCCGGCGCTTCCCGCCGGTGCCCTCACTCTGGCTTCGCCCACCGGCGATTTCAACATCGCGTTCGCACGTCAGGCCAACTTCGCGCCGCTGGACCAGCCCTGCCTTTTCGTGGTCAAGAAGAATGCCACTGTCCTCCGCAACCTGAACGGTTGGATCGGCAAGCTGCCCGAGGAATTCCGCAAAGCGCCGCTGCTGGTGATCGACGACGAGGCCGATCAGGCCTCTATCGATACCAAGGACCAGCCGACGCTGCCAGACGGCAGCTTCGATGAAGACTACGACCCAACGAAGATAAATGGGGAGATTCGCAAGCTTCTGCGCTCCTTTAAGCGCTCTGCGTACGTGGCCTACACTGCCACCCCATTCGCCAACATTCTGATTCACGACGACCGCGCAGCGGAGAAATACGGGTCTGACCTTTTCCCCTCCACTTTTATCTTTGCGCTTACGCCGCCGGACGACTACTTCGGGCCTACGGCGGTCTTCGGAACCAACGACGACGTCAACAGCCCGGCGCTACCTTTGATCCGCCACATCGACCAGACCGGGGACGGCTGGGTCCCGGACACGCACGACCGCTACCTACGTCCGCGCTATCGTGGTGCCAACGAGCCGCCACCATCGCTGAAGGAGGCGGTGCGGGCCTTTCTACTGTCCTGCGCGATCCGCTCGGCCCGCGGCAAGCCTTCGGCGCATTGTTCAATGTTGATCCACGTCTCGCGCTTCGTCGATGTCCACGATCAGGTCCATGCCCAGGTCGAACGCTACTTGGATGACATCCGCGCCCGCATATCGGGCGGCGACAGCGAGATCCTGGCCGAACTGGAAGCGCTGTGGCGTAACGACTTTGTTCCGACGACAGGCGCCATCGCGGGGACCGTCTTCGAGCGGGGGATCGTCGACGTCGACTGGCCGACTATCCGGGCGGCGCTTTCGACTTCCGCTGACAAGATCCAAGTCATCGTTGCCAACGGCCGCTCCAAGTCGGTCCTCGATTATGACCGCTACGCCGGGACGGGCCTGTCGGTGATCGCGATCGGGGGCGACAAGCTCTCCCGAGGCCTCACCCTGGAAGGGCTGACCGTCAGCTACTTCCTGCGCATTTCGAAACAGTATGACAGCCTGCTGCAGATGGGCCGTTGGTTCGGCTATCGCCGTGGCTTCGCCGACGTCTGCCGCCTCTATACAACGCCGGACATGGAAGACTGGTTCAGGCACGTGGCGACTGCGAGCAAAGAGTTGCGCGCCGAGCTGGTCCACATGCGGCTGATGCGCGAGACGCCAAAGGACTATGGTCTGCGCGTAGAGGCCCACAGCGTGATGAACGTGACCGCCGCGAACAAGCAGCGGCACGCCGTCGAACGTCAGGCGGGGTTCGGGGGCGAGGGCAAGATCCAGACGGTCATGTACGCCGAGCGCGACGTGCTGGACCAGAACGCTGCCGCTACGGAAGTCTTCTTGGAGTCGCTGGAACCGCCGCAGCGGGACGCGCCGCGACCGGCGGGCACGGGCACGGCCACAGGACTCCTCTGGCGAAACGTGCCGGGTGATCGGGTGGCTGCCTATCTCCGGACGCTGAACTTTCCACCGGGCAACCGGGAGATCGAGGCGGCGCGTCTGGCCAACTATGTTGAAGACCAGTTGCGCCAGAACCCCGCGGAGCTGACCACCTGGACGGTCTTTGTACCGACAGGCGACGGCCGCGAGGTTACGCTCGCTGGGCAAAAGCTAAACAGCACGATTCGCCAGCCCGTCGCCGGACGGCAGGTCTCGGGCCGTTATATCGTCAGATCGATCCTGAACCCGCCCGACGAAGCGGTCGACCTTTCCGACGCCGAATACGCCGAGGCCCTGGCCGAGACCAACAGCGCCAGGGCGGCGACGGGACAGGATGCGGCCGTACGCCCGGCTGGCCCTGACGTACGCCGGACCCGGCGGGCACAGAACGGAATGCTGATCATCTATCCGCTCGACCCGAACAGGCCCGGCACGGTCGAGACCGACGGGCCGGTGATCGGCGTCGTCGTCAGCTTTCCGGACAGCAACACCGCCAGCCGCCGCGTCTATGTCGAAAACACGGTGCTTCAGAAAGAGCACAATCGTCGATGAGCCTTTCGGATACTCAGCTCGAGACGCTCTGGCTTCGTCTCGCCACGGCCGGACCGGGCCACAGGGCCTATGTCAGCCTGCGCATCGAGGGGGTCGTCGCGCTCGATGTTCATGCAGCACTACGCGCATCCGATCGTTCGCCCTGCCTGATTTTCGATCTTCCCAACCCGGCGGCGTTCGGCGATATCGATTTCGAAGTCGGCGGCATGCGCTGCTCAAGGGTGCTCCTCGACCATGGCCAGGGGCTGCTCCTGTCGCTTGAGGACGCCAACAAGCGCGATCTCTTCGCCACGATCTGCCTGGACGTGATCGCCTATGCCGAAGACACCCACGGGGCTTCGACGATTTCCGCGGTCCTGAGCCGGCTGGAGGCCTGGCGCGCGTTCCTTCGCGCGATCGGCGGCGGCATGAGTCGCAAGGAACTGATTGGCTTGATCGGCGAACTCCAAGTGCTGCGCCATCTGCTCGATGCCGACGCCGGCCTCCTGCCAGCCTGGCGGGCCCCCGACGACGCCCTGCACGACTTCGAACATCTTGGCTACGCGCTCGAGGTCAAGACCACGCTCGGTCCGGGCTCACGAGTGACGATTTCCGGGGTCGACCAACTGAGCGACGACGGGCTGGAGTGCCTCGATTTCCTGCATGTCAGGCTCTACGAATCTGCTCAAGGGGAGACCGTTGACGACATGATCGAGAGGATCGTCGCGGTCCTGCCCCACGACGAGGCCCGTCGGCAGTTCTCCAATGCTCTGCTGCGTCGCGGCCTTAGCCCCTTCGACCGGCGGCCGGGCGGCGGCCTGAAATCCTTGGTTCAGCAGATCACCGCCTATCGCGTCGCCGAGGGTTTCCCGAGACTTCTGCGCAAGGATGTCCCGCCGGGCGTCACGGAGGTGACCTACGCTTTGGACCTTGCCTATCTTCAGTCGCTCGCTCGGCCCTGGTCAGAAACCCGGACCGCCTTCTGCCTGCGGAGGACATAGTGGACGATCCCTTGCATGCCTTTGCAGAAGCCTTCGCCGCCGACGTCGAGGAAGCTGTCGCCAGCCCCGAAGCTTCGACGTTGTTTTCCGGGGAAATGTTCACCAAGCTGGTTCTGGAACGGCTTGAGGATGCCGAGCGGCTGGAGCAGGCCTTCGATCTATACCAAGAGGGCCACACGGGCCGAGCCGCCTATCGCATCGATGGCTATGCCATCGACGAGGAACGAGGTGCGCTGGAGCTTTTCACCACCATCCACACCGGAGAGGTGCCGCCGACGCGCCTGACGGCGGCGGAGATCCGGACAGCATTCGACCGTGCATTGCGCTTTGCCCGCGCCTCCATGGATGGCTTGGCTGACAAGTTGGAGCCCTCCAACTCGGACGCCAGCGATCTCGCCAGACGCATCGAGCACGAAGCTGCGCAGATCACCTCCATCAGACTCATTCTGCTGACCGATCAACTGACGGGGTCGTTCCTGCCGCAGGACAGCGAATGGAATGGGCGAACGATCGAATACGACGCCTTCGACATGACCCGCTTGCATCGCGTCCTTGGCGAGGGAGAGACGCGTTCTGACATCGCTGTCAATCTGAGGGAGCTTTCCGGGGCCCCGCTCGCCTGCCTCCCAGTCAGGCCCGGCGCCGGCGGATATGAGGCCTATCTGACGGTCCTGCCCGGCGAGCTGCTGTCCCGAATCTATCAGAAATATGGCGTTCGCCTGCTCGAACTGAACGTCCGTGCCTTTCTGGGCATCCAGGGCCGGAAGAGTGTGAACGCAGAACTTCGCCGCACCATCGCCGAAGAGCCGTCGAGGTTCCTGGCCTATAACAACGGCATTGTGGCCACCGTCGATGCGATCGACTTCGAGACCGATGAGGCTGGTCGGTCCCTGATCAGCGCTCTTCGCGGCCTGCAGATCGTCAACGGTGGCCAGACGACAGCCTCGCTTCACAGGGCCCGCTTCAAGGACCGGCTGCCGCTTGACGGCGTCGAAGTCCCAGTCAAAATCATTCGCGTGACAAGCGGCGATCTCAGCGAAATGGTGGGCGCTGTCTCCCGCGCCGCCAACCGTCAGAACACCGTCCAGCAGGCCGACTTCTCGGCCAATGACCCGTTCCACCAGGCGGTCGAGACCCTGGCCAACAATTGCTGGCTGGAGAACGGACGCGGGCGCTGGTTCTACGAGCGCGCCCGCGGCTCCTATCTGGCCGCCGAGCAGAAAGCCTCCTACTGGCCGAAGGATGAGCAGGCCTTCCGGGCCCAAACCCCCAAATCACGACGCCTGAGCAAGCTGGATCTGGCGCGATACCTGAACGCGTGGAACGGCCTGCCATACAGAGTCTGCATGGGCGGTCAGAAGAACTTCCAACACTTTATGCAGCGTCTGAAGGACAACCCACCACCGGCGCCGGACGAGGCCTGGTTCCAGCGCCTGGTAGCGACGGCGCTCCTCTATCGCACGGCTGAGCGTGTGGTGCGCCAGATGGGATTTCCTGCCTTCCGCTCCCAGATCGTGGCCTATCTGGTGGCGGGTCTGTCGCAGCGATCTGGTGGCGTGCTCGACTTCGAAGCCGTCTGGCGGCGCCAGGCGGTATCGGCGGAACTTGAAGATCTGCTGCGAACCTGGGCCGCCGCGGTGGATGTAGCCCTGCGATCGACCGCAGGCCAGCGCAATCCCGGCGAGTGGTTCAAGCGCGAAGAATGCTGGACGGCGGTCAGGGACCAATTTCCGCCGTTGCTGGACCCGCTGCCGCCGGAACTCGCCAATGCCGGTCCGTCTATCACCCCTGGCAAGGGCGATAAGGCCAGGGCACTTTCGGGGGAGGATTTCGACCGCGTGCGCCAGGCCATGGAGATCGACAGCGCAACCTGGCTGAGAACAGCCGAGCTGGGTCAGCAAGCAGGGATCCTGCACTGGCGAACGGCAGGCATTTTGCGCACGCTGGCGGGCTACGCGATCGGCGGCTGGGAAAAGCGGCCATCGATCAAGCAGGCCAAGTTCGGACTGGAGGCCCTGCAGGCGACACGGGCCGCTGGCGTGCTAGACGTCAGCGACGACCAAGCGGGGCCGGTCTGATGGTCCTGCCGAAAAAGCCGCGGACTTGGACGGGAGGCATGCCACGGCGCGACGGGGTCAACTACGATCGTCAGCTGATTACCCATTCCAGGCCCGATGGCTTGCCGGCCAAATTGCCATTGGTGCACATGACGGCCGCGTGGTCGGCCACGGAAATCGTTCGCAGTGGAAAATTCGTCACGCGCCGGTGCGACGTCTTCGGCGCAGAGCTGCTCTACTTTTTCGTCCTGCGACCAGCCTATCGGAGCCGGTTCGGAAACGAGGAATCTCATCAGATATCGCGGTTTCCTGTCGCTTTCATCGTCAGACCCGAGGCAGTTCCTAGTCCAAGGCACGTCTATCCTTTCGACACTGGAGGCGCCGCAAAGGGAGCTTTTTCGTCGAAAGCCGACAAGTACGTGCCGCTGGAGGACTATGCACTCGAAGCCAGCCATCTTGCGGCCACTGGTCATATCGGCTGGGCCTTCGGCGCCCTGGAGGCCTATTTCGCGGGACGCCTGCGGGAAGATATCAACGACGACATTCCGGTGTTCGAGAGTGTAACCAGCGGTTTCGTCGACGTCGCCAGAATGGGGGTCGAGCTCAGCAACGAACATGACAAGCGGGCCTCGACGATCGAGCTGGCCGCGGCCCACAATGTCGACTTGGTCGGCAACGTGCGCCTCGTCATCCTTCCCAAACAATACTTGGAAGGAAATAACCCACTCACTGACTTGATCGAAAAGACCGGTGCCCAGGTCGAGCTCTATGACTGGCAACCCAACCGTGCGCCAGATGAATTCCAGAAGGACATTCGGAGAATTTGCCGCGAATGGTACGGCGCGGAAGGCATCATGTGATGACCGAAGATATCGACAGTGCGCTTCGACTGGCCGGTTATGTGAGGCTTGCTGAAAACGGCTTCGCGCTGCCCGCCTGGGGCATCGGTCCGGGCGCCAATGTCTGGTACAGCGCCATCCCGACCATCGAAGGCGATCACAGCTCGACGATCGCCACGTTTGAGCTTCTTGAGAATGAGCAGATCATACCGCTGGCAGGAGCCACCGTTCTGGCGGTGCCGGGGGCGCCGTGGCAGGATGTGTTCTTGTGGAATGGGGAGGTGTTTGCCGGCACTCCTAGAGAGATCTTTGCCGCTCTCGCCCCACACGCGGCGGACATCCTACGTCTAGCACCGCTCTCCTATCTCGACCTTGCACTGGCTGCCGACGCACCGGACACGGTCAGTTTTGCAAAAGAAGCCAGAGCATTCCTGCAACGTCGTGTCGCCGGGGTCAGAGGTACGTCTGCTTTCTGCAATCTGGTATTGCGCCCCGTCACCTTGGTTGCGCTCCGGCGACTGGAACATCTCAGCGGCGGTGCGGGCGAGGCCTCGGCGCTCGCCAGCGAAATCTCCGTAAGAGAGGTTGGCACTAACCTCTTCGAGGTGTCGATGCCGCCGGGGGCCGCACAGGCGCTGGGCGGGCAGGCCGCCGCCGATCGACTCGGCACCGCCATCGCCGCATTAGGCGATCAGCTCGGCGTCTTCCTGCGCACTCACTATCAGGATGGTGAAGTGCGGCGTTCCGAAAAGGAGACATTGGCGCCAACGCCCTTCGTAGACGGGCCCGTTAAGCCCACCGCTCTGAGCTTCCCGGAAATCGATGCCCTGCGCATTGGCGTCGTCGCCCTCGATCGGCGGGCTCAGCAGATCGCGCAATATCTCGATACGCGGTCCAGCCGAAAGAAGGCTGGAGAAAATGAGCGATCGTCGTCTCATCGGAAAGGAGACCACGACACCGCTACTAGCCACACGGTGGTCATGGAGGTCATCAACAGTCTGTCGCTCCTTGAGGCCTCCGCGGCGTACGACGTGGTCATCTGCCTGGTGAGCAACGAGTTACTGCGTGAAGCCGACACCCTCGAACGTCTAACCTCCTTAGAAGGCGTGATCCACCAAAATACACCGTTCTTGCTGGCTCCGGCTCCGCCTGCAGACGGCCCCTCCCTTCTCCTCGATGGCGCTGGCCGGGCGAACGATCTGCTCGACCGCTGCAGCGCGGTCGTCGACACGACGCTCGCTCGCTCTCCTTACTGGACAGGACACCAGCGCCGTTCCATCGACAGGCGCATGGCCGACATCATCGCTGCGATCGGCACGGCAGCTGTTGCGGACCGCCGTTTGCTCCGGCAGCTTTTGACCCCGACAGAGGCCGGCCTCCGCGTTCTCTCGATGAATTTCGAAGGGGTGATCGGCTCCGACATTTCGGCCATTTCTGAGCTCAGCGCCCCTTCACGTGGAGCTCTGATCGCGCGAATAGACACTTTCGTTCGTGATCTTTCCGACGAGAAGAGCCGGTCAGTGACCATTGAACTGCGAACGTTTGGACAGGATTTCCGACAACTGGTCGACGCAGCGATCTCGGAAATAGCGGGCCGACATCTGACAGCGAACGGAGACGAACTTCCCGAATCTGTTCGGGAAGTTCTCGACGTGCCCTCGCAGGCGGTCGCCGTCAGGCTGGCGACCGGGCGCGAAAAATTTGTCGTCGTGACCGCCGAAACGCCTGATCTGGCGACGCTGCGCGCCGCTCGACACATCGGCGCCGCTGTTGTCCGCTACACGGATCGTCAGGCCCTTCGAGCGCTTCTCGAGCGTGACGACAGCTGTGCACTCCCGTTGGAGATCAGACTCCCGCCTTTGCAGCGATACGCCCGGAACCGCGGTCTTGCGACGCGCGGCGTTGACGCGCGGGATATCGTTCGCGTGTCGTATAACCAATGGGCCGACCTTCGTTCATCTTCGGGCGCGTCTGTCTTGCTTAAGGAAGCGCGACGCTATCGTTCGGCATTGCGCTCCGGCACAGAAGACGAAATGATAGCAATTCCCATGCCTGCAATCCTCAACGCCGCGAATGCGGGTGATGCGCTGGCAAAAAATCTGATCGAACGTGCGACGCCCAGTCGTCAAAATCCGAATGCCATCGCCGGAAAACGAATCAGCGATCTGGCGACCGCCTGGTCGCGCCCCTTCGGAGACCAGCGGCGCTGGGTTATCGAGGACGGCGTGGTGCCGGTGGAAATCGCGGCTCTGTCAGCCGACGAGGTTCCGGCGCAGCGCCTGTTTCTGATCGATGGTGACGAAGCTGTACCGGTTCTGCTTCTGTCGCGTCTGTTCGCCGTTTGGGCGCGAGCCCTTCTGCCAAGCTCGACCAGCTGGTCATCGAGGTTTCAGGTCGGACAGACATTTGACGCCTTTCCCTTCACTCTGAGCTTTGTGGTGACGCCCGCCAGGGGCGGAAGCCCGCCGCAACTGCAGTTTTCTAGACAGTCGGATTCCTTTGTCGACCTGATGAATCTGCTCGGCCTCGACTCCGGCGGCTTTAAGTCGCCCACCTCTGATCCCCGCCACATCGAAGTCCTTCTGCACGATGACTCGGTCATGCGGGATGTGAACGCCGTCCTACTGACCGACATCGGACTTGATCCGGATGCTGACGACTTAGACATTTTAGAGAGGATGATCGAACGCAATCGTTTGCACCAGTAGGCCTTCCAGAAGAGGTCGGCTTCGAGGGATCAGCCGCGGCCTTCGTCGGGTTCTGGCATCCGACCATGAGGTTGCGAAGACGAGGGGTCTGTCATGCTTTGAAAAACGAGGGCCTCCCGGAGTTCTCTGATGACTCATCAGGACGCTTTCCAAATTCTCGCGGCGACAAGCTACCATTTCCAGGGTCAGCTGGTGGGATTTTGGCTCCTTTCGACGGAGAAACTCGGTTGGCACCCACAAGCAGACGTTCCCAGAGTCCGAGAAGGGTCAGTCCGGGCAGCGAGCCCCTTCGTGCAGGCATGACCATGGCGAAGCCCCGCCCGGAGGCGGGGCTCCCTGCGGGGCCGGGATCAGTCGGCCGCGCGGCGGGACTAGATGAGGGCGAACTCGCCCTGGGTCTCGGTCTCCACCAGGCTCGCATAGATCGGAGCCGGGAAGCTCGGATCGTCGAGCTTGACGGAGAGGTAGTCCCGGCCCTCGCGGGAGCACTTCTTCCACGCCGCCCCGAACTCGGTGGCGCCGGCGAAGATGCGGAAGTCCGGCCCCTTGTCGTTGTCGCCCTCGGCGGGGAGGAACTCCACCGCCTTGACGTTGAGGCTCAGGGTCTTGACCGCGCCCTTGAAGCCCTTGGGGGTGGCGGAGAACGTACCGATGGTGGCCATTGTGGTGGTTCCTCTGCTGATCGGGCCGCGCCCGTCGCGGCCTCGATGAGGGTCGCCCGACCGGGGACGAACGGCCCGCACCCGCCGGGGGTCCCATCGCGCTTGCGCTAGGGGAGGGCTCCTTGGGGCCGGAACGCAGTGGAGGGCGGCCGGCGACGGTTTTTTGCCTCGCGATGCAAAGCCGGCCCTGGCTGGCGGCGGAAAAAAGCAGGTGACGGACGTTGCGGGTTCAAGATCGAGGCGGCGCTTGCGTCGCTGGTCTTCGGTCAGACCCATGCCAATCGAGGTCGTGATGGAGGGGGCTTCTGATCGGGGGAAAAAGCCGCCGCGATGACAACCGTCGGAGCCACATTTCCCGGCGCCCCTTGAAGGGCTTCAAAAAAAGACGGGATCGAGGCCCTTAGCCGCGACGGCAGGGCAGTCCGCTGGAGCTCCCCCGCCGGAGGCGGTAATGACAAAGGCAGGCTGCCATGTGGTGGCCAATATCGGCGGCGGAGTCATCATCGTCCGGCCCGACGGGCGGCAGATCGAGGATGATGAATGATGATGCACCCCAACCCGAGCGCCGGCAAAAACCGGCTGGAGCGCGGCCGACGCGCGCTCGCTGAGATCGATGGTGAAGCCGGGGAGAAGGTGGCCGCTGCCCTCGCCGACATCACCCCGGACTTCGCCGCCGACCTGCTCGAATTTCCCTTCGGCGACATCTATTCGCGCCCCGGCCTCGACTTGCGCGGCCGCGAGATCGCCACCATCGCCGCCTTGACGGCCATGGGCAACGCAGCCCCGCAATTGCAGGTCCACATCGAGGCAGGCCTGAATGTGGGCCTGCCACGGGAGGAAATCGTCGAGCTCATCATGCAGATGGCCGTCTATGCCAGGTTTCCGGCGGCGCTAAATGGCCTGTTCGCGGCGAAGGAGGTCTTTGCCCGCGACGTCGCCGACACCGGGGAGTGCACAGCATGAGAGCATTCCTTCGCACTGCTATCGTCCTAGGTATTTCCGTGCTGCTCGCCGGCCTTGCCTCCGTCGCGACGGCGGCGGCCGAAGCCACGCCGGCCCTGTCCGAGCGGCTGTGGGAGGGCTTCGGCGCGCCTGTGGGCATGGCCTTCGATGCGGCTGGCAATCTGTATGTTGCTGAATGAAGCGCCGGCCAGGTCGCCCGCATCGACGTGGTCGGAAATCGCTCGGTCTGGGGCGACGGCGCAATCCATCGCATCCCGATCCGCGACTGACTTTGTCCGTCCGTGGACGAGTGGGCCAGCAAGACCCTCACTCGACGAGATGCCCTTGCGACTACTCCAGGTGTTGCGCAGTCGGCGCTTCCGCCCGCGCCAGTAGCGCAGGCGGAAAATTCCCGACGCTGATGACAGATAGGCCGGAGCCGATACGGCTCCGGCCGTGTGCTTCACTCGGCAGCGTCGGCTGCCGCTTCCGATGCGCCAGCCTCGTCCTGCGGCGCGCCCAGCCATGCCGGCCGTTCCGTCCGCAGCAGAGTGGGGAGCCATCCGGTGCCAGCGATAAGCCGTTCGGCGGCTTCCGCCATGGGCTGCTTCTTCATGACGGCGATCCGGTCGGCGGCCTCGTCGCCGATGACTTCCCGCACGGCGGCGAGAATCTGGGCCTTGGTGACGCGGCCGAGATAGGTCCGCACCGTGGGCGTCCAGTGCGCCGTCATGTCGAGGGCGAGCGCGCTCGCCAGCCTCTCGACGGTCTCATGGGCACGGCGCTTGTGCGTGTCCCACGGCAGCTTCAGGGCGTTGACGGTCTGCGTGGCACAGTGGGCGAACAACGCCAGCACGCTCGCTTGGTCTAGGCCGGCGAGGAAGCCCCACAGGTCTACCACGTCGCGCGGTAGGTCCGCCGCCCAGCCGGCATGACGGTCTTGCAGCGCCTTCGCCGCCGCCGTGTCCCCGATGCCGTCCGCATGGCCGTCGAGGAGGACGCTGCTCGGACGGATGTCCAGGGCATGGGCATCGACGCCGCGATAGAAGGTCTGCGCGGCGAGGGCGTGGGTGACGGCGAGCAAGGCCATGTCCGGCTGCTCGCCGAGGGCGAGACGCAGGCCGAGGGTGCGGTGGGCCGTGAGGTCGCGCACCAGAAGATCGGACAGCGGCCTGCCCGCATCCCCGGCCTCCTCGTCCTCCGCGTCGAGGGCGGAAACAGCGTTCCCCTGCTCGTCGTGCGCGCCGTCTTCGATGATCTCGCCATCGCCATTGATGCGAACGCCCTCTCCGACTTCTTCCACTGCCGGCTTCTCGTCCTCGGGGCGGATAAAGCCGCGCTCGATGCGGGTGATCCCATCGTGTCGCAAGGTCACGAAGGCGCCGCCGCGGGCGATGTCGTCCGGGTCGTAGGCGTGACACAGGGCGTCGATGCGCTCGATCTCGGCTTCCAACTCCCCGAACCGCTCATCCACCTCCGGCGGCAGGTCCTCGGCGCCCTCGTGCTCCGACGAAAGGCGGTCGTATTCCGCCTGCACGGCGGCGAGCGCGGCTTCCTCGTCCTCGGGAAGTTCCACAGGATGGGGATAGGCCCGCCGCAGGCCATGGGCGTGGGGAAACTCGATGAGGGCGGAAACCCACTTCCAGCCCTCAGCCTGAACCTCGGCGGCGATGCACTCCAGCCTCTCGCAGGTGAGCCGCTCCAGCAGCGCGGCGTCCTCGTAGAAGCCGCCGCGATCCTCGGTGAACAGGTCGCGTAGGATCGTGCCGCCTGCCTCGATGTAGGCTTCCGCGCCGATGAAGATCGCCCTGCGATCCGTCGCCGGGACGTGCGCCTTGGTGAGATCGCGACGGATGATCCACGGCTCGCGGTTGTAGGAGAGGTTTTCATAGACCTGTTCCTGTCGGGAATGGTCCTCGGTGATGGCGAAGGCCATCAACTGGTCGAGGTTCAAGCCGCCCTCCCGGTACACCTGTATAAGCTTGGGGCTGACCGCGCCGAGGCGAAGCCGCTGGCGCACCACCTGCGCCGTCACGCCGAAACGGGCGGCGACCTCCTCGGCGCCCCAGCCGTGCTGCTCGGCGAGTGCACGGAAGGCCTCGAACTGGTCGGCCGGGTGCATGGCCTCACGGGTGACGTTCTCGTCGAGGCTGATCTCGTAGGGATCGTGCGCGGTGTCGATGACACAGTGCACTGGCTTGGTCTCCCCGATCTCCTTGCGCTTCACGCGCAGAAGCTGGGCGAGTCGACGTCCTTCGCCCACCGTAACGCAATAGGAGCCGGTGGGCGCGCCTGCCGGGTCAAGCTCAGGCTCCACCACGAGGTTCTGAAGCATGCCCTTGACGGCGATGCTGGCCGCCAGCGCCTCGATGGTCGCCGGGGCATGCGGGGTCTTGCGCGCATTGCGCGGCGACTTCTTGAGCTTATTCAGGGGAATGAAGACCGCTTCGCCATTTCCGGCAACTGCTGCGGTCTCCGGGGCAGTCCCGGTCTCCGCCGCCGCGCCGGCTTCCGCCAGAACACCGATCATTTCCCCACCATTGGGGATGTCCGCTTCCACCGCCGCCATCGCGCCGGCTTTCGCCTTCCTCACAGTTCTAGCCATAGCTCCGATCCTTCTCCGTCAATGCCGGAGGCATGTCCCCGACATGCCTCCCGGGGGCGCGTGAGCGCGCGGCAGAGAGGGGGGCGACCGCGGGCGAGCATGGCCGGGCTGAGCGGCGAGCGGGGCGGATTGAAAAAATTCGGGCAGTAGCGGCTAGGGGCCGCCCTGCGACCGCGCGGCCCTGCCATGTGCAGGCGGCGGTCGCGGGGGAGAGAGGGCTAAGACCATCTCTCCCCTGGTCAGGATAATGGCAAAGACCCTTCGGAGGGCGGTCCCGTCCCCATAGGCGCTCGACGAACGAACTCCTGTCGAAGCGGCGACGGGTTGAAGGCGGGGGGCGAAATGTCGCGGTGTGCGGAAGCGGCCATCGGGCTGAATTTCCGCAGACTAAACCGCAGACTAATTTGTTTTTCTAGTCTGCGCTGGCTGGCTAAGTCTTTGATTTTATGGTGGGCGCACTAGGGCTCGAACCTAGGACCCGCTGATTAAGAGTCAGCTGCTCTACCAACTGAGCTATGCGCCCGTTCCGGAAGATGTCCCCGGAAGAGGGCGTCCGTGTACCAAATGGATTCCGGGCTGGCAAGGGCGCGCGGTGAAGTTTTTCACAGGTCCCGCGCCGGCCATGCCGGCTTTGGCCGGGCGAGGTCGGCGACTGCGGTCCTCACCCGGGCTCATGCAGGCTTCATTGCGCGCCGCGCGGGCTTGGCAAAGGCCGGAGCGCCGCCGCGCGCTCCGGGCCTCGGCCTCACTCCTTGAAGGCCTCCTCGCGGGTCTTCTGCACCGAGGGCAGCAGCACCACCACCAGGGCCGCCGCGGCCAGCGCCAGCAGGATGGCGGAGATGGGCCGGGTGACGAACACCATCGGATCGCCGCGGGAGATCAGCATGGCCCGGCGCAGGTATTCCTCCAGCATGGGGCCGATGACGAAGCCCAGCAGCAGCGGCGCGGGCTCGCAGTCGAGCTTCACCAGCGCGTAGCCGAGCACCCCGAACAGGGCCATGGAATAGACGTCGAACGTGTTGTTGTTCACGCTGTAAACGCCGATGCAGCAGAAGGCGATGATGGCCGGGAACATCACGTGGTACGGCACGGTGAGCAGCCGCACCCACAGGCCGATCAGCGGCAGGTTCAAGAGCACCAGCATGAAGTTGCCGATCCACATGGAGGCGATGACGCCCCAGAACAGGTCCGGCTTCTCGGTGACCACGTTCGGCCCCGGCGTGATGCCCTGGATGATCAGCGCGCCGATCATCAGCGCCATCACCGGGTTGGAGGGGATGCCGAGCGTCAGCATGGGGATGAAGGAGGTCTGCGCGCCGGCATTGTTGGCGCTCTCCGGCCCTGCCACGCCCTCGATGGCGCCGCGGCCGAACTCCCGCGGGTTCTTCGCGACCTTCTTCTCGATGGAATAGGAGGCGAAGGACGAGAGCATGGCTCCGCCCCCCGGCAGGATGCCGAGGAAGGAGCCGAGCGCGGTGCCCCGCAGCACCGGGGCGATGATGCGCCGGAACTCCTCCCGGGTGAGCATCAAATTCTTCACCTTGGCCGCCACGAGGGAGCGGGTGTGCTCGTCCTCCAGGTTGCGGATGATCTCGCCGATGCCGAACATGCCCATGGCCAGCGCCACGAAGTCGAAGCCGTCGGAGAGCTCGGGCAGGTCGAAGGTGAAGCGCGGCGTGCCGGTGTAGATGTCCTGGCCCGACAGGCCGAGGATGAGGCCCAGCACGATCATGGCGATGGCCTTCACCACCGAGCCGGAGGCCAGCGTCACCGAGGCGATGAGGCCCAGCACCATCAGCGAGAAATATTCGGGCGGGCCGAACTGGAGCGCCAGCTCCGCCAGCGGCGGGGCGAACACGGCGAGCAGGAAGGTGGCCACCGTGCCGGCGAAGAAGGAGCCGAGCGCGGCGGTGGCCAGCGCCGCCCCGGCACGGCCCTTCCGGGCCATCTGGTGCCCGTCGATGGCGGTGACCACCGACGAGGATTCCCCCGGCAGGTTGATGAGGATGGCGGTGGTGGAGCCGCCGTACTGCGCCCCGTAATAGATGCCCGAGAGCATGATGAGCGCCGAGACCGGCGGCAGGCCGAAGGTGATGGGCAGCAGCATCGCGATGGTGGCGATGGGGCCGAGCCCCGGCAGCACGCCGATGAGGGTGCCCAGCAGCACGCCCACGAAGCAGTACATGACGTTCTGCAGGGAGAGGGCGACCGAGAAGCCGAGGGTGAGGTTGTCGAGGAGTTCCATCGCCGCCCCCTCAGTAGCCGCCGAGCCACGGCCCGAGGAGCGGCAGGGGCAACCCCAGCCCCTTGATGAACACCGCCCAGGCGAACACCGTCATCACCAGCGTGTTCGCGAAAGCGGTGACGAGGCGGAACTTGGTGCTGGCGAGCGCCGAGGCGAAGACCGAGATCGCCAGCGCCGGCAGGAAGCCCAGGGGGCGCACCGCGAAGCCGAAGAACACCACCGAGAAGGTGAGGATGAGGAGGGCCCGCCAGGCGATCCCGCTCGGCATCTCGCCGGGAAAGCGCAGGCCGCTCACCAGCACCGCCAGCCCCAGCAGCGCCAGCAGGCCAGACAGCACCAGCGGGAAATAGCCCGGCCCCATGCGCACCGCCGTGCCCATGGGCAGGTCCTGCGTCTGCCAGGCGAACAGTGCGCCGAGCGCGATGAACAGCAGGCCCGAGATGACGTCCTTCGGATTGCGGATGATGTTCATTTGCCCCCCTGGAGTGCGCCTTCGGGCGGGGCGGGGCCCACCCTCAGAGTTGTTCTGTTTGTTTCAAGGACGTGGAGCCAGCCACGCGCGCCCGAGCGCGGCCTGGTGGACAAGGCGGCCGGATCTGGTTTCGGCGGGACCCGAGGCGGGCGCCCGGCGCGGCGGCGACCGCACGGAGCGTCCACGGCTCAAGGAAGAAATGACGAGGACGCGCAGCAGCAGCCGGCCGGATCGAACCAAACCGGCCGCAGCATCCGCCCCTCGCCCTCAGAAAGGCGCGCGCCTCAATCGGCGTAGACGCCGGCCGCCTGGATGACGGGCTTCCATTTGGCGATCTCCGCCGCCAGGAACTGCTGGTGGAAGGCCGGGCTGCGCCGGTCCTTGGGCTCCGGCTCGGTGCCGAGGTCGGCGAAGCGGGCGATCACCTTGGGGTCATTGAGGGCGACGTTGAGGGCGGCGTTGAGCTTGTCCACGATCTCCTTGGGCGTGCCCTTCGGCACATAGACGCCGTGCCACACCGCCACCTCGAAGTCCTTCAGACCGCTTTCCTGCATGGTCGGCAGGTCCGGCAGGGACTTCACCCGGTCCTTGGTGGTCACGGCATAGGCCTTCACCTTGCCGCCCCTGATCTGGCCGGTGGTGTTGGTGGTCTGGTCGCACAGGAGGTCGATCTGCCCGCCCACAAGGTCGTTCATCGCCGGACCCGTGCCCTGGTAGGGAACGGTGGTCATCTGCGCGCCGACGGTGGACATGAACAGCATGCCGCACAGATGCGAGGCGGAGCCGACGCCGGCATTGCCGTAGGTGACCTTGTCCTTGTTCGCCTTCACATAGTCGACCACCTCGGGCATGGACTTCGGGGTGGAACTGGTCTTGGCGATCAGCGTCATGGGCACGGCGGTGACGAGGCCCACCGTCTCGAAGTCGGTGGCAGGATTGTAGGGCAGCTTGCGATAGAGGGAGGCCGAGGTCGCCTGGCCGATATGGTGCAGCAGCACCGTGTATCCGTCCGGCGCGGCCTTCGCCACCTGACCCGCGCCGCGGGTGCCGCCGGCGCCGCCCACATTCTCCACGATCACCTGCTGGCCGAGCGTCTTGGACATGGATTCCGCCACCAGACGCGCCACCGTGTCGGTGGGGCCGCCGGCAGCGAAGGGGACGACCATGGTAATGGGCCGGCTGGGGTAGCCCTGTGCTCCCGCAGCGGTAGAGAGGCCGAGCGCGGCGGCAAGCGCCAGCGCGGCTGACAGGATACGCATCGTTTCCTCCGTCGTGTTTTGGCGAAGCTTTTTTCTCTTTTGAAGGTCGCGCAACGGCAGCCGTCAAGCACCTCGCCGGGAGCTTTTCCCCTGGGGCATCCGCTACGGCAGATCCCGCAGGCCCGCCGTCGCCACGCCGCCGCGGCAAGCTGCGCATAATGCATTGAAAAAGCAGGAATATTTTTAATAGCTACGAAGATACCGCTGAAACCCACGCGGAAGCGGCCACGCCGGCCCCCTACTAAAGTCGATAAGGGGTATCCTCACACTTCCGGGGCGCGGAAGCCGTGTTGCGGCCGGCGGGGCATTCGGCGGCCAGCCGCCCAGCAAAAAGGCCGCCCCGAGGGGCGGCCTTCGCGATTGTCCGCGGCTGGGACGTGGATCAACCCGCCGCGCTCTGCGGGTTCACGCTCTGGCGCTTCATGTGCAGCTTGTTGAGCGCGGTGATGTAGGCCTGGGCGGAGGCAACCAGCGTGTCCGGATTGGCGGCGCGGGCGGTGACGACCTTGCCGTTCTCCTCCAGCCGCACCGACACCTCAGCCTGGGCGTCCGTGCCCTCGGTCACGGCGTGCACCTGGTAGAGGTCGAGCTTCGCCTGATGCGGCACCAGCGCCTTGATGGCGTTGAAGGTGGCGTCCACCGGGCCGTTGCCCTCGGCCTCCTCGGTCACCGTGCGGCCATCCACCTCCAGGCGCATGGTGGCGCGCTGCGGGCCGCGGGTGCCGGCGATGACGGACAGGGAGATGAGCTTGATGCGGTCGTGGGCCGCGGCGATGCCCTGATCCACCAGCGCCTCGATATCCTCATCATAGACCACCTTCTTGCGGTCGGCGAGATCCTTGAAGCGGGCGAAGGCATCGTTGAGGGCATTCTCGCCCAGCTCGTAGCCCAGCGTCTTCAGCTTGTCGCGGAAGGCGGCGCGGCCCGAATGCTTGCCCATCACCAGCGAGGTCTTGGAGACGCCCACGCTCTCGGGGGTCATGATCTCATAGGTCTGGGTATGCTTCAGCATGCCGTCCTGGTGGATGCCGCTCTCGTGGGCGAAGGCGTTCCGGCCGACGATGGCCTTGTTGTACTGCACCGGGAAGGAGGTCACCGCTGACACCAGCTTGGAGGCCCGGGTGAGCATGCGGGTGTTGATGCCCGTCTCGTAGGGGAAGACATCCGAGCGGGTGTCGATGGCCATCACGATCTCCTCGAGCGCGGCATTGCCTGCCCGCTCGCCGATGCCGTTGACCGTGCACTCGATCTGCCGCGCGCCGCCGGCAACGCCGGCCATCGAGTTCGCCACCGCCATGCCGAGGTCATTGTGGCAGTGGACGGAGAAGATGGCCTTGTCCGAGTTGGGCACGCGCTCGCGCACGGTGCGGAACAGCGCCTCATACTCGGCCGGGGTGGTGTAGCCTACCGTGTCCGGGATGTTGATAGTGCCGGCGCCGGCCTTGATGGCGGCTTCCACGCACCGGCACAGGAAATCCATCTCGGTGCGGGTGCCGTCCTCCGCCGACCATTCCACGTCTTCCACGTGGTTGCGGGCGCGGGTGACGGAGGCGACGATCATCTCCAGCACCTCGTGCGGCTCCTTCTGGAGCTTGTACTTCATGTGCACGGGGGAGGTGGACAGGAAAGTATGGATGCGCCCGCGCCGGGCGTGCTTCACCGCCTCGGCGCAGCGGTCGATGTCATTGAGGGCGGCGCGGGAGAGGCCGGCGATGGTGGCGTTCTTCGAGCGGCGGGCGATCTCCGCCACGCTCTCGAAATCGCCGATGGAGGCGATGGGGAAGCCGGCCTCGATCACGTCCACGCCCATCTCGTCGAGGAGCGCGGCCACCTCCAGCTTCTCCTCGAAGGTCATGGAGGCGCCGGGGCACTGCTCGCCGTCGCGCAGGGTGGTGTCGAAGATGATGACCCGGTCCTTGCCGGAACCCTGGCCGGATACGGGCGCAACGGGGGTGGAGGCAGCGTCGGTCATGGGGAGCGGTCCTTCTCGCGGGTCCGGCCGGGGCGCCTGTCACGAGGCGGGGTTTGCCGGATCATAAGCCGAAACAGGCGCCGGGTCTTGTGCCCGGCGGCGGTGCGATCCCCTGAGTGCCCAGGCGCAAGCCCGGCCGGCCCTCAGGGGCGGCTAAGGAGAAGAAGCGCGCGCAGAATAAGAGCGTTGCCCGGAGCCTTGACGGTCCGGGGGGCAGAAGCGGCGGTCTTGGTCGTGCGGGACGACACGGGGCGCTCTACTCTTCGCTCAGAAGTTCGGGAGGGTGCTCATACCGGAGCCAAGGCCGAAGCGCAAGGGGTGGCGCCTCATCGCGCCGCCCAGCGCGCCCGCATGTAGTCCACGGCGAAGGGCGCCATTGCGGGAGTGATGTCGGCTTCCGAATGGACGACCGCCACGTCGGCCAGTTCCGGCTGCGCCTCGGACGCGAGAAAGGCCCGGATGCGGGCGGCGAGCGCGTCTGCCGGCGCATCGAACACGAGCCGGCCCAGCAGCGCCACCCGCGGGCCATCGAACAGGCCGGTGAAGCCGGCGTCGTGGGCGATGTCGGCGGCCGAGAGGCCGGTCTCCTCCTTGAGCTCCCGCAGCATGGAGGCGTGGAGGTCCACCCGGCCATCGGCGGTGATGTCGGAGGGGTCCGGCGTGCCGCCGGGAAAATAGGCGCGCCCGGCGGAGGCCGTGTGCGGCCCCATCACCCCCAGCACGAAGCCGCCGTCCGCCCCCTCGATGGCGGCGAGCGCGAAGGCGTTCACCATGCCGAGGTCCCGCCAGCCATGGTCGCGCCACCAGGTGAAGGCGGCAAAGTCCGTCTGCCGGAAGGCGCCGGAGAGGGCGCCGTCGGCGAAGGCATGGTCCCGCAGCAGCAGGATCGGGCCGTTCCACAGATGCGGATTATCCGCCGCACGGCGGGCAAAATGGGCCTCGACCTCCTCTTGCCGTGGCGCAAGCTCGGGCCAGCCGCCCGGCTCCGCCCGGAAGTTGAGGCGATGGACCGGCGCGATGCGCCGGTCCACGGGCCAGGCAAGGCCCCAGCCGTTATCTACGGCCGATGCCGCATTCACGCGGCGGCGTCCGCCAGCGTCGGATAGTCGATGTAGCCCTTGGCGCCGCCGCCATAGAGCGTATCGCGGTCCAGCTCGTTGAACGGGGCGTCGCGGCGCAGGCGCTCCACCAGGTCCGGATTGGCGATGAAGGGCTTGCCGAAGGCCACGAGGTCGGCCTTGCCCTCGGCGATCACGCTCTTCGCCAGGGCCAGGTCATAGCCATTGTTCACCATCCAGGCGCCGCTGTAGCGCTTCCGCAGCTCCTCGAAGGAGAAGTCCGGCGCGATGTCGCGCGGGCCGCCGGTCGCGCCCTCCACCACATGGATGTAGACGAGGTGCCGCTTCTCCAGCTCCTCCACCACGTGATTGAACAGCGCCTGCGGGTTGCTGTCGGAAATGCCGTTGGCCGGCGAGACGGGGGAGAGGCGCAGGCCGGTGCGCCGCGCGCCGATCTCGGCGGTGATGGCGTCCACCACCTCCAGCAGGAAGCGCGCGCGGTTCTCGATGGAGCCGCCGTACTGGTCCGTGCGGGTGTTGGAGCCGTCCTTGAGGAACTGGTCGATGAGGTAGCCGTTGGCACCGTGGATCTCCACGCCGTCGAAGCCCGCCTTGATGGCGTTGGCGGCGGCGCGGCGGTAGTCGGCGATGATGCCGGGGATCTCGGACAGCTCAAGCGCCCGCGGCTCCGAGGTGGCGGCGAAGGCGTTGCTCACGAAGGTCTTGGTCTCGGCGCGGATGGCGGACGGGGCCACCGGCGCGCCGCCGCCGGGCTGCAGCGAGGTGTGGGACACCCGGCCCACGTGCCAGAGCTGGATGACGATATGCCCGCCCTTGGCGTGGACCGCATCGGTTACTTTCTTCCAGGCCGCCACCTGGGCGTCGGTATAGATGCCGGGCGTGTCCTGGTAGCCCTGGCCCTGCTGGGAGATCTGCGAGGCCTCGGTGATGAGGAGGCCGGCATCGGCGCGGGCGGCGTAATAGTCCGCCGCCATCGGGCTCGGCACGAAGCCCTCAACCGCGCGGTTGCGGGTCAGCGGCGCCATGACGATGCGGTTGGCAAGCGTCAGGTCGCCGAGGCGGAAGGGACCGAACAGGGACGGGGTGCTCTCGCTCATGTGAGACTTTCCCTATAGGAAGGCCGGCCCGCGCCAGCTGCGCGGCCGTGTGCAATGCAGCGGAGATAGGCACGATCCCGCCGCCGCCAACCCCGCGCAATGCGGACAATCCCGATTTTCACGGGCCGGTCTCTGAGTTCTTTCAATTCCACGTATTGGCGGGGCTCAAAGATGGAGCACGCCCTCGGCGATGACCACCGCCCCGCCGCCGATGGTGGCGCTCACCACCACGTCGTCCCGCACCGTGAAGCCGAGGTCAATGCGGCTGGGGCGGCCCATCTCGAACCCCTGGTCGATGCGCACCTTGTGGTTTCCGTCCACGAGGTTCTCCGCGTCGAGCAGCACCCATGGAAACGCGGCGGCGGCGGCGCCGGTGGCCGGGTCCTCCTCCGTACCGAGGCCGGGCGAGAACATGCGGGCCCGGAAGTCGGCGTCGCCTTCCTCGTCGAGGGTGTAGAGGTAGAGCGCCTCGCCGAACCCGCCGAGGGAGGCGATGAAGGCCGCCTCGTCCGGCCGGGCGCGGGCGAGCGCGGTGAGGTTGGCCAGCGGCACGAACAGGAAGGGCACGCCGGCATTGGCCACCACCGGGCGGTGCGCATCAAAGCCGATGTCCTCCGGATCGAGGCTCAGCGCCTCGGCGCAGGCCTCGCGGGAGATGTCCGTGGTCTCGATCTCGCCCTTGCGCGGGGCGGTGAACACCGCCGCTCCCCTGCGGGAGCCGGCCCCCTGTGTCGCCACCTCGCAGGTGATGGTGCCGATGGTTTCCTCGATCCGGAGCGTGCCCTTGTCGAGCTTGTCCTCCAGGGCGAGGAGCACGGCCGCGCCCACGGTGGGATGGCCGGCGAAGGGCATCTCGTGCGCCACGGTGAAGATGCGGATGCGCGCGCGGTTCTCCGGATGCCGGGGCGGCAGCACGAACACCGTCTCGGAGACGTTGAACTCGCGGGCGATCTGCTGCATGGCCGCGTCGTCGAGGCCCTGGGCATCCAGCACCACGGCGAGCGGATTGCCCCCGAACGGGCGCTGGGTGAACACGTCGAGCGTGACGTAGCGGCGGGGCTTTTGCGGAGGCATGGGCGGAAGATCTCGGGCAACGGGACGCAGACGACAGGACACCAAGGCCGTCAGGCCTCGAACACGAGGCGAACTGGCCCGCACCCCCGCGCGCGGCCTTCCGCCCCTTCACCGCAGCAGCCGCGCCCTCACGGGCCAAGCCCCTGCGACATTGCCACAATTTTGCCTCAGATCGCCGAGGCCGAAAAGAGGCGGGAGGGCCGCACGAACTCCTCCTGCGCCTCCACCAGCAGCAATTCGCGAGACTGTGCTTTTTCGGTCCGCTCCAGCACCCCGTAAATGGAGGATGCGGCGAGGGACAGCGCCTGCGCCGTCGAGCCGGTGCGCGTGACATGGAAGAAGAACAGGGCGGCGATGGCGTCCCCCGCCCCGTTCAGCGACACGTCGAGCCGCGGCGTGCGCACCAGGAAGCGCCCGTCCGGCCCGGAGGCGAGCAGGTCGATGCGGTCCGGCGGGGTCTCCGCCACGTGCAGGCTGGTGACGAGGATCACCTTCGGCCCCTGCCGGTGCAGCGCGTCGCAGGCGGCGATGGCGTCCTGAAGCGTTGCCACCGCGTGACCGGAGAGCAGCTCCAGCTCGAACTGGTTGGGGGTGATGACCTCCGCCGCCGGCACCGCGCGCTCGCGCATGAACTCGGGAATGCCGGGGCGCACGAAGATGCCACGCCCCACGTCGCCGATCACCGGGTCGCAGCAATAGGTGGCGTTGGCGTTCGCGCCCTTCACCCGCGCCACCGCATCGAGGATGGCGGCGCCGATATCGGCCGAGCCCATGTAGCCGGAAAGCACTCCGTCGCAGCGCGGCAAAACCCCGCGCTCGGCGATGCCCTCCACCAGCTCGCCGACGACCGACGCCTCGAACACCTGCCCGCGCCAGGCGCCGTAGCCGGTGTGGTTGGAGAACTGCACCGTATTGATGGCCCACACCTCCACCCCGAGCCGCTGCAGCGGGAAGACGGCGGAGGCATTGCCCACATGGCCGTAGGCGACATGGGACTGGATGGAGAGCAGGTTCATCAGGGCGATCCGTCGGCTGGGCGCCGTCTGCGAGACGATGACACGGGACGCGATTCGCGCCCCTTTCGCCGGTTACTCCCCCATTGCTGCCTTCTTCAAATGGAATCTGTTGATCCTGCGGTCACTCCGGATTGATGTTTCAGGCGGAAACAGCAAGTGACCGCCTCGGTCTGGAAAGGCCGTGCCGCCCGGCCTAGAGCAGGCTGAGCCACGCGTTCTCCAGCTTGAAGCCAGAGGGCGATTCACCGAGCAAACGGATTCACTTTGCTCGAATCGCGCTCTGGAGCCGGGTCCGCCACAGTGAACCGTCCTCCGGGCGGGCTGAACATACATTCGCGAGTGCTGCCGTGACCGGCCCCCTGTTGTCCCGCGCCCTGCGCGCCCTTCTTCTCCTCGGCCCCGCCTTGCTCGCGGCGGCCCCCGCCCGTGCCGGCGCGGCAGGGCCCGCCTGCTACCCGCCCGCGGCCCTCGCGGCCCGGCCGGGCGAGGAGGTCGTGCGGCCGCGCACCGGCGGCCAGGTGGAATTGCCGGAGATCGCCATCCCCGCCCTCGCGCCCGTGCCGGCGGGCCTGCGCGGCTCCATCCGCCGGGTGGACCTGCCGCCGGGGGAGAAGCTGGTCGCCCTCACCTTCGACTTGTGCGAGGCCTCCGGCGAGACCTCCGGCTATGACGGCGCCATCTTCGACTATCTCCGGGCGGAGGGCGTCGCCGCCACCCTCTTCGCCGGCGGCAAGTGGCTGATGAGCCATGCGGAGCGGGGCGACCAGATCACCGTCGATCCGCAGTTCGAGACGGGCAACCACACCTGGTCCCACGCCAACCTCACGGTCCGCACCGGGGAGACCATGCGCCGCCAGGTGGACGATGCGGACATCGCCCTCGCGCTGCGCCGCAAGGAGGTGGAGGCCAAGGGCTGCATGATCCCGAAATCCGCAGCGCCCGCCGCCCTCTTCCGCTTCCCTTACGGCTCGTGCAGCGCCGAATCCCTCGACTATGTGAACGACACCGGCCACCTCGCCATCCAGTGGGACGTGGATTCGGGCGACCCGGCCTTCATCGGCGCCAAGGGCATGGCCGACGACATGCTGCGCGCCATCCGCCCCGGCTCCATCGTGCTGATGCACGCCAACGGGCGCGGGAAGCACACGGCGGAGGCGCTGAAGATCCTCATTCCGGCGCTCAGGGCGAAGGGCTACCGCTTCGCCACGGTGGGCCAGCTCCTCGCCGCCGGGAAGCCGGTGATCGCCGCCACCTGCTACTCCCTGAAGCCGGGCGACACCCGCGTCTATGACGAGGCGGCGCGCACCGGCAAGCGCATCCTGCCGGTGCAATAGGCCCGCCTCGAGCTCCAGCGCCGGCACCGGCGAAGGCGGTTGCCCTCGCCGCGCCCGTTGCGCATGGTGCGCCCTCTTCCTGTCCGAACGTTCGAGTCCTCCTCCATGTCCCTGCTTTCCGCCCGCGACCTCGCCGCCTCCATCCGCGCGGGGCGCACCACGCCGCGCGCCGTGATGGAGGAGGCGGCCGCCGCCATCGCCGCCTGCGAAGGGGAGGTGAATGCCTTCGCCGCCCTCGACCTCGACATGGCCCTGCGGGCGAGCATGCTGAAGGGGCTCGATGCGCTGCCGCTGGCCGGCCTGCCGGTGGGCATCAAGGACATTCTCGACACGCGCGACTTCATCACCGCCTACGGCAGTCCCATCTATGAGGAGCACCGGCCCATCACCGACGCCCCCGTGGTGGGCATGACGCGTCGCGCCGGCGGCATCGTGGTGGGCAAGACGGTGACCACCGAGTTCGCCTTCCTGGAGCCCAGCGCCACCCGCAATCCGCGCCGGCTCAGCCACACGCCGGGCGGCTCCTCCGCTGGCTCCGCGGCGGCGGTGGCGGCAGGCATGCTGCCGCTCGCCATCGGCACGCAGACCGGCGGCTCGGTGATCCGCCCCGCCGCCTTCTGCGGGGTCACCGGCTACAAGCCCACCTTCCGCCTGCTGCCGACGCTGGGGATGAAGACCTTCTCCTGGCACCTCGACACCATCGGCCTGTTCGCCGCCCGGGTGCGGGACGCCGCCTTCGCCGTCGCCGCGCTCACCGGGCGGGACCTCGACATCGGCGATGAGATGGCTGAGGCGCCGCGGGTCGCGGTGGTGCGCACCGCCCGGGCCGACAACGCCTCGACCGACTCCCACGCCGCGCTGGAAACCGCCGCCCGTGCCCTGGAGGCGAAGGGTGCCCGCGTGTTCGACCTCGACCTGCCCGAAGCGCTCGAGGAGGCGGATGCCGCCCACCCCGTCATCCAGGACTTCGAGGCCGCCCTCTCCTTCATGGACGAGTATGTCTTCGCCCGCGACCAGCTCTCGCCGCTGCTGGCCGCCCACCTGGAGGCGGCGCGGACGATCACCCCCGAGGCCTATGACAACGCCCGGCGCACGGCCAAGCGCGGACGCCACGTGCTGGGCGACCTGTTCCGCGACGTGGACGCCATCCTCACCTTCTCCGCCCCCGGGCCGGCACCGGAAGGCCATGCCACCACCGGCTCGGCCATGTTCAACCGGCTGTGGACCCTCATGGGCTGCCCCGCCCTCAACGTCGCCGGCCTCACCGCGGCCAATGGCATGCCCGTGGGCGTGCAGGTGGTGGGCCGGTTCGGACGCGACCGCCAGGCGCTCGCGGTGGCCAACCTGCTGGAAGCGGCGATCACCAGCTGAAATACAATATTTCAGAAGCTTTCGTCGTGCGCCGCAGCGTCGGGGAAAAGGAAGTGGGCCCACCGCCTCGTGCCGCATCAGTCATTGCGCCGCAGCGGAAGGCATCGGCAATGCAGCACAACTTACCTCTTCCGGCCCCATGAGAGTTTGCTAAGTTCGCTTCCAAGATCGACCGTGCGAGGCTGAAGATGACATTTGGCCATCTGCTCACCGTGATCGAGACGTGCGCCGCCTTTGCCTTCGTGGGTGCGGTGCTGTTCGGCATGGTTTGACGCCAGGGGCTGCCATCGCCCTCGCCGGACCGAAGAACACAACAATGTGAGGTCCGGTCGATCCGCGACGCCGGAGGGGAGATCCCCTCCGGCGTCGCTGCATTTGGGGCCGTGGCGCGACCCCGGGGACCGTCACAATCGGCGTCCCGCCGGCATGACAGTTTTCTGACGCCGGCCGCGGCGCGCCGAAGGAATGGAAGGGTCGCCGGAGCGTCATACGGGTGTTGCGCACCGGGCTTATCGGGTCCTCGACGCGCAACGGAGCGACCCGATGCTGGTGATCGAAGGCCTGACCCGCCGCTTCGGCGACAAGGAGGCCGTCTCGAACGTCGATCTTCAGATCGGCGACGGCGCCTTCATCGGCGTCATCGGCCGGTCCGGCGCCGGCAAGTCCACGCTCCTGCGCATGATCAACCGCCTGCAGGAGCCCTCGTCCGGCCGCATCCTCTACAACGGGCAGGACGTCACCGCCCTGAAGGGCCGGGCGCTGCGCGAATGGCGCGCCCAGGCGGCCATGATCTTCCAGCAGTTCAACCTGGTGGGCCGGCTCGACGTGCTCACCAACGTGCTCATGGGCCGCCTCGCCGCCGTTCCGGCCTGGCGCTCGCTGACCAAGACCTGGCGCCCGGAGGACCGGGCTGTCGCCCTCTCCGCCCTCGACCAGTTCGACATCGCCCCGCTCGCCGCCCAGCGGGCCGACAGCCTGTCCGGCGGGCAGCAGCAGCGCGTCGCCATCGCCCGCGCCCTGGCCCAGGAGCCGTCGCTCATCCTCGCCGACGAGCCCATCGCCTCGCTTGATCCGCGCAACACCCGGATCGTCATGGACGCGCTTTTGCGCATCAACAAGCACTTCGGCATCACGGTGCTGTGCAACCTGCACTCCCTCGATCTCGCCCGCACCTATTGCGACCGCCTCGTGGGCATGGCGCAGGGCCGCGTGGTGTTCGACGGCGCACCCTCCGCCCTCACCGACAGCGTCGCCCACGACCTCTACGGCCTGGAGGCCGGGGAGGTCATGGACACGCCCCAGGTCCGGCAGCCGGCCGCCGTGGACGCCGGCCTTCCGGAAGCCGCGGCGATGGCCTGAACGGCCAGCCGCCCCGCCGGCCAGGGCACCGCAGTCCCGGCGCCGCCGGCCCCATCCGTTCGTTCACGTCGAGAAATGTCCGACAGGAGCCGAGACATGCTGAACCGTCGTACCCTGATCGCGGCCGCCGCCGCGCTTGCCGTCTCCACCGGCGCGGCCGCCGCGCAGGAGTGGAAGGCGAAGTATCCCGAGCTCGTCTTCGCCATCATCCCGGCGGAGAACGCCTCGGGCGTCACCGAGCGCTTCGCGCCGCTGATGGACTATCTCTCCAAGCAGCTCGGCACCAAGGTGACCCTGCGCATCGCCAACGACTATGCGGCGGTGATCGAGGGCCAGCGCGCCGGCAACATCCACATCGCCTCCTACGGCCCGTCCTCGTTCGCCCGCGCGCTGATGACCGGCGCCAAGATCGAGGCCTTCGCCATCGAGGTGAACCTGGACGGCACCAAGGGCTACCACTCGGTGCTCTACGTGAAGGCCGACAGCCCCTACAAGTCCATCGAGGACCTGAAGGGCAAGAACCTCTGCCTCGTCGATCCCAACTCCACCTCCGGCAACAACGTGCCGCGCTTCGCCCTCAACAAGATGGGCCTGAAGCCGGACGAGTTCTTCAGCAAGGTGGTCTACGCCGGCTCGCACGAGAACGCGGTCATCGCCGTGCAGCAGGGCACCTGCGACGCCGCCTTCAACTGGTGGAACGACGAGCAGGAGTCCAACCTGAAGCGCATGGAGCGCAAGGGGATGGCGAAGTACGACGACTTCCGCATCATCTTCAAGTCCGACCAGATCGTGAACTCGCCCTACGCCTATCTCGCCGACATGCCGGCCGAGCTGAAGGCGAAGATCCGCGACGCGTTCTTCACCATCCAGCAGAACGACAAGGCCGCCTTCGACAAGATCTATGAAGGCAAGCAGCAGCCCTGGCAGCCCATCGACAACGAGTCCTACGTCTCGATCATCGAGCTCAACAAGTTCGTGGACGAGCTGCGCAAGAAGAAGTCCTGATCGCGACGTCCTGATCTCCGTCCGGGGATCGCTTTTCCCTCCCCCGCCTGGCGGGGGAGGGCATCCAGGCCCAACGTCGTCCGGCTTCGCCCGGCTCCGGTCATGCGCCCGCAGGACTGCGGCCGGGTGGATCCTCCGGGTCCGCCGGGGGACGACATCCCGAACCCGGCCTCCGGCGCGAGGCCCACACGTGAAGCAACGCCCGTGTCCCACGCCATCGCCCGCCTGCCCGACGAGCAGCTCGCGCCCCTGATCGCCCGCTACGAGGCGGCGGTGCAGGCGCGGCGGCGCCACACCTTCATCGTGGCCGCCGTGGTGCTCCTGTGCATCGCCCTCTCCTCATGGATGGGCGAGGTGAAGCCGGCGGTCCTCATCGCCAATGCGGGGCGCCTCACCAACTATTTCTGGAGCATCACGCCCACCCTGCGCTGGTCGAGCCTGTGGGCGGACCTGTCCGAATGGTACTGGAACCTCGACCACTGGCTGGCGCTGCTCCTCGACACCATCCTCATCGCCTATCTCGGCACGCTGCTCGGCGGCATCGGCGCCTTTCTCCTCTGCTTCCTCGCCAGCGCCAACCTGGTGAAGAACCCATTCATCCGCATTGCCGCCCGCCGCTTCCTGGAATTCTGCCGCACGGTGCCGGAGCTGGTGTTCGCGCTGCTGTTCGTGGTGGCCTTCGGCCTCGGGCCCATGCCCGGCGTGCTGGCGCTCGCCATCCACACCATGGGGGCGCTGGGCAAGCTGTTCGCGGAGGTGGTCGAGAACATCGACATGAAGCCGGTGGACGGGGCCGTCGCCTCGGGCGGCTCCTGGGCGCAGATGGTGCGCTTCGCCGTGGTGCCGCAGGTCACCTCCAACTTCGCGTCCTACGGGCTGCTCCGCTTCGAGATCAACGTGCGCGAGGCCTCCATCATGGGTTTCGTGGGCGCGGGCGGCATCGGCCAGGACCTCGTGGAGGCCATCCGCAAGTTCTATTACTCGGACGTGTCGGCCATCCTCATCCTCATCATCGCCGCGGTGGTGGTCATCGACCTCGTGACGGAGCAGGTGCGCCACCGCCTCATCGGATGGGAGGCGCGGCAATGAACCGGGCGCGCATCACCCTTTCCCCCGAGGACCGCGCGCGGCTCGCGAGCGCCCATCCGGCCGCCCTCTCCGGCGCGCCGGGCGAGCGGATGCGGACGCTGCTCCTCATCGCCGCCGCGGCTGGCATCGCCCTGTTCGGCTTCTGGCGGCTCGGCTTCAATTTCGACCGCATTGGCTCGGGCATCGTCCAGCTCGGGCATTTCGTGACGCTGATGCTGCCGCCGAACCCCGGCACGCAGCTGCCGCTCTACATGCACGCGCTGGGCGAGACGCTGGCCATCGCCTTCCTCGGCACGCTGGGCGGAGCGATCCTCGCCTTCCCGTTCGGCTTCCTCGCGGCCAAGAACGTGATCCCCAACATCTTCGCCCATTTCGCCGTGCGGCGCGTGCTGGACACGGTGCGCGGGATCGACCGCCTCATCTGGGCGCTGATCTATGTGACGGTGGTGGGCCTCGGCCCGTTCGCCGGCATCCTCGCCATCGCCACCGCCAGCTTCGGCGAGCTGGGCAAATTGTTCTCCGAGGCGGTGGAGGCGCTGGACCGCAAGCCCGTGGAAGGCGTCACCTCCACCGGCGGCTCGCAGGTGGAGGCGGTGCGCTTCGGCATGCTGCCGCAGGTGCTCCCGGTGCTGGCGAGCCAGCTGCTCTATTACTTCGAATCCAATGCGCGGCAGTCCACCATCGTGGGCATCGTCGGGGCGGGCGGCCTCGGCCTCCACCTCGCGGAGCAGATCCGCGTGCTGGAATGGCAGAAGGTGTCCTTCCTCATCCTGATGATGCTGGTGATGGTGGCGGTGATCGACTTCATCTCCTCGCGCCTGCGCTTCTCCATCATCGGGCGGGCGCGCCTGGAGCCCTGAGGCCCGCGCAGCGATCGGGGAACGGCCGGCCCCGAGGCCTCAGTAGAGGATGCCGCGATAGCGGGCGACCATCGCCTCCTGGCTCTCCGCCTCGGCCGGGCTGCCGCTCCCTTTCTTGGCGGCGATCTGGTCGCGCAGCATCTCCCCCATGGTGGGCAGCGCCGAGCGCTCCAGCTGCGCATCCGGATCCCACAGGCGGGAGCGCATGAAAGCCTTGGCGCAGTGGAGATACGCCTCCTCCACCTCGACCTTCAAAACCGTGCGCGGGACCTTGCCTGCGACGGCGAAGCGCGCCGCCAGATCCGCGTCGTCGTGGATGGCGGCACGGCCGTTGACGCGCAGAGTCTCGTCCACGCCGGGGATGAGGAAGAGCAGGCCCACCTGCCCGTTCGCGAGGATGTTGCACAGGGAGTCGAGCCGGTTGTTGCCCGGCCGGTCGGGGATCAGCAGCTCGCGTTCGGTGGCGGCGACGAAACCCGGCGTGTCGCCGCGGGGGGAGACGTCCGTCGCGCCCGTGGCATCGGCGGTGGCGATGAGCACGAACGGGCTGAGGGCGATGAAGCGCCGGCAATGGGCATCGAGCCGGTCGAGCTGCTTGTCCACGCTCCGCCCGTTCGCCTGGCCATAGATGCGGCGCAGCGCGCCCTCGTCGTCGATGCGGGCCATAGAGCCTCTCCTGCTGTGTCCGGGTCCTGAACGACCGCCTCGGGACCGGCGGCACCAGAGCATTTCCGGCAAGCCCCGGTTCACCGGAAATGCCCGATCCGTTTGTTCCTGCGCAACTCCTGGCGGAAGGCCGCTGCGCACGCAGTGGAATTGCCTATGGCTTGAGCACCAGCTGCACGCGGTCGGCGGCGAAGGAGGAGCGGCCCCATTGCAGGGGCGTGCCGCTCGCGTCCACGTCGAGGCGCTCCAGCACCATCACCGCGCGGCCGGGCGCCAGCGAGAGGATCTCCATCTCCCGCGGGTTGGCGGGGCGGGCGGTGATGCGCGTCTCGCGCCGGCGGAAATCCTCGATGCCGAGGGTGGCCAGCGCCCGCGTCAGCGAGCCGGTGGCCGCATAGATGAGGTCGAGGTCGCGGCAGCGCGCATGGGGAAACCAGGCGGTGCCGCAGGAGATGGGCACGCCGTCCGCCTCGTGGGTGGTCTCGATGCGCAGCACCGGCGTCCCCTCGGGGATGGCAAGCTCGCGCGCCACGTCCGGGCAGGCCGGCTCCACCGAGGAGCCGAGGTAGCGGCCGAACGGCTCGCGCCCGCCCGCCGTCACGATCTCCGAGAAGCGCGTGCGCGCGCCGATGGGGTAGCGCAGGGGCGGCTCCTTCACGAAGGTGCCGCGCCCCGCCGTCGCCTCGATCAGGCCCTGTTCCGCCAGATGCGCCAACGCGCGGCGCAGGGTGTGGCGGTTCACCCCGAAGCGCTCGGCCAGCTCCGCCTCCACCGGCAGGCGCGCGCCCGGCTTCAGGGCGCCGGACTGCATCTCCTGCGCCAGGGTCTCGGCGATCTGCCGCCAGAGGGTCACGCCACTGCCGCGCGCGACCCGCCCCTCCGCCGGCGCGGTTTCCCCGGCGCCGTCCGGGACGTCCGTCATCGCCTTGTGACCCTTCGCGGAGAAACTGCGCGGCGTTCCCGACATTTTTCGCCCCCGTGACGGCCAAGCCGTCTTGCATATTTGTATAGACTATTATACAAATCATGTCCAGCAGAGCCACGGGCTCCGCAAGCGGTCACCGCGTGCCTGCACCCGCCCGGCACCAGCCTTCGAGGCAAGCATGTTGCCCGACGCCCCTTCCTCAGGACAGCCCCCGGCACCGCCCGCCCCCGGCGCGCCCGCCACCGAGACCACCCAGCGCCAAGCCATGATGGCCCTGTTCGCCCGCGCCACCCGCAAGGAGCTGGAGGCGGCGGTGGAACGCTTCCGCCCCTTCCCGCCACTGAAGAGGCTGCGCCCCTCCGAGGTCGGGCTCGCCATGGTGCAGGGCCGCACCGGCGGCGACGGCGCGCCCTTCAATCTGGGGGAAACCACCGTGACCCGCGCCGCCATGCAGGTGGAGGGCGGGCCCACCGGCATTTCCTACATGCTGGGCCGCGTGCCGGAGAAAGCGGAAGCCGCCGCCACCCTCGACGCCTTCTGGCAGGAGCCGGCCCTGCGCCTCGCGGTGGAGGATGCGCTGGCCCCGGTGCGCCGCCGCCTCGCCGCGGAGGAAGCCGCCGCGGCCGCCGAGACCGAAGGCACCAAGGTCAACTTCTTCACCATGACGCGCGGAGAGGACTGATGGCTGCGCCCGCCACCGCCCTCGCCGCCGGCTTCGCCGACCCGGTGCACGACGCCCAGCGCGCCTTTTCCGCCCTCATGTGGGCCATGGCGCAGCCGGGCCTGCCGGTGCCGCTTTCAAGCGAGCTTGCGCCCCCTGCCCCCCTCTCGCCGGAGATGGCGGCCGCGGCCCTCGCACTGCTGGATTATGAGACGCCGGTCTTCCTCGACAGGGCGCTGGCCGCGCATCCCCAGGTGGCCGCCTTCCTGCGCTTCCACACCGGCGCGCCCCTCGCGGCGGAGCCGGCCGGCGCCCGCTTCGCCCTCATCGGCGACCCGGCGGGGCTGGCGGATTTTTCCGCCTTCGCCCAGGGCGAGCCGGACTATCCCGACCGCTCGGCCACCCTCCTCGTGCAGGTGGAGACCCTGGGGGCGGGCGCGCTCGCGCTGGAGGGGCCCGGCATCAAGGGCCGGCGGGCCTTTGCTGCCGCGCCCTTGCCGGCAGATTTCGACCGGCGGCTCGCCGCCAACCGGATGCTCTATCCGCTCGGCGTCGACCTCTTCCTCATCGCGCCGGGGGCCGTGGCCGGCCTGCCGCGCAGCGTCATGCCATTCCCGGAGGATTGACCCATGTACGTGGCGGTGAAAGGCGGCGAGGCTGCCATCCGCAACGCCCATGCGCTCCTTGCGAAGCGTCGGCGGGGCGATGACTCTGTGCCCGAGATCGGGCTGGACCAGATTGCGGAGCAGCTCGGCCTCGCCGTGGACCGGGTGATGGCGGAGGGCTCGCTTTACGACCGCGAGCTCGCGGCCCTGGCCATCAAGCAGGCGCGCGGCGACCTCATCGAGGCGATCTTCCTCGCCCGCGCCTTCCGCACCACCTTGCCCCGCTTCGGCGCCACGGTGCCGGTGGACACGGGCGCCATGCGGGTGGAGCGGCGCATCTCGGCCACCTTCAAGGACCTGCCCGGCGGGCAGGTGCTCGGTCCCACCTTCGACTATACCCACCGCCTGCTGGACGAGCGGCTGGCCACCCGCGCGACCGACGCCACCGCGCCGGCGGCCCCGCAGCCGGACACGCCGCCGGAGGTGGCGGAGCCTCCCGCCGCGGCCCCCATGCCCCGCGTCACCGACCTCTTGGGCGACGAAGGCCTCATCGAGCCCGCCCCTGCGGACGACGGCACGCCGCCGCGCGACCTGACCCGCGAGCCCCTCGCCTTCCCCGCCGACCGGCCCCTGCGCCTGCAGGCGCTGGCGCGGGGCGACGAGGGCTTCCTGCTGTCGCTCGGCTATTCCACCCAGCGCGGCTACGCCCGCACCCACCCGTTCGTTGGCGAGATCCGCTTCGGCACGGTGGAGGTGGGCCTCCATGCCGAGGAACTGGGCTTTGCCGTGCCGCTGGGCGAGATCGCCGTCACCGAGTGCCAGAGCGTGAACCAGTTCAGGGGCTCGGCCACCCAGCCGCCGCAGTTCACCCGCGGCTACGGCCTGGTGTTCGGCCAGTGCGAGCGCAAGGCCATGTCCATGGCGCTGGTGGACCGGGCACTGCGCTTCGCCGAGCTGGGCGAGGAGAAGAGCGCGCCGGCGCAGGACGAGGAATTCGTCCTCTCCCATTGCGACAACGTGCAGGCCACCGGCTTCGTGGAGCACCTGAAGCTGCCCCACTACGTGGACTTCCAGGCCGAGCTGGACCTCATCCGCCGCATGCGGGCGGAGCTGGCCGAGGGCCCGGACGACGAAACGGCCGAGCCTCTTCGGCAGGAGGCCGCGGAATGAACGCCATCGCCAATTCCGCCGCCGGCATGCCGGCCATCACCTACAACTTCGCCTATCTGGACGAACAGACGAAACGGATGATCCGCCGGGCCATCCTGAAGGCCATCGCCATCCCCGGCTATCAGGTGCCCTTCGCCAGCCGCGAGATGCCCATGCCCTACGGCTGGGGCACGGGCGGCGTGCAGGTGACGGCCTCCATCCTCGGCGCCGACGACGTGCTGAAGGTGATCGACCAGGGCTCGGACGACACCACCAATGCGGTGGCCATCCGCACCTTCTTCGAGACCACGGCCAGGGTCGCCACCACCACCCGCACACAGGAGGCGAGCGTCATCCAGACCCGCCACCGCATTCCCGAGGCGCAGCTGAAGGCGGGGCAGGTCATCGTCTACCAGGTGCCGATCCCCGAGCCTCTGCGCTTCCTGGAGCCGCGCGAGACCGAGACGCGCCGCCTGCACGCGCTGGCCGACTACGGCCTGATGCAGGTGAAGCTCTACGAGGACATCGCCCGCCACGGCCACATCGCCACCACCTACGCCTATCCGGTGAAGGTTCAGGGCCGCTACGTGATGGACCCCTCCCCCATCCCCAAGTTCGACAATCCGAAGATGAACGACAGCCCGGCGCTGCAATTGTTCGGCGCGGGGCGCGAGAAGCGCATCTATGCCATCCCGCCGCACACGCAGGTGGTGTCGCTGGATTTCGAGGACCACCCGTTCCGGGTGCAGGCGTTCACGCACCCCTGCGCCCTGTGCGGCGCCGAGGGCGTCTATCTCGACGAGGTGATCCTCGACGACAAGGGCTCCCGCATGTTCGTGTGCTCCGACACGGACCATTGCTCCACCCGCCAGGCGGAGGGCCACACCGGCACCATGAGCGCGCCCTACAGCGAGGCCGGCCATGACTGAGCCCCCCGCTGACGCCCCCCTCCTCGTCGCCGAGAGCCTCGCGAAATACTACGGCGCGCGCCTCGGCTGCCGCGACGTGGACCTTACCCTCCACGCGGGCGAGGTCCTGGCCATCGTCGGCGAGTCGGGCTCCGGCAAGTCCACCTTGCTGGGCCTCCTCTCCACCGAGCTTTCCCCCAGCGCCGGGCGCGTCTCCTACCGCATGCGGGACGGGGAGCTGCGCGACCTCGCCGGCCTTACCGAAGCCGAGCGCCGGCTGCTCCTGCGCACCGACTGGGGCTTCGTGCGCCAGCATGCGGAGCAGGGCCTGCGCATGGCGGTCTCGGCCGGCGGCAATGTGGGCGAGCGGCTGATGGCGGTGGGCTGGCGCCACTATGGCAACATCCGCCAGGAGGCCGCCGACTGGCTGGGCCGGGTGGAGATCGCCGCCGAGCGCATGGACGACGATCCGCGCACGTTCTCCGGCGGCATGCGCCAGCGCCTGCAGATCGCCCGCAACCTCGTCACCCGCCCGCGCCTCGTTTTCATGGACGAGCCCACGAGCGGCCTCGACGTGTCGGTGCAGGCGCGTCTGCTGGACCTCATCCGCCAGCTGGTGGAGGAATTCGGCCTCGCGGTGGTGATCGTCACCCACGACCTCGCCGTGGCGCGGCTGCTCTCCCACCGCATCATGGTGATGAAGTCCGGCCGCGTGATCGAACAGGGCCTCACCGACCAGGTGCTCGACGACCCGCGCGAGCCCTACACCCAGCTCCTCGTCTCCTCGGTGCTCGCCGCATGACGACGTTCGATACGCCCCCCTCCACGGTGTCCCGGCCAAATGCAGCGCCAGCGGAGCTGGCGCGGAACGCGAGCAGGGACCCGGCGCAAGAGTCCGCCGAAGGCGCTTCCATGTCTCAGCGTCCCTGGAATTCACCTGCTGCGCAGAAGTCTAGCGTTGGATCCCGGCCCGGCGCTCCGGCTTCGCCGTCACTCGGCCGGGACACGTGGGACGCCAGCGCTCCCGACCGCCCCCTCCTCGTGGTGGAAGACCTCGCCAAGAGCTTCACCCTGCACCTCCAGGGCGGCGTGCGGCTGCCGGTGGTGTCGGCCGTGTCGTTCGAGGTGTTCCCCGGCGAGTGCGTAGCCCTGGGTGGCCCGTCCGGGGCGGGCAAGAGCTCCATCCTCAAGATGGTCTACGGCAATTACCGCATCGATGCCGGCTCCGTGCGCATGGCGGACGAGGACGGCGTCGCCGAGGTGGCGGGCGCCGCGCCGCGGCGGATGCTGCGCCTGCGGCGGGAGCGGGTGGGCTATGTGAGCCAGTTCCTGCGTGTGATCCCGCGCGTCGGCGCCCTCGACGTGGTGGCCGCGCCCCTGCGTGCCGAGGGCGTAAACGAGGAGGAGGCGAAGGCCCGCGCCGCCGCTTTGCTCGCCCGCCTCAACCTGCCGGAGCGGCTGTGGGGGCTGCCGCCCGCCACCTTCTCCGGCGGCGAGCAGCAGCGGGTGAACGTGGCGCGCGGCTTCATCGGCGCCCAGCCGCTGCTGCTGCTGGACGAGCCCACCGCATCGCTGGACGCCGCCAACCGCGCGGTGGTCATCGACCTCATCCATGAGAAGAAGGCGGCCGGCTGCGGGTTGCTCGGCATCTTCCACGATGCCGAGACCCGCGAGGCGGTGGCCGACCGGGTGGTGGACGTCGCCCGCTTTTCCGCCTGACCGCTCATCGCCCTCCAATTCATCGAACAGAGCCGGATCCGCCCCATGACCGAACAGGTGCTCGCCAATGCCCGCCTCGTGCTCGCGGACGAGGTGATCCTCGGCCACGTGACCCTGCGCGATGGCGCCATCGCCGCCATCGGCACCGGAGCGGTGCCGCCGGGCGCGGAGGACCTTGAGGGCGACTATCTGCTGCCCGGCCTGGTGGAGCTGCATACGGACCATGTGGAGGGCCATCTCGCCCCCCGGCCCAAGGTGCGCTGGAACCCGGTGGCCGCCGTGCTCGCCCATGACGCGCAGATCGCCGCCTCCGGCATCACCACCGTGTTCGACAGCCTGCGCGTGTGGCCGGACAAGAAGGCGGTGGGCATGGATGGCGACGCGCCCCAGCTGATCGCCGCCCTGAAGGAAGCCCGCGCCGCCGGCGCCCTGCGCGCCGACCACCTCATCCATTTGCGCTGCGAGGTGCCCACCGACACGGTGGTGGAGGACGCCGCCGCCATCCTCGACCGGACGGACGTGCAGCTGATCTCCCTCATGGACCACACGCCCGGCCAGCGGCAGTTTGCGACCATCGACCAGTTCCGCTCCTATTACATGAAGAAGAGCGGCATCTCGGCCGAGGAGATGGATGTGATCGTGACCTCGCGGCTGGAGTTCCACCACCGCTTCGCGCGGGAGAACCGCGCCGGCCTCGTGGCCCTCGCCCATGCCCACGGCTGCGTGGTGGCGAGCCATGACGACGGCACTCCCGAGCATGTGGCGGAGGCCATCGGCGACGGCGTCGCCGTCGCCGAGTTCCCCACCACCGAGGAGGCCGCCAAGCTCTCCCACGAGGCCGGCATCCGCGTGCTGATGGGCGCGCCGAACCTGGTGCGCGGCGGCTCCCACACCGGCAACGCCTCGGCCGAGGCGCTGGCGCGGGCCGGGCTGCTCGACATCCTGTCGTCGGACTACGTGCCCTCGTCCCTGCTGTGGGCCGCCTTCGACCTCACCCGGCGCGTGCCGTCCATCGGCCTGCCGCGGGCGGTGCGCATGATCACCAAGACGCCGGCGGAAGTGGCCGGCCTCGCCGATCGCGGCGAGATCGCGCAAGGCCGCCGGGCGGATCTGGTGCGCGTGGGCCTCGCCGGCGAGATCCCGGTGGCCAGGGCCACCTATCGCGAGGGGCGGCGCGTGGCATGAGCGCGGACAGGACAGGTCCGGGAACCCTGCTGCTGGTGGTGGGTCCCTCCGGCGCCGGCAAGGACACGCTCCTCGACATCGCCCGCGCGAACTTCGCCGGCGAGGCCCGCGTGCTGTTCGCCCGGCGCCTCGTCACCCGGCCGGCAGGCGCGGGGGAGGACAACGGCACGCTGAGCGAAAGGGACTTCGAGGCGGCCCGCGCCGCCGGGCGCTTTCCCCTCAGCTGGCGGGCGCACGGCCTCGCCTATGCCCTGGGGCCGGAGGTGCGGGACACCATCGCCGCCGGCGGCGTGGTGGTGGCCAACGGCTCCCGCGCCACCCTGCCGGAGGCACGGGCGCGCTTTGCCCGCGTCAAGGTGGTGCATGTGACGGCGCCGGCCGCAGTGCGGGCGCATCGGCTGGCCGCGCGCGGCCGCGAAAGCGCCGCCGACATCGAGGAGCGCCTCACCCGCGCCCCGGAGGTGGACGTGTCGCCCGACCTCACCATCGAGAATGTGGGAACGCCCGCGGAGGCCGGCGCGGCCCTGTGCGGCTTCATCGCGGAGGAGCTTGCGGCGGTGGCCTGAGGGCCGCCGCACCGCCCCATCGCCCCGCGGGGAAAGCCCGCGGGCGGCGGCGGGCGCAGGCCCGGTGGCCTTATTGCCGGTAGTGCTGGATGCGGGTGGTCCGGAGGCCGGGAAGGCCGTGGCGGTCGATGGAGGACTGCCAGGACAGGAACTCGTCCACGGTCAGCGTATAGCGCTTGCACGCTTCCTCCAGGGACAGGAGCCCGCCGCGCACGGCGGCGACCACCTCGGCCTTGCGGCGGATGACCCAGCGTCGGGTATCCGGCGGCGGCAGATCGGCGATGGTCAGCGGCCCGCCGTCGGGTCCGATTACATATTTTACCCGCGGCCGATAGGCATCGGTCATTGCTACGCACCTGTTACTCATCTCAGCCCAAGAGAAGATGGCAGGCGCGAATGAAAAATTTGCTAAGGCACGAGAACAACTGGATTTTTACTTGTCTTAACGCCGCGTGAACAGTGCGTTTTTGAAACGTAAATGACAGCGAGTATTTTTCGCAAAATGCGAATTGGGCAAGGCTTGAGGAGGAATTGTACGCGGGACGCGCAAGGAGAAGGTGCGTCATGACGGATATCGTCTACTTAAACAGGCTCGCCCCGGGCGCGCCCCTCGCGTGGCGATCGCCAGCCACCCCTTCTCTCTGGCTGATTTGAGACGGGGTCTCCCCATCGCGCCAGGCGGTTCAGCGGCGATTTATGACGCCTCATGTGACGGCACCTCAAGGCGGGCCGTGGCTGACGGCCCCGCGCCCCGGCGCGGCTTACGGCTTCGGCGCGGCCGGGCCGCCCGCCAGGGGCGAGGACCAGAGCACGATCCTGCCGGCCCTGAACTTGATCGTGTAGCTCGCCATGCGATGGTCCACGCCGTTGGCCCGCAGCGCGTCGCTGCGAACCTCCGCGCGCCCCGTCACGGTGTCGCCCGCGCCCTCCACCACGGTGAGGGACGCCTGAAAGTGGTCTGCGATGTTCTTTTCAAACGAGCGCCTGACGGCAGCCTCGCCGACGCACGCGGGATTGCACGACGCGTCTTCCCGCACCGCATCCGGCGCGAAGAACGTCATCAATCCTTCGAGATCGCCGCGGTTGCGCGCATCGATCGCCTGGCGAAAGATCAACGCCGGGTCGGTCTGGGCAAAGGCGGCGGGCACGGGGCAGGTCACGGCGAAAAGCATGAACAGGCAAGCACAAGCGCGATTGCTCATCTCACACCTCCGATCCAGGTCGCAGTCGATCCCGGTCGCAGTGGACGCTTGGATCTTAACCGAAATTTCCCGGATGGACGACGGGTCCGCCCCCATTCCGGGGCGGACCGAAGGTGCGTGCCCCCGAAGTACCGATCTACCCGCCGATGCGGTCGAAATCGGCGATGCCGCGGGTGGCGGCGCGGATCTCGTCCAGCAGCTTCAGGCGGTTCTCGCGCAGGGCCGGGTCGGCGTCGTTCACTGTGACGGCGTCGAAGAAGGCATCCACGGGGCCGCGCAGGTCCGCCAGGGCGGTCATGGCGGCCTCATAGTCCTCCGCCCGCACGGCGGCGGCGACCCGCCCCTTCACGTCCTCGATGGCGGCGGCGAGGTGCTCCTCCGCCGGCTCCTTCAGAAGCGCGGCGCTGGTGGGGCCGTTGAAGGCCCGGCCGTCCTTCTTCTCCTCGATGCGCAGGATGTTCACCGCGCGGCGATAGCCGGCGAGCAGGGTCCTGCCGTCCTCCGTGTCGAGGAAGCGGCCGAGCGCCTCCACCCGGCGGACCACGAGGAGCAGGTCGTCCTGCCCTTCGAGGGCAAACACCGCATCCACAAGGTCATGCCGGGCGCCGCGGTCCCGCAGGTACACCTTCAGGCGGTCGGCGAAGAAGGCGAGGAGGTCGGCCTGCCACGCGCCGGCGCCATCGGGCAATCCGCTGCCCGCAGCTGCGGCAGTGATGACCTCGGACAGGTGCAACCGCAGCCCGTTCTCCAGAATGATCCGGATCACCCCCAGCGCCGCCCGGCGCAGCGCATAGGGGTCCTTCGAGCCGGTCGGCTTCTCGTCGATGGCCCAGAAGCCCACCAGCGTGTCGATCTTGTCCGCCAGCGCCACGGCCACGGAGACGGGGGCGGTGGGCACCCGGTCGCCCGGGCCCTGGGGCTTGTAGTGGTCCTCGCAGGCGGCGGCGACCTCGGGCGCGAGGCCTTCGCCCTGCGCATAATAGCGGCCCATGAGGCCCTGCAGCTCGGGAAACTCGCCCACCACCTCGGTCAGCAGGTCGGCCTTGCAGATGAGGGCCGCGTCCTCGGCGAGCGCCGGCTCGGCGCCCACCTTCGGCGCCAGCTCCACCGCGAGGCGGCGGATGCGCTCGATGCGGTCCGCCTGCGAGCCCAGCTTCTCGTGGAAGGTGATGGACTGGAACTTGGGCATGTTGATCTCGAGCCCGTTCTCCCGGTCCGTGTCCCAGAAGAACTTGGCGTCGGAGAGCCGGGCGCGGATGACCCGCTCGTTGCCCGCCACGATGGCCGTGCCGCCATCGGTGGCGACGAGGTTGGAGATGAGCAGGAAGCGGTTGGCGAGGCGCCCGGTCTTCGGGTCCTTCAGCACGAAGCACTTCTGGTTGGCGCGGATGGTGGCGCGGATCACCTCGTCGGGAATGTCGAGGAAGCGCTCCTCGAACGATCCCATGAGCACCACGGGCCATTCCACGAGGCCGGCCACCTCCTCCAGCAGCCCCTCGTCCTCCACCAGCTCCAGGCCGGCGGCAAGCGCCAGATCCTTGGCGTCGTTGAGGATGATGTCCTTGCGGCGGTCGCGGTCGGCCACCACCCTGGCGGCCTCCAGCTTCGCCATCCAGTCGTCCAGCCGCTTCACAGTGAAGGGCTCCGGCGCCAGGAAGCGGTGGCCGCGGGTGACGTTGGACGAGCGGATGCCCTCCACTTCGAACGTCACGACCTCCGGCTCGTCCCCTTCCGCCCCGAAGGTGCAGACGATGGAATGCAGCGGACGCACCCAGCGCAGCGTGCCCGTGCCCCAGCGCATGGACTTCGGCCAGGGGAAGGCGCGGATGACGGCCGGCACGATCTCGGCGATCACCTCGGGCGTCGAGCGGCCGGGCTTTTCCACCACGGCCACGTAGAAATCGCCCTTCTTGGGGTCGGTCTGGATGGTGGCCAGGTCGAGCGAGGAAAGGCCCGCGCTCTTCAGGAAGCCGGCGACGGCGGCCTCGGGGGCGCCGACGCGGGGGCCCTTCTTCTCCTCCTTCTGGTCCGCCTGCCGGCCCGGCAGGCCGTGCACCGCCAGCGCCAGCCGGCGCGGCGTCACGAAGGCCTTGGCGCCCTCGTAGAGCAGGCCGCGCTCCACCAGGGCGTCGGTGACGAGCTTCTTGAGCGCGTCGGCCGCCTGGGCCTGCATGCGGGCGGGGATTTCCTCGGAGAAGAGTTCGAGCAGAAGGTCAGGCATCGTTTCGGGCTCGCCCTCCCGGACGGGAGGCTGGCGCGGGCGCGCCGGGGTGAAGGTTCGGCTGTGTTGCTAGTGCCTTTCGGCCACCACGTCGAGAGGCGGTGTCTGACGCTGCGTCAGAGCGGGCGGCCACGGGTTTCCCGCAGGGTGAGCGCGGCGAGGAAGGCGACCACGCCCATGACGATGAGGTAGAAGGCCGGCGCCATGGCATTTCCCGTCAGGCTCACCAGCATCACCGACACCATGGGCGCCGCGCCGCCGCCGATGCCGAGGCCCACGTTCCAGCTGAGCCCCACGGCCGTGCAACGGGTGTGGCGGGGGAACATCTCCACCAGCGCCACGGCGATGGGCCCGCCATACAGGGAAACGATCACCGCGAAGCCCAATTGGCCGAGCAGCGCCAGGGTCGGGTCGCCCGACCGCAACAGCAGGAACAGGGGCCAGGAGAAGAGGGCGAGGCAGCCGAAGCCCGCCACCACCAGCCCCCGCCGGCCGATGCGGTCGGACAAAGCCGCGAAGCCGAGGCAGGCCAGCATCACCACCGCCATGCTGACGGTGTTCAGCTCCAGCGCCACGTGGCGGGGGAAATGGTCCGCCTGCTGGAGCCAGGTCACGAGATAGACGAAGACGAGGTAGAAGGCGACGCCCACCACGAAGGTCATGAGGATGGCGCGCAGCATGTCCCGCCAGTCCTCGCGGAAGGCGAGGACGAGGGGCAGCCCGGGGGTCTTCTCTGGCGGCGGCTCGTCCGCCACCGCCCGGCGCAGGACCAGGGCAAAGCCGCCCAGCAGCACCCCCAGCAGGAAGGGCAGCCGCCAGCCCCAGGCGAACAGCTGCTCCGTGGAGAGCAGGCCCGAGACCAGGGCGCCCACGGCGGAGCCGAGCAGCATGCCGCCGTTGCAGCCGACGATGACGAGGGAGGTAACCGCCCCGCGCCGGCGCACCGGCGCGTTCTCCGCCAGGAAGATGGCGGAGGTCATGTATTCCCCGCCCACGGAGAGCCCCTGCGCGAGGCGCAACAGCAACAACAGGGCCGGAGCCAGCGCCCCTGCCGTCTCGTAGGTGGGCAGGAGGCCCACCGCCACCGTGGACAGGCTCATGAGCCCGGCGGAGGTGAGCAGCGCCGCCCGCCGCCCGTAGCGGTCGCCCAGATGGCCGAACAGGACCGAGCCGAGCGGACGCATGAGGAAGGAGGCGGCGAACACCCCGAACACGGAGAGCATGGCCGCCACCGGGCTCGAGTCCGGAAAGAAGGTCTTGGCGAACACCCCGGCAAGGAAGCCGTAGACCGCGAAGTCGTACCATTCCAGCACGTTGCCGAGCGTGCCGGCGACCATCAGCCGGGGCGAGAGGCGGGAAGAAAGGCCGTCGCGCGGCACGGCCCCGGCGCCCCCGGAAAGGCCGCCCGCCACATCGGTGCCCACCATGCCGCTCATGCCCACCCCCAGCCAGAGAGCCTGAGGGTTACGGGCTTTCCGCCGGCGCGTCCAGCGCCCGGCCGCGCCGTTCCGGCATGCTCCAGAGCGCGAGGGCGGCGATCGCCGCCAGCCCCATCAGGTGCACGGCCGGCGCCATCGGGGCGTCGAGGCCCGTCACGAAATAGGTGGCGATCATCGGCGCCGTGCCGCCGGAGATGCCGATGGCGAGGTTCCAGCTGATGGCCATGGCCGTGCAGCGCACCGGCGCCTCGAACAGCTCGGCGAGGAAGGCGGGCATAGGGCTGCTCGCCGCCGAGACGATCACGGCAAGGCCCATCTGCGCCGCGAGCACGACCGCCGGCTCGCCGGACCGCAGCAGCAGGAACAGGGGCCAGACGCAGACGATCAGCGCGCCGAGGCCGAGGCCGGCGACACGCTTGCGCCCGATGCGGTCGGACAGCGCGGACCAGAACAGCACGCCGGCCACCAGCACCAGCATGCTCGCGGTGTTGAAGGCGAGCGCCCGGGCCGGCGGCAGCGCCGCCACCTGCTCCAGATAGGTGGGGAGATAGACGAACAGGAGATAGAAATCGGCGCCCATCAGGAAGGTCACGGCCGCGGCGCGCAGGATGTTTCCGCCCGCCTCGCGGATCGCCCGCGCCAGCGGCGGGCGACCGAATGCAGCGCGCGGCGTCTCGCTGGCGGAGCGCCTCAGCACGAAGGCGACAATCCCGAGCACCGCCCCGAGCAGGAAGGGGATGCGCCAGCCGAAGGCGAGGAGCGCATCCGGCGGCAGCAGAAAGACAGTGAGCGCCCCGACCCCCGAGCCCAGGAGCGTGCCGCCCTGGCACCCGGCCATGGCAAGGGCGGTGACGAACCCGCGTCGCTCGGGCGGGGCATTCTCGGCGAGGAAGACAGCGGAGGTGGTGTATTCGCCGCCCACCGCCACGCCCTGCATGAGGCGCAGCAGCAGGAGCAGAACGGGGGCGAGCGCCCCTGCCGTCGCATGGGTGGGCAGCAGGCCGATGCCCACCGTGGAGAGCGTCATCAGCACCACGGAGAGGAGCAGCGCCCGCCCCCGCCCGTGCCGGTCGCCCACATGGCCCATCACCACGGCGCCCACCGGGCGCATGAGGAAAGAGGCTGCGAATACCCCGAAGGCGGAGAGCTGCGCCGCGAGCGGATCGGTGCCGGGAAAGAAGTTGCGGGCGAAGGTGGCGGCGAGGAAGCCGTAGGCGGCGAAATCGTACCATTCGAGCAGGTTGCCGATGGCGCCTGCCGCCATGATGCGGAGCGGTGCCCGGGGTGAGGTCTCCCGCGCAAGCGGGTCACCCCCGGCGGACGGCGGGGAGCTGGGCGCGATCGCCGCGGCCTCCCCCGCCCCGCCGGTCATGACAGGAGCTCCGCCGCCTCAGGCCGCGCCGCCGGCGGCGGTCTTCAGCCAGGCGGCGCCGCAGGCCTTGGCCAGCTCGCGCACCCTGAGGATGTAGCTCTGCCGCTCGGTCACCGAGATCACGCCGCGGGCGTCGAGCAGGTTGAAGACGTGGGACGCCTTGATGCACTGGTCATAGGCCGGCAGCGCCATCTCGTGCTTCTCGCCCTTGTCGCCGGCGGCGAGATACTTGTGGCAGGCGGCCTCCGCCATGCGGAACTGGGCGAACAGCATCTCCGTGTCCGCGGCCTCGAAATTGTGCCGGGAATATTCCTGCTCCGCCTGGAGGAAGACATCGCCATAGGTGGTCTTCTCGGCCCCCTCGCGGCCGTTGAAGTTGAGGTCGTAGACGTTCTCAACCCCCTGCACATACATGGCGAGGCGTTCCAGGCCATAGGTGAGCTCGCCCGACACGGGCGCGCACTCGAAGCCCGCCACCTGCTGGAAATAGGTGAATTGCGACACCTCCATGCCGTCGCACCAGCATTCCCAGCCGAGCCCCCAGGCGCCGAGGGTGGGGCTCTCCCAGTCGTCCTCCACGAAGCGCACGTCGTGCAGCTTCAGGTCCACGCCGATGGCTTCCAGGGACTTCAGGTACAGCTCCTGAAGGTTCTCCGGCGAGGGCTTCAGGATCACCTGGAACTGGTAATAATGCTGGAGGCGGTTGGGGTTCTCGCCATAGCGGCCATCCTTCGGCCGGCGGGAGGGCTGCACGTAGGCCGCCTTCCAGTGCCGCGGGCCGAGCGCGCGCAGCGTCGTGGCCGGGTGGAAGGTGCCGGCGCCCACTTCCATGTCGTAGGGCTGGAGCACCACGCAGCCCTGGTCCGCCCAGAAGCGCTGAAGGGTCAGCAGCAGGGCCTGGAAGGAACGGTCTGGCCGCATGTGGGCCGGCAGGGTGGGGTCGATCATCATCCGCTCGCAGCAACTCGCGCCCGCCGGCAGGAGGCCGCCGCGGGCGGGCGGACACTAGAGCACGCGCCTGAAATTGCAACGCATGCGCCCCCGTCCACGCAGGCGCAGCGGGCCGCCGGCCCTTTCGCGCGGCCGCAAGACCGCGCCGGCACGGGTCGCCCCCGGCACATGCACCCGACGGAAGGAGCGCGGAAGGACGGTCCTCAAGCTCGCCACCCCCGCGCGCGGCGGCCATTCCAGCTGGGCCCGGCGTCAGCGCAGGAGGGCGGCCGCATCCAGGCGACGCGGGCGCGGCCCGCTGAGGGATCACCCTCCGGGCGTGAAGAAAGAGCATGCGTCATCCGATCTGAGCGCGGTGCGACCAGATCGGCGCGCCGAAGAAAAAGCCCCGGAGCATCGCTCCGGGGCTTCGTCTGAGGCGCGCTGACGGGCCTTCGGCATCAGCCGCGGTTGCGGGCGCGGATCATGAAATTGTCGTAGGTGTATTCCACCACCTGCCACCATTGGTAGGCCTCGCCGCGGAACGCCTTCATGTCCTCGTAGATCTTCTTGAAATCGGGGTTCTTCGCGCCGATTTCCTCGTAGAGCGCGGAGGATTCCTTGTAGGCGGCGTCCATCACCTCGTCGGGATAGCGGCGCAGCTGGGTGCCGGCCTTCACGAGGCTCTGGATGGCCACCGGATTCTTGGCGTCGTAGCTCGCCAGCATGCTCTCGTTGGCGCGGGCCATGGCGGTGACGAGGGCGGCCTGGTACGGCTTCGGCAGCTCGTTGAACCTGGCCTCGTTCACGAAGAAGTTGAGGGCGGCGCAGCCCTCCCACCAGCCGGGGAAGTAATAATACTGGGCCACCTTGTAGAGGCCCAGCTTCTCGTCGTCATACGGGCCGACCCACTCGGCGGCATCGATGGTGCCCTTCTCCAGCGCCGGGTAGATGTCGCCGCCGGCGAGCTGCTGCGGCACCACGCCGAGGCGGGCCATCACCTGCCCGCCCATGCCGGCGATGCGCATCTTGAGGCCCTTGAGATCGGCGGCGGACCTGATCTCCTTGCGGAACCAGCCCCCCATCTGGCCGCCGGTGTTGCCGCCCGGCATCATCACCACGCCGTACTTCTTGTAGAATTCATTCATGAGCTTGAGGCCGTTTCCGAACTCGAACCACGCATTCATCATGCGGGTGTTGAGGCCGAACGGAACGGCGGTGCCGAGCGCGAAGGTGGGGTCCTTGCCCACATAGTAATAGGACGCGGAGTGGCACATCTCCACGGTGTTGTTCTGGGTGGCGTCCAGCGCCTGCAGCCCGGGGACGATCTCGCCCGCCGCGAACACCTGGATCTGGAACTTGCCGCTGGTGATCTCGGAGACCGTGCGCGCCATCAGCTCGCCCGCCCCGAAGATGGTGTCGAGGGACTTCGGGAAGGAGGAGGTACAGCGCCATTTCACGTCCGGCGCCGACTGGGCGACGGCCGGCATGGCCACGGCGGCGGAAGCGGCGACACCGGCGCCGGCGGCAGTCAGGAAATCACGGCGTTTCATGAATGGCTCCCCAGACGTCTTATCGATGCGGTCCCGCGCGCGGGCCGTCATAAATCCCTTCTAGAGGGCCGGGTTGATGCTGGGAAGCGTGCGTGCAGCGCAAAAGATTGCCGCAGCGACAGGTACCGTCGCCACCGCACGCGTTTTTGACATTTCCGCAGGAAAGCCTGCCGCGCCGCACCGGAAAATCTGGCGCCGGCGCCCGCGCAGCTGCTACTCGATGACGATCTTCGGCGCCTGGCGGCTGGAGGCGGTGGCGCGCTCCAGCGCCGCCTTCACGCCCCGGGCCACGTGGCGATAGGCGTCCGCCTGGGGGCTCGCGGGATCGGAGACGACGATGGGCAGGCCCGCGTCGGACATCTCGCGGATGCGCATGTGCAGCGGAATCTCGCCGAGGAAGGGCACGCCCATCTTGTCGGCCTCCGCATGGGCACCGCCGTGGCCGAAGATGTCCGAGCGTCCGCCGCAGTGGGGGCAGACGAAATAGGCCATGTTCTCCACCACCCCGAGGATCGGCACGTTCACCCGCTCGAACATGGCGACGCCGCGCCGCGCATCGATGAGGGCGAGGTCCTGCGGGGTGGAGACGATGACCGCGCCGGCGAGGTTCACCTGCTGGGCCATGGTGAGCTGGGCGTCGCCGGTGCCGGGGGGCATGTCCACCACCAGCACGTCGAGGGGGCCCCACTTCACTTCCTTCAGCATCTGCGAAATGGCGGACATGACCATGGGCCCGCGCCAGATCATCGGCGTGTCCTCCTCCACGAGGAAGCCGATGGACATCAGCTGGAGCCCGAAGTTCTCCAGCGGGATCATGGTCTTGCCGTCAGGGGTCGTCTCCGGCTTCTGGGCGACGCCGGTGAGGCGCGGCACCGAGGGGCCGTAGATGTCGGCGTCCAGCAGGCCGACCTTGAGACCGAGGTCCCGCAGCGCCAGCGCCAGATTGATGGAGGTGGTGGACTTGCCCACGCCCCCCTTGCCGGAGGCCACGGCGATGATGGAGGCGACGCCCGGCACCGAGATGGCCCGCGAGGGCGCCGGCGCTCCATGGCCATGTCCGTGGCCGGCGGGCGCGGCAGGGGCCACCTTGCGCTCGGCGGTCAGGGCCACCAGGGCCGAGGCGACGCCCGGCAGCGCCTTCACCGCGCTCTCGGCGGCGATGCGCACGTCCTCCCAGGCCCGCGCCTGCGCCGGCTCCACATTGATGGAGAGATAGACCTTGCCCGAGGTGACCACCACGCCGGTGAGCGCCGGGGAGACGGAAAGCGCCACGCCTTCCGGCGTGCGCACCTTGGCGAGGGCGGAGCGCACCAGGTCTTCGGTCAGTTCGGCTGTGTCGGTCATCGTCTCTCACTCCCCCGCCGGCGCGCGTTTCGGGGCTGGCGCGGCGCCGGGCTGGAATTGCTCGAAGTTACCTTCTGATTCGCATGGCGCGGCGCAAGTTCAAAGCCCGACATATGGGCGCTGATTAAAGCTTGGGCAACCACGCCCCCCTCCGCCACGGCCATTCCTTGCCTGCCCAAGCCTGCGGCAGGCCTGCCCTCAGCGTCCGAGCGCGCGGGCGATGTCGGCCTTCAGCTGCGGCAGAAGGTCCCGCTCGAAGAAGGGGTTCTTCTTCAGCCAGCCGGTGTTCCGCCAGGAGGGGTGCGGCAGGGTGTAGACCGCCACCGGATCGGGGCGGGCGAGGCCGGCGGCGCGCACGCCCTCCCAGTTCGCCACCGTCTGCGTCAGGCTGGGCGCGAGCGCCTCCCGCAGGCCGAGGCGGGCGAGGTGATAGGCCTGCGCCGGCCGCCCCACGGCGAGGATGAGCCGGAACGGCGGCAGCGCGGCGAACAGAGCGTCGTGCCAGGTGGCGACGCATTCCCGCCGGGGCGGCAGGTCGCCGCCCGCCGCATCCTGCCCGGGAAAGCAGAAGCCCATGGGGGCGATGGCGACGCGGGCGGTGTCGTAGAACTCCTCCTTGCTCACCCCCATCCAGGCGCGCAGGCGATCGCCGGAAGCGTCGGTGAAGGGCAGGCCGCTGGCGTGCACCCTGGTGCCCGGCGCCTGGCTCGCCACCAGGATGGCGGCGGAGGCGGACACGCGCAGCACCGGCCGCGGGGCATGCGGCAGGGGCGCGCCGCGCGGCGCCTCCACGCACAGCCGGCAGGCGCGGATGCGCGCGACGAGCGCGTCGAGATCAGATGTCGAGCTCGAGTCCATCCTCGGCCACGATGAAATGGGCGGCATCCACCTCGCCGCGCCGCGCCCACATGTCGTCGCCCATGTGGGTGAGGAGGATGCGCCCGGCGTTGAGGTCGGCGCGCCGGCGCTCGATGGTGCGGTAGGCCATGTGGCCCACCGGCGCGCCGTCGAACATGAAGCTCTCGCAGATGAAGAGGTCGGCGCCGCCGGCGATGGGCAGGAGCGCATCGGTCCATTCGGTGTCGCCGGAGAAGGCGAGCGTGCGCGCGCCGTCGGTCAGGCGCAGCGCCGTGGAGGGGGCTCCCGAGGAATGGATCACCGTCGCCGTCGTGAGGGTGAAGGGGCCGAATGCCGAGGTGGAGCCGGGCTCCACCTCCTCCACCCGCCAGTCGAACCACCACGCATTCTCGCCCATGCGCGGGAACAGCACCTCCATGGCGGCGTCGATGCGCGCCCGCGTGCCGGGCGGGCCGACGACGAGGAGCGGCTTCCGGCGCCGCCGCACGAACTGCCCGTCCAGCAGCAGGAAGGGGATGCCGGCGAAATGGTCCCCGTGCAGGTGGCTGAGGAAAATGATGTCGATGTCGGCGGAATCGAGGGCGAACCGGTTGAAGTTGACGAGCGCGCTGGCGCCGAAGTCGAACGTGGCCACCAGCCCCGCCGCGGCGATGCGATAGCAGCTGTTGCCCCGCCCGCCGGCGCCGAAGGCGTCGCCGCACCCCACCACTTTCAGCTTCATCGCGTCAGGCCTTCATGCTCGGCCGCTGGGAGACCACGTCGCGCCAGCGCAGGAGATGGGTATGGCCGGCCGGCACCTCGGCGCGGATCACCTTCAGGAAGTCGATGGCCACCAAAGCGGTGATGTCGGCCACGGTGAAGCGGTCGCCCGCCACATAGCCGCGCTCGGCCAGCTCCAGGTCGAGATATTCGAGGAAGGCCAGCACCTTGGGCTTGTTGGCCTCGCCCCATTCGGGCACCTGCGGCACCTCCATCTGGGCCATGGCCGGGTTCAGGTGCCGCAGCACCATCATCACCGGATAGAACAGATCCAGCTCCACCCGGCGCTGCCACATTTCCACCTGGGCCTGCTCCAGCGGGGTGCGGCCGAACAGGTTGGGTTCGGGCTGGAGCGCCTCGAAATAGCGGCAGATGGCCATGGTCTCGCAGATCACGGTCCCGTCGTCGAGCTCGAGGGCCGGCACGCGCTGGCGCGGGTTGACGCGGGTGAACGCCTCCCCCTTGTGCTCCAGCTTGGCGAGGTCGACCGGCTCCAGCGGGACGGTGATGCCCTTCTCCGCGAGGAAGATGCGAACACGACGGGGGTTCGGCGCCCGTCCCGCGTCATAGAGCTTCATGGCCTTGCCGTCTCCTCGGTCTTCCCGTGTCTTTTGCCCGCGAAAGACCATGCCGGCGCAGCGGACGCAAGGGTCGATGGCCCGGCCGGGCGGAGGGCGCCGGGCCGGCCTGCGCTCAGTGCAGGACCGGATGGTCGGCGCGGAAGTCCGCCGGCTTCTGGAAGGTGCCGGCCCAGATGCCGCGGCGCGACGCCTGCGCCTCGGCTTCCGCGCCCGCGTAGTCGCGCCCGCGATAGGCCAGCGCAAAGCCCTCGCGCACCATGAAGTCGGACAGGTCGATGTCGCCCACGGAACACTGGGCCACCAGTCGCCCGTAGGGGTCGGTCTGCCGCCCCGCGCAGCGCACCTGCCCCTGCTCGGCCAGCCGGGCGAGGGCACTGCGCGCCGCCAGGCCGCACGGCCACGGGCGCCGCTCCCGCGTGCACTCCTGCCGCAGCTCCGGCGCATCGATGCCGGCGAGGCGGATGCGGGTGCCGCCCATGTCCAGCGTGTCGCCGTCCACCGCCACGGCCATGCCTTCCCGCACCTCGCGCTGCTGGAGGAACGCCGCCACCAGCGCGCAGCCGACGATCACGAGGATGGCAATGACGAGATCGGGCGCGCGCATGATGCCGAGGCACTCTGGAACGGGATAACGCCAGCATGGCGCGGTCGCGTTAACTGCTCGTTAACTGCGTCGGCCGCTACAGTCCGCATCGTGTCTTCCAGAGCGGAAGCCGGGTGGGTCGCATGCCCTGCCCGGAGGGTCCGCCTCTCGTTCCAACACCGCGAACGCGTGCTCCGGTCCGCCTGCCCTGCAAGCCGGCCCGGCACGCGCTCTTGAGGCCCGCGCCGCATCCTGTCCCGGATGCGCCGGGTGCGAAGGGCTCCCCGCCGCATGTCCGGCCCGCTCTGCCCCCCGCTCACCGACGCCGCAGGCCCCCCGCCCGCGGCGCAGGGGGGAGGAGTCGCGACGGCCGGCCCGGACCAGGTCCCGTGGCGGGAGCGGGCGTCCGTCGTCGTCACCGGAGCCCTCGGGGTGGCGGGCATCGCGCTCGCGGGCGGGGCCGTGTCGGGTCTCGTCGGGGCGCTGGCGGGAGGCGGGGCGGCCGCCATCGCCGCCGCCGTGCTGCTGCGGCGCATGGAGCGCCTCGCCGAGGAACGCCGCGCCTGGGAGGCCCGCGCCCGCGCCGCCGAGGCCGACCGCGCCCGCGCCGCGGCGGACAGCCGGGCCAAGTCCCTCTTCCTGGCCGAGATGAGCCACGAGCTGCGTACGCCCCTCAACACGGTGATGGGCTTTTCCGAGATGATGGCGCAGGAGGTGCTCGGCCCCCACCGCGTGCCCGCCTATGCCGGCTATGCACGGGATATCCACGCCTCCGGCCGCCACCTGCTGGCGCTTGCCGACGACCTGCTCGACCTCGCCCGCATCGAGATCGGCCACCGCACGCTCATGGAGACGCCGGTGCGCCTCGACCAGCTGGCGCAGGACTGCCTTGCCATGATGCGTCCCCAGGCGGACGACCGGGCGCTGACCCTGGAAGCCGAGATCCTCGGCGAGGCGCCCCGCCTGTGGGGCGACGAGCGGGCGCTGCGCCAGATCACCCTCAACCTGCTGGCCAATGCGGTGAAGTTCACCCCGCCGGGCGGCACCGTGCGGCTTCTCGCCGGCCTCGCCGGGGACGGGGCGCCGGTGCTGGCGGTGGAGGACACGGGGCCGGGCATCGCCGAGCGGGAGCTGCCGCTGGGCGGCGCCCATGCGCGCGAAAGCCGGCTCGACGTGGCCACCGGGCGGGGCGCGGGGCTGGGGCTTGCCATCGTGCGCGGGCTCGCCACGCTCCACGGCGCGAGCCTGACCCTGACCCGGCGGCCCGGCAGCGGCACGCGGGCGTGCGTCGCCTTTCCCGGCACGCGCGCGATGGACACGGCGGGCTGAGGACACGGCGGGCTGAGCCTTCGATCCCGGCACGGGAGCCGCACCGGGGAACGCGCGAACGCCGCGCCGGCGAGCCCCCGGACCGCCCGGGCGCGATGCGGGCCCAGGCAGGTCTCAGCTGTCCGAGACGCCCGCCTCGGCAAAGGTGGCCATGCCGCGATGGCAGGCCACCGCGGCCTTCACCACCCCCACCGCCAGCGCCGCGCCCGAGCCTTCCCCGAGCCGCATGTCGAGGTCGAGGATGGGCCTCAGGCCGAGCCGCTCCAGCAGGACGCGGTGCGCCTTTTCCGCCGAGACATGGCCGGCGAGGCAATGGTCGAGGGCGGCGGGATCCATGGCGTGGAGCACGGCGGCGGCCGCCGTCACCACATAGCCGTCGAGCACCACCGGCACCTTCTCGTGGCGGGCGGCGATGATCGCCCCCGCCATGGCCGCAAGCTCGCGCCCGCCGAGGCGGCGCAGCACCTCCAGCGGATCGGAAAGGTGGTCCTTGTGGAAGGCCACCGCGGCGCGCACCGCCTCGACCTTGCGGGCCAGCACGTCGCCGGTGGAGCCGGTGCCGGCGCCCACCCAGTCCTCCGCCGTGCCGCCATAGAGGCCATGGCACAGGGCGGCGGCGATGGTGGTGTTGCCGATGCCCATCTCGCCCAGGCACAGCAGGTCCGAGCCACCGGCGATGGCCTCCATGCCGAAGGCCATGGTGGCGGCGCAGGCCTTCTCGTCGAGGGCGGCCTCCCCGGTGATGTCCGGGGTCGGGTAGTCGAGGGCGAGGTCGAACACCCTGAGGCCGGCGTCGAAGGTGGCGCAGATCTGGTTCACGGCCGCCTTGCCGGCGGTGAAGGTGGCCATCATCTGCTTGGTCACGGCACCCGGATAGGGCGAGACGCCGCGGTCGGCGATGCCGTGGGTGGCGGCGAACACCGCCACCATGGGCCGGTTGACCGTGGGCAGGGAATTGCCCTGCCACGCCGCCATGTGGACCGCGATCTCCTCCAGCCGGCCCAGCGCCCCGGGCGGCTTCACCAATTGCCCCTGCCGCGCCAGCGCCGCCTCCCGCGCGCCCTCCGAGGGGCCGGGCATGGTGGAGACCAGGTGACGGATGTCGTCGAAGGGCAGGCCGGTGTCGGTGGGGTACATGGGGCCTCGATGGGAATGCGGCGGAACGATCGTGCGCCGCTCAATAGAACTCCCGGCCGCCGGGGGCAAATGGGCGTTTCCGGTCTTGCGGTGGAGCCCGGCGGCAGCCGGCGTTCCGGGGGAGGGCTTCACCCTGCGGCCCGGCTGTCGCTTCACCTTCCCGCGCGAAGCGGGCGACGGAACGGATGCCCCGGGCCAGCCGGGGCATGAGGCCCGGAAGAACCCATCGTGGCAGGCAAACGTGGCAACGCCCGAGAAGCAGCCTGCGCATCCCGGACCAGCGACACCGAAGGTGGAGCGCCGATCCGGGGCCCGGGGGAAAATCCTGCGCAGCAGCGCCATATCTTCAGCGAGGTTCTGGCAGCGGCAGCCTTCAACGCGCTCTCGCGCTGGGCCCCGGCTCTCCTTTCACCGCGCTGACGCTCCGTTTCAGTCGGCCGGGGCACAAGGTCGCGGCGTCGCCATCGCCCTCAGGCGGCCGCCACCAGGTCGCGCTTGCTCTCCACCGTGGAGTCCGCCGCAAGGCGGTAGACGATGGGGGCGCCGGTGGCCAGCTCGCGCTTCATGATGCCTTCGGGGGAGAGCTTCTCCAGCACCATGATGAGGGCGCGCAGCGAATTGCCGTGGGCGGTGACGATGGTGTGCTGGCCGCGCAGCACCGCGGGCAGGATCTCCTGGACGTAATAGGGCAGCGTGCGGGCCACCGTGTCGCGCAGGCTCTCGCCGCCGGGCGGGGGCACGTCGTAGGAGCGGCGCCACAGGTGCACCTGCTCCTCGCCCCACTTGGCGCGGGCGTCGTCCTTGTTGAGGCCGGACAGGTCGCCGTAGTCCCGCTCGTTGAGCGCCTGGTTCCTGAAGGTCTTCACCCCCTGCTGGCCCATCTCGCCCAGCACGAGGTCGAGGGTCTTCTGCGCGCGGGTGAGCGCGGAGGTGAAGGCCACGTCGAAGGTGAGCCCTTCCGCCTTCAGGCGCGCGCCGGCGCGCTTCGCCTCGGCGACGCCCTGCTCGGTGAGGTCGGGATCGCGCCAGCCGGTGAACAGGTTCTTGAGATTCCACTCGCTCTGCCCGTGACGGACGAGGACGAGGATGCGCTCGGACATGGACATAAACTCCAGCGGATCAGAAATCGGACAGGCCGAGCACGTCGGCCATGGAATAAAGCCCCGGCTCGCGGCCCTTCGCCCAGCGCGCCGCCGCGAGGGCGCCGCGGGCGAAGATCATGCGGTCCTCCGCCTTGTGGGCGAGCTCGATGCGCTCGGAGGGGCCGGCGAAGATCACCATGTGCTCGCCCACAACCGAGCCGCCGCGCAGGCTGGCGAAGCCGATGGCGCCGGGCTTGCGGGCGCCGGTCACCCCATCGCGGCCGCGCTCGGAGGAGGTGGAAAGCTCGCAGCCGCGCCCCTGCGCCGCCGCCTCTCCCAGCAGCAAGGCGGTGCCGGAGGGGGCGTCCACCTTCTTGTTGTGGTGCATCTCGACGATCTCGATGTCGAAGCTCTCGTCCAGCGTCGCGGCCACCCGGCGGGTGAGGGCGGCGAGCAGATTCACCCCGAGGCTCATGTTGCCGGACTTCACCACCGGCGTGCGCCGGGCCGCGGCGGCGATGGCCGCATTGTCGGCGTGGGAAAAGCCGGTGGTGCCGATGACATGGGCGATGCCCGCCTCGGCAAGGCGCTCGGCGAGCCGCACGGAGGCGCCGGGAGAGGAGAAGTCCACCACCACGTCGGCGCCATTGAGGGTGGGGGCGACGTCGCTCTCCACCGTCACGCCATCGGCCCTGAGGCCCGCCATCAGGCCCGCGTCCTCGCCCAGGTGCGCGGAGCCCGAATGCTCCAGCGCCCCCACGAGCACAAGGCCCCCGGCCTCGCTGATGGCCTTGATGAGGGTGCGGCCCATGCGGCCACCGGCCCCGGCGATGACGATGCGCAGATCGGACACAGTTCAACTCCCCGGATGCGCCGCTGGGTTGCCGGAGGCCGGCCCGCGTGAAGGCGCGTGCTGCAAATCCAAGTTCGAGAACGCGGTGCCCGATCCGGTTGCGGCGCAGTCGGATCGGCGCGGGCTCCAGAGTGCGATCCGTTCGGATGGCCTCCATCCGAACGGTGAATCGCTCTCTTACTCAAGGTTAGAGAACGCGGTGTCCGATCCGATTGGGGTGCAATCGGATCGGCGCGTGCTCTAGCCAATGGTCTGGGCGCGTCGGCGTTGCAATGCAACAATCGGGGCATGACCCCGCGGCGCGTCCCTCAGGCGGGCGGCGCCTCATGGCCGGTATAACCGGAGACGAGGCAGATATCGGCGACGGACGTCTCCTGCCGGATGGCACGCGCCCGCTGATAGGCGGGCGAGAAATAGCAGGCGCGGGCGGTGGCGGGGTCGCGGAAGGCGACCACCACATAACGCGAGCGCCCCCGCCCCTCCAGCAGATGGTGCCGGCCGCCGCGCACCAGGAACCAGGCGCCATATTCAGCGAAGGGCTCGGCGGTGGCGGCGACATAATCCTTGTAGCGCTCCGGATCGCTCACATCCACCTTGCCCATCCAGTAGCCGCGGGGATGCTCCGCCGTGCCCTCCGGCGGCGGCGCGGGCGAAAGCTGGGGCCCGTCGTAGCCCTCCACGGCGGCAAGGTCGGAAATGGCGGTGGCGCGGCGCAGGGCGCGGATGTCCGCATAGTCGGGCGCGTCGTAGGTGGCGACGGCGACCTCGAAGGAAGGCAGCTCCACCAGCACGTTGCGATGGCGCTTGATGCCTTCCAGCTGCTCGAAATCGCCGCCGCGGATGACGAAGCGGAAGTCATGCTGCCGGGCGAACTGGAGGTTCGCCTCCCGGTAGGTGATGTAGTCCACCGGGTTCACCACGTCGAGATTGAGGAACCAGTAGCCCTTCGCCATCTTCCCATCCCCCGGTCCGTCGCGCCCTCAGGCGCCGGCGAGTTCCGCCACGATGCTGCGCGCCGCTTCCAGAGGATCCGGCGCGGCGAGGATCGGCCGGCCCACCACGATCATGTTCGCCCCCGCGCCGATGGCCGCGGCGGGGGTGGCGATGCGCTTCTGGTCGCCCACCTCCGCGCCCGCCGGGCGCACGCCGGGCGTCACCACCAGCCGGTCCGGGCCGAGGATGGCGCGCACCATCGCGGCATCGGTCGGCGCGCAGATGCAGCCGGCGATGCCCGCCTCCCGCGCCTGCCCGGCGCGCAGGCGCACCGTGTCGGTCACGCTCGCGCCATAGCCCGCCTTGGCGAGGTCGGCATCGTCGTAGGAGGTCAGCACCGTGACGCCCAGCACCTTCAGATCGCTGCCCGCCGCGCCGCGGGCGGCGGCGGCCATGGTCTGGGGGTAGGCATGGACGGTGAGCAGGCTGATGCCCTTCTCCGCCGCGGCGGCGGTGGCGCGCTCCACCGTATTGCCGATGTCGTGCAGCTTGAGGTCCAGGAACACCTTCTTGCCGGCGCCGATGAGGTCCGCCGCGAGGTCGAGGCCGCCGGCCACGGTCAGCTCAAGGCCGATCTTGTAGAAGCTCACGACATCGCCGAGCTGCCACACCAGCGCCTCCGCGGCGCTGGCGCTCGGGAAGTCGAGGGCGACGATCAGGCGGTCGCGGCCCCTGGCATGGAACTCGTGCAAGTCGGCATGGCCTGCTTCGCGCTCGCTCATGGGGCCTCCTCCATTGGGCGCCAACGCTCCGGAGGAGATCCGGGGCCGGCGCGGAACCAGCATCCACCCCCCACCGGGGGCTGGTCGTGGACGCGCGAGATGGGGTAGCCCGCCAAGTGGCACAGAAGCAAGGTGCCAACGCCGCCATGGCCGACGAAGATGACCGGAAGGTCTCGATCCTGCCGAACCTCCAGAACCGCCCGGACCGCCGCGACGACGCGCGCCTGCGCGTCCACCGCCCGCTCCCAGCCCCGCACGCTGGCCTCGGGACTGGCGAAGAAGGCGTTGGCCATGGTCTGGAATTCGGCTTCCGGCAGGTAGCCGGTGGCGGAGCGGTCGTTCTCCTCCAGGCCGTCGTGGACCTCCACGCCAAGGTCGAGGGCAGCGGCGAGGATGCCGGCGGTTTCCTTCGCCTTCTCCTCCGTGGAGGCGATGAGCCGGCGGTAGGAACCGAGGCCCGGCAAGGCCGCGAAGGCCTGGGCACGGGCCCGGCCGACAGCGGACAGGCCCCACTGGGGCACCGGAACGGCCGCATCCACCTTGACCTGCGGATGGGTCAGATAGAGGAAATGCGCCACAGCGGCCCCGCATGTGGAATGAAGACCCGGCGCGGGGCGGCGCCGGCCCGATGCGTCACGGGCGGCGATAGGCCCAGACCCGCGCCGGCGGGATGTTGCGCCACACCCGCGGGGAACGCTCGCCGTCGATGGCGCCCTTCACCAGCGGCACCGGCGAGACCACCGCATAGGTGAACTGCACGAACGGCGCATGCGGGTGGGAGAGATCGAAGGCCTCGTTCACCATCCGGTGACGCTCGCTCTCCGGCATGGTGAAGAGCGGCAAGGAGGAGATGGTGCCCACGGCCTTGCCCGGCAGGCGGTCGGCCAGCGTCTTGCCCAGCTTGTAGGCGTCGCCGTTGATGACCGTGACCCCCGGATAGCGCAGCCGCAGCAAGGCGCAGAATTCCGGATTGTATTCGATGAGGAACAGCCGCTCCGGCGCGAAGCCGCGGGCGAGCAGCGCCTTGGTCACCGGGCCGGTGCCCGGGCCGAGCTCGATCACCGGGCCGTCCATCTTCGGGTCCAGATAGCTCGCCATCATCTTGGCGAGCGCCGGGCTGGAGGGAGCGACGGCGCCGGTCTTCAGCGGATTTTGAAACCACGACTGGAGAAAGCGCACCTCGTCCTTGAGATTGGGCTTCGAAAGCAAAGGCTTGTGAAGCGGGCTGCGCTGGTCGTGGGAATGAAGCATCGACGGAACCTCGAGCGCCCGATTGGATCGGTTCTCAGGCGCTTAGACGGGAAAACGGGCTGGGTCAAGATTCGTGCCGCGCAACCAGCACGCCATGGAGGAGGCTGTCGAGGGCGTCGGCGATCAGGTCCTCCTCCGGCGCGGCGAGAAAGGCGGAGCAGGTGAGCTTGAGGCTCACCGTGCCGTGGATGAGGATCCAGAAGGTGAGCGCAAGGGCCTCCGGGGCCTTGCCCTGCCTCAGCCGGCCCGATGCCGCGAGGTCCGCGAAGGCGCCGTGGATCAGCGCAAATGCCGCAGCCCCGGCCTCGTCCTTGCCGCCCAGCGCGCTCGCGGCAAAGCCGGGCTCCATGAAGATGAGGCGGTAGGTGTCCGGCTCGGCGCGGCCGAAGGCAGCATAGGCAAAAGCGAGCGCGGCGAGGCGCGCCACCGGATCGGGCGTCGCGCCCGCTTCCGCAAGGGCGGCCAGCAGCGCACGCATGCCAGCCTCGCCGAGCTCGCGGGCGATGGCCTCGCGATTCTCGAAGTGGAGGTAGAGGGCGGCCGCCGAATAGCCCGCCGCGTCGGCGATCCGCCGCATGGTGAGGGCCTCGAACCCCTGCTCCAGCACGATGCGGCGCGCCTCTGCGAGGATGCGGGCACGGGCGTCTTCCTTCCGGCGGGCACGGGGGGCGGCAGGCGCGGGCACGGGCCCTCCTTCAAGGCTTGACATAAACACTGTTCAGTTTATGAACATCGTTTAGTGAACAACGTTCAGGATCACTCTAATGTCCGCCGCCACCTTTCCGCAAGAGAACGCCCACCCCCATCCCGCTCCTCGCATCGGCCTCGTCGGCGCAACCGGCGCGGTGGGGGCGAGCATCGCTTCGGCCTTCGAGGCCGCCGCCACGCCCTACGCCGTCATCGGCCGGTCGGCGGCGAGCCTCGCCCGCATGGCTGGCGACACCCGCCTGGCGCAGGCCCGGCTGTGGCAGCCGGACGATGTGGACGGCATGCGCCCGGCCTTTCGGGGGCTCGATACCCTCATCTACATGGTGGGCGTGCCCTACGACGCCTTCCACCTCCACCCGCAACTGATGCGGCGGACCATCGCCGCGGCCGCCGCCGAGGGGGTGTCCCGCCTGCTGCTGATCGGCACCGCCTATCCCTTCGGGCGGCCCCAGGCGACACGGGTGGACGAGGCGCACCCGCGCATGCCCCACACCCGCAAGGGGCAGATGCGCAAGGAGCAGGAGGATATCCTGATGGCGGCGGACGCCGCCGGGACGATCCGCGCCAGCATCCTGCGCCTGCCCGACTTCTACGGCCCCGGCGTGGAGCGCAGCTTCCTGGCCGACATCTTCGCCGCGGCGGCCGAGGGACGGCGGGCGAAGGTGGTGGGACCCATCGACACGCCGCACGAATTCGTCTTCGTGCCGGACGTGGGGCCGGTGGCGCGGGCGCTGGTCGGGCGGGAGGACGCCTTCGGCCACACCTTCAATCTCGGCGGTGCGGGCACGATCACCGTTCGCGAGGTCGCGGACCGCGCCTTCGCCCTGGCGCACCGGCCGCCGAAGCTGATGGTGGCCGGCAAGACCCTGCTGCGCCTCGCCGGCCTGTTCGACCCGCTGATGCGCGAGCTGGTGGAGATGAACTATCTGATGACCACGCCCGTGGTCTTCGACGACAGCGCCCTCCAGCGCCTCATCGGCCCCATCGCGAAGACCCCCTATGACGAGGGCATCGCCCGCTGCATGGCGGCGGCGCGGGACGCGCTCAGCGGCAAGAGCGGCGCGTCACCCGTTCCGCAGACCGCCTGAGGGGCCCCGGGACGGAGCCCACCCGCTCACGCCCCCTCGCCCGCGGCCCCCTGGAAGAACTCCTTCACCTTGGAGAAGAAGCCCGTGGATTCGGGATGGGTCTCGCCGGAGCATTCCTTGTCGAACTCGGCGAGCAGCTCGCGCTGGCGCTTGGTGAGCTTCTGCGGGGTCTCCACCACCACCTGCACATACATGTCGCCATGATTGCGCGCGCGCAGGATGGGCATGCCCTTGCCGGAGAGGCGGAAGCGCTTCTGCGACTGGGTGCCCTCGGGGATCTTCACCTTGGTCTTGTCGCCGTCGATGGTGGGCACCTCCACCGCGCCGCCCAGCGCCGCCGTCACCATGGAGATGGGCACGCGGCAATAGAGGTCCGCGCCCTCCCGCTGGAAGAAAGCGTGGGGCTCGAGGGAGAGGAAGATGTAGAGGTCGCCGGCCGGTCCGCCGCGCACGCCGGCCTCGCCCTCGCCGCCGAGGCGGATGCGGGTGCCGTCCTCGACGCCGGGCGGAATCTGCACCGAGAGGGTGCGCTCGCGCGTCACCCGGCCGGCACCGCCGCAGGCGCCGCACGGATCCTCGATCACCTGGCCGCGGCCCTGGCAGGTGGGGCAGGTGCGCTCCAGGGTGAAGAAGCCCTGGGCATGGCGGATCTTGCCCGCGCCGCCGCAGGTGCGGCAGGGCTTGGGCTGGGTGCCGGGCTTGGCGCCCGAACCCGAGCAGGTCTCGCAGGTGACGGAGGTAGGGATCTTGATCTGCGCGGTCTTGCCGGTGAAGGCTTCCTCCAGCGTGATCTCCATGTTGTAGCGCAGGTCCGCGCCGCGCCCGCGCTGCTGGCCGCCGCCGCGCCCGCGACCCATGGAGCCGCCGAACAGATCGTCGAAGATGTCCGCGAAGGAGGAGGCGAAGTCGTTGCCGAAGCCGGGGCCGCCGCCCCCGCCGTTCTCGAAGGCGGCATGGCCGAAGCGGTCATAGGCGGCGCGCTTCTGGGGGTCCTTGAGGACCTCGTAGGCCTCGTTGACCTCCTTGAACATCACCTCGGCGTCGTCATTGCCGTGGTTGCGGTCTGGATGCCACTTCATGGCCAGCTTGCGGTAGGAGGCCTTGAGCACCGTCTCGTCGGCGCCGCGGTCACAGCCGAGGATCTCGTAATAGTCGCGCTTGGCCATAGTCTGTCTTCACCTGCCGCACTTCGCCTGCCGCAACAGGCCTGCCGAATGCCGGGTCAAGGGCGTCCGGGCTGTCTTCGGCATTCGGAACGGGTTGTCATGGCCGGCCATCCTGCCGGCGGTTGATGCGCCCCATCCGGGGGGTGCGCCGATGGCCCGCCTCGCGCAAACCGCCTGGGACCCGGCGCAGCACCCGGAACGGGCCGGGAATAGCGACTGAAACCGGTCGAATCAAATACCGCCTTCAGGGGCAGCGAAGAAAACCGGCGGGCTCAGCGCCCGCCGGCGGGTTCGTCAGGCCGACTTCTTGTTGTGGTCGTCGACCTCGGTGAACTCGGCGTCCACCACGTCGTCCTTCTTGGCCGCGCCCGGCTCCGCGCCGCCCTGCTGGGCCGCGTACATGGCCTCGCCGAGCTTGAGGGAGGCCTGGGCCAAGGCGTTGGTCTTGGCCGTGATGGCCTCGACATCATCGCCCTCCAGCGCCGACTTGAGGTCGGCGAGCGCCGCCTCGATGGCCCCCTTCTCCGCCGCGCCGACCTTCTCGCCATGCTCGGCGACGGCCTTCTCGGTGGAGTGGACGAGGGCTTCCGCGTGGTTCTTGGCTTCCACCAGGGCCCGGCGCTTCTTGTCCTCGGCCGCGTGGGCCTCGGCGTCCTTCACCATCTTCTCGATGTCGGCATCGTTGAGGCCGCCCGAGGCCTGGATGCGGATCTGCTGCTCCTTGCCGGTGCCCTTGTCCTTGGCGGAGACCTGCACGATGCCGTTGGCGTCGATGTCGAAGGTCACCTCCACCTGCGGCACGCCGCGGGGCGCCGGGGGAAGGCCCATGAGATCGAACTGGCCGAGCATCTTGTTGTCGGCCGCCATCTCGCGCTCACCCTGGAACACGCGGATCGTCACCGCGGTCTGTCCGTCCTCGGCCGTGGAGAACACCTGGCTCTTCTTGGTCGGGATGGTGGTGTTGCGGTCGATGAGGCGGGTGAACACGCCGCCCAGCGTCTCGATGCCCAGCGACAGCGGGGTCACGTCGAGCAGCAGCACGTCCTTCACGTCGCCCTGGAGCACGCCGCCCTGGATGGCGGCGCCGATGGCGACCACCTCGTCCGGGTTGACGCCCTTGTGGGGCTCCTTGCCGAAGAACTGCTTCACCACTTCCTGCACCTTGGGCATGCGGGTCATGCCGCCGACGAGGACCACCTCGTCGATCTGCCCGGCGGTGAGGCCGGCATCCTTCAGCGCGAGCCGGCAGGGCTCGACGGTCCGCTGGATGAGGTCGTCCACCAGCGCCTCGAACTTGGCGCGGGTGAGCTTCATGGTGAGATGCTTCGGACCCGAGGCATCCGCCGTGATGAAGGGCAGGTTGATCTCGGTCTGGGTGGCGGACGACAGCTCGATCTTCGCCTTCTCGGCGGCCTCCTTGAGGCGCTGAAGGGCGAGCTTGTCGTTGCGCAGGTCGATGCCCTGCTCCTTCTTGAACTCGTCGGCGAGGTAGCCCACGAGCCGCATGTCGAAGTCTTCACCGCCGAGGAAGGTGTCGCCGTTGGTGGACTTCACCTCGAACACGCCGTCGCCGATCTCCAGCACCGACACGTCGAAGGTGCCGCCGCCGAGGTCATAGACCGCGATGGTGCCGGCCGACTTCTTGTCGAGGCCGTAGGCGAGCGCCGCCGCGGTGGGCTCGTTGATGATACGCAGCACCTCAAGGCCGGCGATGCGGCCGGCGTCCTTGGTGGCCTGGCGCTGGGCGTCGTTGAAGTAGGCGGGGACGGTGATGACCGCCTTCTCCACCTTCTCGCCCAGGAACGACTCGGCCGTCTCCTTCATCTTCTGCAGGATGAAGGCGGAGATCTGCGAGGGGGAATACTTCTTGCCGTCCGCCTCGACCCAGGCGTCGCCGTTGTCGGCGCGCACGATCTGGTAGGGGACGAGCTTCTTGTCCTTCTCGACGGTGGGATCGTCATAGCGGCGGCCGATGAGGCGCTTCACCGCGAAGAAGGTACGCTCGGGATTGGTAACGCTCTGCCGCTTGGCAGGCTGGCCGACGAGACGCTCGCCATCCTCCGTGAAGGCGACGATGGAAGGCGTGGTGCGCGCGCCTTCGGCATTCTCGATGACTTTCGGGGCAGACCCCTCCATCACCGCAACGCAGGAATTGGTGGTGCCGAGGTCGATACCGATGATCTTGGCCATATAGCTTCTCCTTGCCGGCAGGCCGACCGGGCCCTTTCGGCACCCGAGATGGAAGGCCGCGAGCCCCTCCCGCGACCGATCCGCCGGCCCCCTGAACTTGAATTGGGGTTCGCCGCGACAACGGCGATCGAGGCGGATATAGGGGGGGTGATTTGGCCCTGCAAGGCGTGGTAGCAGGCGTTCGATCCCTTTTTCACGTCCCCGCGAGGATTTCTCCGCGCCGGGCTTTTCCCATGAGGCGCCGCAGATGAGCCCCTCCAAGCCCACCGGGGCGCCCGGCCGCGGCACCGATCCGCGCAGCGTGCTCATCCTGGTGGACCTGCAGGTGGATTTCCTGCCCGGCGGCGCCCTCGCCGTGCCCGGCGGGCACGAGGTGATGGCGCTGGCGAACCAGCTCGCCGCCGGCTTTCGCAACGTGGTGCTCACCCAGGACTGGCACCCGCCGGGGCACGTCTCGTTTGCCGCGAGCCATCCCGGCCGTGCGCCCTACGATATCATCGACCTGCCCTACGGACGGCAGATCCTGTGGCCGGTGCACTGCGTGCAGGACACGGACGGCGCCCGGCTTTCCTCCCGGATCGACGTGCCCCACGCCCAGCTGGTGGTGCGCAAAGGCCACCACCAGGGCATCGACAGCTATTCCACCTTCTATGAGGCGGACCGCACCACCCCCACCGGCCTTGCCGGCTACCTTCGGGAACGGGGGATCGAGACGGTCTATCTTGCGGGGCTCGCCCTCGACTTCTGCGTCTCCTGGTCGGCGGTGGATGCGGCGCGGCACGGTTTTACCACCTACGTGGTGGAGGATGCCTGCCGCGCCATTGACGTGGACGGCTCGCTGGCCGCCGCCTTCGCCGACATGACCGCCGCCGGGGTTCGGCGCCTTGCGGCGGCGGACCTCACGGGCTGAGCCCGCTCGACCCAAGGGGATCGCGTCATCCCACCGGATAGGACACGATCCAGGGGCGGGCGCACAAAGCGGATCACCCCTCGCTGGCGGTCATGAGGCCGAAGGGCGCGCCGGTCGCGTCCGACACGATGGCGATGCAGCCGATGCCCGGCACCTCGAACGGCTCCCGCAGCACATGGCCGCCGGCGGCCTGCAGCAGCTTCAGGCGCTGGTGGATGTCGTCCACGTTGATGTAGCTGAACCAGTGGGGCGGCACGGTGGGAGGCAGGAGGTCAGTCTTGTCCATGAGGCCCGCCACCGGCTCCTCGCCGAGGGCGGCGACATGATAGGTGCCGCCGTCCGCCATGGGCATCTCGCTGAAGGTCCAGCCGAGGGTGGCGCCGTAGAAGGCCCTGGCCTTGTCCACGTCGTCGGTGAGCAACTCGTTCCAGTAGAACTTTCCGTGCGGGCCCATGGATTTTCCTTCGGCTTTCCCGTGGCGGAGCATGCGCCGTGCCGGCGCGGCGGCACTATGCCCGAGCCGGCCGCAAGCGGCCAACGGCCTTTCCGCAAAGGCCCCAGCCCGCCAGGGCACGCCCCGATCAGCCCGCATCACGAGTTGATCGGGGGACGCGTTCTCTTTCCCGGGTTCACAGAGCGGCCCACCGGGCAAACGGATTCCATTTGCCCGGATTACGCTCCAGGGCCGGCCGGATACCCTGCTGCCTCGGCCCGGGCCTCACTCGATGATGAGGATGATGCGGCGGGTCCGCGCCTCCACCACCGCCGCCTCATTGCCGGGCAGCACGACGTAGCGGTAGCCGGAGAAGTCATAGCCCCCGGGATAGGCCCCGCCGTAGCCGGGTCCCACCGCCCCGTAACCGCCCGCGACATAGCCGGCATCGCCATAGCCGCCGTCGTCATAGGCCGCCTGGCCGTAGCCCTGCGGGTAGCCGGCCGCATAGCCGCCATAGGCGACCGGCGGACCGAAGCGGTTGAGCACCACCCCATTCGGCACCACGGCCCCGACGGAAGCGACGAAACCGCCCGGAATGGGCGCCGGCGGCACCGGATGGCGCACCACGTAGCCCGCCATGTAGTCGCGCTGGGCGGGGCCGAAGGCGCCGTAGCCGGCATAGCCGCCATAGCCGTAGCCCCCACCGTTGGTGATGACGACGGTGGTCTGCGCCGAGGCCCCGGCCGCGCCCGCCACCAGCAGCACCAAGCCGAGGCCCAGCGAGAGGGGGGATGGCAATCGGGTGGACGGCCGGCGTGCGGTGGCGCACGGGTCGCCGACGGCCGTAAGGGTGGTGGTCGTAATGGCGGCAGTCATGACGGAACATCCTCCTCGCCCCAGCTCCGAGAAGAGATGCTGATCCGCCAATTTGTTCCCACTTGGCCGAAAAAGGCCATGTAACATATAGTTACTACCATATTAACGCCGAAGTGAAGCCCGAGGAGCGCCCGCGTGATCACCGTGTTTCTTCTTCAAATCGCCTGAAACCGCGTGCCACCCCCTGCACCCGAGCCTTCAAGGCCCACGCCCCTCGCCATCGCTCCCGGTGCCCTGTGGTATCGCGAGGCGCTGGACCGCGCGGAACAGGCCGCCCTCCTCGCCGACATCCGCGCGGTGATGGCACAGGCGCCACCCTTCACCCCCACCATGCCGCGCACCGGCAAGCCCTTCTCCGTGACGATGACCAATTGCGGGCCATTGGGGTGGGTCTCGGATACCTCCGGATACCGCTATCAGTCCTTCCACCCGGACACGCGCCAGCCCTGGCCGCCGGTGCCGGCCCGCCTGCTGCGGCTGTGGGAGACCTATGCCCGCTGCCCGGCCCCGCCCGAAGCCTGCCTTGTCAATTATTACGGGCCCGACGCCCGCATGAGCCTGCACCAGGACCGGGACGAGCTCGATCTCACCGCGCCGGTCCTCTCCCTCTCCCTCGGGGACACGGCGCTGTTCCGCATCGGCGGGGAAGAGCGCGGGGGGAAGACCAGCTCGGTCCGCCTTGCCTCGGGGGATATCTTCGTGCTGTCCGGGCCGAGCCGGCTCGCCTTCCATGGCGTCGACCGGATCCTCGCCGGCACGTCCACCCTCCTGGCGGAAGGCGGACGCATCAACCTGACCCTCCGCCGCGTGAACCCCGCATGACGCACACCCGCGTGAGGTCCCACAGAATTGCCCGATTGTCGCCCGAAACAGGCCGTTCGCCCGCGGCGGAGGGGAAAAGAGGCCCCGCCACCCGGCACGTCCGTCCGCCGGAGCCCTTCATGCGCCGCCTTTTGACCGCCGCCGTCCTCGCCGTCGCCCTCACCGCAGCCGCCATCGCCAGCCCCGCGCGGGCGGCGGACGTCACATTTCCGCGCGGCTCCGCCATCGGCCTCGTGCCGCCGCCGGGCATGAGCGAGAGCCAGGCCTTCACCGGCTTCGAGGACCTCGGGCATACCGCCGCGCTGGTCATCGCCGAGATGCCGGCCGAGGCCTTCGACCCGATCGAGGCCGGCTTCACCTCCTCGGCGCTGGCCTCCAAGGGCATCGAGCTGGAGAAGCGCGAGCCGTTCGAGCTGAAGGGCGGCAAAGGGGTGCTGTTCACCGCCCGGCAGACGGTGGGATCCGCCACCTTCCGCAAATGGGTGCTGCTCGCCGGCAACGACGCCATGACCGCCCTCGTCACCATGCAGGTGCCCGAGGGCGAGATCGCCGCCTATCCCGACGCGGTGGTGCGCGCGGCGCTCGCCACCCTCACCTTCCGCTCGGTGCAGAACCAGGTGGACGCCTTGCCCTTCGTCATGGGCAACCTCGCGGGCTTTCGCCCCATCCGCGCCATCGCCGGCAACACGCTCCTGCTCACCGACGGCCCGAAGGACGTGGTGGACGGCGCGGAGCAACCGATCTTCGTGGTATCCATCGGCTCCGGCGCGCCGCGCGAGGACGACCGCCGGCAGTTCGCCATCCGCGCCCTGTCCACCTTGCCGGGGGTGAAGGAGATGCGGCTGGAGCGGGCGGAGCCCCTGCGCATCTCCGGCCAGCCCGGCTTCGAGGTGATGGCCACCGCCGCCGACGCCAAGACCGGGCAGCCGGTGAAGATCGTGCAATGGCTGCGCTTCGGCCCCACGGCCTACGTCCGCATGGTCGGCGTCACCAAGCTCGACGCCTTCCCCGACCTCTACGACCGCCTGCGTGCCCTGCGCGACGGGCTGGAATCGCGCTGAGCACCGCCCCGTTGCGCCGGAGGGACGGGCGGGATTAACCTCTCCCTCCCCCGCTCTCCAGCGCAGGACCGCCCGATGCCCGTCTCCGGGGGCAAGGACTTTCTCGCCGAACCACCCCTCGCGCTCACCGGCGCGGGAGCGGATTTCGGCGCGGTGGATGCGGAAGAGGCGTGGATCGCCGTCATCCGCAAGATGGACGAGGCCTATGCGGAGCTGGTCCGCCAGCAGGTGGAGCTGGAGGCCAAGAACGCCGCGCTGGAGGAAGCCCAGGGCTTCATCGCCGGCCTGCTGGGCTCCATGACGGACGTGCTCGTCGCCTGCGACCTCTCGGGACGGGTGGAGCAGGTGAACCTCGCCGCCGAACGTGCCTTCGGCCAGCTGGCGGAAGGGCTGGTGGGCCGCCCGCTCGCCGACCTCATCGACGCCTCCTCGCCGACCACCGCCGCCGATGTGCTGGCGACCATGGGGATGCGCCAGCGCATCGCCGACCGGGAATTCACCCTCGCCACCACCGACGGGCCTCTCCCCGTGGCGGTGAACGGCGCCGTGCGGTTCGATCCGCGCGGGCGGGCGGTGGGCATCGTGCTGGTGGGCCGGCCCATCGGCGAGCTGCGTGCCGCCTATCACGAGCTCGCTCAGGCGCACGAGCATCTGAAGCGCACCCAGCAGCAGCTGGTGCATTCGGAGAAGATGGCCTCCCTCGGCCGCCTGGTGGCGGGCGTCGCCCACGAGCTGAACAACCCCATCTCCTTCGTCTATGGCAACGCCCATGCGCTGAAGCGCTATGCCGAGCGGCTCATCGCCTATCTCGACCAGGTGCACGGCGGCGCGAACGGTCCGGCCCTCGCCAAGGCGCGGGGCGACCTGCGCATCGATCGCGCGCTGTCCGACATCCCCGCCACCCTCTCCGGCATGCTGGAGGGGGCCGAGCGCGTGCGCGACATCGTCGCCGACCTGCGCCGCTTCTCCTCCGACCGGCGGGAGGCGCGGGAGGTGTTCGACCTCGCCGGCGTGGTCCGCTCCGCCGTGGACTGGGTGGCCAAGAGCCAGATGCCGGACCTCGCCATCCTCGTGGACGTGCCCGAGGGCCTGGAGGCGGTGGGCCACCCCGGCCACATCCACCAGGTGATGATGAACCTGGTTCAGAATGCGGTGGATGCCCTGGAAGGCCGGCCCGAGCGCCGGCTGGAGATCACCGGCGCGCGGCTCGACGGGCCCGGCGCCCCGCGCGTGGTGGTCAGGGTCCGCGACAGCGGGCCGGGCATCCCCGAGGACATCCTCGGCCGCGTGTTCGACCCCTTCTTCACCACCAAGCCGGTGGGCAAGGGCACCGGCCTCGGCCTCTCCATCTGCTATCGCATCGTCGAGGAGCATGAAGGGCGGCTCGAGGCCACCAACCACCCGGACGGCGGCGCCGTCTTCTCCCTCATCCTTCCGGCGGGGCGCCCATGAACGAGCCGTTCACCCTGCTCTGGCTGCAATCCGGCGGTTGCGGTGGCTGCACCATGTCGCTGCTGTGCGCCGAGGCGCCGGACCTCACGGCGACCCTCGCCAGCGCCCATATCCGCTTCCTCTGGCATCCGACCCTGTCGGAGGAGACCGGCGCGGAGGCCCTCGCGGTGTTCGAGGCCGTGCTCTCCGGCGCGGTCCGGCTCGATGCCCTGTGCGTGGAGGGCGCCCTGCTGCGCGGGCCGAACGGGACCGGGCGCTTCCATATGCTCGCCGGCACCGGCACGCCCACCATCGACTGGGCGCGGCGCCTGGCGGCGGTGGCCGAGAACGTGGTCGCGGTCGGCACCTGCGCCGCCTATGGCGGGGTGACCGCCGCCGGCATCAATCCCGCCGACGCCTGCGGCCTGCAGTATGACGGCCGCCGCAAGGGCGGCGCGCTGGGGGCGGACTTCCGCTCCCGCTCCGGCCTGCCGGTGATCAACGTGGCCGGCTGCCCCACCCATCCCAACTGGGTGACCGAGACCTTGATGCTGCTCGCCGCCGGGCTGATCCACGAAGGCGACCTGGACATCTACGCCCGGCCGCGCTTCTACGCCGACCACCTGGTGCACCACGGCTGCCCGCGCAACGAATATTACGAGTACAAGGCGAGCGCCGAGAAGATGAGCGACCTCGGCTGCATGATGGAGCATCTCGGCTGCCTCGGCACGCAGGCGCACGCCGATTGCAACACCCGCCTGTGGAACGGCGAGGGCTCCTGCACCCGCGGCGGCCACGCCTGCATCAACTGCACCGCCCCCGAGTTCGAGGAGCCGGGCCACGCCTTCCTGGAGACGCCGAAGATCGGCGGCATTCCCGTGGGCCTTCCCACCGACATGCCCAAGGCCTGGTTCATCGCCCTCTCGTCACTGGCCAAGGCGGCGACGCCGGAGCGCCTCAGGCGCAACGCCACCGCCGACCACGTCGTGACGCCGCCCGCCGTCCGGGACATCAAGAAGCGATGAGCGCAAGCAAACCATGACGGAAGGTGAAAAGCGGCTCGTCGTCGGGCCGTTCAACCGGGTGGAAGGCGACCTCGAGGTCCGGCTCGACGTCGCGGGCGGGGAGGTGCGGCGGGCCTTCGTCTCCTCGCCCCTCTTCCGCGGCTTCGAGCGCATCCTGGAAGGGCGCGACCCGCGCGATGCCCTCGTCATCGCCCCGCGCATCTGCGGCATCTGCTCGGTGTCCCAGTCCCACGCCGCGGCGCTGGCCCTGGCGGAGCTTGAGGGCATCCGGCCCACCGACAACGGGCGCATCGCCACCAACCTCATCCTCGCCACCGAGAACGTGGCGGACCACCTGACCCACTTCCACGTCTTCTTCATGCCCGACTTCGCCCGGGCGGTGTACGAGGACCGGCCGTGGTTCGCGGCGGCGGCCCGGCGCTTCAAGGCGGCCCAGGGGGAGAGCGTGCGCCGGGCGCTGGCGACGCGGGCGACGCTGCTGCATGTGCTCGGCCTCCTCGCCGGGCGCTGGCCGCACACCCTCGCGCTCCAGCCCGGCGGTGTCGCCAGGGGCGCGGATGCACGGGACCAGATGCGCCTGCTTGCCACCCTCGGCGCCGTGCGCGCGGACCTGGAGGAGCGTCTCTACGGCGCGCCGCTGGAGCAGGTCGCGCAGATCGCCTCCGCCGATGAGCTGGAGGCCTGGCGGCAGGCCGGGCCCGAAGGGGACTTCCGCCTGTTCCTCGAGATCGCCACCGACCTCGACCTCACCACCCTCGGCCGCGCCCACGACCGCTTCCTGTCCTATGGCGCCTATCCGCAGGCGGAGGGCCGCCTCTACGCATCCGGCACGTTCGCCGGTGCGGAAGGTGCGCTCGACCCCGCCGCCATCGCCGAGGATCACACCTTCGCCCGCATGGAGGGCCGCGAGGCGCCGCACGTGCCCTTCGAGGGCACCACCTTCCCCGATGCCACGGACGAGACCGGCTACACCTGGTGCAAGGCCCCGCGCCTCGCTGGCCTGCCGTTCGAGACGGGCGCCTTCGCCCGGCAGGTGGTGGCCGGCCATCCGCTCGCCCGCGACCTCGCGGCGCGGGAGGGGGCGAACGTGCGCTCCCGCGTCATCGGCCGGCTGGTGGAGACGGCCCGCACCCTCATCGCCATGGAAGGCTGGGTGCGGGAGCTTCAGCCGGGCGCGCCCTGGTGCGCGCAGGGACACCTTCCCCAGCACGGCCGCGCCTTCGGGCTGACGGAGGCGGCGCGCGGTGCGCTCGGACACTGGGTGGTGGTGGAGAAAGGCCGCATCGCCCGCTACCAGATCATCGCCCCCACCACCTGGAACTTCTCCCCCCGCGATGCTTCCGGCCAGCCCGGCCCGTTGGAGACCGCCCTCGTGGGCGCGCCCGTGCGGCAAGGGGAGGTGACGCCCGTGAGCGTGCAGCACATCGTGCGCTCGTTCGACCCCTGCATGGTCTGCACGGTGCACTGACCGGCCATGGCTGCGGACGGGATCGAGGGAGAGGAGATCGAGGTCTCCGGCATCGTCCAAGGGGTCGGCTTCCGCCCCTTCGTGCATCGCCTCGCCACGCGCCTCGGCATCCGCGGCACCGTGCGCAACGCCGGGGACCGGGTGGTCATTCACGCCGGTGGCGCCCGCGCGACGCTCGATGCGTTCGCGGCGGCGCTGGCGGCGGAAGCCCCGGTGCTGGCGCGGGTGGAGGCGGTGACGCGGCGGCCGGCGCTCCCGCCCGGGGACGGTTTCCGCATCGTGGAGAGCGGGCCGGGCACCGTCTCGGTGGGCGTGGTGCCGGATGTGGCCACCTGCCCCGCCTGCCGGGCCGAGATCGCCGACCCGAACGCCCGGCGCCACCGCTACGCCTTCACCAATTGCACGGATTGCGGGCCGCGCTTCTCCATCGTCACCGGCCTGCCCTACGACCGGCCGGCAACCACCATGGCGGGCTTCGCCATGTGCCCCGCCTGCCGCGCCGAGTATGACGACCCGGCCGACCGCCGCTTCCACGCCCAGCCCATCGCCTGCCCGGACTGCGGGCCGCGGCTGTGGCTGGAAGGGGTCGAGGCTGACGGCACGGACCCGCTCGCCCACGCCGCCGCCCTGCTTCGGGCGGGCCGGATCCTGGCCGTGAAGGGGATCGGCGGCTTCCATATCGCCTGCGATGCCACGAATGCCGCCGCGGTCGAGACCCTGCGCGCCCGCAAGCACCGGCCCACCAAGCCGCTCGCAGTGATGGCGGACCTCGCCACCGCCCGGGCCCTCTGTTTCCTTTCCCCGGAGGAGGAGGCGGCGCTCGCTCATCCGTCCGCGCCCATTCTGCTGCTGCGGCTCAGGCCGGGCGGGCCCCTCGCCCTTGGCGTCGCGCCGGGACAGGCCGTGCTGGGGCTGATGCTGCCCTACACGCCCCTGCACCACATGCTGGTCGCGCAGACCGGCGGGCCCCTGGTGATGACCTCCGGCAACCGCTCCAGCGCGCCGCAGATCTTCCGGGACGAGGAGGCGCGCGCGGGCCTTTCCGGCATCGTCGACGGCTTCCTCATGCACGACCGGCCCATCGCCCGGCGCCTCGACGACAGCGTGGCGCGGTTCGCGGCCGGCGGGCTGCGGGTGATGCGGCGCGGACGTGGCCTCGCCCCCATGCCGCTGCGGTTGCCCGCCGATTTCGCCGAGGCCCCGCCGGTGCTCGCCATGGGCGGGGAGCTGAAAAGCGCGCTCTGCCTCACCCACGGGGCGAAGGCGCTGCTCTCCCACCACCTGGGCGACCTGGACGAGCCGGCCACGGGCGATGCCTTCGATGCGGCTCTCGCCGACTATTCCGCCCTCTTCGTCCACCACCCGGAGGTGGTGGCGGTGGACCTCCATCCGGACTATCGCGCCTCCCGCCTCGGCATCGCCCTCGCCGAGGCCCGCGGCCTCCGGCTGGAGCGGATCCAGCACCACCATGCCCACATCGCCGCCGCCATGGCGGAGGCCGGGTGGCGGCGGTCCGACGGTCCGGTGGTGGGCATCGCCCTCGACGGGCTGGGGCTGGGCGACGACGGCACGGCCTGGGGCGCCGAGGTGCTGGTCTGCGACTATCGGGTGAGCCGCCGTGCCGCCCGCCTCGCGCCTATCCCCCTCGCCGGCGGGGATGCGGCGAGCCGGGAGCCGTGGCGCGTGCTGCTCGCCCATCTCGACCGGGCGCTGGGGCGGAGCGCGGTGGACGCCGATCCCCGCCTCGCCGGCCTGTTCGCCGGAAAAGCCATCTCCACGCTGCGCGCGATGATGGACAAGCGGCTGAACGCGCCCTTGGCCTCCTCCGCCGGCCGGCTGTTCGACGCGGCCTCGTGCCTGCTCGGCCTCGCGCCCGACCGGCTCAGCCATGAGGGCGAGGCGGCCATGGCGCTGGAGGCGCTGGCGGCCGGGGACGCCGCCCCCTACCCCTTCGCGCTTGAGAGCGCGGGCGGGCCGATGGAGATCGACCCCGCTCCCCTGTGGCGGGCGATGCACGCGGACCTCGCCGCCCGCCGCCCCCGCGCGGACATGGCCGCCGCCTTCCATGCCGGCCTCGCCGAGGCCTTCGTCGCGGCCGCCGCGCGCATTTCTGAGAAAGAGGGCATCGGCACCGTCGCCCTGTCCGGCGGCGTGTTCCAGAACGCCCGGCTGCTGGAGGAGACGGCCCGCCGCCTCGCAGCACGCGGCCTCGCCACCCTCGTCCCCGCCGAGGTACCCGCCAACGACGGCGGGCTCGCCTTCGGCCAGGCGGTGGTGGCGGCCGCCCGGCACATAAGCTGAGCGGCCGACGGATTGAGCCACCAGCCGGATCGCGACGGCCGCGGCGAAACCCCGGCGGCGGGGCGTTCCCGTTCCGCTTGCGCGGGACTATGGTGGCGCCATGACCAGCCCGCACCGCTCGCCTGCGCCGGATGCCTCCGGCGCGCGGCCGAAAACCTACCTCCTCGCCGGCACCGAAGTGTCCGCCCACGCCCTCGCGCCCGGCCTCCACGTGGTGGCGACGCCCATCGGCAACCTCGCCGACGTGACCGTGCGGGCGCTGGAGACCCTGGCGGCGGCGGACGTGATCGCCTGCGAGGACACCCGCATCTCCCGCCGCCTGCTCGACCGCTACGCCATCCAGACCCCGCTCGTGCCCTATCACGACCACAACGGCGCCAGCGCCCGGCCGAAGCTGCTGGCGCGGCTCGCGGCCGGGGAGCGCGTGGCCCTCATCTCGGACGCCGGCACGCCGCTCGTTTCCGATCCCGGCTTCAAGCTGGTGGTGGAGGCGGCGGAGGCGGGCCATACGGTGCACCCGGTGCCCGGCGCCTCGGCCCTGCTCGCGGCGCTGGTGGCGGCGGGCCTGCCCACCGACTGCTTCCTGTTCGACGGCTTCCTCCCCCCCAAATCCGGACAAAGGAAGAACCGCATCGGCGCGCTGGCGAACGTGCCCGCCACTCTCGTCTTCTACGAGAGCGGCCCGCGCCTTGCCGAGAGCCTCGCCGACCTCGCCGAGCGCCTCGGTCCGCGCAAGGCCGCGGTCTGCCGGGAGCTGACCAAGGCCTATGAGGAGGTGCGGCGCGGCGAGCTGCCCGCCCTCGCCGCCCATTACGCGGGCGTGGAACCGCCCAAGGGCGAGATCGTGCTCGTCATCGGCCCGCCGCTGGAAGAGGCGGCCGGCGACGATGCCGTGGACGAGGCCCTCGCCCGCGCCCTGAAGGAAGGCTCGCTGAAGGATGCGGTGGCCACCGTCACCGCCATGACCGGCCGGCCGAAGCGGGACGTCTATGCGCGCGCGCTGGCTTTGTCCGGCGGCCGCGCCGAGGCGGAGGGCGATGGCTGAGAATTCGGGCCCTGCGCAGAAGGCCCGCCGCCGCGCCGCCCACGACCGCGGCCTTCAGGCCGAGACCCGGGCGGCGGCCCTGCTCGGCGCGCACGGCTTTGACATCATCGCCCGGCGGGTGCGCACCAAGGCGGGGGAGATCGACCTCATCGCCCGGCAGGGAGACCTTCTCGTCTTCTGCGAGGTGAAGCAGCGCGCCGACATCGCGGATGCCGCCTATTCCATCCTGCCGCGCCAGCGCCGGCGCATCGCCGCCGCGGCCGAGGCGTACCTCGCCGCCCATCCCGAGCTTGCGACGCTGAACATGCGGTTCGACGCCGTTCTCATCGCCCGCACCGGCGCGGCGGAGCACCTGCCCGGGGCGTTCGAGGCGGAGTGGTGAGGCCGGTCTGAAGCTCCGGGCGCTCCAGACCTGAAACCAGAGGCCGATGCGCCAGACGCAGGAGCCACGTGGCGCAAGCCCGCGCGGCGCCATGGCGACACCCTCTCGGTCCTCCTCAAGGACCGCGGCCATCGGCATGGGAGGTGGCGGGGCAGCCATCGCGGCTATAGATAAGGTGAAGCCCCATTCGCCCCGGCGGACTCCCGCGGGGACCGGAGATTGCCATGGCCCTTCAGGTCGCGGTCCAGATGGACCACATTGCCAACATCAACGTTGCCGGCGATTCCACCTTTGCCTTGCTGCTGGAAGCCCAGGCGCGCGGGCACGCGCTGTTCCACTACACCCCCGACCGCATGGCCATGCGCGACGGCGTGGTGTTCGCGACGGTGGAGCCGCTCACCGTGAAGGACGAGGCGGGCGCGCACTTCGCTCTGGGCGAGACGCGCCGCATCCCGCTTGGCGAGATAGACGTGGTGCTGATGCGCCAGGACCCGCCCTTCGACATGGCCTATGTGACCGCGACCCACCTTCTGGAGCGCATCCACCCGAAGACGCTCGTGGTGAACGATCCGGCCCATGTGCGCAACGCGCCGGAGAAGATCTTCGTCACCGAGTTTCCCGACCTGATGCCGCCGACGCTGATCACCCGCGACCTCAGCGAGATCAAGGCCTTCCGCGCCGAGTTCGGCGACGTGGTGATGAAGCCGCTCTACGGCAACGGCGGTGCCGCCGTCTTCCGCCTCACCGCCGATGACCTCAATTTCGGCTCGCTGTTCGACCTGTTCTCCGTGACCTTCCGCGAGCCCTGGGTGGTGCAGCGCTTCCTGCCCGCCGTAAAGCACGGCGACAAGCGCATCATCCTGGTGGACGGCGAGGCCGCCGGCGCGGTGAACCGCGTGCCCAGCGAGGGGGACCTGAGGTCCAACATGGTGCGGGGCGGGGCGGCGCGGCCCACCGATCTCACCGACCGGGAACTGGAGATCTGCGCCCGCATCGGACCTTCGCTGAAGAAGATGGGGCTCATCTTCGTGGGCATCGACGTGATCGACGGCAATCTCACCGAGATCAACGTCACGTCCCCCACGGGCCTGCGCGCCATCAAGCGGCTGGGCGGGCCGGACATCGCCGCCCAGATCTGGGACCGGATCGAGGAGAAGCGCGCCGGCTGAAGGCCGCTACCCCCGCGGCGCCCCGAGTGTGCCCTCCCTCTCCTCCTTATTTGCCCGGCTGGAGCAGGGAGGAAGAGCCGAGCGGACGCGTTCGGAAGCGTTCCCCATGCGACACCGCAAGGGCTTCACCTCGTCATCTTCTGCAACGAATTCTGCAGCGAGGCTCGGCCGGCGTGACCCTCACCTTCCCCGCTGCCGCCCTCGACCAGCCCGGGGAGGCATCGCGGAACGCGAGGGACGCCCCCGCACAGCAAAGCCTGGGCACCCTCCCGATCGAGGGGCGCGGGCGGCCGGGCTCGAGAAAAAGCAGACCAAGCGCTCCACCCTCCCGCGAAGGGCGAGCACCGGGGCCGTCTGCGCCCACACGGCCGATTACGCCCTGAACCGCTCCCGGCTAGGCAGGCCCCAGCGCCGGCTCCGGCACGCCCCTGCCCTCGGGGCGCGCCGCCCCGATCAGCATCACCCCCGCGTCAGACCGCCTCCAGCTCCAGCGTCAGCGTGTCGATGGTGAAGGAGCCGTCCGCCTCGATCTCGAAATGGCTTGCCACATCCGTGCTCGCGCCGGCGAACAAAGAGCGGATGGCGGCCACGTGCAGCTCCGGCGTGCGGATGCGCTCCACCCAGGAGGTGAAGTCGAGCCGCAGCCGCCGACGGGCGGAGCGCATGGGCCGCAGAGCCGCGCCCTCGGCGAAATCCACCCACTGCGCCTCCGAATAGTCGCGCCCGTGGGAGGGATCGCGCAGGATCTCGACGGCCTGCAGGAAGCTGTCGGCCACCGGCCAGTCGGGCGCGATCACATCCATCATCACCACGAGGCCGCCGGCCTTCACCACGCGCCGCACCTCATGGAGCGCGGCCGGCACGTCCCGCCAATGGTGCGCGCTGAAGCGCGAGGCCACCATGTCGAACGATGCGTCGTCAAACGGCAGCCGCTCGGCGACGCCCTGCCGCGTGGCGATGTTGCCGAGCCCGCGGCGGACCGCCTCCGCCGCCACCGCGGCCAGCATGTCCTCGGACAGATCGTAGGCCACCACCTCGCCGGCGAACGGCGCCGCCGCGAAGCTCACATGCCCGCCGCCGCACCCGAGATCGAGCACGCGGCCGGGCCGGGCCTCCTCCAGCAGGGCGCCGAGGGCTTCCAGGTCCGCACCGCGCGCGTGCACGGCGCTCGCCACATAGGCCGCGGCCTGCGGGCCGAACATCTGCGCCACATGTGCCTCGTGGCCGCGCGTGCCCACAGCTTCCGTGCCCATGACCTCGACCTCCCGGAGAAATCCTGCGGAGCATATCTGCGCCAACCGGACGCGCAAGCGAAATTGTTCCACTTTCGTTCTTGTCGCAAGGGGCAGCCTCCGTTACCGTAAGGGACAGTCCAGAGGGGGGCGGGCTGTGATCCAGCGGGTGGCAACGGTTGCATTCGAGGGGGTGGACGCGCGCCCCGTGGACGTGCAGGTGCATGTCGCCGCCGGCCTGCCGGCCTTCACCATCGTCGGCCTGCCCGACAAGGCGGTGTCCGAAGCCAGGGAACGGGTGCGCGCCGCCCTCATCGCCTCCGGCCTGGCCCTCCCGGCGCGGCGCATCACGGTCAATCTCGCGCCGGCGGACCTGCCCAAGGAAGGCTCCCATTACGACCTGCCCATCGCGCTGGGACTGATGGCGGCCATCGGCGCCATCCCCTCCGATGCCCTCAACGGCTTCACCGTCGTCGGCGAGCTGGCGCTCGACGGCGCCATCGCGGCGGTGGCCGGCGTGCTGCCGGCCGCCATCGGGGCAAACGCCCGCGGCCACGGGCTCATCTGTCCCGCCCCGTGCGGCGCGGAGGCCGCCTGGGCGAGCCCGGAGATGGAGATCCTGGCGCCGCAATCCCTCATCCAGCTCGCCAACCACATGACCGGTCGCCAGGTGATGAACCGGCCCGAGCCGCGCATGAAGGCGCCGGTGGACTCCATGCTCGACCTGAAGGACGTGAAGGGCCAGGAAACCGCCAAGCGGGCGCTGGAGGTGGCCGCGGCCGGGGGGCACAACCTGCTTTTCATCGGCCCGCCGGGGGCCGGCAAGTCCATGCTGGCGCAGCGCCTGCCCTCAATCCTGCCGCCGCTCACCCCGGCGGAGATGCTGGACGTGTCCATGATCGCATCGGTGGCCGGCGCCATCGAGGACGGCGCGCTGATGGACCGTCGCCCGTTCCGCGCGCCACACCATTCGGCCAGCATGGCGGCCATGGTGGGCGGCGGCGCCAAGGCAAAGCCGGGCGAGGTCTCCCTCGCCCACAACGGCGTGCTGTTCCTGGACGAGCTGCCCGAATTCTCGCCCCAGGTGCTCGACAGCCTGCGCCAGCCTCTGGAGACCGGCGATGTGTTGATCGCGCGGGCGAACCACCGCGTCACCTACCCCGCCCGCTTCCAGCTGATCGCGGCCATGAACCCGTGCCGCTGCGGCCGGGCGGGCGAGCCGGGCTTCACCTGCAAGCGCGGCCCACGCTGCGCCGACGAATACCAGGCACGCCTCTCCGGCCCGTTCCTCGACCGCATCGACCTTCATCTGGAGGTACCGGCCGTCTCGGCCTCGGACCTGGTCCTGCCGGCCCCCGCCGAAGGCTCGCGGGAGGTGGCGGCGCGGGTGGCCCTGGCGCGGGAGATCCAGATGGAGCGCTACGCCGCCCTCGGGCGGCCGGACGTGCACACCAATGCGCAGGTCTCCGGCCCTCTCCTCGAGCAGGTGGCCACCCCCGACGCCGCCGGCATGACCTTGCTGCGCGATGCGGCGGACGCCATGCGCCTTAGCGCCCGTGGATACCACCGGGTGCTGAAGGTGGCCCGGACCCTTGCCGACCTCGACGGAATGGAGACGGTCGGCCGCCGCCACCTCGCCGAAGCACTGGCCTACCGCGCGGCGGCCGAACGGCCTCGGGCCGCGGCCTGAGCCGAGCGTAATATGATACCAATCACCATGCCCTGGCCGCGGGTCGCCGCCAACGCGGCGGGCGCAAACCTGAAGGCGTCAACGGATGGCGTTGATTGTGAGACCTTCGAGATAGGAGATCTGGGCGAGGTCGCCGGGCTCCACCTGCTGCAGATCGGCCAGGACATTGGGGTTGGCAGCCTTCATCGTCCGCACCACGCCGTCGAGCCCTTCAAAGGTGACGGTGCCGTTCTGCTTGTTGATATCGACGAAGATGGTGGTGATCGTCACCTCGCGCACGCCAAAGCCTTCGGGCCAGCCCGGCAGGCCGGCGTTCAGCGCGACCTCGTTCACCAGCTCGCCCGGCCGGCCCTGGCGCGCCTTGCCCAGCCCGGTCACCTCGCCGGGGGCGACGCTGATGATGAGCGTCTGGCCATTCTCGAAAGCGGTCAGGTCGCCGATGATCGGCGGGGCGATCACCGCCCAGCGCCGGCCGTTGGGAAGCTCCAGCACCACGCGGCGGGTTGCCGGATCCGCCGACACGAACTGAGCCCGGTAGGTGAAGACCGTCACCTGACCGACACCCTGGACAAAGACGCTGTTCACCTCGGTAGGGGTCGGCCGCAGCGGGGCCTGAGCGAACAGTGGGCCAGGGCATGCGAGGCCGGCAGCAAGGCACAGCGCCGCGGCGGCGTTGGCGACCGTCTTCATGTTCATATGCCCCCGTGCATCCGGGCGGTGGCGAGGAATCGCCGGCGTCGCCCCCTGGCTGCGGGTACCACCAGGACCCTCCGGCGGCAAGCAATGCACCACAGGGGCGACCCACGCCATTGTCACATGACCGTTGGAAAATTATGGTGTTGGTAACATTCACATCCTGCCGCTCGCGAGGCGGAGGATGAGGAGGGTCGCCGGCGCGGGGCGGGTGCGCGTAGCACGTTACGCTCGGTTTCATGACGGCCTGAAAGCCTCATGGCGCGCGGCCACCGAGGCGGCGAAGCCCGCTAAACGCTGGCTTCGCCCCGGATTATCGTTCGGTGACCGCCAGTGGCGGCTCTGGGAGGGGGTCGTTACATGAAACGTTCCGGAGAGACGGAGCCCGGCTTCAACCTGCCAGCCCTCGTCGGGCGCGGGATCGACGTCGCCCGCGACTTGGCCAAGGACTTCGCGAAGGACCTGGCCAGGGATTTCGCCCGGGATCCTGCGGGGCGGCGCGTGCCCTTGTTCGGGACGAGCGGGCCCCTGCCTGCGCCCTTCGAGAAGATTGGCCCCATCTTCGCCGGCGATAAGCCGCTGCTGCCCGCCCCCCAGAAGCTCGTCACCGATTTGCGGGCCTATTCCGGGATCCGTCACAAGGATGCGCTGCCGCATGACGAGGACGGCATCGTCCTCGGTCGCATCGGCGCTCTGGAGGTCCGGCTCGCCCGCACGGCGCGGGATGTGCGCCGCGCGCAACGGCTCCGCTACAAGGTGTTCTACGAGGAAATGTCCGCCGTTCCGGACGCGACGGCGCGCATCGCCCGCCGGGATATGGACAGCTTCGACACCATCTGCGAGCACCTGCTGGTGCTGGATCATGACGCCGGCAAGATGGTGCTCGGCCGTCGCAAGCCCAAGGTCGTCGGCACCTACCGCCTGCTGCGGCAGGAAGTGGCGGGGCGTCATGGCGGTTTCTACACCCAGGGCGAATTCGACGTGACCCGGGTCATCGACACCCATCCGACGCACAAGTTCCTGGAACTTGGCCGCTCATGCGTGCTGAAGCCCTACCGCAACAAGCGCACGGTGGAGCTCCTGTGGCACGGGGTATGGACCTACATCCTGCGCAACAAGATCGACGCCATGTTCGGGTGCGCCAGCCTGGAGGGCACCGACCCGGCGGAGCTCGCGCTGCCGCTTTCGTTCCTTCACCACAATGCGCTGGCGCCGGAGGAATGGCGCGCCCGTGCCATCGACGCCCGCTACGTGGCGATGGATCGGATGGCGAAGGAGGACATCAGCCCGAAGGCGGCGCTGCAGGCGCTTCCGCCCCTCATCAAGGGGTACCTGCGGCTCGGCGGCTTCGTGGGGGACGGGGCGGTGGTGGACCATCAGTTCGGGACCACCGACGTGCTCATCATCCTGCCGGTCTCGGTCATTAGCCCGCGCTATGTGGAGCATTTCGGGCCCACGGCGAATCGCCACGCCATCTGAAGGGCGACGCCCCCAGCCTGGCGGCCACGGCAATCCGCCAGGAACCGGCTCTAGGTGAAAACGGCGGAACGCGTTATCCGTTCAGCCTCACCGCCGGCTGACCGGCCCACGTCCCAAGGTCCGCCATGATCGAGATCACCCCGCGCATCGCCATCTCCGAAGATGAGATCGAGCTTGCGTTCGTGCGTGCATCGGGACCTGGCGGCCAGAATGTGAACAAGGTGTCGAGCGCCGTTCAGCTGCGCTTCGATGCCTGGGGCTCTCCCCATCTGCCGGATGGGGTGAAGGAACGCCTGCCGCGCCTTGCCGGCAAGCGCATGACCCAGGACGGGGTCATCATCATCCAGGCGCAGCGCTTCCGCACCCAGGAGCGCAACCGTGAGGATGCGCTCACCCGCCTGGTGGAGCTGCTGCGCAGCGCCACAATTGTCATGCCAGCCCGCCGGGCCACGCGGCCGACCCTTGCCTCCAAGGAGCGCCGGCTCGCGGCCAAGGAGCGCCGAGGGCATGTGAAGTCCCTGCGGCAGGCCAAGCCTGCGGTCGAGTAAGCCCGCCGCCAGCGAATCCGGCGCTATCGCCCCGCCTTCAGCAGGCGGTCGGCTGCGGCGCGGGCCTCCGGCGTCACGCTTGCGCCGGCCAGCATCCGGGCAATCTCCTCGCGGCGGGTCGAGGCGGTGAGGGGCGCCACCCGCGTCGTGACCGGGGCGTCCTGATCGGGGGCACCGTCGGCCGTTGCCTTGGCGATGAGCAGATGGTGCAGCGCCCGCGCCGCCACCTGGGGGGCATGGGTCACGCACAGCACCTGGACCTTTTGCGCAAGGCGGCCGAGGCGCTGGCCTATGGCGTCGGCCACCGCGCCGCCAACGCCCGTGTCGATCTCGTCGAAGATGAGGGTGGGCGCCGAGCCCCGGTCGGCCAGCACCACCTTCAGCGCCAGCAGGAAGCGCGACAGCTCGCCCCCCGACGCGACCTTCATCAGCGGGCCGGGCCGGGTGCCCGGATTGGTGCGGACCCAGAACTCCACCTGATCATAGCCGTCGGCCCCCGCCGCCTGCGGGTCGCTCGTCACCTTGGTGATGAAGGCGGCGCGCTCCAGCTTCAGGGGGGGCAACTCAGCCCCCACGGCCGCGTCGAGCACGGCTGCGGTCGTGTGGCGTTCCCTGGAAAGCGCATCAGCCGCGGCACGATAGGCGGCTTCCGCCGCCGCCACCTGCTTTTCCAGGCGCGCCAGGGTTGCAGCGCTCTGGTCGAGCCGTTCCAGCTCATCGGAGAAGCGCACGACAATGCCAGGCAGGTCGTCCGGCGTGCCGCCATATTTGCGGGCGGCAGCGCGCAGGGCGAAAAGCCGCTCCTCGATCCGCTCCAGTTCCGCCGGCTCGAAGGCTGCATCGGCAATCGCCGCTTCCAGGTGAGCCCGCGCCGTCTCAAGGGCGTCGAGGGCCTGGTCGATGGCCTCCACCGCCGGCCGCACGAGGTCCTGAGCCTCCCCGGCCCGGCGCTCCAGGCGACGGACGGCGGCGGCCAGCGAAGGAATGGGCGAGGCGCCGCCGGCCACGGCGTCCAGCGCCTCGTCAAGATCGGCGGCGACCTTCTCCGCACGCATCATGCCCGTGCGGCGCTCGGCAAGGGCGGCCTCTTCCCCGGGCTCCGGGGCAAGGGCCTTCAGCTCTTCCACGGCATGGCGGGTGAAATCCGCCTCCCGCGCCGCCGTCTCAAGGCGCTGGCGCTCCGCGCGCGCCTCCGAGTGCGCGGCGCGCCACGCCCGCCAGAGGATGCCCACCCGCTCCGCCTGCGCCGCGACCCCGCCGAAAGCGTCGAGCAGGGTGCGGTGGCTCGCCGGATCCACCAGCGCCCGGTCGTCGTGCTGACCGTGCAGCTCAATGAGGCTCGCGCCGATCTGCCGGAGCGTCTGCACGCTCACCGGCTCCTCGTTCACGCTGGCACGGGTGCGCCCGTCCGCCATCTGGATACGGCGAATCACGAGGGGCCCCTCGTCGGGCAGCTCGGCAGCGGCGAGGACGGCGTGGGCGGGATGGTCGACGGACAGGTCGAAGGTGAGCGTCACCTGCCCCTTCTGCGTCCCGTGGCGAACGAGCGTGCCGTCGCCCCGCCCACCGAGGGCGAGGGATACGGCATCAAGCAGAATGGATTTGCCAGCCCCCGTCTCACCGGTCAGGACCGTGAGGCCCTCGGACAAGGTGAGATCGAGCTTCTCGATAAGGACGATGTCCCGGATCGAGAGCGCAGCCAACATGGATGATCAGCCAAGCCCCGCCTTCTTGAACGCCTGGCTGATCCAGGACGCCTTGTTTTCCTGCGGTTCGGAGCCACCGGCCTGAACCAGCTTGTAGGCGTCCTTATACCACGGACTGTCGGGGAAGTTATAGCCGAGCACGGCGGCAGCGGTCTGCGCCTCGCTCACCACGCCCAGGGCCATATAGGCCTCGGTGAGGCGCATCAGCGCCTCTTCCACCTGGCGGGTGGTCTGATACTGCGTCACCACGATCTTGAAGCGGTTGATGGCACCTGTGTAGTTCCGCTGCTCCAGATAGTAGCGACCGATGGCCATTTCCTTGCCAGCCAGCTGATCGCGCGCCACCTCGATTTTTTTCTTCGCCGTCGCCGCGTATTCCGTATTTGGATACTTGCGCACCACATCCTCAAGGGCATCCAGGGCCTGGCGGGTCTTGCGCTGGTCGCGGCTGATGTCGGGAATGTTCTCGTAGAGGGCCGAGGCAACGAGATACTGCGCATAGGCGGCATCCTGCGAGCCAGGGTAGAGCGCCACGTAGCGGCGGCCCGAGGCAATCGCCTCGTCGTACTTTCCGGCCTCGAAATTGGCGTAGGTGGTCATGATGAGGGATTTGCGCGCCCACTCCGAATAGGGGTGCGTGCGGTCGACATCCTCGAATCGCTTGGCCGCTTTCTCCGGCTCCTGACGCCGCAGGAGGGTCAGACCCTCATTGTAGATCTTCTCCGCAGGCTCATCCGGAATGAGCACGTCGTCCTTGTCGGCGGCGCAGCCGGCAAGGAGCGCGCCCATGGACAGGGTAAGCGCGAGCGCGACGCCACGGACAACAGCGCGCGCGTGCAGGGCCTCGTTAAAGAATCGCATCACGGTTCAGCTTCCGTCCCGCGCCCGATGGCGTTGCTTGTAACTGAGGTGCCGGCCAAGGGAAATCGCGCTCTGCGCAAATCCCCCTTCCCCGGAACCTGGACACCCGATACCCGAGGCCCGAGCCCCGCGCACGCATGCCGCGACCATGTTTCACCCGCAGACGCCTGGACCCCGCCCGTCAAGCTTCGAGGAAAACATGCAGCCTCCGCGCTATAGGGCCTTTCCGTCCGCAATGTGGCGGCCAGGCGGCGGGGATACCGACGGGCCTTCGGGAGCGGGCGAGTGTGTCACTCCCGCAACGCCGGCTCACGATCTTGTCGCAAGAGCGGCCGGAGCCCGATCACCTGGCGGGATCACATGCCTCCGCAGCGTCAACGAAGCTTGATGAGCCTGGCCATGGAGGCCCCACGCGAAAGCAAAAGGCGCCCGAAGTGGCTTCGGACGCCTTTCAGAACCGGAAGGGACGTCGGTCAGATCTCCGGAGCGAAGACCGGTACCGGGCTCGCCACGCCGAGATCCGCGCCCACCACCTCGCGCACCGGACGGGCAGGTGCCTCGACGATGGCATAAGCGGAGCGGTCGGCGAACAGGGCGTCCACCACCTGGAAGTTCAGCTTGTGACCGCCACGGAAGGAGCGATAGCGCGCCAGCAGGGGCATGCCGGCGAGGGCGAGGTCCCCCACCGCATCAAGGGCCTTGTGGCGCACGAACTCGTCGGAGAAGCGCAGGCCGTCGGGATTGATCACGCCGCCCTCGTCGAGGCAGACGGTGTTTTCGAGCGCGGCGCCGCGGGCATAGCCTGCAGCGCGCAGGCGCTCCACATCCTTCAGGAAGCCGAAGGTGCGGGCAGCAGCGAGCTCGCGGCGGAAGACCCCGGGAGACATGGTGGCAGCGAAACGCTGACGACCGATCGCCTCATGGCCGAACTCGATCTCCACCTCAAGGCGGAAGCCGGCGTCGTAGGGCAGAAGCTCACCGAAGGACGCGCCATTCTCGACGCGGACAGGCTTGAGAATCTTGAGATACTTGCGCTTGCCGCGCACCTCGGCCACGCCCACGGCGTCCACGGCGGCGACGAAATCGGCGGCGCTGCCGTCGAGGATCGGAACCTCGGGGCCGTCGATCTCGACGATCGCATTGTCGATCGCAAGCCCGCTGAAGGCGGCCAGCACATGCTCGACGGTGGAAACGAGAGCGCCGGAGCGATCACCCAGAACGGTGGCGAGGTCGGTCGCCTGCACGGAGGTGCGGCTCACGGTGGCCTTGCGGGGCGCCTGGTCGGCGAAGGAACGGATGAAGACGATACCGGTATTCGCGGGAGCTGGCTTCAGGGTGAGGGTCGCTTCGACCCCGGCATGAACGCCGACACCTTTAAGGGCGATCTCGCGAGCCAGAGTGGTCTGCATGTCCGGTGCCGTCCCATTTCCGGGAAGGCTTCGGGGCCTTTGGCCGCCGCATTCCTTCCCACAAACTTTCACCTTGCCTTCCCACTTTCGCCTCGGTTGTACGAAGAAACTGTCAACGCGAGACGTGTGGAACGCTTTTGGTGGGTTGCACCCTAGTCGCCTCGAGGGGCGACGCCAAATCACGCTTGCTTACCCTCTGTTACCAAGCTTACGCGTCAAATTTTCATTAACTATCAGATACTTACCGGACGCGGACCGCGGGCTCCCGCAGAGTTTGTTACACGCTGTGTGAGGCTTCCGCCGCAGTGTCCCGGCGCGAATCGCGCCCCCGGATGCTCCCTCTGCTCCGCATCAACGGACCGCCGGGCAGCGCCCGATTTCGCACACGTCGCACTGCTCCCGAATATGGCAAGCGAACGGCCCGGCAGGCATGCCCGTCGGGCCGTTCGTGATGGATCCGTCAGTTCGCCTGGCGGCGCAGGAAGGCGGGGATCTCCAGCTGGTCGTCCTCATCGCCGCGGTGCGGTGCCGGGCGGGAGGGGACTTCCGCGGCGGGGCGGGCCGGGGGGCGCTTGGCAAACTCCGAGACGGGCTCGCCGGGACGGCCGGGCAGGGTCGGGCGCACGTCGCCGCGGCCTTCCATGCGTGGATCGCCCTGGCGGGGTTCGCCCTGACGCGGATCGCCCTGGCGAGGGTCACCCTGGCGGGGGTCCATGCCGCGCCGGTCGGGAGCCCGCATGCTCGGCTGCTCGCGGCGGACGGGCTCGGGCTCCGGCTCATCGCGGCGACCCACGTGAGCGAGACGCTGCAGCAGGGTCATGCGCTTCTTGTCCGGCTGCGCCTGGGCCACCGGCGGCTCGCCGCGCTGGGCGCGGATCTGGTTCTGGGCGGGCAGCGGCAGCTCGTCCACGCGCGGCATGCGCGGGGACCGCGGGCGCTGGCCCTGCGGCGGAATGTAGGGCGCGAACTCGTCGTCCATCACCGGCGCGGGCTGGGCCGGGGGCTCCGGCTCCGCGAAGTAGGTGTTGGCCTTCGGGGGAGCCGTGCGGATGGTCACGTCGTCGATGGCGACCGCACGCTCGGCCGGGGCCGGCTGGGGGGCGGCCGGAGCGGGCTGAGCCGGCGCGTTCGGCGCGAACGACTGGGGCGACTGGCCCGCATCGTCGAGACCGATCAGGTCGTCGGCGCTGATGGCGGCGACGGCGCTGCGGATCTGCGCCTCGCGGGTCGCCTCGACGGCGGCGCGGCCGGCGTTGGACATCTTGCGGCCGGCGAGCTCGGGGAAGCGGTCGGTGACCGGGGCGAGCTGCTCGGGGATCACGGCCGGATCGATGCCGGTGGCCACCACGGACACGCGGATGATGCCGTCCAGCACCTCGTCGAAGGTGGCGCCGAGAATGATGTTGGCGTCGGGATCCACTTCCTCGCGGATGCGGGTCGCCGCCTCGTCCACCTCGAACAGCGTCATGTCCTTGCCGCCGGTGATGGAGATGAGCAGGCCGCCGGCGCCGCGCATGGAGGTCTCGTCCAGCAGCGGGTTGGCGATGGCGGCTTCCGCCGCCTGCAGGGCGCGCTTCTCGCCGGAGGCCTCGCCGGTGCCCATCATGGCCTTGCCCATGTCGCGCATCACGGCTCGGACGTCGGCGAAGTCGAGGTTGATGAGGCCTTCCTTCACCATCAGGTCGGTGATGCAGGCGACGCCGGAGTAGAGCACCTGGTCGGCCATGGCGAAGGCGTCGGCGAAGGTGGTCTTCTCGTTCGCCACCCGGAACAGGTTCTGGTTCGGGATGACGATGAGGGTATCAACGCTCTTCTGCAGCTCGCTGATGCCGTGCTCGGCGACGCGCATGCGGCGGGCGCCCTCGAAGTGGAAGGGCTTGGTCACCACGCCCACCGTGAGGATGCCGAGCTCGCGGGCGGCGCGGGCCACCACCGGGGCGGCGCCGGTGCCGGTGCCGCCGCCCATGCCGGCGGTGATGAACACCATGTGCGAGCCGGACAGGTGGTCACGGATCTCGTCGATGACTTCCTCGGCGGCGGCGCGGCCGACCTCGGGCTGGGACCCGGCGCCGAGGCCCTCGGTCACCGCCACGCCCATCTGCACCACGCGCTCGGCCTTGGTGAGGGCGAGGGCCTGGGCGTCGGTGTTGGCCACCACGAACTCCACGCCGTGGAGCCCCGAGGTGATCATGTTGTTAACCGCGTTGCCCCCGGCACCACCCACACCGAACACCGTGATCCGGGGACGAAGCTCACGAATGTCGGGCATCTGAAGGTTGATCGTCATGCTTTTGCTCCGTCCCGATCGGCCCTGTCCGCCGCTCGCGAATCCTTGATGACCTCTTTGTTACGGCAGCTTTCGTTAACCATGTCTAAAAGCTGTCCTTCAGCCAGCGTCCGACGCGGCCGAAATAATTCGGGCTTTCGCCCACGACGGCCTGGCGGCGGCGCGGCTCGAAATGCTCGAGGCCGGCCACCTGCGGGTAAACGAGCAGGCCGGCGGTCACTGCGAAAGCTGTGCCGCGCGCCGCTTCCGGAAGGCGCGAGACACCAAGCGGACGGCCGATTCGCACCTGCGGCCCGATGAGCCGCGCCACGAGATCCGCCAACCCCTGCAACTGCGCCGCGCCGCCCGTGAGGACGATGCGCCGCCCCGCGTCACCCGCATGCCCGGAGGCCTTCAGGCGGTCGCGCACCAGCTCCACGATTTCTTCCGCCCGCGGACGGACGATGGTGACGAGGCGCGATTTGGGAACCATGTGCGGCTGGTCGCGCGAATCACCTGACAAGGGCGGCACGGTCAGCATGTCGTGCTCGTCGGAGGAGACGGCCACGACCGCGCCATGCAGCGCCTTCAGGCGCTCCGCGTCGGCGAGCCGCGCGGGCAGGCCGCGGGCCACGTCGTTGGTGATGTGCTGGCCACCCAGCGCCACGCCATCCACATAGAGGCAGTGGCCGCCGGCGACGATGGAGAAGGTGGTCGTTCCCGCCCCCATGTCGATGAGGGTGACGCCCAGTTCCATCTCGTCGTCGGTGAGGGAGGAGAGCGCCGCCGCATAGGGGGCCGCCACCATGGCCTCGATGGTGAGGTGACAGCGCTCCACGCACAGCACCAGGTTCTTGAGCGCGGTGAGGTCCGCCGTGATCACGTGCATGTCGGCGCCGAGCTCGCGGCCCAGCATGCCGCACGGCTCACCGATGCCGCGGCGGCCATCCAGCGAATAGCCCACGGGCAGCGCATGCATCACCGCCCGGCCGTCGCCCACCGCATAGGTCGAGGCGGCTTCCAGCACGCGGCGGATATCGAATTCCTCCACCGCCGGCGCGGTGAGCCGCACCGCGGCCTCATAATGCTGGGAGGCCAGTCGGCCGCCGGAGACGCCAACCACCACCGAGGCGATCTGCACGCCGGAGGCACGCTCGGCCATGTCCACCGCCTGGCGGATAGCCAGCTCGGCCTTGGCCATGTCCACCACCACGCCGCCCTTGATGCCATGGGCGCGGGTGTGGCCGATGCCCAGCACGTCGATGGCGTGGGTGCGCCGGGTCAGCACGTCCGACGCCCCGCGCGGCTTGAGGCGGGCGATGGCGCATACCACCTTGCTGGTGCCGATATCGAGCACGCCCACGATGCCGCTCTTCTTCTGCGGCAGCGGGCGCATCTTCGGCGCGAAGCCCTGGGCGAGCCTCTGCCTCATGCGGGGCCTCCTTTCTTGGCCTTGGCCCGCGCCTTGAGCATCTGGGCACGGGCGTCGGCGGCAGCGTCCGACAGGCGCACCACCACCCGGTCGGGCAGGCGCAGGTCGATGATGGTGATGTCGCGGCTGAGCAGCTTCTTGTCGCGATCGAGATCCATGAGGGCCACCAGCGCCTCGTCCATGCCGGTCTCGGGCAGGCGCACGTCGATGCCGTTGCGCATCTTCAGCGTCCAGCGGCGCTCGGCGACGAGGATGGCGGCCCGCACCTGGTCGCGCAGCGCCGGCAGCCGCGCCAGCGCATCGACGATGTCGCCCACGCGCTTCTCCGCGCCCTCGCCCACCACGATGGGCAGCTGCAGGTAGCGCGAATCATCGGAATAGGGGGCGATGGGGGTGCCGTCGCGGGCGATCACCCGGATCTCGCCGCCACTCTGCCACAAGGCGAAGGCCTGGCGCTCGGCGATCGAGATATCGATGCGGTCGGGGTAGAACTTGCGCACGCTCGCGGACTGGATCCACGGCAGCTGCTCGAGCCGGGCGCGGGTCTCGTCGGCGTTCACGAACAGGATGGAGGTGGAGGACTTGATGCCGGCGGCTTCGAGGATTTCGGCCGGCGTCACGTGATTGTGGCCGGAGATGTTGACTTCCTTGACCTTGAAGCCCGCCACGTTGCCGGCGGCATCGGCGACATCGAGGCCGATTTCCTTAGCGGCTTCCACATGTCCGCCGAGGACGATGCCGTAGACCGAGAAGCCGCCCACCACAGCGAGGGCGAGGAGGCTGGCGCTGCGCCGCCCGAGCCGGGTCGAGCCGAGGCGGACGGTCAGGCGCCGGAGCAGGATGGCCGTGCGGCTCGCCGGGCGCGGTTCCAGGGGAAGGCGCTTGTGACGGCCGGGCGGCGGAGCGGGGACAGGCCGCTGCGCGGACCTTCCCCCATTGCCGGGGCGGGGTCTCAACGCTCCAGCGACGCGTCCTCCACCATCCATGTCACAAGCTCGCCGAATGAGATGCCCGCGTGGGCCGCCAGTTCTGGCACCAGAGACGTCTCGGTCATGCCGGGCTGGGTGTTCACCTCGAGACAGACGAGGCCGGATGCCCCCTCCCTCGCCGGATCGAACCTGAAGTCGCTCCGCGACACCCCCCGGCACCCGAGAGCTCGGTGCGCCGTGAGGCTTAACATCTGCACCCGTTGGTAAATTTCAGGTAAAATGCGGGCCGGAAGGATGTGGCTGGAGCCGCCCGGTGCATACTTGCTTTCGTAATCGTAAAACTTCTGCGTCGACTCGATTTCGATCACCCCAAGGGCTTTGTCGCCCATCACCGCGCAGGTCAGCTCCAGGCCGGCGATGAATTCTTCCACAAGAAGATTTTCTCCATGGGACCAGTCCGGCCGGGTCAACTCCTGCGGCGGATGGGCCTGGTCCTCGCGCACGATGTAGACGCCGACGCTGGAACCGCCCGCATTGGGCTTCAGCACATAAGGCGGGGCCATCACATGGGCCTTCGCCGCGGCGGCGCGGGAGACGATGCCGCCCTTCGCCACCGGCACGCCGGCGGCGGCCAGCATGATTCGCGCCTGCGCCTTGTCCATGGCCAGCGCCGAGGCGAGCACGCCGGAATGGCTGTAGGGAATCCGCAGGATCTCCAGAATGCCCTGGATGGTGCCATCCTCGCCCGGGCAGCCGTGCAGCACGTTGAACGCCACGTCCGGCTTCAGGCGCGCCAGCACCTCGGCCACGTCGCGGCCGACATCCACCTGCGTCACCCGGTAGCCGGCCGCCTCCAGGGCCCTGGCGCAGGCGGCGCCGGAGCGCAGGGAGACTTCGCGCTCGCTGGACCAGCCGCCCATGAGCACCGCCACATGTTTCGCCATAAGCCTATTCCCGTTCTGTTCCGGCCCGTATCGGGCGCCGGGCCTTCCCACCCGGGCGCCACACCATGGCGCCCTCGCCTTGCGGCTTTGCTAATGCCCCGCCGGCGCACCCGCGAGGGGCAGGCCGATGCGCTTGATTTCCCAGTCGAGCGTGACGCCCGATGCCGCCTTCACCCGGCGGCGCACCTCTTCCCCCAGGCCCTCGATCTCGGCCGCAGTGGCCCCGCCCAGGTTGATGAGGAAATTGGTGTGCAACTCGGAGACCTGCGCCCGGCCAATGGTCAGCCCCCGGCAGCCGGCGGCATCCACCAGCTTCCAGGCGCTGGTGCCGGGCGGGTTCTTGAAGGTGGAGCCGCCGGTGCGGCTCTTGATGGGCTGGGTCGCCTCCCGGCTCTCGGTGATCTTCGCCATCTCGGCGGCGATCACGGCGGCGTCCCCCGTCCGCCCCTCGAACACGGCGCGGGTGAAGATCACATCCTCCGGCACGCCGCAATGGCGATAAGTGAAGCCCATGCCGGCGTTGGAGAAGCTCACCTTCTCGCCGGCCCGGGTGACGGCCTCGGCGCGCACCAGCACGTCCCTGGTCTCCCCGCCATAGGCTCCGCCATTCATGCGCAACGCACCGCCGATGGCGCCGGGAATGCCGCGCAGGAAGGAAAAGCCGGCGATGCCCGCATCCGCCGCCGCCCGCGCCACCTTCACATCCGGCACGCCGGCGCCGGCGGTGATGCGGAGGCCCTCCACCTCGATGTCGGTGAAGCCGCGCCCGAGCCGGATGACCACCCCCGGCACGCCGCCATCGCGCACGATGAGGTTGGAGCCGAGGCCGATGACCGTCACCGGCACCTCCGCCGGCAGGCCGGCGAGGAAATAGGCGAGATCGTCCGCGTCCGCCGGCAGGAACAGCACCTGCGCCGGCCCGCCTACCCGGAACCAGGTCAGATCGGCCAAGGAGGCATTGGCGGTGAGGCTGCCGCGCAGCCCCGGAAGGCGCGCAGCGAGGTCCGCGGTGAGATCCGCGAATTGCGGCCCCGCCGCCGTGACACTCGCAGGCTCCTGGGCCACGCTCATTCCGTCCGCCTTGCCGTCCATCCTCGATTGCTGCGGGTGGCTCTCCCATAACAAGGGCGAGAGGGCAAGCTTCCGGCGCATAGGAAGGGCTGGCATGCCGTGGCATCATGGATGCCTATCCCGCTCGCCGGAGCTGCCCCCATGAGCGAACCAACCCGCGAAACCGTTCTGCCGCCAGACACCAAGCTCACCACCACCAAGCAGCGCTGGGCCGAGGAAGGCCGCTTTCTCACCGGCCGCGTCGCCCGCGCGGATACCGAGCGCCTGCCGCCCGGCCAGCATCTGGTGAAAGACTGGCCGGTGCTGGACCTCGGCCTCACGCCGCAGGTGACCCCGACCAACTTCCGCCTCGACGTCACCGGCGCCGTCGAGAACCGCCTGTCCCTGGGCTGGGACGACTTCCGCGCCCTGCCGCAGAGCCGGAACGTGTCCGACATCCATTGCGTGACCACCTGGTCGCGCTACGACAACACCTTCGAGGGCGTCGCGACTCGCGACCTGCTGGATATCATCCGCCCCGCGCCCCATGCGGCGGCGGTGATGCTGCACTCCTCCGACGGCTACACCACCAACCTCCTCCTGGAGGACTTCGCCGCCGAGGACGCGCTCGTGGCCCATTCCTGGGAAGGCGCCCCGCTCACCCGCGAGCATGGCGGGCCGGTGCGCCTCGTGGTGCCGCACCTTTATTTCTGGAAGAGCGCCAAGTGGCTGAAGGGCATCGAGTTCATCGCCCGCGACACTGCCGGCTTCTGGGAGGCGCGGGGCTACCACATGCGCGGCGACCCCTGGGCCGAGGAGCGTTATTCGGACGACTGAAGCCGCCGCGCCAGGTCCAGGCGGGCGAAGAGCTCCGCCGTCCAGTCCACGAAGACGCGCAGGCGGCTCGTGAGATGGCGGGTGGGCGGGTAGACCACATGCACCGGCATCTCGCCCGCGCTCCAGTCCGTCAGCACCGGCACCAGCGCGCCAGAGCGCACATGGTCCTCCACCATGAACAGCGGCGACACCATGATGCCGAGCCCCTCGAGCCCCGCCGCCACATAGGCGTTGCCGTCATTCGTGGCCACCTGGTAGCGGCCGGACACCACCAGTTCCTCCCCGTCGCGCTCGAACTCGAGGGGAAAGGAACGGCCGGTTTGTGCGCTGAAATAGCGGAGGGTGTGGTGGCACTCGTCCAGCTCCAGCGGATGGGCCGGCATGCCGTGGCGGGCGATGTAGGACGGCGCCGCCACCGTCACGAAATGCATCTCCCCGATGCGCCGGGCGATGAGGTTGGGATCCTGGATCTCGCCCACGCGGATCACGCAGTCCACATTCTCGCCGAGCAGGTCCACCGGCCGATCGGTGCAGCCCACGTCGAGCATGATGTCGGGATGGCGCGCGAAGAACTCGGGCAGCGCCGGAATGAGGATGCGGGTCGCGAGGGAGGGTGAGATGTCGATGCGCAGCCGCCCGCGCGGAACGGCCTGGGCGGAGGACAGCGACCCGTCCAATTCGGCGAGGTCGGCGAGGATGACAAGCGCCCGCTCGTAATAGGCGGCCCCGTCCGGCGTGACGATGACGCGCCGCGTGGTGCGGTTGAGCAGGCGCGTGCGCAAGTGGCCCTCCAGCGACTGCACGTGCTTGGTGAGGGTCGCCTTGGGCATGTCGAGGAGCGCGGCGGCGCGGGTGAAACTGCCCGTCTCCACCACCTGCACGAACGCCCGCATTGCAGCAAGCTGGTCCATGAACGTCCGATCAGCCTCCCGGAAATACGCCTATTGTTCACCTGCAGGAACAATGTGGTCAAGAAGGAGGCATTTATCCGGCAGTCGCCCCAAAATATGTTTGGTGCACTGCATAAGGCCGCTCCTTCGGCCAACCCTTCGGACGACGACCATGACAACCCACTGGCGCGACATCGCAATCGAGACGGAAGCTGGCGCCCTGCCGGCCCGCCTCTATGGCGACAGGCCCGGAAAGGGCGCTGCCCCGTTGGTGCTGCACCTTCACGGCGGCGCCTTCACCGGCGGCACGCTGGAGGGCGGCGCCTGCATCGCGGCGCTCCTGGCCGCCGCCGGTGCGGTGGTGGTGTCGGCGGACTATCCGCTCGCCTGCGAGCATCCGTTTCCGTTCGCCCTGACCACCGCATTCGCTGCGCTCGGCGCCCTCTACGGCCGGCGCGCCGACCTCGCCGGGCGCGGCGCCCCGCTTTATGTGGCGGGGGAGGAAGCGGGTGGCAACCTCGCCGCCGGCCTCGCCATGATGGCGCGTGACCAGCAGCATCCGCCGCTCGCCGGCCAGATCCTCGTGTCGCCCATGCTTGACCCGAGCCTCGCCACCGCCTCCCTGCGCGCGGCGGAGGCCGGCGCCTGCGGCTGCAAGTATGCGGACGGCTGGCAGAAATATCTCGGCTCCCCCGACAAGGCCGCCCACCCCTATGCCGCGCCGCTCGCCTCCTCCCGCCTCAAGGGCCTGCCGCCGGCACTGGTGGTGAGCGCGCAGGACTGCCCGCTGCGGGACGAGGCGACCCGCTATGCCCGGGTGCTGGAGCAGTCGGGGGTCGCGACCGAGCTCGATCTCCTGCCCGGCCCGACCCATTGGCCCGACAACCTGACACAGCCGCCCGAAGGCACGGCTGCGGCGCTCGACGCATCGCCCCCCTGCTGGAGCGAGGCGCTGCGGACCCTCTTTTCCCGTTTCTTCGCTTCGACACGCCCCGGTCGGCGCAAGCCGGTCGCGAACGTCCTCTGATCGCACAGCCCCAGGATCGCTCCCCATGATCGACCCGAACACCGCCCCGAACGCTACCGACACCCGGACCGTGGCCGCCTCACCGCAGGCCCGGAACGGCACGCGGCTACGCAACGCCCTGCTCCTCGCGACGGTCGCCGCCGGCACCGCCTTCGTCCTCCTCTACGGCCCGGCGCAGACCGGCGCCCACGCCGAGAAGGCCGCTGCCACGCCCGCCGCTCCCCCGGCGGTGCAGGTGTCGGTGGCCACGGTGGAACCGCGCGAGGCCCGCCTGTTCGACACCTTCTCCGGCCGACTGGAGGCGGTGGAGCGGGTGGAGGTGCGCTCGCGGGTCGCCGGCGCCATCAAGGCCATCCATTTCCGCGAGGGCGCGCTGGTGAAGGCCGGCGAGCTGCTCGTGTCCATCGATCCCGAGCCCTTCGAGGCGGATGTGGACGAGGCCGAGGCCCAGGTCACCGCCGCCCAGGCCCGCGTGGAACTGGCTCACAACGAGCTGGAACGGGGCGAGAAGCTCTTCACCACCCGCACGCTCTCCCAGCGCGACCTTGACGAGCGCCTGAACGCTCAGCGCGCCGCCGAGGCGAGCCTGCGGGCCATGCAGGCCAAGCTCACTGCTGCAAAGCTCAATCTCTCCTATACCCGCGTGCGCGCGCCGGTGTCCGGCCGGGTGGGCAAGGCGGAGATCACGGTGGGCAATCTCGTTGCCGCGGGCCCCGGCGCGCCGGTGCTCACCACGCTGGTCTCGGTGGATCCCATCTATGCCAGCTTCAGTGCTGACGAGGCCACCGTCGCCCGCGCCCTCGCCGGCCTCGGCAGTGGCGGCGACGTCTCCGACCGGCTCGACCGGATCCCCGTGCTCATGACCACCTCCGCGGGCGGCATGTCGGTGGAAGGGCACATGCAGCTGGTGGACAACCAGGTGGACACCCGCACCGGCACGGTGCGGGTGCGCGCCCGCTTCGCCAATCCCGACGGCCGGCTCCTGCCCGGCCAGTTTGCCCGCCTGGAGATGGGCCAGCCGAACGCCGAGCCGGCCCTGCTGGTGAGCGAGCGCGCGGTGGGCACGGACCAGGACAAGAAATTCGTCTTCGTGGTGGATGCCGCCAACAAGGCCGTCTGGCGCGAGGTGACCCTCGGCGCTCCGGTGGACGGGCTGCGCGTGGTCACCAGCGGCCTTTCCGCCGGCGAGCGCATCGTGGTCAACGGCCTCCACCGCGTGCGTCCCGGTGCCCTGGTGGCGCCGGAGGCCGTGCCGATGCGCGTGACGGAAGCGGCACCGTCCAGTCGGGCCAACTGACCCCGCGCATCGCAGACATCGAGTTTCGTTCCCTCTCTCCCCGGCGCCGGCCGCATCCGGTTTCGGACGGGAGAGGGTTGGGTGAGGGGTGCGCTGGGAGCCTCGCCCCGGCGACCGGCGCAACCCTCACCCGCCTTCTTGCCGCCCCGGCCCTGCCGGCCGGGGAATGAGCCGCTTCGTTCCGCGTTTCCGCGAAATCCGTTCCATCCGCACCGCGGAGGGAGGGTGCCATGAACCTGTCCCGTTTCTTCATCGACCGCCCCATCTTCGCGGGCGTGCTCTCGGTCCTCATCTTCCTCGCCGGCCTCATCGCCATGCGGGCCATGCCGATCTCGGAATATCCGGAGGTGGTGCCGCCGCAGGTGGTGGTGCGCGCCACCTATCCCGGCGCCAACCCCAAGGTGATCGCCGAGACCGTCTCGACCCCGCTGGAGGAGGCCATCAACGGCGTCGAGGACATGCTCTACATGTCCAGCCAGGCCACCACCGACGGCCTGATGACGCTGACCGTCACCTTCCGCCTCGGCACCGATCCGGACAAGGCCCAGCAGCTGGTGCAGAACCGCATCTCCCAGGCCGAGCCGCGCCTGCCGGAGGAAGTGCGGCGCCTCGGCGTCACCACCGTGAAGTCCTCGCCCGACCTCACCATGGTGGTGCACCTCATCTCCCCCAACAACCGCTACGACACCACCTACCTGCGCAACTACGCGGTTCTGAACGTGAAGGACCGCCTCGCCCGCATCGAGGGCGTGGGGCAGGTGCAGCTGTTCGGCGCCGGCGACTATTCCATGCGCATCTGGCTCGACCCGCAGAAGGTGGCCGAGCATGGCCTGTCCGCGGCCGACGTGGTGCGCGAGATCCAGGCCCAGAACGTGCAGGCGGCCGCAGGCGTGGTGGGCGCCTCGCCCGGCCAGAAGGGCCTCGACCTCCAGCTCTCGGTAAACGCGCAGGGGCGCCTCGCCAGCGAGGAGGAATTCGCCAACATCGTCGTGAAGAGCGGCGCGAACGGCCAGATCGTGCTCCTGAAGGACATCGCCCGCATCGAGCTCGGCGCCTCCGAATATGCCTTGCGCTCGCTGCTCAACAACACCCAGGCGGTGGCGGTGCCGATCTTCCAGGCGCCGGGCTCCAACGCCATCCGCATCGCCGACGACACCCGCCGGGTGATGGAGGAGATCAAGCAGAACATGCCGGAGGGGGTGGACTATTCCATCGTCTATGACACCACCCAGTTCGTGCGCGCCTCCATCGACGCCGTGGTGCATACCCTTCTGGAGGCGGTCGCCCTGGTGGTGCTGGTGGTGATCGTGTTCCTCCAGACCTGGCGGGCCTCCATCATCCCGCTGCTCGCCGTGCCGGTCTCCATCGTCGGCACGTTCGCGGTGATGCACGTTTTCGGCTTCTCCATCAATGCCCTGACCCTGTTCGGGCTGGTGCTCGCCATCGGCATCGTGGTGGATGACGCCATCGTCGTGGTGGAGAACGTGGAGCGCAACATCGAGGGCGGGCTCTCGGCGCGGGAGGCCACCTACCGGGCCATGCAGGAGGTGTCGGGCCCCATCATCGCCATCGCTCTCGTGCTGATCGCGGTGTTCGTGCCGCTGGCCTTCATCACCGGGCTGACGGGCCAGTTCTACAAGCAGTTCGCCCTCACCATCGCCATCTCGACGGTGATCTCCGCCATCAACTCCCTGACCCTGTCCCCCGCCCTCGCCGCCCTGCTGCTGAAGGGGCATGATGCGCCGAAGGACCGGCTCACGCGGTTCATGGACTTTGCTTTCGGCTGGTTTTTCAGCGGCTTCAACAAGGCCTTCACCCGTGGCTCGGCAGCCTATGGCGGGGCGGTGAAGCGGGTGATCGCCCACAAGGCGATCATGCTGGGGCTCTATCTGGTGCTGGTGGGGCTGACGGTGGTGGTGTTCCGCGCCGTGCCGCCCGGCTTCGTGCCGGGGCAGGACAAGCAGTATCTCGTTGGTTTTGCCCAGCTTCCCGACGGCGCCACCCTCGACCGGACGGAAGAGGTGATCCGCAAGATGAGCGACATCGCCCTCGCCACGCCGGGGGTGAAGTCGGCCATCGCCTTCCCGGGCCTGTCCATCAACGGTTTCACGAATTCGTCGAACTCAGGCATCGTCTTCGTCGGCCTGGACGAGTTCGAGCACCGCCGCGCGCCGGCCCTCGGCGGCAATGCCATCGCTTTGGAGCTGAACAAGAAGTTCGCCGTCATCCCGGACGCGCTGATCGCCATGTTCCCGCCCCCGCCGGTTCAAGGCCTCGGCACCATCGGCGGATTCAAGTTCCAGATCGAGGATCGCGCCGGCCTCGGATACGAGGCGCTGGACGGGGCGACCAAGGCCTTCCTCGGCGCGGCGATGAAGGCCCCCGAGCTTGCCGGCCTGTTCTCCTCCTACCAGGTGAACGTGCCCCAGCTCTTCGCCGACATCGACCGGGTGAAGGCCCGCCAGCTGGGCGTCGCGGTCACCGACGTGTTCGAGACCATGCAGATCTATCTCGGCTCGGCCTATGTGAACGACTTCAACAAGTTCGGCCGTACCTACACGGTGCGGGTGCAGGCGGACGCCCCGTTCCGCGCCCGGCCAGAGGATATCGGCACCCTGAAGGTGCGCTCGGCCTCCGGCGAGATGATCCCGCTCTCCGCGCTGCTCAAGGTGCGGTCCGCGGCGGGGCCGGAGCGGGCCATGCGCTACAACGGCTTCCTCTCGGCGGACGTGAACGGCGGGGCCGCCCCCGGCTTCTCCTCCGGCGAGGCGCAGCAGGCGGTGGAGCGCATCGCGAAGGAGACCCTGCCCAAGGGCTTCTCCTTCGAATGGACCGAGCTGACCTACCAGGACATCCTGGCCGGCAACTCGGCGGTGTGGGTGTTTCCGCTGGCCATCTTCCTGGTCTTCCTGGTGCTGGCCGCCCAGTATGAGAGCCTGATGCTGCCGCTCGCCATCATCATGATCGTGCCCATGGGCCTGCTCGCGGCGCTCACGGGGGTGTGGCTGGCGGGCGGGGAGAACAATGTCTTCACCCAGATCGGGCTCGTGGTGCTGGTGGGCCTCTCGGCCAAGAACGCCATCCTGATCGTGGAGTTCGCCCGCGAGCTGGAGTTCGCCGGCCGCACCCCGGTGGCCGCCGCCATCGAGGCGAGCCGGCTGCGGCTCCGGCCCATCCTCATGACCTCGCTCGCCTTCATCATGGGCGTGGTGCCGCTCGTCACCTCCATCGGCGCGGGGGCCGAGATGCGGCAGGCCATGGGCATCGCGGTGTTCTCGGGGATGATCGGCGTCACGCTCTTCGGCATCGTGCTGACGCCGGTGTTCTACGTGATGCTCCGGGCGTTGTCGGGCAACCGGCCGCTCACCCAGCACGGCCACGGGACGATGGAAGGCCCGGGCCCTGCCCCGGCCCATCCCCCGGCGCTCCAGCCGGGAGAGTGAGGGCGGGGCGCCAAGCCGGCGCCCGAGCCCGAGCCTCTACGCAGCAGCCCCGGCTTCCGCAAAGCCGGGGCTTTTCGCGTGTGCTCCCCTTCCACCGCGCGCCGCGCGGATATCGCCATCCGACGGGACGTCCGGCGCTTGCAGACGCGGCAAACCCGTCGCCCCACGCCCAATATTCACATTCATTTGTTGGCAAATGATATGAGTATTCGCGCGCGTTTACTGGGCATGCACCTTCTTTCCTCACCAGATCACGCGTGCACCGATGCAATCTTTGCCCTGCAAATTTCACAATGACAATTTTGTTATTCCAAATCACACGACGTCGTGACTTGTGAAATTCAGGCGAATACATAAATTCCAACATCGAAGGAGCGAAGCAGTCTTGCCCCGTTCCCCGCCCGGATCTTTCGGGTTGGATAGGAAAACGACCATGAAGACCAAGATGACTTCCAAGATCCTTGCTGCGGCCCTGATCGCCACCAGCCTTTCCGCTGCGACGTCTTCCGCTTTCGCCGACGAATACATCTCGGCGCAGAACAAGGAATCCTACGCGGTGGCCGCCGGCCGCTACGATGACCAGGCCACGTTGCCGGCGAATGCCGCGCCCACCAGCTACGAGCGCGGCGCCCACCCGCACGGGACCCACGCGCCGGCCGTCGCCGCGACCCAGCAGGCCCCCGTCTCCGGCCCCTTCTCCGACACGGACCCCCATTCCGGCCCGGCCCACAACGACTGAACCACCGCGCCGCGCAACGGCGCATGAAAAGACCCGGCGCGGACGACACTGCCCCCCGTCCGCGCCGGGTCTTTTCGACTTTCGAAGAGGCCGCCATCCAGTGGCCTGTCCGGGGCACCCCCGGCACCGATTGCGCGCTTGCAAGGCCGCGGCGCCAAGCGGGACGCAAAGTGGATCCCCGCCCCTCGCGGCCGCACTCCCCTCCTGCGCCGGTGACCCGGCAGCCCCCTCCCCGCCCCTCAGGCGACGCCCATCATCGCGAGCGCCTTGCCGAAGAAGTCCGGTCCGCCGAAATTGCCGGACTTCAGCGCCAGCAGCATGGGCGCACCCGCCTGTCCTTCCGTCCGCAGCAGCGGGACGCCCGCAGCGATCTCCGGCCCCACCAGGAAGGCGGGCAGCTTCAGCCGGTCCACGCTCGCGCCCGAGGTCTCGCCGCCCGCGATGACGAGGCGGCGCACCCCAGCCCCGACCAGCCCCTGCGAAATGGCGGCGGTGCCGTGCTCCACCGCCAGGCCTGCGGCGGTGCGGCCGAAGCGGGCCTGCACCTCCGCCACCTTCTGCGGATCGGCGCTGGCGGCGATGAGAACGGGACCGGTCCCGAGGCGCTCCCTCGCCCAGGCCAGGGCCTCGGCCACCTCTTCGTCCGGGTGGGTCACGAGGCGCTCGGCGGACAGGCGCAGCACCGGCATTGTCGCTTCAGCCACCGCGATCTGCTCCAGCGTCGCCGCCGAGCAGCTGCCGGCGACCGCCGCCGCCAGCCCGCCGATGCCCCTGGCGATGGCGGCGCTGTCGATCGCCTGGCGGATCACCCGCCCTTCGGCCACCATCGCCCGGGCGAGGCCCAGGCCGAGGCCTGAGGCACCGGTGGACAACGGCAGGGCCGCCGCTGCCGTGCCGATGGCCTCGAGATCGGAATCGAACACCGCATCCACGATGGCCGCCGTGCGCCCGTCCAGCGCCAGCTGCTCCAGCCGCGCCGCCACCGCATGGGCCCCGGCCACGACCTCCTTCAGGGGCACGAGGCCGACCCGGCCCGCGCTCTGGCGGCCGAGCACCCGCTTCAGGTCCGAATCCGTCATGGGGTTGAGTGGATGGTCCTTGAGCGGGCTCTCGTCCAGCGGCACGGTGCCGACAAAGAGATGGCCCATGTAGACGGTGCGCCCTGTCTCCGGAAACGCCGGCGTCACCGGCACGATGGCGGCGCCCGTGGCGGCGCGCAGCGCATCGGTGACGGGCCCGATGTTGCCCGCATCGGTGGAATCGAAGGTGGAGCAGACCTTGAACAGGATGTGCGAGGCCCCGCGCGCCTTCAGCCACGCACAGGCCGCAAGCGACATGGCCACCGCCTCGTCCGCGGGGACCGAGCGGCTCTTCAGCGAGACCACCACCGCATCCGCGTCGGGCAGCGCGAGGGCGGCGTCCGGCACGCCAATGGTCTGGAGCGTGCGCACGCCTTCCCGGGTGAGGGTGTTCGCAAGGTCGGAGGCGCCGGTGTAGTCGTCGGCGATGACGCCGAGGGTGAGGGGCATGGCGGGGTCCCTGGGCCTGTCGTTCTTGTTCGGCGCGCGCCTCCGTCGCGGAGGCATGCGCCCGTTCTAATCGTTTTGAGTAGAGCGCGAACCGGCGCCGCGGGGAAGAGGCCGGGTGCAGCAGCCCGGCCATCCACGCCCCGCCGCCAGGCTCGACCTTCTGACGTTGGGGCAAGCCGCGAGGCGTCAGCCCGAGTTCCTGAGCCCCGCCGAGATGCCGTTGATGGAGAGCTGGATGCCGTGCAGCACCTTGTCGTCGCCGGGGCTGGCGCGGTGCTGGCGCAGGAGCTCGATCTGCAGGTGGTTGAGCGGATCGAGATAAGGGAAGCGGTTGCGGATGGAGCGGTCCAGCAGCGGGTTGCCGGCGAGCAGCTTCTCCTGCCCCATGATGGAGTTCAGGTGCTTCAGCGTCAGCTCATATTCGGCGCGGATGCGGCCGAAGATCTCGGCGCGCAGCTTTTCGTCCGGCACCAGCTCCGCATAGCGCGAGGCGATGGCGAGGGAGCTCTTCGCCAGCACCATGTCCATGTTGGACAAAAGGGTGCGGAAGAAGGGCCATTCCCGATACATGGCCTGAAGGAAGGAGAGGCCATAATCCGGCCGGCGCTCGGCGAAGGCCTCCACCGCCGTGCCAAAGCCGTACCAGGCCGGCAGCATGAGGCGGCACTGGGCCCAGGAGAATACCCAGGGGATGGCTCTGAGCGAGGAGATGGAACGCGTCTTCGCCCGCGAGGCGGGGCGCGAGCCGATGTTCAGCGTGGCGATCTCGCTGATGACGGTGGAAGACCAGAAATAGTCCTCGAACCCCTCGGTCTCGTAGACGAGGTTGCGGTAGGCGCCGAACGCCGTGTCCGAGATTTCCTCCATGGCGGTGAGGAATTCGGTGCGCGGCGCATTGTGCTGCGGCTGGAGGAGCGAGGCCTCCAGCGTCGCCGAGACCAGGATCTCCAGGTTCCGCCGGCCCACGTCCGGGTTGGAATATTTGGAGGCGATGATCTCGCCCTGCTCGGTGATGCGGATCTGTCCGTTCACCGCCCCGCCCGGCTGGGCGAGGATGGCGTCGTAGCTCGGCCCGCCGCCGCGGCCCACCGAGCCGCCGCGGCCGTGGAACAGGCGCAGGCGCACGCCGTGCGCGCGGAACACCTCGATGAGGCCGATCTCCGCCTTGTACAGCTCCCAGCCAGAGGTGACGAAGCCGCCGTCCTTGTTGGAATCCGAATAGCCGAGCATCACCTCCTGCTCGTCGCCGCGGCTCGCCACCAGGCGGCGATAGGCGGGGATGGAGAAGGCCCGCTCCATCACCCTGGCGCTGGCCTTCAGGTCCGAGATGGTCTCGAACAAGGGGATGACGTTGACCTCGCTCGAGAGCTGGCCCTCGGCATCGATGGTGACGAGGCCCACCTCCTTCAGCAGCAGCGCCACCTCCAGGAGGTCGGACACGCCCTCGCCCTTGGAGATGATGGCGTTGGGGATCACCTCGCGCCCCAGCGCCCGGTGGGCGGCGGCGGCGGCGGCGAAGATGGCGAGCTCCGAGCGCGTCTCGTCCGAATAGGCGATGAAGGGCGAGGCCAGCGGCCGGGCGGTGGCGAGCTCCTTCAGGAGCAAGGCGATGCGCGCCTCCTCGTCGAGGCCGGAATAGGCGGTGCCGGGGGCCACCTTCTCGAACAGCTCGCCCACCACCCGCTCGTGCACGTCGGAATTCTGCCTGAGGTCCAGGCAGGCGAGGTGGAAGCCGAAGCAGTCCACCGCCCGGCGCAGCCGGCGCAGGCGCCCGCGCGCCAGCACTTTCGACCCGTTGGCGCAAAGCGAGTCGCTGATGATTTCGAGGTCGGCCTTCAGCTCCTGGGCCGTGGCATAGGGGGCAAGCGTGTCCGCCCCCGCCTCCTCGGCGCGCAGGTGGCGCGCGGTGGAGCGCAGGCGCCCGAGCACATAAGCGAGGGCGAGCCGGTAGGGCTCCTCCCGGTGCTCCTGGGAGCGATCGGGGGAGCGGTCCGCGAGCGCGGTGAGCGCATCGGATACGCTGACCAGCCGCGCCGCCAGCGACAGCTCGGCGCCCAGCTCCGTCAGCTCCTGCTCGTAGAAGGAGAGGATGCGGTCGCGATGGAGGCGCACGGCCTGCTCCAGCACCTCGGCAGTGACGAAGGGGTTGCCGTCGCGGTCGCCGCCGATCCAGCTGCCGATGCGCAGGAAGGAGGGCAGCGCCACCTCCGCCCCGTCGCGCGAGAGGTGGTCCTCGATGGTGCAGTAGAGCCGCGGCAGCTCGGAGAGGAAGGTGTAGTCGTAATAGGAGAGGCCGTTCGCCACCTCGTCCAGCACGGTCAGCTTGATGCGCCGCAGCAGCGCCGTCTGCCACAAGGTGAGCACCGCGCGGCGCAGCGTCTCCTCGTCCTCCGCCTGCTCCTGCGGGGTGGGGACGATGCGCTCGCGGCGGTCGAGCAGGCCGGCGATCTCTATCTCGCGGTTGAGCGTGCTCTTGCGGCGGACCTCGGTGGGGTGGGCGGTGAGCACCGGGCTCATGCGCGCGCCGGAGAAGAAGCCGGCGAGCGCCTCGGCGCCGATCCCCTGCGCCTCGGCGCGGGCGAAGGAATAGGCGAGGCTGCCCGCGCGCGGGGCCGAGCCGCCGATGGCATGGGCCCGGTTGCGGCGGATGTGGTGCTCGTCCTCGGCGATGTTGGCAAGGTGCGAGAAATAGCTGAAGGCGCGAATGATATCGAGGGAGCGATCGGCGGACAGCCCGCCCAGCAGCGCGGACAGCTCGACCCGCGCCGCCTCGTCGTCGTCGCGGTGGAAGCGGATGGACATCTGGCGGATGCGCTCGACGAGGTCGAACACCTCCTCGCCCTGCTGCTCGCGCACCGTGTCGCCGAGGATGCGACCCAGCAGACGGATGTCGTCACGCAGGGGCTGATCCTTCACGTCCTCGGCGTCCCGCTCCGCCTGCTTCGCCCAAACCGCGCTCGTCATCCCCTGTCCTCTCCCCCGCACCTTCGACCTTAGTCTTAAGGAATTTGTGCAGGAGCGAAAGAGCGCGTCGCGGCAAAGATCCTTTCCTCAATCGTTCCGACCGGCCTCCCAGGCGCAGGACGCGATGAGGCAGAAGCCGGCGGCGAAGAAATGCGCCACCGCCCCGCGCCCCGCCGCGGAAAGGCGGCCCACACCGCGTTCCGGCGGCGGTTCAACGAGGCCGCTGGCCTGCGCGGTGCGCAGCACCTTCAGCACATGGGTGCGCGACACGTGGAAGCGGCGGGACAGGTCGGCGATGGTAGGCGGCGGCAGCCCGGCATGGTCGACGCCGTAGAGCGCCAGCAGCAGCAGGACGGCGCAGTCATGGTCGAGCAGCCCCTTCAGCGCCGGCGCCGCGGCGACGATGCGCTCGCCCTTCAGGTACCGATCGCCGATGAGACGCGCCATCGACCGGGTGAACGCCAGATCGGCCAGCTTCTCCTGATAGACCGCCACCTCCGGCGCCACCAGAGCGAGCGAGGCGAACAGGATGTGCCAGCGCTGGCGTTGCAACTGATACATTTTCTCCTGAATTTCCAGTGGTTTGACCCGCCGGTCCCCGCCCGATTCGCTGGCTGGCGCCAGATACCCGGCCCATTGCATGAGGGCGAGAAGGGCGCGGGTGCGGCCAGGACTGCACAGGCCGACAGTGGTGCACAGCTGGATGAGGCGGCCGGCGGCGAGCCCGCCCCCTTCGTCCCGCGGCAGCGCTTCCAGATAAAAGATGAAGAGCCAGAAGACGGTGCGTCCGCGATCGCCCAGCACGGCGTTCAGCAGGCGGTTGCCCGTATGGATCGCAAGGAAGCCCGAGGCATAGGAGGCCAGCGCCTGCGCATAGCCCGGCCGGGAGACCAACTCCAGCCGCGCCGCCTCGCCAATCCACGGATTCCGGTCCCCGGCCGCCGCAGGCCGGTCGAATGACGGCCCCTCTCCCTGCGGCACGCCCCCGCCCGCCGGATATCTTGCCCCAGCTTCCACCTCAACCTCTTGTAGTTCCTGACCAGACCGCGCATCCCTGCGCCGAATACAGTCAATAATGCTCATTGCGTGGCAAGAACATCACTGTTACCCCGCAAATTCGGCATCGCCAAGCGGAATGACGGGACGCATAACCTGCTCAAGTCGGCTTGAAAATTGGGCGCGAACGTCATGCTGCACCCGCTAAATTCGCGGCGGAGATGCGGGAATAGAACGAACCCAGGGAACACCTCCATGAAGCAGATCGCCGTCATTGCCGTTCTTTTCTCCGCCTGCGCCTCGCCTGCCCTCGCCGACCAGGCCACGGCGGACAAATGCGCCGCCAACCTCGACGCCGACGCAAAGGCCATCTACGTCGCCACGGCACCGGGATTTGCCTCCGCGTCCGATCCGCGCGGTCTCGTCGCGGACAAGACCAAGGCGCTCGTCATCTCCGGCGCCGTCCCCCGCGGCACCGCCCGCGCCGCTGCGGAAGCGGCGGGCACCTGCCTTACCAAGCTGAAGTGACACGGACGGAGCCGGAGGGATTGGCTCTCCGGCTCCGGCACACGCCGGCGCGCCGCGGCCCAGCCCGCGCGACACCGGCGAGAAGCCGGGGAGACGGCGCGGGGACATGAGCGCGGCGGGGCGTCGCGGCCGGGCCGGCGCCCCATTGCATCGCAGCGGGGGCGGGGTCTATGGCTGGGACCAGATCCCCCGTCCACCTGGCCGACCGCTTATGCCGCTCACTCCCGACGCCCTCATCGACTTCCTTGCCGCCAACGGCATTCCCGCCACCACCTATTCCCATCCGCCGGTGCATACGGTGGCCGAATCGCAGGCCCTGCGTGGCGACATTCCCGGCGCCCACACCAAGAACCTGTTCCTGCGGGACGGAAAGAAGACCTACTTCCTCGTGACCATGGGCGAGGAGACCCCGGTGAACCTCAAGGCCCTGCGCGGCCCGCTCGGCGCCAGGGGCTCGCTCTCCTTCGCCTCCGCCGAGGCGCTCTACGAGCATCTCGGCATCCTGCCCGGATCGGTGAGCCTGCTCGCCGCCGCCAACGACACCGCCCGCCTGGTGAAGGTGGCCGTCGACGCCGCGCTGCTGCGCGCCGATGCGGTGGGCTGCCACCCCCTCACCAACGCGCGCACCACCGTCCTCACCCCCGACGCCCTGCGGGCCTTCTTCAGGCTTACCGGCCACGAGGTGATGGAGCTGGAGATCGAGCCGGCGGCGGAGGACTAGAGCGCGAGCCGAGCAAATTGAATCAATTTGCTCGGTGAATCGCTCTCTAACTTGAAGATGGAGAACGCGTTATCCGACCAGCTTGCGCCGCAAGCTGGTCGGCGCGTGCTCTGGAGCGCGAGCCGAGATCCACTTCGCTTGAAAATGCCCCGGCGTTCTTACCCGCCGGCAGGCGACGCAGGCCGCGCCGCCCCGCAGCGCGCGTCATAGGCCGCCTGGGCGGCCAGGACCTCCTCCATGTTGCACTCGGCCCAATGGGCGAGAGCGGCCACGGTGTCGGTCAGGGTCCGCCCGAGATCGGTCAGCGCATACTCCACCGTCACCGGCACGGTGGGGAAGACGGCGCGCGAGATGAGACCATCGCGCTCCAGCTTCTTCAGCGTCTGCGACAGGACCTTCTGCGAGATGCCCTTGATGTCCCGGCGCAGGTGGTTGAACCGCACCGGCCCGGACCTCAGGTGATCCAGGATCAGCAGCGCCCATTTGTCGGCCAGCCGGTCGAGCACCATCCGCGTCGGGCAGCGGTCCTCATACACATCGTAGGGACGCGTGGCGGCTTCCGCCGCCGCAGCGCCGTGTCGAGTCGGTTTCCTTGCGGTGACCATGTGAGCTTTAGGTGCTCTCTTTTCGCGTCTCGCCCTGCGCAGTATGTATCCGATCCATACATGGTTTCCAATGGAAACCCAGACTGGATCCGGTTCGGGGAATCTCCCCGGCCGGCGCATCCGCCTCCGAACCCGAGAAGAGAGCCGTCAGATGTCTGGAAAGATCCTGGTGCTGGGCGCCACCGGCAATGTGGGGCGACCGCTGGTCGGGGCGCTCCTGTCCCGTGGTGAGCGTGTGAAGGCGGCTTCCCGATCCGGCGCGGTGGTGGCTGGGGCCGAAGGCGCGGTCTTCGATTTCGAGGACCCCTCCACCTTCGATGCCGCCTTCTCGGGCGTCGACCGGGCCTTCGTGCTCGCGCCGACCGGCTCGCTCGCCATCACCGAGCGGCTGCTGCCGGTGATCGCCGCGGCCGCCGCACGCAAGATGAAGGTGGTGTTCATGAGCGTGCTCGGCGCGGATGCGGACGACGCCATCCCCTATCGCCAGGTGGAGCTGGCGCTGGAGCCCTCCGGCACGCCTTATGTGATCCTGCGGCCCAACTGGTTCGCCGACAATTTCCACACCTTCTGGAAGGCCGGCCTCGCCCACGGGCAGATCGCCTTGCCCGCCGGCACCGGCAAGACCAGCTTCATCGACGCGCGGGACATCGCCGAGAGCGCCGTGGCGGCGCTCACCACCGACCGGTTCGACGGCCGCGCTTTCAACCTCACGGGGCCGCAGGCGCTGGACTATGGCGAGGCCGCGGCCATCCTCTCGGCGGTGACCGGCAAGCCGATCGCCTATGCGGCCGTGGACGACGACACCTTCGTCGGCATCCTCACGCGGGCGGGCGTGCCGGAGGCGTATGCGCGCTTCCTCGCCTCCATCTTCCATCCGGTGCGGGAAGGCTGGACCGCCGCCCTCGCCGCGGACGTGGAGGCCCTGACCGGCCACGCCCCGCGGACGCTCAAGACCTACGCGCAGGACCATGCGGCGGAATTGAAATAGGCTCTGCCCTCCGCGCCGACTCTGGAGGTTCGGCCAATGGGTCGGGATGGCCAGTCCTCGGCGGGACGAACGTCGGGGCCGCCAGCCTCCTGGCTCGACCGCGACAGACAGATGGAGCCCATCCGTCGCGCGCCCGTCGAAGCACACCTTTTGCTTTGGCTGATCCCCTTTTCGGAACGGATGAAGACCATCCGTTCCGGCTGATCCCCCAGGACCCTTCCTCTCATCGGCCGCACGGCTCGATGGGTAGATCCTTGACCCCGGCCTGGGCCGCCAGCTCCCTCAGGTCCACGTCCTGGAGGAGGGGCACGAAGTCGCCGCCCGGCTTCAGCCGCAGGTAGGTGCTGATCCGCAACGGGCCCTCCGGGAGCGGTCCGGTGGCGCAGCCTTTGGCCGAGACCGCGAGGCTGCCCTGCGCCCGCCGCCCCTTGGCCATCTCGTCCGACTTCATGGCCATGGCGGCGGCCCGCGCCGCCTCCAGCTTCCGCCGGCTCTCATCGCCCAGGCGGAAGACCGTGATGCGCATACCCGGTCGCTCCTCCGCCTTCAGCGCCGCGAGAGCCTGCGCGCCCGGCTCCTCCTCGAGGGGCACCTCGACGACGGTCTTGTGGGCCTCCTCGCCCGGCCGCCAATAGGACAGCTGCAACACCGCCCCTCCCGGCGTCGGAACGATCGCGTCGGGCGCGCGCACCGCCGCTCGCAGCACCGAGATGTCCGCCGTCATCAGATCGAGGCTGGCGAGTTGCGGCAGGCTGGCGAGGGGCACGTGGGAGCAGCCGGCCAGCACCAGCGTCAGGGAGAGGACAGCGCCAGAGAGTTTCGCGGCGACGCGGCGCGAGGACAGGACGGGCAGAGCGTGCCGGAGCCACCGAGGCAGGACGGACGACAGATGCATGAGGGATCTCACAGGGATTGATATTTTTATTGTTAGACGATAATTTTTTCATCCGTCAAGGAAAGGAGTGTCCATGCCCGCAGCCATGTCCCGCCCCACCTTCTATGTCCCGCCCGATCCGCGCCTCGCGCGTCTGGCCCGCCGCGGACGCCTGTTCTCGCTCGCAACCCTCGCCGTGCTGGTGCTGCTCGTGGCGGGAGGGCTCGGCCTCTGGCTGAGGCCGGAATGGGTGGTGGCGACGGTGGTGCCCCGCATCGGAGTCGCGGGCTATCCCATCACGCTGGGGACAACGGAGCGGGCCATCGGCTGCGCCATCTCGGCGGTGCCGCTGGCGATCCTCGGCTACGGCCTCTTCCAGGTGCACCTCATCTTCCGCGACTTCGGACGCGGGGAGATCATCTCGGAGGCGCTCTCCCGGCGGCTGGAGCGCTTCGGCGGCGCCGTGATGCTGCAGGCGTTGCTGAGCCCGCTGGCGGCGGCCGCCCTCAGCGTCACGCTCACCGTGGGCAATCCGGAAGGGGAACGCCTGCTCGCCGTGACGTTTTCGAGCTATGACGTGGTCGCCATTCTGGTGGGTCTGCTCCTGATCGGCATCGGCACGGTGCTGCGGGAGGCCGCTCGCATCGCGCGGGAAAACGCCGGCTTCATCTGAGGCGTGGCAGCAAAGTCGAAGGCTCCGCCATGCCCATCGTGGTCAATCTGGATGTCATGCTCGCCCGGCGGAAGATGCGCTCGCGCGAGCTTGCCGAGCGCATCGGCATCACCGAGCAGAACGTCTCCCTGCTGAAGTCCGGAAAGGTGCGCGGCGTGCGCTTCGACACGCTGGCCCGCATCTGCGCCGTGCTCGGCTGCCAGCCGGGGGACATTCTGGAATACGTGCCGGGAGAAGAGCCGCCGGCGGAGGAATGACCGGGCCCGTCCGCCACCTCGCGGAACCGCGATCCGAGGGCCGCTCGCCGGCGTCGAGCATAGGCGTTCCCCTTGGGGAAGTGCACCGTGTGACGGCTCCGCCAGCCTCGTGGCGGCCGGCCGTCACAGATCCATGCGGTATCTGACGAAATCGTCGGCCTGGACGAACGTGTCATAGAGCCGGCGCGCCGGATTGTCCTGGCGGGTGTGCCAGTAGAGGCACGACCAGCCTTTGTCCCTGCCGAGGCGGACGAGGTCCGCGATCAGGCTGCGGCCGATCCCCAGCCCCCGGCAGTCGGGATCGACGAACAGGTCTTCCAGATAGCAGACCGGAGCGGCGACCCAGGTGCCCTCGTGCAGGATGCTGATGGCGAAGCCGGCAAGCCTCCCATCCCGCCGGGCGACGCGACCCAGCATCGGGCAGGCGGGATCGATGATGCGCTGCCACGTGCGCGCCGTGATCTGCGGCGCGACATTCGCCTCGTAGAAGGCGTTGTAGCCGGCCCAGAGCCGGCGCCACTCGGCCTCGTCCCCCGGCTGGGCATCGTCGATGACGACAGCCTCGCTCATGATCCCCGCCCCTGCTGTCCGTTCGCCTGCGCTTCCGTCCCCCGCCCATGCGACGCGAGGGACGGGACAGGCTCAGTTGCCGCCGTCGAGCAGGCGGCGGGCGATGACCTGGGCCTGGATCTCGGCCGCACCCTCGAAGATGTTGAGGATGCGCGCGTCGCACAGGATGCGCGACACCGGATATTCCAGCGCGAAGCCGTTGCCGCCATGGATCTGCAAGGCATTGTCCGCCGCCGCCCAGGCGACGCGGGCGCCGAGCAGCTTGGCCATGCCGGCCTCCAGATCCGTGCGGCGCCCCTCGTCCTTGGCGCGGGCGGCGAAATAGGTGATCTGGCGGGCGATCATGGTCTCCACCGCCATCATCACGATCTTGTCGGCGACGCGGGGGAAGTTGATGAGCGCCTTGCCGAACTGGATGCGCTCCTCGGCATATTTCAGGCCCACCTCCATGGCGGCCTGCGCCACGCCCACGGCGCGCGCCGCGGTCTGGATGCGGGCGCTCTCGAAGGTGGTCATGAGCTGCTTGAAGCCCTGCCCCTCCTCGCCGCCGAGCAGGTTCTTCGCCGGCACGGTGAAGCCGTCGAAGCCGATCTCGTACTCCTTCATGCCGCGATAGCCGAGCACCTCGATCTCGCCGCCGGTCATGCCTTCGGCGGGGAAGGGGTTCTCGTCGGTGCCGCGCGGCTTCTCGCCGAGGAGGATGGAAAGGCCCTTGTAGCCCGGCTCCGCCGGATTGGTGCGCACCAGCAGCGTCATCACGTCGGCGCGGACCGGATGGGTGATCCAGGTCTTGTTGCCGGAGACCTTGTAGACGTCACCGTCCTTCACCGCGCGGGTGCGGAGCGAGGCGAGGTCGGAGCCGGTGTTCGGCTCGGTGAAGACGGCGGTGGGAAGAATCTCGCCCGAGGCGATCTTGGGCAGGTAGTGCGCCTTCTGCTCGTCGGTGCCGCCGGCGAGGATCAGCTCCGCCGCGATCTCCGAGCGGGTGCCGAGCGAGCCGACGCCGATGTAGCCGCGCGACAGCTCCTCGGTGACCACGCACATGGCCTCCTTGGGCAGGCCGAGGCCGCCGAACTCCTCCGGGATGGTGAGGCCGAACACCCCCATCTCGGAGAGCTGGGCGATGATCTCCAGCGGGATGTAATCGTTCTTCAGGTGCCACTCGTGGGCGTGGGGGGCGACCTCCGCCTCCACGAAGCGGTGCATCTCGGTGCGCATGGCCTCCATGGTCTCGTCGAGGCCCGCCTCGCCGATGGTGCCGGCGAGATGGGCGTCGCGCACGATGTCGGCCAGCGCCGCACGGCTCGCAGCGGTGTTGCCCTTCTCCACCAGCGCGGCGACGGCGGGCTCGGCCGCGAGGGCGGCGATGGAGGCGGCCGGCACATAAAGGTCGGCAAGGCGCACGATCTCGCCCTGGCTCATGGGAATGCCGCCGAGGATCTGGGCGATGTACTCGCCAAGGCCGATCTGGACGATCAGCTTCTCGGTGTCGCCGAACTTGCCCATCTCGGTGAGGCGGTCGGCATAATGCACCAGCTCGCGCACGGAGAAGACATAAGTGGCGAACCAGGCGAGGCCGTGGGCGGCGCGCTGCTCCTTCTCCAGCAGGACGGACGAGATGCGCCCGCCCTCGGTAACCTTCGCGCGCACCAGGGAGGTGGCTTCCGCCAGCAGTTGCTCCAGGCTCCCCGTTGCGGTGCGGCCGAGCGCGACGGCGTCAAAGGCGTCGATCCCGGCGGACTGAAGGGCGGCGCTGGCGGACATGTACTCTCTCCCCCGATTGTGCGTTGCAGAATTGGCCTATCCTTGCCTCGGAACCGTGACAAGGCAAACCCCATCTTTGTACGCAGGCTTGAGCCGGATCCCATCGGCGCCAAGCGCCCCGGCCACACCTGCGGTCAGTCGTCCTGCGCCGCTTCGCCCTCCACCTCGGCGAGGCGGGCGGCAAGCTCCTCCAGATTCTCCCGCGCCTGGCCGCAGGCGGTGACGGCGGCGAACAGGGCGGCGAGCGTGTCGCCCCGCAGCACATCGGCAAGGGCCGGATCGGTGCTGAGCTGCTCCGCCTGGGTCTCCAGCGCCACCACGGCGGCCGCCACCGCCGCCGCCCCATCGGCGGCATCGGCCGGTGCCGCTCCGTCGAGCCGGACGGCGAGCGCCTCCATCTGGGCCGCCAGCGCGGCCACCGCAGCGTCAAGCACCGGGGCGATCCGCTCGACCACAGGCGCCGCCATGGGCTGGTCGGCCACGCGCAGGAGAATGATGACCGAGTGCCAAAGCCGGCGGCAGTTGCGCACCACCGGCGCGGGATCGGCATGGCTGACGAAGCCCCCTGCCCGCTCGGTCCGCGCCTCGGCGATGCGGGCATCCGCCGCGCGCAGGGCGGCGCGGGCGCCGCTGTTCAGCCGGTCGAGCTCGCCCGGGTCGAGCCCACGCCCCAGCAGCCCGTCGCGCCCCAGCTCCAGCAGGCGGGCGCTGACCCGAAGCGCCTTGGCGCAATGGGGAAACAGGCGGAACAGCGCCCGTTCCGGCACGATCAGCACGGCCGCCAGCATGCCCACCACGCCACCCACGCCGATCTCGAACACGCGATGGAGGCCGGCGAGCCACGGCTCGTGGTTGCCGGGATCGGCCAGCAGCACGATCACCACCGTCGCCGGTGCGAGCCGGAAGCTCGCCGAGCGGGCGGAAACCGTCGCGGTCACGAAGGCGGCGATGGCGAACGTCAGCACGGTGAGGGACAGCGACCCGTCCGCGATCACCGCCGCCGCCACGCCCACCGCTCCCCCCACGAGCGTCCCGAGCGCGCGGTCGAGGGCCGCCTTGAGGCTGGCGCCGATGGTGGACTGCACCACCACCACCGCGGAGAGCACCGCCCAGTACCCGTTGGGCAGCGCAAGGCCATAGGCGATCCCATAGGCGGCAAGGCCGGCCACGGCCGCCCGCAGGCCCACCTTCAGATGGGCGGGGCTGACCAATCCCGCGAGGCGCGCCTTGAAGCCGGAAGGCGCGGGGGCGTTGTCGGAGCTGCTCATGCTGGGGCGATCCCGGGTCTGTCCGGACGGAGCGGCGCACGGCACCGGCCATCGTCTTGGCACATCTAGAGCGTTTTCGCGTGAAGTGGAAACCGCTCCACACGCAGAAAGCGCGCCTGCCCAAGGGGATAGGACATCCCTCGATTTCGGGGAACGCGGAAGCGCTCCGGGCACGATCCGATCACAGGAAAATGGAAGCAGCTTCCAGCTGCGCGGCGAAGCGGCCTCGAACGATCGAAACGAGACGAGGGCGCACACGGAAAGCCGGGGGCGACGGCAAAGGTGGCCCACCGGACACGCGACGCAAGGAAAGGCGGCGTCCACGCCGGGGCCTGCGGCATCCGCTTGCCATTCGCGCGGGAAAGCCCGATGTGACGGGAAACGGGAGCCACCATGCTGCGGCGGATCTATCGTATCGTCCTCGATGCGTTCTGGACCTTCTCGGCGGATGACGGCTGGGCAATCTCCAGCCACATCGCCTTGTCCGCGCTCATGTCCCTGTTCCCGTTCCTCATCTTCGTGACCGCCCTGGCCGGCTTCCTGGACCTGCGCCCGCTGGCGGCAGAGACCATCCAGCTGATCCTGGAGACCTGGCCGGAGCAGGTGGCGGGGCCCATCTCCCGCGAGATCTACAATGTGGTGAACCAGGTGCGCACGGACGTGCTCACCTACGGCGTGGTGCTCGCCATCTACTTCTCCTCCAACGGCATCGAAAGCCTGCGCATCGGGCTGAACCGCGCCTATGGGGTGAAGGAGATGCGCGCCTGGTACTGGCTGCGGCTGGAATCCATCGGCTACGTGCTGCTGGCGGCGGTTTCCATGCTGGCCCTGTCCTTCCTCGTGGTGCTGGGACCGCTCCTGTGGCAGACGGCGGTGAGCCATCTGCCGGCGCTGAAGCCCTTCTCCCGCGTGATCACCCTGCTGCGCTTCGGCGCCACCGCCGTCATCCTCGTGGTGTCGCTGGTGGTGGCGCACCTGTGGCTGCCGGCGGGGCGGCGCAGGCTGACCGAGGTGGCGCCGGGCATCGTGGTGACGCTGGTGCTCTGGCTGGTGGCGGCCTCCACCTTCGGCTTCTATCTCGCCGAGTTCCCGGCCAATTACGTCACCACCTACGCCGGCCTCGCCTCGGTGATGATCGCCCTCGTCTTCCTCTATCTCACCGCCTCCATCTTCGTGTTCGGCGGCGAATTGAACGCCGCCATCACGCGCGGCCTCTCCAAGGTCATGACCCCGGCGGGCGAGGGTGCTGCGGCGGAGGCGAAGCCGTGAGGGAGCTGGCGCCCGAGCCGCGGCCCGACGGCCGCCAGTCGGAAACCGCGCGGGCCGTGCAGCGCGGGGTACTGCGGCACCTCGCCCTCGCGGGGCTTGCGGGCGTGCCGGAATTCTCGCTGGTGTCGGGGCGGCGGGCGGACATCCTGGCCCTTGGCGCCAAGGGCGAGGTCACCATCATCGAAATCAAGTCGTCGGTGGCGGATTTCCGCTCGGATGCCAAATGGCCGGAATACCGGGCCTTCTGCGACCGGCTGCTGTTCGCTGTGCCGCTCGATTTCCCGACCGGGATCCTGCCGGAGGAGACGGGCCTCCTGGTGGCCGACGCCTTCGGCGCCGAATGCCTGCGGGAGGCGCCGCTTCATCCCCTGCCCGCCGCGACCCGCAAGGCCCTCACCCTGCGCTTCGCCCGCGCCGCGGCGACGCGCCTCGCCCTGCTGCACGACCCCGAGCTCATGAAGGCGATGCTCTGAAATGCACCGCCGGCCAGGCTGACGCTCCGGCCGGATCCACCTTCAGGGAACGGCATCCCGCGCCCCCGGGGACGAGCCGGGGACCACGATCCACTGGCTGCCGCTCAGCGCGGGGCGCGTTTCGCCAGGATGCGCTGGAGCGTGCGGCGGTGCATGGAGAGGCGGCGCGCCGTCTCCGACACGTTGCGCCCGCACAATTCATAGACCCGCTGGATGTGCTCCCAGCGCACCCGATCGGCGGACATGGGGTTTTCCGGCGGGGTGGGCTTGTGGTCGCCGGAGGCGAGCAGCGCCGCCACCACGTCGTCGGCATCCGCCGGCTTGGCGAGATAGTCCACCGCGCCGATCTTCACCGCCGTGACGGCCGTGGCGATGTTGCCGTAGCCGGTAAGCACGATGGCCCGCGCGCCGGGACGGTTCTTCTTCAGGGCCGAGATGACGTCGAGGCCGGTGCCGTCGCCGAGGCGCATATCCACCACCGCGAAGGCGGGGGCGGACGCTTCCACCCGCGCCAGGCCGTCGGCCACCGTCTCCGCGGTGGCCACGATGAAGCCGCGGGCCTCCATGGCCCGAGCGAGGCGCTGCAGGAAGGACCGGTCGTCGTCCACGATCAGAACGGACCGGTCTTCCCCCACCTCCAGCGGCGTCGTCTCATTCATTGCTTCTTCCTCAGATCCAGGTCCGGCACCGCCGGCAAACGAACCAAACACCGTTGCGGCTTTTACGTCGCTTAACTCGTAGAATACTCCGATCCGCGTCCCTTTGTCGCGCCCGGTTCCACCTCGATGGCCAGCGCCGTGCGCGGCCAATGGATGGAGATGATGGCCCCCGTCTCGGGCGGCGGCCGGTTCTCGAAGGTGAGGTTCGCCCCGGTGCGCTCCAGCAGCGTCTTGGCGATGAAGAAGCCGAGGCCGAGGCCGCTCTCCCCGTCCTCTTGCTGCCGCTCGCGGGCGCGGGAGGTCACGTAGGGCTGGCCGATGCGCGCGCTCACCTCGGGCGCGAAGCCGGGGCCGTCGTCCTTCACCACGATGTCGAGGCCGGCCGGCGTCCACTGGGCGAAGATGTCGACGCGCTCGGAGGCGAAGTCCACCGCATTCTCCACGAGGTTCCCGAGGCCGTAGAGCAGGCCGGGATTGCGGGCGATGACCGGAGCGCCCGGCGTGTCCTGCACCGTCACGTTGATGGCGATGCCGAAGTTCCGGTGCGGCTCTACCACCTCCTCCAGCAGCAACGCGAGAGGCATGCGATCGAACGGCGCGTCGCCGGAACGCAGGGAGGTCAGCGTCTGCAGGATGTCGCGGCAGCGGTTCACCTGGTCGCGCAGCAGCGCCACGTCCTCGCTGAAGGGGCTGTTGTCGCCCATGGAGCGCTGCATCTCCTTCACCACCAGGGCGATGGTGGAGAGCGGGGTGCCCAGCTCATGGGCCGCGGCGGCGGCGAGCCCGTCGATGGCGGACAGATGCTGCTCGCGGGCGAGCACCAGCTCCGTTGCGGCCAGCGCGTCCGCAAGCTCGCGCGTTTCCTCCGCCACCCGCCATGCATGCAGGCCGATGAAGCCCACGGACACCGACAGCGACACCCAGATCCCTGCCAGATACAGGTCCGGCAGCACGGGCACATCCGGTCCGGCCCAGGGCAACGGCCGCGCCCACAGGCCCACCGTGCCGGCGCAGGTCACCGCCAGGATGCCCAGCATGACGGTGGTGCTCCAGGCGAGCGTCGTCGCCGAGATCATCACCGGGGCGAGATAGAGCAGCACGAACGGATTCTTAAGCCCGCCGGTCAGATAAAGAAGGGCCGTGAGCTGCAGCACGTCGTAGGCGAGCAATGGTCCGGCGGCGGCGTCGCCCAGACGGCGCGCCACCGGATACTTGACCCGGAGCAGCACGTTCACGGCGGCGGACAGGATCACCACCGCGAGGCACGAGCTGATGGGCAGCGGGAACCCCAGGCCCAGATTGACCGCCACCAGCGCCGCGATCTGCCCGGTGACGGCCAGCCAGCGCAGGCGAATCAGCGTGTCGAGCCGAAGACCTGAAGCGCGGCCGTGGAACGAGGTGGCAAAGGCCGTCGTCATCACGCGCACCCTCCCCGAACCGCCGAAACGGAGCGGATTACGTTGCAGAATTGCGACATCCGCGCTGCACACGCATCAAGACCGGCATCTATGTCTTTTGTCGGCATTGACCAAACCCGCGACTGCGCCCACGTTTTCTCTACGAAGGGCGCACTAAACGTGAGGAGCGCACATGGCAATCGGAGAGTTCGCGAGCGCTACGCGGCTGCCGCGGCAGGGCGACGTCGGCCTCTCGACGCCGCTCTATTGGATGTACGAGATGGGCTACGCGGCCCTGAACCCCTCGCGCGCCATGGCGGATGCCAGCCGGCTGTTCCTGAAGAACCCCATCAATCCGGTCTCCCACACCACCGTGGGCAAGTCCATGGCGGCGGCCTGCGAGCTGTTCGAGCGCACCACGCGCCGCTACGGCAAGCCGGACTGGGGTATCACCCATACGGTGGCGAGCGGGCAGACCGTGCCCGTGCACGTCAACACCGTGTGGCAGAGGCCGTTCTGCAACCTGCTGCACTTCGAGCGCGCCTTCGAATATCCGCCACGGCAGCCGCAGCCGCGCCTGCTCATCGTCGCCCCGGTGTCCGGCCATCACGCCACGCTGCTGCGCGGCACGGTGGAGGCCATGCTGCCGACCCACGACGTCTATGTCACCGATTGGGTGGACGCCAAGCTTGTTCCCCTTGGTGAGGGGCGCTTCAGCCTGTCGGACTATGTGGACTACCTCATCTCCATCTTCCACCGCATGGGCGGCGACTGCCACGTGATGGCGGTGTGCCAGCCCGCCGTGCCGGTGATGATGGCGGTGGCCCGCATGGAAGCGGAGGACGATCCCTACGTTCCCAAGTCCATGGTGCTGATGGGCGGCCCCATCGACACCCGCGAGGCGCCCACCGCGGTGAACGCGCTGGCCAAGGACCGCGGCATCGAGTGGTTCCGCCGCAACGTCATCACCACGGTGCCGTGGCCCCATTCCGGCGCCCTGCGTGAGGTCTATCCCGGCTTCCTGCAGCTCAACGGCTTCATGTCCATGAATCTCGACCGGCACATGCAGGCCCATTGGGACCTGTTCCGGCACCTGATCCAGGGCGACGGCGACTCGGCCGAGAAGCACCGCGACTTCTATGATGAATATCTCGCGGTGATGGACCTCACCGCCGAATTCTATCTGGAGACCGTGGAGAACGTCTTCATCACCCACGCCCTTCCCAAGGGCGAGATCATGCACCACGCCCAGCCGGTGAAGCCGGATGCCATCCACCGCGTCGCGCTGATGACGGTGGAAGGCGAGAAGGACGACATCTCCGGCATCGGCCAGACCAAAGCCGCGCACAAGCTGTGCCCGCGCATCCCCGAGGACAAGCGCGCCCATTGGGAGCAGCCCGGCGTCGGCCATTACGGCGTCTTCAACGGCTCGCGGTTCCGTTCGGAGATCGCGCCACGCATCTCCGACTTCATCCTCAACCAGGAGTTGCCGCGCGGTGCCGCGCGCCCGCGCTCCTCGCAGCCGGAGGTGGCGCCTGCGGTGTCAGGGGAAGCGGAACAGGACGTATTCGCCCTCAACAGGAATGTGACTGCGCTTTATCCCCGGATTGCTCCCACTTAGCTCTGGCCGGGCGAAGCAAATGCAGTGAAGATGGGGAGGTAACGTCGCCCCGGTTCCACACATGCTGTTTCGCCGCCAGGACGGACAAGCCCCCCTTCCGCGCTCCGCGGAATGTATCGAGCTTTCGCTCGATGATGGGCCGCTGCGTGTAACGGTACGCAGGCACCCGCAAGCCCGACGCCTCACGTTGCGCGTGCGGGCGGCCGCGCGGGACGTGACCCTCACCGCCCCACCCCACGTGCCACTCGCCTTCGCCCGCGATTTCGTGGAGCGGCATCGCGAATGGGTGCGCGTGCGACTGGTGCGCCTGCCGGAGACGGTGCCGTTCGAGGACGAGGCGGCAATCCCGCTCCGCGGCGAGCCCCATCGCATCGTCCATTGCCCGCAGGCGCGGGGTACCGTTTGGATCGATGCGGCGGCGCGCGGCCTGCCAGCGCTCTGCGTCGCCGGCGACGCGCCCCATGTCTCCCGCCGGGTGCAGGACTTCCTGAAGCGGGAGGCGCGCCGCGACCTCGCGGCGGCGGTGAAGCATTACTCGGCCGCCCTCAAGGTGGACGTGGGCCGCCTGACCCTGCGCGACACGGCGAGCCGCTGGGGCTCCTGCTCGGCGCGGGGGGACCTGTCCTTCTCGTGGCGGCTCATCCTCGCGCCGCACTTCGTGCTCGACTATCTCGCCGCCCACGAGGTGGCCCACCGGCTGGAGATGAACCACGGGCCGCGCTTCTGGCGGCTGGTGGAGCAGGTGTGCCCGACCCGGCGGGAGGCGGAGGCGTGGCTGCGCCGCCACGGCTCCGACCTGCATCGCTACGGCGGGGAATAGCCCGCCCCTTGGCGCTCAGCCCGCCTTGCGCCCGAACGGCACGGCGAACCGACCGGCACCCGCGGCGAAATAGAACAGAAGCCCGCCGATGAGCCCCACATTCTTGAAGAAATGGATCTGCTGAGCCGCGGCCGCTCCGGCATCGGGAATGCCCCAGAACACGTGCGACGTGGCCGTGGCGATGGCCGTGAAGCCGATGAGGATGACGGCCACGATGCGCGGCAGCAGTCCGAGGACGAGGAGCACGCCGCCGCCCACTTCCACCAGGATGGTCAGATAGGTCATCAACTCGGGCATGGGCACGCCCTTGGCCGCGAGCATGGCGGAAAATCCCGCGATGTTGCCGATCTTGCCGATGCCGACAGGCAGGAACAGCGCCGCCATGCACAGGCGCCCGAGCAGGAGCGCGAGATCGTCCAGAATACGCAAGGCTACTCTCCGTCACACCGCCTCGCCCAATGGAGGCAGGGCTTGGTTAGGTGCGGGACGGGTTTTTGGGCAAGTGCTCGGCCGGCGGTATAGCTACACTATTTCGTGTGTTCCTCTTCCCCAACGGCATCCACCTCCTCCGCCGCGGCGAACATGAGGCGCGCCGCCACCGGCAGCGCCACCGAGAGGCCAGCGAAACGGAACAGGTGATGGGCGCTCATGAAGGCGGGATCGTAGCCGAGGGCGAAGCCCAGCGCGGTCATGGCCTCGAGCGCGCCCGGGGCAAAGGCGGTCACCAGCTTGCCGAGGTCGTCGCCCGTCAGCCAGGCCGCGATCACGGCGAACACGGTGGAGATGGCCACCGCCACCAGGAACGCCCCGAGCGAGGCGAGGAAATAGGCGCGGATGGTGCCCAGCGTGGTGCCGAGGAAGCGCACCCCCACGCTCGCCCCCAGAATCACGAAGGCAGGAATGAGCATCTCGGGCGGCAGCACCGCATCCGAGGCCCCGGAGGCGTGCAGCGCCGCGCTTCCGGCCAGCGCCCCGAGGATGAGCCCGCCCGGCACCTTCAGCCGCGTGGCGAGGAGGCCTGTGCCCGTGCACACGGCGATCAGCATTGCCACGGCCCATGGCGAGGATACATGCGGCGGCGGCGCCAGCCCGCCGGCAGTGAGGCCCAGGGCGCCGAGCACGTTGGGCAGGGCGGCAACCAGCAGGAACAGGCGCAGCGCCTGGGCGAAGGCCACCTTGCGCAGGTCCGCGCGGGTGTCCGCCGCCATCGCCACCACCGTGCCGAAGGCGCCGGGGGCGGAGGCCCAGAAGGCGGTCTCCCGGCTCCAGCCGGCAACACGGGTGAGAAAGAGCGTGCCGCCCGCCATGGTGCCGAGCACGCTTGCCCCGAGGCAGGCCATGCTCACCGGCCAGGTGGCGGCGCGGGCGAAGGTCTCCGGCGTCAGCGCCGTGCCCATCGAGGCTCCGAGCACCACGAAAGCGGGCACGCGCAGCCATTCGGGCACGTCGATCCGCACATTGGCCACCGCCAGGGCGATGGTCACCACGAGCGAGCCGGAGATCCAGGCCGCCGGCAGGCCCAGCACGGCGAAGACCAACCCGCCGGCAGCTCCCGCCGCGAGCGTGACTGTCGCGGCAACGGCGGCCCTGACCCGGTAGGAGAGACCTCTCACGCCGCGCCGTGCCCCTTCAGCCAGGCGACCAGCCGGCGGCTCGCCTCGGCGAGCTGCGCGTCGCCACGGGCGAAGCACAGGCGCATGAAGCCCTCCCCGCCGTTGCCGAAAGCGGTGCCAGGCGCGAGGCCCACGTTCGCCTCGTCCACCAGGGTCAGGCCGAGGCTCCTGACGTCCTTGCGGCCCTCGATGCCGAAGAAGAGATAGAAGGCCCCCGGCGGCTTCACGAGGTCCACCTTGCCGGTAGCCAGCAGCGCATCGCCCACCAGGTCCCGGCCCCGGCGGGCGCGGGCGATCTGCTCGGCGACGAAACCCTCGCCGAGGTCGAGGGCCGCCACCGCCCCGCGCTGCATGAAGGCGGCGACACCGGAGGTGGAATACTGGATCAGGTTCTCGATGATCTGCCCGAGCTTCGGGCTCGCCTCGATCCAGCCGATGCGCCAGCCGGTCATGGCCCAGTTCTTCGAGAAGGTCTGCACGAACAGGATGTGGTCGTCCTCCTCCATCACGTCGTGGAAGGAGGGCGCGCGGGGGGTGTCGCCATAATAGAAGCGGCCATAGATCTCGTCGGCGATGATCCACAGGCCGTGCCGGCGGGCCAGCGCCAGCACCGCCTTCAGGTCCTCGCGGGTCGCCACGAAGCCGGTGGGGTTGGCGGGCGTGTTGAGGAAGATGGCGCGGGTGCGCGGCGTCACGGCGGCGGCAAGCCGATCGTGATCGAGGGTGAAGCCCCCGGGGCCATAGTTGAACGGCACATACACCGCCCGCGCGCCCGCCTTCTGTGCGGCGGCGGCAGCATTGGGCCAGGTGGGCGAGGGAATGATCACCTCGTCCCCGGACGTCACCGCCATGGCGATGGCGATGTGGATCGCCTGCATGCCCGAGCCGGTGACGAAATAGCGCTCCGGATCCTCCTTCACCCCATAGAGGCGCGTCATGTAGCGGGCGATGGCGGCGCGCAGCTCCGGCAGGCCGCGCTGCCAGGTGTAGAAGGTCTCGCCCGCATGGAGGGCGGCGGCCGCCGCCTCGCAGATGAAGGGCGGGGTGGGCACGTCGCCCTCGCCGGCCCACAGCGGGATCATGCCCGGCCGGTCACGGCCATAGTTCATCACTTCGACGATGCCGCTCTCCGGCAGGGTGCGGATATGGTCACGCACCCGCTCCAGCCACGGATCCTCGGCCTCGAGGCCGGTTGAGGCGGAAAACGGCGGCTCGGCCTTGGCGGGCTCGGTCATGGCGGGAGGGCTCACACCTGGGGACGCTTGCGGGCCCGGGCGATGCGGCGGCCCCGCTGGGCGCATCATATAAAGCGACTTGCCGGCGAATGCCCATCAATTGGCTTCACCGATCGATCAAGCCGACTGATGGATCTTCCGCCTCTGCTTGCATCCGCGCAACGGCTCCTTGCAAGCCGGGCCATTGTGCGGGCGCATCCGAAAATATACCTCCAAGGTGACTGGCTGATGCCAGCCTGCCCTTCGCGCGCCCGCCGCGCCCCCGTGACATTCGAAAGGAAATGCCGCCATGTCCGCCCTGACGCCCGGCAAGATCGACCAGGCCGCCATCGATCGCCTTTTCCTCGACGCCCGTTCGCAGAACGGCTGGACCGACGCCCCGGTGACCGAGGCCGAGATCAAGGCCCTGTACGATCTGGTGAAGTTCGGCCCCACCTCGGCCAACACCCAGCCCGCGCGCTTCGTGTTCCTTGCCACCCCCGAGGCGAAGGAACGCCTGCGCCCCGCCCTCTCGCAGGGGAATCTGAAGTCGCTCGCGGCGCCGGTCATCGTCATCGTCGGCTATGACCTGAACTTCCACGACAAGATCCCGCAGGTGTTCCCGCACAATCCGGGCTTCCGCGACATCTTCGTGAACAATCCGGCGGCCATCGAGCCCCACGCCTTCCGCAACTCGTCGCTGCAGGGCGCCTATCTCATGCTCGCCGCCCGCGCGCTTGGCCTCGACGTCGGCCCCATGTCCGGCTTCGACGCCGACAAGGTGGACGCGGAATTCTTCCCGGGTGGCACCGTGAAGACCAACTTCATCGCCGCCATCGGCCACGGCGACCCGGAGAAGGTGATGCCCCGCCTGCCGCGCCTGTCCTTCGAGGACGCGGCGCAGATCCTCTGAGCGGACGGCCCGGCTCCCGCCGGGCCTTTTGCCTCCCCGACGGTCAATCCTGGCCGGGGTCGCCCACATGGCCGGTGACGGCGATGCCGGCCAGCGCGCAGGCCTCGTCATTGTCGGAGGTGTCGCCGGAAATGCCCACGACGCCGAGGATCTTGCCCTCGCCGGACCGGATCAGCACGCCGCCCGGCACCGGGATCAGCGCGCCGCCGATGGTGGAGGTGGCGGCCGAGATGAAGAAGGGCTGGTCCTTCGCCCGCTTGAACAGCGCGCGCGAGCCCATGCCCAGCCCCAGCGCGCCACTGGCCTTGCCGTGGGCGATGTCGCCGCGGTTGAGGCTGGTGCCGTCCTCCGCCGCAAACGCCTTGATGGCGCCACGGGCGTCGAGCACGACCACCGCCAGAGGGTTCATGGCATTGGCCCGCGCATGACCGAGCGCGGCCGCGACAATGGCCTGGGCCTGTTCGAGGCTGAGTTCCGACACCGCCACATCTCCCTGTCACCTGCGCATCCGGCCTGAGGCCGGCCCCGCGCTGTCCCGCACCGTCCGCGCGGCGCCTGTCCCGTCTAGAGTATTTCCCCCGTCTGTTGAATCGCGGAAATGCTCAAGGTCCTTTGCCCTGGGGACGCGTCTTGCGCGGGGCGAAAAAGTCCTCCCGCCGCCGCCGTCTCCCGTGGCACCATCCCCGCCCGAACGGGGCCGCCGCGCCCCCGAGCCGAGGCGAGTGCCCATGATTCCGACGCGCCAGAGCCACGAGCCCGGCCATCGCCGCAAGTTCCTGGTGGTGGTGGACGACACGCCCGAATGCGACCGGGCCGTCTATTACGCCAGCCGCCGCGCCGCCGGCACCGAAGGCGGAATGGTCATGCTCGGGATCCTGGAGCTGGAAGGGGTGAACCAGCAATGGCTCGGCGTCGCCGACCTCATGCGCGCCGAGGCCCATGAGGAGATGGAGGAGCGACTTGCCAAATACACGGCCCGCGCCCGCCAGGTGGCCGGCATCACGCCCGAGCACGTGGTGCGCGAGGGGGACAAGGCGGAGGTGATCCGCGCCGTCATCCACGAGGATCGGGACATCGCCATCCTGGTCCTGGCGGCGGGCGAGGGGAAGGATGGGCCGGGGCCGCTCGTCACCTCGCTCGCGGGCGGGCATGCGGCGCGCTTTCCGATTCCCGTCACCATCGTGCCCGGCGCCCTGACTGACGGGGAGCTGGACGCCCTGGCGTGAGCCATCGCCGTCCCCCGGCAGGGCGGGCGGTGCTTTCCGTCACGGGTTGCAAGGAAACGAGGCGAGGAAACGAGGCGAGGATTTCACCGCCGGGGCGCAGGCGGGCGTGCCAGGCGCCCCGGCGGTTCGCCGCTTTCCGGACGAGTGACGCAAACACAAGCTCGTCGGCCGGAAGGGCGGTTCCGAAATTCAGCGATCCGGTCAGCCCCAGGCGGATCAGGCGGGCCGCTGCCTCCGGACCCTGCGGCAGAGGGAACAGGCCCACCGCACGGCGCCGGAGCGCCTCCCTCGAGGTCGGCGGCGGGAACGCCGCCATGGGCGCCTTCAACACGCCCATCGCGGCGCAAATGCGGCACTCCCGGCAAAGCGGACCACCGCACCTCCGGAATGGTCGACCGCTGCGAGGGGATTGCGTCGCGAGCATTTCTGGCTATATTAGCGCCGTCCCCGATGGGGATGCCTCAGCGCCATCGCAGTCGAAGGTGATGAGAGTGGGTCCCCGCGGGGGTCCGCTCCTTTTCTGCTTATCCGGACCTTCCGCTGCCGGCCCGCAGGGGCAACGATTCAAACCCGGGCCCCGGTGCCGAACCGCCGGAGGCCCAATTCGCCCGGACCTTCGCGTCCCGGAGGGACATGACCGAGATCAACGCCGCGCTCGACGATCCGAACGAGCCGCGCCTCATCACCGAAACCGGGGTGGCCGCCCGCGTGGCCGCCATCGCCTCGGGCGTGCTCGGCGCGCTCGGCTTCCGCCTGGTGCGGGTCAAGGTGACGAACCGCGACGGCGGCACGGTGCAGATCATGGCCGAGCGGCCCGACGGCACCATGTCCATCGATGATTGCGAGGCCGCCTCCCGCGCTCTCTCCCCCGTGCTCGACGTGGAAGACCCCATCGCCAGCGCCTACCGCCTGGAGATGTCCTCCCCCGGCATCGACCGGCCGCTGGTGCGCCGCTCGGACTTCGTCCGCTGGGCGGGGCACGAGGTGAAGCTGGAGATGACCGTCCCCGTGGACGGCCGCAAGCGCTTCCGCGGCATCCTCATCGGCGCCGAGGGCGACGATGCGGTGGTCAAGCGGCTGGATGCCAGGGCCGACGAGGAGGACACCGTCCGCCTGCCCGTCGCCGACATCCACGACGCCAAGCTCGTGCTCACCGACGCCCTCATCCGCGAGGCCCTGCGCGCCGCCAAGGCCGCCGGGCAGGCGCTGGACGAGGACGCCGAGGCCTTCCTCGACGGCGACGCTGATCCGCTCGAGGCGGACGACACGTTCGCGCCCGGCGATCTGGCCGACGCCCCCGCCGCGCCCGCGCGCGGGCCGGTGGCCAACAAGGCCGCCACCGGCAAGGTCGCCGGCAAGAAGGCGAAGAAGAGCAAGGTCCCGGGCAAGAAGCCCGATGCCAAGAAATCCAACGCCAAGAAGAAGGCCGGCCTGGAGACGGCCGGCTCCTCGGCCAACGCCAGCAGCGTGAAGGAGAAGCACTGATGGTCGCCGTCAGCGCAAACCGGCTGGAACTCCTGCAGATCGCCGATGCGGTCGCGCGGGAAAAGTCCATCGACCGCAGCATTGTCATCGCCGCCATGGAAGACGCCATCGCCAAGGCGGCGCGCTCGCGCTACGGCCAGGAGACGGATATCCACGCGGACATCAATCCCAAGACCGGTGAGCTGCGCCTGGCGCGACACCTCCTGGTGGTGGACGATGTGGAGAATTCCGCCACCGAGATCACGCTCGACGGCGCCCGCCGCCACAATCCGGCGGCCCAGGTGGGCGACACCATCGCCGACACCCTGCCGCCCTTCGACTTCGGCCGCATCGCCGCCCAGTCGGCCAAGCAGGTCATCGTGCAGAAGGTGCGCGAGGCCGAGCGCGACCGGCAGTATGACGAGTACAAGGACCGCATCGGCGACGTGGTGAACGGCCTCGTCAAGCGCGTCGAGTATGGCAACGTGGTGGTGGACCTCGGCCGCGGCGAAGGCATGCTGCGCCGCGACGAGCTGCTCCCGCGCGAGACGGTGAAGACCGGCGACCGCATCCGCGCCTATGTCTACGACGTGCGCCGCGAGCCCCGCGGGCCGCAGATCTTCCTGTCCCGCACCCATCCGCAGTTCATGGCGAAGCTGTTCGCCCAGGAAGTGCCGGAGATCTACGACGGCATCGTCGAGATCAAGGCGGTGGCCCGCGATCCCGGCTCCCGCGCCAAGATCGCGGTCATCTCCCGCGACAGCTCCGTGGACCCGGTGGGCGCCTGCGTCGGCATGCGCGGCTCGCGCGTGCAGGCCGTGGTGAACGAGCTGCAGGGCGAGAAGATCGACATCATTCCCTGGAACCCGGACATCGCCACCTTCATCGTCAACGCCCTTGCCCCCGCCGAGGTGGTGAAGGTGGTGCTCGACGAGGATCGCGAGCGCATCGAGGTGGTGGTGCCGGACGCGCAGCTTTCGCTCGCCATCGGCCGCCGCGGCCAGAACGTGCGCCTCGCCACCCAGCTCACCGGCTGGGACATCGACATCATGACCGAGCAGGAGGAGAGCGAGCGGCGGCAGAAGGAATTCGCCGAGCGCACCAAGATGTTCGCCGAAGCGCTCGATCTCGACGAGATGATGGGCCAGCTGCTCACCTCCGAGGGCTTCACCTCGGTGGAGGAGATCGCCTACGTGCCGCTCCAGGAGCTCGCCTCCATCGAGGGCTTCGACGAGGACACCGCCGCCGAGCTGCAGGCCCGCGCCCAGAAGCACCTCGCCGAGGTGGAGGAGGCGCTCGACGCCCGCCGCAAGGAGCTGGGCGTGGAGGACGACCTCAAGGCGGTGCCCGGCGTCACCTCCAAGATGCTGGTGGCGTTCGGCGAGAACGACATCAAGAGCGTCGAGGACCTGGCCGGCTGCGCCACCGACGATCTCGTCGGCTGGACCGAGCGCAAGGACGGCGAGACCGTCCGCCACGCCGGCGCCCTGGACGGCTTCGAATTCTCCCGCGAGGACGCGGAGGCCCTGATCATGCAGGCCCGCGTCACCGCCGGCTGGATCGAGGCGGATGAGCCGGCCGAGGCGGAAGACGCCCCGGCCGACGAAGCCTGAGCCGAAGGAGATGACCCACGGTGCTCGAAACGCTGGACGAGGACGAGACGGACGGGGGACCCCGCAGCCTTGGGGCTGCACGGGCGCCCTTGTCGCGCCTGTGCCTTGCCACGCGGCGGGTCACCCCGGTCGAGGACATGCTGCGCTTCGTGGCGGGGCCGGACGGCCAGATCGTCCCGGACCTCGCCCGTAGGCTGCCCGGGCGTGGCGCCTGGGTGAGCGCCACGCGCGCCGATCTCGAGACGGCGCTGAAGCGCAAGGCCTTCGGCCGCGCCTTCAAGGGCAAGGGAACCGCCGCGCCGGACCTTGCCGATCTCGTGGATGCGCTTCTCTACAAGGATGCCCGCGCCGCCCTCTCCCTCGCCAACAAGGCGGGCAAGGTGGTGACGGGCGCGACCAAGATCGAGGCGGCCCTCGCCGCCGGCGACGTGCGGGTACTCCTGCACGCCGCGGACGCGCGCCCGGATGGGGTGCGCAAGCTGAATGCCCTCGCACGCCAGGTGGAAAATGCCGGCGCGCGCCCGGTCTCGTTGATCGATTGCTTTCCCGGCATCGAATTGGACTTGGCGTTGGGGCGGTCAAATGTGGTACATGCGGCGCTGCTCGCGCATCCGACGACGGAAGGCTTTCTCGGGCGCTGCCTCAAGCTCTTGCGCTGGCGGACGGGTGCGTCCGGTGGCGAAGGGCATGGGCAGGGCGAGGATCACGCGCATGTCCCCGGCCGGATGCAAGGAACGGATACGGAATGAACGATACGAAGACCCCAGGCGACAAGACGCTGCATCCCGCCCCCGGTAAGACGCTCACCCTGAAGCGCCCGGTGGAGCAGGGCACGGTGCGCCAGAGCTTCAGCCACGGCCGCTCGAAGGCGGTTGTGGTGGAGAAGGTGAAGCGCCGCGTCATCGCCCCAGGTGAACAGGGGCACGCCACTGCCCCAGCGCCGGCGGCCGCCCCCGCCGCGCCGCGTCCGGCCGCCCCCGCCCAGCCGGCGGCTCCGGTCCAGGCCAAGGCGCCCGTGCCGGCTCCTGCCGCGCCGATTTCCGAGGCCAAGGCACCGGCCCCGGCCCCGGTCGCCCCGGCTCCTGCAGCCCCCGTCCCCGCAGCTCCCGAGGCTGCGGCGCCTGCGCCTGTCGCGCCCAGCGCACCCGCTCCCGCCGCCCCGGCCGCCCCGGCCGCTGCCGCTGTGGAAGCGAAGGCTCCGGCCGCGCCCGCCGAGCAGCCGGTCCAGCCCGCGGCTCCCGTTCCGGCCACCCCCGCGGCTCCCGCCGCTCCGGCTCCGGTGGCCGCTGCCCCCGCGCCTGCCCCGGCCGCTCCTGCGGCTCCAGCCCGGCCGGCCGCTCCCGCTCGCCCGGCCGAAGGGTCGCGCTCGACCCCCGCATCCGGGGCGTCGCGTTCCGGCGCTCCGGCCCAGGGCCAGCGCCCCGGCGCGCCCGGCCGTCCCGGCCAGCCGCCGCGTTCCGGTGGCCCCGGCGGCCAGGATCGCCGCGCCGGCGGCCCCGGTGGCCGCCCCGGCCAGCAGCAGCGTCCCGGCGGCTCCGGCGTCGTCCTGCGCACCCTGACCGAGGAGGAGCGCAACGCCCGCGCTTCAGCTCTCGCCGACGCCCGCGTCCGCGAGGTGGAAGAGCGGCGCATGGCCGAGGAACGCCGCGCCGCCGAGGAAGAGGCGCGCCGCCGCGCCGAGCGCGAGCGCGTCGAACGTGCCGAGCGCGAGGCCGCCGAGGCCCGCAAGCGCGAGGAAGAGGCGCGCCGCGCCCAGGAAGAAGAGAAGAAGAAGAAGGCCGAGCAGGAAGCCCGCAAGCGCTTCGGCGAGGACCAGGGCGGTGCCCGTCCCGCCGGCGGCGCCGGCGCCGGTGCGACAGCCGCCCGGCCGCTCACGCCCCGCCCGGCCGGCACCGCCGCCACCCCGACCGAGGGCGGCGAGGACGAGGAACGCCGCGCCGTGCGCCGCGGGCCCGGCGCCCGCCCGGTCGCCCCGGTGAAGGTGCCCCGTGCCCCCGCCGGCCAGGAAAAGCAGCGCGGCCGCCTTACCCTCGTCACCGCCCAGTCGGGCGAGGAGGAGCGGCAGCGCTCGGTGGCGTCGTTCCGCCGCCGCACCCAGCGCATGACCGGCCATCGGCAGCAGGAGAGCAAGGAAAAGATCGCCCGCGAGGTGATCCTGCCCGAGACCATCACCATCCAGGAACTCGCCAACCGCATGTCGGAGCGGGCCGTGGACGTGATCCGCATGCTGATGAAGCAGGGTCAGATGGTGAAGATCACCGACGTGATCGACGCCGACACGGCCGAGCTCATCGCCACCGATCTCGGCCACACGGTGCGCCGCGTGTCGGAATCCGACGTCGAGGAAGGCCTGTTCGACACGCCGGACGAGCTCGAAACCCTCCTGCCGCGCCCGGCCGTCGTGACCATCATGGGCCACGTCGACCACGGCAAGACCTCGCTGCTGGACGCCATCCGCAAGGCCAACGTGGTCTCCGGCGAGGCCGGCGGCATCACCCAGCACATCGGCGCCTACCAGGTGACCTCGCCCTCGGGCAGCAAGATCACCTTCATCGACACCCCCGGCCACGCCGCCTTCACCGCCATGCGCGCCCGCGGCGCCAAGGTGACGGACATCGTGGTGTTGGTGGTGGCGGCCGATGACGGCGTGATGCCCCAGACGGTGGAGGCCATCAATCACGCGCGCGCCGCCAAGGTGCCGCTGATCGTGGCCATCAACAAGATCGACAAGCCCGGCGCCAAGCCGGAGCGGGTGCGGTCCGAGCTGCTCCAGCACGAGGTGCAGGTGGAAAGCATGGGCGGCGAGACGCTCGAGGTGGAGGTGTCCGCCAAGGAGCATCTCAACCTCGACAAGCTGCTCGAGGCCATTGCGCTCCAGTCGGAACTGCTCGACCTGCGCGCCAATCCCGACCGCGCCGCCGAAGGCACCGTGGTGGAAGCCAAGCTCGATCGCGGCCGGGGCCCGGTGGCCACCGTCCTCGTCCAGCGCGGCACCATGCACGTGGGCGACATCGTGGTGGCGGGCGCCGAGTGGGGCCGCGTGCGCGCCCTCATCTCGGACACCGGCTCCAACGTGGACGCGGCCGGCCCGTCCTTCCCGGTGGAGGTGCTGGGCTTCAACGGCACCCCGGAGGCGGGCGACCGCCTCGCCGTGGTGGAGAACGAGGCGCGAGCCCGCGAGATCACCGATTACCGCCAGCGCCAGAAGCGCGAGAAGGCGGCGGCCCGTTCCGCCACCATCCGCGGCTCGCTGGAGCAGATGATGAGCCAGGTGAAGGCTTCGGGGCGGAAGGAATTCCCCCTTATCATCAAGGGCGACGTGCAAGGCTCGGTGGAAGCGATCATCGGCTCGCTGGAGAAGATCGGCAACGACGAGGTGCAGGCCCGCATCATCCATTCCGGCGCGGGCGGCATCAACGAGAGCGACGTGACGCTGGCGGAGACCTCCGGCGCCGCCATCATCGCCTTCAACGTGCGGGCCAACAAGGAAGCCCGCGACGCGGCCGACCGGGCGGGCATCGAGATCCGCTACTACAACATCATCTACGACCTCGTGGATGACGTGAAGAAGGCCATGAGCGGCCTGCTCGCGCCCATCAACCGCGAGACCATGCTGGGCAACGCCCTCATCAAGGAGATCTTCGCGGTCTCCAAGGTGGGCAAGGTGGCCGGCTGCCAGGTCACCGACGGCATCGTGGAACGCGGCCAGCACGTCCGCCTCATCCGCGACAACGTGGTGATCCACGAAGGCAAGCTCGCCACGCTGAACCGCTTCAAGGATGCGGTGAACGTGGTGCACGCCGGCCAGGATTGCGGCATGTCCTTCGAGAACTACCAGGACATGCGCGCTGGCGACGTGATCGAGTGCTACCGCGTCGAGGTGATCCAGCGCTCGCTGTGATCACCCTCCCTTCGGGGATCGCCATCGCCCGGCCGCGGGCCCGACACCGGCTGTCGCCGGCATCGGGTCCCGGACGCCGGAATCCGGGCATATCCGGACCCGGGTATTCCCGGGGGCGGCCCGTGCCGGCTGATGGGCGTGGACGGCCGGCACCGGGCCCGGCGATGACGGGCTGACGAGAGCGGTCCGCGCTCCACCCCCCTCCCCCGCCCGCGGGAGAGGGCAGGATGGCGCGACAGCGGAGCACAAACGGTTTCAACCGGAGCGGCACGGTCCAAATCCGCCCGCTCCATCTTGAAGGAGAAGGTGCCGCGGCCAGGCCGCAGGGCACCGCAGAGGTTTTAAGAACAATGAGACCTGATTCCCGCACGGGGGGCGGCCCCTCCCAGCGCATGCTGCGCGTGGGCGAGCTCGTCCGCCACGCGCTCGCCGAAGTGCTCCAGCGCGGCAACGTCACTGATCCGGTGCTCGCCGGGCACATCATCACCGTGCCCGAGGTGCGCATGTCGCCGGACCTCAAGATCGCCACCTGCTACGTCATGCCCCTGGGCGGCAAGGACATCGCCCCCGTGCTGAAGGCGCTGGACACCAACGCGCGCCGGCTGCGCGGCGAGGTGGCCCGGCGGGTGGAGCTGAAAAGCGTGCCCGAGCTGCGCTTCCGCAAGGACACCTCGTTCGACGAGGGCGCCCGCATGGATGCGCTGCTGCGCTCGCCGGAGGTGCAGCGCGACCTCGATTCCGAGACCCAGTCCGAGACTTCGACCGACAAAGAGACCGACGACGAATGACCGCTCAAGCCGCTGCAACGGCCACTGCCCAGGCTGACGTCCCCGCCGTGGACGCCGCCGCAGATGCCCCCGCGCCCACTGCCCCTGCCGAGACCGGCAAGGCGCCCGGTTCCGCCCGCGAGTCCCGCCCGCCCCGCATCACCCGCGAGCAGGACAACCGCCCCCGCGCGCCCAAGCGCGACCTCGATGGCTGGGTGCTGCTCGACAAGCCCGTAGGCCTCACCTCAACCCAGGCGGTGAGCGTGGTGAAGCGCATCTTCGGGGCGAAGAAGGCGGGCCACGCCGGCACGCTGGACCCGCTGGCTTCCGGCTGCCTGCCCATTGCCTTCGGCGAGGCGACGAAGACCGTCCCCTACGTCATGGACGGGCGCAAGACCTATCGCTTCACCGTGCGCTTCGGCATCGAGACCGACACCGACGACGCCGAGGGCAAGGAGGTCGCCACCTCCGACCTTCGCCCGAGCGACGCCGACATCCTGCAGGCGCTGTCCGCCTTCCGCGGCGAGATCATGCAGGTGCCCCCGGCCTATTCCGCCCTCAAGATCGGCGGCGAGCGCGCCTACGACCTCGCCCGCGACGGCGAGGAGGTGGTGCTGGAGGCCCGCCCGGTGAGCATCTTCCGCATCGATCTCGTGGAGCGGCCCGATGCCGACCACGCGGTGCTGGAGGCCGAGTGCGGGAAGGGCACCTATGTGCGCGCCATCGCCCGCGACCTCGGCCGCATGCTGGGCGCCCGCGGCCACGTCTCGGCCCTCCGCCGGGCCTGCGTCGGCCCCTTCCTGGAAGAGGACCTGGTGCCCCTGGACGAGCTGCGCGAGCGCGCGGAAGCCGGGGAAGAGGCGCTCATGGACGCCCTCGACCCGGTGGCCGTGGCCCTGGAGGAGATCCCCGAGATCACCGTCACCCCGCCCGACGCCCACCGCCTGCGTTGCGGCCAGAGCGTGATCCTGCGCGGGCGGGACGCCCCCATCGTCAAGGGCCACGCCGCCATCTTCTGCCAGGGCGCGCTCATCGCCATCGGCGACGTGGAGGGGGGTGAGATCTACCCCCACCGCGTGTTCAACTGGGCCAAGAAGATCGTGAACCGCGAACCGCGCCCGCCGCGCCGCAGCGACGAAGGCTAGGGCATTTCCGCGTTTCTCCGAATCGCGGAAATGCCCTACCTCTTTGTTCCAGCGCATTTTCTTCACGCGAACCGGTGCCCGGTTCACTCGAAAATGCCCCAGGGCTGACGCCCTCCCGCTGCGACCGCGCGGGAGGGTGAGAACGCCGACACCTGTCGCGGCCGGGCTGCGGCAGGTGGAGCCGGCCCGGAAACATTCCGCTGGTTCCATTGGGAAAATTGTCTATAGTCCGCCGCGCGGACGGTGCCCTGGAGCACGCGCGCTCGGCTTCAATAACAGGCGGGGCGGGCGTTTTCCGATGAAAAGGGCGCCGCCTTCCGTGTTTCAGGTTCGACCGTGCTGGACGACATCCCGGCCCGGCCGAGCGGAAGCCTCGTGAAACCCGTCCGGCGGCGCCGGCGAGGGGGCTTCCAAAGTGCACTCTCGTTGAAAGGACAGACCGATGTCGATCACGGCAGAGCGCAAGCAGGCGCTCATCAAGGATTATGGCACCAAGGACGGCGACACCGGTTCGCCGGAAGTGCAGGTGGCGATCCTCACCGAGCGGATCTCCAACCTCACCGGCCACTTCAAGTCCCATCACAAGGACAACCACTCGCGCCGCGGGCTCCTGAAGCTCGTTTCGCAGCGCCGCAGCCTTCTCGACTATCTGAAGAAGAAGGACGAGGGCCGCTACAAGACCCTCATCGAGCGTCTCGGCATCCGTCGCTGACGCCACCACCCGGCGCTCGCCCCAGGCGGGCGGGCGCCGCGCGTGCCCTCCGATGACCAGGAGGCACGCCTGACGCAGCAGGCATGGGGCCGGCTGCGGGTCCGCGAACGAAGGACGAGTCATGGCAGGATCGCCGGACGCTACCGTCGGAGCCCCCTCGTGAGGGTGCGGCTTCGCGCGGCGCGTCCGGCCGTCTTGCTCATGGCTCCCCGTCTTCGCGCCATCTAGAAAAGAGCAAGACATGTTCGACATCCATCGCGAAGAGCTCGACTGGGGTGGCCGCACCCTCACCCTCGAGACCGGCAAGATGGCCCGCCAGGCCGACGGCTCCGTGCTCGCCACCTATGGCGACACCAAGGTGCTCGCCACCGTCGTCGCGGCGAAGGAGCCCAAGCCCGGCCAGGACTTCTTCCCCCTCACGGTGAACTACCAGGAGAAGACCTACGCCGCCGGCCGCATCCCCGGCGGCTACTTCAAGCGCGAGGGCCGTCCGAGCGAGAAGGAGACGCTGGTCTCCCGCCTCATCGACCGCCCCATCCGCCCGCTCTTCCCGGACGGATTCAAGTGCGACACCCAGGTGATCGTCACCGTGCTGGCGCATGACCTAGAGAACGATCCCGACGTGGTCGCCATGGTCGCCGCCTCCGCCGCCCTCACCCTCTCGGGCATCCCCTTCATGGGCCCGGTGGGCGCCGCGCGCGTCGGCTTCATCGACAACGAATATGTGCTGAACCCCACCGTCGACGAGGTCAAGGAAAGCGCCCTCGAGCTGGTGGTCGCCGGCACGGGCGATGCCGTCCTCATGGTGGAATCGGAAGCCAAGGAGCTGCCCGAGGAGATCATGCTCGGCGCGGTGATGTTCGGCCACCGCCACTTCCAGCCGGTGATCGAGGCCATCATCAAGCTGGCCGAGAAGGCCGCCAAGGAGCCCCGCGCGTTCGCGCCGCAGGACGTCTCCGAGATCGAGGCCAAGGTGAAGGAGATCGCCGAGCACGATCTGCGCGCCGCCTACAAGATCAAGCAGAAGCAGGACCGCTACGCCGCCGTCGGCGCCGCCAAGGCCAAGGTGAAGAAGTATTACGAGGAGCTCGCCATCGGCGGCACCTCCGTGCCGAACCCGCAGGTGGTCTCCGAGGTGTTCAAGGCGCTCGAGGCCTCCATCGTGCGCTGGGCCATCCTCGACGACGGCATCCGCATCGACGGCCGCGACGTGCGCACCGTGCGCCCGATCGTCTCCGAGGTCGGCATCCTGCCGCGCGCCCACGGCTCCGCGCTGTTCACCCGCGGCGAGACGCAGGCGCTGGTCGTCGCCACCCTCGGCACCGGCGAGGACGAGCAGTTCATCGACAGCCTGGAAGGCACCTACAAGGAGCACTTCCTGCTGCACTACAACTTCCCGCCCTTCTCCGTGGGCGAGACCGGCCGCATGGGCTCCCCCGGCCGCCGCGAGATCGGCCACGGCAAGCTCGCCTGGCGCGCCATCCACCCCATGCTGCCGGCCAAGCACGAGTTCCCCTACACCCTGCGCGTGGTGTCGGAGATCCTCGAGTCCAACGGCTCGTCCTCCATGGCCACCGTCTGCGGCTCCTCGCTGGCCCTGATGGACGCCGGCGTGCCGCTGCGCCGCCCGGTGGCGGGCATCGCCATGGGCCTCATCCTCGAGGGCGAGAAGTTCGCCGTGCTCTCCGACATCCTCGGCGACGAGGACCACCTCGGCGACATGGACTTCAAGGTGGCCGGCACGGAGCAGGGCGTGACCTCGCTCCAGATGGACATCAAGATCGCCGGCATCACCGAGGAGATCATGAAGGTCGCCCTCACCCAGGCGAAGGACGGCCGCATCCACATCCTCGGCGAGATGGCGAAGGCCCTCACCACCGCCCGCGCCGAGCTGGGCGAGCATGCCCCGCGCATCGAGGTGATGAAGATCGCCGTGGACAAGATCCGCGAAGTGATCGGCTCCGGCGGCAAGGTGATCCGCGAGATCGTCGAGAAGACCGGCGCCAAGATCAACATCGAGGACGACGGCACCATCAAGATCGCCTCTGCCAACGGCGACAGCATCAAGGCCGCCATCAACTGGATCAAGTCCATCGCTTCCGAGCCGGAAGTGGGCCAGATCTATGAGGGCACCGTGGTGAAGGTGGTGGACTTCGGCGCCTTCGTGAACTTCTTCGGCTCCAAGGACGGCCTCGTGCACGTGTCCCAGCTCGCCAGCGAGCGCGTGGCCAAGCCCTCCGACGTCGTCAAGGAAGGCGACAAGGTGAAGGTGAAGCTCATGGGCTTCGACGAGCGCGGCAAGACCCGCCTGTCCATGAAGGTGGTGGACCAGACCACCGGCGAGGACCTCGAGGCCAAGGCCAAGGCCGAGCGCGAGGCCCAGCGCGCCGCCGGCTCCGACGGCGAGGCCGGCGCGGCGGAGTGATCCGCCGGGCCCCGGCCCGCGACACCCGATGACCGACGGGCGGCCGAAGGGCCGCCCGTTTTCGTTTGGCAAGACCCAACGCAATCCCAGGCTTGTCATTGATGATCGCGCACGTCCCGTTCAGCGAGCGCTGGCGGGTCGGCGCCGGCACAGGGGCCGGAGTGGCGTGGGGCGGCCGAAGGTCCGCCCAGGGGATCGCAGCCCGATAAAATGGGGCGGGAGCAACCTTGAGCCGAGGGGGCGCGCTTGCAGGGCGGGCGTCGGGCTTTTAAAGCAGAGCCTGCTGGCATGCTTCGCGCCTCTTGAGACAGGCAGACGGGTTTCATGATCGACCGGAAGACCGCGCCCGTGAGCGCCCGCGCGAAAGGTCCCTGCGGCCTCGGCGCCCGGGGGCCGATCCGGGGACGCCTCGACCGACACGATGCATGCCGCCATCCACGACGGGATCCGCCTGTCGTTCGATTGTAATACCGCCCCTTCAGCGTCCGAGGCCCCCTCTCATGTCGAACGTCCCGGCTTTCACCGACAAGGCCACCATCGCCGAGCAGACCGCGCGCATGCTGCTGGAGGTGGAGGCGGTGCGTTTCTCCTCGGGCGAGCCCTTCATCTTCACGTCCGGCTGGGCGAGCCCGGTCTATATCGACTGCCGCCGCCTCATCTCCTTCCCCCGCGTGCGCCAGACGCTGGTGGACTTCGCCATCGCCACCCTCTACCGCGAGGTCGGCTACGAGCAGTTCGACACGGTGGCCGGCGGCGAGACGGCGGGCATCCCCTTCGCCGCCTGGGTGGCGGACCGGCTGATGCTGCCCATGCAGTATGTGCGCAAGAAGCCCAAGGGCTTCGGCCGCAACGCCCAGATCGAGGGCCACCTCGCCCCCGGCCAGCGCGTGCTGCTGGTGGAGGACCTCACCACCGACGGCCGCAGCAAGGTCAATTTCGTCAACGCCCTGCGCGAGGCGGGCGCCGAGTGCTCCCACTGCTTCGTCTTCTTCTATTACGACATCTTCTCCGAGGCGGCGGGCATCCTGGACGGCGCCGGCCTCTCCCTGCACCGGCTCGCCACCTGGTGGGACGTGCTGGCGGCGGTGAAGACCATGAACCGCTTCGAATCCACGCAGATCGCCGAGATCGAGTCCTTCCTCCACGATCCCCACAGCTGGTCGAAGGCCCACGGCGGCACCGCCACCACCGGCGAGTGACGCCGAAATGGACCTCTACGCCCTTGCCCGGCCGTTCCTGCGCTTCGTCTCGCCGGAGCGGGCCCATGGCCTCGCCATCCGCGCGCTGAAGAGCCCCCTCGTCCCGGACCTGTCCGGCGCGGACGATCCGGTTCTGGCGACGCGGGTGTGGGGCATTCCCTTTCCCAATCCGGTGGGGCTGGCGGCAGGGTTCGACAAGCATTGCGAGGTGCCGGACGCGCTCATCAGGCTCGGCTTCGGCTTCGTCGAGGCCGGCACGGTGACGCCCCGCCCGCAGCCGGGCAATCCCCTGCCGCGCCTGTTCCGGCTGGACGAGGACGAGGCGGTGATCAACCGCTTCGGCTTCAACAGCGAGGGGCTCGCCCCCTTCGTCTACCGCCTGGGAAAGCGCCGCAGCGCGGGCGCCACGGGCATCGTCGGCGCGAACGTGGGGAAGAACAAGGAGAGCGAGGACGCGCTGGAGGATTACGCCGCCGGCGTTTCCGCCACCTGCCGGCTCGCCGATTACATCGTCTGCAACGTCTCCTCGCCCAACACGCCCGGCCTTCGGGCCCTGCAGGCGCGTGCGGAGATGGAGGCGCTCCTCGCCCACGTGCTGGCGGTGCGAAACGCCTCCATCCCCGATCCGGTGGGCCGGCCGCCGCTGCTGGTGAAGGTGGCGCCCGACCTGGACGACGCGGCGCTGGCCGACGTGGCGCAGGTGGCGCTCGAAACCGGGGTGGACGGCATCGTCATGGGCAACACCACCCTCTCGCGCCCCGAGAGCCTGCAGAGCCCGCACAAGGCCGAGGCCGGCGGCCTCTCCGGCAAGCCGCTGATGGCGCTCTCCACCGAGCGGCTCGCCACGCTCTACAGGATGGTGGACGGCAAGCTGCCCCTCATCGGGGTGGGCGGCATCGCCTCGGGGGCGGACGCCTATGCCAAGATTCGCGCCGGGGCGAGCCTGGTGCAGTTTTATTCCATGCTGGTGTTCGGCGGCCCCGGCCTCGTCGGCCGCATCAAGGCGGACCTCGCCGCGCGGCTCAAGGCCGACGGCTTCGCCTCGGTGGCCGACGCGGTGGGCGCGGACATCCGCTGAGCGGTCCCGCGCCGGGTTTCCGCAGGCGGTCCGGCATCCGCCGGGGCGATCCTGCCGGGGGTCAGGGTTGCGCCGGGCGCTGGGCCAGAAGGTCGCGGATCTCGGTCAGCAGAACCTCGGTCCGCGTCGGAGCGGCCGGCGGCTTGTCCGCTTCCTTGCGCCGGAGCGTGTTGATGCCGCGCACCACCAGGAACAGCACCGCCGCGACGATCATGAAGTTGATGGCGATGGTGATGAAGGCCCCGTAGGCCAGCACCGCGCCCTGCTTCTTGGCGTCCACCAGGTTCTCGGCCGTGACCGCCTTCGAGAGCGGTATGAAATGATTGGAGAAATCGAGCCCGCCGGTGACCGCGCCGATGACCGGCATGAACACGTCGCCCACCAGCGAGGTGACGATGTTGCCGAAGGCGGCGCCGATGATCACGCCGACGGCGAGGTCCACCACATTGCCGCGGACCGCGAACTCCTTGAATTCATTCAGTATCGCCATCCTCTGCTCCCTCGGCCCGCTGCCGGGCGATCCTGCCCGGCTCCCGCGCGCCGCCATGCTACGACAGAAATCCGGGATCCGGACACCATCCTGAACCGGGCGCGGGCTGGCCTCTCGCGCCGCGGCAGCGCGGCGGGGGCGTATCGGCTCCGGCCGCTGCGGCAAGTTCTGCGCGCCGTGACGCTTTCATGACTTTGAGCGCGCCCCTGCCTATGTTAGGGAGTGCCGCCGCCGGTCACGGGGGCGGGCTTCACGGCTCTATCGTAACCACCTGCGGGCCCTGTCCCGCAGCAGAACGGCGACACAAGCGAGAATGGCGGACCGGCAGACCAGCTTCGAGTATGAGGATCTCCTCGCGTGTGGACGTGGCGAGCTGTTCGGGGCCGGTAACGCGCAACTGCCCCTGCCGCCCATGCTGATGTTCGATCGCATCTCCGCGATCTCGGAGACCGGCGGCGAGTTCGGCAAGGGCATGGTGCGGGCCGAGCTCGACGTGAACCCGGACCTCTGGTTCTTCGGCTGCCACTTCAAGGGCGACCCGGTGATGCCGGGCTGCCTCGGCCTCGACGCCCTGTGGCAGATGGTGGGCTTCTTCCTCGGCTGGCTGGGCTCGTCGGGCCGCGGCCGGGCGCTGGGCCTCGGGGAGCTGAAGTTCTCCGGCCAGGTGCTGCCGAACGTGAAGAAGGTGGTCTACGGCGTGGAGCTGAAGCGGGTGATGCGCTCCAAGCTCGTGCTCGGCATCGCCGACGGATGGCTCGCGGCCGACGATCAGGTGATCTACCGGGCCAAGGATCTGAAGGTGGGCCTGTTCCAGGCCGAGGCGGCACCAGGCGCCTGACAAGGCGCTGCCACGATTCGTGGCCATGGTGGTGCATTCCAACTGAGGAAGTGACATGCGGCGCGTCGTCGTCACCGGGATGGGCATCGTCTCGTCCATCGGCAACTCCACGCAGGAGGTTCTCGCGAGCCTCCGCGAGGCCAGAAGCGGCATCTCCTTCGCGGAGGACCAGGCCAAGCTCGGCTTCCGCTCCCAGGTGCAAGGCGCGCCGACCCTGAACGCGGAAGAGGTGGTGGACCGCCGCGCCATGCGCTTCCACGGCGGCGGCACCGCCTGGAACCACGTGGCCATGGACCAGGCCATCCGCGACGCCGGCCTCGAGCCGCACGAGATCTCCAACGAGCGCACCGGCCTCATCATGGGCTCGGGCGGCAGCTCCACGAAGACCATCGTCGAAGCGGCGGACATCACCCGCGAGAAGGGGCCCAAGCGCGTCGGCCCGTTCGCGGTGCCCAAGGCCATGGGCTCCACCGCCTCAGCGACCCTGTCCACCTGGTTCAAGATCAAGGGCCTGAGCTATTCCATCTCGGCCGCCTGCGCGACCACCAACATCTGCATCGGCAACGCCTACGAGCTGATCCAGTACGGCAAGCAGGACATGATCTTCGCCGGCGGCTGCGAGGACCTGCACTGGACGCTCTCCGTGCTGTTCGACGGCATGGGCGCCATGTCGTCCAATTTCAACGACCGCCCGCAGGTCGCCTCCCGCGCCTATGACAAGAACCGGGACGGTTTCGTCATCTCCGGCGGCGCGGGCGTGCTGGTGCTCGAGGAGCTGGAGCACGCCAAGGCGCGCGGCGCCCGCATCTATGCGGAGATCGCCGGCTATGGCGCCACCTCCGACGGAGCCGACATGGTGGCCCCCTCGGGCGAGGGCGCGGCGCGGGCCATGAAGCTCGCCATCGCCGGCCTCAAGGCGCCCATCGACTACATCAACCCGCACGCCACCTCGACCCCCATCGGCGACCTGAAGGAGATCGAGGCGATCCGCGAGGTGTTCGGCGCCAAGTGCCCGCCCATCTCGGCGACCAAGTCGCTCACCGGCCACTCCCAGGGCGCCACCGGCGTGCACGAGGCCATCTATTCCATCCTCATGATGCAGAACGGCTTTATCGCCGAGAGCGCCAATATCGAGGAAATGGACCCGGCCTTCGCCGACATGCCCATCGTCCGCGAGCGGGTGGACAATGCCAGCCTCGGCCACGTGCTCTCCAACGGCTTCGGCTTCGGCGGCACCAATGCATGCCTCGTCCTCAAGCATGTGGACGCCTGACGGCGGCGGCGCGGACGGACATGCCCGAGCGGCATGTCAGGCTTGGTCATGAAAGGTGAGGCGCGACGCCATAGTGTCGCGCCCTAAGCTCTGCTATCGGCGTTTCAGGCGCGAGAGGGTGCGGAATGCAGGACCTGATGAAAGGCAAGCGGGGCTTGGTGATGGGCGTCGCCAACGACCATTCCATCGCCTGGGGCATCGCCAAGTCGCTTGCGGCCCAGGGCGCGGAGCTTGCCTTCACCTATCAGGGGGACCAGGTGGCCAAGCGGGTGAAGCCGCTGGCCGAGAGCGTCGGCTCCTCCATTCTCCTGCCCTGCGACGTGGAAGACCTCGGCAGCGTCGACGCGGTGTTCGCCGCATTGAAGGAGCGCTGGGGCAGCATCGATTTCCTGGTCCACGCGGTGGCCTTCTCCGACAAGTCGGAGCTGAAGGGCCGCTATGCGGACACCAGCCGGGAGAACTTCTCCCGCACCATGATCATCTCCTGCTTCTCCTTCACGGAGATTGCCAAGCGCGCCGCGGCCCTGATGCCCAACGGCGGCTCGCTCATCACCCTCACCTATGGCGGCTCCACCCGGGTGATGCCAAACTACAACGTGATGGGCGTGGCCAAGGCGGCGCTGGAAGCGTCCGTGCGCTATCTGGCGGCGGATTTCGGCCCCGTGGGCATCCGCGTGAACGCATTGTCCGCCGGCCCGGTGCGGACCCTGGCCGGCGCGGGCATCGCCGACGCGCGGCTGATGTTCAACTACCAGAAGCGCCACGCGCCGCTGCGCCGCACCGTCTCCATCGAGGAGGTGGGCGGTTCGGCCCTCTACCTGCTGTCCGACCTGTCGGCGGGGGTGACGGGCGAGATCCACTTCGTGGATTCCGGCTACAACATCATCTCCATGCCGCACCCCGACGTCCTGAAGGCGCAGGAGGATGCGGAGGCCAAGCTGGCCGCCGACGCCCCGGTGAAGGCCGCCGAATAGGCCCATGCGCCGCGGCCGCCGCCCTGGAAAGGCGCTCCCGGAGGACACGTCCGCCCGGGACGCGAGCGGCCAGAACGCGCGCGCCGGGGGCCTCACCCGCCGCGCCGTGATCGGCGTCGCCGTTGCCGCTCCCCTCTCCTTGCCCGTCATCGCATCTCTGTCTGCTCCGGTCCTGGCGCAAGCGGCGGCACCGGGCGCGGCGGCCGAGCCGCTGCCGACCGGCGAGCCGGTCGGCCCGGAAGCGAAGGCGCTCCTCACGTCCATGCCCGGCAAGGCGGTGATGGGGACCAGGCTGCCGCCGCTCGTCACCGAGCTGGTGGACTTCAACGCCCCCGACTGGCGCCGCTCCGCCCGCGACATGCGCGATCTCCTCGCCGGCGATCCGCGCCTCGCCTATGCGGTGGTGATGGCCCCGCGCCTCGACGTGGGCTCGGTGGAGGCGGCGCGCGTCGCGCTCGCCGTCCTCACCATGGAGCCCCTGCGCTTCCCACCCTTCTACGAGGCCCTCGCGCAGACCGAAGGCGCCATCGACGGTGTGAAGGCGCTGGGCGTGGTGCGCGCCGCCGGCATGGACCACTACAAGGTCTTCAAGGCCTCCAACCAGCCGGAGGTGACCGCCAGCCTGACCCGCGCCGTGGAGCTGTCCTCCGCCCTGCGCCTGCTGGACCCGCCAGCCTATGTGATCGGCAACACCCTTTGGGCCGGCTACCTCGACCTGCCGCGCAAGCGGGCGCTGATCGCCGCCGCGCGGAACTAGAGGCACCCGCTGCAGCCGGGCGCCGCTGTCGCCGGAGCCCGCGCCGGCCAGCGCGCATCCCCTAAAGTCAGAGGGCAAGCCACCGATCAAATTGATTCAATTTGCTCGGATTGTGCCCTGCGTCGTAGCCGATTGCCTCTTTACCTTCGCGCGCGGATGCCGCTGGAATGCTCCGCATGGGGGACAGCGGCGCGCTTGCCGACGCCCGCGCCTTCGCCGTGGACATGGCCGGCGCATGCGGACGGCGCCGCGTGGATCGCATGCGAGGGGGAAAGCTGGGATGGATGCGCTGGTTGTCGCCACGCTGGTGTTCGTGGGGCTCTTCGGCGGGGCGTGCGCCGGCATGTGGGGCGCGCGCAAGCTGAAGGAGGACCATCTTACCAAGGAGACGCAGGAGGCAGTGAAGCTCGGCGTCGGCATGGTGGCGGCCATGGCCTCCTTGATTCTCGGCCTGATGACCGCCTCGGTGAAGGGCAATTTCGACGCCACCTCCAAGGACGTGCAGCAGTACGCCACCTATCTCATCACCCTCGACCTCGCCCTGCGCCACTATGGGCCGGGCGCCGATCCCGCCCGTGCCGCCCTCGTCGACTACACCCGCCATGCCATCGCCGAGACCTGGCCGGACACGGCGGGCCCGGACACCGAGGCGAAGGTGGCGAGCGCTGATTCGGAGCAGCGCCTGTCCGCCGTGGGCCAGCATATCCGTACTTTCGCCCCTGCGACGTCGGAGCAGACCGACCTGAAATCGGAGGCGCTGGAACGCTACAAGGCGCTTTCCGCGCTGCGCTGGGTGCTGATCGCGGAGAGCTCCACGCAGGTGCCGACGGTGTTCATCGCCGTGATCGTCGTGTGGCTGACGTTGATCTTCGTGAGCTTCGGCCTGTTCGCGCCCGTCAATGCCGTGTCGATCATCGTCTTCCTCCTGTGCGGCGTCTCGCTCGGCGGGGCGATCTTCATCATCCTGGAGATGAGCACGCCCTTCGACGGCATCATCATCGTCTCCCCCGAGGCCATGCAGGGGGCGCTGCGCCACATGCTCCGGTAGCCGAATGCAGCCCTGCGCCAGAGTGGTGGCCGGGCGGCGTCGATCAGTGTTGCGCTGCACCGGCGCAGCGGCTACAGGCTCGCGCAGCGGCGGACGGCACCTGCCCTCGCGGGATGTGCTCCGACCGTCTTGATGACGGCCGGGTGGGCTGCGATGGCCGGCGAGGCCGGTTTTCGGATGGAACTGGGAGGCAGGAATGAGCCGCAAGACCCTCTGGGTGGCGGCGGCGAGCGTGCTCGTCGGCATCATCGTCCTCGGCCTCAAGACGCTGGCGTGGTGGGTCACCGGCTCGGTCGCGCTGCTGTCGGATGCGCTGGAGAGCATCATCAACGTCGCGGCCTCCGGCGCGGCGCTGATCGCGCTGCAGGTGTCCTCGCGGCCGGCCGACGACAACCACCAGTTCGGCCACCACAAGGCCGAATACATCTCGGCGGTGATCGAGGGTGTGCTGGTGGTGATTGCCGCCCTCACCATCCTGCGCGAGGCCTATAACGGGTTCCAGAATCCCGTCCTGCCCGACCAGCCGGTGAAGGGCATGCTGCTGAACGGCGCGGCGACGGTCGTCAACGTGGTGTGGTACTTCATCCTGATACGCGTCGGTCGGGCCTATCGCTCGCCGGCGCTGATCGCGGACGCCAAGCACCTGATGTCGGACGTGGTCACCTCCGCCGCCGTGCTCGCCGGCTTCGTGCTGGTGCCGGTCACCGGGTGGCCGCAGCTGGACCCGCTGCTGGCCGGGCTCGTCGCCCTCAACGTCCTGTGGACCGGCTGGGGGATGATGAAGGAATCCGTGGGCGGCCTCATGGACGCCGCGCCCCCGCCGGATGTGGTGGCGCGCATAAGGGAGCTGGTCTCCACCCATGCCGCCGGCGCCATCGAGGCGCACGACCTGCGCACCCGTCATGCCGGGCGCATCACTTTCGTGGAATTCCATCTGGTGGTGCCGGGCGACATGACCGTGGCCGCCGCCCACGAGATCTGCGACCGGATCGAGCATGCCTTCGAGCAGGACATGGATGACGCGGTCATCACCATCCATGTGGAGCCCGAGGGCGAGGCCAAGCACCGTGGGGTCGTGGTGGTCTGAGGCCCGCCCCGGGCTTCAGGGGGCACGGTTCTTCCGGACGGCCGGAGACCCCCTCCGCCGGGAGGCAGGGCGCCTCACGCCCCCTTCGGCCGGAAGGCGGCGCACACCTGCGGATCGGTCTCGATCCGCCTGGCGCCGATGAGATCGAGGCAATAAGGGATCGCCGGGAACACCGCGCCGAGGCACACCGCGATGGAGGCGGGCTTGCCCGGCAGGTTCACGATGAGCGTGCGGCCGCGCACGCCGGCTTCCTGCCGCGAGAGGATGGCGGTGGGCACCTCGTTCAGGCTGATGCGGCGCATCTGCTCGCCGAATCCGGCCAACGGCTTCTCGATCACCGCCGCCATGGCCTCCGGGGTCAGGTCCCGCGGCGAGGGGCCGGTGCCGCCGGTGGTGAAGACGAGGTCGAGGCACTCGTCGTCGCAAAGCGTGACGAGGGTATCGCGCACGCTCTCGAAGCCATCGGGGATGATGCGGTAGTCGGCCGTCCAGGGGCTGGTGACGGCGCGGCGCAGCCACGCCTCGATGGCGGGGCCGGAGAGGTCCTCATAGGTGCCGGCGCTCGCCCGGTCCGAGATGGTGAGGATGCCGATGCGGGCGGAAGCCGTATTTGCAGATGCCATGGAGCGTGCCGGGGTGCGGGGTGCGTTCGGCGCAGTCTAGATCGGCTCAAGCCCACATTGAATCGCTTCCTGTGATTCAATGTGGGCGGTGAAGCCGCCCTGCCGGACAGGTTGGGGCCAGATGCCGCCCGATTGACTCCTCCCGCTTGCCGCAGCGGGGGCGCTCGTCGCCCGCCGTGCGACACGCGAAGCGCTTGCCTCCGGCGCCTGAAACCGTATTCATGTGTATATATGTTTTTTTATGCGTTTCTTGCGGGGCCGCTGTTCGGGGGGTGCAGGATGGCGGAGTTTCTCACCACGCGCGAGTTGGCCGCCCTGCTGCGGGTGAAGGAACGCAAGATCTACGATCTCGTCTCCGCCGGATCGCTTCCGGTGCGGCGCGTCACCGGCAAGCTCCTGTTCCCGCGCAAGGATATCGAGGAGTGGATTGCCGGCCCCGACGGCCAGGGGGGCGAGGAGGAGGCGCTGCACGCCCCCGCTGCGGCAGGCGAGGCCGGCCACCTGCCATTGATCGTCGCCGGCGGGCATGACCCCCTGCTGGAATGGGCGCTGCGGGAGTCGCGCTCCGGCATCGCCGTCTTCCTCGATGGCGCGCTGGACGGGCTTGAGCGGGCGGCGCGGGGCGAATGCACCGCCGTGGGGCTGCACATTCCAGAAAAGGATGGCTGGAACGTGGGCACGGTGGAAGGCCGCTTCAGCCGGGAGCCCTGGGTGCTGCTGGAATGGGCCCGGCGCGTGCGCGGCCTCATGTTCCGCCGCGACCTGCCCCGGCCGCCGAAGCGCCTGTCCGATGCGCGCGGCCTGCGCTTCCAGGCGCGCCAGCCGGAGGCGGGCAGCGAGCTGGTGCTGGACATGCTGCTGGCGCAGGAAAAGCTGAAGCGGTCGGATCTCTCGCCGGTGGAGAGCGTGGAACGTTCGGAGACCGACCTCGCCCTCGCCATTGCCGGCGGGCGGGCAGACGTGGGCCTGGGCATCGAGGCGGCGGCGCGCCAGCACCAGCTCGGGTTCCTGCCGCTGGTGGAGGAGCGCTTCGACCTTCTGGTGTGGCGCAAGGCCTATTTCGACCCGCCGTTCCAGAAGCTGGTGGCCTTCTGCCGCGAGCCGGCCTTCCAGGCCCGGGCGGCGGACCTCGGCGGCTACGACGTGACGGGCTTCGGCACGGTGCGTTACAACGGCTGCTGAAGCCGCCCGCGGTATCCTCAAACGCCACAGCCCCCGCACAAGCAGGGGGCTGCGGGTCGCGTCGCCGGGGCGTTGGCCTGGGCGATGCTGATCAATCGACGGCGATGATCACGTCGGACGACTTGACGATGGCGGTGGCCGCGCCGCCGACCTTCAGATTCAGGTCGTCCACGGATTCGTTGGTGATGGAAGCGGTGACCTTGAGGCCGTTCACGTCGATGACCACATGGGCAGTGGTCGAGCCCTTCTTGATGTCGACGATCGTGCCGGCGAAAGCGTTGCGCGCGGAGACTTTCATTTTCTCGTCCTTTCGTCGCCTGGAAGTGCCTCTTCGCTGTCGCAAAGACGATGGTCGGACCCTGAGGCTGACCTGCAGTCCGCCGCAAGGCCGCGCCGTCTTTTCGTTCTCATGTCTATGCCGTGCGGGGAATGAAAACAATATGCAAGAAGCGTCTTGTCTTCCGGATATCTGAAAGGAGAGAATTTCAACTCTATATTGATTTCAATCAATGCAATGATCGAATGTATTGTGACTTCCGGAGAAAAAGAAACGCCCGCCCCGGTCGGGGGCGGGCGTCAGTTCGCGCAGAGCGTCGCGCGGGGTGAACGGACGGATCAGGCGGCCGGCTCGAGGGCCGGCACGTCCAGCGCGCGGAAGATGGCGCAGCGGCGGAAGGCCTCGATGGTGGGCGGCTCGTTCTTCTGCGAGCAGTATTTCGCCACCAGCTTGGCGAGCCCCTTGATGTCGCGGCCCGAAGTCTCCGGGAACATGGCGACGAGGGTATCGATCAGCTCCGGCGCCAGCGGCAGGCCGAACTGGTCGGACATGACCTTCCAGATCTTGCGGCGGTCGTCCGGGCCCGGGGAATGATACTTGATGAGCGCGATGCAGCGCGAGACGATGGCCTCGTCGATGTCGTCCACCCGGTTGGTGGTGAGGAAGAGCAGGCCGTTGAAATATTCGAGCACGCGCAGGAACACGCCCACCACCGCATTCATGGTGAGGTTGTCCTGCCGGCGCTTGATATAGACGTCCGCCTCGTCGATCAGCATCACCGCCCCCCAGCGCTGGGCGCGCGTCAGCGCATCCTTGAGCGACTGCTCCATGTGCGCCACGTCGAGGCCGAGCTGGCCGGAATGCACCCGGTAGAGCGGACGCTGGATGATCTCGGAATAGACCTCGGCGGTGAGCGTCTTGCCGACGCCGGGCGGGCCGGCGCAGAGCACGGTGGTGCCGCCGGACTTGCCGGCCACCACGTCGTCCATCAACGTGTTCATCTCGGCGGTGAGAATGTCGATGAGGTCGGTCTGCTCCGGCGGCAGAACCAGCTTCTGCTTCAGTTCCGGGTGGTATTCGTAAGGCGTGATGTCGTCCACATGCACCCACACGTGGTGGTGCAGCTCCAGGTGGAACATCAGGATGAGCGGATGGATGGGCATGTCGGTGAAGGCGCCCTTGGGGATGTTGTCCTTTGCTTCCCGGAGCGCCTCGTCCACCGCCATGTGGAAGAGGTTCTGCTTGTCCGCCTTCTTCACGATCTTGTCGAGGAAGAAGCCGGAGGTCTCGTTGCCCAGCGTCCGCTCGCCGAGCAGTTCCTCGTCATTCACGAGCCGCGCCTCGCCGCCGGAGGAGGAGAGCACGATGACCGACTTGCGCGCCCAGTCGGTGTCGCGGCGGTTGGCGGTGGGGTCCTCGGCGAAGATGCCGGTGCCCTTGCCGGAGAATTGCGCGCCATATTGGGCGCGCCAGTCGAAATAGCGCACGATCTGGTCGTCGAAGGACAGGAGCAGCCCCTCGTCCTCCATCAGCCAGCCCTTGGCGGCGAGCGTGCCGGGAATGGTGAGGCCGCGCAGGTCCTTGGAGCGGATCAGCAAATTCTCCACATGGGTCTTGCCCCGGTTGTTGGCCTTCAGCTCCACGATGAGCCGGCCGGCCTCCTCCTCGCCCGGGGGCGTGTAGTCGAGCCGGGTGATGAGATAAGGCTCCGGCTTCCCCGACGGGTTCATGCGGAACAGCCAGCCGCGGATGCAGTGCTTGACGAAATAGAGCGCGAGGGCGCCGGCGAGGTCCTCCAGCTCCTCCGGGGCGAAGCGCCGGCCCTCGTCCTTGAACACGCCCACGAGGTTGGCGAGCTGCTCCTCCTGCCCGCGGATGGTGGTGCCCCCGCTCTTCAGCACCAGCTCGTGCAGATGGGCGAGCTCGTCCGGCTTCAGCGTGTCGAGCCCCAGCTCCATCCGCGTGGACAGGCGCGGCTGCGCCAGGAGATGCGCCTGGTCGGGAAACGCATCGACGAGGGATTCGACCACCAGGCGTTCGACGATGAGCTTCATGGCGACCTCACGGTGACGAACGATGTCCGGGCTTCGACAAAATGGCCGACGTGCGACAGGCCCTGGCATCGGTTGGGGGATCTGGGCGGGGTTCTCATCGGCCATAGCAAGAACGGGGCCGCGCGCCTCTGTAACAACCCGGAGGCGGATCGGGAGCGGAAAGGGGTGCCGTCCTGTTGGGCAGCCGGGCGCTCGCGCCGACATCAGGACACGCGTCCGGCTGGCCGGTAAAACCAGCGTAAGCATCTGTTATCAGGCGATTAAACTTCCATTCCTGCGGAGCGGCCGCGGTCGCTCCAATCTGTGAAATCCGCCTGAAATTTCAGCTTGAACGTCAAAGCGAAATAGCTTTGTATCTTATCTATTCCCGGCACCCACGGTGTCGGACCTCTGCTCCCGGCGTTCCAGGAAAGTTGCCCCATCGCCATGCTCGCGCAGCAGATCGTCAACGGCCTCATGCTCGGGGCCATCTACATGCTGGTGGCGGTGGCCTTCACCCTCGCCATCGGCGTGCTGAACTTCCTCAACTTCTCATTGCCCGGCCTGTTCATGGTGGGCGGCATGCTCGCCTTCGGCCTCATGCGCATGGGCTGGCCCTTCCTTCTGGCCGCCGGCGGCGCGCTGGCGGCGGCGGGCTTCGTCTCGCTGCTGGTGGAGCGCTTCGCCTACAGGCCCATGCAGGGGGGCGATCCGGAGGTGCCGCTGGTTTCCTCCCTCGGCTTCCTGGTGCTGCTCGAAAACCTCATGCTGATCCAGTTCGGCTCGGACCAGCAGGCATTCCCGGCGCTGTTCCCGGACCTTAACATCCGTCTCGGCGGGCTGGTCATCGGCATCGCCCAGCTCATTTCCCTGGCGCTGTCCCTGGGCCTCGTCGCCTTCCTGTCCTGGTACCTCGGCTCCACCGCCGCCGGCCGGCGCATCCGCACCGTGGCGGAGAACCGGGAGACGGCGCTCCTCATGGGCATCGACATCTCCCGCCTCGTGCCGCAGCTGTTCGTGGCCTCGGCGCTGCTGGCGGCGCTCGCCGGCATCCTGTTCGCGGTGAACTACCAGCAGGTCTCCCCCTTCATGGGCGAGGGCGTGGGCTTCAAGGGCGTCGCGGCCATGATCGTCGGCGGCATGGGCTCCATCTGGGGCGCGGTGCTGGGCGGGCTCATCATCGGCCTTGCCGAGGTGCTCTCCATCTCCCTCATCGGGGCCGACGTGGTGAACATCACCGTCTACGGCCTCCTGCTCCTCATCCTCATCGTGCGGCCGCAAGGGCTCATGGGCCGCGCCGCCACCCGGGAGAAGCTCTGATGAGCGGTTATCTCACCGGCGTCCTCGTCGTCCTCGCCTTCAACGTGATGGCGGCCTATGCGGTGTACCTGCCGCTGGCGGCGGGACAGCTGAACCTCGGCATCGCCGGCTTCATGGCCATCGGCGCCTATGCCTCGGCCTTCCTCACCAACGAATACATGTGGCCCATGTGGGCGGCCATCCCCGTGGGGTCGGGGCTCGCGGGGCTGCTCGGGCTCCTCGTCGGCATCCCCGTGCTGCGTACCCACGGCATCTATTTCGCCATGGCCACCTTCGCCCTCGGCCAGGTGATCTCCGCCCTCTTCCTCAACCTGGAAGTGGTGGGCGGGGCGGCGGGCTATCCCGTCACCGACTATGCGGCGCCGAACGTGGTGTTCGCCGCGGCGGCCGGCGTGGTGCTGCTGATGGTGCTCATCTCCCGCACGCGCTTTGCCCTCTATCTGACGGCGGTGAAGAGCGACGCCACGGTGGCGGACCTGCTCGGCGTCTCCGTGTGGGGCATGAAGGTGACGGCCTTCGCCCTGGGGGCGGCGGTGGCCGGCTTCGGCGGCGGGCTCTACGCCCACCACTACAGTTTCGTCGAGGCCCAGCACTTCAACGTGCTGCTCTCGGTGTTCACCGTGCTCTACGTATTGTTCGGCGGCACGCAAACCGTGTGGGGACCGCTGGTGGGCGCCGCCTTCTTCACCCTGGTGCCGGAGCTGCTGCGCGCCTCCGACCAGTGGCGCTATGCGCTGTTCGCGGTGTTCATCATCGTCTTCATGGCGATCCGCCCGCAGGGGCTGGTGACCACCTCCCTCTTCCGCTTCCGACGCCGGTCCGAAGCCGCGCCCGCCGGGGAGGCCGCCCGATGACCGCCGCCATCTCCTCCACGGCCGTCTCCCCCACGGCCATCTCCCCTAAGGCTCTTGCCATTTCCGGCATGTCCAAGTCGTTCGCCGGCGTGCGGGCGATCCGCGACCTGTCCTTCACCGTGCCCAAGGGGGTGACGACCGCCCTCATCGGCCCCAACGGCGCGGGCAAGACCACCGTCTTCAACCTCGTCAGCGGCGTCTATGGCGTGGACGCCGGCAGGATCGAGGTGAACGGCGTGGACGTGACGCGCATGCCCTCGCGCCGGCGCATCACCACGGGCGTTGCCCGCTCGTTCCAGAACATCCGGCTGATGGCGCACCTCTCGGTGCTGGAGAACCTGCTGGTGGGCCAGCATGTGCGTGCTTCATCCCTGGGCGCGCTCTTCACCCCCTATCGCCTCGTCCCCGGCCACCGCTGGAAGCGCGAGGCGCGCGAGGCGCTGGAGGAGAGCGGCCTCGGCCGCTATGCCGACGAGACGGTCGCTGCGCTGCCCTACGGGGTGCGCAAGCGCATCGACCTGGTGCGGGCGACGCTGGCGGGGGCGAACCTGCTGATGCTGGACGAGCCGGCCGCCGGCCTCAATCCCAGCGAGACCAACGCCCTGCGCGATCATCTCAAGGCCCTCATGGCCAAGGGCATCACCCTGCTGGTGGTGGAGCACGACATGCATTTCGTGGAGAGCATCTGCGAGAACGTGGTGGTGCTGAACTTCGGCGAGAAGATCGCCGAGGGCCCCCTCTCCCGCGTGCGGCAGGATCCCAAGGTGCGCGAGGCCTATATCGGCACGGACGAGGAGGCCTGAGGATGGCGCTGCTCGAAGTCTCCTCCCTCTCCGTCTCCTACGGCCGCGTGGCGGCCCTCACCGACGTCTCCCTCACCGTGAACGAGGGGGAGGTGGTCACGGTGCTGGGGGCCAACGGCGCGGGCAAGTCGACGCTTCTGAAGGCCATCCTCGGCGCGGTGCCGGCGAAGGCCGGGGGCATCACCTTCGCCGACCGGGACATCACCCGCGCCGCGCCCCACAGGCGCATGGCGGACGGCGTGGTGCTGGTGCCGGAAGGCCGGCGCATCCTCATCTCCCTCACGGTGGAGGAAAACCTGCTGCTGGGCGCCCACATGCGCACCGACACGCAGGCCGTGCGCCGGGAGATGGACGCCATCTACCAGCGTTTCTCCAACCTCGCCGAACGCCGGCACATGCTGGCCTCCTGCCTCTCCGGCGGCGAGCAGCAGATGCTCGCTATCGGCCGCGCCATGATGGCGAAGCCCCGCCTGATGATGCTGGACGAGCCCTCGCTGGGCCTCTCCCCGCTGTTCGTCTCGAAGCTCTTCGACCTGATCTGCGAGCTGAACCGGGACGGGCTCTCCGTGCTGCTGGTGGAGCAGAACACGGGCAAGGCCCTCAAGGTGGCCCATGCCGCCACCGTGCTGGAGCTCGGCCGCGTGACCATGGCGGGGGACCCCGCGGCGCTCGCCGCCGATCCCCGCCTTCAGGACGCCTACCTGGGCGGTGGCTCCGCCTCCGCCCATTGAACATGAACAAGAAACCTTCAGAGGAGAGTGGGACATGAAGAAAAGCATGGTCTTCGGCGCCGGCCTTCTGGCGGCGCTCGTCTCCGCCGGCACGGCCCGGGCGGAGGGCGAGCTGGTCCTCGGCTACATGATGGCCAAGAGCGGCCCCTATGTGAGCCTCGCCAACACCAATGAGGTGGCGGTGGACCTGGCGGTGGAGGAGATCAACGCCAGGGGCGGCGTCAACGGCAAGAAGATCAAGGTCGTGAAGTTCGACACGGCCGGCGATCCCAAGCAGGCCACCACCGCCCTGCGCACCTTCGCGCAGGATGCCGGCGCGCTCGCCATCATCGGCCCGTTCTCCTCTTCCGAGGTGCGCACCACCTTCCCGGTGGGCGAGCGCGAGGGCATCGCGCAGATGTCCATGGCCTCCTCGGCCCCCGGCCTCACCAAGGGCTTCACCTACGGCTTCCGCAACACCACGGACGAGGGCAAGGTCATCGACCAGGTGCTCGCCTCCCTGAAGGACAAGAAGCTGCCGATGGCCACGGGCGCCGCCGCCTACGCCACCGACGACGTGGTGTCCAAGTCCATCGGCACCATCGTGGTGCCGAAGATGTTCGAGAAGTACGCCGTTCCGCTCAAGGGCTCGGTGGACTTCCAGCTGGCCGCCTTCGACCTGTCGCCCCAGGTGGCGCAGCTGAAGCAGCTCGCCCCCGACGTGGTGGGCCTCGGCTCCCCGCCGGAAGGCGCGGTAAACCTCGCCAAGGAGCTGAAGCGCCAGGGCGTCTCCACCCGCGTCATCGGCGGCACCACCATCGCCGATCCCGAGCTGCCCAAGCGCATGGACGGCGCCGGCGACAACCTCACCATCGGCACCACCTTCTTCCCGGAGGTGAACGACAAGACCAAGGCCTTCACCTCGGAGTTCGCCAAGCGCACCAAGGCCGCGGGCCTCACCCGCACCGACCCGAACCAGATGGACGCCTCGGTCTACGACATCGTCTATCTCTACGCGGCCGCCATGGAGAAGGCCGGCATCACCGGCGACAAGGCCAAGCTCGCCGCCGAGCGCGCCGCCATCCGCGATCAGGTCGCCAAGCTCAAGGACTATCCGGCGCTCGAGGGCGCCATCTCCTTCGCCGACGGCGACGCGGTGAAGCCCGTCTACATCCTTGAGGTGAAGGGCGGGAAGTGGACCCTCCTCGATACGCGGATGCCGAACTGACCTCGCATCCGCGTTCGGCCGGCGCCTCCTTTCCCTCCCCTTTCGGGGGTGCCGGCCGCTCCCCCACGACCGCTCCAGAGGACCACATGCCGGGCACCGCGCTTTCCTTCACCATCCATGCCGACGGGCGCAGCTATGAGGACACCTTCCTGATCCGCGCGGGCGTGATCGCCGGCTGGACCGGCCGCGACAAGGTGGCCCTCGAGAAGCACATCGTGGAGCTGGAGGAGCTGGGCGTGCCGCGCCCCGCCTCCACGCCCATCTATTATCGCGTGGCCGCCGCCCGCTTCACCACCGCGGATGCCATCGAATGCACCGGGCCGGACTCCTCCGGCGAGGTGGAGTTCATGATCCTCCAGTCCGGGGGGCGGCGCTTCCTGGGCGTGGGCTCGGACCACACCGACCGCAAGGTGGAGACTTACGGCATCACCGTCTCCAAGCAGATGTGCGACAAGCCCGTCGCCGCCGAGCTGTGGGCGCTGGACGAGGTGCTGGCCCACTGGGACCGGCTCCTGATCCGCTCCCATGCGGTGATCGGCGGCGCGAAGGTGCTCTACCAGGAGGGCTCGGTGGCCGCCATGCTGCCGCCGGAGGAGATCATCGCCGGCTATGCCGCGGGCTTCTCCGACGGCACGGCCATGTTCTGCGGCACGCTCGCGGCGCAGGGCGGCATCCGCCCGGCGGAGCGCTTCGAGTTCGAGCTGGAGGATCCCGTGCTCGGCCGGGTGATCCGCCACGGCTACGACGTGGCGGTCCTGCCCATCGCCGGTTGAGCTATCGTCCAGCCTGAGGAGGAGGGCAATGCAGCTCGCGCACAGCATCACGGAAGACGGTCCGGCGGATGCCGGGCCCGCGCCCGTGCGGTCCCTGCGCGAGGAGGCCTACGCCCTCATCAAGCAGCGCATCATCATGTGCGCCTATCGCCCGGGCGAGGCGCTGAGCGAGGCCCAGGTGGCGGCCACCCTCGGCCTCGGCCGCACGCCGGTGCGCCAGGCCTTCGACCGCCTGATGCGCGACGGCCTCGTGGAGGTGCTGCCGCGCAAGGGCATCATCGTGCGCCCCATCAGCGAGGATGAGGTGCGCGACATGGTGGACGTGCGCCTGCTCAACGAGGGTTTCTGCGCCCGCCTCGCGGCCGAGCGGGGCGATCCCGTCATGCTCGCTGCCCTGGCCGAGAACGTGCGGCGGGGCGGTGCCGCGGCAGCGGACGGCGACATCGCGGCGCTGATGGCCCTCGACCGGGACTTCCATGCGGCCATTTCCGCCGGCGCGCGCAATCTGGTGCTGGGCGAGATCCTGAAGAACCTGCACGAGCGGGCGCAGCGCGTATGGTTCGTCTCCCTGCGCGACGCCGGCCATCACCGCCGGGTGGTGGACGAGCACGCCACCATCGTCGCCGCGCTCACAGACCGCGATCCCGACGCCGCCGAGCAGGCGACGCGGGCGCACATCCTCTCCTTCGCGGCAAATCTGACGCGGCAGCTCTAGCCGCGTTCGCCCCCCCGGACTGCATTTGCTCACGCCCCGGCCGGGCGGGGCCAGGCCGCGCCCTACCGCAGCCACATCCCCACCAGCGCCGCGGCGATCACCCACAGGGCGGCATTGCCCCAGAAGGCGCGCCTGGCCTCGGCCTTGCCGATACCCTCCAGCGAGCCGGGGGAGAGGCGGAGGCCGTCGCGCGTCGCCTCGTCCAGCTGCTCCACCACGCGGGCCGTGCGGGTGAGAAGACCGGGCAAGGTGGTGGCGAAGTGACCCATCTCGCCGAGCCCCGAGCCGGCACGCTTGAGCTGGCCCACGGGGCCGAGGTTGCCGGCGATCCAGTCCTCCACCACCGGGGCGGCGGTGCGCCACATGTCGAGCTGCGGGTCGAGGGAGCGGGCGACGCCCTCCACCACCACCATGGTCTTCTGCAGCAGCAGCAGCTCGGGCCGTGTCTGCATGTCGAAGAGGGCCGTCACCTCCAGCAGCAGCGCCAGGAGGCGGGCCATGGAGATCTGGTCGGCGGTGCGCGAGTGGATGGGCTCGCCGATGGCCCGGATGGCGAGGGCGAAGTCGTCCACCGAATGGTGGAACGGCACGTAGCCGGCCTCGAAATGCACCTCCGCCGTGCGCCGCCAGTTGCGGGTGATGAAGCCGTAGAGGATCTCGGCGAGGAAGCGCCGCTCCTTGAGCCCCAGGCGGCCCATGATGCCGCAATCCACCACCACGAGCCGGCCCTGCCCATCCACGAACAGGTTGCCGGGGTGCATGTCGGCGTGGAAGAAGCCATCCCGCATGGCCTGCCGCAGGAACGACTGCATGACGATGCGGGCGATCTCCTTCAGGTCGTGCCCCGCCGCGACGAGGGCCTCCTTGTCGGAAAGCTTGATGCCGTCGATCCATTCGGTGGTCAGGATCTCGCGGGACGAGCGGTCCCAGTCCACCTGCGGCACGTGCAGCTCGGGGTCGTCGCTGGTGTTCTCGGCAAGCTCCGCATAGGCGGCGGCCTCGAGGCGCAGGTCCATCTCCATGGAGACCGAGCGGGCGAGGGTGTCCACCACCTGCTCCAGCCTGAGGCGGCGGGCCTCGCCGAAGTTCTCCTCCGCGAAGGCGGCGATGCGGCGGAAGGTGCCCATGTCGGAGGCGAAGCGCCGCTGCACCCCCGGGCGCAGCACCTTCACGGCCACCACGCGGCGGGTGCCGTCCTTCTCCTTCACCTCGGCCTTGTGGACCTCGGCGATGGAGGCGGCAGCCACCGCCGGGCCGAACACGTCGAACACCTCATGCACCGGCCGCTCGAAGGCGTCGGCCACGGTGGCCTCGGCCATGTCCTGCCCGAAGGGCGGCATGCTGTCCTGCAGGACCTCCAGGTCGCGGGCGACGGAGGCGCCCACCACGTCCGGGCGGGTGGCGAGGAACTGGCCGAGCTTCACATAGGATGGCCCGAGCCGCGACAGGGCGGCGGAGAAGCGTGCGCGACGGCTGCCGGCATCCCTGCGGGCGATCAGCCGGGCGATGCGCAGCAGGGGGCGGGCCAAAGGCGGCGCCGCGGCCGGCGAGACCAGGGAGAGCACGCCCTCGCGGGCGAGCACGTAGCCGGCGCGAGCGAGCCGCGCGGCATCGGCGACGAGGAGGAAGATCATGGCCGCAGCCGGCCCTGTGCGGCGGTCGTCATCAGATGCGGAAGCCCGAGTGGAGGGCGACCACGCCGCCGGTCATGCGGGTGAAATCCACCCGCTGGAAGCCCGCATCACGCATCATCTGGGCGAAGGCCTCCGCATTGGGGAAGCGGCGGATGGATTCCACGAGATACTGGTAGGGCTCCGCATCTCCGGCGACGCGCCTGCCGAGCTCGGGGATCACGCGGAAGGAGAAGGCGTCGTAGATCTTGTCCAGCAGCGGCACGTCCACCTTGGAGAATTCCAGCACGAAGGCGCGCCCGCCGGGCTTCAGCACGCGGCGCATCTCCTTCAGCGCCACGGGAATGCGCGGCACGTTGCGGATGCCGAAGGCGATGGTGACCGCATCGAACGACATGTCCGGGAAAGGCAGGGCCTCGGCATTGGCCTCGGTGAACTCCACCTTGTCGCCGAGGCCACGCTTCTCGGCGCGCTCGCGGCCCACGGCCAGCATGTCGGTGTTGATGTCGGCGACGGTGGCGCGGGTGCCGGTGCCCCCCGCCTTCACCACCCGGAAGGATACGTCGCCGGTGCCGCCGGCGAGGTCGAGCAGATGGAACGGGCGGGAGCCCTGCGGCGGACGCACCTTGGAGACGAGGGCATCCTTCCAGACCCGGTGCAGGCCGCCGGACATCAGGTCGTTCATGATGTCGTAGCGCCGCGCCACCTTGTGGAACACGTCGTCCACCAGCGCCTGCTTCTCGGCCAGCGGCACCGTCCGGTAGCCGAAATGGGTCTCGGCGCGCCTGTCGTCCGGGGCGGGCTGGGAATTGGGGTCCGTCATGTTCGCTCAGGGCCGCGGGTTGTTGCTCTTGGGCGGCGACCTTATCGGATCATCCGGGCGGGCGCCATAAAGCCGGCGTCGCAGGCCGGGAGGGGCCGATCCGCTCCGAGGGCGGCGCTCAGCGCCCCCCGGAGCGTCCACCGGCCTTGGCAAGGCCGCTCACGTCGAACTCCAGCCCATCCGCCGTGTAGCGCGGGTCGGTGCCGGCTTCTCCCCCCTTCTCCGGGGCCTTCTTGCCGCGCAGCGGCAGGCCGAGGGAGAGACCAAGGCGCCGCTTGCGGTCTGCGATTTCTTTCCGCAGCGGGAAGACCGGAACGTTGATCGTGATTGTCATAGCCACGCTCCAAAAGTACATCGCGCGTCGAAGTAAGCAGGGAAAAGTTACAGATCTTAACACTTCAGTAACATTTCCATGCCGCGAGGGCGTGCTTCTATGGCACGCCCCCATAACGCTGGCTGAAGGCGGCGTTTATTGGGCGTTCATGGGGATGAACGAGGGCTTAATGCCGAAGCATCCGGCCTGTGTCATTCAGGCCGCAGCACGGACCTCCGGCGGGCCTACTCGGCGGCGGAGCGGGCGAGGCGCCAGTGGGCGAGAAGCGCCCGCAATGCGGCCGGCTTCAGGGGCTTGTTGAGGATTTCCATGTCCGCCGCGCGGGCCGCGTCGCGCACCTTCTTGGTGCGGTCGGCGGTGATGAGGACGGCGGGGAGTTTCCCCAGTTTCCACCTGAGCGACATGACGGCCTCGATGCCGTGGCCGCCGTCGAGATGGTAGTCCACCAGCGCCACGTCCGGCTTCTTGCGCCGCCGGCGCACCTCCTCGATGGCGCCGGCGGCGCTGGGGGCGGTGATGACGTCGCAGCCCCAGCCGCTGAGCAGCACTTCCATGCCTTCGAGGATGGCCGGCTCGTTGTCGATGGCGAGCACGGTGAGCCCGTCGAGGGGCGCGCCGCGGCGCGCGGGCGCCGGCGGCGCCAGCGGCTCCTCCGGCATGGAGACGGAGACCGGGAGGTCCACGGTGAAGACCGTGCCCTTGCCGGGCGTCGAGCGCAGCGCCACCGGATGCTCCAGCACCCGGGCGATGCGCTCCACGATGGAGAGGCCGAGGCCGAGGCCGCGCGCCACCTTCGCCCCCTGGTCGAGGCGCTGGAACTCCTGGAATACGATCTTGTGCTTGGAGCGCGGGATGCCGACGCCGGTGTCGTAGACCTCCACCCTGAGCCGCCCGCCGTGCCGCCGGCAGCCCACCAGGATGCATCCGCGCGGGGTGTACTTCACCGCGTTGGAGATGAGGTTCTGCAGCAGGCGGCGCAGCAGCCGCCGGTCGGAGCGCACCGCCAGCGAGCAGGGGATGAAGGTGAGCTTGAGGTTCTTCTCCCGCGCCAGCGGGGCGAATTCCATCTCCAGCGGCTTCAGCACGTCGGCGAGGCGGAAGGGGGCGATCTCCGGCCGCATCACCCCGCTGTCGAGGCGGGAGATGTCCAGCAGGGCGGCGAGGATCTCCTCCACCGATTCCAGCGAGGCGTCCACGTTGGAGGCGAGGCGTTCCTCCTCCGGCCCCTTGGCGCGCTCCACCATGCTCGTCACATAGAGGCGCGCGGCGTTGAGCGGCTGGAGGATGTCGTGGCTCGCGGCGGCGAGGAAGCGCGTCTTGGAGAGGTTGGCCTCGTCGGCCTCGGCCTTGGCCTTCTCCAGCGCCTGGTTGAGGCGCTCCAGCTCCTCGGTGCGCTCGCGCACGCGGCGCTCCAGGTTCTCGTTGGCGCGTTCCAGGGCGAGGGCGGATTCCACGCTCGCGGTGATGTCGGTGAAGGTCACGGCGATGCCGCCGTCCGGCATGGGGTCGGAGCGGGCCTCGATCACCGCGCCGCGCTGGTAAAGGCGCTCGGAAAAGTCCGGGTTGGGGCGGGTGTAGCGGGCGACGCGGGCGCCGATGTCGCCGGCCTCCTCGTCGGCGGGGGCGGAGGCGAGAATGTCGGTGAGGGGCACGCCCACGGCGTAGCAGTCCGGCGGCAGGTCAAGCATCTGGCCGAACTGGCGGTTCCAGCACACGAGGCGCAGGTCGCGGTCGAACACGGCGATGCCCTGGCGCACGTGGTCGATGGCGCTCTGCAGCAGCTCGCGATTGTACTGGATGGCGGCGGAAGCATCGTCCAGCAGCTTCAGGGCCGCCTTGGTGGAGACGGCGCGCTTGCGCAGCAGCAGCGACAGCACGAGGCGGGAGGAGGCCGCGCCCACTGCCGAGGCGAGCAGGTGCTCGGCGAAGCGCACCATCCCCGCGTCCGCCTCGCGGTGGGGGTCGAGGGTGAGCCCCTGCTGGCGGGCGTGGGTCTCGAAGGCACCGCGCGCCCGGTCGGCCCCGAGATAGCGCTCCACCGTGGTCATCACCTCGCCCAGGGTGACGGACGAGCGCCAGCGCAGGAAGGAGGGGCGGAACTGGGCCCGCTCCCCGGCCGCGCCGGTGAACACGCGCGCCTGCACCCGCTCGATCTGGCTCGGCTGGGTGAGCAGGGACACGACCACCAGCGCCAGCGCATTGAGGCCGAGGCTCCAGGCGACGCCATGGGCGAGGGGGGCGAGGGTGAGCCCGAACAGGCCGGTGGGCTTCAGCAGCGCAATGTCCAGCGGCCCGGAGGCGACCATGGTGGTGGAGATGAGCCCCGCCTCGGCGAGGCTCGGCAACAGCAGCGTGTAGGCCCAGGCCATGCCGCCGATGACGATGCCGGCGATGGCGCCCTTGGCGGTCGCCCGCTGCCAGAAGAGGCCGGCGGCGAAGGCGGGGCCCACCTGGGAGATGGCGGCGAAGGAGAGGAGGCCGATCTGCGCCAGCTGCACCTCGCCGGTGGTGCGGTAATAAAGATAGGCGAGCAGGACGATGACGAAGATGGCGACGCGCCGCACCAGCAGCAGCACCCCCATCATGTCGTCGCGCCCGGCGGCCTCGTCGAGCCGCTGCGCCCGCCGGCGCAGCAGAAGCGGCATCACCAGGTCGTTCGAGACCATGATGGCGATGGCCACGCACTCCACGATCACCATGGCGGTGGCGGCGGACAGCCCACCCACGAAGGCGAGCAGCGCCAGGCTCTCCTTGCCCGCCGCCAGCGGCACCGCGAGCACATAGACGTCGCTGTCCACGAGGCCGAGCGGGAACAGCATCTTGCCCGCCAGGGTCAACGGCACCACGAACAGGTTGATGAGCACGAGATAGAGCGGGAACAGCCAGCGCGCCCGGCGGATCTCCTCCTCGCCCTTGTTCTCCACCACCGCCACGTGGAACTGGCGGGGCAGCAGCATGAAGGCGCCGCCGGAGAGGGCGATCATGGCCAGCCAGTTCTCGGGCGAGACGCTGTGCAGGAACGGGGCGGCGACATCCGCCTCCCGCGCGGCGTACCAGAGCTGCCAGGGCCCCTCGAACAGGACGAAGGTGACGAGCACGCCCACAGCGAGGAAGGCCGCGAGCTTGACCAGGGACTCGGTGGCGATGGCGAGCATCAGGCCGTCCTGGTGCTCGGTGGCGTCGGTTTGGCGCGTGCCGAACAGGATGGCGAAGGCGGCCATGGCGCAGGCAACGAACAACGCGAGGTCGCCCACCAGCGTGTTGCGCCCGCTCGCCCCGGCGAAATGGCCCAGCATGGCCACCAGCGAGGCGGACACCGCCTTCAGCTGGAGGGCGATGTAGGGCACCGAGCCGACGATGGCGACGATGGCCACCAGCGCGGCGATGCCCTGGTGCTTGCCGTAGCGCGCGGCGATGAAGTCGGCGATGGAGGTGATGTTGTTGGCCTTGGCGAGGCGAACCACCTTCAGGAACACCGGCGCGCCCACCGTCATCAGGATGATGGGGCCGAGGTAGATGGTGAGGAAGTCGAACCCCTGGCTGGCGGCGAGGCCCACCGAGCCGAAGAAGGTCCAGGAGGTGCAGTAGACCGCCAGCGACAGGGAATAGATCATCGGCCGCGGGCCGCGCGCCACCCCGGCGGGGCGCAGCCGGTCGCCGTAGCTCGCGATGGCGAACAGGAAGCCGATGTAGGCCAGCGCTACGAAGATGACGACCGAGGCCTGAAGCATGTCTCCCGTCCGGCGGCGCGCCGTCCGCCGCCCGGTCTTGTCCTGTTTGCCGGCGACCTCACCATTTCGCCGGCCCCTTGTCCAGCGATGGGTCGTGCCGGCAAAACGAAAAGCGATGCCTGTCGCGCCTGGGCCAGATCCGTGAGGATCTGGCCGTGCGGGAATGCCCTGCACGCGGGGTTGGCCGGAGCTGCCGACGTTCGGACGGCCGGCAGCAAGGCCGCCGCTGCGGGAGGCGTCCTGGCTGGACAGCCGGACGAAAACGGAGCGGGTTCCGCGTTTCGTCCGGGGCGTGCCGGTCTATGGGCAACGGTTTCCGCGGGTGGCGCGCCGTCCGGCGTCGGGGCGCGTCGGTCGCCCGGTCTGCCGGGCGATGGCCTCCGCCACCTTGCGCCGGCGGGGGATCATGTGGTGATCCGCAAGGAGGGACGGCCCGTTGGGTGCGACCCCATCAACGGGACCGAGGGCTTCTGGTCCCACGCGAAGAACGCTCTCTCTCCCTGTCGCGAGGCGCCGAAACCGTTCTTCCATCTCCACCGGGGTGAAACCTGCTACCTGTTCAACCTCCGTGACGAGGATCTCAAGCCCTCGATCGTCAAGCCCTTGAAGGCGATGGCACTGGGCCGGATCCCGCCAAATCCGGTCCAGCTCGATCGAACATTACTCAACGTCATGGTCGCTCGGCCTGGGCCAGCAGAACGTCGGCATGGGCGTCGGCGCTGTTGGCCTGCGCAAATGCGCTGGCGAGCCGCGCCGCCCGCGCATGACTGTCCCCCAGCCGTGCAGCAAGGCGCATGATGGCAGCCGCAAGAGCCGGGGCGTCATAGGGCGAAAACACTTCCCCCTCGGCTTCGCCGCCGGCCACGGATGCCCCGGCGAACGTCCCCATGGCGGCGACCACCGGCCGCCCCGCCGCGGCGGATTGGGTGAAAATGCCCGACCCGCGCATGCCGAAGAGCTGCGGATCGTAGGGCAGCAGCATGGCATCGACATGGCCGGTCTCGGCCGCGAAGGCCTGGTCCGTCTGCACGCCCTCGATGAGGCGCACCCCGGCAAGGGCGCGCAGGGCCTGCTCGGCGGCGACCGTCGCCGGCTCCCACCCGCCATGCTGCAGCTGGATCGCGAAATCCGCCGCCAGTCCCTGCGCCCGGCACAGGCGGATGGCTTCAGGCAAGAGATGAAACCCCTTGTCGCGTTTCGAGTAGCCGAAGAAGCCGAACACCGGCCGGGCCGGGAGCGGCCGCGCCGGAGCCACCCCTCCGAACGGGACGGGCAGGCGGATCGTGTCGATCGCGTATGCGTCCCGGTAAAGGCTTGCGATCGCGACATTCTCCGTTGCGAAGAAAAGGCTGCGCCCGATCAGCGGCCGCGCCAGCGCGAAGGCCTTCCCATAGAGCTTGGCGCCCAGCTGCGCGCTGCACCCCCAGGGCGTCCAGTCGGGCGCGAACATCAGCTGGCACACCACCCGAGGCCGCTCGCGCTCGGGCCGCGCGCCCAGTGCCCGGACCAGCCCGGAAAGCTGGTTTTGCGACACGCCCGGCACGACGATGAGATTCCCGCGGGCCAGGGCATCGGGCGGCAGGGCCATGAGATCGTCTCGAAAGGCGGCGTTGAGCCTGTCCGCGCTGGCCTGCTCCCGCAGGAGGTGAGGATCGTGCGGGCGCACGCGCAGGGCGCCCAGCAGGCGGGAGAGGCGGAGCTGCGTCGCGGTCGGGCTGGCCTTTCCGTAAAGGGAGGCGCGGAAATGCGGGATTGCGCCGAGCTCCGCGGCCGCCGCCGGATCCATCTCCTTCACGCCGAAGGCCCGCACGCGGTGGCCCCGCGCCACGAGCGCCGCGCCGACTTTCTTGACGAGGCTGTAGCTGTGCTCGCCGCGTCCGATCAACCCATTGTCGAGAAAGACGACTTCCATCACACCGCCAAGGGCAGGGCCCGCCACCTCCGCCGCGCGCGCCGGCTTGTGAAGCAGCGGGCGTCAATTCGAGGCGCTCCTACCAGAAGGACGCCCCCATTTCGAGGTTCCCGGGGGGCCGGGCCACTGAAATCCGCACCGGCCTCAGGCCGCGCGGGCGAGGGCGCGGGCGTGGTCGAGGGCCAGTTCCAGCCGGTCATTGCCCCAGAACAGCTCGCCGTCCGCCGTCACGAAGCTCGGCGCGCCGAACACCCCTCGGGCCTTCGCCTCCTCGGTCTGGAGGCGCAGGCGCTCCTTGTTCTCGGGGCGCTCCGCATCCGCGATCACGTCCTCGCTGAAATGCCCGAGGCCGGCGAGCAGCTGGCGGATCACCTCCCGGTCGGCGATGTCGCGCCCCTGGGCGAATTCGGCGCTGAAGGCGGCGCGGGTGAAGGAGGGCCGGCAGGCGTCGTTGAGATGGACCGCGACCCGCGCGGCAAGCAGGCCGTTGACGGGGAAGGGATCCGGCCGGGTGACCGGCGGCAGGCGCTGGGCGGCGGCGAGGCGCTCCAGATCGCGCCACATGTGCGCGCCCTTCAGCGGATAGGCGTTGAACGGCGAGGTATCATAGCCTTGAGCGGCAAGGATGGGGCCCAGAAGGAAGGGCTTCCACGCCACCTCCACTCCCGCCAGTTCCGCCAGAGCGGCGATGCGGGCCGCGGCAAGGTAGGAATAAGTGGAGGCGAACTCATAATAGAAGTCGATCCGGGCGCTGGTCACTCTTCCGCTGGTCATGGGCGTGTCCTGCCTGTACATCGCCTGCCGACTGTGCGTCCGCGCATCGTCGGTCCGCAAGGGCCTCGATCAAACCGCCGGCGGATGGGCCGGGGCATGGAGCGAGGGAGCTGGTGACGCCTTGAAGTGGGTGGTGTTTTTCGCGCTGGTTCTCGGGGCGGCGGTGGCGATCCTGTTCACCGTCTTCCCCCAATGGGACATGGCCATCTCCGGCCTGTTCTGGGATGCCCGGCGGCATTTCTCCCTCGCTGCCGCGCCCTGGGCGCAGACGGCGCGCAACCTCGCCAACTGGATTCCCTGGGCCATCGCCGCCCCCGCCTTCGCCGCCATCGTGCTGAAGCTCATCTTCCCCTCGGGCAGGATGTTCATGCCCGCCCGGGCGGCGGTGCTGCTGGCGCTGACCATGGCGCTGGGGCCGGGCCTCCTCGTCAACGGCATCCTCAAGCAGAACTGGGGCCGCCCGCGGCCGGTGCATGTGGACAGCTTCGGCGGCAGGGACAGCTTCAAGGGCTGGTACGAGACCGACGGCGCCTGCGTCGGCAATTGCTCCTTCGTCTCCGGCGAGGGGGCGCTCGGCTTCTGGCTGGTGGCCCCGGCGAGCCTGATCCCCGGCACCGCCGGGGCGGTGGCGACGGTGGCGGCGGTCGCCTTCGGCGCGGCGGCGGGCGGCCTGCGCATCGCCTTCGGCGGGCATTTCTTTACCGACGTGGTGTTCTCCGGCGTGCTGGTGGTGCTGGTGATCGCCTTCACCCGGCTCTGGCTCTACGACCGCGCCCGGCCGCCGAGCGACGCCGCCGTCGAGGCGGGCATCGGCCGCATCGGCCTTGCCCTCCACGCGGCGGCGGCGCGGCTGTGGCGGGCCGGGGGTCGCCTGCTCCGCCGCGGCGGGGGCAGCGGAAGCGGTCGCGCCTGATCCGCCCCGCTTGATCCACCCCGCTTGCCATGGCGCCGCGCGGGCCTATAGTCCGCGCCGATTTTCCCCTGAAACTCCCGAGAGACGTGATGGCTCGTGACGTGAAGAAGGTGGTGCTGGCCTATTCAGGCGGGCTCGACACCTCGGTGATCCTGAAGTGGCTCCAGACCACCTACAAGTGCGAGGTGATCACCTTCACCGCCGACCTGGGCCAGGGCGAGGAGCTGGAGCCGGCGCGCAAGAAGGCGGAGCTGCTCGGCATCAAGCCCGAGAACATCTTCATCGAGGACGTGCGCGAGGAATTCGTGCGCGAGTACGTCTTCCCCATGTTCCGCGCCAATGCGGTGTATGAGGGGCTGTACCTGCTCGGCACCTCCATCGCCCGCCCGCTGATCGCCAAGAAGCAGATCGAGATCGCCCGCAAGATGGGCGCGGACGCGGTGTCCCACGGCGCCACCGGCAAGGGCAACGACCAGGTGCGCTTCGAGCTCGGCTATTATGCCCTGGAGCCGGAAATCACCGTCATCGCCCCCTGGCGCGAATGGGACCTGACCTCCCGCACCCGCCTGCTGGAGTTCGCCGAGCAGCACCAGATCCCCATCGCCAAGGACAAGCGCGGCGAGGCGCCCTTCTCGGTGGACGCGAACCTCCTGCACTCCTCCTCCGAGGGCAAGGTGCTGGAAGACCCGGCCGAGGACGCGCCGGAATATGTCTACCAGCGCACCATTTCGCCGGAGGAGGCGCCGGACGAGGCGACCCTCATCACCATCGCCTTCGACAAGGGCGACGCGGTGGCCATCAACGGCGAGGCGCTCTCCCCCGCGAGCCTCCTCACCAAGCTCAACGAGCTGGGCAAGGCCAACGGCATCGGCCGGCTCGACCTGGTGGAGAACCGCTTCGTGGGCATGAAGAGCCGCGGCGTCTACGAGACCCCCGGCGGCACCATCCTGCTCGCCGCCCACCGCGGCATGGAAAGCATCACGCTCGACCGCGGCGCGGCGCACCTGAAGGACGAGCTGATGCCCCGCTATGCGGAGCTCATCTACAACGGCTTCTGGTTCTCCCCCGAGCGGGAGATGCTGCAGGCGGCCATCGACCACTCGCAGGCCTTCGTGACCGGCGAGGTGACGGTGAAGCTCTACAAGGGCAACGCCACCGTCATCGGCCGCAAGAGCCCCTATTCGCTCTACAATCAGGAACTTGTGACCTTCGAGGAAGGCGCGGTCGCCTACGACCACCGCGACGCGGCGGGCTTCATCAAGCTCAACGCCTTGCGCCTGCGCACCCTCGGCAGCCGGGCGCGCAAGATCTCCGAATAGGAGAGGGCCGGGACGCGTTTCCGGCTTTTTTCCCGCCGCCAACTCTGCTCAAACTCCGTCCCGGCTGGACCGGGGCGGAGGCAACGATGGATCGGCGAGACCTTCTGAAGCGGGCGGCAGGCACCACCCTGCTCGCGACGGCGACGGCGCTGGCGCCCCGGCCGGGGAACAAGGCGCAGGCCCAGACCTCGCCCCAGACCTTGACCCAGGTCTCGACCCAAGCCTCGCCCCAGGCCGCGTCGGCCGGCCCAAGGCCGGTGTTCCGGATCCATCCCGCCATCGGCATCGCCCGCGTCGGCAACAGCCCCGATTATTATCTCGCGCCCGAGACTGCCGCCGGCGAGCTGCCGCGCTCCGGCCCGCCCATCTGGGGTGGCCTGCCGCTCGATCCCGCCACCGACCGGCCCATCACCGCCGCCGACTTCCGCGACGCCCGGGGCCGGCTGAAGCGGCAGGCCGTCCGCTTCCGCATCCATGCCTATGCGAAGGGCGGCTATCCCACCGGGGAGAGCACGGAGATCCGCCTCGGCTCGGTGGTGGAAGGCAAGCGGGTGGCCGACATCGTCTGGCAGGTGCATGTCGCCAACAAGAAGCTCAACACCTACGCCATGATGGACCGGCCGGGCCACTTCCCGGCCCTCGCCGGCTACGAGGACGGCAGGCTGCCTCCCCTGCGCCGCCCGCAGGACGGCCCCCTCGACAGCCCGGACCGGCTGCGCCGGCTGGTGATCGATCCCGGCCCCCGGGCCATCTCGGCGCGGGCGGGGGCGGGCACGGTGCTCGCCTTCGACGCGGACACCCCGGCAAGCTGCATGGCGGACGCCGCGACGGCGGCGCAGGCCCCGGTACGGGCCCTGCCCCGGTATCCGGTCTCCTTCCCGCAGGACCATTTCAAGTTGCACGCCCCGTCCGGGCCGCTGACGCGCCTCGGCGACATCCGCGTCGAGGCCGGCTCAGGGCGCCTCCTCTTCGCGCCGGGCTTCGGGACCGCCGTGGGCATGGACCAGAACGGCGCCACGCCCTCCGTCAACGAATACTGGGGCGCGGAGAACACCGACTGGTTCGACGACATGAGCGACGGGCCGGTGAACGCCCTCATCGTCTATGAGGACGGCTCCACCGACACGGTGGCCGGCGCCTGGGCCCTGGCCGGCGACCCCGGCTTCGCCCCGCAGACGCGGAACGTGGTCTCGGCCTGGGACGAGGTCCACGACACCTTCGTGCGCCACCTCGGCCTCGATCCGGCGCTCTTTGGGGACGGCGCCTTCAAGGCCGACCACACCCCGTCCTTCGAGGACGACATCCGCCCCCTGTTCCATGCGGTGATGCTGCAGCGCTGGAACACCAACCTGCCATCCGGCGCCATCGCGGCCCATGACCGCATCGGCGCCATCACCCCGTCCGACAACCCGCGGGAGAAGATCGCCAATTTCGGCGCCACCATCCGCAACCCCGCGGACCCGCGAAGCCTCGCCGCCGGCGCGCCGATGATGCCGCTGGCGCTGGGCGACACGGACCGGCCGTTCCTCACCCTCACCCCCACCCAGTACTTCCAGTTGAAGCAATGGCATGCCGGCGCCTTTGTCCCCGGCCCGCGCCGGGCGCTGGGGGCCGGCGAGGAGCTCGACCGGGTGGCCCTCGCCAATTGTCTCGGCGGGCGCTTCAGCCCCGGCATCGAGCTGTCCTTCCCGGTGCGCGACCCGGGCCTCTATGCGCGGGACTGGGCCGCATCCGGCGCCTTCCGCATCAATGCCGCCCGGCTGGACTACGCAACAGCGCGGGCGGATGCGCCGTTCCTCTCGGTGGGCTACGTGCCGCTGCGCGGCATTCCGCTGGAGCCGGGGGACCTCACCAAGTTCATGGCCGTGCCCTGGCACACGGATTACAACCACTGCGCCTCGCACCCGCTCGACCCCAACCCCAATGCCGACCAGACCCTCTATTGGTCATGGCCGGCCGAGCGGCCGGTGGTGGTCTATCCGCAGGCCCTCGCCAGCTTCGATCCCGCCACGGGCTGGACGCCGGGGCCGCAGCTGTTCGCCATTCGCGGCAACGGCACGGCCACCCCCTTCCCGGCCAATGCCGGCCGCTTCCAGGACCAGATGGATTTCGTCACCAACTGGCATCAGGTCGGCTTCGTGGTGCAGGCGAGCCGCATCGACCCCGCCGCGCGGGCGGCCTCCGCCGACGATCCCTTCCTGGAGGTGGCCTGCGGCTTTCCGGCCGATATCAGCCAGGCGGTGGCCCCATGGCCGACCTTCAACGCGCCCCCCGCGCCCTGAGCCCCCTGTCCGGGCGGGCGCCCGCCCGGGTGGGCATCGCCATCGTCGGCGGCGGGCCGGCGGGCTGCGCGGTGGCCCTCGCGCTGGCGCAGCGGAGCGTGCGCGACGTGGCCCTCTTCGACGCCGGAGGGCGGGCCGGCTTCCGCATCGGCGAGAGCCTTCCCGGCGCCGCCCTGCCCCTGCTGCGCCGGCTCGGCGTCTGGGGCGCCTTCGCGCAGGCCGGGCACCTGCCGGGAGAAGGCAGCACCGCGCTCTGGGGCAAGGACCGGCCCGGCCACAATGACGGGCTGTTCCTGCCCTTCGGCGGCGGCTGGCATCTGGACCGCGCCGCCTTTGACCAGCAAATGCGCACGGCGGTACAGGCGGCGGGCGTGCCTCTCTTCAGCCCCCTGGAGCTGCGCGCCGCCGCGCCTTTGCCGGGCGGCGGCCATGCCCTGCGCTTCGATGGCATCGCTGGCACGCAAAGCGTGGAGGCGGGCTTCCTGGTGGATGCCACCGGCATCGGCGCGGCAGCGCTGCGCGGCCTCAAGGTGGCGCGCAACCGGCTGGACGCGCTCGCCGTCCACTTCCATGTCGTCCCCCTTGCCACGCCCGGAGAGGTGCCGCCCCGCACCTTCCTCGAGGCCGCGCCCGAGGGCTGGTGGTATGCCAGCCCCATCCCCGGCGGACGGCTCGTGCTGGCCCTCGCCACCGACCTTGCGACGGCGCGCGCGGAAGGCCTCGGCACGGCGGAAGGATTGCGCGCAGCGCTCCGCCGCACGCGCCTCATCGCCCCCCTTCTGGCCCGCGGCACGCCGGAGGCGGAAGGCGACCGCGCGCCGGACCTCTGCGTCGCGCCCATGGCCATCCTCAGCGCGGTGGCGGGGGCGGACTGGCTGGCGGCGGGAGACGCGGCGGCGAGCTGCGACCCGCTCCTGTCCCAGGGCCTCATCAGGGCGCTGGACGAAGGGATCGCCGCCGCCACCGCCATTGCCGAGGCCCGTGCCGGAGCGGGCGACGCGCCGCTCATGGCCTACCAGGCCGCCGTGTTCCGGCGCTTCACCGCCAATGTGCGCCTGCGCGCGGGTTTCTATGCCGCCGAGTCCCGCTGGCCCGATGCGCCCTTCTGGCGCGCCCGCCGCCCGGCCTGGCCGCGGGATGCCGCGGCCGTCCGCGCCTGACCCGTCACGCCATCGCCCCGGTCTTCGACCGGAGCCCGACGGGCGCGACCAGAGGCCCGAAAGACACGCGCGCCGGCCCCGGCATCAGGCCGGCGCCCCTTCCCCCCGGCCCGGCACCAGCACCCGGAGGGCATTGAGAATCACCGCCACGTCGATGGCCTCCTGCAGCAGCGCGCCCTGCACCGGCTCCAGGTAGCCCAGCGCCGCCGCCCCCATGCCCGCGATCGAAAGGCCGATGCCCCAGAACACGCTCTGCCGGGCGATGGCGAGGGCGCGGCGGGCGATGGCCATGGCCTCGGCCAGCCGATCGAGGCGGTCCACCAGCAGCACCACGTCCGCCACCTCGGCGGAGGCGGCCGCGCCCCGCGCGCCCATGGCCACACCGAGGTCGGCGGCGGCGAGCGCGGGCGCGTCGTTCACCCCGTCGCCCACCATCATCACCATGCCGCTGTCGGCCGCCCGCGCGCCCTCGTCCGCCACCATCCGGGCGCGGGCCGAGAGAACGCAGCCCACCTTGTCGCCGGGCTGGAGCTCCCCGTCCCAGGCATCGAGGCCGAGGACCCGGGCCACATGCTCCACCGCCTCGGCCCGGTCGCCGGAAGCGAGGGCGATATGCCGCACGCCGCCAGCCCGCAAGGCGGCGAGCATGGCGGGAGCATCCTGGCGCGGGCCGTCCGCCAAGGCGATGACGCCGGCGAGCCGGCCGTCGGCCGCCACCGCCACCACCGCGCTCCCCGCCGGCAGTCCGGCCCGGAGCGCCGCGGGATCGCCCGCCGCACGGGCCGCGACGAAGCCCGAGCCCCCCACCACCACGTTCCGCCCGCCGACAATCCCGCGGATGCCGATGCCGCCCTCCTCCTCCACATCGGCCGGCGGCGAGAGGACGAGGCCGCGCACCCGCGACGCCTCCACCAGCGCCGCCGCCACCACATGGCCCGACGCCTGGTCGAGGGAGGCGGCGAGGCACAGCACCTCGTCGCAGGTAAAGCCCGGCGCCGGGCGGATCTCCGCCACCTGCGCACGGCCGTGGGTGAGGGTGCCGGTCTTGTCGATGACCAGGGCGCCCACCCGCGCCAGCTTCTCCAGCGCGCCGCCGCTCTTCACCAGCACCCCGCGCTTCGCCGCGCGGGAGAGGCCCGCCATGAGCGCCACCGGCACGGCGAGGATGAGGGGGCAGGGCGTCGCCACCACCAGCACCGCCAGCGCCCGGCGCGGATCGCCCGAGAGCACCGCCGCGCCGATGGCGAGGGCAAGGGAGACGGCAAGGAAGCCGAGGGCATAGCGATCCGCGAGGCGGGCGATGGGCGCGCGGCTTCCCGCAGCGGCCTCCACCAGGCGCACGATGGCGGCATAGGTGCTCTCCGCCGCCGGCCGCTCCACCCGAAGCTCGAAGGCGCCGCCCACGTTGATCGCGCCGGAGGGCACGTCGGTCCCCGCCGCGCAGCGCACCGGCTCCGCTTCGCCGGTGAGCGAGGACTGGTCGATGAGCGCCGTGCCCGCGCGCAGCCGCCCGTCCGCCGGAATGGTATCGCCATGACGCACCAGCACGGTGTCGCCGGGCAGGAGGGCGTCCGCCTCCACCTCCACCAGGGCGTCGCCCTCCCGCCGCAAGGCGGAGCGCGGGGCGCGGGCGACGAGGGCCGTCATCTCCCGGCGGGCGCGCCCCTCCGCGAACCGCTCCAGCTGCTGGCCGCCGGCGTACATGAGCGCGACCACGTTGCCTGCCAGCGGCTCGCCGAAGGCCAGCGCCGTCGCCATGGAGAGGGCGGCCAGCACATCGAGGCCGAACCGTCCCTCCTTCAGCGCATGGGCGATGTCGAGGAGCAGCACCGCCAGCACCGGCGCGGTGCCGAGGGTGAAGGCCCATCCCGCCTCGCGCGGCCAGCCGATGGCCAGGAGCACGAGGCCCGCGGCCAGCGGCAGCAGGGCGCCCGCCAGCAGCAAGAAGCGGTCGCGGGAGGCGCCCGGACCCTGCGATACCCCGGACATGGCTACACTCCCCGATGCTGCGGCAAGGCCGTCGCATTGCCTTGTTCATCGCATGCTCTACATTAAGATTAGAAATATTCCAATTTGAGGTCGCCCCTTATGTTGTCGCTGTTTCCCGGACGCCGCCGATTCTCCGATCTGTCGGAGAAGGAGGTGCTCGCCCTCGCCGTTTCGTCGGAGGAGGATGATGCCCGCGTCTATTCCGACTATGCGCAGCTGCTGCATGCCGATTATCCCGACACCGCCAAGGTGTTCGAGAGCATGGCGGCGCAGGAACGGGGACACGCCGCCAACCTCACCCGCGAGTTCGAGCGCCGCTATGGCGACCACGTGCCGCTGCTGCGCCGCGAGAGCATCGCCGGCTATTACAGCCGCCGCCCGCCATGGGTGGTGGTGAACCTCGGCCTCGACCGCATCCGGGCGGAAGTCGGGCGGATGGAGGATGAGAGCGCCAACTTCTACCTTCAGGCGCAGAAGAAGGCGACCGACCCCGACACCCGCAAGCTGCTGGAGGATCTCTACAAGGTGGAGCTCCAGCACGAGGACATCGCCGGCTCCCTGGCCGAGCGCTACCTGCCCGTGGACAAGAAGAAGGAAGAGGACGAGAAGGCGCGCCGCCAGTTCGTGCTCACCTGGGTGCAGCCGGGCCTCGCCGGCCTCATGGACGGTTCCGTCTCCACCCTCGCCCCCATCTTCGCCACCGCCTTCGCCACGCAGAATTCCCACACCACCCTGCTGGTGGGCCTCGCCGCGGCGGTGGGCGCGGGCATCTCCATGGGCTTCACCGAGGCGGTGCACGACGACGGCGTCATTTCCGGTCGCGGCTCGCCCCTGAAGCGCGGCATCGCCTCCGGCGTGATGACGGCGGTGGGCGGCCTCGGCCATGCCCTGCCCTACATCATCCCCGAGTTCTGGACCGCTACCGCCATCGCCATCGCCGTGGTGTTCGTGGAGCTGTGGGCCATCGCCTTCATCCAGAACCGCTACATGGAGACCCCCTTCTGGCGCTCGGTCTTCCAGGTGGTGCTGGGCGGCGCGCTGGTGCTGGCGGCCGGCATCTTCATCGGCGGCAGCTGAGGGGCAGCGCCCTTTCGGGCGCCGGATGCCCCCCGCCCCGGCCGCAGGAGAGCAAGGCCGCGAGCCAGGCGCGGGCGCGGGGGACCCGGTCCCGGACGGCGGGGCCGGCCGCCGCGTGAGCCAGGCCCCTTGAACGCGGCCCCTTGAGCAAGGTCATTGGCCGTCCGGCGCCGTGGTGCGATATTGCCTCTCATCGCACGGAGGCCCGACATGCACGCCATGGTCCTGAAGCAGGTGGGCGAGCCCCTCACCGCCGAGGAACGGCCCGATCCCGTGCCGGGCCCGGGCGAGGTGGTGATCAAGGTCACCGCCTGCGGCGTGTGCCGCACCGACCTCCACGTGGTGGACGGGGAGCTGCCGCAGACACAGCTGCCCGTCGTTCCCGGCCATGAGATCGTCGGCCAGGTCGCGGCACTGGGAGCCGGCGTCTCGCACCTGCGGCTCGGCGAGCGGGTGGGGGTGGGCTGGCTCGGCCACGCCTGCGGCACGTGCCCCTATTGCGCGGGGCACGAGGAGAATTTGTGCGACGCCCCGGTCTTCACCGGCTGCACCCGCGACGGGGGCTTCGCCACCCACACGGTGGCGGATGCGGCCTTCACCTATTCCCTCGGCGAGGGCGGCGACGACACCGCCATCGCCCCGCTGCTCTGCGCCGGGCTCATCGGCTGGCGCACGCTGAAGATGGCGGGCGAGGGCCGGCGCATCGGCCTCTACGGCTTCGGCGCGGCGGCCCACATCATCGCCCAGGTGGCGCGCTGGCAGGGGCGGGAGATCTACGCCTTCACCCGGCCCGGCGACGCGGCCGCGCAGGACTTCGCCCGGTCCCTCGGCGCGGTCCATGCGGGGCCGTCGGACGCCCCCTCCCCGGTGCCGCTGGACGCCGCCCTCATCTTCGCCCCGGCGGGCGAGCTGGTGCCGCAGGCGCTGCGGGCCGTGCGCAAGGGCGGGCGGGTGGTGTGCGGCGGCATCCACATGAGCGACATCCCCGCCTTCCCCTACCGCTGGCTGTGGGAGGAGCGGAAGATCCTCTCGGTCGCCAACCTGACGCGGGAGGACGCCCACGAGTTCCTGGCGCTGGCGCCGAGGGCCGGCGTCACCACCCACGTGACGCCCTACCCCCTCGCCCGGGCCAACGAAGCCCTCGTCGACCTGCGCGCCGGCCGGCTGAAGGGCGCCGCGGTGCTGGTTCCGTGACGCCTCAACGCTGCATCACTCAACGCTGCATCACATAGGTGCCCGGCGCCGGGCCGAGGATGGGATAGCCGGGCCCGCCCAGCATGGGCAGGCTGGCCTTGCCCGTGGAGCGCGCCGACAGCCACGCCTCCCACGCCGGCCACCAGGAGCCCTCGGTGGGGGCGGTCGCCTCCACCCATTCGTCCGGGCCGAGATGGAGCTCGCGGTGCTTTGTCTCGTGGATGCGGAAGTGGCGATGCTTGTGCCCCGGCTCGCTGACGATGCCCGCATTGTGCCCGCCGGAGGCCAGCACGAAGGTCACGTCCGTGTCGGTGAGCTGGTGGATCTTGTAGACCGAGTGCCAGGGCGCCACGTGGTCCCGCTCCGTGCCCACCACGAACAGGGGCACGGGGATGTCCAGCAGCGACACCGGCCGCCCGTCCACCCGGTAGCGGCCGGCGGCGAGGTCGTTGTCGAGGAAGAAGTGGCGCAGATATTCCGAATGCATGCGGTAGGGCAGGCGCGTGGCATCGGCATTCCAGGCCATCAGGTCGTTCATGGGCGCGCGCTGGCCCATGAGGTACTCGTGCACGATGCGCGACCACACGAGGTCGTTGGAGCGCAGCATCTCGAACGCGCCCGCCATCTGCCCGGCGGACAGAAAGCCCTGGTCCCACATCACGCTCTCGAGGGCATGGAGCGAGCCGGGATCGATGAAGAGCTGCAGCTCGCCGGGCTCGGAGAAGTCCGTCTGCGCCGCGAACAAAGTGACCGAGGCGAGCCGGTCGTCGCCCGCCTTGGCCATGGCGGCGGCGGCCACCGAGAGCAGCGTGCCGCCGAGGCAATAGCCCGCCGCATGCACCTTGCGGCCCGGCAGCACCGCATTCACCGCGTCGAGGGCGGCCATCACCCCCTCCCGGCGGTAGTCGTCGAAGCCGAGGCCGCGGTCCTCCTCCGACACGTTACGCCAGGAGATGCAGAAGACCGTGTGGCCCTTCGACACCAGGTAGCGGATCAGCGAGTTCTGGGGCGAGAGGTCGAGGATGTAATACTTCATGATCCAGGCCGGCACGATGAGCACCGGCTCGGCGTCCACCGTGTCCGTGGTGCCGCGGTACTGGATCAGCTCGACCAGATGGTTGCGGAAGATCACCTCGCCGGGCGTCACCGCCACTTCGCGGCCGGGCTGGAAGGCCTCGGCGCCCACGGGCGGCTGGTCGGCGGACTTGTGGGCGAGGTCCTCCAGCGCGTTGCGCACGCCCTCCACGAAATTCATGCCCGCCGTCTCCCGCGCCCGGCGGATCACCTCCGGATTGCTGAAGGGGAAGTTGGAGGGGGAGAACATGTCGAGCAGCTGGCGCGCCGTGAACGAGACCACCGCCTCGTTATGGGGCGCGACGCCCGGCACCCCGTGGGTGGCATTGTGCCACCACTGCTGGTTCAGCAGGAAGGCCTGGGACCAGAAGCGGTACGGCCAGTCCTGCCAGGCCGGGGCGCTGAAGCGCTCGTCGCCGGGCAGCGGCGCGATGCAGGCCGGGAAGGTGCGGTCGAACGAGGAGGCGATGGCATAGGAGCCGAAGCGCGCGGCCTTGCGCCACGCCTTCGTGGCAAGCTCCGCCTGCTTGCCGGGGGCGGCGGCGAGGTGCATCCACCAGTCAAGGAACGAGAGGGCGAGCGCCGCGGGCGAAAGACCCGAGGTGGTGCGGGCCACCAGGGCCGCGGCCGCCCGGTCAACGGCCCGGAAGGTCGCGGGGCCGGAGCCCGCCTCGAAATCCTCGTCGTCCTGGCAGGCCATGCGCGCCCACACTTCCGCCATCACGCGCCCGGCATTGGGGAGCTGGGAGAAATCCATCTGCCGCGGGGCCGGCGCCGGCGACCCGCCGGGCGCGGTGGCGGCGGCGGGCGCCGGGGCGGGCACCTTCGCAGGGGCCCGGACGGGCTGGGCAGCGGCGGCCGCCGGAGCGGCGGCGGCGGGAACGGGGGCAACGGTCTGGACGCGGGATTCGAGGGGCATCGGCCGGGTCTCTTCAGGAACGGTGCCGCGGGCCGACCACAACGCGCCATCGGCGCGCGGCGGATCGGCCCGAGGCGAAAGAGGACTGCTCTTTCGGTTTCGAAGACGGGTTTCCCGGTCAGGTCGCGAGACCTTACCGGACCCGGCTCCGCAGGGGCGTCTCGGGCGGGGGCGCCATCCAGCGCCCACGCCGCTCCTCGCCTCTCCTCAGGGCGCTTTCAAGGCGCGCGAGCATGCGCGATGCATATGGCGCGGCCATGACCCCGATCAATGACCCCGGTCAACTCGACAGAAGCCGGCTCAATCCGGGTCACGGCCCAGAATATCCCGGTAGCGGGCGAGGAACGAGCGCGGGCTTCTGCGGAACAGCGCCGCATGGCGCCGGAGGGCCTTCTTCCGGAGGCGCTTCTGCGCCCGGCCCATGGCGATGCCGAGCCGCTCCAGCGTGCCCTCCGGCAAAGGCGGCTCGGCCTTCCGCAGCATGGGGCGCAGGGTCTCGATGTCCTGGAAGGCGCCGAGCAGGTCGCGCAGCGCCTGCGCCCGCCGCGCCCGCCGCCCCCCCCGGCCGGAGAAGGCCCGGGCGACGAAGCTCATCTGGTAGCGGTGGGTGACGACACGCTTGCGCGCCTCATGCATGGCCAGCGGTCCGTCGAAGGCGGCCTGGCGCGCCCGGCGATAGTGGCGGGCGAGGGCGTGCGCCACATCCGCCGCCATCACGTCCTGGCCCACGGCGCCGGCAATCGCCTCGCGGGCCTCGGTGGCGAAGGCGCGGAGCGCCGCGCGGTGCACCTCCGCCTCGGCCGGCGCCGGTCCGTCGCGCCCCAGGGCGGCGAGCGCGTCCGTATGGTCGCAGGCGAGGAGCAGGCCCTCCTCATCCAGAAAGTCGATGGCCTCGCAGGCTGCCGCCCGGTCCCGCGAGCCGGACAGGCCCCGCGCCACCTCGGCGGTGCGATGGCGCAACGCCCCCGCCGCCGGCCCGCAGACGAGGCGCAGCAGGGCACGGAATTCCTTCATCGCCTTGCGGGCGTCGTGCACCATCTCCACCGCATCGGGCTCGGAAGCGGCGGCCTCCAGCGTGGCGAGGCTGGCCGACAGGGCATCGTGCAAGGCACGGCCCGCAGCCCCCGCGGGGACTTTGGCAGAGGGCGCGGAAGCGGATGCGTCCATCATGGGCCAGCGCAGACTCCGGGATATGACTTCAACTTGGCCGTCGCGGATAAGTTCCAGACCGCTTCAGTTTCGGATACCTCAGTCTGCTGTCATCTGCGTGAAAGGACCATGGCGCTGGCAATGCCCCCGGCGCCGGCGATGGCCAGGAGCGCACGGCCCGGCGCGGCCTGCAGGCGGTGGAAGGCCCGCACCGCCAGCACCGCCCCGGAGGCGCCGATGGGGTGGCCCCGCGCCAGCGCGCCGCCACCCGCGTTCACCCGGCCGGGATCGAGCCCCAGCAGGCGGATGGCGACGAGCGCCTGGGCCGCATAGGCCTCCATCAGCTCCACATGCTCCAGTTCCGCGGCCGCGACAGAAAGTCGCGTGCACAGCGCCGCCACGGCCGGCACGGGAGCCAGCGCCGGCATCAGCGGGTCCGCCCCGCGGGCGAGGGATCCGACCACCGTTGCCCCGCCCGCCCCCGCCGGCCCGAGCAGCACCAGGGCCGCGGCATCCGCCTCCACCGCCGTGGTCGCGGCGGTGACGCCGTGCGCCGCATCCCCCGCCAGCAGCGGCAGGCGGGCGAGCAGGGCCGGCGAAAGCACGCGGGCGAAGGAATCGGCTTCGACACCGCTCACCGGCACGATCTCGCCCGCCGGCAAGGGCACCGCCAGCGCCCGGCGATGGCTTTCGACGGCGAAGGCCTCCTGATCCGCGCGGGGGATGGCGTGGAGCCGGGCGAGGGTCGCGGCGGCGGCGGCGAGGTCCGGCTCCCGCTCTGGCCAGGGGGTGAAGGCGGGCTGGCGGTAGAACGCCGGCGCCTCCCCCTTGGTGCGGGGCCGGTGGGCCCGCAACGGCGCGCGGCTGAAGCTCTCCACGCCGCCCGCCAGCACGAACCGCGCCTCTCCCGCCGCGATCCGCGCCACCCCGAGGCGGATGGCATCGAGGCCCGAGCAGCATTGGGTGTCGAGGGTGAGGGCCGGGACCTCTTCCGGCAGCCCGGCGGCCAGCGCCGCGACCCGGGCGACGTTGCCGCCGCCGGAAAGAGCATTGCCCAGAATCACCTCGTCCACGTCGCCGGGGACAAGGCCGGCGTCCCGAAGCACGGGGCCGATAAGGGCGGCGGCGAGCGCATGCGCCTCCACCTCCCGGAAGGCGCCGCCCCGCGGCACCACCGCCGTCCGCCGTGCGGCGAGGAGCGCGACGGCGCTCATGCGATCCCCTCGCATTGGTCCGGCCACAGCCGGGCGACGGCGGAAAAGTCCGTCTTGCCGGAGGCGGTGAGCGGCCAGTCCGCCACCCGCGCATAGCGGCGCGGCACCTTGAACAGCGGCAGGCGCGGCTTGAGGAAGGCGATCAGCTCCGCCTGGCCCACCTGCGCCCCCGCCTCCAGCGACAGGAAGGCCACCAGCCGCTCCCCCCTCAGCCCGTCCGGCACCCCCAGCACGGCGGCGGCGCGGATGGCCGGGTGGGTCTCCAGCAGGCGCTCCACCTCCTCCGGGTAGAGGTTCTTGCCGGAGGTCACGATCATCCGCTTCGCCCGGCCGACGAGGGTGAGGAAGCCGCGCCCGTCCATCACTCCCATGTCGCCGACGCTGAGCGCCGCGCCATGGCGGATGAGATCGTCGCTCTCCCCGGTGGCATAGCCCATGAACAGGAAGGGGCTCTCGACGAACACGAGCCCGGTGCGCCCGGCCGGCAGGGGGCGGCCGGCCCGGTCGACAATGGACATCTTCACGGTGTGGAATGGCCGGCCGACGGAACCTTCAGGTACCTCTTCGCGCATGTTCGCGACGGTGATGAAGGACAATTCCGAAGCTCCGTAGAATTCGGCAAAATCAGCCTTCGGCAGGAGGCGCCTCAAGGCGGCCCTGCGCCCTTGCGGCCACTTGGCTCCCGAGCACAGGACGAGGCGCAGCGAGGCCAGGGGATTTTCAAGGCGAAGCCCGTCCGCTTCCAGAACTTCAAGCAGCAGGGCGAGCTGGGTCGGCACCCCATAGAGCACGCTGGCCTTGTGCCGCCGGGCCAGCTCCACCACCGCCCTGGGCCGGAAGGCGCGAGCCAGGATCACGTGCGCGCCGGCATCAAGGCCCCGCGCCAGCGCATAGAGGAACAGGGAATGGGTGAGCGCGCCAGGGGCGAGGAGGACGTCGTCCGCGCCGATGCCGAACTCCGCCGTATCGGCATCGAAACTGGCGGTCCAGGACCGGTGGCTTCGGCGATAACCCTTTGGCATACCAGTTGAACCGGAGGTGAAGCCCACATAGAAGGCAAGGTCGGCGTCGGGTTCCGGCACGCGGCCGCCCCCTTTCGCTCCCAATGCCTCGGCAAGGCCGGCAAGGCCTTGGTCCGGCGGAAGTTCCAGCCCGTCGCCGGGCCGGCTGGCGACGATGAGGCCGGGCCGGATCTTGCCGATCACCTCCGCCCGGAGCGCCGCCGGCCATGCAGGGTCGAGCACCTGCCCCTCCCGCCCGGCCCGCGCCGCCGCCAGGAAGAGCACCGCCAAGGCCGCGCCATTGCTGAGGTCAAGCGCGATGCCCCCGGCCGGCGCCGCCGCGAAAAACGCGGCGATGCGCCCCACCAGGGCGTCGAGAGCGGCATAGGTGAGGCTCTCCCCCTCGCAGGTCAAAGCGGGCGCATCCGGCCGCTCCGCCGCATGCCGGGCGAGGGCGCGGGTGATGCTCACGGGCGCGGGGATGCGACAATGGACCAGCTGCGCAGCACCGTTGTCGCCAGCACCGCCGCTCCGATGGCCTTGAGGATATCGCCCGGCAGGAACACCGCGGACCCAGCAGCCGCAACACCGAGCGACACGCGGGCGATGAGGGCGACTCCCGGAATTCCGCACAGATAGACCACGCCGACACCCCCCGCCAGCGCCGCGAGGAAAGCGGAGAGGACCGGCGCGAAGCGCAGCCGTTCAGCCAGCAAGCCGGTGACGAAGGCGCCCGGGATGAAGCCCAGGAAGAAGCCCGCCGGTGGCGTGGCGAGGATGCCGATGCCGCCGCGCCCGCCGGAAAGAAGCGGTGCGCCCAGCAGCACCACGAACACGAACAGCGCTGCCGCGGCAGCTCCGCCGCGCGCGCCCAGCAGCAGGCCGGCGAGCATCACGCCGAGGCTCTGGGCGGTAATGGGAACGCCCGCCGCCATGGGCATGTAGAGGGGTGGCACGAATCCGAGCGCGCCGATGAGGGCGGCGACGAGGGCGATGCGCACGAGCGTCCGGGTATCCATGCCTTATCCTTCCGGGGGTTCGGGCGGCGCGCCGAAGCCGCGCGCTTCCAGCGCCTCGGCCACCTGGTCGGAGGTCGCGAGGGCGCCGGAGAAGAAGGCGCCCACCAGCACGAGGCCCGGGCGCTTCGGGCTGCGGGCGCGCCAGGCCTCCTCCCGCCCCCGCCAGCTTTCCAGCAGCACCGGCACGAAGCGCAGCACCAGCGCCACGGCCAGGGATACTTTCTGTGGATCAAGCCCGAACCGGGCCAGCGGCGCGAGAGGCACCGCCAGAGCATCCATCATGTCCTGCAGCCGCGTGGAGAGGGTGACGAGATCGGCGATCAGCACCATCACGGCGATGCGCAGCACGCTCGCCACCGCGGCCTCCAGGGACTCCGCCCACACCTGCAGCAGGAAGATGACGACCAGCAGCGGCACGAGGCTGCGCCAGGCCGCGATGCGCTTCAACCCGCGCCGGCCGAAGCTCGCGTAGACGGTCACCACCGCCGCCAGCGTCATGGCGAGGAGCGCCGGGTCCGTCATCGGCACGATGAGGACGGAGAGGACCGCGAGGGCGATGAGCTTCATCCCAGCCGGGATGCGGTGAAGCAGGCTGGTGCCGGACAGGTAGCCGGCGATCATGGCGCCTGCCCCCCCAGATGAAGGGAGAGTTCGGCGGCATGGGCGCGGGCGTCCGCCTCGTAGAGGGGCAGGACCTCCGCCGGCCGGCCATCGGCGGCGACGCGGCCCGCCTTCAGCCAGATCACGCGGTCGAAACCCTCCAGCAGATGGAGGTCGTGGCTCGCCATGACCACCTGGAGGTCGAGGGCGGCGAGGCGCGCCGCGAGGGCGAGGCGGTTGGCGAGGTCGAGGCTGGAGAAGGGCTCGTCCAGCAGAAGGATGCGCGGCCCCGCCGCCAGCGCCGCCAGGATGCAGACGAGCTGCTTCTGCCCTTCGGAGAGGTCCGCCACCGCACGCTCGCCCCAGCCGGCGCAACCATGCCGGGCGAGCAGCCCGTCCGCCTCCGCATTGGCCTTCGCCTTGGGCACGCCCTGCTGGATGGGGCCGAACGCCACCTCCTCCCGCACGGTGGGGAAGATGATCTGGTGGTCCACGTTCTGGAACACGAAGCCCACGGTGGCGGGCAGGCGCCGCCGGTCCCTGCGCGTGTCGAGGCCGTCCACCGTGACGCTGCCGGCATCGGGCAGGATGAGGCCGTTCACGAGGCGCAGCAGGGTGGACTTGCCAGAGCCGTTGTCTCCCACGAGACCGATGCGGCGCTCGGAGAGCGTCAGGCTGAGGCCGGAGAAGACCGTTCGCGCGCCCCGTGTCACCTCCACCCCCGCCAGCCGAACGGGACCCGCCTGCCGGACGGGCTGCTGCTGCGGGCTGGGGCGGAAGATGGTCATCGCGACTCTCGGGGCCACCTTCAGGGCCGCTTGCGGGGCAGCGGGCGGCAGCCCGCAGGGGGAAACGGCGTCGCCACGCCAATGCGCCCGGACGCCCGCCCGGCCCGCGAGGGATGGCGTCGCTCCGGCGCGCTTCTTCGATTAGCCGGTTTTCGAGCCGCCGCAAACCCTCGGGCCGGGGAGAAGCACGGACGGCGGCTTGCGCCGCCGAGCACCGCCGACGCATCCTGCGCCGAGACGATGGGGGACACGAGATGAGCTGGGGCGCGAACCAATTCCTTCTGCGGCGGGCGTCGGAGCACGGACACCACCGGGTCACTTTCGTCGAGCTGTTCTTCGACCTGGTCTTCGTCTTCGCCGTCACCCAGCTCTCGCACCACCTCCTGCACGACCTCTCCCCCACGGGGCTGCTGCAGACGCTCATCCTGTTCGTCGCGGTCTGGTGGGCCTGGATCGACACCGCCTGGGTGACCAACTGGCTCGATCCCGACCGCAAGCCCGTGCGCCTCATGCTGCTGGTGCTGATGCTGGTGGGCCTCGTGCTCTCCGCCACCCTGCCGAAGGCGTTCCATGGGGGCGCCCTCCCCTTCGCGCTCGCCTATGCCGCGTTCCAGACCGGTCGCTCGGCCTTCACCATCTGGGCCGTGAGCCGCCACGATCCGGGGCAGGCGCTGAACTTCAAGCGCATCCTGTGCTGGCAGGCGCTGGCGGCCGCGCTGTGGATCGCCGGCGCCCTGGCGCACGACGGGCCGCGGCTGGGCCTGTGGGCGGCGGCGGTGGTGCTGGAGAGCCTCGCGCCCGCCACCGGCTTCTTCGTGCCCGGTCTCGGCGCCTCCAAGGCGGCGGAGTGGAACGTGGAAGGCGGGCACATGGCGGAGCGCTGCGCGCTCTTCATCATCATCGCGCTGGGCGAATCCATCCTGGTCACCGGCGCCACCGCCGCCGAGCTCGCATGGACCACCACCAACGTCGCCGCCTTCGTGACCGCGTTCGTCGGCACGGTGGCCATGTGGTGGATCTATTTCGACACGGGATCCGAGCGCGCCGGCGCGCACTTCGCCCACGCGAGCGAAACCGGCCACATGGCCCGGCTCAACTACACCTACATCCACCAGATCATCGTCTTCGGCATCATCGGCTGCGCGGTCTCCGACGAGTTGATCCTCGCCCACCCCGGCGGGGAGGTCTCGGCGGCGACGGCGGCCGCCATCGTCGGCGGGCCGGCGGTCTACGTGCTCGGCTGCGGCCTGTTCAAATATCCGCTGCTCGGCCACATGCCGCTCTCCCACCTCGCCGGGATCGCCCTGCTCGCCGCTCTGGTCCCGCTTTCCGGCTTCTTCAGCCCGCTCGGGCTCGCCGCGGCGGCAACCTTCGCCCTGCTGGTCGTCGCCGCCTGGGAGGCCGTGTCCCTGCGCCGCATGGCAGCATCCGGCGGCAGGTAAGAGCGCCGCCTTCCTTTCCGGAACACCTCCAATCCCGATTGATTTCCGGCGCGGCGGAGCGCATAAATCCCGCCGATCAAATCGATTAAAATCCGGCGCACCCGAACGCCGGAGGCAGAAAAGCCACGGAGAGTCCGCAGATGTCCGGAAAAGGCGATCGTCTCGGCGAACAGCCCGAGAAGCACGGCCTCAAGCTCAGGTCCCAGCTCTGGTTCGACAATCCCGACAATCCGGGCATGACCGCGCTCTATCTCGAGCGCTACCTCAACTTCGGCCTCACCCGCGAGGAGCTCCAGTCCGGCAAGCCCATCATCGGCATCGCCCAGACCGGCTCCGACCTCTCCCCCTGCAACCGCCACCATCTCGACCTCGCCAAGCGCGTGCGCGATGGCATCGAGGCCATGGGCGGCATCCCGTTCGAGTTCCCGGTCCATCCCATCCAGGAGACCGGCAAGCGCCCCACCGCCGCGCTCGACCGCAACCTCGCCTATCTCGGCCTCGTGGAGATCCTCTACGGCTATCCGCTTGACGGCGTGGTGCTGACCACCGGCTGCGACAAGACTACCCCGGCCTGCATCATGGCGGCGGCCACCGTGAACATTCCCGCCATCGTGCTGTCCGGCGGGCCCATGCTGAACGGCTGGTGGAAGGGCGAGCGTACCGGCTCCGGCACCGTGGTGTGGAAGAACCGCGAGCGCTTCGCGACCGGTGAGATCGACTACAACGAATTCATGGAAGTGGTGGCCTCCTCCGCACCGTCGGTGGGCCATTGCAACACCATGGGCACCGCCTCCACCATGAACGCCTTGGCCGAGGCGCTCGGCATGTCCCTGCCCGGCTGCGCCGCTATCCCCGCCCCCTACCGTGAGCGCGGGCAGATCGCCTACGAGACCGGCAAGCGCATCGTCGACATGGTGTGGGAGGACCTCAAGCCCTCCGACATCCTCACCCGCGAGGCGTTCGAGAACGCCATCCGCGTCAATTCCGCCATCGGCGGCTCCACCAACGCGCCCATCCACCTCAACGCCATCGCCCGCCACGTGGGCGTGCCGCTTTCGGTGGATGACTGGCAGAGCGTGGGCCACAAGATCCCGCTCTTGGTGAACGTCCAGCCGGCCGGCGAGTATCTGGGCGAGGAATTCCACCGCGCCGGCGGCGTGCCGGCGGTGGTGGCGGAGCTGATCGAGCAGGGCAAGATCCACGAAGGCGCGCTCACCGTGAACGGGCGCTCCATGGGCGAGAACTGCAAGGGCAAGCTCTCCTGGGACCGCGAGGTCATCAAGGCTTACGACGCGCCGCTGAAAGAGGATGCCGGCTTCATCGTCCTGCACGGCAACCTCTTCGACAACGCGGTGATGAAGACCTCGGTGATCTCCCAGGAGTTCCGCGAGCGCTTCCTCTCCAACCCGAACGATCCGGAGGCTTTCGAGGGCCGCGCCGTGGTGTTCGAGGGGCCGGAGGACTACCACCACCGCATCGAGGACCCGGCGCTGGGCATCGACGAGCGCACCCTGCTCTTCATCCGCGGCACGGGCCCGCTGGGCTATCCCGGCGGCGCCGAGGTGGTGAACATGCAGCCGCCGGCGGCGCTGCTGAAGAAGGGTGTCACCGCCCTGCCCTGCATCGGCGACGGGCGCCAGTCCGGCACCTCGGGCTCACCGTCCATCCTCAACGCCTCGCCGGAGGCGGCGGCGGGGGGCGGCCTCGCGCTGCTGAAGACCGGGGACCGGGTGCGCATCGACCTCAACACATGCACCGCCGACATCCTCATCCCGCCGGAGGAGCTGGCCCAGCGCCGGGCTGATCTCCAGGGCCACGGCGGCTACCATGTGCCCCAGAGCCAGACCCCCTGGCAGGAAATCCAGCGCTCCATGGTGGCGCAGTTCGACGAGGGCATGGTGCTGAAGCCGGCGGTGAAGTACCAGCGGGTGGCCCAGACCATGGGCGTTCCCCGCGACAACCACTGAGCCACGATCATGAACGATCAGGCAGCGCCGGCAGTCCCTCTCGGCGCGCCGGTGGAGGGCAGCCCGGCGCGGCGGCCCTCTCCCGTCACCCTGGAGGGGCGGCATGTCCGCCTCGTCCCCTTCGACGCAGGGCGCCACGCCGCGGCGCTCTACGCTTTGTCCCACGGCCCGGAGAAGGAAGCCCTGTGGGCCTACCTCTCCCCCGCCCCGTTTCCGGACGAGGCCGCCTTCCGCCGCTATTATGCCGAGGCGGCCACCAAGCCGGATCCCCTGCTCCTCGCCATCGAGGAGGCGGACAGCGGCCGCGCGGTCGGACATGCCACCTACATGCGCATCGAGCCGGCGCACCGGGTGATCGAGGTGGGCAACATCCTCTACACCCCAGCGCTCCAGCGCACGCCGGGGGCGACGGAGGCCATGTACCTCATGGCGCGCCACGCCTTCGAGGACCTCGGCTACCGCCGCTACGAATGGAAGTGCAACGCCCTGAACGCCCCCTCGCGGCGGGCGGCGGAACGGCTCGGCTTCACCTTCGAGGGCATCTTCCGCAAGCACATGATCGTCAAGGGGCTGAGCCGGGACACCGCCTGGTTCGCGCTGCTCGATGACGAATGGCCGCGCGCCAAGGCGGCCTTCGAGGCCTGGCTCGATCCTGCGAACTTCGACCAAAACGGCCGCCAGGTCCGGCGGCTGGAAGACATCCGCGCCGCGCTCTGACGCGGACCGGCCAACACAAGAGGAACGCCATGGGTGGACGACTTCAGGGCAAGAGCGCGCTGGTGACGGCGGCGGGACAGGGCATCGGGCGCGCCATTGCCGAGGCCTTCGTGCGCGAGGGGGCGAAGGTGGTCGCCACCGACCTCGACCTCGCCAAGCTCGATGGTCTCTCCGGGGCCGAGGCGCGCAAGCTCGACGTGCTCTCCACCGAGGCGGTCGGCGCCCTCGCGCAGGAGATCGGGCCGGTGGACGTGCTGGTGAACGCCGCCGGCTACGTGCACCAGGGCACCATCTTCGACACGAGCGAGAAGGACTGGGACTTCTCCTTCGACCTCAACGTGAAATCCATGCACCGCACCATCTCGGCCCTCCTGCCGGGCATGCTGGAGCGGGGCGGGGGTTCCATCGTCAACATCGCCTCGGCCGCCTCCTCCATCCGCGGCGTGCCGAACCGCTACGCCTACGGCACCACCAAGGCGGCGGTGATCGGCCTCACCAAGGCCGTGGCGGCGGACTTCATCCTGAAGGGCGTGCGCGCCAACGCCATCTGCCCCGGCACCATCCAGTCGCCCTCGCTCGACGAGCGCATCGCCGCGGTCTCGGCACAGACCGGCCGCTCGCTGGAGCAGGTGCGGGCGGACTTCGTCGGCCGCCAGCCCATGGGCCGGCTCGGCACGCCCGAGGAGATCGCGGCGCTGGCGCTCTATCTCGCCTCCGACGAAAGCGCCTTCACCACCGGGCAGATCCACATCATCGACGGCGGCTGGGCGCTCTGAGCGCCCGCCTTTCCTCAAGAAAACACAACACATTGCCTTGAAGCCGGCCCCCTTGGGGCCCGCTTCGGGAGGAGGCACAAGCATGCATATCCTGGTCATCGGCGGCGCCGGCATGGTCGGCCGCAAGCTCATCGAGCGCCTCGCCCGCGACGGGCGGCTCGGCGGCGCCCCCATCACGCGCCTCACCGCCCACGACGTGGTGCCGCCCAAGGCGCCGCAGGCCCCATTCCCCATCGAGACGCGGGTCTCCGACCTCTCGGTGCCCGGCGAGGCGACGGCGCTGGTGGCGGAACGGCCGGACGTGATCTTCCACCTCGCCGCCATCGTCTCGGGCGAGGCGGAAGCGGATTTCGAGAAAGGCTACCGCATCAATCTCGACGGCACGCGCGACCTGTTCGACGCCGTGCGCCTGATGGAGGGCTATGCGCCCCGCCTCGTCTTCACCTCGTCCATCGCGGTGTTCGGCGCGCCCTTCCCCGACGCCATACCCGACGAGTATTTCCACACGCCGCTGACCTCCTATGGCGCGCAGAAGGCCATCGGCGAGCTCCTGCTGGCGGACTATACCCGGCGCGGCTTCTTCGACGGCATCGGCATCCGCCTGCCCACCATCTGCGTCCGGCCCGGACTGCCGAACAAGGCAGCGTCCGGCTTCTTCTCCGGCATCATCCGCGAGCCGCTCGCCGGCAAGGAGGCGGTGCTGCCAGTCTCGGAGGACGTGATGCACTGGCACGCCTCACCACGCGCGGCCGTCGGTTTCCTGATCCACGCCGCCACCCTCGACGGCGGCAAGGTCGGGCCACGGCGGAACCTCACCATGCCCGGCCTCGCCGTCACCGTGGGCGAGCAGATCGAGGCGCTGCGCAAGGTGGCCGGCGACAAGGCCGTCGCCCGCATCCGGCGGGAGGCGGATCCGGTAATCGAGACCATCGTCTCCGGCTGGCCGCGCAAGTTCGACGCGAAGCGCGCCATCGAGCTCGGCTTCAAGGCGGAAGGCTCGTTCGAGGAGATCATCCGCATCCACATCGAGGACGAGCTCGGCGGCAAGATCGCCGACTGACAGAGCAAGCCACCGGCGCCGTCCTCAGGCGGCGGCGCCGGACAGCCTTCCCGTGATGCGCTCTTCCAGGCGGGCGATGGCGGCGCCGATGTCCGGCAGGAGCCGGCCGTAGGCGGCGCGGCGCACCTTCTCTTCCGTGCCCCAGGGCACATCCGGCAGTTGCCACGTCTCGAAGCGCAGCAGGCCGATGAAGGCCTGGCGCCGCAGGGCGCGACCCGCGTCCGCGCCCAACGCCACCACGGCGTCGAGCCGCGGCGCGCCGGACAGGGAGAAGACCCCGACCGGCTTGGCCGAGAGCCCATCCGCCGGAATGTGCGCTGCCGTGAGGCTCGCAAGCAGGGCGGGATCGACCCGCCCCGGCGCGAGCGCGGCGGCGCTGAACGGCCTCAGGCGCGGATGAAAATGGAGGGCGACGGCCTCGGCGGCGAGGCTGACCCCGCTATTGTCCGCGCAGACGAAAAGCACGGTCAGCCGTCCGGTCATCGCCATGAAGGCTCCTATGAACGTACGCTCCTGGGAACGAGGCGCCCAAGATCGGTGACCCCGGCCCCGCAGTCCACGCCGCATGGCCGGCCGACCAGCCTCATCGCGGCGGATCTTTAGGCGAGAAACCCGACGCCGGTGTGACACGCCGCGGCGCGCCCTCACCCGCCATTTCCGGTGGCGAATCACCTCCCGCAACCCGTCTCCAGATACCCCCGATGGGGCGTCGTCGATTCGGTGCGGCCAGGCAGGGGGTTGCGGGGATAATTCTCAATCCATTGATAAATATAGATAAAAATACACGTTAACCATTCTGAAAATGTTAATGGGGATGCATCGGTTGCTGGCGGGTGTCGTGATTCGACGGAGGATTCGGCGCCAGCGCGTTGGATCGATCGGAGAAGAATCATGGCGAAGAAGCCGGAAGTGACCAGTGCAGCGGTGAGCAGCATCGCTGCCAAGGCCCTGAAGGATCCGGGCAGCCTCACGCACGACGAGATCAAGGCGCTGGCGGGCTCTGCCCTGACCCAGGCCGCCGACAAGCCGGCCACCGCCCCGAAGGCCACCACCAAGGCGGCAGCGAAGCCCGCGGCGAAGGCTGCTGCCAAGCCGGCGGCCGCGAAGCCTGTCGCCCCCGCCAAGGCCCCGAAGGCGACCGCCGCCAAGGGCCCGGCTCCCAAGGCCGCGGCTCCGGCCAAGGCCGTCAAGGCGGCTGCCCCGAAGGCCGAAGCCAAGGCGCCCGCCAAGGCTGCGCCCAAGGCCGCCGCGAAGGCGCCCAAGGCACCGGCTCCGAAGGCGACCGCTCCGAAGGCTGCAGCTCCCGCCAAGGCCGTGAAGGCCGCCGCCCCCAAGGTGGAGGTGAAGCCCGCTGAGGCAAAGGCCGCGCCCAAGGCTACCAAGCCCGCAGCGAAGCCCGCTGCCAAGGCTGCGAAGGCGCCCGTCGCCAAGGCCGCGAAAGTGGTCGAAGTGAAGAAGTCCGAAGTGGCCAAGGCCCCCGCGAAGGCTCCGGCCAAGGCGCCTGCCAAGGCCGCCGCGAAGCCGGCCCGCGCCCGCAAGGCCTGAGCACGAGCGGCGGCACCTGTCGCCGCCCTGAAACAAGAAGCCCCCGCCCGCGGTTCAGCCACGGGCGGGGGCTTTGCATTTCGGAACCGGTCCGATCACGTCTGCCGACCGGGTGATCCGCCTCCTGGTCCGGAGGCGGACCGGCGCCGATCACTGCAGCGGTTCGAGCACGCCCACGCGGCCGACGTTGAAGATCTGCACCCGGCGGTTGATGGCGGCGTCGGGATTCCTCGTATCCTGCAGGGCTTCCTCGCCGAGGCCCACCGCCTGGATCCGGCGCGGATCGACGCGGAAGGTGGACGTGAGGGCCGAGGCCACCGCGTCGGCGCGCTCCTGGCTGAGCTTCATGTTGTATTCGCGGGTGCCGGTGGCATCCGTGTTGCCCACCACCAGGAACTTGTAGCCGAGCAGCACGGGATTGTGCATGGCGTCGGCAATCGAGCCCAGCGTGCGGTAAGATGCGGGCTTGACCATCGCCGAGTTGAGGTCGAACTCGATCTCAACATTGATCTGCGCCAGCTTGTCGAGCTGCACGGCGAGCGGCGGGCGGCTTTCGGGCGGGCCGGTATACTTCATGTGCGCCATGGCGAGGCCGCGCAGCGCCTCGGCGGACACCTGCGGCACGTCGTCGACGGAACTCTGCAGCCCCTGCAGGATCTCGCTGTTGGGGGTGAAGGCCTGGGCCATCACCGGAGCCGCGCCGAACACAGAGGGAGCCAGCGCGAAGGCGGCCCCCGCAAGCAGCGACGCGATGCGGACGCGACGGGCTTTGTGCGAAGTCTTCGTCATCTTCCCGCTCCCCTCACTGCTGCGCATAGCCGGCGTTGACGAGGGAGGCGGTGCAAGCGCCGCTCACCACCTTGGACGCCTCCAGCAGGCAGGAGACGATGTTGCCGTCTCCGGCGACGAGGCCGGGGCAGAACTGCGCCCGGTCGCGGTCGCAGACCTGGTAGACCTGCTTCTGCGCGGCGGCGCGCGCCTCGGTCATCTGGCGGATGGAGGCGTGGTTCGCGGCACAGGCCGGCGACAAGCGGCCGACATTCTGCGCGAGGCAGTCGTGGATCGCGTTGTTGCCGAGGTTGAGGCCCCGGCAAAACTTCATGATGTCTTCGCCGCAGTGCTGCGCCAGCAAACCCGCGGCCTGCGCGTAGCTCACGGTCTGGGCTCGCGCCTCCACGCCGGCACACGCCAGCAGCACCGCCAGGACAAGTCCCGCACGTTTCATATGCATCCCCCCACTCACCCGACCCCTCGGGTGGCGGAACTTGACCATTGCCGGTTCGTGCCGGTCAACCCGCAAGGTGGTGGACGGCGCCGAAAGGCGACAATTTCCGCGGATGTAATGAATCGCGGCAGCGCGATCGGGTCAGGACGCCTTGTCGTAGGTCCCCGCCTCGATCTCGTCGCCCGCCGCGCCGACGAGGCCCACCGGGTCGACGGCGAGCTCGAGGTCGGTCGGGTCCACCGTGACGTCGGACACGGCCGGCTCTGCCCCGCGCGGCGCGAGCAGCAGATGGAACGCCAGCGCGCTCACGCCCAAAGCGGGCACGAGAAGCATCATGGCCGTGGGCGGGGTCGCGAACAGGGCCGAGAGGGTGGTGCCGAAGAAGCCGCTGCCGATCTGCAGGAAGCCCATGAGGGCCGACGCCGCGCCGGCGATGGGCGCCACCGAGGCCAGCGCCCCCGTGGTGCAGCCCGGCAGCATCAAGGCAACGCCGCAAGCCCAGAAGGAGATGGGCAGCATGACGCTCGCGGTGGAGAGCGGCACCAGGTGCGGGCCGAGGGCCAGGCCGGCCGCGCCGGCGAGCACCAGCAGCAGCCCGGGCAGAACGAGGGTCTGCGCGCTGTAGCGGGCGAGCAACGGCCGGGCGATGATCGTCCCGCTCATGAAGGCGCCCGTCTGCATCAGCATGGCGAGGCCGAAGCCGGTGGGGGAGAGGCCCACCTCGCCGATGAGGATGAAGGGCAGCAGCGCCGAGAGCGTATAGATGCCGCCGAGGCAAAAGCCCGCCGTGAGCGCCGGACGCATGAAGGCGCGATCGGTCAGCAACCGCCGGTAGTTCCGCGCCACGCCGCGCGGCGAGGCATGGGCCGGATCGGGCAGCCGGTTCGTCTCCGGCACCTTGAGGGCGAGGACGGCGACCAGCACGAGGCCATAGGCCACCATCGCGACGAAGATGACGTGCCAGCCGGCAACGCCGAGGATAAAGCCGCCAAGGGTCGGCGACACCGCCGGGCCGATGGCCAGCATGGTGCCGATGAGGTTCATGACCCGCGCCGAGGCCTGCCCTGTATATTGGTCGCGCACCAGCGCCCGCGACAGGGCGATGCCGGCGGCGCAGCCGATGCCCTGCAGGGCACGGCCGGCGAGCAGCCAGCCGATGGTGGGCGCCAGCATGGCGACGACGCTGCCGACGAGATAGATGCCGAAGAAGCCCAGCGCCACCGGCCGCCGCCCATAGGCATCCGACAGGGGTCCGCACACGAGCTGGGAGAAGGCATAGCCGAGGAAGAAGACGGTGAGGGTCAGCTTCACCGTGGCGATGTCGGTGCCGAAGGCGGTGACGAGGGAGGGCAACGCCGGCGTGTAGAGGGACAGGCTGATGGGCCCGAGCATCACCATCATCCCACCGATGATGGAGACCTGGATCTCGGTCATGAGGGGAACGGGCGCGCCCACGACCGGGGCGGGCGCGAGGCTGCGCTCGGCGGGCTTCATCTGTCGTCCTTGCAGCGCAGGTCACGGGCGAGGTTGGCCCGCGCCCGGATGAGGAACTCGCGCAGGGCGTCCCGCTCGGCCTCCGAGAAACCATCGGTCGCAGCCGCCCGGACCTGCGCGCCCGCGGACTGGATGCGTTCGAGATAGGGCGCGGCGGCCGGCGTCAGCGTCACGATCTTGGCGCGGCGGTCCGTCGGGTCGGCCTCGCGCTCGATCAGGCCCGCCGCCTCCAGCCGGTCGAGAAAGCCGACCAGCGTCATGGGCTCGACGCTCATCTTCACCGCCAGCGCCGTTTGCCTGAGGCCGGGGTGGATGTTCACATAGGCAAGGGTGCGGGCCTCCCCGGCGGTAAGGCCGAGACCGGCGTCGACGAAGGCGCGATCCATGCGCGCGCGGAACAGCCGCGCGGCGTCCACCAGCGCGAAGCCGAGGGTTGGCTCGTATGACATAAGGCTAGACTATAATATGTTTGCCTTACTATCAAGAACCATCGCCAAGCAGGTCAGCCGGCCTGCTGTCATTGCGCCGCCCGGGCGAACCGGTATGTGTGTGATGAAACCCCACGGAGATCGTCCATGCCCTGGTCCCTGACCATCGGCCGCCTCGGCGAGACCGCCATCCGCATCCACGTCACCTTTCTGCTGTTCCTGGTCTGGATCTGGGCGGCCTATTACCGCTCCGGCGGCGCGTCGGCGGCATGGGAGGGCGTGGTGTTCGTCGCGCTGCTGTTCGCCTGCGTGCTGCTGCATGAGCTCGGCCACGTCTTCGCCGCCCGCCGCTACGGCGTGAAGACGCCGGACATCACGCTATGGCCCTTCGGCGGCATCGCCAATCTCGAGCGCATTCCCGAAAAGCCCTCCGAGGAACTGGTGGTGGCCATCGCCGGGCCGCTGGTGAACGTGGTCATCGCCCTTGCGATCCTCGTGTTCCTCAGCCTCACCCTCGGCACGGCGGAGCTCAAGGCCGAGGACCTCGCCAAGATCGAGGACCCGCGTATCTCCCTTCTGGTGAAGCTCGCGGGGGCGAACATCTTCCTGGTGCTGTTCAATCTCATCCCGGCCTTTCCCATGGACGGCGGGCGGGTGCTCCGCGCCCTGCTCGCGATGAACATGGGCCATGCGAAGGCCACCGCCACGGCCGCCTCCATCGGCCAAGCTCTGGCCATCGGCCTCGGCCTCATGGGCATCTTCTTCAATCCCATGCTGATGATCATCGGCGTGTTCGTGTTCCTCGCCGCATCGGGCGAGGCCGGGCAGGTGCAGCTGAAGGAGGCGTCCCGCGGGCACATCGTGGCCGATGCCATGATCACCCATTTCGAGACGCTGGGGCCCCAGTCCACCGTGGACGACGCGGCGGACGCGCTCATCCGCTCCACCCAGAAGGAGTTCCCGGTGGTGGACGGCGCCGGCCGGCTGCGCGGCGTGCTCACCCGCGACGCCATGATCCGCGCGCTGAGGGACCAGGGGCCCCAGACCGCCGTGATAGCGGTGATGCAGGCGGACATCCCCACCGTGGATGCCCGCTCCAAGCTCGATGCCGCCCTCAAGCTCATCACCACGGCCCAGGTGCCCGCCGTGGGGGTGGTGGACGGGACCGGACGCCTCGTCGGCCTGCTCACGCCCGAGAATGTGGGCGAGCTGATGATGATCCATGTGGCGCGCGGCGACCGGCCCGACACTCTCAAGGACCCCACCTGAACCGGTGTCGGCCTGGAGGCCGGCGCCCCGCGGACCATTTCCGCCGGCCGGGCCAATAAAAAGGGACGGTGCGCCGCACCGTCCCTCATGACTTCACGGATCGTTCGACGGGAAGGCGCCTCAGGCCCCCACCGCCTCGGGGCTGGTGGCCTGGGGCTTGGCCGCCTCGATCTGGCGCACCTTGTCCATCACCGCCTTCTGCACCTTCTCGAAGCCGCGCACCTCGATCTGGCGCACGCGCTCGCGGGAGACACCGAATTCCGCTGCGAGATCCTCCAGCGTCATGGGGTCTTCCGACAGGCGCCGTGCCTCGAAGATGCGGCGCTCGCGGTCATTCAGCACCGAGAGCGCGCCGGAGAGGGCGGCACGGCGGTTGTCCAGCTCCTCGCTCTCGGCGAGCTGCTCCTCCTGGTCGAGGCGCTCGTCCACCAGCCAGTCCTGCCACTCCCCGCCCTCGGAATCCTCGCGGATGGGCGCGTTCAGGGAGGCGTCGCCGGACAGGCGGCGGTTCATGTCCACCACGTCCTGCTCGCTGACGCCGAGCTTGTGGGCGATCTGCTTCACCTGGTCGGGCCGAAGGTCGCCGTCCTCCAGCGCGGAGATCTGGCTCTTGGCCTTGCGCAGGTTGAAGAACAGCTTCTTCTGCGCCGCGGTGGTGCCCATCTTCACGAGGCTCCACGAGCGCAGGATATATTCCTGGATGGAGGCGCGGATCCACCACATGGCGTAGGTCGCCAGCCGGAAGCCCTTGTCCGGCTCGAACCTCTTCACCGCCTGCATGAGGCCCACGTTGCCCTCGGAGATCACCTCCGAGATGGGCAGGCCGTAGCCGCGATAGCCCATGGCGATCTTCGCCACGAGGCGCAGGTGGCTCGTCACCAGCTTGTGAGCGGCATCGCGGTCCCCATGCTCGCGCCAGCTCTTGGCGAGCATATATTCCTCCTGCGGCTCCAGCATGGGAAACCGCCGGATCTCCTCCAGATACCGCGAGAGCCCGCCTTCCGCGGAAGGAATGGGCATGGACTTCGCCTGGGCCATGAGAAAGGCCTCCTTCTCCCGCAGCCCCCGTCCCGGGCGGCCGCATGCGCGGCCGCATGACGCCGACCGCGGCACATGATGATATAGATACGAGTGCGGCGCGAATAGGTTTCATCCACTCACGTCGACGCGAGAGTATTTTACGCCTCCCCCGCCTCCTCGAGAGCCGCCGCCAGCTCGGCAAGATCCTGCGGCAGCGGGCTTTCAAAAGAGAGCACCTCCCCCGTCACCGGATGGACGAAACCGAGCCGGGCCGCATGGAGCGCCTGCCGCCCCAGCCCGGAGAGGCAGGCGCGGGCCGCGTCCGGCAGCAAGGAGATCTTGGTGCGGAAGCCCTGGCCATAGACCTCGTCCCCCAGCAACGGATGGCCCACATGCGCCATGTGGACGCGGATCTGGTGGGTGCGGCCGGTCTCCAGGCGGCATTCCACGAGGCTCGCCACGTCCGCCCCGCCCTTGCCGGAGAAGGTTTCCAGCACCTGCCAATGGGTGATGGCCTGCCGCCCCTGCGGGCGCACCGCCATCTTCTGGCGGTGGGTGGAGTGGCGGTCGATGGGTGCATCCACCGTGCCGCGCGGCTCCGGCACACCCCAGATGAAGGCAAGATAGGCCCGCTCCAGCGGCCCGGTGCGCCCATGGTCGGCGAACTGGGCGGCGAGGCCCTTGTGGGCCGCATCCGACTTGGCCACCACCAGCAGCCCGGAGGTATCCTTGTCGATGCGGTGGACGATGCCCGGCCGGCGCACCCCGCCGATGCCCGACAGGCTGTCGCCGCAGTGATGCAGCAAGGCGTTCACCAGCGTTCCGGAGGCATGGCCCGGCGCGGGGTGCACCACCAGCCCCGCCGGCTTGTCGATGACGATGAGGTGGGCGTCCTCGTAGGCCACGTTCAGCGGCAGGTTCTCGGGCACCGGCTCGGCCGGCTCCGGGGGCGGCACGACCACCGTATAGACCTCGCCGGCATTGACCCGGCCGGCCGGGTCCCCTACCACTCGCCCGCCGATGGACACCTGCCCTTCGGTGACGAGGCGCTGGATGCGGGTCCGGCTCAGCTCCGGCACCTCGGCCGCGAGCCGGCGCGCCAGCACCCGGTCGAGCCGCTCGCCGGCGTCCTCCGGGGCAATGCCGACCGTCAGGGCCAGGCCTTCCCGGTCGTCGCCATCCTGGGCGATATCCTCGTCCGGGCCGAGGTCCTCGATGCTGCCGCCGGCCTGGTTCATGGTCGTGTTCATTCTTTATCCGTCAGGAGCTCCGGCCCCTTCATGTTCCACCGCCCGCCCCCCATCGACACCCCGGAAGAGGCGCTGACGCCGGAGCAGGAGCGTGTCATCCGCAAATTCCGCCGCTTCTCCAGCGTGTCCATGCTGGTCATGGTGCTGGGCGTGGCGGCGGTGTTCGGCGTCATCGGCTACCGCATGATCCGCGCCAAGCCCGTCGCCACCGGCGAGCTGACCACGCTCCTGCCCAAGGGCGCGAGGATCACCGGCACCGCCGTGTCGGGCGATATCGTGGTGGTGACGCTGGATATAGGCGGAACCATTGAGATCCGCACCTTCGATGCGCGCACCCTCGCTCCGGCCGGCCGCCTGCGCTTCGCCGAGGAGCCGTAGAGACAGGGCCCCTATTGCAGGGAGCCCTCCCCGTCGCCCGGCATGCGGGCGAGCATCATCTGGGTGATGGCGACCAGCATGTCGGCGCGGGCCTTCAGGTCCTTGGCCTCCAGCAGCGCCTGCTTCTCCAGCGCGCCATAAGGCGACATCACCGAGAGGGCGTTCACCAGCGTCTCGGTGCCGGCCTGGCGGATGCCGTCCCAGTCCGCCTCCAGCTTGTTGGCCTCGAGGAAGGCGGCCAGGGCCGCCAGCACCGCCTCCCGATCCACCGCCGCTTCGCCCGCCGAGGCCTCGAAATCCTTGGCGAAGGGCGAGGTATCGATCCGGAACTGGCGGTAGGGCGTGGTCGTCGCCAGCTCCTCCACGATGCGGAAGCGGCAGATGCCGGTCAGCGTGATGAGATAGCGCCCGTCCCCGGTCTCGCCGAACTGGGTGAGGCGGCCGAGGCAGCCCACCTTGTGCACCTGCGGCCCCTGCTCCACCGCCGGCAGGCTCTCGTCCGGCTGCACCATGCCGATCAGCCGGCCGCCGCCGATGGCGTCGTCCACCATGGCCAGATAGCGCGGCTCAAAGATGTTCAGCGGCAATTCCGCCCGCGGCAGCAGCAGCGCGCCGGTGAGGGGAAAAACCGGAATCACCGGCGGAATTTCCGCCGGCGACAAATAGGTGCGGTTCGCAGCCACGACTGAAATCCCGTCCCGGCGCCTTCTTGCGGGGGCAGAACCCGCCCGGCGCCGAAGGCGCGCCAAAACACAAAGCCCCGGGGACCGCCTCCCGCCGCTCCGAGCGGCGGAAGCGCCTCAGGAGAACATGATCGCCGACAATTTCTTACGTCCCGACAGGGTCAGCGGATCGGTCGGCCCCCAGGCCTCGAACAGCTGGACGATCTGCTTGCGGGCCGCATCCTCGTTCCAGGCCCGGTCCCGCTTGACGATGTCGAGCAGGTGGATGAGCGCATCCTCCCGCCGGCCGCGGGCATTGAGGCCGAGGGCGAGGTCGAACCGCGCCTGGTGGTCGGCCGGGTCGATGTCGAGCTTGGCCTGCAGGGTGGCGAGATCGCCGAGGGCGGCGGCCTGCTCGGCCACGTCGAGCGCGGCGCGGGCGGCGCCGACCAGCGGGTCCGCCTGCTTGTCGGCCGGCACCTGGGCGAGGATCGCCTTCGCCTGGTCCAGGGCGCCGGCGGCCACCTGGGTGCGCACGAGGCCGGTCAGAGCCTTCAGATTGTCCGGCTCCTCGCCCAGCACGCCGGCGAAAATCTCCGCGGCGGCGGTGAGGTCGCCCTGGGCCAGCGCGCCCTCGGCGGCGGCAAGCGCCTCGTCGAGGCCCGCATCGGCCGGGCCGATAAGGCGGTCGACAAAAGCCTTCACCTGACCTTCGGGCAAAGCGCCCATGAAGCCGTCCACCGGCTGGCCGTTGACGAAGGCATAGACGGTGGGCACCGACTGGATGCCCAGCTTGCCGGGGATCACCGGGTGATCGTCGATATTGAGCTTGGCGAGGCGCACCTTGCCCTTGGCCGCCGTCACCACCTTCTCGAGGATGGGCCCCAGCGTCTTGCACGGGCCGCACCAGGGCGCCCAGAAATCCACGAGCACCGGGCGGCGCTTCGATTCTTCCATCACCTCGGCAAGGAAGGTCTGCGTGGTGGTATCGATGATGTCACCGCCAGCGGCCGCGTTGCCTGCGCCCGATCCCGCACCGGCTCCCGCACCCTTGGCGCCCGACTGGTTCAACAGCATGTGTCGCAATCCCCGAAAGATACCCCGAAAGCCCGCGCGCGCCGGCCGGGCCGGAGTGGACTGCCCATAGATGGGCGCTCAATGCGCGCGCGCAATCAGGGGCCCCGTGCGTTTTAGCCTTTTCGGGCGCAGAAGGTAAGCGCGCGGCGCGCGCCCACACAGCGCGGCAGCGCCCGAGGCCCCGGCACAATCTGAGGTAGCCATTCATCCGATGCGCCAGCGCCGCTCAGGTTTTGCCCCCTGTGGATCGTTGCACGGCCAAGCCTTGCACGGGCCTGAAAGGGGAGTCAGGCTGGGTTTGACCCTGCGTAGAAAGGCTGGCACACCCCTGGTGATGAGCGCCCTCCCCGTCCCGTCCTGCAAGATCGCCCCGCGCGCATGAAGTTCGACCGCCTGCGGCTCGTGGGCTTCAAGACCTTCGTCGAGCCGACCGATCTTCTGATCGAGCCCGGCCTTACCGGCGTCGTGGGGCCGAACGGGTGCGGCAAGTCCAACCTCGTCGAGGCGCTGCGCTGGGTGATGGGCGAAAGCTCCTACAAGGCCATGCGCGCCAACGACATGGAGGACGTGATCTTCTCCGGCACCACGGGGCGGCCGGCACGCAACTCCGCCGAGGTGGTGCTGCATCTCGACAATACGGACCGCACCGCTCCCGCCGCCTTCAACGAGTGGGACCAGCTGGAGATCGTCCGCCGCATCGAGCGCGGCAACGGATCCAGCTACCGCATCAACGGCAAGGACGTGCGCGCCCGCGACGTCCAGCTCATCTTCGCCGACGCCTCCACCGGCTCGCGCTCTCCGGCTTTGGTGCGCCAGGGGCAGATCGGCGAGATCGTCGGCGCCAAGCCCAATGCGCGACGACGCATCCTGGAGGAAGCGGCCGGCGTCGCCGGTCTCCACGCCCGCCGCCACGAGGCAGAAACCCGCCTGAAGGCCGCCGAGCAGAACCTGCTGCGGCTGGAGGACGTCATCACCCAGCTGGGCGGGCAGGTGGAGAACCTGCGCCGCCAGTCCCGCCAGACCGTGCGCTACAAGGCGCTGGCCGCCGAGATCCGCAAGTGC